>OZ244625.1:0-5780619 GCA_965218555.1 Bryobacterales bacterium
CAGAGACGCACCCGCATCTGCAAAACGTCGTCATGGCGGCGCTCAGCCAAGCGGTTCCCGAGAGGGCGGCGGCGGCCGAAGCCGGCACGGCGTGCAACTTCCTGTTCGGCGGGGTGCACCCGGAAACGGGCGAATACTACACGAACTATCACTTTGACGGCGGCGGCTGGGGCGCGACGGCCCGTCACGACGGAAACTCGGTAATGTGTCCTGTGAACGGAAATTGCCGCAACACGCCGGCGGAAGTCTTGGAGACGAAGTATCCCTTCTTGACACTGGAGTACAGCCTGCGGACCGACTCGGGTGGAGACGGCAAGTTCCGCGGCGGGCTCGGCAGCAAGCGGGTGCTGCGGGTCATGGGTCCGGAGATCACTGTCAGCGCTCTACTCGACCGCACCCGCACCCATCCGTGGGGACTCTTTGGAGCGGGACACGGCGCAGCAGGCGGGTTGCTGGTCAAGAAGAAAGGCGACGGTAAGTTCCGTACCTTCTCGGAAGTGTATGGGACCGTGTCCGCGACGAAGTTCACGCGGATCGTCCTGAAGGAAGGTGATGAAGTCGCCATCCTGTCGCCAGGCGGGGGTGGCTATGGCGCCCCAAGTGAGCGCACAGCCGAGCAGATCGAAGATGATGTCCGCCAGGGGCTGATCTCGGCCGCGGCGGCACAGACATCCTACGGATACGAAGGTTGAGAGCGTAGTCTCGCGGAGAAGCATGGGGCACTGGATCGATAAGAACGTCGCCTGGTACGACCAGTCGATGACCTACTGCGCCTGCTGTGGCCTGGTGATCCCCAGCAGCTATTGGGAAGCCGAGGTGAGGGGCGAGGCGCTCATCTTCTGCAAGCCCGACTGCGAGAGGCTCTACCGCGAGCACCGGCTTCTGGAGGCCGGCGAGAACGAGACGGCCTAGTGTACTATCCCGGAAATATATAAACAAAGTCGTTCGATCTTGGCGAGGATGGATTCGGCCGTGGCGGTCCAGACGAAGGGGCTGGTGTTGGCGTTGTAGTGTTCGACGAAGCGCTCAATGTTACGGACGAGAGCCTTGACGCTGGAGAAGGAACCACGGCGAATGGCCTTCTGGGTAATGATGCCGAACCAGCGTTCGACTTGGTTGAGCCAGGAGGCATAGGTTGGGGTGAAATGAAGGTGGTAGCGAGGACGCCGGGCGAGCCAGGCACGAACTTTGGGATGTTTGTGGGTGGCATAGTTATCGACGATGAGATGGATGTCGAGGTTGCGCGGCACACTGCCGTCGATCTGACGCAGGAAAGCGAGGAACTCCTGATGGCGGTGTCGCGGTTTACAGCGTGTGATGACTTGCCCCGTGGCAACATCGAGAGCAGCGAACAGAGTGGTCGTACCGTGACGTTGGTAGTCGTGGGTGACGCCTTCGAGGTAGCCAAGGCCCATCGGGAGGAGGGGCTGAGTCCGCTGAAGAGCCTGGACCTGGGTCTTCTCATCGACCGAGAGCACCACGGCGTGGTCCGGGGGGTTGAGGTAGAGACCGACGATGTCGCGGACTTTCTCGACGAAGAACGGGTCGTTGGAAATCTTGAAATGCCGCTGGCGATGCGGCTGCACGCCGAACAGCTCGAACCACCGCTGGACAGTACTCTTCGAGACTCCCGTGTGTTGGGCCATCGAACGCACGCTCCAGTGCGAACCATCCGGGGGGTCGGTTCCGAGGGCCGTGTTGATGACTTCGGCAACACGTTCATCGTCATGCCTGCGGGGGCGTCCGGGACGCAGTTCATCGTGGAGTCCGGAGACTCCCTGTTCACGATAGCGCTTGCGCCACTTGCCAACGGTCGTATTGGTGACACCGAGACGCCGGGCTACGGTCGAGCCGGGAACGCCTGCGGCGCAGGCGAGCACAATCTGGGCCCTCCGCACCAGACTATGCGGCAGCGTTCGGGAGCGGGCGAGGCTCCGCAGTTCCGTTTCCTCGCTTTCACGGAGAGTGATGGGAGCAACGGGGCGACCGCGTGGCATGGGCATACCTCCAGAAACCAAAAGTTGCCCATTAATATATCATGTATTTCCGGGACGGTACACTAGGTCGTTCGTCGGAGCAGATCGACCTGGGACGCCGTCCTTATCACTCAGCGCCAAGTAACCGCAGAAGCACGCCGCAACTTCCACGGGACTTGCAGCTCGTAGAAGGACTAGTCGCAATCATCACCACCATAGGCCAAGCGGGCTTGGGTTTGTTTCGCGTCCGTTCAGATTGGTCGAAGCCGGTTTTGGGAAACCCGTTGCAAACAGGCGGGTGGGTTCCGAGCCCGGTGAGCCGACAGTAAACGGCAGGGCGACGAGCCGCCTGTGGCGGGGGATACGTATGAACGCGGCCAGACACGGACATTGAGGCCGGTGAGTGCTTCCACGGTTCGGTGGCAATGCTCAAAACAGGCTGACTCCTATGGCTCCCGGTGGCTAAAGCAGGGCTCTTCTGAGCGGTCAGGGTGAATCGCGCGGAACGAGCAGCCATCCGATACGTCTGGTTATCATTAGCTACTCATGCGCCAAGCAACTTTCTTTCTCTCTTTACTGCTGTTCGCGACGAAGGCGTTCGCGATCGAGGTGTGCGAGAGCGTGCCGGTTTACGAACCTTGCGAGATTTCGCTGGCGCTGTCGGCGTCGGAGGTTGAGGCTCATCCGAATCCGTACGTTAGCGTGGAGTTGCGGGCGGAGTTTCGCTCGCCGAAAAAAGGGACGACGTATGTGATGCCGGCGTTTTGGGACGGCGGCGGGCAGTTCAGGTTGCGCTTTTCGCCGCTCGACGAGGGGCGCTGGGACTTCCGGCTGATCTCGAATATCGACAGCCTCAACCGCAAGATGGGAAGCTTCAACGCGCTGCCGCCGCGCTCGCCCGGGTTCGTGCGCATCTTCAATTTCCGCTATTTCCGATACGACCAGCCTGAAACAGCCCACTTTTGGATGGGCGACACGTGCTACAAGTTCGCTACGATCCCCTGGGAAACGTTCCGCCGCCTGATCGACATCCGGGCGGAGCAGAAGTTCAATCACCTGCGCGGGCTCGTCCTCGGCTTCGACGAGAGCGTGGAGAAGGTCCTTGCCGATCCCAACCGACCGTTGACGGAGTATTTCCGGGAAGTCGATCGGCGCGTGGCGTACATGAACAGCAGGGGCATCACATACGACCTGCTTCTCGCCGGCGGCCGGAACCAGTTGGCTGAGTTGTTGCCTGAGCGCAGGCAACGCGAGCGGTACGTGCGCTATCTCGTGGCGCGCTATGCGGCGATGAACATCACCTGGCAGGGGGTCCAGAAGTGGGAGGAATACGAGGACGGCGCCCGGCTGTTGCGAGAGATCAACGGCTACATCACGAAGATGGATCCCTACAAGCATCCGCGATCGACCCATGCGGTGACGACGTCGGGAGCGTTATTCGAAGAGGGCTGGATGGATTTCGTCGTTCAGCAATCATCAAGCACGGACTTGGCAGCGGTGGAATACGAGATGTATCCGGTGCCGAACGTGAACGCAGGGTTCGGATACGAAGACAGTGGTGCTGGGAAATCACGCCGGAATCATGTAGATACGGCGGAGTTTCGGCGGCGGCTGTGGCGGGCCGCGATGAACGGGCAGTACGTAACGTATGGAAATACGGGGACTTATGGCGGGCAAGGGTTTGACGTAGATGCGCGCTTCGCCGATTCGCCGGGCGCGCGGCAGATGACGCATTTTTATGACTTCTTCACGCAGACCCGGTATTGGGATCTCGAGACCTATCCGAGGGTGGTGGGAGGACCGGCGATGTCGCTGGAGCTGACACGGTTCCGCAGCGAATCGATGCAAGGCATCGAGTACATGGTCTATGTTGAGAAGCCCCGCCGGGTGGAACTACTCGTTGCGAAAGGGAAATACGACATCAGTTGGTTCAATCCGATTGAGGGCACATGGGTACATGAGAAAGACAAGCTCAAGGGCGAGCGGTTTATCGCCTCAGAACCGCCGGATCCCTCCCACGACTGGGTGCTCTACGTGCGGCGAGAGGGCAAAAAGCAGGGAATGAACAAATCGTACATCCTGGAGTCGCGCCGTCCGAAACCAAAGGAGATTGAGAGCACGCCGTCGGAAGTTCCGTTCGTGATCCAGCTCCCTGAGCCGGGGCCGCTTGTGGCGGGCGAGGAGTATGAGTTCAACGCGACGTTGACGAAAGGCACGCGCGCCGTGAAACGTACGCGCTGGGTCTGGGCAGCCGAGGCGCCGGGATCGAATAAGGGCTATCGTATCTTGGGCACTGGGCAGTTCGGGAAGTTTCGCATCCCTACAGACTTCACAGACCGCTATCCGACGACGTTTCAGGTGAGACTGATCGGCGTGGACGGACTGCGGCGACTCTACGAATCGATTGGGACGTACAAGCTGCTCAGAATGAAACTGTGACGAAGGCGCCGAACGGCTGTACTGCGCTTGGTTCTCCTCTGACCAATTCCCTGCCCTGAATGATTGTTCTCGCTTTGGACACGACGAGCCGTCGGGGCGGTCTTGCCCTTCTGAAAAACGGAGAGATGGTGGAAGCTCGGTTCGTTGAGGCGCCAGACGGGTTCGCCGCGAAGCTTTATCCGGAGATCCGTGAGCTGTTGGAACGGAACAATGTGTCGCTGGTGGAAGTCGACTGCTACGCGGCCACCTCGGGACCGGGCTCATTTACGGGGATTCGAATCGGTCTGACAGCTATCAAATCACTCGCGGAAGTAAATCGTAAGAAAGTTGTCGGTGTATCGAACCTGCGAGCGATGGCCGAGTTGGGCGAGGGACGCTTTCGCGCGCCGTTGATGGATGCTCGACGGGGCGAAGTCTACGCGGCGGTCTACGACGCTCGCGGAAATACGGTGGTCGACGAAGTCGTTACCCCGTGGTCCGAGTTCGTCGAGCTCGCAGGGCGGCGTGAAGTCACATTCCTCTCATGTGATGCCGGTCTGTTCACTGTGAATGGGGCAGCCCCTCTCCATGCCGCTCGGAGAAGCTCGTCAGGTTCGGCGAGGCATATGACCCTGGATATACCAATCGCGGCGGGGGTAGGCCACATCGCGGCACGCCTTATGGCCTCCGGCGTAGCGCTCGATCCGTTGGAACTCAACGCCAACTACGTGCGAAGACCGGACGCAGAGCTAAACTGGAGGCCTCCGCTGTAAGGCTCCGGGGGAAAGAACCGTCGAAATGTTTCGTCTTCAACGGTTTCGAATTACACGGAGGCCGGCTTCCCGCTACACTGTTTAGGCGGTAGCCGCTGGTGAGGGCCGGGCTCCCTGTACCCATCTGTCCCTGGCCCGCGGAAAAAGAACAGTCGCGTCGGGCAGTAGCACAGCATCAACTGAAGAGAACGGAAGTGTCAACGCGATGAAATTCAGATCCCTTTTGAGCCTTTTTTCGCGTGACTTGGCGATCGATTTGGGGACAGCCAACACGCTGGTCTTTGCCCGTGGCAAAGGCATCGTCGCAAATGAGCCTTCGATTGTCGCCATCAACAAGTCAACGAACGATGTCGAAGCGGTGGGCAAAGAAGCCAAAGAGATGGTTGGAAGGACACCGGGAAACATTGTCGCGATCCGGCCGATGAAAGACGGCGTGATCGCGGACTTTCGCCACACCGAGAGGATGCTTTCGTACTTCATCCAGAAGTCGCACAACCGCAAGATGCTCGTGCATCCGCGTATCGTGATCGGCGTCCCGAGCGAAATTACGCCCGTGGAGAACCGTGCGGTGATAGATTCCGCTTACCGCGCTCATGCCAGTGAAGTACACTTGGTGGAGCAAGCGATGGTGGCGGCGATCGGCGCGGGTTTGCCGATAACGGAACCGTCGGGCAATATGGTCGTCGACATCGGCGGCGGCACGACGGACGTGGCTGTTATTTCCATGTCGGGGATCGTGTATTCACGCTCTGTCCGTGTCGCCGGCAACGAAATGGATGAGGCAATCATCAGCTACCTCAAGCGGAAGTACAACCTGCTGATCGGTGAGAGGACTGCGGAACAGATCAAGATCCAAGTTGGTTCTGCTGCCAAGCTCAATGAGTCGATCAGCAGGGAGGTCAAGGGCCGGCACCTGATTGAAGGCGTTCCGCGCGCGGTCATGGTGAACGACAGTGAGATCCGCGAGGCGCTTTCCGACTGCGTCGACACAATCGTGAACGCGATACGCGTCGCACTGGAAAGGACACCACCCGAACTGAGTGCGGATATCAGTGACTGTGGCATTGTGCTCACGGGTGGCGGCGCGCTGTTGCGGAACTTAGATGTGCGTATTCGCGAGGAGACGGGGTTGCCGGTTTCCATTGCCGAGGACCCTCTCGCGTCGGTGGTGTTGGGGACCGGCCGGATGCTTAGCGACTTCGGGCTGCTCGACCGTATCTCACTGGAATAAGCCTGTGCCATGAAGGAGTTCGTCGCACGCAATCGCAATGCCTCGCTTCTGGCGGCCTTGCTGTTTGTGCAGTTCGTTCTGCTGGGCTACCAGGTCAAGACAGGCGAGGATGTTCGCTTTTTCCGCATCTGGGCCAGTGCTCTGATCACTCCCATCGAACGAATCCTGAGCAACGGAGTGGGTATCTTCGATTCGTTTTGGAGTGAGTACGTCTGGCTGCAAGAAACACGAGAAGCGAATAAAGAACTCAAGGCGAAATACGAACGGTTGAAACTTGAGACACAACAGTTGCAGCGCGCGCTTGCCCGGTTTTCACGCGAGGAGGAGATACTCGCCTATCAGAAAGAAATTACATCCGAGACCTTGTTGGCGAGCGTGATTGGGATGGGTGTCAACCCGAACGCGCGCGAGGTCATCGTTGACAAGGGCCGGCGCGCAGGGGTCAAGCCGGGCATGGCGGTCGTCACGGCGGACGGCGCCGTCGGCAAAGTTCAGGTGGCCCATGGAACTTCTTCGCTTGTGCTGTTGATCAGTGACAGGGATTCGGGCATCGGTGTTTTGCTGAATAACTCGCGGGCTCGAGGGATTATAAAAGGGACAGGCGGACCGGAGTGCCGCCTCGAATATATCGACACCGAAGTGGAGGTCGCAGTCGGAGAGACGGTCTACACGTCGGGCGAGGATCGCGTCTTCCCCAAAGGGCTGCCTGTCGGCGAGGTCACACGTGTGGGAGCGGTCTCGGAATATCAGGAGATCCACATGCGGCCGTTCGCCGCGCTGAACCGCCTCGAGGAAGTGCTCGTGGTGACCGCAGGGGCGCATCAGAACTTACCGCGTTTCGAGACGCCCCAACTCCCGGAAGCGATGATGCCGATGCCGATGGCTGCATCGGATGCGCTGTCATCAAGCGAACCGCTGGAGGGAATCGGACTAGCGGAGGAAACGCCGCAGACGGGGGCACCGGCCGAAACCGGGCCGGACAGGCTGATTCCGTCACGAACAGAGGCGGACGCACTCTTGGAGCGGTATCGGGCGCTTGGAGCCGCCCAACAGCATCGCTACGGCGAAGGAGACCTGGAAACGCCGCCTCCGGATTTCAATCTGTTCCGGACCGCTGCTTCGACGCCGGCGCCATCCCCAACAGCGAGTGAGCCGGCAGCTACCGCCGCCGCTCCCTCCCCACGGGCGACAGAGGCCCTGGCGGCGAGCCGGCCGGAACGGACATCGGACAACGGCGCAGGGAACGCGAATGGCGCGGACCGTAATCCCTAGCAATATCCGTTCGCAGTCCATCGGCAGCACCCCCTTACGCCGCCGGCCCCTGGAGAAGCTCGGGCCCGTCGGATCGGTCGGCGTCATCATCGTCTTTTTCGCCGCGCAAAGCTTCCTGCCCCGATACGTGAGCGGGGCGGGCGCTTTCGACCTGCCTCTGCTGATTACGGTGTATCTTGCTCTGACCGAAAGGAACGTACCACGCGGGATTTTCATCGGCGCTGCGATCGGTCTTGCACAGGACGCCCTTTCCCATGACCCGATTGGGGGGTTTGGTATTATCAAGACGGTCATCGGCTACTTGGCCGCCTCGATGAGTCGAGTCGTAGAGAGTGACTACCCCGGCGTCCGGGGTACCCTGGCGGCGCTCTTCTTCTTGATCCACCATTTGCTCTATTGGGTGATGCAAACGGTGCTATTGGGGACCAACGTCTCTTTCGATTCCGCTCGTACATTGGTGATGTCAGCGGCCTATGCCGGACTGGCGATGCTGTTGTTTCCTTTGATCGACCGCCTCAAGAGAGCTTGATGAACTCCGGTCCAAAACGTACACGCAAAGGGGGTGAAGTCTATATCACCGCCTTTCAATACGTCGTGGCGATGGCATTCCTTTGGCTGCTTGCCGGCTTTTGGCAACTTCAGGTGCAGACCCGCCAGATTTACGTTGAAAGGGCTGATCGGAATCGCATCAGGTCTTTGCAGATCTTTGCGCCACGGGGGGAAATCCTCGATCGGGATGGCCGCATCATCGTTGACAACAGCCTGAGTCACAAAGTTCTGCTGTCGAGGACCTCTCTCAACACGGAGCTTCTCCAGATCATCGCTGAAGGGCTGAATATTCCTTTCGAACGCCTGGGCGCGAGCCTCAAACGCCTCGAAACGTCGGATACGCCGGCATATCAGTCAGTGATCCTCAAAGAGAATCTGAGCCATGCCGAAGTAGCTTTCGTGGAGTCTCACCGCTCGCAGTTGCCGGAACTCGAGTTGATCCGATCCCACCGGCGGCTTTATCCAAGGGGCGGTTTGGCATCTCACGTTATCGGGTATATCGGGGAAGTCAGCGATGCGGAACTTGATGAGGATGCCTTCATGTTCTATGAGCCCGGCGCGGAGATCGGGAAGGCTGGCATAGAGCGTTCGTACAACGATGTCTTGACCGGCACCGACGGACGCCGTCTTATCGAAGTCGATAGCCATGAGCGCGAGCTAACACTCTTTGGAACGGTCAAACCCAAGGCCGGGCGCAGTTTGCGGCTCACGCTGGACCTCGACCTGCAAGTGGTCGCCGAACTGGCGCTGGAAGGGAAAAAGGGAGCCATCGTCGCTCTGGATCCCCGCAACGGCGAAGTACTGGCTCTGGCCAGCCGGCCGACTTATGACCCGAACAAGTTTGTCGGGGGTATCAGTGCTGACGACTGGCGTCAGATCCTGCAGGATCCGGAAGATCTCATGCTCAACCGGGCCACACAGGCCCAAGTGGCTCCGGGATCGGTATTCAAGGCGATCGTGGCGCTGGCGGGCGGGGAAACAGGCCTGCTGGATGAAGATTTTATGGTTTCCTGCTCCGGAGGAGCGCCGTTCTACCAACGGTATTTTCGCTGCCACATGGCGGAAGGCCACGGTCCTGTAGGTCTTCGCGAAGCCTTGGCGCAGTCATGCAATGTCTATTTCTACACCCTCGGCAACAAGCTGGGCATCGATCGGATCGCGGAATATGCAGAACTCGCCGGCCTGGGACGCCCAACGGGTATTGACCTGCCCCACGAAGAAGGCGGCACCGTACCCTCAGAGAAATGGAAGCTCCGCCTTTACCGTGAAAAGTGGTACCGCGGCGAGACGATATCGGTGGCCATCGGCCAGGGCGCGCTGACGGTGACTCCGCTGCAGGTGGCCTTTGCCATCGGCGGCGTCGCGATGGAGGGAGTTTGGCACAGGCCGCATTTAGTGTCTTATGAGGACCTGCAGGAACTGCGTCCAGGGTTTGAGCCGCCGGACCCGATTGAGATCGAATTGAATCAACACCACCTGGAAACGATTCGGCAAGGGCTGTGGGCCGTTGTCAACGGCGGCGGCACCGGTGGACGCGCCCGCATCAATGGGTACGACATCTGCGGAAAGACCGGTTCCGCCCAACGCGCCTCGACACGGGTTAAAGAGGGCAACGATGATCCGGAATTGAAGGACACGGCTTGGTTCGTTGGTTTCGCCCCCTGCGAACAGCCCGAACTGGTTGTTACGGCTCTATTCCAAGGTGGGGAACACGGCTATCTGGCAGGCCCGATGGTTCGCGACGTCATCAAGAGCCACCTTGACAAGAAAGTACGAACACGTTGGACGCGCCGCCGCTCGACACCTTCCACGGCCGCTGGTGCCGCTCACCCGGCCGCCGCGGCCGCTGGTGCCGCTCACCCGGCCGCCGCCGCCGCCGCATGGGGGCGGCAGACACCGTGACAGACCGGTATGCAATGCGAGATTTCGATTGGACGTTGATCGGTCTTTCGATTGCGATCGCCTTTCTCGGACTGGTCGAAATCTACAGCGCCACCCAAAACACTGCCTGGCAGTACGCGTATCCGCGTCAACTGATATGGGTCGTACTCGGCCTTGTCCTGATGTGGATGGTTTCGACGACGGACTACAACTGGTGGGTGAAGCATGCGCCTTCCTTCTACATTGCCTCAATAGCGCTGCTATTGCTTGTCGCGGTTTTTGGACATATTGGAGGAGGGGCGCGGCGCTGGCTCTTGCTGCCGGGTGGGATGAGTCTGCAGGCCTCGGAATTCGTGAAGGTGGTGCTAGTATTGTTGGTAGCCTATGCACTCGGCGACCTGCCGCGAGAACGGATTACCCTCTCGACCCTGACATGGCTCTCCGCGATGTTCGCCTTGACCATGCTGATGGTGGCGGCACAGCCGGACCTTAGCACGGCAGTGAGTTATGCACCGATCCTGGCGATCGGTATCTGGACGGCTGGTATCCGATGGAAGTACTTGGCGGTAATTGTGCTGCTGGCGGCGTTGGCGATTCTGCTCGGTTGGTTTGCCCTCGCGCCCTATCAGAAGGAACGGGTGATCACCTACTTGAATCCCGAAAGCGATCCGCAGGATACCGGCTATCAATCGATTCAATCGCGCATCGCGGTTGGTTCAGGTGAGATTTGGGGAAAGGGGTTCGCTCGCGGCACGCAAACGCAGTTGCGGTTTCTGCCGACGCCACACACGGATTTCATTTTTGCAGCCTATGCGGAAGAGATCGGATTCGCGGGAGTTTTCGTGGGGCTGACGCTCTACTTTGCTCTGCTGATGAAGATTGTCAGCAATGCGCGAACGGCCGTCGACAGCACCGGGATGTATGTGTGCATGGGCGTTGCGGCGGTCTTGTTTTTTCATGTGGTCGTGAATATCGGCATGGTCATCGGACGGATGCCGGTGACGGGGATCCCTCTGCCCTTGATGAGCTATGGTGGATCCAATACGATCACAACCTTTTTGTTGCTAGGGTTGGTGAACAGTGTTTGGCGGCGCCGTTTCACGAACTAGAGGAGTTGCGCCGCCGGTGTTGTAGGGCTCCTGGCGAAATCCAACGGCCGGATGGCCGCCGGAATCGTTCGACGGAGCCGAGACATTTTGGAGCCGGTCATGAGCGCTGAAGGCTCAAGGCGGCTTGATGAAAGTTAGGCAAGATTTTGCGGATTGAGCAAGGGATGGACAGGTGCCTGTGTTCCGTTAACGCGGACGGCGGTTCTCCCGGTTACGCGCGTTGAGCGACCGACATTGTCGAACGATCGCTCCGCTGCGGCGCCGAAGATTCGAGGTTTGATCGTGGGCTGTTTCATTGAAGGGCACCGCGACCACTCGAGAGGATCGGACCTGAGGAGTACGTAAGCCTACTCCTCAATCCGATTGTACCCGCCTATCAGGGCCCTCCCTCCCGAGGAGGCGCCCTATGTCAAAGGAATTGGTTGTCTCGGCAACACGGCATGAGACCCGTGTCGGCATTCTGGAGAATGATCAACTCGTCGAGATTTACGTCGAGCGAGAATCGCAGGAGGGTCTTGCAGGCAGTATCCACAAAGGGCGGGTAACGCGCGTCCTTCCAGGGATGCAGTCGGCTTTTGTCGACATTGGTCTTGAGCGGGACGCGTTTCTCTACGTCTCGGACTTTTTTGACGGATCCGCCGAGTTCGACGAGTCGGAGGACGAAAGCGGTTCGAGCAAGCGGAAGTCCGATCGTTCTCGGGGAAAGGTCGCCTCGCAGGACGAGCCCGAGAAAAACCAGAGTCAAGCTGAGGAGTCCGAGAAACCAGGTGAAAACGAGGGGCGCGATCGAAAGGGGCGCCGACGCCGTGGCCGCCGCGGCCGCCGGCGAGGCGGACGAACAAGTCTGCCTGCATCGAAATACGCGACGCTCTCCGATAAGACCGACGAAGTCCAAGGGCGCGGACCTGCCGAACAGGCGGCGCCCAGTACATCGGACGAAGAGCAACCGTTCGAGTTGCTACCGGGAGAATCTCTCGCCAAGTATGTCGACGCGAAATCGGTCGACCGATCAGAAGATGCTGAGATTGGCCCCGCGGGGGATCAGAGCAAGTTCGTTGGGGAACGAGCAGAATCCGAGTCGCAGAAAATCGTTGCCACAGGGGAAACCTCTGGAGAGGTCGCCGTGCCCGAGGATTCGGAGAGTCCCGACGCGCCCGTAGAGGCAGGCGCACAACCTTTAGAGATCTTGGCCACGGACGATGAACGACCAGAGTCGCCCGACCCAGATGAGTTCGATGAAAACGAGGACGAGTACAGAGAGAACGAGGAAGAAGACACAGGCAAGGATCCGGACGACGAAGACAAAGGGCCGGACCTGGAGCGTGAACTCGAGGAGGCCGAGCGGCTAGCCGCTATGGTCGAGGAGCAAGATGCCGAGGATGACAATGGGGTGGAGGATGACGAGTTCCGAGAGGAGTCCCAGGAGTCTGATGCCGTCCATGCGGAACCCGTGGAGTTCGAATCCCAGAGCCGAGAGGATGGCAAGGACTCCGCCGACAGAGGTCTCGGAGAAGAATCCGCTGAGTCAGCCATTATCCCCGGAGAGCCCATCGAAGAGCGTGTAGGACAAACACAGAAGGCCAAGGCGTACTCTGACGGAGACAGTGCGGCGCCGGTCCCCGGACAACCCGGCTCGGCCCGCCTACGGGGCCGGTCGGGACCTTCACGTCACCTCCAGCGACGAGAACGCCGGGGACGCCGCCGAAGCGGCCGTCAGCGGGACAACCGTCAGCCGGTGCAGGAGCGGGAGCCGCGTGAGCGCAGGGTAGTACGTAAAGTATCGCGGCCCGACGGCTCACCTGCGTCTGAATACAAAATCACCGACTTGCTCCAGAAGGGCAACGAGATTCTGGTGCAGATCGCCAAAGAACCGCTTGGAAAGAAGGGCGCGCGCATCACGTCGTACATCGCTTTGCCTGGCCGCTACCTGGTCTATATGCCGACGGTGGATCACGTCGGCGTCTCCCGCAAGATCGCCTCTTTCGATGAGCGCAAACGGCTTCGCCATATCGTGTGCACGTATCGCACCGGAATACCTGGCGGCTTCATCGTGCGAACCGCCGGCGAAGGTATCCCCGAGGAAGAGATCCGTGGCGACATGCTTTTCCTCTACAACCTTTGGCTCGACATTCGCCAGCAAGCCGAAGAGCGGGAGGATCCCGGCTTGGTGCACCAGGACCTCGATATTGTCGAACGCATCCTTCGCGACCAAGTTGACAAGGACTTCAAATCGATCTGGGTCGACGCCGAGGATGAGTACGAACGCGTTTTGCGCTTCGTCGAGCGCTTTCAGCCGAGCCTGCTCTCAAGAGTGAAACTCTATACCCGCTCGCGTCCGATCTTTGAAGAATTCAACGTGCAGTCCTCGCTGGAGAAGGCTCTACGGCCCAAAGTGTGGCTCAAGTCGGGCGGTTACATCGTCATCAACCAGACGGAAGCCCTTGTCTCCGTTGATGTCAATACCGGCAAGTACGTAGGCAAATCCGACCGCTTGGAAGACACGATCGTCAACACGAATATCGAGGCAGCGCAGGCGCTTGTCCGACAGCTTCGCTTGCGCGACCTCGGCGGGATCATCGTCGTCGACTTCATCGACATGAATGAACAGAAGAACCACCAGAAGGTTTTTCAGGCCCTCGAGCAAGCCTTGCAAACAGACCGCGCTCCTACAAAATCACTGCAGTTCAACGATTTCGGATTGGTGGCCATTACGAGGAAGCGCGTCAAGCAGTCTTTGGAGCGCACGCTCTGCGACTCCTGTCCGACGTGCAACGGTTCAGGCCGGTTGAAGTCCGTCACGACCGTGATTTTCGAAATCCTCGAAGAAGCCCACAAGCTGGCGCCCGACATGGACCCTCAGAAAGACATCACGTTGCGGGTGAATCCAGAAGTCGCGCGCACACTTAAATCTCGAAAAAACAGTTATCTGCAGGAACTCGAGACATTGCTGAAAAGCCACGTCCTGGTGCGAAGCGATGGGGGACTGCACCGCGAGAACTTTGATATCTATTGATTCGGATCACACTGCTACCATTTCCCGCCTATGACACCAAAGATAGGAATCATCGGAGGAAGCGGCCTCTACAACATTCCGCACCTCACCGACCGTGTCGAGCAGAGGGTCGAAACCCCTTGGGGAGATCCTTCGGATGACTTCGTGCTTGGGAAGCTGGAAGGCCGCGCAGTCGCCTTCCTTACCCGCCATGGCCGGGGTCACCGCATCATGCCCTCGAATCTCAATTTTCGAGCGAATATTTTTGCTCTCAAGAGCCTTGGCGTGCAGTGGATCCTCTCATTCAGCGCCGTGGGATCACTGCGGGAGCAACTCAAGCCGCTCGACTTCTGCATTCCCGATCAATTCTTTGATCGCACGCGCGGGAGAGCGTCCACGTTCTTCGATGAGGATATCGCGGTTCATGTCGGCTTCGCGGATCCGGTTTGCTCGACCCTTGCCGATGTGGCAGAGGAAGCCTGCAAGCAGGCGGGCGTCACGGTCCATCGCGGAGGCACGTACTGTTGCATGGAGGGTCCCGCGTTCTCGACACGCGCAGAGTCAAACGTCTATCGGTCGTGGGGCTTCGATGTGATCGGCATGACGAACTTGCAGGAAGCAAAACTCGCGCGCGAGGCCGAGATGTCGTATGTCACGATCGCCATGGTGACGGACTATGACTGTTGGCATCCCGAACACGAGGACGTGACGGTCGAGCAAGTGATTGCTTATCTCACCGAAAACGCCGCGCATGCCAGGGCGGTGGCGGCGGAAGCCGTCAAGCGAGTCTCCGACGGCGACAGTCCGTTTTCCTCGGCGATCAAGAACGCCATCATTACCGATCGCTCCAAGATCTCCGAAGCGTCAAAAAAGAAGTACCGGCTTTTGATCGGGAAGTATCTGTAGGCCCGTTAACATGTCTCTTCTTGTTGTCGGGTCTGTCGCGTACGACGGGGTCGAAACTCCTCACGGCAAAGTCGACCGCATGCTCGGTGGCGCCGGCACTTATATATCGCTCGCCGCAAGCCACTTCGCGGAGGTGAAGCTTGTCGGCGTGGTCGGCGACGACTTTGCCGCGGAGGACGAGCAACTCCTTGCCGATCATGGCATTGACCTTGAAGGACTGGAGAAGATGCCTGGAAAGACGTTCTTCTGGCGCGGCGCCTATTCCGAAGACATGAACGAGCGAACGACTCTGACGACACAGCTCAATGTGTTCGCCGACTTCAACCCGAAGCTGCCCGCCTCCTACCAAGAGACTCCCTATTCCTTTCTTGGCAATATTCATCCCAACCTGCAGAGGCAGGTGCGCGACCAGATCGCTTCGCCGCGGTTCGTCGGCGGGGACACGATGAATTTCTGGATCGAAGGGACACCGGCCGAGCTTGCGGCGGCGATCGAGCAGTGGGACTTCATTCTGATCAACGACGGCGAGGCGCGCTTGCTGTCGCGTGAATACAACTTGCTCAGTGCTGCGAGAAAGATTCAGGAGATGGGGCCGCAGACGGTGGTTATCAAGCGTGGCGAGTATGGGGCAATCCTGTTCCGTCCAGAGGGTTATTTCATCGCGCCGGGCTTTTTGCTGCAAACCGTGTTCGATCCGACGGGCGCGGGTGACTCGTTCGCCGGGGGCTTCATGGGGTATCTGACCGAGCAGGGGATCGAGAGTCTCGACGAAGCGACGCACGCCCATCTCCGCAAAGCCATGATCTACGGCTCGGTAATGGGCAGCTTTTGCTGTGAGCGATTGGGCGTGGAGAGGCTGCGAAGCTTGACCCGCGACGATATCGAAGGGCGGTATCGAGATTTCAAGGCGTTTACCGAGTTCTAAGCACACCGCTTGCGCAGTTCCACCGGCAAGACCACAGCAACGTTCAACCACCCGAGCTGTTCCCGTGTGTGTGGCGGCGCTTGATTTTCGACGACCGAAGGAAGGGTGATGTCGGCTTAGAAGCAGTGACGCATACAGATCGGGTGTCTACAATGGGGGCCCATGCGTGACTGGAAGGGTAGTGCGCTCGTGGTGGTCTTGCTGCTATGGGCGGGAATCTTGTTTGGGGTGTCGTTCCTGGCGACGCCCGCTAAGTTTTCGGCGCCGAATTTGATGCTGCCGGTGGCGCTAGACGTGGGAAGGTCGACTTTCGCGGTGTTAAATCGGGTGGAGATGGGTTGTGCGGTGCTCAGCTTGGGTTTGCTGTCGGCAGGGGTGTCGCGGGCTTTCGTCGTGTGGTTGGCATCGGGCTTGGCTGTACTGGGATTACTTGTCGAGACGCTTTGGCTGCTGCCGCTGCTGGACGAGCGGGCACGGGTAGTGATCGACGGTGGCACACCGCCGGCTTCGAGTCTGCATGATGTTTACGTCGGGATCGAGGCCGCGAAGATCGTCGCGCTTCTCGCAGGGACGGTCTTTCTGCTGCGCCCCGAAGAGCAGCGTCAGCGCCAGTAGATGAGGACGAAGCCGAAGAGGAGAAGGCGGGTGAGGTCAAAACTGGCGTTGATGGCGACGAGGCCTCAGCCCTTCTGTTCCCACGCGACGCGCCCCATTTGCAGAGGCAGGAAGAAGCCCAGCCAGGTCCACACGGTGCCGTTGATGCCGTAGACCCACGAGGGTTCGTCCACGCCGGCGCCCCACGTGGATGGCCGCCAAACCTCGATGCTGTGGGCGAGCACGAAGGCAATCAGCAGCGAGCCGAGAATGAAGAGGCTCATTGACTTGGCCATCGCGCCGCCGGGCTGATCCATGTCCTCCATACCCATGTGCTTTGCCCAGGCTTTGCCAAAGAGCGGGCCGAACCAGAGAAAGCCGATCGGCACGGCAGCGATGACGCAGGCTAGGACGGCGAGATAGTTGATGTTGATTTCGGGTTGCATAAGGGTTCTCCTGACTACCGAGAATGAGCTGTCCGCAGCGCTCCTCTGCGGCCGGCAGCCGTCATGTTAGCGGTTGCGGATGAAACCCACTCACCCTTGCCAACGCAGATTCCCAGCGGCGAGACAGCTTGGTTTTTTTGACTGTGAGGTGAATGCGGCTTGCCTCGCCTGGAGTTGTAACTGCGGGTGCGTAGTGCCGCGCCGCTACTTCTCGCATTCGTTATGGCTGCGACTTACTCCGGGATGGCGGGGAGGGGTTCGGGTAAGGGTTTGCGCGGCAACTTCTCTTCGCGGTTGGCGGCGTGGTAGACGAAGGAGGCGACGACGGCGACGGCTTGCATGAGGTCGCCGGGTTGGGCGCGATCGTAGGCATCCATGTTGGAGTGATGGGTGCGGGTTTCGTATTCGACGGGATCCTGGATGAACTGAAAGCCGGGCAGTCCGACAGCGTCGAACGAGAGATGGTCGGTGCCGCCGGTGTTACGGATCGTCAAGGTGTCGGCGCCCATGTCGTTGAAGGGTCCAAGCCAGGTCCTGAAAATCGGCCGGACCATGTCGTTGCCTTGCAGGTGGACACCGCGGATCTTGCCCGTGCCGTTGTCCAGGTTGAAGTAGCCGGCCAACTTCTCGTGTTCGGAAGTAAGCACCATTGTCCGAGGATCGGCGAAGTGTTCCTTGACATAGGCTTTTGAGCCGAGCAGGCCTTGCTCCTCTCCGCCCCACAAAGAGATCCGCACGGTGCGGTCGAGCTTGAGATCGAGCTTCGCCAGAACACGCATGACTTCCATCATGACGGCGCATCCCGCGCCGTTGTCGGTGGCGCCGAGCGCGGCGGCGGTGGAGTCGAGATGGGCGCCGATCATGACGATTTCGTCTTTCTTGGCGCCGCCCGGAAGCTCGCCGATGACGTTGACGGAATCGAGGGTGTCTCGGTGGAAAGCGGTCTTGACATCGACTTCGATCCTCATCGGAACCTCGTTTTCGACGAGTCGGTAGATGCGATTGTAGTGTTCGGGAGTGAGCGCGATGGACGGTGGCGGGGTGGGGTGATCGACACGCCGGTCGCCGCTGCGCGGCGGAAAGACCGTACCGCCGTCGCCGCGGGAGGCGGGGTGGATAACGAGGCGGACACCCTCGCTGGTCAAGAACTCGTTGAGGCGTCCTTGCACCTTGCGGATGCGCTCGCGCCAGCGCTCCCTGAACCATCGGGGCGCTTGCGAAAACAGCCGGGAACGGCGGCGGTCGTTCTCGGGTATTTCAAGATCAGGGTCGGTGAAATTGATAGGGACCCGGGGCATGGGCGCCGCGGCCCGCCTCGATAGATCAGCTTTCGACAAGCGCCTCATGGCCGGATCCGACTGAACGTTTACATCCTTCAGGTCGGTGATCAGGATGATCCGGCCCCGCAGTTTCCCTTTGTATTCCGCGCTGAACTCGTCGACGGCCTGCTTGAACTTCTTGGGAGTTAATTGCCTCTCGAAAGGGGCGATGACGGGTGTCCCCGAGACGACGCCGTCGGTGCTGGGGCTCCAGCCGAGGGGGACGCCGATCAACATCTCATACTGCGGCTCGACCAGATGGGCGGAGAAATAGCTCCGCGACCAGCCCTGCCCGAAGGGGCCCCAGCTTTCAAGCTTGACGTTTTCAGCGCCCCATTCTTCGAGCCGCGAGGCGGCCCACTTGGCGGATGCATCGAATCCGGGTGAGTTGGTGATGCGAGGTCCGTAGACTTCGACGAGATGGAAGAGGTGGTCCATCACATCGGTGTGGTCGAAGACCTCCTGCTTGATGCGATGGATGACCTCACGGTCGACAGCGTCGTTCGCCCGAAGGGCGGAAGCCGTCACGAGAACCAAGATGACGCCGAGTGCAGGGTAGATGCGGGGCATAGTCAATCATGCATCGTCGCTAAAGCTCGAGCTTGTCGTTGTAGACCATGTCCTTGAGCTTGAATTTGCGCCTGATGTTCGTCTGCCCCATTTTCATTTGAAACTCGACGTCCTTGTCAGCAAGTGTGATCTCATGCGTACGGGGAAACCTCAGCCAGACCTCGGCTTCCTGCTGGCCGCCCTGGATCTGGAAATCCTCCGGGGAGATGTTCTCTTTGTTCTTGCGCTTCAGGAACGAGCCTTGTTTGAAGCGCTCAGGGTTCCGCTGGCCCATTTGAGCCATGCGGCCGGGGAAACCGCTGACGCTGATGACGTAGTGTGTCTCGGTGCGGTTGATGAATGCCCGGCCGTCTTCGGCTGTACCTGCTTCGTCACCGTAGCGGGCCTTGACGAGCGCCTCTTTGACGGGCTGTGCGCTCAACCAGCGGACGACGAAGTTGCGCTGTATTCCGCCGCCGGGGGGGCCACCACCACCACCGTAGCTTCCGGGTCCTCGCGTGCCTCCGCCACCACCGGAGCCGGGAATGCCGCCACCACCAACGCCGGCGCCGGGGCCACCACCGGCGCCGCGGCCGCCGCCACGACCTCTACCCATGCCGCCTCCACCGCCCGTCGTTATCGAGACGGTACGCGACCAGGGAGAATTGGAGAGCATCTTGTTGACTTCCTTCTCACTCCATTGCAGGAAGTCCTTGGTGGTCCAGAAGTCCGCAGCGAATCCGACGGACGTCATGAGTCCGAGTAGTAGTAACAGTCGCAAGATAGCAGTGGCCATCGTGTCCTCCTTGGGGTGCTCCGAGCGTTTCCATCCCCGCTCGGTGTCAAGCGTGGTCCGTTCGAACATAACACAGGCGACACAACCGTGAGAGTGGTTACGATGTAATATCCATGTTAAGAAGCGGGCGGAAGGGGCTGCCGTAATGATGCTAACCTGAAGCCGCTGCTGCCGGCCTGCCTGTAATCCCCTATCCGGATGGTCGAACCTCGTTTATCGCGTGGCCTGCGCGATCTGTTGCCCGACTCCATGCTGGCGCGCCAGCGGATGATCGATACGATCCGCAGCATTTACGAACTGTACGGGTTTTCACCCTTGGAAACGCCGGCGGTCGAGTATCTCGACGTGCTGTCCGGTTCGGCTGGGGCCGAGGCGCAAGGACAGATCTTTCAGGCGACGAACCCGGAGGGCGAGCAACTCGGCCTTCGTTTCGACCTGACGGTTCCGCTCTCACGCGTCGTGTCTCAGTATCAGGATCTGATCTTCCCGTTCCGGCGTTATCAGATATCTCCTGTCTGGAGGGCGGACAAGCCGGAGCCGGGTCGCTACCGGCAGTTCACGCAGTTTGACCTGGACTCGGTCGGTGCGGAATCGGATGTGGCTGACACCGAGATCCTCGCGGCGATGTGCGACACACTGGACGCGCTCGAAGTGGGTCCTTATCTTGTTCGTTTTTCGAGCCGTAAGATTCTCAATCTACTGCTCGATTACGCTGAGATTCCCCAAAGCAGCGGCCCCGCGATCTTCCGCATTCTCGATAAGCTCGACAAGATCGGCCTCGACAAGGTCAAGCGGGAACTGACGTCGGGGTATACGGATGAGTCCGGCGCGCCGATTCCGGGACTCGGCCTTTCCGCCGAGCAGGTCGAAAAGATCGAACGCTTTCTGACGATCAAGGCCGACAGCCGGGATGAAGTTCTCAAACGCCTTCGCGCCCTGTTCGTCGGCGTCGACAACGCTCAGGAGGAGATCGACGTTGTCGAGCGCATCTCATCGCACCTTGATGCGCTCGGCTATGGGAGCGACCGAGTGATGGTGGACCTCGGCATTGCGCGGGGCCTTGCTTACTACACCGGGCCGGTCTTCGAGGCGGTGCTGCTCGACGCGCCGCAGTTCGGCTCGGTCTTCGCCGGCGGGCGATACGACAACCTCGTCCGGCGCTTCACCGGCCGGAGCATCCCGGCAACCGGCGCCTCGATCGGCGTTGATCGTCTGCTGGCGGCCCTCGTCGAACTCGACCGCGTCGAGCAGCGCAAGACCAGTTCACAGGTCCTCGTCACCGCGATGGATCCGGCGTTGATGGGCGAGTACCTGCAGATCACGTATGAGCTGCGACGGGCGGGCATACGAACCGAGATGCACGTCGGCAAGCCGAAACGGCTTGGCAAACAGCTCCAGCGGGCCGATCGCCTCGAGATTCCCTACGTCGTCATCATGGGCTCGGACGAAGCCCGGCGCGGCGTCGTCACGGTGAAAGAGATGCTGGTGGGCCGCAAGAAGGCGGTCGAGGTCAGCTCTCACGAGGAGTGGAAAGCGGGGCGGTTCGGGCAGCAGGAGATCGCCCGCAAAGATCTTGCGAAGACGTTGCGGCAGCTTCTCGACGGTTGATCGATGTGGCGGCCAGGTGTGGATTCTCCTGACGTTGTTCAGCGGTGGGAGTCTGCTGATGGCAGGCAGACCACGCAGGCTCTGTTGTTGGCGGTGATCATTGGAAAAGGTTCAGATTCCGGCAATGCCACTGTGGGCGCGAACCGGTGGCTACCCTGAACCATAGAGGCGCTTTCGGGTCGGCGAAGGTTCGGCCGGAAGAATACTGCACAGCGCTCGTGCGGCGGACCGCTGGCGAGTTCGACCACGCCGTCCTGGTATTGCGTGGTCCTGGCGGCGCCGACAAGCGGTTGATTCACTTCGAGCCGGCGACCTCGATGACCACGTCGTAGAGGATTTCAACGTAGTCCTGGAAAGGCTCGACGTAGAGGTATTCGTCTTTACCATGGATGCCGCCCGCGAGGTCCCAAACGGCGCGGCCGGGGCCGAAGCCGTAGGACTCGATGCCGGCGGCGCGGAGTTGCGCCGAGTCGGTCGCCCCGGTGGACATGCGAGGCAGGATGAGAATGCCCGGATAGCGCTGATCGAGCACCTTTTCGAAAGCCCGGAAGACATCCGACTTCAGTGACGAAGGCTGGTGCTTCGGGCGCGTGACGGCGTGCGGCATGAGATCGACGTTGGGCTCGTTCATGATCCGCTTGAGTCGGGGGAAGAGTTCTTCGGGATCCTCGTGCGGCAGGGCGCGGATATCGACGGTGGCCTCCGCTGCTGAGGGGATGACGTTCTTGAGATAGCCGCCCTTGACGATTGTCGGGACGATCGATGTGCGGATCATCGAATAAAACACCGGGCTGATCTCCCGCAGTTTCTGTTGCGTTTCGGCACTTGGGTTCCCCTTGAGGACCTCGTTGTAAACCGCGGCTTCCTCCGGCGGCGCGTGTTCGGCCAGGCGGCGGAAGTATTCGCGCGTCGTTTCGTTGAGGTGAACGGGCGTTTCGTATTCCGACAGGCGGCCCACAGCGCGCGCGAGCGATGCGACAGGGTTGTCGGGCAAGGGAATCGATCCGTGGCCGGAGGTGCCCTTGGCTTGCAAGTCGATGCGGCGCGGTGTCTTTTCGGCGGTCTGGATCTCGAAACGGACGTGCTTGAATCGGCGATCAAAGACGCCGGCGCCGCCTTCGTTGATCGCAAACTCGGCGTCAATGGCTTCGCGATGATTCTCAAGCAGGTAGGTGATCCCAGCGAGTCCGCCGGCTTCTTCGTCGGCGACGTCGAGGAAGATGACATCGCGGTCGAGCGGGACCTTGTGCCGATGCAGCAGGAGCAGCACTTGCAATGATCCTGAGACGACGCCTTTGTCATCGCCGGTGCCGCGGCCATAGATGATGCCGTCTTTGACAACACCGCCGAAGGGGTTGAACGACCATTCATCGCGTTCGACAGCTACAACATCGAGGTGCCCGAGCAGCAGCAGGGGCTTTTTCTTGCCGCTGCCCTTGACGCGGGCGACGATGCTGGCGCGGCCGGGGCCTGCCTCGAAGATTTCCGACGGGATGCCATCGGCGTCAAGCTTTTTCTTGAGGTAGCTCGCGGCGAGGCTCTCGTTGCCCTCGGGCTGGGAGGTGTCGAGTCGAACAAGATCGACCAGGGTGCCCAGCGCTTCTTGACGAGCTTGGGGCCAGTCCGGCATTTGCGCGGCGGCTGGCAGCAGGAGGAGAAGCAGAAGGGCTGGTCGGAGTACGAACACTCTGGAGGAAACCTCTTTGTCCAGGATAAGCGAACGTGGCGAGTTGGCTAGGCGAACAACTCCTTGACGCGCGTCGCAACGATTTCGTGCTCGCCGGGCTTGAGCATCCACATGGAGATGCGCAAGCCCTCCGGGTTTTGCGAGACGGCGATCGCCGGTTCGCCCTCGCGGAGTTTCTTGACCGCGTCGCCGGGTGTGAGGCCTTTCGCGGCGGCATCCCAGCGAACGAGGACGTGGGGAACGCGATTGGCGATGGGCGGAATGTGCAGTTCGGTCTCGACTCCATCGACGCCGCCTACCGTCTGGATGACGTGTTCAGCGCGGGCGTCGAGTTCGCGGCGCTCGGCGTCATGATCGATGCGATGGTAGCGCTCGACGGCGGCGAGCAGGCCCATGATCTCTTCCTTGCCGACCTTCATGCCCCGCCCCACGCCGGCGCGTGGGCTGATGGCCTTGAGCGAGGCGGCGACGAGGTCGGCATTACCGAGCACAAGGCCGCTGGCCTGCGGTCCGAGCAGTCCCTTACCGCCGGAGAAGACGGCGAGATCGAAACCTTCGTCGATGTACTGGCGCAGCCGGCCGACGGGGGGAACATCGGAAGCACAGTCGTTCATGGTTGGGATGCCGTGTTTCTTGCCGACCTCGATCCACTCGGCTCGCGAGATCCGGCCCTTGGGTTCGGCGACATTCAAGAAGAACATCATGGCCGTGCGCTCGTTGACGGCCTTCTCAAGCTCCTCCCGGGTTTCGACCTCGACGGGTTTAGTGCCGGCCATCCAAATCTGCGTGTCGAAGCCAAAGCGATGGCTTCTCTGGATGATGACCTCGTTGGGCATGCCGGTCGTGTCGGGTAGTTGGCGCAGTTTCTTGTTGTCGCCCCGCGTGACGCAAGCTGCGGTCCCGACGGTCAGGCCGGAAGCCGCGCCGCAACAGATCATTGCGCCGGGAACGCCAATGATCTCGGCGATGCGCTTGCCGACTTTTTCTTGCAGTTCGGGCAGATTGATGAAGTTCTTGGATGCCTCGACCATAGCGGCGACTACCTCCGACGGCATAATCGAGCCGCCGAGAACGGTCACCACGCCTATGCCATTGATGACGGGGCGTACGCCGAGGCTTTCGTAGGTAACCGCGGTTGTGGTTTCGCCTGCCGGCGATCGGGCGGACTCTCCGCAATGGACGAGCCCGGCGGCGGCCGCGCCGGTTGTGGTTGCTTTGAGAAAACTTCTGCGGGTTCGGGATCGTTTCATGGTCAGTATCCTACCGTTGTCCTCTACCGGAATGTAACGCATCAGGCGTCCGGGCTGTTGATCCGTCCGCAATCCGTACATAAGCGGGGGACTGACGAGGGAACCCGGTTGCGGATGGCGCAAACAGGGTGTCCGAAGTTCGATTCGGCGCGGAACGCCCATCATCAGCAGATCTGTTC
Organism: Bryobacterales bacterium; assembly: GCA_965218555.1. Taxonomy (GTDB): domain Bacteria; phylum Acidobacteriota; class Terriglobia; order Bryobacterales; family UBA6623; genus JAPPLB01. Next base: position 24,461 of record OZ244625.1, read on the forward strand.
GCAGCGAGAGCGGGTTTGTCGTACCCGCCCGTTCCAGGGCGAGGCAGCTCGCGGCCCTTGATGTCCATCGCTGAAACGACCGGCTTCCTTCTCTTGCCCTGCGGGGCCGCGGGCACTCCTTGCCGAGACGGTTCCGCGTGTAACTCTGTGTTGGCGTACGGTTTGTTTGCGGACGGATTCGGACCAGCCGACTGGGCCTCGAGAAACGAAATCACGGTACACTTGACGATTGGCCGTTTTGACGAGATGAGCCTCACGACCGATATCGGGCGCAGAATCGAGTTGGTCTCGATGGACTCGCATTTCCACGAGATCTCGATCGGGATCTATCGCCAACAGGGCGCGCAGGGTCCCGAGTTTCTGGTTCACACGTACAGTGGCCTTGACGGTGCGCGGGAGCGGGTAGAGTCTGTAACGCGGACGATGGTTGTTCTCGGACGCATGGAGGCGGTCCAGGACGATGGCCGTCGGGTGAGGTTTGCGTGCAACAGCTCGCACGATTTCGCTTGCAGGCGAGTTTTTCTGGAATCCTGCAAATGGGATCCGGCCGTAGCCGTGCAGCCGAAGCCGCTGACGATCTTCGACAAGAAGTCGGACGGAAATGTCACTGTCTCGAGCCTCGTCGACGGTTTTTATCACGTCACCGGAGAGGCGGAGAGCGATAGGGGAAAGAAACGCCGGGTCGCTATCGGCGCCGGCCTTGTGAAGCTCGGAGAGATGGAATGGGCCGAGGGTGACGAGGAGCGCTTCGCGTTCCCCTGCGGGCACACCCACGATAAACTGGTGGGGTTGCTGCTGATTCGCGCGTTGAACGTCAGGGGCGTTGAGCGCGAGCAGCAAATGGCGGCGGCCCGGGGGCAGTTGCTGGCGCCCAGCGCTCAGAAACAGTAGACCTCTACGTTATGACCGGACGCGAACGAGTCTTGGCAGCCTTGCGGCGAGAGCCGGTCGATCGTACTCCGGCTTGCAATCCAACGTCGTTGGCAACGGTGGAGTTGATGGATCTGGTCGACGCGCCGTTTCCCGAAGCGAACCGCAATCCCGAGATGATGGCGCGCCTCGCCGCCACCGGCTACACCGAGTTGGGCTTCGATTCCATCATGCCGGTGTTCACGATCATCCAGGAGTCTTCGGCCTTGGGCTGCAAGATGCAATGGGAACAGAAGGACAACTGGCCCACGGTCAGAATGCGTGAGCCAATCTGGGTGGAACCGAACGACATCAAGCTGCCCTCGGACTTCCTCACACATAACGACACGAAGTGCGTGACCGACGCAATCAAGATCTTGAAGAAGCAGTACGTCGACGAGGTGGCGATTATCGGCAAGACGATGGGCCCCTGGACGTTGGGGTACCACTGCTTCGGCGTGGAACCGTTCCTGTTGATGTCGCTTGATGATCCCGGCAAGACGAAGTTATGTCTCGACCGTATGAAAGAGGCGACGGTCGAGTATGGGACGGCGCAAATAGAGGCTGGTGCTGACGCCCTGACGCTGCCGGATCACGCGACCGGAGATCTGGTGAGCGGCGAGTACTACAAGGAGTTTCTGCTCGACCTGCATATCGAGCTGGTGGAACGACTACCGGTGCCGCTGATCCTCCATATCTGCGGCAAGACGCTCGATCGCATGGACTACATCGCGCAATCGGGCATGGCGGCGTTCCACTACGACTCGAAGAACCCGCCGAGCGAGGCTATGGCGATCGTGAAGGACCGAATCTCCCTCGTCGGCAACATCAACAACCCGGAAACTCTTTTCGCCAAGGGGCCCGAAGAGGTTCGCCAGGAGGTGTACCGCAACCTCGAAGCGAATGTGAACTTGATCGGACCCGAGTGCGCAATCCCGCTACAAACGTCGATCGAAAACCTCAAGGAGATCCCCAAAGCCGTCCAAGAATGGCACCGGGACCACTCGACGCCAAACTGAGGATCAGCGGTGCAAGGGCATGGCTTCCATCAATGACATCGCGAACGAGTTTGTCCGCAACGAAATCGAGGAGTACCTGGAGCAGCCGGACGAACGCGAATCCGTCATCGAGACGTTCGCGAAGAGCAGCGCGGCGATGCAGGCGATCGGCGCGGCGCTCATTGACGGACAGCACAAGACCGTCGATAAGCTGACGCAGAAGGCGCTGGCGGATAGCGTGCCGGCACTCGAAGTGATGGACGACGGCTTGATCGCGGCGATGCAAATCGTGGGCATCAAGTTCCGCGAGAACTTCATCTACGTGCCGGAAGTATTGAGCTGCGCGCGGGCCATGAAGGCCGGCATGGCGCACATCGAGCCTATTCTTTCCGCTTCGGGGATCGAGCCCATCGGCCGGGTTGTGATGGGGACGGTCAAGGGCGACCTGCACGACATTGGCAAGAACCTCTGCATCATGATGCTGCGCGGCTCGGGGTTCGAGGTGTTCGACCTGGGCGTGGACACCTCCCCCGACGAGTTTCTGGAGGCGGTGGAGGAGCACAACGCGCCGCTCATGGGGATGTCCGCGCTGCTGACGACGACCATGCCGAACATGGCGGTGACGATCGAGACGTTCATCGACGAAGGCATCCGCGACGACGTGAAGATCATGGTCGGCGGCGCGCCGGTGACTCAGGAATTCGCTGACGACATGGGCGCCGACGGCTACGGAAAGGATGCGATGGAATGCGTCTCCCTCGCCAAGCGCCTGGTCAGCAACGAAGTGAGGGCCGAGAGCTAGCTGCCGTCATGCCAAAGATCGACAAAGAGGAATACCAGAAACGTCTGGACCGGATCTCCGTGATATTCGCCGAGATGATGCGGCACGCCGACGAGCTGTCGACCCGGCGCTGCCCCTACAAGAACCGCTTCGATCAATGCACGGCGAAGTTCGGCTGCCGCAATCAGCAGAAAACCGCCGCCGGCAAGCTGTTTCTGTGTGTCGGAGACGACAAGCTGGACTATCGCAGCGCCTGGGAAACCACCTGAGCGTGAGGCAGTTGCGAGAGGCTGTTCTCGTCACGACTTGAACTGACATTCCTTTCACACTCAATGAGAAGCTGAACAGCAGAATGTCAGAAGACTACTCAACAGAAAATCAATAAGAACAAGACGGGCTTGTTGAAGCCGGCCCAGCCCTCAGGCAGCGTCTCGCAAGCCTGCCAAGTCATGGGCTGGTCGCTCGACAGCTTCTCGGCTGTTCAAGCCGAATGACGGTGAGCACCGCCAGACCAAAGGGCCGGCGATGGCAATCTCTCCTTAAGCAATCTTCTAACTCAGGGGAACCCAGCGCAAACAAACCGGCATGGGAACGTTGAGCACCTGTCCGGTCGGAGTAAGCTTGCCTGTTTCCTGGTCGACCGCGAACGTTACGACGTTGTTCGTTCTCTGGTTCTCGGCGAAGAGATACTTGCCCGTCGGATCCAGATCGAAGTTGCGCGGTGTCTCGCCCTGCGTCGAAACCTGTTCGACGACCGTCAGCTTGCCGCTGGCTTCGTCGATCGAAAAGACAGCGATCGAATCATGTCCGCGGTTCGAGCCATAGAGGAACTTGCCCGAAGGATGAGCACGCACTTCGGCGGTGTGGCTGGTCTCGGTGTATCCCTCCGGGAGCGTAGAGATCATTTGGATCTCTTCCATCGCGCCCATCGCCGCGTCCCAGGCAAACGCGGTGATGGTATTGCCCATCTCGTTGATCGCGTAGCAGAACTTCCCCGATGGATGGAAAGTAAAGTGGCGCGGTCCGCCTCCGGCCTTGACCTTTGCTGACGGAGGGTCGTTCGGCTCGATCTTGCCCGTAGCCGGATCGGCTTTGTAGATAAACAAGTCATCCGTTCCCAGATCCGCGGTGATGACGAAGCGGTCGTCCAGCGAGAAATTGACCGAGTGGGCGTGCGGCCCCTTCTGCCGTTGCTCGTTGACACTGGATCCTTCGTGTTGGATGACGCTGACCGCTTCGCTCAGCGTGCCGTCCGCGTTGACCTGGAAGGAAGCGGTGCTGCCGGCACCGTAGTTGGCGACCGCCAGCATCCTGCCCGTCGAATCGAGGTTAAGGTGGCACGGTCCGGAGCCCTTCGACGATACCTGGTTCAGCAGCGTCAGTTTGCCCGTCTCATGATCGATCTGAAACGAGCTCACGGCGCCCTCGCCTTCGAAGTCTTCCGTAACGGCGTAGAGGTGTTGATTGTTGGGGTGAATGGCGACGAACGATGGATCGACCATTTCGGCCGCCAGGCCGATCTCGGTCATTTGACCCGAGCCCGAGTCAAAGTGGTAGGCGTAGATCCCTTTGCCCGCATCCTCTCCTTTCGTGTAGGTCCCGAAATAAGCAAGATACTGTTGAGCAGAGGCTTCCTTTGATTCTTCCATTGATTCTGATTCGGAGCCGCCGCAGCCGAGTGCGAGAGTGAAGAGAAGGCCGGCCGCGAGGTAAGCGATGGGTTTACTCATGCTGACTATATAAAGCGTAGTGAGACGCGGAATGCAAACCGCCACAACCCCCAGGCGCCAGGAGCGTCACAGGGCGCACATTCGATCCCTCGATTCCGCTGGAGCCGGCTGCCTGGTCTTCACGCCCCTTGGCGGACATTCACCCAGGTGTGAACATGCGGCGCTCCCCGAAAGTGCCAGAGCATCGTCGGGCTCTCCAACTGCCAGACATCCCAAACTCCGTCACTGCCGATATCCAGGTTCTTGTAGAAGGACATCGAAAGGGCCGGAATGCCTCCCGCGTCGCGAATCAGTTTCATTACCTCTTCGCGGTCTTCTTTTCGGAACGGCAAGAGCAAATCGGCGAGCACGGCGTCGACAAGGCCCTTTTGATCCCGTGAGAGCTCGCTCAGCGGAATGCCCGGGACCTCGCCCCGCTTATTGAGCGCGACGGTCGCGGTGGCTTGTTCCGGTCTGGGGTCTCCCAGCAGAGCCATCCGTCTCTGTTTTCCGTCAAGGGCCTGATAGACCTCATTGGCCCGCTTGGCCTGATACCAATAGACATTGTCGGGGTGATGGGGCTGCTCATTGAAACTGTTGGCGGCGTGTCCGTATAAGATCGGCCCTCCGAAAGCCGCGCCTTCGACCGAGTCGCCATCACACCGGGCCGTACAGTGCCGCCCCGTGAGAACGAACTCGAACCGCCCGGTGCCCGGCTCTCCGAAAAGCGCGATGGAGTAATTCTTCAGGCCTCCGGCGTCCTCCTGGATGTGATACTCGACCTTGTCGAAGAAGTCGGGGTTGTGGAGGCCGCGAAAGATGTCCCGAATCATCGCCTGCTGGTCGGCCGTGTAAAAGTCGCCGATGCGATGCGGCGTGATGTGCCAGTTGTTGTCGATTTTGGAGCGCAGAGGGTGATCGAAGGGAAACGTCACCTTGCTCCTCTGGTCCGCGGACAGGTTGTCATAGAGCTGCGAGACGATGGTTTCCGATGATGCGGACGGTGTCCCCGCCGCACCGGCCGCCAGCGCCATTGCGCCAAGTCCCGCGGTCTGCACGAATTGTCGGCGGTTCATCCGCCCGGATTGATCGTTAGGCATGGCGCCCTCCCTTGGCTAGACGCTTTATCGCACGAACGTCATCCCGCGTCAAGTTGGTGCTGACGGTCCGAGGACTCTTCAACTCTTTTCCGATCCTCGGCGGGGGTAGGGCGAAGGGCTCGGATCTCGGTTCGGTCGAGCGGTTCAACGAACGCAATCTCTTACAATGGGCGTTACATCAAATATGCCGTTGGTGATTAACGGAGAACGTATCGAAGACGACGAGATCGCCCGCGAGGCTCAATCCCTGCAGCGGAGCTTCGAGCAGATGCCGCCGGAAGTCCGCGAGACCCGGGGGCTCGATGCTGCGCAGTTCGAGCGTAATCTGTGGGACTGGTCGAAAGAGAACGTCATCGAGCGGGTCCTTCTGCGTCAGGAAGCCGACAAGGACACGGAGCCGGTTCCGCCCGAGGACATCGACGCGGTGCTGGAGCAGATCAAGAAACGCCACGGAGGCGGGCAGCAGTTCAGCCTGAGCCACGATGAGGGCGAAATCCACCAGGACATCGAAACACGGGTGCGTCTCGACCGCTTGATCGGCAAGGTCACAAAAAACGTGAAGCCGCCCAGAAACAAAGAAGTGGCCGACTACTACCGCAAGAACAAGAACGACTTCGCGTTGCCCGAGCAGGTATGGGCAGCCCATATCGTCAAGAACGTCGATGACAACACCGACGAAGCGACGGCGCGCGAGGCGATCCGTAAGGCCGAGGAAGAGATCGAGCGCGGCGTCCCCTTCGAGGAGGTCGCCGACCGCCACTCGGACTGTCCCGGCAACGGCGGCGACCTGGGCTACTTCGACCGTGGCCACATGGTTGACGAGTTCGACGAAGTGGTCTTCAACATGGAGCCCGGCAGCCGCAGTGCCGTCTTCCGCACTCCGTTCGGATTCCACATCGCCAAGCTGCATGACAAGAAACCCGCGCACATGCGCAACTTGCAAGAGGCCGGCGACGATATCAAGGAGGAACTCCTGCGCCGCAAGCACACGAAAGCCGTGGAGGATTTTGTCGATCGTCTCAAGGCTCGGGCGGCCATTCAGGAGATTGTCGCCGCGCAGGCGACCAATTTCGCGATCAAGTGATGAGCAGCCGATTGCCGATTCACCCGCGGACCAGCGAGCCGGCCCCGTGTTGCGTGCCCAGCAAGGAACGCGCCGAGCGTCTGGCGGAATCACGCTATCTGACCGAGAGGCGCCCGCGGGCCACGAAGGGTTCAACCGAGGATATGGTCAAGCTCGAAGGCGTCTGCTTCCAGATGGGCACGGAAGCCGAGGACGGATTTCCAGCCGACGGGGAAGGGCCGATCCGCGAGGTTACTCTCGACGGTTTCTGGATCGACAAGCACCCGGTGACGAACGAGAAGTTCAGGGAGTTCACTAAAGCGACCTCGTATATAACGGAAGCGGAGCGTTTTGGTTGGTCGTTCGTGTTCCACAACCAGTTGCCCCGCGACCACTACAGGGAACTTGTCGACGACACGGTTGCCGGCCATGAGTGGTGGTGCAAGGTGAACGGAGCGGATTGGGCGCATCCCGAGGGCCCGGACTCGAACGTCGATGGGCGTCCGCACCATCCCGTGACGCACATCTCCTGGAACGACGCGCTCGCCTATGCCGGTTGGGCGGGCAAGCGCCTGCCAACCGAGGCCGAGTGGGAAGCGGCAGGGCGCGGCGGCTTGGAACAGAAGATCTATGCCTGGGGTGATGATCTAACGCCCGACGGCAAGCACATGTGCAACATCTGGCAGGGCGAATTCCCCGTCAAAGACATCGCCGAAGACGGGTACGCCGGCCCTTGTCCGGTGGACGCCTTTCCCGCCAACGGGTTGGGCCTCTACTCGGTGGCCGGCAACGTCTGGGAGTGGTGCCAGGACTGGTTTCACCCCAGCTATCACCTCTTTGCAACGGCATCAAATCCCGTAGGCCCGGCGAGCGGATCGTCTCGCGTGATGCGAGGCGGATCGTTCTTGTGTCACCAATCGTATTGCAATCGCTACCGCGTGGCCGCCCGCACTTCGAACACCCCGGACAGCTCCACCATCAACCTCGGATTTCGCGGCGTCCGCGACCTGTGAGGTGGACGAAACGCCGGGCTTGCCGCAGAACGGCAAATGAGCGATCGGCCCGAGTGCCGTTCAGTCCGCTCAACCGACATCTGTGAGGGGATGACGAGGCCCTGGCGCCTACCGGCGGAGGCGATGATGTGCAGGGTTCAGCGCTTAAAGAGTGGTATTCGGAGCAACGCGTATATATACTGTGGCCGCGCCAGGGCCAAAACGAAAATCCTGGTCAAACCGGGTCAACCAGGCGGGGATTGGTCAGAGCGAAGGGAGACCGTAATGAAGACCACAAAACCGTTGTTATTGGTATGTATGCTGGGGCTAGCCGGCATCTTTTACGCAGCGCACCCCGCCTTGGCTCAGAAACTGCCGATCACGGCTATTGACGTGGTCGATCCGTCGGTAAACGGGGACGAAGACACACGGCAGCGCCATGGCAAACTGAGTGGCCTTGAAAAGCAAGTTGCAATTTTTTCCATGGGAGACTGGAGTGCACAAAACTAAACTCATGCGCCGTCGCTTCCTGCAAGGAGTGGCTGCGGCGGCTGCCGCGACGTCCGCGAGCGCGCAAGAAGACCCCTTATGCTTCGGAATGATCGGCGTCGGCAAACGGGGCAATGCGCATCTGCGACGCTTCATCAAACGCTCCGATATCGCGGTCAAGGCGGTCTGCGATATCGACCCCTCCGCGCGAGACACTGCACAAAGCACGGCGCAGGCCGACAACCCAAGCTCCTACAGTGACTACGAAGAACTGCTTAGCCGGAGTGACATCGACGCGGTGTTGATCGCCACGCCCTGCTATCTGCATGCCGAGATGTCCGCGGCGGCGCTCGAGGCGGGCAAGCATGTTTTCTGCGAAAAGCCTCTCGCCATTTCTGCGGGTCAGGTCAAACTGGTGCTGAACGCGGCGCGCAAGTCCAAAGCGGTGTTTCAGATCGGACAACAATCACGTAACGCGCCGCACATGCAGGAGGTCGTGGCCCAAATCCACGAGGCCGGCTTGATCGGCAAGCCTCTCGTCATCAAAGCGCAACGCCACGGCACGCCTTCCAAGCCCGGCACACGGCGCGAAGGGGGTAGCGGCCCGCGGCGGCGCTTCCCGGGCTGGTACAACGACGTCAAGCTCTCCGGCGATTTGATCGTCGAGAACGCCGTTCACAACCTCGACGTCTGCAACTGGCTCGCCGGCAGCCGCCCCGTTAGCGTCTACGGTCATGGCAAACGATACCTGCCCCAGCCGATGCCGGCCGGCACGGTCATGATGGACGGCTTCAGCGTCGAGTACATCTATCAGAACGACATGCACCTCGACTACAGCCAGCTCTATCTGCATCCCCGCAAGCTGAAAAAACTGCCCAACGGCATGTGGTTCATCGTTTATGGCGAGAAGGGCGCCATCGAACTGGACTACGGTTCGTGGACCTTCTACGACATCTACGGTGACGCCGAGCCCGTCGAACATAAGGGGGAAGAGGGTGTCGACCTGACCGAGTTAGCCCACAACGATTTCCTGCGGGCGATTCGTGAAAACCGCAAGCCAATCGCCGATATCGAAACGGCGGCCGTCGCCGCGCTCACCGGCATCATGGGACGCAAAGCGATCTACAGACGGCGCATGGTGACGTGGGACGAGTTGGGGGTCGCGGTCTAGCCCGGATATCTCACAAGGGGGTAGGAAAAGGGCTGCCTGTTGTGGCGTAAAACATTTATGGAGAAAACGTTAGCGCCACAGAAGACAAGCAGCCCTACGATTACAGAGTGTAGCCAATCCAGCTTCTCGTTTGCCAAGCACTTTCGCCGTCAGGTGAGCGCCCGGTTTGACGGCGGGGTGATCAGCTCCGGCGGCGGCGCCCTGCTGTTGCGCGAGGTCGATCGGCGCATCAACCTGCTGCCGCGCTTGACCCCTTGTGGCCGGAGACGCAACATAAAAGTGGGTATGCGGCGGCTTCTCATTCTCCTGCTGACGCACGGCGCATTCGCGCCTTCCGCTCTCGGCGAAGCCGCGGCAGACCAACTCAAAGCCATCCAGAATCTCGGTCTTGATCCGCAACAGTGTTTTCGCGTCCGCGATGTCTTCCTCGAACGCGAAGACGTAAAGCTCTATTTCATCGACGGCTATCTGATCTTCGCCGAGCCTTTGGAGGGACGCACGTCCGCCGCTCTCTTCGTGGCCCTGGAACCGACCGACAAGGGGGAGATCTTACTCATACCGCCGTATGCGCGCGAGCGGCAATCGTTAGTCCGCTTCACCTCCGAGCCGGCGCTGCATCAAAGATTTCGGACGGCGATGATGTTCTTTACCGACGACAGCGCAGAAGTGCTCCGCACTTCGATCGAGGAAAGCGCGGGGTCGCGGCCCGACCCGGCCGCGGGAGCAGACTTGGCCCGCAAGTGGTCGTACCCGATGCACAACGTGCTGGAGGGTCTGTCGCTGCGCATACTCTTCGACACGTTCTCGAACCTTCCTCTCAACGACGGTTTCTTTGCGGCAGCCATCGCAGGTGGACCGGCGGGACGTTTCGACGTTGTGATCGACCCGCGAAACCGCGAGCAGGTGACGATGGGGCAGACGGTTTGGCGTGATGGGCAACGCTTCTACGAAGTATGGTCAAGATTTCCGGGGCGCGGCTTTCGCTCGGGCCGGCGGAAGCCGATTCCGCATCGTGGTCATCTCGAAAACTACCGCATCGAAGCTCGTTTAGGAGCTGACCTCGCGATGCAGGTCGTCGCGAGCGCCGATTTTTTCTCTGAAGGCTCAACTCAGCGAATCTTCGCGTTCGAGCTCTCCGAGCGACTTCGCCTGCAGAAAGTACTGATTGACGACATCGAGGCGGAATTCATTCAGTTCAGCGAGCCGAACTCGAGCGGCGTCACTCGCCGCCACAACAATCTGATTGCGATTGTGCTGCCCGGCCATGCCGCTTCCGAGGCGAGGCGCCGGATCGAGTTTCACTACGGCGGCAAGGTCGTGAGCGACGCGGGCAACGGTGTTTACTACGTCGGGAGCCGAGGCTCATGGTATCCGCGGCAGGAGAATCCTTTCACCCATTTCGAGTTGGCATTCCACTATCCGGATCAACTCGACCTCGTAGCGACCGGGGCTCTGGTGGACACTTCGACATCCGACGGGGTGCGGACATCAGTTTTCCGGACGTCCTCTCCGATCAAACTGGCCGGGTTCAACCTCGGGACATACGCCCGCGGGCACCACGATATCGGCGATTACCGAGTGGAAGTCTGCGCCAACAAGAAGATAGAGGAGAATCTGCGGCCGAAGGCAAGGCCTCCGATCATCTGGTCTCCTTTCTCACCGGGGTCTCGTGGCGCCTCGCGCCGAGGCACGCAAGGCGCCTTGGCGACGATCGCCGCACCGACGCCGCACGCCGGAATGCCCAGCCTCGTATCGCGCCTGGAATACGTGGCGTCCGACAGCGCAGAAGCGTTCTCTTTCTTTCTCGATCGCTTTGGGCCGCCGGCTTCCTCGAAGATCGTCATCTCGCCCATTCCGGGAAGCATCGGACAGGGGTTTCCCGGGCTGGTCTACGCCTCGACCCTGAGCTATTTTCGTCCTGATGATCCGCCGCTGGCAGGCCGTTCCCCGGAAGAGCAACTCTTCTACTCCGAACTGCTGCGCAGCCATGAGATCTCTCACCAGTGGTGGGGCAACGTCGTCGCGCCCGAGGCCGAGCGCGACAAATGGCTCATGGAAGCACTGGCGACCTATTCTTCCCTACTCCTTCTCGAAAAACGGCGCGGGCGGGCAGCAATCGATCGCGTGCTGGCGACGTACAAAACGGATCTGCTGGCGCGCGACTCCGATGGAGAGACGATCGAGAACACGGGCGCCATCGTGCTCGGCGACCGCCTGCGGTCGTCACGCGCCCCCGAGGCCATGAGCATCATCGTTTACGAGAAAGGCGCCTGGATCATGCACATGTTGCGTGGGGTCATGGGCGACTCCAACTTCTTCGCCTTCCTGCGATCGCTGTGCAAACAGTTTCGGTTCCGCTCGATCGACACCGAGGGCTTTCGCACTCTGGCCACGCGGTTTCTTCCGAAGGAAAGTCCTGATCGCGACCTTCAAGACTTCTTTGACCAGTGGGTATACAGCACGGGTATCCCCACCCTCAATGTGGACTTCGAGACAAAAAGCGCCGGCAGGGGTTTTCTTGTGACGGGGCGTTTGCGTCAAGAGGGCATTACTGATTCGTCCAGCCTGATCGTGGCGATTCAGGCACAGTCGGCCGAAGGCCCGGGAGGTGAGCGCCTTGTTGTTACTGAAGGCGCGGTTACGGAGTTCGAGTTCACGACTCCGAAGAAACCTACTGAGATCAGGATCGACCCGCGAAGATTTATCCTGATGAACCGGTAGTGCGCCGCGGGCGGCGCAGGGGCGGTTCATTCATCCACCCCCTCAGAAAGAAGCAGCTCTTCATGGCATTTCGCCTGGCGTCGGCGTACGAACCCCGCGGAGATCAGGGTGCGGCTATCGAGCAGCTCGTCAGGGGAGCCAACGACGGCGAGCCGCATCAAGTCTTGTTGGGCGTAACGGGATCAGGCAAGACCTACACCATGGCGAAGGTGATCGAGGCCACGCAGCGGCCCACGCTTGTCATGGCCCACAACAAGACTCTGGCGGCACAGCTCTATCACGAGTTTCGGAACTTCTTTCCCGATAACGCGGTTGAGTACTTCGTCAGCTACTACGACTACTATCAGCCCGAAGCCTTCATACCCGCCTCGCAAACCTATATCGAGAAGGAAGCTACGATCAACGACGAATTGGACAAACTGCGCCTCTCAGCGACACGGTCATTGTTCGAGCGACGCGACTGTCTGATCGTTGCGAGCGTGAGTTGCATCTACGGCCTCGGATCTCCGGACGCTTACTACGGCATGCTTTTGATGCTCGAAAAGGGCGCACAAATCTCGCGTGAAGAGATTACCCGCCAGTTAGTCAAGATCCTCTACCAACGGCGCGACGGCGAGTTCAAGCGCGGCACGTTCCGTGTCATCGGCGACGTCATCGAGGTCTTTCCGACCTACGACGACTACGCCTACCGCATCGAGTTGTGGGGCGACGAAATCGAGAGTCTGTCGCAGATCGATCCGCTTTTCGGCCAGGTGCGGCAGACCTTCCTGCGAGTGCCGATCTATCCCGCTAGTCATTACGTCATGTCTGACGACACGAAGAAGGGTGCGATCGAGAGCATCCTGGAGGAGTTAAAAGAATGGAATGCTGAGCAACATCGGATCGGCAAACCGCTCGAGGCACAGCGGCTGTCACAGCGTACGTTGTTCGATATCGAAATGATTCGCGAAGTCGGCTACTGCCACGGGATCGAGAACTACTCCCGGCACTTCTCGGGCAGACAGCCGGGCGAACCGCCGCCGACACTGCTGGACTATCTTCCCCAAGACGCCATGGTCTTCATCGACGAAAGTCATCAGACCGTCCCTCAGGTCCGTGGCATGTATCACGGCGACCGTTCCCGCAAGACCGTGCTGGTCGAACACGGGTTTCGGCTGCCCAGCGCATTGGACAACCGTCCGTTAACCTTCGATGAGTTCGAATTACGAGTCAATCAAGTCGTGTACGTTTCCGCGACCCCAGGACCCTACGATCTGACGAAGTCGGCAGGCGTCGTGGTCGAGCAGATCATTCGACCCACCGGTCTCATCGATCCCGAAGTTGAGGTTCAGCCTGTCAAGGGTCAGGTCGACGACCTGCTGGCCGAGATAAGGAACCGCGCGGAGAGAAACGAGAGGGCCCTCGTTACGACACTCACCAAGCGCATGGCGGAGGATCTCTCGGAGTATTATCACGAGGCCGGCGTGCGGTGCCGCTACCTGCACTCCGAGATCGACACCTTGGAAAGGGTCAAGCATCTGCGGGACCTGCGCCGTGGAGAATACGACGTCCTGATCGGCGTCAACCTACTGCGGGAAGGTCTCGATCTACCCGAAGTATCGCTTGTCGCGATTCTCGACGCCGACAAGGAGGGATTCCTGCGCTCGGCAGGTTCGCTGATCCAGACCATCGGGCGTGCCGCGCGTAATGTTCATGGCAAGGCGATTCTTTACGCCGATCACATGACCGACAGCATGAAGCAGGCGATCAGTGAAACCGAGCGGCGCCGAGCGCTCCAGCGGCAATACAACGACGCCCACGGCATTACGCCACAGACCATCTCGAAACCTGTGGACATGAGCCTGGCGCCCATCGTCGAGGCAGACTACCTTGTGGTGCCCGCCGAGGAGGACACCGTCCGGATACCTGCATCCGCGCAGGAGATGGAGGAGCTGCTCGAGGGTCTCGACAAGCAGATGAAAGAAGCCGCCAAGGTATTCGAGTTCGAGAAAGCAGCGAAGATCCGCGATCGAATCAAGGCGCTGAAGACAAGGAAACTATTGTGAACAGTAGTGGCCAACTGTCGATTCAATCCGGTTCGGTCGGGCCGGGCAGGGTCGGAAGAGCCTTGACCCAGCTACTTCCTCCGGACAAAGTGTCCATTGGGAGCGGTGCTCTCAGGCGAACCAGCAAACGACCTTGTGTCCGACCTTGCCGAGCGGTCCAGGAGAGGAGGCTCAGCGGCTTGTCGATGATCGGTAAGATCTTTCAGCTTGGCGCGTTCGTGATCGCTATTTCGGGCATCGGCGGCGCTGCGGAGGCCGAGCGACTCGATCTGAATACCGCCACCGCGGAGGAACTGCGTGCGCTACCGGGCATCGGGTCCGAACGAGCCAAGATGATCCTGCGCGTACGTAAAAAAAGCGGTCCGTTCCGGTCTATCGAAGAGCTATTCTCGATTCCCCGCCTCACACGCCGGCAGTTCGAGCTGCTCAAGAGAAAGCTCTTCGTTGATCAAGAGAGGCTTGAACCACTCCGTCCCGGCCCACCTGCTGCGGTGCGCTCCGGCTAGAGCGCCGGGCGCGTAAACGACTCGGGTTCAAGTGCTTCCGGCGAAATACGAATCGAATGGATTGCCCCCTTGAACCAGAACACGCGGTTCAACCGGACGCCGATCGAGGTTCTTCCGCCTTCAAGGGGCGTAAAAGGAATCTCCGCCGAAAGCTCCTGTTTGCCGTCTACATAGTTCTTGAGCCGACCATCGTCGACGACATAAGCAAGGTGATACCAGCGATCACCCGGATGCAGCAATTCCGGGTCGATCAGGGCCTTGTTGGTATCTCCCTTCTGAACGAAGCTATCCAGATACCACCGGCCCTCCTCGGTGACGCGTGTTTCCAGCAGCACTCGCTCGCCGTCTGCAAAGCCGAAATGCAAGAAGCGTTGTTCCGGCGGCCCGTCGGAGGCCGGCAGAAACACCACTTCGAGAGTGAATGTGCGGAGACCTTCCAGCGGGTTGCTGTCGAGAAAGAACGCGTCATCCTCCCCATCGAAAAGGACCACCGGGCCGGCAGGGCTGTCCGTGAGAACCGGTTCGCTTGACATCGAAAGACCGACGGGCGGTGTCTCGAGAAAGTCCTTCAATACCCATCTCACCGGCTCGGGATCAACAACCGTCTCCGTCTCAGGAACGGAGCCGCAAGCCCATGACAGGGCGGCAATCCCCAAGGCGCTGCCATACTTCCAAACAGAAGTTGACAGGGAACCGCGTCGGCGGCGGGTCGTGGATCTCATGGCGGTCTATTCTAACCGTTGACGGCTTCGATGACCTGACGTCTTTTTCACAACCCCGCGGCATTTCGCCGCGCGACCATCGTGTCCTCGACTACCTTCTCGACGGCCTGCAAAAGCTCGCGTGGACTTCTGATGCGAAACTGCGAACCGCCCCACGTCTTGACGGCGCGGCCCAACGTGGTATTCCACGGATGCCAGGCAAAATTGAAGTAGAACACCGGCGCGCGCGGCGGTTCGAGTAGCGTGACGCGCTCCTTGGGAATCTTTTTACCTTCCCAATGCTCGTAGCCGATAAAAACGATCGAGTCCGTCCGGTCATCGTTCCGCAACTCGTCGGACAGCAGCTTCTCGATAAAGTTCGTCTCGCTGTCCCGGGCCAAGTCGCGGAAGTCCACGGTTGCCGGGGCCAGCCGGCGCACCGCGGTACCCATCGCCTGAAAGTTGAAGTCCTCTTCATAGTCTGAGCGATAGAGGACTTTCTGGTCTTCTTGGCTGTATGCGACCAGCGCAAATTCGCCGAATTCCGGCCGCCGGAACAGATTGCGAATCACGGCCACCATCGGCGCGATCAGCCAGGGGCGCACGGTTGCCCGCCGCCTCGACCCCGTATCCAGGTTGAGGAACACTTTGAGATTCAAATCGCCTCCGGCCAGCGATCGATCGACAGGTTCTTCCTGGCGGAACAGG
The DNA here is from genome assembly GCA_965218555.1 of Bryobacterales bacterium. Taxonomy (GTDB): domain Bacteria; phylum Acidobacteriota; class Terriglobia; order Bryobacterales; family UBA6623; genus JAPPLB01. Next base: position 40,354 of record OZ244625.1, read on the forward strand.
TATGTCCGAGCCGGTCTGATTTCCCCCGGTTCCAGAGCCAATGGAACGCCGCGGTCCCGCCGCCCGCGTTTGGCCTCGACTTTCCAAGCCACGGAGCAATAGCGCCCGTACCGCTCGGTCAGATGCCACGTTGCGCGATAAGACCCCTCACCCACGGCGAACGATCCACTCATTTCCACCGTTCCCTTGACGGTTTCAGGCACGGCCCCAGTCTCGACGAACTGCTCAATCGTCACCAGTTGGGCGCTCTCGGGAGATATCGGCTCGACGACAAGCTGAATCCTCCAGACGGTCTGCGGCCCGATCAACTCCTTGAAGGGAATCTCAACCCAATAGCCGGTATGCAGTCGGAACTCCAGGTCCAGGCGCGGCTTGAATTTCCTGACCTTGCAGCTAAGCTGCTTCGTTTGGACGAAGGTGATGTCAGGCGGCTGCTCCAGTTCGCGAATCAACGCCGTGTTGCCGGCTTGTCCGAGCACTGCCGTTGCGCCGAGGCAAACCACGAGAGCCAGACGGATCAGCCGGGCAACAGCCATTCCTTGAGCGGTCGGACACACGGGCCCACTTTTCTCCTCATGCGACGAGACAAAGAGCGTGCTAAGGCCGTCAGGACGAGGCGCGAGCCGCTTGGCGCGTGGAGGCGCGCCTGATCGTACATTGAACACGGCAAGCAAGCGCAACGAAGTCATGACGGTTGTGCGAGAGTGGCCAGTGGTTCGTGGTTACTGACCCTTTTCCCTTCCTGAACGCCGGTCACTGGCGACTGCTCATTGATGCCAAGCGGCCTTACCAGCGCGCTTCGACCGTCAGGCTTGAGGAAAGCAGGCTGGTATCGATCATCGACAACTAGTCACTGCGGCGACTCCTCGATGAGTACGGACAGAGGCTCACGAAACCGTCCGATAGACGGCTGCGCCGCCTTTGCGTTTCATCCCGGTCGCGTTGAGCCGAATTCATGCCCGACGCCGGTTGGGCAACCGCGATTCCGGGTCCCAGATGATTTCGCACTCAGGCAGCACCGCCTTGAGGCGCTCGTGACCCTCCTCGGTAATGAGCGTGTGATAAACATTGAGAAGCTCAAGCCGCGCAAACCGTCCCAACAGGCGCACGCCTCGATCGGTTACATAGGTATTGTCGAGGTTCAAGACCCGAAGTTCCGCAAGTGCCTCCAGATGACACAGCCCGTCGTCGGTGACATCAGTGTGCTCGAGATTCAAACGCTTCAACCGGGTCAATTCCCCGACGATCTCCAGGCCGGCGTCCGTGACGCGGGTACGCAGGAGGTCCAGTTCTTCCAACTTCGTAAGAGCGCTGAGGTGCGTCAGGCCGTCATCAGTGAACCGCCCGTACTTTAGCGACAAGCTTCGCAGGTTCGTCAGCGCCTTCAGGCCAGCCATCCCCTCGTCGCCGATGTCGACGCTTGTCAAGTCCAATCGTTCGAGACCTTTCAGCCGCTCCAGATGACGCATTCCTTGACCGGTAACATCGGTGTAAGCGAGACCCAGGTCTTCGAGCCAGGTCACTTGGCTCAACAACGCCAGCCCACGGTCATTGATCGGCGAGCCGCTCAACGTCAGCCTGCGCAGCGCGGTGGAATGCAACAGATGGGACAGACCTTCTCCCTCGATGTAGGTGTTCCGCAGCGACAGGTTTTTCAGGTTCGTCAAACCCGCGAGGTGAAGAAGCCCCTGATCGGAAACGGCCGTGTTGTCGAGGCGCAGATCGCGCAAGCCCCGCAGCTCGGCCACGTGCCGTAGGCCAAGGTCACCCACCTCCGTCGCTCCCAGATCGAGTTTCCATAAATCCGGAAGACCCTTCAGATGAGCCAACTCCTCGTCGCTGACCGCCGTCGAGAGCAGTGAGAGCGAGACCAGTTTGCCTCCTTGAAGGGAGGCTTCCCCGCCCCACTTCCGAACCCAAGCAGCCACCGACTCGGCATCGCCGGCCACGGGAGGATTCGGATTCCGACTGAGTCGCGGTGGACGGAGCGAGACGTCAAGAAAGACTACTCGGGCATTCGGCAACGCCGCCCGCATCCGTTCCACTCCCGCTCGCGTAACACGCGTGTAGCGCAAATCGATTTCCCGAATGCTGGTCAACCCGTGCAGCTTTGCGAGGCCCGCATTGCTGATCTTCGTTCGATAGAGATTCAACTCCTCGATCGCCGTAAGCCCCTGCAAGTAGTCGAGCCCCACGTCGGTCAGGCCCGTCCCCATCAGATTGAGCTTGCGCAGGCCCCCGAGACTGCGCAGATGCACGAGCCCCGTGTCGCTGAGATTCGTCTCATGCAGGTCGAGCTCGATCAATCCCGAGAAACCAGCCAACACTGCTGCTCCTTCATCCGTAATGAATGTGTCGCCCAGGCGCAGTCGTCTGAGTGTCCGCCGATCCGAGATCGCACGCAGCCCCTCGTCATCGAACTGCGAAAGGGTAGCATCCAATGACTCCAACCGCCGGAAGGGCGCCAATGCGTGACCCTTCACCGCCGTCTGCCTTAGAACCAACTCCCGCAAGTCCGTCAGTTCGCTGATTTCTTCCAGGCCCTCATCTTTGAACCGGATGTTGTCCAGAAAGTGGTAGCTGAAAGTAAGCTTTTGAAGCGTATGGATGCCGGAAAGATGCCCCAATTCGCGGGTGAGATCCTTGCCGCCGTCGGCATTCCGGTTCCAGATGGGCGCGGGGAGATGGAGTGCTTTCAGCCGCGACAGCCCCTTGAGGCGCGACAAGTCCTCCGGAACGACATTCGTTCCAACGAGATCAAGTCCGGTCAACCTGACATCGGATGCCGGGAGGCTGTCGGTGTTCCGAACCCAGCCTGACGAGCATTCCACCTCGACCCCGCCACCCATCGCCAGAGCCCACTCGGCGACGCGCCGGTCAACCTCAGCCGCGCCGGAGACGCTCGACGAAAGCAAGGTTGCCAACGCTGGAACCAGTACCCGGTACACGCAATCTACGGGAAAACCCGTCACCCCAAACCTGCCGGAATTGTATCAGAGCCCCCCCAGTTCATCCTCCAAGAGGACTTCCGGCATTTTGTTGCGACGAGCGGCGTCCGGCAGGTTGTCGTTCACGTTGTCCGAAGCTGAGCCGTAGGCGGAGTGATGAACTTGGGAGAGCGGCCAAGAGATTACGGAAGAAAAAAAGAGAGGACTCGTGGAGTGAACAGCGCCCTGCGGAAACCGGGACGTACGACCACCTCGAGACGGCGTCGCAGTGAGTTTCACGGAGTTCAGCTTGGAGATTATCCCGAGTTCATCATCTCGTCCCAGGTCACTGTACGACCGGTATCCATCGCCATTCGCCCCAGAATAGCGGTGAGCGTGCTCTCCGCTCCGCGAATGCCGACATTTTCGGTCTTGCCTTCGACGATGCGCTGCACGAACGCCTCCATCGAGTCGAGATCGATGGGACGCGGGGCGTCCTGATGCAGCACGTCGTCGCGGTCGCGATAGTGCTTCCAGTAACCCCGGGCGGTCTCGACCATTGAGGCGGATCCCCAAACGCGTTCATGAACCTCCCGGTAGAAGCGCGGCATGATGTGAGACCCGACCAGTGTCGCTCGGATGTTGTCGGGATATTCAAAAACGACGGAGATGTGATCTCCCATATCACCCGCCTTTTTGATCGTTCGACCGCCTCCGGCTACCGCCTTGATCGGGTGTTGGTCGCCGAGAGACCAGTTGAGAACATCGATCGAGTGACAATAGGTTTCGACAACGATGTCCCCGTAGAGGTCGCGCCACCACTTCCATTCGCGAATTTTGTCGTGGAGTGTTCCAGGACGTTCTCGCAGGGGTTCGTTACCGGTGACGGTGCCTTTGAGAAAGTGGGCCTCAGCTTGCCGGATCTTGCCGAGCCCGCCCGAGTCGATCACTTTGCGGGCTTGCTTATAGGTCCAGCCGTAGCGCTGCTGGAACCCGAACGTGACGTTGAGTCCGGGCTTGGCTGAGTCGGAGGCCTTCATGACCCGCTTGCAGGCCGCGACGTCGACGCCGGCGGGCTTCTCCACGTAGACGTGCTTGCCGGCTCTGACGGCTGCCTCCAAATGCTCGGCATGCAGAAACACCGGTGTTGCGATGATGACCGCGTCGATTTCGTCGCTCACGAGCATCTCGTTGTAGTCCAGGTAGATTTTTGGATTCTCAATCGGGATGTTCTGCTTGGCCTTTGCGATCTGTTCCTCAAAGAGGTCGCACAACGCGACGAGCCGCGCTCCCGGGACCTTGACCAAGTGGCTCGACAGACGGCTTCCTCGTCCGCCGGAGCCGAGGAGCCCGACCCGAACCTCCGAGTTCGCGGCGCTTCCGCGAACCGCCGCGAAGGGAACCATCGCCGCTGCTCTCACAAGATTGCGTCTACTGATATGTGCTTCTCTGGGTTTCATCGCTAGTATCCATTCAACAGGCCTGAAGCCGATCGTTTCTTGATGTATCCGCCGAGTCTCACGTGCGCCGGACTGCGCAGATGGTGGCAGAAGTGCTAGCCTGCATTCCTGACCACCTGACGGCCGAAGCACGCGATAAGACCGCCATGACTTCGTTGCTATTGCTTGCCGTGCTCAATGTACTGTCACGTACACCTGCGCGCGCGCGCCAAGCGGCGTGCACCTCGTCCTGACGGCCCTCTCTCGCACCTCACCTCGCAACTTGGTGAGAAATGCAGGCTCCACATCGGGCAATGTTAGCATACACAAGCAGACCGCCGGTGACCGGAATCCAGCCTGACCGGCAATAATAAGCCGGTCCCCAAAACCAAATCTCCGGAGGCTCAAAAGGCTTGTGTTCGGCGCTTGCGAAATATGGTCCGGGAAATTTTTGGGGCCGCTACAACTTGCGCCTCACCATTGCCGCTGGTGAAATCATCGAGCATCCAGACGTTCTGCGTCGCGAGTGGCGTCTCGGGCCTAGGATACGAATCGCTGGGCCTGTGCCGCGAAAACCGGGCTCGCTGCTTTAGGTTAGAATCTCGCGCACAACGCGCCCGTGAACGTCGGTCAGGCGCTGTTCGCGGCCCCCAAAACGGTAGACGAGTTTTTCGTGGTCGAGGCCCAGGAGATGCAGAATAGTGGCGTGCAGATCATGGATCGTCACGGGATCAGCGGCTACCTGATCGCCCAACTCGTCCGTCTCACCATAGGTCACGCCCCCCTTGACGCCGCCGCCGGCCATCCAGATCGTGAAACAGAAGGGATGATGGTCGCGTCCGTCGCCGTTGCCGGTGTCGGGCGTGCGTCCGAACTCACCGGACCAGACAAGGAGCGTCTGCTCAAAAAGTCCTCTCGACTTCAAGTCCTGGATCAAACCCGCAATGGCCTGGTCGGTGACGAAAGCATTTTTTTCGTGGTCCTTCTTCAGATTGCTGTGTTGATCCCAGGTGCCGTTCATGCCAAACAAGTTCGGGCAGGTCACCTCCACGAATCTCACGCCCGCCTCGACGAGCTTCCGTGCGCGCAAGCACTGTAACCCGTACAGCCGCTTCGGCTTATCCTCGGAATCGAGGCCGTACAGCCGCTTCGTCGCCTTCGATTCCTTCGCGAGGGCCAACACATCCGGCACCAACGACTGCATGCGGTACGCCATCTCATAGTTGGCAATTGCGGATTCCACGCTATCGCCGCTCGTGCTTTGCTGGAAGTCCCGGTCCTGCTGCAGCAAGGCGTCGAGCTTGACTCTTTGCACGCGCCGGTCTTTGTCCGCGGGAGCGATATTGTCCATGGGCGGACCTTCATCCCGGATGTGCGTAGCTTGGTGCGTCGCGGGCAGAAACCCGTTCGAGAAGTTCTCGATACCACCAGGTGGAATGGACGCATCCCGCAAGAGGACGTAGCCCGGCAGGTTCTTGTTCTGGCTCCCCAGCCCGTAGTTCACCCACGAACCGAGACTCGGGAAGCCCCCGAAGTTGCGTCCGGTGTGCAGGAACACATTGCCCCGTGCGTGCAGCGGGAACTCCGATTTCATCGACCTTACAATCGCCAAGTCGTCCACCCAACGCGCCGTATGTGGAAACAGCTCGCTGACAGGAGCACCGCATTGTCCGTAATGCTTGAACTCCCACAGGCATCGCAGCCACTTGCGGTCGGGACCGGCGAGGTAGTTGTCGAGCTTCGCCGGTTTGCCGTCCAGCTCGGCCAGTTTCGGCTTCGGATCAAAGCTCTCCATGTGCGAAACGCCGCCGGGCATAAAGAGGAAAATGACGTTCGTAGCTTTCGCCCTGAAGTGAGGCTGAAGCAGTCGGCCGTCGGCCATCGCTTCCGCGGTGACCAGCGCCGAGAAAGAGAGATACCCGAAGCCGTTCGAGGCCAGTCTGAGTGCGTCACGCCGCGTCATGGCCCGAACACTTCCTGGACAACCGGCGTTGCTGAGGAGTCGGCGCTTCATCTCGATCTCTTGGTCGCAGCTCTCAGAACCTGAGGGTCCGGAATCTCCTGGCGCTTTCTCCACAGTAAGTCTTCCTGATATTGCGGCCTCTTCTTCATTTGCTTTCACCTCGACGACTCGATGACGTGAAGCATAACACCTGCGTTCAGGGGTACGAAGCGAAGCGTTCCCTGCAACGCATTGTCATGTGTGTTCTTCAAGATATTTTACTAACTCTTTAGCTAAGTGGTCCGCTTCTGCCAACGACAAATATGGAACCTTGATCGTACGCGCCCAAAAGAAGTTTTTACCCGTAACTTCAGACACTGTTTTAAACGGCATGGCCTTGAACTCTTTGCTTCTTTCGGGGACCGGGGTGATGAACTCGACATCTCGATACAGTGTTGTGGAATCGGGAGCCTGAATCGAGCTATTCTTGACCCTAGCCGCCGCAACAATGCCCTCCCATCTTGTGAGAAGAACACAATATCGCCGGAGTAGACATACTCAACAAAACGCTTAGCATCTCCGAAGGCTGCTACTCGGGAATTCTCTATCATGTACCAAATTGATTCTTCGTTGTAACTCCGATTGGTATCGAACAGAACGCCTTTCGAATAAGCCGGGTTTTTGTGCTTGTCGTACGGCAGTGCGAAGAACTCGAAGTATCGTTCCCCTCCTAGCTCGTATATCCGGTAAGGAAGGAATCTGATGGAGATACCCTCTTCATACCAATATTCGACGGAATTAACTAGATTTTCGTCAACAGCGCTGCCGATTATAAACAGATGTTGCTGATTGTTTATCTCCTTTATGTCTAATGGGTGTTCAAGGTTGAATGCATCCTGATGCGCACGAAGGAGACCAGATTGACTTCCGGAGTATTGCTGATATTTTGCTTCAAGTTGCGTGAAGCTCCACTGGCTAGCATTCTGGGCATAACGTAACACTTGATGCACCGCCTCCTCACCGGCGGCACCACGTTTCAGTTCAAAAATCGTGAGTTCGCCCTTCCCGTTTAGAGCATAGATATCGGCTTCTGCTTGGCGTTGCCGCTCCCGAAATATAGGCATTAAACTGGCATCTTCGAACAAGACCCCGAGAATGTTCTGTGCAATGAGTTCTTCCAGATCCTTTTCGAGTCGGCCGAAGCTTGAAAAGTCTTTGAAGGCAACTGGTTCGATCTTGTCAAATTTGCTGTTGGTCGAGTTAAGTTTGTAAAGCATCGGTGTTATCTCCAGTCTAAAGATTCCCGCTTCGGGCAACAGAGCTTTGATAAGATAGCCCGACCCCGAATACTAAATCATCAGCTTCACATACGGTTCCATTGTTGTTCTCTTATCGCTGGTAGCGAACTGAGGCCGTGCGTCATGAAATGCCCGTTACCCGGCTTGCGGATAAGCAACATCGCAAAGCCGGCTGGGCCAAGCCTCCCTCTTCCCTTCACCAGTCTATTGCATATAGAGAAACTCCTTGAGATTCAGAACCGCGTGAGCCAGATCTTTCCACACCGCCAGGCTCGACAGCAATTCCTCCCGCGGAACCTGATGCAAACCGGCCAACTTGGCGGCGAGTCCGCGGAAGCGCTCTTGCTCCTGAGAACTTGGGCCGCGGCCCAAAACTGTGCGGAACAGACTATCGATGCGCTGTCAAGGGCGGAGCAAAATTAGGCCACTGGGGCGGAGTAAAAGTAGACCATCTCGGGGATAGGACTCGTTTCTGAAAGCGGCTGTTTTGGGGGCTGGAGCGAAGTCGGGGGACGCCTGTTAAGGCGGCCCCGGACGTAGTGGAAGCCCCTCGAAACAGCCGGCGGCTGGGCGGGGGGATCAGGGGGAGGAAGAACGCTTCCGGGAACGCTTACTCTGCTGGAGACGGTAGCTCTCGCCGTTCATCTCCAAGATATGGACGTGGTGGGTGAGACGATCCAGCAAAGCGCCGGTCAGCCGCTCGGAGCCGAAGATCTCCGTCCACTCGTTGAAGGGCAGGTTCGAGGTGACCAGCGTCGAGGCCCGCTCGTAGCGCTGGCTGAAGATCTCGAACAGTAACTCCGAGCCCGTCTTCGACAAGGGGACGTAGCCCAGCTCGTCGACGATCAGCAGGTCTTGCTTGGCCAGCTGTTTTTGCAAGCGCAGGAGACGTTTGTCGTCACGCGCCTCGAGCAACTCGTGGACCAGCGCCGCGGCGGTGGCAAAGCGGACCCGATAGCCTTTCTGACAAGCGGCCAGCCCCAACGCCAGGGCAAGGTGCGTCTTGCCCGTACCGGAGTTGCCCAGCGCCAGCACGTTCTCTCTGCGATCCAGATACTCCGAGCGCGCCAGCTCCAGGACCAAGCTCTTGTTCAGCGACGGAATCGAGCGGAACTCGAAGGTCTCCAGGCTCTTGAGCACCGGGAACTTGGCGGTCTTGATGCGGCGCTCGGTGGCGCGCTGTTCGCGATCGAGCAGCTCCAGCTCACTGAGTCGCAGCAGATAGCGCGGACAGTCCAGACCTTCGGCCGCGCATTGCCGCGCCACTTTGTCGTACTCGCGCAGGAAGGTCGGCAGCCGCAGCGCCTTCAGCTGCGCTTCCAGCAGCACTTTCGGCTTGGCCGTCACTCGGCTCCCGCGTCCACCAGCGCCAGATAGTCCGCCGCTGCGGTCCTCGCCACCCGCGCCGTGGGCAGATGGGGATAATTCTCAAGTTCCAGCCGGGGTGGGCGCTGTTCGATGCGACACAGCACGAGATGCTTGACGGCATCGAAAGAGATCGCGCCGAGCCGTAAGGCGTCCCCTACGGCAGCACGGACTTCTTCGAGCGGAACGTCCTCGAGCAGACGCAGTACCTGGACATACTCTCGAGCTCCAGCCTTGCCGAGCCGCGCTTCGAGCAGCCGGCGCAGTCCAGCAAACTCCTCGGGCAACTGCCAGCCTTCCAGCGGCGCTGCTTGCTCGAGTGCTCCGGTCTTGCGCTCCAGTAGGGCCAGATAGTGCAGCGGGTGAAAGATCAGCCCCTCACGCCCATAGCTGCGCCGATGCCGTGCGATCTCCTCGCTGCCGGCGCAGATGACGACTTTGTCCACATAGCCCTTGATGAGCACTTGGCGGTGTCCGTACTTGGTCGGCACCGAGTAGTCGTTGGTGTGGTAGCGCACCAGCGACAACGACGTCACTCTCCCAGGACGTGTCTCGCAGGCCTCATACGCCGCTGCCGGCAGCGCTAACAGCGCTTGTCGATCACGCTCGAAGCGCTCTCCGATCTTCTCTCGATGCCCGCGTTGCCGGCGCTCTCGCCTCTTGCGGCACTGCTCTTCCAGCCATACGTTCAACGCTGCCCAACTGGGGAACCGGGGCCGCGGTACGAAGAAGCTCCGTCGGGCGACCTTCACAAGGTTCTCGACCTTCCCCTTGTCGTTTCCCTTGCCCGGCCTCCCAAAACGCTCTGCGAACAAGTAGTGCGACTGCAGCTCCGAGAACGCCTGCGTCTTCTGCCGCGTCCCGTCGCCTAGGATCCGCGCCACCGCCAGCGTTGTGTTGTCGTAGAGAATCCGTCGCGGCACGCCACCCCAGTAGCGAAACGCCTCGACGTGCCCCTCCAAGAAAGCTTCCGTCGTCTCGGCCGGAAATGCCCGCACGTAACTCTCGTCGCTGTGGGGTAGATCGATGACGAAGTAGTGCGCCTTCGCCAGCACCCCGCCGATCTCCACTTGCGCCTCGCCGAAGTCCGCCTGGGCGTGCCCCGGCGGATGCGTCAGCGGCACGAACATCTCGCGCTGCGAGGTCCGCTTCAGCCGCACGTAGTCTTTGATGATGGTGTAGCCGCCCGCGAAGTCGTGCTCGTCTCGGAGTCGTTCGAAGATACGTTTCGCCGTGTGCCGTTGCTTCTTCGGCAGCGCTAGGTCCGTCTCCAGGATCTGGTCGATGATCGGCGTGTAGGCGTCGAGCTTCGGGCGTCGAATCGGCTTCTGCCGCCGATAGCCCGGCGGCGCGGCGTAGCGCAGCATCTTGCGCACGGTCTCGCGCGCCAGCCCGAAGCGCTGCGCCGCTTCTCTCTCGCTGACCCCTTCGACAAAGACCGCTCGGCGAACGCGTGCGTACAGCTCCACACAGTACATCCCTCCTGCATCACACAAAACACCCCAAAAATGTTTTATGAAATGCTGGCGGGCGGTCTAGTTTTGCTCCGCCACCAGCGGCCTCAAACGGCCGCCCTGTGGTCTATTTTCGCTCCGGCGCTTACACCGCAGATTGTAGATGTGGGAGGCCGAGATCGACGCCAGGCGTTGGTACTCGTGGTGGCCGTAGACGTTGTACTCGCGCTCGAGGATGCGCCGCAGCGCCGGCCCCGACAGCCCCTCGTGGGCGGCATCGACCGCCGCCAGCAAGGCCACATCCGCGGCCGTGTAGCGGCGCGGGAAGCGATGCCGGCCGGGCTTGCAAGGCTGCACGGTCCCACTTTGACGGTAGCGCCGGATCAGCCGCGTGATCTGCGCCAAGCTGCGCCCGCTGACCTTGGCCAGATAGCGCCGCACGACACCCTTGTCTTTCTTCGACAGCCGCTGCTACTGCCGGGCCTGCAAGGCGCCCTCCACGAGGCCATAGATCTCTTTGCGGTCGGCGCCGGTAAAGCTGAGGCTGCCGCTGGAGGCCACAAACTCCCCCATCTCCTCCAGCGTGAGACGTTGAGCATGCTGCATGGTGACTCGCATTCACCCGCAGTGTGCCCTGTCCCGACCGCTTCGTTCTCAGGATCATCTTGTGTTGGACAACTCTGGGGGCGATAGAAAGCCCCTCGGTACTGTACAATCCCATTGTGACTATTTCGCGGCGTGAGCTCCTTGGGTCTGCTGCCGGTGCTTTGGCGGCCGCTGGAGCATGCGGTACACGTCCGGACGTTGCAGAGAAGTCGTTTCCTCGTCAGCACGACCCGCTTGTCTATGACTTGCTGCAGATGCCCGATGCGCAGCTTGCCAAGCTCGAGCAGGGCCGCCAAAACGGTCTGATCGAGTTGGCGCCGGTAAGTCTGCCACCGAATCCCGAGTCGGTTTACAACCACCGAGGTTGGCCGGTCGGGACGATGGTGGACGAGACCTTGCTCGTCGTGCACCGGCACATTCCCGCACACCGCTGGCGGGGCGGAGCGGAACGCGGAGCGGAACTCAGCCAGGAGCACACCTATGCGATGGTGACCCGCTCGACCGACGGTGGCGAAACGTGGTCGGAGCCGTTCGACCTGCGCCAGGTCATGAAGCCCGAGGACCGCGACCGCGGCGGCTTTATCCCGCTTTCTCATCGCTATAAGTTTGCCCCGGACCAAGACCCCACCCTGGGATACAAGATCCACTTGAACGCCATTGGAACGGCATCCGACGGCGGAGTAGTTGTCGTCAGTGATCACGGCGTTTTTCGCAGCGACGATCAGGGTAAGAGTTGGGTTCATTTTTCCAAGGCCATGCGGGAAGACACCACCCCCGGGGCAGTGCTCTATATCGGCCCGCGCCTGTTCGAGCATCCCGACTACGGGCTCGTCGTGGTGGGACACTCGAACATCGTGACGAAGGAATACACGAAAGGGAAGCACCCTCCCGACAGCACCAGAGGAACGGTACGCATCGCCGACAAGATGCATTTCCGTTACTCGAAGGACGGTGGCGAGAGTTGGCGGGAAGAGGAGCAGGATCTGCCTTCGTTCGTGCGCCCTGGTGAACCGGTCGGCTTGCTTCATGACGGCAAGTTACTCATCGTTTCACGCAGCTACGATCCAGCGGCCTACGACCCCGCGACCGATACCTCGGTCTACGCGCAGTTATGGTCGGAAACCGGCTGGCATCCGCTAATGGCCAAGCACACGACGATTCGCGTCGCGGGCAAGCGGGGCCGGCAAGACACGCTCGACATCGACTACAACCCGGTAACGAAGCGGCTGGAGGCGGCCGTGCCGGCGCGCTCCGGTGGTGGCGAAGGACGCTTCCATGCCAAAGAGATGTCCCTCAACCTATGGAGCATCGACCCGAACGAGCTGTTTGCCGGCAGCGCGAACTGGCGCTTCGAATGCACCTTGTTTGCCCGGCTGCGCAACGGCGATCGGCCTGCCGATGGCCGTTTCGGTCGCTCCGACGGGTTGCACCCTGGCGGTGCCGTGATCGACTCGAAAAGGGGCGTGCAACATGTTTTCGTCTACATAGGGTTTAAGGAAGGCCCCGCAGGCGTTTTCCGCTTGACACGATCACTGGACACCCCGAAGCTGAAAGCGTTTTTGGGAGGTCCCGCGAGCTCGAACGCCTGACGGCCGGCTTAGCAGCGCTTAGTAGTGTGTTTCGCAAATACGGTTACGTCCCTGTTTGCCATGTAGGGGCGGGCCCCAGTGCCCGCCCGCCCAGGATGGCGGATGCCCCGCTCAGATACGTGACCGTATTTATGAAAGGGTGTACTTTGTAAATCCGTGTCAGGACGGAATTGGTTCCACAGCTAAGAGAGCGTGGATCGGAACGGGTGAGCACACCGCCCTGCTCCAAAGGAGGACTGCATGAGTCGCAAGCAAAGAGGTGTAGCTCGTCGAGCGTTCCTGTCCCGTAGCGCCGCTGTCCCGGCCGCCCTGGCTACGCCGTTTTCTGGAGCAACCGCAGCCAAGCTCGACAACCCGCAACTCCTCTCCGTCGAGCGCATCTGGGACCGCGGCGCCTTCCACATGACCACCGACCTAATCCGGTTTCGCGACCGTTGGTACTGCACCTTCCGCGAAGCGACAGCCCACGCTGGGGACAACGGGAGCGTTCGCGTAATCGTCTCGGATGACTTCTCCGAAAACGGCAGCCGCTGGGAATCAACCGGCTTCCTCACCGAATCCGGCACCGACCTGCGCGACCCGAAGCTGTCGCTAATGCCCGACGGCCGGCTCATGTTGATCATGGGCGGCTCCAAGTATGAGTACGGCCGGTATTTGACGCGGTCGCCGCGCGTCTCCTTCTCGACCGACGGCACCCAGTGGAGTACCCCGCAGCGCGTGCTCGCCGAAGACCATTGGCTGTGGCGCGTGACTTGGCACAAGGGAACCGGATACTGCTTATCGAAGCTCAACCGAGGCAGTCGGACGCGCCGGGGCTTTCTCTACACCACCACCGACGGCCTGCAATGGGACTACGTCACCGAGTTCATGGCCGCCGGAGTCAGTGAGACTACGCTCCGCTTCATGCCTGACGACGAGATGATCGCGCTGGTCCGTCCGGGCTGGATCGGCCGCAGCCGCCCGCCCTACAAGTGGTGGCAGTTTCACAAGATGAAGTACAGCATCGGCGGACCGAACTTCATCCGCCTGCCCGACGGCGGGCTCTGGGCAAGTGCGCGCCGCTATCACGCAGACGGGGCCACGACGGTGCTCGCCAGGATGACGCCCGAGAGCTACGAGCCAGTCCTTACCTTGCCGAGCGGAGGCGACAACAGCTACCCCGGCATGGTCTGGCACGACAACCTCCTATGGATGAGCTACTATTCATCCCACGAGGAGAAAACCAGCATCTACCTCGCCAAGATCCGCTTCAGTTAGTCTAACCCCAACAGGATTCATCCGACCTGTGGCTCGTTCAGCCAGCTCGGTGGTCTTTGAAACTCCTCCGGAAGCTTCGTGTCCTTGGCTCCCCGTGCCGCGTTGATCTGCGGCTGAATAAGACCCTTTGCGGTCAAGAGTACGAGGGGCCCGGGGCGAAGAAAAGACGCCGGTCGCGGGCGGCGACCATTCTGGCCCCGGAGCCCTCAATCTCTCGGTCGCAGACTGAAGGCCTAGCAGTTCCAGGAGGCCCGATAGGCCTCTGCGTAGTATTGGGCTTTGCGAACTAAATCCTGGGATTTCTCGTGCGTCGACCCCAGTGAGGGTAGCGCCCACATTCGTGTTGAAATACAACATAAGGGCGGTCCGAGCCTTGGGGTCAGCCCGGAGCGATCTTGCGGGTCTGGATAAAGTGGTAGAGGGCGGAGCGGGAGACGTTCAGGATCTTGGCGATCGAGCTTTTCGAGACATCCTTATCCAACAACGCCCGGATGTCTTGCTCCTTGCCGTCGAGCCTGGATGTTCCCAAGGCCCCCTTGGGCCGGCCGAGCCGTTTCCCCTTGGCTTTGGCAGCGGCGAGTCCTTCCTTGGTCCGTTCTGAGATCAGGTCGCGCTCGACCTCGGCAAACAATCCGAACAGCGCGATCATCACCTTGGTCCGCAGGTCCTGCTTGCCGTCGAACTCGATCGCCTCCTTAATGGCGATGAAGCGGATCTTGCGCCGGACCAGGGTCTCCACGATCTGGATCACCTGAGAGAGGCTGCGGCCGAGCCGCGACAACTCGCTGACCAGCAGACGGTCGCCGGGCTCGAGCGTCCCCAACATCTCGTCGATGCGGCGCTCGAGCGGACTCTTGCGCGACGAGATCCGGGACTCGATGAACTGGTCGATCGGGAATTGGCGTTTCTGGCTGAACTCGAGGATCGCCAGCTTCTGGTTGGCGAGGTCCTGCGAACGAGTGGAGACGCGGAGGTAAGCGACGGTTTTCAAGGCGGCGTCCAATAAAAGGTCAAATGGGGCCTATTTCGGACCGTTAAAGACTATAGTATCCAGAACATTGTATAGTCAACTAACGTCGAGCAAGACGGACATTATTATAGACACCTGGCCATGATCTTTCCGTCTCGAAGCCAATTGGCAAGCAAGCAGATCACACGGACGGGGCGAGCGGAGTCTGTCACCAAGGAAGGCCTTGCCGCAACCCTGCTCCTAGCACGTCAGCCCGATCGAATGGGACAACGTCATCCTCTACGGCCAGTACGTCCTCGATCGCGCCCGGATCCGCTTCCTTATGTTGTATTTCAACACGAATGTGGGCGCTACCCTCAGTGGTTCCGAACACCGTGGTGATGTGGTTTATAGAACTTCACCTGTGAAACCGGCGGCCTTCGATCGGAGCGTGGAGCAGTCTCAGCCTGCCGCGTGATAAGCAATGATTTTGAGTCGTAGGCGGGCGGCTGAATCCTGCCTAGGCTAGGGCCTGTTAACACTAACCTCCAAGAATGTTTTATAATAAGGCCTGGAGATCACCGAGGAGCAATACCGCCGTATTGAGCCCGTCCTGCCGCGCCAGCGCGGTAACGTGAGCCTGTCGAATCTCACGGTTTTGAACGCCATCTTATATGTCGCCGAGCAGGGCTGCGAGTGGCGCGGTCTGCCCAAGCGGTTTGGCAACTGGCACACCATCTACACCCGCATGAACCGCTGGTCCAACAACGGCGTGCTGGATGCCGTCTTCGAGAAACTCCAGCGCGAGCAACTGGTGCGCATCCGGGTCGAAGCCGTTTCGATGGACTCCACCATCGTGAAGGTTCATCCCGACGGCACGGGCGCGTTAAAAAAACGGTCCGCAAGCAATCGGCAAATCCCGCGGCGGATGGAGCACCAAGATTCATCGGGTTGCCGCGAATGCTCGAACGGCGATAACGTTCGCTCTCTCACCCGGGCAAGCGCACGACGCCCCACAGGGCCGCGATCTGCTGGCCGGACTGGGGCCGTTGCCCGCGCCGCTGACGTTGCTGATGGACCGCGCCTACGAGGACGACCCGACCCGCCAATTGGCTCTGGATTTTGGATGGATTCCCGTCGTGCCGCCCCGTCGGACCCGTCTGGAGCCGTGGGAATACGACCACCGGCTCTACCGCCGCCGCAACGAAGTCGAGAGGCTCTTCCGGCGACGCAAGGGCTTCCGGCGCATCTTCTCGCGTTTCGATAAACTCGATGTGATGTTCCTCGCTTTCCTTCACTTCGCTCTTATCGTCGAGGCCCTGCGTTAGTGTTAACACGCCCTAGTCGGCATGGGTGGATCCAGCGACCTGGATCAAGTGTAAGCGCCGGAGCGAAAATAGACCACAGGGCGGCCGTTTGAGGCCGCTGGTGGCGGAGCAAAACTAGACCGCCCGCCAGCATTTCATAAAACATTTTTGGGGTGTTTTGTGTGATGCAGGAGGGATGTACTCTGTGGAGCTGTACGCACGCGTTCGCCGAGCGGTCTTTGTCGAAGGGGTCAGCGAGAGAGAAGCGGCGCAGCGCTTCGGGCTGGCGCGCGAGACCGTGCGCAAGATGCTGCGCTACGCCGCGCCGCCGGGCTATCGGCGGCAGAAGCCGATTCGACGCCCGAAGCTCGACGCCTACACGCCGATCATCGACCAGATCCTGGAGACGGACCTAGCGCTGCCGAAGAAGCAACGGCACACGGCGAAACGTATCTTCGAACGACTCCGAGACGAGCACGACTTCGCGGGCGGCTACACCATCATCAAAGACTACGTGCGGCTGAAGCGGACCTCGCAGCGCGAGATGTTCGTGCCGCTGACGCATCCGCCGGGGCACGCCCAGGCGGACTTCGGCGAGGCGCAAGTGGAGATCGGCGGGGTGCTGGCGAAGGCGCACTACTTCGTCATCGATCTACCCCACAGCGACGAGAGTTACGTGCGGGCATTTCCGGCCGAGACGACGGAAGCTTTCTTGGAGGGGCACGTCGAGGCGTTTCGCTACTGGGGTGGCGTGCCGCGACGGATTCTCTACGACAACACAACGCTGGCGGTGGCGCGGATCCTAGGCGACGGGACGCGGCAGAAGACGCAGGCGTTCTCGGAGCTGCAGTCGCACTACTTGTTCGCAGAGCGTTTTGGGAGGCCGGGCAAGGGAAACGACAAGGGGAAGGTCGAGAACCTTGTGAAGGTCGCCCGACGGAGCTTCTTCGTACCGCGGCCCCGGTTCCCCAGTTGGGCAGCGTTGAACGTATGGCTGGAAGAGCAGTGCCGCAAGAGGCGAGAGCGCCGGCAACGCGGGCATCGAGAGAAGATCGGAGAGCGCTTCGAGCGTGATCGACAAGCGCTGTTAGCGCTGCCGGCAGCGGCGTATGAGGCCTGCGAGACACGTCCTGGGAGAGTGACGTCGTTGTCGCTGGTGCGCTACCACACCAACGACTACTCGGTGCCGACCAAGTACGGACACCGCCAAGTGCTCATCAAGGGCTATGTGGACAAAGTCGTCATCTGCGCCGGCAGCGAGGAGATCGCACGGCATCGGCGCAGCTATGGGCGTGAGGGGCTGATCTTTCACCCGCTGCACTATCTGGCCCTACTGGAGCGCAAGACCGGAGCACTCGAGCAAGCAGCG
This sequence comes from Bryobacterales bacterium, assembly GCA_965218555.1. Taxonomy (GTDB): domain Bacteria; phylum Acidobacteriota; class Terriglobia; order Bryobacterales; family UBA6623; genus JAPPLB01. Next base: position 57,856 of record OZ244625.1, read on the forward strand.
CCGCTGGAAGGCTGGCAGTTGCCCGAGGAGTTTGCTGGACTGCGCCGGCTGCTCGAAGCGCGGCTCGGCAAGGCTGGAGCTCGAGAGTATGTCCAGGTACTGCGTCTGCTCGAGGACGTTCCGCTCGAAGAAGTCCGTGCTGCCGTAGGGGACGCCTTACGGCTCGGCGCGATCTCTTTCGATGCCGTCAAGCATCTCGTGCTGTGTCGCATCGAACAGCGCCCACCCCGGCTGGAACTTGAGAATTATCCCCATCTGCCCACGGCGCGGGTGGCGAGGACCGCAGCGGCGGACTATCTGGCGCTGGTGGACGCGGGAGCCGAGTGACGGCCAAGCCGAAAGTGCTGCTGGAAGCGCAGCTGAAGGCGCTGCGGCTGCCGACCTTCCTGCGCGAGTACGACAAAGTGGCGCGGCAATGCGCGGCCGAAGGTCTGGACTGTCCGCGCTATCTGCTGCGACTCAGTGAGCTGGAGCTGCTCGATCGCGAACAGCGCGCCACCGAGCGCCGCATCAAGACCGCCAAGTTCCCGGTGCTCAAGAGCCTGGAGACCTTCGAGTTCCGCTCGATTCCGTCGCTGAACAAGAGCTTGGTCCTGGAGCTGGCGCGCTCGGAGTATCTGGATCGCAGAGAGAACGTGCTGGCGCTGGGCAACTCCGGTACGGGCAAGACGCACCTTGCCCTGGCGTTGGGGCTGGCCGCTTGTCAGAAAGGCTATCGGGTCCGCTTTGCCACCGCCGCGGCGCTGGTCCACGAGTTGCTCGAGGCGCGTGACGACAAACGTCTCCTGCGCTTGCAAAAACAGCTGGCCAAGCAAGACCTGCTGATCGTCGACGAGCTGGGCTACGTCCCCTTGTCGAAGACGGGCTCGGAGTTACTGTTCGAGATCTTCAGCCAGCGCTACGAGCGGGCCTCGACGCTGGTCACCTCGAACCTACCCTTCAACGAGTGGACGGAGATCTTCGGCTCCGAGCGGCTGACCGGCGCTTTGCTGGATCGTCTCACCCACCACGTCCATATCTTGGAGATGAACGGCGAGAGCTACCGTCTCCAGCAGAGTAAGCGTTCCCGGAAGCGTTCTTCCTCCCCCTGATCCCCCCGCCCAGCCGCCGGCTGTTTCGAGGGGCTTCCACTACGTCCGGGGCCGCCTTAACAGGCGTCCCCCGACTTCGCTCCAGCCCCCAAAACAGCCGCTTTCAGAAACGAGTCCTATCCCCGAGATGGTCTACTTTTACTCCGCCCCAGTGGCCTAATTTTGCTCCGCCCTTGACAATCAAGACTTCCGGTTGGTCCAAATCCTCTAGGCTGAACCGCATGGAGCACTTCTTCACGTGCCCTCATTGCTGGGAACAGATCTCCATTCTGCTCGACACATCGGTGAAAGAGCAGACGTACGTCGAGGATTGCGAGGTCTGCTGCCGTCCCATCCAGGTGCGCTACACGACGGAGAATGAAATGGTCGTCAGCTCGAAGCAGGAACGATTGAGTGAACCTATCCAAACCCATGGCCGCCAGCGAAACTCCCCTTGATCTCACTCTTCCGATCGACGACCAGTTGGTCCTCTATCCCGGCGACCCCGTTCCCAAGTTGCATCGACTGTCGTCGATTTCGGACGGCGCGGCGCTCACCGCCTCGTCGCTGGAGATCGGCTGCCACGTCGGCACCCACGTGGACGCACCGTCTCACTTCCTCCCGGACGGCGCATCGCTTGACCAACTGCCTTTGTCACACTTCCACGGCCCGGCTCATGTCTTCGACATGGGCGACTGCATGATCATCAACGAGACGACTGTTCGTTCCCTTCGCCCCCGGCCTGGGAGCCATATCCTTCTCAAGACCCGGAATTCTGAACTCCTCAGAAAAAAATCCTTCGACAACGGCTACTGCTGTCTCACCCCGGAGGCAACGGAAGTCTTGCTGGCGTGGGAGCCGCTCTCGGTCGGCTTCGACTACTACAGTCTCGACCCGCCCTCCGGCGATTCATTTCCGTCTCACTTGGCCGTAGCACGTCGCGGACTGCCCGTTTTCGTTTGCCTTAACCTGCTGCAAGTCGAGCCGGGCGAATACACCCTCAGCGCCTTTCCCTTGAAGATCCCTGGCCTGGAAGCCAGTCCTGTCCGCGCTGTTCTCTTCCCCAAAGAATGCGAGTCAACGTAGCGCTTCAGCCTTGCGAGGTCTCACAAATCAGATCGCATTGCGGTCTACTCCCGGTCCGATGGTATCGCCAGAGTGGCCGTTCTCGCACGCCACCTTGCTCAGGCCCTTTTCGAACAGCCCTGAAGTCACGTCCTAATCAACTCGGGTCGTCGGTTCTGCCGTTCTCTGATAAGGGACAGTTGGGTGAGATTCGCGAGCTAGATCCACCCTGGTCGGCAAGGGTTGAACTGGCACCTGGATCAAGGCTTCGCCGTCAGTAAGGATTTGGCACTGGCGGGCACCGGCCTGACTTCCGAGATTCCCCTTCGCGGAAGCGAAGCTCGGTGACAGTGCGGCACCAGACCCGCCACCACACCACCTACACCCCCCATCCCTTCCGATCCATTTTGGGTCCCATCGCCGCCAAGGGCGTGATCGGCGAATCCCTCGATAGGGCTAGGGTAACACCGCTTACCTCACCGCGACCCAGATGGGTGATGACCAAGCCATCTCACCGTCGCTCTGAATCGCGCGTACGTAGTAGTAGTTCTCCCCAGGCTTGACGTCGTTGTCAACGAACGAGAAGCTCACTTCACGCCCCAGGTTTTGACGGTTGTGGACGAAGGTTTGGTTCTTGATGATGTCGACCTGACGGATCGCTGCCGTGCCTATCAGATTCACCCAGAGCTGGAATGTTCCATCCACCGACACGATGTCCCCTTGTAGATACTCTTTGCCATTGGCTCGCAGACGATAGTCCAGGATGATGTTGTCCGTGGCGGCGTAGGAATGCCTTTGACGCATCGCAGATAACAGGCCCTCGCGGGTGAATTCACTGGCGATTGTGGCGGCGTAGGAAATGTGAGTCGAGATGTGGTCGGAACTGGCCTGCACGCCCAGTTTGTAGCCCTTAGCCCATGCGTTCCATACAAAGCCAGCAGGACGGACGCGGGGTCCCATCGTCATCGGCCGCTCGCGGGTGGCGGCGCGGGGAGCCCCCTCATATTCGGACGAGTAACGGTCCCCTTGATATATCTCAACCAGCGGCTCGACGGCGGGGTCGTTGTCACGCCAGTCGGTACCCATGTCGGTCGCACTGGTGTGAGAGATGGCGATCGCGTTGTAACGTCGCAGATACGCATAAAGCTTCGCCGCTCCTTCTTCCCCGCGAATCTCAGCTTCAGACCGAACCAGGGTAGGCATGCCGCGCTTTGCTACGAGGATGTTCCGATGACCGTTTGGGTAGCTAAGGCTGCGCTCGTAGGTGTAGATCGGGACAAAGCTACCGCGTAGATGGAAGACGTCTGCGTACTGAGGCAAAAGCCAATTGATGTACTCGATGTCCTGCGCAAAAACGTTGTGTTCGCTGACGCCAAGGAAGTCCAGATCGGCGGCATCGAGAGCGTAACGGTAGGCCTGCATTAGAGAGCCATCGGCTCGGCCGTCGATTGAGAACTCGGTGTGACGGTGCGTATCGCCGCGATAAATGCGATAGGTCTTGCCTTCGGACTCGATCTTGTAATCACGAATACGAGCTATATCCTCGGCCTCGTTAGGGTGGACCGGGTGGGTGGAATAGATCTTCTCAACAGCAACGCGGAACTGCGGTTTCTTGGGATTACCGTTCAAAGGCGGTAACCTTGCCGCGTAGATCTCGGCATTACGGAATGCGAAGTCAGCTGCGTCGCGGTTGTCGGTGGGCCAGGCGGCGAGAAGGTTACCTGCGCCGTCAGAAGCCAGGCCCCAGCGGACATCCTGACGATTCCGGCTAAAGGGTAAGTGCAGCGGTTCTGTCCAGTGATCACCGTCGTAGGCGGTCCCGTGGATCTGCCAGGCGGCCGCTCTTAACGATGAGGGTTCCATGATGTCGGGGTTGGAGACGTGACGATGGCGGAAGAAGACCCACATGCGCCCGGCAGCGTCCTTTTGGAGGACCGGGAAGTCGTTGTACTCGCGCAGTTGGCTTGGTAGTGATGCGTTGATGTCCGCCACAGGAACCTGCCAACGGCCACCGTGAAGCACGGCCACACCGATCGAGCGTGAGTCATAGAGCCTTGTTGCCTCTTTGGCGATGCCGAAACCGGTGTCCTTGCCCCACTGGAAGCCGGTCTCGTTCCAAACCGCCCACAAACGATCTTCACCGTCGGTCACCACGCTGACGTGTGCCTCAAAAAGAGGTGTGTCGGCAATCGGAGTCACGTCGCTCCACTTGCCCTCGCTGAAGCGCCGCATTGCAACGTCATAGTTGCCTTTGTCGTAGGTATCCCAGGCAATGTAGACGGTGCCTCGGCTGTCCGCCGCCACGGCAGGTTGCCAGTCGTTGGCACCCGAAGCGGAGATCCTTTCCTCGGCTGACCACTCCTCGCCGTCAAATCGCCGGGCAAAGATGTCGGCCTTGCCGTCGCGGAATCCCTGCCAAACGAGCCAGAGGTTCCCTTGAGCATCCGTCGCCAAAGCTTGTTCGATGTCGGGTTGCGGATGTGTAGTAAGCCGCTCAGAGCCAGACCATTGCTCGCCGTCCCAGTAGCTTCCGTGAAGATCAAAGTTGCCGTCGTTTTGCTCTGACCAAACGACCCATGGCCGACCTAGGCGATCACGGCCCAACTTCGGGAGGTAGATGTCCGCCGGCTTATCGGAGACCAGAACGGCCGGCTCCCACCGATCGCCTCCCCATCGTCGCGTGAGGACGTAGTTTCCGTTGTCGCGGTATGCGACCCATGCGACCCAGGGCTGCCCTTCGTTGCCACTGAGCATCGTGGCGAAGTCGTTCGTGTAAGCTGCGGTCGAAATGACATCGGCGGTCGGAACTCGATCGACAACGACAGCGCCATCCAAGTACGTGAGAACACAGCTAGTCTGTAACTGGCGTAGGTTGATCTCGAAGTCTCCACGCTCGGTCTCAACCGTGACGCCCGTGTTCGAGGACGCTTTGACGTCCACCACAATCCCGGGATAGTCCATGTAGGGAAGCGTGCCCCGGTGGTACTCCTTCTGGAAGGCGCGCCGCGTGCGAGCCTTGTTCCACCGCGTGGCCAGAATCCACCCGTGGTTGCCAACGATCCTTTCGGAGGGATGCGGAGCCCAGTTGCGGAGGCGAATGATCTCGCCCTTTACGGCGCTGACGGTCCCGTTCCAGGGTTGGGGCTGCCCGTCCGTCATCCCGAATCGAATTCGAAACGAAATGACCTCTTCTTCAGCTGCCAGGGACTGGGGTGTCGCAACGGTCGCAACGAGGATCCAGGTGGAGACAAGAAGCACCGTCAGCGGGATGGGCGTCCCAGCAAGTGTATGTCCGTTCATGTCTTATTGCGCAGCCAGGGGTGTCAACCTGCGAGTGGTTGTACCACTATTTGATTGGCCCTGAAGCTTGTTGCGACGCCCCTAGGATGTCACATTCTTCTTGGCTGTTTCGTCTCCCGGTCAAGGCTGACTTGAGCCACCACCGCAAGTAGCTGGTTCAACCCATGCCGACAAAGCTGGATTCAACTGCGGTTCTCCAAGGGCGAGGCACTTGTCCGGATTGCCGACTATACGGCCTTGTCAGGGCCTTGGATCAACAGTTCGCCGTCAGGGTGGATCTATGTGTCGTAATTCTGTGCGAGCTGAGTCAGACTGCCGACAGTACCAGTGCTCACGCCGAACGCGGGGGTCAAGGGTTCCGCAGCCCCCTCGACAATCTGCGCAAAGCCGTCTCCAGCGAGAGTGGTAGGATTATCCGGACCGACCGGTTGGCCTAAAACCGCGAGGGAAGTTATGAAACACGACGGAAGTCATTGCAGACAACGTGGTTGCCGCCCGGGTTGGCGTCAGCGACTTTCGTCTTATTGAGTCTCGCATAATATACCGTCCATCAAAACAAAGAGAAGACAGCTTCCAGAAGGCAGTAATCAAGCGCGGTTTGCGGCGCATGCGGCGCAGCGCTTGGCGAGCCCGCGCACTTAGCTCGCGGTAGTCCTTCGGACAGACGTTGGGCCGTTCGTGCTGCTTCCAGTAGGCCCAGAAGTACTCCACCGGGTTCAGCTCCGGCGCATAGGGCGGCAAGTACTCCGTCACGATGTGCCCCTTGGAGAGTTCGATGAACTCCCGCACCAGGCGGCTGCGGTGGGCCGGCAATCGATCCCAGACGATCAGCAACGGTTGGTCGATGTGACGCAGCAGCGCTTTGAGAAAGTCGATCACCTCGGCTTGGCTGATCGCGCCGGGATCGAGCCGGAAGTAGAAGTTGCGCAGCGTCAGCCCCGCTGCGACGGAAAGCCTCTGCCCGTTGAAGTTGAACGCTAGGACGGGCGTCTGGCCGCGCGGCGCCCAACTGCGGCAACGATGCGGCTTCTGACTCAATCCGCTTTCGTCGATGAAGACCAGCGTACGGCCTTCGGTTTGGGCTTTTTTCAAGGGCCGGGGAAGTCTTGCGCTGCCAAGTGCGGAGCGCCTTTTCGTTGCGCTCCCGCGCCTTGCCGAGCGGGCGTTGCGGGCTCCAGCCGAGCCCCCGCAGGATCTTCCAGACGTGGCCTTCGTGGTAGTCGACCCCGAACTCCTCTGCGATCAGGCGAGCCAGCCGCGGACAAGTCCACAGCGGCGTGGGGAAGCCGTGCGCTTCGGGGCCTTGCAGCAACAGCGACACCAGCCCGTTCCCGTTGCGCGGCGTCTAGCGGCGTCTAACAGCGGCTTGCGCCCGGCTCGCCCGGCTTGACGCAGCCCGGCCGGTCCCTGCCGACGGTACTGCCGCCGCCATGCACCCACGGTTTGCCGCTCGACCTTCTCCCGTCTCGCCGTCTCGGACTGATTCAGGCCTTGGTTGAGCAGTCGCATCGCTTCGAAACGGCGCTTCTCCAGCGCCTGCAAATCCCGCTTCACCCCTTTGGGGTTGCCCATACCTATATAGATGCTGCAAATTACCAAAAGGTGTCATAATACTTTGCGGGACTCAATAAACGCAATATAGAAAGTTCCCCTTTCTCAACATGGGTTCGTTTGGCGTTCGCGGCAGCGGAATGAGCCCGCAGGGCGACGGGAGCGGCGGTCCGGGCGGCGGTTCTTGGTGGTGCGACCCTTGCGCACCCACAGCGAACCGAACGGCCATAAAGTCCGTGATTCGTGTTTCGTGACTCGTGTCTCGTGAAAAACATTGAAGCCGTGATTCGTGTTTCGTGATTTGCAGAAAACCTTAAAGGCGGTGTTGCTGACGCGGTCGGCTCGCGCCTCCTCCTGCCGGCCCTCTCACGCACTTCGCCTCCCCATGTGGTGAGAAACGAAGGCCAGGATTTCCACCTCGCTGTCCTCATGCTATGCCGGCCGGGGCGGAAAAAAAAGACTGAAGGGCTTCAGTACCACGAGCCGAAGGGGGACGTTCCGCTTGGCTCATCAGGGGCACTTCACCCATTGCACGGACACAAGTGGTTTTGTGGAAGTCCCGTATCCGTCCGCAATGAGTCGCAGGCAGGTCGAGGAGATTGCAGATGCGGAAATGGAAGACTCTGAAGGATGAACAAGCCGGCCGCGGGCGACCATCTCATCCGGGTTGCTTCTGCCCGGAAGAGCGCGAGCTGCCGTGTGCTAAGATTGGGCGCTCTCGGCTCGGCCGAGAGCCCCAAGTGACTACCGCCGCGGCTTCCCCGACAAGAATCCGTTATCTGGTGATGGTGCTCGTCGCCCTGGCTTCGACCACGGCTTACCTCACCCGGCACGCCATCGCTCCCTCCGCCACGACCATCCAGGCCGAAACCGGGATCACGAGCGAGCAGATGGGGTACATCCTCAGCGTGATGTCGATCGGCTACTTCGTCTTTCAGATTCCCACCGGCTGGTTGGGGACACGCTTCGGAACACGCTTCGCATTGCCCTTTCTCTGTGTGGCTTGGTCGGTCTGCACCGTCTGGTTCGCGGCCGTGTCTTCGTTCTGGGGTTTCATCTGGGCGCGCATGGCGTTCGGCGGGATGCAGGCGGGACTCGTTCCCAACTCGGCAAAGGTGGTCAAGGACTGGTTCCCTCTGGCTCAGCGCGGTCTGGCCAGCGCCGCGAACGGTTCCGCGATGTCCGTTGGCGGCGCGGTGAGCATAGCGCTGACGGCGGTCCTGCTCGAATCGTTCTCCTGGCGCGTTGCATTCGTGATGCTGGCAGGCGTAAGTCTGATCTGGGCCGTCGGCTTTTATACGCTTTTCCGAACGAGGCCGGAAGAGCACCCGTGGGTCAACGAACCCGAGGTAGCGGTGATCCACTCCGGCGAGGCCGAGAGCGGCGACTCCGCCACGGAACCTTCCGGGCGGTCGATTGATTCCCAGCCGACGTTCCGTGAGCACGCCCTCACTGCCCTCTCGTCGATGAGCATGTGGGCGCTGTGCATCCAATCCGCCTTTCGGGCGGCCGGCTATCAGATGTTCGTCACCTGGTTCCCGGCGTTTCTCGAGAAGGGCTACGGCGTGACCCGCGAGAGCGCCGGCATGATGGCGAGCTCGCCGCTGGTGGGCGTCGTCATCGGCTCTTTGGCCGGCGGGGTCATCACCGATTGGCTGCTGGTCCGCACGGGGAACAAGTTCATCAGCCGCTGCGGCGTCGCCATCGGCGCTCTCGGGCTTTCCGGCTTGCTATGCGTAGTCGCCTCATGGACGCCCGACCCGACCCGGCTCGTCGCCGCCATGGCGCTCGGAGCGCTGTTTTCCGGACTCGGCGGACCGGCCGCATGGACCGCCACCATGGATGTCGCCGGACGGCAAACCGCCCTCGTCATGGCGTTGATGAACATGGGCGGGACTTTCGGCGGATTCATGCTGCCCATTGTCGTCGGCCACATGATCGGCGGCATCGAACGCACCGGCGGCGACTGGAACCAGGTGCTCTACCTCATCGCCGGGATCTACTGGACCGCCGCCCTGGCGTGGTTCTTCGTCAACCCGAAGAAGGTTCCGGCGGCTTGGCGCTAATGCAGATTAGATGTTGACTGCCCGGCCGTTGACATCAAGGGCCGCTTCCTTGATAGCTTCGGCAAGGGTGGGGTGGGCGTGGCTGGAACGGGCGATGTCTTCGCTGGAGGCGCCGAACGAGATAGCGACGGCGGCCTCGGCAATCAGGTCGCCGGCTCGTGGTCCCAGGATGTGAACGCCGAGCACGCGATCCGTCTTGGCGTCCGCGAGGATCTTCACCTTGCCATCGAGCTGTCCAAGCGCGCGGGCGCGGCCATTCGCGCGGAACGGATAGGTCCCCTTGCGGTATTCGACGCCCGCCTCCTTCAGCTCTTCCTCCGTCCGTCCGACGGACGCCACCTCGGGATGCGTGTAGACGATTCCCGGGATCGCATCGTAGTTGACGTGGCCGTAACCCGTGACCATGTGCTCCACGCAAGCGACGCCTTCTTCCTCGGCCTTGTGGGCCAGCATCGCGCCGCGGATCACATCGCCGATCGCATAGACGCCTTTGACGGCTGTGGCGAAGTGATCGTCGACCGGGATGCGCCCCCGTTCGTCGGGTGCGAGCCCGATCGCGTCGAGACCAAGGCCGTCGGTATTCGGCATACGTCCGACGGCGACCAGCACCCGGTCGCACCCAATGGCGCCGGCGCCGTCGCGTTCGACCGTCACGTAGTTCCCTTCGAACCGCGCGCCGATGACCTTGCTGCCCAACTCGAACATCATGCCCTGCTTCTTGAAAATCTTGTGGGCTTCCTGCGCCGTCTCGGCGTCCATACCGGGCAAGATGCGGTCGAGGTATTCGAGCACCGTCACCTGCGAGCCGAGCCGGAGCCATACCGAACCCATCTCGAGACCGATGTATCCCGCTCCGATCACCACCAGGTGGGCGGGCACTTCGTCGTAGCTCAGCGCCTCGGTGCTGGTGGCGATGCGGTCACCATCCAGCTCGACGCCGGGTAGTGTCGCCGCCTTGCTCCCGGTGGCGATGATGATGTTCTTGGCTTCGATCTCCGTTTTCCGGCCGCTTCCGGAAACGAGTACGCGCTTGCGGCCCAAAAACCGGGCATGGCCGAGGTAGCGCGTAATCTTATTCTTCTTGAACAGGTAGTCGACGCCGCTCGTCGAGGTCTTGATGACGCGCTCCTTGCGCTTCAGCATCTTCCTGAGGTCGAGCCCGACATCCCCGATAACGACGCCATGCCGCGCCAGACCGTCGCGCGCTTCGGCATACAGCTCGCTCGATTCGAGCATGGCCTTGCTCGGGATGCACCCCACACGCAGGCAGGTGCCTCCCAAAGCCTTCTCCTTCTCGACACAAGCAACGTCCAGACCAAGTTGTGCGGCACGAACAGCCGCGACGTAACCGCCGGGACCGGCGCCTATGACCAGCAGATCGTGTTGTTCCATCGGGAGTTTTTTTCTCCGCCAAGATTCATATTCGAGTCAAGTTCACGCCGCGATTCGTTGACCTGCCTGCCGGTCCGGGCGGAGCCTCGCTTTTTCCTTCGTCCGCTTCGCTATATCTCGATCAGGATGCGCACGGGCTCTTCGATCACTTCCTTGACGTGCTTGAGGAAGGTCACCGCTTCGCGTCCATCTACGATGCGGTGATCGTAGGTGAGAGCGAGGTACATGACGGGCCGCACGACCACCTGCCCGTCGACCGCCATCGGACGGTCTTTGATGGCGTGCAACCCGAGAATGCCGCTTTGCGGCGGGTTCACGATCGGCGTCGAAAGCATCGACCCGTAGATGCCGCCATTGCTGATCGTGAAGGTGCCGCCGTGGAGTTCCGACAAGTCGATCTTGTTGCTTTGCGCGCGGCGGGCGAAGTCGGCAATGGCCAACTCGATCTCCGCGAAGCCCATGCCCTCGGCGTTGCGCAGAACGGGCACGACAAGCCCCTTGCCGCCGCCGACAGCGATCCCGACGTCGAAGTGATTCTTGTAGACGATGTCGGTTCCGCGGATCTCGGCGTTCACCGCGGGGATGAGCTTCAGGGCCTCCACCGCGGCCTTCACGAAGAACGACATGAAGCCGAGCTTGATGCCGTACTTCTCCCGGAACGCTTCCTGGTGTTTCTTGCGCAACGTGATCACCGCCGACATGTCCGCCTCGTTGAAGGTCGTCAGCAAGGCCGCGTTCTGCTGGGCGGCGACCAAGTTCCGCGCAATCACCTTGCGCATCGGACTCATGGCGACGATCTCCTCGTCGGGGCGTGCTTCCGCTTCGCGCACCGTCGCTGGAGCGGGCGCCGCGCGTGTTTCGGGCGGCGATGGCGCCTCGGCCGGCGCCGATGCGGGCTGCTTCCCGGCATGCCGCAGCACGTCTTCCTTGAGCAACCGGCCGCCCGGCCCGGTCGCTTCCACGTCCTTCGCCTCGATGCCGTGTTGCGCCAGCTCCCGTTCCGCAGCGGGCATCACCCGCGGCGCTGCAGGCGACGCGCCGGCCGGGGCAGGCGGGGGCTCGGGAACGGGCGGCGTAGGCTCCGCCGACCTGGCTTCAGCCGACGCATCGGGTGCAGGAGGTTCCGTCTCATCCGCGAGCGCGAAGAAATAACGCATCCCACTCCGGTCCCACGTCGCATCGGGCTCGAGAGCTTCCACCTCATCCGCGCCCTCATTTATCAGGGCAATCACTTCGCCGACCCCGGCCTCTTCGCCCGCGCCCTTGACGATCTTCGCCAACACGCCGCTCACGGGCGCGGGCAACTCCATCGCGGCCTTGTCGGTCTCGATGTCAACAAGCAGTTCGTCGCGCTCGACACGGTCGCCGACGGCCTTGCGCCATTCGCCGATCTGCACCTCGGTGATCGACTCGCCGGATTGCGGGACTTTCAGCTCGACAGCCATAAGATCGTGTTAGATGCAGCCTACATCCGTACCGCGGGCGCACCCAGCGCTTCAGCGATGAGCTGCCGTTGCTCGACTCTGTGGCTCGCCGCCGAACCGGTCGCGGGGCTGGCCGACTCGGCCCGGCAGACGCCGCGGAACGGCCACCTGCCCAGCAGACCCTCGCCAAAGCGGATCCGCATATACCGGTACGCTCCCATGTTCTCGGGTTCTTCCTGCACCCAGTAGACCGGCGTCCCTTCCTCGTAGGGGGCGAGCGCTTCCTGGATGACGCGATCGGCCAGAGGGTAAAGCTGCTCGACACGGATGATGGCGACATCGTCGTGTCCGGCCTGTTCACGGGCCGCCTTCAAGTCGTAGTAAATCTTGCCGCTGCACAGCAGAACGCGCTTGACGCCGCCATAGTGCTCGCGAGGGTCTCCGATGATGCGTTCGAAGCGGCCCGCGGCCAGACCATGGAGCGACGATACGGCGCCGGCATGGCGGAGGAGGCTCTTCGGAGTGAACACGACGAGCGGCTTGCGCCAGGAACGCAGCACCTGCCGCCGCAGCAAGTGAAAGTATTGCGCCGGGGTCGTCGGGTATGCGACCTGCATGTTGTCTTCGGCGCTTAGTTGCAAAAACCGCTCGAGCCGGGCACTCGAGTGCTCCGGCCCCTGCCCCTCGAAGCCATGAGGCAACAGCATCACGAGCCCACTCAGGCGCTTCCATTTGTCCTCCGCGCTCGAAATGAATTGATCGATGATGACTTGTGCGGCGTTGACGAAATCGCCGAACTGCGCTTCCCACATCACAAGGCCGTCGGGCCAATCGAGACTGTAGCCGTACTCGAACCCAAGCACTCCCGCTTCCGACAGGGAGCTATTGGCAATTTCAACGGACCCCTGCCCCCGCATCAGATACCGCAAAGCTACATACTTGCGGCCGTCCTCCTTGTCGCGCAAGACAGCGTGCCGATGGCTGAACGTACCGCGCTCGACATCCTGCCCGGTGAGCCGAACACGGAAACCCTCGGCCGCCATCGTGGCTAAAGCCAGGGCTTCCGCAGCGGCCCAATCAAGCGGCCGTTTGCCCTGAGCCATCTCGTGACGCTGATGCAGCAGGCGCTTGATGCGGCGGTCCGGCTGAAAATCGTCGGGGACTCGAGTCAGTTTTTCAAGCAGCGCGGACAGGCGGTCCTTCTTTACCGCCGTCTCGGTTTCTTCTCGCGGTTCCGGTCCGCCCTGGTAGCCGCTCCAGAAACCCGTGTAGTGGTGATCCCCGTGAACGAAATCGTCGCTGCGCGCTGCCGACAGCTCGTCTTCGAGATGCCGCCGCCGGTCTTCGGCAATGCGGTCCGCTTCCTCTCGTGTGACGCCGCCCATGGTCAACAAATGTTCCAGGTAACCCTCGCGCACGGTCTTGCGCTTCGAAATCGCACGGTAGAGCACCGGCTGCGTGAACGACGGCTCGTCGCCCTCGTTATGGCCGTGCCGCCGGTAGCCATACATGTCGATCACGACATCGCGCTTGAACGCCCGGCGAAACTCCATCGCCAGATGAATCACCTGAGCCACCGCTTCGGGGTCCTCGCCGTTGACGTGGAAGATCGGAATGCGCAGCATCTTCGCAAGCCCCGACGCATAGATGCTGGAACGGCTCTGTTCGGGCGGTGTCGTAAAACCGATCTGGTTGTTGACGATCACGTGGATCGCGCCGCCGACCGTATAGGCTTCGAGCTCGCTGAGATTCAGCGTTTCCTGAACGATGCCCTCGCCCGCAAACGCGGCGTCGCCATGCATCAGGATGACCAGGCCGCGCTGACGTCTGTAGTCGTTGTGGCGGTCCTGCTTGGCGCGCATGCGCCCCAACGCAACGGGATTCACGTACTCCAGGTGGCTCGGGTTGAAGCACAGCGAGATGTGGACGTTGCGGCCGTTGGTGGCTTGCCAGTCGCTGCTGAACCCGAGGTGGTACTTCACGTCGCCGCGGCCGCTGTGCAAGTGGGGGTCGACATCCTCGAACTCACGGAAAATCTGCTGCGGGCTCTTGCCCATGATGTTTGCGAGCACGTTGAGCCTGCCGCGATGGGCCATGCCCAGCACAACCTCGTCTACGCCGTCGGCCGCCGCTTGCTCGATCGCCAGCCCCAGCAGCGGGATCAGGCTCTCGGAGCCCTCGAGTGAAAAACTCTTCGCGCCAACGAATTTCTTCTGGATGAACTCTTCGAAAATCACTGCATCCGTCAAGCTCGTGAGGATACGGATCTGCTCGTCGCGGCTCAGGGTGCGCCGGTTCTCGCTGCTCTCCATGCGCTGCTGCAACCACTCGCGCACCTGCTCATCGTCGATGTGCATGAACTGCACGCCGATCGAGCGGCAGTAGGTGTTCCGCAAGCGGCGGAACACCGCGCCGACCGTAGCGTCGTCGCCGCCAGACAGCGTCTGCGAAGAAACCGGCCGGCCAAAGTCGTCCGGGCTCAGGCCGTGATAGGCGGGATCAAGCTCCGGCGCCGACGGCCGCGGCAACCCCAGCGGATCGATGGCCGCGATCATGTGGCCGCGCACACGGTGCGACCGGACCATCTTGTCAACGCGATCTTGCGGTCCGACGGCTTGCTCATCGCCGACCGCCGCCGGCAGCGCCGCTCCGTTGGCTCCCACGCGAAACAACCCGGGCGCATGGAAGCTGGGGCCGGGCGCCCAAGCGTGGGGCGACAGCGCCTCGCTTCCGTTCGACCCGGACTCGAAAGAGTCGAAATAGCTACGCCATTCCTCGGAAACCGATTGCCGATCGACCAGATAGCTCGCGTACAGCTCCTCGGCGAACGCCAGGTTCAGGTCTCCGGGCAGATCGGTCGATTCGCTCATGCCGCTGCCTCCGCCACCATCACAACACCCGACGCAACAGTGGTCAAGCCGGACTGTTCCGGGCAGGCCCGAGTCGTCACGGTTCAGTGGTTCTATATCGAGACGGCGTTGCTTTCGATATAGTCGTCGAGATTCGATGCCGGCCGACCGATATAGTGGAACTTCTCAGCGTATTCCACGCCGAACTCGCGGCCCAGTTGGCGATCGTTGTCAAGAACGAACTCCTTGATGTACTGGCGATTCGCCGTGTCGTCATTGTCACCGAGAACCGGCAGCTTCTTGCCCTGCTCGGCCAGACGCCGCCGGAGGCGTGATCCGTTTACTCCCGCGGGCCCCTGCGTATCGTTGGCGATGTTCACGTCGACCTTGCGATCGACATACGAGCTGATGTCGACGACGCGGTTCACCAACTGCGGGCCTCGCGCAAAGTAATACTTCTCGCTGACCCCATGCGGGTCGACGCCGGCGAGGCGGTGCTCCGGGAAATCCCAGCGTCCGCCTGACATCCAGCAGGCCGCCTCGACGGCGCTGGCGATCACGTAGTGGTCGGGGTTCTCTTCGTAGTGACCCCATGGGTCGTAGCAAACGACCGTGTTCACCTTCAAGGCGCGGAAGATGAAAATCAGCTGGGCGCGCAGCTCGATCGGGTGCGCGTCGTCGAGCCGGTGATTCTGATAGCCGAGATCGAAGGCCTGCTTCAGCCCCATACGGCGCGCGACCTCATAGTTGTCCTGCTCGTTGTTGGCGATCACCTCGGCATAGGTGCTGCCACGGCCGGCGTGGTCGTCGTTGGTGGCGCGAATCAGGACGCCTTCATAGCCCTCGTCGATCAGCTTCAGCACCGTCCCGGCGGCGAACAACGGCACGTCGTCGTTGTGCGGCTGGATCACCGCCAACATCTTTCCCTTGTGGGGCTTGCCGGATTGGTTGCGTTCCAGAAAAGGCGGACCCTCGTGGGTGCCCCATTGCGCCGGCGCCTGCGAAGCAGCCCCAGCGGCTCCCGTCAACATGCTGCCGGCCATGCCGGCGCCGATGAAACCTCGTCGATCCATTACATCTCCCTTTGTGGACGATCCTGCTGCGTCCGTGAACGTTCAATTGTATCGACCGCGGCCGTGAGCATTCACAGATGAACAGCCCGGCGCGCCATACAAGAGACGGGACTCCGACCGTTGTCTGTTGGCCGCCCAACCTTGTCCGTTCACGGCTGTCAACGCAATATAGAAAGTACCCGTGTTCGTGCAATAGAGAACGTTCCCTTTTCTCAACATGGGTTCATTTGGCGTTCGCCGCAGCGGAAGCAGCCCGGAGGGCGAGGGGAGCTGCGGATAGCCTGCATATCTCCCCACCTGGTGGCCGCAGCACACGATAAGACCGCCATGACTTCGTTGCGCTTGCTTGCCGTGCTCGATGTACGGTCAAGTACACCTGCGCGCGCCAAGCGGCTCGCGCCTCGTCCTGACGGCCCTCTCATGCACTTCGCCTCGCCACGTGGTGAGAAATACAGGCTAACGCTACACTTCGTGCGGCCGCCCGCAGATCCGGGATTCTGTACACATTTCCGGGATTTCCCAGCTAACGGAGCTTGAACACTTGCTCCGGGGAAAGAAAATGCAGAGCGACCGTGGGCAAGGAAGCCGTGACTTGGCGGCGTGTGCGGCGGTCCGGGCGGCGCTTTTTGGTTTTTTTGTTTTGCGACCCTTTCGAACCCACGGCGAACCGAACGGCCATAAAGCCCGTGTTTCGTGACTCGTGATTCGTGAAAAACCTTAAAGGCCGTGTTGCTGGCGTGCGGGTGGCGGCAGCCGCCAGAGGCGAGCGCCGCGCCGACGGCAAGTCAATCGCTAGCCTCCCTGTCGTCATGCTATGCCGGCCAGGGCGGCAAAACAAGACTGAAGGGCTTCAGTACCTCGAGCCGAAGCGCAACGTTCTGCTTTGCTCAGCAGGGGAACGTCTCACGTTGCGCCGACCCTGTCTGTTCACGGCTTGTCTGGACTCGCCCGTCGGGTGTATCCTAGAGCTCAGCGCGGATACTGAACATTTTCCCGTAGGTTTCCTGTCAGAGACATCAGAGGAGGATTTATGGCTTCCAATCGAGGCGTCGCCTATATGAGCCCCGGAGAGGTCGAGGTGCAATCCATCGACTATCCGAAGCTGGTCCTCGGCGACCGCAAATGTGACCACGGCGTCATCCTGAAGATCGTTTGTACGAATATCTGCGGCAGCGACCAGCATATGGTTCGCGGACGCACCACCGCTCCTGCGGGCCTCGTCCTCGGACACGAAATCACAGGTGAAGTGATTGAGGCTGGAAGCGACGTCGAATTCATCAGCGTCGGCGACATCGTCTCCGTTCCGTTCAACATTGCCTGCGGGCGCTGCCGCAACTGTAAGGAAGGCAAGACCGGCATCTGCCTGAACGTGAACCCTGCCCGGCCCGGCGCCGCTTACGGCTACGTCGACATGGGCGGCTGGGTCGGCGGACAGGCCGAATACGTGATGGTGCCCTACGCCGACTTCAATCTGCTGAAGTTCCCGGACAGGGATCAGGCCATGGCGAAGATCAAAGACCTGACCCTGCTCTCCGATATCTTTCCCACGGGTTTCCACGGCGCTGTCACCTCGGGTGTGGGCCCAGGCGCGATCGTCTACGTCGCGGGCGGCGGCCCTGTCGGACTGGCTTGCGCCCACGGTTGCCAGCTTCTGGGCGCGGCCTGCGTCATCGTCGGCGATCTGATTCCAGAGCGGCTTGCTCAGGCGAAAAGCTTTGGCTGTGAGACCATCGATCTGCGGGAAAGCGCGACGCTCGCCGAGCAGATCGAGCAGATCATCGGTGTGCCCGAAGTCGATTGCGGCGTGGACTGCGTCGGGTTCGAGGCCCGCGGCCACGGCAAGGACACGGTTGTCGAGCGGCCCGCTACTGTCCTCAACGCACTGATGGAAGTCGTCCGCGCTGGCGGCGGCGTCGGCATCCCGGGCCTGTACGTCACGGGCGATCCCGGCGGCGTCGATGACAACGCCAAGATCGGCAACCTCGGCATCCGCATCGGACTCGGTTGGGCGAAGTCGCACCATTTCATGACCGGTCAGTGCCCGGTGATGAAGTATCACCGGCAGCTCATGCAGGCCATCCTTTACGAAAGGGCGACTCCCGCCAAGGCCTGCAATGTCACGATGATCTCGCTCGACGAAGCGCCGCAGGGCTATTCCGACTTCGACAAGGGCGCCGCGAGGAAATACGTGATCGACCCGCACGGTTCCGTGGCGGCGTAGCGGTAGTTCGGCAGGCTTCGACCAGAGGCCGAGCCGTCATGACGAGGGCGCGGGATGACCGCGGTAGTGTCTCAAAAGTGTGTGGGCTAAGCAATCGCGACCTTCTCTATCAGATAATCCAGTGACCAAGCATGATCAGCGAGCCCCGCTGTCATGGCGGGGCTCACTTTGAGCATTTTGTGAACCCAACAGAAATTGTAATTGGCAAAGAATAGCGCCAAGGCCGCATTTAGCATTCTCCAGCACTTCGAGAAGGCATAGGTTTTGCGGGTAAGCCGCTTGCAATGTTGCCGCAAGGTTCCGTAGAGGCGCTCTACGTAGGTGGTTTCCGTTTCGGTGATGTCCAGTCCTAGCAAGGGCTCGATGCGCTCTGGGCCGATCACCTTCACGATCCTTGCGTAGCTTGCGCGGTCTTCCAAGAACAAGTCGATTGCCGGGCTGTAGGGCTGGAAGGCATCTGTCGATATCTGGCAATCCCCAGCTGTGGCGTCTCGCACCTTTCTCATGAACTGCGCCGTGTTCTGCTCGTCACTCTTGTCCAAGGGGTACATCACGGCCAAGCGACTGCTGCGATCGAGCGCGATGAAGCAATAAGCGTTGCCTACGGTTTTGTGATCGCCGAAGTATACCCGGCGCTGTTTCTTCTGCACGAACGTCCAGACCTCGTCCAGCTCGAGGTGTGAGACGGGGACGTTCCGGATGCGGCTCGCCAACAAATCGGAACATCCTTCGCCAAGCTTGAGCAGGAGCGACAGGATGGTTTTTCTTCAATGCCAACGGTGCGTGAGGTTGAACGGATCGAGTTTCCCTCGACGAGCAATCTGGGTGTATGGTTTTCCTCAACGACGCCAGCCTAAAAAAATAGCCTTCGTCCCGATCGATAGAATCCTGTACGTCGTAAAAGAAGACTGACGTGCGTCAGTCTTCACCTGTGGTACTCTACTCCCGGCAGCATTCAAGAGGCAGCCCGCTGTGCCGGATTGCCCACTGAATACAACAGCTTCGTAACTGTCAGGGGTAGCTCCCCTGACCAGGGGCGAATAGGCGGGACATCTTCAAACCATCTGTTCCCTGAGGTGCTGCAACGACCCGGCACCCCGTGCTCTTTACAGCAAGGAGACAGTAATGAAAACGGCGGCAGTGTTGTTAGCAGCAATCCTGGCGGCACCTTCAAGCGCGGCGGAAATCAGGCAGGTCGCGCCGATTCACCAATTGCAGCAGTTGGGCTTCACTCTGCCAAGAGTGGGCACCAAAAGCTCTCACGAAGAAATCCTTTCAGCAGCTCAAGACTTTGTGTTTTTCGCGGACTTCGTTCTTGGCTCTGGATGGTCCTTTCAAATCGCCATCAGCAACAATTCCCCGACGACCTCGTTGGTTGGCTTCATGGGGGTTGCTATAGACGCCAATCATGAGTTTGCGGTGACGTGGAAGGAAGCGCTCGAGACAGGTTCGGCCCCGAGCTTTTTGATTCCGCCAGGGGGCACCAATCTCTACAACGAGTGGCCGAACATTCCATCCGGCGTGGTGGTTCGCGGCGGTGTCATTATCGTTCAAACCTCTGCGTTCCCCAGCTTCGAGACCGATACGCAAATGATGAGCGCGGTCCTGACGTATCGCAATGATGCAACGGGGATAGAGGTCACCGTTCCTCCTCTGCGAGTGGAAGACTTCACCCCTCCGTTCTTCAATGACGAAGTGGCCTACTCCATGTTCGTCGAGGAAAGCGCCGACGTGAGCACCGGGCTGGCGCTTTGGAAAGACCCCACCAATGAAGTGTGCCTGTGGCTAGACAACTTGGACGGCGTTCCCTTCGAGAACGATGAAGGATACGATGCAGTTTGCTATGGCCCGGAGTATGATGACCATTTCAACCACTCCGCCCAAATGCTGCCCGAATGGTTCCAGGGGTGGGACTTCTCAGAAGGGTTTCAGGGGCGGCTCGTGGTCATGGTTCGCGACCACACATTCGGGCCGAAAGGCAACGACGGGCTGGTTGTCCCGATGGGGCTGCGCGCGAATCTGGCTAGCGGGGCCATCTCAGCAATGCCTGTAGTTCCAGTTGCTATCGGTGAAGTCTTCAAGTCGTTTCGGACAAAGCCCTCGAAGTAGCAATTTGGCGGGGTCCCATCCAGAGTAAGCTCAGGGATAGTCGCGAGAACGCCGACCCCTGAGAACTGCTTTGCAGGGGATGAGTGCCACGCAGTTTTGAGACACTACCAAAATTGCGCCCTCTTGCTTTTCACCGTATGCTTAACGCTCGGGCGGGATGGGCCGGGCCCGTTTCAGCAGGTGCGACGGTATCGCGGGGCTGCTTCCGAGGAAGTTGAACTCCTCTCCGCGGTCATAGCCATGCCTGGCGCCGATGGTCGAAGCCAGCTCGCTCAGGAATGCCGTTACGAGCTGATCGACGGCGAGCTCGTCGAGCGGATTCAGCAGCTTCGAAGGCCTTCCCGCCAACTCCAGCCGCGCTTTCGTTTCCGTGGCATATCGGTAATTGGGCGTTCGCAGCGCCAGGACGGCCTTGACTTTCTTGTCGAACGTAGAGGAAATGTCGACCCCCTTGAAGCTCGCCCGGCCGTGCCCTCCTTCGCCGGGCCGATACGGCCGATAGGGCGAATAGAAGTAATAGAACCGCGCCGCATAGCCCTTGAACCCGATGTGAGTCATCTCCTGCAGGAAGTAGCTCCCGCCGCCGTACGGGGCCTCCTCCGCCATTCGGCCGACCCGATAGTTGTCCTGGTCATCGATGTAGTTGATGTACCAGTCGGGGAAGAACATCGTCTCCGGCTTGTAGAAGCGCACCATCGACATCACCTGGTTTCGCATCTCGCTGCTCGAGATGTAGGCCAGCTCACCGCTCTTGTGTCCCAGATAGATGACTTCCTTGACACCCAGGATCTCCGCGGCGGTGCGGGCCTCCTCGTTGCTCGCCAGGGATGTCTGTGCAGGCCCCAGGTCCACCGAGTCCTTCTCCAGGTTTCCGAACTGAAGGACATACACCTCACGGCCGGCGTCGATCATCCGGGCCAGCGTCCCGCCGGCTCCGAACAGAAAGTCCCGCGGGCCTGCTGTAATGACGAGCACCGGCCCGTCCCCTTCCTGCGCGACCAAGGGAGGAGCCGCCACGACAACCGCAGTCAGAAGGACCAGGAATCCGATCCGCGCCAGGTTCATTTCGGGACCGCCTTCTCGAGAACATGCGGGGGCAGATCGGGACCGCCTCCGCCAACGTAGTTGAACTCCTCCCCGAAACGGAAGCCATACTTCGCGCCGATCGTCGCACCGAGTTGCTCGACATAGCTGCGGACAAGCTTGCGGACAGCACTGTCGTCGAGGGGGTTCAGCATTTCCGCCGTACGGCCAGCGGCAACGAGCCGGTCACGGACCGCCCGCGCGTAGACCTGGTTGCGGTTGCGCAGCAACTCGATCGAATTCATCTTCTGCTCAATCGTCGAAGTGATGTCGAACGGCGTCATTCGCGCCCGCTTCTCGCCGCCCTCGCCGGGGCGGTAGGGCCGCTGATGCGAGTAAAAGTACACCTCGGGCGCGCCGTACCCTCGCAAGCCCATCCTTTGCAGTTCGGGTGAGAACGTGCCCCCGCCGCTGTAGCCCCAGGATTCTTCGGCAATCCGCCCCAGATGATATTGATCGCGATCATCGAGATAGTGCACATAGGGGTCGGGGATGAACAATTTCCTGGGACGGTAATGCCGAATCAACGCGAAGAGCTGCTTGCGCATCTCGGTCGCCGAAACATACCCGAATTCGCCGCTCTTGTGGCCCATGTAGACGGTGTCGTTCACGCCCAGCAGCTTTGCCGCGTCCTTGCCGTCTTCGACGTTCGCGAGCCGCGCCTGCGCCGGCGTGAGCCCGTTGGCGATCTTCTCGTCGTTACCCATCTGGGCGACGTAGACGCCATAGCCTTCCTGAATGAACTTGATCAACGTGCCCCCGGCCCCGAACAGGTAGTCGCCCGAGTTGGCCGTCACCACGAGGATGTTGCCGGCCTCCTGGCCCGCCGCCGGGACACCCGTGGAGAGAACCACCAGGAGAACCAACACCGCTGAGCACAACCGCATCGATTCGCAAGTGTACCATCCGCGACAACGGCAACAGGGGATTCACCCCGAAGCCGTCGCTTTCGGAGCCGCCATCAGATCGTGCGCCGGTCTCGGCTACCGCTCCGACCATCTCCTGCGGTTCGTCTTCGGTCATGTGACCGCGCATGCAGTTGTCGGTAAACACGGTAGCCGGCGAGAGTCGAAGCGACACACGCGGCCGTTCTCACAAAGTAAGCGCCGCGTTACACCCGGATCACTTCGAACTTACTCCGGAATTCCTCGGCCGCCGCTCTCTTCCGGAAGACGCTCGCTGTCGTTACCAATGCCTCTTCAGAGTTTCCGGCGTCGATCAGCGACAGCGATTCATCGAAGGACCGCCGCGCAGGGTCTTCGTCCGACTGCGTTTGGACTCCGCACACGACGAGTCCAACGAATGCTACGTCGATCAGCATCAACGGCGTCCTGCCCAACTACGCCGAGTGCATCTCCGCTCCACCGTTCAGGACGATCCCACCGTAATCATCAGACTCAGCAGCAACTTCGTCGCCGCCTCTCCCGCGAGGAGGGCCGCCACGAAGATCGCGACCGCTCGGCCTCCCCGCTGGTTGCACGAGACCGAGAACGCCTTCCACATGAGGCAGACCATCCAGACCACACAGGCGAGGGCGAGCAGCCCCACGACGATATTCGCTGCCTGCGGCGTCACGAACCGGCCCTCGAGCGCGCCAGCGACAAGATCTTCGTTGCCCTGACGCACCGCCGGAGGAATGCAGGCAAGAGCGGCCAGCAGCAGCGGCCAACGAGCCAACGCCTGCGTGCCTGCGATGTCGACGAGCCGGACCGTCCGCGGGGCGACAAGGAGCGAGACCAGCCACAGGAGCACCGTGATGACGGACCAGTTCACCAGGCCCTCGATAACCGCAACCCGGAACGACACGCTGAATCCCGGGTGGAAGTCGAGCAACCCGTCGAAGTGCACGCCGCCTGCGGACGCGGCCAGCCCGCTCACGAAGATAACGGCCAGCCCAACCGCCAGGGCCTGACCTCCGGCGATACGGACGAACGGATTGAAGAGCCACTGGGCGACCGTCATCTCTCGCGGGACCGCCGCGCTATTCGTTGTCTTATCCAACATCGGTGTCGTCTCCGTGGGCATGTACGGCTTTCAGACCTTCTTGAATTCACAGGTCAAGCGCCTGCAGAAGATCCTCAACGCTCATTCCATGGTGCCTAGCTGTGATCTTCAGGATGCCTGACAAGGTCTTCGCCCTGATCGGACTGTGGAGCGGGATCACTTCATGGTGCTCGCCATTGACCTGCGTAGTAATCCGAACATGAGAACCGCGGCGCCTCACAGCCTCGTATCCCAGCCGTCGCAGGGACTTCTGAAGGGTGGTCCCGCTCACGTTGCGGGGCAGCTTCACCCCACCAGAACCTCATCCCGCACAAAGTGCAGACGGATCAGCTTCGGCCGAGGCATGCCGTCGTCGAAATAGCAGTCAACGGCTTCCCTGACGTTGCGACGGATATCGTCAACGGAGTCACCTTGCGTGTGGATACCGTACCCAAGTGCAGTTGCCGAATACCCCCCGTCAACCTCGTCTTCCGTGATTTCAAAGATGATCTCGGTTGCGGACATCACGTGCTCCTTTGGTGTCAGTATCCCTTATAACTCCATATCCGTAAAGGCGTTTCTGGTCTCAAACTGGACCCTGCGTGCCTGGGGATTCCTCCCACCTGCTGCACACGTGTTTGTTCAGGGCTCTTCGTGTCGAACCTTCTGCCGCCGTAGCTGGTCCACTTTTACCACCTTCCCGTCCCGGCGGACCTCGGACAACGATTTACGTCCTTGGGCTTGTACAGGATCCTCAATAGCCAGCCGTTGCAATTCGCTCTTAAGACGAAAGGCCTCCTGCTCGGTCTTAATCGCTGCCTTCAGCGCGGGGGCTTACAGCGTCAGCTTCCGCCGTAACTTGAAGACGATCCCGGACAGGCCGGGATGGGACTCGGCTACCGTTCCGACCAGCCCGTGCCATTCGTCTTCTGTCATGTGATCCAGGGATTTCTATCTGCGCCTCAAAGGCACAGATCACTACACGCGCTAGTCGGAATGCTCCCGGAACAGGGGATCGTGATCCGTTTGCCAGTAATGAGTTTCCCGCAGAACTGGCACTACTCCGGACTGCGGTAGAGGATCGGCCACCTGACAAGTTGGCCTCCCTGCGCTGCCCACTCTTTTGCACGGGGGCCGATGTATACGGGTTCATCTGGCACTGGAGAGACTCGAATTGGCTTGGCTCCCCACTCGGCGATGTATACCCCGAATTCGTTGCAGCAGCGCCGCTGGATCCACCCCAGCAGCGATGCCGCCCACCTCACAAACTCGGTAGATTTCGGCCTCCCCTCGAATGTGGGGGGGCCAAACAACAGGGGTCGAACCGCAGGCGGCCCCGGGAAAGCATGTTTCCAAACAGCCCACAGCGGCTGAATTCTACGAACTCGTAGTCGGAGACATCGACATCGAAATAGCCTTGCTCTTCAGAGAGTTGAGCGCGCACCGGGCCTGCCAGCTCGGGCTTGCCGAGCAGGATATGCATACCGGACTGCCACATGAACTGATGGTCCCGCGGCCCGAAAGCCAGGAGTTCATCCAGCCACTCCGGCTCTAGCGTCGGGTGGGACGTGAGCAAGAACTTACAATCGCTGCCGCGCCGAGCGGGAGTCGTGCTATTGGTGAAGGTCCGTTCCGTCCCGAAGGAGTCTACACGATCTATCCGCCTGCTACGATGTAAGAAATGGTAATACCAAATAATACAGGAATCCAATGAGAACACGGCGGACATTCACCATATCCCTCCCCGAATCCATGGCTGAACAGGTCGAGAAGGCCAGGAAAGCAGAACACCGGACGCGCTCGGAACTCGTCCGGGAGGCGCTGCGCGCATACCTGAACAAACGCGTTCACGTCGTTGCGGCTTCGAAAGCGGAACTTGCGGCTATCCGTCGCGGGCGCGCCGAGATCGAGAAAGGCGAGTACGTGACGCTGGACGAACTCCTGCATGACCTGGCAGCTACGCATCGCAAAACAAGCCGCAAGAAGGCTCAAAAAAGTTCCGCGTAAGGATCAGGAGCAGATCGCGGGGGCCATCGCCGAAATGCGTGCGAGTCCGTTCCGGGGGGACATCGCACGGCTCAAGAACAAGCCGGCCGCCTGGCGGCGCCGCGTCGGGAACTGCCGGATCTTCTTCGATGTGGATGTGGAAGAACTGCTCGTCGATGTGACCGATATCCGACGACGGACATCGACCACGTATTGACACAGGTTCACGAATCCGGTTCGTTTCGAGCCTTGAAGAACGGGCAGACTGATTGGAGAGGAAGCATAGCAGCCCTTGGTAAAAGTCACGCGGGCGGCGTTACGCGCCCCTGGACCGATTTCGTAACGCCTAGCCGCTCCAGGAACGTGGCGCATCGCTCTCCGCGCAGCCGAGCGGAAGTAGCGCGTAACCCTTCGGGCGGTGGACGTTTGCGCTCGTCGGCTTTGTTGTTCGCTTTTTCCTTTGCAAGGAGGAGATCACCCGGATCGCCATCTTCCTCACTCCCGGGGCTGGGAATCGAATTACAGGCATTACGACTTGCGCCTAATGGTCCCAATATGGGACTATACTGGGGTTACGGCATGCGGGTTATCGCCCTGGCCACGTTGAAAGCCTTCCTTGACGCCAAGCCCGTTCACGCCGATGCTCGTGAGCCGGTGATGGCTTGGTATAGACAGGTGAAGGCCGCGGATTGGACAAGCCCGGCCGATGTCAAACGGGATGTTCGCAGCGTCAGCATCCTCAAGGACGGGAGGGCGGTGTTCAACATCGCCGGCAACAAGTATCGCATTGTGGTGTGGATCAACTACCCCTATCGGGTCGTTTACATTCGATTCATCGGGACGCACCGAATGTACGACGCCATTGATGCGCAATCGATTTGAGGGTCGAGCCATGGAAATCGTACCGATCAAGACGAGACGAGACTACCAACGCACGCTCAAGGAAATCGAGGGCTTGATGACGGCCAAGCCCGACACGCCCGAAGGCGACCGCCTGGATGTTCTGGTGACACTGGTCGAGGCCTGGGAGGCGCGGAATTACCCTCTCGATCTACCCGACCCGATCGACGCCATCCAGTACCACATGGAACAGAAAGGGCTCGCGGCGAAAGACCTGGTTCTCTATATCGGTAGCCGCAACCGGGTTTACGAGGTGTTGAACCGCAAGCGGCCACTGAGCCTCACGATGATCCGGCGGTTGCACAAGGGGCTCGGAATACCTGCGGAGTCATTGATCAAGGTCGCCGATGAGGCGCCACAGCTTACGGGTTCGACGAGTTGATATTTGAGGATTCCCGCGCATCTATCTCCAAGAGACCGTCTCGTGCTCAGCCGTAGCTGGCTTCCGCATCGGGCGCGCGACACGAGGACCGAGGGAGCCCCCGACTCCGCTCCAGCCCCCGAAACAACGGCACTCTACTGCCCTCGCCGCTGCACCCTCCGGAAAAAAGAGGATCAGAGGAGCTCCGTCCGCAACGCCCATTCTCGGCTGGCGACGGCTTGCGAGACCCGCACCGCGCCGAAGGGTCGCGGCCTCGAAGTCCCCAAACTCGCCGGGCTGAGAGACCGAGAAGCCATCGACCGCATGAAAAGTGGTATATGTACTGGAGTTCCGAGCGCTGCGTCCGTGATAACGGATCTGACCATGCCGACGTGCTCTACCGGCGAACCGCGTGGGACTACCTGTCGAGCCTGAGAGGACGCATCGAGAACAACGCAGGCAGCCAATGAAACCGGATCTTCCCGTTCCTAAAAAAATGGCCGCTTCACCGAGCGACGCCTGCCTCCGCCCCTCTGGGTGGCATCGCCGCCGAGCGGCGGGCGGCGGGCCAGCGGCGCTCTTTTTCCGGCTCATCAGCGTGCTGTGCCCGGTGTTCTTTTTTGCCGTAGTTCTGAACTCCGCCACAGTCGGCCCGCTTCCGCAAGGCAAGCTCCCCCCCGGCAAGACCTTGATGGTGATCCAACCCCATCACGACGACCACACCTGGCAATACGGATTCGCCGGGCTCATCGCCAAGATGATCGACGCAGGCTACAAAGGTATCTTCGTCCGCGTGTCGAACGACGAGAAAGACGGCGGCATGCAGCACGGCTGGGGCGCCAACGACATCTCGAACTACGAAGACACCCTCGTCGCCACAAAAAACCTGGGGATCGACGAGGTCATCAGCCTCAACTGGCGTAACGATCACATGAGCTCGATTCCACACGTCGAGCTGCGCGATCAGATCATCCTGCTCATCCGCAAGCGGCGGCCCGACGTCGTCATGTCGTATCACCCGTGGGGCAACTACGACCGCAACCCCGACCACCGCAAAGTTGCCTGGGCCGTCGGATCGGCCGTGTGGCTCTCAGAGTTTGGCAGCGTGCGATCGGATCACGCGAAGCTCGGCCTCGAGCCGCACCGCGTCCCCTACAAGTACTATTCCCACCGCAACGACTACGGTCGTGGCTATCACCCGAACATCTTCTACGAGCTCACTGAAGACGAGGTCTCCCGCAAGGCCAGGTCCTACCGCCTGCACAGGATTCGCGTCAGCGCCGGCGCCGGCAAAAGGATGCGCGAACTGCTCGACGCCAAGGGTCTCAAGATTCCCGAACTCGACGGTCTGAGCGACGAACAGGCCCATGAGCGCTTGCAGGAAATGTTCATGTACTGGATCTCCGCCAAGCGCGGCCAGGAAAACGGCGTACGGTACGCCGAGGTCTTCTACTTCATGGACGAGTGGCACGGCATCCCAGGCCTGAGCGACTACATCCAGGGAAACGCGGTCGAGCGATGAGAGTTCCCGTAACTGCGGTAGTGCTGCTCTTGACGGCCCTCCCGGCCGGCGCCAAGCTGCCGATCGTCGACATTCCGCCGGGGCACACGAAAACCTTCCTCGTCATCCACCCGCACCACGACGACCACAGTTGGGAGTCCGGCCCGGCCGGACTCATCACAAAACTGGTCGACGCCGGCTGGACCGGCTACTTCCTCCGTGTCTCCAACGACGAGAAGGACGGGCCTCACGGCTATCCGCACAACGACATGGTCAACCTGTTCGAGGCGCGCGAGGCAACCGAAAATCTCGGCATCGCCGATGTCATCAGCCTCAACTGGCGCAACGACTACATGGACCCCACGCCGCACAACGAGATCCGCGGCCAGATCATCCTGCTGATCCGAAAATACCGGCCGGACCTGGTGATTTCCTACTTCCCTTGGGGCCACTATGACCGCAATCCCGACCACCGCAAGGTATCGAAGGCCGTCGGCGAGGCCGTCTGGCTGGCGGGCTTAGCGAACGTCCATCCGGAACACCGCAGGCTCGGGTTCAAACCGCACCGGGTGCCCTACAAGTTCTACACACAACGTTTCGACTACGGCAAAGGCTATGAGCCGAATGTCGTCGTCGAGCTGAACGAGTCCAACGTGCGGCGCAAGGCGCGATCCTATTGGCTCCATCGCAACGTACGTCTGCGAGGCGCGACGGGGCACCGCCTGCGGCAGCTCCTCAAGGACCAGGGCCTCGAAATCCCCGAGCTGGAAGCCTTGACCGACGTCGAAGCCCATGCCCGCATGCAGGAATGGTCGATGTACGATGCGGCGCGCAAGGTCGGCAGCGAGAACGGCATCGAATACGGCGAGATGTTCTCCCACCTCGGCGAGTGGCATCCCTGGCCGGGACTCAACGACTACCTCCAGTCGAACGCGGTGGACAAATGACTCTCCTCTCACAGCGCGCTGCAGCAGCTTTGTTGACGGCGACCCTGCTTCTTCTGACCGGTTCCGGACTGCCGGCCTCGGCGGATGAGCACAAGGTCGTCCTCGTCGTGACCGCCGACGCCGGCGACTACATCCTCGCCGCCGGCGGCACGATCGCCAAAATGCTCGATGACGGCGCGGTGGGATACCTCGTGCGCGTCACCAACGACGACAAAGACTCGTGGAGCCTCACTCCGGAGGAAACCGCCCGCCGAACCCGCGATGAAAGCGAGAAGGCGGCCGAGATTCTTGGCTTCAAGGAAGTCGAGTCGTTGGGTTACCGCGCCGGTGAACTCGGCGGCGTCTCACCCACCGAACTCCGTGACCGCATTCTTTTCTACATCCGGCACTACAAACCCACGGTGATGTTCATCCCCAATCCCTACGCCGAGTATGTCGAACTGCTCGACCGCTTCTACGTCGGTCAGGCTGCCGAAGATGCACGCCGGGCCGCATCGCTGTCGAACTATCAGCCGCCCTTCGCAGTGGTCGGCCTTGCAGCGCACCTCACGCCGGAACTCTACTACTACGCGCAGCCCTTCGATCCGCGCCGCCGCGAGGCCGAGAGCAGCGCGACGTTCGTGCCGCAGCCGAAGACTCTCGACATCGCCTCAACCTTCGACAAGAAGCTGCAAGCGGCGCAGGCGCTCAAGACCATCAACCACTCGATGGCGATGCGCATCAAGGATCGCCTCGAATCGACCGGCCGGCGCTTGCCGTTGCTGGACAAAGTAGACGAAGCTTCCGTCGCCAAGCTCGTCGAAATCAACATTCGCAAGCTGGCCGAAATCGCCGCGCAAGATACCGACTTCTCACAGGCGGAGGAGTTACACTACGCCGGTGTCGAGTATCAGATCCCTTCGAAGTACTTGCAGTAACACGGCGGCCTACCGTGCCCGCCACCCGAAAGAAGGCCAAGACCAACATCCGGAACCAATGGACCAACCGTTAAAATCTGTAGGTTCACCCCAAGGAGTCCCCTGACCCATGAAGACCCGACTTGCCATTGCCATCCTTCTCCTCACCGTCATCATCGCGCCGCTTGCGGCCGATCATCACGAATCAAAGCGGCAGTTCGCCGAAGAAGTCCCGCCCCGAAACGACATCACGGTAACGAACCGCGTCGCAGTCCCCATGAGGGACGGTGTCATCCTCTACGCAGACGTCTTTCGTCCGGTCGGCGAAGGCAAGCACCCCGTGCTTGTTTCGCGCACGCCCTACAGCACCGAGCGCTACCCGAGATCCTTCCGCAGCGCCGTCTACTTCGCCCGGCGCGGTTATGCCTACGTCTTCCAGGACACGCGCGGACGCCATGAGTCGGAAGGCAAGTGGGAGCCGTTCCGCAACGACATCGAGGACGGCTACGACACCATCGAATGGGCCGCCAGCCAGCCCTGGTCCAACGGCAAAGTCGGCATGCAGGGAGGCTCCTACCTGGGCCACGTGCAGTGGCGCGCCGCGATGTCGAACCCGCCGCATCTGGTCACCATCTTTCCCAACGTCGCTTCCACCAGCCTCTATCACGACTGGATCACTCTCAACGGCGGCTGGCGTCTTTCCTTCAATTTCGGCTGGGGCGCCGTGCGGCAGGAATCGCGCATCATGCAGAACGTCGGCCCGCACAACCTCGAAGGCGGTCCGGAGAATATCAGCTACGACAAGGTCCTCTGGCACATGCCGCTGAACACCATGCAGAAGCTCGTTGGCCGCAACGCGCAGTTCTACAAAGACTGGCTCGCCCACCCCGATTACGACGACTACTGGCGCAAGATCAACGTCGAAGAAGTCTTCGAGAAGATCGGCATCCCCATCCACACCTTCGGCGGTTGGTTCGACATCTTCAGCCAAGGGACGCTCCGCGGTTACGCCGGCATGAGCAAGAAAGGCAAGACCGAGACCGCCCGCAAGGGCAGCAACCTGATCATCGGGCCGTGGGGTCACGGCCCTTCGCAAATCACCGGTGACATCGACTTCGGCGAGACCGCCCCGGTCGACTCGAACGCCGTGCAACTGCGCTGGTATGACTACTGGCTCAAGGGCATCCAGAACGGCGTGGACAAAGAGCCGCCCGTCAAGCTCTTCACGATGGGTCCGAACGAATGGATGTGGGAGAACGAATACCCCATTGCACGCACCCAGTACACCGAGCTGTACTTTCACAGCGGCGGCGAGGCCAAAAGCAAACGCGGCGACGGCACGCTCACCTGGGACAAGCCGGTCAGCAGCGAGCCGGTTGACCACTACACCTACGACCCCAACCACCCGGTGCCCAGCGTCGGCGGCAACAACTGTTGCGGCACGCCCACGCCGGCCGGTCCTCGAGAGCAAAACGAAGTCGAAAGCCGCCGGGATGTCCTCGTTTATACGTCGGACTTCATCGAAGAGCCGATGCGCATCGCCGGTCCGGTGAAGGTCGTTCTGTATGCTTCGAGCGACGCCGTGGACACCGATTTCGTTGCAAAGCTCGTCAATGTCTACCCCGACGGCAAGGCCTACAACATGGCCGAAGGCATCATGCGGGCGCGCTACCACAAGAGCCTCGAAGAGCCGGAGCTACTCGAGCCCGGCAAGGTCTACCGATTCGAGATCGACCTGGTGGGAACGAGCGTCGAGTTCCAGCAGGGCCACCGCATCCGGGTTCAGATCGCCAGCGCGCACTTCCCGCAGTTCGACCGCAACCCCAACACCGGCAAGCCTTTCGGAACCAGCGACGAAATCAAGATCGCGAAGCAGACCGTATACCATACGCAAGCGCAGCCTTCGCACATCGTGCTGCCCATCGTGGAATAACCCCAGCCTGCCTTTCTCACCACACGACGGCCGGAGCACGCGATTGGACCGCCATGACTTCGTTGCGCTTGCTTGGCGTGCTCAATGTACTGTCAAGTACACCTGCGCGCGCCAAGCGGCGCGCGCCTCGTCCTGACGGCCCTCTCACGCACTTCGCCTCACCAGGTGGTGAGAAAGGCAGGCTCGAACGAGCGGCGTACACGCGGACGGACGGCTACATGTACATGCCGCCGTTGACATTCAGCACGTGGCCGGTGACGTAGGCCGCGTCGTCCCCGGCCAGAAAGCCAACCGCCTTGGCGATTTCAGCAGGCTTGCCCAGGCGGCGCAAGGGAATGCGCTGCAGCGTCTGCTCCCGCACCTTCTCGGAGAGAACGTCCGTCATCGGCGTCTCGATGAAGCCCGGCGCGACGGCGTTGACCGTGATGTTGCGGGAGGCCACCTCGATCGCCAGCGCCTTGGTGAGCCCGATCAGGCCCGCCTTCGATGATACGTAATTCGCCTGCCCCGCGTTGCCGGAAAGGCCCACCACCGACGTGATGTTGATGATCCGCCCCCAGCGCTGTCTCATCATTCCCGGCAGGACTTTCTGGATGCAGACGAATCCGCCCGTAAGGTTTGTGTCGAGAACTTTCCGCCAATGCTCCGCCGACATGCGCACCGCGGGCCCGTCTTGCGTGACCCCGGCGTTGTTCACCAGGATCGACACTACTCCCGCTTGCTTGACCTTGTCGAACGCCTCGTCGATTGACTCGCGCGAGGTCACATCGAGCGCCACGGCGTCACACTGTCCGCCTTCCGCGCGGATCTCGTCCACGAGAGCGGCGAGCTTGTCTTGTTGACGGGCCGCGGCGAACACGCGCGCCCCGGCTCGGGCGAGTTCGTGAGCACAGGCGCGGCCGATCCCCTGGCTGGCGCCGGTAACGAAAGCGATTCGGTTGTTCATGGTGATTGCGCTTCCAGTGTTTTCAGATCCTCCACGTTCGATCCCCGCAGTGAGCGGTCAATTCCTCGCAGCAGCCCGGTAAGAACTTTGCCCGGCCCGACCTCGACGAAACGCTCCACCCCTTGCGAAGCAAGATAACGGATCGACTCTTCCCAGCGAACCGGATTGGGCACCTGGTCTTTCAATCCTTGCCGCGCTTCCACCGCGGTCCGCACCTCGGCCGCCGCGAAATTATTGACGAGCGGAACCGTCAGATCTCGAAAATCCGTCGCATCCAAGTCGGGTGCGAGCCGATCTTGGGCAGGCTTCATCAGGGCGCAATGAAAGGGCGCGCTCACGGCAAGACGAACAACCTTACGCGCCCCGGTTTCCTTCGCGAGCCCCATCGCGCGCTCCACGGCACCCGCGTTACCCGCGATCACGACCTGCATCGGCGAGTTCAGGTTCGCGGCGCTGACAACCTCCCCCTGCGCGGCGTCCGCCAGGATTCCCTCCAGCCTATTCGGCGGCAGCATGACAAATGCAGCCATCGCGCCCACGCCCGCGGGGACAGCTTCCTGCATATAGCCGCCGCGCTTTCTCACAAGCCGCACAGCATCCGTGAATTCGAGCGAGCCCGCCGTGACCAGTGCGGAGTACTCGCCCAGGCTGTGACCCGCGACGTAATCCGCTTTGATGCCGTGCTCTTCGAGCACGACCAGGGCGGCGATCGAACAGGTCAGAATCGCCGGCTGCGTATTCTCGGTGAGTTTGAGATCTTCTTCAGGCCCTTCGAAGCACAGGCGCGAGAGGGAGAACCCCAGCGCGTCATCTGCCTGCTCGAAAATCCGGCGTGCGGAGGAAAAAGCCTCGGCGAGTTCGCGACCCATCCCGGGTTTCTGCGAGCCTTGGCCGGGGAAAACAAAGGCCGTTTTCGACATGAAGCACTCACCGTATCGCCACGGCACTCGGAAGCGCAACCGCGACTGCCGGCTCGAGGCTACAAGGTGAACTCGACAAACACGTACCCGAACGAGCTGTCCGCCGCCGGCGTCGTCTCCGCCAGAAACGCTCCGGGGAACAACCGCGCGAACCCTCCCCCCAGCCTGTATTCCGGGGAAAGCGTGTAGACGAACTGGGCGTCAAACTCGTTCCCGACATAGCTGCTTGCCGCGCCGCCCTTCACGCGCGGAACAAGTAGGGCTCCCGAGTGCCGGTATTGTGCGTCGTTGCGGTCGGCCAGCCAGATGAGCAGATGGTCCAGGCGCACCATCGTCTTGTCGTTGGGCTTGAAATGGAAACCGGACTTGAAGTTCCTTGTGTTGCGGCGCCCTAGCAGATCGGCGATTCCGTAGTGCTTGTGGAAGCTGTGAAAGTAGGTATCGTACGTTCCCCGCACCCCGTCACCGAACCCTGCATCGCCGCTCGCGTAATTGAACTCGCCATGAATCCGCGGTCTCCACCCGGCCTCCTGAAAGGTGTAGCCCGCGACCAATGTCGTGACCCATGCCCGCACGTCATCATTCGCGAAGCTGCCGAACTGCCGCGCGTAGTCGATCTCGAAATCCCACCCCGAGGGAGTGCTGCCCTGTGCCCGTGCTCCGGCCGTGTAAATGGTGGCGGCGCCGACGGCGCCGTCCTCTCCAACCACTCTCGTCAATGTGCGCTGCGTAAGGTAGGGCTCGATCCTCGTGCCGGAGATGAGCGACCCAAGCGACCCGTAGACGCCGTGATAGTTGTTCCCGTCAACGTGCTTGTCGAACGCGCCATCGTCAATGATCACATTGCTGGAAGCAAAGAGATCCACTCGGTTCTCACCGTCGTGTGCCGCCAGCTTGACCACATCGTGAGTGGGCGTGGTATTGCTCCAGTTGCGCCGTCCGAGCAGGCGCTCGTTGCCGAAGCTCATACGCATACGGCCGACTTTCAAATCCCACAAGCCGTCCTCATCCCCGATCCGGACGTACCCTTGGCGTATATCGAGCACGTTCCGTTGATTGTTCCGGCGCGCGGCGTCAAGCTTCAGCCCCCGCGAATCCTGCGCTTGAACGAACACCCCGAAATGACGGCTCGGCTCGACGCCCAGGTTGATGCGGAACCGCGTAACGAGATAGCCATCGTTGTTCTGCGGGTCGAAGCGCAGGCCGCGCCGGTCTTCCCACCGCAGCCGCAGCTCGGTCCCCAACGTCAGCCACTCGGGAAGATCCCGGCTGAGGAAGCGCCGGGGCGGCTTCCAGTCGTCGCTCGCGACGGCCGCTGGCGCCGCCAGAGCGAGCACGAGCCACAGCGCGTGCACCAAGGCGCTTCTTGCGTTTCTTGTGAATGACATCCTGCTCAAGAGGCGGTTGGAGTGCGGCCCGGCTGTAAGGTTCAGGAGATATCGACCGGCAACAAGACCGGAACACGCTCGAAATGACGGAGATTGCGAGCGGTCAATCTCTCGCCTTGCAGAACGGCGATGCCGGCAATCAGTCTGTCAGCCATGTCAATCGGCACGCCCTTCTTTTCAAGCGTGCGCCTTACTTCCGCGGCTCGGACAGCCGCCGCCACATCGCGCGGCAAAGTCTTCAAGGCCATCAGCATTCTCTTGACGGAAGTCTCCTGCTTGCCGGTTCGGAAACCGCTCAAGACCTCCAAGCGAGTGATTGCGGTGTTGTACGGACCCAATACCTGAAGTTCGCTGCTGACCGTGCGCGCCGCAAGTGCGAGCAGCTTCGCACGACACTCCGGCTTCATCTCGATCGTTGTCCATCCAGCCCTAATATACATGCACGCGTGTAGATATCCGCTAGTGACACCCCATGCAACTGAAGTCGCGGCCATGGCAAGGCAGACAGGTCTGCTTGTCGTAAGGTATCTTGCCCGTCGGATGGAGATCGACGAACTCGCGTGTGTGATCCGCCGGACGCAAGTTGATCCCTTCGAGATGGCATTTCTCGCAACTGAACGGATTGTCAACCTCGGAGTGGCAAACCAGGCAGTCCGACATGAGCGGAAGGTGAGCCTCGTTCGCAAGATCGGTCTCCCAAACGGCCCGATGGCATCCTTGGCAGGAATCGCCGGTATCGAGATGCTTCCGCGCGTCGCCGGGCTTGCCGAGATACGTCCCGCCGTCCATGGCGGCGGCGATCAGCGGCGCTACGTTCCCCAGCCGCAGGTGGAACTCGTGGTTGAAGCGGTACGACCGGGGCCTGGTCTTGAAGTTCTTCAGACCCGCAGTGTCAATCGGCGTTGCCGTGCCGCCCTCGTGGCAGACGGCGCATTGGTCTTCGGTCGGGACAAGGCTGTCGGTCGCGGCCTTACTCTCCCGCGCCAGAGCGTGACAGTCGAGGCACGTCGTGTTCGCTTCGACAAAGTGCAAGCGATGCGAAAACGTCAGTTCCTGACCCGACAGAGCCGGCCCGCACGCGTACAACAACACTGCATAGACAAATCGCAGGCCTCGACGCGCGTACGGCAAGGGGCAGTCCGCTCTACCCCTCGTAGGAGACCCGCCACAGCTTGCGGCCGCCGTCTTCGGATACGAGCAGCGAGCCATCCGGCATCTGCAGCAGACCGACGGGCCGGCCCCAGACGCGCCGGTCGTCCGGACTGATCCGCCACCCGGTCAAGAAGTCTTGCGGGCCCGATGTCGGCTTGCCGTCTTTGAACGGGATATAAGCAATCTTGTAGCCCACCCGTTTCGACCGATTCCACGAGCCGTGAAAAGCGAGGAAGAGACCGCCTTGGTACTGATCCGGGAACTGCTTTCCGGTGTAGAAAAGAATGTCGAGCACCGCCACATGCGCCCCCAGCAGCACATCGGGGTAGATCGTCTTCTTCACCATGTCGGGCGCGGCGTCCTTGTGGCGCGGCTCCTCGTGCGGCCCGGAATACGCATACGGCCATCCGTAGAAGCCGCCTTCCTTGATCTGCACGAGGAAATCCGACACCAGGTCATCACCCAGGCCGTCGCGCTCCTGCACCGCGGCCCAGAGATCGTCGCTTCCCGGACGCCAGCGCAGGCCGATGATATTCCGCAGTCCGGTCGCCACGATCTCATGACCACTGCCATCCGGGTTGTAACGGTTCAACGCCGCGCGAGCCGGCGGCTCGTTCAAGTCGATATTCGACTCCGAACCGATGGTCACATACAGCTTCTTGTAGTCGCGGTCGAACAGCAGGGTCCGCGTCCAGTGGCCCTTGCCATAGTCGTGCAGGGGAATGATCTCCTCGCCCGGCGTCGCCACGTCCATCGCCTTCTCGTTGTACTTGTAGCGCTTCACCGACGTCGTTTCGGCGACGTAGAGCCAGTCCTCATGAAAGGCCAGGCCGTACGACCGGTCGAGGTTTTCCAAGATCTTCTTCTTCGAACCGTCATGCAGCACATAGAGCACGCCTGTCGCTTCGCGCCGCTCGCCGCTGTCGGTAAGCAGAATCTCGTTGCTCGGCCCCAGCAACATGAAACGCGGCCGGTTGTCGAATCCGGCCATGTACTCTTCCACCTCGAACCCCGCCGGGACAGTAAGGCCCGCGCCTTCCGGTTTGGCGACCACCTGGGGACGATTGCTCGCTGACGGCGTGTGGAACGGGTCGGGCAAGCCCTTCCAATTGACGGGTTTCTCGCCCGGCTGCGAAAGTGCGGCGGCGGCCAAGACCACGAAGGCCGCCAGGGTCAACAGGATTCGAGAGCGCGTAGTCATAGCAAGCAGTATCGTATATTCGCCGAGGTCTCGCCAAGCTGCCGGCCGGCAAGGCGTTGCGGGATCTCGGTGCTCAGAGCCGCCGCTTGATCACCGCAGCACAGGCGCCACGGCCATGCTCCCGGAAAGATCCCTCTTACGGCAAGATCGGCTTGACCGGATTCCGCATCCGTCTGCTACAACGGAACCGACGAGGTTTTCATGACGCTCGGCCGCTGGCTCATCTTGATCGGAGTCGTCTTCGCGGCCGCGGGCCTGATGGTTATGCTCGCGGCCAAACTCGGACTGCCGCGCCTCGGCCGTCTCCCCGGAGACATCGTCTATCGCGGCAAGAACACGACTGTCTACCTGCCTATCGTCACGTGTCTGGTTCTGAGCGTCCTGTTGACCATCGTGTTCTCACTCTTCAACCGCTTCCGATAGCGTTCGTCTGCGGGGGGGCGGTTCGTCGTGATTCGTGTGCGATTCGTTCGGTCCGCGCCGTCCGGTTACTATGCTATTGACTTGCCCACCGACGTTGCCACGTTCGCGTCGTGAGTTGCGACGGGCTCGAATCTCGTCATGGTCTTCAATCGTTCAGGCAACCTCTGTTTTCCGGGGGCGATGCACGGCATGGGCAATGTCCGCCTCGTAGGCGTCTGCGGTTCATAGATTCGGCAACGCATTCGCGATCGCACCACGAACAGGATCCCCCATCCGCATGGCCACTGCCGGACTCCAGACGTTTGGCGCGACGCACATCTTCACGATGGCTTTCACGCTGGCGCTGCCGATCCTGCTCGCGGTGGTTGCGCGAAGGGCGGCCTCCGAGGCGGTCGCCACTGCCATCGGCTATCTACTGGCCGGCACGCTCCTGATCAACGAAGCGGCCCACTGGGCCTACCGGCTCACCGAATTCGGTCTCAGTAGCTTCGTGCAGAACCACCTGCCGCTCCATGCCTGCAGCGTTGCGGTCTTCGCGACCGCAGCGGCCCTGCTCTTTCGCAATCAGATGGCTTACGAGATCGCCTATTTCTGGGGCTTGGTTGGTTCTTCGAACGCCGTGATCACACCGGGGCTTGAGGAAGGATTCCCGGAGTACCTCTTTTTTCAATATTTCATTTCGCATTCCGGCATCGTCGTGGGGGTGCTCTTCGCCACCTGGGGCCGCAAGATGAAACCGACGCTCGGCGGACTCTTCCGGGCGTTTGTCTGCCTCAACGTCTTCGCGGCGGGACTCGCCGTCTTCAACTTCTTTTTGGGCTCGAACTACATGTATCTCTGCGGGCCGCCTAGCGGTACGGTTACGCCCTTCTTCTTCGCACCGTGGCCGTGGTATATCCCGATTCTCGAAGTCATCGCATTGGCCATGTTCTTCGGCGTCCTTTCTCCGTTCCTCGTGGCCCGGGGGTGGCTATCCCGAGGATCAGCCGGTCTTCCGCGAGGGACGGGAGACAGGGCCATTCCGAGCATGGAGGGACACCCGTCCGATGATTAGAAGATGCTCTTTGCCCCCACACCTTCGAGGCTCCGGTTTGCGGCTCGAAAGTTTTCTAAACGCAGTCCCGGCATGCCGCGTCGTATTTATGTGCGGAAACTCCGTGGAGTAGTATGCCTGGCTGTCTTTGGAGCGGCTGTAACGACGGCGGAACCGAGGCTCGGCGACATCTTGTCGGAGATTGAGCGTCACTACAACAGCCTGGCGACGATGCAGGTGAAGTTTGCTCAGACCGTCGAGTACAAGGGCCATGCGCGCATCCACGAGCGCGGCAAGCTGTCGTTGCTGCGGCCTAAGAAGATGCGCTGGGACTATACCGTACCTGCCGGCAAGCTATTAATCGGCGACGGCGAGACCCTGCACATGTATAATCCCCGCACCAATCAGGTGCGCCTCGTCAAGCTCGATGACAGCGGTGACCTGCGCGCACCCTTGTCGTTTCTGCTGGGACGGCTCCGGTTTCGGCGGCAGTTCGAAAATCTGCGCCTGGAAACCATCGAGGGCGCAACCGCCGTCGTCGGCGAAGGCCGGCCCGGCAAAGACTACT
Source organism: Bryobacterales bacterium (assembly GCA_965218555.1). Lineage (GTDB taxonomy): Bacteria > Acidobacteriota > Terriglobia > Bryobacterales > UBA6623 > JAPPLB01. The sequence continues at coordinate 97,197 of OZ244625.1, forward strand.
TCGAGCGCGTCGAGTTCACCTACGACCCGACGGCCTTCAGCCTGAAGCGCCTGCGCGTCTTCGGGCGAGACGATTCGGTGACGACGTTCGCCTTCGCGCAAGAAGAGAGAAATCTCAGACTTGACGAGAGTCTGTTTGTGCTGCAGGTTCCGGCGGACGCCGAGGTGCTTGAACATTCCGGACGCAGAGAGCAGCCATGAGCCAGTATCTCTGCAAGTACGCCGATCCCCAAGGGAGAGTGCGTGAGGAAGTCGAATCGGCGGAATCCGAAGAGGAACTGCGGCAGCGGCTGTCGGATCGCGGATTCCTGATCTACTCGGTCAAGCCTCGCCACTCAATCGGTGAATGGAAGCTCGACAACGTGCGGTCTGCCGGGCGCAATCTGCCTCTCGAGCAGCTCCTCATCTTCAATCAACAATTCGTAACCTTGACGCGCGCCGGCCTGCCGATCCTCAAAGCTCTTGAACTGCTCGTCGGCAACATCAAGAATCGCCGCCTGCGTACCCACTTGCAGTCGGTCCACGAGAAGGTCAAGACCGGCATGCCGTTGTCGGAGGCCTTTCAATCCGAAGGCGTCTTCCCGCCGATTTATACAACGTCGATCATGGCGGGCGAGAAGAGCGGCAGCCTGCCGGAGGTGATCGAGCGCTACGTGGCGTATCAGAAGGTGGCGCTCGGCGCGCGCAAGAAGATCCTGGTTTCTCTGATCTACCCGGCGGTGCTCGTCTTGCTCGTGTTCATCCTGATCCTGTTCCTGGTGACCTACGTCGTGCCGGAGTTCGCTTCGCTTTACGAGAGCATGGACGCGCAACTGCCTTACATGACGCAACTCCTGGTCGCCTTCGGAGTAACGGCGAGCGAGAATCTATTGCTGATCGCCCTTGCCGTGTTTGGCATCGGCGGCGCGCTCGCTTGGTGGTTCCGCTCGGACCGTGTTCGAGATTCTCTCGATGGCTTCAAGCTCAAGGTCCCTCTGTTCGGGCAAATCTGGATCAAATACCAGGTGTCGCAACTCTGCCGCCTGCTGGGGACGCTGTTGCAAGGCGGCATCCCTCTGCTGCAAGCGTTGGAGACAACCGGCGCATCCTTGGGGTCGAGGCTGCTGCGGGAATCGATCGCGCAGTCCCGCGAGATGGTTCGCGTGGGGCAGCCGCTTTCGCGCGGTTTGGCCTCGGCGGGCATCTTTCCATCGCTCGCGGTCGAGATGGTCAACGTGGGTGAGTCGACCGGCTCGCTGCCGGCGATGCTGCACTCGGTGGCGGAGTTCTTCGACGATGACGTCAACACGATGATGAGCGCCGCCCTGTCGCTGGTCGAGCCGGCGATCATGATCTTCATGGGCATCTTTGTGGCGTTTGTGCTGATTTCACTCTATTTGCCCATTTTCACCCTGGCGGAGACACTATGAGCAGGGCCGAGATGGCTGCGCAAGAACAACCCATTGGGGCAGACCTCGGCACTGAGGAAGCGGAAGCCCGCTCGCTCGCCACGCGCTACTACTACGACTTCATCGACCTCGATCAGGTCTCGATCGACGCGGAGCTGTTCCGCTCGATCCCTGTCGAGTTGATGTTCCGGTACAACTTCGTGCCGGTCAGCGAGAACCAAGGCGTGCTGGCCATCGCCATCGCCGATCCGAGGCAGTTGCCGACCCTTGATGAGATCTCTTTGCTGCTCGAAAAGAAGATCCGCATCCATGTCGCGACGCTGTCGCAGATCAGCGGCCTGCTCAAGAAAACCGAGCAATCGCAACGGGTCCTTGAAGAAGTCACCGAGGGATTCGTACTCGACGTCATCCACGACGACGACGGCGGCGACGAAACGATCTCGATCGAAAAGCTCACTGGCAGCGACGATATCAACCCCGTCATCCGGCTTGTCGATACGACGATCTTCAATGCGCTCGAGCGGCGCGCCAGCGACATCCACATCGAGACCCGCACGGATGAAGTCGCCATCAAGTACCGCATCGACGGTGTATTGCACTACGCCATGCCGCCCATCTCGAAAGAGTGGGATCGAACGATCGTCTCGCGCATCAAGGTGATGTCGGAACTAGATATCGCTGAACGCCGCGTACCTCAGGACGGGCGTTTCCGGGTCCGCTACAAAGGCCGGCAGATCGACTTCCGCGTTTCGATCATGCCCAATGTTCATGGTGAGGATGCCGTCCTCCGCGTGCTCGACAAGGAGTCGATGAGCGAGAAGTTTCATCAGCTTTCCCTTGACGTCGTGGGGTTCGACGAGCGTGATCTGAAGGGCTACCGTCGGTACATCCGCGAGCCTTACGGCATGGTGCTCGTCACTGGACCGACCGGCAGCGGCAAAACCACCACACTCTACGCGGCGCTCAGCGAAATCAAGACCGACGAAGACAAGATCATCACGATCGAAGACCCGGTCGAGTACCAGATCAAAGGAATCACGCAGATTCCCGTCAACGAGAAAAAGGGGTTGACGTTCGCGCGCGGGCTACGCTCCATCCTGCGTCACGACCCCGACAAGATCATGGTCGGTGAGATCCGCGATACCGAAACGGCGCAGATCGCGATCCAATCCGCGCTGACCGGGCATCTGGTGTTCACGACCGTTCACGCCAACAATGTCGTAGACGTGATCGGGCGCTTCCTGAACATGGGCGTCGAACCCTACAACTTCGTGTCGTCGCTGAACTGCATCCTCGCTCAGCGGCTCGTGCGGGTGATCTGCGAACACTGCAAGATGCGCGTGCGGTACCCCCTGGCTGTACTCGAAGAATCGCGGTTGGACCCCGCGGAATGGGGCGACTTCGAGTTCGCGGAGAGCCCCGGCTGCATCGAATGCGCCGGCACGGGTTATCGCGGGCGCACCGCGATCCACGAGTTGTTGAACTTGACGGACCACATCCGGGAGCTGATTCTCGAGCGCAAGCCGTCGTCGGAAATCGCCCGCGCCGCTCGCGAAGAGGGTATGCGCACACTGAGGGAATCCGCTGTTGATCGCGTGCGCGCAGGCATCACCACATTGCGTGAGATCAACAAGGTCACGTTCATCGACCAAGACGAGAACGACTGAAATGCTGCACCGGCTCAAATATCTGCTCGTGGACCCGCCGCCGCCGCTCGTGGTCGAAATCAGCAGCCTCGGTGTGTCCGCCGTGACGCGTGACTTGCAAACCGGAGAAGTCGCGGCGCTGGCCCGCCGGAACTTCCCGCCGGGACTCCTCGAGCTCTCACCGAATCGCCCCAACATTCAGGATGCAGCCGCCTTTGATGAAGCAGTGGGCGGCGTCATCAGCGAGCTCGGTGACTTGCGGCGCCCGGATATGGCTCTGATTCTCCCCGACAACTGTTCCCGTTTGACGGTCCTCGACTTCGACAGCCTGACCGGCGACGCCAAGGAGCGCTTGAAGCTGATCCGCTGGCGGTTGAAAAAAACCGTGCCGTTCGACGTGGAAGCGGCCCGGATCGCTTACCACACGTGGCCGACTGCGAACGGAGTTACGGCGCTCGTCTCGGCCAGCCTGGCCGAGGTCATTCGGCAATACGAAACCCCGTTCGAGCAGCGGGGACTGTGGCCGGGCCACGTGTCGCTCTCGACATGCGCGGCACTGAACCTGCTGCCGAACGATTCGATGACCTTGCTCGCCAAACGCGCGGGCCCGGCGCTCACGATGGCGGCTGTGGAAGCAGGCGCCGTGCGGATGGTGCGTTCTGTCGAGCTCACGGCGCCGGCCGGATCCGAAGATGACTGGAGCGAAGCCGCCCGTGACATCTATCCGACCATGGTGTTCGTCGAGGATCATTTCGGCACGGCCGTGAAAAAGCTGGTGTTGTGCGGATTCGAAAGAATCCCGACGGCAACCGACCATGAAGTGGGGTGGTTGCGCTCGCCGGAAGGCTCGGTGGACGGCCGGGAAGCCGGCATCTGGGGCTACCTGAGCCTGCATTGAGGAAACAACGCGGTGCGGCTTGAACTCAATCTGGCGACAAAGCCGTTCGGACGGCGGCGGCTGTTCTGGGTATCCGCCGGCTCGGCGGGAATGATGCTGCTCGGAATCGCGGCGGCGCTCGTTACGCTCTACGTGCAGAACCGGGAGCCCGCACCCCGATTCGTACTAAAAGAAGCCGCGCTGCGATCGCAGTTACGAGCGCTGCAGGCCGAAGAGGCCGATCTCAAGCGCAAGTTCACAGAACCCGCAAATGCAGAGGTGCTTGAGCGGTCGCTGTTCTTGAACGAACTGCTGTATCGCAAGGGCATTTCCTGGACCAGGACGTTTTCCGACCTGGAGCTGATTTTCCCGCCTCGAGTGCGTGTCGAACAGATTCGGCCGCAAGTGACACCCGACAACGATGTACTACTGGAAATGACGGTCGGGGCCGAGACACGGCCGGATTTTATCGACTTGCTGAAAGTGCTGGAGGAGTCGGAGGTCTTCGGCACTCCTGATGTTCGGGGGTCGTCGCCGCCTACCGAGCAGGACCCGGTTTTCAAGTACCGCCTATTGGTGCGCTATGAGCAGCAACTCTGAATCGAACGAGGTGCAAGAAGCGCCGAAGCGGAAGCTCGCGCTGCCGCGGCGGCGGCTCACCCGGCGGCATATGCTGGCGACTCTGGCAGTGCTGTTGGCTTTCGAGGTCGGCTTCTATCTTTTCGCCGTGCGGCCCCTCGGCGCTCGCGAGGAGGAACGGGAAATTCTGCTGCGCACTCTGCTGCAGCAAAAGCAACAGAAAACCGAAGAGCTCGAGCGCCTGCGAGCCGTCGTCGCCAAAGTGGAAAAGGCGCGTGTCGAAGGAGACGAGCTCATCAACCAACTCACGCTGGCGCGCAACAACACCTACTCGCGGCTCGTCGCAGAATTGGATGCGGCCGCCGACGAAGCCGGGCTCGAGTCCCGCGAGCGAGCCTATGACCCCGACCCCATTGAAGGCGCCGATGAATACGGCGCTATCACGGTCACGGCGAGTTTTCGCGGGCGCTACGAACAGCTCGTGAAGCTGTTGCATCGCTTGGATCATTCCGAGGAGTTCCTCATCATCGGCGCACTCGGAGCAACACCTCGCTCAGATACCAATGATCTGCAGATCACGATGAGGATCGACACGTTCGTGCGGGACTTATGAAGATCGGCGCGGAAAGGAACAAGGTCATTCTTCTGGCGGTGGTTTCCGTCATCTTGGCCTACACGGTCTATTCACAGCAATTCAGCGGCCCGCCGCGACCGCCGGCGCCTCGTCCGAGGCCGACAGCCGCCTCAGCGAAAGCGACGAATCGCCCGCAACAGAATCGGGCGACGAGCAGCCGGCCTGTCAGCCGCGGCGGGAACTTTCGGCCGCGCTTCGGCCAGGGCGCCGATGACGAGCCGCTCGACCCGATGGTGGTCGACCCGACCATCCGTATCGACCTGTGGGCGGCCGTGAAAGCAGTCGAGTTCGAGGGCGTCGAGAGAGACCTCTTCCGCTTTGGCGAGCGCAGAAAAAAAGTCGTTGCGCCGCCTGATCCGGACAAGGTGGTCAAGGCGCAGGAAAGACTGCAGGAATTAGAGCGGGCAAGACGAGCAAAGGCCGCCTCCGAAAAACCAGCCCGGAAGCCCGCGCGCAAGGCCCCTCCCATCAGCTTCACGTACTACGGGTTCGCCAACGAGCCCGGCAATCCCCGGAAACGAGCTTTCCTTCTCGATGGCGAGGACATTCTCATCGGTGGTGAAGGGGACGTCTTCAAGAAGCGTTATAAGATTATTCGTATCGGCCTCAATTCGATTGTGGTCGAAGACCTCAACTTCAACGATCAACAGACGCTGAAGTTGATCGAAGGACCGGCCTGACTCGCAGCGAACCATGAACACGGCGTGCAACCCGGCAATGCGAACCGCCCGCCGACGCAGGACAGGCGAGCAGGGGTTTGCGCTGCTCACCGTCCTCTTCTTGGGGGCTGCGATCTTGATCGGCTTGGCGTTGAGCCTTCCTCGGGCCGCCATGCAGGCGCAGCGGATTCGTGAGGAACGGCTCATTTATCGCGGCGAGCAATACCAACGGGCGATCGAGCTCTATTTCCGCGCCCACAAGAAGTACCCCTCTGAAATCGATGACCTCGAGGAAACGAATGGCATCCGCTTCCTCCGCCAACGCTACAAAGACCCCATGAACAAGAACGAGGATTGGCGTCTGATCCGTATGGGAAGCGATGGACGCTTCCAAAACTCTATGATCCACGATCTCGAAGATCCAGAGCAGCAGGCACAAGAGACCAATATCGGATTCGGTATGAGTAGAAACGACCAAAGCCGCAGCGGATCGGGCTCAAGCCGGCAGCCTTTCCGAGTGTACGCCGGCGCGGGTTCGACTCCCTACGCCCCGCCTGACGGGCGCTTCCGGGGAGCCGATCGAGCTCGCGAGGTGCGTGACTCCCCCGCCCCCGTCGTCCTCGGCCCAAACCAGCAACCCGGCTGGATCCCCGGACGTACCCAGCCGACAGACCCCAACGCCCCCACTCGATTCGACGAGAACGGCAATCCGATCCCGCCGCAGAACGCGCGGGAGGAAGACCCCAATCGGCCACAACAGGCGCAGTATCCGGGCTATGCGCGGGTCCGCCCCGGCCAGATTCCCAATCAACCGCAACCCGGATTCCCGGGAGCGCAAGCAGGCAACCGGCAAAACTCCAATAACCGCGGCTCCAACTGGATCGGCGGAGCACCCGTAGGTTTCGGAGGGGTCACAATTCCGGGAACCCCCTTCGGGGCCGCCCCAAACCCAGCCGCCGCCCCGCAAGCGATGAGCGGACAGGCCGCCGATGTCATCCGAGGCATTCTCTCTGCTCCTCGACCCGGCGGCTTGGCGGGCATGCGCAATAGCCGGCGCGCACAAACTTCACAAGGAGCTTTCCAGGGCGGTATCGCCGGAGTAGCCACAAAGGCGCAGGAAATGGGTGTCAAGCGCTACGGTGGCCGGGAATCCTATCACGAGTGGGAATTCGTTTACGATTATCGAAAGGACAACAAGTTCGGAGGAGTCGGTGTCGGGCCCGGAGCGGGCGGCGCGGCCAGGCAAACATTGCCTGACGGCCAACCCGGCACGATCCCATCCGGTACGCCCGGAGCGATGCCGGGAATCATTGAAACGGGCGCGTTCCCACCGGGCTATCCGACCGCCGGAGCTCGACAACCGAACGCGGCCGGCCCCAGGCGGCAGGACACGCGCAGCAACCCTTACGAACGCCTGCAAACCGGCCCGCGCGGTTTTCAGCGGCCTCCCCAGCAAGGCTTTGGCCGGCAACCCGGCCAACCTCCGTTCGGGCAACGACCGGGAATACCTGGTTTCGGTCCGCCGCGGCCCGGCGGGACAACCTCGCAACCGCAGTCCATCCCAGGCGTGCTGCGGCCGGGGACGACTCCCGGCTTGCCGCAACCATCCAACCCCGGTACGGAAACCCAGCCCGGCGTGATCTATGGGCCCGACGGTACTCCCCTGCCCCGCCGCCTACGATAGCTCATTTCGCCGCCTCGATCTGACAGCGATACAGTCCCCGCCGCTCGATCTCGTCCGCCACAAGCCTGTCGACCCACTCCTGGAAAGCACCGCCCTTGGCAACGGTCTCCCGGATTCGAGTCGACGACACGGCATCGAAAGACACCGGCAGGTCGACCGTATGAATGCGGTCTGCATACGCGTCCGGCACGGTGTAAGCACCCCGCCGCGAAGCCACCAGAAGCTGGAACTCATTCAGTTGCTCTGCAATCGCGGGACCTTCGCCGTAGTCCCATTCCACGATCCTCTCGGCCGCGTCGCGGCCGCAGATCAAGCAGATCTCAACCCCAGGACCGTATACGTTTTTCGCTTGGCGGGCAATGTCGATAAAGAGCCCCTTGTCCGATGACGCTACGGCGTAGCCTTGGTCACGACCCAAAACCGCTCGCAGCATCGCGAGCCGGTCTTCGAACGTGGCTCCCTGGTAGTCCTTGTGCGGAAACGCTTCCGGCAACACGAAAACGACCTGGTCGAGATCATGCTGCGCAAGTCCTTCCCGCGCTACCGCCACGTGCGCCGGCGTGGGCGGATTGAACGATCCGGGAAGCAAACCGGCTCTACCCGCCGCGAGAGGAGACCCTTCCCAAAAGCGCAACATCGTCCCGCCGAGGCTCAACCGCTGTTCCAGAGCGGATTCAAAAGGGTCGCGGACAGCATCTTGCAATCGTACTCGATGAGGTTCAGCGGCTTGTACGGCCGTTCGTGCGTTCGGGAAGCGTGAGCGTGGTCGATCATCCCGATCTTCCGGTCCGGGACCCTGAAGAAGCAGCCTGTCGGGGCCCGGCAGCAATCGCGTGCGTGACAACAGCAAGAACGACTGCGATGGGCCGCGGACGATACGGCTGTGCGGCCAGCCGCCTCATCAGGCGGCCCCTCGCGACCGCCATTCGCCCACCAGCGCCCTGACGCCGTCTACGGCGAGGACGGCTGCGTGTTTGGATTCGTTCGACAGCCCTCCGACAGCCGCTTCGATCGCATCACGATCGATAGACAGGGCTTCCGGAGCGCTCTTGCCCACAAGCAGTTCCGTAAGCGCCGAGCCGACCGCGATGGAAGCTGTACAGCCGCGCGTTCGATACGTGACCTCGCCGATCCGTCCCTCGGCCAGGTTTGCTGTCAGACGTAAAATATCGCCGCAAATCGGGTTGGAGACTTCCGCCCGCAGATCCGCTTCTTCCAGCTCACCTACGTTGCGAGGGTTCTGAAAATGATCCAGGAGCCGTTCGCTGTACACGCCCCTACTGTAGCGGAGTGCGCACGACAACAAGCGTTCGTCGCGACTCGTCCTTCGCGGCTGCCTCTCTGCGTGCCCTTGGGCCGTCTTCGCCGAAAGTCTTTGCAGATAGAGCGCGTGTCTCGCTGGAGGCTTTGGATTTGACCCTTAGCTGTCGCCCAGTCCCCATTCCTTCAGCGCTTCCCCCTCCAGCCGCCGGTAGATGAGACGCTCTCCGGCAAACCCTTCGCGCCAAACATTATGACCGGCTTGTCTCATGTCTTCCTGGTTCTTGATGATGATCGCGAAATGGTTGCCGGGTGTCGGACCTTCGCTCGGCGAGAGCAGCAAGTTGTTCCTGTCATAGAAGACCGCCACGTCAATAATCCCCCGCCCCCCGGCATCGAGTTCCCGCGATTCCGGAGGCACTTTGGTTCCAGAAGGGAGATAGAAGTACAAGATGTCGCCTCCCGTCGGAACCAAAGTTCGGTTTTCGCGGCCGGGTTCCACCTCAGCGAAGGCGGGAACCAGGGTGTAGATTTCGTTGCTCGCATATTTGGCGTGGTAAACCGGCCCTTCCAACGGCAAGGCCCTCCAGACGGCCTCGCAGGTTTTTGGAGCCTCCTCGTCAAGCAGACGAGCAACACAGCGGACTTTCCGCTTCGTCAAGAGCACTTCCATGTATCTAGTCATCGTTCACCTCAAAACACAATAGCGATATGGCCTCGAGAACGCTCCAAAGCCTGTCGCACTGCACACTGGCTCCACCACTATCATTGGCATCGGCCACATGCCGGTCTCAAGGCCAAGCCGCCCATCAGTCAAATCGGTCTGACGGGTGACAACCTGTTGAGGCACCACAATCCTTTGTGAGTCAGCAGGTCATTCGCCGAAGCGGGAGGCAGTACAGCATACTATGTTCCAAGTGGATCGGTGGCCCGCGTGACCGGTTGGGCTTCCCGGGCGAAGACATCGCTTGAGATCTCCATGCGATAGCCTGTTCACGCGCGCTGCGGGCAGCCGTTTGGTAGTACGCCGCAGCCCGGGCCGCAGGAGGGAGGCGTGCCGTTGCGTTCCGAAGCGAAAGATCTCCATCGACGCTCGATCATCATCGACGGGCTCAACGTGAGCCGGTGGGGTGACGCGGAAGTCTACCGCCACCTGCACGAAGGAGGATTCACGGCCATTAACGCCACCGTCGCCGTTTGGGAAGGATCGAAGCAGACGCTCCAGAACATAGGACGGTTCTACCGCGACTTCGAGACCTATTCGGAGTGGATCCGTCCGGTCGCTTCTCTCGCGGACCTGCATGCCGCGAAACGGGAGAACCGAGTGGGTATCGTTTTCGGTTTTCAGAACTCCTCTCCCATCGAGGACGACCTGCGCCTGGTCGAGGTCTTCCACCGGCTCGGTGTTCGGGTGATCCAACTGGCCTACAACGACCTCAACTACGCCGGGGCCGGTTGCTACGAACGTCAGGACGTGGGCTTGAGCAAGTTCGGCGTGGATCTTGTGAAAGAAATGGATCGTCTGGGGATGGTGGTCGATCTTTCGCATGTCGGCCACCGGTCTACCATGGACGCCATCGAGCTATCCGAGCATCCGGTGTGGTTCAGCCACGCGAACCCGAAGGCCTTGTGCGAGCATCCGCGCAACAAGACCGACGACGAGGTCAAAGCCCTGGTGGCGAGGGGCGGGGTGGTCGGAGTGAATATCTTTCCGGCGTTTCTCAAGCGCGGCTACGACTCGACGCTCGCCGACGTGCTCGACACGATCGAATACTGGGTCGAGCTGGCCGGCATCGAGCAAGTGTCCATCGGCCTCGACTTCACAGAAAATCAGTTGGAAGAATGGTTCCAATGGCTCATGGCCGGCAAGCGCCTCGATTCGCCTGTCTTTCGGCTACAGCTTCCTCTGCGGTTGCCGCACGGCATCGCGCGTGCCGAAGAGCTGCCCAACCTCACCGCCGGCCTGTTGGAACGTGGCTACTCCCACCTGGACGTGCAGAAGATTCTCGGGCTCAATGTACTGCGGCTGTTCGAGCAGGTGTGGAGGGAGTGACCGGCCGGTAAAGGGCCGGCGCCACATGCCGGGCCTCTACCCGGCGATGAAGGTGGTCTCCCGGTAACCAATGCTCGAAGGTCCCTTTGCTGGAGGTCCGGCGGATGCGGGCGCGCCACGCTGGCAGAGGCATGATATTCTAGCTTTCCATGCCTTTCTGTACGCGTTGTGGAAGCCAATTGGGAGACGATGCCGCGTTTTGCCCCGGATGCGGTGACAGGCAGGGCGGCGTCGCACCCTCGCCTGCCACGACAGCTGCTGTTGCGGAGCCGATGAGTCCGGTTCAATACCGGATCGAAGGAGACAACCTAGAGGTCGTGCGTGTCACCCTCATGCCGGGTCAAGAGGTCTACGCGGAAGCCGGCAAGATGGTCTACAAGACTGCCAACGTGGATTGGCAAACCAAGATGACAGGCAGTGGCATCGGGGGGAAACTCTTCGGAGCGCTGAAGCGAAAGCTGACCGGCGAGTCGCTCTTCATGACTCACTTCAAGACTTCGCACGGCAAAGGTGAGGTTGGCTTCGCCGGCGATTTTCCCGGGCGCATCCAGGCCTTCGAGCTGGCGGCCGGACAGGCAGTGCTCGTTCAACGCGATGGTTTCATCGTTGCCGAGCAAACGGTCAAGCTGGATATCGCTTTCACGAAGAGGATCGGCGCCGGATTTTTCGGCGGAGAGGGCTTCATTCTGCAAAAGCTCACAGGCCCGGGCGTGGCCTTCATCCACGGCGGCGGCGACTTTGTCGAGTTCAGCCTCGATCCGGGCGAGATTCTGCAGGTCGACACCGGCTGTATCGTCGCTTTCGACGAGTCGATTTCCTACGATGTGCAGATGGCGGGCGGCATTGCCACGAGCATCTTCGGTGGAGAAGGTTTGTTCCTGGCGACCCTCACAGGACCGGGTAAAGCCTGGATCCAGACGATGACGCTTTCGAAGCTGCGGCGTGAGTTGGGCGGAGGCATAGGCGCGCGGTCCGGCGGCGGTGAAGCCCAGGGATTCGGCGCTCTCACCAATATGTTTGGCAGCAACGATTAGCCGCTTGATCAGAAATCCTGAAGAGTAGAAAAAGAGGTCATTGTTATACTGCATGTCTCGGGAGACGCGGCAACCCGGCCCGGGACCAAGCCTTAGGCATATCCCTTCCATGAGTGAGAGTACCTTAGAAGAAAAAGTCGTCTATCTGTTTACTCCACGGGGCTTCTGCGCGGGCGTCGTGCGGGCAATCGACATTGTCGAACTGGCCCTCCAGGTTTACGGACCGCCGATTTACGTGCGGCGTGAGATCGTTCACAACAGGCACATCGTTGAGGACTTGGCCGGGCGTGGGGCTATTTTCGTCGAAGAGCTCGACGAGGTGCCGGTCAACTCCCGGGTGGTCTATAGCGCCCACGGAGTAGCGCCGACGGTCCGGGAAGATGCCGAGCGGCGGAACTTGCAAGTGGTCGACGCCACCTGTCCATTGGTGACCAAGGTTCACCGGGAGGCGATCCAGTTCGCTTCCACAAACGGAACCATCCTGTTGATCGGGCATCGCGGCAGCGATGAAGTCATCGGCACGATGGGCCAGGCACCCCGTCATACGATCGTCATTTCGTCTCGCGAGGAGGCCGAGTCCGTTTCGGTTCCCGACCCGGACAATGTTTTCTACCTGACCCAGACAACGCTCAGCCTGGACGAAACGGAGCAAGTGGTTTCCGTCCTCAAGAGGCGCTTTCCCAAGATTCAGGGCCCGCCCGCGCAGGACATCTGTTACGCCACCGAGAACCGGCAACAAGCGGTCAAGCATATCGCGCCGTCGTGCGACCTCATGCTGGTCGTGGGGTCGCAGAACAGCTCCAATTCGCAAAGGCTTGTCGAAGTCGGCGAAAACGCGGGCATGCCGGGCTACCTCGTCGACAATGAGCGAGATATCCAGGACGCGTGGCTCACCGGCGCTCGCCGCGTAGCGGTGACAGCCGGCGCGTCGGCCCCCGAGGTGCTCGTGCAGCAAGTTGTGGCCTATCTGCGGCGGCGCGGCTTCACCCGCGTCGAAGAAGTCGAGGCGGTGGAGGAAGACGTAGTCTTCCCGCTGCCTGCCGAGCTGGCCGCTCACCAATCCTTCCTCACAACCATCGCGAACGCCTGAGTTGTGCTCCTTGATTGCCTGCCGCAGAGCCCACGTTATTGCAGGCCGGTGAGTTCCCTTGGGCTCAACACGTCATAGAACTCGCGAGCCGGATAAAGTTTCCTGAAAGCTGTCGGTGTTGCTTCCCTTGGCGGGCTTGCTGAGGTAGCCGTTGAGTAGCTTCTCGCGGGCGGATCGCGTGGCGCAGAAGCCCTCAGAAAAGGCCGCGCTTTGAGAGACAGGCGCCAAGCCGGGGATATGGAGGCCTCGGCGGCGGCTGTGAAAGCTGACAGACGCGGTCTGCCTGCCCATTCCGCAGTATTCACGCGGTTAGCGACACGGCGGTTACGAAGTTCAAAATCGGCTTTCATCGCGCAAGGCGCAGGGACGGCGCCTTTTCCGGCTGGCGTGTTTTTTTAGGGACAGGCGGGTGTGAGCCGGCAGCGATGGAAACCTGCGGCATCTGCCATACGGACCTCAAGAAAAGCGAGCATGATCTCTTGCCGCCGCCTCGGGTCTACGGACATGAGACGGCCGGCGCCGACGCTCGGATCGGTGAGGGAGTCAGCCGGTTCGCCGAGGGTGATCGCGTCAGCCTGTTCCACCACATCCCATGCCTCGATTGCTTCTATTGCGAACACCAAGACTACGCCCAATGCCCAAGGTACAAGAAAGTGGGCGTCACAGCCGGTTTCGAGCCGGCCGGCAGTGGGTTTGCACAGTACGTGCGCGTCATGGATTGGATCGTTCAGCGCGGCGTGGTTCGGATCCCCGACCTGGTCTCGTTCGAGCGCGCGAGTTTTGTCGAACCCGTCAACACTTGCTTGAAAGCGCTTGACAGACTGAGCGTCCAAGGCGATGAAAAGATCCTGATTCTGGGTCAGGGACCCATCGGCCTGCTGTTTACGGCCCTCCTTAGTCGACTCGGCGTCTGATCGGTTTGCACCACCGATGTCCTCGAGTCGCGCAGGGAAATGGCGGCGCGGCTGGGAGCCGATCACGTTTGGAACGGAGAGCAGTCCGACTGGATGGAGGAAATGCGGCGTCTAACAGGAGGCCGCGGGGCTGATATAGTGATCGTAGCGGCCTTCGCGCCGGGAATCGTTACCCAAGCGATCACGGCGTCGCGCCCCGGTGCTCGGATCATGCTGTTCGCCCAGACAGCGCCGGACGACGTGTTTGAGTTGAGAGGTGCGGATCTGTGCGCCGCAGACCGGACTCTGCTGGGCTCTTACAGCGCATCGGTAGATCTACAGGTGAAATCGGCCGAAATCGTCTGGTCGGAGGATCTCCCCGTTGAGGAACTCATCTCGCATCGCCTCCCCCTCGATGATCTGCATGAGGGAATCAACCTTGCCCGCAACCCCAAGGCCGGTTCGCTCAAGCTGATGGTATACCCGCAGAGGTAAATCGAATCGTGAAAGATACGATGCTGGCCGCGGTGATCTATGGCAAGGAGCGGCTCCGCCTCGAGCCGGTGGCCATACCACGGTTGGGCCCGGATGAAATCCTCGTCAAGGTGCAAGTGGCCCTGACCTGCGAAACGGACCTCAAGGTCTTCCGCCGCGGCAACCACGCTCGCATGATCCGTCCGCCTGCCGTGTTGGGCCACGAGTTGGCGGGAGATATCGTCAACATCGGGTCGGAAGTGACGACGTTCCAGCCGGGACAGCGGGTCGTTGCAGCGAATTCCGCTCATTGCGGGGACTGCTTTCACTGCCGGCGCGACAGAGAGGACTTGTGCGAGGATTTGCTCTTCAACAACGAGGCGTACGCCGAGTACGTACGGATCCCAGGCCCTATCGTCGCTCGAAACACTTACGAAATCCCCGACCACATCGGCTACCACGAAGCCGCGATGGTTGAATCCCTTGCCTGTGTCCTGAAGGGCTTGGGCGATACCAACCTGCGCGCAGGCGATACCGTCGCGGTCATCGGCTTGGGGCCGATCGGGCTGATGTTCGTCCGGTTGGCGAGCTTGGCCGGAGCGCGCGTGATCGCCGTCGGCCGTCGGCAAACGCAGTTGGATCGTGCCGCCCATTTGGGCGCCCAAGAGCAGATCTTGACCGGCCGCTCAAAGCTGCCCGTGGAGGGAGTCCGCAACCTGACGGACGCAAAGCGGGGCTGCGATGTGGTGATCGAGGCGGTCGGTTCTCCGCAAACCTGGAAGGGCGCAATCGATATGGTTCGCAGCGGTGGCACGGTCAACTTCTTCGGAGGCTGCCCCAGCGGCAGTCACGTGGACCTCGATACGTCCCGTATGCACTACTCGGAGATCACACTCAAGTCGAGTTTTTATCACACGCCGAAATACATTCGGCGGGCGCTGGAGATCGTCGCGGAAGGAGAGATCAGCGCGGAGGATTTCGTAATCAACGAAGTGCCTCTCGCCGACTTGCTGTCAGTGTTCCGTCACATGATGAGCCACAACGGGCACCTCAAGACCGCGATCCTGCCATGGCTGACTCGAACTAGAAGAACGTCTGGGAGTCTTTCGCGAGACGCGCCCGACCGAAGCCGGTCCGTACACGATAGAGGCATGTCGTGAATCGTTTCCTGCCACCCGTCGCATTCGTCGAGAAGTTTGGGACCGACGGTCCGGTGTGGCCGCTCGATACATCGCTCGGCTACACGCGTTGGCTAACAACGCATCACTACGAGAACTTTCACGTCGCAAGCTTCCTGCTGCCCAAGAAGCTTCATCAACACTTCTGCAATGTCTACGCGTTTTGTCGTTGGGCGGACGACCTTGGCGACGAGTTCGGCGACACTGCGCGGAGCCTCGAGCTGCTGGCGTGGTGGCGGCGTGGTGTTGAAAAAATGTACGCCGGCGAGCGCCGGCACCCGATCTTCGTCGCGTTGGCGGAAAGCGTTTCCGAATACCGCCTTCCGAAGCAGCTCTTTCTCGATCTGATCCTCGCTTTCGAGCAGGATCAGAGCGTACATCGCTACGCGACGTTCGACGAACTGCTTGGCTATTGCCGCTACTCGGCCAACCCCGTGGGGCGTCTCGTACTGCGGCTCTGGGGCTACTCCGACACGGAGAGAGACCGCCTCTCCGACGCCACTTGCACGGCGTTGCAGCTCACTAACTTCTGGCAGGACGTTGCTCGTGATTTCCACATCGGGCGGGTCTACCTGCCACTCGATGTGATACAGCAGCATGGCTATTCCGTCGACCTGCTTGCCGACGATTTGCGTGACGGGCGGGCCAGCGCCGCCGGCAGGACGGTGCTGCGCGATCTGGTCCATAGAACGCGGGAGCTGTTCGACGAAGGCGCAACGCTGCTGGGACAGGTGGAGCGGCGGCTTTCCGTCGATCTCGATCTCTTCAGGCAGGGCGGATTAGCCGTCTTGGCGAAGATTCACGCTCAGGACTACGACACGATTCGGCGTCGGCCAAAGCTCGGAAAACTCGATCGCGCCAGGCTGATGACGCGAGCGATCTTGAGGTTACTCTTTCGCCGGATGCGACCTTACCGGCAGGCGCAGCATGCTTTCCGTTAAAGATTCCTTTGCCCACTGCAAGCGCCTGGCCCGCTCCCGCGCCCGCAATTTCTTCTATTCGTTCCTGTTGCTGCCGCCGGATGAAAAAGAGGCGATGTGCGCGATCTATGCCTTCATGCGGCGCGCCGACGACATCAGCGACGAAACCTCACTCAAACCGGAGGATCGTCTTGCGGATCTGCAACGCTGGAGGAGCGCCCTGGAGCAAGCGCTCGAAGGGCATTATGGCGACGACCCGATTCTGCCCGCTTTTCATCACACCGTGGAACGCTACGAGATCCCGCCGCAGTATTTCTTTGAGCTGATCAAAGGCGTTACGAGCGACCTCGACACCAAGCGCTACCGAACGTTTGATGACCTTTACCGGTATTGTTACCGGGTTGCATCGGTCGTGGGAATGACGACGATCCATATCTTTGGCTACGAGTCCGACGAGGCGCTCAAGCTCGCGGAGAAATGCGGCATCGCGTTTCAGCTCACGAACATTCTTCGGGACATTCGCGAAGACGCCGAGATCGGTCGCGTCTACCTTCCGGAAGAAGAACTCGCGCTTTACGACCTCAAGTCCGACGACCTCTTGGCGCACCGACGGGGTGAGCGATTTCGAGAATTCATGGAGTTCCAGTACAACCGCGCGA
Organism: Bryobacterales bacterium; assembly: GCA_965218555.1. Taxonomy (GTDB): domain Bacteria; phylum Acidobacteriota; class Terriglobia; order Bryobacterales; family UBA6623; genus JAPPLB01. The sequence continues at coordinate 114,224 of OZ244625.1, forward strand.
ACGACTACTACCGTCAGGCCTCGCCGATTCTGCGGATGGTGCGTCCTTCCTGTCGTGCCGCTCTTTGGACGATGGTCTCCATCTATCACCGCCTGCTGCAACGGATCCGGGCGACCGACTTTAACGTCCTTGACCGGCGAGCGCGTTTGAGCAATTTCGAGAAGCTGTGGATCGTTCTGCGCGCTTGCAAACTGCGTTACTTCGGAGGAGCGCCGCCATTCCCCGCGTAAAAGTTGTTGGCGGCGGTCTGGCCGGCCTGTCTGCCGCTGTCGCATTGGGCTCGGCCGGTTTTCAGGTCGATCTTCACGAGTCACGCCCTTTCCTTGGGGGGCGCGCGACGTCTTTTCCACTTGATCCTTCCGATCCCGGCTCGGAGCGGATCGACAACTGCCAGCATGTATTGCTGCGATGCTTTACGAATCTATTGGATTTCTACAAGCGGGTCGGCGTTGCGGACAAGATTACTTTCTACGATCGTTTCTATTACGTCCGACCCGGCGGAACCGTCGATGTACTCAAGCGCGGACGGCTGCCGGCGCCGCTGCATCTTGCCGGATCGTTGGTGCGTTTTGGAGCGCTTAATTCGAACGACAAGTGGAGCGTCATCCGCGGGTTGCGGGCTCTAAGGCGTGACGCCGACCGGACCGACCTCGAAGCGATCACAATGGGCGATTGGCTGCGGTCAGAGCGAACGACCGACGACGCCTACCAGCGTTTCTGGCAGCCAATTCTCGTCAGCGCCCTCAATGAAGAACCCGATCGGGCCGCGGCAAGCTGGGCTTTCCAAGTTTTTCTCGAAGGCATGATGGCGGACCGCACCAGCTACGAGATGGGCGTACCCTCGGTACCGCTCGCTGAGCTTTACGCCGGCGAGGGACGTCTGGAGCCGAACGTACGAACCATCACTCGTTCCACGATTGAACGGATCGATCCAGCGAGCAACGAAGCCGACTTCTACGTTTGCGCTTTGCCCTTCGAGCGCGCCGCGAGAGTCCTGCCCGATCTCGACTTGCGGTTCGACAGGTTCGAGCATTCACCGATTACGGGCATTCACCTCTGGTACGATCGTCCGATCACCGAATTGCCTCACGCGGTTCTTCTGGACCGGACTTTGCAGTGGATCTTCCGCAAGTCCGACACGTATGTGCAGGCTGTCGTCAGCGCCTCTCGCTCGTTGACGGAGCTTGCACGCGGCCAGATCATCGAGCTGGCATGCAAGGAGATCCGTGAGTTCTTTCCGGCGGCGAAAGAGGCCAGGCTCCTGCGGTCTCATGTCATCAAAGAAGTACGAGCGACCTATTCGTCGCGTCCCGGGCTACAGGCTGATCGCCCGGACCCAGAGACCAAGCATCCCAACCTGTTCCTCGCCGGCGACTGGACCAACACGGGTTGGCCTCCAACGATGGAGGGCGCGGTCCGCAGCGGCTACCGTGCGGCGGAATGCATCTGTCGAACTGCGGGCGTCGAATCGGCCTTCCTAAGGTAGAGGTCCGAAACATCGATTGACACAAGCAAGGATATCAGCAAGGCAGTCGACCGCAGCGATCACGAGTCAAGTCGCCGAGCATCGCCCGTTGGTCGCCGCTCAACTTTGTTTCCTACCGAGGAGTTCTTGGCCGGGAATCGAGTTTTTTGATTCATGAGAGGCCCTTGGACTGCTTCGACTGGTTGTTAGCAAGACTCCAGGATGAGGGCCGCGCTTTGCACCGACTCGAGGACAGATAAATGTCGGAGATAGGGGACTGCGGCCCCTCACAGTGAAAAGAGCCTCTACAGGCTCTTGAGATACGCGAGTAAGTCCGCCATGCGCTGAACGCTGATGCTCTGCTCGATGTCCTCAGGCATCGGGGACACGCTTAACGACCGCAGAGACGCGATGTTGGACCGCCGGATCGTGTCTTCCTCGCCCTTGGCTCGACGGAGCGTGACCGTCTCCGGTGTTTCCGCCGCCATGACGCCCGTGATGGAGCGGCCGTCTTTGGTTTCGAGCAGATACTCTTCGTACCCCGCCTCGATGCTCTCGTTGGGAATCAGGATGTCTGTCATCAGCGTTTCCCTGTTGCGGATCACGACGCTGAGCAGGTCGGGACCGACCTCCGACCCCATGTCGTCAACCCTGTGGCACTCCGAACAGACATCCCGGAAGACTTCCTTGCCACTTTCCACGTTTCCTTCATAGGCGAGCGCAGGCCGGTATTTTTCATAGATGGCTTGCCGCTCGTTGCGCGCGGATTCGCCGAACAGCGCTTCGGCGCGCTCTCGAATCCCTGCGTCCGCATGGCGTAATAGCTGACGTTGGCGGCCCCGGCTAAGCGACCAGAGCTGGACCGTTTCGTTCTCAACCGCGTCGAGCAACGCCGAGATGCCCTGAGTGTGGCCGACGAGTTCTCTGATGATCGCATTGCGCACCGGCCCCGTGTGGGAGCGCCAGTCCTCGAGTAGCGCCTTGGTAGCATCGGGACCGCGGGCTTCCGAAAGCGCTTCGACCGCCGCCAACTGCAATCCTTCCGAGTGCACGGGCCCGAGTAGATCTGCGATGCCGGTTGCGTAGCGTCCGAATCGATCGAGCCCTAAAATCCGGGTCGCAAAGATCCGCTCTTCCACTGGGGCAGGCGTGTCCGCCGCGATCGAGGCAGCCCTTGCGAGGATCGAGTCCGCTTGAGGCGTTGCCGCCACGTCGATGCGGAGCAGCGCATCCAGCGCGCCGACGCGGACAGTCTCGCTAGGGCTCGTGAGCAGAGCCAGTAATCTCCGCTGGGTAGTTGCAAGTCGTGGCCGCTCTTTCTCGCCCTGTCCGAAACCATCTCTCAAGCCCTCCAAGACGGCTTGGCACCACCAGTCGCCTCGGACCGCGGAAGACCGGCGTACCGCCTCGACGAATTTCGCGGCTTGCACGTCTTGCTGCCGCGCCCCCGCAATGGAAGCCAAACCGAGCAGCATGGCCCGCTTGCCTTCCGACTCCTCACCCAGGAAGCCGGGTCGCCGCGAGAGCCTGGCGAACCAGGCATCCGAATCGTCCGCTGCCGCGCTCAGCACCGCCGTCCGGAACCAGGGGCTCTCCATGTTGTCCGCCAACAATTGCTCGAGCACACGCCGGGCACGTTGCTCCGGGAAACCGCCCAGGATGCACGCCGCCTGAAGCTGAACCTTCGCGCTCTCGTCCTGCGCCAGACGCAGGGCTTCCCGCCTCAACTCTTCCTCCGTCAGCAGACCTTCCGCAAGCCGAAGGGCATGCTCGCGGACATTGGGCTCGGGGTCGCGCAGCGCATCCCGTACAAGCTCCGGGGGAAGCACCCCAAGACCATCAAGAGCCCATAGGACGTGCAGCTTGGTAGCGGCGGCGTTGCTTTCACGTGCCAGATCCCGCAGCGCCGACTCTACCGAGCGATCACTGCGTTCCACCAGCAGCCGCTGCGCAGTCGTTCGCCACCAGCCGTTCGGGTGGCTCAGAGCATCGACGAGTTCCTCGGATGATGCTTCCCCTAGCTTCGCCGGCTCGTACGGTTCGGAGCCCTCGTACACGATCCGATAGATGCGGCCCGCCTTAGCAGGCGGCTCAAACTCGATGTAGTCGACGATCTCTTTGGGCGCATACTCGGGATGCTCGACGACAGGCCGGTGATAGTCGACGACATACAACGCCCCATCAGGACCGGTTGTCGTGAACACTGGCCGGAACCAACTATCCGTCGACGCCAGAAACTCGCGTCCCTCGTGTGCGCGCTTCGCGGTGAAGGTCGGGCCGTCCGGCACGAGAACGTCGCGATGCACGACGTTGTGAACCGGATCGCACGTGAACGAGGCATGCTCGTAGCCTGCCGGGAAAAGACCGCCGACGTAGATCGATATGCCCGAGGCGGACGTGAAGCGGCCGTGCTGTGAGTCGTGTATGTACTCGGGCTCCGTTGTGATCTGATACAGCGTCGCCGCCTTTTCATGGTCGGAAACCGACTTCATCGCCTGCGGATTCACGAGGTAAGGATTGCGCGCCAAGTACTTCTCCTGGACCACGACGTGCCGCAAGTGGTCGTTGTTCCAAACCGTGAAGCGGTTTCCCCAGGCATCGAACGCGTTGCCGAATTGCGAGTTCCCCGCCACTCGCTCTACAAGACTGTCGTCAGGTCGAAAGCGGATGTCCTGCGAACGCGCTTCTACGGATTTTGCGTCGGTTCGCCCTGGGAAATGGATGGGGCCGCCACGGTCGCCGAACTCTTTGGCGAAGCGGACCGGGTGGGGAACGCGTGTGTAGGCGACGTAGATCCAGTTATCGATCCCGTAAAGCGGACCGTTCACACGAAGCTGAGGATTGGTGGCCGCGAAACCGGTGAGGACGACGCTGCGATCATCCGCCACGCCGACCGCATCGGTGTCGCTGAGAAAGAGGATGTCCGGCGCTGATGTTACGAGAACGCCGTCCTTCCAGGCCAACACGCCGTTGGGCAGCGACAGTCCTTCGAAAAAGATCGTGACATGTTCGTAGCGTCCATCACGGTCGCGGTCTTCCAGTCTCTTGACTCGTCCCCGCGGTTCGGGATCGTACGGGTAGTCGCGCATCTCAACCACGTAAAGACGGCCCTGCGCGTCGAAAGCCATCGCCACCGGATCGATCACGTCAGGCTCCGCCGCGACCAACTCGATACGGAAGCTTTCAGGCAACGCAAATGTCGACAGAGCTTCTTGCGGTGAATGCGGTGGGCTTTGTGCGCTTCCGCAACCGAGCGCCAGCAGCAGCGGCACCCAAAAAGGCGATACAGTGCAGAGCAACTTCATAGGGGCGGACTAGATGTCACATTATAGGGACCGGTGTGATGTTCGCCACGCCGAGACGCTTTGAGCCAACAACCTCTCAACTATCGGCGGCTCCTTGCGGCGACGTGTCTGCTCGATCGCAGCTTCTACGACCGGCCAACGATCGACGTCGCCCCTGATCTGCTCGGCAAGGTTATTGTCCGCAAAGTGGCCGGCCAAGTCCTGGCGGCCAGCATCGTCGAGACCGAGGCCTATTTGGGAAAAGGCGATCTTGCGGCCCACAGTGCACGGGGCCGCACCAAATCAACCGGAGTGATCTTCGGCCCGCCGGGCCATGCCTACGTTTATCTCTGCTATGGCATGTACGAGTGCCTCAACCTGATCACCGAGCCCGACGGCCGGGCGGGATGCGTTCTGATCCGCGCGGTCGAGCCTCTAGTGGGAATCGAGGAAATCCAGCGCCGGCGACCCAATGCTCTACGACCGCGAGATTTGGCGTCCGGACCGGGAAAGCTGACCCTGGCGCTCGGCGTCACCCGCCTGCGGAATGGGACTGACGTCACTCGCGGAGCTTTGACCGTACGAGCGATGCTCCGGCCCAAGCCCTTCGAGATGGTTAAGACGACCCGTGTCGGCATCTCGGTCAGCCGTGATCTTCCCTGTCGTTTCTACATCAAGGACAATGATTTCGTGAGCAAACCCTAGCCAGCCCGAGGACAAACGAAACTGCCCAACGGCGGAGAGACCATGCAAGCCCGGACCATCTTCCACGTCGACATGGACGCGTTCTTTGTCTCGGTCGAAGAACTTTTCGATCACAGTCTGAAGGGCAAGCCGGTCGTCGTGGGTGGGCGCGCCAACGAGCGCGGCGTTGTTTCGGCCGCTTCGTATGCAGCCAGGAAGTTCGGCGTCCACTCGGCGATGCCACTCCGGCGCGCCTATCAGTTGTGTCCCCAGGCCGTCTTCCTGCCGGGACGTCCCAGCCGCTATCGCGAGTATTCCGGAAAGGTCCATCGCGTTCTGAAGAAGTTTTCACCGAGCATCGAGATGGCCTCGATCGACGAGGCCTACCTCGAAATGACGGGTACCGAACGCCTGTTGGGACCGCCCCTCAAAGCCGGCGATCGATTGCATCAAGCTATCACCGACGAGACCAAGTTGCCCTGTTCGATCGGCATCGGCACGTCGCGGCTTGTCGCAAAGATCTGCTCGGCAATGGCTAAGCCAAACGGCATGCTTCGTGTCATGCCGGGCGCAGAAGCGTCATTCCTCGCTCCGCTCGACATCCGCAAGATTCCGGGCGTCGGCAAAGTCACCGAGAAAGGCTTTCGAGAGATGGGTGTTCACAAGATCGGCCAACTCCGTGATCTCGGTGAAGACTATCTTAAGAAAACCTGGGGCCAGACCGGCTTAGCCTTGGCCGGCAAAGCACTCGGCCGCGACGCCGGCGCCTGGTTTCAGACCAAGATCGGAGACGCGGACTACCCGAAGTCCATCAGCCACGAGACGACGTTTTCCAAGGATACCGCCGACGTCAAACTCCTCGAATCGACGTTGGCGAAACTCTCGCAAATGGTGGGCCGCCGCCTGCGCGAGCACGGCCTCTACGGACACACGATCCAGATCAAGCTTCGTTACGCCGACTTTTCCACCTACACGCGCGCCCACTCTCTTGACGAAGCGACACAGCTCGATACAGTGATTCTCGAGACGACGAAATCACTGTTCCGCCGCAACTGGAAGCGTCGTCGGCCGATTCGGCTGCTCGGTGTTTCTGTTTCCGGTTTGGAGGAAAGCGAGGGGCAGCTCGACCTGCTCGATGATGGCCGCAAGCGCAAATGGAGCCGCGCCCTGGCGGCGGTTGATACTCTGCGGGATCGCTTCGGGGAAAGCAGCGTAGGGCTTGCCTCCGCCATGGGTCACGGACGCCAAGAGCGTGTTCATGAGAACCCGGCAGGCCTGCCGGGCAAGAAAAGGCGTCCCGAAGAAGTGGAGTAGGTACCCAAGCTACGCATGCCGCCGTTCTATCACGGCCGGGTAGGGACCCTGAGAAGCTGGGAGTGGGCGATCAGCCCGCCTTGTCGAGGATGGTGAGACTGAGATTGTGGTTCTCAACCATCGCCTTGGTCAGGAGGAACCCCTTGACTTGCTTCTTGGAGGGCAAGTAGTACATCAGATCGAGCATCATCTCTTCGAGAATCATCCGTAAGCCGCGGGCACCTACCTCGCGCTCCAGGGCCAAGTTAGCGATGGCTTCTAACGCATCCGGCTCAAACTTGAGCTGAATATTCTCGAATTCGAAAAGCTTCTGATACTGCTTGACGAGCGAGTTCTTCGGACGTGTCAAGATCTCGACGAGCGCGTCTTGGCTCAAATCGCTGAGAACCGTGTTCACCGGCAAGCGACCCACAAACTCAGGAATGAAGCCGTGGCGGATGAGATCCTGCGGCTGCACCTGCGCCAGCAGTTTGGCGTCGCGCTCGCCCTGTTCGAGTTTCGACGGGGTTGTGGAAATCTCTTTTGGCTCCGACGAAGAACGGAAACCGACGACGCAGTGGTTCAGACGCCGAGCGATGACTTTCTCAAGTCCGACGAAAGTCCCTCCGCAGATGAACAGGATATTCGTCGTGTCGACGGGCGTGAATTCCTGGTGCGGATGCTTGCGGCCGCCCTGCGGCGGCACGTTGGCCACGGTTCCTTCGAGGATTTTGAGGAGCGCCTGCTGTACACCTTCACCGGAAACGTCGCGTGTGATGGAGGGGTTCTCGTCCTTCCGACTGAGCTTGTCGATTTCATCGATATAGATAATGCCCTGCTGGGCGCGTTGCACGTCGCCATCGGCGGCTTGCAGCAGCTTGAGGATGATGTTTTCGACATCCTCGCCGACATAGCCTGCTTCGGTGAGCGTCGTCGCGTCGGCGATGGCAAACGGAACCTCGAGAATCCTCGCCAGCGTCTGCGCCAGCAGCGTTTTTCCAGTGCCGGTCGGCCCGATCAACAGGATGTTGGATTTCTGCAGCTCCACATCGCTGTTGCTGCGCTGCTTTGTCATGAATACGCGCTTATAGTGGTTGTAAACGGCTACGGCAAGCTTCTTTTTCGCCTTCTCCTGCCCCACGACGTACTGGTCGAGGCGCTCTTTGAGTTCCTGAGGTTTGAGAAGCGTGAAGATATTGGGTCCAGGCTGCTCGCGGCGGTCATCCTCAAGAATCGAGTTGCACACCGCCACGCACTCGTCGCAGATGTAGGCTTTAGGATAGTCGCCCGGTGTCGAAATCAGCTTGCTGACCACTTCTTGCGTCTTGTGGCAAAAAGAGCAACGCAGGGTTTCTTTCGGCCCGTTTGGCTTCACCTGTGTCTCCTTCGCGCGGACAACATCACTGTCTCGGCGCAACCCACCCCAATTATCACCCAACACCTCAAGTATGGCAATGTCTCGCCTCCGTCGTAAACCTCAGGCAACCGACTCGCAGCTTGGAAAATCGAGTGATCCACCGGACATGCCGACCTCGCCGAGCGCGACCTGCTTCAATAGCCACAAAGTCAGCGCACGAGTGAACCCTGCATCACACTCGTCACGCAAACAGCCGGCGAGCCAGTTCCACCAGGCACACAAAGGATCTTCGCAACGGCACAGAGGCCGGAAGCCTCCTATGGTAAGGTGACGACCATCTTGAGGAGATCGACCCCCGGACGGCCCTCGGATGGCGATTGCCTATTTCAAAGTCGAGTCCCAGCAATCCGAAGTTCGACATGGCTTCGTTTTCAGCATCAACCGGCGGTGCCGTACCCGAGGGGCCACGGATACAATGCGCTCAACTGCGGTATCTTCGAAGATGAAAGATCCGTTCCCGATGATCGAATGGTATGTCTCGAAGCCGGGTTCTTCCAGTGTGGATCAAGCAACACCTCCCGGCCACCACAGACCAGAGGATTTGAGGGGTCGTGCAAATCGAATCAAGCACGCTATGGTAAGCACGGGCTTTCGGAACCGATCATGTCGAGACGATTGGTGATCCTTCTCCGAGTGGCCAGCCTAGCCACCTTGTTGACCCCTGTCTTGGGGCTCGCGCAACTCCCTTCGCCTGAATCGCATTTCGGCCATCCGATGGGGCAGGCAAAGACACTCGTCGAGTGGAACGAAGTGGTTCGCTATTTCCAGCAGCTCGCGGAGGCGAGCGATCGCGTCCACGTGACAGAGCTGGGACGTTCAACCGAGGACCGACCTTTCATCTTGGTGACGATCGCGGACAGCAAGACCCTGACGGACCTGCCGCGCTACCAGCGGATGCAGGCGCAACTCGCCGACCCACGTAACATCAACGACCAAGAAGCCGAAAGCCTGATTGAGCAGGGCAAGACCGTTGTCCTGATTACCTGCTCGATCCATTCCACGGAAGTGGCGTCAACGCACACCGCTTTGGAATTCGCCTACAAGCTGCTGACCGAGAATACGCCGCGACACCAAGCGATTCTCGAAAACACCATCTTTTTGTTGGTTCCGTCGCTGAATCCCGACGGTGTGGACAAGGTCGCCCAGTGGTACAAGCGCTATCTCGGAACGCCCTATGAGGGTGCTCCGATGACGGAGCTGTACCACAAGTACGTCGGACACGATAACAACCGCGACTGGTACATCTTCAGCCAGGCGGAGACGCGCTTGATGATCGAACGAGTGCACAACGTCTGGAGGCCGCAAGTCGTCTATGACGTTCACCAGATGGGCAGCAATGGAGCTCGGATGTTTGTGCCGCCATGGAGCGACCCGATCGATCCGAACATCGACCCGCTGATCGTGCAGCAAGTTAATCAGATAGGCATGGGCATGGCCGCGGATTTGACAGCAGCCGGCAAGACGGGCGTGGTGGTCAACGCCATTTACGACTATTTCACGCCGGCGCGGCACTATCAGAGCTATCACAGCGGGTTGCGGCTGTTGAGCGAATCAGCAAGTGTCCGCTACGCGACGCCCATCGAGGTCCCGCACTCCTCGCTGACGACGAGCCACAGAGGATATAACGCGCGGGCGCGGAGTTGGAACTTCGTTGAACCCTGGCCGGGTGGAAAGTGGACTTTGCGCGACATCATCGACTACCAACTAATCGCTTTTGAATCCTGCCTATATCAAGCGGCGACAGGTCGACGGGATCTATTGCGGAACTTTCGCCGCATTTCTCAGCGTGTGATCCGCAGGAATCGCGGCCGGTCGTTTATTTTGCCGCGCGACCAACATGACCCGAGCTCGCTGCACCGGCTACTGACGACTCTGGAGTTCGGCCTGGTCGAGATCCACCAGGCCCGCCGGCGGTTTCAGGCTCTCAACCGTTCGTTCGATGAAGGCGACTACGTGATTCTGCTCGATCAACCGTATGGAGCCTTCGCGCGAACTCTGCTCGAAAGCCAGGACTACCCGGAACTGCGTGAATACCCGGGTGGTCCGCTTGTTCGCCCTTACGATGTGACGACGCACAGCCTTCCGCTGCTGATGGGCGTGCAAGTGTTCGAATCGACGGAACCTTTGAAGGCGGATCTGGAACCGGCTTGGCCGCTGCGAGTGCCACGGGGGCGGGTAGGGAGAAGTTCGGTGGTGGCCTTGTCGCCGGACAACACACGCTCGTGGACCGCGGTCAACCGCTTACTCAAGGCAGGAGCGCATGTTTTTCGTGACACGACGGACGGCACGTTCTACATGCCACGGCACGAGTCGATGCGTGAGATTCTTGAAGACGTTGCCAACGAGTTCGGATTGAACTTCCGTCCGGCGAGTCCAACCTCGACGCGCCGGAGACGACTGGAGCAGACCCGAGTAGGTCTTTATCAGGGCTTTGTGCCGATGATGGATGAAGGCTGGACCCGGTGGGTGCTTGAACATTACGAATTCCCCTACGAATCCGTCGGCAACGCAAGGCTGCAGGCGGGCGATCTCAATAGCGATTTCGATGTGATTATTCTGCCGGATGACGGGCCAAGGACTCTGCACGGGGGCTATCTACCGGGGGCGTTGTACCGGGGAGCGCCGGCGCCTCCGGAGTTCGCGGGCGGGATCGGCACTGCAGGAGCAACGGCGCTGCGGGACTTCATTGTCCGCGGCGGCACACTCCTGTCGTTCAACCGGGCCTCGCAATACGCCATCGACCGTCTGCGGGCGCCCGTGCGGAACCTGCTGACGGGATTGGATTCTTCTCGATTTTGTGCGCCAGGAGCGTTGATCAATGTGACGGTCGATACGTCTCATCCGTTGGCGTTTGGACTGCGTTCCCATGAAGCGGTGTGGTTTGAATCGGGACCGGCTTTCGAGATCACTGGCATCCCGACAGAGGATGCCGTTGCGGTCATGCGGTATCCGCGGAAGGATCTTCTGGCATCAGGTTGGCTGCTGGGTGAAGGCTATCTGGCCGAGCAGGCAGCCGTGCTCGACCTTCCGGTGGGCAACGGGCATCTGGTGCTGTTCGGGATTCGCCCGCAGTACCGCGCCCAGTCGAACGCCACGTTCAAGATGCTCTTCAACGGCCTGTACTACAAAGCGCCGTAAGACCTCAAAGGTGTAGCCCCGAGCGACCTCTGGTTTGTCCGTGAACTACTTCAACTACTTCACTGAAATCGAAGAGCATTTTCAGCGAGCGAGGGGTTCGGGGTTTTTTCTGTTGTCACCGCTGGATTGGGCGATGATCGAGACATGGAAGGAATCGGGCGTGCCGCTCGACGCCGTCCACAAGGGAATCGAGCGAGCCTTCGAGAAGTGGCGCGCCCGCAAACGGAAGACTCGCATGATCAATTCACTCGCCTATTGCGCACAGGAGGTGCTCAACGCCGCACGGGAGACGGAGGAGCCTCAGACCGCATCGACTGGCCGCCCGCAACCGGAGTTCGATCCCGCGGAGCTGGCAGCGTACTTGCGACGGAACGCCGAGGAGGTCGCAGCAAAGCGAGTTCCCGAAGCGTATCGCGAAACCTGCGAGGAAACTGCGAAGTCGCTGCGATCGCTGGCCGAAGCGGCGGAACAGGACAACCTGGGAGAGCTCGAAGCCATCGAACAGAGGCTGACGGTGCTTGAAGAGCGTTTGATTGCTGCCGCGCGGCAGCAGCTTAGCGAGGAGCAGCTTATCGAGGAGCGGCAAGAAATGGAGGGGCATCTGTCGCCCTATCGCGGCAAGATGACAGTAGAGCAACTGGCGCTGCTCGAAAAACAATATCTCGATCGAAAGTGTCTGGAAACTTACGGGTTTCCGCGCTTGAGTCTGTTCTACTTCTGACACTCGTGCGACTCCAGCGAACGGAGCAACCGATGTAAACCGGTGGGCCGGAGCCGACAAGCGGGGCTACATGGCAGCAGGCCGGACAACGTTCTTCACAGGACCGATCGGAAGACGATCGCCCGAACCGCGCCGTCGCCTGGCGAGAAAGGCAGGTTAGAGCTTGCCGCGTGCCTTACGGGCTTTGGCGGCGGGGTCCTTCTTGACGGGAAATGGGCGGGCAGTCGGTATCAGCGAATGGGAGAAGCTTGCAGGTGCTTCCTTAGGCAAGCTGCCAAGGTGTTCGTTGACATAGACGACGAACTCCTGCATCTGGCGCTGTATCTCTTCCATCTTTTCCCGCATGTTGAGGATGATTTCGACCCCGGCAAGGTTGACGCCTAGGTCGCGGGTGAACGAGAGAATGACTTCGAGCCGCTCCATGTCGGCGTCAGTATAGAGACGCGTATTACCGTCGGTCCTTGACGGTTTGAGCAGGCCTTCACGCTCATACAGCCGCAAGGTCTGGGGATGCAGATCAAAGCGGTCGGCGACGACCGAGATCGTGTAGGCTCCCAAGGTTTTCTTTTGGCGTGCCATGGCGCAAATTACTCAAAGAGGTCGTTGCGAGGGTGTTCGGGGTTCAGGTTAGCAAACTCCTTCATCATTGCTTTCGAAGCTTCGTCCGGCACTTCGGGAACGACAATCTTGACCTCGACAAATTGGTCGCCCCTGCGATTGGTCCGAGGGTTGAGCACGCCCTTATCCCGAAGTCGAAAGCGCTTGCCGGAACTCGTCGCGGGCGGGATCTTCAGCCGCGCCTTTCCAGCGATGGTCGGGACCTCGATGCTACCCCCCAGAATGGCCTCGGGAATCGTGATCGGGACCCGCAGATGGATGTCGTCACCCTTTCGCTCAAAGACCGAGTGGGAGCCGACGCGTGTGATGATGTACAAATCGCCGGCCGCGCCACACCGTTGGCCGGCGTTGCCTTTTCCGGGCACGCGAAGTCGCGAACCGTTCTGCGCACCAGGCGGGATGCGCACTTCCACCGTCTCGGTGCGATGAAGCCGACCCTCCCCGCTGCACCCGGGACAAACGTCCCGCAGTTGCCCCGAGCCCTGACAGCGGGGGCAGTTGAGATTGAAACGCATCGCTCCGACGGTCTGCGAGACTTGACCGGAGCCCTGACATTTATTGCAAGCAATCGTGCCCTGACCAATGTTCCCCACACCGCGGCACTGCGGGCAGGGTTCGTGACGGGCTACGTTGAGCCGGAGCGTGGCACCTTTGATCGCGTCCCAAAAGTCGATATCGACGCTGTACTCGAGGTCCTCGCCTGGTTGGGCCCGGGCCGCCGCCTGCTCCTGGTCCTGACGGAAGAATTGCGAGAAGAGATCGGAAAAGCCGCCACCCCAAGAGTGGCCCCGCTTCGATCCTGCTGCTGAGCCACCGGCCGCCCGGGCAAAGTTGGAGAAATCGAATCCGGAAAAATCAAAACCTCCGGGACCGTGACCTCCGCTTCCCGGGTACGCTCCGGTTTCGGAGAAAAAGCCGTACTGGTCGTACATTTCGCGCTTCTTCTTGTCTCCCAGAACTCCGTACGCCTCCTGAATGGACTTGAATCTCTCCTCGGCAGAGCTGTCACCGGGGTTGACGTCGGGGTGGTACTTGCGGGCGAGACGGCGGTACGCCTTGCGGATCTGGTCCGCCGAAGCGCTCTTTGAGACGCCGAGAGTCTTGTAGTGATCTTTCTGATCAGTTCCCGGCACGTTGTCTCCCGGACACGAACACGAAGATTCTGCCTGAGCAGCAACCTCTCGGATCAACAGGCAGGAACGCGGCCATCAGGTTGTTCCTCGCATGCGCGGCCGATGGGCCGGTAGCAGTTCAGGAACTCTTCGGTTTGTCATCTACATCGACGAACTCGGCGTCGACCACATCCTCCTTCTTCTCCTCGCCGCTTGTTCCATTTGCGCCATCAGCTGTTGCGGCCCCGTCGGACGGTGTACTGGCTGACTTGTACATCGCCTCGGCGAGCTTGTGGCTGGCCTGTGTAAGGTTCTCGATAGCGCGATTGATCTCCGCCGCGTCGCCCTGCTGCACCGCTTTCTTGGTTTCCTCGATGGCGGTTTCGATCTGCTTGGCCTCTTCCTCACTGATCTTGGCGCGATGCTCTTTGAGCGTGTTTTCCGTGCTGTAGATCATGGCGTCTGCACGATTGCGCGCCTCGGCTTCATCGCGCTTCTTCTGGTCATCAGCGGCGTGGCTTTCGGCGTCGGAAGCCATCTTCTCGACTTCATCCTTCGAAAGACCCGACGAGCTGGTAATCGTAATTTTCTGTTCCTTCGCGGTCGCCTTGTCCTTCGCCGAGACATTCAGAATGCCGTTGGCATCGATGTCAAACGTCACCTCGATCTGCGGCACGCCGCGCGGCGCCGGCGGGATGCCCACAAGCTGGAAGACGCCCAGCAATCGGTTGTCCGCAGACATGGCGCGTTCACCCTGATAAACCTTGATCTCCACCGAAGTCTGGCTGTCCGCGGCGGTTGAGAAGATCTCACTCTTGCGGGTCGGGATGGTCGTATTGCGATCGATCAATTTGGTGAACACTCCGCCCAACGTTTCAATACCGAGCGAGAGCGGCGTGATGTCGAGCAGCAGCACGTCTTTGACTTCGCCACCCAAGACACCGCCCTGGACGGCGGCGCCGATCGACACGACTTCATCCGGGTTCACGCCCTTGTGGGCTTCCTTGCCGAACAGCTCTTTGACCATTGCCTGTACGCGAGGAATGCGTGTCGATCCGCCGACCAGCACCACTTCGTCGATCTGATTCGGAGTTACTCCGGCGTCCGACATCGCCTTCTTGCAGGGCACCAGCGTGCGCCGCAACAGCGGCTCCATCATCTGCTCGAGGTGAGCACGCGTCAGTTTGAGTTGCAGGTGCTTGGGCCCGCTAGCATCGGCCGTGATGAACGGCAGGTTGATATCGGATTCGAGCAGTGTCGAAAGGTCCATCTTGGCCTTCTCGGAGGCTTCCTTCAGGCGCTGCAAGGCCATCTTGTCACCGGACAAGTCGATGCCTTGCTCCTTCTTGAACTCGTCGATAATCCACTCGATCAGAACCTGATCGATGTTGTCGCCGCCGAGGTGCGTATCGCCGTTGGTGGCCTTGACCTCGACGACGCCTTCGCCGACTTCCAAGATCGAGATGTCAAACGTGCCACCGCCAAAGTCGTAGACGGCAATCGTCTCGTTCGTCTTCTTGTCAAGCCCGTAGGCCAACGCGGCCGCGGTGGGCTCGTTGATGATGCGCTGAACATCGAGGCCCGCGATCTTGCCCGCATCCTTGGTGGCTTGGCGCTGGGAGTCGTTGAAGTATGCCGGCACGGTGATCACCGCTTCGGTAACCTTCTCGCCCAAGAAAGATTCGGCGGCTTCCTTGAGCTTGGTGAGCGTCATGGCCGAGATCTCCTGCGGCGTGTGCTCCTTGCCCACGGCGGATATCTTCACGACATCGGAGCCCCTGGTGAGTTCGTACGGGACGAGCTTGGACTCTTCTCTGACCTCGCCGGGACGACGACCCATAAATCTCTTGATCGAGAAAATCGTGTTCTCGGGGTTCGTCACCGCCTGCCGCTTGGCGGCTTGCCCCACCAGGCGTTCGCCGGTTTTTGTGAAAGCAACGACAGAGGGCGTAGTCCGGCCCCCTTCCTGGTTCGGGACGACGTTGGGTTGGCCCGCCTGCATGACGGCGACCACCGAGTTGGTCGTTCCCAGATCGATGCCGATGATCTTGCCCATGATGATTCTCCTTCTCGGCTTCGGACTTGTTTCCGAAGTCGTAACCACACTGATGAACTGAGTGTGAGTAGTTCTTTAGCCTATTATTAGTATTTAACTTTAGTGTGTAACTGTCAAGCCAGAGTCTTTCCCTGCTCTGCTAATTAATTATAAGTGTTTTAATATCAATACTATAGTCAATATTTTCCGGTTTCGTCCGAAGACTCAACCCGCTTCTCCCCAGAAACCGTTTCCATGCGCCGACCGCAACCTTCAGCAAGCCCGGGCAGGTTGATGAGGCTATAATCTGTGACACGGTGCCGGTCGAAGCGATGCCATCGGCTGTCGCGCCGGCCAATCCCGCGCAGGTCCGCTGCGGCTGGGATTCTCAACACCGAATCGTTGCGTGCAGGCGCACCTTGTTTCTCTATGCCATCACCGAACGCCGGAAGCTCAGGAGCGGTCTTGCTGACTTCGTCGAGAACGCCGCGCGGGCCGGCGTCGACCGGGTTCAGATTCGCGAGAGGGATCTGCCTGATTCGGAATTGTACAAGCTGGTGTGCGAAGCCATTGCCCGAACGCGGACGACCCAAGTCCGTGTCCTCGTCAATGGGCGTCCGGATATCGCTGTCGCCGCCCAGGCGCACGGAGTGCATCTGCCGTCAGACGGTTTCTCTGTCTCTTCCGTTCGCAAGGTCACTCCGCCGGGCTTCCTGGTCGGCGTCTCCTGCCACAAGGTTGACGAGGTGGATCGGGCGGCAAGCGAGGGCGCCGACTTTGCCGTTTTCGGACCTGTCTTCGACACCCCTTCGAAACGAGGCTTCGGCCCGCCTGTCGGCCTCTCCGAACTCGCACGGAGCTGCACGGCCGTCCAAATGCCAGTGCTCGCACTGGGAGGAGTCACGCCCGCAAATGCTCGATTGTGCATTGAAGCCGGCGCGGCCGGCTTGGCGGGCATCGGACTCTTCCAAACGTCACGATCTCTTGGGGGCCTTGTCCAGAAGCTGAAGTCGATTCATAAGAAAGACTCTGTGGCAGAATAGTCGCCTATGCCAACGTTCTCGATAGCGGTGATTCCCGGCGATGGCGTGGGGCGGGAAGTCATGCCCGAGGCCCGGAAAGTCCTGGATCTGGTGTCTGTGCGGTACGACGTCGAGTTCGTCTACACCGAATTCGATTGGGGAACGGACTACTACTTCCAGCATGGCGGCATGATGCCGGAAGACGGCATCGACGTACTGCGGCCCTTCGACGCCATCTTGCTAGGCGCAGTGGGCCATCCCGACGTGCCCGACCATGTCACGCTCAACGGCTTGCTCTTGCCGATCCGGCGCAGCTTCGACCAGTACGTTTGCGAGCGGCCGGCCAAGCTTTACCCGGGAGTCCTATCGCCGCTCGCCAACCCGGGTGAGATCGACATGGTGATCGTGCGGGAGAACACCGAGGGCGAGTACTCACAAGCCGGCGGTTTCGTCTACAAGAATCTGGCTGACGAGGTGGCCGTACAAACGTCGATCTTTACGCGTCACGGGGTGGAACGGATCATCCGCCACGCTTTCGGGCTGGCCCGCAAGCGGAATCGCCGGAAACATGTAACGTCGATCACCAAGTCAAACGCACAGGGTTACAGCATGGTGCTCTGGGACCGCGTTTTTGCCGAAATATCCGACGACTACGGCGATGTCGAGACGGAATCGCTGCTGGTCGACGCGGCGGCGATGAACTTTATCCGCCGCCCTCACACCTTCGATGTCGTAGTCGGGTCGAATCTGTTCGGCGACATTCTCAGCGACATTTCAGCAATGATCACCGGCAGCATGGGATTGGCGCCGAGTTCGAACGTCAACCCATCCCGCGAAACGCCCTCGATGTTCGAGCCCGTTCACGGCTCGGCGCCGGACATCGCCGGTCAGGGGATCGTGAATCCCATCGCCATGATCCTGAGCGCCGCGATGATGCTCGACTTCCTGAACTTGGCGGATGCCTCCCGGGTTGTTGAGAACGCTGTGACCGCTGTACTCAGCGAAGGCAAGGTGCTGTCCCGTGATCTCGGCGGAGCGGCGGCGACTACGGAAGTAACCGCCGCCGTACTCGACAAGCTGCGTCAGTAGATGCGTTGAGCCAACCTGCCTAGGCCGCTTCGGCCACAAGGCGCTGTAGGCTCCTGGCGCAAATCGTACTTCCTTTGAACTTGTCGCCGCCGGGGCCGCCCCAGTGTGTTTCGAGGCTGACCATGCCCGCATAACCGTCGCGAACCATCGCGGACAATTGCCCGGTCCAATCGACTTCGCCAGCGCCGACGTCTCCCCAATTCATCCGATCGCTGCCCGGGGGGAGCACACCGTCCTTGGCATGCACATGCAGAATACGATCTGCCGCAAGTCGACCGTAGCCGTCCGGGTAGGGGACTTCACCGGCGATGTAGCAGTTCGCGGGGTCCCAAACGAGTCCGAAGTTCGGGTGGTGGATGGCGTCGAGAACCTGAGCTGATTCCGACGCCGTGGCGATGTTGCAGGCGTGTTCGTTCTCCAAACCAATCTTCACCCCGGCCGTGGCGGCCTTCTCGACGGCGCCTTGCAGGGCTTCGATGATGCGCGAAGTGATCTTCGCAGGCTCCACGGTTCGCCAGAAGCTGAACACACGCACAATCGGAGCTTTGAAAATGTTCGCCAGCTCCAAGGAGCGCGCCAGAATGCCGGGCTGATCCCCGTAAGTGTGGGCGGAGTGGAAGGCGTCTTGCTCGAAGCGGTGATCGATGTCACCTCCGTCCGGCAACGTGCACTTGAAGACTGGTGAAGCGATCGAGACCACCTTGAGGCCGAACTCCTTAGCCAAGTGCTCGACTTGGCGAATCTCCTCGTCGTTCATGTCGACGATGTTCTTGTTCCAGATGGTGCGCAACTCGAGAGCGGGGATCCCCATCTCGACGGCAGTCCGACAGATTCTCTCGAAGTCTTGCGTGAATTCATCGGTGATAACAGCTACGGGAAAGTTCGCCATAGGCGACTAGTGTAGCCCATCTACCGCCGCATCTTCCCTCTCGGAACCGGTCGTCTTGCGCTAAGGAATACCGTGATCCCACCGCAAGAGGGGGCCATAGGTCTTGGCCGTTTTCGCCGCCATGCGGCCGGGGCAATGCGTCCGAGAAGAGCGCACTCGAGTGGCTCGCCAAGCAAATGCTCCTGCATATCGCCGCAAGCCAGTCACCGCATAGCAACCGTCACCCCTCCTCCCTCCTCAGAAACAGCAACGAACCGTTGATATCATGAGTTGCCCCGGCGGCGAAGCCGGGCTCCACAACAACAATTCGAGGAGGAACATCATGGCGAGAGGCTACGGAAGGTCAGGTGATTTTGAAGAGACGTTTGAGCGCTTTACAGGCGGCGCTGCCCGGAACATCATCCGGATCGCGATTGTGGTTGTCGTATTAATGGTGCTGGTGAACTCAGTCGCGACGATCGGCGCCGGCGAGCGCGGCGTTGTGTTCAGCAAGTTCGGCGGCGTGCAGGATTCGGTGCTCGACGAAGGTTGGCGGTTCAAGATTCCCTTCGTGCAGGACATCATTCCCATTGACGTCAAGATCCAGAAGTCGGAGACAGCGGCATCAGCTTCATCGAAAGACCTGCAGATGGTTTCCTCGACGATTGCCGTCAACTATCACGTCAGCCCTAACGCGGCAAACAAGATATATCAGGATGTCGGGCTCTCGTATAAGGAGAGAATCATCGACCCGGCCGTGCAGGAATCCGTAAAGGCGGCCACGGCGCAGTTCACCGCCGAGGAGTTGATCACGCGCCGCGGTGAGGTCTCGGTTCAGATCAAGGGGATGCTCAGCGAACGCCTGCTCGCTCACAATATCATTGTTGACGAATTCAACATCGTCGACTTCAGTTTCTCGGCCGTCTTCAACGAAGCGATTGAAGCCAAACAGACCGCCGAGCAGTCAGCTCTCAAGGCGCAACGGGACTTGGAGCGCGTTAAGATCGAAGCCGAGCAGCAAATCACCGCAGCGCGAGCCGAAGCGGAGGGCCAGCGGCTCCAACGAGAGACCATTTCCGAGGAGATCCTCCAGCTTCGCGCCATCGAGAAATGGGATGGGCATCTGCCGCAAGTCACCAGCGGCGGCACGCCGTTTATCGATTTGAAGGCCATGCGGGGCGGAGCCTGACATTCTGGTAAACTCCCTGATTGCCGCGGGACGCGCGCGGTTCGTGTGTGGTCGCGCCTGCGCTCCGACAAGCCCCGATCTGTCGTAAGGAGGACCACATGGCTCGACCAGTAACTCTGTTCACCGGGCAATGGGCGGATTTGACGCTGGAAGTCCTGGCCGAGAAGGCGGCAGGCTGGGGATACGACGGTCTCGAACTCGCCTGTTGGGGCGACTACATGGACGTCGCTCGCGCCGCGAAGGATATTGATTACTGTGAGCAGCAGAAGGCGATCCTCGCCAGGCACGATCTGAAGCTGTTCGCCATTTCCAACCACTTGGCGGGACAGTTGGTTTGCGACCCGAATCATGACAACCGTTCGGACGCCTTCGCACCGGCCGACTGCGCCGGGGACGCAGAGAAGAAACGCGCATGGGCGGTGGAGTCGATGAAAGACTCGGCACGCGCCGCCAAGAATCTGGGGCTGAAGGTCGCCAATGGGTTCACCGGTTCATCGATCTGGCATCTGCTTTACAGTTTTCCTCCGGTGTCGGAGGAGACGATCGAAGAGGGTTTCCGGTACTTCGCCGAGATGTGGAACCCGATTCTCGACGTGTTCGATGAGTGCGGGGTGCGTTTCGGACTCGAAGTGCATCCGACGGAGATCGCCTTTGATATCGTTACCGCCAAGCGAGCCATCGAAGCCGTCAAAGGCCGCGAGGCGTTCGGCTTCAATTTCGACCCAAGCCATCTGCTCTGGCAGCAGATCGATCCCGTTCGGTTCCTGACCGAGTTTTCCGATCGCATCTACCATGTGCACATGAAGGACGCGGCGCTCCAGCTTGACGGACGGGCCGGCATTCTCGGATCGCACCTCAACTTCGGCCACCCCGAGCGCGGCTGGGATTTCCGTTCGCTCGGTCACGGCGGTGTTGATTTCGAAGAGATCATCCGCACCTTGAATCACATCGGCTATACCGGCCCGTTGTCGATTGAGTGGGAAGACAGCGGCATGGAACGCGAGCACGGCGCGCAGGAAGCTTGCGAGTTCACGAAGGGCGTCGATTTTGCGCCTTCAAGTTTGGCCTTCGACGCAGCCTTCGGCGAGTGAAGCCTCATGAAACCGATTACGCGCCGGTCGCTACTGGGCACGGCTGCTCTAACAGAGCTGGTGTCACGTCTTCCCGCCGCCGAGCTCTCCGACTTCAAGCTCGGCGTCACCACCGACGAAATTGACGACGACCTTGGCGCCGCCATCCGATTCCTCAAGCGCTTCGGCCTCAAGTACGCCGAGATCCGCGGTCTCTGGGGTAAGTACAACACCTCGCAGCCCGTCGAAAAGATCCGCCACGCCAAAAAACTTCTCGACGAAAACGGTATCGACGTCTGCATCCTGGATACTGCCTTGTTCAAGGTCCCGCTGCCGCCGGAAACAGCAGCAGGCAACAGGGAACTCGACGAGCAATGGGCGCTGCTCGACCGCGCGATTGAACGCGCCGGCATCTTCGGCACGAACAAGATCCGCACCTTTAGCCTTCCGGTATCCCAGAGGCGGCAAGCCCGACGAGTCTCTCTACCCCCGCATCGCCACATTGCTGGCCGGGGCCACTCGACGTGCGAAGAAGGCTGGTTTCCGTCTCGCCCTCGAGAACGTCGGAGGCAGCCACGTTTCCACTGCCGCCCATCTCGCCCGGATGCTCGACGCCGTCCAAGACGAAGCCTTCGGCGCCATCTGGGAGCCGAACAACTCAGCCCGTTCCGCTGGCACGGCGTTTCCCGAAGGCTACCGCCTGATCGACCCCAAACGCATCTTCCACGTCCACCTGCGCGACTACTGCCGGACATCCTCCGGCAAGTACGAGTGGTGCGGCGTGGGCCAAGGTGACTTCGACCACGTCGGGCAACTGCGAGCCCTGCTCAAGGACGGCTACCAGGAAACCCTCTCACTCGAAACCCACTTCAAGATCGACGGCAGCAAGGCCAAGGCGAGCGAGTTTTCGATCAAAGGGTTACTGGCCGCCATCGCGAAGGCCTAGGCTGAGCCGTTGCCGGAGTAGGCGTTGAAGACGTATTGCAGAAGCATGCGCTGGGTGTTGAAGAAGGAGCCGTTGAGGGCGATCGCCGAGCGCATGACGAGGGCATAGTCTTCTGGGCGGTCGTAGTAGAGAGGCAGGATGACTTTTTCGAGCTTCTCGTAGATCGAATGGGCGGCGGCTTTTTCACCTCCGGAGTCCTCCTCGATCGACCATCCGGTGACTCCTTCGAGGTGTCCCTCGATCCACCAACCGTCGAGGATACTCAGGCTCGGCACACCGTTGAGAGCGGCCTTCATGCCGCTGGTCCCTGAGGCTTCCCGCGACTTCTCAGGCGTGTTCAGCCAAAGATCGACGCCGCTGGTAATCAGGCCGCCCCAGAAATAGTTGTAGTTTTCGACGTAGATGACCTTGACGGCGTCCTTGAGCCTCTCGGCGGCGGCGAAGACCCGTCGGATCAACTGCTTGCCGGCCTCGTCCTGCGGATGCGCCTTGCCGCCATACACGATCTGCAACGGTCCGGCCTCATCCACAAGCTTTTTCAAGCGTTCGACGTCATGGAAAAGCAGGTCCGCGCGCTTGTAGCCCGTGGCCCGTCGGGCAAAACCGATCGTGAAGATGTCCTCGTCAAGGTCGACGCCTTGCGTCTCCTGAATGGCGCGGAACAAGTCGCGCTGGGCGCGTGCGTGAGCGGATTGAATCTCGCTCAGTGCGATGTTGATGCCGTATCGCAGGTAGATGTTGTCGCGCCGCCATTCCGGGATCTCGCGGTCAAACAACTCCCGCAGCGGCGGCGACACCCACGTCGCCGCGTGGACGCCGTTGGTCAAGGCCTTGATGCGGTAGTTGGGGAACATCGTGCGGGAAACCTGACCGTGCCGCATGGCCACACCATTCACGTAGTGTGAGTGATGGAGCGCGAGGTGCGTCATGTTCAAGTGGTCGTATCCGGTGAACCCGCTCGAGAACAGTCGGACGGAGCGGTCTTCCCCCAGCACCCGGCGTACCATGTCACCAGGAAACTCATCGTGGCCCGCCGGGAGCGGCGTGTGCGTCGTGAAGACGCACTTGCGACGAATGGCGTCAAGGTCTTTTTCGATCGGGAGACGTCGGCCGGTATGACGGATCTCCCTTTCGATGAGCGGCAAGACGAGCAGCGATGAATGGCCCTCGTTCATGTGATAGGTCTCGATGTCGGTGTGGCCGAGGCACTCCAGCATCTCGACGCCGCCCACGCCGAGAAGGAACTCCTGGCACAAGCGATAGTGACTGTCGCCTCCGTAGAGTTGATTGGTCAGCGAGCGATCCCATTCGCTGTTTGACTCGATACCGGCATCGAGGAAATAAACGGGGACGACATCACCGTTGACCCCGGAAATCAAGTATCGCCAGGAACGCAATGCAACGGGCCGTGACTCCAGAGTGACCGTCACTTCCGCATCCATCTTTTGGAAGAACTCTTCGGGGTTCCAGTCGACCGGGATTTCCGTCTGATTACCTTGGTTGTCAAGAAGCTGGCGAAAGTAGCCCTGGCGATGCAAAAGGGTGACTCCCACCATGGGCACGCCGAGGTCGGCTGCAGAGCGCAGAGTATCGCCCGCCAGAATGCCGAGGCCGCCGCTGTAGGTGTGGATGTCGGCGGAAAGACCGATCTCCATCGAAAAGTAGGCGACCCGCGGCGCTCGAAGAGGCAAGGACGGATCTTTCGCGGACTCGCTACGGCCTAGCGTGGGAGCGGTAGGATCCCGTAGCTGCTCGGAAGGCGTCATCCCCATTCTCTCCGCGGCCTCAGAAGCACCTTACCGCCGTGGTCAGATCCTGCGAGTTCACTGCCGCCTCCGCTCGCGGAGAAAGAGAGCCACCTTCCGGCCTCGACCGCCAGGTATGAAGCAACCGACGACGACCTGTATCACCCCAAAAGACGTCACGCGGCAAAACTTACTCAGCACACGGAACCACAACGAACCTGAACGAACAAGCGATCTTAGCCCGGTTGCCCGGACCTTGTCCAGAACCCACGAGACCGCCCCGGCCAAACCAAAGGAATCGTCCGATCATTTTTGCGAGTAGAGATAGTGACCCAGGCCGCTTCGCTCTCTCAGCGTAGCCGTGCTTGCGCCGATCTGAAGGCTGGACCGCCCCGAAGAGAGAATCACACGTGATGGCAGTCTGCAAAAAGTTACAGCACGGCTGCCGCTCAACTAAATCCCTACCGACTTCGCTCAGGCTAAAACGGAAATCCTGGTTAACGCTGGATTCGTCAAGTTGTTGCGAAGCAGCGGGGGAGTTCGCGCCGTTCATCTTTGCTTATTCGTCGTGCTTCTCGCAGCGGCAATCGGAGATCAACCTTCAGTCGACTGAAGAATCGACACTTTCGCCGGTTTGCCGGAGTATGGGGACAACGGCCCGGAGATCACAGCCCAGCCAACCGTCCCAGTGGCATAGCGGTGGACATCGCAGACAATATCCAAGTCGCCGATTCGGGAAACCGCCGGATCAGAAGGATAGATGCGACGGGCACCTTCACCATCAGCACGGAAGACGTGATGAAAGGCTATAGCGGAGATGGGGGCGCAGCTTGGGCCTCAAGGGCTGTCTTTCCGCGATGGGACTCGCCCGTTACGGGTCGAAAGTTCCGAAGAAACGCTCTCCGCGTCCCTGTCCTCAATAGTCGCCGTCCGTCGTATACGGCCGGCTCCAAAGTACGACCTGCAAGACGATGGACTTGAACCAAGCCTCGTGCATCCGGTCGACTTCCTCCTTGCTGTGCCCTTTGTTTTCCAGAAAGGGTCGAATCGTGGCTGTGATCGGGTAGATGAACGCGATCATGTAGCGCAAGGGAACGATCGGGGCCGCTTCCACGCCATCAGTCTTGTTCTTCTTTGCCCGATGGTGGCGAAGTGCAACTTCGTGCTGGTAGTCCAGCCACGCTTGGTCGTAGTCCCGCTCGCAGGTGTCGCGAATCCATTGCCCGAACCGCTTGCGAACCCCTTCCAGATAGCTTCCGACAGGCTGTCCGTCGGAACCGGCGAAGTATGCCAGCAGGTGAGGGTTCGATCCGACGAAGCCGTACCAGAGGTCGAGGATGTCCTCGACCTGGTCGCCGAGGACTGTTCGGCTTGCCGCAAGGCGTCGCGGTCCGTGTCGGTGAACAGAAGCGTCGTTTCGAGCAAGCCCAGGTCCTCAAGAGAGAGCAGCGAACGTTCGAGATCGGCTGCTCCGTAAGTGTATCCGGGGATCGAATCTGACATGAGTTCCTCCCAATTCAGTATCGAGTCGATACATTATATAAGGTATCACATTCGGATTGTCAATCCGGTTTTAAGTCGATACGATTGGGTCGTGGCCGGCCTGTCGCTTCTTCTTGAGCGGTTGACCAATTTGTTACGAGCAGAGCAGCGCATTGGGGGCGCGCAGGCGGCGCTGCAGCCGGTCCATCTTTCTACGCTGCTCTATCTGTCGCGTGCGAATCGCTATAGCGACACGCCCGCCGGCGTGACGGAGTACCTTGGTTCGACCAAGGGAACCGTGTCCCAGTCGCTGCTGGTTCTGGAGCGCAAAGGCCTGATCTCGAAGCGGTCCGACAAGCGCGACCGCCGCGTCATCCATCTCGAGTTGACGGATGTCGGCCGACGCCTTATTGATCGGGCATGGCCGTCGGCTCGGGTCCGCGAGGCGGTCGGCACATTTTCGGAGTCACGACGGGAGCAACTGGAAGCGGCCTTGCGCGACTTCCTTACATCCCTGCAAAGAGCCCACGACTCGCGCACTTTCGGCGTGTGCCATAGCTGCAAGCTCTTCGAGCGACTCGGTGACGGGAGCTTCCGTTGCGGGTTAACCGCGGAACCGCTGTCAGCAGACCAGTCTGAGAAGATCTGCCGCGAGCATGAACCTGCAGCCTGAAATCACCGAAAGGCTCTTCGCAGCGGCATCGAACCCGGTGTTGCTGAGACTCTGGTCCCGCACCTCGCTCCTGCTGGAGCGTACAAGGCATTGGACTTACCAGCGCGCCTTTGGGGTGTCCGAACAGTCTGCTCTTAACCCTTGCCGTGGCCATCCCAGCAACAGATTCCGCCCTTTGGTCCGTCGGAGTTAGACCTCGGAATAGCCGCCTTCAGGGTAGAATGGGTGACACGATGCCGCCCACGATGAATACCGGCAGATTCAAGGGCCGAGTGGCGCTTGTCACAGGAGGCTCGCGCGGAATCGGACGAGCCGTGGCCGAGCGCCTATCCCAGGAAGGTGCGTCGGTTGCTGTGAATTACCGGGCGCGCGCCGAAGAAGCCGCCGCCGTCGTTACGGTAATACGGGATCAAGGACGCCAAGCCGTCGCGGTCAAAGCTGATGTCGCCTTGCGGTCAGAAGTAGACGCGATGGTCGAGCAAGCGTGCGCCGCATTGGGTCCCATCGACATACTGGTGAACAACGCCGGCCTGCTGGCTACGGGCGAATTGCTGCACTACGAACCAGATGAGTTTGAGCGCATGTGGCGGGTCAACGTGAACGGCGTGCTTCATGCAACGGCGGCCGTCGCACCGTTCATGATCGAGAGGAAATATGGCCGCATCGTCAATCTCTCGTCGATCGCGGCCCTTGGCACGGCTGTTCCCGGGACGACGCTGTACGCGGCGACCAAGGGCGCCGTCCAGATTCTCACCAAGCGATTCGCTTTGGAACTGGGACCCCACGGCATCACCGTGAATGCCGTCCTGCCCGGCCTTATTTTGACGGACATGGTTTCGGAAGGGCACACGGAGGAAGAGATGCAGCGGAGGATGGAAGCCGTGTCTCGGAAATCTCTGCTCGGGCGCGTCGGCGAGCCCGGTGATATCGCGTCCGTGGTGGCCTTTCTTGCTTCCGACGAATCCGGATTTATGACCGGTCAGTTCCTGACTGCGGATGGAGGAAGAACCGATCTCCTGACCCACGCCTGAAAGAGCAGCAGCGCGGCCGTCCGTCACGCCGTAAAGATCACCCCTCACGACATGGCCATCCAAGTAGTCAAGGAACGCACGCGAGGCTTCATCTGTGTGACAGCACACCCGGAGGGATGTCAGCGTCGTGTTGCCGAGCAAGTGGCGGCCATGCGGCAGGCGGCGTCCTCGCCGGTAGAGGGTCCTGGAACGGTTCTCGTCATCGGCGCCTCCAGCGGCTACGGCCTCGCGACCCGGGTCGCTGCTGCATGGGGCTTCGGCGCCAAGACGGTGGGTGTGTTCCGAGAGCGGCCGCCGGAGGGCCGAAGAACTGCTTCGGCCGGATACTACAATTCCGTGGCTTTCCACAGGCTCGCCCAGGCGGACGGCCTCTACGCAGGCGCGGTCAACGGCGACGCCTTCTCGGACGATGTCAAGAAAGAGACGGTGCAGCTTGCCCGCAAGGAACTCGGCAAGATCGACCTCGTGGTCTATAGCCTGGCAGCTCCTCGACGGACCAACCCGGAAACGGAGGAGACTGCGCAGTCGGTGCTCAAACCGATTGGCTATGAATACACCAGCAAAACGATCGACCTTTCCGAGGGCACGATCAGTGAGGTGACTCTAGAGCCGGCCGAAGAAGACGAAATCGTCTCCACCATCGCCGTTATGGGGGGCGAAGATTGGCAAGCGTGGATCGATCTGCTCAGCAAAGAGCGATTGCTCGCCGAGGGCTCTCACACCGTGGCCTATTCCTATGTCGGCCCGGAAGTGACATGGCCGATCTATCGTGACGGAACCATCGGCATGGCCAAGAAGGATCTTGTGCAAACAGCACACCAGTTGAACGACATGCTGGCCGCTCAATATGGCGGCGGGGCTTGGGTATCGGTGAACAAAGCAGTCGTCACACAGGCCTCGGCGGCGATTCCCGTAGTGCCTTTGTACCTCAGTCTGTTGTTCAAAGTGATGAAGGAGAAGGATCTCCACGAAGGCTGCCTGGAACAGATGCGGCGGCTGGTTCTGGATCATTTTGCCGCCGGCAAATCGCCGCGGGTAGATGAGCAGCGTTTGATACGCCTCGACAACCTGGAGCTTCGCGATGACGTGCAGGATGCCGTCGCGGATCTCTGGGAACAAGTAGACAGCCGAAACCTCAGCGACATCTCCGACTTTGCCTGGTTCCGCAAGGAGTTCAGCGGCTTATTCGGCTTCCAAGTGGAAGGTGTTGACTACGATGAACCGGTCGAAATCGATGTTCGGCTGTAGGTTGACTCCTTCTTCAAGCGTTTCCGCATCGTAAGGCTCTCCTACAATGGAGGCGTGCTTGATGAAGTCGCACGCTGGATCAGAAGGCACGGCATGCTCTCGCCGGGCGATCGTGTCGCGGTCGCGGTTTCCGGCGGGTCGGATTCCGTCGCGTTATTGCACGCGCTGGTTGCACTTACTCCGGACCTAGGCATCCGGCCGGCTGTCGCTCACTTCAATCACCAATTGCGCGGTGACGAATCCGACGAAGACGAGGAGTTCGTCGCGGCGCTCACCGCGCGTCTGGGGCTGCGGTTTCTCCGCAAATCTTTCGACGTGAAGGGGTTCGCAGAAAGTCACGGCGAAAACCTCGAGCAGGCGGCGAGGAACTGCCGGTATCAGTGGTTTACCCAATTGATCCAAGACACCGACACCAATAAGGTGGCAGTAGGTCATACGCTCTCGGATCAAGCAGAAACGGTCTTGCTCCGGCTCTTCCGTGGTTCTGGTTCAGCAGGACTCGCAGGCGTGCTGCCCGTGCGTTCTGACGGTATTGTTCGACCTCTGCTGGGGGTGACCAGAGAGCAGGCCCGGCGTTTTCTCGAAGCCCACTCCATCAAGTGGCGTGAGGACTCGAGCAACCTCGACCCGAGACACGATCGCAACCGCCTGCGCCACGAGTTGATGCCCCTGCTACAGCGAGAATGGAACCCCAATCTACCGGCCGTTCTGGCGCGGACGGCGGAGTGGGCTGTCGATGAAGAGACGTACTGGGAACAAGTGCTTTCCGAGACAGCCTCGCAGGTCATGAAGCAGCGAGCCGGGAGTGTGGAATTGTCGCTCGAACGATGGAGCGATTTTCCGGTAGCAGTGGCTCGCCGCGTTCTTCGTTACGCGATCGAGTCAGCTCGCGGCAACCTGCAAGGCATCGGGTGGGATCATATCGAGCAACTCCGTTCCCTGGCCGGGAAGAACAGTGGTGGAGAGATCCACATTCCCGGCCTGGTCGCCGTACGCTCGTTTGAGACGATCCGCCTTGAGGCCGCTCACTCTGAGAACCGTGCTCGGGAGTTCGACTTCGCCATCCAACCGCCGACAACCGTGCCCCTGCCGGACGGAAAAACCACGCTGGTTCTCCAGATCGCCGACCGGGGCGACGCGGACCGGGGGTATAATGAACTGAGATCTGAAACTCTTGATTGGGAGAGAGTTCCGAGGCCCTTGCGGTTGCGCAGTTGGCGTCCGGGGGATTGTTATCGTCCTCAGGGGCGGCTGAGTACCAAGAAGCTGAAGGCCCTTTTCCAGGAAAGCCGAACGCCTGTCTGGGAGCGCGTCGGCTGGCCGGTCCTCACGGTGCCTGCACAATCGACGGCAGACGGCGGATATTCGGATCGCATTGTCTGGACGCGCCGTTTCGGTGTGGCGGAAGACTGCAAGCCCCAAGCTGAGAGCCGCAGTTGGTTGCAGATCACCGAGATCGATCAAGACGGTTTGGAAGTTTCGGAGAACCGGACGAGCCGTACGAGCGTCAAATGAAATAGAAGTTTCAGTGCAGCCGGGGGGCTGAGAGGACATCAGCAACGTGAATTCGACAGTCAAGACAGCCATCTTCTGGGTTGTCATGCTTTGCACGGCGATCCTGCTTTGGAGAGTCGTTCAGACCGGCAGCAGCGTCCGAGAGAAGGAGATTACCTACTCGGAGTTCCGCAAAGAAGTGCTGTCCCAGAACGTCGAGAGCGTCAAGATCACCAACGGGAATCAGGCCTCGGGCAAACTCAAGGGCGATGGCTCGCTGGTGAAGACGACGCTGCCTTCGGACTATCCGGGCATCATTGAAGATCTCGAGGCCAGTGGCGCGAACATCGAGCTTGAACGGTCGAGCACCCCGGCATGGCTACAATTTCTGATTAATGCTTCTCCGTTCATCCTACTGTTCGGCTTCTGGATCTTCATGATGCGGCAGATGCAGGCCGGCGGGAACAAGGCGCTGAGTTTCGGTAAGAGCCGAGCGCGCCTGCTGACGAGCCAGCAGAAGAAAGTCACGTTCAAGGACGTAGCAGGCGTTGAGGAAGCCAAGGAGGAGCTGCAGGAAATCATCGAATTTCTACGCGAGCCCCAAAAATTCCAGAAACTCGGCGGACGGATTCCCAAGGGCGTGTTGCTCGTCGGCCCACCGGGAACCGGCAAGACGTTGCTGGCCCGCGCCGTCGCGGGCGAAGCCAACGTCCCGTTCTTCTCGATTTCCGGTTCGGACTTCGTCGAGATGTTCGTCGGGGTCGGCGCGAGCCGCGTGCGAGACCTGTTCGAACAGGGGAAGAAGAACGCGCCCTGCATCATCTTCGTAGACGAGATTGACGCCGTTGGCCGTCACCGCGGCGCCGGCTTGGGCGGCGGCCATGACGAGCGTGAGCAGACGCTCAATCAGTTACTCGTCGAGATGGACGGTTTCGATTCCAACGAAGGCGTGATCCTGATTGCCGCTACGAACCGGCCCGATGTACTTGACCCGGCTTTACTACGCCCCGGACGTTTCGACCGGCGCGTTGTGGTGAATCATCCAGACGTACGCGGACGCGAAGGCATTCTGCGCGTCCACACCCACAAGGTTCCTCTGGCGACGAACGTCGATTTGCAGGTCCTTGCTCGCGGGACGCCGGGTTTCTCCGGCGCGGACCTTGCCAACCTAGTCAACGAAGGCGCCCTGTTTGCGGCTCGCCAAAACCGCAAGGTCGTCACGATGAACGATTTCGAGTTGGCCAAGGACAAGGTCTTGATGGGTGCTGAGCGTCGCTCGATGATCCTGACCGACGAAGAGAAAAGGACGACCGCTTATCACGAGGCCGGCCATGCTCTTGTAGCCGCGCTGGTCCCGGAGGCGGACCCGTTGCATAAAGTGACGATCATCCCGAGGGGGTCCGCTCTCGGCGTCACGATGCAACTGCCGCTCGATGACAAACACACATATAAGAAAGATTTCCTCAGGGCGCGGCTCGCCATCCTTATGGGCGGCAGAATCGCAGAGGAGATGTTTCTCGATTTCATGACCACCGGAGCCGGGAACGATATCGAGCAGGCTACGGCCATGGCGCGTCAAATGGTCTGTGAGTGGGGTATGAGTTCGATGGGTCCACTCACCTTTGGGAAAAAAGAGGAGCAGATCTTCCTGGGCCGCGAAATCTCGCAACACCGCGACTACAGCGAAGCGACGGCCATCCGGATCGACGCTGAAGTGCGCAACCTCGTCAAAGGAGGCTACGATCAGGCGAAGCAGTACATCACCGAAAACGCGGATGTTCTGGTTCGCATCGCGGAAGCTTTGCTCGAGCGGGAAGTTCTGGACGCGAAGGAAATCCAGACTCTGGTTGACGGCGGTGTGTTGCCCACGTTCGCCAGCACGGAAAGTCCGGAAGGTATCGACGATGACAAGCAACACGTAATCCGGCCTGAGACCCCCAACCGCGTGCCCGGCTTATCGGAAGGCGAGCAGCCTTCCCCGGCTTGATCCAGATTTGCGACCTGCCTCTCGTTCCTCCCCGAGCATGCGCCCAATCGTTCGGTGAGGGGAGGCTCCGCTTCGCCCGTAATGCAATGGAAGCAGTGCGCCGAGACGTGGTTCAGAGATATCTTTACTCGTCCACGGCGTGCGGCTATCCCAAGTTTCTCCAAGAAGAAGCCTCCGTTGCGCCGCTGCGAGAGGGGGATGCTTATCCGGCTCAGCCGCAGGACGCGCACGGCCGGTAGAAGAGGGCAGCCGAGCGGAGCTACCTGCACAACGGTCAGAACCATGGCCTCGACAAGCGGATCGTGCGCCGCCGCGCCTCTCTCAAGCTTCAGACACTTTGACGTCTCCGCCGAAAATGCATGCGGGGGCATCGGATCACCGTCCCAGCCGCGATTTCCGGAATGGGGCGTCTTTCAGCGCGCCGTCAGGTAGTGGAGACTGAAGAGATCCTGCGGGTCGGTCCAGGCTTTGATCAGCTCAAAACCGGTTTGCGCCGCGAGACGTTGGAACTCGTCGATGCTGAATTTATAGGAATTTTCCGTGTGAATCGTCTCGCTCTCGGCGAAGCAAATCGAGGTGCCGTTCAGGGAGACGAACTGAGGTTTCAGACTGACGATGTGCATCTCGATACGTCCGTGCTCAGCGTTATAGAAAGCACGGTGACGGTATGCCGAGAGGTCGAAGTCGGCGTCGAGTTCTTGGTTGATTCGCTCGAGCAAGTTCAGATTGAAAGCCGCCGTGACTTGCGCTGAATCGTTGTAGGCGGCATGGAGCAGTTTCTCGTCCTTCTTGAGGTCGACGCCGATGAGCAGGGAACCGCTAGTCCCGATCTGCCGCGCCGTGTTGGCCAGGAACGAGACAGCCTGGCCGGGGCTGAAGTTGCCGATCGTGGATCCGGGAAAGAAGACCAGCTTGTTTTGCGGAGCGCCCCGCTTGGGCGTAGGAAGGGGGAACGGCTTCGAGTAGTCCGCGCACACGGCGATGACTTCGAGCCGAGGGTAGGACTCGGCCAGCCGCTCGCAGGACTCGACAAGATGTTGTCTGGAAATATCGATCGCGACATAGGTCACGTCTCCCTGCAGGGCGTCGAGGAGGATACCCACTTTGCTGCTGCTGCCGCTGCCGTACTCGATGAGCAGCGAGTCCCTGCCGACGAGGTCGGCGACCTCCCCGGCGCGGGCCCTCAGAATCGAGATCTCCGTTCGCGTGGCATAGTACTCGCTCAGCCGGGTAATCCGGTCAAACAGCTCCGAGCCGCGCTTGTCGTAGAAGAACTTGGGGGGGATCCACTTCGGCTCGTCAGTGAGGCCGCGGAGCACCACTTCTAGGAAAGCATTCGCCTCAGGATGGTGATCGTGGAACTCGATACCATCGAAGCGTTCCATGGGCTTCAAGGATGTGCGGGTTGACGGGGCTTCAGTCGGAGGCGAGTCGGATGCCGGAAAACTGCCAGCGGGCGTCGGCCGGAAAGAAGTTGCGATACGTGGGTCGAATATGGCGCCGCGACGTGGCGCATGAGCCGCCTCGCAGTACGTATCGGTTGCACATGAACTTGCCGTTGTATTCGCCGACAGCACCCTCGGCGGGCTGGAAGCCCGGGTACGCTGTATAGGGGCTTTGGGTCCATTCCCAGACGTCGCCGAAAAACTGCCGGGACTGCTCTTCCGGAGGAGCCGGGTGAAAGCGGCCCGACTCATGGAAGTTGCCGTCCAGTGCTTCCTCGGATGCTGTGCATTCCCATTCCGTCTCAGTCGGGAGTCGGTTGCCGCGCCAGCGGGCGAAGGCATCGGCTTCGAAATAGCTGACGTGGCAGACCGGTTCCTCCTCACGGATCTCGCGCATTCCCGAGAGCGTCATCATGAACCACCGATTGTCTAAGTTCTCCCAATACAGCGGCGCGCCCCAGCCACGCTCCTGAACGGCGACCCAGCCTTCGGAGAGCCAATACCGTGCGTCTCGGTAACCTCCTGCCTGCATGAACTCGAGATACTCCCCGTTGGTGACCAAATGCGAGGCGAGGCGGTGAGGTTGGACGTAGACACGGTGCCGGGGGCCTTCGTTGTCGTAGTGGAAACCTGAGCCCTCAAACCCGATCTCGGTGACCCCGCCTTCGGATGCAATCCAATCGCGCAGCGGCTCTAGGGCGTGAACGGGGGGTTTGTCGGGCGAGTACGCTGGTCGCAAAGGGTTCTCCGTGAGGATGTGCTTGATGTCGGTAATCAGCAGCTCCTGATGCTGCTCTTCGTGATTGATGCCGAGATCAACCAAGGGTCCGATTCGATGCCAAAGCGCATCGTCGGCCTGCTCGATGAGTTGTTCCATGTGACGGTCGACATGTGTCCGGTATTCGTAGATCTCTCTCACCGTGGGACGTGACAGTAAACCGCGACGGGGCCGCGGGTGCCGTTCCCCGACGGCTTCGTAGTACGAATTAAAGAGAAAGCAGTACCGCGGATGGAAACTCTCGTAGTCAGTGAAATGGGGTTCCAGAAGAAAAGTCTCGAGAAACCACGTCGTATGCGCCAGATGCCACTTTGGCGGACTGACGTCATCCATGGTCTGGATTACATAGTCTTCGGTCTCCAGCGGCGAGCAGATGGCGTGCGAATTTCCCCGGACCCGGCGGAAAACATCGAGGAAGTCCCGCCGAGACACCGGCGAGCAAAATCCGGCATGAACCTCGGATTCGACTGCAGAAGGAGTCATGGAGAGGCCGAGACGGGCGGGCCCCAATATCTTAACGGACGATTCGAAGAGGGATCCATGAGCGCTGAACCACAAAAACCCGACTCTCCTTCTAGGTCTGTCAAAGCTGCGACGAGTGGCGCGGCATCATGGACGCCTCAAAGTACAAGGACTACGCCCTGAGGCTGCTGTTCAGAAAATACGTCTTGGACAAGCACGCCGTCTGACGGACGCGTTCATCGAAGCAGTCGCGGGGGCGGCTTCGCAGACGAGAGGACCAGCAGCCCGCTCATAGTTTCGCGGCAGCCCGAACTACTGCTGCTGCATCTGCCGCAGCAGCTCTTTCAGAGCAGACGGGTGCAGGTGCAGCGCCGCGCTTTCTCGAAACGGGAGTCGTTGCAGACGGGTGTGTGGAGCAACCCGCGCGAGGCTTCTGGGCAATGGCTTCCTACACCGGCACGACTACCGGCACGCCAGTCAGAGCCCTAAGAACAGCTATGCAGCGGAGCCGTGCAGAGCAGCTGTTGAAGGGCAATGATAATGTCCCCTGGAGAGGGCAATAGAAATGTCCCCTAATCTGGGCTCGGAAGGAGGAGCGAGGATTGGGAAGGACAGGGATGAGCGCGAAGGGAGTCAGGCGCAGTGAGGTGCTGAGGCGAGTGCAACGAGGCGAGTGCAACGAGGCGAGTGCAACGAGGCGAGTGCAAGCTGAGCGAGGCAGCGCAGTTGCTGGAGGTCAGCTATCGCCAAGCCCAGCGACTGAAGAAGCGCTACAGCGCAGGGGGAGCGCCAGCGCTGGTACACGGCAACGTGGGCCGCGTGTCGAACCGCGCCAAGCCCGCTGCGTTTCGCGAGCAAGTGTTCGAGCACGTGCGCCAACACTACGGGGGCGAGCCGCAGGAGCGTTTCGGGCCTACCCTGGCGGCCCAGCACTTGCAGAAAGACCAGGGTCTGGAAGTATCGGTGCGGACCCTGCGGCGTTGGATGCTCGCTGCAGGCCGGTGGAGCCGCAGCAGAAAGCGCCGGCCGCACCGCAGGCGACGGCAGCGGCGGGCGCACTTTGGCGAGTTGGTGCAACTCGACGGTTCGCACCACCATTGGCTGGAGGGACGTGGCCCCCAAGCTGGCCTGATGAACCTCGTCGACGATGCGACCGCTCTGGCGCTGTGCCGTTTCTGGGACCAGGAAACGACCTGGGCGGCAGCCGATCTCCTGCAAGCGTGGGTGTGTCGGTACGGCGTTCCCCGGGCGTTGTACTGTGACGGGAAGAACGTCTACCAGCGCCGGCCGACGTCGCGGGAAGCGATCGCAGGCATCAAACCCGAGACGCAGTTCGGTCGCCTGTGCGCCAAGCCCGGCATTCGCATTATCGCGGCTTCGTCGCCGCAAGCCAAAGGCCGAGTCGAGCGCCGCCACGGAACGCATCAAGACCGCCTGATCAAGAAGAGGCGGCTGGAGGGGATCAGCGATTACGAGGCGGCCAACCGCTACTTCGAGGAGCAGTATCTGAACGAACACAACGCCAGGTTTGCCGGCCGGCCGGCGGCGGGAGCGGACTTTCATCGGCGCCTATCGAAACGCCTGGACTTGAAGGGGGTGTTCTGTTTGGAGGCGGAGCGGGTGGTCTCCAACGACTGGGTGGTGCGTTTCGAGAATCGCTTCTTGCAATTGAAACCCAAGCGGAATCAGGGTCTGGGAGCCGCGGCAAGGGTGACACTTGAACAGACCCGGGACGGCGAGTTGCGGGTGCGTTTCCAGGGATCTACGGTGCCCTTTGACGAACTCCCCCAGCCGCCGTCGAAGGCGCGTCCGCAGCCGCAACCACGAGTCGCTCCACGGCCGTACAAGCCGGCGGCGAATCACCCCTGGCGCCGGCCGCTGCTGTCGAAACAACGCGCGGCGACAAGTTGAAAACAGGCTGTGGAAATGACGGGCCGGATGGGAAGGGTGGAAAACCCTCTTGACCAAGCGAGCACACAGGACGGTCCTTGCCACGGTTTTCCACCCTTCCCACCGTCCCTTGCAAATCGCTCACGCGATTCCCACATCCCCACCGCCTCGACGACGACGATTCTCTCTCAAACCTCTTTTCCTCACCAGGGGACACTTCTACTGCCTCCCCAATGGGGACATTTCTATTGCCTCTTGACACGCGCGTCACCGCTTCTTGACAGTTTGGTCTCGATATGTTCTACTAATCTCGCCTTAATCCCTTGCGCGAAGTCATCCTGCGCTGCTGCAACATTGGGACGGCGCCTTTTTTCGGACTGTTTTTTGGTGAGCCGCAAGAGTCCGCTCACGAGAAGTAATGCTATACAAGGAGACCAATTTTGAAAAAGCCAAAGTATCTGACTCGCATCGATCAAATCACCGAGTTGAGCGATTCCGAGAAAGATAGACTTCGGCCGGTCCAAGAGAAGTTTGTTTTCCGTACCAACGACTACTACCAAAGCCTCATCAACTGGGATGACCCGAACGATCCGATTCGCCAATTGATCGTTCCTCGCGAAGACGAACTGGATGAATGGGGCCGCTTGGACGCCTCCTTCGAGGAACTCTACACGAAGGTTCCCGGTCTCGAGCACAAGTACCGTGATACGGCGTTGCTCCTTGTGAACGACGTGTGCGGCGCCTACTGCCGCTTCTGCTTCCGCAAGCGGCTGTTCATGAACGATAACGACGAGGTAGTCAAAGACGTTTCGAACGGCGTGCGATACATCCGCGAGCACCCCGAGATTTCGAACGTGCTGTTAACGGGCGGCGATCCGCTGATCATGTCCACCAGTAAGTTGGAGCCCGTGATCGCCCAGCTACGCGACATCCCGCATGTCAAGATCATCCGGATCGGCACCAAAATGCCGGCGTTCAATCCCTACCGGATTCTCAACGACCCCTCGTTGTGGAGGATGCTTGAGACGTACAGCACCACCGAGGCGCGCATCTACATCATGGCGCACTTCAATCACCCGGTGGAACTGACCGCCGTGGCGCGGGAAGGCCTCGATACCTTGCACAAGCACGGCGCCATCATCATCAACCAGAGCCCGATGATCCGGGGCGTGAACGATAGCGTGCAGACGATGCTGAAGCTCTTCAACGAGCTTTCCTACATGGGCGTGCCTCCCTATTACGTCTTCCAGTGCCGGCCCACGGAGGGCAACAAGGCCTACTCGATTCCCATCGAGAAGGCCTATCAGATCTTTGTCGAGGCGCAGAACCAGTGCTCAGGACTCGCCAAGCGGGCGCGTTTCAGCATGTCGCATGTGACCGGAAAGATCGCAGTGGTGGGGCTGAACGAATCGCAAGTGATCTTCCAATACCACCGCGCTGCCGACCCGAAAGACACTGGCCGAGTAATGGTCTTCAGGCGCAACAGCGCAGCCCATTGGTTCGACGACTACGAAGAAGCTCTACCCTTTCTGCCGCGCAAGGGTGTCCGCAGAGCGTTGCCCGTCTTGCAAGCAGCGACAGCCCGTTGCTGATCCCCTCCTGGGGTTCACGCCGCTTCCGCGGTTGATTGAACGGCTTCCGCTTGCTGTCGATACCGGGACAGCTACGCGGGCAGTTCCGCTTCCGCCAAGCCGCATGCCCGCGGCTTCCGTGCTCCGGAACCCATCCGCGGGGCT
The DNA here is from genome assembly GCA_965218555.1 of Bryobacterales bacterium. Classification (GTDB taxonomy): domain Bacteria; phylum Acidobacteriota; class Terriglobia; order Bryobacterales; family UBA6623; genus JAPPLB01. The sequence continues at coordinate 152,146 of OZ244625.1, forward strand.
AACTCATTGAAAGGGAATGGCAGGCGCGGCAGGACTCGAACCTGCGACCCTCTGCTTAGAAGGCAGATGCTCTATCCGGCTGAGCTACGCGCCCGAAACCTAAAAACTATGTTCTCAGCATGCCATCACTTCCCACGAGTGACAAGCAACGGACGAGTATTCACGATCCAGTTCCACGGTGCTGTTAATCGTTTCAAGGGCTTTGGGGGACTCTTCCCTGGTGACCGTAGGCGAGGCTGACCGCGTAGGTGAGCACGAGACCGTGACAGTCGACAGGGGCAGGCTGCATGTAGGGAGTGCTTCGGGGCACAGGCGAGGCGTCATGCCGGTTGTAGCCAAGCCGGTCCGGGAGGCGGTATAGCCATTCGCGGCAGCCGTAGCAGCTTTTAGAACTCCAGCGGCCGATACGGCCGCGTTTTGTATTCCTCGTGGTCTTCGGTCACAACAATGAATTGGTTGACGGCGACATCCCGGAACATCTGTGTTCGATCTGAAGCAGGCCAATAGATCTCCAGAGACTGAATCGACTCGGCACGGCCCAGTCCCAGGTGCTGCCGCAGTGGATTGGCGCCGAAACTTCCTCCGCTGTTCACCCACCTGTAGATGGAGCGCTTCTTGCCGTCCTCGATGATGTCCGCGCGAATCCGCGCGCCGATACCGGACCTGTTGGAGGTTACACCGACGAGCTTGACAACCAACCAATGGTTGCCAAAGCCCGGATTCTCGAACAGGGCGTTGCCGAAAACATCTCCGGCATAGGCGCCACCCAACTCGGCGAAGATGTCCTGATCACCGTCGTGATCGAGGTCGGCAAAGACCACGCCGTGGCCCTTCTGCAAATGACCCAGGCCGGCCGGCGTGGTGACATCGATAAAGCGCTTCCCGCCGGCGTTGTGAAACAGCAGGTTGGGCATCAGGCCTTCGTATTCCGGATAGCCGGTTCCCAAATAGAAGTCGAGGAAACCATCGTTGTCGAGATCACCGAAGTTCGATCCCATGGGCTGCGTGATGCGATCCAGGTTCACATCGAAACTGACTTCTTGAAACGAGCCCTTACCATCTCCCTGGTAAAGGCTGTCGGGCTCGGTTTCGATCGCCGGCAGTCCGAAATAGTGAGCCGCCACATCCTCCACCCGGCGCTCATAGCCGGACACGAACAGGTCGAGGCTGCCGTCATTGTTGAAGTCCCAGAACCACGCGGGGAAGCTCTTGAACGGGTAGGTAACGTCAGCGTCCGAGGCGACATCGGTGAACGTGCCGTCTCCATTGTTGTGATACAGCCGATTGGGTCCGCCGAAATTTGACACGTAGAGATCGGGGTAGCGGTCACCGTCGTAGTCGCCCCAGACCACGGCCTTGGCAACGTCATCGTTCGTCACGCCGGCGAACTCAGCGACGTCAGTGAAGGAGCCATCGCCGTTGTTGCGAAAAAGCCGGCACGGGAAGACCTCATTGCCAACGTAGAGGTCGAGATCACCGTCATTGTCGTAGTCAGCCCAGGCAGCGGTCTGCGTGGGGTAGTGCGCCTCTCCCAATCCGGCATCAAAAGTGGCGTCGCGAAAACGCGCTTTACCGTCGTTCCGCAGAAGCGAGTCGGGGTGCCGCCCGGCCTGCCCGAGCCATGCGCCGCGGAGGACATAAATATCAAGATCCCCATCGTTGTCGTAGTCGGCCTGGAGCAGGTTCAACCCACCGAACAGTCCAAGAATTCCGGCCTCATCGGTACGCTCCGTGAAGGAGCCGTCTCCGTTGTTGCGGAAGTAACGAAGCTGCCCGCGCGGGCTCCAATCCGAGACGACGATGTCGAGCCAACCGTCATCGTCAAAGTCGTCGGCGATGGCGCCGCCGCTCAGGCTGACCGTATTCAGACCCAGCTTCGGAGCTATGTCTCGAAACCGAGGGAACTCCTGCTCAGATTCGAAACGTCTCGGCGGCACGAGGAAATCCGATGGAACCTTCTCCGGGTACTCTCCCACCGTCATATAAGCGAGGTTCAAGAGCCAGCGCGCGGCGATGTGCTGAGGCCGGTGATCGAGAACCTCCGTCAGGTATCGGATGGCCGTTCGAGCACCGGCCTGTTCCCGATGAACCCCGCCGCCGCGAATCGGCAGAATGCAGCTTTCGGCATTGCGATGCGCGAGACAGTTTTGCGTTTCTCCCAGACGCAGGTAAGCAACAGCGAGTTGGAAAGCAGGCTGAACAAGGTTCTTGTCCGATAATTCGTAAGCCTTCAATAGATGTGCAACAGCCTGTTCGTTTCTGCCCAAACGCAGCTCATCCTTCCCGACAATCAAGTGCAGGCGGGCCCGGTGAGCGGCGGAGACGTCCGCGGGAAGAAGCTCGAGCTGCCCGCGTTCACGGGCATGCAAGGCGTCTCCCGTATACTCGTTTCCCCGGGAACCTTGGTCGCGAATGTCACGCAGCAGCTCCAGCATGCGCCGATGACTGTCGCCCGAGGGTTTGTGCTTGTCAGCCGAGACCGTGGATCGAGCATCGCCGCCGCGGTCGACAGGTTGCGCGAGCAATGCGGCGGCCCCGATCACGGATCCCCACAGAATCACTCTGGTCAGCTTGTTCAGGAAGGCCGTCATTGAGCGGCGAATTGGAGAGCCATTGATCCTCGACTATTCTACATCGCGACCTATCGGCGGCCTGTCGAACTCCCTTTTATCGGCAGGGCATCGGTTTGCAAGAAATCGAGAGTCTTCAGGAGTCCTATTGCCATGCGTAGCCGTGAACATCCACCAGATACAGCCACATCGAGTGCGAAAGCTTTCCCGCTGTTCATAACGACCGTAGTGGACTTAGCGGCCCCGGCGGCGCTTGGCTCCTGCGGAGAATCGGCTGCAGGAATCCTCTATGTATCGCCGGACGGCCAGGACAGCAAACCTTCAGTAGAAGGTAATCGAAGACAGTCCCCCAGGCCCGGCACTGTGCCAGGCCGCGTTTCTCGAGATAGCGCTGGTGATACTCTTCGGCGCGATAGGTTGTGGGTCGTTAAAGAGCGCGCCGGCGGCCCTCGTGATCAACTCGCTTTGAGGAACAGCGACGTGGAAAACCTGTCAGGAGCCTGACGGCCGAGCTCGCGACAGACGTTCGCGCGGGCCGGCCGGTCCCTGCTCCGCAGGCGTGTTGTGTTGCATGATGACCTTCCACTTCCCATCTTCTTTCGTGTAAGTCAGCGTGTAACGCCCGCGGTGGTGCGCGTTCTTGCCATCCCTGGTCTTTACATTTACCTCGTACTCTCCCCAAGCGATGCCGGTGTTTCCAATCACGCGGTATTGCATGTTCTGTGGCTCGAACTTGGCCGTATGAGTCTTGCCGAAGAAGCGTTCCCAGTCCAACTGGCAGGCTTCCTTGCCTTCCTTGCCCGAAGTCGGGCCACAGGAATAGAACGAAAGCGCCTTTTCATGGACGTCAGCCAGGAAGCCGTCGATGTCCCCGGCGTTGAGCGCCGCCACAGCAGACTCAAAGCTCTTTCTAAGCTGAACCGCCTCGTGATCATCGCCAAGCGCCGGTGTAATCATCAGCAGCGCTGCGCACAGTAAAGTTACCCATCGTGTCATTCGAAGCCTCCTTGCCACTCCGACTCCAGCTTATATCGGAATTGCCCCGAACGCGACTCCGATAGTACCGCCACTAGGAAACAGCCAGTTGTGCAGGCAGCCCACAGGAAAACCTGTTTCATTGAAGATCACTGAAGAAAAGGCCTAAACCGCCTCTGGCGCGATCCCCGTTGGGAGGCAACTCGCCTCCAAACCAAGCCTGACAATTTGCGTATCCACGATTCACGCCATTCGTTCGTTGCTCATGCTCGGGCGCTGGCGAGAGTATGCCGTTGATCGGCGAAATTGTTTGATCACACCCAGGTCCAGACCACGGCCTGCTGCACCACCTCGTCTGTGACACCGTCGGGGTATCCTCGGCCCACATCGATGTAAGCATCGACAGCTATCTGGAGGAAGCGGAGTAGTAGGATTGGCACGACGCGCGACGCTTGACTCCTGCGGAGAATCGGCTGCCAGGAGCCGATATGTATCGCCGGACGGCCAGGACAGCAGCCCCTCTGTAATAACAGGTGATCGAAGACAGTCCGCTAGAACCGGCAGTGGGCCAGGCCGCGTTTCTCGAGATAGCGCTGGTGATACTCTTCGGCACGGTAGAAGGCGGACGCGGGTGTGACTTCCGTCACGATCGAGCGCCCGATGCGTCGAGAAAGATCGAGCGTTTCTTTGGACTTTCGAGCCGCGCTTTCCTGCTCCGGAGTATGAAAGAAGATCACGGAGCGATACTGTGTTCCCACGTCGGGCCCCTGTCGATTCAGCGTCGTCGGGTCATGCGACTGCCAGAAAACGTCGAGCAGTTGCTCGTAGCTGATCTCGGAGGGGTTGTACTCCACCTGGACGACCTCCGCATGTCCGGTCAGGCCGGTGCAAACATCCTGATAGGCCGGATTCGCAAACACACCGCCGCAGTAGCCAACGGCTGTCGCGGTCACGCCGTTCAACTCCCGGAATGTTGCCTCGACGCCCCAGAAGCAACCGGCGCCAAAAGTGGCTCTTTCGCGCGATGGGATTCCGTTCATTTCAGATGACATGATGGTGCTCCTGGGCAGTTGTACCTCGAATCATGGTAACGGCTGGTGAGCCACGCGGCAGCCGGCCCCCCGACGACCCGCCCCAGAAGGGTCGACGGCCCCTTCCTGGGAGCATGGAGTACCCATGCCTTCTTTGCCGAGGCAGCGGTAAGGGATACCACACGGTTGCAAGACACCGGTGCGAATCGCTCAACTCACGGATGTTGCTCAAGGCTTGCAGGCTCGGTTGGCGTTCAAACCGATATCCGGGCCTGCATACACGGCGCAGTAATGATGGTTGACTGTTTCAGGTTAGAATCGGAGCTATGCTTACGCGACGAAGCTTTGTCGGTGCTCTGGCCGGGGCGGCTACGGCATTGGGGGCTGTGGAAAGGCCCAATGTTCTTTCGATCTCGGTGGACGATATGAACGACTGGGTGGGATGCCTTGGGGGCTATCCTGGCGTTCAGACTCCCAACATCGACGTGCTGGCCCGCCGCGGCGTTCTGTTCCGCGACGCCCACTGTTCGTCGCCGGTCTGCAACCCTTCGCGGACAGCACTGATGACCGGCAAGCGGCCCTCGACGACGGGAGTGTATCGAAATAATCAATACTGGCGGCCGGCGCATCCTGATATCAAGACGTTGCCCATGTTCTTCCGTGAGAATGGCTACCATGTCGCCGGCACGGGGAAGATCTTTCACCATGTGGCGGGGTTCAATCCGCCGGATCAGTGGGACGAGTTCCATATCCAGGAGTTCGACGACCCCTGGTATCGGCGTCTCTCTTACTACCCCTGGATCAAGAAGATCCCCAATCCGCCGGGACACCCCTTCAACGGAATGGCGAGCGACAATTTCGCCGGCGAATTCGACTGGGGTGTTCTGCCGAATCGCCCGGAACGCACGTACGGCGACATGGCGGCGGTCCGGTACGGCCAGGAGTTCTTGAAGAAGGAGCACGACAAGCCGTTCTTCCTGGCTGTTGGGCTTTGGCACCCGCACATCCCGCTGTTCGCGCCGCAGAATTACTTCGACCTATACCCGAAAGACAAGGTACGCCTTCCTGAAGTGCCGGGGAACGATCTCGACGACATCCCGTCGATCCCACAGCAGTGGGCCGCCGTGCGCCGCGCTGAGCATGAGCGCATTTTGCGAGAAGGCAAGTGGGCGGACGGCGTGCAAGCCTATCTGGCCTGCATCAGCTTCGCGGATGCGATGGTCGGATATGTGCTCCGCGTGCTCGATGAGAGCCGCTATGCGGAGAACACGATTGTCGTGTTCTGGAGTGACCACGGCTGGCACCTCGGCGAAAAACGCCATTGGCACAAGAGCACGCTGTGGCAGCGCTCGACGCATGTGCCGATGATTTGGGCTGGTCCGGGCGTACAGCAAGCCGGCACGGACCGCACGCAGCCCGTCGAGCTGCTCGACATCTATCCGACGCTCACGGATCTTTGCGGACTCCCCAAGGCTCATGACCTCGAGGGAGCAAGCCTGGCTCCGCAACTCCGTGACGCCGGGGCCAAGCACCGTCCCGCCGTGACGACGTATCTGCCGGACAATCATGCTGTCGTTACCAAGAAGTGGCGCTACATCCGTTACGCCGATGGGACGGATGAATTGTACGATCGCGTCAACGATCCGAACGAGTGGGACAACCTCGCCAGAGAGCCGCGCTACGCGGCTTTGAAGCAGCGGCTGGCCTACTGGATGCCGGAGACCAGCGCGCCGGAAGTACCCGGCCGGGATGCCTACGACTTTGATTTCGACTCCTATACCTGGACGAAAAAGTAGGAGTTCGCAGCAACCGCGAGAGCGGATACAGCCCGGCATCGATGAGCCGAGGCCACCGATGCCGCTTCAACGCCAGAAAGCGTAACCGAGGCCTAGCAGCGCGATCATCACGGTAGCCAGCAGGCAAAGCACCAACGGTCGCAAGCCGCCGGTTCTCAGGGCTCGGAACTCCGTGATCAGTCCCACGCCGGCGATCGCAGCCGTGATGACCCATTTGCCGGCCTGACCAAGCACCACCGCGAGATCCAGCGTCCGGTCGCCCGCCCCAAAGACAAACCGATCGGCCATGTGCAGCGTGACTTCCGGGAAGAAGCCCATCGTCCTCAGAAACACCATGCCAACGAAAAACAGCACGAACGTCGGCATGAGTCGCCGGTAGTTAACAGTCGGCGCGACAAAAACCGCCTTCTGGCGTCGATAGCGGGCGTACAGCACTCCAATGACGAACACCAACGGACCGAGTAGCGAGATCCGCGTCAGCTTGACGATAGTGGCGATTTTGCCAGCCGTTTCTCCGTCAAGGTAATGTGCGAGCCCGGCGGCGATCACTTGGGGAGTGGCATGGATCGCCAATCCGCACCATTCGCCGTAGATCTCAGGCGGCAGTGACAGTAGAGCCCCTGCTAAAGGGAAAATAAACATGGCCAGCGCACCAAGCAAGTTGATCGATGCAATGGAGATGGCCATGTCCTTCTCTTTCGACTCGACGACCGGAGCTATCGCCACGATGGCTGACGTGCCGCAAATAGCTGTTCCCACGCCAATCAACAAGCCCTGATCCGATTCCACGCGGAGTAAGCGAGATAGGAGTCGCGTGAGGTAAATGATGACCACGATTAAGACGACGGCGCCCAACAAGACTCGGAAGCCCACGCGGATCAGGTCATGGAAATCAAGACCCGCGCCAAGCAGAACGATTCCCACCGGCAAGAGCTTCTTGATGACGAGGTCGACGCCCGGCTTCATGCCGGCGCCCGCAGGAAGCACATTGCGAAGCAACAACCCGAGCAGCAATGCCAACAAGACGGCGCTTAACGGATGAGTTCCGTTCAGAGTGAAAGGTGCGAACGGCAGGGTGTGAAGATAGAACGCAAGCCATGTGAGCGCCGCGCAAGCGGCGATGCCCCGCCACGCCGGCGCCGCCGACGCCGCCAGCTTCTTGCGGAAGCGGTCTTCGAATTTCTTTTCTCTCGTGCTGAGATGCAACTTGCAGGTTCCTTCAAGCTACAGCAGACTGCCGACGGGGTCGGCATCATCCCGGCGGAAGTACTCTTCCACGCTGAAGTAGCGGGTGCCCGTATCACAAAGGATGGTGACGACCGTGTCGCCTGGCGAGAGTTTTTTCGCGACCCGCCGAGCAGCCAGGACATTTGCACCCGAAGAGATGCCGACGAGCAGCGATTCCTTGCTCGCCAGAAGTTCCGTCATGGCAAAGGCTTCGCGGTCTTCGACCGTCATGACATCGTCAATCACATCGCGGTTGAGAATGCTTGGTATGAAGCCCGCGCCGATTCCTTCAATGGCGTGGGGCGAGGGTTGCTTGCCGCTCAGCACAGCGGAGACGGCGGGTTCGACGGCAATGACCTTAACAGCCGGTATCGCGGCTTTCAGGACCTCGCCGGCCCCGGTGATCGTCCCTCCTGTACCGACTCCAGCCACGAAGGCCGTGACGTCGCCAGCAGTCGCCTCGAGGATCTCCGGTCCGGTGGTCTTGCGATGCATCTCGGGGTTGGCCGGGTTCTCGAACTGCTTGAGTTGGATGCAGCCCGGATTCTGCTCGACGATCTCAGAAGCCTTGCTCACAGCGCCGGCCATGTCATTGTCCCCAGGCGTCAGCACAACGCGCGCCCCGTAGCGCTTGACGAGTGAGCGGCGCTCGAAACTCATCGTCTCGGGCATCGTAAGGATGAGGTTATAGTCGAACTTGGCGCACAGCATCGCAAGGCCAATTCCCGTATTGCCGCTCGTCGCCTCTACGATCGTCATGCCCGGGCTGAGGCGTCCGGCAGACTCCGCGTCACGGATCATGCTGAGCGCCGGGCGATCTTTCACGCTACCGCTGGGGTTCAGATATTCGAGCTTCCCCAGAATCGTTGCTCCTCCCGGAGGTGACAGCGTACCCAAACGCACCATGGGGGTGCGCCCGATGAGATCAGCTACCTGGTTGTGGACCCGCTTCGGCATCTATGTTCGAACAGCATCGCACATGGCGCTAGCGGTGCGTGGGCATGCGCTACAATCTCTCGCGATGAAACGTTCCGTGGCTCTTCTCATTTCCTGCCTCGTGCTCGTCCCGCTGCTCGGCGTCGGCGGTGAAATCCCTGATGTCGATCAGCGCAAGGCGGTGATCCGCCACACCGACCTGAAATATTCCATGCCCCGCTTTGACTCTCTCGATGAGTGGAAAGAGCGCGCAACCTTCTTGCGGAGCCAGGTGAAGTTCGCTGCGGGCCTGCTGCCCATGCCGGACAAAACGCCGCTTGACCCGCAGGTCTTCGGCCGGATCGAATACGACGGCTACTCCATCGAGAAGGTGCTGCTGGAGACCTGGCCGGGATTCTTTCTCGGCGGGAACCTCTATCGTCCGCTTGGGAAGAGCGGCCCCTTCCCGGGAGTCGTTTCGCCCCACGGCCACTGGCGCTACGGCCGCTTCGAGAACTCGGAGAGAGGCTCGGTGCCGGCTCGCGGCGTCAGCCTCGCGAAGCAAGGTTACGTTGTTTTCACCTACGACATGATCGGCTACAACGACACCGCACAGCTTCCCCACGGCTTCGCAGGTCCCCGAGAACAATTGTGGAGTCTCGGGATATTCGGTTTGCAGACTTGGAACAGCGTGCGAGCCGTCGATTTCCTCGAGTCGTTGGGGGACGTTGATCCACAACGAATCGGAGCCACCGGTGCATCTGGTGGTGGGACGCAGACATTTTCCCTCACGGCGGTTGATGATCGTATTCGATATTCCGCGCCGGTCAATATGATCTCCGCCATCATGCAGGGCGGCTCAGTCTGCGAAAACACGGCGAACCTGCGCATCGACACTCACAACGTCGAGATAGCGGCTCTCATGGCGCCCCGGCCGATGCTGATGGTCTCAGCCACGGGAGATTGGACGCGCAACACCCCCACAGATGAATACCCTGGCGTGCGGAGCATCTACGAGCTCTACAACGCGGAGTCGCAACTCGAACAAGTCCAGATCGACGCGCCGCACAACTACAATCGGCAGAGCCGCGAAGAGGTATACAAGTTCTTCGCGAAGAAGGCCCTCCCCGCGCCTCCAGACGACCTGAAGGACCATGGCATTACCATGCGTGGGCTACAAAGCCTCGTAAGCCTTTGGAACAAAGAGTTGCCGCCGCACGCTGTCTATCAAGCCGGCTTGATCCGTTCGTGGATCGGCGAGGCCCAAAAACAGACCATGCAGCTCAGGCCCTCCGATGCCGCCTCGCTCACGACGGCAAAGAATGCCTTTCGCGAAAGGCTCGGTCTTGCGTTGATGGCGAACATGCCGGACGCGGACGCATTGATCATCGAAGAGACGGAGCCGCTGCCTAACGGGAAGATGCTGCTTCTGGGCCGCGAGGGGAAAGGCGATCGCGTGCCGGGAGTGATCTTGCAACCTCGCCGATCCAATCCTGCTGTGCATCCGACTCTCATTGTTCATCCCGAAGGCCTCGCCTGGGTGCTGAGTTCTGCGGAGAGTCGTGACGGGCTCGTTCAGACGTTGCTGGCACGTGGAGGCGTCGTGATGGGCATCGACGCCTTCCAGACAGGGCGGTCGAGAACCACTGTCAAAACCTCTGAGGATAGCCCGCGCAAGAGACGCTACTTCACCACTTTCAACCGCACCGACGACGCCAACCGCGTGCAAGACATTCTTACCGCGACCACCGGGCTGCGAAAGCTTTCGGGCCGACAATCCGTCAACCTGGTTGGGATGGGACAAGCGGGCGTCTGGGCGGTGTTCGCTCGCGCTCTGGCCGATTCCGACATCGCGTTGCTGGCGGACTTGGCCCGCTTTGACGCCACGTCCGATGACGAGTATGTGAATCACTTCTTTGTTCCCGGTATACGCAGAGCGGGGGACTTCCGGGGCGCCGCAACACTGCTGGCCAGCGGGCGTGCAGTGTTGCACAACATCTCGACCGCGTTTCCCACCGACTGGCTGGAGAAGAGTTTCTATGCTGCGGGCGCCTCGGATCAGTTGGCGTTCCAGGACCCGCCGATGACTGAGGCTGAGATCTTGGCAAACATTACGCGGACGGGCCGGCGCTAAGTTTCTCGCAAAGGCGCAACCCACGAAGGCAGCTGCAGTATGCATCAGACCTTCGTCCTGGTTATGAGAGCGTCATCACCTGCCGATGCGACTACCCCTCGAACATAGGCCCAACCTGTCTTAGCCTTCGCTGACACTACTTCCGACAGCTTGGATGGACTTAGGGTTCTCCGGGCGCGTTGGATTTGGTCTCTAGCTCGGCGACCCTCTTGTTGAGCGATGATACGGTCTTATCCAATTCGGGCAGCCGATTGTACACGGCCGTACAGCGCAGCCATCTGCGATTGTCGATCGAGGGCGCTCCGGAAACCTTCCAACCGTCAGGAATGTCCTTCCCAACGCCTGTCTTGGCGGTCATCAGTACGTTGTTTCCGATCGTGAGGTGGCCGGTCACTCCGACCTGCCCGGCCAGCATGCAATTGTCCCCCACGGTGGTGCTTCCGGCGATCCCGGACTGCGAGCAGATGATGCCGTTCTCACCGATCGTGACCGCGTGGCCAATCTGCACCAGGTTGTCGATCTTTGTCCCCTTGCGGATACGCGTCTCGCCGACCGCCGCCCGGTCGATACAACTGCCCGCCTGGATCTCGACATCATCTTCGATCACGACCTTGCCGGCTTGGACGATCTTGTTATGGGTTCCGTCCGCTCGCTGCGCAAACCCGTAGCCGTCGGGGCCGATGATCGCCCCGTTCTGCAGTATGGCGCGATCGCCGATTTCACAGAACTCGCGGACGACCACGTTCGAGTGAGCCACGAAATTGTCGCCGATGCGTGCACCGCGGTAAATCGTGACATGGGGATGAATCACGGCGTTGTCACCGATGATCACGTCTTCCCCGATCACCACATACGGCCCGATACTTGCGTTGGAGCCGATTACGGCGGAATCACCGACCACCGCCGTAGCGTGGATGCCGGTCTCCGGCGCGGGCGGCTGATAGAAGAGTTCCAGAGCTCGCGCGAAATCGAGATATGGGTTTTGGGAAATCAGGAAAGTCGAGTCGCCACCCGCGGGCTCTTCTCTTACGATCACCGCGGCCGCGCGAGTTGTCTTGAGCAGCCGTTTGTAGCGGGGGTTCGAAAGGAACGTCAGCTCCTTGGGGCCGGCCTTTTCGAGTCCGGCAACACCCTTAATTTCGATTTCGGCATCGCCAGCTACGCGGCAGCCGAGTTGTTCCGCAATCTCTTGTAGTTTCATGGGAAGCGAGGAGCGGCCCTGGTGGACCAAGCCAACAAGTAGGCCCCGCGTGATTGCCTCGGAGTCTGTACTCCGGCCGATCCAAGCCGCTCAGGTCAGGAGATTTCCTGGAAGTACCAGCTCAGAATATCATCGCCCCACAACGCGACCGCGATTGCCGTTGCGCCCAGATACGCCCCGAAGGGCAAGGCTTGGTTCCAGCCCTTGCGGGCCAGCAGAACCATTGCGACCCCCACGACCGATCCGAACACCGAGCCGATGATCAACGTGAGCAAAGTGTCGCCGAACCCCCAGAAGGCCCCTATCATCGCAACCATCTTCACGTCGCCGAAGCCGAGCCCCTCGACATGTCGCAGGCGATAGTACGCCTCGCCCAGCAGGAAAAGAAAGCCCGCTATCAGTAGTGAGGCGGCTAACGACTCCAGCACGGAGACGACTCCGGGCGGAAACTCTTCTTCGAGAATGAGCAGAAGCAGCCGCGAGGCGCCGCCGTCGAGATGGACAAAAGGGCTGATTGCCCAACCGATGATCAGTCCTCCGATCGTGAGTTCGTCCGGAAGGATGTATTCCCTCCAGTCCGTTACGACGAGCACAAGCATCATCGAGACGAACAATGCCAACTTCCAACCCAAGGGGTCAATTCCGTGACGCCAAAAGATGAATGCGTAAAAAAGGCCGTTCAGCAACTCGACGACAGGGTGGTACGGCGCGATCGCCGCCTGACAATGCCGGCAACGCCCCTTCAGCGTCAGATAGCTAAATACCGGGACGTTGTCGTACCACGGAATCGTCTTCTCGCAAGACGGGCAACGGGACCTCGGCCGCACCACCGACTCGCCGCGTGGCCAGCGATAGATACAAACGTTGAGAAAGCTCCCCACCAGCAGGCCAACCAGGAAAGCAAGCGCCAAGCCGGAGATCAGGAGAAAGATCACACGATTGGTAGGGGTGGGCGCACGACAGATTGATAAGCTTCTTCCGTGCGCCGCACCATTATATCATCGGTAAATCGGTCCAAAATCCGCTGAAAGGCCCTGTCCACACACCCTGCAGCCAGTTCAGCGTCTTGGCTCATACGGCTGATCGCGGCCGTGAGGGATTCCGCGTCGTTGTCTACCAGCAGCCCCGTCAGTTCATCGATCACGATCTCGGGAAGGCCGCCGACACGGCTGGCGATGACCGGTTTCTTGTGAGCCATCGCCAGCAGAACCGCCGAGCCCAGCCCCTCGCTTTCCGACAGATAGGCGAACACATCGGCCCGATCCATATCGCGTTTCAAATCTGTCGATAGAATCACCTGAGCACCGAGATTCTTGCAGGCTTTCTGCACCAGATCCGATCTCTTTAGGGGGTCATCGATTTGCGGAGTGAGCACTCGCAATGGTTCGCCCGCGGAGTGCGAAGCTACGACCGCATTGTCCGATACCAGTTCCCGGCGCTCAACCGCGTCATAGACCACCGATATCTTCCCCTTGGGGATGCCTGATTGCAGCAACACCTCCAGCACATGCCGGGAGACGGCGAGGTACTTCTGCGCTCGCCGGTACTTGATCTTCGACAAGATGTCTTTCTTGATGGGAAAGGCAACACGCCGTGATACCACCAGAGGATTGCGCCAGCAGAATTGCGCCGCGAGCGTGTGTCCTCGGCCGTCGTGGGCGTGCACGAGATCGACGGTGCGTGACAGCCGCCAGAGCGCACCTTTCATCAGGGGCGAGCCTGGCCAAGCCCGCAACATCTCACCTCGCGCCAAAAGAATCTGCTCGTACCCGCGCGCCTCGAGGCCCTGTAACAGCATCAAGAGTTGACGCTGTCCACCCCGCAGGTCGAGGCCCGTATCGACGTGCAGGATTCTCATCGGCCTGCGCTCAGAGCCCGCGCCTTGGCATACTTCAAAAAAACGTACCGCGATGCGGCATAGGCGATTGCGAGTCCGTGAATGCCGTCCAGAAAACCGCGCTGTAGGAAGAACGCCTTGACGAATGTCCACGGCGGGTCGATGAGCAGGCGGCTCCAGCCGACCTTCAGTCCGCATTCTGCGATCTCACGCGCCGCCAAGTCCGTATAGCGCTCCAGAGACGACAGATGGCTCGCAAAGCTGTCACAGGTGTAGTGCAGCAGGTCGCCGTGGAGTTCTCCAACCGGTTCGAGCGTTACGACGGACTCATGAATGTAGTCGCCCACCCACTTCGCCTTCCGGCGATCGTAGAGCCGAATCTTGCGATCCGGATACCAGCCCGAATGATTGATCCACTTCCCCAGGTAGTGGGCCCGCCGCGGAAAGCGAAAAGCCGCGACCTCTGGCGAACTGCTCCTGATCTGTAGGATTTCTTCCCGCAAGCCCTCACTCAAAACTTCGTCCGCGTCCAACGAGAGGATCCAGTCGTGCGACGCTGCTTCCGCGGCGTAGTTTTTTTGATCGGCATACCCCGTCCAGTCCCGATGCAGCACTCTCGCTCCCTCCCGATTGGCGATCTCGACAGTCCGGTCCTTCGAGCCGGAGTCGACGACCACGACTTCGTCGCACCATGCGAGCGATTCCATGCTGCGCGGCAGGTTCTTCTCTTCGTTGAGCGTGATGATGGTGCCGGTTATTTTCACGGACAGCGAGGCGACGAACGCCCTGATCCTCGCTCTAGCTTAAGGGGTGCCGCCGCTCGGTTTGCGGGATCGGGACTCGCTGTCCGTTTCCGAAGTGAGATGCATACACACCTTGAACCATCTCCATGATGAACAGGGCGTTCTCCCCGCTCGCGATGGGCTCTCGACCTTCCTCGATTGCCTTGATGAGCTGCTGAACGAGATAGTGGTTGCCGCGGGGAATCCAGTCGCTCAAGTCGCGTGGCTTGTGCTCGGGTGTGAAATGCCACCTTTCGATCCATGTTTTCTGCCAGGACAGATCCGGGGTCTCGGGCAGAACGACAGAAGCCGGGTAGACGTAGACATCACCCAAGCGGCGGATATGCAGCAAAGCCTTCTCACACTCGATCTGCAAGCCGTAGAGCAATCGACCGGGGCGATCCATATTGGCTGTGGAATGGAAAAAACCGTGAACGCTGTTCGGGAAGCCGAACGTTGCGGCAATCGAATCGCCCGCGATCGGTCCGACCGGCTCGTTCCCCTCACGGCGGTCTTGCTCCGTGGCGCCCCGATGCCCGACAGCGATGTGTCCGCTCACCCAGCGAGGTCTTCCGGCGAATGCGATCATCATGTCAAACAAGTGCGTCCCGTGAACGGTGAGTTCTTCACCGCCCCCGCGGTGATCGTCCTTGGGACGCGCATACATGCGCAGAAGCTTCCCGTACTTCCCGGCGTGCACGTTCCGAATCGCCCTCTGAACCGGCGGCATCCCCCGGAACTGATGGGCAACCGCGATCTTCACGCCCGCCTTGCGGCAGGCGGTCATCATGGCGTCGGCGGCGATCAGATGCGCCGCGAAGGGCTTCTCACAATAGATGTGACAGCCGGCGACGGCGGCCGCCTCGACCATGGCGACGCGGTGCGTGACCCAGCGGGGTCCGATGGAAACGATGTCGAGTTTCTCCGCCTCGATCATGCGCAGGTAGTCCGCGTAAAGCTGCTCCACGCCGAGGCGTTGCCCGGCTCTCTCCCTGCCCTGCGGATCGTCGTCGGCGACGGCTACCACCTCGGCGTTCGCTGCTTGCCGGAACGCCGTATCGAGCCCGTGCCCGTAGTTCCCTTTGCCGGTTGACCCGATCACGCCGACGCGATACGTCTTACGCACCAGTTGCCTCCATCAGCCCGACACCCTCCAGAATGCGCCCGCAGGCTCACATTCTGTTACGAACCTCTGTAGTGTGCAAGTCCTAAGCAACCGCTCCCTGACAATGCGGTCTCTTGAGCTTCAGTTGATCTTCTTCCTACGGAAGTGCGAGGGTGTAAGGTCTTTGTTGCATTCACCCGGCAACCGGGACTCAGGAGGGAATTTCATGAAAACCACGTCTGATCGCAAGACCCGGCGCGGCCTGTTGCGTCTCGGGATGGGCTCCGCTGCAGCGGCGGGGGTTGCTCAGGCCCATTCCGAAAAAACTTGGACACCGAAGAAACAGATCATCGGACTCAAACCAAGCGAGGTGCGGCGCGGTGCTCTGCTCTCCGGTACCGTCCGCTCGGGAAACTTGTTGTTCCTCTCAGGCACCGGCGGCTGGTATCCCAACCGCCGCAAGGAGCCAGGCGATGCGAAGGTACAGATCCGCAGCGTTCTCGACCGCATGAAGGAGAAGCTGGAAGCGGCGGGTTCATCGTTGGACAACGTCCTGCAGGTCACGATCTGTCTTGCCGACATGAAGAATAACTACGACCCCATGAACGAGGCCTACAAGGAATACTTCCCGACGAATCCGCCTGCCCGCTCGTGCTTCCCTGCCGGACCGTTTCGCCGCGAAGGATCGCTTCTGCAAGTCGACGCTGTTGCTTACGTGGATTGATCCAAAGGGACCTCGGCCCGGCTCCCGGGAAATATGAAACCAGTCGTTTTCCTGCCTGAACTCATTGCACCCACCGGCATGGATCTGCTGCGCGAGCATTGCGAACTTAGCGTGCCCTGGAAGGCGGGTGAACCCAAACGGCCCGAGGACTATCGCCGCCATCTGTACGAAGCCGAAGGCGTGATCGTGAGGCTTTTCAAAGTGACCGCCGAAGATATGGAAAAAACGTCCCAGCTCAAGGTCATCGGCAAGCACGGAGTGGGGGTCGACAACATCGACATCGCAGCGGCTACGGCCAAGGGCATCATCGTGGTTCATACGCCGACAGCGCCATCCGTTGCGGTGATCGAATTTACGATCGGTGCGATGCTGGCGCTGGGAAGAAAACTGGGGCCGGCCGACGACGCCATTCGCGATGACCGCTACAGCGATCGTCTCAAGTTCATGGGCATTGAGTTTCACGGCAAAACGTTAGGAGTGGTCGGCCTGGGCGAGATCGGCGGGGGGGTTGCTCGCGCCGCGTCAGCCGGACTTGGGATGAAAGTTCTCGGCTACGACCCGTTCGTCGACAAGGCGAAGTACGCCGGCCCGGCCGTTATCGAGGACTCACTTGAAGAGATGCTGCCCAAGGTCGATGTGCTCACGCTGCACGTGCCTTTGACGTCGGGCACGCATCATCTGGTGAACCGCGAGCGCCTTGGCCTGCTCAAACCGGATTGCCTGCTGATCAACGCCGCGAGAGGGTCGGTGGTCGAGCAGGATGCCATTGTCGAGGCGCTGCAAAACAATCGCATCGGCGGCGCGGTGCTTGACGTCTTCGAGCAGGAACCCTTGGCGGCTGATAGTCCCCTGTGCAAGCTGGACAACGTGATCCTCACGCCCCATATCGGCTCGGCGACGCCCGACGCCTTGGAGCGCATGGCGGTCGGCGCGGCCCAGGGGGTGCTCGATGCCCTCCAAGACCGCCGTCCACAGTGGGTCTACAACCCCGAAGTGTTTGCCTGAACCCGAGGCGCACAGCCCGGAGACTACCGCGTCACGACCGACTCCGCGTAAAGCAGCTCCCCGGTAAGTCCGTCGTGGTACTGGAACACCACTTGCGGATTCGGGAACGCCACCCAGCGATCCTTCCCTTCCTCATTCGGATTGTTGAAGACAGCGTTCATCTGCACTACACAGAAAATCGGTTTGCTGCGCAGCTTTTGCGGCGTGTCGTTGAGCATGTAGGTCGACCACCTGATTTCCACCGGAAGACCCCGCGAGTCGTACATTCCGGTCGGCGGTCGATTCCCTTCGCTGCCGGCCGGATGGTTGGCCGAGTTGTGCGGACCTGAGGCGAACTCCCACACGCGGTCGGTGATTTTGATGGCAAAGCTGTTGTGCAGATCGCCGGTAAGGACGAATACCGGTTTTTCAAGCTCGTCCCAGAAGTCGATCAACTCCTGACGCTCCGCCAGGAAGACGGTCCAGGCATCGTCCTTGTTTTCGGTGGGGATGGGCTTACCCGTGCCGCCGACGTGCGGAATCGTGAAGTTCACCGACGAGACGACGAAGAAAAAGTCGGCGTCACTAGCAGCCATTTCGTCCTTGAGCCACTTCTTCTGACGAGCGCCGAGCATCGAGCGGCCCGGCTCAGTCGCCTTCGTCACGTCGTGCATATCGCGAAACGTGCGTGTGTCCAGGAAAAAAAGATCGGCATTGCTCACGCTCATCTTGAAGTGCGACATCTGGCCGATGGAGTACGAAGCCTCGCCGTCGGCAACCGCTGCCGGGCGCACCCTGAGCCGGTTAGCGTCCAGCATCTCGACAATCTCGTAAACGGCTGAATTAGGATCGCCGCCCTCCGTGTCAGACGGACCCTGCATCACCCCTGCGTCCGGCGTGCCCCAATGAACGTGCAGCGTCGCCGACTCGTCGAGGTTCAGCTTCGTGAAGTCTGCGCTCGCATCCGTCAGGACGTCGCTATCCGCTTTGAAGTGCGCCTTACCGAAATGAACACTCTGCTCATGCGGAATCGGATTGCTCCAACCCAGATAGTCGTACCAGGCCTGCACGCCGATGTCGCGGAACACGGGACGGCGGTTGCGGCGTCCCACCTCGGCGGCGCCGTACACGTCGTTCACGATTTCGTGGTCATCGAAAGTAAAGAACGATGGGATGGAGCTATGCCACTTGGTGAGATTCGGAGCTTCGTTGAAATAGTGCTTGTAGTTTTCCCACACGCCGACGATCGTCGGCGCGATATCGACGATGCGCGGCTTCCGGCCGGCTTCGATGCCCACTTGTTGCAGCCATTCGTCCGGCGGGTAATCTCGCTTCTCTTCATACAGCCAGTCGCCGTTGAGAATGGCGAAATCGATGCGGCTGCGTTCTTCGTCGCGCTTGAGGTCACGAAGCATCGTCTTGTAGGTCGGCAGGGCGCTGCCGAAATTGCTGCCGCCCCCCGTGCGCTGATTGTTTCCGCACGCGAACTCGAAGCGGAAATTGAACAGCCCTTTGGGGTTGTGCTCGGGGTTGGCTACATCGTCCCTGGATGGAAGCGTGTGAAACGAGCCGCCCGGACCGGCTGTCCCCGAATCCGCCATAGCCAACTCATAGAAGTACTTCGTATTCGATTCCAGCCCTTTCAGATGTACCCAAGCCGTATTGTCGTGATCGGCAGCCGTTTCGACGGTGTCTGAGGTCGAGGTGAGCTGATTCTTCGCCGAGCCAAACCGCACCAGGAATTCCGCCGGCCGGGCCGTTCGGGCCCAGACACCCACACCTTCGGATGAAAGGCGTCCGAGCATCGGTCCGTGAGTGAAATCGGAGGAGGATGACGCGCCGCGTTCCTCGGAAGCGCCGCAGGCGAACGACACGAGCAATGCAACAACGACCAAGCCGACTTTTTTCATGTTCGAATCCGTTCTCTTTCAGGGGGTGGGCAGGGCAAGCGCAACCATGCTACACGACAAGTTATTAATCTGACGCATCAACGACGTACATGTTCAGCCGCCCAACCTCTTCACTCGTTAGGTATTGAGTCTCGTCACTGGGACTCTGATATCGCGTAAGGGACCGCCCCGTCACAAAGTCGTGGAGCGCCTCTGAAGAAAACCCGTCTTGTCCCTCCACTCGTGTGACGCCCGGCAGGTCGAGCAAGGCCGTTACGCGCTTGAGTAATAACCTCTCCGTTCGAACATCATAGCTTGTCGAATCTCCGAATCAGTATGGACTAGACTTGAGCCATGGCCTTTTACGAGCTCAGACGATACAAGATCCTTCCCGGCAAGATGGAAGATTGGCTTCAACTGATGGAGCAAGAGATCATTCCGTTTCAGGTTTCGAAAGGCATGGTCATCACAGCGAGTTTCCGCGGCGAGGACGACGATAGCTGTTACATCTGGATGCGGCGTTTCGCGAGCGAAGAGGAGCGCGTGCACCTCTATGAAGCCGTCTACGATAGTGACCATTGGAAAAACGTGATCGGCCCCCGCATTTCGGGGGTCATGGACCGCTCGGCGATCCAGGTGACGCGCCTCACACCGACCTTGAAGTCTCCAACACAGTAGATCACCCCTTGGAGCAGGTTAACCGGCGGGCGGAACGGGCCATACCCGTGCGGCCGCATAGCGACTGACCGATCAGCGCCAAGCGGGACACCGCGCCCGCCGGGTTGCAAATCATATCCGTGGCCAGGCAATGCCGCCGTGTCCGCCGAACGTGGTGAGTGTCCGCGGAACAACTGATGCGCAGATCTCGCGTCCGTGGACAGCTTGGGAAATCGAAAGCCCGGTCTCAGAACGGGGGTAATAGCTCTTCGCCGCCCATCTCCTCGTCGAGGTCCCCGACGTCCTCGGCCAAGTTCTCGAACTTGATGAACTTGTTGCGAAACGCCAGCTTGATTCTCCCCGTCGGCCCGTTGCGCTGCTTGGCGACAAGTAGCTCGGCGAGGCCCTGCAGGTCTTCTCGATCCTGCTTGTAGACCTCTTCCCGGAAGATGAAGCAGACCACATCGGCGTCCTGCTCGATCGATCCGCTATCGCGCAGGTCGCTCAACTGTGGACGGTGATCCCCGGTCCGCGTCTCCGGCGCGCGGCTCAACTGCGAAAGGGCTATGACCGGCACCCCCAGGTCCTTCGCGAGCAGCTTGAGCCCACGCGACAGAGCCGAGATTTCCTGGGTCCTGTTGTCAAAGCGTCTTTTTTCTCCGCTCTCCGGCGCCATCAACTGGAGATAGTCGATGACGATCAATGCCAGTCCGTGCTCAGCCTGCAGGCGGCGGCACTTGGCGCTGATATTCATCAGATTCGCGTCCGCCGAGTCGTCGATGAAGAGCCTCGAGGCGACGAGCCGGTCGAGCGCCCAGCTCAGCTTGCGGCGCTCGTCCTGGTTGAGATAACCGCCCCGGAAGCGCTGGCTGTTAACCTTGGCGGTCGAGCACAGCAGGCGCGTCAGCAGCGACTCCTTCGACATCTCAAGAGAGAAGACTGCCACCGGCTGCGCAGGTTTGTCGGGCAGATCGGAGGCCACGTGCCAGGCGATGTTCAGCGACAGGGCCGTCTTGCCCATCGACGGGCGCGCGGCGATCACGATCAACTCGCCCGCCCGCAACCCTGTCGTCATCTCGTCGAACTTGATAAACGACGTCGACAAGCCCTTGACGCGCTTGCCGGGATCCAGGAACGCCTCCAAGCTCCCTTCGTAGCCCTGAATGATCTGGCGCGGGTCAGCCAACTCCGAGCGTAGTTGCGCATCGCCCACCTTCAGAATCGCCGACTCGGCCTCGGCCAGCAGCTTGTCGACCTGCTGACCGCCCTCGATCGACCGCGAGACGATGTTGTCGGCGGTGTGGATCAACTGCCGCAGTAGGGACTTGTCCTTGACGATCTTGACGTAGTCGTCGATTGACGACAGCCGCGGCATGCCCTCGCTCAACGAGGCGATGTAGGCCACGCCGTCGCATGATGCGAGTTGGTCGTGTCGGGAAAGCTCTTCGACGAGCGTGAGATCCTCGATGGACATGCCCTGCCGATGCAGATCTTCCATGCGCAGGAAGATTCGTTTGTGCTTCTCGATCGCGAAGTCGGCGGGCACGAGCCTTCCCGCCACTTGCGGGAACAGACTGTCGTCAAGCAGAATCGAGCCGAGCACGCAGCGTTCGGCCTCGATACTGGTGGGGAGATTTCTTTCGATGGCGACCGGTATCGGGTTGGCAGGCATCAGGTTGTGGGACCGGACAACATCATGAAGGAGCGTGGGCCTTCTTCAAAGCATTTTTTTAAGTCCCACGGAAACAACCATTTGCTCTGTGGACTTGCGTTTGGCCGGAGCTTCAGGCACATTGCGACGGCCAAACCCCTCTAAACAAACGACTTCGAGGGCGGTGGAAAACCTGTGGATATCGTAGGGATGGATTCTGGATGGCAACTCCTTTATTTTCAAATACTTACAGACACCCTTCAGGGCGGCTACGAAACATTTCCCACAGGGATTACTTCCCTAATCCTACCACAAAGGCGAACAAAGGGCAAATATCGGGCCTGCCGACGATGCGGATGCAGCGCCGAGTGGCCTTATTTGGGCATTTTTTTCCGCAAAAAAGACCAAAGACTAAACGCAAGGGTCCCTCGTTTGGAAAAACGACCCTAGCCCCGCCGATTCCAGTTCCCTGCCACGCCCCCCTGAAGGAACGTGTACCAACACCATCCGGAGGCCACGGCCGTTCCTGCCTGTAACCTGAGTCCGCTTAAAAACAACCACCCTGACAACACCTGTCGTTAATGTCTCCGTCCGTCCGTCAAGATGAGGAAACGTCATAGCTCAAATAAACTACACCCCCCTTGACTGTCAAGCCGTCAAACGGCGGCGGATTGTGGGCGGCGCGCCTGACGAGCCTCCTGGGCACCCTGGAGGGTCAGATCAAGGCCAGAAACGCCTCTGAGGGCTTCGGTGTGGACATCTGCAATACTAGTATTACAGCTAGAACACGCCAGGAGAGCCGCCATGAAGCCCGTAGCCCTTCGCTTGCCGGATGAGGTCTCTCAACGCCTGCAACGGTTGGCCGCCCTCACCGGGCGCAGCAAGACCTTCTACATGATCGAAGCCATCAAGGAGCACCTGGACGATCTGGAGGACTTGTACCTTGCCGAGCAACGGCTGATCGACATTCGAGGTGGGAAGTCAGAGACCGTACCGCTTGAAGAAGTGATGAAGCGCTATGGCTTGGAAGGTTGAGCTTGACATAGCCGCCGTGCGCGACTTGGACCAGCTCGACCGACAGGCGGCCCGCCGCATCCTTGCCTTTCTGCATGGCCGCGTTGCCGCGCTGGACGATCCGCGCAGCATCGGCGAGGTCCTCAAGGGTTTCAAGGGTTCCAAGCTAGGCGAGTTTTGGAAGTACGCCGCCGTGCGGAGGGCAGGCGATTACCGCATTATCGCCCGCATCCAGGACGACGCTTTGCAGGTGCTCGCGGTGAGGGTCGGGAGCCGTGACAAGGTGTACCGTTGAGCGCCCACTGATCTGAGGCGATGAGCTTGGCCGCCTGCCGCGAGAGGCGTTGGAGCACCGCAATCAGCCCGACGAGATCGAGCGCAGCGATCCGGAGTGAGACTATGGCCCCAGCCTATAGCCTGTAATCGTATCTTGCACCCCATGCCGGACAAACGAGCGCTGGAAACCAGATGATGACTTTTCTCCCAAGGATCGGCGCTGGCTTCGGCAAACCCAACAACCACAACCTGAGGTTCACATGTAGATGGACTCCGACAGGGCGCCGCGTACCCGTCGAGAGCCGACGCCCCTGCGTTGAGGTCGACGGCGGCGACTTCAACTGATGGTCCCAAAGGGCCGCCGGTGCGCCTTGCCGTTACAATGGGGACCGATTCAGGAAGTTGCTATGCACAACATTTGCCGGCTGCTATCGGTGCTCCTTCTGACAGTCACGTTTGCTTGGCCGCAGAATGACACCCTCGACTCCGTCGAGAGGCTTCTCAAGGAACTCACTGAAGCACACGGTCCGAGCGGGTACGAAGGCCCGGTCCGCCGGATCATGCGCCGCGAGTTCACTCCGCTCGCCGACGACATCCAGACCGACGGCCTCGGTTCGCTCATCGCACGGATCGACGGCCGCTCGGACATCCGGGTCATGATGGCCGCGCACATGGACGAGGTCGGCATGTTGGTCCGCCGCATCCGACCCGACGGCTACCTTACCTTCCAGACCATTGGCGGATGGCTGGGCCAGGCACTCATCAACCAGCGCTACATCATCATGACGCGCAGCGGGCCTGTTCGCGGCATCACCGGTCTCAAGACGCCCCATGTCACGCCGCAAAGTGAACGGCCTCATCTTCACGAGCGCAACCGCATCTTTATCGACGTCGGCGCCCGCGATCAACGCGACGCCGAAGAGCGCCTGGGCATCCGTCCGGGCGACCCGATCGCACCGGACAGTCCGTTCATGAAGCTCAACGACCCGAAGCTCTACGTCGGCAAGGCCTGGGACGACCGGATCGGCCTCGCCGTCGAGATCGAGGTGCTCAAGCGCCTGAGGCGCCATCCACCTCCGAACACTGTTTTCGCCGTTGCCACCGTGCAGGAAGAGGTCGGCCTGCGCGGCGCGCAAACGAGCAGCAACATCGTCAAACCCGACATCGGCATCAGCATCGAGGTCGGGGTCGCCGCCGACTACCCTTTCATTACTCAGGACCAGGCTCAGGAGCGCCTCGGAGCCGGGCCCGGTATTTTCCTGCACGACAGCTCGATGATCCCCAACGTCAAGTTTCGCGATTTCGTGGCCGACCTTGCTGAGAGCGAGGGCATCCCGCTGCAGTTTGAAGTCCTTTCAGGTTACGGAGAAGACGGCGCCATGATGCAGCGAGCCCACGGCGGCGCACCTTCGATCAACATCACCGTCCCGACACGCTACCTTCACAACCACAACGGCGTCCTGCACCGTAATGATTTCGCCCGGGCTGTCGACCTCGTCGAGCACATCATCCGGCGCCTCGATCCCGCGACCGTCGAACGGCTGAAAAGCTTTGACTGAATCTCCGACTCACCGCGTTGCGACGCGGGGCCGTAGTTCCCACCGCGCCGACCGATCCGCAATGCAGATGCAGGACAGTGCTCGTCCCGGCCGCAGGCGCGCCGGCCGCCTCTTCTGACCCATGCTTGACCCCGAGATCATGGCCCTGGCGCCGATCTGGTACGTCGTCTTTCTGCTCTCGCTGACTTGCCACGAGGCCGCACACGCCCTCGCTGCAGACTGGGGCGGGGACCCGACCGCCGCGCTCGGCGGCCAAGTGACCCTGAACCCCTTGCCGCATGTTCGGCGAGAACCCTTCGGCACGATTCTGGTGCCCATTCTTTCACTGGTTCTGGGCGGCTGGATGATCGGCTGGGCAAGCGCCCCTTTTGACCCTTACTGGCAACAGCGGTATCCCCGCCGAGCGGCTTGGATGGCATTGGCCGGGCCGGCGGCGAATCTCATTCTGGTTATCATCGCGGCCCTCGCCATCCACATCGGCATGGCATTGGGCTACTTCAGCCCCCCCATGTCCGCGGGCTTCACGCACATCGTCGATGCCGAGCAGGGCGGAGTGGCCGAAGCCCTCGCTCCATTTCTCAGCCTGCTTTTCTCGCAGAACCTTCTGCTGATGTCATTCAATCTGATTCCGGTCGCGCCACTCGACGGCGCCACTGTGATCGGCCTGTTCGTCAGTGAGAGCACCGCCCTCAAGATCTACGACTTCATGCGCCAACCCGGCATGTCGTTGCTTGGCCTCGTCATCGCGTGGAAGCTTTTCGGCGAGATCTTCTCCCCGCTCTTCTGGTTTGCGATGAGCGTGCTCTACACCGGTGTTACTTATGGCTGAGGCCGGCGCGACACGATGCTCTCTACTTCGCAGCATGATCGTAGACCCAAAGCGGCTTTCATGCCGCTCACAGCGCCATCCCAACCAAGCCTGGGCTGCATGATGCATCACCTTGTGAGGCGAATTGCGTGAGAGGGCCGTCAGGAAGAGGCGCAGGCCGCTTGGGGCGCGGACGTGTACTTGACCCTGTTGCATTGAGCACGGCAAGCAAGCGCAACGAAGTCATGGCGGCCGGGCCTATTCGCGCCGCGACCCCGAAGGCCACATCTGTAACTTCGGGGACCTACGATCCCTGGACTCCCGAATAGTGCCCGCTGTCAACCGTCCTTGGCCAAGTCGATGGACCATTCCCTGACAGAAGGCAAGCCCTCGGGCTAGCCGATGACGGCCTTGTAGAGCAGGCCAAACACGGTGGTGGCCAACAGGCCGATCAGCGGCCAGATCACCTTTTGCAGCGTGTCAATTCGGCTTCCCAGCGCGTCGACCCGGCTTCCCAGCGCCTCGATCTGGCTCCCCACGGCGTCAATGCGAGCGCCCTGGGCTATCACCTCGGAGCGGATCTCAGCATTCTCAGCCTTCAATTCGGTCCTGAGCTCATTGACCTCAGTCTTCAATTCAGTCCTGAGCTCACTGTTGTCAGTCTTCAATTCAGCCCTGAACTCAGTGAACTCAGCCTTCAACCCGGCGAACTGGGCTTCAACGACAGCGATGACGTTCTGCCCGGCTTCGTGGCGGACTTCCTCAGCGGCTTCGTAGGCCAGGTCGGGGTCCACGTCCACGCTGCGCAGAGCGCGGAAGACGGCGCTGGGAGCGGGTTGCGTCGGAGTTGCCACAGGCGGCCTCCACTATAGCACTCGCAGGGATCTCCAGCGCTCTCCGGTGGTGTTCCTGGACGCGGTGCTTATCTCTTCCGGGAACTTGCCTTCCGTCCCGGCATCCTGCCCCTGGAAACTCCCGGTCCTCAAGCACAAGCAAACCAAGGAGATCGAAGGGGCGGCCCGCCAACGCAAGGCGGCTGGGGCGGGGAGGCCGCTTGCTCGAGGCTTATACTGGGAGCAGTGACGACGCCAACGAGATCGCTGACCGCCCTCGCGGTTCTGGCGCTGGCCGGCTGCAACATCCCGGTTTCGACGGACGCCGCACCGGCCCTTGACTGCGCCGACTGGAACTCGGAAGAGTATTTCCGGGCGGCCACGGTCGAGGATGTGACCGCTTGCCTTGCGTCCGGGGCAGACATCAAGACGCGAAGCACGCTTGGCAGTACGCCTCTGCATCGGGCGGCCTTTTACAACCAGAATCCCGCCGTCTTCGCCGCCCTGCTGGACGCTGGCGCGGACCCCATGGCGAGGAGCATGTGGGGCAACACGCCCCTGCATTATGCGGCCTTCAGGAACGAGCACCCCGCCGTCGTGGCTGCGCTCCTCGACGCCGGCGCGGACCCCATGGCACGGAACGAGCTCGGCTGGACGCCCCTGCATTGGGCAGCCCGGTACAACCAGAATCCCGCCGTCATCAGCACGCTCCTGGACGCCGGCCCGGACATCGAGGCACGGGACGAGCTTGGCCAAACTCCCCTGCATGATGCGGCCGCGGGCAACGAGAATCCCGCCGTCATCACCGCGCTCCTTGACGCCGGCGCGGATCCCAAGGCGCGGGATGGGAACGGCAAGACGACTTGGCACTACGCCGAGGACAACGAGGCGCTCAAGGACACCGACGTCTACTGGCGCTTGAACGAAGCGCGGTTCCGGTAAAGCGGCCGGCCCCGCGGTTTGCGGTTTCGCTTCCGGGTTACCGGCCCGCGGATGAAGACTCGATCACGCGGGAGGAATTTGGAGGGGCTGTTGGGGTAAGGGGAATCAAAGCGGCATCCGTCAAACGGGCAAGGTCCGGCGAAGTACGGCAGAGTGCCGGTTGAATGTCAAGGCGGGACTCCCGGAAGCGACCCGGATCGTAGACATGCGGGCACGCCAGGCAGCATGTCCGGGATGAATCCAAGCCCCGGACCGCGTTGCCATCTACGGACTTCACCTCCATCCGGTATCCCGTGCAAGACCTCGCGCGCCCTCGGTTGACTCGGGGAAAACCCGGGCAAGGCCGGGGACTCGATAACCTGATATCAGCGCCTGCCGTGAAACTGACTGCCATGGCGAATTGAGAAGAAGCAAGCGATGACCGACAACGAAACCCCGGATATCCCCACGCCCACCTACACGATGGGCTACAGCGACGAGTTCCAGATGATGCCAACCGCCGGAACGCGAGGATCAATGCCGCTCATCTGCTCCCGCACCTCGAGCCCGGGCTCCGCGTGCTCGACCTCGGATGTGGTCCGGGAACGATCTCGGTAGGGCTGGCAGAAGCAGTGGAACCCGGAGATCTGCACGGCATCGACATGGAGGAGTCCCAGGTCGAGATGGCTCGCGCCGCCACCTCGGCCGGTGGGCACAGCAATGCGTTTTTTCAGACAGGCGAAGTGACGGATCTTCCCTTCGAGGACAAGTCCTTCGATGTCGTCCGCAGCCACGCCCTGCTCATGCACATTCCAGATACACGGGCCGTCCTGGCCGAGGTGAAGCGGGTGCTGAAGCCCGGGGGGCTCATCTCCGGCCGCGAAATGATCGGCTCCTCGTCGTTTGCCGAACCCGAACTCGGTGGCCTTGGCGATGTATGGACGACGTTTATGAACCTTCTCGAGGCCAACCGAGTTCACCCCCAGATGGGAAAGGAGCTGAAGCGGAGGTTTCTCGAGGCCGGGTTTTCGGGCATCCATGCGAGCGCATCCTTCGAGTTCTACAGCACGGCTGAGGATGTCGCCTTCTTTCACGCTTTTGCCGGGGGCTGGTTCTTCTCACCCGATACCAGGGAGACGGCCTCGAAACACGGGCTGGCGACTCGGGAGCAGTTCGAAGATTGGCGCCGCATGATGGACGAATGGAAAGACACTCCCGGTGCATTCGCAGCCGTGGCCTGGGGAGAGGCGATCGGACGCAAGCTGTAGCATCGCCCGCTCGATGCGTTGCGACGGGCCGCCGTTTGCCCACGGAGTCGCCGGCGCCTCGACCACAGCGAAGAAGGCGGTATTCGACTTGAAAGACCACCCGATTTATTTTCAGGACAGCCAGTTCAGGACTTCTCTGGTGCCCATTGTGATTCCCCAGACGCGCCGAAACATGAGCATGGCTGCCTCATGGCTGCCGGGGTCGATGGTTGTGCAGGCGTCGTCGACGATGATCACCTGGAAACCCCGGTCCGCTGCATCGAGGGCCGTCGTGAATACGCACATGTCGGAAGCGATCCCGGCGATCACAAGCGTCTCCATCTTCATGTTGCGGAGGTGGAGATCCAACCCTGTCGAGTGGAAAGCGCTGCTGGTGTTTTTGTCGAGAATGAGTTCGCCGGGTCGAGGATCGAGCCTCGTATCGATTTGATGGTCGGCTGTGCCTGCCGCGGCCAAGTGACCGCATTGGCCACGCGAGGCGTTGAGTGCAGCCTGCTCACGGCTTCTACGGCGTTCGGCCAAATCCGACCCGTCCGGCAGCAGATTTCCATGGCGGGTAAAGATCACGCGTCGACCGAGACGGCGGAACTCCGAAAGGAGCGCCCGTGTCTGATCGACCACCTTCTCGACCCGGTCGCGATACTTGTCAAAGAGTTGGGGATCGTGCAACTTCAAACTGTGCACGAGCGCGCCGCTCGGGGCGATGCAGTAGTTCTGCATGTCAATGACACACAAAGCCGTCTTTTCTTGATCCAGCGCCAGGTCGAAGCTCAGGCGGGAGCTGGGCCATTGCTCGTCGTCCAGGAAACGGATGGTCTTACCGGGCATGGCGCCCTCCTTCCGAGGAGTAAGGCTATCTGGAATCCAAGCCTGTTGGCAAGAGCCGTGTCAGCGCCGGCGGTAGAAATGTTGATTCCATGACAAAAACCTCAGCGATGGAGACTCCGTGATTCGCAGGCCGGCAATATGCTCGGACAGCAGATTCATTGGCCGTTGAGGTTGGGAGAGGCCGCACGTGGCGCCGGTTAATTCTCAAGATAGGCCCGCCCGGCGCAGCCTGTCACACACGACACCGGAACAGTCGCCGACCCCGAACCGTATAATCGGAAAGTTGCCGCGCCTTCGCGCGCATGAGGTGTCTTCCATGAAAATTCCCGCCGGTCGCCTGTGGAGAGCGTTGCAGTGCGGGCCGTTCCCTGCCCTGGTCTTGGCCATTGCGGTGCTGGCCGCTCCTGCCTTGACCCGTGCCCAGGAAATCGATATCCCCTACGAAAAGTTCGTGCTCGACAACGGGCTGACATTGATCGTCCACGAAGACCGAAAGACTCCTGTCGTCGCAGTCAATGTCTGGTATCACGTCGGCTCCAAGAACGAAAAGTCCGGCAAGACCGGCTTCGCGCACCTGTTCGAGCACCTGATGTTCAACGGGACGGAAAACTTCAACGACGACTACTTCAAGGCCCTCGACAAGGTCGGCGCGACCGACGTCAACGGTACGACGAATAGCGATCGCACCAACTATTTTCAGAATGTACCGACTCCTGCTCTCGACTTCGTCCTTTGGTTGGAGTCCGACCGCATGGGACACCTGCTCGGCGCCGTCGACCAGGAGCGGCTTGACGAGCAGCGCGGGGTCGTCCAGAACGAAAAACGCCAAGGCGAGAACCAACCTTACGGTGTAACCCGTCAGCTCATCACGGAGAACACCTACCCGGCCGGGCACCCTTATTCGTGGACGACCATCGGTTCGATGGAAGACCTGGAGGCGGCGAGCCTGGAGGACGTCCATGAATGGTTCAAGAAATACTATGGCCCTTCCAACGCCGTGATCGCGATCGCCGGTGATATCGACCCGCAGACCGCTAGAACCAAGGTCGAGAAGTATTTCGGTGACATTCCCGGCGGCGAACCCGTCGCCAAGCACCGCGCCTGGATCGCCAAGCGCAGCGGTGTTCACCGCCAGACGGTGCAGGACCGCGTCCCGCAAGCACGCATCTACAAGGTCTGGAACATCCCCGAGATGGGGTCGCCGGAACTGCGGACGCTGGATCTCACCACCGACGTTCTCGGCTACGGCAAGAACTCGCGCCTCTATCGGCGTCTCGTCTATCAGGACCAGATCGCTACAAACGTCTCGGCCTATATTTACCCGCGTGAGATCGGCAGCCAACTGCACATCGTCGCCACGGCTCATCCGGATGCCGACCTGACAGACGTGGAGAAGGCCCTGGACGAAGAGTTGGCGCGATTCCTTGAAGAAGGTCCCACTGAAGCCGAGTTGTCGCGCATCAAGACCCAATTCCGTTCGCGCTTTATCCGCGGCATCGAGCGCATCGGCGGCTTCGGCGGCAAGAGCGACATCCTGGCGCAGAACGAGGTGTATGCGGGAACGCCCGACTTCTTCAAAACCACGCTGCGCTGGGTCGCCGGAGAGACGGTCGAGAACATGAGAGCCGTCTCGCAAAAGTGGCTCTCTGACGGAGTCTATATCCTCGAAGTCCATCCGTTTCCGAAACTCACTCACAAGCCCGAAGGCGTCGACCGGTCGAAGCTCCCCGATGTCAGCGGCTTTCCCGACCTCAAGCTGCCTGCGATGCAGAAGGCCGAGCTTTCGAATGGTCTGAAGGTCGTCCTGGCCGAGCGGCCCCAGCTCCCTGTCGTCCAGGTGAACCTGATGGTCGCCGCCGGATATGCCTCAGACCAGTTCGCCGCGCCCGGCGTCGCCTCAATGACCGCGGACATGTTGGATGAGGGGACGAGGTCCCGCAGTGCACTCGAAATCAGCGAGTCCCTCGAAGCTCTCGGCGCCAATATGGGGGCGCGCGCCGGCTTGGACACCTCGACCGTCAGCCTGTCCGCGTTGAAAGAAAACCTCGACGCTTCGCTGGACCTGTTCGCGGACGTGATCCTCAATCCGACGTTTCCGGAGAAAGATTTCCAACGGCTCAAGAGGCAGCGACTGGCCCGCATTCAGCAAGAGAAGTCATCGCCCGTCGCAACGGCGCTGCGTCTGCTGCCGGAATTGATCTACGGAGATGACCACGCATACGGCAATCCCTTGACCGGCAGCGGCACCGAAGAGTCCGTCAACGCCATGAAGAGAGAAGATCTCGTCGAGGCCTATCAGAAGTGGTTCCAGCCAAAGAACAGCACGATGATCGTCGTCGGCTCCACGACAATGGACGAAATCTTGCCTTACCTGCAAGAGCGTTTCGCGTCTTGGAAAGGCGCCGCGGCAGCGCCGAAGAAGACTTTGGGGCAGGGCGAAAGCGTCGTCAAGTCGAGACTCTACCTCGTCGACAAGCCGGGAGCACTGCAATCGTTCATCCTCGCCGGCGTAACGGCCCCGCCGACCAACAATCCGGAAGAAATTGCCATCGAGACGATGAACAGCATTCTCGGCGGCAATTTCACTTCTCGCATCAACATGAACCTGCGTGAAGACAAGCACTGGTCTTACGGCGCCCGCAGCATGCTCATGGACGCTCGCGGGCCGAGACTGTTCTTCGCTTACGCGCCGGTGCAGACGGACAAGACAAAAGAGTCGGTACAAGAACTTCAGAGGGAGTTGTCTGACATCTTGCTTGATCGTCCGCCCACGGAAGAAGAGTTGGTGCGGTACCAACATCTCCAGACCACTCGTTTGCCGGGACGCTTCGAAACGAACGGTTCGCTGATGGGCGCGCTGCGCGAAATCATCAACTTCGGCCTCCCCGAGGACTACTACGCCACCTACGCCGGAAAGCTGGCCGCGCTGGAGTTGGATGACATCAAGGCCGCCGCCGAACGCGTCATCAAGCCCAACCTCATGACCTGGATTGTCATCGGCGATCTGGCGAAGGTCGAAGAGGGCCTGAGACAACTTCAGTTCGACCAAGTCCAAAGGATGGACACCGACGGTAACATCCTCAAGGATCAGACGGCCAATCCAAGCAAGACGCTACACCGCGGGGCTAGATGACGTATCGACTCTTTATCCTGCTCGCATTCAGCATGACGCTCGTTCGGGGAGAAGTCCATCGGGTGATCAACGAGCGCAACCACCACACGTTCGACCGCAACCATCCGGTCGAGGCCCGCATCCGGCCCGGCGACACGATCATTACCAAAACCGTCGACTCGGCCGGCTGGGACTATCAAGGCCTGCGGAGGACAAAAACACACGGCAATCCTTTGACGGGGCCTTTCTACGTGGAGGGAGCCGAGCCGGGTGACGCTCTCGTGGCGCACCTGAAAAAGATTCGCCTGAACCGGAAGTGGGGCTATACGGCGGGGCGCATCTCTGGGTATGCCCTCACGAAGGAATATCTTGAAACAAAGCAGTACCCGCCGCTGTATGAAAAGGCTCAGATTCTGGGCGGTCCGGAGAATTATCTGGCGGGCCGCACGGATCTGGTTCCGTGGGTGATCGATTTGGAGCGGAACACGGTACGGATGCGGGAGCCGGTCAGCCGCCGGATCCGGCTGGAGTTTCCGGCGCGTCCGCTGCTTGGCTGCATCGGCGTGCCACCGGCGGGTGACGAGGCTCCGCGCTCGGGTCCGACCGGCAACTGGGGCGGCAACATGGATTACAAGGAGATTCGCGAGGGCGCGACGGTCTACATCCCCGTCTACCACAAAGGCGGCTTCCTGATGTTCGGCGACGGCCATGCGGTCCAAGGAGACGGCGAGGCCGTCGGCTCCGGCGTCGAGACCTCGCTGGACGTTGAAGTTGTGGTAGACCTCAAAAAGAAGGCCGAGCTTACGACGCTGCGAGTGGAGAACGAGAAGTACTTGATCAGCATTGGCAACAAGTCAGGGGACACACTGAACGAGGCATTGAAGATCGCTACGACCGACATGGTGCGCTGGTTGGAAGAAGAATACGAGCTGGAGCCTTGGGCAGCACATCAGTTGATTGGCTTTCAAGGAGAGTACGATGTCGCGGCGATCGCGGGAACGATCGGCTGCAAGGTTCCCAAAACAGCGCTCGCCCGCCGGCCCTGAGTTACGGGGCAATCCATGACATCGTGCGGCCGCCTGTATACGGTAGGCTGTTGAGTTTCCATTCGAGGCGTCATGAGCCCGACCGGACGGAGGTTCTTATGAGGAAACTGTTTTTCGTTTTACCCATTGTCGGGTTGCTCTACATGTGGGTTGCACCGGACACAGGCGCTCAAACGAAGACCCGGCGGATCAATCGCGCCATCGAGATGCTGGAGCAGGACCAGACCATCTATTACTTCACCGAAGGTCGCGGAGGTAGCCAGGGCGGTTACAAGGAAGGGCTTGCGCTCGCGAAGACGTGGGCCGAGATGATCATCTATGAGATGGAGTTCGGGGCATATGACCCGACCGAACTGCGTGAGTTCATGGCGGGGCTTGTCGCAGCCGGACCGACCCCGACTGGGCATCGAACTCCCGCTGTCCAAGTCGTTCTACCTTTTGGGGGCTACGACGAAGCCACGGTCCGCGCGAACCACTGGATCGTCCAACAGGTGTTGGCTACCGGTGTTCACGGAGTAACGATGAATCACGCGCGGACGCCGGGCGCCGTGCGCGCTTTCGTCGAGACAGCGCGGTTCGCACACCGCAAGGGGCCGGAGCCGATTGGCGAAGGCATGCGCGGCAATGGCGGGCAACTCAACGCATCGCGCATATGGGGCGTCACTCCGGGCGAGTACATTCGAAAGGCCGACCCCTGGCCGCTCAATCCCGAAGGCGAGTTGTTGCTGGGGCTCAAGATCGAAGACAAGTACGCACTGGATGTCTCCGAGCTCACCGCCAAGATGCCCGGTATCGGCTACGCCGAGTGGGGCCCGGGGGACATGGGCCTATCGTTCGGATTCCCCGAGCTGCACGATCCGCCGTATCCCGAAATCCTGCAGAAAGCCCGCGCCCGCGTGCTGGCGGCATGCAAGGCGGGCGGCATTGCTTTCCTCGACGTCGTGAAGGAGAACAATGTGGAAGACCGCATCCGCGAAGGGGTGCGGATCGGCGCGGCGAGCAGCAAGGCCATCGCCGACAAAGGACGCGCTTTCAGCCGAGGCCGATAGGTCGGACCCTCTGGTGCTAGGCTCCCAGGCCTTCCATGAAAAGGCCGGCGAGCTCGTCGGCGTTGCGGCGGTTCGCGGTCTCGTTAACGCGCAGGAGCAGACGGGTCCAGCCTTTCCCGCTTGCGGCACCCCCGGTTGAGATCGTCACGCCGGCTTTAAGCAGGTTGGCGCCGAGCTGCTTCGGGTCGGCCTTCACGTGAAGGGCGACAATGTTCGATCCGTTCGGGATACGCTCGACGCGGAATCGTGGATGGGCGTCGAGTTTCTCCCAGAGTTTCTCCGTGTTGTCGACAGAGGAGCGGTAGCGGTCCTCGAAGCCGTCCATGTAATGCAGCACGACGGAGGCGTACATCCAGGCCTTGGGCAGTGCGCCGCCGAACATGCGGCGTGTGTCGACCATCGGCTCGATGTATTTCCTGGGGCCGGCCACGACCGCACCACAGCCGCCGTTGAAGTACTTGTGCAGCGAGACGTAGAGCGTGTCGAACTGGTCGGCGTATTCTCGTATTGAGACACCTGAGTAGGCCGCGGCCAGAAACATCCTCGCACCGTCGAGGTGGGTGCGAACGCCTTGCTCACGGGCATAGGCGCAAATCTTCTTCATCTCGGTGAAATCGAAGACTTCTCCGTCCTTGCGCCGCACGGGCGACTCGATCATGATCGAGCCGACCGGCTTGTTGCCGCGCAGGCCGGCGTTCCATTCGACCTCCTCTTGCACTTCGCTGAGCGTAAACGTCGCTCGGCCCTTGCCCATGGGGATCAGTTCCAGATTGCTCAGAACCGGCCCGCAGTTGACGGAGTCGGCGTAGTAGTGGCTTTCGCGCGGGACGATGACCTTTGTGTCCGGGGCGGTGATATGCCGGACAGCGATCTGATTCGCCAGTGTCCCCGTGCCAAAGAAGATCGCGGCTTCCTTGCCGAGCTTTTCGGCGAACTTGGCTTCCAGTTCGTCGATCGGGCCGCCGACCGAGTAGCGGTCGAGTTCGATCTTGTTTTCTTCGGTGACCTGCTGCAGCACGGCCGCCCATTCCCGCGGTTTGAGAGGGATGCCGTCTCCGGTGAAGTAGACGTGGCCGTCGGCGCCGAGGTCGAGCGTAGACTTGGCGGCTAACGCGGCAGAAGCGGAGCCGGCGAGCGTAGATGCGGCGCCCGCCGCGAGGAAGGTTCTGCGTGACTGCATGGCTGGTGTTCTCCTTTGGAGTTCAGTCGCCGCTCATCGTGAAACAACTCGGCGGCTGTGCATGGAGGTCACTATTCCGGGATCGGCTTGGCTCGTTCCATGATCCAGGGGGGGAGTTCGCCCGCTTCGCCGAAGGCGCGGCCGTGGTAGTTGAACTCTTCCCCGTACTGGAAGCCGTGCTTCTGTCCGATGGCTTCGGCCAGCTCTTTGACATAGGCGCGGATGAGCTTGCGGGTGGAGGATTCGTTAATTTCGTCGAGCAGCGTCGTGGGCTTTCCGGCCATTTGGAGTCGCGCCTTCGTGTGCACCGCGTAGCGATGGTTTCGGTTCCGCAAGGCCTGGATCACGGCCACCTTCTTGTTGAAGTTCTTCGTGATGTCAACCGGCATGAACTTCGCCGCTCGGTGGCCGCCTTCGCCGGGACGGTACGGACGATACGTGGCGTAGTAGTAGGTTTCGCGCATGCCGTGACCGAGCAAGCCGGCCTTGGTCGCCTCGGGGAGGGAGTAGCCGCCATTGCTGTAATTGGTCTCTTCCGCTCCGCGGGCCACGAAGAACTGATCCCAGTCCGGCTCGTAGTTGATGTAGGGATCAGGAATGAAGACCTTTTCGGGCTTCCAGTGCCGAACCATGATCGAGATGTGGTTGCGCATCTCGTTGGTCGAGATGACTCCGAGTTCCCCGCTCTTGTCGTTGATGTTGACCATGTCCGTAACACCCAGCATGCGGGCGGCCTTCTCGGCTTCCTCGACATTGGCGAGTCGCGTTTGTGCCGGCCCGAGGTCGACCGAGTCCTTCTCGTCGTTGCCGATTTGAACGACATAGACCTTGAAGCCCTCGTCGATGAAATTGGCGAGCGTGCCGCCGCAGGCGAACAGATAGTCGCCGCTGCCGGCTGTGACAACGAGGATGCTCTTGGTGCGCTGAGCGGTCAGCGCCAGCGGCAGTCCGAGCGCCAAAAGGGTGAATGCAAGTAATCGTCGAGTCAACATGGGATGCCTCGCAAGACTCGGTCATTGTAGCACTGCACATTGGGACATGGATCGGCTCACAGGTGTTCGCAAAGTGGGTGTCATTCAGACGAAAGTTTGAGGAGCGGAAAGGCTGCGGGGTATGTCGAGCGCATCACTGCCAAAAACCCTGGGCGCGTTGCGTCGCAGCCGCCGATTCCCGGAACAAGCCGTCCGGAGCCGGTCTGTCAAAGACGAAATCCGCGTGAACCTGATCGCGCGCCTGTGAGAAGGCAAACCGATCTTTTCCGGGATTATCGGATACGACGACACGGTCATTCAGCAAATCGTCAACGCCCTTCTTTCGCGGCATAACGTTATCCTGCTCGGCCAACGCGGCCAGTTGAAGAGCCGCATCCTGCGCCAGGTCATGGATCCGCTCAATCCCGTATTGCCCTGCATCAAGGACACCGAGATTCATGACAACCCCTATGCCCCCTTGTCTCGGCAGGGGCGGATGATCGCCGCCGTCATGGCATCCACACGAATAATGGTCATCAGGCTGAGCACGCGGCTGTAGAGCTGCCTTCACACTCACGATAACATAGGCCAAAGCGACC
Source organism: Bryobacterales bacterium (assembly GCA_965218555.1). Classification (GTDB taxonomy): domain Bacteria; phylum Acidobacteriota; class Terriglobia; order Bryobacterales; family UBA6623; genus JAPPLB01. The sequence continues at coordinate 189,088 of OZ244625.1, forward strand.
GAGTGACTGGCTCAGGTTCGTTTCGATAGGGGGGGGATTCATGATCGAGTCGTTTCAGCGTTGGCTGATCGAGTGGGGCCTGACGGAAGGAGCTGCCGTCATCGTCCTGGAAGCCGTCGAGATCCTCGCGGTTGTCCTGCTCTCCCTTGTCGCCAACAGGATCACGAAGAGCATCATCCTGCGCTTGATTCACCGAGTGGCTGCTCGCACGCAGACCCACTGGGATGACGTGATGGCGAAGCGGCGCCTATTCCACCGCCTCTCCCATCTCGCGCCCGCCCTGGTGATCTACGGCTTGGCCCCTGTGGTCTTCATGACGCCGCAGTTGGTCGAGCTGGCTCGGCGAGGCGCGCAGGTTTACATGCTGCTGGTCGGGCTGTTGGCCGTTGACGCGATGTTGAGCTCGGTCAATGACATCTATCAAGAGTTTGAGGTCTCCCGCCGAATCCCGATCTTGGGCTACCTGCAAGTCGTCAAGATCTTGCTGAGCATCACGGTCGCCATCTTCTGCATCTCCGTCGTGATCGACGAGTCCGTCGTTGCATTGTTCGCCGGGCTCGGCGCCCTGACTGCCGTCATTCTCCTGATCTTCAAGGATTCGATTCTGGGGCTTGTCACCGGCATCCAACTCGTTGCCAATGACATGGTGCGTCCCGGCGACTGGATCGAGATGCCCAAGTACGGCGCCGACGGGGACGTGATGGAAATCACGCTCAATACCGTCAAAGTCCAGAACTTCGACAAGACCATCACGACGATTCCCACTTACGCCCTCATCTCCGATTCCTTCAAGAACTGGCGCGGCATGGCCGAATCCGGCGGCCGGCGCATCAAGCGGTCCATCCCGATCGACATGACGAGCGTCAAGTTCTGCAGCGACGAGATGATCGACCGCTTCGAGCGGATCCAGATGCTCAAGGACTACATCACGCGAAAGAAAAAGGAACTCGCTGCATACAACCAGAAGAACGACATCGACGAAAGCGTTCTCGTCAACGGCCGCCGAATGACCAACCTCGGTACATTTCGGGCCTACCTGGTCGCTTATCTCCGGGCGCACCCGAAGGTCCACCAGGACATGACGTTGATGGTTCGCCAACTGCCTCCCAGCGACAACGGCCTGCCTCTGGAGATCTATCTCTTCAGCAATGATCAGGCGTGGGTGAACTACGAGGCGATTCAGTCGGATATCTTTGATCACATTCTGGCGTCCCTGCCGGAGTTCGAGCTGAGGCCATTCCAAAACCCGACCGGCGAAGACGTCCGAGCTTCCATGGTCGCCGGCGGGATCTGATCGGACTCGTCAGCAAGCCTCGGTCGACTCGGCGGGGGCTTGGCTGTCGGTGGGATCGTGGTTTGGATTGGCCCGGTTGGCCAGGAGGTTCTACGTTGACGGGTCGCGGGATTGCTCGTCGCCTTCAAAAAAACTCCCCATCAAGCGGAACTTCTTGTAGCGATCTTCGATGATCTGCTCAGCCGTCAGGCCTGATAAGGATTTGAGGTGGTGGTGCAGCGAGTCACCCAAAGCCTTAGCGGCTGCATCGTAGTCGGTATGTGCGCCCTCCGCCGGCTCGGCGATGATCTCGTCAATGAGACCGAAACGCAGGAGGTCGCCGCTCGTCAACTTCAGCGCTTCCGCGGCCTTTTCCGCCTCTCCGGAGTCCCGCCACACGATCGCCGCGCAACTCTCCGGCGAGATCACGCTGTAAACGGCATTCTCGAACATCAGGACGCGGTTCCCTACGCCGAGAGCGAGCGCACCGCCACTACCGCCTTCGCCGATGCAGACGGCGATGAACGGCACCGGCAACACGGCCATCGTGTGGAGGTTCCGCGCGATGGCTTCGGCTTGCCCACGCTCTTCGGCATGGACTCCCGGATAGGCGCCCGGCGTATCGAGCAGGGTAAAGATCGGCCGGTTGAACTTGGCGGCCAGCCGCATCACACGCAGAGCCTTGCGGTAGCCTTCCGGCTTCGGCATGCCGAAGTTGCGGTGAAGCTTCTGCTTCGTGTCACGGCCCTTCTGCTGACCGATCACGACAACCGGACTGCCGCGAAACATCGCGTAGCCGCAGACGATTGCCGGGTCATCGGCAAAAAGGCGGTCGCCGTGAATTTCCTGGAAGTCGGAGAAGACCCGCTCGATGTAGTCCATCGAGTGGGGTCGTTTGGGATGGCGCGCCAATTGGACGTGCTCCCACGCCGAACGGCTGTGTGCCGCGTTCGCGTTCGCAGATTCGTTCTCAGAAGGCAATTTTCTAGGATGACACGACTTCCAGCGATCCCGCGCCACAGATCTGCTCAACCTGTTGACGGAAGTCACGGTCGGCCTGGACGTGATCCGCAAGATCGTAGAACAGCAAGAAGTCTCTTCTCTTCAAAAGCCGCAACCGAACATCGGTGTCTCCCGGCTTGCTGGCAAACAACTCGCGGAGCCGGTCGACCGTCTGCTGCGTGCTGCCGTTATCGAGTTGAATCGTAATGGAAACCTGCCGTGGCAGGCCGACGCGAGCGACTTCGAGTGGAACGATCTCGTTTACCGCAACCTTGAGTGGACCCGATTCATCGACGCGCATCTCGCCTCGAATCAGCACAGGCTGCTCCTCACCCAGCATCGGCTCCAGACTTTCAAATTGATTTGCGAAGACCAACAGATCGACACTTCCTTGCAGGTCTTCCAGCACGCCCGACGCCCAAGGCCTGCCTTCCCGGTTCCGCTTGCGCGCTATCGCGCCTAGTACGCCGCAAAGCGCGACCTCCGTGCCGTTGTCCAATTTCGCAAGCTGTGACGTATTCAACTCCGAGAGCTCGGCCACCTTGTCGCGGTAGGCATTCAGCGGGTGACCCGTTACATAGAATCCCAGGACTTCCTTCTCGCCGGCGAGCTTCTGGCTTTCCGGCCATTCGGGGACCTCGGGCAGAAGCACTTCCGCGGGCGTCTTCTCGGCGGCCAGCGCATCGAAAAGTCCGTGTTGCCCCGTCGATCGATCCCGCGATGCCCGCTGTCCGGCCTCGACGGCGCCATCGAGGGCGGCCATGAGTTGGCTGCGATGGCCGCCGAAAGAGTCCATCGCGCCGGCCTTGATGGCGCTTTCAAGCATCCGCTTGTTCACGTGCTGCCAGTCGACGGATTCTGCGAAGTGTAGCAGTGAATCGAAGCGCTCCGCTTCCTGCCGAGCTTCGATAATCGCAGCGACCGCGTTCTTGCCCAGGTTCTTGATTGCCCCAAGGCCGAAGAGGATCGTTTCGTCGTCTGACGGCGTAAAGCTCCAAAAACTCGAATTGAAGTCCGGCGGCAGGATGCGGATTCCCATGTCGCGGCACTCGCTGATGTACTTGGCCACCTTGGCCATGTTGCCGCTTTCCGAGGAAAGCAGCGCCGCCATGAAGTAAACCGGGTAGTGCGCCTTGAGGTACGCCGTTACATGGGCGACAAATCCGTAAGCCGCGGAGTGCGACTTGTTGAAGCCGTATCCGGCGAACTGCTCCATCAGCTCGAACAGCTTGACGACCTTCCTCTTCGGAAAGCCCTTCTGCAATGCTCCTTCGATGAACCGCTCTCGCTGCGCGGCCATTTCCGCGGGCTTCTTTTTTCCCATGGCGCGGCGCAGCAAGTCCGCTTCGCCCAGTGAGTAGCCCGCGACGCGGTTCGCGATCTGCATCACCTGTTCTTGATAGACAATGACACCGTAGGTCTCTTCCAGCAGATCGCGCAGCTCTTCGAGGTCATAATTGACGGGCTTGCGGCCGTGCTTGCGGTCGATGAAGTCGCTGACCATGCCGCCCTGAATCGGGCCCGGGCGGTAGAGCGCGTTCAGGGCGATCAAGTCTTCCAATCGCTCCGGCTGGTAGCGGCGTAGAATGTCGCGCATGCCCTCGGACTCGAACTGGAAAACCCCGCTCGTCATGCCCCTCGAGAGAAGCTCGTAGGTTCTCTTGTCATCGAGCGGCAGCTCCTCGAGTTGGAGATCCACGCCTTTGCGATCCTTGAGAAGACGCAACGCCTCGTCGATCACGGTCAGGGTGGTCAGCCCGAGAAAATCCATCTTGAGCAACGACAGTTTGTCGAGGCTATTCATGTCGTACTGGGTGACGACTTCGTCTTTGGACGTCTTGTAAAGCGGGACCAGTTCTTGCAGCGGCCGCGACGCGATCACGACGCCGGCTGCGTGGACGGAGGGGTTGCGGGCGACACCTTCAAGTTGCTGGGCGGTCTCCATGAGTTGAGCGACGCGAGGGTCCTTCTTCATCTGATTCCCGAGCGCCGGCTCCTTCTCGATGGCCTGCTTGAGCTTGATGTTGAGAATGTTCGGGACCATTTTCGTAAGGCGGTCGACCTCGCTGAAGCTCATGTCCATCACGCGCCCAACATCTTTGATGGCCGCCTTCGCAGCCAGCGTATTGAAGGTGATGATCTGCGCCACTTGTTCGCGGCCGTACTTCTCGGTGACGTACTGAATCACTTCGCCGCGGCGGTGCATGCAGAAATCGATGTCGATGTCGGGCATGCTGACACGCTCGGTATTCAGGAAACGCTCGAACAGCAGACCATGCTGCAGCGGATCGATGTCGGTGATCTCCATGCAGTAGGCCACCAGCGAGCCGGCCGCCGAACCGCGTCCAGGGCCCACGGGGATACCGTGGGACTTGGCGAAACGAATGAAGTCCCAGACGATCAGGAAGTATCCGGAGTACTTCGTGCTCTGGATGACCCGGATCTCGTGATCGAGGCGTTCGTTGTATGCTGCGATCCTCTCCTTGAGCATCCCGGCTTGCGTCAGCATTTCCAGGCGACCCCGGCGCTTCTCGAACCCCTGTCGAGCCACCCACTCGAAGTAGCTATCGGTCGAGTGTTCCGCGGGGACGTCGAATTTCGGGAAAGGATTGGCCACCTGCTCGATCTTCAAGTTGCATTGCTCGGCGATTTCCCAGGTGCGATTAAGCGGATCCTCATTGCCGTCAAGGGCCTTGAGCATCTCCTCGCGAGTTTTGAGATAGAACTCCTGCGTCGCGAACCGCATGCGGTTCGGCTCATTGAGCAGTTTCCCGGTTTGGATGCACAGCAGTGCGTCGTGTGATGCGGCGTGGCCTTGCGTGAGGTAGTGCGCATCGTTCGTCGCCACCAGCGGAATGCCGCTTTCTCCGCTCAGCCGCAACAAGTGCGGGATCAGTTGTTTGTCCTGGTCGAGCCCATGGTCTTGGATCTCGAGATAGAAGTTCTCCTTGCCGAAAATGTCCTGGTAAGTGTAGGCAAGGCGACGGCCTTCGTCGTAGCCCTTCTGGAGCAGCGCTTCGTTGAGGTCACCGCGCAGGCAGGCCGAGGTGCAGATCAGTCCTTTGCTGTGAGCAGCGAGCAGATCTTTATCGATGCGTGGTTTGTAATAGAAGCCTTCGAGATAGGCGGTCGAGACCAGCCTGATCAGATTCCGGTAGCCGGTCTGGTCTTTGCACAGCAGCAGCAGGTGGTTGTAGCGGTCCGTCTCGCTGCGCGACTTGTGGCCCTCTTGCGAGACATAGACCTCACAGCCGATGATGGGTTTGATCCCGCGGCGGGTTGCCTCGTTGTAGAACTCGACCGCGCCGAAAAGGTTGCCGTGATCGGTGATGGCGACCGCCGGCATCTCCTGTTTCTCGGCCAGATTCATGAGCTGGCCGATCTCGCAAGCGCCGTCAAGAAGGGAATAGTCTGTGTGGCAGTGGAGGTGAACAAACGGCGCGGGCATCGCGGGACTATCAGTATAAGAACGGCCTCCAGGAGGGTCAATGTGACCCCGGCATGGTGTCAACGCAAAATAGAACGTTCCCCTTGTCAGCATGGGCTCATTTTGCGTTCGCCGCAGCGGAAGGAGCCCGGAGGGCGACGGGAGCTGCGGCGAACGGTGCACTTCGTGCGGCCGACCGCAGACCCGGGATTCTGCGCACTTTTCCGGGATTTCCCAGCTAACGGCGCTTGAACACTTGCTCAGGGGAAAGAGAATGCCGAGAAATGCAGGCTGGGGCAGCATGGGGACGCCGGGCAGACCGCAGCCGGCCCGGCCGGGTCGGCGCGGGGAGGGCCTTGACGGTCTTGCCGGGCTGGCGGCGAGAGGCCGTGCCGACCGGGGTTGCCGGCGCTGCCTACGTAGCAGACGAATGGGCGTAATATCACCTCCTCGATTTTTTCTGCGCTTTTTTCTTCGCGAGGGCCAGGATTCCGGCCTCGCTGTCGTCATGCTATGCCGGCCGGGGCGGCTAAAACAAGACTGAAGGGCTTCAGACCTCGAGCCGAAGGGCAACGTTCTGCTTTGCTCATCAGGGGAACTTCTCCCATTGCGCCGACCTGTGACCCCGGCATGGTCCCCATCTGTCCATAAGAGTCCGGCGCACCAACGCTGCGCTGCGCGTTAACGCTGACTCGGCGCGACAGGTAGAGGCAAGTTACGGCGGGCTTTCGCCGCCGTCATCCTGCCTCGATTCGGGAGTGACGGACCCATGCCATCAGACGCACGGATTCGCACCCCGTAAACCGAATGCGCGCAACACTGTAGCGCGAATCTCGATTTGGAGATTCGCGGACCCTTGCTTACCAGGCCAGGGCGTAGTTGTCGCCTCGGACGTCGGCGCCGGCGCTTAGGACACCGGTTTCGGGGTCGACGACGATGGCGGAGGTGGCGCTCATCGACCAGGGGCCGTTGATGTCCACGCGGTGGCCGCGTTTTCTCAGCTCTTCGATGACCTCGGCGGAGATGCGGCTTTCGACACCGATCTGTCCGGGCGCCATGGCGTGCGGGAAGACGGACGAGGGGAAGCTCTTTGTGGTCGCGCGGGGCGCTTCGATGGCGGCTTGGATGTTCATGTCGAAATCGACGACGTTGAGGAAGGTCTGCATGATGCGCATGCACTGATCGTCCCCGCCGGGGCTGCCGACCGCCATGAACGGCTTGCCGTCCTTGAGGATCAGCGTGGGTGTCAGCGTGCTCCGCGGGCGCTTGCGCGGCGCCAGAGAGTTAGGGTGGCCTTGCTGTAGCCAGAAGTAGTCGCCGCGGCAATTGAACATGAAACCGAGATCGGCGATCACGATGCCCGAGCCCCAACCGGAATGCAGACTCGGCGTCCACGAGACGGCGTTACGGTCTTCATCGACGACAGCGACGTAACTGGTGTCGCCTTCGTGGTCGGCGTCGCCGGAGACGGGGATGCGGAATTGCGGACGGCTCGATGAACCGGATAGGCCTGGATCGGGATTGCCGGGGCGGAATGCAACAGAGGCCTTGGCTGGATCGATCCGCGCCCGGCGGCGCGCGCCGTAGGCTTCCGCCAGCAGTTTGGGGAACGGGATTTTGACGAAGTCCATGTCGGCGAGGAATAACTCGCGGTCGGCGAAGGCGAGCTTGAGCGATTCGACGAAGGTGTGAATGTAGTCAGCCGAGTTGTGGCCCATCGAGCGCAGGTCGAATCCGCGAAGTATGTTGAGGGTAAAGAGTTCGGAGGGACCCTGGTTGGCCGACGGGTTCTTGTAGACTTCATAGCCGCGATAGTCGATGGAGACGGGCTCTTCAACTTTGACGCTGTACTCGGCGAAGTCGTCGTAGCGGAACAGTCCGCCGTTGGCTTCGGAGAACTCGGCCATGGTGCGAGCGATGTCGCCCTTGTAGAAGCGGTCGCGGGCGGCTTTGAGGGCAGCTTGGCGGCCTTTGTCGGCGGCTTGGTCTTCGGCCTCGACAAGCTTCCGGAGAGTTCTCGCCAAGTCCGGGTTGGCGAAGACTTCCCCAGCTCCGACAGGCTTGCCGCCGGGAAAGTAGACCTTTTCGCTGGTGGGGTATTTGCGAAGCTTGTTGTTGCCCCGGGTCGGCGCGACTTCGGTTTCGATGCCGTCTTCGCCGACGACAAACGTGCGAGGGCCCTTTTTCGACGCCATCGACGAAGCGAGAAGCTCGCTGAGCGGGAAACCGTCGGCGAGCTCGATGGTCGGCTGAAGGACTTCGGCGAAGCTCATGGTGCCCCACCGGGACAGCACGGTATACCAGGCGTCGACGCTGGTTGGCACCGTCGCGGAAAGCAGGCTGTCGTTTTGGGGAATCTCGCCGTTGTTGTTTTTCATGTACCACTCAATCGTGGCGAGCTTCGGCGAGTAGCCGCCGGCGTTGACGGAGTAGACCTTTTTCTCCTTCGCGTCGTAAATCAGGATGAAGGCGTCGCCGCCGACGCCGTTCGAGGCGGGATCGGTGACGCACAGCGCGGCTTGTCCGGCAACGGCCGCGTCAAAGGCGTTGCCGCCGTTGCGCAGGATGCGTTCAGCCGCCTGGCTGGCCTGCGGCTTGCGGCTGGAGACGGCGTAGCGCGTGCCGCGAATGACGGGCCGCATGGTTCGTTGCGCCAGCGCGGTATCAGCAAGGGTCAGCACGGCGACTGACAAGAGGAGCCATGTGCTGCTTTTCCGTGTTCCCGAGATCATTGTGTTGTCCTGATGTTCGTAGAGAGTCTAGAGAGTATAGCCGGAGATCGTCAGCAGTTGTGAGAGTTTGTCCGGACCCTGTCCGGTCGCCAGGCTTTCAGTCCTCCAAACCGTCCGGCCACACCAAGTCGGACTCCAGCTCGAACGGCCTGTTTGCAGATTTTCCAACGACAATTGCCTTCAGGTAAACCTCCGAGTGCCAAGCGGCTCGCCTCGTCCTGATGTCTTTTCATGCACTTCACCTCGCAACGTGGCGAGAAAACAGGCCACGGGATTGATCCCAATTGTGAGCCTTGAGATGGAGATGATACTGTAGATTCTTTAGATTGCTCGGCAGCCTGGGCCTCTCCCATCGAAGGCGCTTTTGCGAACCTAAGCGCTCTCTCAACACCTGGTTTCTCCTGACTGGGCCTCTGACGAAATGCAACGGAACCTCTGGCTGCTCGCCCTGATTGCCTTGATGGTCGCCCTGTTGACCTTCGCCTCGCCTGACGAGCACGGCGACGATCAAGGGGGGCACATCAGCGTCTATCAGTTTCTGTTCGAGATGGTGACGATCCTTCTCACCGCGAAGGTGGGGGGTGAGGTCTTCGAAAGCCTGGGTCAGCCTGCAGTGCTCGGCGAACTGGTCTTCGGCGTGTTTCTCGGCAACCTGTATCTGATCGGCGTGACGGGATTGCAAGTTATCCAAAACGATTCCATGCTGATGCTGATCGCAGAAATCGGCGTGATCCTCCTGTTGTTCGAGGTCGGTCTCGAGTCGGACCTTGATCAATTGCTGGAGGTCGGCAAGACGGCCCTGATCGTCGCCCTGCTCGGCGTCGTTGTGCCGATCATCCTGGGGTACGGTGTCTCGTCCTTCTTTTTGCCCGAAGCCGGTTGGTACGTACACCTGTTTTCCGGCGCTACGCTCGCCGCGACGAGCGTGGGTATTACAGCGCGCGTCTTGAAAGACCTCAACAAGATGGAGACCAAGGAGGCTCGCATCATCCTCGGCGCCGCCGTTGTGGACGATGTCTTGGGCCTGATCATTCTGGCCGTCTCCAGCGGCATCATCAAGTCAATCGGCGAGGACGGCTCGACGGCAATCTCGGTCTGGCCCGTTCTCCTAATCATTGGCAAGTCCATTCTCTTCCTCATCGTCGCCGTCGTCGCGGGACGCTACATCGGAGGCAAGATCCTGCACTTCGGCGCTACCGCCAAGGTCAGCGGTATGGCAGTCGTGTTGAGCGTCTGCCATTGCTTTTTGCTGGCCGGCTTGGCGGGTTTGTTCGGGCTGGCGCCGATCGTGGGCGCCTTCGCGGCCGGCTTGGTCCTCAACGAGAGCCACTATGAGGGCTATCCGCATATCAGGGCCGACAAGTTCGAAGAGATTGTTTCGCCGATCAGCTCGATTCTTGTTCCCGTGTTCTTTGTTCTGATGGGGCTGAGCGTCGACTTGCGGCTTTTCGCGGATATCAACGTACTCGCCTTTGCCGCCGGCTTGAGTCTGGCGGCGATCATCGGCAAACAAGTGTGCTCGCTGGGCGTCCGCGAGAAGGGTTTGAAGCGTCTCGCCGTGGGAGTCGGTATGATTCCGCGCGGCGAGGTCGGACTCATCTTCGCGGGGATCGGTTCCTCGCTCATGGTGGCCGGCGAACCGGTGTTCGGACCGGGGACATTCTCTTCGATGGTGGTGATGGTGATGGTAACGACACTCGCCACGCCGTCCCTTCTGAAGTATCTGCTCACGAAGGACGATAAGTGACGACACGCCAACCTGAAGACCGTCAGCCGCTCTTCGCACTAAAGATCGGAGTCTGATTCCGATCGCGCGAGCCGACAAAAAAAGAGGGTTGGCTCTCGCGGCAGCCGTTTGCTATAGCTCCGCTGGAAGCACCTTCTGCGGAGGACCGAAGCACAAGTAAAGATATGAAAGGGGGTAATGACCAGATGATCTCCTGGCCTGCCACCCTCACCTCCTGCCAGCGGAAGCGATCAGGCTAAAAAAGCAGCTTCAAGCCGAATTGGATTTCGCGGCCGTCACGGGCCGAGAGAACGCGGCCGAAGCCCGGTGTCCCGAAGAAGATGTTCGGCAGACCGAAGTTCGGAGTGTTCATCACGTTGAAGAACTCGGCCCGGAACTGCAGTGTTGCGTCTTCGCCGAGGGGCGTGTCTTTCAGCAGGGAAACATTGACGTTCCGGAGCGATGGGCCGCTGATGATGTTCCGGCCGGCATTGCCGAAGGTTCCAAACGCGGGTAGAGCGAACGCAGAGGTGTTGAACCAGGCCTGGGGGTCGGGATCGGCAAGTAGCGGGTCGACGACGACGTTCGGACGGTCTCCGGAGCCGAACCCGAGGTTTGCAATACCCGTGTTGCTGTTGTCGAACTCACCCGGCAAGGCCACCGTAAAAGGCTGTCCGCTCTGCAGCACGATGACGCTGTTCATTTGCCAGCCGCTGATGAGCGCGCCGCCCAAGCCGCCCGCTGCCCCGCCGATCTTGTGTCCTTCGCCGACCGGCAGGTCGTATATGAAACTGCCCGCAAACCGGTGCCGCCGATCAAAACTGGAAAGTCCGCGTTCGGCGGCCATGTTGTTGCTGTCCTGGGGATAGTTCGCATCCCCGCCGCTTGGGAAGAAACCCGAGGCGTTGTCGATGGACTTCGACCAAGTGTGGGAGAACAATCCCGTCAGCCCGCCGCGCAGGCGGCATTGCAGCCGCATCTGCAAGCTGTGGTAGATCGAGCTCGCGGCCGACTCGATCTGTTCGACGTTCAGGAAGAAAGGATTCGGCCGCAGATTCGGCATTTGCGGGGCGGCATCGGCCTGATTGATGTCGCGGGCGCTCAGCAGCTTGGTCCCTTTGGTGCCGAAGTAACCCATCTCAAGGACCAGGCCGTGGCCGAGGTCGGTTTCGACGGTCGAGCTCCATTGCTGCGTATATCCGGTGCGCAGGTTCCGGTCGTAGGTAAATGCACTCGGCGGAAGCGGCGCCTGCAGCTCGCGGGGCCAAGGGTTGTCGATCCTGATGATGTTCTGCCGGCCGGGGAAGAAGAGCTGCAAGTTGAAGAAGGGCGGGTTGAAGTAAATCCCTTGTCCCGGCGCCAGCGGCGCGACGTTGTAGTACATGCCGTACCCTGCGCGGATCACCGTTTTGCGCGTGCCGAAGGGACTCCAGGCAAAGCCGAATCGCGGCGCGAAGTTGTTGCTGTCAGGGCGGTAGCCGGAGGGCGGGACGCCGTTCTCTCCCACGCGGACGATCGATTGCGAGGCCGTGTCAAAGACCGAGGCGGCGTTCTGGGCATCGCGAGCGGGCGAGTTGAACTCGTAGCGGAGACCCAGGCTCAGTGTAAGATCCTGCCGCACCCGCCAGCTATCGTGGACGAACCCGCCTGAAGTTGCCGTGCGCAAAGCCTGCGGGTTGTCGGAGACCGCGCCTCCGGTCAGCGTCGGCAGGCCCAGCAGCAGATCGGCCAACGCGTTCCGGGTGAAAGCGAAGTTTGTGAAGTTGATCAAGCCGCGGGCCTGAATGTCGCGAAAGGCGTCTTGGCGGATCCAGCGGTTCTCGAAACCGAACTGGAGAAGATGATTGCCACGCGCGTGGCTCACGGTGTCGAAGATCTGATAGCTGTCGACAGTGCTGTCCTGGGGGTTATTGTATTCATCGCCGAGAGAAGAGAAGCCTGTGACGTTGATGAAGCTCAAGCCGACGTCGCGCCTGCGCGTGGCGAAATCGGGAAGGCCGACCTCCTGGTTGATGCTGCGGCTGAAGTTTTCATGGAAGGTGCGACTGGCGACACGGTTGTATCCAAAACGGAACTCGTTGATCCACGAGGAGCCCATAGAATGGGTCTCGCCGACCATCACGTTCTGACTCTGCCCGGAAACATCATTGCCGAAACCGGGCACCGAGGAGAAGGACGCAGCCGCGAAGGGCTCGAAAAGGTCCCGGTCCGAGAAGCTGTAGCGGCCGGTCAGCGTACCGCGCTTGCCGATCGATTGGTCGAACCGCACGTCGAAGCGGTCACTGCGGTCACGCTGGGTGGGCGCGCCGACATAGTTCTGTCCGATGACATCGCGGTTCGGCAGTGGATACAGATTCGCTATGTTCGCGCCCACGGGATGGGAAAAAGGCAACCGCCCGTTGGGATAGGGCTGGAACCTCGTGAAATCGATCGGCGGCGGCAATACGCTCTGCGAGAAGTCGCCCGCCCTTTCTGCGGCTGTCGGAACATTCGTGGTCCTTGTAATGACTCGCCGTTCCCGGAGCCCTTCGTAGTCAGCAAAGAAAAAACTGCGGTTCTTGCGCAACGGTCCACCGAACGCGAATCCGAATTGATTGCGGCGCAACGTGGGCGTGGGTTGGCCTGGGTCGGTGAAGAAGTTGCGAGCGTCCAGAGCGTCGTTGCGGAGGAACTCATAGAGCGATCCGTGGAACTCGTTGCCGCCGCGCTTGAGCAGGATGGAGACTTGTCCGCCACTCTGCCGGCCGAAGCCGGCGTCGGCGTTGCTGGTTTGAATGCGGAATTCCTGGATGGCGTCCACCGAGGGACTCAGTGAGATGCTGTTCAGGACGGGGTCGATGGCATACACGCCGTCGAACAGATAGGAGTTGGCGTCTTCGCGCCCGCCGTTCGACTGAAAGGCAAAGCGCCCGCGCTCGGAACCCGCTGAGCCGGCCGCGCTGGGGAATACGCCGGGCGCCAGCAGCGCCAAGTCAATGAAGCTCCGGCCATTCAAGGGCAGGTTGACAATGTAGTTGTTGGGGATAACGGTGCCTTGGGCGGAAGAGTCAGCCCCCAACGTCATCAGCTGCGCGGTCACGATGATCTCATCGGAGACGGAGCCGACGGTCAATTCGATGTCGTGGCGGGCGCTTTCGCCGACGGCGAGTTCGATACCCTCTTCGCGCAGCTTCTTGAATCCGTCGATCTCAACCTCCAGCCGATACTCGCCAGCGATCAACGCCGGAGCGGCGTAGTAGCCCCGGCGATTCGTGCGGAGGGTGCGCACGCTACTCGTCTCAATGTGCGTAATCGTCACGAGGGCACCGGCGAGAATGCCCTCGGAGGGGTCCGTCACCTGTCCCCGCAACGAGGCTGTCGCGGTTTGTGCCCGGAGTGAAACGGTCGATAGAAGCGAAACTACGATGAACGCGAGAACACGGATCGACATGAGGATTCGCATCCGCCTGCCGGCGGAGATCACACAACTGAACACCGCCATCATAATGGCGGCACGCTGGGAGTGTCCAGCGAGAGAGCTGCTCGCCGCTGCCGATGAGAGCCGCCCGTAGAACGCGCCAGCGGGCGAGGGTCGCCGGCTTGTCGCCCTATGCGGCTGCCTTGGCGGCGGCGAGCGCCGCATCATAGTCGGGGGCCTCGGCGACCTCCGGCACGTACTCGACGTACGTTATCTTGTTGTCGCCGTTCACGACGAAAACAGCACGCGAATGGATCCGCAAAGGCTCGATCATCACACCCCACGCTTCACCGAACGATCCGGCCTTGTAATCGGAGACCGTAGTAACGTTCTCGACGCCGGCGGCGCCGCACCAGCGCGACTGCGCGAACGGCAGGTCGCAACTCACGGTGTAGATCTTTACGTCGCCGAGACTCGCTGCCTCTTCGTTGAATTTGCGCACCTCGGCATCGCAGACCGGGGTGTCCAAGGAAGGGACCGCGAGGAACACACGCGTTCCTCCGCCGGTGGATGCGAGCGTCACATCGCCCAAGTCGTTGGCCGCGACGGTGAAATCCGGGGCGGCGTCTCCGACGGCGAGCTCCGGTCCGATGAGCGCCAGGGGCGAGCCTTTCAACGTTGTCGTTCGTTCCTCAGCCATGCTTTGTTTTCCTTGTAAGTCCAGTGATTTGGGAATACGCCACGAAGGAGCGAATCTCCCAAGCTATCAGCCCGCTCCCGGCCCCGTCAAATAGCTTCGCCAATAGCTCCGCGGGTATGCTCCGAGGTAGTGCCCTCCCACAGCATCGGAACGCCGGCAGACCGGGGATTTCAGAACCGCCCTGTTAGACTGAGGGCCGCATGCCGGACCGGCCCGACATCGTTTTGTCCCGTTCGGAAAGCGCGGCGTCGAATGGCGTGCTTGCACACCTCGATCAACTCGCTCACGGATCTAACCTGCGCGCCGGCCTCGAACTCCTTCACCGCGAGCGCGATTGGATTAACGAACAACACTTGCGCATTTGCCGCGTGGCGGCTCCGACGTTTCGCGAGCAGCTTCGGGCCGAGTTTTTGTGCGCGCTCTTTCGCGAACTGGGACATCGGGCCACGATCGACGACGCCGGCAACGTCGTCTTGCCGATCAAGTTTCATGAGGAGCTGCCCTTTGTCGCAATCAGTGCCCACATGGATACCGTGCTGGCGCCCCACGCCGAAGAGGAAATCTCGGTTCGGCCCGACGGAACACTCGAAGGCCCCGGCGTTACGGACAACGGTCCGGGACTGGCCGCCGTGGTCGCCCTGGCTCGCGTTCTCACGAACGGGCCACCTGTCCCGGAACCCCGTCGCAACGTACTGCTGATGGCGAATGTTGCCGAGGAAGGCGAAGGCAACTTACAGGGCATGAAGTACTTCTGTCGCCATTCACGGTACGCTTCATCGGTCCACGCGTATCTTGTTTTGGACGGAGCCTCCACCGGACATATCACGGCGGAAGCCCTGGGCAGCCGCCGCTTCGAGATTGTGATCGAAGGCGCCGGCGGTCATAGCTGGAATGACTACGGCCGGGCCAATCCGGTTCACGCCTTGGGACGGATTATTGCTTTTCTCGCTGAACTGCCCCTGCCGGCATCTCCGCGAACCACGCTGAACGTCGGCGTGATCGAGGGCGGCTCCGGCGTGAACTCCATCGCTCCCACCGCCTGCGCCAAGGTGGACATCCGGTCTCGGGACAACGAGGCGATCAATACCGTTGTCAGGTCAATGGAAGATGTCGTGCGGTGTGGTGTAGAAGCTGAAAACCGGGCTTCGACGGAACGGCTGGCCGGCTACAAGATCCGCGAGATCGGTCATCGGCCGGCAGCGCCGTTCCAAGCCGATAATCCGGTGTTGGAATGCGTGCGCGGCGTTGACGCCTATTTGGGAATCAACTCTCGCCTCGATTGCGCTTCCACCGATGCCAATATACCCTGGGCCCTGGGCCGGCCTGCCGTCGCCCTGGGCGCCGGCGGCCGCGGTGGAGGCGCGCATTCTCCTGGTGAATGGTATCACCCCGAGGGCCGTGAGTTGGGTCTGCAGCGGATCTTACTGTCGCTGGCGCTGCTGCTGGAGGATTCGTCCCGGGCCGGCTGATGATCACGCCGTCGCCGGTATTGCCGGAGAGTTGGCGCTCCGGTCGGACTCAGTGCGGCAGCTATAATCTTTAGGGAGAACATGTACCCGGGTGAACAAGGGATGCGTCCAACCGGATCGTTGCGTTTATCAATGAGGTGAAAAGATGGACCGTACTGCGGGATCGGGATTCGGGAGCCAACTGGCGCAGCGCAAGCTCCTGTCGCTGACGTTGTTGCTCTTTACTCTGGCAATTGGCATTGTGATCGGCACGTTGGTTTCGCAAGACGTGAGCGCGGCTCGCGAAGAGGCGGCGGCTCCGGACGCCAAGCCGCTCGTCATCCCGGCCGCCGAGCCGCTGGAAAACGAGTTCACACGCATCGCGCGGCAAGCCCGTCCGGTGGTGGTCCATATCCGTGTCGAAATACTCTCCAAGGAATCGAAGTCGGGTTCGCAAGACCCACGAAACCCTTTCAGCGAGGATATGTTACGGCGCTTCTTCGGCTTTCCTGGTCCGTTCGGAAACGAAGGCTTGCCGCGCCGTCCACGCCCGGGAGAAGGATCGGGCGTCATTGTCGATGAAAACGGCTATATCATCACGAACCATCACGTCATCTTGAATGCGGACCGCATTCGAGTCCGGGTCTTCGACAACGGAGCCGACGAAGAACTCCATGATGCGAAACTGATCGGATTCGATCCCGAAACCGACCTCGCGGTCATCAAGATCGACGTAGATGAGCGACTGGCCGCCATCCCGATCGGGAATTCCGATGCGGTTCAAGTCGGGGATTGGGCGATCGCCGTCGGTTCGCCCTTTGGCTATGAGGAAACGGTGACGGTGGGCATCATCAGCGCTAAGGCGCGCGAGGTCGACTCGACCCAGCTGGGCCAGTTCAAACGGTTTCTACAGACCGACGCGGCCATCAATCCAGGCAACAGCGGCGGCCCCTTGCTGAACATCCGCGGCGAGTTGATCGGCGTGAACACCGCGATCGTTTCGCGCAGCGGCGGTTCGGAAGGTCTCGGGTTCGCGATGCCTTCGAAAGTGGTGGTGAATGTCTACAACCAGATCATCAGCCACGGCAAGATGCGAAGAGGCTCCATCGGCATCAGCTTCAGCAGAGTGCAGCCGCCGGCGCTGCTGCGCTCGTTCGGCGCCGATGACGGCGGTGTTCTCGTGACTGTGGTGAAAGAAGACGGGCCGGCCGAGAAAGCGGGCATGAAGGTTGAAGACGTGATCGTCGAGATCGCCGGCAAGCCCATCAAGAACGGCGATGAGCTCATCAGCGTAGTCGCCTCGCAAGAGGTCGGCTCGAGGGCGCCGATTGTCGTGATTCGAGATGGAAAGAGAAAAACATTCGATGTCGAGATTGCCGACCGCTCGGTGCTCTTCGCCAACCAGCTCGGCTACGCCGCCTACGACGAGAAAGAGAGCGCCGCGGGGACGGAAGTCCTGTTCGGTATCGAGGTGACCTCCCTGACTCGCACGCAGCGCGAACAGCTTGCGTTCGACGGGTCCGACGGAGTTCTCGTCACGACCGTGGTCCCGGCCTCGTTCGCCGATGATATCGGAGTCGAGGCCAACGATATCATTGTGATGATCAACCGCAAGCCGGTTGCCTCGATTGATGATGTCCGAGACATCCAGGCTGACCTCAAGCCCGGTGATGACGTTCCCGTCAAGGTGATGCGGCGTATTCCGAGCCGCAACCCTGACCAGCAATCCGCATGGAAGGCGCTCTATCTGGCTGGCGTCCTTCCTCAGGACAAGGGGCGCTTCTAGAGCGTTTAGGCCGCGCCTTGATTGCGCTTCCTCCGCGCCTTGAGCGCCAAGCGCACCGCTCCGGATGTCAGCAGCAACCCGTAGACCGGCAGGTACTCCAATAGCCGGAACTCATCGGAGTACTCCCATACGCCCGCTGCCTCGTAGCCGATCAGGACGTGATAGGCGAGGCCGACCAGGGCCGTCCAAAGCAGCAACGCCGCGTTGGGACTCACCGCGAGAAACGGAAGGAACCAACTTAGGTACCACGGGAAGCAATTGGCCGAGAAGAACAGCAGCACGACGATGGCCCACTTGACAGACTCGATCAACGGCCTCTGCAAGAACCAAAGCAGCGCCAAGGCGGCGGCCAGGTAGAGCGTGACGGTCTCGACGCCGAGATCGGAATTATCGCCGGCACGCTCGCTGATGATGCCGTAGAGGCTGTCGTTGTTTCGCCAACCTCCCAGAAACCCCTCGATCAACTCCGGCACATTCGCCAAACTGTCCCAGTACGGGACCACGGCCACCGCGACCAGAGGCAAAGCTGCGAGCGCCTGTTTCCAGCGGAGAATCCAGCGCCCGTTCTCGCGGCGGAGCAGGAAGAACGGAAAAAGAATGACAGGCCAGAACTTGCTCAGCGTCGCCATCGCGAGCGAGGCGAACGCCCACTTCCAGCGGTCAGAGAGCGCCGCGGCGACAGCCGCCACGACGAAAGCCACCGCCAGCGTGTCGTTATGCCCTTGGGCCCAAAACTCGACAACGACCAAGGGCGACCACAGATAGATCAGCAGCCACGCACACGGTTTGCCGGCCGCGGCCAATAGCCGTACCACGGCCATCGCGACGCCCAGTTCCAGCAAGGCAAAAGGAATCTTGAACCACCAGACCTGCCGCATGGCGTCCGGCTGAAACGATGCCACGGCGCGGTACCAAACCGCGAAGACCCACTCCGTGACGGGGCCGTAGACAGAAGGCAGGTCCTTGCGGTTTACCTGATGCCAAGTCGCATCCCTCAGTTCTGCAAGGCGCGGGTCGTCGGGAGCCGCCGAGTAGGGATTTGCTCCGACCGCCTGCATTTTGCCGTGCCAACGATAGCGGTTCAAGTCTTCGGACAGCTCGGGCGAAAGCGGAAGAACCGTGAAGCGGAACACCAAGCCGCAGAGCCAGATGAACGCGATCAGGCGTGGGCCGGATTGTATTGCTTCCAAGCGCGTGATTGCGAAGCAGCCGATCAGATAGAATATTGAAGTTCCCAGATAGACTCCGGTGAACTCCACCACTCGCTGTTCGAAATTCCCCAACGCAGCTAAAGCGATGAACCCGGCTTCCATGGCGCAGGCTGACGTCAAGAGCATGAAATAGCGTCCGCGTTTCATTGGCCGCGATAGACTGAAACGCCGGCGAGGGAAAATGTTTCCAAAAGCCCCTCCCCTTGCTCTCTGGGATGCCGCCTCTCTTTGGAGCGAGGCGGTTCGATGGTTTGAGCAGACCTCGCGAGGCGATCCCCAGGGTAGCTCACTCGAGTGGGGCTTGGTCGTCCTGTATCTGGCGGTGATGGTCGTGCTCAGCGCCTACGGGTTGCACCGCTATCAGTTGGTCTATCTCTACTACCGGCATCGCGGCCGGGCCACGGGCGAACCGGCCCGGCGCTTCACCGAACTTCCCTTTGTTACGGTGCAGCTTCCTCTCTACAACGAACAGTTCGTTGTGGAGGAATTGTTGGCCTCCGCTTGTCGTTTGGACTACCCGAGGAATCGGATGCAGGTTCAGGTTCTCGACGACTCGACCGACGAAACCCGCGATGTGGCCCGCGCCGCGGTCCAGCGTTGGACGGTTCAGGGATATCCCGTGGAATATCGTCACCGGCGTCATCGTCATGGGTTCAAAGCGGGCGCCCTCCAAGCAGGTCTTGATGCGGCGCGCGGTGAGCTGATCGTCGTTTTTGACGCGGACTTCCGGCCGCTGCCCGACTTCTTGCTCCGTACGGTCCACCATTTCACGGATCCGAATGTCGGCGCCGTCCAAGCGCGCTGGACCTTCCGCAACCGGAATCATTCCGTACTCACGCGCGTTCAGGCGATGCTGCTCGACGGACACTTCGTCTTCGAGCACGGCGCGCGGGCCCGGTCCGGGCGTTTCTTCAACTTCAACGGGACGGCAGGCGTTTTGCGGCGAGCCATGATTGAAGACGCCGGGGGTTGGCATCACGACACGCTGACGGAAGACACCGATCTCAGCTATCGCGCTCAAATGAAGGGTTGGAAGTATGTTTACCTTCCTGACGTCGAGGCGCCCTCGGAGTTGCCGACGGACCTCACGGCGTTTCAAGTCCAGCAGGCGCGCTGGGCGAAGGGTCTGATTCAGACCGGCAGAAAGGTCCTGCTGGCGATATTCGCTTCTAATCTTCCGGCGAAAGTAAAGCTGGAGGCGTTCTTTCATCTGACCTCGAACTTCTTATACCCCTTGATCGTATTGCTGTTGTTTTTATGGCTGCCCTCGGCGATCGTCCGCTTCCACCAGGGTCACGCCGCGTTTCTCCTGCTCGATATCCTGCTGTTCCTTGGCACGTTCAGCTCGCTTTCGACGTTCTACATGCTTGCCCAGAAGGAATTGTTCCCGTCAAGGTGGTGGTGGAAGCTCTTGCTGATTCCGGCGTTGGCCGCCACCGGAATCGGACTGACCATCACCAACACCCGGGCGGTGCTGGAGGGGCTGCTCGGCATGAAGTCTCCGTTTCAACGAACCGCCAAGTACACCACCAACAGTGAGAAGGCACGGTTGGCGCGGTTGCGTTACAGGCGATCCAGCGGCTGGCTGCCCCTCGCGAACTTCTTCGTCGGCACGTACT
This sequence comes from Bryobacterales bacterium, assembly GCA_965218555.1. GTDB lineage: Bacteria > Acidobacteriota > Terriglobia > Bryobacterales > UBA6623 > JAPPLB01. The sequence continues at coordinate 209,409 of OZ244625.1, forward strand.
TCGCTTGCTGCATGGTGTACCTGGCGGGCATCGGCCATTGGTCGACCCTTCCCTTCGCCGCGCTCTTTGTGGCGGGCTTCTATTTCACCGCGGGGCTCTTGAGCATCCAAGCCTGCAAGTTCCGGTGGGAAGCCGGCCGCGCCGAGCAGATCACGATGCAAGAAAAGCCCGGAGGCTGAATGCGCACGGTCTCGCCGGCCGTGATAATCTTGTGGCAGTCGAAGCCTGTATGCCCCATTACAAGCTTTTTTTTCTCCGCGACTCCCAGATAGAGAAGTTCAGAGAGTCGCCGCCGAAGCCCAAGCCGCACAGCCTCCGGATTCGCGAATACCAGGAAGCCGGTGAAATCGAAGCGCCGACTCCGTACGCGGTTTGGAAGCGGTTGCGCGATGAACCGGAGGCTAGGCACGGAAGACGCGAGCTCGGCGTTGGCGATGTGCTGGAGACGGAGCAATCAAGCTTGTTCATTCTCAATCACTGGGGTTTCGACGAAGCAGAGTGGCGGTCTCCGGAGGCGGTGACGGAAAGCGGCGAGGTCGCAGCCGAGCCGGAGCTCGTGGCGGAAACACCATAACCTGTCTCCGCCTCCCCGCGGCCGCAGCGTTCCGCTTCAGCCGGGCGGTATCATACAGACAGTCGGACCGGCCGGTCTTCTCGCCGTGGCATGATCGTTCGAACACAAACCGCTCAATTCGAGGAACTCCCGCTCGACTGCGGCGAGACCCTGCGCGCAGTGGAAGTCGCCTACGAAACGTATGGCGCGCTCGACGCTGACAAGTCCAACGCTGTCGTCGTTCTTCATGCCTTCTCGGGCGACGCCCACGCCGCCGGCATTAGCGAAGAAGACGGCAAGCAGGGGTGGTGGGACAACATGATCGGCCCCGGCAAGGCCTTCGACACGAACAGGTACTTCGTGATTTGCAGCAACTGCCTGGGCGGCTGCCGCGGCACAACCGGTCCCTCGTCCATTCGTCCCGATACCGGACGTCCCTATGGGTCTTCTTTTCCCTACGTGACGATCGCCGACATGGTTCGGCTCCAAAAACAACTCACGGACTCCTTCGGCATCGAGCGGTTGTTGTCGGTCACCGGAGGCTCAATGGGCGCGATGCAGGCCCTGCAATGGGTCGTCGATTATCCCGACGCCGTGGCTTCAGCGATTCCGATCGCGGGTACGCACCGGCATTCCGCACAGCAGATCGCTTTCAACGAAGTGGGTCGGCAGGCCATCGTGGCCGACCCGGATTGGGAGAACGGCGACTACTACGAAGGAGTCGGTCCCGCACGAGGACTCGCCGTGGCTCGAATGGTCGGTCACATCACCTACATGAGTGACGACTCGATGCGCGAGAAGTTCGGCCGACGCCGTCGTGAACCTGAACCGGATTCGAGTGGCTTGTTTGAAGTCGAGAGCTATCTGCGATACCGCGGCGGGCAATTCGTCAGTCGCTTCGACGCGAATTCCTATCTGGTGATCACCCGAGCGATGGATTCGTTTGATGCGACTCAGGGTTTCTCGTCGATCGGCGAGGCGATCGGCCGCACCGACGCGCGCTTTCTGGTGTTGAGTTTTACTTCGGACTGGCTGTACCCGAGTTACCAGTCGCAGGAAACGGTCCGCGCCCTGCGCAGCCGCAATCTTGATGTCGCCTATGTCGAGCTTCCCTCGAACTACGGGCATGACGCCTTCCTGATCGAAGTTGGGGAACAGACGGAGTTGATCAAAAGCTTCCTGGAAAACACCTACAAACGTCTCCCGCTTCCCGCTTCGCAAATGGGCGCCTAGGTGTGGAACCTCAACAGGTTGTCCCCGGTCAGACCGATTCGACTGATGGGCGGGTTGGCCTTGAGACTGGCGTGTGGGCGGTGCCAATTGTAGCGGTGGAGCCAGTGTCTGAGGTGTTGGGCACGCTGCGCGGAGGTGGGGTAGGGGTGTGCGTAGGCCCACTCGCGGAGTGCGGTCTGGATGAAGCGTTCGGCTTTGCCGTTGGTACGGGGGGTGAAGGGCCGGGTGAAGCGATGGCGTAGGCCGCGTTGGGCACAGCGTGCATGGAAGGCCCTGGAACGGTAACACCCGCCGTTGTCAGTGAGCACGCGGCGGACGCGGATGCCGAGGCGGTGGTAGTAGTCGAGGGCGGCGGTGAGAAAGGCCGCGGCAGTGGCGGCGGTCTGGTCGGGATAGAGCTGGGAGAAGGCAAGGCGGGAGTGGTCGTCGACGCAGACATGAAGGTATTCCCAGCCGGCGCCGGGGCTGGAGTGGCGGCGGTCCCCGGTGACGCGGTGACCGGGGCGGCGAAAGCGGCCGAGTTTCTTGATATCAAGGTGCAGCAGGTCGCCCGGGTGGGGATGTTCGTAACGGCGGACGGGTGGCGCCGGGTCGAGGGCACAGAGGCGGGCAAGGCCCTGGCGGAGGAGGACCCGACTGACGGTAGCAGGCGCCACCCCAACAGTGGCGGCGACCTGGGCGCCGGTCCAGCGCAGCCGGCGCAAGGTGGTGATGCGATTGATGACAGCGGCCGGTATCGTCCGTGGCGAGCGGTGCGGACGCGAACTGCGGTCGAGCAATCCGTCGGCGCCCTCAGCCCGATAGCGGGCTACCCACTTGCGCACCGTACGTGCGCAGACCCCGAAGGCGCTGGCCACCGCCTTCGGGGTCTGGCCCTGGTCGAGAATCCGCCGGACAACATCGGCTCGACTCTTCGGGGTCAACTTGGCATTCTGATGGATGTTCACTCGGTCCTCCTTCCGGGAAACCGTTTGCTTGACACCTTCAGTTTCCTCGGTCGGGACCGAGTGAACAACCTATTGAAAGATCACACCTAGCAACTGCCGATACGTCCGGGCAGAGTCTCCGTCTTCTCGTAGATCTGATTCGCGCCGGCCGGCCGCACCGGCTGATTCGTCGAAATCGCCGATCACTATAATGGACAGAAATGGCCACAGCCGAAGCCACGCTAAGCTCAATCGTTCCGCAAGTTCTCGGCCGGCAGGACTACGCCATTATCGGCGAGATGGTCGAGGAGGGCGCCAGCGTGCTCGATCTCGGTTGCGGCGAGGGTGAACTCCTCGGCTGGTTGGCTGAACAGCGCGGAGTCAAGGCGCGCGGTGTCGAGATTGCGCCCGAGAAAGTCCGCAAATGCGTGGCGCGCGGCTTGTCCGTTTACCAGGGGGACATCGACAAGGGCCTCGCCGACTATCCCCAGCAGTGTTTCGACTACATCATTCTCAGCCAGACGCTTCAGGAGACCCGTCACCCGCTGAACGTTCTGCGAGAAATGGTTCGGGTGGGACGGCGAGCAATCGTGGCGTTTCCGAACTTCGGCCACTGGTCGGTGCGCGCGTCTTTGCTGTGCAGCGGCAAGGCCCCCAAGACCAACCACCTTCCGTACGAGTGGCATGATACCCCGAACATCCATTTCCTGACCGTGCTTGATTTCGAAGAGACGGCGCGGCAAGAGCAATTGACGATCGAGCGCTCGTACTTCCTGCGCCGCGGCAAACGCATCCGCTGGCGGCCGTCACTGCGCGCCGACATCGCCGTGTACCAACTCAGGGGGTAATGCTCGCCGAGGCCGTGGCAGTGGAGTCCGGAAACCCACTGTCAGGCTTTGACAGGGGTCGTGCCGTGTAGGATAGTAGTAGCGGTGGGTCGTCGTTCATCCTTGCGGCGTCCCACAATCCCTTGTAGAGAGGAATCCGTATGATTCCCAGCAGGGTCGCCGTTCCGTCAGGTGTGTTGGCGGTCGGCTTGACGTTTTCGGTCTTCAGCGCGGGCGCTCCGCGCTCGGAAGACCCGTTTACAGCGCGGCAGCGCTCCTACTGGGCTTTCCAGAGGGTTCAGCGCCCCGCTGTCCCCGAAGTAACGCTTCAGGACCGGCTGCGAAATCCCGTTGACGCTTTCATTGTCCACAAGCTGGAAGAGAAACAGATCGCGCCGGGCGATCCTGCCGACAAGGTTACTCTGCTGCGCCGGGCGTACTTCGATTTGATCGGGCTGCCTCCGACGCCGCAGGAGGTGGCTGCCTTCTTGCGAGACGAGGATCCGGACGCCTTCACGGGCGTCGTTGCCCGTCTACTGGCATCGCCGCAGTACGGCGAGCGCTGGGGACGTCATTGGCTCGACTTGGCCCGCTACGCCGAAAGCGAGGGCTTCAAAGCCGACGAAACGCGCCCCAACGCCTGGCGCTACCGCGACTACGTCATCCAGGCCTTCAACCAGGACAAGCCGTACGATCTCTTCATCAAGGAGCAGATCGCCGGCGACGAGCTGTGGCCCGATAATCTCGACGCTCTCGTTGCTACCGCCTTCAACCGCAACTTTCCCGACGAATCGAACGCCGCCAATCTCCGCCAACGCCGCCAGGAGATCTTGCATGACATGACCGATACCGTCGGAGCTACGTTCCTGGGGCTTACCTACGGCTGCGCCAAGTGCCACGACCACAAATTCGACCCGATCCCGCAGAAGGATTACTATCGCCTGCAAGCCTTTTTCGCCAACACCGCCGAGGACGACGACATCATCCTTCTGTGGGCCGAGGATCGACGGGAGTACGAGGCCGGATTGGCCGCATGGCAAGAGGCGACGAAAGACATTCTCGGCCGCATCGAAGAGCTTTTTCAGCCCGCCAAGAAAAAGGCCTGGGAGCATCAGACCGCCCGCCGCGCTCCGGAAACCCGCGTCATGTTGCGCGGCCCGCTTGCAGCGCAGACCCCGTACGATCGGCAGATCTATCGCAAGCATCTGTGGGAGATGAGTTTCCTCCACACCGAAAAACGTCTTGCCAAGGGACTCAAGGATGAGCAGAAGGAAGAGTACGAACGCCTGCGGGCCGAGTTGGATACGTTCGACCATCTGCATCCAAGCGAACCTCCGAAGGCAACCGGTGTAAGAGATATCGGGCGTCAGGCCCCGCAGACGTATATCCTCGGTGTCGGCTCTCACGAAGCGCCGGGCGAAGCGGTGCGGCCGGGCTTTCTCTCGATTCTTGATCCCAAGCCGGCCGAGATTCCCAATCTGCCACATGTCGACTCGTCCGGGCGCCGCACGGCGCTGGCCAATTGGCTTGCCGATCCGAATAACCCGCTGACGCCTCGTGTGATGGTCAACCGCATTTGGCACTATCACTTCGGACGCGGCATCGTGGCGACGCCCAGCGACTTCGGCCTGATAGGTGAGTCACCGACGCATCCTGAGTTGCTCGATTGGCTGACCGACGAATTCATCAACAGCGGCTGGAGCGTCAAGCACATGCACCGGCTGATGATGAACTCGGCAACCTACCAGCAGAACTCGGCTTATCGTGACGACGCACACAGGGCCGATCCGCTCAACCGACTCTTCTGGCGTTTTACGCCACAGCGGCTGGAGGGCGAGGTTATTCGGGACGCGGCGCTCTCCGTGGCCGGCATGCTGGAAAGCAAGGCGGGTGGGCCGAGCGTGTTTCCGCCGCTCCCGGTGGGGGCGCCCACGCCACGCGGTGGTTGGGACACCTCCGAGGACCCCAAAGACGCGCAGCGGCGCAGCGTATACGTTTTCGTCCGGCGCAATGCTCGTTATCCGATGCTGCTGGCATTCGACATGCCGGACACGCACGAAAGCTGCGCCCGGCGCACCGTAACAACAACTGCCCCTCAAGCCCTCTTGATGCTCAACAACGATCAGTTCCTGGGCTGGGCTCGCGGTTTTGCCGGCCGGGTTCTCGAGGCGAATGGGACTGACTGGGCCGGAGGCATCTCCGACGCCTATGCGCTGGCGTTCTCGCGCGAGCCTGATGGCTGGGAAAAGGATAAGACCCTGACATTTCTCGATGAGCAAACGCGCCTGGTCGCGGAGCGCCGGGAGAACGGTGGCGCGCTGGCCTTGCCGGCGGTCATTCCCGAAGGCGTGAGCGAGCCGCGAGCCGCGGCGTTCGTCGATTTTTGCCACACTCTGCTGAACGCGAACGAGTTTGTGTTCCGCTACTGATCCCCGGCCGATGACGCCACGGATGGCAGCAAAACAACCCTACCGACGCCCGATTGAGTCGCGGCGGCGGTTCCTCACGCGGGCAGGCAGCGGACTCGGCGCGCTGGCGCTTACCCATCTGCTCGACGGCAGTGGTGTGTTGCCGAGGGCGTCCGCCGCCAGTGCCTTGACCACGAAGCCGCCGCATCACGCTCCGAGGGCCAGGTCGGTCATCTGGCTGTTCATGGAGGGCGGCCCCAGCCACATCGATTTGTTCGACTACAAACCGGCGCTCGACAAGTTGGCCGGACAGCCGATGCCTGAGTCGTTCGGACGTCCCGTGACGGCGATGGGGACATCGGACAACACCATCCTCCCCACGAAGCGTGTCTGGAAGCAGCACGGCGAGAGCGGGCTGTGGATATCCGACTGGTACCCGCAAATCGCCGTGCACGCCGATGACCTTGCCGTGGTTCGCTCTTGTTGGGCCGACGGGTTGAATCACGTCGGGTCGGTTTCGCAAATGAATACGGGCTCGATCCTCGCCGGGAGGCCGTCCCTCGGCTCCTGGGTCACCTACGGACTCGGGACGGCGAACGAGGACCTGCCGTCCTTTGTCATCCTCACGGACAACAAGGGAGTGGTCGGTGGAGCCAAGACATGGAGCTCGGGCTTCCTGCCCGCCGTGTACCAGGGGACACCCTTTCAGCAGGAGGGACCGCCGATTCTTGACTTGGCGCGGCCGGAGACGGTAGGCGACCGGCAGCAGCGCCGTAAGCTCGATCTGCTCCGGAACCTGAATCGGCATCATGCGAGAACGCGCCCCGAGGACACCGATCTCGAAGCACGCATCGAGTCGTTCGAGCTGGCCTACCGGATGCAGTCGTCGGCGCCCGAGGCGGTGGATGTCGAAAGCGAATCCGAGGCGACCAAGCGGCTCTACGGCATGGATGAGGAGCAGACAGCCCGCTTCGGTTCGAACTGCCTGCTGGCGAGGCGGCTCGTTGAACGCGGCGTGCGATTCGTCGAGTGCTATTGCGGCAGCGGCAGCGGTTGGGATGCCCATCAAGACATCGAAGGCAACCATGAGAAGTGGTGCAAGGTCTCCGACAAGCCGGTCGCCGGCCTCCTTACGGATCTCAAATCACGCGGTCTACTGGACGAGACCCTCGTGGTGTGGGGAGGCGAATTCGGCCGGACTCCGTTCAACGAGAAAGGCATCGGACGCGACCACAACCCCTGGGGTTTCACGATTTGGATGGCCGGCGGCGGTGTCAACCCGGGACAGGCCATCGGCACGACCGACGAGATCGGACTGCGCGCCGTCGACAAGCCCTACCATGTCCACGACATCCACGCGACGATTCTGCATCAGCTCGGACTGAATCATCTGGATCTCACCTACCTGCACAACGCCCGCGCCGAGCGGCCGACCGTCAACGGCGGGAAGCTGATTGGAGAAGCGGTGAGCTAGTGTACTATCCCGGAAATATATAAACAAAGTCGTTCGATCTTGGCGAGGATGGATTCGGCCGTGGCGGTCCAGACGAAGGGGCTGGTGTTGGCGTTGTAGTGTTCGACGAAGCGCTCAATGTTACGGACGAGAGCCTTGACGCTGGAGAAGGAACCACGGCGAATGGCCTTCTGGGTAATGATGCCGAACCAGCGTTCGACTTGGTTGAGCCAGGAGGCATAGGTTGGGGTGAAATGAAGGTGGTAGCGAGGACGCCGGGCGAGCCAGGCACGAACTTTGGGATGTTTGTGGGTGGCATAGTTATCGACGATGAGATGGATGTCGAGGTTGCGCGGCACACTGCCGTCGATCTGACGCAGGAAAGCGAGGAACTCCTGATGGCGGTGTCGCGGTTTACAGCGTGTGATGACTTGCCCCGTGGCAACATCGAGAGCAGCGAACAGAGTGGTCGTACCGTGACGTTGGTAGTCGTGGGTGACGCCTTCGAGGTAGCCAAGGCCCATCGGGAGGAGGGGCTGAGTCCGCTGAAGAGCCTGGACCTGGGTCTTCTCATCGACCGAGAGCACCACGGCGTGGTCCGGGGGGTTGAGGTAGAGACCGACGATGTCGCGGACTTTCTCGACGAAGAACGGGTCGTTGGAAATCTTGAAATGCCGCTGGCGATGCGGCTGCACGCCGAACAGCTCGAACCACCGCTGGACCGTACTCTTCGAGACTCCCGTGTGTTGGGCCATCGAACGCACGCTCCAGTGCGAACCATCCGGGGGGTCGGTTCCGAGGGCCGTGTTGATGACTTCGGCAACACGTTCATCGTCATGCCTGCGGGGGCGTCCGGGACGCAGTTCATCGTGGAGTCCGGAGACTCCCTGTTCACGATAGCGCTTGCGCCACTTGCCAACGGTCGTATTGGTGACACCGAGACGCCGGGCTACGGTCGAGCCGGGAACGCCTGCGGCGCAGGCGAGCACAATCTGGGCCCTCCGCACCAGACTATGCGGCAGCGTTCGGGAGCGGGCGAGGCTCCGCAGTTCCGTTTCCTCGCTTTCACGGAGAGTGATGGGAGCAACGGGGCGACCGCGTGGCATGGGCATACCTCCAGAAACCAAAAGTTGCCCATTAATATATCATGTATTTCCGGGACGGTACACTAGGGCGATCAGAAGCATTGGCGCTTCGCCGGCCTGCTTTGCTCGCCACCGGACACCAGAAAGCGGCTCGAACCGGTGGGCCGGCCTCCACAAGGCATTCCATGCCCCACGACCAGGTTCAGGCGCCCCGATTTCGTGTAACCGCTTATCTTCCATTTGCGTTCATAGGGACTGAGGAGGCTTTCATGCAGAAGTCCATTGATGTGCGGTTGGTGGTTCTTGCCGTTCTGGCGGGTTTCTTGGGGGGCGTGCTGTCAGACATCGCGCTGCCCGAACTTGCCCTTGCCCAAGCAGAGCCGGCCCCGCAAGTCACGGCTCAGGAGTTTCGCGTCGTCGACTCCCAAGGCAGCGTTCTCGCCGTGATCGGCGCCGCAGTCCTGCCACTGGGGAAAGACACGCCAATCGAGTTGGGGAAAGGCACGCCAACCGAGTTTTTGAGTGAAGGCAGTATTCAGCTCTTTGATTCTGGCGGCCGAATCGTGTGGTCCGCTCCCCAGCCATTGGTCCATCCGGCCGCTGGCAAGGGTGTCGTAAGAAACGCCTTGCGATCGCCAGTCTTGCTTCCTGAGTAGAATCCGGGCTCCTTCCGTTGCGGCCAACGTCAACCGAACCCCATGCCGAGCAAGGGGAACGTTCTACCTTGCACAAACAGGGGAACTTTCCATATTGCGTTAACAGTCCGGGACGGACTCTTGCTTCCGTGGTGGTAGTCGGCTAGACTGACCGCGTTGTTGAGAGGTGTCCCCTGACGGTCTCTACCAAAAGCAGCCTCGGGCTTGTGATGGTTCTGTGGTTGACCGGCGCCGCGTCGGGCGAATTGGTCCGCGTCGAGGTGGAAGAACGCAGCGACGTTCTCGCGGGAAAGTCGTTCGGCTCCACCGGAGCATACGAGCGGCTCGTGGGCAAGGTTCATTTCGAAGTGGACCCCAAGCTGGAGGCCAATCGACGGATCTCCGATCTCGACTTCGCTCCTCGCAACGAACGCGGGCGCGTCGAGTTCTCAGCCGACCTTTACATGCTCCTGCCGAAGGAACCCGCCAAAGGCAACGGAACCGTGTTTTACGAGGTCGTGAACCGGGGCCGAAAAGGTCTGCTGGGGCGGTTCAACATTGGCACGACGGGCTCTTACGATCCGCGTACCGAGGCTCACTTCGGAGATGGCTTCTTGCTCGAAGAGGGTTACACCGTGGTGTGGATGGGCTGGCAATACGATGTAGCGCAAGAGCCGAACCTGATGAGGGTGTATGTGCCGGTGGCGCGGGATAGCGAGCGACCGATTACAGGGCTGGTACGGTCTGATTACGTTCCCGATAAGAGCATCTACAGTTTCCACTTGGCGGATCGGCAGCACGCGCCGTATCCGGTGATCAATCCCGATGACCCGGAAGTGCAACTTACCGTTCGAGACCGGATCGACGCACCGCGGCGGATCATCCCTCGAGACCGCTGGCTGTTTGCACGAGAGGAAGACGGGAAGCCGGTCCCGAACCGCACGCACGTATTTGTCAAGGCGGGTCTGGAGCCGGGCCAGATCTACGAGATCGTCTACCAGTCACAGGACCCGGCGATGGTGGGGCTGGGGCTGGCGGCGACGAGGGATCTGATCTCCTTCCTCAAGCACGGCTCGAACGGCGGCCGAGGCGCATCGCTGGCCGAGGATCACAAACACGTCAAGCAGACGCTGGCGCTGGGGTCGTCGCAGAGTGGGCGTTTTCTGAGGACGTTTCTCTATTTCGGGTTCAACGCGGACGAAAAGGGGCGGCAGGTTTTCGACGGCGTGTGGTCTCACGTGGCCGGCGGGGGCCGTGGGAGCTTCAATCATCGGTTCGCGCAGCCTTCACGCGATGCGCGACCTCACTTCAACTTTCTTTACCCCACTGACATTTTCCCCTTTACCGACGAGAAGCAGACCGACCCGGAGACCGGGCTGAGCGAGGGCATCCTGGATCGGGTGAAGAGGGCGGGCGTGGTCCCGAAGATCTATTACACGAACTCGTCGTATGAATACTATGGACGCTCGGCGTCTTTGATCCACACGGCGATTGACGGCCGGAAGGACTTCCCGCCGTCCGAGAAGACACGTATTTATCTCTTCGCGGGGGCCCAACATGGGCCGGGCCGATTTCCGCCGGGTGGGCAGGGCACGCAGAACCTCAGCAACGCCAATGACTTCACGTGGGGCATGAGGGGTCTGCTGGCAGGCATGCAGAAGTGGCTCGCTGAGAATAAGGAGCCGCCCCCCTCGCAATATCCGAGAATCGCCAACGGGAGTTTAGTGCCGCTGAGCAAGGTCGAGTTTCCGAAGATCCCGGGCGTGGCCTTCCCGGATCGCATGCACCACGCCTACCGTGTCGCTTACGGCCCGGAGTTCCGCTCGATGGGCATCGTGACCATCGAGCCGCCCGAAGTCGGCAGAGCATTCCCCATGCGGGTGCCGCAAGTGGATGGCGACGGGAACGAGACCTCCGGAATTCGGTTGCCGGTGATCCGTGTGCCTCTGGCGACGTACGCGGGTTGGAACCTCCGTGATCCGAGCATCGGCGCTCCCAAGGAACTCTACAGCATGCGGGGGTCCTACATCCCGTTTGCCAGAACCAGGGCGGAGCAGGAGAGAACGGGAGACCCGCGGCTGTCGATGCAGGAGCGCTACCGAAGCCGGAACGACTACGTGACCCGGCTCGGGGAAGCTGCCCGGAAACTGGCGGCGGAAGGCTACGTATTGAAAAGAGACGTGCCGCTGATCGTCGAGCAGGCCGCCGAGCAGTGGGATCACTATATGGTTTCGGGGGGGAACCCATAGAGGCAACGAGGCCGCGCTCGCGGTTGCGGGACGACTCGCCACCTTGCAAGCGTTCCAAGACGGATCGTCGATGGCCAAGCCGAGGATCACCACTTCTACTGCAACGTGGGCTGCCGTCCTCCTCGCCATACCTTGCACGTGGGCGCAGGTTCCTTCGTACTCCGGCCCGGGCCTGCGGCCGAATCCGCGAGTGGAACGTGCGTTCCGCGAAGTCACGGAACTCACGACCGGGCTGCGAGAAGACGATCACCCCTCGGTTTCTTCCAACGGCGGCATCGCTTGGACGGCATGGGTCTCCTACTCAGAAACGGATCGCGACAGCCTCATCCTGGTCCGCTCTCTCAATAGCGGTGAAACCGACTGGTCTGCAACGGAACAAGTCACGACAGAGGGAGGGGACTATTACAAACCCGCCATCGCCGTGGATGAGGAGACGCGGGTTTGGGTCGTCTGGCCCGCACAAGTAGAGGGCAATTGGGATCTCTATGCGAGAGTCCGAGAGCCGGACGGCGTGTGGTCGAGGACGGAGCGGCTCACGGATCATCCCGGACCGGATCAGATTCCACGTCTCGCGGCCTCGAACGGGCGGGTCATGCTCGTCTGGCAGGGCTTGCGTAATGGAGGCCTTGATATCCTTTACCGGCTCTTTGCGGACGGGAAGTGGGGCAAGGAGGGTGCGGTCACTTCCAACGCCGCGAACGATTGGGAACCCGTCGTCGCGGCCACCTCGGACGGCGTTTTCCACATTGCTTGGGACAGCTTCCGCGGCGACTACGACATCTTGTTGCGGAGTTTCGTGAATGGCGGATGGAGCCCGGAAACGGCGGTAGCATCGTCGCCGAGACTCGAGAACCGTCCGAGTCTCTGTGTCGACCCGCGGGACCGTCTTTGGATTTCATGGGAAATCGGCCCGGAAGCATGGGCGAGCGATTCCGCCACCAAGGGTCTGCGGGCTGAAGGCCGGAAGATCGGAATCGCCTGCTTGACAAACGGCAAGCTGTACCGGCCGGCGGAAGCGCTCCGGCAACTCGACGCCATGGCCGGGTGGGAGACGATGGAGGCTCCCGAGATTTCCATCGGCCGAGACGGTCGCATGCGGCTTTTCTTCCGGCATCATGTCCGGCCACCCTGGCTCTCTATCGGCACGACGACTTGGGGGGGCAATCGCTGGTCAGCGGTCGAGACGGTGTTCAATACCGAAGGCCGCATTGATCAACGCCTGGCCGTCACCCAGCTCGGCGACAGCACGCTTCTCGCCTACCCCACGGGCTCGCTGCACAACCTGTTGTATGCGAAGCAGTTCAAGACCGGTCCGGCCGTCAGCGGAGCCGATCGGACGCCTTCTCTTGAAGCGTCGGCCCCGCAAAGACCGAAGAGTACACCGCGGCGCGCGGCGCGTCACACCTTTGGCGGCTTTCAGCTTTATTGGGGTGATCTGCACCGCCACACCGACATCTCCCTGGGCGGCGGCCAGCAACAGTACCTGGACGGCTCGCTCACCGACAACTACCGATACGCCATCGACGCCGCCGAACTTGATTTTCTGGGAACGACGGAGAACACTCGCTATCTCACCCGACCTTACAACGTTTGGCGTTCGCAGCAGGCAGCGGAGCTTTATACCCTTGCCGGAGCCTTCGTGGGAATGCACACTTACGAGCGAAGCCAGCAATCCCCTTGGGGACATCGCACAATTCTCAACTTCGCTCGCAACTATATCCCCGTGCCGGCGTCGTATTCCCTCGGTGATCTCGGCGTAAGCCCGTGGGGGCTCTGGGCTGCCCTGCGGGGCAAGAGGGCCATCACCATCCCTCACCACATCGCTTTCATCGACAAGCAGGTCAGTTGGGATTACCACGATCCTGAGTTCGAGCGCCTCGTGGAGATATTTCAGGGCTTTCGCGGCAGCTACGAGTATGTTGATTCGCCGGATGGAGTTTCGCGACCGGAATACCTCAAATACTCCGAGCACCGTGGTTTCCGCCGCAAGCCCTACGAGCGGGACAGCAAGAGTTTTGTATGGGATGCCTTGGCTCGCAAGCGCAAGCTCGGCTTCATCGCCAGTTCCGATCACTTGGCCACGCACAACGCCTTTGCGGGCGTCTATGCAAAAGGGTTCGACCGCGAGTCGCTCTTCGACGCGCTCTACAACCGCCGCACCTATGCCGCCACTGACAAGATTCTCGTGGAGTTTTCGATGAACGGGAAGTATATGGGCGAGGAGGCTGTCATTCGCGGCAAGCCTGAATTCAAGGTAGTCGTTCGCGGGACTGCGCCTCTCGAGCAAATCGACATCATCAAAGAAGGTAAGTTCATCTTCACCACCAACCCTCGCTCGTCGGCAGCGGAATTCACGTTTCGCGACGAGGAGTTTGATGGCAAGGAGTGTTACTACTACCTCCGCGTCATCCAGAACAACAACCACATGGCCTGGGCGAGCCCGATCTGGGTTCGAGGCGAGCAGCTGTGAATCAGCTTCCGGGCTGGATTTGCCGGGTGGTCTTCTTCCGTTGTGGCTTTCAGCGCGGGCGCGAGGGTCCACACCCGCGCCTCGGCTCGGTGACCGAGTGGGTTCGGCGCCGTGTCCCGGCTGTTGGTCAGTCGCCGGCTACGGGTTGATCGACCGGGACGGGATTGGAGGTTGCTCTGGCGTAGCCGTTGGCGGCGCCGGCAGCGGCTCCGTTGACAATCGGTAGCGGCAACGGATCAACACTTTCCTCGACGCGGCTTGTACCGTAGATGCTGAAGGGCTGCTTGTCATTGATCTTGCGCAGCTCTTCGAGCGACTGCTTGCGGTGTTTGCCGATAAGACGTGGCTGCTTGATCGGAACCTTGTTCTCCGTGCTCCAGTCGAGATAGAGGTGCTTGTTGAGCTTTTTGTCGGGGAGACCGGCGAAGCGCATGGCGGGCCACTTGAATTGGTCGCCGTGCACCCACTTGCCGCGGCCGTAGTAGAAAGCGCGGGTGCCCCACTTGAAGTAGCTGCGGGAGCGGTCCCGCATCTCGCCGAAGTCGCGGCTCTGCATCCAGGCCGTCATCATGAACTCCCACTGCAACTGATTGAGTTGCTTGGCCTTGAGCCCTTTGCCGTCGGCCATGCGAGTGTCCTCAAGCGGCGTGAAGATCGAAGGGACGTAGAGGACCTTGGCCTTCTTGAGGCGGTGCAGCAGGTCCAACGTCTGACGGAGATCGTCCGGGGTCTCGTTGGGCAGGCCGACGATGAAGGTGCAGACTGGGAACCAGTTGTTCTCGTTGAGGATACGGATGCCCTCGACGACGATCTCCTGCCAATCGAGAATATCAAACGGCAACGACTTGCCCGACATGGTGAGGGCCGCGAGGCGCGGGGAGCCGGTCTCGATGCCGATGAGCGGAGCCAGAAACTTGCCGTCGGGATGCGTGGAATTGCGGTTCCGCAGGGCGCTCTTGTCGAGCAGAATCTTCGACATCTCCTTGATCAAATCCGGATTGACTACCGCCGGAGCGATCGTGGCATGCGAAAGCGGCAGATACTCGACGCCGGGCTCCCTGGCGATCGAGTCGTAGAAGTTGATAACCGCGTTTGGATTCGGGATGTAGAACGGAGCGGCCGCGCCGTAGATGAAAATGTCTTCGGAGACAGGGAAGATAATCTTCCCACCGTTGCGAGTGTTCGCCCGAACCGATTCGATCGCCTGCTGGGGCGGCACCGAGATGCGCGTCTCGAGCGTCGGTGAGCAGAAGGCGCACTGCCGCCCGCAGCCGCGGTTCATCTCGACGATGCCGTAGGTGGAACGTTTCTTTGGGACCACCAGTTGCTCGACGGTGGGCTCGGGAGCATTGACGATCGGCGGAAGCTCCTCGCCGGCTTCGGCCTTCTGGAACAACCCAAGGGCCACGCCTTCAGAGCGTCCGTTGATGATGCAATCGACGCCGAGCCGCTCCATCGAGCCGGTTTTGGGAATCTGCCAGGCGCCCGCGCCGCCGACGATGACCTTCGGGCGATACTTTCGCAGCGCCGGGTGCTTGTAGACGCGCTCGCTTTCGGCCGCGTTCACCGGCCGCGCGGAGCTGCCGAAAATGTTGCTGTAAACACCGGTTGAAAAGGCCGTGCCGATGGGATTGTGAGCGCCGACGCCGACGGCGACGGTGTTGGGGCCCACGAAGTGGTCAAGGTCGTCGGGATGGCAGACGGCAACTTCGTCGGGGGAGTAGTGCTGCAGGAGGATTTCTTCGATGACCCGGATGCCGTATGGCATCACCATCGCCGTTCCGTCCGGGTACTTGGGCTGCTCGAACTTGTTCTTGTACATGAACCGCGGCACGAAGCGAGCCGGAGCCGAGGCATAGATCATCTGTTTCCAGGGGCTGAAGGCCTGTTCCGTGCTCTCGGTATCCGGTGCCGTCAGGACGAACTTTACCCCGCGAGAATCGTAACCCATAGTCCTTCTCCAACCAAAAACTCTTGATTGTACCTCAGTTTCGCTGAAAGATTAGATCTTCCCGATCTGCCTCGCCGGCGATCCGGTAATGATTATAGTTCTGGTGATGCTGCTCAGCGTGAGCGCTTTCCTGACACACCAGACGCACCGCGCCCGTCGGCCCAGAAGACTCGGCGGCTGTGCCGGCGACCGCCATTTCGGAAGTCTGAAGGGCTGGACATCGGATCCCGGCCGGCTCATCAACGTTTGCCTCATCGACCTTCGGCACCTGGTCGCGTGTTACGGTGGTGAAGTTTCGGCTCAAGTTCCTCTAGTTCGATCATGACTGCCGTCACCGAAGAATACGGCGTGCGCAATCGCGTAGGGCTCATCCTGGGATTGGTCCTCTTCTTTGGGATCCTGCTGCTTCCCTCGCCGGACGGCCTCACTCCCATCGGCAAGAAGATGGGCGCCGTGGCCGTCCTGATGGCGACTTGGTGGATTACCGAGGCGACACACATCGCCGTCACCGCCCTTTTGCCGATCCCGTTGCTTCCGCTGCTGGGCATTATGCCGAGCAGCAAGGTGGCCCCGAACTACGCGAACCACATCATCTTCCTCTTCATCGGTGGCTTCATCCTCGCCTTGGCCATGGAGAAGTGGAATCTGCATCGCCGCATCGCGCTCGAAACCATCGCCAAGGTCGGCACGCGGCCGGCGCGGTTGATGCTCGGATTCATGATCGCTACGGCTTTTCTTTCGATGTGGATCTCGAACACCGCCACGACGATGATGATGCTTCCCATCGCCATGGCTGTTGTCAATCAACTCGCTGAAATGGCGGAAGTCGAAGGCAAACGCGGCCCCGACACGCCGGCACGTGTTCAGCGAACCTTCGGTGTCATGCTCTTGCTGGGCATCGCTTACTCGGCGAGCGTCGGAGGTCTCGGAACCATCATCGGCTCTCCCACAACGGTCGCGTTCCTGGGTTTCGCCCAGACGCGATTCCCTGACCAGCAACCGATCGGCTTCCTGGACTGGAGTCTCGTCTGTGTTCCCCTGGTCGTTGTCTTCATCCCAATCATGTGGGCCTACCTCTGTCGCTTTGGGGCCAACGTCCCGCTCAACCGAATCCGCTTCATGGGCAGCCAGGACGTGATCCAAGGCGAACTGCGCAAGATGGGCCCGATGACCCACCCCGAAAAGATTGTCCTTGCCGCGTCGTCTCTGACCGCCTTTCTGTGGATTTTCCGCAGGCCGATCGAACTCGGCGGCTTCACGCTGCCCGGTTGGTCGATCATCTTCGAGACGCCCTCCGACATCCATGACGCTACGGTCGCCATGGTGATGAGCATCCTCCTCTGCCTGCTCCCGCTCAACCTCTCCGGCGGCATCGAGTGGAAAGGCCGCCGCGAGCGCTTCGTCATGGATTGGCAAACGATTCAAAAGGGCATTCCGTGGAGCATCGTCCTGCTGCTTGGCGGAGGCTTTGCCCTTGCCGCCGGTATTCAGGAGTCGGAGCTCGCCCGCTGGCTCGGTTCCAAAATGTCCATGCTGGAAGGTATGCCGATATGGTTGCTGGTTCCTCTGATCTGCGTTATCGCCACGTCGCTGACAGAAACGACGTCGAACATCGCCACCGTCCTGATGGTTTCGCCGATCATCGCCGAGACCGCATTGCAGATCGGCGTCCACCCCTACCTGTTGTTGATCCCCGCGGCCATCGTCTGCTCGTTTGCTTTCATGCTTCCCGTCGCCACCCCGCCCAACGCCATCGTGTTCGGCAGCGGCTGGCTCACGATTCCACAGATGTTCCGGGTGGGCATTGTCATGGACGTCGTCGGTGTCATCCTGGCGCCGGTCCTGGTCTACCTGCTTGGATCCCTCGTGTTCCCGTTCGGAAACTGACGTCGTCGGGCGAACGCTGATAGCGGAGGATGTCGACTGACCTTGAAACCCTTCTGAGAATGAGGCGTGGTCCGCCGTAGATGGACTCCCGCGCATCGGCTTCCCCTCGTGTCAATCCACCGTCATGTTTCAGGACTTTGGGAGAGGCTGCATGGGAAGAGAAAACCGGACGGCCCCAATCTTGCAGTCCCTGCGCATGAGGTCGACTCGGCTCGCTGTTCTCCTCGATGAACTCGACGAGCTCTTCTCTTTTCTCGGCTCATGACCGAGTCGGCGTCCCCGGCATCCGGTAACACCCCGAGGTCTCGTCGGTTCCGATGATTTGCCGGTCCTGGCTCTGTTCGAATCCTTGACGGTCATCTCGAGTATAATTCGGTCTGCCCCTGCGCCCCGCGAGGCACCCTCGATCCACCACCCCGCGTTTCCCGCAGAGAAATAGCAACCAGACAATGCCGAACAACGAGTCAGGGCTCAGGCTGACCCCCATCCAATGGACCATCTGCGCGGTCGCCGCCCTCGGCTTCTGTTTCGACATCTACGAGCTCCTCATGCTGCCGCTGATCGTGCGGCCGGCCCTTCTCGATCTCGCCGACGTCCGGCCGGGCACCCCCGAGTTCAACCAATGGGTCGGAATGCTCTTTTACATCCCCGCGGTCTGCGGCGGCATCTTCGGACTCCTCGGCGGCTATCTCACCGACCGGCTCGGACGCCGTCGTGTGCTCGTCTGGAGCATCCTGCTTTACGCCTTTTCGGCCTGTGCAGCCGGTTTCACTACCTCGCCGGAATGGCTGCTGGTGTTTCGTTGCACGACCTTCATTGGCGTCTGCGTTGAATTTGTCGCCGCGGTGGCTTGGCTCGCCGAACTCTTCCCGAACCCGAAGCAGCGCGAGGGCGTTCTCGGATACACCCAGGCGTTCTCCTCGGTCGGCGGACTGCTCGTGACCGGCGCCTACTACCTCGCGGTGACCTTCGCCGAATCGCTGCCCGAAATCCGCGGCGGACACGAAGCCTGGCGCTACACGCTCATTTCCGGCGTGATTCCCGCACTGCCGCTCATCGTCATCCGGCCGTTCCTGCCCGAGTCCCCGGCCTGGGCAGCAAAAAAAGCTGCCGGCACCCTCAAACGCCCCAGCTTCGGCGAGCTCTTCCAGCCTGCCTATCGCAAGACGACGCTCATCACCGCCCTCATGTTCGCTTGCAGCTACGGGGCCGCGTTCGGCGCCATCCAGCACGTGCCGCGCATCGTCCCCGGCCTGCCCGAGGTCGCCGGCCTGGCGCGGGCCGCCCAAGAGCAGATCATCCCCGTCGTGCAGGGCTTTCAAGAAATCGGTGGTCTTCTTGGCCGCTTCCTGCTCGCCTTTCTGGCCATCCGGATCGTCTCCCGCCGCCTGCTCCTGCGCATCTTCCAGATCCCCGGAATGATCATCCTGCCCTTCGTTTTCCTCTATGCCTCGCTCCACGACCTCGAACTGCTGAAGTGGGGCATCCTCGTCGTGGGATTGATGACCGTCGCCCAGTTCAGCTTCTGGGGGAACTATTTACCGCGCATGTATCCCACGCACCTGCGAGGCACCGGCGAGAGCTTTGCCGCAAACATCGGTGGCCGCATGCTCGGCACCTTTGCGGCGCTACTGACGACGACGCTGGCCAACTACACGCCAGGCGCCACGGCCCCCACCAAGCTGGCGTACGCAGCCGCGATCGTGGGTATGCTCGCCTATGTCGTGGGCTTCGCGGCGAGCTTCTTCCTGCCGGAACCGAAGCGAGCAGAGTTGCCGGATTAGCCTGCATTTCTCATCACGTGGCGAGGCGAAGTGCGTGAGAGGGCCGGCAGGTGGGGAGAAAGGCAGACTAGGCAGTCATTGACCCGCCGGCAGCCGTCCCGTTCGCGGCCGTTTCCGACTTCACACCCTTGTCTGCTTCCTTATACATGTATTTAATGCTGTCTTTGTAGATGACCAGGTTTGCGCTGTTCTTCCGATTCAGTTTCAGACACGCCTTGTCGTACCACTCGATCACGCCTCTGAGCACCTCACCGTCGGTCAAAACCACGACCATCGGCGTCTGGTTCTGCATCTGCTTGATGTAATAGAAGTTCTCCGCGTTGGTCTGACCCTGAGGCATGCCGCGCCGTTCTCTTTGGTGCGGTCCATTCGGGCCGCGGCGGCGTTTTTGGGTGGAGGACTGATCCCTCAGGGCGCTCAGAGAAGGACGAATCAGTTTGCGATTGTTCGAGTCGACGATGTCTTTCATCGAAACCCCTTTCCGCACATTGGCGAAGGCCTGGCATCCGGCCGGTAAAACAGCAGCCCCTGAAGGGAGGTGAGCCCCGGCTACACCCTGCAAGTTGTTGCTTCGACTTTCGAAGAACCCAAGCCCGTTCAGGAATCGTTAAAAAGGGGGCCGTGCAAGTTGAAATAGGGATAACACAATCGCACGCGCCCCTGCAAGCAAATCGCACGTCCCTCTCGCAAGGCGGTGCCTCGCTCGTCGAAATAACTGTCCTACGCCTTGCTCTCCGCACCTGTGATCTCCGCGGCTTGCATGGTCCGCCGCAGGCCGACCACAAGAGCTTCGAGCGCAATCTGTTTCTGAATATTCCGCCGTACCAGTTCATCGAGTTCGGCCAACCTTTCTACCGCCCCCTCGATCCACTCAAACGAAGCCTTTTGCGCCAATGACGCCAGTTCGCCGCGAATGTCTTCATGGATCAGCAGTCGGCTCGAACCGTGGCGCAGATGCAGCAGGTCATGCAGCAACCCGTGCAGCGATTCCGTCAACACCTCCAACCGCTCCTGCCGTCGCTTGGCGAGACGATCCGTCTGTGCAACCAAGTCGCCGTACGAAGCAGTCCCCAGGGCGCTCCGAAGCAACGCAAGCATAGCCTGCCGTCGCTCGCCGTAAGCCTCGAGATTCAGCGCCAGAGCCCTACCCGGACTGCCTTGCGCCCAACCAACAATTCGAGCCCGCTCGCCCCCCCCAACGTCGGATCGAGCATCCAGAAAGCGCTCCATCTCCGCGCTCGAAAGCGGAGCGAAATAGAAAGGAATGGACCGCGACCGAATCGTTGGCAACAGGTCGAAGGGGTTCTCCGCCGTGAGAATGAGCGTCAACGCGTCCGCGGGCTCCTCGAGCGTCTTGAGGAGGGAGTTCGCTGCTTCTGTGTTGGCGCGATCGGCGTGATCGATCAGAAACACCCTCCGCCGAGCCCCCGACGGACGGTATTGCGCCGCCTCGCGCAAAAAACGTGCTTGCTCAATCGTGATCAGGCGCAACGGCCCGTCCGGCGGAAACACCAGGAAATCAGGATGCGTGGAGATCACCAGCGGATTCTCAACCCGTTTCGCCGCCGGTAGCTTCTCGCGCTCCGCGAACTGCTGCGCGAACTTCTCGCTCGACATATCCGCCTGCAGAATCCGCAGGCAGTTTGAGCATGCGCCGCAGATGTCTCCCGGCGTGCGATCGCAGTTGATGGCGGCCGCCAGTAGTCGAGCCAGGGTGGCTTTGCCCACTCCGGATGGCCCAGCAAACAGCAGCGTCTGCGGCAGTCTCTGCTCTTTGACCATCCGCCGCAGCACGGCGACCGTGTCGGAGTTCCCGATGAAATCCGAGAAGTTCATCCCCCGACCGGCTCCGCAGCGCGTTTCGACAAAAAGCGCTCTACTTCAGCTTCGATTCTCACAGCGATTTCATCAATCGATCCGCGGCCGTTGATCTTCTTGATTCGTTCAGGATCGGCAGCCAGCAGCGCGGCGTACCCTTGCGCAACCCGCTCATGGAACTCTCGACTCTCGCGCTCCATGCGACTCTCGTCGTCGCTCTGTTCGGCGTTGCGGTGCAAGGCTCGTCCTACACCAGTTTCGATATCGATATCCAGCAGGATCGTAAGGTCTGGTTGCACTCCTTGGCATGCAACGCTTTCCACTTGGCGAACCGACGGGACACCCAGTTCCCGGCCATAGCCCTGGTATGCCACGGTCGCGTCGGTGAAACGATCCGCCAGTACGATCCGTCCCTCCCGCAACGCCGGCTGAATCACCTCTTCGACATTCTGCGCACGTGATGCGAAGTAAAGGAGCAACTCGGGGATTGGCCTCAGATCCGCCCTCGCCGCGTCGAGCAGGAGCCGCCGGATCTCGCGTCCGACTCTCGTCCCACCGGGTTCCTGGACCAAAGTGACCTGGTGCCCTCTGTCCGTGAGAAAAGTCTCCAAACGGTGGAGTTGCGTCGTTTTCCCACTGCCGTCAATGCCCTCTAGCGTGATGAACAGTCCCCGCTTCAAGTTGCGATTATAGCCCTCGCTCACATTCCGCCTGGCAGCCCGTGGCAAAAGTCACGTGAAAGGCGCGGCGGGCTTCTGCGGTCGCTCGGCGCGGAGTGAGGAAGATGGCGATCCGGGTAATCTCCCCCGACAAACGACAAAGTCGACGATCTAGTGTACCGTCCCGGAAATACATGATATATTAATGGGCAACTTTTGGTTTCTGGAGGTATGCCCATGCCACGCGGTCGCCCCGTTGCTCCCATCACTCTCCGTGAAAGCGAGGAAACGGAACTGCGGAGCCTCGCCCGCTCCCGAACGCTGCCGCATAGTCTGGTGCGGAGGGCCCAGATTGTGCTCGCCTGCGCCGCAGGCGTTCCCGGCTCGACCGTAGCCCGGCGTCTCGGTGTCACCAATACGACCGTTGGCAAGTGGCGCAAGCGCTATCGTGAACAGGGAGTCTCCGGACTCCACGATGAACTGCGTCCCGGACGCCCCCGCAGGCATGACGATGAACGTGTTGCCGAAGTCATCAACACGGCCCTCGGAACCGACCCCCCGGATGGTTCGCACTGGAGCGTGCGTTCGATGGCCCAACACACGGGAGTCTCGAAGAGTACTGTCCAGCGGTGGTTCGAGCTGTTCGGCGTGCAGCCGCATCGCCAGCGGCATTTCAAGATTTCCAACGACCCGTTCTTCGTCGAGAAAGTCCGCGACATCGTCGGTCTCTACCTCAACCCCCCGGACCACGCCGTGGTGCTCTCGGTCGATGAGAAGACCCAGGTCCAGGCTCTTCAGCGGACTCAGCCCCTCCTCCCGATGGGCCTTGGCTACCTCGAAGGCGTCACCCACGACTACCAACGTCACGGTACGACCACTCTGTTCGCTGCTCTCGATGTTGCCACGGGGCAAGTCATCACACGCTGTAAACCGCGACACCGCCATCAGGAGTTCCTCGCTTTCCTGCGTCAGATCGACGGCAGTGTGCCGCGCAACCTCGACATCCATCTCATCGTCGATAACTATGCCACCCACAAACATCCCAAAGTTCGTGCCTGGCTCGCCCGGCGTCCTCGCTACCACCTTCATTTCACCCCAACCTATGCCTCCTGGCTCAACCAAGTCGAACGCTGGTTCGGCATCATTACCCAGAAGGCCATTCGCCGTGGTTCCTTCTCCAGCGTCAAGGCTCTCGTCCGTAACATTGAGCGCTTCGTCGAACACTACAACGCCAACACCAGCCCCTTCGTCTGGACCGCCACGGCCGAATCCATCCTCGCCAAGATCGAACGACTTTGTTTATATATTTCCGGGACAGTACACTAGGCGGTCGCTGCGAAGAAAAAGCGCGGTCACGGTGGGCAGCAAGGTCAGCACCGCCGGCGGAACGAAAACGTCCGTCGCCCGAAGGGTTGCGCGCCGCTTCCGGCAGGCTGGGCGGAGAGCGCGGCACTGCTTTCCTGGAGCGGCCACGCGTTACGCAATCGGCCCCAGGGCGCGTAACGCCGCCTGCGTGACTTTTGCCACGGACTGCTCAGCACCGCAGGCAGCGACTGATCAGCGCTTGCCCGCGGTCCTGCCCGGTCTTGCCGACCTCACCGCATAAAATGGTCTCAATGATCGCCGACCGCCTCGCCCAGGTTCGAGAACGCATCGAAAGGGCCGCGCTTGCCGCGGGGCGTGATCCCAACGCCATCACACTCCTCGCCGTCTCCAAAGTCAAGCCCGCAGCCGACGTCCGCGAGGCTTACCAAGCCGGCCAACGCCATTTCGGCGAGAACTACATTCAAGAGTTCGATCGAAAGTCCACGGAGATCGGCGATATGCCCGGTGCCGTGTTTCACTTCATCGGCAAGCTCCAAAGCAACAAGACCAAACCCGCCGCGCGGCTGTTCCAGGTGATCCAAACTGTCGACAGCATCAAGCTCGCCCGCCGCCTCGACAACTGCGCCACACCCCTCGATGTTTTTCTTGAAGTCAAACTGTCTCCCGAGGAGACCAAGGGCGGTCTCGACGAAACCGGCCTGTCTGCGGTCGTTGAATATTGCCGCGGCCTCACTCATCTTCGCCTGCGTGGGCTCATGGGCATGCCTCCTTGGTTCGAAGACCCCGAGCAAGTCCGCCCTTATTTCCGCCGGCTGCGGACATTGGCTGAGAAACACGAGCTGAGAGAAATCTCCATGGGCATGAGTCACGACCTGGAAGCGGCCATCCAGGAAGGCTCGACGCTGGTCCGCGTCGGCACCGCCATCTTCGGCGAGCGGTAACGACAACAAGTGAAGATCACTCTCGTCTCCCCGCTGACGCCCATGACCTTCAGCGTCACCGACTACGCCGTGCGTCCGAGACGGGAACTCACCCGCGAGCGCGAGGTCATCGGACCGGGACACGTATGCGACCCGACAACCTCTTTCCCAACCGACCATGACGAAAACACGGTTTTCGCGAGACTTGGCCTGCATTTTTCACGACGTGAGGAGGCGAAGTGCGTGAGAGGGCCAGCAGGACGAGGCGCGAGCCGCTTGGCGCGCGCAGGTGTACTTGACCCTACATCGAGCACGGCAGCAAGCGCAACGAAGTCATGGCGGTCTTATCGCGTGCTTCCCCCGTCAGGTGGTGAGAAATACAGGTCAGAGTTCAGTACTTTGGGAAATGCGCCAAAAAGTGCACTGTTGGGGCACTACCGAACTTTACATCACCCACTGCCAGGGTGGTAGAATCCAACCGTGTCGAGCCGCCCGCGGCGCTACATGGGCCAGGCATTGCGACTCGCCGTAGAAAGGTATGGGAAAGGAGGAGGCCATGAAGCCCATTCGATTTATCCTCGCGGTCCTGTTGGTGGCTGCGCTTCCGTTCCTGACGGGTTGCGGACCGTCAGAGAGTGAGACCGCAAGCGCCGAGCCGGAACCGAAAGCTGAGAAGAAAGAAGAAGCACCGCCGGAACCTCTCACCGGCAAGCATGTCGTCATCATGGAAACCACCAAGGGCGACCTGACGATGGAGCTTGACGCCGACGCTGCGCCGAAGACCGTCGAGAACTTTCTTCGATATGTTGACCGCAAGTTCTACGACCAAACCGTCATTCACCGTATTCGCAAGAACTTTATGGTCCAGGGCGGCGGCTTCCAGATTGATACCGCTGATATCAACAGACTCCGCCGAAAGTGGACTAGAGACCCCGTTCCCAACGAATCGGATAACGGTCTAAGCAACGTCCGAGGCTCGGTGGCGATGGCTCGGGGGGAGGACCCCGCCAGCGCGACTTCGCAGTTCTTTATCAACGTGCGGAACAACAGGCAGTTGAATCGCGATCACCCCAAGAGCGACGGACACGGTTACTGCGTTTTCGGCAAGGTGCTTGAAGGCATGAATGTCATCGACACGATCAGCCGGGTCAAAACGACGGAAAAGGGTAGCCACAAGTACTATCCGGCCGTTCCGATCTTCATCAAGAAGATCCGGCGGGCGCCGGCTGAAACTGCTGCCGAAGAAGTTTCGGGCGGTTAGTCACCGAATCGCCGCCGAAGCTTCGTGGAGAAGCCAGGGAACGCCATTCGACCCAATCGGCTGATCGGGTAGGTCGTGGTTTGAGCGTTCGCCGTCATCGGGAGGTTGATCGTGGTGAGTGCCGGAGTGCCGGGCGGCTTCGGCTTTCGTCGTTCTACTCGCGGCCGTGGCCGACTGAGCGTCGCACCTCGATCCGGACAGCAAAGAACTCGCCCCACTTCTTGGCCCGGCATTGACCCCGCCCAGTCTCCTGCTAGATCCGGATGAGCGGCGTCCGTGCTGTGGCGCCGCCGTTTCGCACGCGGTCCCGTTAAGACCGTGATGCGGCGCCTGCCGGCGCGTGTGCACGTGTCGAACATGCGTCTACCCTGCAGAACAAAACCGATCACCCGGGCAACAGCGAGGCTCCAACCCAACCGCACCCAGTGAATACCGAATCTCTTCGTTACACTTGGGAAGGTCTTTGGATGCGCCGTAAAACCGTCGCAGCGTGGCTGACCGCATTGGCGGTTCTGTACGGCCTGTACTTGTGGGGCATGTCCAGACGGGGCCTGGTCGGCCCTGATGAGCCTCGCTATGCCGCAATCGCCCGCGAGATGGCCGTGTCGGGCGACTGGGTCACGCCGCGTCTAGACGGTGAACCCTGGTTCGAAAAGCCGGCATTGCTTTATTGGATGGGCGCCGCCGCGGCCCGCCTCGGCTTTGACGACGACCGCGCGACCCGCCTTCCCGTCGCCCTGATGAGCGTCGGCTTTCTCATCTATTTCTACCTGGCCCTGGCGTCTTCATTCGGGCGGAACGCGGCCGTTTTGGCATCGATGATCCTGGGAACCTCCGTCGGCTGGGTCGCGTTCAGTCATGCCGGCATCTTCGACCTGCCCCTGTCGGTGACGGTGTCCGTGGCCTTGCTCTCGCTGTTGCCATGGATCGAGCAAGCTGAGCGGAGCGAATGCCTGCCGCCATTGATCTTCGGCGGATTTCTTGGCCTGTCGGTGCTCGCCAAGGGCTTGGTCGGCCCAGCCGTGGCGGCGCTCGCTCTCTTGCCCCTGCTGGCTGAAGCAGGTCTGAGGAACCACCTCCTTTCGCTCGCACGCCCCGCTATCCTGCTTGCCTTCGCGGCTGTGAGCCTGCCTTGGTACGCGCTTTGTTATTTCCAAAACGGCTCCCTGTTCGTCGAAGACTTCATCTGGAAGCACCATGTGCTGCGGTTTGTGAGTTCTGAGCTACAGCACGTTCAGCCGGTTTGGTTTTTTGTGCCGGTCTTGCTGGGTGCGCTATTGCCGTGGACGCCCCTGCTCGGCCTCCTGCCCCGCCTTGCGATCGGCGGCGACGCCCGCCTGCGCTTCCTCGCCGGCTGGGCGGCGACGACTTTCCTGTTCTTCTCGCTGTCGGTGAACAAGCTGCCGGCATATATCCTGCCGGCACTGCCACCCCTCGCGGCTCTGATGGGAGTTGGCTTGGCCAAGGCTCGCCGCCCGGTGATTTTGCTTACATCGGCGGCGCTTCTGCTGACGCTGGTGCCCATTGGGGCCGCACTGGCTCCTGAGGCGATGTCGCACGGGTTAACCCGGGCGTGGCCTCCCGCCAACGTATCGTGGCCCTGGGTCGCGGGAGTGCTGCTGGCGGCGGCGGGTGTTGCCGTTGCAGCGGCGAGAGGAACGACCGCCGCCGCCGCTGCCGCCGCCGCCTGCGCGGCGCTGAGCCTCGTCCTGCTCAAGGTCGCGGCTGTCCCCGAAATCGACTGTCAGGCAGGGACACGCGCATTATGGTCACAGATCAAGCCCCGGCACGAGACGACTTGCCTGGGAGATGTCCGACGCCATGTCGTTTATGGGCTGAGGTACTACAGTGAGGGCCGCCTGCCCGATTGTTCCGCCGAACCCCGCCCGTTTCGGGTTGAATCCGACCCTCCGCGCATCGTGCCCGCTGAAACCGCAAGTTCACCGTGACTTGGTCCCTGACCCGATTCGCTTCGAACCGAGCAATTCGAGATCCACACGGCTTCGTCCTAGCGGTCAAGTCGGTTGGGCAAAGCCCCCACTACCTGAGCCATCGCCCATCCGTGCTGCCCGATGGGGAGTGAAGGCAGAGCGGGCGGGTATAATCTCCAGGATGGCGGCGTCGCCTCTACAGCCGAGCGAAATCACGATAGGCGACCTGCGCGAGTTCCGTTCCGACGTTCTCGAATCGCTCCTGGCCGAGCGGGCCGCTTACTGGAACCGGCATCTGCATTGGGACTTCAGCGCTTCGAAGGACACTCTATTGCGCTATATCGACTCGAGAAACCTCTACGGTTTCGTGTTGTTGAAGGATGCCGCCCCGATCGGCTACAGCTACTTCATCCACGAGAATCACAAGGCGCAGCTCGGGGATCTGTTCGTTTCCGAAGCGCACCGCGAGCCACATATCGAGCGCTTGTTGCTGAATCACACCCTGCGAAGCGCTGTGGTTTTTCCAGGCGTACGGCGCATCGAGGGCCAACTGCTGGCGCTGTCCGACGATCTGCCTGAGACGAAGGTCTATGGCCGCCGGGTTCAGGTGATTCCTCGTCTCTTCATGATCGTCGAAGGATTGCCGGCGTTCCGCCCCCAAAACCCTTCCGCCGGATTGATGTTCCGGACTTGGACCGAACGCGATCTCGAAACCACCTCGGAACTGATTTACCGTGCTTACCAGAACCATGTCGACGCCCGCATCAACGATCAATATCGGAGCACGACGGGAGCGCGCCGCTATCTGTTGAACAGCACGCAACATCCGGGATGCGGTCTGTTCTTCCGAAAGGCCGCCCGGGCCGCGTTCGACCGGCTGACAAACGCGGTGGCGGGCGTTTGTCTGGGAAGCCTGGTGCGGCCCGAAGTCGGCCACATCACGCAGCTCTGCGTCGACCCTCGATTCCGCTGTTCCGGCGTTGGCCGGGAACTGCTCGGACAGGCGCTCGACGCCTACTGCGCACACCGTTGCGAAGCGGTCAGCTTGACGGTCACGGCCTCGAATCAACATGCCATCCAACTTTACGAACGCGTAGGTTTTCGCTCGCTCAAGCGATTCCCGGCCTTTGTTTGGGAGTCCTGCTAAGTCCGCTACTTTCTCGTGAACGATCTCCGCAACAGGCTTGTCCTGATCGTCGGTCCTCTTTGCCTCCTGCTGCTGTTGCTCGGTTGCGGTGGATGGCACGGCTGGTTCGGCGTGGCGACGTTGCTACTCATCTTCCTCTGCGCGGCTTTGGGATTCGGCGTTAGTTCGGCGCGGATAGAAGTCTGGCCGGCTTTGCTGGCGATGCTTGCAGCCGGAGTCGTACTATTGGGCGCGATCCTGCTGACGGACCGCACCGACGGCTCGCCCGACCTCATACTGGGCGTCCCTGTCGCGACGGCCTTTCTGATCTATGGCATTTGGCCCCTGGGCATCTTCATCGGTGTCCTCTATTTCCGAGTCTTCGATCGGCTTGTGCTTCCGAGGCGGAAGCTCGACGCGTTCCTGTCCGAGTTCGGCCGGCGGACTTCTTCTGACTGATGCCCATCGCCGACTCCCCCGCGATTATCGTCTGCGTCATCGGCTACCTGGTTGCCTGCTTCGGCATCGGCATCTGGGCGATGCGGCGGACGCACAGCAGCGCGGATTTCTTCCTGGCCGGTAAAAGCCTCGGGCCGATGGTCGTCGTGCTCGCGACGATGTCGAGCATCATGAGCGGCTTCGGCTTCGTAGGCGGTCCGGGGCTGGTTTTCGAGTCGGGATCGAGCTCGTTCTGGATCACTTTCGCGGCGACCTTCGCCATGCCCTTGGGCGCGGTGATGGTCGGGAAGCGTCTTCGGCTCTTGGCCGAAGTGCGGGAGATCCTCACGTTGCCCGACGCGGTGGAAGCGCGCTACGGCGGGCGCTGGCCTCGCTTGACGATGGCCGTGGCGATCCTGTTGGGCGTGCTGGGCTATCTCGGAACGCAGGTGATGGCGATCGGCGTTGTCCTGGTAGCCGTGCTGGGTGTCGACCTGTCCTTCGGCCTGGCAATCGGAT
Organism: Bryobacterales bacterium; assembly: GCA_965218555.1. GTDB lineage: Bacteria > Acidobacteriota > Terriglobia > Bryobacterales > UBA6623 > JAPPLB01. The sequence continues at coordinate 238,868 of OZ244625.1, forward strand.
TGGGCGTGCTGGCCTTCTACAGCATCGCGGGCGGCATCATGGCGGGCGTCTACACCGACTTGTTTCAGGGCCTGCTGATGATCGGTGCATCGCTGGCGGTGTTCTCCTTCGCCGTCAACGCAGCCGGCGGACTGAACGCCATCGGCACAACGCTTTGGGAGATGGATCCGGCGTTTCTCGGGCCCTGGGGCGCACGCGGGCCTTTGACGTCGCTGAGTTGGTTCCTGCTTTTCGTCATCGGCGGTGTCGGGCAGCCGCATGGCATCACGAAGTTCATGATGCTCAAGGACATCGGGAACCTGAAGTGGGCGGGCTTGCTGACGGGGCCTTGCTACGCCCTGCTGAGCCTGTTGTGGGTGAGCATCGGACTCTCGATGCGGACGCTGGTCGAGAACGGAGTACATTCGCCGCTCGATTCACCCGACCACGCCGCGCCGGTATTCCTGCTCAACTACCTGCCGGATCTGTTGGCCGGCGTTGTCTTCGCCGGTCTGCTGGCGGCGATCATGTCGACCGCGGACAGCTTCTTGAATCTCGGCGCGGCAGCGGTCGTGCGGGATATCCCTACGGCTTTGCTCGGCCGTCCGCTTGAGCGAGAACTGCTGTGGTCACGGGTCGCGACGGGCGTGCTGCTTGTCTCTTCGGCGCTCTTTGCACTCTATATGGAGAACCTGATCGCGCTGCTCGGCACATTCGGTTGGGGCACGTTTGCGGCCGCGATCTTCCCGAGCATCGCGATCGGGCTCAATTGGAAACGAGCGAATGGAGTGGCGTGCGTCGCCTCGATCGTGACGAGCATAGCCCTGAACTTCGCTCTGGAGCTATCCGCGCGGCATGGGCTGTTCCAGCTTCCCTACGGAATGAATGTGGGGGCGTTCTCGCTACTGGCGTCGTTGGTTGTGTTCATTGGGGTCTCGTGGTTGCACAAACCGGCCTCTCAAAGGGATCTACCTGCTGACGTTGCGGCAGCGATGGAGGTGTAAGAGAACGCAACACGTCTGCCGGGCCGCCTACAAGCGGCCCATCGTAGTTCGGAGAGTGGGGTGAAGGACGCACCCTGGCTGCATGCGCCGCGGGCCGCTGTAGAAATCCAGGCCAAAAGCTGCGCCATGCGCTCCGGGCCGCGATGTATTCTGAGAGTGACGCGTGGGCAAGCCCACCGATCTATACGCGTTGTCCAACCACCCAACCTACGATGAAGCGGGCAACCGCGAGCGAAACGCCGCCCTGGCCGCGCGCGGCGTCGACGTTTGGGGACCTGAGCGGGTCTACGTTGCCGCTGATGTTCCCCTCGAAAACATCGAGCCGGGCGCGGCGCTCATCAACGCAACACTGAGTGGACCGGAAACGCGCGTCGGCCGCGGCTCGCGCATTGGCGTATCCGGCCACGCGCGGGTTGAGAACTGTCAGATCGGCCGTGATGTCGAACTAGGCGCGGGTTCTTACCAGAACGCCACTCTGCTCGACTCGGTTCGAGTACGCGGCTTCGCGGAGATCCGCGAAGGCACACTGCTGGAAGAACATGTCGACGTCGCTCACTCCGTCGCGTTCAAGAACACGGTGCTCACCGCGACCGTCGTCACCGGCTCACTCATCAATTACTGTGATCTGTTCATGAGCGGCGGCGCCTCGCGCAAAGACCACAGCGAAGTGGGCTCAGGAGCGGTTCACTTCAACTTCGACCCGCGCGGCGACAAGTGGAGCAGCATGATCGGCGACGCAACGGGCGTGCTGCTGAGGTCGGCCCCTATTTTCATGGGCGGCAACAGCGGCCTTGTCGGACCGGTCGCCGTCGACTTCGGCGCGGTCGTCGCGGCCGGGTCGATCGTCCGCCGCAATGTCGGGCCGAACTGCATTCACGTCGAGGCGATGCGGTCACAAAGGGCGCAGCCCTTCGACCGCGAGCTCTACGCAATGCTGGGCCGCAAGTTCATCCAAACGGCTCGTCTTGTCGGCACCCTGCACGCGCTCGACGCCTGGTACGAGCAGGTGAGACTAGCCTTCGCCGCGGACTACCAGAAACCGCTCTACGATGCGGCCCGCCGGCAGATCGAGCGCCACATCAACGAGCGCGCCCGCCGCCTCCGAAGGGTCATCGGGAAGCTCGAGAACTCTCTCAAGAAGTGGGAGCTCGTGCCGGGCGGCGCCGGCGCTGCCTGCATCCGCGAGCATCGGGTGCTCATCGAAAACCAGGAGCGGGTCGTCAAAACTCTTGTCGAGCCGAGTCCGCCACTGCCCCCCCCGAAGCAGGCTGTCGAGAACTACCAGAAACGGGATGCCAAGTCCGGCCATGTCCCCCGCGTCAGCAACCTCGATGAGTCGTCCGGCGCGGCCTTCGCCGACTGGCTGCGCAGCATCGCCGGCCGAACCGCCGAGAAGATGGGCGCGTTGCTCGCAACCTGAGCCATCAGCGGCAATAACCGCCCCAGCCGACTCGGCGCCGACGGCTGACGAAAAGCCCCCGCCTGCGTCTGATGGTTCTGCTATTCGACCGGGGCGAGGTTTTTTCTTCGAGTTCCTCGCGCTGCTACGCGGCCAGCTTCTGCCGCGTCGCCTGCTCCTTGGAGCTCGCCTATGCGGCAACGGCGAGGTCCTGCCCTCAGGGGTTCGCCGGCTCATTGGCCGCTGCTCGGATCTGTCGCTCTTTCTGAATCGATGACATCCTCGCCTTCTACGAGCGCGCATTTCAGCCGCTCTGGCCGACAGTGCTTATCCAGGATTATTTCCTGGACCGGCAGCAGGAGGACCGGCTTCGCGCTACGCTCGATCAAGTGCGGACGCGACTGCGCGGGAACCCCGACGACTTCAAAACACAATACCTTTTCCCAAGGAGAATACATTCGGGAGCCCGGCCTTAGGTGAGAGCGGATCAGGCTGTGACTTGGACGCTGTGCGCCGACACCTGATCGAGCCTGTCGGACAGCCGATCCTGTTCCCTTTCCAGGTCGTATTGACTCTGGAGTCCCATCCAGAACTCTGAAGAGTTGCCAAAGAAACGCGAGAACAGTAGGGCTGTCTCCGCTGTGATGGACCGCTGACCGTGGACAATCGCATGTATCCGACGAGCATCCACGCCGATCGCCTGGGCCAGTCGGTACTGGGTGATCTTCAGGGGGCCGAGAAACTCCTCATTAAGAATCTTGCCGGGGTGAATGGGGGATAGTTTTGGCGGCTGCCCGGCACTGATCTGCTCATGTCTTTGACTCCTTCTTGCTTTCAGATCCTTGCACTCTCAATGGTAATCCACGATCTCGACCTGATTGGCATTCCCTTGCTTCCAGGAAAAGCAGATCCGTCACTGGTCGTTGATACGGATGCTGTGCTGACCTTTCCGGTTTCCTGAAAGCGCCTCCAGACGGTTCCCGGGAGGCACCCGTAGATCGTTCAAGTCCTTGGCGTTGTTCAAGATCATCAGTTTGGCCTGGGCGCGGCTCTGGATGTCCGTGGGAAATGTCCTGCATCGTTCGCGGTTTGCAACCGCTTCGGTGTCGAGGTTCTTGTCACTCTGGATCACCTCTCAACCATGGCGCATTGCACTAATAGTATCAAGGGCTATTATCGATCGGGGTTATGATCCATCGGTCGAGATCAATGGCAGGCTCTCCAGGGATGCGCAGCAGGAGTTAGCAGCCCGTGGTGAAAGTCCCGTGGTACGAAGGAAAAAGCGCGGCGGACTTCTGCGGTCGCTCGGCGCGGAGTGAGGAGGATGGCGATCCGGGTGATCTCCTCCGACGAACGACAAAGCCGGCGGCCTGGGCGGTCGCTGCGAAGAAAAAGCGCGGTCACGGTGGTCGGCAAGGTCAGCACCGCCGGCGGAACGAAAACGTCCGTCGCCCGAAGGGTTGCGCGGAGAACGCGGCGCCGCGTTCCTCGAGCGGCCAGGCGTCAGGCAATCGGCCCCAGGGCGCGTAACGCCGCCTGCGTGACTTTTGCCGCGGGCTGTTAGCCTCGCGGCGGCTCCTGTTCCCTCGGATACGGGCGCCGCTCGGGGTGAACCCCCGGGTTATTTCTGGAATAACGCAATGGCCCGGTCCAGGCTGTCTCGGTCGCCCACCAGCACGACCGTGTCGCCGGCCTGGTAATGGAATGCCGAGTCGCGGCGGTAAATGGGCTGACCTTCCCTGACCACAGCGATCTGTACGACGCCCGTACGTCGCCTCAGCCGCAACGACGTGGCGCTCGTTCCGATTGCCCTCGCCCCGTCCCTGATTTCCACCAACTCCAGGGCATCGTGAATACCGAGATGTTTCAGTGCATCGAGTCGCAGGTCCGGCTTCGCTGTACCGCGCAACAACGCGTAGTGTTCCGTGCGCACCGTCTCGGTTTCCTCCCATATCCGGTTGATTGGAATCCGGTAGCTTTCGAGCGCCTTGGCGAACAGCTCGATGGAGGCTTCGAATTCCTCCACCACCACGTCCGTAGCCCCCAGCGACATCAGCTCGTCGATGGAGCGCGTGTATCGGGTGCGCACGACGATCCGGGCAGCCGAATTCAGGTCGCGAGCGGCCGCGACACCTCGCCTCTCCTCGGTCGGTGAGGATATCGCGAAGACGACAACCCGAGCGCGGTGCGCGCCGACGTGCTTCAGGACGGCGGGTTGAGTACCGTCGCCGAACTCTACCGGGACGCCGTCCTCGCGTGCGCGCCGAACGAGATTCGCATCGTGTTCGACGGCGATGCACGTGATAGCCGCTGCATTGAGCACCCGCGCCAAGTATCGTCCGGCGACACCATAGCCGACGATGATCGTGTGGTCGGACATCGCATCGGCCGAGGCGGTATCGGCGTCGGCGAGCCGCTGCAACCCCCTGCCGGACGGCGCGATGCGTTCGGCGATGGGCCGCGCAGCGCGAATCAGAAACGGCGTGGCCATCATGGACAGGACGGCTGCGCTAAGGAAATGCTGATAGTCGCCTTCGCGGAAGAGACCCAGGCGCAAGCCCTCCGAGGCGAGCAGGATGGAGAATTCGCCGATCTGCACAAGGGTGAGGCCGCTGATCAGGGCGGTCGACGTCGTCCCTCCCACCGCGAGGACCGACACCGCCGCCACCGTGACCTTGAGCGCAAACAGGACCGCCAGCAGAGCAACGAGCACACCAAGCTCCGTCATCACGGCGGAAACGTCGAGCAGCATGCCGATCGAGATGAAGAAGATCCCGCTGAAAACGGCCCGGAAGGGCAGCACGTCCGATAGCGCCTGCAACCCGTATTCCGATTCCGAGATGACCAGGCCGGCGATGAAGGCGCCAATGGCGATGGAAAAACCCGCCAATGCGGTAACCACGGCGGTGCCGATACAGAAAAATGCGATGCACAGGGTAAACAGCTCGCGGTCGCGGAGCAGAACGATCCGGTCCAGCGTCCGCGGGACGATGAACATACCGCCGATCACCAACACAGTGATGATCGCAAGCCCGCGAAAGATCTCGATGCCCACCGCACTCATGTCGGCAGCTCCCAGGCCGGCGAGTACCGGTAGCACGAGAATAAGCGGCAATACGCATAGATCCTGGAAGAGCAGGATGGAGATGACGGCGCGCCCGTGCGCCGAGTCCAATTCAGCCCTGTCGGCATAGTTCTTGGTGACGATGGCGGTTGAAGAAAGTGCGGCCAGGGCGCCGTAGAAGATCGCCGGGCCGGGCGGTATGCCGAAGGCGAACGCCAACGCCGCCACGCCAAGCAGTGTGCATCCCACTTGTAACCCGCCGCCGATGAATACCTCGCGCGCCCACTGACGGACGTGAGACAGAGACAACTCAAGTCCCACCGCGAAGAGCAGCAGGGCGACGCCGACTTCGGCCAGAAGTTCCACCTCGTCCGTGGCGCCGATCAGCCCGAGTCCGTTGGGACCCACCAGGACTCCGGCCACCAGGAAGCCCACCAGGGGTGGAGCCGACAAACGGTGCGCCAGAGCCACGATGGGGACCGCCATGCCGACAAGCAGCGTCAGGTCGATCAGCAATCTTGCTTCGGACACCGTTCTTCCTCAGTTCCACGGGTGTAGCGATAGACATGGCGGCATGGGTAGCCGGCGACCGGGCTAACAGCCAACACCGTCATGCTCCGCAACAAAGTCCCGGGTCTTTTCCTCAGTCTACGGCTCGAACTAGCACAGATTCCTCGTGTCCTGCTTCGTGCGATCATGGCCGGCCAACTTTGAAGCGGCGCCGCTCTTGTGGACAGCTTCGCGCGGACGGGCGTCGCCAGCGTGACCTAGCGTAGCTTGGCCGGGCTCCTCCACACCTGCACTCGCCGCAAGAAATGCAGGTGTGGTTGTAAACCCACGCGCCCGCGGGCAAAAGCCCACCCGAATTCTTCACCGCAGTATCATAGTAGGCAGTGCGCATAAGACGTCCCATAGCCCAATTAGCGGCACGACTTGTCGCCGGATCTCTTCTCGCCGTCTTCGGCCTGCATGCCGGCGAAGCCTCAACCACCATCGACTTCAATCGCGACATCCGCCCTATCCTTTCCGACAAGTGTTTCGCCTGCCATGGGCCGGACGAAGCCCAACGCCAAGCCGGGCTCCGCCTCGACGCCAAAGAGGGCGCCTTTGCCGACCGCGGCGGATACCAGGTCATCATCCCGGGCGACTCGGCCGCCAGCCGGCTTTACCAGCGCATCAGCCATCAGCAGGAAGTGGCGCGCATGCCGCCGCCCAACGCCGCGCGCAAGCTCACCCAGGACGAGATCGACCTGATCCGTTTGTGGATCGAACAGGGTGCTCAGTGGGAAACGCAGTGGGCTTTTCTGCCCCCCGAGCGTCCCGAGGAACCTGCTGTCGCGAACTCCTCATGGCCGCGCAACGCCATCGACAACTTTGTCCTCGCGCGGCTCGAGGCGGAAGGCCTCAAACCTTCGCCCGAGGCCGACAAGATCACACTGCTCCGACGCGTAACTTTCGACCTGACCGGCCTGCCGCCCACCCCCGAGCAAGTCGATTCCTTTCTCGATGACGACTCCCCCGGCGCCTACGAAAAGCGTGTGGACGATCTACTGCAATCGGCGCATTACGGCGAGCGAATGGCGATGCAATGGCTCGACCTGGCGCGCTACGCCGACACCCACGGCTACCACATCGATTCCCACCGCGATATGTGGCACTGGCGCGATTGGGTGATCAAGGCGTTCAACCGCAACATGCCCTTTGACCGGTTCACGATCGAGCAGCTTGCAGGCGACCTGCTGCCCAACCCCAGCCGCGAGCAGCTCGTCGCCACCGGATTCAACCGCAATCACATGATCAACTACGAGGGCGGCGCGATCCCCGAGGAGTATCACAACGAGTACGTCATCGACCGCCTCGAGACCACCGCCACCGTCTGGATGAGCATGACGGTGGGCTGTGCGCGCTGCCACGACCACAAGTACGATCCCTTCACGCAAAAGGACTTCTATCGCTTCTACGCCTTCTTCAACACTGTTCCCGAGAAGGGACTCGACGGACAGCGCGGCAACGCCGTTCCCACGTTGCAACTGCCCACCAAGCCGGAAGAGAGCCTGCTCGAAGCCATTCAGCGCAAGCTCGCCAAGACCGAGCGCAAACTGCCGAAGCCGGAGATCGATCGGTTGGAATCCGCGTGGCGGACGACGGCGCTTTCCGAGATTCCGGCCGCCCCGGCAGACGGCCTGACGGCGCACTTCGCCTTCGAGGACAATCTCTCGATGCTCGCCAAAAGCCGTGAGGTGGAAACCCGGCGCGGCGAAGTCACCTACGTTGACGGGCAAGTCGGACGCGCTGTCCGCTTCAGCGGTCAGACGCACGTCACCTTCGGTCAGCAGCACGCCGTCGGCGACGATCCCTTCTCTGTCGCGTTCTGGATGCGCGCCAACCGGCCCTCCGAGAAGAGCCTGTTCCACAAGATCAGCGATGCCGAGAGCCGCACCGGCTTGGTACTCTTCCTGGGCAAGTCCGAAAAAACCGGTACGTACCGTCGCGGGCAAACGCTCTATGTCCGGCTCGTTCACCAATGGCCCGACAACGCTGTGCTTCTCGAATCGGCGCAGAAGCTTAGTCTTAATGACTGGCATCAAATCACGGTCACCTCCGACGGTTCCGGCACGGCGGACGGCGTCTTCGTCTATCTCAACGGCAAGGCGGCCGAGATGAAGGTAACGCGGGACAGCCTGAGCGGCTCGATTGCGAACAGCCAACCGATCGGCATCGGCGACGCATCCGTCGGCGAACCTTACAAGGGTGACATCGACGACCTGCGCGTCTACGGCCGCGTGCTCGGCAGAGCCGAGGTCAAGCAGTTGGCCGTCCACGAACCCATCCGCTCCATCCTCTCGTCGCGCCAACCCGAAGATCCCTGCGCGCAGTTCTCTGACCTGCTTGCCGAGCAGAAGGGCGAAGTCCAAGTCGCACAAAAGAGACAGTCCAAGGAAGAAAGCCGCTGCCGGTCGCAAGACGGGAAACTGCGTCATTACTACCTCACGCACTATGCACCGAAGCGTCATCGCGACACCTACGCGATGCTTCTCAAGCAGCGCAAGCACAAGAGCAACCTGGAAGAGCGCATCCCCACGACCATGGTGATGCGCAGCATGAACGAACCGCGCGAGACGTTCGTGCTCGGCCGCGGAGACTATCGCAACAAGCGCGAGAAGGTAACGGCAGCGGTGCCGGCGGTTCTCCCGCCGCTGCCGCGAGACGCGCCCGTCAACCGACTCGGCCTCGCGAAGTGGCTGGTGTCGCCCTCGAATCCGCTCACCGCGCGCGTCGCCGTCAACCGCTATTGGCAGATGTACTTCGGTGTCGGCATCGTCAAGACGGCCGAGGACTTCGGCTCGCAAGGCGAAGCGCCCTCCCATCCCGAACTGCTTGACTGGCTGGCGATTCGGTTTGTCGAATCCGGTTGGGACATCAAGGCGTTGCAACGCCTGATCGTGACGTCGGCGACCTATCGGCAGTCCTCTCGCACCACCCCCGGGCGACAGGCCGAGGACCCGGGGAATCGACGGCTTGCCCGCGGCCCGCGTTTCCGATTGCCCGCCGAGACAGTTCGCGACAATGCCCTCGCCGTCAGCGGTCTGCTCGTGCCGACAATCGGCGGCCCCAGCGTCTATCCTTATCAGCCGCCGGGCCTGTGGAAGGAAATGTCGTTCGGCGACCGTTTCACCGCGCAGGAGTACTTCGTCGGCAAAGGCAACGATCTCTACCGCCGCAGCATGTACAGCTTCTGGAAGAGGACCGTGCCGCCACCGACCCTCGTCACCTTCGACGCGCCCGACCGCGAGAAGTGCACCGTGCGGCGCCCTCGTACGAACACGCCGTTGCAAGCACTCATCCTGATGAACGACCCGACATACGTCGAAGCATCGCGGGTTCTCGCCGAGCGGGCCCTGACTGAAGGCGGGTCGAGCGACTCCGACCGGCTCGCTTTTGCTTACCGCCGCGCCACTGCACGCGAGCCTTCTCCGAAAGAGAAGGACGTTCTACTCACTCTGCTTCAGCAGCAAGCCGAGGATTACCGCCGACATCCTGATGCGGCCCGCGAGCTCCTCACACTGGGTGACTCGCCGCACGACCCCAACCTTGATGAACAGGAACTCGCCGCTTGGACGATGGTGGCGAGCACCATTCTCAACCTCGACGAGACGATCACCAAGGAATAGCTCGCCTATTACAATAGTACAAGGGTATGCCGAGCGGAACGTTGACCTCCGTGCGTGAGTACCGGGCGACGAGCTACCGCCCTGACCGAGAGTACGTTGACGGCGTTCTCTGGGAGCGCAGCGTGGGAGAACGGGACCATAGTGAGCTACAGACGGAGCTTGCCGCTTGGCTGAACGTCCGCAGGCGGCGACTCGGTATCCACGTGTTCGTCGAGCAACGAATTCAAGTTTCGGCGACGCGCTATCGGGTTCCTGACATCTGTGTCACTCGTGGCGTTCGCCCGACGGAACTCGTTTTCACGAATCCGCCTTTTGTCTGCATTGAGATTCTGTCGAAGGACGATCGCGACTCGGACCTTCGGGAACGGATCGAAGACTACCTGCGCTTCGGTGTGTCCTACTGTTGGGTGATCAATCCCCGCAGCCGGCGAGCATGGGCTCATACCCGCGACGGTTCAATGGAAGTGACAGACCGAGTGTTGAGAACCGATGGTCCGGCGATCGAAGTCCCCCTGCCGGAAATCTTCAAGGAACTCGAAAGCTAGTCGAGCACGGCCGCTCGTCTACTCATCGCTCAGTTGTCGTCGCAAGTACGCCACGGCTTCCTCCTCGGAAAACGACTTCCTTCCGGAAGGCAGCCGCAGAGCGGCGATGGTCTGGTCCAACTCCCCGCCGGCCGTGCGGGACACGCGATAAAGCAGCGGGTAGTGCCGTGTATACGTCAGGTCGAAAGCCAGTCCCGCGTTATTCAAGGCGCTGAGACGCTTGTTGAACGACCGAGCGTCCGGCAGCGCCGCACATTCGCCGCGCACGAGACCGAAGAGCGCTTTCTTCTGTTCGAGGGCTCTCGGCTTGGCGACCTGCCCATCCCGGCTCTTGCGATAAAGCTCGGCCAGGCGAGCGGCGTACCTGTTGACGATCTCCGCCTTGCGCAAGAAGATATCCGGTTCACGTGAAAGCCTGAGATACTCCGGCGACGACTCCCCATACTCTTTCTTCGCGAAGGCAGCCGCCGCAAGAAACCCAACCAGCGTCGAAGCCGCCTCACGGATCGCCGTAGGCCAACCTTCTATTCTCGAATCGTTGTGGAAGTCCTCATGCGGAACCACGACCAGTGTCCGCTCGACGCTCGCCCTCCCGAGACTCGGCGTGATGGGTGTATGCCCGCTCGCCACGGCTTCGACCCGATAGTAGAAGACGTCGTATTTGGAGTCGTCGACCGGGCAACCTCTTGGCGTCCCTCGGCGCAGCTTGAGCTGGTAGTAGTCCGAGGGGAGCTTCAGCTTGCCCGTGTAGTAGCATCGGTAGTCGATGTAGTCTCGGCTCGACGACTGAGAGAAGTTGACCGTCTCCTCGAATCCCGTCTCCCGCTCGAAGTCCTTCAATGAACGGATCAGCTCCGCCCGCGGTACGTCCGCCGAGCGAACGAGCCGCGCTTTCGCCGCGCAGCCCAGGCAGGCGGCAGCCAGGCCGAGCACCCCAAGAATCCTTAGCAGCATGCCAAGACCGCATTGTCCCGGAAAGTCGGCGGCCGTTGCAGCACGATTTCAGGCGATCTGTCCGCTACACTACTTGGACTCGTGCGGCAGTTCACCCGCCAGATCACCGTCTCCACCCGCGGCAAGGGGTTCTACGAAGTCACCCGAGAAACCTGCTCCTGGGTCAACAGCCTCGACATCCAGGAAGGCCTCCTCACGATCTTCCTCCGCCACACCTCCGCCTCTTTGCTCATCCAGGAAAACGCCGACCCGGACGTCGTCCGCGATCTCGAAACCTTCTTCAGCCGCCTCGTCCCCGAGGACAACAGCCTCTACACCCACACCATGGAAGGTTCCGACGACATGCCGGCTCACATCCGAGCCGCCCTCACCCAGAGTCAACTCTCCATCCCCATTCGCCAGGGTCGCCCCGCGCTCGGCACCTGGCAAGGCATCTACGTCTTCGAGCACCGCCGCCGCGCGCACCAAAGAAGCTTGGCGCTGCATGTTCTCGGCGAATAGATAACTGCGGCCCGAAGCGTCGCGGCGAGTCGCGAGACGACGGTTGCGGCCGATCCGTCGGCCCGACCCCGCCCGTGACCACGCGGCAATCCTCCTCGGCATGGGCTCGAAACGCGTGGCGTACCGCTGCTGCGTGCTGACGAAAGACGACTGGTACAATCGACAGGTACAATCCAGGAAAGTCGTTCCATCCGCGGCCGCCATGCTCAGATTTGTCCCCTTGACCTTCAAGAATCTGCTTCGGAATCGCCGCCGTACGATCCTGACCGTCGCCAGCATCACGATGTCGCTCCTGCTGGTCGGCGTGCTGCTGTCCGTCTATTCGGCGTTCTATTTTCGCGGCGGCACCGAGGAGGAAGCTCTACGCCTCATCGTGCGGCACCGCGTGTCGCTGGCAATGGAGTTGCCGCAGTATTACGAAAGCCGCATCCAAGAGGTCGACGGAGTAGAAACCCTGACAAAGTTCTCATGGTTCGGGGGTAAATACAAGGACAATCGCCCGGAGGAGTTCTTCGCGCGATTCGCCGTCGACCCCGAACAGGTTTTCAAAGTCCTTACCGAGGTCAGCATCCCGGAAGACCAATACCAAGCCTGGCTCCGCGATCGGCAGGGCATCGCGATCGGCAGCTCCGTCGTGAACCGGACCGGCCTGCAACTCGGCGACCGCTTTACCCTCGTCGGCGACATCTACCCCATCAACCTCGATGTCGTCGTCCGCGCCATCTTCGACGGCCCCGAAGACAACAACAGTTTTTTTCACTGGAAGTACTTCGAAGAGAGTTTGCCCGAGAACCGCAGGGGAGAGGTCGGGACGTTCTACATTCGAGTTCGCTCCCCTGACGACGTACCCCGTGTCGCCCAGGCCGTCGATGACATGTTCCGGAATTCGCCCCAGCCGACCAAGACCGAAACCGAGCGCGCCTTTCAACTCGCCTTCGTGAGCCAGATGGGCAATGTCAAGCTCTTCCTGCTGAGCATCGCGGGCGCTGTCGTCTTCACGATTCTGCTGGTGTCGGGCAACACGGTCGCGATGTCGGTCCGCGAGCGTATTCAGGAAATCGGCGTTTTGAAGACTCTCGGCTTCACTTCGGCCACGGTCTTGTCAATGATCATCGCCGAAGCGGTGCTCATCGCGTTCGTCGGAGGGGTGTTGGGGACTGCTTTGACCTACTTGGTGACAGGCCTCGCCACCGAAATGCTGGTCGGTTTCTTCGAGGGACTCATCCTGCCCTGGTGGGGAGTGTTCTTTTGCCTCGGTATCGCCCTCCTCATCGGCATCATCAGCTCGATCGTGCCGGCGATCATCGCGGCGCGCACTCGAGTCACCGATGCGCTCCGCCACGCCGGCTGACAACCATACATCCCCGCCATGGCCATCCCTCTCTCGTACAACTTCCGGAATCTGTTCGTCCGCAAGACGACCACCATCATGACGGCGCTGGGCATCGCCCTCTCGGTCGCCGTGCTGGTCGGAATCAGCGCGCTGGTCGGCGGCCTCAACGGCGCGCTCGCCGTGACGGGCGATTCGCTGCACGTGATTGTCATGCGCCAAGGCTCGACGGCCGAGCTCAATAGCACCGTCACCCGCGAGCAGTTCCAGAACCTCAAGTTCATCGAGGGCATCGCCGAAGAGAACGGTGAGCCGATGGCGTCGCTCGAAGTGCTCACGGTGTTCAATCTTCCGTTCCGGAGCAACCCCGACGAGGTCGCCAACGTGAATGTCCGCGGACTCCCTCCGATGGGCATCCGACTCCGCGAAACGGCAGGAACCCTGCAGATCTCCCGCGGCCGCTGGTTCGAGCACGGCAAGCGCGAAGTGGCGGTCGGCCGCGGCATCTTCGAGACGAACGAAGGAACCTCCATCGGTGACAAGCTCGACTTCGGCCGCGGCGAGTGGGAAGTCGTCGGCGTTTTCGACGCGGGCAAATCCGCCTACAACAGCGAAATCTGGGCCGACGCCAATCTGCTCACCATCGACCTCGGCCGCGGCGGCACGTTGAGCACCGCGTTACTCCGGGCGACAGACGAAGTAACCGCCGCGACACTGAAAAACCGCGTTGCCGACGACCAACGGCTCTTGCTCGAGGCGCTCAGCGAACGCGAGTACTACGAGAAGCAGACCACATCCGGCCAACCAGTTCAGGTTCTGGGCGTGTTCGTCTCGATCATCATGGCCATCGGCAGCAGCTTTGCGGCAATGAACACGATGTACGCCGCCGTCGCCCGGCGCGCTCGCGAAGTGGGCGTTCTACGGATGCTGGGCTTCTCACGCGGCAGCGTACTGCTCTCGTTCCTGTTGGAGTCGCTGCTGCTTTCCTTGTTGGGCGGGATGCTCGGTTGTCTGCTTGTTCTCCCTTTGGATGGCCTTGGCGGCCGGATCGGAAACTTCGTGACGTTCAGTATCACCACCTTCGAGTTCGAGATCACGTCCAGCGCGCTATTGCTCGGCATGAGTTTCGCGGCGGTCATGGGTGTGCTGGGGGGAGTGCTCCCGGCGCGTGTGGCGGCGCGGCAGGAGATTCTCGGCTCGATGCGCAACGTATAGCCTACATTTCTCACCACCTGACGGCCGAAGCACGCGATACGACCGCCATGACTTCGTTGCGCTTGCTTGCCGTGCTCGATGTACTTTCAAGTACACCTGCGCGCGACAAGCGGCTCGCGTCTCGTCCTGCCGGCCCTCTCACCCACTTCGTCTCGCCACGTGGTAAGAAATACAGGCTAGTCGGCCTCACGGCTGAGGCGGGGCCGAAACCGCTACACTGCAAACTTGCGTCAGCGGCTGCAAACCCCGGCCGGCCGTCTCGACAAGATCAATGGCTACGGACACCCGGCAAGTCGATCAGAGGCTCGCCAGCCTCAAGATCGACCGCTCACAACGCGGCGGCGAGCCGGCGCGCTGGGCGAAATGGTGGATCATCATCGGCGTTGTCGCCTTCGCCGCGCTCGGAATCTGGCGCTTCGGCTTCGCTGAGGCGGGGCTGATCGAGGTCGACACCATCAGAGTGACTCCGCAGACAGCAGGCTTGAGCGGTCAACAGGTCGTCCTCAACGCCGCCGGCTACGTCATCGCGCACTACAAGATTGAAGTCGCCTCCAAAGTTCTGGGCAAGGTAGCCTGGATCGGCGTCGAAAAAGGAGACACCGTCACCCAGGGGAACCCCATCGTACGCGTCGAGGATGACGAGTACCGCGCGAGGGTCCGTCAGACTGAAGGCAACCTCGCGGCCTTGCAGGCGCGGCTCGCGGAACTGGAAGCCGGCTCTCGCCCCGAGGAGATCCAACTTGCCCGTGCGAACCTCGAGGAAGCCAAAGCGGACCTCGAAAACGCCCGTGTCAACCTCGACCGCGTTCGCACTCTCCATGCGGAAGGCGTTGTGCCGCAGCAAGACCTGGATGACGCCAAAGCCCGCTACGACGCGCGGCAAGCCCGAGTGGCATCCTTGGATCGCGCCTACGAGCTGGTACGCATCGGTCCCCGCCAGGAAGAAATCGACTACGTGCGCGGTCAGGTCAAACAAGCCGAAGGCGAATTGGCGTACACCCTCACGCAGCTCGAAGCCACGGTGATTCGCGCGCCCGTGACGGGTACGATTCTCGAGAGAAACGTCGAGGTGGGCGAGTTCATCACGACCAGCTTCGTGGGAGAGCGCGGAGCCAAGGGGTTCGTCGTGTCTTTGGCGGACCTGAACGACCTGCAGGTCGAGCTCGATATCAGCCAGGACGACTTCGCAAAGCTCACCATGGGCCAAAACGCCGTCGTCGCCACCGACGCCTTTCCCGATCGCAAATACCAGAGCACCATCGTCGAAATGTCGCCCGAAGCCGACCGCCAGAAGGCCACGGTTCAGGTGAAGGTGCAGATTCTGGAACCGGACTCCTTCTTGCGGCCCGAGATGAACGCCAATGTCGCGTTCCTCGCCGAGGAGCAGCCCGCCGACGCCGCTCCCGCGCGCCCGACGATCACGATTCCCACGTCTGCCCTGGTGAACGGCGACAGTGTTTTCGTTGTTCACGACGGCCACACCGCCAAGCGCACGATCAGCGTGCGGAAGACGACGCCGCGCGGCGTGGAAATCGGCGGCGGTCTGGCCGGCGGCGAGGACATCATCGTCTCTCCGCCGCAGGATCTCCAGGACGGGGCCCCCATACGAGTGAGGCAGTGATGCGCGAAGAAACCGGTCAGGGACAACAAGCCGTCGAGCTCCGAGGCGTGGTCAAGGAGTACCGCCGCGACGAGTTCAGCGTGCTGGCGCTCAACAACGTTGACCTCGACATCCCGCGTAAGGATTTCCTGGCGCTGATGGGTCCCTCCGGATCCGGCAAGTCAACGATGCTCCATCTCATCGCCGGCATCGACAGACCGACGGCGGGCCGCCTGACCGTGCTCGGCGACGATATCGGCGGCATGGGTGAAAAGGAACTCGCCGCCTGGCGCAGCGAGCACATCGGCTACATCTTCCAGACGTTCAACCTCATCCCCGTCCTCACCGCCTTGGAAAACGTAGAACTGCCGCTGCTGCTGACCCGTCTCAGCAAGAAACAGCGCCTGGAGAACGCCAAGACGGCTCTCGATATCGTCGGATTGAGCGACCGCCTCGATCATTACCCGCGGCAACTCTCCGGCGGACAGGAACAGCGCGTCGCTATCGCCCGCGCCATCGTCACGGACCCGGCGATCATTCTGGCCGACGAACCCACCGGCGACCTCGACGCCGCTTCCGCCAAAGAAGCGCTGAACGCCCTCGCCCTGCTCAACGAGCAGCACGGCAAAACCATCGTCATCGTCACCCACGACCCCCACGCCGCCAAGTACGCCCGCAAGACCCGCTACATCGAAAAAGGAGACCTCCTCCCCGAAGGCCAACTCCCCGAAGACTGGTTCTCCACCCCCGCCCCAACCTGACCCGCCAACGCTTTCCGCATTTCCGGGGGAGAGGACGGGCCATGCAGCGCCGCGGCTCCGATCGAGACGGTCGCCGCCGCCGGAAGCAACGCCACCGACTGGAGCACCGGCATGGAGCCCCGTCTGGTCGTTTTTCGACGGCGCTGGACGGCTAAGGTCGGTGTCGGTGCGAATCTGAGCTCATCCCGCTCGCCCACCCGAAACACCTGTTCCCGCACCTCTTCACAGATCCCTCTCCGCCTGGTTGCGGAAACGCTGAAATTCTTGACTATTCGGTTGGGCCTGTGCTATCTTGACTCAGATTTTCTTTGGGGGTAGTATGTCCGGCGTCGCCGTAGTGCACGATCCGGGCAGTTGGTTGAGGACACTCCCCCATTGCCAGAGATCGAACTTTTTGAGGAAAATAACATGTTTGCATCCAATCGGAAAATAAGACTCTCCACACTGATAGGGCTCGTTGTACTGCTGGGGTTGGTGACGCTCCCCCTGCACGCGCAACGAACCTCGACGCAGACCATTGAGGGTCTGGTAACGGACGCTACCGGCGCAGTCATCCCCGGCGCGACGGTGACCATGACGAACGTGGACACGGGTATTACGACCACCGTGAACACCAACGAAACCGGCAACTACCGCTTCTCGTACGTGCCGGTGGGCAACTACAACGTCCGCTGTGAGTTGGACGGCTTCAAGACACAGTCGGTGAGCGGGGTGCGCGTGGAGACCACGGCGCAGGTTCGAACCAACTTCGTGATGGAAGTCGGCGACGTTACCGAAACCATCGAAGTCGCCGCCGACGCGATCACGCTCAACACCGAGAACTCGACGGTCGGCAGCGTGATCGAAAACCGGCAGATCGTCGAGTTGCCGCTCAACGGCCGCAACATCGTCCAGTTGGCGGTTCTGGTTCCGGGCGTGCAGTTCGGACAGCGCTCGGGCATGAATCGGGGCGACAGCGGTTACATCCCCGAGGGCAGCTATTCGGTGAGCGCCAATGGCGTGCGCGAGCTTCACCAAGTGGTCAGCCTCGACGGCACCGACACCGCCGACGTACGGCGCTCGGTCACACCGTTCGTGCCTTCCATCGAGGCGATCGAGGAGTTCAAGCTCCAGACCAGCTCCTTCTCGGCGGAGACCGGCTTTGGCGGCGGCGCCGTAACGAACATCACGCTCAAGAGCGGCACGAACGAGCTGCACGGCACGTTCTACGAGTTCCTGCGCAACAACGCCCTGGACGCCGAGCCCTACTTCCTGAACTTCGAGCGGGCCGCCAACGAGCGCACAGAGGTCAACCAGCGCATCCGCAATCAGTTCGGCTTCGTCATGAGCGGTCCCATCGTCAAGAACAAGACGTTCTGGATGTTCGCCTGGGACGGGCGCCGCGAGCGGACGAAGAGTGTGGCGGAAAGCTTCTATCCCCACGATTCGTTTCGCGGGGGCGACTTCTCGGAGCTGATGACGCCCACGCCTCGTTCCGGGGGCAGGATGCGCCAGCCCATCCTGATCTACGACCCGTTCACCGGCGATCCCTTCCCCAACAACACCATCCCGTCGGACCGCATCCACCCCGGAATCCGGGACAACATCCTGCCGGTGGTGGCGCGGGCCGACTTCCGCCAGCCGGACCCCCTGGACTTCACGCGCCGCCAGGGACTCGTCAGGCCGTTGACCGTGAATCAATACTTCACGAAAGTCGATCACCACTTCAGCGATACCGACCGCATCTTCGGAAGGCTTGCGGTCTCAAAAAGCGATCGGGTGAACCCTACCTTGAACCCGAACTTCATGAGTACCCGGGGGGAGAACACCTACAACGTCGCCACGCAGTGGATCCATACGTTCAGTCAGAACATGATCAACGAGTTCCGGTTCGGCTTCCAGAAGTTCAACCGGGGCAGCTTCAGTCCCCGCACCGGCGACGAAAGCTTCAACATGCCGGCCCTCGGCATCGGGCCGTTCCACATCATCGCGGGCTCGGGCCGCCAGCTCGACACCGACGAGCACGGCTATCCCAACCTGAGCCTCTACAACGTCAACGACGGCCGTGAATACAACAACCCCAACAACCAGCAGATCGGCAACCATCTGTCGGTCATCAAGGGTTCTCACAACCTGAAGATGGGCGGGGAGGTCTACCGGCTGACGATGCACGACGGTGGCGCGAACCTGGGCCGGGGCCGGGTGCGTTGGAGCAACAACGAGGTGGGCCTCAACCATGCCTCGTTCCTGATGGGCATCCCCAACACGACGGAGACGCCCGAAGGGGTCGCCATCACCAGCCCGGTCGCGGTCCGCCAGGGCTACTACATCCAGGACGACTGGAAGTTCAGCCCGCGGCTGACGATCAACATGGGCTTCCGGTTCGACTACAACGGCAACATCCGTGGCCGCGGCGGTTTCTTGCGGACGGTCTTGTTCCCCGACGAGAACCATGCGCCGGGCACCGCTGTCGGCAACGGCGGTTTTACCGATCCGGATACGGGGCGGCAAATCCCCACCATGGGACCGCCGGAGTTGGGTGAGGGCGGCGCCATCAAGCTGTTCCATCAGGACGTTCGCTTCTTCATGCCGCGGCTGGGCATCGCTTATCGCCCGACCGAGAAGTGGGTGGTGCGGACCGCCGCAGGCTACTTCGACAACCTCATGCACTGGAACAACTGGTCGATTCTGAACCTGAATCCCCCGTTGGCCGCCGCGACGGAGTTCATCCAGACCATGGACCCCGCTCAAAGCATCACGGTCAGCGGGATCGGCGGAGAGCCGGTAACCCTCCGAACGCAGCGATTCCGGGACAACAACTTGGCGATCACGCTCGACGATCCGTTCCTGGACAACGTCGGCGCGCTTCCCAGCAACCTCGGGGACCCCGTCAACACGGTGGCGCTCAACCCGGAAACCAAGGATGGCGACATGTGGAAGTGGAGCTTCGACCTCCAGCGCGACCTGGGTTTCAACACCCAGTTGACCGTGGGCTACGTGGGCCACGCGATGCGCCATGTCGGCAACAGCATGCGCAACTGGAACTCGCCCGCGCCGTCTCCGGACAGTCAAATCCAGGCGAATCGGCCGTTCCCGCGGTTTTTCGACCCCGCAACGCCGGAGCTGGGCGTGCAAAACCTCTCGACAGTTCGCTACCTGGACACCTACCAGAACGCCTTCCATCACGGCTTGCAGATGGAGCTGAAGAAGCGTTACTCGTCCGGTTTCATGTTCGGTGTCGCCTACACCTTCTCGAAAACGCACGGCGACGGCGAAGCGGGCGGCAACCAGGGCGCTCAGATTCAACAGCCGCGTCTCTGCCGCCACTGCGACCGCGGCCGGCTGCGGTTTGACCAGACACAGTACTTGGTTGCCAACTTCGTCTGGGATATGCCGGGGCGGAACCTGCCGGGCGCTCTGAAGCACATCATCGGCGGCTGGCAGTCGAACGGGATCATCTCGCTGCGCACCGGTTTCCCGTACCAGATCCGGGCGCGACGGCAAGATCTGAACGTCGTCGAGGAGCACGTGCGGCCGGACCTTGTCGGGCAGCCTGCGTTCGCCGGCCAGAACCGCAAGTTGTGGTTCCGCCCGGATGCCTTCCAGCGGGTCACGTGCCGCATTCCCGAACGGCAGGATCTGTGTCATGTCGGCGACTTCGGCTATAACGTGCTCGACTCGCCGGGACAGAGGAGAGTCGATTTCGGCCTCTTCAAGAACTTCCAGATTACGGAGAGGTTCACTCTACAGTTCCGTTCGGAGTTCTACAACGCGTTGAATACGCCCTATTTCAACCAGCCGTCGAGCTCCCTGGGGTTTTCTTCGGTGACGCAGCTCACCCCGGACAGCTCTCGTCAGGGAGAGATCCGAGGCACGCGGCAGGACATGCGGATTCTTCAGTTCGGACTGAAGCTCTCCTTCTAAGCCGGGAGGCTGAACTTTTTAACAAGGGGCCGGCCCTCACGGGCCGGCCTTTTCCTTGCGCTCGTCATCCGGCCGTGACGCGCGCTCTTCCGCGTTTGCCTCACGATCCAACAGGCATCTACAATCAGCCCACGGGTGCAGGTGGGTGTCTGCGCCATCCCGTCCCGGAGGACGCGCCCGCCGCTTACCGTCGGATACGCAGTTGTGAGTCGTCCGGAGAAACCATCTCGCTTCGGTTCGGCATGCTTGACGGCCGCACTGGCTATCGTTTTGTCGTGGGGTTGCGCCGCCCCGACGTCGACGGAACAACGGCATTCCGGACCGAGCGCCCTTGGCCGCCGACGGCCGAAGTACAGGATGAAGCACTCGTCCCAAGGTGCTTGCGCTCGTTCCACCAGAACGCGGTGCAGTCGGCGATGCGTGAGACAATGAACTGCTTGTCGAGCCGTACCGGCGGCGTATGGCGGCGCACGTGAGCGACAATACAGAGTACAAGCCCTTGCCGTGGCCGCACGAGGCCGTGGTGATCGGTCAGATGATGTGAATGGGGAGGACGTTGTGAGAAGGTATAGGCGATGAGCGCTGAACTGATCGGCATTCTGAGTGTGGGTGTTGCGCTGGCGGCACTCCACGTGGCAAGTATCAAGGGCTTGCGCGAGGACATGAACGCAAGCATCAAGGGCTTGCGCGAGGACATGAACGCAAGCATCAAGGGCTTGCGCGAGGACATGAACGAAAGTATCAAGGGCTTGCGCGAGGACATGAAGGTCATGGAGAATCGCCTGGACTCCCTGGAGCAACGCATGGCGCGGCTGGAAGGCGTGCTGGACGGCTTGCGCGAGGCGCTCTTCGAGCGCGCCCGCGAGCGGGTGTCGGAATGACGCTTCTATCAAAGCGGCAATGGGTGTGTATCGGCCCCGATTCGGGTGTTCGATGTTCCCACAACCATACCTCCTATCTCTCTCCCCCCTGTGGTTATCCCTGTATTCCCGGAGGCCCCGCCTCGCGGGCCGGCCTTTTCCTTGCGCTCGTCCTTCGGCCGTAACGCGGACTCTTTCGTGTTTGCCTCACGATCCAACAGGCATCTACAATCAGCCCACGGGTGCAGGTGGGTGTCTGCGTCATCCCGTCTCGGAAGACGCACCTGCCGCTTCCCGTCGGATACGCAGTTGTGAGTCGTCCGGAGAAACCATCTCGCTTCGGCCCGGCATGCTCTACGGCCGCACTGGCTATCGTTTTGTCGTGGGGTTGCGCGGCCCCGACGTCGACGGAACAGACGTCTCGCCCAGGGTCGAGCCGGTGGACCTTCACGCGAGACATCGCTCCGGTGATCTACGAGAACTGCGCCGGGTGCCACCGTCCGGGTGAAGCCGGTCCCTTCCCGCTGCTGACCTACGACGACGTTCGTCGTCGTGCAGGGCTTGTTCAGACCGTGACGCAGAGCCGCTACATGCCGCCCTGGCTTCCCGAACCGGGCTATGGAGATTTCGAAGGCGTGCGGCGAGTGAGCGGCGAAGAGATTGCCATGATCGAAGAGTGGGTTGCCGGAGGCGCTCCCGAAGGTGACCCCGCCGACCTCCCTCCCTTGCCCGAGTGGACGGAGGGATGGCAGTTGGGCGAGCCGGATCTCGTGATTCAGATGCCGGAGGCCTACGACCTGCCCGCCGGCGGAGAGGATGTCTTTCGCAACTTCGCGATTCCTATCCCTGTTTCCGAACCCAAGTACGTTCAAGGCTTCGAGTTCCGCCCCGGCAACGCCAAGATCGTGCATCATGCCCGGATGCTGCTGGACCGTTCCGGCCGTTCCCGGCGGCGTAATGCCGAAGAGCCGGGACCCGGTTTCGCAAGCAGCATGCTCATGGACGAGATCTTTGACCCCTCCGGTCACTGGATCGGCTGGACGCCGGGCAAGCAGCCGGTTCTGCGTCCCGACGATATGGCGTGGGAACTATTGCCGGGGACCGATCTTGTGCTCGAAATGCACATGCTTCCGACCGGAAAGCCGGAGCGGTTACAGTCCTCGTTTGGTTTTTACTTCACCGCCGCGAAACCGTCGCGGACACCCTTCATTCTTCGCTTGGGCTCAAAGACGATCGACATCGCGCCGGGAGAAGAGCACTACGTGATCGAAGACCGCTACGTGCTGCCGGTGGACGTCGAGGTTCTCAACGTGTACCCGCACGCGCACTATCTCGGACAGCGAATGGAAGGTTGGGCCGTACTCCCCGACGGGACGAAACACCCGCTGCTGCGCATCGAGAGATGGGACTTCGACTGGCAGGACGAATACCGTTACGTCAAGCCGCCTGTCCTGCCTCGGGGAACCGCGCTGGAGATGCGTTTCACGTACGACAACTCGGCGGCGAACGCGGAGAATCCGAGGAATCCTCCGGTACGCGTAACGTACGGTTGGAAGACCGCCGAGGAGATGGGGGACCTGTGGTTTCAAGTGCTGCCGCGCGACTCGAACGACTGGGCGCTGCTGAGCCGCGATTTCGGACGCAAGGAACGGCTGGCGCAGATCGCGGGTTATGAGAAGCAGTTGCAGATTCATCCCGAAGACTACGAAAAACACAATGCGCTGGGGAACCTCTACCTCGAAGCCAATGACACCGGCAAGGCGATCCCTTGTTTCCGGCGGGCTCTGGCGATCAAGCCGGACTATCCGTACGCGCACTACAACCTGGGGGTCGCGAGCGAGTCTTTGGGCAAGGCGGATGAGGCGATCGGCCACTACCGCACCGCGCTCCGGCACCGGCCGGATCACGCCCCCTCTCATAACAACATGGCGATTGCACTGTTTGACCGCGGTGACGTATCCGCCGCAACGCAACATCTCAAAGAGGCGATTGCCGCGGACAAGGCCAACGCCGAAGCACACAACAACCTCGGCATTGTGTTCGGCTCGCAGGGCGATTTCGACGCCGCGGCTCGCGAGTTCCGGCAAGCCCTGCGGCTCGCCCCTGATTACGCCGAAGCTCATAACAACCTGGCTAACACCCTGGCGGCGATGGGCAAGCTTGACGAAGCCATCCGCCACTACAAGCAGGCTCTGGAAATTTCTCCCGATTACGCCGACGCCCGGCGCAACCTGTCGCTTGCAGAGCGCGCCAGACAGTCGGAACCCTGAGCCGGATTCTGTTGGCCGACGAGAGCCGGGACGGGTTTGCCTGGCGGAACAAGGCCCCGTACAATCAGCCTTGAGGGCGCGGCTTCGCCGGGATGCAAATCGTCGGCAAAAAGACCGCCCCCTGGATGGACGGATCGTTCTGAGCGGGAACTCCAGGATGCAAGTCGCCGGACCGTGCAAGGAGCCAACAATCGCTCTTTACATCGTCCTGTCGGTGCTCGCGGGCCTGCTGATGAGCTTGTCTTGCGGCGGTTCCGATCCAAAAGTGGTGTTGCTTGACCTCGACGGACGATCGGTCGCCCCTCTCGATGACATAGACGCCCGGGCAAGCGTCTTCATCTTCAGCAGCGTCGATTGTCCCGTTTCGAACCGTTACGCCCCGGAGGTGCAACGGCTCAAGGCGGAGTTCTCGAACCAAGGCGTCAGGTTCTGGCTCGTGTATCCGAACCCCGCCGAGACACCGGGTGCCATTCGGCAACACCTGGAGGACTTTGGATACGACTTCGATGCCCTCCGCGACCCGGAGCATCGGCTCGTGGACTTGACTCGAGCGAGCGTGACACCCGAGGCCGCGGTTTTCGCTTCCGACAGCCGCCTGGCCTATCGCGGCCGGATCGACGACCGCTATCTCGACTTTGGAAAGGTCCGTCCGCGTCCGACGAAGCACGACCTCGAGGAAGCCTTGCAGGTGGTCCTCGCCGGCGAATCGTTCACCCCTCGCTTTACCAAGGCGGTCGGATGCTACATCTCCGATATGCGGCGTTGAGCTGAGACCGTCCGAACCAACGCGGCCAAGGATCCCCGGATCGGCAGTCGCGCGCAAAGAAAGGCGCGGCGTTCCTGGGGCGACCACGCTTTACCCACTCGAACCGGGGCGCCTGACGCCGCCCGCGTGACTTGCACCAGGGGCGGCTATGCGGCGAGATAGCCGTCGAGCTTCTGCTTCGAATCCCGCAGGTACACGGGCATCGCTTCGCCTTCGCCGCCGATCTCGAAGATCAGCACGCCGGGATACTGAATCTCTCGCAGCTTGGAAAGCAGCCGAGGGTAATCGATGAAGCCGTGGACGAGCGGCTTGTGTTCGCGCCAGGTGTCCGGCTCGATGTCGTGGACGTGCAGATGGAACAGCTTTTCGCCGAGCGCCTCGACGATCTTCACGTTGACGTCGTTGTACGCCTTGATTCCTTCGGGCGTACCGTATTCCTCGGGCTTGACGTGTGACAGCTCATCGAAGCGGGCCTGATGTCCCACGTCGAGCGTCACCCCGACGTTGTCGTGGTTGATCTCGTCGATAAAGTCGACGAGCCCCGGAATTGAAGGCGGCGCGCTGGTTTCGCAGGCGATCTGAAATCCTAGGTCGGCGGCCATAGACGCCCATTTGCGGGTTCGTTCGATGACCGTGGGACGAGTCTCCTCCAACTTCGTTCCGCCGGATTGAGGGTGCAGCACCGCGACCTTGGCTCCCATGAACCCGCTGGCCTCGATGCTCATCTCGAGGTCCGCGACGGCATCGTCGTCATCGGGTTGCATGTAGGGCACCGAGAAGGGAAGATGGACCGTTACCTGGTCGAACGGCGCGAGCGCCGCCTTGATCTTCTCTTTCTGCTCCTCCGTAAGCTGGTCGTATCGGAAGCCCGGGTGTTGCTCCGGCGTGGCTTCAAGGCGCCCCAAGACGAGCAGAACCTCGAGCGTGCGGAATCCGAGACCATACACGATATCGATAGCCTCGAAAAACCCCGCGCCCTGAATAGCGGTGTTGGCGCCGACGACGTGAGGCACGAACTCGAATCGCGGCGTGGGCGCGTCAGAGGCCGGTTGCTGCCCATCGCAGCCGAACAGAGAAGCGGCCGCCCATCCACCCGCACAAGTCAGAAAACCGCGACGATCGAGTCCGTGCATCGGCCTCATTATAGGAGGACGCGCGTTACACCCTCATGAAGCCCTTGCGAGATGAGGCGCGGCGCAGAGGAAAGACGGGCCGGTGCAACTGTTTCAAGAGGAAGAGAGAACCCCGTAGCAAAGGGCAGCACCAGGGAAACCGCCGACTTCGGGAGCAGGCTATTCAGTTGCCGGCGATACGTCGCCTTCGGGGCTCGATGGAGCGCGGGCGAGAGACGGTCTTCGCAAAGGTGATAGCTCTGCCGCGATCCAAAGTGAGATCGAAGTGAAACGAAAGCACGAGCACAACCCGTCCTACTATGCGAAGAGAGTCGTTCCGAGAGCCATCGCTTCCTTGGAAAGGTAAGGAGAAACCAGCCATGCAGAAGAAAAAGATCTACCGCTACACCCACTTCGATTGCCGGCCGGAAGAGCACCCCTACGGCAACCCTCAAGAGCCCGTTAAGGTACGCGTCATGCCGCCGAACGCAACCATGGAGGACCTTGAAGCGGCTGTGCAGGAAGACGATGTCGTCTCCATGACCGACGAACAGGCGGAAGCTCTGGACGCTCGGCTCAACGAAGGAGTGACTCCAGATGGAGTAGCGCTGTAGCCTATGCCCAATAGATCATCACAGCTAACCGCCAGGGAGTTCGCCGAGAACGCCGCAGAGCGCGTCATCGAGCAGTTGATGAAGGATGTGGCTCCCTGGCAGAAGGAACGGGACGCTCCGACGGGAGCCGAAGCACCGCCCTACAACCCTGTCTCTGGCACCCGCTATCGAGGTCTCAACTCCATCATGCTCCGATCCGAGGCGGAAGAACGCGGCTACTCGGATCTTCGTTGGGTGACCTTCAACAACGCCAAAAAACTTGGAGGCCACATTCGTAAGGGCGAGCGGGGAACCGCCATCGAATACTGGAAGTTTTTTTTTAAGACGGAAGGCAAGGTCAAGGATGCCAAGGACGGCGAAGAGCAAGAAAACCCCAAGATCATCCACCTCACCTACACCGTCTTCAATGGAGAACAGGTCAAGCGGATTCCGCCGCGCGAGATACGCACCAAGTTGACCATGGCCTGATTGGGTTGCTCCAACCTCACACGGTCTGGAGGCCCTTTAGTTCGTGCTAACCGAATGAATGCAGCCATCCGCTCTGCGTTCGACAAGGATCGCGCAGTCGAAAAGACGGGCTCTTCTTGATGCGACCCAAGGGCCTTCCCTCGTCACCAGGTGGAACTATCTGCAACAGTTTCCTTGCAGAAGAAGTGGGGTTTGCCAAAGGCAACCTCCGCTTGAACGGCCCCACTCACTGAAAGGCTACTCGGGCAGGCAATGCTAATGCACCACTTCATGTTGTGCATTCAAGGTAGAATCGGACCGGCGCGTGCAAACGATCATACTTGGACTCGCGCTGAAGAAACGGCTACAACTTCCGCCCATGCTCCGGCTGCTGACACTTCTGATCGCCCTCGGCGTTGTTTTCGCCACGACCGACGCTTCGGATCGCGGCTTCGTTCCGATCTTTGACAGCGACAGCCTCGACGGTTGGCGCGTCGTCCCGGCCGAGCGTGAGGCTGACTGGTCGGTCCGCGACAGACGGCTCGTTGGCAGGACGCAGGGAGAGGGCTCGGACCTCATCTGGACCGGCGGAGAATTGAGCGATTTCGAACTGAAGCTCTCCTACCGGATCAGCTCGCCGGCCAACTCGGGGATTCATATCCGAGGCCTGCTCGGTCATTCGAAGACGCACCGCATCACGGGCTACCACGCCGATTTCGGCCACGTCGGGATCGGCCCCGAAGTGCTCGGCGCCTGGGACTTCCACGGCTACCCTCGCGGGGCGAATCTCGTCAACCGCGGACAGGTCGTCACGATCAACGAAGCCGGAGACAGGACGTTTGCGGATCTTGAAGACGCTCTGACTCCGACCGACGTCAGTGTCGACGGGTGGAACCTGGTTCATGTCATCGTTCAAGGCGAACGCTTTTCGTTCACGATCAACGGCAAGACCGCCTCGCAAGTGATCGACCAAGAGTCCTCGAAGCGCATCGACCGGGGTGTAATCGGTCTGCAGATACATTCCGGAAAGCCGATGTGGGTGGAGTTCAAGGATATCGTTCTCAAGTCAACCGACGACTCCTAAGCCGAAGAAGATGAACTACGCGCCAACGCTGCGGACGGTGATGCCATGCAACGCGACGCTTCGGGAGTGGTCTTGAACATCCTTGATGAAGTGATTGCGCAGCAATGGGTTTTCCGGCGACGTTGCTTGACGGTTGCATTCTCCACGAGGTCGTTCCGGACTCCGTCTTCGATTCCGAAGGCGTTGCGTCGTGCTACGTGGATCGTCCGTGTCAAAAGTCTCCACAGGAGACATGAACCTTCGCAAAGCAAGTGAAACCCGGTGCAGTTAGCGTAAACTACTCTCGTCAGCCCAGCCCATCCAGGAGGAATCAAGCAACCATGAGAGGTCCAGAGCTCATTCTTCGAGGAGGTTTTACGATCCTGGCCACGTCCCTCCTCGCGTTCAATCTGAGTACCCATCGGCAGGTCAGCGCCGATGCTGCGCCCGACGCGGACGCTCGCGTTGTCCTCCAGGCCGGAGGGCCGGTCGGCAAACTCAACTTCCAGATCACCGAAGCCGTCAGCGGGCGCTACTTGCCGGCACGGCTCTTCTTCGCCCACGCCGGCGGAGGTGGCGAGCCGCCCGTCGTCGGTCGCTGGGAGAATTACCTGGTCACGCACTCCGGCCGTGAAGAGAAGGTTCTACCAACCGGCGACTACGACGTCTACGTAAGCCGAGGAACCGAATATTCCCTCGACCACCAGCAGATCCGTATCGAAGCCGGCAAGACCACCTACCTCGATTCGACGCTGGAGCGAGTCATCGAAACCGACGGGTTCATCTCCGCCGATTGCCATCTTCACCTGACGTTCCCTCTGCGCGAAGGGGCCATCGTCGCCGCCGCGGAGGGCATCGATCTGCTCACCGCGACCGATCACAACATCCTCAAGGACTACTCACCCTACATCCGGAAGCTCAACCTCCAGCAGTTCCTGCAGTCGACGATCGGAGCGGAAATCGACACCGCGTTCGGGCACTTCAACAGCTTTCCGCTCGAAGTCAACCGTTGGAAGAAACGTTCCTTCCGTCACTCGATCCAGACACCTTCCGAATTCTTTCGCTTGATTCGGCTGGACCCCGGCGAGGAGATCATCCAGGTAAATCATCCGCGCCGCTGGAATCCGAGTCCCAGAAGCGGCTACTTCGACAGCCGCCTGGACCCGGACAGCGGTGACTACGACCCGGCCTTCTTCGATGGGAGCTTCGACCAGTTCGAAGTCTTCAACATGCTCACGGATCAGACCGAGGACCGCATCGGCAGGACGGAGCTCGCTGACCAGAAGCTGCTTGACTGGTACCGCTTCCTCAACAAGGGAATCCTGGTGACCGGGGTGGCGAACACCGATGCACACGGCTATCCCAGTCACGTCCCGGGCTATCCGCGGAACTACGTTCAATCGGTCACCGACAACCCCTGGGAGATCGATCCGGAGGCGATCGTGACCGCACTCAAGAGCCGGGCGGCCACCACCGCCCACGGAC
Organism: Bryobacterales bacterium; assembly: GCA_965218555.1. Lineage (GTDB taxonomy): Bacteria > Acidobacteriota > Terriglobia > Bryobacterales > UBA6623 > JAPPLB01. Next base: position 267,912 of record OZ244625.1, read on the forward strand.
CCTACATCCAACTCACCGGCGACGGCGCTCCGGTCGGCTCGCTGGTTCCTGACACGGACGGCTCGGTCACACTGCGAATCGACGTGCAGTCTCCAAAGTGGGTACCTGTCGAAACAGTCGAAGTGATTCGCAACGGCGAGGTTCTGACAACCTACGAAGTCAACGAGCCCGCCGACGAAGACAAGGCGCTCCGTTTTGCCGCCGAGTTGATCGTGAAGCCAAAACGTGACACCTGGTACGCGGTGATCGCGTCGTCCGAGAAGCGCTGGAGTACGCCCTTCGAGAAGTACAGCTCGTTCTCGTTCACAAACCCCATCTTTGTCGATGCCAATGACAACGGCTACTTCGATCCGCCTGAAGTACAACTACAGGCCGGGCGACGAACGAACAGATCTCGCCTGAGTGCGGCCTCGAGGCAGTGGCTTGCTGACTAGTGGTCATTGGGCGGCAGTCACCAGCCACGGGACACGAGACACGGGTCACTGCATAGAGCCAATGACCTTTAGCGGCGCTTTGCAGTAACCTAAACCTCTGCTGTTGCGCCCTTATGTGCTGAGGTCCGGGAGTGCGGGTAAAGCGGACTCAGAGACGGCTGGGCGCTTATGATCAGCGCTGATTCGATTGTCAGTCTAGATGCTCGTCGATCCCGAGACGGTCCAGCTCGCACAGTCCGGAGACGCCTCGGCGTTCAACGAGATCGTCCGGTCGTACCGGAGCCGCATTCTCGGTACGGTGTTCCGGTTGATCGGCCGGCCGGAGGACGTTGAAGATGTTACGCAGGATGTCTTTGTACGGCTCTACTACTCGCTCGATCAGTTGCGTTTACCGCAGGTCTTTGAACCCTGGCTTCACCGTCTGACGGTGAACACGACGTACGACTATCTGCGAAAACGGCGGCGGTCGGGCAGCGTGGCGATGGCGGAGTTGAGCGAGGAGCAGGTGACCGTGGCGGACGCCTCGGAGAGCGGCAAACGGCACGAGGAGGATGTTCGGCACGACGAGGTGAGGCAGGTCGTCGGAGCGTTGTTCGAGAGCATATCCGACGACGATCGTATCTTACTGACGTTGAAAGAGATCGAGGGCATGTCGCTGAAGGAGCTGCAGGAGATTTACAACGTCAAGGAAAACGCGCTGAAGGTTCGCTTGTTTCGGGCTCGGAAGCGTGCGCTGAAAGCGCTCGAGAGTTTGAAGAATCAGGGAAAGATTTGATAGACTCGCGACGGAGTGGGCTTATGAGCCGCTTGCTGGAAGAGAAACTCGAACAGATTTGGAAGCTCTACCGGGCTGCCTGTCCCGCGCCCGAGCCGACCGCCGGCTTCATGCCGGGGCTGTGGGCGAAGATCGACGCTCGGCGCAGCCCGGGTTGGCTGACGCCGTTGCGGGTCTGGGCGACGAGGGTGGCGGCCGTGGCCGGGTTGGCGGCGGCATTGCTCGTGGCTGCCGTGGGAATGTGGCGGCCGCCGCAGTCGCTCGAAGTGCGGGAATGGGGGTACGTCGACGTCCTTGCTCAAGATGCCGCCGACGAGCATGATGGCGATCTCTGGCTATTGGTAAGCAACGGGGAATGAACGGTCAGCCAAAAAAAATAGCGGCCCTGTACCTGGGGCTGGTGTTCGCCGCCGGTTTGGTGCTCGGTGGAGCGGCCCACCGCTTCCACGCCGTGCAAACCGGCGATGCCCGCGTCGCGGCTCCGGTTAGAAAGTCTTCCACGGAATACCGCAGGGAACTCATCGCCGGCCTCCGCACGGAGTTGAGTCTGAGCCCGGAGCAAGTCGAAGACGTCAACGAGATCTACGACGAGATCGGCAAGCAATACCACGCAGTTCGCAAAACCATCGATCCGGAGGTCAAGGCCTTGCGCGCGCAACGCGCTGAGCGGATCATAGCTCTGTTGGACGACGAGCAGAAGGTCAAGTATCAGGAGATCCTTGACGAACGCGAGCGCAAACGGGCGGAAAAAGGCTGTAACTAACGTCTTCGACTCGCGGCCGATCGGGGTCCGCGATTAACCTGCATTTCTCACCACCCGACGGTCGAAGCACGCGATACGACCGCCATGATTTCGTTGCGCTTGCTTGCCGTGCTCAATGTACTCTCAAAGTACACCTGCGCGTGCCAAGCGCCTCGCGCCTCGTCCTGACCGCCCTCTCACGCACTTCGCCTCGCCACGTGGTGAGAAATACAGGTTATATCCAGCGGCGTAGCCAAGGCAGCCAGCCTTTTCGTCCAACCAGTTCCAAGAGGCTCAGGAGCAAGGCCAGGGCAAGTAGGCCGGGCCAGAGGTTCATGTCGGCCGCGACCGAGCGGCCGCCCGCGTCGAAGGCGGCGGACAAGTCCGGTTGGAAGCGCCCTCCCGTCCAGGCCGCGATCTTCTGGAGCAGACGCTCATCCGAACCATAGTCGGTGAGTTCCGAGTTGGCGCGATGGCAGGCGATCTCGGGGAACGTTTCGACATGCGAGGCCGGGCGTATCCGGAACAGCCCGAAGCGATTCCCGATTGAAGCACGCGCTTCGAACTCCTTCTCGCCGACTCGTTTGAGGGGAATGGATCTGCGGAAATCCGAGGGGCCCAGCACGAAGAGGTCCGGCAGCGTCTCAGGCACGGCGAAGGAGTTGCGCTCGGTCACCCGGTAGCGGGCGACGATCTCGTCCGATGAGCTTTCATACTGCGCGGACGTTTCGGTGGCGGGCGAGCGGGGCAGCAGGTCGCGCAACAGGTTGGTCCAGAAGCGGTCGAATGCCGGATCTCCGATCCAGTTGACCGCCCATCGCGCTTTGGCGTCAGAGGCGAATACGGCCGAGCGGCCCAGTCCGTATTGCCAGCGCAGCAGCAGGGGGTCCTTCTCGTCTTCCTCGCCGATGGTGAGGAGCGTTTCCGCGTCGTCCTTGGCTTCGAACTTGACCCAGCCGAGCAGTGGGCCGGCGGCGTCAAACGAGACGCCTTCGAGGATCTCGGCTTCTCCTACAGCTTCAGGCACCACGGAAGTTTCCATGATCGAGGAGCCGGTATGCTCCATGACGTCGCGGAGGACGATTTGTTCCAGGCTCGATACATCGATGAGAAAGTACGAACGGCCCTCGGCGGTCGAGGCGACGCGCTCGAGATAGGCACGATTCACATCCTGCCCCAGGCCAACGGTCGAGATCGTGATTTGCAGCTTGGCAGCTTCCCGCGCCAGCGCAATGCTGTCACCTTCCTCGGAAATGCCGTCGGTCAATAGCAGGATGTGCTTGTAGACGGAATCCGTTTCACGGATCTGATTGAAGGCTTCGTGGAGCGCCGGCGCGATCTGAGTGCCGCCGTCAGCGATGATGCTGGAAATAAGTCGCTTCAGCACATCCGGTTCGTTGTTCGTACGCAGCGGGACGGCCCATTGGAAGGAGTTGTCGAAGACAAGCACGCCGACACGATCAATCGGGCGAAGGTTTGCCACAACGCCGGTGGCGGACTGCCGGGCGAGTTGCATTTTCTTGCCCTCCATCGACGACGATTTGTCGACGACGAGAACCACCGAGGTGCCTTCGGGCGTTCTTGGCGGGGCCAAACGTGCAGGCAGCGTTTCCCACAGCGGGTCGTCGCGGTCGTCAGGCAGTTCAACGTAGAGGTTCTTCTCGCCGGCGATGAAGAGGAAACCACCTCCGCTCCGTACAAAATCGGCAAGCCGGGATTTCTGCGAAGGTGACCAGACTTCGACATCAAAGTTGTTAACGACGGCGAGAGCGTATGGGTCGAGCGGCCCGTCGATGACACCGGCTGAACGCTCCACTTCGAAACCCGCCGCACCGAGCACCTGCCGTAGGTGGATCTCGGTGTCAGTGACGTCACCGGAGATGAGCAGAGCGCGGGGCCGCTTGAACGTGATGGCGTGCTCGAACTGAACAGCGCCCATATCGGGGGTAGTAATGCGGCCGATCACGGACGTCGCTCCCTCGGTTTGAACGCGGGCTTGCGCACGAACGACATTGACGCCGGCGGCAAGCTGGATATCGGAACGTCCGATCACGCGGTCTTCCACCATGAGCTGGACGGTTGCCGCGCCGGCGCGCTCCGTCACCACTTCCAATACGATGGGCACGTTCTCGCCCGCGAACGCCTGTACGGGAGCGAAGGTGTTTGTAATGCGCAGTTCGGGGGGCGTCTGCCCGGCCAGGGCAAACGTATCGATGGGGATCCCCAAAGAGCGCGCCTGGTAGGCAGCGCGCTCGATGGATCCGAAGGTCCCCTTGCCATCGGAGATCAGCGCGATTCGCGGCACGAGATCGACCGGGAATGTCCCGATGGCGTTGCGGACGGCGACTTCGAGGTTCGTAGCGGCGGCCCGTGATGCGTCCGCCTCGGATGCCCTGCGTGCGAAGTGCGTGGTCTCATCGAACGGGACGACTTGGAGCTGATGGCGTCCCCGGGCGTCTCGGAGTGCCGAAACCATCTCTTCCGTGCGGGTTGCGTCGACCTCCGAAATACTGCCCGACCGGTCGACCAGAGCGGTGAGCGCCACCTTGGTCTCGAAAACACGGAGGCGCGGCTGGCTGAGAGCAAGCGCGACCAGCGCGAACGACACGGCTTTCAGGACGAGTGCGCCGCGGCGGTACGTGCGCCGCCATTCCCAGGCAAGCCAGAACAACGGCAGGAGCAGCAGCGTCAGAACCCACGTCGACTCGAAAGTCACTGCGTCCCCCTGGACTGCCTGACCGGCTCGTAGTCGCGAACGGGAGGCTGCACAGCACCTGGACCGCCGAGGGTGATGGCGTTAAATCGACCGGCGGAAGCAGAGACGGCCGCAGCGGACCGCAGTGGCGATACGCGGCCGTAGCAGGTCCAGTCGATCAACCAACAGACCACCGCGAGCAGAGCGAGCCAGGGCCAGAGCGGAAAGCCCCAACCAGCAGCTGCTGCCGAGGGTGGCGGGACGCCCCGCAAGGTTCCTTCCGGCGGCTCCCAGCGTGCCGTGCCGAGTTCGGGGAGAGTGAGACTCCAGCCGGCCTCGCGGAAAGGGGTTTTCACTTCCACGTTGCCCGGTGTGGGCATGAAGAAGCGCAGGCGCCCGTCTTTGAGGGACCAAGGCAGGCTGCTGGTCTCCGCCGAGCGAACGGCGACTTCGCTTTCGTCCTCGGCATCGACCGGAGTTTCAACGAGACCCGGCGATCCGGCAAGCACCTGGCGGCTGAGGAAGAGGTCCGGGGAGAACCAGCGAAGAGTATTGGCGAACAAGAGAGGAGTCACAAGGCGATTGGCCAACCGGGACTCCAGTGGATCGAATCCGTAGACGACGGTCTTGCGGCCCTCGCTGTTGCGTACAACGACAACGGGGCCCTCTTGCGTTTCCGCAACGACCACGTCGCCGGGTTCGGGAGCGAAAACCAGCGTCCTCGGTAAGAGAAGGTCTTGCGTACGCAGCCCCGCCGCAATCGGATGTTGGGACACCCATTGCGTGATACGGGTCCGCCCGACGGAGCGTGCGACCGGTATCGGCGATGCGGCGCTGGGAGGTTCGACGTAGAGACCTGCCGTCTCGCCGTCCGGCGCGGTTCGATCGAAAACCTCAAGATCCGGCTCGATAATGTCGCTAGAAGCCCCAAAGACGGCTCTGACGGCAGGTGTCGCGGAAAGCAGCGGCCGCCAAAACGGCCCGCGTTGCGAGGCAAAGCGCACGACCCTCGTCCGGAAAGGAGGCAGATCGAGGCTTGCCCGGTTATTGCCGGTGAAACTGTCTTCCTCAGCCAAGAAGGCGGAGAGCACCCCGGCGCGTTCCGTGCCCAGATGGAAAACAACCTCCTGCGCCTGTTCCGCCGGAACAATGACCTCCTTGTAGCCGAGACGTTGTTGCTCGAAATCGAATTCGAGGCGGACGGGCCGAGGCCGGTTGCTGTGGTTGTGCACTTCGGCGACAATGCGCCATCGCCTCGGGTCGGCGGGCTCCCGCTGGGCGCTGACACGGGTGAGCCCGACGTCATCGACTTCTTCACCGACGGCGATGTAACGCATGAAGGGCAGATCGGAAGTGTCGATCCGGCCCAGAACTTCGGGGGAGACTCGGCCGCCGCCAATGTAGACGATCTCTCCGACGGCATTCGATGTCTCCAGTTCGCCGGCGCCGTTGGAGTCGGCTGCCAGGCGCAGGACACTCTTGGCAAGCTCGACGGCGTCCGCCAGGTTGGCGGCGGTCCAGCTTGGCTGTAGAGAGTCGAGGGATTCTCGGAAAGCGGTCCGATTGGTTGTGAAACCCTGAACAACCATCGGGTTCGCATCGCCCTGGATCAACAAGACAGGATCGTCGGCGGGCAGAGCGTCGAGGAAAGCGGATGCCCTGTCGCGGGCCCGGTCGAGCAAGGTTCCGCTTTGCCCTTCCGCGGCTGCCGCACTCATCCAAGCGGAGGTCTCGAGGATCACGACGTGGTGGCGTGAGGCGCGGCTCGAACCACTGAAGCGAAGGTCCGCAATCGCCAACAGGATGAAGAGCGCTGCCAGAAACTGGAGCAGCAACGACCACGGCTGCTGTAAACGCCGGCGGCGCGTCGTCATCAAGTACACGGGACGCCGAGGCCAGAAACGGAGAGTCGAAACGACGCGGCGGCGGCGGGAGCGGTCGTAGAAATAAAGGGCGACGACCGCCGCGCTGATGGGAACGACGAACGCGAGCAGTTCGGCCAGAGTGAGACTGAGCAGTTCCATGCGTCGCGGCTTTCTCTTATTGGAGGCTCAAAGAGCCCGTGAACATCAGCGCTCCATAGAGAGCGTCGTCGAGATCGATATCGGTCGTGAGACGGATGTAGCGACCGCCGTTTCGGAGTGCGACGTACTCAACGTCGTGGGCATGTTGCTCGAAGGCCGCAACGTAGTCGTCGATGACCGGGCGGTCTACGCTCATCCGCAGCACTTCGCCGGACTCAGCGTCAACCAGCTCGAATTCTCCCTGGTCGGCGGGAGCGGCGTCCTCGGGTCCGACGATGTGAATGAGCATCAACTCTTGCCCGTAGTCGGCAAGGTACTGGAGGGCACGTTGCTCATTGCCGTCGCTGAGGAAATCGGACAGGATGACCGTGAAACCCGAGGAAGGCGCCGTTTGCAAAAACTGCCGTGCGGCGCCGGCGAAGTCGGAGCGGCCGCCGGTGGACAGTCCGCCAATGAACTGCGACGCGCCCGCGAAGCGGTGGCGACCTCCCTCGGAGCGGAAGTTTTCCGCCATGACGTTGGAGAACGGCTGGATGACGATCGACTCGAGCCTTACCAGTCCGATGTAGCAGAGCGCCGCCGCCAAACGGCAGGCATAGGTAAACTTCGGTTCGCCGCCTTTCTCGGAAGGGCCGCAGGACATGGACTCGCTGGTATCAATCATCAGCCGCACCGGCGTGCGCGGCTCGGTGCGGAACATTTTCACGAACAGGCGGCCGAGCCGGAGATAAGCACGCCAATTGACCGAGCGCAGATCGTCCCCCTGCTGGTAGTGGCGGTGATCGAGGAATTCATGGCCCGCGCCGGCGTAACGCGAGAGGTTGTTGCCCCCCAGCAAACCCTGAAACGACTGCTGCCAGCGGATCGCAAGGCGCTCGAGGCGCTCGAGGGTCTGGCGGTCGAGGAGCGGATCGGGCGCTTGCACGCATTTCAGACTAGCAGAGGAAAGGGGAGGGGCCGGTGCTCCGCCGGACACCACCTGTGTGCGCGGACACTTCATTTGCGGCACATTTTTAGCCGAGAAATTCCGGGCAATTCCGGGCAATTCCGGGCAGGGAACCAAGGCGGTGATTCGGGAAAAGCCGCGACTCGGGATTCGTGTCTCGTGATTCGTGATTCCTGAAAAACCGTTGGAAGTTGCTTGGCGCCGCTCAAGAAAGAAACGCCGGACAGCCGGTGAAACCCCCTCCCGTTTGCGCCGCGCATCACGAGACACCCGTCGAAGCGTAGGCCATCTGCCGAAAGCCGCAGCCGCCCGCGCCGCGTACCACGAATCACGGCCTTTTCGAGACACGGAATCACAGCACTCCCCGCACGAAACCGCCGGTCGCGCGCACCCCATGCGAACCACGGTCGAAGTCGGGGGGGTTCCCTTGGTAGTACCGCTTGCGGACGGGCCGATAGTCGAAGACCTCGACCGGCACGTCGGCGGCGCAGAGGCCCAGCGCCGCGGCCCAGGCGCGGTCGGCGTGGCTTTTTTCTGCGTGCCCTCCACCCTTTCCTTCGAAGCCGCCGTGCACGTCGAAGCGGACGTTGCCCGCCGGGGTGACGACCCGCCGCAGCGAGTGCAGATCGGCGCGGACCGCGGCGTCCACCGGTATCCGCAGCCGCCGGTCTTCGGCGTACTGCTTCAACAGCGTGGCCAGATGCTGCTTGGTGTCGGCGGTGAACAGCACGCCCTCGACGCGGCGGGCACCGTAGCGCCTCTTGGCTTCCTCGGTGGGCGCTTCACCCATGCCGGTCTGGTCCATCGCGATCCGCAACGGCCGGTAGCACGCCACCAATTCATCGAGCGCGGCGGCCTGGGCGGCGAACGAGGCCCGCCGCAGGGTGCGCACCTCGCTCGTCCACAGCACGTCGCCCACGCGCTCCCACACCCAGCCGACCCACAGGTCGCGGCGGGCCGCGATGTCGTTGCCGATGAAGGCCGGTCCGCCCGTGAACCCTTGGGGATCGCCGGCGCGCTCGTGCTCGACGCCGGCCAACAGGTCGTACGGGAGCCAGGCGCTCGCCTCGTCGAGCCACTTCAACTCGTATTCCTGAGCCCAGGCGTCGGGGTCACCGAGGCCGCGCCGCAGCAGGTCCACGTCGCGCGGCAACCCCTCGGCGACCGCCCGATGAATATCCACCACGTGCCGCGACCAGGGGTTTTTTTCCTCCGCGAGTTCCTCGGGGTCGGTCATCAGCTCATGGAACTTGTTCGCTTTGCCGTTGGGCGTCGAGACCACCCGGAGCTTGTGGCCGGCCGAGATCACCGGGAACAGCGCCGCCCAGATCTTGCGGCTGTCGGCGTGGAAGGCGAACTCGTCGAGCAGCACGTTGGCCGAGAAGCCGCGCGCCGTGTCGGGATGGGCCGGCAGGGCCGTGACGCGCGAGCCGCCCGCCAGCCTGACCTCCAGGGCCTTGACCTTGGCGCCCTCCAGGTAGTCGTTTTCAACATATTCGTAGGCCCTTTGGAGGGTCTGCAGATGCCGTTTGACGCCTTCTTCCATCGTTTCCCGCGCCTGCCGCTCGCCGCGCGAGAGGATCACCCAGCGCGCCGCGCCTATTTTTCTCCGCCCGCTCCGCTCGGCGTCCTCGGCGTCGATGCAATCGAGGACGATCTCGAGCGTGGCCGTGAAGGTCTTGCCGGTCTGGCGGGCGAACATGCCGGCCTTGAGGCGGCTGGTGTCCGCCAGCCAGCGCTGCTGGTAGGGATAGAGGACCGGGCTGCGGGCGGCGGGCGGGATTTTTCCTTCGTACGCGCTCCCAGGTGACTCAGACGCCATAGATCTCCCGGATGATCTGGCGCACCCGCTCGGGGTCGCTGGCGGCGCGCTTGGCGTCCTTAGCCTTGGCGGCGGACTCCTCGGCGGCCTGGCGCTTGGACTCGCGATCACAGCGGAGGGCGATCTCTCTGGAACGCTCCAGGCGCTCCGCCACGAGGCTGATCCTGGCGACGCTCTCGATGACGCCGGGCATCGACTCATCGTCGATCTCGAGATCCTGGAGCCGGAAGCTGAGGTCGAACATCAGCCTACGCATCATCGCGGTGACGAGGTGGCCGAACTGCCCGTCGGGCACCGAGCCGAGCTTGTCGGCCCAGACCTCGGTGACCTGCCGTGATTGGAGCACCTGCTCGCAGGCCGCCCGTATCCGCTGGTCGTAGCGGTTGACGGCCTGCCGGCTGACACGCTCAGCCAGCCCCAGCTCGTCGAGCAGGGCGTTGGTCCGCTCCGTCGCCTCGGTCTGTGTGATGGCGGGGTCGCGCAACCAGCCGTGGAGCGCCTCGCGGACGTCGCTCGGGAGCCGCTCGATTCTGCTGGTCTGTGACATTTTTTCTACTCAGACCTCAAAAGGCCGTGATTCGTTCTCGGGTCTCGGGAAAACCCTTGGAAGTGGTCCGGTGTCGCTCAAGAAGGAAACGCCTGACGGCCGGTGAACATTCCTTTCGTTTGCGCCACGGATCACGCATCACGAGACACGGCTTTCCTATCCACATGCTATGCAGGCCGGGCCGGGGAAACAAGACTGAAGCCCTTCAGTACCAAAGGCCGGAAATCCGTGATTCGTGTCTCGTGTCTCGTGTTTCGGGAAAACCATAAAGCCCGTGATGCGGGCGGCGGCGGCTTCCGGCGAAAGGGCTATGGCTCGACGGGGGAGAAGCCGTGTCTCGAAAAATCCGTGATTCGTGTCTCATAATGCACGGCGCTCGATCTCGTCCATCGAGCGGGGTTGTCCCTGTTGTACATCTTTCGTCAGCCGCTACGAAATCCCGAATCCGTCCGTCAGCCAGTACACCCGCCACCGTGCAACAGACCGGAACGCTTGTCAGACGGGTACCTGGGTATGATGGAGCAAATCGATGGGAATCGTTCAATTCGAGGACGTCAGCAAGGTCTTCAAGACCTACCCGCACGGCTCCGACCGCCTCAAGGAGTTTCTGACGGCGGGCCGGCTTCGGCGTCACGAGAAGCATTGGGCGCTGCGAGACGTCTCGCTCGACATTCACGAGGGCGAGACGTTCTGCATCGTGGGCGAGAACGGGTCCGGCAAGACAACCCTGCTCAAACTCATCGCCGGCATCTTGCGGCCCAGCAGCGGGACCGTACACGTCCACGGGCGCGTCGCAGCTCTGCTGGAGCTGGGGTCGGGGTTCAACCCGGAGTTCACCGGCCGTGAGAACGTCTTTCTCAATGGAACGATCCTGGGACTGACAACGCGAGAGATCGCGCAACGGCTTGATGACATCTTCGCCTTTGCGGAGTTGGGAAAGCACGTCGATCAGCCCTTGAAGACGTACTCCAGCGGGATGGTCATGCGGCTGGCGTTCTCGATCGCGGTGCAGGTCGACGCCGAGATCCTGATCGTGGACGAGGCGCTTTCGGTAGGGGACATCCGGTTTGCGCAACGCTGCATGCATAAGATCCACGAACTGCGTGAGCGCGGCGTGACGATCATCTTCGTCAGCCACAACATCGGCGACGTCAAGGCCCTGGGCGACCGCACGCTGTGGCTCGAACAAGGCCGTATCGCGAAGCTGGGTGATACGAAAGAGGTGGCGCTTGACTACATGGCGGCGCTGGTCAAGAAGGATGCGGTCTATCTGAGGGGTGAGCGGGCGCGCGGGCGCTCCGAAAGGCGTTTAGACCCACCGAAAGAAGTGATCACCTATCTTCCGAAAGATCCCAAGCGGCACGGGGACGGCCGCGGCGAGGTGCTGGGCATCACGGTCGTGGATGAGCGGGGCCGGCCTCTCCAGGCGATGGTTCCTGGACAGAGGATTGTGGTGCGCATCAGCGTACGGGCCCGCCAAGAGGTGCGGCTGCCCATCGTCGGCTGCCAACTGCGAAACGACCGGGGGATGGATTTTGCCGGCACCAATACCATCCAGGAAGATGTCGCTCTGCCCATCATGCAACCGGGCGATGTGATCACGGCGGACTTTCACCTTCACATGCCGGGCTTCGCGGCCGAGCACATTACGTTCACGCCGGCATTCGCCGAAGGCACCGTGACCGAGTTCGCGGTGTGCGACATTGTCGAGAACGCGCTGCGCCTGCCCGTGGGAAAAGAGGCATCGCCGGTAGAAGGCTTGTTGAGCATTCCGTTTCGCGCGGTGACCTATGGGAAAGTGTCGGCGCCGGCGGGGGAGGCCGTTGGGCAAGCGTCGGGTTCGAACTTGCGGTGAGCAGCCGGGGCGGGTGGTGAGAAGCGCAGTCTAGCGGCGGGCGTGGAGAATGGTTCGCTCGTAGACAAAGCCCGACGGCCGCAGGATGCCCGAATGCCGGCCGGCGGCTTCGACTTCCCGGAAACCGAATTTGCCCAATAGTTCCTCGAGGCAGGCCTGGTTGGGCCACCACCAGGAAATGTCATCGATCGCGGGATCGTCGCCCCCGACGTAGAGCATGGCCGGACGCTCATCCGTCGTCTCGGGGACAAACTGGGAAAGAACGAGCGTCCCCGTGCAAAGGGGAACGACAGCGGCCAGAGCTAGCAGCGGATGGAGCGTGTGCAGCAGCACGTCGCCGATGAACACCAGGTCGAAATCCGCTCCACCGAGCCTTTCGGGAGTCAGGTCGTAGACGCTGGCATAGCAGCGGTCGACTTCCGCATTCAGGCGCTCCCGGCAGAAGCGGAAAGGACCGTCGAGCAGTAAGTCGTAGTACTCGGCGGCGCGGTCGGCGGCGGGCTTCTTCGGGCCGGTCCATTCGCGGGTGGGATCGAGCATGTGCTCGATCTTGTCGATGGACTGCTCAACGGTTTGGCCGGGAAACCGGTCCAGGGATTCGAGAGAAGGCAGCTCCACCGAAGTGACCTGAGCGCCCCGCCTTGCGAATTCGAACGTGAAGAACCCGGTCGCGGAGCCGACGTCGAGAACGCGCATGCCGGTCATTTCCTCGGGGAACGTGAAGCGCTCGAGGCTGCCGCGAAAATCGTAGAGCCCGGGCGTTACGAGACCGTCGCCGAGATCGATGACGTGGTACCAGTAGTAGCGCGTGGCTTCATCGAGGCCAAGCGCCCGGAGACGTTCGTTGAAACGGCGCGTTTCGTTGAGGTAGTCGGCCGCGATGCGTTGCTGCTCTTCCGGCTGAAGTTGCTGAACCATGACGAACTTCCGAGTGTACAACGCCCGTGCTCGCAGGGAAGCGTTAGCCTGCCGACCAAACCAACGTCGCGCCATGCTTCAGCGGAAGGTAGAGATCGAGGATCGACCAAGTCAAAACCGCACAGACGCTACTCCGAATCCGGCATCACCCGAGCCATTCATCCAAGGTGTGTCGAGAATGAGGAATTGGCGTCCCCAGCGGGATTTGAACCCGCGTTGCCGCCGTGAAAGGGCGGTGTCCTAGGCCTGGCTAGACGATGGGGACGCGGTGGGACCTGCTGCGGAGGGTTGCTGCTCGTCTCAGTCTATCGGCGCTTCGAGTGGGCGTCAACAAGCCACTCGGAAGTGCTCCGGAACCCCGGTGTCCGTCTCATGTCGATTGATTCATAGGCTAGAGGGGTCCGGATATGGCATGTCTTCGAGCGGTACGTGCTGCGCTAGCAGGTTGGCGCTCACGAAAACGCAGGACGGAAGGGACGGACCGAAGCACGAATGTTCTCTTGCCTTATACCGTCTTTGTTCACAACCGTGTCGGCCTCGTTTAATAAATCTCTTCTTCTTATCACCCCGTTCCCGTATTGCCTCCCGCGTAGTCAGTGTCGGATCGTCTATGCTCCGACACTGAGCCTGCCCTGTCGCTGTGACCGCGGCTCTCGAATGACGATCTCCACGTCACGCCCCAGCGCCGTCAACAGGCGCAAAAGGCGCTCCACGGAATACTCCCGAAGGTTTCCCCGCAGGAGGCGCGAAACGTCTGGTTGGGACAGTCCGAGCAGCTTCGCCGCGTCGACCTGCTTGAGTCCGCGCTGGCGAATGATCTTGTCGATGCGGGTGACGAGGTCCGCTTTCAAGAGGTGAGCCTCGGCGTCCGGGCGCGCCAGGTCCGCGAACACGTTTTCGCTGCCACGTTCGATCTTCATTTTTTTGTAGTGGTTTCACCATAGTAGTACTAGCGTCCTTCTGACGGCAGGTGAGCCGACGCAGCCTGAATTGCGGGTTCCGTTGAAGGTGAACGCTCATCGGAGCAAAGCGACGAGTGTCGGTGTCAGTCCCCTTCCATCTCAGTGTTCACAACCGGGCCGGTGAAGAAAGTCCACTCTGCCCCGTCCGTCCGCCGCGCGGCTACGCCGAGCAATGAGGCCGAGGGTAGGGCAGACGCTCCATGCATGACTTCATGTCAGTGGTGAGCGGCCGGTCTTCCCTTCCCTCGCTGCCCACGAATCACTGAACCATTCCCCTCCGATTGGTATACAATTTTGTTGTCCCAGTTCCGATCGGAGAGCCTTAGCGCTGCGATGCTTCCCTTTTCGGCGGTTCTAGGATGTGAATGCTATCGCCCGTCGCCGGCCACACCCCAAGACCTATTTGCGAGCGAGCCGGATCCCGTGCTGTTGTACGATCGAGGGTGCGAACGATTGACCTGAGTACGGCCGTGACGACCGCTCCAGCAACGCGAACCAGCACCCGAAGCAAGCCGGAACGGAACCGGCTCAGGCCTGAAGATCGTGCCGTTCACGACTGGTACCGCTTTGTTCTCTCTTTCCCGTCGCACCTCGTGCGCGACTACGTCGGCGTATTGGGGGTCGATTCGACGCAAAGGGTGCTCGATCCGTTCTGCGGCACAGGGACGACGCTGGTCGAGTGCAAGAAGCTCGGCATCCCGAGCGTCGGGATCGAGCGCAATCCCATGGCCGAGTTCGCGAGCCGCACCAAGCTGGACTGGAGCGTCGATCCGGACGCGCTAGTTTCCCACGCCGAGCAGATTGCCGCCCAGGCATTCGAGCGGTTCCAGGATCAAGGAATTGACGACCTGGGGGTGGCGCCCCTGTTCCAGGCGAACGCCCCTCGAATCACCGAACTCCGGACATTGCCCCTAGACCGCCAGAGCCTTCTGCTGAAGAACTCGATCAGTCCGCTGCCGCTTCACAAGACGCTCCTGCTGCTTGACATACTGGAGCAACAGCACGATGAAACCGTTTACCAGCATGAGCGACTCGCGCTCGCCGCGGCGCTGGTCTCAGAAATCGGCAACCTGCATTTCGGCCCGGAGGTCGGTGTCGGACGAATCCAGGAGGACGCGCCCGTCATCGGCCCGTGGCTGGACCGCGTAAGAACGATGGGCCGTGATCTCGCGACGTTGCGGAAGCAAGCCGCGACCGACGCCACTGTCCACTTCGCGGACTCGCGCCGATTGGAAGAATTCCTGGAGCCATCGTCCATCGACGCAGTCATCACCTCCCCGCCGTATCCCAACGAGAAGGACTACACGCGAACGACCCGGCTCGAAAGCGTATTGCTGGGTTTCGTCCGGGACAAGCGGGATCTGCGCGGCTTGAAGCAAGGACTCGTCCGGTCGAATACGCGAAGCGTCTACAAGGCGGATGCCGACGACGCTCTCGTCGCCCAACATGAGGGCATTCAGCGCATCGCGGGGCTCATCGAAGAGCGCCGGATCGAACAGGGCAAGACTTCCGGTTTCGAACGGCAGTACGCGAGAGTCACGAAGCTGTACTTCGGTGGCATGATCCGGCACCTGGCCAGCCTCAGGAGCCGGTTGCGACCGGGCGCGAGGCTTGCGTACGTCGTCGGTGACCAGGCATCGTACCTGCGGGTCATGATCAGAACCGGGCAGATCCTGGGAGAGCTGGCGCAAACCCTCGGCTACGAGCTGACGGCTATCGACCTGTTCAGGACACGGATCGCCACGGCTAGCCGACAGCACCTGCGCGAAGAGGTCGTGCGGCTCCGCTGGCCCGGCTGAGCGGCACATCTGACACCTCCGCTCACCATGTCCAAGTCGAATGTGTACGCCACGATCATTGAAGAGATCTTCGTTTCGAAGTTCGAGACAGGAATGACGCGGGTCGACTTCGAGAGATCCGATATCACCGCAGAGGCTGAGCGGCGAGGCCTTCCTCGTCCGAGCAATGTTGGAGATGTCGTGTATAGCGCACGGTATCGAATGCCGCAGCCGGCGTCCGTTCAAGCCACCGCCACGGCAGGCTACGAGTGGACCATCCGCGGTACTGGGCAGGGCCGATACAGCTTTGTACTGATCAAGCCAATTCACTTAGCGCCCAACGAGCAGATGGCCGCCACCAAAGTTCCGGACGCCACGCCAGGTGTCGTCGCGATGTATGCGCTCGGAGATGAGCAGGCCCTGTTGGCGAAAGTGCGGTACAACCGCTTGATCGACATCTTCATGGGCATCACGTGCTACTCGTTGCAGAACCACCTGCGGACATCGGTACCCAACATCGGACAGGGTAGAGACGGACGAATTGTACGTGGGAGTCGACACAAAAGGCTGTCAATACGTCATACCGGTACAGGCCAAGGGCGGACGTGACGCATTGAACATCGTCCAAATCGAGCAAGACATGGCTTTGTGCGAATCCAAGTTCCCGAACCTGGTCTGCCGTCCGGTGGCGGCGCAGTTCATGCCTGACGATGTGATCGCACTTTTCGCATTCGAGAGAATCGAAGGCGAGGCAAAGATACTGATGGAGCGACATTATAAGCTGGTCGATGCGGACCAACTTACGGCGGAAGACCTGGCTGCGTACCGTAGACGAACGTAACTTGAGTTCGGCGCCGTGGACACGGACCATCAGCAGTACAGGGGCCTTCTGACGTGCCAGACTTCGCCTGCACCATATTCGCCACCGACGTCGTCATCCTCTTGATGGTGTTGGCGGGGACGCTCTGGTCTCTCGCGTTCCCTGACAGACGGATCTGGCCACCGCCGCATCGGCATTCCTGGCAACAGGTTCTGACTTGGACCTGCTTCTGTGCCGTCTGTGGACTCAACACGGCTCTGCTGTTCCTGGACTGGAATTCGTGGATATTCAAGAGCGATCTCCGGTTCATCATCGGTATTCCCGTGGCGCTGCTCGGAGGGCTCCTGGGAGCCTGGGGAATGGTCACTCTTGGTGGGATGAACACTTCCGGGCTGAAAGGCGGATTCGTTTCCTCCGGACCCTACCGGTTCACTCGCAACCCGCAATATCTGGGCGACATCATCCTCTTCGTCGGGTTGAGCATCATCGCAAACTCGTTGCTCCTTTGGATCACCCATGCGCTGGGCATCCTCGTTTTCGCCATTGCTCCGCTAACCGAGGAACGCTGGTTGGAAGACCAGTACGGACGGGCGTACCGCGAGTATCGACGAGACATTCCGCGATTCTGGTCCCCTTGGCGCGGGCGCATGACCGACGGCGCCGACCACCGGGACGAAAAGACATGAACCGCAACGATGACCGGTCGTCAATCGGTGACACTTTCGGCGGCTTGAGACCGGGCCGCTGAAGAAAGTCCCCTCTGCCCCGTCCGTCCGCCGCGCGGTCAGGCCGACGCAACAGGCAGTGCATCACGTCACCCAACGGGACCAGATTGCCGCTGTTGGGAAATAGCTGATTCTTGTCGACTTGCTGATGTGCCCCGTCACCCTTACCAGGCCGCGACGAGGCCGTCTTTGCGGGGGTCGGCGCCGCCGATGAGGACGTCCTGCTCCCAATCGACCTCGATCGCCTGATATCCCCCGAAGACGCCCGGAGTGCGCACAACGTTGTGGCCGAGGCGATCGAGTTCGGTGACGGCGGTGGTATCGATGCCCGATTCGACGGCGACACCGGCGAGCGGGTTGTGCTTGATGCGCGCCGCCTCACCCGCTTCCTGCACGTTCATCCCGAACTCGATGCGGTTCAGCATGATCTGCACATGGCCCTGAGGCTGCATGTCGCCGCCCATGACGCCGAACGACATCCACGGTTTGCCGTCCTTACAGGCCATGGCGGGAATGATGGTGTGATACGGGCGTTTGCGCGGCTCGATGCGGTTCGGATGATCGCGTTCGAGAGAGAACAGCGCGCCTCGGTTCTGCAGCACGATGCCCGTACCGGGAACGGTGACGCCGGAGCCGAACCCGTGGAACAGGCTGTTGATGAACGAGACCATATTGCGCTCGCGGTCGACGACGGTGAGGTAGACGGTGTCGCCCGACGACACGAGCTTCTGATCGGCGGCGGAGATACCGCTTTCGACCCCGACCGCCGTCTTCTCGCGGCTGATGCGCTTCCGCTGCTCGGCGGCATAGTCCTTGGAGATGATCGCCGCCACCGGCAACTCGGCGCGCTCCGGGTCGGCCAGCCAGGCATCCAGGTCGGCGAAGGCGATCTTTTTCGCCTCGAGCAGCAGGTGCAGGTAAGCGGCCGAGTTATGTCCGAGCGAGCGCAGGTCGAAGCCCTCCAGGATGTTCAGCATCTCGAGCGCCGCCATGCCCTGCCCGTTGGGAGGCAGCTCGTAGAGTTCGTACTGCTTGTAGCTCGTGGAGATGGGCTCGACCCAGTCGGAATGCTGACAGGCCAAGTCGTCCATCGAGACGGGCCAGTCTTCCCGGTTGAGGTGCTCGACGATGCGGCGGGCGATCTCGCCCTGGTAGAACGCGTCGCGACCGCCTTCGGAAATCTGCCGGTAGGTCCAAGCGAGACCGGAGTTGTGGAAAACCTCTCCGTGCCGCGGCGCCCTTCCACCGGGCAGGTAGGCCTCGCGGAAGTCCTTCCGCTCGGAAATGGGCTGCGCCCGGTCGGCCCAGTTGGCGGCGATGATCTCCGAGACCGGGAACCCTCTCTCGGCGTATTCGATGGGCGCCTCCAGGACCTCGGCCAACGACATCGCGCCGTACCTGTCGAGCAGAGTCGCCCAGCCGTCGACCGCTCCGGGGACGCTCACCGAAAACGGGCCATGGATGGGGATCTGTTCGAGGCCGCGGCGCTCGAAGAAATCGAGGTCCACCTTTTCCGGCGAGAAGCCGCTGCCGTTCAGTCCGACAAGGCGGTCTTCCTTGGCCAGGTAGGCCAGGACGAACATATCGCCGCCGGGGCCGGTCATCATGGGCTCGACAACCGCCAGCGCCGCCGCGGTCGCGACGGCGGCGTCGAACGCATTGCCGCCTCGTTGCAGGACACGGAGCCCGGTCTGAGCGGCCAGCGGTTGGCTCGCGGCCACCATTCCGTTCCGCGCAAGCACGGCGGAGCGGCCGGCGCCGGCCTGGCCGGCGGGACGGTCGGCTCCTGAAACGACGGCCACCAAGGCCGGCGCTGAGGCAAGGCTCTGTAGAAAGATGTCTGTCTCCGGCATGCGCCTTAGCAGTCCGTGGCAAAAGTCACGCAGGCGGCGTTACGCGCCCCGGGGCCGATTGCGTAACTCGTGGCCGCTCCAGGAACACAGCGCCGCGCTCTCCGCGCAGCCGAGCGGAAGCGGCGCGTAACCCTTCGGGCGACGGACGTTTTTTTGTTCCGACGGCGGTGATGCCGGCAAGATGCGCGCTCTCCCAGGGTGCTGACCTTGCTGCCCACCGTGACCGCGTTTTTTCTTCGCAGCGACCGCCTAGGCCGTCGGCTTTGTCGTTCGCTTTTTCCTTCGCAAGGAGGAGATCACGCGGGTCGCCATCCTCCTCACCCCGCGCCGAGCGACTGCAGAAGCCCGCCGCGCTTTTTTCTTCGTACCACGGGACTTTTGCCACGGACTGCTTGATTCTATCCGGTTGCTGATGGTGCATGCGCCGTTGGATACAGGGCCGTGGGGCTATACTGGGGCCGAAAGGCTATCGAATCATGATTCGCATCTTCGTTCTTCTGCTCGCCTCCCTGCTCCCGGCCGCGGCGGCCGATACCCTCGATATCTACTGGATCGACGTCGAGGGCGGCGCGGCGACATTGATCGTAACGCCCGGCGGCGACACGGTTTTAATGGATGCCGGCTGGCCCGGTTTCGAGAACCGCGACGCCAGGCGGATTCAGCACGTGCTGACCCAGGAAGCCGAAAAGGACAAGATCAACTACTTCATCACGTCGCACTTCCATCGCGACCACTCCGGCGGGCTCAACCAACTGGCGGCGATCGTCGAGGTTGAAACGTTCGTCGACCACGGCGACAGCGTCGAGCAAGACCGGCCGCGCGGGAAAGCGCTCTGGGACGCGTACCTGGAGGTCGCGCAAGGCAAGCGTCTGACGATCGAGCCGGGCGACACGCTGCCGCTGACCGGCGCGTCATTAACCTTCGTCGCCGCCCGCAGCAAAGGGCTCGCCGAACCGCTCGGCTCCGGCGCCAGGAACCCTCACTGCGAGGGTGCTCAACTCAAGGAAGAAGACACGACCGAGAACGGCAAGAGCGTCGGGTTCGTAGTCAAGATGGGCGACTTCGAGTTCCTGGACCTCGGTGACCTCACATGGAACTTCGAGCACGAGCTGGCGTGCCCGGTGAACCTGATCGGCGAGGTGGATCTCTATCAGACAACGCACCACGGGCTGCTGTCATCGGGCGCGCCACAGTTGATGAAGGCGGTCCGGCCGACCGTGGCGGTGATGAACAACGGTCCGCGCAAGGGCGGCAGCCCGGACGTCTGGAAGAGCCTGCAGCAGGTCGATGGCTTCGTGGATCTCTGGCAGGGCCACCGCAATGTCGAAGCGACGGATGCGGAGAGCGTCGATCGCAAGGTGATCGCGAACTTCGGCGAAACCGAGGATTGCCAAGGCCACTGGATTGCAGCCAAGGTCAGTGAAGACGGCCGTTTCACGGTCGTCAACAGCCGCAACGGATTCTCAAAGACATACCCATCGAAGTAGAGAGATAGGCCGGCAACAAGGCCTGCACGCTGACTACGGCGACACTGAAGCAGGCCGTTACGGGCCCGTCACACCGTTCCCGCCATCGCGGCGACCTCGCTGATCCGGACGGGGCGGTGCTCGGCGGCGGAGAGGTAGCACGCTTCGACCACGGCAACCGTCTTGCGCAGATAATCGGTCGCTTCGGAGGCAAACTCCCGGCCGCTTGTCAGGCAATCCACGAAATGCTGTTGGGTGGCCCGGCAACTGTCGCCGCGGTAGCCCGGCAGCCCCTCGGCGGAGAATGTTCGTTCCTCTCCCAGCAGGACATCGCCGCTGTGGCGCAGGCGAATCTTGTTCTCGAGGCCCTCGATGCGGACGGTCTCCATCGCCGGTCCCGGCTCATCAGGCTCGGAAATGCGATTGCCGTCGATCAGGCCGCACAAGCCGCCGCGGTGCCGCAGCATCAGCATGACGAAGTCCTCGGCCCGGACGACGGGGTTGAGCTTTGCGGTTTGGCAAAAGACTTCGTCGATGCCGCCGAACAGAAAGCGCATCGTATCGATGTGATGGACGATCGCCTCGATGACGAAGAACCGCGCCATGTCCTTGAAATAGGGCTGCTTCGCGAAGGGCTTGTCGCCGACGCCGTCGCGCTGTCGCGTCGCGACGTGATAATAAAACGGCCGGCCGATACGGTTTTCGTCCAACAGCGACTTGATGTGCCGGTACCAGGCCTGCCAGCGCCAGTTTTCGTTGAGCATGAGACGGATGCCGTTTCGCCGCGCCGTCTTTGCGATGCGGACCGCTTCCTCCCAGGTGTCGGCCATCGGTTTCTGGCAGAGGGTCGCAATGCCCCGCTTGGCGGCTTTCCGGACCAGCGGCAGATGGCCGGCGGGACGTGTGGCGATATCGAGGAAATCAGGCTTCTCGGCGTCAAGCATCTCATCGTCATCGCTGTAGCCCTTCAGGTCGAAGTCCGCGCTGAATGATTGCAGCCGCTCGACATCGATATCGCAAGCGGCAACGATCTCCGCTCCTTTGACCCGCTTCCAACTCTTCATCTGAATCCGGCTGAAGTAACCGCAGCCGACCGTTACGCCCCTGAGCATGGTTCCTCTCCTTGGTCCCGTCTGGATTTTCTCCTCTGCCGGATCGCGGCTGGCGGCGAGAATCCGCTCATCTCGAATTTCCCATCGATTCTTTCCTTTCGCCAAGCCGATATTCTATTGTTTCGGAGCGGAAGCCGACAGCGGACGGACATGCCCGGTCGATTATTCACTCAATATTTCCTCACCGACGGCACAAAGACGACCGTCGAGTGGAATGCTTCCCTCGCCCAACCCGAGGCCTTCGCCCGGTTCAAAGACGACCTCCGCCGCCGGTACGAGACCGTGAAGGGGTTCCAAGACCCGAATGAAGCGGTGACCGAGCAAAAGCTGATCCTACCCATTCTGAAACTCCTGGGATGGATCGACTCCCTGCCCCAGCAAGGCGCCTCTCGAAACGAGGACATCCCCGACCATCTTCTGTTCGAGGACGCCGAGTCGGCGAGGCGGGCTGCTGCAAAGAAAATGCCCGGGGATCGCTACCGGGATGCTTTGGCGGTGGAAGAGAGCAAGCGGTTCGGCTTCGCTCTGGATGCCCGCGATCAGGACGGCAAGACGCCGGCCCGCACACCCCACGGCCAGATCCTCAGATACCTCTCGACGGCCGAGATCGAGTCTGACAACCGCATCCGATGGGGAATACTGACGAATGGCAAGGTTTGGCGCCTTTACGACCACCATGCCCGGCCTCGCGCCAGCGGCTACTTTGAAGCAGACCTGACGGAGCTGCTCAAGCCGGGCCAGGAAGATCGTCTTCGTCTCTTCCACCTGCTGTTTCGCCGCGATTCCTTCACCCTCAGACAAGGCGCAACCACCACGTTCCTGGAACACGCTTTGGCGGAGGGGAGACGCTATGAGAGACAGGTCGCCCAGGATCTGTCGGGCGTCGTCTTCGAGAGCGTCTTCCCCAAACTCGTGGAGGCTCTGGCGAATGCCACAGGGGAAAACCTGCCCCGGGTGCGCCAATCCGCCCTGATCTTCCTCTATCGACTGCTCTTCGTGCTTTACGCCGAGGACCGGGACCTGCTGCCGGTCAATGACCGGCGTTACGACGACTACGGCTTGCGCAAACGCGTGCGGGACGACATTGCCCGCAGGATGGCGGACCGCGACGTCTACTCGTCCATGGCCGCCAACTACTATGACCGCCTTGTCAATCTTTTCAAAATCATCGACAAGGGCGATCCGTCCATCGGCCTGCCGCCCTACAACGGCGGCCTGTTCGCGCCGGAAGCCGCGCCCCTGCTGGAACAGGCGCGCCTGCCCGACGCCGTCATCGCTCCCCTCATCTACGACCTCAGCCACACGCAGGAAAAGGACGGAGGCGGGAGGCGCTTCGTCAACTACCGCGACATGTCGGTGCAGCAACTCGGCTCGATTTACGAGCGTCTCCTGGAGCAGGAGCCGGTCCGCGACGATGAGGGTAAGATCTCCATCAGGCCCAATCCCTATGCCCGCAAGGACAGCGGCAGCTTCTTCACGCCCCAGGAGCTGGTGGATCTGATCGTCGACCGAACCTTGAAGCCGCTGGCGGAAGAACGTCTCAAAGCGTTCGAAGACAAAGCCGCCGAGCTCAAGAGCGACCGCCGGCCCCGGGCTCAGCGGGAAGTCGAACTGCTCAAGCTGGACCCGGCCGAGGCGGTCCTGAATCTGAAGGTCCTGGACCCGGCCATGGGAAGCGGACATTTCTGGTCACCGCAGTGGACTTCCTTTCCGACTATGTCGCTGAGTTGATCGAGTACGTCCCCGTGGTCCCGGAGTGGCTTGACGGCGGCTATGTTTCACCCCTGGTGAAACGTGTGGCGGCGGTTCGCAGCGAGATCCTCCGACGGGCCGAAGAATCGAACTGGGTCCTCGACGAGGCCCAACTCAGCGACCAGGCCATTATTCGCCGCATGGTGCTCAAGCGGTGCATCTACGGAGTGGACAAGAATCCCCTGACCGTCGAGCTGGCCAAGGTGTCGCTGTGGCTGCACAGCTTCACCGTGGGCGCGCCATTGTCCTTTCTGGACCACCACCTGCGCTCCGGTGATTCGCTGATCGGCCTTCGCGTCGGGGAGGCCATTCGGGAACTCCAGCGGCTCGGCGGCATCTTTACCGGCAGCGCCATTGCGGGGGCGGAGGCGGCTACGGACGGCATGCTGCTCATCGAGGAGATGTCCGACGCCGACGTGGCCGAGGTGCGGGCGTCGGTTGCCTTGTTTCAAGGCGTCGAGGAGACGACGGCGGAACTCCGCGGGCTGCTCGATTTTCTTTGCGGCCTGGGTTGGCTGACCGCCGGCATGAAGCAGAAAGCGCGCGCCGCTTTCGAGACTCCTCTCTTCGCGACACTCGGTCGGCACCTCGACCATGCCTACCCGCTGTTGGCCAGGGGTCCGGGCAGCGTCGCCGCCATGCCTGCTGACGAGAACTCTACCTGGACGGCGTTCCAAGGGCTGTGGTCAGACGCCCGGTCCATCGCCGACCGGGAGGGCTTCCTGCATTGGGAGGCCGCCTTTCCGGGAGTGTGGCGCTCTTGGAATGACATCCGTCCGGAAGGCGGTTTCGACGCTGTGATCGGCAATCCCCCCTGGGACCGGATCAAGCTTCAGGAGGTCGAGTGGTTCGCCACTCGCAAGCGAGAACTGGCTCTGGCGCCGACGGCGGCCGCACGGCGCGCCGCCATCAGGCTTCTTCGCGAACAGGGGGACCCTCTTGCAGCCGAGTTCGATGCCGCCAAGGAGCAGTCCGAGAGCCTGAGCCGGATGGTGCGGTCCTGTGGCGACTACCCGCTGCTGGGCGGCGGCGACATCAACCTGTACTCGCTGTTCGTGGAGCGGGCCATGAGCCTGATCAAGCCGGACGGCTTTGTCGGCCTGCTGACGCCGTCGGGCATTTGCGCCGACAAGACCGCGGCCCGTTTTTTCAAGTCCGTTTCCACTACCGGACGAGTAGGCGGCGTGTTCGATTTTGAAAACCGCCGCCTTGGGACCAATCTGCCACCCTTCTTCCCGGACATCGACTCACGATTCAAGTTCTGCGCCCTCGTGTTCGGCGGAGAGAAACGGCAATTCGACCAGACCGAGTGCGCTTTCTTCCTGCACGACACGAAAACGATCCGCGACAAGGACCGTTGCTTTCCGTTGACGCCCGCCGACTTCGCCCGCGTGAACCCGAACACCGGCACCGCACCCGTTTTCCGCACCCGCCGGGCCGCCGAGATCACCCGCCGTATCTATGAAAGGCACCCGGTGCTGGTGGATCGCTCAGCGGATGAGGAACGCCGCGTCTACCCGGTGAAGTACGTTCGCATGTTCGACATGACCAACGACTCCGGCCTGTTCCGCACGCGCGAGGAGCTGGAGGAAAAGGAAGGCGCGTATCCCATCGGCGGTAACCGCTTCTCCAGTCCGTCCGGAGAGTGGGTGCCGCTTTACGAAGGCAAGATGGTGCAGGCCTTCGATCATCGCGCCGCCAGCATCGTCGTCAACCCCGAGAACCAGCACCGCCCCGCGCAGCCCAAACCGGCCACTCTTGAGCAGCACAAGGATCCGAACTGGCTGTCCGATCCACAATTCTGGGTTTTGGCGAAGGAAACAGGGTTTTCCGTCATGCCCTTCATCCTTGGCTTCAAACACGTGACCGCGCCTACCAACGTCCGCTCAATGATCGCAGCGTTGATCCCCGGCGTTGGCGCAGGAAACTCCCTCCCATTGTTGATGGGATCGAACGGACTGACAGCCAGTGCTGTTGCGGCTCTAGTTGCCAACCTCAATTCTGTACCGCTCGATTATGTCGTGCGGCAGAAAGTTCAAGGACAAAACCTCAACTGGTTCATTATCGAGCAACTCCCTGTCGTCCCGCCCGACCGCTACGAGGCCGTCCGCTTCGGCCCTAAGACGGCCGGT
The DNA here is from genome assembly GCA_965218555.1 of Bryobacterales bacterium. Taxonomy (GTDB): domain Bacteria; phylum Acidobacteriota; class Terriglobia; order Bryobacterales; family UBA6623; genus JAPPLB01. Next base: position 293,270 of record OZ244625.1, read on the forward strand.
CAGATTGTCCGAGACGCAGTCCTTAAGTTGACCTACACGGCCCACGACATGACGCCCTTCGCCCGCGCCCTCGGCTACCACGGACCGCCGTTCACCTGGGACGATGAGCAACGCCGCCACCTGCGCGCCCGGCTCGACGCTCTGTACTTCCACCTCTACGGTCTCTCCCGTGAGGACGTAAGCTACGTGCTGGACACATTCCCGATCGTTCGCCGGGAAGACGAAGCCGAGTTCGGCCGCTACCGCACCCGCGACCTCATTCTGGCCTACATGAACGCCCTCGCCGCCGGGGATGCGACGACGGTCGTGGCAATGTAGCCCCTCCGGGGACCACCTCAAGAAGCGTGAGCCTCCTCGTCGGCCTCCTCTTCGTCTTCGGAACCTCATATCCAAACTGACCACGAACCACCAGCCCCTAACCTGCATTTCTCACCACCCGACGGTCGAAACACGCGATACGACCGCCATGACTTCGCTTTTCCTTCGCAGCGCTTGCTTGCCGTGCTCGATGTACTCTCAAGTACACCTGCGCGCGCCAAGCGGCTCGCGTCTCGTCCTGACGGCCCTCTCACGCACTTCGCCTCGCCACGTGGTGAGAAATGCAGGCTAACCACTGTCTTGACCACCGCTCGTCCAAGCTACACATCACGAGACTCGGATCAAGAGCCACTGACTACGGACACGGTGGGAGAGGGAGCGCGGAGGAGTCATGCGTTCACTTTGAGTTGATGCTCATAGGCGAAATCCCGGACGTTGGCGCTTTCCCCCGCATGTTCCATCGTCATGGAGGCGAGGTTTCCCTTGCTCATCCAGATCCGGGTAAATGTTCTCAGACGCGTCGCGGGTCTCGGCGGCCCGCTCCGAGGTGAACTCAATCAGTGCGGTGGCGGTATTTTCAAACTAGTGGGTCTGCATTCCCTTTTCGTTACTCTCGGTGCGTTCCCCGCAGCCGTGGCTTAGCAAGACGGACGGAGCACCCTCTTTCCGGGACGTGTTGCGCAGTTTTTTAGATACCGGCATTTCCGCCTGCGCCGGGACTGACGGGCGCCGGCTCACGGATCGAGTCTTGAATGTTAGGATACGCTCGCACGCTGCTGCTACGGTCAATTGCCGCCACGAATGAAGCAGGCGTCCTAGCTGCGAAGCGGGCAATCCGGTGTCTTCCCTTCACCAATAGCTCGGCGATATCCGACCCCGTCGCGTTTTTTGCCCGAATCACGATGACCCGCGCTGCATTCCTCATCATGGATTCGAGTTCAGCAGTTCGGTAACGGATGTTCTTGTCTTTCGTGAGCGCAACCCAACCCATCCGTCCAACAAGCGCAATCCAATCTTCGTCCGGCGCGTCCGGCGGAAGGTGCTCGTCGTGCACCTCAACCTTCATCCCTGCCGAACGAAGCCTGTCTGCGATGATGTGCTTTCCAAGGTTGCGATCCAGGAAAAGGATGGGCTCTTCACGCTGCCAGTCTGAGCTCACATCGGATCGCTTCTTCGATTTCCGCTGCGTCGCGCTCATAGTCTTGGGCTAACTGGCTGACCGACTCACCAGCTTTGCAGCGCTCGGCTATAACCTGGGTGGCGAGTCCGGTTCCGGCGATGACAGGTCGACCGGCGGATAGCTTCGGGTCGATGACGACCATCGCCGGCGCGTCTTCCATGGCGGTTCGGGTAAACGGATAGAGCTTGACGGGTACGCCTTGGGGGTCACGCTCGATCCGACGCAGGGCGGCGCTGATGATTTCTCGCATGGCCATCTGATCCCCTTGACTGATATTGATCAGTTGCCCATATTGCTCAATGAACAGATCGAGGCCATCTGTTTCCAGCTTGCAACTGATCAACGGATGCCGCCGGTCAGGCGCATCCAGAACATTCTCCACCAGGTACTCGATGGCCTTTCGGACCTTTGGCATCGATACGACATGCTTGCGCCGGATGGCGGCGAGAACATGCAGTTCTGTGAGATCAAGGAATGAAAGCAGCGTCGGGGAGAGCTGGGACGCCACAATAAGTGGCTCGTAGTCGCCTTGGCCCACCGACCAGTACCGAACGGTCGCCGCCGGCACGGTGAGGTAATGCGCCGCTTCCGAGATCGTGTAGGCGGGTAGCTCGCGGAGATCGTCCGTTTGCGCTCGGCGTCCGAACATCAGGTTTCCTCCCCTGTACAAATCACGATCTTCTGAGTCAGAAACTAGTATAGCGGGCTCCTCACCCTCGATCCATACGGTTTGAACAACTCCGTCTATGAATGGCTTCACACTCCGCCGGAAGTCGATCCATCTCTTCGGGATTGGCTCCGAGCACTACAGGTGCAATCCTTCCTTGCGATCGACAAAACTCATGATCGGTACAAGGGAAGACAGGATCGGGGGAGTCATTGCTGCTTGGCATATGAATCTGGCCGGGCTGGTCTGTTCGCGGCGGGGGCGTGCCAGCGCGCCTCTGTCAACACACTTTTTGCACACTGGCAAGGGCGCAAACGTCGAAGTAAACCATCAGGGAACGTTATACTCGGGTGATACGCTGGTTCCTGATGGATACACTGCGTGCGAACGTCGAATCAGACCATCAAGGTGCGCTATACTGAGGCGCCGAGATGGGGCGGAGAGAACCACTACAGCGAGAGAATCCCCCTTCTCCCAGAGGGGCTTCCGCCCCCCGCCGTCTGGTGGTCGGCTTTTCCCGGTTGACGGGTCCACGGGCTCCCAGGATCTGATGACAGGCTATCGAGAGTCCGGCTACCCGTTGATTCAGGCTCGCGGGCAGGAAGGACGCTTCGAATACCAGGGGCTGTCATTGCGGCTCGGGTTGTTTCACGACGAAGAGGGCTGGTACATCGGCGTACACATGTCTTCCGGGCGCATGTGCGCTCGGCTCAGCTTGGAGCACGCCCGCAGCCAAAAAGAGGCAAATGACATGTTGAGGTACGGGTTCTTCCTGCGAACCGAGGAAGTGCCCGAACTTGTGGAACATCTGCAGTCGATCGGTCTGCTTTCCGTACCAACGCCGGCGGCCTTGGAAGACCCGGTCGAGAACCCCGTCTAGCCTGCATATCTCACCACCTGACGGGGGAAGCACGCGATAAGACCGCCATGACTTCGTTGCGCTTGCTGGCCGTGCTCGACGTACGGTCAAGTACACCTGCGCGCGCCAAGCGCCTCGCGCCTCGTCCTGACGGCCCTCTCACGCACTTCGTTTCCCCACGTGGTGAGAAATGCAGGCTAGCCGAGACGGATCTATATCCTCTCGGCCCGTCCAAGACATCGCTTCCGTGCGGGGCTGTTGTACAATGCCCACGCCATGAAGAGCTATGTCGGGGGACCGAACGGCGTGCTCATCGAGAAGACCATCGATCAGGTCTTCCGCCGCACCGTAGCTCGAGACCCCGACCACGAAGCGCTGGTGTCGCGGCACCAGGCCCTGCGGCTCAGCTACGGCGAACTGTCCAGAGAGGTGTCCCGCACGGCCGCCGGCCTGTGGGGCCTGGGCATCCGGCCGGGCGACCGCGTCGGGATGTGGGCCTATTCGTGCGCGGAATGGGTGTACCTGCAACTGTCCACGGCCCGTATCGGTGCGGTGCTGGTCAACGTCAACCCGAACTACCGCGCGGACGACCTGCGCTACATCCTCGATCGGTCACGCATGAAAGCGATCTTCCTCCACGAAAAGGACAACCGCGCGGACTATCGGGACGTCCTCAATCAGGCGCGTGCGGGCGCAGAGTTGCCGCTTGCGCACGCGGTGTTTCTGGGGACGAGTTCCTGGGACGAAATGATCGCCGCCGGGGAGCGGCCTGCACCGCCCGAACTGGACCCGAACGACGTCGTCAACATTCAATACACTTCCGGGACCACGGGCAAACCCAAGGGGGTGATGCTCACTCACCGGAACCTGCTGAACAACGCCCACCTCGTCGGCAGCTCGATGCATTGGAGCGCTGCGGATCGTCTGTGCCTCGCCGTACCGATGTATCACTGCTTCGGGTGCGTGATGGGTTCGCTGGCATGCGTTGTTTTCGGCGCGACCCTGGTGATGCCCTCGGCGGTGTTCAATCCGGCGGCCGTCATCGAGACGATCGACCGGGAGCGCTGCACGACGATCTACGGCGTGCCGACGATGTTCATCGCAGAGATGGAGCATCCCAAGTTTCCCGAGCACGACATGAGTTCGCTGCGCACGGGCATCATGGCGGGCGCGCCGTGCCCGGTCGAGCTGATGAAGCGCATCGTGAGCGAAATGCACTGCCCGGAGATGACCATCGCCTACGGGCAGACGGAGGCTTCGCCGGTGATCACGCAATCATCGACGACCGACAGTCTGGCGGTGCGCGTCTCGACCGTCGGACGCGTGCTGCCCGAGACGGAGGTGAAGATCATCGATCGGGAGACCGGCGAAACGGTCGAGGCGGGCGCGCAAGGAGAACTCTGCACGCGCGGCTACCTCGTCATGAAGGGTTACGACCAGGACCCGGAAGGGACGGCCCGCGCCATCGATGCGGAAGGATGGCTGCATACCGGCGACTTGGCGACGATGCGGGAAGACGGAAACTTCCGCATTACGGGCCGGCTCAAAGAGATGATCATCCGCGGCGGCGAGAACATCTATCCGCGGGAAATCGAAGAGTTCCTGCACCAGCACCCCAAGGTGGCGGATGTGTACGTTGTCGGCCTGCCGGATGAGCGGCTCGGGGAACGGGTGCTGGCCTGGGTGCGCGTTCAACCCGGCGAGACCGCCACGGAGGAAGAAATCCGCGCCTATTGCCGCGGGCGCATCGCGCACTTCAAGATCCCGGAGTACATCCGGTTTGTCGACGAGTTCCCGATGACCGTGACGGGAAAGGTGCAGAAGTTCATCATCCGCGAGAGAGAGATCGAGCTGCGGAAGTTGGCCGGCGTGGCTCAGGCGGAGACGGCTTAGGGCCGTAACGTAGGTCTTCCACAAGCCGGTCGAGCCGCGTCCCGTCCACTTGCCTATAATGCGGACAGTTGCTGAGCGGCGGCACGGAGATTGGTGATCATGAAACGACGAGAGCTCCTGAAGATGGTACCCGCGGCGGCTTGCGGAGGCTTTGGGTCGGCCGCGGACGGCGCCGCGCCGAAGTCGATGGGAGGCCCGGCACGCATCAAGTCGGCGCTGTGCGCCTACTCGTACCGCAAGGAGCTGGCGTCCGGCGCGATGAGCTATGAAGATCTTGTCGACGTGGCCGTCGAGAATGATATCGACGGACTCGACCTCACTGTCTATTGGCTCCCGAAAACCGGTCTTGACGAATATCTGATTTCACTGCGGCGCAAGGCCTACGTTTCCGCGGTCGAGATCCCGGCCATCGCGATCCGCTCGGACCTGTGCAAAGGCGACGCGCGGCAACAGGAGGTCGAGGTCGCCTGGCTGAGCTATTGGGTCGATGTTGCGAACAAGCTCGGCGCGAGCCATATCCGGGTGTTCGGAGGTAGAGTTCCCAAAGGAGCAACGGAAGATCAGGCCGCGGGGTGGGTAGTCGAGACCCTCAAGCGCGCCGCCGAATACGCCGGCAAGAAGGGCGTCATCCTCGGTCTCGAGAATCACGGGGGCATTACCCTCTATGCCGAGCGTGTGGTGCAGATGGTCAAGGCGGTCGACAATCCCTGGGTGGGGATCAATCTCGACACCGGCAACTTCAAGCGCGATCCCTATCGCGAGATCGAGATGTGCGTGCCCTACGCCGTGAATTCGCAGTTCAAGACATCGATCCGGTTCGAAGACGGCCGGCGCGCGCCGTGCGACTGGGAACGCGTAATGAAGATGTTCGCGGGGAGCGGGTACAAAGGCTACATCTCGCTGGAGTACTCCGGGGAGGAACCGGTGGAAACGGCAGTGCCGAAGTACCTCGGGCAACTCCGTGATTTGAGCCGGAAGTATTCGGCCTGAAGCCGCTTCTTGCTGCAACGGTCGCGTTAGCCTGCGTATCTCCCCACATGGGGAGATACGCAGGCTAAAATACAGGGTCGCCGCGACACGAAACCGTCTTGCATAAAAACGTCGTTCTCGCTGTCATTGTCTCGGCGCTGCTCGTCTGTTTTGTCTTCGCCAGTTGGAAGCTGGGGCTGATCGGGCGCCTCAGCAACTACGACCAACTGGTCATGACGATGCGCGGCGAGGGTTCGTGGGGTCCGCTGGTCTGCATCGGTATTCAGTTTGTGCAGGTTGTCATCTTCGCCATACCCGGCGAGATCACGCAGCTTGCGGCCGGCTATGTTTTTGGAGCCTGGAAAGGCTTTCTCTACGCGATCGCGGGGATCATGCTGGGGTCGGCATGCAACTACTCGTTCGCGCGGCTGGTCGGACGTCCGGTGATGGAAAAGGTGGTGGGAAGAAGGCGGCTGGAGCGCATCGACAAGCTGTTCGGATCGCACAAGGGAAAATCAGCTCTGTTCGTCTTGTTCCTGCTTCCCGGCCTGCCCAAGGATGCGATGTCATACGCCGCGGGTCTGACTCAACTGAAGGTGGGTGAATTTGTAGTGATCTCCGGGTTGGCGCGCATGCCGGCGCTGTTGTTCAGCACTTTGATTGGTTCGCAGCTTTATGACCGTGACTACGGAGCGATGATCATGACCGCCGTCATCGGCGGTGCGGTGATTGGCGCGTTTTACTGGTACCAGAAGAAGTTTATACCGGCATGATCCGAGTGATGAGTGCGGAAGATATCCAGGCGGGAATGCGCCTGAAGGAAGCGGCCGGCTGGAACCAAACGACCAGAGACTGGGCAAACTTGCTGGCGATCGAGCCCCCAGGGTGCTGGGTGTACGAGGTGGGCGGCGTCGTGGCGGGCTCGACGACGGCCGTTCTTTATGGACTGGAGTTGGCGTGGATCGGCATGGTGCTCGTGCTGCCCGAGTATCGCGGCCGAGGGATTGCACGGCAGTTGATGCAGCACGCGCTGCGATACCTCGACGAACGCGGCGTGAGATGCGTAAAGCTCGATGCCACCGACATGGGCAAACCTCTCTACGAGCAATTGGGATTCGTCGATGAGGCCTTGATTGAACGCTGGGCAGGGGTCTTCGATGCAGGCAATGCCGAAGAGTCGGGGACCGGACTCGACCGGCTTGTTGACATCGCTTCGATTGCAGCACCGGATCGAGAGTCATTCGGCGCTGACAGGAGCCGTTTGCTACGGCGGCTGCTCGAAGTCTTTCCACACGACGCAATGTGCTTGCCGGGAGGTTACGTGATGGGACGACCCGGCTCAAACGCGCATTTCCTCGGCCCGTGCATCGCGCACCACCCGGCTGACGCCCGACGGCTCATGGCGCACGTTTTGGCGCGGCACTCCGGGACTCCCCTGTTCTGGGATCTGCTCCCGGCCAACGAAGAGGCCGTGGCGCTGGCCCGGTGGTTCGGGTTCGAGCCCCGGCGCAAGTTGTGGCGGATGACGCGCGCGAGCGCAGGCTGCCCCTCCGGGAACGTGCGGCAGGTTTTCGCGGCCGCGGGATTCGAATACGGTTAGAACATGCAGACAACGATCATTCTCAGAAGGGTGTCCATTCCTTTCCGGGAGCCCTTTCGCATCTCGAACGGTGTAGCCGCCGCCACCGACAGCGTCATCGTCGAGATCCGGCGGGGAGGGCTCTCGGGATTCGGCGAGGCAGGGCCGTTGCCCGGCGGCGCTTACTCCTCGGAGACGGCGGCGTCGAGCTGGACACGGCTGCAGGAGAAGCTCATTCCCCTGTGGCTGGAATCGAGCTTCGGCCATCCGGCGGAGGTGGGGCCGGCGCTGGATGCCGTTCCCGGCGAGGCTTTCGCGCGTGCGGCGTTGGAAGGCGCGTCGTGGGACCTGGCCGCTGCGGAGTCGGGGGAGCCGTTGTGGCGGATGCTGGGCTCACAGGTGAGGCCGGTCGAGTCCGGCGTGGCGATCGGGATCTTCGATACGCTGGACGAGTTGTTGGAACGAGTCGAGACGTACCTCGCACAGGGGTACCGCCGCACGAAGATCAAGATTCAGCCGGGATGGGATATTGAGCCGGTCCGGGCGATTCGCGAGCGATTCGGGGCGATCCCGCTGATGGTTGACGCGAATACGGCTTACACCTTGGCCGACGCCGATGTGTTCCGGGAATTGGACTGCTTCGATCTGATGATGTTCGAGCAGCCGTTGGCGGGACCGGCCCTCGCGGACCTGGCGGAACTGCAGCGTCAGGTCGAGACACCTGTTTGCGCCGATGAATCGGCGGATAGCCAGGAGGCGCTTGTGACGATGATCGAGCTGGGATCGGCGAAGATCATCAACATCAAGATCCAGCGCGTCGGCGGCCTCACGAACGCTCTTCGAATGCACGACCGGGCGCGGGAAGCCGGAATGGGCATCTGGCTCGGCACGATGCCTGAATTGGGCGTTGCTTCGGCCCAGGGTTTACATTTGGCAACTCTTCCGGGCTTCAACTACCCCACGGATGTCGAAGCCTCCGAGCGCTGGTACGAAGACGACCTTGTCGACCCGTTGATTTCGCTCGGCGACGACGGCTGTATCCACATCCCCGGCGGCCCCGGCATGGGCTACGGTGTTGACCGCGCCAAGCTGGACAGCTACACAACCCGGAAAGCGGAATACTCCACGTGATCGTCCAACGACGGCGTTACGATTGGCGGATTCGCGACCGCAGCTTCACGCTGGGCGCGCGCACCCTGATCATGGGCGTGGTCAGCCTGGAGAACGAGGGCGAAGGGAAGCGCATCGAGCCCGGGCAGGTGTTTGACAGAGCCCGCGAACTCGAACGCCAGGGCGCAGACCTGATCGAGTTGCACGCCGGTCCGATCTATATCGGCTCGCGGCCTCTCAGCGCCGATGAGGAACTCCGGAAGCTCGTACCGGTTTTGCGGAAGCTGCGGCACAACCTTGACACACCGCTTTCCATCAACACCTACAACGCCGCAACGGCCGAGCGGGCGGTTGAGCTCGGCGTGCAGATCATCAATGATGTCAGCGGTCTGGCGTTCGACCCCAAGCTGGCGGGAGTGATCAACCAATCCAACGTGGGACTGATCCTGACCCATCTGCGCGGTACGCCCGACACCTGGAAACGGTTGTCGACCTTGCCGGATCTGGTGGCGACGATCGGGCGCGACCTGGGGTCGAGCCTGGCGCGAGCGCGACGGGCCGGCATCGACCGGCGACGCATCGTCATCGATCCCGGCTTGGATCTCGGCAAACGGGGGCTCGAGAACTTTCGCGTCCTGACGCAGTTGGATCGCCTGGCGCAGCTTCAGCAGCCCATCCTGGTGAGTCCTTCCCGCAAACGGTTCATGACCGGATCGGTGCGTGCAACCGATCGGGAGTGGACCTTGGCCGCGGCGGCTTTGTCTACGATCGCGATCTACGGCGGGGCGCACATCGTCCGCGTGCACGAGGTGGAAGCGGTCGCACAGGCGGCGAAGGCGGCGGATCGGGTTTTCGAGCTGGAGAACTGAAAGGCGCTGTGAACGGGCTGCTGCTTCGCTCGGTCTTCCTCGTCAAGACTGTACCCCTTGCGGCGGGCTGCCGGAAACCTCCGGACGCAGTGACGGAAGAAGCGTTGAGCAGACCGTTCCCTTGGGAAGCGGCGGTCGAGCCGATCGCTGTCCGGCGAAGCGCCCGCCCCCCGGAGTGCTCGAAGGGGGTTATCTACATACGTTGACCTCGAGTGTTTCCCTCCCCGGGCCACTTGAGCGGTTACAGGCGGTTGTGTTCAGGGGAAGCACTCAAACAGCACGAGTCCGAGGGGTCTTTGCGCGTGGCATCGATTTTATCTTCTCGAAGAACTCACTTTCCCTGATCTCGGCAGGCCAGTCCAGGTTGATCCGAATCTCTGATTGCCGCTCTCCCTCAATCCCGACCGTACGAACGGCTCCCAGGTGTATCAAAGCGTTGAGATCCCGAACGATCGCACGACCGGGATCACGCAGAGACCGATAGTGATTGAGGGTTCTAAAAAGGAGGTCAGCCGACTCAAGCCGTTGGTTCTCCAGGAGAGCCTCGAGTATCGCAAGCTGGCGTTCTGCTATGAGCCGCTTCTTTGGTGTCTTGAGTCGATGGAAGAGGTCGTTCATCGTCTCCTTGAAAACAGCCTTCTTGACGGCGGTCCTGATGTCCCGGAGAAGCCTGTCACACTGAAGGGCGACGCCGCGCAGGGAAAATTTGAGGAACGCTGTCAGGTCATGGTCAGCTCTTCTGACTTCAGTCAATACGGACAGATAGCGGGGTTTCTCATCGTAATAATAGTTAGACATGGCGATGAACGCCGTGTCGCGTAATCCGGCCCGCTGGAGTAGTAGCGCTTCGAGTGCCCTGGCAGTCCTGCCATTGCCGTCTTCGAACGGATGCATAGCGGCGAAGTGATAGTGCGTCACCATCGCTTGTATGAGAGGATCGTGATCCGGGAAGACACGTCCAATAGCTCCGATCAACTTCGAAAAAGCCTCTCGACAAGCGTCACCACCCTCACAGCCCCTGTGCAACGGCAACCCGAAGGTCACATTGCTGTCTCGCCGTCGAAGCGTACCGGGCTCACAGTGATCATCATCACAGCCCGTTACCATGCGCCGATGGATCTCGCACACAAGGGTCTCGTCGATAGGTCGATCGGGAGGAATGTTCGCAATCCATCGGTAGGTGTCCGCAGCGGCCTTTGCCTGTCTTTGCGAGCGGGTCAGTGCATTGCCGGCCAAGGCGTCAGCAAGCTCGCTTTCAGTGAAGTCTGCCCCTTCGATCCTGGATGTGCCCGCCACCTCCATCTTGAACTGCAACGCCTGGAGAGCATCCACCCAGTCACGCTGATAGTGGGTCGCCAGAAGAGCTTTTGTGGCTGCTTTTGCCTCGACCAGCTCACTGAAGATCGCACTCTGATTGTAGATAATCCAGTTTTCGGGTAGAGTGTAGCGGATTGCCATGTCGCAGAATATAGCATGTCTCGTTGCAGAATTTTTGCATGAAAGAAGTTTCTTTTTCAATAGCTTACATAGATTACATGTTGTTTTTTGCAGACAGTTTTGCAGATTTTGTGGTCACTCGCCCATCAAGTCCGCATGCTTCAATCGATTCCCACATCGTTCACGCCTCGCCACGCTTCCGGGAGGATTCCGACATCTTGGCATTCTTTTGCTACTAAGGAAAAAGTCATCGAATGTATATAATCTCGTCCTTGAACATGATGAAGACCCATCGCGTCCCCGCGGCCTGCCTGATCGCACTGCTTGCCGCTGTAGCTCTGTCACTGCTTGTTCCGGGGCGGCCTGCCGCGGCAAGCGGCGCAGAGAAGCCGCCTGCTCCGCGAAGCGAATACAAGGGCCGCCGCATCGCGCAGACCATGAGCTTCCACGGCGCCCCCTGGCTCATCCGCGCAGAGCGCGACCGCGAGGAGAACCCCAAGCTGCTCATCGAGGCGCTGCAAGTGAAAGAGGGACAGACGATCGCGGACATCGGCTGTGGCAACGGCTTCTACACGTTGCAGCTCGCCAGGCTTGTCGGATCCAACGGACGAGTCCTGAGCGTCGACATCCAGCCCGAGATGCTTGCGCTGCTCGACGAGCGGGCATCCGAAGCGGGTATTAACAACATCGAGCCAATTCTCGGCGCTCCGGCTGATCCCAAGCTTCCGGCGGGCGAAGTCGATCTTGTCCTCCTCGTCGACGTCTATCACGAGTTCTCTTACCCCGAGCGAATGCTGGCGGCCCTGCGGGCAAGCCTCAAGCCCACCGGACGGGTCGCCCTGGCCGAGTACCGCATGGAGGACCCTTCGGTGCCCATCAAGCTACTGCACAAGATGAGCAAGAAGCAGATTCTCAAGGAGTACACTGCTAACGGATTCACGCTCGTTCACGAGTTCGATGAACTTCCCTGGCAGCACCTGATGTTCTTCGGCCGCGCGGACTGAGCGCGAGCAGGGAGAAGGTTTCGTCGAGCGCATCGAGGTACGTCTCAGCACAAATAGGGCTGACCGTCACCAAAGCACAGCCGAATAGGGGAATGGGGCAACATGGCAACGACAATACCGCAGAACTTCGATAACCACGTGGTGATCCCAAAGGGATTGATCAAGGTGGCCCTCCCGATCTTGGTTGGCGTCATTTGCGCTGTCGCGGGGCTCTTCATGGTGAAGTCCACCGCGGGCATCTGCCTCATTGGAACCGGAACCGTGCTGGTCGGCGGCGGCACGATCATCGGTCTGGGATTGGCTCGCACCTACTGCACGAAGCTGCAAGACCGCATCATCCGTCTGGAGATGCGTATTCGGTTGGAGAAGACTCTACCGGCGGACTTGCAAGCGGCGATTCCGACGCTGACGATCCCGCAACTGATCGGGCTGCGTTTTGCTTCCGACACCGAGATGCCGGATCTGGTTCGCAAGGTCGTCGTCGAGAATATCGAAGATCGCACCGCCATCAAGAAGATGGTCAAAGACTGGCAGGGCGACTACGACCGCGTTTAGCAGGAGCGTCAGCGCAGCATCTGCTCGGCGCCCGCTCTCATGAACAGAAAGTCGCTGCCGAGCGTCATGAACTTTGCGCCCTTGGCGTGCCACTCTCGCACTTCCTCCATCGACCCCGATGTCATGCCGAACGGCATGTCGTGCGCTTTCGCGGCTTCCAGGATGCGGTCACACGAGGCAAGCACTTCCGGTGTCCGGGCGAACGTCGTCCACGAATCCGCGCCGGCGGCGGCGCCTGACGGGCCCGTGATCGACTGACCGGGTTCCAGCATCGAGAAGGCAAGGTCGTTCGGGCCGATGAACACGGCATCCACCCCGGGCACGGTGAGCATTTCGTCGATTTGCTCGACTCCGGTATGGCTTTCGACTTGGATGATGAGGGTCGCCCTGCGATCGGCATCGGCCATGTACTCCGTCGCCGCAAAGCTATAGCGGGCAGCCCGAAACGGACCAAAGCTACGCTTGCCCTTCGGCGGAAACTTGGCGGCGTCAACGGCCCGGCGGGCATCGGCGACCGAGTTCACCATCGGCACGAGAACCGCATCGACTCCTTGATCGAAGAGCCAGTTGATGTTGTGATAGTCGTTCTGCGCGGCGCGGACAACGGGCGTTACCGGCGAGTTGGCGAATGCGCCCAGCAACGCCGGGAAGTCCGACTGGGTAATTTCGGAATGCTGCAAGTCAAGGATCAGAAAATCCAGCCCCAGGTGGGTCATCACCTCGGCGGAGGCATAGCTGGAAAACGAGCACCAGCCGCCGATCAGGTCGGACTCGTTCCGAAGGCGTTCAACAAAGGGTTCTCGCATAGCGCCTATTGTAAATTGATCAGGGATCAGGCGCCGCCGGCGGAACTTTTGCTCCCCGGCCGGAGTGCAGGATGAGGGCTAGCCTGCCTATCTCACCACCTGACGGGGGGGGGAGCACGCGATAGGACCGCCATGACTTCGTTGCGCTTGCTTGCCGTGCTCGATGTAGGGTCAAGTACACACCTGCGCGCGCCAAGCGGCCCGCGCCTCGTCCTGCCGGCCCTCTCACGCACTTCGCCTCCCCACGTGGTGAGATATGCAGGCTCGAAATTGGGGACGAATTCCAGTAATCTAGTCAATATGCGAAGAGGGGGGAAACCCGGGACGCTGGGGACGGTGGTCCTGCTGATCGGGCTTGTCTTGGGGCCTTCGGCCGGGATGCTCGCCGGGAGCGAGCCGGAAGAGTTCTTCGAGACGAAGGTCCGGCCGCTGTTCGCCGCCCAATGCCAGTCGTGTCATGACGCAAAGCAGAAGCTGGGCGGGCTGGATCTGACGCGGCGCGAGGGCTTGGATCGCGAGGGCAGTGGGGGGCCGGTGATCATCCCCGGAGATGCGGGGGCGAGTGCGCTGATTCGCGCGGTTCGCTATGAGTCGAAGATCAAGATGCCGCCAACGGCCAAGCTGTCCGCCGCAGAGATCGCGGACTTGACCGAGTGGGTGCGCATGGGGGCGCCCTGGCCCGGGCTGAAGTCCGCCCGGCGGACGGGCACGGCCGGTGGCGCATTCACGGAAGAAGAAAAGTCGTGGTGGTCCTTCCAGCCGGTGCTGCGGCAGGAGCCTCCGGCGGTTCGGAACGCAGACTGGGTGCGCACGCCGATCGACAACTTCATCCTGGCGCGTCTGGAAAACGAGGAGTTCGAGCCTGCTCCGGAGGCCGACAGGCTGACGCTCCTGCGGCGCTTGACGTATGACCTGACCGGCCTTCCGCCAACCGAGCGTGAAATCGAGAACTTTCTGGCGGACGATTCATCCGACGCCTACGCCACCGTCGTGGAGAGGTTACTCGATTCCTCGCGATACGGCGAGCGCTGGGGCCGCCATTGGCTCGATGTCGCGCGCTACGCCGATTCGACCGGGGTCGATGAAGACCACAAGTACCCCTTCGCCTGGAAATACCGCGACTACGTTGTGGATGCCTTCAATGACGACATCCCCTTCGATCGCTTCCTGCAAGAGCAAATCGCCGGCGATCTGTTCCCTGCCGAGGAACCGGGCACGGTGAATGCGCGAGGCATCATCGCGACGGGCTTCCTTGCGCTGGGGCCGAAGCTGATTGCCGAGCAGGACAAAAAGAAGATGCTCTACGACATGATCGACGAGCAGATCGAGGTCGTCGGCAAGGCCGTGCTTGGGCTGACGCTGCAATGCGCGCGTTGCCACGATCACAAGTTCGACCCGATCCGGCAGCGCGACTACTACTCGATGGCGTCGATTTTCCGAAGCACCAGGCAGGTGGAAGACTGGAGGACGCATGTTTCGGAGCTATACTTCAAGCCTCTGGTTCCGGAAGCCGAGTCGGCGCTGTACTTCTCTCATCAGAAAAAGATCAAGCTGAAGAATCAGCAGATCAAGAACATCGTTGAAGAACAGTCGGCGGCCTACGTGAAGAGTGCGCTGCCGGGAGTGCCGCAATATCTTGCAGCAGCTCGGGAAGCCCTGAACGCACCCAAACCGCCGGTTCCCGCCACAGCGGCTTCGGCAGAAACGGCGGCGGAGCCTGCTCGAGATGCGGCTTTGATGCGAGTCGCATCCAAACATGCCTTGGATGCGGTTCGGCTCGGCAAGTGGATCGAGTACCTGACGCCGACCGACGAGGTTCGGCCTCATCTGGATCGCTTGCTCGAAGCCGACGAAGCAGAGTTACCAGCGGTCGCGGAGCACTATCGAGCAGAGTTCGAAAAGACCGCCTCAAAGCGCTACGCCGACTTGGCGGCATGGCGCGTCAAGTTTGACGAGGCTCTTGCCAAGGGCGAGGAGCCTCCCGAGAGACCCTCTTTCTTCGGCGGCCAGAATCGCTTCTTTACAGAAACGACGACAAGCAAGGGACCCCTGGGCGTCAGCCGCGAAGAGAGAAAGAAGATCTTCTCCGCGGATGCTGTCAAACGGCTCACGCATTTCGAAGCCGTGCAGCGGGAACTGAAAAAAACTCTTCCGTCGAAGCCTCCTATGGCCAACGCCGTCGCCGAGGAAGAACCTTATCAGCAACACATTTTCGTCGGCGGCAATGTGCACGCGCCGGGCGAAACGGTGCCCAAGGCCTTTCCGGACGTGCTGACCCATGGTAAGCAAGCTGAGATTACGGGAATCAGCGGCCGTCTGGAATTGGCCCGCTGGCTGTCGAGCCCCGACAATCCTCTCACTGCGCGCGTCATCGCCAACCGCATCTGGCAATGGCACTTCGGCGAAGGCCTCGTGCGAACGCCCAACAACTTCGGCAGGTTGGGCGCTTCACCCACCCACCCCGAGCTGCTCGACTACCTCGCGTCCGAGTTCGTGAAGCGCAGGTGGTCGGTCAAGGCCATGCACCGTTTGATCGTCTTTTCAAGCACCTATCGCATGAGCACCGAGACAACACCGCGAGCGCGCGAGACGGACCCCGACAACCGGCTCTGGTCGCACTTCAACCGTCGTCGCATGGATGTCGAAGCAATCCGCGATTCGCTGCTGGCGATCGAAGGCACGATCAACTTCGGGATGGGCGGCACGTTGCAAGAGGGCGAAGGCCAGGGGATGACGACAACCAATCAACTTCCGCCCTTCGACGCCTCGAAGAGCTACCGGCGGACGCTCTATCTTCCATTGCGGCGGGCGAACATCCCAAAGCTTCTGACGCTGTTTGATTTCGGCGACGCCACGACGAGCACTGGCGTACGGGCGAGTACGAACGTCGCGCCGCAGGCCTTGTTCATGATGAACAGCGAGTTCGTATCACGTGTCGCCGAAGGCTTTGCACGGCGCGTGCTCGCCGAACGCCGGACGCCGGACGAGCAGCGCGTGCGTCAGGCTTGGCTAACGGCGCTGGCCAAGGAACCGACAGCAGCCGAAATCGAGGAAGCGCTCGACTACATCAGCGCCTTTGGAAAACAGTCTGTCGACAAAGACCTGACAGAAGTGAAAAGTACTCGGATGGAAGGCCCGCATCGCTCACCAGACTACCCCGCCTACCACTACAGCGCATCGACGCTCGCGGGCTGGCAGAGCTATTTCCGGGTGCTGCTGGCTTCAAACAATTTCATCTACATCCAATGACTGCGTTCAAGAAATCACCGCTCTCGCGCCGGATGCTCCTGCGCAGGTCTGCCTGCGGATTCGGGTTGCTTGGCTTGCGCGGGCTCCTGGCCGCGGAAGAATCGCGCAACCCCCTTGCACCGAAGCAACCTCACCTTCAGGCGCGGGCCAAGCGGGCGATTTTTATTTTCATGCACGGCGGCCCGTCGCATCTCGATATCTACGATCCCAAGCCACGGCTCGAGCGCGATCACGGCAAGCCGCTACCGTTCGAGCGCCCACTCACGTTTGCCGAAGAGCAGGTGGGGGGGTTGCTGAAATCGCCTTTTCAATTCAAACGACACGGCGAGAGCGGCATTCCGCTCAGCGAACTGTTCCCGAACCTGGCGCGGCACGTTGACGATATGTGCATCATCCGCTCGATGGTCGGCGACAGCGTAGCGCACGGCGGGGCGTTGATGCAGCTCCATACCGGGACGAACACGTTCACGCGGCCGAGTTGGGGTTCGTGGGTGGTGTACGGCCTCGGGACGGAGAATCAGAACCTGCCGGGATTCATTACGCTCAAGCCGACTCTGTTCCACGGCGGCTCCAAGAACTATTCCGCCGGATTTCTACCCGCCGCCTACGAAGGAACGGCCATCGGCTACGCGGCCCTCGGGCCGGACGACCTGAAGGAACCCATCCAGTATTTGGAACGCAAAGGCGTCTCGCCGGAGCTGCAGCGTTTTGAGCTCGACATGCTGCAGAAAATGAATCGCCGCAGCGCGGAACAGGCAAACTTCGACCCGCAGCTCGAAGGACGCATTCAGGCGTTCGAGTTGGCGGCGCGCATGCAAACAGAAGCCCCCGAGGCTTTCGACATTTCCAAGGAGTCCGAGTCCACCCGCAAACTCTACGGACTCGATCAGGAAGAAACACGCGATTTAGGCTGGCAGTGCCTGGTGGCACGGAGGCTGTCGGAGCGCGGCGTGCGCTTCGTGCAGGCGTCGCATACCTATCGTGTGGGAAACCCGGTTGGCTGGGATGCTCATTCGAGGCTGGTGCCGAACCACGTCGGGCGGGCGAAGCAGGTCGATCAGCCGATATCGGCCTTGCTCACGGACATGAAGGCCCGCGGTCTTCTCGACGACACGCTGGTCATCTGTAGCGGCGAGTTCGGCCGCACTCCGATAGCGCAATCCGGCGACGGACGCGACCACAACCCCTACGGCTATACCTCATGGATGGCCGGCGCGGGCGTCAAGCACGGCTTCATCTACGGCGCTACGGATGAGTTTGGCTACCACGCCGTCGAAGACCGTATGCACATCCATGACCTGCACGCCACCGTCCTCCACATCCTCGGCCTCAACCACAAAAAGCTCACCTACTTCCATGGGGGCCGCGACTTCCGCCTGACCGACGTGGCCGGCAACGTAGCCGAGAAGCTGCTGGCCTGACGCAGTTCGGGGCGTCAGGCGGCGGGAAAGGCAGGTCAGGAGTCCACGGCGTACTTCTTCACGGCGTCTTCATCCAGCTCGACACCCAACCCGGGCTTGTCGGAAACAATCGCGAAGCTGTCTTTGATCTCAATCGGGGCGACGATCAGATCATCGACGCGCTGATAGCTGAGGATGTCGCTTGGGTACGTGCAATTGCTCGCCGCCGCGCATGCATGCAGATACGACGCATCGCGGATGCCCATGTCGTGCGAAGAGCCGTGCCAAACCTCGTACCCCATGGCCTTCGCGATATAGCAGTTGGACACGAACCGCGGCATGCTCGCCGGGGACGTATTGAACATGTCGACGGCGCCGGCTGAATAGGCCTTGATCATCTCCAGCGGATTGCTCTGGTGATGGCAAACCATATAGCTGACCTGGTCCTTGAGCTTGCGATAACCCTCATGATCTTCCTTCGGGAAAGGATCCTCCAGGACCATCATGTTGCCGATTTTGTCCAACTCCTTTGCGACCGGCAGACATTGCTCGGACGTGTAGAACCGCTGGTTGGGATCGACAATGGCTTTGATGCCGGGGGCCTCATCGGCAATGGCTTCAATGACCTCCACCACCGGATCGCTCAGTTTGCATTTGATCTTGATCGAGGTGAATTTGCCCGCCTTGGCGCGTTGGGCGACGCGTCGCATGTCCGCCGCGTTCTTTCGGCCACACCAGTAACCGACCAGCACTTTCCGCTGCGCGAGGCCTCCAAGCAGCCGATACACGGGCCAGCCGACTGCCTTGCCAACGATATCGTAGAGAGCGACCTCGAAGACGTCGTAAGCGTGGCGGTCCGGCAGAGCAAGATCGGTCAGGTTGAAGTCAAAAACATTCGTGCCGATAATGGCGTCTGCTGCCTTGCGAATCTTCGCTCCGTCGGCACCCCGGTTGCTCTCACCGATACCGGTGATGCCGGCATCCGTGTGGATCTTCACGATCCATTTGGAAACCATGGAAAACAGCGGCGTCTCGACATATTCGGGGCTGTAGATAATGTCGTCCTGCATCGGCACGGCGACCCGGAACATGTCGATCTTGGTGATCTTCAGACGGTCGGTCTTGCCGACGGCGTTTGCGGGAAGCACGGCGAGTCCGGCAGTGGCCCCGGCGGCCCCAATGAGATGACGGCGCGAGAAGGCTTCGGGATTCATGGGAATGCGCTCCTTGGAGAAAAGGTGAGTCGCATCCAGTCTAGCGAGCCCAGAAGCGGATCGGCAGCGATTTTATCGCTACGACTGCTGCCGCAGCTTCGGGCGCGCCATGTGCAGGTTAGAGCCTGTTCCGCAAGCGCGGAAACTCGCAAACCATCACCACGCCGACGTAGAGGCCCGCCGCCACGCAGATCCCGCACGACAACACGATCGCCACGCCCAGCATCAGCCCAACCTCCCCCGGCGATAGCGGTAAGCCACTGCCCAAAACGCCAACTGGTTCGCGACGAGGCCGGCAACGAGCGACGGCACGCCGTAAGGATTCCCCAAACTCCATTCCCAAATCGCGGCGGCGGCGGCCCCGGCAACGATAGCAGCCATGCCGCTTGCCTTGGGCACACCCTTCCACAGCAGCCCGATGACCAACGGCGCGACAACTGTCGGCGCCCACAACGTATATACGATCAGCAGCGCCTGCACAAGACCCGGCACGAGCAGAGCGAAGATCACCGCGATCACGCCGATCACGACCACTGCGTAGCGGCTGTATGCGAGCAGGGTCTTGTCGCTCGCCTCCGGCCGGATCGAATGATAGATATCGATCGAGAACGCCACCGACGCGCTGTGCAGGCAACTATCCTGCGAGCTCATAATGATGCCGAAGATGGCGGCGAGCACCAGCCCGAGCATCCCCACGGGCAGGTACATTTCCATGGTCTTGAGAAAAACCGTATCGCCCGTCAGACCGGGCAGCGATGCGCCGCCGATGATCCCGATCGTCACGACCACGAACATCCATGGGAAACCGAACAAGCCCGCCGCCATGAAGCCCCTGCCCGCCTGACCCGGGTCGCGCGCCGCCAACGCCCGAGCGCAATAGGGCGGCAGGAGGATCTCACCGAAGAAGAAAGCAATCACCAACCCCGCCAATTCCGTCGGCGGATACCCCCCGTGCCAGGTGAAGTGAAGCTCCGACACCTTGCTGGCCAGCGACTCGAAATCGAACAGGTAGCCCGAGAAAAACACTACCGTCGGAACCGCGACAGCCAGCGCAACGAACTGGATCGCGTCGGTGAGTATCACCGTCTTCACCCCGCCCCACGCCGCGTAGAAGATAACGGGCAACGTCCCGACAATGATCACTGTCTCGGCGGGTATGCCGGTGAAGGTCGAAACGACCTCGCCGAAAGCCCGCGCGATCAGTCCCACGACAAACGAGTTGAACAGGAACGACAACACGCCGGTCACCCAACGAACGGGCGTGCCGTAGATCTCCCCCATCACGTGCCCGACGCTATGGCACTGCGAATACTCCCGAAGCCGCGGCGCCACCCACTTGCCCACAAGAACCGTCTGGAGCGGCATCATCAGCCCGATCAGATACCAGACATAGCCCTTCTCAGTCCCGCCGGCGGCGATCCCCAAGGTATAGGCGGGTCCGATATAGGTCGCGCTCAGCGTCGCGAAGACCATCGCGCCCGGCAGATCGCGTGAAGCCACGGTGAAGTCCTCGAGCAGCCGCGTCCGACGAGCTTTGACGGTGATCAGTATGAGCGCTCCGACGTAGAAAGCAACGACAGTCCAGTCAAGCCAATGCATCAGGAGAGGTCACAGTATGTGTGGCGTTGGAATCGAAGTCAAGATAGCGTCACGCCATCTGCCCGAGGAGTCGTTGCAACCTTTCGGAATCCATGCCGGCGGCTACCGTACGTCAACGATCGCTTTGACGAGGCCGGCCCGGCCGGGCAACTCCTGAAAACGCTGTGGAACCTCGCCGAGTTCGATTCGGTGCGTGATCCAGGGTGTCGTGTCGATCTCGCCGTCTTCGATGAGCCGGATGATCCGCGGGAACTCGTGGCAACTATTGCGGCTGGCGAGCAGCGTGATTTCCATACGATGAAGGTGAGGATCATCGAACGAGATACGTCCCTGCACCAAGCCGACCAGGATGAGCCTTCCGCCGGGCGCAACGTAATCGAAGGCCGCTTCCATCGCTTTGGGATTTCCGGTCGCGTCGAAGACCACGTCCGACAACCGGCCGTCGTATTCGGAGATGACGTCGACTCCCAGGGCGCGCACGAACTCCCGGCGAGACTCGCTGAGTTCGAGCACGCGCAACTCGGGTCCGGCAAGCTGCGCGAACTGAATCACGCCAAGCCCGATCGGCCCTGCGCCTACGATGAGCGCCGTTTCTCCCGCCTTGACCTCACTTCGCGCAACAGCGTGAGCGCCGATACCGAGCGTTTCGACGAGGGCAAGCTGATCCAGCGACAGCGTCTCGGAGCGATGAAGCAGCCTGACGGGAACGCTCAGCAGCGGTCGCATGCCTCCGTCGACGTGAACCCCGAGAACTTTCAGGTCGGGACAGCAGTTCGGCCGGTTCAACTCACAAGCACGACACGCGCCGCAGTTGATATACGGTTCGATGGCGCAGCGGTCGCCTGCCTTGATGCCGAGGCTGTTCGGCGGGGCTTCGAGCACCTCCACCCCCAGCTCATGCCCCAGCACTCGCGGATAGTTGAAAAACGGCTGGCGGCCGGCGAAAGCGTGGAGGTCGGTGCCGCAGACGCCGATGCTGCGGACGCTCACGAGAGCATTCGTTTCGGACGAGCTGGGCGTGTCGGTTTCGCGTTCACCGAACTCACCCGGCCTGTTGAGGACGATCTCTTTCATGCCGTGGAGCTTTCCTGCGCCTCTCAGGACTCAGACCATGCCGCCCTGGCCTGGCTTCGGTAGCTCCTTGGGAGCGTGACAGTCGGCGAAGGCGCCAAGTCAGGCATCTATGCGAAAACCTGTTTGCGCACGAGGTACTTCTTGACGGCGTCGTGGTTGAGCGTGTAGCCGAGACCAGGGCGGTCCGGGACGGTGTACGAGCCATCTTCAAGCACAAAAGGCTCGTTGACCAAGGTGTCGATCCAACAATAAGGGCCGACCAGATCGTAAGCTTTCGTGAGATGGGGCATGCAGGCGGCGACGTGCAATCCCATGGCGGAACCCGGCCCGTAGGCGACCGTCTGCGACCAGCCGTTCATGCCCAGCTCTTGCGCCAGGTGCGACATCCGAAGCGTCTGGAGATGGCTCTGATGGCCAACGATCGCGTGATCGAGCCCACGCGCTTCGAAAACGGGCACCAGACCTTGGTGCGAAACGTGATCGGCGATGGGCAGATGGATCGACTCGCGCAGTCGCCGCCACTCTGACCAGGAACCAGCGAACACGGCTTTGTTGATCGGGCTCTCCAGAGAGTCCATCGGATGGCCGCGAAGACGGCGCGCCACCTCTTGGGCCGCCCAGACTTCCCGAAGCCGCCATCGGATGTCGGGACGGACAAGCATCTCGGGCGCTACTTTGTGAATGGCCTCGACACGATCAACAACGTAGCGAATCCGCTTTTCGTCGGTGTCTTCGCGATGGGTGATGCACTTCATTTTGTAGACGCGAAAACCCTCTTCCCAGCCCCATTCCGCTTGGTCGGCGGTGTGCTCGGGTGTCTTGTATCCGGTGGTCTGAGCGACCAGGATCCGGTCGCGGAGCTTGCCGCCGAGCAGTTGCCAGATCGGCACGCCGAGAGCTTGTCCGCGTAAGTCGAGCACGGCCTGCTCGAACGCGCCGACGAGCCGTACACCGGGCATTCGAAGGTTCACGGCCATCACGTCGCGGCCGACCCATGACGGCAGGTCCGCGTCGATTTCGCTCTCGCGTCGGAAGACGCGCGTGAGACCGACGAGACCCTGGTCGGTCTCGACTTCCACGATGTAGTTGTCGTCCCGCTGATGCTCCGGCTGGCCGTAGAAATCATCCGACCACCACCACTTGCGCTCGGGGACGTTGACGACGTACAACGTCAGGCGGGTGATCTTCATCGACCCAGGCAGGGCCTCCTGCCGAGCGCCCCAGCCGGGGTTTGCGCCAAACAGCGCCGCGGCAGACACCTTCAGCGTGGTCAGGAGAAAACGGCGGCGGTCCCATTCATCTGACGCAAGATTTTTCCCGGGGGGATCCACTCTTCCCAATAGCATGGCTTGACCTTTCGCGTGAAAACTCTCGTCCGCGATTATAGGCAACTCAACGAGCAGAAGAGTGGATCAGTTCGAGAGCCTTTTCGGCCGCCTCGCGGAGAGATTCATCTCCGTCGCGCACCACCTCTTGCAAATAGGGGATCGCCTCAGCGCTGCGTCCGAGAGCCAGCATCGCGAAAGCCAGGTTGTTCCGAGCCTTGAGGACACCCGGGTCGATCGCCAGCGCCCCTTGGAACTCCCGGGCGGCAGCGGCATACTCCTCCCGCTGAAAGAGCAGCGTTCCCAAGTTCAGCCGGGCGTCCGCAAAGAAGGGATTGGCCACGGCGGCATCACGGAACACCTGTTCGGCTTCCTGCTGTCGTTGCATGCCGATATAGGCCAGACCCAGATTGTTGTACGAATCCGCCGAATACCCGCCGTCAAGTTCAATTGCTTTTTTAAAAAGGTCGATCGCGTCGTCAAGCCGCACCGTATCGGCGAGTAGATTCCCCAGGTTGTTATAGGCCTGTATGTTTTTGGGGTCAATCTCGATTACCCGCAAGTAGTTCTTCTCCGCGTCCGCATGCCGTCCGAGCTTGCGTTGCATTTCCGCGAGTTCAAAATAGGGTTCGGGCTTGTCGACAGCCGCCTCGCGCAGCGCTGACTCCAGCTTCGACGCCGCTTGCGCATTCGCGGTCTCCTTGCCGTGACCGATCGCCCAATAGATGTCCCTCAGTGGACCCGACAGCTCGCCTCCACTGGGGAAATACACCATCGCGTGAACCGCAGGCCGCTGAATTCACCGCTGCGTTCGGCGGCAAGCAACTCTTCGTGCTCGGCGTCACTGAGGTGGTCCCAGATGCTCCGCCCGTTTGGCCAAAAAGTAACGACGACCACGTCGGGAGGCTCTTGCAGTTGCTCCAGCAGAATCCGTCCTTGAAAGACGGAGTAGCCCGGCACACCGGCGTTCACGGCGCGAATGGCTATGTCATGCTTGCGCGTAAGCCGCTCCTTCGTGCGAGCGGGGAACGTCTCATCGTCATCGACAGGGATGCCGAACGTGCACGAGTCGCCGATGAAAAAAACAGTCGTTCCCGCGTCGTCCGGACCAGGCACGCGGCGGCGTCCATCCCCGTCCGTCGAGACCGTGTACGGATACTCGACGCCAGGCAGCTTCTCGGACGCCTTGACCTTCTTGAGATTCTTCCGAAGGCGCCAGAACAGCTTCTCGTCGGGCTCGAACAACTGCTCCGTGCCCGGAAAGACATCGAGGTTCGTAACACGGAAATTCCAACGAGCGTTCTCCGCCCCCCAAAGGCGGCTGCCTCCGGCGGATAGCAGCATCCCCGCAACCCACAAACAGACAATCGCGGAGTGGGCGCGTCGGCGTCGCCGTCCTGAATGATGCAGCGGCGAGTCCGATGTCATGGCGCAGCGGAGAGCTGCCGCAGCGCGGCTTGCGCGGCGGCGCGCAGCCGGGCGTCCCCATTTTTAAACGCGATCTGAAAATGGCGGCGCGCACGATCGGTATCGCCCCGGTAAGCCAGCAATGAAGCCAGGTTGATGTGCGCCGTCGCGTAAGTCGGGTCCATCATCACCGCCTTCTCGAGCTCTTCAATACCCTCATCGAAGCGCCCGAGGTCGCCGAGCGTAGCACCGATGCCCGCCCGGATCTTCGCCGACCGCGGTTCCGCCACGAGACCTATCCGATATTGCTCCAGCGCCTGCTCAGGCTTATCGGAGCGCGCGAAAGCGTCGCCCAGGTTCGTGTGGATCGTCGCCAGGCTCGCATCCCGGCTGTAGGCGCTTCCCGGCATGAGCGGGGAGCGCGACGTCGCTTCCGTCAGCGCGTCGGCTCCACCCCTCAGCGCCAGAGCCTGTCTGTATTTCTCGACGGCGCCGGCGTAGTCACCCATCTCGGCCAACACGCCGCCCCAGTTATTGAAGACCTTCGACGAATCCGGCATCAATTCTGCCGCCTTGCGGTATTCGGTAACGGCCTCGGCGTGGCGCTTTTCCTTCCACAGGGCGTTCCCCAGGTTGTAGTGGGCGTCTCCGACGTCAGGCACGGCGCCCGCGAGGGATTCCATCGCCGCGAGATCGCGGTCGGGGCTGTTGATCTCGAACGAAGCGAGAATCACAACGATGGCGGCCAGGTATCCGGCCTGAATCATTCCCTTGCGCGCCAACTGTACCTGTCGAACGGCTCGCTGCACCTGCGCTTTCGCCGCGGCCAGTTTGCTCTGTCCCGGCTCCGCGGCCAACCGAATGTCGAGGCCTTCGCGCGTCTCCGGCTCCCGTATCTTCCAGATAAAGCTGTCGTAGTAGTAGTGCAGTGCGTTCGAGGTAAAAATGAGGGCGATCAGGATGCGGCTTGCCAACTCTCCGCTGAGATAGGTCGGCAGCAGGTTGATGCTGCCATACCCGAAGATCAGCGCCGTGTAGAGAATCGCGAGACTCCACCGTGGCCGGAAGAGGAACCGGGTAAACGCCCTGACCGGACCGCGGCGGTCCACCCGGTTGCGGTTGAAAACCCACACGATACCGTAGTACTGGATGCAGTGAAACGCCGACCAGACCGTGAACCCGACCAGGAAGTCCTCGATGCCGACGTAGAGATAATACGTCGCGGCAAGAAAGATCCCCATGAGTGCGAGTTTCTTGAAACTGACCGGCTTGCCCCTGCGCCACAAGTTGGCGTGGTAGCCGACGTAGGCGAGCGAAATCAATGCCGTCGCCGCCCACAGCGTCATCCGGATACCGTCGACCAGCTCCGGTGAGAACAACGGCAAACCGCTCTGGTACGCGCGGCTCAACATGTTGTGGCTGTAGTGCGGGCTCGTGGCGATCAGCGTGATGTACCACGAAATGGCGAAGCCCCAATCCAGTTTCGAGGTGAGCTTGGCGACCGCGCCCGCCTTCGAATCGTAGATCCGCATGAAGCCGTAGTGCTGCATGAGGACGTGCCAGATGTCCCACGCCGCGACGAACAGCAGCAACCCGTGAAGGTCACGGCTGTTGAACCACATCGCCGTCGCGAACAACATCGGCGGCGCCAGCAGGAAGCGCCATTTGAAGCGCTCGAACAATTCCCGGTCGCCATAGGAGCGCAGGAAGGTCGGGAAGTGATGGCCGAACGTGAAAAAGGCCAGCGAGAGAATGGCGATCTGCTCGGAGCTCATTACTCCGCGCAGGGGCAGAAACGCAGCGATCACCACCAACGGCGCGCCGATGAAGAGGAAGCTATCCCAGAAGGGAGAAATGATCCAACCGCCCGCCGCCTTCGCGGGCTCGCTGGCAGCAGCCGGAGCGGGCCGCGCACCCTCTGTTCGGACGGGCTTTTTCGACTTCTTGCGAGCCATCCGAGATACCCCCGACCCACGCCCAGCGGCGCCGACCGAGCATCTCATTGTATCCCTGCGAGCGGGACCTTCGTTTCGCGAACAACACGGCACAGCGGGTCAAGCATGCCGGGCCTGCAGACCCGAGACCTGACGGCTAACAGTCATCGTCCCTGCTCTGACTGCGGCGCCTCAACAGGTTGTCCCTGTCAGAGCGATTCGACGGATGGGCGTCTCATCCTGGGAGCGCGTACGAAGGAAAAATCCTGCCCGCTCACGGCTTTTTCGAATCACCGTTTTTCACGAAACACGAATCACGGCCTGTTCGAATCACGGCTTTTTATCACCGGAAGTTCGTATACGGCCCGGCCTGCGTGAACTCCGTCGCCGCCAGCCCCTCCGTATCCCAGACAATCTCGCCCTTGCGGACCGTCAGGACACAGAAAAGTTTCTTGCTGCCGATCATCTTGGCGCGCCCCGAGTCGAGAAAACCGAACTCGCCTTCACGGAGACGGAACACCGCGATATCAGCCTCGGCGCCCTCGCTGAGCGTCCCCAGTTCCGTACGGCGAATCGCCTTGGCCGGAGCGACGGTCGTGCGCTCGACAATCTGCTCCAGGGTCAACCCCATGTTGAGAAACTTCGACATGGTCGTCGCCATGTTGGCGCGCGGCAGCATGATGCTCCGCTTGTGGATGTCGGTCGAGATCGTGTCGGGCAGGAAACCTTGCTTGAGCGCCGGAACCGCCTTGCGGAAGTAGAAGCTGCCGTTGCCGTGACCGACGTCGAAGAGGATGCCCTTCCTGCGCGCCTCCCACATGTAGGACTTGACCTTCTTGTTCTCGTCAAGCCAATCGAAGCGCCGGCTGTAGACGTGCGTGTGCATGTCGCCGGGACGCATATGCTCGAGCAATAGCTCGCGGTAGCCGCGGCCGGGCTTCGGACGGAAGTCGACCATCAGCACCGTGTTGCTTTTCTCGGCCGCTTCGCGGGCGCGATCGATCGCAATCCAATTCTCCGGTTCGTAGTGCGCGGTCTTGATGCCGACGATGATCTCCGGGTACTTCTTCACCATGCGGACCGTAGCCTCGACGTCCATCTGCTCGGGATCGTCCTCGACTTCGGGCCCGTACATACCGGCGCCGACGATATTGAGCAGCGCTAATATACGCGTCTGCTCCTTGTCGATCGTTTCCGCCTTGAACTTCTCGAAACCCTTGTGACCCGAACTGCCTGCGTCCACGGCGGTCGTCACGCCGTTCGTCAGCGCGTGATGGTCGGGCTGCAGATTCAAGTAAGCCCCGTAGGCGTCGAAGTGGGTGTGCAGGTCGATCAGGCCCGGAGTGACGTAATACTCGCCGAGGTCGATCACCTTCTTTGCATGGGACGCCGGCAGGTCCTTGCCCACCCTGTGGATCTTCTCGCCGTTGATCGCGATATCAAATCGGCCGTTCCGCTCGTTGTGCGGATCGATCACATGCCCGTTCTTGAGCAGGATGTCGATGATTTCCTGAGCTGCAAGTGGCGCGCCGGCCGTCCAGACGGCAAGTCCTATCACGGTGACGGCATATCGAACGAATCTGGTCATGGCGTTTTTTTCACAAATCACGAATCAGGCTTTTCACGAATCACCGTTTTTCACGAATCACGAATCACGGCTTTTCTACATCCGGCCATCAGGGAATTTTGTCGTACTCGCCGGCTTCGGTCCATAGAGGGAAAGCGAGTCCGTCTTCGTCAAAAACGATCTCACCCTCGCGGACGGTCATCACGGCCCGCACGCGCCGCGAGCCCATCTTCTTCTTGCCCCAGGCATCTTTGAAGGCAAAGGTCCCTTGTTCCATCTTGAGAACGGCGATGTCGGCGATCTTACCTTCCCCGAGAGTACCGATCTGGGGAAACTTCTTGATCGACTCCGCCGGCGTTACCGTCGAGCGCCGAACCGCTTCTGCGAACGGCATCCCGAGCAGCATCATCTTCGAAATACAGTTAGGCATGTCGGGCGCGCCCGTGCGAACGCTCTTTTGATGGAGGTCCGTGCTGATCGTGTCCGGCGGAAAACCGTCTGCCATGGCCTTCGACGCGACCGGCCAGAGGAAGCTCCCCGCGCCGTGCCCCATGTCGAACAGCACGCCGCGCCGCCGCGCTTCCCACATGTAGGGCTGTACTTTGCCTCCGAAGCGGCTGACGACCTCCACCTGCCGATCGTTGTAGAAGTGGGTGTGCATGTCGCCGGGCCGGAATTTGTCGAGGACTTTCTCGCGTGTCGTGCGGCCCGTGTTGCTGAGAATGCCGCTGTCGACGATGATCGGCCGGTCCGTCAGGCGGCCCGCCTCGATCGAGCGGTCAATCGCAATCCAGTCGGGATTGCCGTAGTGCGCGGTCTTGATGCCGACGATGAGATCGGGATGCTCGAGGATCTTCTCGGCCGTTTTCTTCGGATCCATGTCCGAGATATCGTGCTCCGCCTCATGGCCCGCGATGCCCTTGCCGACGATGTTGATGAACGCAAGAACGCGCGCCTTCGACTGGTCGATGATCTTCGTCTTGAAATCGTCGAAATTGCGCCAGCCCGCATCGCCGCAGGCGACCAGCGTCGTCGTCCCCGTGGTCAGCCAGACATTATCGGGGTACAACGGACCCGAGTTGCAAAGATACGGATGCGCGTGCAGATCGACAAGGCCCGGCATCACGTAGAGTCCCGACACATCGACGACCTTGCCCGCCGAGGCGTCAATCGACTCCGCGACACGGGCGATCGTGTTGCCCTTGACGGCGACATCCATCCGGCCGTCGATCTCGTTCGCCGTATCGATGACGTGTCCGCCTTTCAGCAGCAGGTCGTAAGCCGGCTGCGCGGATATCGGCGGCTCCAACGCGACGGCGAGAACCACCGCCGCCAGCGGCGTTGCACGAACGATGCGTGTTCTCACGGCAGTCCCTCCGCGTTCAAGCTCGCGATGCTTTTCCCTTGATGATTTCCGTGATGCGATCCGCGATGATCACTTCCTCGCCCGGCTCGAGCAGATAAGGGAACAGCCCCAGGCCCTTCCACGGAGGATTGAACCGCCGCATGTCGGAGGCTTCGATGGATGGGTTCCCTTCTCGCAACATCTGAATCATGCCCTTGAGCGACAGGCCGAGCTTCATTTCATCCCACTGCACCGAAAGCCGCGGCGAGTGGCTGTAGTCGTTGTTGGGAATGAATTCCGTGTAGACGGTGGGCACGCCCTGAAGCCGCGCGGCGATACGATGCAACCGGGCGTACCACTCGCGCCGCTCGGCGGCGTGATCCTTGCTCAGGTAGAGCTCGAGAGCTGCAAGCAGGCCGACGATCTCTTCCTTGCCGACTTTCGCGATCCGCGCAAGATAGTTGTGCGGTGCGGCGTTGGCGTAGGCCTTGTCGATCCACTCCTTCTTGCCCATCAGGATGCCGCTGCACTGCGGCCCGCGCATGTTCTTTCCGCCGCTGAACGCCACCATATCCACGCCCATCTTGACGAACTTGCTCAAGTTCTCGACCGGCGGAATCTCCGCGGCCGCGTCAAGGATGACCGGCAGATCGTGCCTGTGGGCGATCTCGGTATATTCGTCCAACTTCACTTTATGGCCGAGTGTGTGGTGACTCCGCACGAAGGCAAAGGCCGCCGTCCTCTCGTTGACGGCCTTGGCAATGTCCTCGGCCGTTTCCACGTCGACGAGCTTCGCCCCGACCATGCGAAAGGCGTGGTCATAGGACGTGTGGTGGATCTTCTGGATGATGACCTCGTCCTTCATCCCCGTCAGGTCGGGAAGCTGCTTCATCTTCTCGCGGTCATCGCCCGCCGTGACGGCGCAGGCGGAAAGGCAAAGTCCGCACGAGGCTCCGGCGGTGACAAAAGCAGCCTCAGCGCCAAGCAGTTCGGCAATGCGCGCGCCCACTTTCTCCTGCAGCTCGTGGATGCGCACGAAGTTCCGTGAAGCCTGATCCATCGCCTCCTGGACTTCCGGCGGCATCCGCGTGCCGCTGAGCGTCGTGAGGGTGCCGACGGCGTTGATGAAGGTGCGCACGCCGAGGCGATCGTAGATGCTCGCCGTCTCGAAAACACGCGGGGCACTCGCGGCCGCTGCGCTGGCGGCTGCTGCGGGCAGGGCAACGCCGGCTTGTACGAAGTTGCGGCGTGAGAAGTGCTCACTCATATTGTTTGTTCCTCGTAGAGATCGGGTGATGATGGCCGCCGGTTTCTAAAAAGAACATCACGGCGTCGGACCAACACTATTAGGCCTGCATGTCTCGCCATGTGGCGAGGCGAAGTGCGTGAGAGAGCCGTCAGGACGAGGCGCGAGGCGCTCGGCGCGCGCAGGTGTACTTGACAGTACATCGAGCACGGCAAGCAAGCGCAACGAAGTCATGGCGGTCCTATCGCGTGCTTCCCCCATCAGGTGGTGAGTCATGCAGGTCAGACTAGGCTTTCTTCGCGGCATCCAGCAGAATCTCGCGCATCCGCAGGCCGACGATGCGTTCTTCGCCGGGGAACAGGTTGTAGGAGGCAAGCTCCAATCCCCTGTCCGTGTTGTTGACCTCGATACGCGGCTCGCCGTCCTGCAACGCCTTGTGACATTCCGCGTAGCTGAGACCCAGCTTCCTCTGATCCCACTTCACGCGCAGATACGGGATCGGATGCCCGCCCGGCCCGGGTACGTATACCTCGGTGTCAATGGACGGCACGTCGCCCACGATCTTCGCGATGCGCTCCATGAAGCCGCGCCACTGCTTCTGGTCGTATTCATGATCGCGCTTGTGGTAGATCTCAACGGCCTTCAGCAGCCCCATGATCTCTTCCTTGCCGACTTTCATGCCTCGGCCGATCGTGTCGCTGTGCGGGTTGTTGTTCCTGTGCGCCCACTCGATCAGGTCCTTGCGGCCGATCAACAGGCCCGACGCCTGCGGCCCGCGCAGGCCCTTGCCGCCGCTGAAACAGACGAGATCGAAACCTTCGCCGACGATCGCCGACAGGTTCGTCGCCGGCGGCAACTCGGCCGCGGCGTCATTGAACACGGGAATGTTGTGCCGCTTGCCGGCGGCGATGAAGTGGTTGCGGTTGATCTTGCCGCGATGCTCGAAGATGTGAACGAAGAAAAGCATCGCCGTTTGTTCGTTGATCGCCTTCTCCAGTTCCTCCGGGGTCTCCACCTCGATGATCTTTACGCCCACGGCGCGCGCCGCATGATCGAAGCCCATGCGATGACTCTTGGGCATGATGACTTCGTTCTTCATCCCCGTGGTATCCGGGATTCTGTGCACTTTTCCGGGATCTCCCATCGTCACGCAGGCAGCCGTCGCCAGCGTGATCGAGCTCGCCGCGCCGCAACTCACCAGCGCGGCTTCGACGCCCAGCATCTTCGCAATGCGCTCGCCGACAGCGCGTTGCAGCTCGATCAGAGGGACAAAGTAACGCGAAGCCTCCGCCATCGCCTCGCGGACTTCGAGGGGGATGACGGAACCCGTGAGCGTCGTGTACGTGCCGGCGGCGTTGATCAGCGGACGCACGCCCAGGGCGCGGTAACTCTCCCCATGCCGCTCGGCCAGGTACGCTCCGTAGAGGTTGCCGGGGCGTAACGAGCCCACCGTGGATGTAAGTCCCGCAGCCAGCAGAAACTTGCGGCGTTCCCAGGAACTGCGAAAGCGCTTCATATTTTCGATGCCTCGTCGAAGGGTCGGGAAAAGACACCGGTCCACTTGGTGCCGCCGGTATTGTAACACCGCATCGCGCGCGGTCCCTCTGGGAGGGTAGGCATCTTGCCCGCATCATCACGCCCCGAGACCGCAATAATTCATGGCGGCGAGGGCGTAGACCTGCGCGCAGTGCGTCAACTGGGTAACGGAGACTTGCTCGTGATCGGAGTGGGCCGTCTGATGCGCGGGACCGTAGTAGACCGTCTTCACGCCGCCGTCGTTGTCGTAGAGATTCGCATCGCCGACCAGGCCCATGCCGACGATGTCCGGGGTCTTTCCGGACGCCGTTTCGGCCGAGCGGCGCACCGCTTCCACCAGGGGATGATCGGCCGGCGTCTCGAAGGGCTCGCGCTCGCCCTCGATCGAGTAACTCCAATGCAGGCCCGATTGCTCGGCGTAGCGGTCGCAAATCTCCTGAAACTCCGCGCGAATGTCCGCCAGCGTGATTCCCGGCGTCCAGCGCCGCATGCCGGTGATTCGGAACGACGCCGGCAGCCGGTTCATGTAATCCCCCCCGTGGACCATCCCGACGTTATAGAGCTGCCGTCCGCAAAGCGGATGGGCCGGCTGTTTCTTGAACTCCTCTTCCCGCTCCTGTAGCTCTGTCAGCAGCTTCCCCACCCAATACGCCGGGTTCGTCCGGTAGGGGATCTTGATCGTGTGGATCGGTCCGCGGTCGTCCTTGATCTCGAAGTTGAAGATCGTCGAACCCAGGCTCGCCGACCAGATCGCGCAAGGCCCTTCGACGATGATGATCGCGTCGGCGGGAATCCTGCGCGAACGCAGATGTTCGATCAGACGCTTCGGGCCTTCCTTCTTGCCCTCGGGCGCTTCGTGTCCGATGACCCCCGTGAGCCACACGTCGCCCGCCAGCCGGACACCCGCTCTCTTCAGAGCCGAGGCCGCATGGACCATCGCGACCAGGCCGCCCTTCATGTCTTCGGTGCCGCGGCCGATGATCCAGTCGCCGTCGCGGCCCGGCGGCGTGCTCTTGCCGATCGGAATGGTATCGGTGTGTCCGTTGAAGGCCAGCACCGGTCCGCCGCCCGATCCGGCAATGCGGGTGTAGACATTCGGACGCTCCGGTTCGACCTCATCCATCTCGACTTCGAAGCCTTCCCGCTCGAGAAGATCGGCCAGGAAGTCGCTCCCCGGCCCTTCCGTGCGGGTCTCGCTCTTGACTTCGACAAACGCAAGCGTGTCCCGGGCAATCGCTTCCGGGTCAATGTGGGAAAGAACGTCGTTGGAATTCATCATTTTGGCTCGAACAACACAACTCGCCGCCTTGACCCCCGTGCTCGAACACACCAGGTCCCGGCGTCCGATACGTCACAACACTGCGAACACCAAAAGCGCTAGCCGTTTGCAAAGCTACCACGTCGAAGAACGTAGCACACCTCTAGGTTGCCGTAAAAGTCTATCTATGCCCCTGCCATGGACAGTGCGTGCGATCAACGAGGGCGTGTGCGGCGGTTGGTACTAAAGGGCTTCAGTCTTTTTTTTGCAGCCCGGCCTGCTTAGCATGAGGATATGAGAGCAGTGTTTCGTGTCTCGTGATCCGTGGCGCAAACGACAGGAAGGTTCACCAGCCGCCAGGCTTGTCCTGCTTGAGCAACTCCAGCCCTTCTCCAACGGTTTTCACGAAACACGAATCACGCCCTGTTCAGTCCTGACTAGGAGGAGGAAGAGAAAAAATGCCACCACGATCCAAAATTGACAGTCTCCCGGCCGAGGCGCGTGAGGCGCTTGACGGCTGGTTGAAAGATCCCGGCACCACTCAGAAAGAGGCCACCAGGCGGGTCAATGAGCTGCTCGAGAATATGGGCCAAGGTGAGCGGCGGCTGAGTCCGCTGGCCGTCCACCGCTATGACCTGAAAATGCGGGCGACCGACGAGCGGAATCGCCAGGCGCGGGTCATCTCCGAGGTCTGGGTCGACAGGTTCGGCTCGGAGCCCGCCGGACAGGCCGGCCAACTCGTCATCGAGATGCTCCGGACGCTGACATTCGACCTCGCCCTCCGACTCCAGAACAGCGAGCTCGACGATAACTCGCTGCCCGACCTTATCGAGGCCGCCGCCAAGGTCACCCTCATGGCGCAGCGCTTGGAGCGTTTGAACGAGATCAAAACCCGCCTGGAACGCGAGATCAAGCGCGAGGCCGAAGAGGAGCGCAAAGCCAAGGCCGCCCGCAAAGACAAGAAGAGCACCAAAGTCAACACTGAGAAGTTGCGCCAAATCGTCCGGGAAATCTATGGAGTCTAAGCTTGATCACTGGTGACCCCTCGCCTTTGCGCGCGCATCATGAGGCACGAATCGCGGCTTTATCGAGACACGGCCTTATTGACACGAATCACGAAACACGGCATTTCCCCATCACCGCCTTTTGACGTCTGAGTCGGAGAAAAAAATACCTATGCGCTCCACCATCAACCACCTACCGGCCGAGGTGCGCGAGGCGCTCGCTGCCTGGTTGCGGGATCCCGCCATCACCCAAGCCGAAGCCGCCAGAAGGGTCAATGCCCTGCTCGACGATTTGGGCCTGAGTGAGCTGCGGGTGAGAATCGGTGCCGTCGGCCGCTATCATCGGCGGCTGCGGAAGGGCGACGAGCGGTTACGTTATTCGCGGCAGTTTGCCGAGGCCTGGATCGCCCGGCTCGACTCGGAGCCCGCCGGACGGGTCGGCCGCCGCATCATCGACAAACTGTGGGCGCTGGCGTTCGACCTCGCCTCCCGGCTCCAGGTCCGCGAGTCCGATGACGAGTCGCTGCCCGCCGTTATCAAGGACGCAGGCAAGCTCTCCCGGATGGCGGAGCGCCTGGAGCGTACGAGAAAGATCGCCGTCCTCCGCGAGCGCGAGATCAAACGCCAGGCCGACGAGGAGCGCAAAGACAAGAACACCGACGAAACCGAGGCCCGACGCAAACGCGTCGCCGATCTGTTGCGCTGGATCAAGCGGGAAATCTATGGCATCAAAGGGCCGTGATTCGTGTCTCGTGACGCAAAAACAAGAAAACAGAAATGCGAAATCCTGAGGCGCGAAACACGAGAAGGGGTTAACCGGCTGTCAGGCGTTTTTTCTTGAGCGGCGCCAAGCCACTTCCGATGGTTTTCTCCGAGTCACGAATCACGGCCTTTCGAGGCCTGAGTCGGAGGAGTCGGAGAAAAAAATACCCTTGCGCTCCAGCATCAGCCGCCTCCCGGCTCCAGGTCCGCGAGATCGACGACGAGTCGCTGCCCGCCGCGAGCGCGAGATCAAGAGCCAGGAGCGCAAAGCCAAGGCCGCCGGCGAAACCAAGGACCGCGCCGACCCCGACCCGGAGCAGTTGCGCCAGATCATCCGGGAAGTCTATGGCGTCTGAGGGCTCCTGGGAGCGTGGGCAACCTGCCCGCATCATCCGGTTTCGGGTTCCCCATGCGCGGCCGGCGCGGCGATGCGGACTTTCAGTAAGGCGCTCGATTGATATCGATCACACGCCCGACGGCGAGTTCGCCGGAAAGCGCACAAAACACGAGACACGAGACACGAGACAGGGCTTTTTCGAATCACGGCCTTTGAGGGCTCGGGGGGAGCAGAGCCGCTGCCGCCCGCACCCGGATCGAAGGGAAACGGCCTAGGGAAGTACGCGAAGGCCCTCCAGCTCGGCCGCCGATGACACCCGCTGGTCCAGGCAGACGAACGCGAGCGGACCGGCCCATTGCTCCTGCACCAACTGCGCCGCGCCAAGCTGACCCGCATCGGCGGCGCGCAGGGGATGGCGCGCCAACAGCGCCTTCGCTCGGGACCGGACGGAGAGCACGTCGGTCACCTCGTCCCAACTGTCGGCGAAGGTGTCGAAACGCCCAAGCACTTCGCGGCGCTGCCTGCGCGACAGTGACCCTTCCCGCGTTCGACGTTCAATCGCACTGACGATTTCGGTGCGGCTCCACACCCAGGTGATGATCCATTCGTCTTCGGCCAACCACTCGCGCACCAAGCTGCTTGCGGGTTCGGCAACGACCAGCGGCACCAGCGCGGAAACGTCCCAATACCTCACAGCCGGTCGTCCCGGTCCGCGGCCAAAGCCTCGGAAACGCTTACCGGAAGCACTACCGGAGGCTCGTTCAGAATAGCGCCGGCGCCGCCCTTGCCCGCTCTCAGCAGGCCTTGGCTGATCAACCGCTCTCGGACTCCCCGGTTGTCCTCCGCGGCGGGCGGGACAAGCCGGGCGACCGGCCTGCCTCGGTCGAGCACCTGAACCTCGCCTCCCCGGCGGACTTCCCGAACGTAGCGTGAGAGATTCGCCTTCAACTCGGAAATCGACACCGTTGTCACAAAGACTAATATGGTCTTTATCTTCAGACTAGTCAAGTCTCGAAATGCCCCCGTCCCGATACCTCACAGCCGGGCGGCCGCACTGCCGCGATCGAGCACCTGAACCTCGCCTTCCCGGCGGACTTCCCGAACGCAGCGCGAGAGATTTCGTCTCCTACTCGGTAATCGACACCCAGCCGAAGGCGGAACCTTTTATATGTAGTCGCCCGTATTCAGCAACGGAAAGGAAAAACCATGTCGTTGGGTTCGCAAGTGTTCCCGAGGGCAACAGCCCTGTCGATTCTGCTCCTGCTCATGACGGCGTCCTTGACGGCGGCCCCTCCCGGTGAGCTCCCGCTGCACGACGCCATCAACGACGGCGACTGGGACCGCTTCACCGCATTGCTGCAAGAAGGTCATGATCCGAATGAAGTAGACGATCGCGGTCAAACCGCCCTGAACTGTGCACTCCGGAGGTTTCAAGAGAGGGGATATCTGTACGTTTCGGAACTGCTGAACTACGGGGCCGACCCCGATGCCAAGGACCGAACCGGGGCTACCGAACTGCACCATGCGGCAATGACCGGTTGGCCGGCAATCGCAAGTCTCCTGCTTCGGAACGGCGCCGATGTCCACGCTCGATCTGATGGAGGCGGCTCACCTCTCGGATCTGCGTACATCCATGGCTACATGGATATTGTCCGCCTGCTGGAGAGCTACGGGGCCAGAATCGATATCGAGGTCAATCGCCGCCGGCTAATGGCCGTCGGTCTTATCAACGCCGTTGTCCGCAGATGTGCCCGGGAGACAAGGGACGATACTTCAGAGCGCAGAACCGCTTGCATAGCACGAGCGCTGCACGAGATGCGCGAGAGACACGAGCTTCACGACCATCTCAGCGACGACGGCATCCGCCGCATCGCTCGCAGGGAGGGCTCGACAACAGAGGTGTCCGATGCACCCCGGAATGAGCTGCCGAAATGAAGAAAAAAGCCGTGTCTCGTGACTCGGGTTTCGTGATGCGTAGTGTGGGCGGCTGAGGCTTCCGGCGAATGGCCTACGGCTCGACGGGTGTTTCGTGATGCGCGATGCGTGATACGCGGCGCGAAGGAGAGGGAGGTTCAGCGGCCGGCAGGCGTTTCTTTCTTGAGCGAACCAAGCCACTTCTGAGGGCCTTTCCCGAGACACGAAACACGAATCACGAAACACGGTATTTGTCCACCGCGTCCTCGTCGAGCGTGATGCCGAGGCCGGGCTTAGCCGGCACCTCATAAAAGCCTTCCTTCATCTCGAAGGGCTCGGCGACGAAGTCATTCTCGAGCATGTGCGTGACGCTGATGGTGTACTCGATGCCCGGGAACGCCGCGGCTTGATGCGCCTGGAAAACCTGATTGATGCCGCAACGCGTGCTGTGCTCGACCCAAAGAGGAATCCCGGTCACCTCGGCCATCAGCGCGCGCTGCATCAGCGTCCGTCCCATCGGGAAACCGACGACGATCGCGTCCAGCAAACCTTCGCGAAGATAGGGCATCGGGTCCGACGGCATGTGCTCCGTCACGTCGAGCCCCACCTTCCCCTTCAGTTGCCGGTACCCTTCCAGCAGCTCGCGGCGGATCGGCGACTCGACCGCAAAGTAGTTGCCCAGCTTCGCCAGACGCTCCGTGATGAACAGCGTCCGCCCCACCGATCCCCACCAGGCGTTGGCGTCCACCCAAACCCGAAAGTCCTTGGAGACGACGCTGCAAATCGCTTCCGCCTGCTCGATCGGATCTTCCCACGGGCGCGCTTTGACTTTGTGGACCTTGTACCCGGCGCTCTCCGCCCGTTTCGCTTCCGACGCCATCAACTCCGGCTTGAAGCACTGGCTCCACCAGGTCTGGATGATCCGCTTTTTCGGGTTGCGCGCGAACAGCCGGGAAACCGGCAGTTCCAGCGCCTGACCGACGATGTCGCACACGGGAACCAGCAGGCCCCGAATCGAGTCGTCAAACAGATATTCCCAGGGGGAGCGCCCGACCATGTTGTCAGCGATGGCTTTCGTCCCCGCCGGGCTCAGCATGGAGTCGCCGATACCGACCAGCCCCGAGTCCGTCTTGAGCTTGACGAGGACGGGCTCGTGGTGGGTCTGAAAGCGGTTCTGGAGGAACCAACTGCGCTGCCACGCCTCACGGACGCGGATATCCATCGGCACGCGCAGCGGAACGACCTCGTAGCCGCTGATCCGGATGGCCGCGGCGTCCCGAGGGGCGGCGGTGAGCAAGCCGGCCGCCGAAGCCGCCATGCCGCCCGTTCCCAGCGACTGCAGAAGTTCTCTACGGTTCGGAGTCGTCAACGCGGTCCTCTTTCTTTCGTAATGATGCACGTAACCCGCTGATTCATATCGATCACACGCCCGACGGCAGCTAACGTCGGCGCGGGGAAAAAGAGGCTGTAAAGCAACGTTTGATTTGCATGGGTTTTCACGAATCACGGCTTTGAGGCGAGGGGTGCATCTGGAGCCGCAGGATCGCCTCGCGGGCCAATTGCTCCGCCCGCGCATCGGCGCCCTGTGCCGCTTGTTGGTAATGGTGCAGCGCGTCCTCCGCTTGTCCTTGCCCTTCAAGCACCGCGGCCAAGTTGAAATGCGCGACAGCGTTCTGGTGGCCCGCGTGCTTAGCGGAATCTAAAACGGGACATCATCTTCAGAGATCCCCATAGATTCAAGCTCGACCAGCCCGAACGTGTTGGGGGCAGGCCGAGTGAATATCTCGTTTTTACGAACATAGGCCGCTAATGCACCGCTGACACTGAGCCGGTTCTGACGGGACACTTCTTTGCCCATCGCCCCCAGGAGGTCGTCAACGTGTAGGGCTTTACCACGTTCGAGGATCGCGGCCCTGGCCAGGGCCGCGTTGCCACCTGGGCGCAGCACCGCGTCGGCACCGCCAGTATTGACCCCGTCACGCGGCAGGACCTTAAGCGCGTCTTCGAGGGCTGCAATATAGATCTCCGCCTCTCGCTCCTTAGCCCTGAGATCGGCTAGCTCGCGGCGCTTTCTCTCGATCCTCTTTTCTAGCTCTGATCGCGCACTCACTTTCGTCTCCTGTTCTCCCGAGAATAGCATCTTGGTGCAACTGAAGCAAGTTGATGCAAGAACGCCGAGAAGCACTTGCGCAATAGGGCTGCTAAAATAACTGCTACTGCGCTAGGCGAAGCCGCTGAGGTCCGGTCCACAGTGAAGTCGTAGGTGGTGAGTAAGTGTCTAATTATCAAAAGTTTGTCGAAGATCTTGAAAGCGTCAAACAGGTCTCCTCGAAGGGCACTGAATTCTGGTTGGGGCGCGATGTAGTCAGTTTCCTGAACTACAAGTCCTGGGAAAACTTCGATGCGACCGTCAAGAGAGCAGTAACCGCATGTGAGAACTCTGGACAGCCCCCGTTGAACCATTTTCATGCCGTCATGAAAATGGTCGATATCGGAAGCGGTGCTAGTGTACTGTCCCGGAAATATATAAACAAAGTCGTTCGATCTTGGCGAGGATGGATTCGGCCGTGGCGGTCCAGACGAAGGGGCTGGTGTTGGCGTTGTAGTGTTCGACGAAGCGCTCAATGTTACGGACGAGAGCCTTGACGCTGGAGAAGGAACCACGGCGAATGGCCTTCTGGGTAATGATGCCGAACCAGCGTTCGACTTGGTTGAGCCAGGAGGCATAGGTTGGGGTGAAATGAAGGTGGTAGCGAGGACGCCGGGCGAGCCAGGCACGAACTTTGGGATGTTTGTGGGTGGCATAGTTATCGACGATGAGATGGATGTCGAGGTTGCGCGGCACACTGCCGTCGATCTGACGCAGGAAAGCGAGGAACTCCTGATGGCGGTGTCGCGGTTTACAGCGTGTGATGACTTGCCCCGTGGCAACATCGAGAGCAGCGAACAGAGTGGTCGTACCGTGACGTTTGTAGTCGTGGGTGACGCCTTCGAGGTAGCCAAGGCCCATCGGGAGGAGGGGCTGAGTCCGCTGAAGAGCCTGGACCTGGGTCTTCTCATCGACCGAGAGCACCACGGCGTGGTCCGGGGGGTTGAGGTAGAGACCGACGATGTCGCGGACTTTCTCGACGAAGAACGGGTCGTTGGAAATCTTGAAATGCCGCTGGCGATGCGGCTGCACGCCGAACAGCTCGAACCACCGCTGGACAGTACTCTTCGAGACTCCCGTGTGTTGGGCCATCGAACGCACGCTCCAGTGCGAACCATCCGGGGGGTCGGTTCCGAGGGCCGTGTTGATGACTTCGGCAACACGTTCATCGTCATGCCTGCGGGGGCGTCCGGGACGCAGTTCATCGTGGAGTCCGGAGACTCCCTGTTCACGATAGCGCTTGCGCCACTTGCCAACGGTCGTATTGGTGACACCGAGACGCCGGGCTACGGTCGAGCCGGGAACGCCTGCGGCGCAGGCGAGCACAATCTGGGCCCTCCGCACCAGACTATGCGGCAGCGTTCGGGAGCGGGCGAGGCTCCGCAGTTCCGTTTCCTCGCTTTCACGGAGAGTGATGGGAGCAACGGGGCGACCGCGTGGCATGGGCATACCTCCAGAAACCAAAAGTTGCCCATTAATATATCATATATTTCCGGGACAGTACACTAGCAGCCCGTGGCAAAAGTCACGCGGGCGGCGTTACGCGCCCCGGCGCCGATGGCGCAACGCCTGGCCGTTCCAGGAACGTGGCGCCGCGCTCTCCGCGCAGCCGAGCGGAAGTGGCGCGTAACCCTTCGGGCGACAGACGTTTTTTTGTTCCCAGGCCGTCGGCTTTGTCGTTCGCTTTTTCCTTCGCAAGGAGGAGATCACCCGGATCGCCATCCTCCTCATTCCGCGCTTTTTCTTCGCAGCGAC
This sequence comes from Bryobacterales bacterium, assembly GCA_965218555.1. Classification (GTDB taxonomy): domain Bacteria; phylum Acidobacteriota; class Terriglobia; order Bryobacterales; family UBA6623; genus JAPPLB01. The sequence goes on from OZ244625.1 coordinate 334,591, forward strand.
CGCAGAAGCCCGCCGCGCCTTCCACGGGACTTTTGCCACGGGCTGCTAAGCGGGAGAGGGCAGACTGGGCGCTGACGCGGTATGCATGCTATTTGATCGCCATGAATGGCGACACCTCCAAGCCCGAAGTCGCCCATGCTCAAACCTACTTCGCCGTTCAAACTCGTAGACAGGAGTTGAGACAAGAGCTAGAAGGCGCGCGCCAGAGAACTCGAACTCCGAGGCCGCATGGCCGAGGCAAACAAAGAGCTTGCTGGGGCAGCGAAAGATTCTGGTGTTAAGAAGTTCCCTGCCTTCCAGAGCGCAGGCTACAAGGGTCTTTACGGTGGTCTCACTATGAGCGAGATCAAGCAGACGAAGGGCTTGGACCTGCGAGAGAATGTTCTCGACCGTATGGGTAGCAGCGAACTCGCTGCAAACTACTTCAGGGCAACACAGACCAAAGACAAGCTAGAGCGGGAGCAAGTTCAAGGAGACCACCAGGCTCAGCAGACCCATCACGACGTAGGCAAAACTGTCCGGGCCACGATCAAAGACCTGGGCGGGACCATGCCAGAGGACCTCCTTGCAAAGCCCCCTATCAAAGAGATTCAGTCGAAGGTCAACCAGTTGGAGAGGCTGCTCCCGGAGAAGAACTAGCTGGTCTTCCTCGGACGCCCTCCAGCCGCTCTACCCACGTGGCGAGGCGAAGTGCGTGATAGGGCCGTCAGGACGAGTCACGAATCACGGCTTTTATACTTTTCACGAGACACGGTATCTTTCTACCGCGTCGTCGTCGAAGTGCACGCCCAGGCCCGGCTCTGCCGGCACTTCGTAGCGGCCGTCCTGCATCTCGAAAGACTCGCGCATCAAGTCGTCCTGGATCACATGGGTGATGCTGATCGCGTATTCGATTCCCGGGAAAGCCGCGGTCTGGTGGGCCTGGAACACCTGCGCGACGCCGGTGATGATGCTGTGCTCGATCCAGAGCGGGACGCCGGTCACTTCCGCCATCAAGGCACGCCTCATCGTCGTCCTGCCGATCGGGCCGCCCACGACAAGAGCGTCCAGCAGGCCCTCGCGGATGAATGGCATCGGGTCCGAGGGCAAATGCTCGGCGAGCTTCATCGGCACGCGTCCCTTGAGCTGCCGGTAATGATCGATGCTCGCCCGGTGGCAAGGCGACTCGATCGCAAAGTACTGCTGGAAAGTGTTCAACCGCTTCGTCATCTCGACGGCTCGGCCCACCGACCCCAGAGTCCAGTTTGCATCCGCCCAGATTCGGAAGTCCGGCGGCACGACCGCCGTGATCGCCTCCGCCTGCTCGATCGGGTCCTCGAACGGCCGCATCTTCACCTTGTGAACCCGGTAACCCAGATCCGCGCCCAGCTTGGCCTCCGAGGCCATCACGTCCGGCGGCAGGCACTGACTCCACCAGGTCTGAACGATGCGCTTCTTGGGGCTTGTCCCGAAGAGCCGCGAGACGGGCAGGCCTGCCGCCTGGCCGAGCAGGTCGTACACCGCCATCAGCACGCCGCCCAGGCTGTCATCCAACAGGAACTCCCACGGCGAACGCCCCACCAGCCGTTTGCAGATCGCCTCCGCGCGCGGCACGCTGCCCAGGGAATCCTCGACGTTCAGCAACGCGTCGCCTACACCCGCGAGCCCTTCGTCGGTGTAGAGCTTCACCAACGTCGAATCGTAGTAGTCGCGGAAGATGCCCTGCTTCCGATACGCCGCCGCGAACACGTCATGAATCCGCTCGTGCATCGGCACCCGCACCGGGATGATTTCGTAGCGGGTTATGCGTTGCGCCGCTCCAGACGCCGGTGTCGCCGCCAAGGCCTGCCCCAGCGCCGTCCTGACGGACGCCACTCCGCTGGCGGACGCCAACGCCCGCAGCGCGTCGCGGCGAGTAAACCTGCGCATGGCCTAAAAGAATGACGGCTCGGAGCCACGCTGTCAACGGCGGAGCCGCCGCGCGTGCTGGAGCAGCAGGCTCGACCCCCGCGAAAGCCGCCTCTACGATCGTAGACACAAAACCATCACCCGCAATATCGTCGAGCGGACCTCGATCTGAGAGTAAGAACCCCTCAAACGAAGGGACAGCCGTGCTCGGCAGGGGGATGTGACCGTAACCGTTGGGAGGCTTCGCTATCCTGGAGAACAGGGTTTTACATTCCAACTTTCCAACTACGCATAAGAGGAGACTCTGCCGTGGAAATCGTCAAAGTCAAGGGCAAATACCAAGTGACGCTTCCGTCTTCGGTACGCGCTCAGGTGGGCATTGCTGTAGGCGACATCCTTGACAGCCCGTGGTGAAAGTCACGCGGGCGGCGTTACGCGCCTTGGCACCGAGGGAGTAACGCCTGGCCGTTCAAGGAACGCGGCGCCGCACTCTCCGCGCCGCCGTCCGGAAGCGGTGCGTAACCCTTTGGGCGACGGACATTTGCGGTCGTCGGCTTTGTCGTTCGTCGGAGGAGATCGACCCGGATCGCCGTCCTCCTCACTCCGCGCCGAGCGACCACAGAAGCCCGCCGCGCCTTCCACGGGACTTCCACCACGGGCTGTTGAGGCCACCGTGGAGAACGGGAGAATAACACTCACCCCCAAGAGTATCGTCGATCGCGATATTGCCGAGGGCCTCGAAGACTTCAAGCAGGGTCGTTCCCTCGGTCCGTTCGAAACCGCCGATGCCGCCGTCAAGGCGCTTCGCCGGACGACCGGACGCGAGGGATGAAAGTTGCGTTTTCAAATCGTTCCGTCCGCCAGTAAGGGAAGCTTCCGGCGGCGGTTCAGGCGCGCTTCGACAAACAACTCGGTTTTCCTCTTGCCAACCTCCAGCATCCCTCTCTCCGGGCCAAGAAATACGACGAAGCCGCGAATTTATGGCAGGCCCGCGTCAACGACCAGTACCGCTTCTATTTTCAGATCCACGGCGACACGTATCGGATTCTGAGCATCATAGGGCATCCCAAATAAGCTCCTCGGATCGTTTGCTCATCGAGTCGACGGCTTGATGGTCTTGACCGTGTTCGGCCCTCACCCATCGCCGGTAGTTCCGCCGGCGGACGCCAACACCCGCAGCGCCGCGTCGAGTGAATCTATGCACGGTCTCAAAGAATGACGGGGCGCCGCCACGCTGTCAACAGCGGAGGCTAGCGCTGGGTCTGGAGGCGCAGGATCGCCTCGCGGGCCAATTGCTCCGCCCGCGCATCGGTGCCCTGTGCCGCTTGTTGGTAATGGTGCAGCGCTTCCTCGGCATGCCCTTGCCCTTCAAGCACGGCGGCCAGATTGAAATGCGCGACAGCATTCCCGGGCTGGAATTCCAGCGCTTGGCGGTAGGCCTCGACAGCCTCCTCGATCCGACCGAGACCCGCCAGCGTAACCCCCAGCATGACATGGGCCTTGGCATATTCCGGGTTCAGTTCCACCGCCTGCCGGTACGCGCCCAAGGCTTCGGACGCCTGACCGCGCAAGCGTAGGGACTCACCCAGCCTCAGATGAGCTTCCTCGGCCCCCGACGCCACGGTAGCCAGCGCCTGATGCATCGTCAGATCGTCGTTCGGACGCCGCGTTTCCAGGCCGCCCAGCAGCACAAGAAACGCCATCACATAGCCTGCCTGATAGAGGCCCTTCTTGTAACTGGGCAGCAGACGCCGTGTCCAGGTCCGCAATGTCTGCGTGGATGACTTCACCAGGCCCGGCCCTCCGACGGTGATGTTGATGTTCAGCGGTTCGCGCGTATCCTTCTCTCGCACCTTCCAAATGAATCCGTCGAAGTAGTAGTGAAGGACTGTCGAAGCTGCAATAAAGGAGCCCAGCAGCGTCCTTAAGGTTCCGCCGTCGAGGAAATTCTTCAGGTAGTCCAATCCTCCATAGGCGAAGATCAGCGAGGTATAGAGGATCGCCAGACCAACCTTGGGGCGGAAGAGGAAACGAACGAATCTCGTTACCTCGCCTCCCTTTTCGACGCGGCTTCGATTGAAGGCCCAAACGATGCCGTAATACTGCAGGCAATGGAAGCCTGACCAGACCGCGAACCCGACCACGAAGTCGTGATTGTAGATGTAGAGGTAGTAGGTGGCGCTCAGAAAAAACGCCATCGCCATCAGCTTGCGGATGTTGTGACGACCCTGCCTCCACAGGTACAACGTGTAGCCGACGTAGGTGACCGCGCTCAATAAGGCCACGGAATAGATCAGGTTCTTGAGAAATGTAAAGATCCACGGCGGCAGCACGGGGATTCCGCTCTGGTAGGACAGGTACAAGAGGTTGTTGAGGTAGTGGGGGCTGGCGATGATGAGCGCAAGATAGCCGGAGATCGAAAAAAGCCAATCCAGGCGTGCCGTGAGAGTCCCGACCTCCTGCTGCTTGGCGTCATAGATCCGCATGAACCCGTAGTGCTGCATCAACACATGCCAGATATCCCAGGTAAAGCCGAGCATCAGGATGCCGTGCAGACCCCGATCTTCAAACCAGTAGGCCGCCGCAAAGAAGAGCGGCGGGGCCAACAGGAACCGCCACTTGTAACGCTGAAAGAGCTCCCGGTCTCCGTAGGCCCTGACGAACCCGGGGAAGTGATGACCGAACGTCAGGAAGGCCAGCAGGAAGACCGCATACTGCCCGGATTCCCAAAACATGCTCAGCGGGAACAGAACTGCGATGCTGACGACCGGAGCGCCGATAAAAAGTACGGAATCCCAGAAAGGCGAAATGATCCAGCCTGACGCCGCAGGCCGTGCAGGGGCAACCGACGCTCCCGGAGACACCGGCGCGGGAGTGGCCGGTGCGCCATTCCCAAGGGCGGCGGACGCTTGGGTCCGCCTACGCTTCTTGATCCCGCGGCGTGCCATTGGGGACGTTCCAGCCCGACCCCTTGCAGGCTGAAACGAGTGCTCGCGGCTGCACCCGGAGCATCGTCTCTTGCATCAATGCAGCTATCGTATCACCGCCACCGCCGCCAAAACAGCTTGGTGGGGAAAAGCAGCGGCGCGGCATCGTCACGACAGGCTGCGTATAGCAGCCTGTGGTCGTGGTAAAAATCCCATGGAAGGCGCGGCGGGCTTCTGCGGTCGCTCGGCGCGGAGTGAGGAGGATGCGATCCGGGTTGATCTTCTCCGACGAACGACAAAGCCGACGACCTCAGGCGGTCGCCTCGGCAGTCACGGTCGGCAGCAAGGGCAGCACCGCCGGCGGAACGAAAACGGCGGTCGGCAAAAGGGTTGCGCGGCGCTTCCGGCCGGCTGCTCGGAGAGCGCGGAGCCACTCTCCCGGAGGGGCCAGGAGGGGCTGAGCAGGCGGGAAATCGCCAAGCGCCTCGTGGTCAGCCGCACCTCAGTTATCCGCTTGCTACGTCCCAAGAAGCACCCTGAGCGCCTGAACAGGCAAATTTTGACCCATGGAGGAGTGACCCCGAATACTGGCGCAGCCGGGACTGTTCCGCTTGGCGAGATTTGTCGTAACCTTTTGGTTCCAGAGGTTGATCTTCCAGAGAAGGTGAGAGAGGGGGCTCCGCCTCCTTCTTTCGTGGGCTATTGATATTCGCGAGCATACCTGCAACCTCAGGAACCCACGGCGGCGTCTGAAAATGTCGATCGCCGCAGGAGGACGGTCCTGATGAAAATCGAACGCGTTGAGGTACGTGTCGTGGCGCCGAAGGTTCAGCGCTTTACGTGGTCGCACGACCTGCAGGAACAGTACATGACAAATACGGTCGTGCGGATCACGACGGATGACGGCAACGAGGGGGTGGGCGGCGTGTCGAATTACACCTCCTACGATTACGATCGCTACACCTGCGAGACCCTGCGGCACATGATCCCCGCGCTCGTCGGCCAGGATGCGCTGGCACGGGAGAAGGTATGGCGTGGCTTGTGGCCGCGGGTTTTTCCCCTTCCGCCGCAAGCCCTGGCTGCCATCGACATCGCGTTGTGGGATTTGATGGGCAAGATCGCCGGACTGCCCCTCTATCAGCTCTGGGGCGGCGCGACGGACCGAATCCTGTCGTATGCCAGCACGCCGATGCTGGACGATGTCGCGTCGTATCTCCGCTTTGTTGAAGAGATGATCCGGCTCGGCTTTCGTGCAGTGAAGTTCCACTGCTGGTGCTTGCCGGAAAAGGACCTCGAACTGGCCCGCGCTGCGCGCCAAGAATTCCGAGACGATGTCGCATTCATGCTGGACGCGGAAAACAACTACTACCTGGAGAGCGCCCTGCGCGTGGGAGAGGAGTTGCACGACTTGGGATTCACGTGGTTCGAGGCACCTCTGCCGGACTACGACCTGCCTGGCTATCGCGAGCTGACCAAGAGCGTTGACGTACCCATTGTTCCATCAGGCAATTGGATTCAAGACCTGCCGGCCTTCCAGCACGCGTTGGAGACCAAGTGTTGGTCGAGGGCGCGGACCGATGTCACCGTCTGCGGCGGGTTCACACCGGCCCGGAAGTACCTGTCGATGGTGGAAGCTGCGGGCCTGCGGTGCGAGATCATGTCTTGGGGCAACACGCTGGTCTCAACCGCCAACCTCCACCTGATGCTCGGGACCGGACTGAGTACGTATTTCGAACAAGCCGTGCCTTGGGAACCATACGAGTACGGGATGCACGACGTGATCCGGACCCAGGCGGACGGCCATGTCGTCGCGCCTTCGGGGCCTGGCTTGGGTGTGGAAATCGACTGGGAGGCCATGGAAGCGGCGACGATTCATCGGCTCGATACCCGGTCACTGTCGTAGCGCAGAGTGATTCATGACCAGGCCTCCCTTGAGAGTGGCGACTACGAAGGGCCGCGCGGATTCGGAGACCTTTAGCCTGCATTTCCCACCACCTGACGGCCGAAGCGCCAAGGAACGGTGGGTGGCCGGCTCCGCGATCTAGCGGAGCCGCTTCCGCATCGCCAAATCGAAAGGCTGACGGTTGGTGCTATAGGCGGACCTGTCCCGGAAGCACGGTATGGCACTTCCGGCGAGGAACCGCAGCCGCTCGGCTGGCTGCGTCGAAGACACGACCCTTTTCTGATTGGATACCGGATTCCAGGTCCGCGACCCGCTGCCTCACGTGACCGTCCCGCGGGGGGAGTCGGGACAGCCAACAGGCAGACGACCTGGCTCATCGACGCGGCGGGCACTGGCGCCGATACGTCCGACTTCGCGGGCTCGATGCGCTGCGATGCAGTCGGGGAGGGACGGTTCACCGCCGTAGCTTTGGAAATGGACCCCGGCGCCGGCGCCACGCATCACGAGGCACGGACTTGTTAAAGTCCCAGCACCTTCTTCGCCTCCAGAGGGTAGTCCGTGGCGATCGCATCAGCCCCTGCTGCGTGCGCCGCCTTCCAGCGCTCCGGTTCGTTCTGGCGGATGTAGATCAACACCCTTTTGCGACCCTCATGCGCTTTGTTGATGTCGTCACTGCTCGGCAGGTAAGGCTGGCGCGGGGTCAACCAGATGTAATCCAGAAAGGTCGTCCGAAGGGCGGTCTCGAAGTGGTACTTCGTATTGCCGTTTCGCCCCACCGGGAAGCGCGCGTTCGCCTTCTTGAACCGCTCGGTGGAACGCGCGTCCATCCCAAAACTGAAGACCCGGTCGACCATCCCGAAGCGCTCGGCCAAGCGAACGATCTTCTCCTCGATCCACGGCGAGAGCTTCTTCATGTTGATCGCAATGAAAGTGTCCTCATTCTTGTCCCGGCGCGAGATCATATCGAAAACCTCGCCGAAGGTCGGCACCTTTTCCGACTTGAACTTCGGGTCGTACCACGATCCGGCGTCGAGAGCCTTGATCTCACGCAGCGTCATGCTCCCAACCGAGCCGCTGCCGTCAGTGGTACGGTCGACGGTCTCATCGTGAATCACGATCGGGACGCCGTCCTTCGTCAGGTAGACATCGAGTTCGATACTGAGCCCCTTGTCCACGCATGCTTTGAACCCGGCCATCGTATTCTCGGGATACTTCGTCACCATGCCCCGGTGGCCGTAGACCTTGAACGAATCCGCCGCCGCCAGCGACGAGGCGAGCAGCAGAAGGACGGGGAACATCAACATGAATCGATACCGTTTCGACATGCGAACATTATATTCGGAGAGGCATGCAGACCGTTGACCAGCAGAGCGAAACGGCCGCCGCGCCGATGGAGATGTTCGTTCCCGAGATGGTCGAGATTCCCGCCGGCATGTATCTGATGGGCCAGGACGACGGCCGGGATGAAGAGCAACCCGCCCATCAGGTGCGCGTGCCGGCCATGCAGCTTGGCCGGTTCCAAGTGACCAACGAGCAATACGACGCCTTTTGCCGGACAACCGGACGCTCCGGAACCCGCTTCCGCCGCCAGGAAGGCTTCGACGATCTTCGGCAACCCGTCACCGGGCCGAGCTGGTTCGACGCCGCCGCCTATTGCAAATGGCTTTCTGTCGAGACCGGCCGAGCGTTCCGTCTGCCGACCGAAGCGCAGTGGGAATGGGGGGCCCGCGGCGGCTTGACGGGTAAGCTCTACCCGTGGGGCGACGAACCCGTCACCGAGCGCGAGAACTACACGCGGCGCTGGCGAAGCGGTCCGGAGCCGGCCGGCACATCAGCCCCGAACGGCTACGGCCTGTACGAGATGTGCGAGAACGTGCACGAATGGTGCTCAGACTGGTACGACCCGGAATACTACACGTACTCGCCGGCCGATAACCCGCAAGGCCCATCGGAGCGGCTGCGCAAGGCCTCGCGCGGCGGCGCATGGCGGCATCACATCAAAATCGCCCGCTGCGCCGCGCGCAGCAGCATCCCGCCCCACCTGGAATACGCCGACTACGGTTTCCGCGTGGCGTGCGTGTAGAGCGTCGGCTGAAAACCGGCGATGCCGCGGTCTTTCGGAAAGTAAGGCCGCGCCAGCCGCTTGTAGTCGATGTTCTGCAGAATCGCCGTCGTCGGGCCCGGCGTATCCAGAACGATCGCTTCGGCAAACCGGCCGCCGTAGCCGATTCGATAGTTCATCGGGTTCTTCACGACGATGAACTTCGCCGCGCGGGTGTCCATGCTCATCGACGCGTACTGCTCGTCGGCCCAGTCGTAGGTGGGATGGGTCGAGATCAGGATTTCGACCGAACCGGCGCGCAGTTTGGCGGAAGGCCCCATCTCGCCGGACTGCCCTTCCCAGATGCCGCCGGTATAAGTAAAGCGGCCAGCGGTCAACTTCTCGACCACCCCGGACACTTCAATCGGCGATCCCCAGCGCGGATCGACCTTGTGACCAAGCCGTAGCGTGACCTTTGCGCCCGCGCCCGCCTGATGACACATCGCCGCCTCCTCGGGATCAACCACCATCGCCAGCGAAATCTCGTCGAGCCGCGCATCGAGAAGCGCTTTGAGCGCGAACACGCTGTCGCCCGCCGCCCCGCCCCCGACGCAGTCGGAAAGCTCCAGCAGCAGGACCGGACCGCCGGCCGCCCGCCGCCCCCGTTCAACCGCATCCCCCGGCTGGGAGCCGGTCGTTTCCAGATCCGACCGCCGCTCCCAGAGCATCGAAGCGATCTCATTGGCGAGTCTCGCCGCCGTTTCCGGTTCGCCGCCGGTGATCACCAAACCACCACCGCCCATGTCCGGCAGGTCCAAATGAGGATGGACCAGCAAGGCGCTCGTTGACAGGACACCGTCGCGGCTCTCCAGCGACTTCGCGAATGCCATGATCTCGGCGAAAGCCCCCGGAGGGTCCGTATTGCCCTTGAACCCGCTCACCAGCAGCGGCGCCTTGGCCATCGCCATCGCCGGACGAACCTTGCCAGCCACGATATCCGCCAACAGATTCGCCCCGCGCTCGCCCGTGGTGAACGCATCGCGATGCGGATACGTCTCCCAGGCCAGCAAGGCATCGCTGTTCTCGACCATCTGTCGTGTGACGTGAGCGTGGCAGTCGAGGGTCACGACGACGGGGACATCGGTCCCGACGACCTCACGAACCGCTTGCAAGAGATCACCCTCCAAGTCACCGATCCGCTCGACTCCCGCCGCCCCATGCAGCGGCGCAAGAACACCCCTCAACGGCAGCGCCGCCTTCAGGCGTTCGATGAACTCATCCTTCAGCGCGAGGTAGCACTGCTCGGTCAGAATCCCGCCCGGGTAGGCGCTCGCCACAAGCAGCGGGACGGTCTCGACGCCGCGCGCCTGGAGCGCTCCCAACGCTCCGCCCACAACCCCGTCACGGATATCGAGCACCTCCGCGCCCCGGCGCAGCTCGGTGCGTTCGAAATCCGCCAGCGTCGTGTTCACGCCGGCGAGATGGTTCGACTCGGTGAAGATATTGCCGAGTGCAACGCGAGGTCTCATCGGTCGCTACCGCGTGACATAAAGCTCGGCGCCCGTTGTCTGCAAGTGACGGATCTGCTGAACGACGGCCGAGTACTTCAGAAGGTCCGCCTGGCGTTCCATTTGCTGCACCGCCCCGAACGGAAGCTTGACGGTGTAGACGTCGGATTTTTCCCCGTACGCGTAGCGGGCGTACGACGGCGACTGCGCCTCGACCAGGGCCAGCAGCTTGTCCCAGAAGTTGGCGCGTTCGAGCAGGCGTTTCTGGCGCGCAAAGTCGGCCCGGATCTCAACACTTCCACGCCGCCCCCGCAGAATGATCGTGTGGCACCGCGCCGCTTCGAAAGGGCGCTCGGGCCGAGGATCCGGGAATCGCTCCAACAGCGCCGCCAACTCCCCGGTATCAGCCTCGAACGCTTCCCAGCGGTAGCGCGAAGGGCCGCTCACGAACGATCCTCGCCCGAGGATCGCGGCAACCCGTTCCGCGTCCTTGCCGGTAACGGCCAGGATGCGCTCGATCAAGTCAGCGATCGAAAGCTCTTGGCGCGCAACCGGCGTCAGCTTGATGAATCCGGCGGCTTCAGAACTGATCTTTGTCGGAACGACGTCGGGAAGGGGCAACGGGGATTAGATTACTCGATGAAGCCGAGCTCTCGCAGCTTCTCGCCCAACTCCGGTTCTTCGAAAAATGGGAAGCGTTCTTTTACCCGGCCGTCCTCGATCGCCACGGCGTAAGGCGGGTCCTGGAAGGGGAACGCTTCCTTGAGTTGATCAAGGTCCATCGTAAGCCGTACATCCTTGAGTCCGGTATCCTCGATGAACCCGATCGCGAGGTCCTCCTCTTCCGTCGGCACGCCCACCAAGGGCGCTTTCCAGGTGTGTTGCGCCATGGCCGTGCCGGCGTCGAGACAGTGCAGACACATCGGGTTAAAAAAATAAACGAATACCTTACCCTCATGCAATGAGAATTCCTGATCGCCAACCGTCACCACAGCCGGCGCCTCACTGACCGGTTGCGGCCCGAGTTTGTCCACGGCAAGCGCCGCCAGAGTTACCGCGGCGATGCCCGCCACGGCGACCGCCGCGACGCGGATCTTTTCGAGCGGCGGCGCCAACCAGGCAGCGACGATCGACAACACGAGCATCACACCGTCGCTCCAGAAGAACTCCGGACCCACCGCTCGCTCCACCCAGGGGAAACAACTGCAGTCGGCACCGCGCAGCGTCTCGTAGTTGATCGCGAAATAGCCCATGAAGACGACCAGCAGCAGCGACGAGAAGATGCCGCCGAGCCGGCGCCAGGAGGGGAACAGAAGCAGAACTCCCGCCGTCAAGTCACCCATGATCACGAGCACCGCGCCGGTCAGGCTGAGCGAGACCGGCACCAGAATCTGAGTCAGCATGAGTTGAAACTCGCTGACAATCGTCAGCTTGTAGATGCCGGCTACCAGCCACGGAACGACCATCAGCAGAGCGGCGGCAGTCCCTGCATGCTTTTTCCAGGAGGCGGCGGGCGCCGTCTCCTGCACGGAAGCGTCCGCCGTCTGTTCCGATTCGAGCTTCATGCCTATCGGACGGCTCACACGGAGATCGGTGAGCCGACGTTCCAGTATAGGTGAACGCCAATCATCGACTTGAACGAGCGCGCAGGCAGCCTCCCGTTGGCCCCACGAACACAAAGCGCTAAGATTCAGTGGCAACATTGCGATGACGGAGGAGCCATGAGCTTCAGCTACGAGCAACTCAAGCACACGAAGATCTCGGATCTGCGAGATATCGCTGCGGGCCTCGATCACGAAGCCGTCCAGGGCTACACGCAATTCCGCAAGGATCAACTGGTAACGGCCCTGTGTACGGCGCTGAGCATCGAAGCGCACGAACACCATGAGGTGAAGGGGCTGGACAAGAGCGCGATCAAGAAGCAGATCCGCGAGCTGAAAGTGCAGCGGGACGCCGCCCTGGTCAAGCATGACCACAAGGAACTCAAGGTCATCCGGCGCAAGATCCACCGCCTGAAACGGGCCATCCACCGGGCCACGGTGTAACCAACGTCAACCAGAGCCGCTCCGCGGCGCGATGATACAATGCCCGGGAGCACTGGCTATGTTTACGTGGGAATGCCCCGGTTGCGGCAAGGAACTCGACATCGATGCCCGGCAATGCCCCCAATGCGGCAAGCAATTCGACGAGCCGGAAGAAGCTGACAGCATCATCCCCGCCTCCAGTTCTGCGGCGATCCCTGAGGCGGCGGCGGCGGCCCCCAAGCCAACACCCCCGCCCGTAGCGCCAACACCGCCGCCAAGCCAGGCACCTGATCCGTTAGCCGCGACACAGCCGATCACACCGCCGGCGCGGCCCGCGCCGCCCGCCCTGGAGCCCCGGAGCGTGACCGCGGTTCGCGAGAAACCAAGCGTCGAGCCCATCCCGGAGCTGAAACCTGCGCCACAGCCAGCCGAGCCCCTGTCGGCTTACGGTATCTCAGGCAAACATCTCGCCTTGGTTGCCGTTGTGTTGCTGGTGGCGATGGGAGGAGCGGTCTACCTGGCCCGGCCGGACCTGTTTCAAGCAAAGCCGTCATTGAATCTCGAAGAAATACCCTTGACCGATTCGGTCGGCTTCAGCACGGCGGCGTTCGGCGACCTGCAAGTGGCCGGCGTTCGGCCGCTGTACACGGACGACTTGAAATCCAGGGTGCGCTTCGTCGTCATTAACCACGGCGATAAGGCGCAGGCGGATCTGCGTATCCAGGCCCACCTCAGCCCGAAGAACGCGCCGCTCAATGCCCCTCCGCTCGCCGGCTTCGTGATCGCACTGGAAGAGGAACTTGCGCCTCGGGAATCCCGTGAACTCGAAGCCGACCTATTGGCTCTCGGCACGTTGGCGTCGTTTCCGCCGTGGAAAGAGCTTCGCATCGAGCTGGAAGTGGAGTAACGCCGGTGCGCAATCGAGAACTTCGGGAACAGAAGAATCCAAGGAGAACCTATCCAATGATCCGTAACACTTTGATTTGCGTCTTCTCTCTTGCCTTGATGACGGCCCTGGTTCAACCCGCCTCGGCCCAAGGCGTTCGCTACTGGACAGACGCGGAAATGAAAGCCTATGCCAAGAGCATGTCGCCGAAAATCAATGAAGGGCGGTACGCCTTGGAACGCCTCGGCGACTGGGGCAGCCACTATGCGCTCATGGTTCATCGCGAAGCCGACGGCCCGTCTGAGGTGCACGACATCCACACCGACTTTTATGTCGTCCAAAACGGCGAGGGCACCTTGATTGTTGGTGGTGAGATTGTCGGCGGCAAGACAACGGCCCCGGGCGAGATTCGCGGCAAGTCGGTCAAGGGCGGCAAGAGGCATCCGCTCAAACCGGGAGACATCGTGAACATCCCGCCGAAGACGACTCATCAAGTGGTCGTCGAAGACGGCAAGACCATCACCTATCTCATCCTCAAGGTGAAGGCGCAATAGGTCGTGTCGAAGACGCCGGCAGCGCGCTGATCGGATCGCGGGGGGCGGCGGTCAAGACGCTGGAGTTGATCGGTCGCCGCATCACCATCAGCGGTTCAACGCGGCAGCACGTGTCAAGCATCACATACGCTGAGAAGACAGCCGGAATGCTCACGCGCCTTCAACTCACCCCGGCGCCCCCGTTCGACTTTTGCGGCACGGCGCATTCGCACGGATGGGTCGTGCTCTCTCCGAACGAGTGGGACCGCGACGCGGGCATCCTGCGGCGAGTCGAACGCCTTCGCAGCGGGAAGGTTGTCAGCCTGCGTATCCAGGGAGACGGGACACTTCTCAAAGCGATCATCGGCATCGAAGCCGAGCACCCGGGGAGGCTCTCGCGCCTCGACTCGCAGGAGATCGAGCGCTCCGTCAGCCGCATGTTTCGGCTCGATGAAGACCTGCGGCGTTTCTACACCCTCTGCCGCAAGCGCGGCGCTCCGTGGACGGCCGTGACCCGCGGGTTGGGAAGGCTGCTCCGCTCCCCCGGCCTTTTCGAGGACATCGTCAAGACCATCTGCACGACCAACATTCAATGGGGCGGCACGAAGAGGATGGTGGCCGGGCTTGTGGAGGAATTCGGCGAGCGTCATCCGAGCCGGCCGGACCGGAAAGCCTTCCCGACTACGGAAGCGATCGCCGCTGTCGATCGAGACGAGTTTGTCTCCCGCGTCCGGATGGGCTACCGGGCACCCTACATCCACGAGCTCGCCATGCGCATCTTCAACGGCGAACTCGACCTCGAAGCCTTGCAAGACCCCGAACTCCCCACCGCCGCAGTGAAGAAGCGCCTGCTCGCTATCAAAGGCATCGGACCTTACGCCGCGGCGTCGCTATTGATGCTGCTCGGGCGCTACGACGACCTCCCGGTCGATTCGGTCTGCCGTGACTTCGCCGGCAAGAAATATTTTCCGGGGCGCAAACCCAGCGACGAGCAAATACGCAGTGTGTATGCAGACTGGGCCGAATGGAAATACCTGGCCTACTGGTTCGATCTGTGGACTTCCCGCTAGCAGCGTCTTCAGGATGTTCATGTCCGGCGGTAGGGGGCGGCGCCAACCGGGGACGACGTCCTCCCATGACGGCAGGGCGGAGCGCCCACCGGAAGTGTCTCGTTCGTCCCTCTCAAACATGGCTGCTCCACATAAGGGCACAACACCAGGCAGCCTGAAAGTGCGCCCCAACAACGCAGCCGGACCGGATTTCACTTGGGTTAAGATGAGGACTCTTTTCTCCAGGAGACGGAACCAAAGTGTCGAATCCACTCAAACCTCGAAGCCAAACGATCACCGACGGCCGTGACCGAGCGCCGGCGCGGTCGATGCTGAAGGCGATCGGTTTCAACGACGACGATCTTGCCAAGCCGATTGTCGGCATCGCGAACACCTGGATCGAGACGATGCCCTGCAACTTCAATCTCCGCGAGTTGGCGGTGAAGGTGAAAGAAGGTGTCCGCGCCGCCGGCGGCACGCCGATGGAGTTCAACACGATCGCCATCAGCGACGGCGTCACCATGGGCACGGAGGGCATGAAGGCGTCCCTCGTCAGCCGCGAGCTGATCGCCGATTCGATCGAGCTGACTTCGCGAGGATACCTGTTCGACGCCGTCATTGCGCTCGTGGCGTGTGACAAGACGATCCCCGGCGGCGCGATGGCGCTTGCCCGGCTCGACGTTCCGTCGGTGCTGCTCTATGGCGGGTCGATCCTGCCCGGCCGCTTCCAGGGACGCGACGTAACGATCCAGGACGTTTTCGAAGCCGTCGGACGGCACGCCGCGGGCAAGATGAGCGACGCCGAGTTGAAGCAGCTCGAGGACGTCGCCTGCCCCGGCGCGGGGGCATGCGGCGGGCAGTACACCGCCAACACCATGGCTACCGTCATGGAAACCATCGGTCTTTCGCCCATCGGGAGCGCCAGTGTTCCGGCCGTCGACCCCGCCAAGTCTGATGTCGGATTCGAAGCCGGCCGCATCGTGATGGACGCACTCGAGAACGACCGCTGTCCCCGCCAGATACTGACCCGGCAAGCTTTCGAGAACGCGATTGCAAGCGTGGCCGCGACGGGAGGCTCGACCAACGCCGTCCTTCACCTGATTGCGATCGCGCGCGACGCCGGGATCGAGCTCACCGTCGACGACTTCGACGAAATCAGCGAGCGCACGCCTCTGCTCGTCGACCTGAAGCCGGGCGGGCACTTCGTCGCGGCGGACGTTCACAAAGCGGGCGGCATTCAACTGATCGTGAAGCGCCTCGTGGAAGGCGGCTATTGCGATGGCTCCCAGTTGACCGTCACGGGCCAAACTCTCGCTGAAGCCTGTTCCACAGCGAAGGAAACCGCGGGACAGAAAGTCATCCACGCCCTGGATGATCCCATCAAGTCGACCGGCGGTCTGGTGATCCTCAAGGGCAACCTGGCGCCCGAAGGATGTGTCGTGAAAGTCGCGGGCCACGAACGCAACCACCATCGCGGTCCGGCGCGGGTCTTCGATCGAGAAGAAGCGGCCATGCAAGCCGTAACCGAAGGCCGCGTTCAGTCCGGCGACGTGGTCGTTGTCCGCTATGAAGGCCCGGCCGGCGGCCCAGGGATGCGTGAGATGCTCGGTGTGACCGCGGCCATTGTCGGCAAGGGGCTCGGCGACAGCGTGGCGCTGATGACCGACGGCCGATTCAGCGGTGCAACACGCGGTCTCATGGTCGGGCACGTGGCGCCGGAAGCGGCGCGCGGCGGCCCGATAGCGGCTCTCGAGAAAGGCGACATGATCGTCTTCGACATCGACAAACGTCGTCTTGACGTCGAGCTCGATGACGAGACGATTCAACGGCGATTAGCCTCGTGGTCGAAACCCGAGCCGCGATATACGTCAGGAGTCTACTCGAAGTACGTGGCGCTGGTCTCCTCCGCATCGCAGGGCGCCGTTACGAGCGCTTCCTAGTTTTCCCGCGGGGTGAGCGGTCCGTTCATCCTGCGGTTCCCTCCAATGAGCGTCGGCATTCATGGCGCCCCGCTGTTGGTTCGCAGCGTGGAGATGAAGAGCTACCTCTTTTGTTCGCGCCACCCGCTGCACGTTCGCAATCAGCTCACGGCAGGAAGGTAATCACCAAGTCGATAGAGCGCCTTGCAGCTCGTTGACGGATTGGCCGCTGCCCGGTATTCCTGGTCTCTCCCTGGTTGACAAGCACTCGTGAGGCCGCTAGCCTGCATTTCTCACCAAGTGGCCAGGCTCAGCACTTCGCTCGGCTCACGAGGGCCGGTGAGCATTCGACTTCCTCGACGAACAAGGAGCACAGCATGGATGGCGTTTCCGGATTCTATGCGTTGATCGCAATCTTACCGATCTTGGCCGTGATGTTCTTCCTCGTTGTGCTGCGTTGGCCCGCCACTCGGGCGATGCCGGTGGCGTACGCGATGACGTTGCTGTTCGCGCTGTGGCTTTGGCAGGTATCTCCCGTACACGCGCTGGCGGCGAGTTTGCGCGGCGGCATCATTGCGCTGTCACTGCTCTGGATTATCTTCGGTGCGATCGTTCTGCTTTTCACGCTGCGGGAAAGCGGAGCGGCGGCGACGATCCGGCGCGGGTTCACGGATATCTCCCGCGACCGGCGCGTGCAGGTGATTATCGTCGCCTGGTTGTTCGGCTCGTTTATCGAAGGCGCTTCGGGATTCGGCACACCCGCTGCCGTGGCCGCGCCGCTGCTGCTTTCACTTGGCTTTCCCGCTCTCGCCGCTGTGATGACGACGCTCATCATCCAGAGCACGTCGGTCAGCTTCGGTGCGGTGGGTACTCCGATTCTGGTCGGAATGGCCGAGTCATTGAACGTGCCCGAGGTCGAAGGCGCGATCGCCGAAGCCGGCATGTCGTATGCGGAATTCATCTATCAGATCGGAGTTTTCACGGCCATCCCCCACGCCATCGTCGGGACGTTGATTCCGCTGATCATCGTCAGCATGATGACGCGCTTCTTCGGAGCGAACAAATCCTTCCGGGAAGGACTGGCAGCGTGGAAGTTCGCCTTGTTTGCGGGGCTGAGCTTCACCGTTCCGTATTGCACCGTGGCCCTGTTGCTCGGCCCGGAGTTCCCTTCCCTTGTCGGCGGCCTGATCGCTTTGGCGATTGTCGTGACGGCGGCGCGAAAGCGCCTGTTCGTTCCCGAGGGAGCGCCTTGGGACTTCCCTGCTTCCGAAAAGTGGCCGTCCGAGTGGAGCGGCGCGTTCAGCGGGGAAACGGGCGAGGAACGTCATGGCATGACGCTGTTCCGGGCCTGGTCGCCGTACGTGATCGTCGCCGCTCTGCTGGTAGTGACCCGCCTGCCGTTCCTGCCATTCAAGGCGTGGCTGGCCTCGGTGCAGTTGACCTGGTCGAACATCCTGGGTACGGAACTGTCCCAGGGCGTGCAGCCGCTCTATCTGCCGGGCACGATCTTCATGGCTGTTTCGCTGTTGACCGCCCTGCTGCACGGCATGAAAGGAAGCGAAGTGAAGAAAGCATGGTCGGACTCGGCGAAGATGCTGGCGATGCCGGCCTTCGCCTTGCTCTTCGCGGTTGCCCTGGTGCGTGTCTTCATCGACTCCGGCACGAACACGTCGGGCCTTGACAGCATGCCGATCGTTCTTGCCGAATTCGTCGCGTATATTGCCGGCGGCACGTGGCCTTTCTTCGCGCCTTTCATCGGAGCGTTGGGCGCCTTCGTCGCCGGGAGCAACACCGTGAGCGACCTGATGTTCAGCCTGTTTCAGTACGGAGTTGCCGATCGCATCGGCGCATCGCATCTGGTCGTACTGGGCTTGCAAGCCCTCGGCGGCGCGGCCGGTAATATGATCACCGTCCATAACGTCGTCGCGGCCAGCGCCACCGTCGGGCTCGTCGGCCGCGAGGGATTGCTGATCAGCCGGACGATCTTGCCCATGACGTACTACGTCGTCTTTGCGGGCTCACTGGGCTTGCTGTTTGCGTACGTCTTTTTTCAAGCAACGTTCTAGGCATTCTTACCGAACCTCACCCTGAGACGCGGCCGACAGTCCGACTCGCGTTCAGAAAGAAAACAAGCAAAGGCGGATGGAAGCTGATGGTCGACAGCGACTACCTGCCGACCTGAGGATCGAGTGGTTGGTGTGGTGAGCTGCGCAGTTGCTCGCGGCCGTCAGGTGGGGAAAAAGCGAGAAGCAGGTTAGCTGCCTGACTCCCATCGGAAGCCCACTCGCAGCAACCGTGGATTCCCGATGGCCGGCGTGGGCACGAAGCCCACGATGAAGGTGCGGTCGAGCAGGTTCTCGGCGGCCAAAAACGCCGCGAACCCATGCGCCAGCCGGCGTTTGACCATGACCTGAACCGTCGCGAAGCCCGGCAGCAGAAACCGGTTCACATCATCTTCGAACTGTGCGTCATATGATCGAACGCCCGCGCTCATCAGCGTCTTGCCGGAGGAATAGAGCAACTGGAAGGAACCCTGATGGCGCGGCACTTGCGGCATCCACCGATTGTTGAGCTGCGAGTCGACGTATAGATAAGCCGCCTCGGTGCGAATCGGTCCGAAGACCTTCTGCAACTCGATTTCGACGCCCCGCCCGGTTGCCTCGCCGAGATTCATGCGTTGCCTCAAGATCGACGGTTCGACCCGGATCGTGGCGTTGCCGATCAAGTCCTCGATCTGCTGGTGGAAGAATGTCGTGCGTACCAGGAACCCATCGAGCCGCCAGTCCATCCCTGCGTCGACGCCGGTCATTATCTCCGGCGAGAGCGTCGGGTTTTGTAGCGTCGTGATGTTACCTACACGAAACTGCCGAAAGAACTCGTTCAGGGTCGGGGACCGAAAACTGCGGAACGCCGAAGCTCGCCAGCGCCGCGGCCCTTCGGAAAAAGCGATGCCGCCGCGAGGACTCCAGAATTCGTTCCCTCGATCCGTGAAGTCGTGCCGCAGCCCCCCGTACACCTGGGCTTTCTGCCCGAGATCCGCATCAGCCTGCACGAAGAGACCCTGCTGCCAGAGCTTTCCGCCCGGCCTGCGCTGAAAGCCGTTAAAGACAACCGTATCGCGGCTCACACCGCTCGCCCGATGCGTATCGGCGCCCAGCATCAGGTTCCAGGTTCTTTGCGACCGGCTCCACACCACGGAGCCGCCCGAATCCTCCGAGGTCACTCGCTGCAACAGCGTCAGAGCTTCCTGGTCACGAGCCGCATTCACCCGCGAAAAGGTACCCCGCAGCGCGCCGCGCATGTGATATCCGGTTATCGACAGCCCTTCCCGCTGATAGTGGGCGCCGGCCGTTCCCAGCGAGCTCGAGTTTTTGCGAAGGGATGTCCCGTTGACGCGCTGCTCGGCGACAACATTCGAACGGACTGTCAGGTGATCGTGGTCACGAAAGAAATCGAGCCGCACATCTCCGGTTATGAAATCGGCGTCCGCCTTGCGGTCGATCGAGCCGCGTATGTCCTCGGGAATGATGAAGTAGCCATCGGACCGCAAGCCGCGGAGAGAGCCGGACAAACCCACCGATCCCCACAGGTCGGTGTAGCCTCCGCGCGTGTCGGCAATCCCGGCATCACCCGCTTCGAAAGCCCCTGTGAAATGGCGGGCCTCCGGCGTCGACGTGCGGAGCGACACCATCCCCCCCATCGCCCGGTCGCCATAGGCGCTCGTCGAGGCGCCCCGCGAGATCTCGACCGTCTCTACGGTGTCCGGGTTGAAGCGTGACCAGTAAACCCAACCTCCAAAAGGATCGTTGGCCGGCAATCCATCGAGCAAGACCAGTGTGCGGCTGGCCGCACTGCTGCCGATGCCTCGTAGCGAGATTCCTTGCGTCGTTGGGTGTGAGGCCAAGCTCGAGCTGCGCCGGAACAGCGAAAAACCCGGCACATCCCGAAGCCGGTCATCGAGATTTACGCCGGGGCGGGCCAGAATCGCATCATCGGACAAGTCCGTGATGTAAGCCGATGCCGGAGATTCCAGCTTCTCCCTAACGGTGATGGAGGTCTTGATGGGCTCAACCTGAGGTGGCTCGGAAGCGCTCGGCGGGGCCTGCTGCGCCCGGGCACACACCACTAACGCAAGGAAAATGAAGACCCACACCCTCATAGACTCTCAAACAGGACATAGCGTCCCTGTATCGATTGTAGCGCTGGGCGTTGCGAGGCCCCCGATGCAAAAACGTACCGATATCCCCAAGGTTGCGCGGATGGGCGTGCCGACGATTGAGCGGCGTCCTGCGGTTGGGAGAGAAGCTGGACCATGGCCAACTGCCGCAGCACCTCGTAGACCGCCGACGAGTGCGCCGGCGCTGTGATCAACACACCGCCGCAGGAAAATCGGATCTCCGCCTGCATGTGATGCAGACGCCAGACCAACGCGGCGCAGAGCTGAACGCCTCTTTCAAAAAGCAGCTCGGGGACCGTGCCGCCGGTCGCTGTCGGGTCGAACACAACCTCTGCGTAACGTCGGTCTTCCCGTGTGAATTCCCGCACCATCAAATCGGTCGAGCGGGCCGTGGCTTTCCAATCGACAAAACGCGCCCCGTCGTCCGCCGTCGCCGTCCGGATGCGATAGAGATCCTGACTGTCGCCCCGCGCCGGGGCTTGCCAGGCAGTAGCGACGGGTTCGATCAACTCTTCGACCAAGTCCGACGAGTCGACGGAAGGGTAAACATGCACTTGCTTCGTCAATCGCAGGCGCGCCCTTCTTTCGACAAAGCTGAAAGGGAACTTCGAGCGCAGCCGGAAGTCGCCTTGCTGGAAGCGTCCCCGGCACAAAAAAGTCGCCGGCACGGAGATGCGAGCTTCCCCGCTGCCGGTGATCATAGGGCAATAGACGTCTTCCATCTGCAGGTGGGATCTGCCGGCTGCAGGCGGCGCAACGCCGAGCCAAATCGAGAAGGACGGCATCCAACGCTTGAGATTCCGTAGTGTGGCCTGGGCGGCGGTCGGTTGCCCCGCGAAGAGATGAGGTGGAAAAGCAAGTGACAACTGCAAACCCGACAGGCCCAGCCGCGAAACGAGTCCCGCGATGACCATCGCCGCCAGCATACAGCTCAGAATCAGAAAGATCAGGTTGTTCCCCGACGTGAGCGCCGCCAGTGCTACGACACTTACCGCAGCAACAAAAAACAGACCCTGACGCGTCAGGCCGGTGCGCCAAGGCACGAGTAAACCCTTGGCTTGGGCCCAACGCAAGAACAGCGGCGCGCACCAATAAACGACGGCGCCGCAGAACAGCAGAGCGAAACCAGCGAGGGCCAGACTCAGGCCGGATTTGCCGATCACGAACGCCCAGCGCGCCGCGAGCGCCAGAACGAGCGCGGTGAGCAGCAGGGCCGACGACTGAAGCAGGCGGCGATTCACTGGATCGATGGGCATGGCAGCAGCCGAAATCGCGGTCATTGTAACAACGCCGAAAAAGACCGCCCGGCCCATCCCAAACCCGGACGAGCCGGAACCCCAAGGGGCCTGATTGAGCGAAGCCGAGTCAAGGCTCGGCTTCCGGAGCGATACGCCGACAAGGCCCCCACACGGGGCTCCGGGGTGCTTTGACCGGTTGGTTGGGAACGCCGCTTGGACGAGCGCGTGTTATGCGGCCCGATCTCGCCGGCGATGGAGCCTCCGGACCACCGCATTCCGGGCACGGCCGAATATGCCCCCATCGTGGTGTTGCTGCCCCAGGCAGAGCGGCAGATGCGCTACGGGGCATTGATCCGCACGGCGAGTCATGCCGTTAAACGCGACGACTCAGTGATGGGCGTCCGACACCCGCGCCGCCGGGGCCTCGTGCTTGGGTAGTAGCGCAATAGCGGCGGCGCCCAGCGCGGCCATGCCGAAGACGGCCCACAGGGCGGAGCCGTAGCCGCCCCAGAGCGTCCGGAGCTCGGTGATGAGCTTGGGGAACCAAAACTGCCCGATGGTGTCCGTCGGCAGGATAGCGGACATCGCCTTGCCCAGGCTTGCCAGACCGAACTGATCGGCGGCCATCAGCGGGATGAGCATGTAGTCCGCTCCCATGGCGAAGCCGAACACCACCGCGAATACGTATACGAAATCGGGTTGCGCCGGGGTGACCAGGAAAAGCAGCGGAATCGCCGCCGCGACGACCATGTAGGTCACGAGCATGACGTACTTGCGGGGAAACTTGTCGGCCAGTAAGCCGGCCAGCAGCCGGCCGCCGATGCTCGACAGCAGGTAGAAGATCGAAGCCTTGCTCCAGAGCTGGTCACGTGCCGCCTGCTCGACGAAGCCTTGCTCCTCAAAGACGAACTTCATGAGGAAGTTGACCGCAGCGATCGAGCCGATCGACGCCGCGCTGCCGAGCAGAAGGAACCAGAAGGCCGGCCGGCTGGTGAGGTAGCCGAAAGTCTTCGGTTGCTCCGCGGGCACTGCTTCGGGGGTCTGAGAGGGAGCGGTTACGTCACCGTCAGGCAATTGGCCTACCTCTTTCGGCTTGTCCTTGATCGAGAGAATCGCCAGCGGCGATGCGAGGAGAAGAAGGAATCCCATCAGCTTGAGGGCTTCGGTGTAATCCATTTGTCCGGCCAGGCTGGGAGCCAGTTTACTGCCCATCGCGCCGACAATGGCTACGCCGACATAGGTAATGCCCATGGCGCGGCCGCGCTTCTGCTTGTACCAGTTCGAAATGATGATCTGGTGCGGAATGGGCCCGGAGAGGAAGTAGCCAAGCATGTAGAGGCACCATGCGCCGTAGTACTCGTAGGTGTTACCCGACAGGCGGCCAAACCATTGAAAGGCGCCGAACGTCAAGGTCGTACCGACAATGATCAGCAGACGCGGGCTGACCCGGGGCACGATGATCGGGCCGGCCAGGATCGTCAGGAGGACGGCGACGGGCGCACCGGTGGTCACCAGTTCTTGCGTCCAACCATGGCCGTCGCGGAAATAATCGAAGAAGAAGGCGATGTTGTAGTATGGGAACCCGGTCGAGAGACCGAATGTCACGAAGCATGTCGCGATCTGGCGTGGTCCGCTGAAAGGCGTTGCGCGCTTCGGGGCCATGAAGAAGTAGGCTCCGACTCCGACGAACGCGAACAGCAGAATGGCGGCGATCCAGAGGGCTTTGCGGCCGATCCGGAGGTTCGGGTTTTCCACGCAGTCCGCGATCGCCCAAACCCACAAGAAAACCTGTAGAAGAGCGCCGGCAAACAAGAGAGTCATTGACATGCTTGGTATCCTCGGGATCGTCCCAGGTCGAGCCTGACAAAGGCCCAAGTGTACACGATCAGGCCGTTTGTGAGAAGGCTCGGAGGGTTTTCGCAGCGGCGGCCCTGTGTTGCAGGCCTTGTTTTCACACCACTCCGAGTTCTCCATGATACGCTACACGCGAGGTACAAACCGATGAGTCTTGGATCGAGAATGCTCGCACTAATCGCCGTTCTGACGGCTTTTGCCGCGCTGACGGCGACTCCTTTGTCGGATAAGTTGATCCAGACGATGCGCAAACAAGCCTGGGCCCAAAAGAATGACGAGGCTACGGCCGCGTTGGAGAAAGCAAGGAAGACCAGCGATACCTTATCGCCGGAATGGCTGGCGGCCGTGTCCTGGTTGGCTCGCGGATCGAGCTTCGTCGAGAACTGGGACCGTGCCGAGAAATATGGAACGGAAGCCTATGAAGGGAGCGTCGCGCTGCTGAAAACCCGGTTGGTGAACGAGGACCGCAACATCGAGACCGCTTTGGGCGCAGGGGTCGAAGTCCTGGCCCGCACCTACGACGCCCAAGGACGGCGTTCCGAGGCTGTGGCATTTCTACAAGAGCAGCGGAACAAGCATGCCGGGACTGCAGTTGAGACCCGTATTCAGAAGAACCTTCTTCTATTGAGCCTGGAAGGCAAATCGATGCCTGCCCTGGATGCGTCGGAGCACGTGAGCCGCGCCGAGCTCGACCCCGCCTCGCTCAAAGGCAAAGTTTCGCTGTTCTATTTCTGGGCGCACTGGTGCGGTGATTGCGAAGAGCAGAAGCCGGTTCTCGAAGTGCTGCACCGCAAATATGCGTACCGCGGGCTGGTGATCGTGGGTCCGACGCGGCTGTACGGCTATGTGCAGCGCGGCCGCAAGGCGAATCCGGCGGAGGAATTGAGGTACCTCCGCGGCAGCTTCAATGAGCAACATCCACTGCCGGCTTGGATGGCGATCCCTCTGAGCACGAAGAACTTCGTGAACTTCGGCGTGAGTACGACGCCAACACTGGTGTTAGTGGATCGGAGCGGCGAAGTGAGACTGTACCACCCGGGGCAGTTGCCTTACGAGGAGCTGGCTTCCCGGATCGAGAGTTTGCTCGGTTAGCCGGTTGCCCTTTGCGCTGCCGGGCCATAGCGCCTAAGACGACCGGCTCTATCAACGAAGAGTCTGATCGCGAGGCATGATCGAGCAACAAAGTGGTCTCGCTGTTGGGCCGGCTGAAGCTTCGATCGTCGTTCTTGCGGCGCGGCATCGAGTCACACGCAAACTGACGCTCGATGAAAAGCGCTTTCGGGCTGTCCAGCCACTGGAGGCGGCTCGTTCACTCTCCTGGCCACCGAGAGGTTCATCAGGCTTCACTAGGCCAACCGCGCTGAACCGCGTCTCCGAAAAACCACTCGCAACTCCCGGCGCCAAGCCGCCCCCACGCCGATGCGCTCAACATCGATGGCGGGCGAGAAGTACTTCAAGATCGTCTCCGTAGTCGGGTGGAAGTCCATCGCCGGGGAAACGAGAAGCAACCGCGGCGCTCGTGCGGCCAGCATCACACCGGGGAAGTAGCCGCTAGCCCGGAACTCGCCGCGGTCGAGGTGCCATTTGACCCGAATCCAATAATCGAGAGCTTGCAGCGGGAGATGCACGTCTTCGGATACCTTGAGCTCGATGACAGCCAACCGCCCCTGGCGGTCGCACGAAAGCAGGTCGATGATGCCGCGGTCGGGCCCCGCGACAGAGGGCACCTGGCCGTAAAGCGGCTCGGCCGGCAGGTCGCCGTCGATCACATCAAGCCGCTGTCGGACCTGTGATTCGAGCCACGTTTCGGGATGGCGCCGATAGAGGGGGTTCTGCTTGTCAGGTGTGTCGGAGGAGCGAAACCGGGTGAGCTCGCGCGCCAGTTGAAGGGCTGGTGCGATTCCTTGCGGCCCGACAGGCGTCGGCTTTTCGAGGCCGTACGTAAGGGCACCCCGTCCCGCTGTGGCGAAAGCGGCGCCCCGGACCCGAAGCGACAACAGGCCATCGGTACGCCGTACCTGCTCGACACCGGGAATGCTCCGGAGACTCCGTAACCATTCCGCGACGTGGCTCTCGGTGGCGGCTACCGGCAGGCACGGCCGCAACTCGGTGGCGAGATTGCCGTAGTCCTGATTGTCAAATCGACGGATACGTCCGGTCCGGTCGTATTCGATGAGTTCGGATTGGAGAACATGCGGATTCAGCCACGCGAGCCGGTTGGCGGTCGAGCGCGCACTGCCTTCGGGAACGAAGATCTTCAGCCCGGCGAAGACGTAGTCGGGCTCCCGAGCACGCAGGTGGTCAAACCAGATGAGTCCAAAACTGAGGATTTGATCTGTTGCAGAGGAACTGAGGTCGGGAGGCGCAGCGATAATAGCCCACATTTCCCGCCCGCGGCGCAGTGCTCCGCGAGCATAGCTGGGCGAGAGCGTATGCTCCAAATCGGGGGCGGAACTGAAGTGTGAAAGAGACCGGTCGCGGTAATCCCGGAAGAGAATCCGGCGCAGAAACTCGCAAAATCGGGCATGTCCGGCCTCTCGCTGGACGCGGCCGATTTGAGTGGCTTCGTCGACCAGCGCAAGCCGAATGTCGGGTCTTCCGAACGAGCTGGCAAGCAGATCGAGGCGGTCTTTCTTCTCGGACTTGATCTCAACAATGCGGCGGACCAGGTTTCCTTCCTCGCCCCAAGCGTGCAGAACGCATCCGGAGCCGCGCGATTCCAGGTCATAGCGCCCCTCGACCAAGGGAATAGGCTGTTCTCCCGACTCGATCAAGACCGGTCGACGACAGTGAGCGAGGAACCGCCTGATGACGGTGATGAGGTCCGGTGAAGGGGCTTTCCGCTGGTGTTGCGCTTTGGTAGCCACGAAACCGTTGTCCCTGAGACAAAAGGCAAGAGACAGCGCTCAGCCAAGCTCGGCAGACCCGGGAGGAACATGCTCGAGCGGAGAAAACGGCGTCCCCCGGTGGGTTATTCTAGCGCCGAGATTCGGGAGGGCGCAAAAAGCCCCGGAGACCCCTTGGCGGACTTGTAGTGAGATCTCCGATCCGGGTCATCGGCAACCGCCCAAGGTGTTCAAGCTGGGTGGGCGCCGGGTCCTTCGTGTGCTGCAATACTGGAGGGACCTTTCATGGCGCTTGATCCGTTTGCATTTGTCCCGCTTCCCCAGGAGCGGTCGCACGTCAAGCCGCGGCTGCGCGGGTTGACGATGATGATCGATTGGGGACTGGGGCCGGCGCGGCAAAGGGACATCCTCGAGATTGCGGATCAGTATGTCGACCTCGCGAAAATTGCCACCGGCACGTCGCGGCTCTACCAAGAACATCTGATTGAGGCCAAGCTCGAACTCTACAAAAGGCACGGTGTGCGGCCGTTCCTCGGCGGCCAGTTTCAGGAGTACGTGTTCGCCACACAAGGGGTTGGGGCCCTGCCCGTGTTCTTCGATGAGGCGAAGCGTCTGGGATTCGAGGCGATCGAGGTATCGGACAATTGCATTCCGCTTTCGCCGACAGAGCGCCGCGAGCAGATCAAGATGGCCCGTGACAAGGGGTTGACCGTGTTCGGCGAGGTGGGATCGAAAACGGAGAAGAACGCCGTGGCAGAGTTGGTGCTGCAAGCGCGGAACTGCCTTGAGGCCGGCGCGGAGTTGCTATTGATCGAGGGCGCCGAGTTGATCGAGAACGGCACGGTCAAGACGGATTTGCTGCTCGCCTGCCGCGATGATCTGGATCGGGACCGGGTGCTGTTTGAATTGCCGGGGCCGTGGATCAGCGGGGTTTCGTTGTCGGAGATTCATGACATCAAGAAATTGCTGGTGCGGGAGTTTGGCCCGGACGTAAACATCGCGAATGTCATGCCGGACGACATCATCGAGACGGAAGCGTTGCGCGTGGGGCTGGGGGTTGTGGGACCTACGCGGAAGGCAGGCTAGATGTGGCGCCTCAACAGGTTGTCTCCGGTCAGGCCGAGTCGGCGGATGGGAGTTTTGGCGTTGAGACTGGCGTTTGGCCGGCGCCAATGGTAGCAGTGGAGCTATCGTGGCAGATGATCTGCCCGCTGCGCGAACTCGGCCGCATCGAGTACGCTCGAAGCCGCATACCCTCGAACCAGCCATCTACTCTCGCGGCCTTACGCCACATCCGCAGACGGCGCGGCTTGAAATACCAAAGCCAGAAATACTGTTCCTCGGCTCCCTCGCTATGGAGCAATTCGAAACCGTTGCGCTCAGCCATTTCGACAGCTAGCGGTGGTGAGATCGGCGCGCCAACCCAAGTGTCTCCTTCACGTACGATCACCTGTGAGCTTCCCTGCACCTGAAACTTGAACAGGCTGCCGGGGCGCAGAACACGCTGTACCTCACGAACATAGTTCTCGATGATTGCTTGACTCGGGATGTGCTGAAAGACGATGAAGCTGAATGCAAAGTCAAACCGAAGATCGCCGAGGACTGACAAGTCGGCGCCGCTGTTCCGGTGGAGGTGGACGTTGGGCACCCTAGCCAGCAGTTGGCGGCCCTGAGCGATCATTTCACCGCTGACGTCCACACCGTGTACCTCGCCGAAGATGCCTGCAAGCGCCCGAGTCATGCGTCCGACGCCGCATCCGATTTCGAGAACCCTCATCTTGGCGGGGGAACGGCCGCGGCAAATCTCGCCCATATCGGGGCGGATGTATTCCTCGACCGACCGTTCCCCGGAGTCGTAGAACTCCGCGTGGTTCCAATCGTCTTTCGATGAAGCGATGTAGTAGAACACGTTTTCGCGTGCGCGATGGTCCCAGTCAGCCCGCATTTTCTTCTCGGTTTCGGGCCTCCACGCTCGCTGTTTCGAATCCAACGCTCAACCTCCTGCAAAGGCAAGTCATTCTCGCATCTTCTCGTCAGACAAGGTAGCCCCCAGGATTGCTGTTACAATCTAGATCCTGCGTCCAAGCGCTGTAGGAGTGGCCTTTGGATGCGGTGAGCCTGCGCGCCAAATTATTGTCTGGAGTAGTCAACTTCTGAGCAAACCAATCAACGCGGTAGCGCAAAGCTACGCGCGGGAGGTCGAAGACTTCAACCGGCGGGTGAGTACGCAGGGCCTGAGCGACGTTAGCGGCTATTACTGGTACCACACGATTGACCTGACGGACGGCCTGGCCACTCCGGGCTTCTACGACTATCGCTCCGCCGTCTCCGCCTTTCAGTTCCCGCCCGATATGCGCGGGCTGAGCGTGCTTGACATCGGGTCGGCCACCGGCTTCTTTGCTTTTGAATTCGAAAAACGCGGCGCGGACGTCATCTCCATCGAGATCCCCTCACTCGCCGATCTTGACCGCTTCCCGGGCCAGACTGTCGAGCAGACGGTTAGCAAGATCGAGGCGATGCTGCCATACAGCCCCGAGCCGATCGCCGACGGCCTGACGGTGGATCAATGCTACTTCAACCTTCTGGAAGGGCCGTTTCGGTTCTGCCACAAGCTGCTTCACTCGAAGGTTGAACGCCGCTATTCGACCGTGTACGAGCTATCAGCCGCGAAGCTCGGCAGTAACAGCTTCGATCTGGTGTTCATGGGCGACATTCTGCTGCACACGCTGCATCCGCTGGAGGCCCTCGCAGCCGCCGCCCGCCTTTGCCGCGGGACACTTGTGCTATCCCAGGTCATCTCTGACAAGACTGACGAAGGGCCCGCGATGCTCTACGTAGGAGGCAGTGACCTCGAGGCCGACGAGGTCTCGTGGTGGCTGCCCAATCGGGCCTGCCTAACGGAGATTCTTCGTAAGCTCGGCTTCGCGGACGTGTCGCTGGTCGGAAGCCACAGCGGCGTTCTGAAGTCGACCGGCTATGAGTACGAGAGGTCGATCCTGCATGCTCGGCGAGGCTAAGGTCTGCACCCCTTTCAGCAGTGGCGCCCCAACAGGTTGTTCCCGGTCCGCCGAGACCGGTGTGAGAGATCCAGTGGGTCGGCCCGCGGGTTTGCAACCGTGGCTCGGCTTCGTGATGGTGGCATTGCTCGGAATCGGCTGTGGAGCCAGTGAGCGGACGACCGATACCCGTTTGATCACTTTGGCGGGAGCGGGGCCTCAGGGACGCTACTTCAAGGAGGTTTCCATTCTGTCGAAGGTGTTGACGGAAAGGATGCCGGGGGTGATTGCGAACGGCGTGATCGGCAAGGGGATGTCGGTCGGCAACGTCAAGCGCGTGGCGGCCGGGCGGATCGACGGTGGCCGCTGTTTTCGCTTTGATCTCGAAAATGCGTACCGCCGCGAGGCTCATTTCGCACAGAAGGAACCGATCGCGGTTGACTACGACAACGCCAAGGTCTGGATGAAACTCGGCACACACCTTTTCCGGGTCGTGGCGGTGACGGATATCAAGCGCTACTCGGATCTGGTCGGCCGCAATGTCGTGATCGGCGGCCGCGGCACGGGAGAGGAAGTGATCGCGGAGCGCATCTTCAAGTACTTCGGCGTCACTCAGGACAACACGGAGTTCCTCTACATCGAGCGGACAGACGGACAGAACGCGCTGGCGAATCGGCAGATCGATGCCATTGCTTTCGCCTATTCGCGGAATAACCGAGGCCACTTGTCCCCGATCTTCGCGGCGCGGGAGATCGGCGAGGAGATTGATTTCGTCGAGCCCGAGCAGGAAGGTTTGGAGAAGCTGCTGGCGTCCGAGTCCTCGTTTGTGTTGGACGAGCACGGCGAGCCCGTTTTCGGGCGGCCCAGCCTTCGGGGCATCGGTTTTCACCAATGTCTTCTCATTCGCGGCGACCTTCCCGACGACCTCGTCTACGGGATGACGAAGACGTTGTTCGAAAACTGGGACGAGGTCGAGGAGTCGCTGCCCTGGTGGCAGGAAGAAGGGGAAGCGGATCTTGATTCAGTGGCGGAAATGAAGCCGTTACCTTATCATCCGGGGGCGGAGCGTTACTACCGTGAGCGCGGCGTTTGGGACATGTGGTAGCGGAGGCTGCACGCATGGCGCTTTTGATTCGATCGCCCCATCGAGGCCTTTTCACTCGCACTCACGCCGCTAAGGCGAGTTGAATCCGCGTTTACTTTGCCCTCGCTCTCTGAAAGTCTCAGCCACCCGGTTGCGACCGGGCTCGTGTGGGTCGGCAGTGCGTTTGCGCTTTACACGGGCGCGACGGGGCCCTTTCACGCGCCGATTCAACGTGGGTTGTTTTTGTTGGTGTTGCTGCCACTGGTTTTCTTGCAGACGCCGTCGGGCTGGACCCGAAGCAAGTCGGGAGAAGCATCGCTGGGACTCGGGCTGAGTTTACTGAGCCTGGTCGTCATGGCGTGGACGCTCTTCGACTATGAGCGTCTTTACTCGGAGCCCTTCATCAGCGGATTCGACACGGCAGTCGGGGCGGTCGGGCTGTTGTTGATTGTCGAAGCCGTGCGGCGGACGGTCGGGTGGGCGGTCGCCGTGGTGCTCTTGCTCTTCCTGGCGTACGGGCTGTTCGGTCCGTGGGCGCCGGGCATGATGCTGCGGCATGGGGGACTGAGCCTGGCTGACCTGGTGAGCATCATCTTCTACGGGACGTTCGGGGTGTTCGGGACACCGCTCGGTGTATGCGCGACGTTCATTGTAGTGATCATTCTGCTGGGCTCGTTCTTGACGGTGACGGGCGGCGCAGAAATGTTCATGAATATCGGCAAGGTGGCCGCGGGGCGGTTCGTCGGAGGTCCGGCGAAGATTGCGGTCGTCAGCTCGTCGTTGATGGGGATGATCACGGGCGCGACGGTAGCGAACGTGGCGACGACCGGGGCGGTGACGATCCCGATGATGAAGCGGTCCGGCTATGAGCCGCGCTTCGCGGCGGCCGTCGAGGCCTTGGCGTCGTCGGGAGGCCAGTTGATGCCGCCGATTATGGGCGCAGCAGCGTTTGTGATGATCGACTACCTGAACATTTCGTACACCGAGTTGATGGTCAACGCGATCGTTCCGGCGCTGCTCTACTTCTTCGCAGTGCTGATGATCGTGCACTTCCGTTCGGTAAAAGACGGCGTGCGGCCCATCACCGGCGATGAGATCCCGAGCTTGCGCGGAGAGTTGAGGCAGCGGGGTAACATGCTGCTGCCGATCGTGGTGTTGATCGTGCTCCTGTCGTTGCAATTCAGTGTGATGTATGCGGCATTTCTCGCTGTGGCGTGCGCCATGGCGGTGAGCTTCTTGCGGCCGACCACGCGCCTGACCGGCAGCGGATTCGACCGGGCGTTTCACGGCGCAATGCGCGGCATGTTGACACTGACGCCGATTTGCGCCGGCGCCGGAATCATCATCGGCGTCATGACGGCGACCGGGTTGAATCTCAAGATCACTTACTTGATCGAAGGCGTCTCACAGGGAAATCTTTTTGTGACGCTGCTGATGACCATGGTGGCTTGCATCGTTTTGGGGATGGGGCTTCCGACGGTCGCCGCCTACGTCGTGCTGGCAACATTGATTCCGACAACCTTGACCAACCTCGGCGTGCCTGCGGTTGCCGCGCATCTGTTTCTGTTCTACTTCGCCATCCTGTCGGCGATTACGCCCCCGGTATCAACGGGGGCATACGTCGCGGCCGGAATCGCGGGGACGGATCCGATACGGACTGGAT
This sequence comes from Bryobacterales bacterium, assembly GCA_965218555.1. Taxonomy (GTDB): domain Bacteria; phylum Acidobacteriota; class Terriglobia; order Bryobacterales; family UBA6623; genus JAPPLB01. Next base: position 367,126 of record OZ244625.1, read on the forward strand.
TCAAGGCGATTGAGCTGGGATTGATCAGTTTTCTGCTGCCGTTCGCCTTCGTCTACGAACCGGCATTGCTGCTGATGGGCGCTTGGCCGGACGTTCTGCTGCACGTGGGGACATGCGCGCTGGGGATCTTCTTCTGGGCCATTGCACTGGAAGGCTACTTCCGCACTCCTGTCCCGACGGTGGCGCGCGGCGCGCTGTTCGCGGCCGGGGTGATGTTGATCTGGCCGGATATCTGGGCCTCGGTTGGAGGCTGTGCCGTCGGAGCGGCGACGCTGCTCATGCTGCGGCGGGCAGCAGTCAGGGTGTGAGGCTTATCGATTCGAGGAGGACGGTGAAACACCGTTCCCGAGCGCAGCCGGACGGATTGCGGTTGGACCTTGGATCGTGGGACGAAGAGATCCCGTTGCTTCATCCCTTCCTGCAGTGAAGTGCAGACAGCCTGCCGGGACCCAGATTCACCGCACCGGGTAGCTCCTTCAATCGTCCTCCAATACTTTCGCTCCCAGTGCGCCGCCCGCGGCGCTGAAGCCCACGGTAAATACCAGCGTCACGATCAGGCTCATCAGCAGGAGAAGGCCCAAGACAAACGGATTGTCGATCAGTTGCAGTATCTGTCGCTTCACCTCTTCCTGTGCAGGCGTCTGTTCGATCTGTTGCCGGAACAAATCGCTAAAGGCACCCTGACCAGCGAACAGGATGTTCACGGCGCTGATCACGAGCGAAATGGCGAAAGTAAGCATGCCGGTCATAACACCCAGTCGGCCTCCTTGAAACGGTTTCGGTTTCGCGCCCGTCTTGCGGCGATAGATGTAGACGGAGAGAAAGCCGCACGCCGGGTACCAGATGAAAGACAACAGGTAGAGGAACGGTATGTTGGACAGGAAAGCCGCAAGCAGGGCGCCGAAATAACTGGAGCGAAGTGCGTCGGAGTTGCCGAGGCCGATCGGCCTTTTGCGCTTCTCATCCGGGGCCTGCTGCCGGCGAGCCCTCTCAAGAGCCTCTTGTGCTTGCGTCCGTTCCGCTTGCTCTGCCTCCTCGCTCAGTGGCCGTCCGCACATCGGACAGAACTGGGAACCGTCCGGAAGCGCCGCGCCGCAAGTGCAGGTCGAGTTCATGTAATCGCCCCCCGGAAAGGACGGTCTACTGTAACAGGTCCGTCCTCGCCGTTTCCTGGTCCGTCAAGCGACCCCAAGCGGTCAATCTGCTGATGGCGGAAGGGAGGAAACGCAGTATGAAGAACAGCAGCTTCCGTTTGGCTTCCGAGGCCAACAACGGCCCGTGGGCCGCTGCTACCACAAAACCGCTGAACAGCACAGAAATGGTCCGGCGCACGATCACCTCACTAGAAAAAGGCCGGCAGCCCGGTCACCTGCTGGCCCATGACCAGGGTGTGAATGTTATGAGTACCTTCATAGGTTTTTACCGTCTCGAGATTCGCCATATGGCGGAAGACAGAGTACTCATCCGTGATTCCGTTGGCGCCCAGCAGGTCGCGCGCCCTCCTCGCCACTTCGAGGGCCATCCAGGCGTTGTTCCGCTTCAGCATCGAAATATGAAAGAACTTGAGAAGTCCCTTTGACTTGAGCCGGGCAGCATGAAACGCCAGCAACTGCGCCTTGCTGATCTCAGTGACCATCCAAGCCAGCTCGCTCTGCACAAGCTGGTGCGAGGCCAACGATCGGTCGCCGAACTGCTTCCGCAACAGCGTGTATTGCCGCGCCGTTTCATAGCAATCCATCGCAGCGCCGATACACCCCCAGCCGATCCCGTAGCGCGCCTGTGACAGGCAAGCGAGCGCCGTTTTCAAACCCAGGGCTCCCGGCAGCGCATTCTCCGTCGGAATGCGGCAATCCGCAAAGGCCAGGCTCGAAGTCACCGAAGCCCGCATCGACCACTTGCCGTGAATGTCCGTCGTCGTGAATCCCGGCCTGCCCTTCTCGACGAGAAAGCCCTGGATCTGTTCATCCTCCCGAGCCCACACCAGCGCGACGTCCGCCAGCGTACCATTCGTGATCCACGTTTTTTCGCCGTTCAAGACAAACGAATCGCCGTCACGAACCGCCTGCGTGCGCATCCCGGCCGGATTCGATCCAAAGTCGGGTTCAGTCAGGCCGAAGCATCCGATCCTCTTGCCGGCCCGCAACTCCGGCAACCAGCGGTCCTTCTGCGCCCTGCTGCCGTACTCGTGGATCGGCCACATCACAAGCGCACTCTGGACAGACACGAAACTCCGGACCCCGCTGTCGCCCCGCTCCAACTCTTGCATCAACAGGCCGTACTCGACATCCTCCATGCCTGCGCAACCGTATCCTTCAAGGTTGGCGCCGAGGAAACCCAACTCACCCAGCTCCGGAATCAGATCCACCGGGAAGCGCGCTTCGCGGAAGCACTCTCTGATGACGGGCAGCACGCGTTCATCCACAAACCGCCGGGCCGTTCGGCGGACAAGCTTTTCCTCCTCGGAGAGCAGACAGTCCAAGTCGATGAAGTCCACGCCTCGAAAGGGAAACATCTGGTCGGTACCGGGTTTGTAGAACTAACGGAACACTCCATCGTAGCGTCCCCTACGTGGATCCGACACCGGGCCGGCTCGGTGAACGGCAGACGAGCAACAGGTCTGTAGTTCCAAGCGGCCAAGGGAGGTTGGACCTGCGGCGGTTCTTACTGACGGTGTGCAGGAATGGCAGGCGATCCCGGTTCAGGTCCGCCTGCAACGCCGCATAGACCCTATCCGCCCGCGGCAAAAGTCACGCAGGCGGCGTTACACGCCCTGGGACCGATTGCCTAACGCCTGGCCGCTCGAGGAACGCGGCAGCGCGTTCTCCGCACAGCCTGCCGGAAGCGGCGCGCAACCCTTCGGGCGACGGACGTTTTCGTTCCGTCGGCGGTGCTGACCTTGCTGCCCACCGTGACCGCGCTTTTTCTTCGCAGCGACCGCCCAGGCCGCCGGCTTTGTCGTTCGCTTTTTCCTTCGCAAGGAGGAGATCACCCGGATCGCCATCCTCCTCACTCCGCGCTTTTTCTTCGCAGCGACCGCAGAAGCCCGCCGCGCCTTCCACGGGACTTCCACCACGGGCTGCTATCCGCGACTACAGGCCCGCTCGCCACACCTCAAGGGCCTTCACCATGTTCCGGTCGATCCAATCTTCGAAACGAGTTTCCGCTTCCTGTTGACTCTCAAGGTAGTTGATTTGGAACATCTCGTCCGAGATGGTCACCAGGTCGCCGATGTCCCTCTCTTGCTCCTCCGTCTGGGTCCGGCGAAAGAAACAGATCGTAGCTGCGATAATGCCGCGGAACTCGTGTCCCACGGCATGAAACGAGACCAGAACTTCCGATTGCTCTCCAGTTCTCAACACCAGCCTAACCCAGGAATGGTACTCTCCGAAGTTTGCAAAGTATTGCAACTCTTTGGCGGTCTCGATGACTTGATGACGAAAGTAGTAACCACGGTCACCGCCGTCCGGTTCGAAGTCGGACCAAAACTGGAAGTCCTGAGAGAACGAGCCGATGTCCGTGCGGAGCTTGTCCCTAATCTCGTTCAGGTGCTGCTCCGTGATGCTCCCGAGGGCTCCGGCGGTTTGCCTGGCGCCCTCCCATGCCTCGTACATCGCTCGCCGGCGCTTCTCAAGCAACTCCCGGGCGGAAGAGATCACGTGATCGACTTGGCGACGGTGCCGGACCTGGCCCGCGATGCCGAGGGCGTTGACGAAAGTGCGCTTGAGGATGGAAGCGGTGAACGATACGAAGGCCTTCAGATCGCCGTGGTCCGCGTCCTCCAAAGCGTCGATATACCGAGAGCGATCGTCCTCGGTGACGGTCAGAGGGAACCAGTCGGCTCGAATCAGCACAAGACTCGCCAGAGCTCTCGCCACCCGCCCGTTCCCGTCCTGGAATGGATGAATTTGGGTGAATGCGTGATGCAACCACGCGGATCGGACCTCCGGGGCCAAGCCCCCTTGTTCATGTTTCTGGTGCAGTTCGACCAGTCGTTCCATTTCGAGTGGGACATGCTCCGGCGGGCAGTACTCATGTACGCTACCGTCCGGTCGCATGGGGTTGTTCGGCTGCTTCTTGTAGTCTCCGCTAAGGAGCGGGACCTGAACGGTTCTTCCCAGCGAATTCACCGCCGCGGTTGTGTCCTGATGGCGCGTTAGAACGGCGTGCAGATCCTTGATGAAGCCGATCGTGAGCGGCCGCTCGCCCTTGACCGCCGCGAAGACAACCTCAACGGCTTCTTCGTGGTCACGAATCATCGCCGCGACGAGTTCCGGGGTCTTGTCGGTGGCCGAAGAAGGAATCAGGCTCGCGTCGATCCCTTTCTCGATCAGGAGCTGTGTCACACCCCTGTCAAGCGTGTACACACGCTCGATAATGCCTGTTTCCACAGCCCATTGACGCCGCAACCGATCATTGAACGTTTCCAGCGCTTCGGAAGCGGCCAAGCCGTCTTTCTGCTCGATCCAGACCTGCGCCAACGATCGCAGTTCACTGCTCGCCAGCTTGGCGGAATCCTCGGGAAGGCCGCTCATGGGCTTCCAACGGTACGAAACCTGTTCACTCATGAGATGGGCCTCCGAGGGGCTCTTCCGGGAAAGGGATTCAAGTGGTTGCCGCGTCGGCGGCAAGGGCGTTCTGCAGCGCGGTCTTCATGGCGGATTCGCACTCGGGGAAAGCAATCCAACTGTAGTGGTCGTTGTAGCCGTCGGCGGCGTCCTTTGCGGAGGGAATGTAGCCGGGCGCGCACTCGCCGTATCCCATCACCATGACGAAGGAGCCGGGGCGCATTTCCTGGGCCCAGAGTTGATACTGGACGAATGATTCGGCCGGCATGAGAACGAGTTGGGCCGGTCCGAAATCGATGGCGGGCACGTCGATCGAATGACCGGCGTCATAGCGCTCGCGCCAGCTAAGCCCCAGGGCGGCAGTGAGTCGGGGGCGCGCTTCGGCCGCATGGTCGGCGATGGTCTTACGGTAGTCCTCGAGCCGGTAGCCGGGCGATTGACGGGGCTCCATGCGGAGCGGAACGTTGCGGAACCCGACGGATTCGAGCGGCTGAGTCCCGGTGGCATCCCAAGCGCCGGCCATGGCCTTGTGGAGGCGCTCGGCGAAGATCGGGCGGTTCGCCTTGCTGCCGTCGTTGTATTTGCCCACGGTGAGATCGCCGCTGCAACCGGAGACGTAGATCTGCTTGACACCGGGCGTGTCCTGCTGCCGGCGGTGACGGGCCATGCCAACGAAATCCGCCGAGATGTCGCCGTCACCGTAATAGCTCATCGGATGCGTCGCGTAGCAACTGAGCGCCGCCACGGCTTCTTCGCCGGACCAGAAGCTGATGGTCTTGACATAGGGGTCGATGAGGCCTTCGGGGAGCGCGCGAATGGCTGGATCGCGAGTCGTGCTGCTGCGGCCCCAGGAAACCGTGCCGTCCTCGGTGACGTAGCGGCGGCTGGAAGCGAGTTGATCGGCCTTGGCTTGACCGAGGCCGATGCGGTCGATGGGCCGCGGGTCGGCGAGGCTTTCGCGAACGGCAGTGGCGACGCGCTCGATCATGCGGTCTTCGAAGTCGACGTCGCAGAGCGCGCCGGGGACATTGTGCTTCTCGAAATAGCTCTGCGCAACGCGGTCTGTGTAAGGAGCGTCGTGCTGGTGAATGCAGGTAACGAGCACCCGCTCCCTGGTCGTGCCGGCGGCCGCGGCGAGTTTCGCGCGCCAAGCTTCGTAAGACTCATTACGGATTTCACACCAGTCGACGGCGCAGAGAACAACGGGCTGTTCGAGGCCGTGCAGGACAAAGCCATGCACGAACAGCGGGTCGACCATCGAGCGCGAAACGCGGTAGGCCAGGAAGGGGTGATCGACGGCCGGCGGCGTGACGTCGGCTTGAAACAGCGACAAGGAGAAAGCGGGCGCTTGCGGACCTCCGCACGAGGGAAGCGCCAAGCCCGCCAGGGCTGTGGAGGAGAGAAAGTCGCGGCGTGTCGGTCGGTGGGTTTTAATGGCCGGCCTCAATGATGGTTCGTAAGCCAATCGAGAATGTGCTCCATCAACTCTTCGGCATGCGGGGTCTTGAAGATGTGCTGCGCGTGGGAGGAGCCGTCAAGGACAACCCATTTCTTGGGCTCGCTCGCTTGATCGAATTGTCGGCGGCGGGCCGGAGGATTGTCCCCTTTGGTGGTGATGAAGAGCTTTTTGCCTCGCATCGCACCGGGATCGTCGATGGGCGAGTGCCCGAGCAGGATGAGCCGGTCGATGGCGCCGGGCCTGGCTTCGACGGCGGCTTTTACCGCGGCGCCTCCGCCCATACTGCCGCCGACAACCGAGACACGTTCACAGCCCACCTCCTCGAGGTACTTGACCGCGCCGAGGATGTCGAGGTGCAGAGCCTGACCCAGGCTGCCCGGCCTGGAATCACCGTAGCCCCGGAAATCGATCGCCAGCCCTCGCAGGCCGGCTTGCGCGAGACGTGTTGCCTGCTCGTGCCAACTCTCTTTGTCGAAGACCGCTCCGTGGGCCAGCACAACCCCATGCGCACCCTCGCCATAGAGGTTGGCCTGGATGTTGCCGCCGTCGCTCGTGTCGAAGGAGACTTTGCGGAAGGGGTCGTCGGCAGGTGCAGAGGCCGCCAGCAGCACCGACGAAATCAGGACGAGTGCCGTCACGGACACGGAAGTCATTGTAGGCCACGGGAAGACGGCTCTCGTCAGAAGCAATGCAAGCAGCTCCGGACGAATCGCTTCCGCGATTCCGAAACCGCTGTCAACGCGATATAGAAAGTTCCCCTGTTTGTGCACTATAGAACGTTCCCCTTTCTCAGCATGGGTTCATGTTGCGTTCGCCGCAGCGGAAGCAGCCCGGAGGGCGACGGGAACTGCCGCTAACGGCGCTCGTCGTGAGGCCGACCCAGAACGGCGGACGGTGCGCGGACACTTGCTCAGGCCCCCCCACCCCCCCGGGCAATTCCGGGCAATTCCGGGCAATTCTGGGCAGAAGTGAGCAGTCAAGCCGTGACTGGGCGGCGGGCGCGGCGCGGTCCGGGCGGCGGTTTTTGGTGGTGCGACCCTTTCGCACCCACGGCGAACCGAACGGCCATTCCGCCACAGGATTGGCGACCAAGACGCGCCCTCGATGCGCCCTGCATAGATCCCCACCTGATGGGGGAAGCACGCGATACGACCGCCATGACTTCGCTGCGCTTGCTTGCCGTGCTCGATGTAGGGTCAAGCACACCTGCGCGCGCCCAGCGGCTCGCGCCTCGTCCTGACGGCCCTCTCTCGCACTTCGCCTCCCCACGTGGTGAGAAATGCAGGCTTTGGGCAGCTTGGGGGGCGCCGGGCAGACCGCAGCCGGCCCGGCCGGGTCGGTCGGGGAGGGCCTTGACACTCTCGCCGGGCTGGCGGCGAGAGGGCCGGCCGGGGTTGCCGGCGCTACGAAGAACAAACTTCGTCGCAGACGCATGGGCGTGATCTCACCTCCTCCGCTTTTTTCTTCGCGAGGGCCAGGATGCCCGCGCTCCCAGGTTCGCGTCGACGGCAAGTCGATCTGTATGATTGCCGCCTCGCTGTCCTCATGCTATGCCGTCCGGGGCGGCTAAACCAAGACTGAAGGGCTTCAGTCCCTCGAGCCGAAGGGCAACGTTCTCCTTGGCTCACCAGCGGAACTTCTCCCATTGCGCCGGCACGAGTCAGAAACCGCTTGACGAGGCCATTATTATATGCTACAAACTGTAACGTTATGGGTCGTAACACTTGGAACAATCTCAGTGCACTCGAAGAGCTCGTGATGAGCTTTGTGTGGTCCAGCGGTTCGGTGACCGCGGAAGACGTTCGGACATCTCTGGCCGCCCGGTACCCGATGAAAAACTCCACCGTCCGGACGATCCTTCGGCGCTTGGAGAGCAAAGGGTATTTGACGCACACCGTGGAGGGCCGCACGTACCTCTATCGTCCTCTCGATCCCGGCGAAAGCGTTGCTGCTCAAGCCGTCCGCAGAATCGTTGACCGATTCTGCAATGGCTCCATCGAGCAGCTCCTCATCGGGATGGTCGACAACGACGTCATCGAAGGCAAGGAACTCGAAAGATTGGCCAAACGAATCACGGCATCCCGCAAGACGGAGAGGAGAAAACCATGATTGGAGCAACTGCGCTCGAATTCGGAAAGGTTGTCTTTGACGTACTCTTCCTATCTTCCTGGCGGGCGGTCGCGCTCATCTTGCCTGCTTGGTTGGCTTTGTCTCTGATCCGTCCGCGTCGGCCGGCGCTGGAGCACGGGGTTTGGACAGCAGTGCTGTGCGGGATGCTCCTGTTGCCGGTGCTGGGCTTATTGGGCAGACTGCCGGAAATCTCCTCGAGTGTGATCGTCGAGACGACGTTTTCCGTCCCGGTGATCCCGGCATGGTCGGACGCAGCCGTTTCCCCCCTGACGACCGCTAGCGGTTCATCCACCGACTGGCGGGGTTTAGCGGGTCTGCTATCACTCTTGGTGACGTCGATTCTCCTCTTGCGATCCATGACTGCATGGCGGCGCGTTCTTCAGTTGATGGCTCGAGCGGATGCCATTGTTGAACCTGTTGCACAGGAGTTGCTACAGAGTTTGCTCAAGGCAGCCAAGCTAGGCCGCGCACCCAAACTTGTGTCGAACCCGGTGGTCGGGACACCGGTGGTGTTCGGATTCATCCGGCCTACCATCATCCTGCCCGCGACATGGCCGGAATGGGGCAAGGAGAAACTGCGCGCGGTGCTCTTGCACGAACTCGTTCACATTGCTCGCCGGGACGGATGGATTCTGGCGGCGGCAGCGTTGAATGACGCCATATTCTGGTTTCATCCGCTCGCCCGCAGGGTACACGGCTGCTTGAGGGCGCTAGCGGAGACGGCTTGTGACGATCATGTCATCTTGGTTACGCGGGACCCCGAAGGCTATGCCGAGACGTTGCTCGATATCGCTGCGGGCGGTCAGGAGAAAGGAGTCCTACCGGCCGCAACACCTGCGATGGCCCACACCCCTCGCATAGCTCGACGAATCGAACGAATCCTGCGAAAGCCGGGATTCCATTCTGGAATGTTGCGTGGAGCGGTGCGCCGGCGGCTGACCGCGGCAGCCTTGACCGCGGCCGTTCTGCTCTCGCTTGTTTCGACCGCTCTCAGCCAATCGAGTGGGGTCACTCTTTCCGGTTCTGTCCAGGACGCCGGCGGAGCGCGGATCCCCAGGGCCATTGTTCTCATCGTGGACTCTGCCAGCGGTAACACCGAGGCGACCACCACGAGTGCGAACGGCTCCTACCGAATCCATGGTCTTGCGCCAGCGCCCGCCTATCGAATCGACGTGAGCGCCAGGGGTTTCGCGATCCACAAGCAGAAGGTGGACCTCACAGTTGACAAACACCTCGAAATCACTCTCGAGGTAAGCCCCATCCAGGAGATGATCGTGGTCTCGGGAAGCAGGCCAGCCCTCGAATCCCCGACATTCAGAATGTCGGGGATTCGAGTCGGCGGCAACGTCGAGAAGGCGAAGCTCATTCACCATGTGCCACCGATCTACGGTATGGATGTCCAGCGAGAAGGTGTGGAAGGCACCGTGCTGCTCGAGGCGGTGATCAGCAAGCAGGGCGAGCCCCTGGGTCTCAAGCCGATCAACACCGTCGTCGACCGGCGCTTGGTGACAGCGGCAATGGAAGCAGTGCTGAAATGGCGATACCACCCCACGCTGTTGAACGGTCAACCCATTGAGGCTTTGACGACGATCAGCGTCGCGTTTCAGTTGCCATAGGACAGTATTGCCGAGAGGCGGGGCGGTGCAAGCTTACGTACCGGCCGAAGAGCCGGGTGATCACCCTTGTAGACCACCAACCCGAGACCGTATCGCTGGAGAGCGAGAAGCTCCTGGCTCCGATTCGGTGAGCGCGGGAGCATGGGGCGCTGCATTTTCCCGGAAGACACCAGACCATCCTCATCACGTCAGGCAGTCTGTTACGATAGGCTCTCATGGCGGAGCAGGAGACTCCCAAGATCCCTGATCGGCTTTTTTTTCGTATCGGGGACGTGAGTCAACTCACCGGAATCGAGGCTTACGTTCTGCGGTTCTGGGAAGGGGAGTTCCCTTCGCTCTCCCCGAAGAAAACCTCGAGCGGACAGCGCCAGTATCGCCGCAAAGACGTAGAAACGGTGCTCGAGATCAAGCACCTGCTCTACGATGAAGGCTATACGATCGCCGGCGCCCGCAAGGCGCTGCGAGCCCGACCGAAGCAGAAGAAGGAAGCTGACGATAGCCAAGCGCAGTCCGCTCAGCTTTTCCCCGCCACGAAAACCAACGCCGCTTCTCCGGACCTGAGCGGCATCGAGAAAGAGTTGCGCGAGATCCTGGCCCTTCTGAACAGACGCTGAGCCAACCTTCCCGATGGTCCGCATTCTGCTGACAAACGACGATGGTGTCGGCGCGCTCGGGTTGCTGGCGCTCGAGGAAGCGCTCGCCGGCGTGGGGGAGATTCATGTAGCCGCTCCGTTGAATGAGCAGAGCGGCACAAGCCGAGCCATTACCTTACGACGGCCCCTGCGATTTGAAACCAAGGGCGTCCGGCGCTACGCCGTGGAAGGCACGCCGGCGGACACGGTGATGATGGCGGTGAACCAAATCCTGGACTTCAGGCCGGACCTAGTGGTGTCCGGCATCAATAGCGGATCGAACCTCGGCGAGAACATCTATTACTCGGGCACCGTGGCGGCAGCGGCGGAAGCGGCCAAATATGGCATTCCGGCGATTGCTCTTTCGGTGAACGCACGCAAGAACATCGATTATTCGCAAGCTGCCGAGCTGGCCCCGCGTATCGCGTTAAAGGTGTTGGAAGCGGGGCTCCCGGCCGGGGTCGCCCTCAACGTGAACGTCCCACACCCCTGGAAGGAGGGAATCGAGATTACGCGCCAGTGCCGGAAGATTTCCCGAAAACTGATGATAGAGGTGCTTGATCCACATGACAGGCCGTATTACTGGATGCATGAGGAAGTTCCGCTGGCCGATGCCGAGCCCGGCAGCGACTACGCGGCGGTCCGTGACGGCAAGGTTTCGATTACGCCGATTCGGTTTGACCATACCGAGGAGATGTTGATCGAGCCGTTGCGGCAATCCTGGGAGAGCAACTTGGCCCCTGACCGGTGACTCCCGGAACGGCTTGCTCATTGGACATTCCATCGACGTGTTCGCCGGCGAATTCGCGCATCGGGCAGAGAAGGGCGTGAAGGGTTTTGAGACATTCATGCCATCTGGCGACCTGGCATTGTCGAAGGCAAATTTTCCCGCCATCTCTCCCGCCTGTTCTTCGCCCGACTCGACCCAGTTAATTGGGGGTATGATGGTGCTGGAGAGGAGCACAGCAAAAACCCGAACGAAGTGAAGGGCGCATTTACTGGTTTCTCTGCGCGAAACCCCGTGCGAAAAGCGCAATGGCGATCTACCACCTGAGCGTCAAGACGGGATCGCGCACAGCGCCGGGCAGTGGTTCAAGCGCTATAACGCGGCGGACCCGGAGAAGGGCGGGGCGCGGAAAATCGAGGCTACCAATCCCCGCAAGCGGCTGGAGGACACCCGCGAAGCCTGGGCCGAGCGCTCGAACCAGGCGCTAGAGCGGGCGGGGATCCGGAAGCAAAGTGACCCCCCTGGGACCGGATCGAGGCCAGAAACGCCTCTTAGGGCGCGTGAGAGAATGAGCCCGGCACTGGAGGAAGCATGAGCGGAGAGATCATCGCCATCGTGACGGTGGGGGTTGCCCTCGCCGGGCTGCTGGTCGGGTTGTTCGCTTGGCTGCGGCAGGACTTGACCCATCTGCGGACGGAGTTGCGGGAAGCCATCACCGGGCGTGTCGCCAACTAAGACATGTCACAGGAGGAACCTCCGAGCAAAGCCGACTTCGGCTGCCTGCTCGCCTTCATCGGTTTTTTCTTTGGGGGTTCTATCAGCTGGTTTATCTGATTGTCCAGCACTGGGAGACCATCGTCGGAGTGGTGTTGGTGGTGCTCGTGTAGCTTGCTCTTCTGGCTCTATCGATCAGTCCGGAATTACGGCGGTTGTTGGTCTATTCGCTGTTGAGACGATGAGCGAGTACGGATTGACCCCCACAGGCGCGCCCACCGATGCACTCGGTCGAATAGACCCGGTCTCCAGGACCTTGAGCCTCCGCTGTTCATCGCCGGTCGCGACTTTACTCCCCCGTCAGTGCCTCTAAAGCCCGCTTGAAATGAGAATATCTGATGCGGAGCAGTACCTCATCGGTTGCGTCTTCGACTGGTTTGCCCAGCGAAGCCTCAAGCGCGGAGTCTTGCTTCTCGGGGCTGAACCTTGCCCATTGTCCTCCGCCCTGCCTGGTTTCCAGGAGTTTACGAACCGTATCGAAGCCGCAACGATGAAGTGTACGAGGACGATCAACATCGTTGTGTAGCAGAACTACGCGATGCAGGGTGTGAGAGATACGGTTGCTCTTGACTGCCTTCCAGAAGCTCCCGAATTGGGAGCCGCGAGCAGGTGAAACACCTACGCACTCCACGGCGCAATACTCGTTGGAATCTACCTTCTCCCTGCAATCCCTGTATGCGAGCAGGTCCGCAGTGATTGTGCTGGTCTGTTGTTGCGCCATATCAACCTTTCACTGATCCCGATCCCAGATCAACTGGCAAATGATTATTCGGGAGTCGCCGGGACAACCGGTTTCGGGCGCTCAGCGTTGATGACCCAGCCGTGGAGCCAGCGGATTTTCCGCAGCAACAGGTCACGCCGGTTGAGGGGGCGACGCAGGCCGTGGGGTTCGTCGGGATAGATGATGAACTCCACCGGCACCTCGTTCTTGAGCAGAGCGGTATAGAGGTGACGGCCCTGCATGACGGGGACGCGAATGTCGGCGTCGCCGTGCCAGATGAGCGCAGGTGTCTTGATGTTGTCCGCGTAGGTCAGGGGGGAGGAACGCTGGTAGACAACGAGGTCCTTGCCGAGATAGCTTTCGAAGCGCTCCGGGACATCGGTGGTCCGCAGAAAGCTCGGAACGTCGGTAACGGCGGCTCCGACGACTGCAGCCTTGAAACGGTCGGTCTGACCGATGGTCCACGACGTCATGTAGCCGCCGTAGCTTGACCCGGAGATACCGAGCCGATCGGGGTCGGCGAGTCCGATCTTGATCAGATGGTCGACGCCGCTCATGACGTCCTGATAGTCTCCGATGCCCCAGGAGCCGAGGTTCGCCCGCAAAAACTTTTCGCCGTAATGTCCGCTCCCCCGGAAGTTCGGCCGAAAAACCGCCCAGCCGCGCATCGCGAAGATACGGTACTCGCCGTTAACGAACGTATTCGACATGACGGAGTGCGGCCCGCCGTGCGGGACGACCAGCAGCGGATAGCGGCGACCCTGGCGATACTGATGCGGCCAGTGCACCAGTCCTTCGATTTCCATACCGTCGAAGCTCTCCCAACGAACGACCTCGGTGCGGATCTCCGGCCACGATTCGATCTGTGGGTTGACCTCGGTGAGCCGCTTCGGCTTCATGTCGTTCAAGCGTGCAAAGTAGACATCCGGCGGCTCCGTGGCGTTTTGGCGGATGAAGGCGATCGAGTCGCTGCCGGCGGTGACGCTGAGTCCGCTCAGGAAGTCATCGCCGTTGGTGAGGGCCTCGACTTTGGCCGTCTCGATGTCGACGGAATAGATCTGCGAGGCAGTGCGGTCGCCGGCGATGAAGAGGATGCGTTTGCTGTCGGAGGTCCATAAGAACGTCTTGATCTTCTCATCGAAGCCGGGAGTGATCTTGCGGCGTTCGAGCGTGGACGGGTGGACGAGATAGAGATAGGAGACGGTCACCCAGTCGTAGCGCTCCGTTGAGATGAAGGCGACGTGATTGCCGTCGGGCGACCAAACCGGGTGGGCATCCATTCCCTCGCGCTCGACGAGACGCCGAGGCGCGTGGCCGCGATGCGTGACCGAAACAAGGTCGCCATGGAGATGCCCGCCGGCTTTGGCGTGAGGACGCTTGGTGAAGACGAGGCGTTCGCCGTCAGGCGACCAGGAGAACGTGTCGGGGAACCACTGCTCGTAGCCGCAGACGCTGTAGCTGGCGGGCGTGATCGTATTGGAGGTTCTGGTTTCGAGATCGATGACCGCCAACTGATTCATCGGGAGGTTGTTGCGATCGACGACGACCGGCATCAACGGATGGGGCGCCTTGGTGAAGAACCGGAGGTCGGCCGCATGCGCTTGTCGGAACAGGAACGCGATGCGCTTCGAGTTGGGCTCCCAGCGAAAGCGATCGATATAGCCGGGATGGTCTGTTAATTGCTTGGGAGAGCCTCCGGTGGCCGCGACAACCCATATTTGACGGCGGCCGCTTCCGGAAGAGAAATAGGCAATCTTCGAGCCGTCCGGTGACCAGACCGGACCGCTGCCGGCGACGAGTTTGCGGTCTTTGCCGCTTTGCGTCGAGACGATGCGGATTTCCGAGCCCAAGCTGTTGCCCTTCGCATCGTGGGGCGTAACGACGTAGGCGACCTCGGAGCCGTCGGGGGAGATCGCCGCGCCCCCGACAGAAGTGATCGACAAGATCTGCTCCAGTACGGTCGATGAGTCATCGCCGGTTTGGGAGAGACCCGGAAGACAGGCCACGAAGACGAATAGCGTGATACGAACGATGAGTTGCCGGCGCATTTTTTCACCCATGGCCAGTCTGCTTTTCTCATCAAGTGGCGAGAAAAGAAGGCCAGAGCATTAGTGTAAGAGAGTGCCTGCATGACTGGAGTTGGCGACAGGAGCGATGGCCGAGATATGTTCACAGGCATTCGGCGCTCGACACAAGCGCCAGCAGCACGCTGTTTGACGGTCTTCTCTCTTCGCTGGCGCTCCGGTAGCGCTTCGCGCTAAGGTAGCCTCATCGTTAGCCCCGTTCTCTACAAGTTTTCAGGAAGGCGAAAGACCGTGAAAAAAACCAATCGCAGACGTTTCCTTACCAAGGGTGCCGCCGTGGCCGCCGTGGCTGGTGCAGCGGGTGCCGCCGCCGCCGAGTCCAAACCGGAGCGCAGGGTGCTCTGGCGAGGTGAGAGAAAGCCCGATAACCCGCTCTTTAGCCCGCTCGTCACGTACGGCAACCTGGTCTTCGTAGCCGGCAAAGGCTATCACCAGGAAGGCGACATTAAAAAGCACACCGACGAAGTGCTCAACAGCATCGAGAAAGAACTCGAACGCGCCGGCTCATCGATGAATCAGTGCCTCAAGTGCAATGTCTACTTGCACGACCTGAACGATTACCGTGCCATGAACGAGGTCTTCCGCGGCCGTTTTGGAGACCATCCACCTGTCCGCACGACCGTTGCAACCTACGGGGGCGTACCCGGAAATTCGCTGGTAGAGATCGACGTCATTGCCTACAAGTAAGGCTGTGCTCGCACGGTGGGGAACAGCGCCGGTCCTCGGCGCGATCCTCATCTGCGCGGCTCACGCCGAGCATCTCGGCGAGTTGGCAACCCTCAATGGAGCGGCCGGCTACGAAGATCAGGTCCGCCGATACATCGAGAGTCAACTCGGCCAGGGTGCGGAAGTCGACAACACCGGCTCGATCACGAAAACATTCGGCCGGGGCCTGCCGAGGACGCTCATCGCCGCAGGCCTCGACGAGCCGGGCTTTGTCATTTCCGCCATCACCGATGACGGCTATCTTCGCCTCAAGCGGCTCGCTGAACCGGCACCTCACTACCAGTTCGAAAGTCTTTTCCAGGCGCAGCACGTCACCGTACAGACAAGAGCAGGAAAGAAACTCGCGGGCGTGATGGCAGCGCCGTCCGTGCACCTCGACGACGAACGCGGTCATTCCTCCTCACGGACTGACAAGGATCTCTACGTTGACTTCGGCGCCTCGACGGCCGCCGAAGTGCGCTCCGCCGGCGTGGAAGTGCTCGATCCGGTCACACTCGACAAAAAGCTGATCCGGTTCGCTGGCGGCCGACGGCTCAGCGCCCCCTGGATAGCCAGCCGGGCCGGAGCAGCCTCCCTGCTTCGCCTGGCCGAGCGGCTGAGCGACGACCCGCCCAACGCGACCGTCACGCTGGCCTTCGTCACGCAGCAGTTCTACTACAACGCCGGTCTCCTCCGCGTGCTTCAGCAAAACACCGCCGACCGAGTGATCTGGCTCGCGCCGGGTGGCAAATCGCGCTCGCAAATCGCGCCTGCGACCGGCTGGTCTTCCGACCTTCAAGACGAACTCTGGCGTCTCGCCTCTGAGCACGACCTTGATTTCCAAAAAGCAAGTTCGTTCCCCAAGTCCTTTGGTCCCTTCCGAACGGAGGAACCTTGGCCGGACCCCGAACAAGCCGCCATAGTATCCGTGGGCGTCGAACACAGCGGCACGCCCATCGAAACGATTCATTTGGCTGAGGTGGAAAAGACGGCTCGCTTACTTGCCGCGTACGTGGGCATCACCTGGACTAAAAAGGAATACGAACCCATCCGTCGAGGAAAAACTCAGGGGCATCGGCCGGCCGGAGGCGATTCCCTCTCTTCACTCATCCGCCAACTGACCGGGCTGTCCGGCGTGAGCGGTGCGGAATCCGGGGTTCGTGATTGGATTCGACAGAGCCTGCCTGACTGGGCAAAGCGCCAGTCCCGAACCGACAATCACGGCAACCTGATCGTCCCTCTGGGCACAGGTCGACCGCCCGCCACCATCTTCATCGCTCATATGGATGAAATCGGATTCAAGGTCAAGGGCATCGGGCCTGATGGAGTGCTCTCCGTCGAATCCTTGGGCGGGCTCAATGCCTCGCTGTTCGAACGGCGTCCCGTGATCGTTCACACCGCGCAGGGACCGCTGGATGCCTGCATGACGATGCGCGGCGAAGTGGATGCCGGTATCCGTTCGGCGGACGAAGCCGAGTCTCACGGCATCACTGCCGGTGACACCATCACTGTTCCCAAACACTGGAGCCAACTTCTAGGGCAGCGCTTCGCAGCAAGCGCCTTGGATGATCGGGTGGGGTGCGGCATCCTTCTGCGGGCGCTGCAATCGCTTTCAGACGCCGAAGTCCGCAAGCTCGACAAAGCGCGCCCCACCTGGATCGTCTTCAGCGGCAAGGAGGAAATCGGACTCGTCGGCTCTGAAGCACTCGCCAAGGAGAACTCGCCGCGACACGTCTATCCCGTGGACAGCTTCGTCACGTCCGATTCGCCGATCGAGAACCAGGCGCTGGCGCATGCACCGCTCGGCAGGGGCTTCGTCATCCGGGCGCTCGATACGAGCGGTATCTCAAATCGAGCGGAGGTCGAACGCGTCGCCAGCCTCGCTCGCTCACACGGCATCCCCGTTCAATATGGAGTCACTTCCGGCGGCAACGACGGGTCGCGTTTCATACCGTACGGAGCGGTTAACATTCCTCTGAGCTGGCCGCTACGCTACTCCCACACCGGCGGCGAGGTATCCGACCTGCAGGATATCGAAGCTTTGGGGAAGATCGTTGATCTTCTGCTCAGAGAAGAGCTGTTCGGGCGCTAACGATGCGCTGCGGCCTATCCGCGCCAGTGCGCCGGCCGTTGCAGTCCCTCGGGCAAGCCCGT
Organism: Bryobacterales bacterium; assembly: GCA_965218555.1. GTDB lineage: Bacteria > Acidobacteriota > Terriglobia > Bryobacterales > UBA6623 > JAPPLB01. Next base: position 384,693 of record OZ244625.1, read on the forward strand.
CAAAGGGTCTCCTTGCGCCGACTCGATCTGCTCCTGCTTCAAGCCTATGGCGTCTCGAAAATCGGCCCCTTCAACATGCGCACCCGTCAACAACGCGCCTTCGAGGTTCGCTCCCACCAGACCGGCGCCCTCAAGATTGGCCATGCGCAAACAGGCGCCTCGCAGCTCGGCGCGATTCAGTAAAGCCCTCTCGAGACATGCTCCGCCAAGGTCCGCGCCTTCCAGAAAGGCGTCTTCGAGATTCGCACCCTCGAGATCGGCCTCCCAAAGGTCGGCGCCTTCCAAATGAGCCTTATCGAGCCGTGCCCTCTCCAAATGAGCCGAACTGAGGTTAGCTTCCTCTAAATGGGCCTCGTGCAAGTCCGCTTCATGCAAATGCGCCCGGCCCAGGTCTGCGTGGTGTAATTGTGCGCCCTTCATGTGGGCGGCATCGAGGTGACCATCGCACAGATCCGCCTGTTCGAGATGCGCGCCGTCAAGGTCGGCGGACCCCAACTCACAGTCGTTCAGGTCCGGTCGACTTTTGGGGTGTGAGTCACGCCACAGATTCCAGGCCGCGACACCTTGCTTCAGGATGCTGAGCTGCTTTCCATTGGCCATTACGATTACGTAAGCCCCTTCATGGAAGGTAACACCAACCGCCCCGGCAATGCCGCAGGCGACATTGTTCTGTAATAAAGCCAATTCTACGGCAAAACGGTGTCCACCGTAGGGCGGAAAAATCACGATTCGTTCCACCAGCCGAACATTCTTTGGGTCCGAGTGGAACCGCTCACCGCTCACATCGATCCTCTGCCGCCGCGAAGGGCCAGACTCGTTTCGACCATCTGCTCCATCCTGGATATCTCACCATGTGACGAGGCGAGTGCGTGAGAGGGCTGTCAGGACAAGGCGCAGGCCGCTTGTCGCACGGAGGTGTACCTTACCCTGCATTGAGCACGGCAAGCAAGCGCAACGAAGTCATGATGGCCTTTATTCCGTGCTTCGGCCGTCAGATGAGTAGAAATGCAGGCTAGACTTGAAGTGCAGTGGCAAACGGGGAATCGGCGCGCGCCGGCAAATCCCTCAACAGTTAATTCATGCCTTTGTTCCTGGGCATCGTCGTGATCGCGCTCGCCTGCCTGGCTCCGGCGGCCGCGGCGCCGAATGAACCGCTGTCCGAAACCGAACCGCTCTTCGAGCAAGACCCGCGCAACAGCCGCCTGTTCGAACCGCTCTACCGCCAAGCGCTCGACAAACGGCGAAAAGGAATGGGTTCGGACCACCCCAAAGTGGCCGACAGCTTGCTGGCGCTGGCCGGCGTTCTCGAATCCCGTCAGGACTATCAGCAGGCGGAGCCACTGCTGCGCGAAGCTCTCGCGATTCGCGAGAAGTCATTCGACCCTACCGACGATTCGGTACGGGAATCCCTCGTCCGCCTAGCGGATCTGCTGGTTGCGAGCGGCGATACGCGGGAAGCGGTCACGCTGTACGAACGGGCAATCAAGACCCACGGGGAAGCAGCTACGCCGGTTGCCGCCGCTTTGCTCAAGAAGCTCGCTGCTGCTCTCGAAGCCCAGAGCGATCTTGCGGCGGCCGAGCTTCACTATCGGCAAGCCCTGGCTATCCGACGCAGTGTGCTGCCCCCCGACGATCCCACCCGAGCCGCCAGCGCCCGTGATCTCGGCTTCCTGTTGGAATCGCTAGGTAAACCGGACGAATCGGAGAAGCTTTATCGCGAAGCTTTGGCCGGATATGAGAAATACTTTGGTTCAGACCACCCTGAGGTTGCTTCGACTCTGAACAATCTCACGGGCGTTCTGCGCGATCAAGGGAAATACGAAGAAGCCGAGAGGCATCTCCGGCGCGCGCTGGAGACGTTCGAAAAACATCTTGGTTCCGAGAATCGCAGGCTCGCGACGACATCGGCGAACCTTGCCTCTTTGCTTCTCGAAAAGGGCGATCTCAACTCTGCGGGGACGTTCGCCCGCCGAGCGCTCTCGCTCCAAGAGAACGCTGCAACGAAGGATGATGCCGCCCTTGCCGATACGCTGGTGTTGCTGGCTCGGTTGGATGAAGCGCGAGGCGACACCGCGGCTGCGCGGATGCAGTACAACAAGGCGGCTTCTCTATTGGAACGAACTCTCGGCCGCGAGCATCCCCGCTATGCCCTCGCCTTGAAAAGTCTCGCCTTGCTGTCCGCCGCCCAGGGTGACTTCGACGCGGCTGAGCCTCAACAACGCCAAGCCGCCGCCTTGCTCGAAGGGACGCTGGGAGCAGAGCACCCCGCCACGGCCGCGGTCCAGGACGATCTCGGTGTCAGTCTACGTGAACTCGGGCGCCTCGATGAATCCGAGCGTTTAGCCCGCCGAGCGCTGGCGACCCGAGAGAAGACGCTCGCCGCCGACCATCCCGATGTGGCGATGAGCCTTCATAACCTGGGCACGGTCCTGCTGATGCGGGGAGACTTGTCCGGCGCCGAGCCGCTGTTCCGCCGTTCTTTGCGGATCCGAGAAGCCGTGTTCGGCGAACGGCACCCTGATGTCGCCGAGTCGGTGTATAACCTTGCTTATGCCGCGCTTCAAAGAGGTGACTACGCCACGGCCAGGCAACTCCTCCGGCGGGCTCTCACCATCATAGAAAACACCCTGGGTCCGCAGGACCCCTTCGCACAGCAGATCCGCACCAATCTGCGGGAGCTTGGAGGGGGTCGATAAAAGCCCGCCGAATGCCGGTTCCAAACATCGCCGTCCTCCGTTTCGCCGCGTTCTTGCTTGCTCTGCCGCCGGCGAGTCTCTCCGCTCACATCATGAGCATGAGTAGCGGACAACTCGAAGTCGAAGGTTCGCATGTCGGCTACGAACTGCGCATGCCGCTATACGAGATCGTCCATCTCGAAGAGCCCGAACGATCGCTGTTGGAAAATTTCCGCCTCTATGACGATGGCCGCGAAGTCGCGGCGAGCAGTGGTTCCTGTAGGGCGAGCGCGGACGAGGGCGTCTACCGCTGTGAAGCGGCGTTCGAGTTTCCGCGGCCCGTCGAACGGCTCGAGGTGGCATGCACCTATGCTGCCGTTACCGTACCCAATCACGTCCACGTCTTGAAGGCCGTGCGCGGGGACATCGTCAAGCAAGCCGTCTTCGATTTCAGCTTCAGCCGCTCGGAGATCCGATTCACGCCGCCGACAACGACCGAACTCTTCTTCTCTCAAGCGGGCGCGGGCGTGGTGCGGGTCATCGTGGGACCGTTTCAGATACTCTTCCTGCTGGCCTTGGTTCTGGCGGGACGGTCCCGCAAGGAACTGTTTTCCCTCGCCGGCGCGTTCATCCTGGCCGAACTGATCGCGGCCGTCATCCTGGTCTTCAAGCCGTGGCAACCACCTCCCCGGTTCATCGAAGCTGCCGCGGCCCTTACCGTCGCTTACCTCGCGGTCGAGATCCTGATCCTGCCCGAAGCCGGCTACCGCTGGTTGGTTGCCGCCGGTATGGGCGTCTTCCACGGGATCTACTTCGGCAGCTTCCTGCAGCGATCGGAGATGGACTCGCTCTATGTTCTGACCGGTGTCGTGACCGCCGAAGCGCTGGTCCTGTTGCTCTTCGCCTACTTGATGTCGCGGCTCATTGCCGGCGCACCCGAACTGCAACCCACGAAGATCGGAGCGGCTCTGCTGTTCATTGTGGGGATCGTCTGGTTCGTCCTTCGGATCAGGTCCTAGACGGACCCGGCGATTCAGCGGGGGCGGGAACAGCGAGACTCTGAAGGCCTTTGCCGCTCCGAGCCGCTTCTTTGCCGCTCCTTGCGCCGCTCCTTGCGCCGCCGGCGCGCGGGTTGACACTCGCGCCTCTCTCTCTGGATAAGCACGCACTTCGCCTCGCCACGTGGTGAGACATGCAGGTCAGGCTGGTTCATCGTCAAACCATTCGTCCTCGGGATCGAACGCGGGGATGGGGATGTTGACGATACGCATGCGCCCGACCGCGCGGTGACGGCATCCCGGCTTGATGAACACCGCGGTCATCGGACGAACGGGCCGGCGCTCGCCGTCGAGCTCGATATGGCCCGCACCTTCCAGCACGAGGTAGATCTCGGTCATTTTCTTGTGGTAGTGGACGCGGGAGTCGGCGCTGATATCAACGACATGCAGCGTGGCGACATCGTTGTCCTTGTCGGCGAAAGCCCGCTGCGCCGAGCCGCAGGGACAGGGAATCGATTCCAACTCATCAAGCTGCGCAATCTTGAAGTTACTCATGGCCATGATCGTAGCTCACGTGGTGGATATCGAGCGGCAAGGAGTGAAATGTCCGCCAGGCTGCCTTGGCCGGCCCAGAAAAACAGACTTTGTTGCGCCGCTGGCACTCTGTGTGACCAATTCTGACGGGCCGGCTTCCGAAGGCTCCGCGGCTATAATGGTCGCCAAGAATGACTGTCGATTCAGGAGTGTCTTTGTTCAGGGTTTCTGCTGGAATGGCCGCCGCTGTCGTGCTTGCCGCGGCGGTTGCGGTGGGAGGTTCGGCGTCACCACCCCTGAGCTTTGCTGCGTTCGAGCAGAGCCTCTCGTTCGACGGCTCGTGGACACGCTCTTGGACGCTGGATGAAGGCCAGGCGCTGGAGATTCACGTCAGCGTTGATGACCCCGAGGTGCTGCCGGCGAACGGGCGGATCAAGGTGCGGTGGGAAGGCCCGGACCTGCGGGAATGGGCTTTCGAGGGTGACCGTGGAGACCTGTACGCCTCGTCAACAGCAGATTGGCAGAAGACGATCCATGAACTGGACCCGGATGTTTATCTTGTCTACCGGGCGCCTGCCGCAGGCACCTATCGACTCACTTTGGAAACCGTCACCGAGGGCGGTGTCGAGGTTTCGGAGATCCCGCGCGATACGGGTTTGGCGCGGCTGGCGACGCCGATGCCCGCCGGCACGCCAATCGTCTCGGATGTGGGGATCACGGTCTCACTGCGTCCGATTGATGCGTTGCATCAGGATGACGTCGTTCTCGAAGCCGAACCGAACAGCACGCCGGAACAGGCGCTCCACTTACCGTTTGAGGCAAGGGACGAAGACCAGGTATTGCGCGTTTTCGGCGGCGCGGATGAGCTGGAGTACTACAACAACACGGCATCAGGCAAGTCGCCCGACGACTGGTATCGGATCGAGTACAAGGGGACGAAGCCGAAGATCTTCACCGCGAACCTGCAGTTGATCGAACCCGTGGTCAGTGCTCGGATTCGAGTTTATCAACCCGGCACGCCCAGTCCCGAGGATCTGGAGCCGCGCGAGCAGCCCGACCGCAAGAACTTCGGCAACGCCAACCCGATTCCGTACGTGCACCCGCCGGCGGAGGTGATTCCCGGTCCGGTTGCCGTCTTCAGCTACTACGAAGGACGCGACGTGAACGAGCGCATTCATCAGCAGGACGCGAACTTTCGCTCGTTTGCTACCCGCAAGATCGAGCCGGGCGGGGTGTACTACTTGCGAGTGGAAGCGAATCAGCCGGGCTATGAGCTGGAGGTGCGGCTGATTGATCCGGCGCCGTACAACGACCCGGTCCGCGCGGTCGAAGAGGCGATCTACTACCATCTCGCCGAGGTCGATGCCTGGTTGATCCATCGGCCGCGTAACATCGCGCTTGACCGGCGTGTGCGTGACGGCACGAGCCTGTTCGGCGAAAACTGCATGAGCTGTCACACGCAGAGCGGCGTGTGGGGCGTGGCGGACGCGCTGCGCAGCGGCTATCGGCCCGCCGGCGTAGTGCAGAACTGGCGGCGGCTGGTGAACACGATGTACGAGAGTTTGCGGCCGACGATCAAGCTCAAGGACGCTGCAGTGAATACGAGCCTTGCTCCCAACGATCTGGGCGATGCCCCGGCAGGGAGCCGTGTGGCGGGACGGAACATCGTTCTTCATGAGCGAACGGTTCGGCCGAAGAAACTGCACCGTTATCAGCAACGCCGCACCGCGAATTACGTGCTGCAGACGAATGACCCGAAGGGCATCAATGCGGCAGGCAAGGGATCGAACTTCGGTCCGAACGTGGTGTTCAAGTTCGCGGCGGAGATTCTGGAGCGGGCATGGCGGGATACGAATGATCCTCGCTACTTCTTCGGCTTGGAGGAGAAGGCGAAGAAGATCATGGCGACCGGCAATGACGGCATGAAGGTCAGCGACGACCTGGGGCACCGGATCGAATTTTTCTATCGGCTGTGGCCGGAGGACTATCCGGAGATCGTCCGAGTGCTGACCGGATCGGAGGCTCGGGTCGCCGATGCCCGCGCGTTTCAGGCTGCGTTCACGGCGCAAGTGAAGACGGATCTCGGCCGTCTCCGCGCCTTGCAGCAGGAGGACGGCGGCTGGGGGTTCGATCTGGGGACATTGCTGGACGACGGCAAAACCTGGAAGCGTCTGGATGAGCCAAGTGACCCCGCGCCGACGGCGGTGGCTCTGATTGCGCTGAAAGCGGCTGGATATGGAGCGGAAGATCCGCGGGTTCAAAGGGCAACGAAGTGGTTGCTTGATGATCAATACGAGTACGGGCTTTGGAACCATTCGGCGCAGACGGGCTTCGTGACGACCGCGTATGTAATCCGGGCGCTGAGCCGACTGTACCCCGCCGAGGCGCGTCAGGGCGCGCGTCCGACGGAGGAATCGATCACCGAGCTGACCTTGCTGGAAGCGCTCAGCCGCGTCCGACGACATCAGGTTTCGGGAGACGCGGCATGGACGGACGAGTTCATGGAGGCGACGGAGAGTAAGCACGCTTACGTGCGGTATCAGGCGCTGCTGGGGATGGGCGGTTCGTTGGCGCCGGAGAGCGTGCCGACGCTGATCAAGCATCTTGATGATCCGGTGAAGATGTGCCGCGAGGCGGCGTTTTGGTCGCTGCGGCAATTGTTGCTTGATGACGTGGGCTGGCGCGAGACGTTCGAGGCCTATGTGACGGCCGGCGCCCGGGGACGGCAAGCGATCTTGCAGGCTTTGGTGACGAGGGTTGACTTGGGCGGTCCGCAAAGCAAGGTGGACCTGACCGAGCTTGCGCGTCTGCTGTCGGCGGGGATGTCGGATTCGTACGCGGGCGCGAGGGCTTTCGCTTTCAAGGCAGCGTGGCACTGGTGGGTTTGGAATCCGCCGCTTCGCGAGGCGGTGAACCGTGCTTGGGCGGATGCGCTGTTGCGAGAGGAACCGAACGCGTCGGTGGAGATGGCTTTACGGTACTCGACGGTTTCGATGCTGATCGTCAACGGGCAGATCGCAAACCAGACGGGCGGCAAGAACATCGATCAGCAGTATCCCGAGTTGTCAGACATGTACAAGTTGTTGGCCGAGCGCCGCGAAGAAGCAGGTGACGAAGAGCGAGTGCGGTTCGATCGCAGGCTCACGGCGGTGGCAGCGTCGCACTTCCAAGAGCGCGCCAACGACGGCGGGCCGGGTCAGTTGGGCTATTCGACGCCGGGGAGCTCGGAGTTCTTTGGAAAGGTCATTCTCGACACCTACGATCGTGAGGCCGACGGAGCGATTCCATGGAAGAAGATCTCGCTCGAGGCGGCGGCGAATGTCGCTTATGCTCCGCTCGAAGAGCACCTGCTTGACTTGCTCACGACGGGCGACCTCGACATGGTGGCGGTTGCTTCGCGGGCTCTGGTGAATCCGCAATCGTTGTCGCTGCCGGGAGACGTGAATACGCTACGGCAGTTGCTGGCGAAGATCGATCGTTTTCTCGCGGCCGGTCGGGACGAGGACGCGGAAGCGCTGACGAACTTCATGGCTCGGGTAAAGTGGAACTTCGACGGCGTCAGCGAGCGTGAGGAGCAGGAGTTCTACCGGCTGCTGATTTCGGGCAGGCAGCAAGAGGGGCCGCGGGCGTCGGCTTCGAGCGGCGGCTTCCTCGGGAAGCCGGCGCCGGATGAGGGTTCCGCGGATTCGGGCGGCGACGACGAAAGGGCAGTTCTCCTGGGGCGCATCCTGGGTGAAAACCGGACTCTTCATCGCAACACGGCATTCGAACATGTGGACGAGAATGAGCGCTTTTGGCTCCCTTCGACGGAGTGGATGGTTTCGTATCAGGAAGGCGGATTGTCGATGGAAGAGGCGGTCGAGGGCGCCGTCGAAGCAGAGGAACTGAAAGTGGTCGAGTTGACCTTCGGCCGCACGACCGAGCAGATCGTCCCGAATGGACTGACCAGCAAGAACACGATTCTTTGGTGGCGCGAAGGCGTACCCGGCGCGAGGTTGACCTTGGTGTTGGACTCACCCGAGGCCGGTCCGCACGAGATTCTTACGGCGTTTCTGTATGACCGTGAGATGGGCACCGTCCAGTTTGCATTGAACGGCGCAGAGATCGGCGAGCCGATAGATTTCTACAAGCCAGACCTGACGCCGAGCGGTCCCGTGTCATTGGGCGTGCATGAGTTCAAGAAGGGCGAGAACCAACTGACGGTCAAAATGCTGGGCGCGAACTCTGACGCCGAGCCGAACTACATTTTCGGGATCGACTATATCAAGTTGACACCCGACGACGGCAGCGGCTCGCTGTTCGCCAGAGACGAGCTTGGCGTAGATGTGATTGACCCGATCACGACGACAAAAGACAAGATCATCCGAATGTTCAACACCTGGTTCGCGGCGGATCAGCCCGAAGAGGCCCGTGAGTTGGCCGTGCAGTTGGCGAACAAGACGGCTCTGCGGCGCAATCCGGAAGTGCGCAAAGCGCTCGCAGCTTATGTTGAGCAGGAGCCGCTTCCCCGACTGCAGGGGCAGATCCAGAACATTCTCAACAGCGATGACAAGGTCTACGGCGAGCAACTCGGCAAACTGATCACTGAGCAAGGCCCGCCGCAAGGTTCGGACGCGCGGCGGTTGGAAGCAACGAAGGAGTTCATCGAGGACATCCTGTACTTTCGTGACTACGTCTTTGCGGAGATGACGAAGATCAACTCCTCCGACGCCAAGGCTTGTATCTCTTGTCATGGCGTGCCGGGGCGCGTGCCGACGCTGTATCTGGATCCGCCGGACGCGGCGGGGTACATCCCGCCGGATCAGTTGCTCGACAACTATCGCAAGATGCAACAGCGTGTTGATCTGCGCGAAGTGGAGCGCAGCAAGTTTCTGCGCAAGCCGCTGAACATCCAAACCGGGGAAGAGGACGGGCACCAGGGTGGACAGCGGCACGAGGCCGAGGATGCGGGCTATCAGGTGATCCGGCGGTGGGTGTTGAAGCAGGCGGAGCTGCAGCACGGCGAAGTGAACTAACGCGGGCGGTTTTGCGTTACGAGCGGGCCTCGGCGAAGCGCACCATGGTCGGTTCACCCTCGATAGCGGCACAGGCGGCGAAGGCCGGGTCTGGACTCAGGGTCGTCAGAGTCCAGCGGGAAGGTTCTTCGGGATTGTCTCTTACCCACAGAAGTTCGGTGGGGGCGCCGGGCGAGAGAGAGACAGCGAAGGAATCAAGCGGGATGGACATGCCTGCGCCTTTCGCTTTGAGATAGGCTTCCTTGCGGGTCCAGCAGCGGAAGAACGCGGCGGTGTGTTGGTCGTCGGAAAGCGCAAAGAGAGCGGCGACTTCGCGTGGCGCAAAGAATCTCTCGGCGATGCCGCGAGTGGAGCGTTCGGGGCGGATGCGTTCTACGTCGACGCCGATGCCGCGGCCCATGGTGAAGGCGAAGAGGGCGAGTTCGTCGGAGTGGGAGAGGTTGAAGCGGAGATCCGATTGGTTTTGGTCGGGTGTGAGGCGGGGCTTTCCGTGCTCGTTGTAGCTGAAGATGATTTCGTCCGGGGGCAGGTCGAGATACTTTCCGAGTAACGAGCGCAGCAGGCCGCGGCCGGCAGTGAAGCGGCGCCGGTGCTTCTCGAAATAGAAGCGCGCCGCGCGGTCGCATTCGTCGTGCGACAGGGATTCGCTCAAGCGGCGCTGTGTCGGCGGCTCGACGTCGAGGCAGGCTCGCCAGACGTGCAGGTGACCTTCTTGGAGTGCCAGCCTGCCTTTCTCACCAACTGACGGGGGAAGCACGCGATAAGACCGCCATGACTTCGTTGCGCTTGCTTGCCGTGCTCGATGTACGGTCAACTACACCTCCGCGCGCCAAGCCGTGACCCTGATTCCTTGTGGGGCGATGTGCCCCTTATGGTACATGCCGTCTATGTGAGACCGAGTTTTTGGGCCAAGCCGATGCGTTGGAGCTTGCCGGTGGGGCCTTTGGGAATTTCGTCAAGAAAGACGACGCGGCCGGGCACTTTGAATGGGGCAAGACGTTCGGCGGCGAAGTCGCGAATCTCCCGGACATCGGCGGTCTTGTTTTCGGCCAGGACAATGGCCGCGACGACGTCCTCGCCGAGCATGCGGTGAGGCATCGCGAAGGTGACGGCTTGTCGAACGGCGGGGTGGTCGAGCAGGACTTCATCGACCTCGCGCGGCGAAATCTTCTCGCCGCCGCGATTGATGATCTCTTTCAAGCGGCTCGTGATGAAGAGGTAGCCGTCGGCGTCGAAGTATCCCTGGTCGCCGGTGCGGAACCAGCCGTCGCTGTAGGCTTTTGCGTTCGCCTCAGGATTCTTGTCATATCCTTCGGTGACGTTCGCACCTCGAATCACCACTTCGGCGGTCTCACCCGTAACGAGAAGGTCGCCTGTGTCGTTCATGACGGCGATCTCGGGTCCTGCGGGCAGGCCGACGGAACCGGGCTTGCGAGGGGCGGGGGGAAGAGGATTGCTGGCCATCTGGTGCGCTGCCTCGGTCATGCCGTAGCTCTCGATGACGGGGGCGCGGAACGTGTCCTCCAGGGTTTGCATGACCTGCGGCGGCAGCGCGGAAGACGACGAACGGATCAATCGCAGCCTCGAGCGCCGCACAATCACCTCGTTGCGTCCGGCGCGGGCGAGGATCGCCTGATGCATGGTGGGCACGGCGGTGTACCAGGTGGGGCGGAAGTCGCCGAGCCAACCGAAGAACCTCATCGCGTCAAAGCCGGGCGTGGCGACGAGTTCCGCGCCGGCGGCGAGCGATGACAGCACGGCTCCCATCAGGCCGTGGATGTGGAACAACGGCATGATGTTCAGGCATCGGTCTTCGGACGTGAGGGCGAGTGTGTGAGCGACGTTGAACGCGGACGCGCAAACGTTGGCGTGGCTCAACGGAACCATCTTGGGCCGTGATGTCGTGCCCGAGGTGTGGAGAACCAGGGCGATGTCGCCGGATTCGGCGAAGACCGGGTCCGTTGCCAGAAGTTGATCTCCGGAGCGGCAAGCGAGGGTGAACGCGCCGGCGGGTTGATCAGCGCTTGCTTCGAGGTCAAAGACGGGGATGTCGAGCGACTCGGCAACCTCAGCAGCGGGGGAGTCGAGGGCCGGGTCGACGATGAGCGCCTTGGCATCCAGGTCCGAGAAATAGAAGTTCAGTTCGTCGGCTTTGTAAGCCGGATTCAGGGGCGCGGCAGTGGCGCCGGCGGCGACGGCGACGAAGGTCACCGCCATTTCGGGTCCGTTGGGCAGAACGACGGCAACGCGGTCGTTGCGTTGAATACCGTGAGCGTTGAGGGCCGCGACCGTATCGTTCGCTTGTTGCAACAGTGCCTCGTAGGAAAGGTCCGGTCGGCAGGGGGAAAGGAAAACGGTGCGTTGGCCGCTGCTGGTTGCTCTTGCCGTCAGCAGGTCGGGGATGCTGTGAATCGAAGCGTCGATGGAAGCGGTTGCAGCCATGAAAACAGGGCGTGGTCAGGAGCGCGTGACGGGCGCGCGAACCACGCCGAACGTGGGAGTAGCAGGGTTCGCCGGCGAGTCGATCCCGGGAATCACTCCGTCACAACGCTCACGATAATACGGCTGGAGGTCCGGAGCGGGGGCGGCGACACGGCCGGGTGTTCGCTGCATCGTCCCGTTGGTCATCACGGAGACAGAGGCGACACGGACCGGGTTGAACTCGAACCACGGGTCAAAGGCAGATCCCTCGCCCGCGGGTTCCGGGAACGAGACCTGTACCGTCGATCGGTCGACGGAGAAATGGCGTCCCTGGAAGTACCATGGTTGCGCGATGATCTCTCCGCTGGGTGAGGCAGACGGGTCGGCGCCACTCCGCCGAAGTCCCAAGACAGGAATTTGCGAAAGCGAGGTGCCTGTCGGGATGCCGCGGAGTTTACCCTGCGCATTCAGCAATTCGCGGCCACGCCGGACGCAACGCGCGGAGAAATCGTGAAAGCTCACGCTCAAGTCGGATGACCCGAGCTTGGACGGATAGCCGAGAACCTCGCGCCCGAAGGTGAGGTCACCGCCATCACTGACGATATGCGACAGGGCGTACCAACCACGCTCACGCTCGACCACGGCGAAAACGAACAGCCAGGCCTCGCTGAATGGAATGGGGGAGAGGCCGCTCTCCTCGACGCGCAGGACGAGCATCCGGAGGGCGGGCCGGAAGCCTGCCCGGCAGGGCGGTGGGAGAATGTTGTTCTTGATCTCTCCGGTCGTCGTCAGCCGGACGTCGAGCATATCGAACGGCCCAAGCCGAACTTCCCTGCGTGATCGGTAGCGTTCGACCTCGGCGTCGGAAAGGCGGAAAGCAGTCGCCTCGTCAGGCCAGTCTTCGGGCTGCCAGGGTCTCCGGGCAGTGTGCGGGCGGTCGTAATGGATGAGGTTCCAGGATTGGAACTCGTCGTCGTCGATGCCGGTGACGAATCGCGGTTTGCGGGCATTGCTTGGGGGGACCTGATCAGTTGCACCTTCCTCGTAGGTTGCAGCGAGGATCTCGCGAGCAGGAAACTCTGCGATGGGGTCGAGCGGCGACGCGTGCGGTAGTTGGAGTATCGCGCTATCAATGTCACAGGCGCGAATGAGGGAATCAGGCGGATCAGCCGTTGCCGGGATGCGCCAGAGGCCGGATGATCGAACTGTCGTTGCTTTTTGCCAATCGGGTCTGAGGTCGTAGCGGTAGCAGAAGATGTCGCGGCCGGCGGATGCGCCGCTCGATGCAACGGTACGGTCAGTGCGAAGGGTGGCGACGCGGGCGAGTCGAAAGCCCTTGCGGTCGAGCGACGCCTTGACGGAAGAGCCTTCCACGGTGAGATCGATTTCGGCATGTTTCGTGTTGAAGCCGAGGTATTCGCGCTCCCAGAGCCGGAGCCACTCGTGAGTTATCCAGCGGATGGGCTGGAACCAACCCGGCCCGGAGCCGTGCTCGACGGCCAAGCGGATGCCCGCCGTCAGGTAAGGGCCTTCGAATAGCGGACCTGCGGATTCAGGAAGGACACGCACACATTCGAACCAGGCCTCGCCGCTTTGGTCCGCGCTCAGGGCGGGAGGGAGCATGCGTGCGATGCGGTCCGGGTCGGTGCGAAACCGGACGAGCAGCTTCTGATATTGCGTCTTGCCGCTTGCCGGAGCGGCGTGGCGGGGCCAGAGCAGACAAGCTCCGGCACCAATGCCCAACCGCACGAAGCGGCGGCGGTGCAACGTCAAACCATGAACCTTTCGGAGGCGATCAGGCGTTCGGCGATGCGGCGGCGCAGAGCGATGGTGTCGAGAGCGGGGCACTCGGTGAGCCGGCAGATCAGTCGCTCGGTGTGAACGAGGGCCTCGGCGTCGAGGGATGCGGCCAGGGTTGTCGATCCGAGACGCCGGACTTCTGTGAGAAGGTCGAAGGCCAGTTGCCGAGCCATGTCACGCGCGTTCTCGCCGCGGCCTTGAGCTCGAAGCTTCTCGGCGCGCAGCAGGGCTGATTCGGCGGCGTAGATTCCGATGACCATGTCGCTGACCGCGGCGACGACTTCCTGCTGCTGCTCGAGCCGGTCTCCGAAGCGTTGATAGGCGGCGCCGGCGCAGATGTGCGTCGCTTGCTTGGCGCGCCGCAGCAGCTCCCGCTCGGGCGCGCCGGCCCAATCGACGTTGCGGAGAGTACCGCTGACCGCTTCGTTCATGGCGTTTTTCACGGCTGTCCCCAGGTCAAGGCGTCTCTGCGCGGCGCGCTTAAGGAGCATGCCGGTGATGAGCAGGCGGTTGATCTCGTTGGTGCCTTCGAAGATGCGGTTGATGCGCGAATCACGATAAGAGCGCTCGATGCTGTAGTCCTGGTGAAAGCCATAGCCGCCGTGGACCTGCACGCCTTCATCGACCAGGTAATCGAGCGATTCGCTGGAGTACACTTTCACGATCGAGCACTCGACGGCGTATTCCTCGATGGCCTTCAGATGCTCGCGGGCTGCATGCTCGCCGGTCCAGTCGAGGCCCGCCGAGCGAGCGTCGATCATGCCCGAGGTGCGGTAGACGATCGACTCGGTGGCAAAGAGATAGACGGCCATCTGCGCGAGCTTGTGGCGGATCAAGCCGAAATCGGAGATGGGTCTTCCGAACGCCTGACGCTGTTTGGCGTATTCGATCGTCGCGGCGATAACGTCCTTGCCGCCGCCGGTGCAAGCCGCGCCTAATTCCAGGCGTCCGATGTTGAGGATGTTGAAAGCGATAATATGGCCGCGGCCGATTTCGCCGAGCACGTTCTCGACCGGGACGGCGACCTCGTCAAGCACCAGGGGGGTTGTCGAACTCCCCTTGATGCCCATCTTCTTTTCTTCCGCGCCGGGCTTGACGCCTTCCCAGCCGCGTTCGATGAGGAAGGCGGTGAACTTCTCTCCGTCAACTTTGGCGAAGACGGTGTAGAGATCCGCCCAGCCGCCGTTGGAGATCCACATCTTCTCGCCGTTGAAGATGTAGTGCTTGCCGTCAGCGGACAGCTCGGCGCGCGTGCGAGCGGCCAACGCGTCGCTGCCGGCGTGGGGTTCACTGAGGCAGTAGGCGCCGATCCATTCGCCGCTGCTCAGGCGCGGGAGATAGCGCTGCTTCTGATCCTCGGTCCCGAAGAAAACCAGCGGGAGCGTACCGATGTGCGTGTGCGCGCCGTAGGTGGTCGAGAACGAGGCGTAGCGGCCGACGCGTTCGGCAACGACCTGGCCGCTGGTCATGTCCAACTCGAGCCCGCCGTATTGCTCGGGAACTCCGACAGCCAGCAGGCCGAGGTCGCCGGCCTGCTTCATGAGCTTCCGGGAGAGGCCGGGCTCTTGCACCTCGAATTGCTCGATCCGGGGGAAGACTTCTTCGGTCACGAAGCGGTCGGCTGTGGATTCGATTTGGCGCTGCTCTTCGGTGAAGTCTTCCGGGGTGAAGGCCTTCTCGGCGGGAAAGTCTTCGAGAAGAAAACTGCCGCCGGCGGGGGCTGCGCCCGTTATGGGAATGGACTCGGTAGTGGCCATGAAAGTGAGGCGGCGGTTTTACTCAGCGCCAGGTCATGAAGCAGCTTCGACGTACTCGGCGGTGCTCGTAGGTTCCGGAATAGGATCTCCAGTCTCTCGCATGCCCTTGAGATGTAACCTGATGCCCTCCTGGATCAGTTGTCGGACCTCTTCTTCGGTATCGCCAGCGGCCACACACCCCGGAAGGTCCGGCACGTAGGCAGAGCAGCCCTGGCCGTCCTTTTCGATGATGATCGGATATTTCATCTCTTCAACCCTGCCTGACGCATGATTGAGGCCACGGTCCCTTTCTTCATTTCCGCTCCGAGATGCCCGCTGATGGTCACTTTGACTTTTTTGACAGGATGATGGTACTGCCGATGACTACCACGAGTTCCCACTAAATATCACCCGTCATTTTCGATCATCCTGATAGCATCTCGCACCTTCACGACGCCTGCTCAAGGGCGGTGGCGATCTGGTCCACTTGGATCAAGTGGTGAAGCACAAGGTGCAAGGCGCCGCGGGTTGCCGCCGCCGGGCCATCGTTCAGGTCAGAGAGAGCAGCACCGATCAGTACCAACTCGCCGCGTTGACGCTGCATGTCTCATTCTCCCATGTTCGCCAGACAAGACCACAGAGGACGTGCTGACGCGCTCTCTGGAAAGACCAGAAACACGGCGTGGAATCAGCGCCTATTCGATTCTCTCAAAGATGCCGGCGGCACCCTGTCCGCCGCCGACACACATCGTGACCATGCCGTAGCGCGATTCGCGGCGATGCATCTCCTGGAGAAGCGTCGCGGTGAGCTTCGCGCCGGTAGCGCCGAGAGGGTGGCCGAGAGCAACGGCGCCGCCGTTGAGGTTGACGCGGTCGGGGTCGAGCCCGGCGAGTTTGATGACGGCCAAGGCTTGGCCGGCGAAGGCCTCGTTCAACTCGATGAGGTCGATCTGTTCGAGCTCGAGCCCGGCGAGCTTGAGAGCTTTGGGAATGGCAGCGGCCGGACCGATGCCCATGATTTCCGGCGGGACGCCCGCGGTGGCGAAGCTGACGAAGCGGGCGAGCGGCTTGAGCCCTAACTCTTGTGCGCGATCGGCGGACATGACCAGAGCCGCCGCCGCGCCATCGCTCGTCTGGGAGGAGTTGCCGGCGGTGATCGAGCCGCCAACCCGGAAGACCGGCTTGAGCGAAGCGAGCTTTTCGAAACTCGTGTCGAAACGGATTCCTTCGTCACGGGCGAACACAGCTTCGCGCGTGTGGGCGCCGCCATTGTCGGCCGTGGTGACATTGACGTCGAGCGGCACGATCTCGTCGTCGAACTTGCCACTTTCTTGGGCGGCGGCAGCCTTGCGATGGCTGCCGAGCGCGAACTCGTCCTGGGCTTCGCGCGGGATGCCGTACTTGGTGACGACTTTCTCTGCCGTGAGACCCATGTTGATGTAGACCTGCGGCATGTGTTCCATCACCCAGGGGTTGGGGGCCAGCTTGTGTCCGGCGCCGGGAATAAGGCTCATGGATTCGGCGCCGCCGGCGATGATGGCTGTCGCCCCGCCGCCGCGGATGCGATCGGCCGCGAGCGCGATCGACTGCAGGCCGGAGCTGCAGAAGCGGTTGATCGTCATGCCGGGTACGGAGTCAGGCAGGCCGGCACGCAGGCCGGCGATGCGGGCGATGTTCATGCCTTGCTCGGCCTCGGGCATCGCGCAGCCAAGGATGACGTCCTCGATTTCGTCCTTGGGCAGCTCGGGAGTGCGATTGATGATCTCACCGATCACGGCGGCGGCCATGTCGTCGGGACGCGTGGTTTTGAGCGAGCCGCGGGACGCCTTGCCCACGGCGGTTCGCAAGACGTGAACGACGACCGTTTCCTGCATGCTCTGTCTCCTGCCTCCCGAAGATCGACTTCCCGATTGTAGCGGGTGGCGGAGGGAAGTTTCTGTTTCGTGGGGTTTACTGATTTGCGGCGGCAAGCTCTTGTTTTTGCTCGAACAGGCCGTCCTCAAGACCAACGGGATAGCGGATGGTAGAGGTTTGACGCTTAAGTTCGGGACCAAGCGAGTCGAGTTGATGCAGGCAGCGCCTGCGCATCTCGCGGATCGAGGGCATTTCCGCCTCCAGTTCGCCGGAACGGAATACGGGCTGGAGAAGATCCTCCGAAACGCAGTCCGGTGGAAGGACAATCTCCGTGTCGGGGTCGCCGAACACGTGAGCTTGCCATGCGACCTCGGGAGGCGCCGCTTCGTCATAGATGATATCTGCTTGGAAACGTCCGTTCTTCGAGAACCGGCGGACCTGTTGGATGCCCGGCGTGGATACCTTAACCGGATCGTCGGACAGCTTGATGCAGTGCTTCCATTCCCCGCCCGGCTCGCGGATGGCGGAGATCTTGTAGACGCCGGTGAGGGCGGGGTCGTCGTAGGCGGTAGCGAGCCGGGTGCCGACGCCCCATACGGCGATCTGTCCGCCCCTCTTCTTGATCTCGCTGATCTTGTATTCGTCCAGATCGCTCGAACCGACGATCACAGCGGCGTTGAAGCCCGCATCGTCAAGCAAGCGCCGCGCCTTGATGCTCAGACCCGCAAGGTCTCCGGAGTCGAGCCGAATGCCGATCATCTCGTGGCCCGCTTCTCTCAATCGGCGGCCGGCGGCGACCGCGTGTCGGACTCCCTCGATCGTGTCGTACGTGTCGACGAGAAAGATGCAGTTGTTGGGCATGGCGCGGGCGTAGGCCTGAAACGACTCTTCCTCGCTGTCGAACGACATGATCCAACTGTGGGCATGCGTACCCTTGACGGGAATGCCGTAGACCTTGCCCGCCAGCACGTTCGAGGTGCCGGCGCAGCCGCCTACGCAGGCCGCGCGGCTCGCCGACAATCCGCCGTCCATACCCTGTGCCCGGCGGAGACCGAATTCCAGGACAGGCTCGCCTTGCGCCGCGAGGCAGACGCGAGCGGCTTTCGTGGCGATGAGGGTTTGGAAGTTGATGATCGTCAGCAGCGGAGTCTCGAGAAGCTGACATTGCAGCAGAGGCCCTCGTACGCGCAGCAGCGGTTCCTGAGGAAAGGCAACCATGCCTTCGGGAAGGGCGTCGAGGTCGCACGTGAATTCGAGGTCGGCGAGGTAGTCGAGGAAAGTGGGTTCGAAGAGCGGCTCTCCGTCGTTTCCCTGCAACGTGGCCAGATAGGCGCGGTCCGACTCGTCGAAGCCGAAACTTTGCAGGGATTCGATCGCCGGGGCCAGGCCACAAGCGACGGAGAAGGCGCCCCCGAAGGGATTCCTGCGAAAGGACAGATGGAAGACCGCTTCAAGCCGGTCCATACCGGTTTTCCAGTAGCCCTGCGCCATCGTGATCTGGTACAGGTCGGTGAGAAGACCGAGGGGGCTGCTGTTTCGGGTCATGCCGGAGCCGGTCAGCGGCTCGCCGGCCAAGGGGGTTGAGGGGCCTGGAGAATCTTCCGCGTCTTTTCGGCGAGGTCCATCAACTCGTCTCGTTGGCTTTCATGCTCGAAGACGAAGCCGGCGGCCTTATAGAACTCGATCTCAGTTTCCCACTTGGCGAGGACGGAGTCACGGTCCGCCTTGACGTGGGGCGGCTGACGATTCTTCAGCACGTAGACGGGATTGGTGTGGGCCCAGATTCGGATGTCTTCCCGTAGCCGGGGGCTTTCGGTGAGGGCGGCGATCCAGGTGCTTTCGGTGAGTTCCAACTCGAAGGGTAGAGAAAGCTCGGTCTTGACGCCGTCGCCTTTGCGGGAGGCGACGACCTTGCCGTTGGCGACGATATCCAGGGAATCCAGCGGCCGATGAAAGACGGCGGTGGCTTCGCCTCGGGCGGTGGCGGAAGCGCCGTCCCAGTCGATGATGCTTCCGATGCCGCGTCCATTCACCGTGAAGTCGAGCAGCGGTCCGTTGGAGACGACCGCGGCGCCTCGCTTGACGGCATCGGCCCAGGTTTCCCACGCGGATTCTCCGGGCTCGGCTTTCACCAGAGTTCGCTCCGGTCCCAGCAGCGGGAGGTTCCTTTCCCAAGGGATGAAATGGTCCGAGGGATCGGGCCAATCGCAGCCGGCGGTTCCGGTGACGCGGAACCCGGCGTTGAGCAACTCGTACCAGCCTGCGGTCTTGATGAGCGCGTACTGCATGACTTCAACGAAGTCGAGCGTGTTGAGCGCCAGGTTCATGATGAACTGCGAGTGCTCGCGGCTGCCGTGGAAGTGGGCGTAGCCGACGAGGCCGCCGGCGCGGCGTCCTTCAAAGAAAGTGATGTAGGGATGGGGGTAGGCGTAGGGCGAGTTCCCATACATGTCACCAATGCCCAGAGGTCGGATCAGGCGGTTCCCGCCCAGAACGAGAACGTGCCCGAAGAAATCGCTGCGTGTTTCGTGACCGGACCGGATCGATTGCCCCGGCATGCGCGCCTCGCCTCCGCGGCCCCAGGCGTATTGCACGCCGAAATGCTGCTGACGCTGGCCCTCAAGGTTGTTGAGGACGTGCAGGTCTTCAGCCTGCATCCAGCGCAGCAGCAGGTCGTTATCCGCACGCGCGCGCATGATGTGCACGTGGTCGTCGGCACTAATCCACTGATCTTGGCGCCGGGGGGCCATCGGCCTGACTATAGCGACGATCGTCTTGTCTTCGTTGGGGCCGACCTCGAACTCGATGACCGCGGGCTCATAGAACAGGCCGCGGTAGACTTCCAGGCGATATTCCTTCCACGGTGGGACGTCAAAGGTGGCGCGGCCCTTCGTGAGGATGACATGGGACATGTCGCGGACGATGATTTCGAGCGAATCGGGGTTGTTCGAGCGGCGCCAGGGACGGTTGCGGTAGAAATTGTCTTGCTTGAAGGCGATCATGCTGTCAACGGGGCTCAGACGGAAAAGCCGCCCGCTGCGAAAGAGATAGATGCGCGCGGGGACGATTTCACCGGTGTCTTCGCGTTGCACGACGATCGTTACGCGGGCCGAGTAGTCGGGACGGAGAGTGGGATCGCGGAACTGGGGCAGGGCGGCTGTGATTCCGATAGCCGCGAGAAGAAGCAGTCGGATGGCTGAGAGAGGTCGAGCGCGATGCATGACGGGTCGATTCTAGCAGTCCGGGCCGCCCGCCGAAGAGAGGATGTGTCTTTCCGGTGCGTCGCGGTCGCCCTGAGAGCAAGTCTGTGATACATGGCTGAGTGGGCCCGACGCAGGCTCACGCCTGCGGCTCTGAAGAGCGTTTAGGGGCACTGCCGCGCGAAGCGAGGGCAAGCGGATCGCCATTGACGGAAGAGGCGGTTTCCCATGCGACGATTGCGCGCTTGCGGTCGACGCCCCAGCGGTAGTCGCCGAGCACGCCCGTTGCGTGGATCACGCGGTGACAGGGGATGATATAGGCCAGCGGGTTCCGGCCGACCGCCGCACCGACGGCGCGAGCGGCTGAGGGTCTGCCCACCGCCTCCGCCAACCGGCCGTAACTGACGAGCGCACCTGGAGGCACGCGGAGCAGGGCGCGCCAGACGCGAACCTGGAAAGCCCTCCCGCGGACAAAGGCGCGGAGCGGGGCGCCTGAGACGCCATTGCCGGGCCGGGAAAAGAGTTGGGCGGCGGTTGGGTCGTCCCAGTGTACTTGGGCCAGTGGCCAATCCTTGTGGATAGCCGCTTCCCCTTGGGCGCGGTCGGCCCGGTCAACGAAGGAAAGATGGCATATGCCGCGCGCGCTCCGGCCCGTCAGGCACACGCCGAACGGGCTGTCGGCAAAGCCCGCCTCGATCGTCCATCCGGCGCCTGCGGCCTTGATCTCCCCTGGCGAGGCGGCTTCGAGGCTGACGCAAAGGTCGTGTAACCGGCCCGGACCTGAGAGCCCCGCATCGAGAGCGGTCCCCAACACACTCTCACCCGCATCGAGCAACCGTTTGGCGTGTGACAGCGTGAGGCACTGCAGGAAGTCTTTCGGCGTGATGCCAGCCCAACGGGAGAAGAGCCGGTGGAAGTGGAAGCGGCTGAGACCGGCTTGCGCGGCCAGCGTCTCCAGGTCAGGCTGTTCGCTATGGTGCTCGTCGAGGAAATGAATGACTTTAGCGATGCGCTCAAACTCTCTCATGGGCTCATATTAGTCTGGAGCATGCCAGTTTCCCCACCCGTTTCTTGCGGTTCCTCCCAGCGCGGACGAACCGCTGAGACAGGGCCACCGAACTTGCATGCCGCTCTCAGGCGATCGACCTGCCTTCTCCGTGCATTATCCTGCTGCCGGGCCGAGGCCTTCCGGCATGCCTGCCCAGGAGTCTGTCCCACAGAAAATTTCGGACCCAACCAGTTGTAGTCAGACTTGATCACAGATACAAGATGTTGACAAAAAATTGGCGATTTTCGTTCTATGGGACAGACTCCTAGCCTGCATTTCTCACCACGTGGGGAAGCACGCGATAAGATCGCCATGACTTCGTTGCGCTTGCTTGCCGTGCTCGATGTAGGGTCAAGTACACCTGCGCGCGCCAAGCGGCTCGCGCCTCGTCCTGACGGCCCTCTCACCCACTTCGCCTCCCCACGTGGTGAGAAATGCAGGCTAGTCATTCCTTACATATCGAGAGGGGACTCCGAAGTACGCCGCGTTTCAGCTAGAATCGTGCTTGGCGAAGATTGCGATAGGCGCGGATCACGCCGGCTTCGATCTGAAGCAGCAGATCGGCAAGCTGCTCGAGTCCGGCGGGCATCAGGTCACTGACCTCGGGGCCATCGAGTATGACGCGCTGGACGACTATCCGGACTTTGCGCTCGCGGTGGCCCGGGCCGTCGCTGCCGGTGAGGCCGAGCGAGGGATCATTATCTGCGGGAGCGGCGTCGGCGCCTGTGTGGCGGCCAACAAGGTGCGGGGAGCGCGCGCAGGCTTGTGCCATGACACCTATTCCGCCCATCAGGGAGTCGAGCACGACGCGATGAACGTGTTGTGCCTCGGAGCACGCATTGTCGGCGTTTCCTTGGCGGGAGAGATCGTACGGTCCTTCATCGGTGCGGCTTTTACCGGTGAAGAGCGGCACCAGCGACGGCTCGACAAAGTGATGCACGCGGAGCAGGGCGGTTCAGATTAGCTCCGGTCTGGAAAATCGGGCGTCCTGCGGTGCCGAACATTCTCTACCTGCACGGATTCGCATCCAGTCCGTATTCCCGGAAGGGCCGTTTTTTCTTGGACCGGTTCTCGCAGTTGGGCGCGGATGTCCATATCCCTGCGTTGGTGACGGGCCCTTTCGAGAAAACGACTGTTTCGGCTCAACGGGAAGTCGTTGAGCGTACCATTGCTGAGGTTCGGCCGTGTTTGATTATCGGTTCCAGCCTGGGGGGCTACCTGGCTGCGCTGCATGCCTCGCAGCATCCGGAACTCCGCTGTGGCGTCGTTTTGTTGGCGCCTGCCTTCGATTTTGTGCGCTGTTTTTTGGACTTCCTGGGCGAGTCGCTCATTGACGCTTGGAAGGAAGAGGGAATGCTGTCGGTCCATCACTACGGAGAACAGGACATGTCGCCGCTGGGCTACCGGTTCTACCAGGACGCTCTGCAATTCGAACCGAGCCCTGCGGTCAGTCAGCCCGTTTTGATCTTCCACGGAAAATACGACGAAGTGGTGGATCCATCCGTCTCGATGGAGTTCGCACGAAAGAATCCGGATGTCGAGCTCGAGCTGCTGGACTCCGATCATCAGTTGTTGAATGTCCTGCAGCCGATGTGGGAGCGGACGCTGCATTTTTATCGAAGAATTGAACCTTTCACATCACCGGGGGCGTATTCTGGTGCATAGGCGGATGGAGTCTGCGCCAAGACGTCTCGTGGATAACGCGCTTCGGGATCCCGAGGCGTTTGGGGAGGTCATCGAACATCACAAGTCGATGGTCTATAGTCTCGCGTACCACTTTTTTGGGAACCGGGGGGTGGCCGAGGATGTGGCGCAGGATGTCTACCTGGATCTGTACAAGAACCTGGAGCGGATCGAGTCAGATCTGCACCTGACGTTCTGGCTTCGGCAGGCGGTTACGAGGAGGTGCATCGATTACACCCGTAGGTTGAAGCATCGCCGCTATCAGCCTCTTGAAGAGGTAGTGGAGCCAGGGGTGGAAACGAAGCCCTGGGACCCGCTGCTGGCGGAAACTTTGCGGAAGAAAGTTCGCTCGTTGCCGAAGAAGATGCGCATGGTGATCATCCTCCGGTTTCAGGACGACCTGAAGCTGTCGGAAATCGCGGAAGCTTTGGACATGCCGTTGAACACGGTGAAAACAACGCTCCGCAGGGCGCTGTCCCGACTGAGAGAGAAGGCGCCCGAGTTGGAGAGGGAGGTTCTTTATGGGGCCGGTGGAATCTGAGCTGAGAAAAGCGCTGGCGAGGCGAACACCGCCGGCGGGTTTTACGAGCCGGCTCATGGAAGCGGTCCGAGCCAAGCAGCGGCCTCGCCGGATGCCTTGGCGCTGGGTGGCGGCCGGCGCCATGGCTGCCTCGCTGAGTTTGGGCGCTTTCTTGCAGAAGCAGCATTCCGATCGGCAGGAGCTGGTCGCGGCCCGGCAGGCCGAGGAGGAACTGCTGCTGTCACTGCAACTGGCGGGGGTCAAGATCAATCAGGCCCGCGATGCGGTATGGCGGTCCGGAAAACGGGGGACGGAGCAATGAGAAAGACCTGGTTGGCGGCGCTGTTCGCGCTTTGCGTTCCGTTGGCGGCTCAGGAGGGCGCGCGGCTCCGTATGGACCTCGATCACCTTGAAGAGAGAGCCGACGAGGTGGTCACGATCAACCTCGATGGCGAGTCACTCGAAAGAGGCCGCAAGCTGCTGGTGTTGAAAAAGGGCGTTACCGAGCCGGTGAAGAGCCTTCTAGGGAAGCTCAAGGGAATCTACCTTCGCCGCTTCTGGTTCAAAGGAAAGAAGGAGTACAGCAAAGAAGACGTCAGCCCGATCCACGAGCAAGTCGCGGGGCCGAACTGGGTTCCTTTGATCGAGGTCAAGGACCGCAGTAAAGAACAGAGCGTCGGCGTGTACTCCTATGTCGAGAACGAAGAGGTAACAGGTTTCACCGTAGTCTCCGAGGACAAGCAGGAATTCACGGTGGTCAACATCGTGGGGCCGGTGGATCTCGGAACTCTTTCCGACCTGGGGGAAGGCATGGGGATTCCGGCCATGAAGCTGGCGACGACGGAGCTTCCTTCGGAAGAAGGGCTGCCTCGGCCGCCCGCAGCGAAAGACTCACTGCCGAAGATCGACGACCAGTAGCCTGGGCACCCTCGCCGCGCGACGACGCGAAGTGCTTGCGATATCCAGGTCAGGCACCCCGGCTCCTCTGAGCCGGCGCGTTCGCGAACTCTCCGCTCCAGCACTCTGTTAGAATCGGAACTCGTTTGTATCCGCTTGGTTCCGCGAGGCGAAGCGCGCCTTCCGGGCGCTTGGAGGTGCGGCATGGACAAGCAATCGAAGCAGGCTTCCACTCGCAGAGAGTTCGTCAAGGATGCGGGTGTGGCGGCGGCCGGTTGGACGATCATTCAACCGGAATCCGTCTACGGGACGCCGGCGAACTCGAAGACAAAAGTCGGACTTTTGGGCTGCGGCCGTCGCGGGTCGCGAGTCAGCAAGCTTTTCCTCAAGAACGCCGGCTCGGAATTGACGGCCCTCGCCGATGTCTACGACGACCAGATCGCCGCGGCCCGCAAGAGCCTGCCTGCGCCCAACGCGCAAGCCTACGAAAGCGCTCAGGCGATTCTTGATGCCGATATCGACGCGATCTACATCGCCACGCCTCCTTATCTCCACCCGGAGCACTTCGAGTTGGCGGTTGCCTCGGGCAAGCACATCTTGATGGAAAAGCCGGTAGCGGTCGACCCGGCAGGCGTGCGCCGTGTGCTCGCCGCGGCGAACAACGTCAAGTCCGGACAGATGGTGATGGTTGACTACCAACAGCGGTGGGGCAAGGACTATCGCCGCGCCTACGAGATGGTTGTCGGGGGCGAGATCGGTGAGGTTCGCATGATTCGCTCTGCTTGGCTGAGCGGCCCCCTGCCGATCCGCAAAGGGCATCCGGAGTCGGAGGAGCGGGTTCGGAATTGGTTGTTCTACAAGGAGTTGTCCGGCGACATTATCGTCGAGCAGAATTGCCACAACATCGATGTCGTCAACTGGTTCACCGGAGTCCACCCGGTCAGCGCGACGGGCTACGGCGCTCGCGTCGTGCGCACCGACATCGGCGACATCATGGACAGTCTGGCCGTCAACTACAAGCTGCCCGACGGCCGCGTCTACACGCATTCGGCGAATCAGATCGCCAAGGGCGGCTACCGTGACGTGGGCGAATACTTCTTTGGTACCAAGGGCGTGATGGCGACTTCGCGCCGCGGTTACACGATCAATATCGAAGGACGGAGCCCGTCGAGGCAGGCGACCAGGTACAACATCACCGATGATGTGATCGAGCACTTCGTCAAAGGCGCGCGCGGTGAGATCCCGCCGGAGAACGCGGCGCTGTTCGCGGCCGAGAGCACGCTGACCGCCATCATGGGCCGCCTCGCGATCGACCTGAAGCGCGAAGTGACCTGGGACGAAGCCTACAACATGTAGGCCGCTGCGGTCATCAAAGCTGCCGGTGCGGCAGTGAACACCAAGACAGCCCTGGCGGGTCGTTGCGTTTCAAAGGCGGCACCTGAGGAAGATGGGATCGATCCCTCTGATCGTCTCAGCATCCCATCGCCCTTACCGCCGCCACTCCCAACCGCCTGCGAAGGGATCACGGGCATGCATTGACACCGAAATATCGCTCCGCGAGAATGAACCTGCCGATAGTCGAGTCAAGGAGGATCTCCATGTCGAGCAGCTTGCCGCGCGGCGGCTTTTCGCACCGGGTTGTGCTGTCGTTCTTCGTCGCGGGCATACTCACCGCCTTGTGCGCCGCGGAATCGGAGCGGCCCAACATCCTGTTCATCTACACCGATGACCACTCCTACCGCACGGTCAGCGCTTACCCGCAGGCTTACCCTTGGGTCCAGACG
Source organism: Bryobacterales bacterium (assembly GCA_965218555.1). Taxonomy (GTDB): domain Bacteria; phylum Acidobacteriota; class Terriglobia; order Bryobacterales; family UBA6623; genus JAPPLB01. The sequence goes on from OZ244625.1 coordinate 410,858, forward strand.
CCGACGATCGACCGGCTGGCGCGCGAAGGTGTGCGCTTCGAGTCCGCCTACATCGGAACCTGGTGCATGCCGTCTCGAGCCACCCTGCTGACGGGGCATCATCAATTCGGTGTCGAGTCGATGCGCATGGAGGGGCCGTACCCCGGCAGCGCCTATGATCCCGACCAGTGCCCCTTCTGGCCCAAAACATTTCGCGACAACGGATACTTCACGGCCCACATCGGCAAATGGCACACCGGAGTTGACACCGGATACGGCCGCGACTGGGACTTTCAGATCGTCTGGAATCGCCCTCGATTCACCAAGACCAATCAACACTATTACTACGACCAGCCCATCACGTATCAAGGTGGGGAGACCAAAGAGCTTACCCGCTACTCGACCGACCAGTACACCGATTGGGCGATCGATCTAATCAAAGGCGAGGGACGCGACGAAGAGAAGCCCTGGTACTTGTGGTTGTGCTACGGCGCGGTCCACAGTCCGTTCACCCCGGCCGATCGGCACATGAAGGAGTACGCCGGCATCGACTTCGACACCCCGGCCGACATCTTTCCGATGCGGCCCGGCAAACCCGCCTGGGCGCAGAAAATCAACGCCTGGGAAAAGGGCCCCGGAGACAGACCGGTGTGGCGTGGACGCAGCCTGATCTCATACGTCCGGCAGTATCACCAGGGGGTCCTGGCGATCGACGAGGGAATCAATCGCCTACTCGCGACCCTCGAAGAGACCGGTCAGCGCAAGAACACGCTGATTGTCTTCACATCCGATCAAGGCCTGGCTTGGGGCCAGCACGGGTTTCGCGGGACGAAGGTGGCTCCTTACGACGCGACGATTCGATCGCCGCTGATCGTGAGCTTCCCCGGCAAGCTGCCGCAGGGCGCGGTCTGCCCGACGCCGGTGGGCGGCGTGGACATCGTCCCGACGTTCTTCCGCTTCGCGGGCATCGAGCTTCCTTGGGAGATGCACGGCAACGACCTGACTCCGCTGCTGGAGAACCCGAATGCCGACTGGCCGCATCCCATGTTGCTGACGGCTACCGGACGCAGGTATGGGTCCGCCACGAACGTGATTCCGAAAGGCGAGGAGGCTTTCCACGGGCCGGTGCCGTGGTACGTGATGCTGCGCGAGGGCCGCTATAAATACATCCGCCCGCTGGTCGAAGACCTCGAAGAGCTTTACGACCTCACGGCCGACCCGGAGGAACTCGACAATCTCGCGGTCAAGCCCGAGCACCGCGAAACCCTCGAGCGTCTGCGCACTACGGCCATCGCGGAGCTGCGCAAAGACGGCGCGGGCTTTGTCGACTCGATGCCGGCGGTGCGGGAGAGCTGGTAGCTGTGATCTTTCAATAGGTTGTTCACTCGGTCCCAACCGAGGAAACTGAGGGTACCAAGCACAAAGTTTCCCGGAAGGAGGACCAAGTGAACATCCATCAGAATGCCAAGTTGACGCCGCAGAGTCGAGCCGCTGTCGTCCGGCGGATTCTCGACCAGGGCCAGACCCCGAAGGCGGTGGCCAGCGCCTTCGGGGTCTGCGCACGCACGGTGCGCAAGTGGGTGGCCCGCTATCGGGCTGAGGGCGCGGACGGATTGCTCGACCGCAGTTCGCGTCCGCACCGCTCGCCCCGCAGCATACCTGCCACTCTCATCAGCCGCATCACCGCCTTGCGCCGGCTGCGCTGGACCGGCGCCCAGATCGCCGCCACTGTTGGGGTGGCGCCCGCTACCGTCAGTCGAGTCCTCCGCCGCCAGGGGCTTGCTCGCCTTAGTGCCCTCGACCCGCCGCCGCCCGTCCGCCGCTACGAACATCCCCACCCGGGCGACCTGCTGCACCTTGATATCAAGAAACTCGGCCGCTTTCGCCGCGCCGGTCACCGCGTCACCGGGGACCGCCGCCACTCCAGCCCCGGCGCCGGCTGGGAATACCTTCATGTCTGCGTCGACGACCACTCCCGTCTCGCCTTCTCCCAGCTCTATCCCGACCAGACCGCCGCCACTGCCGCGGCCTTCCTCACCGCCGCCCTCGACTACTACCACCGCCTCGGCATCCGCGTCCGCCGCGTGCTCACTGACAACGGCGGGTGTTACCGTTCCAGGGCCTTCCATGCACGCTGTGCCCAACGCGGCCTACGCCATCGCTTCACCCGGCCCTTCACCCCTCCTACCAACGGCAAAGCCGAACGCTTCATCCAGACCGCGCTACGTGAGTGGGCCTACGCCCACACCTATCACACCTCCACCCAGCGTGCCCAACACCTCAGACACTGGCTCCACCGCTACAATTGGCACCGCCCACACGCTAGTCTTAAAGCCAACCCGCCCATCAGTCGAATCGGTCTGACCGGGGACAACCTGTTGAGGTTCCACAGCTAGCCGCCCGGCCCTCGCCACGTCAAAAACGCGGCGGGTGTTGCAGCCGGATTAGCCTGCATATCTCACCACATGGGGAGGCGAAGTGCGTGAGAGGGCCGTTAGGACGAGGCGCGAGCCGCTTGGCGCGCGCAGGTGTACTTGATAGTACATCGAGCACGCCAAGCAAGCGCTGCGAAGGAAAAGCGAAGTCATGACGGTCTTATCGCGTGCTGCGGCCGTCAGGTGGTGAGATATGCAGGCTTAGTCGCTGCTGATGCAGAACAGTTCGTCCTGGCTGCGCAGGAAGAGATCGCCCCCGACGACGACCGGAGACGAGACGAACATCTCGTCACCCATCTTGTTGGTGGCGAGCACCTCGTAGGTCTTGCCGAGCTTCAACACGACCACATCGCCCTGCTCGGTAGCGAGGTAGAGCTTGCCGTTGGCGGCGACGGGCGACGCTTTGAAGGAATAAATCTCAGGCAGCCGCTGCTGCAGATAGAACGGCTCGCCTGACTTGGCGTCCACGGCGCTCACCATGCCGCGGTCGGTGATGAAGTAGAGAATACCGTCATGCAGCACGGGCGACGCGGTGTACGAGTTGCCTTTCTGGTTGCTCCAAGCGATGTAATCGGTATTGTCGGTCAGGTCGCCGGCGCCTCCGAGCTTGATGGCCAGCGCATTGGCGTCGCGCCACCCGGTCATGGCGATCACCATCTCATCGTCGACGTTGACGACGGCCGGGATGGCGTTGCCTCCGAGGCGGCCGGCTTCCCAGATCAATGCGCCGGTTTCGAGTTCGTAGGCCCGAACGCGCGTGGAGCTGGTGACGAGCTGGTTCTGCCCCTTGTGCTCCACGACGATCGGCTGCGGCCAACTGCTTCTTTCATCACGCCCGGCGCGCCAGATCTCTTTTCCGTCCCGCTTGTCGAGGACCACGATGTAGGACTCACCCTCGTGGTCGTTCTGAATCACGAGATGATTGCCGTGAATGATCGGCGCAATGCCCTCACCGAAGGCGAGCCTCATCTGAAGCTTGCCGAGGTCCTTCTTCCATTTCAGGTTTCCTTCGAGGTCAAAGGCGTACACACCCCGCGACCCGAAGTTCACATAGAGCGTTTCACCGTCGGTAACGGGCGAGTTGGAAGCGAAGCTGCCGTACTGAGGGTGGTGGGCTTCATGGGGCCTCTGCTCGGTGGCGGTTTGCTCCCAGAGAACTTTGCCCGTATTCTTGTCGATCGCCATCACGATGAATTTGTGGGTCGGAATGCCGGCGCCGCCTGCGGCAGGCCCACCCGGACCACCCGGTCCGCTTCTTCCGCCGCGCCGTCCTCGCCCACCGCCGAAGGCCGACCGCATGATCTCGCGAAACTGCTGGCGCTCTTCGTCGCTCAGTTCAACCATGCTGCGGCCTTTGAGCAGGTCCTCGGCTTGCTTGCGCTGCTGCTCGGGAAGCCGCTCCAGCATCCGAGCCGGGTCGAAGCCTCGACCCCGTCCTCCAGGGCCTCCCCGCGGCGGGCCTCCCGGACCTCCCCGGCCTCCCCGGCGGCCGCCGCCGGCTTGGGCCTCCGGCATCGGCTCGGTGGGCACGGCGGTGGTGAGGAAGATCGTGTCGCCCCAGATCACGGGTGTCGAGTTGCCCTTGCCTGGAATCTTGATCTTCCACTTGACGTTCTCGGTTCCGGAGAAGTGCAGCGGCGCGTCGCCTTCCGCTACCCCGTTGTTATGGGGCCCGCGCCATTGATGCCAGGAATCCTTGATGTTCGGTTCGGCCGAAAGCGCCAGGGCCGCGGTCAGGGCAAGAACGGCGGCAAGGGTAACGGTTCGGGGTCTCACGATCATGATGTCTCCTCGACAGCAGTAGGGACTACTTGGCTAAGGCGAAAATTCCAGCTTACAGGTTAGCGGTATCCGTGAATTCCGGCGAGGCGCTGTGTCCATCGTCAAGTCCGGCGCGGCCTCAAGCGCCTTGCGGCTGTACCCTGGGGCAAGGAGGTCTCGCAGACCTCCATTGTCGATATCTTGTCTTTCGCCTTTCCCGACAAGGAGCCGGCGCTGCACCTATCGCTCGGCCATCTCAGCGGCGCGGATGTCTTTGAAATCGAGATTCGTCGTCGGGTCGTGAGCTTGCAGACTGATGACTCCGGGCGCGAGGCGGGCTTGGCGGCGGGCGTTGTTCCCCGGGGGGCGCGTGTCTTCCCAGTCGGCGGTTTGGATGCCGTTGATCCAGACGGCGAGGTGGCGTTCGTAGGCGACCACGGTCTTATGGAAAAACTCGCCGTCGTTGGGGATGACGCGGCGAGCCGGCACATAGAAGTAGAGTCCGCCGGTGCCGAAGTCGTGGGGCTGTGAGCGGTCGCCGTTTCGGAACTCGTTGCGGATTTGCGACTCGTAGCCGCTCCAAAAGACGCCTTTCTCGCCACGGAAGAAAACGCCGCTGTTGGGGTGATGGCCGGCTGACGGCGGATTTGTCCTGATCGCGAGCTGCAGAACGAGGTTCTTGAATTCCTTCATCGTTTCGAGCTGTCCGGCGCCCTTCTCGACATGCAGAATGCCGTCGCGGACCGACCACTCGTGGACATCGTCCCGGTTCGGACGATCGACCTTTTGCCAGCCGCTCAGGTCCTGTCCGTTGAAGAGCGGGCTGAGGCCGAGCGGCCGGAGCTTGATGTTGCGAAACTCGATGGGTTTGTCCTCGTTGTACTGCAGTCCGATCACGCCGGCCGCCTGAGACGAGTCGCTGACGTCGAGCACCTCGCGGTCGTTGAGCTGCACGACGAAGCGGCTGCCGACGGCGCGAACGCGGTAATGATTCCACTGCCCGCCGATAAACTCCGCGGGTTGCGCCTTGACGTAGAAAACGAGGCTGCCCGTGTTGTAGCCCTGCGGCTGACGATTGAAGATCTGCAGCTCATAACCGGTTTGGTGAGGCGCGCCGCGGCGGGCCGAACGCAGGAATACTCCGCTGTTGCCGTCGGCAGGCGTTCGGAATTCGAGGCTGAGCTCGAAATCGCCGAAGCTGCTTGTCGTGCCCAGCCAACCGTAGCCGCCGCCGTCGGACTTGAGGACGCCTTCCTCGATCTTCCAGCGGGCGTCGCCGTGCCATTCCCAGCCGTACTCGGTCTTGCCGTCCCAGAGCAGAATCCAACCCTGTTCGACCTCCTGCGGGGTCAGGGTGTTGTCTTGGGCGATGATCGCGGACAGGGTCAGCAGGCTGAAGATAAGCGCCGATGCAAAGAGTCTCATGGGGTTTCCTCTCGTCGGGAAACGTCTAGTATACGCACTCTGTGCTGGATATCTCCCCACGCGGCGATTTGCGCGATTAGGCTGTCGGGCGGGCGGATATCCGGGTCAGCGGCCGATCTGCATGAGGACCGAGTAGCCGGTCATTACGGCCATGACCGCCGCGGACACCCAGAGCGCCAACGTGAGCCAGCCTTTTGGGAGGATCTGCCTGGGCATGTGGCGGTAGCGCAGCCAGACGGTGACGAACCCGATGACGGGCAGCATGAGCGCCTGGGCCACGCCGCCGATTTTGACCATCAGGACCGGGGCCTGCAGAAACATGAAGTACACGGCGGGGACGAAGAGCAGGACAACGGCAAAGATGCGCGTGTAGCGGAGGCGGAGGGCGTAGTTGTTCTTGTCGAAGACGCCGAGCATGGCGAGGAAGTCCGGGACCATCCGGCAGTGGGCCGCGGTGGACGCGAACAGGGTGGAGTAGAAGACGGCGAAAGCGCCCGCGAGAAAGAGATAGAGCGACCAGGGCCCGAGCGTCTCGGTGTACATGTTCGAGAGGACCTTGACCATCTCCGAGCCCTGCGGCATCAGCCCCATGCCGTTGAGAATGCCCGCGCCCAGCAAGTAGAACGCGATGGTGGCGAAGGTGTAGATCACCATCGAGTTGAGGACGTCGACGCCCATTACCTTGATCCAGCCGAAGGCGCGCTGCCGCCAGGCCGGGGTGTCGTCGCACTTGCCGGTGTACCGCGCGTAGCCCTTCTCGATGCACCAATAGGGATACATCACGAGCTCGGTGGCGCCGACGCCGGTGATGCCGAATGCCGCGACGGCGGTGACGAAACCACCCTGCGGCATCGAGAACATGAATCCGCCGAGCAGGGCGTCCCAGGAGAAGAATTCAGGGCGCTCTATGAGCAGGAACGCGCAACTGACGGTGAGGACCGTGAAACTGACGACAAGCCCCATCGCGACGCGTTCCACGAGCGAGTAGCGGCCGGCGATCAGGAGAACCGACGTGCCGGCGGCGACGATCCAGACCCAACCGGCGACGGGAAGGACGGGCACCAGGTCGTGGAGGATTTCGGAAATGCCGCCCATCATCCCGCCGACCTGCATGAGCGTCATTGCAATCATCAAGACCCAGAGCCAGACGACCCAGGACACGCCGAGGCGCGGCCCCGGGACGCGATTGAAAGCCTCCAAGGTCGTCTCTCCCGTGCCGATCGCGTAGCGGCCCAGTTCGTTTTGGACGGCGATTTTGATCAAACAGCTCACGATGATGAGCCACAGCAGAGTGTAGCCGTTCTCCGCGCCGAGGACGGTGGTGGCAATGAGCTCGCCGGAGCCGACGATAGAGCTGGCGAGAATCAATCCCGGACCGATGCGCCGGAAGATCGCGGCGAATCGGGTTGGCGGAGTTTCGATGTCCTCGGGACGAAGTTGGTAGGGGTCCTGCGGAGAGGAAGCAGACATAAGCGATGCCAGCAATGCTACTTCAGGCTGTCCATGAACAGCAAGAACCTTTGCGCATAGGAGTCCAGGTTTTCAACCGAGCCGCCGCCGAGGATGGGCGAGCACATCTCGTAGGCGACCGAGCCGGAGAATCCACCGTCGCGCAGGGCGCCGAGGAAGGCCTTGTAGTCGATGAACCCTTCGTCGATCGGAACTGCTTGGGCGTAGGGGACGGCCGCACGGTAGTTGATGACATCGGGCTCGTAGAGAAAGCGCGGGCGCTTCTGATAGTTGGCGATAGTGGTGTGCGGCATGAGGGGCGCCATGTCGCGGGCGGCCTCGACGATGTCGGTTCCTTGCAGCGCCGGCGCCCAGGCGTCGAAGAGCGGTCTGCAGTTGGGGCGTCCGACGGCTTCGATGAGATCGCGTTGACTGCGGTAGTCGACCGCGATGTCGTGGTGGTTCTGGACGCCGACCGTCACGCCGAGGGGTGCGGCGCGGTCAGCGCATTCTTTCAGGACTTCGACGACGAGATTCCATTGCGGGAGGTATCCGGAGGCGGGGTTTTCGTAGCCGGTGTAAATCCGGATCAAATCGCCGCCGATGTCGTGAGCGAGTTGGGCGAGTGCGGTGACGTAGGAGATTTGCATCTCACGCATCGGAATTTCGGCGTGTTCCAGGTCAGCAGTGAAGTTGGAGTACCCGGCCAGGCAAACCTTGGTGAGGCCGTTCTGCCGGATGAGATTCTTCAGGCCGGCGCGGGCTTGGGCGTCGTAGTCGAGGACGGAGAGGTGGGGCCGCTTGGCCATGAGCATCACGCCGTTGAAGCCGAGCGCGGCGGCCTTGCGGACAAAGTCGTCGACGGGCAAGAGGTCTTGGCCCCACGAGCCGGAATAGCTAACGGAATGCAAGAGGGTCGGGAATGACATGGAAGCTCCGATTTGCGCGGCGAACGGGCCCCAAGACCCGTGAGCATCCGGTGGACGAGCCGTCCAGAGTAGCAGTATTTTCAAGCCATCGTTCTCTTGCTCCTTTTGGCATCCAAGGGCAACAATGTATGATGCGCGGCCGCGGCCGGCCCGGTCTCGTCTGAACCCCGGCGCGGTCGCAAAGCAGGTGACAGAGGTTGGAGCGAGGGCTGATACCCCTCAAGAACACGTTGCAGGGAAGTTGATCGATGAAACTGGAGAACAAGATTGCTCTCGTGACCGGCGCTGGCAGCGGTATTGGCCGAGCGGTCGCAGAGACGTTCGCGCAAGAAGGAGCGCACGTTGTAAGCGTGGGGAGAACCCGTGAGAAGCTCGATTCCGCGAAACAGGAAGCGGGCGAGACGGGTGTCCGCATTCACCCCCGGGCGCTCGATGTCTCGGACCGCATCGCCGCGAAGGCGCTGGTGGCGTCCACGGTCGCTCAATTCGGCGCGATCGACATTCTTGTGAACAACGCCGGCGTCAACGTGCCGCGCCGGGCTCTGTCGGAGTTGTCCACGGATGACTTCGACAAGATCGTTCATGTGAATCTCAACGGAGCGTTTTATCTGATTCACGAGGTGCTGCCGATCATGCGGAAACGCCGCGACGGGTTGATCATCAACGTCTCGTCGATCGCGGGCGTCCGGGGGAGCGAACTTGGTGGAGCAGCGTACTCGGCCTCGAAGTTCGGAATGGCCGGCCTCAGCAAGACGGTCGGGCTGGAGGAAGGCGAGAACGGCATCCGGTCGTGCCTGATCTATCCCGGGGAGGTCAACACGCCGATCCTGGACTCTCGCCCCGTGGTTCCCGATGCCGATCAACGCGCCCGGATGTTACAGCCGGAGGACCTCGCGCAGGCCGCGTTGCTGGTGGCGACACTCCACCCGCGGGCGACGATTCCCGAGTTGGTGATCTCGCCGACGATTCAGAAATTCGCTTGATTCCACTGAGCGGGAGTTCGTTCCCGTGCCAAGTCAGCCCGTGTCGGCTTTCTTGATCCAGGCGTACTTGGGGTCGTCTGCCCATGCGCCGTACGTGCGGCCCTCACCCGCCAGAATCCACGTATAGTTCAACGTATAGGCAGGAAACGCCACGACCGGGTGGTACCCGCGCGGGATGATCACCGTGTCGCCGTCTTCCACCGCGTAGGAATAGTCGAACGCCGGCCTCGGATCAGCGGGGTCCGTGTAGAGACGCATGAATCCAAATCCCTCTTTGGGCTCGACCTGAAAAAAGTACACCTCTTCCATCGGCACCTCGGAGGGCGGGTTGCTCGCGTCATGTTTGTGCGGCGGGCAACTTGACCAACTGCCGGGATCGTTGACCGTCTCCCCGGCGATAAGGTGGTTGGCGTCAATGTTGTCCGCAATGTAGGTGTGGAGGGTCCGGCGCCAATTCTCGCGGCCGACAGGCTTTGTTTCGACCTGTTCGCGAGTCACGATGCGGGGTGCGGCGCCGGGTTTGCCCTCGGCCCCGGCAATGCTGACACGGGCCGCACCGTCGAGCAGGGTCAACTTGAGCGTGGCGTCGCGTGGCACGTACAGCATCTCGCCCGGCTCTTTGATCGAGGCCCGCGAGCGAGTCTCCGCCGTCAAATTGCCGCTGGAGGAGGAAATCTCGACCCTGACCGGACCGGAATAGAAGTCGACGGCAAGTTCCTCGTCCCCACTTTCAGTGGTGAACTCGCGCAGCTCGCGACCGAGTTCCACGACCTGGAATGATAGATACTTGAGGTCCTTACCCCGCTCCACAATCGGATAAACGCCGGGGCTGTCAATGGGATATTTCGTTTGGAAGCTCATGGAGCGCCAAGGGAACTTTGATATCGTTGGAAGGTTGCGCGCGGTTCGGTTTCGCTTCACCTGCCGCACCCGCGCCCTCGTTATTATGGCAAAAGAGAATACGCTGGCCGCGATGATGAAGATCGGGATTATTCCGATCGTGCGAGCCGACAGGGCCGACCAGGCCATCGAGGCCGCGAAGGCCATCTATCGCGGAGGGGTAGGGATTCTCGAGGTGACGATGACGGTGCCCGGCGCCGTCAAGGTCCTGGAAAAAGTTGCGGACGAATTCGGTGATCAGATTGTTCTGGGCGCGGGGACCGTCCTCGACCCGGAAACGGCCCGGGCGGTCATGCTGGCCGGCGCGGAGTTTTTGGTGACGCCGTCTCTCAACGTGAAAACGATCGAGTTGTGCCACCGCTACTCCAAGCCGATCATTCCCGGTGCGCTCACGCCGACGGAAGTCATGAACGCTTGGGAAAACGGCGCCGACATGGTCAAGATCTTCCCCTGCGGCAATCTGGGCGGCCCCCGCTACATCAAGGCCCTCAAGGCGCCGTTGCCGCAAGTGTTGATGGTGCCGACAGGAGGAGTGAGGCTTGACAATGCGGCCGACTTCTTCCATGCCGGCGCGTCGGCGATCGCAGTGGGTTCCGACTTGTTCAACAAGAAAGCCCTGGAATCGGGTGACTATGCATCCATCGAAGAAAACGCCAGGCAGTTTCTGAAAGTCGTCGAAGAAGCGCGGGCCTAGGCCGGTCTGAGCCGGCGCCGCAGGACTTTCTCCGCCTCTCTCCTATGCCGACCGACGTTGTTTCCGAGCTGCCCGAGGGCGCGAACGTCATCGTCCTGCGATATCGGTCGCTGGGAGATATCGTGCTCACGACGCCGGCGCTCTCGCTCCTCAAGCAGGCGCGGCCGGATTTGCGGATCACCATCGTGATCGCCGCGCCCTTCGCCGGCTTGCTCACCGGCAACAACGATGTAACCAACGAGTTGATTCATGAAAACTCGCCGCTGTCGCCGCTCAAGACGCTACGAGCGATTCGAAAGCTGAAGCCGGCCCTCTGCCTCGATTTGTACGCCAAGTCCTGGACTGCCCGTTGCACGGCCCTTTCCGGCGCCCGGTTCCGCGCCGGATATGCGCATGCGAGAGAAAGTTTCGGCTACGGCATCAAGATCCCGCGGGCGCAGGCCATCCTGGGCCGTGCCGACGACGAGGCCGTGCACACCGCCGAGCACCACGCCTCGGCGATGTTCCACCTGGGCGTTCCCGTCTCCCCGGTTCCGCGGGCAAAGCTTCACGCCGAACCTTTGAACCGTGATCGCCCCTACAGCGTGCTCCACATCGCCGCTCTCCATGCCACCAAGGAATGGCCGCTCGACCGCTTCCATCGCGTCGGACATTTTCTGGAAGGCCGCGGCCTCGAGCCGGTCTTCATCTCCGCTCCCGGCCGGGGCGATATGTTCTCCGGCCTCTCCAGGTTCACCTGCCTCGAAGATCTCACCCTGAATGACCTGAAGTCGTTGATCGCCGGCGCACGGCTTTTCGTTGGCAACGACTCGGGCCCGGCGCACGTGGCGGCGGCGTTCGAGATTCCTGCGGTTGTCATCTTCGGCTCATCGAACTCTTGTGTCTGGGGTCCCTGGCGCACCGTAAGCGCGGTCGTGGAGACGGTATGGGACTGCAAGCCCTGCAAGGGGGATCGCTGTTACGAGTTCGACGAGCCGCGCTGTATTCTGTCGGTGGAGACATCGCAGGTCGAGAGGGCGATTGATGAGGTCCTCTCGCGAGCCGCCGCCGGCCCAAACCGCGAAGTCGGTCGATGACGCAACTGTTTCAGCTACTGCGCTTCACGCGGCCTTATACGACGCGGCTGACCCTTTCGGTCTTGCTGATGGCGATAGTGGGCGCCTGTCATGGCTTGGTCGCGATTCTCGCCGAGCCCGTCTTTGACCGCGTCCTCGATCCTGACGCGGACCCCGCTCCCGTTCCCTTATATGAGATCCCGTTCGCGGACTCCCAGCTCTATCTCAACGACCTGTTGCCGGAAGGCATCGAAGATATCTGGGCGCTTGTCGCGGCCGGCGTCATTGGAGTTTTTCTGGTCAAGGGAGCCTGCAACTACCTGGGCAGTTACTTCGTCAACTACGTCGGTCTGGCGGCGGTACGCGACCTGAGAAACGAAGTTTATGGAGTCGTCCTCAACCAATCACCCGCCTTCTTCCAGAAGACACACACCGGCCGTTTGATTTCATCGCTCATCAACGACATTGAAAAAATCCAGGTCGCCATGTCGCACATTCTGGCCGACCTGCTGCGCCAAGGGTTCGCCCTTTTCGCGCTGCTGTGGGTGCTGATTCAGACCGACTGGAAGCTGGCGGCCGTCAGTCTGACGGTTCTGCCCTTCGTCGGGTGGCCGACCACCCGGATCGGTCGCCGCATCCAAAAAACCACCCGCAGCGCCCAGGATCACCTCGCCCGCCTGACCCAGATTCTTCAAGAGACCATCAGCGGCAATCGCATCGTCAAGGCCTTTGGCATGGAGCGATTCGAAATGGACCGCTTTCATGAGGTGGCGCAGGGTGTCTTCCGGGACAGCCTGCGTTACGTCAGGCAACAGGGTATCGCTACGCCTTTGATCGAAATGTTCGGGGCCGTGACGATCGTCGGCCTGCTGACGTACGCCCGCAGCCAGATTCTCGACGAGCAGATGACACCCGGTCGTTTCACCACGTTCGTCATTGCGCTTCTGATGCTCTACCAGCCGGTCAAAAGGCTGGCGGGCATCTACAACATCTTCCAGCAGGCGCTCGGCGCCGCACAGCGCATCCTCGAATACCGCCGTCATCCCCACGACGTCCGCGAGGCGTCCCAGGCCGTCGAGATGCCGCCTTTCTCTGATGCGATCACCTTCAGCGACATCAGCTTCCGATATCCCGAGAGTTCTGAGAGAGCGCTTGCAAATCTGTCCTTCACGGTCCGGCGCGGGGAAGTTTTGGCTCTGGTCGGTCCGAGCGGGGCGGGCAAAAGCACTCTGATGAATCTTCTGCCGCGCTTCTTCGATCCGTCTTCCGGGGAGATCCGCATCGACGGACAGGATCTCCGGTCGCTTCGACTCCGTTCGCTGCGGGACCAGATTGCCATCGTCACCCAGGAAACGTTCCTGTTCGACGACACGGTTTTCCGGAACATCGCGTACGGCCGCCCCGATGTCTCGAGGGAAACCGTGGCCGAGGCCGCCGGGGCCGCCATCGCCGCCGACTTCATCGAGGCGTTGCCAGAGGGCTACGAGACCCATCTCGGCGAGCGCGGCCACCGCCTTAGCGGCGGGCAGCGCCAGCGCATCACCATTGCCCGGGCTTTGCTGAAGAACGCTCCCATCCTCATCCTCGACGAAGCCACATCGCATCTCGACAGCGAGTCGGAAATGCTCGTACAGCGCGCGCTGGCCAATCTGATGCAGGGGCGCACGGTGATCGTCAGCGCTCATCGGTTGTCCACGATCCGCAGCGCCGACAAGATTCTTGTGCTGGACGCGGGAGCCCGCGTCGATCTAGGCACACATGAAGAATTGTTGGATCGCTGTGCGCTCTACCGGCGTTTGTCGAAGTTACAGTCGGTGGGGCAAGTGACGAGCTAGGTGAGTTTATGGCCAGGAGCATGACCGGATACGCCCGCGTCAGGACGGAAACAGACGTACTTTCGATGATCGTCACGATCAAGAGCGTCAATCACCGCTTCGCGGACATTCAGATCCGCATGCCGCCCGAGCTCGACCCGTTCGAGCCGGGAATGCGCCGCCTGATCAAAGAGCATATCCGACGCGGGCAACTGCAACTCGCGATCAAGTTGGATTGGAATGCACCCGCGCAGGAGACACGCCTGAACCGCACCTTGGTTGAAGGCTATCTGGCTGCGTTTCATGAGATCGCCAAGGAGCGGCGGCTCACGACCCCTCCCGATCCCAACACGTTGTTGCGGCTTCCCGGCGCCATCACGGTCGTCGCCGCCGAACTCGATGACGAAAAGCGGTCCCTTCTGGAAAAGACACTGAACGACACTCTCGTCAAAGGACTCGAGACTCTCAACAAGAGCCGGCAGGCCGAAGGCGCGGGGATCGTCGAGGACTTGCACAAGCGCGTGAGAGCAATCGGACATGCCCTCGAGGAGTTGCAGGCCGTCCGAGAGGATACCGTGAAGGACTTCCAAAGGCATCTTGAGAGTAAGCTGAGCGAACTGCTGGAGCGCATTGACCCCGATCCGCAGAGAATTCTTCAGGAAGCGGGTGTACTGGCCGCCCGAGCCGACGTCCATGAGGAACTACAGAGACTCCGGTCGCACCTGCAACGCCTCGTTGAGGTCTTCGAGGGTGACGGGGAGATCGGCAAGCAAATCGATTTCATCGCTCAAGAGCTGAATCGCGAAACCAACACGATACTCTCGAAGAGTTCTGTACTCGGCCAAGGAGGAATCGCCGTCAGCAAGGTCGGTGTCCGGCTGAAAGGAGAGATTGAGAAGATTCGCGAACAAGCTCAGAATCTGGAATAATTCTAGGCAATGAGTGTCGTGCTCATCATCTCGGCGCCCTCGGGTTCCGGCAAGTCCACACTCGCGCGCCGCCTGATCGAAACCGACTCACAACTCGACTTTTCCACATCGGTTACCACCAGACCACCTCGACGGGGCGATGAAGAGGGCAAGAGTTATCGTTTCGTGACCGAAGAGGAGTTCCTCGCTATGCGCGACCGCAACGAGCTTCTCGAGTGGGCCAAGGTTTTCGGCAACTATTACGGCACTTCGAACGCCGTGCTCGACAGCGCCCGACGGCAGGGTCACGATTTGCTCCTGGACATTGACGTGCAAGGTGCGGCATCATTGATGGAGAGGCTTCCGGAAGCAATCACCGTCTTCATCCTTCCGCCATCGCCCACCGAACTGGAAAACCGGCTCCGCAACCGCTCGTCCGACTCAAACGAGGTGATCGAGCACCGCTTGCGCGAGGCCGCTCAGGAAGTGGCGAACTACAGGGAGTACAACTACGTTTTGATCAACGATCAGATCGAAGAGACGGTGGAACAACTCAGGAGTATCCTCGTCGCGGAGCGTTGCCGCCAGAAACGAATGGCAGGCCGGATTGCGTCGATCGTTGAGAGCTTCCAGGCAGAAACCAGGATATGAGTGAAGAAGTTCAATTAAGACCAGACAGCCAGGGTTGGGAGAAACCGCCTGATCAACCATGGTTCCTCCCGAACGACGAGGAACAGGGCGTCTATCGGTTTATCATTGCCGCCGCTCGGCGCGCCCGCCAGCTCCAGGCCGGTGCGCGGCCAACGATCTCGACGACATCGCGCAAGCCGACCAAGATCGCGATGGAAGAGATCCAGACGGGTGAGATCGCCGTCGATCTCGATCCGCAGGCTCCGGAACCCTTCATGGAAGCCGACGTAGCTGTGGAAGACGCCGAGGAGTAACGTTGCGGGTATAGCCTGCATTTCTCACCACCTGACGGGGGAAGCACGCAATACGACCGCCATGACTTCGTTGCGCTTGCTTGCCGTGCTCGATGTACTGTCAAAGTACACCTCCGCGCGCCAAGCAGCTCGCGCCTCGTCCTGACGGCCCTCTCACGCACTTCGCCTCCCCACGTGGCAAAAAATGCAGGCTAGTGTAGTGCGGCGCTCCGGCTCCCTGCCGAATATCAAGAGCCACCTTACCGGGAGTACCGTTCCAGATAGGTTGTCCACGATCGCTGACGGTCGGGGCTGCCGAAGGTCTCGTTCCAGTACGAGATGAATGCTTTTGTTCGGGCCTGGCCCAGGGCTTTGAGGTGCTGCTGCAGCGCTCGTCGCTCGGCAAGCTCCCGATAGGGGCGCATGCGTAGTAGTTCCAACGTCGTTTCACAGTCATTGATCGATCCCAGATGATCTTGCAACGCCTTGAGCTTCTCCAGCCGCTGCTTCAAAGCGGGGCCATAGCAGGGCTGAAACAGCTCCAGCACGTAGCGGAATCGCTTCACCTCCAGCCGGAAGCGGTGTAGACCCTTGGGAGTGACACCGGCGGCAGCCACCTTGCGTCCCTTCGCAAAAAGCTGCTCCGCCAAGCGAGGCAAGACAACCCGAGCGTTCTCCGCAGCGAAGCCCTCCTCGATCCATGGAAGAGACTTTCGAGACGCCATCACCCTCTCTCAGCTCACAGACTCAACCGAGCACGCCACTTGTCAGTCATAGCGCAAGCGGCGGGCCGCCTCCGTCCGCTCCCACGCCAGCTTCGCAAGCAACTCGCTCTCCTCGGGCAGCCCGGCTTGACGACCGAGCTCGACGGCAATATCAAGGTTTCGCACTTCGCCCGCCAGGGTCATGATCTCCCGCAACCGCCGGCGCACTTTCCTCTTGCCCCCGGACGAGAAGAACTCGGGGAATGCCTTCAGGCAGCTCAACAGCCGCCGGATGGACACCCGTAGATCGTGAACCGCCTCGACGTCCGCGCTCCTGCAGTTCCGGCCCATCTCGCAGGCAAGCCGATCGAGACGCGCCGCTCCCTGTCGCTGCGCGTAACGGCGGATCGTCTCCGGAGACTGTGAGGGGGCTGTCATTGCATCAAGCGCCGTTCTGCAGCACGATCAGCGAGCGATTATACACTTGTCGAAAAGCGTCTTCGACCTGCTGTGCGGCCCACTGCTCGAGATCCACTTCCTGCGAGGAGACAAGCTGCAACTCGACTTTCGACCGGCGAACGCGCACTCGCACGTCCGTGACCCTTTGCTCGCGGCTGCGGTCCAGGCTGTCCGCGAGACGAAGCGGCGGAATCAACCGCTCGACGAGCTGCTGGTCGTTGTCCGAGAGTACCTTGAAATTCTCCTGATTCGGCGATGGTAGCGCCTTGCGGTGGTAGCGGCAAAGGTTTGCCACCAACATTCGCTCCCGCGCCGTGAAACCCGCCAGATCCGAATTCGCCACCAGATAGAAGGAATGCCGGTGATGGCGCGTGTCGCTCACGAAGTGCCCGACATCGTGCAGGTAGGCGGCAGCCTCCAGATAGCGTCCCGCCGACTCCGGCAGGTTATGTAGCGGTTGCAGCGACACAAAAAGCGTGGCCGCCATCGCGGCCACCTTGTCGGCGTGACGAAGCGGCACGAGGTAACGCCGCGCCAAGTCGCGCACGACACGGCGCCGATCTTCGTCGAGCCGCGAGGAACGAGCCTCCGTATCTCCCTGCGCCAGGTCAGCGATCAACCCGTCGCGCACACCGGCCCGCGAATAGTAGAGCGACGGTAACCGGAAATCCTCCAACACCCGGCAGAGGACCGCGCACCCCGCAATGATCACCTCCGCCCTGCGCGGGCCGATGCCCGGCGCCAACAGACGTTCCTTCAAGCTGCGGCGCGAAAGGTCCTCGTACAGCCGGCGCAGTTGCGCCCGAGAGATTCGTATCCGATCGATCAAGTCGCGGCGCGCACGGGGAACCCGGTGCGCCGCGCACACTACGGCTGATGCCGTCGCCGACGTTGCAATCGTGCGCCTGGGCCGCACGGACCCAAAGCTCCTTAACACCGGTCGCAGTTTTTGCTCGATGTATTCGTCGAGTTGGTGGAGTTGGCGCTGGGTGGGCGGGTCGTCATTCATGAAGGTCCGCGTCAAACGAACCGCCCCGAGAGGCTTCGAGAAGGCGGCCTTCAGATGTCCACGGTGAGCTTGTATCAACTCGGTGCTGCCGCCGCCAATGTCGAAGATGAAAATGTCATCCGTCGGATGAGGCCAACTGCTCTCCACGCCCAGGTGGATGAGCCGCGCCTCTTCCTGTCCAGAAATGATCTCGACGGCAATGCCCAGGGCGTCGCGAGCCTGTTCGAGGAACTCTTTCTGATTCCGGGCGTCACGAACCGCGCTCGTCGCCACGGCCCGGACGTTTTCGACGCCTTCCTTCTCGAACGTCCTTGCCATGCGCGTGAGAACGTCGGTAGTCAGCTTGAGAGCATCGTCACTGATCCGGCCCTGGCGGAACACCGAATCGCCCAGCCGGGTGACCTGCCTCTCCTCCGCGAGAATGCGAACGGGACCACCCGCCACGACCTCGGCCGCCTGCATCCGCACAGAGTTACTACCGATATCGAGAGCGCCGTAGCTAGGCATGGAACGTGATAGGGTCTACCCCGGCTACAGGTGTTTCTGACTTGCATGCACCCAATGTTTTCAATGGACTATGAAGCTCCCGGTGGGTCCCGCCATTGAACCGCCGCTCGCATTGCTTGCTCCGCGAGCCAGAAGCTCTGCCGCGGAATGCCCTTTGCAGCACCGCCGATGCAGCTCTCTTCCCCCTCGTCTGCAGCGGCAACCGGCGCGCCCGTTTCCTCTCTGTTGAGCAATCAGCTTGTGGAGCCGCGTGTGGGGCAAAGCCCTCGTGTTGCGGAGCATCGCCGGCAGCCCGCGCCGT
This sequence comes from Bryobacterales bacterium, assembly GCA_965218555.1. GTDB lineage: Bacteria > Acidobacteriota > Terriglobia > Bryobacterales > UBA6623 > JAPPLB01. Next base: position 429,093 of record OZ244625.1, read on the forward strand.
TGTCCCCGCGACAAAATGTTCCGGCAGACGCTCTCGCGGCCTCTTGTTCGGTCTATTTCGCCGGACAAACATGCCACCATCCTAGCCCAAAACTCGTTTTTAGCCAGGACAGACCCCTATCAATAAGCCAGGGGCGGCCAAGCGGCGCACGCCTCGTCCTGACAGCTCTCGCTGCAAACTCCGACGGCGCAAGACGCAAGGCTGCCCACATCCAAACAGCGCCTCGGTCTTGCGGTACTCTCTTGTCATGGGTATCCGGGAAATCCGCTTGTTCGCAACCGCTTTGGCAGCCACCCTTTTCGCGACTTTCCCCCAAGTGCTTCCGGCCGGTGACTGGCCTCAGTTCCGAGGCCCCGGCGGCCAAGGCATCGCGTTCAGCGCCAAGCCGCCTCTCAGTTGGAGCGAAACCCGCAACGTCACGTGGAAGAAAGAACTCCCCGGGCTGGGTTGGTCGTCACCCGTGATTGGTGAAGGCAAACTGTGGCTGACAACGGCCACCGATGAAGGACGCTCTCTACGAGCCCTGGCTCTCGACCCGGTCAGCGGCGAAACGCTGCGCGACATCGAGCTCTTCCACTTCCAAAACCCGCCGAAGATCAACAAGAAAAACAGTCACGCCTCACCCACGCCGCTTCTTGAGGGCGGACGCGTCTACGTGCATTTCGGAACGCAGGGTACGGCAGCTCTCACAACTGCCGGGGAGGTACTTTGGAAAACGCAGGAACTCCGTTACTACCATCGGCATGGATCTTCCGGCTCGCCTGTGCCGGCCGGCGACCTGTTACTGATCAACTGCGACGGCTACGACCTGCAATACGTCGTTGCGCTGGAGAAAGATACCGGCAAGATTCGCTGGAAGAGCTACCGTGGCGACTCCGAGCATTCGTACGCCACCTCGCTCGTGATTACGACCGAACGCGGCACGCAGCTTGTGAGTCCCGGCGCGGGACGCACGGTCGCCTATGATGTCGAGACCGGCGAGGAACTCTGGTGGATTCGGTACAAGGGTTTTTCGAACATCCCGAAGCCCGTTTCGGCGCATGGTCTCGTCTACGTCACATCGGGCTACTTCAAACCGACGCTGTTTGCGGTCAGGCCCGACGGCCGCGGCGACGTGACGAAATCACACGTCGCATGGAGCTACCGCAAAGGTGTCTCGCACACACCCTCGCTGCTTGTCGTCGGCGATGAGCTATACATGGTGAGCGACAACGGCATCGCCACTTGCCTCGACGCTCGCACGGGCGAGGAGATCTGGCGGCAGCGGCTGGAGGGGGCTTACTCGGCGTCGCCGGTGCTGGCCGGCGGTCGTATCTACCTCTTGAACGAAGACGGTCTGACGACGGTGATCAATCCCGGCCGTGAGTATGAGAAGCTCGCCGAGAGCCGGGTTGACGGCCGGACGCTCGCCTCCATCGCCGTGGTGGATGACATTGTGTTCCTGCGAACGGACACGCAGCTCTACCGGATCGAAGAGCAGTAGCGATGTTCTAGTGTAAGTCAGCGTTTTTGCGCGGCATCTTCTCGGTAGGCTGTCGATTGTGCAAATAGCGCGAAAAGGGTGTCGGAGCAATGTGAGAAGTCCCCCTGGTAAGCCAAGGAGAACGTTCCCCATCGGCTCGAAGTACTGAAACCCTTCAGTCTTGTTTTTGCCCCCCCGGCCTGCATAGCATGACAACAGGGAGGCGGGAATCCTGGCCCGGATTTGTCGCCACGTGGCGAGGTGAAGTGCGGGAGAGGGCCGGCAACACGAGGTGCGAGCCTCCTGCGCCGGCAACACGGCCTGTAAGGTTTTTCACGATTCACGAGTCACGAAACACGGTCTTCACGGCCTTTTCCGATTTTGACTGCAAACTGTTGCGCGCAAGTGCAAATGGGGGGTGTGCAAATGTCTGACTACCATCCACCGTTCTCGACCCGCCTCACCACGAGCGTCGTTAGCTGGGAAATCCTGCAAAACTGCGCAGAATCCCGTTTACCCGGGAAACGGCGCGAAGCGCAGCGTTCGCCGCAGCTCCCGTCGCCCTCTGGGCTCGACCCGCTGCGCTGGACGCGAATGGACACGAATGGACACACAGCTCCCGCCTCCGCAGCAACAACGCCCCTCATTCGTGTTGATTCGTGTCCATTCGTGGTGAATGAACCCATGCTGAGAAAGAGGAACGTTCTGGATTGCGTTGACATTAGCGCGAAAAGGGCTGACTCTCACCGCGGCGCGGCGTATCATAGACAGGGGCGCTCCAGTAAGCGGCGTTCTTACCCCATGAGATTCGGCCCCCTGCTCACCACCTGTCTTGCGTTGGCCGCGGCCTCGATAACCACGGGCGCGGAGCCTGTGCGGTTCAATCGCGATATCCGGCCTGTTCTTTCCGAGAATTGCTATCGATGCCACGGACCCGACGGCAACGCCCGGCAGGCGGGCCTGCGACTCGATCGGCGCGAGGCAGCGGTTCAAGCCGGCGTCATCGTCCCCGGTGACCCCCAGGCGAGCAAGCTTGTCGCGCGACTTTACGATCCGGAACCGCTTCGGGCCATGCCCCCGGTTTGGTCGAACAAGAAACTGACGGACGATCAGAAAGCACTGCTGAGGCGTTGGATCGAACAGGGCGCGGAATACGAACCGCATTGGGCCTACATTCCGTCGGAGCGCACCGAGGCGCCCCAGGGACCCGCGGGAATCGATCATGTCGTGAACGCGGCTCTGGAAGAAAAGGGGCTCAGGCCCGTCGGCGAGGCGGACCGTCGCACTCTCATCCGCCGTCTGAGCTTCGATCTGACGGGTTTGCCACCCAGCGCCGAGGAAGCGAGGGCGTTTATCGCAGATGACGATCCGCACGCCTATAAGGTGTTGGTCGACCGTCTGCTCGACTCGCCTCATTTCGGCGAGCGGATGGCTGTCTACTGGCTCGATCTCGTCCGGTATGCTGACTCGATCGGGTTCCACAGCGACATACCGATCAACGTCTATTTGTTCCGTGACTACGTGATACGTGCGTTCAACGAGAACAAGCCCTTCGATCAGTTCACCAGAGAGCAACTGGCGGGCGATCTGCTTCCCGATGCCGGCACAGCCGAACGTGTCGCCAGCGCCTACAACCGGCTCAATCGCGTCACCAACGAGGGCGGCGCGCAGGCCAAGGAATACCTCGCGAAATACGCCACCGACCGGGTGAGGAACGTCTCCGAAGTGTGGTTGGGGTCCACACTCGGCTGCGCGGAATGCCACGACCATAAGTTCGACCCATTCGCCTCGAAGGACTTCTATCAAATGGCGGCGTTCTTTGCGGACATCGAAGAGGTCGGCGTCTACGGCTCGCAATTCGAGCCGCTGATCCGAGTGCTGCCGGAGGAGGCGAAGGAAGAAGTTTCGTCGATCCAAAACCGCATCCGGGAGCTACGGCAGGAAGCAGGAAAGCTCAAGAGCAATCGCGAGAACATCGAGACGTTCCGCGCCTATCTGCGCGAGCGGCTTGAAGAATGGAAGATTGTAGAGCCCCAGCGCGTCTGGAACGACTGCGCTCGTCCTGATATCAGCGGCTGCGAGGACATCGATCTACGGCTGGAAGAAGACGGTTTCTTCCGCCAGGTGGTGACCGGTGAAGAGAAACCCCGCGAGGCTGTCCAGAAAGTCGAGATGAAGCTCAAAGGCGAGACGATCACCGCCGTGCTCCTGGAACTCTTTCCCAGCGAAGACTTTGACGAATTCTACCTGAGCGAGTTCGACGTGAAGCTGCTGCGGGAAGACGGACGACAGGAATCCATCGGGTTCGGCGCGCTCGTGCCGGATCGCCAGGGCGCGGACTCCTACCTGCGTCACACCCTGGACGGCTACGCGCGGTCCGGTTGGCAGGGCAACTTGGCGGAAGAAGGTTCGCGGCGCGCCATGTGGGTCTTGGCCAAGCCCTTGTCCTCGAAGGACGGACAGAAGCTGCAATTCACAATGATCTACAACGGCAGCGGCGCCAAGAAGATCGCGGGGCTTTCTCAGCTCTCCGTAACGGAGTCGGACTTCCCGGAATTACCTCCTGGTGATGATCTCCGGCAGGCCGTTCGCACGGAGGCGAAACTCTCCGGGAAACAAGGCAGAGCTCTTCGCCAAAAGTTCATACAGTGGACAAAGAGCAGCTCTGCATGGCGTGAGATTCGCAAGCTGGAGCGCCGCCGGGCGGAGTTGTTCGACCATGCGGACGAATGTCTCGTCACCGAGGTAAGCGAAGAATTACGGGAAGTCCGCATCCTGCCGCGCGGCGATTGGATGGATGATTCCGGCGAAATCGTCGAGCCGCAGGCGCCGCACTTCCTTACACAGATTCCCGTCAACGGGAACCGTCTGACTCGTCTCGACCTGGCAAACTGGCTTGTCGACCGCGAGAATCCGCTGACCGCGCGGGTGTTTGTCAACCGCATGTGGAAGATGCTCTTCGGAACCGGATTGTCGAAGGTGCTCGACGATCTTGGCTCGCAGGGCGAAACGCCGGTCAATCAGGAGTTGCTCGATTTACTGGCTGTCGAGTTCATGGAGAGTGGCTGGGACATCAAGCACATCATTCGCACGATAGTGCTGTCGGAGACCTACCGCCGGTCCAGCGAGCCGAGCGAGGCGCTCCGGCGGCAGGACCTCGACAACCGCTATCACGGCCGACAAACCATGCGGCGGCTCGATGCGGAGTTCATCCGCGACAACGCGCTCGACGTAAGCGGGCTGCTGAACCGCAAAATGTATGGACCCAGCGTCAAACCTTATCAACCGGCCGGGTACTACCGGGAACTCAACTTCCCGAAGCGCGAGTATGAGCCGGACTACAACGAAAACCAGTTCCGGCGTGGACTCTACACGCATTGGCAGCGTACCTTCCTGCATCCGTCGCTGATGGCATTCGACGCGCCGGCGCGCGAAGAGTGCACCGCCGAGCGGATTGTCTCGAACACGCCGCTGCAATCGCTGGTCATGCTCAACGACCCCAGCTACGTCGAGGCGGCGCGCGCATTCGCGGCGCGGATTCTCCAATCGGGGCACTCGGACACGGCCGGCCGAATCGATTTCGCCTTCGAGCAGGCCGTTTCCCGGAAGGCGGTGGCTCAGGAGCAGCAAGCCCTCGCGGAACTGGTCGTATCGCAGTTGGCCGACTTCCAGCGTGATCCCGAACAAGCGCGCAGATTGCTGAGCGTCGGACTCGCACGGCTGCCGGCGGATCTCGATCCCGTTGAACTCGCCGCCTGGACCGGAGTGGCTCGCGCGGTGATGAACAAACACGAATTCGTGATGCGTTACTGAGGCGCGAAGAGATTCACAAAGAGATCAGGGTCAAGGAAATGTTGACGACAAATATGCGGGATACCCGCCGAGCGTTCTTGGGCCGAGCTTCGCTGGGCCTGGGAAGCCTGGCGCTTACATCACTGTTCAAAGGGAGGCTGCCGGCGGCGGTTCCCGGCATCTCCGGCTTTCCGAATCACTCACAAACCATCAAGCGGGTGATCTTCCTCTGCCAGGCAGGCGGCGCGGCGCACCTGGAACTCTTCGACTACAAGCAGGCGCTTGTCGACCGTGACGGCGATCCCATGCCCGAATCGTTCACGAAGGGGCAGCAGATCGCGCAACTGCAAGGCAAAGAGCTGCACATTCTCGCTCCTCAGCATCCGTTCAAGAGGTACGGCAAATCCGGCCAGCACATGACCAGCATGCTGCCGCACATCGGCGGGATCGCTGATGACATTTGCATCATCCGATCGATGCAGACCGAGCAAATCAACCACGACACCGCCCACACTTTCATGAACACGGGCTTTCGCGTCGCCGGCCGGCCGAGCATGGGCTCATGGATCACGTACGGACTGGGCAGCGAGTCGGAAGATCTGCCGGGATTCGTCGTGCTGACGTCGGAGGGCGGGGCGCAGTCGCAGCCTATCGCCGCGCGCCAGTGGCACAGCGGTTTCCTGCCGAGCCGTTATCAGGGCGTAAAATTCCAGTCCGGCGGGGAACCGGTGTCGTATGTGCGCAACCCACCGGGCGTGAGCCGTGACAACCAATCGGGCCTGATCGATACGGTCGGCAAGCTCAACCGCATTCAAGGCGAGATGATCGACGACCCGGAAATCTCAACGCGCATCGCGCAATACGAGTTGGCGTTCCGAATGCAGATGAGCGTACCCGAGTTGGTCGACTTTTCGAACGAGCCGCAGCACATTCTCGACATGTACGGTACGACGGGCGACGATGGCTCCTACGCCTCCAATTGTTTGCTGGCGCGGCGCCTGGCCGAGCGCGGCGTGCGCTTCATCCATCTCTATCACCGCGGCTGGGACCATCACGGCGATATCAAGAACGGCATCAAGGAAACCTGCGGCCTCGTCGATCAGGGTTCCGCGGCACTGGTCAAAGACCTCAAACAGCGCGGGTTGCTCGACGACACCTTGATCCTCTGGTGCGGCGAATTCGGTCGAACGCCGATGTCGCAGGGCGACCGATCAAAAGCCGGCCGTGACCACCACATCAAGGGTTTCTCGATGTGGATGGCCGGGGGCGGCGTCAAACCCGGGTTCAGCTACGGCGCCACGGACGAGCTAGGCTACGCCGCCGTCGACAATGTCGTCCACGTACACGACCTGCACGCTACGATTCTCCACCGGCTTGGCATCGATCACATGAAGCTGACCTATCGCTTCCAAGGCCGCGACTTTCGCTTGACAGACGTCCATGGCAAGATCGTCAAGGACATCCTGGTTTAGCCGCGCTTAGCCGTCGTGAAACCCTCGAACGGCTATTCCCCAAGTTGCTGTCTGGCGACCGCTGCCTTCTCGAAGGCGAAGATCAAACATCCGACGATACTCCAACAGTTGCCCGGCTGAACCACGCCCCGACACGCTACGCGATCCTTTTTTCTCTGGCGCCCGGCTCCGGAAGATATGATGAGCGCAGCGGCAGGAAGTCGAATGCCGATCGCGAACGATGCCCGGGTGGCGAAATCGGCAGACGCAGAGGACTTAAAATCCTCTGTCCTTCGGGACGTGTGGGTTCGAGTCCCACCCCGGGCACCATGACGAAAACAACGTTCGCATGAGCCGGCGGTTTCTGCAACAGGAGTTTAGATCGTTCGCGTCACCTTGGTCAGAGTCCGGGGATGGTCGGGGTCGATACCTTTCCGTTCGGCGAGGAACGCACAGAAGAGTTGCGCCGGGATGATGTAGGGGATGGGCGTGAGCAGATCCTGGGGGTAATCGGCCGGAACGCGACCCGTGACGGGCACACTGATGGATCGCATCGCGGCGTCCGGCGCCTCCCCGATCACGATGGTCTCGGCCTCAAGCTCGCGCAGGCGCCGCAGCGTATCGAGGGTCGTGTCGCTGGTCGGGCCGGGGGGAGCGAAGACAAAGACCGGGAAAGCACGCTCGACGAGTGCGATGGGGCCGTGCAAGAAGTCCGCACCGGAGAAACGTTCAGCCACGACATAACAAGTCTCCATCATCTTCAGTGACAGCTCGAAGGCGTTGGCATAGTTCAATCCGCGGCCAACGACGACGGCGTAGTTCATCAAGCGGTATCGCTCGGAAAGCGCGGCGACCCGCTTCCGGGTTCGCAGCGCTCGAGAGGCGAGAGCAGGCAACCGCTCGAGGCACTTGGGCGGGATCGGCGCCCCGAGAGCGTACGCGAGCAAGTACAGCATCAGTAGCTGACCCGTATAGGTTTTGGTGGCGGCGACGCTCTTCTCGCTCCCGGCATGAACGAGAAAGACCTCGTCGACCAAGCCGGTCAGCGAGCTTGTGCTCTCATTCGTAATACCGACCGTCAGTGCCCCTGCTTCGCGGGCTGTCTGGACATACAGATTGGTATCGGTGGACTCACCCGATTGGGAAAGCGCGATGACGAGCGTGTTTTTCCATCGGTGCCGGACCCCGTACAGGGTAGTCACGGAGGGCGCAGCGAGCGATGCGGGCAGGCCGGTTGAGATCTCGATGAGATAACGTCCAAAAAGAGCCGCGTTGTCCGATGTTCCTCGCGCGACCAGGCTGACGAAGTCGATGGGCCGATTGGCGATGCGCCGCCGGAACGCTTCGATCTGAGGAAGTTCCTTACGCAAAGTGCGCTCGAGCACATCAGGCTGCTGCTCGATCTCGTCAATCATGAACGACATGCGAAAGTGTATCTTCGCAAATTGGCAGGCGTTGTCTTGCACTTAAACCATTGATGGAACCCCGATCGGGAATGCTGCGGATGTAAAGGGCGTCGTCGCTGAAAGTGCGCAACAGGTTTGCGCCCGCAGGGCGCGTGCGAATGCGCGGCGGCGCCATGCCCCCTACCTTAAGCAGGAGGGACAGCACGCGACAAGACTGAAATGCTTCCGCAGGTACTGGGTGGAAGGAGCTGCGGGGGGAGCCCTACTCGCAGACCAGGCCGTCGCGTCACAAAATCGAGACCGGTTGACAAAGAGGCTTGGGAGGCGCCCCTCATCGTACCCTCGCGGCATGTGTCCGCTGATGGCTGTCACGGGGCCAATATCGAGACGCCGATCGCCGCGGCGCAACAGCCGGTCAGATGGCCGGCAGGGGTCTCCTTTCAGGCCCCACGCGCAGGGTGAGGGTGGGCTCGATTTCCGCCGGCGGAAGCCGGACGACGCGTGGACGGATCGCGATGATCAGGTGGTCTTGGCTGGTCTCGAAGAAGTTGCGGCCAAGGACGTTTCCGATCCAGGGAATTTGCGTGAAGAAGGCGAGACCACTTTTGGTGCGGCGCCTTTCCAGAACAGCCAACCCGGAGATGAGAGCCACTTCGCCGTCACGCAGCCGGGAGTACGTCTGCATTTGCCGATGCGACAGTATGGGGATATCGTTCACGGCGACCCCGGTCAATTGCTTGACCTCGATGTTGATATCGAGTGAGACCTCTTTGGCGCTGTGAATCTGAGGCGTCACCTCGAAGGTCAGGCCGAGGTCTTCGAACGTGAACGACGGAAACGGCTCCCGGTACGTGCCCCGGTTGATCGAGTCATCGATCTCGTCGGTGATCAAAGGAGCCGAAAAGCGGGCGTTGATGATCGGAAACCGCTCTCCAACCAGGAAGCTGGCCGGCATGCCGTTCGCCGAACGAACAGAGAAGCCGGTGAAGACGCGGCCCGACGATTTCATCTTCTGCGCCAAAAGGGAGGCGCTTCCGATGGCGATGCCGAAGACGGTCTGTCCGCCGCCGAGGCCGAGCAGCGGCGCCAAGCGGTTGTATTCGCGCGCTGTATTCCAGAAGATCGTGCTGAAGTTCGTCACCGGGAAAGACGCCGGCAGTTGGACGCCGGTGGTGGTCTCAGATGAATCCGCCAGGGTGATCAGATCCACGTCGATCACCACCTCGGGGCGCGGATGAGCGAGATGATGGTAGAGAGCTTCGGCGAGTTGCACGTTGCGAACCGTGTCGCGGACGAGAACCTGCTTCCGAGCCGTATCGACGAACAGGCGCCGGATATTCAGAGTCTGCTGGACTGCCTTGGCCAATTCGTCAGCGTCCTGCGCGGTGATCGGCTCCATGATGGGGATCACGGCCGTGGCCACGGGCTCGAGCTGGGTTCGATTGGCCCTCGAATCCTCAGCCACGAGAAAAAGCCCGGCGTGGACGGGGACGACGATCGTTCCGGTCACATCGATCAGGGCATAGATCGTTTCGTAGAAGTCGGCGTCATCGAGTTCGAATCGGATCTCTTCGTCTCCGTCGAAATCGAGATCGAACGCGACCGCAAGTCCAAAAGACTCGGCGACTGCCTCGTAGACCTCACGCATCGTGCCGCGCAGGCGAAAGCCGGTAGTCTTGTCCTTGGGCTGAAGCTCCACCGGAGCCTTCAACGGACGAGGTTTAACGGCGGGATCGTCAAGGAGATCGTCCCCGAGTTCGGCTCCGAATCCGGAGAGATAGGGGTCAGCCGGGTCGAGCTTCTGAGCCGCGGCGAGATTGCCGAGCCCCGCCAATGTCTGCGCGGCGCGACGGCGGACGGCTTCCGCGGCCCAAACGAACCGGCGGTTGGCCGGTTCCCGGGCCCTCGCTTGCATGTAGAGCAGAAAAGCAGAGACGTCGTCGCCGGCCTTTTCGGCTTTGCGGGCTTGCTCAAAAAAAGACTCTGCATCAGCCGCCAAGCACGGGAGGGCCAGCAAGAGCCCCAGTATACAGGCCACTACCAAGAGAGCACGGCTCACATAGGAATCGACGTATTCGGGATATTCTGCGTGCACGCGAATACGGGGGCGGTCCGTAAAAAGGGACTATCGGCAGTGCCGTTAAGGATGAGGCGCACCCTCACCTACGACGCCGAGGCTTGTCAGGAGAAACTGCTACGGCACGGGGCGCGAGCTGCCCTCTGAACTATACTGAGCATTAATTTTTTCCCATGCGCAGCGCCTATCTATTCGTTCTGTTGCTCACATTCATATCGGGCGCGCCGGCGAACCAAGCGGGGGAAGAGTTCTTCGAGACCCGTGTGCGACCGGTGCTAGCGAAGAATTGCTACATCTGTCACACGGAAACCCAAATGGGCGGTTTGCGTCTCGATGCCCGCGAGCATCTTCTCGAAGGCGGCGGCCGGGGCCCGGCGATCGTGCCCGGAGACGCGGAAGCGAGTCTCCTGTTTCAGGCGGTTTCGCGCACCCACGCGGAACTCAAGATGCCGCCGACCGAGAAGCTCAGTGAGAAGCAGATCGCCGACCTGCGGCAGTGGATCACCAATGGGGCGGTGTGGCCCGAGCCCCAACTCGCGGCTTCAGGGGAGCAGACGGAGGACGAATACGTCATCCGACCGGAATTTCGCGAGTTCTGGTCGTTCCAGCCGGTACGCAAACCCGATCTGCCGGACATCAACGATCGGCAATGGCCGAGCACCGCCGTGGACCGCTTTGTTCTCGCCCGGCTGGAGGCCGAAGGTCTGCGGCCGGTAGCGCCCGCCGAGAAACGCGTTCTCATTCGCCGGGCGACATTCGACCTGATCGGAGTGCCGCCGACGCCCGAGGAAGTCGCGGCTTTCGTGGCGGATGATTCTCCGCAAGCCTTTGCGACGGTCGTCGAGCGGTTGCTCGACTTGCCTCATTACGGAGGGCGCTGGGGACGCTACTGGCTGGATCTGGCGCGCTACGGCGAGGGCATGTCCTCCGCTTTCGAGGACACTCCGTTTCCTTTCGCCTATCGCTACCGAGACTGGGTGATCAAGGCCTTCAATGACGACATGCCTTACGACCGCTTCATCAAGGCGCAACTGGCCGCCGACCTGATGCCCGGCTACGACCGGGAGGAGGTGTTGCCGGCGCTGGGCTTCCATGCACTCGGCATACGCGATGACGATCGCGTCGATGTTACCGGACGCGTGCTCCTTGGGCTCACGTTGGGCTGCGCGCAGTGCCACGACCACAAATACGACCCGATCCCGACAACAGACTTCTATTCGCTGCAAGGCATCTTCTCGAGCACCGAGAAAGATGAGTACCCGCTGGTCGACGAGAACGTGGTCGCCGCGCGCAAAGAGGCCCAGGAGAGCGTCAAGGAAAAGAAAATCGAGATGGAAGCCTTCTTGAAGAAGGTCACCGACCAACTGATCGACATCTCGATGACGCAAACGGAGGGCTATCTCGTCGCTTCCTGGCGGGTGCTGCGCGGTGGAGAAGATCCGGAGGAAGTCGCAGAAGGCTCCGGCTTGGATCAGGAAACGATGGAGCGCTGGATCACCTATCTCAAAAAGGACGTCTACGACCACGGCTATCTCGACGACTGGAAGAAGGTGCTGCGCGAGGAAGCGAGCCTGGATTTCGTCAAGCAGCGTTCGGCTGAGGTGCAGAAGACCGTCCTCGCCATCCACAAGGAGAAGCGGGAAGTCGACGACGTCAACTACGTCCGGCTCGGGGGTGCTGAAGGCTCCCGCAACCAGAAGACTCTGCTCAATACGAATCTCGATTTTCTGGAGCCGACGAAATGGTATCTGTGGCGAGACCTGGCATACAAGAAGTACCGCCGGGCCGCGCTTGCGTACCCTGAGGGCATCTATCACCGCGATGCGGAGGGCATCAAGCGTTTTCTCAACACAGCTTGGTTAGCGCATCTCGAACGCCTCGAAGCCGAACTGAAGGCCTTGGAGGAAGCGGTTCCGGAGCAGTATCCCTTCATTCACGTCTATCGCGAAGCCGACGAACCGAAAGACATCAACGTTCGCATTCGCGGCGAAAAGAACAATCTCGGTCCGATCGCGCCGCGTCGCTGGCTGCGGATTTTGAGCGAAGGCGAGCCGCCCGCTTTCAACGAAGGCAGCGGGCGTTTACAGCTTGCCGAAGCGATCGCGGGCAAGGAGAACCCGCTGACGGCCCGCGTGATGGTGAACCGCATCTGGCAATATCATTTCGGCCGCGGCATTGTGACGTCGTCGAGCAATTTCGGGCGGCTCGGGGAACGACCGACGCACCCGCTGTTGCTGGACTATCTGGCGGCGCGGTTCATGGAGTCGGGCTGGTCAATGAAAGCGATTCACCGCGAAATCATGCTGTCGACGACCTACCGTTTGAGCTCAGAGATCACCGAGAGCAACTACCGAAAAGACGCCGCCAACCACTACCTCTGGCGCTTCGAGCCGAAGCAGCAGCTCGATGCCGAGGCCCTACGCGATTCCCTGCTGGCCGTAGCCGGAAATCTCGATCCCACCATGGGCGGCCCCAGCGAGCCGCTTAGCGACAAGAACCACCGGCGCGCTGTCTACGGCAGTATCAACCGAACTTCCCCGGACCGCATGCTGACGTTGTTCGACTTTCCCGACCCCAAGGACACAGCGCCGGTGCGAAGCGTGACCGTAGGACCGCTTCAGCGGTTGTTCTTCCTGAACAACAGCTTTGTGATCCAACAGGCCGAGGCGTTGGCGAAACGCCTGGAGGCGGACGCGGGCTTGGACGAGAAAGCTCGCGTCAGCAGAGCCTACGAACTCCTCTACTCCCGCCCACCCACCAAGAAGGAAGTCAAAACGGCGCGGGGCTTCCTTCAGGTGAGTCATTCGGACTGGAAGCAGTATGCTCAAATGCTGCTGGCTTCGATCGAGTTCGTGACGGTGCGTTGAGCCAAAGCAATCAGCCGTCCGATAGACCGGTTCGCTTTCGACAGCCGCCCTGAGGGCACGGAGTTCCTGTTTGATCGCATGCCCTGTCAGGCGATCATCGACGGTCTCGTACTCGTAACGACAAACATTCCCGTCTGAGGTAACAGCCTTCGCAGAAAGACTTTGCAGCCGTCACTCGACGACCCGACCGCCGTGGCCGTTGGTCCTCGCCAGACTCTGCATCCGTTGGGTCGTTCGAGCGCGTTCGAGGACATTGCCCAGATGCTCGACAAGAGTGCGGATTCGCTGTGGCTCGCTACGCAGCTCGAGTAACTGCTGTTTGAACTTCAGATCAAGGGGTAGTGCGGCGGCCAAGGCAAAACTGGCCTGGGGCTCGTCGACACCGAGATCTTTGGGTAGTGTGGTTTGGAGGGCCCGCGCGACTTCATGGGCCAGATGCCTGGCTTCTTCGACGACGCCGCGCGGCGGCGACTCGGCCGATTCGTCCTGAAAGAAATCAATCCTGGCCCTGAGATAGTCCTTCTCCTGGTCGAGTTCAAGAGCCCGAAAGCGTTGCCGGCCCCGGGTCATGATATCGAAGCGGCCGTCTTTGTAGCGCTTGGTCACTTGTTCGACCAAGGCCGTGCAGCCCACCGAAGAAACCGTGGCCTCTTCAGCGAGGATCACCCCAAAGTCGTACTTTTGCCCGATCGCTCGTCCGACCATTTCCCGATAGCGCGGCTCGAAGATATGGAGGGGAAGCGGGGCGGCCGGGAAAAGCACCACCTGGAGCGGAAATAGCGGAAGCAGCGCCCTATCGGCCATGCTACATTATGGCTTCCCTCCTGCCGACGCACAAATCATGAACGACTTCGCGGGCAAGACGGCGTTGGTCACGGGCGCGTCGTCGGGCATCGGCCGAGCACTTTCCCGGCAGTTTGCCGCGCGAGGCGCCCGGGTGATTCTGACAGCCCGCAGACAGGCCGTCCTCGAGGAGGTTGCTCGTGAGATTGCGCCGGCGGAGAGTATCGTGATCGCTGCCGATCTCTGCGACCCGGCGTCCCTGGAGGGCTTGGCCGATGAAGTCGAACGGCGCGTGCAGCGGGTCGACCTGCTCGTCAACAACGCCGGGGTCGGGCTCCACAAAGCGGCTATCGAAACCTCGCCAGAGATCGTACGTCAGCTCTTTGCATTGAACCTGTTCGGACCGGTGGAACTGACCAGACGGCTTGTTCCCCTGATCCCGCGAGGGGGCGCGGTGGTGAACATAAGCTCGATCGCGGGGAAGGTCCCCATACCGAACTTGAATCTCTACAGCGCGTCAAAGTATGCGCTGAACGCATTCTCGGACGGCCTGTGGATGGAGTTGCGCCGCAAGGGAATCCACGTCATGAGCGTGTGCCCGGGGTACGTCGATACGCCTTTTGGCGGCAACATCCTGCTCGGCAAACTGCCATCGAACGTCCCCGGCAAGAAGCGTTTCACGATTAGCGCAGACGAGTGTGCGCTCGCCACTCTGGATGGTTTGAGCCGTGGCAAGCGGACGGTCGTGACGCCGCGCATCGGCTGGCTGCTGGTAGGTGCCGCACGGCTCATGCCCGGCTTGCTGTACGGCCGCATGGCCGGCTTTGTGAGGCTGAGCAACGAGTCGGTGGAGAATGCCTAGATGCACGTGAAGCTCAAGGGCTCACCGGCACTCTATCTGGTCGGCTTCATGGGGTGTGGCAAGTCGACCGTAGGCCGTTCCCTGGCCGGTGCGCTCAAGTGGGATTTCGTGGATCTTGATGACGAGATCGAGCGAGAGGCGGGTTCAAAGATCGTCGAGATCTTCGACAGATTCGGAGAACCGGTATTTCGTGCCGTGGAACACAAGGCGCTCGGAGAACAGGTCAGGAAAGCACGCATGGGGATGGCTCGGGTGGTCGCGCTCGGCGGCGGCGCTTTTGCGCAGAAGTCGAACCGCCAGAAGGTTGCAGCGGCAGGGGTATCGATTTGGCTGAATAGCCCGGTGCGCCAGCTTTGGGAGCGGGTTTCGGGCCAAGACGATCGGCCGCTGGCGCGGGACCTTGAAAGCTTCGAGGCGCTGTACCGCGAGCGGGAGGAGAGCTATGCCCAAGCGGACTTCACGGTCGAAAGCGGAAACGCCGAACCGGAGAAGATCGTCGAAGAGATTCGAGGATTGTTGCTGCTGTGAACCCGCCGCAACGCACATCCGGAGACGGTGGCTCCACGGGAGCGGGATCCCCGCTCGTTCACGTTGAGAATCTCCGCAAGGTTTTCCGGTCAGGGGCCGTCGACCTCGTCGTCATCGACGACGCCAACTTTGAGTTGCGCTCGGGTGAAAGCGTCGCGCTGGTCGGAGAGTCGGGCGCCGGCAAGACGACATTGCTTTATCTGCTGGGCGCGCTCGACAACCTGACGTCGGGGGAAATCTATTTCGACGCAAAGCCCCTTTCGAAGCAATCCGAGACGGACCTGGCAGAGTTTCTCAACACGTCGATCGGTTACGTCTGGCAGAACTATCATCTGCTGCCGGAGTTCTCCGCACTCGAGAACGTGATGATGCCATTGCTTATCGGTGAGGCGAACCATGCTCAGGCGGAGAAGGCGGCCTGGCGGTGGCTCTCCGAGGTGGGTCTGGGGGACAGGGCCCATCATCAGTCAGGCGAGCTGTCGGGCGGCGAGCAGCAACGGGTGGCCCTGGCGCGGTCTCTGGTGACCTCACCTCGACTTCTGTTGGCTGACGAACCTACCGGGAACCTCGATGTCGGCACGGCGCAAGGGATCATGGATATCGTGCTGGCGCTGCCTGCCTCCCACGACTTGGCCGTCGTCGTGGCGACCCATAATCTGACCTTCGCCGGACGCTGCGACCGGATCCTGCGAATCGAGGCAGGCCGTGTCATACCACAGGTAGGGTAGCCAACTGCAACGGTTCGAAAGCGGCCCTCTCGGACTTTGGTTGCCACCGAATCCGTCTTCAAACCGGCCTACCATTCAAGGAAGGCTGATATTATGGAATGGAATCATTGAAAGTCCGGCCGGCGTGGTGCTTCATGTTTGAGCGATACACGGAGAAGGCGAGGCGGGTGATTTTCTTTGCTCGCTACGAGGCGAGCCAGTTCGGCAGCCCCTACATCGAGACCGAGCACTTACTGCTGGGATTGATTCGCGAAGACAAAGCCCTTGCCAACCGTTTTCTTCGTTCGCACGCCGCCGTTGAGTCCATCCGCAAACAGATCGAAGCCCACACGACGGTCCGCGAAAAAGTTTCCACGTCGGTAGATCTACCGCTGAGCCATGAGTGCAAGCGGGTGTTGGCCTACGCCGCGGAAGAGGCCGAACGACTCTCCCACAAACACATCGGCACAGAGCATTTTCTGCTGGGATTGTTGCGGGAAGAGAAGTGTTTCGCCGCCGAGATTCTGCATGAACGCGGGCTGCGTTTGGCCACGATTCGCGAGGAACTGACTCGCTCGCAATCGGAAAAACTGCTGTCGAGCCGTCCAAAAGAGAGCTCGCTGCTGGCGGAATTCAGCCGCGATTTGACGCAGGCGGCGGTCGACAGCACGCTGGACCCGCTGATTGGACGCGAGACCGAGCTGGAACGACTGGTCCAGATCCTGTGCCGCCGGACAAAGAACAATCCGGTTCTGATCGGCGAACCAGGCGTCGGCAAGACCGCGATTGTCGAAGGTCTGGCCCAAAAGATCGCCGACGGCGATGTACCGTCGTTCTTGTCGGAGAAGCGCGTCCTGGCGCTCGACCTGTCGTTGATCGTGGCGGGAACCAAGTACCGCGGGCAGTTCGAAGAACGTCTGAAAACCATCATGAAAGAGTTGATGGAGAATCAGAACGCGATCATCTTCATTGACGAGCTGCACACGCTGGTGGGCGCCGGCTCGGCCGAGGGCTCTTTGGACGCGGCGAACATCCTCAAGCCGGCTCTGTCGCGCGGTGAGATTCAGTGCATCGGTGCGACGACGCCGAGCGAGTTTCGCAAGTCGATCGAGAAGGATCGGTCACTCGAACGCCGTTTCCAGGCCGTCAAGGTAAATCCGCCGACTGAGGAAGAAGCCATCCGGGTGGTCTTCGGGATCAAGGATCGCTATGAGAAGTTTCACGCGGTCGGCTACACCGATGACGCGGTGGAAGCATCGGTGTTCACATCAAGCCGCTACATTCCGGACCGCTTCCTGCCCGATAAGGCCATCGACCTCATCGATGAAGCCGGCGCGCATGTAAAGCTGCGGCAGACGACGATGCCGGAGGAAATCGCGGAGGTGCACAAGCGGGTCAAGTTCATCGTGCACCGCATGGAGAACGCGATCGCCAACCACGAGTTCGAGAAGGCCCGGTTCTATTCCGACGAGGAACGCAAAGAACGCGAGAACATGCGGTCGCTGCGCAGCAAATACAACCTGGATGAAACGGTGACCGCCAGCGTTACGAAAGAAGACATCGAGAAAGTCGTAGCGAGTTGGACCGGCATTCCGATGACCTCGATCAAAGAAGAGGAGATGGCCAAGCTCCTGCGGATCGAGGAGGAGTTGCACAAGCGCATCGTCAGTCAGAATTCGGCGATTTCGGCACTGGCTCGGGCTATTCGGCGTTCGCGCGCCGGCCTGAAGTCGGCCAAGCGGCCGGCCGGATCGTTCCTGTTCCTCGGTCCGACGGGCGTGGGCAAGACCGAAGTCGCCCGCGCACTCGCCGAGTTTCTATTTGCAAGCGAGAAGGCGTTGATCCGCTTCGACATGTCGGAGTTCATGGAGAAGCACTCCGTGTCGAAACTGATCGGCTCGCCTCCGGGTTACGTGGGATACGAAGAAGGCGGACAACTCACCGAGCGTGTGAAGCGGGCGCCCTACTCCATCATCCTGCTCGATGAAATCGAGAAGGCACACCCGGACCTGTTCAACATCCTCCTGCAAGTGTTTGAAGAGGGGCAGTTGACCGACGGGCTTGGCAACACCGTCGACTTCAAGAACACGATCATCATCATGACATCGAATATCGGTGCGCGCTATCTCCAGAAGGAGAGGCGGATGGGTTTCGCCGGCGGCTCAAGCGACGCCGAGAACTCCAAGGCCGAGTCTGAGGTGATGAACGAGGTCAAGCGGGTGTTCAACCCTGAGTTCCTCAATCGTATCGACGAGACGATCATCTTTGATTCGCTTTCCGACGCCGATCTGCTGGAGATCATCGAGATGATGGTCGGGCAGGTCAATGAGAACCTGGGCCGCAAACAGATTCACATCCAACTGGCCGAAGACGCCGCGCGGTACATCCTCGAAAAGACCTGCGGCGACCGCAGCTACGGCGCGCGGCCGCTGCGGCGAGCGCTACAGAAATACATCGAGGACCCCTTGTCGGAAACGTTGATTCAGGGTGTGCTGGCAAGGCCGGCCGACCTCGTCATCTTCCTCGGTGAAGACGGCATGTATTACCGCCCCGTCAAGAAGGATGATGAGGAAGACGAGGGGGAAGGCGGTGTGACCGTGAGCACGGTGAGCACGGCCGAGCCTCTGTATATGTTCTCGTAGGCTGACTCCCCGCCAGGGCTGATACGCCACAGATGGAGAACTCGGACCCGTGAGCCCCAGTGGATGAGTCGGGTGCCGGCTCTCACGTGACCAGGAAATACGCGGGGGCTTCCTGATCGGCCGTGAAGCGCTATCGGGCCAAGGGAATACCCGGGGACCACCCCCAGGGAGTCAGATTCCCGGGGCAAGGCCTTCGTGGAAGCCTCGTCACTGGGAAGGTCGATTTCGGACTCCCGGGCGGCCGGCAGCGACCAGCGGAAAACGGAGGGAATCCGGTTCATGGGAAGACTTGAATAGCACCTGCCGTCTCCATGACCGGGCCGGCTTTGAGCCAACCGGTCCGAAGGGATCAAAGCCAAGCGCCGAGCAGCCGCCTGAGAACCACCAACTGACCCAAATGGTAGGCGTTGTGATCGGCGAGCAGCATGGCTTCGCGCAGCAGGGTCTGCCCGGAACCGTGCGGAAAAGGTTCGAACAGGTCAAGCGAGCGCTTCCCAACAAGAGCTTTCATCCGTCCGAGGTCGGCGGAGAAGATACGGATGCTGCTCTCCCAGGCTTCGGCCGAGGGCGGCTCGCCAGTGGCGGGCCAGTAGCCGTCGGGATAGTCCGGCGAGACGTGTTCGGGGTTGATGCTGAACTCCACGATGTCCCACTGAGCGATGCGCATGTGCTCCAGGACTTGCCAGGGGGTGTAGGGCAGGCGATCCGGCTTGACGCCCCGCAGGGCTTCGGGCCAGTCGGCCGCTACCTCTTCAAACGACGCATGCGCGCCTTTGCCCCTCAGCAACACCAGAAGGTGCTCCCTCAGGGAGCCGACCTGTTCAGAATCTGTCATAGCATTCATTCCTCTACGGCGAGATCGACTTCATCGGAAAGTTCTTCGAGCAAGCGCACGACCAGCACCTTCTGACCGTGAGAGAAGTCGCTCGAGGCGTCCTCGGGAAGATGGGCCGCCACCCAGGCCTTGAGCATTTCCGTGGCCGGCGTCGCTACCGCCTCCTCCGCTCCAGGCTCGAAGCGAAGAGGGATTTCGGATTGGCGGATAGATTCGATGAGTAGTTCGGAGAACTTCATGGAGAGCTTGGCGAGCGATTGTCTCATTTTGACAGGAAAGGCCGAGGACCTCAAAGGCAGGGTCCGCGCCACGGGTTGGGTTGCTCCTAAGCGATCTCGTCTTTCGCAGCGGATTCTCGATTCACATCGACTTCTGGGGCTGCGATATCGTCATAAATAGCTATGGCGGATTACAACCCTGAACTGGAAAGTCTCGTACGCGAGATGAACAAGAAGGCGACCGACCAAGGAACCGGTCCGGCGGCAAGACCCGTGACGCCTCTGCCGCCCGGGGCGACCAAGTCCCTCGACCGTATTCTGAAACACTCCGTTGAACGCGGAGCTTCCGACGTGCTTTTTATTGCCGGAAGCGGGATCGTGCTGCGGCTGGGCGGCCGGCTGGAGCGGAACCCGGAGCCGGTGCTGACCGACGAGACCGTCCGCAATTTACTATTGCCGCTGTTGTCACCGGAGCGGCGTGAAGAGCTGGAAGCGCACCGCTCCTTCGATTTCAGCTTCGTCCGTGAGGGGATCGGCCGGTTTCGCGCCAATCTGCACTATCAGCGAGGAACGCTGGCGGCGGCGCTGCGCATCCTTCCCGCGGAGATCCCGACCCTCGCATCGCTGAACCTGCCGCTTCACCTGAGCAAACTGGTCGACCGCAAGCAGGGTTTGATCCTGGTTACCGGGCCAACAGGCTCGGGAAAGACATCGACCCAAGCTGCCTTGATGGGGATCGTCAACCGCAAGTATCCCTACCACGTCGTCTCGATCGAAGACCCGATCGAGTACTACCACACGGACGACCAGGCCGTCTTCGAACAGATTGAAATCGGACACGACTGCAAGGACTTCGCGTCGGCGCTGCGGAGCATTCTGCGGCAGAACCCGGATGTGATTCTGGTGGGAGAGATGCGGGATCCTGAGACGGTTGCGACGGTGTTGAGCGCGGCGGAGACGGGCCACCTGGTTCTCTCGACGCTTCACACAAACGACGCCGTGCAAGCCGTCAACCGCATCGTCGATCAATTCCCGGCGGGGCGGCAGGAACAGATCCGTCAGCAACTCTCGCTCGGATTGCTGGCCATCATCGCGCAACAACTGATTCCCTCGGTAGACGGGCAGAGCCGTTTCCCTGCCCTGGAAATCCTGCTCGCGAATACGGCCGTGCGGCATCTCATTCGCAAAGGTGAGGACCACATGCTCAGCTCCCAATTAAGCCTGGGGCGAGGCGAGGGCATGATCATGATGGAACAGTCGCTCGCTGAGCTGGTCCGGAAGGGCCGCATCGCCAAGAATGTGGCGGCGGCCCACTGCCTGCGGGAGGGTGAGCTGCAGCGCTACCTGATTTAGCCCAAGGCTAGCCGCATTCCTCTTCCGGGAGGAGATGGCGTTGCACTTTTCCGAGGGCATTGCGAGGGAGAGCTTTGACGCGGATGATCTTTCGAGGGGCCTTGAAGCTGGCGAGATGCTCGCGGCAGCAGGCGCGGAGACTTTCTTCATCCAGAGCTTCGCCGGCAGCGACGACATACGCTATCGGGACCTGGCCCTTGACGTTGTCGGCGACGCCGACGACAGCAGCTTCAGCGACCGCGGGTTGTTCGCAGAGAAATTCCTCGATCTCGCGAGGATAGATGTTGAAGCCACCGCAAAGGATCAACTCGGTCTTGCGGCCTTGCAAAGTGTAATAGCCATCGGACGACCGTATGGCCAAGTCACCGGATCGAAAGTAGCCATCGGTTGTGAAGGCGTCTCGCGTCGCTTCCGGCTGACGCCAATAGCCGGAGAAGACATTGGCGCCTTTGATGAGCACCTCTCCGGTCTCACCTTCGCCGACCTCTTGCGATGCGTCAGGGGCCGCGGGATCAACGAGCCGAATCGAGATGCCGGGCATGGGCTTGCCGACCGATCCGGGCCGCCGGTTCCCGGCGTAGGGGTTCGAGATGTTCATCAGCGTCTCGCTCATCCCGTAGCGCTCCAGAATGGTGTGCCGGTAGAGTTCGCGGAAATTCTCAAGCCTGGCGGCGGGCAGGGGCGCTGATCCGGAAACGAACAGCCGCATGCGGCTACCGATCGCACGGGCCGTATCGGGCGGAGCCGCCAGCAAGTGCTCATACATCGTGGGAACGCCAAAGAAAACCGTGGGCTGGAAGTCGAGAAATTCGTCGAGGATGGTTTCCTTACGGAAGCGCTCAAGCAAACGCACCCGGTAGCCGGTCGTGAGCCAGGTATGGACAGCGTTGCCGAGTCCGTGTACGTGAAAGAGTGGAAGGCCGAGCAGCATCCGGTCATCCGAGCTCATGCGCCAACAGGTGTTGAGCCCGGTGGCATTGGCCGCGAAGTTGTTGTGTGTAAGAGTCGCGCCCTTGGAGCGGCCAGTCGTGCCCGAGGTGTAGACGAGCGCTGCCGGCGCATCGCCCTCGAAGGGAATGGCGGCGAACTCCGCTGCCTGCCGCTCGACATCGGCTGCCGCCTCTTCGACGAGCCAAGGGAGAGCGCCGTCCGGCACATACGCCGACAGCTCACGATTCGTCAATAGAGTCCGCGGCTCGGCGTCAGCGAGGATATGGCCGATTTCTCGCGCACGGTAGAGGACATTGATGGGTGTGAAGATGACGCCGGTCTTGACGCAGGCCAGGAATACCTCGATGAGCTGGACGCAGTTCGGGAGATAAACGGCGATCCGGTCCCCTGGCTCGAAGCGTTTTTTACGCAGTTCGTTTGCCCAGCGGTTCGAGCGAGCGTCGAGATCCCGGAAGGTGAAAGAGGAACTCTGGAATTCAAGGGCCGTCTGATCGGCGCAACCCTTGAACGTCAGATCAAACAGGTCGCTCAGGTTCACGATCTTCGCGGAAGAAGAGTCCGAAAATCAGCATGACGATCGCGGCAAGTGCAGCGGGGAGCGCCCAGATGGTTCGCCAATGGATGGCTTGCAGCGCCGCGACGGACTTCTCCGTCTGCTCGGCGAGAAGCGTATTGATCTGCTGTTGCAGGGCGTCTGTCCCCGTAACGGACTGCTCCTTCAAAGCAGCGATGCGCCCGCCGAGTTCCTGGACCTCGGCGTTCAGGCTGACTGATGCAGCCGGCGTATTCCTTTCTTCGATAGTGCCCGCGATCTGCGCCCCAATCAGCATGCCGAGCCCGAGTGTAAACAGGACGAGCAAACCTTGGGCTTGTGCTCGGATGCCGGTGGACGCAATGCGATCGGTGTAGATCTGGCCGGTGACGAAGAAGAAGTCGTAGCAGATGCCGTGCAAGAGAATGCCGACGATCAACATCCAGCGCACGGCGTCCGGGGCGCCCACGGCGAACAGCGCGTAGCGCGCCACCCACGCGAACATGCCGACCAGCAACATCCACTTGACGCCGAGCCGCTTGAAGAACAGCGGCATCAGAATCATGAACAGGATTTCCGAGCCCTGCCCCATCGTCATTACGGCCGCCACGTTCTCGATACCGGCCTGCTGGACGGCCTTCGCGGCCAACTGATAGTAAAAGGCCAGAGGAATACAAACCAGGAACGAACTGGCCATGAAGACCAGGAACGGCCGTTGCTTGAGCAGGACGAACGCGTCCGCTCCGAGCAGTTCACGCCACGAGACCTCCTTGCCTGCCGAAGGCGGTGGAGTGTGCGGCAAAGTGAAGCAGTAGAGCCCCATGAGCAGGGCGGACGCTCCGGCGAGGTGAAACATCCCGATGCGGTTGGCCCAAGAGAGCCACCCCAGCACGAGACCCGCCGCAATCCAGCCGATCGTGCCGAACACCCGGATCAGCGGGAACTCCTTCTGCGAATCCCGCACGTGCCGCATGGTGAGCGAGTTCGTCAGCGCCAGTGTCGGGAAGTAGCAGAGCATATGCGCGAAGAAAACACCGTTGATCACGTTGGGAAGGGCGGGGTGCTCGGGATTCATCAGCGCCGCCGCCGCGAACATGAGAACACCTCCGGTGATGTGCAGCACGCCGAGCACACGTTCGGTCGAGAAAAAACGGTCGGCGATCATACCGACGAAGAACGGCGAAAGGATGCCCGCGATCGGACCGACCGAGTAAGTGAGCCCGAAGTCCTTGCCGTCGAAGCCGATTGTCCCGAGGTAAAGCGGAGCGGTGACATACCACGCCCCCCAGATGAAGAACTGCAGGAACATCATCAGGGCGAGGCGGATGCCGACGGAGGAGAGCATGAGAGTATGAGGCGACCCAGACTACGAGAAACGGTACTTGCCGTTCTCCTGATCCCAGTAGACTTTCTTCTCTCTGCGATAGGCGAGCGTGGCCAAGTGTCCCGTGACCGCGGCTTCATGCCCCGTACGTGCGTCGCAGTTCAGTGACGTGTCTTTGAGGATGGCGTCGACGAAGTTACGTAGATGCGCGCCGGTGGGATTGCCCTGCCCCAGGTCCTTCTGCGAGTTGATGTGGATTTCGGGCCGCGCTGAGATGTGCTCCGGTGCGCCGCGGTATTTCTCCGGGTAGACGTAGAGGTCTCTGAGACCGAGGATTTCGAGCGTGCCTTCACTACCCATGAGCTGCTCGCCGTAGTGGTAGCGGGAGTTGTTAAAGGCAGCGCTGTAGTTGATATGGAAATGGTCGGGGTATTCGAAGCCCGCCGTTACCGTGTCGGGCACTTCTCGATCGTCTTCCGTCCAGTAGTGAATGCCGCCCGTGCATGTGACCGACTTGCAGTGGCTGCGTCCGGTGATCATGTGAATAGCGTCGGTCTGATGGACGAGCAGGTCGGTGGAGATGCCGCCGGAGTAATCCCAGTAGAGGCGCCACTGGAAGTAGCGCTGCTTGTTGAAGGTGTTGTCCGGCGCGGGGCCAAGGAACTTTCCGTAGTCGGTGTTGCCGGGTTCAGCATCGGGGGGAATCGTGTAGCGCCATGCCGGGTCGGAGAGCGGGCTGTTGCGATACCAGAAAGCACGCGCGTAGACGACCTTGCCGAGGACGCCCGATTCGTAGATTTCCTTGGCCTTCTGGTAGATCCTCGCGCTGCGGCGCTGCGTCCCGACCTGGAACTTCTTGCCGCTCTTCTCGACGGCTTGCAGAATCTCGAATCCCTCCTCGATGGTGTGCGTCAGCGGCTTCTCGCAGTAGACGTGCTTGCCGGCTTCGAGCGCGGCGATCGCCATGTCGCGGTGCAGGTGTTCGGGGGTAAAGATGCCCACGGCGTCGATCGACTTGTCTTCGAGCATCTTGTAGTAATCGTTGTAGGTGTCGGGAGCCGTATTCTGCTGCGTCGCAACATCGTCCTTCGACTTGGCGAGACGAGGCGAGAATGTATCGCAAATCGCCTTCATGTAAACATCGCCCGTTCCTACTTGCAGCATCGTTTTGATGTGCTTGCCGCCGCGATTGCCGAGCCCCACCCAACCCATATTGACTTTGGTCCCGGAGGCTTGCGCGCTGAGCAGTGCCGGCGCGGCACTCGCGGCAACGGACCGGCTGACGAAACGGCGTCGAGAGATCAGTTCTGGCATGTTTTCTCCGTGAGGAAGAAGACCGCGCCGGATATGCGCGGACTGTGACGAGAATATCAAGTCATTTCTGCTACGAGCAAGATTCCCTGGAGCGTTGCCGGCGCCCCGCCTTCACTGCAGGCTCAGCACACGGCGGCGGACCATATCCAAAGCGCGGTGGGCAGCCCAGAGGCGGACTCGGTCGCGCTCGCCTCCGATCGTCATGCCCTTGACCTCGGCGCACTGTTCGTCCGCGACGCCAATGAATACCGTTCCCACCGGGGTTTCCGGTGTGCCGCCACCGGGACCGGCAATGCCTGTCGTCGCAACACCGAGGGAGGCGTCGAGACGGGTCCTTACTCCCTGAGCCATCTCGGCGGCGGTTTCTTTGCTCACGGCGCCATGCTTTTCGAGAGTTTCCTCGGCGACACCAAGCCATTGGCGCTTGGCGTCGTTCGAGTACGCAACCATACCGCCTCGAAAGAAATCCGAGCTTCCCGACACGGCCGTGATCTTCTGGGTGATCATACCGCCGGTACAGCTTTCCGCGACCGCCAAGGTCAACTTGCGGTCCACGCAATGGCGCATCAGCGCGGCTTCGAGGGGCTCGTCCCGTTGCGTGAAGACACTGGAGCCAAGTTCGTCTTCGACCTTGCCTGACAGGGCTTCGGCGATCGCGCGGGCTTCCTTCCCGTTGGCGGCGTGGGCGCGCATGTGGATCTGAATTTCGCCCGGAGAGGCCAGAATCGTTGTCGCGACACGCGACTCGGCGGTATAGATCGGAGCGATGCGCTCGTCAAGTTCCGATTCGGGCAAACCGGCGACGCGCAGTGAAGCTGTGTAGAACTGATGAGGGGACTCCCGTTTGCGGAGCCGCGGCAGGCACTGCTCTTCAAACAGCGGCTCGAGCTCACGAGGCGGACCCGGCAGCAGCATCAAGACCCCGGTTTCATCCTCGAACCATTGACCGGGCGCCGTGCCATTGGCGTTCGGGAGAACCTCGGCCCCTTCGAGAACATATGCTTGACGCTTGTTGATTTCGGCCATTTTTTGGAGGCCGAGGTGGCTGACGCGGGCCAAGATGGCTTCGGTGATCTCGGGATGGTATTCGAGTTCGCGGCCGAGAGCGTCGGAGGCGGCTTCACGGCTCACGTCGTCCATCGTCGGGCCGATGCCGCCGGTCATGATCACGATGCGCGATGATCCCCGCGCTTGCCGAATCTCGTCGGCCAACCGCGCACGGTCGTCACCGATGATCGTCTTACGAACAACGTCGATACCGAGCTCGTTGAGCTTGCGCGTGAGGAAAAGGGAATTGGTATCCATGCGGCTCGGTGTCAGCAGTTCCGAGCCGACGGCGATGATTTCGGCGGTCACGATGTACGGCGGGAGGCGTGCCTACTCGTCAGTCCAGGACGGACTGTTGATGCGGTACAGGCCGCTGCCGGTCGCCACAACCATCTCTTTGGTAGGCAAGAAGGCGAGTCCGACGATGCCAGGCCCGGAGACAACCTGAGAGATCTCGGCGTCCGGGGTCAACCGAAAGATGCCTTTTCGCCCGCCATGGGATGCCGCTACGTACAGGCGGCCCCAGGCGTCAATCGCCATTCCTTGGGGTCGGCCCAAGCCGCGATAAAAGACGCTGGCTTGGCCGTCGGACGACACTCGGTATACGTTGTCGAAGCTTGAAGTCGTCGGGCCCGTCACAAAAAGAGAGCCGCCCGGACCCCACACCAGATGGTACGCGGCGATCGACGGTTCCAAAGTGGCGAAGACGAAGATCTGGCGATCCGGGCTGATCTTGAATATCGTTCCCGTACGATCCCCGACGAAGAGGTTCCCATCCGCATCCAGGGCGAGCCCGGTAGCGATGCCCATGCCTTCGACGTAGATTTCGGTCTGGCCGTTGGGGCGAATCAGATAGATCGTGCCGTTGTTACGGCTCGATACAAGCAGGTCTCCCGCCTTGTTGAAGGCGAGCCCCGTGGGATTGACGATCTCCGCGCTGATGGGCTTGATGTCGAGGTTCAAATCGATCTTGAAGATCGACACCGGAACCTTTTCACCCCGCGCTCCGCTGCGAGTCGTGAATACGTTGCCCTCCGGGTCGACGGCGGGACTTGCCACAGGGTGGAGATTCTCGGCGATTGTCAGACCGAGGGCGCACGAGTGCGGCTCGCTCTTGCTGCGGCCATTGTCCATGACCATGCGGCTTTCGGTCACGTCGTCCGGCACGCGAACCACTGCGTAGTTGGAACCTCCCACGACAAGCCGCGCTTTCACCGACCCGAACAGAGCCATCGGCCGGTGGTCTTCGTCGATGGAAAGGTGCCGGCCCCGAACCTCAAAATCGCCGCCGGAGATAGCGGCCGGGGGCGTCACGGTCTCAATAACAGGCCGAGAATTGGAACTGCTCCGCTTCGGGCTCATCCTCGATCGAGTGTTCTCTCCCGATGTCAGCGGGCTGCTCTCGCTCAGCCGTTCCGCTGGAATGGGAGTTGCTACCAAACTGAGAAGTACTGCAAAGCTATCATCACGATCATAGCGCACAGCCCGGCGGCAGCGTCGTCGGCGACGACGCCAACGCCGGCGGGAAGCCCCTCCAGTTTTCGGATCGGCCACGGCTTGGCGATGTCGAAAACACGAAAGAGCACGAGTGAGGCCATCCACGACTGCCACGAGCCTGGCGCGACAACCGCTACGGCGAGCCACTGTCCGACGACTTCGTCGACGACGACTTGAGGCGGATCGTGTTGACCGAAGCGCTCGATGGCAACGTCCGCGGAACGGATCGCCGGGAGGGAAAGAGCCAGCGCGGCCGTGCCGAACCAAGCAGGTGCAACCTGAAACACTTCGGCCGCTCCATAGGCGATGGCAATAGCGGCTGCGGAAGCGACCGTTCCCTGCCCTTTCGGGAAGTAACCCAGGCCGCCACAGGTGGCGAGCACCATCACCCAGCGCCTACTCATCCCGGGATTGCTTTCGTAGAGCGTCAAGCAGTTCGTCAGCCTCGGTGATCGGGCTGTGAGCGACATATGCCCCGGAAGCCCAGTTGCCGAGATCGACGGTCCGGCAACGATCGCTGCAGAAGGGGAAGTGAGAGAACTGCTTATCCGCGGGTTTGCCGCAGATCGGGCATCTGTATTCTTGATTTCCGGCCAAATCTGGTTTCTCCGACGACCGAAGCTATTGCAGCACCGGCAACCACGTCGGCGCAACGGTCCCGGCCGACATCGATTCGGGCGCGGGCTCGACGCTCTCGAGCTTGCCGAAGAGATCGTAGTCGTCGGCTCGCGTGATTCGAATCTCACCAAAGTCGCCCGGGCGCGGCATCTCGCCGTCAACGTCGATGATGTAGGTCGTGCCGTCGATCTCCTCGGCCTGTGTTTCGAGGCGGCCTTCCCACAGCAAATCGCTCTCCGCCGAAGGTCCCTTGACGAGGATACGGAAACGCTTACCGACAAGGGCTCGGTTCCTTCGGCGCGAGATTTTCCGCTGGATCGCCATCAGGCGGCGTTTGCGGCGATAGATCACTCCAGCCGGAACCTTGTTGTCGAGATGATAGCTGGCGATGTGCTCGTCGTCGGAATATCCGAAGACCCCGACATGCTCGAACTCGGCAGCCTCGACGAATCGGCAAAGCTGGTCGAAATCGTGTTCGGTCTCACCGGGAAAACCGACGATGAACGTCGTGCGGATGCCGACGCCGGGAATGGTTCGTCGGATGCGCTCGATCATCTTCAGGAAAATATCCCCGGACGCGCCGCGCTTCATGCGCTTAAGCACACCCGCACTCGCATGCTGCAGTGGAATATCGATATAACCGCAGATCGTTCGATGTTCGGCGATCGTGTCGAGTAGTCGCTGCGTCACACGGTTCGGGTAAGCGTAGAGGAAACGAATCCAACCGGCGCCTTCGATGCGAGCGAGGCGATCGAGCAACGAAGGCAGACCGTGCTCGATGCCGAGGTCCTCGCCATAGGCCGTGGTGTCCTGGCCGATCAGGTTGATCTCACGGATTCCGCTTTGAAAGAGCCGCGTCGCTTCCCGAACGACAGACTCGAAGCGCCGGCTGCGGAAACCGCCACGGAACTGCGGAATGAGGCAGAACGTGCAGGGGTGGTCGCAGCCTTCGTTGATCTTCAGGTAGGCCATATGGCGGGGAGAGGCGAGACGGCGGAACGTCAGATCGTGGTAAAGATACGGCTCGACCGTCCCGTCAGCAAGCGTGCGGCCTTCACAGTGAGCCACGATGTCTTCGAGTTCATTGGTCCCAACCACCGCGTCCACTTCGGGAATCTGCTCACGAAGTTCATCACGATAGCGCTCGACAAGGCACCCGGCTACAACCAGCCGGCGGGCCTTGCCCGTCTTCTTGTATTCGGCCATTTCGAGAATCGTGTCGATCGATTCCTGCTTGGCCGGGTCGATAAAGCTGCAGGTGTTGACGACGAGCGCTTCGGCCTCGCCCGGGTCGCTGATCAGTTCGTGCCCATGCGCTTCGAGCGCACCCATCATCACCTCACTGTCGACGAGGTTCTTAGGGCATCCGAGGCTGACGAAACCAATTTTCATAGGGATGGGAGAAGCGCGCAGAGTGCACGGAGACGGCGCCTGTCCGTTGCGCCCCGCTGGAAGTTCCATTGTACCGGTGGAGCGGGCTAGGGCGATCGCTGGAGCGCCGCGACAAAGCCGGGAAGGCGACGGGCCGCGTCTGCATCCGCGCCGAACCGCGCGGCGTTGTAAGAAAGCGTGATCTCTTCCCAGCGCCCGCGGAGCATGGCTGAATCAATCGAGCGCGCGAACTCCTCAGCGGTCTGCCAGTTCTGGCGCTGGAACCCTTGCCGCTGCAGCACGTCCAGTGCTTTCGCATAGAGATACGAGCAATCACTCATCTCCCCTTTGCCGCATTGCAGGCGGTGGGCCCGGCGCCAGAGAATCAAACTCGGCCAAAGCCAAACCCAACTCAGCCACAGCAAGATGCTCGAACCGAGCAAAATCACCAGCAGCACCCAGGGTACGTTGCCGGCGGCAACCGGCAGAACGCCGAACAGGTCTTCGAGTTTGTTGAAGAACTCCGCGACAGAAGCTGAGAACGAAATGACGTTCCAAGCGGCGTCGCGAGTTCTCGTCTGGAGGACCTGGGCCAGGGCCAATTGTTGATTCACGTCATAGTCAAGCACCCAACTCGTCCACGAGGATTCGATCGCGTCCAGGATCAGCCAATAGCTCATCCAACCGCCCGCGAAACTTGGCGCGAGCGGAGTGGGATCAAAGGTCAGCCAGCCGTAGCGGGTGATGTAAGCCTCGACCCAACTGTGCGCATCGCTGCCGCGGATCACTTGACGACCGGTAAGAGGGTTGTAAATGCCGCCGTAGAAGCCCGCCGCGATGCGGGCCGGGATGCCTTGGCTGCGCAACATCACAGCCATCGCCGACGCAAAGTATTCACAGTGACCCTCGCGTCTTTCAAAGAGGAAATGCGCCAGCGGCTCATCAACCTGTTGCTGCGGCAACTCAAGACTGTAGGAGTACTGATCGAGCAGGTACGACTCGATTGCCTTTGCCTTGTCCAGCGGCAGTCGATGAGGACCGACAATCTGCCGGGTCAGCCGCGGTATGCGAGGGTCCACCGGGGGAAGTTGCAAATAGGTGTTCCGGAACTTTTTCGAAAACAGCTCGACGACCGGCGCCGGCTTGAAGGAGTCACGATCAGAGACCCATCCCTTCGCGCTGTACCACAAGGGTTGCAGACCGCCGGAATCGACAAAAAGTGAATCGGTCTCGTTGACGCGAATCTCATGGAACGTGCGAGTCGGCAGTTCGATCGACTCGGTCAGCCCAGCCAGGAAAATCGCCTTGACCTGAAGCGGCTGCATCGTGACGGTATAGTCGATCTCACGACCCTTGGGGGCACGGCGGCGCTCGCCGATCAGGGGTGTCACGCCGGTTTCCGGCGAAAGCGCAACCGACTCGCCGAGGGGAGCCGACCAGCGTACGCCGTCAAAATGGGACAGTCCGAGACCGCGCCATCGAAGCCCATCGAGGCCGGCGCCGTTGATCGACTCGATGTGCATCACGGGGCTGTCATCCAGCGCCAACGTGCCTGTCGCGCCAAGATTGATCTCGTCCGCGAAGCCAAATCGAAAATCACTCTGCAAGGCGCGCAATGAAGAAAAGCCGAACGTGCGCGGGAAGATGACGAACAGACCCGCGCTGAGCGTCAGAATCGCGGCCGTGATCATGCCGGCGAGCACGGTGAGGCGGCGTCCGAGTTGACGGCTCTTCAGTGCCCCAAGGTCCTCGGCGATGGGCGCGCCGGACTCGCATCCCCTTGAAATCTCGTAGCTCGTGTAAGTGAGAATCGCGAGGATGATGAACAGGCACAGCAAACCGAGGTACAGCACACTGCCCACGAACAGCGACGCCATCAGCATGTGAAGAAACGCCAGCAATCCCAGGTAGAAGTAGTCCCGGCTGCGGCTCGCGATCGCGATGATGAGCGCGGTGAAGAAGAAAAGCATCCGGAGCGTCGCAGGAATCAGCCGTTCTAACGACGGCAGCCCTCCTGGGAACAGGTCATAACAGTAGTAGCCCAGGTAAACGACAGCCAGAATGGAAGCAGCACCGCGCGGAAACGTAACGCGCAGCAGACCGAACTTGACAAATACTCGGAATAACAAGGCCGTCGCCAAGACTAAGGTCGAGAAGACGTCCAAACGCTCGGTGAGGGCCAGCGTCAAGATCCCGACGGTCACCAGAAGCAACAGCGAGGCCTGGAAGAACTTGTTCACGCGTTCGGTTGCCGCGGCCGCCGGCTCAAGCATGCCATGATTGTAAACACTGTGTCACGGAACATCCTTGTATTCGTTCTCGGCATTTGGTGCGGCGGTTCCGTGTTCATGTGGTTCGTCGCCACACAGAACTTCGCGGTCGCCAGGGCCTTGCAAGACGCTCCTGCCGACGGGTTCGTGGAGGTTACGTCCGGGCTGGACGCCGACGCAATCCGCCTGGCGACTCGCCATCAGGCGGGAGAAGTCAACCGGCTTTTCTTTGACGGCTGGGGGCTGGTGCAGATTCCGATCGCCCTGCTCGCGTTCGGTCTTGCCTGGAGCGTGAGAATTGGCCGGCCTCTCCTGGTCATTGTGGGTCTGATGCTGCTGATCGTCCTGGCCCTGCAGCTCTACGTCGTGCCGGAGACGATTCGCTTGGGCCGGGTCCTCGACTTCGTGCCGCGTGATCCGGCTCCCCCGGAAGAAACTCCCTTTTGGCGCTTGCACCACACCTACACCGGCCTCGACATGCTGAAGTTCGTGTTGGGGCTGTGCGGGGTAAGCCTGCTGGTCAGGGGGTCGCGCGCAGGCGCTTAGCAACGGCTCCACGACGTGGCGCGGGCCTCCCGGCCGGCATCCGTGACGGCCGGGCTTGCTTTGCCGACGAGTCTAAGGGTCGAGGTCCACGCGATCGACGACGCCGATGACAGCGGCGTCGATCGGTGACCGAAGCCGGTTCACCGCGGTCATGGCCGCCCAGCCGTCGGTGGCCAGCAGAACGCGGTCGCCGACTCCGGAGTCCAAAACGTCGACAGCGACGTACGGCACCCCTGCCGGCCGGTCGTCAAGGTCGAGCGGCTCAACAAGCAGCAGTTTCAAACCGGAATGGCTTGCGTGCTTGGCTGTGGCGACCACCTCACCCGTAACCCGCCCAATCAGCATCGACTATTCACTCCCCGTCGTCGTAACGGAATCGACGATTCCCACGACCGCGGCATCCGCACCCACCTCGGCCGGCAGCATCGCGAAAGAGGCTTCGCGCCCCCGACACCAGTAGACCGTCTCGCCGGCGCCGGCGCCGACCGCGTCCACAGCTACGATCGAGCGCCCCACGTCGGCGAGGTGCGCGTCTACGGGTTGAATCAAGAGAAGCTTGACGCTCTCGAACTGATCGGTCTTGGCGCTTGACCAGACCCGTCCCACAACACGACCGAGACGCATGCTAGCCCCCCGAACCGGCGCCGCTGTCGAGATCGAGTTCGTCGATGATGCCGACGATGGCCGTGTCGACGGGGCTATCTTTCATGCCGGAAGCCATTCGGGCGGAACTGCCGGAAACGGCAATGACCTTCTCGCGATAGCCGGCGCCGACGGTGTCGATCGCGACGACATAGCCTGAAAGCTCCTCGCCCTCGGGAGAGATATGGCGCAGCACGAGGAGCTTCCTGCCTTCAAGGCGCGGGTCCTTGCGCGTCGCCACGACAGTGCCCACAACGCGGGCCAGCAACATGCGGCTCGTCCTTTCTCCGGGACCTTACTCGTCGGCCGGAGTGATCTGGAAGATATCGTCCAAGTTGCCGTGCGGACGTGGAATTACGTGAACAGCCACGAGATCTCCCACTTTGCGAGCCGCCGAAGCACCGGCGTCCGTCGCGGCTTTCACCGCCGCCACGTCGCCGCGGCAGAGGACCGTTACATAGCCGGAACCGATCTTTTCCCAGCCCACCAACGTAACCTTGGCCGCCTTGACCATGGCGTCGGCGGCTTCGATCAACGCGGTCAGACCCCGCGTTTCAATCATTCCCAGGGCTTCGCCCATAGAGCTCTACTCCTCCCTTTAACTACCCCGCACGCGCATGGCCTCTTCGACCAGCACGACCAACTCTTCCCGCGTAACGTAATACCGTTCTTTTTGAGCATCGGGAGTCTGCGCGCCTGCACCTTCGGCTGGAACAGGACAGTTCGGTTCGACCACCGACGATGAAGCGAACCCGTAACGGCCCCGGGCGGCGATCAACTTTTGCACTTCCTCACTCGGCAGCAGCTTAGCTCCCCCCAGCTGATGGGCGACCAGATTAATCCTCGCAAAGTGCTCGACCGTCTCCATTCGGAAGAAGGCCTGCTTGATCTCGCTCCCATAAGTTACCGCACCATGGTTGGCCAAAAGAATCGCGTCGAACTTCGGGATCAGCGGCAACATCGGCTCGGTCAGCTCAGGCGTTCCCGGCAGGCCGTATGCGGCGAGCGGGACACAGCCCAGACCGATGACCACCTCGGGCAGCAGCGCCTTGTCGAGAGACAAACCAGCCGCCGCGAAGCCGGTGGACACCGGAGGATGCGCATGTACAACCGAATGGACATCCGGCCGCACCTTATAAATGGCAAGATGCATTAGGATCTCAGACGTACGCTCCAATCTTCCTTGGATCTTGTTACCCTCGTAGTCGACGATGATCAGATCGTCGGGATGCATCATGCCCTTGCTTACGCCCGTGGGGGTGGACAGGATACTCTCGTTGTCAAGCCGGATCGTGATGTTTCCGTCGTTTGCCGCCACCCATCCCTTCTGGTAAATGAGGCGGCCGATCTCGACGATATCCTGCCGATGCTCACGCTCGGTCTTGACCATGCGACCTCGTATCGTAACGTGGTGGCTTTGAGCTTGTAAAGAAATGAGACGAGGGGACTTGTCACAGTTGGCCGGGTCAATCTTCTACATCTGTAGGAGGTACCAGCGGAAACGAGCCGCCCAGCGCTCCATCAGAACTTTACTTGCAAATGGCCGGCTCCAGCCGCAAAGATAGGGACTCGGATCCCCACATGGCCAAACCTCGCATGTGCCCGCATTGCCGGGCTTTCATCGATCCGAAATCCCGCATCTGCGAGTACTGCGGTGAGAAGGTGGGCCTACCCTCCTGGAAGCGGCCGGACCCGACGAAGGCGCTGGGCGGATTCATCGCGGCCAGCCACTTCACTACGTTCATCATTCTGTTCATCAACTTCGCTTTGTTCATCGCGACGATGGTGTTGACATCGAAGTTCCAGGGCGGCTCGATTAGTCTCTTCGGTGGAATCGACGGACAAACTCTCTTCCTGTTCGGCGCCAAGGATCGTTTTGCGATCCTGGCGCGCGGCGAATGGTGGCGGCTGATCACGGCCGGTTTCTTGCACGGCGGCGTGCTTCACATCCTGATGAACAGTTGGGTGCTTTTCGATCTCGGGGCGCAAGTGGAAGAATTCTATGACACTGCGCGTTTTCTCGTGATCTACCTTGCGTCCAGCATGACCGGCTTCCTGGCAAGCATGTTCTGGAGCTCGAGCTTGTCAGTGGGGGCATCGGCGGCGGCGTGCGGCTTGATCGGCGCCATGATGGCCTACGGCCGCCGCACGGGGAGTTCTTTTATCTGGAAGGCCTATATGCGGTGGGCCCTCATGCTTCTGGTCTTTGGACTGCTGGTCCCCATGGTCGACAATGCCGCGCACATCGGCGGATTCATCGGTGGGTTCGCTGTTGGGAGCGCCGTGGGATCTCCCCAATACGGCAGCCCGATCGAATCCGTCTGGAAGGCGGCGGCCGGATTCGCCATCCTACTGGTAGCTGCGTCGTTCTTCTTTGCCTATCAACTCCTCAGTCGAGCACTATTCTCCTAGGCCGGGACGAACGGCCCATCAGAAACCAGCTCCAGCTTACCGGGACTGCGCAACGTAAGAATCCCCCCGAAGCAAGCACCCTCCGACTCAATGAAACCCATCAGCTTCCCTCAAGGATTTCACCGTGCGGCTTGCCCTGGGTGATCTCTTCGTAGGCGTCGCGCACTTGTAGAGCCAGACTCTCGCCCACCCAGTTCTTGACGGCGTCGGGAAGGACGACCGACGTCGAGAAAGGCTCGCCATCCCCCCCCATTCGGACAAGGTCGTTCAGCGTTTGGCCGTCATCGATGGCTTCCTTGACTGCAGCATGAAGCTCGGTCATGAACCGCTGCTCACCATCGAGCAGCTCCGGGCCGCCGACCCCGCCATGGCCGGGCAAGACGATCTCCACATCGAGTCCCTTGGCGGCTTCCACGACCTTCGGCCAATTGCCGATATAGCCATCGCCGGTGTAATTGAATGGTCCGTTAGTAATCGCGTCGCCGGTGCAGAGGATCTTCTCCTGGGGCAAATAGGCAAAGCCGTCACCCCGTGTGTGCGCCCAGCCGAAGAAATGGAATTCGACACGGCGCGTCTCGTCCTCGATCACAAAGGGTGACTCGGAGAACGTCTTCTTCGGGGGCTCGGGCGCGTCGAGTCCCAAAGCGGCAATGCCCTCACGCACCTTGGCCGCCTCCTGCCATCGCTGTGGCTCGTAGCGCGCCATCTCCTCGCTGACGCCAACGTAGGCCAGTGTCGTCGCTCCTTGCCGGGTCCACACCGGATTGCCGTAAGCGTGGTCGCCGTGGTGGTGGGTATCGAACACATACTTGACCGGTTTGGAGGAGATCTTCTTGAGGTCCCGCAACACGGCATGAGCGCCGCTGGGAAAGTTGGCGTCAACGACGATCAGGAAGTCTTTCATCTCGATGATGACGTTGTTGCAATGTCCGTGATGCCGCAGATCGCCTTCTCGAAACCAAACGCCGTCGGCCACTTGCTTGACCGTTCCCGGCTGCGCTTCGCTGGGGGAGATCCAGAACGCGGTCCCGACAAGGAGCGCGAACAACAGCGCAGCCAAAACCCGCTTTCGATTCATTGAGAAATTCCTCCGCTGGAGCGAGATCATCGCTTTGTCAGTCTACCGAATCCGCCGGGCGGCGGTGTCGCGAGTAGTCGGAAAACGCCGAGAAGCTTGCCGTGAGTTTCACGGCCTCTGGTGACGGGAAGCCTTTTGATACGTTGGAGCGATGCCGGAAAGTCGCCGAAATCACCGGGGTGAGAAAAACAGTGACACGGCCGCCGCAGCGAGGCACTGCAGTTCTGCCGGCATATGCAGGATGTCCTCGAAGCCGCTTGGCCGGTAGATGCGGAGTTCACCCTCACTTTCGCAACGCCGTCCATAAGAGGTTCCCTCAACCTCTCACCGGGAAGCCCCCGACCGCCGCCTGACGCGCTTCACGCGGCCGCGCCAGGTAACCGCCGGCGCAACGTTGTACCATCGTTTTCAATAGATCGTGTGCGCTCGCCGTTGACCGAACAAGCGAGCCGGGTTCGATGGGAGGATTTGTGGCAGCAACAACCCGCACGCCCGTCTTGGCGGGCAATTGGAAGATGTTCAAGACGGTGCCGGAAACCGTCGGCTACCTGAACGAATTCAAGATCCTCACGCAATACACCGAGGGTTGTGAAATTGTGATTGCCCCGCCCTTTCCGGCCCTTGCGGCGGCGGCGGAAACCGTTCAGGGCAGCCGCATCCGCATCGCGGCGCAGAATCTGCATTGGGAGAAAGAAGGCGCGTTTACCGGCGAGGTTTCCGCGCCAATGTTGCGGGCCGCGGGCTGCAGCGACGTTATCATCGGCCACAGCGAAAGGAGACAGTACTTTGGAGAAACCGATGAGACCGTCAACCGGCGCGTTCGGACCGCCTTGGAGGGCGGGCTGCGGCCCATCGTGTGCGTGGGCGAAACGCTCGCCGAGCGGGAGGCAAATCAAACAACCGATGTGCTCTTACGCCAGATCGACGGGGCGCTCGCTTCATTGACCCCTGAATCGGCGTCGCCTATAATCGTAGCGTACGAGCCTGTCTGGGCCATCGGTACGAGACGAACGGCCACCCCCGAAATCGCCGAGGAAGCGCATCAGGTGCTCCGCGACCGAGTCCGCGAAAACTTAGGTGCGGAGACTGCGGATCGCCTGCGCATTCTTTACGGGGGCAGCGTCAAACCAGCCAATATTCAAGGCCTGATGGCGTGCCCGAACATCGACGGCGGCTTGGTGGGCGGCGCCAGTCTTGAGCCGGCCTTGATGGCGGCGATCATCCACTACCAATCTTGACGGGCCTGCCGACGCTGTTGCGGATACAAGGAGTCGATCAACCGTGCTGGAAATCTTCCTGACCGTGATTCACGTTTTCGTCTGCCTCTTCCTGATCGTCGTCGTGCTCCTGCAGAGCGGCAAAGCAGCGGACCTCGCCGGCGCCTTCGGCGGCATGGGTTCGCAGACGGCTTTCGGCCCACGCGGAGCGGCGACCATGCTTTCGAAAGCAACGACCTTCGCGGCAGTCGTCTTTATGCTGACGTCGATTTGGCTCGGGATCGAAGCGGGACACGACCGGACTATGGGCGACTCGGTTATCGAACGAACCGGCACCGGGGCCGCCGCGACCGAAGCCGCTGAGCCGGCAGGCACCCCACAATCGAAGGAAGAGACCGGGAAAGAGGCGGTTCCAGCCGAGGAAGGTTCGCAGGAAGCGGCTAGCGGCGAGTCGCCTCGGCAGGAGTGATCCCCCCTTTTCGAAGTTCTTGCATTCACGACACTGCGGAGATGGCGGAACTGGCAGACGCGCTAGCTTGAGGTGCTAGTGGGAGAAATCTCATGGGGGTTCGAGTCCCCCTCTCCGCACCATTCTTTTCGATGACGGATCCGGCGGTCTGGGGTTAGGGCGCGGCCGCCACCCGATTGCCCTTTTCGATTCCGCTTGTCCTTGTCAGCGGGCCTGTCGATACGACGTCCGAGCCATTTCACGCACGGCTCGTCTGACATCTGACAACCACGCTCCGCGTGCCGGCGGGACAGCATCCAGCTTTCCCCACCTGATTGTCAAGACCTGTGATGAATCCGCCGTGGCGTCTAACTCAACCGCGCGCCGATGGGCACGTCTTCGAGAAAGCTGACGAGATGAGGGTTTCCGCCTTCGCTCGATGCAGCGACGATCATGCCGTCCGAGACAAGGCCGCGCATCTCGCGAGGCTTCAGGTTTGAAACGACCGCTACTTTGCGTCCGATCAGGCTCTGCGGCTCATAGGCGCCCGCGATCCCGGCGACGATCGAGCGCGGCTCTATTTCACCGATGTCCACGGTCAAGTGCAACAGCTTGTCCGCCTTTTTGACCTTCCCGGCGGTCTTCACGACACCGACCCGCATCTCAACTTTCGCAAAGTCGGTAATGTCAATCCGCTCCGATTCCGGGGGCGGCTCCAAGACAGGCGAGGCCGTCTCGGCGGTCTTGCCCATGATCGCGGCCTGCTGTTTCAACGCTTCTCGCTCGAGCGCCTGCATTTTCTTGACCGACGCGGTCACATCCAAGCGTGGGAACACGTTATCTCCGCCCGGCAGCTTGGAGCCCGGCCGTAGTTGTCCCCACGCCAGCGCGTCATAGCGGACATCTTGCAAATCCGACTCCTGCCCGAGCTGCCGCCATATTTCCGCCGCGGCCTTGGGGAGAACCGGAGAGACCAGAGCGGTAACGATGCGCAGCACTTCCGCCGCGTTGTACAGCGTCGCCCACAGCCTCGCCTGCGACTCATCGTCGGGTCTCTTGATCAGCACCCAGGGTTTCTGTTCGACCAGGTATTTGTCGACGGCGCCGATCAGCGCCCAGATCGCCTCCAGCGCCCGCGAGAACTCGAACGCCGCGAAATGGTCTCGCGTCTTCGCGATCGTCTCCGCCGCCAGAGGAGCAAGCGCACCCCCGCTATCGGCCGGTGGTTCCGGCACCGCGCTCCCGCAGTAGCGGTGGATCATCGACATCGTGCGGCTCGCCAAATTGCCTAAGCCGTTCGCCAAGTCCGCGTTATAGCGTCCAACCAAGCCCTCGTAACTGAAGTTGCCGTCTTGCCCGAAGACGATCTCCCGCAGCAGGTAATAGCGGAGCCCCTCGATGCCCACCACCTTGTGGATCGGCCGGGCGCGAACGATGTTGCCCTTCGTCTTGCTCATCTTCTCTTCCTGGAAGATGAGCCAGCCGTGGGCATACACCCCCTTGGGCAAGGGCAAGCCGGCCGCCATCAGAAACGCCGGCCAATAGACCGCGTGGAAGCGCACGATCTCTTTGCCGACGATATGGACATCCGCCGGCCACAGGCTCTTGGGGTCGGCATGGTCGCCGCCGTAGCCCAGCGCCGTCATGTAGTTCGTCAGCGCATCGAACCACACATAGAAAACATGATCCGGGTCTTTCGGCAGCGGGATGCCCCACTTCAGCTTCGCGCGGCTGATCGAGAGATCCTTCAAGCCGCCCTTGACGAACGAAATCACCTCGTTGCGCCGCGACTCGGGCCGAATGAACTCCGGGTTCTGTTCATAGTGCTTCAGAAGCCGGTCCTGAAATTCCGACAGCTTGAAAAAGTAGTTCTCTTCGGTCACTACTTCCAACGGCCCGCTGATCTTCTCTGCCTCTTCATCCGTGACAAACGCCTCGCTCGTCACGTCATACTTCCCGGTATAGCTGTCTTTCTTGATGAACCCGTTTGCTTCACAGCGCTCGAACAACCATTGCACCGTCCGCGCGTGCCGCTCCTCCGTCGTGCGGACGAAGAAGTCATAGTCGATCGCCAGATCGTCCCACTCGCCGCGGAAGGCGGCTGAGACGCGGTCCGTGAATTCCTGCGGGGTCCAACCGGCCTTTTCCGCCGAGCGCTCGACTTTTTGCCCGTGCTCATCCGTGCCCGTGCACAGATAGACTTCCTCGCCCATCATGCGACGCACACGCTTGACGGTGTCGGCCACGATCGTCGTGTAGGCGTGGCCGATGTGCGGCGTCGCATTGACGTAATAGATAGGGGTTGTCAGGTAGTACTTCATGACTCCGTGTCCAGGCTCAGGTACGCGAAATGGGCCTGCTGCCAGACTTCCTTGAAGGGGACGTTCTTTTCCCGCGCGATGCGCCGGCAATCTTCGTACTCCGGCGCGGCGTTGCGCACCGAGCCGTTCTCCGACGCCAGCTTGATGTTTACCGTGCCGTAGGGCGTTTCGACAGCTCTCGAAGCGCGCTCCAGCACTCTTCGCTCGGCGGCGTACGTGCGAATCCCGATTGTCGTCGTCTCGGTGAGCAACAGGTCGCCGAGCCGCTCGTGGTCCTGCGGCCGGGCCAACACGCTGATCGTGCACCCGGGCCGAGCCTTCTTCATGTAGACCGGCATCACGGTCACATCCAGCGCTCCAGCTTCGAGCAAACGCTCGTGCACATAGCCAACCCATTCCGGACTCATGTCGTCCACATTCGCCTCGATCACATGGATCCGCGTCGCCTCGCGCGCGCCGCCGGCTTCACCCACCAGCACACGCGCCAAGTTCGGACGGCCCTTGAAATCGCGGTCCCCGGCCCCATAGCCGACACTCTCGATGCGCATCGGCGGCATCGCGCCAAAGCTCGCGGCGAGCGTGGTCACAATCGCCGCTCCGGTCGGAGTCGTTAACTCTACCGCCGGACCATCGGAATACGTCGGTACGTCCTTCACGAGCAATGCGGTCGCGGGCGCCGGGACGGGCATCACTCCGTGGGCCGCTGTTACAGTTCCGCTGCCCAGGTTGAGCGGCGAGCCATAGATCTTCTCGATACCTAACGCCTCGAATCCAACACAGGCCCCGACGATGTCCACGATGGCGTCCAACGCTCCGACCTCGTGAAAATGAACCTGCTCAACCGGCACTTGATGCACCGCCGCTTCGACCTCTCCGAGCCGCCGGAAGATGCGGATGCTGCGCTCTTTGATCTTGGGGTCCAAACTGCTCGAACCAATGATGTCTTCGATCTTGCTCAGCGA
Source organism: Bryobacterales bacterium (assembly GCA_965218555.1). Classification (GTDB taxonomy): domain Bacteria; phylum Acidobacteriota; class Terriglobia; order Bryobacterales; family UBA6623; genus JAPPLB01. The sequence goes on from OZ244625.1 coordinate 470,626, forward strand.
GCGATGGCTGTGGTCATGAGCGACCTCGACCGTCAAGTTCGTCCCGGATATCCCCGAACGCAGGCACTTCTCAAACCGCAGATCGACTCCATCCAGGCCCAGCTTGCCCACCTCCGCGCCAACCTCCGCCTGGTCGACGCCGGCGTCGACCAGCGCTCCGAGCAGCATGTCTCCCGCGATGCCCGAATAGCAGTCCAGGTAGCAGATTCTCATTACTGAACAGCCCCCCTCCGATCGTCGAAGTACGCCCGCAAGCCATTTCAAATCAATGGAATACGTTGATTTGAGCCACCAAGACCGCTACACCTATCCTAACAGGCCGTACCTGAAACAACGGGCATAAGAATGTTCCGGAACAGATCGGCGAGATGCAGGCGGCTATTCCTTCACTGCAACCGAACCTACGAAACCCCGCCGCCGGTGACCGGACCATCGGTGACGGACGGCCGTCTTCGAGCGACGGCAACATCAGGTACCGAAACGGGCGCCCCTCCTCAATCCCCACGTCAGACGGCGTGTCAACCCTCACCGGCCATCTGCAACCCGACAGAACAAGCGTCTCAACAGCCGCAAGGATTAGCAGGGCGCGCCCATCAAAATAGACCAACACCTGCCGCCGCCAACGTAAACCATTTCAGTGAAATAGAGGGGCACGGCATCTCGTGCCCGCGGCCTCGAGGCAGCATCAGGACGCCGACACCCCGCTATAATCCCCGCGTAACACACATCAACAAAGAGCCAACAACATGAGCACACCTGTCTCCATCGCCACCGCCGTGGCCTTCATGCACCCGGACGACAGCGGCAAACTCTTCGTGCCCGGTTCGAAGCGCGACCCCCTCACGCTCGTTCCCGACTACTCCCGCGGCGAGGAGGGCGTCGACACCGTCAAGGTACTGATGGCGACCTCTCACCTCATCGTCTTCGAAGCTTACCGGCCGAAAGGCGCCGTTGATCGCCTTCACGCGCACCCCGACCATCACTCCATCGGGTACCAGAAGCAAGGTCGAGTGCGCATGCGCATTGCTAAAAAGACCTTCATCGTCGAGGAGGGTGACAGCTATCAGCACCCGCTCGGCGTCGAGCATCAGCACGAGGTCTTGGAAGACTCGATTCGTATCGAAATCAAGCACTACCCCGCCGGCAACGCCATCGAGTCCTGGAATGCCCTCGTCGGCCCTCCTTCGGCTGCCAACACGAAACCCGGCGCGTAGCGCTCTCCCTCTCCTCCCAGCCGACGCGGCGTGTCTGCTACGGCCAATCGACTCCATGCGGACTTCCGTGGAGGGGATTCTACCCGACCGTATCGAAACGCCCGCTCGCTGGTACGATGAGGACTTCCGCCGTTCGGGAACTCCGGATGCCCGCTGAACTCGTCTGCTTCAACCCCGGCTGTCCAGAGCGCTTCCCGATTGACGCCGTCCTCTACGAATGCCCTCAATGCGGAGGACTGCTTGAAGCTCACTACGACTTCACGCCCCTGAAACCCGCCGCACTCACCGCCATGTGGGACGACCGCCGCCTCAGCCGCGCACCACTCGATGTAAGCGGCGTCTGGCGTTATCGGGATCTCCTGCCGTTCCTCGGCGACACGAAGCACATCGTAACCCTGCGAGAGGGAAACACGCCGCTGCTCGATGCGCCCAGCGCCGCGGCGTACGCACGGCTCGACCAGATCCAATTCAAGCACCAGGGCTACAACCCGTCCGCCTCGTTCAAGGACAACGGAATGACCGCCGGCATCGCGCAAGCACGTGCCCTTGGCATGAAACGGGTGGCCTGTGTCTCGACCGGCAACACCTCCGCGTCGATGGCGGCCTACGCGGCAGCGGGTGACTTGCAAGCCGTCATTTTCCTGCCCCACGGCAAGATCGCTTACGGCAAGCTGGCCCAGGCGCTTGAATACGGCGCGCTGACGATCCAAGTCGAGGCCAACTTCGACCAGATCCTCGCTCTTGTGCGCCGGCTCGCCGAAGAGTTGGGGATTTATCTACTCAACTCCATCAACCCCTTCCGCATCGAAGGCCAGAAAACCATTGCGATCGAAATGCTCGACCAACGCGGCTGGCGAGTGCCGGATTGGCTCATCTTGCCCGGCGGCAATCTCGGCAATGTTTCAGCACTCGGAAAGGGACTGCGCGAGTTGAAAGAGGTGGGAGTCATCGATCGCCTTCCGAAGCTCGCGGTTGTCCAGGCGGAGGGCTCCGCGCCGTTCTTCCAGCTGTTCCAGAGAGGCCCGGAAGAGGCCATCCAGAACGTCGAGAATCCGGAAACCTTGGCGACGGCCATCCGCATCGGAGCGCCCGTTTCGTGGGAGAAGGCGCGCCACGAGGTGCAGACCAGCGGAGGAGTGGTCGAGTCCGTCTGCGAACAGGAAATCGCCGATGCCAAGGCCGTCATCGGGCGCTGTGGAATCGGTTGTGAGCCCGCTTCGGCGGCTTCGCTCGCAGGCGCAAAGAAACTTTGCGCACGGGGCGTTATCGCCGAGGACGCCGACGTCGTCGGAGTGCTCACCGGGCACCTGCTCAAAGACCCTGACTACGTCTATCGCTACCACACGGGTCAGATCGAAACTCCGGGCGGCGACGCGCTCGCATCGACATTCGGCAACCAGCCCGTCGTGATGCCGAACGACCTGGGGAAGATCGCCGAGTTCCTGCTGGCCCGCGAATAATGGCTCGCTTCCGTCATCTTCCAAACGGTTCTTCGTGCTTCGCGAGCCACAGGTTCCGGCACCAAACCACTCAAGACTCGGGGAACCGCTGTCGTCCTAGAGCTCACGCTTAGCAGCAAGCTCGCCTCACTGCCCGCCATCCCGACGCAAAACGCGCCGAGCCGGCCCATACTCGTTTGACGGCGGTGGGAGCCGCACCTCGGGGCTCATCGCATTTGAAAGAGCTACAGCCCTTGCGCGGGCGGTCGCGCAGCATCGGCATCCTCTTCCGAGTAGGGATAGGCAATCCCGCGCCGATTCAGCTTCAAGATATAGATGCTGTACGGCATCAAGCGGTGCGAAAGATACACACTCCCCACCGTAGCCGCCATCAAGGGCAGCATGATGCGGTAGTCACCGGTCATCTCGAAAAGAATCAGGATCGAGGTCGTAGGAGCCTTCGCCGCCGCCGCGAAGAAGGCCGCCATGCCGACCATGGCATAGGCGCCCGACGTTGCCGTCCAGTCCGGATAAGCGAAGTGGACCATGGCTCCGAAAGCGCCTCCCAGCATGGCGCCCATATAGAGCCCCGGTGCGAACACGCCGCCCGAGCCGCCCGAGCCCAGTGTCGCGCAGTTCGCCAGCATCTCCATCGCGAACAAACACAGCAGGAGACTCCACGTATAGCGAGTCCACAGCGCCGATTCGATGGCTGGGAAGCCGGAACCGTAAACCTCGGGGAAGAAACGCAGAATCAGTCCCACCAACAGTCCGCCGACCGCCGGCTTCAAGTGTTCCGGAAAGTTCCACTCACCGAAGAAATCCTCGCTGGCGTAGAGCAGTCGCACGTAGGAAACGGCCGCCACACCGACCACGATGCCCATGATGAAGTAGAGCGGGAGTTCCCACGGACTGATGAGGTAATATGCCGGCGCGTGCACCGCCGGGGCATCTCCCAAATAATGTCTTGCAATGATGCTGGAGCTTAGAGAAGTCAGGAGAACGAGCAGAAAGTCCGTCTGAATACGCCCCACCAGGACTTCCATCGCAAAAATGGCGCCGGCGATCGGCGCGTTGAAGGTAGCCGCCACGCCGCCGGCCGCGCCGCAGGCCACGAGTGTCCGGATGTTCCTGGCAGTCAGGCGCGCCCACTGGCCGATCGCGGACCCCAGCGCCGCGCCAATCTGCACCATCGGACCTTCGCGACCGGCCGTTCCCCCGAATCCGATCGTCAGCGACGATGCGATGATTTTCACCATCACGACGCGGGTGCGAATGATGCCGCCGCGCGTCGCTAACGCCGTCATCACTTCGGGCACGCCATGGCCTTTGGCCTCTTTCGCGAAACGTTGAATCAGCGGCCCCACCATCAACCCGCCGAGCGCCGGCAAGAGAACAAGCTGCGCGGGCCCGAACATCCCCAGTACTGTCGATGCCATGCCCCGGGCGAAGTCGCCGATCGTGTAGAGCACCACCACGAAACCCACCGATCCGAAGCCTGTCAGGATGCCGACGACGACAGCCAGAATGATGAGGTAGTTCTGTGACGGCAGGAACGAGGAGCGCAGCCAGATCAGCGCCCACCCCCAAGCCGGGACGCGCGGCATTTCACGGCGTCCCAGCCGCTCCATGGCGCGCAGGCGCGTGAGGACCTTTTGAGTCAGCTCGAAGGCGGGACGGATCAGATTTCTCATGCTCGTGCGGCTGTTAGTTGCCCGATGCGGCAGCCGGTTCACGCAACATCGCGACGAGCTGCAATCGTCCTTCCCGCGAGACCGTAAAAACCGCGGGCCGCGAGTCTCGCTCAAGCTGCTCCAGAGCCTTGCTGGAGTCATCGGCTTTCAGCGTGCGGCCCTGGATGGCGACGATCAGATCATCATGCTGCAGGCCGGCTGTCTCGGCCGAGGAACCGGCGATTATACTCATTACCCGCCAGCCGGTCGACATCCCGTCGGATGTCGGCGCGCCTTCCCATTTCAGAACGAGTCCCAGGTTCTTGAAAGGGACGATCCCCAGCGACACAGGCCGGCACCGCGGCCCGGGCGCGCGGGTCGCTCCTGAAACATAACGTCCGTCTCGCAGCACCGAGTAGCGTACGAGCCTTCCGGGTTCCTGCTCCCGATACAATTTCTCGAACACCTCCCGGGTAGGAACGGTCTCGCCCGCCCATCGAAGAATAATGTCGCCCGGACGGATCGACGGCTCGGGGAAGAAGGCTTCATCCCTGACCCTCTCGACGAATACGCCTGCCGTCACGCCTAACAGCGTCCGCATCTGCTCGCCAAGATCTTGCGTCTTTATGCTCACGCACGGCTTCGCCCCGCTCGCATCACGCGCGATGTCTCGGACCCGATGGGCCGGGATGATCTTCAACCCTTCCCTGGTTTCTAAAGCCACCCCGAGGAGCCCGCCGTCCAGATCGGCGATCGCCGCGACGCGGGTCTCTTCAGGAAAGGGAATCGCGATGTCCAGCATCTCGCCGACAAATCTCCCCCGTTCCGGATAGTCCGTAGCCACTCGAGCCGACACCACGACACCCGGTGTGATCCGCAACGTGCCGCCGGGAGTCAGGCTGAGAGCGGCCGCGTGTGCGCCGGACTGCAATTCGTTCAAGTCCGCCAGCGGGGCGGGAGCCGTGGGGGTCGCGAGTGCAAAGACGGCGATTTCATGCTCCGTATTCACCGAAACCAGGCGATAGGAGCGCTCGTCACGACTGGGAGGCGCTGGACCGTCGCTCTCTTCGTCAGTCGTGCCGGCTGCACCCGATTCGCCTTCGGTCACGCTCGTAGCTTCGCCGGCGGCGATGCTACGAGCCAACTCCTCGGCGATCAAATCATCGGCCGTTTCGACCGAGCTCACGGCCAACTGCGGAGCAACGACGATCGCCGGCGTTAGGTCGCTCCCGATCAAGATGATGTGAGGACGCCACTGCTCGCCGACCTGTAGCCAATAGTCGGCCGTGTAGGCAAGGGGTGTCTTTTCGTAGTCCGGATGGAAAGCAGACGGCGGGACAAGCGGTTCGGTGGCCGCTTCCGCCGATTCATGAACAGGAGGAGCGAATGCGCCTTGAAGCAGAACAACGACGACAGCCAGCAACACGACAGCGGGAATAAGCAGGTTGCGAGAATGGAGTTCTCTAATTCCTGGCAGGTCCAATATCGATCGAGCCGTCATGCCGCCAAAGCCGCCTCAAACTAGAATAACCTGCGTGCCTTAGCGCCGCGAAACAGCTTGAACCAATGTCTGAGCGAAGCGGGATCGTAATAGCGATCTTCGGTCCTGGGGATGCACGGCATCCTGAAGGTCACACCCGTGATCGAAGCGGGCGAAGCAGGCGTCGCCGATCATGGCGGGAGTCTGAATGAGTGACTATTGTAGGAGCCAGGGTGAATCAACGCTCTTTGGGCGCACCGCCGCCGGCAGAACGAGCAGCAGCCGGCCCCAGAACGCGGTAGGTCCGCAAAGAACCATCCTCAAAGACTTTCTCGAGACCCCAGGCGGGTGGATCGCTTTCGATCGGGGGCACGATCATGTTGTAGCCGTCCCCTGCGGTGTTGCCGACGAGATAGTCGATGCCCTGGTGGTACAGCTCCTGACCCGCCCAAGCACGTCCTTCAGCCAGACGCACCGGAAGAAACTCTTCGGAGGACGTTGCCTCCAGCGGGCGCCATTCGCCATGCACATCCCGGCCGAAATATGCAAACTTCGAGAAGTACTGGTTGGTGGGATAGGTGATCACGGTTCTGACCAGCGGCAGCGCTTGTGGGAATACTACTTCGATGAAGGTGTACGGCTGCACCGGTTCCCAGGTGATCCAAGGGGTCCACGGGTTGCCGTCAAAGGCTTGGGCGGCGCCCCACGGGAACGGCCAGGCTCGAATCTCCCAGTCTGATTGAGGAACGAACTCTTGTGTCTCCGAAAAGAGGCGGATCTCCGACAGGCTCCACTCGCTCGTCTCGTGAGATCCCTCTTGTTCAAGACGCAGGCCGGTGAGATCCTGCCCGGGCCACTCGACCGTGAGCCGTCGCGACGGCCAGAATGCGTGATTCACTCCGGCGAGCAGCACGCGCATGACGGCCTCGTTCCGTGCTCCCTGATAAGAGACCCTTAGGCGGGCCGGGAAGTAGGCCTCCGGGAGCGGATCGAGGCTGAGGACGCGCGTCTCGGCATCGCCTTGTTTTGCGACAAACTCCGCAGTTCGATACCAGGGAACACGTCGCCGCAGGTACTCCGCTTCAGGCTCCATGCGCAGTGCCGCAGCCCACGGGGCACCCTGCAATATCCACAGGCCCTCCGGATGCCACTTCGGAATCACCGAGGGCCAAGACGCGATTCCATGGAAGGCAAGCACGAAGCATCCCGCTGCGAGCGAGAGGTAGCGCGGCAATCGGTAAACGGTCAGTGCCAACGCGATGGAGATAAAAACGAGAGCGGGGAGTAAAAAGCGCGTCCCCGTATTCGAGAACCAAGGTATGACGGCCACAACGGCGGCAGCCATGAGGGGCCGCCACAGCGGATGCCTCCAAGCAAACAGAAGCAGGGGCGCCAGCAGGAAGGCCGGTCCGATCAGTCCCTGGAAGTGAATACCGCGAACGGTCACTTCCAGCGGAGCAGCGATCAGGTTCTTGCGGCGAACCTCGGGATCGTGAGAATAGCCCGCGAGCTGGCTCCGATACCCCTTTTCCCACGCAACCGACGCATAGGGGTTCGGGAAATATTTGTTGAAGAACGGCGCAACCGGGTTACCGCTGGTAATCGTGTTTTTTGCGAGCCACGGGACCACGAAGAACGAAGCTACGAGACCAACGAGTAAGATCCGGCGGAGGACTTTGCGGCCGTCTCCGAGGCGTCGCCAGGTTCCCCAGCCGACCACAGCCAGCAGCATCGGTATGGCGAAGACCCCGGTGTACTTGATAGAGAAGCAAAAGCCGCCGAAGATGCCGAGCAGAACCAGCCAGCCCGGTTGGCGTTGCCGCCACCAGATCATCGCAGCGTAGAAGGACATGAAGGCAAAAAACACCAGAGCGCAGTCGTTGTAAGCGCTGGTTGCGTCCACGCCCACTATGGGCGCGCAGAGATAGAGCCCGGCGCCGACCGCGCCCGCGCGGGCCACGCGGTAGCGCCGAGCGAATGTGACCATCGCGATGAGCGTCGCGACGAACAGACTGAAGTGGCAGAGTTTTGCGGCAGTGTGGCTTCCGAACGCGTAAGCGAATACATAGAGCATCTCGGCGCCTTGCGAGAGGAACGCATAGATGTTCGTAGTGATGCCGGGGAAGCCGTGCGCTCGATAGGTATGTCCGGCGAGTCCCAGATGGTAGCCGACAGCATCCGCTTGGATTTCGGGAGCCAAGGCATGGGGAATGTAGATGTATGAATAGGCCGCGGCGACGGCCGCGAGAAGAATCCACCAGATTCGGGCGTCTTGCTCCGGGCGGGGCGGCGGGCATGCAGGAAGCCCCCGGCCCCAACGCCACCACACCCCGATGACGACCGCGGAGACAAGCAGAAACGTTCCGTCGTAAACAAGCCCGAGCGCACACAGTAAGAAGATCCCTTGGCTCAGCAGGGCGGCTCCGGCGGCAAGTGAGAAAACCCAGCCTTCAGCGCGGGTCAGCAGCGGCTCTGCGCCGAACAGCCGGGCGAGCAGACTTCGGCCGAGAAGTGTGGCCGTCACCACCGTCAGACCGGCCCCGAACAGGATGCTTGCCAGAGTCTGCAAAGCGGCCCAAGACATTGAACGGGAATCTAGAACCGGAAACCGGCAGCGGTGAGAGGATAGCGGACTTCGGCGTCGGGGAGGCGGTGGTCCTCAGGCAAGACCATTTCGAGGATCACTTCGGTCTCGCGCTCCCAGCTAACGTCGCCGCGCGCAAGCTTCATTTCGATCTCATGCCGGCCCGGCTCGTTGTACTCGGCCTCCTGCATCAACTCAGCGTCGATGAAGACCCGCAACGTGACGGCTTCCACCCGCCGCATCAGACGCTCGGGCAGCACAAACGCTGCGTGGAATCGGAGCCCGGCAAACGGTATGCTGTGGAACCGCAGGACGGCTCGACGGTCAGCCCAACGAATCCCATCGACAACATCGTCGCTCACGCCGGAGACGATGGAGCGGGCGGCGTCAGGATGATCCATGACAACGTAGGACTCCAGCGGCTGCGGGAAGGGCGAAATGTAGCGCTCGCCGGCATCCGGCGGCGAAACAACAACATCGGGCCGGCAAGCAGGAATCAGGCACAACGCGGCGGCCAACGGCAGCATGGGCGGGAATCTGCGCATCCACCCGATTATGTCACATGCCGTTTTGACTTCCGATCAGCGGACGCCCATCACGCCCCTCGACCTGGCGCCGCAACGGGCCGTCCGGATCCGACGGGATCGAGGCTACGCAAAATGCGCCCTGCTCGCACGGACAAGGGCGTTTTGTCCAAGGTCTCGGCAAGTGCCTCCGAACGAAGTCGGGAACAGTTACTTCAAGAGCAGTTTGTCGTTGTTGTAAGAACATCCCACAGTTTGTCGCCGACCCGGACGGTCATCGTAGTGTTCTCGTATTCCACCCTACTTTACAACCGTCGAGCGCAAAGGCCCGCCTCGCCGGAGTCGAAGGTTCGACGAGTTCGTTACCAACGAAAAGGCCGCGACCGCGTTACAATGGCGCGGCAATGCCACAACTCGAGACACTCATTCGCAGACTGAGGCCGGCGGTTCTCAGCGCCTTCCTTTGCTCCTGCGCGCCTCAACCATCCTTTGACCTTGTCATCGAAAACGGGATCGTGATCGATGGCTCGGGCTCCCCCGGAGAGCAGCTTGACGTCGGCGTATCAGGCGCCAAGATCGTTGCAATCGGCGACTTGGCCGACAGCGGCGCCCGACGCCGTATTGACGCGACGGGGCTTGTCGTTGCGCCGGGCTTCATCGACATGCACAACCATTCGGACCTCACGCTGCTCGATGAGCCGAACTGCGAGAGCATGATCCGCCAAGGCGTGACCACGATGGTGCTGGGCGAAGGGGGGTCCCCAGGGCCGTTGCCCCCGGGCGAACAGGAATGGGAAACGCTCGGCAGCTACTTCGCGCACGTGGAAGAACAGGACGTGGCGGCAAACATTGCGTCGTACGTGGGCCAGACCCAGGTTTGGACCTTCGTCAAGGGGCTGGCAATGACGCCTGCCACCGACGAAGAGATCGGGCATATGCAGCACGAGATCGCCAAGGCCATGGAGCAAGGGGCGCAGGGCCTGTCTAGCTCGCTGCTGATGCCCCCATCAAGCCTCGTCACCACGGAGCAGCTTGTGAAGCTGGCGAAAGTCGCCTCGGAACACGGCGGCATCTATTCCACGCACATTCGCGACGAGGGCCATGGCGTCTTCGACTCCATCGCCGAAGCCATCGAGGTCGGCCGGGGCGCGGACATCCGCGTGGACATCATCCACATGAAGATCGCCGACAAGGCGCTGTGGGGCCGCATGTCGGAAGTCGTGGCCATGATCGACGAGGCGCGGGAAGAGGGGCTGGATATCCGGGCGCACGTCTATCCGTATACGGCGGGGCAAAACAATCGGTAGTGTCTCAGTTTGATTTCGGGGGCTGATTGCGATCTACTTGACGCGGTTGCTACACTCGATTTGATGCCAAGAGGACCGCAAGGCCAGTGGAGACCCCAAGGTGATGTTGAATGCGCCGTTCACGTCGGGCGGATTGCCACCGGCGAGATCGAAGACAGCGAGCAGCCGCCAGCATCATATAGCAGCGAAGTCGAGATCGAACGGGCGCGCAAAGGCGGCAAGGCTCGCGCCGCATCGCTGAGCACTAAGCGCCGGAGAGAGATTGCTTCTAAGGCTGCTAGTGCTCGCTGGAATCCGTAGGGGCACCTGCAATCTTCCACCGATTCTCTTCCCTCACCACCTCGCCGCGCTTGAGAAGCCGGTAAAGGGCGGTAGAAACAGATTTCGGCGTCACAGTTTCACGCTTGGGCTTCACGAGATCATAGACCTCGCGTGTCGTGAGAGGACCCGACGATTCCAGCACTTCAAGAATCGTACCGTATACCGTCCCCGGCTTGATCTTGGGCTGCGAGGATCGGACGTTAGCGATTTCTTCGTGCAGATCGTGGGAGTCGATCTCATCGAACACACTCAAAACCGTCAGATATCGCTGCTGTTGCTTCTTGAGCATCTCGATTTCGCTGTCGAACTCGGCAATCTTTGCTCGTACGTAATTCCTGTCATCCGTCATGGACGCACTACTCCCTTCTGGTAAGATGTAAAAAGCATGCGGGTCTGGCTGGGGGTGCAAGGCACCCCCGGTTCACTTGCCCCATGCGAAGGGACTCAGGTACTGCCAGGGCTTAGGTTCTCATAGGCATCACTTCCTTTGTCTCCTTTCTGGGGCTGCCCACCGGTGCTGTTACGGGTAGCTGGTGGGTGGCCCCAACACTTCGAGTATACCCACTCCCGAAACACTGTGACAACTTCTTGTGCCGAAAAGCGTAGAAGGGTACGCTTTTCGGCGCAGACACTTGACTTCTATGCTTGCCTAGTGTATACTTTTAACTATGAACAGGCTGCCATCAAAGAAGCGAGCCAAGATCATCAGGTTGCTTGTCGAGGGTGCGTCGCTCCGCTCGATCTCCCGCATTGAGGATGTCTCGATCAACACCGTGTCGAAGCTGCTAATCGAAGCGGGTGAGGCGTGCGTCAACTATCACAACTCCCACGTCCGCGGCGTGCGCTCCACGCGGGTGCAGGTCGATGAGATTTGGCAGTTCTGCTACGCCAAGAAGAAGAACGTGAGCAAGGCCAAGGCAGCACCGGAGGGAGCGGGCGACACCTGGACATGGACGGCCATCGACGCCGATTCCAAGCTGATCGTTTCTTGGCTGCTGGGAGATCGAGACGGCCGCTCCGCTCACCACTTCATAGCAGACTTGGCTGAACGGCTTGTTAACCGCGTGCAACTCACTTCAGACGGCCTCGGCCTCTACCGCTGGGCCATCGAGTGGGTTTTCGAAACGGGCGTGGACTATGCCCAGCTCGTGAAGATTTTCGGAACCCCCAAGGGAGAGAAACGATACAGCCCGGCAACCTGCAAGGGTACCAAGCGAACCTCCGTGATGGGCGATCCTGACCCCGATCACATCTCCACTTCCTATGTCGAGCGGCACAATCTGACCATGCGGATGTCGATGCGCCGCTTCACCCGCCTCACCAATGCGTTCTCGAAGAAACTCCGCAACCACGCCGCCGCCCTTGCGCTCTACTTTGTCTGGTACAATTTCTGCCGGATTCACAGAACCCTTCACGTGACGCCGGCGATGGAGGCAGGTCTAGCGACCATGCCCTGCGATGCCGAATGGATCGTTGAACTGGTAGACGCCGCCGCGCCGAAACCTGCGAAGCCCGGACCCAAACCCGGCTCGAAACGGCGCAATGGCTGAACCCCACTGGAAAGATGATGGAGGTTTCTTGGGAACCCTGCTGTTCGATCCTGCCTTGGGATTCCTACGGTTCTTGGAGAGATTCTGGCCGTCTCTCATCCTCACAATTCCAGATCGAATTGATGGGCCATTCTTCGAACTCAGGATGTTGGTTGCGTGCGGTATGGCGCTTGCTCTATGGGCTCTGTCGTTTCTGTTGGTATGGGACTACTGCATCCTGGTCTGCTGGATTCCAGCGTGGTGGATTGGGTTTGTCGTAAGCGTGCTGCTGGAAGAGATTCTGCTCACACTCATCTTCATTGTTGCGCTGGCCCTTTATTACAACCTGTGAGTCAAACTGAGACACTACCAAACAATCTGCGGGCAATCATTCCACCGTGGGCGCACGATGGAGGCAATGACGAGATGCTCAAGCGGCTACGCGACCCCAAGCTTCGAGCCCGCATGAAAAAGGACATCCTGAACGGCATCCCCGGTTGGTACAACCACTACCTGGCGACCGGCGGCGGCTGGGAAGGCATGTTGCTCGTGTCGTTTTCGCAGGAGAACAACAAGCCCTTCGTCGGCAAGCGCATGAGTGAGTTGATCGCGGCGCGCGGCGGAGACCCGGTCGATGAGCTGTTCGACGTGCTGATCGAAGAAAACGGCAGCGTTCGGACCGTCTACTTCCATCACTCCGAAGACGACATGCAGTTGGCGCTCAAGCAGCCCTACACGTCTGTCGGCTCGGACGGCGCGGCGATCAGTCCCGAAGGCCCGCGCGGCGGCATGCATCCGCACCCACGCTGGTACGGGTCGTTTCCTCGAGTGCTCGGGCGCTACGTGCGTGAGTTGAAAACGCTCGAGTTGCCCAAGGCGATTCACAAGCTGACTCTCATGAACGCTGAGAAAATCAACATCAAAGATCGTGGCCGCCTCAAAGAAGGCTACTGGGCAGACATCACTCTGTTCGACCCGGAAACGGTCATCGACAAGGCCACGTTCGAGAATCCCCAGCAGTATCCCGAGGGCATCCCTTACGTGATCGTCAATGGCGAAGTGGTCCTCGACAACGGCGTGCACACGGGGAGCCGCCCGGGCCGAGTCCTGCGAGGACCGGGATACAAAGAGGGTGTTGTCGGAAAGCCTGCGCGACCAGCAGACCGGTGAACTGGCTTGAGGTGCGGCAAGTGCTTCGAAGGGCCGATGGTAGAATGGTCCGCAAGGGCGAATGGAGAGGCGTATGTCACTCGATCGAAGGGCTTTTCTTGGTTTTACCGCGGCATTGCCGGCGGCTGTCCGGAGCGCTGCGGCGGCAGGCAACGTAACCGAAACCAACGAGCCGCAGTTGATCATCGCGGCCTTGGCTGCGCTGGATAAAAGACTTCAAATTGACGAGGTCATCGTTCGAGACTATCTGGAGTATCTATCCGGCAGCGGAATTCGTTCCGTGCTGGTCAACGGGTCGACCGGAGAGTTTGCGTCCTTTTCGGCCGCCGAACGTAAGCGGACACTGCAGGCGTATCTGAAGCACAAGGGCTCATTGCGCGTGCTGGCGCACGCAGGTGCGGCGAACATCAGGGATACGCTCGACCTCGTTAGCCATGCACAGGCCGAGGGCGTTGACGCGCTTCTCGTCATTCCGCCGTTCTATTACAACCAACCCACGACGGAAGGCCTGGCGCGATTCTACGAGCCAGTTCTGGAACGGGCCGAGGTTCCGGTGTTGCTCTACAACATCCCGCAGGTGAGCGGGGTGTCGGTCACACCGGATCTGGTGCAGCGGTTCTCGTCGCACCCGAAGCTCTGGGGCATCAAGGACTCCTGGGGTAAAGCGAAGTGGACCCAGTCCTATATCAGGACGTTTCCGCACTTGCGTATCTTTACCGGCGCATCAGCTCTGATTGCAGGCGTCCTCAAACAGGGTGGCGCCGGGGCGCTGACCGGCAACGGCAATATCTTCCCGCGGGAAACGCAGGCGATCATCGACGCCCACAAGCAAGGCGCTGACACCGCGGGACCGCAGCAGACGCTCAACGAGCGGGTGGCGTTGCTGAAGGGCTATCCGATTATTCCTGTCATGAAGCATGTACTGGCCCGCATGGGCGTGGCGAAGATGCACCTGCGGCCACCCCTCACCGCACTGGATGTCAGCGCCCGGGACGTACTGGACCGCCGCCTCAAAGAGGTCGGCGTGATCTCGTAGCGACTGCGGCGTCAGACAAACCGCCAACACTCCGCTTCCATGCCGTCCCTTCGAACGCTGTTTGCCGAGACCTCTGCGCCGCAGCTTCTGCGAGCGTTGTTGGCCGGCATGTTGATGGGTCTGGCGAATCTGGTGCCCGGCATTTCCGGCGGCACCATGCTGCTGGCAGCGGGCGTGTATCCGCAATGCATCAGCGGGATCGCCGAAGTCACAACGTTGCGGTTTCGGGCTCCGACCGTCTTGCTGCTGGGGGCGATCTTGGCGTCGGCGGGCGTAGCCATTGTTGCCTTGGCGGGCGCGGTGAAGGGTCTGGTCATTGACCACCGTTGGGTAATGTACAGCCTGTTCATCGGGCTTACGTTGGGTGGCGTACCGGTAGTTTGGCGGCTGCTGAAGCCGTTTACAAGGGCGGCGGGCATCGGAACAGCGTGCGGCATCGCGGTCATGGCTGCGATGGCGGCGCTGCGGCCCGGCGCTTCCACCTCCGAGCCGTCTTCGCACTTTCTCTTGCTGGTGTTGGCCGGGATCGCCGGCGCGGCGGCGATGATCTTGCCGGGAATCTCCGGGAGCTACCTGTGGCTGATTCTCGGGGTCTATCTCTCGGTGCTGACGGCGATCGAGCAACTCAAGATCACGATCATCGGGAACCTGCAACAGGCCGGCGGTTGGCGACCGATGATCGAACCCTTGATGGTTTTGGCGCCTCTGGCGATCGGTGTCGGGCTAGGGATTGCAGGGATCAGCAATCTGATGCGCATGCTGTTGGCCCGCTTCGAAAAAGCGACCCTGGGCGTGCTGCTGGGCTTATTGCTCGGGGCGGTGCTTGGCCTGTGGCCCTTTCAGCACGGGCTTCAGCCACAGGTCGGCGATGTCATCAAGGGTCGGACAATGACCGCGGAATCCATCGCGGCGATCGATCCGAAGGATTTTCCCCTAAAACGGTTCGGTCCTACGGCCGGGCAGGTCGCATCGTCGATCGGACTGGTTCTGGCGGGTTTTGCGCTTACACAAGGGGTGGCTTGGGTCGGCCGAGACCGCCAGGAGTCCTGACAGCCCGCGTCAGAAATAGAACGCCTCTCTTCGGTGACCCTCACTTTTGGGCGCCGCCGTGACAGTAACGACTCTGCGGCGCGGAAAAAGGCCCAACCTGCCGCAAAGCAGATGATCGACACGAGCCGCTAACGGCACAGTCAGGGCCGGTCGAAGGGAAGGAGTACACTAACAGAACTCTAGACGATGGAAGAAACCCTCGAACATTTTGTACACGGCCTTCCGACCGTTCTGTTGTTCCTCGTCATCGCCGTGACCTTATTCGTGTTGGGCAAAGCAGCGGATTGGCTGGTAGACGAGGCCGTGCTGCTCTCAAAACGTTCGGGGATTCCGAAGACGATCATCGGAGCGACCATTGTGAGCCTGGGGACGACGACCCCGGAGGCGGCCGTGTCGGTATTCGCTGCGATCCAGGGTCAGCCGGGGTTGGCGTTGGGCAACGCCGTGGGCTCCATTATCTGCGATACAGGGCTGATCCTCGGGTTGGCTTGCTTGATATCGCCGCTCAAGCTCGATCGCCGGATCACGAATCGTCAAGGATGGATTCAGCTTGGCGCCGCGGCAGTGTTGGTGGCGCTGTGCTTCCCTTGGGCCTCGCCGTCGGAGGTCTTCAGCAGTGGCGGCAACCTCAGTCAGTGGGCCGGTTTCGTTTTTCTTGGCGCACTCGCTGTCTACATTTGGAGATCGATTCGGTGGGCCGGCGAAGAGACCGGACTTGTTGTTGACGAAGGAAATGAGCACGTTTCGGGTAACTCCACGATCGTCATCGTGCTCAGGTTGATCGGCGCGGTTGTCCTCGTCGTCATTTCGGCGCGCATACTCATCCCGGCGGTGACGGAGGTTGCGGTGCGGATGCATGTGCCGGAAAGCATCATCGCCGCGACGCTGGTCGCCTTCGGCACATCCTTGCCCGAATTGGTTACGGCGGTGACGGCGGCTCGCAAGGGACATGGCGAACTGGCGGTCGGCAATGTCGTTGGCGCCGATATCCTCAACGTGTTCTTTGTCGCAGGCGCGGCGGCGGCCGTCACACCAAGCGGTCTCACGGCTGGCGGCCACTTCTTCCAGGTGCTGTTCCCGATCATGCTGCTCATCCTGTTGGTCTTTCGAGTCGGCATCTTCGTGTCAGGCAATTACATGAAGCGCCCGTTCGGCTATGTGCTTCTCACCGCCTACGGGGTCTACATGGTGGTCAGCTACCTGATTCCGGCTGCGGTGTAGCCTTCAATTCTCGCCACATGGCGAGAAATGCAGGGTAGCTTCAGGTTGGCCCCGCCGGGCTCTCAGATGGCCTTCGCAAGAGCGACCGGGGGTTTGGTCTGAACGAGTTCGAGCCGCACCGGGAAAGAAACGAAGAACAGCATCGCGGTCCCGACCAACCGCAGGTTGCAGCCGCAGGCCTCGACCAGCGACCCGAATACAATCGCCAACACTCCGCTTCCACGCCGTTCTTCGAACGCTGTTTGCCGAGACCTCTGTGCCGCGGCTTCTGCGAGCGGTGCTGGGCCTCAAGCTCAAGGAACTGCAACTTACGAAGGACAAAAACAGCTCGTCGTAGGAATCTGGCGAGAGGGACGCGGCGCCCCCCTTCGAACCCCCTGCGGACCGCGCTCCGGTGGGGACAGCGGGCGTCGGGCCCGGCACTCCGAACCCCGGCGACAGCGGCGGGCAAGACGTCGATCCCCTGAACTTGTGCACGCGAGTGTTGCGCGCTCTTCGTGACCCCGTTCAGAACCGCTGCAGCTCGACGAAGTTCGCGTCGGACAGTCCGAGGTCCGAGTGGACGCGGGCGAATACGACCGCATCGCCGGAGTTGACGATACCACGGCGCGCCAGCTCCGGTGTGAGCGCTGCGGTGGCCAGGGCGCCGGGCTCCACCACGAGCGGCGAGACCCCCCGGCAGAGGGTCAACTGCCGCGCGACGCCGTCGTCGGCGGTCACGGCGTGCACCGGAATCGGGGGCCGGAGCGCGGCAAGCAGCCTTGCCGTCGCGCCGCTGCGCGTCACCGCCACGATCGCCGCGGCGCCGGCCCGTGCCGCCAGCGTCACCGCCGCGTCGCAGAGCGCGCGATCGTGTCGATCCGCGATATCGCCCGGTACTATCCGGTCCGGCCGTCCCGATTCAGCATCCCGCAGGATCGCATCAAGGGTCTGCGCCACGAGCACAGGATGCGCCCCGACCGCCGTCTCGCCGGCGAGCATGATGGCGTCGACGCCGTCGTCGACGGCGTTCGCCGCGTCGCTCACTTCTGCACGGGTCGGCCGCGGCTCGTGACGCATCGTATCGAGAACCTGTGTCGCGACGATGACAGGCACGCCGGCGTCACGGGCGCGCCGCGTCAGGTCCTTTTGGACACGCGGCACGTGCTCGAGCGGGATCTCCAGGCCGAGATCGCCGCGCGCCACCATGATCGCGTCGGCCTCGGTCAGGATGTCGTCGAACCGGGCGAGGGCCTGCGGACGTTCTATCTTCGCCACCAGCCCGATCCCTATTCCGCCGCACCCGGAAGCCACCTCGCGCGCCCGCCGCAGGTCGTCGCCGCTTTGCACGAAGCTCACGCCCACGAAGTCGATTCCCATCGACACGGCAGCCTCGATCTCATCGACGTCGGCAGCGGTAACCGCCGACATTGGGATCTCGACGCCGGGCGCGTTGATTCCCTTCCTGGGACCGAGAACGCCGCCGTGCTCGATCCGTGTGACGATCTCCGCCCCGTCGCTCTCGACGACGCGCAGTGCGATCCGGCCGTCGTCGAGCAGTAGCGTCTCGCCGCCATGCAGGGCGGCCGCCAGTGGTGCGCACGATATCGACACCCGGGCGGCATCGCCGGCGAAGTCTCCGACCGCGATGCGGAGTCGGCCACCCGCCTCCAGCGGCACTCCGGCCGGATCGGCCAGAGGCCCGATCCGGATCTTCGGGCCCGCGAGGTCCTGCAGCACCGCCACAACCCGTCCGGCCCGGGCGGCACTCGCGCGTACCTCGTCCACCATGCGCCGCCGGTCGTCACGCGAGCCGTGCGAAGCGTTGATCCGGAAAACGTCGACCCCCGCGTTGAGCAGTGCATCGACGGTTGCGCGGGCGCGAGTTGCCGGCCCGAGGGTGGCGACGATCTTCGTTTGACGCACGTGCGCGGCTCACTCCGGCGACCTCCGTCCGCAATCGGCCTGGAGGACCGTGAATGCCATTCTACGCGGTCCGGCCGCCAGCCGCTGTCCACCGGCCGGCACGATCCTCGTCGCGACATACGTGACCGGTCCGGAGCGCGGGAGGTCCATCTCCTCCGGCCGCCCAGTCTCGGAAACTCGACCGGAAGCCGTGCCCCACGGCCGCGATACGGATCGGAATCCCGCTATATTGAGAATTCAAGCTGTTTCTCGCACCGTCGTCCACCAAAACGGTTGTGCTATCTTACGATTCGCGCGCTTTCCCCCTCGGGTCGACACCGAGACCGTATGAACTGCTGTTTCTCCGGGAAAGAAATCCCCATCGACAAGCTGTTGATCTTGTACTACCCCCCGTCGCACGTGCACTACGACTGGGATAAATCCGTCTATGCGGCCGCCCGCGCCGGTGAAGCCCTGAAGAGTCTCACGGAGACTCTTCGTTCTTTTCGGAAACGGTTCGTGATGGGCTCGAAACCGCTGGCCGGTTTCCTGCCGGCCGCCATCGGCTTCGTGCTGTTGGCTCACTGGACCCTGTCGATTGTGATGAATTGGTCGGAGGCGGGCTTCTTCTTCCGTTACATCGAGCCTCTGGCCGCGGCGGTCTTCTTGCTCTTCGCGCGGTTCCGGATCGGGGCGTTGATGCGTCGGAGGCGGCGTTGGAACGAGGAGGGCCGGCAAACCGTCGCCGACGAACTGGCGCAGATCCGGGAGGCGATCAGTGGCATGGCCGATGATCCCTCCGCCAAGGAAGCGGCTGTCGTGATGCGCCGCAAGTGTCCGGACGTGATCTCCGAGATCGCTTTCGACGGCATCTATTTCCGGGCCTTTACCTACATGGACTTCCTCTTCTATCCGCAGCTCAAGCATCCCACGGCCAAGCAGGAACTGCCTGACAAGCACAGCCTCAATCGTGACGCCTATTACGTGGGCAACACCGTATACGACGGTTGGCGGCTGTTCCACAAGGATCAGCCCGAATTGATCGATCCTCGTTTTGTCGGAAGCGGCGGCCGCCGCGGTGTCATCTAGACCATCAGACCGCTCCAGCGGCGTGCCCGATGCCTCGCGTTGACAAGGATCTTGGGCGTGCCGACTGAGAAAGAAACACATTAGCATCTCGCAAGACACGCAGGAACACATAGAGTCGGTCGCCGAGACGACTTTGGAAACGTTCGAGACCGTATCGGCTGTTTCAAACGCGAGACTGTCTGAGCAACCTGCGTCGCCTGAGAAAGCCCTTGCGGCTGTGAACACGCTCACCTCGCGCAATGCGATCGGAACGCTCGATAGAATATTCGCTGAGAATCGGACGAGCCTGCGACACCTATTGCATGAGCCCGCTATCGCTCGGGTCGTTGCCACTAACGACGACGGCGAGAGCCGTATCTATTTCATTTGCAGAACAAGCCCGGTTCAGCTACCAGCGAATGCAGCGAAATTGACAAGCTACCGTTCTCCCGTCGGGCGCTTGGCATCACTGCCTATAGGCGAGGAAATACAGCTTCCAAACGGTGAACTGTTAGAGGTCGCAGAGCGGGCTCTCCTTCGGCCCGCCCGAAACGAGCAAGGATGGGACTCGAGACATTCGATACTTGAGAGTGCGACCTACGGTCCTTTAACGGTCGAATCTCTTCGCGCCTTGCTATCGCGCGTTCCCTCAAAGGAGATCGACGAGGAACTTCTTGAAAGGCTCCTCGGCGAGGAGGAGGAGTCGGCAAACGTTGTCGAAGGGATCCGACGTACGGTGCTGACACGGATGGAACTGCGTGACCAACCGGTTCTGGATAAGTTCCAAGACAGCATCTTTCGATTGCCGCTCGACAGCCGTCTCCTACTGCTTGGGCCACCCGGTACAGGCAAGACAACCACTTTGATCCGTCGGCTCGGGCAAAAGTTAGACGCGGAATTCCTCACCGAGGATGAACAGTTACTTCTCACAAATCTCAGCGGGCCAAACGACGTCCCGCACGCTTCGAGTTGGTTGATGTTCACACCAACGGCCCTTCTGCAGCAGTACGTAAAGGAATCCTTTTCACGCGAAGGAGTGCCGGCGTCGGACAAACACGTCCAAACCTGGACAGACTATCGCAGAGAACTAGCGCGAAACGTGTTGGGATTGTTGAGGACGCCGACCAAGCGAAGCGGATTTGTGCTGCGGGAATCGGTCAGTTACCTATCGGATGATACTAGACGAGATCTGACAGGTTGGTTCGACGATTTTGAGAACTGGCAGAAATCAGCTTTCATCGACCGGTTGCGATGTGCCGCTGAGCAACTTGAGTCGCTGGGGGAAGGGAAGTTCTCGGAACTGGGCGAAAAGCTACTGGCCTTGCTTAGGTCCGATGAACCAGTAGACATCGTCCGTATCTTCCGTGCCCTTCGATCTAGATCGGAGGAAGCGCGGCAGTTAACGGCCGATCTGAAGTCCGAGATCGATAATGCGATTCGCCGCGCTCTCGTGTTACAGGTCAACCGCAACAGCGACTTTCTCGATAAGTTGGCGGCGTTTCTCGACACGTTGGCAGATGCTCCTGAAAGACAGGCAGATGAGGGGGATCTTCGGGATGAGGAAGACGGTGACGAGGACGACGAGGACGACGAGGAGACAACGCCGCGAACCGGTAGGAGGGGCGCTGAGATTGCCTATAGACGAGCGGTTCGCACGCAAGCACGTGCCGAGTCGAGCGGTAGACCGCTACGAAAAGGCACAAGGGCCAGAAGAATAGTCGAGTGGATTGGGGACCGCGGGCTTAAACAAGCTGAGCGGATGAAAGTCGGTAAGAGCGTGCTGCTGCGCACGAGAGGAAGGTTCTTCGTGAACCCCGTAAAGGCATACATGGACGGAACTGCGACGCGGTACCGCGGCTACCGGCGTGCTCGACAATCTGGAGACCGATGGTATCTGAAAGGTGCCGTCCGCCGGGCGGACATCCATCCTCTCG
This sequence comes from Bryobacterales bacterium, assembly GCA_965218555.1. Taxonomy (GTDB): domain Bacteria; phylum Acidobacteriota; class Terriglobia; order Bryobacterales; family UBA6623; genus JAPPLB01. Next base: position 492,060 of record OZ244625.1, read on the forward strand.
AACTGGATATGTTGTTGCTGGCGATCCTCAGGGGCGCAAAAGAATTGCTAGCGTCGACGGAAGTCCGGCGCAATCTCCAGGACCCATTTTGGTCGACCCTGAGTAAGGTGCATGATTCCTACAGGAATCAGATCTTCGCCGATGAGGCCACGGATTTTTTTCCGTTCAGCTTTCCTGCATGTCGGCACTTTCGCACCCGGTGATCCGTTCCTTCTTCGCGTGCGGGGACTTCAATCAGCGCGTGACGGTGTGGGGTACGCGCTCGACCTCGGAGATTGCTTGGGCTGACGCTGGGATCGCTATCAAAAAGGTCACGATCGGCTATCGACAAAGCCGGGAGCTGAACGAGTTTGCTCGGCAGATCGTTCGTGTCGTGGGGGGTGGGGAACATGACGTGGTACTGCCGGTTCACGCGGACAGGGACGGATTCCCGCCCGTTCTCGCTGAAAACACTTCGGATGACGCGGATATCGCTGAATGGTTGGCGAAGCGGGTGACCGAAATAGAAAGCTTCGTAGGCCAGCTACCCTCCATTGCGATCCTGGTACCCGATGAGAGCCAAGTTATTCCTGTGGCCAAGGCGCTCGGCGAAACCCTATCCGACCAGAATGTCAACGTGGTTGCATGTCCTAACGGCCAAGTCATCGGACAGGACAACGACATACGCGTATTCGATGCACAACATATCAAAGGTCTCGAGTTCCAGGCGGTCTTCTTCAAAGATGTCGATCTCTTAGCTGAAGTGTATCCAGATCTGTTCGACAAATTTCTTTTCGTAGGTGCGACTCGGGCAGCAACGTATCTGGGGCTGACATGCTCGGGCACGCTCCCCGAGGCTATTTCGAATTTGCGTTCGCTGTTTGCGTTGGACTGGGGTAGCTAGCGAAGCGGCTGTTCGAGAGCGGACGACACTTAACTCTTCTACTACCGAACTGTCCTCTGCGACACCCCGCCGGAGGTTAATCTGTAGGAAACGACAGAGAGAAAGTCGGCTCGCTGCCCTGATGGCGCACGCGGGGCTCGATCTCACGAGCGTGGTACTCGGCGATGAAATCGCTGAGGTTTCGACTCGCCTCCTCCAGGCAAAGCTTGCCCTTCTCGGCGGTGGCTTTCTCGGCCTCGCCCATCACCCCGCTGTCGCTGTACTGGCTCGTCCACTGTACCTCGCCGATCGCGCCGCCGCCGAACAGATCGGCGTAAGTGAACTTCGATTCACGCTTGTTCGTCTTCGCAATTTCGCTCTTGATCTTGTCCGCGCGCACGCTCTCCGGGGCGAGGTGCAGCAGCATGGATGTCTCCAGCTCTCCCGCATGCGCGCAGCCGCCTGGAAACACGCTCTCACGCCACTTCGACGAAAACTCCGGATCGACCTGCAGCAACTGCCACCAGTTGCAGAAGACGCAATGGGCATCCGTCTCGACAACCAGCCGCCGGGCGGCCAATTCGACCAGCGGGCCGTTCGAGCCGTGTCCGTTGACGATCACCATCTTCTTGAAGCCGTGGTAGGCCAGGCTCTTGCAGATATCGAGCACGAACTGGATGAAGTGCTCGAAGTGAATGTTGATCGAACCGGGGAAGTCCATCACGTGGTGGACGTAGCCATAGCTCACCGGCGGAAGAACGAGGCTGATCTCCGGCCGCAGCCGCGCCGCTGCCGTCGCCACCGCGTTGGCGCAAAGATGATCGACCTTCAGCGGCAAGTGATGACCGTGCTGCTCGACCGAGCCAGTCGGGATGATCGGAATCTTGCCCAGATTGACGGCCTCGTTGACTTCGGGCCAAGTCAGTTCGTCGAAGCGATACTCATCACGAACAGAAGACATGCGCTGAATGCCGGCCAGTTTATCACATGGTCATTCGGCAGGTGAATCTCCAAAGTCCGCCCGGAACGGCGCACTCCGCGAACGCGGCCAGCGGTGCCAAGCCTCCTGGACAACAAGCGCCGTCGGCTCCTGTGGGGCTGAAAAGGAAGCTCGACGCCTTAGCCAGAGGTAAAAAGTGCGTGAGCCGACCCACCTGAAACGGACGGAATTTGCGCACCGCCGTCAACACCAAAATCAACTACAATACGGCTTCCCTTGAGAATCGCTGCGCTACAAGCCGTCCTCCTCTGCGGGGTTGCTCTGGCAACAGGTTCCGGAGAAGAAAAAACGGGAGGGGTGTCCCATCGCCTCAATGCGCAGCCGCCCCGCCCGACGCGCTGGGCCGGTGACGACACCCGGGGCGAGGACCCGGCCGTGCGCCAAGCTGCCACGGCCGCGCTGGGAGACAATCGAGGTGCTGTCGTCGTTGTCGATCCGCTGAATGGCCGCCTCATCACGGTGGTCAACCAGAAACTCGCCTTTTCCAGTGGCTACATCCCGTGTTCGACCATCAAGTTGGTTGTCGCTCTCGCTGCTGTCGAGGAAGGGCTTGTCGCTTCGGAGACGAAAGTCTGGTTCGATGGCTACTGGTTCATGACGATGACCGAAGGCCTGGCGATTTCGAACAACGTCTACTTCAGTCATCTTGGCGAGCGGCTCGGCTTCGAGCGGCTCAAGCGTTACGCGCACCGCTATGGCTTGGGGGAAAAGGCGGGCTGGGATCTGGCGGGTGAGCAACTCAGCGAGTTTCCAGCCGAGGAACACTCCTACGGCATCGGCCGCATGTCGACCTTCGGTGACGGGATCTCGGCCAGCCCGCTGCAACTGGCCGCCTTCGTGTCCGCAATCTCCAATGGCGGCCGACTCTATTACCTGCAACGATCGAACAGTCCTGCCGGAACGGCCGGTTTCAAGCCGCGTTTGAAGCGGGATCTCCGACTGAGCGAACGGCTGCGAGCCGTCGAGCCCGGCATGTCCGAAGCGGTCCGCCGCGGGACGGCCCGTAAGGCGCGCGCGCCCGGCCAAAAGGTGTGGGGCAAGACGGGAACGTGCAGCGAACGGATCCGGGGGCGCCGCATCCGGGTGGGTTGGTTTGCTTCCTACAATGAAGCGGACGGCCGGCGGCTGGTTGTCGTGGTGATGCTCAAGGGTCGGTCCGACGCCGCCGGGTCGCGTGCCGCCGAGGTTGCGGGAGAGATCTACAAAGCGTTGGGCGAGCGCAAGTACTTCTCTTCGGCCAGCGACGTACAGCAACAAGCGGCGCTGGTTCTGCCCGGCTGTTGCGCCGAGTAGTCGAGCTCTTTTGTAGTTAACCCGCACATCGAAAAAAACAGTCTGAGGACGGACGCCATGCGACCGTTCTTTGCAAAGCGCCGCCATGGGCCGCATCAAAATACTGCCGGACACGATCGCGAACAAGATCGCGGCGGGCGAAGTTGTGGAGCGGCCCGCCTCCGTCGCCAAAGAGTTGATCGAGAACTCTCTCGACGCCGGTGCGCAGCGGCTGCGCATCGACGTGGAAACAGGTGGTAAGCGGCTGATCCGCATCGCCGACGACGGCATCGGCATGGGAAACGACGATGCTTTGCTCGCCTTCGAACGTCACGCCACCAGCAAGCTGCGCAAGGTGCACGACTTGCAGTCGATCTCAACGCTCGGCTTCCGCGGCGAAGCATTGCCGTCGATCGCCAGCGTTTCACGGCTGCTGCTCGAAACCCGCACCGAAGAAGAGGCAACCGGCACCAAGATCGAAATCGCCGGCGGACGCATGTTGACCGTCACCGAGGCGGCCCGCCCAGCGGGCACGACGATTGCGGTGCGCGACCTTTTCTACAACGTGCCGGCACGGCGCAAGTTCCTCCGCACCGAGAAGACCGAGCTCTCACACATCGCATCGCTTGTCACGCACTACAGCCTCGCCCACATCGACAAGACGATTTTGCTCACTCACGAGAACGGAGAGTTGTTGAACGTCACTCCCGTCGAGAGTCTGCGGGAACGTGTCTATCAGGTCTTCGGCAGTTCGACACTCGATCAGTTGGTGGAACTCGGCCCCGTGCAGCGCAAGCTGCAAGTGAAACCCCCGCCGGCGCCGCGGACGCGAGCCGTGTCACGTGCGAAAGACGGCCTCGATCAGCCACGGCTTCAGGTCTTTCGGCTTCGCGGTTTCGTCTCTCAACCACAGATCCAGAAGCTGAATCGCAACTCGATCTATGTTTTCGTGAACCGGCGGCTGATCCGCGACCGCCTGGTGCTCCGAGCGATCTCGAGCGCCTTCCACAACGTGATCCCTCCGGGAGCCTTCCCGTTCGCCCTGCTGTTTCTCGACCTGCCGTTTGATGAAGTGGATGTCAATGTCCACCCCTCGAAGACCGAAGTGCGCTTCCGTCATCCGTCGTTCGTTCACGACTTCGTGCGGGACGAGATACGTGACTGCCTGGTCGCCTCGAAGCCGATCTCGACCTTCCCGGTGCCTGCGGCAGCGCAAAAAGCGGTGCGAGCGCAGCCGGCAACGGAGATCCCTTTCTCAGAAGCCTCTCTGACGCTCAGCCGTTCCGATCTGCCGCCGTTCGACGAGCCGATCTTGAAACACGAGCCTCCTCCGACTCAGCGGCTCGATTTCACGGCAGTGCCGCCCATCGACGTAGGAATGGTCGTCAACGAAGCGGACGGCCGGCCGTCGGATTCCGTGGCTGCGCCTCTCCATGAAGGCTCAACTCCAGGGACAGCCCTCGAGCAGAAAACGCATTCCCGCGACCCCATCGTCGAGCTGCCGGCCGATTCGATGGCGCGGCTTGGTGAATTACGGCCGCTCGGGCAGTTGCATGATAGCTTCATCATCGCGTCGGGCCGCGACGGCCTGTGGATCATCGACCAGCACGTCGCGCACGAACGCATCCTGTTCGAGAAAGTGCTGCGGGAGCGCACGCGGGGCAATATGGAATCGCAACGACTGCTCGTGCCCGCCATCATCACGCTGCGCCCGGATCAAGAGATTACGCTGACACGCATCGACGAGGAGTTCCGAGCCAACGGCTTCGAGCTCGAACCCTTCGGTCATCGGACGATTGCCGTGAAAGCGGCGCCCGCGGGCCTGAGTCCGACTCAGGTCGAAGCACTGTTGAATGAGATTCTCGACACGCCAGAAAAAGAGCTGCGCGAGCTATCTCTCAGCGACCTGCAGAGCCGCGTCGCGGCAACGATCGCCTGCCATGCTGCGATCAAGATCAACATGCCGCTCGAACCCGCCAAGATGCAATGGTTGCTCGATGAGCTGGCCCGCGCGGAATGTCCGATGTCGTGCCCCCACGGCCGCCCCATCGCCCTGCAATACGGTCTCAGGGATATCCTCAAGGCTTTTCATCGCCTTTGAAGATGGTCCGAAATCGCCTACCCTGGAACCCGCTGGGCCCGTCATTGAGGTCCGCCGTCCCGTAACGCCGATTTCGTCGTCGTGCCGGTCCGCGCGGCGAAGTCGATGAAGCCGCGGAATCACTCCCGCCCCGGCACGCTCCACAGTATGTTCCTGTTCGCCGCTGGAACGCAGCGGTGTGTGAAAGACCCTGGCTTGGCTCCTCAAACCGGGTTCGGTGAAGAAAGCCCGATCTGGCTGAGAGATTCGGAGGGGATTTCCGGTACGACTTCGGTCGGATGAGCAGCCGGTTTCGGTTGCAAAGCCGCGGGTGTGTTCGGATGCGAGAGAAGAAACTCATGATGGTCTTGTCGGGCTTGCCGGATGACCGCTCGCTCCGCGAGTATCAATCCCCAAAGCACAAGTACCAGAATGCCGATGACTGCTAGTCCACGATTCGAGATTCCGAAGAGTTTCATGTCAGCTCCTGCATCTCCGTTAGCAATCGCCATGCCATCGTCGCCCGGACGCTGATTCGAAGAAAGATGACTCTTCCCACGCCTCGTTCAGAAACGAGTTCCTCCACGGCACATATCAACTCACGCCTTGAGAATCAATGGCTTGAAGCCCTGATTCGTCCGGGGATTCCCGGAACCGCACTCCCGAGAAGCCGTGTTCCCTTATGCCAACGCTTCTTTTCCCCCCAGCAACGACTTCGGAGCGACCAGAAACGTAGATACCGCTTGCTATGTAAAATGTGCCCCTTTAGCAGACGAAGCGTCGAGGCCGTGTAGTTTTTACACGCAAACGAGCGGTTCGAGGGACATCCGGTGGCCGCCCGGCATGTCCGCAGAAGCACCTGGTCGATCGGCGGAAGAAACAGGTCATTTGGTGGTTTTCAGCCAAGCAGTGGTTCACGACGGACACACTCGTCCTGCCCGTCGCACACAGACCCGCACGGGCTGTAAGCTTTACCACTCCTGTTACCGCCATCACGTCTCCCGCCATGACATAGGTCGATAGACTAAAAACATGGCCGGTGGGCTTCCCTTTGTTGCCAGGTTGACCTTGTGCGGCCTTCTGGCCGCTGCCGCGCTTTCAGGACAGGGCGGGCCGCCCGGCGCCCGTGTCTTTGACCTGTTCGCCGACCCCGACGAACACGGCGTGTTCTTCGCGGCCACGGCCAACGGGATCTTTCGCACCGACAACGGCGGTCTCAGTTGGGGACCAAGCAGCTACGGCCTCACGAATGTCAGCACCGTCGTTATCACCGGCGCGCAGGGCAGACTCTATACCGGCACGACAATAGACGGCGTCTTCCTCTCCGACGATAGCGGGATGACCTGGCAACGTGTCAGCAACGGCTTGACAACGCTCGATGTCCGTTCGCTGGCGGTCGATCCCGACGCCCCCGGCGTCCTCTACGTCGGAACGCGCAACGGCGGCATCTTCAAGACCGACAACGGTGGCCAAGATTGGAGCACCGTCAACAACGGCCTGCTGCTGTTTACCCCCGACGAAGGCTCACCTGTCTTCGAAGGCGACTACACATCCATCGCCATCGATCCGAACGACTCCCAGGTGCTCTACGCCGTGCAATCAAGCGCCGTCGTGCCAGGCAACGGCGTCCTGTTCCGTTCCGCCGACGGCGGCGCCCAATGGACCAACATCAATATCCGTTCCGCCGGGCTCAGCCTGAAGATCGACCCCAACGACTCCGACACCATATACGTCGGCACGAATCTCGGCCTGATCGTCACCCGAGACCGCTTCACGAGCACCGAAGTCCCGTCCTCCCTGCTCGGAGCCTCCATAACAGACATCGATATCGACACAAGCAACACCGATATCGTCTACGTCTCTACCCGGTTGGGCCGCACCTTCCGCAGCGACGACCGGGGCGTAACCTGGCTGCCGATCAACCAAGGCATGGCGTTGGGAGAATCTCTCACGCTGGCAGTCGATCCCCATACCCCCGCGACGGTCTTCGCGGGTCTCAACGGTACGGGCGTGTTTCGATCGATCGACATGGGCGCCCTTTGGGAACTCGCGTCCGACGGTATTTTCGGGGCAGACATCCGTATCATCGAACTCGATCCGCAAGACTCCGCAAACGTCCTGGCGGGCGCCTTCGGCGGGGCCATGTTCCTCTCGCAAAACGCCGGCCGCCGTTGGGAAGAGGCCCGTAACGGCCTCATCGCCGTCCAGCCGCACTCGATCGCTTTCAGTCCGCAAGACCCGCAAATCGTCTACGCCGGCTCGGTCAATCCTTTCTCGCGAGGCAGCGGTGCGCTCTTCCGCAGCACCAATGGAGGCCGCGACTGGGAAACCAGGGCGACGGGCAACTCGATCTTTTCCGTCGTCGCCGACCCGGCCAACCCTCAGCGGCTCTACGTAGCTACGGCGACCGGCGTCTTCCGAAGCGACGACGGCGGCGGCAACTTCACCGGCCTGAACGACATCGACCGCTTCGTGTCGGACGCCCTGCTCAATTGGTCCATCACCGACCTGGAAATGGACCCCAACAACCGCAATGTTCTTTACGCCGTCGGCAACGCGTTCGACTTTTTCGCGGGGCGGATCTACCAGTTTTTCAAGACCGACAACGGCGGTGACGAGTGGAGGGCGAGCGGCACGACCCTCACGCCGCTGGTCGACATCACCATCGATCCGAGTGACACGAGACGAATCTATATCGGTTCGAGCCTCGGTATCTTCCGCAACCAAGACGCTGTTGAGAACGACGGCTTCGACAAGCTCACCAGTGGCTTACCGAACGGCGGCAATCTTTCCGTCACCTCGATCGCCGTCGATGCCCAGGATAACGCGGCCGTCTACGCCGCAACGTCCGCCGGTGTGTTCAAGAGCACGAACCACGGTTCTTCATGGACAATCGCTGATACCGGCTTGGAGACCACCCTCGCCAGGGTGGTGCGGGACGACCCGAGCAACTCGGGTACGCTCTATGCCGGGACGTTCAGCAACGGCGTCTTCAAGACCGTCGACGGCGGCGCAACCTGGAACCCCACGCGCAACCCGATCACGCTCCTTCCCGTGCTTTCGCGCAAAGGCCTGATAGGCGCGGCCGACTTCGACGGTGAGGGCGTCGCAGCGGGCGAAATCGTCTCGCTCTTTGCGCTCAACGCAGGTCCGGAGGCCGGCGCCTTGGCTCAGTTTGACCCTGAGACGGGTAAGCTGCCGACCCTCCTGGTGGGCGTCCGCGTCTTCTTTGACGACATGCCGGCGGCTCTGTTCTTCGTTCGCTCCGGGCGGATTGATTGTCAGGTGCCGTTCGAAGTTGCCGGGCTCGGCGAGGCCGAAGTCCGCATCGAGGTCGACGGCGTCGCGAGCAACGTCATCACCGCCGATATCCTGGACTCGCACCCCGGCCTCTTTCCCCTGGTATCGAACCCCGACGGCGCCCGCAACTCCGAGTCCAACACCGCGCCGGAGAACAGCTTCGTGAACCTCTTCGCCACCGGACAGGGGCTCGTCACCCCGGAGTTGATGTCCGGCGCACCCGCCCCGGCGGGTGAAACCCTCTTCGTTCCGGTCCTGCCGGTTCGGGTCCTGCTCGGTGACCAAGAGCTCGCCGGCAGCGCCTCCCTCGCACCCTCCTTCGTCGGGCTTCTGCAGATCAATGTCCTCCTTGGCGACCTCGCGCCCGGCCAATACGAACTCTTCCTGGAAATCGGCGGCCGCCGCAGCCGCCAGGGCGTCACCATCTTCGTCGGCTCGCAACCCGGGATATAGGAGGATGATCGGGCCGACTGATTGCAGGAGGCATGAACGTCGATAGCTTCAGCATCTTGACCGCGGCAGCGGCAGTGGGATGGGTATGGAACGGAGTAAACCCAACCAGCAGTCGTGGGCCCAGGCAGGACGTAACACGGCGGGAAACGCCGCTCCGATGATCGAGGGGCTTTTGCGTCTCCGCCGTGTCTCCCACGGTTGCGGCGGAGAATCCCTTCAGTGAGCCTATCTCTTCACTTCCACTCCTGCCCATTCCTCCAGCAGGGTGACAGCCGAGCAGAAGTCTTCGTCGCCGTGGCCCTTGGCGATACTGGCCCCGAACAGCTCATGGACAAGTGACGTGGCCGGCAGAGGCACCTTCATCTCGTTACCCGACTCGAGCATGAGGCCCACATCCTTGTGCATCCACTTGAGAGGGAAGGCCGCGTCGAAGTTGCGATCGAAGATGTACGGCGCCTTGAAGCTGATGAGTCCGGCTTTGGCGGCGCTTGCGTTGAGCACTTCGAGCATCAACTCCGGCTTGACGCCGGCCTTCGTCGCCAGGACCATGCCCTCGATGAAGCCTTGCATCATGTTGGCGAGCACGAGGTTCTGCGAAAGCTTGGCGTGCAACCCCATGCCCTGCGAGCCGCAATAGAAGAGCGTTTGCCCCATCGGCAGAAAATACTCCCGGACGCTCTCGAAAACCTCCTTGCTTCCGCCAATCATGAAGGTCAGCGTGCCGCCGATCGCGCCGGGTGTCGAGCCCGTGCAGGGAGCATCGAGGAAATCCACTTCCTTCTTCTCGAGCGCTGCGGCGATCCGTCGGGCCACCGTCGGAGCGATGGTGCTGCAATCGGCCACGACGCTTCCGGGCTTGATGCCGTCCGCCACGCCGTTCTCGCCGGTGAGGACGTTCTCGGACATCTCGGAATTCCCGACGCACAGTAAAACGCAGTCGGCAAATTCGCCGACCGACTTGGGAGTCTCACAATACAAGGCGTTCTCGAACCTTTCGGCCAGAGCCTTGGCCTTCGAGGATGTATGGCTCCAGACAGCGACGTCGTGCTCGGCTTTGAGAAGGTTCGTGGCCATGGGGCCACCCATGAGTCCGAGTCCGAGAAATCCGAGTTTCGCCATCTACCGCTCCCGTGTATACGTCCGATCCGCTGTTGCGAAATCCCCAATTGTACGACTTCGAAAGCCTGTGACACAATGTGCACTAGTGAAACCGAGTGTTCTCGTCACGAAACATCTCTACCCGTCGGCGATCGACTATTTGAGCGAGCGGGTGGACCTCGACTATCACGAATCCGACCACAGCATGCCTGCCCGGGCGTTGCTGGAGCGCTTGCGCAATAAACAGGGTGCTGTGAGCCAACTGACCGACAAGTTCAACGCGGAGGTGATTTCCGCCTTGCCGGATTTGAGGGTCATCTCCAACGTAGCGGTCGGTTTTGACAACATCGACATCGCCGCCGCCACCGAACGCGGCATCGCGGTGACAAACACGCCGGAGGTGCTGACCGACACGACCGCAGACTTCGCCTTTACTCTGTTGATGGCCACCGCCCGGCGCCTGGTCGAGGCGGACGGTTTCCTGCGTGCCGGCAAGTGGAGTCAATGGCGCATCGACCTGCTCTGTGGCGCCGATATCCATCACGCGACACTGGGCATTGTCGGCATGGGGCGCATCGGTCAATCATTGGCGCGGCGAGGACTCGGCTTCGAAATGCGCGTCCTCTATAGCGACGTCCAGCGAGCGGCGCCGGACATCGAGCAGGAATTGCGCCTGGAATACGTACCGTTCGAGACGGTCTTGAAAGAGTCGGACTTCATCAGCGTTCACGTCCCTCTGTTGCCTGCCACACGGGGCCTGATCGGAGCAGAGCAGTTCGCCATGATGAAAAACAGCGCGATCTTGATCAACACATCGCGTGGACCGGTGGTCGATGAGTCGGCTCTCGCCGAGGTGCTGGCTGAGGGAGAGATCGCGGGCGCCGGGCTCGACGTGTTCGAGCGTGAACCCGAGGTCGAGCCCCGTTTGCTCGAGATGCACAACGTCGTTCTCGCACCGCACATCGCCAGCGCTTCGGTCGCTACACGGACGAAGATGTGTCTGATGGCCGCCGAGAACTGCGTGGCGGCGCTCGCGGGTGAGCGTCCTCCCAACCTTGTCAACACGACGCTGTTCGACAACTAGCGCAAGTCGCACCACCCTGATCCGTAACCCGATAGTTGGCGGCACGCCGGCGCAAGCGCTTTCCCCAGACCCCATCGCGGGCATCGCTCAACAGACGCCCCGCAGCCGCTCCGCTTTCCATAAGTCACAATCTGCTTGACGCACTACACTGGCATCACCGGCCGGAGACGGCCTTCACATCGGGGTTGCTGCCAAACCAACGGCGCGTGTTCGGTGGGACGTCAGGCTCCGCAGCCAGACGCTCCATCTCGACTTCGGTATCGACGTCGTACCACTCGGGAAGCAACGAAACGGTCAACTCGCAGGCGCAAAAAGCAGCTTCCGTTTCACGGAGGGTATGCTCGCTTGACCAAGTCACGCCGGCAAACATGCGCGTTTCGGGCCGGCGGCAACCGACGGCGTAGTAGCCGCCGTCATCGGTCGGTCCCAGGACGGTGTCCGTGCGATCGAGCGCCGCGAAGGCCTGCTCGATATGTGCGATCGGCAACGTGGGGCTGTCGCTTCCGAGCAAGAGAATACGGTCGTGCCTGCGAACCGAAAGCTCCTTCATACAGTTGAGCATCCGCGCCCCCAGATCGACGCCGTGCTGGACAGCGAAGTGTCCCGGGCCGGCCAGTTCTTCGAACGGTTCCCAGGCCTGGTCGCAATAGAGATAGCGGTTCACGCCGCTCAGCACCGTCAGTCTCCGCCAGATGTCCGTGACGAAGGCCGCATGTAACTCGGCGGCCTGAGCGGAGCTCATGCAGGTCCGCAGACGTGTCTTGACACGGCCCGACAAGGGCGCCTTCGCAAAAACGGCGATCGCTTTGGACAAAGCCCGTCCTCGAAACGCATCGCGGAGAATGACGGAGGATGCGTCGGAATCAGTTAGAATAGTGGTTTCATGCGTCTAGCAGGGAGGAAAATCGAAAACATGGTTCGCTTGATGACAGGGGTTGTCGTTCTCTCGGTCGCGTTCGTGGGCGTGCCGTCATTCGCGGCAGAGGGGGATGGAAACGCGGAAGCAGGCAAGGAGCTGTTCGAAACCAAGTGCGCCCTCTGCCACAATGCGGACAGCAAGGAAAAAAAGATCGGCCCCGGCCTCCAAGGCATCAAGGACGGCAAGCTTCCCAGCGGCAAAGACGCCACGTATGACAACCTCCTCGAGAATCTCAACAAGGGCGGCGGCGGCATGCCGGCTTTCGAAAAGCTGATCACACAGGAAGAGAAGGACAACGTCATTGCCTACGTCTTGACGCTCTGATCCGTTTCTGAAAGACAACAGCAACCAGCCTCTCGCGCAGGGCATCACTGCCCTGTCTTCGTTTCATCAGCCGTACTCCCTCAAGTTGGTGACGGCGTGACGAATCTCAAAGATTCGCCACTCGATTGCCGGCCGTCGTCAGGCGCCGGCACTGCGAACTTCCGCCCCTCCCACGACATCAGCGCTATCCTGATAATCTTCTCCGCGACGCGGTCCCCTCACAAACAGGACGAAACCCATGCAGATGCTCATCGCAGGACAGTGGGTCGACGGCAACGGCACGATCCCGGTCATCAACCCTTTCGACAACGCAGAGATCGATGCGATCCCCAAGGCCACAGCCGGCGACGTCGACCGCGCCATGGCTTTCGCCGTGGAAGGCGCCAAGAGGATGCGCCACATCTCCGGATACGACCGCTATCGCCTGCTGATGCGGGCCGCCGAGCTGATGGATGAGCAACGCGACGACCTCGCCGAGACGATTACGCGGGAGGAAGGGAAGATCATCGGCGAGTCCAAGGGCGAGGTGGCCCGCGCCGTCGAGACAATGATTGGTTCCGCCGAGGAAGCTAAGCGCCTCGGGTCGGAAGTCGTGCCCCTCGACGGCGCATCGGGCGGCGGCAACCGCTTCGGCTTCACCTTGCGCGTGCCCTGCGGTGTGGTGCTGGCCATCACCCCCTTCAACTTCCCTTTGAACCTGGTCGTTCACAAGGTCGGGCCGGCGCTGGCCGGCGGGAATAGTGTGATCATCAAGCCCGCGACAGATACCCCTCTGACGGCGCTGAAGCTGGCGCGCATCCTGCTCGAAGCAGGAGTGCCCGAAGAGGGCGTCCAGTGCATCACCGGATCGGGCGGCGAGATCGGCGACATCCTGGCAAGCGATCCACGTGTCCGCAAAATCAGCTTCACCGGCTCGCGCGACATCGGCGAGCGCATCTGCCGCACGGCCGGCCTCAAGAAAGTCACGATGGAGCTCGGCAGCAACGCGCCGCTGATCGTGCTTCCCGACGCCGACCTCGAAAAGGCGTCCCATGCGATTACCGCAACGGGTTTCGCGAACGCGGGGCAGGTCTGCATCAGTGCGCAACGCGTTCTGACGCACAAGAGCATCTACGGCGATCTCATTGACGCCCTCAAGCCCAAAGTGGAAGCACTCTCAACCGGCAATCCGCTGGAGGGCGCAACGAAGGTGGGGCCGATGGTGCGCGCGTCCGATGCAGCGCGTGTAGCGGACTGGGTGGACGAAGCGGCGCAAGAAGGAGCACGACTGGTGACCGGGGGCGGCTACGACGGAGCGATCCACGCGCCCACGATCCTGGCCGACGTGCGGCCTGAAATGCGGATTTCCCGCGAAGAGGTCTTCGGGCCTGCGGTTGGCTTGACGCCGGTTGAAACCGTCGAGGAAGCGATCGGGCTGGCCAACGACACGAACTACGGCTTGTCGGCGGCGATCTTCACGGAGAACCTCGAAAACGCCATGAAGTTCGCCCGTGAGGTCGATTCGGGCAACATTCACATCAACTGGGGTTCGCAATGGCGCGCCGACCTGATGCCCTACGGCGGCCTCAAGGAGAGCGGCTTCGGCAAAGAAGGGCCGAAATACGCCGTCGAAGAGATGACGGAGACCAAGATGGTCGTCATGCACCTCCAAGGGTGAACCACTCGCTGGGCCGGCTCGGCGCCATGGAATTGGTTCCTCCGCAAGCTATAGTTAACCGGGCTGAGGCTGAATATAATGGTGGTGCCTGATGGTTTGCGCGCACTTATTCGTCGCCTTTTTCCGATCCGGCTATCGCGGTAGGGTCCCACAACTCACCTCGCTGTTGCTCGCCGCGCTGAGCGCCTCGGCTTTGAGCGCTCAAACCAACTCTCAGGGCATCGAGTTCTTCGAAAAGAAGATCCGACCGGTTCTGGCACAGCATTGCTACGCCTGCCATAGCGCCAAAACGCAGGCGATGGCGGAGTTGCGGCTCGATTCCAAGGCAGGGCTCGCGATGGGCGGCAGCCGGGGTCCGGCGATTGTTCCGGGTTCTCCGGAAACGAGCCTGTTGCTCAAAGCGATCTCCTATCGTGATCCCGATCTGAAGATGCCGCCCACCGGAAGACTCAGTGCGGAGCAGATTGAGGATTTCACGACGTGGGTTCGCATGGGCGCCCCGGACCCTCGGGTTGACGAGGTTCTCCCGGCGACTGCGCCCGTGTCGATCGACATCGAGGAGGGCCGCAGATTCCGGTCGTTCCAACCGATTCGAAACCCCGCTCCGCCTTCGGTCCAACGAAGCGGCTGGCCGCTCAATGAGGTGGACAACTTTATCCTGGCTGCACTCGAATCCAAAGGCCTGTCTCCAGCTGAGGCGGCCGACAAACGCACACTCCTGCGGCGGGTTACGTTTGATCTGATCGGACTTCCGCCGACTCCGAAAGAGATCGAGGACTTTCTTGCCGACGAGTCACCGCAAGCTTTCGAGAAAGTCGTCGCGCGGTTGCTCTCATCGCCGCACTACGGAGAGCGCTGGGCGCGTCATTGGTTGGATCTTGTCCGCTACGCCGAAACGAACGGCCACGAGTTCGACAACAACAAGCTGGATGCCTGGCGCTATCGCGACTACGTTATCCGCGCCTTCAACGACGATCTGCCGTACGACGAGTTCATGCGCGAACAGATCGCCGGCGACCTGCTCGACCGGCCACGGCTCAACTCTGGCGGCTCTTCACTCGCTTCACCTGTCGGTACCGGCATTTATTGGTTTGGAGAAGTCCTCAACGGCGCCACCGACTCGGTTAAAGCCCGCGCGGATCAGGTTGACAACCAGATCGACGTCATCGGCAAGGCATTCCTGGGTCTCACCGTCGCCTGCGCCCGTTGCCACGATCACAAGTTCGACCCCATTCCCACCACCGATTACTATGCGCTGGCCGGAGTCATGCACAGCACCGACATCCGCGAAGCCGTCGTCGATTCGCCCCAGCGCGAGAGGGAAATCGCCGGCTTCGCCGCCAGGCTCGCAGGAACGAACGAAAAGATTCGCGAGCTGCTTGCCCCCGTGCCGGAGCGCCTTGCCGCGCGTCTGGCATCGGATCTGACGATGGCGGCCGATCTGGTTGTCGGTGAAGACGTGTATCTCTCTGCCGGCGTGGACTCGCTGCACATCGCCCGAGCGAACCAGCTCCGCCGAGCGCTGGAGGACCCTTCTCACCCCTTCCACCCGTTTATCCGCATCGCACAAAGCATCGCAAGAGGCGGGTCCGCCGGCTTCGATCGCGCCGTCGAAAAGGTCAAGGCCGAGATCAGAGCGAAGTCCGTCGAGGCAACCTCGCGCCGCCACGACATCGAGTTCGAAGATTTCGAGAAGCCCGGCTTCCCATCTTGGATCATATCCGGGCAGGCCTTTGCCGGCGGCGCACGCTATCAGCCGGCCCCCGATCTGACGCTCACTGCATACCGCGGAGAAGGAGTCGCCGACTCCTATCGAAACGTTTCCGCCTCTTTCGTAGGAAGCCTGACCTCTCGAAAATTCCGCATGCCCAGGCGCTGGGTTCACGTGCGGCTGTCGGGGCGCGGAGGCAATCTCGTACGAACGCGCCTGTCGGACGTTCGGCTGACGCTGGTCGCCGACAGTTACAAAAGCAAGGCTTTCGTGCCCACCGGCACGGACAGCTTCGAATGGCAGTCCGCACGAATGACGACGCAGTTCGACCGCCTCTGCTACTTCGAGCTCGTCGACCGCAGCCGAGAGGGCTACATCATCGTTGACCGCATCGTTCTTTCTGATTCGAATGAGCCTCCCGGTGATGGTCCCGTCGATGCGAGAGTCTCCTCCTTGTTGGAGCGAAAGGACATTCGATCGTTAGGCGACTTGGCGGGCGCGTATCAGAAGCTGTTTGATACCGCGGTGCGCCAACAGCCAATTGGTCGCGGCGCCGATCCACTCTTTGCCGCCGTGCAACCTTTCCCGAGCCCGGAAGAGGCGGCCACGATCCTCCCCGAAACCGAGCGAGTGAAACTTCGGAAACTCCGGCGCGACCGGGCCGACCTGGGGAAGTCGATACCGGAGTCGACGTTCGCGATGAGCAGTCGCGACGAGGCTCCACACGACGTCAGAATTCACCTTCGGGGCAATCACAAGAACCTTGGGCAAGAAGTGCCTCGAGGGTTTTTGCGTGTCATGCCGTCACCGCCGGCCGGCAAAACGAGCAACGGCAGCGGCCGGCTGCAAGTCTCACAACAAATCGCGCGGTCCGACAACCCTCTTCCCGCGCGCGTGATGGTCAACCGCATTTGGAAACACCATTTCGGAGAAGGCATCGTCCGCTCGACCGACAACTTCGGTAAAACCGGAGAGCCGCCCACGCATCCCGAACTACTCGACTATCTAGCGAAGAGGTTTGTCGATAGCGGCTGGTCCGTGAAAGCGATGCATCGCCTCATGGTTTTGAGCCGGACCTACCGGATGTCGGCTCAATCAACCCCGCAAGCGCAAGCGGTTGATCCGGAAAACCGGCTTCTTCATCACATGCCCGTGCGGCGGCTCGAAGCGGAGATCATCCGCGATTCGCTGCTCGCCGTTTCAGGTTTGCTCGACCCGACCCTTTACGGCCCCTCTGTCACACCGCACATCAGCGAGTATCAAGATGGACGCGGCAAGCCGCCAAGGCCCGGCCCGCTCGACGGCAAGAGCCGGCGCAGCCTCTACATCGGCGTGCGCCGCAACTTCCTGACGCCGCTGTTCCTGGCTTTTGATTACCCGCTCCCGACGTCCACGATCGGCCGCCGGAATACATCGACCGTCCCCTCGCAGGCTCTGATGATGATGAACAACGAGTTTGTAGCCCTGGAAGCCCAACGCTGGGCCGAGCGGCTGTTGCGTGATACGCCGGACCGGAGCGGCCGCATTCATAGCATGTATCTCAGAGCCTTCGCCCGGCCGCCGAAGGAGGATGAGATGCGCGAGATCACCGCGTTTTTCAGCCAACAGGCGAGCCGCTATGATGAGGCCGGAATCGACGACCCGCGCGTTTGGGCCGACTTGGCTCACGTGTTGATCAACAGCACGGAGTTCATTTTCATTCGATGACCGAGCGCACACGACACCGGCACCGCCTGTCTTCTCCGGGGACGTTCTCGCGGCGGGAAATGCTCTGCCGCGCAGCCAACGGTTTTGGCGGCCTGGCGCTGGCCGCGCTGATGGCTGAAGCGTCGGCGGCCAGCGAGACGGGACGCAGCGTGAACCCGATGCTTCCGCGGCCCTCGCACTATCCCGCCAAGGCCAAGGCGGTGATCTTTCTCTTCATGGACGGCGGCCCGTCGCAAATGGATACCTTTGATCCGAAACCGCGGCTCGACAAGGAGGCCGGCTGGCAGATTCCGCTTGAGACACCGACCACGGTCTTCAACATCAGCGACCGGATCTTCCCATCTCCTTTTACGTTCCGCCGGCACGGCGAGTCCGGCGCCTGGGTCAGTGAACTGTTTCCCCATGTCGCCGAGTGCGTTGACGACTTGGCGATCATTCGTTCGATGGTCGCGGATCACTCCGAGCACACTGCCGCCAATTACTTCATGCACACCGGCTCGGGGTTCCAAGGCCGCCCGAGCATGGGCGCCTGGATAACCTACGGGCTCGGCAGTCATTGCCGGAACCTGCCTGGATTCGTGGTGCTCGACAGCGGCCTGATCCCCCCGGGCGGACTGGATGTCTTCGGCAGCGGTTTTCTGCCGGCCGCCTACCAGGGTATGCTCTTCCGGCGCGGCGAGCGGCCGATCGCCGACCTGGAGCCCCGTGAGCCGACTCCGGAACACCAGCAGGGAAAGTTCGCTTTGCTTCGCAAACTGAATCAGGGCGTGCTGGAGCGCTTCGGCGCCGTCAGCGAAGTCGAGGCCACGATTTCGAACTACGAACTTGCTTTTCGCATGCAGGCCGAGGTCCCCAACCTGCTCGACTTGAGCGGCGAGTCGGCTGCGGTCAAACAACTCTACGGCTTGGACGAGCCGGATACGGAGGAGTTCGGCCGGCAGTGTCTGTTGGCGCGGCGTATGATCGAACGGGGCGTGCGGTTCATCGAGTTGCTCACACCCAAACGACGGACCGATCGCTGGGACCAGCATGCCCGCCTCGAAGAAGGGCACCGCGTTAATGCCAAAGCGACGGACAAGCCCATCGCCGCTCTGTTGAAAGACCTCAAGGCGCGGGGCCTGCTCAAGGACACGCTCGTCGTTTGGGGCGGAGAATTCGGGCGCACCCCGACGGCGCAGTTCCATTCCGATCCGAATGCCACAGGCCGCGACCACAACCCCTTCGGCTTTACGATGTGGATGGCCGGCGGCGGCGTCCAAGCCGGTACGACCTACGGCGCGACTGACGAGTACGGCTACTTCGCCGTAGAGAACAAAGTTCACGTACACGACTTGCACGCGACGATCTTGCACTTGCTCGGCATCGACCACACAAAGCTCACCTTCCACTTCAGCGGACGGGACATGCGCCTGACCGATGTCCACGGGGAAGTGATTCACGACATCCTGGCGTAGCCGGCTCCGAGCACGAAGACCTGCTCACGTGAAGAGCCGCTTCCCTTGCGCCTGCAACTCGGCCAACCCCACGCCCTTTCTCGTCGCGCCCGGGCAACCCCGATCCAGCTCGAATCGAGAGCAGCCGCCGAGTGTTTTTCGGGAGAAGACTACGACCGACCGAAAACAGGAAGCAGTGCGCCGCTCACGTCCGAAGCTCCCTCGGAGCACAACCAGAGGAGCTGCCGAGCGATCGACTCGGGCGCCACCCACTTTGAGAAGTCCGCCTTGGGCATGGCCTTGCGGTTCGCGGGTGTGTCGATGATGCTCGGCATCACCGCGTTGGCCGTGATGCCGTGTGCTTTCCCCTCGACAGCGATCGTCCGGATCAGCATGTGCAACCCCGCCTTCGACACGTTGTAGGCGCTCAATCCGGCGATCGGAGTCACGCCGGCTCGCGCGCCGACGGCGACGATCCGGCCGTATCCAGCGTCGATCATGGGACGCAGCACGGCCCGTGTCACCAGAAAGGCTGCTTTCAGGTTGAGGTTCATCATGTGGTCCCAAGTCGCCTCGTCCGTTTCGTGAACCGGTTCTCCCCCCGCGAAACCGCCGGTGACGTGCACGAGCGCGTCAATCTTGCCGGTCGGCTCCAACCCGGCGGCCAGCATATCGCTGACTCCCTTGGTGGTGGTGAGATCAGCGACGACTTGCGTGCAGGGAGGCTTCGCTGAAGTCTCCGGGAAGTCCAGAGCAGCGGCTACGACCCTCGCCCCGGCCGACAGAAAGACTTCGGTAATCGGGCGGCCCAAGCCGCCGCTGGCTCCGGTGATGAGCACGGTCCGATGAGCGAGGTCTGTCACTATGCGGGAGCCCCCTTACGACAAAAGAGAGAACAATGCGCCACTAACGCTCGGCAAAAATGGTGTTGGCTGCGCAGGACCATGAACGTGTTGAACTGCCTGCCGAAATCGAAGCAGATCATGTCAGCGAACTTTATAGAGGCAGCACAGCATTAGCCAGTCGTTACCGTTGAGGACGAGTGGTTCGGACTTCTTCAAATTGATATTGATACCGGCAACATCCTGCCGAACGTCCGATTCCAGTTGGGAGAGAAGCCATCGTTGAATAGAGTCGAATTTTAACTTGGGCGCGTGGACGATCCAGAGTACGAAGTGTTGGAGGTTAGGTTCTTGTGTCGCTCGGTCTCGCTGCTTCCGAAAGTCTGTTCGGATGTTCTCGTAGATCTTTAATTTAGTAAAGTTCTCTCTCAGTAAATGTGGCCCTTTCAGCTCCACAGTGGCGCGGTCGCAAATCAACAGATCCAAGCGTGGTACTCCGCCAAAATTAGCTTCTATTTGGAGATCCCGTTCAGGACACCGGCCAGCAAGTTCTCGGACCAGAAGACAGCGAATCCATTCCTCGTTGTATCCCCCACGCACGGTCCAAGGCCAAAGCGGTGACTGTCGCACCGACCGTGGTTTGAGCCGACGCTCCTCGGATTCCAAGGAATCCATGATCGCCGCCAGGATTGTCTTTCCGTAATCAAGAACTGCTGTCTCCACTTCGTGAGCCTCCCGCACTTCAGACAACTGTTTGCTCGATTCTTTTTTATGATTCGCGGCGGAGGGCACTTGCTGTCAGGCCCAGTACGTCCGGTCCAGACTTCGGTACTGTACGGCCTCCGCGAGGTGGCCCACCATCACCTGATCCGACCCGCCGAGGTCGGCGATGGTTCGGGCCACTTTGAGAATGCGGTCGTGGGCGCGCGCCGAAAGCCCCATTCGCTGCACCGCGATCTCGAGCGTTCGTTCGCCGGCCTCATCCAGTTTGCAGAATTCACGGATTTGCTTCGACGGCATGCGGGCGTTCGGATAGCCGCGGCGCATCTGCACTTGCCGCGCCGTTTCGGTGCGCCGACGAATGGCTTCGGACGGTTCAGCAAGCTGGTCGGAGCGCAGTTCGCGGTACTTCACGGGCGGCACTTCGACATGGATGTCGATGCGGTCGAGCAGTGGTCCGCTGATCTTGCCGACATAGCGCTGAATCTGCGCCGGCGTGCAGCGGCAGTCGCGGGTCGGGTCGCCGAAGTATCCGCAAGGACACGGGTTCATCGCCGCCACCAACATGAACGACGACGGGAACGTCAGGCTGAGATCGGAGCGCACGATCGTGATCTCGCAGTCTTCCAGCGGCTGGCGAAGAAGTTCAAGAACGTTGCGAGGAAATTCCGGGAACTCATCGAGGAACAGCACTCCGTTGTGAGCCAGGCTCACTTCACCCGGCTTCGCCATCCCCATGCCGCCGCCGACGAGTCCGGCGTTCGAAATGCTGTGATGGGGCGCCCGAAAGGGGCGCTCCCGGATGAGGCCGACATTCGATACAAGCACCCCCGAGACGCTGTGAACCTTGGTCGTCTCCAGCGCTTCTTCGAAGGTGAGCCCCGGGAGGATGCCCGGGAAGCGCTTGGCGAGCATCGTCTTGCCGGAGCCCGGCGATCCGACCATCAGGACGTTGTGTTCGCCGGCGGCGGCGATCTCGAGCGCCCGTTTGGCGGTCTCCTGTCCTTTGACGTCGCGGAAATCGTAGCTCCGGGCGCTCCACGTGGGGTCACCGTTGAGCACCGCGCTGCCGTTGACGGGTTTGCGCGACTCGGGTTTCTCGATCAGGCGGACGACATCGGCCAGGTAGTCAACACCGTAGACGTTCACCCCTTCCACCACGGCTGCTTCCATCGCGTTGGCCTTGGGGACGACGACATTCGGGACGCCTTCCTTCTTCGCGCAGACGGCCGTGGGCAGCGCCCCTCGCACCGGCCGTACGCCGCCACCCAACGACAACTCGCCGACGACAAGAAAGTCCTCCAGCGAGGTGGACGGGATCGCCCCCATCGCTCCCAAGATGCCCAGCGCTATCGGCAAATCGAAACCGGCGCCTTCCTTGCGAATGTTGGCTGGGGCCAGATTCACCGTCACGGCCTTCGCCGGGTAGCCGAACCCCGCGTTGATCAACGACGACTTGATGCGCTCGCGGCTCTCCCGGACCGCGGTATCCGGCAGACCGACCGTGATAAAGCTCTTCGGGTCGCCGAGGTACATGTCGACTTCCACATCGATGGGCAGCGCATCGACGCCATAGATCGCCGCCGTCCGTGTCTTGAACAAAGGCATCGCTAGTCCGCTTCGTCAGGAGGCTTCGGGCCCGGCTGTTCAAACGACCGCTTGTAGTAGAACGACCAGATCCACACCAGCCCTAGCAGCAGAACGACCTCGATGAGAATCCGTACTATCACCGCTTCATACACACACAGGCCCATCGCGCCTGGGCCGAAACCGCGGCCGGGCCTCGAGAAGAACCCACAGCCAAGAGGTTGCCGCCATTATACAGAGACGAAAAAACCCGGATCTGCGGCGATCATCGCTCCGGCGGCGGGAACTTGGCCAGCCCAGCCTCAGCGACGGTACAGAAACAACTTATGGATGGGGATCTCCTCGTCTTCGGGATCTTCCACGACGATCTCGCGCTCGATCTCCCAGCCGCGGAAAGTGAAGTCATGAGAGACCACCCGGGCCCCGGACTTCATCTGGTCTTCCAGCAACGGCTGGATTTTGTCATTGGATGCCGGCAACAGGTAGACCGTGATGAGGTCGGGCTGGGAGAAGTCGGCCAGCATCAGGTCCTGTTGTTCGATGGAGGCGAGCGCCGTAAGTTTGCGCTTCTCAATCCGCTGCCGGCTCTGGTAGACCAGTTTGGGGTCGATTTCGAATCCCACCGCTTTGGCGCCGAACTGCTGGGCGGCCATGATGACGATCCGCCCGTCGCCGCTGCCCAGATCGTAGACGAGTTCTCCCGGCTTCAACTCGCCCAGCTCCAGCATCGCTTTCACCACCTTCGTCGGGGTCGGATAGTACGGGGCGAGATTGAGCGGCTTGGGGTCGTCCGCGCCGAGCAGCACCAGCGCCGCGGCTGTCGTGGACAGCACGAAGGATAGTACGAGCTTTCTCATGGAGTCGTGTGTGCTCCTGTCTCGAATTCTACCCCATTCCTTTTGCGGAAACGCCGCCCGGCGGTCTCCGGGGAAGCATCCGGCCGAGCGTTGTTTGTCAACGTCCTCGGCGGCCCCTCCCCGAAAGTAGCCCTGGGCGATCCGCCATGCCGGGCGCACACGCTAGACTATTGCTCGTGAAACGGCGTTCGCTGCTGACGGCTGCGCTGCTGTCTCTGTTGCCGCGAGGCCGGGCGCTTGCACAGACCGCTGATACCGCCACGCCGGCGAACGACAACCCCGTCGTGGCGATCGCCACCTCCAAGGGCAAGATTACGGTCGAACTCTGGCCCGAGGATGCGCCGGGTACTGTCGCCAACTTTCTGCACTACGTCGATACCGGTTTCTATGACGACACGATTTTCCATCGCGTCATCGGCGGCGTCTTGATCCAGGGCGGAGGACTATCGCCGGAACTCAACACGAAGATCGCCGGCCCGCCGATCAAGATCGAATCGAACAACGGGCGGCTCAACGTTCGCGGCACGATCGCCATGGCGCGCAGCCAGGACAAAGACAGCGCCACGAGCGAGTTTTACATCAACTTGCGTGACAACCCCGATTTCGACGCGACGTTGAAGCGATATGGCTACACCGTATTCGGTCAAGTCATCGACGGCATGCAGGCCGCCGACCGCATCGGCAAAGTCCAAACCAGCCGCCGAGGCAGGCACGCGGACATACCGATTCTGCCGGTCTTCGTCGAAACCATTCGGCGATACGAGCCGGAACAGACACCCTGAGTCCGGCGCGATCCGCCGATGCCGTATCGCTGAGGGCTAGCCCCGTCTTGCGGTACGAAGCTCATCGGCTGCCATTGTCAATGCACCGTCGGACTATTCCACGAGCCGTTCCACGTCACGCCCCGAGTTGGCCTCCAGAGTCGCAACCGCCGCGCGAAACTGGCTTTTGTGCATCTTGATGAAGGCGAAAGAGCCCTTGGACTCGAACGTGAGATAGTGCTGTTTTTCCTTCGTAAACAGCAGGGGCCAAGCCAGCAGTAAACCGGCTGAGTAGCGTGGTTTCTTTGTGCGTTCGTAGATCAACTTAGTTATGGACGGGTAGTCGGCCTCGTAGAGCATGTCGCCGTCATTGGCTTCGAACCGGACGCCATCCTGGTCTACCCGCAGCATGCCCCTGGTCTTCACTGTCTTGCCTTCGGGCGTGCTTTGAATCAGCATGCTCTTGGGGAACGTGCTGGCTTGTTGGGCTTGTGCAACGCCAACCAACACCAGAACGCCCATCAGACTGCATCCCAACATACTCTTTGTCATCATCACCATTCTTTCCTGCCCTTCCTCCCCACACTTGCCTGCGGTGTCAACTTTCCTAAGGAACGGGATGCAGCAAGCGGAACTGAACAAGCTTATCACCGCAGACATCAAACCCGTCAGCCCGACCGTCCGGCGGCGGCTGCCGGCAACGGCAGTGGCTTTTTTGCAGCGGCCGCGGACGGCGGTGAAGGAGCCGCTACGGAAGTCCCCCAATGGAGATCTCGGAGAGAATGGCGGTTCGTGTCGTACGAGCGTGACGGGAGAGTGGGGCAGGGGGCACCTCCTCCTGCTGACGTATCGCTTCGTGAGGATAGGTGCTGCCGCCTAATACCTCGGCAACATGCCCTTATCCATGTCGCAAGCCCGGAAGTGACGCGCACCCCTAGTCCCTCCGATATAATTCGCAAATGTCGAAAGTTAATGGCCGGCGGGCGTCCGCATGCGGCTTGAACGTTCTCCCGCCGAAAGCGGCTCATCTGACTCGCCGTTCGCTGATCACCAGCTCCACTGCCGCCTTCGCGGCGCCCGCGGTGCTGTCGGCGCAGTCTCCGAATGACGAGATCCGCGTCGGGATCATCGGCGTTGGCGGCCGCGGGTCGAACCTCCTCCGGCGAATCATCAGGTCACCGGGCGTGAAGCTCGTCGCGATTTGCGATATCGATCCCGAGGCGGTGGCTCGCGCCAAGCAGACCTCGGCAGAGCACAATCCGGATTCAGATACCTACACCGAGTTCCGCGAGTTGCTGGACCGCAAAGACATCGATGCGGTTTTCGTCGCGACGCCCGTGAATCTTCATAAAGAAATGGCGATGGCGGCGTTGGAAGTCCACAAGCATCTCTATCTCGAGAAGCCGATGGGGCGGACGAAGGAGGACGTGGCGGCAGTGATGCGTGCTTCGCAGACGTCACGGGGTCTGCTGCAACTCGGTTTTCAGCTTCGCTACGACCCGCGGCGCAGCGCGGCCGTCCGGCACGTGCGCGAAGGCGGCATCGGCCGAGTTGCTTACATGCAGGCGGACCGGCATTCGGGTGACTTGCCGCGTCACAAGACGTGGTATTTCGATGCGTCGATCTCGGGGAACATGATCGTCGAGCAGGCGGTGCACATCATCGACTTGATGAATTGGGCGATGGATGAACATCCCGTGAAGGCATACGGCGCAGGCGGCATCAACGTCTACCGTGACGAGCCAGCGGGCCGGACGACCTACGACAACTACATCTGCATCTACGAATACCCCAACGATGTACGGCTGGCGTTCAGCCACATCTTCATCAACCCGCGCGGTTTCGGAGGGGCCCAGGAGCGGATCTGGGGCACGGAATCGGCGATCGATCTGATTTCCGCCACCAAGTACAAACTCGAGCCTCAGGCGCGCCGGCCGGCCGAGGCCGAGGAACTGAAGGTGGAAGGCGAAGGCGAGAACATGAATCAGCGCGCCGTGGATGCGTTTTTCCGGCATGTGCGCGACAACTCCGAACCGCTCAACAACGCCGAGTGGGGCCGGAGAGCGACCCTGGCGGCCATCATGGGCCGCACGGCGATCGAAGAGCAGCGGATTGTGCGCTGGGACGAGGTAGCGGAGTAGCAACGGCTCTCGCCGACGGGCATGGCGCGACCCTCGACTCGGCTTCAGTGACGCTGACTTCTCGATTGGGAGGAAAGCTTTTCTCCCTGCCGCGGAGCTACACCCCGAGCGGTGGGGCAATGGGAGCGGCGTTCCGTAGCTGTTCCAAGTGCCGGTTGTGACGGCCGGCTACAGCGCCGTCCAGCCGCCATCGATGGCGAGGATAGAGCCGGTGACGAACTCGGCCTCGCTGGAGCAGAGGTAGAGAATCATGTGGGCTATCTCTTCGGGTTTGCCCATGCGGCCAATCGGCTGGCGGGCGTGGACCTCGGCTCTGACCTTGTCCTTCTCGTGTTTGTGGAACTTCTCCAGGTAGCCCTCGACGAACGGGGTGTGTACGGTTCCGGGACATACACAGTTTACGCGCAGCTTGCCGGCGTACTCGGCCGCGAGTTGGCGCGTCAGAGCGACCACGGCCCCCTTGGTGGCGCAGTAGGCAAACCGTTGCTTGACGGCAACTAACCCCGCGACGGAACCCATGTTCACGACAGAACCGTGCTCCGAAGCGAGCAGCAGGGGAAGGGCTTGCTTGGTAACGAGGAAAACGCCGTCGACGTTGACGCGAAATAGGCGCTGCCAGTCTTCAAGATTCGTTTCTTCGATGCTGCCGACGTGGCCGACCCCGGCGTTGTTGACAAGAATGTCGAGGGCATCGAGCCCGGCGAAGGCCTTTTGAACCGACTCGGCGTCGGCGATATCGATGGGGACTACGGAAACACGCTCGCCGATTTCGGCGGCCAGTTGCTCGGCCGCTTCACGATCAAGATCGGCAATAATGACCGACGCTCCCGCTCCCACGAGGGCGCGGACGGTCTGTTCACCGATCCCGCTAGCGCCGCCGGTCACGAAAGCCCGACGGCCATCGAGTCGAAAAGGTGTTTTCATGCAGTCAGCGGAGGGATGAACCTATCGATCAGTATTTGGCCGACCTCTCTCCCGCAAGGAAGTCCGGACGCCCCATGATCTTGATGATCCGGTTGCAGTACCGAAAGCTTATGGTAGGTGATGCAGGGGAACCAATGCAGGTTAGATCACGGTATCTTTCGTTGGGCCGTTCATGAATAGGCGCGCTCAGATCCGGGTTACTTTCCAGGAGTTGGACGGCGTCAAGGCGGGCTCGTCGGAAGAACTCTTGCATTTCGGCTTTGTAGGGAAGCCAACCGGAGCTCGTCGCGAGTCGATGCAGATTTTGATTTCCCTCTCCCGCTCGAGGGTCGCCGTGTCGACTACCCGTATCTTTCGTAGTGAACGGCCTGTTCATCAAACCCGGATGCGGTCAATGCGCCCCGAACGTCATTGACCATGGCTTTGGGACCGCACAAATAGACGTCAAGCCCCTGGCGTTGATTGCTCAGGGCTTCTTGGAGATGATCCTGAACGCGGCCGCGGCGGCCGCTCCAGTTGGTTTCGGAACCGCTGATCGTGGGCCAGAACCGGAAGTTCTCGCGATGCCGTGCCAGATCCTCAAACTCCTCGCGGAAGTAGAGCCCTTCGGGCGCGCGCGCTCCGTACAGCAGCGTGAACTCGGCGCTCGAACTCCGGTCGGCGTCTCCGGCCAACAAGTGCCGGAGCATGGCCCGTAAGGGTGTAATGCCGGTTCCCGCGGCAAGGAATACGGCGTCGCGGACGGGATTCGCGAGTCGGAAGCTGCCGCCGGGGCCTTTGCACTCGAACATCTCTCCAGACTCGATGCGCGCCAGATGGTTACCGAACGGGCTTCCGTCGCCGACAGGTTTGACGCAAAGCTCGAAGATACCGCTGCCATTGGGCGCCGAGGCGATCGAATAGTAGCGGTCGACTTCCCGACCGTGAAGGGTCGTGCTCAAGCAAACGTATTGTCCGGGTTCAAAGTCGAACGGTTGCTCATCGGCCAGCTCGAGGACGAGGTGGCGCGTATCGGGAGTCGGTGCGCCGATCCGCTTCAGCCGGACAGGACGGGAGGCGCCGCTCATCAATCCATCAGTTCCCTGGCCCGGTCGACAACGATGTCCACCAACGCCGGGTGGCCGTCGAGCGGCGGCGCGTAGGTCAAATCGAGAGCGGGCCGTTTTGCTGCGATTTGGTCCAGGAGTTCCGGCAGATCGCGTTGAAGATGAATGCCCATGGTCAAGAAATAGGGAGTGACGATGATCTTTCCAGCTCCCCGCTCGGTGAGCCGCTCGACCGAAGACTCGAGAGTCGGCTCGGCGAGTTCCAGGAAGGCCGCCTCCCAGATCGAAATACCACAGCGCTCGGCGGCGCGCTCGGCTACGCGGCGAACGGCTTCGTTAGCTTTCGGCACGCGAGAACCGTGGGCGAATACGACCAGTCCGATTCGCGGTTCCGACGCCATTTTGGCTTAGTCTAGCATCCGCTATGTAGAGACTTGGCAGTAGAAGTCAACGGCCGGCCAAGGAAATGGCGTTCAGCGGCCAACGATTCGCACCGGCGACTGTGCGTCTTCGGCGGGACGAAAGTGAAGGTGTAGAAAGTCGAGGAACGCTCTGCCTTTGGGGCGGCCGTTATCGCGGTCGAGCGCCATGCGGAGCAGGAAGACCCATGTCGTCAAGACATCGGAATCGCGAGTGTGCATAATGCCGGACTGCTCCTGCTCCTCTCGTCGAAAGTGCTCGATCCGCTGACTGAGCTCATCGAAGATTCTCGCTGCGTAGATGGAGTCCGGGCGCGAATCATAATAGAGGCCGCTCTCGCGGGTCTTGTACGTGCGGATGAGCCCGTCGAGAGCAGCGCGGCTATCCGCATCGACGGTGCCCGTCACCGACAATGATGCTTCGAGCAGGGTCTTTCCACAGGTCTCGACCAACTTGGCGTGGTCCCGCAAGAAGCTCTCATCAATACGGATTTCCTCATAAGGAAAGTCTTTTGGATCGAGACCGCCGCTGTAATCCCGTTCGCGGCTCTGCTGCAGGTAACGGCAATCGAAGGGACAGGTGATCGTCACCTCTCGTTGCTCGCCGCAGCAGCGTTGGCAGATTTGTTTGTTCTTGGCGGGACAGAAGCGCTTGGACTTGCGCTTCTCACAGATGGGACAGGCCATGGGTGCCATTATAGGCAGCGGATCGTCGGATCCCCGAGCCGCGCCAGGGGCTTTGGTCTTGATCGGGCGCATATACTACAATAGCGATAGAAATCCATGAAATTACGATACTTAGGCTGGCTCGGCATCGTTATCCTGTTGCCTGGCCTGGGTATCTTTCCCTCGCAGGGCAGGGGCGCCCAAGTCATCCAGGTTGACGTCGAGCACGTGATCCACCCCCTGACTGTCGAACTCGTTCAAGAAGCGATCCAGCAGGCTGACGAGGAAGGCGCTGCGGCCGTCTTGTTGCGGCTGAACACACCCGGCGGATTGCTTTCCGCCGCCAAAGAAGTCATCCAAACGATTGTTGCTTCGGATGTGCCGGTCATCGCCTATGTGGGTCCCAGCGGGGGACGAGCCGCGTCGGCCGGCTTCATGATCCTGGTTTCGGCCGACGTGGCCGCGATGGCTCCGGGAACGAACACCGGCGCGGCGCACCCCGTCCTGATGGGTGGTGAGATGGACGAGGTGATGAAGGCGAAGGTAAGTAACGACACCGCCGCCGCGGTTCGCTCGGTCACGAGCAAGCGGGGACGAAATCCGGAGGTCGCCGAGAAAGCCGTGCTCGAAAGCAAGTCGTTCACTGAGCGGGAGGCGCTCGATGAGAAGCTCATCGAATACATCGCGCCCGACGTGAACGACTTGCTCGGAAAGCTGGACGGCAAGACGATCAAACGGTTCGACGGCGGCGAGACAACACTTTCTCTGGCAGACGCCGGCGTAGTGCCTTTCGAGTTGTCGTACCGCCAATCCATCTTGCTGGCTTTGATCGACCCGAACCTGGCCTTCATCTTGTTTGTGCTGGGATTGGTCGGAGTGTACGTTGAGTTTTCAAACCCGGGTCTGATCGTACCGGGTGTTGTCGGCGCGATCCTGATGATTTTGGGTGCGATGGCTTTGACGGTGTTACCCATCAATTGGGCGGCGGCGGCCCTGATCGTCTTGGGGCTGATCTTCTTTATACTGGAAGCGACGACAACCACGAACGGGATTCTTGCCGCCGGCGGCGTGATTGCGATGGTGCTGGGCGCGGTAATGCTGATCGACACCGAGATGCCGGAACTTTCGATCAACTGGAGTACCGCCATTGGCGTGACGCTGCCGTTGGCGGCGATCACGGTTTTTCTGCTGCAGCTTGCAGTCCGATCCTTCCGAGCCAAGGTCGTGACCGGACCTCAAGGCATGATCGGAGAGGTCGGTGTCACGAAGACGGATGTGCACGAGAAGGGCCGCGTCTTCGTTCATGGTGAGTGGTGGAATGCGTCGTCGGACTCGCCGATACGATCGGGCGCGCCCGTGCAAGTGGTCGGAGTCGAAGACCTCAAGCTCAGGGTGAAGTCGAAATCGGACGAAGCACCGGCAGACGAGTCGCCGGCCCCTTGATCCGGCAGCATCGAAGAGTTTCAGGTATCGCCGCTTGTGACGCGGCGGAGGAGAAGAGACACTATGTTTGGTTTCAGCTTGAGTTATGTCTTCATCTTTATCGTGGTTCTGTACTTGATCAACTGCATCAAGATTCTGCCGGAGTATGAACGAGGCGTGATCTTTCGTTTGGGCCGTTTGTTGCCGCAGCCGAAGGGGCCGGGGTTAGTGTTGGTGTTCGCGCCGATCGATCGCATCGTCCGGGTGTCGTTGCGGGTGGAGACGCTGGACGTTCCTCCCCAAGACGTCGTTACACGCGACAACGTCACGGTAAAAGTCAGCGCGGTGCTCTTCTTCCGCGTAATCGACCCGGCGAAGTCGATTGTCGAGGTGTCGCACTATGTGCACGCGACCTCCCAGCTTGCTCAGACGCGACTGCGCTCCGTGCTCGGTGAAGCGGACCTCGACGAGTTGTTGAGCAAACGCGAGAAGTTGAATGCGCAGATCCAGTCCACTTTGGACGAGCACACCGGGCCTTGGGGAATCAAGGTCCAAGCCGTCGAGGTCAAGAATGTCGATCTGCCCGATCAGATGATCCGGGCCATCGCGCGGCAAGCCGAAGCCGAGCGCGAGCGGCGCGCGAAAGTCATCCACGCGGATGGTGAGTTGCAGGCGGCGGCGAAACTCACTGAAGCCGCCCGTGCCCTGTCGAGCCAGCCGATATCGGTGACGCTGCGTTACCTGCAGACCTTGACGGAAATCGGCACAGAGAAAAACACTACGGTCGTGTTCCCGTTGCCCATCGATCTGTTTCGCGGGTTGGCGAAATGGGCCGACCAGCTAGGCGGCGCAAAGCAGGACGGAGATGGCGAGGGGTCGCAGCCCAGCGCGTCGGCATAAGCGGACTTCAAAACATTATTGCATCTACTTGTTTTTAGAGTAAA
The DNA here is from genome assembly GCA_965218555.1 of Bryobacterales bacterium. GTDB lineage: Bacteria > Acidobacteriota > Terriglobia > Bryobacterales > UBA6623 > JAPPLB01. The sequence goes on from OZ244625.1 coordinate 523,289, forward strand.
ATGGGTGCCATATGCCCTCCCGAAAAGACGAAGAGCTTGAAATAGTTCTCGGGAACAAGCAGTTGCTGAGCATGTTCTTCGTAGTGGTTGTTCTGTTTGCGATCTTTTTCTCGTTCGGCTACACGGTTGGCTTCACCCGCGGGCAGCAGGATCGCGTGACCATGGCCGCGAGCAGTTTGGCAGCCGAACCGGAAACGACGGATGTTCGCATCCCGGACACGTTGCTCGAAGATGTGTCCAAGCCGCAAGCCTATCTTTCGCCGCCAGCGCCCGTGAAGCCGAAACCGCCTGAGCCCGCAGCGCAGCCCGCGCCTCCACCTGTTAAGGCCACCGCCCCCGCAACACCAGTGGCCATGACGGGCGCTCAGATCGCTCAAGGCATTCATGTTCAAGTGGCGGCGTTACGGGTGCGGTCCGATGCTCAATTGCTGGTCAGCAAGCTGAAGGACAAGAAATATCCCGTTGCGCTCTACGACAAGGGCGGGGACGGCTGGCACCGCATCGTGGTCGGCCCGTTTGCGAGCGTCTATGAAGCCAAGGCCACCCAGAACAGATTGCTCGCCGACGGGTTGCAGACGATTTTGCGGCAGCCCTGAACCGGGTTTCTCCAATGAGAGAATGAGGAGTCGCTGCTTGCTCCTCTTATTCCCGTGGGCCTGATTCAAATCGCTTCGCCGCAACGAACGCCCGGCCCGCGCCTTCCGGAGTGGGTGCGCAACGGCACGACGGACTATCGGGCGCTTCACGATCTCAAGATCGAGTTGCGCGAGCGCAATCTGCACACGGTCTGCGAGTCGGCGCGCTGCCCGAACATTCACGAGTGCTTCAGCCGCAAGGCCGCGACGTTCATGATCCTGGGAAACGTCTGCTCGCGACGTTGTGGTTTTTGCGCTGTGCCCCAGGGAACACCTGAGGCTCTCGACCCGGATGAGCCGTGGCATGTTGCTGAAATGGCTTACCGCATGGGACTGCGTCATGTCGTGATCACGAGCGTCAACCGTGATGAGCTTCCCGACGGCGGCAGCGATCACTTCGCGCAGACGGTGAGAGCCGTGCAGAAGCTTCTGCCTGAAGCGCAGGTCGAAGTGCTGACTCCTGATTTCCTCGGCAACACGGACGCCGTGGCGCGGGTTCTCGACGCTGGTCCGGACGTTTTCAATCACAATATGGAAACAGTATCGAGGCTCTATCGGCGGGTGCGCCCGCAGGCGATTTATGAGCGCTCACTGAGAGTACTGGCGTTCGCGAAGCGATATCGGCCGCAGGTGCTGACAAAATCAGGGTTGATGGTCGGACTGGGTGAAACCCAGGCGGAGGTTCGCCGGTTGCTCAATGATCTGCGCGCGTCGGACACCGATGTCGTCACAATCGGACAGTACCTTCAGCCCTCGCGGCGGCGTCTGCCGGTCGAGGAGTTTGTTCGGCCGGAAGTGTTTGAAACCTATCGCGAGTACGGCGAGTCGATCGGCTTCCGGTCGGTCTTCAGCGGCCCCCTGGTCCGCAGTTCTTACATGGCCGAACAGGTCACAGAGAGCGCCGTGGCAACGGCGTGACAACCCGAGTTCGAGAGGGCGGGCCTGTTCCGCCCTGCTTTTCACAAGCGTATTCTTTCCCACTCGCTGCGCTTAGCGGCGTTATCCAGGTTCTCGTCTTTCCGCGGTTCGGCTTCACGTGGTTGGCGCTGGTTGCGGTTGCTCCTCTTCTGATCGCCTGCGGCCGCGAAGAGGCGTGGCGGGCGCGGTTTCTTGTGGGCTGGTTGGCGGGCTCGATCTACTGGGGCGGAGCGTGCTATTGGATCTACGACGTGATGCACAGCTACGCCGACCTGTCAGGGCCGGGCGCCGCCGCCATCTTCATGGGGTTTTTCGTTGTGAAGGGGCTCTATCTGGCCGTGTTCTCCGTCGCAGCAGGGCCGTTGCTGAGGCGGGCATGGGCGATCCCCGTTGTATCGGCTGTGTGGGTTTCGTTCGAAGGATTGCATCAGTACCTGGCATTCACGTGGTTGCAGTTGGGGAACGCCGGTATCGACATGCCACTGTTGCCTCGCTTGGCACCGCTGACGGGGATCTACGGGCTGTCGTTCGTGCTGGCGATGGTGAATGTCGCGGTCGCTGTCCTGTTCCTACGGTGGTCGTGGCGGGAGGCGGTCTGGCTGGCGCCTCTGCTGCTTCTGCCTTTCCTGCCCGCGCTTCCTGACGTTGCCGGGCCGCGAGAGACAGTCCGGCTGATTCAGCCCAACGTCCACCCGGACGAGCTTCGATCGGGTGGCTGGGACCATGCGCGGCATGCGCAACACCTCTCGCGCATGGCGCATCTTTCCATGGGGGGCGCGGCGAAGAAGGATTCGACATCACCGGCGCTGGTCATTTGGCCTGAGTACCCGGTGCCGGCCTACTACTCGATGGATGCGTCGATTCGGGAGTTTCTCCGTGAACTGGCGACGAGCGTCGATACGCCCATCATCTTCAATTCGATCGAACGGGGCGGCGCGGACGGCAAGCAGCCGCTGAACAGCGCTTTGATCGTAAACGAGAGCGGCGACATCGTTTCGCAATACGACAAGATGTTTCTCGTTCCATTTGGTGAGTTCGTGCCGTGGCCGTTCTCGCTGTTTGTTGAAAAGATCACTCTCGAGACCGGCAACTTCCACCCTGGGCGCCGTGTCGTTGTGACCGAGGTCGGGGGGCAGCGCGTGGGCACGTTCATTTGCTATGAATCCGTGTTCCTGCGCGGCGTGCGCGAGTTCGTTCGCCAAGGGGCGGAGGTGCTGGTGAACATCTCGAACGACAGTTGGTACGGCAGCAGCGCCGCCCGCTACCACCATCTGCTGATCGCTCGCATGCGCGCGCTCGAAAACGGACGCTGGCTGCTGCGGGCTACAAACGACGGAGTCACTTCGGTGATCGACCCGGGCGGCCGGGTTACGGCCTCGCTTCCGTCGTTCGAGCAGGACGTGCTGGTCGCACGTTTCAACTACCGAACGAAGCTGACCGTGTTTACGCGCTGGGGCCAGTGGTTCCTGTGGCTCTGCTGGCTTGCGGCCGGCGGCGGTCTGGTCGTTTTGTTGCGAGGTCGGCTATCTTGAAAACAGAGGAACTTGATGACATTAGACGAGCTTGACCGCAGCTTCGGCAACCTCCGTCCCCGTATCCAGGGGATTCGGGGGTATCTTTGACGCGGCCACCAATAGATCCCAACTCGCAGCTATCGAGAAGCAGACCACCGATCCCGAATTCTGGAACAACCCCGCAAAAAGCCGGTCGGTCATGCAGGAGCGCAAGCGACTGGTGCAGGCGATTGAGTCCGAGAGGGAACTTTCGCAGCGCGTCGCTGACCTGGAAGCGTTTTTCGAGCTTGCCGGCGAGGGCGAGAGCGTCGAAGAGGAGATCGCGGCCGAACTGAAGTCACTCGTAGAGCGCGCGGACCAGATCGAAACCGAGGCCCTACTATCCGCGGAACACGACCATTCGAACGCCATCGTCGTGCTGCACTCGGGTGCCGGCGGCACCGAGTCGCAGGACTGGACCGAAATGCTGCTGCGCATGTACGTCCGCTGGGCTGAGCGCAAGGGGTTCAAGACGGAACTGACCGACTCGCTTCCCGGCGAAGAAGCCGGCCTCAAAACCGCTACGTTCACCGTCGCCGGTGACAACGCGTACGGGCTGATGCGGTCGGAGATCGGCGTCCACCGGCTGGTGCGGATTTCACCGTTCGACTCCGCGGCGCGACGGCATACTTCGTTTGCATCGGTGTTCGTCTACCCGGAGATCGAAGATCAGATCAAGGTGGACATCCGACCTGACGACTTGCGCATCGACACTTATCGCGCCGGCGGCGCGGGCGGGCAGCACGTCAATATGACGGACTCGGCGGTTCGCATTACGCACGAGCCGACCGGCATCGTCGTGCAATGCCAGAACGAGCGTTCGCAGCACAAGAACAAGGCGAGCGCGCTGAAGATGTTGAAATCGCGTCTCTACGACCACGAGATGAAAAAGAAGCAGAAAGAGATGGACAAGCTCGAAGCTTCAAAGTCGGACATCAACTTCGGCAGCCAGATCCGCAACTACATTCTGGCGCCGTATCGGCTTGTGAAAGACGTGCGAACCAAGCTCGAGCAGGGCGACGTCGATCGCGTGCTCGACGGGGATCTCGACCCCTTCATGCACGCATTTCTGGTGTATGCGAAGACCGGAAAACCGGCCGGCGAAGACTGCGAAATCGAATAAGCGGGGAGGGTTTGCGTCTGGCTGGCCGGGGAGGATTCGAACCTCCATTCCAGGCTCCAAAGGCCCGTGTCCTGCCATTGGACGACCGGCCAGTATGCAGATTCAGAATAACATGCGGGTCCCGGGATCCTGGTGGGGACAATTGACGAGACCCCGATCCGTCGAATGGGGCAGCAATCAGGAGCGCAGAGACGAATCGAGACGGCTTCGGGGAGAGGTTCGATAGCCTGGGCCGGACAACGCAGGCAGCTGGAGCCAAGTTCCTCGCCTCCCCCGACGCTCCAACAGCGGCTCAGAGCCCGTCCCGGCTCACCTCGATTCCGCCAGTTGCCGCCGGCGATCCAGGTGGTGTCCCAGCTTGCCGGGAGCGACCGTCTGATCCGCCCAACGCCGCTGGGACAGAACCACCTTGCGGATGCTCCTTGCCGGGCAGCCCAAGGATACCGCGTATTGTCGCCAACTACGCCGTACGGTCTTTTCAACTCACCCCTTGCATGACGAAACTGCTCATCCCGTTCGTGACCCAAAAGTCAGGCTTCGATACCGGAATCGCTATTTCGCATACTTCGGAGCAGGCCGGGCGCTGCACCGTTGACTGCTCCGGTGAAGGTCCTGAATACCAGGAGTCTTCATCCTTCAAGGCGGAGGGCCAACTGACCCTTCTTTTGTCGATGGGCCGCGGCGATTTGATCCTTGACCAATAGCTGCTTCATTTCGGCGCTTCTTCCCAGCGGCTCGACGTCTTGACCGGCGGATCTTCTTGCAAAACTTGTCCGCAACATCGCCATGTCTCGCTCTTTCGCCATCTGCGCCTTTGCTAGCTGGTCTCCAGCCCAGCGTTGTAACCACAAATCGGTCTGAGCCTCCTGGATCGCCTTCAGGTCGCCGATCAACTCATCGTGCAGCTCTTCGAGCTCCGCGATCTGCTCGGCAACCTCTTGGCGAACCCGTAGCGGATCGTGTTGGGGCTCCGCTTGGTTCTGAGACGATCTTTGCGAAGCCGGGCGGCTCATGCCCCAGCCATAGTTGAGCCGCACGTAGAAGTTCGAGCCGTTGAACCCGAAAGGCGAGAACTGGCCGTAGTAATTGCCGACCGTCATGGCGCCGTACTCGTTCACGTCGGGGTAAGTATTCAGCACGTTCTCACCGCCGACGGCCACTGCGACGTTTTCTCCGATCGGGATGCCCAGCTCGACATCGAGCAGCGCCTTGCCGGAATAGGACGGGTACATCACCGACTCAGACACGACGCCCAAGTCAGCCGCGTTCCGCCCGTCCTCGCTGTCCCAGAACTGCCCGAAGTAGTTCAAGCGGCCCATGAGGTTCCAGCGGCGGGCGTCGTGGTTGACGCTGAAACTCCACCTCGTGTTCGGCAGCCCCCGTTCCAGCGTTTGGATACGGAACGCGTCGATCACGGAAGATTCGACATTCTTGACCTCTGTATCCGTGTAGTTGTAGACCGCGCTGATCGTCGTGCGCCCCTGCACCAGCGTCGAGATCAGGTCGATGCCCTGGGTCGTCGTCGAAAAGTCATTCAGGAAGAACCGGAACACGGGGAAATTCCGTGCTTCGGGAATCCCTTCCGCCAGCAACGTCTCGATCTCGCCCTCCGACAATTTGATTTCCTGGGCCAAGGCGACTCGGTCGCGGATGTCGATCCGGAAATAGTCCGCAGTGAAGGTGAACGGGCCCTCCTCGAGCACGATACCCGCGCTGTAGTTGCGCGATTTCTCCGGTTGGAGCTGGCCGCCGCCCCGCGCCATGGCCACGGCTGAGGTAGCCGGAACCACACCTTGGTTGGTCAGTTGCCCACCGATAAAGGCGGTCGTCACGTTGAACGCGTTCTGCTGCCCCGGCGTCGGCGCTCGAAAACCGGTGCTGACGGCACCGCGGAGCGCGGCCAAGTCATTCAGCTTGACGCGCCCGGAGACTTTGTAGTTGGTCGTCGACCCGAAGTCGTCAAAATTCTCGAACCGGACGGCCGTGCCGAGCGTCCAGCGGCCCGCGTCGCTGAACTCAATGTCGCCATAGACCGCGATGTTGGTGCGGTCCCAGACACCCGCCGTCGTATCGGCCCGGTAGCCGTTGAAGCCGTTCGAACCGGAACTGAAGCCCTGCGCGGCATACGGACCGATCGTCCACGACGCATCATCGCCGGCGCCAATCGTGAACTCCTCTCTCCTCCACTCGGTGCCGGCGGCCAAGTGCACGAGATCGCTGAGGGGGTAGGAAACGTCGAAGTTGAGATTGGTTTCTTCCTGCCGGTAGGTGCCGGGCCGGAACGATGTCGGCGTGTCGAAACCGAGCGACGCATTGACCGTATCGAAAATGAACTGATCGATCTCGCTGGTGCCGATGCTGGCGCTCGCGTCCCAGGTGAAGCCGTTGCTGGCGAACCCGCGCAGGCCGCCGACCAGCGAGTAGTCGATCAGGTCCCCGCCGAACTGCGGCGTGAATCCACCAGGAAACCGGCTGTGGAGGGTGAAGCAATTCGGGTCGGCCTCGACTGCGGAGAGAGCGCCCGCGTCCGGGACGTGGTCAACGATCGGGATGATGGGGCAGCCGCCGGCGCCCGGCTCCCGTCCGGGAGGAGGATCGCGGCTTTCGGGCGCGGTATCGGCCCAGACCCGGTCGCCGACGAGCAGCGTGGGGGTTCCGTCGACCACGGGACCGCGAAAGACCCCGCCCCTCGTGTGTGGATTCCGGAAATAAAAGCCACCGGTCACCTTGCGGGACGCATAGTTGCCGTGACCGTAGAGTTGATAACTATCGGCGAACAGATGGCCGAAGTTTGCGAACAGCTTGAAGTCCTCGTTGATTCTCGGTGAACCCCAAACCTGCGCCGGGTCGCGCAGATTCGTATTGCCCGCGTTGATGATGTTCAACGCGTCCTGGCGCTGGATGGTGCGGTTGGTCGGCTCGGCGGTGCCGTACTCCATGCTGATGTTGCCAAAGCCGTTCGATCCAAGCGGCACCCCGACGTTGCCGGCTACGGAAAACGTCCGGCCGTGTCCGCCGATTCCGTTACACGAGTGCTGGATGTCGCCGATGACGCCCGACCCGCAGGTCGCCGGGTTCCCGTTATTGGCATCCAAGAAGCCCCCGGTTTGGACTTCCAGGCTGCCTCCCGAGGGATCGTTCTTCAGTTGGAAGTTTATGACTCCGGCGATGGCGTCCGAGCCGTATTGCGCCGCCGCGCCGTCGCGCAGCACCTCGACCTGCCGAATGGCAATCGATGGAATGACGGAGAGGTCCGGCCCCTGCGAGCCGTCGGCGATGCCATTTCCCAGCCAAGAAATGACCGACGAGCGATGGCGGCGCTTTCCGTTGACCAGGACCAGCACGTGGTCGGGCGCCAAGTTGCGCAAGTTTGCCGGACGAACGACGGTCGCCGCATCGCTGATCGGCTGAGTGTTGATGTTGAAGGAGGGGACGACCGCCCGAAGCTGGGTTGCCAGGTCCCTGCTCCCCTGACTGGCGAGGGCGTCGGTACGGATGACGTCCACGGGCACGGTGGACTCGGTCACCGACCGTGGCTCGGCGCGGCTGCCGACGACCACGATGGACTCGGTGACGGCGGCCAATGCGAGCGTAAAGTTTCGCAGGACCGATTGGCCGGCAACCGCTTCGACGCCATCGGCGATGCCAATCTCAAAACCGGGATTCTCGGCCGTAACCGTGTAGGTCCCGGGCTCCAGAGTCAATTCGTATGCGCCGGCGTTATTCGTCGAACCGGTCACCTCGTCTCCGGTGGCGTTGTTGCTCGCCGTTACTTTCGCGCCGGGGATGACTGAGCCGGAATCATCGGTTACCTCTCCGCTCAAGGTAGCCGTTTGCTGAGCGTACGCAACTCCTGAAACCCCAATCAGGAGCAGCACTGTAATGACAACAAGCTTACTTGAAGACATGGACAATTCCTAATGACTAAACAAAAAATTATTTGCTGATAGTATCACAACTTGCCGAGACAAGGCCCTACCTCCGAACTGCATATTTCCGACCCGCTGGACGATCAACTACAAACTGGCTGGGCGGGTCGATGTCGCCGATGGGTTCGCGTTACGCGACAGCGCTGGCAGTGGCTTCCGCCCGCGGACGCCCGAACAGCAGGATGGGTTCTATACGTAGACTGAGTTCGCCCCGACGCTTGGGAGACTTGGTGAACCAAGGCGCCGTTTCGTCGATTTTCCGAACTCGTGCAACTATACCGCCGGGACGGTCATCGATAGCGGCCCTGACAGCCGTACCAGAAAGGAAATTTGCCCTCAGCTAAAACCGTTGCGAATCAGGTGTTCGCATGCCTGCTGCGCAGGTGTTTTGGTGTGGGTTGTCCTGCGCACGGCAGGACGAGGGAAGTTTATGATTTTATTTATGCGCGAAACCTGGGGAGTCGTCGCAACGGGCTTTGCGTTGCTGCTGGGTTTATCCGCCAACACGTTCGCCCAGAGCAGCGCCGCATTGCGTGGAACCGTGACCGACAGCTCCGGAGCATTGATTCCCGGTGCGGAAGTCACGGCGACCAATGACACGACGGGGATTGCCATCAGGCAGGTAACGAACGAAATCGGAAATTACGAGTTCAGCGGTTTGCAACCCGGGCTCTACACGCTAACCGCGGAGGCGCCCGACTTTCAAACCGGGATTCAAAGCAATGTCGAACTGCGAGCGGGCCATCGTGTCCTGCTGAACTTCAGCCTCGAAGTGGTCGTGGTGGACACCATCGTCGTGATCGGATCGCGCTCGCGGCCACGGTCGGTGACCGAGTCGACGGTGCCGATCGACGTCATCTCGAGCGAGGAGATCGTGAGTCAAGGCGACACCGACTTGAGCAATCGGTTGCGGGCGATCATTCCGTCCTATAACGTCAATACCCAGCCGATCGGCGACGCCGCCACGATCGCCCGTCCGGCGAACCTGCGCAATCTGGCGCCCGACCACACGCTGGTTCTGGTGAATGGCAAACGCCGCCACCGCTCGGCGATCATCACTTGGCTGGGCAATGGCGTGTCAGACGGCGCGCAGGGGCCGGACATCTCGGCCATCCCAACGATCGCTCTGCAGCAGGTCGAGGTGCTGCGCGACGGCGCGGCGGCGCAATACGGCTCGGACGCCATTGCCGGTGTGCTGAATTTCCTTCTCAAGGACGACCGGTCCGGCGGCAGTGTCGAGTTTCTCAGCGGGATTCACCAAGACGGAGGAGCAGGATACACTGTCGCCGGCAACGTCGGGTTGCCGCTCGGCGCAACCGGGTTCGCCAACCTCAGTCTTGAATACGGCAACTCCAATCCTACCGACCGCACCATCCAGCGCGCCGATGCGGCGGCGTTGATCGAGGCCGGCAACAACCATGTCCGCAACCCGGCCCAGATCTGGGGTTCTCCGGACATCGACGACAATTTCAAGTTCTTCGGCAATTTCGGCTACCAGTTCAGCAACGGCTTGCAGTTCTACGGACACACGAACTACGCCGGCAAGAGAGTGGACGGCGGCTTCTTCTTCAGGAACCCCAATACCCGCGGCGGCGTGTTCAGCAACGACGGCGGCCAGACTCTGCTCATCGGCGACGCGCTCGCCGCGCGCGGCGAAGGCTCCGCCCACTGCCCCACGGTGACCGTCACCAACCACGTACCCGATCCGGCCGCCCTGCAACGGATCATGGACGATCCGAACTGCTTCTCCTTCCAGGAACTCTTTCCCGGCGGCTTCACTCCCCGTTTCGGCGGCGAAGCGACCGATGCGTCGGTGGTAGCCGGGCTGCGCGGATTCACCTCCAGCGGCATCATCTGGGACGCCAGCGTCAGCGTCGGCTCCAACGAGGCGGACTTCTTCATCTACAACACCATCAACGCCTCCTTCGGTCCGGATACGCCCACATCGTTCGATCCCGGTCTCTACGGCCAGCAGGAGATCGGCGTCAACTTCGACATCTCTTATGCCGTCAACGACATGCTCAACCTCGCCGCCGGCGCCGAATGGCGTGACGAGCGGTTCGAGATCGGCATCGGCCAGCGCGAGTCGTGGGACTTCGGCCCCTTCGCTCCGCAGGGCTTCAGCGCCGCATCCAACGGCTTCCCCGGCTTCAGCCCGATCGCAGCGGGGAACTGGAGCCGCAGCAACGTGGCTTTCTACGGAGACGTCGAGCTACAAGGCCGGGAAGAGCGCTGGACGCTCGGTACGGCCGTCCGATTGGAAAACTTCGAGGACTTCGGCGCCACGATCAACGGCAAGCTCTCCGGGCGCGTCCAACTCAACCGCGAGGTCGCGCTCCGCGCCGGCGTCAGCAGCGGGTTCCGCGCGCCGACGCCCGGACAGCAAAACGCGTTCAATGTGTCGACGCAGTACGTCCCGGAACTCATGGACCTGGTGAACCGCGGCACCATTCCGTCGATTTCCGAACTCGCGCAGCGGTACGGCGGGCGGCCGCTGCAGCCCGAGACATCACTCAACTACACCGTCGGCACGGTGGTCGATAGCGGCCCCTTCACCCTGACGGCCGACTACTTCCGCATCGATCTGTCCGACCGCTTCGGCAACTCGAGAGACATCAATCTCTCGCCGGACGATGTCGACATCCTCGTCGCGGAGGGCATCACGAGCGCCAGCAACCTGAGGAGCTTCCGGTTCTTCATCAATGACATCGCGACGAGAACGCAGGGGCTCGACGTGGTCTCGACATACAGCCCGCCGGCGCTCGGCGGTGACACTGCCTTCAGCGTCGCCTTCAACCACACCGATAACAAGGTTATGGATTTCAACCCGCAGACGCTCTCGCCCAACCGCATCCGCCGACTGCAGGCGGCGCTGCCCGAAACCCGCTGGTATTTCAGCGCCAACCAGCGTGTCGGACGGCTGAAAATCCTCGGCCGCCTGAGCTACTACGGCGGCTGGTACGACGACGACGACCCAGCGTTCTACGATGGGAAGCCCATCGTTGATCTGGAATTCAGCCAGCCGCTCTCCGAGACCGTTACGTTGAGATTCGGCGTGCAGAACGTGTTCAATACCTACCCGGGCGCGAACCCCAGTGCGTTGCGCACCGGGGAACGCTACAGCGAGTACACGCCGTGGGGCTTCAACGGCGCCTACTACTTCCTCGGCCTGCGCTACTCCTGGAAGGCGTCACCGTAGGTTGTACGGCCGGGGCCGGGATGCGTATCAGAGGAAGGACCAACTATTGAAGAGAGATCTGCGGACGATTCCGAGATGGCTCTCGCCGCGATCGAGCCGCTCGCGGCAAACCGCTGCCGCGACGAATTCCGGGACAAGGTGAAAGCCGCTGCGGATCGACATGACGATCCCGGTTTGGGGCGAAGTTGCGGCAGGGTGATCCGCCGGCGGGAACTCACTTCTTGTCCTTTGTCGGCAGTGTCCGACTGCGAGCGGTAGATCGGTCTTTCTCAGACCGCCATGACAACTGAACGGAACCATCCGGAATCCGGGCCTTGGGTCCATAAGGGCTTCTGGCGCGCGGCGTGGACCGCCGTCCGCGGGACGCAGGAGGACTACACGTCGGGAAGCCTGACCCGCGCGATGATCCTGCTGGCCATTCCCATGATGCTGGAGTTGCTGATGGAGTCGACCTTCACGCTCGTCGACACCTACTTCGTCGGAAAATTGGGGGCCGCCGCCGTCGCCATCACCGGCCTCAGCGGCGCCCTGATCGTCGTCGTCTTCGCGATTGCCATGGGTCTCAGCATGGGGGCCACGGCCATGGTTTCGCGCCGCATTGGCGAGGGTGATCCGGAAGGCGCCGGGCTCGCCGCCGGCCAATCGGTGCTGGCCGGCATATTGATCTCTATTCCGGTGTCACTCGGCGGGGCGCTGCTGGCCCCGCGTCTGCTTGCTTTGATGGGCGGCTCCCCGGCCGTCGTGGCAGGCTGGACCTATCCGGCGGTCTTGTTCGGTGGATCGGTCACGATCTTTCTGCTGTTTCTCAACAACGCCATCTTCCGCGGCGCCGGAGATGCTGTCATCGCCATGCGGGCGCTGGCGTTGGCCAACCTGCTGAACTGCATCCTCGACCCTTGTCTGATCTTCGGCTGGGGACCATTTCCGGAATGGGGCCTGATGGGAGCGGCGGTGGCGACAACGATCGGCCGCGGTACAGGCGTGGTCTATCAGTTCGTCATGCTGCTCCGCGGCGAGCTACGCGTGCGTGTCCGGCCGGCGCACTTCGCCGTGAATGCGCCGGTCATGAAGAGGCTGCTGCGGATCTCGCTGACCGGCATCATCCAATACTCGGTGGCTACGGCAAGCTGGATCGGCGTGGCCCGGATCGTAGCCCTCTTCGGCTCGGTGGCTTTGGCGGGATACACGATCGCCACCCGGCTGATCCTGGCTTCCATTCTCGTCTCCTGGGGCCTTTCACAAGCCGCCGCGACCCTCGTCGGCCAATGCCTGGGCGCACGCAAGCCCGATCGAGCCGAGCGAGCCGTCTGGCTCGCCGGCTTCTACAACATCGCTTTTCTCACCGCCGTGAGCATCGTGTTCTGGGTTCTGGCCGAACTTCTCATCGGTTTCTTCACTGCCGATCGGGCTGTAGCACTGATCGGCGCCGAGGCTCTCCGCTTCTTCAGCTTGGGTCAAGTCTTTGCCGCCTATGGTATGGTCTTCACGTCTGCTTTCAACGGCGCCGGCGACACCGATACGCCCACCTACATCAACTTCATCTGCTATTGGGTGTTCGAGCTCCCGGTTGCCTACGCACTGGCTCACATCGCCGGCTGGGGCCCAACGGGAGTTTATGTCGCGGTGGCCGGATCGAGCGTCATTTGGGCCGGGATCGGTTTTTTGTGGTTCCGCCGAGGCGCGTGGAAGGCCCGGACGGTTTAGCCTGCATTTCTCACCAAGTGGGGAGGCGAAGTGCGTGAGAGGGCCGTCAGGAGGAGGCGCGAGCCGCTTGGCGCGCGCAGGTGTTCTTGATGGTACATCGAGCACGGCAAGCAAGCGCAACGAAGTCATGGCGGTCTTATCGCGTGCTTCGGACGTCGGGTGGTGAGAAATGCAGGTTAGATGCCGCCGGACGCCGAAGTTCCTGCGCAAGGCCGCGGCAGCGGACGATGGCGAGACGGTTCTCGCCGCTGCCGAGCTGTTCGCCGCAAGTCGTTGCCGTGACGCATACCGGAACAAGGTAAGAACTGTTGTGGATCGACATGACGAACCCGGCTCGGGCAAAGCCGCGACAGATCATGGCAGTCCGAGCCTGGATTCCATGCGCGCATGCTAAAATCCGCCTGAATCGCTATGTCCATTTACAGCCCTCGACACGGGAACATTTGCCTTGCGCGACGCCTTCTGGTCCTAGGATTGGTTGCCGCGGCAGGCCTTTCAGCACAACTCATCGCACTCAAGAACGTCCGCCTCATCGACGGCGCCGGTGGCCGCCCCATCGAAAACGCAACCCTCGTTCTCGCCGGCGGCAAGATCCGTAACGTCGGACCGGCGTCCAAGATCAAGGTGCCTGCCGGGGCCGAAGTCGTCGACCTCAGCGGCAAGACCGTCATGCCGGGCATCATCAACCTGCATGGGCATGTCGGCATGGTCAAGGGCCTGAGCCAGGACATGGTGAACTACACACGCGAGAACGCCGAGGCGCAGCTCAAGACCTATGCGATGTACGGCGTCACAACCACTACGAGCATGGGTACGGACGCGGAACTGATTCTCGACATCCGCGACGAGCAGCGCCGAGGAAAAGTCGACGGCGCCCGCGTCTTCACGGCTCTGCAGGGCTTTACGACCATCGCCGGTTATCCGACCCACGCACCCGGCGTCAAGGGCGTGGCGCAGGAAGCGGCGACCGCGGCCCAAGCCCGAGCATGGGTCAACCGGCTCGCCGACAAGGGTGCCGACGTCGTGAAGATGTGGGTCGACGATCATCACGAGACTTTTGAGAAACTCCCTCCGGGCGTCTACTCGGCCATCATCGAACAGGCCCACAAGCGAGACATGCTCGCTTTCGCTCATCTCTATGAGCTGGCCGATGCCAAGGGCCTCGTCAACGCCGGCCTCGACGTCATCGCCCACAGCATCCGCGACGCCGAGGTCGACGACCAACTGATCGCCGCCATGAAAAAGAACAAGGTCACGTACGTCGCGACCCTCAGCCGCGAGCAGTCGACGTTCGTCTACGCCGACTCACCCGCTTGGCTCGACGATGCTTTTTTCCGTAAGGGAGTCGACGATGACACTGTTCAGGCCGTCAAAACTACCCTCAAGGCCAAGCAGGCCAAAGACCCCGAGCGTGAGATCAACATCAAGGGCCTTGAAATCGCCATGAAAAACCTCAAGAAGCTCTCTGATGCAGGCGTTCGTATCGGCTTCGGCAGCGACACCGGCCCGCCGGCTCGATTCTCCGGTTACTTCGAGCACTGGGAAATGGAGCTGATGGTCAAAGCCGGTCTCACGCCGGCGCAAGGGATCACGGCGGCGAGCAAGACGTCTGCCGAAGCTCTGGGCATCAGCAAGGACTTCGGTAGCCTCGAGAAAGGCAAGGCCGCCGACCTCATCGTCCTCAACAGCAATCCGCTCGACGACATCCTCAACACCCGCGACATCCATTCCGTGTACCTCGCCGGACGCAAGTTCGAGTAGGATTGGCGTTTTCCTGTATCGGACTCCCCCGAACGTCCGATCACTAACCTGCATTTCTCACCACGTGGCGAGGCGAAGTGCGTGTGAGGGCCGTCAGGACGAGCCGCGAGCCGCTTGGCGCGCGCAGGTGTACTTGAGAGTACATCGAGCACGGCAAGCAAGCGCAACGAAGTCATGGCGGTCGTATCGCGTGCTTCGGACGTCGGGTGGTGAGAAATGCAGGCTAAGTCATCGGGACCCAGCGCCGTCATCACTTCCCCGCGCCGTCATCACTTCCCAGCCCCGTCCACCTGCGTGCCGCTGTCCAGGGCATTGATGGCGCTCTTCGCGGCCAACTCAGCTCCTTGCGCGCGTAGGGTTTCGACGGACACGCCCTATCGAGTCCATCAGACGAAATCACCCGGTGCGCCGAGGGGACTTGCCGGGAAACCGCTGGCTCGTGGAGCTATGCGAGGAGCTTGTGGACCACTTCCCCGTGGACATCCGTCAGCCGAAAGTCGCGGCCGGCGTGACGGTAGGTAAGTTTCCTGTGATCGAGACCCATCAGGTGAAGGATCGTTGCGTGCAAATCGTGAAAATGCACCTTGCCTTCAACACCGTAATAGCCGTATTCATCGGTACGACCGTAAGAGAGCCCCGCCTTGACGCCGCCGCCGGCCAGCCACATCGTGAAGCCGTGCGGATTGTGATCGCGTCCGTCGGCATTCTCCGCTGTCGGGGTTCGGCCGAACTCACCTCCCCAGACGACGAGAGTATCGTCCAGTAGTCCGCATGTTTTCAGGTCGGTCAGCAGACCGGCAATGGGCTTGTCCACCTCACGACATTTCTTGCTGATCCGCTCTTGGAGCTTGCTGTGATGGTCCCAGCCGTTGCTGTTGCACTGCACGAATCGCACGCCGCGCTCACAGAATCGGCGGGCCATGAGGCATTGCCGGCCGAAGTCTTCGGTCAAGGGGTCGTCGAGTCCGTAGAGGCGGCGGGTCGCAGCGGTCTCCGCGCTGATGTCCTGCAGGCGCGGCGCCTCGGTCTGCATCCGGAAAGCCAGCTCGAATGTGGCGATGCGGCTGTCGAGCTCGCTTTCGTACCCCACTCGGTCGAGGTGGTGTTGCGAAAGGTCGTTCAGCATGTCCAACTCGAGCCGCTGCAGATCCGTGCTCTGTTTACCGTCACCGATAAACGGGAAACGGGCGTCCTTGGATTTCGTGTTTTCATAACCGAGGGGCGTTCCCTGGTAGGCAGCCGGGAGAAACGCGGAACTGTAGTTGTTGGCCCCACCCTCGGCCAACGCCTGCCCCATCGTGATGTAGCCCGGCAGGTCTTGATTCTCCGATCCGAGTCCGTACGTTAGCCAAGACCCCATCGCGGGTCGTATGAATGTGTCGCTGCCCGTGTGCCACTCGAGCACGGCTCCGCCATGCCGTGGATTCGAGCAGTGCATCGACCGAACAATGGCGAGGTCGTCGACCATGCGCGCCACGTTCGGGAACAACTCGCTGACCCAGGCGCCGCTTTGCCCGTGTTGCTTGAATTCGAACGGCGAACCGATCATGTTGCCGCCGCGGCGCGGGAACGAAATCACGCGGGGCTTGGCGAACGGCAACGGCTTGCCGCTGTCTCGATTCAGAAGCGGCTTGGGATCAAACGTATCGATGTGCGACGGCCCCCCGAACATGAACAGCATGATCACCCGCTTCGCTCGCGGGGCGAAATGCGGAGGACGTATGGCGAGAGGGTTCGCCGTTGCTCCCGAGGATTCCTCGGCCAGCAACGCGGAGAGAGCCAGGGCGCCGAACCCCGCACCCATCCGGCTCAACCATTCTCTTCGCGAATGTCGCCGCATCGGATTCAGCTCCATCTTACGGCATGCCGGACTACATCACATACACAAACTCGTTGGACGACAGCAGCACTCGGCACAATGCCTGCCACGCCCGCATCCGCCGTTTGGTCGAATCGCTCTCGGTCGCTGCCGCGGCCTCCTCGTAGCGTTTCAGGAAATCCGTCCAGCGGTTCATCTCCTCGCCGTCGGGCGGCCGCAAATGCACCAGGCGATATACGGCATCCAACCGTTCGGCATCATCAGCGTTTCCCCGCACGACCCGCTCCGCCACGGCCAGCGAGGCGCGCTCCATCAGCCCGCTGTTCATCATGAACAACGCCTGCGGTGCAATCGTTGTCGTCGATCGCCTGCCGTTGATCGTCGATGGATTCGCGAAGTCGAACGTTTCGAACATTTCGTAAAGCGCGCTCCGAAGCACCGGCAGGTAAACGCTGCGGCGGTCCGAAGCGTAGACCGCGGGATCGCGCGATTTTCCATCGTTCAGGTTGACAAAGCTGGCGTGAGGCAGGGTCTTGCCCCCAATATGGTCGTCCAGGTTTCCTGACAGCGCCAGAAGCGAATCGCGGATCGCCTCAGCCTCCATGCGGCGGCGGTGCATTCGCCAGAGCAGTCGGTTCTGAGGGTCGATTTCCGCATGACGCGGGTTCGGGCTGCTACTCATGCGGTAGGCGCTCGAGAGCATGATCAGCCGGTGCATGGCTTTGACAGACCAGCCACTCTCGACAAATCTCAGCGCCAGCCAATCGAGCAGGCCGAGGTTGTCGGGCCGATCAGCCAAGAGCCCGAAGTTGTCCGTCGAGCGAACGATGCCCTCTCCGAAGTGACCCTTCCAAATGCGGTTGACCATCACCCGTGCGGTCAAGGGGTGTTCCGGCCGTGTGAGCCATTGGGCGAGCTCGAGCCGGCCGCTGCGGTCGCGCCCGATCGCGCGATCAGTCCGGCCTCGAAGGATGCGCGGAAACCGGCGCGGGGTGGTCGCCCCCGGCGTGAGATGGCTGCCCCGAATCATCACCGGCAAGTCGGCGACCTCTCCCTCACCCACGGCCATCGCCTTGGGAATCGCTTCGTACTGCTTCTTGGCGAGATCGATCGCCTTCTTGTGCTCTTCGAGCACCTCTTTGGGCGTGGTCGCCTCGTTGGAGTTCGTGACGAAATCGTCGTGGAAATCAAAAGCGTCTTCAATTTCGGTGAGGCGTTGTTGGTCGCTTTCGCTCAGCAGGGCGGTGGCGTTGAGCTTGGATGTGACTCGGTAGCTGAGAACGGTTTTCGTGCTCGTAAAGATTCCCAACACGGAATAGTAGTCCTCGGTCGAAATCGGGTCGAACTTGTGGTCATGGCAGCGGGCGCAGTCGACGGTCAAAGCCATGAAGGCGCGGCTTGTGGTGGCGAGCTGCTCATCCGCGAAGTCGAGTTTCTGCTTGACGGAATCGTCTTCACCGACCATCTTGGGGCCGAGCATCAAGAAGCCCGTTGCGATTAACCCCTCGGCGCGATTGTCGTCGCCCCAGTCGGTCATCAAGTCGCCGGCCAGTTGCTCCCGCACAAACTGGTCGTAGGGCTTGTCGTCGTTGAAGGCTTGGATGACGTAGTCACGATACCGCCAGGCGTCGGCATGAACGATGTTGTCATCCATCCCGTTGCTGTCGGCGTAGCGCACGACATCGAGCCAGTGCCGGCCCCATCGCTGGCCGTAGCGCGGCGAGTCCAGCAGGCGGTCGACCACTTTCGCGAAGGCGTCGGAAGTGTCGTCGGCCAGGAAGACGTCCACTTCCGCCGGTGTAGGCGGCAGTCCGTGAAGATCGATCGTAGCTCGCCGGATCAGCGTACGCTTGTCCGCCGGACCTGCGGGGGCGAGGCCATTGGCTTCGAGAGCGGCGAGCAGAAAGCGGTCGATCGGCGACTTGGGCCATTTCGAGTCCACCGGCAGCGGTTGATGCTCTTGTACCGGCTGAAAAGCCCAATGTGTCATTTGCGCTTCGCTGAAGCGCGGCTGTTCAGATGAGGCGTCCGGCTGCCTCTTTGGCCGCATCGGAATCGGAGAATTGGGCCAGGGCGCACCGGTTTCTACCCAATGCGTCAGCGTCCGGATCGCGGTCAAAGACAGCTTCCTTTTGGGCGGCATCTGCACGAATGTGTCGTGGTTGACCGCGTGAATCAACAAACTCCGATCCGGCTCGCCCGGCACGAGCACCGGCCCGGAATGGCCGCCTCTGATCATGCCCGCCAGCGAGTCGAGGCGCAGACCGGCCTGCCCCTCACCGCTTGCCGGGCCATGACAGGGATAACAGTTGTTAACCAGAATCGGGCGGACTTGCTTCTCGAAGAAATCGTCCGCTTGTCCCCAGGCGCAGGGCGTGACACACAGGACGAAGCCGAAGAAGATCAGTCTCCAGATCCGGCCCTTCCCCCGAGCTCGAGTGAGCAGACTCGTCACAGTTCCAAGCAGCAAGCTGAGCGTACCAAACTCCGGGTTCAGAGCGGCATCCCTTGGGGACCGCTTGCCTCGGCCGCCTCGAAAGACTCGTATCGCAAGGCTTGGCGACGGGACGCCCTACACGATCAGCATGCAGTCGCCGTAGGAGTAGAAGCGGTATTTCTCCCGGATGGCATGTTGGTAAGCAGCCAGCGTGAGATCCTTCCCCGCGAACGCCGCCACCAGCATGATCAGCGTGGACTGCGGCAAATGGAAATTGGTCAGCAGGGCGTCCACCGCGCGGAATTGAAAGCCCGGATAGATGAACAGCGATGTCTGTCCGGACGCTGCCCGAAACGCACCGCCACCCTCGCGAATACCGTGCTCGAGAGTCCGTACCGAGGTCGTGCCGACCGCGACGCGGCGCGACGCGGTGTTGAGTGCCCGAGCGGCAGCCGCTGAAATTTCGTAGCTTTCGGCGTGCATCTCGTGCTGCTCGACGTCATCGACCTCCACCGGCTGGAATGTGCCGCGTCCCACGTGGAGCGTAATCTCGATGGGCCTCACGCCTGCCACCTTGAGCCGGTCGAGTCGTTCTTGTGTGAAGTGCAAACCGGCTGTCGGCGCAGCAGCCGCGCCAGGACGGCGGGCGAAAACGGTTTGATAGCGCTCACGGTCCGAGATTTCGTCAGACCGCTTGATGTAAGGCGGCAGCGGCATGTGCCCGACACATTCCAGCAACGTCGGGAAGTCCGGAACCGGCGCGAACTCAATCACTCTCAGACCCCGCTCGCCGCGGCCGATGATCGTTCCGTCGAGGCCTCCGGGAAAGTGGATGCACTCACCCACTCGCAGCTTCCGGCCCGGTCGGACCAGGGCCTCCCAGCGATTGGGATCTTCCGAGACGCGCTGCAACAGAAGGATCTCGACAAGGCCCGTAATCTTTGACTTCGAGGTCGTCGCGTGGACGCCCGCACGACGCCCGAAGAGCCGGCAGGAGAGCACCTTCGTATTGTTCAGAACGAGCGCGTCGCCTCGCTGAAGGTAGCCGGGCAGATCAACGAAAGACAGATCCGACCAAGTTCCCGCCGCCCGGTCAACTACCAGCATGCGGCTCGATGCGCGATCGGGGAGAGGGCTTTGTGCAATCAGCTCCTGGGGGAGTTCGTAGTCAAAATCCGAGACGCGCAAGAGTTGGTTTCCGCCGGCGCCGGGTGCGCGCGCCGCTATCGGATCTTGATGCCGGTTCCGGCGACGCGGGCCGGAGGGTTCATTCCAGCGCCGGGTCGCCGAGGCCCGTACAGCAGCACCCGAAGATTCTCAACCGCTGCCCGGCGCGTCTTGCCGTGCGTGCGGCCACCTCCTTTGTCGAGGCTCCGCATTCTCTTGGAACGAGATTAGCACAACGGCCTGACGCCCTTGCTTGGGTGTGCGGCACGGATGTGTGCATGTTGCCGGGGGTTTCCGGGCAGCGCCTGTACTCCTGACTCTGTCTGGTCTGAATAGCACCGCAGACTGCGCGTCACACCGGCAATGGAGTCGGGGCTGACCGATCGCGTTTGGATGCTCCGCGAACTGCCGGGAATATCCAGACACTACTCACTCCCTACCGCCATTCCACAAAGTTCTTCCTACGGCCTGACCTGCAACAGTAGATGAGATGGGTAGGAAGTCGAGCGGTACAACCGTTGCGTTGCTTTCTGAAAGTCGGACTCTTTAGCGTTGTAGATATCCACGAACGTCTGGGGATTGCGGTCGACCAGAGGGAACCAGGTGCTCTGCACCTGAACCATGATGCGGTGGCCTTTCAAGAAAGTGTGATAGCGGTCGAGCAGGTCGAACTCGATGTGCGTGACTTGGGTCGGAACCATGGGTTCGGGAATGGTGAGACTGTTGCGAAACTTCCCGCGCATGACCATGCCGGCGACCAGCATCTGAAAGTCGCCCATCTGTGTTCCGCTGGCATTGGGGGGCGTGTCCCCCGGGAAAACGTCGATGAGTTTCACGATCCAGTCCGAGTCCGTGCCGGAAGTGGACACAAAGAGACTGACCGGCACCGGACCCGCGATCGTCACGTCTTCCTTCAGGACATCGCTTTCGTAAACCAACACGTCGGGACGTGTCGCGGCGAATCGCTGATCTTCGACCAGGTATTCGTGGCCCTGGTCAGTGCGAATCGCGGTTGTGTAGGGAACGGGCTTGTCGGGGTCGCTCAAGTAGGAGTCGTGTGCGCGGGCATTTGATTCCTCGGGAGGATCGAAAGAGAGCTTGCCTTCAGCGCGGAAATACAGCTTTTTTCGGACTAGACCTTTCGGCGGCCATTGGTCGTGTGTATGCCAGCGGTTGCCGCCTGTCTCGAACACGACGGCTTCGGGGAAGCTCCAACCGGTTTCGCCCTTGAGGTAGTAGCTGAAAAACGGGTGTTCGATCTGGTTTTTGAAGTAGCGTGAGGTCTTCGACACGAAGTCGATCTCGCCAAGCCGGTCACCGTCCTCGCTGCCCCAGGCGCCATGCCGCCAAGGTCCAACGACGAGCGTGCTCTGGTTGACGGGGATCTCCTTCTCGATTTTGTTGTAGATCGAGACGGGTCCGTAGAAGTCTTCGGAGTCGAACCAGCCTGTGACGCTGAGCACGGCGTGCCGGATGTTCTCGAGGTGGGGTACGAGGGTCTGTTTTTGCCAATATTCGTCATAGGTGCCGTGCTCCATGAACTCGTTCCACTCCCGGATCCTGCCGTGAAAATAGAGTTCGTTGATGCGCGGCAGAGGGCCGGCGTCGAGCAGAAACTTGTAGCCCCACGGCGTACCGTACTCAAAGGGGAAGTCGGCAGCGCGGTCACGCCGCAGTCCCAACTGTCGAGGGAGCCAAGAAAGGGCGATTAAAGGACGGAAGGCGCCGTTGTGGTGCCAGTCGTCCCAGATGAACATGTTGGTGGGCGAAGCCTGCGGAGAGGAAGCCTTGAGCGCGGGATGTGCGTCGATCATGCCCATGGCCGCTTCCCAGCCGGGATAGGAAATGCCCCATTGCCCGACGCGGCCATTGTGGTTCGGCACGTTGGCAAGCAGCCACGCAATGGTGTCGTAGGTGTCGCTGCTTTCGTCCACTTCGTCCGGACCCGCCTTATTGGGGATGTGCGCCTTGATCAGCTCGAACTCGCCCTCGGACTCATAGCGTCCCCGCACATCCTGGAACACAAAGATATACCCGTCGCGGTCGAATGCCTCCGAAGGCCCGAGCCGTCCGTGATACTCCTCCGGACCGTAGGGCGCGATGGAGTAAGGAGAACGCTTGAGCAGGATGGGGTAGGTTTGGGACGTGTCTTTGGGCGAGTAGACGATCGTGAACAGCTTTGCGCCGTCGCGCATGGGAATTCTGTGCTCGGCCTTGCTGTAGTGATCCTCGAGGCTGAATCCCCCTCGCTGGCCGCCGGTGCATGAAGCCAGGCACAGTCCGAGTGTGAGCAGCAGGATCGGGATAGAATCTCGCGGCCTGGACGGTTGCATAGGGCTCGCCGGATTGTAGCGCAGGTCCTGAGTCGATCAGGCCAAGCCGTGGCGAAGCGCGCCGGTTCCCGCTTGGAGCGTCAAACCTCCAAGGGCTCCATCGTTCCGAACCGGCTTTTCCCGCCAGGCTCGACGCGACATCTCCGTATGTCTCGGCACGGCCTGTTCTCTTACAAGCTGTTAACCTTGGATGAGTGCCGGCTTCGCCTTCCCGTTTCGCTAAAGACAGTCTCTCTATCTCCGCAAGCAGCTAAGGCCCATTGACTGACTCCCCCCTCGTCCGCCGCATCGGTTTCGTCAGCGCCACCGCCATCGTCGTGTCGAACATGATCGGCACCGGCATCTTTACGATCCCCGCTTTCCTGGCGGGCGACCTCGGCACGCCCGCTCTCGTCATCGGGATCTGGTTCGTTGGCGCTGCCATCGCGGTCATCGGCGCGCTCTGCTATTCGGAACTCGGCGTCAACTTCCCGCGTTCGGGCGGCGAGTACATCTATCTCACCGAAGCCTGGGGGCCTGCCTGGGGGTTCATCGACGGCTGGGTGACGTTTTTCGCAGGGTTCTCGGCCCCTATCGCCGCCGCAGCGCTGGCCATCTCGGCGTATCTCGCCTACTTCTTCCCGCTCCTCGGTCAGGAAGCCGCCGGCGTATCGGTGCTGAGCCTGGGTTTCCTCACGATCCAACTCGGCGGGGCGCAACTTACCGCCTGCGTCGTCGTGGTGGTCTTTACGGTCCTCAACGTTTTCAATGTGTCGAGGGTGGCGGCGCTCCAGAACGTCTTGACGGCAGTGAAGCTGCTCGTTCTGCTGGCTTTTCTCGTCCTGGGTTTCAGCGTGGGCGACGGCGGTTGGGATCACTTTTCTCAAACCGTCCCGCGCGGCTCCTCGTTGCCCGTCGGAGCACAGTTCGCGATCTCCCTCGTCTTTATTTATCTCGGTTACAGCGGCTGGAACGCCGCCGTCTATGTCGCCGAAGAAATCCGTGAGCCCGAGAAGACGCTGCCGCGAGCCCTCCTTTGCGGCACGCTTCTCGTGGCCGTGTTATTTGTAGCGCTGAACTGTCTGTACATCTACGCTAACCCCCTGGAGAAAATGGCCGGCAAGCTGGCCGTCGGCGCCACTGCATCCGCTGCCCTCTTCGGACCCGGCGCGGCCGGGTTCTTCGCCGCCGCCATGACCGTCTCGCTGCTGGCGACCGTCAACGCCATGTGCCTCATCGGACCGCGCGTCTACTACGCCATGGCCCGCAATCGCGCGTTCCTGGCGATCGCGGGCAAGACGCACCCCAAGTGGAAGAGTCCGTGGGTGGCGGTCCTCGCGCAGGGCGCTTGTTGCTGCCTGCTCATCTTGACCGGCACGTTCGAAACGCTGCTGTACTACATCGGATTCACACTGAACCTGTTCAGCGCGCTCTCGGTCCTGGCGCTGTTCAAGTTCCGCAGGCGTCCGGACTGGAAACCCATCGGCTGGGTCAGCTTCGCCTACCCAACTGTCCCCGCGCTCTACATCGGCGTCAATCTGCTGATCTTCAGCTATTTCGTCTCGAACAAGCCGCAGGAAGCGACCTGGGCGTTGCTCACCATCCTCGCCGGCGCCGTCGCCTATCACTTCTACCTCAAGACTCACCCCGCCGACCCCGCTACACGGACCTGACCGCCGGCCGAAGCCTTGTCTCCCTCCGACACGAATTGAGAAGATGAGGATTGGGATGCGGCTAACGCCCTCTCTCTTCCTTTCAACCCCGCTGCGACGGGGCGTTTTGCCCCAAATAAGGGAAACCTGCTCGACATGAACAGCTTCGGTGCGCAAAGCACACTTTCCGTTTCGGGATCCGACTACGAAATCCATCGCCTCGGCGCTCTGCCCGCCGACAAGATCGTCCGGCTCCCCTTCTCGTTGAAGATCCTCCTTGAAAACCTCCTCCGCTTCGAGGACGGTGCGACGGTCACGTCCGACGACATCGAGGCCGGGATCAACTGGGACGCCGCGGCGCAGCCCAGCCGGGAAATCGCTTACCGGCCGGCCCGTGTTCTCATGCAGGACTTCACGGGCGTTCCCGCCGTCGTCGACCTTGCCGCGATGCGTGAAGCGATGAAGGCCTTGGGCGGCGACCCGGCCAAGATCAACCCGCTGCAGCCCGCCGAGCTGGTCATCGATCACTCCGTCCAGGTCGACAAGTCCGGAAGCGCCGCCGCCCTAGCCTTCAACAGCGAGATTGAATATCTACGCAACCGCGAACGCTATCAGTTTCTCAAGTGGGGACAGAAGGCCTTCGACAACTTCAAGGTCGTGCCGCCCGAAACCGGCATCGTGCATCAGGTCAATCTCGAATATCTCGGCCGCGTCGTGTTCTCGAAAGCCGACAACGGTGTGCGCCAAGCCTTTCCCGACACGCTGGTCGGCACCGACTCGCACACCACGATGATCAACGGTCTCGGCGTTCTCGGCTGGGGTGTAGGCGGTATCGAGGCCGAGGCCGCCATGCTCGGCCAGCCGATCTCGATGCTGATTCCTCAAGTCGTCGGCTTCAAGCTCAGCGGCAAGCTCGCCGAAGGAGCGACCGCGACCGACCTGGTCCTGACCGTCACACAGATGCTGCGCGCCAAGGGTGTCGTCGGCAAGTTCGTTGAGTTCTTTGGCGACGGTCTCGACGAGCTCCCGCTCGCCGACCGCGCCACCATCGCCAACATGGCCCCCGAATACGGCGCCACCTGCGGCATCTTCCCGATCGACGATGAGACGCTCGCCTACCTGCGCCTGACCGGCCGATCCGATGACCAAGTCGCACTGGTCGAAGCCTATGCCAAGGAGCAAGGGATGTTCCGCGAGCCGGGTGCGCATCAAGCCGTCTACACGGACACGCTCGAACTCGATATGGGAGATGTCGAACCGTCGCTCGCGGGACCGAAACGCCCGCAAGACCGTATCGCCATCAAGAGCGCCAAGTCGTCGTATGCATCGGCGCTTGCAACTCTTCTCGAACAACGCGGCTCGGGGGGAACCGCCGTCGCTACCGCAGCCCCCCAGGTTCGGATCAAAGACGCCGAATACGAACTGCCGCACGGCTCGGTGGTCATCGCGGCCATTACGAGTTGCACCAATACGTCGAATCCAGCCGTGATGATCGGCGCGGGCCTCGTCGCGAAGAAAGCCGTCGAACGCGGTCTGCAAGTCAAGCCCTGGGTCAAAACCAGCCTCGCTCCCGGCTCGAAGGTGGTGACCGAATACCTGAAGAAGTCAGGTCTGACCAAGCATCTCGATTTGATGGGCTTCAACCTTGTCGGCTACGGCTGCACGACTTGCATCGGCAACTCGGGTCCGCTGTCGGAGGAGATATCCGGCGCTATCAAAGAGGGCGACCTGGTCGTCGCATCGGTTCTCTCGGGCAACCGCAACTTCGAGGGCCGCGTGCACCCCGAAGTGCGCATGAACTACCTCGCCTCGCCTCCGCTCGTCGTCGTCTATGCCCTGGCCGGATCGATGGACATCGATATCGCCAACGACCCCATCGGCGAAGACCTTGAAGACAAGCCGGTTTACTTGCGCGAGATCTGGCCGTCGCAGAAGGAGGTCCACGACACCATCGCGGCGGTGGTCGATTCCGAGATGTTCCACAAGAGCTACAGCGACGTGTTCGCCGGCAACGAGCAGTGGACGAAGCTCGACGCCGAGGCCACGGCACTCTTCTCGTGGGCCCCGGACTCGACCTACGTGAAACACCCTCCCTACTTCAAGGACATGGCCGCCGAACCGGGTGAGGTAAGCGACATCATCGGCGCACGCGTCCTCGTGCTGCTCGGCGACAGCGTCACGACGGACCACATCTCACCGGCCGGCGCTATCAAGGCCGACAGTCCGGCGGGCGAGTATCTGATCAAGCGCGGCGTCAAGCCCGACCAGTTCAATTCCTACGGGTCACGCCGCGGCAACCACGAAGTCATGATGCGCGGTACGTTTGCCAACGTCCGCCTGCGCAACCAACTCGCCCCCGGCACAGAAGGCGGCTGGACCCGCCACTTGCCCGGTGGAGAGCAGATGTCGATTTTCGCCGCCTCGATAAAGTACCAAGAAGAGGGCGTTCCGACGATCGTCCTCGCCGGTAAGGAGTACGGCTCCGGGTCGTCCCGCGACTGGGCCGCCAAAGGACCGCGCCTGCTCGGCGTCCGCGCCGCGATCGCCGAAAGCTATGAGCGCATACACCGCTCGAACCTGATCGGAATGGGCGTCCTGCCGCTGCAGTTCAAGCCCGGCGAGAATGCAGCGTCACTGGGCCTCAGCGGTCTCGAATCGTACAACATCAGCGGCCTCGGTGACGGCTCCGCCAAGGAAGTCACCGTCAGCGCCATCCCCGACAACGGCGGCAACCCCATCACTTTCACCGCCACCGTCCGCATCGACACACCGCAGGAAGTCCGCTACTACCAAAACGACGGCATCCTGCAATACGTGCTGCGCCAGATGGCCCGGGGTTGACACGACTCTCCCCGCATCGCCCCTGGATTGGCTCTGCCGGCGCTCGGGTACGTCCCCTTGCAGGGCCGCGCAAACGGCATCTAGCGCCCCTGCATGCCGCGTTCAGTGCGGCGTTGCGCGGCATACGGTGTTGGCGGACCACAGGATTGCTCACATACTTGGACCGCGTGATCCTCTGGCCGCCGACAACCCCTATGCTATAGTCCGGTTGAAATGGGGCCGGAGACGCAGACGCGGCGGAACGGACCTGCCCCGGCAGCGTCTCGGAGCACCCCTTCCAAGTCCGCCGACACTGACTGGTGCCTCGACTGCTGGTATCCGGCGCTGAGAAGCGATCAGGTCAAAACGGGCAAGCTCCAGAGGGCGATGCTGCTGGGAGTCCCGCTGGCGGTGGGCCGCGATAAGCAGGGGCGCGCGTTCGTTGTCCGTGACAGTTGCCCTCATCGCGGCATGCCGTTCACCGAAGGCTGGTTCGACGGCGAGTTGATCGAGTGCTCTTATCACGGCTGGAAGTTTGACGGCCATACCGGCCGCTGCCATGAGATCCCTTCGCTAATGCCCGACCAGGATCTCGACGTCGGACGTATCCACGCGAAGAGCTTTCCGTCCGAGGAGCATGACGGCTACGTCTGGGTGTACATGACGCACCCGGGGTCGCGGTCCACTCGAGCGGCGGCGCCTCGATTGCCCGTCTTCAGCGACGCCTACAAGCGGGAGCAACTATTTGCTCACCTGCCTTGCAGCATCGACCACGGCATCATCGGGCTGATGGACCCGGCTCACGGCCCATTCGTGCACAAGGCGTGGTGGTGGCGGGGACGCCGCAGCATCCACGAAAAGCAGAAGATCTTCGAGCCGATTCCAAACGGCTTTCGCATGCGGGCGCATGCCCCGTCGGCCAACAGCGCGCCCTACAAGCTCCTGGGCGTTTACGGCAAGCCGATGACGACGATCTCGTTCGAGTTGCCGAACATCCGCCGCGAAGAGATTCACTGCGGCGACTACTGGTTCTCGAGCCAGA
This sequence comes from Bryobacterales bacterium, assembly GCA_965218555.1. Lineage (GTDB taxonomy): Bacteria > Acidobacteriota > Terriglobia > Bryobacterales > UBA6623 > JAPPLB01. The sequence goes on from OZ244625.1 coordinate 551,360, forward strand.
CGACAGTGACACCCGAGACCCCTGACCGCTGCCGCATCGACTTCGTCGCCGCATGGAACATCTTCCGGTGGGTCCCGTTCCTCGCGCCGGCCCTGCGCTGGTTCGGCAACAGATTCATTGGTCAGGATCAGCGCACGATGGAGAAACAGTCCATCGGACTGCAGCATAACCCGGCGCTGATGCTGATCGACGACGCCGACTGCCCCGCAAAGTGGTACTTTCAGTTGAAAAAGGCCTATCTCGAATCGAAGCGGGACGGAGCGCCGATGAAGCACCCCATGGACGGCCCGGTCACGCTCCGCTGGCGTAGTTAGGACGCCGCTCTCCGTTTGCCGATCAGCCTAAAGCCGTGCAGCAGCGTCTACAAAAAATCATTGCCCGTGCAGGGGTCACATCCCGCCGCAAGGCTGAGGAACTGATTACCTTGGGGCGCGTCGTCTTAAACGGTGAAGTCGTCACGGAACTCGGTACGAAGGCCGACCCTGAGCGGGATTCCATCAAAATCAACGGCAAGCGGCTCACTTCGTCAACCGGGCCAAGAGTCTACTTGATGCTCAACAAACCGCGGAGCTATATCAGTTCGACGTCCGACCCGAACGGCCGCTCGACGGTGATGTCGTTGTTGGGCCGCTATCGCTCGCGCGTCTATCCGCTCGGGAGACTCGACTACGCAAGCGAAGGCCTGTTGCTTTTTACCAACGACGGCGACTTTGCGAATCACGTCTTGTCGGCCAAAAGCAAGATCCCGAAGACCTACCGCGTTAAGATCAAAGGCAACCCTTCCGAAGAGGAACTGCAAAAGCTTAGGAACGGTATTCGGCTGGACGGCCGCCCCACCGCACCGGCTCGGATCAAGCGTACTCGCTCGGGAGAAAACCCCTGGTTCGAGATAGTGCTCACGGAAGGCCGAAATCAGCAAATCCGCCGCATGTTCCTGCGGTTCGGCTATCTGGTCGAGAAGATCAAGAGGGTCAAGATCGGCCAGCTGAGCCTCGGAATGCTGCCCGTCGGCAAACACCGCCTCCTGACCGAGCGCGAAGTTCAACGCCTCGGAGCTGACCTCATCCCTTCGCAATCTTCACGGAGCCGCGCCAAGAAAGATGACCAACGACGATCAAATCGCCAAAGTGCTCGCAGCCGCCAAGACCATCGCGGTCGTGGGCCTCTCGGATAAGCCCTGGCGTCCCAGCTACGGCGTCAGCAGCTACATGCAGAAGCAGGGATATCGCATCATCCCCGTAAACCCGAACATCGAGGCATCACTGGGAGAGAAGGCCTATCGGCGTTTGGAGGATGCCCCGGAAAAGATTGATATTGTTAACATTTTCCGGAAGCCAAAACACGTCGGTGCGATTGTCGACTCGGCAATCCGATTGGGAGCGAAGTGCGTCTGGATGCAGGAAGGCGTCTATGATCACACCGCGGCGGGACGCGCTTACGCGGCAGGGCTCACGGTCATCGAGAATCGCTGCATCCTCAAATTCCACCGCAATCAGGTCGACTGAAGCGAAGAAAATCAGTCGGCCGGACCCGCCAGTAAGGTCTGCGTCTCTTCCACGATCCGAAGCAGATGCCGCCGCTGCTCTTCCTTCTCGAATACGAGCGAGGGGTTGCGATAGTACTCGGCCTCCTTCTCCCAGCGCTCGCGCACGGCTGCCCGATCCGCTTCCACGTAGACCGGCTCATCATCCTTGAGGAAATAAGCCGGGTTGGCGTGCGCCCAAATCTCGAACTCTCCTTCGCGGTGCAGAGCGCTTGCCCGTGCGGCGATCCATGAACTTTCCGTCACCGCGGCCTCGAACGGAAGCTGCAACGAGGTCTTGTTCGCGTCACCGCCTCGGGTCGCGACCACGCGGCCGTTCACGACGATCTCCAGTTTTTCAATCGGCCGGTGAAACACCACGCTCGCCTCACCCTTCATGGTTTTCGAACTGCCCGACCAGGACTCTGTCGCTCCCGACGACTTGCCGTTGACCGTAAACTCGAGCAACGGACCGTTCGACACCAGCACCGCCCCCTGGCGAACCCCTTCCTCCCATGCGTCATACGCTGACTCACCCGGCCCCGCTTTCACGAGCGCCCGCTCCGGACCTAACAGGGGGAAAATGCGCGGCCAGTCATTCCGCAGGCCGGCCGGGAAGTCACTCCCCGCGATCCCCACGACCCGGAACCCCGCGTTGAGCAACTCATACCAGCGCTCCGTGTGCAGCACCCCAAACTGAAACAGCTCAATGAAGTCGATCGTTTTCCGAGCCAGGTTCATAATCAACGTCGAGTTCGGCATACTGCCGTCGAAATGCGCGAAGCCGACCACGCCGCCGCTGTCCCGCCCCTGCTGAAAGAAAACCGTCGGGAACGGATAGGCAGCCGGCGAATTCGCGTAGATATGCCCGATGCTGAGCGGCCGGATCATCTGCTCGGGCCCGAGCACAAGCGTGTGACCGTAAAACCGGCTGCGCGTCTCATGCCCGGAGCGGACCGAGAACCCTTTCGCGCGAGCCTCGCCATCCCGCCCGAATGCGTACTGCAGCGCGGCGTGTTGCTGTCGTTGCAACTCAAGGAAGTTCCCAACCGCCAGGTCTTCTGCCTGCAACCATTGCAGGAACAGCTCGTCGTCTTCCTTGGCGCGCATCAAGTGGATGTGGTCGTCGGCAGCCAGCCACTTGCCCTGCCGGCCTGGCGCGATCGGCTTGAGGTCGATGGCGATGGTTTTCTCCTCTTCGGCCTGCAAGGTGAACTCGATCTCCGCCGGCTCGAAGAACATCCCGTGATAGACCTCCAGGCGGTACTTCTCGTTCTGGTCCGTTCGGGAGCGCGGTAGGTTGAACGCGGCCTGCCCCTGCAACAGGATGAAGTGCGATGCGTCGCGAGCCGTCACTTCCAGCACTTTCAAATCGTGGTTCTGCTGCCAAAGCCGCTCGCGGTAGTACGTATCAGCCCGAAGCGGCAGCATCGCGTCCACCGGGCTCAGCCGATACGGCCGGTTGCCCTTGAACAGGTAAACCCGCGACGGAACCGTCTCACCGGTATCAGCTCGCCGCGTGACCACCGTCAGCTTCGCCGAGAAATCCGGCCGCAGCGACGAGTCGCGCACCTGTGAGTACCCGAGCAGCAGCGCAAACAGGATCAACAAGTACACACGGTGGAAGGGACGGAAATGTAAAATCGGCATGGCAAGCCTCGGTCGGATTCTAGCACCGAGGCTTGCCTCTTTGCGCATCGCCGTGCGCCAGCAGCCCTATACTAGAGCCGGACGATCTCTCAAGGAGGCCCAATGCCTTTCCGACCCACCCGCCGCGAGTTGCTCGCCGCCGCCGGCGTCCTCGCAACCGCGCCTCTTTACGCCAGGGGAGCCGACATTACCGTCGGCATCACGTCCAACACCCGCCCGGACTGGTCGGGGGCCGAGAACTTCCTGAAGTCCATCCGCGAAGCGTCCGAAGTGGGCTATCACTGGATCGAAACGTTTTGGCCCTACGTCAGCAAATGGGAAGACCGTCCGGAGGAGTTGATCGACATCCTCGCCGAGCTCGACCTCAAGATGGAAACCGTATCGAACGGCGGGCTGATGAACACGCGCTTTCAAGATCCGAGGCAGCACAAAGACGTCATCGACGACCACATGCGCCTCGTCCGCTTCATCAAGAAGCTCGGCTGCGACCACCTCAAAATCAACTGCGGCCGCGCCAACCCGGGCGGCAACACGCCGGAGATCTATCGCAACATGGCCGCAGCCTTCAACGAGCTCGGCCGCCGCATCAGCGACATGGGCATTCAGTTCGGCATCCACCATCACTTGTGGAACCAATACGAGAAGCGCGAGGACGTTGACGCGATCATGGAGCTTACCGACCCGCGCCACGTATACATGATTCTCGACACCGGCCACACCACAATGGCCGGCATGGACCCGATGCAGCTCACCAGGGATTACGTCTCGCGCATCATCGAATTCCACATGAAAGACTGCGCCCCGGAAAACCGCGGCGGCTACAAAGGCCCCTACATGGAGCGCGGCACGGTCAACACGAACAAAGACAATCTGATTTTCTTCCCACTTGGCAAGGGCGGCGTCAACTACCCCGCCATCAAGAGGGAGCTTGACGCCAATGGCTGGAAAGGCTGGATGACCGTCGAACTCGACATGACCGCCACCACCGCCAAGCACAGCTCGGCCGTCAGCAAGAAGTACCTGGAAGAGACGCTTGGGTTAACCGTCTGACACCTGCGGCGCGACTGGATCGTCGATACCCTGCGCCGGGTCAAGCTTCATACCCCTCGGCACGTTAGTGAAGACAGTTTCCCCGCGTCGGACGCGCCCCGGAAGCGTAAAGCTATCGGCTTGCAGTGTCCACGAGCCGAAGGTCTCTTGTTTTTGGTCGACGAGACAATACTCCGGCACGCCGCAGCGCGCATAAATCTCCATCGGCCCGTGAAACTCAGGGAGGTCTCTGATGTCCTCCCGGGTCAGCAGCGTCTCGGTGACGGTCTCAGGAACCCCCGACCGGATTCTGACACCGGGCGCCGCCTACCGACTCAGAAATGCGAACAGGGACGGCAGCCCGTAGAACAGGACAAGGATGTACACCACCGCCCAGCCCCGTGATTGACGGGCAACCCCGGCGAACCACCGGGCCAGCCCCAGAGGAATCTCACGCACGGCCGGGATCGGGTAGATCATCACGATGCCAGTGACGTTGAACAGAAAGTGCACGAGAGCAATGATGATACCGGCCTGGGCATTGGCGCCTGAAACCGCCATCGATGCCAGCAGAGCCGTTACCGTCGTGCCAACGTTCGCGCCCAGCGTGACTGGAAATGCCTGGTTCAGGGTTATCAGGCCCGCGCCGGCGAGTGGCACCAGCAGCGAAGTCGTGATCGAGCTCGATTGAACCATCACCGTGGCGACCGCGCCGAAGAGAATAGCCAACACTGCATGGCGGCCGAGGAAGAGGGTCACGTTCGACTCGATTTGGGATTGCATCGCGGCGCGCATCACCCGCACCAGAAACACCAGCGCGGCTACGATCATTAGCGCGCTGCCGATGGCAATGAACGCGCCTCTCGACGGTCCGCTCTCCACGAGTGTTTCGGCCACCCATCGTAACGGGAAAGCGCCCGCGCTGAGCGCCCCCTTCAATGGGCTGTCGTAGTCCACTCCGCCCATGCCCGACGCGAAACCGGACAGGGACGTGGCGAGGCGACGGCCGAGCCCTGTCGCCAGTTCCAACGGGAGCAGCACTGCGACCCCCAGGAAGTTGAAAAAGTCATGACAGGTCGCGACCGAAAAGGCTCTTTGAAACTCGTCCCGCCTGGTCATATGGGCGAGTGAAACGACGGTATTGGTCACCGTCGTTCCGATATTCGTTCCCATAACCATCGGGATGGCGTTCTCGATGGGAAGCGGGTTCTCCGGCGCGGCGACAAGACCCACGATCATCGATGTCGAGACCGACGAACTCTGCACCAGCGTCGTCGCGAGGATCCCGATCATCAAGGCCACGAAGGGGTTTGAGGTGGCTCGAAAGAACGAATCCAACAGGTCTTGACCGAGCAGTTTGAATCCGTCGCCGAGTCCCTTAACGCCCGTCAAGAAAAGAAACAGCAACAAGACAACCACTAACACCCTCAAGGCGGGGCGGAGCGAATTTTCGATTGAAAGCGAAGCAGTCATACGGCCTACATCGTCCGATAAATCACCAAGGGAAAGGGAACTGGTCCACTAGTTATCACAAACCTGTGTTACCAAAAGGTTACAGGGTTTCTTCTACCAAAACCGGCAATGAATCGGCGGTGGGGGTTGCCGCGAATCTATCGGTTTGCTCATCGAGGAAACGGCGGTCGAGCAGCCGCGGAGTGTCAATGCACTGCATGGCGGAAAGAATGTTCTCCAGAACGTGCGGATTCTCCTGCTTCGTCTCCGCGAGAAAGCCGCGCAGCCGTTCGCGCACGGTGCCCGTCTTGTGAGAGCACACGCACGGCGTGACGGGTATGGACCGCTGCTCCGCATAGCCCTGCGTGACTTCCTCGGAGACATACACGAGCGGTCGGATGAGCCGAAAATCACCCGAACGGGAATGGGTTAGCGCGGGCAGAGCACTCAGCCGGCCGGTGTAGAGCGTGTTGCGAAGCAGCGCCTCGCAGAAATCGTCTTGCGTATGCCCCAGCGCAACGACATTGGCCCCCAATTGCGACGCGATGTCATAGACGGCTCGCCGCCGGTAGCGGCTGCAAAGGCCGCACCCATGCTCCGGTTGCTCTTCGAGAAGGCGGAAGGACGGTTCGTCACGATAGTAGGTCCACGGCACGCCCCGCGCCTTCATGTGCTCGCCGAGCGGCGCGATAGGACGCACGAACTTGCCCTGCTCGACAGTAAAAACCTGCAGACTAAAGCGAACCGGCGATCTCTTGCGCAATAACAGCAGGGCATCGAGCAGAGCCAGGGAATCCTTTCCACCCGACACTCCGATCGCGACCCGATCCCCTTCTCGGATCATGTTATAGTCGTGAATTGCTTTGCCGACGCGGCGGAGGAGTATCTTCTGGAAGTCCATGAATGCGCCGGGTTGAGGTGGGACCCGTGGTCCGCCGGAAAGGTGTGAGCAGGGGCAAGGCGCCCCGGTCGAGCGTCTCATTATATCGCTCCGTCTCACGGATTTCGAGAATGCTCACCGTTGATGTCTGCGGGGTTGCGATCATGGGGCTCCGTCACAAGGGAGTTGATGCAGAATGACGAATCTACTGTTGCGGCCAGTGTTCCTTGGCTGCCTTTTGACAGGCTCGCTCTTCGCGCAATATGACCTGCTGCTCAAGGGCGGTCATCTGATCGACGCCAAGAACGTGATAGATGAGGCAAAGGACGTCGCCATCCAGGACGGCCGTATCGCAGCGGTGGCCGACAGCATCGATCCTTCCAAAGCCGCGAAGGTGGTTGACGTCGCCGGCCTTTACGTCATGCCCGGGCTGGTCGATATCCACGTGCATGTCTACGCCGGCACCGGCATGAAGGGTGCTTATTCCGGCGACAACAGTGTCTATCCCGACGGCTTCTCGTTCCGCTCCGGCGTAACGACGATGGTGGATGTCGGCAGTTCCGGCTGGCGCAACTTCCCCGACTTCAAACAACGTGTTATCGACCGTGCCCGCACCCGTGTTCTCGCCATGCTCAATATTGTCGGCAGAGGCATGGGCGGCGACCCGATCGAGCAGAATCTCGACGACATGGATGCAGCTGCCACCACCAAGATGGCCAAGCAATACCCCGAGACGATCGTCGGCGTCAAAACAGCTCACTACAGAGGTCCGGAATGGATTCCCGTTGAGCGCGCGGTCGAAGTGGGTACGAAGGCCGACATCCCTGTTATGGTCGACTTCGGCTATTTTCTCGAGGAGCGGCCCTTTGAAGAACTCGTGACGAAGAAACTGCGGCCCGGCGACATGTACACGCATACTTATCTCGGCCGCGTACCCCTGCTTGACGAGGAAAACAAGCCACGCCCCTATCTCTTTGAAGCACAGAAACGAGGAGTGAAGTTCGATGTGGGCCACGGCGGCGGCAGCTTCTGGTGGTTCCAGGCCGTGCCATGCGTGAAAAACGGATTCATCGCCGACTCCATTTCGACCGACCTGCACATCGGCAGTATGAACGGCGGCATGAAGAACATGGCCAATGTCATGTCGAAGTTCCTGGCGCTTGGCGTCCCGCTCAAGGATGTGGTGCGCAAGTCCACCTGGGAACCCGCGAAGCAGATCAAACGTACTGAGCTGGGACACCTCAGTGTCGGCGCCGGCGCCGACGTTGCCGTCTTTGGACTGGACAAGGGAAAGTTCGGGTTCCTCGACATCAGGAACACGCGCTACGAGGGCGAACAACTGCTCACCTGTGAACTTACGCTGCGTGACGGCAGAGTCATGTGGGACCTCAACGGGCGCACCGGCACGCCGTGGGAAGAGGTTCAGACTAACGGCCGGTAGCTTCACTCGATTGGACTACACCGAGGCTACTTGGAGGCTTATAGCTAATGAAAACCCTGGCTCTGGCAGTCGGTTTGGCGTTGGCGGGAACCGCCCTCACTCATGCCCAATACGACGTGTTGCTCAAGGGCGGTCACGTCATTGACCCTCACAACGAAATCAACTCCGCCCGGGACGTTGCCGTCAAGGATGGGAAAATCGCCCGCGTCGCGGCCGACATCCCCGCATCTGAAGCCGAGAAAGTCGTCGATGTCTCCGGGCTCTACGTCACCCCCGGCCTGATCGACATTCACGTTCATGTTTACGCCGGCACCGGCGCGCGCCGTGGCTACAACGGCGACAGCAGCGTCTACCCGGACGGTTTTACCTTTCGCTCGGGTGTTACCACCGTCGTCGACGTCGGCAGCTCCGGCTGGGAACAGTTCGAGGATTTCAAGGACCGCGTCATCGACCGCTCCCAAACGCGTGTTCTCGTGATGCTCAATATCATCAGCGCGGGCATGACCAGCGGCGACGAAGAGCATGACATCCAAGAGATGGACCCTGAGGCGACGGCCGGCATGGCAAAAAAATATCCGGGGGTGATCGTTGGGGTAAAGAGCGCGCACTATCGCCACCCCGATTGGACTTCCGTCGAGCGCGCCGTTGAAGCAGGACGGTTGGCGGACATTCCTGTCATGATCGACTTCGGGAGGAATCATCCCGACACGCGTCCACTCGCCGATCTGCTGACCAAGAAACTGAGGCCGGGCGACATCTACACGCACTGTTTCTCGGGCAACCGAGATGAGCTGATCTCCGATAACGGCAAGATCAACCCCGGCATGTTTGCGGGCCGCCGGCGCGGCGTCTACTTCGACATCGGCCACGGCGGCGGCAGCTTTCGCTGGAACGTCGCGGTAGCAGCGCTGCAACAGGGTTTCCCGCCCGACTCCATTTCCACCGATCTGCACATCGGCAGCATGAATCGCGGCATGCAGACGATGATTCGCACCGTCTCGAAGATCTACAACCTCGACGTACCGCTCTACGACGTCATCGAAATGTCCACGAGCAACCCCGCCCGTCAAATCAAGCGAACCGACCTCGGCCACTTGAGCGAAGGCGCCGTGGCCGACGTGGCCGTCTTCCGTGATGATCGCGGCGTATACGGGTTCGCCGATTCACGGGGAGCCCGCTACACGGGAAACAAGCTGCTCGAGTGTGAGCTGACCTTGCGCGCGGGCGAAGTCCGGTGGGACTTGAACGGGCGAGCCGGCGTCCACTGGAAGGATGTGAGGGAGCGACGCCCACGGCGCTAGAGAAGCCGACAGGCGGGAGACATCACCATGAAAGCCATCCACTTCGTTATCACGCTTCTGATCGCCGCCGGCGCCCTCCAAGCCGACGCCCCTTACGATCTGCTCCTCAAAGGCGGCCACGTCATCGATCCAAAGAACAACCTGAACACGACGATGGATGTCGCCATCAACGACGGGAAAATCGCTCGCGTTGCTCCTGCTATCGATCCTGTCGAAGCCCGCCGAAGCGTCGATGTCTCCGGCTTCTACGTGACGCCGGGCTTGGTCGACATCCACGTCCACGTTTACGCCGGCACCGGGATGCGCGGCGCTTATTCGGGAGACAACAGCGTTTACCCCGACGGCCACAGCTTCCGCAGCGGTGTGACGACGGTCGTCGACGTGGGCAGCTCGGGCTGGCGCAATTTCGAGGACTTCAAAGACCGCGTCATCGATCGCCAACGGACCCGCATTCTCGCCATGCTGAATATCGTCGGCAAAGGTATGGGTGGACGCAAAATCGAGCAGAACACCGATGACATGGACGCCAAGGCGACCGCCGAGATGGCCAAGAAATATCCCGACACGATCGTCGGCGTGAAAACCGCCCATTACCAGCCGCCAGACTGGATCGCCGTTGACCGCGCCGTCGAAGCCGGCAGGATGGCGAACATTCCCGTCATGGTCGACTTCGGCGCATTCACGGACGAGCGGCCTTTCGAGGAACTCGTCACCAAGCGTCTCCGCCCCGGCGACATGTATACCCACATGTACCTGGGCCGCGTTCCCATGCTCGACGCGAATGGCAAGCTGCGCCCCTATCTTCACGAGGCCCGCAAGCGCGGCGTCAAGTTCGACGTGGGCCACGGCGGCGGCAGCTTCCTCTGGAAGCAGGCAGTCCCGGCGATCGAGCAGGGATGGATCCCCGACTCGATCTCGACCGACCTGCACATCACCAGCATGAATCGCGGCATGAAAGACATGACCAACGTGATGTCGAAGATCCTCAACCGGGGTATCTCGCTCTATGACGTAGTCAAGATGTCGACCTGGAATCCTGCGCAACAGATCAAGCGGCTCGAATTCGGACATCTCAGTGTCGGCACGCCGGCCGACGTCGCCGTGCTGCGCGTCGACCGGGGCGAGTTTGGTTTTCTCGACGTGCGCAACGGCCTCTTCGAGAGCGACAAGAAAATCGCGGCCGAGATGACCATCCACGGCGGCCTCATCGCCTGGGACGTCAGTGCTCGCGCAAGCCTGGACTGGACGGACTTCTACCGAAGCCGGCAACGCAGGCGAGGCCGCCGCCCGTGACCATCAATGCATCGGCGCCGCGCCGACGATAGGCGCTAATAGACAGAAAGGATGCACGCATGAAACTCTCCACGCTCTTGATCGGACTCCTGCTAATCCCATGCTCGTTGACGGCCCAGACTTACGACCTGTTGCTGAAGGGCGGAAGGGTCATCGACCCGCGCAACGGCATCAACGCCCAGATGGACGTCGCCGTCTCAGGCAACAAGATTGCCCGCGTCGCCGAAAGCATCACCCCCACAGACGCCAAAATGACGGTCGACGTCTCCGGCTTCTATGTGACGCCGGGGCTCGTTGATATCCACGTTCACGTCTATACCGGTACCGGGAACAAGAATTCCTACACCGGCGACCGAAGCGTCTACCCCGACGGCTTTACCTTCCGCAGCGGCGTGACCACGGTCGTCGATGCGGGCAGCTCGGGTTGGACCAATTTCCCCGACTTCAAGGACCGCATCATCGACATCTCGAAGACCCGCGTCCTCGCCCTGCTCAACATCGTGGGCAAGGGCATGGCCGGCCGCAATGACATCGAGCAGGATACGTCTGACATGGACCCCAAAGCCACCGCGAAACGAGCCAAGGAATACCCCGACACCATCGTGGGCATCAAGTCGGCGCACTTCCACGGGCCCGAGTGGACCTCCGTCGACAGAGCCGTCGAGGCCGGCAAACTGGCCGAACTGCCTGTCATGATCGACTTCGGAACGTTTCAAGAAGCCCGACCCTTCCAGGAACTCGTTCTCGACCACCTGCGTCCCGGTGACATCTACACTCACGGGTACAAACGCCAAGTGCCCTACGTGGACGACAAGCACAAGCTGCTCCCTTATCTCGCGCAGGCCCGAAAGCGCGGCGTCAAGTTCGACGTTGGCCATGGCGGCGGCAGCTTCTCGTGGAAAAACGCCGTCCCCGCGATCCGTCAAGGCTTTTGGCCCGACTCGATCTCGACCGACCTGCACATCGGCAGCATGAACGCCGGCATGAAGGACATGACCAATGTCATGTCGAAGATCCTCAGCCAGGGCGTGGCGCTTTACGACGTAATCAAAATGTCCACCTGGAACCCGGCGCAACAAATGAAACGCACCGATCTCGGCCACCTCAGCGAAGGAGCTGTCGCCGATATCGCCGTCCTGCGGCTTGACCACGGCCGTTTCGGCCTCGTCGACGCCCAGAGAGCCCGTCTCATGTCCACGAAGCTACTGGTCTGCGAAATGACGATCCGTGACGGCGCAGTCGCCTGGGACCGCAACGGCCGAACCGCCACCGACTACCGCGAGGCCTACGGCTTGATGTAGCAATACCCAGTCCACAGCCCCGCGCCACGGAAGGATATTCGACCCCATGACGAAACAAGCCTGCGTTTGTTTCCTTACTGTTATCGCCCTGCTTGCCGGCTGCGGAGGCGGCGAGGCTCTACCCGAGTCGTACGGCATGCTTCTCAAGGGAGGGCATGTCATCGATCCCAAAAACGAGATCAGCGCCGCGATGGATGTCGCGATTGATGAGGGCAAGATCGTCGCCGTCCGCGAAAACCTTCCCGAAGACCGCGCCGGAAAAGTCGTTGACGTCAGCGGCCTCTACGTCACACCCGGCCTGATCGATCTGCACGCCCACGTCTATGCCGGCACCGGAATGCCCGGAGTGCTCACCGGCGATAGCAGTGTCTACCCCGATCACTTCAGCTTTCGCTCCGGGTGCACGACGCTCGTTGACGTCGGCAGCTCCGGGCATCGCAACTTCGAGGACTTCAAGGACCGTGTCATCGACCGTTCCAAGACGCGCGTCCTGGTCATGCTGAACGTCGCCGGGGGTGGTATGGGGCCCGACGGCGAGGACAATCCGGAAGACATGGAGCCTGAAAAAATCGCCGCGATGGCCAAGAAGTACCCCGACATCATCGTAGGCGTCAAGACCGCACACTACTCCGGGCCCGAATGGGTTTCCGTCGAGCGCGCCGTCGAGGCGGCCGGCTTCGCGGATATTCCGGTCATGGTCGACTTCGGCCGCAATTTCCCCAAGGAACGGCCGATCGGGGAACTCTACCTCGAAAAGCTCCGCCCCGGCGACATCTACACGCACATGTACTCGGGATTGCGCGTTGAACTGACCGACGAGGGGAAGATCAATCCGTCGATGTTCCAGGGCCGCGAGCGCGGCATCATTTTCGACATCGGCCACGGCGGAGGCAGCTTCACCTGGCGCGTGGCTGTCCCCGCTTACGAGCAGGGCTTCCCGCCCGACACTATCTCGACCGACCTCCACACCGGCAGCATGAATGCCGGCATGAAGGACATGACCAACGTCATGTCGAAAATCCTCAATCTCGGCTCATCGCTCGAGGAGGTCGTCCACATGTCGACCTGGAAGCCGGCCGAGGTCATCAAGCACACCGAACTTGGTCACCTGAGCGAAGGCGCCATCGCGGATGTGGCCGTGCTGCGGCTCGACGAGGGGGACTTCGGTTTTCTCGACGTCCGGCGCATTACCCGCAAAGGCAACAAACTCCTGACCGCCGAATTGACGATCAAGGACGGCCTTGTGGAGTGGGACCTGAACGGCCGCGCCGGCGAAGACTGGGAAACCTTCTACGCCCACGAAGAAAACCGGGTCGATCCCTGGCGCTAGTCTGTGGGAGCCCCCGTATCCGCCGCCATCTCGGCGCTTAGCGACTTCAAGAACTCTTCCAGGTCCACGCGTTCTTGGCCCGTCAGGTGGTCGAGTTCCTTGAGATCCTTGTCGAGCCATTCATTCGAGTTGCCGGCGCCGATGTAGAAGTCGATCACTTCCTTCAGCGTCTTCAAGCTGCCATCGTGCATGTAGGGTGCGCTCTCGGCGATATTGCGCAGGCCGGGCGTCTTGAACGCGCCGCGATCAGCGTCGTTTTCCGTCACTTCGTAGCGGCCAAGGTCCTCCAGCGTCCCGTCCAGGTTGGCGCCGACGCCCAGGTTATGGAACTTGTCGTCGGTGAAGAGCGCATAGTCCTCTTCCATCGCATGGCAGACTTCGCAATTGCCCTTCGCGGGATCGCGAAACACTTCCAGCCCCCGCTTGGCCGACTCACTGAGAGCATCCCCGTCACCGCCGTACAGGTAACGGTCGAACGGAGAGTTGCCGCTCAGGACGGTGCGCTCGAAGCTGGCGATGGCTTTCCCAATGCGCTCGTAGGTGATGTCGCCGGACCCGAAGGCCTTTTCGAAATCCTCGACATAGCTGGCGTCCTCGGCGAGCTGCTTCTCTACCGCATCAAGCGTGTTCGCCATCTCAACCGAGTTCTGCACGGGCCCCTCGGCCTGGTTCTCCAGGCTTGGTGACCGGCCATCCCAGAACTGTGTCGTGAAGTACGCCGCGTTGATTACCGTCGGTGCCTGCCGGCCGCCCTTCTTGCCGCCAACGCCGCTCGAAAACTGATCCGGGTCCGCGAAGCCGGCATCCGGCCGATGGCAGGATGCGCACGAGATCGAATCGTCGACGGAAAGGCGCTTGTCGAAATAGAGCCGGCGTCCCAGCGCGATGGTCTCCGCGGTCGGTGGGTTGTCAGCGGGCACCGGAACCGGCGGCAGCCCCAGAGGGACAGCGATTTCAATCGTTTCGCCTACCGGCGCCGATGAGATCGGGACCTCCGGTTCCGGCTCTACACCGCATGAAATCAGAGCGGTCAAGCAGACCGAAAAGAGCACAAAAGTGGCTATCCAAAAACGATTCCGTGACATTTCCTTCTCCGGGCGAGGACCGCAAAGGAGCGGCTCCAACGAGTGATAACTTCTCAGAATCGTGGGTGCCGGCGGCTTTGTCAACTCGGCGGGAGCTGCAGAGCAAAACAACGGCTTTCCGTGCGGGGAAGGTTCTACTCGTCCGCGTGACCATAAACGACGATGCCGATCGGCCCTCCCACCACCTTCACGTCGACCACCCAATGCTCCAGGTCGTTCTGCCAGATATTCGGGCTGCCGTCGCCCCCGGCCGTCTCGGCCCGGGCGATGGTCGGGTGCGAATTCCCGACCTTGTAGCTCAACTCGACCAAGTCGTCGAACCCGTAGTTCTTGCTCGCCTCGGTATCTGCGGCCGCCGGTGTCAACAGGACGAAATCCCGGCTCGGTGCGGCGCCCATGTGGTCGCCGTCTTCGGGGTGCAGCCCGTAGCGCAGGGTATAGATACCGGCGGGAATGTGCTGCTCGCGATAGTCGGAGCCTTTATCGGGGAATTGAGCGAGACCCACGAGCGCGCCTTCGGGGATCGTAGTAAACCGAATGCCGAAACCCGATACCGGATCGCCTTCGAACGCCGATTTCCGGCCCCAGAATTCGGCGACAACCTTTCCGTCAGGGTCTTTCACGCGCACGCCTTCGCCATGCAGCATGGCCGTCACGGCCTCTGGCACCCCGTCCGCCGGAGGCGAGCCCGCCGGCTCGATGGAGAAGTCCGCCGCCAGCGCCGGAAGGGCGATCAGAAGGGCCAAGCCGATATGAATGGGCCGCAGGACGTTCGTTCTCATGTGAAAATCTCCTCTCTCCCAACCTACGTGCGAACATTACACAGGTTACCTTGGAGCGTGAATAAGTGTGAACCCTCAAAAGCGATAGGGAGCCGCACAGCGGCCCCCTTCTCGTAGAAACAGAAATCTGCTTGCGGTTGGTTCGACTGTGTTTAGTCGCTGACAGTCTCGCTCATCTCGAACGTGCCGATGTAAGCGTTGCTGCGGTTCCGCTCGTCAAAGCGAACACCGAGCCCTTCGCCGTCGAAGCGCGCCTGTATACCGAAGGCGGCCATCGCATGGTCGAGGCTGACGAGCGGCGTGAAATAGAGGTCGTCCAGGTGGCAGAGCGAGTCGCTATCGCGGATCGGGCGCGTCCGGACCTTGATCAGGTCGCCGACTTCCACATTGGCACGCCTGGCGTGCATGCCGCCTTCGAAGCTCATCGAGATCGGGGCCTCCATACGGTTGGTCACCGTCTCGACCAAATCGCCGCCCATCGCCCTGGCGAAGCTCTCCAGCGCCGAGCGCTGCGCATCGGAGGCCTGCTCATCGAAAATCAACACGGCCTTGGCCGGATACGGGTTGTTGAAGGGATCACCCAGCGTCCCGCTCGCCTTGACGACGGCCGCGACACCGAGCCCGTCGAGAGCGACGTTGTGCCAGCTTCCTTCATCGATCCGCCAAGTCATCACCGCCAACTCGCCGACGAGTCCCAGCTCGGAGTTAGCGAAGCAGTGCGACGTGTACACTTCCGCGTTCCGGGCTTCCACATAGGTGCCCCAAATGTCGACCGCGCCGGCCGTTGCCGCTACGATCAGCGACAGAACAATCAAGCTCGCAAAACGAAAGCCTTTCATGGTGGTCCTCCTTATGAACTCCGTCCGTACTTGCTGATTCCAGATTTGATCATCAGTTTACTATAGGCGCCGCGGGATTGCGGTAAAGAATTACAACGGGTCGTAGCAGGACCGCGACGCCGTGCAGGTCTGCAAGCTCACGGTGTCGCCGTCCGGACCGACGCAATTCTGGGTGTAGACACACCAGAAGTTGCTGCCGTCCGCATCCTCGGGATTCTTCTCTTCCTCGGTGGCGATGAACATCCCCTTCCACCGCAGAGCATCGCAGCGGGGACCCATCACCTTGAATAGCGGTGCAACCTGCATGAGTGGCAGGGGCGCAGCGCAAACCACGCCCCTGGGCATATCTCTTCGTTAACCGGCGGCTCGCAGGATCGCGCGCTTGACGGCGACCCGCGCCAACTGCACCTTGTGCTTGTTGCGACTTAGCGGCGTTGCCGCGGAGAGTGCTGCTTTGGCCGCTGCCGTCGCTGTGTCTTCCGAAACCGCCTTGCCCGCCAGGGCGCGCTCGGCATCGGACGATCGCCAGGGAGTCGGGGCCACGTGACCCAATACGACGCGCGCGCTTTCGACCGTATCGCCGCTCATCTTCAAAGCAACCGAAGCGGACGCCAGCGGCCAGTCCATCAATTGCCGCTGCCGCACTTCATAGGTCGCGCTCTTCGCTCCGCCGGCGGAAAGATTGATGCCGGTCAGTACCTGGTTCGGCTGCAAGGTGTTTTCTCGCTGGCTGTCGCTCGACGGCGTTTGGAACAACTTCTCCAGCGGCATTTCGTCTTCGCCGTCCGGACCCATCACCGTCACCATCGCTTCGAGGGCGATCAGCGCCGGGGCCAGGCTCGACGCGCTGACGAAGTACGCCGGTCCCTTGTTGCCGAGGATGGCATGGTACTGGTTCTCGCCGTTCGGCACCAGTGACTTGCCCTTGGCGTCTTTGCCCAGCAAGCCGTAACCGTTGCGGAAATACCAGCAGCGCGGCCGCTGCAGAAGTTCGCCGCCGACCGTGCCCATCGCCCGCATCTGCGGACTCGTAATGCCTTCCGCCGCTTGACGAACCGCCGCGGGTACGGCGCTGCCGCCCAGCAAATCGGCGATGGTAGCGCTCGCGCCGATCCGCGAAGCGCTCACACCATTCAGCCCGGCGACGTTCTTGAGGCTCACGACGCGCTTCGGCGTGTGGATGCCCTCTTTCAACAGACTGAGCAAGTCGGTGCCGCCCGCGAGGACATCCGCCTCGCCCCAATTCGAGGAAAGCAGACCGACTACCTCTTTGACGGAGTTGGGAGCTGCATATTCGAAGGCTTCCATTACGCCATTCCCCCTTTCTTCTCAAGGGCTGCCAGAACCTTGTCCGGCGTCAACGGCACCGTCGGCACACGCGCGCCGATGGCATTGAACACGGCGTTCGAGATCGCCGCCATGGGTGAAATCGCCGGCGGCTCGCCCAGCCCGATGACGCCGCGGTCGTCGTAGACGCCCGTCATCATGTGGACGACCAGCTCGCCGATGTCGCCGATGCCCGCCAACTTGTAGAACTCCATGTCGGCGTTCAAGTAGTCGCCGCTCATCTGGTCATACACCCGCTCTTCCCAAAGAGCTGAGCAAATTCCCATGATCAGCGAACCGTACACCTGGCTCTCCGCCAGCTTCAAATCGATGATCAAGCCGCAGTCCTGAACGGCCACCATCTTGTTCATCGTGACGATGCCGGTCTCCATGTCGACCGAGACGTCCGCCATCTGAACGCCGCCGACGCCGGAGTCCGCGAGCTTGCCGCCGTCGGAGTCCGGCTGCTTGCCCATCTCGGAGATCGTCTCCGTACTGAGCTTTCGGCAGGCGGCCGTCCACGCGATCCGCTTCTTCGGATTCGACTTCAATCGGAGGTAGCCGCCTTTGGCCTCGACCTCATCCGCGGAAGAAGCGCCCAAGTCGCCTGCGACCTTCTCCTTCAGTTTTTCCAGTGCGTTCACCGCGGCCCGCCGCGAGGACGACGAAACGCCGCCCACCGTCGTGCTGCCGCCGGACGGACCCGACGGCGGATAGCTGCTGTCGCCCATCTTTACGTTGACGCGCGAGACCGGCAGACCGAACGTCTCGGCCAGCACCATCGAGATCACCGTCCGGGTTCCGGTGCCGATATCCTGGCTGCCTATTTCCGCTGAAACCGCGCCGTCCGGTTCAATGACCACCCGGCACTCGCTGTCATGCGGTCGCCCGCCCCAGGTATGTATCGACAGACCCAAACCGCGCCGGACATGTCCCGAGCCTTCGCCCGGTTTGTGATACTTACCTTTCCAGTCGATCAACTCCGCGGCTTTATCGAGCTCGGTGCGATAGACATCCGGACGCGCCGTCAGATCGGCGTTCTTTTTGAAGAACGCGACCGGGTCCATGTCCACCTTGTGGGCCAGGTCGGTCAACGCACAGTGCGTGATCACCGCGCATTGCGGATGCCGCGGCGCCCGCCAAGCGCGAGCCGGACCGGTGTTCGTCGCAACGTTCACGTGACGAATCCGCTGGTTCGGGGGCTCGATGACGTATGGCAGAGCGGGGTTGCCGCCCCGGCCGACACCGCTCGTCGCCCAACTTTCAACATCGAAAACGGTCAGCGTGCCGTCTTTCTTGGCGCCCACTTTGACCTTGCCGAAATAGGAAGGCCGCCCGCCCGCCACTTGCAGTTCTTCGTCGCGGTCGAGCATGATCTTCACCGGCCGGCCCGTCATCCGCGACAGTTTCGCCGCGGCGATCCCCCACGAATCGATATTGAACTTCGACCCGAAGCCGCCGCCCATCACGGGAGTGATCACCCGGATGTCGCTCGGGCTGATCTTGGGCAGCGAAGGATCCGCCGCCAGGTTCTTCGCCAAGTCCGCTCCGACGCGGCCCACGGCCTGCGTCGAGGCCCAGACGGTGATGTCCTTTTCACCCTGCCAGTGAACTGTGTTCCCATGGGGCTCCATGCAGCAGTGTGTAATCGTCGCCGCGCCGTAGTAGCCCTCGTGCGTGGCGTCGGCTTCCTGAAGCGCCTTGGCGGGGTCGCCTTCGGTCTTCTCCTGACCGGGGACAATGCGGTTGCCGGCCTTCTCGACTTCCTCTTCCTTGACGAGATGCGTCAGCACTTCGTACTCGACCTTGCACTTCCTGACGGCGTCGCGCGCAATCTCTTCGGTGTCGGCCGCGATCGCCGCGACCTCGGAGCCGACCCACTGCACTTCGTCACCGATGTCCTTGATCAAGACCACCCCGCGGACGCCTTTCATCTGCTCCGCGCCGCTCGCGTCAATCCTCGTGATGCGGGCGTTGGCGTGAGGCGACGTCACGAGCCTGCCCACGAGCAACCCTTCCGGATTGCGATCATAGGCGTACTTGGCGCGTCCCGTCGATTTGTCGGCGCCGTCCAGTCGGCTTACGCTGCCGCCAATGACACTACGGTCCGCGGCGCTGGGCCAATCATATTTAGTAGCCACGTCGGCGCCCTCCTTTCACTTCCTTCGCGGCGTCGAGAGCCGCCATGCGCACGCCCACGTAGGTGCCGCAGCGGCAGATGTTGCCGCTCAAACCGGCTTCCACGTCCGCCTGCGAAGGGTTGGGGTTATTCTCGAGAAACGACTGGCACGCCATCACGAAGCCCGGCGTGCAGAACCCGCACTGCTGAGCATCGTGCTTGACGAAGTTCCGGGGCACCGGATCGTTGGCCGACAGGCCCTCGATCGTCCGGATGTCGCGGCCTTCCGCTTCGATCGCCAGCATCGTGCAGGCGTAGACGGCTTGTCCGTCCACCATCACGGTGCAGGCGCCGCAGGTCGCACGGTCGCAAACTTTCTTCGCGCCGGTCATGTCGAGACGGTCGCGCAGCGCATCGAGCAGCGTGACCCGCGGCTCCGCCTCCAGACTGTGATTCCTACCGTTGATCCTGAGAGTCATCGACACCGCGCCCGGGCCGACGACATCACCACCGGCCGCTTTGGCTTCCGGCGTCGCAAGGAGCGCCCCAGCCGCCCCGCTTCCCACGCTCACGCCCTGGATAAAAGCGCGTCGTGAAAAACCGTTGGGCTGCTGAGCTTCCTTGGGACCCTCTATGGTCTTATTCGAACTCACCAGACACCTTCCTTCGCTGAAACTTGACCCGCAAAACAGGGGTATTCAGCCACTGGGCTTTCTATAGACCGTACTACTATATCAAATCCCGAACACCTGTCCAGACAGACTGATGATATACTTCGGCGGCCCTGAAACGCACCGGAAATGCGAGCCAAGACCGCGCCGTGACGGCGGTTCGCGGCCTTAGCTCCGTCGTCGGCTCTGGCTGGCTCTACGGTCTCGTGGCTCCAGGTTGTGCCGGCGTAGCCGGACCCCGTTGCAGGGAAGGGTGAGAGGGGTGTCGGCTAGCAGCCCGTGGCAAAAGTCCCGTGGAAGGCGCGGCGGGCTTCTGCGGTCGCTCGGCGCGGAGTGAGGAGGATGGCGATCCGGGTGATCTCCTCCTTGCGAAGGAAAAAGCGAACGACAAAGCCGGCGATCGCAAACGTCCGTCGCCCGAAGGGTTACGCGCCGCTTCCGGCCTACGAAGAAAAAAGCGCGGAGAGCGCGGTACTGCGTTCCTGGAGCGTCCACGCGTTACGCAATCGGGCCCAGGGCGCGTAACGCCGCCTGCGTGACTCTTGCCACGGGCTGCTAGACCTGTCGGAGGTTCTGGCTCGCCCTGCGCGTCACTTCGGCCCAATACAAAAGACTGCAAGTATGTTCTGAAACGTAAATCCGCCGGATCGCATCCCCGCACGCCGCGGTATGGACTCCGGCAGCACACGCGCCTCCTCACAGGCGCGTTCGCCAACTCCGTGTTAATATCATCGGACTCTTTTGCGGCAAGCCTGCAAACCGTTTTCCCCCTGAAAAAGAATGCCCGTTACCTCCTCAACCCCGCTTCTTGAAACAAACCTCGAAGGCGTGCAGCCGATCGCGCGCGGCAAGGTGCGCGATATTTATGATGCCGGCGAACACCTGCTCTTCATCGCGACCGACCGCATCTCGGCCTTTGACGTCGTGCTGCCGAACGGCATCCCGCACAAAGGCGAGGTGCTGACCAAGCTCTCGATGTTCTGGTTCGACTTCCTCAAGGACGTCGTGCCCACCCACTTCGTCACGGCCAACGTCGACGAATACCCCGAGAACCTGCGCGCCTACAAGGCTCAACTCGACGGGCGCTCGATGCTCGTCAAGAAGCTCGACATGGTGCCTATCGAATGCGTTGCACGCGGCTATATCTCCGGCTCGGGCTGGAAAGAGTACCAGCAATCCGGCGCGGTGTGCGGCGTCAAACTGTCTGCCGGCCTGCGCATGAACGGACTGCTTCCCGAACCCATCTTCACTCCCGCGACCAAGGCAGAAACCGGTCACGACGAGAACATCACGTTCGAGCGCGCCGCCGAAATCATCGGCGAGGACCTCTGCGCGAAGCTCCGCGACCTGACCCTCGACATCTTCTCCCGCGCCGGCCAACACGCCCTGGCCCGCGGTTTGGTCCTTGCCGATACGAAGTTCGAATTCGGCCGGCTCGACGGCGAGGTCGTTCTCGGCGACGAAGTGCTTACGCCCGACTCCTCCCGCTACTGGCCGCTCGAGTTCTACCAGGCCGGCAAGCCGCAACCCTCCTACGACAAGCAGTTCGTCCGCGACTATCTCGAAACGGTCGACTGGGACAAAACGCCTCCCGGTCCCGAACTCCCCTCCGACATCATTGAAAAGACCTCCGAGAAATATCTGGAAGCCTACTACACCCTGACCGACGAAGACCTGTAGGCGGGCGCCAGCACCCAGGGGGTTTTCCCTTCACGTCCAAAACCGGCGGCGCCCTCTGCTCATTCCATCGGACTGGTTGATGCGGCCCCCACGGGTAGCGCTGAGCTGCTGCGCCCACCGACCTCCCTGGGCCGGATGAGATTCCGCGACGGTGCGTGGACACTTGATCTTGCGACGCTATGCAGCCGGCCAATAGCGGCCAATAGCGGCCAATAGTGGGCATTGAATCAGTGACTTGGCGGCGGACGCGGCGGTCCGGGATCACGGATTTTGATTTTGCGACGATTTCGCTCCAAAGGCGAATAAAACGGCAATGTAGACACTTGATTTGCGACAGATAATGCAGACGAGACGGTGTCGGCCTGCTAGTAGGAGGCAGGATTGACATCATGGCCGGGCGGGGGTTCTATGGCTCAACGGTCAGGAAGTTCTTGCTGGCGTACTTTCCTGTTTCGCCGTCTATTGCGATTTCCGCAACCAGCCTTGCATGCGCCGGGGCTAACGGCGTATACGAGCAGACTTCCCCGTTCATTTCCGTTCCCTCGACGTCCGCCCATTCGGCATCCGAATTCGCTCTCGTCTGCCACTTCGAACTGACGACGGCGTAGTGGGTATCACCGACGACAGTGTCCTCCAATCCAATACAGCCTCCTCCGTCCGTCGAAATGGGGCCAAAACTGACCTTGCCGGGCGATACGGAGAGCATCTTTAGCGGCACAAAAACTGTATCAACGCCGACTCCGACGCGTTCAAAGACCAGAAGCCCTTCATCTTCAGTGCTCAGATATGCGTGCCTGCCATCGGGACTTGCCGCGAGGTTTCGAGTATGGCCGAACGCGGGCACGTGGTTGTTGAAACGATCCGGCTGCCACGGTGCAACGTAGTCGGTCGCCGCGAGTTCACCGCTTTCAGGTCGCCATCTCACGCCGAAGGCCATATTCCTGCAGAATACGTCCACCGCCGGGGTTCCCCTTCTCGCACTGGTGAATCCGCACCGGTTTTGCCATTCTCGAGCATAAAATGGCGCGTTCCAAAACGGCGGCAGGCTGCCGAGAAGGTGCGGATGGGAAGAGTCGTCTTCCAGTTGGAACACGTTCGTCCTTTTGCCGTTGTCGTCGAAGGCGAACAGGTAGCGGTCATCGCTGCTGATTGCGATTGATTCCAAGTTCGACAGACCTGCGTCATTCCCTGCCCGAGAGACCTGGGTGAGCCGACCTGTTTGGGCATCGCGCTCAATAACGAGCAATGACCATTGCGCGGCCACGTACACGCGGCTGTCGAGGTTCGAGATCAGGGCGTGCTTCAGATCGGGAACGGTCAGGGTCTGTACATGCCGGAGAGAGTCCGGCGTATCGAAGGCAAGGACCTGCAGCTTACCCGAGAAAGGATCGACCACATGCAGGAACGATCCTCCGGAGTCCATGAAAACGTCGCTTCGGCTGTTGCAACCGACGGCTTCCTGGCAGCCCGTTACTTGCAACGTCCCCTCGTCCCGAAGATCCCGGGGCGTCCCGTCGACAGGCGTAAACTTGCGCCAAGTCCCGCACCGATGTGCGTAAAGTTTGGTTCTACGCGCATCCCAGATCAGCGAATTGTCTTCCAGATCATGGTCCTCCAAAGACTGAACCAGCGTCAAACCTCCGGTTTCCACATCACGTTCGAAGACTTGCATTCCAAGCCGCGAAGCTGCATAGAGCGCCGTGCCGCGGCCATTGAGCGCCAGGCTGAGCGGAGTACGGAGTTCCACCGAGTTCCCCTTGGCGTCCCGGCCGCCGTCAGTCAGGCGTCCGGTGTACTTGAGCCAGACCGGGGCTTCACTCTCGCCCCAACTCATCGTGAAATCGCCGCCCTCCGGGGCGCCGCGAGTTCCAAGCCGGATCCTGTAGCGGACTCCCGCCTCGGCACGAAAGATCACCTCGATGCCGCCCGACTCGATCCCTTCCGGCTGGCGGCTGCTGCTCACGAGCTCAAGCGATCCGAACCCGTCGCCGGCGTCCTGGTAGACGGCCAGCACCCAGGGAGCGTAGAACTCATCGATCCAGAAGCGATACCAGCCGGCAGCGGGTGCTTCGTAGGTCCACCATAGAGACGAGTGGCCGAGGTCCGCGGACCTCTCGCCGCGCTCGATGGTCGCAAAACGGTTCGAGCCGGTGATCGAGCCGGCTGCGCCCGCGAGCGGCACGGCGCTTGAAAGACTGTCGTTGCCGGGGGTCGGTCCCCAGATCACTCTGGCGGAGGCCGAGCGCTGGGTATACGCCGTGACGTCTCCTGCCGGGAAGCCGGCCGCGATCCAATATCGTTGCCCGCCCACGGCCGGCAAGACGAAATCGAACGGGGCGGCGTCCGGGCCGCTCTCGGCCACCAACTGCATATCTTCGATGGAGCTGCCGGTAAACACGGTCACCCGCAACTTCGAATAGGTCGGCACCACCTCGCCGGTATCCGTGAGCCGCCAGGTATAGTAGCCGTCTTCGGGGGCCTCCCACACCCACCACTTCGTCCTGACTCCGGTCTCAACCGGCTCTCCGGGCTCCACGGTCGAATTCTCATCGATGTTGATGACGTGTTCAGACGATGGCGCACTTTCGATCGTTTCAGCGCCGGCAATATCGTCGTTGCGGGGACGGTGCGCGCTATCCAGCGATGTCCATCTCAGTTGGTATGGACCGCTGGATGCGTAGGCATCCGGCTCGGCAACGGCGATGCGATACTCCTTCCCGACGCCGGCGGGAAAGAGGGCGAACGAGGAGGGGTAGTTCGAAACCAGCCGCAGTGTGGAAATGCCGTCGCTCTCGAATACAAAGATACGCCTCGGGTACTCGCTCCCGAACGCCCACAGGCCGTTGCTGGGCGCTGTCCATCGATACCAGGTGGTGGCCGCCGCGAACCCGAACCACTCGCCGGTTTCCAAGGTGGCGCCCTGGCTGTTGCCCTGGACGACTCCGTCCGCGCCTTCAAGCACGGCGGCCTGCGTGAAGTCGTCGTTGGCAGGCCGGGGTCCCTGTGACCAGCGGAGGTTCAGGGCGGCTCCTCTTGCGAAGTTGCTCACCCGGATTCGATAGGATTGCCCTTTCTCGGCAAAGAAGAGCACTCCCCACAGACCGTCCGCGACCCGCTCCAACGCCGAGATTCGATCCCCTCGGAAGATGCTCAGGCGGTCGTTGCGAGCGTCCCGGGAATCCGTGCGCGGGGGAATGTTGAAGCGGACCGGACCATTCGCCGGCGCCGTCCAGGCGTACCAGACCGAACCGGCGGGCCTCCCCCGCCTGGGGGTGAACAGCGGCTCCCCCGGCTCCGGCGTCGCCAGCAGCAGATCCAGCGGGAGAGAACCCTCCTCGCCTTCGATGACGGCAGCCGCCGCGAAGTCGTCATTCGGGGGCCTGCCGGCAACCTCGGACCGGTCTGAGCTTCCTGTTCGCACCTCGACCGATACCGATGCCGCTTTCGCGTTCCAGGAGCTCGCCGTGAAGTAGAGGCGAACCGGGCCCGCCCCCCCGTTGTACGAAACCACAAACTCGATTTCCTGATCTTCACCTGCGGAGATTTCGCCGAGCGGGATCGACGAACCAACGATGGGCGAAGACCCTTCGAATTCTTGCCCGGCGGGAACCGGCAAATCCAGTTCATCCGACAGATCCACCGACACACCATCCTCGCGAGACACGGCCATGGTGTGGATCTGGACTCCGTTGCAGCCGGAAGAGTCTCCGGCGCCGCGGCAGTCGATGTGCAGCCGCGCCCCGGCAGCCACGTACTCGTCCGCGGTCACCGTCAAGGTCAACTCGTTTTCCCGGTCCCTTTCAAGGACATCCTTGTCGGCGCTTATCCTGAGACTCGGGGTGGATGCGCCCCGGATCACCGTCCACGCCAGCGCCGCGCGGGGCGCCGCCGTGTAGACGCGGCGGGCCACCACTTTCGCCCGATAGACTCCCGGCTGGGGATTTCTGAGGATGATCCACTCCACGTTGTCCACACGGGAGGCGGAGACATGCTCTCCGCACGCTCCCGCTCCGCAATCGCCGTCCCGGTCCAGCCACAGGTCCAGATCGTTCAAAACCGCGCTGGCGATGGAGTCGGCAGGCGGTTCGTCCCAGCTCATCACGAGGTCGAGACGGCCGGCGCCCTCCGGCACGACGATGTCATGGTAGGCGTACGCGCCGTCTTGCAACTCGGCGATCGCGCCGCCGCTGATCCAGCCGTCGGCTTGATCCCGGTTGAGCACGCTGGCGCGCGCCGACACCATGCCCAGACCGTACCGCGCTTGCAGCGCCCCCGGCCCGTTGGTGTTGGTCATGGGGAACCCTGCGGCGGCCTCCAACCAGGCGTCCGGCCGGATGGCGCTTGCCATCAGCCTCGCCCGGGTCAACGCGGGCTGTTCTCGATGTTCCGGGACCGCGTCCATCAACAGGGCGGCCACTCCGGCCACCGCGGGCGACGACATGCTGGTGCCGCTAATCGCACGATATTCGCCGCGGCTGCCGCCGCCTCTGGCCGAGTGGACACTGACGCCGGTGGCGACCACCTGGGGGGCCAGGCGTCCGTCGAAGGTCGGCCCGTGGCTGCTGAACGCCGCGAGGTCGCCGCTATCAAGCACGGCGCCGACGGCCAGCGAGTTCTTGGCGGCGCCGAAGTCCGAAAAACAGTTGATTCCTGCGTTTGACTGGGCCACGACGTAAAGTTGCCGGTGGCTCCAGACGATGGAATCGAGCTTGCGTTCCGCGTTCTCTCTTCCCTGGAATTCCCTGGAGCAGGCGCTCAAGCTCATATTCACGATCAGAGGCTTCACCCGATCGGACGTATCGCCCGCTTCGGCGCACCCCGTCGGTTGGGCCAGAAAATCCATCCCTGGGAGAATGCTGTCCTCATTTCCGAAGCCAAGGCGGTGCAAGACCTTAGCGAAACGGATGTGCCGCACCGAGGGCGCCATGCCGGCGAAACGCGGTTCGACGGTACCGTTCCCGGCGATGGTTCCGGTAACGTGGGTTCCGTGTCCGCCTTCATCGATCCACAAGTCCTCGGTCTCTTGGAGCGCTCCACCCGGCCCAAACCAAACGAAGTTGGCGCCGCAGATGCTCTGCCGATTCGACGCGATGTCCAGGTGATTGATGTTGAGCCCCGTATCCATGACGCCGATGGGAACGGACGCGCCGCCGATGCCCGAGAAAAGTCCCGGGGCGCCATCGAATCGCCGCAACGCATCCACGCCCATGGCCGGAACGGCGGTGTCGTGAGCGGCTACGACGATGCCGATGGGCTCGATGGCCAGCACGAAATCCGCCGCGGCTATCGCCTCCAGCACTACGCGGGACACATTGGCCGAGCAGACCCGGATGTCCGGGTCGAAGCGGCCCACCACCGCGCCCAGGTCCTCGAGAGCTCGCCGCCACTGGCCGTCGGGATCGTCCGTCATCAGGGTAATGAACACGGGCATCTGTTCCTCGGGGGAACCGCCCGGCTCCTGGTTTGCAAACGTTTGGGCGAGCTTGCTCTCCGGGGGTACCGCGCCCAGCCCATCGACCTGAGGCAAGGCCGCGATCTGTTGCAGACGGGCTTCGCCGCCCGGAAGCCGGGCGCGCATCAGGTTTCCCGTGGAACCGACGATCTCGGCGCCCGAGCCTTGGAGTGCCCGCTCGAGGTCATTCGGATCTGCGTCCTCCGCGAGCCGTATCCAGCCAAAGGACCAGTCACGTCCGGCCGCGGCAGCGTGGGCGGCCAGCGTCTCGATCGAGGTTGTCGACCCAAGCCAGTCAAGACCCGCACCGGGGCGCTCGCCTTCAGCACCAATTTCACCCTCGATTTGCGCCTGGGGCATCTCCCCCTGGTAGGAGACGAACGAATAACCGTCGGGCGGCGAGGGCCGCGAGGCGCGCACGGTCCGATCGGCGAGGGTCGTCTTTTCAGAAGATCGAGGAGCGGCCTCAATGGACGGTTCCCGGAGTGTCCCCCGGCTTTCCGCTGCGATCCGGGCGACCGCTGCGTCGGTCATCATTCGCCTTGCCGCCGGGTTCGGCCTTGCCTCCTGCCCCAGGGACCTGCTCGGGTACAAAGCGGTGAAGCCGGCCAATCCTGCGGCAATGCCCAGCGATATGAGGACTCTGATGCGTCTTCTCTCTGCTATGCGCGTAGTTGAGCCTCCTAGGTCAAGCCACAAATCGATGAGACCGAGATCAGCGACAACACCAACAGCCAGGAGGGGGAGTCTTGTCTCATGCAAGATGAGCCTGAAGGGTCACGGCTCAAGATGGCTGCAACCTCCGGGCCGTGGCACGGGACTTCGGGGCTCATCGGCATGATGATGTCCGCTTGAATCACCTTCGGGCTGGCGCTGCCTCTGGCCAGATCTGCGACGTCGATTGTGAACACGGCGTCGAGATCACAACCCATGAGCAACGCGCTGCAGCATGCGCTTAGCAGAACTTCCCCGGCATGGCTCACGGCAATATCTCCCTTAGCAAAAAATCACGGTGTGTAGTTACGGATCGAGATCTACAGTTGTTGTCGGTATAGGGCTCTTCTGGATACCAAATCGACACAAGCGCCGTAGCACCAGGTTCCGGCGGTCGTCGGAGCTGTCAGCGTTATCGTCTCGGCGCTGATCGCCGCTCGGGAAAGCACGTTCAACGAGTCCGCACCTACTTGCGTATCGGCGCTGCTCGAAATCATGCTGTCGGCGGAACGATAGTAGCGTAGGGTCGTAGCGGTGGACCTGTCCGTTGCTCGATTGCGGACAGTGGCGTGCAACTCGAAGGAATCCCCAACCACCGCGGTGTCGACTCGCTCACTGAAGTGGTCCCTAACACCAGGCCAGGGGACGGAGAGGTGGAATTTGATGACATAGGCTCTCTCGTCACTCCAGTCAGCCAAATCGACCCTTCCGTCGGCGATTGTGATGCCTTCTGCCGAATCGTCGTCCGGATCCGGATCGAAGTCGGAAGCTGAATCGCGCTGGCCCGAAGCTTGGTACACATAGACCTTGTCGTTTAACCAATCAGGCACATAGAACCTGTCGTTGGCGAATGTGATGCCTGTGGGACGGGTATTGTCCGAGAACAGATCGAAGTCGGAAGCCGAATCGCGCTGGCCCGAGACTTGGTGCACGTAGACCTTCTGGTTAAACCAATCAACCACGTAGAACCTGTTGTTGGCGAATGTGATCCCCTGCGCGGTAACAAAATCGTCCGAATCCAGATCGAAGTCCGAAGCCGAATCGCGCTGGCCCGAGACCTGGTATGCGTAGACCTTGTCGTTCCTATCCACCACATAGAACCTGTTGTTGGCGAATGTGATCCCCTGCGCCTCCGCATTGGCCGAATCCAGATCGAAGTCGGAAGCCGAATCGCGCTGGCCCGAAGCTTGGTACACATAGACCTTGTCGTTCTCATCATCCACCACATAGAACCTGTTGTTGGCGAATGTGATCCCCTCCGCGTCCGCATTGTCTGAATCCAGATCGAAGTCGGAAGCCGAATCGCGCTGTCCCGAGAGCCGGTATGCATAGACCTTATCGTCAGAGCCATCAACCACATAGAACTTGTCGTTGGCGAATGCGATCCCTCTCGGGAATGAATTGTCGGTGTCCAAGTCGAAACTCTCCATTGCTATCTGGCCGGTGCCGATGATGACGCGCACCGCGCTGGAGCAGTTGTTCCCGGCATCGGATTCTCCGGACACCGGATCGACGCAGGCACCGTAATAGTAGGTTCCAACGGTCGACGGGGCCGTCAAGCCAATCGACACATCATCGGAGCCGGAAGCGGAAAGACCGCCGACGGTGTCCGTGCCGACCTCCGTGTCTCCCGTAGAAATCGCCGCGTCCGTCGAGAGGTAGTAACGCAGCGTCGTAGAGGCAGACTGGTCATTGCCTTGATTGCGAACTGTCGCGCTCAAGGTGAAGGACTCCCCCGCATTCGGGCTGCCAGGGCTCAGCGATGGAGCCTGGACCACCAAATCGGGAGCACCTGTGACGGGAATATCGGGGGGATCGACGATTTCCCCCGGAGGCAAGGAGGAGAACACGGGAGCGGCTTCGGCATTGAGCGACAGGGTGACGATGGGCGCCGTGGAGGTGATTTCGAGCGATCCGCTAAAGCTGCTCAGACTAAAGAGGCCCACCATGTTCTTCGCGCCATACCCTCCCGGCATCAGGGTCTGATCGAAGCTGTCCAGCGTCCGCCCCGCTTCATCCTTGGCGGTAAAGGTGACCACGGCCGCCGCCGTGGCGGAGGGGTTGGCATAGGCAACTGCGGTCCCCGCCTGCCCTGCCGCCCGTTCGGCAAAGGTGACGAAGCGGGTGGCCGGAACGGCCGCCGCATTGACGCCGGCTTCTCCCGTGGGCAGGCCTGCGCTGTCGTACTGACGAAACAGCAGGCTGGCCTTCACCGGCCCCGTGCAGGCGGCCCGCGCCCAGCCGGACATTTGCAGAAGAGCGCTCAGCCCCACATTGGTCTCCTCGTGCACCGACCCCCCGGGCGGCAGAAAGTCGGTCCGGCTGCCCGTCGTTGCCCGTCCCGGAAACGAGACCAGCAGCGGTGTTCCTTGATCGGAAAGGAAATCGGTCCGGCAGCTCACCTCCTCAGCGGAGTAGTTGATATAGGTGATCGTGGTTTGCCATCCCGCTCCCACGGCAAGATGGGGGAAGTAATACGTCGTCGGCCCCTGCGCAGAAGGATCCAGTTCCCCCGGAGGCAAGGAGGAGAACACGGGAGCGGCTTCGGCATTGATCGACAGACTGACGATAGGTTGCGTGGAGGTGACTTCGAGCGATCCGGTAAAGCTGGGGAGACCGAACAGGGGCTGCATATTTTTCGCATCATGCCCTCCGGGCAGCAGGCGCTCATCGACGCTGTCCAGCACATCCCCCGCCGCGTCCCGGGCCGTAAAGGTGACCACGGCCTCCGCCGTAGCGGAAGGGTTGGCATAGGCAACGCCGGTCCCAGGCTGACCTGCCGCCTGTTCGGCGAAGGTGACGAAGCGGGTGGCCGCAACGGCCGCCGCATTGACTCCGGCCTCCGCCACGGCTACGCCTTCGCTGTCGTACTGACGAAACAGCAGGCTGGCCTTCACCGGCCCCGAGCAGGCGGCCCGCGCCCAGCCAGGCGCATACGGTGCGCTCAGCTCCACGTCGGTCTCCTCGTGAACGGAGCCTCCGGGCGGCAGCACGTCGGGCCGGCTGGACACCCTTCCCCGTCCCGGAAACGAAACCATCAGCGGAGTTCCCTGATCGGAAAGGAAATCGGTCTGGCAACTCACCTCCTGCGAGGAGTAGTTGATATAGGTGATCGTGGTTTGCCAACTCGCCCCCACGGCAAGATGGGGGAAGTAATAGGTCTGACCTCCCGCCGGCGGGGGGGCGGCGGCGTCGAACTCGGCCGTGAGCGTGACCTCGGCGACAGCGCCCGTCGTGCGGAGCATCAGCGAGACGTAATAGGTCCCGGCTCGAAGCGGCGGGTCGGATTGCCGGGTGACGACAATCTGCTCGTTGCCCGTGGGACCTGTGGAGGAATAGTCCGAGACGACGTTTCCACCCTGAATGGCGTTGTCTTCTCCATAGCGGACATACAAATCCACGTTGACATCAGGATCGACGGATTCCAGCGTGAAGGTTACGCGGGCGGCGCCCTCGGGAACCTCC
Source organism: Bryobacterales bacterium (assembly GCA_965218555.1). GTDB lineage: Bacteria > Acidobacteriota > Terriglobia > Bryobacterales > UBA6623 > JAPPLB01. Next base: position 582,692 of record OZ244625.1, read on the forward strand.
ACCTGGAATGAAGAATCCCCGGAGAACAGCATCGGGGCGTCAACCGGTCCCAGGCGGAAGCCAGCGGGCTGTCCGGGCGGGAGCGCGCCGCCGGTTATCTCCGGCAAGGTGCTGTCGATGAAGGGCCGGATATGGGGATAGAAAACCGAAAAGTGAGTGAAGACGTCTACAACGGGCTCGGTCGGGCAGGAATACCCGACAATGTCTCCGCCGCTCAGCGCCCCCACTACAGTTTCAGCGCTGCTGAAGACGGCGGACCCGGAAGAGCCCGGCTCCGTGTAGCCTTGTCCCACTGGCCAGGAGACGACGAAGTAGGTATCGTCGGAAACTCCAAAACCCGGGTCGGGAATGATCTGACCGAAGGAAATCCGCTTGAATCGGCCCCAATCAGCGCTCCCGGGATGGTGAATGCCGGTGACCTGCGCGCCGACGGGTTGAGGGTCGGCATCCCATCCCTGGAACACGATGGCGTCCGGCAAATCGCCTTCGAGCTGCAGCAGCGTCATATCGCCGTCGGGATAACCTGCGCCGCCCAAGGTCGAGAGCAGGCCCGCTCCCTCGGTCCGCGGTACGCTCCGCAAGTCCGGCAGATCTCCGTTACAGGTTCGTGTCTGGTATGACCAGAGGGCGGTCACGCTCCGCGCTTCCTCCTCGGTTTGCACGCAGTGGGCGGCGGTGAGAAAGTAGGGCGTGCGGTCCTGCCGACTGTTATTCAGCAGAGTGCCTGAACAGGCAAAACTGCCCCCATCCGTCTCAATGACCATCAGCGCGACGCCAGTCGCGGAGCTCGACCATTCGGGGTAGCAGGTCACGTCGAGGTGACAGTCCTCGGCGTCCGTCTCGACTGTCGCCGTGAGCGTACCTTCGGCGACGGCGCCCGTATCAAAGACGAGTATCGATACGAAGTAGGTTCCGGCTCGAAGCGGCGGGTCGGAGCGGCGGGTGATGCCGATCCGTTCATTGCCCGTGAAGCTCAAGGAGAAGTGGTCCGAGACAAGCTCCCCATCCTGAATGGTGTTGTCCTCGCCAAAGCGGACGAACAAATCGACATCGACATCGGGATCGACGGATTCCAGCGTGAAGGTGATGCGGGAGGCGGCCTCGGGAACTTCCAACTGAAAAGAAGCAGGCCCATTGAAGAGCAGTGGAGAGTCGACCGGTCCCAGTCGGAAGTCGGCGGGCTGACCAGGAGTGAGCGTGCCGCCGCTGATCGTCGGCTGAGCCTCTCCTTCGCGTTCCACTTCCGCCGTGAGCGTGCAGTTGGCGACGACGCCCGTAGCATAGACTGCTACCGATACGAAGTAGGTTCCGGCTCGCAGCGGCGGGACGGATTGGGGGGTGATGACAACCTCCTCGTTGCCCGCGGGGTTCCGGTCTCTGTGGTCAGTGACGAGCATCCTATCCTCAACGGCGTTGTCCTCGCCATAGCGGACAGCCAGCTCCACGTCGACATCGGATTCCAGCGTGAAGGTTACGCGGGAGGCGTCCTCGGGAACCTCCAGCCGGAACGAGTTAGTCCCAAAGAAGAGCTTCGGGTTGTCAACCGGCCCCCGTTGGAAGGTGACAGGCTGCCCGGGCGTGAGCGTGCGGCCGCTTGTCGGCGGCGGAGTTCCTCCTTCGCGTTCCACTTCCGCCGTGAGCGTGCAGTTGGCGACGACGCCCGTATCAAAAACTGATATCGAGACGAAGTAGGTTCCGGCTCGAAGCGGCGGGTCGGATTGGGGGGTGATGACGATCTCCTCGTTGCCCGTGAGCCCTTCAGAGGAATAGTCCGAGACGATTCTCCCGTTCTGAACGTCGTTGTCCTCTCCGAAACGGACATACAAATCCACATCGACATCGGGATCGACGGATTCCAGCGTGAAGGTTACGCGGGAGGCGTCCTCGGGAACTTCCAACTGATATGAAGAATCCCCGATGAAGATCGCCGGGGAGTCAACCGGTCCGCGGCTGAAGGAGACGGGCTCCCCGGGCGTGAGCGGCCTTGCCGCTTTGGGGCTCAGCGGTTGCAGGGAGGCGGACCGCTCGACCAACGGTATGGCCTTTGCCGCCTTTGTCAGCCGCGCCTTCTTCGACGGCGTTCCCACCGCAAGGTCGATCCGGCCGGGCAGCGCCTTGACCGCGCCCCCCCAGGCCGCCTCCGGCTGTCGGGCGCTGCCCTCCGCGCCGTCTCCAAAAGCATCGCCCCAGATATGGCTGATCGCCACGATTTGGAACGGCACGGCCTCTCCCGCCGCCGAGGGATCAGGCAGATACTCGATCGTCAGGCTGTCGCCGAAAACGATGCCGCTCCAGAAATCGCCGTCGTCGTACAGGCCCGACCCGCTATAGGGTCCGACGGTCTGCCCATCCGCCGAGTGCAGCCAGAGACTGCCAGCCCCGATGGCGAAGTCCCGAAAGTGAACGCGCATGGCTCGCGCCTTGGGGGAGGTCATCTTCAGGCGCCAAAGGCGTCCGGCCTCGGTCGATCGCCAAGCTCCCTCGGCGGTCGACTTGACGGCCCCCCCGGAGAAGCTCAGCTTGAGCGCCCCCTCCGGCAAGCGGCGGTGGACGCCGATGACGGGAGGCCGGCCCTGTTGCGGCTGCAAACGCTGCAAATCGTCGGGCCCCAAAGGCGGTAGAGCGACCTCGGCCGGCGACGGAAGGCTCAGTTGCAGGCTGGGCGGCCGGACCGCCGCTTTGCGCTCGGCCGAGGACGCCTTCGGTCGCTGTGAGTTGTCCGGAACCAGCGGCCCGATCCGTTGGGCCCAGGCTGATTGCGCCAGCAGTGTAAATGCCAGGAGAAGTGGAATCCGCGTGCGGTGAAACACTGTCGACACCATGGAACTCATCCTGCCGGCGAAATCGTTCATATCCGAATCTCCTGTTCCGGTGATCTTGTAGACTGACCCCGTCTGAGCGGGGAGCGTCTCCGGCCGCACGCTCCGAGCAGAAACCAACGAATGATAACATTTGTTATCATTGCGCTCGAGCGCTTCCTCGTGCTAGGGTATCGGGTCGCCGCCAGTAGTTAGTAGTTAGCGAAAAAACACCATAAGTATATGTAGACGTATGAGAAACGAAAACCGGACAGGCTGGTTGTGCGCGGAAAAAAAGAATGTCTCTTATCAAAATATATTTGTCGGACCCCTCAGCCGCTCCATGAACCTCGCCGCCCAGGAAAACCAACTGCCCCTGTGCTGCCCCTGCGGCTCCCCCGAACTCTACCGCCGCGGGCTCTGCTACGGCTGCTACAACCGGCGTCGGCGGGACCGCGCCCGCTTCGCCGGGAGCCGCGAAAAAGTCCTCGCCCGCGACCGCCGGCTCTGCCGCGCCTGCCATGCACGGCTGCACCGCCTCCGGGCGATCGACCGCTGGGTCCCCGACTTGCTTGAAAAACTGTGGGCCGAGCAGCACCCCGGCTCGCCGCGCCAGCTGCAGCTCCCTCCCACACGCCTGTGATGAGCGAGAGGGAAAGACCGGCCGGCGGGCTTACCGCCTGGCGTTGGGGGAGTTTTTTACGTGGTATCAGTCATTCGCCTCCGGAGAGGGCTTTACAAGGGCCGCGCTGCAGCGCTACCGCTCGCACCTGGGAGAGCGCGGCCTCTCGGCCGCCTCGATCAACCTGGCGCTCGCCGCCCTGCGCAAGCTGGCCACCGAGGCCGCCTCGAACGCCCTGATCGCCCCCGAAACCATCGCCGCCATCCTGCGCGTGCCGGGAGCTCGCCGTACGGGCACCCGCACGGGCAACTGGCTGACGCCCAGCAGGCCCAGCAACTGCTCGCCGCCCCCGATCCGGAAACGACAAAAGGGCTGCGGGACCGGGTCTTGCTCGGGTTGCTGGTGGGGTGTGGGTTGCGGAGGGGGGAGTTGGCGGGGCTGGAGTTCGCGGATGTGGCGCAGCGCGAGGGGCGCTGGGCGATCGTCGATCTCGTCGGCAAGCACGGCCGCGCGCCGCTCGAGCAGATCCAGATCAGCCTGGGGCATGCCTCGATCCAGACCACCGAGCGCTACCTGGGGCTGAAACAGAACCTGCACGATGCACCGTGTGATCGACTCGGGCTCGTCGGGTGGGAGGGATAGGGGGGCCGAGGATTATCGGCGGCCGCCTCGGTGGACTCCGTTGACCCAATTCATGATTATCGTGTAACCGTTCGAGTCGCGCCTGACCCAGCGGCCGTGCCTCTTATCGTCCACCATGGGCCCTTCCATGACAGTCCCGTCCGCAAGGCGCACGACCCAATGGCCCTGCCTGTTGCCGTCTACCATGGGTCCTTCGTGGACGCTTCCGTTCGCATAGCGCCGCACCCAGTGGCCGTGGTACTTCCCGTTCCGGAGGAGACCCGTATGCTCGTTGACCACGCTTCCGTAGGTCCACTTGAGCGTTCCCGTCCCGCTGGCCAGGCCGTCGGTGCACTTGCCACTCCAGGCCGCGGTTTCGCCCTCGCTGAGGTAACTGTTCCAAACGAAGCAGCCGAGATGGCTCTCCAGCTCCAGCCAGCACGCGGCGCATTTCGCCTGTCCCGCGCAACTCGGCTCCTCCGCCCCCGGCCGGAACGGCTGCCCCGCGCAACTTGGTGGCACTTCCATCCACGGCGACAACGGCCGCTCAGCCACAGCAGTGGCCGCCACCAGCAGGGCGGCAAGGGTGCCGTTTCTCATCGCTGCCAAGCTCATGTCGGGGCCTCCGGCGTGCTCAGCGCATAATAGTGGTCTGGATCGATCATAGCACTCGGCCGGGCTCGTCCCGAATCTCTCCGGGGTGTAGCGGCGCGTGGACAAGGGCGGCCGTGTCGGGGACGGTCCGATTACGGCGCAAGCGAATGCCGCGCGAGAATATCCTGGATGTCGCCGGGGGCCAGCGAAACGTCCCAGCACCAGCGCCCGAAGCCGCCATGCGCATTGACGGCGTTGACCCATTCGGCGAGGAACCGGCGCTTGGTTCGGTTCTGATCGCTGTCCTCTCCCTTGGTTTCCAATACCAACATGTCGCCAGACCTGAGCCGGATAAGAAAATCGGGACGGTACTTCCGCACCACGCCGCGATAGACGTAGAACACTTCGAAGCCGAGGTGGTCGTTCTTCACCCAGGCGGCCACCTTGGGGCTGTGGTCGAGGGCAAAGGCCTCCGACGCTTCCCAGGTGCTGTCATAGACGCAGAAATTGATATGGCTGCGCGCCGTGCGCTCGCAGGGCTTTCCGGTGTACCACGTCATCATGTCGCCGGTTGAACGGATGGGCCGGTCGCGGTCGAACACCGGCTCCAGGCTCTCGGTGTTCTCGAACCGGATCGCCTCCCAGATATGCTGGACCACCTTGGTCATGTTGAGCGTGATGATGAGGCGGCGCATGAGATCGTCACGAAGGAACAGGGAGGGGGTGATGCTGATTCTGTCCGAACGGATGAATTGCTCGACCAGCCGCACAATCTGGGCCAGCAGGAACGCCCTACCGCCCCGCCAGCTCTCCTGCATCTGGTCATAAACGTCCCGCGCGGTCTCGAAGATGATCTTTTGTGTGCGGTTGTCCCGCGCCAGCTTCTCCAGGTCGATGGCCTCGATCTTTGTCACGTCCGGCTTGCCCTCGACGATCGGAGCGATCTCGGCGATTTTTACGGTCGCGCTCGCGTCGAGTTCCAGGACCGCAGCCTTGCTCCAATCCAGGGACAGGCGCGGGCAGTAGTTGTGGTCGATGCGGATTACGTTCGGCCAGGAGATTTCGAAAGCCGCTTTGTCCGCTACCGGCTCGATGGCGGTCTTGGGCTCGGGCGGAGGCGGAGGTACATCCTCTCCGCCTTCATGAGGCAGGAAGGTGAAGGGCACTCCGAAAATGTTGACGTGCTCCGAATCGAACAAGCCAGTGTCCGGGTTCACGTCGTAAGACGTGCGCCGCAGGCCGCGCCCGACGACCTGCTCGCAGAGAAGCTGACTGGTGAAGGCCCGCAGGCCCATGATGTGAGTCACCGTCTTCGCGTCCCAGCCCTCCGACAGCATTCCGACAGAGATCACTTTCTGGATCTGCGCCCCTTCCCTTCCGGGTCGGCCCACGGTGTCCACTTGCCGGCGTAGCAACTCGGCCTGCTGTTTTTTGGTCAGTTTGCGTTTACGGCTGCCGTCGGCGTTTTCTCCGCTCTCGCCGCCGACCTCCGCGATCGGCTCCTCCGCGGCCTCGGCCTCGCCCAGGACCTTCGAATCGATGTGGAGAGTCCGCTCCGGGTTGCATAGTTCACTGATGCGCACCTTCCTGTGGTCGAACGCATGCTTGATCCGGGCCGCCGTCTCGGTGCGGTTGGCGATGGTGATCATGACCGGCGGCGTGCTGTCCGGCTGCGCCGCCCAATCCCTGGCGGTTTCGCGCCAATCGTAGCCCAGCAGGTAATAACCGTTCATGACCAGATCCGGCAGCGGCTCCTCGGGCTTGGCCCGCCGGTTCAGATCGTCCTTGACCTCGGCGTCGTTGTAGATGTGGTAGAGGCGGGATTTATAGGTCTTGGCGTCGGGCACGGCGTCGTCGCGAACCACGACGCGCGGGGTCTTGACCAGGCCGGACTCGATGGCGTCGTTCAGGCCGAAGTCGCTCACGATCCAGCCGAACAGCGCCTCCTCGGAACTCCGTTTGCCGGACGGCGCGAACGGCGTGGCGGAGAAGTCGTAGCAGGCGAGAATGCTCCGCGACCTGTGGATCCGGTCGAGGCCGCCGACCCACTTGGTCGCTTCCTCGACTTCAGCCTTGGCAACGCCTCTGACCTTGGAACCGGCGGGAACGCGCCAGGCGTGATGCGCCTCGTCGTTGATGACCAGGAGATTCCGGGCGTTCGCCATGTCCCCGAGCACTTCACGGACATAGGCTTCGTCGCTCTTGGCCCCTCTCTTGTCCACGCCGCGCTTTCCGGCGATCTTCTCTTCGGTCTCCCAATTGAGCGCGTGCCAGTTGCGGACCACGACCCTGCCTTGGCGCAGCTTGTCGAGCAGGGCCGAAGGAACGATGTGGAAGTCCTCGTAATAGTTCTCCGGATGAGACGGTTCCAGCACGGCCAGCCGGCTCTTGACCGTGAGACCCGGTGCGATCACCAGGATGTTCTTGGCGAACCGTGCATCCTGGGGATGGGCGGCCTTGTTCAGGACGTGCCAGGCGATGACCATCGCCATGACGACGGTCTTGCCCGAGCCGGTCGCCACCTTCGCGCACAGCCGCTGGAACGTCCCCCCGTCGGACGGAATGTCCACGCCGACCTTGTCGGCCGCCGGCGCCTCGGCGAGCCAGACCAGCGTCTCGGCGGCCTCAAGCTGACAGAAGAAAAACCGCCGGCTGTCGAATTCCTCGGGGTTCGTCCAGTGCTCCAATAGCCGTTTCGTGATTCCCGTAACGCCCGGATATCCGGCCTCGCGCCATGCCCTGATGCGCGGCCGAATCCGGCTGACCAGCGGGATTTCTACAAAGATACCGGGGTCGTCGAATGCCTTGGAATCGCTCGACGCCACCACATATCCCGCCGGACGACGGCCGTCGGCCAAGTCGAACAACCGCGTCTGCCGGTCGTAGCGCCAATGCTTCGCCGGCTCCTCATAGGGCGAATTGACGATCAGCCGGTCAATGGTCGCTCGGGCCATTACTCCGTCTCCGGCGGCGTTAGCGGTTCGAGTTGGGAGATCAGATAAGGGATGTCTCGCTGCACGGTCTCCCACACGCGATTCAAATTCACTTCGAAGTATGCGTGCACAAGACGATTCCGCAAGCCGATGATCTCGGGCCAGGGGATCTCGGGATGCGCCTCTTTCGTATCGGCACTGACACGGGATGCAGCCTCCCCGACGATTTCCACCGCTTTCAGAATCGCGAGTTGCGTCATGCGGTCTCGCTCAAACTCCGGGAAGGTCCGCCCGGCGGCGAATTTCGCCGCTTCGCGCGCCGCCAGCAGCATATCGAGCAGACAGGCGTCGTCAGACCGCATAGATCGTCTCGGCGGAATCGAGGATGGCCTTGCGGCGGATGTAGTTTCGGCTCTGTTCGACCGCCGCGCGTTCGATCAGATCCACCTCCCGGCCGAGCATTCGGCTCAACTCATTCTCCATTTGTGCGATATCCAGGAGCGTGTGCCGCGCTTGCGAATCGAAGCGCACCAGTACATCGATGTCGCTGTCGGGGCCGAAATCTTCCCGTAGCACGGAACCGAACAGCGCCAGTTCCGTGACCTGCCAGCGTTTGCAAAAGGCGGTTATCTTGTCCAGGGGCGTGTCGATATGCGTGTTCATGTCTGAAATGCCCGGTTCGCGTCGACGTTGTATCCGGCAGTCTTCAGTTCAGTGATAAGTCGCATCTTCCATCCACCGGCATCGTCAAGTGGGATGTATAAGACTCCCGCGTAATCGGATGGGATCTCAACGTTTCCCTTGGTCAGGGCGCAGACTCTCTGTCGGCCTAAGCGGCCAATGAAATACCCGAACTCGAAAATCACGTTCTGTCTGGCGCGAGGTTTCAGGTTGTTTTCCTCACCGTAAAGCGAACCCACATCGTCCGGTGTCAGCAAGGCTACAGCGAAACCGACCTCGGCGTGTTGCTCGAACTTCTCGATTACTGTCCGGCCTAGGTCAGGGCTTTCATGCAATATCACCGGTTTGAGGTCTATTTTTTCGAGGAATCGTGCGACCGTTTGCTTCACCTCATTGTCCCGGCCGTGAATGACGAAGACTTCCTTTGTGCTCGGCAATGCGCCTCTTTCGGTGCTAAGAGAACCGGAGGGCGGAGATTCACCCTCCCAAAACTCCTGGATTTCACCGATCATCGACTCAAGTACTGAGGCCGCCGAATCAAGGCCATTCGACCGAGCCTTGTGCCATTCATAATCCGATCTCGGCTTAACCAACGATACCGGACCAATATAGTCAACCCTCATGAAGTCCGCGACATGAGAGGATTCTTCGCCGAAAGTATGGTTGATGACAGTCTTTGTATCCCGACGCCACTTTTCAAATACCGTCGAATCGAATGGGGCTCGCTTCAGTTCAGGTATTGCCTCCAGCGCTTTCCGCAGGCGCTCGATTGCCTTAACTTTTTTCGGTTGCGTCATCGCTCCAGACCCACGATCTTCAAGCTCTCTATCCCCCGGTCATCCACGATCTTGACGGCGATGCGTCCGTGTTCGCCCGCTTCGAACGGCAGGGAGACGGTGCCGCGATAGGCTTCGATCAGGTTCTCGTCGACCGCCGCCTTGAGGTTGCGGGCGAGCCTGGCCCAGCCGTCCTTGGCGCCGGCCATCGGGAAGAACACCTGGCGGGGAAACAGACTGCGCCCGTCATAATCGAGGTCGAGCATCCACATGGCAATCTTGTCCGAGCCACCCGATTCCACGTTGCCGGTCCTGGTGTTGTAGTAGTCGAAGCCTTGGATAGTGGCTTGTGAATAGTGAATCGTGGATAGTTGACCGGTCAGCGACGTAGCGATTTCACGAGCCCGGTCAGTAATCTGCCGATCTCGTCGCAGCGCTTCAATGCGTCGGTCACGTTCGCTTCGGGTAAGAGCTTTAAGTTCCTGCACAAAATCAGCAGCGTCTCCAATTCGGCGAGGGAGCCTCGTGCTATCCCCAGAAAGTGTAGAAACTCTCCCCTGCCATGACGGGCTTGACCCTCCGCGATGTTGGCCGGAATCGACACCGCCGCCCGCGTCAACTGCGAGCGCATCCCATAAGTCTCTTCTCTCGGCAATTGCGACGAACAACGATAAATCGTCTCGGCCAAGGCTACGGATTTCTTCCAGACTATCAACTCCCGATAACTTTGCAATGACTGCATACGGAGCTACAGCCTCCTTCATACTATCCACTAACCACTGCTCACTAACCACTACAACGTCCGGCTGTCCGATCAGCCAGAAGCTCTCGTTGCTCGCGCGCTTCTTCTTGAGGTCGTCGGTCAGCAAGTCGGCGTTCATCTGCACCTTCAACAGGGCAACGCCGGGCCAGTGGGTCTCGTCGATGTCCTTCGACGCCTCGGGGTCGAACTGGAAAGCCGCGAAGACGATGATCTTGGGTCTTGGGACAAGGCTTTGCGCCTCCTCGATGGCAAGGGCTACTTGGCGCTGCTCCAGCGGAGCGTGGTCCGGCCCGAACGAGACCGCTACACGATCTGCGACGGCATTGCCGGGCCGTGTCTCGCCCTCGGCGTGCAGCCATCGGGCACCCGGCAACGGCTCAAGCCGGGCAAAGGATATGTGCTGCCCGCCCTTGCCGCGGATGCCGGTCTTGAACAACTCATCGCGCCAGTCGCCTTGGCGCAACGTCTCACCCGAGCGAGCGACCGAAGCGTCGTCAGCCTGAGATTCTGTGTTCTCGATGTCGTCGAGCGGCTTCACTGCCGGCGCGGGAACCGCTTCCACAGTGAACGGTCCGGTAACACGGGCCTTGCCTCGGTCGATGCGAGGCTGGTCATAAAGCATGACTTCGGCGGGCGGCTCGTCGTAACCCAACGTCCTCGCAGATACGGTGGCGACGCTGCGGTATCGGAAGCCTGCCCCAACCCCTTCATCGGAATGGGCCAGTTTGTAATAGTCGAAAATCGCCGTCATGAGGCGTTGTTTGGCCAAGGCTGTCGCGACGCGGGATGTGTCGCAGGTGATCCAGCGACGGCCCCATTGCTCGGCGACATAAGTCGTCGTGCCGCTGCCACAGGTCGGGTCGAAGACCAGATCGCCCGGGTCGGTGGTCATCAGGATGCAGCGCTGAATCGCCTTCGTAGCGGTCTGGACCACGTAGCGCTTGTCGGTGGCCGACATCGGCGAGACCCAGATATTGTTGATCCGCCGACCCGGAACCTCGTCCTCATATCGCTTCCACATCAGCGAGGTCTGTCCCTCAAGCGCCTCAAGCCGATTCAGTTCGCCGAGCCGGTCCCTCCCTTCTTTCGAGATCGCCCAATGCCTATCATTGCCGCATTGAAAGACGCGGCCGTCCCATTCGTAGGGTTCCGAACGGCCGGTTGTGGAAACACCCTGAGAATCGAGCGGCATGCGCCGATATATGCGCGCTCCTTTCGGCAGATGCCGGTCCGGGTCGAAACACTCCTCCGGGGTCGGTTTGCGGCATTGCCCGTCAGGTAGCTCCACCATGACGTGCCAACTGAAGGACTCGATCACGTCGCGCCGCGTGAGCGGTTCGTACAACTGTCGATACTTCGTCAGTTTCTGGTCTTTTGCGTACCAAAGCAGATAGTCCGACACTTGCGGTAAGTTCGATGTAGAACTTGCGCCGGTAGTGGCATAAGAGATGGTCGCCATCCGGTTCTCCGCGCCGAATATCTCGTCCATGACGACGCCCACGCGATGGATGTTCTCATCACCGATTTGCACGAAGACACTGCCGTTCTCATGCAGCAGCTCCCGCGCCAGCAGCAGTCGGTCGCGGAGGTAGGTCAGCCACGAATGGATCCCCAGTTCCCATGTGTCCCGAAAGGCGCGAATCTGCTCCGGCTCGCCGGTCAGGTCTTCGTCCTTGCCGTCGGTCACGTCGCGCTTGTTGACGAAGGGCTGAAAATTCGAGCCATAGCGGATGCCGTACGGCGGGTCGATGTAGACCATCTGCACCTGCCCGCCGAGGCCCTCTTTCTCCAACAGGCTGTTCATCACCAGCAGGCTGTCGCCGGCGATCAGCCGGTTCTTCCACATGCGCCGGTGCTGGTAGAACTCGATGGCCTGGCGGAGCGGCGGGTTTTCATCGGGCGCGGCGAAAAAGGATAGCTGCGGCTCCGGGGCGTTGCGCTTCCGCACGGCCTCGATGATGGTGCACGGCTCGATGCGCTCGTGAACGTGGAGCGAGACGGTCGGCACCTCGAACGAGGTGTGCTCGGCCTTGCCGGCCCACTGCAACTGCGGGTCAAGATGAGGGTCGTGAGCGTAGGTCTTCTTACCCGCGTCCTGGTCCGTCTCCGGCGTCACCAGACCGACGGGCGGGTTGTTGACGCGCTCCTTGCCGGGGTGAGTGTAGTGCTCGACCCCACGTTGTTTGTTCTTCGTTTGCTCCACGGCGTTTCCTTCAGCCCTGGCCCCGTCTTGAGAAGACTTGGCCGTCATTTTATGATCTGTCGCGACGATTTACGGGCGCCCCGATCCGGCATTTCTTTTCGCTCTCGCAAGTCCATGCTCACCCGGACCTTGCAGTGGACCACATCGCTTCGAAACAAGGCGGTCGTCCCATTTCGGGAATGCACCGCGTCTTATGACTAATGCTTAACCTGCGCGCCTCTTTTCGATTTCCGCTTCGTCGTCCCACCACTTTGCCTCCCTGTCGTAAGCTGCCGCGATGCTTTCGATGACACTGCTGACATAGGGATATTCGAAAGCGCGTTGCTTTGCTTGGCTCCGGTATGTTGCGGCAAGATCGCGTTCCTGCGCCCCACTCTTCACGCTCCGATGCACCACGCCGCGCCCATTGCATACACCAATGTGGAAGCCGTTGCCGATCTCTGTGGAAGCAATCCTTTCCATTGCTTCGCAGACTGGCTGGCACGGCCAGATGCCATCCTCTTCGGTTGGAGCTCTGGACAGAAGCTGACCGATGTGTTGATTACCGATCGCCGCGCGGTCGTATTCAGCGCAGAGACGTCGTACTTCGGTCATCCAGGCCAATAGAGCCTCGGCGTCGATCTTACCGTCTGTCCCGGTACCCGGGATGTGCTTCATTTGATCAAGGAGGCGATGGCAAGAGACGGCCATGGTGGCACGCCGCTCGGAGTCACCGATTCTCCATTCAGGCGGGTCCTGACCACCGTGGTGGCGCTTGAACACAAAAGCCAGAACTTCAACGAATAATGCCGGAGATTTGGCGATCTGTCGTTCCAGATTGGGAATGCCATGTTCGCTGCGATCAAGGGCATCGACATACAGGAACTCAAGCTGCGCCATCTCGTCCGGGCTGACGTTGGGCCGACCATCAAGTGCCTTCAGCGCATCGGAGATTTGGTGAGCATCGAGTCTGTAATGCTCCGAGGGCTCGGTGTCCACGGTCGCAACGGCGAGGAGCAGACGCTTCAGCCGTGATGTCTCGATCTGCGGCCAGGCGAAACGTACGGTATGGAAAGCGGCGCGCGGGCGCTGGGCTTCGAGCAGACGATCGAGGAGTTCGATCAACTCCGCTTCGCTGAAGCGGTTCCAGTACGGAAAGACTTCTTGCCAATATCGATCCCTGACTTCATTGTCGAATCGGTCGAGCAGACGCCACGTGCCCTGTCCGAAAGGGGCGCACAGGAACAACCGCAGCGTCCGACTGGTGTCTGCGCCCGTTGCAACATCCAAGAGGATCTTGTCCCGCACCTCGTCTTCAACAACTAGCAGAAAACCCCGAATGCAGCCGTCAAACTCCTTCTCAAGGTCACCAGTGACGGAAAGACATTGCCTCAAAAAATCAGCCTGTGCATCCGCGTCCGTGATACTCAGCACCAGAGAGCTTCCTACGACATCAGCTTCTCCACCCCCGGACAGGAGGGCCTTCACGCCTTCAAAACCGCGATCAGTCCATATCTCCGCCATCGCCGCGCAGCGGAGGCCGTGGATTCTTTCCTCGCGCTTGTCAACATCGATATCGCCATCCTCAGTCTCGTCGGCGGAAAACTCAATCCACTTTTGGGCGAAGAGCCATTCGTGCCGGACAACTGAATCATCGGACTCCAAATTCGCATATGCCCTACGCGCCCGGTCTCTTGTCGCGTCACTCAAGCCGTGCCGATGACCAAATCGAGTGAACGCGAACCGGCGAATCCGATCTCGGAGGTCGGCCTTTGCACTCTCATTGGCTTCCGAAGCCCCCCATGCGTCGATCAGGTCCCAAACCTTGGATTGGTCTTCCTTGGGCATTTGCTGGAGCTGTTCGACGAGATCGCCGAGCGTCTTCTGATCGTGCTTTGGCCATGCGATCGCGAGGTCGATAGCTTTGCGGATGAACTTTTTCCTTTCTTCCCCCGTCACCCGCCGCCCGGCACCTGTGGCATCGTTGCGCCAACGTGGCCGGTAGCTGTCAAATCCAGTCTGTTGATAAGCAGTGAACTGCTCGACACAAATCTGCCAGCCGATCTCCGGAAACCGCCTCATCAGCATCTCAAGGGCCGCTATCCGCTCTTCGAGCGAAGCCGCCGTCTGCGGCATCCAAAACCGGTAGATCGCTGCCAAGCTGGCGATCGGCTTGTTGCTCCAATTGTCGTCAATGACGGTTCTCGACAACTTGGCGAGTAACGTGCTAACGCGTACGATGTGCTTCCAGGCGAGGCACTCCAGCGCCCATAAGAGCCCCGTTCGCGGGCACCAACCGGACAAGGGGGTACTGTCGGCCGGCTCTAGCAGACCAAGCACGACTGGCTGGGTTTGCTGCAAGTCAGTCTCAAGCAGACTCATGAATGTGTCCGGCGCTGCCTCGGCATAGCGTGGAAGATCATTGTTATGCGAGAGCAGCTTTTCGAGGGTTAGAGGCGTTAGCAGACTATGGATAAGAGAAGAGACAAGAGCCTCGACGTCGATGCCAAGCCGGTTCCAGAACAGGTTGTTGCCGTGAATGGAGAGGATGACGAGGGTTTCACAAACACCCTCGCGTAACGCGGAAGAGTGATCGCGCACTTTGTCATACAGTTCTGCGGCCCATCTCTGTTCGTCCGGTAAATCAATCGCCGGATCGGGCGCGGAGAGCACGTATTCAGCCAGCCAGAAGAATTCCGTGAGGTCCTGTTCGGTTACCTGCTTGTTGATCGCGAACAGGGCGTCGATTTTCGAGGCAACCCCGCGATGCTGCCCGACAGACCAGACGGGACTGTCATCGAATTGCCTCAGTTGCGCGAAGCTCTCCTCAATCTTCTGATAGGGTCTTTCGGCAAGGACTTCGAATACTTCACGGTCGGCGCTGGACTGTGCGTTCCATGCCCCGATCAGGGCCATCGGGATCAGTTCCCGCGCCGTCTGCGCATCTCCGGCCCATTGGGGTTTCCTGATGGCATCGATCTCCGAGAGCCTCCGCCGCAGGATGGTCGGCGAGCGTCCCGACTCCCTTGCGAGTTGCTCAGCCCTATCGAGGTCGATGCCCATCTCGGCGAGAGAGTTCAGGAAGCCATCGTGGTCGAGCAGGTCGAGCGCGATATCGGGCTCCGAATCGACGGCATTGCGAGGGCGCACGACGATGCAGTGGCGCCGCCGGTACACCTCGCCGATTATGCGTTCGGTCTCCTGGCTGCACACAACAGCAATGAACGGCGATGACGACGGGGCCAATAGCCTCAGGGTGTCCGCCGATTCGAAGAGGACGGCGCGGTCGCATGCGCCGATTGGCATGTCATCCTGACGCAGCAGGCAGGCGATGAATGCGATAGCCTCTTCGATGGAGTCGGCCGCGACAGTGAACTGGCGGCCTGGAGGCGCCGCCAGCCAGGGGAGGAAGTCGTTCGGTTGCCGGTCAGGCAAGTCACGTCCGTGCCGGTCAAGGGACGGCTTGAAGATAGCCGACGCCATCGGCGGCTCGCTGGCCGCAGCCCATCGCTCCCAGCATTGCTCGATCGTTTGGAAACCGGTGGTGGGCATCCCCAGCTCCCCGGCCAGCCAGATTCGCGGTGCGACAGAGGTCTCCAGCCACTGTTCCAGATCGCTCGCGTCGAACGCCCGCACCGCCTTCCACTCGCCGGAAGCATTCTTGCTTTCGGCCCACTCGTTCTTGCCCGGCCAGTTGCGCGGGGTGACGAACACGAAGGTGCAATCCGCCCGCTCGGCGGCGGTAAGCATGGCCAGACGTTCCTGGTAGTCATGATCGGCCTTGTATCGCGGGCGCTGCCCAACACCGAACTCCCAGCCCGATCGGCCCGCCGGCACCCAGGGTGTTGCCGCCTCCGCTTCGACCCAGCCGTCCCAGCCATGACGCTGGGCGTTATCGAATCCGGGGAAATCGACACGGCGCAAGTCACGTCCTGTCGCGTGGATCAGCCGACGCAACAGAACCGGTAGATACTGCCGTGCATCGATGTCTGTACCCGCCCAACCTTCAATTTGCCGCGCCTTGATGGTGAGGAAGTCTGGTACGTAGGCGCCGACCGGGACGGTGCGGTCCTCTTCGCGCTGGCGTTCGCGTCCGGCAGCCGATTGAAGATGGAGGAGTTGCTCCCGGTCCGCCCCGAAGGTTTTCTCCAACCGCAGCGCCATACTGGAAGACAACGCCGTTTTGCCGTTCAGGAGATTCGACAGCGCCGGCCTGCCCACCCCCAACTTTCGGGCGGCTTCCGTTACCGACATCCCAGGAGGGATGACCTGCTGTCGAATGAAACGGCCAACGTCCACGAAGTGGGCTCCAGAATTCACCATATCCTTGACTGTACCCTGTTGCGCTACAATAGTCAATCTGGAATACGGACAACACGTGGGAAGACGGGGCGATAGCTTTGGGCGGCTTCGTCGAACTGGACTTGTAGGAGCCGTCATGATTAACTAAGTTGTTCAGACTAAGTTCATGGAGTGATGTCATGCGCACCTTCAACATGCACGAAGCCAAGACCCATCTTTCGCGTCTCGTGGAGGCCGCTGCCAATGGCGAACCGTTCATCATTGCGCGGGCGGGCAAGCCCGTCGTCAAAGTCGTCGCCGTAGAAGCGCCGGGTGCCGAGTCCGTACGCCGGGTTGGGTTCATGTCCGGAAAAATCTCGGTGCGTGAGGATTTCGACCGCATGGGTTCCGAAGAGATCAAAGCCTTGTTCGAAGGTGCCGGTTGAACCTCCTTCTCGACACGCATGTTTTGCTTTGGGCCGCGGGCGCGTCGCGGCGGTTGCCGGACGATGTGCGCACGCTGCTGGAAGATCCCGGGAACAAGTTATTCTTCAGCGCCGCCTCGCTTTGGGAGATAGCCATCAAAAACGGACTCGGGCGAGAGGAGTTCAGCGTCGACCCGCGACTGCTGCGCCGGGGGTTGCTGGAGAACGGTTATGTGGAACTGCCCGTGACTGGCGCCCACGCGGTAGCTGTGGATCTGCTTCCGCCCATCCACAAGGATCCGTTTGACCGCATCCTGGTCGCACAGGCTCAGATCGAAGGGATCACGCTTTTGACAGCGGACGAAGTCGTCGCGCGCTACCCTGGGCCGATCCGGGTGATTGGGAGTCACTCCTCCATTGGTTAGAAATGGCGCCGTTACGAAGTGTTGCAGGCATCTATCCCGCTACGGCATTGCTAGCCTTCTATGAAGGCTCACGGCGTGATGAGGAAACAACAGATTGGTTCGACAATCGACGACGCATGAGCATCACCACACCGTTCCAGGGAAGTCTCTTCGCCAACGATTTCCTGCAAGATGCGGTCACTCGTCTCGACGACTGGCGGGAAATCGACGATGGCGATCTCACCGCCCTCAAAGCCTCTTTGAAGAACGTTATCGACTGCTTCCCCGCCGCCAAAAGACGCGGTAAAAGGCCCGGTCGCCCCCCGCTTCACCCGGACACCGTTTCGGCTGCCCAAAAACTGATTGAAGCCGGATTGACGCCCGACGAGTGTCAAGGGCGGAGTAAAACTAGGCCATTGCGGCGGAGCAAAAGTAGGCCATTTCAGGAGAAGGCTCGTTCTCTGAAAGCGGCTGTTTCGGGGGCGAGAACGGAGTCAGAGGACGCCTGGAAAGGCGGCCCGCTGATGTAGTGGAAGCCCCCCAAAACAGCCAGCGGCCCGGGGGCTCGCCCGCGGCCATTGATATACTTGGGGTATCACCTGCGCGGCGCCTCCCGCGAGCGGCGCGACCAACTCCTTCGGAGCTAGCCATGAATTGGTTAGACATACTGCTTGCGGTCATTGTGGTGTTCTCGTTCGCCGGCGCTCTCTGGAACGGCATCAGCCGTGAAGTGATCCGCATCATTGCGCTGCTCATAGGCATCTTCGGCGGCATGTGGTGGTACTCCGGTCTCGTCCCCCATGTCACGCCTTTTATTCCGGACGAGTCGCTGGCGTCGTTCGCCGCTTTCGGCGCGATCGTCGTCGGCTCGCTGGCCGCCGGCGGCATGACCGCGTGGCTTCTGGCGAGAGTCCTGCACTGGTCCGGACTGCGTTGGTTCGACCGCCTGCTCGGGGGAGCTTTCGGCCTGCTGCGCGGCCTGATCCTGGCGACCGCCATCGTGCTGGCCGTCATAGCGTTTTCCCCGCTGACGGGTTCACGGGAAGTGATCGCCAAGTCGCGCATCGCACCGGTCGTTCTCAACAGCGCCCGCTGGATGGCCTCCCTGGCCCCCCAGGATCTTCGCGCCTCTTTCTTCGAAGGCTTCACCCGCGTCCGCGACACGTGGGCCACTGCCAAACCCGAGGCTCCCCTCAAGACAGATCCTGGCTCGGGTGATTAGCGCGGCCTTGCTGTTGAGATCCGCGGCTTTCTGCATCTCCCGGCGCGCCTCGGCTCCTCCTACCGCAACGCATCCGAGAAGCCCGATAATAAGAACGTATGGCCGACACTACGTACCGCATCGAAAAAGACAGCATGGGCGAAGTGCAAGTCCCCGCAGACGCCCTCTACTCAGCGCAAACGCAGCGCGCCGTCAACAACTTCCCCGTCAGCGGCCTTCGTTTCCCTCGCACCTTCCTGCGCGCGCTCGGGCTCGTCAAGGGTTCGGCGGCGGCGGTGAACCACGACCTGGGAGTGTTGCCAGCCGACATGGCCCAGGCCATTGAAGACGCCGCGAACGAAGTCGCCGACGGCCGCCACGACGACCAATTCCCTCTCGACATCTTCCAAACCGGCTCGGGCACCAGCACTAACATGAACGCCAACGAAGTCATTGCGACGCTGGCGACGGAAAAACTGGGCAGCAAGGTCCATCCGAACGATCACGTCAACATGAGTCAAAGCAGCAACGACGTGATCCCCACCGCCATTCACGTCAGCGCGTATCTCGAAACGGCCGCAACGCTGCTGCCCGGCCTGGAGCACCTGCGGGACACGATCAACGCCAAGGCAGAAACACTCGATGAGGTTGTCAAGACCGGCCGAACGCACCTGATGGATGCCCTGCCGATTCGCCTCAGCCAAGAGTTGAGCGGCTGGAGCGCGCAGGTGGATCAGTCCGCCGCCCGCATCCGCTCTTCCCTGCCGCGCGTCTCGGCGCTGGCGCTGGGCGGCACGGCGATCGGCACCGGGGTGAACGCGCACTCCGAGTTCGGCCCGCGCGTCGCCAAGCGCCTTGCCGCGCGCAGCGGTCTGCCGTTTCTCAGCAGCCGCAACTACTTCATGAGCCTGGCAAGCCAGGACGCGATTGTCGAGCTGAGCGGCCAAGTCAAAGCGGGCGCCGTGGCCGTCATGAAGATCGCGAACGACCTGCGCTGGATGAACAGCGGACCGCAGGCCGGTGTTGCCGACATCGCGCTGCCGTCGCTGCAGCCCGGAAGCAGCATCATGCCCGGCAAGGTCAACCCGGTTATTCCCGAAGCCGCGGCGATGGTCTGCGCGCAGGTCATCGGCAACGACGCCACGATCACGATCGCCGGACAGTCGGGCAGTTTCCAGTTGAACGTGATGCTTCCGGTGATTGCCTACAACATCCTCGAAAGCGCGCGTCTGCTCGGGAACGTCTCACGCCTGCTCGCCGACAAGGCCATCGCCGGCTTCAAAGCCAACGAAGAGCGCATCGCCGACCTGGTCGAGAAGAACCCCATCCTCGTTACCGCGCTCAACCCCGTCATCGGATACGAGAAGGGCGCGGCCGTCGCCAAGCAGGCCTACCGCGAAGGCCGCAAACTCAAAGACGTCGCCCTGGAGCAGACCGGCCTCACCGCCGCCGACCTCGACCGCCTGCTCGACCCCCGCAAGATGACCGAGGGCGGTATCGCCGAGTAGCGCGGTTGCGCTGACGCACCGAATCAATACTTGTGGCGCCGCGCCTCCCAGGTAGCGACCGGGAGCGCGCCCGGATTCAACAGGCCTCCCATGCGGTCTCCTCTGAGGGTGCCTTCAAAGCGATACCCGAGGGTGACGCTCTCGAAAGGCAAGGCGCTGGCCAAGCGCACCTTGTCGCCATCCAGCGTTCCACGAACTCTTCCTTCCGCGATCGTGCCGATGTGGGCGCCCGTCACGTCGTTGCCGTCGGCTTCGAGAAAGAGCTCATGTTCGGCATCCCCGACGCCGAAATCCATACGGACATGCCAGCGGCCCGCAATGTCGTCGACGGGCGTACGCAGAACCGGCTCGGGCCTCGGCTTCGGGGCATTCCGAAAAACCGAGTGCAGCCGCTCGGCCACCATCAGGTACTCGTTCGGCTTCATGGCCACCGGCCTCAGACGGAACGAGGTTCCGCTGCCGGCAGCGTGAGTAGCGATGCGGGGCGTGCCGTTCATCAGCAGTGCGCCGACCTCGCCGGCCGTCAGCCCGATCTTCGCCGGGTCCCATTCCACCATCAGGACCGGGAACGGGCCGCCGCTCGAGGGTTCGGCGACGTAAGTGGAAACCCCATCCACTTTGCTGATCTGCTGGGTGATGTACTCGTACCAGCCCTCCCACTCCCGGTACTCCTGCTGCAGGTCTCTGCGTCCAAAGAACGTCTCGACCGCAGTCAGCACGCCGATGATCTCCTCCTTGCTGACCTTCATCGGCCGCCCGAAAGCGTGGTGATGCGCTGCGTTCGAGAACGCGGCGCGGACAAGCTCTTCCTTGCCCACGAGCAAGCCCCCGCCCTGGGGGCCCCGGGAGATCTTGCCGCCGCTATAGGCAACGAGGTCGGCCCCCTGGGCGACATACGGATTGGGAGAGACCAGATAGTCTGCCGCCGAGTCGACGAGGACGGGGATACCGGCCTCGTTGGCAACCGGCGCAACTTCCTCGAGGGGCAACTCGACCTTCGGGCTGAAACGGTCCCCGAGCATGGCGACCATCGCGGTGCGGTCGTTGATCGCCGCTTTCAGTTCCTCGGCCGTCCTGACCTCCACGGTGGTCATGCCGACCATCCGCACGGCGTAGTCGTAACCGTTGCGCGAGGACTTGGGCATGATGACCTCGTTCTTCAGGCCCGTCATGTCCGGGAGCTGCTGCATGCGTTCCGGGTCGGTGCCGGCCACGATGCCCGCCGTTGCGTGCGTCAGCGCGGCCGCCGCGCCGGACGAGACCATGGCGTGCTCGACTTGCAGCAACTCCGCGATGCGTTTCCCGGCGGCCTCTTGAAGCTCGTCGAGGTTCACGTGGTAGTGCGAGGCGTGGTGCATCGCCTGAATCACCTCGGGCAAAGTCCGCGAACCACCATTGCTCGTCACGGTGGCCGTGCAATTGATGAACGGCTCCACTCCGAGCCGCGTATAGACGTCTTTCGGCGGCTCTTCGTGGATCTCGGAAACCGGAGTTGCCCCGGCGCTATTGAGAAGGGCCGCTGCACTCGCTGCTCCAGTCGCTCGCAGCCAGCCGCGGCGTGTCGTCTGATCGCTCATGCTCTTGTCCCCCTTCGACGCGCCACCCAGCGCCCAGGCGGATACTCGCCCAGATCCAAGTCCCCTTGCATTTCGCCGCCCTGCACGACTCCCGAGAAGCGATAGCTCAACCGCGAGCCCTCCATCGGCAGAACGCTGTCGAGACGGACCTTGCTGCCTTCGACCGTCCCTTTCAGGTCTCCCCTCGTGCGAGTACCGATGTGTGTGCCGACGACGCCGTCGGCCGCCGCTTCGAGAAACAACTGGTGCTGCCCGCGCCCCCGCAAGAACTCGATCTCGACGTCCCAGCGCCCCGAAACATCGGTGGCAGGCTTCGCCGGCGCGCGCTTCGCGGCCCCGCTCGGCGCGCCCGCCAGAATCGACCGGACCGTCTTCCCGATGACCTTGTACTCACCGGGCTTGAGCGCTGCCGGACGAATCACAAAGAAGTTTTGGTCCCGGTAGTCCCAGGTCATGATCGACGGCTCGGAAGCCAGAAGCCGCCGATGCATGTCAGAAGCACGGAGACCGATCTTGCCGGTATCCCACGAGATCCGTAATGTCGGGAAGGGGCCGCCACGGGTCGGCCCTTGCACGCGCGCCTCGACACCGTCCACCTGCAGAACCTCGTGGCTGATGTGGCTGTACCAGCCTTCCCACTCCTCATACTCGCGCCGGATGTCACGCTGCTTCACCCAGACTTCCAGCGCCGTGACGAGCCCGACAATCTCCTCCTTGCTCACTTTCATCGGCCGCCCGAATCCACCGTTTGGAGCAGCGTTGATCCCTGCCGCTCGGACGAGGTCTTCGCGGCCGAGCAGGATGCCCGAGCTTTGCGGTCCGCGCAGGATCTTGCCGCCGCTATAGACGACCAGGTCCGCCCCGTCCTTCAGATAGGGGTTGGGGATGACCGGAAAATCAGCCGCGGCATCAACCAGAACGGGGATGCCGCGCTCCTTCGCGAGCGGCGCCAGATCCCTCAAGCCGGGGCGATCGTTTCCAAAACGGTCTCCCAGCAGAGCCACCATGGCGGTATGCGGACTCAGGGCGGCGCGGGCCTGAGCCACCGTTTCCACCTCGACAATGCGCACGCCCACCATCCGAATCGAGTGGTCGTATTGATTCCGTGACCACTTCGGCATGATCACTTCGTTCCTTATGCCGGCGAGCTGCGGCAGTTTCTGACGCCACTCCGGGTTGGCGCCCGCAACGCAGGCGGCCGTGGCGTGGGTCAATCCGGCCGCCGCGCCGGAGCACACGATCGCCCAGGGAACCTCCAGCAGCTCGGAGATCCTTTGGCTGGCTGCTTCGATCAGCGAACTAAGCCGCACGTGATAGTGCGAGGCATGCTCGATGGCCTCGATGACCTCGGGCAGCAGACGAGATCCTCCGTTGCGCGTGATCGTCGCCGTGCAGTTGATGAATGGCTTGACGCCGATCCGCGTGTAGACGTCGGGAGGCGGCTCGTCCATACTCTCTGCCGCGGCGGGCTTCGCTCCCGCCGCGCCCAGAAGGGCAGCGGCCCCGGCGCCGGACTTCAGCCAACTACGGCGTGTCGTCGGATGCACCATATTTCTTACCTCGCATGGCCGTTTCTCGATCGAGAGCGGCGCTTTGTCCAGGTCAATGATAACGGTTGGCTCCACATCTGTCGCCGCAATCCAGAACATTCTCCTTTCTCAGCATGGGTTCATTTGGCGTTTGCAGGAGCGGTAGCAGCCCGGAGGGCGGCGGGAGTTTCGACCAACGACGAACGGCGCTCCTCGTGAGGCCGACCGAGAACGGCGGACGGTGCGCGGGCCCTTGATCGGGGGGGGGTGGGGGGGGGTTATCCGAGCAATGCCGGACAATAGTGGACAGGAGTAAGCAGGCCGTAGTGGGAAATAGCGGGCAGGGAAGCCGTGACCGGGCAACAAGAAAACCGTCCAATCGCGTCTAATCGCGTCTAATCGCGTCTAATTGCGTCCAATGGTGGGCAGGCAAGCCGTGACCGGGCGGCGGCTTTTGTTTTTTTCGTCTTGCGACCCTTGCGCACCCAGGGCGAAGAGAACGGCCATAAAGGCCGTGATTCGTATTTCGTGACTCGTGATTCGTGAAAAACATAAAGGCCGTGTTGCCGGCGCAGTCTTTGGCGGATACGAATAGGCGTGACATCAGCTCTTCATGCGGGCAGGCGCCCAGTGGGCACCCGCGCGCTCCGAGGCTCGCTCTCAGTCCTCATGCTAACCAGGCCGGGACGGGGAAAAAAGACTGAAGGGCTTCAGTACCAAAAGCCGAAGGGGAATTTTTTCCTTCGCCTTCTGCCTGGCTCAGCAGGGCTACTTCTCCCGTTGCGCCGACAGGTTGGCTGCGCATCTTGACCGCTCGTCCGGAGCATGGTAGCGTCGAGCCTGCCCACTCAGGCTCTTTCGAGCCCCGAGTTCATCCGGCAGGAGGACACCCGTGAGAACTCCCCTGCATCTCGCACTGCTCGCCGCGGCCGTGACTTCTGCGGCTCCGGGACAACCGCTTTCCGAACAGGCCAACAGCCTGCACGAAGAAGCTTTCATCTTCGACGCCCACGTTCACTTCATCAACCGTCAACTTTATCTCGGCGGGAATATCGCAGACCGTCTTCCGGGGCCGGTCAGCGGAATTGGTGTAGACCTGACAACGACTCGAGAGGGTGGACTCGACGCGCTGTTTCTGAACCTCTATGTCGAGCCCGAATACACGAAGCGCCATCTCGAGGTGAAGCAAACCCTGAGGCTGCTCGAACTCGCGCAGCAGCAGATTCGCAACAGCCATGCCGACATCGAGGTGGCGCTGACCGCAGGCGATATTGAGAGCATTCATCGCGCCGGCAAGATCGCTGCCGTGCTCGACCTGGAAGGCGCCTTTGATTTCGACGGCGATCCCGACATCCTTCGCAGTCTCTTCAAGCTTGGGCTGCGCTCGGTCCAGTTCGCCGACAACGCTCAGGCCAATGGCTACGCCGACTCATCCTGCTGTGCGCCCAAATGGAACGGAATCAATCAGCGCGGCCGAGCCTTGCTGCGCGAGATGAACCGCCTCGGGATGGTCGTCAATCTCGCGCACGCCTCGCAGGATGCCTGGATGCAAATCGTCGAGCTCAGCGACCATCCGGTCGTCGCGACTCACCAGGGGATGCGGGCCTTCAATCCCCGTCATACGGGCAATGCCAGTGACGAGATGCTCATGGCCCTGGCCGCCAAGGGCGGCATCCTGGCCGTGCACTTCAGTCCGAACACCTGGAGCCCTCTTTTCTTTGACCACTACCGCAACCGGCCGGGATCACCCGACCCCTTGCCCCCGCTTTCTGTTGACGCCGGGTACGAAGAGATCGTCAACCGTTACCGGCTCAGCTATCAGAAGCCCGGCGAAGTTCCCCCGCAAGAAGTTGTCGAGCCGATTTCCCGTTTCGTCGAGGTGATCGACTACGCGGTGCAGTTGATCGGCGAGGACCACGTCTCACTCGGTTCGGATTTCGGCGGAGGGCTCAACTCGCGGGCGAGCATGACCAGCATCGCCGAGTACGGACGGGTAACGCAGGCGCTCGTCGACAAAGGCTATACCGAAGAAAGAATCCGCAAAATCCTGGGCGGCAACCTCTTACGCGTGTTCCGGCAGATCACGGAGGGGGCCAGCCGCTGAACCTGCGAAGCGCATCCGTCCGAACGATAACAGAGGCGCACGCACGCAAGCGCGCCCGGAAAGGGCCGATGAAACGTCCTCTTGTTTTGCAGAGCACAGCTTCACGACGACGCTCTTGCATGAGAAAATGGTTGCACGAATCCAGAAGCGCCCAGGGGGAGAGATGGAAGTAGTTGCCGGAGTCCCCGATCAGCAGCAAGCCTCTGAGACGAGCAGTCTCTATGATCGGGATTTCTACACTTGGGCCGTGCAGCAGGCCGCGGCCCTGCGGCGGCGTGACTTCAGCGCCGTCGATTGGGAGAACGTCATCGAGGAGATCGAATCCTTGGGCAGAAGCGAAGAACGCAGCCTGAAGAACCAATACGCCAGGGCCATCGAGCATTTGCTGAAACTGCAATACCGGGGGGAAGGGGAAACCGAGCCCGCGGCCGGCTGGGAAAGTTCCGTGAACAAAGCCCGGGTGGAGATCGAGGAAGTCCTGCAGGACAATCCCGGACTGAAGAGCAAGTGCGATGAAGTGCTCGCCAGAGCCTGGCTCAGCGCCAGGAGAGCCGTCATCGATGCCTTCGTGCACCACGCCACCGCAGGCATCAAGGACGACCCGATGCGGCATCGTGAACAAAAGCGTCTGACGCGGGAGTGGAGCCAGACGCTGCCGCAGGCGAACCCCTACACCCGCGAGCAGGTCGAGGATTCGTTCTGGATGCCGGAGCGAACAAGATTGGCGCAGCGCCCGCAAAGCCCTCGTCAACCCGTCCGCAAGTCCGACGGGAGCCGCTGACCTCAAGCTCCTTCAAAGTCTCCCATACCCTCAGCACGCCGGACTCCAGGAAAATCGATCGGAGCCGATTCTGAAGGCATTCTCGCGGCGATCCGCGCCAAGACGCCGATTCTCGCTTTGACGGAATTCTTTTTCCGTGCAGGATGGTCTCAGTGAAAACGGCAGCAGGGCTAACTTGAAATCATGACTCTTGCTTTCCTCAACCTGAAAGGCGCTGTCAGAAAATCCACTTCCATGGATAACAAAAACGCCGGAGCACATGGGGTGACGCTAGCAGCCCGTGGCAAAAGTCACGCAGGCGGCGTTACGCGCCCCGGGGCCGATTGCCTAACGCGTGGCCGCTCCAGGAACGCAGCGCCGCGCTCTCCGCGCCTTTTTCTTCGTAGGCCGGAAGCGGCGCGTAACCCTTCGGGCGACGGACATTTTTTTGTTCCGACGGCGGTGATGCGGGCAAGATTTTTCCTTCGTACGCGCTCCCGGGGTGCTGACCTTGCTGCCCACCGTGACCGCGCTTTTTCTTCGCAGCGACCGCCCAGGCCGTCGGCTTTGTCGTTCGCTTTTTCCTTCGCAAGGAGGAGATCACCCGGATCGCCATCCTCCTCACTCCGCGCTTTTTCTTCGCAGCGACCGCAGAAGCCCGCCGCGCTTTTTCCTTCGTACCACGGGACTTTCACCACGGGCTGCCAGGTTCTTTCCGACCCCTCTGCACACTACTCCACCGCCGCCTCGGCATGCTCCGGCTCCTGCGTCTTGCCGGCCGGCTCGACTTCGTCAACCTCGCCCAGCGCGGCCCGGCCCAGTTCTTCCAGCTCCTTGAGCGTCGGCAACTCCGTCAGGTCGCTCAGTCCGAACTGAACCAGGAAATCCTTCGTCGTCCTGTACTGCATCGGCCGTCCGATGACGGCCTTGCGGCCGGCGGTCGTGATGAGCTTGCGGTTGAGCAGCGTACTGACCACTCCGGCCGAGTTGACGCCGCGCACCGCTTGGATCTCAGGGATGGTGACCGGCTGTTTGTAAGCGACCACGGCCAGGGTCTCCAAAGCCGGCAGCGACAGCTTGAGCTTCGGACGCAATGTCTTGACAAACTTGCGAACGCCGTCATGATGCTCCGCCTTGGTCGACATCTTGTAGCCTTTCGCCACTTTGCGGATTTCGATGCCGCGCATGTCCGAGGACGATTCCTCGATCAGGGCCCGCAAGTCCGCTTCAACCTGGTCCTGCGGCGCGTCGAGCCCTTTGCCGATCTGCGCCGCCGTGAGCGGTTCCTCAGCGGCATAGATGATCGCCTCCAGCAATCCGCGGCGGCGATTCTCTTCAGGATCGATGTCGGGAAGTTTCTGCTGGGCGCTCACTCGCCGTACTCCTGTCCAACGGCGTAGAAGCTCTCTTCCTGGGCGAATACGGTGTCGAACATCTTGTGTTTACGGATCACGATTTCGCCGAACAGCTTCTTCTGGCGCAATACGATGGCGCTCATGCGGACGAGTTCCAGCAGCGCGAGAAACGTGGCCAGCATGGCGCGGCGGCCGGGTTGGCGCTCGAACACATCGCTCAACGAGACAGCACCGTCCTCGGATAGCAGCAGGTTCTTGAGGTACTGAATCCGGCTTGCGACCGTGACGTCCTCGCCCACCAGCTCGTAGGCAGGCCGGTTCCTGGCGCGTTCGAGGATCTTATCGAATGTCTGGACCAGATCGATGATGCCGACCGCCAACTCGGGCTCCTCATCCACGTCGGGAAAGGATTCGAGAACCGGACGCGTCCAGGTATTCTCTTCGATGAGTCTCTTCTCTCGCAGCATCTGGGCCGCCTGCACAAACTTCTCGTGCTCGAGGAGCCGCTTGACGAGGTCCGCCCGCGGGTCCTCCTGTTCTTCTTCAGGAACGAGCGGGTCGGACGGCAGCAGCATCCGCGACTTGATGTGGATCAGCGTCGCGGCCATGAAGACGAACTCGCCACCCAGATCGATGTTCAGTTCCTCGGCCCGGCGCAGATAGTCGAGGTACTGCTCAGTGATGCTTGCAATCGGGATGTCAGTGATGTTGATCTTCTGCCGGCGGATGAGGTTGAGCAACAGGTCGAGCGGCCCTTCGAACTGGTCAAGCCGCACATCGAAAGCGCTCTCGGACCGGGCCGACTCGGTGGCAGCGCCGGAAGTATCCGGGCCTGGGCTCTCAATGTCCGGGGCGGGAGCGGCGCGATCGTTCACGGAACAGGCGGGAAGCCACGCGGAGTGGAGTGGTGAAGCGACTCGCACCCGACGGTATTGATAATGTAGCACGTTGCCGACCGCCCCTCCCGGAGACCTGCTCGGCCCTGATCCCTCCGTAATCAGAAAGCAGACGGAAATATGTGCGTGATGTACGGACGAGCACAGGGAAAGTTGACCCTCCCACGAAGGCTCTGGTACTGTGGGTTGAGGTTTTGTAGGCGCTAGGGGGTGTGAGGGTACTATTGCGCCTTTTCACCGCTGTTCGTGAGCGGCCAAAGGTGTTCCGGTTTATCGCACCAGAGAAACCGGGCAGAAAATTTTAACCTCACCCAATCAACAAGCCGAGTCGACCGACACCGCATCTTGTGAGCTTGCAGGTGCTATCCCGTAAACCTACGTGCGCGGATAGCCCACAGCCGGTAAACGGGACGGTGAAGTTCGAATCGGCCAAAAGGATCAACCCACGAAAGCGTGGTGGATTTTTCGCCGCCGCGCCGACTCGGACAACTGCAAACCGAAGGAGAAACATGATCACCAAATTCAGTTACGGAGGGGGAATCTCAAGTCGTTTTCTCCTCCTCATGACGTGCCTGTTGATGGCGTCGATGTGGACCGTCGATCTTCAGGCACAGGATCTTCGCGGCAAAGTGACGGGAA
This sequence comes from Bryobacterales bacterium, assembly GCA_965218555.1. GTDB lineage: Bacteria > Acidobacteriota > Terriglobia > Bryobacterales > UBA6623 > JAPPLB01. The sequence continues at coordinate 611,341 of OZ244625.1, forward strand.
CCGTCACCGACGCCAGCGGCGCTGTCATTCCCGGCGCCAGCGTGAGTCTCACGAACGACAACACGACGGTCGCGACCGTGACTTCCACGAATGAAGTCGGCCAGTACCTGTTCGACTTCGTGATTCCCGGAACCTACAGCGTCAGAGTCGAGCTGGAAGGCTTTCGGACCTTCGAGCAACAGAACATTCTTATCCAGACACGCGCCGACATCACCGTGAACGCCACGATGCAAGTGGGCGCTGTCGCCGAGACCGTAACCGTCGAAGAGGCTCCCGTCGCCGTGCAGTTCACGACCACGACGATGGAGACGACCATCGACACGAAGATGTCGCATGAGCTGCCACTGCTGAACCGGAATCCCTACATGCTGGCCGCTCTCGATCCGGCGGTGAACTACCGCGGCGGCGCCGAGAACGCGCCCTACCACCACTGGGCCATGAGCCAGTTGGATGTGGGCGGCAACACCAGGTTCAAGAACAACGTCCTGATGGACGGCGTTCCGCAACTGGTCGGCGCCAAGGGCGTCTACGCGCCTCCGATGGACGCCGTTTCCGAAGTCAACGTGCAACAGAACGCCACCGACGCCGAGTACGGCCACAGCGCCGGCGGAATCGTTTCGGTGCAGATGAAGAGCGGCACGAACGACTGGCACGGCAGGGGCTACTTCTTCGGCCGCAACCCGGCGATCAACGCCCGCCCGAACGCATTGACGAGAAATCCGAGCGTCGACCGCAGAACCGTCTGGGGGGTCAGCTCGGGCAATCCGATCGTCAAGAACCGGGTCTTCAACTACATATCGTACGAGGGACAGGATGTCCGTTCGCCCTCGACCGTGAACCTGACGCTGCCGCGGCAGCTCGAGCGCACGGGCGACTTCTCACAGAGTTTCAACCGCTCCGGCGGCCTGCGGGTCATCCACGATCCGTGGACCACCGATCCGGACGGCAACAACCGCATGCCGTTTGGCAACAACACGATTCCGCAGTCGCGCATCGATCCGACCTCGCAGACGGTGCTGGGCAAGACGTGGTCCCCCAACAACCCGGGCGACAACGCCTCCGGCGCGAACAACTTCCGGCTGGTGTTCCCGATCCGGTTCGAGTTCTGGAACCTGACGAACCGCACGGACTGGAACGTCAGCGACAACGTCAAGGTATTCGGGCGCTTGAGCCGCTTCCATACCATCCAGAGCGAACCGGACTATTCGGGCTCGGTGGCGCAGCGCCGCCAGGGCAGCGAACGCAACAGCATCCAGGCGTCCGGCGACATTGTGTGGACCGTCAATCCGACCACCGTGGTGAACGTGCGCGGCTCATATTCGAAGATCGTCGACTCGTTCTCGACGCCACCGTCGGAGATCGGCGAAGAGGGTCTGGCCGAGTTGTGGCCCGGCAGTCAGTGGTATGCCTCGCACGTGCGCGACATCCCGGCGGTGCACTTCCCGGAAATCAACGTGCAGGCCGACGGCAACACCTCCTTCGGCCGCTCGGGTTTCTGGTATCAGGAGCCGTCGACGTGGAACATGGAAGGCAAGCTCTCGAAACAGGCCGGCCGCCACTATCTGAAGTACGGCGCGCAGTTCCGGAAACAGCTCGTGCTGGCGGGGCGTCCGCGCGGCATGCGATTCCGGTTCAACCCCACAGCCACGGCGGATACGGTCAACAGCCCGAACACGGGGGCCCTCGGCCACGCCTGGGCGTCGATGGTGTTGGGCGTCATGAGCGATGACGGCTATTCGCGCGCCCGCACGGTCGCCATCAACCGGCCGCGCGTCGATGTCTACGGCTTCTACGTGCACGACGACTTCAAGGTGAACCAGAAAGTCACCTTGAACCTGGGTCTGCGCTACGAGTACGAGACGCCGATGCTCGATCCGGAGAACCGCCTCTCGCGAACCATCGATTTCAGCCAGGCCTTGCCGGAGATCCAGGCGGCGATGGGGCCGATTTCCGATGACATTCTCGCGCTGCGAACCCGGCCGCTCGACATCAGCGGCGCCTGGCTTTTCACCGATTCGAACCACCGCCGTACGTGGATCGGGCAGAAGAACGTGTTCCTGCCCCGCGCCGGCATCGCGATCCGGTTGAACGACCGCAGCGCGCTGCGGATCGGCTACGCCCGCTATGCGACGCCGCCGGTTCAGGAGCGCAGTGCGCTGGGCATTCTGGGCAGCACGCCGTATCCGGGCTTCGAGATCCAAGGCCAACCCCTGGACTCGATCAACGGGACGCCACGGGCCGTATTCTCGAATCCGTTTCCGAGCGGGGGAGACCACCCCAACCCGCTACCGGAGCCGAACGGACAGAAGTTCGGCCGGTTCGCGACGGTCGGCTCGAACGAAGCGATCGGTTTCAACCAGGACTGGAGCGCGGGCATCAACGACCGCTTCAACTTCACGTACCAGCAGGAGATCATGGCCCGCATCGTGCTCGACGCCACGTTCTTCTCCAACTTCGGTCACAACCAGCCCTACAACATGCGGCCGAACCTGCTCGATCCACGGATCGGCTACCAGCACGGCAGCCGGATCAATGCCAGCGTGGCGAACCCGTTCTTCGGACTTCCCGAGGACATCATGCCCGGGCCGTTGCGGAACCGGCGCACGGTGCGGGTTTCGCAGCTTCTCGTGCCCTATCCGCATTACCTCAACAACGGCATCACCATTCGGGGAGTCAACGCCCGCAACGAGCGTTACAACGCCTTCCAGTTGCAGGTGCAGCGGCCGTTCGCCAATGGCTTCAACTTCCTGGTCGGCTACAACCACAACCGCTCGCGGCTGCAGACCTTCTACGACGCGGTGGACGAGGTTGACCGCAACTTCATGTATCTGCGTGATCGCAACGGCCGCAACAAGCTCACCCTGGCGGGAATCTACGAGCTGCCGTTCGGGAACGGAAAACCGATCGGCAACAACCTCAGCGGCGCCGCGCAAAAGATCATCGGGGGCTGGCAAGTCAGCGGGATCTTCGTCTACCAGGGCGGCCAGTTCCTGGATTTCGGCGGCGCGGTCATGAACGGCGATCCGGCGCTCGGCAGCCCGCAACGAGGGCCTGGCGGAGACGGGTTCCGACGCATCTTCTTCGCGAATGACGTGCTGGGGCGGGGCTGCACCTCGGGCTGCACCTGGGAGCGCCTGCCGGCGTTCACGCGGCGGGGGAACCCGAGATTCGTCGACGGCGTCCACGGGCCGCGGTTCCAGAACCTGGACTTCACCCTGATGAAGGTCACGAACATCACCGAGAAACTGAAGTTCGAGTTCAGAATGGAAACCTATAACTTCACGAACAGCTTCATCGGCACCAATCCCTCGACGAACGTCAACGCCGGAACCTTCGGCCAGGTGAGCAGCAAGCTGCGTACGCACAACGGCCGCTCGCTCCAGTACAGCGGACGTTTCATCTGGTAGAAGCCCAGACCCGTTCAACCTTCAACCCGGGCCGCTTGCCTCTCGCGAGGCGGCGGCCCGGCCGCTTTTTGGATAACGCTTTCTGGATAAGCGGCAGCGCCGCTCGCGGGGTTATGGCTCGCGCAGCCTGCCTAACCTGCATTTCTCACCACTTGACGGCCGAAGCACGCGATAAGATCGCCATGACTTCGTTGCGATTGCTTGCCGTGCTCGATGTACGATCAAGTACACCTGCGCGCGCCAAGCGGCGCGCGCCTCGTCCTGACGGCCCTCTCACGCACTCCACCTCGCCACGTGGTGAGACATGCAGGCTAAACGGGGTTTCGCAGCAGGCGTTTTCTACTGCAGCAGCTCACCCTGGCCGTTGGAGCCGTCTTTGTCTTCGCCGCCATTGTCGCGGAGGACCGCGGAGGCGGCGATTTGGTCGCCGGGTTCGAGCGTGACGAGCCGGACGCCTTGCGCGGCACGGCCGGTCGCCCGGATCTTATCCGAGCCGATCCGGATGATCTTGCCGTTACGGGTGATGATCACCACATTGTCTTCCCGCGTGACCTTCATGATCGCGACGACCTTGCCGTTGCGCCTGGTGGTCTTGATGTTGATCACGCCCTGGCCGCCGCGCACCGTCAGACGGTAGTGATCGAGCTTCGTCCGCTTGCCGTAGCCTTCCTCGGTAATCGACAGGATCAGATCTTCCGGCGAGACGCAGCGCATCCCCACGACGTAATCGTCATCAGACAGACGGATGCCGCGCACGCCGCGAGCCGGCCGCCCCATCGCGCGAACGTCACCCATGTCAAAGCGAATCGCCTTGCCCTGATAGGTGGCGATGAAGACTTCGGGTTCGCCGTCCGTCAGCCGCGCGGAAACGAGTTCGTCGCCTTCGTCAAGCGCGAGTGCGATGATGCCGCGCGAAAGGGGGTTTTTGAAAACCGTCAGCTCGCACCGCTTGATGACACCCTTGAGCGTCGCCATCACGACGTAGCGGCCTTCTTCGAACTCCCTGACGGGCATGAACGCCTGCACCTTTTCGTCCGGCTGCAGGTTCGCCAGGCCGGCGATGTGCTTGCCCTTCCCGGTCGTGCCGACGTCGGGGATATTGTAAACCTTGACCCAGTAGACACGCCCCAGGCTTGTGAAGACGAGGACATAGGAATGTGTTGAGCCGATGAAGAGTTGCTCGACGAAGTCGTCGGTGCGCGTACCCATACCGATCCTGCCGCGGCCCCCGCGCGACTGCTTGCGGTAGGTGTCCTCGGGTGTGCGCTTGAGGAAGCCGTTGTGGGTGACGGTGACGACCATGTCCTCGTCGGCGATCAGGTCTTCGATCGAGATCTGACTGACCGGGCCGGTGATTTCGGTGCGGCGCTCGTCGCTGAACTTCTTCTTGACGGCTTCAAGTTCGCTGACGATCAGCTTGCGGAGGACCTTGTCGGATTCGAGGATCTCGATGTACTCCGCGATCTTCTTCTGAAGCACGGCCAATTCGTCGAGGATCTTCCGGCGCTCCATGCCGGTCAGGCGCTGGAGCTGCATCTCGATGATGGCCTGCGCCTGGAGCTGCGTGAAGTCGAAGTGCGCGAACGTAGCCAGGCCGCCCTCGCGGAGAAATTCGCGGTAGTCGATCTCCTGAAGACCCATCAAGCCGTCACGGGCCGTCGCCGGGCTGTCGGACGCGCGAATCAGGGCGATGACCTCGTCGAGGCGATCAAGGGCTTTCTGAAAACCCTCCAGGGTATGCTCGCGCATCCGAGCCTTGCGCAGCAGGAAATTCGTGCGGCGCAGAACGACATCGATGCGGTGGTCGACAAAGTGATTCAGGTATTGGAGCAGGCCCAGCTCGCGAGGCTGTCCACCGACGATCGACAACATGATGATGCCGTAGCCTGTCTGAAGCTGGGTGTGTTTGTAGAGGTTGTTGAGGATGATCTCGGGTTCTTCACCGCGCTTCAGGTCAAAAACGATGCGCATGCCGTCGCGGTCGCTCTCGTCACGAATGTCGGAGATGCCTTCGATTTTCTTGTCGTTGACGAGGTTGGCGGCATGCTCGATGAGGCGCGCCTTGTTGACCTGATACGGGATCTCCGTAACGACGATGGCTTTGCGGTCCTTGCCGATGTCCTCGAACTTCGCGCGGGCGCGGATCGTCATATGGCCGCGGCCCGTGCGGTAAGCGGCGAGGATGCCTTCTTTCCCGCAGATGAGGCCGCCGGTTGGGAAGTCGGGGCCTTGAACGATCTCAGTGAGCTCTTCGAGGGCCGCCTTCGGCTTCTTGACAAGGTGGATGGCGGCATCGAGCAGCTCGCTCAGATTGTGCGGCGGAACGTTGGTCGCCATGCCGACCGCGATGCCGCTGGCGCCGTTGACCAGTAAATTCGGAGCGCCCGCCGGCAGGCACTCCGGTTCCTCCGACGTGTCATCGTAGTTCGGGCGGAAGTCAACCGTGTCCTGGTCGAGCTCGTTGAGCAGTTCTTCCGCGAATGCAGTGAGACGCGCCTCCGTGTAGCGCATCGCCGCCGGCGGGTCGTTGTCGACCGATCCGAAATTGCCCTGACCGTCGACCAACGTGTTGCGCATCGAAAACGGCTGCGCCATGCGGACGAGCGTGTCGTAAATCGAGGAGTCGCCATGAGGGTGGTAGTTGCCCATCACTTCGCCGACGATCTTGGCCGACTTGCGGAAGCCGCGATTCGAGCGCAGCCCGGCCTCGAGCATGCCGTACAGGATGCGCCGCTGAACGGGCTTCAGACCGTCGCGCACGTCGGGCAGCGCACGTCCGATAATGACGCTCATCGCGTAGTCGAGATACGACTTCTTCATCTCGACTTCGATGTCGATGGGAATCAGGTTTTGTGGCGAGCCGCCGTCGCCCAGAGGTATCTGGGGAGGATTGAAGGGAGGTTTTTCAGCCAATGAGCAAGGTCCTCAGGTGGGATGGCAAACCCTTACTTTAACAGAGTTTAGGGGCTCTTGCCCGGACGCCCGGAGCGATCGGCCGAGTGACCGCTGCAAGCGGCGCGTTTTCAGCAAGTTTCGCCGGCCCGCCGGCGTCCCGGCTTTGTCAGAAGCGTGGAGGAGAATGTGAAACCGATCGATTCTTCCCGGAAGCGTCAGGCAGCCACTAGCCTGCATTTCTCACCACATGACGGCCGGAGCACGCGATACGACCGCCATGACTTCGTTGCGCTTGCTTGGCGTGCTCAATGTACTTTCAAGTACACCTGCGCGCGCCAAACGGCTCGCGCCTCGTCCTGACGGCCCTCTCACCCACTTCGCCCCGCCACGTGGTGAGACATGCAGGCTTAGCCCGGCGGACTCAGCCCGGCTCGCAGCTCAGCACTTCAGCGGGTCTGCGGCCAGCGCGTCAAACAACTCAGGCCGCCGTGTCTTGAGGGTGAAGTTCGGCTGAGCCCGCTCCTCGTTGATGGCGGCGGCCTCCAGCGTCGCCACGATCATCTCCGGCTGAATCCGCTCGTCCTGCGTCTTCGCGATGATCATGCCGGCGGGGTCGGAGATCATCGCGCCTCCGGGATGGTGGGGTTGGTTGGGGTGGTCGTCGGGGTAGGCGTCGACATATCCGGCGCGGCCCGCCTGATCCGTCAAGACCGCGAAACAGGAGTTCTCCATGGCACGGGTAGGAACGATCTTGGCGTGATACTCCACGAGATCCGAGCGAGCCGCGGTCTGTGATTGCGGCGTTTCATCCCACATCATGCGGCGGGCGGCGTGGGGCATGAGAAGGACTTCGGCGCCTCTCAAGCAAAGCACCCGCGAAATCTCCGGGAACAGCTTGTCGTAGCAGATCTGAATGCCGATCCTGCACTTGCCGATATCGAACACCGGCATCTCGCGTCCGCCCTTATAGAAGAGAACTTCGTCGCGCGAAAGATGAATCTTCCGCTGCTTTCCGATGTAGCCGTCAGGCCCGGCGACGATTTGTGTGTTGAATACGAGGTCATCTTCCTTCTCGCTCAGACCGGCGCAGACAAAGACCTTGTTTTCTTTCGCGATCCCGCAGAGCCGCTGCGTGCTCGGCCCGTCAGGCACGGCTTCGGCGAGCGCATAGGTGTCAGGCGTGCAATGTCCGTGGACGACAAGTTCAGGGAACAGAACCAACTCGGCGCCCTCCTGCACGGCCTTGGCGGTCCAATCGGCGATTTCGTCGAGAACCGCCTCGGGTTCGCCGAGACGGCCATTCATACTCACGGCGGCGATGCGGATGTCTTGCATGGGCTTTCCCTCACTCGGTTACCGAAAATAGTGTAGTGCAGTGCGGCTGCCGACGAGTTGGACAGCTTATGTCTTCGGGCTGTAGTGGCGCAAGCCGGCCCGAACAGCAGATTGCACCCTTCCAGGGCAATGACCGGGGAGGTGGTGCGCCTAACAGCCCGTGGTGAAAGTCACGCGGGCGGCGTTACGCGCCCCGGGGCCGATTGCGTAACGCCTAGTCGCTCGAGGAACGCAGTGACGAGCTCTCCGCACAGCCGAGCGGAAGTGGCGCGTAACCCTTTGGGCAACGGACATTTGCGGTCGTCGGCTTTGTCGTTCGTCGGAGGAGATCACCCGGATCGCCATCCTCCTCACTCCGCGCCGAGCGACCGCAGGAGCCCGCCGCGCCTTCCACGGGACTTTTACCACGGGCTGCTAATGTACCGTCCCGGAAATGCATGATATATTAATGGGCAACTTTTGGTTTCTGGAGGTATGCCCATGCCACGCGGTCGCCCCGTTGCTCCCATCACTCTCCGTGAAAGCGAGGAAACGGAACTGCGGAGCCTCGCCCGCTCCCGAACGCTGCCGCATAGTCTGGTGCGGAGGGCCCAGATTGTGCTCGCCTGCGCCGCAGGCGTTCCCGGCTCGACCGTAGCCCGGCGTCTCGGTGTCACCAATACGACCGTTGGCAAGTGGCGCAAGCGCTATCGTGAACAGGGAGTCTCCGGACTCCACGATGAACTGCGTCCCGGACGCCCCCGCAGGCATGACGATGAACGTGTTGCCGAAGTCATCAACACGGCCCTCGGAACCGACCCCCCGGATGGTTCGCACTGGAGCGTGCGTTCGATGGCCCAACACACGGGAGTCTCGAAGAGTACTGTCCAGCGGTGGTTCGAGCTGTTCGGCGTGCAGCCGCATCGCCAGCGGCATTTCAAGATTTCCAACGACCCGTTCTTCGTCGAGAAAGTCCGCGACATCGTCGGTCTCTACCTCAACCCCCCGGACCACGCCGTGGTGCTCTCGGTCGATGAGAAGACCCAGGTCCAGGCTCTTCAGCGGACTCAGCCCCTCCTCCCGATGGGCCTTGGCTACCTCGAAGGCGTCACCCACGACTACCAACGTCACGGTACGACCACTCTGTTCGCTGCTCTCGATGTTGCCACGGGGCAAGTCATCACACGCTGTAAACCGCGACACCGCCATCAGGAGTTCCTCGCTTTCCTGCGTCAGATCGACGGCAGTGTGCCGCGCAACCTCGACATCCATCTCATCGTCGATAACTATGCCACCCACAAACATCCCAAAGTTCGTGCCTGGCTCGCCCGGCGTCCTCGCTACCACCTTCATTTCACCCCAACCTATGCCTCCTGGCTCAACCAAGTCGAACGCTGGTTCGGCATCATTACCCAGAAGGCCATTCGCCGTGGTTCCTTCTCCAGCGTCAAGGCTCTCGTCCGTAACATTGAGCGCTTCGTCGAACACTACAACGCCAACACCAGCCCCTTCGTCTGGACCGCCACGGCCGAATCCATCCTCGCCAAGATCGAACGACTTTGTTTATATATTTCCGGGACAGTACACTAAGCTGACAGCAGGATCTTGTCGGCGTGAACAGAGTCGCCCCGCACCTCGCCTACGATCGCCGCGCGGGAATAGCCCGCCTGCTTAAGCTGCGCAAGGCAGTCCTCCGCGCTTTGGGGTGGAATGCCCGCCAGCAGTCCGCCGGCCGTTTGCGGATCGAAAAGCAATGGGTATTCCGTTCGGCTACGCTGCTTCGCCGATTCACGGATTACCTGTTCGGACTGCAGGTTCTGAGGATGAAGCGAGCTGAGGATCCCGGCCTTTGCCGGTTCGCAGGCGCCATCGAGGAGTGGGATCGCAGGCAGCGACAACTCGATCTCCACTTCCGAGCCGACGGTCATTTCCCTCAGATGACCGATGAGCCCGAAGCCGGTGACGTCGGTGCAGGCCGTCGCGCCGTGCTCTTTGAGGATCCCGGCGGCGCGCCGGCTGGGCTGGGTCATGGAGTCCAGCGCGGCGGTGATCCAACGGCCCTTGGCTTTGCCGCGCATCTCGGCGGCGAAGAGAATACCCGTGCCCAGAGGTTTGGTGAGGATGAGCTTGTCGCCGGTTTGCAGCCCTTGCTTCCGAAGGATGCCGTCTTGCTCCGCCAAGCCTGTGACGGTGAAACCGAGAGCAAGTTCCTCTCCCTCGCTGGTGTGGCCGCCGACGAGCGCGGCGCCGGCGTCCGAGAAGATTTCTTGCGCGCCCAGCAGCAACTGAACGAGCAGCTCCTCTGTTTTGTCGTCAGACGCGAGAGGCAAGGTTGCGATGGCCAAGGCTGTCTGCGCCTCCGCGCCCATGGCGAAAATGTCGCCCAGGCAGTGGTTGGCCGCGATCTTGCCAAAAACGTAAGGGTCGTCAACAAGGGCGCGGAAGAAATCGACCGACAGGACGACAACTTTGCCGCGGGGAATGCGAACGACCGCCGCGTCATCGGGCTGGTCCAGCCCCGTGATGACGTCGGACCGCTCGACCGGCCGGATGCGCGACAACGCTCGCTCCAACACCGCCGAGCCGACCTTGGAACCGCAGCCGGCGCATCGCATTGCCGGCGCTTCGGAAGTCGTTGAGGAGGCCTCAGCCGTTTGTCCGGAGGGCTCGCCGTCCATGGCAGGCAGCTTGTTGTACTTATCCATGAATCGCCGGTCGATCCAATCTTTCCATTGCCACACCCAGGCTCCTTCGAGCGCCCAGAAAGAACGAGAAGCTACGGCGTATTGATCGCCGGTGCTGATGAGACTCAAGAACTTGGCTTGCGGCCGGAACGGTCGTGGTTCCTGACCGAGCAGAACACGGCGCAAGTTGGCTTCGAGCGGTGGTCCCTGCCTCACCGCGAATACGCCTGCTTTCTCACGAGGGTAGTCCACTACGGCCGCCACGTCGCCCGCCGCGAAGACTTCCGGGTGCTCAAGCGTTTGCAGCGTCGCCCGTAGAAGAATGAAGCCCTTTTCATCGGCTTCCAGGCCGCACTCAAGCGGCCACGAGGGGGCCGACGCGCTGGTGACCCAGAGGATCTCGTCCAACTCGTGCAGCTCACCGTCTTGGAGGCGCAACCCTGACTCACTCACCTCGCTGACGCGGCTCGAGGTATGCACGCTCACCCCGCGTTCGGCGAGAATGCGTTCGAACTTGCGTCGGACTCGGACGTTGTGCGTCGCCAAGACGGTCGAGTCGCTGCCGAACAGATGGAACTCCGGTTCGGCAGCCGCCCCCATCATGCGAAGACGCTTTCGCAAGCTGAACTGTGCGGCGAGCGTCAGCTCGACGCCGCCCGCGCCGGTACCCACGACGCCGATCCGCGGCGTGCGGTCCAGGACGAGCACACGTTCGACGAGCCCCGTCCAGCGGGACAGGAAGTTGTTGATCGGCTTGACGGGCACGACGTGTTCGGCCGCTCCCGGAACGTCGAGGCTCGGCGTGGAGCCGGTGTTGATCGAGAGGACGTCATAAGCGATATCCGGCCGATTGCGAAACCGCAGCGACCGCTTGGCGAGGTCAATGCCTGCGACTTCATCGTGGACAAAGCGGGCGCCCGCGAACCGCGCGAGCGGCCCGAGATCGATGTGGGCATCGTCGTAGTCGTAGTGTCCGGCGATGAACCCCGGCAGCATGCCGGAGTACGGCGTGTGAACGTCCCGGCAGACCAGCGTGAGCCGCACCCCCGGAATCGGCTTCATGCCGAAGCGCTTGATGACAGTCACATGGCTGTGGCCGCCACCGACAAGGACAAGGTCCTTCGATATCGGCTCATTGGTTGGACGGTTCACGGAAAACCCATTTTGGCACGCAGGTTCAAGTTGAAACGGAGCACTATCCTCGTAACGCCGCGATGCTCAGGGACGCCTTATATTTCGGATGGCTTCCGAACGGCCGCGTGACCCGAAAATGCAGGCTGGTCCGCCTCTGCTGATCGCGCGGGCGGCAGAGTGACGCTGTGATATCATGGCCGGGCATTGACGCCCGCTTCGGGCTTGTTTTTCCTCCGCCCGTGTGCGGATCATACAAGCGGGAAACATCCGAACCGGTGTCAACGCCGCTTGATCAGGAGGATGTTTCAGGTCAGAGCGAGGGGAGGGGAGGCTTTGTCACAAAAGCATATTGGATCCGTCGGGTTCTTGGCGATGATTCTCGCGATTTCCGTTACGGGCGCGAATCCGAACGAAAACTGGCCGCAGTGGCGCGGGCCGCACTTGAACGGGAGCAGCTCGACGGCCAAGAACCTGCCTACGAATTGGAGCGAGAGCGACAACGTCAAGTGGCGTGTCGCATTGCCGAGCTGGAGTGCGGCGACTCCGATCATCTGGGAAGACACGGTGTACGTGACATCGGCGCAAGAGGACTTTCAAGTACTGCAGCGGAGCTATCGCCGGGGTCAGCCCCGGCCTCCCAACCCGGGAGCCGAAAACGACGAGATGTACCTGTTGGCGCTCCAACGCAGTGACGGCAAGGTCAAATGGCGGCAACAGATCGGCAGCGGAAACCTGCTCTACCGCAAGCAGAATCTGGCGTCGCCTTCTCCGGTCACGGACGGCAATCGTATATGGACTTTCACCGGTGCGGGCACCCTCACCTGTTTCGACATGGAGGGCAAGCGAATCTGGCGGCGCGAGATCCAGCAGGACTATGGCCGGTTCGGATTGAATCATGGGTATGGATCGTCGCCGTTGTTGTACGACGGGCGGCTCTACATCCAGGTTTTGCACGGCATGAAGACGGACGATCCCTCGTACGTTTTCGCGGTGGACGCCAAAACTGGCAAGACCGTGTGGAAGGTGGACCGGTGGACGGATGCCCAGATGGAGTCACCCGATGATTACTCGACGCCGATTCTCGTGACAGTCGGCGGAAAGCTGCAACTGGTTGTCTCGGGCGGCGATTACGTGACGGGCCACGACTTGCATTCCGGCAAAGAGCTGTGGCGCATGGGCGGCCTCAACCCGGAGAACGGACGCATGTACCGCACGATTGCGTCGTCTGTGACCGCCGGAGGCGTCGTTTACACGACCAGCACACGCGGCAAGCCGTTTATCGCTTTCAAGCCGGGTGGATCGGGCGACATAACTGACAGCAATCTCGTTTGGAAGAACAACCTCGGCTCGGACGTGCCCACGCCGACGACCGATGGCAAACGGATCTTCGTCGTGAATGACCGCGGGATCATGATGGCGTTCGATGCGGCCTCGGGCGAAATCCTTTGGGACCGGCAGCGTCTGGCGCCAGGCACGTACAGTGCATCGCCCATTCTGGCGGATGGCAAGATTTACGCGACCAACGAGGAAGGGACGACGACCGTGGTGGAGGCCGGCGACGAATTCAAGGTGCTGGCGCAGAATCAGCTCAACGACCATACGTTGGCGACACCCGCGCCCGCCGGGAATGAATTGTATATCCGGACGGCCGAGTATCTCTATTGCTTGTCGAATCAGTAGACCGGTCTCACTGTCTGAACGCTCCGCAAGGCACCCTCCTGCTCTCTCATGCGATAATAGGTGTCCTTCCCAGGAGTTTCATCATGTCCAAATTGCGTCTCGGTGACATGATCGATGACCACTGCTCCAAGTGCAGGATGTTGACGAATCATTCTGTGGTCTCGATCGTTGACGGCTCGGCCGCGAAGGTCGAATGCCGCACCTGCTATCACACTCACAACTATCGGCACGGCAAAGGCGGCGCCAAGAAGAAACCCAGCAAGAAAGCGGCCCTGTTCGACGAAGTGCTGGCGAAGATCACCGGCGACCTACCGAACTAGTTTTTTTCTTCGCTGCCAAGGTTCACATTCGAGTCAAGTTGACGTGACGATTCTTTGTCCTGCTTGTCGGTTTGAGGACTTCCTCGCCAGTTCTTCCTCCGCCCGCGTGCGGATCATACAAGCGGGAAACATCCAGATCAGTGTCAACGCCGCTTATCAGGAGGATGTTTCAGATCGGTTGGAGGCGGCAGTCAGCGCCCGCGACTCCCGGCCGGGTTCGGGTTCGCAAGAGTCAGAGGGCCGCATGACCGGCAAGGCCGGCCAGAAGTGCTCGGCTAGGGTACAATCGTGCCAAGTTCACTCTACCTGGAGCACTACCCATGAGCCTAGCAGCCTGTGGCAAAAGTCACGCGGGCGGCGTTACGCGCCCCGGCGCCGATGGCGCAACGCCTGGCCGTTCCAGGAACGTGGCGCCGCGCTCTCCGCGCAGCCGAGCGGAAGTGGCGCGTAACCCTTTGGGCGACGGACATTTGCGGTCGTCGGCTTTGTCGTTCGTCGGAGGAGATCACCCGGATCGCCATCCTCCTCACTTCTCGCCGAGCGACCGCAGGAGCCCGCCGCGCCTTCCACGGGACTTTTGCCACGGGCTGCTGGATCGTCGTGAGTTTCTCGCCGCCTCGCTAGCGGCGGCTACCGCTGCCTGTTCAGAGCAAATCGCCCGACGACAAACCGCTGCAACCGATCCGGAGGCCCAGCCCGGCATACCCGGGCCCTACCCGGGACGGGTGGTGGCTGTCGACCATCCCGGCAGCATCGTCGCGGGGGAATATCAGCGCGACGCCGTCAGTAACATGATCGAGCGCGGCTTGACCGAGTTGACCCACGCCGAGAGCCTCGTCGAATCATTACGCGCATTCTTCGAGCCGGGCGATGTCGTCGGGATCAAAGTCAACGGCGTCGGCCGGCCCTATGTGATTTCAGATCAGACGGTTCTCCACAGCCTCGTTGACGGACTCAACGAGGTCGGCATCCCGAACAAAGACATCGTCGTCTATGAGCGCACGAAGGCCTCGTTCATGGGCGCGGGCTTCGACAAATGGCTGCCCGACGGTGTGCGCTTCATGAACGCCACCGAGACCTATCACCGCATCCAGCTCGACATGGATGGCTACGACCGCGACGTCTACATGGAAATGCCGCTCGTCCATCCGGAGTACGCAGAAGAGTACAGCTTGGACGATCCGCACATACGGCGGTCTTACGTCTGCAAGTGGCTCAGCCAGGCGGTCAACAAAGTGATCAACGTTTGCGTGCTGAAGCATCACCAATCCGCAGGTGTGACGTTAGCTCTCAAGAACATGTCCCATGGGTTCGTCAACAACGTCAATCGCAGCCATGCCACGACGACCGCGAACGCCTGCGGCATTTTCATCCCGGCGGTGGTCGATCTGCCGATCATTCGCGACAAGGTGAAGCTGCACATCCTCGATGGCGTGAAAGGCGCCTATCACGGCGGACCGGGAGGGAAGGTGGGCAAGTACATGTGGGAGCACAAGACGATGTACTTCGCGACCGATCCCGTGGCACTCGACAAGACCGGCTGGAAGGTCATCGACGAGAAGCGCGCCGAGGTCGGCGTACCATCAATCGCCCTGCTCAAACCTGACGAAGACAGCCTGTGGCTGAACTGCCAGGTCGAGCATATTGAGTTGGCCGGGAACATGGGCCTCGGCGTTTACGATGACGAGAAGATCCGAGTCAAGCGAGTCAGCTTGGCCTGAGCGGCAACCGTCATTCCCCCCTTCCGGCCAGCCCGTTCGGGAATGTTTGCGGAGTCCTCTGCGCCGCTCGCTTCGCGGAGTGCAGATGGATCGGACGCGAGCGCTAGCCTGCATTCCACCCCACCTGACGGCCGCAGCACGCGATAAGACCGCCATGACTTCGCTTTTCCTTCGCAGCGCTTGCTTGGCGTGCTCGATGTACGGGTCAAGTACACCTGCGCGCGCCAAGCGGCTCGCGCCTCGTCCTGACAGCCTTCTCACGCCTGCCTGCAGCAGGCAGGCACTTCGCCTCGCCAGGTGGTGAGAAATGCAGGCTAGCCCGGATATTTCACCAGGGGGTAGGAAAAGGGCTGCCTGTTGTGGCATAAAACATTTATGTCCAAAACGTTAGCGCCACAGAAAACAAGCAGCCCTGCGATTACAGAGTGTGGCCAATCCAGCTTCTCGTTTGCCAGGCATTTTCGCCGCCAGGTGAGTGCCCGGTTTGACGGCGGGGTGATCAGCTCCGACGGTGGCGCCCTGCTGTTGCGCGAGGTCGACCGGCGCATCAACCTGCTGCCGCGCTTGGCGGCCTGTTTCGAGGACCGGCGCGATCCCCGGCGCATCGAGCATCAGGTCGGGGAGCTGGTCTCGCAGCGGGTCTAGGCGCTGGCGCTGGGGTACGAAGACCTCAACGATCACGACCAGTTGCGCCGTGATCCGCTGCTGGCGCTGCTGGCCGGCAAGAGCGACTTGCAAGGACAGCAGCGCCAGCAAGAGCGCGACCGCGGCAAGCCGCTGGCGGGCAAGAGCACGTTGAACCGGCTGGAACGCACC
Source organism: Bryobacterales bacterium (assembly GCA_965218555.1). Taxonomy (GTDB): domain Bacteria; phylum Acidobacteriota; class Terriglobia; order Bryobacterales; family UBA6623; genus JAPPLB01. Next base: position 627,312 of record OZ244625.1, read on the forward strand.
ACCGACGGTTTGGACCGCTACAAGAAGATCCGCTGCGCCAGCGAGGCGATCGACCGCCTGCTAGTGGAGGTGTTTGTGGAAGCGCACCCGCAGGAGCCCGCCGAGATCATTCTTGACATCGACGCCACCGATACGCCGTTGCATGGGCAACAGGAGGGGCGTTTCTTTCATGGTTACTACGGTCACTACTGTTACTTGCCGCTGTACATCTTCAGCGGCCAGCACGTACTGTGCGCACGGCAGCGGGTGTCGAATCAAGACGCGGCGGCGGGCAGCGTGGCAGAGTTGAAGCGGATCGTGGCCCAGATCCGGGACGTCTGGCCGCAGGTCCGCATCATCGTGCGCGGCGATTCCGGGTTTTGTCGGGACGAGTTGCTGAGTTGGTGCGAGGCGAACGGGGTGGATTACGTGGTGGGGCTGGCGCGCAACGAGCGGCTGCGGTCGCTGATTGAAGAGGCGCTCGAACAGGCGGCGAGCAAGCAGCAGCAGACGGGCCGGCCGGCGCGGGTCTTTAGCGAGTTCGGGTATCAGACGCAGCAGAGTTGGAGCCGGGCGCTGCGACGGCTGGGGCTGAAGGGCACGCGCTGGGCGCGGGCCCAGACGGAGACGATACGGCGGGGGTTGTTGAAGATCGGCGCGCAGGTGAAGGTGAGCGTGCGGCGGGTGTACCTGTCGTTGGCCGCCGGCTACCCCGATGAGGAGGCGTTCGCGGCGGTGTATCGGGCGCTGCGTCCGCCGGGATGAGCAACTGTTTGCTAACACGGAGCGAACCAAAACGGCGCCCCCAGGGGGCGCAGGGGCGAAGTGTTTCTAGAATCGGCAACAACCCGAAAAACGGACTTTCGCGAGCCGCAATGGGCGGCCTAAAGCGCCCCGTATCGGCCCTCGCCTCCCTCGCCGCGGAGGATTCCGATCTTCAGACTATATTTCGGCCCCTCTCAACCCATCGCAAAGCCGCTGGTGAGAAAAGGCGGCTAGTTTTTCCTCCGCTCGTGTGCGGATCATTCAAGCGGGAAACATCCGGATCGGTGTCAACGCCGCTTGATCAGGAGGATGTTTCAGGTCAGTTTTCCAGTTGGCCGCTTTCGAAGATCTCCTTGGGGTTGAGGATGAGGCCGGACAGCTTGTTTGTCGAGACGGTTTCGCCGGCGGTGAAGATTCCAACGTCTTGATACGACGAGCCGGCGAGGGAGCAGACTCGGATCAGTCGATCGCGCGGGTCGACGAGCCAGTACTCGGCGACGCCGTATCGGGCATAATCACGGAACTTGACGACGGTATCGTGGGTGCGATTGTCGTCGGAGACGATCTCGATGACAAGGTCCGGCGGGCCCATGATTACCGCGCCTTGCAACAAATCGAGGCGGTCGCGGGATAGAAAGCAAAGATCAGGCTCGTAGTTCACGTGCTGCGATAGCACGACGTGAACCGGGCTCGAGAAAAACCGTCCCAGTTTGTTGTCTCGCACGAAGGGGTAGATCTTCGCGCCCAAGGCTGTGGCGATGCCTTGATGGCTCCAAGAGGGAGAAGGTGACACGACCAGGTCTCCGTCGACGATTTCGGTGCGCCCGGCGTCTTCGGGCAGGTCACGGATGTCATCCCACGTGAGCTTTTTGGCTATGACCGGCACGGGCTCTCGATGCTGATTCTATCAGGGCGCGACGGCCGGTCCGCCGGCGGCATCACTTTGCTCGATAAGCTCCAGGAAGGCTTGGGCGGCGTGAGAGAGTTGGCGTTTCGCGGCATAGACGAGGTTGATCTTACGCTCCATGCCGACCTCGTCGACCGGCACGGTGACGAGGCTCCCCGAGGCCAGTTCCTGCTCGACACACATCTTGGGCATGAAGGTCACGCCGAGGTTGGCTTGCACCATGCGCCGGATGGTCTCGATCGTCGGCAGCTCGAGCTTCATATTCAGGGGCACGTTGTGTCGGCGGAAGGCGTCGACCACGTTTTTGCGGTACGGGCTGACGACGTTGTGCGCAATGAAGGTTTCCATGCCGAGCTCGGTGATGCGCACCTGCTTGCGGCCAGCGAAGCGGTGTTTGGGCGAGACGATGAACACCAAACTGTCGTTGTAGATCACCCGTGTGATGAGCCTCGGGTCCTCGGGATCGTAGCTGATGGCCCCCAAGTCGAGCGATCCATCGACGATGGACGCGGGGATGCGGCTCGACAAGCTGCGCCGCATCTCGATTTTGACGCCCGGATAGAGCGTTCGATACTCCTCAATGTGCCGCAGCAGATAGAGCGCCGTCGATTCGTTCGCGCCGATGGACAGGCTGCCGGTGCGTTTGTCCCGCAGCTCGACAAGACGGTTCCGCAGCTCCTTCTTGAGGTCGTCGAAGCGCTGGGAGTACTCGTAGACGGCGTTGCCGGCATCGGTCAGCACGACGCTCTTCGATGAGCGGTCGATGAGCTTCTCGCCCAACTCGGTTTCGAGGCGCTTGAGGGCAATCGAAACGGCCGGTTGCGTTCGCCGCAGGCGCTGTCCGGCGGCGGAGAAGCTGCCCTCCTCAACGACGGCCTTGAAGGCGCCGAGCAGTTGTAGGTCCATAGTGCGAGTCAACGTGCCGGTTCAGCGGTAATGAAACTTTGCACAGCGATAAGCCCCTGTTATAGTATCAGGCCTACATATAGAATTCAGGAAAACTATTAATTTGCATTATGATCGGACGCCTGCTTTACTGATGTGCAAGAGGGAAGCAGTCCATGTCTGAACGAGTCTATATCTTCGACACGACCTTGCGGGACGGCGAGCAGTCTCCAGGGTGCAGCATGACCACCTCGGAGAAACTGGAGGTGGCGAAGAACCTTGTCGAGATGGGCGTTGACCTCCTCGAGGCAGGCTTTCCGATCGCTTCTGTCGGCGATTACGAGGCGGTGCAAGCGGTTTCGCGCGAATTCCCGGAGGCGCGGGTCGCAGCGCTCGCCAGGACGGTTCCGAAGGATATCGACCGCGCCCTCGACGCGCTCGACAAGGCGAAGAGCCCGCGGCTGCACTGCTTTATCGCGACGAGCGAGATTCACCTCAAGTACAAGCTTCATAAGACCGAGGAGGAAGTGCTCGAAGCGGCCGTCAAGGGCGTTGAGCAGGCCAAGCGGCATGTCGACGACGTCGAGTTCTCGGCCGAAGACGGCAGCCGCACGAACCTGGACTATCTCTGTCGTATCTCAAAGGCCGCGGTGGATGCCGGTGCGACAACGATCAATATCCCCGACACGGTGGGATTCATGATGCCGGACGAATACGCGGAGATGATCGGAAAGATCGTGGAAGCGGTGGGGGACCGCGCCATCGTGAGCGTTCACACGCACAATGACCTGGGCCTGGCGGCTGCCAATGCGCTGGCGGCGGTGATGGCCGGAGCACGGCAGATTGAATGCACCATCAACGGTATCGGTGAACGGGCAGGCAATTGCTCGCTCGAAGAGTGCGTGATGATCATGAAGGTGCGTTCAGAGCGTGTGCCTTACCACACGAACATTCGCTCTGAGTATCTCTATCCAACCAGCCAATTGTTGGCCCGGCATATTACGTTTGGTCCGCAGCCGAACAAGGCGATCGTCGGTGCGAACGCATTCGCGCACGAGGCGGGCATCCACCAGGACGGCTACCTCAAGAACCCACTGTGCTACGAGATCATGCAGCCGGAGATGGTGGGCGTTCCGGCGTCGAATTTGGTGCTGGGCAAGCACAGTGGGCGGCATGCTCTGCAAGAACGAGTGAAGGACTTGGGATATGAAGAGCCTTCTCGCGATCAACTCAACCGGCTCTACGAGGCGTTCACCGCTCTCGCCGATAACCGCAAGGGACTGACGAACGAAGACATCGTCGCTCTCGTCGAGCAGTTCCAAATCAGGAAGAAGGTCGTGCAGCAGACGGCGGAAGTATTCGCCACCAGCGCCTGATCGATTCAGGCTCCGACTCAGCTAGACCGTCATCGCTGGAGTGGGTCCCGACCTGATAGAAAGCAGTAGCTCCCTACCATGAAACTCAATATTCTTGTTCTGCCGGGCGACGGCATCGGTCCCGAAGTCACTCGCGAGGCGGTTCGAGTCCTCGAACAGGTCGCGGCGCAATGGAACCACGAGTTGAGCCTGCAAGAAGGGCTTCTCGGCGGGATCGCCATTCACGAGACGGGTGGTCCCTTCCCGGAGGAGACACGGCGGCTTGCTCTGGAAACCGACGCCACGCTGCTCGGCGCTGTGGGTCTGCCGGAGTTCGACAATATCGCGCCGGAGAAACGGCCCGAGAAGGGTTTGCTGGAGCTACGCAAGACGCTGGACGTGTTTGCGAACCTGCGGCCGATCGTTGCGTACGAAACGTTGCTGGGCTTCTCGCCGCTGAAGGACGACATCGTGCGGGGGACCGATCTGCTGATCGTTCGCGAGTTGACGGCGGGCCTTTACTTCGGCTCCCCTAGAGGGATCAGCGGCCAACCGGGCGAGCGCGTCGCGACGAACTCGATGGTCTATCGAGAGTCGGAAGTGGAGCGCGTAGCAAGAATGGCCTTTGAGCTGGCGCTCAAGCGCCGCAAGAAACTGACTTCCGTGGACAAGGCCAACGTCCTCGAGAACTCGCAGATGTGGCGGGAGATCGTCACGACGGTTGCGAAGGACTACCCCGACGTGGAGTTGGATCACGTGCTGGTCGACAACTGCGCGATGCAGCTCGTGCTCAATCCCACACGCTTCGACGTTGTGGTGACTGAGAATCTGTTCGGCGACATTCTCAGTGACGAAGGCGCGGTGCTGGCGGGCTCGATCGGCATGTTGCAGTCGGCATCGATCGGCGACCCGTTGCCGAACGGCGTTTGGCGAGGCCTCTATGAACCCGTTCACGGGTCGGCGCCCGACATCGCCGGGCAGGACAAGGCGAATCCGTTGGCGGCGATTGGTTCCGCCGCAGCGATGCTGAACTACAGCTTCGGACTCAAGGAAGAAGCCGCCGCGATTGAAGCGGCCGTGCAGAGCGTTCTTCAGAACGGTCCCCTTACCCCTGATTTGAAGCCGGCGGGAACAGCGGCGAGAACAGAAGAGGTCGGGCGGGCGGTGTGCGCCACGATCGGGTAGCACGCGGCGGGCGGCAGCGCCGCCCGGACTGACGGTTTCCCAGTAAGTCAGGCAGCGGGCCGCAGGTCCTCTACGAGCCCGGACTGCGCCAGGAACTCTCGAACCGGCACTGCCTCCTCGCCCTGGACGCTCACCGTCAGCGCGACATCCACGGAGGGGCCCAGCAGGCGGATGTCAATGCGGTCCGACTCGTCATACAAGCGGAAATAGGAAACCGCCGCCAGGTTGATGACGCGGCTGCGAATACGAATGAAGTGTGGCTGCACCGAAACGCTGTCCCTCCGTGTTGGAATCGATCCCTTCTTCTTTTTACGAGACCTGGCCTATTCTAGCCTGCCTTTCTCAACACATAGCGAGGCGATGTGCGTGAGAGGGCCGTCAGGACGAGACGAGCCGCTTGGCGCGCGGAGTGGTGCTTGACCCGGCAGGGAGCACGCCAAGCAAGAGCAACGAAGTCATGGGGGCCTTTTCGCGTACTGCGGCCGTCCGGTGGCGAGAGGACTCCGTCTGAGGGTTGGACATCGGAAACCGACCAAGCACACTACGAGAAGCCCGCTTCGATTAATCAATTCACCATCAGTCGAGCCGGGCATTTGATTCGGGCAGTTCTGGCCGACTATTTAGTAACTAAAGCTCCTTTAGTCGATAAAGGTCCTTGTGATTCCTCATCTTCTGATTGAGCGAATCGCTTGACCCTTCTCTTGATGGAATCGAGCCATGCCTCGAAATCCGAAACATCCGCTCTGCTCAATGATGCAGGCCACTGGATCGTGATTGCTCCCCGCGGCAGGGCGAGGACTTCCCGGTGATGTTGGAGTGTGGATACAGTTCGCGTCGTGGGCTCATTACTGTTGAAAATATCCTCAGAATTGTCTTCTTCCTCTGATATCGTATCAGAACCTAGGAGCTTTGCAAAGTCCAGTGTTTCCCTAAACACCTTGACGGGACGATCGACAGAAAGCTCGTTGAACCCATAATCGAAAATCAACTCGTGCCGAAGGCTCTCATCTGACGGCAGCTCCCGGTCGTGTTTTCGCCAGAGCATCGTGTGGAGTTTGGGCTTGAGGGCTGCCTCTTGGGTTGCCTTGGCACGCTCTTGTGATCCCTCGCGAGTATCAAGAATGATGCGCAAAGCAAGATCACTGAGCCGGATTGCACGCTGAGCACTTTTCCCATCGGACTCAATCAATCCGAAGGCTTTAAGCGCTGCGATGGTTTGCAGCCCACCGCTGCTCGACTCTGAGAAGCCCCAATGCCTGACGACGACCTTGATGTTTGCCGGGGCACGCCGCTCTTGTTGGTAGAGCTCTTCTGCCCGCTTGAGCGCCTTGGCAAGACCAATAAAGGGGAACTTAGGGTTGCGTAATCGCTGTTTTACTTCAGACATAACTTCTATATTATATGAACTAGATGGGGGCAGAGTCAACGCCTAGTCGGGTCGAGACTTGACAATATGAAGCGAGTGTGCCTATAATGAGGTTGATTAAAACACGGAGCCCCGCCTGACGCTGAAACGCCAGACGGGGCTAGGGGGCCGAAGGCCCACAATGACGGCTACACTCATCGTCATTGTGACCCATTGGCCCGGAAAGAGCAAGCATGTCACAATCGCGCGGCCTGTGGCCACCAGTGTTTCCGCGTCCGCCACCAAGATGTCTCACACTATCCAGTCCCAGGGCTCTCCGTCGCGATGGATGGGGGTCCTGGGATACCACTGTCGTGAAAAGATGCCTTCTTGCACTCTGGAAGCCAAACTGCTCCGAAAACCGGGCTTCTCCGGCGCCAAGAGATTTTAGATCAATACGCGGCTGTTCGTAGTTGCCACGGAGTCTGCTACGCTCCTGTTCTTGGAGCGGGTTCTTTGGGCACGGGATGGACCTGGGTTCTCTCTCGATGGCCCGCAAGATTTGCATGTGTGATCCGGCCGGCGTGGGCTTCTTTCAGCGGGGAGCGGCCCTACTGCTTTTGGTTTGCCTCGGCATCGTTCCTTCCCGCGGACAGGTTTCGGACGAGATCCTTTTCCGAAAGCACACTCTCGACCTCGGCCGCAATGAAACCTGCGCCGTGGAGGATCTGAACGGCGACGGCCGGCTCGACGTCATCTCAGGCGAGAACTGGTACGAGGCGCCTGCATGGCGCAAACACCGGTTCCGGCGCTTTCCGACGCTGAACAACTATATCGACGTATTCAGCGACCTGCCGCTGGACGTGGACCGAGACGGCAAGACGGATATCGTCAGTGTCAGCTACATGAGTCGGAAGATGGCATGGTTTCGCAATCCCGGCAAGCCCCACGCCGAGTGGAAGGAAGCCATCATCGACTCCGGAGCGCCCGTGGAGTTTGCTTTTCTCGTCGACATCGATAACGACGGGAACGCAATGGAAGTTCTGCCGCAGTTCGGTGGCGCGGACAATGGGACGGCGTGGTACGAAGTTGTGGAAGAAGGGAGCGCGACTTCCTGGCTCAAGCACGAAGTCGATGAGCGCAGCTTCGGGCACGGCATCGGAGCGGGCGACATCGATGGGGACGGACGCAACGACATCCTGACCCCGAAAGGTTGGCTGAAAGCACCGGCAGACCCGCGCGCGGGCCGCTGGGAGTACCGTCCGGAATACGATACCGAGGGGCGTGCCGGGTTCCTGTTCGTACATGACGTCAACGGGGACGGCGTCAACGATATCGTGACGTCGATGGCGCATGACTATGGCATCTTCTGGTTGGAGCAAGCCGCGCCCGGGAGCTCGGAAGCGCGATGGACGAAGCACCTGATCGATGACGCATGGTCGCAGGCGCATGCCATGACGATGATCGATCTCACCGGCGACGGCCGTCCGGAACTCGTGACGGGCAAACGGCTCTTCGCCCACAACGGACATGACGCGGGAGGGCGCGAGGTGTTGGGGCTGTACTGGTATGAACAGACGCCCTCCGGCTCGGAGTGGGTGAGGCACATCATCCACTACGGGGGGCGAGTAGGCGGCGGGATGCAGATTCCGGTCGTCGATGTAGATGGCGACGGGGACCTCGACATCGTCGTGGCTGGCAAAGGCGGGGTGTTCCTGTTCGAGAACCTCGAAGAACGCGCTTCGAAGCCGCTCGACCGCGACCGCAACTGAGATATCCAGGAGCCTTGGGGCTTGTTCGGGTAGGGGACGATCGGGGCGCTCCGTGTCCCGGAATCCGAGACCGTTGATACGAACGAACGAGCGGCCCTCTCACGCACTCCGCCTCGCCGCGCGGTGAGAAAAGCAGGCGAGTGCAGACGGAACAGTGACGACCCGCAGAGGAGACCGCGTTCGAGGTCATCGAACGCGGCTCACGGGGCCTTTGATTTCCGCCGCGCGGGGATTGCGAGCAGCCCCGCAGAGTTGTTCCGGCTCTTCCGCTCAGCCGTTCGCTGTTGCATAATCAATACGGCATGCGATCGGTTCCTGCCGTAATCCTGATGTCGGTGGTGTCTGCGGTTTCCGCCGCTGCTGCTAGCCCCGACTTCGCCGAAGACGTCCGTCCCATCCTGGCTCGGCGCTGCTTTGCCTGCCATGCGGGCGAGATGCAGATGGGCGAGCTTGATCTCCGCACGCCGGAATCGATCGTCAAAGGCGGCTCGAAGGGTCCCGCCGTCGCCGCCGGCTCGCCCGACGCCAGTCTGCTCTATCAGCGCATCATCGATCAGTCGATGCCTCTGGGCGAAGAGAAGGTGAGCGCGGATGAGGCCGTAGTGATCAGGGGATGGATCGAAAAGGGGCTGGCGCCGGTTCCGTCGGCCCCCGAAACACAACCCGCCGCATCTGACGCACTTGAACCGGCCCAACCCGGAGTAGCGCATTGGGCCTTCACGCCACCCAAGCGGCCTGCCTTGCCGGAACCCGCCGAAAAAGAGTGGGTGAGAACTCCGATCGATGCCTTCATCAAGTCAGCTTTGGAACAAAACGGCATTTCACCCGCCCCGGCCGCCGACCGCCGCACATTTCTCCGCCGCGCCCACTTCGTCCTGACCGGCCTGCCCCCAACCCCCGCTGAAGCGGAAGCGTTTCTGGCCGACGAATCGCCCGCTGCCTACGAACGGCTCATCGACGATCTGCTCGACCGCCCGGCGTACGGCGAGCGCTGGGCCCGCCACTGGCTCGATGTCGTTCGCTACGCCGAATCCAACGGTTACGAGCGTGACGGCGTGAAGCCGCACGCCTGGCGCTACCGGGATTACGTCATCGAGGCCTTTCAGAAGGATAAGCCGTTCGACCGTTTCCTCATCGAGCAGTTGGCCGGTGATGAACTCGCTGATGCCGATGCCGAGTCGCAGATCGCCACCACCTTTCTGCGCCTCGGCACCTGGGACGATGAACCCGCCGATCCCCGGGTCGATCGGTACGATCAGCTTGACGACGTGCTCGGGGTAGCTTCCACCACGTTCATGGGGCTGACCATTCGCTGCGCACGATGCCACGACCACAAGTTCGAGCCGTTCTCGCAAAAGGACTACTACCGTTTGTTGGCTGTCTTCGAGCCCCTCAAACGGCCCCAAGACAAGCGCAAGGATCTCGATCGCCTGGTCGGCACCGAAGCGGAATTGGCGGCTTACCGCACCGCCATGGAAAAGGCGGATCAGGCTGTCGGGCGACTCAAAAGAGACATCGGCAAAACGCGGCAGGCGATTCTCGATCGGCTGTTCGAGAAAGCCGCCGACGGCCCGGAAGATCTGAACTTCCTCAACCATGCGGAAACCGTGCTTGCATTCCAAAAGGACGAAAAGCAGCGCTCGGATCGTCAGAAAGAGTTGGTCGAGAAGTTCGAAAAGCAGCTCGACACCGCCATTTTGCGGGAAGCCACCGACGAAGAAGCGACACAGCTCAACAATTGGAACAAGCGTGTGGAGACCACCGAAGCCTCGCGTCCGGCCGAGCCGCCGCGGGCCTACATCTGGTTCGAAGACACGTCGATCCCACCCGTTACGCGCCTGTTTGCACGCGGCGACACCACTCAGCCCGCGGATGTCGTATTTCCATCGACGCCGGCTGTCGTCGGGCGCGTCTCGCTTGATCCCGACGACCGCCCGATGTATTCCACGGGGCGCCGTCTGGCGCTGGCGCGTTGGATGACGGCCCCCGAGAATCCGCTGGTCGCCCGTGTCATCGTCAACCGGGTCTGGCAGTGGTATTTCGGGGAGGGCCTGGTCGCCTCGGAAAACGACTTCGGCGTGGCCGGCGAGCGTCCGAGCCATCCCGAGCTGCTCGACTATCTTGCGACGGAGCTGAGGCAATCGGGTTGGAGCCTCAAACACCTGCACCGGCTGATCGCCAAGTCCGCGACCTTCCGCCTTTCGGCACAGTGGGACGAGGCCGCGGCCGCGAAGGACTCGAACCAGCGCCTCTTCTGGCGCTGGAAACCGCGGCGGCTCGAAGCGGAAGCCGTGCGCGATTCCATGCTCGCCATCAGCGGCGGCTTGAACACAAAGCGCGGAGGACCGAGCATCTTTCCCGAGCTGCCGCAGGCCGTCCTCGATGGTCAGTCGCGGCCCGGGTTGGGCTGGGAAACATCCGAGGCCGCCGAAGCGGACCGCCGTAGTGTCTATATCTTCATCAAGCGCAGCGTGGCCGTACCGGAGCTGGAAATGCTCGATGCTCCCGACAACACGTCGAGTTGCGAACACCGCCGCGTCTCGATCACCGGCCCACAGGCGTTGACGTTCCTGAATGGTGATTTCACGCATGCCCAAGCCAAACGGCTGGCCGAGCGGCTGCTCCGGGAAGCGGGCGCCGATCGACTCGCACAGATCCGCCTGGCGTTTCAACTGGCTCTGAATCGACCGCCGACGTCCGATCAACTCAAAGAAGCACTCCGTTTCCTCGAGAAGCAGTCCTCTCAGGTCATGGCTGAAACCTCCGCCTCGAACGCGGATGTGGATGCAAATCTTCGCGTGCTCCAAGCCTTCTGCCTGGTGCTGCTGAACATGAACGAGTTCTTCTATCTGAGTTAAACTAACAGCGGGCGCCATAGCGATGCTGCTCAAACCCAAGACCGGACGACGGGTCCCACGCTTGGCGTGCGGCGAAACCCGCCGCGAGTTCCTGTGGCAGGCCGGCGGCGGATTCGCAGGCACGGCCCTCACCTACCTGCTGGCTCAGGACGGTTTCTTTGGCGCGCAGGCGCACGCCGCGAGCAGATCGGCAAGCGGCGCAGAGGCCGCCTCTCCGCTTGCCCCCAAGACGCCCCACTTCGGGGCCAGGGCCAAGCGCTGCATCTTTCTGTTCATGTATGGCGGCGTTAGTCAGGTCGATACGTTCGACCCCAAGCCTGAACTGAACCGCCGCGACGGTCAGCCGATGCCGAACTTCGATGCCGACCCGCTGCTCGCGATGCGCCGCAGCCGACTCGGCGGCCTTCTCGGCTCGACGCGGACGTTCAAGAAGTACGGCGAGTCAGGTATCGAAGTCTCCGATCTCTATCCCAACGTTGCGGCCAAAATCGATGACATCGCGGTCATCCGAGGCACCTATGCCGACAGTTTCGCGCACGGCTCCGGGCTGCTTCAGATGAACACCGGTTTCATACGACAGGGCCACCCGAGCGTCGGCTCGTGGGTGACGTACGGCCTCGGTACCGAGAACCAGGACCTGCCGGCCTACGTCGTTCTGCTCGATCATCGCGGCGGTCCCATTTCGGGTCCGCCGAATTGGTCCTCGGGCTTCATGCCCGCGACGTATCAGGGAACGCAGTTCCGCTCCACGGGCGATCCTATTCTCTACCTCGAGCCCCCCGAAGGTGTTTCGCGGGAACAGCAGCGGCAACAGCTTGATCTGCTGTCGAAGTTCGACGACCTTCCCGGTGGCGCGGCCGGTCCGGAAAGCGACGAACTCAAGGCGCGCATCGCCAGCTACGAACTCGCCTTTCGCATGCAGCAGTCGGCGCCCGAGGCCGTCGACCTCTCGAGCGAAACCAAGGCGACGAAGAAACTCTACGGTCTTGACCAGAAGGTGACGGAGAAGTTCGGCCGCAACTGCCTCATCGCTCGCCGCCTTGTCGAACGAGGCGTCCGCTTCGTGCAGGTCTACTCAGGAGGAGGCCACGGCGACGACACCTGGGACGCGCATAGCGATGTCAACAGCAACCACGAACTCCACTGCGCCGAAACCGACCTGCCGATCGCCGGCCTGCTCACTGACCTGAACAGCCGCGGCCTTCTGGAAGACACCCTGATCGTCTGGGCCGGAGAGTTCGGCCGCACACCCACCAGCCAGAACACCAACGGCCGCGACCACAGCCCGCGCGGCTTCTCGACGTGGATCGGCGGCGGCGGCGTCAAAGGCGGCCAAGTCGTCGGCGCCACCGATGACTTTGGCTACAAGGCCGTCGAGAACACGGTCCACGTCCACGACCTGCATGCGACGATCCTCCACCTGATGGGCCTCGACCACGAACTGCTGACTTACTTCCACGGCGGCCGCGACATGCGCCTGACCGACGTGCACGGTCGGGTCGTACGGGAATTGTTGGCCTAGCCTGCATATCTCACCACGTGGCGAGACGAAGTGTGTGCGGGTCACGAGACACGAATCACGAAACACGAATCACGGCCTTTATACATCGAGCACGGCAAGCAAGCGCAACGAAGTCATGACGGTCGTATCGCGTGCTTCGGCCGTCAGGTGGGGAGATATGCAGGCTTTCTTCGGCCGGCTCGAGCCGAGCCCCGCTACTTTGAGACGTAACCGTTGCGTCCATCACCTGGCTCCCAGGGGCGCGGCCGGCTCCGTGCTCGCCAACGGCTCCATGTCTCCAGACCAGTTTTTCCTCCGCCCGCGTGCGGATCATTCAAGCGCGAAACACCCGGACCGGTGTCAACGCCGCTTGATCAGGAGGATGTTTCAGCCCAGCGGGGTGAGGACGAGTACACAGACACCCCCGGCTTCTGCAGGGGCGCGCCGCTGGCGGAGGTCCGCAAGCACGGCCACGTGCTGACCCCCGGCCGATATGCCGGCGCTGAGCCACAGGAGGACGACGGCGAGCCGTTCGAGAACAAGATGGCTCGTCTCGCCGCTCAACTGCGCGAGCAGCAGGCCGAGGCGCAGCGGCTGGACGCGGCTATAGAGGAAAACCTGGCTCGGCTGGGGTTTGGTGCGAACCAGGAGGAGGCAAGATGATTCCCGCCATCGAGGAGCGGGCCGATGAACTGAGACGTCTCTGCCTCCATTACGGGGTCCGGCGGCTCGACCTGTTCGGGTCGGCCGCAACCGGCCCGTACGATCCGGAAGAGAGCGACCTGGACTTCCTGGTCGAGTTTCAGCCTGCGGCTCTCGACGCCTATGCGGACGCCTACTTCGGCCTGCTGGAAGCTCTCAGGCAGCTTTTCGGACGGCCCGTGGACCTGGTGGTGAAGTCGGCCATCAAGAATCCCTACTTCCTGCAATCGGTGGAGCAGACGAGGACTCCCGTCTATGAGGCTTGAGGCTCGGAAGTACCTGTACGATATCCAGCGCGCCGCCGATCTGCTGAGAGAGTTCACGAGCGGCAAGACGTTTGCGGACTATGCAGGCGACGCCATGCTGCGATCGGCTGTGGAGCGTCAGTTCGAAATCATCGGCGAGGCGATGGCCAGTCTCGCCAGGATCGACGAACCGGCGGCTGGCCAAATCAGCCACTATCAGCGCATCATCGCCTTCCGCAATGTGCTGATTCACGGATACGCCGACGTGGACGACCGTCTGGTGTGGGATGTGATCAAGACCAATCTCTCGACCCTCGGACGTGAGGTTGATGCCCTTCTGAAGGAGAGCATCGTCTCGCGGGAGTCTATCTAGACTTCTGCGTCCCTCTCGCAAGCTGTAGCGCCTTTTCCAGAGCTTCGGCGGCCGGCACTTCGACATCGGGCTTGACACCGATGCCCTCCCAGTTGGTCTTGGATGTGGGATTGATCGCTCTGGCGTAAGGAACCATGATGTGAAAGCGTCCATCGATACGATGGCCCGAAACCGGGTGGGCGCCACCGCCGGTCGTCTCGCCGACGATGCGGGCGCGGTCGAGTTGCTGGAGGTTGTAGGAGAATTCCTCGGCGGCGGAGAACGTCCGGCGAGAGGTCAGGACGTAGGCGGATTGCTCGGTGAGGCGCTTTCCGGGGACGTCGGAGAGTGTCCAGTACTGTTTGGTCTCTTCGCTTTTTCGCTCCCAAAGGTCGTTGAGATGGGTCGGTTCGGAGAACAGGTAGGACGAGATCAACGCCACCATGGCGGGATGGCCGCCGCCATTCTCACGCAAGTCGAAGATGATCGCGTTGACGTTTGCGAGAAAGTTCATAGCGGCGATGGCCGTTGGTCGACAGAATGTCGGGTCGGCGAACATGGTGAATTTCACGTAGCCGACATTGCCGGCGAGTCGTTCCACTTTTTCGAAGCCACAGTTTGACTGCTCCAGTCTCTTGCGGCGTTGCTCGTCGCGAGCTGGCCGTGGGGCTTGGTTGGCCGAAGGTTCTGACCGCGGCAGGGGGCTGAACATGACTCTGAGGTGCTTATCGTTACTCACTTCGCGGAAATAGTCGGTGAGCAACTTGGCAAACTCGTCGCCGTCGGTCACGGACGCATACTCGCCGCGCCGCTGCCGAGCTCTAACGGCCTCGGCCATCTCCTTGGCGAGGTCGGGGAAGACATAGTATTGGTCGAGCTTCTTGATGGCCTTGTCAATGACTCGCTCACGCAGGCCGGCGTCGATCGTAAAGTCGGGGTCACCCGACCCTGGCGGGATCGCGCGCAGCAAGAAACGGGAAACCTGCGGTGGTTCTCGGTCGTCGACGATCAAGTTGCCGATCGCAGTCACGTCGCGGAGCCGCTGCTTGACACGGAAGACAAGCCGTTGGGGCTGGCTTTCGTCAATGGAGAGGAGATCGAAACCTCCGGTCATAATGCGGAACTGGATGTCGCGGTCTGCTGACTTTCCAACTCGGTGTTTTTGGTAGTGGATCGCCAGGAGTGAGGAATCACCACTGTTGAAGGCCTCAAGCCAGTTTCCGAAGACGCGGCCAGCCGGAGTATCGGGGATTGTCGGGGTGGCCCCGGCGGACAGCAGACTTAGCAAAAAACAGGAAGCGATGAAGCTCAGAATTCGTTTCATGTAGGTTCTGACGTCCAGAGACCCAGAGGTTGACTCATCTGGATCTTAACCCTTTTTTATAGAACTTGACACACACAACTCTCCGCGATCGGTCCCTTGGGGAATCACTCGCCCGACCACGCCCGCAATTGGCTACTATCTAGCCTTGTCCGGCTTGGCTTGGCTCGCTTGGCCGTTGGCGCTGATCCTGAAGTGAACTTCCTGGCTCACCTTTCCTTATCCGGCGACGATCCCGAAGTGATGCTCGGGAATCTGATGGGCGACTTTCTGAAAGGAGTCGACGCTACCGGTCATCCGCCCGCGATTCAGCGGGGGATTCAACTCCACCGCACCATCGACAGCTTCACGGACGCGCATCCCGTCTTCAGGCGCAGCCGCGGCAGGCTTCCACCGCCCTATCGCCGCTATGCCGGCGTACTCGTTGATGTTTTCTATGACCACTTCCTGGCTTGTGACTGGCGTCGATACCGGCCGCGTGAAGACCTGTCCTCTTTCGTGCGCCGCACGTATCGAATGCTTGCAAACCCGCCGGTCGATCCACCGCCGCGTTTAAAAAGCGCACTGCCGCGCATGATTCGTGAGGACTGGCTCGGCTCCTGTGTGACGGAAGACGGCGTCGCCCAACAGTTGAAGCGCATCAGCCTCCGCGTGTCGCGGGCAAATCCGCTCGGGAGCGGCGTGTCCCAACTCGCGCTCCACTATGACGGGCTTGCCGCGGATTTCGCGGAATTCTTCCCAGCGCTCATGCGGCACATCGCACACGTAACCGAGATCGAGCAACCACAGGTCCCGGAGGAACGTGCATCTTGATCGACACGATCATCATCGCGCTCTATTTCGCAGCCGTCCTCGGCATCGGGTTCTACCATTCACGACGCAAGACGACGACCACCGAGTACTTCCTGGCGGGCAAGCACGTCGGCTGGTTCGCGGTGGGCGCGACGCTGTTCTCGACGAATATCGGAAGCGAGCACTTCATCGGATTGGCCGGCACGGGCGCATCGAGCGGCTTGGCCGTAGGCTGCTACGAGTGGTCGGCGAGTTTCTGCCTCATTGCCCTGGGTTGGATCTTCATCCCGCAGTATCTACGCAGCCGTGTGTTTACGATGCCGGAGTTTCTCGAGCGCCGTTTCAGCCCCGGCGCCCGCTGGTACCTGACGGGTGTCTCCCTCGTCGCGTACGTCTTCACGAAGATCTCCGTGGCGCTTTTCGCGGGTGGCATTCTCATTCGCGAGATCTTCGGTTGGGACTACATGACGTCTGCCATTCTGCTCGTGATCGCCACGGGCATCTACACCGTGACCGGCGGACTCTCGGCTGTTATCTACACCGATCTTTTTCAGGCCTTCATCCTGATCGGCGGCGCCGCGTTGCTCACCTTTCTTGGGCTCGGCGCCGTCGGCGGATTCGCCGGACTCCGGGAAGCATTGCCCCCGGACTTCTTCCACATGATCAAACCGCTCGACCATCCGGACTTTCCTTGGCTGGGCACGACGGTGGGCACGCTCATTCTGGGAATCTGGTACTGGTGCACCGACCAGGTCATTGTCCAGAAGGTGCTCAGCGCGAGAAGCGTGACCGACGCGCGGACGGGCACGATCTTCGCCGCGGCTCTCAAGATCCTGCCGGTGTTCATCCTGGTGCTGCCGGGCCTGATCGCGCGGGCGCTCTGGGTGAACGATGTTACGGGCGACAACGCCTACCCGCTGCTCGTCCAACGGCTGCTGCCGCCGGGGATGACCGGGCTCATGGTAGCTGCTCTGCTCGCGGCGCTGATGTCGTCGTTGAGCTCGGTGTTCAACTCCTGCTCGACGCTGCTCACGATGGACGTCTACCGCAAGCTCCACCCGGAAGCAGGTGAGCGCCGCCTCGTTTGGGTGGGGCGGCTCAGCACGGCTGTCATCGTCGGGCTCAGCATCGCCTGGATCCCATTCATCCGCTATTTGGATGATGAGATCTATCAATACCTTCAGAGCGTTCAGGCTTACGTGGGAGCGCCGATCACCGCTACCTTCCTCACGGGTATTCTTTGGAAGGGTGCCACGGCACGGGCGGCGTTGACGACCCTGCTCGTCGGCGGGCTTGCGGGCGCCTTGCGCTTTGTTCTCGACATCCTGCACAAGGCGATGGGCTACGACCTCGGTCCTTTGATGGTGATTGTGGATTTCAGCTTTCTCAACTTCAGCGTGATGGTTTTCTTCGCCTGCGTGGCGCTGATGATTGCGGTCAGTTCAAGCGGCGATAAGCCTGTGCTGTCGCGCATTGCCGGCCTGACGCTCGATTGGTCCGCCGAACAGGACCTCAATCCCGTCGCCGAACGCCGTATGGCAGTGGCGACCGGCCTCGTCGCCTGCTCCGTGCTCGTCCTCTGGCACCACTTCCGCTGACGCAGCGGGCACAAACCCCCGCCGATGCGGACGACAGCCCGCCAGGGAAACCCTGCGGTTACGGGCCAAGAGGGGGCCTCGTTCGGTGGCCGGCGGGCTGCGAAAAGGGCTCCGCGCGTGGGCGTGACCTCGGCTTTAGCCTGCATTTCTCACCACCCGACGGCCGCAGCACGCGATAAGACCGCCATGACTTCGTTGCGCTTGCTTGCCGTGCTCGATGTACTGTCAAAGTACACCTGCGCGCGCCAAGCGGCGCGCGCCTCGTCCTGACGGCCCTCTCACGCACTTCTCCTCGCCGCGTGGTGAGAAATGCAGGCTAGTCCATCAACATGCCGCCGTTGATCTCGATGGCCTCGCCCACGATGTGGCTCGACCGGTCACTGGCCAGGAACGTGATCATCCCGGCGATCTCCTCGGGCTCACCGGCCCTGCCTTGAGGGATGGTCGAGACCATCGCTTTCATCCGCTCCACGCTGCTGAATCGCTCATGGAACGGCGTCAGGATCACGCCCGGGTGCACCGCGTTCACGCGGATCCCGTGGCCGATCAGCTCCTTGGCCAACCCTTTCGTCATGCATGTCATCGCCGCCTTCGCCGTCGCGTAGGGCATTGCACCGAGACCGCCGCCGTTGCGCGCCGCGATCGAGCTGATATTGATGATCGTCCCGGAGCCCCGCTCGATCATGTGTGCCGCCGCCGACTTCGTTACCCAGAAGGCGCTGTTCAGGTTCACATCCATCACTTGCCGCCATAACTCGTCCGTGATGTCGAGCAGCAGCTTTCGGGCAACGAGTGAACCTGCATTGTTGACCAGACAATCGATGCGGCCGTACCCGGCCAGTACATCCGATACCAGCTTGCGGGCGCCCTCCGCTGTCGACAGATCACCCTGATAGACCGCAGCCGTTCCGCCCGCGGCCTCGATCTTCCCCGCCGCTTCATGGGCGGCATACGCACTGGTGTTGTAGTGGACGGCCACACGGGAGCCTTCGCGCGCCAAATCCAACGCGGCCGCCGCTCCAATCCCCGTACTGGCGCCAGTCACCAGCGAGACATGCGATGATGGGAAGATTGGCATAGGCGCCCAATTGTAGTACAAAAGATACTTCTACTCTGCGGCGAAAGCCGTACCCTGGCGGCGGATTGCGGCCCCCTCGCAATCGAAGCCGAGGACGTCAACAAGGCACACCGGCAAGCCTTCGTCCGCCACGTTCCCTGGAGACACCGATGAGCGAAGCAAAAACCTACGCAAACTACATCAACGGCGAGTGGGTCACCGCCGACCGGACCTTCGAAGTCCGTAATCCGGCTGATAACGATGACCTGGTTGCTGTCTTTTCGAAAGGCAGCACCGACGACATTGCCAACGCCGCGGCGGCGGCGCAAGAGGCGTTCGCTGGCTGGGCGGCTCTGCCCGGGCCCGCCCGAGGCAAGTACCTCTTCAAAATCGCCGATATTCTGGAGAGCAAGCTCGACCAGCTTGGCGAGGAGATGACGCGCGAGGAGGGCAAGACCCTTCCCGAAGCCAAGGGCGAGACGATGCGCTCAATCAACATCTTCCGCTATTTCGGCAGCGAAGGATCGCGCATCCCCGGCCACATGGTTCCCTCCGAACGCGACCGCGTCTTCATGTACGCCTTCCGGAAACCCCTCGGGGTCGTCGGTCTGATCACCCCTTGGAACTTTCCGAGCGCGATCCCGGCCTGGAAGCTGGCTCCGGCGATGGTCGCCGGCAACACCGTCATCATGAAACCCGCGTCCGCCTCTCCTCTGAGCGCTTGGAGCATCATCGAGGCCTGCCATGAAGCCGGCGTACCCGAGGGCGTCGTCAATTTCGTGGCCGGTTCCGGCGGTGAGTTGGGAGATGCCCTCGTCAACGCGGCTCCGCTCAAGGCGATCTCGTTCACCGGATCGTGTGAGATCGGCAACCAGCTCCATGAGAAAGCTTCCAAGCGCCGCCTGCGCATTCAACTGGAAATGGGCGGCAAGAACCCCACCATCGTCCTGAACGACGCGATTCTGGGTAAGGCCGTCGGCAACACCGTCAACGCCGCATTCTTCTCCACCGGCCAGAAATGCACCGCCACCAGCCGCGTTATCGTCGAGGACGGTATCTATGACGAGTTCGTCGCCGCTCTCATCGAGGCCACCCAAAAACTGAAGGTCGGCAACGGGCTCGAAGCCGGCGTTCAAATCGGGCCCGCCATCGACCAGTCTCAGCTCGAAACCGACCTTCGCTACATCGAGATCGCCCGCGAGGAAGGCGCCAGGCTCGAATGCGGCGGCAACCGCCTGACCGGCGGCGAGTATGACAAAGGCTACTTCGTCGAGCCCACGGTTTTCACCGGCGTCAACGAGGACATGAGGATCGCCCAGGAGGAGGTCTTCGGCCCGGTGCTGGCCGTGATGCGCGCCAAGGACTACGACGACGCCATCCGAATCGCCAACAACATCGCTTTCGGACTGTCGGCCTCGATCCAGACTCAGGACGTGTCACGCATCCTCGAGTACGCCTCGCAAATCGAAGCCGGTCTCGTCACCGTCAATCTGCCGAGCGCGGGCGTCGAGTATCAGTTGCCCTTTGGCGGCACCAAGGACTCCAGTTTCGGCCCGAAAGAGCAGGGTCCGGCGGCGCTCGACTTCTACACCGACTACAAGACGGTTTATCTCGGCTACTAGAGGGGACGCTGCCATGAAGCTGGCCCAGGTTCGTGTTTCAGCCACCGGCGTGCTGTGTGCGGCCATCGTTCACGCCAACGGCTATCGGCTGATCATCGGCCACACGATGGATTCGCTCATTCGCCAGGCTGAGCAGGAAGGACGCGACCTGACGGACCTGGCCGAGGAGCTGGCGCTGGTCGACCCCGTCATGCTGGAACTCGCCATGCCGGTGACCCCGAGCGAAGTCTGGGCCTGCGGCTGCTCGTATGCGCCGAGCGCCGAGTTCCGCGACGGCGAGCTGGGCGCGGGCGAAGGCCCCTACGGCTACGTGTCCGATCCGGCGCACCGTCCCGAGCTGTTCTTCAAAGGCACCGCCCGGGTCTGCGTCGGCCCGAACGAGCCTGTTGGCATCCGCCCGGACTCGACCTTCACCGCGCCGGAGCCCGAACTCGCTCTCGTGCTCAACAGCAAGGCCGAGATCGTGGGCTACACTCTCGGCAACGACGTTTCCGCATGGGATATCGAACGCGAGAACCCTCTCTATTTGCCGCAGTCGAAGGTCTACGACAGGTGTTGCGCGCTGGGGCCGTTCCTGGTGACCCCCGACGAAATCGATGACCCCTATCAACTCGAAATGACCTGCAGCATCCGCCGCCACGGAGATGTGACCTTCGAAGGCAAGGCCTCCACGGCCCAACTGCGGCGGAGATTCGAGGAACTGGTCGAGTATCTTCGCCGCGGCAATTCCATCCCCGCCGCGACGGTGCTACTTACCGGCACCGGTATCATCGTGACCCAAGAGGCCGCGCTTGCGCCCGGCGACGTCGTGACCATCGATGTCCCGGGCCTCGGGAGCCTTGTCAATCCGGCTGTTTCCGCATAGGAATACACGATAAGCCGGGGCATATTGGGACTCACCCAACGAACCTGGATATCTCACCATGTGGGGGAGTCGAGGGGAGGCGAGACCTGCGCAGGTCGAGGGAATAGCTGTTCCGGCGGCTTGCTCCCCGACCGGGGCCTCCATCACCCGCCTGGATGATGCCAACCCAAGCGGCCGTTTTTGGGCGGGGTTGGCAGCCGCTCGAAGCAGGCGCCTTTCCACGGCGCGCTGAGAACGGCAGGTCAGTAGTCGCGGAAAGGGCCGCGGGGCTCGGCGGCGTTCATTTCTTCATGCCATCGGCCCCAGCGGGTCTTGAGGTCGGCGAGGATTTCCGGATGGGTCTTGGACAGGTCCTTCTCTTCGCCGATGTCGTCCGTCAGATCGAACAATCCGCCGTCCGAACCCGCCTCAACCCACTTCCAATTCTTGTAGCGCGCCGCCTTGAGGCTGCGCCGCTGCCAATACATCGCTGTCCGCTGCGAGGCGGCCTTGCCCTGAAGAACAGGCATCATGTCGAACCCGTCGTAGATGACGCCCTTGGGCAGTCGGCCTCCCGCAACGGCGGTGAATGTCGGAAAGACTTCGAGGGAAGTGAGGAATGCGTCGCTGACTTTCCCCCGCGGCAGGCGCCCCGGCCAACGCGCGATGAACGGCACGCGCAGGCCTCCCTCGAACATTCGCGCCTTGCGTCCGCGCAACGGCGTGTTGTCCGCAACGCCGG
Source organism: Bryobacterales bacterium (assembly GCA_965218555.1). Classification (GTDB taxonomy): domain Bacteria; phylum Acidobacteriota; class Terriglobia; order Bryobacterales; family UBA6623; genus JAPPLB01. The sequence goes on from OZ244625.1 coordinate 649,139, forward strand.
AACCGCCGTTGTCGCTGAAGAAAACGACCAGGGTGTTGTCGGCGACCCCGAGTCGGTCAAGTTCATCGAGAATCTTACCGATGGCGTGGTCCATGGCAGTCATGGCCGCCTTGTAGAGCTGACTCTTGGTGGGCGGCAGGCCACCGTACATTCGGTAGTACTCATCGGGCGCCTGCACGCCGACGCGGTCGAGATTCGAGGCACCGTGCGGAGCGTTGAAAGGGACATAAAGGAAGAACGGCCGGCGGCGGTTCTTGTTCAGGAAGTCGATCGCCTCGCGCCGGAACAGATCGGTCGCGTAGCCCTCGACCTTGACCCGCTCGTTGCCGCGATACATGGAAGGGATGCCGTACCGCTCGTGGGTGAAGTAGTCGATACCGGTGTTGGAGAATCCGAAGAAGGCATCGAACCCGCGCTGCAACGGCATGAAGCGGCGGGCGCGGCCGCTATCCCACTTGCCGAAAACGCCCGTCGCGTAGCCGGCTTTGCGGAGAACCTGCGCGATGGTGATCTCGCGCACATCAAGACCGAGAGTCATCTCGGGCGAGACCGCGTACTCCTCTTCGGTGAAGCGGTGACCGTAGTTGACTTCGTTGTTGCGAATCATGTCGTAGAGGCCGTTACGCTGCGGATAGCGCCCGGTAAGGATGCTGCCTCGGGACGGCGTGCAGGCCGGCCAAGTGACGTAGAAGTTGGTGAGGCGCACGCCTTCGGCGGCGAGCCGGTCGAGATTCGGCGTCTTCAGCTTGGGACGTCCGCAGCAGCCGAGGTCGGCATAGCCCTGGTCGTCGGACACGATGAGGACGATGTTGGGCTTCGCGTCCCGCGCCGCCAGAGCCGGCGTTCCCAATAAAACGACAAGCATTGCTGCCGACACCCGCTTCATCATGAACTTCATCTCCTTCGTGTTGGCGTCAGGCACTCTAGCACAGCATCCGAGGACCCCGAAGTTTCCCTATAATGGTTCCCTTTGCGCGGAAGCGGAGTTCTCAGGGAGCCATTCATGTTCTGTCCTCAATGCGGTAGCCCAAACGATGACGCGCATGTCTTCTGCAAGCAGTGCGGCGCTTCGCTGAGGCGCGGCGAAGCCACTGTCCCCGCGCCCGCCCCTCCGGTCTCAGCTCCGCCGACCGCTGCACCAGCGGCCGGGCAGGCGACACGGTACGCAAACTTCGGGAGGCGGCTGCTGGCTGACATCATGGATCGGATTCTCGTCAGCATCGTTACGAACCTGATTGCCCTCGAGCTCGGAGTTATCGACGACATTACAGAAATTGCGGCCGACACTGGTGAAGTTGGAATCGCTGACATCGCCGATACGTACCTGTTAGCTACCCTGCTCGGAGTAGGGATTAGTTGGTTGTATGAAGCTCTTATGGTCAGTTCCTCTTACCAGGCGACCCTGGGTAAGATGGCCGTGGGCATCGTTGTCACCGACATGCAGGGGCGCCGTATTTCGTTCCTGCGAGCTACCGGCCGCCACCTTGGCAAGTACGTATCGGGGATGCTTCTGATGATCGGCTACCTGATACAGCCATTCACCGAGAAGCGCCAGACGCTGCACGACATCATGGCGGGGTGTTTGGTGCTGCGGAAGGTCCCGCGCTAGTCAGCGGCCCTCGGCAAAGGGTGATTGTCCCTTGACGGGTTCGGTGGAGACTTCGATCTGCCCGGGCGGAATCCTCAGGCCCACTCCATGCCGCAGCATCCGGATCGGGTCTCCGAACGCCTTGTGGACGACCAACGAGCGGCGGGAGGCCGCGGCAGTCTCGGTGCCCGTCTCTTCGTTGCTCGGGAAACTCCAGTGGCGGGATTCGTCACTTCCATGGCTCGGTGAACCGAGGCCGCTTACAACCCCGCGCGCATGTATTCGATCACGTCGGCCAAATCTTGCCGGTTCAGGTCTTCTTCCAGACCATCCGGCATGAGCGAGACCGTCGAAGTGCGCATTTCGGCAATGTTCTTGCGCAGAATGGTCTGATCTTCGTATTCGCCGCGCAGTCTCACCGCCTCTATGGTCTCGCCGGCCAGCAAACCGTCGTAGATCCGACCGACCTTGTCGACGACCACATAGTTGGCATAGTTGGGCCGGATGTCGCTGCTCGGATCAAGGATGCTTTCGAGGAGTTGCTCGCGCGTCTTGTTGTTCACGCCGGAAAGATTCGGACCGAGGCGCGCCCGCTGGCCTTGGGGCTGGTGGCATTCCGCGCAGTGCTCTTCGAAGACGTCGCGACCGTGATCGAGGTCGCCGTTCAGCGACGCGATGTCGGCATACGCGGCCACGACGTCGGCGCGGTCGCTCACCTGCGCCGCCAGGAGCTTCTCGGCGCGTTGTCGGAGCGTGTCGTCCGGGTACTGCGTCAGACGGATTCGGGAAACAGCGTCGACCGTTTCGACCGGCACCCGATTGGCCTCAATCGCGTCGAGAAAGGCCGCCGCTCGATCGCGCTGCCGCATCATGGCCTGAGCGACCCGCTCCCGCACCGAGGGGCCGTAACCACTCCAGCCGGCAAGTAACAGCTCAGCGACGCCGTCCTCGTCAAACTCCGCAAGAGTCCCGACCGCCGCGGCCTGCAACGCCTGCGGAGCCACTGTGGTCAGCATCTCGCGCAAGACGGGAGACACGTCTGCATACCTCCCGGCCCGCAAGGCTTCCGCCGCACGCACCCGCTCTTCGATCGACAGCTTCGCATCCGCAACCTCTCGTTGAGATTGGCGAACGAACTCCGGCAGATGCAAGAAGCGCGCTGCCTGTCGCGCCGCGTCGCGTACCTCGGGGTCATCGAAACGGACGAATTTCATGATCACTTGCTCAGCGGCCGGGATTCGAAAGCCGCGCGACCCGTCGATGGCCAGCCCCTTGGCGAGTCCCGAGAGCGCCGCGCTGCGCCAAGCGGCGTTTTCGAGACGACGGCTGCCGTCTATCGTGATGAGAAAGAGAGAGATTTCGCGGTTGTTACGGTGAGCGCTGATGATCGCGCTCAGCTCGGTCAGCAACTCACGCTTGCCCTCCGTCGGCTCGTGAAAGAAACCGGCGTGCCGCGTCAGCAGGCGGTTCAGCACCCTCATCCCGCCCCTGCCGACCGAGCTGAGCAGCGCCTTGCGGAACCATTTGTCTTCCGCGTACTCGGCGATCAGCGGCGCCAGCGCACGATGGTTGGACGGCAGTAAGCCGAGGGTGAGGATGAATTGGAACCGAACGCGCGGGTCGTCGTCGTTCTGGCGAGCCATCAGCACGTTAGCCAATTCGGGAAGGAACGCCTCCGCCATCTTGATAGCGTTTTCTCGAATGCGCGGATGCTCGTCGCCGAGCGCACGGCGCACCAGAGCCGGCTCCAGCGCTCCCAACCCCTCGAGCACCCAAAGAGCGTGCAGCCGCCCCTGGGGTGATTCGCTCTCGGCGGCCATCGTCTTCAGGAGGGGGACGGCGGCTTGATCCTGCTTCTCGACCAGCAGACGGTGAGCCGTCCGCCGATGCCAGCCGTTGGCGTGCTCGAGCGCCGCGGCCAGTTCTTCCGTCGACGCCTCACCCAAGCCCGACTTGAGACTCCGGCTCGGCTGAGCATTCTCCGGGGCGATGCGGTAGATCCGCCCCCTATCGGTGCCACGATAGAAATCCATCTGAAGCTTCTCTTGCAGCGCCATCGGAATCGATAGAGGCTCCTCGATGTACTCGCGGTAGAAGTCGACCATATAGAGATGGCCGTCCGGCGCGTTGGCGAAGTTCACGGGCGAGAACCAGGAATCCTTGACGGCCAGGAATTCCCGATCGCCCTCCAGCGCACCGTGCGCGCGAAACGTCGCGCCGTCCTGTGTGAGAACGTTGCGGCGGACAAGATTGCCGTTCACCTCGCCGACAAAGACGTTCCCGACGTACTCCTTGGGAAAGCTGTCACCGACGTAGACCGTGGCGCCGGTCGCCGCCGAGAAGCGCCCCCAAAGATGTTCGATACGGCTGGGATTCGTTTCGTCGTAGCGCTTCTGGCGTGCTTGGGTTCGCTCGATGCGCCATTGTTGCGGCTCGGTGAGCGGATAGATCTTGTTTTCCTCGTCGTCATGCGCAACGAGAAACTGCATGGGCGAACCGGGACTGAAGAAACGATTGCGCAGCATATATTTCGCTGGCAAGACGGCGTGAATCAAGAAGACCGTGTTTCGCGAGCCGAACCGATTGCCCCACTCGTCGAACGACATGCCGTACTGCACGGACCCGGCGGCCGGCTCCCAAGCGCCGGTCCCCGGATGGAACCGAAAGTCGTGCCCCCGCACGACGACTCCGGGCTGGTCGGGGTGCTGGGGTGAGGTGATCGTTCCGGTTCGACCGGCGTTAGCCGCGTAGATCCAGTTGTCAAGCCCGTAGCGAAGGCTGTTGATCCGCGCTTCCGGCGTAACATCCGTCTCGAAGCCGGTGAACCGGACCTCTTTGATGTCGGCCTTGTGATCGCCATCGGTGTCCTCAAGAAAAAGAACGTCGGGTGCAGCGGCGGCGATAACACCGCCTTTCCAGGGAAGAACGGTAGAGACGTGCAGCAGGTTGTCTGCGAAAACAGTGGCCGTTTCGTAGCGGCCGTCGCCATCCTGATCCTGCAGGAAACGGATACGGCTGCGCGGTTTTTCTCCCTCGGCGGGGTCATACGGATAGCCTCGCATTTCGGCCACCCAGAGATCGCCGTTCTCGTCGAAGGCGATGTCGACGGGGTCGGTGACCTGCGGTTCGGTGGCGACAACCTCGATGCGGAAGCCCGGCTCGATTTGGAAAGCTTCAACGGCCTGCTCGGCAGTAAGAGGGTCGGTATCGTAAGGTCCCTTGGTTGGCCCGGAACCGCCGCAGGCGGCCAAGAGAAGCAGTAGAGCCAGTGCGACCCTCCCTGCAGAAGAAAGGTTATTCAGTGTGGCGCATATGGTTTTCATAAAGGCTCGTTCGGTGGCCTCATTCTACCGATTTGCTTCGCCGTCGCCCTACGAGGCGAAGCTGCCGGGATCGGGTGATACAATCCCGTTCTGTTTCGGCGGGTCGGGAAGCGCCGCCGACAGCTTGGAGTCTCATGAAGGCGATCGTCTTGGGAGCCGGCGGGCAATTGGGGGCCGAACTGGTTTCTGAACTTGCCCGGCGTGGGCGCGAAGTGATCGCCTTGGGACGCGGGCAACTCGATATCACCGACTCGGCGGCCGTCCGTCAAACGCTGTCACGGCAGCAGCCGGACTGGGTCATCAATTCCGCCGCTTACAATCAGGTCGATCTCGCCGAGAAAGAACCGCAGGCCGCGATGGCCGTCAACGGCTTCGCCGTCCATTCACTGGCGACCGGCTGCCGCGATGCCGGCGCCACGCTCGTTCATTTTTCGACGGACCACGTTTTTGACGGGACGAAGACTGAACCCTACACCGAGTCCGATCCGCCGAGCCCGCCGTCGGCCTACGGGCTCTCGAAGCTCGCCGGGGAATGGTATGCCCGGATCTATTGCCGGAAGCGGTACGTCTTCCGGGTCGCCGGCGTGTTCGGCCCGGCGGGTCGCTATACGCGTCACGGCAATTTCCCGGAACTCGTGCTCCGCAAGGCCCATGAAGGCAGCCCCTTGAAGGTCGTGGACGATTTCTTCGCGACGCCGACCTACGCGCCGGCTCTGGCCTCTCGCGTGATCGACGCGCTCGAGAAAGAAATCCCGTTCGGCCTGTACCATTTGGGCGGCAGTGTCTCCATCTCCTGGTATCAATGGGCGCTGAAGATTCTCGATCAGACCGGGCTGCGAGCCGAGATCGCGCCGACCAATCGCCGGGAGTACAAAACCGTGGCCGTGAGGCCACGCCACGCCGGTCTCTCGAACACCAAGATCGAAGCCGCCGCCATCACGCAGATGCCGTCCCTGGATGAGGCGCTGACCGATTACCTGCGCCGACGCGAAAAGGTGCAGCCTCCGACAGGCCGGCCTGCCCTTCTCAACACCTGACGGGGGAAGCCCGCGATCAGGCGGGGCATGTCTCGACGACCTGGCCGATGCGGCTCCCCGCAGTACCCGGCCCACGCGATCGAACCTCTTCCCGAAAACGTTTCGTTCTGTCCTCCCGTCCCTGCGCCCCGGCCTGCGACCCTTACGGACGGATAAGAGGCGCCGATCCGGATAATTTCGCTGTCGGCGCAATGTGAGAAGTTCCCCTGGTGAGCCAAGCAGAACGTTCCCCTTCGGCTCGAGGTACTGAAGCCCTTCAGTCTTGTTTTCGCCGCCCCGGCCTGTATAGCATGACGACAGGGAGGCGGGAATCCTGGCCTGCATTGCTCACCACGTGGCGAGGCGAAGTGCGAGAGAGGGCCGTCAGGACGAGGCGCGAGCCGCTTGGCGCACACAGGTGTACTTGACCCTACATCGAGGGCGCGTCTTGGTCGCCAATCCGGTGTCTGCAGGGCCGTTCGGTTCGCCGTGGGTGCGCAAGGGTCGCACCACCAAAAACCGCCGCCCGGACCGCCGCGCCCGCCGCCCAGTCACTGCTTGCCTGCCCGGAATTGCCCGGAATTGCCCGGAATTGCTCGGCAAAATATTGCCCCTGAGCCAGTGTCCGCGCACCGTCAGCCGTTCTCGGTCGGCCTCACGACGAGCGCCGTTCGCCGCAGCTCCCGTCGCCCTCCGGGCTGCTTCCGCTGCGGCGAACGCAAAATGAACCCATGCTGAGAAAGGGGAACGTTCTATATTGCGTTGATATCCGGATAATTTTGCTTGACCATGGGGCAGGCGGTGTTTCATGATTAATGGCGCATTCTGGAGACTCTGCGATGGACATTTCGGTAACGGTTAACGGTGAACAATACGAGAGGTCGGTCGAGGCTCGGCGTCTACTGGTCCATTTTCTTCGCGAAGACCTTGGACTGACGGGGACGCATATCGGCTGCGAAACGACTGTCTGCGGCGCTTGCACGGTAATGCTGGAAGGCCGTTCGGTGAAATCCTGCACGGTGCTGGCGGTACAGGCCGACGGCAAGGAAATCACGACGATCGAGGGGATGGCGAGCAATGGCGCATTGCACGCCGTCCAGGAAGCGTTCTGGAACGAACACGGACTGCAGTGCGGTTTCTGCACGCCGGGCATGATCATGTCGGTCGAGCAGCTACTGAACGATAATCCGAGCCCGACAAAGAACGAAATCCGGCACGGCATCGAGGGCAATCTTTGCCGTTGCACCGGCTATCAACACATCGTGAACGCCGTCGAAGCGGCGGCGAAAGCCAAGGCGGGGGCATAAGACATGGCGACAACGACAACGGCACCCAAGCTCAAAACCCACGTCGGCGAGAGGATTCGGCGCACCGAAGACCCGCGCCTGATTACCGGCAGCGCGACCTACGTGGACGACATCACACGACCCGGCATGCTGCATGCGGCGGTCCTGAGGAGCCCGTACGCGGCGGCCAAGATCAACAGCATCGCGATCGAATACGCCCTCGCTCTACCCGGCGTAAAAGCGGTCTACGTGGGGAAAGACGTCGAGTCGGTCGGAGCAGTGCCTTGCGCCGGCTCGATGCCTGATCTGCGGATTCCGAACCACAAGATTCTGGCCGGCGACCGAGTGTACTACGTGGGTCATCCGGTGGCGGCGGTGGTGGCGACGGACAAATACATCGCAGCGGATGCGATCGAGCGGATCGAGGTGGACTACGAGCCTACCGAGCTGGTGTCCGACCCGGAGGAGGCGCTGCAGGAAGGCGCCGTAAAGGTGCATCCGGAGTACCCCGACAACGTGGCCTTCACGTTCAGCCAGGAAGGCGGGGACGTCGAGGAGGCTTTCCGGCAGGCGGACGTCATCGTAGAAGAAAAGATATTCGTGCCGCGGCTGGCGCCGATGCCGATAGAAACGCGCGGCGTCGTGGCCGAGTACGACGAGGGCGCTCAGGAACTCACCGTCTATTCGTCCACGCAGATTCCGCACCTGCTGCGGACGCAGCTTGCGATGCAGTTGAACTTGCCGGAGCACCATGTGCGTGTGATCGCGCCGGAGGTCGGCGGCGGGTTCGGCTCGAAGTGCAACGTTTGGGCCGAGGAGGCATTGGCCGCTTTCGTCGCCATGGAACTCAAGCAGCCGGTGAAGTGGATCGAGTCACGGCGTGAAAGCATCCAGGTGGTCGCCCACGGACGGGCGCATGTAGACACCTTGGAACTGGCCGCGAAAAACGACGGTACGCTGTTGGGCCTGAAGCTGCACATCGTGTGCGACATCGGTGCTCATCATCAACTGCTCACGCCGATCATCCCTACGCTGTCGGTGCTGATGCTACCCGGCCTGTACAAGTTCCGCAGCTTCAAAGCGGACCTGATCGGGGCGTTTACCAACCGTGCGCCGAGCGATCTCTATCGCGGCGCCGGGCGTCCGGAAGCGACATACGTGATTGAGCGGATGGTCGACAAGCTGGCGGCGAAGCTCGGGATGGACCCGGCCGAGATCCGGTTCAAGAACTTCCCCGCTTCGACGGATTTCCCCTTCAACACGGCGACGGGTTTGCAGTACGACAGCGGCGACTACGCCACGGCTTTCAACAAAGCACTCGACATCGTCGACTACAAGGGGCGCCGGGCCGAGCAGGAAGCCGCGCGCGCGGAAGGTCGGCTGTATGGGATCGGGATCTCGACCTACGGCGAGATTTGCGCGTTCGGACCTTCGCCGGCGACACCGGCCGGCGGCTGGGAGAGCGCATCGGTCAACGTCGAGCCGACCGGGAAAGTCGCCGTGATGACGGGAATCTCGCCCCATGGCCAGGGCGAAGAAACGTCCTTCGCCCAGTTGACCGCTGACGCCCTGGGCATTCCGATGGACGACATCGTGGTCGTTCACGGCGACACGGCCAAAGTGCACTACGGCATCGGCACCTTCGGCAGCCGCGGTATTTCGATCGGCGGCGCGGCATTACACTTGGCGCTTCAGGATGTCGTCGCGAAAGCGACGAAGTACGCGGCGCACATGATGGGGGTCGATGCGGAAACGGTGAAGTTCGAAGGCGGTGTATTCTCTTCCGAAGCAACGGATACAACGCTGACCCTGGCGGACATCGCCCTCGAGGCTCATCTGTGCCGACAGTTGCCGCCGGGGACCGAGCCGGGCTTGGCGGCGACTCGCTTCTTCGAACCATCGAACTTTGCGTTCCCGTTCGGGGCGCATATCTGCGTGACGGAAGTGGACAAAGAGACGGGCGAGGTCGATATTCAACGATTCGTCGCAGTGGACGATTGCGGCAGGATCATCAACCCGTTGTTGGTCGAGGGCCAGATTCACGGCGGCATCGCCCAAGGGTTGGGTCCCGCCTTCCAAGAGGGAGTGATCTACGACGACGAGGGTCAGCTCCTCAACGGCACCCTGATGGACTACTCCATCCCCAAGGCGCGGAATATGCCTTGGATCGAGACAGACCGCACCGAGACGCCGTCTCCGGTAAACCCGCTGGGTACGAAAGGCGTGGGCGAAGCGGGCACGATCGGCTCGCTGCCGGCCTTTGTCAACTCCGTCGTCGACGCGCTCGCGCCGCTCGGCATCGAGCATATCGACATCCCGATGACATCCCAATCGATTTGGAAAGCCATCCATGAAAGGAGCCGGACATGATTCCCGCGAGCTTCGATTACTCTGCTCCCGAGACTTTGTCGGAAGCGCTGGAACTGCTGGGTGATGAGGATGCCAAGGTGCTGGCCGGCGGCCAGTCGTTGATCCCCATGTTGAAACTCCGGCTGGCGCAACCGACGCGGCTGGTCGACCTCGACCGGATTCTGGATCTCAACTTCATCGCCGAGGACAACGGTACGATCCGCATCGGCGCGATGACGACTCATCATCAGGTGGAGTCATCAGACCTGCTTGCGGAGAAGTGCCCGCTGCTGGCCAAAACGGCTGGTCATATCGGGGACGTGCAGGTACGCAATCGGGGGACGATCGGCGGCAGCGTGGCGCACGCCGACCCGGCCGCGGATTACCCGGCCGCGTTGTTGGCTCTCGACGCGCAGGTAAAGTTGGTGAGCGCCTCCGGTGAACGGGTCGTGGCTCTGGATGAGTTCCTAGTGGACGCATTGACGACCTCGCTCGAGGATGGCGAGGTTCTCACCGAGGTGCACGTTCCTGTGGAGCGGGAGGGTGTAGCAACCTCGTATCGGACGCTGATTCAACCAGCCTCCGGTTTCGCGATCGTCGGCGCCGCCGTGCGGCTCGGCGTAGAGAACGGCAATGTCTCGTTTGTCCGCGTCGCGCTAACCGGCGTGGGCTCGAAACCCTACCGGGCATCCGCCGTCGAGCAAGCATTGGAGGGCGGGCCGGCCAACGCGGAAGCTTTCGCCGCAGCGGCAGTTCAAGCCGCCGAAGGCGTCGACGTGCTGTCCGACATTCATGCCTCGGCAGACTACCGCGCGAGCCTGGCGGCCGTGCAGACCCGGCGGGCGCTGGAAGATGCCGCCGGTTCCGCATGACGCTGAAAGGAACCTACACGCTCCCGGCGCGGCGTCAGAAGGTCTGGGACGTATTACTGGACCCCGACGTTCTGGCTCGCACCCTGCCTGGCTGTAAATCGCTGGAGTCGGTCGGTCCCGATGAATACCGCATGAACATGGCTCTTGCTATATCAAGCCTGAAGGGGGTTTTCCAGGGCAAGGTGCGGATCGAGGACCAGCAGCCACCCGAAAGCTATCGGCTGACGGTGCAGGGCCGGGGCAAGATAGGATTCGTCAACGGCGGGGGAACCTTCCGGCTTCGAGAGGTGGAAGGCGCGGTGACGGAGATTGAATATCAAGGCGATGTCAAAGCCGGCGGCACGATCGCTTCGGTTGGTCAGCGTCTGATGAACATGACCTCGAAGATGATGATCAAACGCTTCTTCACCGCGCTGGAGAAAGAACTGACCGCGCCGGTCTAGTCGAGGCTAGAGCGTGTAGTTGCGAAAGCGGACCAGTTTCCTGTCAATCTCCGCGATGTTCGCTACGCCGGACATGCCCATATCAAGCGCCAGCTCCGTGCGCAGCAGATCGATGACGCGGGCGACACCTTGTTGTCCGAAGACGGCGAGGCCCCAGAGGTAGGGTCGGGCGATCCCCACGGCCGTCGCCCCCAAGGCGAGCGCCTTGAGGATGTCGGAGCCGCGCCGGAAGCCGCCATCGATGAGCACCGGAATCTTGCCTCCGGCCGCTTGGACGCACTCGGGCAGGGCCTCGATCGTCCCGCCGACGTGATCCATTTGGCGGGCGCCGTGACTGGAGACGATCACGGCGGACATGCCTGTCCGGACGGCCATCTCCGTATCTTCGGCCGTGAGAATGCCCTTGATAACGATGGGCAGGTCGGTAAGGTCGCGGAGCTTCATGACGGTTTCCCACGTCGGAGTCGGAAAGGGCCGCGAGGGGAAGCCGCCGGTCCGCCAGGGCTCATTGCCCTCTTTGTAGATCAGGTTGCCCTGCGCGTCGCGGGGGATGCCGGTATTGCACCACGAGCGGACGAACTTGTTGTGGATGCTGCGCTCGCGATGAGAGACATGCATGATATCGACCGTGAACGAGATGGCGCTGGCGCCGGAATCTTCGACACGCTCGACGAAGTTGAGCATCGAGTTCTCAGTGCGGAACTCGCCGCCACCCGTGAATTGCCACCAATTCTTCGGCCCCTTGCCGGACGCGACGACTTCATCGATGCCGCCGTTGGTGATCATGAGCGTGTCGGTATCGCCCGCGGCTTTTGCGACCTCGTTTTCGCCGTCCGGGTAGAAGCAGTTTTTTCCACCGGCGGGGTCGATGAAAATCGGATGCCGGAGCGTTTTCCCGAACAGTTTGGTTTCGATGCTGATCTTGTGGACATCGGTCAGGAAGCGCGGCCGAATGATGATGCGGCTGAAAGCTTTACGGGCATCGCGCAGTGCGGCCTCGTCACTGGCGCCTTCGGCCATGTAGTCCCAGGCGACGGGGTCGAGCTTTTCTTTGGCGAGCTTGGCGAAGTCGAAGACGTTGGCGGGCTCGAGAACCGGGTCAATGTCCGGCGGTCCCTGCGATTGCAGAAGTTGCCTCTGCAAGAGCGGGGAAGCGAGGAAGAGTTGAGCCAGACGGCGCAGCGCCCGACGGCGGTTGACCTTCATATTCGTTGCCTAGCTTTCTGCGGTGAGAAACCGTGTTGTTGCCGAGTGCTCCCTTACTTCAGAGTAATGCAGGGCTCGTGCCAACTCGCCGCCCGTATCGCCGGTGATCGGCGTCGGCCGCCGCAGGATCAACTCCACCCGGTCCAGATGATTGTACGCAATGTGCGCCATCTCGAGACGATCGATCGACTTCGCTTCAGCACTTTCGAGATCCGGCGCAAGCAGCGGTCCCGTGTCGACCTGGAAAGAAGAATTTTCGGGACGGAAGTTCATGGTCCGGATGGGGTATTCAAGCAGATAGGTCCGGTCGGACCCGCGGATTTCCGTCCGACCGACGAGTGGAATGTTGTTTTCCGTGGCCTCGTTGATGGCCGCCGGCTCATCAAGAACGCGTGACGAGGCAAAGCGCACCACATCGATTTCGAGCGACCGGAAGCTGTCCGTTACGGGCCTGCCGCGAGCGACTTCACCGGCATACGTGATCCCGCGTCCCATGGACCGCTCTTCGGTACGCGAGTAGATGTTTCTGTACTCGCGGCTCGGAATCTGAAACAACCCGCTTTCCGCGTACACCCATTCGGTGCGGCAAGCCGCAATCAATACGAACCGCTCCGTGTCGCCGCTGGCCTCGTCAACCACGTCGACGATGGCATCCAACTGGATGCGAGCTTTGTTGCCGAGAGGGATGTTGTGCCTCGAGTGCGGACAGGGGTCGGGGCGCGGCGGCAGATCCCAGGTCATGTAGGAAGACTGAAAATTGCATGCCGGAGTATCTGTCATCGATAGCCCATCCTCTTCCATTTCCGTTTTTGATACGGACTCCCCGCAAGCCAGGGCGATCAGCGAACTCCCCGCTGCAAGCCCCTTGACGGACTCAACAAACATCCGTCTTCGCGTGACCGGCATTCGATGGTACGTGGACATGATCTCAGGGGCTCCAGCCGCGGATGCGGACCAGCTTGCGGTCGATGTCGTTGATCCGGGCGACGCCCGACATGCCCATGTCGAGCGCCAGTTCGACGCGTATCAATTCGAGGACGCGTGCCACACCGCGGCTGCCGAAAGTGGTCAATCCCCAAAGATAAGGCCGCGCGATGCCCACTGCGGTCGCGCCCAACGCGAGGGCCTTCAGTACATCCGTTCCGCGCCGGAAGCCACCGTCGATGAGCACTGGCATCTTTCCGCCCGCTGCCTGCACGCATTCGGGAAGCGCTTCGATGGTCGAACCGGTGTGATCCATCTGCCGCGCACCGTGGTTCGACACGACGGCCGCAGACATCCCGTGGCGGACGCACATCTCAGTGTCCTCGCCGGTCAAGACGCCCTTGATGATGATCGGCAGGTCGGTCATATCGCGGAGTTGCTTGAGGTTGTCCCAGGTGGGCGTCGGGAAAGGGCGAGAAGGGTAGACGTCGCTCCGCCAGATGTTGTCCGTGTCGCCTTCCTTGAAAACGACTTGGCCTTGATCGTTGCGCGGCACTCCGCCTTCATTGCACCAAGTCCGGACGAACTTGTTGCGGATGCTTCGCTCGCGATGTGAGACGAGCATGTTGTCGACGGTCCAGCAGATGCCCGAATAGCCAGCCTCCTCGACGCGCTCGACGAAATTGAGCATGGCGCTCTTGCGGCTGAACTGCCCGCCGATGGTGTAGTGCCAACACGTCTTCGGACCCTTGCCGCTGCTGACGAGATTGTCGATGCCGCCGTTGGTGATCATGTGGGCCCCGGCCTCGACGGCGCCCCGGGCCGTTTCGAGTTCGCCGTTGGGATAGAAGCAGTTCTTCCCGCCCGCCGGGCAGATGTAGATCGGGAAGTTCATCTTGTGGCCCAGCAATTCGGTCGAGAGGTCGATGTCGTGTACATCGGTCAGCCAACGCGGTCGGAGGATGATGCGGTTGAAGGCTTGGCGGTTCTCGCGCAGGGACACTTCGTCCTTCCCGCCCTCATCCATGTAGTCCCAGGCAATGGGGTCAAGCTTCTCCCGTGCGAGCTTCTTGAAGTCCCAGATGTTGATCGGGTCGAGCAGCGGATCTTGCTTGGGGAGGCCGACCTGTCCGCAGAGGAGCGGAGATGCGAGGAAGAAGCTGGTGAGGTTCTTCAGCGCGGAACGGCGATCGATCATCATGTATTAATCACTCAGAAGGCGAAGCTAACATGCCCCTCGCGGGCTGTCAAACAAAGCGAGCATCTCGGTGCGCGTTCGTTGATTCCGCCTCAATTGGGCGCGACTTGGTTGAACCTGGTGGTGCTGGATCGCTACGGCAGCCGCAGTGAAGGGCCGAGACGGGCTTTCGTGATTGCCGGGGAAGTCAGCGCTTGCCAGCGGTTTACAACCCGTTTCCCGCAGGGGGCGCCAAGGGTCGCAACGCCCGCCAAGAAAACCTCTTGGCGGGGTGTTTTCCCCTACACTGTGAGCGATGCGCAGGTACTCGAAATTAGTGGTTTGGGTGGTCTTGGGGGCAGTGTCGGGGCTGTTCGGTAACGAGCCGCTCCTCAACAGGCTTTCGGATGAGGAAGCACGCGAGGGGTTCACACTGCTGTTCGACGGCGAATCGCTGCAAGGCTGGGATGGGGCTCCTGGGTTGTGGCGGGTGGAGAATGGCGCGATTGTGGGCTCGACGGACGGACGGCCGATCGAGCACAACACGTTTCTGATTCTCGATCGGCCGTACAGCGACTTCGTACTGCGGTTTCAGATCATGCTGCGCAACGGCAATACGGGCGTGCAGTTCCGCAGCCGGCGGCTTTCGGATTGGGTGGTGAAGGGCTATCAGGCGGACGCTTCCGACATGGGTGAGCGGTCGGCTTGGGGGAACTTCTATGAGGAGAAAGGCCGCGGGCGAAACGTCATGGCGACACCGACAGAAGGCTGGGACCGCGCGAAGGAAGTCGTTCGGAAGGGGCAATGGAACGACTATGAGATTCATGCGAAGGGCGATCACATCCGTTTGAGGCTGAACGGCAAAGTGACGATCGACACCCACGACGGCGAGTCGTCGGAGGGAGTGATCGCGGTGCAGTTGCATCGCGGAGATGCAATGGAGGTACGGCTGCGAAACTTGCGCATTCGGGAACTGCGCTGACCAAGGCCTCTCGCAAAAGCGCAGGAGTCGCGGAGAGAACCATGCTGCAGGGATGGATGAGGTTGGTGGGCGTGGTTGTTGTCTTGGGGACGACCGCTCTTGCTGCTCAGACGCCGGCGGAGAAGGTGGAGCGGCTGCCCGGGGTGATTCAAACAGCGATTGGAGTGACTCGAAAGGGGACTCCGATTCCGGCCTTGATCACGAAGGATGACCTGGATTACTTCACGCCGAAGACGCGCGTTTTGCTGGTGGGCGGGTTGGATGGTTCGGAGAGTTCGGTTCAGGCAACAGTTGCCGTTTTGCGGTGGTTCTATTTCGACGCCAAGGCTGAAGTGCATCGAGAACGGGTTGCGCTGTCGGCGGTACCGCTGGCCAACCCTGACGGTTGGGCATCAGGTCTTGGACCGTCAAATGGCTCGGGCGGGAATCCGACGGTCGCTTATCCGCCGCAAGGTACGGCGTATAACAGCGCAACGGATCCCGAGGCGGCGTATCTATGGCGTTGGATCGGCATGCATGCGCCCGAGCTTGTCGTAGATCTTCGCGTCGGTCCGGAATGGGCGTTTGCGGTTCGCCAGAGCGGCTCCGGCACCGGCGCGCGCGGACTTACCTTCAACCTCTTCAACCGTTTCGCTCCCGATCAAGACGCATTCATCGAGCCGGCGGGCGATGAGCTCGTGAACCAGCTTTCCCGCCAAGCCGCCGGCGGAGTAGGAGCGATTTCTTCACTCAGGATCCAGATCGACCTCGACGACCTGGACACACTGGCGCCTGAGCTTTTCAAGGGAGTTCAGCACGCGGGGATCTCCGGGTGGCCGGGCTCGACGGCTCGCGAAGCGATTCAGCGCCGGCTGAGGCGCAGTCCGGTCAAAGTGGCGCAACAACTCGCCGCGCACTACGGCCACAAGCTGGAGCAGGTTGCGTACATCCCGGCGCTGGCATTGCTGGGACGGATTCGGTTGGCGGACCTCAGCGGAGATGCAAGTCATCTCGCGGACGTCGAGCGGATTGTGAAGCCCTATCTCGACGGTGAGAAGGCGACGCTGCCGGAGCGACCGAGCGGCAGCAACTTGTCTGGTCACCTGGTGTTCACAGAGCTGGCGCGGGTAACGAAAAAGACGCGCTACATCGAGCTGGCGCGTGCGGCAGCGGACTTGGGTTTCGACAACCAGGGCAACCCCAAAGAGTCGATGCCGTTTCACAACGAGATGAGCGACTCGGTATTCATGGGCACGCCGGTCCTCGCTGAAGTGGGACAACTTACCGGCGAGGCGAAGTATTTTGACATGGCGGTACGGCACATGAAGTTCATGCAAGATCTGTGCCTGCGCCCGGACGGCCTCTATCGCCATTCGCCACTCGATCAAGCGGCCTGGGGACGGGGGAATGGTTTCCCCGCTCTGGGGCTGGCTCTGAGCCTGAGCGCGATGCCCGAGGATCATCCCGGCCGGCCCAAAATGCTTGCGGCGTTCCGGAATCATTTGGAAGCGCTGCTCCGGCGCCAAGACCCGAGTGGGATGTGGCATCAGGTGATCGATCATCCCGAGAGCTACCGTGAACTGACGGCGACCTCGATGATCACGTTCGCGATGGTTCGCGGGCTGCGGTCGGATTGGCTCGATCGCGAGCAGTATGAGCCCGTGATTAATCGAGCCTGGGAGGCGCTCAAGGCGCGCATCGCGCCGTCGGCTGAACTGGTGGACGTTTGCACAGGGACCGGGAAACAGAAGAGTCTGCGCGACTATTTTGACCGTACGGCAATCCTCGGCCACGACGACCGCGGCGGGGCGATGGCGTCGATGATTGCGACCGAAATGGCTTACTGGCACCGCGAACGCTAGCAGCCTGCACCTGGGATGGCCGGGCTTGGCGGCCGCCAGCGGCAGAAGAGCGGCAAGCCGCTTGGCGACGAGCGTGAGTCCGGCCAAGGACGGAAGAGGCCGCTCGAGCATCGTGTTCGCGACCAGCCAGAGTGAAGCCAAGCCAAGGGGCCTCTGAGACCCTTTGTTAGAATCGAAGTTCGTTGCGGTAAACGCGCTCGTCATGCACATTTCTCGGCGTAGATCGGCTGTCTGCGACATCGACGGCGTCAAGGTTGGCGGCGATCACTCGATCGTCGTGCAGTCGATGACCACCACGGACACGGCGGACACCGCATCCACGATCAATCAGGTGATGGATCTGGCGCGTGCCGGGTCGGAGTTGGTCCGCGTCACCGTCAACACGAAAAAGGCCGCCGAGGCGGTTCCGACGATCGTCGAGTCGCTGGAGGGGTTCGGCGTTCGTGTTCCGATTATTGGAGACTTCCACTACAACGGGCACATCCTGCTCAAAGAATACCCGGAGTGCGCGCGGCTCCTTGCGAAGTATCGGATCAATCCCGGCAACGTCAACATCGGCAAGAAGCACGACGACAATTTCCGGACGATGATCGAGGCAGCGGTCGAGCATCAGAAGCCGGTGCGAATCGGAGTGAACTGGGGGTCGCTCGACCAGGCGTTGCTGACGAAGCTGATGGATGAGAACGCGGGGCGGCCCAATCCGAAAGATGCCGCCGAAGTGACTCGCGACGCGATCGTCCTCAGCGCCCTGAACTCCGCCGAAGCGGCCGAGCGCTACGGCCTGCGGCACGATCAGATCATCTTGAGCGCCAAGGTATCGAACGTGCAGGATCTGGTGACGGTCTACCGCGACCTCGCCATGCGCTGTGACTATCCTCTGCACTTGGGGCTGACCGAGGCGGGGATGGGCAGCAAGGGCATCGTCGCTTCGACTGCCGGCCTCGCAATCCTGCTGCAAGAAGGTATCGGCGATACGATCCGGGTCTCCTTGACGCCTCAGCCTCGGGGCGACCGCACCGAGGAAGTGCGCATCTGCCAGCAGATACTGCAGTCGCTCGACATCCGCAGCTTCAAACCGCAAGTGACGGCGTGTCCCGGCTGCGGCCGTACGACCAGTACCTTCTTTCAGGAGATGGCGAGCGAGATCGAGGACTATCTGCACAAGCAGATGCTGGTCTGGAAGTCAAGCTATCCAGGGGTGGAGAAGCTCAAAGTGGCGGTGATGGGCTGCGTGGTGAACGGCCCCGGGGAGTCGAAACACTCCGACATCGGGATATCACTGCCCGGAACCTTCGAGGAGCCGAAGGCGCCCGTGTATGTTGATGGTCGTATGCTGCTCACGCTCAAGGGCGGCACGATCGTGCGCGACTTTATCGGCATTCTCGATGACTACGTGGACAAGCGTTTCTCGCAGAGCCGCGAAGTAGTTTAAGGCCCGTGCAAGTGCCCCTTTATGCGGCAGCGTCGAGCAACTCGCCGAAAACGCCGCTGTCACGCCATGTCCCTGTGTAGTGCGACGATTGACAGCTGTTGGGCCGACTGCAAGAATACTCGATAAGGGGCCGCTCTTCGCGGCTCCTACCCGTCTGTGCGCAAGTGGCGGAATTGGCAGACGCGCTAGGTTCAGGTCCTAGTCCGGGTTACACCGGGTGGAGGTTCAAGTCCTCTCTTGCGCACCACCATCTCTACGCCGGAGATGCGGAAACACGAGCTACCCGAACAGGTTTCTCTCAAGCCGGCCTCGGGAGATCATCACCCCAATGTCAGCGGCCATCGTTTGATCGCCGACGAGACGTATCGCAGGTTTCGACCGCCCATCCCTTATCGCCCCTGAAGCCGTTCAGCGAATCGGCTTCAGTCTGCGATCCATCGATCTGGAGACACGAGTCATGGAAAAACCCTCGAATGCCGCGCCCTCAAACCAAGGAAGCCGTCGGAGGTTCCTGAAGCTGCCCCTGGCGGCCGGTGCGATGGCGCCGTCGTTGTCGGCGAGGACGGTAATCGACGAGCACGATCCCTCGAACATCAAACTCTGCCGGCGGCTGCGGTCCGATATCGCCGACGACGACCTGCTCTTCCTCCAGCAGATCGGATTGCGCTGGGCTCGCGTGAACTTTCAGGGCAACGCCGACCTTGACTATATGGCGCAAACGCAGAAGCGCTACGAAAGTCATGGGATCAAGATCTTCGCGGGCGTCCACTACGCCTATCGCGAGTTGGACCTGCAGCTCGGCAAGCCGGGCCGTGACAAGCACATCGAGACCTACCAGCTCTTCCTGCGGAATCTGGGAAGGCTCGGCATCCCGGTTTCTTGCTACGACTTCCACCCCGCGAATACGTATACGACCGACATCATCGAGACCCCGCGCGGATACCGTGCCCGAGAGTTCAGCGTCGATGACTTTCGCAACAAGGTCGAGAAGCAGAAGTTCGACCGTGAGTATTCGGCGGAGGAAATCTGGGACGCCTACACATACTTGATGAAGGCCATTCTTCCGGTGGCGAAAGAAGCCGGTGTGAAACTCGCGCTGCACCCGGATGACCCGCCGCTGGCCATGATGAACGGCGTCGCGAAGGTGCTGGTTCACTACGACGGCTACCGGCGCGCCGAGCAGATTTCCGAGTCGATCGAGGGACACGGCAGTCCGCATTGGGGACTGACGTTCTGCGTAGGCACATGGTCGGAAGGTGGTGACAAGATGGGCAAGGACGTCTACGGCATGATCCGTGACTTCGGCCGCCGCGGCAAGATCCTGGGCATCCACTTCCGCAACGTCAGCTCGCCGCTTCCGCGCTTCTACGAGACCTTTCCGGATGAAGGCTACATGGATATGTACCATGTGATGAAAGCACTGCGTGAGGTGAAGTACGACGGCACCGTCGTGCCGGATCACATCCCGGCGCTGGTAGGCGATGAGGGGATCCGCCGCGCGGGCACGGCGTATTGCATTGCGTACATGAGAGCACTGCTGAAGCGAGCGAACGAAGAAGTGGGATAACTCCCCGAGGCTACCGACTGGCCATTACCGGCTCACTTCCGGTTTGAGCACTCCTGCTGGCAGATCACCGGGCGGGCAGCCCGCGGTCACGACGGCCTCGCCGTTGACCAAGACGCAATCGACGCCTTCGAAATACCGGCGGGCCACGAAGAACGCAGCCTTGTCGGTGATTTTTTTAGATCGAGGACGATGAGGCTTTTTCCATTCTCCCATGCTCCCCAGACAAGACCACAGGGGGAGAGTCAGGTGTGGATCCTATACCCTGACCGGCGTATCGCCTAGATCACGCACCCAATCTGGGAGGTCTTCGACCCTTCGCATGGTTTCCGGCTTCTTGGTTAGCTTGAACGTGACGCTCTGGCCTTCGGCCATGCGCACGAGGGTTCCTGCCTTGCCCTCAGAAACCTCACCCTTGGGCCAAGCATTGAACACAATCTCGTGTGGTCGAACCCCAAGGCAGAGCAGGTAGTCGTATTTCCGGTCAAGCCGGACATGGTTGAACTGGAAGTTTCCGCCTGTGTCTTCAGAGGCGGTTTTGATCTCAACATGCCTGCCCAAGATCTCCATATCCGACTTGCTGACACGCGAACCTGCCTTGGAGACTTCAATTCCGTGTTGCGCGAGGTAGCGCCGTACAAACTCTTCCCCGATGTCTCCGCGATTCGTGTTGGCGACCTGACGAAACGCTGCCAACGGTGCTCCCGTCCAGATCGTCGGTGGCGAGTGCTCCTGTATCACCTCCAGCATGAGACCCACCGGACTCACTCGGGCGGGTTCCATAGACCTCTCTTAGCACCAGGCTTCCAGAACACGAGAAAGTAGGAGTGGTTTTTGCGGGCGTGAACTTGCTTGACGACCCGGCTCGCGCCCGGCCTATTTTGGCGTACGAGCACGAACAGGTCCTCAGCTATAAAACCAATGTCTACATATGCCTGCAAAATTTCGATATGCGTGAACCGTTGCCGATTCGAGCAGACCTCGTCCTGACACTTGACGATGAGCACTCCACGATCTCGGAGAACGCGGTGGGCCTCCTTGCCCGTATAGGCATAAAGTTCAAGCACGGCTTCATGGTACTTCGCACTCGTGCGGTTTCCAGTACCGTTGTTCCGATAGTATTGCTCAAAGGGCTTATGCACCGTGTGTGCCGTTCCACCTGGTGAGTGCATGTAGGGGGGGTCGAATACCACGCAATCTATGGTTCCGTCTTTATAAGCCAGAGCGCGGCTGTCCACGCCGTCGGTCAGGTCCGTTGCCAGGAGGCGGTACCGATCCGGTGGGATGTTTTTCCAAAAAACCCCCTTTCCGTAGGTAACGTCGGCAACGATGCTTCCCGGCGCTACGTAGAGGCTCAGTATCTGGGGAAAGAGCTTCTCGTTGGATCCCGTTGTGGCGCTCAGCACAAGATCATTCGAGGGCTCACCGTTCTTCACGGTGCGCTTAGGCGCGTGTCGGGGCATCTTCACCTTCGAGCTGCCAGTCGGTGTATCGTGCAGCGCCATCAATCATCACTGTACCATGTCCGCGGCGCAGGTGTTCGTATCTTGTTCGCCCCACGGGGGCGTTGCCCCGTTATGCATTGCGACGCATGCGGCATAAGTGAGGCGATGCGGATCAAAGTCAGGCGCATCGTCGAGGGAGCAGAGCGTCTTGAGACCTTCTTTCCAAGCGGCGGTCAGGAAGCAGAGCAGCAGCGACACTGCCCGCGCGACGGCGCGTGAGCGACGACCGTGGCTTTCACGCCGCGGCTGCGGTCAACGATCAGCGGCCATCATCAGTTAGCCGCCCTACTTCACATCTCCCGTGAGACGGCGCATGACGGGACTGACGAATACTGCAACGACCCCGACGACTCCTGCGGTCAACCCCACATTCCAGAACAGGTCGGCGGGGGCGAGTTGCTCCAGCCGTCCTGCCACCAGGCCCGCGATGAGGTTGCCGAGCGCGGCGGCGATGAACCATACACCCATCATCTGTCCGACGCGCCCTTTAGGAGCGAGCTTGGTCATCGATGACAGGCCGACGGGCGACAGGCAGAGCTCACCGGCGGTGTGGAGGAAATAGGTCACCACCAACCAGCTCATCGAAACCCGGCTGGTCTCGCTCACATTGGCCGCACCCCACGAAATCACGAAGAACCCGGCAGCCAAGCCGAAGAGACCCAAGGCGAACTTCATGGGGATCGACGGATTCGCATCCCGCCGGGCGAGCCACGTCCATAGCCAGCCGAAGACGGGCGCGAAGATCACAATGAAAATGGGATTCACGTTCTGCAGCCAACTGGCGGGCATCTCCCAGCCGGCCACTCCTCGGTCGGTGAGGTCGCGGGCAAAGATGTTCATCGACGAACCGGCCTGCTCAAATCCCGACCAGAACATCGCCGCCAGGATGTAGAGCCACATAATCACGACGAGGCGCTTCTTCTCGATCCCCGTCAGGCCGCCCGCCATAAAGAGATAGAGGAAGAACAGGCCACTCAAGATGAGGATGCCGTAGCCGAGCCAAGCCGCCGTCTGCTGGATGGTGACTTCGATCGCGCCACTCGTGGCGAGGAACGTGAACAAGACAATCGCGGCCCCAGCCAACGCGACCATCTGGTAGAAACGAAGGCTCTTGCGGCTGAGAACCTCCGGTGGGTCGTCGCTCCTCAAGCTACCCGCCATGCCGAGGCGTTTCGCGCCCACCTTGTACTGGATCAACCCCGCGACCATACCGACGCCTGCCAGAGAGAAGCCCCAGTGGAAGTTGTAGCCCTCGCCAATGAATCCGCAGAGAATTGTTCCGAGAAAGGCGCCCAGGTTGATGCCCATGTAAAAGATCGAGAAGCCGGCGTCCCGGCGGGCGCCACCCTCCGGATAGAGGTCCGCCACCATGGTGCTCACATTCGGCTTGAGCAAGCCCGTACCCAGCGCGATCAGCACCAGACCCAGGTAGAACGTCGGCAACATGGGAACCGCCATCGAAAAATGTCCGGCAGCGATGATGCAGCCTCCCACGAATACCGCCTTCCGCTGGCCCCACAGGTTGTCGGCCAGCCAGCCGCCGGGCAACGACAACAGGTAGACCATCGAAGTGTACAGGCCGTAGATGGCGGTCGATTTCCCTACGTTGAATCCGAGTCCGGGATTGTCTTGAGCCAGCGGCGCCGTCATGAACAGCACAAGCAGGGCTCGCATCCCGTAGTAGCTGAACCGCTCCCACATCTCCGTGAAGAAAAGGGTGGTCAAGCCTCTTGGATGGCCGGCGATGCCTCCCGTGTCAACAGGGACGGCAGTTGAGTCAGTGGTCATGAAGTGTCCTGATGGTTGGTTCGGAGTCTTCCGATTATATCCCTGTCTCAAGCAACGGCCGTACGCGGCTGATAAAAGCTGCCTCGGATCTGGAGGTCATGAAGCGGAACCCAGTGACACCGGACGATGTGCGAAGATGGGTCTCCGTTTGCAACCAAGCCTGTCCGCGGGCAAGCGTTCCCTCTCAGCCAAAGTGTTGGATGGCCGACCCCTCTCCGAAAGCCGCCTCTGAATCCGTAGAGTCCTCCAGGCCGCCCCGTGGGGTCCTGCGCCGCACGTTCCAGGCCTTTCACTACCCGAACTTCCGCTTGATGTGGTTTGGCGCTTTTACATCCACGACCGGATTCTTCGTTCAGGAAGTCGCCCAAAGCTGGCTCGTCTTCGACATCACGAGAAGCGAGTTCTACCTGGGGCTGACAGCCACGCTCAATGGCGCTCCGATTCTGTTGCTGTCGCTGTTCGGCGGCGTCGCTGCGGACCGCATGGACCGCCGCAAGCTCCTGCTGGCGTCACAATACGTTCAGATGTCCAGCGCGCTGATGCTGGCCGTTCTTGTGGGGCTGGACCTGGTTCAGGTTTGGCACATCATGGTGGCGGCGTTCGTCAACGGCCTGGGTCAGGCCTTCGGAGGGCCGGCCTATCAGGCCCTCATTCCGTCGCTGGTCGACAAGAGGGATCTGCCAAACGCCATTGCATTGTTGTCGATTCAGTTCACGTTGGCGAGGGTTGTCGGCGCCATCATCGGCGGCGTCACGTTTACGTCGCTGGGCGCCACAGCCTGCTTCACGATCAACGGCCTTTCGTTCCTAGCCGTGATCGGAGTGCTGTCCATCATCCAGGTGACCTTCGTGCCGAAGAAGTCCGACGTGCACGTCTTGCAAAGTCTGAAGGAAGGGCTTTCCTCGGTATACCGCAACCGCGTAATTCTCGCCCTGGTCTTTCTGGCGCCGACGGCAGCGTTTCTCGGCACGCCTCTGGTCACGCTGCTGCCGGCGTTTGCCCGCGAGACGTACCTGCTCGGCCCGGAGGGTTATTCGATGATGATGGCTTTTTGGGGCACGGGCGCCGTGATCGGCGCGCTCTATGTCGCGTTCCAAGGCAATGCTCCGCACAAGGGCCGGCGCTCGCTGGTCATGCAGATCGCTCTCGGAGGCACAATGATCGCGTTCGCGGCGAGCCTCAATGTGTGGGTGGCCAGCGTTGTTCTGTTGTTTTCGGGCTGGACGATCCTGGGCGTTTTTGCTCTCGTGAACTCTCTCGTCCAACTGCATGCCAAGGAAGAGATGCGGGGCCGCATCATGAGCGTCTACAACATGGCGTTCCGCGGGGCGATGCCGCTGGGCAATTTCTCGGCGGGGTTGCTGGCGGATAAGTTCAGTGCGCAAGCGACCGTGATGAGCAACGGCGTACTCCTCATCCTGGTAGCGCTTGTGTATCTCGGCCGCAAGCACGAAGTCACTCGCTTATAGCGCCGGCGGGACGGAGTACAACGGCGTCATACAATATTCAGGCGAACCGGGCGCCCGAGCCAGCCGAGCAACGCCCGGCGCGTCTGTAGAAACGCCACTTGACGCCTATCCTTTTTCCGAGGCGCTGTCATATAGGGTGCTTCCCCGGACGACCAAGTGACCGAGAGTAGCGGCTTACGGACGCCGCGCGATGAAAGAAGAAGAACTTCGGTCGGAGCTGGAAGGCCACCATCCGGCGGCATACGGGTGGGCCTTACACTGCTGCGGCCGCAATCCCGGCGATGCGGAAGATGTACTGCAAACGGCCTACGTCAAGATTCTCGGCGGCCGGGCGCGCTTCAACGGCGGCTCGTCGTTTCGGACTTGGCTCTTCGCCGTCATCCGCAATACCGCCGCGGACCAACAGCGGTCTTGGCGGCGGCGGCTTCTTCGCGAATCCGGCTGGTCGGCGCGACAGCCCGGTACGCCGGGGGAAGCGCGCCTCGGCGCTCATGACGACTGCGCAGCACTGGAGAACGCGATGACGCAATTGAGCAACCGGCAACGCGAAGTTCTGCATTTGACTTTTTACCAGGGGATGACGGTCGAGGAAGCGGCGGAAGTCATGTCGGTATCCGTGGGCTCGGCGCGGACGCACTACGAACGCGGCAAAGCCCGACTGCGGAGCCTCCTCAACGGAGTGTCGCGATGAATGATGAAGAACTCTTGCGGGATTGTTTCAGACGCGCGCGGAGCGCCGAGGCCGCTAGCGCGCCGGATTTCGGGACGGTGCTCTCTCGCCGGCGGAGGCCGGGACCGGTGGCTCTTGCCGCGGGACTGGTGCTGCCGGCGCTTGCGGCGCTGATGACTTTCTCGGTAACGGAGCCAACGCCCCCGGCTGTCTCTATCGCGGAATGGCGTTCGCCCACCGCGTTCCTGCTGCAAACAGCGGACGACACGCTTTTGCGTGACCTACCACAACTCGGATTGACTTACGAAGAGGACATTCCATGAAACGACTACTGTTGGTTTTGTTTTGCGCGGGTGTGATCGCGCCGGCCCAGGATGACCCGTTGG
The DNA here is from genome assembly GCA_965218555.1 of Bryobacterales bacterium. Classification (GTDB taxonomy): domain Bacteria; phylum Acidobacteriota; class Terriglobia; order Bryobacterales; family UBA6623; genus JAPPLB01. Next base: position 674,960 of record OZ244625.1, read on the forward strand.
AAGAGCACTTCGTTCCGCCGGAGCAGATCATGAGGCACCAGAGCGAGTTGGGCATCACGGCGGCGCAGCGCGAGGAGATCAAGCAGCAAGTGCGCAATGCGCAGATGCGGTTCACCGAACTTCAGTGGGACCTGCGGGCCGACCTGGAAGCGCTGTCGAAGCTGCTCGAGAACCGAAACGTCAGCGAAGGCGCGGTGATCGAACAGCTCAATAACGTCTTGGCGGTCGAAGCAGACATCAAGCGCACACAGGTCTCGATGCTGATCGCTCTGCGCAAAGTGCTGACGGAGGAGCAGCTTGAAGAGGCGCGGGCTCTCGCGAATCATGGTTTCCCCTCGATGAGGAAGCTACGGGAGATCCAGCGGCAAGCGCGGGCCATTCAGAAACAATACGAGAAATACAAGAAGGACTTGGCATCGCAGGCGACCCGTAATAGGGCTGGAAGGTCTAAAGTCACTGCTCCCGGCACCACCGCCGGCACTCGTTCCGGCACCCCCGCCGGCATCCCCGCCGGCGCCCCCTCGCCACCGAGGAACTAGCCGGCAAGGCGACCGAGCGTCGCCAGATTCAGCATGAGCGCGCGGAGGCGGTGGTAGTTGTCCTGCCGCGCGGAGCACGGGGGCGCCATGATGCGGCGGTCCGAAAAAAGAACGTAGGTGGGCTGCCCCGCTGCCACCTTCAGGGAGAACTTGTCGTCGATGAGCTGCTGCGTACGGTCGAAGAACTCGCGCGCCCACTCGGCGCCGGTACGCTCGTGGATGAGGAGAGTTGCAACCAGGATCTCGTCCAGCGCCCAGAGCGTCTTGGTGTAGTTGTACTCGCCGACGGATTGAAACGCGAGATCGGTACCCGGAACGCCTTCCACGGGCCACTCGTACGCGCCTTGGTCGACGTTGATCCACATCGCGAGACCGCCGTAAAGCCAGTCCCAGCCGACGTCGAGGTGATGGCGGACCCGCTCGGCGCAGATGCGCCAGAGCCGCGTATCACCGCGCCGGCGCGCCTCTTCCATGACCATCCAGAGCGTCTCGATACTGTGCCCGAAGTTACATTTGGCCGCTTCTTGGAGCGGACGGGTGAAATCACGGTTGAGCTGCTCGTTGTTCAAGCCGATGTCAGGGTTGTAGTGTTTGCGGATGACGGCATCAATAGCGCGGTCGGCGATCTCGGCGGCTTTTGAGTCCGACTCGCGGCCGAGAATCTGCCGCGCGATGTTGACGTTGACCATCCAAAAGCCTTGCGTGATCGGCCAGGTTGCATCGGCAGCGGTCTCTCGACGAAAAAGATCCTTGAACATGCGCAACGCCGTTTCGTGAGCCTGCTCGTCGTTTGCGGCGTGGCTGTACTCCAGCAGCCCCTCGACGGCGAAGTAGCGGCCGTAGAAGTCAGCTTCGGGTGCGAGCGGCGCGCCTTCACGAGAAAGGTTCGAAGCCCAGGACCCGTCCGGCTGAGGCGCGTGGGCGAGCAGGAAATCCTTCGTCTTGCGTGCGACTTCGAGGTATCCGGGGTCAGGCTGCAGGTGGTTGTAGAGAAAGCTATAGACCCACAGCCCGCGACCTTGGAACCACGTAAACTTCTCGTCGTTCACACGCCGTCCGTCGTAGTCGAGCGAGCAGCAGAACCCGCCTAGCTCATGGTCGATGCCGAAACGATTCCAGAAGGGAAGTTGTTCGTCGAACAGCTCGCGGCGGTACCGCTCGCAGAGTTGTTCATACGAAGCGGAAGCTTCAGCGAGAGGCATGGACAAAGGATATCGGGGATGGCTCCGGGCGCGCTGTCGGTCAGACCGTCGTTCCGCCGCAGCCGGACCCGGCGCCGGCGGTGCAGCCGTAGCAGTGCTGTCCGGTGACGATGCGGCGCTTGTCAAGCCGGTCGTGAACAAAGTCGCGAATGTGGACCGGAGCGCCGAACAAGACCGGCAGGTCCAGCATCTGATTGAAATCGCAATCGTAGAGCACGCCGTCCCAACCGACCGACAGGGTATTGCGGCACATCACGCCGCCGACGGCGGCCGGGTTATAGGCCTGGACAAGCTTCTGCATGTAGCGATCGTAGTTGCTCGTTCGGAGCAGAAACTCAAGAAAGCGGCTGATCGGCATGTTTGTCATCGCGTAGAGCGAGTTGAACACAACGCCGTATCGAGCGAGCAGCTCGCGCTTGAAATCGGCTTCGATCGAGGCTTGCGGCGGCGGCAGGAATGCGCCCACCGGATTGTAAACCAGATCCAGCTTCAATCCGGAACCTTCCCGGCCGTAGCCCAGGCCGTTGAGCAAACGAATCGCGTCGATCGATTTATCGAACACCCCCTCGCCGCGTTGCGCATCGGTATAGGCGGCCATGAAGTAGGGCAGGCTGGCGACGACCTCGACCTTGTAGTGTGCGAGGAACGCTCCCAGGTCTTTCTGCGAAGGCAGCAGCAGGACGCTCAGATTGCAACGGTCCATCACGTGCCGGCCGAGCCGCTTGGACTCGGTGACGAGCCAACGGAATTGCGGGTTGAGTTCAGGCGCGCCGCCGGTGATGTCGACTGTCGGGATCTCCGTCTGCTCCAGCGCGGCCATGCAAAGAGCGGCGGTTTCACGGGTCATGACTTCATTGCGGTCCGGCCCCGCGTCGACATGGCAATGCTTGCAGGTCTGGTTGCACAGCTTGCCGACGTTGACTTGCAAAATCTCGATGCCCGTCGAAGTGAGCGGATGAAGCCCGGAGCTCTCGAGCGCGTCGTCGAACGAGCGATGCGCGAGGGCAGGGTCATTGAGGACGCGAAGCTGCTCGCCGGGCACAGCGAGCGGATGTTGTTGACCGAGAAGGCTCTGCATCAAGACGACTTCACATGCTCAGCTTTTTGGCGACGTTGCGCATCTGCAATCCGTGAACGAGGCTCGCCCCACCGCGAATAGCTGACGCAACGTGGACAGCCTCCGTCATTTGATCGAGGTTCGATCCCTTCTGGAGGCAATCCTGCGTATACGCGTCAATGCAGTAGGGACATTGAACGGCATGCGCCACGGCCAGCGCGATCAAGCTTTTCTCCCTTTGACTGAGCGCACCTTCCTCGAAAACCGCTCCGTACCAAGCCTGAAAATTCTCCCAAAGCTCCGGCGCGTTCTTTCCCATGTCCGCGAAGCGGGCAAGATCATTCTCATGATAGTAGCTCGACATGCATTCTCCTATGGATGTGAATCGGGGCTCGCTGGTGGGAGCCGTGTCACATTGTATGCGCGGCCCATGAACGATAACGGCGCTTGGCGAGATTGGGCGCGCGGCAATCCGCATGACTGCTTCGTAGAAGGCAAGTGACGTGTTACGGAGAGCCTGGGTGCAACTCGGTATCGCAAGCCGCGATCTACCGTCGCGAACGCTGACCAGCCTGCCTTTCTCGCCACCTGACGGCCACAGCACGCGATAAGACCGCCATGACTTCGTTGCGCTGGCTTGCCGTGCTCGATGTAGGGTCAAGTACACCTGCGCACGCCAAGCGGCGCGCGCCTCGTCCTGACGACCCTCTCACGCACTTCGCCTCCCCATGTGGAGTGAAAGGCAGGCTAGAGCAGGCTCATCGGGTCGACGTCGGTGACGAGCGCCGTGGCGGGCCAGCGGTTCTCTTGCGCGAACGACTTCGCGCGGCGCAGGGTTGCGGCGAGCGATTGGCGGCTCCGGGCTTTCAGCAAGAACAGATAGCGAAACTCCGACTTGAGCTTGGCGAGCGGGGCCGCTGCCGGTCCCTGGACGCGTACTCCCGACGACCCCTCTTTCAAGTGTTGGCCGAGACGGCTGCTCAGACTCAACGACTCTTCGAGCTTGCGGCTCCGCACCGTCAGCGTGGCCGCTGCGACGAAGGGTGGATAGTGGAGCATCCGGCGGAAGTGCAGCTCTTTTTGATAGAAGCCGTCATAGTCCTGCGCGGCGGCAAAGCGAATCGCGTAGTGGTCGGGACTCCAGGTTTGTAGGACGACCTCACCCGGCATTTCCCCGCGACCGGCGCGGCCGGCAACTTGCGTGAGGATCTGGAAGGTGCGCTCCGCCGCGCGAAAGTCGGGCATGCCGAGCCCGACATCGGCCGAGACCACACCGACGAGCGTGACGTTCGGCATGTCATGGCCCTTGGCCACCATCTGCGTACCGCTGAGGATGTCATAATCGCCGTCGCGGAAGCCGTTGAGAATAGCCTCGTACTGGCCCCGGCCGCGCACGCTATCGCGGTCGAGGCGCGCGATGCGGGCTTTCGGGAAGTGCTTGCGAAGATGGTCCTCCACCTTTTCGGAACCGCTGCCCACAAAGTAGAGGTGCTCGCTTTTGCAGTCCGGGCATTGCGAGGGTACGGGCTGCGAGTATTCGCAGTAGTGACAGAGCAGCTTTCCGTGGCGGCGGTGGTGCGTGAGGGTGACGGAGCAGTTCCTGCACTCGATCCGCTCGCCGCACTTGCGGCAGGTCACGAAGGATGAGAAGCCACGCCGGTTCAGCAACAGGATCACCTGCTGCTGGTCATCGAGACGTTGCCTGATCGCTTCGTCGAGAGCGCGTGAGAACAGGTCCGGGCGGTGCGTTTCCATGAACTCGCTCCGCATATCGACAATTTGGACCTTCGGGAGCGGTCGCTTCGCGATCCGCTCGGGGAGTTGCAACAGCTCATACTTGCCGCGCTCGACGTTGTAGCGGGACTCCAGGCTGGGCGTCGCAGAGCCCAGCACGACGGTGGCCCCCGCGGCGCGGGCGCGCACGATCGCAACGTCGCGGCCGTGGTAGCGTGGGGCTTCGTCCTGTTTGTACCCGCCCTCGTGCTCTTCGTCGACCACGACGAGGGCGAGGTCCTCGAGCGGGGCGAACACGCAGGAGCGCGTGCCCACCACGACGCGCGCCTTGCCTTCGCGGACACGCCGCCATTGCCCGGAGCGTTCGGAGTCGGTAAACGCGCTGTGAAGAATCGCGACCTGCTCGCCGAAGCGTGCGTAGAACTCCGAAGCGGCTGCGGGAGTGAGCGAGATCTCCGGGACCAGAAAGAGACAGCTCTTGCCCTCGCGCAAGACCTTGTCGATCGAACGCAGGTAGACTTCCGTCTTGCCCGATCCGGTGACGCCGTGCAGGAGAAAGGCGCGGAACTGCCTGCCTGCGACCGAGGCGCTGATCGTGTCGACGGCGGTGCGCTGCGCAGAGGTCAGCCGGCGCGGCGGCCTTGGGCCTGCCGCCGGCACGGGAATCACGTTCAGAGCGTCGTTCCCGGCGCGCACGGGTTGCCGGTCCACAACAACGTCGTCGAGAACGAGCCATCCTTTCTTGCGAAGTGTTTCGATCACACTCGCCGAACCCGGAAGCTTGCGCTTGAGATAGGCGTGGTTGAGCGGCCGCTTCGCGAGGGCTCGAAGAACCTGCACCGTGAGGTCGGTCGGTTTGGCCGCGCCTGCGAACTGCTTGGCGCGAAGCAGCCCCTCCGCCGTCAGACCCGCCCGCTTGCTCTTGCGAGACTCACCGGCCAGCGGGAGCATGGTCTTGAGCACTTCGCCGAGCGGCGCGCAATAATAGTCGGCGAGCCAGCGGCCGAGGTCGAGCAACTCGGGGCTGAGCACCGGCTCCTCGTCGAGCAAGCGCGTGATTTGCCGTGTCCGCGGTCCCGGCTCGTCATTGCTTGCACCGAGGACAACGCCGGTCAGCTTGCGCGAACCCAGCGGGACCAACACCCGGCAGCCGGGTTCGATCTTGCCCTCGAAAGCAGGAGGAACGCAGTACGCGAAAGACTGATCGAGCGGTACGGGAACAGCTACCTGAACGACCAGGGAAGGGGGCGCCGGCATCCGATCCCCGATTCTATCCGATTGACAAGGAATCTCTTCAGGCGAGCGATAGCGACGGCTGCGCCGTGATCTCGTCTGACGCAAAGTCGCCGCGGAGGAAAGCCGGATAAGCGGCGGCGGCGATCATGGCGGCGTTGTCGGTGGAAAGCGACAGGCTAGGGAAATAGAGTGGCAGAGGCGTATCCGCGAAGGCCTTCCGCAACCCTGAATTCGCCGCGACGCCGCCGGAGACGATCAGTGAAAGAACATCGTGTCCTTCAGCGGCTTTGAGGGCCCGCCGCAACAACTCTTCGATCACTGTCGCCTGAAACGCCGCCATCAGGTCGAGAGTCGCCTGCGGCGTGACTTCCAGAATGGGTTCGAGCGTCGCCGGACGGCCCTCGACGAAAAGCTTGCGGCGCTCTGCAATCTCCGCTTCCATGTCGGCGGCCCGGACGTAACGCAGAACGGCCGTCTTCAGTCCGCTGAAACTCAAATCAAGCGGGTTCCCCTTCATTCGCGAGAAGGGCAGATCGACTTTCGAGGCGTCTCCGTAAGGCGCCAGTTTGTCAATCAATGGGCCGCCGGGATAGCCGAATCCGAGCAGCTTGGCGACCTTGTCGAATGCTTCCCCCGCCGCGTCATCGCGGGTTTTTCCGAGCAGCCGATAGCGATAGCCGCTCTCGTCATGCCGCTCCACCAGGAAAAGATGGCTATGTCCGCCGCTGACGACCAACGCCAATGCGGGTAGCTCGATCTCGCCGTCCCGCTGCTTCTGCTCGAGAAACACGGCGTGAATATGTCCCGCGATATGGTTCACCGCGATCAGCGGGATACCGAGTGAGAACGTGAGTCCCCTGGCGAAAGTCAACCCGACCAGCAGCGAACCAACCAGCCCTGGTCCTTGTGTCACCGCGACGGCGTCAAGTTGGCGGTAGTCGAGACCCGCTTCCGCCAAGGCCTGGCGAACCACGGGGACGATGGCTCGCAAGTGTTCGCGCGAGGCCAACTCGGGGACGACGCCACCGTACTTGTAGTGCGTCATCAACTGCGATGCGACGACGTTCGAGACCAGCGTTCCGCCATCTTCGACGACAGCGGCGGCCGTCTCGTCGCAGGAAGTTTCGATGCCTAGTATGCGCATGGATGAACGGGCGGATCGTGGAGCGGCAAGGAGAGCCGTCAGACACAACACCCCCGGCAGGGAGCGCCTCCCGGGGGTGATCTTACCAGTCGCGGGACGGGTGCCCGCGATATGGTGAATGTATAGCCGATTTGTGAGGTGGCCGGTCCACAGGAATCACGACCCGATCACTGGGTCCGGGCATCTGCACTTTCTGAGCAGTCGCTTCAGCTATCGGCCACCTCGCAAGGACTACCACCAGATTCACTCATAGAGCCAGATCACCTCCTTTCGCCAGTGTTACCCCCATGCTAAGGTCGAGGGGCCGCGAAGTCAATGCGCCCTCCCTCAGCGACGGAACGGTAGGCCCGACTCGCCAGCCCCGACCGAAGCCATCCGCATCCGGAATCTCTCAAAACGCTTCGGCGAAACAGCCGCGCTCGACAGACTCAGCCTGTCCGTTCTCCGGCGGCGGTGTGAGTCTTACCTTGCCGCCTCGACCGCAGGGCGGCCTCCGCCATCCCAGCCGGCGGCCGTGATGACTTCCTCCACATCGCCCTCTGAAGTGATTTTGCCGCGCTCGAAGTAGACGGCCCGCGACGCCAACCGGCGCGCCAGAGTAAGGTCATGGGTCACCAGGATCTTGGCCTGACTCAGGCTGTGCAGAATCTCAATCAGCGACGACTTCGCCGGCGGGTCCAGAAAGGTCGACGGCTCGTCGAGCAAAATGATCTCGGGGCTCATCGCCAGCACACCAGCGAGCGCGACGCGCCGCTTTTCCCCGGCGCTGAGATGGTAGGGCGCCCGGCTCGCTACGTGCTTCATGCCCACTTGCCCCAAGGTCTCCTTCACGCGCTTCCGCACTTCACCGGCCGACAGACCTAGATTCAAAGGCCCGAAAGCAACATCTTCCTCGACGGTGGGCATGAAGAGTTGGTCGTCGGAATCCTGGAATAGCATGCCGATCTTTTGTCGCACCCGGGCCAGGCTCTTCTTCCTCACGGGCATGCCGCAGACGACGATCTCCCCCTGGTTCCTCCCCTCGGCCAAGCCGAGCAGATGCAGCAGGAACGTGGTCTTGCCCGATCCGTTCGCCCCGAGCACCGCGACCGTTTCGCCGGTGTCGAGTCGGAAATCAACGCCGTCGAGGGCCGCCGTTCCGTCGGGGTAGGAATAGCGCAGGTTCGTGACCTGAATGATGGCTGCAGTCGGCATGGCAGGCGCTACACCGCCCCGAACCGCGCCGCGATTTGAATCGCCACTGCCAACATAACCGTGGCCGCCAGCCAAAACCATTCACCGCGTCGCGTGCCGGTCTCGGCAATCACGGGGAAGCGACCCTGAAATCCCCGCGCCAACATCGCGTGATGAATGCGCTCGGCGCGGCCGTAGCTGCGCGCGAAAAGGACGGCGATCGCCCCCGCCGAGGCCTTCCAAAGTGGAGTCCGACCTCTGCGCAGCGGAGCGCGGCACCTCCTGGCGCGCGCCATGGACTGCGCTTGGCTCGAAAGCAGAAAGAGATAGCGATAAACGAAGTGCAGCACCATCAACAGGAACGGCGGGACGCGCATGCGCTCCAGCCCCCTCAGCAGGGCCGGGAACGGTGTCGTCGCCAACAGCGCGATCGCCGTGTAGGCCGACAGCAGACTTCGCAGCAGGATGAGGATCGCGCGAGACGGATCCCCTCCCCAAAGGTTGAGGATCGCGATACCGGCAACGAACGGCAAGACGATGAGCGTGCGGAGCAAGCTCCCGCCCAACGGGATGCCGGCGGCCGCCACAAAGGAGGTCAAAAGCAGGAAGTAGCCCCCGAAAGCGGTCACGGACCCCCAGTCCGTTGCCGCGAGGCAGAGCAGGACGGTCAAAGCTCCAAGCAGCTTGACGCGGGCGTCCAAGCCATGGATACGTGATCCACCGCTGCTCCAGTCTTCGAAGGCGAGCGAACGCATGTCAGCCGCCCCGTCCGCGGCGGACGAGACGACCGTACAACACCCCGAAGCCATACATCAGAGCCACGCCGAAAAGACCCGCCACAACCTGCGCCGGCCAGGAGGACTCCAACAGCCGGAACTCGTAGTCGGCAAACGGGCTCCACGGCTCGCCTTCCGCCGCCCGATCCGAAAAGCCGAGCAGCTCGGCGACCGACTCCAACCCGTCAGGCGAAGACGAAGCCACGAGGACTCCCAGCACCACCAAAGCCAACGTGAGAGCGCCCAAAAACAGAATGATTCTCTTCATGCGGCCTCGCCGGGCAGGACGAAGGAGCAATTCAACCGCTGGATAGCGGCGAGGGTCACGGCGGTAATCAAACCCTCGGCAATTCCCGTAACGGCATGAATGCCCAGCATCGAGACAAACAACGGACCGCTCGGCGCCATGGCGGAGATACTGAGCTCTACGGCGGCCAGCAGAGCCGCCGCCATCAGTGACAACCAGCCGCCCAGAAAGGCCGCCAAGCTCCGCAATCGCGGTCCCCGACCCTCGAGCAGCTTCATCGGCAGATAGCCCACCCAGACGCCGACAACGGCCATGTTGACTACGTTGGCCCCAAGGGCCAGGATTCCGCCGTCCTGAAAAACGAGAGCCTGCACGCAAAGAATGGCTGTCATCACCACCGTGGCCGCGCTTGGCCCAAGCGTGAAAGCTAACAGAGCCCCGCCGATCAGGTGGCCTGATGTACCCGCCATCACGGGGAAATTGATCATCTGAGCCGCGAAGACGAACGACCCCAACACTCCCAGCAAAGGGATCCGGGAATCTTCGAAGACCCGCTGGGTGCGGCGCACGAAGTAGCCGACGCTGGGGATCGCGGCCAAGTCCAGACCCAGCCAAACAGGCGTAGAGAGAAATCCGTCGGGAATATGCATCGGTGAAACCGATACACGTTAACACGAATTCGAGATTCGTGCCACTGGACCATCCGGCCATGAAGCAGTCAAGCCAGGGTTTCACGATTAATTCGGCCGTTGCGAGTATGCGTCCTGGTGACGGCGTCCAGGGCTCTGATCAGTAAACGGGCGTGCCGTAGGGGACGATCGTTTCCACTCTCTCGATCCCGTCGAGTTTGGTAATCGTCCACCGGCCGGAGAGCCTCTCAAGTCGGAACCGTTGGGCCTCGTTTCGGTCCACATAAACATACTCGACTCTGACGTCTACTGCGCTCTCGGACACCTCCGAGGGCTCATACATCGCAAAGCCCTTGATTTGCTCGTTGTTTTCCATGAGGTAGCGGGCGAAGCCCGAGGCCGACATTTCGGCGACGCTCTGCTGGAGTGTTTTCTTCATCTGCCCGCCGAAGCACTCAAGATAAGCGTCCACGTCGCCGTCACGGGCGGCGTCCATCATGCGATTGATTGTGTCGGTTGGTTGGTAGGACTCCTCCGATCCCGCAAACAGCGCTTCTGAGCCGCTCGCGGGAAGGCGCCAGCGAGCTTCCCGGCCTACAACCAGGACGAGCCCGACAAAGACAACCGAGAGCGTGACGACGTGATGTTTACCCAGCTTCGTCATGGCGGCGGCGGGAAGGCCGTCGTGGGCGGAGGGAGCGTCGCCTCTCTCGGTGACGAAGACGGCTCTCGCCGGATGATCGTCATATCGAGACTCCCGGCGCTGTCCACGATCGTTTTCTTCAGGCGCGGCAGAACCTCCTCCATTGTCTCGAGGTAAAGGCGGCTGCGAGTGAGCGCCGGGGTCTTGTTGTATTCCACCGCGAGTTGGGCGAATCGAGCAGCGTCACCTTGCGCCTCGTCAACGCTGCGCTGACGGTAGGCCTGAGCCTCTTCGAGCAGCTTTGTCGCTTCACCCCGGGCACGGGGAATCAGATCGTTGGCATAACCCTGCGCTTCGTTGATGATGCGGACCGAATCCGCGCGGGCGCTTGCCACATCCCGGAAAGATGCGGCCGTCTCGGGAGGCGGCGCGATGTACTCGATCGAGACGGTCGAGAGAACGACGCCCAAGCCGTACTGGTCGACGAGTTGCTGTGCTTGCAGTCGGACGGTTTCCTGGATCGCCACCTTCTCCGTCGTGAGCACATCGTCCACATTGCGCAAGGAGATCTGCCGCGACAGCTCTGACTCGGTCGCCGCGCTGATTGCCTGCCCTACGTCCTCGGCGCGGAACAGGTATTCATCCGGTGTTGCGACGCTATACTGCACCACGGTACGGATGTTGATGAGGTTCTGATCGCCGGTCAGAAACTGTGAGGCCAATGGCTCCACTAGACCGAGGGGTTGATCGGCCGGCGCCCCGCCGATGAAGGCGCGCTGCCGTTGAAGGACCTTGAGCTTGTGGACCTGGGCAATCGGGTAAGGCCAAGTCAGATGTATTCCGGGCAGCACCCGGCGCTCGACGATCTCTCCGAAGCGAGTCACGACGGCCTGCTGATCGGGGCCGATGATGTAGACACCGGTCAGCAACCACAGCGCCGCCAATACGGCCGCAATCGAGCGTCGTCGGTTCCACGTCGGCGGGCGCTCCTTCTCCACAGGCCGGTCCCTGGGCGCGGCGGGGCGATCAGAGGGCTCGACGGCGACCGTGGGATCGAGAACGGTGCTCATGGGTCTTGCGCTCGCGGCTACTGCCCGCGCGTGAGCAGTCGCAACAGCTCCGAATCAGAACTGAGGATGACGGTTGTCTTGTCGTCGAGCGCCTTCTTGTACGTCTCCAATGTGCGGGTCAGCTTGTAGAACTGCGGGTTGCGAGAATAGGCCTCGCCATAAATGCGCGCCGCTTCGGCATCGCCCGTACCCTTGATCTCCTCGGCTTCCTTGTAGGCGGCCGACAGGATCTCTTCGCGTTGGCGGTCAGCGTCAGCTCGAATCCGTAGCGCCCCCTCCTCGCCCTCGGCGCGATACTGCCTCGCGATTCGCTCACGCTCGGCCCGCATACGGCCAAATACGCTCTGTTTATTCTGTTCGGGCAGGTTCAGCCTCTTGATGCGAACGTCGAGAACGTCGATCCCGTATTCCGTCAGCGCCTGCGAGCCGGTCTGCTCGGAAAGTGCATCGAGCATCGACTCCGTCCGCACCCGCGCCGGATCAGCAGAGACGATCGCGTCGAGATCATGGCGGCCCATGGTCGCGGCCAGTCCCGCCCAGACGATGTCATGCAGGCGCATCTCGGCGGCTTCAGGGTTTCCGACGGTCTCGACAAAAGTTTGCGGCTCGGCGATCCGCCACAGAACGTAGCTCTCCAACACGAGATTCTTCTTATCGCGCGTGAGGAACTCGGACGGAGTCGGGTTGTAAACACGCAGACGCCGATCGAAGTACGTGGCAGTCTCGTAGGGCCACTTGAAGTGCGGCCCCGCTTCGGTAACGGTGTGTACGGGCCTGCCAAACGAGGTGACGAGCACGAACTCGGTTTCCCGCACGGTGAAGAACGAGGCGTACAGAAGCAGCACGACCACAACGACGGCGGCGTAAGGTCCCCAGCGGCGATAGTCAGCCAGCATTTCACCCCGGCTCTGCCGGCTCACAGGTTCGTGGTCATGATAGTGGTGGTGGTGATGGTCGATGTGATCGTGCATCAGGGTTGCTCCAAGACGTCGTCAAACGGGATTGTCGGCTGTGGCGGTAACGACCCCGGCGGCATGATGAGAACGTTGTCTTCGATCGAATAAAGCGTGCGGCGGCCCGAGCCGTTGCGATCCAGCACGAGCTTCCGCCGTCCGGGTAGAACCTCGTCCATGACTTCGAGGTAGAGGCGTGTTGCATTGGGGCCGGGAGCGCTGCGGTACCCGGCTTCAAACTGCCGAAAGCGCGAGGCATCACCGATGGCCCGGTTCGAGCGGCGTTTCGAATAGGCCTCGGCGGCACTGACCCGTGCTCCTGCTTGCCCTCGCGCCAGTGCGACCTGCTCGTTGCGGTATCCCTCGGCGGCGTTGATGCGGCGGCTCTTTTCTTCGAGTGCGCCCGCCACTTCGCGGAAAGCGTCGACGACCTCGACGGAAGGATGCACGTCCTGAAAGCGCACCTGCAAGACCTGCGCCCCGGTCTGGTACTTGGCGAGGCGCTCGTTGAGCCGCCGCTGCGCCTGCTGTTCGAGATCCCGGCGGCTCGTCGTTAGCAGATCATCGAGAGCGGTCGAGTTGACGATCCGCTGGATCACCGACTCCGCCGCGACCTGCAAGGTCTCTTCCGCATTGCGTTGCTGAAAGAGATAGTCGTCCGGGCGCTCGAGGTTGTAGTGGACGACGGCGGTCATCTCGATCATGTTCTGGTCGCCGGTCAGCATCAACGATTCATCCGGCTTGCGCTCGAAACGACCCATGCGATGCTGTGCGTTCCATTCGTAAGCCAGGGGTTCGGACACATCCTCGCCCACGTCGGCCTCTACCGTTCGGAAGCCGACCTCGACCGTGCGGACGCGCAGATCTTCCATCCGCGTCAGCCGCTCGAAGGGATAGGGCAGCTTGTAATGCCAGCCCGGCGGCTCATGCGGCATCACCTTGGCTCCGAGACGCTCGATGACGCCGACCTCACCCGGTTGGATGGTGTAGAAGCCGCTCAGAACCCACAATGCCGCGGCAGCCAAGAGCGCCGGTTTCATCAACGCACGACGGCGATCCCACAGCCATGCAAAACCGACGGCCGGGTCGAGATGACTGAGCCAATGCTTGAGTTCATGCCACCAGGCTCGAACCGGCGTCCGCTCGAGGAGACGGAGCAGCCAGACCCGTTGCCCTCGGGGCCGCTCGATCCTGAGCAGCCGCACAGAATTGACCATCACAAAGAAAGACGCGATCTGATGGACGATGGCCGCTCCGATCGGCCCGAGCAAGCCGCGGCCGGCGGCCAGCACGGCAATCACGTTGACGATGCCCGCGAAGATGATAATGTTCTGCCAGACGATTGCGACGGCCCTGCGGCTCACGACGAGCAACCGGGGCAGCTTTTCAAGCGAACGGTTGAGGTCGACGACATCGGCCGCCTCCGCCGCGATATCGGCTCCCGATCCTGCCACGGCCACGCCGACATCGGCCGCTGCCAGAGCGGGTGCATCGTTAACGCCGTCGCCGATCATCGCGACCTTGCGTCCCTCGGCCTGCAACTGGCGAATCCGCTCGAGCTTCTGCTCCGGCAGAAGCTCCGACTCGACGTGCGGGATGCCGACCTCGCGCGCCACGGCTTGGGCGGCGCTCTTGCGATCGCCCGTCAGGAGGATTACGTTCTGGATGCCCAGGTCTTCCAGTTCGTGGACGGCGTCGTAGGCTCCCCGGCGGGCCGTATCTCGCAGCAGGATGGCGCCAACGAGCTGCTCATCGGCCGCGACAAGAACGGCTGTTGCTCCTGCGCGGTCGGCCTCTTCGAGATACGAATCGACATCGCGGATGCCGTTCTCGGCCAGAAACGCCGCGTTGCCCGCCCAGACTCGTCTTCCACCCACGTGACACTCCGCGCCACGACCGGGAACAATTTCCGCATCGCTGGACGTCTCGAACTCGACGCCCCGCTCTTGTGCGGTTTGGACAATCACTTTCGCCAAGGGATGATCGGAGCCGCTTTCCGCCGAAGCGCCGTAGGCCAAGACCTGTTCCTCGGCGAAACCTTCCGCCGGAAGCGTCTTGATGATCTGAAAGGCGCCGGACGTCAACGTGCCGGTCTTGTCGAAGACAACCGTGTCGACCTTCGAGCCGAGTTGAAGAATCGAACCGCCCCGGACGAGAATGCCACGGCGGGCCAATCCGCCGATCCCGGCCACCATCGCAGCCGGTGTCGCCAGAATCAACGCGCAAGGACAGCCGACGATGAGAACGGCGACGGTTCGCAGCCAATCTGACGTGAAGTAGTAGGTTGCTCCAGCCGCCAGTAGCAACGCCGGCAGAAAGTACTGCGCATAGCGGTCGGCTTGGCGCACTACCGGCGCCCGCCGGGTTTTCGCGGCCTCCACCAGGTCGACAACTCTCGCCAAGGTGCTTTCTTCGGCCCGATGACTTACGCGAATGTGCAGCAGGCCGTGGCCGTTCAGGGTGCCGGAGTAGACATCATCGCCCTCGGCCTTGTCACAAGGCACGGACTCGCCGGTGATCGGGCTTTCGTCGACGCTCGATTGACCGCTCTGGACAACTCCGTCGGCCGAGATGCGTTCGCCGGCGCGAACGACAATGGTGTCTCCGGGGACGAGGTCCTGAACCGGGACATCCACTTCTTCACCGTCCCTCAGCACTCGCGCCCGGTGCGGCAGTTGCTCGACGAACTTGTGGATCGCGGCCTCGGTGCGTCCCGCGGCGTAGGCTTCCAACCCCTCGCCGACGAGCATGATGAACATTGCCTCGGCGGCGGCCAGATACTCGCCAACGGTCAGGGCGGCCCCTGCGGCGATGCAGATCGCCAAATCTGCAGAGATACGCTTCTCGAGCAGCTCGCCGATCGCACGGGAAAACGTCCCATACCCCGCGAGCAGAGTCAGAAAGATCGCCGTATCGAACCCCAGGATCGACGAAAACAACCCTGTGACGTTGAGGAGAAGCAGGACGCCGACTGCCACCGTGAAGCCGATGTATTTGACCCGCTCCCGCGCGTCCCGGTTGATGGAATGATCTTCGCTAACGACGTGCAATGCAGTTCAAGATAGCAGAACGCGCGGTCTGTTTCTGGCATGCACAGCGCCGACGCGCGGAGTTGCTCCGATCGATCCTGGAGACTTCCGAGCCCTTGTTATGGTCGGGATTTGGCTCTGTGAAAAGGAGAAGCGAATACCAACCCACTTCTCCGCATACTCGTGGGAGTCTTACATGGCCGACGACGTTTGTCCATCAGCAGCACAGGGGTGCCCAACAGGTGTACACCGAGCTCTGCGCTCCCACTGCCATTCGGGCGTGCATTTGTCCGACAACCTGTTCAAAACAGAAGAGAAACGGTAGCCAACCACGGTTCTGGCGACGAGCTTGCTGTGATACGGTATGGCAAGTTCGACCGCCCAGGGCCAACGCGTGGAGGCCATTCTCTTTCTCATCCTGTTGGGGTTCGGCATCTTCCTTCTCGTGAGAGTGCGGAGGGCACAGAAGACGGCCGATCTGAACCGCTCCCGAGCGTCGAACCTTGATGTGGAGCTACAGGCGACACGGTCGGCCCTGGTGAATCGGATCAATGTCCTTGAGAAACAGGTAGCAGATCTTCAAGCCGGCAGGGCAGTCGAAACGCCAACCGAGCCGGGACAGCCGGCGCCAGAGCAACTGTCGGTTTCGGAGCCGCCGCCGGCGACCGCGGATTCTCCCGTGGAGTCGCCTGCAGCCGAGCCTGTGGTTGCCCCGCCCCCTCCCCATCTTTCCGCCCCGACAGCGCCTCCCCTATCGCAGAGTGAACCACGGCCTCTGGCGCAGCTCTCGCGGCGCATCGACTGGGAGGAATGGATTGGCATCAAGGGCGCCGCTGTGTTGGGCGGGATCGTTCTCGCTCTGGCGGCAGTCATGTTCCTGCGCTACGCGATCGAATACGACTTGATTCCGCCGATCGTGCGGGTCGCGATCGGCTTGCTAACGGGGATTGCGGCCATTGCAGTCTCTGAGCGACTGCGGGTACGCGAGTATGTGACGACGGCGAACGCGCTGGCGTCCGGGGGCATTGTTGTGCTCTACGTCTCGGTGTGGGCGGCGCGCGTATTGTACGAGCTGGTTCCGGCGAGTCTGGGATTCCTGTTGATGATTCTCGTGACGGTGGCGTGCGGAGCTCTCGCCTGGCGGCATCGGGCTCGTGAGATCGCTCTGCTGGGCCCGATCGGCGGTTTCGCGACGCCGATTCTGATGTCGACGGGCCACGACGACCCGATTGGGCTCTTTGGCTACGTGCTGTTGCTCGATGTGGGGCTGCTGTGGTTGGCTCGGGTACGCCGCTGGCCGTTGTTGATGATTCTGGCGCTCTTCGGAACGTTCTTCTACGAGGCGTTCTGGGTGCTGTTCCGGATGGGACCGGATCGGACCGAGATCGGGCTCGGCGTTCTTGTGTTGTTCGGCCTGTTCTTCAGCTTGGCCCTGGGGTTGCGCAAGCCCAAGGAGACTACATCCGAGCAGGACGCGATGGAGCGGCTCGTGCAAGTCGCTGGTACGTGGGCTCCGTTCGCTTTGGCGTTCTATTTCGCTGCGCGGGCGGACCTGGGCGACCATCTGTATCCCGTCGCGGCGCTGATGTTTGTGTTGTCGATAGCAGCCGGTTGGCTTGACCGAACCGAGCGGATTCCGCAACTCCCGACGGGAGTGGCGGCGGGATGCGTCGCGGTGGTGTTGACTTGGCTCACGCGAACGGATTTTACGACGGCTCTGGCTTGGGAAGCGTCGGCTGTCTGCGTTGCGCTCACGGGAGCGTTTCACGTTTTCCTTGAGCTCGACAAGCGGCGGCCGGTCGAGCCGGGGCAAATCACGGGCGCGAAACCTGCCGCGATCACATCACTCGGGTTCCTCGGCCTGATGGTTCTGGCGTCGATGACGGCCACGGGGACTCCGCTCTGGCCTTGGCTGGCGGGGTGGGCGGCGCTGTCGGGGCTGGCGTTCCGACAAGCGGGGCTATCCGGACGCGGGCTGATCCAACAGGCGGCCGGTTTCGGGTTGGCTCTTGGGTTCTCCCTGTTTTTCTTGAAGTTTCACGGTAGTGCGTCGCTTCCTCCCGACAGCCTGTTCTTTGGCTTGGTTGTTCTCTCCGGGTTGGGACTTCAAATCATTGCGCTTCGCCGAGAGGAACTGCAGCTCCGCCGGTCAGCCGATTGGGCCGCCGCGGCGTTTGCGATAACCGTCTTGTTTCTGATGCTTTTCGAAAGCCCGGCCCCCGGTATTGAGGCTTGGTTGTACTTGGCCGCGACGATTGCGTTGGGATTCTTGGGCGTGCTCTCGGCGACCCGGCTGGAGAACGGCGGCCTCTATTTCGCGGTAGTGGCTTTACTTTCCCTCAATCATCTTCTGTGGGTCAAGAGCGGAATCTTCGTCGGGGGCGCCGACCGCGAGGAGCCGTTGCTCTCGATGGTGTCGCAACTGGCGGTTGTGATTGCGCTGTCGTACGGACCTTTCCTTGCGGGGACGAGCCTGCTCTGGCAGCGCTGGGCATGGTACGGCGCGGCTCTGTCGGGTCCGGCTTGGTTCTTCCCGCTGCGCGAACTCTTCGAGGCGCGTTTCGGTGACAGCGCGATCGGGTTACTGCCTGTCGTGCTGGGGGCAGTGTCTCTCGGCGCTGTTTTCAAGGCGCGCCGACTCGGTCCGCCGGACGATGCCGATCGGCTAAGGCCGCTGGTCTGGTTCTCAGCGGTCGCCTTGGGATTCGCAAGCGTCGCCATCCCACTGCAACTCGACAAGGAGTGGATCACGGTCGGGTGGGCGCTGGAAGGGTTTGCGGTAATCATGCTGTGGAAGCGTCTCGACCATCCGGGGCTCAAGTACTTCGGTTTGGCGTTGCTGGCAGCGGTGACCTTGCGTCTGGTCGCCAACCCCGGGCTGCTGGATTACCACGAACGCTCCGGCTGGCCGATTGTGAACTGGCTGATGTACACGTATCTGATTCCGGCCGCGGTGATGCTCGGCGGCCTGCGCCATCTTCGGGGCCTTGAAGTAGAGCGGGCCCGCTCTTGGGAGGAAAAACTGTACTCGGGCCGGCGCCCGCTGGGCGCGATCGTCTGCGGGATGGCGGCCGTTGCGGTCGTGTTCACTTGGGTCAATTTGACGATTTTCGATTTCTATGCCGAAGGGCCTGCATTGACGATTTCGTTCGAGCGCATGGCTGCCCGCGATCTGACGCTGTCGCTTGCCTGGGCCTTGTACACGCTGCTGTTGCTCGCTATCGGGTTCAAGCGAGACAGCGAGGGACTGCGGTGGGTCAGCCTAGCGTTCTTGGTCCTCACCATCGGCAAGGTTTTCCTGCACGATCTGGGTGAGCTGGAAGACCTTTATCGGGTGGCGTCTCTCGTCGGTCTGGCGCTGTCATTGATCCTGGTTTCTCTGGCGTATCAGAGATTCGTCTTCAGCAAGCGCTCGAGAAACGAGAATTCATGAGCCTGCGACTTGCTCGTGTTGCCGTGTTCGTTCAGCTTGCCGCGGGGTGCTCGGCGACATTCGCGGGCTTGGGAGAAGGCCGCGCCTTGCGTCCGCTGTTTGAGCCGGGGCGGCTGGGGACCGCCCTGCAACTTCCTTCTTTCGGAGAGCAGGTGAAGGAAGTCGAGCAGCTATTCGAGTTACCCCCGGCGCGCATCGAGGAGATTGAGCCCAATTCGGATTTCGATGAGGGCTCCTATTCGTTGCTGTTGGGCAACCCGCCCGACAAAGTGACGCGCTATGAGATCGAGCACCGTACGGTCCTCTGGATTGTGCTGATCGCCACAATGGCGTTCCTTGCCATGCTCACGCTGCGGCTGGTGCGCCAGGGCAGTCGAACCTCCGGCGACAACTCTCCGCCGGAAGCGTCATCCGAACAAAACCAGTAAGATGTCTATGTTGTTTCCGCATTGATCCCAATGCCGAATCACTGCGGCAACTGAAGCGCCTACAGGTCATCGAACTTTCAGCATCGTTTGGGCGCGCTTCCTTTTTGAAAACCGGGGTGGACGGTCCACCCGGAATCGATGAAGACATGTCCACGAAGACGTCAATGAGCCTTGTGACTCTGCTCAATGACAAGGCCAATCTGATGCGAATCCACTCGATTCGCGCCACCACGGAAGCCGGCAGCGGGCATCCGACAAGCTGCGCATCCGCCGCCGAGATCATGTCGGTGCTCTTCTTTTCGGTGATGCGCTACGATCCGAAGGATCCGGCTCATCCCGACAACGACTTCTTCATCCTTTCGAAGGGACATGCGGCTCCGCTGCTGTATGCCGCTTGGGCCGAAGCCGGACTCATCCCGAAGGAAGAGTTGCTGCGGCTGCGCAAGATGGACTCTGACCTGGAGGGGCATCCTTCCCCGGCGCTGCCGTTCGTAGATATAGCGACCGGGTCTCTTGGACAAGGGCTTTCGGCGGGCGTGGGCATGGCGTTGGCGGCGTGGCTCGACAACAGAGACCATCGCATCCATGTGCTGATGGGCGACGGCGAATCGGCCGAGGGATCTGTTTGGGAAGCCGCGGCGATGGCGGCCGACAACGGACTCGGCAACCTTTGCGCGACCGTCGACGTGAACCGGCTGGGCCAGAGTGCCCCCACCATGCTCGAACACGACATGGAGACCTACCGAAGGCGTTGGGAAGCGTTCGGTTGGCAGGCGCTCGTTGTTGACGGCCACAACGTCGCCGAACTGCTCGAGACCTATGAGAAGGCCGCGGCGACATCGGACAAGCCGACGGTCGTGCTGGCTCGAACCTACAAGGGCCGCGGCATCGAGTTCGCCGAAGACAAGGACGGTTGGCACGGCAAGCCCTTCCCGAAGGGTGAGCAGACCGACATCGCCTTGGCCGCCATCGAGGCGCGGCTTTCCGGTAAAGCGATTGCCTGGCGGACGACGCTTCCTGTTTCGAATGGTCAGGCGTCGACAAACCCGAGCTTCCCGCCGGGTCCGGGCTACGCAGTCGGTGACTCGCTCGCGACGCGCCAAGCCTTTGGCGCCGCTTTGGCCGCGCTTGCAAAGGCCGACTCCCGTGTGGTTGCCCTGGACGGCGATGTAAAGAACTCAACCTTCACCCAGGACTTCGAGAGAATCGCGCCTGAGCGCTTCTTCCAAGGCTTTATCGCCGAGCAGAACATGGTAGGCGCGGCCATAGGCCTGGCGGCGAGGGGGAAAATTCCGTTCGCGGCCAGCTTCGCATGCTTCCTGACAAGGGCGTATGACTTCATGCGCATGGCGGCGATCAGTTCCTCGAACATCAAGCTTGTCGGCACCCACGCCGGAGTCTCCATCGGCGAAGACGGTGCGTCGCAGATGGGTCTCGAAGATCTCGCCATGACCTGCGCCGAACCGAACTACACGGTCCTGTATCCGAGCGACGGCACCAGCGCATGGCGAGCCACTCAACTGGCCGCCGAGAGGGAAGGGCCTGTCTACGTTCGCACCAGCCGTCCGAAGACGCCGGTCATCTACCACGCGGGCGAGCGGTTCGAGGTCGGCAAGTGTAAGGTGCTCCGCCAGAGTGCGGACGATCGCCTGGCGATCGTCACCGGCGGCGTCACGCTTTTTGAGGCGCTCGCGGCGCACGACGAACTGGCGGAGGCGGGAATTGCGGTTCGCGTCATCGATCTGTTCAGCATTCAGCCGATTGACCGCCAAGCCCTTCTGCAGACCGCCGAGGCCACCGGTGGCCGTTTCATCACCGTAGAGGACCACTATCCCCACGGCGGCATCGGCGACGCGGTGTTGTCCGCCCTGGCGACCGAACCCGTCCAGGTTCACAAGCTTGCCGTGCGGTCCATTCCCCGCAGCGGTCCCGGGGCGTCGTTGCTTGATCTGTTCGGTATTTCAGCCCGCCGCATCGTCGATGTGGCAAAAAGAATCGTCTAGCCGATGCGCAAGCCGCTTGGCGCGCGGATCGATGCTCCGCCGCTGATAGGATAAAGGCGGCGTGGAGATTGCCGTACTCATCGGGTTTGCTCTGTTGGCCGCTGTCGCCTATCAGTGCCGTGGATGCTGCCAGCGGGACTAGTAGTGTGGGGGCGACTGCCTAGACCGGCGCGAGCGATTCGAAAAAGTTCACGACGGCTCGGATACCCATTTGGAAGTTCTCCAGCAAGAACTTCTCGTTGGGACCGTGGAGGCTATCGTCCGGAAGGCCGAAACCCATCAGCACCGTGGGTATGCCGAGTTCCTGGCGGAATTCCCCAACGATCGGGATCGAACCTCCGCAACGAGTAAAAACTGTCTGTGCGCCGAAGGTCTCGGTCAGCGCCGCGGCGGCTTTCTGAATGAACGGGTTGTCGGGCGAGACCATGCTGGCCGGCGAGGCGTACATCTGACGGATGTTGACGCTGATGCCGGCCGGCGTATTGTCGGCGACGAATTGATCAACGGCTTCAAGCAGCTTCTGGGGGTCTTGGTTCGGGGCGAGGCGCATGCTCACCTTGGCGAAGGCCTTGGCGGGGATGACGGTTTTCGCGCCCGGTCCGGTGAAGCCGCCGCCGATTCCATGAACCTCGAAGGTCGGGCGGGCCCAAGTCCGCTCCATCACGGAGTAGCCCGGCTCGCCCGTGAGCCGTGACGAGCCCACTTCGTTCTTGAGGTAGTCCGTTTCGCTGAACGGCAGCCTCTCCCAGCTTTCTTTCTCCGCCCGAGCAGGCGGTTCTACGTCATCATAAAAACCGGGGATCTGACAGACACCGTCGGCGGACTTACACTTTGCAAGCAGCTCGACAAGGCCGAAGACCGCGTTCGGGGCCGCTCCGCCATACATGCCGGAATGGAGGTCCTGCGCCGGACCGGCCGCCTCCCACTCCTGGTAGATCATTCCGCGCAGCCCGATGTCGAGTGAGGGCAGGCCGGGTGCATACATCGAGGTATCCGAGATGAGGGCGGCGTCGGCTTTGAGCTTTTCACGATTTGCGAGCAGGTACGCCGAGATGGACTCACCACCTACTTCTTCCTCTCCCTCGATCAAGAACTTGAGGTTGAGCGGCAGATCGCCGCGAACCGTGTGAAGGGCTTCCACGGCCTTGATGTGGATGTACAACTGTCCCTTGTCGTCGGCCGCGCCGCGGGCATAGACGCTCCCGTCGCGGATCGTCGGCTCGAAGGGCGGCGACTTCCATTCATCAAGCGGTTCGGCCGGCTGGACGTCGTAGTGGCCGTAGCAGAGCACCGTGGGCGCGCCGGACGCATGCAGCCAATCGCCGTAGATGAGCGGATGCTTGTCTGTCGGGATGACTGCGACGTTTTCGAGCCCGGCGTCGCGCAACTTCGAGGCTACGAACTCGGCCGCCCGCCGAAGATCGGGCGCGTGCTCGGGAAGAGTGCTGACGCTTGGTATGCGCAGCAGTTCGAACAGCTCGTCCTGAAAGCGCTGTTGGTTCGCGGTTAAGAATGCATCACAGGAATTCCGGTCCGGCATGGATCGAGAATATCACGGACCGGCAAACAAGAATTTCGAGCCTTGGCCGGAGCGGCGCCGCGCAAGAAATGCGAGCCTGATTGCTTCTTGGCAAACCGTCTAGCGGTAAAGACGGTCTTCGAGCTCGACCCAGGCGTCTTGGGTGTCTTCGAGCCAATTCGTTGTCAGGGTGTCCAACTCGGACTCCAACTCGCGATGGGAAGGATTGCCGACAAGGTTCGCGAGTTGGAAGGGGTCTTCCTGATTGTCGTGGAGCAGCCAGGGGCGATCTTCGTGGCGTGCGTAGGTGTGGCGGGCGGTGCGCACGCCGCGCCACGGAGGGAATTCGTTCCGCTCGGTAGGCGTGTAGCTTTGCAGGTAAACGGACTCGGGCTCGTCACCGCCGGCTCCGGTCAAGAGACCGGCGACGTTGCGGCCGTGCATGTTGCGCTTCGGGGCGATACCTCCGAGTCCGAGGAGAGTCGGCACCATGTCGACATGGGAAAACGGGAAGCTCAGCGTTTGGCCCGGCGTGACCGCGGCGGGATAATGCAGGATACCGGGGACGCGGATCGATTCCTCCCAAGGCTTGCGCTTGAGAAAGCGGCCGTGGGAACCGAGCATGTCGCCATGGTCAGAGGTGAGCAGGACGATCGTATTTTCTGTGTGACCGCTCTCCTTGAGGACGTTCAAGATGCGGCCGACTTGGTTGTCGATAAAGGAGACAGCGGCGTAGTAGCCGGCGATATCGTTGCGACCGCCCCGGCGCGTGTCGGGCTTCCAGTTGCCGCGCATCGTCAGGACGTCGGGATCGTACAGGTTCATGTACTCCGGCGGCGCGACGTAGGGATTGTGGGGCGGCCCCCACTCCAAGTAGAGGCAGAAAGGCTCTGCGGATTCCTGGGAGATGAACTCAATGGCTTCGTCGGTGAAGGTCTCTGCGGAGTAGCCCGGCATATCGATCGGCGTCGGGTTGTCGCGGAAGTACTGCATGCTCCAGTAGTCATGTGAGCAGATGTTGGCGGCCCAGTAGTCGAAACCCTGTCGGCGAGGCCCGGGAGTTACAAAGCCGGGCAGTCGTTTGCCGCCTTCGAGGTGCCACTTGCCCACGAACCCGGTGCGATAGCCCTCTGACTTAAGGATCTCGGCGATCGTGACCTCGCTATTCGGCAACGGCGCATCGTTGACAGCGACACCGTGGGCATGTGCGTAGCGTCCGGTGAGCAACGTGCCGCGTGCGGGGCAGCAAACCGGGCAGTTCGCAAACGTGTTCTCCAACAGAACGCCTTCGGAAGCAAGATTATCCATGTTGGGGGTCTGGACATCAGGGTTCCCCATCACGCCGAGATCCATACCGCGGAACTGATCGGGCACGAGAACCAGGATATTCGGGCGAGGCTTTTCGGAGCGGCAGCCCATCAAAGCCGCACCGGCGAGGCTCGCCAAGAAATCACGCCGCTCGATCACAGGGGTTCAGCATGGCACCGGGTCGAAGGCAGTGTCAAGGCGGGATCGTCTCGTGGCCCCGTGCATCGATTTCTTGAAACCTGCTTGCAGCCAACTACACTCCGGTCGGCGCCACACTCGGGTGCGAGAAGTCAATACACTTGCACGATTCTTCAAAGCACAATGGAGGGAACATGTTTTTAGATGCTCCTCGTATGCATATGCCAACTTTTTACCCACCGAAGCCTACTGTCGAGCACAGATACAATTGACAACGAGTTGCAAATTGCGATATTTTGGTTGGCTGCGGGAAAACTGCAATCCAGTTGCATTTGCTGTCTCAGGACTCCCAAGACAACGTGCCGCTATCGATGACGCAATCGTTTCTGCTCCGCCGTGCGCGGCGGGCAGGTCTTCTTACGGCGCCGGACTCTCTTACACAGGCGGCGTTCCCACTTCCGGCGTCGTCGCAGTGAGACTTCAGTGCACTTTCGAATCAGCTTCTAAACGATCATGACGCACTACGTAATCGCGGAACCTTGCACAAGCCGGAAGGATACGAACTGCCTGGAGGTTTGTCCAGTGGACGCGATCCACCCGAACCGCAACTCTCCCGACTTTAAGACCACCGACAAGCTTCATATCAACGCAGAGACGTGCATTGGTTGCGGCTCGTGCTTTCGCGTGTGTGCGGCGAAGGCGATCTTCACTCTCGAGGAGCTGCCGGCACCCTACGAGCCGTATGCCCTCGAGAACCTGCAGTATTTCCAACCTGCCCGGCAAGTGACCACCTGACCTGATTATATTGCCGTCTCGTATACGCCGGCACCCTTCACGGCTGAAATTCCTGCTGCGGCTCGTTGTGAACCTCAAAGTTCCTGAGCCATCCCTCGTTGCGCTCGTCGGAACTTCAGGAGGCTCTCAGATCTACCACCGGGCGATGTGGACCCCCTGGTAGTCAGATGGTTGAATTTCTCCAGCGTTGTCCTTGACGTGCAGCAGCCCGTGATCGATGAAGAAGAACTCGCACAGCCGCGCGCCGAGAAGTCAGCGAGCCGGCTTTGAAACCTGAGCACGCCTGGCGGTGTCTCTAGTCTGTAACCTGTAAGCGGCCGCAGGGTGTAGTTGCACGGCTCAGGGTCGATGCGAGTAAGCGGATCATTCTCAGTCGAACGGCATCTCTTGGCGCTTGTGCTGCTGGTTCCGTGCGCTTCCGCACAGTCCATCACCGGCCACGTCTTCGAGCGAGTCGGCGACCGGCTTGTTCCGTTGCACAAAGCTCTCGTGTCGGCCAGTTCGCCCGACGGCCGGCAAACGTTCGCCGTCACCCGGACCGATGGCCGGGGCCGCTTTCTGCTCGCGGGCGAGGCGGCGGGTCGTCTGCGGTTGATGGCCGCGAAGTTCGGCTATCTTGTTACCTCGTCCGGCGGCAAAAAACAGACGGATTTGAATGTCAGTTGCTTCGAAGCCGCTTACGGTCCGTTTGACTTCGAGCTGGTCAAAGGAGCTGTTGTGGCCGGAACCGCGGTCGACGACCTCAACGAACCCGTCGAGAATGCCCACATCTGGTTGCTCACACCAAGCGCTGCTTCGACGGACGCCGCCAATTTGCGAGGCGAGGGGCGCACCGACGATCGAGGCCGATTCCGCATTATCGGTCTCCCTGGGGGCGTCTACGACCTGCATGGCGCGGTTGGCGGACGGGGTGGGGGCAACAAGACTCTCCGCTCCGGACCCATGCCGATTGAGGTTGACGCGGGCGAAGAGATCGGCGGCATCTCGCTGCGGCTTGCGGATATCGCCGGCACGACGTTCACGGTTGCCGGACGCGTTGCCGGAGTCGATCTGTCATTGCAAGGCGACCACATTTTGTGGATGCGTCCGCTGAGAAGGAGGCTTCAGGCCGGTCCTCAGGCTGCATCACACAGGTATCGGCTGGCGCAGGACGGCGCATTCACGATTGAGGGGGTTCTGCCGGGCGACTACGTTTTCTCGTACAGCAATAATCCTCGCAGCGGACCGCAGCAGCGATTCCCACTCGGATTGGTGCTCGTCGAGAGCGAGATACGGGGGCTCACTCTCCAGCCGCTGGATCCGACGGGCTTTCGCGGGCGGGTGAAAAGCGACGGGAGCGAGCTGCCCAATCACCTTTCCCTTAGCTTCGTTCGCGCCGATGAGTCCGGCATCTCCACGCGCGCGGTTGCGGCCTTTCCAGACTTCAAATTCCAGGAAACACATCTATTGCCGGGGACTTACCGCCTATCCGTGGCCGGCCGGGAGCTCTACATCAAGGGCGTACGCAGCGGCGGCGAGACGCTGGCGCCGCAGGACATTGCGCTGCGGTCTGGAGAGATTCGCAATGTGACGCTGATTGTTTCATCTGAGTTCGCGGCTGTCCGGGGGCGCGTGAAGCCGTCTCGCGATCAACGAGCTGAAGAGCCTGCGGCATCGCATTACCGAGTGGGCCTTGAAGGGCCGAACGGCATTGTCTCCGCGCAAACTGATCAGAACGGCGCGTTCGCTTTCGAGAAGCTGACGCCGGGGCCGTATCGAATCTGTGCCTGGAGCGATCGCAACTCAGCCGAGGTGCACGGCCGGGCGCTCTGGGAATCCGCCGGAGATGCCGTGCGGAGCTTTCCGATTGAACCCGGCAGCGAGATCGAGATTGATCTGACGGCCGTCGAATGACCAGACTCGATCGGCGGGAGGAGAGCTTTCAGACAAGCCCTCGGTGCGCCTGTCTCGGCTGGCTGCTTGTCTGCATCGTGCTTGCCGGCGCCGGACGAGTCCGGGCGGGAGAAATCCGTGGATTCGTCGGCTCGGCGCACGGCAATGAGCCGCTGCGGAGCGTCCGGGTGAGTCTCGCTTCCAGCAAGATGTCGGACCAGGGACCGGTGGTCAGCCGTCACGCGCGCAGCGGCCTCGATGGACGCTTCCTATTTGCGGATCTCCCTCTAAGCGACTACTCGCTGAGTTTCCGCAAGGATGGCTACGAGGCGGGTTCCAGCATTTCGGCGAGTGTCAATCTGAGCGGGGACGAGCCGCGCGCCGACCTACGCGTCGAGATGAGGCGTTCGGCGGCGATCTCGGGCCGCGTCTTGGACACCGATGGCGACGCTGTCCCGTTGGCGACCGTTCAACTCTACGAGAGGCTGACTGCACAGGGGCTCTCGCGGCTTCAGTTCAAGCGCTCGGCGGTAACGAACGATCTTGGCGAGTACCGTTTGTCGGGGCTCGAGCCCGGCCGCTATTTCGCGGCGGCGCGGCCATTGAGCCTACCCAGCCCACGCGGTGTCCGCGCCTTCGAGTTCCCCAATATGTACCATCCCAACGCAGGGTCCATTGAGGAGAGCACGCCGATCGCGGCGCGCTGGGGAGTCGAACGCGAAGGGGTCGATTTCCATCTGCCTCGCGCGATGCTCACATCGGTCGAGGGATCTGTCTTCCACGGTGAAAGTGGGCAGCCCTGCCCTTCCTGCAACGTGATCGTCATCGACCCCGGAAACCTCACTGTGGCTTCTGTTTCGCCTGATGAGCAAGGGCTCTTCGCGGTGCGCGGGCTGCACCCCGGAGCATACCGATTGTTGACCCAGACGGGCGGCGGCGGGTTGCACGCGGAGGAGTCCGTGCTGCTGTTCTCCCGCAAGACCTTCGAAGTGGCGCTTACCCTGTCCGCCACCCAGGATGTCGTTGGCCGCATCGTAGCGGAAACCGCCCCTCCCGAGGACGACCCCGCGGCCCTTACCCAAGCGATGAGGGTGCGTCTCGTATCGGACGTGGGCGCCCCCAGTGGACGCTTGACCCGCCTGCCCACGCTCGCCGCCGGTGGCGGGTTCCGCTTTAGCGGCGTCACGCCGGGCTCCCATCATGTGTTCGTGGCGGATCTGCCGAAATCAGCCTATGTGCTCCGGATGCTGGTCGACGGCCACCCGCTGAAGAGCCGGCGGGTATCGGTTCCGCGAAGTGCGCCGCTCGAAAGACTCGAGATCCGCATCGCTTTCGATGCCGGCATCGTGCAAGGAACCGTTAGTGAAGAGGGATGGCCGGCTTCCGGAACCCCATCGGGCTTCGTTGTTCTGCTGCCCGATCGCTACGGGGAGGATTGGGATTTCGAGCGCTTGGGTCGCTACCGCGAAGACGGGGCGTATGCCATCGGAGGCGTCCCTCCGGGCTCCTACACCGTATTCGTAATCGGTCGGGATCATCACTTCGACCTTGGCAGCGCCGAAGACCTGCGCTACCTGCGCGAAAGCGGCCGCCGCGTGCGCGTCATCGCAGGTGAGTCCGTCACGGCGGAGGCGCCTTTCATTGCCGATTGCGAATAGCGGCTTGCAGCAAAGATTGGTGGGCCCTGCAGGATTCGAACCTGCGGCCTACGGATTATGAGTCCGCAGCTCTAACCGCTGAGCTAAGGGCCCCGAACAGCAGGCTTGCGCCTCCCACGATTTTACACTGCGATACATTTATATAATGTTGGGTTAAGTCCCGACTCGTGGTTTCGCGCCTTGATATAGACGCTACGGCAGAATACATCGCTCCGAGAGCAGCTCAACCATGGCCGGTCAAAGCAAAATCCATCGCTGGGATGACATTGAGCACGAAGAGCTTGGGCCGGCGATCGGAAGACGGGTTGTCCACACCGACCGCATGACGATAGCTCGCCTCTATTTGAAAAAGGGAGGGATCGTTCCCCGGCACCATCACGAGAACGAGCAGGTGAGCTATGTGATGGAGGGCCGTTTACGCTTCTACTTTGACGATCGCGAAGAAGACGTGTCGGCGGGCGAGATGATGCAGATTCCTTCGCAGAAGCCGCACAAAGTGGAAGCTCTCGAGGATTCCGTCGCTCTGGATCTCTTCCAGCCCGTGCGCGAAGACTGGCTGAGAGGTGACGACGCCTATTTGAGAAACCCTTCCGCTTCGTCGTAACGTATTAGGTATTGGGGACGGGCTTGTTCTCGATTCGCCGTTTCCACCCAAGCGGTATTTTCTCAGCGCATCTCCGTTATCAAGTCGTGAGAACGAGAAACTTTCAGCCGCTTTGGGGATTCCTGATCGGCACCGGGCAAATCGGGCGGGGCAGCCTTGTTGCGGCGCTGCTGTTGGCGCTCGTCCTGGCACCCTCGGCGGCGGCGCAAGCTGTCTTTGTGAACGGGCAAGCCGCTCGCCTGGTTGTCGGCCAACCCAGTTTCACTCGTCAGGCCCCCCAGTCGAGCCGCGAGACAATCGGCGGGGCGGCGGGAGTCGCCATCGCGGGAGAACACCTCTTCATCGCGGACGGCAATGAGGTCGGTTCGACTCCCCTCAACAACCGGGTCCTGATCTACAACGACCTGTCGAGCTTCATCCACGACCTCGATGCGGAACTGCCGCAGCCGGGAGCGGAATTGCCGGATGACGACTTCTGTCCCGTCTGTGTCGGCCTGCCGGATACCGTACTCGGTCAGACCGACTTCGACAGTTTCGGGCCGGGGCTCGCCGACGGTGTCCAGAACCCTTCGGCGGTCCACTCCGACGGCGTGACGCTCGCGGTCGCCGACACCGACAACAACCGCGTTCTCATCTGGAGGACGATTCCCACCATGAACGGGACGCTTCCGGATGTTGTGGTCGGACAGCCCGACTTTGAGACTAGCTCCCCGCGGACGACAGCCGAGGGCCTGCGCGGCCCGCAGGGCGTCTGGATCGACAGCGGGCGTCTGTTCGTTGCCGACACCCTGAACGGCCGTGTCCTGATCTACAACTCGATTCCGACTTCGAACGGATCCACCGCCAACATCGTGCTGGGCCAACCCGACTTCGATACGCGTCCCGAGCCCGACATTACGCAGTCGAACGTGGAGACCACGGCCTCGTCGATGCTCGACCCGGTGGCAGTCACCGTCACGAACGGCCAGATGTTCGTGAGTGACCTGGGATTCAGCCGAGTGATGATCTTCTCCAGCGTCCCGACGCAGAATTTCTCTCCCGCCGATGTCGTGGTGGGGCAGTTAGATTTTGAATCCTCTGTGGCAAACGATTCCACATCGCTGTGCGAAGCATTGGACCCGCCGCCGCCCTCGAACCTCGATGACGACATGTCTTCCACGCCGGACGACGACTGCGAGGCTACGGAGGAAAAGGAACAGTCTTGTGCGGATGAGATCGACAACGATTGCGACGGCATGATCGATTTCTTCAATGACGACGACTGCGGCCCTGCCTTTCCCAGGCGTTGTGAAGCTACCCTGCATTTCCCTCGCTTCGCGCTTTCGGACGGCGAGAAGCTCTATGTCTCCGACAGCGGGAACGATCGGGTGCTGATCTACAACGAGATTCCACAGGAGAACGGCGCGGCGGCGGATGTCGTGCTGGGACAAGCCGACTTTCAGAGGCTGAGAGAGTCTACCGGCGCGGCGAGCCTGCGCTCACCCGGCACGCTAGCCCTTGACGGTACGAACCTCTATGTGGCCGACCCTTTCACACGGCGCGTTCTGGTTTTCACGCCGGCCGAGGACCAGATTGCTGAGAATGGACTTGTCAACGCCGCGGCTTTCCAGATTCCGGCGAGCGGCTCCGTCTTCATGGAGGGCACTCTGGCAGAGGGGCAGATAACGACGATCACGGTCGGACAACGCAAATACGAGCATGTTGCGGAAGAGGGCGATGCGGCGCCAGAGGCCGCTGCATCCCTTGTTGAGCAGATCAACGCCGACCCCTATTCCCTCGTCACGGCGACTCCCGCCGTGCAGCGCGGTAACCATGCCAGCGGCGCCCTGACGTTTAGTGGCGAGATTCAACCTAGTGATCGCATCTCTCTCGACATCGGCAATGAAACGTATGTGGTCGTCGTTCAAGCGGGTGACGAACCGCTTGTAATGGTCGACCGCTTCTTGTATGTGATCAAGAGCAACCCCGACTCGCGGTTCTTCGCACTACGAGACACGACAGGAGACGTCCTCAACGTGCTGCGGTTGGTGTTTCGGGATATCGGCCCGGCAGGGAACGACATCCCCTATTCAGTCTCATTGTCGCCTGGAGCGCTGATTACGGTCGAAGCGGAGGGGGAAGCCCTCACTGGCGGCAACCTCAACTACGGCTTCCGTGTCTCCGCCAAGGAGCCTGGCCCGGAAGGCAACGGCATCCCCTTCAGCACCGCGACAGCGATGGGCGAAACCTCTTCCGCTCCCACGCGTTCCAGTCAACAACTCAAGGGAGGCAGTGACGCTCGTGAGTTGCCTGTTGGGACGATCGGGGCCTTGTTCGGCAACGACTTCGCCGATCGTATTTGGTATCCAGAGTCCGCGGACCCCGAAGTGCCGGCAGAGGGGGATGGCGTTCGCGGTTTTGTCGATGGCGAGTCCGGGCTCGGCAGCCGTTCGATGGACCTGCCCACGGAATTGGGGGGGGTACGCGTCTATGTCAACGGAGTCGCAGCGCCCTTGCTTAGCGTCACTCCGGAACAGATCTATTTCTTCGTTCCTTTCGAAGCGGTGGGAAGTACCGTCAGTGTCTACGTGCGAAGAGTGCGAGACGACGGGACGGTGACCGTTTCCGCGCCCCGGGCCGCGAGAGTGGCTCGTGCTTCACCCGGCTTGTTTGCCTTTGATGGGCCGGAGCCACGGCAGGCAATCGCCGTTCATACCACTGGTGTCGCCCAGGGCCGCGCCGCGGTTACGCAGGTCGCTACCAGTGAAGGCACCACAATCACCGCAGGCGTTACCCTCACCATCCGAGTGCAAGGCAGGGCCTATTCCTACGTCACGGTGGACGGCGATAGTGCCGAGAGCGTGCGGGACGGGCTCGTGGCCGCCATCAACAACGGCGATGGAGACCCTGATGTCGTCGCTTCCGCCGCAAGGGAGGGGTTCTTCTCGGCGCGCGCCGATGTCACCTTGACGGGAGAGATTCAAGCAGGTGACACCTTCACCGTCACCATTAACGGGCGCCGATACATCGTCGTTGTACAAGAGGACGATACGCTGGCCAGCTTACGCAACAAGATGGTCGACGAGATCAACTCCGGTATCGGCGACCCCGAAGCCACCGCTCGTCGGCTCGAAGGTTTCGATCCCAGGGCTCCGATCATGCAGGTGGTTGCGCGAGTCCTGGGTGTGGAAGGCAACAACATTACTTTTTCCGTCTCCGTCAACGACGGCTCCAAGCTGATGGTGGAAACGAACGCCGAAGAGGGAACCCTTAGGGGTGGCCAGACACCGGCGATCGTCCTGCTCACCGCTCGCGTCGCGGGGCGTGAGGCGAATGAGATCGAGTTTTCAGCCGAGACGACCGATCAGACGATCGTGAACGTCCAGAGCCGAACGGCCAATCTGTGCTGCGGCAACGAGCCGGGCTCCTTGATTACGCCCGAAAACCCGGCCGCTCCCGGCGAGGTTATCACCCTGTTCGGGACCGGATTGGGGCAAACCGCACCGAATCCTCAGGATCTGGGTATCCGCTCCGGGCAACCCATCCCGACGGGCGAGTCTCTGACCGTTCCGTTCGTGGCGGACGACTTCGTGTCGTCTCTCGTGGATGGCCGGTCGGCGGTGATCCAATTCGTTGGCTTGATGCCGGGACAGGTGGGCGTCTATCAGATCAACATGCGGCTTAACGAAGGCCTCGAGGACAACCCGGCAGCCCCCGTTACGATCGCGCAAGTGTTGTTCATCAGCAACGTCGTCACAATACCCATCAAGAACGTCCGGCCGCGCCGGGACGCTTTCTAGCCTCTATGCCCCGGCGAAGATCTCCCGCATCCGCCGGGCTGCGAGTCTCTCGTCGCCCGAGTCGTTCATGAACACGGTGAACTGAACCCCTTGCTTGGGGTTGCCGGCGACCGCGATGCGGGGCTCGCCTTCCAGAAGATGTTCCCGCAGTTGCCTGGTGGTGATGCCGAGTGCCGTTTCGTCCCAATCAACCGCCACACGATGCACGCGCCGGGTACGCTCGAACGGGACGCGGCTCGTCCGCAGGCCCCGGATCTTCTTGAGCTCGCGTTCGAGCCAATCGGCTTGCTTTCGGGATTCCTTGTCAATGGTTTTGAAGTCAAGCTTGGCGTAGCGTTCCACGGCAAGCCACAGAGCGACCATCTCTTCACGCCCGACCTTCATGGCGCGTCCGCTGGAGTTGGAGTGCGGATTGGAGTTGAGCCAAGCGGCCTGAATCAAGTCCTTGCGGCCGGCCAGCAGCCCCGAACACTGTGGGCCGCTCATGTGCTTGCCGCCGCTGGCGCAGATCAGATCGACGCCGGCAGCGGCAAGCTCTTGGATATTCTTCCAGGGAGGCAGCATGTTGGCGGCATCGACCATGACCGGAACGCCGGCGGGCTTCGCGATGGCGAGCACATCGGCGACTTCAACGTGACCCCGATCCTTCCAGGCCCAGTCACCGGTCGTACCGCCGAGCATGTAGACCATCGCAGTGTTCGCGTTAATGGCCTTCTTGAGTTGCTCGGCGCCCTCGACCTCGACAATCTTGACGCCCGCGGTGCGGACGGCGTGATCGTACCCGTTGCGATGGATGGTCTGGATCACAACTTCAGACTTCATGCCGCTGACATCGGGAAGCTGTCGGATGTTCTTCGGATCGTCACCGGCGACGCAGGCATAGGTGCCGATGGCGATCGCTCCCGCCGCGCCGGTGCTGACCATGGCGTCTTCGCAGCCAATCAGTTCCGAGACCCGCCGGCCAATGGCAGCCTGTAGTTCCTCGAGCACTACGTAGTGGCGCGCCGCTTCGGCTTGAGCCTCAAACAACTCGGGCGCCTGCTTGGACGCGCCGATCGTCGTATAGGTGCCCTGAAAGTTGATCACCGGACGGATACTGAGTTCCCCGTAGACATCTCGCCCGGTCTTGCGCGCTCCCGACGCAGCGAAGGGCCAAAAACCGGCGAGTGATCCCAGACCGGCGCCTTGCAAGATTCGTCTTCGTGTGGCGGAGACCATGTTCGTTGTACCTCGGTGAACATTATAGGGTTGGACCGTCCGTCCTGCGATAAACGGAACCCGGCAAGAAGACACCAGCAACAAGCCGGCATTTCCCCTCCGGTTGCGGAGAGGGGATAAACTGAAGCTTTTGCTTTGCCAGATCAGCTTCTTGAGGGAAGTAGATCATGAAGCCTTCCTATGAAACAAACTATCGACGTTCCTTGATGGAGCCGGAGGCTTTCTGGGCGGAAGCGGCCGAGGCCGTGCACTGGGATCGGAAGTGGAACCGTGTGCTCCATGCCTCGAAAGGGCCGTTCTTCCAGTGGTTCCAAGGTGGGATGCTCAACACTTGCTACAACGCCTTGGACTTCCACGTAAAGAATGGGAGAGCGGAGCAAGTCGCCTTGATTTACGATAGCCCGGTCACCGGCGTTGTCCGTCGGATGACCTACCGGGAATTGCAAAATGAGGTCTCCCGTTTCGCAGGATTGCTTCGAGCGCTCGGCTTGGAAAAAGGCGACCGGCTGATCATCTACATGCCCATGATCCCTGAGGCGGTGATCGCCATGCTGGCCTGCGCTCGCATCGGTGTGGTGCATTCGGTCGTCTTTGGCGGTTTCGCTTCGCAGGAACTTGCCATTCGGATCGACGCCGCCCGGCCGAAGGCGATGGTCACGGCTTCGTGCGGGATCGAAGTACAACAGGTGATTCCCTACAAGCCGCTGCTGGACGATGCCATCGATCTTGCCGAGCATAAACCGGAGGTTTGTGTGGTTTACCAAAGACCACAGGTTCGTGCCTCGCTCAAGCAGGGAAGAGACAGGGATTGGCAGGATCTGATGGAAGCGGCCACGCCTGTTGATTGCCTCCCACTAGAGGCAACCGATCCCCTATACATTCTCTATACATCCGGGACGACTGGGAAACCGAAGGGAGTGGTTCGGGACAACGCGGGACACGCGGTGGCGTTGAGGT
Source organism: Bryobacterales bacterium (assembly GCA_965218555.1). Taxonomy (GTDB): domain Bacteria; phylum Acidobacteriota; class Terriglobia; order Bryobacterales; family UBA6623; genus JAPPLB01. The sequence continues at coordinate 710,104 of OZ244625.1, forward strand.
GGAGCCTCAAGCACGTATACGATGTGCGGGCCGGGGATGTTTTTTGGGCGGCTTCAGACATTGGTTGGGCGGTAGGCCATTCTTATACGGTTTACGGTCCGTTGATGCACGGCTGCACCACCGTGCTCTATGAAGGCAAGCCGGTAGGGACACCTGATCCGGGAGCATTTTGGAGGGTCATCGCCCAACATGGGGTGAAGGTCTTGTTCACAGCTCCGACCGCTTTCCGGGCCATCAAAAAAGAAGATCCCAGGGGAGAGTATCTCAAAGAGTTCGACGTCTCCTGTCTGCGGTATCTCTTCCTCGCCGGTGAAAGGCTGGACCCGGACACCTACCATTGGGCCAGCCGCCTTCTCGGAATTCCTGTCATCGACCACTGGTGGCAGACGGAGAGCGGGTGGCCGATGGCGGCCAACTGCATGGGGCTTTCTCCACATGCCTTCAAAGCGGGCTCAGCCAGTAAGCCCGTTCCCGGCTACGACATTCAGGTGCTTGCCGGCGACGGTCAGGTCTTGGGGCCAAATGAGGAGGGCTTGATCGCCGTCAAGCTCCCGCTGCCGCCAGGCTGTCTGCCTACCTTGTGGAATGACGACCAACGCTATCTGGATTCCTATCTCAGCCGGTTTCCGGGCTATTACTTCACCGCCGACGGCGGCCGCAAGGACGAGGAAGGATACCTCTATGTCATGGGCCGTGTGGATGACGTGATCAACGTCGCCGGCCACCGCTTCTCCACCGGGAGAATGGAGGAGGTGGTTTCCAGCCATCCCGATGTCGCGGAATGCGCCGTGGTCGGGACCCAAGACCCACTCAAGGGTCAGGTGCCCCTGGGCTTGGTTGTGTTGAAGGCGGGGGTGGAACGCGGCTGGAAGGAGATCGAAAGGGAGATCATCCAAAGAGTCAGAGCAGAAATCGGCGCCGTTGCCAGTCTCAAGAGAGTTTCTCTCGTCAAGCGATTGCCCAAGACCCGCTCTGGAAAAATCCTTCGGAGAACGATCAGAGACATCGCCGACGGGCGGGACTATTCCATTCCTTCGACCATTGACGATCCCGCGATTCCTCGAGAGATCGAGTTGGTCCTGAAAGAATCCGGCCTCGGATAACCTTCCCCCCGGACTCCGCCTGTCAATCCGCCCTGCCGGGAACCGGAGAAATACTGGAGCTGTCACCGCGAGCGGCAATCCCTCCCTCGCAGACGGCCCCCTGGGGGAGACCACCTATTTCTGCGTGTCGCTAACTATATGTGGAAATAACTGTTGACATCGCCACAAGATGATGTACACAATGGGACGTCACTGCCAGCCCAAACATCGGTAGTTCCTCCCGCAAGTTATCCATTGAGCCGACGGTGACCCCACTCATATCTTATGGTAGGCCGCTCCGAGCGGGGACGGTACGGGAATCGAAGGGAAGGGCGAAGTATGGGCGAAATCAGCGTCGATCTGGGAACTGGAATAGACGAACTTTCATCACGGATCGCATCTCGGCAGGGTCTGTCATTTCCCCGCTACTTTACGGAAGGCATCGAGTCCGGGACGACACCGTACGACCTGATCAAGTGGGAAGTCCGGACCGCGTCCATTGCGAACGAGAAAGGTGAAGTGATCTTCGAGCAGCGCGAGGTGGAGATGCCCCGCGACTGGTCGCAGACCGCCACGAACATCGTCGCGAGCAAGTATTTCCACGGTCAGGCGGGCACTCCCGCAAGAGAAACGAGCCTCGCGCAACTGGTCCATCGAGTCGTCGACACGATCGCCGACTGGGGCGCCGGCGGCGGCTACTTCGCCGGAACGGAGGATGTAGAGAACTTCCGTGGCGAACTGGCCCACCTGATGCTGCACCAGAAGGCAAGCTTCAATTCGCCGGTCTGGTTCAACGTCGGCGTGAAAGAAAGCCGCGGCTACGGTTGGGCGTGGGACGCTCATAGCAAGACCGTCAAGGCGCTGGAAGCCGATGCTCATAGGCCGCAGTGCTCGGCCTGCTTCATCATCTCGGCCGACGACACCATGGAATCAATCATGGACCTCGCCAAGACCGAGGGCATGCTCTTCAAGTGGGGCTCGGGAACAGGCTCCAATCTATCGAAGATTCGCGAGGAAGACGCCTTGTTGCGAGGAGGCGGCAAGGCATCGGGGCCTGTTTCTTTCATGAAGGGTTTCGACGCCTTTGCCGGTGTCATCAAGTCGGGCGGCAAGACACGACGCGCCGCGAAGATGGTCATCCTCAATGCCGAGCACCCCGACATCAAGAAATTCATTTGGTGCAAGGCCAGCGAAGAGCGCAAGGCCTGGACGCTCATCGACGCCGGCTACGACTCGGCGATCGACGGCGACGCCTACAGCTCGATCTTCTTCCAAAACGCCAATAACTCGGTACGGGCAACGGACGAGTTCATGCTGGCGGCCATCAAGGATGAGGACTGGTGGACACGCTCCGTGCTGAACGAACAGCCCAAGGAGCGCCATAAGGCCAAGGATCTGCTCAAGCAAATCGCCGAGGCCACGCATCAATGCGGCGACCCCGGCATGCAGTTCGACACGACGATCAACCGCTGGCATCCCTGCAAGAACACCGACCGCATCAATGCGTCGAACCCCTGTTCGGAGTACATGTTCCTCGACGACTCCGCCTGCAACTTGGCGTCGTTGAACCTGATGAAATTCAAGAAGAGCAACGGCGGATTTGACGTCGAGGCCTTCCGGCACGCAGTCGATACGCTGATCGTCGCGCAGGAGATCCTGGTTGACAACGCCAGCTATCCGACGGGCAGGATCGCGCAGAATTCGCATGACTACCGGCCGCTGGGGCTCGGCTTCGCCAACCTGGGCGCGTTGCTGATGTCGATGGGCGTAGCGTACGACAGCGACGCCGGCCGCGCCATCGCGGGCGCCATCACGTCGACGATGTGCGGACAGGCCTACTTGACCAGCGCCCGCATCGCTGAGGTCACGGGAGGGTTCCCAGGCTATGAAAAGAATCGCGAGCCGTTCCTCGAAGTGATTCGGATGCACCGCGATGCCTCACGGAAGATCGACGGCGCATTGATCGAGGAGCCGCTGTGGCAAGGTGCGCAGCGTTGCTGGGACGGCGCCTACGAGATGGGCCGGCGGCATGGTTATCGCAACGGTCAAGTCACTGTCATCGCGCCCACCGGGACGATCGGCTTCATGATGGATTGTGACACGACCGGGGTCGAGCCGGAGCTGGCGCTGATCAAGTACAAGAAGCTGGTCGGCGGCGGCGTGATCAAGATTGTCAACAACACCGTCGAGCAGTCGCTGCTCAAGATCGGCTACTCACCCGAGTCCGCCAGCGAGATCGTGAGCCATATCGATTCCACCGGAACGATCGAGGGCGCCGAGCATATCAAGCAAGAGCATCTGCCGATCTTCGATTGCAGTTTCCGTCCCCAAAACGGCGAACGCTCCATCCGCTACCTCGGCCACCTGCGGATGATGGGCGCGGTTCAGCCGTTCATCTCGGGAGCGATTTCGAAAACGATCAACATGCCCGAGGAGTCCACGGTCGAAGAAATCGTCGACGCCTACGTCGAGGCGTGGCGCCTGGGCCTGAAGGCCGTGGCGATCTACCGCGATGGTTCGAAGCGCACGCAGCCGCTGAACACCGGAAGCTCCGATGACGGCTCGGGCGCGGCGAAGGTCGCCATGCCCGCAACCGAGAGAATCGTCTACAAACCGCACCGCTCAAAGCTGCCCGACGAGCGGCAGTCACTCACCCACAAATTCTCCGTCGGTGGGCATGAAGGCTACATCACCGTAGGCTTGTATGAAAGCGGCGCGCCGGGCGAAATCTTCATCAAGATGTCCAAGGAAGGCTCGACGATCAGCGGCCTGATGGATAGCTTTGCAACCGCTGTCTCGATGGCCCTGCAGTACGGCATGCCCCTGCAAGCGCTCGTCGACAAGTTCCAGCACGTCCGTTTCGAGCCCAGCGGCTGGACCGGCTCGCAGAACATCCCCTACGCCAAGTCGATCATGGATTACATCTTCCGCTGGCTGGGGATGCGTTTCATCTCGCCGTCCTACCAGGAAACGGAAGCCGGCGAGACACCTAAGCTGCGGCCGACCGAACCCGAGCCGCAGCAGGAGCTTTCGTTCCACGCAGCGCAGGACGCGCCGATTTGCGCGGAGTGCGGATCGCTCATGACGAGTAACGGCAGTTGCTACAAATGCGAGAACTGCGGTTCCACCTCCGGCTGCAGTTAGTGATTCGTCGTTGGATTGCATCCTCCTCTACCCGGGTGGGCGGCGTTTGAGAATCGGCCTCCCACCCGGGACTTTTGTTTCTTGAGCGCCATTACTCCGGGTTCCCTCCGTGTTGCGTGCTTGGGTGATGAGAAAGGCAGGACGGGCTGAGGGCGGCTGTTTACTTATTCGCAGAGGCCGCCAACCCCCGGCGGGGTCACCACGCGAAGTTCCGGGTCAAGTCCAAGTTGTAGGCGTGCTTCTCGCTGCCCTCGGTTCCGTAGCGCAGAACCGGAACGATCGACTCGTGGCGCGAGCCGTGTGAGCGGATCGCAATATCCTCGCGGACGCGGTCGAGTGCTCCGAACGCCACGTGCTTCTCGCCCAACAGGAACAGATCGCCGATCCGCTGCTGATGCAAATGAAACTTGCGGGCCGCGTCGACCCGGCGATGGATTTCTTCCACCCCCTCGGTTTCGCGTAGCAACTCGAACGCGCGATCCTCATCTTTCAAGTCCATGAAGTACACGTAACAAGCACCGCCGAGGTTCTTGTGATGGACGACGTGCCGGTCGCGGATGATCGGCACGGCTTCGGCCTCGATGCCCTTTTGGGCGAGAAGCCTCGCGACGTCGATGCCTTGCGTTTTGGCATTCATCCCGTGGTCGGCTGAGAGGTAGATCTCGATTTCGGGAAAGTCATCGACAATGCGTCCGAGACAACGGTCGAGCTGGTGCATGTGCTCGCGCGAGCGCTCGTCCTCGGGCGGATAAGTGTGCATCATGTAGTCGGTCGTCGCGAGGTAGACAAGATCGTAGCCGTCACCCAGCAGCGAGTGGGCGCCGCGGGCGCACCAGTAGTTGATTTCCGGCGTATACATGTCCTGCTGCGGTCCGGCCCTTTCGAGGATGTCAGGGGACGGCTGTTGCCCCGAGGCCTTGTAGTCAGCGTCCCGACCAATGAGCCGATAGATCTTGTGCTTGGCGCTAACCATGGCCGTTTTCCAGCCCTTTTCGGACGCCTTCACGAACAGAGTCGGGCGCAGCAGGAAGTCGGCCGTCTCCATGAAGGTTCCCTGCCCTGTTTTGCGGTCGAAGAAGTAGTTGGTAGTGATGCCGTGCTCTTCGGGGAACGAGGCCGTGGCGATGGAGGCGTTGTTGACGTTCGTGACCGACGGGATGACGCTGCTGCCTTCGTCGTAAGCGCCCTCTTTCATCATCCGCCGCAGATTGGGAACGTCGCTCAACTCGATGTAACGCGGGTCGAGACCGTCGATGCAGGCAAACAGAACCTTGCGGCGCCGGTCAGGCCGTGGTCCGGGCAGTAAAGCGTCGTGGGCCGCGAGGTGCGCGGCGGCGAGGCCGAGAAAGGTGCGTCGAGTCATGGGTTTGGTCAACCGAGTTGCGAGGGATCTCGCTCCAGCCTAACCGATTCGCTTTACGGTCGGCTTTCTTCCGTGCCTCCAATCGGGCCGGCACTGGTTTGCAGGAAGGTGCAGTAGGAAATGTGCTCCAAACCTTGCCGCATTCGCTCTTCGATCCGCGCACGCGCGGCGACGTGATCGGAAAGAACAGTCTGAGCAGGCAGCCCGGAGGGTCGCCGATACAAAGAGAGCTAACGGTCGGATGGGCGCGCCGATCCCAGACCTCCGACACTGAGTCGGGTCGATTCGTCACCAGCAATGGCCCGGATCAAAGCAGGCTCTCTCACATCTTGTATTGACCCAGGTCTTCGTCGCCCAGGTTCTCGAGCCAGCGGCGCAACTCTTCACTGTTTGCCTTCTCGCTGACGGCGGCGACGTTCTTTGACGACGACAGCACTTCATCCTCGACATAGATGGGGCAGTCGAGGCGCAGCGCAACAGCGAGCGCGTCGCTGGGCCGGGAGTCGATTGCAATCATCTCTCCGTTGCGCTCGACCCAGATCATGGCGTAGAACGTATCGTCCTGCAGATCGCTGACGACCACTTTGCGGACGCCGCCGCCGAGCCCCATCAGCAGGTTCTTGATCAGATCGTGCGTCATCGGGCGCGGCGTCGTCACCTTCTCGATCTCCAGGGCGATCGCATTCGCCTCATAGACACCGACCCAAATCGGCAGCACCGAGTTGCCCTCGAGATCCCTTAGAATCACGATCGGCATATTCGTCACCGGATCCATCATCAGACCCCGAATCTTCATTTCGATTTGCATTTTCGACTCCGCGGGTTGAATGCCGCTGTTGTGGGACCCGGCCTATTGCAAGATCCGGAATCCGTGAAACGCCGGCGCGGCTTCCTTCGCGACCAGCTCGCCCACCAGCGAGTTCGGTCCCGAACCGGTGACGCGCACCCGGCAGTATGAACCCCTCAGCTCCGACAAGTCGGCCTCGGGGTCGGAAAAGTTGAGCACTCGATTCTGAGTCGTTCTGCCGATCCACTGCCCCGATCTTTCGCGCCGACCTTCGACAAGCACTTCTTCTTCGCGTCCGATCAGGGCGGCGTTGCGGCGAAGTTGAATGCGGCGTTGCTTCTCCTGGAGCAGCGCAAGGCGGTGTGATTTCTCGGCGTCGGGAATCGCGTCTTGGTAGTTCGCCGCGGGAGTGCCGGCGCGCGGCGAGTACTTGAAGGAGAAGATCGAGTCGTATTCGACTTCATCCAGCAGCGAAAGTGTCTGCTCGAAATCTTCGTCGGTCTCGCCCGGGAAGCCGACGATGATGTCCGTGCCGATGGCGATATCTCTTCGAGCGTGCTTCATCAGCCGGATGCATTCGAGATATTCCTCGCGTAGGTACTCGCGCTCCATCCGCGCCAGCACCCGGTTAGAGCCTGATTGCACGGGCAGGTGCACCTGATCACAGAGGACGGGGTTGTCATCGATCGCCTCGACGATCTCGGGCTTGAAGTCTCGTGGGTGGGATGTCGTGAAGCGCACCCGACGGATTCCGGGAACACGGCCCACAGCCGCCAGAAGCTGAGCGAAGTCCATGCCCGATTCCGAGGGGTCGCGGTAGCTGTTCACGTTCTGCCCCAGGAGTTGAATCTCGCTATAGCCCTGGGCGGCGAGCCGCTGCGCCTCTTCGAGAACGCTCCGGCTCGAGCGGCTGCGTTCCGGTCCGCGCGTGAACGGAACGACGCAGTAGGCACAGTGCTTGTCACAACCCTCGATGATCGTGATGAACGCTTTATAGGGGTTGTCGCGTCGCGTGAGCGGTGTCTCGAAGGTGTCGTCGGTGTCGAGGCGCAAGCCCTCCACCCGGTCCTCGCCTACCTCGACGCGGTCCAGCAGCGCAGGCAGGTCGTTGTAGCTGGCGGAGCCGCAAACGAGGCTCACGTGCGGGGCCTGCTCGAAGATCTCCGCACCCTTGTGTTGGGCGACGCAACCGAGAACACCAAAAATTTTGCCCGCGGCTTTCTGCTTCTTGAAGTTAGCCAGCCGGGAGAAGACCTTTTGTTCCGCCTTGTCGCGAATGCTGCACGTGTTGTAGAGGACGAGCCCCGCTTGCTCAACCGCGTGGACCTGCTTATAGCCCCTTTGAATCAGTGTTCCACGCACTTTCTCGCTGTCATGAACGTTCATCTGACAGCCGAAAGTCTCGATGTAAAAGGTCTTCGCGGCCACGCTCGATCCGATGATCCCCAGTATAACAATCGGCCTTAGAGCCGCCCGGCAGGGCAAATCAGCGTGTCAGGTAGTCGCTGAGCGCCCGCAGATTGTCCGCGAATGTATTGGATCGGATCACCTTTTCCGGGGGCGGGATGTCCCCCGAGTAGACCCGCAGATACTCGTCTTCCTTGATGCGGTGGACGGCGTCGCCGATGGTGACGGTCATCTCCTCGGCGGCGAACAGTTGCAGCACCTGATCCGTCGGGTCGATGACTCCTTCTTCAACCCAGGCGCCCCGCTTGCTCAACGATGACAAAGCGGAGGCGGCGCGTTCGAGGATTTCCGCCTCGGCAGGCTCATCGCCCGCGTCCTGATCCCAGGGTGAAAGACCGCTCAAGCGGTCGGGACGTCTGAGTGTCGTAGGGTCAGCCTCCTTGATGCGTTCATACTCGGCTCGGATTTGCGGCAGTTGGTCTCCCCGAGTCAGAACGCCGTAATGTGTGATGACCGATTCATCGCTGTAGCTGACCTCGTAGCCGCCGAGCAATTCGCTGGAGCGCCCCCGGACGTTCACGCGAGTGCCTTTAGTAATGTAGAGCGGTCGGTTCGTTTCGAGTTCGTAGAACCGCGCCAGGCAAATCGAGCCCGGCGGGCAGGCGCGGGCGCGGTACCTCGAGGGGTTGTCCGTCTCGGGCAAAACGGACTTCTCGTAGTAATCAAGTGCTCGCGGGATCGGCTCCAGGTACTTCTTCTTCCCGGTTTCGCGGTACAGCAGCAGAAGCGTTTTCATGACGCCCTGGGACTCCCCTCCGGTCACCGAGGGCGGTTCGAAGATGCGCGCCCAAGCCGGGTGCATGTCGGCGTCGTATTGCTGGGCCCAGCCGGGCTGCGGATCGGGCATCTGCGCCAGCAGCATGAAGTCGCCACCGCGCTCGGCGGCGGCCTGGTACTTCGGCTCATCGTAGATGCGCGACGCTTCGAGCATCATGTCGATCACGTCGGAGATTGAGTTGTCGTTGAACGTGTAGTGGCCGCGGTAGTCCGGTCCGGGCCATTCCCGGGACCACGATTCGGGGTAGCCCGCGCGTTTCACCGGATGTTGGCTGGGATCGGGGAACTCGGCGTAGCGTTGCGGCCATGCGCCGTTCGGATACTGAGCGCGGAGCAGACTGTCGAGAGCGTACAGGGCGGCCTCGTGAATCTGCTCATCCTTGGAGTCGAGTTCGCGATCCACGCGCATCAACAAACGGAGCGCGGCCTGCGAAACATTGTCGTCAAGCGTGGTTGAGGGGCGGCTGCCTTCCACGCCGGGCTTGACCTTGAAGTCGTCGCAGTTTCCTTCGGCGCGATAGGGAGACTGTCTCCGCTTCTCCGGGTCGAACTCGATGATGTAATCCCAGCCGCCGGAACAGACTTGTCCCCGCACCAGGGCGCGCGCAGCGTCACGGGCCGCTTCGAGAAAGAATCTGTCATCCGTGGCGGCGTGCGCTTCGAGATAGGCCATTCCGACAATCGGCGTTCCGCCGCGTTGGACCGAGGCTTGTGTGAGACCGCGGGCCGCCTCCGAGCGGCCATAGCTCAGGTCCTCGCTGTAGACGAAATGGTAAGCGCCGTCGGTCGATACCTCTTTCCGGTAAAACTCCGCGGCGCGCCGCAGCGCCGCCTTGACTTCTGTTTCGGAAAGTTCCGCCGTGGGTTCGTCCGCTACCCGGACAGGGGAGCAAGACACGACAAGAGCGACAACGGACAGGGCCCCCCCGGTTAAGAATCGCAACATCTTCAAACGCGCCTCCCGAAACTACGGAACACCGGCCCAGTATGGGTCGGCGGCGGGCGATGCGTCAAGACCCGGCTATCGAGGACTGTTGCGAGCAGCTCATCTCTCCGAGGGCCGTAGGATTGGCCGATAGGAATGACGGCGATTCACTGTTCAGGTCAATGCCCAAGGAACCCGAAGACCACTTGGCCGTTTACCGTCGTTGGGGTGCGCACAAGAAAGAGAGAAAAGGACACGGCCGAGACGCGCCGCTACTTCTCAAGCGGCTCACCGAGCCGACTAGCGAGTCGGACAAGCAGCCGCGCCAGCCGGTCCGGGTCGTGCCGAATCGTCTGGTCGGTCGCCGTTAAATCCTCCTGGATGACGCGCCCGCCCAATCTCTCCAGCCGGTGGCGGTCATTCTTGACCGGCTGCGCTTCGTAATCGGCATAGCGCCGGAGGACGGCGGCGGGGATTCTCGATGAGCTGAGCACGACCATGTCTACGAGGTCGGCAGAGGAGTGCTCGTGCATCGCGCGCAAATGGTCCGAAGCCGAATAGCCGTCCGTCCCGCCCGGCTGCCACATCAGGTTCGAGATATAGACAACGGGAGCTCGTGACTCGCGAATCGCCTTCGGGATGCCCTCGACCAACAAGTTGGGGATGACGCTGGTGTACAACGATCCAGGCCCAAGAGTAATCAGATCGGCCTCGGCGAGAGCGGCCAGCGTTTCCGGTACAGGCGCGCAGCGACGGGGCCTGAGGTGTAGTTTGCGAATCTTCCCTTCGGCGTGCGAGATCCGCGTTTCACCTTGCACGCGCCGGCCGTCTTCCAGCTCAGCCTCGAGGCGAACGTTCTCGAGTGTCGAAGGAAAGATGCGCCCTCGAATGGCCAGAACTTCGCTCGAGAGTCGGATCGCTTGGTGAAAGTCGCCGGTCACCTCCGTGAGTGCTGTCAGGAAGAGGTTGCCAAAGCTGTGCCCATGGAGCCCTTTGCCGTTTGCGAAACGATACTGGAACAACCGCGAAAGCAAAGCTTCGTCCTCGGCCAGCGCGACCAGGCAGTTGCGGATGTCGCCCGGCGCCAGCATGTCGAACGCTCGCCGCAGCTTTCCGGAACTGCCGCCGTCATCGCTTACCGTAACGACGGCAGCCAATTCAACGAGATGGTCGGCGGAGGAGTGCCCCTCCCATACGGCTGTGTGACGCTTGAGCCCCTGCAGCAGCGCTGAGAGCCCGGTGCCGCCCCCGGCGGGGGAGAGCCACGATCCGTAACGGCCGTAGAGGCGTCCACTTGGCTCCGTCACCGATCCGACGCCTGTCGGAGGCAGCGGACTCAGAACGCGGCGACAAGTGAGAATCGGCGGGAGTTGCGGGGACCGGTCGTTTAGCTGTCGCCATGAAGAAGCTTCACTATAACCGAGTCGTCGACGACGGATTCCCAATCGGTGTCGTTGAGCGCCAGAATCCGATTGCGGGGTCCGAACTCAATAGCCCTCTTCAATATTTTGTATGTGCCGCGGCTGCCGTTCGTCAAGGCGCCGACGAGGGCCGACGCGAAGTAGATGTGGGCCGCCTGCGGTTGCTTTCGGAGAGCTTGGGAGAAACTCCGGCCCGTTTCCTGGAAGCACCACACGTTGATGAGTGGAATGCCTTACTTGCAAAATTCATCGGCGGTCTTGAACTTCACTGTACATGTTTGCGTTTGGCGGCGGCAGATCTCGAAGTGTACCAGCGCCCGATCCCCAAAGGCGGGCTTCGCTGCGGTGCGTGGAGCCTTAGTCGATGAACCTTTTGTTGTCTTTTTAGAAAGACCGTGCCTTCCGCGTCTTCTTGACAGGTCGGACTTTCGCCGCCTTCTGCTCAGGCGCCGCGGCCTTCCGAGAAGGACAGGATGCTTTCGTTGCATACCGCGCCATGCGACATCTTCTCCAGCATTGGTCAGCGCATCCGTTCGGCCCGCGTTCCTGATTCGGCTGATTCTACAGTTGTTCGGATTGGAGACAGCGTTGCAGCAGATTCAGCAACATGAATCAAGATCCTGATCACCGGAAAACAATCGATCCCTGTAGGGGTGTTTCACCAGGAAAACTCCTCCGGATCACAGGCATCAGTGGATGAAAACCCACCTGAGGGTTTCTCTCTAGCTCTTCCCCTTGCTCAGTAAGATCCCTTGCTCTATCTCCTGCGACATGCTCCTTCCCTAGCGCACATAGCGCAGCAATGTATATCGCGGCGCTGGTGTCGGAGGACACCGAGGAAAGCCGCTACTCGGCCGACGTGACTTTCTGCGCGCCTCGACTTCCTCGACCAAGGCGGAGTTCGCGGCACGTCCGCGCGACCACGGGTGTTCTTGTCAGTGGGCTATGCTGGATCATGTCCCGCCACGGCTCTCCCAAGCTCTTGGCCGACCTCGATCAGCAAGTTGTCGCCTGCACACGCTGCCCCCGTTTACGAGAGCACTGCTTGGAGGTGGCCCGAGTTAAGCGCCGTGCCTACCGCGACTGGGACTACTGGGGCAAACCCGTGCCGGCGTTCGGCGATCCTAAGGCAAGGCTTCTGATTATTGGGCTTGCGCCCGCCGCCCACGGCGCCAATCGCACCGGCCGCATGTTCACCGGAGATAGCTCCGGCGACTTTCTCTATCGCACGCTGTATGAGACCGGCTTCGCCTCGCGGCCCGAGTCGGTGCACCGCGGAGATGGGCTCGAACTTCGAGACGCCTACATCACCGCCGCCGCCCGCTGCGCTCCTCCCGGCAACAAACCCACCCGAGAGGAGTTCGAAGCCTGCCGCTCCTACCTCGTCGAAGAGCTGCAGTTCCTTTCACATGTGCAAGTCGTGATCGCTCTGGGGCGCTTGGCTCTCGATTCCTACTTGACCATCCTGCACGATCAGGGGCAGATCGAGAAGCGATCTCTATACCCGTTCGGCCATGCGGCGCAGCACCGCCTGCCGGGCAGCCTGCCTGTGTTGCTGTGCAGCTATCATCCCAGCCGTCAGAATACCCAGACAGGACGGCTCACTCCCTCGATGTTTCTCCAGGTCTTCCGCCTGGCGCGGCGGCTCCTCCGCTAAGCAGAGGAGATAAGTGTTTAGAATGTGTCGCTTATCTCTTCCTTCGCTGGTCTGACCTGCCAGACAGAGAAACTTTCGGCAACGACAAAAAAGATGAAACCACCGATCGGTGGGGGGCATCTATTCAACTGGACCGAGAGAAGGCAACCGCCATGACAAAGCAACAAACTGGAATGATCCACCAACGACTCGAAAGCAAGTTGGCTGAACTGAGCGGGAACGGAATTCTCCGTAACGGACTCGTCACGGAGTGGTCGAGTGATCCGATGGATCAAGTGCAATCCCGGCAAGACCTGGACCTGACTGTCCATGTAATCGACTCAACCTGGAAGACCCGCAAGGCGGTCGAGGTAGCGATGGAGTTACTCGAAACGGGCGAGTACGGTATCTGCCTCCAATGCGGAGAGGACATCAATCCGAAGCGACTCGAGGCGATTCCGTGGACGACCCTATGTGTCTCTTGCCAGGAAGAGCATGACCTCGCAGAGCGCGAAAGCCGCTTTGACAAGGCCGCTTGACGGCGGACGGCAGGGGGGAGCCTGCGGGCTCCGGGTCGTACCCGTTACAGCTACATGTTCACGTTCGGCAGGTCAGGAGCCGTCACCATCTTTTGCACCCGGCGAGACCGTAAGATAATGCCCCTCGCGAATACGGGTGGAGCGTAAGCCGTTCCAGCGTTTAAGATCCCGGACGCTGACGCCGAATCGCTTGGCGATGACTGCCAGCGTGTCCCCTCGACGGATCCGGTAGCGGCTCCCGTCTACCTCAGTAACCGCCGTTGTCCCACTGCCGCTCTTTGCTGCGGCCGTCCCGCTGACGATGAGCGTCTTGCCCGCGGTGATGCGCGTCCCCCTCAGACCGTTCCAGCGCTGGAGATTTCTGACGCTCACGCCGAACCGCTCCGCGATATCCCCCAAATTGTCCCCGCGACGGATCGTGTAGACACCGCTCGGGGGCGCCGAGGTGGAGACTCGCTTGGCGGCGGGCGCGGTGCGCGCATTCCCGGCAGCATTGACCGCGGGATACACCTTGAGGGTATCGCCGGCTGTAATCCGGTTGCCTCGAATGCCATTCCAGCTTCGAAGCTCGGAAGCGGTGACACCGAACCGTTCCGCGATCGCGCCGAGGTTATCGCCACGGCGAATGGTGTAGATCGTCGGTCTGGATGCACGGGCCGGCGGCGCTGTCTCCGTCGTCACAGCGGCTCGAACTGGGGCCTCGCTTCCGGCGTTTCTCCGTCCCTGACCGACAATGAGATACTCGCCGGCCGTAATCCTCGTGCCGCGCAAACCGTTCCACGCTTTGAGGTCGTCAACCCCCACGCCAAAGCGCCGCGCGATCGACGCGAGGTTGTCGCCGCGGCGAATCCGGTAACGCTGCCCGCTCCCGCTGACCGGGTTAGTCGGCGTCCGGCTGCCGCTGTTCGATGCCGCCGGGTTGGATGCCGTCGTCCGCGAATGGGGCCTCACGATCAAGTATTTACCTTCGCTGATCCGGCTCGACCTCAGCCCGTTCCATCGTTTGAGATCCGCCACGGTGACACCGAAGCGAGACGCGATCGTTGAAAGGTTGTCACCGCGGCGAATCCGATACTGCCCACCCCCAGAAGACCCGGCCGCGCCGACGGTAGATCGGCTGCTTGCGGTCCGAGTCGACTGGCTTGCCGTTGGCGAACTCGTAACCGGTTTCTCGCCGACGATCAGCCGAGCGCCTGCCCGGATGCTGTTGCTGCGCAGCCCGTTCCAGGCCCTGAGTTGCGCTACGCTGACACCGAACCGGCGCGCGATGGTTCCGAGCGTGTCGCCGCTTACAATGCGGTACGTTCGCGAATGTAGCGGGGGACGCGTATTTGCCGAAGCGGCTTTGGCCCCGACGCCTTCTTCTTTGACGATCAAATACCGGCCGGCAATGATGCGGGTGCCCGACAGACCATTCCAATTGCGAAGGTTGGCGATCGACGTTCCGAACCGCCGGGAGATCCCGCCCAGGGTATCGCCGCGCGCGATGCGGTACCTTCCTGTGCCGGGTTCGAGAAAACCACCGGCGCCGCCACCGGATGAACCGTAGTAGCGTAGTCTCTTCTGCGGCGTGGGAATCGTGAGCCAGGAGCCCGCGGCAAGTCCCTCATCTTGGACTTGGTTGTGGGCCAGGATCTGCGAGTGCTGGATCCTGTACCGCTTTGCGATCGCCACGAGGGAGTCCCCATCCTGTACTTTGTGGCGACGCCAAGCGAGACGCTTTTCTTTCGGGATCGTCTGCAGCTCACTGAGGAAAGTCCCGCCCGATCCTTGCGGCATCCGCAAGTCATAGGAATACGGAGGCGTCGCAGATCGCAGCAGCGCGGGATTCAGTTGCTTGATCGTCTCTGCCGTCGTGCCCGCTATATCCGCGATGAGATCGAAATGTATCTCCGAGTCTGTTTCGATCGTGTCGTACTCGACTGGCGGCGCCGGATCACTGATCTCAATCCCGTACATGTCGAGATTCTTCCCGACGTAAGTCATCGCCAGGATGATCGGGACATAGTTGCGGGTCTCGCGGCGGATAAACCGTCGCCGGCTGTGCGTCCAGAAGTCCTTGCTCTTGGTGCGCTCGATGGCACGCTGCACCCGATTAGGTCCGCCGTTGTAAGCGGCCATGGCAAGGTACCAATCTCCGAACTGGATATACAGATCGAGCAGGTGGCGAGCCGCCGCGCGGGTGGCCTTCTCGGGGTCGTACCGCTCGTCGATATACTTGTCCTGGCGCAGGCCGTACTGGCGGCCCCGAAACTTCATGAACTGCCACATCCCGGTGGCGCGGGCGCGGGAACGAGCCTTGGGACGGAAACCGGACTCGGCTTGGGCCAAATGAAATAATTCCTGCGGAACGCCTTCTTCCTCCAGGATGCGCGCGATCATGTCCCGATAGGCACCTGCACGCTCGAGCGTGCGCACCACGGTCTTCTTGCCCCGGCGGCCCGTAAAGTAGTTGATAAACTGCACGACCTGCGAGTTCAGGACCACCGGCAACTCGGATTTCGTATTCTTCAGACGCTCCTGACGGGCTCCCTCCAGATCGAAGTCTTCCGGAACGGCGATGGCGTTCAACTCGTCAATCAGCGCCAACTCTTCCTCGGAAGCCTGCTCCGACTCCGGAACGATATCGGGCGCGTCCGCCGCCAGATCAGCGAGTTCGAACGACGGTGTCTCAAGGGGCGGCTCTTCCTCTGCGGCAAGATTGCCTTCCTCCGGTTCCGCGATGATCGGGGCCTCCGCCTCAACCATTTCGGGGGATACCGATCCCTCGGCCATCTGTGGATCGGCAGTTTCAGGCTTGACCACGTACTCTTCGCCGAGGGAAGCGTCCGCTGGTTCTGAAACGGTCGATTCCGGAGGGAGATTCGGCGGCGCCGCGGGCGGGGGAGGGGTCACCCGGGTCCAGGTGCCGATCTCAGACGTACAAGCGAAACATACACTACACACTACCGGAACAAGCCACTGGCGACCGAGCTTTTTCATTCGTCTGGAGTGACTTGAACTCCGAGCGGCCTGCGGGGGCCGGGGAACGCTTGCGGGAAGCTTAAATCGTAACAGACAATCGGACGCAGGTCAATAAGCGCTATGGCGCTGTCAACCCAATAGGGGAAGTTCCCCAAGGGAACCCCTCACATGGCGCCTGCGCCCGCTCCCCGTCCTCTACGGTTCCACACCTCGAAAATACGTGCGCGGCGCTCACTCCCCGGACGCTCCCACGTACACCTCTTGAACCCGCCCGACACCTCGTCCGAACTCAACGCGTTGTCCAAGCGAATACAGGATGATTTCCAGTCCGGCGATCACGCCAAAGAGATCCGTGAAGTCAAAGTAGCCGAGGTGCGCGATTCGGAAGATCTCACCCTTCATGGAACCCTGGCCGTTTGCGACGATCGCGCCGAAGCGGGTTTTGAACTGCTCAACGATGTCGTTCGAACTGACGCCTTCGGGCGCCCGAATCGACGTCACCGCGCCGGCCGGGGTCCCCTTGGCGAAAAGCTCCAGGCCCAGCGCCCCGGCGGCCGCGCGGGTGGCCTTCGCCAGCAGTTGGGCATTTTCGATCAGATTTTCACGCCCCACCTCGCGGATATACCGCAACGTCTCCGACAGACCCAACAAGAGAGAGGTCGCCGGCGTCCAAGGCGACTCGCCCTTTTCAGCGCTCTTCTTATGCTTCAGCAGGTCGAAATAGTAGTACGTCGGGCTGCGTGGCTCGATCCGCTCCCAGGCCTTTTCACTCAGTGACAAGAAGGCAAGGCCGGGCGGGATCATCGCCGCCTTTTGTGATCCGCCGATCACGACGTCGAGGCCCCAGCCCTCGATGTCGAGGCGACTCGTGCCGAGGCCGGTGATCGCGTCGCAGATGAATAGCGCCTCCGTTTTCCCCACCGCTTCAGCCATGCTCTGCACGTCGTGCGAGACGCCCGTCGAGCTTTCCGTCGCCTGCACAAACACGCCGCGGATCGCCGAGTCCGCATCCAGGGCCGCCGCGACCCGTTCGGGCGTGACGGCCTCACCGTAAGGCGCCTCGAGAACCTGGACGTCCAGCCCGAAAGCCCTTGTGATTTCCGCCCAGCGCTCACCGAATTTCCCCGCTGCTACTACAACGACCTTGTCGCCTGGGGAGAACAGATTCGACACGGCGCTCTCCATCGCGCCTGTGCCTGACGACGTGAAGACCATAACGTCATTGGACGTCCCCATGAAGTACTGCAAGTCTGTGATGACCCGCCTGTAGAGCTGACGGAAGTCCTCAGTGCGGTGATGAATGTCCGCAGCGGCCATGGCGCGCACCGCCGGCGGATAAAGAGGGGTCGGCCCCGGCGTCAAAAGACGAAGCTTGCGAATATGCATAAAGAAGGGAATGTCGGACGCGGCTCGCGTTGACTCGAATAAAGTCCTTAGCATAACGGGCGGTGGCGGCCGGCCCGGCTTGGCAACACCGCTCGCTATTGGACTCCGAAACCGCCGGCGCGCTCGAAGGCGTCAGCCAACTTCAGCATGGTCGCCTCGTTGAAATGATCGGCCAGGATTTGCATTCCGATCGGTAGACCTTCAGAGGTCTTGCCGCAGGGAACGCTAGTGCCGGTGTTGCCCGCCAGACTGCTGGTGAGGGTATAGATGTCCGACAGATACATCTCGAGCGGATCGGACACTTTTGCACCCAGCTTGAACGCAGGGAACGGCGAGACAGGCGTCACGATCGCATCCACGGTCTGGAAGGCCTTCTTGAAATCGGCGGCGATCAAGGAGCGCACTTTCTGCGCTTTGCGATAGTAGGCATCGTAGTAGCCGGCGCTCAGCACGTAGGTGCCGAGGATGATGCGCCGGGTGACCTCCGCACCGAAACCGTCAGCGCGCGTCTTCGCGTACATCTGTTCGAGAGTTTCCGTTTCGTCGGAACGCCGGGTGTAGCGCACGCCGTCGTACCGCGCCAGATTTGCGCTCGCCTCCGCCGTGCAAATCAGGTAATAGGTCGCTACGGCGTATTCGGTGTGCGGAAGGCTGATCTCCACGATCGAGCAGCCCAGTGATTCGAGAAGCTTGAGCCCGGACTCGATGTGCCCCCGCACTTCCGCGTCCAACCCCGCGCCGTAGTACTCCTTAGGAACGCCGATCTTCAGGTCATTGACGTGTCCGTCGAGCGCCCCTCGATAGTCGGAAGTTTCGACGTTCACGCAGGTCGAATCGTTCGCGTCAGAGCCCGCGATTACGCCCAGCACGGTCGCGGCATCCTTGACCGTGCGCGCGAATGGGCCGATGTTGTCGAGCGAGCTCGCGAAGGCCGTCAACCCGTGGCGCGAGACACGCCCGTAGGTCGGCTTCACGCCCACCACACCGCAGAAGGACGCCGGCTGGCGAATGGACCCGCCCGTGTCAGTGCCGAGCGAAACCGGCGCAAATCCTCCCGCCACCGCCGCCGCCGAGCCCCCGCTCGATCCGCCGGGAACGCGTTCCGGCGCGGCGGGGTTCCTGACGGGCCCGAAGGCCGAGTTCTCATTGGACGAGCCCATCGCGAACTCGTCGCAGTTCGTCTTCCCGAAGATGACGGCGCCGGCGTTTTCGAGCCGTTCGACGGCTGTGGCGTCGTAGTGCGCAACGTAGTTCTCAAGGATGCGCGAGCCGCAAGTTGTGCGCAGGCCCTCGGTCATGATGACGTCTTTCACCGCCACGGGCACGCCGCCCAGCGGACCGGGTTCCCTGCCGGCGACCAACTCGGCGTCGACGCGCTCGGCCGCTGCCATCGCACGCTCGGGGCAGAAGTGTATGAACGAGTTATATTGCTCATTCTCCGCTTCGGAAACGCGCAGAGCTTCTTGGGCCAGTTCCCCGGCACTGAAGCTGCCGGCGCATAAGCCCTGCTGAATCTCGTCAATCGTCAGAGTCTTGTAGTTTTCCATCTCGATTACGAAACGGAGCCGTGAGAAGACGGGGCGGTAATGGATCGACGGGGGACGGTCCTCTTCGCGCCCCCTGCCGGCACTACAAGCAAGCGCGTTGCCTCGGGCGGCGCTCGCCTTTGTTCACCGCCGCTAGCGCTCAATCACCTTCGGCACCTTGAAGTGGCCGGCTCCCGCCAGGGGCGCCTCGCGCAGCGCTTTTTCCTGGTCGAAGGAGGGCGCCGGCGCATCGTCTTTCATCGTTGAGATTGCACTCCCCTCGTAGATGACCTGAGCCATCGGCTCGACATCGCTGGTGTCGAGTTCGTTCAGCTTATCCACGTAGGTGAGAATCTCTTCCAGTTCTTTGCTGTATTGCGTGATGGCCTCTTCGCTCAACTCGAGGTTCGCCAGCCGCGCGATATAGCGGACTTCCTTTTTGGTGATCTTCATGACCCGCTCGTTTTCCCGGCCGCCTTGCGGTGGGCGCGAAAGATCCGCCGCAAGTTCGGGTCGCGGATCTCGTCGGCTTCGTCCCCGCCGGCTCCGGACCCACTCGCGCGCGCCGCCCTCGCCGGCGGCTTTCCGTGGGCACGCCCCAACCGGAAAGTCACGTCCGACAACACGCGCCGTCCCACGGCCTCGTTGAGCTGCCGCGTGATCCGCCATCGCAAGGCGCGCAGCTCGCTCAGCCACGACGAGTCGGTGACTTCGACGAACAGCTTGTCACCGAACACCCCTAACGGGCGGGTGTGGCAGGCAATCATCTGTCCCACGGTCGAGGGCCAGTACGTAAGCACAAGGTCTTCGTCGGCGATGGGGTCCGAGACCACTTCGCGATAGACGCTCGGAAGGATTTCCTGGACTTTCTTCAAGGCAAGCGAGCCTGACCTGCTCGCGTGAATCGGCTCATTCTAGCACTTGCCTGCGCCAGTCCCGGCTCGACTAGCCCATCGTCTGCAACGACTGCAAGATACCAATGATGTGGCCGTAGGCGAACGCGAAGCCTTGCCGCGCGTGCGGGTCGTCATCGTGTCGTGGGACGTGGTCGGGCATCACAATGTGCGGATAGTCGACTTCCCACAGAGTGCGGGCGACGTTGACCATGTTCATGTCGCCTTCGTCGGGCCAGACTTCCTGGAAGTCGTCGCGGCCGCCGCGGATATTGCGGAAGTGCACGTTGAAGATCTTCCTGCGTGTGCCGAGGTGGCGGATCACGTCGTGGACCTCTTTGTCGGGATTGTGGAGCATCTCCGCCGTCGTGCCCAGGCACAGGTTCAGGCCGTGATAGGGACTGTCTTGGATACTCACGAATTTGAAGAGCCCTTCCGGCGTGCCCAGCACACGGACAATCCCCTGATACCCTTCCGGCGGCACGCCCGGATCATGCGGGTGGCACGCCATGTGAACCTTGTACTCGGCCGCGGCCGGGATCACACGGTCCAGGAAGTACGTAATTCGCTCCCAGGCCTGTTCATCGTTGACCCTTCCAGCGCGCGTGAGCGGCGGATCGGGCTTGGCTTTCGAGAGGTCCCACGTGCTGTAGGTCGAACCGCCGCGGCCGGGCGTACGCTCGGTGCGCAAAACGCCGAGCAAGCTCATGTTGTACTTCAGAATGGGGACCCCTGCCTTCGAGCAGGCGATGATCATCTTCTGGATGTGCTCGATATCGCGGTCGCGCTCGGGCGAATCGGCCATCATGATCGCGCCTCGTTTCTCGCGATCGATATGGCTCGAGCTGAGAAAAGGCAATGCGACCACTTCCAGCTCGATACCGTACTTCTCGCACATATCGCGCGTTTGCGCGACTTCCTCATCGAGCCAGTACCCGCGGTCGGCCGGCGGCCGCGGCGGGTAGCCGACGATGTGGTTGAGCCCGTGCCGCTTGAAGTACTGCAACATCTCCGGATTCGTCGGGCCGCGCTGCGTACCGACGTGCATCCGCATCGGTTTCATTTCGCTTCTCGCGGCAGCGTCGCCGCCATTGGATGCAGATGGGCCGCAGCCTGCCAGGGCCGCCGCGCCGGCGGCCGTACCGCTTACTGAGATGAATTTCCTTCGATCCATGAGAGTCCCCTTCATCCTCCGGCGGATAGTATCCGCCGCACCGCAATGGGAACATTTTTGAACTCACGGTGTCAACCGCAGAGGGGGTTATGTCAACGCAATATAGAAAGTTCCCCTGTTTGTGCAATCTAGAACGTTCCCCTTTCTCAGCATGGGTTCATTTTGCGTTCGCCGCAGCCCAAGCAGCCCGGAGGGCGACGGGAGCGGCGGCGAACGGTGCACTTCGTGCAGCCGACCGCAAACACGGGATTCTGCGCACAATCCCGGGATTTCCCAGCTAACGGCGCTTGAACCCTTGCTCAGGGGAAAGAGAATGCCGAGAAATGCCGAGCAACCGTAGACAGGGAAGCCGTGACTTGGCGGCGGGCGCGGCGGTCCGGGCGGCGGTTCTTGGTTTTGTGACCCTTTCGCACCCACGGCGAACCGAACGGCCATGCAGACACCTGATTTGCGACCCAGACGCGCCCTCCCTGCGCCTGGGCCGAAGCTCGTCCGCCCGCAGCGCCCGCGCATCCTGTGCGGCTCTTTTCGACAGCACGAACGCGCCGCGGGCGCGACAGCCTGGGGCAGCTGGGGGGCACCGGGCAGACCTCAGCCGGCCCGGCCGGGGTTGCCGGCGCTACGAAGAACAAACTTCGTCGCAGACGCATGGGCGTGATATCACCTCCTCGATTTTTTTCACCGCTTTTTTCTCCGTGGGGGCCAGGATGCCCGCGGCGCGCGAAGGGCGGCAGCCGCCACAGCGAACGCCGCGCCGACGGCAAGTCGATCTGGATGATTCCCGCCTCCCTGTCGTCATGCTATGCAGGCCGGGGCGGCAAAAACAAGACTGAAGTGCTTCAGTCCGTCAAGCCGAAGGGAAACGTTCTCCTTCGCTCAGCAGGGGAACTTCTCACATTGCGACGACACCGCAGGGGGCGTCAGGCAGGAGGAGTTCCCGCCTTTCCTGAAAACCGTGCTTCTCTTGGATCAGCCGCTTGAACCGCGGCCTGTAGAGAAGTATCGTAAGCCGGCTCTTTCTTAGGGAATATCCCTTGACAGACTGAATGATTCAGTTCACAATGAAATTCTAAGATGAATCCAGGAGTCCCTGCGGGCACTCCTGGAGAAGAGTATGGCCCGTGCTAACCCCACGGGCCATTTTCGTTGTGTGGGAGGGCGTCGCACATGATGCGAGTTTCAGCGGTCTTCATTGACGGTGGGTACCTTGAAAAGGTTCTACGGCACGATCACGGTGAGCCCAAAATCGACTTTGAGAAGCTGGCCCATACCATGTGCGAGCCAAACGAACTCCTACGGGCCTACTACTATCACTGCTTGCCCTACCAGAGCAACCAGCCAACCCCCGAAGAACGATCACGCTACTCCAACAGGCGGCGCTTCACGACCGCTCTCTCGCATCTTCCCAGGTTCGAGGTCAGGCTTGGGAAGCTCGCGTATCGTGGCAAAGACCATCAAGGAAGGCCGATTTTTCAACAGAAGCAGGTTGACTGCATGGTAGGTGTGGATATGGCCCTGCTCACAGGCAAAGGCAGGATCAGTGCTGTTGCTGTTTTCACCGGCGACAGCGACCTCGTACCTGCCATTGAAGCCGTGAAGTCCGAAGGTGTCGTTGTGACTTTGTGGCACAGGAACTCGTCCCAGACCCTCCCCAGTCGGGAACTCTTCGAGTTGGCGGATGAGCGACGAGAACTGAAGGCCGACATCGTGAACCGACTCCTGATGTCATAAACCCTGCCAATCTCCATCTCCATCAAGGCAGCGACACAAGCTCAGGCGACTTATACTGAGTGCCGCTGAAACTGAACGCGCCGACCCTGGGATCGCAGAAGGTTGCTCCCTTGACGCCGGCCGCCAGGAGACTCCGTGCCCGACGCCACCGACGAACTTGTCACTGTCTTTTCTTCTCGAAGCCACTCGGCCGAAATCGAGGCGGAAGCCATCCATGGCCTGCTTGAATCCTCCGGGATCGAGTCGCTGATCGTTCGTGAGAACGTCCTCGAAATGCCCGTCGGCCGCGTGTCGGTGAAGGTTTTTTCTTCGTATAAAGAGGAAACCGAGCAGTTGATTCAAGCCGTTCGCGTTCCGCAAGACAGCGGAGACGAAGATGGCGGAGACGGCGAGGAATGAGCCGGTTCCTGGCGTTCGCGCTGCTGGGCGTCCTGACAATCGGAGTCATCGCAATCGAAAAACCAACTCCGGTTCGCCCCAAGCTCGTCGTACTGCTCGTCATTGACCAACTTCGTTACGACTACCTCACACGCTTCGATGATCTCTTCAACGGCGGCTTTCGGCGGCTGCTCGACGACGGGGCCATCTTCACCAACGCCAAGTTCCAACACGCCATTACGCTGACGTCCCCCGGACACGCCACCATCTCGACCGGCCGTCACCCCGCAACGCATGGCATCACCGCCAACAACCGCTACGACCCAAAATACGGCAAGCGCGTCGGCGCCGTGTACGACCCGTCCGAACAAGCGGTGGGAGGCGCGGGCAGCACCTCATCCCCGCGCATTCTTGAAGCGCCCGCTTTAGGCGACCGGCTGAAGGCCTCGCATCCTGAAGCCAAGGTTGTCGCCGTCTCGACGAAAGACCGCTCGGCGATTCTGCTGGCCGGCAAGAAGGCGGACGGCGCTTACTGGCTCTCGGTCGATTGCGGCTGTTTTGTAACGAGCAGCTACTACCAAACAGCGGCTCCGCGGTGGCTTGCCGCTTTCAACTTGCGGCAACTCGCAGACAGTTTCTACGGGGAAACGTGGAAACCCTTTCTCCAGGATCGCTCGGTGTACGAGCGGTACTCGAGAAGAGATGATTTCCCCAGCGAGAAGCGCGGACTCCACACGGCTTTCCCGCACCGCCTTCGAGGGAACCCCCCGGATCGGGAATTCTACGACGACCTGATGAACTCGGCGCTCGGCGACGAGATCGTGCTCGCGTCGGCTATCGCGGCCATCGAGGGCCACGAACTCGGAGCCGACGACACTCCCGACCTGCTCGCCGTGAGTTTCGCGGGCGTCGATCGCGTAGGACACGACTTCGGGCCGTTCAGCCAAGAAGCCATGGATCAGATCCTGCGGCTCGATTACGTCCTAGGCCGCCTATTCGATGAGTTGGACGAACGGATCGGGCTGCGTCAAACCGCCATCGCCCTGACGGCCGACCATGGCGTGCTGCCTCTGGTGGAGCATCTCGCCCTACAGGGAACGAGGGCGAAACGATTCCCAAAGACTCTGATCCCTGACGCGGTGAACCGCGCCATCAACAAAAAGCACCCCGGTGCCGGGGAGGTGGTCGCCTATTTCGACCCGCCGCACATCTTCTTCGATCTCGAGCGCCTTGAGGCGTTGGGCGTCTCACGGGCGGAGGCGGAGGAACTCGGCCGCCAAGCCATCCTCGAAACCGGGTACGTCGAAAAGGTCTATCGTCATTCTGATTTGCAAGGAGAGGCGTCTGGCGATGCGATCGAAAAGCTCTATCGCAACTCCTTCTACCCGCCGCGCAGCCAGCATCTCATCGTCCAAATCAAAAAAAACCACTACGTCGACCGATCACAGGGCAGCACCGGCCATGGCAGCCCGTACGAGTATGACCGCCATGTGCCGATCGTGTTCCTGGGTGGGAGTATCCCGTCAGGCCGATTCAGCGAAGCAGCGGGCCCCGAAGACGTGGCGCCAACGCTTGCCCGCATTCTCGGAGTTCCCATGCCGCCCGAGACAGACGGGCGGCTGCTGCAAGAAGTCCTGCGTTGAGTCCTGGCTTTCAGGTATACCCGCAGCGCGTACTCACAGCTCCAGAAGGTGTCCCTGCTTGCCAACGTTGCGGCCAACGGTCTCGCCGATCTTCACCTCATTGCCCGCCGCTTCATGAATGTGGCCACAGAAAAAAAACCTCGGCTGCTCGGCTTCGATGAACTCACGTACCTTGGGGCTGCCGAAGTGCTGCCAAGGCTTCACGCCATCAAGATCCGTGTCGGCCGGTGGCGCGTGACAGACCAAGACCATCGGTGACAGCCCCGCGAACTTCGTCAACCGCTCCGCGAGTTGATCCTCGCTGAACTCGCCCGGAGTGCTGAACGGTGTGCGATTCGAATAGCCGAGTCCGGCGAAGTGCCATCCGTTTACCTCGAAGACCTGACCGTGAAAGTTCCGAAAACCGTGATCCTCGCAAAACATCGCGATCTGGTCGGCGGATTCGTGGTTGCCCGGCAATACCCACAACTTCTCGCCGAGTGGTTTGAGAACCCTCGCACAGTCGGACAGGCCTCTGGCCCACGTGACGAGATCGCCGGCCGAGATGTAGATATCGGCGTCCTGGCTCACCACCCGCGCAAGCTGACTCAGATCGTTGTGGATGTCAGAAAAAATCTGGATGCGCATTGCGATATACCTCGCAGGTCCAGTCTAACGAAACCGGCTAACCTGCATTTCTCACCACGTGGCGAGGCTGAAGTGCGTGAGAGGGCCGTCAGGACGAAGCGCGAGCCGCTTGGCGCGCGCAGGTGTACTTGACCCTACATCGAGCACGCCAAGCAAGCGCAACGAAGTCATGGCGGTCGTATCGCGTGCTTCCCCCGTCAGGTGGGGAGAAATGCAGGCCAATCTGTTTCGGGGAATCCCTGCAGATTCCGTCCGTGGACGTACGTCCGCCGGCGGCGGAGCCAGCGCCAATCCCGTTCCTGAGAGAAACGCAAAAGCAGCCTGCCAGTCATAGCCCGGAGCCTCTTTATTGACACTCCATCGATTCCTGTGATACCACTTAGGTTCGCTTTCTGAGCTAGCGCCCGCTGTTGTCATTCGAACAGGCTTCGGGGCACGCACAAGATGGACGAAGATAAGAAGCCTGAGGCGCAAACTCCCCCCGCAGCAACACAACCGAAAGCCGAGCCGGAGAAAGACGCCTCGGCCGAAGCTGCCTCTGCCGGAGCGCCCAAGCCCTCCGAGACGGCGCCCGCTGCAAGACCGGGTGCAGCCGAGAAACCCACCGCTAAAGCGAGACCCCCTGCACCGAAGCCGCCGCCGAAGAAAGCTCCTGCCGTCATGGAGGTCGAGCCGTGGCAAGGACCCCTCGTTGACGCGCTCAAGGAACGGTTCGGCGATGCGATCAGGGAGTTCTCGACCTACCGCGGCCAGGATTTCCTTGTGGCCGACTTATCCTCGGTCGTCTCGATCATCAAGTACTTGAAGCTCGAAGAGGGTTTCGATTACCTCGTCGATATCACTGCGGTCGACAACCCCGAGAGGGAGAAGCGGTTCGAAGTCATCTGGATCATTTATTCCTTCGCCAAGAATATGCGTGTCCGGCTCAAGGCAACCGTGGGAGAGGACGAGAAACCGAACACGGCGACTACCGTCCACCAGGCGGCCGACTGGCTGGAGCGCGAAGTCTTCGACATGTATGGTATCGAGTTCGAAGGCCACCCGAACATGACGCGCATCCTGCTGCCGGACGAATGGCAAGGCTACCCCTTGCGCAAGGACTACTCCATCATCCGGCAGGACCAGGACTGGGTTCGCGAGAACCTGCAGATCGAGAGCGCTCAATAATGGCGACGTCAACAACGTTTCTCGACACCAATGAACTGGTCCTCAATATGGGTCCGCAGCACCCTTCCACGCACGGCGTGTTGCGCGTGATCCTCAAGCTCGACGGTGAGAAGGTGCTGGGCACGGAGTGCGTCATCGGCTACCTGCACCGCGGTGTTGAGAAGATCGCCGAAAACCGCACCTACCAACAGTTCGCGCCCTACGTCGATCGCATGGACTATGTGGCGGCCGTTTCGAACGGCCTGGGCTACTGCATGGCGGTGGAAACCCTCGGCGGGATTGAAGTTCCTGAGCGCGCCCAATGCGTCCGCGTCATCCTGACGGAGCTGAATCGGATCGCGAGCCACTTGCTATGGCTCGGGACGCACGCCCTCGACATCGGCGCGATGACACCGGTCTTCTACTGCTTCCGGGAGCGCGAAGAGGTTCTCAAGATCTTCGAGAAGTATTGCGGCGCACGCCTGACCACCCACGCGTTCCGCATCGGCGGCCTGCAGTACGAGACCTACGACACCTTCGAGAAAGACTGCCATGCCTTCTGCGATTGGTTCGAGAAGAAGGTCGAAGAATACGAAGAGTTGCTGACGGCCAACCGCATCTGGGTCGGCCGTACCAAGGGTGTCGGCATCCTCAATGCCGAGTCCTGCAAAGCCTACGGCGTGACGGGCCCCGTACTGCGGGCGGCGGGCGTCGAATGGGACCTGCGCAAGGCCCAGCCCTACTGTGGTTACGAGAAGTACGACTTCGACATCCCGACCTGCGCCAACGGCGACACCTACGACCGCTACATCGTGCGGATGCAGGAATTCCGTCAGTCGGTTCGGATCATCCGCCAGGCGGTCGATAGCCTGCCGGGCGGTCCCATCAAGGGTAGGGTTTCCAAAGTTTTCAAGCCCCCGGTCGGCGAAGCCTATGCGTCGATCGAAGCTCCGAAAGGCGAGTTGGGCTATTACATCGTGTCGGACGGCTCGACGCAGCCCTACCGCGTTCGCGTTCGGCCGCCGTCGTTCGTGAATCTTCAGGCGCTCGACGAAATGTGCCGCGGCTCGCTGGTCGCCGACGTCGTGGCGATTATCGGCACCATTGATATCGTGTTGGGAGAGGTGGACCGCTAAGGACCGCGAGACGACTCTGATGGAAGAGATCCTCAACAACCCCTACCTGCACCCGATCATCGCGACCCTTCTGATCGTCGCGGTGTTCCCGCTGGTCGCCGGCTACATGGTGCTGGCCGAGCGCAAAGTGCTCGCGGATTTGCAGGTGCGCTTGGGGCCGATGCGAGTAGGTCCGTACGGGTTCCTGCAGCCTCTGGCGGACGCCTTCAAGCTGATGCTCAAGGAAGACATCATTCCGGTCGCCGCCGATAAATGGATCTTCTGGGGCGCGCCCGTTCTCTCGACGTTTACTGCTTTGACGGCATTCGCCGTGATGCCCTTCAGCGACAAGTTCTACGTCGCCGACGTCAACATCGGGATTCTGTTCATCCTGGCGATGTCATCGTTGGGCATTCTCGGGTTGATCCTCGGCGGCTGGTCGTCGAACAGCAAATACTCCCTGCTCGGCGCGCTGCGCTCCGCGGCGCAGATGGTGAGTTATGAAGTGCCTCTGGGATTTACAATTGTCACCGCTCTCATGGTCGCCGAGACGCTGAGCATGCAGGGCATCGTACAGTCTCAGCTCGACAAGGGAGTGTGGATCGCCTTCTCGAATTACGGCCTGATGCTGATCCCGGCGGTGGTGTTCTTCATCTCAGCCGTGGCCGAGACCAATCGTGCGCCGTTTGATTTGCCGGAAGCGGAATCGGAAATCGTCGCCGGCTTCCACACCGAATACAGCGGCTTCCGGTTTGCCCTCTACTTCCTCGCCGAATACGCCAGCATCTTCGTGATCTGCGGCATTGCGGTCACGGTCTTCTTCGGCGGGTGGTTGCGGCCCTTCGCAAACGTCGGCTTTCTGGAAACGCCGCTGAATGTCGTCTTCCCGATTCTGCTGTTCGTCGTGATTGGCGCCGGCTGCGCCCTGGGCGCGGCACGAGTCATGCTGGCCTATGAGAAAGCCATCATGGGCGTCCTGGCCTTGACGATGTTTCTCGCCGCCGGCTTGTTCGCCGTCCCGATGATCAACGAGTTGATCATCGGATTCTTCTGGTTTCTCTTCAAGGTTCTGGTTTTCATCTACGTATTTATTTGGGTGCGTGGAACGTTTCCACGATTCCGCTATGACCAGCTCATGCAGGTAGGCTGGAAGTACCTGATCCCCATTAGCATGGGGGGGCTGATCGTCAACGGGATCGTACTGTTGTTTACGTCGTGAGTGGGGGATAGAATCAAGACATGAAGGAGTTTCTGAAAGCCATCTTCCTCGTCGACCTCGTAAAGGGATTGGCGGTTACATTCCGCAATCAGAAGCCCTCGCTGATCTACACCGAGCAATACCCGAAAGAGCGGCCGCTTGTGGCCGAGCGTTACCGTGGCGCACCGCGGCTGAACGTTCATCCCGACACGGATCAGACGCTGTGCATCGCCTGCAACCTGTGCGCTTTGGCGTGTCCCGAGCAACTGATCGTTGTCGGCGCCGAGCGCAACAAAGAGACGCGCCGTAAGGAACTGACCACATTCATCTACGACACGTCCCGCTGCATGTTCTGCGGGCTTTGCGAAGACGCCTGTCCGGTCGACGCTCTGGAGTTGACTCAGGATTTCGAGTTGGCTTCTTACACTCGGGAAGGCGCGATCTGGGATCGCCAGATGCTCGAAGAAGGACCCCTCCCGACGGAGTACAAACACTAGTTTCAAAAGGCTGCTTCGGCGCTGCCGATCGGCCTGCAAGAGCGGCGAAGTTTCCAGCCCTTCGCCAGACGGATTTGATGTATCCTGGGTAACTCGTTTTTGAGAAGCCTCGCGGCTTTCGTTCAGTCATGCAGCTAGACAGCATCCTGTTTTACCTCTTCGCCGTCCAGATCCTGTTCAGCGCCTTGATGACGATCACACGCCGCAACGTCGTGTATTCGGCGGTGTGGCTGATCAGCACCCTGGTCGGCGTGGCGGGCATCTACCTGCTGCAAGGCGCCGAGTTCCTGGCGGGCGTTCAGATCATCCTCTACATCGGCGGTATTACGGTCCTGTTCCTGTTTGTGATCATGCTTGTACCGGTCAGCGAGGAGAGCAAGCAGCGGCGATTCTCTTCCCAGTTGTGGATCGTGTTGATCGTCACGGTGCTGCTGACGGGCGAGTTGGGCTATTTCTTGTGGCAGGGCGCC
The DNA here is from genome assembly GCA_965218555.1 of Bryobacterales bacterium. Lineage (GTDB taxonomy): Bacteria > Acidobacteriota > Terriglobia > Bryobacterales > UBA6623 > JAPPLB01. Next base: position 739,993 of record OZ244625.1, read on the forward strand.
GATTCGTTTCAGATGGGCGAGCCCACTCCGCCGGCTGAGATCGGGACCGTTACCACCAACTCCGAGCAGGTCGGGCAAGTCCTCTTCTCCGAGTACCTGCTGCCGTTCGAGCTGGCCTCGATCTTGTTGCTGGTCGCGATGATCGGGGCGGTCGTGATGGCAAAAGCACGGCCGGGAGCGGAATAGGTGTAGGCGCAGGGCTGATACGAGTCAAGACAAGATGCCGGTAACACACTACTTGGTGCTCAGCATGGCGCTGTTGATTATCGGGACGGTCGGCGTCCTGACGCGCCGCAACATCATCATCATCTTGATGTCGATCGAACTGATCCTGAATGCGGTGAACATTAATCTTGTTGCATTCTCCGATTACCTGCAGAACATCAACGGTCAGGTATTTACGATCTTCGTGATCACCGACGCCGCGGCCGAGGCTGCAGTGGGCCTGGGCATCCTGATCGCTCTCTTCCGAAACAAGGAAACTGTGCACGCTGACGAGATCGACATCATGCGGTGGTAGGTGTGCTGAAGAGTTGAAACGAAGCTGAAGATAAATGTTCTTCCTCGATAGCATCTGGCTCATCCCCGTGTTCCCGCTCATCGGGGCGGTGATCATGCTGTTCTTCGGGCGGCGCCTGGATCCGCAGAACGCCCATGGCCACGATGGCCATGGGCACGGCGAACACCACGCCCCCCCCGGTAAGAAACTCATCAATTTCATCTGTCCCGGCATGGTGCTGCTGGCGTTCATCTTTTCCGTTGGCGCGATATTCGAGCTGCGGAGCGTCGAGAGCCATGCGCACGAGGTCATCAAGTTCACTTGGCTCGCCGGGCTCAAGACGGCCACGTCCTCCGGCGCTTTGGTCGACTTCACCGCTGACTGGGGTTTCCTTATTGACCCGCTCAGCAGCGTGATGATCCTGGTCGTCACGGGCGTGGGCTTTCTGATCCATGTCTACTCGATCGGTTACATGGCCCACGATGGCGGCTATTACCGCTTCTTCGGCTATCTGAATCTCTTTATCTTCTTCATGCTCACGCTGGTGCTTGCGAACAACTACTTGTTGTTGTTCGTCGGTTGGGAAGGCGTGGGGCTTTGCAGCTACCTGCTGATCGGCTTCTACTTCCACAGGAAGTCGGCGTCGAACGCGGCGAACAAGGCGTTTCTGGTCAATCGCATCGGGGACGCGGCGTTCGTGCTGGGCATGCTGCTGATGTTCACGACGCTGGGCACGGTGACCTTCTCGGAGATCGGCCCGGCGCTCGAAGCCAGCGGCTTCCAAGCCGAGATGGCAGGGTTCGGTGTGCTCAGCGTGATGACGTTGCTGCTTTTCGTCGGCGCGGCGGGCAAATCGGCGCAGCTTCCTCTCTACGTCTGGCTCCCCGATGCCATGGAAGGCCCGACGCCGGTTTCAGCACTGATTCACGCCGCCACGATGGTGACGGCGGGCGTCTATATGGTGGCGCGGTCGAGTGCGATCTACGTGCTCACGCCTCAGACCATGACGATCGTCGCCGTCGTCGGCGGCCTGACGGCGATTTTCGCAGCGACGATCGGTCTCGTGCAGCACGACATCAAGCGTGTGCTGGCTTACTCGACCGTGAGTCAACTCGGCTACATGTTCCTCGCTTGCGGCGTTGGGGCGTTCTGGGTGGGTATCTTCCACCTCTACACCCATGCGTTCTTCAAGGCCCTGTTGTTCCTGGGTTCCGGCTCGGTGATCCACGCCGTGGGCGGTGAGCAGGACATGCGTAAAATGGGCGCTCTGAAGGATAAGATCCCAATGACTTTCCGGACCATGCTCATCGGCGCCGTCGCCATCGCGGGTATACCCGGCCTTGCCGGGTTTTTCTCGAAAGACGAGATCCTCTGGCAGGTCTGGTCGACTCATCATCAGGGCCTCTGGGTTCTCGGCTTCATCACCGCAGGCTTCACTGCTTTCTACATGTTCCGGCTGATCTACCTCACGTTCTTCGGCAACGACCGAGTGGACCCTGACGTCCACGTCCACGAATCGCCGCGGACAATGACGATCCCGCTGATTATCCTGGCGGCGCTGAGCATCGTCGGCGGGTGGGTTGCGACGCCGGCGGCCTTCGCTGATATCGGACTGCACATCACCGCATTCGAGCATCATCTCGAGCCGGCCCTCGCCATGCCGAATGCGCAGGGCGCGGGCGAGCATCATGATACAAGCATGGAATGGCTGCTCATGGCGGCGTCCGTCGGACTGGCGCTCGCCGGCATCTTCCTCGCGAAGTCGATGTTCGACCGCAAGCGTGAGGGAGACGCGATGCAGAAGCGGCTCGGGTCCGGCTTGCACCGCCTTCTCTACAACAAGTACTTCGTCGACGAGATCTACGACGCCCTTTTCGTCAACGGCTTCGCCAAGGGCGGCGGTACAGCGTTTTCGAATTTTGACACCAGGGTCGTTGACGGCGGCGTCAACGGCGCCGGCTGGCTGACGCGGTTGAGTTCGAGCGTCACCATCTGGTGGGACACCTGGATCGTGGACGGCTCGATACGCCTGATGGCGTTCAGCATCAAGTTCGCTTCCTACCCGATGCGCATGTTGCAGACGGGCATGGTGCAGAATTACGCCTTCTTCCTGGTCGCGGGCGTGTTGGTGATCTTGAGTTACTACCTGTTATGAGGCCGGAAGAGGTGAGAGCCCCCGTGGGGGCGTTTTGATAGAGCCATGAAAGAGCACATACTCAGCATCGTCTGGCTGACCCCGTTGGTGGGCATGTTCATCCTTCTGCTGCTGCCCAAGGAGAACAAGCAGCTCATTCGCATCGTCGCGAATCTGGCTGCCTTCGCTGGCTTCCTGGTGTCGCTGCCGTTGGTTTTCTGGTTCGACAGCAGCATGGCGGACTACCAATTCGTCGAGCGCGTGTCGTGGATCCCGGCGCTGGGGGTCGAGTACTACCTGGGCATCGACGGCATCTCGCTACTGCTGATCATGCTGACGACGGTCGTCGGGTTCCTGTCGATCCTCTCGTCGTGGACGGCCATTGAAGATCGGGTCAAGGAATACTACGCCTTCTTCCTGTTCCTGCAGGCCGGGATGTTGGGCGTCTTCATGGCGCTGGACCTGTTCCTCTTCTACGTTTTTTGGGAAATCATGCTCGTGCCGATGTACTTCATCATCGGCATCTGGGGGCACGCCCGGCGACTCTACGCGGCCATCAAGTTTTTTCTTTACACCTTGGCCGGTTCAGTGCTGATGCTGCTGGCGATGCTGGCGCTCTACTTCAAGCATGCCGAGCAGTTCGGGGTCTATACCTTCGCGATTGAAGACCTGATGCGAACGCAGATTCCGCTCGACATGCAGATCTGGTTGTTCTGGGGCTTCTTCATCGCCTTCGCGATCAAGGTTCCGATGTTCCCGCTTCACACTTGGCTTCCGGATGCCCATACCGAGGCGCCAACGGCGGGCTCGGTGATCCTGGCGGGCGTCTTGCTAAAAATGGGGCTCTACGGCTTGGTGCGGTTCTCGATCCCGCTGTTGCCGGAAGCCGCGAGCGACGCGACTACGGTGCAGATCATCGCTGTGCTTTCGATCGTAGCGATCGTATATGGTGCTCTCGTCTCGCTGATGCAGAAGAACTGGAAGAAGCTCATCGCGTATTCCTCGGTGAGTCACTTGGGCTTCTGCACGCTCGGAATCATCGCGCTGAACCCGAACGGCATTGCCGGCGGCATACTCCAAGGCCTCAATCACGGCCTTTCGACACCCCTTCTCTTCCTGGTGATCGGCATTGTCTACGAGCAGCGGCACGCGCTTGAGATCGCCGACTACGGCGGGCTGGCGAACCGCATGCCGATCTACACGGTGATCTTCATGATCTCGATACTGGCGTCGATGGGCATGCCGGGGCTCAACGGGTTCATCGGCGAGTTCACGATCCTGCGCGGCGCTTTTGAGCGCGATGTGACTTGGGCCGCCTTCGCAGTGCTTGGCATCGTGCTCGGCGCGGCCTATCTGTTGTGGCTCTTCCAGCGCACGATGCTGGGTCCGATGACGAACCCCAAGAACGAGAACCTGCGCGACCTGAATCTGCGCGAGATTTGCGTGATGCTGCCGCTGGTTCTCTGGTGCTTCTGGATCGGGCTCTATCCGAAGCAGCACTTCGAGATTCTCGATAAGCCCGTCGCTCGCATCGTCGAGCGCGTCGATCCTGAGTATTACAGCCGCAACGGCATTCCGAATCCCCTGAACGAGGGCGTGCGGGTCGCCTCGCTGGTGCAAGACTGATGGACCCTCTTTTTACCTGGACTGACTTTTTCATCCTCAAACCGGCGATTCTTCTCTGCCTGTTTGGTTGCGGCATTCTCCTGACAGACTTCTTGCTCAAGCAGGGTCGCTGGAATGCCCTGACCGCGCTCGTCGGCGAAGGGTTTGTCGCCGTTGCCCTGTGGCAGCACTGCGAAGAAGTCACAACCGCTGGTCAACTATTCGGGCTCGGCGGCTCGATGGCCGTGGACGGCTTCTCCGTCTTCTTCAACTACATCTTCGTCGTGTCCGCGATCTTGGCGATCATCATCGCGTCGCGCTACATGGACGACAAAAAATCGAATCGCGGCGAGTTCTACGGGCTGATGCTCTTCGCGCAGGCCGGCATGTCGGTCATGGCGCAAGGCTACGAGCTGGTCACGCTCTTTATTGGTCTGGAGCTGATGGCTCTCAGCTTCTACGTCATGGTCGGCTTCCTTCGCAACGAGCTACGGTCCAACGAAGCCGCGATGAAATACCTCATCCTCGGCGCGCTTTCGAGCGGATTTCTGGCCTATGGCTTCTCGATCTTCTACGGCATGAGCGGGTCGACGAACCTCGCCGCCATCGCTGACGCCGTTGCCGAACGCGATCTCACCGACCCGGTCTTGTTGATCGCGATGGTCACCACATCCGTGGGCCTGTTCTTCAAGATCTCGGTCGTGCCGTTTCATATGTGGGCGCCGGACGCCTACGAAGGCGCGCCGACGCCCATCACCGCGTACGTCTCGGTAGCGTCGAAGGCCGCCTCGTTCGCGATGATGATGCGCATCTTCCTGGTGCCGCTCGTAAGCGTTCAGGAACTGTGGATGCCGTTGTTCGGGGCCGTAGCCCTGGCAACGATGACGCTGGGCAACGTCGCCGCTCTCACGCAGAACAACCTCAAACGACTGCTGGCCTACAGCTCGATCTCGCACGCCGGCTACATCTTGCTGGGGCTCGCTGCGGGCAACGAGACGGGCCTCAAGGGCATCTCGCTTTACATTCTGGTCTACATCTTCATGAACTTCGGTGTTTTCGCCTTGATCGCCGCGATGCGCCGAGAGGGTCAAGCCGCCGAAGACATCGATGACCTGAACGGGTTGATGCAGCGGCATCCCGGCTACGCGATTTTGATGCTGGTCCTGCTGCTTTCTCTGGCGGGCATTCCGCCCATGGCCGGCTTCTACGGCAAGTATTTCATCTTCCTCGGCCTGCTCGAAGCCGGCAGCTACCTGCTTGCCATTGCCGGCGCGCTCTACGTTGCCGTCTCCGCCTACTACTACTTCCGCATCGTCCGCGCCATGTTCCTGAGCGAGAGCCTCGAACCCGCCGTTATCGTACCGGGCTTGGGGACCAAGGTTGCGCTTGTCGCGAGCGCCGTCTTCACTCTGCTGATCGGACTCTACCCCGAGCCTTTCATCAACATGGCGACGGACTCGATTTTGCTGGCTCTTCGGTAGCGGTCCGCCGAAGCGTCTCCGTGCCTTCCAGAGCGGACGCGGTTTTATAACCACGCCTGCGTTTCATAAATCATTCCCCAAAAACACACCGGCCAGGGCGCAAGCTGCCGCGGGCGGAAAGCAAGTTCGAGAATCTCGACGATCTCGCACTTATCCGTGATCCGGATGCCGCCACAAGACCGGCATGTCCGCTGACGTTGCGGTTTTCGGTTCCGGTGCCGGAGGACTCGAAGCCCGGGCTAGTCGGCCTTCTCTTGTGTCGCCGGGCTACTGGTAGCGGCCATCGTTTGATGGACAGCGGCGGGTTGTTGAGCGGGAGCCGGGGGCGGCTTGTAGAGCGTCACCATGCAGCCTCCGATCGCCGCGAACAGAATCCCCGCCGCAAACTGCCAACGAATGCTCGACATGCCGCCCGCCGGGGGATGCAAGGTCATCGATACGACGGCATTCACGATGGGCGCTCCGGCGAATACGATCGACATGACGACGGCCGGGGTCCCCTTGGCTCCGAAAGCGAGCAAGATGCCAAAAGCTCCGATCGCGCCGGCGCATCCCGCGATCAGCGACCAACCGGCCCCCTTCATCGGAAGATTCCAGTTCGCGTTGCCGGCAACGAGTATCGCGATCGGGGCCAGGACGGCCACCAGAAAATAGGCGATCCCTACGAAGAGGAAGGCTTTATAGCGGCCGTTGACCGGATCGCCCATGCCGAGCTGTCCGGTGTGTAGCAGATTGCCGTAAGTGCCCCAGGCAAAAACGGTCATCAGTGCGTAAGCGAGCCAGGCGAAACCGGCTTGTTGCATATCGGGAGCCTCCAGGAAGAGTCACTGTTTGGGACTGTCGAGAATTTCGAAGGATAGCAGGCCCGGTTGCACGGCGTGGGCAGCCGAGACGCACGGTGCTCGCGCGGCCGTAATGGGAAACCGGGACGAACCTGCGAGGACAAGCGCTGACGATCTGTCCTGAGCCGGTCAAGTCGAAAGCGCGAGAAATGGACGAGTGCTGCTAGGCCAACGCCTTCTTGACGACGTTGCCCCGCACTCCCGTCAGTCGCTGGTCGAGGCCTTGATACAAGTAGGTGAGCTTCGTGTGATCGAGACCCATCAGATGAAGAATCGTCGCGTGCAAGTCAGATACGTGACAAGGCTCTTCTTCGGCTTCGAAGCCGAGCTCATCCGTTGTGCCGATCGCTTGACCGCCTTTCACGCCGGCGCCCGACAACCACATGGTGAACCCCTGCCAGTCATGATCGCGGCCGGGTTTGTCGACGCCCTCGCTGGTAGGGGTGCGCCCGAATTCCCCGCCCCAAATGAGGAGCGTTTCGTCCCACAGGCCGGTGCGCTTCAAATCGCTCATCAGCGCGGCGATGGGCTTGTCAGTCTCGCCGGCGTGCAGTTTGTGGTTCGAGATGCAATCGTTGTGACCGTCCCAGGTGTCCTCGATATGACCGCCGCCGGAATAAAGCTGAACGAAGCGCACTCCGCGCTCGAGCAGCCGGCGCGTAATCAGGCACTTCCTTCCGAAATCAGCCGTAAGGTCGTCATCAAGTCCGTACAGGGCCCGTGTCTGAGGAGTCTCTTTATCCAGGTCCACGGCCTCGACCGCAGCCGTCTGCATGCGATAGGCAAGTTCGTACGACTCGATCCGCGCAGCTATCTCCGATTCCCCCGGGTGGGCCTGGAGGTGCTGCCGGTTCAAGTCACCCAGCACGTCGAGGGCTTCGCGCTGGGTTGTTTCGCTGATTCCCTCCGGCGTTCTCAAGTTCAGCAGCGGCGCGCCTTTGCTGCGAAACAGCGTGCCTTGAAAGGCCGCCGGCATGAAACCGGCCGTCCAATTGGACGCCCCGCTGATCGGGCCGCCTCGCGGGTCGGTCATCACGACAAAGCTCGGCATGCTTTCGTTTTCGGTGCCCAGCCCATAGCTCAGCCATGACCCCAACGAAGGTTTCCCGATCGTCACGCTGCCGGTGTTCATCTGCAAGCAGCCCGATGCATGGGCCGCTGTGTCGGTATGACACGAGCGGATGACACAAAGGTCGTCGGCAAACTTGGCCGTGTGAGGGAACAAGTCGCTGATCCAAAGTCCGCTCTGGCCGTGCTGCCGGAACGTAAACGGCGTCTGCATCAAGTTCCCGATCGGACGATTGTTCGAGCCGACAACAGCGTCGCCCTTGTACGGCATGTTGTTGAACTTGGTCAAAGCCGGTTTGTAGTCAAATGTGTCGACTTGGCTCGGCGCTCCGTTCATGAAGAGAAAGACTGCGTGCTTGGCCTTGGCCTCGAAGTGGGCCGGTTTCGCGCTGAGGATTCCCCCGGTTGCTGAATCATTAGCCGCACCGTGCGCGGGCCGCGCGAAGAAGCCGTCGCGCGAAAGGACATCGAGCAGCGCCAAGGCCGGAAAGCCGGCGCCCATGCGCTGCAACATCTGCCTCCGGCTCGGCGGACTGCTGACGCGAAATCGCTGTTTATCAGGCACGTCCATGGCTATTCACCTCAAGACCGCGCCGCCGCCCATCTTGTCCCGCGATTCGTTGACGGCCTTCGGATTTAGCGCGGCCGAGTTGGGCATCTCATGCGGGTCGTCAACAAGATTATATAGCTCGACGGCCTCATCATTCCCCTTCTCGATCAACTTCCACAGCGCCGTTCTCACCGCTATCCCACCTCGCACGCCGTCGCCGAAGCCAAGCGGAAGCCCTCGGGGAACGGGGGGCATCCAAGTCTCAGCGCTCGTGTCGCTCGCTCCACCCTTGAGATCAGGAGAGATGCAGGGTAACTCCACTCCGTAGCGGTCGTGTGCAAGGGGTTCGCCTAGTCAGGGTAAACAAACTCGTTAAGATTCAAAATCACACGACAGACTTGCCGCAAGGCTTTGTGACTTGCCTCTTTTTTCGTGAATTCCCGAGCTGAATCGGTCAAGAGCCGCTTGGCTTCCGTGTCAAAAAACGCGGTCAACTTGCGCAATTCACTTCGGGTCGGTGTTCGCGCCAGTGCCAGACGATAGGCGAGCTTGATCTGCTCATCGCGGTCCTCTCCCGCCTCCGTGCGAAGGCGCCGCGCCAAGTGACCCGCCTGCCGATTGACAAAATCCCCGTTGAAGAGAGTCAACGCCTGCGGCGCCACGCTGGTGTTCACGCGCGCGGCGGTCGTGCGGGTTGTATCGCAGAAGTCCAAAACTTCAAGCATCGGTACGATCATCGAACGCTTCACAAACGCGTAGATCGTTCTCCGCGACGCAGAGTCTTCATCAAACGGCCGCCAGATCTTGTCCGGATCGCTGTGGCCTTCAAGCGCTGCCGCGGGCACGAACGGATACGTGCTTGGACCGTACATCTTGCGGTTCAGCCTTCCGCTAACCGCCAGCATCGAATCTCGAATCGCCTCGACCTCCAATCGCTCGTAGGGAAAGCGCCAGAGGAGACGGTTCTCGGGATCTTTCTGGCCGTAGTCCACGCGCCAGTTCTTGCTCATCGCGTAAACGCTGCTCGTCATGATCAGGCGATGCAGCTTTTTCAACGACCAGCCGTTGTCGATGAACCAGTTCGCAAGCCAGTCCAGCAAGGCAGGATGCGTCGGCGGATCACCGTTGACACCGAAGTCACTCGGCGTTCGGACAATTCCCTGTCCGAAGTGGAACTGCCAGACGCGGTTGACGATCACGCGCGCGGTGAGAGGATTCTCCGGACTTGCAATCCAGCGCGCCAACGCCAGCCGCCGCAGACTTGTCTTCGGTCTCTCGCCCTCCCACGTTGCCGGCCTCACAAGAGCCTTGTCGCCGGGATCGAGCACCGCGGGAACGCCGGCGGTTACCTCCGGACCCGGTGCAGTGGCTTTGCCGCGAATCAACAGATGAGTCGCCGCTGGTTTCTCTTTGGGTTCGTGCAGGAAGTAGCCCCGCGGCAGATCCGGCGTTTCCTCGCGAAGCTCACAGATCATCTCCGTCAGCGTTTCGATCCGCCGGCGCTTTTCGGGAGGCAGGGCAGCGGCCAACTCCTCATCCAGCCGTCGTTGATTTTCCTTGATCAGTTCCCGCTGGCGGACCGTGATCTCTTCGCGAGACGCCAGGAAAGCGTCTCGCACTTCACGACTCAACTCACTGTCGCCATTCTTCAGGTGCTCCAGGCGGAACTGCGAACGAATCTCGGTGATCACCTTCTCGAGCGGCTCGATCTTCGCATCGCGCAGTTTCAGTCGTTCGATCTGGCGGGGCCGGCCGATCGGAAGGTCCAACTCACGGCGCCCGTTCCGAGCGCGGTCCATCGGATCGAATACCGCCAGGAAGCGGTAGTAGTCACGGGCGGTCAGGGGCTCGAACTTGTGGTTGTGGCAACGCGCACAGCCGAGGGTCAGCCCGAGAAAGACATGCGATGTCGTGCTGACCAGGTCGTCGAGTTGGTCATAGCGGTCCGTCAACGGATCCGCCGGCTCATCGTCCCATGGGCCGAGCCGCGTGTACCCCAGCGCGATGAACGTCTCGGCGGAACGATCGGGCAACTCATCACCCGCAAGCTGTTCGAGAACAAAGCGGTCGAAGGGCTTATCGTCGTTGAACGCCCGAATAACGTAGTCGCGGTAGCGCCAGACGTGCGGCTTGGTGGCGTCGCGCTCGTATCCATTCGTCTCGGCATAACGTACGAGGTCAAGCCAGTGACGCGCCCAACGCTCACCGTAGCCTTTGCGGCCGAGAAGGTCATCGACGACAGCATCAAGCGCCTCCGCGGACGGATTTTCGTAGAAGGCCTCTTGCTCAGCCAGCGTTGGAAGCAAACCCGTCAAGTCGAGGTGCGCCCGCCGTAAAAGCTGATGCGGTTCCGCTCTCGGGTTGGGCTGCCAGCCCTGTTGCTCCAGCCGTGCGAATACAAAGTCGTCAATCGGATTGCGAATCCGTCTCATCAGCTCACGGTCCTGAACCGACGGCGGATCCGGTCGGCTTCGCGGCTGAAACGCCCAGTGGTCTTTGCCGTCGGGCGGGCCGTGCTCCGCGTGCTCATCGCTCCCGTCGTCCGGCCATGCCGCACCTTGATCGATCCAACGGCGTAGTAGCGCAACCTGTTCGGAAGTAAGTCGCGGTCCCTGCGGCGGCATGACCGTCTTTTCGTCAGCCCCGCTTACATAACGAATCAGAAGACTTTCGTCGCTCTTGTGGGGAACGATCGCGGGCACGCCCGACCCGCCCCCACGCAAAGCGTCTGCCCGCCGATCCAATCGAAACTCTCCGAGCTGGTTCTCGGAACCGTGACAGACGTAGCAGCGGGTTTCGAAAATCGGCCGAATGTCGTTCTCGAAGTCAGCGGAATCGGCTGCCCGCAACCCGCCCGAAGAAATGAGCAGAGCAGCAACGGGCAGGCTTGCGATGGGAGCGAGACGCGACATCAAGAGCAGCTAGCGGTTCGCCGGGCAGATACAGCCGAAAAACCCTGGATCTACTATAGCGCAGCACTCCGATGCTACCAAGACACAGAGTCGTTCCGATGCGAGCTGTACTGAAAGCTCGGCGGCCGGGTTTGTCACCGTGGGTGGAGGTGAGCGGACCAGGCAAGCAACGGCGCTAAAAACCCTGTTGTTTGAGGTCTTCGATGGTGAGGTTTGAGCCGGGGTCGATGGTCCTGTTCCGGAGGAGTTTTTCGACGTGTTTGGCGAGTATGTCGCATTCGATGTTGACTTCTGCTCCGGGGCGTTGGGTGTGGAGGGCAGTGGCTTGGTAGGTATGCGGGATGATGGCAACCGAGACCAAATCACCTTCTACGGCGGCGAGGGTGAGGCTGACGCCGTCGATGGCAATGCTTCCCTTGAAGACCAGATAGCGGAGCAGAGGCCCCGGGACGCAGACTTGGAGGAGCCAGTTTCCGTCCCCGGCGGGGTCGAGGCATGTGATCTCACCGGTGCCGTCGACATGGCCCAGGACGAAGTGTCCGCTGAGGCGGTCGCCGGGGGCCAGGGGGCGTTCGAGGTTCACGAGGGATCCGGTTTGGAGCGAGCCGAGGTTCGTCTTGTCAAGGGTCTCGGGGGAGAGGTCGGCGGCGAAAGCAGTTGCGGTGACTTCGACGGCGGTGAGACAGGCGCCGTTGACGGCGATGCTGGCGCCGATGGTGAGGCCGGAGAGGATGCGTTCGGCGCGAATGCTGAGACGGGCGCCGGCGGTGGAGCGGGATAGGGATTGGACGGTGCCTGTTTGTTCGATGATGCCGGTAAACATGGTGATTGGGTTCAGGGGTTTGCGTGACGGATTGAGCAGGCTGATGGAAAGGCTGCGGACCGCAGAGGCGAGTTCCACGCTACGGGTTTGCCGCGTGCGTCAGCGATTTCTTGCGGTGTTCCAGATTTGCAGGAGGTTCCGCCCGTTCCAGCGCGGGCGCGCGGATTGACAGCCGCGCCTCTGTCGATTGGCATTTCAGTCTGCGGAGCCCAGGTAGGCCTCTACGGCGAATTCGTTGCGGCTTACGGAGAAGGTACGTACGTCGTGAAGTTGGATGGCGCCGGAGCGGCTGCGGCGGCCGATGCCGCCCGCCAGCGGGAGTGAGTCGCTGCCCCCGAGAATCTTGGGCGCGTAGTAGAGCAAGGTCTTGTCGACAATGCCGCTGTCGAGGGCAGCCCAGTTGAGTTTGGCGCCCGCTTCGATGACAAGCGAGATCATCTGCTGCTCGCCCAGCCAAGCGACGAGGGCCGGCAGGTCGACGCGGCCTTGCGGGGCATCGAAGACCTTGACGGGGATGCCGCGCTCTTCGAGCGCGGCGCGGCGCTTGGCGGGAGCAGCGGAGGTCGTCGCGATGACCAGATCGTCGTCGAAGGATTCCACCATTTCCGACGTGAGCGAAATGCGCAGGAGCGAATCGGCCACGACGCGCACCAGAGGCCGGCGTCGAAAGAGCCTGGAGCGGTCGGTGAGGAGCGGGTCGTCGGAGAGAACAGTGCCGATACCGGTGAGAATGGCATCGTGATCGTGGCGCACTTGCTGGACATGGGCGCGGGCGACCTCGCTGGTGATCCAGCCGGTGTTGTCATCGGGCGCTGCGATCTTGCCGTCGAGAGTGAGCGCGGCCTTGAGCGTGACGAACGGGCGGCCGGTCTTGCTGAAGTGGAAGAAGGCTTCGTTAAGGCGGCGGGCTTCCTCTCGAAAGTCGTCGGCGGGATCGACGGCGAGGCCCGCGGTGCGCAGGCGGGCCAAGCCGGCGCCGGAGACTTTCGGATGCTCGTCCTCCAGAGGGCAGACGACGCGGCGGATGCCGGCGGCGATGATGGCGTCGGTGCAGGGCGGCGTGCGGCCTTCGAAGCAGCACGGTTCGAGGCTGACGTAAAGCGTACCGCCACGGGCCCTTTCGCCCGCTTCGTCGAGCGCGAGGACTTCGGCATGCTTTTTGCCCTCGTAGGTGTAGAAACCGCGTCCGGCGGGTGAGCCCTCAGCGTCGCAGACGAGGGCGCCGACCATGGGGTTTGGGCTCGCCAAGCCGCGTCCCTGGCGGGCTAGACGGAGGGCTTCGCGGAGGTTTTTGCTGTCTTCGGCCATCAGCCTTCAAAGAGCGACTGCACGAAAGTCTTGGCGTCGAACGGCACGAGGTCGTCGGCCCGTTCGCCGACGCCGACATAACGGATGGGAAGGCCGAGCTCCCGAGAAATCGCGACGACGATGCCTCCCTTCGCGGTGCCGTCGAGTTTGGCGAGCACCAGGCCGGTGACGCCGGCGGTGGCGGTGAACCGGCGGGCTTGCTCCAGGCCGTTCTGGCCCGTGACGGCGTCGAGCACGAGCAGGACTTGATGCGGAGCGCCGGGGAGAAGCCGCTCGGCGGTGCGCTTCATTTTTTGGAGCTCGGCCATCAGGCCGGCTTTGTTGTGGAGGCGGCCCGCCGTGTCGACGATGACGTGATCAACAGCACGGGCCTTGGCGGCTTCCAGTGCGTCGTAGAGAACTGCGCTGGGGTCGGCCCCTTGCTTTTGCTTGATGACGGGCTGGCCGGTGCGCTCGCCCCAGGCGGTGAGCTGTTCGGCGGCAGCGGCGCGGAAGGTATCGGCCGCGCAGAGGAGGACCTTCTTCCCTTCCCGGCTGAAACGGTGGGCAAGCTTGCCGATGGTGGTGGTCTTGCCGGTGCCATTGACGCCGACGACAAGGATGACCTCGGGCGGTTTGGCGGCGGGGTGCTCTTTGGGTTCGGATGCGCGCAGCACGTCGAGAAGGTGGCGGGCAAGGTGGTCCTTGAGTTCGGCTGGATCTTTGAGCTGATCGCGGTCGAGGCTTTCGCGGACTTCGTCCAGGACTTCGGTGGCAGTGCGGACGCCAATGTCGGCGTCGATGAGCATCATTTCAAGCTCATCCAGGAGGTCGACGTCGATTTCATTCTTGCTCTGAACGAGGTCGTCAAGCTGCTCGGAAAGGTTGTTGCGCGTCTTGGCGACGGCGGTTTTGAAGCGGTCTAGCAGACCCGGGTCCGGAGTCGGACCGAAGAGCGTCTGAATCATGTCGGATGCGTCTGTCGAGGACGGTCGAGGGGAACGACGGATCGTCTTGACGCGGGAGGGCGCCCGTTATGGCGATGATAGCACGCGGGTCTTGCGGGGCTGGGTTGGCGGGGTCGTGTTCCCCTGGCGGGGCTTGGGAACGGCAGCGGCGCCCCAGTATGGCGCCTGAAAGAGGATCAGCCCTTCCGGCGGTGGTCGGCGACGAGCTGCTCGATGCCGACGACGTCGGTGGGATAGCGGCCGGTATAGCAGGAATAGCAGTATCCGCCGCTATGGTCTTGGACGGCTTGCCGCAGACCCTCGATCGAGAGGTAGGCGAGCGAGTCGGCCTCGGTATAGCGGCGAATCGATTCCAGATCGTGATTTGCGGCGATCAGCTCGTCTTTATCGGGCGTGTCGACACCGTAATAGCAAGGCGACATCGTCGGAGGACACGAGATGCGCAAGTGCACTTCCGTTGCGCCGGCCTTCCGCATCATGCGGACGATCTTGCGGCTGGTGGTTCCGCGGACGAGCGAGTCGTCAACGAGCACAACGCGTTGGCCTTCGATGAGGTGACGGACCGGGTTCAGCTTGAGCTTGACCCCGAAGTCACGGATGGACTGCTTGGGCTCGATGAAGGTGCGGCCGACATAGTGGTTACGGATGAGCCCCATGCGGAACGGCAGTTCGGCTCCGGCGGCATAACCGATGGCCGCGGAGACGCCGGAGTCGGGAACCGGGACGACGACATCGGCAGGCACGTGCGCTTCGCGCGCCAGCAGACGGCCGAGCATTTGACGGGAGTCCTCGACGGAGCGGCCGAAGACCAGCGAATCGGGACGGGAGAAGTAGACGTGCTCGAAGACGCAGTGCGCCGATGGGAGTGCGGGAGCGAAGGGCTCGCGGACCAGTCCGTCTTCGCTGACCAGGATCATCTCTCCGGGATGGACGTCATCAATGTAGGTGGCGCCGATGAGGTCGAAGGCGCAGGTCTCGGACGCGAAGACGTAGGCGTCATGTCCATTGTGCTTGAGCTTGCCGAAGGCCATGGGACGGAAACCGCGTTGGTCGCGCGCCACAATGAGGCAGTCCTTTGCGATCAAGGCCAGGGAGAAAGCGCCTTCGAGGCGCAACAGTGATTCGCGCAGGGCATGTTTGAGGTTGGGCTCACGGGAGCGCGCCATCAAGTGCAGGATGACTTCGGTATCGCTGGTCGCATTAAAAATCGAACCAGACATTTCCAGCTCGTTGCGAACTTCGATGGCGTTCGTCAGGTTGCCGTTGTGTGCGAGGGCGAGTTGGCCTTTGTTGCACCCCACGAAGAAGGGCTGGGCGTTGAGCTTGTTGCTCTGACCGGCGGTGGAGTAGCGCGTGTGGCCGATAGCCATGTTACCGGGCAGGTCTTTGAGGACGCGCTTCGTGAAAATCTCGGCGACGAGACCACTCTCCTTCGTGCAATAAAGCCGCTTGCCGTCACTCGAACAAATACCGGCACTCTCTTGCCCGCGGTGCTGCAAGGCATAGAGACCGAGGTAGGCTATGTTCGCGGCCTCTAGGTGGCCGTAAATGGCGAATACGCCGCACTCTTCGCGGAAGCCGTCGAATTCCGTTGCAACGTTGGAATGGTCCGCTGGATCAGCAGAGCCCTTGTGCTTGGACGTCATCAGCCGGAGAGCATCCTTTCCAGAGAGGAATCCCATGCTCGGTAGAGTTCTTCGACGGATGCGCGAAACGTGTCTCCGTTTATTTGGATTTCCAGATTGCCCTCTTCAGTTTCACCGATGACCGGCGCGGGAATCGCCAGATCGGCTGCGATGCTGCCAACGGCCGCAGCGTTCTCTTTGGCTACAGACAATAGAACTCTCGAGGGTGCTTCGTGAAACAGAGTAAAAAGCGGGCTGAACTCTGATGATAGCTCGATTCGCGCACCGATGCGCTTGGGTCCGAATCCACAGCGCGCCAGGGCGACGCCCAGGGCGCCATCACTGAGATCGTGCACCGATTCGGCGAGTCGGGCACGCACGATGGAGCGGACGGTTTCGTGGACTCGTTTTTCATAGTCCATGTCGAGAGCGGGCGGCAGACCCCATGTCTCGCCGAGGACGACTTTGGCGTACTGCGAGCTTCCGAAGCTGCGCTCCAGGTCCAGCGGGTCGGCAGTTACGCCGGGAAGGAGACCGCCGACGAGAATGATCTTGCGGCCGGGCCGTTGAAAGTGCATGCCGACCGGGACGCCCATGTGGTCGAGGAGGCCGACGATGCCGATCACGGGCGTGGGATAGATGGCGTCGCCCAAGGTCTCGTTATAAAAACTGACGTTGCCGCCGGTGATGGGTGTGCCAAAGTGGCGGCACGCTTCGGCCATACCTTCGACGGCCTCGACGAATTGCGCCATGATCTCAGGCTTTTCGGGGTTGCCGAAGTTCAGGCAATTGGTCGCGGCAATCGGTTCGGCGGCGACGGTCGAGAGGTTGCGGCAACACTCCGCGACCGCGAGCTTGGCGCCTTCGCGCGGGTCGAGTGCGCAGTAGCGGCCGTTGCCGTCGAGCGCCATGGCGAGAGACACGCCGGCGTCCTTAACGCGAATCACGGCGGCATCGGACCCGGGCGGCAGCGTCGTGTTCGTGCGGACCATGTAGTCGTACTGTTCGTAGATCTTGCGCTTCGAGCAGAGGTCCGGTGAAGCGAGCAACATCTTGAGCGCGTCGGCATGGTCGGCGGCTGAGGGTTGCGGCAGCTTGGGGCCATCCAACGGTGCGGGGCGGAACGGCGTCGTTGCGGGGCGATCGTAGAGCGGTGCTTCATTGGTAAGCAGCGAGTTCGGCACCTCGGCAACAACCTCGCCATGATCGCGCACCCGGAGCATCCCGTCGTCGGTGACGGCGCCAATCTCCACGGCATCGAGTCCCCACTTCTTGAAGACCGTGACTACTTCTTCCTCGACTCCGCGTTCGGCTATCAGCAACATGCGCTCTTGCGACTCGGAGAGCATGATCTCGTAGGACGTCATGCCTTGCTCGCGCTGTGGAACATACTCGAGGTCAATTTCGACACCGGTTCCGCCGCGGCCGCCCATTTCGCAGGTCGAGCAGGTCAGCCCGGCGGCGCCCATATCCTGGATGCCGAGAATCACTCCCCTATCCATCGCTTCGAGACACGCTTCAAGCAGCAGTTTCTCGAGAAAGGGGTCGCCGACCTGAACGTTGGGCCGCTTCTCTTCCGACTGTTCGTCGAACTCGGCCGAGGCCATCGAAGCACCGTGGATACCGTCCCGCCCGGTCTTCGCTCCAACGTAGATCACCGGGTTGCCGATTCCGGAGGCCTTGCCAAAGAAGATCTTGTCCTTGCGGAAGATACCAAGCGCGAACGCGTTGACCAGGGGATTTCCGTTATAGCTCGATTCGAAGACGCATTCGCCGCCGATGGTGGGGACACCGAAGCAGTTCCCGTAGTGCGCGATACCGCCAACGACGCCACCGACAATGTGGCGATTGCGATTCCCTGCTTCGGGGTCGTTGGGCGGCCCGAATCGCAGCGAGTCCATCACGGCGAGCGGGCGCGCGCCCATCGTGAAGATGTCGCGAAGAATGCCGCCGACGCCCGTCGCCGCGCCCTGGAACGGCTCGATAAAGCTGGGGTGATTGTGCGATTCGATCTTGAAAGCCGCCGCGTATCCGTTGCCGATGTCAACGATACCCGCGTTTTCTCCGGGGCCGACAAGAATCCTCTCACCCGAGGTAGGCAGCTTCTTGAGATGCTTGCGCGAGCTCTTGTAGGAGCAGTGCTCGCTCCACATCACACTGATGATGCCGAGCTCGGTGAGGTTCGGCTCACGGCCGATCTTCTTGACGATTTGCTCGTACTCCTCGATCGAAAGGCCGTGTTGCTCGATGACTTCGGCGTTGATGGTCATCACGGAGCACAGGGTCGTAGCGGATGGAGTGAGGTTAGCTGCGGAGGAGAGAGTTGATCATCGATTCGAGCACGTGCCGCCCGTCGGTAGAGCCCATAGCCGGGTCGGCCGCTCTTTCAGGATGGGGCATCATGCCGAGCACGTTTCGACCTTCGTTAACAATGCCGGCGATGTTGTTGACCGAGCCGTTGGGGTTGGCCTCTGGCGTGACCCCTCCATCAGGACTTACGTATCGAAAGACGACCCGGTTGTCCCGCTCAAGCACTTCGAGCGTCTCGTCGTCGGCATAGTAGCAGCCTTCGCCGTGAGCGATCGGGACCGCCAGAACTTGACCCGGTTTACAGTGCCGGCTGAATGGAGATCCCGTGCTTTCGACGCGTAAATGCACGGTGCGGCACACAAAGTGCAAACACCGGTTGCGCACGAGCGCGCCCGGCAACAGTCCCGACTCGACGAGAATCTGAAACCCGTTGCAGATCCCAATCACAAGGCCGCCGCGCTCCGCGAATCGTTGCACCGCGCCCAGAACAGGCGAGAAGCGAGCAATCGCGCCGGCGCGCAAGTAGTCACCGTAGGAGAAACCGCCGGGCAGCAGAATCGCGTCGAAACCGGACAGATCTTCTGACTCGTGCCAGACAAAATCGGCGGATTGACCAAGGTTCTCCCGGAGCGCGTAGAGCGCGTCGTGATCGCAGTTTGAACCAGGAAAGAGGACAACTCCGAAGCGGAGGGAGGGCAAATCCGCTGGGGCCACCTGTCAGTTTAGCATTGTTGCTGCTCAGTCTCGAACAGCCTGTCGATGCTGTCGATACGTTCCCCTCAAGGCTTGGGTTCGTGTTAGATTGGATGGGGAGCAGGGGCGCAGCATGAGCATCATGATCGCCGAGGTGTACAAGGCTCTGGTCGAGGCCGGGGCGCCCGAGGACAGCGCTCGGGCCGCCGCCAGCTCCATCCCTGTCGCCAAGGACTTGGCTAGCAAGCAGGACATCGCCGAGGTGAGGCAGGAGATCGCCGAGGTGAGGCAAGAGATCGCCGCGCTTCGGGCCGAGTTGCAACAGGAAATCGCCGCGCTTCGGGCCGAGTTGCAACAGGAAATCGCCGCGCTTCGGGCCGAGTTGAAATCGGATCTGAAGATCATAAAGTTCGTCTACGGCCCAGCGGTTCTGCTGATGCTCGCCAAGCTGGTCTTCTTCCCCTAGACCGCCTCCTCCCAGTCGTGTGTCCACGGTCCGCCGAAGTCGGGCATGAGTCCGGGCTGCGCACGGCCCTCCCCGACCCGCCGCGCCAGGCATGCCACGGCCTCCCAGTCGACCGCCGCGTTCCAGCTCGGCTCGACCGGCGGCTCCACCTGGAAGGAGCGCGCGACTATACTGTTGTCACTTCCCGCATCAGGAGTTTCTCCATGAATCGCAGAACATTTCTCTCCGGCGTCAGCGCCGCGCCGCTTATCTCCGGCCAGGCGCGCGGCCAGGACTACACCCCGGTCGGCGATCGTCCGCCGAACATCCTGTTTCTCCTGTTTGACAAGTGTCGAACGGATGCCATCGGGGCGTACGGCGAGCGCGACGTGCACACGCCCAACCTCGACTTTCTCGCCGAGACCGGCGTTCGCTTCAACAACTGCTATGCACCGCAGGCTCTCTGCGGGCCGACGCGGGCGTCGATCCTGACGGGCAGCTACTCCCACGTGCATGGGCTGAAGCGGAACGTCTATCCGCATAGCCCCGGTCCTAGCAACTCGACCTACCAGGAGCCGATCATCGACCCGTTCCGCGATCAGCGCTTCCGGCTATGGGACAACTTCGCTTTCTATCTCAACAACGCGGGCTACGCAACCGGGCACATCGGCAAGTGGCACTTGGGACCCGCCAACCCCGGCTTTTTTGATTATTGGAAGTCGTTCAACTCGCTGCTGCTGCACTGGATCGGCGAGCCGCACCAATCGCGCTACCGGCCCGACGTGCACACGGATCAAGGCCTGCGCTTCCTCGACGATCATGCCGACGAGCCGTTCTTCCTCTACCAGTCCTACTACTCTCCGCACGAGCCATCCGACCCGCCCAAGCACTTCCTGAAGCACTATGAAGGGCAGAGCCACGCCGGCTACTACGGCTCGGTCAGCGCACTCGATTGGAACGTCGGGCGCATCCTCGACAAGTTGCGCGAGCAGGACGCGCTCGATGACACGATGATCATCTTCACGACCGAGCATGGCCGCGCCTGGACCGAGCGTCCGGGAAGCGTTGAGGGCATGTGCACCTCATACGACGACGCGGCGCGCATTCCGTTGATGATCCGGTACCCCAAGCGGCTGCCCTCCGGCAAGGTGTGGCAGTCCGGCGTCAGCTCCGTTGACATCATGCCGACGATTCTCGACACTGCAGGTATCGTTCCGATCATGGGCGCGTACGGAAATGACTTTCGGCCCGTGCTTCACGGCCGCAGCCTTCTCAGGGAAGTCAACGAGGGCAGCGACGATTGGAGCCGCCCCATCATGATCCAGAACGTGCCGCAGCGAGGGATCGACAACGCCTTCTACGAAGAACGCGGGCTGCGCAGTGAGCAGTTCAAGATCATCCTTCGCAAGTACGGCGTTCGTCCGGTGCGGCGCCCCGGTGAGTTGTACGACATGAAGGCGGACCCGGGCGAGACGCGCAATCTTTGGGACTCGGCGCGTTCGACGGTAAAGGAGATGGCCTCGAAAGTCAGGGATTGGGGTGAAGAGTACAACGATGACCTGTCAATCGACCTCGGAACATGGGCAATGGAGAATGCTTAGCCTGCATATCTCACCAAGTGGCGAGGCGAAGTGCGTGAGAGGGCCGTCAGGACGAGGCGCGAGCCGCTTGGCGCGCGCAGGTGTACTTGACCCTACATCGAGCACGGCAAGCCAGCGCAACGAAGTCATGGCGGTCTTATCGCGTGCTTCCCCGTCACGTGGGGAGAGATGCAGGTTGGCGTCTCCGTGACGCCATAGGAGCTTATTTTCAATGCATGGCCATTCGTTCACACGTCGCCGATTCTTCACCGCCGCCGGGCTCGCGGGTCTTGCCACCCTTCCCGCTTGCTCCTCCGGAAAATCCGAGCGGCTCACGATCACGAAGATAGAAGTCTTTCAGGTTGTCGTTCCGATGCAGGACGATATCATCAACAGCCCGGAGTTCAACCCGGATCCGCTTTCAGAGTTCCCGAAAGGGCCAAAGGTCATTATCAAGCTCCACACTGACTCGGGTCTGGTCGGGATCGGCGAAACGTCCCGCAACGTGCCCAAGGAGGGCGCGCTCGAAAACGCCCGGCATCTGGAAGGACAGGCTGTTCTGGATCTGAACCTGCCGCGTCTTGCGCTCCCTGACGGCCGGTCTCGCGCCGGCTTCGAGATTGCGTTGTATGACGTCGTCGGGAAGGCCTTTGGCTGGCCGGTTTATCAGTTGCTCGGCGGGTTGGCGCAGGACAAAGTCTACGTGCCTTACTGGTGCGGCCGGAAGAATCCGGTGGATGCAAAGCGCGTCGCGGAGCGGACGGTGAAGGGCGGCTTCACGTCCCTCAAAATGAAGGGACGGCCGGAAGACCCGATCGTCGAGGCAGTACGGGCCGTCCGGGAAGCGGCTCCGGACGTGCAGATTACGGTGGACTTCAACCGCCACTACGAAACGGCGAAAGAATTCCTGCCGATCGGACGAGCCCTCGATGAGATCGGCAGCATGCGCACGATTGAAGACCCCGTCGACGACTTGGGCGAGCTGGCGAAGATCGCGGAAGCGCTCGAGACCCCCATCACTCTCACGCCTCGTAGCAGAAAGCATATCGTGGAGGCCGCCCGACAGGGCGCCTGCAGGTTCATCAACACCGGTCCGCGACCCTCGATGATGAGCTTTGTGATCAACGTTGCGCTGGCGGAAGCTTTCGACATGCCTTGCTGGCACGGCTCGGGTCACGAGCTCGGCATCAAGGACGCGGCCTTCGTGCAGTCGTGCGCAGCTGCAGGCAACTGCACGCTGCCGAGCGATATCCTGTCGCATCAGCGTGTCGATGACCTGATCGTCGAGCCGATCAACATCAAAGACAGCTATGCGATGGTTCCAAACACACCTGGATTGGGAGTTCGGTTGGATGAGGACGCCGTGGCGCGCTTCTCGGTCTAAAGTTCCGAAACGTTCACACGCATCTACTGGCGCCGCCGGCGCCGGAGCGCCATAATAAACTCATTGCATGATCTCCCAACGGCTCATTGAACAAATCCACGAATCCGCGAATCGGCTCACGAACGATTTGATCGAGCGGCTCCAATCCGACTCGCGCTCGACGGCCTATCGGAAGATTCCCCGCGAGCAGCTCATCGCGCTCAAGGACGATCTCTACCAGCACCTCGGAAGCTGGCTCAGCACCCGCTCGAAGAGCGCCGTGAAAACCCGCTACGTGCGACTCGGGCGGGAGCGCTATCTCGAAGGGATTCCCCTCAGCGAGTTGATCTTTGCCCTGTCGGTGACCAAGTCGATGCTCGTTGATTTCATACGTCACCGAATGCCGGGGCGGGCCGATGAACTGCACCTGGAGTATGATCTGGTGATTTCGATCGGTGAGTTCTTCGACGAGGCAATCTACTTCGCAGCGGTCGGTTATGACGACTCTCACCGAGCGCAACTCGCCGCTGCGTCGAGGTCCGGCGAAGAGGCCGACGAGGCTGTCGAGAAGAAGCAGCCCGGCCGGACGCACCAACCGATCGATGAAGACTGGGCCGTCAGCCGGTCCGGCCAGATCGGTGAGGCTTCAGGATAACGAGCGCTTAGCCTGCTTTTCTCACCAAGTGGTGCAAAGAGAAGGCTAGTCAGCGGGCTCGATCAGAGCCGCCATGGAGCCGAGTGAGCGCGGCAGCCGCCGATCGGGTCCATAGGCGTGAATCTGGTCTCGCTTTTTCTCGGCTTCCTGTAACGAGCACGTGATCAGCCGCGTGTGCCCTTTGGTGTCCACCTCGACGGTGCGCGCGTAGGCCTTCTCTTCGGTGAACGAGAAGATCTCCGTCAACATCTCGATGACGTACTCGTAGGTGTGATCGTTGTCGTCGAGAAGGATGACGTGGTAGAGGCGCGCCAGCTCGTCTTCAGACTCGTGGCCCCTGCGAACGTCTTCCTCCACCTCGGGAATGGCAACAGCAGTGCTCATGGCTCTCTGGAATCGGCGGAAGTGGAAACTTCTTCAACGCCGGCTGATTGCTGTCGACTCGCCGCTTATGCTACCAGAAGCCTCCGAAGCGGCCAACCGTTGGTTCACGCCGGCCCAGGTGGAATTGCCTTCTTCGGCGGGACCCAGGAGAACTCCGCCCGCATGCCGTCGAACGTCACGCCGTCAGCGCGGACGTGGATGCGGTCGCCCAGAGTCAGCTTGAGCTTCGTGCGTTGATTGATGAGCGCGGGGGAAGACTCGCGATACTGGAACCGTCCCGGCAGGCTCTCGATCGGCACCAATCCTTCCACGAACAGCTCGATCAATTCGACGAACAGCCCCGCCTTGCTCACCTGAATGACGAGAGCTTCGAACTCTTCGCCGAGCCTCTTCTCCATGAATCGAGCCTTCTTCCATTCGATCAGCGCCCGCTCGGAATCGACGGCCCGGCGTTCGGTGAAGGAGGTTTCCCGGGCGATGGCGGCGAGTTCGCTTTCCGGGTACGGCGCTTGTACATCTCCTCCCGTGCAGGGGCTCGCGCCGTCCTCGTTGAGCAACTCCTTGAGAATCCGATGGACGACGAGATCGGGATAGCGGCGGATCGGCGACGTGAAATGCGTGTACAGGTTCGTGGCGAGCGCGAAGTGGCTCTGATGTTTCTCGCTGTAGCGCGCCTGCTTGAGCGACCGCAGCATCAGATAGCTTAGGATTCGCTCTTCCGGTTTGCCCTCGATCCGCTTGATGAGCTTCTGATAATCCCGGGGCGACACATCAATCTTCGTGTCGGCGACCATCTCGGTTCGGTGAGCTCTGGAGCCGTCGCGCCGCCGCTGCGTTCGGCCGTATCGTCTTAAGGGAACATCGATGCCAAGGCTGTGACCGAAAGTGTGTGTGAGCTGTTCGAACTCGAGCACACGCTTCGCTTCCGGCTTCTCGTGGATGCGAAAGAGCATCGCATTTCCCAGAGGGGCCAGATGTCCCGCCACGGCTTCGTTCGCGGCCAACATCAGTTCCTCGATGATGCGGTGCGCGGTATTCCTCTCGGCGCGCACGACACCGGTCATTTGGCCGAGATCGTCGAACTCGATCTCGGCCCCCGGAAGGTCGAAGTCGATCGAGCCGCGGCGCTCGCGGCGGCGATTCAGAATCATCGCGAGGTCGCGCATCTGCTCGAAGCGCTCGACCAGTGGTCCGTATTCTCGCCGGAGGGCCTCGTCACCTTGGAGAATTGCGAAGACTTTCGTGTAGGTCATCCGCTCAACGCTCCGGATGATCCCTTCGCAGAAGTCGGCTTGTAAGACCTCGCCCTTGGCGTTGATATTCAACAGGACCGATATCACAAGGCGGTCCTGCTTCGGATGCAACGAGCAAATGCCCGTCGACAACTCCGCGGGTAGCATCGGCACGGCCCGATCCGGGAAGTAGACGCTTGTACCGCGCTTGCGAGCCTCGGCATCGAGTGCTGAGCCCATCGCCACGTAGTGGCTGACGTCCGCAATATGGACTTGCAACACAAAACGGCCGTCGCCGAGTCGCTCGACCCAGACGGCGTCGTCGAAGTCACGCGCCGTCTCGCCATCGATGGTGACGATGTCAAGCTCGCGGAAATCTCGCCGCCGCTCGATTTCCTCGTCCGGAATCTTCTCAGAGATGGCTTCGACCTCGCGACGCACTTCCGCCGAGAACCTGTGAGGCAGGTGAAAGCGCCGGATCATGATTTCGACATCGATGCCAAAGTCGTCGGGACGGCCGAGGACTTCAACGACCCGCCCTTCCGCCATCTGCCATCGCGTCGGAAACCGCACTACCTCGACGTTGACAATCAACCCGTCTAGCTCTTCCGCCGAGCTGACGTCGACTCGTTTCACGTCACCAAGTTGTTGCTCGAGTTCGTCCACGCCGGGCAGCTCCGAGCCGGGTGGAATCGTCACCTGCTCTCGCACGCGATCGTCATGCGGCGTCACGAAGCTGCCGTGCCGGGAAAAATGAAAGGCGCCGACGATGAAGCGGTTCGTGCGTTTCAAGATCCGCTCGATGCGGCCCTCGACTCGACCCCCGGAGCGAAACCGCGCGAGATGCACCAGCACGCGATCGTCGTGCATGGCGTCATTGATACCGCGATGCGGAATAAAAATGTCGCCTTCGACTTCAGGAATCGGGTGGTCAGGGACGACGAACCCGAATCCCTTCGGGTGAAGGCTCAGACGCCCCGTGATGTATTCCGTATCGCTCCTGGGAACCGCGTATTGCCGGCTGCGGTACTCGACGAGGCGGCCGTCAGCGGAGAGCCGATCCAGGATCTGCTGGAGAGCGGCGCGCTTCCTGCCGCGAACACCAAGCTGGCGCGCCAGATGGTTGAAGTCCGATCGGCCCCGCGGCTGACGGCCGATATGCTCGATTAGCTCGTGGGCCTCCATCACTTCACTATCGATGAGGGTGTCTCTGTCTGAATGCGGAGTTATGGCGCCGGCTCCAGGAACACCGGGGGGGAGGTTAGCGCGGTTTCTTCTCGAGCGTCTCGCCGGGCTTCAGCAGCGTGGGACGCTTGCTTTTCTGCTCCTGTTCCTCGATTTGCACTTTCTTCTCCAACTTCTCTACATCCTTGCGCCGCTCCGGAGTCATCAGAGCCCGTTGCCTTTCCTTCTCACTTGCGTCGGCTTCGAGGATCCGGCGTCCGCGGTCGCCGAGGTCTTCGAGCGCCAACTCCATACTGTCGCGGGTGATCTCGATGGCATCTTCGAGAACGAACTCGTAGCTCCAGTGCTCGTCGGCCGGATTCTCCCGGATCCGTTCCAGTGCGGCCAGGAATTCCTTCTCGCGTTCGGCCAGCGTCTCGAGAGCCTTGCTGAGATCCGCCTGGTCGGCCGCGGCGTCGTCGATCACGAGGTCGATTGCTTCGATGATGCGTCCGTACTCATCGAGGTTGCGGTGGATCAGTTTCGATCGGCTCGCATCTTCCTTGAGCAGCGCCTGCCGCACCAACTCGATCCGCAACCGCGCGAAATGCAGATACTGCCCGATGCGGTCGTTGGGCTCTTGATTCTCGCGGATCAGATCGGCTTCGTGATCCGTCAGAAAGTCGCGCCCCCCCCCGAAAAGGTCCTGTCCCGCGAGAGGGAAGCTCAGTAACAGCGTGGCAATCAACAAAGCGCCGGGATATTTCATGTTTACCTCGCTAGTTCTTCCTTTTTTTGGTCATGATCGCCATCAGTAACTTCTGGTTCAGTTGCTCGATGCGGGCCCGCACGGCCAGTAATTGATCACGCTCGTCGAAACTCAGTTTCTTTTCCAGATCATCCAGGTCCCGCAGCAGCTTCCGTGTGGCGATCTCCACGACCTTGAACGGTTTCGACTTCTTCCATGCCGGCTTGCCGGTTGCCTGCAGGGACTCATTGGCCAACTCCACAGCAGCCTGTATCTCCAACAGCAGCGCAGCGCCTTCGCCGCTGTTACCCTCCCGATACAGGGTCTCCACCCGGCTTACCGATGCACGCGCATAACGGATCGCCAGCCGAGCCCGCTTTTCGAGCTGGACCTCCCCTTTGACGGCCTCCAACCCCGGAGCGGTTTCCCCCGCCCCCGGCGCCGCCAGCAGCACGACGGCCACAATCGCTGCAAGACGCAGCGTCATCGCGGATCGAGGACCTTCTTGATGACTTTGATGCGCTGCTGCGATTTCCACTCCTCGTCTTGCATGCCCGGATTCGTGGCCAGGAACTCCTGGTAGCTCGTCAACGCCTGCTCGTACATCTGCATCTTGTCTTCGGTGATCGCTCGCAGATAGAGCGCCGCCGGCTTGAGGGGCGCTTTCCCCTGGGCCTGCATGAGCGCCTTCAGTGTTCCCGGGAAGTTCTCCAGTTTGTAGAGGGTGAACGCCAATCCGTTCCAAGCGTCGACCTGATCGGGCGCGCGCTTGACCGCGGTGTAGTAGTGCTGCGCCGCAGTCTCCGTTTCACCGGCATGCAGCAGGACGTTGGCGTAGCGAACCAGCAGTTCCGTGTTGGAGGGATCGTTGTGCAAAGCGTCGCGCAGCAGCCGTAGCGCCTCGCCGCGGCGGTCGGTCAGTAGGAACGCCAGCGCCAGAGCCTCCCGATTCGCTGGAGTCGGTTTGCGCTCAACCACCGGAGCCAGTGCTGCGATCGCTTCCTCGTACCGCGCTTGGTTCATCAGCAGGATGCCCAATCGCTCACGGACATGATCCGCATCGCTGTTTGCCGTGAGGTACTCGCTGTAGAGCGACAGGGCTTGATCGACATCGCCTTGTTCTTCCAACGTCTCGGCTAGTCCGAGCAGTAAATTGGCGATCTTCGGATCGACGGCTGACGCCCGGCGATACGCCTGTGCGGCTTCCGTGAACCGCCCGCTCCGTTCCAGCGATTGCCCCAAGCCGAGCGCTGCGTCGGCTGAAGAGGCGTCCAGTTCCAGCACCCGCTGAAATGCCCGAACCGCATCATCGAAACGACGTGCGTCAAGCAACGCCTGCGCCAGGAAAAGCCGAAAGCGAGCATCATCCGGACGCGCCTGCGTGACGGCCTGCAGGTGCGGCAATGCTTCCTGCGCGCTGCCGTTCTGCATGAGTAGCAGGCTGAGGTTCACCTGAGCCGCTATCAGATCGGGCTTTGCGTCGACGACTTGGCGGTAACCCTCGATCGCCTTGTCGTGCTCTTCGAGACGCGTATATGCGTAGGCGAGCTGGAACCGCGTTTCGTGATCGTCCGGGCTTTCCGTGAGAACTTTCTCCAGCAGTTCCGCGGCAAGCACGAAGTTTTCGTCTTCGAGCGCCTGGTTCGCCTGCTGAACCCATTCGTGGGAAGCGGCGGCGACCGTGATCGCCATCAACAGCGCCGCGAGCCACTTCATGCCCACATTCTATCAGCGGGTTTTTTGGTTCCTGTGATGGCGCGAACAGCCCCTCCGACACACGCAGTCTGACATGAACTCGATACCATAATGGTGCCCATGCCGGTCATTGACACGCACGCACATCTCTTCTCTCCGGACGAAAAAAAGTATCCGCCAAGGCCCAAACCGGCGCGGCCTCCTGCCGGAACCGGGACGTTGGAACACGTCCGGCGGGAGATGGAAGCCAACGGAGTCGACCGCATCTGCGCGGTGCAGGTCAGTGGATTCTACGGTTTCGACAACCGCTTCATTTGCGACGCATCAAAGGCTCATCCCGATTGGATTGCCGGAATCTGCACCTTGGATCCCAATGATCCCCACAGCCCCGGGTTGTTGGAGCAGTACGTCCGCGACTATGGGATTCGCGGAGTCCGCAGCGTCCCCGGTCGCGGCCCCGATGGACGGCAACTCGACCACCCGGGCGTTCGCGCGCTTTGGAAGACGGCGCTCGACAACGGCATCACCGTCAACCTGCAAATCGGCTACGAGCATGCCGGCGAAGCAGACCGGCTGCTGGGCGAGTTCCCGGACCTCCGCGTCGCGCTCGACCATACGCTCCGCATGCAGGCCGACGGCCCGGTTGCGGAGACCCTGACCACGCTGCGCAAACTCGGTCGCCGCAAGAATTGCCATACGAAGATGTCGTTCATCGCAAACGGTCCGCGAGGATGCCAGGACGGTTACCCCTGCCGCAGCTTCCACAAGGTCGTGATGGAGGTCGTCGACATCTTCGGTCCCGAGCGTTGCGCCTGGGGAGCGCACTTCCCGCTCGAGAAGTACTCACCCGCACTGACCTACGCCCAGGCTCTGCGGATCTATCAGGAAGAATTGCCGTTGCGTGCTGAGGCGCGAGCGGCCATCTTGGGTGGCACGGCGGACAAGCTCTATTTCCCGCCTCGATAGGTCCGCGAGCACCGTGCGGCCTCTTCGAAGCCGTCAGCGCGAGCACAGCAGCCGTCTTCAGGAACCCGGTCCTGCGCGGACAAATGACGACGGCTTGCCACCGAACTTGAGGGTTTGCCGGTCCCGCCAGCGGTCGATGATCGAGACCTGATGCACGCAGGAGATCGTGCAATAGGGAGCGCAGCCTTTCTCGGTCATGTACTCCCGCCGGATGTCCTTTCGCGTGTATTGCTCGAGCGGAATCGCCGGATGCCCGCGCTGCTGCGAGCAGTAATGGACGAGTCCGTCCTCGCAGACATAGAGATAGCGCGCGCCGGCGCGGCACCACCACCAACGGTTCGGCTTGCCTTTGACCAGGTGGTCCTGAAACGGGTTGTACTTGTTGATGCGCCCGAAGGAACTCTTGCCCAGGTCGCGGACCTGCTCGAAGATGCTCTTCTGATGGGGACTCAGCGGATTCAACTGTCCACTCCCGTCGTGAATGATGCCGACCGTGGTGGCCAGTCCATATTCTTGTGCGCGGCGGGCCACCTGCAAGGCGTCGTCGGGACAGCGGATCTTCGCTCCGAGCACGGAATTGATGTTGATGTGAAAGTCCGCGTGCTCGGCCAACATCGCGAGCTTCTTGTCGAGCACCTTAAGGCTTTTCTTCGACACATCGTCGGGCTGCACGTTGTCGACGCTGATCTGCAGATGGTCGAGTCCGGCCTCGTTCAGCCGCCGGATGCGGTCCGGCATCAGGTAATAGCCGTTCGTGAGAAGTCCCGCGATCATGCCGTGCTTGCGGATACGCCGGATGACGTCATCCAAATCGGGGTGCAGCATCGGCTCGCCGCCGCTCAGCGTGATGATGCTGGCGCCGAGTCCGGCCAGGTAGTCGATCCGGCGGAACAGATCACGGGTCGGCACTGGCGGAGAGTGGTCATCGAATTCGTTGCAGTAGGTGCACGAAAGATTGCAGCGGCGTATCGGAATCAGGTGGACCAGAATCGGATGGTCCCTGTGCGCCAGCCCGTAGGCGACCATCCGGATCTCACGGACTTTGCGGCGCAACGTCAGCCACTTGCGTCGCAAGGTGGAGGCTCGCCGGGTAACTACGGGTTCCATACCGCCCTCCACTTCTGACGGTCTCTTGCTTGATCCCTTCCCGTTGCTGTCGGAGTGGGACGAGGTGCTCTTCAGGGCTCGTTGACGGGTCCATCGTAGCAAAAGCGCCAAGCTTTCGTTCGCCATGGTCGTCAAGGAGCACTCTCTGTTGTTTCCTGTTAAAAAGCACGTGCGTTCCCGGAAGGGAAGGCTGCCTCAGGCGAGAGGTGAAAAGGAGGGTTGGAAACGGCTGGTCTTGAATCCGATGGCCCTCGCGGGCTTTGTAGGTCCACAGGAGGGACGTTACCGGCAAGCCTCAAAGGGGACACTTCTATCGAGCTAACTCCGGAGACATTTCTATCGAGGCTTGGCAAGGAGACTCCTCGGCGTGTCGGCGCAATGTGAGAAGTTCCCCTGGTGAGCCAAGGAGAACGTTCCTTTTCGGCTTGAGGTACTGAAGCCCTTCAGTCTTGTTTTAGCCGCCCCGGCCTGCATAGCATGAGGACAGCGAGGCGGGAATCATCCAGATCGACTTCCCGTCACCGCGACGCTCGCCTCTGGCGGCGGCCGCCCCCCGCGCGCCGCCGTCATCCTGGCCCTCGCGGAGGAAAAAGCGGAGAAGAAAATCGAGGAGGTGAGATCACGCCCATGCGTCTGCAACGAAGTTTGTTCTTCGTAGCGCCGGCAACCCCGGCCGGCAGGCCCTCTCGCCGCCAGCCCGGCGAGACCGTCCAGGCCCTCCCCGGCCGACCCGGCCGGGCCGGCTGCGGTCTGCCCGGCGCCCCCATGCTGCCCAAGGCTGCCGCGCCCGAGGCCGTTCGTGCTGTCGAAAAGAGCCGCACAGGATGCGTGGGCGCTGTGGGCCGACGACCTTTGGCCCAGGCGCATCGAGGGCGCGTCTTGGTCGCAAATCAGGTGTCGGAATGGCCGTTCGGTTCGCCGTGGGTGCGCAAGGGTCGCACAACCAAAAACCGCCGCGCCCACCTCCCAGTCACTGCTTGCCTTCCCGCTGCTTCCCACTATTGACTGCTCACTTCTGTCCACTATTGCCCGGAATTGCGCGGCAAAAAATATTGCCTCTGAGCAAGTGTTCAAGCGCCGTTAGCTGGGAAATCCCGGTATTGTGTGCAGAATCCCGTGTCTGCGGTCGGCCGCACGAAGTGCACCGTTCGCCGTAGCTCCCGTCGCCCTGCGGACTGCTTCCGCTACGGCGAACGCACAATGAACCCATGCTGAGAAAGGGGAACGTTCTAGATTGCGTTGACAGGAGACACTTCCGCGTTGCGGGAACAACCCGGCCGGGATACAATAACCCCGCCGCCCAAGGGAATCCGTACACGCTCGCCGCGTCGCCGATCATCGGGGCGTTCGTCACGGCCATCACCGTCATCATTGAGGTGCTCCCTCTACCGGGGATCCTGTCCGGATGGGGTTTGCTGAAATACAGGCCTTGGGCGCGCATGGTGGGGTTTGTTCTTTCGGCGCTGAATCGACTGAGCGTTCCGCCGGGCGCGGTCCTCGGGATCTAAGGGCTGTGGGTTCTTTCGCACAAACAGATGGAGCGGCTCTTCCTGTCTCCGCCCGCGGCGCCGTAGCTCACCCCTGCCCCGGCAAAAGTTCAATGCGTGTTCACTTCCTGTGCTCCCTGTTATTGGCGTCTCTGTTTGTCAATGCCGCGCCGGGTCAGGACCCCCTCCGGCAAAGCCATCCACTGGTCCGAGACCCGACCGCCGCGGCCGCCGCGCACCCTGTTTTCGTCGAGAAGTGCAGTCCCTGCCACGGACCCAACGGCGAAGGGGGGCACGGCCCCAGCCTGATTGGAGGCCGGGAAATCCGCCGGGCGTCCGACCGGCAACTCTTCGACTCGATCAAGAACGGGCTTCCCGGCACCGACATGCCCGGCTTCCCGATGCCCGAGGACGATCATTGGCGGCTGGTCGCGTTCGTTCGCAGCCTCAACGCCCCGGCGGCCGCGCAACCGTTGCCCGGCGACGTCCAGGCCGGCAGCGATATCTTCTGGGGCCGGGGCGGTTGCTCGGACTGCCACTCCATTCGCGGCCAGGGCGGCGTCCTCGGACCGGACCTCACTGACGTGGCCGCCCTCCGCCGCGCCGACCAACTCAAGCAAGCCGTTCTCGAGCCCGACAAGGCCGTCCCCGACGGTTTCCGCGCGGTCGAAGCCACGCTCGCCGACGGCTCCAAGGTCAAGGGCGTCGCCAAGTTCGAAAACAACTACACGCTCCGCATTCTCGACAGCAACGGCCGTCTCCATTTCCTGCGCAAGAAGAAGCTCGCCGATATCAGCTTCTGGAAGGGTTCACTCATGCCCGGCGACTACGCTGAGCGGCTCTTCGGCGACGACATAAGCAACCTGCTGGCTTTCCTTAGCCGTCAGTCTTTGCGAAAGTGGGAACAGGAATGAAGCTCCTGACCTTGATGATGCTGTTGTTGCTGCCGGCGGCGGCGCAAGTCGCCTACGAGGACATTCTCGAAGGCCCGACCGAGGAATGGCTCACGTACGCTGGCGACTACGCCTCGCAGCGGCATAGTCCCCTCGACCAGATCACCACCGAGAATGTCCCCTCGCTGGTCCCGAAGTGGGTTTACTACTTCCGCGGTTCACGGCGATTGGAAACCACTCCGATCGTGCATGACGGCATCATGTACGTCACCAACACGAACGAAGTCCACGCTCTGGACGCCCTCACGGGCCGCAGGCTCTGGGGCTACCTCGCGGAAAACGTCAAGCGCAGCCGCGCCAACCGGGGCGTGGCGATCCTGGGAGACCGCATCTATCTGGTCACGAGCGATTGCCACCTCGTCGCCCTGCATCGCGTCACCGGAGCGCTATTGTGGGACGCCGAGTTCGCCGATACCGACGAGGGCTATCACTCCTCCGTCGCGCCGCTGGCCCTCAAGAACCAGATCATGGTCGGCGTGGGCGGCGGCGGCTCCGGGCAGCGCGGCTTTGTCGCGGCTCTCGACGCCGGCACCGGCGAAGAACTCTGGCGCACCTGGACCGTCCCCGAGAAGGGAGAACCCGGCTACGAGACCTGGGGCGGCTTTCCGGCGAAATGGGGCGGCGCTCCCACCTGGACGACCGGCTCGTTCGACCCCGACCTGAATCTTCTCTACTGGCCGACCGGCAATCCCTGGCCCGATTTCTACGGAGGCCGCCGCGAAGGCGACAACCTCTACTCCGACAGCGTACTGGCGCTCGATGCCGATACCGGCGAGATGAAGTGGTATTTCCAGTTCACGCCGCATGACGTTTGGGATTGGGACGCCAACGAGACGCCCGTGCTCGTGGACATGAACTTCAAGGGCGAGATGCGCAAGGTCATGCTGCAGGCCAACCGCAACGGGTTCTTCTACGTGCTCGACCGCGTTACGGGAGAGTATCTGCTCGGCGAGCCATTCGTGGAGAAGCTCACCTGGGCCGACGGCCTCGACAAGAACGGCCGGCCGATCGTTCGTCCGGGCACGACGCCCACCCCCGCCGGCGTGAAGGTCTGCCCGGCGGTCCGCGGCGCAAGCAACTGGATGTCGCCCACTTACGTCAAGGAGACGGGCTTGCTCTACGTCGTGACGCTGGAGCAGTGCGACATCTACTACTCCTCCGCCAAGGAACCCGTGCCGGACAGCGGTTTCCGCGGCACCGGCGGGGCGCAGATTCCCGCCGAGCCCGGTGCACTGTATCTTCGCGCGATCGATCCCAAAACGGCGGCGGTCCGTTGGGAGCAGCCGCTGCCCGGTCCGGCCCGAGCCTGGCCCGGCACGTTCTCTACGGCCGGCGGCCTCGTCTTTTCCGGCGACGACGACGGCAACCTCGTGGCGCTGGACGCCAAGACGGGCGAGGACCTCTGGCACTTCAACATGGGCCACATGATCTACGCCTCGCCCATGACCTGGGCCATCGACGGCGACCAGTACGTCACCATCGCCAACGAAACCGACATCGTCACCTTCGGCCTTTTCCAGCCGGAATAGCGAACGCCCCCGCCCGAAGGGCCGTGTGAATGCAGACCGGCGGGGCACCTTCGCCTTCTTGAAGGTTCATGCGTTCGACTGCCTGTAGGTCCAGGGATGGTCGGGCCCTCTCAAGCGGTATTTGATGCCGCTTTCTCGACATCGTAGCCGGAATGGGTAGGTCGCTTTGGCAGTAGAGAGGTCCTTTCTGCGGCGCGGCGGGGAAGGCGAACGGGATGCCGCTGTCGGCGGGCACGGCATAGACCCTGTAGAGCGCCGCCGCGCTGTCGGTCCTCTGATTCCGGTCGAGGCGGTTGTACCGTGCGCGGCTAGAGGTGCCGGCCTCGGCTGTCATCGCCCTGGTCGGTCTGGCGGGGGCATTGGAGCGCGCGCTGGGCCTCTGACGGTGAGGACGGCGTCTGCCGGAGGGTCAAGCCGGACGCGCGTGCGGTGCGGCCGCTGACCAGGCGCCCGACCGCCTTCAGCTTGCTCCAGAAGAAGTCGAACTGACCGAGCAGCGTTCCGTAGCCAAGCAGCAGCAGTTGGTAGACCGGCAGCATGACGATCAGGAAGATCGTCCACTGCACCCAGCCGGGCGCGGTCGCGGGGAGCAGGAAGCCGATGACGGGGCCTTTCAGCCTGACCGTCGTCAGGCCGGCGAGTGCGAAGGCCAGCAGAATGGCTACCGCGCCTCCGGGTTCCACACCCCAGCGCGACTTCATGCGGTCGAATAACGGCATCTGATTCCTTGGTGCGGCTAATTGCGGGCAACGGCTTGCGGACCCGTGCCCGGCGAGTCAGCCTTGTTGAGACGACGTCTCAAGCCCGACTTTGCGCATTCTATACCCAACGCCTATACCCAACGCGGCGCGCGCGTCGGCGCGCGTCGGCGTGGCGGTAGTGCGCGGCGGGAGGTTTGAAGAGCAGCCGAAAGCCGCTTTGCATCTGGAAGGGTGGTTCCGGGATATTCTCCGTCAGGTTCTCGCAGTCATCGCTGCGGAAGGTGATGCGACCGTTGCCGGAGTTTGGGGCTCGGGAGGGCGGGTGGTATGCTGAGCTTCCATGTTGCCTGGCCCTGCTGCTCGGCGTTTCCGCCGAAGCGACCCCAGGATTTCACGGCTTTTCCTGGCAGCCCTGTTGGCGGGGGCGGTATGTCCGGGGCAGGCGCCGGAGCTTGCTCCCACGGGGTTCATCAATGATTTTGCGGGAGTTCTGAGTCCTCCGGCCAAGGGGGCGCTGGAGACGTTTTCCACGGAACTGAAGCAGAAAACGGGTGCGGAGGTAGCGGTGGCAATTGTCCCATCGTTGGGGGACGAGACGATCGAGACCTATACGAATATGCTCGCGGAACAGTGGGGCGTGGGAGACGAAGAAGACCGCGGGGTGCTGATCCTGCTGGCGATCGAAGACCGGCAGCTTCGTGTCGAGGTCGGGTACGGTCTGGAGCCGATCATTCCTGACGGGAGGGCGGGTGAGATCCGCGAAATGATGACGCCGCTTCTGCGCGCGGGCAACTATGACGCGGCGGTGACGGTGGCCGTGGCGCAAGTCGGGCGGATCGTGGCGCAAGATGCCGGCGTCAGCCTCACCGGACAGGTTCAAGCGCCTCGGCGCGGCCGCGGCAGGCGGCGGACCGGCTGGTGGCCACTGATGATGGTGTTCCTTCTGCTGTTGCTGCCGCGGAGGCGGCGGTACGGTGGTTGGCACGGCGCCGGGATCACGACGGCTTGGATGTTGGGCGGCATGGGCGCTTTCGGCGGTTTCCGGGGAGGCGGAGGATTCAGTTCAGGCGGTTTCGGCGGTTTCGGCGGCGGCAGCTTCGGAGGCGGGGGCGCGTCGGGTTCATGGTGAACGGCTGGGGTGAAATGGCATGAAAGAGCAACTCCTCGACGAGCTTGTCCAACGGCTTCGCGATGATTTGGGCGGCGATCTGCTTTCGGTGGTGCTGTATGGCTCGGCGGTGACGGGCGATTTTCAGGAGAAGGTATCGGATCTGAACGTGCTGTGCGTGCTGAAGGCGGTTGGGCCGATGCAGCTTGAAAAGGCGTATCCTGCGGTGGACCGCTGGATGAAGAAGAAGCAGCCGGCGCCGGTGATCCTTTCCCTGGAAGAATTGAAGAACGCGCACGACGCGTTTGCGATCGAGTTTCTCGACATTCGCGCGGCGTATCGAGTGCTCTACGGGGAAGATGTCGTCGGGGAGATTACGGTGGAGCCGAGCCATCACCGTCATCAGGTGGAGCATGAGTTGCGGTCGCGGCTGCTGCGGCTGAGGGAGCGGTTCCTGGCGATCCAGAAAGACCGGCGGCAAGTGATTCAGTTGATGACGGACTCGATACCGACGTTTGCGACGCTGTTTCGGCATGCGCTGATCCTGAGCGGCGAGGAGCCTCCCGTAAGGAAGCGGGAGATCTTTCGGCAGAGCGCGGCGAAGTTTGCAATTTCCCCGGAGCCGTTCGAGAAGCTGCTCGACGTGAGGCAGGGCGACCGGCGGCTGGGAGACGCGGAGATACGGCCTCTTTTCGAAGAGTATCTGCGTGAGATCACGCGGACTGCCGAACATGTTGACCGGTTATAATCCGGGAAGACCGCGGAGGAGTGGAAGGAGCTCGAGGTGCGCAAAGTCCTGATCGTTTTCGGCATTCTGGCTGCGCTGTTTCTGGTTGCGGTTTTGGTGTTCGGCGGCATGTTCGTGAGCCTGCGGAACCAAATGGTGACGATGCGGGAGGGGATTGAGGGGGCCTGGGCGCAGGTGGATACGGTGATTCAGCGGCGGGCGGATTTGATACCGAACCTGGTGGAAACGGTGAAGGGGATCGCGGCGCAGGAGCAAGAGGTATTCACGAACATCGCCAATGCGCGGGCGGCGATGGCGGGGGCGCGGATGCCAGCGGAGCGGATCGCGGCGAATGATCAGCTCGGCGGGGCGCTGTCGCGGTTGATGGTTGTGGTGGAGAATTACCCGCAGTTGCGGTCGAGCCAGAACTTCATCCGGCTGCAGGATGAGCTGGCGGGGACGGAGAACCGGATCGCGGTCGAGCGGCGGAAATACAACCAGACGGTACAGAGGTACAACACGTACATCCAGCTTTACCCGAACAATATCGCGGCCTCGCTCTCGGGGCACGAGCGCGAAGACGCCTACTTCCGGACGACGGAAGAGGCGCGGCAGGCTCCACCAGCGGTGAACTTCAATCCGCCGCAGCCGGCGCAGTAGACCTGCTTCTTCACTTTTTCAACGAGCCGAGCATTTTGCGGAAGGCGGCTTCCGCGGCGTCGGTGGTCGCCTTGGGGGCGGAGAGCTTGAAGAACACCGGTCCCTGGGGAGCTTCGGCGATAGCGGCGAGCATGCGGTAGCCCGGCTTGGGCATGGCTTGGCGCGCCATGGGGAAAGGCTTGAAGAGGTAGGTGCCGGTGAGGTCGAGGGTGGTGACGGCGATGCCGTTGATGCTGTCGCTGGAGCGCTTTGCGATGGAATCGGCCGGGCCGCCGTCGGGGGCGCGAAATTGGCCGATCCAGCGCCTGACGTTGGCCTCGACGCTTCCTCCCTGTCCGGGGCCGAAGAAGTAGACGCCGCACTCGCCGTCTTCGTTGTCGCCTCCGGAGACGGGGATGACGTAGTTGGCAGCGCGCATGCGTTTGGGCTGGGAGGTCCAGCCGTCAGGGGCGGTCCAGGTGAGGCCGCCGGCGGATTCAGCGAGGACAGCGGGCACGGTGAGGGCGATGAGGGTGGTGAGGAGGAGGGCGTTGGGGCGCATGAGTATTAGTCTACAGTGGATGAGAACGGCCGGGAACGCGGCCTTCCGGACTTGTGCCGGTCTTGTCGAGTTGCATGAATCTCGACGAAACTTGAAGTGAAACTCTTCGCCGCCACCCGGCCGGTTTCGCGTCAGGAGTGCGAGACGGTCATTCGGACCGCTGATCCCTCAACGCCGTGGACCCTTAACGCCGGAGGTGGATAACGACGGGGGTCGCGGAGCCGAGGAAATTCCGGTCCTAAGCCCGCGTTTCGGCTTGATATTCGGCTTCTACCGTTGCATTCAGGCCGCCACGCGGGGTGAAGTCGCCTTGCACACGCACCCGAACCGGATGGATGGCGTCTACAACGTCGCGGAGAACCCGGTTCACCACGTTCTCGTAGAAAATCCCCAGGTTGCGGTAGGCGAGGATGTAGAGTTTCAGGGATTTCAGCTCGATGCAGAGTTTTTCGGGCTCGTATTCCAGAGTCAGCTTGCCGAAATCGGGCAGTCCGGTTTTGGGACATACGGAAGTGAACTCGGGCATCTCGATTTTGATGCGATAGCCCTTGAACTGGTTGGGCCAAGTGTCGAGGGCGGGCAGTTCGGCATCGATGCCGGCTTGAGCATGTTCGTCGGTGTACTCGGACAATTTCGCGGCTACCTCCGTGCGTGGCGCTACTTGACCACGGCTTTGCAGAGTCCGGCGTTGCTCCCGCGGTCGCGGACCCGCAGCGTCACCAAGCGCTCATGGTCAGCCGTCTCGTCGAGACGGATCGTAAAGGTTTCCTTTTGGGAATCGACGACGCCGTCGTCGGCGAGAACGGGCACCCAGCGGCCGGCGTTGATGGAGTATTCCGCCTGGCGCAACATGGAGCCGGCGTCTTGCGCCTCGAAGCGGATTACCTGCCGGCCATCGACGCCGAGCAAGCGGACAGCGGGCGGCGTGTGATCGACGATCACGGGCTCGCTCACTCGAAACGCCGTGCGCGTCTTGTCGGGCGGATTCGAACGGCCGTCGGAGACCTCGACGCGAAAGCGGTACGATCCGTCGGCGAGGGTGTCGCTGTCGATAAGGAGAGACTTCTCTTTGATTTCATCCTTGACGAGCTTCCAGGCGGATTCTCCGTCGCCGCGAAAACGCACCGCTGCAAGCAGGTCGTCCCCGTCGGGGTCGGTAGCAGACCAGGTAATCTTCAGCTTGCGCTGCGGACCGGCGGCGCGGGCGCCGGTGCTTTCTGTCGGGCTGGTCGAAGCTACCGAACCGGTGTCGATCACGGTGATGCTGTAAGCCGCGGCGGTGTCGGCCGTCGATGTATCCTTCTCAAGGCTCGTGTCCTGGGCGCTGGATGCTGAGACGCTGATGCTGTCGACCCGCGGCGCGCGGTTCCGAGGCAAGTAGGTGAGCCGCAAGGCGCTGAGCGTGGGTGAGCTTTCGGAGCGCCCGTTCAATCGGGCTTGCCATTGGACGTACCTCGCCGGCGGCGATGTGATCGGGCCGCCGCGCCACGTTCCTTCCTCGATCGCAACCGGCTCCGACCAGTTGCTCCAGCCGGCGTCGGGCTTCGCGGAATTGCCGCTGCGTGTCCGAAACTCGATGCCCGTGCCGTTCGGCAGCGTCCCCTGCCAGGAGAGCCGGCCCCAAATTGCAGCCGACTTGGCGTCGTGCGCCACCGACAGATAAGAGCCGGGTTTCGATGGCTCACCGCCAAAGCGCAAGAGGTTACCGGCGTGCGCCGTAGCGATCCATCGTTCGCCTCCGCTGGTGACAAGCTGCGTGATCTCATCCTGGCCGGTCTGCGTCTCCAGAGTGACTTGGCCATCCTGATTCACGCTGTAGATGCGGCCTCCCTTGTCCGTCGCGAAGAGGACCCCCTCTCGGCCCGCACCAGGGAGGGTCAGCGCCAGTAAACCTTCGGAGTCCGATTTCCAAACTTTCTCGACTTGGAGATCGCTGCCGACGCGCAGCAGTTCCGACCTGTCAATGCCGGCTATGGTGATGACGGGTTGGGAAACGGTAACCGCGCTTTGCGGTTGGGTGGTCCCGCTGGTTTGGGAGCCGGGCTTCTGCATGACTTTGGGGTCGTTTCCGAGCGAGGCGGTCACGGTGATTGTTGTCGCAGCAGCACCTTGCGCGGTCCCGACCGAGGCTCCGCCGTCGCCTCCGAATGATGAATAACCGCCTCCGACTCCGGCCGCGAAAATAGCGCCTTCCGGCGTGACCAGAAGATTACGGATCTCGGGCATATCGGAGTCATACAGGGCGAAGGCCTTACCCTTGCTTTCGATGCGATAGAGGATGCCGTTGGGGTCCGTACCCGCCAGCAAGCGGCCTTGGCCGTCAAGCGCCAGACTGACGACGTGGCGTTGGCCGCTTTCGTAGTAGAGTTCACCCTTGCCGCGGCCGGTCACGCGGTAGATCTTTCCCTTGTCACCGGTTCCGACGAACAGGTCAGGAGCCGCATCCTTGCTCTGGGCTTGGGCGAAGGAGAGGGACCAGATGTAGGTCTGCTCGGGGTCGAAGTAGACCTCGTGCTCCCCCTTATTGTTGATCCGATAGACTTTGCCATTCGGGGAAGTGCCTGCGAAAACGGCGCCGTCGGAAGCCACCGCCAAAGCGAAGACCTCGATTTCAGGAGCGCTCCACAACAGGGTGCTCTTGCCTTTGGGGCTGATGCGGTAGACGTTGCCCTGGTGACCTGTTCCGACGAACAGAGAGCCCTCCGGTCCGGCGGCGACACTCCAGATCAAAGGTTGATCCGAAGAAAAGACGGTATCGAGAGCCGGGGCGATGACGAGCGAGCCGTCCGGTTGAACCGACAGGTTTTCGAGCTTGCCGGCCACGAACTGGGCGTATTCGGTTGTCTCCCAGACCTGACTCGTCGCCGCCGGCAAAACGCCGGATGCGAACAGCAACAGCGGGATGCAAGATGCCGCTCGCCACGAGCGGCCGGCAGCCGGTGTAGAAGGCGTGCTCCGGTGGCGCCGTGCTATCGCAAGGGACCGCGAGGGGAAGGAGATCATTCGATAACCATGATGCATGTATTGACGCTGCCTCGGACGACACTATCGAGGCCATCGATCTCGTACTCGTCGAGAGTCGACTGATACTCCGCCGCAACGCCGCCGCCTTGCGCCCGGGAAGAGGACAGGAGCGCGAGCACGGAAGTGGGGGGCGCCGGCAGTCGTTCCGTATCGATCTGAAACGCCTGTGCCCGACGCCATACGCGGATGTAGAGCCTGTTGTTGCGGCGCAGGCGGTTCATGGCGCGCACGAGCTTGGAGGGATCCTGAGCACGTGTGGTGGACGCGAAGGTCCGCCACTCCAGCAGATTGAGCGAGCCACCGTCCGCGAAGGTGACCTCGATCGGCCCCGGTTTGGCGCCCGGCGGAATCTGAAACAGCGTTCTCTTGATGACCTCCTTGCCAGCGTCGTTACGGAGGGCCGCGGCGAGTTCGACGGTCTCTCCAGCGCGAGCACGCGTTTTCGACACCCAGCCGCGATCGATGTCAAGCCGGCGATCCTTGTCAACGGCCTCGACCGCAAGACGGATGCTTTGGGGCGAGACCGCCTCGAAGCCGCTTTCCAGAAGATACGCAAAGGGGATGCTCGTTAGAGTCGCGAGCTGCAGCGCAACCCCGTTGGACCCGGCGAACATGTTGTCGAGGCGCAATGGCGGGATGCCGTCTCCGAGATCGACCTGTCCGCGGACGCGGTAGCTCGATGCGCCGACTTGCCGCTCGGTCGTATCCACCGCCGAGAACAAGGCTATCTGCATGAGAAACGGCGAGAGCGTGCGGTCGTCTACGAGGTTCATCTCGTAGCGCCGCGATCGACCATTGGAGGTGAGATCGATCTCGAGCGGGACCATCCGGACAGAGCGTCCCAACTCGCCGGTGATGCCGGTGCCGCGGTCTTGCGTGACGGCGCCGAGCCGCCCGCCGGATGCCGAGATCTTGAACGAGTTGTTGAGGTTGGGAACCGTCGTGATCACCGATGAACCAAGGAGCGGCATTTCGGTGGGGCCGCTCGCCAGGAAACGATGTCCGAACGCGTAGAGCCGTTCTCCGGCGACGTGGGTGACCGTGCCGGAAGCGCTGAGTTCCAAATCCCCCTCGATGAGCGCTACGGAGACCATTGACCCCGGCTCGGGGCGGCGAGGTTTTTCGGCATCCACTCCCTGTCCGCCCAGGCCTTGCGAGGGCCGCAACCCGAGACCGCGTAAACGCTCGCCGAAGACCTCGAAGGTTCGTTCCGAGAAACCGGCCATGGCGACGGGAGTCGCGATCGGGAGCAGTCTGGGCTCGCTGCCCAAGGGGCGTGGACCCTCGGGAAGCAGATCGGCCTCGGGGTCGGGAAGGAACCTCGGGACTCCACCAGCGTCGACCAAGCGCAGCTTGGAAGAGTTGCCGGAGCGGGCGCTCTGCGGGGGAGAATCGTCGAGCTGCCCGATCATTTCGTGAATCGGGCGAATGCCCGCAATCGGCTCGGTCGAAAAGGGGAACGAATAGGCGATCGCTCCGGCGAGCTTGCCGTCCAAGTACACAGGACTGCCGCTCATCCCGGCAGCAACCCCCATCTGGTCCAGGGTCCCGCCTTCCAACCGTCCCAGAATCAACGATTGGCCGGGCGCGATGTTCCTCAGGACACCGAGGATCTCAACCCGGAACTCCTCCACGTGCTCGCCCGTAAACACGGTCTTGCCAACTCCTCTCATCCCGGCCTTGACCTGGTCGAGCGGAAGAAGGTCCGCCGCGGCCAGAGGGAGTCCGGCGAGCAGCAGGCCGAGGATGAGTGAGCGCTGGAGCACGGCTGGCTCTATTTTACCCCCCGCCCGGAGTTCTCCGGCGGAGGCAAGCCTGAGCCGTAATCCGAACGTGGATCGAAGCCCTTTAATGACGACAAGGTCTGATGCCAGAGCGCTTCATCAGCAAGAGCATGCCCGCGCGGCTGAAGAAAGTGGGGCTCCTGTGGGAGGATTTCCGGAACCACCGGAAGTGTATCGAGCCGGTTCTCGAAAGAATACGCGCCGAGATTCGGGCAGAAGATCCTCACGCCTTGCATCCTTCGAGACGAGGCTGCCCGGCTCAGGCGCTACGGACAGCCTGGACGTCTCCATTGACACCGAGAAACTGCGCGAGCGCCTGTCCGGTGTAGCTTCGATCGGATCGCATCACGTCTTCCGGCGTACCTTGGGCCACGATCTCTCCACCCTGCTCTCCGCCCTCAGGCCCCAAGTCGATAATCCAATCGGCGGCTTTGATGACGTCGAGGTTGTGCTCGATGACGATCACCGTGTTGCCGTGATCGGCCAGGCGATGGAGCACTTCGAGCAGCTTCTTGACGTCGTCGAAGTGCAGTCCGGTGGTCGGCTCATCCAGTAGATAGAGGGTGCGTCCGGTCTGGCGCTTGCTCAGCTCGCGGGCGAGCTTGATTCGTTGGGCTTCACCACCGGAGAGAGTCGTCGACGATTGCCCGAGGTGGATGTAGTCGAGACCGACATCGAGCAGGGTCTGGAGCTTCGGCTGGATCTGAGGCAGGTTTTCCATGAGCGGCGCGGCTTCTTCGACGGTGGCCTCGAGCAGGTCGGCGATCGACCAGCCTTTGTACTTCACCTGCAGAGTTTCGTGGTTGTAGCGGCGTCCTCGGCAGGAGTCGCACGTGACGTAGACGTCGGGAAGGAAGTTCATCTCGATGCGAATCTGCCCGTCGCCCTGGCAAGCCTCGCAGCGGCCGCCCTTGACGTTGAAGCTGAAGCGCCCTTGCGCGTAGCCTCGTGCGCGCGATTC
Source organism: Bryobacterales bacterium (assembly GCA_965218555.1). GTDB lineage: Bacteria > Acidobacteriota > Terriglobia > Bryobacterales > UBA6623 > JAPPLB01. The sequence continues at coordinate 783,604 of OZ244625.1, forward strand.
GGGAAGCATGGCGTAGAGAGCGCGGATCGGCGTGAACACGCCGGTATAGGTGGCGGGGTTCGATCGCGGCGTGCGGCCGATAGGGGACTGATCGATGCGGACAACCTTGTCGACGTGGTCGATGCCCTCGATGCGGCGATGGGCGCCCGGGACGGTGATCGAGCGGTTGATCTTGCGGGCGAGCGCCGGGTAGAGGATGTCGTTCATCAGGGTCGATTTACCGCTGCCGGAAACACCGGTCATCACGATAAAGCGGCCCAAGGGAAACGTGACGTCGATATCCCGGAGGTTATGCTCGCGGGCGCCCCGAACCGTGAGCACTTCGTTGTCGGGAGCCCGGCGCACAAACGGCATCGGGACGATCTTCCGTCCACTGAGGTACTGACCGGTGAGGGATGCGGGCGTCTCCGCAACCTGCTTCGGTGTTCCGTGAGCCACGAGATTGCCGCCCAGGCGGCCGGCTCCGATGCCCAGGTCGACAACGTAGTCGGCCCGCTGGATCGTCTCGAAGTCGTGTTCAACGATGACAATCGTGTTGCCGAGATCGCGGAGCTGCGAGAGAGTCGTGAGAAGGCGGTCGTTGTCGCGAGCGTGAAGCCCGATGGACGGCTCGTCGAGAACATAGAGGACTCCGCGCAGTTCCGACCCAATCTGCGTGGCGAGGCGGACGCGCTGGGCTTCACCCCCGGAGAGCGTCGCGGCGGAGCGGTCAAGGCTGAGATAGTCAAGGCCGACAGCGAGCAGGAAGCGGATGCGCCGGCGGACCTCTTCGACGATGCGGCCCGCGAGCTGTTTTTCGCGCTCGGTGAGTTCGAGGTTTTGGGCCACCTCGAGAGCCTTGCGGGCAGGGAGCGCGACGAAGTCAGCGATCGACAATTCGGCGAGTTGGACGGCGAGGCTTTCCCGCTTGAGCCGGCGGCCGTTGCACGACGCGCAGGGGGCGGGAGACATGAAGCGAGCCAACCAGGAGCGGAAGTTTTCCGTGGCAAAGGACGAGCGCCACTCGTCGAGCAGACCGACGAGTCCTCGGAAGGGATTACGCGTCTTGCCGGCTGCGATGTCCTCGCCGCCGAAGAGCAGGCGCTTCTGCTGTTCGAAGGTGAGCTCCTCGAAAGCTTTCCGGTACGGGATGCGAAGCTTCTTGGCGCCGGCGATCAGGCCGCTTTCAACACGCGGGGGCAACAGGCCGGTTGCGATGCCACCCTCAAGCAACGGCTTGCCGGCGTCGGCAATGATCTTGTCGGGATCGAAGTCCCAGCGGCTGCCGAGGCCGCTGCACGTTTCACAGGCGCCATACGGGCTGTTGAACGAGAATGAGCGCGGCTCCAGAACCGGAACATTGGCTCCGCAGAGGGTGCAGGCAAGCTTCTCGGAGTACAGTTTTTCTTCGCCGCCGATCTCGGCGACGACGACTAGACCGCCGGCCATCCTGGTGGCGGTTCGGATCGAGTTTTCGACCCGTTTCGCCTGGCCTTCGCGAACGGTAATCCGATCCACGACGACTTCGATGGTGTGGTTGCGCCGGCGGTCGAGGTGGATATCGTCCTCGAGAGAAACGATCTCGCCGTCGACGCGGGCTTTGAGGAATCCGAGCCGCGCGAGGCGATCGAACTCCTTCCGGTACTCGCCCTTGCGGCCACGGACAATGGGCGCGAGGATCATCACCTTGCGGCCGAGTTGCTCTCCGAGGATGCGGCGCACGATCTGCTCGGCCGACTGGCGCCGGATCGGCACCTGGCAATTCGGACAGAACGGCGTGCCGATCGAGGAGTACAGCAGCCGCAGATAGTCGTAAACCTCGGTGATCGTGCCCACCGTGGAACGGGGGCTGCGGCTGGTTGTTTTCTGCTCGATCGAAAGAGCCGGGCTCAGGCCTTCGATGGAATCGACTTCGGGGCGTTCCATCTGATCGAGAAACTGCCGGGCGTAGGGCGACAGGGTCTCGACGTAGCGGCGTTGGCCTTCGGCGTAGATCGTGTCGAACGCGAGCGAGGACTTGCCCGAGCCGGACAGGCCGGTAATGACCGTCAGGCTGTCGCGCGGAATCTCGACATTGACGTTCTTGAGATTGTGCTGACGGGCTCCGCGAACGGTAATGCGATCGAGCATCGAGAGGGAAACAGACCAAGCGGAAGTCTCATTTTAGGCGATGTTCGAAACTGCAGCCGCCCGCTGCTCGATGGCGCTGGATGGAAGTCCCCACGCGAATGATGATATGCCCCAGGGGGCGCCCCGATGGTCACTCAGTCCCGTGGATCATCCTGCTTGCCGGGAGCGTTGCCCTAGTCACCAGGCTGCTTGTCTCTTTGCGACAGAACCCGGTGCTCGGGAGGCACGTCGTAAATCAAGTTCATCTCCGAGGCACCAAAAGCAATGGCTGTGGGACCGAAGCTAACCAAACCGCCGAACAAGAGTATCCCCATAGCATGAAAGTCACTGTACACCCCCATGAAGGGGATCCAAATTGCGGTTGTAACGGCAGCAGTGATCCATCCCGGCCAGCGTTTCGAGAACGGGCGCCGAGTCAGCACCTTGCGCACGGACTGCTTCTGCACGGTACGCGTTTGCCCGTCCTAGAGCACGAGCGTGATGGACTCGGCCGTGGCCGAGTGGAAACGGCCCTTGATCCTCCGGCTCTCCCGGGGGGCTGCGTCCTGGTACAGCAGCACCTTGGTCTTTGTATCGTGCGGCACGGCCTGCACTCGGGACCAGTCCGCCTTCTTCGCCACCTTCTTCGCCTCGGACGCTATCGCCATCCTGAGCCGCTGATAGGCGGCAGAGCCTTTGATCTTGTCGTTCTTCCGCGCAAAATCCCAGGGCAGCCTGCCGGCTATGCTGTACGCCCTCGGGTTGGCGCCCGCATCCAGCAACGCCTCGATCACTGCCGGGTCGGAGGTCTCCCGCGCCGCCCGATGCAGGGCGCTGAGTCCTTGTGTGTCCGGCTCGTTCGGATCCTCCCCGGCGCTGAGACAGGCTCTCACCTCCTCCACCGTAGCGGACTTAAAAAACTTCGGTGTTTTCCAGCCCTTGCAACTCTCCTCTGCCCCCGCCGCCGGCGGCAAGCCGGCCAGAAGCAGCAGGGGCACGAGCCCGGCAGCCGTGATCTTGAAACGGAAAAAGCCGTAACTCGTGTTTCGTGTCTCGTGTTTCGTGAAAAACCATCGGAAGTGGCCCGGAGCCGCTTTGAGAAGACGGCCGTGGTTCCGAGTGAGCCTCGTCATGGCAACGTCATGGTAGCACCGAGCTGACCTAAAGCTCCCGGTTAGAAACTGCGGTTCCGCGATGGGAGGATGTCCGGAACTCCGTTGCAAACGGCGACCCTGGGGCGCCTCTCGCCTGTGCTGCTTGGGCCTGAGCCTCGGGCTGCCGGGGATGAAGGCCCTGCTCCGCCGCGGGCGGTCTCAGAACTTACGCGACCACTCCTTGGGCCAGCGCTCGATGACGACTTTCTTGTCGGTGTAGAACTCGACCGAGTCGCGTCCCTGGCCGTGCAGGGCGCCGAGGAAACTGTCCTTCCATCCGCTGAAAGGGAAATAGGCCATCGGCGCGGCTACACCGATATTCACGCCCACGTTTCCGGTCGGCGCTTCATAACGGAACTTGCGGGCGGCCGCTCCGCTGGACGTGAAGATCGATGAGGCGTTCCCGTAGGGGTTCCGCGCGACGATATCGATGGCCTCATCCACCGAGGCGGCATGCGTGAGGCTGAGTACGGGACCGAAGATCTCCGTCGAGGCAAGCGGCCCGGCGGGCGCCACGCCGTCGAGCACGGTCGGGCGGATGAAGTGACCACTTTCATAGCCGTTGACTTGCGCCCCCCGGCCGTCGAGAATCGCCCGCGCACCCTGACCGGTCCCGGTTTCCACGGCGGCTTCGATGCGATCCTTGCTTTCGCGCGTGATGACCGGCCCCATTCCGACGCCGCCGTCAAGGCCGGAACCCACCCGGATCGAACCCGCTGCTTCAACGATTGCGTCGAGAAACGTCTTCTGCGCCGCGCCCACCGTGACGGCGACGGAGACGGCCAAGCAACGCTGGCCGGCGCAACCGAACGCGCTGTCGCTCACGATTTGCGTCGTCGCTTCCATATCCGCGTCGGGCAGGACGACGACATGGTTCTTCGCGCCGCCCTGACACTGCACACGTTTGCCGTTTTGCGCGGCTCGGGCGTAGACGTACTTCGCCACCGGCGTCGAGCCGACGAAACTGATTGCGCGGACATCGGGATGGTCGAGCAAGGCATCGACGGCCGGCTTGCCTCCGTTGACGAGATTGAGCACTCCGGCGGGGAGGTCGAGCTGTTCGATCAAGCCGAAGAACTTCTGCATCGTCAGCGGAACTTTCTCAGAGGGCTTGACGATCATCGCATTGCCGCAGGCGATGGCGTACGGCAGGAACCACAATGGAATCATCGCCGGGAAGTTGAACGGCGTGATCGCCGCCACGACGCCGAGCGGCTGCCGGATCATGATTTCGTCGATCCCGCGGGCGACGTCTTCGAGGTTATAGCCCTGCATCAGCGTCGGGATGCCGCAAGCGACCTCTACGTTCTCAATGCCCCGCCGCAGTTCGCCTTTCGACTCAGCAAGAATCTTGCCGTTCTCGATCGTGATCGTGCGGGCCAACTCGTCGAGGTTATCCTCGAGAAGCTGCTTCAGGCGGAACAGGTATTGGATGCGCTCTTCGGGCGGCGTCTGTCTCCAATCAGGAAATGCGAGCGACGCCGCCTGCACGGCGCGATCGACGTCGGCAGCGCCATCCACAGGAACATGGGCCAGGACCTCGGCCGTCGCCGGGTTGATGACGTTACTGAACACATTTGCGGCCGAGGCCGTCCATTGCCCGCCGATGAAGTTGGGAACTGATTCCATTGAAGTCGCCTTTTCGCCTTGTCTGAACCTGCCTACCCATGTTGCCGCAAAGCCGGTCTGTCCATAACGCGGCCTGGATGCGTTGCTAAAGTATTAACACTATATGGTGTACGCATAGCGCTTCTAGCATTTCAGTGTGTCGGGCAGCCCGGAGGCTGCCTTGCCATACGACCAGAGATCCAAGAAAACCGGCCAGATCGCCTACCTCCAAGCAGTATCTAATCTTAAACACACCCTCTCCGAACAAGACCTTGAGTACCTGTACAAGCAGCAACCTGTAGGGATTGACCCTAAAGGCCGCATTCTCATCCAGCAGGAGAACGCAGTAGCCGTGATCGCCACGGATCGCAGCAAGGCGCTTCACCTGGTCTCCCGCGAACTGGCGAAAGGAGATTGGGCTACCGGTCTCTCTCTCAAGTACGCGGAAGCTCCGATGGCTCATTCCAACCGGTTCAAGAAGCTGCTCTTCCTGCCCCCTTTCCTAGTCACCATGACGCTGCCTCACCGGGCGGTCAATGGAAACGAGTTCAGCCGCCGCAACGGCTCGCATCAACTGAGCATGTTAGCCCCGCGGTCGATCGGCCTGCCCTACGGCTCTTATGCGCGACTCATTCTGATGTACCTGACGACCAAGAGAGTGACATCCAAGGAGAGGCGGTTTCAACTCGGATCGAGCTGGCGGGAGTTTCTGGAAACCATGCAGATTCCCTGGAGCGGAGCAACTAGCGGAGGAATCAAAGCCGCACAGAATCAGCTACAGCGGCTCAGCTCAACCCTCTACACCATTCACATCACGGGAGAGAAACGGGAAACAATCAGCAACGTCACGATGACTGATCAATGGATGAGATCCTCCGACGGAATCCACGTAGCCCTGAGTGAATCCTTCTACGTCCTGTCCGGCCAATCTGTCGTCCCTCTGGAAACGAAAATTGTGCATAGGATCAGAAGATCGCCGCTTACGCTGGATCTCTATGCCTGGCTGACCTACAGATCATGGACAACGAAAAAACCAACAACCATTCCCTGGCGCTTGCTCGAGCTACAATTCGGCGCCGACTACAAACGGCCGCGGGCTTTCCGGGCCAAGTTCCGGAAGAGTCTCGAAGTTGTTCTGAAGCAGAATCCCATTGCTCCACAGGTTAGCATCCAACCGATGGGGCTACACCTTGAGCCCTCCAGCCCTCCCGATATTGATTGGGCGGAGCGCATCCGCCAGATCGCTAAAACACACAGTTTGTAGAGCCCCTCTGACTGGGACTCCTTGGTGGCGCTCCCCAGGTCGGTATGGTCGCGATTTCCCTGGAGAATTTTAATGTCGCTTTTTTGGAGAACTTTGGTGGCGCAGTGCTGGAGAACTTTGGTGGCGCTTTTTGGGAGAACTTTGGTGGCGCAGTGCTGGAGAACTTTGGTGGCGCTTTCTTGGAGAACTTTGGTGGCGCAGTGCTGGAGAACTTTGGTGGCGCTTGCTGGAGAACTTTGGTGGCGCTTGCTGGAGAACTCCCGTAGCACTATCTGGAGAACTTCGGTGGCGCTTGCCGGAGAACTTTGGTGGCGGTCGCCTTATAGAGTTAGCTCTACTCGTAGCTCCGTTACCTCTTCCTGTAGTACTTCCTGAAATTCATCCTGAAAGCCGGGCGCGCGCGAAAGTTCCTGAGTAACCACCTTCTCTGTGGAGAAGCCCCACACGTGGGCGCCTTGCGGCGCTTGAGATCGCCTCGATTCGATGCCAGTATTTGACAGGAGGTACTCATGAGATTCCAGCCCCATCACAAGACCGCAGCAATCAGAACGGTTGCTCTTGCAGCACTGGTGCTTTTGCAAGCCGCGGAGCTGTCAGCCACCGCAACGCCGCCGCCGGTGGTGACGGGAGGCAGCGGCCCCTGGGTCGATGCCGTGACCACGTTGCAGACCGCTTTCACCGGCACCATCGCTCGCGGCTTGAGTCTTATTGCCATCGTGATCGGCGGTCTGATGTTCGCCTTCGGTGAAGGTGGTTCGAAAAGCGCCCTGGCCGGCATCGTTTTCGGCCTCGGCATGACCCTCGGCGCCGCCAACTTCATCGACTGGCTCTTCTGAGGCGCCTGGCTCTTCATGACGGGTGTCTACGGAACACGATCCTGGCAGGCCTGCCGATCCCTGGCCCGGCCGCTCACAGTCATGGGCTGTGAGCGGAGGGTCTTTATTCTGGCAGCGACCTTCGGAGCGGCCACCTTCAATGTACTCAACTCCTTTCCGGCCGGCTTACTGCTCTTTGTGACCGGCTACGCCATCGGCTGGCTTGGAACCCGGCGCGATCCGCACATGCTACAGGTCGCGCGGGCCTCCGCCAGCGACAAGCCCCGCTATGACCCCGCGAAGCGGCCCGCGGCCGAGGCGGAAATTGAAATCATCCGTACCAACCCACGGACCTCATGACTCCCATCACCCAATCCTCACGACAGCGATACAAGCAAGCCGGCTCGCTGGCCGAAGAGCTGCCCTATTGGGGCTGGGTGGACAAGCGAACCTTGCTCACCCGTCCCGGAGGACTGGTCACGCTGGCGGAGCTTCACCCCTGCGGCATCGCCGGCCGTGCGCCGGAAGACCTCGATCATGTCCTCGCCTCATGGATGCGGCTGCTCGGCCAGCTCGATGAGGACGTGCGCTTCTCGCTGATCGTCACCCGCAGACCGGTTCACTCCGATGCGGTTGCCTCGATCGGCAACGAACGCCTGCCGGCTGCCATCTTCCAGTCCCGGGCGGATGAGATCGTGCGGCGCTCCGGAGAGCTCCGTTTCTTCGCCGCCTGGACGCTCGACACGCGGCTGCAGGAAGCACGGCAGAAAGGCGGAGTCGCCGCTTCCTGGCTGAAGCGGCTCACCAGCAACGGCAAGGCCCAACGGCTCTATGTGCAGGAGTCGATCGCCCGCGCGGCCGAACGGCTGCAGCGGATCGTCGATGCCAGCCGTGGGCTGATCACCGACGTGTCCCCGAGCACGGTGCTGGAAGAGAAGGAAGCCACCGCCGTACTCGGCGACATGATCAACCGGCCCGGAACCGTGACGCCGGTTCATGAAGGCGGCGCCTTGCATTGGGCCTGGGGCCTTTCCCACCTGGAGGGACACCGCCGCCATCTTACGCTCGATGACGAACCCCTCGCCATCTACTCGCTTCTCGAACCGCCGCCGAAGGCCACCGCCAACATTCTGTGGGAGCTGCTCACACTTCGCGCTACCTGGACCTACGTATGGGAATGGCAAGGCTTGTCGATCGGCAAGGCGCGGGGAATCATCCGATCCGCTCAGAAGCACTTCTTTTCCTCGCGCTACTCGATGATGGCGCACGCCAGAGGAACCGAGGGAACCGATTCGGCCTTGGTCGATTCGGCAGCGGCGGCGGAATCGGCCGCGCTGGGCGATGCGCTGGTCGAGCTGCAGACCGACGGCATCCCCTGGGGCAAGCTGGCGGCTTCTCTGTCGATTCATGCCCCCGACTTGCAGCAGCTCGAAGAGCTCGATTCCTCCGTCGTAAAAATCTTCACCGGCCGCGACATCAAGATCCTGCGCGAAGGCTACGGCCAGCTCTCCACGTGGTTCTCCCGCCTGCCCGGACAATCCGCCAGCCGCCAGTTGCGCCGTATGCCCGTCTCGGCCGGAACCGCTCTTTGCTGCTCGTCCATCTTCGCGCCCGGCCGTGGCGAACCTCAGTCCGACCACCTGGACGCGCCGGCGCTGGCAACGCTGGAAACCCGCTGCGGAACCCTCTACGACTACGACCTTTTCGCCGGCAGCGACGTAGGCCACTCACTGGTGCTCGGCAGCACCGGAGCCGGCAAGAGCTTCCTGCTCAACTTCCTGTTGGTTCATGCCCTGCGCTACAACCCGCGCGTCTCGATCCTCGACCTGGGAGGCAGCTACCGCAACCTCACCGCCATGCTCGGCGGCAGCTACCTGCGCCTCGACGGCGCCGGAGGCGGTACGCCGCTGCACCCGTTCACCCTTCCCAGCGGTGAACGAACCTACGAGTTCCTCACCGGCTGGATCACGCAGTTGCTCAAGCTCGGAGGCTACGATGCCAGCGGCGACGACACGACCGACATTCGCGCCCGTGTCGAGGACGTGTACGGCATTGCGGCAAACCAGCGCCGCATGAGCTCACTGGTCGAAACCCTGCCGCCGAGAATGAAGGCCGCCATGACCCGCTGGATTGGTGCCGGCCAGTGGGGAAAAATCTTCGACATTCCCGGCCAGGGCAAGGAGATCGACGGTTCCGACTGGCAGGTTGTCGATCTTGCCGGAGCGAAACAGTTTCCCGATCTGGTGTCCGCCGCCCTGACCTATTGCCTGGAGCGCTTGAGACTGGAGCTCGAGCGCCCCGAGGAAACCACCCGCCTCAAGATTCTCGTCGTCGATGAGGCCTGGCGCTTCCTCGCTGAACCCGCCACGGCGAACTATCTTGCCGAGGCCGCGCGGACCTGGCGCAAACGCAACGCCGCTCTCATCCTCGCAACACAATCCGTCAGCGACGTGGCCGGCGGAGCCGCCACCGGCGCGCTGATCGAGTCGATTCCCAACCGCCTGTTTCTCTCGATCCGCGACCTTTCCTATGAAGCCGCCGCGCGGTTGCAATTGTCCGAAGCCGAAACGTCGCTCATCCGCAGCTTGATTCCCAAGCGCGAAGTCTACGCCCGCAATCCCACCGATCGCGAAGTGCTCACCCTGAACGTGGACAGGCAAAGCTACTGGATGTTCACCAGCAACCCCATCGAGGAAGAGAAACGAGCGACCGCGATCCTTCGGGCCGGCAATCTCCAGCAAGCCATCGAGGAACTCGCGCGAGGAAGCTGAACCCATGCCCTGGCGGATCGCAACCGGACTGAGCCTGATCTTTTGGGTGGTCTCGATTCTTCTCATTGGCGACCGGCTTGAATATCTGGAGCCCTACGCCAAAATCCTCGTCTCGCAATACACCCTCAGCCTGAGCCTCTACCTGACGACCGCCATCGTGACCCTCTACGCCTTCATCTACTGGCTCGCTCGACGCGCCGGCCTGGGCGACCTGGGCGGCAAGCTCAAGCTCATGGACAAGCGCCTCGCTGCCGGCGAATCGCACGATGACGAGCTCGCACGGCGGCTGCATCGCGAACGCACAGGTGATCTTGAATGAGCGTCCAGACCTGCCGCGTTTGCGGCTGTACGGATTGGAACGCTTGCATCGAAGCTGACGGGTTTCCCTGTTGCTGGGTCGAAGATGACCTTTGCTCGGCTTGCGCCTTTTTCGCACAGGGCAACAGGGTTGTTGTGCTCGAAGAAGCAAGTCACTTTACAGGAAAGGAGGACAGTTCTTGAGAGGCCGCGAAAACATGACACGGTGCGGTGCTTCGTTTCGCGGTAAAGGTCCGCATCCGTTCATGAGAGCTACGACCGTGCCCAAGGAGAGTGGTTCTTGCGAGGCCTTGAAATAGAAGCGCGCAGCGGGGCTCGCTCGCAGCGAGCGGGCCCCCTTCGTTTCAAGACCGTCCCCCGCGTTCCCAGCTCCCAGGACGACCGCAACCGCACACCCGGCAAACCCAAAGCGCGCCCGCAACCGCAACGCTCCCGCCGTTCCAGGAACCGCCCGCAGCGGCAGCGTCCTTCGCGGCGCAACCGCACCCGCGACCGCATCGACTTCCCCCAACGCAAACGCCAGGCGCTTGACGACATAGCTACCTACCGCGTCGTCAGCGTGCGCGATCTGGTCGAGCAGCGCTTCGGCGGCAACGCCTTCGCCGCCCGCAAGGGCATCGACGCCCTCAAGAACGACGGTTTGCTCTGTGAGCACACCATCCGCGTCAAAAGCGGCAAGACCTTCCAAGTCCTTTTCGCATCGCAGAAAGGCCGCCATAAGGCATGGGGCAACCGCAAGCACAGCAGCCAACGCTATTGGAGCGGCCTCGCCAAGCCTTCCGAAATCCGCCACGATGCCACCGTCTACCGCGCCGCTCGCAGCGAGATCGCCAAGCTGGAGAAATCCGGCTCTTCCGTCAAGCGCATCCAGCTCGACTACGAAATGAAAGCCCGCGTGTCGAAGATTACCGAACAAGCACGAGTCAAAAACGGTAACGAAGCAGCCTTCCTCGCCAAGATCGAAGCCGCCAAACAGATGCACCTTTCCACCGATGAAGCCGGTAAAATCCACTACCCCGACGCTCGTATCGAGTACGAGAACGAACAAGGCAGCCCCGGCCGCGTCGATGTGGAAGTCACCAGCGATAACTACCGCAGCAAGAGCCTTCAAGCGAAGATCTCTGCCGGCTTCAAGCTCTACGCCAACGGCAGCGCCTCTCAACGACGGATTTCCTCCGCCCTTGGGCTGAATGAATCCAAGAGCGGCGGCGGCGGGCGCGGGTCAAACCGTGACGAAGAACTCTTCGAACTATGACGTTTCCCCACCTCAACGGCCGCGCCGAAAAGCTGGCAGATTCGCTGGATCTGCCAGCAGAGCTTGCGGAATGGCTCGCCGTATCTGCGCTCCATTCCGGCTGCTTTCTCCGTTCGCAGCTTCAGTTCTTTGGCGGCTACGACGAAGAATATCGCGTATCACTTACCCGCGTCATCCGCAAGTTGATCGTAAAGAAACTCATTATCGAAACCCCCGTCGAATCTCTTGGGCTGCTCGCTCGCATCACCAACAAGACCGTCTACCGCCTCATCGAAGCCCACAACATCCGCCATCGCCGCCTGGCGAGCTGGCCCCTGACGTTCCGGCGCTTGCTCGCTCTCGACTACGTTCTCGACCACCCGCAGCTCCCCTGGCTTCCCACCGAAAGCGAGAAAGTCGCTTGCTTCGACCAGCTTGGAATCGATCGTACAAACCTTCCACGCCGGGTGTGGGACAACGCCACCGGATACACTGTGCGGCTCTTCGCTAACAAGCACCCGATCGCCGTCGATCCCCGCAAAAAGCAAGCCCACTTCGTCTACACCGACTCCGAAGAGAAATCGCCGCAGGGAGTCCGTAGCTGGCGCAGCGAACACGCAGCTCTTTGGTCCGATCTAGACCGCCTCGGCTTCCAGCTTCATATCGTTCATGCCAGCTTCAACACTCGGCTCGAAGAGAGTGTGAGCCGAGTGTTTTCAAGCTGGATGAATCTACCCCGATCGACCGTCAGCAGCGCTGTGATCGAGACCGAGCTCAGACTCGTCCAGCAGGCAATCGGGTCCAACGACAAACTGGCCCTTGAGGAATACGGTGGGTTCAACGGCGCACTCCAGGCCTCCGCCGCTTTCCAGGAACAGCTTCGAAAGCAAGCCATCGCCGTCGGCTACTCCGCCACCTATTCGACCTGGATTTCCGAACGGATCATACAGGCCGTCAACAACCCGAACCCTTCCGGCTCGCACACCCCAACCACATGACCACGAAAGGCTTCCCTCTATCCAGATGACACCTTCAACGCTGAGACCAACCCTCTCACGCTACGCCGCGATCGCAGCTTTCTCCCTTCTTCTCACGCCATCCCTCACCGCTCAGAACAGCGGCCGTGGCTTTGTGAAAGCACAAGCCGGAACCACGCTGAGCGACTTCCCTTCCGGTTTGACCGCTGGCGGAGGCTTCGGCGTTCGCCTCACCGAGCAGCTCGACCTTTTTGCCGAAGCAGGGACTGTGCGCAACCTCTTTGACTACACACTCCTCGGCTCACGTTTCACACTTCCGCTCCGAAGCGTTGTCACTCCATTCTTTGAGATCGGTGGTGGCGTTAGCCAACTTTCATCTTCTCAGACAACTGATCTGCCTTCCCCCTCCGTTATGGTGTTCCCCCATTCTCCGGACAAACCAAGAAGCAGTGCCTTCCTGTTAACCGCAACCGGAGGCATCCACCTTGCTATCACTCGTAGCTTCGGTTTGGACGTTGCCTACCGCTACTTTCGAATCTCTTCCTCCGGTCGTTTCAACGCTTCAAGCCAGCTCTACGCCGGCATCATCTACCGCTTCTGAGGCCCTCCATGAAACCCACCGACTTCATCGACGATATGTACCTGCCCGACGATCTGGTTGCGCTCGTTCTGGTGTCCCAGAACGAAGAGAAGAAAACCCAGCAGAGAATCTGGAATGCCAGGAAAGCCGCTTCGCAAGAGGTTCAGAAGTGGCTCAAGTACTCCAACACGCACGGCTTCGATATCTACATCGGCATGAACCCCCTGCAGCCCGGATCGCGGACCCGCAGCAAGAAGGACATTCAGGAAGTCCGCCGCGTCTACCTCGATCTCGACGAGGACGGACCCTCGAAACTCAAAGAAGCTCTCCAAGACGGTTTCAGCGGAAAGCTGCCGTCCGCTTCCTACATCATCAACACGTCTCCGGACCGCTACCAGTTGATCTGGAATGTCAAGCCCGCTTCCTTCACCCCCAGCGAAGCCGAGTCGCTGATGCGCGGCCTCGCCACCCGCTACGGCGGCGACCGTTCCGTGACCGACGTTTCGCGCGTCCTGCGGCTGCCCGGATTCAAGCATCGCGGCAAAAATACCTGGATCACGATGAGTGCGACTTCGGCGCAAATGAGCGAGAAGAAAGATTGGCCGGATGCCCTCTTCGTGAAGCCGGACCGGGCACCCAGCGCCATGCGCAGTAACTCTTCTCCACACCGCTCTGGCGGAGATACCTCACCCTCGGGTCACGATTGGGGCTGGACCAAAGACCAGCTTCGCGAAGGCGTTGCCCCCGATGAGCTGGAAATCCGACTCGCGCAAGCGCGCCCCGACAAGCGCGATCCCGCCGACTACGCCAAGCGCACGGTCGCCCGGGCGAAGGAATCCCTTGCGATGGAATCCCTTGCGAAGGAATCCCTTGCGATGGAAATGGAACGATGAAGCGCCTGCTCTCGCCCTTCACCTTGGGCTTCGTCCTGTTGGCCGAAGGCTGGGCCTCCCTCGGAACCGAAATCCTCGCCCTGCGCCGCTTGACGCCTTGGGCCGGTTCCTCGGTTGACGTTACCTCGATCCTGCTGGCCGTCTACCTCGCCGCGCTCGCCGCTGGCTACCGCCGTGGCGGCCGGCTGGCGCGGCTCTCCGATCCCCGTCCCCGCCTGGCGCTGCGCCTGGCCGCGGCGGCCGTATGGGCTGCGTTCTGGCTTTCCGAGCCCGGTGTGCTGTTGGCCTTCTCGCTGCCGGCCGCTCCGCTTTTCCAGACCTTCGCTTACTCGCTGGTAGGCATCGCTCCGGTCGGCTGGCTGCTGGCGGAGTGTGTCTTGCTGGCCCATGCCTGCGCTCCCCCCAGCGAGGCCTCGGAACGTGCAGGCGGAGTGTTCGCCCTGTCCACCGTCGGCAACGTCGCCGGCGCGCTGGCGGCCACCTTCTTGCTGATGCCCACGCTCGGGCTGGCGGCGGCCGTTTTCGCCGTCATCGCCGCGCCGGCTGTAGCCGCACTGCTTGTTTCACACCGCAACGTATCGGTTATCGCACTCATCTTCGCCGCTTGCTGGCCGGGCATCGATCTTTGGATCGAGGCCACCCAATACGTCGCCCGCAACGCCTACGCCGACTACCGCATCATCGAGATCGACGACAACGCCCGCATTCTCGCCGTCAACAACCAGTCAGCTTCACGTCACGATCCCCAGGGTCAGGGCTGGGACTACGCCGAGCTGTTGGAACGTACCCTGTGCGGCGCCGGCGAACAGCGTGTGCTGGTACTTGGATCGGCAGGAATGTCCATCGGACAGGGCGCGCCGTGCGAGCTCGATCTGACCTTCGTTGACATAGACCCCGCCCAGGAACAGATCGCCGCGCAGTTTCTCGAAGTCCCGCCACGCGCAGTCGGAAGGTTCGCCGGCGTAGACGCCCGCGCCTACCTGCGAGGCTCTGCCTCAGGCTGGCAAGCGATCGTGGTCGATGTATTCACCAATCCCCGCACCACGCCTCTTCACTTGCTCACCGCCGAGTTCTACCGCCTTGCCCGCACCAGACTGGCAGACGGCGGCTCGATCTATGTCAATCAAACCACCTACCCGGGCGAAGAGCTCTACATCACCCGATCCGAGCGCACCTTGCGAAGCGTTTTCTCCCAATGCACCGTGCGAGCCGCACAGCTCGATCCCACGGTTGACTGGCACGAAGAAGCATCCTTCGACCGCAATCTGCTCTTCCGCTGCATCAAGAATCCGCTCGACGGCGACCGCGTTATCTACTCCGACAGCGTCTCGAAAGCCGACCTCGACCGCTCTCTCCATTTGCATCGAAGCCGCGATCATCGAACAATGTTCAACAAAGGAGACAATACCCATGAGTAAGCCCCTTACCTACGAAGAACGCCCCGGACCGGACGGAGAACCCATGTCGTTTCCCGTCATTCCCCCCGACGCCACGCTTGAAGAGATCGAAGGGATCGTGCTCGCAGAGGGCTCGGCCATCATGACCGACGCACAACTGGCTGCGTTCGACAAGTACATGATCGAAGGAGTCACCCGCGATGGCCGAGCACGATGACATAACCAACGCCCTCGACGACAACGGCTTTACCCCGCTGCACGAAGCAGCCGAAAGCAACTCGATCGAAGACCTGAAAGAGCTGCTTGCTGGCGGAGCAAACCCCAACGCGAAGGAGTCTCTCCTGAATCAGACTCCCTTGCACCGCGCCGCTATGGCTGGCTCGAAAGATGCAGCCGAACGTCTGCTCGAAGCCGGAGCCGATCCCAACATCCGCGACATGGACGGCGACACCCCCCTTCACGCCACTCTCAAATCTCCCGAAAACGATCACAAGCAGCTTGCCGCCGTCAATTCCCTCATCGCGCATGGAGCGCGGCTCGATCTGCCCGATCGGCAATCAGGCCGAACTCCCCTGATGCTGGCCGCCGCACACGGCAAGGAAGAAGCCGCGTTCCGCTTGCTGGAGCAGAACGTCTACCCGAACTCTTGCGACAAGAACGGTTACATCGCCTTGCACCTGGCGGCGCAGCGATCACCCTCACTCACGCAAACCTTGCTGCAGAAGGGCGCCAGCCCTCACTACCGCTCGGAAACCAGCCGCACTCCGCTCCATGAAGCCGCTTCCTATGGCGCGACAAAATGCGCCGACCAGCTTCTCGATGCCGGCGCTGATCCCAACTGCCGCGAAAGACACGGACAAACCCCCTTGCACCTGGCGGCCTCCGCCAAGTCCCCCGTCACCGTGGAACGCTTGCTGCAGGCCGGCGCGGACCCCAACGCGAAGAACGCCATCGGCTGGACGCCGCTGCATTCCGCCGCCGCAGCCAACAACACGCAGACCATCGACCTCTTGCTCAAAGCAGGAGCCGACTTGCGATCGCACGAGCCCGGAGCGGTTCAAACCCCTTTGGAATTGGCACGCAGCTACAGCAAGGCCGAGGCCGTGGGACACCTGGCCCGCGCCGAAATCGAACAAACTTCCCTTCACCTGGCTGCCTCCGCCAATTCACCCGAAGCGGAGAAACACTTGCCCGAAGCCGGCGCCGATCCCAACGAGCTCGACGCCAACCAACGGAATCCGCTGCATGAAGCCATCAATACCAACTCACCTGAAACGGTGAATCGCTTGCTCGAATCAGGAGCAAACCCCGACCATCCCGACAAGGAAGGCTTTACCCCCTTACACGCAGCGGCGCGGCTGCCTTTATCGAAGATTACCGAACGCTTGCTTGAAGCCAAAGCGAACTTTCGCGCCCGCACCCCGTCAGGCCATACGCCCCTTCATGAAGCCGCCTATTGCGGTTCAGCAGACTCAGCCAAGCTATTGCTTCAGGCTGGCGCAAGTCCCAAACTCGCCGATAAATACAAGCAAACCCCCCTGCACCTGGCCGCCGGCGCCAATTCGCCTCCTACGGTGGAGCGCTTGCTCGAAGCCGGAGCTAATCCCAATGCTCGCGACGAAGACGGCTGGACCCCGCTGCATTCCGCCGCCGCAGCCAACAACACGCAGACCATCGACCGCTTGCTCAAAGCGGGAGCTGACTTGCAATCTCACAAACGCGGATCTGTAGGAACCCCCTTGCAACTCGCTAAGCAGTACCAATCAACCGATGCCGTAGCACACCTGTCGCGTGCAATAGGCGTCCGCAATACATCCGAACGCTCTCATTCACGTGTCGGACGATTAATCAACAAGTTTCGGCCACGTCAGAATGGTGTTCCCAACGAGAGCGCACACGAAAAGAAGATGCAGCAAGACCACCAACAGCAACACCGAAAGGAAAAACCCATGCCGCAAGAACACTGGAGCAACAGCAAGAGCGCACGGCAGTTCACCGAACAGGTCGTCAATCGCGTCGTCAGCCAGGTTAAGAAAAGCACCGCCTCCTGGCAGAAAGGATTCGACAAGCCCAAGGGTGCAGACCATCAGCCCTTCAATCCTGCAACCGGGAAGCACTTCAAGGGCCTCAACGCAGTCCAACTGAAATCCGTTGCTCAGGAAAAAGGCTACAACGATCCCCGCTGGATGAGCTTCCAGGCCGCCAACCGCGTCGGCGCGAAGATCAAGAAAGGCGAGAGAGGCACCCGCGTAGAGTACCTGCGCATACCTCCGAAAGCGCAATCTTCACAGGCAAAGGAAGCCCAGGGCAAGGACACGCCCAATGGCGCCGCTGCCGGCGACAAGCAGAAGGAGCAGCCCAATATCACCCATCGCACCTATGTCGTTTTCAACGCCGAGCAGATCGAACGGATGCCTGCCCTGGAAAAGCAGCTTGCCAAGGAACCACAGCAGCACGAAATCTGCGAACGCGCCGAGCGCATGATCCAGGACTCCGGCGTGAAGATCGAAGAACCTCCCAACGGACAGAACTTCTCCAACTACGACAAGAACCGCGACACCATCGTGATCCCCGAAATGGATAAGTTCAAATCCGCCCCAGCCTACTACAGCCAGGCCGTGAAGGAGATGGCGGGTCGCGCCGGCCACGAGCAGCAGAAGAACCGCCCCGAACCGCAGAGCGAAGCTCAGCAGTTCACCGCCTCTTCACGCCACGAAATGCGCCGGGAAATGGCCTGCCAGACGATCAGCGCCAATCTGCATCTTCCCAAGGAACCCACCGGCGAACGCCACAAGGCTCAGTGGGCGGAAACCCTCCGCAACAACCCCAACGAGCTGCGCTACGCCGCACGCGACGCCGACCGCATGGCCGACAAGGTTCTGCAGCATGACCGGCCGCAGCAGCGCCAGCTCGCCGAGCCCGCCCGCGAAGCCGTCGCGGCCGCCGCAACACCCGAGCGCATGAGGGAAACTCAACAACAGCTTCAACAGCAACCGCAACGCGAAATGGCTGACGCCATGAGCCGCTGACTCTCATTCGAGATTCCTCATACCGCTTCCCCGCGCTAAGCGCGCGGTGTGGACGATCTTCCGAAGTGACAGCCCGCTTCCTGAACTGGAATCGCTAACTCTTCTCGAATCGTGGTTGGGTTCTCCGCTTTCCGCCAGTTAAGGGTGAGCGGAAAGCTCCACACCCAACCACCCCGAAGGAGGATTTTACAAGCGATGACCAAACGGAAGAAAGGCAACAGCGCACGGCAATTCGCGGAGAAGGCTGCGGAGAAGATGATCGAGCAACTCAAGAAGGGTGTTGCTCCCTGGCAGAAGGGATGGGACAAGCCCGAGGGCTCAGAGATTCCCCCGTACAATCCCGTCACCGGTACGCGCTACCGGGGACTCAACTCGTTCTTGCTGGCTTCAGAAGCCGGTGAGCGCGGATACTCCGATCCCCGCTGGACCACCTATCGCGGTGCGAAGAAAGTCAGCGCCCAGGTCCGCAAGGGTGAGAAGGGAGTGGGCGTGGAGTACTGGAAGTTCCCCAGCAAGGAGCAGGAGGACAGGGTGCGCGCCTCGATCCAGGCCGGCCAGGAACCCGAACAGCTCAGGATCATCCACCGCACCTACACCGTGTTCAACGCCGAGCAGATCGAGGGGATGCCCTCGCTCGAAAACGAGATCAAGAAAGTCAACTCGTGGGAAGCCAGCGAACGCGCCGAAGCCTTGTTGCAGGCATCCGGTGCAAGGATCGAACACCGTGGCGGCAACCGCGCCTTCTACCGCCGTTCACAGGACTTGATCGTGCTGCCGAAGCAGGAGCAGTTCCACTCACCCGAAGCCTACTACTCGACGGCGCTTCACGAGCTCGGCCACTGGACCGGACACGAAAGCCGGCTGGATCGAGCGGAGCTGATGAAAGGCGGATTCGGTTCCCCGGAGTACGCCAAGGAAGAGCTGCGGGCGGAAATGACTTCCATGACCGTCAACGGAATGTTGCGGCTGCCGCACGATCCCGACTCTCACGCATCCTATGCCGGTGCATGGATCAAAACCCTGGAGGACAACCCCAACGAGTTGCGCTACGCAGCCCGGGACGCCGGCAAAATGTCGGACTACATCCTTCAGTTTGACCGTTACCAGGAGCGCCAGGCCGAAGACAAGCCCCGCGAAGCGGGCCTTTCCTCATCGGTTTCCCGGCAACAAGTCGAACCACCCGGCAGCCTCAACAGCAACCGGAACAGGAGCCGGTTCCGGCCCTGATTCGCTAAGTTTTTGATGTTCCGTTAAAAAACCCTAACGGAACATTCCAACGGAACATTGCGGACTTTCGTAACTTGCAGTTTCTCAAGCAGTTAAGCCAATTTCACTCACCCCTCCTGTGCGATGCGGGGAGGGGTTCGTGTGCGTGTAGCGACCCCCCCCTTTGCCATTTGCTATGGCACGGTCCTCTTGCCTGCGGCCCGAGGTTCGGGGGGTCGCTACACGCTTGATCGATCCCTGCGGGAAGGCCGCAGCGCTTTGCGCTGAAAAATCGGCTCTTTCGAGCCTGCGTCGCTTGCTGCGCTGAAACCCTTTCGACACCCCGCTGAACGAACCCCTTCGCGTTCACTTTTCAGCACTTTTCAGCTTTTCGAGTCAGCGCGATTCAGCGCAGACCGCTCGAATCCTACTGAATACAGCCCTTTTCAGCCGGATTCTGCCCGCCGCGCCCTTTTGGCGTGCGGATCCGGCGATACCTTCTCCCCGGCCCGCTGATTACTTCCACTTCATTCACTGCCTCCGATTCCCAGCCGTTCTCTCGTCAGGGTTCTCCGCTTTCCGCCAGGTACGGGCGAGCGGAAAGCTCCTAACCCACATCGGCAGGAGGACTTCAATGGCACTTTCGGATTACCGCTTTCGCGAAGATGGACGGGGGAGGATCATCCACTTCTCCGGAGGCCGCACGTCAGCCTATCTCCTGTTTCACACCATCGAAGCCTACGGCGGCTCTCTCCCCCAGCATGTCCGCGTCGCCTATTGCAACACCGGCAAGGAACGCGAGGAAACCCTGATCTTCATCCAGCGCTGCTCTCAGGAATGGAACGTCAATGTCACCTGGCTGGAGTACGACTTCCGTCCCGACGCCAAAGGCGGCCTCCACGATCCCAAGCACGTCCATCGCGTGGTCAGCTTCGACCAGGCTTCGCGCAACGGCGAGCCCTTCGAGGCCATGATTCGTTCTAGCTCCATCCTGCCCAACGTCGCTCTCCGTAAATGCACCAGCGAGCTGAAGGTCCGGACTTCGGAACGCTGGGTGCGGCGGTCGCTGGGATGGAAGAAGCACCTCGACGTTTTAGGCATCCGCTACGACGAACCCCGGCGCTGGCGCAAGGCGCTGATGGAAGAATGCCGGACCGAGTACCCCCTGGTTCACGCCAGGGTGACGAAGCGCATGGTCGATGAGTTCTGGCAGCGAAGCCCGTTCGATCTTGGCATCCCTTCGAGGCTCGGCAACTGCGACCTTTGCTTTCTCAAGGGCAAGCGCAACCTGATCCGCACGATCAAGCAGGAGCCCGAACGTGCTCAGTGGTGGATCGTGCAGGAGAGTGGCATTCTCAAGACTCACGGCCGCCGGCTGCGCAAATCCGAAATGGCTCAGTTCTCCCAGCGTCACACCTACGGCGATCTTCTGCAGGAAGCCCTGACCGCCGACCCCCAGCTTGCGCTTTTCGACGACAGCACTGAGGAAGGAGTCTCCTGTTTCTGCGGCGACTAGATCGCCGTTCTCTCCACGTCGAATCGTCTCGCTGCGCTTTGTCGATTCGCTCTCGCTTGGCATCCTAGAAGCATGAAGTTCGCGCTTCCCTGGATCGCCGGTTTCCTTTGCTCCCTCTCCCGCTGGCGCTGGGAACCGTTCCCCGGCGCCGCCGCGAACCCCTTCCTCGATCTGATCGAGCTCAACGATCCCGCTCTCTTCCACCTCATCGTCGGCTGGTACTATCTCGCGCCCTGGGCTGCTACGGGTGTCGGCGGAGCCCTTCTTCTCTCGATGTGGCAAATCTGGTTCGCCGGTATCGGCAACAACAGCGGCGGCCGTGGTTCGCTGCCGCGCTGGCCGGCTTCCGAGAAAGACAAATCCATCTCTCTCGTCATCGGTGAAACCCATCACCCCACCAAGCCGGTCGAATCGGAAGAAACCGGCTGGCTGGTGCTCTCCGAAAAAGGACTCTTCACCGGCCTCGCCGTCGTCGGAGCCGTGGGTACCGGCAAGACCTCCGCCTGCATGCAGCCCTTCGCCGAACAGCTCTTCTCCTGGCAGTCCGACAACACCGACCACAAGGCTGCCGGCCTCGTTCTCGAAGTCAAAGGAGACTTCTGCTACGCCATCCATGACGTGCTGAAGAAACACGGCCGAGGCGACGACTACATCGAGCTTGGCCTCGATAGCCACTGGCAGTGGAACCCCCTCGATGCTCCCTGGATGGACACCTACTCTCTGGCGTACACCGTCGCCTCGTTGATGAACCAACTCTTCGGCCGCGGCAAGGAACCCTTCTGGCAACAAGCTTCCACCAATCTCATTCGCAACATCATCGAGCTCTTCCGCATCACCAGAGGCTGGGTCACTCTCAAGGACGTGTACAACTGCGCGATCGACCCCAAGCTGCTCGGCAACCTCATCACCGATGCTCGCAACAAAGCTGACCCGCCCGAAAATAAGGAGCCCCGCATAGTCGTGCAGTCATGGGCCTTCAAGACTCATGGCAACAATCTCAAGAAATGGAAATGGAACGAGGAACCGAACAATGAACAATCAGCCCCGCATAGCACGGAGCTGGTCCAAACTCTGCTCGCTCACAGTATCGATTACCGTCAGATCAAACCGCCCCCCCCCAAAACAACACTTCGCATGGAACAGCTCGAATCCGTCGGTCGCTGGTATGAGAATGACTGGACCAAGATCGATCCCAAGCTGCGAACCTCCATCGTCGAGGGAGTCTCCGTTTTCCTGGGCCTGTTCGACACTCCCGACGTTGCCCGGATATTCTGCCCGTCCAAGCCGAAGCACGAACCGCTCACTCTTAGCGCTTCCAGCGATATCGCTGCCGGCGCAACGCCAATCTCCACCCTGGAGCCTCTTCCCTCTCTCAACTCGCTCATCGAAAATGGCAAGGTGATCTGCCTGAACATGCCCGTTTCCAGCAACGCCGCCCTCGCCCGCGCGATCGGCGTGATGCTCAAGCAGAGCTGGATGGGCGCGCTGTTGCAGCGGCCTTCCGACATGCGCAAGACCCCCAACAAATACTTTCGTCCGGCCGTGTTCATGTGCGACGAGTACCAGTCGTTTGCCACCGTAGGCGAAGCCGATCCCAGCGGCGACGAGAAAGCCTTCGGACTGAGCCGGCAGTCGCGCTGCATCCCGATCGTCGCCACGCAGTCGATTTCCTCGCTGCGCTCCGTCACCGGCAGCGGCGAAGCCTGGCGCACCCTCTTCCAGAACCTGAGAACGAAGGTCTTTCTCTCCCTCAGCGACGATTCTTCCGCCCGCATCGCTTCGGAAATGTGCGGCCAAGTCGAGGTGCTCAAGACCGCTTACTCCTTCAACGAATCCACTCCGAAGGCCGGTATCTCCCTTTTCAGCGGAGCGCCCGGCGGCGGCAAATCCTCGCTCGGTGTCTCCAAGTCCTTCCAGGACCGCATGGAGCCGCTGTTTCGGCCGAAAGCCTTTGCCGAGCTCGATACCGGGCAGGCCATTGTCCTGCCCTACGACGGCAAGAAGAACCTGTCCGCCCGCCGCTGTTACCTCAAACCGTGGTACTTGCCTCGTGATCTCAGCTACTGGCGACAGCGCGAGAAAGGAATGCTGTGAGCCTTTCCCTGGAAGAAGTGCTGGCCGCCCTTCCCAAGCGGCTTCAGAAAGTCTTTGAGGATTCCTCCGTCACCGAGTTGATGATCAATTCTCCCAGCTCCGTCTGGTTCGAGAAGGAAGGTTGCCTCTACCCCGTCTACACCGACAAGACCCCCAAGGCCGAAGCGCTCACCGAGCGGATGCTCGATACCACCGTCAAGCGCATCGCACGGCCCCTCGGGTTTGACGCCGACAAGAAATCCCCCATCGTCGATGCCCGCTTGCCCGATGGGTCGCGCGTCGCCATCGCCTGCCCTCCGATCACCGAGAGCTTTTCTCTCTCGATCCGCCGCTTCGGCAGCCGTCCCTGGACCGCTTCCAAGCTCGTTGAGACAGGCTCGATACCAGCCGAGGTTCTCTCTCTCATCAGTAGAGCGTTAAGCCAGCGCGAGAACGTCATCATTTCCGGAGGGACCGGAACCGGCAAGACCACCATGCTCAGCGCGTTCGCTTCGCTCATCAACGAGGAAGAACGGATCGTCTGCATCGAGGACACCCGCGAGCTTCACATCCCCGCCCCCAATTGCCTTCGTCTCGAAGCCAAGAACTCGCCCGAAGAAGAGGAAGGCCCCAACATCACCATTCGCGATCTCGTTCGCCATGCGCTGCGCCACCGCCCGGACCGGCTCATCGTAGGCGAGGTTCGCGGCGAGGAAGCGCAAGACCTCATCGAAGCCCTCAACACCGGCCACGGCGGTTCGATCTCGACCGTCCACGCCAACTCCGCTCGCGCCGCTCTCACCAGGCTTGCCACTTGCGCCCTGCAATCCAAGGCTGCGCCTCCGTGGGACGTGATCTGCGAGCACGTCGCGCTTGCCGTCCAGTACGTCATCCACCTACAGCGCTCGCTCGACGGCAGGCGTGGAGTGCGCCAGGTTCTTCAAGTCAACGGCTACGACCGCAACCGGAAAGACTACGACTGCTCGATCGTTTGGCAAGCACCGCCGATGGACACCAACGGTGACGGCGGCAATGCCGCCGACCGTATCCTGAATCAAGCGCTGAACCCGCTTACCGCAGCCCGCCGCTGCTCGCAATGCTCGGCAACGTTGCCGGTAAACGGCAAAGCCAGTGAGTCGGACTTGTGCAAGAGCTGCCGCCGCAAGCAACAGAATCACGCCGCCTACCTTCGCCGCAGAACGAAGGCTCAGAACCAACCCACCACTGAGAGCAAGCCCGCCCGCAAATCAACTCCTCGAGAACGCGCCAAGCCGCGTTCGCGAGTCAGCAAATCCTGATCAGAGCGGAGAGGCCGCACGCGGCATCCCTCTCCGGTTCCGTCGCGGTCTACCGCGCCGAGAAATCTCAAGGCGTCACTCCATGCCGCCTTGTCCCACACGCTGGGCGGGAGAGGGCGCCGGCAGGTTGCCGGACTTCGCCCCTCGGTTCGATGCCGCGGGAGGTGCACTCGCGGTCGAGAGACGTGCTGCCGGCCAGGTCCGATCACTCTGGCTTCGGATTGCGAGTCGGAGAAGTGGCGACGTCGCGCAACGTCCACGATCGTTCAGCCAGGTCCGATCGCTCTGGCTTCCCTTTCGTGGCCGGAGAGATTGCCGGCAAAAACGCTTGTCGAGATCCTCGCGGCGGTTTTTGCGCAGGACCAGGTGCGCCAGGTCGTCGCGCCGGCGTGCGGGGAAACCGAACGAGGCGATCGCCCTCTTCAGTGGAGATCGACGATGCCGCACTTGAAGCCGGCCGTGAGCTTGTGATCGAAGTCAGCTTGCTTGGAGAACTGCGGCAGCGGCGGCAGCCGGTCGAGCGCCCACGCCAGCCGCTCCGGAGGCTCGCACATCCCCGGCCAGGTCGTCGCCCCCGGATGCGCCTGCAGGTAGCTCCGCCGCTCGATGCTGCGGCCGTACAGCATCCGTTCGAACCAGTCGATTCGATTGGGAGCATACTCTTCGAACTCGGCATGGGTCATGAACTGCGGATTAGGAAATCTCTTGCGCCAGTCAATTATTAGGTGATCCGGTCTGAGGTACATATTCGCGAACCAGGCCAGCGTTTCAAGCCCTCGCTTGTAGCCCGTCAGTGCGTATCCGTCTGTTTCGCGCATTGACATGCCGAGCCGCTCCAGCCGTGTGCGGTCGGCATCGTATGCTTGCAGCCAGCTTTCTTGTAACACCCAGCCGTCTACGTCTCGGTGCTCCCGCAGGCAGTCTAACCGCAATCGCAATTCGAACACATGCGTCAGCTCATGAATGAAGACGCCGAACTCACCAAACGGCTCCCAACCGTGTCGGCCATTTATCCACACCACATTTTTGCTGGCCGCACCCCCCGCGCCAGGCGCTGATGGTATCTCGCCTTCGCGCTTGACATACAGCGCGTCCTCGACCGAAGGCATGAAGCGCTGCATCACGTCCACGACCAGATCAGGCCACTTCGCGCCCAGGGCGGTGCGGGCCCCGGACTGCCGCTCGACTTCGCGCGGCTGCAGGGGCTCGCACACGGTATCTTCGGCATCACACTCGGGAGGATCAAAGCGCAGCCGGGCGTGAGAAGCCAGATCAACGAACCGGAAACCGCCTGCCGGATCGGAAAGGACTGGATCCGGGCAATCCGTCCCACAGTCAAGCACACTGACCCGCACCCCCTCGACCGGCAGTATCGGGAACTCTCCCTGGCGGAGCCGCCACCAGTCAAGGCCGAGCAGCGCCTCGTCGATGCGCCCCACCTGGCCTGTAACCCCCTGCGCCGAAAGAGGCGCTACGGCGAGCTGCAGCAACAGCAGAATCGAAGCGAATCTTGACATATCTTTTAGACGTTCGGACACGTCCCAGCGTTGCCGTTTCCGTGCCTTTTCACCCCTCGAAACTACCACAATCGGCTTGCCAGATTTTCGATTCGGTGGGAACATTTCCCTCATGACGTACTTACGGAATATCTCTCGATTCGCAGTCCTGTTCTTGACCCTGGCGGGAATCACGGCCGCGGCCATCCCCGCCGGCTGGATCGCCCTGAAGCATGTCCCCGCCGAGGGCGAAGAGAAGGCTTATTGGGTTCTCGTTAAAGAGCCCGCCGAGGGGCTTGCCGCTTGGTGGAGCGACGAAGAGCTTGCCAAGATCATCGCCGGCGACGAGGACTATGTGAAGCACCTGGAAACCGGCTGGAGCCCGGAAGATCATCCGGTAGCCGATGCCGCCGAGGCCAAACTCTTGACCGAGGAGCTGGCTGAGTACTGGGGCGGCGACGTGCCGCAGGCCAACTTCTGGGCCCACGGAGCCCTGACGCGGCGCGGTGAGACGTTGCGGGCCTACCGCTGGGAGCAGGACGGCCTGACGCAGCGAACTGCCCTGGAGCAATCCGGCGAAAGGCCGGAGATCCCGGCCGCCGCGCTCGATCCCGACCCGGTCGACCAGCGTTACGACAACAGCGAAGACATCGTGACCCACGGCGATCGCTGGGGCAGTCATCTTCGGGCCGGGACGCTCGATCACGTCTACACCGCCGAGCGCAACAAGGCTCAGCGGCGGCATCACCCCAACCCGCCGCCTGCCAGTGAAGTTGCACAGAAGGCCCGCGAGACGGTCGAGGCCTGCCGCGAGGCGAGTCTTCAAGCCGAGATGGGCGTGTTCGAGAACTACGTCAGGAGCTGGGGCGGGCTCGCTGCGAAGAGCGTGAGCTTCGGGCTTCCCGCGAACTGCGTCACGAACCCTGGGCCGCTCGCACTGGCTCCTCCTCTACCGCAGCGGCCGGTCACTCCCCCGCAGCCACCGCAGCGGCCGGTTACGCCACCACAGCCACCCCAGCGGCCGGTCACTCCCCCGCAGCCGCCCCAGCGGCCGGTTACGCCACCACAGCCACCGCAGCGGCCGGTCACTCCCCCGCAGCCACCGCAGCGGCCGGTCACTCCCCCGCAGCCACCGCAGCGGCCGGTCACTCCCCCGCAGCCGCCGCAGCGGCCGGTCACTCCCCCGCAGCCGCCGCAGCGGCCGGTTACGCCACCACAGCCACCGCAGCGGCCGGTCACTCCCCCACAGCCGCCCCAGCAGCCGGTGACTCCCCCGAACAACCCAAGTCCCGGCTGTCCGCCTGCGTTTGCATGGTTCTGCGGTTCGAACCCGGGCAATCCAGTAGTTCAGCCCCCACCGCCTCCGCCACCTCCACCTCCGCCTCCGCCTGACGATTACGAGGCTTGCGACGGCTCGATGCACAGCACCCAGGCCGCAGCCAACGCCGTGGATTGCACCCCGCCTCCACCGCCTCCACCACCTCCACCTCCGCCTGACGATTACGAGGCTTGCGACGGCAGCGAGCACGCCACCCAAGCGGCGGCCAACGCCGTGAGCTGCGAGCCGGAAACGCCGGAGCCTTACACCGCCTGCGACGGCAGCGAGCACGCCACCCAAGCGGCGGCCAACGCTGTGAGCTGCGAACCGGAAACGCCGGAGCCTTACACCGCCTGCGACGGCAGCGAGCACACCACCCAAGCGGCGGCCAACGCCGTGAGCTGCAAACCGGAAACGCCGGAGCCTTACACCGCCTGCGACGGCAGCGAGCACGCCACCCAAGCGGCGGCCAACGCTGTGAGCTGCGAACCGGAAACGCCGGAGCCTTACACCGCCTGCGACGGCAGCGAGCACGCCACCCAAGCGGCGGCCAACGCCGTGAGCTGCAAACCGGAAACGCCGGAGCCTTACACCGCCTGCGACGGCAGCGAGCATTCCACCCAGGCGGCGGCCAATGCCGTGAGCTGTGATCCGCCATCACCAGTCGTATACATAGCTTGCGACAAGTCAGAACACAACACCCAATCCGCAGCCGACGCCGTGAGCTGCGCTCCACCGCCACCACCTCCACCGCCTGACGATGATCCGCAGTACACCGCTTGCGACGGAACCCTTCATCACTCTCAGGAGGATGCCGATTCGATCCCCTGCTACGGCGAGGAAACCGATACCGAGCTCGACGACGAATACTGTCAGTTCTCCTTCGAACCAGGTTGCGACGGGTTCTAGTCACTGATCCAACAAGCCCTATGACACTCAAACTCAGACGTATTGGTTTTCTCAGCTTTTCCCTTCTCTTGCTGGCGGCCTCTGCAGAGGCCGCCAAGCGCATTTATCTCGAAGATTTGCTGCAGGACGTTCTCATCCAGGCCAGGGTGCGCCACACCACCGTGATCGTGCTGCCGCCTTCGGAGAACATCCTCGACTACGTAGCCGGCGACACCACCACCTGGGCCGTCACCGGCTCCGCCAACGTCGCCTACCTCAAACCCGGCGAGAAGGACTCCAGCACCAACATCGTTCTGGTCTGCGAATCCGGCAACATCTACAGCTTCAAGGTCACCGAGGACGAGAACACCGAGCCCGATCTCGTCGTCTACATCGACTACGCTGCCGCCATGATCGAAGAGGATGCGCCCGGCAGCACCAAGCCGATCCTTCACGAACCCAAGTACGTCAGCCGCATGGACGTCGCGGTATATCAAGAAGCGGCTCAACTCGCCGAAGAGAATGCGCGTTCGGCCTGGAAGCGCGCAGAACAGCGGATGCAGTCCGCCATCGATCAATTCCGATCAACGTACCCCACCCTGATTCGCTTCGAGTACCGCCTCGACAAGAAAGCCCAGCAATCGCCGTTCGAGATCGCCGGCATGTGGCATGACGGCCGCTTCACCTACGTTCGCTCTCATGCCACGGAAGCGCCGGCGCTCTATGAGAGCCGCGACGGCGATCCCTCGCTGGTCGCCTACGATCTCACGCCCGATGGACTCTTCATTGTCAATCGGGTTCTCGAAGATGGACACTTCCAGATCGGCAAGCAGCGGGCGAAGTGGTGGCGCGAGCAGCCGGCCGCACAGCCCGATCCTCAGCTCGTCCGTGGCCGCATCAGTCTTGCCACTCCCAAGGTGAAGGATGAATCTCCCCAACCTCCTACCGAACTGGATCAGTAATCGAGTCGCGGACCCCGAAGGGACCGCTCCCAAGGGACTCGTGTTCAAGATCGGTGTGATCTTGCTCGCACTCCTGATGGCGGTCGTGATCTTTCTCGCACCCAGCGAGGAATCCAGTAGCGGTCAGACCGCCGCCGCACCCTCGCTACAGCCGCCTGCCGGTCCGGCTGCCGTCACGAGGGGCGATCAGGATATTCAGTCCGCCGCCGACCGCCGCTCCATCGAACAGTCAAGAGCCGAACGTCAGAAACGTCAAGCCGTCGATCGCGCCCGCCAAGTTGAAGCACGCTTCATGCGCGAACAGGCCGAGCTCGAAGCCGAAGCTGCCGAGAACCGCCAAGCCATCGCCGCCGCTCGTAAAGAGAACATGACAGCGGAGGAAGAGCTCTATCAGAACATCCGGCTTCAAAAAATCCAGCGCGAGGACACCAGCTTGCGTTCCGCGCCCGTCGCTCTCAGTTTTCGTTCCGCAGAAACCCAGGCGAGGCCGCTGCTGACTGAGTCCGCAACCACTCCCCCGCCAACAACCGCACCGCAACCCCTGTCGCCGGCGCAACCCGCAGCGCAGCCACCCGCTACGCGCGCTGAGCAGGCTCTTGAGGAAAGCAATCTGGTCGCTGCCACCCGGCGCCCCGCTTCCGCCCGCGGTTGGGAGCGTATCGAGGGAGGACAGTGGATCGAAGCCGTACTGGTGACGCAGATACGCGGCGACGCCCCCGGACCGGCGATCGCACGCGCCTCAACACCGTTCTGGTCGCGTGACCGCCAGCGCATCCTGATCCCGCGCGGAGCCCGCTTCGTCGGCCGCGTGCAGGCCGTCCAGGGAATAAGCCAATCGCGCCTCAGCGTCACCTTCGACCGGCTGATCTTCAACAACTACAACATCCGGATGCCCTTCGGCGGACTCTCCCAGGCCGGCGAAGCCGGACTCAATGACAAGGTGAAGCGCCATTACCTCTCAACCTTCGGCGCTGCCGGCGCGGTCGGCGTGATCAGCGGCCTGACCCTCCGCAACACGCAGAGCTCCGGCTTCAACGTCCCGGCCGGCCAAGCCGCCCGCATGGAAGCCGGCCGCTCCCTTGGTGAATCCACCAGCGCCATCATGAACCGCTATCTGAACCGGCTGCCCACCATCATCATTCGCGCCGGACACCGCATCCGCATCTATTTCGTTTCCGATCTTCTCGTACCCAGGAGGCCCGCATGAAACTCGAAAATCGAGCTCGTTTCACCAATTCACCCACTTCCGGACGTACCCCCGATAAAAAGCCTCGCTCAGAAGCCGCTGGAGCGACGAACAACATCGCCCCGGACCCCCAGCACCCCCCCCGCAAGCCCCGCAGAATCGGCTTGCTCATTGTCATGGCGCTGTTGCTCATGGGTGTCGGACAGGCCAATTGGCCCGTCATCGACATTTCGGCCGTCGCTCAGCTCGTCGAAACCGTGCGGCTGGCTACCGATTCGCTGGATCAAGTTACCTCCGCAAAGCAAGCGCTTCTCGGTCAAGTCGCCAACTTCACCGGCATATGGACCGACCTGACCGGCGATGCCTATCAACTCGGGGAAAACGCCAGCTCACTCACGACCGAGTTCAGCCTCACTCAGATCGAAGCAGGACTCAACACCCGCAGAACCAACGAACAAAATGCCTGGCCCACCGCGATCGATGTGCAGGATGCCTACGCTGGAGAAGATGCCACCGTGATCCAACAGGTTCTCGACGCACACCAAACAGCCACAGCGAAACGCGAAGCCGAACGCAACACCTGGTACGACTCGCAGATCGTCATTGCCGAGGCCGGCGAGTTTCTCAGCGCCATCGAATCCACCGCTTCCACGCAGAACAGCGAAACCACCCAGGGGCTCGGCGCACAGCTTGACCGCCAGATCGCGGTTGCCTCTTCCACCCGCGATCTGACCGCGCGGCAGCTCGAATTGTCGCTCTCGGCCGAGCATCGCGCTGCCCGCCTCGATCATCAGCGCTCTCTCGTTCAAGCGCAGCTTCGCCAGCAGGGACTCGCAATCCGGACCGAGACGCAAGACACGGTTGCAGACTACCAAGCTGACTTCGACGACGACGCTTTCGACCAGGTTCTCTACACCCCTGTCATTCCCTCGAACTGATTCATCCTGTCCCACCCACTGACCCATGCTCGCCGCCGTTACCCCGACCATCAATAGACCCGAGGACTTCAAGCTCGTTCTCGATGAGCTGACGCGCGAGCTCATGAATACCGCCAGCAGTCAGATCCTCGACGCCGGCGACGCTCTCTGGTTGGGACTGTCTCTCATCGTCATTTCCTGGACAGGCCTTCGCATCGCCTTCTCCGGTGAAGGCTGGAATGCTTGGGAAATCATCCGGCTGATCATCTTCCTCTCGATCCCGCGCGGAATGCTGGAGTTCTACGACACACCGTTTCCCGGAATCGGACTCAGCTTCCCGCAGATCATTGTCAACCAGGGAGCCTGGCTCAACAGCATCATCATTGCCGATACCGGCAGCGCCGCTTGGCAATGGCTGCAAAACTACCTCACCAACACCTTCAACACCGTATCGGAGAACGTCACCCAATACTACGGTCTGGGACTCATCGCCGGCGTCATGAGCGGCGGCCGTCAGTTGATGTTCCTCTTCGCGATCTCGGCAACCTCGATTCTCACCATGATTACGGTACTGATCGGGTACAGCTTCGTGCTGTTCTCCCAGCTTGCGATCTCGCTTCTCACGCTCATCGGCCCGCTGTTCATTCCCTGGCTCGTCTTTCCGGCATTGAGCTTTCTTTTCTGGAGCTGGTTCCGGATGCTGATTACCTACTCGCTCTACGCCGCGATCGCCGCCGCCGTTTTCCGCATCACCATCCAACTCATCATGGCCGTGGGTAACGTCTACCAGGATCGCGCCAACGTCGATTCCATCGCTGCCGCCATGCAGCAGCTCACCTCGCCAACAGGTACAGGCATAGGCGAGTTCATTGTCTGGTCCATCACCTTTGTGATCGCGCTCCTCACCGCTCTTCTCGCCACCTTCAAAATCCCCGAGATCGCCGGCGGTCTTGTCACCGGCGCCGCGCCCGGCGGCGGCCTTGCCGGACCCGCTATGGGTGTCGCAGGAGCCCTCAAAGGCGGTGCGATCACAACCAAAGCCGTCAGCAAAGCAGGAGGCATCTAACCCGTCATGAACGAGAAAAACGTCCGCGAGTACGCCGAGGCCTGGGCAGCGCACGCTTCGGCCGCCCGCACCCTTCGCTGGATCGTAGGCGCTCTGGTCGCAGTCCTCGCCATTACCTCCATCGGCTGGCTCAACAGCGCTTCGCGCGAGCCGCAGCCGCTCTTCGTCCGTGTTGACGAGCTGGGCCGCGCCGAGGTCGTTGACTACCAGGCCCTGCAGTTCGACAAGAACCCGATTTCCCCCGTCACCAAGTTCTTTCTCGCCCGCTTCATGCGCGACCACTACGAACGCCGCCGCGGCGGCGTCCGCGAAGCCTGGACACGCAGCCTGTACTTTCTGACCCGCGATCTTGCGCAGACGGCCAGCACCACCGACGCGGAGAACATCGCCGCCGTCATCGCCGGCCAGTCCGCCGAGATCATCATGCAGGACTTGACGCTGCGCATCACGCCCTCCCAACAGCCTCCCTTCACCGCAACCGCCACCTACACCCTGCTCTACCAACGTCGAGGTACTGAATTGGGGCGCGAACTGTGGACCACCGAGATTCGCTTCCACTTCCTCGACGGCGTGCCGGCCGAGTACGTGCTGGTGAACCCCATCGGCCTCAGCGTTTCCTACCTCCGCGCCGATCGCGCCGTCAGTGAGTCATGAGCGAAGAACCCCGCTTTCACCAGGTCTTGCACTTCGCCATCGAGCTGACGCTCGTTCTGGCAACCGCCGCCGCTTTCGGCCTCCTCATCTTCCTGGCGGGAAACTCCCGACCCTTGTGAGTTCATTTTCAACTCGTCACCCGTCATGAGCCTGAAAACTTCACTGATCGACCTTCCCTTCATCGAAATCTGGCTCATGCCTACGATCTTCATCCTGATCGTAGGACTGCTCGCGCTACTCGATTCGCAGCCTTCATGCGCCGCAAGCTGTCCCTGCATCGATCAAACGCTGTGACCATCGACATGCACAGGGACGCAATCCATCCTCTTTATGACAAGCAGCAAACAATCTCTTTCCACGGCTATGCGCCACCGGCAGCCCGTCAACAGCAAGCCGAACCGGAAGCCCACTTGCGCCCCTGCAGATGCAAACGCTTCCCGGGTGACACGGCGACACCACTGGCCGGCCAGGGCAACCACGCCTTGCCCGCACGCTTTACTTCCACGGTCAGGGCGTTGCTGTTCATGTCAGCGCTGCGCTGTACCTCCTGTCCGTGTTCTACGCCTTTCCGCCTGTCCGGGGTGAGCGGAAAGCTCCAAACACTTTAACCAGGAGGATTTAACCATCATGTCCAGCAACAAGCCCGTAGCAGAAGTTCGAGTCGGAGCGGTCAAGGCCGCCATCTGGTCCAACCAGACCGAATCCGGTGTCGTTCGCCACAACGTCACCTTCTCGCGCATCTACAAGGATGCCGAGGGCAACTGGAAGTCCACTTCCAGCTTCGGCCGCGACGACCTGCTCGTCGTCGCCAAGGTCGCAGACCAGGCGCACAGCGCCATCTTCGAGCTCGCCAACGGCCAGCAGGCCGACCAGGACGGCGAACAGCAGTCCTAACGGCTGCCGTTACGAGGCGGGGCGCAAGCCCCGCCTTTTTTTCGTCCCCTTCGAGGAAACCACCTCACCGAAATAACCGCCGCGCGCGCTCAGCCGCGCAGAGAGACGCACTCACCGCTTCAGACAGACCTATGGGCCTTTTTTCGCTGAAACGCTCAGGACGGCCCGGAGATCGCGGAATAACCCCCTTTTCAGATACACTCACTAACCCCTTCGCCCGCTTCGCGCTCGAATCCGCCGTTTCACCCCCTGGCGATGGTTCTCCGCTTTCCGCCAGGTAACGATGAGCGGAAAGCTCCAAACCCTTACCAACAGGAGGACTTCAGCGATGACCCACGAACAAGCTGTTAAACAACTTGAAACAATCCAAAGCGCTCTCTTCAAGCTGGAGAACACCGACGTGCTCAGAAGCACACGCTGCATCGTCAAGATGATGGCACTCAGCGAAAAGCTATCAAGCCTGATTCGGTACCACGTCGGAGCCGCACTCGACGAGCGCGACAGCCTTCAGCTTGAGTTCTGATCCGCTTCCCGCCCCTGGATTCGATCCGGATCCAGGGGCTGTTTCTTCGCTCCGTCGAGAAACTGCATCTTGTGTTGGTGCGCGCGCGATCCGCGCCGGTCGACCAACAATATGCACAACATCTTGTACTCGCTGATTCCGCCTTTCACACCCTCCTCTGCAGGGTTCTCCGCTTTCCGCCAGGTAACGATGAGCGGAAAGCTCCCAACCCTATTCCAACAGGAGGACAACCTATCAATGGCAAACCAGAAACCTTCCACCAAGGCTTACGAAACGCACCTCTTCGAGGCGCTCGAAATCGCCCAAGTTCCCAGCACCAAGGCGTATACTGCGGTGCAGGAGGTTCGCAACATGGCCGGTGAGAACATCGACGCGAAGTTTGAAGCTCAGAACGCCAAAATCGACGCTCTCCGCTGGATGACCGGCGGGCTGTATCTCTTGATCCCTATCGCAATGGGCATCATTGCTCTCATGTTGAAGAGCTGAGCCCTTCCCCCACGGCCGCCGCCCCGCTTCCACCCCAGCGGCGGCGGTCGTCCTTTGCCGACTCGGGCAAGCGTTCTAGAATGGCACCAGACGCAAAGCTGCTCCACGCAGCTTGCGCTGAACCAACGGAAACTTTCCATGAGCATGAACAACCCTGAAGATCATGATTACGACTGGGTGAGCGCGACTGAAGAATGCTCTGTCGCCTGCGAATTCGCGCGGCTCCAGGACAACGCGCGAAGATGCATCGAAACCAGAAATCAGAAGATCAATGATTCTGCCGAGAAGTTCACTCTTGAAGTCGAAACCGAGTCTAAATTTCTGGTCAGATCGTGCTCGGGAAATTTCGTTTCCTTTGCAGCCCACAGCGATTTCATCGAGGTTCAATGCGCTGATCTTGCGGATAACCACGGGACGGCTCCCTACTCTCTTTGCCGCCTCTCATTGACCCTGAACGAAGAAGCTGAATGCAGATACCAGATCAATGGAAAAGGCAATCATCTCCGCTGGCAGGTCATGAAACATGCTCTCAAGAACCTGTTGTTCTTGCTGCCACGACAGCTCTAATCCACTCCGAACTGACCGTAGCAATCCTCCGCCTCGCTGTGGTCCGGTTTCCAGCCCTTGCAGCAACCACCCTTTCCGATACTCCCACACGGCGGAGCTGAGAGAAGCTCCCCCGAGTGGTTGCCGCGACACACCCGCCGCGAGCGGCGCCGGCGGGCGCGATCGAGAGACATACCGCGCCGAGTGGCCGCACGTCCCCTCGGCTTAGAGCGCGGCGGCTCCGCCCTGGGCCCGGCTGCGCCAGGTCCACGACCGGCCATCGCCAGCTCCGTTGCGCTTGACCGCTTCCGCTTCATTGCCCACAATGCCGGCAATGACCGCCATCGAAATGTCACTGGCGCGGCAGGCGATCACCAACGCCTTCAGCATCATCTTGCTGCTCGTGGTCTGCATCTTCCTCATACGATCCGCCTTCCGCCGCTACCGCGAGCTGAGGCAAGTCCACAAGCTCGACCGCTCTCTTGTCGAGAGCACGGATTACACGATCCTGATCGTGAATACCCCCCTCAGTCGATCGCAGCGCCCCGCCACCACTGCTGCCAAAAACCCCTCGCTGCGCGCCCGCTGACGCGGCGATCCGCTTCGAACTCGACCCCCAGCACCCCCGGATTCGGTCCGGATCCGGATGGCGCTGAACCAACCGGCGCCAGCCATCCATTCGCTTGCCGTCAAACGCTGCCGGTCCCCTGCAGCGGGTTCTCCGCTTTCCGCCAGGCACCTGTGAGCGGAAAGCTCCAAACCCTTACATCCAGGAGGACCACTTCACCATGGCAGACCAAGAGCCAGATGCATCCTTGGAAGAACGACACAACAGCTACGAGCGCAAGCTCGACGCCAAGCGCGATCGTTTGCTCGAACGCGCCGACAAGGCCGAACGCGAAGGCGACGCCCGGATCATCAGAGCCAGCAGCGATGCTTCGGCAATCCCGATGGGACAGCCGATCCTCGTAGGCCACCACTCGGAGAAGCGCGACCGCAACTTCCGCAAGCGCATCCAAAACAACTTCAACAAGGGCATCGAGCTGAAGGAGAAGGCTTCGAAGCTGCGCTCTCGCGCCGACAGCGTCGGCAAGGCCGGTGTTTCATCCGACGATCCCGATGCGGTCGTCAAGCTCATCGAGAATCTCGAAGAGCTCGAAAAGAAGCAAGCGCTCTACAAGGCGATCAACAAAGCCTTGAAAAAGGCCGACCGCACCGGCAGCGACGAGGAGCTCAAAGAGCTGGGGCTCAGCGACAAGACCATTGCCGAGCTCAAGACTCCCGACTACGCCGGCAGGAAGGGAATCCCTTCCTACGTTCTCAGCAACAACAACTCGAACATGCGCCGGATCCGCCAGCGGATCGAGGCGCTCAGGGAAGCCGCCAACGATCAGACGAGCGAAGAGCAGCACGGTGACATTCGCATCGTTGACAACGTGGAGGAAAACCGCGTGCAGGTTTTCTTCCCCGGCATTCCGGAGAAGGAGGTTCGCGTTAAGCTGAAGCAAAACGGTTTCCGATGGTCGCCCACGGCGGGAGCGTGGCAGCGCCATCGGAGTGATGCCGCGCTGTGGTGGGCGCGGCGATGCTGCGGTCTGGAGTAACTCGATGACCGCAACTTGGCCCTTGGGGATCGCTTCGATGCCCAGGGGCCTTTTTTTGGTGTGCCCAGCTTTTTCGCTTGAGCACAATCCGAATCCAGAGCGAACCTCGATGCCCACCGGCCGCAGATTCACTGGAGCATTTTCTGAAGTCAGCGCGTTCGCGTCCGGACTTGTCCTCTCTGTCCACGAAAACGGTGTCAGATACATTACACCTTCGGCCGACGTCGCCACTTCTCATTCCCACAAACTGAAGTCAGAGCACTTGAAACCAGGTCATGAGCCAACTCTACGATCCCGATAAAGAACGCCCGAGGTGGGCGGCGGAGCCCGTACCTTGCGAGGACTGCGGAGCCCTTCTCGACAACGACTGGTGGAAGAGCGGACCGCAAGCACGCGTCTGCCGTCGATGCCAGAACAAACGCTACGAAACCAGAACCAGGGAAACCCCTGAAGGCAAGCGGCGCCGGAAGCGCAAAACGCTTCTCGCCAAGCTCAAGCGTCTTGAAGCCCGCATCGTTCGCGACCAGAAAACACACGCTGCAGTCTGCGAAGAGCTGAAGTCCCTCGACAGTTCCTAGTCTCAGTCTCCATCGATAAAACCATCTACCGATCCGGCCCTGCCGTGCGGCGCCGGCGCGGGCCCCCGTTCGAGGTACTCGCTGCGGCTTGCCGTCGAGGCGCCGGCCTTCGGCCGAGCGCCGTCCGCCTGCCCGGGTTCTCCGCCTTTTCGCCGGCCCAGGGTGAGCGAAAAGCTCCAAACCCTTTACAGGCAGGAGGACAATCAATCATGGCAAGCGACAGAAAGACCGTCAGTTTCCGTTGCGACCGCGCGTTCTTCGATCGCATGGTCGAGGCCAGCAACAACTACCAGCTCAGCCTTTCCGAATGGATGCGGCGGGCGCTGGAGGAAACCGTCGCGGTGCAGCTCCCCCGCAGCGTATCCAGCGGCTGGAAAGAGGCCATCCTGGAGGAAGGCCAGACCGGTGCCTTCTTTGCCGGCAACACCGGCAAGCTCCCGGAGAACCTCGTCGGGGAGGCCATCGAGGCCGTCACCGATCAGGGCGACACCTGGACCGGCGTCATTGACGAGGTGCGTTTTCGTACCCATCGCATTGCGATCGTCAAAGTCCGGCCGCGCATCGAGCGCAGCCAGGTCGTCGCGGAAGAGCAGGCCACAGCCGCGTAATTCCGCTTGATCCGTCCCGCCGCGCGTGCGGCGGGACTTTCCCTTGAAAAACCTTCGCTGCCGAGCCGCTGACGCGGCGATCCGCTTCGAGGTGGACCCCCAGCACCCCCGGATTCATCGCGGATCCGGATAGTGCTGACCGAACCGCAACCCATCATCTTGCGCTCGATGAGCTCGCAACACCCCAACATCTTATAGCTTCATCGCGGCGCGCCTAACAACATCTTGTGCCCAGCCCCAGGCTTCGCCCTGGCTGCGATCGCGCCGGCCGGGGGTTCTCCGCTTTCCGCCAGGTAGGGGCGAGCGGAAAGCTCCCAACCCTTACCGTCAGGAGGACCACTTCACCATGGACGACCTCTTCCCCCACCTTCACAACGACGAAGCCATCCGGCTTCTGAAAGTCTCCCTCAAGCTCACCAAGACGAAGGAACGCATGAAGGCGATCAATCGCGCCTTGCGCAAGGCCGACCGCAGCGGCAGCGATCAGCCGCTTGAGGAAATGGGTTTCGACGCGACCTACATCGCGAGCCTGAAGGATCCCGATGCCACCGGAACGCGGGGAATCCACCCCGTGCGGATCGCCGCTTACGGCAAGAGCATCCGCAAGATTCGCGGCCGGCTGCATGACGACTTCGGACTTCAGATCGTCGATCAGAAGCTCGTACCCGCTCACCCCACGACCGCCACTCAGAACACCCAGGAGCTGTTCGGGGAGGTTCGCATCGTCGATAACGTGAAGAAGAATCGGGTTCAGATTTTCTTCCCGCACCGTCCGGACCGGCCGACCCGACAGACGCTCCAATGCTGGGGCTACCGCTTCTCGAAAGCGGTAGGGGCATATCAGCGAGTACGCAGTCCGGAAGCCCTCCACACCGCACGCCGTATCTGCAGCGTTTATCGCTGAATCGCCGCCGCCCACGTGCGCGATCGCACATAGCGCTGTCTCAACTTCGCGAGCCAGCGCGCTCGACGCCGGCGTTTGCTCTTGCCGAATAATCCGTTGCAAGAGACCATGCGCATGAGACAGCCGAGGCGCTTGCGCCCGTCCGCTGGCCTCGCCTGGCAGGGTTCTCCGCTTTCCGCCAGGTACAGGTGAGCGGAAAGCTCCCAACCCTTACCACCAGGAGGATTCCATCATGGCTAGCAACCTTCCGGAAACCGTATCAGAAGCCTGGCAGATGATCTGTCCGGAATACCGGCGCGACGACAACATTCGCATCTATGCGACCATCGCCGTCATTCTGACGCCGATGGGAACCGACCCCACCGATTCCGCTACCGTTTGGGACAACGCCAGCAACGCTTACTGCGACCAGTGCGGCTTCAACGGCATCCTGCAAGACTTCCGCGACCCCTTCAATTCCCGTCGTGACGGCGGCCGGTAGGCCGCCGTTTCTCTCCCCCGACTCACAGCAGCGCTCACCGCGCAAGTGTGCCCTTCCCCTGTCAGGGTTCTCCGCTTTCCGCCAGGTAGGGGTGAGCGGAAAGCTCCAAACCCTTACCGACAGGAGGACACCATTCATGAGTGCTTTCGTAGTCACTGCCGAACACATCGCCACTTGCGCGCAGATCATCATGGAGAACGTTTACGAGTTCGCCCGGGAGAAGCCCGACGATGAGAGCATCCGCATGGACCTGGCAATGGCGAACGTCATTTCCGTAGCCTGGCGCTACGGTCCGGAGGGGCAACGAGCGTATGCCCCGATTCTCTCCGCCATCATCGGCAACCTCGACGATGCCGGTTGGGACACCAGCGGCACACAGCTTCCGGAAAGCACCAGCGACGTGAACAACGCCTGTTTCGACGATGAATACACGGTGACGCAATACCTCGACGATTGCCGTTCCGCCACACCGATTGTGTACACCCCGTCCGAAGCCTGGATGTATCTCTCCTGCCTCGAATACCAGTCGTGCGAGCCGCCCGAGTGGGAAGACAGCAAGGTCAGGAACTGGATTGATCAAGCGCAAAGCAGTCTCGCTTATCGCTTGGTGAGAAGCACGCTCGGCAGCCGCCACGTTTGGGAAGTGCGCGACATCGAACCCGTTGCGGTCGCGTTGTAAACCATCCCTTCTCTTTCTTCCCCCGCCGCACGTGCGGCGGGGATTTTCTTTCTCAATGCATCACGGCCTGCCCCCGCGCCCCCCTTCGCCGTGGGTTCTCCGCTTTCCGCCAGGTACGGGTGAGCGGAAAGCTCCCAACCCACTACAGCCGAAGGAGGACTTCACAGATGAAAGACAAACCCCAAACCATCGAAGTGATGTTCCGCAAGTACCGCGACAAGAGCGCTGCGATTCTCGCCGTGTTCCCCTACGTTCCGCACAACCGGGCGCAAACCCTTGTTGCCTGCTATGCCCGCATCGGCCAGCACGGAAGCGCGCAGATGACGCACGTTCTCTCCG
The DNA here is from genome assembly GCA_965218555.1 of Bryobacterales bacterium. Taxonomy (GTDB): domain Bacteria; phylum Acidobacteriota; class Terriglobia; order Bryobacterales; family UBA6623; genus JAPPLB01. The sequence continues at coordinate 823,954 of OZ244625.1, forward strand.
CGACCCGGCCGGCGAAGCCCGACGAGTACAACGAGCTGTACCGCGAGCTCAAGCACATCTACGAACGCACGCACTTTCCCCGCGATCCCGTCTACCAGCTCAAGATCATCGAGCGGCGTTCCTCGAAACGCATGAGGGAAGCCCTTGAGAAAGCGAGGCAATAACGCCATGTCCGATCAGTTGCACTTCATCCGAAGCGGCGAGCCGCTCGATTCGAAGGAGAAAGTCTCGATGATCGAGTGCGGTTGCTGCGAGTATCACCACCGCTCCGACTTCTGGGGCGACTGCCGCACCGACTCCCAGCGCTTCCTGCCCCATGACCCCATCGACGGCGAGCCGGAATACATTTGCGCGGACGGCTACCACTGGATTACAGATGCCGAATGGATACGGCGCGAGGACGCCCGCACCCAGGAGACCGACTCTCACCCTCACACCCCGCACGAGAAAGGAGCATCATCATGATTCGCCACGAAGATATCGTTATGGAAACCCTGCCCGATCCCTGCCCCGATACCTCCTATCTGGAGCAGGAAGGCTTCGAGGAACGCTTGCGCCAGGCCAACAACGGCGACTTCGGATTCATGGGCATCCGAGCTTCCTGTACCCTGCTCATCGGAATCGGCCAGGCCGGCCACGTCATCCTCCACCGCTTCAAGAGCCCCGGCATTTGGGGAGTGGAAACCGACTCCGATCCTTCTTACGTCCAGGAGCTCTTCGAGAACGAGCGATCGATCCTTCTCACCATGCTCGACGCGATCGGCTGCCAGCACAGCGCGAACGGCCGCAGCGCTTCCTGAAAACCCCTTCTCCAACAGGCCCTTGCGCGTCACCGCATCGTGCAAGGGTCTTTCTCTGTGCGCTCGAGCTTCCGCGCTTTGTCAAAATCCAGGTTTCTCCGTACTCTTTTCCCTAGAGACAGATCCCAACAACCATGTCATTCCCTTGGGTTGCGCTTGAAGCTAACCCCCGCCTGACGAGGGTTCTCCGCTTTCCGCCAGGTACGTGTGAGCGGAAAGCTCCCAACCCTTACTCCCAGGAGGATTCTCCAACATGTCACACTTCGATGAAGTCCATCTGACCGTCGCGGCCAAGCCGCCGAGCAAAGAAAACGACATGCCCGAAAAGCCCGTTTGCGCAGCCTGCCGCAGTGAAGAGATCACCTTCGACGCCACCGCCTGTTGGGACACCAAAAAGCATCAGTTCGAATACGACATTTCCGATGGCAAGGTGTTCTGCCTCTATTGCGACGGCAAGCAGAACGTCGATTGGGTTGCCATCTAGCCGGCCAGCCGCATCCAAAGAATTTCAATCGAAGAATACGTCGGCCTGGTGGTCCATGACCACTTCAACCCGGCCGCCAAGCGCCGAAGGAAATACTACACCCCACGTCTCTTCTACAACTACCAGTTCGATCCCGATTGATCCCTTCATCCCTTCAAGCACCATCCCCCTGCAGCGGGTTCTCCGCTTTCCGCCAGATACGAGCGAGCGGAAAGCTCCCAACCCTTACCTCCAGGAGGATTCCTTCGATGACAGCCACTCTCACCCATCCCGCAGCTCTCAGCGTCGATACGCTGACCATGACGGAACCCGACTCGCTCCCCGATTCCATGACCGATGTTCTCGTTGCGACCATCTTCGACGCCCGCAGCCTCGATCCCAACACCTACCGGCCGCGCAGCCAGGAATGGCACAGCGCCACCGAGGAAGGGCCTTGCGAGATTTGTCTCGCCGGCAGCCTGATCGCCGGAACCTTCAACTCCTCTCCCAACCGGACCATGTTTCCGTATATGTTCTCCGCTGACACCGAGCGCAAACTGGAGGCCCTCGACTACATGCGCCTCGGGAAGTGGGCGCTGGCCTACAAGACCTTCTACAGCCGCCGGCCGGCTCGTCCGGTCGAGGAACGGCTCACGTTCCTGCCATTGCCGCACAACAGCAGCTTCAACGGCTGGCAGGAGTTTCAATCCCACCTCGATTCGCTGGAGTCCATCGTCGCTGACCTTCGCTCGATCGAGCGCGACGCCCACAGCCTCTAGCGCTTAATTGTCCCGGCAGGGCGGGTTCTCCGCTTTCCGCCAGGTACGGGCGAGCGGAAAGCTCCCAACCCTTGCCACCAGGAGGATTCCTTCGATGACAGACTCTCCACCGAATCCCGCAGCTCCCCAAACCAGGGCTACATCCACGACGAAATCCAGATCGCTCCCCGACAACATGAGCGATCTTCTCGCAACCGCCATCGCAGATGCCCGCCGCCTCGATCCCGAAACCTACCATCCTGACAGCGATCAATGGCACACCGCCGTCCATCAATGGAAATGCGAGGTTTGTCTCGCCGGCAGCCTGATCGCCGGAACCTTACAGGTTTCGCCCAAACATACCGTGTTCCCAGGCATGTTCTCCGACGACACGGAACACAAACTCGACGCCCTCGACTGCACGCGTCTCGGAGCATGGACGCTGGCTTACCACAAGTTCTACGGCCACGAGCCTTCCTTCTCCACCGCAGAGAAACTCACTTTGCTGCCGCAACCGACCGACCGCAACTTCACCGGCTGGGCAGCCTTTCGAGCGCACCTTGACTCGATGGAAGCCATCGTTGACCAGTTGCGCGAGATCGAGCACAACCCCCACCCGATCTAGCGCTTGCGCTTTCCCCGGCCTGGCGGGTTCTCCGCTTTCCGCCAGGTACGGGCGAGCGGAAAGCTCCCAACCCTTACCGACAGGAGGCTCACAACCCCATGCATCACAAGGCTCACGACCAGTGGAATCTCGACACCGGCAAACCGATCCAATCCATGCTCCGATCGGAGCAGACCGTCAGCTCTTCCGAGGACCGCTTCGCCTGGCATTTGAAGCAGGCCGGCCACCTGTGCCGGCGCGAGTACGACCAGCTCGACGCTGCCCAACTCGCCGACGAACTCATCCGCTACTCCAATGAGCAACTGTTTCTCTGCCGCAGCCATTGCCGCGACGTAGTGAAGGTGTTGTTGCTTCTCGCCAACGCTTCCTCGACCGACAGCAAGGCGCGCACCGAATGGAAACGCGATCTGGTCTTTCGCCGCGTTCAAATCTCGCAGCTTCTCCGCAGCAATCCTTCCATGAAGGAGTTTCTCCCCGCCATCCTCAGCTTCGCCTGGCACGTCGGCCGCATGTACGCGGCCATGGACCTGCATTCCGGCCATTACCTCCCCCTGGATCGCCGCTACCGCATACTGAAGGCCGAGCGCCTGGCGGGCAACTGGAACAGCCGGCTTCCCTTCCATTGCCCCTGGAGGCCTTCGGAGATCCTCGGCTACGATCCCAGCAACACAGGCGAGGCTCTCACCGATCCCCGCTCGCTTCCCTTCGAGGAACCCGCAGCAGCATCAGTAGCATGATGCTGACGCTGCCAGCCCCATTCCTGTTTCACACCTTCCACCACCGCGCTGCCGGCTTCGCGTCGGCAGACTACATCTTCGAGCTGCATCGGGTTCTCCCCCCGAGCCATCTTCCCCTACGGTCCGTTCGAGGTGCGGGTTGCGTCAGGTCAGCTCCTTCGTCGCTGTTCGCTATTCGTCGCGCTGCGGTACCCGTTTCGTCACGGCCGCCGTGCCGTGCCGAGTCCTTTCATTGGGTTGTCCTTTCGTTCGCGCCAGCAGGCGCTCATGCACTGTCGGTTCCGTCCCGCTTCGGCTGCCGCGGGAATGAATGAGGTAAAAAGCCCTTCACTGGAGGCCGCTGACGCGGCGTTCCGCTTCGAGGTGGACCCCCACCCCCGGATTCGAGTCCGGATCATGCGCATGTCGCCGGCGCCGTCGCGCGGATCCGCCGTAACCAGGCCCCACGAACCGGCCTTTTTGCCCGTCTTTTCTCTGACGCGCTAGGCGCGTGCGAGCGTGGTCCGGCTTGTGTCAATCCTGAATCCGTGCAGAATTGAAAGGTTGCACGCTTGCAGATTTGCAGGATTGCACGTTTGCAGTCTTGCACGCTTGCAGCCCTGATGTCTTGCAGTCTACGTCTATGAAAACCATCGCCATCGTCAGCCAGAAAGGCGGTTCCGGTAAAACCACCCTGGCCTTGCACCTGGCCGTCGCTTCGGCCTCTTCCGGACAGAACACCGCCGTCATCGACCTCGATCCGCAGGCTTCCGCCACGAACTGGTCGGACCGCCGCGAGGCCGAGCTGCCCGTCGTGCTCTCGGCTCATGCCAGCCGTTTGCGGCAGGAGATCGCGCGGGTTCGCGAGATCGGCGGCGAAATGCTCTACGTCGATACCGCTCCGCATTCCGACAGCGCCGCCCTGGAGGCGGCCATCGTTGCCGACCTGGTGCTGATCCCCTGCCGGCCGGCGATCCTCGATCTGGAGGCCATCAACAACACGCTCAACTTCCTTCGAACCACCGCTACGCCCGTGCTGGTCGTTCTCAACGCGACCGCCGCCACCGGCCATGATGCGCATGATGCCGAAGCCGCGCTCATCGCCCATCAGGTTGAAACCTGCCCCGTCCGCCTCGGCCGCCGTATCGCGTTCGCCCGGGCTCTTGTCGCCGGCCAGGCCGCGCAGGAGTTCGAGCCCAACGGCAAGGCCGCCCGCGAGATTGCAGAGTTGCACACCTTCGTTCTTGCACGCTTGCAGGACTTCAAGACTTCAAACAACGGAAATCCCCTGACATGACCAAAACCGGTTTCGCTGCCGCCTTCAAATCTTCGTCTCCCCCTCCGGATCCGCACTCCCCCGTTACCCCTCCACCCCAGCGCAAGACCAAGCGCAGACATATCGGAGGTTACTTCGATCCGGAAGTCGCCAAGCGCTTGCGGATGCTGGCTTCGGAGGAAGAAACCACCGTCCAGGAGCTCCTCACCGAAGCCCTTCGCCTCATGTTCGAGAAACGGGGATTGTCCGTACTGTGACCGAATCGCGGCGCTGGTTCCTTCGCTGGGTCTGCCTTCCCGCCCTCGTCTGGCTGCTCTTCATCGCAGCCTTGACTTTCTACCACCCCAGCCGTTTCCGGCTCGGGTTTCTCGCCGTTCTCACCTTGCTGGTCGCCTTCGGCCTCGCCTTTTTCGGCACGTCCTTCTGACCGTTCCCTTCGGTGTTCCCGCGTTCTAGAGCATTTTCAGCGATAATGAAGACGGCTCTGGCGAATGCTTCGACGCGAAGACGATGGCGAAAGCCTATGCGGACGATTTGCGCCGCAAACTCATCGAGGCGCATCAGCAGGGAGAAGGAAGTCTGGAAGTGTTGGCCCGGCGATTCCACGTCAGCGTGGGCTGGGCCAAGAAGGTGTCGGCGACGTTTCGACGCACCGGCAGTTGGGCGCGCCCACCGTCGGGCCGGCGAGGTCCGCGCAGCAAATTTACTGCGGAGATACGCCGGCAGGTGGGCGCATGGATCGAAGAGCATCCCGATCTGACTTTGCACGAACTGCAGTCGCGGCTGCGCGACGAGTTGCGGCTGAGAGCGAGTATCGGTCGGTTGTGGAGTCTGTTGCGCGAGTTGGGGCTGCGCTTAAAAAAAAATCGCTCTAGGCCGCTGAGCAAGACACCGCCGCCAACCGACAGCGACGTTCTCGGTGGCGGGAACAAGTAAGACGGATCGACCCGGAAAGATTGATTTTCTTGGACGAAAGCAGTGTGGCTACGGAAATGACTCGACGCTACGGGCGCGCACGGCGAGGCCGACGCGTGCGGGAAGGCGTGCCTGCGAGGCGTTGGCGAACGTTGAGCGTCTTGGGGGCGATTCGCCGTTGCGGATGGGTTGGAGCCATGACCATCGAGGCGCCGACCGACGGCGAGATATTCCTCGCCTACCTGCAGCAGGTGCTGGGCCAACAGCTCCAACCCGGCGACGTCGTGGTGATGGACAATCTGGCGGCCCATAAGGTCGCAGGGGTACGCGAAAGCATCCAGGCGCGCGGCGCCGAGCTACTCTATCTGCCACCCTACTCGCCCGACTTCAACCCCATCGAACCGTGCTGGGCTCAGGTCAAGCAACAACTGCGCACCGCCAAGGCCCGCTCGCTTGCCACGCTCGAGACATGCCTCGCCGCTGCCCTCGCCGCTGTGACTCCGCACAACATTCAAGCTTGCTTCCGCCACTGCGGCTACGGACTATGAAATCTTGGAAAATGCTCTAGCTTCGCCCGTTCCTCTTGCCAGCACGCCCATTCTCGCCTACGCTCGTTCTCATTGCGCCCGCCATGAAACTGACCAAGAGAGAAGCCCGTTTCCTGCTTCACCACGGCGCCACCGGTCCACCTGTTGAAGGTGCGTTTCAGCGCGCTCTCGATCACGACTGGTCCTTCGACCCTCGTGGTTCGAACCTGACCTTCCTGCTGCGCCACTACCATGAACAGAATCAGGTTCTGTACGGCGGATTTTGGGACTTCGCGCGGATCGAGATCGACCCCGACCTGAGTGAAAGGTACTATCAGCCCTGCGTTCTCTGTGCTACTTCGATCACCCGCGCTCCCTACTACACCGCTCGCAACGGCGGTACGTTTCGCTGGCAAATCTGCCGCGATTGCCATGCCGCGATTCACGGCAACCCCGCATCCTTCTCCAATGCTTCCTACGTCCTGCTTTCCCGCCTCCGGATTACACCCATTGCGGAAGCTGCTCTTCGCTGTCTGCGCTTCTTGCGGCGCTTCTTTACCGATCGCTTCTGCTTTCCCATGCCGCTTGAACGCTTGCGGCTTCTCTGGTGGTCGCTAGGCGCTTTCTCCGGTGCGATCGCCATGTTTCTCGCCGTGCTGCTCGCCTTGCCCGGCTTCTGAAGGACGCGGCTCCCGCCGCGGCCGCACTTCCCCATTGATACAATGAGGGCCTCGCGAGGCCCCATGTCCACGGCCGCTTCCCAGCCCGTCAATCTTCAGCAGCGCAAATCGGCCGAGCTGTACCTCAGCGATCCCTACGCATGGTCTGTCGAACAGTCCGACGCCCTCCGGCGCCGCGACTTCGCCGCCGTCGATTGGGAGAATGTCATCGAGGAAATCGAATCCGTGGGCAGAACCGAACAACACAAGTGGACCTCGGAATGCGCCAACGCCATCACTCACCTTCTCAAGATCGAGCATGGCTCGATGGCGACTTCTGACGAAGTCGAAGGCTGGGAAGAGGAAGTTCAGCGCTTTCGCCGGAACATGGCCGCCGTCATCGTTGAAAACCCCCGCCTGGTGAACCTCTATCCGCAGATGTTTCGCACAGCCTGGCAGCGTGGGCGCAGCGAAGCGATCGATCATCTTGCCAAGTACGACGTTCAACATAACCTGCAGCCTGATAAGCGCACCGCTCGCAAGGCGCGACGGCTGGCGCTTCCCCGTGCTTGCCCCTACCAGTTCCACGAAGTTGCCGCCTTCAAGTACGACCGCAATGCTTCCGTCCACGAGCCTGACCCCGATGTTCTCCCCTCGCAGGTCAGCCGTGTTCTTGAGTACCACCGCTCCCGTTCTCAGCAGTGGGACCGCTAGTTGCTCGATTCAGCAAACGAGGGGTCCGAGGTCATAAGCAACGATTACTGATCCCCGCGTGGCTCTTGTGGCGTTTCGTCATGGCGGGCGGGGCAGGGCAGTCTCGTAGACGCGATTCGTCAGGATCACCTGCCATCATCAGCCTTGTCGGGTTCACGCACGATCGGCTTGCTCTGCGGCGCCGGACGTTCGTTCGTGCGCTCGAGCTTCCGCGCTTGAGCACATTTCAGTGTCAGAGCAAATAAATCCAGACGCGGATGCCTTTGCTCGGCCGGGCATGGGGAATCGGCGGCGCACGCCGCCTCACCTGACGGCCCTCGAGTACGCTCGTGCGGCGTTTTCGAGTCCCTGAATTCGTCATTGTCATGGGAATGCACTGACGGGGAGCTCTGTCGAGATCCCCGCTTGTTTCGTCGCGGCTAGGACGCGCCGGTACTTCGAGAAGGCGGCCACGGCCGCCTTGCCCACACGACGGGGGAGAGAACCCCTCGATCCGCTCCGGGAAGAGCGCCAGGTCCAAACACTCTGGCTTCAGATTCGAAGTCGGAGAAGTGGCGACGTCGGCCGTTTGCTTGCCGGTTGCGGCCGGCCGGGGCATACTTCCCGTATGGATCAACGCTTCGAAGAACAACTTCAGATCGAAAACATTAAGTGGCGTCGGCGAACGTTCGTCATCCTCTTCGGCTTCCTCGCCTTCCTCTTGAGCCTCTATTTCGTGAGCGATCCCGCCGACACCCTCACTCTTGCGATCGGTCTCGTGTTCTATTTCGTCACCGTGCTTCTCATCCCCAATAGCTGGTTTGCACGATCCCGGCCGGAGCTCACCACGAACGGGCCCCGGCCTGCCCTTCGCTCGCAACCACCACCCCCGTCGGCCAGTTCAGGCCCCCTATACTGGCCGCCGCGCGAAGGGCCGCTGCCGCCGTTGCCGCAGAGGCCGCGCCGGCGCTGAAAGGACACGCTCATGTTCGACAACGAGGTTCTCCGCCGTCGCATTGCCGAGCTTCTCACTGAAACGGAACAGCTCACCCTGCCCGAACAGATCATCCACATGAGCCCTGCGGAGCGCGCTGACGCCCTCACCAAAAGCTGGGAGCTGCGCCACCGCTGGAGGCGCCTCATCGATGACATCGACCATAGGACCAATTTTGGTTACGACAGCAAACACTGGAAAGACGTGGCGGTTGCAGCGAACAACCTGTTTGAAGGTGTCAGACGCTTCGACTACATCCAGGTCGAGCTGCTCTCACTGTCACAGAACTCCGTTGCTGACCGCGCAACCGCCCTGCGCTCAGCAGAGGAAAGGCGCATCGCTCAAATGAATCCCCGCTCCGACGTTTGATCGATCCCAACCGGCTTCCCCGCCTATCGCTTCCCGCTGCGCCATTCTCGGGGATCGATGGCCTTCTTATACCCCCACATGCCCCTCCGCTCGCTGCGCGCCTCGTACTCTACCGCCTTGTAGCGGTTGTCGAAGCAGGTGATCGCGTGGCCGGACCGGACCAGCCACTCCCCAACGTCGCGTCCACGACAGCTCACCGTCCCCAGCACACGGCCGTAGCGGTCGAACCCCTCGACCGCGACTTTCACCCGCTTGCCGCCAACCTCGCGCTTCAGCGCCCGCTTGACCCGCTTGCCGTGGTTGAACCAGAACCCGATGCGGTGCTTCGCCGGCTGATTCCACTCCGGAGCGTCGAGGCCGGCCAGGCGCACGCTGTAGCCCCTGACCTTGATGCCGTCGCCGTCCGTCACCCACGCCCGGCCTTTGATCGTGTCGCCCGGCCGCTTGCGACGCGCTCGACGCGCAGCCTTCGCGATCAGATAGAACGCGATCAGGACCGCGATCATCGCCAGCAGTTCCATCGATCCCCTAGCCTACCCTGTTTCGCCGGCAGACTACCCGTTAGATGCCCTACTACAAGAAAGACCTGGCCGGCGCTAAAAACCGCTGGCGGAAGAACCTCAGCGACGCCATGAAGCGCCAGGCGCTTCACGCCCGCTGCCCGCAGTGCAACCGCAAGGGCGCACTGCCTCGCATCGATACCGGTTGCGGCACGTCGTTGCGCGTGTGCCGCTGGCCGGACTGCCGCTTCGAGACCAGCTCCTAGATGCCTCCTTTCCTGACAGGGTTCTCCGCTTTCCGCCAGGTACGGGTGAGCGGAAAGCTCCAAACCCACCCTGACAGGAGAACACCATGCGCATCACGCTCGAAACCGACAGCGGAATCACCTATCTGATCAAGCGGCGCGACGGACACCAGTTCCTGGCCTCCGTCAAGATCAGCGAGGACTCCGATCCCGAGGCGGTTTGGAAGCATGGGCATTGGGCCGTCTGGCCCAAGGGTCACACCGAGGCCCGCCAGTATTTCCCCAACCTGCAGGACGCGCTGAACGAAGTCATCGCCGGCTGGTGGTGCGCCGAGCGGGTGGTGTAGCTCGATCGTTCCGATCCCTTACCGACAGGAGGACTTCAGAATCATATCGAACCAACAACCCGATCCGCGCGAGGAAACCGCGCATCCCGTCGATTCCACGCAGTGGGGTGAGTCCAAAGTCATCGACGGCGCACAGTGCCGGCAGTGCAAACGCTGCGGCAACTGGTTTCACATCGGCTGGCTGGCGTATCACGGCTGCCCCGTCAACCGCCAGTACCGGCTTTTCGATCCCCCCGCCTGAGCATGTCGCGCCGGCGACGTACCGATGGAGCCCTGCCGTAGATGCTTTCCCATCGACGGCCGACCTGCGTTGCAGTAAGAATCCTTTCCGAGATTTCCACACCGGCAGCTGCGATCTTTGCAAAACGCGGCTTCGATTACCAAGGCTTGATGCATGATCGGCCGTATTGACCACTCCGAGGATTTTGCCTTTTCATCGAGGAAGGGTGACTGTTGGCGACGGCACTAGTACATCTTGAACAGAACAAAATAGCAGATTAGGAAACGATTAAACCTTGTTGAATATTATTCCGGCTACAAGGAGCGAATTCGCTTCACAAGAAGGCCAACAACAGGATCCTCGTCCGAGCGTGCCGAATCTATCGCACGCGTTGGTATCGCCTCTGATATTGATCCACCAGCGCGTATCTCCTCCAAAGCCCAAAAGATCATCAGTCTATTCATTAACTGGGGATCCATGATATGCCAGGCTTTATCCGCAGCCTGTGAATAGAATTTACGACCCTGTTCGACAGCACCTTGTCTGAATTTCAATAGACCAGTCGTAGCCGTTTTGTACAGTGCAATAATCTTGTTTCCAGACGTTGAAATTAATCTTAAGGCTTTCTCTGCTCTCTGAAAATCTCCTTGACAGGCAGCGCTGTAGGCGAGATTGTTCAGTAGTACTGGATTCAGCGGGTTGGCCTGTAATCCATCTTTGATAATCTGGATGGCAGTCGAGTGATCTTCCAAAGCAACCGCAGAAACAAATGAACCGAGCACAGCTGGGCGGCTAGAGAACATTTGGTAGTTCAACCAGTCTTTGGAATTCTCGACTGAGATTTTCCAATTCCCACGGTATCGATTGTGCCACGCTCGTGTCTCGTACCCCATCGGCAGTTCGAGCATGGAAGTAGGTATCTCGATTCCCAACCCCATCTTAGCTGCCCAACGTGCTTGAGCCATTACATTCTCACTTGGATCCATTAAGGCACGCCTGAAGTGTTGGCGTGCTATCCTATTACTGCCCGATCGAAACTCTATGGTTCCAAGAGCGGCTAAGAGTTCGTTCAGATGACTCTCAGGAAAGCTCTTTTGGTTGACAAGAGATTTGGCAATACGAAAATACATTGGCTTCCTGTTTGATGCAGTAGCAACCGCCACCTCCGCAGCCAACAACCAAGGATCTCTTTTTATTGATTCAGAACGACACAGAATGTCATGAGCCGATTCGAAATCGTCTGTGTGCGCAAAAAAGGTTGTCGCAGCACGCAGAACGTACCGGTTGTTCCTTGCGTTTTGAATTGCTGACAACAGCGAACGTTTCGCCTCGGGTATCTTTCCTAAGATCGTATACCCGAGAGCAAGATCAACCCAGGGAAGAGGACTGCCAGGCAGAGCCCTAGTTTTCACACGCGCTAATTTAATAAGATCCTTTACATTAGCTGGGGGAGCAGATCTACGTGGACCGCCAAGCACTACTTCTGCTAGGTGTTTTGCAGGCCCGGTTGCATGATCTGATTGAAGAATAAAGCGAGCAGCATCGCGAACTTCACCCTGCTGCTTTTGTACAATAGCTGCCCCGACAAGTTGTCTTGCAAAACTGAGCGATCCATGTTCACGCCATTCACGAATTTTGACATCGAACAGGGCTAAGGGATCACGCCCTTTTGTTTTTGCTGTGACCGAGCGGTCCAATTCACGAGTCTGAAGCGTTCTTGCGAACGATCTCCACCTAGGAAAAATCGAACGCTTGTCCTCTGGTCCGAGTGCCAACTAAGTAGCCGTGTAAAAAGACCAACGGTACAGTAGATCAAACTTGCTGACGTACCGTTCTAATGAGTATGAATTTCCGAGTCGATGGCGGTTCGCAGGATGACCTCGTTTGCGATAATCGGGGTTGGACAGTTCCACGATCATTTCCAATACATCTGGACGTACACTCTCGGGAATACCGAGAGACAAAGCTTCAAGAACACGCCCGAAAGCCTCCTGCAGGTGCGGTAGGACATCTTTGTATGAGCCTTCCCAGTTCTGTGGATCGAACCGTTCATCCAAATGGCCGAAGAGCAGTTCAGTCATGCATGTTCCAGAGAAGAAATACGCAACCATGCTGCCAAGATGATAGCAATCGCACCCCATTCTTCGAGCGTTCCAATCTTCTGGCACTGACCTATAGGATGATTCTGGGGTTGCATAGGTTAGGTCTCCTGGTATTTGAAATTCAGTATGAGGCGCAGTGAGATCTTTGCAAGAGGCGCATCCTAAGTCTCCAAGTTTCGTATTTTCGTGTTTGAGTACCAAGACATTCGATGGTTTGAGATCCTGATGAGCTATATCGATACCATGTAACTGTCTCAACCCAACAGCTATCTGGTGAAGAACCTTGAATTTCCACGCAAGCGTCACTTTCTCCACGGCTTCAAATTGGTGGCGTACATCTGACTCGGCTAGCTCAAATATCAAGTACTCGACGACATCCTTCTCATCCCAGTCGGGTGCCCTATACTGACCGGAACCGACCGCACGGATTATTCTGCTAAGCCTGCTGTCTTTGCATCGATTGTGGAGTGTCCTCTCGTGATTGATCGATTTAGTAATATCCTCAAGTCGAATCGAGAGAGACTCCAGAGGGCCACGGAATGCCCTCGAATAGTCCATCGCCTTCAAGAACGCACGGTGCCCATCTCGATGCTCAACGACATAACCTGTTGAGAAGCAACCACCCGTCAGCGCTTCGTGTGGTGCCTCCCTAACAACTAACCATCCGTCCGGCAACTCAACGCCCAGCAGGCGTTCTGACGGCATCACTTGTAGAACAGCGGTGCTCAATCCTACCTCCACCAATACTGTAATAGTACCACGCTATCATGTGCAGGGTTTGGTTCGACGGCATTGCTTTCCAGATCAGTCGATGATTGTGTCAAGGATTGAGGAAGCTTTTTCAGCGATTTCCCGCATCACGGCTCCAGGGCTGGTTAGCAGCCACGCATCTGATCGCGCATCCCTGTTGAGTTTGAGGAGTGATGTTCAATCGAGTTATACAATCTTGAGTAGCAGTGCGCATGCGTGGAGTGCCGTCGAGGCTATGATGGAAGTGAGGAAACGGTGTTGAAGGCAACAGACGAGACAGTGCGCCTGATCTGGGAAGGGGTGATCGGCGTGGATCGAATGTGCTGTTACTACGGATACCTTGCCCACCGCCTCAACCGGCTAGGTGAGCTTCTAGCTATCGGCACTGTCAGTTGTTCGGCAAGAGCAGTGCTAACAGGCCGTGTCTAAACAGCCGTTTTCCGCGAGTCTCAGGACGAGTTCGTGCGACGGGATTGAGTAAGTCGCGCCGGTGTGGGAGTCTCGGAAAGTATCGTTTCTGCGACGGTCATTGATCTACGGGACCTCAGGTTGGCCGGAGCCTCCCGCCGCCTTCCACCGCCTCGAAGTGGTCGATCGGGTCAAAGCCCAATGACGTGAACTATACGTGTTTAGCTGCGGCGAACAACCTCGGCCCGGACTCCCAACTGCCTCTCTTATCGCCATTCCCGGATACCGTCGGTTCGCGGGCAATGCGCTTGCGCCAGTTTGCGATAGTACGTCCATCGACGCGAAGCACTTGAGCGGCGGCTTGGTCAAGAATGGCCCGGTTTGGGCAGTCATGCATGTGCGGCCAAGGCCGTAGTGCTTCCGCACGAGTCACGTTGAAAGCGCCGGCGAGAGGCATGATGTTAACACGGTTCGGATCGGGTATTAGCAAGGATCGTAGGGAACCGAGGGCGAAACGCGTGTAGTCCAGTGCTTTGGCTCGGCAATGGAGCAAGGTTAGAACGCCGGGCGTGGAGTTCCACCAAGCGCAGAGCGCATGCTCGAAGGCGAGATTCGGTGACTTTGGCCTCACGGGAATCCAGGAGGAACCTAGAAGGGGCTGTGAAGCATAACAGGCGGACACACGCACTGTGTCAGTCCTGAGCCGATTCACGACGAGCAGCCGGCTGGCTTTCCCTTGGAGATATTTTGCGTAATCATCACGATCGGGTTTGGAAGCGCCGAACACGTCAGCTTCAGCGTTCATCGTGGTTTGGATTTCAGTGGGGTGATCCCAAAGAATAGGAGTGGTCCAAGGCGCGTCGGCCGGGGGATTACGTAGGAAAGCGTCTCGGATTCGTTGTCCGCCTGGTTCGATGTGACAGAGTTCTCCGGCTGGAGCAAGAACTGTACCGGCTAGCGCCGCGAGATCGTGGAGTGCGTTGGCAAGAGCGCCATCGTAGAACAGCGCTGCGCTCCAGTCCCCCTCGCGCACACGGGGCCAAGGCCAGGAGTGCTCCGTCCCCCACGAACCGAGCGGTTGGTGGCGATTGATCAGATCCGAAAGCAAGATTGCTTCGTGGGTATCCTGCGGCATGCGCGCGAGCGAAACAAAGCGCGTGGCGGTGCGTTCGTCACCCGGACGACGAGCGACGACCAGTGATTCGTGGATGTCTGTGTTCTCCGAGAAGTTTATCCGCTTCGGATCGTGGCTGGTCACGATGGTTTCGATCTGGAAGCGCTCCGCGAGAAATTTTCTTTCGGGGATGCCCGAGGCACTCGTCAGCGCTGTCGTGGGGACAACCGATGCAAATGACGCCGAGGCGTTCTTAAGGAGTACATCTGCCAGCGGCGCAAAGAAGGTTCTCACGCTGGTCTGGTCGATGGCGCGGAATGCAGGAGGGTCGCGTTTCTCAAGAAACTTGGCGATTTCGATTTCACGTTCTTGCAGAGGACGGCGATACGACGGCTTGTACTGGCGGTTGCGGATATCGTTCCGGGTGAACGGCGGGTTGTAAGCGCCGGAGCGAAAATAGACCACAGGGCGGCCGTTTGAGGCCGCTGGTGGCGGAGCAAAACTAGACCGCCCGCCAGCATTTCATAAAACATTTTTAGGGTGTTTTGTGTGATGCAGGAGGGATGTACTCTGTGGAGCTGTACGCACGCGTTCGCCGAGCGGTCTTTGTCGAAGGGGTCAGCGAGAGAGAAGCGGCGCAGCGCTTCGGGCTGGCGCGCGAGACCGTGCGCAAGATGCTGCGCTACGCCGCGCCGCCGGGCTATCGGCGGCAGAAGCCGATTCGACGCCCGAAGCTCGACGCCTACACGCCGATCATCGACCAGATCCTGGAGACGGACCTAGCGCTGCCGAAGAAGCAACGGCACACGGCGAAACGTATCTTCGAACGACTCCGAGACGAGCACGACTTCGCGGGCGGCTACACCATCATCAAAGACTACGTGCGGCTGAAGCGGACCTCGCAGCGCGAGATGTTCGTGCCGCTGACGCATCCGCCGGGGCACGCCCAGGCGGACTTCGGCGAGGCGCAAGTGGAGATCGGCGGGGTGCTGGCGAAGGCGCACTACTTCGTCATCGATCTACCCCACAGCGACGAGAGTTACGTGCGGGCATTTCCGGCCGAGACGACGGAAGCTTTCTTGGAGGGGCACGTCGAGGCGTTTCGCTACTGGGGTGGCGTGCCGCGACGGATTCTCTACGACAACACAACGCTGGCGGTGGCGCGGATCCTGGGCGACGGGACGCGGCAGAAGACGCAGGCGTTCTCGGAGCTGCAGTCGCACTACTTGTTCGCAGAGCGTTTTGGGAGGCCGGGCAAGGGAAACGACAAGGGGAAGGTCGAGAACCTTGTGAAGGTCGCCCGACGGAGCTTCTTCGTACCGCGGCCCCGGTTCCCCAGTTGGGCAGCGTTGAACGTATGGCTGGAAGAGCAGTGCCGCAAGAGGCGAGAGCGCCGGCAACGCGGGCATCGAGAGAAGATCGGAGAGCGCTTCGAGCGTGATCGACAAGCGCTGTTAGCGCTGCCGGCAGCGGCGTATGAGGCCTGCGAGACACGTCCTGGGAGAGTGACGTCGTTGTCGCTGGTGCGCTACCACACCAACGACTACTCGGTGCCGACCAAGTACGGACACCGCCAAGTGCTCATCAAGGGCTATGTGGACAAAGTCGTCATCTGCGCCGGCAGCGAGGAGATCGCACGGCATCGGCGCAGCTATGGGCGTGAGGGGCTGATCTTTCACCCGCTGCACTATCTGGCCCTACTGGAGCGCAAGACCGGAGCACTCGAGCAAGCAGCGCCGCTGGAAGGCTGGCAGTTGCCCGAGGAGTTTGCTGGACTGCGCCGGCTGCTCGAAGCGCGGCTCGGCAAGGCTGGAGCTCGAGAGTATGTCCAGGTACTGCGTCTGCTCGAGGACGTTCCGCTCGAAGAAGTCCGTGCTGCCGTAGGGGACGCCTTACGGCTCGGCGCGATCTCTTTCGATGCCGTCAAGCATCTCGTGCTGTGTCGCATCGAACAGCGCCCACCCCGGCTGGAACTTGAGAATTATCCCCATCTGCCCACGGCGCGGGTGGCGAGGACCGCAGCGGCGGACTATCTGGCGCTGGTGGACGCGGGAGCCGAGTGATGGCCAAGCCGAAAGTGCTGCTGGAAGCGCAGCTGAAGGCGCTGCGGCTGCCGACCTTCCTGCGCGAGTACGACAAAGTGGCGCGGCAATGCGCGGCCGAAGGTCTGGACTGTCCGCGCTATCTGCTGCGGCTCAGTGAGCTGGAGCTGCTCGATCGCGAACAGCGCGCCACCGAGCGCCGCATCAAGACCGCCAAGTTCCCGGTGCTCAAGAGCCTGGAGACCTTCGAGTTCCGCTCGATTCCGTCGCTGAACAAGAGCTTGGTCCTGGAGCTGGCGCGCTCGGAGTATCTGGATCGCAGAGAGAACGTGCTGGCGCTGGGCAACTCCGGTACGGGCAAGACGCACCTTGCCCTGGCGTTGGGGCTGGCCGCTTGTCAGAAAGGCTATCGGGTCCGCTTTGCCACCGCCGCGGCGCTGGTCCACGAGTTGCTCGAGGCGCGTGACGACAAACGTCTCCTGCGCTTGCAAAAACAGCTGGCCAAGCAAGACCTGCTGATCGTCGACGAGCTGGGCTACGTCCCCTTGTCGAAGACGGGCTCGGAGTTACTGTTCGAGATCTTCAGCCAGCGCTACGAGCGGGCCTCGACGCTGGTCACCTCGAACCTGCCCTTCAACGAGTGGACGGAGATCTTCGGCTCCGAGCGGCTGACCGGCGCTTTGCTGGATCGTCTCACCCACCACGTCCATATCTTGGAGATGAACGGCGAGAGCTACCGTCTCCAGCAGAGTAAGCGTTCCCGGAAGCGTTCTTCCTCCCCCTGATCCCCCCGCCCAGCCGCCGGCTGTTTCGAGGGGCTTCCACTACGTCCGGGGCCGCCTTAACAGGCGTCCCCCGACTTCGCTCCAGCCCCCAAAACAGCCGCTTTCAGAAACGAGTCCTATCCCCGAGATGGTCTACTTTTACTCCGCCCCAGTGGCCTAATTTTGCTCCGCCCTTGACAGCGGGTTCATGATGACGAGGTCGAACAGCCCCGTGAGCGACTCGACGGGCGCGGTCCCAGGTTCCGCCCGTTCCGCATCGAGATCGCCCGTCGTGGGAAGAGGCACGATGAAACTCGCCAAGTCTCTCTTGTCTTTCGCCGTGGCTAGAAATTCCAGAGACCCGGCCTTAGCCCCGCCATTGGGTTGCGGCCCATGCTGCATGGTGAACAGGTTCATGCGGCTGTAGTCAATTCGGGGATTCCCTAGCGTCAGATTGCAGGCGGCAAGTTGAATCCCGTGGCGGTTGATATCAAGACCATACAGCACATCCTCGACGAGGGAGAGATGCAATGGGTCGGAATCGGCCGCCGCTCCAGCTGAGTGTTCGTGGCGGTCTCGAATGGCGTGCATTGCGGCCATCAACAGTGTGCCCGTGCCGCAGGCGGGATCGATGATCTTGAGTTTCGCGAGGTCGTTCGAGTTGGACCAGTCCGCCATGTCCTCGGTCAGTGCCAGCCTTGCGAGCATCATGGCGGAAACGTTGTTCGTGTAGAAGGAGCCATCGTACCTCGCCGAAGCGAGAAGCCTGTGATAAAGAGGTCCCGCATGGTCAAAGCGCAGCGAAGCCAGCTCGTCGGCAACGGCGATTGCAGTATGCGCGATCCAGCGCATGGGCTCTCTCGCATTCGCATCGTCGAGAGCGTTCAAAGCGGCGAGCGCCGGTGCGAAGACCGGATGATAGTCGATAGAGAGAATCGCTTGCCAAGCATCGCGGATGATGGACGGAGTCTTGTCGAGTTCACTCAGGGCATTCTTGAGCTGGGCAACGCCAGCCAGTGATGGCACGAGACGGAGCCTGTGGTGGAGTAGTGCCGCATTGGCGAGCATCAGCGCCGCTACGAGTGAGGCAGCTCTATAAGTCTTGCTTGTCTTGGGTAGAGCCAGCGCGTTTGCCAGGTCAGGGGCGCAATCATGGTCGAGGAGCATGTCCGCCACTTTGCGTACGGTGTATTCAATGGCGTCGGCAATACGCTGGCGGGACAGATCGGCGTTTCGAAGACTGTCAGCGAGATCGGCGACCGAGCCTTCGCGCCATGTCGGCTTTCCCCCCAATTGTTGAACGGGCGCGAAAGCGATTGTGGACTCAGCGAGGGCGTTCTGGGTGGCTTGGGCGGAAACAGCCCCATCCCGCAGGTGAGTTGGATAGCAGAGACCGAAAGCAAGCGCGCGCGGCTCGGTGGTGAGCCGGGACCGGGCCTGCTGGGCAGCCTCCCGCCGTTTGGAATCTGTGTTTCCAATCTTGGCTTCTATGAGGATGGGAATAGGTGCTACAGCGGTTTCATGCACGACCGTGATGTCGATCGCCTCGGTAGAGGACCGCTTTTCGGCGGTTGCGTTTATGTTTTCATATCTGTCGAGCAGGAGTGCGAGATACGTGTTGAGGGTCTCTTCACGAAGGTGTTCCATCGGGCGTCTTTTGGATACTGTCGGAGCGGTAAGCGGGGTACTCAGGGTGTGCTGATTTGTTGGGAACGCCGTAGTAGATGGCGAACGTTGCAGGTCTCGTACAGGTTGGTTGCCAAGAGTTCATTTGCCGTCCACCAAGCGGAGCACGATACCGTCTCTTCTGACGGCTGCGATATGCCGATTCAATACATACATCATAGTAGGCTGTTGCGGAAAGGATGCTCATTGCAATGTTGCAGTGAGCGGTCGACCAGCGGTCCCCAGGCCTTCGATTTCGCAAGCATAAGTAGTTGCAATGACAGAATCGGCTTTCTGATTGATTTGAAGGGTCATTGCGACATGCGCCGTGGCTACGCCCGAGTGTTCATCAAGACTTGATTGATCCCGCACGTCAACGTTTGACTCACATGCCAGTACGACAAGAACGGACCCAGTACCAGGAATTTGACTGGGGATGCTAACTGCTACCTCGCGCGGATCCGGCCACTTCGGGCGTCGGCGACATACAGAAGTTTGGCGCGGTTTGACCACTTCGGCAGATTCTCTCTCCAGAGCAAATTCACCTCGTCGAGGCCGCGGCAGTCCGGATCCCGGAAAAACTTGCGCTCTGAGGCCGCCTATGGTGTTCCTGGCGCAGCTCCAGACCTTCGGCACCCCAGTAATGGGAAAAAGTGCGTGGTGGTGGGCTGGCCTTCCAGGAAGTAAGCCACATCCCTTACGAAGGTCTCCATCGACATCTCGCCATAGCCAGTAATCCAGCACTTCGTATTGCCCTTGGGATCGACCAAAACTTCCAGGTCGAACAAGTCATCTTGGTTGTAGCGAGGGGGCTCGCTCTCGCGTACTCTCATCTGTAGGCGGGCTCTGATTCTGTTCTTCTTGTCGATGAAGAACTGAACCCCCTTGTCAAAATCGAAAGGGCTGCTAGCTGTGATCTTTCAATAGGTTGTTCACTCGGTCCCAACCGAGGAAACTGAGGGTACCAAGCACAAAGTTTCCCGGAAGGAGGACCAAGTGAACATCCATCAGAATGCCAAGTTGACGCCGCAGAGTCGAGCCGCTGTCGTCCGGCGGATTCTCGACCAGGGCCAGACCCCGAAGGCGGTGGCCAGCGCCTTCGGGGTCTGCGCACGCACGGTGCGCAAGTGGGTGGCCCGCTATCGGGCTGAGGGCGCGGACGGATTGCTCGACCGCAGTTCGCGTCCGCACCGCTCGCCCCGCAGCATACCTGCCACTCTCATCAGCCGCATCACCGCCTTGCGCCGGCTGCGCTGGACTGGCGCCCAGATCGCCGCCACTGTCGGGGTGGCGCCCGCTACCGTCAGTCGAGTCCTCCGCCGCCAGGGGCTTGCTCGCCTTAGTGCCCTCGACCCGCCGCCGCCCGTCCGGCGTTACGAACACCCGCACCCGGGCGACCTGCTGCACCTTGATATCAAGAAACTCGGCCGCTTTCGCCGCGCCGGTCACCGCGTCACCGGGGACCGCCGCCACTCCAGCCCCGGCGCCGGCTGGGAATACCTTCATGTCTGCGTCGACGACCACTCCCGCCTCGCCTTCTCCCAGCTCTATCCCGACCAGACCGCCGCCACTGCCGCGGCCTTCCTCACCGCCGCCCTCGACTACTACCACCGCCTCGGCATCCGCGTCCGCCGCGTGCTCACTGACAACGGCGGGTGTTACCGTTCCAGGGCCTTCCATGCACGCTGTGCCCAACGCGGCCTACGCCATCGCTTCACCCGGCCCTTCACCCCTCCTACCAACGGCAAAGCCGAACGCTTCATCCAGACCGCGCTACGTGAGTGGGCCTACGCCCACACCTATCACACCTCCACCCAGCGTGCCCAACACCTCAGACACTGGCTCCACCGCTACAATTGGCACCGCCCACACGCTAGTCTTAAAGCCAACCCGCCCATCAGTCGAATCGGTCTGACCGGGGACAACCTGTTGAGGTTCCACACAATATAGTTGCCAACACATTGGTTGCCAACTATATCGTTGGAGGGGCTATGGCGATGCTGAAAAAAACAGTGGGAAACTGGGTCGATGGAGAGCGATTCTTCGACCGCGAGGCCGATATTACTGTGCTGCAAGACCACGTTCACGATGGTACCCACACCCTGCTCTCCGCGCAGCGGAGGATGGGCAAGACGAGCCTCGTCCGAGAGCTGCTGCGTCGCTTGGACGGGACCGACGGGTTCACGGGGATCTTTGTCGACCTCGAAGACGCCAAGGACCCGGCCGATGCTATCGTCGCGATCGGCCTGCAGTCGAAATCCCTGCAGCCAGTATGGCAACGCGTCAAGGATGGGGTCGCCAAGTCTCTTCAGTGCGTCGAGGATGTGCAAGTCTCCGAACTGTCAAGGGCGGAGCAAAATTAGGCCACTGGGGCGGAGTAAAAGTAGACCATCTCGGGGATAGGACTCGTTTCTGAAAGCGGCTGTTTTGGGGGCTGGAGCGAAGTCGGGGGACGCCTGTTAAGGCGGCCCCGGACGTAGTGGAAGCCCCTCGAAACAGCCGGCGGCTGGGCGGGGGGATCAGGGGGAGGAAGAACGCTTCCGGGAACGCTTACTCTGCTGGAGACGGTAGCTCTCGCCGTTCATCTCCAAGATATGGACGTGGTGGGTGAGACGATCCAGCAAAGCGCCGGTCAGCCGCTCGGAGCCGAAGATCTCCGTCCACTCGTTGAAGGGTAGGTTCGAGGTGACCAGCGTCGAGGCCCGCTCGTAGCGCTGGCTGAAGATCTCGAACAGTAACTCCGAGCCCGTCTTCGACAAGGGGACGTAGCCCAGCTCGTCGACGATCAGCAGGTCTTGCTTGGCCAGCTGTTTTTGCAAGCGCAGGAGACGTTTGTCGTCACGCGCCTCGAGCAACTCGTGGACCAGCGCCGCGGCGGTGGCAAAGCGGACCCGATAGCCTTTCTGACAAGCGGCCAGCCCCAACGCCAGGGCAAGGTGCGTCTTGCCCGTACCGGAGTTGCCCAGCGCCAGCACGTTCTCTCTGCGATCCAGATACTCCGAGCGCGCCAGCTCCAGGACCAAGCTCTTGTTCAGCGACGGAATCGAGCGGAACTCGAAGGTCTCCAGGCTCTTGAGCACCGGGAACTTGGCGGTCTTGATGCGGCGCTCGGTGGCGCGCTGTTCGCGATCGAGCAGCTCCAGCTCACTGAGCCGCAGCAGATAGCGCGGACAGTCCAGACCTTCGGCCGCGCATTGCCGCGCCACTTTGTCGTACTCGCGCAGGAAGGTCGGCAGCCGCAGCGCCTTCAGCTGCGCTTCCAGCAGCACTTTCGGCTTGGCCGTCACTCGGCTCCCGCGTCCACCAGCGCCAGATAGTCCGCCGCTGCGGTCCTCGCCACCCGCGCCGTGGGCAGATGGGGATAATTCTCAAGTTCCAGCCGGGGTGGGCGCTGTTCGATGCGACACAGCACGAGATGCTTGACGGCATCGAAAGAGATCGCGCCGAGCCGTAAGGCGTCCCCTACGGCAGCACGGACTTCTTCGAGCGGAACGTCCTCGAGCAGACGCAGTACCTGGACATACTCTCGAGCTCCAGCCTTGCCGAGCCGCGCTTCGAGCAGCCGGCGCAGTCCAGCAAACTCCTCGGGCAACTGCCAGCCTTCCAGCGGCGCTGCTTGCTCGAGTGCTCCGGTCTTGCGCTCCAGTAGGGCCAGATAGTGCAGCGGGTGAAAGATCAGCCCCTCACGCCCATAGCTGCGCCGATGCCGTGCGATCTCCTCGCTGCCTGCGCAGATGACGACTTTGTCCACATAGCCCTTGATGAGCACTTGGCGGTGTCCGTACTCGGTCGGCACCGAGTAGTCGTTGGTGTGGTAGCGCACCAGCGACAACGACGTCACTCTCCCAGGACGTGTCTCGCAGGCCTCATACGCCGCTGCCGGCAGCGCTAACAGCGCTTGTCGATCACGCTCGAAGCGCTCTCCGATCGTCTCTCGATGCCCGCGTTGCCGGCGCTCTCGCCTCTTGCGGCACTGCTCTTCCAGCCATACGTTCAACGCTGCCCAACTGGGGAACCGGGGCCGCGGTACGAAGAAGCTCCGTCGGGCGACCTTCACAAGGTTCTCGACCTTCCCCTTGTCGTTTCCCTTGCCCGGCCTCCCAAAACGCTCTGCGAACAAGTAGTGCGACTGCAGCTCCGAGAACGCCTGCGTCTTCTGCCGCGTCCCGTCGCCTAGGATCCGCGCCACCGCCAGCGTTGTGTTGTCGTAGAGAATCCGTCGCGGCACGCCACCCCAGTAGCGAAACGCCTCGACGTGCCCCTCCAAGAAAGCTTCCGTCGTCTCGGCCGGAAATGCCCGCACGTAACTCTCGTCGCTGTGGGGTAGATCGATGACGAAGTAGTGCGCCTTCGCCAGCACCCCGCCGATCTCCACTTGCGCCTCGCCGAAGTCCGCCTGGGCGTGCCCCGGCGGATGCGTCAGCGGCACGAACATCTCGCGCTGCGAGGTCCGCTTCAGCCGCACGTAGTCTTTGATGATGGTGTAGCCGCCCGCGAAGTCGTGCTCGTCTCGGAGTCGTTCGAAGATACGTTTCGCCGTGTGCCGTTGCTTCTTCGGCAGCGCTAGGTCCGCCTCCAGGATCTGGTCGATGATCGGCGTGTAGGCGTCGAGCTTCGGGCGTCGAATCGGCTTCTGCCGCCGATAGCCCGGCGGCGCGGCGTAGCGCAGCATCTTGCGCACGGTCTCGCGCGCCAGCCCGAAGCGCTGCGCCGCTTCTCTCTCGCTGACCCCTTCGACAAAGACCGCTCGGCGAACGCGTGCGTACAGCTCCACACAGTACATCCCTCCTGCATCACACAAAACACCCCAAAAATGTTTTATGAAATGCTGGCGGGCGGTCTAGTTTTGCTCCGCCACCAGCGGCCTCAAACGGCCGCCCTGTGGTCTATTTTCGCTCCGGCGCTTACAGCGGCGGTAGCCGGGGGAGATGCTGTAGCGAAACGATGCCCGGCAGGAGCAGAGGGGTTATTTTGCCCATAGATCCCACAGCACTTGCTCTTTGGGCTGCATGGGGGTTCCATCAGAGTTCGGTGTGATCAGCTATATCGGACTTACGCTCATTGTTCCTTGCTTGTCTTCGTGGATCAACTGGACACTGGCGTGCAGGAGCCGCTTCATCTAGTTACGCAAGCGTGTGCGGTCGCCGCGGTTGCCGCTATCGAACACGCCGAGCTTGCGCATGAACTCCGAGAGCGAAGAACCTAGGATTAGCTCTCGGCTTTGAGTCCGCACCGCCTTGGTCGAAACCCAGGCCAGAAGTAATCTGGGCAGGTTCCCGTAGGGCAACTTCGTCTTGCCACTTGTGAACATGACCAGGGTGTACGGGCCGTTGACGCGCTTGTACTGGAGTCGGTCGCCGGGGTTGGTGCGTGGCAGGCTGCACAGCGCCATCAGCCGCGCCATGAAGCCTAGATCGGGGTCCGCTTCGCCGGCCCCGACAAGCTGGTTCACTTGGTCGAAGCGGGTGAAGTGGTTAAGCGCCTGGGGCGAGGCTTCGCGGATCGCTTTCACCGGACCGCCCAAGCCAGAGATGGTTTCCCCAATGGAAGTCAACCCAGCTCGTTTACGCTGCATGACTTATTCTCACACGCACCTATTGGGATCCAACCGTGCGATAGGCCATGGCGTCAGCGAGCAGCGGCGCGTCCAGTGATGGACTCGCGCAATCCTTCCAGTAACCCTTCAAGGTGCGCCATACGTTCGCGGAGTTCACCAATCTGGACTTCCAGCGCATTGAGCTTCTTATCCAGACGTGCTTCCAGCCGCGCCATGTCTTGCCGCAAATCCCGCATGTCCTGGCGCAGCCCACGACTGCTAGTCAGGATTACCCCGACCAAGGCCACACCCACAGCCAGAATCGCAACCATCTCCCCGCTCATGCTGCCTCCAATCTTGTCTGTCCACTCTCCCACATAAAGCAAGAACCACCAAGCGGCCTTCTCGCCTTTCATGTAATCATGCCATCATGCAATCGTAGGCTTCTTGTACTTCTGAAAAAGGTCGTTGAGAGCCTCCCGGAGAAGGTCTTGAACGCTGTCGCGATCGTGATCGAGCAACATCTGCTTGAGTTGCTTCGACACATCGGGGGCGAAGTAACCGATAAGGGCTTTCTTCCCTGCCCTGCTCGGAGCCCGCGCGGCCTTGGTCTTACGTGGTGGCGGCTCGGTGAGGGTTGCGGCCCTCCCACGGTCATGGGGCTTGAGAGCCTCAGCTAATGATGGTTTATTGCTCATGCGTTGACGGTCTCCTTGAGATCATGTCGTCTTGTCATCATGCTGTCATGATTACAAGCAATCGTAAACAGATTGCGGATCTCGCTGGCTGCCACCCCTTCGGGCTCGAATTCGGTGACGGATTGTCCTGCGGTTAGCGCGTGGACGAAGGCTGCGCGCTGGGTGATGCGTTGGGGCGCGACGGGTATTGAGTACTGTGATAGATGAGTTTCGGCGCTGTTCGGCAGCGTCTTGTCCCCCGGACGGATACAAGAAAGTACGAATAGGGCGGGTTTTCTGGCAATCCTGACCAAGTCGATGGTGGTTTCGATAGCCTTGAGGTCAACGTAGCTGACGCGGCACGGAACCAGAATCAAGTCAGCGGCCTTGCTGGCCGCAAGGGCTGCTGTTTCGGAATGTGGGGCGGTATCGATGATGGCGACATCGGCCCCATGCTCGGCGGCGGTTCTCAAAACGTCAGAGAGGACAACGGCCTGCGCGGAGATCACAACAGGGCTTTCCTTGCCCCTGCGGTCGTACCAAGCTTTCGCGCTGGCCTGCGGGTCGAGGTCGATGATGACAGCTTGCTTGCCCGTGGCCTCGGCAGCTCCCGCAAGGTTAATGGCGAGTGTTGTCTTGCCCGCGCCGCCTTTCTGGGAAAGGATGGAGATTGTTTTCATGACCACATATCCCTACTTGTAAATATGATGACACCATTACCTGCAATCATGCAATGGCGAAGTCACGGTCCCATTGTAACGGGGTCCCTGAACTCATTTGCCTTGATTCCTTTTCACACTCAAATCGAGAGGCGCTCGACGATGTTGTGGGTGGCGGTTTTGTGTCTACGGTCGTAGAGGCGGGTGGTGCGAGGGTCGGCGGGGACCGCACACGCCGCTCCCAAGGCCAATCTGCTCATCAGCAAATCGGTCTGACCGGGGACAACTTGTTGAGTACCACTACTAGAGGCCGCGCTCCGGGTTGGTCCAGATTGGCTGGGTCACGAACGCTCCCTCCGCATGCCCCTCAAAGCCCATCCCTGCCAGTGAGCCCGGCATCAGAGGATCTCCCAGAATCTCGAGCGTTCCCTCCGACGTAGACGTACAGGACAGAACGTCCCTCAACAGGAACGGTCGGTGATGTCCGGCGCCGAAGCTCAGCGTGGCTCTGCAAAGTTCGGCCCCCTCAAAGCCGCTGCGGGCGATCAGTGTCACATCCTGAGCCTGCATCGACACCAGCGCCAGGGAGGGAGTGAACCCGCCCTCTGCCAGGTACGGCATGAAGGCCGTCTTGTGCAGAACGTTCGACAACGGCACGCCGGCCATGAACGGCGGGCGGCCCGGCACTAGATTCACGAACGTTGCGTTGACCGCCACCGATTCGGCGGGATCCATCTTCACCACGGCATAACCGATGGCCGTGGGAGAACCGTTCGGGATCGTCACTTGCGCCCCGTAGCCTCCCGGGGAAAGCGTCCCCTGAAATCCATGGGCAGGCGCGCCGGTCAGGTCATCAGCATGTGCCGCCAGCGGCATGTTCATGGGTTCCCCGTTCGCGTCGTAGAAGTCCACTTGGAACGTCGCCATGGTGGTCGAGACGTTGCCGGCTTGGAAGATCATGAAGAACGCCCCGGCCGGGTCTTGCGGAGTCCCGTGGTTGGCGATCTGGGGAATGATCGTGTCGCCGGGGGGGCGATCACGATGCCTCGCGGTGCTATGGCTGCTTTGTATTGCCAATCCGGGATTGGCTCAAAGTAGGGGCCGGCGGGTCGCGGCAGGGTTTGCGCCAGGCAGCTCAGGGCCAAGAGAAACAGCGTGACCATTTTGGCGAGGTTCAGCACTTTTTTTCCTCCTAACCTACGTGTCGGGAAGACCTTGGGCATCATCGTGGTGGAAGTGGAATCAGACCGCGTATTCCTTCTAACAGCGGCGCTCGCTCGCTAGCCGGAATCGGCGTGAGGACTCGGATCCGGTGGTTGTACGTATCGGCGATGTAGAGGTTGCCCCCGCCGTCGCTCGCCACGTCAGCGGGGTTGGTCAGCCGGGCCTCGCGTTTCATGGTCCTTAATATCCTTGCAGGCAAGGGATTAGTCTTTGATCTTCAGGGTTGAGGCACCTCCAGGGTCGAGAACACGGACTTTCCATTGTTGATCAATACAAGGCCCCGATCGTGACTGCGTGGAAGATCGTCGACCACAATGTCCAGGTCCCCATCCAAGTCCCAGTCTTGAGCGATCAGCCATACAAACCAATACCTGTAGGTGTTGAGTATTTCTTCGTTGTCAATGCTGGATTCGGAAATGTCGGAGAACGTGCGACCGTGCTCTAGCCCCTTGAGCAGTTGAAGGTACATTCCGTCGTAGAAGTCTCTGCCGGGTGCAGAGCCGGCGCGGTTCAGCAGCAGGTCGTTGATGCCATCGCCGTCGAAGTCAGCGACATCGATGTCCACCACTATTCCAAAGTCAGTGACCTCCGGCAGTATGTTCGCTGTGCTGTCGGCGAAGCCCGGATCCGCGTCGCCCCAGATTATGTAGCTTTCGCCGCCTGAAAATTCGTGACCGGCGACCAGTAGATCCAAGTGGCCGTCCCGGTCCACATCGATCAGTTCCGAAGTGTAATGCTCAACCAGTCTGAAACGCCTGGGCGAGTAGGCTCTGTTCAAGGTCATATTTCCCTTGCCGTCGTTGATCAGGAACCCTGAATAGAAATCCATCATGAATGCATCGCTGTCCCCATCTCCGTCAATGTCCCCGACAGCCACGGAGTGATGAAACCCGATAATGTGCTCCAATCCTTTTGCTTTCTCCAGCCTGCCGTCTGCGGTAGACAGGTATAGCAAAAGGGGGGCTCCAGGAAACGGCTCGGCATCGTAACCATGATCCGCGACGATCACGTCCGCCTTGTCGTCTCCATTGAAATCGGCTACGACGGCTTTTCGGGGGTGGAAACCGCCAGTGGCCGGGTCCTCCAGCATCCCGTCATCCCTGCGATAGGTCCCGTCGCCGTTGCCGAGCCACATCTCAAGGTGCTGCCGCTCAGCTGAATTGTACTTTCCGATAGCCCTGAACAGGTCCAGGATGCCGTCACCGTCGAAGTCGGCGTGTGCACGGGCAAGATCAAAGAACGGCCACTCCAAGTTCACGTCCATATCGCTGTAGTCCAACTTGCGAATTCCCCTATAGCCTGTAGAAGCCACATCCCTGCCGAAAATCGGTTCCAGATGGGTCGCTGAATCGGCTGTGTCGGCTTTGATGGTGCAGTTCACTATCTGACCGCCGCAGAAGTGCTCGCTTGACTGCTTCCAGGAACTGAACCGGTAACCCACCTGGGGCTGGGGCACGAAAACTTCATGGAATTCTGCATCGATAGGGATCTCGCAGGTTTCTCCGGCGCCGCACGAAAAATGATTTGAAACCGTGCCGACAGTACCGCCCTCGGGTACGACAATCAGCAGGTTGCGAGTCGTCTGCGGGTACTGGCTCGCTGCCTTACGTGTCCGGACCGAAGATCGTAGTGGAAGAAGACCGCCTATTTCTTCGAGCAGCGGTGCGCGCTCGCCGCCGCTGTCCATGGACTGCGTCAGGACTCGAATGCGGTAGTTGCCGAGATCGGCCACATAGAGGTTGCCTGAGCTGTCCACCGTCAGGGCAAAGGGAGAGGCTAGCTGCGCCTCGACCGCCCGTCCGCCGTCCCCGCCGTAGCCCGGCTCTCCGGTCCCTGCGATGGTGGTGATGGTCCCCGTGGTATCGATCCGCCGGATGCGGTGGTTGCCCGTATCGGCGATGTAGACGTTGCCGGCACTGTCCACCGCTACGTCCGCAGGATAGGACAATTGTGCCTTGACCGCCGGCCCGCCGTCTCCGCCGTAGCCCGGCTCCCGGGTCCCAGCGATGACGCTCACGTTCCCCGTGGCATCCACCCGGCGGATATAGTTGTTGTCGATATTGGCGATGTAGACGTTGCCGGCATGGTCCACCGCTATGCCTCTGTCCCGGGTCCACCGTTGTTCGTCCTCCGGGCCGTCGTATGGTTCACCGGTCCCCTCGACCTCGCTCATGATCCCCGAGGCATCCACCCTGCGAATCCCGAAGTTTAAGTTGCCGGCAAAGTAGAGGTTACCGACGCCGTCCACCGCCACGGCCCTGGGGACGGACAGCTTTGCTTCGAGCGCCGGGCCTTCCCAATCGTAGCCCGGCTCCCCGGTCCCTGCGATGGTGGTGATGGTCCCCGTAGTATCGATCCGCCGGACGCGGTTGTTGCCGGTATCAGTGACGTAGAGGTTGCCGGCATGGTCCGCCGCCACGCCTGAGGGAAAGGATAGCCGCGCCTCGACCGCCCGTCCGCCGTCCCCGCCGTAGCCCGGCTCCCCGGTCCCGGCGATGGTGGTGATGGTCCCCGTAGTATCCACCCTGCGGATGCGCTGGCTGAAGAAATCGACGATGTAGACGTTGCCGGCATGGTCCGCCGCTACGTCCGCAGGATAGGACAATTGTGCCTCGATCGCCCGTCCGCCGTCTCCGCCGTGGCCCGGCTCCCCGCTCCCGGCGATGGTGTCGATTCTCCAGTCGACAGAAGGCGATTGCGCCCCGGCGGTCGCGGCGAGAAGCACGGCGCATAAGGCAAGCTTGACGGCGCGAACACCTCCGCCGCTCTGAGACCACGCAGCAAACCGGCTCAACGTTCTTCTACGTACCGAGTTCCGTATCATTTTTCATCTTGAATGTGTCGAACGATCTATTCCAAGATTTTTACCATAATTGATGTGAATTAGGTGTGAATATTAAGGAAATTTTGAAGATATTTTTGTGAATACAGACGCCAGGGCCGGGCACAGCTCATTTCTCGGCCGTTCAGGCTGCGGGACCTGCTGACCGGCGTCAGGTCGCCCGGATACCACAGCCGGCCTGATGCCGGTGAAGGCCTTTCCGAGAGCCCTGATGCGTCATCGGGGCATGCCCGCCGGTGCCGCTTTCACCCGTGATCAGCACGGCGGCCGTGCTGTCCGCGATCTGCCGTACGAGCGAAAAGACCTCCTGCATGGCCTTCGAGGGGCCGACAAGGTCTTCGAGAGCCCCGCGATAGCTCAGCTCCCGTTGCAGACGCTCCGTCTCGCTCGCGAGGCGGCCCTGTGCGGCAGCCCGCGCGAGCAGGACCTTCAGGGCGTTGGCTTGAATCGGCTTTTCGAGAAACCAGAACGCGCCGAGATCGTGAACCGTCTTGAGCGCATTCTCGATGCTGCCGAATGCGGTGAGGACGATGGAAACAGGTCCGCCACCGTCGCTCGAGAGTTTTTCAAGCAACGCAAAGCCGTCCATGCGGGGCATGTTGAGGTCGGTGACGACGACCTGTGCCGGGAACGCCTGGAGTTTGTCGAGCGCGTCCTGCCCGTTGAGGGCCGTCTCGACGGTGAAGCCCCAGGAGGAAACGAGACTCGCCAGGCCGTTGCGTTGATCCTCTTCGTCATCTACGATCAATACACGAGCCGACGTGGATTCCCAAGCCTCCGCCATGGCTCCTTCATTCTATCCGAAGGACTTGGACTTGCCTGAACAAGGAGCCCGTCCGTGTCCGTCGCCCTCGACACAGGCTCCGGGGCGCCGAAAGTCCTCCTCGTCGCTTTGCCGGGAGGTTCGCGAAGCTTTCGGGGGCCATAAAAGGCCGGCTAGGCCAAACATCTCTGTCCGGCGTCGGTCTCGTCCTCCGGCATGTTCACTTCGATGAACGGTGACTTCGGGGTCTGGCAATTGGAGAATGTCGCGCACAGGGCCTATCGCCGTCCTATTGCCGCCTTGTGGACGTGAGAGGATAGATAGGCTGAAATTCGAGGAAGCGTGAGCGGAGAAATAATTGCCATTTTGACTGTGGGCGTCGCGCTTGCGGGGGGTGATCCTCACCGCCACTCGCGGGTTGCGGCAGGACATGCGGCAAGACATGGCGCGGCTGGAATCGAGGCTCGATTAGAGGATCAATGGCCTTGAGTCCCAAATTGATGAATCGCACGAGCGCATGACGCATGAGATCAGCGAGCTGCACGAGCGCATGGTGCACCTGGCAGGCTTGCTGGAAGGGTTGCGCGAGTCCATCACCGGACAGGCCGTTGCCGGCTAGGAGCCTATCCTACAGAAAATTTCGGCCCCAACCAGTTGTAGTCAGACTTGATCGCAGACCCAAGAAGTTGACAAATAATTGGCGACTTTCTTTCTGCGGGGCAAGCTCCTAGGTCTCTTATGGCCTTAAATGGGAGCTCCTTGAGATCATGGAATTCCAACCCTCACTACTGGGGTCGTTGTCGAAGGATAGATCCACGCTGTCCTCGAACGTGCGTGTCTGTCCTGCTGGAACTGTAAGGCTCTCGGCAATGCAACTGAAGTCGTAGCTGTTACACAACCCTCTGAGCGGTAGGCGCTTTATGACGAACCCGCCCTCATCCCTGACCAGGATATCCAACTCATAGGCGAGATTCCTCTGCGTCGGGTTCTTGAGAGTCAGGCGGAAAGCGTATCGAATCAACCGTTACCATGGACTTTGATCAATTGGTTGCTGACCCTTGCGGCAGCTGTCTTTCTGCTTTCACTGGCCCCAACAAGCTAGTCCTCCTTGGCCGAGATCACTTCGATCGTGGCCTCGGTGTCGACTGTGCCCTCGGGGTGGGTGAAGCGGAGCTTGTAGGTTCCCGCCTCCACGGCCGCCGCCGCCGTGGCCTTGGCTGATATCTCGGTGCCGGCGTCGTTCGCCCTGACCTCGGAGAAAACGACCTCGCCGACCACGGCGGTTCCATCAAGCGCCTCGATCTTAGTCACCGGCTTGAGAGCGGTTCCGCTGACGGTTACCTCCTTTGCCTCCGGATCTCCGATCGTGATCGCCTGACCGATCGAGGCGGCTTTGGCTGAGGGAGGCGGGTCGACGACTTGGATTTCGACGTCGGTCGAGCCGTTGGGCGTGGTGACCTTGAGCCGATAGGGTCCGGGGGCGACTTCCTTGTTGACGGTCGCCTTGATCTTGATCTCATCTCCCGCGTCATTGACTGTCTGCTCGGTGATCTTGATGCCCTCGACATTGGCGGGCGCCTCGACCGTGGCGTTGTTGAGACTGCTGCCTCTGAGGGTCAACTCTGTGGCGACCGGCAGTCCGCGGGAGATCTTCTTTTCCGTCTCCGGCAAGGCGATAACGACCGGCGGCGTGGCCGCGCCGGAGCCGTTGCTCACCACTTGCACCCGTTGCAGATACTGTACCTGCTTCCCTATCAAGACGAGCTCGCCGAGCGCTGAGGTCACCTGGAGAGGTTTGAGGTTGTTTTTGGGTTTGTCCGTACCGCAGAACAGCACGCGCTTGGAAATGAACGTCATCGTGCGGCGGTGGGTGTTGTGGGGAATGATGATCCCATCCCGTAGCGCTTGGATGTCGAGCCGCCGCAGTTGATTGATCGTCGTATCCGGGTAGATCGCCCCGAGTCCGCTGACCCCCGGGCCGTTCACTATGTTCGTAAACCCTGAGTAGTGCGTTTTGGCACGGCTAGGGGCCTCGTAGAAAGGAAGAAACCCCGTCATCAACAAGCCCGACATCTTAAAGATGCTCAATAATTTATGGCGAAAGCCGACCTCCTGCGCGCGCTCAAGGCTGCTGCGAACAATTTGGTAACTATCAATCGGCATCGTAGGATACTCCCGGCCGGTCTCAGAGCTCGAGCAACCCTTCGTGCCTTCCGGCAATGGTTTGTAGTTCCTAAAACCCACCGCCGCCAGTTGCAAAGCGAAGCCGGAGTTATTGCCGATGACCACCTCCACGCCATAATAGTTATTGGCGACTCGAGTGCCGAAACTGTCTCGGACCACCTTCTTGGGCAATACTTTCCACATCACCTCGACTTGTGCGTCCAAGCCGGGCGGCAGCGGTTGCGCAGTGATCGCGGTGATTGAGAAATCGGCTTGGCCGGGGTCGCTGCGGCCACCTTTCTCTGTGCCGGAATCCGCATCTGAGGACGGCCGCACCCAAAGCTTGATATTAGCTACGCGTGCTGATTTCGCCACGGTGATCTTGCCGACGAGTAAGCAATCTTCGGCAAACACGGTGCTGACTTTGATGCCCAGACCTTCCGGGGCATCGAGTTGCATGTTCTTGAGATCGTGGCGATTCTCGGCCTCGCAGCCCTCGCTGGTGAGAGACACCTCAATCTCTTCGCCTCGCGACGCCGTGGAGGGGAAAGCTTCGTATTGCCTAGCGGCTAAGGGCTCGCTAACACCCAAGCACAGCAGGGTGCAGATTGAGAGCGGGCCGAGACACCTCGCAAATCGAGTGTCTTTGTCTACCGTGCTCCGAGGGTATTGAGACTCTGTACGTAGCTGTGGTGTCAGCATCGGTTGGTCTCTGTGAGCTTCGGCCTAGTAGTCTGTTTTCGGCGGCTCCCGATCCTCAACTCCTGATTTCCGTTTGTCACAAACGTGATGCGCTACTCGAGACCCCGCGCCGGGTTCGTCCAGATCGGCTGGGTCACGAACGCTCCTTCCTCATGCCCCTCAAAGCCGATCCCTGCAATCGAGGCAGGCATCAGAGGGTCTCCCCGAATCTCGAGCATTCCCTCCGCTTCAGACGTACAGGAAAGGACGTCCCTCAACACGAACGGTCGGTGATGCCCCTTGCCGAAGTCCATGGTGGCCCTGCAAAGTTCGGCCCCGTCAAAGCCGCTGCGGGCGATCAGTGTCACCTCCTGAGCCTGCATCGACACCAACGCCAGCGAGGGCGTGAACCCACCCCCTGCCAGGTACGGCATGAAGGCCGTCTTGTGAAGGACGCTCGACAGCGGTATGCCGGCCATGTACGCCGGGCGCCCCGGCACGATTTGCACGAACGTCGCGTTGACCGCTACCGATTCGGCGGGATCCATGGTCACCACGGCATAACCGATGGCCGTGGGAGAACCGTTCGGGATCGTCACTTGCGCCCCGTAGCCGCCCGGGGAAAGCGTCCCCTGAAATCCACTGGCAGGCGCGCCGGTCAGGTCATCAGCATTTGCCGCCAGCGGCATGTTCAGGGGTTCTCCGTTCGTGTCGAAGAAGTCCACTTGGAACGTCGCCATGGTGGTCGCGACGTTGCCGGCTTGGAAGATCATGAAGAACGCCCCGGCCGGGTCTTGCGGAGTCCCGTGGTTGGCGATCTGGGGAATGATCGTGTCGCCGGGGGCGATCACGATGCCGGGCGGCGATATGGCCGCTTTGGATTGCCAATCCGGGATGGGCTCGAAGTAGGGGCCTGCGGGCCGCGGCAGGGTTTGCGCCATCGAGCTCAGGGCCAAAAGAAACAGAGTGACCGTTCTTGCGAAGTTCATCACTTTTTTCCTCCTCAACGTACGTGTCGGTAAGACCTTGAGCATCATCGTGGTGGAAGTGGAATCAGACCGCGTATTCCTTCGAGCAGCGGCGCTCGCTCGCCAGCCGGAATCGGCGTGAGGACTCGGATCCGGTGGTTGTCCCGATCGGCGATGAAGAGGTTGCCCGCGCCGTCCGTCGCCACGCCAATGGGAAAGTCTAGCCGAGCCTCGGTGGCCGGGCCGCCGTCTCCGCCGAACCCTTGCTCTCCCGTGCCCGCGATGGTGCTGATGACCCCCGAGGAGTCCACCTTGCGGATCCGGTGGTTGACCAGATCGGCGATGTAGAGGTTGCCCTCGCTGTCAACCGCCACGCCAGTGGGGAAGTTTAGCTGGGCCTCGGTCGCCGGACCGCCGTCCCCGCCGAAGCCGGGCTCGCCCGTGCCCGCGATGGTGCTGATCGTCCCCGAGGAGTCCACCTTGCGGATCCGCTGGGTGCTGCCATCGGCGATATAGAGGTTGCCCTCGCTGTCAACCGCCACGCCAGAGGGGGAGGCCAACTGAGCCTGGACCGCTGGACCGCCGTCCCCGCCGAAGCCGCGCTCTCCCGTGCCCGCGATGGTGCTGATGACCCCCGCGGAGTCCACCTTGCGGATCCGGTGGTTGCTCCGATCGGCGATGAAGAGGTTGCCCGCGCCGTCCGTCGCCACGCCAGTGGGGAAATCTAGCTGGGCCTCGGTGGCCGGGCCGCCGTCCCCGCCGAATCCGCGCTCTCCCGTGCCCGCGAATGTGCTGATGACCCCCGCGGAGTCCACCTTGCGGATTCGGTGGTTCCTCGAATCGGCGATGTAGAGGTTGCCCGCCCCGTCCAGCGTCACGTCAAGGGGGAAATCTAGCTGAGCCTCGGTGGCCGGGCCGCCGTCCCCGCCGAATCCTCCCTCGCCCGTGCCCGCGAATGTGCTGATGGTCCCCGCGGAGTCCACCTTGCGGATTCGGTGGTTCCTCGAATCGGCGATGAAGAGGTTGCCCGCCCCGTCTACCGCCCCGTCAAAGGGGGTCCTTAGCAGAGCATCGACCGCCGGACCGCCATCCCCGCTCTCTCCCGGTCCCGCGATGGTGCTGATGACCCCCGAGGAGTCCACCTTGCGGATTCGGCGGTTGACAATATCGGCGATGAAGAGGTTGCCCGCGCCGTCCAGCGTCACGTCAACGGGAAAGTTCAGCCGGGCCTCGGTGGCCGGGCCGCCGTCCCCGCCGAAGCCTCCTTCTCCGGTTCCCGCGACCGTAGTGATCGTCCCCGAGGAGTCCACCATGCGGATCCGGTGGCCATCGGCGATGAAGAGGTTGCCCGCGGCGTCCGCCGCCACGCCAGTGGGTAAGTTTAGCTGGGCCTCGGTCGCCGTACCGCCGTCCCCGCCGAAGCCGCGCTCTCCCGTACCAGCGATGGTGCTGATGACCCCCGCGGAGTCCACCTTGCGGATCCGGTGGTTGGAGTAATTGGCGATGAAGAGGTTGCCCGCGCCGTCCAGCGCCACGCCAGTGGGTGAGTTTAGCTGGGCCTCGGTCGCCGGACCGCCGTCCCCGCCGAAGCCCCTTTCTCCGGTGCCCGCGACGGTGCTGATGGTCCCCGTGGAGTCCACCATGCGGATCCGGTGGTTGGCCGAATCGGTGAAGTAGAGGTCGCCCAAGTTGTCTAACGCCACACCAGAGGGGCTATTTAACTGAGCATCGACCGCCGGGCCGCCGTCCCCGCCGAATCCTCTCTCGCCCGTGCCCGCGATGGTGCTGATCGTCCCCATCGAGTCCACCTTGCGGATCCGCAGGTTGAAGCTATCGGCGATGTAGAGGTTGCCCGCCCCGTCCGTGGCCACGTCAGTGGGGTAGTCTAGCCGAGCATCGGTGGCCGGGCCGCCGTCCCCGCCGAATCCTCTCTCGCCCGTGCCCGCGATGGTGCTGATCGTCCCCGTGGAGTCCACCATGCGGATCCGGTGGTTGCTCGAATCGGCGATGAAGAGGTTGCCCGCACCGTCCAATGCCACGCCATTGGGGTGGTCTAGCCGGGCATCGGTGGCCGGGCCACCGTCCCCGGACTTCGGCAGACCGGCGAAGGTGTCGATTCTCCAGTCGGCAGACTCTGATTGCGCCCCGGCGCTCGCCGCGAGAAGCACGGCGCATAAGGCAAGCTTGACGGCCCGAACTCCCCCGCCGCTTCGCGACCATTCGGCCAACCGGCTCAATAGTTCTTTTACGATTGAGTTCCGCATCATTTCCCCCTTGAATAGATAGAAACAAGTCCGCGTTGCGTCACATGGCTGATGCGCTACTCGAGACCCCGCGCCGGGTTCGTCCAGATCGGCTGAGTCACGAACGCTCCTTCCACATGCCCTTCAAAGCCGATCCCGGCTATCGAGCCCGGCATCAGAGGGTCCCCCTGAATCTCGAGCATTCCCTCCGCTTCAGACGTACAGGGAAGTTCGTCCCTCAACAGGAACGGACGGTGATGCCCTTTGCCGAACTCCATGGTGACTCTGCAAAGTTCGGCCCCCTCAAAACCGTCGCGGGCGATCAGTGTCACCACCTGAGCCTGCATCGACACCAACGCCAGGGAGGGAGTGAACCCGCCCCCTGCCAGGTACGGCATGAAGGCCGTCTTGTGAAGGACGCTCGACAGCGGTATGCCGGCCATGTACGGCGGGCGGCCCGGCACGAGATTCACGAACGTCGCGTTGACCGCAACCGATTCGTCAGGGTCCATGGTCACCACGGCATAACCGATGGCCGTGGGCGAGCCGTTCGGGATCGTCACTTGCGCCCCGTAGCCTCCCGGGGAAAGCGTCCCCTGAAATCCAGTGGCCGGCGCGCCGGTCAGGTCATCAGCATGTGCCGCCAGCGGCATGTTCAGGGGTTCTCCGTTCGTGTCGAAGAAGTCCACTTGGAACGTCGCCATGGTGGTCGCGACGTTGCCGGCTTGGAAGATCATGAAGAACGCCCCGGCCGGGTCTTGCGGAGTCCCGCTGTTGGCGATCTGGGGAATGATCGTGTCGCCGGGGGCGATCACGATGCCGGGCGGCGATATGGCCGCTTTGGATTGCCAATCCGGGATGGGCTCGAAGTAGGGGCCGGCGGGCCGCGGCAGGGTTTGCGCCATCGAGCTCAGGGCCAAAAGAAACAGCGTGACCATTTTTGCGAAGTTCATCACTTTTCCCCTCCTAAACGTACTTGTCGATAAGACCCTTGAGCATCATCGTGGTGGAAGTGGAATCAGACCGCGTATTCCTTCGAGCAGCGGCGCTCGCTCGCTAGCCGGAATCGGCGTGAGGACTCGGATCCGGTGGTTGCCCCAATCGGCAATGTAGAGGTTGCCCGCGCCGTCCACCGCCACGCCAATGGGAAAGTCTAGCCGAGCCTCGGTGGCCGGGCCGCCGTCTCCGCCGAACCCTTGCTCTCCGGTGCCCGCGACGGTGCTGATGACCCCCGCGGAGTCCACCTTGCGGATCCGGTTGCTGCCATCGGCGATATAGAGGTTGCCCGAGGCGTCCGCCGTCACGTCGGCGGGGGAGTTTAGCTGGGCCTCGGTGGCCGGGCCGCCGTCCCCGCTGAACCCGAATTCTCCGGCGCCTGCGACGGTGGTGATCGTCCCCGAGGAGTCCACCTTGCGGATCCGGTTGTTGACCTGATCGGCGATGAAGAGGTTGCCCGCGGCGTCCAACGCCACGCCAGAGGGGAAGAATAACTGGGCCTCAGTCGCCGGGCCGCCATCCCCACCGAACCCGAATTCTCCGGTGCCCGCGACGGTGCTGATCGTCCCCGTGGAGTCCACCTTGCGGATCCGGTGGTCCCTCAAATCGGCGATGTAGAGGTTGCCCGCCCCGTCCACCGCCATGCCAGCGGGGTTTGATAGCTGGGCCTCGGTGGCCGGGCCGCCATCCCCGCCGAACCCGAATTCTCCGGTGCCCGCGACGGTGCTGATCGTCCCCGAGGAGTCCACCTTGCGGATCCGCTGGTTCCTCGTATCGGCGATGAAGAGGTTGCCCGCGCCGTCCACCGCCACGCCAGAGGGGGAGGCCAACTGAGCCTGGACTGCCGGGCCGCCGTCCCCGCCGAAGCCGCGCTCTCCCGTGCCCGCGATGGTGCTGATCGTCCCCATCGAGTCCACCTTGCGGACCCGGTGGTTGCCCGTATCGGCGATATAAAGGTTGTCCGAGTCGTCCACCGCCACGCCAGAGGGGGATCTTAGCTGGGCCCCGCCCGCCGGACCGCCATCCCCGCTCTCTCCCGGTCCCGCGATGGTGCTGATGACCCCCGAGGAGTCCACCTTGCGGATCCGGTGGTTGAAGCTATCGGCGATGAAGAGGTTGCCCGCGCCGTCCACCGCCACGCCATAGGGGGAGGCCAACTGAGCCTGGACTGCTGGGCCGCCGTCCCCGCCGAAGCCGCGCTCTCCCGTGCCCGCGATGGTGCTGATCGTCCCCATCGAGTCCACCTTGCGGATCCGGTTGTTGACCGAATCGGTGAAGTAGAGGTTGCCCGCGGCGTCCAACGCCACGCCATAGGGGAAGAATAACTGGGCATCGGTGGCCGGACCGCCGTCCCCGCCGAAGCCGCGCTCTCCCGTGCCCGCGATGGTGCTGATCGTCCCCGTAGAGTCCACCTTGCGGATCCGGTGGTTGTTCCGATCGGCGATGAAGAGGTTGCCCGCGCTGTCCGTCGCCACGCCATAGGGGTTGGCTAGCAGGGCCTCGGTGGCCGGGCCGCCGTCCCCGCCGAAGCCGCGCTCTCCCGTGCCCGCGACGGTGCTGATCGTCCCCGAGGAGTCCACCTTGCGGATCCGCAGGTTGCCCAGATCGACGATATAGAGGTTGCCTGCGCCGTCCACCGCCACGCCATAGGGGTTGGCTAGCAAGGCCTCGGTGGCCGGGCCGCCGTCCCCGCCGAAGCCGCGCTCTCCCGTGCCCGCGACGGTGCTGATCGTCCCCGAGGAGTCCACCTTGCGGATCCGGTGGTTGAAGCTATCGGCGATGAAGAGGTTGCCCGCGGCGTCCAAAGCCACGACATAGGGAAAGTCTAGCCGAGCCTCGGTGGCCGGGCTGCCGTCTCCGCCGAACCCGAATTCCCCGGTGCCCGCGACGGTGCTGATGACCCCCGCGGAGTCCACCTTGCGGATCCGGTGGTTGACCACATCGGCGATGTAGAGGTTGCCCGCGGAATCCGTCGCCACGCCACTGGGAAAGTCTAGCCGGGCCTCGGTCGCCGGACCGTTATCCCGAACATCCGGTAAACCGGCGAAGGTGTCGATTCTCCAGTCGGCAGACTCTGATTGCGCCCCGGCGCTCGCCGCGAGAAGCACGGCGCATAAGGCAAGCTTGACGGCGCGAACACCCCCGCCGCCCCGCGACCATTCGGCCAACCGACTCAACATTCTTTTGCTTATCGAGTTCCGCATCATTTCCCCCTTGAATAGATAGAGATAGAAACAAGTCCGTGTTGCGTCACAAACGTGATGCGCTACTCGAGACCCCGCGCCGGGTTCGTCCAGATGGGCTGGGTCACGAACGCTCCCTCCTCATGCCCTTCAAAGCCAATCCCGGCTATCGAGCCCGGCATCAGAGGGTCTCCCTGAATCTCGAGCATTCCCTCCGCTTCAGACGTACAGAGCAGAACGTCCCTCAACAGGAACGGTCGGTGATGCCCTTTGCCGAAGTTCATGGTGGCTCTGCAAAGTTCGGCCCCCTCAAAGCCGTTGCGGGCGATCAGTGTCACCTCCTGAGCCTGCATCGACACCAACGCCAGGGAGGGAGTGAACCCGCCCCCTGCCAGGTACGGCATGAATGCAGTCTTATGGAGGACGCTCGACAGCGGTATGCCGGCCATGTACGGCGGCCGGCCCGGCACGAGATTCACGAACGTCGCGTTGACCGCAACCGATTCGGCGGGATCCATCGTCACCACGGCATAGCCGATGGCCGTGGGAGAGCCGTTCGGGATCGTCACTTGCGCCCCGTAGCCTCCCGGGGAAAGCGTCCCCTGAAATCCACTGGCCGGCGCGCCGGTCAGGTCATCAGCATTTGCCGCCAGCGGCATGTTCATGGGTTCCCCGTTCGTGTCGAAGAAGTCCACTTGGAACGTCGCCATGGAGGTCGAGACGTTGCCGGCTTGGAAGATCATGAAGAACGCCCCGGCCGGGTCTTGCGGAGTCCCGTGGTTGGCGATCTGGGGAATGATGTCAATGTCAAACGAAAATTGCGCACTTCTGACAAACGAAAATTGCACACATTTGAGGGGAGAACCGCCGCGGGTTTGGCGGACTTTCCCCCTTCGTTGCGATGGGGGTTGAGGTGGCCGTCGGAGGGAGCGGAGCGACCGGAGCCGGCCACCTCAAGCTGTGCAGCAGCCGTCATGTTCCCGTCCCTGCGGGCGGGGTGGCTTCGCCGTCCGCGCGTTGCATGGAACGCCACAGCCCCTGGTGAGCCCTCATCCGGAAGCTGTTCCCGCGGATGTTGACGATGTGGCAGTGGTGCAGCAGGCGGTCGATCAGGGCCGCCGCCATGACGTCGTCCCCCAGTACTGCGCCCCATTCTTCGAATCCCTTGTTGGAGGTCAGCACGGTCGAGGCCTGCTCGTGGCGCGCGTTGATCAGCTGGAAGAACAGCACGGCTCCATCGCGGCTGACGGGCAGGTAGCCGATCTCGTCGACGACCAACAGCGCCGGATGGGTCAGCATGCGCAGGCGGCGCGCCAGCTGGCCCGCTGCACGGGCCTGCTCCAGCGACTCGATCAGGCTCGCCAGCGTTCCGTAGTAGACCCGCCGCCCCGACTCCGCCGCGGTGATGGCGAGACTGATGGCCAAGTGCGTCTTGCCGACTCCGGGTGGCCCCAGCAGAACGACGTTCTCCTGGCGGGCCAGGAACCCGAGCTCGTGCAGACTCTCGATCTGCTCGCGCTTGAGGCTCGGCTGAAAGGCGAAGTCGAACTGCGCCAGGGTCTTCACGGCGGGCAGCCGGGAGGCGCGCATGGCGGTCTCCAAGCGGCGGTTGTTGCGCAGGGCGATCTGGGCGCCCAGCAGCCGCTCGAGAGCCTCGCCGGCGGTCACGGCGCCGCTGTCGAGTTGCGCCAGGATGCCGTCCACCGCCTCCAGCGCACCCGGCATCTTCAGGTCGGCCAGCATCGCCCGCAGCCGGGCGCGCCGCCCGTCGGCCGGCGCGCTCATCGCACCACCTCCGCGTACACCCGCAACGGCCGACGCTCAACGGCCACTGGCGTCGGGGCCCAAGACGGAGCCGCCGGGCGCATCCGGCCTCCGACGCGCTGGTACGGCCCGCATGCCAACGGCCCCAAGGCTCCCCGCTCGTCACGCTCGAACCGCTCCTGCGGTCGCTCCCCGGTCGTGCCGTGCCGCCGCACGTTGGCGGTCTCCGCCAGCCAGCGCTCCGCCTGCTCGTTCAGGTCCGCGTCACTGACAAACTCCCGGCCGTAAAAGAAGCTCTCCCGCACATAGCGGATCGGCCGCTCCACCTTGCCCTTGGTCCGTGCCCGGTAGGGCCGGCAGGACCGCGGCCGGAAGCCCCAGTGCGCGGCGAAACGCAAGAACTCTGCGTTCAGCGCCAGCGGCCCACCCAGCAGGCGGTCGTCGGACACCACCACCGACCGCATCTGGTCGAACAGCAGCTCCTGCGGCACGCCCCCGAAGCGCTCGAAGGCGCCCTCCAGGCCGCGGCACAGCACCTCCATCGTCTGCCGCTGGAAGAACCGCAGCCACAGCAGCCGCGAGTAGCCCAGCACCACCAGCAGCGCCTGACGCCGTCCCCACGGCAGCCGGAAGCCGCCGAAGTCTACCTGGCCCTGATGCCCCGGAGGCGTCTCGAACCGTACCACCGGATCCGCTGTCTCCCGTGGCCGGACCTGGCGCACGTAATCCCGCACGCTCCCGTAGCAGCCCGGGTATCCCGCCGCCCGCACCTCCTCATACAGCCGCTGCACCGTCAGCTTCGGATACACCTCCAGGCGCGCCTCGATCATCCCCTTGTACGGGTCCAACTTGCGCGCGATCGGCGCCCGCCGCGCATAGCCGCCCGCCTCCGTGGTCAGCTCCCGGTCCAACTGACCGGACTCGATCCAGTAGTGGATCGTCCGCCGACTGAGCTGGAACCGCCGTGCCAGCTCGGCCTTCGACACCCCTTGCTCCAAGTAATGCTTCAGCAGCATCTTCGCCTCCATGTCGTACATCTCTCCGCCCCTCCATGTGGCCTCGCCCACATGCTGGAGCAGCGGTCTTCCCGCCGGTGAAAAGTGTGCAATTTTGGCTTGTCGAAAATGTGCAAATTAGCATTGCCGCCAACAAATGATCGTGTCGCCGGGGGCGATCACGATGCCGGGCGGTGATATGGCCGCTTTGGATTGCCAATCCGGGATGGGCTCGAAGTAGGGGCCGGCGGGCCGCGGCAGGGTTTGCGCCATCGAGCTCAGGGCCAAAAGAAACAGCGTGACCATTTTTGCGAAGTTCATTACTTTTTCCTCCTCAACGTACGTGTCGATAAGACCCTTGAGCATCACCGTGGTGGAAGTGGAATCAGACCGCGTATTCCTTCGAGCAGCGGCGCTCGCTCGCCAGCCGGAATCGGCATCAGGACTCGGATCCGGTGGTTGCTCCGATCGGCGATGTAGAGGTTGCCCGCGCCGTCCAGCGTCACGTCAAAGGGGGCGTCTAGCCGGGCCGCGGTGGCCGGGCCGCCGTCCCCGCCGAAGCCGCGCTCTCCCGTGCCCGCGATGGTGCTGATGACCCCCGAGGAGTCCACCTTGCGGATTCGGTGGTTCCTCGAATCGGCGATGTAGAGGTTGCCCGCGCTGTCCACCGCCACGCCATAGGGGGAGGCCAACTGAGCCTGGACTGCTGGGCCGCCGTCCCCGCCGAAGCCTCTTTCGCCGGCGCCTGCGACGGTGGTGATCGTCCCCGAGGAGTCCACCTTGCGGATCCGCAGGTTGCCCAGATCGGCGATGAAGAGGTTGCCCGCGCCGTCCAGCGTCACGTCAACGGGAAAGTTCAGCCGGGCCTCGGTAGCCGGGCCGCCGTCCCCGCCGAAGCCTCTTTCGCCGGCGCCCGCGACGGTGGTGATGACCCCAGCGGAGTCCACCTTGCGGATCCGGTGGTTGCCCGGTTCGGCGATGAAGAGGTTGCCCGCGCCGTCCACCGCCATGCCACGGGGTATGTTTAGCTGGGCCTGGACCGCCGGACCGCCGTCTCCGCCGAAGCCGCGCTCTCCCGTGCCCGCGATGGTGCTGATCGTCCCCGAGAAGTCCACCATGCGGATCCGGTTGTTGTGCGTATCGGCGATATAGAGGTTGCCCGCGCCGTCCACCGCCATGCCACGGGGTGTGTTTAGCTGGGCCTGGACCGCCGGACCGCCGTCTCCGCCGAAGCCGCGCTCTCCCGTGCCTGCGATGGTGCTGATGACCCCCAAGGAGTCCACCTTGCGGATCCGGTGGTCGGAATCTTCGGCGATGTAGAGGTTGCCCAAGTCGTCCAGCGCCACGTCACGGGGGAACCTTAGCAGAGCATCGACCGCCGGACCGCCGTCCCCGCTCTCTCCCGGTCCCGCGATGGTGCTGATGACCCCCGAGGAGTCCACCTTGCGGATCCGGTAGTTGAGCCAATCGGCGATGAAGAGGTTGCCCGCGGCGTCCAGCGCCACGCCACTGGGAGAGCCTAGCAGAGCATCGACCGCCGGGCCGCCGTCCCCGCCGAAGCCGCGCTCTCCCGTGCCCGCGATGGTGCTGATCGTCCCCGAGAAGTCCACCATGCGGATCCGGCGGTCGGAATCTTCGGTGATGAAGAGGTTGCCCGCGGCGTCCGCCGCCACGCCAGTGGGTAAGTTTAGCTGGGCCTCGGTCGCCGGACCGCCGTCCCCGCCGAAGCCGCGCTCTCCCGTGCCCGCGATGGTGCT
The DNA here is from genome assembly GCA_965218555.1 of Bryobacterales bacterium. Taxonomy (GTDB): domain Bacteria; phylum Acidobacteriota; class Terriglobia; order Bryobacterales; family UBA6623; genus JAPPLB01. The sequence goes on from OZ244625.1 coordinate 868,357, forward strand.
GATGACCCCCGAGGAGTCCACCTTGCGGATCCGGTGGTTGTTCCGATCGACAATGTAGAGGTTGCCCGCGCCGTCCAGCGCCACGCCAGTGGGTGAGTTTAGCTGGGCCTCGGTCGCCGGACCGCCGTCCCCGCCGAAGCCCCTTTCTCCGGTGCCCGCGACGGTGCTGATGGTCCCCGTGGAGTCCACCATGCGGATCCGGTTGTTTCCCGAATCAGCGATGTAGAGGTTGCCCGCCCCGTCTACCGCCACGGCAGGAGGGGAGGCCAACTGAGCCTGGACCGCTGGGCCGCCGTCCCCGCCGAATCCTCTTTCTCCGGTGCCCGCGACGGTGCTGATGGTCCCCGAGGAGTCCACCTTGCGGATCCGGTGGCCATCGGCGATGAAGAGGTTGCCCAAGTTGTCCACCGCCACGCCAGCGGGGCTATTTAACTGAGCCTCGGTGGCCGGGCCGCCGTCCCCGCCGAATCCTCTCTCGCCCGTGCCCGCAATGGTGCTGATGGTCCCCGTGGAGTCCACCATGCGGATCCGGGCGTTGCTCGAATCGGCGATGTAGAGGTTGCCCGCGGCGTCCGCCGCCACGCCCCGGGGGGCGTCTAGCCGGGCATCGGTCGCCGGACCGTTATCCCGAACATCCGGTAAACCGGCGAAGGTGTCGATTCTCCAGTCGGCAGACTCTGATTGCGCCCCGGCGCTCGCCGCGAGAAGCACGGCGCATAAGGCAAGCTTGACGGCGCGAACACCCCCGCCGCCCCGCGACCACTCGGCGAACCGGCTCAATAGTTCTTTTACGATTGAGTTCCGCATCATTTCCCCCTTGAATAGATAGAAACAAGTCCGCGTTGCATCACAAACGTGATGCGCTACTCGAGACCCCGCGCCGGATTCGTCCAGATGGGCTGGGTCACGAACGCTCCTTCCTCATGCCCTTCAAAGCCGATCCCGGCTATCGAGCCCGGCATCAGAGGGTCTCCCCGAATCTCGAGCATTCCCTCCGCTTCCGACGTACAGGGAAGAACGTCCCTCAACAGGAACGGTCGGTGATGCCCGGTGCCGAACTCCATGGTGGCTCTGCAAAGTTCGGCCCCGGCAAAGCCGTTGCGGGCGATCAGTGTCACCACCTGAGCCTGCAGCGACACCAACGCCAGGGAGGGAGTGAACCCGCCCCCTGCCAGGTACGGCATGAAGGCCGTCTTGTGAAGGACGCTCGACAGCGGTATGCCGGCCATGTACGGCGGGCGGCCCGGCACGATTTGCACGAACGTTGCGTTGACCGCCACCGATTCGGCGGGATCCATGGTCACCACGGCATAACCGATGGCCGTGGGAGAACCGTTCGGGATCGTCACTTGCGCCCCGTAGCCTCCCGGGGAAAGCGTCCCCTGGAATCCAGTGGCCGGCGCGCCGGTCATGTCATCAGCATTTGCCACCAGCGGCATGTTCAGGGGTTCCCCGTTCGTGTCGAAGAAGTCCACTTGGAACGTCGCCATGGTGGTCGCGACGTTGCCGGCTTGGAAGATCATGAAGAACGCCCCGGCCGGGTCTTGCGGAGTCCCGCTGTTGGCAATCTGGGGAATGATCGTGTCGCCGGGGGCGATCACGATGCCGGGCGGCGATATGGCCGCTTTGGATTGCCAATCCGGGATGGGCTCGAAGTAGGGGCCGGCGGGCCGCGGCAGGGTTTGCGCCATCGAGCTCAGGGCCAAAAGAAACAGCGTGACCATTTTTGCGAAGTTCATCACTTTTCCCCTCCTAAACGTACTTGTCGATAAGACCCTTGAGCATCATCGTGGTGGAAGTGGAATCAGACCGCGTATTCCTTCGAGCAGCGGCGCTCGCTCGCCAGCCGAAATTGGCGTCAGGACTCGGATCCGGTGGTTGTCCCAATCGGTGAAGTAGACGGCTCCCGCGCCGTCCGTCGCCACGCCAATGATTCTTCCTAGCCGGGCCTCGGTCGCCGGACCGCCGTCTCCGCCGAACCCTTGCTCTCCCGTGCCCGCGATGGTGCTGATCGTCCCCGCGGAGTCCACCATGCGGATCCGGTAGTTGAGCCAATCGGCGATGAAGAGGTTGCCCGCGGCGTCCGCCGCCACGCCAGTGGGTGAGTTTAGCTGGGCCTCGGTTGCCGGGCCGCCGTCCCCGCCGAAGCCGCGCTCTCCCGTGCCCGCGATGGTGCTGATCGTCCCCGTAGAGTCCACCATGCGGATCCGGTGGTTACGCTGATCAGCGAAGTAGAGGTTGCCCGCGCCGTCTATCGCCACGCTATAGGGGTAGGCCAACTGAGCCTGGACCGCCGGGCCGCCGTCCCCGCCGAAGCCGCGCTCTCCCGTGCCCGCGATGGTGCTAATCGTGCCCGTGGAGTCCACTTTACGGATCCGGTCGTTGACCTGATCGGCGATGTAGAGGTTGCCCGCGCTGTCCGCCGCAATGCCCCGGGGGTAGGTGAACTGGGCCTGGACCGCCGGGCCGCCGTCCCCGCCGAAGCCGCGCTCTCCCGTGCCCGCGATAGTGGTGATGACCCCCGCGGAGTCCACCTTGCGGATCCGGTGGTCGGAATCTTCGGCGATGTAGAGGTTGCCCGCGGCGTCCGCCGCCACGGCACCGGGGTAGGTCAACCGGGCATCGGTGGCCGGGCCACCGTCCCCGCCGAAGCCGCTCTCTCCCGTACCCGCGATGGTGCTGATGACCCCCGAGGAGTCCACCTTGCGGATCCGGTATGCGTTCCTATCGGCGATGTAGAGGTTGCCCGCGGCGTCCGCCGCCACGCCAGAGGGGGATCTTAGCTGGGCCCCGCCCGCCGGCCCGCCGTCCCCGCTGAACGTGATCTCTCCTCCCCCAGCGAACTTGGTGATCGTCCCCGCGGCATCCACCTTGCGGATCCGGTGATTGACCGAACCGGCGATGTAGAGGTTGCCCGCGCCGTCCGTCGCAATGCCCCGGGGGTAGGTGAACTGAGCCTGGACCGCCGGGCCGCCGTCCCCGCCGAAGCCGCCCTCTCCCGTACCCGCGATGGTGCTGATCGTGCCCGTAGAGTCCACCTTGCGGATCCGGTGGTTGGCCGTATCGGTGAAGTAGAGGTTGCCCGCGGCGTCCAACGCCACGCCATAGGGGGAGAATAACTGGGCATCGGTGGCCGGGTCGCCGTCCCCGCCGAAGCCGCGCTCTCCCGTGCCCGCGATGGTGCTGATGACCCCCGCGGAGTCCACCTTGCGGATCCGGTCGTTGCTCGAATCGGCGATGTAGAGGTTGCCCGCAGCGTCCACCGCCACGCCAGAGGGGATTCGTAGCTGGGCCTGGATCGCCGGGCCGCCGTCCCCGCCGAAGCCGCGCTCTCCCGTGCCCGCGATGGTGCTGATGACCCCCGCGGAGTCCACCTTGCGGATCCGGTTGTTGCTCGAATCGGCGATGAAAAGGTTGCCCGCCACATCCACCGCAATGCCCCGGGGGAAGGTGAACTGGGCCAGGACCGCCGGGCCGCCGTCCCCGCCGAAGCCGCGCTCTCCCGTGCCCGCGATGGTGCTGATGACCCCCGCGGAGTCCACCTTGCGGATCCGGTTGTTGCTCGAATCGGCGATGAAAAGGTTGCCCGCCACATCCACCGCAATGCCCCGGGGGAAGGTGAACTGGGCCAGGACCGCCGGGCCGCCGTCCCCGCCGAAGCCGCGCTCTCCCGTGCCCGCGATGGTGCTGATCGTCCCCGCGGAGTCCACCTTGCGGATCCGGGCATTGCTCGAATCGGCGATGAAGAGGTCGCCCGCGCTGTCCGTCGCCAAGCCACTGGGAAAGTCTAGCCGGGCATCGATCGCCGGACCGTTATCCCGAACATCCGGTAAACCGGCGAAGGTGTCGATTCTCCAGTCGGCAGACTCTGATTGCGCCCCGGCGCTCACCGCGAGAAGCACGGCGCATAAGGCAAGCTTGACGGCGCGAACACCCCCGCCGCCCCGCGACCATTCGGCCAACCGGCTCAATAGTTCTTTTACGATTGAGTTCCGCATCATTTCCCCTCTTGAATGGGTCGAACGATCTATTTCAAGACTTATTTTACTGTAATTAATGTGAATTAATTGTGAATATTAAGGAAATATTTGGGATATTTTTGTGAATATGGACACCAGGGCCGGTCGCAGCCCATTTCTCGGCCGCTCAGGCTGCGGGACCTGCTGACCGGCGTCAGGTCGCCCGGATTCCCCAGCCGGCCTGATGCCGGTAAAGGCCCTTCCGGGAGTCCTGATGCGTCATCGGGGCATGCCTTCCGGCGCCTTCCGTCTCGCCGACAACGAGGCCGGGCTGAAGTTCACGAGCGAGGACGAAGACGTTCTGGCGATGTTTGCATCTTGCGTGGGGGCGGCGATCGCCAACGCCCGCAAGCACCGCGACACACAGCGGGCCCTGGCCGGCCCGGAGACCCTGATCGACATGTCGCCCGGGGCGTTGCGGTCTTCAAAGCCCGGACCGCAAGCAGGGCCCCGCCGCCGCGACGGCCCTCGCCGGCCGCGGAGGGGAAGGTCCTCAGCGATCGCCGGGCTTGGGCATGCGGTAGCCGACCCCGTGCTCGTTCAAGATGTACGTTGGACGGCTGGCATCGTCGCCCAGCTTGCGGCGGAGCTTCTTCACGAAGGCGCGCACCACCCGCGCATTGCGCGACTTGCGCGACTTGCGCTTCGCCCACACCCGGCGCAGCAGATCGTCATGGGTCAAGACCCGTCCGGCGTTGGCTGAAAGCGCGCTGAGCAGATCGAACTCGGTAGCGGTCAGCTCCAGCGGAAGGCCCGCCAGGGTCACCCGGCGCTCCTCGTGGTCAATGGCCAGCTCCCCCGTCTGGTAGGGCTCGGGCGGTTCGGCCCGCCGGCGCGAGGCCGCCTGGATTCTCGCCACCAACTCTGTCGGCGAGAACGGCTTGACCACGTAGTCGTCCGCCCCGCTCTCCAGCGCCCGCGCAATCGTCTCGTCCCGGCCGTACCCCGACAGGAAGATAACCGGCAGGTCGGCCAGCGCGGGCAGGCGCTGCATCAGCTCGATGCCGTCGGTCTCGGGCAGCAGCAGGTCCAGCAGCACCAGGTCGGGCCGGCTCGTCTCGAGCAGGCGGGGCACCTGCTCCGGGTCGCTGGTCACCGTCGCGCTGTAGCCCGCGTCCTCGAGAATGCCCCGCACGTATAGCAGCGTCTGCGGGTCGTCGTCCACCACGAGCACATGCGGCTCCGGCCGCCCGGTGCGCCGCCGTCGATCCCGTGTCCGCGCCGGTCGCGTAGCGACATCGTCGGCGGCTTCCTCGGCCACCGGAATCGTGAAGGTGAACCGCGCGCCCAGGCCCGCGCCGGCGCTCTCGGCCCGGATGCGGCCCCCGTGCGCCTCCACCAAGCCCTTCGAGATGGCCAGGCCCAGGCCCGCCCCCCGTGCGCGATCCTCCCGGTCGCTCCGGGCGAACTTCCGGAACAGGTGCGGCAGACGCTCGGCCGGAATACCTCGGCCCTCGTCGGTGACCGAGACCGCTACGTGAACGCCCTCCCGTGCCGCCCCCACCCGGATGGCCGAAGACTCGGGCGAGTGCCGGGCCGCGTTCGATAACAGATTTCCCAGGACCTGCACGATGCGCCGCCGGTCCGACAGCACTCGTGGCAGGTCCGGCGGCAGGTCGATGCGGACCGGGTTCCTACCCCCGCCGCTCAGAAACGTGTTCCGGGCCTGATCCACGATGACGGCCAGCTCCGCCGGCTCGGGGGCCACCGACAGCGTGCCCGTCTCGATGTGCGCCGCGTCCAGCAGCTCGCCGATCAGCTCGCGCATGTGATCGGCTTGCTCGTCAATGACCCGGAAGAACTGCAGCGTCTCGGCCGGGTCCAGCTCCGACGAGGCCCCCAGCACGCTGGCGGCGCAGCCCTTGATGGAGATCAGCGGGGTTCGCAGCTCGTGGCTCACCATGCCCAGGAACTCCGCCCGCAACCGCTCCAGCTCCTCCAGCGGAGTCATGTCCTGCAGCGTGACGACCAGCGACTCGACCTCGCCCTGCTCCGAGCTGATCGTCGTGGCGTTGACCAGCGTGGTCATCCTCCGCCCGTCCGGGACCTCCAGCACGATCTCCTCGGCGCGGATCGTGGTGGCCTCGCGAAGCATCTGCGCCAGGGGGAATTCCTGCAGCGAGATCTCCCTCCCGTCGGCCCGCCGCACGCGCAACACCTCCAGCAGCTCTTCGGCCGAGCGGCCCGGCAGGCGCAGATCCCCGACAATGCGGCGCGCCTCCCGGTTGAACGACGACACCTGCCCGCTGCGGGCGTCGAACACCACCACGCCGACCGGCGAGGTGTCGATCAGCACTTCCAGGTCGGCCCTCGCCCGCTGCTCGTCGCGGTGCTTGCGGGCGTTGGCGATCGCCGCCCCGGCCTGTGACGCGAACAGCGTCAGAACCTCTTCGTCCTCGCTCGTGAACTCCTGCCCGGCCTCCTTGTCGGCGAGATAGAAGTTGCCGACATGCGCCCCCCGGTGACGGATCGGCGCCCCCAGGAAGCTCCGCGCCAGTGTCGGGTCGGCGGGGAAGCCGAGCGAGCCGAGGTGGGCCGCCAAGTCCCCGAGACGGAGCGGCTGCGGGACCTGCCGCAAGTACTCCCACAAGCCCGGCCCGTGGGGCAGGTCAAGGAACCGCTGGTGCTCCTCGGGCCTCAGGCCGGACGTGACGAAGTCCTCGAGCTGCCCCGAGCCGTCCATGGTGGCGATCCCGCCGCAGCCGGCGCCGGTCAGCGCGCGGGCGCTTTCCACGACCTCGCGCAGGACAGTGTCCACGTCGAGGCTCTCGCTGATGCGCAGACTGGCCTCGCTCAGCCCCGAGAGGCGCTTCCGCAACGCCTCGATTTCTCCTCTTGGCTTGTCGGCTTTCGTCACTGCCACTCCCCCCTGATTCGATGGCCGGATGCCACAGCCGGATTCGACGCTTGCCTGACCCGGACGGTAGCGATTCTACCAACTTTCTGTTGAATTCACAATACCGTCACATCTTAAGATTTAATAGACACATATAAAGCACCATATCTCGTGTCCGAATTGCTAGTTTAAGAATGATATGTTTGACCGACAAGCCATCGCCAGTTGTGAAGGGCACAGCCTTCACGACCGACTCGCTGTATGCGAAAAAAGCTTAACAAAAGCGGCGTGGTCTGGTGGCTCTCATAATGAGAGCCAAGAGCCACCTCTGAGAGCCACCTCTGAGCTAAGCCGACCCTCCCGCCGCAGCGCGCCGTCTGCCTGGAGGCGGACGGGCGGCTGGCTGCTTCCCGTCCTCGCCGCCGCCATCATCTTCGCGCCACCGTTCGCACCCACAGCGGAGGCGCAGACGACGCTCGTCAGCAATGTGGGCCAAACGCGCTCGGGTAGTCTTGGCCTTGACACACACGAAGGGGCACAAGCATTTACCACGGGCGACAACAGTGCCGGCTATACCGTGACTAGCGTCGGGCTCGACATGTCGTCGGGCGCGGACCATACCATCAACTTCACTGTCGGAATATTGACGAACAGCAACTCCAATCTGCCCGGCAGTTCCTTGGTGACGCTAACGCAACCCGCCTCCCTGATCCTGGGGGTCAACGAGTTCACGACCTCCGGAATCGAGTTGGCGGCCAATACAACCTACTGGGTTGTGGTGGACAGTAACGGCGGTGGTAGCGCGGGATGGGAAGGCACGGCTTCGGACTCTGAGGATCCCACCTCCTCGGGATGGAGCATTGCCGACGAATCCTACGATAGGCCTTACGACGGCGATACTTGGGGCTCGTACACCGATCCGTTCAAATTCCGCGTCAACGGCACCGCGATTGGTAGTATCACGAACAACGCGCCGACCTTCACCGAGGGAACCAACACCACGCGCAGCGTCGCCGAGAACACGGCATCGGGCCAGAACATCGGCGCCGCCGTCACGGCAACGGATGCGGACACGAGCGACACGCTGACCTACACCTGGGGCGGGACGGACGCGAGTTCGTTCTCGGTCAATAACTCGACCGGCCAGCTCCGGACCAGCGCCGCGCTCGACTACGAGACGCAAGCCAGCTATGCGGTAACGGTTTCGGTCTCCGACGGCAACGGCGGCGCGGACAGCATCAACGTGACCATCAACGTCACGAATGTGGACGAGCCCAACTCCGCGCCGGTCTTCACCGAGGGACCCAGCACGACGCGCAGCGTCGCCGAGAACACGGTATCGGGCCAGAACATCGGCGCCGCCGTCACGGCAACGGATGCGGCGGCGCTGGTGACGCTTTACAACGCGACCGCCGGCGCGAACTGGACGAACAACACCAACTGGTTGAGCAACGAGGCCCTCTCGGAATGGCACGGGGTCGACACGGACGCAACCGGCCGCGTTACGGAGCTGCATCTCGACGGCAATAAGTTGAGCGGGGCGATCCCGGCGGAGCTGGGGGATCTGACCAATCTCCAGATCCTGGATCTCTGCGGCAATGAGTTGAGCGGGGCGATCCCGGCGGAGCTGGGGGACTTGACCAACCTCCAGATCCTGGAGCTCTACGACACTGATTTGAGCGGGGCGATCCCGGCGGAGCTGGGGAACTTGACCAATCTCCAGATCCTGTATCTCTGGGGCAATGGGTTGAGCGGGGCGATCCCGGCGGAGCTGGGGAATCTGACCAGCCTCCAGGAGCTGTATCTCTGGGGCAATGAGTTGAGCGGGGCGATCCCGGCAGAGCTGGGGGATCTGACCAATCTCCAGATCCTGCATCTCTACGACAATGAGTTGAGCGGGGCGATCCCGGCGGAGCTGGGGAACCTGACCAATCTCCAGATCCTGTATCTCTGGAGCAATGAGTTGAGCGGGGCGATCCCGGCGGAGTTAGGGAATCTGACCAGCCTCCAGGAGCTGTATCTCTGGGGCAATGAGTTGAGCGGGGCGATCCCGGTGGAGTTGGGGGATCTGACCAATCTCCAGATCCTGCATCTCTACGGCAATGAGTTGAGCGGGGCGATCCCGGCGGAGCTGGGGGATTTGACCAGCCTCCAGGAGCTGCATCTCTGGAGCAATGAGTTGAGCGGGGCGATCCCGGCGGAGTTAGGGAATCTGACCAGCCTCCAGAAACTGGAGCTCCACGTCAATGAGTTGAGCGGGGCGATCCCGGCGGAGCTGGGGAACCTGACCAATCTCCAGATCCTGTATCTCCACGACAATGGGTTGAGCGGGGCGATCCCGGTCGAACTGGGGGCCTTGACCAACCTCCAGAGGCTGTATCTCTACGGCAATGAGTTGAGCGGGACGATCCCGGTGGAGCTGGGGGATTTGACCAACCTCGTGGGGCTGTATCTCAACCAGAATGGGTTGAGCGGGACAATCCCGGCGGAGCTGGGGAACCTGACCAGCCTCCAGATCCTGTATCTCTGGGGCAATGAGTTGAGCGGGGCGATCCCGGCGGAGTTGGGGAGTCTGACCAACCTCCAGAGGCTGTATCTCTACGGCAATGAGTTGAGCGGGGCGATCCCGGTCGAACTGGGAGCCTTGACCAACCTCCAGATCCTGTATCTCTGGGGCAATGAGTTGAGCGGGACGATCCCGGTGGAGCTGGGGAATCTGACCAACCTCCAGGAGCTGGGTCTCTCCCGGAATGAGTTGAGCGGGACGATCCCGGCGGAACTGGGGAGTCTGACCAACCTCCAGGGGCTGGGTCTCTCCCGGAATGGGTTGAGCGGGACAATCCCGGTCGAACTGGGAGCCTTGACCAACCTCCAGAGGCTGTATCTCTGGGGTAATGAGTTGAGCGGGGCGATCCCGGTGGAGCTGGGGAATCTGACCAACCTCCAGGAGCTGTATCTCAACCAGAATGAGTTGAGCGGCCCCCTCCCGCTAACCCTGTCGGCGCTGTCACAACTCTCGGTGTTGGATATACGGTCGACCACTTTGTGTGCGCCGTTGGATGCTGCATTTCAGGCGTGGCTGGCGACGATCAATTTCCAGGGGGCCGTCTGCGCCACGCCGCCTCCTCCTCCCCGCCCGCCTGGCGATGGCTTTGGCGGCGGGGGCGGCGGGGGCCGCACAACGTCGCCCGGCAAGCCGAGGAACCTGACGGCGGTCAGCGGGGACGGTCAAGTCGTGCTGAGCTGGGAAGCTCCGGTGAGAGACGGCGGCGCGGAGATCAGCGATTACGAGTACCGCATCGACCGCATGAACCCCTGGATCTCGACCAGCTCCACCGACACCACCCATACCGTCAGCGGCCTCGTCAATGGCGCTACCTACGTCTTCGAGGTACGGGCGGTGAACCGGGCCGGCATGAGCTTTGCTTCCAACCGCGTCGAGGCGACGCCGGAAGCGCCGGAACCGGAAGTGTCTACCCTGGACTTCGCGCATTTCGCCAATGGCGAGGGCATCACGTCCGAGGTGGTGCTCGTCAATGTGGGGACCACACAGATCCAGCCCGTTCTGTACTTTTCCGATCGGGAAGGCGAGCCGCTGGCTGCCGATTCGGTAGTGGACTTGACGGATGATCTGGAGGTCCAGGAGGACGGCGGTTTGACCATACAGACGGCGATGGAGCCGCTGGGAGAACGGACGATCTCGACCCACGGTCGCGGCGAGGAGCTGAGCGGCTCGGTGCAAGTGGTCTCGGAGGGCGCCATCGGGGGCGTGCTGCGCTTCAGCGACCCGAGGGTCGGGGTGACCGGAGTGGGAACCGGCCCGGCGGTGCGGGACGCGCTGTTCCCGGCGCGCCGGAAGGAGGGAGGGATCCGCACGGCGGCGGCGATGCACAACGTGGGCGAGGAAGAGATGGAGGTGACGTGCCGCTTGATGAGCGGGGGCGCGGTGCTGGAGGAGGCGAAGATCCCTCTGAAGGCCAACGGGCAGACGTCGTGGTTCATCGAGGACGAGTTCACGATGACCGACACGACGGACTTCGTAGGGACGGTGCGCTGCACGGCGCCGCGGGAGGGGAAGTACACGGGATTGGCGGTGGAGGTAGATGGGGGCAACCGCATCTTCACGACGCTGCCGGTGGTGGAGGTGGAGCGGACGAGCGGGGAAGAGGGGGAGACGGAGCTAGACTTTGCGCATTTCGCCAATGGGACGGGCATCGTCTCCGAGCTGGTGTTCGTGAATGTGGAGACGCGGCCGAGCGGCCGCGGCGCTACTCCCTTTCATCCAACGGTTCCGGAGAGCCGTCCGGTGATCTACTTTTACGATCGAGAGGGCTATCTGATCGACCCCGCATCGGTGGTGGACTTGACGGAAGATCTGGAGGTCACCGAAGACGGTGGACTGACGATCAAGGCGGCGATGGCGCCGCTGGGAGAACTCACGGTAGCGACGCACGGGCGCGGGCCGCTGGTGAGCGGAGCGGTGAAGGTGGTGTCGGAAGGTCCGATCGGGGGAGTGCTGCGCTACAGCGTTCCGGGGGTCGGGGTGACCGGGGTGGGGGCCGGCACGCCCGTGCGGGACGCACTGTTCCCGGCGCGGCGGAAGGAAGGAGGGATCCGCACGGCGGCGGCGATGCACAACGTGGGGGAGGAAGAGATGGAGGTGACGTGCCGCTTGATGAGCGGAGGCGCGGTGCTGGAGGAGGCGAAGATCCCGTTGGAGGCCAAGGGGCAGATGTCGTGGTTCATCGAGGATGAGTTCACGGCGACCGACACGACGGACTTCGTGGGGACGGTGCGCTGCACGGCTCCGGGGGAGGGGATGTTCACGGGATTGGCGGTGGAGGTGGATGCCGCCAACCGCATCTTCACCACGCTGCCGGTGGCGCCTGTGGAAGAGAGGATGCCTCAGGAATAGACGGAGGGCCTGAGAAAAAGAGATGGGGACTCGTAGAACCTCGGGCTGTCGATCGGACAAGACCCCTTTTGTCTGGTCCGCATAGGAGAAAAAGCTCATTCAGCATCAACGCGGCGAGTTGGCTCCGATCGGTGGATGTGCTCTCGGATCTGGGCATTCCGGTAAAGGCGATCCACAACTCTTGACAATATCTCCCGGACTTAAGATCAACACGGAAGGAAACTGATACCTGATGACAGCGATATTCACGCGTTTTCCCACGGCGCTGATTGCTCTGCTGGCGACCACCGGCCTGCACGTAGCGCTGGAAAACGCTCACGCGCAAGGAACGGTGGAGTCGGACCGCGCTGCCCTGGTGGCGATCTACAATGCGACTGACGGCCCCAACTGGGACCACCAAATCGGCTGGCTTACCAGCGATCCGCTGTACGAATGGGCGAACGTCGTCACGGATTCGGACGGACGGGTCACCTGGCTCGCTCTCCACGACAACAACTTAACCGGAGAGCTCCCGCCGGAGTTGGGCAACCTGTCGAAACTCCAGTTGTTGAGGGTCCACGACAACAATCTGACCGGGGAATTTCCCAACCAACTGCGCAACCTCACCGCGCTCGTGGACTTGTCTCTCGGAGACAACCCGGGCCACCCGGGAAACAACGAGTTCACCGGGCCAATCCCGGCTTGGCTGGTCAACCTGACCAACCTCGACAACCTGAGTCTTCACGGCAACGCGTTCACCGGAACAATTCCGTCCAGCCTCGGCAATCTCTCCAAGCTGGTGTTCCTGACGCTCAACGACAATGCGCTGAGCGGCTCGATCCCGGCCAGTCTCGGGAATCTCGATAGTCTCAAGTGGTTGCATCTGCACGGCAATGACTTGACCGGGTCGATCCCGTCCCGGCTGGGAGAACTATCCAGCCTCGTGCAGCTGAATCTCGGCGAAAACATGCTGAGCGGCCCCATCCCGCCCGAGCTGGGGAGTCTCGAGAATCTTGAGATTCTGAATCTCTGGAGCGCCGGCGATCTGGGCGGGGAGATTCCGCCCGAGCTGGGGGATCTGACGAGCCTGCAGCAACTCTATCTGTACGACAACGGATTGACCGGGTCGATCCCGTCCAAGCTGGGAGACCTGACAAGCCTGCTCTATCTGTATCTCAACGGCAACGCGTTGGAGGGCGACATCCCGACCAAGCTGGGAGAAATCACCAGCCTCGTGTATCTGTATCTCAACGACAACGCGTTGACCGGGTCGATCCCGTCCGAGCTGGGGAGCCTGACGAGCCTCAGCCACCTGGCGCTGTGGGGCAACCCGGACCTTGAGAGGATAGTCCCGGCCGCCGTGGAGGTGGCCGTGGACCGGGCGGCGCTCGCCGCCGTCTATTGGGCGACCGGCGGCGCGAGCTGGACCAACGCCTGGGCCGACCCGTACGCCTTCTACGACCCGCTCTCGGACTGGAGCGGGGTGACGACAGGGACCAGCGGCCGGGTCACGCACGTGCGGCTCGGAAATCGCGGCTTGGCGGGCCCGGTGCCGGCGGCGCTCGAAGTCCTGACCGATCTCCAAGAGCTGTCACTCAACGACAATGCGTCGTTGTACGGGACGCTCCCGGTGCGCCTGCAAGAGCTGGCGTCCTTCGCAAATCTGGACGTTCGCAACACCTCCGTGTGCACGCCGACGGACGCCGCGTTTCAGACGTGGCTGGCTACCATCACCTTCCAAGGCACGCCATGCCCGGCGGCATCGTTCGCCGCGCCGACCTACTCGGCGGCCGAGGGCGGACCGGCGGCAACGGTCACGATTCGGCTCAGCGCGGCGCCCGGACGCGAGTTGACGATTCCGCTGACGGCGACGCCCGCGGGCGGGGCCACCGAGGATGACTATACGGTGACGCCGGCAAGCGTGATGTTCCAGAGCACGGGTACCGAGGCGACGGTGGAAATCACCGCCGTGGACGACTCGGTCTACGAGGTCGGCGAGGAAGTGGTTCTCGGTTTTCAGCGCCCCCTGTCCGGGATAACGGAACAGAATCCGGCCACAGCCAGGGTGACGCTGATCGACAACGACGCACGCCCTCCTCCCCCACCGCCAGGCGGCGGCTTTGGCGGCGGGGGTGGCGGGGGAGGCAGCCGCACAACGTCGCCCGGCAAGCCGGGGAACCTGACGGCGGTCGGCGGGGACGGCCAAGTCGTGCTGACGTGGGACGCACCGGTGAGAGACGGCGGCGCGGCGATCAGCGATTACGAGTACCGCATCGACCGCATGAACCCCTGGATCTCCACCGGGTCCACCGACACCACCCACACGGTCAGCGGCCTCGTCAACGGCGCCACTTACCTCTTCGAGGTAAGGGCGGTCAACCGCATCGGCAGGAGCTTTGGTTCCAACCGCGTCGAGGCAACCCCGGTGGCGCCGGAACCGGAAGTGTTCACCCTGGACTTCGCGCATTTCGCCAATGGCGGGGGCATCACGTCCGAGGTGGTGCTCCTCAATGTGGGCACCACAGAGATCCGCCCCGCCCTCTACTTTTCCGATCGGCAAGGCGATCCGGTGACCGCCGATTCGGTAGTGGACTTGACGGAAGATCTGGAGGTCACCGAAGACAGCGGTCTGAGCATTCAGACGGCGATCGAGCCGCTGGGAGAACTCACGGTCTCGACCCACGGGCGAGGCGAGGAGCTGAGCGGCTCGGTGAAGGTGGTTGCGGCGGGCGCCATCGGGGGAGTGCTGCGCTTCAGCGACCCGAGGGTCGGGGTGACCGGAGTGGGAACCGGCCCGGCGGTGCGGGACGCGCTGTTCCCGGCGCGCCGGAAGGAGGGAGGGATCCGCACGGCGGCGGCGATGCACAACGTGGGCGAGGAAGAGATGGAGGTGACGTGCCGCTTGATGAGCGGGGGCGCGGTGCTGGAGGAGGCGAAGATCCCTCTGAAGGCCAACGGGCAGACGTCGTGGTTCATCGAGGACGAGTTCACGATGACCGACACGACGGACTTCGTAGGGACGGTGCGCTGCACGGCGCCGCGGGAGGGGAAGTACACGGGATTGGCGGTGGAGGTAGATGGGGGCAACCGCATCTTCACGACGCTGCCGGTGGTGGAGGTGGAGCGGACGAGCGGGGAAGAGGGGGAGACGGAGCTAGACTTTGCGCATTTCGCCAATGGGACGGGGATCGTCTCCGAGCTGGTGTTCGTGAATGTGGAGACGCGGCCGAGCGGCCGCGGCGCTACTCCCTTTCATCCAACGGTTCCGGAGAGCCGTCCGGTGATCTACTTCTACGATCGAGAGGGCTATCTGATCGACCCCGCATCGGTGGTGGACTTGACGGAAGATCTGGAGGTCACCGAAGACGGTGGACTGACGATCAAGGCGGCGATGGCGCCGCTGGGAGAACTCACGGTAGCGACGCACGGGCGCGGGCCGCTGGTGAGCGGAGCGGTGAAGGTGGTGTCGGAAGGTCCGATCGGGGGAGTGCTGCGCTACAGCGTTCCGGGGGTCGGGGTGACCGGGGTGGGGACGGCCCCGGCGGTGCGGGACGCGCTGTTCCCGGCGCGGCGGAAGGAGGGAGGGATCCGCACGGCGGCGGCGATGCACAACGTGGGGGAGGAAGAGATGGAGGTGACGTGCCGCTTGATGAGCGGGGGCGCGGTGCTGGAGGAGGCGGAGATCCCACTGGCGGCCAACGGGCAGATGTCGTGGTTCATCGAAGATGAGTTCACCGCGACCGATACTAGGGACTTCGTGGGGACGGTGCGCTGCACGGCGCCGGGGGAGGGTAGGTTCACGGGATTGGCGGTGGAGGTGGATGCCGATAACCGCATCTTCACGACTCTGCCGGTGATCGCGGTGGAGGCGAGGAGGTCTCAGGAATAGCACCTCCGTCTACCGTTTGGTTCTTAGCCCATGATCATCAAGGACGAATGAAACTCTCCGAAGCCTGCGAACTGTTCCTCGAAGACGCGGAAGCGCGGAAGCTCAGGCCTTCGACGCGACGGGGATACGGTTTTGCGCTCAGGCTGTTGCACGAACACTACACCGCACAAGGCAAACTGGACTTGCGAGATGTGACCGAACAGTCGCTGCGAGCCTGGCGAGCAACCTGGAAATGGTCGACGAGTACGCATACCTTACTCCTTCGGGTTTTCAAAATCTTTTTCCGGTTTGCAGTACAGGCTAAGTGGATCGACGTTTCGCCGGTAGCTCATATCAAAGCTCCGAAACGAGATGAACGGCCGACCCTCCCGCTTTCACGTGCGGAATTGCAAGACCTCTTGGAAGCAGCGGGCAAAGGAACCAAGGAGGAGGCCCTGATTCTTCTCATGCGCTTCTCAGGGTTGTCGATACAGGATGCCGTGACGCTCAGTCACTCCGCGATCGACGACAATGGACATCTGACCTTGCGCCGCGCCAAAAGCGGCGAGCTCGTCATGACATATCTGCCCCGTAAGGTGTGGCAGGCGCTGCACCGCTTCCCTTCAGTCAGCAAGCAATATTTCTTCTGGACGGGAAATTCACAGCCTGAGTCGGCGGCAAAATACTGGCAAGCAAGGCTGCGTCGCGTCGCTCGCAATGCCAAGGTTGAAGACTTCCGGCCGCACCGGCTTCGGGATACGTTCGCAGTCGAACTGCTCGTCGCCGGCGTGACGATGGAAGATGTTAGCGCGCTTCTGGGTCACAGCAGCATAAAGATTACAGAGAAGTATTACGCGCCATGGAATCGCTCTCGCAGGGACCGCCTTGTGGCGGTCATGAAGAGAGCACACCGCCGAGATCCGTTGTTGAAGGAACTCGCGATACAAAGAGAAGCGGGGATTGCTAGCACCAACCCCCGCTTGAATGACCCGACTCACTGAAATGCCACGGTCACTTGATGCTAGTCTATCACATTAAGTAGTGCTTCTAAAGTATTATCACCTGCCTGCGGATCAGCTCAGTGCTCTTGCGTGACAAAGTCGTGATCGTGACCGGCGGCGCCCACGGCATCGGGCGCGCACTCTGCGAGCGGTTTGCCGCGGAAGGCGCCCGAGGAGTCGTTGTCGCGGATATTGATGCAGCCGAAGCCGTGGCCGTGGCCGCGGCGATCGGTGGATTGGCGGTCCCGAGCGACGTCACGAGCGAGGCTTCGATACAAAACCTGGTCAGGCGGACGCACGACGAGATCGGTCCGATCGACCTGTTCTGTTCGAACGCGGGCATCATGGACAAGGGCGGTCTGGAGGTTTCCGACGAGGATTGGGACCACATGTGGCGCATCAACTTCAGGGCGCATCTCTATGCGGCCCGGGCGGTCGTTCCCGCCATGGTCGAGCGCGGCCACGGGTACCTGCTCTCCGTAGCCTCCGCAGCAGGATTACTCACGCAGATCGGAGCGGCCCCGTACTCAATCACCAAACACGCCGCTGTCGCGCTGGCGGAGTGGCTGGCGGTGACCTATGGCGACGCGGGCATCAAGGTTTCTTGCCTCTGCCCCCAAGGTGTACGAACCCGACTGCTCGCCAACGATGACGGACCGCTCAAAGAGATGCTCACCGAGATTGCGCTTGCTCCGGAACAAGTCGCCGATAGCGTCGTCAAGGGCCTGGAGGAGGAGAGTTTCCTGATTCTGCCCCACCCCGAAGTGGCCGAATACTTGCACCGCAAGGCGGACGATTACGACCGCTGGCTAAGAGGGATGCGCAGGCTGCAAAAGACAGTAACGGCCCGCTGAGCCGGGCGGCGAAGACAGCAGCGCCCTATTTCCGCTTCAGCTTCGGACGCTCGTCCTCTTCACTGTCCTCGACCGGCTCGTCAGCGGCCTCGATGGGTTCCGTCGAGATCGTGCCGCCGCCGCGCCGCAGGATGGGACCGCGCCGCCGCCCGGGCTTTTCCTCCCTCTCCAGCCGAGCCAACGCGAGGAACCTCTCTCTCACATCCAGGAACTCGGAACGGTCGACGACGTACTCCGGTTTGGCGGGCAGGATGCGGTCGATCTCTTTCTGCGTCCTGGCAATGCGGTCGTCGGTGAGCGGATGGCTGCGGAATACTTGGGCGACCGCACCCGGCTTGGTTTTCTCCATCGTCTGCAGCTTCTCGAAGAAGTCGACGAATGCGATGGGGTCGTACCCCGCTTTGTAGAGATACTGCACACCGAGATAGTCGGCTTCCGCTTCCATACCCTTCGAGAATTGAAGGAACGTCACGGGAATGGCGAAGGCGGCCGCTTGCTGGATACCGAACCCCGTCCAGCCGCCCGTCAAGATCACAAGCGGAATAATCCCCAAGTGGGCCAATTGCGCTCGTGTTGCCTGGCGGGTGCCGTGCCGTGCCGCAACATGCGCGATCTCATGAGCCAGAACGCCCGCGACCTCGCTCTCAGTGTCAGCCTTCACCAGCAGGCCGGTGTTGACGAAAATGTACCCACCGGGGAGGGCGAAGGCGTTGACCGCGTCGTTGTCCACGACCTTGAACTGGAACGGCACCTTCGCGTCGGAGTTCCGAACCAGATTCTGACCGATGCGGTTGACGTACTCGGAAATGATAGGGTCGCGGACCATCTTCGACGTCCGCTCGACTTCATCGGCGAACGACTTGCCAAGGGCAATCTCTTTCTCGAGCGAGTAGAAATTGACCTTGCCGTCGACGTCGCGCTCGCCGATGGCCTCGATGTTGTCCTTCTTCCTCTTCTTTTTCTTCTTGGGCCGGTCGTCCTTCGCAAAGAGCAGTCCTGGAAGAGCCAGGACCAACGCGACGATGAGAAACCACTTCCGAGCTTTCATAACAGGTCCTCCCTGAGCGCGTTTCCAGCCCACGGACAGCATGAGCCACCCTCATTGTAGACCTCATACGGTCCGATCGGACGCGGCGAGGTGATTTTGTTTACCTTGCGTTCGAACCGCGGATCTGACCTGCGACGGTTCCTTCGATCACCCTAATCCGCGGCGACCGGTCGTTCGGCGCCCAGGCCGTGATCGTCGAACTGATAGTGTATCGCCAAAACGTCGCGGCCGAAGTCGCCCGCGAAGTCACGCCAGACGGAGTGGGAGTGGTTCGCATCGTTCTGGGTGTTGTCGTATTCGATCAGGAATTTCGGACCCTGGACGCGATAGTAATCGCCTTTGCCGGCATCGCCCGGCCCCGCCCACGCGAAGAGAAGCTCGGAGTGCGGCGTCGCTTTGACGACCTTGCGGCGCCCGGCAGCGATCGAGGCCGGAACATTGCTCACGTACTGCTCGATCAGAGCCGTCAGCGTCTCGCGCTGCTTCGCGGTCATCTCCGATGCCGCCAGACCGCGCGGTTGGTCTTCGAGCATTGCCCGCGTGTCGGCGCGCGTGAGGATATCGTCGTAGGCAACGTCGGCCACGACGGCGGACTTTCGTTGCTTGTCGTTCAGCGACTTCAGGAGGTCTCTGGCAAGGTCTTCCTCCGCGCCGAGTGAGCGAAAACCGCCCGCCACTTTGTGAGGATTGGCGCCGAAGAACGTCGGAGAGGCCGAAACGAGCTTGCCGTTCTGCAAGGTGTAGTGCAACGAGACGTGGTGACCCTCAACCCGCCAGCCCCAATTGCCCCACATTGCAGGCTTGCCGAACACCGTGAAGTAGTACTTCTCGACATCCCGGCGACCGGCGGTGTCGTTTTCCTTGACGCGCAGAATCTCTTCCTGGCTCATGATTGTCAGCGCCTTCGTCAAGCCGTCGGTGCTCAAGCCGGAAGCGAGCAGGGCATTCGCCAGGCTGCTCTGCCGAGGGTTCATGTTCTTGTAGGTCAAGCCGAGGCGGCCGTAGCCGTATGTCTTCTGGAAACTGCTGTCGGGCACAAAATGCCACTGTTGGCGGTCTTTCGCACCGAAGTCGCCCTGCGCCTTGGCGCGCCCCGCATCGTCGAGAGCATGGAGAAAGCGGTTGGCGGCCTGCTCCATCATCCTTTCCGTCGACGCCTTCTCGTAAGCGACCGACAGAGCGGCGATCCCCGCCGCCAGAATTAATATTCGGACCAACAATTGCCTGCACATCAAGAACCTCCCGGTTCACACCACCGCAGATTATATCGGAACAGCGCGCTTCCGTAGCGCTTGTCAAAATCTTTCGCCTTGGAGCGTGAGCCCGCGAACGTGGGATACGAGGTCCGTTGGCTAAAATAGGATCATGCTGGTCGTGCGGTTGCTGGGCGCGTTCCTGATCGTCGCTCTGGTTGCGGCGCAGGCGCCGCTGACCTACCCACAATTGCAAGATCTGCTGAAGTCATCGCTTGAGCAGAATCTGCAGGACAAAGAGATTGCGAAGTATCTCAAGAGTCAGCAATTCGGTTTCGAGCTGACCGATGCGCTGATCGAGGAGTTCCAGGGTTGGGGCATTGGACCGAGGACGCTGCGAACTCTGCGTGAGTTGCAACCGGCAACCAAAGGCTTGACGACCGCCAAAGCCCCGGCTCCCGGCGAGGCGCCGAAGGCTCCCGAGCAACCGCCCCCATCACCGGAAGAGCAGGAGCGCATCATCGAGGAAGCGCGCTCCTACGCGCTGGACTACACGTCCCGCCTGCCGGATTTCATCTGCCTGCAAATCACGCGCCGCTTCATCGACCCGAGCGGCCTGGAGATGGATTGGCTCAAACAGGACGAAATCAAGACACGGGTCAGCTACTTCGATTCACACGAGAACTATGAAATCGTCAGCATCAACAATCAGCTGACGGACGCCAGCATACACGAACTCGGCGGAGCAGTCAGCACGGGGGAGTTCGGGAGCATGTTGGCCGAACTCTTCGATCCGAAGACACAAGCGGATTTCCAATGGGCGCGCCACTCGCTGCTGCGCGGACGCGGCGTCTACGTGTTCGAGTTTCAGGTGCCCCGGAACCGTTCCCGCTGGTCACTGACTTTCGAGAAGACGGCGTCGATCATCACCGGGTACCGCGGGCTTGTCTATATCGACAAGGAAACCGAGCGAGTTCTCCGCATTTACATGCAGGCGGAGAACATCCCGTCGGACTTCCCGATTCAACTCGCCCAGTCGCGGCTGGACTACGATTTCACGAAGATCAGCGGCGCAAACTATCTTCTCCCTTTGAAGGCGCGGATGCGCATGCGGCAGGGCCGATATCTGTCGAGGAATGACGTCGAGTTTCGGTTGTATCGCAAGTTCGCCACTGACGCTACGATTTCGTTCGACGAGGCTGAAAACCTCGATCCGCTGCCCGATGAACCTCCTGCTACCCCGTAGCCGGCCTTTGGAGGGTTCGCTTCCCCACCTGCACGACCCAGTGGAATACCCAGTGGAATCAGATTAGACCGCTTCTGCGTGCACGAGTTTGGGAGCGAGCTGGTCGGAGTGGACCAGTTCATAGCAGGAGGGATCGCCGAGGATCTGTTTGACCAACGCCGTGTGCATGGCGTGACCGGCATGCTCAGCGACAACGTGTCCCAGCAAAGGTCGACCTAACAGGGCGAGATCTCCGATGAGATCAAGCACCTTGTGCCGGCAGCACTCGTCAGGGAAGCGGAGCCCTTCCGGATTGAGGACGCCGTTCGGCCCGAAGCAGACGGCATTTGCAAGCGACGCCCCGCGAATCAACCCCATATCGCGCATCCGATCGAGATCCTGCTCGAATCCGAACGTGCGCGCCGGAGCGATCTCCTGCGCGTAACGTTCGGGTGTGACGATCATCTCCAGTGTTTGGCGACCCGCCAGGGCGTGCCCAAAGTCGGTCTCGCAGGTGATGGCGAAATGGTCCGCGGGATGAATCACAATCGCTTTCTTCCCATCGCGCACTCCTACGGTCTTGATAACGCGGAGGTACGTGCGGGGCCTGCGTTGTTCTCGCACGCCCGCTTTGCGGATCAACTCGACGAATGGCTCTCCACTACCGTCGAGGATGGGTAACTCGAGATTGTCGACCTCCACGCGCGCATTGTCGATGCCGAGACTGTAGAACACACTGAGCAGGTGCTCTGTCGTTGAGAGCAGCACTCCTTGCCGCATCAGGCTCGTGGCATAGCTGACGCGGGCGATGTGCCTGGCTACGGCGGGCAGTTCGAAGCAGTCGAGATCAGTCCGGCTGAATACGACTCCCTTGCCGACGCGGGCCGGCAACAGCCGAATTGTGACTTTGACTCCGCTGTGGAGTCCGATACCCGACGCTTCAACGGAGCTGTCGATGGTTCTCTCGAAATCCAGGAAACGCCTCCTGCTCGAAAACCCGAAGCTGTACGGTTCTCCACTTGCACTTCTTTGGCCAATGTCAAGTTACTGATTCTAAACACTGAAAAGAATACGTAGTGTGTCTATTCTACAACACCGGCGTTGCCGCCTCC
Organism: Bryobacterales bacterium; assembly: GCA_965218555.1. Lineage (GTDB taxonomy): Bacteria > Acidobacteriota > Terriglobia > Bryobacterales > UBA6623 > JAPPLB01. The sequence goes on from OZ244625.1 coordinate 890,407, forward strand.
CAATAGCCGAATGTGTACCGGTGACGGCAACGAGTATCTGTGTCGGATCAGTTGATGACGACGATGGCGCGTCCGGATTCAAGATGGACGGCACGGATCTTCTCGGGAAGCGAGACTTGATTGCCGGGTCCGGAACCAGGGTCCGTATCGGAGATCGTGGCGGCGATGAGCCATTCGAGCAGGGCTCCCGGCAGGGTGGTGTCTCCGAACTGAACGCTTTCAATTTCGACGAAGGCGCGGCCGTCTGCGGAGCGCGGCCGGAACCTGGCGTTGAGTTCTCTTTCGCCGCTGAACAACAGAGCCCACAGCCCCTCCGCTGTTCCGCTGGCCGCCTGTTGCATTTTCGCGATGTCGACGTAGGCGCGGAGGCTCGCGTGATCCTGGAAAATCCGCACGCTCAGATCGCGAACTCCCTCGGGCGTCTCGGATTCGTATTCGTACTTCAGCAGAGAGTTGACCTCTGCCTCCGTAAAAACAACAGCCTCTCCGGGCATCGTTTCGCCGTTCTCGATACGCTCAACTTTTTGGCGTGCGCTTCGACCTAACTCCGGGGAGAGAGAGGACGGCGCGGCGAGCGCGGCTGCGCCCAGGACAAGTGCGGTAAGAGCCAGGATTCCCTGTCGCAATGGTGTGATTTCTTGTGTCGCGCTGCTCGCCCACCGGTCCCGCGAAACGAGCTGTCTGCTTGAACTTCGAGGCGGCGGCCGCATCATCCCTCGTCAGTGGCGGGAGCGGTGCAACTCTCTTTGAATTCGCCGCCACGATCGTGGAAGAACTTCACGGCTTGCCGTGCCGCGTCCTGTTCAGCCGCCTTCTTCGTCCAGCCGCCGGCGGTGGTCTCGAAGAGGCTGCCGACCTGCAGCGCGACCTGGAACCATCGACGGTGATCAGGCCCGCTGGTGGAGACGACTTCATACTCGGGCCGGGGCAGCTTGTTCTTCTGCAGCCATTCCTGCAAGGCCGACTTGTGAGCGGTCTTGTCCTCCAGCCGCGCCCTTTCAATGGCATCGTCCGCGAGCATCAGGCTCGTTACGAGCCGCTTGGCGGCGGGAATGCCTCCATCCAAATACACGGCAGCGATCAAAGCTTCGAACCCATCGGCCAACAGCGCCTTCTTTTCGCGGCCTCCGGTGCGTTCCTCTCCCTGCCCCAGCCACAAGAACGAGCCGAGTTCGATGCGCCTTGCCGCTTCCTCCAGGTGCGCCCCGCTTACAAGGTAGGACTTGAGTTGCGAGAGCTGCCCTTCCGTGTAGTCCGGGAACAGATTCATGAGTTCGTCGGTCACGAGAAACCCCAGAACGGCGTCGCCCAGAAACTCGAACCGTTCGTTGTAAGAGCAACCCTCCCGGTCCGCGGATTCCTGCCAATAAGAACTGTGGGTAAGCGCTTCTTCGAGGTAGGAACGATCGGAGAAAGAATAGCCGATCCGGCTCTCCAGCTCGGTCAAAGCCGCGGGGTTGGTAGCCGCCCAGGCAGGTTCTTCCCGTCCGCCCATAGACGCGTTCGAGTGCGGCATCGAATTGACTTGCTCGAAAGATTGGTTGTCTCTTCGCGGAACGCGTCAGCACGGCGCGCGCTATCCAACCGGTTGGGTTGATCGCCGAGGCTTGCTGTCACAAAAGCGTCTAAGGCTGCGCCGCCGGTGTGGCTGGAGCGGCAGCACCGGGCGCCGTCTCCGCACCCCCGGCCGGTGGCGCCTTGCTCAATGCGATCTCCGCTTTCAAGATCGCCGCCGCGTCGCGGCCGTTCGGCATCATGAACCCGCCCCGCGCAACGGACTGGTCGAGCATGCCGAGGGCTTCGTCCTTCTTGCCCTGTTCCTTCAGCGCCTTGGCGATATGGTAGAACACCTCGCCGGTCTGTTCATTCGCCAATTGCAGGGTCTGCCTGTAAGACTTCTCCATCGCCGCCCAATCCTCACGCTTCATGGCAACGGCCCCGATCGACCTATGAGCATTGGCCATCAGATCCTTCTTTTCGAGCAACCAGTCATCATCGGTGATCATATCCGGATTGGGATTCTCCGTACGGGGTATGATGTCGAGCGCCCGCTTTGCGTACCCCTCGGCCTGCGACAGCTTTTCCTCTTTGTCGAGATCGTGCTTTCGCGTTCGGATCGGCAGAACATAGGCAAGCGCCAACAGGGTGCCCCAGTGTTCAGGGTTCTCTTCCAATACGAGTTCGCCGTACGTCAACATACCCTCGAAGTCGTTTGCCTGCTGATAGCCGAGCGTCGTCAAATAGAGTGCGCCTTCCTTGTGCTCGGTGGCTTTGAACTCGACAAGCAGCTTCTGGCAATAGCTGATGCCGCGATCCGGAAATCGGGGGGCCGGGGTGCAGGCTGCCCAAAGCGCATACTCCCGGAATTCGCTCTTGGGATGGTTGTCGAGAAAAACCTCACACATGTCGATGCGGGTCTCCATATCGGGTGCGCCCATGCAGGCGTTGATATCATCGACTTCCTTCTGCGACTTCGGTCGTGGTGGGTCTTGGGCCAGCGCAGGCAGCGCCAGCATCGCGGTCAATAGGAAAATCACACCTGCACGAATCATTCGAAACTCCTTGTCGAAGGCCCAAGCTGAGTGGGCTGTATCCGAACTGTCTCTATTCTAACCGCTTTGTCGGGGCGGCTTGAGCACCGCGCCGGCTCACGGCTGCTGATTCTCATGCTCTTCGTCTTCTTCACGATCGACACCGAAAGGGTCTTTGAGTCCGCCTTCGGCCAACTCGCGGATGCGCGGCGAAGAGTCGCCGACATCGAGCGCCAACTGGTAGTGCTCGACGGCCTGCTCTCGGTTTCCCATCAAGTCTTCGATGCGGGCGATGTAAACGTGTGACATGGCCCGAATGTAGGTATCAGCCGTCGAAGCAATCGCCTTCTGAAAATGCTCGCGGGCCAAGTCAGGCTCGCCTTCGAAGGCCGCTACACGGGCTAATCCGTATTCGGCCTGTACGCTGTGTCCGCCGGCTGACGCCAGTGCCTCTTCGAACTTCGCGCGGGCTTGTTCCAGGTCTTCCAACCGGAAGTATCCCTCAGCTTCGTTCAGCAGCCGGTCCAGTTTGCTGAGTTTGGGACGAGCCGGCTGTGACGCCGGTTTGGGCGCGGCCTGCACGAACTCCGTGTTCTGCAGGCGCCGCGCCTCGACCTTGGGGTCGATATTCTGAATCAGTTCACGGTAGTAGCTCGAAAAAGATTCCGGTTGCGCTTCGTACTCCGCCAGTTGTTCATAAAAATTGGGCGTGAGAATAAAGCCCTCCTTAAGGAAGCGCTCGGCGCGCGCTTGCTTGTTCCCAGCCGATGCGCCGGACAACCTCACGTCCACCGCGTTAGCCAGCGATTTTGACACAAGGAGCTGAAAGTTCGATTTGTAGATCTCGCTCAGAGCCGGAGCGAACAGAGCAAAGCGAGAAAGTACTTCCTTCTTGGCGATCTCCTCGGCGTGTCGGATCGACATCGGATCCAGCAGGTGCATCAGGAATGCTTGCCGGATTTCATCGAGACGCAGCTTATTCGAGGCCTGCAACACCACATGAATCTCCCCGCCGTAGCTTTGCGACGTTACCTGATTCGGCGCTCCCATGAGCGAGAAGTAGATCCTGAAACTGCGCATTTGCGGGCTCGTCGGGGAGAACCGCAGGTAAGCGCCGGCCCGCAGCAGCATGGCTATCAGTGGCTGTTGATAGCGGGCGATCTCGTTGTCATAGGCGGGCTGGTAGCGGTCCCAAAGCTCTTCGATGCCGGCCTCGCGGTAGAACTCCGACAGGATCGGGCTCAGCGCCCGAAGCCGCCTGACACTCGGTGGCAGATCGGTTGGCAGATTCGCTGTGACCTCAAACGTCGGCGGCCCGTTGCAGGTCACCGCAAAGGTGATGTACTGCGTCAGGTTGCTGACAGGGTCGTCGCGCAGAAACTGCTGATAGAAATTTCGGAGCCGGGTGCGGCTATCTCCACGGAAGTCTTTCAGGTCGTCCCGTACGACCCTCCGGACGGCGCTGTCGGATGGTGAGCCCAAGCCGTTGTCGTACCCGGCGATGTTGATCGCCGTCAGCACGGTGAACAGACGGATATCGGTCAGGAGCTGGTCGCCTTCGTTCTGCTGCGCTGCAAGGTTGGCGGCAGCGTGGGTGCACAACGCAGCCGCTATCAGAATGAACGTGACGACTCGGTACATGGTTGCGGGGGAGAGGATTCCGCTGTGATCTACCGTTAGTCTAAGCGACGTTTTGCCGGTGCGTCCACGCAGAGCGCTCCGCAGCGAACACGACGTCAGCGGCCGCCGCGGCTCAATCGTTTAAGGACTTGCCCGCCAGCCCTCTACAGCCAGCGTTGGAATGCCTTGCGGCCGGCGTAGACGGCTCTGTCGCCGAGTTCGGCTTCGATCTCCAACAGGCGATTGTACTTGGCGGTTCGTTCTCCGCGGCAGGTCGAGCCGGTCTTGATCTGCCCGCTCCCGGTGGCGACCGCCAGATCCGCGATGGTGGTATCGGACGTCTCGCCCGAGCGGTGAGAAATGATGTACGTGTACTTGTTGGTCTTGGCGATCTCAATGCACTGCAGAGTTTCGGTCAGCGTTCCGATTTGGTTGAGCTTGATGAGAATCGAGTTCCCCATGCCTTCAGCGATGCCCTGCCTGAAGATGGCCGGGTTCGTAACGAACAAGTCATCGCCTACGAGCTGCATCTTGCTGCCGAGCTCCGGGGTGGCTTTCCGCCACCCGCCGTAGTCTTCTTCGGAGAACGCGTCTTCGACCGAGATCAGCGGATACGTCCTCGCCCACGACTCCCACATCTTGCGCATGTCGTTTGATGACTTGCGGCTGCCGTCCGACTGCGAGAAGACATAGGACCTTTGCTCATAGAACTCGCTCGACGCCGCATCGATCGCGATGCAGATATGCGTGCCAGGCTTGTACCCGGCCTTCTCGATCGCGCGGACCAACAACTGCATCGGCTCCTCATTCGACTTGAGCCGCGGCGCGAAACCGCCTTCGTCGCCCACAGCGGTGAAATAGCCTTTCTTCACGAGGATCGCCTGCAGCGAGTGGAACGTCTCGGTGACGGCGCGCAGGGCGTCGCTGAACTTCTCGAAGCCGAGCGGCACGAGCATGAATTCCTGGATGTCGACATTGTTGTCCGCGTGCTCGCCGCCATTGAGGACATTGACCATCGGCACCGGCAGGGTATAGGTTTCCGCGTCGGTGAGGTGACGGTAGAGCGGGATCTCCTTTTCGTTGGCCATCGCCCTCGCCACGGCCAGTGAGACGCCGAGAATCGCGTTCGCGCCGATGCGCCCTTTGTTGACGGTGCCATCGGCGGCCTTCAGCTCTTCGTCGAGCCGTTGCTGATCATCGGCGTCAAAGCCGCGGACTGCGTCGAGCAGCTCTTTGCCGACATGGCCGACAGCCTTCCGGACGCCCTTGCCGCCGAAGCGTTCCTTGTCATGGTCGCGGAGCTCGACGGCCTCATTCATGCCGGTAGACGCGCCCGAGGGCACGCGGGCCGATCCGCTAGCGCCGCTTTCCAGTGTCGCCGTAACCTGAACCGTTGGATTTCCTCGTGAATCGAGAACTTCAAGCCCTACCAAATTGCTGATCTTGGACATACAGGGTTCTTCCGGGTTGCCCGTGTACGAAGAAAATCCAGGGTAGCACGCACCCTGACACAGCGCCGATCTCCTGTTGATCTCCTTGGGCTACCGGCTGCCGAGTTGGCAGGGCACCGGAGCGACCGTTTTTTCCGCTCTGCCCGTCTGCCAACAGCAACCGCTCGGAATTGAGAAAGTCCAGCGAGTTGTATCGAAGGACAGTGTTGTAGTTGACCCCGCGAGGGCTCGATGCTGCTCTGTGGATCGCTCAGCATGACGCTGCCCAAAGCTGCGCGCAATCCGGATGCCGAGTCAAGACCCTTCCGCCTGAACCCTAAGGCCGAATCTCCACGTACCGCTCCAGGCGCGCGACCTCGCCATCATCGACGTACTTACCGATTTCACGCCGGAACTGCTCCATGCTCGAATACGGACGGTACTCCTCGAACTCGTGCGCCATGCGTTCACCGACGCCGGGGATAGCGAGGATTTCCTCATTGCTCGCCATGTTCAGGTCGATGGGCACAAAGACATATTGCTGCATGCGATCGACCTCGGCGTCGTCCACGTATTTACCCATCTCACGCTGCCATTGGGCGATGGCCCCATATGGACGATATTCCTCGAACTCGTGCGCCATCCGGTCACCTACGCCCGGCACCAGGAGCATCTCCTGGTCGCTGGCGGTGTTCAGATCGATCGGAATGAACATCTGAACGTAGAGCTCCCCAGCCTCCTCCAGGCTCAGGTGCTGTGTGACGACCGAGTGCAGCGCTTCCATACCGAGGAAGGGGCGCTGCTCCATGATTGCGTCGACGAGTTCCGTACTCATCCCGGGGAGTGCGCCGAGCTCGTCGCCTCCTGCGAGATTCAGGTTGACGACCGTCGCTCCGCTCACGGCCTCTGCGGCCGAATCATCGGCGGTAGGCGTCTCACTCACATCCGAGCCGGCACAGCTCCCGAGCAGCACGAGACACACGAGTAACGCTGCCAAGCTGGTTACTGTTGTTCTTCTTTCGTAGATATTCATATTTTCTCCTGAGGGTATCTCTTCCTATCGGCTGTATCCAAGCCCGGGTGGCGAAGACAGGCCGCCAACCCGAGTAGTCCGAGGATCGTCATCGTTCCTGGCGCGAGCGACGGAGTGGCTCCGCCCAATGCCTCCCAGACGAGCTCGAACCCACCGAGAGATGGATACATCTCAAGCTCGAACTCAACGTTCCCCTTGAAGTGAAGCCACTGACCGAGAAATCCCGAAGCAAAGAACAGCACCATTAATCCCTGAAAGATGCGGATGCTCACCACGCTGGGTGCGACAAGAAGCCAGCCGGCGCCTGGAAGAGCCATCGCAAACAGCACGAGGGGCACCCACTGCCAGACATCCTCCGTATGCTTGAGGAGGATGAGCTCAGCCCCGGCTCCGACGATTCCCAGCATCAAGATAGCTAAGACGAGACTCCTGAGCTTGTCCGCGTCTTTGCGCGCGGCGGCGTCCGACAGCCGATGGGCTGTCGTCCGGTGCGGAGTTGGTAGCGGCGGCATCTCTGGTTCTGGCATGCGGCTGTTTCTTGTCAAGCACGAAGTCGTCCGGGTTGGTGACGAAATCGCCGGGGGGCTCCTCTTGTGGTCTTACGTTAACTAGCGAGTCGCCTGAGTTGGCGGTTCAAAATGGCTCCTCGCCGATTACAACTGCGGAAACCATAGCCGCCGAGCGGTCTCGCCGAGCACCTGGGCTCTCGCTTCATCGCTCAACGGCAGGGCTTCGGTGAAGATGCGCAGGTGCTCGGAGTAGGTGAGCTTCGGCGTCCACAGCGAGTTCGGGAAATTACTGCCCCAAACACAGCGCTCGGGTCCGTACGTATCGATGATTTTGAGCGCTGCCGCGTGCAGGTCGCTGCCGGGATAGCCCTGCTCAGTCCCGGTACTGATGAAATCCACCTTGGCGTACAGATTCTTGTACTTCGAGAGCCGCAGAACTTCGCGGAGCACTGCGTCGTATTGTGGACCGAGCTTGAGATCCATGCAATGACAGAAGCCCACCGTGATGTCGGGAAACTCCTTGAGCAGCTTCTCAGCCGATTCGACCCACTCGAGCCGCATCAAGAAAATGTCCACACTCGCGCCGACATCCGCACAGGTTCGCCACAGCTTGCGTACGCCGTCATGATCGAACGTCGTTCGTTTGTTCCCCGGCGTGCTGCGCAAGGTTTTGACGCCGTAGTCGCGAACGTATTCCTCCAACAGACCGGGGCTGTGCGGGTCGTCGGGTTCCAGCGTGCAGACGCCCGCCACCCAACTGGGATTGAGCTTCGCCGCGTCACAGAGGTAACGGTTGTCATAGTCGTAGAACGACACGGTGTGGACCGCCCGGACCGCGGAAACGCCATTGGCGAGGCTGGTGCGGCGGAGCTCATCGAGCGAGCCGGTGTCCTCCGGCACCCACAAAGGGTTGTTCGGCCGCGGCGGATAGCGCTCCTCGTCCGCCGAAGTGATGTGGGCGTGGCAGTCAATGATCAGCATGGACCCTTTCCCGGTCAGGCGCGTTGCTCTGCCATTCTACGGAAGAACGGCCGGAAGGGAAACCTCCGGGCAGTGGTCGAAGATCACTACCAACCTCCGGGGCCACGGACATTCCCGCAGCACGAAGGTAAACTGTTAGGTCCATCGCCTTCGGCGTATCCGCCAAACGAGGAGACTTCCTGGATGCACCTGCCCTTGACTCCGATCCGCTTTCTGCTTTGGGCGGCTGACGAATACGGCGACAAGGTCGGAATCGTCGACGGAGACAAGCGCTTCACCTACCGGCAGTTTCTCGACCGCGCGTCGCGGCTCAGCGCTGCTGTTCGGAGCCTGGGCGTCGAGGCCGGAGACCGCGTCGCAACACTGAGCTTCAACTGTCATCCGCTGCTGGAAGCCTATTACGGCATCCCGCTGGCGCGGGCGATTCTGCTTTCGCTGAATGTCCGTCTTGCCGCGGAAGAGCAAGCGTACATCCTGGATCACTCCGGGGCGAAAGTAGCGATTTTTGACCTGGAGTTCCTGCCCCTCGTAGATGAACTCCGCAAGAGCCGGCCCGAGATACGCTGGATCCCGCTGCACGCGCCGCCGGAGCCGCTTTCCTGGGTTCACCCGCAAACCTACGAGGAGCTGCTGGAAGCCGCCTCGCCCGAGTCGATCGATTTCACGACCTACGACGAGAACGCCATCGCCGAACTGTTTTACACGAGCGGGAGCACGGGACGCCCCAAGGGCGTGATGCTCAGCCACCGTACGCTTTACCTGCACGCGCTCACCGCGCTGATCGGCATATACCGCCGTGGAGAAAAGCGGCCGGCGGACCAGCAGGTCGAGCTCCACACCATACCGCTGTTTCACGCCAACGGCTGGGGCAAAGCGCACACCGTCACGCTCACCGGGGGCCGACACGTCATGGTCAAGCGTTTCGAGCCGGCCCACGTGTTGGCGCTCATCGAGCGTGAGAAAGTCACCGGTCTGTGCGCCGTCCCGACGATGGCTACGGCGCTTGTGAACTGTCCCGAACTTGAGCGCTATGATCTTTCCAGCCTCGAAGAGATCATGATTGGCGGCGCGGCGTCCTCGCCGTCGCTGATAGCGGAGACGGAAGCGAAACTGAAGTGTGCGGTGTTTGCCGGGTACGGGCTCACCGAAACCTCGCCGGTCGCCATGATCGCCCACCTGAAGGACACGCTCGGCGCCGTCTCTCAGGAGGAACGCATCCGCCGGCAGGCCATGACCGGGTTCTCTTTCCCCGGCGTGGAGACCCGCGTGGCCGACCCCGCCGGAAGCGATGTCCCCAAAGACATGCAGACGATGGGCGAGATTCTCTTCCGCGGCGACCTCGTGATGGACGGCTATTGGCATGAGCCCGAAGCGACCGCCGGCACCGTCCGCGACAACTGGCTCCACACGGGCGACATCGCCGTCTGGGACGAGCAAAACTACTTCCTGATCGTCGACCGCCAAAAGGACGTGATCATCAGCGGCGGTGAAAACATCTCATCCCTTGAAATCGAGAAGGTCATCGCCGCCCACGCGGCCGTGTACGAAACGGCTGTCGTCGCCGTGCCGGATGAGAAGTGGGGCGAGGTGCCGAAAGCCTATGTCGTTCTCAAGCCCGGCGCGGCGGCCACGGAGGACGATATTCGCAACCACGTCCGCGGGCACTTGGCGGGTTTCAAGGTGCCGCGGACCGTTGCGTTTCCGGCGGAGCTTCCCAAGGGAGCTACGGGCAAGATCCTCAAGCGGGCCCTGCGCGATCCACACTGGGAGGGCATGGAGAAGCATGTTCACGGCAGTGGCCGGGGTTAGGGTTTTTTAGCGAATCAACCAAGCCGATGTCCTACTCCGGCGTACCCGCAGACCCTTTGCTTGATGCCCTCTGGGATAAGGGCCTCATTCTGATCGGGGAGCGTGTAAAACGTGAATACGCACTACGGACGCCAATCTTCATCGACCTGCGTCACAAGCTTTATGACGATCTTGACTTGTTGAGGCAACTTGGCTCGTCGCTTCACGGCGAACTGGAGCGCATTTTGCACAGTGACTCCGGGCCGGTCATCGCGCGTCAACAAGTCATCGGAATTCCGGATACCGCCACGCCGATCGCTCTTTCCCTGGCTTTGCAATCTCAGGAGACGGCTCTGCCCGTTTCCTACGGGCAGTTGCGCAAGAGGCCTGCTACGTATCCCGGTGGTGAGTGGGGCATGAGCTCCTATATGGGTACGTGCGACGACACCCGAGAGATCACATTGGTCGATGACGTGATGGCGTCAGGCCGCACGAAAGTGTGGGCGATCGACGAGTTGAAGAAAGACGGCCTCCAAGTGAAGCGCATCCTGGTCGTAGTCGACCGCGAGCAAGGGGGCGCTCGAATCCTCTCGGAGCTCGGCTACCCGGTGCACTGCCTGTACAGGGTCTCGGCGCTGATCCAGTACTGCCGAGCCAGCGGTCGCATCGACGCCCTCACCGCCGACGCGGCTCTGCAACACGTTCAAGCCAAACGGTTCTCCTAGCCTGTAGGGAACTAACGCCGCAGTTCTTCTTCCACCGCCGTCAACTCCTCAACCAGGCCCTCGGCTTGGCGCCGGAGTTGCTGAAGCCGTGAAGCAAGTGCTCGAAGACGGCCCGCTGTGGCTGGCGCGGAGGTCCGTAGCGGCCTGGCCGCAGAAGGCTCCTCGGCGGCGGTGGGTTGTTCGCGGAAGCTCGCCATCGATATGCCTCCACCCAGCATAGAGAGAGCTTCTTCAAAGGTGTCTTCGTAGATCAGCCGGTTCCCGATAGCGAGGACGACTTTCCGTAACTGCGGCATACGAGCCGAGTCTGCCTGAATGTAAATCGACTCGACATAGAGAAAGTTGTCGTCAACCGGCAGAGCGATCATGTCGCCTCTCAGGACTCGCGAGCCCTGTTGGCCCCATAAGGTCAGATCCTTGGCAATGTCCTGTTCCTGATCGATACGCGCCTCGATCTGGCTTGGCCCGAACACCAGCTCCTGTTTCGAGAGCTGGAAAAAGATCAGCTCGCCGAGTTTCTCGCCGTCGCAACGGGCCGCCATCCACCCGATCAGATTGGGGCGGCCCCGCGGTGTAAACGGCAGCATCAACAAGAACTCCGGCTGCGTCTCTCCCGGGGCCGTAGCCACGATATAGGTCGGGCGCATCGGCGCGAGCGTGTTCGTATCACCGGCGAGGCTCTGCGCGATGTCCCAAACGTCCTCCTTGCTGTAGAAGACTTCGGGATCCCGCATATGAAACGTGCGATAGATCTCAGCCTGCACTTGGAACATCAACTCGGGATAACGTACGTGCTGCCGGAGCGAAGCCGGCATCTCCGCCTCGTCATGGAACAGGGCGGGAAACAGCGCGCGATAGACCTGCAGAATGGGGTCCGTACTCTCGAACTCGTAGATCTTCGTCTCGCCGTTATAGGCGTCGACCGTCGCTTTCACGGCATTGCGGACGTAGTTGGTGCTGTCGCCGAAAGCCGAGACGTTGACGTGAGCCGAGTAAGGATGCATGTTCGATGAGGTGTAGCCGTCAACGATCCACACCAGCCGGCCGGCTTCGGTGATCACAAGGTACGGATCCGGCTCCCAATGGATGAACGGCGCCATGTGCTCCAATCGCGACCGCACATCGCGGTAGATCATCATGCGGCTGTTTTCATTCATCTGGCCGGTCAGGACGATGTTGTACTCTCCCGTGGAGATGGAGGCCGCCAGGCGCAGCAGCAGCGAGTTGATCGGGAACCCACCGGACCCCTCGTAGGTGGAGTAGATGTTCTCGACGCCCGACGGATAGTCGAATTCTTTCTCATCTGTCGCGACGAATACCGACGAATCAGTGAACTCGCCGTAGTAGATCTCGGGCCGGCTCAGAGTCAGATCTTCCGTTTTCACCACCGGCGGCGCATCTTGGATCAGCAGAACCGGCAATCCGTCGTCGGTCGTGCGATTGACTTCCGACATGACGACCCCATAACCGTGGGTGTAGATCAGGTTGCGGCTCACCCAACTGTCGCGAGCTTCGTCCGGCAACTGCGCCACGTCGATTTCGCGGGGTGACAATAAGATCTGCTTGATCTTGCCGTCGATGATGTAGCGATCGATGTCGACGTCGGGAAACTGGTAGTAGGGACGCAAAGCCTGGATCTGCGTGATGGTGTCATTGAACGCGCGAACGTCCCACAGCCGGATGTTGTCCACCAGCGTGCCGTGCGCGGACACATCGATTTCTTCAATCTGAGACGACTGAAACGACTGTTCCGTGGCCCGGCTGGCCAACCCGAAGGCCTGGATCGTCGCCTCAATGTGCCGCCCGATATAGGGTTTTTCGAGCTGCAGCTCGTTCGGTTGCACCCACAACCTGCGAACCACTTCGGGAAGCAGCATATTGGCGATGAGAGCACCGGCGAGCAAGCCTACGGCCAGCCGCAACTTCATCGCTGCAACCAGCAGAATGCAAACCAGTGCCGCAGCGATCACCACCCAGCGCAAAGGGAGCGTCACGTTCTCGTCGACGTAGTCCATGCCGGTCAAGACCGGATGCTGGCTCATGAGCAGGCTGTAACGTCCGAGGAAGAACCACAACGCCATGGCCGTCAAACCGATCCCGGCGAGAATCTTCGCGAAGCTCGTCTGGGTGGCTCCGTGCAGCAGCAGCGGGCTGGGTCCAGGATCGAATTCTTCCACCGAACCGCCTCCAGCACGAAACTGCTTGAGTTTGTCGAAGAGCTGCCATCCCCGCCCCGACGCCCAGAACACGAGAATCGAGAACACCGCGACGACGAATACGAAGCGCAGAAGTTGCGTGTAAAAGGGGAGCTGGAAGAGATAGAACACCAGATTCTCGCTGAAGACGGGGTCCGTCCAGGTCTGTGATTCGGCGGCGGAGCTCAGTGAGCCAACGAACGCCATGACTTTCTGTGCGTCGACGGCGGAGCCGATGAATACGACCGCTACGACCAGCAGTGCCACCATTACAATTCGCCGGTAGAGGCTGCTTTCCGCTTCTCGAACGCCAGCGAAGCGCAGACCCCTGCTGTGCGCCCAAAGCAACGACAGCCAGGCAACGATAGACCCCACGGTGACGGGCAGGACCTGGTAGAGCAGCATGGTGTACCACGTCGAGAGTTGCTCGACCTCGCGCCACCACTGATATTCGATCACCAACTCCGAGAACGTCCGCGAAGCAGCGAGAACAATCAGGGCGAGGGCGATCAGAACGATTATTCGGAATTGAGAGGGTTGCTTAGCCATGCTTTCGTCGCTCCTGTCGATAGCGCATCGCCCTAGTGTAACTGCTCGGTGGGAACAACGGTCGGGGACCGCCGGTGTTGCGTCCCTGGCCGAGGGCTAGGCGGCAACACCAACCGGTGCTTGCCAAACGGTCTTGCCCGCGACAATGGTGGCTACCGGACCGCCTCGGAACACGCGGCCATGGAAGGGGGAGTTCTTGCTCTTCGACTGCGATTCATTCACGTCGAAGACCCATTCACGGCTCGTACTGAACACGGTCACATCGCCTGGCCCGCCTACGGACAGCTTGCCTCGATCGAGACCAATCACACTCGCCGGACCGGTCGTGAAGAGCTCCACCATGTGTTTGAGGCCTATCTTGCCGGGATGCACCAGCTCTTCGAGTGTCAGCGCGATTGCCGTCTCGAGCCCTGTCACGCCGAATGGGCAGCGCTCGAACTCCTGCATCTTCATGTTGCCCGTGTGCGGGGCATGGTCCGTCGCGATAGCGTCGATCACGCCATCGATGATCCCTTCGATCACTGCCTCCTTGTCGATGTGGGCCCTCAGGGGGGGCTTCATCTTGTAGTTGCCGTCATAGCCGGCGATATCGCTGTCCGTGAGCGCGAAGTGATGGGGGGTGACTTCGCTGGTCACGCAGATGCCGAGACGACGTGCGTGGCGCACCATCTCGATCGAATTGCGTGTCGAGATGTGAGCGATGTGAACCGCGCCCCCGGTCGCTTCGCTGAGGATGATGTCCCGCGCGACCATCACGTCCTCAGAGCAGCCCGGGATCCCGCGCAGCCCCAATCGGACGGAATGGGCGCCTTCGTGGATGTCGCCGCCCATGCTGAGGTTGAGATCTTCGCAGTGATCGATGACGGTCAGGCCGAACGACGCGGCGTATTCCATGGCGCGGCGCATGACGCGCGAGTTCATCACCGGCCGGCCGTCGTCGGAGATGGCCACGATGCCCGCCTTCTTCATCGCTCCGATCTCCGCGAGCTGTTCGCCTTTGCTCTCTTTCGTGATGGCCCCGATCGGGAACACGTTGACGATGGCGGAGCGCCGGGCTCGCTCGACGATGAAGCTCGTCACGGTCGGACTGTCGTTGACGGGAATCGTATTCGGCATGCAGCAGACCGACGTGAAACCGCCCGCGGCTGCCGCCTTGGCTCCCGTCTCGATCGTTTCCGCATGCTCAATTCCCGGCTCGCGCAAGTGAACGTGGATATCGAGAAAGCCCGGCGCTACGAAGCAGTCGCCGGCATCGAGGATGTCCGCATCCGCCGCTTCGACGCGAGGCTCGATCGCCGCCACGCGGCCGTCTTCGATCAAGACGTCACGCCGCTCGTCGATCCCCGAAGAAGGTTCGATCAGGTGACCATTTTTGATCAGCAGGCGGCTCATCCGTTCCTCGACTTCAGCAATCCCCACACACCTTCTCAAGGACAGCCATCCGAATCGCGACGCCGTTCTCCACTTGGTTCAGGATGACCGACCGCGGCGAATCGGCGACCTCGGACGAGATCTCGCGTCCCCGGTTGATCGGACCGGGATGCATCACGATGGCATCCGGTTTGGCGCGCTGGAAATGCTCCCATTGGAGACCGTAGAACTGAAAGTATTCGTTCTTGGGGAAGTTCAAGACGTTCTGCCGCTCAAGCTGCACGCGGAGCATCATGATGACGTCGGCGTCGGTGATCGCTTCCACGATGTCGTTGGTCAGGAGAATCCCGGGCGCTAATTCCGCCAGGGACTGGGGCAGCATCGTGGCCGGTCCGCACAAAACGATCTCCGCTCCGAACTTGGAAAGCAGATATACGTTCGAGCGGGCCACGCGGCTGTGTCCCACGTCGCCGATGATCGCGACCCGCAGCCCCTCCAACGTGGGCCGATAATCGAGAATCGTCAGGGCGTCCAACAGCGCCTGTGTGGGGTGCTCGTGCTGACCGTCGCCGGCGTTGATGATCGGCGTCGACAGGAACCGTGAAAGAAACTGCGGTGCACCCGACGCCGAGTGGCGCATCACGATGGTGTCGGGCAGCATCGCGGCAAGAGTATTGAGCGTGTCGACGAGGGACTCGCCCTTCGACAAGCTCGATCCTTCACCGGAGATCGAAATCGTGTCCGCGCCGAGGCGTTTCGCGGCGATCTCGAAGCTGGCCCGCGTCCGTGTAGAGGGCTCGAAAAAGAGGTTTACAATCGATTTGCCGCGGAGAGTATCAAGCTTCTTGGCGCTTTCGCCCGGCTTGCGCTTGTGGTAATGTCCACGATCGAGCAGCCATTGAATCTCTTCACGCTGAAGCCTTTCGATTCCCAGCAAGCCGCGCCGCGCCGCAGTCGAAATCGGTTCCGGCGTTATCGTTGTCCTGACAGCCGAGGAACTCATACGGACTTGAGCTTCTCCATCAACAGCACCCGCTCTTCGCCCTCACTGGAGTCCCCTTTGAATTCAATGATTTCGTGGTCCGTCGTTTCAACGCGGTGACCGACATCGTTCGCCATTACCGGCAGGTCGGGGTGGCCGCGGTCGACGATTCCCATAAGCTTGTTCGTCAACCCCGTTCCGAGAATCGCTCCACGACGTTGGGCGGCCAGGTTGACAAGTTCTTGAGAGGAAGGGATTTTCTCAACGATCTCGTGAGCTAATCGCAGCAGCGATCGATCGATTTCCGCGCCGCACATCAACTGCGCTTTCGTCTGGATCCGGCTCATGGGGGCGTCAAGCGACACTCACGATACCACACCGCTGCAGCCGCTCAGCCCCGCCTTCAGGCTCCGTCTCTGTTGCTCTCCCAGAGCTCCAATCAGAGCGGTCCTGCGTGTGTTGGTTCCAGCCGGGTTTTCCGGGGAGGCGGCTTCTCTGTCATCGGCCGACCAGATGAAGTATGGTAAGAAAAAAGGCCCAAAGATACTCTTGCCGCGTGACGCCGCGGCTCTGAAACCGACCGGTTGTCTTCCTCCGGACTAGGGTTGACCAAGTAAAAAAGCCGACCCGCGAAGCCCGGCGCCCAAAAAACTATCTGTCTGCCCGCCATACGTGTGCTCCAGGGTTGCGGGAATCCCGACGGGCGACTCTATAGTAACGACCCTCGGATCAGAAAAGAACATGCCCAAACGATCAGTCAAGACCCCACCCCCTGTCGAAGAACGGATCGTTCCCGATGAGGTGATCCGCGAGCTCTACGACAAGATGCTTCACATCTACTACGTCGAAGAGCGCATGAAGGTATTCGTCAAGCAGGGCAAATGCACGTTCAACGCCCCCACTCGCGGCCACGAGAAGGTCCAAGCCGGAATCCCGATGCTCCTCAAGCCGCGGCACGACTGGTTCTATACCTACTACCGGGAAAAGGGAGTCGCCGTTTCCCTCGGAATGGATCTCAAGAACCTCTTCCTGGGCATGCTCAACCGCGACGGCGATCCGAACTCCGGCGGCGTCAACATGCCGGAGCAATGGTCCTCACGCGAGCTGAAACTGGTGTCTCAGACCGCTTGTACCGGCTCCCAATATCTCCCTGCCGTCGGCATGGCCAAAGCCTGCAAAGAGAACGGCACGGACCAGCTTGTCTACGTCTCGTCCGGCGAAGGCGCGACGAGCGAAGGCGAGTTTTTCGAGGCGTTGAACTGGGCACAGCGCGAAACGCTGCCGGTGCTCTTCGTCGTGCAGAACAACGGCTACGCAATCAGCGTGCCCCAGGCCAGCCAGACCTCGTCGAAAGTTCATCGTATCGCCGAGGGGTTCGGGATGCGGGCACATCCGCTGGACGGCACTTGGTTCGAGCCGATGTATCAGATCCTTCCCGAGGTCATTCAGAACATTCGCGACGGGAAGGGGCCCGCCTTGGTCGAGTGCAGCGTTGTTCGCCTGGAATCGCACTCGTCCTCGGACGACCAGAAAAAGTACCGCTCCGAGGATGAGTTGGAGGAGATCCTGGAGCGCGATCCGGTACTGCTGACCGAAAAGTACATCCTTCGCCACCATTTGATGACGGAATTCGAGATCGAAGCCCTGCGGGAAGAGATCAAGGAAAAGGTCGATAAGGCGTCCGAGGAGGCCGACAGCCATCCGTTCCCCCGGAATTACGACGTACTGGAGCATGTTTTTTCCGGGCAATCTCGCTCGGCCGAAGAGCCCGACCCCGGTTCCACGTCCGACCAGAAGGTCAGCATGGTGAAAGCCATCAACAGCGGCTTGCGCGAAGAGATGCAGCGCAACCCGAAGATCGTGATGTGGGGCGAAGACATCGGCGACCCCAAGGGAGGCGTTTTCGGCGTGACGCGCGGCCTGGGCGAAGCGTTCCCGGGGCGAGTCGTCAATTCAGCCCTGGCGGAAGCGAGCATCGTCGGCATCGCAGGAGGCATGGCCACCGGCGGCTATAAGCCGATCATCGAGATTCAGTTCGCTGACTACATCTGGCCCGGCTTCATGCAATTGCGCAACGAGATCGCCAGCATCCGGTGGCGCAGCGACGGCGTCTGGGGGGCCGCGATGGTCGTTCGGGTCGCCGTCGGCGGATACATCAAGGGAGGCCCCTGGCATTCGGCGAATATCGAGTCTTGCTTTGCGCACATCCCGGGCTGGTATATCGTCTACCCCGCCACCGCGGCCGACGCCAAGGGTCTCATCAAGACGGCCGCTCGATCCGAGGACCCGGTCCTCTTCCTGGAGCACAAAGGACTTTACCGCCGGATGGACGCTCGTACGCCGGAGCCCGACAGCGATTATCTGGTCCCGCTCGGCAAGGCGCGTGTGATCAACGCGGGCTCCGACCTGACGATCGTCTCCTGGGGAACGGCCGCTCATCTGTCCAAGCGGGTTGCCGAGCAGCTTGAAGAGGAAGGGTCGACGTCCGTGGAGGTGCTCGACTTGAGAACAATCATCCCCTGGGATCAGGAGTGCGTTTTCGAGAGCATCCGGAAAACCAGCCGCGTGCTCATTGCCCACGAAGACACCTTGACCATGGGCTTCGGCGCCGAAGTAGCCGCCAAGGTGGCGGATGAATGCTTCGACTGGCTCGATGCTCCGGTGGGCCGCGTCGGAGCGAAAGATTGCTTCATCCCCTCGGCGGCCAACCTCGAGCTGGAAGTGCTGCCTTCGGTGGAAACCATCCGGGAGGCAGCGGAAAGAGTATTGGCTTATTAGCTGACAATCCAACGCTGCCTCCGACGGTCGGCGCGGTGCTGCTGACAAGCGACGACCAACCGCGTTCCCTCTCCTCTGCGGCTTGGCCCAGCCCCCCGGCTATTGATTGACCAGCACCGGCCCGGCGCCCGACGCCGCTGTATACCGCGGACGGGAGAACGTCATGAAGAGCGACTGCTGGACCGGCTCGGTCTTTGCGATGGCATGCAGCTCAGGGTAGTGGGCAAGAAGTTGCAGCGGAGCTTCCACCGGCTCTTCGTTCGTCATCTCGACGAGATCGAGCGCGTTGACGACCGCCTTGCCCTGAAAGTAATTGCTTGTCACGACGTAGGTGCTGCGGGCCTGGCCGGCGATCTGGTCGATGCGCGTTTTCCACTTCTCCAACTGCTTGCGGGAATAAAGATAGTTGGAGCGCGCGTCGACCCTCCGTATGCCGCTGCGGCCGTCGGCATCGGTGTCGTGGCGGAACCACTCCTGGTAGTTGCGGCCGTGGAGCCTGACGTAGCCGACAGGCGACGTGACGTGGGCCGTTGGGGGCATACAGTGGTCCAGCCGGGGTTGGTCGATATTGCAAAAACCGATCTGCTGATCGATCAGCAGATCGAGCGAGGGATGTGAGTTCCAACTCGAATGCCGGAACTCGGCGACAAGCGGAAAATGTCCGAAGGCGCGTTTCAGTCGAACCAGGTGATCGCGGTTTTCCTTGTTCTGTCGAAACGACCACGGGAACTGCAATAGCAGACAACCAAGCCGCCCGTTCTCGGCCAGAGGGTCGATGCCGTCAATGAACTGCTTCACCTCTCTGCGCAGGAGCGTGCGCTCGTGGGTAAAGCCGCGGTAGAGCTTGGCCGTGAACTGGAAATCACGGCGATGCTCGACCTTGTGGACCCACAACCGCGCCAGCTCCGGGCGTAGCGGGCGGTAGAAGGAGGTGTTGATTTCAATCAGTGGGAAGTAGTTGGCGAGATACGACGCTTCGTGGAAGCCCGCGGGACGCCAGCGGGGATAGACGACGCCGTTCCAATCCTTGTACGACCAACCGGCCGGCCCTACCCGAATGTTTGCCTGCATCGTAATCTCCCTATCTACGTTTTTTATTCGCTTTTTATTCGATTTTATCCCAAGAGACGTCAAGTGTCAAGGGTGTGTCGGAGCAATGCGGCTTTCGCCGGACTCGGCTAGCCTGCATTTCTCACCACGTGGCGAGGCGAAGTGCGTGAGAGGGCCGTCAGGTCGAGGCGCGAGCCGCTTGGCGCGCACAGGTGTACTTGAAAGTACATCGAGCACGGCAAGCAAGCGCAACGAAGTCATGGCGGTCCTATCGCGTGCTTCGGCCGTCAGATGGTGAGAAATGCAGGCTAAGATGTGGTGACCCTCTTGACCGATCAGCAAATCCGTGATCCTTATGCACTTACATCCACGGATGTCGAGAACCCACCCCGCTCGCTCGGGACCTTGATTCGGAAGCTTGGTCCCGGCGTCATCCTGGCCGGATCGATTGTCGGATCCGGCGAGTTGATCGCCACGACCGTCCTGGGAGCGGAGAACGGCTACACGCTGCTTTGGCTGATCGTCTTGAGCTGCGTGATCAAGAACATCATTCAGAACGAACTCGGGCGTTACGCGATCGGAACCGGAGAGACCACTCTCGAGGCGTTCGATCGGATTCCCGGGCCTCGCTGGGGCGTTTCATGGGTCGTGTGGCTCTGGGTGCTGATGATCGCCGGGACGGTGCTTACGATCGGGGCCATGCTGGGCGCGATCGGCGAAGTGCTGAACATGCTCGCGCCGGCTGTCCCGATCAACGTTTGGACGTGGCTGATCGCTGCTGTGAGCGTGATGATCCTTATCGTTGGCGAATACGGGCTCATTGAGAAGGTCTCCATGGTTCTCGTTTCCTACTTCACGCTGATGACCGTGCTTGCCGGAGCGATGCTCGTCACGCAGCCGGAGTACTTCTCGTGGGGGCGCGTGCTCGAAGGGTTCACTTTTCAGAAACCCAGCGGGGGACTGTTGACGGCGGTCGCGGCGTTCGGCATCACGGGCGCGGGGTCCGTCGAGCTTTTCATGT
Source organism: Bryobacterales bacterium (assembly GCA_965218555.1). GTDB lineage: Bacteria > Acidobacteriota > Terriglobia > Bryobacterales > UBA6623 > JAPPLB01. Next base: position 910,970 of record OZ244625.1, read on the forward strand.
ATCCCTACTGGTGCATCGAGAAGGGCTACGCACGCTTCACCGGACCCAAGGAGGATTCGACGGTTTGGCGCGATCGGGCGCGGGGATGGATTCGGGTGATGGGCGTGGACATCATCAGCTCGATGGCACTCTACACGGTGAGCACGATCGCTTTCTATCTGCTCGGCGCGGGAGTGCTGTTCGGAGCGGGAATCGTGCCCGAGGGTTCGGAGATGATCCGGTCGCTTTCGACAATGTATACCGAAACCCTCGGCGATTGGACGCAGCCTTTGTTTCTGCTGGGGGCGGTGATCATTCTCTATTCGAGCGTCTTCGCCGCGGCGGCCGCCCACCCGAGAATGCTTGCGGACGTTGTGGGGATGCTGGGGCTGTATGACAAGCACGACTATCGTCGCCGATTGCGGGTCACCCATGTCTTCGTTGTGATCTATCTGGTGCTCCCGGCGGTCTGCTACCTCTTTGTGGGCGAGCCCGTGATCATGGTCAAGCTCGGCGGCACGGCGGAAGCCCTGTTGCTGCCGGTCGTCGGGTTCTCGACGATCTACCTGCGCTATAAACACCTTCCCAAGGCGATCATCCCCAAAGGCTGGCTCACGCTTGGGCTGTGGGTGACGTCCGCCGTCATGGCGTTCATGATGGCTTACGCGATCGTCGTTCCGCTGTTGTAGGCCGCAGAGTCGGAACGGCGGCCGAGGCCTGCCGGCCGCACGTTCGATGCGGTCAAAGCTCGCTTGACGGGTTATGCGTTCACTTTCGGTTGATGCTCGAAGGCGAAATCCCGGATGTTGGCGCTCTCCACTGCATGCTCAATCGTCATGGAGACCAGGTTTCCCTTCTCGTCCAGATCCAGGTAGATGTTCTCAGACACCTCTCGGGTCTCGGCGACCAGCTCCGAGGTGAACTCAATCAGTGCGGTGTCGGTATCTTCAAAGTAATTGATCTTCATTCTCTTTCCTTTCTCGGATACCCCCGATCGAAGAATGCATTGTGAACCGTTTCCCCATCTGCAAGCAGAATGACGCGCAGAAAAGCTCTCTTTTCCTCCACCCAGACCCACTTTCTGATTCTTCCGTCCGACTGGATTTTCTCCTCCACCGGATCGCTGATGGCGGCGAGAATCCATTCATCTCGAATCTCCTGTCGATCTGGTCGACTCCGACTGTGGTCGAAGTAGCGGGTGGTTTTCATGGACTCGTTTCCGGCATGCACGCCTAGCCCGCATGTCTCACCACGTGGCGAGGCGAAGTGCGTGAGAGGGCCGTCAGGACGAGGCGCGAGCCGCTTGGCGCGCGCAGGTGTACTTGATGGTACATCGAGCACGGCAAGCAAGCGCAACGAAGTCATGGCGGTCTTATCGCGTGCTCCGGCCGTCAGGTGGTGAGAAATGCAGGCTGGTCATGCCTGGCAGCTATGCCATCGCGTCGGGCCGCCCGATTCATCTTCTATGATTTTGGCCTGCATCGGGATACAGGGCAATAGACCTATGTCGGCGCGAGCGAACGCCGCGTTCCGCAACCACCCCGTCGTCGCCCGCTCGGCTTTCAAGCGGCAGTCGCGCGCGAATGCCGCGCGAGAATATCCTGGATGTCGCCGGGAGCCCTCGACACATCCCCCGCCCAGCGGCCGAAGCCGCCGTGCGCGTTGACGGCGTTGACCCATTCGGCGAGGAACCGGCGTTTGCTTCGGTTCTGTTCGCTGTCCTGTCCCTTGGTTTCCAGTACCAACATATCGCCAGACTTGAGCCGGATGAGGAAATCGGGACGGTACTTCCGCACCACGCCGCGATGGACGTAGAACACTTCGAAGCCGAGATGATCGTTTTTTACCCAAGCGGCCACCTCGGGGCTGTGGTCGAGCGCAAAGGCCTCCGATGCCTCCCAGGTGCTGTCATAGACGCAGAAATTGATGTGGCTGCGCGCGGTGTGCTCGCAGGGCCTGCCGGTGTACCACGTCGTCATGTCTCCGGTTGAACGGATAGGCCGGTCCCGGTCGAACACCGGCTCCAGGCTCTCGGTGTTGTCCAAGCGGATCGCCTCCCAGATATGCTGGACCACCTTGGTCATGTTGAGCGTGATGATGAGGCGGCGCATGAGATCGTTGTGAAGGAACAGGGAGGGGGTGATGCTGATTCTGTCCGAACGGATGAATTGCTCGATCAGCCGCACGAGCTGGGCCAGCAGGAACGCCCGGCCGCCCCGCCAGTTCTCTTGCATCTGGTCGTAGACGTCCCGCGCGGTCTCGAAGATGATCCGTTGTGTGCGGAACTCCCGCGCCAGGTTCTCCAGGTCGATGGCCTTGATCTTCGTTACGTCCGGCTTGCCCTCGACGATCGGAGCAATCTCGGCGATCTTTGCGGTCGCGCCCGCGTCGAGTTCCAGGCGTGCCACCTTGCCCCAATCCAGGGACAGGCGCGGACGGTAGTTGTGGTCGATGCGGATCACGTTCGGCCAAGAGATTTCGAAAGCCGCTTTGTCCGCTACCGGCTCGATGGCGGTCTTGGGCTCGGGCGGAGGCGGCGGGGTGTCATCTCCGCCCTCGTGGGGCAGGAAGGTGAAGGGCACGCCGAAAATGTTGACGTATTCCGGCTCGAATAGTTCAATCGCTGTTCCAGTTGCAGGGTCCTTCTGTTTTTTCGTCTCGTAGGAAGTGCGGCGCAGACCGCGTCCGACGACCTGCTCGCAGAGAAGCTGGCTGGTGAACGCGCGCAGACCCATGATGTGGGTCACGGTCTTTGCATCCCAGCCCTCGGAAAGCATTCCGACGGAGATCACTTTCTGTATCTGCGCTCCTTCCCTTCCGGGTCGGCCCACGGTATCCACTTGCCGGCGTAGCAACTCGGCCTGCTGTTTTCTGGTCAGCTTGCGTGTGCGGCTGCCGTCGGCGTTTTCTCCACTCTCGCCGCCGACATCCGCGATCGGTTCCTCGGCGGCCTCGGCCGCGTCAAGCACCTTCGAATCGATGTGGAGAGTCCGCTTCGGTTCACATAGTTCGCTGATTTGCACCTTCCTGTGGTCGAAGGCATGCTTGATCCGGGCCGCCGTCTCGGTGCGGTTGGCCACGGTGATCATGACCGGCGGGGTGATGACCGATCGCGCTTCCCAATCCCTGGCGGTTTCGCGCCAATCGTAGCCCAGCAGGTAATAGCCGTTCATGACCAGATCCGGCAGCGGCTCCTCGGGCTTGGCCCGCCGGTTCAGATCATCCTTGACCTCGGCATCGTTGTAGATGTGGTAGAGACGGGATTTGTAGGTCTTGGCGTCGGGCGCCGCGTCGTCGCGAATCACGACGCGCGGGGTCTTGACCAGACCGGACTCGATGGCGTCGTTCAGGCCGAAGTCGCTCACGATCCAGCCGAACAGCGCCTCCTCGGAACTCCGTTTGCCTGACGGCGCGAAGGGTGTGGCGGAGAAGTCGTAGCAAGTGAGGATGCCCCTTGCCCTGTGGATTCGATCGAGGCCGCCGACCCACTTGGTCGCCTCCTCGATTTCATCCCTGGCAACGCCCTTGACCTTGGACCCGGCGGGAACGCGCCAGGCATGATGCGCCTCGTCGTTGATGACCAGGACGTTCCGGGCATTCGCCATGTCGCCCAGGACCTCGCGGACATAGGCCTCGTCGCTCTTGGCTCCGCGCTTGTCCACGCCGCGCTTCCCGGCGACCTTCTCTTCGGTCTCCCAATTGAGCGCGTGCCAGTTGCGGATCACGACCCTGCCTTGGCGCAGCTTGTCGAGCAGGGACGACGGCACGATGCGGAACGCTTTGTAATAGTTCTCCGGATGAGACGGCTCCAGCACGGCCAGACGGCTCTTGACCGTTAAACCCGGAGCGATCACCAGTACGTTCCGGGCGAACCGCGCATCCTGGGGATGCGCGGCCTTGTTCAGGATGTGCCAGGCGATGACCATGGCCATGACGACGGTCTTGCCCGAACCGGTCGCCATCTTCGCGCAGAGCCGCTGGAACGTCCCCCCGTCGGAAGGAATGTCCACGCCGACTTTAGCGGCCGCCGGCGCCTCGGCGAGCCAGATCAGCGTCTCGGCGGCCTCCAGTTGGCAGAAGAAAAACCGCCGGCTGTCGAACTCCTCGGGGTTCGTCCAGTGCTCCAGCAGCCGCTTCGTGATTCCCGTAACGCCCGGGTACCCGGCCTCGCGCCACGCCCTGACGCGCGGCCGAATCCGGTTGACCAGCGGGATTTCTACAAACACACCGGGGTCGTCGAATGCCTTGGAATCGCTCGACGCGACCACATAGCCGGCCGGGCGACGGCCGTCCGCAAGATCGAACAGACGAGTTGTCCGATCATAGCTCCAATGTCGGGCCGGTTCCTCGTAGGGCGAGTTGACAATCAGCCGGTCGATGGTCGCGCGGGCCATTACTCCGTCTCCGGCGCCGCCAGCGGTTCGAGTTGGGTGATCAGATAAGGGATGTCCCGCTGCACGGTCTCCCACACGCGCTCCAAGTTCACTTCGAAGTATGCGTGCACAAGACGATTCCGCAAGCCGATGATCTTGGGCCAGGGAATCTCGGGATGCGCCTCTTTCGTATCGGCGCTGACACGGGATGCAACCTCACCGACGATTTCCACCGCTTTCAGAATCACGAGCTGCGTCATGCGGTTTCGCTCGAACTCTGGAAAGGTCCGTCCGGCGGCGAATTACACTGCTTCGCGCGCCGCCAGCAGCATGTCGAGCAGACAGGCATCGTCAGGCCGCATAGATCGTCTCGGCGGAATCGAGGATAGCCTTGCGGCAGATGTAGTTTCGGCTCTGTTCGACCGCCGTGCGTTCGATCAGACCCACCACCCGGCCGAGCATTTGGCTCAACTCATTCTCCATTTGTGCGATATCCAGGAGCGTGTGCCGCGCTTGCGAATCGAAGTGCACCAGCACATCGATGTCGCTGTCGGGGCCAAAGTCGTCTCGGAGCACGGAACCGAACAGCGCCAACTCAACAATCCGCCAGCGCTTACAAAAAGCGGTGAGCTGATCCTTTCGAATAGACACCTGCGGATTCATGGTGTTGCAACCTTCGGCTCGGGCATCTCATTCCAGATTCGATTATCCAGCATCCGGCCGGTCGTTTTCTTGAATACGCCGCCCCATTGCTTGAAGAAGAACGGCACTTTGCTTTCGAGGCAGTTGTCGCGGATGTCCCGCACCCAGTCGGCTTCCATCGGCCGCGCGCCTGGCCCGGATTCTCCGCCGACGATCACCCAATCGATCTCTTGAAGCGGAATGCCGGGCAACGGTCCGAGTAAGGGTTCGAGAGAAAGAAATTTCGTATGGGCGTTCGTTTCCCTGAGCCGATCCAGCCGCCCCAGCCACTTTTGGGACTCGATGCTGGCGCCGAGCCAGATGTTCGGCATCCAGCACAGTCTCTCGTCCAGCGCCGCGACGCGGGCTGGGCGCTTGGTGAGCACCTGAAAGGTGTGCTGCGTCGCGCGGTTCATGACTTCAAAAACGGCCTCGATGAACGACGACGGAACCGACTCGTGAAATAGATCAGACATGGAGTTGGTGAACACGAGCCGCGGCCGCCGCCACCGCAGCGGCTCGTTCAGAACGGACTCGTGAACAGCAACCGCGAACCCCTCTTTGTATTTGTCCAGCCCCATGGCCCGCAGCCTCTTGGACATGCGCTCGGCATAGCAGAGTTTGCAGCCGTCGCTGATCTTGGTGCAGCCCGTCACCGGGTTCCAAGTCACCTCGGTCCATTCGATCGTGGAGCGCGTGGACATGGCTACAGGTGGTCCAGGATATGCTTGGCAATGTTCTTCGCGAGCCTATTGCCCTTTGGATTGCCGACGCAGAACAGAAGTTCGAACAATGGGGAATTCCTGGAGTTTCTTAAAGTTCTGGACCTCGAGAGAAACCTGTCGCCGAACAAGCTGGTGAGCTTGTTCTTGTAGATTGCGAGCAGCCCATCTACACCTGTATCCCGCCCATGCTCAACGCCTCCAAACAGACTCTGCTGTGGGTTTTCACGGTACAGATCCCTCCAGCTTCGATCGCCAAACACTCTTGTCAGGCGGGTGGCCCATCCGCCTGAGATATTGTCTGGCAGCTTTGATTTTGGAAGTATCCGCGCGATTGCGGATACGGGAAACAGAATCCAGGTGTCAAGCGCGTTGAAGCCCGCTATCCTTTCGATGGTCGGCCACTCGACCTCGGTGGCGAACGGGTCCAGAAAAAGAACGCCACGCCATCCGCGCCAATCTTCGTTAAGATTGGACAGAAATTCATTCGCCTCGGAGTTCTCTATCGAGATATTTCTCCCAGGATTCGTTGCACGCACCTTCTCTAACTTCACGCACCGGGCCGGCTCTTTCTCGACAAAGATCAGCCTGTCGAAAGGCTTGTCGTCAATCTTGACAGCGCGTTCAACGGAGCCGTTGACGAAGTCGTCGATCTCGTTATCTACCTCACCGCCGGGCAGTGCTATCCGGCCCGTACCCGCAAAAGCATCAATGTACATGAGCTTGAACGGTTGTCCCTTCAACGCCGTCGTGTACGCGTCGAGGTAACTCTCCAATATGCCAAGCTTTTCGAGTGTCCACGCTCCACCGAACTGCCTGGATCGATTCTGTTCCCGGTCCGTCATCATTCCAGATCTACGATCTTCAAGCTCTCGACCCCCGAGTCGTCCACGATCTTGACCGTCGCCCGCCGGTCCTCCCGGCTGCACATTGCTAGAGCGCCGCCAACGATTCCAAATGCCGCCGGGCCCGATTGATCTCTGCCGAAACTTTTTCGGCCGTCGGCAGTATCGGGATGCCGCGGGGATAGGGATGCATGAAGATCGAGACGAAGCCTCGATAGCCGGTCTGCTTCAGCGCTTTGACGATCGGGCGGAAGTCCAGCGGCCCTCTGCCGGGCATTTGGAGCAATTCGTCTTGCTTGGACAGCTTGCCGGAACCCTTGCCGTGCTGCCAGGCGTAGAACATCACCATGCGGTCGCCGAGATTGCGAATGAGACCGGCAATCAAGTCCGGATTCTGCGGCAGGTGATAGGGCGCCAAGGCGATCCCCAGGTGCTTTGACGGCGCAAACTCGACAAGCCACTTCACAGCGTCCGGAGAATCGATCAAGTTGTTCGCGTGATTCTCGACACCGATCGTCACGCCGGCCTGCTCGGCGGCGTCGACATGCGGCTTGAGCTTTGCGGCGAATTGTTGTACGGCCGTCCTCAAATCCGCACCGGTGAGACCTTTCGGCCCCCTCCCGCCACAGATCAATAATTCCGCCCCGAACTTGCGGGCGACCAACATTTCCGCTTGCAGGCCGAACGGTCCGAGGTCGTAGTGCGTCAACACCCCGAGCTTGACTTGATGGCGTGCGAGCAGGGCCGCGAAGGCATCGTGCCCCATTACCTCCATCTGCTCGCGTTGGTTGCCGTGGACGCGCGGCCAGATATCGATGTGCTCGGCGCCTGTCTTGCGGACCTCCGGGACGATGTTCTCGACAGGCATCGTCCCGTACATGCATGAGGAGAGCACATACCGGAACCCGCCTGGCGAGGTTGCCCGCAGGCCGGCGCCAAAGCCGGCGACGGCTCCGGCAAGACAGCGAGTGAACCACCTTCGATTCATGGGGTATGTGGGCGTCACGCGATGATCCATGGCTGACCTGTATTTCTCACCACATGGCGAGGCGAAGTGCGTGAGAGGGCCGTCAGGATGAGGCGCGAGCCGCTTGGCGCGCGCAGGTGTACTTGAGAGTACATCGAGCACGCCAAGCAAGCGCAACGAAGTCATGGCGGTCTTATCGCGTGCTTCGGCCGTCGGGTGGTGTGAAATGCAGGTTAATCCCGCCATAGGGCGATTCCGCCGAGCAGACCCGCGATGTTCGGCACCTTCTGAACATTGTTCGGCAGCTTGAACTCGATCTTGCGCGCGTTGCCTCCGCCCAGATAGAGCATCCGGTAATTGAACACGTAGTCCCAGACCTTGATTGCTTTCTGCAGCCGCTGATTCCACTTTTCGTTTCCGGCTTTCTTCATGGCGGCGCTGCCCAGGCACTCCTCGTAGGTGCGGCCTTTCGAAAAGGGGTGATGACCAAACTCGAGATTCGGCACGGAATGGCCGTTGACGTAGAGAGCCGTACCGATCCCGGTCCCCAGTGTGATGACCAACTCGACGCCCTGACCGTCAATCACGCCCAGGCCTTGGACGTCCGCATCGTTCGCCACTCGAACCGGCTTTTTCGTCATGTCCTCCAGAGCCTTGACAACGTTGAACCCGTCCCAGGCAGGGCCGAGGTTCACCGCCCCATGGACCACTCCGTCGACCACAATGCCGGGAAATCCGACAGAAACCCTGTCAAACTCGCCCTGGGTGGCGATTTGCTTGCCAAGCACGGCAAGCACCTTGTCAGGTGTTCGATTCTTCGGCGTCGGCGCCCGCGATCTTTCCGTGACCGGGTGTCCTTCGCCGTCGAGGACGATCATCTTCAGCCCCGAACCGCCGACGTCGATGGCGAGCGTGCGGATACCGGAGAAATCGTTCGCCATGGTTGGAGTCTAGCAGCCCCTGGTGAAAGTCACGCGGGCGGCGTTACGCGCCTCGGGGCCAAGGTAGCAACATCCGGGCACACGAGGGCCGCGGCGCCGCGCCGCCGGCCGGAAGCGGCGCTTAACCCTTTGGGCGACGGACTTTTTTGTTCCGATTCGTTCGGGCGGCGGTGCTGACCTGGCTACTCACCGTGACCGCGCTTTTTCTTCGCAGCGACCGCCTAAGGTCGTCGGCTTTGTCGTTCGTCGGAGGAGATCACCCGGATCGCCGTCCTCCTCACTCCGCGCTTTTTCTTCGTAGCGACCACAGAAGCCCACCGCGCCTTCCACGGGATTTTTTTACCACCACCACGGGCTGCCAGCCCAAGGCCTGCCCGAGGACAAGATCGGCGCGGGCATCGACGAGCCACAGCGCGCCCGGCGAAGCAACCGCGATATTCTGGATGGGACGACGCAATGCCTCTCGCGATGGATGAGCAGCTTGCAACTCCGCGGCTGACGCGCCGCGATGTGCTGACGACCGCCTCTTGGGGCGCCGCCGCCTTCGCCTGCTCGACGCCCGCGGGGAAGAAGCGGCCGAACATTCTCATGCTGATGTCCGATCAGCATCGCGGCGACTGCGTCGGCGCGGACGGCAACCGGGCCGTGTTCACGCCTCACCTGGATCAACTCGCGGCCGAGGGAGCCCTGTTTCGACACGCGTATTCGTCCACGCCGAGTTGCACACCGGCGCGCGCAGCGTTGCTCACCGGGCAGTCGCCTTGGCATCACGGAATGCTCGGCTACGGCCGCGTCGCCGAACGCTACCCGGTCGAGAAGCCTCGTTCCCTTCGCCAGGCCGGATACTACACGGCCGGCATCGGCAAGATGCACTGGCATCCGCAGCGCAACCCGCATGGGTTTCATAGCGTGCAGCTCGATGAGTCAGGCCGCGTCCAGTCTCCCGGCTTCGTCAGCGATTACCGCCGGTGGTTCGCACAAGAAGCACCCGATCTCGATCCCGACGCCACCGGCATCGGCTGGAACGACTACCGCGCAGAGCCTTACGTATTGCCGGAACGCCTCCACCCCACGACTTGGACCGCGGACCGCGCCGTCGAGTTCCTGCAAGGCTATAGCCGCCTGGAGCCCTTTTTCCTCAAAGTTTCCTTTGCGCGCCCGCACAGTCCTTACGATCCGCCGCAACGTTTCATGGACCAGTACGCCGACGTTGCGCTGCCCGAGGCCGCGGTGGGCGGCTGGGCCGGTCGCTATCGTGAACGCAACAACGACAGCTTCAGCATCTGGCATGGGGATCTCGGATCGGAACAGGTTCGCCGCTCGCGACAGGGCTACTACGGTTCCGTCAGCTTCATCGATGAGCAGATCGGCCGTATTCTCGAGGCTTTAGAGCAGCGCGGCGAGTTGGACGAAACACTCATCCTGTATTTCTCCGACCATGGCGATATGACCGGCGACCACCACATGTGGCGAAAGTGCTTCGCTTACGAGGCTTCCGCGCGCATTCCGATGATCGTTCGTTGGCCTGCCGGACTCGTCGCGGCTGAACGCGGACAGGTGATCGAGCGACCCGTCGAGATTCGCGATGTCTTGCCGACGCTGCTCGACGCGGCCGGTCAGGGCGAGCGCGAGGACATCGACGGCCGCAGCATGCTGAGCTTGCTGCGAGACAGGGAAGCCTCCTGGCGGGAGTTCATCGACCTGGAGCACAGTATTTGCTACAGCCCCAAGAACCATTGGACGGCGCTGACCGATGGCCGCACGAAGTACATCTTCCATGCCCTTGACGGCGAAGAGCAGCTCTTCGACCTGGTATCCGACCCGCATGAACGCCAAGACCTGGCCGGCAATAGCCGCCACGAGAACCTGCTCCGACTCTGGCGTAACCGCATGATCGATCACCTGGCTGAGCGCGCTGAGCCTTTTGTCAAGGGCGGCAAGCTGATGACGCGGCCCGAACGATTCCTCTATTCACCACACTACCCGCAGCCGGCTTGAACGGCTCGGACCCATTCTTTCCCTTGCCTCCGAGTTCTTTACAATCGTTATCCGGGTTCGGCTCGCACTCGCATGGCCGCTCCGCCCGGGTTCACGGTTTTTTCCTGCGATGAAAACCCTTGCGCGCGTTCTCTGGCTCGCCGGCCTTCTGGCTGTCGCTTCCCCACATTCATACGCCCAGACACCTGACGCTGCGCCGTTGAAGACACTCCGCGCACAACGGGCCTCCGAACCGCCCGAGCTGGATGGCTTCGTCACCGAAGCGTTCTGGGAGGAGATCGACGTTGCGACCGACTTCATCCAGCAGAATCCCGAAGAGGGCGAACTCTCTCCTGAGCGCACGGAGATTCGCGTCGTCTTCGACGACCGCAACTTGTATTTCGGCATCATCTGCTTCGATTCCCAACCACAAAACATCGTCGTTACGCAAAACCGCCGAGACGCCGATCTCGACGACACCGACTCGGTGCAGATCCTGCTCGACACCTTCAACGACGACCAGAACGCGTTTATCTTCGGAACGAGCCCCACCGGCATCGAGTTTGACGCCCAGGTGTCCAAAGCCGGCCAGAGACGCGGAGGAGGCGGCGGTCCGGCCCGCGCCGGCGGGAGCGGCGGCGCCCAGCGCGGCGGCTCGTCGGCGTTCAACCTCAACTGGGACGGCGTCTGGAAAGTCCGGTCTCAAATCACCGAGCGCGGCTGGGAAAGCGAAATCGTCATCCCCTTCCGGACACTGCGCTACAGACCCGGTGCGACCGTTTGGGGGCTCAATGTGATGCGCAACCTCCGCCGTCGCAACGAGCTGTCGTACTGGTCGCCTATCAGCCGTGCATTTGAACTAACGCAGGTCAGCATGGCCGGTTCACTCTCGGGGCTCGAAACCAGAACCCACCGCAACCTCAAGCTTCTGCCGTATGTGCTCGGCGGTTACTCGCAAGATTACAATCGCTCGGAAGATCAAACCAGGTTTGAAGGCGACGCCGGTCTCGACCTGAAATACAGCCTGACGTCGAGCCTTACACTCGACGCCACTTTCAATACGGACTTTGCCCAGGTTGAAGTCGACGACGAGCAGGTCAACCTGACGCGTTTCGATCTGTTCTTTCCCGAGAAGCGTCCGTTCTTCCTCGAGAATTCCGGCTTCTTCGAATTCGGCACAACCCGCGAAGTCGAGATCTTCTTCTCCCGCCGGATCGGACTCGACGACGACCGCAACCCCGTCCCCATCGACGCCGGGGCGCGCATAAGCGGAAAGGCCGGCCCTTACCAGATCGGATTGCTCAACATGCAAACGCGGTCCGTAGACGGAGCCGCTCCCGCCAACAACTACAGCGTCGCCCGTTTCAGCCGCGAACTGCCGAACCGCTCTTCCGTCGGAGTGATCGGCGTCAACCGCCAAGCCACAACGCAGTTCGGCGACAGCCGGAGCTACAACCGAACCCTCGGCGCTGACGCCAACATCGGCATCGGCCGGTTCGGAAACTGGTTCAACTACGTCGCAGCGACGCAGACTCCGGGTCTGGAAGACAGTGACCACACTTACTCGAGCCGTTTCGAGTACGACGACTCACGCCACGAGTTCTCGCTGGAATATTTGGAAGTCGGACACAACTTCAACCCCGAAGTCGGTTTCGTCCGGAGGGTCGGCTTTCGCAAACCGGAGTACTTTTACCGCTACACGCACTACATGGACAGTGGTCCCATCCGCAGCATCGAGCCGCACTTTCTGAGCGAGAATTGGCTGACGCTGGGAACCAACAAGAAGGAGTCGGGCTTCGATCACCTCCACCTGGATTCTCGCTGGCAGAACGGTGGCCGGCTCGGCGTCGCCTACAACCGCAACTTCGAGCGGCTCGACGTGCCCTTCGAGGTCCACCGCAACATCTTTATCCCGGTCGGACGGTACCAGTTCAATGAGTGGATCACGAACTATCGGACCGATCCCAGCGCGACGGTGCACGTCGGAGGCAGCGTGGCGGTCGGGGATTTCTACAACGGAACGATCCGCACCCTCAACGGCCGCCTCGGCTTGCGAAAAGGAAAGAATCTGACATGGACCGGCAGTTGGGCGCGCAACTTCATCGATTTGCCGGTGGGAAAGTTCAATACCGACCTTGTCGGTCTGCGCTTCAACTGGTCATTTACGCCAAAAAGCTTCCTGCAAACCTTCAGTCAATACAACAGCCGGACCGAGCAAATCGGCCACAACATCCGCCTGGGCCTGCTCTCGACTTCGAGCACCGGGCTCTTCGTCGTCTACAACACAACCAATCTCACGCGCGACTACTTCGACCCGCACGAAATCGAGCGGCGCACGCTCTCCCGCGCCCTTTTTATCAAGTTCAACTACTTGTTGGACTATTGATTCGCGCCCACGCGGCTACGTTCCGGCATAGAGCCGACGGTAGACCTCCGCGTTGCGAATCACGGATTGCACGTAGCCGCGTGTCTCGGTGAAGGGAATGCTCTCCGCGAACTCCTCGGGATCGGAAAAGTCCTCCCAGGTAAGCCAGGCATCTACGCGGTGCTCGCCCGCGTTGTACCCGGCGAGGGTGTATTCGAGCCGGTTGTTGAATCTTTCCAAGACCGTCTTGAAGTGGAACGTGCCCAGACGCAAACTCAGGTCGGCGTTGTACAGTTGGCGGCTGGAAAGACGAGAGATACCGAGTCGCCGCGCCAAACCCCGGCCGGTGTGAGGCATGATTTGCATCAGGCCCAAAGCGCCCGCCCGCGATTTTGCGCCGGGGTTGAATTCCGACTCCTGCCGGATCAGCCCCGCGACGAGATATGGATCGAGCGCATGAGGCGCTGCCCGGCGCTTGAGCTGTTTCGCGTAGGGCAACGGGAACAGGCGTTCCCAATACTCGCGCGCCATGGCTTCAAACGGCACGCGCAGGTACCCGAATCCGTAACGTTTCATGTAGCGCAGGCCGCGATGGAACTGTCTGCTTTCGCTCTTCTGGCGAGCCAGCTCGAGACCGATCCAGTGAGCGTCGGACTTGCGGTAGTCGGCTGTCCGCAACTCGCCTTCGGCAAGATTGCGCAGCCCGAGGGCAAAGAGGAGCTCTCCCCGTTCCAGTTTGAATCGCGTGGCATGTGCAGGCTCATCGGCGAACCGCCGATGTCCCGGGATCGAATCGAAGTAGCTCGGCACTGCCGCTGGCTGACCAGCCGGCTTCAGCTTCGCGATGCGTCCGCGCGCTCTGACGGCGTGATAGTAATTCGGAAAACGCCGGATCAACTCTGAATAAAGCGCCCTCGCAAAGTCGATCCGCCCGTTCTCTTGCTCAAGGCGGGCCAGCCAGTAGATGGCGCCCGAAACGGTCGACGACTTCGGATACAGCCGGATGTGCTCTTCGAAGAGCGACGCGGCGCGAGGGTCATTGTCCCGATAGGCCCGCCAGCAGACTTTCCAATGCGCCTTCGCGGCATGCACGCCTCTGGGAATCGCTCGGGCGCAGCGTTCGTAGTACTTGCGGTATTCGTTGGTCTCATTCTGGAGCAGGTAGTAGTTCCCCAGCGAGAAGAGCGCTTCCCCGTACCAGGGCGACTTCGGATACTTCTCGCCAAGCTGCTCGGCGCGCTGTCGGAATTCCGTGATCTTGCGCTTGCGGCGTGCGCATTCTCCGAGATAGTACAGCCGCTCGGCCGCCACGTCCGGGTCGGCGATCTTGAGTTTCAACAGCCAGCCGTATGCGATGGTCGTCCGCAAGCGGCGGTAGTCGGCCGCCCCGGCGCGGACCTGGGCATGCTGGCGGTCGCGCCCCTTCAATCCGGCGGCGACCGCTCGACGATACTCAGGCGCCGCCTTGGAGTACTTGCGTGCATCAAAGAGCTTGTCGGCGCGTTCGAGTCTCCAGGCGGCGGGCGCATCGGGATACCTGTTCCCCAGCTTCCGGCGAAGCGCGTTCAGCGCCGTCTCCGCGTCATCGGCTTGGGTGCTCATCGGGTGCTTGTAGTAGACAATCCGGTATGTCCGTACGGCGTTCAGCAATGTGCCGTCGAGTTCCATCGTGCGGGCAATCAGATAGTGGCGGACCGATTCCTGCATCTTGCCTTGCGAGGCGCTCAACAGCCGCCGTGCTTCTTTCCACCTTTCGCTGCGAATCAAACTCTCGGCTTGCAGGCGGAGGGCGCGCCCTAACAGCAGGCTCTGGGGAAAACGCCGTGGAAAGCTCTCGATGATGTCTGCCGCCGCCACAAAATCCTCGGCGCCGGCGAGCGCCCGGGCATGAAAGAAGTGCGCGTAGTCGGCCAACACGCCGCCTTCGCGGGAAACATGCCGCAGGTGCTGCGCGGAGTCCTCGTAGGCTCGGGCCTCATAGTCGCCCATGCCGAGAGCAAAGCGCGCCAAGGACGCCTGCGAGCTGCCGGCCTTCCGGATGTATGCGGCAAGCGACGTGCGATCAGACGCATTTCCCGACTTGATGTATGAGCGGCTGTGCCGTTGAAGCTCGGGAGAAGCCGCGCCAAGCCCCACAACGGGCAGTCCGACGACAAGCGCCGCTACCACTGCCAGCCTGCATCTTTTGCCGCGCGGAGAGCCAGGGTGCGGGAAAAGGCCGGCAGGACGAGACGCGCGCCGATTGGCGCTCGGAGGTGGACTTGGCGGTATATTGAACACGCCAAGCAAACGTAAAAAGGTCATGGCCGCCTCATTGCGTGCTTCGAACGTCACATGGTGTAAACAACAGGCCAGGGCAGTGCCTGAACGTTTCGAAGTCTTCATCCCCAAGGGCGGGAAGCGGGCGAGACTCTCCTTATATGGTAAACCCTGGAAGCCGTTCAGAAAAGCGCCGCGCTAGACGTGTCGGAGCAATGGGAGAAGTTCCCCGGATGAGCCAGGCAGAACCTTCCCCTTCGGCAAGAGGTACTGAAGCCCTTCAGTCTTTTTTTTCCGCCCCGGCCTGCATAGCATGAGGACAGCGAGACGGCGATCCTGGCCTGCATGATTCACCGCATGGCGAGGCGAAGTGCATGCGGGTCACGAGACACGAATCACGAAACACGGACTTTATGGCCGTTCGGTTCGACGTGAGTGCGAAAGGGACGCACAACCAGAAACCGCCCTCCGGACCGCAGCGCCCGTCGTCCAGTCACTGTTTCCCTGTTCACTTTTGTTCACTATTGTTCGGCATTGTTCGGCTAAAAATATTGCCCCGGAGGCAGTGTCCTTGCCCAGTCAGCCGTTCTCGGTGGGCCTCACGACGAGCGCCGTTCGCCGCAACTCCCGTCGCCCTCCGGGCCGCTTCCGCTGCGGCTACCGCAAAATGAACCCATGCTGAGAAAGGGGAACGCTCTGGATTGCGTTGACACGGCTTTGACTTCTCTCTCGCCGTTTTGCCGATTTCGTTATGTTTTACGCACTGCTTTCACTGGACTTGATCCATCAATAGACACGGCGCCGATGACCGAAACCGAGGTCATGAGCGTGCAGGAGTCGGCGGAATACTTCAAGGTTAAGGCCCGCGCCATGTACCGGTTGGTTGCCGCCAGCGAGATCCCTGGTTTCAAGGTGGGTCTTTTCTGACCGTTCAATTATTGAGTCCCGCAAAGTATTATGACATCTTTTGGTAATTTGCAGCATCTATATAGGTATGGGCAACCCCAAAGGGGTGAAGCGGGATTTCGAGGCGCTGGAGAAGCGCCGTTTCGAAGCGATGCGACTGCTCGACCAAGGCCTGAATCAGTCCGAGACGGCGAGACGGCTGAAGGTCGCGCGGCAAACCGTGAGTGCATGGCGGCGGCAGTACCGTCGGCAGGGACCGGCCGGGCTGCGTCAAGCCGGGCGAGCCGGGCGCAAGCCGCTGTTAGACGCCGCTAGACGCCGCTAGACGCCGCGCAACGGGAAAACGGCTGGTGTCGCTGTTGCTGCAAGGCCCCGAGGCACACGGCTTCCCCACGCCGCTGTGGACTTGTCCGCGGCTGGCTCGCCTGATCGCAGAGGAGTTCGGGGTCGACTACCACGAAGGCCACGTCTGGAAGATCCTGCGGGGGCTCGGCTGGAGCCCGCAACGCCCGCTCGGCAAGGCGCGGGAGCGCAACGAAAAGGCGCTCCGCACCTGGCAGCGCAAGACTTCCCCGGCCCTTGAAAAAAAGCCCGAACCGAAGGCCGTACGCTGGTCTTCATCGACGAAAGCGGATTGAGTCAGAAGCCGCATCGTTGCCGCAGTTGGGCGCCGCGCGGCCCGACGCCCGTCCTGGCGTTCAACTTCAACGGGCAGAGGCTTTCTGTCGCAGCGGGGCTGACGCTGCGCAATTTCTACTTCCGGCTCGATCCGGGCGCGATCAGCCAAGCCGAGGTGATCGACTTTCTCAAAGCGCTCGTGCGTCACATCGACCAACCGTTGCTGATCGTCTGGGATCGATTGCCGGCCCACCGCAGCCTCCTGGTGCGGGAGTTCATCGAACTCTCCAAGGGGCACATCGTGACGGAGTACTTGCCGCCCTGTGCGCCGGAGCTGAACCCGGTGCAGTACATCTGGGCCTGCTGGAAGCAGCACGAACTGCCCAACGTCTGTCCCAAGGACTACCGCGAGCTAAGTACGCGGGCTCGCCAAGCGCTGCGCCGCATGCGCCGCAAACCGCGCTTGATTACTGCCTTCTGGAAGCAGTCTTCTCTTTGTTTTGATTGACGGTGTACTATGCGAGACTCAATAAACCAGATCGCTCAATGGACCGAATCAAACGCAGCAGGGTCGGCTGACCCCGGAAAGCAGGTGGGACGGCAATCATGACCATCCCGACGATATTCGAGACATGCCGGCCGCGAGCGGATGTTCTCAAGGGAGCGATTAGCGAGGCCGACTTCGCGGCGGACCTGGCACAGGTCATTGTCGGCAAGGGAAACGAGGAGTACCTCGATCCGGGACGCTTCTTCGCCAATACCTATCCCACCAGGGGCCTCAAAAACCTGCTTGACAATGTGTGCCGGCGGCTGACCGGAACGGGCGGTGAAGTCGCGCCGATTTTCCGGCTCGACACCTCCTACGGCGGCGGCAAGACCCACGGGCTGATCGCGTTGTGTCATGCCGCACGCGGCCTGCAGGGGGTGTCGGGTATTGCGGAGTTCGTCGATCCTTCCCTTCTGCCGCAGAGCCATGTCCGCGTCGCCGCCTTCGACGGCGGAAATGCCGACCCGGCCAACGGGCGGAAGATGAAAGAAGGTCTTCTTGCTTACACTCCCTGGGGCGAGATGGCTTATGCGCTTGCCGGCGAGGGCGGATATGAGCGGGTGCGCAAGAGCGACGAAAGCCGCATCGCTCCCGGCGCCGAGACCTTGCGCGAACTGTTCGGCGGCGAGCCGGTGCTGATCCTGCTCGACGAGTTGTCGGTTTACCTGCGCAAGGTGCGCAACCTGAGGACCGGCCGCGATCAGTTGACGGCGTTTTTGACCTCGCTGTTCCAGGCGGTGGAAGGAGCGCCCAACGCCGCCCTGGTCTATACGCTGGCGATCGGCAAGGACGGCCGGGCGACCGACGCCTACAACGAAGAGAACCAGTTCATCGCCGACAACATGGCGGAAGCCGAGAGCGTTTCCGCGCGCAAGGCGACGCTCTTGAACCCCACCGAAGAGGACGAGACGGTTCAGGTGCTGCGCCGCCGGCTGTTCGCGTCCGTTGATGAGGCAGCGATTCCGTCGGTTACGGATGCCTACCGGGCGCTTTGGGGAGCCAACAAAGAGTCCTTGGCCGGCGATGCCGCCCGCTCCGAAACCGTCGAAACCTTCCGGTCGAGCTACCCGCTGCATCCGGAAGTGCTGGAAACCCTGACCGGCAAGACGGCGACGCTCAGCAATTTCCAGCGGGTGCGCGGCATGCTGCGGCTGTTGGCGCGCACGATCTCGCATCTTTGGGAAGAGAAACCCGGTGACGCGACTGCGATTCATCTTCACCATATCGATCCTGGCCACGAACCGATCCGCCGGGAGATCGTGACGCGCCTCGGGCAGACCGCCTACCTGCCGGCCATCACCAACGACGTCGCCGCCGGAGCGGTCGGGAAGAAGGCGCTGGCGCAGGAGATCGACACCGGGCATCACGGCGGACTGCCGCCGTATGCGGTCTACGTTGCCCGCACCATCTTCATGCACACGCTCGCTTTCAACGATCCGCTCAAAGGAATCTCACCGGAGCAGTTGCGCTATTCGGTACTGGGTCCCGCAACGGACATCAGCTTTATCGAAGAGGCTCGCAAGAAGTTCATCGCCGACTCCGCTTACCTCGACGACCGCCCCGGCGCACCGATGCGTTTTCTCGCCGAAGCCAATCTGCGCCAGATCATTCGCCGCGAGGAGCACCACGTCGATGCCGGGGAAGCACGTGTCGAGCTGAACGACCGCATCCGCCAGATATTCGGCGGCAAGACGTTCGAGACGGTGCCGTTCCCTGGGGGTCCGTTCGATGTTCCCGACGAGGTTGGCGACGGCCGGCCGAAGCTGATCGTCCTGGCCTATGACGGTGTGACCATCGGCAACTCGGTGGAGAACGTGCCTGAGTTGATCGAGCGTATCTATGCACGGAAAGGATCGGAAGGTTCGGCTTTGAGGGCGCTTCGCAACCATTTGGTGTTCGTGGTCGCCGACGACGCCCGCAAGGAGGAGATGCGCCGCAAGACCTATCATCGTTTGGCGCTGCGGGAACTGAAAAAGCCGGAACGCCTCATCGATCTGGCGGAGCACCAGCAGGCCCAGGTGCGTGAGATGGAATCCCGATCCGAGCATGCGCTCGCGCTCGCCATTCAACAGTGCTACCGCCACGTTTTCTACCCGTCCCGCAA
This sequence comes from Bryobacterales bacterium, assembly GCA_965218555.1. GTDB lineage: Bacteria > Acidobacteriota > Terriglobia > Bryobacterales > UBA6623 > JAPPLB01. The sequence continues at coordinate 930,254 of OZ244625.1, forward strand.
CCGGATCGGCATGAGTGATGTCGATCTGGCCCACTCGGCGATCGACATCCATTCCACCTCCGATCAGCCTGGATCGGGCCAGCAACAGATTGTGCGGGCGTTACGCGACCTCAACAAGCTGAGGCTGTCCGAAGACGAGCCCGACTCGCCCGCCTACGTGCGCGACCGCACCCCGCTCAAGAAGGGCCAAATCACCCTGCTGGCGCTGAGGGATGAGTTCAGGCGCGATCCCGCCCTGCCCATCCTGATTGGCAACGACATCTTCATTCGCGGCGTGCGGCGCGGTATCGAGCAGGGCGAGTACGTCTACCAACGCGGAGAACTGCTGTTCGGGCCGGACGATCCGCCGGCGGGGATCAGGATCGATGAGCAATCGGTAGTTTTCACCATGGCCTATGCGAAGAATACGGGCATTTGGCCGCGGCCGAAGCCGGATGAGCCGGCGGGTGGGGAGACCGGCCCGCCGGGTGAGCAGCAGCCGCCCCCGAGCGGCGCGCCAACCGGCCACGGGCCGGGTGGAGGCCAACCTGTTGCAGCGCCGCCCGGGTCATTCACCGCCGAGGGTGTCCTCAAGGAGGCATTGGTTCAGTTGTGGGAAAAGGCGCGGGCGAAGAAGGTCGAGAACATCGGGGTCTTGACCATTCGCATGTTCGAGGCCGGAGACGCTTTCCGGCTGCTCGGCGCCGTCGGAGCCGTATCGGGAGCGAAAAAGATCGTCACCGTCACGGGCGGCTATGAAACCCGCGAGGGCGGATCGTTCCAGTTGGAGTTCCACGGGCCGGTGCCGGATGCCCAGCCGGTGAAGGAGTTTTTGGAACCCCAGCTTCGGGACGCGAGCACCAAGGACATCGAGGCCGAATTCCGGTTGACCTTCGCCGAAGGTCTGTCCATGCAGGGCGGCGCGGCGGAGAAGCTCACCGAGCGCCTTTCCCGCTTTGCGAGCGGCGCGGCCTATGTGTCGGCGACGGCGGAGGTCAAGAAGTAGATGGCGCGTCTGGAACGGATCTCCCTGGTCAAGACACCCGAGTCGGCGCCGCAGTATGAACTGCGTGTGCGCAATCACGCACCCGGCGATGCGGAGTACGATATCTGGCAGATGCCGGCGTTGGCAACGCCGCAGGTAACCTCCGCGATTCGCCTTGCCGGCCTCCGGGGCCGCAATCTGGACCTCATCGAGCACCGTGTTCTGAAACGCCTGGCGCAGTCCGGGATCAAGCTGGGCGCGTACAGGGACAACAGGAAACGCGGTTACAAGCTGACCGAGGATCTGGCTCTGAAGCTGGGGTTGCTGTTTCGCAGTCTCGCCCCCATGCGCAAGCGCGACAACATGCGGGCGGTGGCGGAAGGCATCGAGGCCATGGGGGCCGAGGAAGCCGCCTATTGGCTCGGCATGGCCATCCATCGAAAGAACCCGCGGCGCGTGTTGATGGCCTTACGGTCTCTGCTGACCGAGCCGAAGCGATGAGACCATGGAAGCTCAACAACCGGACTCGGCCCGGCGGACTTTGCCTTGATGCTGGGTTGCTGTTCCGCACGCTCTCCCCGATCCGAAACCGTGATAGACTGCGGGCGGTGGCCGGAGGGATTAGGGCCATGAGAAACGAGCAGGCGGCCTGTTGGCTCGTCATTACGATGCATCGCCAGCATCCGCGGCTTGTGCTGATGGCGTTTCGTATCCTCTTGACCGGGCTGACCGTGGCGCCGACCATGCAGGTTGCCTCATGAAACGGTGTCGGTCAGGCACCGAGAACTACGGGGTCACTGAGGAGCTCCGACTCGGGGTCCAACTACCTTTGTCCCTCGCCGCCTTTTCGCGGCCTCGGTCCCCGGATAAAACCGACGTCGAATCGAGGTGGCGCAAGATCAAAAATAGTCGCAACATGACCACGGATGGCGCCGGCGTCTTCGGAGAGGACCGGTAACATGAGGATCGAGCCGGAGATAAGCGGCGTGAGCGTCGTCTTGCTCGGGCAGTTCAACCCGGCGATTTTCACGCCTGCCTGGTTCGCGCTGCAGGGCCTTCTGCCGGAGAGTGACACGGCCGGCGCCGACTTGCAGGTCGCCCACAAGCAGGTGACCGCGTTTTCCACCGAATGGCTTCGCCTGGAGGTCACGGCCAAGCGTTTTTTGGTTGAAACCTTACAGGCGCCCTACATTCGACTGCGCGACCTGACCGCGCGTTTGTTCAAGGAGCATCTGAGCCATACGCCCCTCAATGCGTTGGGAATCAACCGTGATGTTCATTTTCAGGTGCGGAGTTCGACGGAAAGAGATCGAATGGGCAGAACGCTGGCGCCGGTGGAGCCGTGGGGAGCCTGGGGACATGATCTCGGGTTGGACGGCGAGCATGGTGGAATGACCTCGCTGACGATGTCGCAAGTCGCTCCCGAGGGAAGGCCAACGGGAGGACGGATCAACGTCAAGGTGGAGCCCTCCAACCGGATCGGCCAAGGGCAATTGGGAGTCTACGTTCAGGTCAACGATCATTACGCAAACGATGACGACGGCCCTGGAGCCGGAGTGCGCTTGATCGGGCTTCTCGAGGACAACTTCGACACATCAATAAGTCGTAGTAATAGCATTATCGATCACATCATGTCATTGGCGGCGGGCTAGGAGACTTGGTTTCATGCTGCAGTCGGATCAATCCCTGGGGACGCAACACCTTAATGAGATTGAAGGGCTTAGTTATGCCGACGAATATGTCACATCGGCGCATCTGGCTCGGGATGCGGACCAGGCCGTCCGCTGGGCGTTGGCGCATCGAACGGACGCTCTGACAACAGGTGAACGCGAGCCGTCCGCGAAAACGGCGACCCTGCCGACAGCCGCCGGCCGTGAACAGTACAACGACGGTCTCTCCCGGATATTTGCATTTCCGATCCCGCAACGTCGACGGACGCCCACTTTCCATGCGCTACAGGAGTGGGAAGGATACGTTCTTGAGGTCGGCGCCACGGACTTCGTGGCGCGGTTGGTTGACTTGACGGGCGGCTCGTCGCATGAACAGGAAGAAGCGGACATTCCTTTGGCCGAGATCTCGGACAAGGATTCCGCCAAGATACGTCCGGGAAGTGTTTTCCGCTGGGTGATCGGTTACGAGCGCTCCACGGCGGGAACGAAGAGGCGTGTGTCTCAGATCGTGTTTCGCGACCTGCCCGAGATCACCGAGACCGATGTACGGGATGGCGAGGTGTGGGCAAGCGACACGATTCGGTCACTCAAGCTGTGACGGCGACGGGGAAGCCTCCGGGAAAAAACGAGTTCGAGCTTACGCTTCTCGGTCCCGGTTACGGCGAGAGCATCGTCATGCATGTCGGCGGCGGTGTGTGGGTCCTCGTTGACTCCTGCATCGATTCGGATGGTGCGCCTCGAGCCCTGAGCTACCTGGAGAGCATCGGCGTCGATCCGGCTGAGACTGTCGATCTGATCGTAGCGACCCACTGGCACGACGATCACATACGCGGAATCGCGAAACTGCTCGAAGTCTGCAAGAAGGCCGCTTTCTGCTGCGCAAGCGTGCTGCTCGAAAAAGAATTTCTCACCGTCGTCGGCGCCTTGGAAAGCCGTCCCCTGGCGTTCATTGGTTCCGGGTTGAAGGAGATGCACGGCGTGGTCTCGCGGCTCAGGCATGCAGCGTCATCACCGACTCTGGCGCTTGCCAACCGACGTGTTTTTGTGCAGGGCGCCTGTGAAATCTGGTCGCTCTCGCCCAATGACTCGAACTTCCTCGACTTTTTGAGAACGATTGATGGCCTGCTACCCAAAGCAGGCGGGAGCAAGACGCGGATTCCCGGCCTTTCTCCCAACAAGGTCGCCGTCACCCTCTGGGTCAAGGTAGAAGACATCGCGGTGCTGCTCGGCTCGGATCTGGAGAAGCGCGGTTGGATCGAGATTCTACAGAGCACGGCGCGCCCGACCGGCAAGTCGTCGGTGTTCAAGGTTCCGCACCACGGATCAAAAAACGCCCATGCGCCGGAGGTGTGGGAGCGCATGCTGGACCCCGACCCCTTCGCAGTGCTCACACCCTGGCGCGGAGGCGGCCGCGCCCTGCCGAACCAACAGGATGTGCGGCGGATTCTCTCGTGCACGACGAACGCCTACTCGACCGCGAAGATCGGTTCGTCCACGCGAGCCCCTGTGAACAGGGGCAGCATGGTCAGACGAACCATCCGGGAATCCGGTGTCAAGCTTCGCCGGATCGTGATGTCACCCGGCGCCGTTCGGCTACGGTGCCCACTCGGTTCGCGGACAGGGTGGAAGGTCGAGACGTTCGGGCCCGCATGTCACCTCCAGGACTTTAGTTGAACGATTCTCAAGCGCCGCAACAACCGGAACCTGGATCTGAGCCGATGCCCGATACGCGCCTGATCGAACGCTGGCTGCCGATTGCGGCTCTTGGAGAAGAGAGTGTCCGCGAGCGACGTTCCATGACAGCATTGCCTCCCACCTATTATCTCCATGTCTGGTGGGCGCGGCGGCCGCTGGTGGCGTCGCGCGCGGCCGTCCTCGCCTCCCTGCTGCCCGCCGATGCCGATCGGGACAGGTTCCTGTATGTGTTGGGGATTCATGGGGATCCGGTGACTACGCGTCGCAGGATCGATGCCGCCAAAAGAAACAAGGTGCACCTTGGGCCTGATCCTTATGGTTACAGGCGCGCTTTCACGTACGCACCTGACGTGAAAGACAAGGAGTGGATTGAACTCGCCAAAGGCTGCTCGTTGGATTCCCTGTCGATACTGGATCCGACCTCCGGAGGAGGAAGTATCCCCTTCGAGGCCGATCGTGTCGGTTTCAGGGCAATTGCCAATGATTTGAACCCGGTTGCTGCTCTGGTACTCAAGGCTACCGTAGAGTGGCCCGGGCGATACGGTTCTGTCTTGCTCAAAGAGTTCGGTCATTTGACGCGTGACTTCGTTTGCCGGGCCAAGCCGAAATACGAGCGTGTTTTCCCCCCGGAACCTGAAGGCGTTCGTGTTGAAGGCTACCTCTGGGCGCGCACCGTCACCTGTCCTTATTGCGACGGCCTCGTGCCGCTGTCGCCGAACTGGCGTCTGGCGCCCGACGGGACTGGTGTGAGACTCAAGCCTCATCTTGGGAATGGCTCGGGTTCGCAAGGACGGGTTTGTTCGTTCGAGATCGTCGGATCGGCCAAGGAGCAGTTTCCCGGTACGGTGGCCCGCGGCGACGGACACTGCCCTTACCCGGATTGCGAACGCGTCATCGACGGCGGCGAAATCAAGCGCCAAGCCCAGGCCTGTCAGATGGGCGAGCAACTCTTCACGGTCGTCTACAAGAGACGGGTGCGCACAAGAACCAAGACCGGCAAGATCCGCGAGAAATGGGTCCGGGGCTACCGGGCGCCGCGGCCCGAGGACGACAACGCCGCTGCTATCCAGGCGAGGCTCGCTGAGAAGCTGCCCGAATGGGAAGCGCTGGACCTCGTGCCGAGCGAGAAATTCCCGGAGATCAGCAACGATGACCGCCCCATCCAGTACGGCATGCCGTTATGGCGCGATCTGTTCTCGCCGCGCCAGCTTCTGTGCCACGGCACGAGCGTGGAAGTCTTCCGCGAAATGCTCGACGCCGACCGGGCGGAGGGGAAGCTGAACGAGGTTCGGCAAGCGGCGTATGGGTATCTGGCGCTCTCCCTGGACAAGTTACTGAATTACAACTCTCGTATGTCGGTATGGATGCCGACCCGAGAGGTGGTTGCAAATACGTTCAACCGCCATGATTTTGCATTCTGCTGGTCCCACGCCGAGATGGCCCCTCTTATCGTCGGCCTCGGTTACGACTGGGCCATCGGACAGACCGCCAAATGCATTCGTGAGCTTGTGGCGCTGGTCCGCCCGGAAGCGAACGGTGGCTCCGGCGACCTGTTCACAGACGCCGACGCGGCGAAATACACCCCGACGCCCGTCACGATCACCTGCAAGCCGGGAGACAGCCTCGACCATATCGAGGACAGCAGCATCGACGTGGTGGTCATGGACCCGCCCTATTACGACAACGTCATGTACGCCGAGTTGTCGGACTTCTTCTATGTCTGGCTCAAGCGCACCGCCGGCAATGTCTTCCCCGAGCTGTTCCGCCGACACCTGACCGACAAGGACAACGAAGCCGTCGCCAACCCGGCAAGATTCCAAGGCCAAAAGGGCGCAAGGGCGCTCGCGGGACGGGACTACCAGGAGCGCATGGCGTCCATCTTCGCCGAATGCCGCCGCGCCCTGAAGCCCGACGGCGTGATGACCCTGATGTTCACCCACAAGGCGACCGGCGCCTGGGACGCTCTCACCAAGGGGCTGATGGAAGCGGGCTTCGCCATTACCGCGTCCTGGCCCATTCACACCGAGGCCGAGGGCAGCCTGCACATCAGGAACAAGGCATCGGCCAAGACCACCATCTTTCTGGTCTGCCGACCGCGCGCGAGCGCCGCACAAGCTGAACAAGACCTCTATTGGGAGGACGTGGAACCCCGGGTTGCCCGGGCCGTACGCAAGCGAGTCGGAGAGTTCCAGGCCGTGGGCATCGCCGGGGTCGATCTCTATCTGGCTTCCTTCGGCCCGGCGCTCGAGGAGTTCTCGCGCCACTGGCCGTTGAAGCGCGGCACGCCGCGCGAGATTCCCGAGGAACGCCGGCGGCGGCGCCAGCAGATCCTGTTCGAGGAAGAATGGGATCCCTATGCCGCGACCCCGGAAGATGCCCTCGACGCGGCCCGGCGCGAGGTCAAGCGCTGGCGCCTGGAGCAACTGACGCACCTCAAGGCAGATGCCGATCTCGACCCGGCGACCGCGTTCTTCGTGCTGGCGTGGGACGCTTTCAAGGCGCCGATATTTACCTACGACGAGGCACTGAGGCTCGCCCGCGCGGTGGGTGTCGATCTGGACGGCGATATCGTCGGGCGCCTGGCGGAAAAGAAGGGCAGCAACATCCGTCTGTGGGACAGCGCTTGGCGGGCCGCCAAGGGCGCACTCGGCCCGGCTGACGGTTCACGAGGCATGATCGACACTATCCACCATGCCGCCAACATGGCTCGCGTACGCTCCCTCTCCGCCGCTCAGGAAATGCTCGCCAACGCGTTGGTAGACCGCGAGCCGCGCTTCTTCGCGGCCCTCGAAGCAGTGCTCGAGGTCCTGCCGGTGTCGCAGGCCTTCACCGGCATCAAACTCGAAGGAGAAGCGGCGGCCTCGGGAAGCGACTTCGAGGCCCTCTACCATCTCGCCCGCCTCGCCTACCGCGACGAGATCGACGAGCCCGCGCAGCTCAAGCTCTGGCGGGATGATGCCGGCTGACCATGCTCTGCGATCACGAGTGGAAGCTCAAATACACCCCGGACGATGGTGATCTCGTCGCGTTGTTCTACGTCCCCGCGCTGGAGGACGCCGAGCGCTACGACCGGCTGACCGGGTATTTCAATGCCGCCGCGCTCGCGCTCGCGGCACGGGGCATAGAGGGGTTGGTCCGCAACGGCGGCCATATGCGCCTGATCGTCGGTTGTACGCTGGCGCCGCCCGAGATCGAGGCGATCGAAAAAGGCGAGCAGCTTCGCGGCCTCGTCGAACGGCATTTGACGAATCTCCCCCTGGCGCCGCCGGACCCGGCATCATCCGATGCGCTGGAACTGTTGGCCTGGATGGTCGCGCGCGGCCATCTGGACGTGAAGGTCGCCGTCCCCTGCGACGCCAATGGCAAGCCGATCCCGGCGGATGGCATTTTTCACGAGAAGGCCGGCATCATCGAAGACCGCGGCGGCGACAAGATCGCCTGGAACGGCAGCCTCAATGAGACGGCGGCCGGCTGGCGTCACAACTGGGAGAGTATCAACGTCTACACGAGCTGGGGGCCGGAACCCCAGCGGGCCGCGGATGAGGAGGCCAACTTCGCACGGATCTGGGCTGGTAAGTCGCAGCGCCTGATCGTGCTCGACGTGCCCGCCGCCGTGCGCCGGGACTTGATGCGCTTCATGCCGGCAAGCGACATGCCCTCCCGCCTCAGGGAGACCGAACCAAAGCCTGCAAAGCCTTCTCCGAAGAAGCCGGAGCGCGAGGCGACCGAATCCGCAAAGCCGGCGGAACTCCCACCCGGCGATCTGAGAAGCCGTGTCTGGTCTTTCATTCAACATGCGCCTTCACGCCCGCATGGGGGTGAGCGCGTAGGCGAAGCAACCTCGGCGGTCATCCCGTGGCCCCATCAGGTGAGGGCTTTTGAGCGCCTCTACCGCGATTGGCCGCCGAAGCTTCTGATCGCCGACGAGGTCGGCCTCGGCAAGACCATCCAGGCGGGCATGCTGCTGCGCCAGGCCTGGCTGGCCGGGCGGGCGAAGCGGGTCCTCGTTTTGGCGCCCAAAGCCGTCCTCAAACAATGGCAGATCGAGCTGCGCGAGAAGTTCAATCTCAACTGGCCGATCTACGACGGCCGCAAGCTGGTCTGGTATCCCTCGCCGGCATGGCGCGGGCGGAACGAGCGCGATGTCGACCGCGATCGCTGGCATCGTGAACCCGTGGTGATCGCGTCGAGTCACCTGATGCGCCGCCGCGACCGCGCGGCGGCCCTGCTGGAGGGGGGCGAACCATGGGACCTGGTGGTGCTTGACGAAGCCCACCATGCCCGGCGGCGGGCCGCGGGAAGCCTGCAGGAAGGCGGACCGAACTTGCTCCTCAGGCTTATGCAAGGATTGAAGGACCGCACCCAGGGACTTGTTTTGCTGACAGCGACGCCGATGCAGGTTCATCCCATCGAGGTTTGGGACCTGCTGAACCTGCTCGGCCTGCCGCCGGAGTGGACGGCCCAGGCGTTTCTCGGCTTTTTCCAGGACCTGGAGCAACCGAACCCCTCATCGGATGCGTTGGATCGCATGGCCCGGCTGTTTCAGTCGGCCGAGCGCGCCTACGGCAAGGTCCGGACCGAGCAGGCGCAACGCCTCGTCGACCTGTCGCGCCTGAAAGCCAACAAGATCCTCCGTGCATTGCGCGACGTTGCCGGCATCCCGCGCCGAAGACTGGAAACGACAGAACGCCGGGCGGCGCTCACCATCATGAGGGCACACACGCCAGTCCGCCGGCTGGTCTCGCGGCACACCCGTAAGTTATTGCGAGGATATTTCAAAGCGGGAATGTTGACCACGCCGATTGCCGACCGCCGGGTCGAGGACCGCTTCCTTGAGATGACAGCCGAAGAGCGGGCGCTCTATGAAGCTGTCGAGGACTACATCGCCAGCACCTACAACCAGGCCAGCCTCGACGAGCGCACGGCGGTGGGTTTCGTCATGACCATCTATCGCCGCCGGCTCGCCAGCAGTTTCAGCGCCCTGCGCAAGACCCTCCAGAGGCATCTCGATACTGTTGCCTCCGATAACAAGGCGCCATGGATGAACCTGGACGAAGACGCACCCGACGATGAAACCATGGATGACGTCCTGGATACCGATGAGTTGACACTGCTTGAGCGCAAGGCCCTCGCCGCCGAGGAGAAGGCCGAAGTCGAAAACCTGCTTGACCGCATCGGCAGACTGCCGCCGGACAGCAAGCTCGCAAGCCTGAAGAGCGCCCTCCATGAGCTGCTCCAGGGCGACTACCGCCAAGCAATGGTCTTCACCCAGTACACCGACACCATGGATTTCCTGCGTGGAGAACTTCTGAAGGCCGGCGATCATAGATTGATGTGCTTCTCGGGACGCGGCGGGGAAATACCCTCCGCCGACGGCTCCTGGCGCAGGATCGGGCGTGACGATGCCAAACGTCGGTTCCGGGAGGGCGAAGCCGACGTTCTACTGTGCACCGACGCCGCCGCCGAGGGTTTGAATTTCCAGTTCTGCGGAGCCTTGATCAACTACGACATGCCGTGGAACCCCATGCGGGTGGAACAGCGCATCGGCCGCATCGACCGCCTCGGCCAGCAGCATTGGATCATTCGAATCGTCAACCTGCACTACGAGGGCACGGTAGAAACTGACGTTTACCGGGCGCTCAGGAGCCGCATCGGCCTTTTCGAATCCGTGGTCGGCCGCTTGCAGCCGATTCTGGCGCGAGCGCCGCGCGCCATATCCGATGCCGTGTTGTCGGGACGAGGGCGCGAAGGCGCAGAGCGCACCCGTATCGTGGAAACGATCGAGCAGCAGGCGCACGAAGCCAAGGAGCGAGGTTTCGATATCGATGCGGTGACGGAGAGCGACCTCGCCGTGCCGGAGCGAGCGCCATCCTCTGTCACCATGCGGGATCTCGACAGGATTATCCGGTTAACCGATGTGATGCCGCCGGGGACCGATGTCCAGCCCTTGGGACATCAAGAATACGGACTGTTGGCCCCCGGCATGATCGAGCGACTGCGAGTGACCACCGACCCGGAGTATTTCGAAGAACACGCCGAAAGCCTGGAACTGTGGTCGCCGGGCAACCCCCTGTTTACCCCTCCGGAGTTCATAACTGGGGCGGACGAACCGCCAGCCGACAAGACGTTGAAGGATATCCTCGACGGCTGAGGCATAGCATCAGATATAGGCAGAGGAGAAGGTCGAATGCCCGGTCAGCAGGAGGAGCGCCCGCTATTCATCGGGTCTGCCGTACAGTTCACTCACAAGGGGGAAACGATCCACGGTCATCTCCTCCAACGACAGGGACGGCGCCGCTTCGAGAAGGTAATCGACACCGAGGAGCGGACCTGGAAAGTCCCGGAGGCGGCATGGCTCGGCAATCTTGTTGCCCTGTCACTGCTTCCCTGCTCCCTAGTAGCCACGATTGACTGTAAATTGTTGCGCACAAGTGCAGAACGGGGGTGGGGGGTGTGCAGATGACCGCGTACCGTCAACCGTTCTCGGTGAGCCTTACGACGAGCGCCGTTCGCCCTCCGGGCTCGTTCCGCTGCGGCGAACGCACAATGAACCCATACTGAGAAAGGGGAACGTAGATTGCTTTGACAGCGCCGCGCTAGACGGCGGCCTCTTCCGGTTGCGGCGCCGTCTTCTTGCGGGTCCCGACAGCTTCGATCCAAGCCTCCGAAATCGAGACCAGAACCTCGATCGCGGATTGCTCGACAGGGTTCTGCTCGTCTCTAACGGCGAGCAACACGGCAAGCACGCGGTCGCGCAGCACGATCGGAAAAAGGTGCACGCGATCTTCGCCCGCGGTGACCAGGATCGTAGCCAGCGGCGTACCGAGTTGTCCGGGGCCGCCCCTGCAAACGACGGTGTCTCTCGTCTCGACGGCGTGAGCCAGCCCCGAGGCGTCGGCAAGAGGGATTTCCAGTTGCTCAAGCGCCTTCCGTTGCTTTTTATCGTCCGCACCTGTCAGGCGGAAGCCGAGAAGCCGATCCTCTTTCTGAATGAACAGCGCCGTTCGCCGTGCGAAGCGCCCCGCGGCTTCGACCAGTGCCACAGCTATGCCCGTCACGGACTGCTCGAGGCGAATCTGCCGCAGCGCTTCAAGCAGCGATGTGGTGGCACGGGCACGGGCTGCTCTTTCTATTTCCCCGCGCTCTTTCTTCAACCGGGCCTCAAGCCACGCTATGTGTCTGGCGTCGAGTTGCGATTCGACTTCGCGCCGAAACTGCTCGAAGGCGGGATCGAGCAGCGAATCCAGTTCCTGGAAGTTGTCGGACCCTTCCGGCACGTTGCACTGTTCTCAGGGATCGGACCCCGGGGACTGCTATTGTAGCGGGAGCCGGCAGCGGTTGAAGCAGACGCCGTGAAACCGGCAGTCCAGAAGGTAAACGGGTCTGAACAATGGGTGCCGAACTCGAGGGTCGGGTAGCGGTTGTAACCGGGGGAAGCCGCGGCATCGGAGCCGCCGTGACGCGGGCGTTGCTGAATGCTGGATCTTCCGTCGTCATCTGTGGGCGAAGCCTCGAGCTGTTGGAGCAGGCGCTGTCGGACTTCCGACCACTTGGCCCTGTCGAGGGGCGCGTGTGCGATGTCGGACGCTTTGACGAAGTAGCCGCGCTATTCCGTTTCGTCGGTCAGTCCTTCGGGAAGCTCGACTACCTAATCAACAACGCGGGAGTAGGCCGGTTCGCAGCGGTCGACGAGATCGACCCCGCCGTGTGGGACGAGGTCATCGCCACGAACCTCAACGGTGTTTTCTATTGCTGCCACGAGGCCGTCCCTTTGATGAAGAAAAACGGTGGCGGCTTCATCATCAATATTGGCAGCTTGGCCGGCAAGCACCCCTTCGCGGGGGGCACGGCGTACAACGCGTCGAAGTTCGGTTTGAACGGTTTCACTGAAGCGATGATGCTGGACCTGCGGGACGATGACATCCGCGTCAGCACGATCATGCCCGGCAGCGTCGATACCAAGTTCCGTGGGGCGGACCGGCCCGCCGCTGATTGGAAGATCGCACCGGAACACATCGCCGAGACCGTCCTCCATCTGATCAAGATGCCCGCGAGAAGCCTTGCCAGCCGTATCGAGATGCGGCCCAGCCGCCCGCCGAAACGCTGATCGAGATATAGAGTTATAATCGTCATCATGAAGGATTGTGTCCTCGCCGCACTGGTGCTCGTGCTGACTCTCAGCGCCTCCGCCGCCGACGTCAGCTACTACAACGAAGTGCGGCCGGTGATCGAACAGTCGTGCCAGGGCTGCCATCAGCCGGCGAACAAGATGGGCGGCCTCGACCTGACTTCCTACGCGGCCATCGCGGCGGGCGGCAACAAAGGGCCTGCGTTCAATGCCGGCTCTGCCGACGAGAGCCACCTCGTCAAGCTGCTCACAGGCACCGCTGAACCGCGCATGCCCTTCGGACAAGACCCTCTGCCTGAGAACCAAATCAACTTGTTCCGCAACTGGATCAACCTGGGCGCCAAAGACGATACGCCCGAGTCGGCGCGAGCGCCGCAGGTTCCGGCCGAACCGCCGAGCTACATTCAACCGCCCGTCGTGACAGCCGCCGCTTATTCACCGGACGGCGAACAGGTGGCCGTTGGCGGTTATCGCGAGATTCTCCTCCACAAAGCCGACGGCTCAAGTATCGAAGCCCGACTTCTCGGCCGCTCCGACCGTATTCACTCCGTCGCTTTCACGCCCGACGGCAAACAACTCGTCGCCGTGGGCGGCACACCGGCCCGCTTCGGCGAAGTACAGGTGTGGGATCTTGCTTCGAAGAAGCAGGTACAGTCCATCATGACGACCTCCGACACCCTCTTCGGCGGTGATGTCTCACCCGACGGCAAGTACGTCGTGGTCGGTGGCGCGGACAACAGTCTTCGGGCGGTCGAGGTCAACTCGGGCAAGGAACTCTTCAAGGCGGGCCATCACGAGGACTGGGTGCTCGACGCTGTGTTCGGCATCGACGGCAAACGCATCGTATCGGTGGGCCGTGATCGCGCGGCCAAGCTCGCCAACGCTGAGGACGGCGCGTTCCTCGAGAACGTCAACTTCCTGCGTGATCAGCTCTACGCTGTGGCGCGCCACCCGCGCCGAGACTACGTGCTGATCGGCGGCGTGGACCGGGTTCCGTACCTCTACATGATGGACCGCCCGCGCGCCCTGAAGATCGCCGACGATTCCACACTCGTGCGCCAATTCGATGAGCAGGAAGGCGCGATTCACGCCCTCGCTTTCAGCCCCGACGGCAGCCGCATCGCCGTGGGCGGTATCGCCGAGGTCGTGAATCTGTACGACACCGAGTCCGGCGACAACACTGCACGTTGCGCTCTCCCCGGCGGAGGGGCCTTTCTCCTGGCGTTTCGTCCGGACGGGAAGCAACTGCTCGCCGCGGGATTCGACGGATTCCTTCGCGTCTTTGACACAGAAACCGGCAAGCGCCTCAAAGAATGGACGGCGGTTCCGGTTGAGAAGGGACAGTTGCGGTCAGCGCGCTAGGCGGGATAAAGAGACGAAATGCAACGCCGGCTCTTCACATTGTGGTTCGTTGCAGCTTTGGCCGCATCGGCGGCAGGACCTTCGCTCACACAACTCGAACCCTGGGGCGCCCGGCGAGGAACGGCGGTCACGCTCGCGCTCAAGGGCTACGGTCTCAGCGACGATGTCAAGATCGTCACCAACCTGCCGGGAGTGGTCACCGAGCTGACTTCCGATCGCCCTGGCCGTGAATTGCAGTTGCTTCTCGAATTGGCGAAGGAGGCCCCCGTCGGCTCCTACCCCATCCGCATCGCAACGAAGGCGGGCATTTCGAATGTGCTGCTCTTCACCGTGGGGCCCTTCCCTGAAGTGGACGAAGCCGAGTCGGCATCCATGCGTCAGACGTACTCGAACGATTCCGCCGACAGGGCGGAGGGAATCAGCCTGCCGGCCACCGTCAACGGAACCCTGCGCGGCTCCGATCGCGACTGGTATCGCTTCGCAGGTGAGACAGGCGAGAAGGTCGTCGTGGAAGTCGAAGCTCGCCGGGCGGGCTCGGCTGTAGACGCAGTCCTTGAGATTCGCGACAGCAGCGGCAACACGATCGCCCGCAACAACGATGCCCGCGGCATCGGCGTCGACCCGCGCACCGGAGTCACCGTCCCCTCAGACGGTGTGTTTTTCGTGCAAGTCCACGACGCCCGTTTCAGCGCGCAGAAGATGAACTTCTACCGCCTGCGCGCCGGGCGGTATTCGTATGCGGAAGCCGTCTTCCCCTTGGGCTGGAAACGCGGCGAATCGACCGAGGTGCAGTTGCTCGGCGGCAACTCGCAAAAGCCAGTGACGGTCCGGCCCGACCTCTCAGCCGAAGCCACCGCATCGGGATTCGCCGCCCTGCGCCTTCCTGACGAGAACGGGCCGCTCCCCCTGCGGATGGTCGTGGGAGACGACGATGAAGTCTTCGAACCCGAGGGCGCAGGACCCCACCAACTCGAACCAGGGGTCATCGTCAACGGCCGCATCAATGCCAGCGGCGAGATCGACCGCTATCGCATCAAGGTCAAGCCGGGCCGGCAATGGATGATCGAAACGCAGGCAGCCGGGCTGGGAACCTCGGCGCTCTATGGCCTCCTGACGCTCTACGACCACAAAGGCCGGAAGCTCGCCTCGGCCGGCGACCAGGTTCCCGAGGAGCCGCTGTCGTTCATTCGGTCGTCCGGGCAAACGTTCGGAGACCCGCACCTGGGTTTTGAAGTCCCGGAAGGCGTCACCGAAGTCGCCGTCACTCTCGAAGACCTGCTTGGTCGAGGTGGACCCGCGTATGGCTACCGCCTTGTCGCCCGCCAACAGCCGCCCGATTTCACCCTGACCCTCGGCACGCCGCAGGTTACGATCCCCAAAGACGGCAGCGCCATTGTCAGCGTCAACGTCGACCGTCGTGGTTACATAGGAGCCATTCAGCTCAAGGTCGACGGCCTGCCGGACGACGTCGAGCTGCGGGGCGGACACATTCCCGCCGAGGTCGGAGGAATGACCACCTCCAGAATCTCGCGGCGCGGCGTCCTCACCCTTACTCCGAAGTCCGGCGCCGAGACAAAAGAGCTTGCTCTCACCGTGTGGGGCGAAGGTATCCTCGAGGACGGCCGCACCGTTCGAGTCAAAGCTCGCGCGCCCGGCCTGCAAACCGCCGTCATGGGCCTCGGACAGAAAGCCGTCACCGCGCCCTGGTTGGCGGCAAAGGTGCCGGCGAAAGTCGCCGAACCCGAGAAGGCCGTCCTCCGTATCCTCACCCCTCAGAAAGTCCGTCTGATTCAGGGCATGGAATCCGAAGTCCGTTGGAAGTTCGAAGGCGACTTCTCGCCCATCGACCGCATCAACGTCAGCAACACGCCGCCGGTAGGCAACATCCGCGTCATCGGAACAGCCCAGATCAAGCCAGGCGCCAGGCAGGGCCGCTTTACCGTCATCACGACGATGGGCACCCTGCCGATGACCTTCGACCTTCTGCTCAGTTCCAACGCGCGCATCGACGGCTTGGTGCAGACCGTCTACGCCCCGGCAATCACCTTCGACGTCGTGCAGGGCTATCGCATCAAAGCGCCGGAGCGAGTCACCGCCATCCCTCGCGGAGGAAGCGCGGCCATTGTCGGCTCCTTCCACCGGGAGCCGGATTTCTCCTCGCCCGTCACCGTCAAGGCGGACAACCTTCCTCTGGGAGTTTCCTGCTCGGCGGCAGAGATCGACGGCGCCCCGGAGTCTTACAGTCTGGAGTGTAAATCCGATCCCTCCACCGAGCCGGGAGAATACGAAATCGAGCTGGCGCCCACGTCGGTACTGGCCGGGCGCGACACCGAGCTGGTGCCCTACAAGATCGAACCTGTCTTGACAAGCATCATGATCACCAACACAAGAAAGATGGCGCGAGCGGAGTAACGCGAATAGGAGTTGACGATGTCAGGGAAACGACTTTGGATTTCGGGTTCTTGCTTATGGCTGATGACCGTCCTCGCGGTGACCGGCGTTTGCGCCGACCTGCAGCCCGCAAAGATCATCATTGCACCGTCCTCGCTCAGCCTCAACTCTTCCGAACAAGGCCGGCGTGTCCTGGTAACGGGCATCACGGCCGAGGGCGAAAAGTTCGACCTGACCAACGAAGCCCGCTTCGAACCCACCGGCGGCGTCCGTGTCGACGATGACGGCTATCTGTATGGTCTCTCCCAAGGAGCGGCCACCATCAAGGTTTCAGCCCGCGGCCGGTCGGCCGACCTTCCGGTCAACGTCGGCGACCTTTCCCAAAAGCGCGCCATCAGCTTCCTGAGCGACGTCATGCCTGTCCTCAACAAGCAGGGCTGCACTGCCGGGGCCTGCCACGGATCGGCGAAAGGCAAAAACGGCTTCAAGCTGTCGCTGCGCGGCTACGACCCTGAATTCGACTACCGCGCACTTCTCTTCGACGTATCCGGCCGCCGCTTCAACCGTGCCGACCCGGCCCGGAGTCTGATGCTCGCCAAGCCTATGCAGGCAGTGCCGCACGAGGGCGGGCTCCACATCGAGAAGGGCTCGCGCTACTACGACACCATTATCAACTGGATCTCCGCCGGCACGCCGTTCGGCGACCAGCAAAGAGACTCTGTCGCCAAGCTCGAAGTCACGCCGCCGGAAGTCTTCATGAGCCGCCCCGGCATGAAGCAGCAGATTCTCGTGGTCGCCACCTACGGTGATGGTTCCACCCGCGATGTCACGCGCGAAGCCGTCGTCGCCAGCAGTCAGGACACCACGGCGAAGATCGTCGACGACTCCGTCGTCCAAGGCGAGCGCACCGGCGAGGCCACTCTGCTCGTTCGCTACGAAGGCAAGTTTGTCATCGTGCCGGTAACGATTCTCAATCCCGAGCCCGGTTTCGAGTGGAAACAGCTTTCGCAGCACAACTACATCGACGAGCACATTGACGCAAAACTGAGACGCCTCAAGATCCAACCTTCCGAAGTCGCCGACGACAGCACCTTCGTCCGCCGCGTCTACCTCGACCTCATCGGCATCCCGCCCACGCCTGCGGAAGCCCGCGCCTTCATTGAAGACCCGGAGAAATCTCGCCTCAAGCGCATCCGCCTGATTGACGAGTTGATGAAGCGCAAAGAGTTCGTCGACCACTGGGCGCTCAAGTGGGGCGACCTGCTGCAGTCCAACCGCAAGTACCTTGGTGAGAAAGGCACCTGGGCGTTCCGCCAATGGATCCGCGATCAGATCGCGTCCAACCGCCCCTACGACCAGGTTGTGCGCGAGCTGATTACCTCCACCGGCAGCACCTATCAGAATCCGGCAGCCAACTTCTTCCGCGTCAACAAAGATCCGAAAGAGGCGATGGAGAAAACGACGCAGCTCTTCCTGGGCGTGCGGATGGTCTGCGCACAGTGCCACGATCACCCCTTCGAGCGCTGGACGCAGAATCAGTACTTTCAGCTTGCCGCCTTCTTTGCGTCCGTCGGAGTCAAGCCGGGCTTCGACAGCGACGAAGAAATCGTCTATCTCAAGCGCGACGACAACACGGTCAAGCATCCCAAAACAGGACGGACCGTCGAACCCGAGTATTTGATCGCCAGCGCCGGCGCGCCGCCCCTGAACGCCGAAGAGGATCGCCGCCGCGCCCTCGCCGAGTGGCTCACATCGGAAGAGAATCCATTCTTCGCACGCGCCATCACCAACCGTCTGTGGAGCTACTTCTTCGGACGCGGCATCATCGATCCTGTCGACGACATTCGCGCCTCGAACCCGCCGGTGAACCCGGTGCTTCTCGAAGCTCTCGCCGACGACTTCGTCAAGAACGGCTACGATCTGCAGCACGTGATCCGCACCATTGCAAACTCGCGCACCTACCAGACCAGTATCGCCGCCAACGAATGGAACGAGAACGACGTGACGAACTTCTCGCGATTCCTGCCGCGCCGGCTGACCGCGGAGTCTCTGCTCGACGCGATCACGGTCGCGACCGGGTCCCGTCCGGAGTTCGATGAAGTTCCACCCGACTTCACGGCGCAAGAACTGCCCGACCCGCACATCGGCAAGGGTGGTTTTCTCGACATGTTCGGCCGCCCTGAGCGGGAGTCGGCGTGCGAGTGCGAACGCCGCAATGACATGAGTCTCCCGCAAGCGATGAGCCTCGTGAACGGACCGACATTGGCGGAAGCAGTTGCCGATCCCGAGGGGCGCGTTGCCGCGGCGATCCTCGCCGGCAAACCCGACCGCGAGCTGGTCGAGGAACTGTACCTCGGCACGCTCAGCCGCCTTCCGACGCCCGACGAAATGGACAACGCCCTGACCTACTTGCGCCGGGGCTCCGGACGCGCCCCCGGCACCCAGGATCTGCTTTGGGCCTTGATCAACAGCAACGCGTTTTTGTTCAATCGCTGAGCGCGCCCGGACACGGCGCTCAGCGCCCAATATCCATGGGGGTTAGAATGACGGCCCTACTCCTCTTCGTCATCGTACTGGCGCAATCCGCTCTGCTCGCCGCGACGCCCTCGCTCACGCGTTTGGAACCCCGCGGCGGCCAACGAGGACAAGCTGTCAAGCTGACGCTCGTCGGCCGCGGCCTCGGAGATGCGACCGAGATCGAGACCAAAATCCCGGGCGCGGTCACACCACTCTCTCCGCCGAAGAATGCCATGCAGCGCGGCCGGGAACTACCCTTCCTCGTCGAAATCGCTCCCGAAGCTTCCGTCGGTGTCTACCCCGTTCGAGTCAAGTCGCCCAGCGGCCTGTCGAACATCTTGCTGTTCACCGTGAGCGCATTTCCGGAGGTCACGGAAGCCGAGACGATGCAGACCGAGCCTGTCAATGACTCTGCCGGCCAGGCGCAACCCGTTGAGACGCCCGTCATCGTCAACGGCACTCTCTACGGCCCCGACCGCGACTACTACCGCATCGAAGCCGCGAAGCACGAGCGGCTCGTCATTGAAGTGGAAGCACGCCGCGTCGGCTCGGCCATCGATCCGCTGATTCAGGTCTTCGCCTCCGCCGGCCGCCGGATCGCATGGAATGACGACGCTCCCGGAATCGGCATCGATGCCCGTGTCGACGTAGAGTTCCCCAAAGCCGGCTCGTACTTTATCGAGGTGCGCGACTCGAAGTTCAGCAAGCAAGAGCAGGATTACTATCGCCTCAAGATAGGAAAGTTCGCCTACGCCGAAGGTCTGTATCCGCTCGGATGGGAGCGCGGCGGCGAAAAGGAGGTCGAGTTCATCGGCGCCAACCTCAGCGCGCCGGTCAGAACGAACATCGACCTTTCCAGGGAGCAATTGCCCGCCGAGTTCGCCATGTTGCACGTCCCCGGCGCGCCGGGGGCCCTGCCCATGCCCTTCGTCCTGAGCGGCCGACCCGAAGCCTTGGAAACCGACGGACCCGAGAACGTGCTCGAGCCCGAGTCCTGGATGAACGGCCGCATCGCCAATCCCGGCGAGATCGACACCTACGTCCTCAAGGTGAAACCCGAGGAGCACTGGTATATCGAGCTGCACGCTACCACTCTGGGCACGTCGCGGCTCTACGGCGTCCTCACCGTGCGCATGCCCGATGGGGAACAGATGATGTCCACCCGGAATCTGACCGCCGAGGAAAAACTCTCGAACCTCGACGTCTCGCAAGACACCGGCATCGATCAGTTCCTTTCCTTCCAGAGCTCGGAAATCCACAGGGAGATCCATATCGAAGTCGAAGATCTGCTCGGGCGCGGCGGACCTGACTTCGGATACCGCATCATCGCCCGCCGCCAGAGCGGCGACTTCACCCTCACGCTCCGCACCCACGAAGTGAACGTCCCCACGAACGGAACGGCTCTCGTCATCGTGAACGCCGAACGACGCGGTTACGACGGCCCGATACGCCTTTTCGTCCCCGAAATCCCCGACGGTTTCGTCGCCGAAGGCGGCAACATGCCGCTCTATGAGATCGCCGGCAGCACCCGTCAGGGTTCATCCGCTTTGCTGACGCTGACTCACCAAACGGGCTCCGAGCTGCGTGACGCTGATCTGCAGATCTGGGGCGAAGCCGAGATCGGCGGCCGACTCGTTCGCCGCCGCGCCCGCGGACCGGGGCTTGAGGTCAACGTCCAGAGCGACAACGAGATTCAACGGTTAGCCACCGGCTTCAGCAGCGCCAACGTAGCACCCTGGTTGGGCGCCGATCTTCCCATCCGAGTCATCCCCGAGTTGCCCGCGTCAATCGAGATCACCTCATCGCGACATATGCGAGTCATACCCGGCCTGAAATACGAGTTGAATTGGGAGTTCCTTGCCAAGGATGACGGCATCAATCCTCCCCAGCAGATGGGCGCCATGAAAACGCGCAATGTGCGTACCTTCAACCGCCTTCGCAAGGGCGACAAAGGCAAGGCGCGCGGCACCTTCGACGTCGGAAGCCAGCTCGGTTGGGGTCCCGGTAAATACGAGATCGTTCTGAAGGCTGATGTGAACGGTGACGGCCGCAAAGAGACCATCACTGCGCCGGCCGTCACCGTCGACGTGATCCGGGCCTACGAAATCGAGCCCGAAGTCACATCCCTGCGACCCGGAGCAGAAGGATACCTTGTCGCGCGTCTCAGGCGTGAACCGGGGTTTTCATCGTCGGTCGAGATCAAGCCCGAGAACCTGCCGCTCGACGTCACCTGCGGGCCGATCATCGCCGAACCCGACATCGAAGCGTTCCGGCTACCCTGCAGCGCCGGACCCGACGCCGACCCCGGCGAATACGAGATCGATCTGGCATCCTCCTCCGTAGTCATCAGCGACCAAGGCCGCCGAATCCCCATCACCCAACCCGCCGTCAAAGCCAAGCTCCAAGTCCTGCGCAAAGGAGCAAATCTGGCGGCCCGCTAAGCAGGGACAGAGACGCGGTTGTAACAACGCCCGCCCGCCGGCGCAGCCTGCGGAGGAATGCCGTCATACCACCGTGAGGCGCGTATCTACCGACCACGCCCCACAAACCATTCAGTCAAACCGAACCCGATCGCCGCATCGACCGGGAGCCGTCACGAAAGGCCTGAGAACCCAGCCATCGGCCCGCAGTTGATTCGTAGCCCTTGCTTCGCTCACAATGATGATCTATGGCCGCAACGCAAGTGGATTTTGACAAGTTTATCGGGCGTTCCTGGGACCGCCTCGACCTCGCCGAGCGCGAACTGCTCTACGGTTCCTACGTAGCTCGCGAAATCTATACGCCGCAGACGTTGCCGCTCCAGCGCATCGAGGCCATCGGCGATTCCGTCGAGGCCTGTGTCACCAAACTCCAGGAACGTAATCTCGACCCGCTCAACTTCGAGTTCATTCGGCTCGACCCGCCCTACTAGCAGCGGCCCGGCGGTGTGTCCACGGCCCCGCGGCAACCTTGACAGCCGCGACCGCGCCCTCAATACTGGCAAGGTGCTGCTCGTTCCGCTGTTCCCGATTCTTCTTTTTCTGGCTCTCTCCGTCCCCGCTCCCGCTCAGGATTGGCCTTCCTACGGCAACGATCCCGGCGGAATGCGTTATTCCCCGCTCGAGCAGATCAACAAGGAAAACGTCGGCAAGCTGGAAGTCGCCTGGGTTCATGACAGCGGCGACCTGAGTGACGGGACTTCGCTCCCAACACGTTCGGCGTTCGAGACGACCCCGCTGCTCGTCGACGGAGTGCTCTACGTCGTGACCGTCTTTCATCGGCTGCTGGCGCTCGACCCGGTCAGCGGCAAGCAGCTCTGGGAGTTCGATCCGCGGTTTGACCGCAGTCAGCGCGTGAATCTTTATCACAGCCGCGGCGTCACCTACTGGTCTGACGATACCCGCAAGCGCATCTTCCTCGCTGACCAGCTCGGCCGGCTCTTCAGCATCGACACCGAAACGCACGAAGCCGACCCCGACTTCGGTGACGACGGCATGGTCGATCTCAAGACAGGCATGTTTGTCGACCGCTACCCGCACCTACGTTACGGGGTGACCTCGCCTGTCGCGCCTTGCGGCGACAAAGTGGTCGTCGGCGGCTGGGTGAGCGATGGGGAACCGCAAGGACCCAGCGGTGACGTTCGCGCCTTCGACGCCCGGACGGGCGAATTGGTGTGGCGCTTCCACGTCGTCCCGCGCCCCGGGGAGTACGGCCACGGCACCTGGAGAGACGGCTCGTGGAAGGACCGCGGCGGAACCAACGCCTGGTCCACCATGAGCGTCGACCCTGACCTCGAATGGGTCTTCGTTCCGTTGACTTCGCCGAGCACTGACTACTACGGTGGCGACCGCAAGGGCATGAACCTGTTCGGCAATGCCGTCGTAGCCATCGACTGCAACAGCGGAAAGCGCCAGTGGCATTTCCAAACCATCCATCACGACCTCTGGGATTGGGATCTGCCTGTCTACCCCAATCTGGTCGACGTGGTCCGCGACGGCAAGAAAATCCCGGCAGTCGCTCAAATCACCAAAACCGGCTTCATCTTCGTCCTCGACCGTATCACGGGACAGCCGCTGTTCCCTGTCGAAGAGCGGCCGGTCGAATCGAGCGAGGTGCCCGGCGAGGAATCCTGGCCGACGCAGCCGTATCCGGTGAAGCCGCCGCCGTTCGCACGGCAGTCGATGACCCGCGAAGAGATCACCGATGTAACCCCCGAGTCCCGCGCCGAGTGCATGGAGATGATCGACAACGCCTACTTCGACGGTCCCTTGTTTCGCGCCATTCGGGAACAGCTCACGATCCAATTCCCCGGCACGAACGGAGGCGCCAACTGGGGCGGAGGCTCCTTTGACCCGACCGAGGGCGTGCTCTTCGTGAATTCGATGGACGTCGGCGCGCCCAAGCGCATGGTGGAACGCCCGAAGGGATCCAAGGTCCCCTACCGCAGCCGTGGAACGAGGTTTGGCCGCTTCTGGGACTCGAACATGTACCCCTGCCAGAAACCGCCCTGGGGGCACCTCACGGCCGTCGATCTCAACACCGGCGAGTTTCGCTGGCGCGTGATTCTCGGTGAAATCGACGAGCTCACCAAACGCGGCATCCCCAAGACCGGAACATCGAACCTGGGTGGCCCGATTGTCACAAAGGGCGGACTCGTCTTCATCGCCGCGACCAACGACAGGCGATTCCGCGCCTTCGACAAAGACACCGGCGAGCAGCTTTGGGAAACCCGTCTCCCCGCCAGCGGCCACGCCACTCCCATGACCTATCAGGGTGAAGACGGCAAGCAGTACGTTGTCATCGCCGCCGGCGGCGGCAACAAATACAACAGCAACTTCAGTGGTAAAGTCGTTGCCTTCGCGCTGCCATGAGCTACGGTGAGACCGTCAGTCCATCAATGCGAAGGTCATGATCGCCTCGCCGGCCGCCACCGCCACGTATTGCTTTTCGCGGAACCGATAGGTGATCGGCGGCGCCGCCACCGCCCCGCCCGCCTGAAACTTCCAGAGCACTTTGCCGATCTCGGCGTCGAACGCCGTCACGTACCCTTGCGGATCTCCCCCGAACAGCAGACCTCCCGCCGTCGCCAGCAGTCCGCTGCTTGGCGTGGACACCATCTCGTAGCGCCACTTCGTTTCGCCGGTCGCCGGATCTACGGCGACGATCGACCCCTTTGAGGGTTCGTCGGGGATGCCGCCCACGGTACTGGCCTGGTACCACTGCCCTTCGATGTACCCCTGTGTCGTCCTGTAGTAGATGTGGCATCCATCGATCGAATCGAAGTAATAAAGCCCGGTCTGCGGGCTGTACGCCGTTGGGTGCCAGTTATGCCCGCCGCCCAATCCCGGGCAAGCGACGTTGCCCTCCTCCGTCGGATCCTTCCCCGGAATCAGAATCGGCCGGCCCTTTGCGTCGATCCCGTCCGCCCAGGTGACCTTCGTATAGGCGTGCGCCAGCAGGAACTCACCCGACGTTCGATCGAGCGCGTAGAAGTGCCCGTTACGATTCGCCTGTATCAGTGCCTTACGCTTCTCGCCCTCGACGTCCAAGTCGACCAGGACCGGGTCAGCCACCGCATCCCAGTCATGCACGTCGTGGGGTGTAAACTGGAAATACCACTTCAGCGTACCCGTATCGGCGTCGAGCGCCACGACGCTGCACGTATAGAGGTTATCGCCGGGGCGCACATCACCGTTCATGTCAGGCCCCGGATTGCCGGTGCCCCAATAGATCAGGTTCAGATCCGGATCGTACGTCCCCGTAATCCACGTCGACCCGCCGCCGCGCTTCCACGAGTCGCCGCCCCAGGTCTCGTGTCCCGGCTCACCCGGGCCCGGCACAGTCCAGAACCGCCAAACGCGTTCGCCGGTCTTGGCGTCGTAGGCATCCAGAAAATCGCGCGTTCCGAACTCCGCCCCCGCGATCCCCACCAGAATCATGTTCTTGACGATTAGAGGCGCCGCAGTCGCCGAATAGCCCTCCTTGTAGTCCGCAACGACCTTCTCCCACAGGACATCGCCGGTCTTGGCGTCGAGCGCCACGAGAGTCGCTCCGAAGTTCACCTTGTAGAGAGTGTCGCCCAGAATCGCGAACCCGCGATTCGGCCGCGCACAACAGCCCTGGGCCTCTTTCTCCGGCTTCTTCGAGTAATGCCACAGTTCTCGCCCGGTCAGCAGATCCAGCGCCCAGGCGTGGTTGTTTTGGCCGGTCAAGTACATGACGCCGTCGCTGACCAGCGGGGTTGTCTGGAGTCGGCCGGAAACACCGGTCTGGAAAACCCACGAAGGCGCCAGACGCTTCACGGTCCGGGTGTTGATCTCATCCAACCCGCTGTAGCGCCATCCGGAGTAGTTCCGGCCGTAAGTCAGCCACGACTCCGAATCGCCTTGCGCATCGAGCAACATCCGGTTCGTGACGTCGCCGGCGAAAGCCCCGGCAACGGAGAGCAAGCCCAGAAGCACGATGACGCCGCTTATCATCTTCGGTTTCCTCCTGCAATTTCTCTCAACCCGGTAGACCATCTCCCAGCGCTAGCGTTATCGTGGCGAGCCCCTACCTTCACTTCGTTGCCGACCAGCGTCTCCCGGACACTCTACTCGTCTCCTCGCAAGCTCACCAGATACGCCAAGACATCGTCAATCTCCGAACCGCTCAATATTCCCTCGTACGACGGCATCAGCGACTTCGGCGCCTGCTCAATCGACCGCACCTCATCCCGCAGATATGAGTGGATCACTTCCCGCAAGTCCATCAGTTGAACGGAAAAGTTGTCGATGTTCATCCGGCGTCCGCGGACGGTTTCGCCATCTCGCTCAACCACGGTGATTGTGTCGAACCCCTTGGCGATGTTCTTGCTCGGCTCGACGAGCGCTTCTCGCAGCCGCGCGAAACTGAGGGTCCGACCGATGCGGCTCAGGTTCGGCCCAAGCCGTCCGCCTGTGCCCGCAATGCGATGGCAACCGGCGCACCCCCCCTTACCCTGATAGACCGATTTGCCTCGTGAAGCGTCGCCTGTCAGCACCGGCGTCTCTCTGAGAGCCACGGAACGCAAGTAGGCCAAGACACGCCAAATCGTGTTGTCATTCATGCGCTCGCCGAAGCCCGACATCTCGGTGCCGCTCACACCATCCTTTATGACTTCGAACAGATCTTCATCGGTGTCACCTACCTCGTAGACGCCCAAGGTGAGGTCCGGTCCGGTACCCCCTGCAGCCCCGATGCCATGGCAGGGAGCACAATAGATGCGGAAGGTGGCGCGGCCCGTGTCGATGTCCGCAGCACTGTTGTGGAAGGGGTTCGTTCGGATGGGCTGCGCGGCGCAGACGGATGCCGCCAGCAAAATCAATAGAACCGAACGAAGCACGGCTGCAAGGATACTTCCACGACCGATCGGTGTCAATGAGGTCAAGTGGCGCACTGAGCACGGTACGCGAGCGCAACGAGTGCTTGGCTGCCTTCTCACGCACTTCGGCCGCCAGGCGGGCGAGATCTCCAGTCAGGACCGCCAGCACCCGGAACTCTCCGCCGGACGTCGTCCGAATCTGCTCGTGACCCCACGTTCCGCCTACACCGGGGCCGTGCAAGGCGGCTCAGCGTGACACGACGGGGACACGCGGGTGACGTCCGCGTCCCTGCGAAGCCAACAGGCAGAAGCGGAAATCCCTGTAAGAGACTCCCGCATATCTACGGATCTCGGATACCGTACGGAATCGCCCGAGCAGACTCATCCGGGTCGAGAACGCTACACTCGAAGTTTCGGCTTCTGCCGCACCGACACCCCGCCAATGATCGTAATGAAATTCGGTGGCAGCTCGATCGAGAGCGCCGACGCCGTGCAGCGAGTAACCGGCATCATCGCCGGATGCGCCCAACGCCCGCTTCTCGTCGTCGTTTCCGCCATGGGAAAGACGACGGACCGCCTGCTTGAAATCGGCCGCACCGCTGTTACCGAAGACATCGACGGCGCGCTTCAAAAGCTCGTCAGTCTGCGTGAGTTCCACGCCACGGAAACGGCAAGCGTCGTCGCGCCAGCGTCAGAATCGGCCCTCGAAAAACACTTTGAAGACCACTTTCATGAACTGACGGAGTTGCTGCGCGGGCTCTCGATCTTGGGCGAGTTGAGCGCCCGCTCGATGGATGTCCTGTCGAGCTACGGCGAGCGGCTTTCCAGCGTGGTCATCACCGAGGCGCTGCGTGCGCGGGGCTTGGCGGCCGAACATGTGGACGCGCGCGAGGTCATTGTCACCGACGACCGCTTCGGCGAAGCCTCACCGCTCGTCGATGAAACGAACGAGCGGCTCGCCCGGCGGGTCCTGCCGCTGATTGACGCCGGCAAGATCCCCGTCATGGGAGGCTTCATCGCCTCCACAATGAACGGCATCACTTCGACGCTCGGACGCGGCGGCTCAGACTTCACGGCCTCGATCGTCGGAGCCGGCCTGGCGGCGGATGAGATTGAAATATGGACCGACGTCGACGGCGTCCTCACCGCCGACCCCTCTTTGCTCTCGTCAGCCCGGCGGGTCCGCGTGATGTCTTTCGCCGAGGCCGCGGAACTCGCCTACTTCGGGGCACGAGTGCTGCACCCAAGCACGATGCTCCCCGCCGTGACAAACAACATCCCGATACGCGTGCTCAACTCCCGTAAACCTGAAGTTGAAGGCACTTTGATCGTCGCCGAGCATGCGGCCGGTCAGTCGATCATCAAGTCCATCGTTTACCAGGAAGGCATCACCGTCGTCGAGGTGCGTTCAACCCGGATGCTCATGGCTCACGGCTTCCTTGCGAAGATCTTCGAGGTGTTCGACCGCTACGAGACCGCCGTTGACATGGTCACCACATCCGAGGTCAGCGTTTCGCTGACGATCGACAACACGACTCACCTCCCCGAAATTATCCAGGAGTTGCGGCAGTTCGCCGAAGTGACCCCCGTATCCGACCAGGGCATCGTCTGCGTCGTGGGCGACAACATCGGTTATACTCCGGGAATTGCGGCACGGATCTTCCAAGCCCTCGAGAAGATCAACATACGGATGATCTCGCAGGGAGCGTCGCGGCTGAACTTGAGTTTGGTCGTTGATGAGAAGGATCTCCGGAGGACTGTAGAGGCGCTGCACGCGACGTTCTTCTCGCAAGTGAACGAGAAAGTCTTCGCCTAGCGCGCCTGGAGAGCCGGCCTCTGATAGACATGCCCGCTGAAGCCACACCCCAGCGCCTCGCCCTCGTCGGCTACGGCAAGATGGGCCGCATGGTCGAGAACCTCGCGCCCGAGTTCGGCTTCGAAGTCAGCCTCAAGCTCGACGAGTTCAACAACGTCGGCGGCGAGGGAATCACCGCCGAGAGCTTCGTCGGCATCGATGTCGCGATTGACTTCTCGATTCCGCCGGTTGTCGCCGACAACACCGAGAAAATCTCCGCTTTGGGCGTCAACGTCGTGATCGGAACCACGGGTTGGCTCGACCAGATCGCGCGCGTCCGCACCGCGGTGGAGCGTGCTAACATCGGCCTTGTTTACGGAGCGAATTTCTCGGTCGGCGTGCAGGTTTTTTACCGCATCGCGCAGGCCGCGGCGACCTCTCTGGCGACGGAAAACGACTACGACGCGTGGGCGTACGAGATCCATCACAAGATGAAGAAAGACGCCCCATCAGGTACGCTGCTGCGGCTTGTCGAGAAGATGCAGGAGGCTGGTTACGCACGCCGGATCGATCAGGCCAGCAATCGCGCCGGAGCGGTACCGGGAAGCCATCAGATCGGTTTTGACTCCGAAGCCGATACGATCCAGCTCATCCACACCGCGCGGAGCCGAGCCGGATTCGCCCGCGGTGCACTGCGCGCCGCCCGCTGGATCATCGGCCGCAAGGGGCTGTACGAGTTCTCAACGGTCTGGGACCGCATGGAGGCCGCGCCGTCGGCAAGCTGAAGCGCCTCGGGAGGTGATCATGTTCACTGGTTGCGGCACCGCACTCGTCACTCCCTTTCGGTCGGACGGTTCTCTCGATGAAGAAGCCTTCCGCGCGCTCGTCCGCTGGCAGTTGGAAAGAGGCATTCACTTCCTCGTTCCGTGCGGCACCACGGGCGAGAACCCGACGCTCTCGAAGCAAGAACACCTCCGCGTCGTCGAGATGACTCTTGAGGAAGCCAACGGCAAGGCGCCGATTCTCGCCGGCTGCGGAGGCTACAACACGGCGGAAGTCGCTGCGCTGGCGAGTGAACTCGAGAGCATGGAAGTCGATGGACTGCTCTCCGTCACGCCCTACTACAACAAGCCCACGCCAGAAGGCCTCTACGAACACTACACAGCCGTCTCGAAGGCGACCCGCTTGCCGATCGTCGTCTACAACGTCCCAAGCCGCACCGGCTCCAACGTCAAAGCGCAGACTCTGGCGCGGTTGGCCTCGATCGATAACGTCGTAGGCGTCAAGGAGGCGTCAGGCGATATCGGGCAGATGGCGGAGATCTTTCAGCTCGTCCCTAAATCCTTCTCCGTTCTCTCAGGCGACGATTCCGTGACGCTCTCCTTGATGGCCCTTGGCGGCGCCGGGGTCATTTCCGTCGCCTCGAATGAGGTTCCGGCTGCGTTGTCCCAACTCTGCGACGCCTGTGCGAATGGCGATTTCGACAAAGCCCGGGAAATCCACCGCCGCTACCACGCGCTGATGGAGGTCAACTTCATCGAGGCCAGCCCCGGACCGGTGAAGTGGGCGCTTTCGGTGATGGGCCGCATTCAACCCAACTACCGCCTGCCGATCGTGCCGCCGACCAACGAAAGCAAGGCGGAAATCGAAAGAGTCCTGGCGGGACTCGGCTTGACTCGGATGATGGCTTCGGCGGATTAACCGGACCGTTCACCGAGTCCGCCACGCAACCCGCGCCATCGCCGGCGGCGATTCTGCTCATTCATCATGCTCGAACAACTCATCGATCAACTCTTCGCGAAAAACCCTGAGCACTATGACCACCAGGACATGGAGGCCTTCCAGGAATTCAAGAAGGCCCTGAATTCGGGCGCCGCCCGCGCCGCCGAGCCCGACCCGGACTCGGCGCCGGGCTGGAAGGTGAACCACTGGGTGAAGCGCGGCATCCTCGTCGGCTTCCGGATGGGCAAGACCGTCGATATGTCAAAAGGTGATGACCGCTTCTCATTCTTCGACAAGTCGACCTACCCGCTACGGAATTTCGATCTTGCGAACAGTGTGCGCATCGTACCGGGCGGATCGAGCGTCCGCGACGGCTGTTACATCGGAACCAGAGTGACTTGCATGCCACCGATGTACATCAACGTCGGCGCCTACGTCGACGACGGCACCATGGTGGATTCGCACGCCCTCGTCGGCAGTTGCGCGCAAGTCGGCAAGAACTGCCACGTCAGTGCCGCGGCGCAAGTCGGCGGAGTCCTCGAGCCCGTCGGCGCTCTGCCGGTCATCATCGAAGACGGTGTTCTCGTCGGCGGCAACTGCGGAATCTACGAGGGAACCATCGTCAAGAAAGGGGCCGTGCTCGGCTCCGGCACGATCCTCACACGATCAACCCCCGTCTACGACATCGTCCACGAAACGGTGCGCCGCGCAGAAGATGATATGCCTCTCATCATCCCCGAAGGCGCCGTTGTCGTCGCCGGCAGCCGCCCGATCACGAAAGGCATCGGCAAGGAGTGGAACCTCTCGCTCTACACGCCGGTCATCGTCAAATACCGCGACGAAAGGACCGACGAACGAATCCGGCTGGAAGACTGGCTGCGCTGACCGGGAATCTCCCAGGGATGGAAGTGCGCGGCTTGATGTGCCTGAGGGTCTAAAGCCACCATACGACCACCATGGCGCTCACCGAGGCCGCGACGCCCGGACCGCGGGCAACTCCAAGCACGCCGTTGTATGATGGACCTTTTTTCCGCATAGCCTGGAGCCCCGATGCACCCGATCTCGATTCTCCTCATCGCCGTCGCCGCGGTATTCGTGCTGATCATCCGGCTCCGGGTGAACGCCTTTGCCGCGCTCATCTCGGCAGCCATCTTGATCGGCCTCCTCTCACCCGACATCGCCGTCAACGAAGTCGTCCCGGCCGTCGGTGAGCGCTTCGGGGACGTCGTCGGGCGCATCGGCATCGCAATCGCCATGGCCGCCATCGTCGGCCAATGCCTGATGGAAAGCGGCGCGGCCGACCGCATCACCCGCCGCTTTGTCGCCTGGCTGGGGGAGGCCCGTTCCTCGCTTTCGCTGGTCACGAGCGGCTACGTGCTTTCGGTGCCGGTGTTCTCGGACACCGTCTTCTACCTCCTGGTCCCCTTGGCGCGGGCGATGAGCGTCCGCATGGGCGGCCGCAACTACGTTCTTTATGTGATGGCGATCTCCGCCGGCGGATCGGCCACGCACGTCTTCGTCCCGCCTACGCCCGGACCGCTCGTAATGGCATCCACCCTCAGTGTCGACGTCGGCATCGTCATTCTCGTAGGCCTGTGTGTCGCGCTGCCCGCGTCGCTCTGCGGCTGGCTCTACTCGATTTGGATCGACCGCAAGCTCAACATTCCGATTCGGGAAGCACCCGGTCTTTCTCTCGACGAGCTCGGCAAAATTGCTACGCGGCCCGAGGAAGAGCTGCCCGGCTTCTGGGCGTCGATGTCACCGATCCTGCTGCCGGTCATGTTGATTACCGCCAATACGGTGGCGAACACCTTCTACAAGGGAACCGACCTCGCCCGCTTGACCGCTTTCCTCGGGAACCCGAGTTTCGCTTTGCTGGCCGGCGCGGTCGTTTCGCTGTGGCTCCTGGCGCGTCAGAACCACCTGTCGCTCAAGCAGTTGGCCGTCCCCGTCGAGGAGGCCATCAAGAGCGCCGGCGTTATCATCCTGATCACCGCGGGAGGCGGGGCCTTCGGCGGCATGCTCGTCCGCGCTGGTGTCGGCGACGTGCTCGGCGAGTCGGCGAGCGAGTTGGGGATGTCGCTGATGTTGCTCGGCTTCCTGCTCGCCATGCTCGTCAAGATCGCGCAAGGCTCCGGCACCGTCGCCATGATTACGGCTTCCGCCATCATGGCCCCGCTGCTCACAACAGTAGACCTGACCTACCACCCGGTCTATGTCCTGATGTCCATCGGCAGCGGCGCGCTCATCGGCACCTGGATGAACGACAGCGGATTCTGGGTCTTCCGCACGATGACCGGACTAACGGAGATCGAAACGCTGCAAACCAAAACAGCGCTCCTGGTCGTGCTGGGAACAACCGGCTTCGCCGTCACCCTGCTGGGAAGTTGGCTCTTCCCACTCGTTTAGGTCCGGTCAAGTCACATTGCGGTTTGTTTCGGTCGAGAAGGCAAGGGCCGCATCCTCTTCGCTTTCGATATCTATTGCCTTTCCCGTTGTTCGGATGGCCGGTCTTCTCGCGGCCGGTCTCACAAGCTCCGCTCTGTGTCGGGTCGCGGGGCGTCTTGGAAGGCACGGGAACGCTGTTCGGTGACAAGCCTCATCGCATTCGATGCGCCTTGCCAACCACGGAGATGCTATTGCGCCGATCTCAGTCCGTCGCCGGACCCGCGGGTAACGCGAACGCCACGACGTTCACGCCCGAGCAGACAGCCAGGTACTGCCGTCCCTCGACCGCGTAGCTGATCGGCGAGGCCGAGATCCGCGTGCCTGTGTTGAAGTGCCACAGCGGCTCGCCGGACTTGGCATCAAGGGCGGTGAAGAACCCCTGATCGTCGCCCGCGAAGATCATCCCGGTGGCCGTCGAAACCAGCCCTGCCCCGTAGTGCCGGGAGTTCACTTGCTTGTACTCCCACTTGCGCTCACCCGTTGTCAGGTCCAGAGCGCGGACAAACATCTGCCAGGGGAACCGAGGCGATTCCATGTAGCCCGTCGCCGCATACGAAAAGCCCCCGGGACGGAACTCCTGCTTCGATTTATAGCTGACGCCGCAGCCCTCCTTGACAGCCAGGTAGAACCAGTTCGTAGCCGGGTTGTAGGCCGGCGACATCCAATTCGTCGCACCGGACGTGGATGGGCAGACAAAGTTGCCTTGCAGCGTCGGCTCCACTCCTGGCACGCGGATCGGCCGGCCGGTTTCCGTCAGGCCGCTAGCCCAGTTCAACTTGTCGATGAACGGCGTGCCTTCGAGAAACTCGCCCGTCTCGCGGTCAAGAACGTAGTAGAAACCGTTGCGGTCGGCGTGCACCAGCAGCTTTCGTAGACGGCCTTTGTAGGGAGCGTCGACCAGAATCGGGATCTCTACCGAATCCCAGTCGTGCAGATCATGGGGCGTGAACTGAAAATGCCATTTGAGCTTGCCGCTGTCGGCATCCAGCGCGACAACCGACTCGGTATAAAGGTTGTCGCCTCTTCTAGGGGCTCCGTCAAAGTCCGGCGCGGGGTTCCCGATGCCCCAGTAGAGCAGGTTCAACTCGGGATCGAAGCTCCCTGAGAGCCACGTCGCGCCGCCGCCGGTCTTCCACGAATCGCCGGCCCACGTTTCGTTGCCGGGCTCGCCCGGACGCGGAATGGTGTAGAACCGCCACAGCCGTTCACCCGTCGTGGCGTCATACGCGTCCAGCCAGCCGTTGAGTCCGTAGTCGCCCGCCGCGTTGCCGGCGATGATCCTGCCGTCAATCGCAAACGGCGCTGCCGGCGACCAGTAGCCGTCCTTGGAACTCGCAATCTCCGATTCCCACACCATGCTCCCGGTGCGGGCATCGAGAGCGACGAGATGAGCGTCCGGCGTGGAGACATAGACAAGATTCCCCAGTACCGCGACACCGCGATTGTTACCACGCCGGCGGGCCGGCTCCCGACGCCATTTCCAGATCTGGCGGCCGGCGCGGGCATCCAGCGCGTATACCTCGTTGGGCTGGCTTACATACATCACGCCGTCCACGACGATGGGAACGCTTTCCAGCCGCCGCGCCCCCGGCACGGGGAAGATCCAGGCCGGCGCAAGATGACTCACGTTTTGCTTGGTGATTTGATCGAGCGGGCTGTGGCGCTGCGAGTCGTAGGTGCGGCCGTACGTGAGCCAATTTTCAGGCGGTGGGTCGAGAAGCTGTTCGTACGTGACCTCTCCGGCGGAATGCCCCGCCGCCAGCAGTCCTGCTACAACGGTGCACTGCAAAACACGGAGCATACCGCCGGATCTGTTGCTCATTTCAGCTGTCATGGCGACTAGTTCGGCTCAACCGAACTGTCCTCCCTCCTCCGCAGCGATTGGCGACTCAGGAAGGCAAGCAAATCCCGAAACTCTGCTTCGCTCAGGCGTCCATCGTAGTCCGTGGGCATCAGCGACTTCTCACCGTAGACGATCTTGTCGATCTCTTCGCTGGAAAACAGGTAGAGGCAGTCATCATCGCCAATCATCTGGAGCGAGAAGTTGTGCTCGTTCTTGCTCACTCCCGAGATTGTCCGTCCATCCTTGGTGGCAACCGTTACGGGGCGGTATCCCAGCGGCGGATGCGGCTTTTCCACCGTCAGCGCCTCCTGAATCCGATTCAGCGACATCTGTGCTCCGAGGTTTGTCAAATCCGGTCCTAACAGACCCCCTCGTCCGCGGATCACATGGCAGCGGCCACATTCGCCCTTGCCCCAAAAAATATCGGAGCCCTGTTGAATATTGCCTTCGACAGGAACATCGATCGCTTTCGCCCGCAGGTTGCGGATCCAAGCTACGATCCTCCAGGCATCGTCTTCCGGCAAGCCCATCGGCGGCATCTCGCTGTCGTTAATTCCTTCTTGAATCGCTTGAAACAACTCCGTATCCGTTCGCCGCAAATAGCGCCGCTGCGCCGCCATTGCCGGTCCGCGGTCACCGGGTGCCCCGTCAACGCCATGACAGACCGTGCAGAGCTTGTTGAAGAGCGCATGCCCCTCGGCGATCACTTCCGCGCCGGACCCAAGGGGGTTCTCCGCGCCCTCGGCGAGAAGGGACAGCCCCAGCAACAGCGTGACACCAACCAAGATTCTCAGACCGCGCCGATGCCAAGTCATTTCCAGTTCATGATGATAGCCGAAGAGCACGAAATGCATCATTCCTGAGGTTTCCCCCGGGGCGTCGATCGTTGACAAGCAGGAAAATGCCCGGCTGAGGCTACGGCCATCCCGCGTCCGCCGACATTCCGACACATTTGTGGTCGTATTTGGGTCGGTTTTGCGGTATAGTAGTCTGACCCTGTTGTTTACGTTGTCAGAGGGGCCGGTTCCTGGCATCTTGGAAATCGCAGCGCCAAGGAGGTTGCAGCCCCGGTTGGGGTGTCACAGACAGCAGGCTCCTCGGTCGTTCGGAGACCGCGCAAGTATATCTGATTCGCCGAAAATGCGAGAAAGAGTACGTCCGAACAGCGATCCAGGACGTCAAACAGAATAGGAAACCTTGCTGCCCCGATGCGGTGAACATCCGGGCCACCGGCAACGTTTTGTGCTTTAGGAGCATCTAACAAGTGAGAAGCTGTGCCGGAGAACGTGCATGACTCCTACTGAACTGAAACAAAACAACTTAGCGGGGTCCGGTGGAGCGGTGTCAGCGGTTGCGGAGGATCCGGCCGACCTTGTCGAGCTTGAGTTGGATGAGCGCAACCGCCGGGATGCCGAGGAGTTTGCCGAGGATCTGGAAGCCTCCCCCGCCGAAGACAGTGTTCGATTGTACTTGTCGGAAATGGGCGCCGTATCCCTTTTGACCCGAGAGGGAGAGGTGCGCTTGGCGAAGCGCGTCGAGCGTGGCAACCATCGAGTCATCAAGGCTTTAGCACGGACCCCCTGGCTTTGGAAGAAGTTTGTCGAATTGCGGAATTCGCTGCAGTCGCCAGAAGCTGACCTGCGCTATCTGCGCTACATGGTCGAGGTCGAGGGTTCCGGCAACGATCCTGTTGCGCGAGCCCAGACGGTTGCCAAGTTGAAGCGGCAACTGGGCACGATCACGCGGCTCATCGGCGAGTTGCAGGAACTCTCACAGAAGATGGAGGCTCGCGCCCAGTCTCGGAAGGCCATCCGGCGTCGCTGGTACTACCGGGTCGCTCGTAAGAATGTCCAACTCTCGCGCGCGATCGTGCGAAGCGTGATCAAGTTCGATGTCTGGAAGCTGTGGGCCAGGAACTTCGAGGAGGCAGTCCCGGAACTCTTGCAGGAGGCGGCACAAGCCAAGCGGGCCCGCTCGAGCCAGGAGGAGAAGGGCGTCAAGACCTCGCCGGCCGCTCGCAAGTCCGGTGAACCGGTGGTCGTAACGACAGTCTTGACCCGTGACGAGGTGCTGTACGTCCTGGAGCGTATGCGCGCGGGTCGCGATGAGGCCGACGGCGCCCGGGCGGCATTGGTCGAGGCCAATCTGCGTCTCGTGGTGTCCGTTGCCAAGAAGTACGTCAACCGCGGCCTCCATCTGTTGGATCTTATCCAGGAAGGCAATATGGGCTTGATGCGCGCCGCAGAGAAATTCGACTATCGGCGCGGCTTCAAGTTCTCGACGTACGCCACCTGGTGGATCCGTCAGGCCGTCACGCGATCTCTCGCCGACCAGTCGCGAACGGTGCGGGTGCCCGTGCACATGCACGAGCAGCTCAACAAGTTCCTGCGAGCTCTGCGCAGCCTTGAAAAAGAGGTGAACCGGCCGCCGACGAATCGCGAGATCGCTCGGCGCATGGATACCGATGAGGTCAAGGTCGAGGAACTTCGCTCGATCTCTCGCACCCCGGTGTCGCTCAAGACGCCGGTGGGACGAACGGGCGAATCGTCGCTCGAGGACCTGATCGAAGATCCGGCCGGTTCATCGCCGGTGGAAAGCTTGCTTGCCTCCGATGTCAAGAAGAAAACAGCCGATATCCTGGGCACGCTCTCACCGAGCGAAGAAAAGGTGCTGCGGCTGCGCTTCGGCATCGGTTACGACCGTGAGCACACGCTCCAAGAGATCGGACGCGAGTTCGAGGTCACCCGCGAGCGCATCCGGCAGATCGAGGCGAAGGCCCTGCAGGCCCTTCGCGATCCCGAGCGGGCCAAGAAGCTCCGCCAACTCCTGCTCGCCTCCAATTCGTAACACCAAACCGGGCGGCTTTCCCGGCCGCCTGGTTCCAGCACTCGTTCGCCTCGGCAAGCGCCAGGGCGACGAAACACCGGCAACCTACGTCCCCGTGCTTGAATAATTCGCCACTCCGCGATTCCACAAGACAATCGCCCCGGTCAAGAAAACAGCCATCACCAGCGGCATCAAGACCACGTACGACTGATACTCCACCCGCTCCAGCAAGACCGTCGAGGGATAGAAGCTCGCGAATCCAAAGGGAATCACCCAACTCAACAGAAACTGCACAAGCGGGCTATAGATGTTCAGCGGATAACGTCCGAACGCCAGCATGTTGTAAACCGGCGGGATAATGCCAACCCGATCCTCCACCCAGAACGAAACGCAAGTCAGCATCAAGAACACTGCCAGGTAGATGATCAACCCGCAAAAAGAAGCAGCGGCCAGAAACGCCCAGTCGTCGGGACCGTGTTGCAAGCCCAGCTTACTGCTGGTGTACACCACGATGAAAAGGCCGGTGGCCGTGTCGCTCAGAGACTCCAGTCGGAACTGCTCGCTCATCACTTGAAACAACGAGTGGACCGGCCGTAGCAGAACCCGGTCGAACTTCCCTTCGACGATGTACGACTCACCGAAGTAATACAGATTGATGCTCACCACGTTGAAGAGCGACAGCGGGATCAGCCCGAACCCATACAGAAAGAGAATCTCGTGAAACCGCCAGCCGGCAATCTCTGGCGCGCGTTGAAACAAGATGAAGACCAAAGCGATGCCGAAAGCGGTCGCAATCATGGTCGTGATGACGGACACGACGAAGTCGCCCTTGTAGGCCAGGCGCACCTTTGCATACTGCAGAAAGTACTGTCCCAGCAGTTGAAGGTAACGCCCCATCCGAAGCGACTCCGGCAGGCTAAGCCTCTTCCAAACCTCTTAGCACTTCGCCCATCTGCTCGATCACCCCATTCGTTTCCTCTTCGGTAATCACATAGGGCGGCATGAAATAGAGCACATTGCCGAGCGGCCTGAGCAGCACACCGCGGTCCAGGAACTCTCGATAAAGTCGTGGTCCGATATCTGACAGATATCCTTCACCCTCGACCAGCTCGACAATCCCCACGCCGCCGATCACGCGCACATCGCCGACGCAATTGAGTGACCGCATTGGTTCGAGCCCCTCGCGGAGCTGCTTTTCGAGAGCCGCGATTCGCTGGAGCGTGCCCTCTTCCTGAAAAACATCGAGGCTCGCCAGCCCCACGGCGCACCCCAGAGGATTCGCCGTGAACGAGTGCCCGTGGAAGAACATCTTCGAGCGATCGTCACTCAAGAATGCTTCGTAGACGTCGTCAGTCGCCACGGTCGCCGCGAGCGGCAAATACCCTGCAGAGAGTCCTTTCGACAAGCACGCTATGTCCGGACGGACCGGTCCATGCTCGCATGCGAACATGCGCCCGGTGCGTCCGAAGCCGGTCATTACCTCGTCGGCGATCAGCAGAGTCTTGTGCTCGTCACAGAGTCTTCGAACGCCGGTCAAAAACTCACGAGGCCAGACGATCATTCCACCCGCGGCCTGCAGCATCGGCTCGACGATCACACCGGCCACACGTCCTTTCTCCTCGCGCAGGATCTGCTCAAGGCTACCCAGGCAGTCGATCGCGCAGGTCTGGCGTTGCAATCCCAAAGGGCAGCGGTAGCAGTAAGGCACTTCGGCCCGCGCTACCCGGAACAGCATGCCCTCGAACGCCTTGGTGAACACCGACTGCTCGCTCACCGACATCGTGCCGACCGTGTCGCCGTGATACGCGAACTTGAGAGCGACAAACAACCGCCGCTCCAGCTCGCCGCAGTTGCGCCAATACTGGTAGGCCATCTTCAAAGCCACTTCGACAGCCGTCGAACCATCGTCGGAATAAAAAATCCGATGTAAGCCTTCCGGCAGAACCTCCACCAACCGCTCCGCCAACTCCACCGCCGGCCGGTGCGTGAAGCCGGCAAAGATCACGTGCTCGAGTTCCCGCGCCTGCCGCGCCAGCGCCTCGTTCAACTTCGGGTGGCTGTGTCCATGGATGTTCACCCACCAGGATGAAATCCCATCGAGGATGCGCCGCCCGTCCTCCGTATACAGATAAACGCCTTCACCCCGCACCACCGGGATCGGTGGCGGCGCCGTCTGCATCTGCGTATACGGATGCCACAACCGCGCCCGATCCCGATCGACCAACGTCATTTCAGCCCTCTCACCAATCCGGAAAGCACGTCAGGAACCTACGGTGCAGGATTCCTGAGAAGTGACCCTTCCTGATCCAAACTCGCTGCCGCCCAACTTCCCACCGCCGCCGCCGTCAGCTCACCAAAAACAGGCATCTCCCCCACTACCACCGTGTTCCCGTAGCGTTCGATCGCCCGCCGGTTCTCTTCGTTGCGCTCGCCCACCATCACGACACCCGTCACAAGCAGTGAACGCGCTCGCAGAGCCTCCAGAGCCTGCAAAGTATGGTTGATGGTCCCCAGTCCTGACCGCGCCGCCACGAGTACCGGCAATCCCAGTCGCGCCATCCAATCCGTCATGAGTTCCGAGTCATTCAGCGGGACCAACACTCCCCCCGCCCCTTCGACCATCCAGGCGCGATCCTTCGAAAGCCGCGACACCATCGCTTCGAGGTCCTCGATCGCGATTGTCTCGCCGACCAGCCGGGCCGCCAAGTG
The DNA here is from genome assembly GCA_965218555.1 of Bryobacterales bacterium. Lineage (GTDB taxonomy): Bacteria > Acidobacteriota > Terriglobia > Bryobacterales > UBA6623 > JAPPLB01. The sequence continues at coordinate 969,645 of OZ244625.1, forward strand.
CGGCGATAACGGCCGCGGGAGTCGGATGCCCTCGGCAAAAATCTCCGCTTCCGAACAAGCCCCCAATTCGCGAACGACGGCTGTGTCGTCGTCCTCCTCGATGCCGGTCTGGATTGGCTTCCAGTATCCGATCGGACCGACTTTGCGGTAACGGTGCATCAACGCGGCGCAAACAATCGTCTTGCCGACGCTCGTATCCGTGCCGGTCACAAAGAGGCCGCGCGGCATGCCACCTTCTCTGCGAGCGCCGTGACTAAACACGACCGGAGTGCTTCGAGGTCCGCCTCACAAAGCTTGGCGTTCACTGACACCCGAAGCCGCGCTGTTCCCTGCGGCACGGTCGGCGGACGGATGGCGCGCACGTCGAAGCCGTCTTTCTGCAAGGCCTCTGCCACGGCCATGGCTCGCTCGTTGTCTCCCAGCACGATCGGAATGATCTGCGACTCACCTTCGGGCACGCGAACACCCATCTCAGCCAGCATTGCCCGTAGTTTTCCGGCGAACCGCAGCGTCCGCACGCGAAGCTCGGGTTCTCGCACAACCACACTCAACGCGGCATTCAGCGCGGCCGCCAAAGATGGAGGCGGCGCCGTCGTAAAAACGAACGTTCGGGCCCGCTGAATCAGAAACTCGATCGCCCACCGCGGACCCGCGACAAACGCCCCGCACACCCCCAACGCCTTGCCCGCGGTGTTCACGCTCAGGAAGACGTCACGGCCCACACCGGCCTGCTCGATCCGACCGGCGCCGCGTTCACCGAAGACGCCCACGGCGTGGGCCTCGTCGACGATCAGAGCCGTACCGGTCTCGCGGCATAGCTCCGCGTAGTCCTCGAGCGGTGCGAAGTCGCCGTCCATGCTGAACAGCGATTCGGTCACGAGGAAACGTTGTCGCGGCGCCTGCTCTGAAACCAGGGAGGCGCGCAGAGCCCGCACGTCGCAGTGCGGAAAGATGACTCGCCGCGCCCGCCCGAGCCGCATCCCATCGATCAAACTGGCGTGATTCAACTCATCTGAAAAAACGACATCGCCTTCTTGGAGGAAAGACGACAACACGCCCAGATTCGCCGCGTAGCCGCTGGTGAAGTAGAGGCTCGCCTCAGTCCCCTTCCAATCGGCGAAGCGGCGCTCGATGTCGTGGAAGGCCTTGCGCTCTCCACGGAGCAAACGGGAAGCCGTCGATCCGATGCCCTCCTGCAAAACCGCCTGCGTCATCGCAGCGCGGATCAACGGATGGTTGGCCAGCCCCAGGTAGTCGTTCGACGAGAGATCGATTCCCGAGGGGCTCCGCAGTTCCCTTCGCAGGCCTTGGGCGTCAAGTTCGCCCAAAAAGCGGCGGGTACGGTCTTCCAGCTCAGCCATGATCGGCTTTCGCGGCTATGGGGAGCGGCGCCTCTTCGCGCCCTGCCACGGTGACCGGCTCGTTCATGAGCCGCATGCCCAGTTTGTCGAGCAATTGCCGATCCCGGTCCATCTCGGGATTGGCCGTGGTGAGCAGCCTGTCGCCCATGAAGATCGAATTCGCTCCGCCGATGAAGCACAGCGCCTGCGCCTCGTCAGATAGCGACAATCGCCCGGCGCTCAGCCGCACCATCGACGCCGGCATCAGGATGCGCGCCGTCGCCACCATGCGCACCATCTCCAGAGGATCCACGCTCCGCTGAACCGCCAGCGGCGTCCCCTCTACCCGCACCAGCAGGTTGATGGGCACGCTTTCCGGATGCGGGTTCTGAATCGCCAGTTCCCGCAGAAGCCCGATGCGATCGGCGCGGCTCTCGCCCATCCCAATGATGCCGCCGCAGCAAACGGTGATTCCCGCGGCGCGCACGCGGCCCAAAGTATCGAGCCGCTCCTGGTAGCGGCGTGTCGTGATGATTTCGCCGTAGAACTCCGGCGAGGTGTCCAAATTATGGTTGTACGCCGTCAGACCTGCTTCGGCGAGCCTTTCGGCCTGTTGTCGGGTCAGCATGCCGAGAGTGCAACACGCCTCCAGTCCTAATGAACGGACGCCCCGCACCATCTCGACGACCCGCTCGAATTCCTCGCCCTCGGGGGCATCACGCCACGCCGCCCCCATGCAGAACCGCGTAGCGCCGTTGTCCCGCGCCGTCACCGCTGCGTGTAACGTTTCGTCGACGCTCAGCAGAGCTTGCGCATCGACCCCAGTCTTGTAACGAGCCGACTGCGGGCAATAGGCGCAATCCTCCGGGCAGCCCCCCGTCTTGATGCTGAGGAGAGTGCATCCCTGCACTTCGTGCGGGTTGTGAAATGCACGATGCGCAGTCTGGGCGCAATACAGGAGCTCGGGGAGAGGCAGATCAAGAAGGCTCGCGATTTCCGCGGCGGTCCAGTCATGGCGCAACGGGGGTCGATGGGTGGATGTCTCCATGAAGGCAAAGTCGGCAGTCAAGCCCTCCATTATGCGACACCGCCAACGACTGCGGGGGATTGCGATGCGCTATAATCACCTTAATTCCTATCGATAAATAGGAGATTGTGGTGGAGAGCCACCAGCGCAGCATCGCCAAAGCCGCCAGCTATCGCTTCTTCGGCTCCCTGCTCACCGCTCTGATTGCCTACGTCCTGAGCGGCGCATGGGACGTGGCTCTGGGCGTGGGTCTTCTCGATTCCGTCGCCAAGATGGCGGCCTATTTCCTCCACGAGCGCCTCTGGGCGCGGATCAAGTGGGGCACTCCAAGGCCGCCTGACTATCAGATCTAGAAGGGGCCGCAGGGGGACAGTGGGTCAAGAGTCAGAAGAGTTGCTGCCAAAGAGGGGCATCGGAACCGTGGTTCCGCTTACTCTCAATGGGCCAGAACAGCCAAAATGGAATATCCTGGGCATGTATGTCTGCTAGCCCTACTCGCTCACCTCATTCCACGATTCGTTAACAAAGCTGAGCCAGCCGCGACAAAAGCTCTTGCATACGTCCTGCGCGCACCGGATGTCGCGAGGGAGTTCGTCACCATCGTGGGCCAGACCGGCATTAATCCGTTCACGCCGGGACGCATCGGGGCCGAAGAACAACACGGGAATAGTGTTCCGGATTTGACGATCTGTGACACGGACGGGGCCATCCGGATCTTCGTCGAGAATAAGTTCTGGGCCGGACTGACGGCCGCGCAACCTGTGGCCTACCTTGAGGAGTTGCCGGAGGATCCGCCGTCTGTACTCCTTTTGATCGTCCCGCACCAGCGTATGGACAGCGTCTGGAGTGAGTTGAAGGAGAGGTGTGGACTCCACGAGATCGTTCTTGCGAGGGAGTCCAGGACGAAAGACATCACCTGGGCGCGGGTGGGCAAGCGCACCATGGCGATCACGAGTTGGAAATATGTCCTTGAGAGGTTGCGACAAGCGGCCAATGCCGTAGGGAATGAAGCACTTGAGCAGGACATCGTTCAACTTCGGGGACTGACCGAACAGATGGACACGGCTGAGTTCTTACCGCTGCAGGGGGATGAAGTTACCGACGTGAACGTGGCGCGCCGCCTGATCAACTATAGCGACTTGATCAAAGAGATCACCGAGCGGGTCAAAGCGGATGGACTGTCAAGGGCGGAGCAAAATTAGGCCACTGGGGCGGAGTAAAAGTAGACCGTCTCAGGGAGAGGACTCGTTTCTGAAAGCGGCTGGGCGGGGGGATCAGGGGGAGGAAGAACGCTTCCGGGAACGCTTACTCTGCTGGAGACGGTAGCTCTCGCCGTTCATCTCCAAGATATGGACGTGGTGGGTGAGACGATCCAGCAAAGCGCCGGTCAGCCGCTCGGAGCCGAAGATCTCCGTCCACTCGTTGAAGGGTAGGTTCGAGGTGACCAGCGTCGAGGCCCGCTCGTAGCGCTGGCTGAAGATCTCGAACAGTAACTCCGAGCCCGTCTTCGACAAGGGGACGTAGCCCAGCTCGTCGACGATCAGCAGGTCTTGCTTGGCCAGCTGTTTTTGCAAGCGCAGGAGACGTTTGTCGTCACGCGCCTCGAGCAACTCGTGGACCAGCGCCGCGGCGGTGGCAAAGCGGACCCGATAGCCTTTCTGACAAGCGGCCAGCCCCAACGCCAGGGCAAGGTGCGTCTTGCCCGTACCGGAGTTGCCCAGCGCCAGCACGTTCTCTCTGCGATCCAGATACTCCGAGCGCGCCAGCTCCAGGACCAAGCTCTTGTTCAGCGACGGAATCGAGCGGAACTCGAAGGTCTCCAGGCTCTTGAGCACCGGGAACTTGGCGGTCTTGATGCGGCGCTCGGTGGCGCGCTGTTCGCGATCGAGCAGCTCCAGCTCACTGAGTCGCAGCAGATAGCGCGGACAGTCCAGACCTTCGGCCGCGCATTGCCGCGCCACTTTGTCGTACTCGCGCAGGAAGGTTGGCAGCCGCAGCGCCTTCAGCTGCGCTTCCAGCAGCACTTTCGGCTTGGCCGTCACTCGGCTCCCGCGTCCACCAGCGCCAGATAGTCCGCCGCTGCGGTCGTCGCCACCCGCGCCGTGGGCAGATGGGGATAATTCTCAAGTTCCAGCCGGGGTGGGCGCTGTTCGATGCGACACAGCACGAGATGCTTGACGGCATCGAAAGAGATCGCGCCGAGCCGTAAGGCGTCCCCTACGGCAGCACGGACTTCTTCGAGCGGAACGTCCTCGAGCAGACGCAGTACCTGGACATACTCTCGAGCTCCAGCCTTGCCGAGCCGCGCTTCGAGCAGCCGGCGCAGTCCAGCAAACTCCTCGGGCAACTGCCAGCCTTCCAGCGGCGCTGCTTGCTCGAGTGCTCCGGTCTTGCGCTCCAGTAGGGCCAGATAGTGCAGCGGGTGAAAGATCAGCCCCTCACGCCCATAGCTGCGCCGATGCCGTGCGATCTCCTCGCTGCCGGCGCAGATGACGACTTTGTCCACATAGCCCTTGATGAGCACTTGGCGGTGTCCGTACTTGGTCGGCACCGAGTAGTCGTTGGTGTGGTAGCGCACCAGCGACAACGACGTCACTCTCCCAGGACGTGTCTCGCAGGCCTCATACGCCGCTGCCGGCAGCGCTAACAGCGCTTGTCGATCACGCTCGAAGCGCTCTCCGATCTTCTCTCGATGCCCGCGTTGCCGGCGCTCTCGCCTCTTGCGGCACTGCTCTTCCAGCCATACGTTCAACGCTTCCCAGCTTGGGAACCGGGGCCGCGGTACGAAGAAGCTCCGTCGGGCGACCTTCACAAGGTTCTCAACCTTCCCCTTGTCGTTTCCCTTGCCCGGCCTCCCAAAACGCTCTGCGAACAAGTAGTGCGACTGCAGCTCCGAGAACGCCTGCGTCTTCTGCCGCGTCCCGTCGCCTAGGATCCGCGCCACCGCCAGCGTTGTGTTGTCGTAGAGAATCCGTCGTGGCACGCCACCCCAGTAGCGAAACGCCTCGACGTGCCCCGGCGGATGCGTCAGCGGCACGAACATCTCGCGCTGCGAGGTCCGCTTCAGCCGCACGTAGTCTTTGATGATGGTGTAGCCGCCCGCGAAGTCGTGCTCGTCTCGGAGTCGTTCGAAGATACGTTTCGCCGTGTGCCGTTGCTTCTTCGGCAGCGCTAGGTCCGCCTCCAGGATCTGGTCGATGATCGGCGTGTAGGCGTCGAGCTTCGGGCGTCGAATCGGCTCCTGCCGCCGATAGCCCGGCGGCGCGGCGTAGCGCAGCATCTTGCACACGGTCTCGCGCGCCAGCCCGAAGCGCTGCGCCGCTTCTCTCTCGCTGACCCCTTCGACAAAGACCGCTCGGCGAACGCGTGCGTACAGCTCCACAGAGTACATCCCTCCTGCATCACACAAAACACCCCAAGAATGTTTTATGAAACGCTGGCGGGCGGTCTAGTTTTGCTCCGCCACCAGCGGCCTCAAACGGCCGCCCTGTGGTCTATTTTCGCTCCGGCGCTTACACATTTAATATTGGTGATTTGTGCTAAATCCCGCCGCCGGATCAAGTAGTGAGATGGTCCGGATGGGATTCCTCCTCAACCATCGGATCGGCCGTTCCGACAAACAAACCAGCTCACGAACGTGGTCCATAGGCCCCTCTCGGACCGCGGAGCAGTCGCCTGTCCGGCCTGTGGTAAGGTCAACCCTATTGATCGAGAAGGAGCGGTGAATGAGTCTCGAGGTTCGTAAGGCGGCCGTGCTGGGCGCGGGGACGATGGGTTCGCGGATCGCGGCCCATCTGGCGAATGCCGGCATCGAATGTCTGTTGCTCGATCTCCCCATCGAAGGCGCATCCACCGAAGCCACGCGCAACGGCATCGTTGCTAAAGCGCACAAGTCCCTTCTCAAGTCGCGACCGCCGGCCCTCTTTACCCCAGACGCGCTTCGGCGGATCGAGATCGGCAACTTCGCAGACCACTTTGCACGCGTTGCCGAGGCGGACTGGATCATCGAGGCCGTTGTCGAGAACTTCGATGCCAAGCGCGACATCCTCACCAAGGTCGATGCATTGCGCCGTCCCGGCGCTTTGATCACGACCAACACATCGGGCCTCCCCGTCGGACGGCTCGCTGAAGGCATGTCGGACGATTTCCGAAAGAACTGGCTCGGAACGCACTTCTTCAATCCGCCCCGCCACATGCGCCTGATGGAGCTGATTTCCACGCCGGAGAGCGATCCTCACGTGGTCCGCTTCGTCGCGGACTTTTGCAGCCGTCGTCTCGGCAAGGTGGTCGTCTACGCCAATGACCGCCCCAACTTTATCGCCAACCGCATCCTGCTCTTCTCCGTCATGCACACATTGCAGGCGATGCGCACGCATGGCTTGACGATCGAAGAGGTCGATGCCCTGACCGGGCCGCTTGTCGGACGCCCCCGCATGGCGACCTTTCGCCTGGCCGACTTCATCGGCATCGATGTCTGTCTCTTTGTTGCGGAAACTCTGCATCGCCTCGTTCCCGACGATGAAAAACGCGAGGTGTACCGGCCGCCCGACTTCCTATGCAAGATGGTCGAGCAGGGCTTCACCGGCGACAAGGCCGGGCAAGGGTTCTACAAGAAAGTCAAGGGCAAGGGCCGCTCCGAGCGGTTGGTTCTCGATCTCGAAACGCTTGACTATCGGCCGGCGAAAAAGCCGAGTTGGCCGGAGTTGCAGCAAGTCGGGAAGGTCCGCGATCTTCCGGAGAGGATCAAGGCGCTCATCGACGCGCCCACGCCGGCCGGCCGTTTCCTATGGGAAACACTGAGTGAACTGTTCCTTTACACCGCGGCGCGTATTCCCGAGGTGACGGACGACATCCGGGCCATCGACACGACCATGCGGACCGGGTTCAATTGGGAGCAGGGCATCTTCAAGATCTGGAACGGCCTTGGCGTGGAGCAGACTGTCGAGCGCATGAAGGACGACGGCCGCGGGATTCCGCCGATGGTGGAAGCCGTGCTCGAGACGCCCGAAAAGTCCTTTTACCAGGAGAAGGGTCTTTCGCTCACCTACTTCGACTTCCCGGCAAAGCGCCACCAACCGCTGGTCGATCCCGAGGGCTTCATCCGCCTTGCTTCCCTGCATAGAGGCAAACGAACCCTGAAATCCAATGACAGCGCCAGCCTTATGGACCTGGGTGACGGCATCGTCTGCCTGGAGTTTCATTCCAAAGCGAACTCTCTCGATGAAGGCGTACTCGGTCTGCTGCGGGAAACCATCGACGACTTTGACGACAAACACCGGGCACTGGTCATCGGCAATGATGGCGCTCACTTTTGTGTCGGCGCCAATCTCGCGATGCTTCTCGGATGGTGTCAATCGAAGAACTGGCAGCGGATCGAGCAGGGTGTCGACGAAGTCCAAACGCTCTTCCGCTCGCTTCGCGGCCTGCCCAAACCCACCGTCGCCGCCGTCTTCGGGCAAACGCTCGCCGGAGGCTGCGAGCTCACGATTCACTGCGACCGTGTGCAGGCCGCGGCCGAGACCTACATCGGACTCGTCGAGGTGGGCGCAGGTTTAATTCCGGCGGCCGGAGGCTGCACGGAGATGCTGCGCCGGCACACCGCCTCGCTGCAACCGAAACACGATCTCACTCCCCCTACTCAAGCGGTCTTTGAACGTATCGGCATGGCCAAGGTCTCCAACAGCGCCGCGGAAGCCCGCGAGTGGAATCTTTTGCGGCCCGCCGACCTCATCACGATGAACCGCGACCACCTGCTCGCCGATGCTCGGCAGACGGCTCAGCTTCTGGCCGCCGCACCGTACCAACCGCCGCAGCGCTCCGAGATACTCGTCGGCGGACAAGGCACTCTGGCCGCCCTCAAACTGGCGATCTATTTGATGCACGAAGCCGGTTACATCAGCGACTACGACCGTCACATCGGGAGCAAGCTGGCCAACGTTCTCGCCGGTGGGCCGCTGTCTCAGCCCGCTTGGGTTTCAGAGGACTACATGCTCGGTCTGGAGAAAGAAGCCTTTCTCAGCCTGTGCGGAGAAGAGAGAACACAGCAGCGCATGAGTCACATTCTGGAAACCGGCAGACCGCTCCGCAACTAGCCTTGGCCGGAGCCGCTACTCGCTCACTTTCCAAGAGACCCGCGGTCCGAGCCGGACGGAACGCGGACATGCGGCATAGCGCCGCCGCCTCCCGAACAGCCTGACTGCGCCTCGCCAACCACGTTCCTCCCACGGTCCCCTACGTCTCGCTCACGGCGGGTGCAAGCGTTCCCAGCCGACATGGAGCTGCTCGAACCGATCGGCCCGTAGCGTCATGGATGTCAAGCAGGCGGAACCATCCCGAGTGCTACGCTACGGGGAAAGCGCCGTCGGTGCGAAGGGCGCCCTCGTACGAAGGCCACGATGAAGCTAGCGCTCGGCCAGATCAACCCCACCGTGGGCGACCTTGCAGGCAATGTCGATCGCATGATCGCGATGGCCCGGGAGGCGGCCGCCGTGTCCACCGATCTGATGGTGTTCCCGGAACTCGCCGTAAGCGGCTATCCGCCCCGCGACCTCGTCGAGATTCCGCACTACCTCGAACGCAACGAGAGCGAGCTGCGGCGTTTGGCCCGCGAGACATCGGCTCTGGGAATCGCCGTCATCGCGGGATACGCGGGAAGCTCCGAACCCGGTGCATCGCGGCCGGCCTCCAACTGCGCCGCCTATCTGCGAAACGGCCAAGTGCTACACCGGCAGAGCAAAATGCTGCTGCCTACCTACGACGTCTTCGACGAGTGGCGATACTTCGCGCCGGCGAAGAGCCAGCAAGTCTGGCATCACGACGGATGCCGCCTGGCTGTCACGATCTGCGAGGACGTTTGGAACGACAAACAGTTCTGGGACCGCCGGCGCTACGAACGCGACCCGGTCGAAGAACTCGTGCGGCAGGGTACGGATATCGTCATCAACATCGCCTCTTCTCCGTATCACATGGACAAGCGCAAGCTGCGGCTGAACATGATCTCAGCCACGGCGCGCCGTTGGGGAGTGCCGATCGCCATGGTCAACCAAGTCGGCGGGAACGATCAACTTGTCTTCGACGGATCGAGCTTCGTCGTCGGGACGGACGGTGGCATCCGCGCCCGTGCCAGCTCTTTCCGCGAGGATTTACTCTTCTACGACACCGACGCGGGCGTCGGCAACATCCGTGAGCCATCGTCGAGCGAGTGTGATGCGCTGTATGACGCCTTGGTTCTCGGCACGCGCGACTACGTCGGCAAATGCGAGTTCCGAAGCGCAATCGTAGGCCTGAGCGGAGGCATGGATTCGTCGCTCACCGCCGCCATCGCCGTCGATGCCCTGGGCGCCGAAAACGTGATGGGAGTCGGCATGCCGGGTCCGTTTTCTTCCGCTGGCAGTGTCAGCGATGCGAAGCAGTTGGCCGAAGCACTGGGTATCCGCTTCGAGATCATCAGCATCAACGACGCCTACGTCACCATGATGAAAGCTCTCGCGCCCGTCTTCGCGGATCGCGAGACGGACACCGCGGAGGAAAACCTGCAGGCACGTCTGCGGGGCGACACCTTGATGGCGCTCTCGAACAAGTTCGGCTCGATAGTGCTCACGACCGGCAACAAAAGCGAAATCGCCGTTGGATACTGCACGCTCTACGGCGACATGGCCGGGGGGTTGGCCGTCATCAGCGACGTGCCCAAGACCCTGGTCTACAAGCTGGCGCGGGTCGTGAACCAGCGGCGCGCCGGGCCGATTCCCGAGTCCGTCTTCACCAAGCCGCCCTCCGCGGAGTTGCGGCCCGATCAGAAAGACACCGACTCGCTCCCCGCGTACGAAGTGCTCGACCCGATCCTTCAACTCTACGTCGAGCAGTACGAGGAACCATCCGCCATCGCAAAGAAACTAGGGCTTTCCGAAGACCTCATTCGCGACGTCACACGCAAGGTGGAGCGCAACGAATACAAGCGCCAGCAGGCCGCGCCCGGCCTGCGCGTTACCTCGAAAGCCTTCGGAATGGGCCGCCGGTTCCCCATTGCGCAGCGCTACTCGCCCTAACCTGCCTATCTCACCACCTTGTATGTGGCAAGGTAGGGGCAAGAGGCGAGTGAGGAGCCGCTAGGTGTGATCTTTCAATAGGTTGTTCACTCGGTCCCGACCGAGGAAACTGAGGGTACCCAGCACACAGTTTCCCGGAAGGAGGACCGAGTGAACATCCATCAGAATGCCAAGTTGACCCCGCAAAGTCGAGCCGCTGTTGTCCGGCGGATCCTCGACGAGGGCCAGACCCCGAAGGCGGTGGCCAACGTCTTCGGGGTCTGTGCGCACACCGTGCGCAAGTGGGTAGACCGCTATCGGGCCGAGGGCGCCGACGGCTTGCTCGACCGCAGCTCGCGTCCGCATCGCTCGCCACGGACGATACCGGCCACCGTCATCAGCCGCATCACCGCCTTGCGCCGGCTGCGCTGGACCGGCGCACAGATCGCCGCCACTGTCGGGGTGGCGCCTGCTACCGTCAGTCGGGTCCTCCGCCGCCAGGGCCTTGCCCGCCTCTGTGCCCTCGACCCGGCGCCACCCGTCCGCCGCTACGAACATCCCCGCCCGGGCGACCTGCTGCACCTTGATATCAAGAAACTCGGCCGCTTTCACCGCCCCGGTCACCGCCTCACCGGGGACCGGGGCCACACCAGCCCCGGCGCCGGCCGGGAATACCTCCTTGTCTGCATCGACGACCACTCCCGCCTTGCCTTCTCTCAGCTCTACCCCGACCAAACCGCCGCCTCGGCGACGGCCTTCCTCAGCGCCGCGCCCGGCGCAGGATCGCCGGAGGCCGTCCCCGTGTGCGCAAGGCGTTGTACCTGGCGGCCCGCGCCGCGGTGCGCTGTGACCCCCAGCTGGCCGCCTTCCGCGCCCGTCTGCTCGCAGTCGGTAAGCCGAAGCAGGTCGCACTGATTGCCGTCGCTCGTAAGCTGCTGGTTGCGCTCAATGCCATGATCCGCGACGATCGACCCTGGATCCCACTTCCTGCTTGACATAGTCGCTGACGGGGGAAGCACGCGACAAGACCGTCATGACTTCGTTGCGCTGGCTTGCCGTGCTCGATGTACGGGTCAAGTACACCTGCGCGCGCCAAGCGGCTCACGCCTCGTCCTGACGGCCCTCTCACGCACTTCGCCTCCCCACGTGGTGAGAAAGACAGGCTCATCGACAGACCAAGCCGGTGGGAGTGGCGGATCGGAGCTTCCCTATAATGAGTCGTCTTCATGCCCCCCCTTCATCTCGGTATCGTCGGCCTCGGCAATGTAGGGCGCGGCACTCTCCGCATTCTGCATGACAACGCTGCGCTGATCGAGCGCAAGCTGGGCTTCCCGCTGGTCGTGAAGGCCCTTTGCTCGCGGTCGGTACTGGCCAAGCCCTCCGAGGAAGTCCTGCTCTTTCCGGACGCTATGCGGACCGCGGACTGGAAGGATGTCGTCAACCATCCCGACGTTCACATCGTGGCGGAACTCGTCGGCGGCACCGAGGCGGCGGCCCGGATCGTCGAATCTTCGATTGCCGCCGGTAAATCATTTGTTACGGCCAACAAGGAGCTGATGGCGGAGCGTGGCGGTGAAATCTGGGAGAAAGCCATCGTAGCAAACACCTGCCTGGCGATGGAAGCAAGCGTCGCGGGTGGAATACCGATCCACTCCGTGTTACGCGAGGGAATCTCCGGAGATCGGGTTGCTTCGTTGATGGGCATCCTGAACGGCACATCAAATTACATCTTGACCGAGATGGAGAGGCGCGGCGAGTCGCTGGAAACAGTGCTCAAAGAGGCGCAGGAGCTGGGCTACGCCGAAGCCGACCCGTCGGCCGACGTGGACGGCTATGACGCCCAAGCGAAGTTGACTCTGCTGGCCGCGCTTGCATTCGGCGTGAAGATCACGCCTTCGGACATCCATCGCGAGGGTATCCGGCGCATTCGCAACATCGACTTCGCGTACGCGTCGCGGCTCGGCCAGACCGTGCGTCTGATCGCGGCCGCCGAACAGACCGATCGAGGCCTGTTGCTGTCCGTCCGCCCCGCTCTAATCCCCCGCGACACGATCCTGGCGCACGTCCAGGGTTCTTACAACGCCATCTGGATCAGGGGGGTCCACGGAGAGGATACGTTCTATTACGGCCGGGGCGCCGGACCGACCCCCACCGGCGTCGCCGTCGTCAGTGATCTGATGCGCGTGGCCCGTGAAATCGTCAACGGCAGTCCCGAAAGGGTCTCGCCATTTGCCCATCCGGCTCTGGAGAAGTACGCGCCGGCTCCCATCGAGCACCAAGTGCGAGCTTACTACCTCAGATTCCGTGTGAGGGATCAACCGGGCATCATCGCGACCCTCGCCTCGATTCTGGCGGAGGCCGGTATCAGCCTGGAGGCCGTGCTCCAGGAGCCCAGCTTCAATAAAGCCGACTTGCCGTTCGTCATCACGATCGAACCCACGGAAGAAGGCTCTTTGCGCCAAGCCATCAGCCGGATGGACGGCCTCGGCTTTCTCGTCGACCAACCTCTGACTCTGCCCCTCGAATACGGTCTGCAGCAGTAAGGTTCGATCGAGTCGCTCGCTACGACAGCTCCCGTCCGCAAAAGAGGGTTGTTCGCCACGGGCCGCCCGATGCTCGCGGCCGGTGGACCCATCGCCGGTGCGGGCTTCCGGATAGGCTGCCTCTGGTGGATCAGGCACTCGAAGCCGGTTCTTCCGGCGTGGTTTTCGGGCGTCCGCATCCGGCGGCAACCTGACCCGGCGAAGGCCCTGCGGCGGTTTGCGCCCTGGCTCACCATCATGCCAGCGCCGCCGGTCTCGTAGCCGGAATAGCAACGCGACGGGAACCCGGCGTAGCGGCGTCCGTGGTGCTATAGTCGATGGCTGATTGGGCTGAGACGCCTTTCCTTCCTCTCCCGTCGTTGTTGAGCGTATCGAGACTCCCGAATGTCAAAACCAGATCGTCGTCAAGTCCTCACCTCTCTCGCCGCCTTGGGTGTCGGCTCGTCCGCAATGCAGCCGCTTTTCGCAGCCGCATCGGCGGCGCCGAGGTCGTCTCTCACATCCCGCATCACGCGATTCGAGATTGCGCCGACGAAACTTGCCTACTACGAGCCGGTCCGTGAAGCATTGACGGGTAGTTTCCTGCTACAGAACCGTCATCAAACCTCTTTTGATCCGACCATCGTCAAGATTCACACCGACGATGGATTGACCGGAATCTGCAACGCGATGATGCGAAATCCGGAGCGGATCGAGGCCACTCTGAAACGAATGGTCGGCCATTCGCCTTGGGAGTATCTGCACGACGATTCTCTCGCCGGCATTCTGGTGGCGGTCTACGATCTTGTCGGACAGGCAGCGGGTCTGCCCGTCTCGCGCCTCTTCTCGACAAATCCGAAGGAGAAGATCGTTCAGACCTGGTGGAGTCAGTGCTATCCGCCGGCATTGATGGCCGAAGAGGCGGCTCGCGGCGAGGCCCTGGGTTACAAGGTGCACAAGGTCAAGGCGCGTCCGTGGCAAGATCCCATCGAGCAAGCTGCCGCGATTTGCGATGTCGTCAAGAGTGATTTCCGGATTTGGGCGGACGCCAACTCCTGGTGGGGCTCGGTGGGGCGGACCATTCACTTTTGCAATCGGCTGGCCAAGTTCAACAACTATTTTGCGATCGAGTCCCCGATCAAGCGTCCAGGCATCGCCGGTTATCGAGCCCTCAAGGGAAAAGTGCCGCTGCAAATGAGCGAGCACATGACGCCTGACCCGATGCCGTACATCCGCGAAGGGCTCCTGGACACCTTCGTAATCGGCGGGCCACTCGGCAAGACGCTCATCCAACGCGCCCTGATGGCCGAAGTTACCAAGATGCCCCTATGGGTCGAGCATAGTATCGAAGACGGCATCAACCAGGTCTTTCAGGCTCACCAGGCTGCGGCGTTCCCCGGCATCGAGTACACCATCAGCATTACTCACATTCTTGTCGACGACCTGATGAAGGAACCGTTCACGATGAAAGACGGCTTCTACACGGTACCCACGAAGCCTGGATTGGGCGTCAGCCTCGACGAGGACGCGATCGACAAGTATCGAACCGCCTAGCGGCCTTCCGTCCCGGCGATTGCCTCAACCCGGAGGCGCAGATGATCGACGGCCGGGACTCTTCAGCCGTCGCTGCGGCCACGGCTCGATGGTGAACCTCACACGGCAGGCTCGGGCAGCCTCGGTCACGTCCGCGCCGGGTTCTGATACCATCTTCCGCATGAAAAACGCTCTCATCGCCTCGTCAGGCTTGTCTTTGCTGTTCCTCTTGTCTTGCTCACCCGCCACAGACAGGGGCGGAGAAACAGCCCCGATGAGGGCCGAGCCGCAGCCGACTGGTGACTTCCACACCGACTCCTTCGTAATGGACTCTCATGTCCATGTCATGAGCCGGCAGCTCCTCGAGGGCACGGATTTCGGTGACCGCTATGAAGACGGGCACGTCGACTTGCCACGGACGATCGAGGGGGGTGTCGACGCGATGTTCTTCTCGATCTATACGCCCGAGCCCTACTACCCGAATCGGCACGACGTGAAAAACACGCTTCGACTCGTCGAGCTGGCCCGGCAGCAAGTCGAGAAGAACAACGACAGGATCGATCTCGCCCGCAATGCGACGGACATCGAGCGCATCAACTCCGAGGGCAAGGTGGCAGCCTTCATGGACCTCGAAGGCCCCTTCGACCTCGACGGCGATCTCCTCGTACTCGCCGGTCTCTACCGCCTGGGGCTACGGTCGTTTCAGCTCACGGCTCATAACTTCACCAGCAACATCGTCGACTCGTGCTGCGACGTCAGCCAATGGGGCGGGCTGAACGAACAGGGCCGCGCCGTCGTGAAAGAAGCGAATCGCCTCGGCATGATCATCAACGTGGCGCACGGTTCCGAAGAGACGATTCAGCAAACGGTCGCGCTCAGCGAGGACCCCGTCATTTACACCCACGGCGGCTTCCGCCATTTCGTCGATATCCCTCGCTGCATCAGCGACGAGGCCGCCAAAGCGATCGCGGCCAAGGGCGGCGTCATCTCGATCCAATGGGGCAGCACGTTCAACAACCCCAAATACTTCGAGTGGAAGCACAAAGGCATCCCGATCGTATACGACATCTCGAAGAAACTCGGCAAATACGCCGATATGCCGATCGACAAGATCGACGACGAGGAGCGGTCGCGCCTGCCCTTCGTCTTCAAGGGGACGATACCTGACGAATATTGGATGGGAGCCGATCAGCTCGCCAAGGTCGTAGACTACGGAGTGCAACTCGTCGGCGAAGACCACATCGGCCTCGGCTCCGACTTCGATGGCGGGCCACCGCTGCCTCGCGAAATCAAAGATATCAGCGACTACCCCGAGATGACCAAGGCACTGCAACGTCTCGGCTACGGCGAAGAGCGCATCCGCAAAATCCTCGGCTTGAATCTGCTGCGCGTCATTCGTGAAGTGACTGAAAACTAGCCTGCATTTCTCACCACCTGACGTCCGAAGCACGAGATAAGACCGCCATGACTTCGTTGCGCTGGATGTATCACGGCGGAAGTCTTTCGTTCACGCTACGACGAGGGTGATGTCAATGTTCCCGTTCGCGAGCCCGCGGACATCGACAAATCCTTGCCTTCGATGCGTCAGGCGCACACGGTTGCATCTGCCTGAGCATCTGCCGATGCGAGCAAGCGCCTAACCACTGCTTTGACCCAACCGCTGAGCCGGGTCGAGATTTCGTCGAGGAAATCGCCGCTCTGTGGAGGAGGCTCGCCCAAAATCATCCCTTCATCGATGGCAACCAGCACGCGACCGATGGCCCTCGGACCTCATGGGTCGCCGGCAGTGCGGGTCACCGTTTCGAGGCGCTGAAGGAGGTGAGCGGCGCACAGGTCATGAAGTCGTCCCAGTAGGGATCGTCCCGCTCGGTCGGCTCCAGCATAGCGTCGACCCAGCGGAAGTCGTCGAAGCCGGCGTCGCGCGCCGCCGCCTCGTAGGTAGCCGGTGCGAGGTAATAGTTCTCGAACTCGAACGCCTGTCCGTCATGGTTGGTGATGCGGTACTGGATGACGTCGCCCTCACACGGAGGATACCCGCAGGTCCGCTCAAGCCCGTACTGCACCAGCGACATGCCCGGCCGAGGCGGGTTGCGGACGTTGTCGTTGAAGCCTACGAGCCGGCCGCCCGGCCGCAACGCGCGGAAACAGGCGCGACAAAAGCGGTCCAACTCCTCCCTGGTGCGGGCATAGTTCAGCAGATAGACGGCCGTCACGATATCGACCGGTGAGGGTGGCGTGAATGCCGCCGCGTCCTCTCGGACGTACCGGCAGCCCAGCGGTTCTTCCCGCTCGGCGGCCTCGGCCAGATCGATCATCGACTGCGAGATATCGAGGCCGGTCACCTCTGCCGCGCCGGCCCGTTTGAACTGGCGAGTGTAGACCCCTTCGCCGCACGCCAGATCCAGCACCGACCGGTTCCGCAGATCACCCAGAACCTGGAACAGGGTGTACCGCTCGATGAAATGGCGGAACAGAAGCCACTTGGACTCGCGATAGCGCTCAGCGATGGAGTCGTACGCATGCTGCTGGGTCATGACAAAGCTCCTTGGCGCGGCTTCGGGTCACCCGGCCAGCCACGCGCAAAGAAATATTTAGCATAAATGCCGACATTTGCATCAAATTGGAAGGGCGGACTCATTGCCTGCGTAAAACCCTGGCCTGCATGTCTCGCCACATCGTGCAGCATGCAGGTTAAGCCGTCCGCAGCAGGTGGCCTCCCGTGAGCACCGCTAGCTCAGGCATCGCGTTCGTTCAGCGCTGACGAGCTCATACACGTTGCCGCGCCATTCGATTCTCCGTGTGAGACCCGAACGGAGTAATACATAGAGCCAGATCCATGTGGCGATCGGCGTGTACCAGAAGTACGCCCAGCCGAACTGATCGAGCCATTCCTCTCGGCTCGGAAACATCAGGCGCGCCGCCGCGGTGCGGACAGATCCTTTGCCCATGCCGGGAACAATGCTCACCGCCAGACCGCCCCAGCCGAGCAAATTGCCTGACGCCGCTGTCAGCAAGCTCACGACGATCGCCCCGCAGTAGACAAGGTGAACCGCCAAAGCTGCGATCCACAGGTTCGGCCGGTAGACCCTCGTGATGACCATCTGACGCACGGCCCACTCGAGGAACTCCACTCGATCGCACTCTCCGGTGGTCGCTACCGCTGCGCCCGGGACGAAGCGAATACCGAGCTCGGCCGCGTTCATCGCCGCGCTGAGCCGGCAATCGTCGCTGACGGCGCCCCGCCAGAACTTCGCAACGTCGGCTTTCTCGAAAACTTCCCTGCGGACCGCCATCCCACCTCCCCAGGCGAAGTTCTTGTCATCGTCGCGCATGCTGCCGGCGATCGTCGAGTCCCAGACGCTCCGCATCAGCGGCCAGAACCGACCCGCCTCCGGGAAATACCACCGAAAAGTCGTAGTGGCTCCCAGCGACTCGTCTTCCAGAGGAGCAATCAAGGTCCGCAGCCAGTCATGCTCGACTTGGCCGTCGGAATCCGCAAAAACCAACACTTTGCTCTCGGCGCGTGCGGCCTCGACGGCCTCCAGCAGGTTGTGGACTTTCTCTCCGGTACAGTCGGGCGGCTCGCCCGCAACAACGATACGGGACCGTTCGTCCAGGCACGATCGAGCGACCCCGACCGCCTGGTCGTCGGCGCTCCGGGTCACCACGACCAACTCGAAGTCAGGGTAGTCTTGCTCGACCAGCGACCGCAGGTTTCGATAGAGTTCGTGATCGATACCCTTGACCGGCACGATCACCGTGGCGGGAGGTGCGTATGAGCCGACGGGCTCCCTCAACTCCGACTCAACATGCTCGAAATAGCGCCGGCCCGCTCGATTGGAGATGACCGCGGCAACCGCGGCGGGCACGACGAGGCACCAGAACAGAACCGTGAGCAAGAACCGAGTTTAACATGGCATTCTCGTCTGAAAAGCGGGCCGACGGCTGCGGGAATACCCTTGTGATATGCTGACTTGCATCCTCTGATCCCCCATGATTTCGTTGTCTTCTCTTCCCCGCATTTGCGTGCCGCTGGGGGTCGCCGACGTGTTGCAACTCGAGCGTCTCGTGGTGTCCGCCTGTGACGACGGCGAGGTTTTCCTCGAGCTTCGACTCGACATGCTCGACAACCCGGAATCGGGCGTCAGGGTTTTTCGCCGCATTGCTCGACGCTATCCTGACGTCGTCCTGCTCGCCACCTGCCGCCGCAAGGGAAACGGCGGGGCGTTCCGAGGATCGGTGGAAAGGGAAATCGAGATTCTGGAAGATGCCGTTCGGGCCGGGGCGGGTATCGTCGACGTTGAAATTGAAACCGCGGAGCAGGCGCCCTCGCTGCTCAAGAGCTTCGACGGGCTCGCCCGGGTGCTGATCTCCTACCACAATTTCGAGAGGACACCCGCGCTCGCTCACGTGATACGCCGCCTGCAAAGGACACCAGCCGACTTGTACAAGTTCGCTGTCCTCGCCCGCAAACCCACCGACGCCTTGCGAACACTCAAGCTGCCTGCAGGCCACCTCGATTGTCGTATTGTTGCCCTGGCGATGGGCGAAGTCGGCGTGCCGACGAGGATTCTCGGCCCTTCGCGTGGCGCGGCCTTCGTATTCGGGTCGTATATGCCGCGCCCGCGGCCCCGGGGGAAAAAGCTATCCGCCGAGCCTACGGCTCCGGGCCAGATTTCAGCCGACAGTCTGCGGAATCTTTACACGGCGCACCGCCGCAATCCCGCGACCCGCGTCTTTGGAGTGGTCGCCGACCCGGTAGGCCATTCAATGTCTCCGGTACTCCACAACCGCGCCTTCAAGGCACGCCGGATCAACGCCGTCTATCTGCCCTTTCTAGTGAAGCCGAACCAATTCTCCGATTTCCGCAAAGTGGTGGAGGATCTTCCCATCGAGGGTCTCAGCGTCACGATTCCCCACAAGCAGCGAGTGATGCGGCATCTGGCCTGGGTGGATCCACTCGCGAGACGGATCGGCGCGGTCAACACGGTTTACCGCAAGAAGAAGAAACTGTGCGGAACGAATACCGATGCTCTCGGTGTCGTGACACCTCTCGAAAAGAAAACGCGTCTCACCAAAGCATCCGCCTTGATCGTGGGCAACGGCGGTGCTGCTCGAGGCGCGATCTTCGCGCTCCGGGACAAAGGCGTCCGAGTTACTCTTACGGGCCGAAATCCGTCCCGCGTGCGGCGGCTGGCTCGCGACTGCGGTGTCGAGTCGATCGACCGCGAGCGGCTGCCCGATCAGTATTTCGATATCCTCTTACAGTCGACGCCGCTGGGCATGTTTCCCAACGTCAACGGCTGTTTCTTCGAAGACCGCATCCCCGCCGATCTGGTTTTCGACATGGTCTATAACCCCCTCGAAACCAAGCTGCTCCAAATGGCGCGTCGGGCGGGGAAGGAAACGATCTCAGGGCTTGAAATGTTTCTTGAGCAGGCAGCCGCCCAATTCGAATTGTGGACGGGGGAAACCGCGCCTCGCGGCCCCATGCGCAACTCGGTTCTCGAGCGCCTGGCGCAACCCCATGCAGCCTGACTACAAAGCCTTCGCTTCCTATGCGCGCGACGCCAACATCGTGCCGGTGTCCAAGGTGCTCACAGCCGACTTGGAGACGCCGGTCTCGGCCTATCTGAAGTTGGCCGCGCGCCGAACCTACTCCTTTCTTCTCGAGAGTGTCGAAGGCGGTGAGAAGGTCGGTCGCTACACCTACCTCGGTGCGGATCCATTCCTGGTCGTTGAAGCAAGTGGAGACAAGGTCGTCTTGCGGAGCAACGGCGACCGCCGTGAGCTGAAAGGCAACGTTTTCCGTATCCTCCGCGAAACCGCCTCCGAGTTCCGGCCTGCCCGGGTCGAGGGGATGCCTCCTTTCTCGGCCGGTGCGGTCGGCTTCGTGGGGTACGATGCCGTCCGCCTGATCGAGCCGCGCATACCGGCGTTCGCCAAAGACGACTTAGGGACCCCCGATGCGGTCTTCCTGTTCTTTTCAACTCTGCTGGCGTTCGACCACGTCAAGCATCAGATTCACGTAATAGCCAATGTCCGCTGCGACGAATGGAAGGGGAAGCTCAAGAAAGGGTACGAACAGGCCTGCCGGCGCATCACCAAGATCGAAAGGAACCTCTCCTCGCCGTTGCGCATGCCGCGGTCGCGCCCCCCCAAGAAAAAGGTTGCCATCCGATCGAACATCGGAAAGAGGCGGTTCTGCGCGGCCGTCAAGAAAGCGAAGGAGTATATCCTCGCCGGGGACATCTTTCAGGTTGTGCTCTCACAGCGTTTGAACATGAAGCCCGAGGTTGCCCCTTTCCAAATCTATCGGGCGCTGCGGATGGTCAACCCGTCGCCATACATGTTCTATCTTCACCTTGACGATACGGTGATTCTCGGCAGCTCGCCCGAGATGCTGGTCAAGGTCGATGGGGACCGCGTCGAATACCGTCCCATTGCCGGTACGCGTCCGCGCGGCAATACGGAGGCCGAAGATCAAGCGTTGGCGGAAGACCTTCTCTCCGACGAAAAGGAACTCGCCGAGCACGTCATGCTGGTAGACCTCGGGCGCAACGACATCGGCCGCGTGTGCGAGTTCGGCTCGGTGCAAGTGCCCGAGTTCGAGATCATCGAGAACTACTCGCACGTGATGCACATCGTGTCGAGCGTCACCGGCAAGTTACGGCCGGATCGAGACGCTTTTGACACGCTCGAAGCCTGCTTCCCTGCCGGCACCGTTTCGGGCGCGCCGAAGGTACGGGCGATGGAAATCATCGCGGAGCTGGAACCGACACGGCGCGGTATTTATTCCGGCAGCGTGATGTATCTCGATTTCTCGGGCAATCTCAACTCGTGCATCGCCATCCGCACGATGTTGGCACGCAAGAACAGGGCCTACCTGCAAGTGGGAGCGGGCATTGTCGCCGACTCGGTCCCCGTAAAAGAGTGGCGCGAGACGATGGACAAGGCGGGTGCGTTGCTGAAAGCCGTCGAGACCGCCCGCAACCTGTAGCCTCAGAACTCGCCAACGTACTGGACCTCTTCTTCGACCACGAATCCGTAGCGATCGGCGATCCGCTGCTTGAGTTCGTCGATCAACGATCGCAGCTCGGCGGCGGTGCCTTCACCGGCGTTATAGATGAGATTGGCGTGATAGTCGGCAACCGCAATCCCCCCGCGCCGCATCCCTTTTGCCCCGACTTGGTCGAGAAAATAGGCCGACGCCACCTTGCCCTCGCGGACAACTCGCTCGGGAACCTCGGCAGCCGCTGCCTGTGGCAAGTCTTTGAGGTAGAGATTCTTGAAAATGCTTCCCGCGCAGCGCATCGTGGGCGGAAACTTCTCGTCACGAATCGCCATGATCTTGTCCGCGCGGCTCCGAAGCTCCTCTTGACCGGCCGGCTCCAGCAGCAGACTGCAACAGAAGATCATCCAGTCCTTGTTTCGCTTGAAGACGCTTCCGCGATATTCGAACGCGCAGCCCTCATTGTCCAGATCCCGAACCTCCTCGCCGTCATAAAAGCGAACCCACTCGACACTCTCTGAGATGGAGTGCCCGTACGCGCCGGCATTACCGTAGACGGCGGCGCCGACCGAACCGGGAATGCGGGTCAGGGTCTCCAGGCCCTGGAGCCCTGCCGTGATCGCCGCATCCACCAAGGATTCGAGCGGCGCGCCCGCATCGGCTCGAAGCCGCAGGCCCTGCTGTTCGATGGATTTCGCCGTGAACCGCAGCACGACGCCTCGATAGCCCGCATCCGCGACGATGACGTTCGTGCCGTCGCCGAGAATGCAGTAGGGCGCCCCGTGGGTCCTGCAAATGCCTACGGCCTCCGCGAAAGCTTCCGGCTCGGCCGTTTCCGCGAAGAGATCAGCGTGACCGCCGATCCCAAAACGGGTGTACCCACGCAGTTCGACATCGCTCCGCAGACTCAGCTTCGCAACCTGAGCAAGCGACGACTCGATGGCATCCAAAGAGACCGGGTGTGTCATGTGGACAGTCTTCTCACTCTGTATCCATCGTAGAGCAGATGGGCACGACTGCTATAAGCTGATCCGATAGCCCCATCGACGAGGAGAGACCATGCCGACCCGCTTCTCCGGCTTTCCACCCGAAACACTCCCATTCCTTCGTGACCTTAAAGCCAACAATAACCGCGATTGGTTTCAGCCGCGAAAGCCTCTCTATGAGGAGAAGGTCAAAGCGCCGATGGTCGAGTTGGTGTTGGCGCTGGGAGAAGAGCTCCGTGACTTCGGAACCGAACTCGTCACGGCCCCGGACAAGGCCATCTACCGCATCTACCGCGACGTGCGTTTCAGCAAAGACAAAAGCCCGTACAAAACGCACGTGGCCGCCGTCTTCAGCGCCCGCGGCCTCGACAAGCATGCCGGCGCCGGGCTGTACTTCCACGTTTCGCCCGATGAATTGCTCGTGGGCGGAGGTATCTACAGGCCCGGCAGCCGGGAACTGCTGGCCATTCGTCAGCGCATCGCCACCGACCACGAAGCGCTCCGCGCGATCTGCAAGGACCGTACGTTCCGGCGTTTCTTCGGCCAAATCACCGGTGAGCGTCTCAAGCGCATTCCCAAGGGCTTCGCTCCGGATCACCCGGCTGCCGATCTGCTGGTCTATAAGCAGTTCCTGGCGGCCGGCCAATTGGACCCGGCCATTACCGAAACTCCGAAGCTGTTCCAGGAACTTGTCAAGCGCTTCCGGGCCATCGAGCCGCTCATTGTTTTCCTGAACTCGGCGCTTGCGGGCGATAAGATCACAGCAAAAAAACGAATGACGCATCGTGGCTGAGGATTCCCGCGGGATGCGTTGCGAGCAAGCGGACGGGGTCTCGACCCGTTGCATCCCAGGCTTGGGAGTCGTAAACTCGGTTCGCGAGAAGTCCGAAAACGGAAAACAGCAGAAACCGGAATCCGCCGCCTTTGAAGGAGGGTCTTCATGACCGCAAAGCAAGTTTTTCTAACCGCCGCGTTCTGTACAACCGCGTGTCTATTGTTGCCGCTATCAGTGAGCGCACAAAATGGCGACAGCGGCTCCAAGGTCAGGATGTACAACACCGTGAAGCAAAAACTGCTAGAGGGTAAGCAGGTCGTCGGCGGAACCATCTATACGTCCGACCCCAATATCTATTGCGCCATGGCCGAGTCGGGTTTCGATTTTCTCTGGATCGAGATGCAGCACAGCCCGCTGATGTACGACGACGTCGCCAAGATGATCTGGGCTTGCAAAGACGCCCCCGCGATCCCATTCATCCGTATCCCGAACGCCACCGAAGGCGACATCCAGAAAGCAACCGACATCGGAGCCTTGGGCATCGTGGTGCCCATGGTGCACACCGTCGAAGAAGCCCAGGACGCCGTCAAGTACGCCAAATACCCGCCGATCGGACGCCGTAGCCGTGGCGGCGGCCAGTACGGCCGATTGTGGGGCAGCGATTACCGTGAAACCGCCAACGAGAACATCATGATCGTGGTCATGATCGAGTCGCCGGACGGCGTCGCCATCGTTGACAAGATCGCCGCGGTGCCCGGCATTGACGTCGTTTTCGCGGCCAGCGGTGACATTGGCAGCTTCACCGGATGGGAGCGAACCGATCCGCGCTACATGAAGCTGATCAACAGAGTCCATGACGAGACTCTCAAGGCCGGCAAGATCCTGGGGGGGCCCTTTGCCTGGAACGACCGCCATGGGTTCATGTTCTTCCAGGGTCCCAGTGAGGGGAGTCTCATCAAGTCCGGAGCCCAGACGGCGCTAACGGGGGTTTCCGAAGGCGAAAAAGAGGACGTAGCGACGGGCGACGAGCCCCGCTAGCCTGCGCCTCCCGGCCGGAGCGCGAGCGGTTCACGCCGCCTGTCGCCCCTGGCCTGCATTTCTCACCACGTGGGGGGAGGCGAAGTGCGTGCGGGTCACGAGACACGAATCACGGCTTTTTATGCCTCGGGATTTCGCATTTCTGGTTTTTTGTTTTTGAATCACGAATCACGAATCACGGCCTTCACACATCGAGCACGGCAAGCCAACGCAACGAAGTCATGGCGGTCGTATCGCGTGCTCCGACCGTCATGGGGTGAGAAAGGCAGGCTGGAACCGCTAGGCCTTAACCGGCTGCCGGTGCGGGACTGAACCGGGGTGACAGCAGTGTACCGTCGTCGATCGGAAGGCTCAACTGCACGAACCGCTGCGTGTTGGCAAAGGCGACCGTGACGTACTTGTAGAAGGCGCCATCCGAGGCGCGCTGCGCGGTCGGTTGATGTACGACTTTCTTCGTTCCATCCAGAAGAGAACCCAGCTCGTCGGCGCCCGGCAGCCTGTCCAGGGCGGTGCCCGCGAGGGGCGGCCGCAGACTGCTGTAGACCGTATCTCCATGCATCGACACGACGTGAATCTCGTCGATGGGGCTGGAGTTCACGATGCGCAGTAGCCGGCTGTGGATTTCATCCGTCGACCACCCGGCCTCCTCGGCGCCCACGACGAAATACTCCACGAGCCGGGCCTGCACAATCACCTGCTTGCCGAGAATCTCCTCAAACACGACTCTGATCTCGCCCAGTTGGTCGGTAAAGGCGAAATCCAGCAGATCCGGCTCGCCAAAGGCTGCCATCACCGCAGTCATGACCGGTGAGGTATAGGAGCCGCTCAGCAGATCATGCTCCTCAAAGGCAAGCGCATTGCCCACTTGCACAATCCGCTTTCGGTCGACGCCGTTGACGCCAACATACTTGTAGACCTCCTGATCGATCTCACGCACCTGCGCCGATTGCGTGATGACATGGTCGCTCTCGATGGGGGACGCAAGCAGGGCGTAGAACTTCGAGGCCTGCGGCTGCACCACGGGATTGGGATCGAACCGGAAGGGCATCAGTCCGCCAGTCTCATCCCGGACGTTGGTGAGATAGGCCACGCCCTGCTCGTCGGTGATCCAGAACTCGTCGAGCACCGTGGTCGCCGCGATGGCGTCGAGCGTCTCGATCACACGGGCCGCGTCATGCCCTCTCGCTTCAGCCACGGCCACAAGATGCGCGGCGATGCGTGCCTGGGCCGTCATCTGGCCGTCCAGCATTGCGTCAAGCGCGCGCGCAACGGTGGCTAGCGAGATTTTGGGCATCTCCACCTCCAAAACTCAGGTGTTCCGTGCGTCCAGATGCTGGTCATATGGTTCACGTGCACGTTCCACCGCGTCGACGAAGGCGTGTGCGGATCTCATCCAGCGGAAGGGGTGGTCCGGGACACCGAACGTTCGCCGCGGTAGCGTGGACGGGACTGTACCATCTCCTGGCCACGTGTACACGTATTTTCGCATACAAACCTCACAGATCCGGCATGGGCTGCATGATGCCCGGCTCGATGCCCGTGAACCAGACTCCATCGCGGCGCGACACCCCGTTACCGGCGACTGGGTCGGCGCTCCACACCGGGAACGGACTACGATGGGGCCATCTTGACGGCGAGAATGAGGAAATGGCTCATGCCTGCATCGTCCGCCACGGGGCTTTTTTGGCATTTGCGCCAGCGGTCATGGCAACGACGACGCGCCCTTTTGTACTGCGGTTGCGTTGGAGCATACGGCCGTTCGGCCGGCACCGATGGCTGGAAGAAATGTTGAAGTCCTCGTAAGTCACTGATTATAAAATTGTTCCGTAGCAGCTCCATTGGTAGAGCCGTTGATTCGTATTTCGTTCCCTCCCAACCGGACGAACCTGGCAAACTGTCGCCGATGGTCCGGGCAGAGTGGGCTACACTTAAGACCCGTTCGAGCGCGGCGTGGCTCGATCAAGGCCGTCCATTTCATCGCGCTACGGTCCGCGGTCGCCGCACTGGAGGCCGCCGCCAGATGAGATGGGGCCGGCTGCATTTCCGGCGCTCCAGGAGTTGGCGCCGGAGCCCTGAGGGTCGCCGGTGAGCAGGAGCTGCGACTGGGCATTGATGAGGCGAGAACCATGGAATCCAATACCAGGAATCTTGTCCAGGATGTCCGTTTCGAGCCGGACGAGCAGCCTCCGCCCTTACTTTCCATAGGGCTCGGGTTGCAGTACGCCACGCTGACGGTCGCCAGCATCGTGCTGACGCCGGCGATCCTGGTTGGAGCCGTAGGAGGCGATGAGGCGTATCTGTCATGGGTCTTGTTTGCCGCTCTCATGGTCAGCGGGGTCACCACGGTGATCCAGTCCGCTCGCATCGGTCGCATCGGCTCCGGCTACCTCCTGCTCATGGGGAGCAGCAGCGCCTTCCTCGCCATCTGCGTCGCGGCGCTCGAACGGGGCGGCGGGGGGCTGATGGCGAGCCTGATCATCGTCTCGTCCTTGTGTCAGTTCATTCTCGCGGCGAAGCTCTCACTGTTCCGGAAGATCTTCACGCCGACCGTGGCGGGAACCGTCCTGATGCTGATTCCGGTCACTCTCGCACCGATCATCTTTCGCAAGCTGAATGACGTGCCGGCTGACGCCGAGCCCTCGGCAGCCCCGGTCACGGCAGGCCTGACCCTGGCGGTGATGGCCGCGATCTCACTCCGTGCCAGCGGCGCCTGGAGACTCTGGGCCGCAGCCCTGGGGATCGTTGTGGGCAGTGCGGTCGGCGGCCTCTTCTACGGGATCTACGACACCTCGCGTGTCCTGGAGGCTGCCTGGATCGGGTGGCCGCAGCTTGCCTGGCCGGGTCTCGACCTCGGCTTCGGTCCCGACTTCTGGGCCCTTCTGCCCGCCTTCGTACTGGTAACGCTCGTTGGCGCCTTGGACACGATCGGAGACGGCATCGCCATCCAACGGATCTCATGGCGCAGGCCGCGCGCCATCGACTTCCAGTCGATCCAGGGTGCGCTCACCGCCGACAGCGTGGGCAACCTGCTGTCCGGCCTGACGGGCACGGTTCCGAACACGACCTACGCGGCAAGCATCGCGGTCGCCGATCTCACCCGGGTGACAGCCCGCGTCGTCGGCATGTGCGTCGGAGTCATTTTCGTCGTATTGGCGTTCCTGCCGAAGCTCGTGGCCGTCATCGTTGCCATTCCCGGTCCGGTTGTAGCCGCCTACTACATGGTGCTGGGCTGGTGGCGTCCCTCTTCATCCTCGGCGTCCGGGTGCTCATGCACGACGGCCTCGACCATCGCAAGAGCTTCGCGGTAGGCCTCGCCTTCTGGCTGGGGATCGCCTTCCAGCTCGATTGGATCTTTCCCGAATATTTCCAAGGCCAGTGGAGCGATCTGCTCGGAAACAGCATGACGGTCGGCGGCCTGACCGTGATCGTTCTGACGCAGTTCGTGGAGCTGACGGGACCGCGCCCCCGACGCCTGAAGACGGAGCTGACTCTGGAAAACTTCCCGAAGATCGATTCGTTTCTGTCCGATTTCGCCGCGCGCGGCAAGCGCAACGAGGAGATGACCGATCGACTCCGCGCAGTCGGCGAGGAGATGCTGCTCACCCTGACGCGGCCGGCAGACGAAGGCAGGGCACCCGCGGGGCGGCATCTCTTGCTTGTCGCGCGCAATGATGGCGACGCGGTCGACCTCGAGTTTGCGGCCACGACCGACGACACCAATCTGGAGGATCAGTTGGCGCTGCTCAG
The DNA here is from genome assembly GCA_965218555.1 of Bryobacterales bacterium. Classification (GTDB taxonomy): domain Bacteria; phylum Acidobacteriota; class Terriglobia; order Bryobacterales; family UBA6623; genus JAPPLB01. The sequence continues at coordinate 997,649 of OZ244625.1, forward strand.
TGAACAGGTCATCGGCCCCCCCCCGGGTCGAGCAAGAGGTCTCGCTACGGCTGCTGCGCCACTACGCGTCGTCCGTCCGCCACCAGCAGTTCCACGACACGGACGTGATCACCGTCCGCGTCGGGCCGACCGCCTCCATGTGAGCAACCCGGCCGCAGGTTCCCGGCCCCGTTATGGCCGCGCGCACGTGCCGCACCGCGACGGTTTACAATAACGGCCCCGGTGGGGACACCACCGATCTCGAGGCCAAAACCCTTACCGGAGCCGGAACGGAAGCCGCGTGGGGCCGAGCTACTGACCTGAAACATCCTCCTGATCAAGCGGCGTTGAAACCGATCCAGATGTTTCCCGCTTGAATGATCCGCACACGGGCGGAGGAAAAACTAGCCTGCATTTTTCACCACGTGAGGAAGCGAAGTGCGTGCGGGTCACGAGACTCGAATCACGGCCTTTCCACGTCGAGCACGGCCCACAGGCGCAATGCAATCATCGCGGCCTCATCGCACGCCCGGCCGTCAGGTAGAGAGAACAGCCGGCTATCCGGGAGTGTCGTAACTCAGGTCCCAGTCGCCGAGTTTGTGCAAGGTGGCTCCCGATTGTTCGATGGCGGGCTCACCGGCGCGGACCCAGTCGGCGATCTCTTCGCGATGACCGAGCCGGCGCAGGGCCGTCCAGGAGCGGCTGTAATCGCAACGCTGGTAGCAGTCCCAGAAAAAGAGGTTCTCGACCCCCGCTTGATAGAGCCCATGAGCGCGCCGGCGATAATCCTCGGGAGTGATTTGCCGCGGCAGCAGGCTCGCCGCCGCCTTGCATGAAGTGCCCCTGGTGATTCGCAAGAAGTACTCGGCGTCGCCGGGGTCCACGAAAGTATCCTGACTACTGTTCAGGCTGCCGGTCGAGGTGTAGGGGATCAAAGTGTCAACCAGCCCCTCACGGATCCACTCTTCCAGATCCATCGCGTAGTAGAGGTTGGCCTGTTCGGTGCCCATGACGATGGCCGACACCTCGAAGGGCCGCTTCCGGCCTTGCCGGCGGGCCTCGTCGTCGAGCATTTCCCGAACCTCGCGCATGAACTGCGTGAGAAACGTGGCGCGGTACTTCAACCAGCGGGGGTCGCGTTCGTCAAGCTTGTGCGCATCTTCGCCATACTGCTCCTCGAACCCCTTTAGGATGGGCTCTTCGTACTCGACGAGCGGCGGCCTGCGGTTGTAGAGCAGACAGATGCCGTCGATGGGGTAGGCGGCGATCTCGCGAAACAGCGAGAGCACGTATTGCCGCACGCCGGCATAGGCGTAGGAAAGACGAGGCGTGGGACGCCCCTGCCGATTGCGTCCACGCCACTCGGGACGCCGATCATAGAGTCCCCCGGTGTTCCATTCGTCCTCGGGCACAGGGAAATGGAAGCCCGCCACCCGATACGAAGCGTGAAACTCGAGACCGACTTCATGGGCATGATCCGCCGCGACACGTAGTTGGTCGATGCCTTTCTCGCGAAACGCCCGGAACGATTCCGCCGCGAGCCGGTCGCGAACCCGGAAAGGATCCTGGACCCAGTCATTCGCCGCTGTCAGACCGATCTTCGTGGGGTAGAACATCTTGTCTCCCCCGCCGGCCTCCCAGTAGATCCGGGAGAAATCGGTATCGCGGTAGGGCTCGAGCTCGCGCCGGATGTCGGCCTCCGTTGACGGCCGCAACCAGCCGATGTATCCCCAGGCATCGTTGTGCGTGTACAGGCGGCGGGTGTCTTTTCGACGGCGGTCCGCCTGAAGCTGTTCGACCTCCTGGTCGGACAATGGCGTCAATTTGACATAGGCAAGCCACAGCGGAAAGCAGGAGTTCGCCACCGACGCTTCGTTTTCGGGGACGAGCCGGGGGCAGAACTGCCGCAGGACCAGTCCCTCACCAGTCAGGTCGGCGGTCTTCCAGAACAAGTCGTCGATGCGGGTTCCGGTGTCGAAGTTGGTTGCGCGTATCTCGTAGTCTTTGCGGTTCTGTTTTTGGCCGACAACGTCGTTGTGAGTGATGAGAGTGAAAGTGGACTCACTGTCGAGACGCGCCTCAAGCCGCGACTCGCCGTAACGCGAGCGAAGCCCGAAGTGAATCGCGTGCCAGCCCTTGCGGTTGAGGGGCAGCGTGATCTCGGGAGCGGCGGTGTTGTGGCCCGCGACGATCATGACTCCCTCGGCTTTGTCGCTCGCATAGTCGAGCAGGCGCCAACGGTGGCGCTCGGGCGTTCGCGAAAGAGCCTCGGACGGCCGGCATTGACTGAAGTCCGAAAGATACACGGCTTGTTGTTGCGCATAGGCTCCGGAACGGAGAGCGGCGAGAAGGGTGCCCGCCGCGAGAACGCCCCGTCTGCTCCACAGGCCGTTGCCGGTGTGTTCCTTGTTCATGGCATGTCTCCTACGTCACCGCTTGCGAGGTTGCATCAGGAATGAAACCAGGCCGTCTTGAAGATTTTGAGGCGTACGTCCGAATCCCGTGAGCCCGACTCCGATGCATGGTAGTAGGCGACAAGAGCCTCATCGCCGACGAAGGTCACCGAAGGGTAGCCGCTGATGTACCCTTCGCGCTTCTCGATGTTCTTGATCTTGCCCCAGGTCTTCCCGCCGTCAGGCGAGATCGCCGAGCTGAGGGGGTTGCGTGGATAGTGGAAACTCGTCGATCCCGGGCGGCTCAAGGCGTACGGCGTGGCGTTGTTCCACAAGAACAGAAGATCGCTTGTCCCCGGAATGCGCTTCAGCGCGCTGGCGGATGAGGGCGAGGGAAGCGCCGTCGCCTGGGCCTCGGACCATGTCTCGCCGCGGTCCCGTGAGAAAGCCTGATAGATCTTGCCCAGCGTCGCGCGGAGCATGCAGACCAGCGAACCGTCCGGGGCCTCGGCAATGGCGGGCTCTTCGGCGCCCCGTTTGGGCAGATCGATGCGGTTTCCGCTCTGTTGCCAGGTATGGCCGTCATCATCGGAGTAGAAGCAGAACGCGCGGAAGTGCTCGCCTTCCGCCCAGATCTTCGGGCTCCAGAACGCCGGCAAAATCATGCGGCCCGAGCGGTGCACGGAGATATGGTCGGCGTTGATGGGATAGAAACCACCCGGCGGCGACATCTGCTCCGGCGCGCTCCAGCTTTCACAGTTGTCCTCCGAACGCCGCATCATGATCCGGCGCTCATGAATATGGTGTTCCCAGGATGTAAAGAAGAACACCACGGCGCCGGACGGAGTCCGCGCGAGGTTGGGGTGCTTGACGTTGCGTCCCCAGGCGTTCTCCTGCAGGACGATGCGTCCGCTCCAGGTGCGGCCGTTGTCTTTGGACACGCGGGCCGAGATGCGGCAAGGGGTGTCGTCGCGGCTGCCCGGCCCGGAGTAGGGCGAGCGGAAAACGTTCGAGGGCCGGTTCACATAATATTCCGACCACACGAGCAGCAAGCGGCCGTCTTGCAGCGGGAAGATCTGTTGGTGATCGTGACGCGGGTTCTCGGCGGTCCAGGGGCAGACCGTCAGGCTGAACAACTCGCCTCGTCCCCCTTGGACCGCCGCGGCTTGGGCGCCTGCGAAAGCAAGCGCACCGGATGAGAGTGCCACGAACCTTCGCCGGTCGATACATTCGTCGGTTCTCATGCCGCTTGCCTCCTTGGGAGCTCGTTCACTCCGCGATCCATGCCGGATCAATGCGCAGCAAGTCCCGCCGGTTGACGTCGATGCTTCTCTCGATGCGGTGGTAGCGCAACAGAATCGAGCCGTCCCCGGCTTCGCAGAGAAACGGGTAGCGCATGTGTGCGTTTCGGGGTTCTTTCGTGGCCGGTTTCGCGATCAGCTTGGAAGCGCTCCAGCTTTTGCCGTCGTCGTCTGATATCGCCACGTGCAGGTATTGGCGTCCCGAGCGGTGAATCTTGCCGCCGGGATAGTTCGCCCAGTCGTTCCATGACAAGACCAGCCGCCCGTCGGCCAATCGCAAGATGCCGGCCGGAGCGTTGGCGGCCCGGATATCTGTGGGCGTAGAGGGTTCCCACGAGCTGCCGCCGTCGGACGAGAACGTCTGATAGAAACGACCGTACTGCGAGCGGAAGAGCATCCATACGTGGCCGTCGCCAAGCTCCGCCATCACCGGTTCGATCGCGCCGGGGTGCCCTCGGCCGGGACCGAGCGGGACGCGGATGTCATCGGGGCCCAACTGCCAGGTCTCACCGTAGTCGGAGGAGAACAGGGTCAAGATGCGGTACTCGTACTCCCCGCGTTCGGCGAGATAGTTGTCCGTCGCATAGTTCGAAGCGAAGAGGATACGCCCGCTGGACAGCTCGATGATCGACTCGATCACCGGCACGTAATGATGCCCCATGTCGATGCGCTTGGGGACCGTCCAAGTCTTGCCTCCGTCGCGGGACACGTTGTGATAGAGCTCGGTGAGCCCGATCGCGGCCGGATCACCCTTTCCGGGCAGGCCGTAATAACGTATGGCGAAAAGGTGGAGCGTGTTCCGCCGATCGAGCAACAGGTACGGCCCGATTGACTGCGCGTAACGAGGCAGGGTGCCGCGGCCCTCGGAGTAAGAGAACGCGACTCTTTCCCGCGACCAAGTACGGCCGTGGTCGTTGGAATAACGGATGTAGAGAGGCTGCTCCGGGCCCGGCCGCGGGATCGCTTTGCGATCGCGGCCCAGGGTGTACACCGTCACCAACCGGCCATCCCGCAGTTTCGCGATGTGACCGATGCGGCCGTCATAGTCGACAAGGGCGGGCCCGGAGGCGGCCGCAGCAGCAACGAAAGTCTGCAGAACCAGCAGAAGGCGGGCAGTGCTCCTGCGTACCTGCCGGTGCTCCTGCTCGTTGATGAATGAGCACCCTGGCTTTGCGCCCTCGGCGACTCTCGCTGCCCGCGGCCTGAGTAAGAAGGCGGGAACGTGTGAAAAGCGTCGCATCATAGCTATCGCCTCCAAGGACATGGTATCGTTAGCTTCGTGGCCAGTGCATCAACACGGGTTCACGCGCTGGTAATTCTTATCGTTGGGGGGGTGTTGCCTCTCGTCGGGCAGCAGGGGCCGGGAAACCGATCCTCAGGCGATGCCATCCGCTTTTTTGAGAATGAAGTCCGGCCGGTCCTTCTCGGCAAGTGCGCCGTCTGTCACAACGACAAACTTCGCACCAGCGGGCTGTCGACCGAGAATCTCAAGGCGATTCTCCAGGGAGGCAGCCGCGGACAAGCGGCCCTGCCGGGGCTGCCCGACAACAGTCTGCTGATCCATGCGATTCGCCGAAAAGGCGAGTTGAAAATGCCACCCGGCGGCCCGCTGACGCCGCAGGAAGTCTTCGCGCTTGTTCGCTGGGTTGAGATAGGTCTGCCGTGGCCCGCTAGGCCGCCGGGTGGTGCCGCCGCGGACAGGGGCGCGACGCACTGGTCGTTTCAGCCGATACGCCGGCCTCGCGAGCCCGCGGTTCTTGACGCGTTCTGGGCTCGCAATTCCATCGACCGTTTCATCCTGGCCCGCCTCGATCGAGAAGGTCTGCAACCCGCGCCCGAAGCTGACAAGACGACACTGATGCGGCGACTGCACGTCGATTTGATCGGGCTCCTGCCCACACCGGAAGAGGTCGATGTTTTTGTGGCCGACGCTCGTCCGGACGCCTATGAGCGCTTGGTCGACCGGCTGCTGGAGTCTCCGCACTACGGCGAGCGCTGGGGCCGCCACTGGCTCGACTTGGCTCGCTACGCCGACTCCAACGGATACAAGGACCACGAGCGCCAGATCTGGATGTACCGCGACTGGGTGATTCGTGCCTTGAACCGTGATCTTCCTTTCGATCAATTCGTGATCGAACAGATCGCCGGGGACCTCTTACCCAACGCCACCAAACAACAAATCGTGGCGACCGGTTTTCACCGCAACACGTTATTGAATCTGGAGGGGGGCGTCGACTTCGAGCAGTACCGAGTCGAAGCCGTCGTCGATCGCGTCGATACAACAGGGATGGCTTTCTTAGGACTGACCCTGGGCTGCGCCCGCTGCCACGACCATAAGTACGACCCGATCTCGCAAAAGGAGTTCTATCGCTTCTTCTCCTTCTTCAATAGCATCGAAGAGCTGGGCGGCGAGTTCAACAACGACGAGGGACGCGCCCGCCCGTACGAGCCGGTGCTGGAGTTTGGAACGCCCGAACAGTACACGCGACGAGAGGCCCTCCGGGCGCAACTCAAGGTCATGGAAGCGGAGTTGAAGGACTACGAGGAACTGTTGGCGGCGAAGCAAGCTCAGTGGGAAGCGTCCCTGACCGAAGAACGGCTTGCCGAACTCACTCCCAACCAGCGCGTCGTCCTCAGGGTTCCGATCGGCAAAAGGTACAAGCTTCAGCGTGATGCCATTCGGAGCGCGTATTTTGGTCAGGACTTGGGGCACCAGGAGCGCACGAAGGCCATCTCTGCTGTTCGAGAGCTTGAGCCCAAGGTTCCCAGCACGCTGGTCATGAAGGAGTTGCCCGAGCCACGGCCGACCAACGTGCTTTTAGGTGGGGACTTTCTGCGCAAGGGGGTCCGTGTCGGGCCTGGCACTCCCGCCGTCTTGCCCACGCTTTCGAGGCAGGAGAGTTATACGCGGCTTGACTTGGCCCGTTGGCTGGTGGATGAAAAGAACCCTCTGACGCCGCGCGTGACCGTTAACCGCATTTGGCAACGTTACTTTGGGCGGGGCATTGTCGAGACCGAGAATGATTTCGGCACGCAGGGGTCACCCCCTACGCATCCCTGGTTGCTGGACTGGCTGGCGTCGGAGTTTGTCGCGCGAGACTGGAGTCTCAAGGCGATGCATCGCCTGATCGTGACCTCGGCGACCTACCGGCAGTCGTCGGAGCATCGGCCGGATGCTGCGCAGAAAGATCCGCGCAACCGCCTGCTGGCGCGTCAGAATCGGCTACGGGTCGAGGCCGAGATTGTGCGGGACTTGGCGTTGTCGGCGAGTGGCATGTTGGTTGGTGAGATCGGCGGGCCGAGCGTCTTCCCGGCACAGCCGCCGGGGGCAGTCATTCGACGGCCCTGGAAGGAGAGTGAAGGCTCGGGTCGCTACCGGCGGGGTATGTATACGCACTTCTGGCGCACGAATCCTCACCCGGGCCTGATGGTCTTCGACAGTCCGGACGCTTTGACGATGACAACGAGGCGCAACCGGTCGAACACCCCGTTGCAGGCGCTCACACTGCTGAACGACGCCGGCTTCTATGAGTTCGCCCAGGGGCTGGCGCAGCGAGTTTTCCGTGAGCGGCGGGCCGCTTCAGACTCCGACCGGGTCGAGCATGCCTTTCGGCTCTGTCTTGCCCGACCGCCCCGGCAACCCGAGAAAGAGAGCCTCGAAGGCCTGCTGGCGACGCAACTCGACGAGTTCCGGACCAAGCCCGATAGGGCGCCGGAGATCTTGACCCTCGCTACCCCCGAAGGCGCTGACCTCCCCGAGACGGCGGCCTGGACCATGGTCGCACGCGTGCTGCTTAATCTCGATGAATTTATTACGAGAGACTGACGATAGAGGCGTGTTGAAACTTGCCGCGTTGATATCATGCTGAAAAACAGCTTGGCCGCCGGAGAGGATCAGTGCGACGGGATCACCTCGGAAACCGGCGGCAGCCTGAGGGCCATCCCCTGACCCCATACGACTCACTGCTGTTAGGAAACACGCGCCGCCACTTCTTTCAGAAGTGTTTCGTCGGGCTGGGGCAAGTCGCGCTTGCCTCTCTACTCCGCCACGGACGTCTAGCGGCGGCCACGCTCCCAAAGGTACGCAAGCCACTGGCGCCAAAAGAGCCGCACTTCGCTCCGAAGATCAAGAGCGTGATCTACCTCTTCATGGCCGGAGGGCCGAGCCAGTTCGAGCTGTTCGAGCATAAGCCCCAGTTGCAACGTTACAGCGGCAAGCCGATCCCGCGGTCTTTTCTCGAGGGCAAGCGTTTCGCATTCATGGAAAGCTTCCAGAAAGAGCCGCCGAAGCTGCTCGGCACGAGGCGTGAGTTCAAGCGATACGGGCAGTCGGGGCGGTACGTCTCCGAATGCCTGCCCCACACAGCGCAGATAGTCGACGATCTGGCCTTCGTCTCGACCGTCCACGCGGAGAACCCCAACCACGCCCCAGCGAAGATCTTCGTGAATACGGGTTCAACCCGCTTTGGGCGGCCGAGCATGGGCGCATGGGTCACCTACGGGTTGGGTAGCGAGTCGGAAGAGCTGCCGGGCTTCGTCGTCTTGCAGTCGGGGCCGCGGGGGCCGCGGGGTGGTGCGCTGAACTGGGGGAGTGGTTTTCTGCCGACCACGCACCAGGGCGTGCCGTTTCAAGGGGGAGGCGATCCGATTCTCAATCTTTCGAATCCTGGGAGCATCGGCGCGCACCGGCAGAAGCAAGTCCTCGACACAATCCGCGACCTCAACCTGCAGCACCTCGAGAAGACGGGTGACCACGAGATCGCCACCCGAATCGCTTCGTATGAAATGGCGTACCGCATGCAAACCAGCGGGCCTGAGCTGATCGACTTTTCAACCGAAAGCAGAAAGACGCTCGAGAAGTACGGCGCCGAACCCGGCGCCAAGTCGTTTGCGAACAACTGCCTGCTGGCACGCAGGCTCGTCGAGCGGGGCGTGCGGTTCGTACAGCTCTACCACACCAACTGGGACCATCACGGTTCTCCCAACCAGAACCTCAACGAAAACCTTGACGAGGTTTGCAAAGACATCGACCAGGCTTGTGCCGCCCTGATCAACGATCTCAAGCAGTGCGGTCTGCTCGATCAGACACTCGTCGTGTGGGGAGGCGAGTTCGGCCGTACCCCCATGGGCGAGCTACGAGAGACGGTAGGCCGCAACCATCACATCGAAGCCTTCACCATGTGGTTTGCCGGCGGCGGCATCAAACCCGGCCAAACGATCGGTGAGACCGACGAATTCGGCTTCGGCGCCGTTGACGACGTGGTGCCGGTTCATGACGTCCACGCCACCATTCTGCACCTGCTTGGTCTCGATCATGAAAAGCTCACCTTCAAATTCCAGGGCCGCGACTTCCGTCTGACGGATGTGGGCGGCAATGTGATTCACAAATTGTTGGCCTAGCCTGCATGTCTCACCACGTGGCGAGGCGAAGTGCGTGAGAGGACCGTCAGGACGAGGCGCGCGCCGCTGGGCGCGCGCAGGTGTACTTTGACAGTACATCGAGCACGGCAAGCAAGCGCAACGAAGTCATGGCGGTCTTATCGCGTGCTTCGGCCGTCGGGTGGTGAGAAATGCAGGCTGGTTGCCTGTGCAAGCCGGGAGCCCAAGCCGCGAAGGGCGGCGTGCTTAGCCTGCATTTCCTGACCTTACGGAGTGCAGGAGCGGTTTTGAGCCACGTCCCTTACCTATCCCCGAGTCATGCTTGAAGATAGAACTGCTGTGTCGGATAGATCTTCAAGTGCAAGTTTCGAACGTGCGCGCTCGACTCGGACTTCCAATAGTAGGTCACGAGCGCCTCGTCATCCCAAAAGAAGACGTTCGGGTAGGCATTGTCATAGCCTTCGCGGTTTTCGATGTGCTGGATGTGCTCCCAGGTCTTACCCTCGTCCCGCGAGACGGCGCAACTGAGAGGATTGCGGGGCCCGCCGAAGTTGTCCGAAGGCTTGGGGTTCCGCAACGCATACGGGACGGTGTGGTTCCAGATGGCCAGGAAGTCACCCGTCCCGGGAATACGCTTCAGCGCGGGCTCCGACTGCGGTGAATCGAGCACGGTGGCGCCTACGTTCCCCCAGGTTTCACCCCGGTCCGGTGATTCCGCTTGCCAGAGCTTGCCAAGCTGCGTTCGCAAAAGGGCAAAAAGCGAACCGTCTTTGCGCTCGACGACGGCCGGCTCCATCGCGCCCCGCTTAGGGATATCGATCCGATTCCGGCTTTGATGCCAACTACTCCCAAGGTCGTCGGAATAGAAGCAGAAGGCCGTCAAGTGTTCTCGCTCGCTCCAGATCTCGGGGGTCCAATAGGCCGGCAAGATGACGCGCCCCGAGCTGTGCAGGAACACACGGCCCGCATCCAGAATATAAGCCCCGCCCTCGGGCGAGATTTGCCGCGGCGGAGTCCACGTTTCGCAGTCGTCCTTGGACCTCCGCATATGGATACGGCGTTGTTGGGCGGCAAAATCCCACGACGTGAAGAAAAACAATACCTCCCCGTTGGGCAGACGAACCAGATTCGGCTGCTTGACGTTATCCGAACCGATGTTCTCCTGCAACGTGATGCGGCCACTCCAACTGCGTCCGCGGTCTCGTGAAACGCGCGCGGAGATGCGGCACGGAGCCTGGTCTCCCGTACCGGTCTTCGAGTACGGCGTGCGGAAGATGTTCGACGGCCGCCTCACGTAGTACTCCGACCAGACAAGCATCAGGTTTCCGCTCTTGAGAGGAAAGATCTGGGCATGATCGTGCCGCGGGTTTTCTGCCGACCAAGGGCAGACGGTCAGACTAAACGACTCTCGCAATCCTCCCCGGGCGGCACGGGCATTTCGGTTCGCCGCGAGCGGCAGTACGGACGACGACAATGCGAAGAACTTTCGCCGGTCGATGCTTTGATGGCTCTTCATGAAACTTTCCTCCGTAGAGGGGCTGTGATTACGGATTCCCGGCAAGGTCAGCTCAGGAAAGCCTTCAACCGACGTGTGTCCAGGGTGCGCGTCACGCGGAACACTCCTGTCGGCCCCGCCGGATAGCCCATATAGACAAAGATGTGCTGCACACCGCGCCGGGCGTCGATCACCGCTCCGCCGGGATGCAGGCCGTCAATCTTGCCCATAGGCTCCTTCCGTGCGAAAAGCGCGCACTCGAAGCGCCAGTCCGCACTGCCCGCGAAGAGTTCATCCGGGTCGATGCTCCACAGGTTCAGCGACATCCGCCCCGGATACGGACGTCCTTCCCCACCGCCCGCACGCGCCGGGACCGCCGCCTCGATTCTCTTCGTCACGGGATTGTAGTCGATGTCAAGCGTATCTTGACGGCCCCGTCTGCCCTCGACGCGGATCGTCGTGTGCTTCGCTGCAAGGGGGTGCCAGCCGCGGTCCGACCAGAGCTGCGCGTAGACCGAGGTGTCCGTCGCCTCGTCATAGGCCGCCGGGTCATAGCTTCGCGGGACGACCACGAGCCTGCCGTCGTGATACAAGGCCACGGGTTCGCCGGGACGTACAAAGCTCGGCAGAGATTGCTCTTCTTCCCGCCAACTGGCGCCGCCGTCCTGCGAGTATCGGAAGTGCAGTTTGTCGGCGATGCGCACGGTTCCCCCCGTGGTGTCGGGAGGATGGGGCCCTTTTTTGTAATCCTCGGTCACGATGTTCGAGTGCCCGACGACCACCAGTCCGTATTCAGGATGCTCGAAAAGCCGCGGGCCGATGTAGAGAACCGCCCCGGGCGTTGTGTCCTCGCGCATGGCGGTCGAGAAATGCTTCCAGGTTCTTCCCTGATCGTCGGTGCGAAAGACACCGTGATCGCTCACGATGACGACTCCACCGTCAGATGTGGTCCCGATGGCGTTCAGGTGGATCTTGTAGCCGAGTGTCGGATCCTGGTCGGGGGCGAACTTGTAGCGATGGGAGAGCGGGATGTGGCCGCCGCGGTAGCGGTCTTCGCGCGTCATCACCTGCCGCAGGTCAAAGGGCCTGCTCCACGTTTTGCCACCATCGGTTGAACGCACGACCATCGTGTAGCTGTGGTTGTCGTCGGTCCGTTCGAGGCCTGTCCAATGTCCCGGAATATGGCGGTGCACGACGATCAACGTGTCTTTGACCTGCGTGCCCACCGGCCAGCCCAAATGGTTGTTGAGAGCCTCGGGGTCGGGCGGCAGACTCACGGGCGCGAGTTCGAGCAGACCTTCCCGGCGGCCTTCTTCGAGTCTCGCCAACTGCTCCTCGGACATGTAGAGAAGGCGAGCCACCAGGGGATCGTCGTCGAAGGTCGGTTTGTCGGAGGCCCGGTCGGAACAGGCGGCAACACCGCAGGCGGCGAGGACGAAGGAACGGCGGGTGATGCGCGAGTGGTTTTTTGTTGTTGGCATGGTGTGTCGTGTGCAGTGACGAGTGCGGGCGAACCGAGCGAAACGTTCCGGCCTCGCCGAGCCTTGCCATGGTCGTCAGACCAGAAATGCCTTCAGCTTCTCCGTGTCCAAGGTGCGGGTCAGACGGAACACCCCCGCGGGCCCGGTGGGGAAGCCCATGTACATGAAGATGTGCTGGACGCCCGCCTTCTCGTCGATCACGTTGCCTGTCGGATGCAATCCGTCGATGGCTGTTGTGGAGGGCCCATAGAGGCCGCCCTCCCGGGAGAAAAAAACGCCGTCAAAGCGCCAATCCGAGCTTCCCGCGAGCAGCGCCTCAGGCTCGATGCTCCAAAGCAGCAGCGACATCTTGCCATTGTTGAGTTGATCCAGTCCCGCGCCCCTGCGATTCGGATGAATCACCTCGAAGCGCTTCGTCACGGGGTTGTAGTCGATGTCACACGTATCCTGGCTGGCGCTGCGGATATTGGTGAACTTGGCCTTGAACGGCGGCCAACCGGCTTCAGACCATAATTGCACGTACCGCATGTTACCCTCGGCGTCCTTCGGAGGTTGGCCCCAGCTCCGCGTGATCACGATGAGCTTGCCCTCCCAGTAGAGCGGACAGGGCTCATTGGGCTTGGCCCACTCCGGCATGGCGACGTCCAGGCTCTTCCACGTCTCGCCACCGTCTTGCGAGTAGCGGATGTGCAGCATGTCGGCGATGGTCAGCGGCCCCGGATGCTTCACGTGGTGCGGGTAGCGGTTGGGCATCGAGTGCGCCAGCAGCACCAATCCGTATTTCGGGTGCTCGAACAGCCGCGGCGCGGTGTAGAGGATCGGGCCGGCCATCGTGTCGTCGCGGAAGGCCTTCGAAAAATGCTTCCAAGTCTTCCCCTTGTCGTCCGAGCGAAAAGCCCCGTGGTCGCTGATGATGACAACTCCCCCATCCTTCGTCGTCCCGATGGCGATGAGGTGGAGCTTGTAGCCCAGAAACGGGTCTTGCCCGGGATTGAACTTATAGCGATGCGACAACGGAGTGAAGCCGCCGCGGGTACGGTCCTCGGGTCTCATGCAGTCGCGCAGGTCATAGGGGTCGGACCATGTCTTGCCGCCGTCTTGCGAACGAACGACGACCGAATAGCTCGAAGTTTCGTCCTGCTCTTGATCTGCTGCCTTCCTGTGTCCGAGATTGCGGCGGTGGCTGACGATCAGAGTGTCGTCGATCATCGTGGCCACCGGCCAGCCGAAGTGGTCGTTGTCACCGGAGTAACGGTCCGGTGTCGGCAGGTTCACCGGCGCCAACTCCAGCAAGCCTTTCTGCCGCGCCTCTTCGAGCCGGGCCAGTTGAGTGTCGGACATCTGAAGCAGCTTGTGCGCCAGTTCATTGCCGGCCAGCGGCGACTCGAGCGCGGCTGCGGCGAGAGCCCGGGCTTCCTGCCGGGAGCCCGCCGCCCAGGCCGCCGTAACGGCCTGCAAGAGGGACCTTCGAGATGTTCGTGTCATAACGGCTTCCTCACGAGTAGAACCAGTCCACGTCAACAATCTTCAGCCTCAGATCGGTGTCGCGCGACATCGATCGCGAAGAATGGTAATAGGCTACGAGCGCTTCGCCGCCGGCAAACGAGATGGACGGGTACCCGCTGATGTAACCCTCGCGACGCTCGATATCCTTGAAGTTCGTCCAGGTCTTGCCCTCGTCCTTGGAGATTGCCGCCGTGAGCGGATTTCGCGGGTAGTGGTAGCTCGTGCCGCCGGGAACGGTGAGAGCTTCCGGTGTCGCGTTGTTCCAAACGAACACGAGATCTCCTGTCTCGGGAATGGGCTTGATGCAATTGGCCGCCGATGGTGAGGGCAGCTCGGTCGCTTCAGCGTCCGACCACGTCTCGCCGCGATCCTTGGATTCGGAGCGGTAGATCTTCCCGAGAGTGGTCCGCATCATCGACAACAGCGAGCCGTCCTCGAGCTCGACCACACCCGGCTCCTCGGCGCCGCGCTTGGGAAGATCGACTCTCTTACGGCTCGTTTGCCACGTCTCTCCCTCGTCATCGGAGTAGAGACAAAACGCGTTGTAATGATCCCCCCGGCCGTAGAACTCGCCCCAATGGCACGGCAGGATGATCCGTCCCGAACTGTGCAGCAGATTGTGGTCGGCGTTGGTGAAGTACACACCTCCGGTTGGTGAGATCTGCACCGGCTCGGTCCACGTTTCGCACTCGTCCCGAGACCGCTTGAGGTAGATCTTCAGATCGCGGTTGGCAATGTCCCGTACCGTGAAAGAGAAAAGGATCTCTCCCGAGGGCAAGCGCAGCAGGTTCGGGTGCTTCACATTGTCCACACCGAAGTTTTCCTGTAACGTGATCTTCCCGCTCCAGGTTCGTCCGCGGTCCTTGGAGACACGCGCGGCGATCCGGCAGGGCGCGGCGTCACCGCTGCCGGCTGTCGAGTAAGGCGATCGAAAGATCCGCGAGGGCTTCTTGACGTAGTATTCGCACCAAACCAACAGCAGACGATCGTCGCTCAGCGGAAAGATCTGCTGATGGTCATGGCGCGGGTTCTCCGGTGTCCAGGGGCAGACGCTGAGCGAGTACTTCTCGCCGATGCCCGCTTTGGCGGCTGCCCGTCGTGCCGGCAGCGCCGATGCTGCCAGGCCGGCGAACGAAAGAAAATATCTGCGATTTACTTCAGTCATGCGGTGCGGCTCCCTTCGTTAAGCCTGGAGTTGAAATCTTGAAGGAACGCATCTTGAGCGAGATACGGCGGTCCGTTGGAACGACCTGCCTTTCGTAGTAAGTCACGAAAACCTTGCCGTCGATGAACCGCAAACTCGGATAGGAAAACGCCTTGGTTCGATCGGTTTCCAGGTTGAGATAACCGAACCAACTTTCTCCCTCATCGTCGGAAAGTGCAATCGTCAGCGGTGTTCGATCGGCGCCGTGTTTGCCCCGGCTGTTGTAGTTCCACACCACGGTCAGCCAGCCGGTGCCGGGATCCCGACGGACGGCCGCCGGGGATTCCGGGGAAACGAGGGCGGTGACTTCCGTCGCTGGCGACCAGCTATCGCCGCCGTCACGCGAAATGGAGCGATACTGGCGGTGGGTCTGCGTGCGCATCAGCATGAGCAGCCGGCCGTCCTTGAGCTCGACGGCATACGGCTCCATGAGCCCGCGCCCCGGCCCCGCCAGCATCGACCGGCTCTGTTGCCAAGTCTCCCCGTCGTCGTCGGAATAAAGGCACCACGATCGGATGTCCTTGCCGCTTGCGTCTGGCCGGTCCCACGGCCACGGCGTCGAGAGAGGCAGTAGCAACCCGCCCGTACTTAAACGGATCGCTCGATTGTTCAGCGCGATATGCCTTCCAGGCGACGGAGGCGTAATCCGGCGCCGGCGCGTCCAGGCCGCCGGGTCCTTATCGATTCTTTCTTCGTCGCGGCATCGGAACATGGCGACCCAGGCCTCCGTGAGTTCCTCGCGGCAACGAACAAAGAGAAGCAGCTCACCGTCGCCGCGCCGCAACAGGCTCGGCTGACGCATACTCTTGCACTCACCGTCCGCGGTGACCACGGGAAACGGCGCATCCCATGTCACTCCCTGGTCGCTCGAAACCATTCCCATGACGCGCGAGTCGTCTTGGTCGGTCGTGCCGGTCAACCACTGTGAGAACGCCAGGAAGTAACGCCCGTCCCGCAACTTGACCATGTCGGCGCCCATGTTTCTCGGGTAGCGTTCGGACGCGGCAACCAGGGTTTGGACGTGCTTGTCCTTGAGATGCGCGCGCGGCGGAAAACCACTGTCGAGGGGCACAGATGAAAGCTCGACGAGCGCTTTCGGAAGGCTCGTTCCCTGCGGCTTGAGACACCAAAGGGCGCCAGTCGATTCGATCCCGGCCGCACTCTGGGCGCCCCAGCCCTCAAACCCGACCGCCGAAAGCACAAGCTCCTTGCCGGGGTCCGTCGATCGCCGGGGGTCTTCGGAGAAGCACAGCGCGTCTCCCGGCTCGAAGCCGCGAATCACGATCGGATCGCCGTCATGCTCCTTGAACTTTCCGAAGGTGATGATTTGGTGTACGTCCGCGGACAAGGCGAAGTCAATGACCTTGGCTCCGCGACCCCGGGTTGACCCGGTCGAAAGGTCGAGGTCCATTTGGGGGTCCCAGCGCCGCATTCCCAAGCGCAGTGTTCCCGATTGAGAAACGGCGGCCTTCAGATGGGGCTCTTTGGCAACGATCTTTTCGCTTCGCAGAACAAGCGTTCCACCGGCCTGGGCGCTGAAGCGGGTTCCCTCTAGATCGATCGCGAGTTTCTGGCCGATCTCGAGCGTTCCGCGCTTGGCGGCTAGCGATAGCGGCTTGCCGACCACGGTATCGGCTCCCGTAAGCACCAGCTTGCCCGGCCCATCGAGGAAGACCACCGCATCCTTGTCGGCGAGTTCCACTTCCAGCCGTCCGACGGAAGAAGCGCCCTCCAGCACGACATCCGCTTGCGACTCGAATCGTGCTATGTCCTTGGTTCCAGGCACAACATCGCCGGTCCAGTTACCCGCGTCCGTCCAGCGGTCCGTGCTCGCGGCGCCCGTCCAGATAATGGTTCTCACCCCTGCTGGAAGGGCTGAAGGTACCAGGGCGAGGCAAAGTCCGAGAGCGGAAGTGAGACCCCCTCGTCCGAGTAGCTTCATGCCGCGCCCTGCCTGACAATGTTGATGAGCGGTTGACCCTCCGCCAGTCGGCGAACATTCCCGGCGACATCCCGCACCCGAGCTTCGAGCATGTGGCGGGTCCAACTCGAACAATGGGGCGACAGCAGAACATTGGGTAGTTCATGAAACGGAAAGCGCGAGGGAAAGCACGTCTCGTCGAGGCTCGACGGATACCGCCGCCGCACGGCGGCCAGCGCCATTCGGCCCACCAAGACGATCTCACAATTTTCGTCCCCCGGTCTTTGCCGCTGCCGCCGCGCCCTGCGCAAAGGACCCTTCCCGCAGAGTGATGTGACCACAGGGCTCCCGCCTCGCCGAGTCATCCCCGCACCGGTCCTGCGGCCAGGAATGCCTTGAGCTTCTCGGTGTCCAACGTGCGGGTCAGACGGAACACGCCGGCCGGCCCCGTGGGGAAGCCCATGTACATGAAGATGTGCTGGACCCCTGCCTTTTCATC
The DNA here is from genome assembly GCA_965218555.1 of Bryobacterales bacterium. Lineage (GTDB taxonomy): Bacteria > Acidobacteriota > Terriglobia > Bryobacterales > UBA6623 > JAPPLB01. The sequence goes on from OZ244625.1 coordinate 1,014,807, forward strand.
AATGACATTGCCGGCAGGATGCAGGCCGTCAACGGGGTTCGGTTCGCGCCAGAGGAGGCCGCCCTGCCGCGAGAAGAAAGTGCAGTCATAGCGCCAATCAGAACTGCCTGCGAACAGCGCCTCCGGCTCGATGCTCCAAAGCAGCAGCGACATCTTGCCGTTGTTGAGTTGACCCGGCCCGGCGCCCCTGCGGTTGGGGTGGATCACCTCGAGCCGTTTCGTCACCGGGTTGTAGTCGATGTCGCACGTATCCTGGCTGGCGCTGCGAATGTTGGTGAACCTGGCCTTGAACGGCGGCCAGCCCGTTTCGGACCATAACTGAACATAGCGCGCGTTCCCGTCGGCATCTCTCGACGGTTCGCCCCAGCTTCGTGTTATGAGGATGAGCTTGCCATTCCAATAGAGCGGGCAGGGCTCGTTGGGCTTGGCCCACTCCGGCATGGGGACATCCAAACTGTTCCACGTCTCACCGCCGTCTTTCGAATAGCGGATGTGAACGGCATCGGCGATGGTGACCGGGCCGGGGTGCTTCACGTGATGCGGGTAGCGGTTCGGCATCGAGTGCGCTACCAACACAAGGCCGTACTCGGGGTGCTCGAAAAGCCGCGGCGCGGTGTAGAGGATCGGGCCGGGCATCGTGTCGTCCCGGAAGGCCGTCGAAAAATGCCTCCACGTTTTCCCCTTGTCGTCCGAGCGAAAAGCCCCATGATCGCTGATGACGACGACTCCGCCATCTTTCGTCGCGCCGATCGCAATGAGGTGGAGCTTGTAGCCGAGATAGGGGTCTTGCAGCCCGGCATTGAAGCGATAGCGGTGCGACAGGGGTATGAAGCCGCCGCGAGTGCGGTCCTTGGGTTTCATGCAGTCGCGAAGATCGTACGGCTCTGACCAGGTCTTGCCCCCATCCTGTGAACGGACGACGACCGAGTAGGTCGAAGTTTCGTCCATCTTTTGGCCCTCGCCATGTGCGTGACCGATAATCCGGCGGTGGCTGACGATCAATGTGTCGTCGATCATCGTAGCCACGGGCCAACCGAAATGGTCGTTGTCACCGGAGTAACGGTCCGGTGTCGGCAGGTTCACCGGCGCCAGTTCCAGCAAGCCTTGTTGGCGTGCCTCTTCGAGCCGGGCCAGTTGGGCGTCGGACATCTGAAGCAGCTTGCGCGCCGACTCGTTTCCGGTCAGGGGCGACGCGAGCCCTGCCGCGGCCAAGCCCCAGGCCTCTTGCCGAGATCCGCCCGCCCAGGCCGCGGCAACGGCCTTCAGAAGGGAACGTCGAGATGTTCGCTTCATGATGAACTCCTTTCAGGTGCGCCGCAACGGAATCGGTCGCCACCTCCTGGCGGCAGCGTCATGGCGTTGCCCGCTCAACGCACGCTGTCCCGCCTTCCCCGGTTCCGGGGTTAGCCGGCTCGCGGAAACGGGCGGCCGGCACCGCCACCGAAGCAGCACCGGCCGCAACGGTCAAGACCTCTCGGGACGCCTACCACAAGTAGCGGAACCCGATCTCGAGCTGCCGCGCTTCATTGACCTGGCGGTTGATCGTTCCAAACCGGGCCGAACTCACGTTTGTGTTGGGCCTGCCGAAACGCACTCGGTTGAACGCGTTGAGCATGGTCACATACACTTCGGCCGTGTGGGTCTCTCTTGGCTTGAACAACTTCGTCAAAATGAAGTTTTCATTCAGGAAGAAAGGCTCACGCAAGTTCGACAGCGTCCGGCCCAGAGTCCCAAAAGTGGGCACGCCTAATGCGTTCAGTCCCGGGTCTTCGAAGGCGTCGGGGTTGATATAGCGATGCACGGCGGGATCGAAGTCACCCGAGAACCCCTGGAGCGGTGCGCCCTCCATGCGGTTGGGTCTGTTCGTGCCGCCGAAAATGGGAAGGGACTGGCCTGAGGTGAGGCCTATCGGTCTTCCCGAGAAATAGCGCATGGACCACGAGAGTCTCCAGTTGCCGAAGATATTACCGGCAGTGGTATTCAGCCATTTCTTTCCCGGTCCGAACGGAAGCTCGTAAACGGCGCTCGTCACGAACGTGTGTGTTTGGTCGTTGAATGACAATGCCTTCTCGAGGAACCGGCGATTGGTGTCGAGCGCGAGTCGATTCCCTCTTCCTCGGTTGTCTCCGCCCGTGTCGATAAGCTTCGATAAGGTATAGGCGTTCAGGAAGAAGAAATCGCCGGCGCGCTTGTCAAACTTGATCTGTAATGAATGGTATTGAGAAAAACCATTCCCCTGATGTCTGTTGCGCAGGTTCTGATATTGCGGGAAAGGACGAATCGCCCGGCCCACTGTTCCTCTGAAGCTTGAAAACGGCTTCTCTACACCGGCTGCCACGGCCAAGGGGTCATTGATGTTCCTGTTGAGAATCGGCGCGAGAACGGGGTCATCGAGGACGCTTGGCGGCAATTGCTGAATGTTCTCCAACTGCGACGGCAAGCGGCTGGCTTTGTTGCCGACGTAGGAGACATCGAGAAACAGGCCCTTTGGCAGTTCCCTCTGTATCCCGAATGACCAGTTTGTGCTGAAGGGAGGGACGCCGCTGCGAGGATGCACGTAGTCGGCGGTGCCCCCGTTTTTCAACGTGGGGTCCACACTGGGGAGCGTAATGTTTGCCGCCGGTACCCCGTCGTTGATGTTGAACGGGTGGGTGATCCCTTGATCCTCGCTCGTGCGCACGTCGGTGAAGATCATCCCCTCCCTGGGGGTTCCGTTCAATACCGTATGCGAGGGAGCAAAGCCGTAGTACACGCCTATGCCACCGCGGAATACGGTCTTCTCGTTCCAGCGATAGGCGAACCCGAACCTGGGGGCCCAAGACTTGTAGTAGGTGTCGACCAACTGGCTGCGTCCTATGCGTCCGGGGCCCTCCCCTGCAAACACCAAGGCCCCCGGCAGCCCGTCCGCGCCAGGGTTGGGTACATCGAGATAGACAGCGGAAACGTTGTCCTCCGCGTCTTTGTAGGGATAGGGGATGTGGTAGCTGATCCCAAGGTTCAGCGTCAGTTTGTTGGTCACCTTGAGGTCGTCCTGGAAAAAGACCTCCACTCGCCGCATCCTCTGCCTCTCCTGTACTTCCGGCCGCCAAATCAATCGCGACGACTGATAGACATCTCCCAGCAGAAAACTGGCCATCCCATGGCCTAGTTGTCCGACGTTGGGTGCGTCCGGATCGGAAGTGCTGCGGTTGTTGAACGCGAAAGTTCCAACCACGTTCAAACCCCGGCTCGTATTGTCGTGACTCAAGACCCCGGTGAAGCCGAACTTGAACTGGTTGCGCCCCTTGGTCCAGTTCGTCGTAGTACCGAACGTGTGGTGCTTCCTGGTGCTCCGGAAGATCTGGCGGTTCGCATTGCCCAGCGGGCCAAAGATGCTGCTGATATTGAGACGGGGGGTGATGCCGGGTACGGACGGAATACCGCTGATGCCCAATGCCTCGGTTCCCGCAACGTCAGTGATGCCCACGTTGATCTGCGGCCCGATCCAGGGCGCGATGGCAAAGCGAAACTCCGTGACCAGCGAGGACGACCACACACTGCTGTGGGAAACCATGTAGTTGTTGTTGTTGAAATCGGATGCGTCACCGGGTCCGAGAGGACCTTCATATCCGCTGGGTCGGACTCGATCTCGGCGGGTCCCGAAATAGGAGCCTCGCGTGATTTGGTTGGGCGTCCAGGAGTGGTCGATCTTCACGTTCGGCAGCCACACGTTCTCCCCAGCCCCGCCAACGATGACATGGTTGTTGATAATACCCGGCGAGATCGGGTCGACCATCAAGGCCGCGCCGTTTCGTCCCACCGCCCCGATTCGATCTGAGGGAATCACGTTGTCGCGGAATGGCTCCCGGGTGAATCCCCCACTGCCATTGTCCATGGTGGTCGATGGGTCGAAGATCTGGCGCAAGCGGCCGTCGGGAAACACATATTCTGAAAAGTCCCCCTGTTTCATAAGCGGGGTCGGCACGGTAATCCGACGGGCCGCGTTCGCCTTGCCCCGCCGGCTGTAGCGTGTGATGAGACCAAAGAAGTGGGTCTTTCCCTTGACGATCGGCCCGCCCACGGTGATGGTGCTCTCGTTGATCTTGGTCGGAGACGGCCCGGAGGCGAAAAACCCTCGTGCATTGAAAGCGTCATTCCGTGAGAGGTGGGTGAAGCTTCCATGAAACTCATCGGTCCCGGACTTGAAGGTGAACTGCGTGACAGCGGTCCCGATCGGGTTCTCGGCCCCATACTGCGCCGTGTTGAGCTTGAACTCCTCGATGGCTTCGAACGGTGGAGGCCAGGAATTCATGATGCCCGGACGGTTGATGAGCTGCCAATTGTGACCATCCACCTGCAGCGTCGAGCTGTTGAGCTGACCCCCGTTGATGGTGTGGTTCGAGGAGTCACCCGTGACCCCCGGAACCAGGACGATGAACTGCTGCGGTTGCCGTATGCCGGATTGCACATTCATGCCATGCAGGTCATACGGGACCTTCCGAAAGACGTCCTCGTTCATCACGGATCCGACGCCGGAGGTGGTTGTCTCCAACTGCACGCTGGCCGCCTCCACCGTGACGGTTTCGGTCACGTCGCCGATCTCGAGGGTTGCGTCCACGGTTGTGACGGTCCCCGTCGAGACGATGACCGGCTGCCGCGTGAACGTCTTGAACCCGGTGGCGGTTACCGTCACACGGTACTCGCCGTTCGGCAGGTTCGGAATGAGATAACTGCCCACGGTAGTTGTCTCCGTGGACAATTGTAAACCGGTTTCCAGCCCGATGGCCGTGATCCGGACTCCGGGAATCACGGCGCCGGTTGCGTCATACACGCCTCCGGTGATCGATCCGAAATTCCCTTGACCCAGAACGGTGGGTGAACTTGCCAGGATACATAGCAGCAAGCTCACCAGAAGCTTCGACGTCGAGAGCGGATGCGTGTTCATGTTTCTCTCCTTCAGTTCCCAACCTGGTGTTCATTGCTTTACCGATAAAGCCGTAAGAAAGCTCTTGGGCCGAGGTAAAAAGCCGGCTCAGACGAAGTGTGAAGAGATTGCTCAAGAAAAATGCAGAGAGTAAAGCGTCGTGTACGAAGAGGACAACGCCTGTGATACGAAGGGTGATCGATAGGCCGATAAGGCCGGTGCTGCGGAGGGAGACGGTCCGCTGGGAGTCCCGGGCCGGGACTCCAGCGCCCTGCTGCGTCGCACCAGGACGTGGTTCACGTGCTGGTTGACCGCGTGCCAAAACACCCCCCACGATCGCCGCCCGGCACTTAAGCTGCACTGTGCGAGCGGGGAGAAATTAACCACCTCGACACTACCATATCCTTCTACCGCACGCAACGATAAAGGCGCGCGATTCAGGGCATTTCCACCGATTCTGCATGGCGCATTGGGAACGCCCGCGGTTCGAGGCGTTCTCCGATCCGTGTCACGGCGATACTGATCGGTTCCGGACCCGCACTGTCACTCCAGGGCGATTGGGAGGACTCTCATGGTCTTCACTTCAGGTTTGCTGTCTCGTTGCAACCGCGCCGCGGAGCGCCTCGTAGGAAAGGTCGTCCGAGCAGACGGTCGCCGGCGCCAAAAGACTGCTGACGTATCCCGCAAGAAACGTCATGACGGTTCCGATGCCGCAGTACCAGGACCACGAGATTTCCGAAACGGCCATGACGGCCACGACGCTTGCCATGCCGACAATCGAGCCGGCCAGCACCGAGACCGCACCGGCCCGCTTGACGAAGATGCCGATGAGAAACATGCCTAACAAAGCGCCGGTGATCACGCTGCCCAGCGCGATGCCGGCCGTGATGACGGTTCCGAACCGAAGTACGAACAAAGCGGAAACAAAACTGAACACACCCCATAAGAGAGTCAACAGACGAGCGCGGCGAATCCAGACCTGTTCGCTCGCGCCGTCGGAAAAATGAAGTTGCCACACATCCACCAGCGTCACCGTGCCCATCGAGTTCAACATCGAGCTGAGCGTCGACATGCCCGCCGCGAACGCCGCCGCGATGAAAGCCCCTTTCAGCCCCGTCGGCATCACGGACATGACGAAGGCCGTGAAAACTCGATCGGGCGGCGTATCCGGCGGGACACTTCCCGGATACATCGTGTTGTGCGAAAAAAGCAGGATTCCCACCAACAGGAACATGATCCACAAACCGAGGATCCCCACGCTGCTCAGCAGAATCGTCCGTCGGCTGTCCCTCTGCGAGGGCGTCGTCATGTAGCGCTGAATCAACACCTGATTCACGCTCTGGTTGCCGGTGTGCCAGAACAGCATGCTGACCAGCGCCGCCCAGAACGTGATCTCCACTGTGAAGTCAAAAGAGAAATTGAACGCTCGCAGCTTGTCGTGCGCGGCTGCGGTTTCGATGAGAGCGGGCAGCCCACCTTCCGCGGTGGAAACCGTATACAGCAGCAGGCCGGCCGGCACGGCGGCAAAGACGAAGAACTGAACGACGTCGGTCCAGATCACGGCGCGCATGCCGCCGATGGACGTGTAGAGCAGCGTGGCCACCAGCAGGATCGCAACCGCGGCGTTGTACGAGATACCCGTGGCCTCCGACATCACCAGGCTCGGCGCGGCGATGACCGTCCCCAGAATCAGTGCTGTCTCGATCTGAAAGATCAAGCTCGCGTAGGACTGCACCCCTGGACCGAAGCGCCGCCCCAGGTATTCGTACGCGGAGGTGATCTTGATGCGGCTGTAGAACGGAAGGAACAGCGTCGCCGCGATCAAAGCCGCCAGAGGCAGCACGATGTACATCTGCAGGTAAGTGAGGTCTTTCGTATACGAAAGCCCCGGCAACCCGATCAGGCTTTTTGCGCTGATGCCGGTGGCAATCATCGACGCCGAGGCAGCCAACCACGGCACGCGCCGGTTTCCGAGGAAATATTCGCTGATGGACGACTGCTTGCGCCGGGACGCGGCGAGTCCGACAAGCGTGACGCCGGTTACGTAAACTGCGATGACGAAGTAGTCGAGAGGCGACATGGCCCGTCGGAAACTCAGTCCAAGACCCAGTGCCGATAGAGCGGTTTCACCCTGTCCGGCAACCGTTCGAACACATCACGACGAATGGGAACCGCGTCATAATTCTTGCCGCCCGTTTCCAGGACCATGCGCTCATGGTCGGGAGTGCCCCGCATCGTGGGCGTCAGATTCAACCACCAAGGCGCGTATCTGACGACCAGAGCGACACGGGATTCCTCGCTCCGGTTCGGAGCCACGGCATGCCAGAGTCGGCTATCGTAAAAGAGTACGCTGCCTGCCGAACCCGCCGCCTGCCGCTCATCCGGATGCGGCGCGTCTTGGTCGGTCCCGGACATCTTGCCGGTAGCCGGGTTGTTGTCGAAGCGGTGACTGCGCGGCAAGACAAACGTTCCTCCATTGTCTGCGCCAAACCGCGTCAGCATCCAGATGGACGAGAGGTGCATCATCGCGTCCGGATACGGCGCCTTGACGTGCGTCGAGTTCGTCGCGTTGTAGGGCCAATCGGCGTGCCAGTACCCGCGTCCGTTGCCGGGATTGTTGATCACGCAGTCGGTACACGAGATCCGCGCAAAGTCGCCGAAGAACGCTTCGACGACCCCGAGAATACGCTCGTCGGCCAGGTACGGCGCGAAACACTGCGTGGCGTTGATCGCCTGCTTGAGCACCGCGACGCCTTGGACGCCAACGCGGTGACCGCGCGCCCGGATCTTCGCCAACTCGGCCTCGGCCTCCTCGTGATGAACGCGCTGAGCCTCCACGACCTCGCGCCGGATCTCTCCCACCTGCTCCGCCGGAATCACGTCGTCCACCACGTCGTAGCCGTTCTTCCTGATGTCGTCGACGATCTCGGGGACGCCTCGCATCCCTGTGCATACAGCCCCTGAAGATGGTTCCGTCACTCCCATGGTCAATGTTCCGATCCTCCTTCTCTCAGTGTCGAGGAGCCTTCTCCATGACCGGGGACTCAATAGCCCCCTGTTGAGGAATCCCAAGATCCAGATCGAGCACCCTCTCGATCAGAAGTTGTTTCCCTCGTCGGATGTGCAATTGCAGAAGCTTTTCGGCGCCGTCGGCATCGCCCGCCTCGATCCTGTCAACGATCGCTTCGTGCGGATAGGGGGTCGTTTGGACGATCGGCGGCGGAGATGCGGGCTTGGGCGCCCCGGATCTGGCGTTTGAAGTTGTCGCGGCGGCGGCGCTGGGCATCCTGCAGCTCTTTTTTCCGCGCCTTGAGCTCCTGCTTGAGGGTTTCCTGGCGGGCCAGCAGTTACTGGAGCTCTTGTTGCGGCTGCATGGCTTGCAAGATGGTAGCATCGGGCAGGCAAGTGGATCAAATTAAATCGCCGGGGAGGCGGTGGGAGAAAGACCCGAGCGGAAGAGAAGGGCGCACTATTCCGTTTTACTTGCATAAAACGGCGTGCTGAGAAGCGGGAAGCGAGGGGCGTCGCGGCGTGGCGGTTTAGCACCTGAAAGTGAGCTTCGGTTCCCGCGCCGGCGGGCTGTCGGCGCGCGCCAAGAGCGATTACATCGGGCGCGAAGGAAAGTACGAGAAGGACGTCGAGGAACTGGAGCACATCGAGCACGGAAACATGCCGCAGTGGGCGCGGTCCGACCCCGCAAAATACTGGCAGGCGGCGGACGAAAACGAGCGCGCTAACGGGCGGCTCTACAGCGAGGTGCAGTTCGCCTTGCCCCAGAAGTTGAGCGAGGCCGAGCGGCGGGAGGCGGCCTCGGACTTCGCCGAGCAGTTGACGGGCGGAGAGCGGCTGCCCTATACGCTGGCAATCCACCGCGGCGGGACGGACGGAGAAAATCCTCACGCGCACCTGATGTTCTCAGAGCGCGGCCATGACGGCATCGAGCGCGGCGCAGCGCAGTGGTTCCGGTGCTACAACACGCAGGCGCCGGAGCAGGGCGGGGCGCGGAAATCGCGGGCGGCCAAGGCCGGGGACTGGCTGGACAAGACCCGCGGGGCATGGGAGCGGACGGCGAATCGGGCACTCGAGCAGGCGGGGCGGGGAGAGCGGATCGATCACCGCAGCCTGGCCGAGCTGCGGGACGAAGCGTACCGCGCCGGCGACCTGGAGCGGGCGGCCGAGCTGAGCCGGGAGCCCAATGTCCACCTCGGCCCGGCCCGACACCGCAGGGTCGGTGGGGCGGCGTTGCAGGAAAAACTACAGAAGGCGGCGCGGGTGGAGCAGACGAACGCGGCGGATCGGGGCGAGCGGGACACGGACAGCCGGCGGGTGGAGCGGCTGGAGCGGGAGACCGCCCGGATCGAGGCGCGGCTGAAGGAGACCTATGACCGAGTTAGAGCAGTGGTTGACGAACGAATTCGGCAAGCTGGCCGAGCAGTACGCGCGGGATCAGAAGCGGCTGGCCGGGCTGGCCGGGCAGGTCGAGCGCTTGGAAGAGCAGGTGCAACAGTTGGCCGAGCTATACGAGCAGGCGCAGCAACAGTACGCCGCGTGGGTGGACAGGACGACCCTCCTCGCACAGGACCACCAAAAGATGGGCGAGCATGTGACGAAATTGACCGGCGCCTACGACGATCAGGCCAAGCAATACGCCGAGCTGACCAACGCCTACAACGCGCTCGGGGCGGATTTGACAGAACTCTTTCGTTGATCCACGCCGAGGCCCAGCAGAAGCGCAAGCAAGGGGACCGCTGGGGCCGCGTTGAGGGTAGAATCGTGAGCCTGATCCAAGACCGAGTGCCCAGCCGTGGCGATGACCTCAGCCGCTAGTGTACTGTCCCGGAAATGCATGATATATTAATGGGCAACTTTTGGTTTCTGGAGGTATGCCCATGCCACGCGGTCGCCCCGTTGCTCCCATCACTCTCCGTGAAAGCGAGGAAACGGAACTGCGGAGCCTCGCCCGCTCCCGAACGCTGCCGCATAGTCTGGTGCGGAGGGCCCAGATTGTGCTCGCCTGCGCCGCAGGCGTTCCCGGCTCGACCGTAGCCCGGCGTCTCGGTGTCACCAATACGACCGTTGGCAAGTGGCGCAAGCGCTATCGTGAACAGGGAGTCTCCGGACTCCACGATGAACTGCGTCCCGGACGCCCCCGCAGGCATGACGATGAACGTGTTGCCGAAGTCATCAACACGGCCCTCGGAACCGACCCCCCGGATGGTTCGCACTGGAGCGTGCGTTCGATGGCCCAACACACGGGAGTCTCGAAGAGTACTGTCCAGCGGTGGTTCGAGCTGTTCGGCGTGCAGCCGCATCGCCAGCGGCATTTCAAGATTTCCAACGACCCGTTCTTCGTCGAGAAAGTCCGCGACATCGTCGGTCTCTACCTCAACCCCCCGGACCACGCCGTGGTGCTCTCGGTCGATGAGAAGACCCAGGTCCAGGCTCTTCAGCGGACTCAGCCCCTCCTCCCGATGGGCCTTGGCTACCTCGAAGGCGTCACCCACGACTACAAACGTCACGGTACGACCACTCTGTTCGCTGCTCTCGATGTTGCCACGGGGCAAGTCATCACACGCTGTAAACCGCGACACCGCCATCAGGAGTTCCTCGCTTTCCTGCGTCAGATCGACGGCAGTGTGCCGCGCAACCTCGACATCCATCTCATCGTCGATAACTATGCCACCCACAAACATCCCAAAGTTCGTGCCTGGCTCGCCCGGCGTCCTCGCTACCACCTTCATTTCACCCCAACCTATGCCTCCTGGCTCAACCAAGTCGAACGCTGGTTCGGCATCATTACCCAGAAGGCCATTCGCCGTGGTTCCTTCTCCAGCGTCAAGGCTCTCGTCCGTAACATTGAGCGCTTCGTCGAACACTACAACGCCAACACCAGCCCCTTCGTCTGGACCGCCACGGCCGAATCCATCCTCGCCAAGATCGAACGACTTTGTTTATATATTTCCGGGATAGTACACTAGTTGGGGTCTGAGTAGCAATGGAACAGGAATGTGGTGCTGGAACACCGCGCCCCACCCTTTCGCCGGTTCCTGGCCTCCTCGCCAATGCAGAGGTCAGGTTCGGCGAAATGCCACCTGACACTGTTATGCTATCATTATGGTACTTTACGCTTGCCGAAGGAGGCCAATCTGCCAGACATAGCGCTCCGTGGAATCCCCAACCGCCTGCACCGGGAGCTCAAGTCGGCCGCGAGCCGGAACCACCGCAGCCTGAACGGGGAGATCCTCGCGAGGTTGACGGAGTCGGTTAGCCGCGAGCCGCTAGACCCGCAGGCCCTCCTGGATCGTATCCGGCAGCGAAACAAGACACTTGGACCGGTCGATCTCAGTGAGGATACGCTACGAGAGATGCGGAACACGGGACGACCGTGATCGTAGTCGACACGAATGTGATGGTGCGTCTGATCATGGGCGGAGAAGGCGGCGCCGACGCAGCCCTGTTGTTCGAGCGGGAGACCGAGTGGGCGGCACCAAGCATCCTCATGAGTGAGCTGTGCAACGTCCTGGTCGGCTTCGTGCGGCGGGGCGCGGTAACCCCGGAGCAGGCCAAAGCGATGAGCGATGACACTGCTGCCGTTCTGGGAGACCGCATCGCCAGCGTGCCTGGACACCAGGCGATCGATGTCGCGTTGGAATGCGGCCTGACTGCCTACGATGCCGAGTTCGTCGCGCTCGCACGGGCACTGGGTGTTCCTTTGGCTACACTGGACAATGCGGTCCTGTACGGCGCCGCAGACGTGGCGGTGTCGTTGCGGACGCTCGTAAGCTAGTCCAAGGAACGGAGGCACCCCATTTACCGGCTCCATCCCCAACCCCAGCTCCACGGAATACATCCCTCTCGCATCTCATAAAACACTCTGGAATGTCTTGCGGAACGCTGGCGTCCGGCCTGGTTTTGCTCCGCCACAACACCGCTGAAAACCGTCGCCTCTTGGCCTATTTTCTCTCCGCCGCTAACACCAAACCCGCCATCCCGCGCCTTCAGCTCATAGAATAGCTCTCAGGCCCCCCTTCGGGCAGGTGTTCCACATGACCCTTCAACGATTCGCCGTCCGGCTTACGATTCCTGCGATGCTTGCTTCGGTGGTTTGGGCGTCGCCACCCGCTCCAGTTGCTGACAGTGCCGTCAGCTACAAGCTGCTCGCCACTAACAAGACCAAGACAATCCGCAAGGAGATGAACGAGGCTGCTGCGCACGGCTACAAGTTCTCCGCCACGATGGCGGGTGAGACGCTGGGCGGGAGCGAGGTCGTCGTTGTGATGAGCAAGCCCGCGAATGCCCCGCCGGCCCAGCGCTATGAATACGAACTGCTTGCCACCAACAAAACGTCAACGATGCAGAAAGAGATGCGCCAGGCAGGCGCGGAGGGGTTTCGCTACTGCGGACAATCTGTTGCCGAGACAACCTTCGGAGGCCGAGAGGTTGTCGTGATCCTCGAGCGCGAGATCGACAATCCCGCCAAGACCTACACCTATCCAACTAGCGGCCACAAGCCGAACCAAGACAATGGAAAAGGAACTCAACCAAGCTGGCGAGGAAGGCTTTCGCCTGATGGGCCTCACCGTCGCCGCGACCACTTTCGGCGGCCAAGAGTTGGTCTCAATTCTAATGCGCTCCAGCGGAGAATAGCTCTCACCCCGCGTTGCCGTCCCGTAGCGCCCACTGACGGCGTGCGGTGCTTGAAGGGAGGTTCCCTCCCCCCTCCTGAAGCCCTGCAAAGCGCTTCACGGGCTTCCGAGGACAGGGTTTCACCCACAGATACCCTGTGGATCCGGGGAGTTTTCCTCGCTGAAACGCCCCGCTTTCGGCAGGGACGGTGTGCGTCAACCGGAACGCCCTTCGCACGATGGCGAAGCGCTCCATTATGTTTTCCAGCAGTGTATTGCCGGCCAGTTCGACGATCTTGTTGTGGAAAGCGACGTTGGCCCTCTCCGCCCTCTCGAAGTCTCTTCGTTCCCGTGCTCGTGTGAACCGCCGAGCCCAGGACTGAAGTTCCTTGATGTCGTTGCGAGTTGCGTTTCGGACAGCCAAGCGTCCCGCGAACCCTTCCAAAACAGCTCTGACCTCATAGACTTCCGCAAGTTCCTTGATCGCCGCCCGGCGCAGATAGATTCCCTTCCTTTTACGCCGCTCGATCAAGCCTTCTTCTTCGAGCACGCGCAGGGCAGCTCGGATGGGTGTGCGGCTGAACTGAAAACAATCCGCCAGCTCTTGCTCGGTGATCGGCGCATCCCGGGAGGCGCGGCTCGTAAACAGAATGTTCCGGATCTTGCGGGTGAGGGTATCGACAGGATGAGTAGGATGCAAGATGAACTAAGATGTACACAATTTGCAGTCTCCCGTTAATGGCGTTTGACAAGCGAGCGCCTGCCGGGAGCCGATGCCTCCGCGGTGAGGATCGCTCCGGGTGATCGGACTGCGCATCTTTGCCGGAACGGAAATCTCATGTCCCACGTTGAAGTTGGGCGCCCGTTGGGGCATCATATCTACGGATAGGCGCCGGGAAGCGGGCGGCCGCAACCCGGCTTGCAGGTCTTTGATGGGCTCTCAACATCCAGATGAACGCACACGGAGCTGGATTCCTCCGATGCTTCGACGCGGACTGTTGCTCTCCTTCGCCACGCCCCTGGTCCTGATCGCGGGCCCCATGCTCGATTCCTCTTTGGAACAAGCAGGACCCGTCGTTGTCGAGATCTATGAGAACCTGCCCCCTCCGCCACCGCCGACCCCCGAAGAGGCCCAAGCAGGGTGGGACAAGGGATACGTACACCACAAGGCCCGCGATATCGACCTGACTGGATTGACCCCGACATTCCGTTACACCGAATCTGCGTTCGGCTTTCCCCGCTTGCCGACCAAGTTTTCGAAAAATGCTCTGCCGTTGAATTACTCCGAGCCGTTCGCGCTGAAGGCAGACATGCATGCCGCTCTGCCGGCCGGGAGCTACCGGTTCCGACTTCGATCAAAGGGGTCAGCTCGCTTTGCATTGGACGGGAAGATCCTCGCGACCACCAAACGCCAGAAGCCGAACCGATCAAGCAACGACGAGTTGCCTCGGCCGCCCGAGTTCGTGAAACCGCCTCTCCGTCCGGCGAGTGTTCCCCATCAAGACGAGCTGGTGACCGTGGAACTCGATGGCGGTGAGCACCGCTTCACTCTGGTCGCACTGATCGGTGGGTTTGGGCTGATTCCCGATCCGGCGGAATTGTCGTTGAGCTACTCCTGTGATGGCGAGCTCGACCGACTGCTGGGCGGAGCCGAAACGCCTTTCTTGACCAACGAAGGTTGGGAAGCCTTCGAGGCCAAGGTTGTTGCCCGCCACAGCCAGGGAGACAGGGAGCGGCGACGGGCGATCGATGACTCAGTCGAGTCTGCTTGGGCGGGACGGCATCGTCGAGTGCGCGCGTGGCTCGCAACCCGGGCCCCGATTGAAGCGCCCGGGCTTTCGTCGGAGGAATCGGTCTATAACGACATCGACAGATTCGTTCAGGCAAAGCTCGAACAAGCCGCTGTCCAGCCGATGGCTCTCGCGAGCGACCTTGCTTTTCTGCGCCGGCTGTCGCTCGATGTGATCGGGGTCATCCCCACAGCGGATGAGATTCGCGCCTATCTCAAGGATCCGCCCGCACTGCGAAGACAGCGAGCCATCGAGCGTCTTTTGAACCATCCGGGCTGGGCCGACCACTGGATTCCCTACTGGCAGGATGTTCTGGCCGAGAATCCCAGCATCCTGAAGCCAGACTTGAACAACAGCGGTCCGTTTCGATGGTGGCTGCACCAGGCATTCAGCGACGATTTGCCGTTCGACCGCATCGTGACGGAGCTGATTGAAATGGAGGGGAGCCTTTACAAGGGCGCGCCGCGGGGCTTCGCGATGGCCAGCCTGAACGATGCTCCGATGGCTGCGAAGGCCGACATTCTTTTCCAGGCGTTTCTCGGACAGAAGTTGTCGTGCGCCCGCTGCCACGATGCGCCGTTTCATCCCTTCAAACAGAAGGATCTGTTTAGCGCCGCCGCGTTGCTCGCAGGGAAACCGATCGAGCTTCCCAAGGCCAGCACCGTTCCGATCCGCGAGGGGGCGCGCAAACCGTTCGTTCAGATCTCGCTCAAGGCGGGAGACCGGATTGATCCGCACTGGCCGTTCCAGGATCTGAGCGGAGCCGCCGTCGTCGCCGAACCACCGAGTCATACGTCGGTGACGAGCCGCCGACGATTAGCGAGCGTGATGGTCGACCCGCAAAACGAGCGCTTTGCTCAAGTCGTGGTCAACCGCGTCTGGAAGCGCTACATGGGACGCGGTTTGGTGGAACCGGTGCATGACTGGTCAGAGGCGGAAGTCTCGCAACCCGAACTGCTGCTGTATCTAGCACGGCGGTTTCTCGAAAGCGGCTACGACCTCAAGCACCTCGCGCGTTTGATCTTTTCGTCGCACGTCTATCAACGCACGCCCGATCCGGCAGCTGCATCGGCAGAAAACGGGCGCGGCGGCCTTTTCGCCGGTCCCGTCCGCAGACGGCTGAGCGCCGAGCAGTTGGTCGATTCGCTCCACGTGGCGGCAGGCAAGAGTCTCGATTGTGAGGAGCTGAATCTCAATCCGTTGGGCGACCGTCCGCTGAAGCAGTTTGTGAATATGGGAACGCCGCAACGCGCCTGGGAGATGACGGCGTTGTCGAACGAGCGGGATCGTCCGTCTCTGGCCTTGCCGAGGGCTCAGGCCCTGGTAGACGTGCTGACGACGTTTGGGTGGCGTCAGGCGCGTCAAGATCCGGCCACCGTGCGTGACGACGGGCCTTCGCCGATGCAAACGCTGATGCTGGCGAACGGCCCGATGGGTACCCGCATCACGCGGCTCTCCGACGACAGTGGTTTCACCCGGCTGGCTCTCGAAGACCGGCCGCTGGACGAACTGGTCCACGAGACCTGTCTGCGGCTCCTTTCCCGTCCGCCTACCAGGGATGAAACGAACGTCTTCACGGACTACCTGCAGCCGACTTACTATGACCGCAGGGTTCCCGGCATGACGCTGTCATACGTTGATCCGTCGAAGAAAACGGATCAGCGAGTTTCTTGGGCCAACCACATGTCCGAGGAGTCCAATCTGATCCGCATGGAAGAAGAACGCATCGTTCGGATGGGTGACGAGCCGACCGAGGCCCTGCAACCGGCCTTCCGTGAACGCTACGAGGACGTGCTTTGGGCTTTGGTGAACTCGCCGGAGTTCATACTCGTTCCTTGACTCGACAACAGGACCACGCCATGACAAGTTGGAACGGCACACGACGGGATCTGATCAAGACAACGGCCATGGCCGGCGCAGGCATGGGTCTCGGTGTCAGCGCAGCGCCGGCGGCGGGTACAGGCCGGGGCGACCGCGTTCCTCGCGGCAAGGCGGATGCCTGCATCATGATCTGGCTCGGCGGCGGCGCCGGCCACATCGATACCTTTGATCCGAAACGCCGTGGTGACGCCGGGCGCAATGTGCCGGGGTCTTACTACGATTCGATTCCGACCGCCGTGCAAGGGGTGCGTGTTGCCGAGCATCTGTCGAGAACGGCGAAGCTCATGGACCGTTGCGTCATCCTGCGGACGGTCAGCCACGATCTGGTTGGCCCGCATGGCGCGGCATCCAACTTGATGCACACCGGCCGCAAGCCCAGCGGGACGCTGCAGTATCCCTCCATCGGCTCGGTCGTTTCCCACGAGCTCGGCACGAAATCGGACGAAGTGCCGGCCTACGTAGTCATGGGATACCCCAACATCATGCGCGACCCCGGCTTTCTGGGCGCCAGACACGGCTATGTCTACCTCACGCAGACCGAAACCGGCCCGGGCGGGCTGACCCGCGCCCCGGATGTCGGTCGCCCCCGACAGCAGCGGCGCGAGATGCTTCTGGGAACGCTGCGCAACCGGTTGCGGCGCGAATATGCCGGCGACCCCACCGTCCAATCGCAAATCGACGTCAACGAGCAGGGCTTTCGCATGGCGGGACAGCGCTTCATGTCGGTGTTCAATCTGGCGGAAGAGTCGAGTTCATTGCGCGAAGCGTACGGAGGTGAATTCGGGCAGCGATGCCTGCTGGCGCGCCGCCTCGTCGGCGCCGGGGTGCGTTTCGTCGAGGTCTCGTTCAACCTGAACTTCCTCAACGGTTCCGGATGGGACGTTCATCAGCAAGGAATTCTGAAACAACATCTGCTCATTCGGGACCTCGACCGGGGCTTGGCGACCTTGATTCAGGATCTCGAGAAGCACAAACAGCTCGACCGCACTCTGATCGTTGTATCGACCGAGTTCGGCCGCCCGCCCGAGTTTGACAGTCAAGGCGGACGGGGTCACCAGTCGCTGGCATTCAGTTGCTTGCTCGCCGGCGGCGGACTGCGCACGGGCCAGGTCGTGGGAGAAACCGATGAACTCGGCAAGGAGGCCGTGACCCGGCCGGTCGACGTGCCCGACTTGCACGCTACCATTCACGCCGCACTGGGCATTGATCCGGCGAAGGTCCTTTATGCCGGCAAGCGGCCCGTGCCCATCACCGATCATGGTCAAGTGATTCAAGAGGTGTTTAGTTGATCGTGCTTATGCGAACTGTATTCCAGCTTCTTCTAACGGCAGCCCTTCTGCCCGTCGGGGCGGCGGCGCAGACATACGACCTCCTGCTCAAGGGAGGACACGTCATTGATCCCGCCAACGAGATCGATGGAATCAGAGATGTCGCGGTTTCGGGGAACACGATTGCCGCCGTCGCTCCTGACATCCCGTCCACACAAGCCAAAAAAACAGTGGACATGTCGGGGCTCTTTATCGTGCCCGGTCTCATCGATCTGCACGGCCACACCTACGGCCCGGACGTGAGCCTCTTTCCTGACGACACGGCTTTAGTTACGGGCACGACCACGCTGGTCGATTGCGGCGGTCCGGGTTGGAAGACCTTCGACGAGTACAAGGAGAAGATCGTCGATCGGGCCAAGACGCGCGTTCTGACCTTCATCAACATCGTCGGCGGCGGAATGCATGACGAGGATAACGTCGCAGACATGGAGCCGGACAAGACCGCCGCCAAGATCCTGCAGTACCCGGATTTGATTGTCGGCATCAAGAATGCCCACTTCGGTGGCATGGGTTGGGTTTCGGTGCGCCGGGCGGTGGAGGCAGGCCGATTGTCCGGCACCCCCGTCATTCTCGACAACCACATCCTGACCAAATACGACCGCGATACAAGAACCAAGTTGCTCGACATCCTGCGGCCCGGAGACATGCACACGCATTTCTACAACGACAGGCAAGTGGAGGTGATCAACCGCTTCACGAACAAAGTGCAGCCCTACATGCATGAGGCGCGGCGGCGCGGCGTTCTGTTCGACATGGGCCACGGCGCCGGCAGCTTCCTGTGGCCCGTCGCCGCCAGAGCAATGGCACAAGGCTTCCCGCCCGACACCATCAGCACCGACCTCCATGGCCAGAGCATTTTTACAACGCAATCGGATATGCCCAATTGCATCTCGAAGCTCATGAACCTGGGCATGGGCTTGCAGGACGCGATCACACGGTCCACGGTGAATCCCGCCAAAGCGATTCAACGGTTCCCCGAGCTAGGCACTTTGGGACACGGCAAAGCGGCTGACATTGCCGTGTTGAAATACGAGGAAGGGGTCTTTCCACTCAAAGATGCCTGGCAGAAAAAACTCATGGCGACCAAGCGCGTGCGCTGTGTCCTCACCGTCCGCAACGGTGAGATCGTATTCGACGAAGACGGACTCGCCTTCCCTCTGTGGACCGAAGCCGGTGACTACGAAAAGATTCCCTGAGCCGGGTTCCGGCAGGGCTGTTAACGGGCGGGGCCGCCTCGAACGTTGCTCCTGTTGGTGAAAGCAATCCGGTCGCGGCCCTCGCGACGACTCTAAGACGCCGGCGGGCTTCGGCGATCAGATGCTTGGATTGGCGGTAGGAGCAGCCACCGTCGCGGAGAAGCTTCGTCAAGCGGCGGACGTCCCCGGTTCGATCGCTCGTTTTCGCTTTTCCTGTCGTACCGTGCAATGATACACGGTTTGATGCGGCGAACAACCTCGGCCCGGCCTTCGAACGGCCACTGATTTCGCTCTCCGGTCCTTCTGCGAAGTCGGCAACCCCTCTCGGCGCCTGGGACTCGCGGGCTCTGTGTACTCACGACCCCCTGGCAGGAGCTACCGTATGCGATTACAAGTTTCTGCTTGCTGCCTCGATTTGAATCCCTCGAACTGTTGGCCCCATGCTCGACTCTTTTGCCTTACCTACTTTATTGTATTGGTAAGGAAATCAGCCATGATCGTCACTATTACTTCAAAGCGTCAGGTCACCTTCCCGGCGCGGGTGCTGAACGCGCTCGGGGTGCGGCCCGGCGACCAACTCGAACTGGAAGAAGGTCCCGACGGCTTCACCTTGCGACCTCGGCGAATCAACCCGGCCCGCTTGGCGCCTCTGCGCGGCAAGATCCGGCGGGATGGCGGCCCTTTCGACCTCGAATCCCTCCGCGATCAGCCCCATGACCCGGCGCTTCGGGATTGATACGTCCGTTCTCGTGCGGTTGTTGACCGGCGAGCCCGCGGCGGACTTCGCGTATTGCGTGAGTAAGCTGAGCGCGTTGGTTGAAGAGGATGGCGCCGAAGTTTTCGCCTCGAACCAAGTCATCGGGGAAGCCTACATTGCCGTTCAGCATCACTATGGGGTATCCAAGGCCGACGCCCGTGCCGGTTTGCTGGACGTGCTGCGCAGCGGGCTGGTCTCCCCGCTGAACGGGCTTGCGGTCTTCTCAGCCCTGGAGACTTCCGAGAGCCCCGGCCTGTTTGACCGCCTCATCGCCGACGAGTACTCCCGCGCCGGCCTGGAAATCCTCACGCTGGACCGAAAGATGGCCTCCTTGTCCGACGTGCGGCGTTTGTAGACCGGGGATGGCGGACCGGGGAAAGAGCCCTGTTCAGCATTTCCAGTGGCTCCCTTTTATGGCTGATGTGATTTTGAACTGACCTCCATGACATCGTTGCGCTTGCATGCCGTGCTCGATGCAGGGGTCAAGTCAAGTACACCTGCACGAGCCAAGCGGCTTGCGCCTCGTCCTGACGGCCCTCACACGCACTCCGCCTCACCAGGTGGTGCGAAATTCAGGCTGGGATATACTGGGGGCTCTCCGATTTCGCTGGCTTGCCGCTGTTGCGGGACGGCCGCCTGCCGCCGTCCGATGCGCCAGGGTCAGCGTGGAGCCTGACCGGGTTGTCAATTAACGGAATCTCGTCCCCGGCGGGACCTTGATTGACTGAGCCGACCGTGAAAATCACTGATGTACAGACCATCCTGCTGACAGGACCGTGCACCAACGATCCTTTCTTGAGCGAGAGCCGCAAGCTCCGCAGCGCCGCGTTCGTCGAGATTCATACCGATACGGAGTTGGTCGGCATCGGCGAAACCTACGTGGGCTATTTTTTCCCTGAAGTGGTCCCGGAGATCGTCGAATTCTTCAAACCGATTCTCGTCGGCCAAGGTGTTGACAACATAGCGGAACTGTGGGGACGGATGTACCACTGCGGCAACTTCTGGTGTCGGGTGGGTCTGGGCCTCGCCGTCATCAACGGCATCGAGGCGGCGCTTTGGGACCTCAAGGGCAAGATGACCCGGTTGCCGGTCTACGAGCTGTTGGGTGGACGGCAGCACGACAAGATCCTCTGCTATGCGACCGGTGGTCCCAGCAACTACCCCAAGGACCGCCTGGGCGCGAAGATCGACCACTACCAGTCGCTGGGTTTTCGGGCTCTCAAGATAGCTACCGGCAAGTATTCGCCGGACAGTGGAACCTACATCCCGGAGGGCGCCACCGAGGCGGCGGACTTCGAGGCGGACAAGCTGGAGTTCATTCGCTCGCATGCGGGCGGCGAAGTCACCGTCATGCTTGACGGACACATGGGCAACAGCGCGGGTAAGACCTGGGACCTCGGGATCGCTCAGGCTGTCGCGAAAGCGGTGGAGCCCTACGATCTGTTTTTCTTCGAAGAGCCGCTACACTACACCGACCCCTGGAGCTACAGCGAACTGTGCCGCGGCACCCACGTGCCGATCGCCGGGGGCGAATGCCTGACCGGTACTTATGAGTGGCGCGTCTTCGTCGAGCGCGATTGCTTCGATATCGGTCAGCCGGACGGGGCATTCACCGGAGGTCTCGGTGATTTCATGAAAGTGGCTGCGATGCTCGACAGTCGGGGCCGCGGGATCGCGACGCACAGTTGGGGCGCCGGGGGAGCATTCATGCAGAATATTCATTGCGGCTTTGCCGCGCCCAACACACGCATCCTCGAGATCGCACCCGACTACGCCGACCTGCACAGTGACGTCATCGGCGATTCTTTTCAGATGAAGGACGGCTACGCGCTACCGCCTGACAAACCGGGGCTGGGCATCGTGTTAACCGACGAGATCAAGAACCGGTACTCCTTCGTGCGCGGCAGTGGGGAGTTCAACGATGTTCCGGGCAAGATCCTGACCGAGTGATTCAGGGCGGCTCCCGTGCGCCTGGAGGAGCGTCCATGATCCACATCCTGGTCGACATCCCCGTTGATGAAGCGGCGCTGGCCAAGCTGCGGGACATTCCCAACGTGCATCTGGAACTCGTCGAGCCTGAGGAGCGTGTCCGCCCCTTGCCGCCTGACTTGCTTCGGCCGATCGAGATCCTGGCGTGCACGTTTCCGCCGGAGAACTTCTCCGAGATGACCAGCCTCGAGTGGATCCAGATCACGTCGGCGGGCTGCAACCAATTGTACGGCCTGGGTCTGAGCAAGAAAGGCATCCGCGCCAGCAACGGTCGGGGCTGCTTCGATATTCCCATTGCGGAGTGGAACATCGCGATGATGGTCAACCTAGCTCGAGACCTGAGGCAGATGATTCGCAATCAGGACGCCGGCATGTGGGACCAGTCGGCTCGCTTCCAACGCGAGATCCGCGGCCTGACCGTGGGTATTTGGGGTTACGGCGGCATTGGCCGCGAGACGGCGCGTCTGGCGAAGACCATGGGGATGAGGGTTCACGTCCTCTCCCGCCGAGGAATCGGTCGCATGGGAGATGTCTACTGCGTGCCCGGATCGGGTGACCCGGAAGGGGTGCTGCCGCACCGGGTTTACCTCCAAGAGGAGATAAGCGAGTTCCTCTCGGACCTCGATTTTCTGGTGCTTACGATGCCTCTCACTCAAAGCACGGAAGGCATCGTCGGCGAACAAGAGCTGCGAACATTGCCGCCAACGGCCTTTGTGCTCAATCCTGCAAGGGGACCGCTCATTCGCCAGTCGGCTCTGCTGCAAGCGCTGCGGGAAGGCTGGATCGCGGGTGCGGCGCTCGACACCCACTACGAATATCCAATGCCCTCCGACCATCCGCTTTGGCAAATGCCGAACGTGATCATGACGCCGCACATATCGGGGTCGAGCCTCAGCCCGTTCTTTGTTCGCCGAATCTGCGATATCTTTCTCGAAAACCTGGACCGCTATTCGTCAGGAAAGACACTGCTGAACGAGCTGACTCCCGTGCAGATGGAAGGTCGATAGTGGTGCCGCCGAGGTGTCGGCAGGGGTTGTTCCTTCGATGGTGATTCTCCACCAGCAGCCCGCAAACCCGTTCTGTTTCGATGCTCGGCACAGGGCCGGAACAGCACCAACCTTTCCTTCATTCCATCTCTGAATCTCAGGCCGATCGGTTCGAAGAAAACCGGCGGAAACGGTCATGTGGCCTGGACAACGGGTCTCTGCGGGAATTGTGCTCGGAGGACCCGGCATGCCGCACTCAGCGCGACATGGATCCGAAATCGCTACAATGGCGGCCATTGGCCCAAGGAATCTGACGCGAATCAGGTTCCGGAAGGGTTTCTGTGCACGCTTCCCCAGGTAGGTCTCTATGCGCCAACTTCGACGAACCATCAGCACCACCGTTGCCATGCTTCTCGGCTGTTACGTTCTACCGACGTGTTTATCGGCTCAGTCCGTCGACGCAGCCAAACTGCACGACGAAGCCATCGTAGTGGACGGCCACGTTCACATCATCACGCCGGTCTTCCACCAAGGCATCGACCCGTGGAAGGTCCAGGAAACCGGCCTCTTCGACTACGCTCGCGCCAAGCAAGGCGGCCTTGATGTCGTGGTGCACAACGTCTACATCGAGGACCCCTATAACAACTACAACTACGCGGTGAAGCAGGCCTGCCGTTTGATCGAGGTGTTCTATCGCGTGCTCGACGCCAACTCCGACAAGATGGAGCTGGCCCTCACTTCCGCCGACGTGCGCCGCATCGTCGCGAAGGGCAAGATGGCCGCGATCCTGGCGCTCGAAGGCGGCTTCGACACCGAGGGCGATCTCGAAGTCTTGCGGCTGTTCCACCGGCTTGGCGTCCGCATGATTCAACCCATCAGCCACAACACGACCAACGCCTTTATGGACGCGGGTCTGGGGATCACAAAATGGGGAGGGCTCACCGAACAGGGTCGCCGGGTCATCTCCGAGATGAACCGTCTCGGGATCTTGATCGACCTGTCGCACGCCACCGACGAGGCCAAGCTCCAGATCATCGAGGCGAGCCGCGCGCCCGTCGTCGGCAGTCACCACGGGCTCCGCCGCTTCGTGGAGCATAAGCGAAACCTTTCCGACGAAGTGCTCAAAGCCATGGCGGCCAAGGGCGGACTCATGGGCATGCACTCGAGTTCGGGGTACATCGGAGTGAAGCTCGCCGAATGGCGGAA
Organism: Bryobacterales bacterium; assembly: GCA_965218555.1. GTDB lineage: Bacteria > Acidobacteriota > Terriglobia > Bryobacterales > UBA6623 > JAPPLB01. Next base: position 1,038,468 of record OZ244625.1, read on the forward strand.
GGCCCGGTCCACCGCTACCGCAGGGAGATCGTCTGCGCCGCGGCTACGCCACCTCATCGAGGGATTCGAGTTCCATCGCCCTGCTTACAAAGACTTCGGAGCCTACATCGCCAAACTCGACGCCAAGATGCACGACCGATGGAACAGCGGCGGCTACGGCACCCCTTGGCGGGAAGCACACCGCAAGGCGATCGAGGCCGGTCGGCCGTTGCCGACGGTAGACGACTGGGCAGACTTGGTCGACTACGTCGTCGAGAACGTGGGAGACAGTCATGTCGGGATCGGTCTCGATCTCATGAGCGGGCCCAATATAGTCGACTTTGACGCCACCGGATACGGCCGCCTCAGCGAAGCTCTCCTTAACAAGGGCTACAGTGAGCAACGCATGAAGAAGATCCTGGGCGAGAATTGGCTGCGGCTGTTCGACCAGGCCAAGGCGCCCTGAGAACTCTGGAGCAGATCGAGCTGGGGAAGTGGCGCAGGTCCCCAGACCTACTGTGTCATTCTTCGGGCTCGTCGAGATAACGAGCCCCAAGCGCAAAAATCTCGGCCGCAGCCCGGACCGCGTTGTCAGCCTCTGTCTGGTCGGGATCAGCGGTCTCACTCGGGTAGCGAACTTGTACAGCATACTCAGAAAGCTGTGCGCACACCTCGCGAAATTGACTCAGCTCGGGTACCAGACTTGCTGACTTCTCGAGGAGCGGCATCAATATCGTGGGCGCGCTCGTATCGTACGCCCGCAGCCGTGAGGATTGCTTTCAGGGTCTTTTCCGCCGTCTGTTGTGCGTGGAAGCACGGTGTGTCGGTAGGGCCGTCCTCAGCATCGAGTACACGCCGTGCTGTGAAGAGGTCATGACGGGCCTTCTCCAGCCACTGCGACGCAAGCTCTTTATCCAGCTCGCTCATACACGACCATTCCCCGATTGAAAACCTCCGTCACGATATGGTTTGTTGTGCCCCGCCACTTCCCGACTTCGGTTGGGGTATACACCAGAATGTCCATGGGACAAGGGTACGGAGAAAACAGCAGGCGAATCGGGGCGGCCCGCTTGTGTCGCGGCAGGGTGGAATCCATGACCACGAGCAGATCGAGATCGCTGCCTTGATGGGTCCTCCCCGTGGCCGCGGAACCGAACAGAATAATCCTTTCAGGATCACAGTGCTGCACGATCACGCTCACGACACTACCGATAACATCAGGCGCGATCGCCGCCTCTTGATTTCGTGTTGCTGTCGCTTGAGCTTTCTCGGGTGAAGGATGCATTGCGCTCGGCCCCCTCTCTCTCCACAGAGTGATTTCAGCGGCAGGCCGAACCCGAACGTCTTGTCCGGTCCGATATTCCTTTCCGATACGCATCGACGAAGCTTCCCCGGTCTGTAACCAGCAGGACCGTCGGTGACACGCCCACTGAGGTATTCAAGCTAAGCGGGTGCAGCTTGCTCGGCGGTGGCTTCGGTGAAAGTGGCCATGTCACCCTATTGCAGCTCCCGCCGTTGCCGCAATCCAAGATATTGATAAATTCAACGCTCATGCTTGTTTCCGAAATGAGTCTGTCTCCATTGTCCCACGCCCCTTGAGACAAGACCACAGCGGACCGGAGGGAGGCTCCTGGCGCACCCTGGACAGCGGTCATCATTTAGGCTTGTAAGAGCAGCCATACACGGAGGCTATCGTAAAGTTCCTCAGGTACCTCCTCGGCGGCATCGCTGCGCTGCTGCTCAGCGTTTTGCTCCTGCTGTGGCTCGTCATTCAGGGCATCGAGCCGCTCGAAGACGGCGCTGAGCTCGCTAACGGAAATGTCATCATCACGGTGCATGACTGCAACTGGCCCATCCGGTGCGCCGCCTATCTCTTCCGGCTTCGGGATGGTGGGTTCGGTCTTATCGATGCCGGGTTGGATCCCGAAGCCAAGGCGATTCGAGCCGTGCTGGCGAGGATGGGCAAGAGCGGCGACGACATCCGAGCCATCGTGTTCACGCACGCTCATGGCGATCATGCCGGGGGCGCCCGAGCGTTTCCCCATGCGGAGATCCATCTGCTGGAACGGGTGAATCTGACCCCGGACGGCGCCGGAAAGCACTTATCCCCAGAAGGGCCGGACACCGTTCACGGGATCGCCGTTACACGCCGACTGTCCGACGGAGAGCGATTGGACTTGAACGGTACAACCGTCGAAGTCTTCGCATTGCCCGGACACACTGCGGACAGCGCCGCTTTCCTGGTGCACGGCGTCCTCTTCTTGGGTGACAGCGCGGCCGCAAGTTCCGCCGGAACCATCACGTCGGCGCCCCCGATCTATTCAGTCGACCGCGAGCGGAACCAGCGAGAGTTGCGTGTGCTGGCTGACCGTCTCCGGAGCCGCCGGAACGAGATTCACCACATGGCGTTCGGGCATCAGGGACCACTCGCCGGAATCGAGCCTCTACTGGAGTGGGCGGCCCTGGAAGAGTAAGAACACGAGCGGAAGTTTTCTGCGATCATCTTTTGCAATGAGTCCAATACCATGCGCTTAGCTCTACTGTTCGCACTCGCCTCCCTATCGCTCGTCGCTCAAGACACGCTGCTCCTCGTATCGCAAAAGGCCGCGAGCACCGTTGGGTTCTATACCTGGGAGGGACAGCACCTCGACGCCGTCCAAGTCGGCAGGCATCCCCACGAGATGGTGCTCTCCCGCAACGGACGCTACGCCTACACCACCGACAACGGCACCATGGCGATCGAGGTCGCCGGCGAGGGCGGCAACACGGTCTCGATCGTTGACCTCAAAGAACGCAAGCGTATCGCGCAGGTTTCACTCGGCAAGTATCACCGGCCGCACGGGATCGATGTGAATCCGGTGACCGGAGATCTTCTCATTTCGTCCGAGAATCCCGATCAATTGATCGTTGTCGATGTGAAGGAGAAGAGGGTCACGCGCACTTTCGAGACCAGGGGGCGTACTTCACACATCGTCACTTGCGATGCCAATGGGGAATGGGGCTATGTCAGCAACGCGCGTTCGTCGAACGTGGCGGCGATCCATCTCAGGACGGGCGAAACGATCCTGATCCCCGCCGGCGATCGGCCCGAGGGCAGTGTCCTGTCAAGCGATGGCAAGACGCTCTATGTGTCGAACCGCGAATCCAATGAGATCACCGCGATCGATACGGCGAAGAAAAAAATGGTATTCCGCATCGAGACCTGCCGCGAGCCCGCGCGGGTCGGTTTGTCTTCGGATGACAAGACACTCATCTACTCCTGCATCTCGGATCAGCAAGTCGGTTTCGCCGATGTCGCTTCCCGCCAGCAGGTTGCGCTCGTCGATCTCGAAGGCTCTCCGGTCTCACTGACCACGTCGCCGGATGGCAAGTACGCCTTCGCGGGCGCGCAAGACCAGGACACCGTCTACGTAATTTCGATTGCAGAACGAAGGATCACCCGGAAGTTCAAGACGACGCCGGGCGCCGGCCCCGATCCGATCCGGCCTGTCCGCCGATGGTGAGAGCCCGCCGCCGGCGTGGCGCGGCAGGCGTCCGCTTCGCGTCGTCACTGCTGGCGGCCTTGTTGACTTGGGGCTGCGCCAACCAAAAACCGCCGTATAGCCCCGAAGAAGCACTCGGCGAGTTCCGAATCGAAGACGGCTTCCGAGTCGAGGTGTTCGCATCCGAGCCCGATGTCGCCGACCCCGTTGCCATCGAGTTCGATGAATCGGGCCGCATCTTCGTGGTCGAGAATGCCGGCTATCCGCTCAACGTCGAAGGACGGACCGGAAGAATCAAGCTCCTCACGGACACTGACGGTGACGGACGGCCCGACCGCGCGACGCTCTTCGCAGACGGCCTTACGATGCCCACCGGCGTCATGGCATGGCAGGGAGGCATCCTGGTCACAGATGCTCCCCACGTGCTTTTCCTGGAGGATACGGACGACGACGGCCGTGCCGATGCCCAGCGCGTGGTGCTCGCCGGATTCCCGTTCAACAACCCGCAGCACACGGTGAGCAGCCCCTACTACGGGCTCGACAATTGGATCTATCTTTCGCACGAGGGCTTCAGCCGCTCGGCGGTGTTCGGCGACAAGTTCGGCGACCCGGGAAGCGAAATCCACTTTCCCGACACACCTGATTCACCGCGCCTCCCGATCGAACGCCGCAGCATCCGCTTCCGCCCGGATACGCGTGAGATCGAGTACCTCGCAAACCCGTCGCAGTTCGGCCAAACCTTTGACCTCTGGGGGCGGCTGTTCGTCCATAACAACTCGCGTCACCTACGACACGAGGTGCTCGCGCCACGCTATCTCGAGCGGAACCCGCAGCTTCGTCTTGCGCGCCTGTTCGAAGACATGTCCGACCACGGCTCACCCGCTCCCGTATTCCCGATCACGGTCAATCCGCGCTTCGAACTGTTATCGGACGCCGGCCAGATGACGTCGGCCTGCGGCCTCACGGTGTATCTTGGCGGCGCGTTTCCCGCAGAGTTCGAAAGCGGATCGTTCGTGGCGGAACCCGTCCACAACCTCGTTCACCGCGACATTTGGGAGCCGAACGGAGCCACCTTCAAGGCTCGCCGCGCCCTTGCCGGCCGTGAGTTCCTGACGTCAACCGACCGCTGGTTCCGCCCGGTGAATCTGTACGTCGGACCGGATGGCGCACTGTACCTGCTCGACTACTATCGAGAAGTCATTGAGCATCCGGAATGGACCGCCGCGGAAACCTATGAATCACCTCAGCTCTATGACGGCAACGATCGCGGCCGGATCTATCGCATCGTTCCCGAAGCCGGGCTGCCGTTCGCCACGGGGCTCAGCCTTCGCGATGCCTCGGACACAGAACTCGTAGAGAAGCTGTCGGACGCGAACATCTGGTGGCGGCGAACAGCGCAAAGGTTGCTGGTCGAGCGGCGGAGCGGCGGATCAGTCGTTCTGCTGCGGGCCGTGGTCGAGGAACGGCCTTCGGCGGCGGCACGCCTGCATGCCCTGTGGACTCTCGACGGCATGGGACGCCTCGATGACGCCTTGATCTCGTTGGCGCTCGATGACGACGAGCCGGGCGTACGCGAGAACGCCATTCTGCTGGCCGAGCCGCGGCTTCGCAAGTCGCCCACTCTCAGCGCCCGGATTGTTCCTTTGGCCCGCGACCCCGACCCCCGTGTCCGCTTTCAGTTGCTGGCGACTCTCGGGGAGATTGACTCCGGCGTGACCCGCCGCATCGCCGAGGAAGCCTTTTTTACCGATATCCACGATCCCTGGATGCGCGCCGCCGCGCTCACGCACACTTCCACGCGCCCCGCCGAATTCCTGAGAAACGCTCTTCGACAACCGGAATTGACAAATCAAGAGAGCACGGAACGCCGAGAGATCCTCGAGCAACTTGCCGCCCTGGTGGGAGCCGCGGGCAGCGAATCGGAGGTCAACGATACGGTCGGACAGATGGCTCGAGCCCGTTCTGGCCGACTCTGGTGGCACACCGCCGTTCTCAATGGCATGGCAGCCGGCCTCTCATCGAGAAGCGGCGCCTTATCAATGTCATCAACGACTTCGCTGAAAACATTAATCGACCTCGCTGTACGGCCCGCAAAAGACCTCCGCAGCCCGGCGGTCCGTATCCTCGAGCAGCTCGAAACGCCTCGGCTGCCGGCCCGCACACTCGCCGCCGCTCTCGGACGAGCTCAAGACCCCGGCCTCGACCCCGAACTCCGCGCCGACTCGGTCCGGCTTCTGGCGCTCGGGCCGGATCCGGATGAGCAACTGTTGCAGCGCTTTGTCGCACCTGACGAGCCGGAAGCCGTCCAAGCCGCTGCCGTTCGCGCCCTTGCCCGCACGGACGCGACCCTTGCCGCCTTCCTGCTCGCAAAATGGCGAGAACTGCCCCCACAAGCCCGCAACGCCGCAGGCGATTTCCTGGCGCAGGACGATGAGACCCTCGCTCTGATGTTGAACAGGATTGAACAGGGTAACGTCGAACCTTGGACGGTCCGTGGACAGCTCCGCAGGCGTTTGATCATGCATAGCGATGCGCCCCTTCGCGAACGAGCCCGTGCGCTGATCACGCAGCCCCCCGAACAAAGAAGGCAAGTGCTCGCACAATACCGCGCCGCCCTCGATCAACAGGGCGACAGCGAGGCGGGCCGGCAGGTCTTCGAACGCGCCTGCTCGAAATGTCACGCTGTCGATGGCGTCGGCAAAGAAGTCGGACCCGACCTGGCAACGGTCCGTACGCGCCCCGCCGAGTTCATCCTCAACGACATCCTCCTACCGAACCAATCGATCGAGCCGCGGTACGAGTCATATATCGTGGAAACGAACGACGGACGAATTCTGGAGGGAGTTCTCGGCCCCCCGAGCCCTACTGTCGTGACGCTGCGCCGCGAAGGAGGAGAAGAGGACATCATCAGCCGGCCCAACATCCGGGTCATGCGGTCCGCACAGCTCTCCGCGATGCCGGAAGACCTCGAAAAGCAGGTTACGGTGGAGGAGATGGCCCATCTGATCCGTTTTATTCAAACGCAGCCATAGAGAGCGCGGCGGCCCGTTCATCCCAGCCCCTGCTGGTTGTTGGCGCCGATGAAGAAGCAGGTGGAGCCGTCGCGGCTATCCTTGAGCCTTGTCGCTTGTGCGTGCGTTAGTCTGAAAGTTCTTCGCGGCATGCCGCAGATCCTGAATCACGCCCTCGATATTCCGGCTGCCTGGCGAGGCTCCGAGTGGGAGGCCGACCGGTCATGGGTGTATACGCTGCATCCGTCCGTCGTCAACGAACTCAAGGCCACCCTCGACGGCGTCCGTGAGTCGGGCCGGCAGATGTTTCAGATTGAGCCGCGCCACTTCCCCTTGCCTTCTTTCGCTGCCATGCGGAAGCAATTGCTGAACGATCTGGAAGGCGGGCGAGGCTTTGCCTTGATTCGAGGCCTGCCTGTGGACGGCTGCTCCGACAACGACATCGCGACCCTCTTCTGGGGTCTCGGTACGCATCTCGGCACACCCGAACCGCAGGACGTGGCCGGCAACCTGCTTCACCATGTCCGCGACACCGGCCGGGATCTCTCCCAGGACGACATTCGCAAATACCAGACCAACCAGGACATCCCTTTTCACAACGATGGCTCTGATATCTTCCTGCTGCTCTGCGCGTGGAACGCCAAGAGCGGCGGCAGCAGCCGCCTCGTAAGCTCGACCGCTGTTTTCAACGAGATCGTGAACCGTCGCCCCGACTTGGCCGAGATCCTTCAGCAGCCCTTCTACTTCGACGCCCGCGGCCAGCAGAACGAAGGAGAGCCGCGGGCTCAGTGCGTACCGATCTACAACTATCATGAACGCCGCCTCAGCACGCTCCACAAGCGGTTCTATATCGAGCTTGCGCAGCGCTTTCCGGAAGTGTCGCCGATGAGCAAACGGCAGATCGAAGCCCTCGACCTGTTCGACGAAATCTGCGCCGAGCCCGGCATGTGCTTCGAGTTCGACATGCAGCCCGGAGATATCCTCGCGGCGAGCAACTACGACGTCTTGCACTGCCGAACCGCATTTGAAGACAACGATGATCCAGCTCAGCGCCGCCACATGATGCGTCTTTGGCTCACCATCCCCAATGGCCGGCCGTTGCCCCCGGTCTTCGCCCGGACCCGAGAGTTCCGTCACAGCTACGCCCGGCGGGCCTCGGTGCAGGTGAGTTGAAGGCTCTCACCCCAAGCACTCGTCATCGCTCGACCTTGGCCAAGATCAAATTTGCCACCCTTGAAGCTGAAGCGGATGTTGACCGCCGGCAACCATTCCAGGAAGCGCCGGGGATGAGCTGAGTCAAAGAACAGCCGAACCACACCGATCAGGTCACGTTCGGCGTCAATCTTCCGCAGCCCTTCGATCGATGAGTACCTGACAGGTTTGCGCCGAGCGTGGCCGTCAGCCGAACAAGCCTTTCTCCGGGAAGATCCCTCTCCGGGTCTAAGCGAAGGTCCACCGAGCCGCCACCGCGGCCGCCAAGGCGGAGGTCAAAAGCCTCAACGCCTGGATAGCCGAAACGGTAGAACAGGCGGCGCCACAGCACACTCAAGAGTGACCAGCAAGAGTTAACAGCCAAGCTGTTTTCTTTAGGATAACTTTTGATTAACTTATAGTAAACTGTGTTCGTGTACTCGGTGAACTATTCGCACGATGTGACAAAGATACTGGCGCGCTTCCCGCGCAACGTCGTCAAGCGGATCATCGGGAGGATCGAAGATGTCGCAGCCGACCCTTACCAAGGCCACCCGAATGTCACGAAGCTGAAGGGTCGAGACGGCTACCGGCTACGAATCGGTGATTGGCGAGTCATCTACGACCTGGACGACGACAACCAGGTCATGATTGTGCTGGTCATTGGACCACGAGGACAGGTGTATAAAAAATGAACGAGCAAGTGCAGATCATCAGGAAGGACGGCGAGCCCGAGTATGCTGTAGTGCCCTATCACGAGTTCGAGCGGCTCAATGAAGCGAGGGAAATGGCGGACGACGTGGCGGCCTACGACCGCGCGAAGGCGGCGGCCGATATCATCACCGTGCCGTCAGAGGTGATGCGGCGCCTGGTTGCCGGGGAGAGCCCGGTTAAGGTCTGGCGCGAGCATCGCGGATTGAAACAGGCGGAACTTGTCGAAAGGCTCGGTGTCTCGAAGGGCTACCTCTCTCAGATCGAGTCCGGTAAGAAGGACGGCACTGTGAATCTCTACCGCAAAATCTCACGAGTGCTTGAGGTCTCTCTCGACGAACTCATTGGGTGGCGCGAGGAGGACTCTCAGGGAGAGTGAGGACCGGGGCAACGCTGGCGGTCACAACTAAGCTCAGGCGGCCATTTCCACCCCCGCCGACTTGATCATCTGGCGCGCCCGGTCGGAGTTCTCGGCCAGGATGCTCGTCTGCTCGGTCAGGTTCGGCGCTTTCTTGTCCCACGGGTTGTTGCCGGCGACGGCGCTCGAGCAGCGTGGCGACATCAAGTCGGCTCGGTTTGTACAGCACTCATGCCGACCAGACGAGTAGCGATAACCCGAACACGATAAAAGAGGATCAGCCGGCCGCAACCTCCAGCGAAGCGAGTCCGCTGTATTCGAAGCCGATTTGAGTGCCCGTGGACTGTAACTCAACCCGACGTTAGAGCATCCGGCAACCCTCGTCGGATACGCATTGTCCGACATATCGACCGGTTTGCCGTGGCCGAGCGTGCGGAAGGCGGCGAGAGCCGTGTTCGCTCTTGTTCCGCGATGCTCACGATGCCATCTGAATCACGTCGTGGGCCGCGGCCCGGCGGGAAGCCGTCTTTTCCAGTGGGTTCAGACCACAGCGGTCGATGCCCTCTGTTGGGCCATCATGCAGGCGAGACGCATCGCCGCCTTCATGTTGGTGGGGTCCGCGAGGTTCTTGCCCGCGATGTCGAATGCCGTCCCGTGGTCCACCGATGTCCGTACGATGGGCAGGCCGAGTGAAATATTCACCGTGTGCTCAAAGTCGAGCAGCTTCATGGGAATGTGCCCTTGATCGTGATACATCGCGATGACCAGGTCATAGTGTCCCCGGACGGCTTTGAGGAAAACCGTGTCGGCCGGCATCGGCCCCATGCAGTCTATGCCTTTGCCTTGCGCAGCCGCAATCGCGGGGACGATGCGCTCGGCGTCTTCATCGCCGAAGAGCCCATGCTCTCCCGCGTGAGGATTCAGTCCGCATACGGCGATTTGCGGCTTTGCGATCCCCAGTGCAAGAGCCGCCTCGTTTCCTAACTCGATCGTGCGCAGGATGCGTCCCTGATCCAAGTCGCACGCGCGGCGCAGCGACAGATGAGTCGATACATGCACCACACGCAGCCGCTCACTTGCGAGCAACATCCGCGTATCTTCCACGCCGCAAAGCTCGGCGATGTACTCGGTGTGCCCGGTGAACGCCATACCGCTCATCGTCACGGCCTCTTTGTTGACGGGCGCGGTGACCATCGCGTCGGCCTCTCCTTGCAGGCAAAGATCTGTCGCGCCCTTGATACAGGCGACCGCCGCCTCACCGCACTCCGCGCTCAACTCGCCGAACGCCGGCGCTTCCGAGAAGACCCGTCCGGGATTCACGATTTCAACTCCGTCCGGCGGATCCAGACCTGTGATGCGGCGGGCGCTCCCAAGGACGCTCTCATCGCCCACGATGCACCAAGTCGCAAGGCCCGCGATCTGCGGGTCGGCCAGAGCCTTGACCACCACCTCCGCGCCCACCCCGGCCGGGTCACCCATCGTGACCGCGAGTCTCGGCTTCATGCGTATTCCTTCTCCTTGAGCGAATCGACGACGCGAAGCAGCACGTCGGGTCCGCCGAAGCCCCCCGATTTCGTCACGACGGTCGTTCCGTCCGCGGGACCACCTTCCAGTTGCCCCCAGGGGATTCCCGGGAGGACTTCGCCGACAAGGTGAATGGCATCCGCCGCCAGGGCGCCACAAAGCAATCGAGCCGTGTCTCCGCCGCTCAGCACCAAAGCTCCCACCATACCGCGTCGGACGGCCTCGGCGGCGGGCCGCACGGCGTTCTCATCGAACGCCTCCAAGGGCACCCGAAGCAGGACAATCTCAGCGACGCCGCTGAAGAGCCCCAGTGCCTCCATGTAGGTAAGTTGAGCCATCGTGGAAGGATGCCGCGAGCCGATCACCAGCCAGATCGGCAACGAAGACTTCGGAGGCCCGGCCGCAAACGACGAACCGGACGCTTCATCCGGAGCCGGTTTGCCGCACCGGCGAGCCAATGTCCTCGCCACCGGACCGGCCAAACCACCCGAGCCCACCAACAGCGGAACCGGGCTCCGAGTCAAGGCAGCTTCCGCGATCGCCGCGAGATCTTCGTCCGTCTCCGCGTCCTCAACGGAAACGGAAGCCTGCAAAAAGAACATCGTTTCCAGATCCGGTCCGTATTCAGGCTGCTTCCCGAAGACGTGCAATGCGCTCTGCCGAACCGTCCGTCCCATCGCCGGAAACGCTGGAGTCAACACCACCGACCCGAAACCGCAGGTGCTCATCACGGCTGTCACTTCGGCTTCGATGTTCCCCCGCAAAACCGAATCGATCTTCTTGAAGAGAACGGTGATATTGCGTTCTCTCATCCATAGGCAGGCATCAGCGACTTTTCCAGCCGCGTCGTCGGCCGCATCGTCTCGGCTGTTAGTGGAAACGACCGTCAGCTCGGCGTCCGCTACAACCTCCGAACCCGGCTCCAGCAGTACGCGAGTCTCGAACCCCTGCACTGCGAACGCAACGGCCGCATCACACGCCCCGGTCAGATCATCCGCGATCATCCCCCACCGCCGCTGCGAAGCCATTCCCATCCCCATCGATCTACAGGTTTCCCACTCTAACAGCGTGTCCGGAAATCACCGGACGATTTGCGATTCAGCGGCATTCAAGAGTTTTTCGACAGCATGTGAAAGCGCTGACTTCCGGGCCTTCCGTTCACCGCTTCTCGGCGAGCAACTCGCCGCATGTACAATGAAACACTTCGTTTTTCAAACAGGAGGAATCCCCAATGCCCCGTTCCGCCCGGCAGGCCGGCCTGATGGCCGCGATGGCGCTTTGCCTGGGAGCATCGCTCCCCGCCAAGGACCTCACCATTGTCGTTGACAACCCCATGGCGCCGCCGGCATGGGCGTTGATGGAGCGCCAACTGCTGGAAGCCAACTCGGAAGCCGTCGAGATCTTCGCCGATAAGTACATTGACGAGCGCGGCTACCTCTTGCACACCATGCGCTGGGGCTCGCTCGACGGTCCGGACGACGCCATCGAGACCTACTTCAACTGGACTCTTCTGCACGTCCTGGGAGGCCGCAACAAGGTTCTCGACATCTATAAAAAGGGTCTCGACGGCCACTTGTTGCAGTACAAGGAACTCCGTACCACGAAGACCAAGCTCGCCGAGCACGGTGCATACCACAACGAGTTCATCACGATGTCCGACTTCTTTCACATAGGAGAAGGCATCCGCGGCTTCACGATGATGGGCCTCGCGGACCCGCTTGACGAGAAGTTCCGCATTCGCACGAAGCGCTTTGCCGGCCTTTACATGAACGAGGACCCATCCGCGCCGAACTACGACCCGAAGCACAAGATCATCCGCTCGATCTGGAACGGCAGCAAGGGGCCGATGATGCACAAGGCCACCGAGTACGACTGGGTCGGAGACCCCGTGCCGGGGATGTTCCATATCTTGCACAGCCCGCAACGCCGCAACAAGATGCTCGACCTCATGTCGGTCTACGACAAGATGCTGGCCCACTGCACCGAGTACGTCGACAGCGTCGGAGACAGTTGGTTGAACATGGGCACGGCGATCCTGGGTCTGAACGCCTACATGCTTGACCACGAGAACAAGTACCGCGATTGGGTGCTCGAATACATGGATGCCTGGCTCGATCGAACGAAGCAGACGGGCGGCATGATCCCCTCCACGGTCGGGCTCGACGGAGTGCCGGGCTCCAACTTCAACGGCCAATGGTGGAAGAGCACCTACGGCTGGAACTTCACCATTTTCGACGGTGAAATCGAGAAGATCGCCCATCGCAACTACTTCCCGGTGGGACCCTGGCCGGGTTTCAGCACGGCCTACCTGCTGACGGGCGACAAGAAGTACATCGATGCTCTTCGCACGCAGATGGACAAGTTCTACGAGCACGCGCGAGTCGAGAACAGCCAGACGCTCATCCCGCAAATGTACGGCGACCCCAGGGGCTACAAGTACAAAGGAGATGCCGAGTGGTACCTGTGGCAGCCGAGACTGCACCACGATCGGCTGACCGAAATCTATCTTTGGTCGATGGACCGCCGGGACCTGGAGCGGATTCCCAAAGAGGGCTGGATCGGCTTTCTGGAAGGCAAGAATCCCGACCATCCGGAAAAAGCGCTGCAAGGAGCGTTCGACCGTCTGCGCGAGAAACTGCACTTGATTCGCACCGACCCGACGTCACCCGACACCCGCTTGGCCGATTGGCTCCTTGGTTTCAGTCCGGCGCAAACCGACGTTCTCACGCAACTCATGCTCGGCGGCTATTTCTCAAACGGCAAACTCTGGACCCTGCACAGCCGACTGCGCTACTTCGACCCCGACGAACGGCGCTCCGGTCCGCCCAAGGACGTGGCGGCGCTCGTCGACAAGCTCACCGTCGACTCGGTCGCGGTCACGCTGGTGAACACCAGCCAAGCCCACGCCCGCACCGTGATGGTGCAAGCCGGCGGCTACGGCGAGCATCAGTTCAACAGCGTGACGGTCGGCGGCAAGACGACTCCCATCGATCACTCCTACGTCACGGTTCGTCTCGAACCCGGCGCCGGCGAGCGCCTCGAGTTCAAGATGCAGCGCTACGCCAACCAGCCGACTCTGGCCCAACCCTGGGACCGCGGCTGGATGGTCAAGAACTAGAAGGCGGCACGGGATCGTCCATCCGATCGAAGCTCGAACGAGCACCGTCAAAGCGGTTGACCCGGCATGACCGCCTTCTTCACCGCCCGTGGCCGCTGATCGGCCTACCGGCGTGTTGGAACGAGTTCTTCTCCCATTCCGCAGCCTGAGCTTCTCAAAGCCGCCGCAGCATGGTTGTTCTCTTGCCCCTCGGGTGCGGTATTCTCTTGAACGAAATGATCGGGGAGGGTTGGATGATGACGCGATGTTTATGCCTGGGTTGGCTGTGCGCGCTGCTCACGCCTCTGGCTGCCCAACAAGGTTGGTATCCCCACGAAGGCGGCCTTCTCGAGTACCGGGTGAATATCCGGTTTGGCGAAGAGCCCGATACGATGCCCGCCGGCTGGAAGTTTGGGCGCGTTTCGGCGGTTGCTACGGATAAGGACGGGTTTGTCTACGTGTTTCACCGCGGCGACAAGGCCGACCCGATCGTGGTCTTCGATGCCAAGGGGAATTACGTTCGCTCCTGGGGCCGCGGGATGTTCGGCACGCCGCACGGCTTGCGCATCGACAAGCACCAGCATGTCTGGACGACGGATGTTCGCCATCACACCGTCATGAAGTTCACCCGCGAAGGCGAATGGCGGCGGACCATCGGCAATCAAGGCAAGCCAGGCCTGGACGAGTACAGCTTCAACCGTCCCGCCGATCTCGCCTTCGGCCCTGACGGGTCGATCTATGTCGCGGACGGCTATGGGAACTCACGCGTCGTCAAATACACGCCCGAAGGGAAGTACATCACTTCATGGGGCACACCGGGAACGGGCAAGAGCCAGTTCAATACGGTCCATTCGGTAGCTGTCGATTCAGAGGGCGTGGTCTACGTGAGCGACCGCGAAAACAATCGGATTCAGATCTTCACATCCGATGGCAAATACCTGCGCGAGTGGAATCACCTCGGAGCTACCCAGAACATCTTTATCACTGCCGAAGACGAACTGTGGGTCATCACCCACCGCAACAACATCGAGAATCTGACTTACGACACGCTGGCTGGGCGAATCATGAAGATCGACCGAAAGACCGGCAAGATCCTGGGCGCCATGGAGAGTCCCGGTCATTGGATCCACAAGACGCACGACGGTCTGATCTTCATTGGAAGCCTCACCGGCAACGTCTTTCGCTGGTATCCGGGGTGGCTGACTGAGGGACTCGGCGCGGACGAAGCGTTACGCCCGGCGAACTGAGTTCAATATGAGCCTGCTCGTCTCCCGGTGGCGCCCGTCTTTGTTCGGGGCGGCCGGGTCGTTTCAGCGAGCGAGCATGCGCGGGCATATCACTCCCCCGCTGCGCCTGCCTCATCCAACACATGCAGAGGACGCTGGGAGACTGATCCCGATCGTGGCCGCAGGGGCTGAAGACGCCGAGTGCTATTCTGAGTTCGCGATGGGGATCCTGGAACTTCTTGGTATTGCCGCCAAAGACCCTTGGGAGCAGCAGCTGCAGCAGGAAAGTGCTTCCGACACCGTTCGAAAAATCACCGACGAATTGAATCACATGGACCGCGATCAGGCCAAGTATATCGCCTCGTTCGCGTACATCCTGGGCCGCATCGCGCATGCCGACCTCGAGATCAGTGACGAGGAGACCCGCGAGATGGAGCGCATCGTTCAGGGGTTGGGCGGGCTCCCGGAAGAACAGGCGATCCTTGTTGTGCAATTGGCGAAGACGCAGGCGCTGCTGTTTGGCGGAACCGAGAACTTCGTTGTCACCCAAGAGTTCAACCGCATCGCGAGCCGGCAGCAGAAACTCGCACTGCTCAACTGCCTCTACGCCGTTTCTTCGTCCGATCAGTCGGTCTCGACGGCGGAAGACAATGAAATACGGCGGATCACCCAGGAACTTCGGCTCGATCACAAAGACTTCATCGCGGCCCGCTCGGCGTACCGAGACCATCTGGAGGTGTTGAGAAAACCAGTGAAGCGTGCCGGCTCGTAGAACGCTCGCCGGACGGGATAGCTCTTGTCCCCTGCATCCCCATGCCCGCTGTTCCCTTGCAGTGGACAACGGGAATAGAATAGATAGGAGGAAACATCGTTCAGGGATTGCTACTAGTGACATGAAGGCACCCTATCTCACCACGACCGTCGCACCATCGGTAAGTCACTCCGCGAGACGTCTTCTCGCGTTGGCCCTGCTCAGCGCGCTACCCACTGCTGTCCACGCCGCCCCGAGCAGCGCCGCTGTCGATTTCCAACGTCAAGTCCGTCCCGCGCTCTCCGACGCCTGCTTCCAATGTCATGGCCCCGACCCGACCACGCGGATTGCCGGCTTGCGCTTGGATACCAGCGAGGGCGCCTTCGGAAGCCGGCCCGCCGGCGTGCCGATTGTCCCCGGCGATCCCGAAAGCAGTCTCGTCTACCAGCGCATCACCAACCCGGACAAGGCTCGGCGCATGCCGCCCGAATACTCTCACAAGGAGCTCAAGCCCGAGCAGATCGACACCATTCGCCAATGGATCGAGCAAGGCGCCAACTGGGAGGAGCACTGGGCCTTCACGCGGCCGGAACGCCCCGATCTTCCTCAAGTCGACAACACGGACTGGGTCCGGAATCCGATCGACCGTTTCATCCTTGCAAACCTCGATGCCGCGGGACTCGAGCCGTCCCCCGAAGCCGACCGCCGCTCGCTGATCCGCCGCGCCTCCCTCGACATCACCGGCCTGCCGCCCACCCCGGAACAGGTCGAATCGTTTGTCAACGATTCATCGCCCGATGCCTACGAGAATCTCGTCGACACCCTGATAAGCAGCGAGGCCTACGGCGAGCACCGTGCACGCTACTGGCTCGACGCCGCCCGCTACGCCGATACTCACGGCCTGCACCACGACAATTACCGCGAGATGTGGCCCTACCGCGACTGGGTCATCCGCGCCTTCAATCGTAATCAGACCTTCGACGAGTTCACCGTCGAGCAAATTGCGGGCGACTTGCTTCCCAACCCCACCAAGGAACAGCAGATCGCCACCGGATTCCACCGCTGCAACATCACTACAAGCGAAGGCGGGTCCATTGACGAGGAAGTCCTCGTGATGTACGCCAAGGACCGTGTTGACACCACCGGCACCGTTTGGCTCGGCCTGACCGTCGGCTGCGCGACTTGCCACGATCACAAGTTCGATCCCATCGCTCAGAAAGACTTCTATTCGTTGGCCGCCTTCTTCCGAAACACCACGCAGAAGGCGATGGACGGCAACTACTACGACACCCCGCCGGCGCTCCTTCTGCCTCCGTCCGAGGATGAATCCCGCTGGCGGCAACTTCGGACCGCGGAACCCGCCGCAAGAGAGAATCTCGAGCAGGCGCGCCGGCAAGCACGGAACGAGTTCGACAACTGGCTGAGCGCCCAAAAGAAGATTCAGCTTGAGACGGACCGTTTTGATCCTTCAGAGATCCTTTCCCTCAAATTGGATCGTCTCGCGCAAGCTCGCTTAGGTTCGACCATCATGCCGCTCCAACTCGAAGGCGGCGGAAAGGTCAAACGTGAATCGGGAACCCGCGTTCTGGACTTGTCAGAGAAAGCAAACGCCGCGCTACCGGGCTTCCCTTCCCTCAAGGCCGACGAGCCGTTCACCGTAGCGCTGGCGTTCCGTCTGAATGAAGGCGCCGATTCAGGGACCCTCATCAGCCAAAACGACCCCGGCAACGAAGACCGCGGCTGGCGGATCGATCTCGCCGAAGGCCTTCCCAGTCTCACGCTGCGTGTACAGGACGGCCGCGCCATCGGCCGCAAGGCCACCGGCGACCGCTGCGCCGAAGCTGGTGACTGGCATCATATCGCTGTTACGTATGACGGCAAACGGCAGCGAACCGGCATGACGCTTTATCTTGACGGCAAGGAGTTGCCCTTCGAGAACACCGGCCGCGCCATCCAAACCCTGCGAGGGTCGATCCACACCGATGAACCGTTGCTGATCGGCGCCCGATCCGGCGAAGACGGCGCGAAAAGCGGATTCCTGAACGGGTCGATCCGCGACCTCCGCATCCTCAACCGCGCTGTGACCGAAGCCGAAGCGCCGTTGCTCGCCCGCTGGGATTCGCTGACCACGGCCCGTGGCAAAGCCCCGCGCAAACTGAACTACAAGGCAAAGACATCCCTCGAGTCCTACTACCTCGTCCGTCACAACGAGACCTACCGTGACGCCGCCGAAAAACTTGCGGGCCTGGAAACCGAGCGCGGCGCTATCCTGCGCCGCAGCGCCGTGACACATGTCATGCGCGAGAAGGATGACTCCGACCCCATGGCGCACATCCTCTATCGCGGCATGTACGACCAGAAGCGCGAAGAGGTCGAGCCCGCCACGCCTGGTGTGCTTCCGCCGATGGACGATTCGCTTCCCCGCAACCGTCTCGGGCTCGCGAAGTGGCTCGTCGATGATGCGAATCCGCTTACCGCCCGCGTCACCGTCAATCGCTTTTGGCAAGAGATCTTCGGCAGCGGCATCGTGAAGACCTCTGAGGATTTCGGCTCGCAGGGCGAAGCCCCCAGCCACCCCGAACTTCTTGATTGGCTGGCCGTCGAGTTCCGCGAATCCGGCTGGGACATGAAGCACATGTTCCGCCTCATGCTCACTTCCGCCGCCTACCGGCAATCTGCCGCGATCACGGCAGGGAAGTTCAAGAGAGATCCCGACAACCGGCTGCTCTCCCGCGGCCCGCGCTTCCGCATGGACGGCGAGATGATCCGCGACCACGCTTTGTCCGCCGCTGGTCTGCTTTCGGATCAAATCGGCGGACCCAGCGTGAAGCCCTATCAGCCAACGGGGGTTTGGGAAGCCGTGGCGATGATCGGCAGCAACACACGGTTCTACGAACAGGATCGGGGCGAAAGGCTCTATCGCCGCAGCCTGTACACCTTCTGGAAACGCGCCGCTCCACCGCCCGCGATGACCGTTCTCAACGCGCCGACCCGTGAGTTCTGCGCCGTCCGCCGCGAACGCACCAATACGCCCTTGCAAGCGCTGCTCACGATGAACGGTCCGCAGTTCTTTGAAGCGGCCCGCCACCTGGCGGAACGCGCACTCGGTTCGTCGAGGCAACTGGATGAACAGCTCGACTTCATGTCAGCCCGGCTGCTCGCCCGCCGGCTCGACGATCGTGAACGCGCAATCGCCGGCGCCGCTTATCAAGACTATCTGCGCTACTACGACTCGAACCCCGATCAGGCCCACCGCGCCCTTTCGGTCGGGGACTCGGAACCGGAGTCAACGCTGCCGCGGGCCGAGTTCTCCGCACTGACCATGGTTGCTAATCAACTCATGAACCTCGACGAGGTGTTGAATAAATGAGCGCTCACCGTTTGTTGCCCGCCCACCTTTGTGATGAAGCGGTTCGCATCGAAACCCGCCGTCAATTCTTCGGCCGTGGCGCCCGCGGTCTTGGCGCCGTCGCCCTTGCCACGCTCATGGACCGGGATGTCCACGCCGCCGCCGCGAAGGTCGGTGTCACGGGCAGCCTCCCTTCCCTGCCTCACTTCGCTCCCAAAGCCACCCGGGCCATCTACCTGCACATGGTCGGCGCGCCGCCCCAGATGGAGACTTTTGACTACAAGCCGGTCATGAACGACTGGTACGACAAAGATCTCCCCGATTCCATCCGCCAGGGCCAGCGCCTCACTACCATGACCTCCGACCAGGAGCGTTTCCCGATCGTTCCGTCGAAGTTCGCGTTCCAGCAACACGGCCAGAGCGGAACCTGGATCTCCGAGCTGATGCCCTACACCGCGCGCATGGCCGACGACATCGCCGTCATCCGCTCCCTGCACACCGAGGCGATCAACCACGAGCCCGCCATCACCTTCATCCAAACCGGCCGCCAGGTCCCCGAGCGACCCTGCATCGGTTCGTGGGTCACCTACGGACTGGGCAGTATGAATCGCGACCTGCCGACATTCGTCGTCCTCAAAGCCAGCCATTCGCACCCCAAGGCCGGCGTCCAAGCCATCTCGGCGCGCTTGTGGAGTTCCGGTTTTCTCTCGTCGGAATACGCCGGCGTCGCTCTGCGCTCCGGCGCCGACCCGGTGCTCTACATCAACAATCCCGAGGGCGTGCCGCCCACAATCCGCCGCCGCATGCTCGACTCGCTCGGCGAAATGAACCGCGTCCGCCATGAAAAGGTCGGTGATCCGGAGACGCTTGCCCGCATCGAGCAGTACGAGATGGCTTTCCGCATGCAGTCCTCGGTGCCCGAGCTTACCGACCTCACCAAGGAGTCCGAGGCCACTCTCAAGATGTACGGCGACGACGTGCAGTCACCGGGCACTTTCGCCCACACATGCCTCATGGCGCGCCGCCTCGTCGAGCGCGACGTCCGCTTCGTGCAGATCTATCACCGCGGCTGGGATGTCCACGGGCGGTTGCCGCAGGTCCTGCCCAGCCAATGCAAAGACGTTGATCAAGGCGCTTGGGCCCTCGTCCAGGATCTCAAACAACGCGGCTTGCTCGACGAGACGCTCATCATCTGGGGCGGCGAATTCGGCCGCACCGTCTACTGCCAGGGCAAACTCACCGAGAAGACCTATGGCCGCGACCACCATCCGCGTTGCTTCAGCATCTGGATGGCCGGCGGCGGCATCAAGGGCGGTGTCGTCCACGGCGAAACTGACGATTTCTCCTACAACATCGCTCGTGATCCGGTCCACGTGCGCGATTTACAAGCAACCATTCTGCACCTGTTCGGCATCGACCACGAGCGCTTTACGTTCCGCCACCAGGGACTCGACAAACGGCTCACCGGAGTCGACCCCGCAAGCATCGTCGAACCGGTTTTGGTCTGAGAACCCTTCTGATCTGACGACGGGAATAGGCGCTGCCACGGCTCAGAAGGAGCCGCGAGTTGAAGCCCGTACAGGCCCAGCCGTTCTTCGCACGAGTGACTTTGGCTGCTGACCTGCATTGCTCACTACGTGGCGAGAAGAAGTGCTTGAGGGTCACGAATCACGAAACACGAATCACGGCCTTTATACATCGAGCACGGCAAGCAAGCGCAACGAAGTCATGGCGGTCTTATCGCGTGCTCCAGCCGTCAGATGGTGTGAAATGCAGGTTAACCCCGAAGAATCAAAAGAGACTGTCCCAGGCAAGTCGATAATCTGGCAGGCGTGGCTCGAACACGAAGCCTTCACGAAACCGTTGGCTATGATGTCCTACCGTCCATGACCACAACCGACCCCTACGCGCGAAACACGGGCGACCATCAGGAACCACCTCGCGGTTTCTGGGCAACCCTTCGGCACCTTGGGCCGGGGATGATCCTGGTGGGCTCGATCGTGGGCTCTGGCGAACTGATCCTCACCAGCAAGTTGGGCGCGATGGCGGGCTTCGTCCTGCTGTGGTTCATTCTGCTCTCCTGCTTTGTCAAAGTCGTCGTGCAGGCCGAGCTGACGCGGCACACCATAGCGAGCGGTCAGACGTTCTTGACCGTGTTCAACGCATTGCCCGGCCCCGCGGCTCCCCGCCCGGGCTGGCTGACCTTGCCGTGGATGGCTGTACTCGTGCTGGCTTGCCTTGTGGCTCTCGCAGCCTTTGTGCGGCTTGATCCGCCATCGCAAACCACGGCGGCGGCCCTGTTGCTCAGCGCCTGCGTAGTCGTGGTGTGCGTCGCCGCCGCCTGGATCTTGCGCCGATCCGGCGAAGAATCCAAGCACCCGGTGCGCCGCAAGATGAACTGGTTCACCTGGATCTGGCTGGCAGCGACCTTGCTGACCTTTGTGAACTCGGGCGCGATTCTTGGGGGGGCCGGTTTGGTCGTTGAGATGGCCTTCCCGGGAGTCCTCGGCGAGGGGGGCTCGCGCTACTGGTCAATCTTGATCGCGAGTCTGTCCGCAGCCCTGCTGCTCGGCGGCACGTACGCGTCGATGGAAAAGATGTTCGTCATCCTGGTGGCAGTCTTTACCGCGCTCACGGTCGTGTGCACGGTGATCCTGCAGTGGACCGGATACGCGGTGAGTTGGTCCGAGCTTGCCAGTGGTCTTTCGCTCGGGGTGCCGAACGAGATCACCTCGCCGCTGGTCCTCACCGCGCTGGCCGCGTACGCCGGCACCGGTGTCGCATTCGGTGAGATCTGGATCTACACCTACTGGTGCGTCGAGAAGGGCTATGCCCGCAGCACCGGGCGGGCTGAACCAGGCGAAGCTTGGGCGAAACGGGCCAAAGGCTGGATTCGCATCATGTACACCGACGTGCTGGTGACTATGGTCGTCTATACCGTCAGCACCGTTTGCTTCTACTTGTTGGGAGCGGCGATCCTGCATGCGAAGCAAATCAATCCCGACGGCCGCGAAACGATCATCAGTCTGAGCTCGATGTACACGGAAAGCTTCGGCGATTGGGCCGCCACGCTGTTCCTGGTGGGGGCCTTTTTCGTCCTGCTGACGACGGTGCTGTCCGGCGCCGCCGGATACAGCCGGTTCCTTTCGGACACGCTGGCGGTGATCGGCCTCATCGACCCATCAGACTACGGAGCGCGGCTGCGATTCATTCGCGTATTCGTCGTCGTCTCGCTGATTCTTTATTCCATCGCCTACTGGCTCTTCGAGAATCCGCCACAGATGCTGATCATCTCCAGCAGCCTGATCGCGGCCGTGATGTTTCCCGTCTTGGGCCTGGGGGTTCTCTATCTGCGGCACCGGAAGCTGGATTCGCGGATCGTTCCCGGCCCGCTGATAACCGGGTGGCTGTGGGTTTGCGCCATCGTTCTGGCTGTCGTCTCCCCCGTAGGGGTTCTCATCGCCCTGGCGATCCAGGCGGGCTGGCTGAGCTTCGGCTGATCCGACAGCCGCAGGCCATCACGCCCCAACGGCCGCAATCAGCCCCTTGATGTAACCCACCGTCCAGGCGCGCCCCCGGTCGCACCAATCAGCGTCACCCTCCATCCGTGGGACGTGGTCCGGCAGCACGAACCCATGGAATCCCACCTGTTTCAGCGTGCGGATGGTCTCCACCGGATCGCAGTTGCCATCGCCGAGGTGACACTCCGTGAATTCCTCAACCGGACCTTGGACGTCCCGAAAGTGCACGTAGAAGATCTTGTTGCGCTCCCCGAACAACCGGATCGCGTCGGTAACCCCTTCACCCCCACGCATCTCCGACCAGCAGCCGTGGCAGAAGTCCAAACCATGCATCGGGCTGTCGAAGGTCTCCATGGCGCGGAGGAAATTCTCCAAGTTGCGAAAAACACGGCCCACGCCGCCCAACGTGGGGACCGGCGGATCATCGGGATGAAGCGCCAGCCGCAGTCCGACCTCCTCACATACCGGAAGAATGCGCTCCAGATACCAGCAGTAGTTCTCCCAGATCTCCTGCTCCGAGTATTCGCGCTCGACCGGCACACGAGCCCAAACCCCATTCGGGGTGTCGTCGCCCGCCTTCGTCGCTTTCGCCCTGCCGTAGTCGAACGCTGTCGCCAACGCTCCGCCGCGTACCGGCCGGTCTTGCGATGTTCGCCAGACGCCCGACGGCATGAAAGCGTAACCGAGAATGGGAATTCCCGCCTTGGCGACGTTGCGGACAGTGAACACCATGTTGTCCAGCTGCCTCTCTCGGCCGCTGCCGCCCAACAGGATCCGGTCCCAGAACTTGACCGGGACGTTCTCGATCGCGATCAGCCTCAGATCGGCATTCTTCGCCCGCTCGACCAGACCCGCGAGGTCCTCGTATTCCCAACGCTCCTCGCCGGGGAGATTGGGGGTGTTGAGTTGAAAGTCGTCGCAGCCGCATTGCTTGATGAACCGCAGCCGCGAATCGGTGATGTCCTGGAATTGCCCCAGGCCCACACGCATGGGAAGGTCGTCGAGGTTGATCATGGCGCTGAACAATATAGCCTGCCTGTCTTCACCACGTGGCGAGGTGAAGTGCGTGAGAGGGCCGTCAGGACGAGGCGCGAGCCGCTTGGCGCGCGCAGGCGTACTTGACAGTACGTCGAGCACGGCGAGCAAGCGCTGCGAAGGAAAAGCGAAGTCATGGCGGTCTTATCGCGTGCTGTGGCCGTCGGGTGGTGAGATAGGCAGGCTGGCCCATTGACCGTCATCAGATCCCACGTCCCAACCGGTCGGATATGCCCCGCTGGGAGGACACGAGCACCCCGCCCAGCGCTACGCAGCCGGCCAAAGACCGCAATCAGTACCGCGCTCATGCGCCGCAGTCCAGCAATCGGCGCCGTAATCCCATCTCCGAGCATAAGGGACCATCTTTATTGCTTCTTGGATGTCCGGCACGGGGCCCGTCTGCTGAACGAGTTGATCCATCGTCCGGGAACGCCGGAGTCCGTCCGATTCAACCGGGTGACGGCCAAGGCGCCGGCGCGCACCACAAGGAAACGTCTCCGCGTCTCCGACCCGGGCTCCGGCCGTCCGGGTTCGGGTCCAGGTCGGATTCCCATCTCCTTCGCCCGACTGATCAAGGCTCTCGACGGTCCCGGCCGGCATCTCCTTGCGGTTCGGATTCACGATTCTCGGGCAAGACCAGCAGGCCGCGGTCCCGAAGTTCCTGGTAGATGGCCTCTCCCAACAGGCGATATCCCTCGGGGTTGGGATGGCGGGGATCGCCGTAGAGGTCGGTTTTCCCGGCGTAGATCCCGGTCAGATCGGCACAGTAGGGAAGGCGCCGGCAGCGGACCTGGGCCGCCTCGTAATAACGGGTCAGAGCCACGTGGTAGGGCGTTCCGTCCGGATGCAACCGTTGCTTGCGCTGCTCCCACATCTCTTCTTCGCGGGGAGACGGTTCATAGCTCCCGAATCCCATGATGGGTTGCAGGACCGCCAGGTAACGCATGCCGAACTCCCCGCAGACGGCGTTCATGATGCGCACGTTCTTCTCCCAAACCTCTTCGGCCTTCATTTCGGCCGGATGACCCCAGTGAGGCTCCTGCAGGATCTCTTCGCCGGATCCGAGTAGACGGGCCAGATTGGGCAGAAACAGGCTCTGCGAGGAAGAGCCGGCCACGTATTCCATGATCTCCCGCTGCGGTTGGTTCACCATGGGAGTCGACGGGGAGATGGACTTGACCAAACCCAGGTCGTTGACACCGTCCACCGAGACCACTACATGGGGGTTCAGAGCCAGGGCGTCCCGGATCAGCTTGATCACCTCCTGGTTGGTGGAGTAGCTGCCGACGCCGCCGTTGTAGATGCGAGCCGGAATCCCCTCACTCGCCAGGAGTTTCGAGAGAATGCCGGACCAGTGTCCCTGATTGAAGGGATCGGTGGTGGAACCTCCCAGGGCCACGATGCGGAGAGCGCCTTCCGCTTCTCCATCTCCGAAGACCTGGAAAGCGGGCTCGAGTGCGTAGCCCAAGTGCGGATCTACGGCCAGAGGGCCCCGTGAGGTCCCGACGAACCCCTTGGCCAGTCGCCGGTGAAATTCTCCGCCGCGAGACACCAGGAAACCGGGAGCCGGCCCGGAGCCCAGGGAAAGCAGCAGCCACGCCGCGCCCTCCAAGACAAAAAGCAGGACCATCGCCGTTCCTATTCCGATTCCCAGCTTGCGGATCATGTGACCGGCCTCCGAATCATCGGCTCATCTTGGTGGAAAATCGGTCTTTATCATAGGGTGGAAAGTCCCTGGTAAAACGCTGACTCCGCAACAAGGCGCGCCGTTCCGAACCGGAACGGGTTGGACGTCAGTTGTAGATCTTGGCGAGATCAAGGGTTGTCTTGTTCGTAGCCGGATTCGCCGCCCCGAAGGCCCGAGCGCCTCTCGACCGAACGCAACTTTCGAAAACCTAAGACAAGATGTCGGTGGCGACCTTGCCGTGGACGTCGGTGAGCCGGAAGTCGCGGCCCGCGTAGTGGTAGGTGAGCTTCGTATGGTCGAGGCCCAGTTGGTGGAGAATGGTGGCGTGAAGGTCGTGGAGATGGATGCGGCCTTCAACCGCGGAGCCCAAAATGTCGCAGGCCCCATACTGTAGACCGCCCTTGACGCCACCTCCCGCCATCCACATGGTGTAGCCGCGGTGGTTGTGGCGGCGTCCGTCAGCCTTGTCGTTCTGTTCGTACGACGACCGGCCGAACTCACCTCCCCAAACAAGCAACGTATCGTCGAGAAGGCCTCTCTGCTTCAAATCGGTGATGAGCGCCGCAATCGGCCGATCGACAGCGGTTGCATTCTTTCGCAGGCGTTCGCGGAGCTTAGCGTGCTGATCCCAGCCTCGGTGGCCGATCGCGATGAAGCGGACACCTGCCTCCGCCATCCGGCGCGCCAGCAGACACTGTGTCCCATACTCCCTCGTCGCATCTTCGTTCAGGCCATACATCTGCTTGGTTTTCTCGGACTCGCGCGCTACGTCCATGACTTGCGGCACGAAATTCTGCATGCGGAAGGCAAGCTCATACGATTGGATGATGCCCTCCAACTGCTGGTCGACCTCGGCGCGCTCGAGCATATTGCGGTTCATGGCCTGAATGAAATCAATCTGCTGGCGTTGCGCCTGTGATGAGCCGCGAGCGTTTCGGATGTTTTCGATCGGGTCCTGACCTTGCTTGATGTTGATTCGTGTCCCTTGATAGGTAGCCGGAAGGAATGCGGAGCCGTAGATCTGCGCACCGCCGAATACCGGCGGGTTGATCGTGACGAAGCCGGGCAAGTCCTGATTTTCCGTCCCCAGGCCGTAGAGCACCCAAGCCCCGATGGAAGGCCGCACGAAGGTGATGCTGCCGGTGTGCGCGAAGACCGTGGCCTGCGGATGGGCCGGGGTGTCGGTGTGCATGCCGTTGAGCAAGCACAGATCGTCGGCATGCTTCGCCAATTCGGGAAAGATCTCGGAAATATAGATCCCGCTTTGACCATGCCGCCGGAACTTGAATGCGGCGGGCAGGATCTTGCCGCTGGTGTGAATACCGTTCATTTCGGCGCCGACTTCCTGACCGGCAGCCTTGTCGAGCTCGGGGTTGTATTCGAACGTGTCATGCTGGCTGGGCCCGCCCTGCATGAACATGAAGATGACGCGCTTCGCCTTGGGTTCGAAGTGGGGCTTCTTCGGCAGGAGAGGGTTCCGGAAACCGTTTCCGAGCGCGGCCCGTTCACTCGCCAAGCCCGCCCAGGCGAGGTAGCCGAATCCACAGGCGGCGTTCTTCAAGAGGGAGCGGCGTGTGCAGCTTGGGTCCGTCATCGTCTGATCCTTGCTCCAGCTGACCTGAAACATCCTCCTGATCAAGCGGCGTTGACACCGGTTCGGATGTTTCCCGCTTGTATGATCCGCACACGGGCGGAGGAAAAACTATCCACCACTACTCGGTCCTCGTACTGTTCCTCAGCCACGATAGCGGAACTCGGCGCTGCCGAACAATGCCTGATACAGCCGACCCCACGCCTGTTGCGCCGGTGACGCTGAGGACTCGTTCTGTTTCAGCGTGTCGAAGGCGCTCCGAACAAAGGCAAGCGCCTTCTCCAACTCCTGCCGCGTCGGTTCCCTGGAAAGGACCTGTCGGTACGCCTGCTTCACACGGGCGCGGTCGTCCGCGGTCGAGGCCAAAAGCCGCTCGGAGGCGGCACTCGCCTGCCTTCGCACAAACGGGCTGTTCATGAAGAAGAGAGCCTGTGTCGCCACGGTCGTAACGTCGCGCACACCGTGTGTTTCACTTGCCTCGGGGAAGTCGAATGTCTCGAAGAACCGGCTGAGTTGAGTCCGAATGACGGGAACGTAGACGCTCCGATAGTTCTGCTCCACGTCCCAAGGCTCCAACTGCTTGTTCCCCGCCCGCACTTGACCGTTTCTTTTCCACCTCTGAACCGGCGATCCGCGCGGCGGCTCGAGCTTCAGCTCCCCGCTGACAAACAACATCGCGTCCCGAATGGCCTCGACTTCCAGCCGGCGCTGATTCATACGCCACAAGAACTTGTTGTCGGGATCGTTCTCAAAGTTCATTCGGTGAAACCCGGTCGAAAGCTGATAGGTGCGACTGAGCATGATTTCCCGAATGACGCTCTTCACCGACCAACCCTGGTCCATGAATTGGACCGCCAGGTAGTCCAGCAATTCCGGATGGGAGGGCTGTTCGCCCATCTTGCCGAAATTGTCGACGCTGGGGACCAGGCCGCGGCCGAACAGATGGTGCCAGATGCGGTTCACCATCACTCGCGCCGTAAGCGGGTTATCCCGCCGGACGAGCCATTGCGCCAGTTGCCGGCGGCCGCTCTCCCCATTGCCGATGTTCGGCCGGCCGGCAGCCTCCTGATCAAGCACCTGCAGGAATCCGCGCGGCACTTCTTCGCCGAGAGTGTGGGGATCACCCCCGATGTTGATGCGGCAACGCTGAATAGCGTCGCTGTCTTCGACGCCCATCAGCACATTCCACGGCAACGGCAACTCATCGAGTTCCTTCGACAGGTCCCGAACCTTCTTCCGATCCTCAGCTTTCACTGCGTCTTTGATCTGCCGCCACAGCTCGGCCCGCCGTATCTCAGCCCAGCCAGCCCCCGATTCCGAGGAACCCGCTGCTCCCTCCAGCCGAAAGAGCTTGTCGACCCTGAAGTAGGCGGCGCCATACTTGGGACGCTGGCGCAGACCACCCTTGAGTTCGGTGCTGCGAAAGATCCCGGCCAGAGCGTAGTAGTCACGCGTCGGAATCGGATCGAACTTGTGGTCATGGCATCGGGCGCATCCGACGCTCAGCGCAAGGACGGAGCGCGAAGTGACATTGATCATCTCGTCGGCTACATCCATCGGATAGAGGACTCGGTCCGGCTCGTTGAGATCGTGGGCGCCCAGAGCGAGAAACCCTGTCGCTGTCACTTGCTCGCGCCGTTGCCAGATGGATTCGGAAGCGAGCAAATCGCCGGCGATTTGCTCGCTGACGAACCGATCGTAGGGTTTATCCCGGTTGAAAGCATCGATGACGTAATCGCGATACCGCCAAGCTACCGGAAAGGGGAAATTCAGCGTTCGGCCCATGGTTTCGCCGTAACGAGCGACATCGAGCCAATGACGTCCCCACCGTTCGCCGAACCGGGGAGACTGCAGCAAACGGTCGACAACCTTCCGGAAGGCATTGTCATCCGGGTCATTGACAAAGGAGTCGATTTCCTTCGGCGTCGGAGGCATGCCGAGCAGGTCAAACGTAGCGCGGCGAAGAAGGGCGGGGCGGTCAGCGTCGGCGACGGCAGGAAGGCCGGCCTGCTCGCGCTTTGCGAGGAGGAAGTGATCCACCGCCCCGCGCGACCAGGAAAGATCGTTCACCGGAGGGAGTTTCGGCCGCTTGGGGGTCTGGAAAGCCCAGTACCGCCGTCCCTTCTTCAGGTCGATCTGAGATTCCTGCTCGGCGACCGCCTGTTCTCGCGGGTCCGGCGCTCCTCTCTCAATCCATTGCGTAAAGTCGGCGATCACCTGCTCGGACAGCTTGCCCGTCGGAGGCATCTTCAGGTCGGATTCATAACTCAGCGCCTGGAGCAGCAGGCTATCGTCGACACTGCCGGGTACGATTGCCTCTCCCCTCTGACCACCACGAAGGACACCGACTCGACTATCGAGCCTCAGCCCGCCCATAGCTGTGTTGGCCTCGGCGGAGTGGCAACTGTAGCAGTGGCGGGCCAATACCGGGCGGATCTTGTTTTCGAAGAATTGCAGGTCGTCCGGAGAAACCTTGTCAGCGCCTTCAGCCCACTGACCGAAGGCTGATGCGAAGGCAAGAAGGAGAAACGTCCTCAGTAGGGAATCGGGCCGTAGGTTTGAGCGACTCATTCGCGTTCCCCGGTCGCGTTGAGATCACCCCGCGTGTAGAAGCAGTGGTGAAGCTAGTGTACCGTCCCGGAAATACATGATATATTAATGGGCAACTTTTGGTTTCTGGAGGTATGCCCATGCCACGCGGTCGCCCCGTTGCTCCCATCACTCTCCGTGAAAGCGAGGAAACGGAACTGCGGAGCCTCGCCCGCTCCCGAACGCTGCCGCATAGTCTGGTGCGGAGGGCCCAGATTGTGCTCGCCTGCGCCGCAGGCGTTCCCGGCTCGACCGTAGCCCGGCGTCTCGGTGTCACCAATACGACCGTTGGCAAGTGGCGCAAGCGCTATCGTGAACAGGGAGTCTCCGGACTCCACGATGAACTGCGTCCCGGACGCCCCCGCAGGCATGACGATGAACGTGTTGCCGAAGTCATCAACACGGCCCTCGGAACCGACCCCCCGGATGGTTCGCACTGGAGCGTGCGTTCGATGGCCCAACACACGGGAGTCTCGAAGAGTACTGTCCAGCGGTGGTTCGAGCTGTTCGGCGTGCAGCCGCATCGCCAGCGGCATTTCAAGATTTCCAACGACCCGTTCTTCGTCGAGAAAGTCCGCGACATCGTCGGTCTCTACCTCAACCCCCCGGACCACGCCGTGGTGCTCTCGGTCGATGAGAAGACCCAGGTCCAGGCTCTTCAGCGGACTCAGCCCCTCCTCCCGATGGGCCTTGGCTACCTCGAAGGCGTCACCCACGACTACCAACGTCACGGTACGACCACTCTGTTCGCTGCTCTCGATGTTGCCACGGGGCAAGTCATCACACGCTGTAAACCGCGACACCGCCATCAGGAGTTCCTCGCTTTCCTGCGTCAGATCGACGGCAGTGTGCCGCGCAACCTCGACATCCATCTCATCGTCGATAACTATGCCACCCACAAACATCCCAAAGTTCGTGCCTGGCTCGCCCGGCGTCCTCGCTACCACCTTCATTTCACCCCAACCTATGCCTCCTGGCTCAACCAAGTCGAACGCTGGTTCGGCATCATTACCCAGAAGGCCATTCGCCGTGGTTCCTTCTCCAGCGTCAAGGCTCTCGTCCGTAACATTGAGCGCTTCGTCGAACACTACAACGCCAACACCAGCCCCTTCGTCTGGACCGCCACGGCCGAATCCATCCTCGCCAAGATCGAACGACTTTGTTTATATATTTCCGGGATAGTACACTAGCAGCCCTTCGTAAAAGTCCCGTGGAAGGCGCGGCGGGCTCCTGCGTTCGCTCGGCGCGGAGTGAGGAGGATGGCGACCCGGCTGATCTCCTCCGACGAACGACAAAGCCGACGACCGCAAACGTCCGTCGCCCAAAGGGTTACGCGCCGCTTCCGCTGGCTGCGCGGAGAGCGCGGCGCTGCGTTCCTGGAACGGCCAGACGTTACGCAATCGGGCCAGGGCGCGTAACGCCGCCTGCGTGACTTTTACCACGGGCTGCTTGACGCTAACAGTATCTCACAGGGGTCATCAGTGGCCTACAAGAGCCGCTGCTCATCCGCAGACCCGGCGGGAAGACCCCGAATCCGAAGAGGGATCAGCATAGCGAATCGCCCCCCCGCTGGCAAGCAGCACGGCCCTCACCAATGCAGGCCGGCGGATCGATCAGGCAACCCCGAGAAGGGTGGACCTGATTCAGGCATAATGAACTTGGTCGATCGGTCCTCGGGCAGCCCATGAATTCTTCTCCGTGCACGGCTTGGAAGCCGGTGGTCAGGCAGGCTGTTCTTGCCGCTGCGCTCCTGGCCGGTTCTTCAGCCCTCGCCGATGACTCCGCAGCGGATTTTCAACAAGACGTTCAGCCGGTTCTGGAGGCCTATTGCATTCGCTGCCATGGCCCGGAGACACGAACCGCCGGCATCGACTTCCAGTCGATCGGTCCGGAAGGGGATGCCGCGCAGCGCCGCGATGTCTGGCTGCGCGTCATTCGCGTCCTTCGCGAGCGCGAAATGCCGCCCGCAGCGCCTTTCCCGAATGAGGCCGAGCGAATCGCCGTGGCCGCCTGGGCCG
Source organism: Bryobacterales bacterium (assembly GCA_965218555.1). Classification (GTDB taxonomy): domain Bacteria; phylum Acidobacteriota; class Terriglobia; order Bryobacterales; family UBA6623; genus JAPPLB01. The sequence goes on from OZ244625.1 coordinate 1,069,588, forward strand.
ACGTAGCTCTGCGGAACATCGACTGGTCGAAGATCCGCAACCCCGGCCATACCGTCATCCCTCGCCTCAACCGTGCGGAGTACGAAAACACGATCCGTGACCTGACCGGCCTGGATCTTCGGCCCGCTCGCCGTTTTCCGGCCGACGGCGCCGGCAACTCCGGATTCGACAACGACCGGGCCGGCCTGTTCGCCTCGCCGCTGCTGATGGAGAAATATTTGGAGGCCGCCCATGAAGTTGTCGATGCCCTCATCGCGGTCCGCCGCCGAACGGAGCCGTTCAGCACTCACGTTGAAGTCGAGACGATGTACCGCACCGAAATGAATCATCCGGTGCTCGACTACGGTTTCGACCTCAACAACTTCCAGCAAACGATCTACCGCTATGTGCAGTTCCCCAGGAGCGGCTGGTACACGTTTCGGGTGCGGTGCTGGGGGCGCTCAGGCACGGAAGGCCGGATGCCCGGCATCACCATTCGCGTGGCGAACGACATCGTGGACCGCGATGTGGTCGTCGCGACAGAGAACGAGCCGCAAGTCTACACGCTGCGGGGCTGGATTCCCGCCGGCAATCACCGCCTCTCGCTGCACCGCTACATCGAGAAAACCGCCGTCACCAATGACAAGCAGCAAGAGCTTCTCGCGATTGTCCGCCTCAAGAGAATGGAAGCCGAAGCCAAAGGCGACAAGAAGCCCAAGATCAAGGAAACGCAGGTTGTTCTCTCTCTCGATTGGATCGAGATCGAAGAGGAAACCCCCGAGTTCACTGACGGTTCCCGTGTTTTCATCGCCCGGCCCGATGCCGGAACCTCAAAGCAAGAAGCCGCCGGCCGCATCCTCCAGCAGTTCGCCGCCCGCGCCTATCGCAGGCCGATTGATCGTAAAGAGTTGAAGTACCTGCTCAAGCTCTTCCAGCAGGCCGACCGGCAAGGTCTATCCTTCGATGAGGCCGTCGGACGATCGCTCAAGGCCGTCCTCGTTTCCCCGAACTTCCTCTTCCGGCTCGAAAAAGGCAGCGACACGGAACCGCGAATCGACGACTACGCTCTCGCTTCGCGACTCTCGTACTTTGTTTGGCTCTCCATGCCGGACGAAACTCTATTCGATCTGGCGAGGGAAGGGCGTCTCCGTGAGCCTGACGTCGCTCGGGACCAGATCCGCCGCATGATCCGTGACCCCAAGGCCGTCGCTTTTTCGAGCCGATTCATCAGCCAATGGCTCGGTTCGATAGAACTTGGCCGGAGCGCGAAACCGGACACCGGCGTCTTCCCGGAGTACAGCGGTTCGCTGGAGCAGTCGATGAAGCGGGAAGTCGTCGAGTTCTTCCAACACCTGCTGCGAGAGGACGGCAGTCTGCTCCAACTCATCGACACCGACTACCTCACGGTGAACGAAGAACTGGCGGCACACTACGGAATCAGCGGAGTCACCGGGCGGGAATTCCGCAAGGTTCCCATACAAGACCGCAACCGCGGCGGTGTTATTGGCATGGCAGGTTTGTTGACGACGGCGTCTTTGCCGGTGCGGACAAGCCCGGTGCTGCGGGGGAAATGGGTGCTGAAGACGTTGTTGGGCAAGGAATTGCCGCCGCCCCCTCCCAACGCGGGCGACCTGCCCGAGCCGACCCCGGCAACAGAAGGACTCACCCTTCGGCAGCGCTTCGAGCAACACCGCGATTCCCCGCACTGCGCTACCTGCCATGATCGCATCGACCCGATCGGGTACGGACTGGAAAACTACGACGCCATTGGCCGCTGGCGCGTGACAGACGAGAACGACCGGCCCCTTGATACGGTTGGCGAACTACCCAATGGCGAGCACTTCAACGGCCCGGCCGAACTTAAGGATATCCTGCTGCGCCGCAAGGAAACCTTCGCCCGGACGGTGACCGAACGCATGCTTGCCTTTGCCTTGGGCCGGCCCCTGGCCTACTACGACGAACCTACCATCCGCGCGGTCACCGAGGCCGTCATCGAGTCGGATTATCGGCCCTCCGTGTTGATCGAACAGATTGCGCTGAGCTATCCTTTTCAATACTAGCCTGTATTTCTCACCACGTGGCGAGGTGAAGTGCGTGAGAGGGCCGTCAGGACGAGCCGCGAGCCGCTTGGCGCGCGCAGGTGTACTTGACCGTACATCGAGCACGGCAAGCAAGCGCAACGAAGTCATGGCGGTCTTATCGCGTGCTTCACCCGTCGGGCGGTGAGAAATGCAGGCTAGGGCGGATCAGCCGCAGGGGCCTCCGAATGACAAAGACTTGGCGTGTTTCCCGAAGGACGATCCTCCGTGGCTTGGGCGCGAGCGTTGCGCTGCCGCTGCTCGACATCATGGAGCCCGTTGCCGCCGCCGCCCGAGTCGGCGGCTCTTCCAACGCTCCCAAGCGCTTGGCCTGCATCTTCCAGCCCAACGGAGTGTATCCCAAAAACTGGGATCCGGCAGGCGAAGGGTTCGACTACGAGCTGTCTCCGATTCTTGAACCGCTGGCCCGGGTCAAAAGCGACGTTACCGTGCTTTCCAACCTGTCGACCGGCGTGAAGGGTCACGTCCAGGCGACCTCCTCTTTCCTCACCGGCACGCCGCTCTCACGCAGGGCCAGTGGCCCCGCGGTGACGCGAGCCAATATGGGCGTCTCGCTCGATCAGTTCACGGCGAAGCACATTGGCGGTGAAACCAGGATTCGATCGATCGAGCTCGGCCTCGATCCACCACGCTCCGGAGGGGAGAACAATCTTCCGATCTCTTTCGCCAACACCGTTTCGTGGGCCGGGAACGATACGAAGATCGAGCCGGAGATCAACCCGCGGGCGGCGTTCGACCGCCTTTTCGGCGGAAGCAAGAAGACGCCGCTCGAGTTGGATTTCGAGCGGAGCCTGCTCGATCGGGTCGCGGACGATACGCAACGCATCCAAAAGAAGGCGAGCCTGGCCGACCGCCGCAAGCTCGACGAGTACCTGACAGCCGTGCGCGACGTGGAAAAGAGAATTCAGGAGAGCATGAAGCCGCGCGAATCGGCCTGGAAGCCGTTGACCGAGCCGGAGCTGGTGCGGCCTGGAGACCGCTTGCCGGAAAGCCGCGACAAGCACCTGCGCATGATGATGGATTTGTTGGTGCTATCGCTGTGGACCGACACGACGCGCGTCGCGACGCTCATGATGGCTCATGGGTTCTCGCGCCAGAACTTCACGTTCATCGGTGTCAACAGCGATCACCACTCGATCTCTCACCACAAGGAAAGCTCCGGCCTCGTCGCCGACTACACGAAGGTCAGCCGCTGGTACGTTGAGCAGTTCGTCTATCTCGTCGAGCGGATGAAGGCCATCGACGAGAGTGGTGCTTCGTTGCTGGACAACGCCATCGTTCTCTACGGATCGGGCCTGAAAGACGGCAACGGTCACACGACGAAGAACCTGCCGGTTCTGCTCGCCGGCCGCGGCAAGGGCGCGCTGAACCCCGGCCGCCACGTTGTTCTGCCCGAAGATACGCACATCACAAGCCTGCACCTGACGCTGGCGCAGAAGATGGGCGTAAAAACAGACCGCTTCAACAACAACACCGACATCATCAAGAACCTCTAGCCGGGCCGCCTGACGGGGCGAACTACGCTCGAACGTCTCCGGCAGTCAACAAACCAGATCGATAGGAAGATACGGAGGTCACCATGTTGAGGCGAACCACACTGTTGCTGCTGCTGGGCCTTTCACTCCTTCCTGGTGATTCTCATCAGCGCCTGCCGTTCGAGCTCGATGCCTCTTGGCCCCGACTACCTTCCGGATGGAACCTGCTGGAAACGCCCGGCATTGCTGTCGGACCACAGCAGCAGGTGTACATCTTCCACAGAGGTGCTCATCCGATCATCGAGATCGACCGCGGCGGTAAGGTCGTCGGCTCGATGGGCGAGGGGCTGATCGGAGCCGCCCACGGCGTGGAGGTCGATCGAGACGGCCATGTTTGGGTCACCGATCGAGCGGATCACACCGTCTTGAAGCTCAACGATGCGGGACGCGTCCTGATGGTGATGGGCCGCAAGGGACAGGCCGGTGAAGGCGAAGACACCTTTGACGGCCCCACCGATATCGCCTTCGCCGAGAACGGCGATTTCTACGTCAGCGACGGTTACGGCAACTCACGCGTCTCCAAGTTCGCTGCCGACGGCTCCTTCCTGACCACCTGGGGCAAACCCGGCAAGGGCCCCGGCGAATTCGACCTGCCTCACACCGTGGCGGTCGACGCGGACGGCAAAGTCTATGTCGGCGATCGTGAGAACTACCGCATCCAGATCTTCGACCCGAACGGCCAGTTTCTCAGCCAATGGGATCACGTCGGCTCGCCTTGGGGTCTGCACATCACCCCCGAGCGGGAAATCTATATGGCCGACGGTCACAACAACCGTGTGCTCAAGCTCAACCTGGAAGGCAAAATCCTCGGTTCACTCGGCAAGAAGGGCAAGCTGCCGGGGCAGTTCAACTACGCGCACCACCTTGCCGTCGATCTGCTGGGAAACCTCTACGTCGCGGAAATCAAGAACTGGCGCGTGCAAAAGTTCCGCCCACACTGACCTGAAACATCCTCCCGATCAAGCGGCGTTGACACCGGTCCGGATGTTTCCCGCTTGTATGATCCGAACGCGGGCGGAGGAAAAACTAGTCGACGCACGAAAAGGCTCTGATTCCACGGCCGTGCCCGCGTCGACTACTGTCGGAGCAATGGGAGAAGTTCCCCTGCTGCGCGAAGGAGAACGATCCCTTCGACTCAAGGTACTGAAGCCCTTCAGTCTTGTTTTCCCGCCCTGGCCTGCTTAGCATGAGTACAGGGAGGCCGGAATCCTGGCCTGCATTTCTCACCACGTGGCGAGGCGAAGTGCGTGAGAGGGCCGTCAGGACAAGGCGCGAGCCGCTCGGCGCGCGCAGGTGTACTTGACCCGTACGTCGAACACGGCAAGCAAGCGCAACGAAATCATGGCGGTCGTATCGCGTGCTCCCCCCATCAGGTGGTGTGAAATGCAGGTTAGGCCCAGGCGCATAGAGGGCGCGTCTTGCTCGCAAATCAGGAGTCGGAATGGCCGTTCTGTTTGCCGTGGGTACGAAAAGGTCGCACCACCGAAAATCGCCGCCCGGACCGCCGCTCCCGCCGCCCAGTCACGGCTTGCCTGCCCGGAATTGCCCGGAATTGCCCGGAATTTCTCGGCAAAATATTGCCCCTGAGCAAGTGTCCGCAAACCGTCAGCCGTTCTGGGTGGGCCTCACGACGAGTGCCGTTCGCCGCAGCTTCTGTCGCCTTCCGGGCTCGTTCCGCTGCGGCGAACGCCAAATGAACCCATGCTGGGAAAGGGGAACGATCTATTTTGCGTTGACAACCCGCGTCGACTACTTTTCACGGCGTTGGGACGGGAGTATAATCGAGTTGTATCCGAGGAGTTGCAAACCCGGCGCACCAGACCCCGATAGACTCATCTGAGAAGGTTTTCATGCCGAACCGCACATTGCTCGCTGGAATGAGACCGACGCTTTCACGACGCGGACTGCTCGAGATGACCGGCCTGGGGTTCGGCAGCCTGGCTCTGGCGGGGCTCGTGGAATCGGAATCGTTGCGGGCGGCCGGTCCAGTCTACAACGATCTCGAACCGCGCGAGGGGCATTTCCCGGCTCGGGCGAAGGCCGTCATTCAGTTCTGCCAGAACGGCGGGCCGAGCCAGATGGATCTGTTCGATCCCAAGCCCGAGCTTACCAGACGCGCCGGGAAACCGCATCCGGACGGCGTCGAGATCCACCAGCCGAACAACGATAACGTCCTGATGCCAAGCCCGTTCGAGTTCCGGCAGCACGGCGAATCGGGGATGACGCTGGCGGATATCCTGCCGCACCAGGCCACGCAAGTGGATGAGATATGCCTCGTCCGCTCGATGTATACCGAGCACAACAATCATCCCGAAGGGTTGCACATGCTCCAGACGTGCAACATCTTTCCGGGTCGGCCGGTCATGGGCGCCTGGATCACCTACGCCCTCGGCAGCGAGAACCAGAACCTGCCGGCTTATGTCGTTCTGCGCGATCCGGAAGGCTACAGCACCAGCGGCAAGCTCGTTTGGTCGAGCGGTTTTCTGCCGGCTCTCTACCAAGGCGTGGAATTCAGCTCGACCGGAACGCCGGTACACCATCTGAGCCCGGTAGATCCAAGACCTCCGGGTGCGCAGCGAGAGAGCTTGGATTTCCTGTCGAAGCTGAACGCCGAACATCTGCGCAACCATCCGGGAGAGTCTGAGCTCGAGGCGCGCATACAGAACTACGAGATGGCCGCCGGTATGCAGTTGGCGGCCACGGAGGTGCTGGATCTCGCGAAGGAATCGGAGGCCACCCGCAAGGCTTATGGCCTGGACGATGACATCACGGCAAGCTACGGGGCCCGCTGTTTGATGGCCCGCAGACTGGTCGAAGCCGGCGTGCGATTCGTGCAGATCTTTCCGGGCAAGGGGCAGATTTGGGACCACCACGGTGAGCTGGCTACTCGATTGCCGAAAGTCTGTGCACGAACCGACAAACCCGTGGTCGCTCTGCTCAAGGATCTCAAGTCCCGGGGACTGCTCGACAGCACGATCCTTATGTGGGCCGGTGAATTCGGGCGCCTCCCGACGACGCAGAACTCAGACGGCCGAGACCACAATCGGCATGCGTTCAGCTTGTGGCTCGCGGGCGGAGGATTCAAAAAAGGCCTCACCTACGGGGAGACCGATGAATTCGGCTACAAGGCAACAGCCAATCGGGTGAGCGTCCCGAGCCTGCAAGCGACGATCTTTCATCAGTTGGGCATTGATCACAAGAAATTGACATACCTTCACGAAGGCCGCGAGCAAACACCGACCGACGCCACGGTGACCGGTGGGGAAGTCGTGCCCGACTTGATCGACAACCTGGTTCACAGCTCGCCGGCGGAAGCAACCGCCTGAGATGCCTTTCATGCGAGAGTTCCGAAACCTCGCCGTCATACTGGGTTGTTTTGCAGCCACAGCCGCTGCTCAGGCGCCTCGATTCGAACGTGACGTCTTACCGATCGTCACCGCCAAGTGCTTGAGCTGCCATGGCGGCAATTCGATGGTCGGGCTGGACCTGAGGACGGCGGCGTCGCTCTTCAAGGGCAGCCACAACGGCCCGGTGTTGGTCAAAGGTTCACCCCAAGAAAGTCTTCTCTACCAAAAAATCTCCAGCCGGATGATGCCGCCGGAAGCGTTCAATCGGCCGTTGACGGAGGCGGAGATCGAAACGATCCGGTCATGGATCGAAGGGGGTGCGCTGTCGGACGCCCGGGAGGAGATCGTTCTTTCCGAGCAGGAGATCGAGAAGTTCAATCACGAGGCGCTGCCTGTTCTGAAAACTCATTGTGTCGGCTGTCATGGTGACGGGGAGCCGATGGGCGGGCTGGATCTGCGCTCGCTCGCTTCATTGCTGAGAGGTAGCCAGAACGGTCCGGTGATCGTGGAGGGATCAGCAGACGCCAGTATCCTGATCCGCAAAGTTTCCGCGGGTGCGATGCCTCCGCCCGGCATGGGGCCCCGCGTTGACAAGCAGGAGTTGGAACGGCTGCGCCATTGGGTGGACACGTCGACGTTCGCAGTGCGCGCTGACAAGGCGGGTGCGGAGCGGGAGACGTTCACGGAGAAAGAGGCGCCACCTATAACCGAAGAGGATCGACGTTACTGGGCCTTTCGCAAACCCCAGAATCATCCGGCGCCGGCGGTCCGCGACAAGAAGCGCTTGCGCACGCCGATCGATGCGTTCGTATTGGCGCGGCTGGAGTCGGAAGGCCTCGGCTTTTCTCCCGACGCTCCGAAGGAGGTCTTGCTGCGTCGTGCGTTCTTCGACTTGATCGGTCTGCCCCCGAGCCCCGAAGAGATCGATGTCTTCATGTCGGATACGGAGCCCGGCGCGTACGAGCGGCTGATCGACCGCCTTTTGGATTCACCGCACTATGGCGAGCGTTGGGGGCGGTATTGGCTGGACGCCGCGGGCTACATCGACACGAGTGGCTTCGACAACGACATTCCGACGATCGAAGTTTTCGAAGGGATCTGGCGGTACCGCGACTATGTCGTCAAAGCTCTCAACGACGACAAGCCCTATGACCGCTTTGTCACGGAGCAGCTCGCGGGCGATGAGCTCGTCGACTGGCGCAATGCCCAGACGTATTCGGATAAGACGGTGGAAGCGCTCGTCGCAACCGGTTACTTGCGGACGGCCTTCGATCGAACGGACCCCGACATCACCAACTTGTTCAAAGAACGCCACGACGTCTTGTTCGGCTTGATGGAAAAAGTATCGACAAGCCTGATGGGCTTGACACTCGGCTGCGCGCGTTGCCACAGCCATCGCTACGATCCGATCCCGCAGCGCGACTATTACCGTTTCTTCGCGTTGTTCACATCGGCCTACAACCCGATGGATTGGAAGCAGCCGAAGTTTCGCTACCTGCCCGACGTTGCCAAGCCCGAGCAGGAAGAGATCGATCGCCACAACGCTGAAATCCAGAAGCCCCTCGAAAAGCTCGAAGAAGAGCTTGCCGATCTACGAACGCCCTACGAGGACATGCTTCTCGACAAAAAGCTCGAGGCTCTACCGGAGGAAATCCGTGCGGATGCGAAGGAGGCTGTGCGAGCGGACGAAGAGAAGCTCACCGACATTCAGAAGTACCTTCTTGAAAAATTCGGCGAGAAGCTGGCAGTAACGCCGGAGGAAGTGACCGCGCTTCTCGAGAAGAACGAGCAGCACCGAGCTGAGCAAGAAAGGATCAAGCGCCGCATTGCCACGCTCGAGGGCTACCGTCGCAGCTACGGAAAGATTCAGGCGCTCTGGGACGTGGGTCCGCCGCCGGCAACGCGTTTGCTGCAACGGGGCGCGGTGGAGTCCCCGGGTCCGAAAGTGAAGCCCGGGTTCTTGGAAGTCTTATCGAGGCCCGGGGAACCCGATGCCGATCGACCGGCTGAAGCGAAGGGGGAGACGAGCGGGTATCGCCTCGCTCTGGCCCAATGGCTCACGAGCCCGGACCATCCGCTCACGGCGCGCGTGGCGGTGAACCGTATCTGGCAACACCATTTCGGCTTCGGTATCGTCGCCACCCCTGAGAACTTTGGGAAGCTGGGCGCGCAACCGACCCACCCGAAGCTGCTGGATTGGCTGGCCGTCGACTTCATGAAAAACGGCTGGAAAATGAAGCGGCTGCACCGGCTGATCATGACTTCGACGGTCTATCGTCAGACGTCGCGCCTGACGGACGCGGCCCATGTCGCAGCGAAGGCACGCGATCCGCTGAACAAGCTGTTGTGGCGCATGAACATGCGGCGGCTGGAGGCCGAAGCGGTACGAGACGCTGTAATCGCCGTCAGCGGCAGGCTGGATCCGGCAGTCGGCGGGGACGCCATCCTGATCGAGCACGATGCGAGCGGTCTGCAGTCGATCGACCGCAACGACCCCACGCCGAACGCCGCTCGGCGTCGAAGCTTGTACGTGCTGGCGCGGCGCAACTATCCGCTGAATTTCCTGGAAGTATTCGATTATCCGCTGATGCAGACCAACTGCAACCGGCGCATCAACTCAGCGACGCCTCTGCAGTCGTTGACACTGATGAACGACGAGTTCGTGTTGCAGCACGCCGAGTACCTCAAAGACCGCGTGAACGCCCTGTCCGAGACCGCGTCGATCGAGGGGATCATCGAAAGCGCCTACGGCCTTGCCTTGGCGCGAAAACCGAATGCCAAGGAAATGGCGATCTCGCGGGACCACCTCACGAAGCAGCGGGACCTTTACCGAAAATCAAACTTCACCGATGAGAAGGCATCCGGAAAGGCGCTGGCGAGCCTATGCCAGATGCTTCTCGCGAGCAACGAGTTCCTGTACGTGGAATAGCTGCCGGCTGTTGGTTCAGTCGTTACCGGGTTTCGACTTCCCGTCGGATTGGACAAAACCGTATTCCTTCTCGGCCGTCTGTCGATTGAAATAGCCGAGCCTGAGGTCTTCGGCGACCAGGTCGGGCGGCCGTTTACGGGGTTCCCCGAAACCACCGCCGCCAGGTGTCTCCAAACGCAGCACGTCGCCGGCGGTCATGCTGACCCCTTCGTCCTTGGTCAGATGCTCCGGTATGTACTCGCGGCCGCCCAGCACGAAAGTATGCCGCGCCGACTGCGCGGGCTTCCCGCCGAACACGCCGAAGGGTTGAAAACGTCCCCGGTCCCCCAGCAGGGATGCCGAGGCGTCACCGCGTCGAAGCTCGAACTCGAACACAACTCCCAGACCGCCGCGGCGGAGCCCCGCGCCTCCTGAGCCTTCGCGGATTGCATACTGCCGGAAGAGAACCGGATAGTGTGATTCGAAAATCTCCAGCGCTTGTGTCCGCGCGACGGCGAGCGTTGGATTTCCGTTGATGAGGCCGTCGGTCAGATAGTTTCCGCCGTATCCACCGCCGATGAACGAGTAGAAGACATAGTAGCCGCGCGCCGGGTCGCTGCCACCGACGGCGAGGTTCGTCACGGTGCCCATCGGTCCTGCATAGGCCTTCTCGGGGAGCGCCTGCCCGAGCGCTCCGAGAATCACGTCGATCATGCGCTGACACACTTCCGCGGCGCACCCGGATACGGGGCGAGGTTCCTGTGCGTTGAGGAAAGTCTTCGAGGGAATGTCGAACGTGAAGGGGCGGAAACAGCCGGCGTTGATCGGCACATCGGGGAATACGTGTTTGAAACCGATAAACACGCCGGCCATCGTTGTGCTCAACACGCTGTTGAGCGGTCCTCGGCACGGCGGGCTGCTGTTTGAAAGATCGACGTGCACGGAACTGCCCTCGATGGTGAGACGCAGATCAATGGTCAAGGGCGACCAATCGACGCCATCGCTGTCGATGTGTTCTTCGAACGTATACGTGCCGTCGGGAATGGCCTCGATGTGCGTCCGCATCAGCCGCTCGGAGCGATCACTCAACTCATCGATCGCCGTGAAGAGAGTATCCCGTCCATGGCGGTCGATGAGTTGTGTCAGCTTCTCGGCCCCCGCGTGCAGCGAGGTGACCTGAGCAATGATGTCCCCTTGGCGCTCGCGCGGCACACGCACGTTGTGGAGGATGATATCGAGTATTTCCTGATTCAATGTGCCGCGTTTGAACAAAGCCAACGGAGGCAGGCGCAGCCCCTCCTGGTAGATCTCGGTCGCGTGGGTGGAGAAGCCCCCGGGAACTCTGCCGCCGATATCGGGCCAATGCCCGCTGTTGGCCAAAAACGCGGTCAACTCGCCGCGATGAAAGAACGGCTTGACCATCTTGACATCCATCAGGTGGGTGCCGGCGAGGTACGGATCGTTGACGATATAGACATCGCCAGGGGATACGTCGGTGATGCGTCCGATCACCGAGCTCACCGTGTGTTCCATCACGTAGATAAAGTTCGGCAGGCCGCGTGGCCCCTGGATGATTACCTCTCCGTTCTCTTTGTCGTAGATGCCGCTGGCGCGGTCGAAGCCGTCAGAGATCACTGGCGAGAAGGCCATCCGTTCGAGCGTAGCGTCCATCTCGTCGGCGACCTGTTCCAAGCTTCCTCGGATGACCGCCAATGTCAGCGGATCGATGCGGTCCGCCATCTTAAAGCAGCCTCACTATGAGATTGCCGGCTTCGTCCACCTGGGCTTGTGATGAGTCTTCAAGCCAGACTGTCGTGTCGAGTTGCTCGATCACTGCGGGGCCTTTCAGTTCCGCCCCGCGGGGCAGGGCGACGCGTTCGTATGTCGGGCATTCGATCCACGCGCCTGCCGACCAGACCCGCCGCGTACCTTTGAAGGCTTGGGCCGGCAGCTTCTGACGGCTCGGCATCAGATCTTTCATCGCAGACTCTGCCCGGACACCGATGACGGTTGTTCGCAGAGTCATCAAGCGAACCGGCAGTTCCTCGAGCAGCGTATCCAAACCGCAAAACTGGTCGCGGGAGGCGCCGAAGCGCTTCAAATAGGCATCGCGAAACGCGGCTCGAATCGCCGGGAGTGACAGGTCGCCGGCCGGCAGCGCGATGCGCAGCAGGTGGGTTTGGCCTTCGTAAGAGAGTTCAGCCTCGCGCCGCACATAGATCCGGGAAAGAGCAACCTTCTCTTCGTTGAGAAAGCGCTCCCCTTTGGCTTGCTGCGCCTCCAAATGCGCGCTCACTTCATCGCTTGTGAGATCCGTCAACCGCTGGTTGACCATCGCAACATAGTCCCGCTGCAAGTTTGCGATCGCGCACCCCCAGGCGGAAAGAACGCCTGGATAATAGGGCACCAACCCGACCTGCGCTCCCGTCTCGCGCAAGAGATGACTGACGAAGAGCGGACCCGCTCCGCCGAATGAAAAAAGAGCGAAGTCGCGGGGATCGTATCCGCGGTCGATTGAGATGCGGCGGATGCTGCCAATCGTGCGATTCGCAGCAACCGCCAGGACCGCTTCGGCGGCGGCTTCCGTCGATAGCCCAAGCGGTTCGCCGAGGACTTTCGCGATTCCCCGGCGCGCGCGCTCCACATCGAGCGATCCTCCCGCGATGCGGTAATGCGGGTTGATGCGACCAAGCACTGCGTGGGCGTCGGTCACGGTCGGGGCCTCGCCTCCGTGTCCGTAGCAAATCGGCCCGGGCTCCGAACCCGCACTCTTGGGTCCGACATGCAAAATACCGCCTTCGTCGATCCGAGCGATACTGCCGCCGCCTGCGCCGACGGTCTGAATATCGATCATCGAGAGCATCACCGGTATACCGAATTCGAGCTCCCGCCCGCTTGAAAAGACAGGCTTGCCCTCGACAACAAGTGACACGTCGAGGCTTGTGCCGCCCATGTCGTAGTTGATCAGGTTGCGAAAACCACTCTCCGCGGCTATTTCGGCGGCGGCGATGACACCGGCGGCCGGTCCCGAGAGAACTGTATTGACGGGCCTCTCACCGGCCGACGCGGCCCCGACCGTGCCCCCGTTCGACTGCATGACGAGGAGGTCTCTGTCGTAGCCCTTCTCGCGCAAGTACCCGTGCAGACGCGTGAGGTAGCGGCTCATAACCGGCTGCACGTAGGCATTGACCACGGCGGTCGACGTTCGCTCAAACTCACGAAAGAGAGGAAGCACGTCCGACGAGGCCACTACAAAGAGGTCCGGCCAACGTTGTTGAAGAAGCGTTCGTGCATGATTTTCGTGGGCCGGGTTTGCATAGGAGTTGAGAAAACTCACAACGACCGCTTCCACCTCTTCCGCGACCAGGTGCTGTGCGGCCGAGATAAGCTCCTCCTCATTGAGCGGCGTAACGACCTCTCCCTCGGCGGATATTCGCTCGGTGACTTCGAGGCGGTGAAAGCGGGGGATGAGCGGGCGATAGTCTCCCGTGAGGCCATAGAGATGAGGGCGGTCGCGGCGTCGAAGCTCCAGGATGTCGCGGAACCCCTTGGTAGCGATCAAGCCGCACTTGCAGCCGTTGCGCTCGAGAATGGCATTCGTCGCGACGGTGGTTCCATGAAGGATGAGTTGCAGATCGGCAGGGTCGACCGCGAGAGAAACCAAACCTTCGAGGAAGCCCTCGGAAGGATCTCCTGGCGTTGAACTGACCTTGCCGGTTCGCAGAGACTTGCTTGCCGGATCGAGTATGACGATGTCGGTGTAGGTTCCGCCGATATCGAAGCCGCCAATCATTTCCCAGAGCAAGCAGACGGCCCGGCAAGCAGAGTTACAGGCGCCGGCGGATAATCCTCGCCGAGGATTCTATCATTCAGATGGTGGGCCGGGCTCGGGTTCGGCTCCGCCAGGCCCACTCAGGTCTGCTACTTTATCTGCATGCAGAGACGAGCACGCCGCGAGTTCTTAGGATTCGCGCCAGGGGCGGCTCCGGCTGTTCATCCCGAAACAGGGCTGCCGATGCGAGGCGGAGGCCCCGAAGTCTACACACGGGTCGGTGGACGGCCGTACATCAACTGCACGGCGATAACCACAATCCATGGCGGTTCGGCGCAGCGGCCCGAAGTCATCGAAGCTATCCACCAAGCGTCCTATTATCACGTGAACCTGGACGATCTCATGGCGGCGGTGGGCCCCCGGATCGCCAAGTTGCTCGATGCTGAAGCGGCTCATGTCAGCTCCGGGGCGGCCGGCGCGGTTACCTGCGCGACACTCGCCTGTATTGCGGGCGGTGACCCCGAGAAGATCCAACAAGTGCCCGATACGCGGGGCCTGAAGAACGAAGTGGTGATTCCAAGTTGGTCTCGCATCGTCTATGACCAGGCGATCCGCTCGGTGGGAGCGCGCATCGTTGAAGTGACAACCGCCGCCGATCTCAAGAAGGCTTTCGGTCCCAAAACAGCCATGGCAGCCGGGTTGATTCACATGGGCGAGAAGGGCAACCCGTTCTCGCTGGAGGAATACGTCGCGGCGGCTCACAAGAACGGCGTCCCTGTACTGATCGATGCGGCCGACGGTACGCCGCATCGCCCGAACCCCTTTCTTCGGCGTGGAGTGGATCTCGTCGCTTACAGCGGCGGAAAGATCGTAAGGGGGCCCCAGACAGCGGGGCTGTTGCTGGGACGCAAAGACCTGATCGCAGCGGCATTCACCAACAGCGCTCCGCACCACACCTTCGCGCGCGCCATGAAGGTCAGCAAGGAAGAGATCATGGGGCTGCTCGCGGCGGTGGAAGCGCTGGCGAGCAAGCCCGACCGATCCGAAGAGGATGAGCTATGGCGGACCTGGTATCGCTACATCATCAACCGCGTTTCTCAGGTTCATGGTGTGACGGGCCGAATAACGGAAGGTGAGGTTGAAGGCAACTACGTTCGGATGAGAATCGACTGGGACCCGAAGTTAATCGGGATGACGTCGGGCGAGGTTGGAGAGTTGCTCTTGGGCGGCAAGCCGCGCATCCGGGCGCACGCGGGCGGGGAAGGACATTCGCTCGGAATCCGCGCGGCCGCGCTCTATCCGGGCGATGAGAAGCTTGTCGCCGAAAGGTTGTACGAGATCTTCAGCAACGCCCCGGGGCCAAAACCACCCCCGCCGGACATTCTGCCGGCTGCGATCGACGTGTCAGGTCACTGGGATGTGCGGATCGAGTACTCGGTCGGTTCTACACGCCACAAGTTCTTCCTTGCAATGGAGCAGGGTCAACTGAACGGCGAACACACGGGACGCATCGCCAGCGGCCCGATCCGAGGTCGAGTGAGCGGGCACGAGGTCGATTTCACGAGCTCGGCCCGGTACGAGGGAACTTCACTGCGGTACCGTTTTACCGGACGCGCCTCGGGAGACCACATGTCCGGTGAAGTTGATCTCGGTGAGTACGGAACGGGAGGGTGGAAGGCTCAGCGAGTAAGCTCCTAAGTGTATCTACTGTTACACTTAGGCCCGCGAGGTAAGCGGCGATGACCGGGCTGGCCATGTTCCTGGGCGGATTCCTGGGAGCAGCGATGTACCATCAGGCGCGCCGCTTCGCCGAGCTGGTGACGGAAGCGATCTCGAGTTGGTGGGCCGGGTGAGAACTCTCAACGCGCGAAGCGCTCCCCTTGGTGGTCTTGTTCTGGGGGGCATGGGAGAATGGGCAGACTGATTGGTAGGAAGCATGAGCGTTGAGCTAATCAGCATCTTGACCGCGATCGTGGCGGTGGGAGTGGCCTTGGCCGGGGTGATCCTGACCAGCAGCCGCGGGCTGCGGCAAGACATGATGCGGCTGGATGAGAGGATCCATGGGCTAGAGTCCCAGTTTGACAGCCGCATCGGTGCGCTGGAATTCCGCCTGGATGAGAAGATCAACGGGCTAGAGTCCCGGTTTGATGCGCTGGGGTATCAGTTTGGCGAGTTGCGCGAGCGCATGGCACACCTGGAAGGGCTGCTGGAAGGATTGCGCGAGGCCATCACCGGACGGATCGCTGCCAGTTGACGTCAAAGCCTGGCGGGCCTGACCGACGATCCCAGGGGGGACTCCATCAGAGGTGACACGCGAGCCCTGGAAACCGATCTTCACAGACCCATTGCAAGACAGTTGCAAGGGCTTGCTTTGTTTTTTACCCTAAATCCGGCAGTTGCGACGATGTTGTTGTGCACCCTAAGATTCTTTCAATCAACAAGTTGCGCCCAAAATTGGCAACTGCGGAGCAGTTGGAATTTGTCACCTGTGGGGTGACCACTGTAACTGGTCCAAGTCGCTTCCCATCAGGGCGTCGCGAGCCGCGCTGAACGCTGCTCGTCACCACCCCTTCCAACTGCCGTCCGCATTTCTGTACTGGCGATACGACATGCTTTCGTCATAGGGAAGTTGAGCAATGTGCTCTTCCTTGACGTCGATTCCCAATCCCGGCCGGTCGTTGAGTTCAATGAAACCGTTCTTGAACTCGAAGTCGTGATCCACGTATTCGATAAAACGCTGCAGCCAGTACCCGGAAACCTCCTGGATCAGGAAATTACTGACGACGGCGTCCGCCTGCAGCATGGCGGCGAAATGAATCGGTCCTCCCGCGTTGTGAGGAGCCATGAGCATTTGGGCTTCCTCGGCCAAGCGCGCGATGTGAACGAAGTTGGTGATACCAAAGCTGTGGCTCACGTCCGGCTGGAGAAAGGCGCACGCGCGAGCATCCACGACTTCTTTGAACTCTCGATAAGCAAACAGCTTCTCACCCGTCGCAATGGGAACAGGACTCTTGGACGAGACCTCCTTGAGCACCTCTACGGAGCCTACTTTGACGGGCTCTTCCAAAAACAGGGGACGGTAAGGCGCGACCATCTCGGCGAAGGCGATGCTTAGCTCCGGACTCGGGCTTCCATGGGTGTCGAGCATCAACTCGACATCGGGACCGACCTCTTCGCGAACCGCTTTCACAATCGCCACGGAGTGCTTAAGGGCCTGGTAGTCCATCGGCCAGGTGCGTGATTCCAGAGGATTGCCCTTCAACCCGCGAGCACCCCTTTCGACGGCTTCACGCGCTCCGCGGCGGGCCAACTCCACGGATTCGAAGTTGATGCCGCCGTTGTAGATCTTGATGCGATCCCGCTGCTTGCCCCCCAGGATCTGATAAACAGGAACGCCCCAGGCCTTGCCGGCGATGTCATACAGCGCCATGTTGACAGCCGCGATGGCAGTGCCGATGACGGGTCCGCCTTTCCACGGCAAACGGTTCGTGATGTCGTTGCAGATGGTGACGACATCCAATGCAGAGCGGCCCAGAAGCAGCGGCTTCCATTCGTGCAGGGTGGCCTCGATGACGGGCGACAACCACTCGATGCTCCCCTCACCCCAGCCTTCGATCCCTTGATCCGTCTCGACTTTGAGAAACAACCAGGTCTTGAAGGGGCTCGATAACGCTTGGCGGCGATTGCTGGGATCACGGATCGCCTGTCCCGTCGCCACGTTGAACTTGTAGGTTTTGATCCCCGTAATCTTCGGACCATCTCCGGACTGGGATGAAGCGGTGGCATTCCCCTGGGCGGCCCCAAACGCTGTGGAGCCCGCGGCTCCGAAGAGACCCGCGGCCATTGTTCTTAGAAAATACCGCCGATTCCACGACGCAAACTTGTTCCTCATCTCGCTTCCTCCAGCATGTATCCCTCTTCTTGATGTCGGCCCGAAAGCCCGTCCGAGCCCCACCGCAAGCCTAGCAGGACAAGGCTCCTCAGGGCTCAGGTCATTGGCCGGGAGTGGTTTTCTTCGACATCAGACAGATGATCAGTCTGAAGCAGTTCCACATGGGGTTCAACCCTTGGACCGATGTCGCACGGCGGGCAAGACCTTCGTGTGGAGAAGTTACCAGCGATCAATCATTTGTGTGGAGGGGCTCAGCAAGGAACGCCTTCGAATGCTGAATGTCGTAGGCGGACTAATCATGATGCGATTCTTCCGCCGGCCTGTCTTCGTCGCCGGAGCAGCGTGGTCGGGCACAACCACCCTCTTGAGAGCCCTTTTCCGTTCTGGCCCTGGCAGAGTATACACCTGCGCTGCTCCTTACACGATGTCGTTTCGCGCTGAACCTTGTCCTATCACCTCCCCGGCGCTGGAAACCGGTTCCCGGAGAAGCCCGGACACTTTCCTATTTCGGCGAGAACGAAAGCCCGCCCGACAAGCTGGGCCAGCACGCTGGTCGGCCCATTGCCCCTGCCAAGTCAGAAGGCGACGCTGTAACTCAAGCCAGCGTCCCTGCCTCGGATGAGGAGGAAAGAAATGGTGTGACTCTTGAGCGAGACGTTGAACGTGGGATGAACATGAACTCCATCGAAGATTACGAGTGAGGTAACGCTTTCAGAGAAGCCGATGTTGAGTCCGCCAATCGGACGCATTTTATCCTCGTAGGTTCCGTACACGACGCCACCATAGGGGGCGATCGGCAGACCGGTCTCGCGTTTCAGATTTTTGCTGAGCGTGGCGTAGAAGGCTTGCCCGGACGGCGTACCGATTCGGTCTGAACTGGTACCCAGGACCAGCGCCGGACGATTGCGCGTCTCCCGAATCGCAAGGAGATTCGCAAGTGGGCTCACTCTACCGGCCCGCGGGTTGTATTCCACTCCGGCGGAGAATCTCGAAGTGAGCCAATAGGTCAGGGTCGTCCGCACGCTGGCACGATCGATCTGATTCGCTACCCAACGAGCCCCGAATGTCCAGCGTTTTTCAAGTTCGTGTCCCGCCCCGCTGACCGCGCGGCCCTCTCCCGGTCAAGTCGGTCAACTGGGCACCAGGGAGGCGCCCGCCACAGCTACGGCCGCATGCTGGTGTTCTTCCTCTCTATCGTGGTGGCTGTGTTCGTCGTGCCGTGGTTGTTGATGATCCACGAGCCGAGGCGGTGGATGGGCAGCTCTATCCCCTAGGAGCCAGTCGATGCGTTCGATCAGCTCGTCTTCCTCGACAAGCCCCAGGACCCTCATAGCTACGCGTCCGTCACGGTCGATCAGAGCAGTCGCGGGCAAGGTGGTTCCCAGCCCAAGCCGCTCCATATCCTTGATCGTGGCGCCGAGCCAGATCGGGAAATTGATGTCATACTCTTCGGTGAACGGTTCGACTTGATCCCTCGTGTCCGCATCGTCCGCCGACGCGCCGATGATCTCCACACCTCTCGCTTGATAATCCTCGCGCACCCGGACGAAGATCGGTATTTCCTCCCGGCAAGGCACGCACCAGGTAGCCCAAAAGTTCAGGATGACGATTCGGCCCCGATAGTGTTCCAGGCTTTGGCGATCCCCCGAGAGTCCTTCCAGTGCGAGGGTCGCAGGCTCCTCCCGTCCTTTGAGCCGTTCAGACTCCGCCTGAGAGGCAGACCCTCCGCAGGGCAGCAGGAACAGGAACGCGGAAAACCCCAAAGTACACCGCGAGATCGCGGTACCTGCCGTTCTCCGTCGAAGTTCCGCCGTGGCCACCACTCCAGCTTAGCGCCGCTTCTGGGTCGATTGTCCCGGTCAGTTTGTGAAAGGGTCGAATACGACTGCTCGGCCCATTTGTGCTCATGTTGTGGCTCTGAATGGATGACCCGTCTCACCTGAGCAACTCGGTGATTCGGCAACTACGGCTAAGGGTCCTCCAGCAGCCCGAACGTTGAGTTGCTCGATCCTTGAGGACCCCACGAACGGGAGAGAGCCGCCCATACGTGCGTCACCGTGCGGCTTCAAGGAATGCAGTTCCGGTTATAGCCCCGAGAGTCTTTGCGCACTAAAGAGGCTGCCCGAGGACCTTGCCACAGAAGAACTTTCAGCGGGCTGAGTGCCGTGGAGATGGCTCGAAAATGCCGCACGGGTGCACCATGAACCGCATTCCATGTATTTGTGAAATTCCGGCGTGTATAACGATTGGCTGTTGAGTTGTCCGCCGTGCTTATTGAGCTCTTCCTGGCTCGGGAGATCCTTCGGCTGAGGTTAGTCGCTGTTCGGCAGGTGTCCTACAGAGCATCGCCAGCTTGCTGTCAACCACGCTGAGCTGGGACCTGCGGCATGACCGGGTAGTCGACTATGCGACGAGCAGAAGAACATCACAAGGCCTGCGGTCCGCCAAAGTGAAATCAGGCAAATGCAGGCCCTTACGCCCGTGATGATCCTTCTCCCGGCCGTACCTTTGTGGAAAGCCCACCCATCACCGATCGACCCGCGCCTGAGCTACGGTTGATCGCGTCGCCTATCACGTGAAACGAAGCAATGATTGGTGGACCTGGAGGGATTCGAACCCTCGACCTCTTCCATGCCATGGAAGCGCGCTCCCAACTGCGCCACAGGCCCGTCTCGGTAGGATCACGTTCAGGATAGCACGACACCGTGGGCCGCCCCGCACCAACGGCGTTGATCCGCTGCCGGCTGCGGTTGCCTTCCGCCATAACGCGCGGTCGGCGTATCATCAAGGAAAAGGAGCCGTCGATGGCTTATTGGGCATTCGTTCTCATTCTTCTGTCTCTTCTGAGCTTACCGGCTCAGCAGGGTCCCGGGCTGAAGACCCGCCAGCAACAACGGAACGCCATCCTCAAAGAGGATCACGAGAAGTCGCTCAAGGACGTGGCCGAGATTCTCGAACTTGCCAAGAAGCTTCAGGAAGAACTCGATAAAAATGAAGAACACATTATCGATATCCGTACCCTGCGTAAGGCGGAACGCATCGAAAACCTGGCCAAGAATGTAAAAAACCGTATGCGGCGGATGTTCTGATCTGTATTTCTCGGGCGCACCGGATGGCCTCCAGAATCACTGTACGGCCGATGCCACCAGCCAAGAGACGCGCTGAGCCTCGAGACTGTCGCGTACCCCATCCCCAAGTTATTCCATCGAGGTTCGAACTATTATTGACGTCATTCACGGCGGAGTGTCCTGGGACACTTTCAGAGATTGGATGAAGATGAAACGATGCTCGACGGCGTGGTCCTTTGCGTACTTGTGGTCCGAGTCCCGAGCGGGAAGCCTACGGAAAACGGCGGTCTGGTGCGAACTTCGTTTCACTTCAAGTACGCTAATCAATCCGAGTTCTGCCGAGTTGGAGGCGGGGACGAGCAGGAGGAGATGAAAACATGGCGTTCGAAAGCCGAGTCAAGATTGTTGTTCCGGGTGATGACCCCGTCCAGATTCAAGGGTCGCCGGAACTGGACAAGCTCAAGCCCTACGGCGATGTCACCATCTTCACCGACCGCCCGGCGTCATCCTATGAAAAAGTAAAGCGGGCCGAGGGGGCGGAGGTCATCATGAACACCCGCGGCGCCGTGAAGTGGGGCGAAGAGGAGTTCCGCCAGTTGCCGGAACTCAAGATCATCTCGCTGTGCTCGATCGGGACGGATATGATCAACCTCAAAGCGGCACGGGCACACGGTATCGCTGTCTGCAACCTGCCCGGGCGCACCGCGCCCGTTGTTGCCGAGCATATTTTCGGCATGATGTTCGGGTTGTCCAAGCGCACGGCCTTCTTGACCGAACAGATGAAAGCCGGGCAATGGCCCCGCATGAACAACGTCATGCTCCAAGGCAAGACCCTGGGCATCATCGGAACGGGGAACATCGGCGCCACCATGGCGCGATTGGCGCGGGCTGTCGGCATGAACGTCATCGCATGGACGTTCAACCCCTCACCGGAGCGCGCCGAGAAGCTGGGCGTGCGCTATGTCGAGCTCGACGAGCTGCTCAAGACCTCCGACGTCGTCAGCCTGCACGTCGCCGTGTCGGACAAGACACGCGGACTGATCGGCAAGCGAGAACTCGGCTTGATGAAGGAAGGCGCGCTACTGGTCAACGGAGCGCGCGGAGCCATCGTCGATACTCCCGCGCTGGTGGAGGCTTTGAATACGGGTCACCTGGGAGGAGCCGCGGTAGACGTCTATGAACAAGAACCGCCTCCGCCCGATCACCCGCTGTTTGCCTGCGAGCAGGTGATTCTCACGCCCCACTGCGCCGACATGACCGTAGAAGGCGTGGAACTACTCAATGTTGGCGTGGTTGAGAACGTAATCGCTTTTCTGGAAGGTCATACCCAGAACAACGTCGCGATCTAGACGCTCAGCGGCGTTTCAGCGTCGGGCGATCCTCTTCTTCCTCCGTCCCCAGGCCTTCGTCATCAGCCGGGATCGTCGGATCTCCTGAAGATGGGCGGCGCAACGTAGGCCGGCTGGGGTCTTCTTCGCCCTTCTTGCGCGCGCCACGAGTGAGAGACGCCGACAACTGGCGTTTGACATCGAGAAACTCCGACGTACTCACGACGTACTCAGGCTTGTTGGGCAGCAAGCTGTCGATGGTCTTCTGAACCTTTACGATGCGCTTGCCATGGGGCGGGTGGCTCCGGAAGAGCTTCGACATCGTGCCCGGCTTGCGCTTCTCGTCGGCCTTCATCTTCTCGAAGAAGTCGACGAACGCCGTCGGGTCGTAACCGGACTTGTAGAGGTATTGCAGACCGAGAAAATCCGCTTCCTCCTCGGCCTTCCGGCTGAACCGCAGGAAGGTGATCGGGATGGCGAAGCCCGCTGCCTGATAGATGCCATAGCCGGTCCATCCGCCCATGAAGATCAACGGAATCGTGGCCAACTGCATCACTTGGCCCTTGGTGGCCTGCTTCGTGCCGTGGCGCGCGGCAACATGGGCGATCTCATGCGCCATAACTCCGGCCAGCTCGGCCTCGCTCTCGGCCCGCATGAACAACCCTGAGTTCACATAGAAGAAGCCGCCCGGCAGCGCGAAGGCGTTGACTGCCTGACTATCGATCAGTTTGATCGTGAACGGAACCTTGGCGTCGGAGTTGCGGACCAGGTTTTGCCCCACTCGATTGACATACTCGGCGATCACCGGGTCGTCAACGATCTTGGCATGGCGTTCGATATCCTGCGCGAGACGCTTGCCGAGGCCGATCTCCTTTTCGAGGGAATAGAAGTTCATCCCCCCGCCAACCTCGCGGTCACCGATCGCTTCGACGTCTTCTTTCTTGTTCTTGGGATCGCGCTTGCCCTGCTTGTCGGACTTGGGTTCGGCGGTAAGTGAGAGCGGAAGGGTCAACGCGACTACAAGCACCAGGAAACTTCGCCAGATTCTCATCACACCGCCTCCGTGCCGGGCTTCACGCGCTGCCACTCAGTATAGCGCCGCGTACCAACTCGATCGAAGACCCTACTTGAACTTCTTTCCGGACTCGACCACGCCGTCGGACGGTTCGGACTCCGCAATCGCCGACAGGGCGGGTACGGTCTCCAGCACGAGTTTTTGACTGTCGTTCAGGATCTCGAAGGCCTCTTCGAGCGAGCCCTCCGATACAGAGCCGCCCGTTGCCCGTGCCGCCGCATAGAGGGTATTGATGGCATCGCCGAATTCGGTTCCCGTGCTGTATTCGGGCGCCTCGCCGAAAGCGATCAGTTTCACAGTGTCCGTCAGACGTTCGGCCCAGACCCGGGCCAAGCGCTTCGGATTGGTTTCTCCGGACAGAGTCAGGTCTTCCTGCGTCAGCTTGATCAGGAGGCGGCGATCGGTGCCGTCCTTCGCTTGCTGTACGATGGCGGGAAAGTTGTCGTCTTCGTCCAGAGTAATGATCTTGCCGGGCTCCTCCTTCAGGATCGTGACTGATTCCTGCAGACTCTCCACGATACTCCGGGCGCGGGCCGCTCCGCCTCCGCCTTCCAGTGGATCGTTGATCACGAAAACAGCGATCTCGTTCAGCTTGATGGCGATCGGCACGCCGTCGGTCTTGCCCTCATTCGGCAGCAGCGTGTAGGTCACTTCGATTTCAGGAAGGTCGCTGATGATGCCGCCGGTTTCCAGATACAGCACGAAGAATCCAACAGCGATGACCATCAGGATGGCCGCGATCATCACAGGCTGCTTGAGAACCGACTTCGCACTCGGTTTTTTGGCCTGCTTTGCAAAATCGAATTCGCCGGCATTCTCATCCGGCGGCGCGGGTGATTGACTCATGGCTCTCAACAAACCTCAGGATCCACAGAAATAAGACGCCCTTGGGAGCGATGTGGATACACAGTATTTGATTCTACTGCGAGCCGGACCCGCTGCTCTGCTCCCAAGGCCAAGACCAGCGCTCCGCCGCCCCAGGGACAAACGGGTTTCAGGAGTCTCTTCATCAGAGGTTACAGACACCGCAGCCGTCAGATTTGTTCAGAGCGCGATGTTCGAGGTGCCCGGGGTTGCGCTGGAAGTCAATCGCGGCTCGTCAGCAGAGTCATGCGGCGACTGATCCCTGCAACAGGTGTGGACCGGTACAGAAGCTCTGGGGGAGCCGTAGCGTCTCCGCAGCTCCTCACGCCACAAGCAGCCTGGCGGTCAGAGTCTCTTTAGCAAGTCCCGAACCTCGGACTTCGGGTCCGGGTTGGGCTCTCGGTCCGGGGCTTGGAGATAGCGTTCAATGAGTTTACGCGCTTCCGGGTAGAGGGATTTCCGCTTCGCGAGGACCCATGCCATAGCGGCGGCCCGCCAGACCTTGGGGTCTTCCGAGTCTCGAGCAAACGCCAGGTCGAACAACTCGTCACTCTCCGCATGCCTCCCGCGCCGGGCCAGCAAGCCGGCGTATTTCAGCAGCGGCCTCATCCCCTCTGGATCGAGTTTCCTTGCCTCGTCGAACTGCTCGTCGGCGCTGTCGAACTCGCGCACAGCCTCGTAGTAGGTTCCGAAAGCCTCGGCTCCGCGCGCTGCATCGATAGCCTGAATCCGGCTCGCGATCTCCTTGGCTTCGGCCTTATTGCCTCCGACAAACGAAGGCGCTTGGAGGTGAAATGCCTGGAGCGCGTCATAGGCATCAAGGTTGGATTCTTCCAACTTGATGGAGCGCTCCAATTCACGGCGCATCCGGCGCACGAGAGGCGCCGCGGCAAGCTTGCGCAATCCGGTCATCCTCTCGGCGCGCCGTCCCATGGCCAGGGCCAGCCAAAGGGAGTAGGTCGAGTTCTGAGGGTCTTGCTCAACGGCCCGCTGGAATGCATCTTGAGCCAGTCGGAAGTCCTCCGCGGAGAAGTGACGGATTCCCTCCTTCCAAGCGTCCTCGCCGGTACCGACGGCCGCTGCCGCCAAGGCACAAGCCATTGCGAGAAGTGCAATTCTTCGAGTCATGGGTCAAACGTCACCGTCACTTGGAATCGAATCCGACGTGATGCGGAAAGCACGCTCTCCTCCTAGTACAACAACTTTGGGCACCACCGTGCATAACCGAGCATTGCTGCAGGAATTCCGATCTTTGGCCCGAAACTTTCACCAGTATCCCTTGTTCTTCTCACTGGCGGATTGATCCGCCTCTCAACTCGGCAGGGAGGATGCGCGATGGCGCAAACGACAACGATCGTCACACGATGGACCCACGGGAGCGGCATCGACTTCGCGCCACCGACGCCGGCTGGATGGAAATCGAGGTGCTGCCACATTTCGAGACTGTCCGCCGGTCGAGGGGATTGCGGGATGGGTCGACCATAGCGAAATGTCCGGGTGCGCCTAAGGCTTTCTCCGTGATTCCTTGCCACGGCGGCTCTGGCGTGCCGCCCGTCAACGCTTGAGGCCGATGGCTGTCGTCACGAGGCGGAACACCGGTCCTTTTTGGCTGGAAAGCTACATATGCAACGTAGCGCTGACTTGTCCCAATCAGCGGCCGCAAGCGAAACTCTACTGAGAACAGCCCATAGCTATAATGAATCTTCCATCCTGCCCGCCTTCCGGCTTACGCTCGGAGTCCTTGTTGTCCCTCGAAGATCGTCTTTTTGAGCGGCGGTATCTGAAGATCCGCGAGATCGAAGCGTTGGGGTTTTCGACCTATCCGCGCAAGTTCGCCTACACGCATACGGCGGGCGAAATCCGCAAGAACTACGAACCGCTGAGCGGCGAGGACCTCGAAGCAGAGACCCTCCAAATGCGCGTCTGCGGTCGCCTGATGACAGTGCGGAGACAGGGCAAGGCGGGGTTCTGCCACCTCCAGCAGCAGGGCGAAAGGCTGCAGGTCTACGTTCGCAAGGACGAGGTCGGCGACGCGGCTTTCGAACTCTACAAGAAGCTCGACGCCGGCGACGTCATCGGCGTCGAGGGTCTCTTATTCCGCACCCGCACCGGCGAGCTTACCGTCCGTGCGAAACGCCTCTCATTCCTGGCGAAGGCGTTGCTCCCCCTGCCGGAAAAATGGCACGGCCTGCGAGACGTCGAGATCCGCTACCGCCAGCGCTACCTCGATCTCGTCACGAACGATCTCGTCCGCGAGGTGTTCGTCAAGCGGGAAAGGATCATCCAGGCGTTACGACAGGCGCTCGTCGAGCGCGGCTATCTCGAAGTCGAGACACCCATGATGCAGCCCATTTACGGCGGCGCTCTGGCGCGGCCGTTCCGCACGCATCACAACGCCCTCGACGTCGACCTCTATCTGCGCATCGCACCCGAGTTGTACCTCAAGAGGCTTATCGTCGGCGGCCTCGACCGCGTCTTTGAGATCAACAAGAACTTCCGCAACGAGGGCCTCTCGATGCGACACAACCCTGAGTTCACGATGCTGGAGTTCTATCAGGCCTACAGCGACTACAAAGACCTGATGGACTTGAGCGCAGTGCTGCTCCGGTCCGCCGCCGAAGCCGCCAACGACGGAAGCCCTGAGGTCGAATTCAAGGGACGGAAGATCGACTTCAGCAACCTTCACCGCCTTTCAATGAAAGAGGCCATCGTCGAGTTCTGGCCGAGCAGCAACACACGCCCTACTCCCGACGATCTGAATGACCCCGGTCGCGTCACGGAGTTGGTCGACATCTACAACGGCACGATCGATACCACACTGTCGCTTCCGCCGAACGCTTCATCGGGCGCCTGCATCCAGGCACTGTTCGAGCATGCCTGCGAAGAAAACCTGATCCAGCCAACGCTCATCTATGACTATCCGGTCGAGGCCTCGCCGCTTTCGAAAAAGAAGCCTGACGACCCGAATTGGGTCGAGCGCTTCGAGATCTACGCCGGCGGCATGGAGATCGCGAACGCCTATTCTGAGCTAAACGACCCCCAGGAACAGCGTAGGCGCTTCGAGCAGCAAGTCGATCAGCGGGCACGGGGCGAGCAGGAAGCCCATGAAATGGACGAGGACTACATTCGCGCCCTCTGCTACGGCATGCCGCCGACCGCTGGCGAGGGCATCGGCATCGACCGCCTCACCATGCTCCTCACGGACTCTCACACGATTCGCGACGTCGTGCTCTTCCCGTTGCTACGGCCTGAGGGCGAAATCGGCGTCTCCGAGCGCTTGCGCGGAATGGACGAAATGACCAACAACGAAGTGCAGAGCGGGGACTGACTCCCATGTCGTTCGAGATGTTCGTCGCCCGCCGCTATCTGCGGGCCAAGCGTCGCGAGCGCTTCATCTCGCTAGTCACCGCTCTCTCCGTTGTTGGCGTCGCCACCGGCGTCGCGGCGCTGGTGATCGCGATGGCGATCAACAACGGTGTCGAGCAGGACTTACGCCGCTACCTGCTCGGCGCGACAGCCCACGTTCAGCTCCTGGAGAAATCCCGCCAGGGAATCGCAAACTGGCGAGAGTTCATCAAGCAATTCGACGACGTCGGCAACGTCGCCGCATCCGCACCCGCCCTCTACGGCGAAGTTATGATCGTCAGCCCTCTGCGCAGCGGCTTTGCCAATCTGAAGGGTATCGAACCTGACCGCGAACTCGATGTCGCCGGTATGCTCGCCGACCTCAAAGAGGGCTCCGTCGACGACCTCGAACGGGCGGACGACTTCCCCGGCATCATTCTGGGCACCGATCTCGCCGAGCACATCGGCGTCCGCATGAACACCCTCGTGACGGTGATCAACCCACAAGGCGAGATGACCCCGTGGGGCCCGATCCCCAGCGAAAAGCGCTTCCGCGTCGCCGGCATCATGGAGTCCGGCTTCTACCTCTACGACAAAGTCTGGGCGATCACAAAACTCAAGTACACCCAGCAGGCGCTCAATCAGCCCGACGTCATCAACGCCGTCGAGTTCAAGATCGACGACTTGGAGCAAGTTGAAGCGGTGGGAAGGCGACTCGAAGCCCTCGCCGGCAGTGATTTCAGCGCGACCAACTGGAAGGAACAAAACGCCCACATCTTCCGGGCGCTGGAAGTCGAGAAACTCGTCACCGCCATCACTATCGGGCTCATCATGCTTGTTGCGGGGCTCAACATCCTCACTTCGCTCGTGATGATGGTGATGGAAAAGCGCAAGGACGTCGCCATCCTCAAATCCCTGGGCGCCTCACGAACCCAAGTCCGCAAAATTTTCATCCTGCAAGGGATCATCATCGGCGCCACCGGCACCGCCGCCGGACTCGTGCTCGGGCACGTCGCTGCCTGGATTTGCAACGCCTATAAGCTCATTCCGCTCGAAGCGGAAATCTATGGTCTGAGCTATGTGCCCTTTGCGCCTCGTCTGATTGACGCGGTTCTGGTGGGGCTGGCTGCGTTGCTGATGAGCTACCTGACGACAATCTACCCGTCGGGATCGGCCATCCGCATCGCTCCTGCCGAAGTCCTGCGGTATGAATAAAGCCCGCGGGACCGGGAAAGCCGATTCGGCGGGATAATGCGTTATCGGCGGCAGCAGGCCATGTCGTTGCAGTACACCAAACCGTCATCACAGCAGTCCGCCGCGTGAGCCGCGGCGCCCGCGCCGGCCAGCAACAAAGCGGATAATACAAGAGAGACAACAATACGTTTCATGAGGATTCTCCTTTGATTCGTTGAGAACCTCGAACAGCGAATCGGAGGGACCACTCCACTCCCGCGAAGCCAGTTCATTCCCGACCTACAACCTGCGGGAAGTTGTTTCTCAATCAGAAGAACCTTGAGTTTGTGGAAGTGGCCGTCGTCGATGACCGGCGGCATCACCGGCGTGATCCGGCATTTCGGTGTCTGCGTTTCTGTCAGTAGATCAACGCCGCCGGTCCGTAGCGTCAAGATCTCTTAGCGGGGCCGGCTATTTTGTCTGACTCGAACTCGGCTCGCTCTTATACTTCGCGTATAACCCCGCCACGTCGGCCGATCTCACGTCGGCCGGGTGGATCACAACCCGGTACTGAAACCGCAGCGACTCGCCCGACTGCAACGTGATGCTGCCGTCCTTCGAGTCATCTGCGTAGAAATGGTGCTCGCCGAAAATGTTCGCTGCAAAAAGCCCGTAGCTGCGCACGTGCCAGTAAGTCGGATGCTTAGGGTTCGAAGGGTGGTCGAAGATCGCGATGCCGAGCTTCTCGCCGTCGATCGCGCCGCTGTAGTCCATCCACGGAGAGCGCTTGCCCCACACGGCCTTCTCGCCGGTTTTGCCGTTGGCGGCTGTGAGGACGCCAGTGCGCTCGACACCGGTAGCACGCGCATGCTGCTCTTCAAGCGGCGTAGCGACTCGGATGGCGAAGGTGCCTTCCTTGGTGTCGCCGAAGTGCACCTCACCGTCCAGCGCCGTCAGCCGTAGATCGAAGTCAATCACACGATTCGGACCACCGGCATGAAAGCGCATCGTGCGATCCTCGCGAACGATCGGCTTGCCGTTGCGGTCATTCCAGACAAAGCTGCCGACGATGCTGTCACCCTCGGTGCGGACCTCGCCGGGCGACACCGTCCCCTTGTGGGGAAAATCGCGATCTGGTTCGTTCGCCCAGAAATCGTCACCGTTCACCTCGCCGTGTGTAAACCAAAGTCCGCGGTGGTGCGGATGGTCCTGCCGCTCGCCCTCGACATCCTCCATCGGAAAGCGCCGTGTGACGATGGTGCCGCTTGCAGCGCGGAGCGGGTGCAGATAGGGCTTCGGTGCTCCGGTACCGTAGTAGAGCGTCGTGAACGGCTTTCCGTCGATGTGGACTCCGATCTCGCCATCGCCCTCGGTGAATTTCACCTGTCCGGCAGGCGAACAGGCCAACAGAAAAATAAGCGCAAGAAGCAAAGCCTGAATTCGCATGCTCATAGTGGAGCATACTCAGCCGCGTTGGGAAACCGGAGGCGCGGAAAAGTTATCGGTCGCGATGTAGACGCCCGCGCCGAGTCCTGTTTACTGATCTTTGTCCTGCGCCCGCGAGGAAAGCTTGACGCCGATTTTCGAGAGTTTGCCCTCGAGCTTGGCGATCTCTTTGAGGTCGCGGTCTGCCGCGGGACCACTATTCCACTCTTCGATCGACAGCTCCCAATGCTTCCGCGCTTGCTCGACCTTGCCCTGCTCGAAGTAAACGTCGCCCAAATGAGAGTGAACGATCGGATCCCGTTTGACTTTCTCGAGCGACCGCACCAGGTAACGCTCGGCCAAGTCGAACTTTTTCTGGCGATAGTACACCCAACCCAGCGAGTCGAGATAGGCACCGTTTTCCGGATCGAGGTCCAGCGCCCGCTGAATCATGTCGTGGGCCTCGTCGAGGCTCTTGTTGATATCGGCCAACATGTAACCGAGGTAGTTGAGAGCCGAAGAGTTGTCAGGGTCCTTCTCGAGCAACTCGCGGAATTTCTTCTCCGCCTCGTCATAGCGCTTGGCGCGCTCGAGGACCGCTCCGAAGGTGAACAGAGTCGACAGCCTTTGCTCATCGGTCTCAGCCAAGTCTGCGGCCTTCTCGACCGTCGCTATCGCATCGTCGTAGCGTTTACCCTTCTCGTAAACGTGCACGAGTGCGCGCAGGGCGCGGCGATTCTCAGGTTCACTCCTGAGAATCTCCTTCAGCAACCGGCTCCCCTCCCGCCAGTCGCCTGTCTCCGCAAGCAGCCCGGAGCGCTGCATAATCAGCGTCCAGTTCTCAGGAAACTCCTCGGCGCCTTCGCCGGCGACGCGTATAGCGCTCTCATAGTCCCGGTGAAATCGATAGGTATCCACCAAGTGCGAGATCACTCGAGGCTTGGCGTCCGGGTCGACTTCTCCCAGTTCCCGAAACGTGTCAACGGCGCGTTGGACGTTCCCTTCATCCCGATAAAGCATGCCGAGTTGCTCGAGGAATAGCCCGCGATTCCGTTTCTCGCGCTGCGTGTAGCCATCCTTACGAGTCGACTCCAACAGCGTTACGAGTTCCTCGATTGCCTTGGGCGTCTTGCCTTCTGCCTCGTACAGCAGGACGGTGTTGTATTTCACCTCCATCGAGTCCGGGGCCAGTTCGGCGGCCTGATCAAGATGCTTCCAAGCATCCTTGAAGCGCCGCTTCTGACGATAGAGCTGCGAAAGGCGAAGCTGGAAATCGGGGTTGTTGGGTTCCTCGCGACTCAGCTCCTGGTATTCGTTCAGGGCCTTGTCGTACTCTCCGGACAAAGCCCAATTGCGGGCAAGCGAGGCGCTCAAAGCCGCGTTGCTCGGACCCATTTCCCGGACGCGTTCGTAGAGATCGGCGGCCTCTCTATTACGGCCCATCCGCTCGTACAGGTCGGCCAGAGTCGCCAACTCCTGAGGACCCGCCTCGCCGGAGTCACGGACTCTCTCGAGCGCCCCGACAGCCTCTTCCGTCTTGCCTTGAGAAAGGTACAATCGCGCCAAGTTCGCCAAGCCTTCGGCTGAACCGGGTTCGATCTCCAGCAGCCTCTTCAAGACCGCCTCGGCTTTGTCCGGCTGCTCCAAGGCTTGATAAAAGCCGGAGAGCTTCAGCAGGGCGTCCGTATCGTTCGGCTCGATCTCGAGAATCTTCTCGTGCTGCTCGGCGGCTCGCTCCAACAAATCCCGATCGACCCCGGAACGACGGCCGTTCGTCGCATAGGCGGCGAGAAAGCGTCCCAACGTACGGCGCACCTCGATGCTGTTGGGATTCTTCGCAAGAGCCGACTCGGCTTCGGCAACGGCTTTATCGAGCCGGTCCGTGCGTCCATAGAAGCGAATAAGCTCGATGCGCAGAAACTCCGAGTCCGGATCGGCTGCGATGGCGGCCTTGTATTCCTCGAAGGCCTTGTCCCAGTACTCACGGCGGCCATACTGCCCGGCACGCTCCATGTTCAGGTGCGCCATGGCGTAGTGGTAGTAGGCCGTGGCTCGATCCGACTTCGCCGCCGCTTCTTCCTCAGGAGCCGCTCCGAGCCCATCGGGAAGGAAGAGAATCGTCAACAGGGCGAGTAACACACCCCTCGTGAGAGCCGTGGGCGTAGTGGTCACAAGTATTCCTCTGATTGCCGTGCAACGGCGCACAATCTTTCAGAATAAAGTATAGCGTGCGCCTCGTCGTTGGCCATGAACCAAGGTAGTACGGTCAGATTGGGCTTGTGGCGCAATAGCTGAACCAGCCACGAATCGGCGTTTCGCTCCGGGCCGAGGGGGGCGGCCCTACTCCTCTTCGGGGGGAATTTGATCGCTCCGCGGCCCAATATGGATGTGTGGCCCGGTCGACTGACCAGGCACGCTGCTGCGAAAAGCAATGAACGGGATCTCCCACTCATAAAGCAGATCGATGACAAACAGGCCTTCCGGGTCGTCGGGGTGCAGCGCCACGTCGACGCGGTCGGTGTGGTCGTAGCCCAGCGAGCGATGCAGCGCCGTGGCTCCGTCCGCACTGATCGGCAAGCCGTGCCCGAACTCAGAGTAGAAGGCCGCGTCAACAGAAAGAATTTGCTCCTGCCACTCGTCGCTTTCACTCACATTGGCGAATGCCAGCTCTTCTTCCTTCAGTTCATTGACACGCCCCTCCGCGCGGGCCATCACGGACAGCTCGCGTACGAGTTGCGCGCGCTTCTCGGCAAGTTCGAACCGCCGCTCGGCGAACTCGGCCGCTTCCTTCGTCTTCTCAAGTTGCTGCAGGGGCAGCACCCCCGCCTCAGCGAGCTGGCGAGCGCGGGTCAGGTCCACGCGGGCCAGATCCCGCAGCGTCGTCACGGCTCTCATCATCTCGGGAATCTGCCCGACCGTGAGATCACGATCCACCAGGGTGTCGCGGACAACGCCCTCGAGTCGGGCGCGCTCGCGTTCATCCGCCGCCTGTTTGAGGGCATTGCGTGGCAGAACGCCCTGCTCCACCAGCGCGTTGAGGCGATCCTCCTCCGGCCTCGCGGGGGGCGGATCGTTGGCGCATAGAATCGACGCGCACAACCCCAGCACCGCGATGGTGTAATGCCGCCGCAATCGAACCACCGGATAATGCGACTCCATTCTAGCCGCTGATTGTTCGTTAGGAGTAAGATAGGGCAACAGGGAGCCACCATTTTATGTTCGATTGGGAGGCTGC
The DNA here is from genome assembly GCA_965218555.1 of Bryobacterales bacterium. Classification (GTDB taxonomy): domain Bacteria; phylum Acidobacteriota; class Terriglobia; order Bryobacterales; family UBA6623; genus JAPPLB01. The sequence goes on from OZ244625.1 coordinate 1,102,633, forward strand.
GGTTCATGCGGCGCGGTCACGCAAAGCGCAAGATATCCTCGTTCTTGATATTGAGACCATCAGCTCGTTCACAGACAAATTCATTCTCTGTACCGGCGCCAACTCGCGACAGGTGCAGGCCATCTCAGGCGCCATCGAACAAAGTCTGAAAGACGGGGGCGCTCGTCCGCTCGGCATCGAGGGCTTTGCAAACGCCGAATGGATTCTCATGGACTACGGTGACTTCGTTGTTCACGTCTTCTCGCCAGCGGCCCGCGAGTTCTACTCGCTCGAACGGCTTTGGAAGACCGCGCCGCGGGTCGAAATCCCCGAGCCGGCGTTGGTATAACCGCGAATCGTGGTGCGCACGCGCCGCGCTCTTCTCGCTGTGAAAATCCGCTTATATTACATCGGCAAGCCCCGCAGCCGCGAAGCAGACCTGCTGGCGGAAGAATACGCCAAGCGTATCTCTCGTTTCTGCCGTTTTGAAATGATTTCGGCGAAGACCGAGAAGGCGATCGCCCTTTCCCCAAAGGCTTTCAATGTCGTGCTTGATCCCGAGGGACAGGCGATCACCTCCCAAGAACTGGCCGACCTGCTCGAAACGAAAAGCGGCGAAATCCACTTCTCCATCGGCGGCGCTGACGGATTCACCGATTCCTTCCGCGCGCAAGCCGACCGGCTTCTCTCGCTATCGAAAATGACCCTGCCGCACGAGCTCGCCCGCGTCGTTCTCACCGAACAGATCTACCGGGCCTTCACGATTCTGCACCATCACCCTTACCCCCGTTAGCCGTTGATCCCGTCCTCCAGGCGGTTAACAAAGCAGGTCCGCTCATTAATCATCGCGATAAAACCTCGTGTCGCGTTTCTCTCCGTGCCGCTCAATAGCAAGCTGAATCAAACGATCAAGCAGTTCCGCGTACGCAACCCCACTGGCCTCCCAGAGTTTCGAGTACATGCTGATTGAGGTAAAGCCGGGCATGGTGTTGATCTCGTTGAGAAGAATGCGCCCGGTTTCGTCTTCGAGGAAGAAGTCGACTCGCGCCAGCCCCGAACCGTCGATGGCCTGGAAGGCTCCCACCGCCATGCGCTGTACCTCCTTCGTCTGCTGTCCAGTGAGAGGCGCCGGAATCAGCAGCTCGGAGGAGTCATCAATATATTTGGCTTCGTAGCTGTAGAACTCGGCGCCGGGCTTGATCTCACCGGGAACCGACGCTTGCGGGTCGTCGTTACCGAGCACGGAGCACTCGATTTCACGGCTCCGGATTGCGGGCTCGACGATCAGCTTGCGGTCGAACTCGGCAGCGAAGTCAAGAGCTTGGCGAAGGGCATCGCGGTCGTTCGCCTTGGAGATGCCCACGGATGAGCCCAAGTTCGCCGGCTTCACGAACATCGGGTAATCAAAGCACCTTTCCAGTTCTGGAATCGACGCGGCGCGACTGGACCGCAAGACGACCAGATGATCAACCGTCGCCAAGCCGTGTTCGCGGAAGAGACGCTTCATCACGTCCTTATCCATCCCCACCGCCGACGACAAGACGCCGGCGCCCACATAGGCCACATCCGCGAGTTCGAGCAGCCCCTGGACGGTCCCATCCTCTCCAAACGTGCCGTGCAGAACGGGGAAGACAACATCCGCTCCGGAAGTCAGGCCGGGCTCTTTCGACAACACCGGCATCGTCCCGGTCGACAACGTTTCCTGTGCTCCGACGGGCAAGAGCCGTGCCGATTCACCCGGCTTCAGCCAGCGCCCCTCCCTCGTGATCGCGACAGGGATGACGTCATATTTCACCCGATAGAGTGCTTGCAACACCGAAGCAGCCGATCGGATCGATACATCGTGCTCTCCGGAACGGCCGCCAAACAGGACAGCGACGCGAATCTTTCTCATGACAGGGGCGAGAGAAATCCAAGCAGGCTAAGGGTGCATCCGGTAGAGCATCCGCGGGAAGGCGATCGTCTCGCGAACATGCTCCAGACCGCAGATCCATCCAACGCAGCGTTCGATACCGAGCCCAAAACCGCCGTGCGGAACGCTACCGTACTTTCTCAAGTCCAGATACCACTCGAAGGCTTCACGGGGGAGATTATGCTCTTCCAGCCTTTTCACCAGCAATTCGTAGTCATGAATGCGTTGACCGCCACCGATCACTTCGCCGTAACCCTCTGGCGCGAGCACGTCCATGCCTAATGCCAGCTCGGGGCGTTCCTCGTCGGGCTGCATGTAGAAGGCCTTGATCGCCATCGGAAAGCGGTGCACCATCACCGGCCGGTCGAAATCCTCACTCAAGAGAGTCTCGTCCGTCCCGCCGAAATCACCGCCCCACTCGAAGGCGACGCCTTTCTTCTTGAGCCGCTCGACGGCGTCATCATAACTGATTCGCGGAAACGGTTTCGCAACCTTCTCGAGATGTGACGTGTCCCGCTTCAACATCTTCAGCTCAGAAGCCCTTTCCTGGAGCACCCGCTGAATCACAGACGTAAGAAAGTCCTCCGCCAAATCCATCACGTCGTCGATCGTGGCGTAAGCCATTTCCGGCTCGACCATCCAGAACTCAGTGAGATGCCGCCGTGTTTTCGACTTTTCAGCGCGGAACGTCGGGCCGAAGCAATAGGTCTTGCCGAGGGCCGCCGCGGTCGCCTCGTTATAGAGCTGACCGGACTGTGTCAGGTACGCACTGCCATAGTCGAAGTAGGGAACTTCAAACAATGTCGTGGTTCCCTCGCATGCGGCAGGCGTCAGAACCGGTGTATCCACAAGCGTAAAGCCGTTGTTGTCGAAGTAATCCCGAACCGCCCGGATCACCTCGTGCCGCACCCGCAGGATCGCTTGCTGCCGCCGGCTGCGTAGCCAGAGGTGCCGCTGGCTCATCAAGAAATCAACGCCGTGCTCTTTGGGTGTGATCGGGAACGGATCTTCCGGCGATACCTGCTGGAGGATGCGAATATCGCTGACCTCCATCTCGAACCCGCCCGGAGCCCGATCGTCTTTGCGGAGATTGCCTGTCACCTCAACCGCAGACTCCTGTGTCAGGTGCCGGCAGCTTTCGAATGTCTCGGGCGCCACCGCGGCTTTGACAACGACACCCTGCATAAAGCCTGTGCCGTCGCGAAACGTGGGAAAAAGGATCTTGCCCGAGCGGCGCAGATTGTGCAGCCAACCGCGAAGCTGAACCGTCTGACCGTCGAATTCAGAGGCTCTGTCGATGCGGATCAGCGGAGGAGCATCCGCCATCTACAACTCCTCCAGTCGGTCCAGCGAACGCCGCGCCTCCGCGAGCGGGTCTCCTATGGCCTCATCTTCCCGCAATTCCATCACCAGCGGCACGTCCTCGGAGAGAGACCGCAGCAACTCCATCGTGGGCGCCCATGCAACCGTGCCGACATCCGAACGCAACGGAAAGAGATGCATGTCCCGCTCGCCGTCATTGTCATGAACATTCGTTGAGCGGATGCGGTCTTTCATCAGCCGAAACTCGTGCGCGACTCCGTCGTTCAAGTGCGCATGTCCGATGTCGAAGCAGAACGAGAGCGGTAGGTGGGTCAACTCGATCAAGTGCAGAAGCTGCCGCGCGGACGAGAGCTCGTTGGGCGTGTTCTCAACAAGAATCTCGACGCCGAGCTGCTTGCCGAAAATGATCAATTCATCCAAGCTGTTGAAGGCGGCATCCAGCTTGGCCAGATCATACTCTTCATCCGCCATGCCGACGTGCTGCACCAGATAACGGAAGGGGATGGTGTCGGCGATCTCGATGGCCCGCTTGATCTCGTCAGTGGCCTTGATGCGCGGCACCTTGGACGTCTCCGTAATCGACACCACGGCGTGAGGGCCGCTTCGTCCCCACGCGTCGTCGTTGAACAAAGGGGAGTGGAGCGAGTGAACCGTCATCTCCGAGTCGCGCAGCCAGTGACTCAACTCTTCGATTTGGCTCTTGTTGCGGTAATCCAGATGTTGCCGTGCGCAGAACAGCTCGATCTCATCGATCCCACTTTGCAGAATACGGTGCAGCAGAGCCACCGTGACACGTTGTTCCACAAAGAGATAGCTCGAAAGGACGTGTCGCACAGGTCCCGCAGCATTTCAAGGCGGCCGTACCGTAACCCCGCCACAGATCAGGACTGATTGTAGCGGAATACAGCCCCGCGATGAAGCTGTACCCCGTGAGCGGCCCAAAACTGTTGTGCCGTGTCCGGACTGACGCCGTAATGTTCCCGGAAACTCTTGAACCTCATACCCATCGACGTTCGATGGCAAGCCCGCTTTGCCTTTCGGCGGTTTTGGGAAGACCTGTTGCATCCGAGTCTGCAATTCAAGTGCGTCGATGACGAGGACGGAACCTAGTCCGCCTGAATCAGCCTCGGCTATCGCGAACTCGGCATCCGTGACGGCGATCAAATCACCTGGTTCCGTAGCGGTTCGCACGCCGACTTACGACAAGATCATCCGGCCGTCCCGAAGCCGGACGCTTACCGTCAACTCGCTACACTAAGTCCTTTACTGACACTCTTATGAGCGAGCAAAAGTTTCAGAAAGCGAAGCCGATCGTCAATTTCGCTGAGGTCGAATCCTCGATTCAGAAGTTCTGGCAGGACAACCGCATCTTCGAGAAGACGATCGAGAGCCGCCGGGGCGGGCCGAGCTTCACCTTCTACGAAGGCCCTCCTACGGCCAACGGCCTGCCGCACAACGGGCATGTCCTGACACGCGTTTTCAAGGACGTGTTTCTGCGGTACCGCTCGATGACGGGCTGCCAAGTGCTGCGGAAAGGCGGCTGGGACACTCACGGCCTCCCCGTCGAAGTCGAGGTCGAAAAGGAACTCGGCATCCATGGCAAGGAGGCGATCGAGGAATACGGAGTCAAGCGCTTCATCCTGCGCTGCATGCAGTCGGTCTTCCGCTACACCGCCGAGTGGGAGCGGATGACGAACCGCGTTGGCTTCTGGGTCGACCTCGACGAGGCCTACGTCACCTACCACAAAAGCTACGTCGAAAGCGTCTGGTGGGCGCTCTCGGAACTGTTCAAACAAGACCTGCTCTACCAGGGCCACAAAATCGTATGGTGGTGGCCGCAAGGCGGCACGGCCTTATCGTCGGGCGAAGTCGGCCTCGGCTACAAAACGGTCGATGACCCGGCCGTCTACGTCGCGCTCGAACTCGTTGACGAACCGGGCACGCACCTCGTCATCTGGACGACAACACCCTGGACGCTGCCGTCGAATCAATACGTCGCCGTTCGGCCTGACTACGACTACGTGCAGGTCATTGACGGCGATCACAAGCTGATCGTCGCCGCCGCCTTGCGCGAGACGCTGGCGCAGAAGTTGGGACGCGGCCTGCCCGTCGAGCGCGGGTTCAAGGGCGAAGCTCTCCTCGGCAAACGCTACCGCCCTCCGCTTGACTATTACTTGGATCAGTATTGGGACAAGAAGGCCGAACGCAAGGACGGCGGCAGTGAGCCTGTACTCTGGCGCGTTCTCGCCGCGGACTTCGTCGAGCTCGACCAGGGCACCGGTCTGGTTCACGAATCCCCCGCCTTCGGCGAAGTTGACTACGAGCTGCTTCGCAAGCACGCCGAGCGCTTCAAAGACCCGTCGGAGATCCCTCTGCTCTGTCCCGTCAAGCCCGACGGCACCTTCAACGAAGAGACGCCCGACATCCAAGGACAATGGGTCAAAGAAGCCGACAAGCAGGTTATCCGGACGATGCGCGACAAGGGCATCCTGCTGCACCGCGAAAGGTACCGTCACGACTACCCGTTCTGCTGGCGTGCGGATGACGATCCGCTGATCCAATACGCGCGCCCGGCGTGGTTTATCCGTACGACGGCGAAGATCCGGAACGCGGTCGCGAACAGCGACGCTGCCAACTGGCTGCCGCCGCACATCAGCACCGGCCGCTTCGGCGACTTCCTGAAGAACAACGTGGATTGGGCGCTGTCGCGCGAGCGCTATTGGGGCACGCCGCTGAACATCTGGCGCAACGACGAGACCGGGAAGATGCAGGCGCCGTCGTCGGTCAACGAAATTCTCGCGAAGAACCCCAACGCCTTCGACCATTTCTATCGCGACCGCGAGAAGGAACCCGAGCTTTCCGACCACCTGATGGTCCACAAGCCGTGGATTGACGAGGTCACGTTCACCGAGCCGGGCGAGCCCGGGGTGTATCGGCGCGTCCCCGAAGTGATCGACTGCTGGTTCGATTCCGGGTGCATGCCTTTCGCACAATGGGGCTATCCGCACCAGAACGAAGACAAGTTTGCGAACGCGTTTCCGGCCGACTACATCACCGAGGCGATCGATCAAACCCGGGGCTGGTTCTATTCGCAGCTCATGATCTCGACGCTGCTGTTCGGTGAAGAGACACAGAAGGAACTCGGCCTCGAACCACGGCCGTATCCCCACCCGTTCAAGACGTGCATCGTGCTGGGACATGTGACCGATCCCGAGGGCAAGAAGGAATCGAAGTCCAAGGGCAACTACACGCCGCCCGAGGTGATCTTCGACAAGATCGCCCAGGAGTTCGCGGTTATCGATTCCGAGGCCGAGGGCGTTGCCGTCGAGCCCGGCAACGCGGTCATCGCCCGCGCCGATCTGCAAGCCCTTGACCTGCTTCCGGGCGACGCTATGAAGGTCTATCGCTCGGATAATAGGGAGGCAGCCGTCACGGTGAAGATGCAGACAGGCAAGAAGCTGCCGCGCCGGCTGATCGCGCTCGCCAAGGCGGACCGCGATGCGTTGGGGCTGCGCCCCTGCGAGACCGGGATCAAGACCAAACCCAATGACATCCGGTTCCTGGCCAGCCGCGAGCGCGTGACGATCGAAAGTCCGACAGCCACCGCGCCGGGCGCCGACGCCTTCCGCTGGTTCTTTCTGGCCGGCAATCCGCCGTGGTCGTCGACCCGGCATTCACTCGCCAACGTGCGGACCATCCAGAAAGAGTTTCCGCTCAAGCTGCGGAACGTCTATTCCTTCTTCACGATCTACGCCAATATCGACGGCTTCGATCCCGTCACGATGAAGGGCCGGCCCGTCGCCGAGCGTGCGCTGCTCGATCGCTGGATCCTCTCCGAGCTCGCGATCATTGCGGAAAGCATCCCGCGGTTCATGAACGACTACAGGGCCTACGAAGCAGCCGGCGAACTCTCGCGCTTCGTCGACGGGCTCTCGAACTGGTACCTGCGCCGTAGCCGTCAACGCTATTGGAAGAGCGAGTTCGACGCCGACAAAGAGGACGCCTACGCCACTCTCTACGAGTGCCTGACCAGCGTCATTGCTCTCGCCGCGCCTTTCATCCCCTTCACGACGGAAGAGATCTATCAGAACATCGTCCGCCGCCCGAACGAAGGCGCGGCCGAAAGCATCCACCTGCGCAACTGCCCCGCGCCGAAGCCGGAAAACATCGACCGCGCCTTGTCGCAGGAGATGGCGGCAGTGCGAAACCTGGTGTCGCTTGGCCTGCGAGTGCGCACGGAGAACAAGCTCAAGGTTCGCCAGCCGCTTTCGAAAGCCGAAATCGTGTTGCCTGACGACGGCCTGCGAACGCGTCTCGAGCCATACAAGCACTTGATCGAAGAAGAGCTCAACGTGTACGAAGCGGCCTTCGTGCACGGTGACGAAGGACACGTCAGCTACTCCGTCCGACCGAACTTCCGCCGGCTCGGACCCCGCCTCGGCAAGATGATGCCGCTCGCGAAGAAGGCGTTCCAAGACGTCGACGGCGGTATTCTCCGCGGCCAACTGCTCAGCACCGGCTCCGCCGAGATTCAAGTCGACGGCGAGGTCCTGCAACTCGGACCTGACGATGTCGAAGTTCTCGTCGAAGCCGCCGAGCATTTCGCCGCCGCGGGAGATCAGACGACCGTCGTCGTCCTCAGCACCGACCTCGACGACAAGCTTCGCGAAGAGGGGTTGTACCGCGAACTGCTCCATCGCATCCAGAACCTGCGCAAGGAACTCGACGTCGAATACACCCAACGCATCCGGCTGTCCGTGCAAGGTTCGGAGCGGCTGCGCCGCATCATCACGGCCAACAAAGACCACTTCACAGGCGAAGTCCTGTGCACCGAACTCCGCCACGACCAACCCGATTGGTCGTCCGCAGAATCGCGCGAGATGACCATCGAAGGCGAGCAGACCGCCATTCTGATCGCTCAAGCGTAGGAGGATGACCGACGGGCCGCTCCCCGCGCGCCTCAGACACAGCGACGCGTGAAGCAATGAAACTGCTTCCCGTGCTCACCTTCGTAGAACAACTCAATCTGACAGCAAAGCCCTCCCTCATCCACTCGTCGGAGGGCTATCGGAAGAACACACATACATCAGAATAAGGCTCACCTTGTTCGATCGTCAAACCGAAATCGAGAAAGCCCTCCATCAACGTAAGTTTGGGTGAAGAGCAGCGGCTCTTGCCGGCCTCATGGAGCCGGATTGATAACTGCCGCCGGCGGGCGATGGAACAAGGCTTCTCGCAGTCCGTCCAGCACGCCTTCGAGCTTCGCCATGCGCTGCTCCAAGGCGTTCATGCGGACTTCCAGTTTGTCGATGCGGGAGTCCAGCCGGTCAATGCGCTGGTCGATGCGCCGGAACCCGGCCAGAATCAACGCTCCGAGTGCAACGCCTACGCTGAGAATGCCGATCAGTTCAGGACTCATGGCCAGATTGACGCGATAAGCATACCCCACCAGCGGCTCCGAAGGCAATCTCCACTTCACTGCCTCTTTATCCTAGGCCGAGCCGTATTTCCAGCGTGTGCCTTGGGGAGTATCTTCGAGGATGACGCCGCGGGCTTTGAGGCCGTCTCGAATGGCGTCGGAGCGGATGAAGTCACGGGCTTTGCGGGCGGCGATGCGTTCGGCGATGAGGGCTTCGATCTCTTCGGAGGGAACCTGCCCGGACTCCTCGGTCTTGAGGACATCGAAGATGGCATCGAAGAGTTCGAGGACTCGGTTGGCGTCGGCGACATTGTCCGCATGAAACTCACGGGCATCCATCTTTGTGTTGACGTCTCGGATAAACTCGAAGACGGCGGCGAGCGCCTGGGCGGTGTTGAGGTCGTCGTCCATGCCGGCGATGAAGTTCTTGCAGGCAGCATCGGCAAACTCGATAACGAGGGGATTCCTGCCGTCGGGGAAACCGCCTTCTTCGAGACGCCGCTGGAAGTTGCGCAGGCGTTCGATGGCTGTTTGGGAGGCTTTGAGCCCGTCAATGGTGAAGTTGATCTGCTTGCGGTAGGGCACGGAGGCCAGAAGGTAGCGAATGGATTCGGCGCTGAAACCCTTGCCCAGCAAGTCACGGAGAGTGTAAAAGTTCCCGTCGGATTTCGACATCTTCCGGTTGTCGACCAGAAGGTGCTCGGCGTGCAGCCAGAAGCGCACGAAGGGTTTTCCCGTGGCGGCCTCGGATTGCGCAATTTCGTTTTCGTGGTGTGGGAAGACCAGATCGACTCCGCCGGTATGGATGTCGAAGCTCTCGCCGAGATACTTCATCGCCATTGCGGAGCATTCGATGTGCCAGCCGGGGCGGCCAGGGCCGAAAGTACTGTCCCAGACGGGTTCGCCGGGCTTGGAGGCTTTCCAAAGGGCGAAGTCGCGCAACTCGTCTTTCTCGTATTCATCCTGCTCGACCCGTGCGCCGGCCTGGATGCCTGAGGCATCCAGTTTCGAAAGCTTGCCGTATTCCGGAAAGCTTTGAATTCGGAAATAAGTCGATCCCTTGCTTTCGTAAGTGTGTCCCTTCTCGTCGAGAAGGCGGATCAACTCGATCATTTCGCCGATGTGCTCAGTAGCAGGAGTGACCCGCTCCGGAGATTCGAGACGAAGCGTGGCAGCGTCTTCCTTGAAGGAGGTTCGGTATTGGGCCGTATATTCACCGATCGATTGGCCGGCCTTGATCGAGTCGCGGATGATCTTGTCGTCCACGTCGGTGACGTTCATGACGTGGTAGACCTCGTAGCCGCGGCAGCGCAGATAGCGTCGCAGAATGTCCTGGAAAGTGAAGCTGCGAAGATTGCCGATGTGGACGTAGTTATAGACCGTGGGACCGCACGAATACATGCGCACCTTGTTTTCGTCGAGCGGCGCGAAAGGTTCGAGGCGGTGGGTAAGCGTATTGAAGAAATGCAGTGCCATGGGGACTTCGGGCACGGCAGGCCGTACCCCTACATTAGCGGGCGGTTATGGCGGCTTCACGCGCCAGTTCGTCGCAGCGGTTGTTGTCGGCGTGGTCGGCGTGGCCCTTGACCCAGCGCCACTTGACCTCGTGACGAGCAGCGGCTTCGTCTAACTTGCGCCATAGGTCCTGGTTCTTGACGGGCTGTTTGGAGACAGTTTTCCAGTCGCGGCGCTTCCAGCCGGCCATCCACTCGGTGACACCTTTCTTGACATATTCGGAATCAATCTCGATGGTAACCCGACAAGGCTCGCTCAAGGCGGAGAGGCCTTCGAGCACCGCGGTCATTTCCATGCGGTTGTTCGTTGTCTCGGGATCGGCCCCGGAGAGTTCGCGAGCGTGCTCGCCGTAACGCAGGACGGCGGCCCAGCCGCCGGGCCCCGGGTTGCCGAGGCACGACCCATCCGTAATCAACGTGACGGATTTCATGCCGCTTCGGCAAGGCTTTTTTCGAAGAACCCGTCGACGGTCGCGAGGATCTCGTCGCTACCGCCGCAGCGATAAATGTCTTTGCGAAGGCGCGCGCCGTTGCGGACGCCGTGCGTAAAGCGTGAGGCAAACTGCTTCATCTTGCCGACGACATTGCCGGAGATCTTGTCGCTCTTTTCGACCAGGAGTTGATAGTAGTCGCGGAGCATGATGTAGCGCTCGCGCTCGGTGGGCTCGTCGTAGCAGCCGGTTTCGACATACTGCAGGATTTGGCGAAAGATCCAGGGATTGGTCGAAGCCGCACGACCGATCATCACTCCGTCGCAGCCAGTTTGCTCGTACATTCGAACCGCATCTTCCGGCGAGAAAATGTCGCCGTTGCCGATGACGGGAATCTTGACGGCTTGCTTGACCTCGCCGATCAGCGGCCAATCGGCCTGGCCGGCGTAGCCTTGCGCTCGTGTTCGTCCGTGGATCGCGACGGCTTGCAGGCCGCAGTCCTCGGCGATGCGAGCCACCTGCACCGCGACGATGGACTTTTCATCCCATCCGGAGCGGAACTTGCAGGAGAAGGGAATCTTCACCGCCGCTCGTACCGTGCTCAGAATGTCTTCGACCAGGGGCAGGTCGCGGAGCAGTCCGGACCCGCCATTGCATTTGACGACTTTCTTGACCGGGCAGCCGAAGTTGAGGTCGACCGCGTCGAAACCGAGGTCTTCAACGATGCGGGCGGCATCGGCGAGAACCTGCGGATCGGAGCCAAAAAGTTGCGCGGCGATCGGGTGCTCATCGGGCTCGTAATAGAGGTAGTTGAAATTGCGTGATTCACGGCGCTCGCGTTTCCTGATAGCAAGGAGCCCGTTCGAGCTCGTGAACTCGGTCATGATGAGTCCGCAGCCCCCCAAGCCGCGGATGAAGCGGCGGAAGACGGTGTCGGTCACGCCGGCCATGGGGGCCAATACGACGGCGGGCTCGATGGACACAGGGCCAATCGAGAATGGGCTCGGGAACTTCAAAGGTCCATTTTATCAGCGGTGTTACGATCTTCCCGCCTAAGCGTGTGCACCCACACACGCCTGGGCTCGAGAACTTGCGGCTCGACGAGGCGGAGCGTTCCCGAGTCTACTCTTCGTCTTGTTGGCTGGCGAGACGGTTGATGACGTCGAGGTCTTCGAGCGTGGTGATGTCGCCGGAGACTTTGTCGGTCGTGACGATCTCCCGAAGCAGACGGCGCATGATTTTGCCGCTGCGGGTCTTCGGCAAGGCCTCGGTGAAGCGGATCTGTTCCGGTCGGGCGAACTTGCCGATTTCCGCAGCCACCCAATCGCGCAGGGTTGCGGCCATCTTGCCATCCGCCTTCTCATCCGCCTTCAACGTGACGAAAGCGACGACGGCTTGACCGGTCAGTTCGTGCGGCTTGCCGATGACAGCGGCTTCGGCGACGGCCTTGTGCTTGACAAGAGCCGATTCGAGCTCGGCCGTCGAGAGGCGATGTCCGCTGACGTTCATCACGTCGTCGACTCGGCCGAGAACCCAGATGTAGCCGTCTTTGTCACGACGCGCGGCGTCGCCGACAAAGTAGACGCCGGGGATCTGCGACCAGTAGGTCTTCTTGAAGCGGGGCTTGTCGCGCCACAGTGTCCGAAACATCGAAGGCCACGGCTTGCGAACGATGAGATACCCTTCCCCGCCCTTCGGCACGGGATTGCCTTCCATGTCGACGACATCGGCGGTGACACCGGGCAGCGGGAATGTGGCAGAACCGGGTTTGAGCGGTGTCGCACCGGGCAGCGGCGAGATCATGATCGATCCCGTCTCGGTCTGCCACCAGGTGTCGACGATCGGGCAGCGTCCGCCTCCGATGTATTTATGATACCACTCCCAGGCAGCCGGATTGATCGGCTCGCCGACGGATCCCAGCAGCCGCAGGCTCGACATATCGTGCTTGTTGGGCCACTGCTCGCCCAGGCGAATGAAGGCGCGAATAGCCGTGGGCGACGTATACAGGATGTTGATCTTGTACTTGTCGATGATGCGCCAGAAGCGGTCCGGCTCGGGGTATGCCGGGGCGCCTTCATACATCACCGTCGTGGTTCCGACCAGCAGCGGTCCGTAGACGATATAGCTGTGACCGGTCACCCAGCCGACATCGGCCGCGCACCAATAGGTATCTTCTTCCTTGATGTCGAAAACCCACTTCATGGCCATGTTGACCTGTAGTTGATAGCCGCCGGTCGTATGGACAATGCCTTTGGGTTTGCCCGTCGTACCGGATGTATAAAGCACATAGAGCGGGTGTTCCGAATCGAGTTCGACCGCCGGGCAGACATCACTTGCATCGGCTTCAAGGGCACTCCAGTCGTGGTCGCGGCCCTCCTGCATCGCGATGTCGTTCCGAGTGCGGCGATAGACGATGCAGTGCTTGACGTTCGGGCAATCAGCCATCGCCTCATCGGTGGTGTCTTTGAGCGGCACCACCTTGCCGCGCCGCCAGCCGCCATCCGCGGTAATCACGACCGTCGCGTTGAGGTCGAGGATACGGGTCTTGAGCGCTTCGGCCGAGAACCCACCGAAAACGACGCTATGCGTGATGCCGAGGCGAGCGCAGGCGAGCATCGCGATCGGCAGTTCGGGGACCATCGGCATGTAGATGATCGAGCGGCTGCCTTTGCGGAGCCCGAGTTTCTTCAGAACGTTGGCAAAGCGGCAGACGCGGCGGTGAAGCTCCTGGTAGGTGATGACCTCGGTGTCGCCCGGCTCGCCTTCCCATATGATCGCTGCTTTGTTCTTGCGGGCCGTCGTGAGATGCCGATCGAGGCAGTTGTAGCTCATGTTCGTCTTGCCGCCGACAAACCATTGTGCGAACGGAGCCTTCCATACGAGCGTCTTCTCCCAAGGCTTGAACCAGTGGAGTTCCCGCTTGGCAAGATTGCTCCAGAACGATTCCGGATCACGTTGGGCTTGGTCGTAGAGCCTCTTGTAAGCCGCCATGCTTCCGACGGCGGCGTTCTTGGCGAAATCCTTGGGAGGTTTGTGGGGGCTAGGCTTAGCAGCAGGCATTCAATGGATCTCCAACGGGGATTCAGAGCCTTCGAAAGGGATCATTCTTGGGGATTTCCAAGGGTTTCAGGGCTCGAACGAATTTCAACAATATACAACAGGGCCTTGGCCATCCGCAGCGGCGGAAAGAAGGCTCGTCAACTCAGGACCTCGTAGAGGCGCGCGGCGACGGTTTCGGCTTCTCCGGGCTGCATTTGCCAGACGGAGATGCGAACGCCGTTGTCGCCTCCGCCGGAAATGGCGATGGCGGGCTCGCCGTTGAGCAGCTCGTCGATGACTTGTCGGGGTGATTTGCCGACCGTGCCTTCATCCCAGCGAACGGTGACGTGCGGAATGCGGTTGGCAATGGGCGGGACATCGATGTCGCACTCAACCGTGCTGATGCCGTTGACCGTATCGATTATATGCGCCGCCCGGCGATCGAGTTCCTTGCGCTCGGCATCGTGATCGATGCGCAGGTAGCGCTCCACGGCCGCAACGAGGCCCATGATCTCCTCCTTGCCGACTTTCATGCCGCGCCCGATGCCCCCGCGGGGGCTGATCGACATCCAAGCGGCGTCGATGAGGTCCTCCCGGCCCAACAGCAGGCCGCTGGCCTGGGGCCCGATCAGTCCCTTGCCTCCGGAGAAGACGACAAGGTCGAAACCTTCGTCGACATAGCCCTTAAGGCGTTCCATGGGAGGGACGTCGGCAGCCGCGTCATTGAGCGTGGGGACACCGTGTTTCTTGGCGACCTCGATCCATTCGGCGCGCTTGATTTGGCCGTCCGGGTCCGCTTTATTGAGAAAGAACATCATGGCGGTCTTGTCACTGATGGCGTTCTCGAGTTCCTCACGGGTCTCGACCCATGTCGTCCGAGCGCCGGTGAGCCACATCTGCGCTTCATAGCCGCAACGGTGCGCTTTCTGCGAGATGATCTCGTTCGGAACGTCGGTGACGTCGGGGAGTTGAGAGGCCTTCTTGCGATCGCCGCGGTGCAAGCAAGCCGCGGTTCCGCAAGTGATGGCCGACGCCGCCCCGCAAGCAATCATCGCGGCGGGCACGCCGATCATCTCGGCAATCTTCGCGCCGGCTTTTCGTTGGAGGTCCGGTAAGCTCACATGGCTCGTCGCCGCATCGACCATGGCGGCGACGACTTCCGGCGGCATGATGGAACCGCCGAGGACCGTGACCGTCCCGCGGCCGTTGATAACGCGGCGGACGCCCAAGTCTTCGTAGGTGATGGTCGCCGGAGCGCCGCCGGCCGACTGCTCCTGATCAGCACATCCCGTTGTGCCGGCGGCGGTGGTGAGCGCGGCGGCCGCCGCGGTGTTCTGAAGGAAGTTTCTGCGAGTGGACGATTGGGCCATCTTTGACTCTCCTGGGGCTCGGCTTTCGCTTTCGTCCGGCCATCGGGCAGGCGGAGACAGCCGGAAGCGCTGCAATTCCGGCCAAAAAAGAGTCGGATTCCTTGAAAGCAGAGGAGATTAATTGTACCTTGATTCCATGGCATCCCGCAGTCTCAACAAAGTTATGCTGATCGGGCATCTTGGCAAAGATGCCGAAACCCGCTATACCCAGAGCGGTACGGCGGTCACCAGTTTCACGCTCGCGACCAGCCGGCGGCACAAGAACCAGCAGACGGGCGAGTGGCAGGAGGACACCGAGTGGCACGACATTGTCCTCTGGAAAGCCGAGAACCTGGCCAACTACCTACAGAAAGGGAAGCAGGTGTATGTCGAGGGCCGGCTTCAGACGCGCAGTTGGGAGGACCAAAGCGGCAACAAGCGTTATCGCACCGAAGTGATCGCCGATCCCTTTGGCGTGATCCTGTTGAGTGGGCGCGACGGGTCGGGTGAAGCGTCTGCCGGTGGCGGAAACCGCCAAGCGGCTCGAGGCCGTCCCGAGGCCGCGAGTGGAGGAGGCGGAGACGACTTCGGCGGCCAAGGAATCACCGACGACGACGTGCCGTTCTAGATTCCGGCCGGGCAGGTCGGCTTCGATCCGGAGTCACCATGTTGGCGACAAGGGCTGAGCGATGAACACGCATTGGCATCCCCACCACGGGCCGTTTTCTCGTCGCGACCTGTTGAGGCTGAGCGGCGCGGGCTTCGGCCATCTGGCGTTGACCGGACTTCTGGGGCAGGAGGCTCTCGCGTCCGCCAAGGTGCCGGGCGCGGACCGCGAACAGCCGCTGGCTCCGAAGCAGCCGCACTTCACGCCGCGCGCGAAGAGAGTCATCTTCCTGTTCATGCACGGCGGCCCCTCGCAAGTTGACACGTTCGATTACAAGCCGCTGCTCCAACGCGACCACGGCAAGCCGCTGCCTTTCGAGCGCCCGAAAGTTGTTTCAAGCGAAACGTTCAATCTGCTGAAGTCCCCCTGGGAGTTCAAGCAATACGGTGAAAGCGGCGCCTGGGTGAGCGACCTGTTCCCTGAGTTCGCTCAGCGCGTCGACGAGGTGTGCTTCATCAAGTCGATGCACGGCTCGAACTCGCGGCACGGCGGGGCGCTGCTTGAGTTGCATACGGGAAGCGATACCTTCGTGCGTCCCAGCATGGGTTCGTGGATCACCTATGGACTTGGCTCGGAGAATCAGAACATGCCGGGCTTCATTACGGTGAGCCCGACGCAGAGCCACGGAGGCGCGAACAATTACGGGTCGGCCTTTCTGCCGGCGCCTTATGCGGGCACGTCGATCGGCGCCGTCGGTACACCCGCTCGTGATGCGAAGATCCCGTTCATCACGGCGAAGACGCCACGCGATATCCAGCGGATGGAGTTGGATTTCATCCGTGAGATGAATGAAGACCATCTCGAACGGTCGGGCCCCGATGCCGCGCTCGAAGGCCGCATCGAGTCGTTCGAGCTGGCGTTCCGGATGCAGACCGAAGCCCCGGAGTTGCAGAACCTGGCCGGTGAATCGCCCGCGACGTTGAGCCTGTATGGCATCGACGATCCGATGACCGAAGACTTCGGGCGGCAGTGCCTGATGGCTCGTCGTTTCGCCGAAGCGGGCGTGCGGTTCGTGCAGGCCAGCCACAGCTACAAGTGGGACCAGCATTCCCGGCTGCACCGCGATCATGAGCAGAACGCCCGCGAGGTCGACCGCCCGATCGCCGGGCTGTTGAAGGATCTGAAGGCGCGCGGATTGCTCGCTGACACGCTAGTTCTGTGGGGTGGGGAGTTCGGGCGCACGCCGACGGCGCAAGGCTCCGACGGCCGCGACCACAATCCGGAAGCGTTCACGATGTGGATGGCGGGGGCGGGCGTGAAACCTGGGTTCAGCTACGGCTCGACGGACGACTACGGGTACTACTCGGTGGAGCCGAAGGTGCACTTCCACGATCTTCACGCAACGATCCTGCACATCCTGGGGTTAGACCACACACGGCTCACGTACCGCTATGCCGGGCGGAACTTCCGCCTGACGGATGTTCACGGCAACGTGGTTCACGATATTCTCTCCTGACAGACCGGCCTCGGGTCTCAGAGGCGGAGAGCCGGCCGGGCACGTACTCCGCGCCTGCGCATGACGACGCGGGCGTTCCCTGTTACGCTGGTCCGTTTGTCTCGTGGAACCTCTTGTCATTGCGCTCATCCTGCTCTCGGCTCTGCTGCATTCGGGATGGAACACGCTGGTCAAGCAGAAGGGTGACCCGCTGGTGATGTTGGCGTCGGTCGCCGGTGCGGCGACGTTGCTGTCGCTGCCGGTCGTGCTGTTTCTGCCTTTCCCGGCCGCAGGGATTTGGTCCTATCTGCTTGTATCAATGGCGCTGCACACGATGTATAACCTGTTCCTCTATGCCGGTTATCGTCACGGTGACCTGGGTCAGGTCTATCCGATCGCGCGCGGAGTTGCTCCGCTGATCGTCGCGGGCACTGCGCCGTTCGTGGCCGGTGAAACGTTGACGACGACGGCGCTCACCGGAGTTCTTCTGATTGCCGGCGGCGTCGCGAGCCTGGCGTTTTTCGGCGCGGCGGCGCTCCGCGAGAATCCCCGTCCCGTGCTGTACGCCCTGGGGGCGGCGTTGTTCATCGCAGCTTATACCACGACGGACGGATTGGGCGCCCGTCTCGCTGAATCGCCGCACAGCTATATCGCTTGGCTGTTCGTGCTCGACGGGGTTCCCATCGGCCTCATCACCTTGGGGCTGCGCGGGCGAGTCGCCCTCGACTGGATTCGAAACCATTGGATCCGAGGGACGGCGGGTGGGGCCATGTCGGTTGTCGGCTACTGGCTGATCGTCTGGGCGCTCAGTATCGGCGCCCTGGCCCCGGTGGCCGCGCTTCGCGAGGTCGGTGTCATTTTTGCGGCCATCCTTGCGTCAGTCGTGCTCAAGGAGCGCTTCGGGCCCCGCCGGACGGTGGCGGCTTGCGTTGTCGCTGCGGGCGCGATGCTGCTGCGCCGGAGCTAGAGAGTTGCGGCAATCGCGTTCCGGCCGTCGCAGATCGGGTGTAAACGCATACGATTCTCGTTAGCACCGAAGAATTCGAAAACACCATCAGGAACCTGCTGTGACGAGCGGGCGCAGTTCCAAGGCGCGAGCGCTCCGGGCGCCCCCGGACCCACCACCGGCGCCTCTTTGCCGATCAACCCGCCGCGCCTATTCCCGCATCAGACGCCGCACTGACCGCAGGCGGCTTTTGAGCTCGTTGCTCATCGTGACGAACTCGTTCTCGTCGTAGATGACTCTGGGCGTGATCAGGATGATGAGTTCCGTCTTTTGCTTCGAAGAACTCGTGAATCCGAAAAGACTACCTAGAATGGGGACTTTCCCGATGAGCGGGACACGGCTCCGGCTATAGAGGTCGGTTTCTGAAATGATGCCGCCAATCGCCACTGTATCGCCATCGGCCATTGTGATTTGCGTGCTCACGTTGCGGCGCTCGATGCTGGGCGAGGCGATGGCTCCGCTGGCTGGCAGCGGCACGCTCACTTCCTGGTTGATCATCAGCGTCACGATTCCCGAGGCGTTTACGCGAGGCGTGATCGAAAGAGTAACGCCGGTTTGCACGTTGGTCACGGTGTTTGTAAAGAGAGAAGAGCCATCCTGTTGCGTACCGGCCGCCAAGGCTTGCGAGGCTAGGGTCGGGACCGATGTACCCACGGTAATCGAAGCCGGGATATTGTCGGTGGCGATGATCGACGGGGCAGAGATGATGCGGCTGCGGCCGTCCGATTGAGTCGCATTGAGAATCGCCGCCAACTCCCGCGTGTTTCCGACAAGTGCCCCGAGAGTGAGATTGAATTGCCCGACGTAGTCAAAACCAGCGGTGAGTTTGCGTGTTGAGAGGTTCGTCTTGCCCTTTTCGCGCAGCATTGCGGAGACACCGCTCGAGAAGGCGCCCTCGAGCGCCACCTCGTAGATCTTCGCGTCGATCAAGACTTGGCGAGGCGGGAAATCCAATTGTTGGAGAGTCTTGTGGACAGTCTCCCACTCTTGCTTCGTCGCCTGCACGAGGATCAGATTATTCACTTCATCCGGGACGATCCGAATGGAGTTTGTGTAGGCCTGCAAAAGGGGATCGGCGGTTTGCGTTCCCAAGAACTCACCGGTTTGATCGGTGGCGCCCGCCTGCGGTTGCGGAACGCCCAGAGCAGCGGGCCCGCCGGGCGCCATACCGGTCGGGAGTTGAATAAAACCGCCCATGCCGCCGTAACCACCGTAGCCGCGACCGCCGATCCCGCCCAGACCGAGGCCGCCCATCGCGCCTGCACCTCGACCACCCGCTCCCGGGTAGCCACCGTAGCCGCGACCACCGATCCCGAGGCTCCCCCCGCCGAGGCCACCCTCAAATCCACCGTAACCGCCATAGCCGCCGCCATAGCCGCCGCCATAGCCGCCGCCATAGCCGCCATAGCCGCCGTAACCGCCATAGCCGCCGCCGTAACCCCCGGCAAAGCCGAAGACAGGGCTGTAGAGCATCAACAGGGTCTGCGCCAGTTGGCCGGCAAGACCGTATTGAACACGATAGACAAACGTCTGGACGCCACCTGCCGCTACCGGTTGATCGAGCTTCTCGATCCACTCTTCGACTTTTTCAAACACTGAGGGATTCCCCGATACGACCAGAACGGAGCTGATCCGCTCGATCGGCAGGAACTGGATGCCGGGCTGCGTTTCCGTAAACAACAAGGCCTCGAAGATCCTCGTCAGATCGTCCGCAATGGTTGACGCCAAGCTGTTCTCCACCGGGAAGAGCCGCATCCGCTGCGAGGCCATCTCTTCGGTATCGAACAATGTGATCAGTTCCATGGTGCGGCGCATGTTACGGCTGTTGTCCAGGATCAGCAGCAGGTTGCCCTGCTCGACGACTTGAATGAGCGCGCCCGGCCCGAGGAACGGCTCGAGGACGACGGATATGTCCGACGCCGTCGTGTAGCGGAGACGGATGACGTTCAGGATCATCCGTTCGTCGTCAGAGATCTCCGCGTCTGGATCGGTTTGAGGCGAAATCGGCAGCCGTGGAATCTCGCCCGACGGGGAGATCCTGTAGAACTTGCCGATCTTCACTGCGGACACTCCGTTCATCCGAAGGATCGTTTCGAGCAGTGGAAGCAGGTCGTCGGTAGTGAGTTCGCCATACGTGTTGATCGAAACAACGCCATTTGCCAGGTTTTCCAGGCCTGGATCGAGGATATAGTTCATATCGAGCCGACGAGCAATGAGGTCGACAACTTCCAACAGGTTGGCTTGACGCAGATTGCTGAAGCGAACCGTCGAGGGCTCGTTCGCCTGCAACTGGGGTGACGGCTGATCCGCCGGAGCGGGTTCCTGCTGCGGCGGAGCCTGCTGGCCGGCGCCCTGAGGCGGCGCTGGGGGGGCCGCCGCGGCGTCGGCGGGAGGGGTCGCGTCCGGCTCTTGCTGACCGGCGGATTGAGCCTGCGGTTGAGCCGGCTCTTGGTCGGCCTCGGCCGGTTCTTGTTGCGGAGCCGCAGTGTCCGCCGCCTGGGCCGCGGGAGTCGCGGGCTGCGGCTGCTGACCCAACAGAAGCAGCGGGATCAACAGAATGGAAATGATGGCTTTATTCATGAAGTTCTCTGGTCCGATTCACGATGGCTATCGCTGGTCGTCGTTCGCGTCAATCTGTTTCGCCTCGACGCCGGCCGGAGCGGCTTCCGACGAAGGCTCCTGCTGTTCGTCCGGTTCGTCTTGAGCTTGTTTGGCTTGAGCTTGCCTGGCTTGATGAGCGCGCAGAATTTTCTGCTCCATGGGCGTCAACAGGGAACGCTTCCGCGTCCATGTCCGGAGCCCAAAGGGCGTACGATGCTTGAAGACGATCGTGTCTTCTTTTTCCTCGATGTCCAAAAAAGGCCGAGGATCGCGCTTTGCTTGGCTTTGTTTGAGAAGTTCCAGCAACCGTTCGAATGCACCGCCTTGCGTTACGATGGACGATGAATCCTTCGCTTCGGATGATGGCTTCTCACTCTTCGATGCGGGAGCGGACGTATTCGCGCGGGTTCGCTCGCGCTGCTCTGCGGTCACTGACGGGGCGCTCAGCAGACCGGCCAACACGATCAACACCAGTTTCCCGCCATGCTTTGAGGCTGTCATTGGTTCTCCTTTTCCCACCAGGATCTAGTTCCAAACGGCGTTTCCCGTGAGCGTTTGATGAAGCCCTGGTACCGCGTCCCTGCCGGGGAGTCGTCGTTGCGAGCGACGCGATAGCGCCCAGAGCCCATGTCAGCGCCGATGTTGTAATTGCCCCCGATCGCACCCGGTTGCTTGCTGGCAGGTTTCTTCACTTGCACACTCTGGGCTCGCGCCGCCGACGCTTGTGACGTTGTCATCTTCCCTCTCGAAGGTCTCGGCGTACGCCTGGAGCCGCCGGCAGACTTCGAACTCGCCCGCCTATGGCCGTCATTAGCAGGAGAGCCCCGCAGTTCGGACGGCATGGCGGCAATCTTCTCGTCCTGCCACTGGAGAAGAACCTTCTCCCCTTGCGTTCCCAGGAACGTAAAAGCGCCGACCATCTCTCCCACTTCAATCGGAGTGGCCGGAGAATCAAGGTCGGGCGACATCAGCGCAATCGGACCTTCGCCGAGTTCCATGATGCCGGCCAGGTGGGGCAGAGGCGGCCGCGATTCGGAAGGAGCCTGAAGAGGCCCGGCAACTTCGATGATCGGATTACGATCGCTCGAGAAAAGCATTCTGTCCACGATCGGAAGGTAGTCGCCTGCTCGGACGCGGTGGACGGCCGCGGGTCCGGGATAGTCCGGCACGTCCTTCACCGGCACCTGCGGCGTCAAGATGGAGTACCGCTCATAGGCGGCCCCGATGCTCGCATACAAGCCTGCGGCCGCCGCCACCACGAGGACCGCCAGCACTACGTTCAACGCGAGAAGCTTCTTGTTCTTGACCATCGACTAACTCCTGTTCCGCGGTTTCTTGATGAGATCAGGCGTACGGCCAATCGGCAAGTATCCGCTGACGGTGAGCTCCACCCGAACGGCCTTGGTCTTGGGATTGGCCGATGACACTTTGATTTCACGCGTGGCCAGCAATTCCGGCGCGTTGGCGATGTCGGCCAGCAAGTTGACAAAGTGAGTGATGTCGCACGTAAAGTCGACGATCAGCGGCACCTGCGCAAAGTCTTCTCCCTCGGCTTTGACGGTCGTGAAACGAGAGGCCCGCATGCTGATGCCGGCGCCCTCGAGCAACTCGCCGACCCGCTCACGCATCTCCGCCTGCGCAAGAGCGGCTGTCTCCGACTCGAGAAGACGATCTTCGAGCGATTCTTCGAGCGACCTCAATGAGCGGTACTCGGCGCTGAGCAAGGGCTCCTGGCGCACTTGCGTCTGGGCCAGCAGCAGCTTGTTCTGTTCGGCTTCAATGCTCCCCGGCATTGAGGCGGCGGCATCCGGCGAAGGCAGGATCCAGTCCGTCTGGAGCAGCAGAAACAGCACGAAGGCGATCCCGAGGAACACCAGAGCCCGGCGGTCTCGATCGGAGACGGGCATCAGCGGAGCACCTCCTCGAAGGCGTCTTCCTGAGTCTCATCTTCCGCATCCGCCGCGCCGTCTTGCTCGCCGACGGTCGTCAATGTCGCCGTTGCTTCAGGTGATTCCTGAGGCTCGCCGGCCGCACCCACCGAAAGAACGGGTTGCGGTGACGGCTCGGCGGAGTAGAAAACCCCGGGGTCTTGCCGAATCGCCACGATCCGGAAGCTTTGGCCGCCCTCGATCTCCCGCAGCGACGTGCTGAAGGCCGCCTCGGCCAGGTAGCGTGCGTCACTTAACCGACCGAGCAGCGGCGCCGCCGATTCGGCCTCACCCGTGATCTCGACCCCTTCGTCGTCGAGCGTGAGCGTCTTCAGCCAAGCGGTGTCCGGAATCAACTCCGATAGTTCCGAGAGCACCCGCATATCCAACTGCGTCCGCTTCGCTAGGGACTGCAGCCGGTCGATCCTCCGCCGGGCATCCGCAATCGAATCTCGGCTTGCCTGCGCCTTGCTCACGGAGTCGGCCAGTCGCTCCTGCTCCGCCCGAAGCGCTTGGACATAGGCGCGATCCTGAATCGTCCCTCGCAACAGGTGGCCGATCAGGATGAGGAAGAGCAGCGAGCCCAGCACGATCGAAGGGGCGTACATCCAACGCGAGCCCGACTTGCGGCGGTCGAGCGGCAAGAGGTTGGCGCGCCATCCCAGGCGCGGACAGGCGGCCTCCAAGGCCACGGCCATGGCCGCTGCGTCACGGCGTACTTCAAAGTCGAGCGGCGCGGCGGTCGGAGACGGCAGAATCTCGCTGATGGAACGCTGTTCGAAAGCCCCGTCCGCTTCGAGTGCGAAGTGCTCGGCTGAAGCGGAATCCCCGCCCTGGACTTCCCCGCTTGAAGCGGAACTTTCGCCGCAAACGGCCAAACCGGCCGACTCGTCTCCTTCCAGCCGCAGATCAGACCCCGCCAACTGAAGCGCCCGCGTTGGCGGCAGAACCGAAAGATCGAACGCGGCGCTGAAGAGCGGACGGTTGGTCCCTTCGCCGTAGATCTCGAGTTGTTGACTCTGAAAGTCGGTGATCAGAAACGGTACGGGCGGATTGTCCCAGCGGACCCTCACGCCCGTGAAGAAAGCCGCCGCCGTCACGCTAAAACTGCTGACCGGGATGCCGGCGGCCTCGAACAGGTCAGCGTATTGGTCGATCATCTGCTTCTCGGCGATAACGATGCCGACCGGCAACTCGCCGCCTTCCTTCTCGACGTCCCGGAGCGGCGCGTAGGCGTAGTAGACCTCGTCCTCGCCAAAGGGGTGCAGAGTATCGATCTGATAGTGTACGGCCGCCGCGAGGTCCTTCCCCTTGACAGGGGGAAGTTGGATTTGGCGGACAATCACATTGTTGCGCGGGATGGAGACGGTTGCGGCCAAATGAGAAAGCCCCAAATCCTTCACGAAGGCGGCGTATTCCGTGCCCCACTCGTGAGGCGGCCTCTCGCGGAAGCGGGCGAGTACCTGCCTGCCCACGACGCTCACACCTTTCGGACGCGACTTGGCGGCGACCACCAGCAGGTCATCCCCACGGACTTCGATACCGCAGCCGGTTCCGACGCGGAACAGTGTGTTGAGATTCATCTGCTAGAACTCCGCGTCGTACCACCGCACGACACGTATAGGGTGTCCGTAAGGCGTCCGGATACTCGTGACAAGCGCGCCGACACTCCGCCGAGCACGGCCGCCATGAAGCGAAGCTCTGCTCCACAGGGTATAGTACGCCCCTCCGCCGCCGGCAGTAACAGGTATCAAGCCGCTTTGATCGGCCATCAGGTTCGGTCCCAGATCTTGGGAGCGTAAGGGCCGCAACTCACGCATTTCCAACAGAGAAGCGATGGCGCCCGGTCCCAGACCCGCCGCCCGTAAAACCTCGGGCGAAGCGTAGTTGGCGTCGATGCCGGCCCCTCCGAACACAGAGAGGTGCCGATGGAGACCGCCGATCCTGGTCCACTGCCCTGCCCGGTCCCGTCCCCAGGTCCCAAAAAGCACATCGGATGTCATTCCGGGCAGCACGAGCAACTCCTCCAACTCCCTAAAAGACGCTGGACGGCGCGATAAAGACGAGCCTGTGGCCCCGGTCGGGTCCAACAGTTGCTCCCGGGTCGGTTTCCGTGCGGCTACGATTCGCACGGCCGTCGCCGACGAATAAGCGGGATCGAGACCCGAGGATGTCAGTACCCGCGCCAATGCTTCCCCAGACGCATGGTTCACGTTGAGCTTGCCCCCCTCGCCGATGATCTCGACGACGACATTGCCCTCCGGAAAATCGAACCGCATCCAACGCTGGCCCAACCGGAAACCGAAGTTCGGATCACCCCGATCGCCTGTCTGAATGCGCGTCATGCGCAATCTGGCGCGCTCGATCCCCCCTTTTGCCAGAAAATAGGCGCGGGTAGCGTCCACGTTGATGGCCGCGCGGTCGAGCTCGCCACGGACGGTCCGAGAGAGTGTAAACGCGATGG
Source organism: Bryobacterales bacterium (assembly GCA_965218555.1). GTDB lineage: Bacteria > Acidobacteriota > Terriglobia > Bryobacterales > UBA6623 > JAPPLB01. The sequence continues at coordinate 1,127,700 of OZ244625.1, forward strand.
CGGTCAGTGCGACGGACAGCCAGACGACGCCCAGCAGGGCGCTGCCACGGCGGCCTCGAAGTCGGCGGTACGCAGTCGTCATCGCCGGTTTCATCAGATGGGGGCTCCTCTCATCGGCACACCTCCGGTGTCTCACCTGGGACCCCGGCCGCGAGACAGGACCGGAACCGCCATGGAGACGGGACGCAGCCGGTTCCCATCGCTGCGCGGAAGCACGTTGATCGCAACAGCTTGGGGAAGCTCGCGGATGTTCGTCCAGGTCGGTAACCACGTCGTGGGCGTCTCGACGCCCGGCAGGTGTTCCAGGTACCGGAACGCACAGTTCTCCAGCTCATCAACAATCACCAGCGAACCGGCATGTGGCATGATCGGTCGAAAGCGCGGACGCACACCGCCTAGGGCCGGGTCCCGAATGAAACCATCGACAAAGCGTGCCAGCCCTTGCTGACCAACAAACGGCGACTGATTGAGCAGCACGCGACGGCCGCGCGGCGAAGGCACAACCTGGAGCTCGATAACATGCAATCCGCCGCGCACGCCTTCCGTCACCGAGTACGAGCTCACGAAACGCATCGAATGCGGCTCGCCCTGAAAGAACAAAAAACGGCGGAGCCGCTCGCTACGGCCGTCAGGCACCTCGCCGGCCACGGGGATCATACCGGCCAGCGCGGAGTGGAGGATCTGGTTGGCCGTCGCGGTCCGCCGGTCGAGCATGAGGCGGTCGCGCGTGCTTTGCCAGGAGTCCGCCCCCATCTGGAACGACATGAGCAGACCCACCGAAAGCAAACCCAACAGCGTGAGGGCCACGAGCACTTCGAGCAGCGTCATCCCGGATTCGGGATGTATCGGCCGGCGCCGGTTTTCGTTATGGGTGGATATGTCGAGCATTAACGGAACCGGCTCACAAGATTCTGATCTTCGGGACGGATGCGCACAGACCGGTAGCCGATAAACTCGCTTTGGCGGTCGCCTGCGGCGTTACGCCACGAGATGAGAACCTGAATCCGAAGGATGATGCGACTGCCAACGCGAACCGGTGGAATCGCTTCGAAGGGCGTCACGACGGCCTCCCAACGCCAGCCTTCGTCATAGCGGCCACTCAGCGGTTGATCGATTGGTAGGGGGCTCATCATCATCAGCTCATTCATCTTGGCTTTGCCCAGCATGGCGGCTCGGTCGTAATCCCGTACGACCACCGCGTTCGAAAGCGAAGAGGTGACAAGCGTCAACAGGCCGATGATGACGGTACCGAGCAGGGCTGTCGCCACGAGCAACTCCAAGAGACTGAAACCTCGCTGCTCCGTCGCCGCGCCCGGCATTGTAGACGCCCCTCGGCCCGAGCACTCGGCATGTCGTGGCTTGCCCATCGAGTCAGATCGCCGAGACGGGCTCGTCGGGTTCCCACCTCTCCGCTACTCCGGTGAAGATATTGAACCGCAAGCCGGTCTGTGGGCCATGTTCGGCTCCCAGCAGCAGACGAAGCCCCGGGGTCGGCACGCCGGGGAACAAGATCACCGCGCCCGGCTCTCGCGGCACCAGGATATGGATCCGCTTCGGCAGGTCATAGACGTTCCGCCAAGCGCCGTCAATCGTCACCGCCTGCAGCCGATCCTCTTCGGGTAGCACGGTGATCTGTACCGGCGTTTGCAGGCGATCGGACATGTTTCGCGCTTCGGTGAAGAAGACGGCGATGTTGTCCACTGCTGTGCGCAGGCGGATGCCGTCGATGCCCGTGGTCAAGTTGGGCCAGGCAATCGCCAAGATCAACGCGATGATGGCCAAGCCGACCAGCAACTCGACGAGCGTGACCCCGCTGTCGCTTCGGTGCCCGGAGCGGACGCGCTGCGATAGGTAGTTGGGGAACGTAGACACTGACCCTCGGCAGGTAAGACGCTTTGACGCCCTGAAAAGACGGGAGTGTCCGGCTTTTGGATGGTGCGGCAGAGGGTCGCGCTTGCCTTGTCTCGACGGTAGCCTAGTGCGGATTCCGCCCTATATCGCCCGCCAACTGACTACGTCTTCGTTGGGACCCTCGCCGCCTTCCTCACCGTCAGCTCCGTAGGACATCACGTCGGGCTCGGGGCCATGCTCGCCGGGATAACGGTAGATGTACGGGCGCTGCCAGGGGTCCATTGGAATCTCCTGCGTGAGGTAAGGCCGCAGGACCTCCAAACCCTCCTCTTCGGTTGGGAAGCGCGCATAGTCGATGTTAAAGCGTAGCAAGGCCGCTTTCAGGTTCTCAATCTGTGTCTTCGCCGCAGTACGGCGCCCCTGCTCGAGAGCAGGCGTCAGGCGTTGATAAGCGATCGATGAGAACAGAGCGATAATCGTCACGACGACGAGCATCTCGATCAAGGTGATACCCGCGTTTCGGGCAAGGCGCCGCGCTGCCTTCTGCTTGATGGTTTCCATGGCTATAGCCCTAATTGATTGATGTTGGTGATCGCCAGCATGATGCTGAGAATCATTGCGCCTACGATAATTCCCATAATAAGGATGACAACCGGCTCGAACAAGGCCGTGAAGCGCTTGACCGCCTCGCGCGCGTCCTTGTCGTAGATGTCCGCCATCCGGTCGAACATGCGGTCGAGGTGTCCGGTTTCCTCTCCCACAGTAAGCAGGTGGCCCGCTAGCGTCGGGAAAACCCCTGTTTTCTTGAAAGGCGTCGAGAGACCCTCACCGCGTTTGACGCCTTGGCCGATCACATCCAGGGCGCCGGACAGGATGCGGTTGCCGAGAACGCCCCGAGTAATGGTCAGTGACTGAACAAGCGGCACGCCGTTGCCCATCAGTGTCGCCATCGCCCTCGCAAAACGCGCCGTATCGGCCTTTCGCAGCGCTTCTCCGAACAAAGGAACACGCAGCTTCAGGCGGTCCCACTTGAGCCGGCCTTGCGGGTTCTTGATGTAAATCCGAAGCCCGACCATCGCCAGGAGAAAGAGCAGAATCCCTGGTGCGCCGTAGACCTTGATGCCCTCGCTGACATACATGAGCATCTGCATCGGCAACGGCATCTCAATAGACGACGATTGAAAAGCCGAGGCGAACCGCGGCACGACGTAACGCAGAATGACGAAAATCGAGCCGCTCGCAACAAGGATCAACAGAGCCGGGTACATCAATGACGAGATGATGTAGCCGCGCAGCTCGTCACGGGCGCGCTCGAAGGCCGCCAGCCGATCCATCACGAGCGCCAGGCTGCCGCTGACCTCCCCCGCCCGAATCATGCTGATGTAGAGTTCCGAGAAGTACTCATCATGCTCGGCCAGGCTTTCCGCAAAGGACTTACCGGACCGAATCGAGCGCAGTATCTCACCGACGACCGTTCGAAATTCCGGACGTTCCGTCATCTCGCTGACGATCGAGAGTCCGCGGTCGATCGGAACGCCCGCGTTGAGCAGGGTCGCCGTTTCCTCGGTGAAGCGAAGGACATCCTGCAAGCGCTTGCCACGCCACTTCGGTAGGGTGAAGGACCAGTTCGTAGGCTTGGCGATCCCGACGTAAACCGGTGTCAGCCCTTGCCGCTGCAGCTCCCTTGCCACCAGCCGGCCGTCTTCACTCGACAAAGTCCCCGTTTGAACTTTGCCGTCCGGTGCTAGAGCTTTGTAGAAGAAAGTTGACATCGTGATTCGTGTCTCGTGGTGGGAAATGTACGGCGGCTAACCTGCCAGGTGTTTCTTTGGCGAGCTTTCCAAGACCGCGGTCCGGTCGACGTCTGAGTCTGGTCCGACGATGTCGTCCTGAGAACAGTATTCAAGGTCCCTTGTCATGACCAGGAAGCAACGCAGTTCCGCCAAGGAATCGTTTGCGATTGAAAGATGCTGCAAGAAGTTGTTCGTTGAGCGCCACTCCACCCTTCGGCTCCATGGCTCGGCAAGGAGACATCGCATCTTCCTTGCCGTGACTTGAGGCCGCAGGCCCCATGTTTCGGGAACCGGCTTGTCGGCCGGTACATGGCCAAGCTCGACTGATGAGTTGTCTGCCACAAATCCAGGTCAGCAAACTTCCTGAGCGACAACAGATCACTCCGGTTCATGAATTACTGGACACGCTCTTAAAACTCCTGAGTCACCCGCAGAACTTCCTCGACCGTCGTCATACCGCGGGCAATCTTTTCCCAGCCGTCTTCACGAAGACTCCTCATGCCGTTGCGACGGGCGAAGTCGGTGAGAACCGATGCGTCCTCGTTGCGCATGATGAGCCGCCGGATCTCTTCGTTCATTTCCATCAGCTCGAAGATTCCCACGCGGCCGCTGTAGCCCGTCCCGATGCACTGTTCACAGCCCGTGCCCCGCCACGTTCGGATTTGTTTGCCGCCCGGCGTATCAACAAAGCCGTCTTCCGCCTTGCAGTGACTGCAGATTTTGCGAACCAAACGCTGCGCCAGCACCGCGACCAGTGACGACGTCAGCAAGTAATTCTCCACACCCATGTCCGTAAGACGCGTGATCGCGCTCGGCGCGTCGTTGGTGTGCAGAGTCGAATAGACGAAGTGACCGGTAAGCGCCGAGCGGATGCTCATGTCGGCGGTTTCACGGTCGCGGATCTCCCCGACCATGATCACGTCAGGGTCTTGGCGGACGATATGCCGCAGTCCCGCCGCAAACGTCAGCCCAATCTGCGGATTCACGTGAATCTGGTTGATCCCATTCATCTGATACTCAACCGGATCTTCGATCGTGATGATCTTCTTCTGTGGTCCGTTGATCAGTTTCAGCGCTGAATAGAGGGTCGTTGACTTCCCGCTGCCCGTCGGTCCGGTCACTAGGAAAATGCCGTGCGGCAACTTCGTGAAGTGCTCCATGCGGTGAAGCATGACGTCGTCAAAGCCTAATCTGTCCAGGTCGTAGAAGTCACCGGCGCTGCGGTCCAGCAGGCGCATCACAACGCTTTCGCCATAGAGTATCGGTAGCGTCGAGACCCGCAGGTCGACCTCGTGGCCCAGCGCCTTGATCTTGATGCGGCCGTCCTGCGGCAGTCGCCGTTCGGCGATGTTAAGACGAGCCATCAGCTTGATGCGCGAAATCACGGCCGCGCGCAGCTCACGCTGAGGCGACTCTTGGTCGTGCAATACGCCATCAACCCGGAAGCGAACCCGGAAATCCTTCTCGAAGGGTTCCAGGTGGATATCGCTCGCTCGCAGTTCAAGCGCCCGCGAGATCATGCCGTTGACAAGGCGGATGACCGGCGCCTCGCTCGCCATGTCGCGCAGATGTTCGATCTGGGCCGCGGCGGCGTCGTCCAGCGCGCCGAATTCGCTGTCGCCCTCCTGTTCCTGCTCGCCGAAATACTTGTCGATCGCGTCGAGGATCTCCTGCTCGGCGGCCAGAACGCCTTTGACGTTGAGTCCGCTGAATTGACGCAGCGTCGCCATCGTCTCGAAGTCCAGCGGGTCCGCCATCGCCACGGTGAGCTTGGTATCGTCGACGCGAATCGGCAGGAACAGGAACTGCCGCATGTACCTCGGCGTGATGCGCTCGACCTCCGGAAGAACGGGTGGAAAATCGTCCGCCGACAGTAGAGGAATCTGAAGCTGCTCGGAAAGAGTCGCCAGAACGTCACGTGGATTGACGAACCCGAGATCGACGAGGATCTTGCCTATCTTGTCACCGCGTTCTTTTTGGAGCTCGAGCGCCTGCTCCAGATCGTCAGCGTCAAGCAGGCCTTTGCGGATCAGCAGTTCACCGAGCCGGACAGCCATCTAGGCAGCCCCCGGGCTACGCGATATCAACATGGTCGCCTCGCCGTTCGTTGCGACGGACACTACGCATACGCATTGATGTTTCCCGCTCCTGCGAGTACAGGCTAGAAGTAGGCCATTTCCAGATTGCTCTTCAGCGTCGGCAGATCAATCCGTCCGGCTTGGCGGTCGATCAGGACCTGCCGCCGGGCCTGCATCACGAGTTGCGAAGGCAGTCCCGTGACATCTTCCCAAGAGTAGTGAAACAAAGAGACAATCAGGGCCACCTTCTCGTTGACGGGGACCCGCGTAAGCCGCGCGCCCTCTTCTACGAGAACCACTCTCGCATGGATCTCCAGGTCTTCCACGCGCTGGCGTTTGCTGAGATTGAGCTTGGTCTTTTCTTCCTCGGTCGGGCGGCGGAACGGCCCCAGATTCGCCACCGGCACAAGGCTGACCTGGAGCGTGAACACAGCGCCAAAACCTTTCAAATATCCACCCCGTGTCACGCCCATCAGCGGCATCGGCTTGGAGCCCGTCATCACGCTGATGTTGTTAAAGCGGCCATCGATGGACAGCTCAGCCGACGCCAGCTCGCGGCGCAAAGTGTCTTCTGCGGCCGGCGGCTCGGCGAGCAGCGGACACCCCATGACCGGCAACAATGCGATGGACAGCCATTTCCGATTCGACATGATCATCGCTCCGCTGAGGCAAGAGCGAAGCCGCCGAGCAACTCGCGACGGAGCCTCTCCTGCTCACTGTAGACAATCCTGTAGGCTTCTTCCGACCTTCGAAGAACGTCGTCGATCTGGGCCTTGCGGGCCACGGATTCCTTCCGCAGATGCTCCTCGAACATGGCAGTCAAGTCGGCCGTTTGAAGCTCACTCTGTTCCGCCGCGATCCGACGCACCAACTGTTCAATCCGATCCTCGTCCATCGCGATCACCCCCGGGATCGGATCGGTCGGGGGTGTGGACGCTTCCCCTACCGCAATGCGCCAACCGTCGGAGTCCGAGGTGATGGTCGGCTGAACCACCCATATCCCCGTGAACAGGACTACAAGCACCGCCGCCATGCTGAAACCGAAGTGCGGGGCCGCGTTCCAAAAGCCGAGCCACCAACGACGGGCCAACGATGGCTCAAACACCTTGTCCGAAATGAAACCGATGCGTCTTGGCACCTCTTCGTCGGACACGCTGCGCAACGCCTGCTGCGTTAACAGAAGCCGGCCCATCTCTTCGCGCGCTTCCGGCGAAGTGCTCAGATAGGCCTCAACCGCCGCTTGCTCCTCCGGATTCAACTCGTCGAACAGATAGTCCCTCAAGTCATGGGGTGCCTGCGACATGTTCACACCTCCCGCACCTCCACCCCTTGTGGCGGCGCCACCGGGGCCAAGATGTCCTTCAAAACTTCCAGCGCCGTATACAGTCTGGATTTTACGGTCGAAGCCGGGCTTGCCACGATTTCGGCGATCTCATCGAACTTGAAGCCCTGGTAGATCTTCAAGATCACGACTTCTCTCTGCTCCGGCGAGAGGCTTTCGAGCGCCTTCTCAACGGCCAAGACGAGGTCGAGGTGCTGAATCCGTGTTCCCGCTATCCCGACCGGCCCGCCGGTTCCCCGCTCGGGAACCTCCTCGTCGCTTTCAAAGCGGCGCTTGCGGAACAGCGAGACACTCTCGTTGTGAGCGATCCGGAACAACCACTGCGGAAATCGCGCCGGGTCCTGCAAGCTCCTGAGGCTCCGATAGCCCTTCAGGAACGTCTCCTGGCACAAATCCATAGCCTCTTCCCGGTCACGAACGGCTCGCAAAAGGTAGTTGTAAACCTTTTTCTCCCAACGAGATACGAGAATGTTGAAACTGTCCACGTCGCCCTCGCGAGCGCGCAGGATCAGGTCGCGGTCCTCGACCTCCCGAAAGATCAATGCCGGCTCCTACACAATTACGACGCCCCCCGGCCGGAAAAAGTCGGGAGGGCCTGAGTTGCACCACAAGCGTAGTGCGTGGTGGTCAGCCAAGTCTTTATATTTCAACAACTTGCTGTTTTTATCTCTTTTTTTCTCCGTGCCTGACAAAAAAACGGGCTCCTCGACCGTCTAGTCTAACAGTAGAGAATAAAATTCAACTACGTACTGCCAGTTGCTTCTCCTTGAGAACCCAAAAGAGATCGATGGCGCGGGGTATCGAGTCCCGCGCCATCGTTGCGTTTAGGCTCAAGTTTTTTCTCCTCCCGCCGCCCAGCCCACACTTGGCTTCAAGCAACCCGTCGGCTGACACGAGGGCCTCCGGGTCCACGTGACGCGGCGCGGCACCGCAACAACGTCGCCGGCGGCATCGTCAGTGCTGCCCCAGTGACCCCGACCACTTCGGCGATCTCAGTTCCATCTACAAGAGTTGCCTCAGTGAGAATCTCTGGTGTCGGCCACGGCGCGCCGAACGCTATCTCGTTCGCCTGCGGGGTTTTGTGAACCCGCTCAGTTCCCGAAAGAACTGCATCGCGGCCCCACGGATTTCCGCATCAGTGGCGGGTGGACCGAAAGGGGATCCGGTCGTGCTAAATGTGGCCGAAGACCGGCTCGTTTTCGCGGCGGGTGGGGGCAGCGGTGGACAGTCCGTCGATGACCTCTCGAATGATGCTCTGCTTGTCGTGATTCCGCAGGGACCGGCGATTCACCAGCAGTCGCGCCGTGGAGTTGGGCAATACCTTCTCAATGATCTTTAGTCCGTTGGCTCGCAAAGTGCGGCCTGTTTCAGTGTTATCTACGATGGCATCGCCGTCCTCGGGCGGTTTCGATTCGGTGGCCCCGAAGGAGTGGAAGATCGCGACCGGCGACGAGCTGCGGCGCTCCACGTGCAGACGCGAGTAGGGGCTGTAAAGGGACGGTTCGAGATCGGTGTGCTGTCGGATCAGTGATGCAGTGAGATTCAGGTACTCAGTCCAGATGCGCAGGGGATGGGTCCCCGTCGAGTCGACGAATTTGTGGAAAAGGTCTGCTGTCGATTGGACGTCTTCCCACTTGTCGGGGACGGCCAAAACGATATCAACCCGGCCGAACCCGAGATCAAGCACGTCCTCGACGTTCGACTCGCATTCGCTCTCCAGATACCAGTCGATGCCAGAGATTCCCATGTCGTAGAAACCGGCCGCAATCATGTACGGGATTTCCTGAGGCCGTAACACCTTCACCGTGAGACCTGGGATGTCAAGTTCGGGCCGATAGCTGCGGCTGCCCTCCGCGTAGCCGGTAGGGCGCATGTCAGCGCGATCGAGAAAGTTGGCCGCCTTTTTCTCAAGGCTGCCTTTCGGGATGGCGAAACGGACCTGAGTCATGGGTTCACCTTACTGTAATGACTGCAGTATTCGAACCGGCTTCTTCGGGATCGACGGGGGTCATCGCTCGAACTCAGCCGCCAGGGCGTCGGCGGCAACGGCTCTGGAAGAGGTTCCGTCACTGACGAGGATCTCTGCATTCGGCTTGCCCGAGACCAGGCCGATTCGTTCCGTCCCGTGCGTCTCGCAATCCGCCGCGGTGGGATGAGTTTGCGAACCTACGGCAAGGCCGATACGGCGCCCGCGAGCTCGCAGCGTCTCAGCAAGCCCGATCGTTTCCGCCAAGACGGAGTCAGATTCGGCGAGCAGTAATAGCTCGTAGGGCCGCGGCATCGACCAAGCTCCGCCCGAGCGTACTTCGTCGACCAATGAATCGAAGCGGACGGCGCAGCCCGTCGCTTGTAGGTCGGGTCCACCGAACTCACCGATGAGGCGGTCATAGCGGCCACCTCCGCAGTACTTTCTGATGCCGTGCGCATTCGCAGACGCGACTTCGAAGACGGTGCTCGTGTAGAACGTGAAGCCCCGAGCGATCCCCAGGACGACTTCCGGCTCGTGCTGCCCGTATTGCTCGACCCGCCGGCACACCGACAGCAGTTCATCCAGGGCACCTGTCGCGGCAGTTCCGCTTAACAGCGCCCGAGCCTTTTGATCGACTTCGGCCAACGGACCCTGCAAGCGGGAGATCTCGATCAACAGGTCCGCTGCCGGTTTGGGAACCAGGTCCTGTACATCCCAAAGACGGCGATAGGTGGCCTCGGCTTCCCTCGGCATGACCTCCGCCAACTCCTCCACACCGAGAGACTGCCGAATCTCGATCTGTTCGGACCCGGAATAGTCGGACTGGATCTGTATCGAGGCCAAGTCCATGCGATCGATCTTCAACTCATCGAGCAAGAGCCGGTCGCCTGATTGCCCGAGGGCCCGGCAGCGCTCACGGATGCCCATCAGCCGGTCGAGGTGACCAATGACGATGGCACGGTCCTCAGGATCCAAGTCGTCTCGCAGCAGTTGGCCAAAGATGCCGATGTTGCCGATGCGCAAGGTCCTGTCGGTGATGCCGATGGCGTCGAGAAATCGGCAGATGGCGGCGATCACTTCCGCATCCGCGTCGGGTCCCGCCTCGCCGATGCACTCGATCCCAGCCTGAATGAACTCGCGGTAACGGCCCGACCCCGGTCGGCAATACCGGAAACACGGCGCGACATAGTAGAGCTTGTGAGGCGTCGAGGCATGATCGAGCACCCCGGCGGAGACAAGCCGGCAGACCGGGGCCGTCATTTCCGGGCGCAGTGCCAGCTCTTCGTGGTCGCAATGGAACGTCAGCATCGAGCTCTTGATTTCCGGCCCGGAACGCGTGGCGAACAACTCGACATTCTCAAACGCCGGCGTTTGGATGGGCTGAAAACCGTACGTCTCGGCTACCTGAGCAAACTGCCTCTCAATGTGCTTGCGCAAAGCAGCGTCTGCGGGCAAGAGGTCGCGAGTCGCTCGGGGGGGTTGAAAGCGGGCCATCCGGTTAGTATCTATTCCTCGCCGGCTGCTGCTCTCTGGAGCGCCGCTCGACCGCACGGAATTTGCGATGGGAGTAGCGGTTAGCTCGTGCGCGACGAATGTAGGCAAGCGGGCACGGGAACCGGCGGAGGGAGAATCCTCATTTTATATCAGACGCCCCAAGTGGTTGCAACGAAACTCTCCTCCACTCCATCTTCCGGATCGGAACCCAAATTTTCTCTGTGATGAACCGCCCCGATCCCGCTGCGCGCAAAGGTAGAACGAGGGTATACTGGTAGTTGCCGCCCACCTCCGAGGTTAGACCAACCGGATTCTCGCAAAGGGGAGTCGATGTCCAGCGTAGAAACAGCACCTGTGGGGACAGGTGCACCTATTCCTCCTGACCGCATCGTCAACGATTTCAGCATCCAGGTGGCCACCGTCAACGGCTCCGGGAGCCAGAGCGCGAACCTCGTTTTGCTCCGATCGTTGTTTCAGATGGGGATCCCGGTTTCCGGTAAGAACCTGTTCCCCTCGAACATCGCGGGTCTACCGACTTGGTATACGATCCGGACAAACAAGAAGGGCTTCATCGGCCGCAAGAAGGAAATCGACTTCCTGGTGGCGATGAACGCCGAGACGGCGCGTGAAGACGTATTGGATTTGCCGAGCGGTGCGGCCGTGGTTTACGACGAGCCTCTGCACCTCGACGCGTTGCGAACGGACCTCCACTTCTACCCGGTTCCGTTCACAAAGATCGTCACACCCGTGTGTCCCAATGCGAAGCTGCGGAAGCTCGTCAAGAACATCATTTATGACGGTGTGCTCGCTTGGCTGCTCGGGATCGAACTCGAAGAGACCTACAAGGCTCTTTTCAAGCAATTCAGCACGAAGCCGAAGGCCGCAGAGTTGAACTGGAACGCCGTACAGGCGGGCTACGAGTACGCCAAAGAGAACCTTCAGAAAACCGACCCCTTCTACGTCGAGCGGATGAACGCCACCGAGGGCAAGATCATCATCGAGGGCAACGCCGCCGCGGCGCTCGGCTCGATATTCGCAGGCGTGTCCGTGGTGACGTGGTACCCGATTACTCCGTCGTCGTCACTGGCCGAAACGCTTACCGACTACGCGCGAAAATACCGGATCGATGCGGAAACGGGCAAAGCGAACTTCGCTATCGTGCAAGCCGAGGATGAGCTGGCCTCGATCGGCATGGCGCTCGGGGCCGGATGGGCTGGGGCTCGCTCGATGACGGCCACCGCGGGGCCGGGCATCTCGCTGATGTCGGAGTTCGTCGGTCTGGGCTACTTCGCGGAGATTCCGATTGTTATCTTCGATGTCCAGCGGATGGGCCCATCGACCGGCTTGCCCACCCGGACGGCACAGGGTGACCTGATAGCGTGTGCAACTCTCTCGCACGGCGATACCTTTCATCCCATGTTGATCCCCTGTTCGCCGGAAGAGTGTTTCACTATGGCGGGGGAAGCGTTCGACTTGGCGGAAGAACTCCAAACGCCCATCTTCGTCATGCTCGACCTCGACCTTGGCATGAACTACTGGATGGCCGACAAATTTGACTTTCCAACCAGGCCGTTCAAGCGGGGTAAGGTGCTCGACTCTGAAGATCTCGATCGCCGCGGTGTTTTCGAGCGCTATCGGGACGTCGACGGCGATGGTATCTGTTACCGCACGCTGCCCGGCACGGAGAATCCGATGGCCGCGTACTTTACGCGCGGAACGGGCCACAACGAAGCCGCCCAATACAGCGAGCGGCCCGATGACTGGACCCGCAACATGGATCGTCTCGCGCGCAAATTCAAGACGTCACGAGGGAAGATGCCCGCGCCCACGATCGACGAAGTCGAAGAGGCTTCCATCGGAGTGATTGTTTGTGGAACGACCCACTTCGCCGTCGTCGAGAGCCGCGAACAGCTCTCTTCCGAACATGGGCTGCGGACCTCTTATCTGCGGGTGAGAGGCTTCCCGTTCAACGAAGACATCATCGACTTCATCCGCAGTCACGATCGAGTGTACATCGTGGACCAGAATCGTGACGGTCAACTATTGCAGTTGATCCGCGCCGACTGCCCGGCGGAATTGGTGAGCCGCCTCCGGAGTGTCCGCTATTACGGCGGGCTCCCTGTTGACGCCCGCACGATCACCGACTCGATCCTCGAACAGGAGGGATTGTGAGTACAGCAGCAGCGCCGCCTCCCAAAAAGGTCAACCGCATCGGCCTGGAGATAAAGCAATACCGCGGCCTCAAAACGACTTTGTGTGCCGGTTGTGGGCATAACTCGATCTCGGAACGCATTATCGAGTGCTGCTTCGAGATGGGCATTGATCCCCAACGAGTCATCAAGCTCTCGGGCATCGGCTGCTCCTCCAAGTCGCCGGCCTACTTCCTGAACACGTCCCACGCCTTCAACGCCGTCCACGGACGCATGCCATCAGTGGCGACGGGCGCTATGCTGGCGAATCACAAGCTGATTGCTCTCGGCGTAACTGGCGACGGCGATTCGGCGTCCATTGGTATCGGCCAATTCGTCCACTTGATGCGCCGCAACCTCCCGATCATCTACGTGATTGAGGACAACGGCTGCTACGGCCTCACCAAAGGGCAGTTCTCGGCCACGGCTGATCTGGGATCCACGCTGAAGACCGGAGTGGCGAATGATTTGCCACCCATCGACACTTGCACGTTGGCGATCGAACTCGGAGCGACTTTCGTGGCGAGATCTTTCTCAGGTGACAAGAAGCAGTTGCAGAGCATCCTCAAGGCCGCTCTGTCGCATAACGGCACCGTAATGATCGACGTGATCTCACCCTGCGTCACTTTTAACGATCACTCCGGGTCGACGAAGAGCTATTCCTACGTCAGGGATCATCGCCACGACCTGAACGCGGTGGACTTCGTGCCGTTCTTCGACGAGATTCACGTCGAAGACGAAATCGAACCCGGTGAACTCCGCGAGGTCACGCTGCACGATGGCTCGACTCTGTTGCTCAAGAAGATCGAGCAGGATTACGACCCATCCGACACGATGGCTGCCGTGAAGACACTGCACGATCATGCCCAGCGGGGCGAAGTGCTCACCGGCGTGTTCTATGTGAACACGAACAAGAGCGACTTCATCGAGTTGCTGAACCTGGCCGATGCACCCCTCTGGCAGGTCTCGGAATCAAACGGCGGGCGGCCTCCGGAATCGGCGCTGGCCGAGATTATGGAAGAGTTGAGCTAACAGCCCAAGGTTCAACGAATCCGAGTCTCTTTTCCTCAGGCCCTCCGTCTATTCCTGAGACATCCTCTCTTCGACCGGCACCACCGGCAGCGTAGTGAAGATGCGGTTGCCGGCATCCACCTCCACCGCCAATCCCGTGAACTTCCCCTCCCCCGGCGCCGTGCAGCGCACCGTCCCAACGAAGTCCGACGTATCGGTCGCGGTGAACGCCTGCTCGATGAACCACGACATCTGCCCTTTGCCCTCCAACGGGATCTCCACCTGCTCCAGCACCGCGCCCCCGCTCATCAAGCGGCACGACACCTCGATCTCTTCCTCTCCCAGGTTGTGCATCGCCGCCGCCGTGCGGATGCCTCCCTGCTGGCGGCGGGCCGGGAACAGCGCGTCCCGCACCGGCGGGCCGGCTCCCACCCCGGTCACCCCCACCCTCGGAACGCTGTAGCGCAGAACTCCCCCGATGGCGCCGTCCGAGACCACTTGCACCGAGCCGCTTACCTCCTCCCCGCGACCGTGGGTCGAGATCGTGAGTTCTCCCAGCGGCTCTATCGCCGTCCCGACCGTCAGCCCGTCGTCGTCGGTGAACTCCAGATCATCCGTCACATCCACCACCGATTTGGCGGTCACCGAATCGCCCTGGGTGTCGTAGAAATAAATAGCGGGCTGGATCGCTGTGGTGCCCACATTGACGAGCACGACCTCGGAAGTGATGCCTGCGCCATTGGCGAAATGAGCGAAGTCCAAGGTGGACACTTCCGGTTCCGGCGCCATCGGCGTGGCCTCGACGCGGTTGGAAGCAAAGCTCTTGCCGATGCGGTTGACCGCCCGCACCTGGAAGACGTAGGCGGCGCCGTTGACGAGGCCGCTGACGGTATGGGTGGTGTCCGTGGAGCCGGTGGAAATCCAGGGGGGACTCCGATCGATGCGGTACTCTTAATCGCTGATCGCCGCGCCACCGTCTCTCGCCGGAGCGTCCCAGCTCAGCACGACCTGGGCGTCCCCGGCTGCCGCCGTCAGGTTCCCCGGCGCGCCGGGTGCCGTTGGGCCCCCGCCGCCGCCGCCGCCAAAGCCAAAGCCGCTTGGCGGGGGTGGAGGTGGAGGAGGCATGATTGTTCCCGGCACTGTCACCGAGACCCGTGCGCTACGCGCCGCTTCACCGCCGGTGACCACGGCAGCCACCTGGTAGGTGTAGGTGTCAGCGACGGTCACGTCGGTGTCGGTGTATTGGAGTCCACCGGAGCCCTCTACAAGAGTCTTGACGGTGTCGCCTTCTTCGCGGTACAGGGTGTAGCTGACGTCCGGCATCGGCGACCAGTGATTCGCGGTCACTGCGGTCCAGGTGAGCACAACCCGCGTCGGCTCCGCCGTCGCCGTCAGCGTCGGCCCTTCCCGCAACTGGTAGCCGAACTCCTGCCACGTGGCGCCTCCCACCCCGTTCGTGTCCGCCGAAAGAACCGGATACTGGCTGCTCGTTCCGAAGTGCCAATCGTTCACACTGTCGCCGTCCAGATCCAGGTTCCAGTTCTGATAAATGCCGCTGGAGCCCGTGGGCGTCTGCAACTGCGCCGTCGTCTTGTCTTGGCCGAAGCTTCCGCTCGTGTGTCCCGATGTGCGCTCATCCCAGTAGCTGACGCTGATCGCGCCCTCGTTCTTCCCTACCAGCCCGCCGACATCGGATTCGCCAGCCACCAGGCCCGTGGCATAGCTGGCGAGAATCTCCCCCGTGGACTGGTTGTTCCCGACCAGACCTCCCACGCCTTCTATCCCCGACACGCGGCTTGAGGCGTAGCTGGCGAGAATCTCGCCATCGGATCGGTTGATCCCGGCGAGACCTCCCACATTTGTTTTACCCGTAACGCGGCCGGTGACGTAGCTGGCACGAATCTCTCCGGAGTTGAACCCGATCAACCCGCCGGCGAGATCGGGTCCCTTCACATCGACATCGGTCACCCCCAGGTTCCGGATACTGGAGGAGGCATAGCCGAACAAACCCACGAGAACTACGTTATCCGTATCGATAAACAAGTTGCTGACGGTATGTCCGTTGCCCTCGAAGATCGCTACAAATGGATTTCTCAAGAACAATAGCGTTCCAATAGCTGATGTATCCTCACCACCGATGGGCACCCAGCCCTCGCCACCGTTCCAGTACGTGTCGCCAGGGCCGACGGCGCCGCTGTTGTTGGTGTCGAAATCGAGGGATGCCGTCAGCTCATAGCCGGTGCACCCGTCGGGGCACCCCATCAGCGAACTCTGGTCGAAGGCATCGTAATAGGACTGCCAGTCCGATGCGTCATCCACCACGCCGTCGCCGTTCAGGTCGTAGCGCACCGCGTCGAGCTGAGCCAAGTTGCCGACATCGATGAGGTTATCGTCATCAACGTCATAGTCCCGGTTACCCAACGCAACCGTGACCAGGAAGGACTGCACCGCGCTCAAGCCGCCGGGATCGGTCGCGCGCACCGTAACCACGGCAAGGCCCGGCACCCCCGGAGTCAGCCTCAACTGAGATCCCGTCCGGGTGACCGCCACCCGATCGGGGTCGCTCGACAGCGCGTTGTAGGTCAACGTGTTGCTATCCGGATCGGAGAACGCGCTCGCCACGTTGACCGTCACGGAGCCGGCACCCCGTATCATCGTCCGGTTTTGCAGCGTGCCATCCACCTCCGGCGCCCCGTTGCGATCCGCCACCACCGCGTCCACCGCGCCCGGCGCCATCACGATGCCGGCTCCGGAATCGCGATCGACCCCGGTCGCCTCGATATCGAGCGACGCTCCGGTCATCGCCGTGCGAAGCGCTGACAGCGTGACGTTACCGGGGCCGCCGGCCGCCTCCAGCATCAACGCCGCGATGGCCGCCGCGTGCGGCACCGCGGATGATACACCGCAGAACGGCGAGAATCCGGGCGTCGAGGTCGACACACAGGTCGCGGCGGCGAAGTCCGGCTTCTGCAGCAGCTTCCCTCCGGTCGAGGAGAAATTGCCCGCCGTATTCGCGGTGCCGTCCGGCTGGAAGAAGATCCGCCGAGGCCCGTCCGAGTTGGACCTCCGGACCGACTCCGTCCCGGCGAAGACGCCACCGGCACCGGCGGCCGTCCGGGCGTCGACGGCCGCAACGGTGATTGCATTCTCCGCCGCAGAGTGCCCGAACAAGTTCCCCTCCGTCGCGATCGCCAAATGCCCTTCGAGGGTGTCGAGACGCAGGTAGCGGTCAGCCGCGCCGGAGGTCTTGACGATAACGAGCCGGTCTCCGGTGTGGTCGTCCTCAGACGAGCTGATGAGCTCGATCGGGTCCTGCGTGCCGTCCTGGGTGCTGGTCGAACTCTCCAGCACGTTGTCGTCAGCGTCGACCAGAAACAGGTCGTAGTCGTTCCCGGAGCCCTCCAGCGGATCGGCCCACTGCAGGACGAACCCCGGGGCCGTCCTCCGTGATCCGGTTCCGGATCACGCCGCTGCCGAAGTCGTGTGCGACGCCGACCGGTACTCCGTTCACGGTCAACGTACTCCCCGCGGCGTAATCGCCCTCCCAGACCCCTGCCGTGCCGTCGTTCTTGTTGCCGCCGTTGCCGCCCGCCGTGATGTAGACACAGCCGTCCGCTACCGCCGCGTTGACCCCTCGCGCAATGACGTCGTCCTGAAAGGCCGCTTCCCGAAAATAATAGACGTCGTCTACGATGACGTCCGCCCCGGCATCGCAGAGCGCCTCGATGTTCGCAGCGAACTGCGCCTGCCCATCGAACGCCGTCGCGAAATAGAGATCCGCCCCCGGCGCGAGGTCATGGACGATCTCGAGCATCGCCGCCCCCTCGTCGCCCCTACCCGCCTGTCCCGCTAGCACGGTCACCCGGTCCGGCAGATCGCCCGACGCCTGCCTCTCGGCGAGCGAGCGGACCCCGTTCGAGAGCACGCCGATCCCGATGCCGGTGCCGTCGACACTGTGAGTGCTCCACGCCACGTTCGCTCGGTGGGCGACGACTCCCTCGGAGGTGTCGTCCGCCCGGGTCGCCGCGGTCTCCAACGTCTCCGGCCGGTTGTCGGATGGCAGCCGAGTCGGCCGGTCACGCGTAAACGCCACGTCGGCGGCGCGGATCGACTGGACCGCGTCGAGAGAGGCCAGCTTTTCTACGGCAGCGATCGGAAGCCTCGCACGGATGGCCCGATACTGCGGCACGTTGTTGATCACCGTGCCGCCCAGGGCACGAATGCGCGCCAGGACCGCCGGCGTCACCTCGGCCCGGATGTCCACCGTCACCAGCTCGTCCACGAAGGCTGCTCCTTTCGCCTGCCGGCGAGCGTTGATGGCCTCCCATCGAGCGTCCAGGAGTTGCGAACTCACCTTCCGTTGGGCGGGCGTCCGCTGCGCCTTCGCGACCAGCAGCGCCTCGATCTGCCGCATGGCCTTCAGCGGCAACTTGCCGTCAGGCCGCGCCAACGTTGGCTGCGCGAGGACGGACCCGACCAGCAGCGGAATCGCCAGCACTGCCCCAGAAGCCCGCAAAACGAGCCGGCGACGGCTCAGGCCATGACTCCTGGCGCGCATGGCAGCTTCATGATCTCCCGGCGGATCAAAACATGTCTCTTGACCCAGTTCAGGTCCAGGTCGAGACTGAGTAATTAGTGGAATGGTCCGCTACCTGGAACGAAGACTACGACGATCAGCTTTCTCTTCGTCTCGCCGAAACTCAGCGATCTCGACCTTGACTTCGCCAAAGGCTTCTTGCAGGTCTTCCCGATTGTACGGCTAGAGGAAAGCAGGGCGGCAACTTCATTTCAGCAGGAAGCCGCACAAGGGACGGCACGCATCAGAAAGACGATCCCCGCGGCTACTTCCTGTTCCGCTGAAGTTCCAAGCTCTGCACAGCACGCCGGCCTGGGGTTTACCGGAGACCGCTGAGATCCTTGGCGATGGTCTCGACGACGGGGACTGCGCCGGGGTAGAAGGTGCAGGGATGCACGGCGCCGGAGTCATGGACGATCTCGATCAGCGCCGTCCCCTCGCCGCCCTCTCTCGCCTGCCCCGGCAGCATCGTCACCCGTAGTGTCCGTTCGGATGTCGGATGGGAGACGCGCCGGCCGGCCGCGCGTGGCCGCCACGTCGGCGACACGGATCGACCGGACTTCGTCGAGCATGGCGAGCGTCCCCACGACGGCGAGCGGCAGACGCACCCGGATGGCCCGGTACCGCGGCACGTTGTTGATCACCGTGCCGCCCAAGTCACGGATGCGCGCCAGGACTGCCTGCGTCACCTCTGCCCGGACGTCCACCGTCACCATCTCGTTCTCGGCCGACTGACCGCGCACCTTCCGCAACGCGCCCAGGAGCTGCGAACCCATCTTCCGCTGAGCGGGTGTCCGCCGCGCCTTCTCCTCCAGCAGCGCCTCGATCCGCCGCACGGCATTCACCGGCAGTGCGCCGCCAGTCTGCGCCGTCGCCTCCTGGTCTCTCAACGACTCTGATACTGACGGACAGTTCACCCCACCGAAGTCGATCGTTGCCAACCAAACCTGAAAGGCGGCATCCCTTGGCGCACACAGCTCGGTGCCCGATGTCCACAGCCTGGTGAGGTGTGACAGAGCACGCAGACCAACCGGCAGCGGCCTTGTCAATTGGCCGTTATCGTTGAGCATCAACTCCTCGAGCTTGGCCAAGTTCGCCAACTCGGACGGAACCTCGCCGCTCAACCGATTGTCGACGAGAGCCAGTTTCGTGACGCGGCCGTTCTTGTCGGTGGTAACACCGTGCCATTCTGAAAGCGACTCCTCGCTCAACCAGTTCGTGTCGGTCTTCCAGTTCTCACCATCCGTCGCGTTGTAAAGCGCCACCAAAGCCTCCCTGTCGGCCGACACGCTCCCCTGAGCGCTGGCGTCGCCCCCCACGAAAAGGGTCAGGACTGCCAACAGAACAATCAGCAGCCCGTGGCGACGCACGTGATGAGTCATAGGAACATCCTTCGACCAGAGCTGGTGTAGTACGTCAAGCAGATTGTAACTTCTGGAGGGCGGCGCGGCCGCAATACGAAAGTAGAACCGCGTCCGGAGCTTTGATCGTCTTGTCCTGTCGCACTTTGGAGTAGATTCGCGCGCAGTTTTCGTCGAAGCTGATGACGGCAACGGCAGGTGTACCATGGTCACCACCGGCCGCCGATCGGGCCGGTGCTCGTTGTCCGATCCACATCACGGAGAAACCCAATGAATCTCAAATCAACCGAATCCAAGCCTACGCGCCGCGGCATGCTTGCGGGCCTCGGCGCGGCGGCTGCCGCCCAAGGCTTGCTGCAAGACGCCCTCGGTGCACAAGCGAACCCTGCGGTCAATGTCGAGGACCGCGCCTCGAACATCAGAATCACCAAGCTCACCTGCACGCCGGCGGACCCGAAGTGCATTGTCAAGCTCGAGACCAACTACGGCATCACCGGCTGGGGTGAAATCAGCAACGTCATTGCGGATGTCGCGACGACCCTCGCCAACCGCATCTTCGAACTGCTCGACGGCCAGAATCCGACCCGCATCGAGCATCTCTGGCAGTTGATGTACCGGGCGCACCGCAACCTGCGCGGCGGGCCGTTCATGGTCCACACGATTTCGGCCATCGACATGGCGCTGTGGGATATCGTCGGCAAGCTTTGGAATGTCCCGCTTTATCGCCTGCTGGGTGGCCCGACCCGCGACAAGATCCGCGTGTATCACACAAAAAAAGCCCGCAAAATCGGAAGCGGCGGCCTGTGGCCCTTCTCCGGGACGCCGGCGGAGATTGATGCCGTCGTCGAGAGAGTCAAGCAGGCAAGAGAACTGGTCGGCCACGACGGCGCTGTGATGTTCGACGCGCATTGCAACATGCCGCCACCGATGCTGATTCAATTCGCCAACCGCATCGAGCCTTATGAGGTTCTCTGGATTGAGGAGGCCGCCGTCTACGGCAACATCGAGATCTTCAAGCGGCTTCGGGAAAAGATCAACGTGCCGCTGGCGACGGGTGAGAAGGATCGCACGATCTGGGGTGTGATTCCCTATCTGATCAACAACGCGATCGACATTCTTCAGCCCGATTGCGGCTTCGTCGGCGGCATCACGCAGATGAAGAAGATCGCCGCCCTCGCAGAGACGTTCTATGTCCCTCTCGCGCCGCACTGCACCATGACGACCGTCGGTATGACAGCGAGTCTTCACGTGGCGGCTTCGATCCCGTACTTTCTGATTCACGAGGGCTACTCGCCCGACAACCGGCTGCCCGGTTTGGCGAAGCGCAGTTGGTCGCTCCGCGACGATGGCCATGTGACGCTGCCCGAGGGGCCCGGCATCGGCGTGGAAATCGACGAAGCCCGTCTCGCCGAGTTGTCGAAAGAGCGCAAGTTCAAATGGGGCCCGCAATTCGTTTCGGATGGTTCCGTAGCAGACTATTGAGCGCTCCCTCTGTTCGCGAGCAGGGACCGGAGCCGCCGGAAGTTTCTCAGCGCCGGGTGTTTCGTGCCGGCCGAGCCAAGGCCCTGTTCGGCAGGCCACCCGTTTCCAGGACCGCCCTTGTGATCTGAAGGACACTGCGCTTCGGCCGAAAGGCGCTTGCGGTCGGTGATCAGTTCGAAGGGATTTTCTCGCACAAGGCGGCATCGAGGAATTCCAGAGCTCTTGCGCGATGCAGGTGCGGGTGCGCGAACTGGTTGCGGTAGCTGCGCAGACAGCCGTAACAGCTCGAATCGCAGCCGCAATTGCCCAGAACCCGTTTCCTGGCGTTTTCGAGCATCGCACGAAAGACCTTCTCCTGTTCGATCTGCGCGGCCCGGCCGCCGAGGCGGACTGTCGATAGCACCTCGGCCCTCCTCGGTAGCTCGAGCCCGCCCCCTGATAGACTGACCCTTTGGAACCCTTATGGCGGCAACTTCGACGAACCCTCTGCTCGAAATCAAGTTCAAAATCCCCTTCGATCAGATCAAGGCCGAGCATGTCGAGCCTGCTGTCGATGCTCTCATCGCCGAAGCGCAACAGAACATCGACGCCATCGCCGCCGATCCGGGCCCGCGCACCTACGACAACACGCTCCGCGCCCTCGAGGACGCCGGCGAGACGCTCGAGTACGCCATGTCGGTGGTCAGCCATCTCGAATCCGTCGCCACGTACCCGGAACTCCGAGACGCCTACAACGCCGTCGAGCCGAAGATCAGCGCATTCCACTCGAAGATCCCCCTCAACGAAGCCCTGTGGAAGCAGATCAAGCGCTTCAGCGAGATCGAGGAAGCCGCCCTGCTCAGCGACTCCCGCGCCCGCTTCCTCAAAAAGACCCGCGACGACTTCCGCCGCGAAGGCGCCGACCTCGACGAAGCCGGCAAGACCAGGCTCAACGAACTCAACATCCAGCTTGCCCAGGCGACCACGAAGTATTCCCAGAACGTCCTCGACGCCACCAACGCCTTCGAGCTGATCATCGAGGACGAAGCGCAGCTCGCCAGCCTCCCGCCCAGCGCCATCGCCATGGCCCGCCAGGATGCCGAAAGCAAGGGCAAGCCGGGCTGGCGCTTTACGCTGCAGGCCCCCAGTTACATCGCTGTGATGACCTACTTGGACGACGCGGCCGTTCGCGAGAAGGTCTACCGCGCCTACGTCACTCGAGGTGCGAAGGAGCCCTATGACAACCGCGAGCTGATCCTCACCATCCTGCGCCTGCGCCGCGAGAAAGCCCGGCTGCTCGGCTATCGCGACTTCGCCGACCTCGTCCTCGAAGATCGCATGGCGAAGACCGGCCACAGCGCTCGCGAGTTCATCGATTCCCTCAATACGAAGACACGGTCAGCCTTCGAGCGCGAAAACGAAGAGCTGCTCGCCTTCCGCCGCGAGATCGAAGGCCCTGACGCCCCCGAACTCGGCGCCTGGGACATCGGCTACTACGCGGAGAAGATGCGCCAAGCCATCTACGACTTCGAAGAGGAAGAACTTCGGCCCTACTTCGCCTTCGAGAAGGTGCTCGACGGCATGTTCGAACTTGTCGGCCGCCTCTACGGCATCAAGGTCGTCGAGGAGCGCGGTGTTCCCGCCTGGGATAGCAGCGTCAAGTACTACTCCATCGACGATGCCGACGGGACCCGTCTCGGCTCTTTCTACGCCGACTTCTATCCCCGTGAAAACAAGCGCGGCGGCGCTTGGATGGACTCCTTCTTCGTCAGCGTCCCCGGCGGCCCGCGGCCTCATCTCGGCCTGATTTGCGGCAACCAGACACCTCCGCTCGACGGCAAACCTGCGCTGCTGACTCACCGCGAGGTCGAGATCATTTCCCACGAGTTCGGCCACCTGCTGCACCATCTGCTGAGCCGGGTTGAGATCCGCAGTCTGGGCGGAACCAATGTCGCCTGGGACTTCGTCGAGTTGCCGTCGCAGATCATGGAGAACTGGTGCTGGGAGCGCGACGCCCTCGATCTCTTCGCGCACCATTACGAAACCGGTGAGCCCGTCCCCACGGATCTCTTCCAGAAAATGAAGCGGGCGCGCAACTTCCGCGCCGCCAATGCGCAGCTGCGGCAGTTGAGCTTCGGCACGGTCGACTTGGCCCTCCACCGCGACTACGACCCTCACAAGGACGGTGACGTGATGAAGTATGCCTTCGACATCCTGCACTCGTTCGCGCCTACCGCTCTGCCGCTCGAACACGCCATGATCGCGTCCTTCACCCACCTGTTTGCGAGCCCGGTCGGCTACGGAGCCGGCTATTACTCCTACAAGTGGTCGGAAGTCCTCGACGCCGACGCTTTTTCACGCTTCGCCAACGAGGGCATCTTCAGCCGTAGCGTCGGCATGCAGTTCCGTGAACGCATCCTGGCCCGCGGCGACAGCGAAGACCCGGCGCAGCTCTTCCGCGACTTCATGGACCGCGATCCCGATGCCGACGCCCTGCTTCGCCGCCAAGGCCTTCTCCCCGCCACCTGATGCCATCGCCCGAATGCCCGTTGCTATACTGAAAACGGCCTATGGACCTCTAAAAAACGCGCTCTCAGGCTGAACCGTCCGCTCTTAGGGACACCCCCGAATTTCACAGTTTCGGTACGAACGACTGCTCCGTCGAGCCTATGCCTCTCTACGAGTACGAATGTCTGAAGTGCGGCCATCGCTTCGAGGAGATCCAGAAATTCTCCGACGAGCCGCTCAAAGAACACAATAGTTGCGGCGGAGAACTCCGCAAGCTCCTCTCGCCTCCCGCGATCCAGTTCAAGGGGACCGGCTGGTACATCACTGACTACGCCCGCGCCGGCAGAACCGATGGCGACGGCAAGCAGAGCGGCGAGAAGAAGACCGAGGCCAAGTCGGACTCCGGGTCCGAAACGAAATCCGAGTCAAAATCGAACGGTTCCGGGGACACTTCCAAGACCTCGTCCGACTCGAAAAACTAGCAGCACGTTCGGCGCCTCCCCTGGTGCGAACCAATCTCATGGAAATCATTCAGGTCACTCTTCCCGACGGCAGTCGCCAAGAGGTCGCCAAGGGTACGACTCCGCGGCAAATCGCCGAGTCCATCAGCCCGCGCCTTGCCGCCGCGGCCTTGGTCGCCAAAGTCGACGGAAGACTCATCGATCTCAGCGAGGCCCTCAACGAAGATACCGACCTGCGCCTGCTCACTTCCAAGGATTCCGAGGCCCTCGAAGTCTACCGCCATTCCTCGGCGCACCTGCTCGCCTACGCCGTCCTCGAGCTGTTCCCGGAAACCAAGCTCGGCATCGGCCCGCCCACCGAGCAGGGCTTCTTCTACGACTTCCAGCGTGACGAACCTTTCACGCCCGAGGACCTCGAGAAGATCGAAGCCCAAATGGCCGAGATCGTTAAGCGCGACCCGCCCAACGAACGAGTGTGGCTCCCTCGTGAGGAGACACTCGCCCAATACCGCAAGATCGGCGACTGGATGAAGTGCGAGCTGATCGAAGACAAGACCGACGACGAACGCATCTCGATCTACAAAACCGGCGACCGCTTCGACGACTTCTGCCGCGGCCCGCACATCCCCAGCATGGGGCGCATCAAGGCTTTCAAGCTGCTCTCCGTCGCCGGCGCCTACTGGAAAGGCGATGAGAAGAAAGCTCGGTTGCAGCGGATCTACGGCACCTCCTTCTTCGACAAGAAGGAGTTGAGGCAGTATCTCCATCGGCTGGCAGAAGCCAAGAAACGCGACCACCGCAAGCTCGGCAAGGCGCTCGACCTCTTCAGCATTCAAGAGAGCGCCGGCCCCGGCCTTGTCTTCTGGCATCCGAAGGGCGGCGCAATCCGCCGCATCATGGAGGACTGGCTGCGGGACGAGTACGTCAAGCGCGGTTACGGCCTCGTCTACACGCCGCACGTCGCCCGCTTTGACTTGTGGAAGACCTCGGGGCACGCGGATTTCTATTCCGAGGACATGTTCAAACGTATGGAGCTGGATGATTCCGAATACCAGCTCAAGCCGATGAACTGCCCCTTCCACATCCTCATTTACAAGGACATGCTCCGCAGCTACCGCGACCTGCCCATCCGCCTCGGCGAGCTTGGCACCGTCTACCGCTACGAGCGCTCCGGTGTCATGCACGGGCTGCTCCGCGTCCGCGGCTTCACCCAAGACGACGCCCACATCTTCTGCACCCCCGAACAGGTCAAGGACGAAATCCTGGGCTGCGTCGACTTCGCGCTCGACGTTCTCAGGACCTTCGGTTTCGACAATTTCGAGGTCGAGCTTTCCACATGGGATGGCGGCCGAAGCAGCCGGTACGCCGGCTCTCCCGAGGAATGGAAGATGGCCGAGGACGGTCTCTTCAGCGCCCTCGCGGAACGGGACATCAAGGCCAGAGTCATGCCCGACGAGGCGGCCTTCTACGGACCGAAGATCGACATCAAGCTCGTCGATGCCATTGGCCGATCATGGCAGCTCTCGACCGTTCAGTTCGACTTCAACCTGCCTCGCCGCTTTGCGCTCGAGTACATTGCCGAAGATGGCAAAGCCCACCAGCCTGTGATGGTCCATCGCGCGCTGTGGGGCTCCGTCGAGCGGTTTTTCGGCGTCTTGATAGAACATTACGCCGGAGCGTTTCCCGTTTGGCTTGCGCCGGTGCAGGCCATCGTCCTACCCATCACCGACCGTCAAAACGAATACGCCCAACAGGTTGCCGCCCGCCTCGAGGAAGCCGGGATCCGCACCGAGCTTGACGCCCGCAGTGAAAAAATCAACTTCAAGATCCGTGAGGCGCAGTTGCAGAAGGTCCCCTTCATGCTCGTCGTCGGCACCCGTGAAGCCGAATCCGGAACCGTCTCCGTCCGCCACCGCAAAGAAACCGACCGAGGCGTCCAAGCCCTCGAAGACTTCATCACCCAAATCCAGACCCTCATCGAAACCAGAGACTGCAAAGCCTGAGGCCGCCGCGAACAGCACCCCGATCAGTAAACCGGCCGCTCGTGAGTTCGTGGCCGACCCACCCTCCGTGCACATTCTCTCCCTGCCTGGTATGCCCCCCTGGCAACTTCGTCGGTCTTTCTGACAACCGTCCAGCAGACTGCTTGCTGCAGTTCAAAACGACGGCAAGTTTTTCAGCATGGAGGCGGTGGTGCCGCCGCCGGCAAGCTTTACGCTGTCGAGCATTATGCGGGAGGGCTGATGGATAGCTCCGATGTAGCGGGCCTGTTGGCGTCCGGGACCCATGAGAATGAGCGCGTAGGACCGGCTTGAGTAGGAAAGCACCTGGAACTGAATCTGGTCAGCGGGCTTGCTGATCCACTGCTCGTTTTCGGGGCGGCCGATCTTGCGGACGACATCCTGATAACCGTCGGCGACGACGAGGCCGAGATAGAGTTGATCGGT
Source organism: Bryobacterales bacterium (assembly GCA_965218555.1). Classification (GTDB taxonomy): domain Bacteria; phylum Acidobacteriota; class Terriglobia; order Bryobacterales; family UBA6623; genus JAPPLB01. The sequence continues at coordinate 1,154,241 of OZ244625.1, forward strand.
GGTTGCGGTATCCTGCGGGAAGAGGATGTCGAGCGGGCTGCGAAGCGAGTCGAAGGCATACATCACGACGAAGAGGCAAGCGAGCAAGCCGACGCCCAACGCGGCGAAAAGGAAGCGTCCGACGCTGGACTCGGCTACAGACTCGCGGCTCGCGGGCTGAGGCCCTGCGATGACGTCGGCGGTCTTGGGCGGCGTCTTGCGCGCCGGCATCTCGATCAGGCGTTCCTGATGGGGCCAGACCTTGCCGGCCTTCCACTCCAGCTCACGGGTGAGACCGACGATCAGCACCGGCGAATCCGAGTTGCCAATGCTTCCGAGGCAAGTGCGGGGAATCCAGATTTCGAGCCCGCTTGATGCGTTCGCAACAAGCACTTCCGACCACGTTTCCTTGGCGAGCGTCCACTCGTTGTGCTCGACGTTGCGGATGGTGGGGTAGAAGGAGAAGCGGCGCCCGGCCAACTCGTCGAGAGGAATCTGAGGTGACGCGGAAGCCATACGCTGCTCGGAGTATAACGTTTATTTCTTCTGAACCAAGACACGGAATGTCTCGCCCATTCCGAACAACAATGACTTCAGTTGCAGGCGGAGTTGTAGCGCTTCGGTGTCCGTCTTGGCTTCGAGTGCGGCGGCAAAGTTGTCCGTTTCGCCGAGGGCGAGGAGGAACTGCGACTGGGTGCGCAGTCCCAGTGAGTTCAGGCCGAGTTCCCGGCCTCGTGCCTCGAGTGCGGTGAAGTTGACGTGCGCGGTGATGTCGCGGCAGCCGGGGTTGGCGAGAACGTCCTCCTTGGCCTGGTGCCGCTCGTAGGCCATCAGGGAGCCCCGTGGAAAACGGCGGCCAGCGGCAATCTCCTCGGCTGTGTAGCCGTAGTCGATGGTCAGTACGTATCCACGTTTGAGGGCAGCGGCGATGCGCGCGCATTCGTCCAGGGCGGCGAGGTTGACCTCGATGTGATCACCTTCTGTGAGGCCGGGCGCGTAGCGGCTGATGTAGTTGGTCGCCGGCGGTTCGGCAGGCCGGCCGGTCGTCCATCGAAAACCGCCGCCGTGCGACGCGACGAGCAGCTCGGTCAGTCCGTCACTCCGGCGTTCGACGAGATGGACGGGCAGAGCGTCGAAGAACTCGTTCGAATAGACAACCCCCTGGAACGCTTCAGGCAGAGTCCCGCTCGTGCGCTCGACTGCGAGACAACGGGCCTCCGGCAACGCCTTTCTCACTTCCGCGAGCGTTTCGCCTCGCCCCGCGCCCAGTTCGATGACCGTGAAGTCTTCGGGAGAACCCATCTCTTCGCGCCACCGCGCGATCTGTTGAGTGATGAGACGTCCAAAGACCGGCTGGAGCTGCGAGTTCGTGTAGAAGTCGCCTTCGCGGCCGAAGTGATCCTCTCCGCGCATGTAGTAGCCGAGGCCGGGATGATAGAGCGACAGATCCATGAAGAGCCGGAAGGAGATCGGACCGTGAGCACGGATCTCCTCGTGGATCAACGCCTCGAGATGAGTCATACCGGAGCGTCGGGGTTATCAATGCTCTGGGGCGTGTAGACGAACATCTCGACGAAGTAGTCGTGGAGGCCGTCGAAGATCATGCGCTGGAGGGTCCAGGGAAACTGGCTGTTCGTAAGGTCGCGGGGATGGATCTCCAGGTAATAGGTGTGGATGCCGGGCGGTTTGTTCTTGAGTTCGATGACCAGTTCGAGCCGGCCGTTCTCTTCGCGCGCCGAAAAGCTCAGAAGAGGGTGCTTGTACTTCTTGAGTTCGTTCTCGATTCGTGCGACCGCGTCCATGGACGCCAGAGTAACAAACCATCGTGTGTGGTCCGGGCGAGGGAGCCCCACCAGCGGGAGTTCTCGGAACCTGACCGCTGGAGGGAGCCGGAACATCTTTTGATAGAATGGCGAACCTGGAGAAGCCCATGAGCTCGCGCCCGACAATACAATTTTCACTGGCCTTTAGCGCCTTTCTGGCCGCCTCCTTGGTGCTTCCAGCAGCCGATTGGCCGGCGTGGCGGGGTGTCAACGCGGACGGCGTTTCATCCGAGGAGGGCCTGCCCGCGAAGTGGTCCCAAGAAGGCGAGAATCTGCTCTGGAAGGCGCCGGTCGGCGGGCGCTCGACGCCGATCGTGGTTGACGGCCGGGTCTGCGTGATCACGCTGGCCGAGCCGCAGGAACCGACGAAGTGGCAGGAAAGAATCGTCTGCCTGGACACGGAAACGGGCAAAATTCGTTGGGATCACCGCTACAGCATCTTCCAGACCGACATCCCGCATCATCGCGTGGGCTGGGCCTCGTTGGCGGGCGACCCGCAGACCGGATATGTATATTCGCACGGCGTCGAGGGCTTGTTCATCTGCTTCGACCGTGACGGCAAGATCGTTTGGTCGCGTTCGTTTGGCGAAGAGGTGGGGCGCATCTCGGGCTTCGGCGGGCGGACCGTCGATCCCTTGATTGACGGAGACCTGGTGATCGTAAGCTTTCTCACAGCGGGGTGGGGCGGCAACTTTATCCCGCGGCACCGTTTCTTTGCACTTGACAAGTCCACGGGGGAGATCGTTTGGATTTCGACGCCCGGCGGGGCTCCCAAAGACACGACGTACTCCGTGCCCGTGGTGCGTGTGATTGACGGCGAACGGCTGCTTGTCACCGGCAACGGCGACGGCGGCATCTACGCGCTGCAGGTCGCGACCGGCAAGAAGGTTTGGAACTTCCCGCTCAGCAAACGCGGCATCAATTCGTCGGTGCTGGTGAACGGCAGCGACGTCTACGCCTCGCACAGCGAGGAGAATGTCGATGGAAGCACGGCGATGGGGCGGCTGGTTCACCTGAACGCCGGGCAGGTGTCCGAGGGCAAGCCCGCGCAGGTGTGGAAAGTGGATGGCTTCGCCGGGGGTTACGCCTCGCCGGCCTACCACGACGGGATTCTCTATCACGTGGACAACTCGGCCAACTTGACGGCGTTTGATGCCGGGTCGGGCGAAGAACTCTGGAAGCACAACATCGGGATCGCGCAGAAGGCTTCGCCGATCATCGGCGACGGCAAGATCTACGTGGCCGACGTGGACGGGAAGTTTCACATTCTCAAGATGAACGGCCGCGAGGAGCCTGAGGTTCTCCATGTCGAGGAATTCAAGAACCCCGACGGAAGCGCAACGCAGATCAACGGTTCACCCGCCGTCGCCAACGGGCGGATCTATCTGATGACGACGAGGGAGTTGTACGCGATCGGCGCGAAGCAGCTTGCTGGTTCGGCTGCAAAAGCGGTGAATGCGGTTTCGAACAAGGCTCCGGCCGGGGCGGCGGCAGCGCAGGTACAGGTTGTTCCGGCGGAGGTCGTCATGAGTCCGGGCGCTTCAAATAAATTCGTCGCGCGGACCTACGACGCCAAAGGACGATTGATCGGCGAGCCCACTGCGGAGTGGTCATTGGAAGGCCTCAAGGCCGCTGTGTCCGGGTCCGGAGATTTGAAGGTTGCGGGCGACAATGTTTCGCAGGGCGGGCTTCTCACGGCGACGGTCGGCGGAGTGAAGGGGACCGCGCGCGTGAGTGTGCGCCCGCACATTCCGTTTGCGGAAGACTTCGAGTCCTATGAAGAGAAGGCCGTTCCTGCGGGGTGGAACGCGGCGCGGGGACGCTTTCAGGTCGCGTCCATTGACGGCAACAAAGTGCTCAAGAAACCCTCGGCGAATCGCAGGAGTTGGCGAACGACCGTGTTCTTCGGTGATCCCTCCGCATCCGGCTACGTGATAGAGGCTGACCTTTATGGGGTACAGAGAGGTCGCTGGAAACCGGATATGGGTCTCGTTTCGCACCGCTATACCCTGGCCCTGATGGGGCCACGCAAAAGGCTGATGATTCGAACCTGGCTCTCGGAACTAAAACGCTTTTCGAAGCAGGTTCCTTTTGAGATGGAAACGAACAGTTGGTATCGGATGAAGATGCAGGTGGACGTCGCCGAGGACGGCGGCAAGGCCACCGTGCGGGGCAAGGTTTGGAAGAAGGGCGAGCCGGAACCCGACGCCTGGACGATCGAGGCCGAGGACGCCTTGCCGCATACGCACGGCAGCCCGGGGATTTACGGCTATTCGGCCGCGGACATTTTCTACGACAACATCAAGGTGACGCCTGCCGGGAGCTAGCTCCGCGGTTGGGCCTGACGGCTGTCGGCCCCGCTGTCACCGAACGGATCGGATGTTTTACATGAAATCGAATCGCTTAGCGACCCTCGCGACAGTAGCACTGGCGGCTCTGGCGGTGTTGCCCGCTTTCGCCGCGGACTGGCCCATGTGGGGCGGCCGGCCTGACCGCAACATGGTTTCCGACGAGAAAGGCATTCCCCGCACGTGGGACCTCAAGACGAAAACCAACATCAAGTGGGTGGCGGAGTTGGGCTCGCAGTCGTACGGCAATCCGGTGATCGCGGATGACAAGGTTTTTGTCGGCACTAACAACGAGCTGCTGCGCAACCCGAAGCTCGGTAGCGACCGCGGTGTTGTGATGTGCTTTCGCGAGTCCGACGGCGAGTTTTTATGGCAGATGACTCATACGAAGCTGGCCTCGGGGCGCGTCAATGATTGGCCGGAGCAGGGTGTCTGCTCGTCTCCGGCGGTGGTGGGAAAAGTCGCTTATTACGTGTCGAATCGCGCCGAAGTCATTGCCGTGGATACGGAGGGCTTCCGGGACGGCGAGAACGACGGTCCATTCGTGGATGAGGAGGAGACGTCGGAGATCGACGGTGATGTGCTCTGGAAGCTCGACATGTATGAGGAACTGGCGGTGTTCCCGCACAACATGGCGGCGACCTCGCCGCTTGTCGTCGGGGATATCCTGTTCGTCAACACCTCAAACGGCGTCGACGAGAGCCACATCAATATTCCGTTCCCGGACGCGCCGAGCTTTCTGGCGCTTGACCGCCACACGGGCGAGATCCTCTGGGAAGACGGGTCCCCCGGAGAAAACATCCTGCACGGCCAGTGGGCATCTCCGGCTTATGGTGAAATTCTCGGCAAGGAACAAGTGATCTTCGCCGGAGGCGACGGCTGGCTGCGCAGCTTCGAGCCGAACACTGGTGAGCTCATCTGGGAGTTCGACTGCAACCCTAAGGAGTCCGAGTGGAAGCAAGGCCGGGGTGACCGCAACAATATCATCGCTACGCCGGTGATCTATGACGACAAGGTCTTCGTGGCGGTCGGGCAAGACCCGGAGCACGGCGAAGGCATCGGCCATCTGTGGGCGATTGATGCTACCGGGACCGATGACATTACCAAGACGGGCGTTGTTTGGCATCACGACTTCCGGCGGACGATTTCAACCGTGGCCATCGACGCCGGCATCCTTTATGCTCCGAACTTCAGCGGGTTTTTTCATGCCTTGGACGTAGAGACCGGCAAGCTGTTGTGGGAGCATGACATGTTCGCGGCCGTGTGGGGATCGCCGTTCGTTGCGGACGGCAAGGTGATGCTGGGCGACGAAGACGGCGACTTGACGGTGCTGAAGGCGGGGCGCGTGATGGAAGTGCTTTCGGAGATCAACTTTGGAAACACCATCTACAGCACGCCGGTCGTCGCAAACGGCACGCTCTACATCATGACCCGCTCGCACATGTATGCGATCGCCGGCAACTAGGAGCAGGCTGCACCCGAGAAACCAAGCGTAGAGGGCCGCTGCCCGCATTCGATCATCAACAACCATGGCAAGCACTGAAGTTTCCTGCGACCTGCAAACGAGAGTCGACGCCGCCCGCGAGCGTCTCGACGCCCACGTACGCGAGATCATCGCTTGGCACTTTGACCCCGAGACCGGCTGTCCTTTTTGGCTCGACTTCGCCTCGAAGCTCGATTGGGATCCACGGACGGAAGTAAAGGGTTTCGAGGATCTGCGGCGGCTCGGTTTCTTTGAAGACGAATGGCTGCGGGGCGGCCCGGTGCGGCGCTGGGTGCCCAAGGGGCTGGCGGGCAAGCCGGTCTACGTGTTCGAAACCGGTGGCACGACGGGCGTGCCGAAGTCACGCATCAATATCGATGACTTCCGCATCGACTATTCCGAGTTCAGCCACACGCTGCCGGACGAATTCTTCCCTCCGGGGGCGGATTGGGTGCAGGTCGGCCCGTCGGGACCGCGGCGATTGCGGCTTGCCGTGGAACACTTGGCGCAGGTTCGCGGCGGGATCTGTTTCCAGATCGATCTGGACCCGCGTTGGGTTGTCAAGCTTCTCAAGCAGGGCGACATCAAGCAAGCCGAGGCGTACAAGAAACATTGCATCGATCAGGCGGTGATCATCCTTGAGAACCACCCGAACATCAAGTGTCTGTTCACGACGCCGAAGCTGCTCGAGGCGCTTGCCGAGCGCGTTTCGCTAAAGGAGATGGGCATCACGGGCGTCTTCTGCGGGGGCACGGAGATGACGCCGCAGTTTCATCGCTTTGCCCGTGAGGAGTTGCTGGAAGGCGCCTATTTCGCCGCGACGTACGGCAATACGTTGATGGGACTAGCCTGTCACAAACCTTTCGACCCGGCGGACAACCACGCCATCATCTACTACCCGCCACAACCGCGCGCCGTGAGCCAAGCGGTCAACCCGGACGACATGGACACCGTTGTCGACTATGGCGAGACGGGTCGTGTTCTGCTCACGACGCTGACGAAAGAATTCTTCATGCCGCGGTTCCCCGAGCGCGACGAATGCGAGCGCGAGCCGCCCATCGATCTGTATCCGTGGGACGGGGTGCGCAATGTCCGGCCGTTCTCCCAGACGAAGAACAAGGTCGCGATCGGGGTGTATTGATTGCAGGGTCTGCCGGCCGAAGGACTCCTGCCCCGCCGCATCGCCCGCTTCGATATGCTCAAGGAAACAACCCGCGACTCTGCGAGTCGAACACAGCAACCGTTTGACTTCCGGCCGCGGACGCGCATCGTGTTCGGCAAGGGGGCTCTCGATCGTGTCGGCGAGCTGGCTGCGGAACTGGACGGCCGGCGCGTCCTGATCGTCTCTGATCCGGACATCGACGCAGTGGGCTATCCGGCACGGGCGGCTGCCTCATTGGAAGCCGCCGGCTTGACGTCGACGGTCTTCACCGCCGTCGACCAGAACCCCACGACGGAGCATGTGGATGCCTGTTTGGAGTCCGCGAAAGAGCACAACATCGATCTGATCGTCGGGCTGGGCGGTGGCAGCGCCATGGACTGCGCCAAGGGTGTCAACTTCCTGCTCACCAACGGCGGACGTATGCAGGACTACTGGGGAGTCGGCAAGGCAGCCAGACCGATGCTCTCGCTCATCGCGATTCCCACGACCGCCGGAACCGGCAGCGAGGCCCAATCGTTTGCTCTCATCGCGGATGCCGAGACCCATCAGAAGATGGCCTGCGGCGATCCCAAAGCAGCGCCAGCGATCGCGATTCTCGACCCGAAGCTCACTCTTTCACAGCCCGCGTTGGTGACCGCCTTGACGGGCATTGACGCCGTCTCACACGCGATTGAAACGTGGGTGACCAAGAAACGGAATCCTATTTCGAAGCTCTATTCACGAGAGGCGTGGCGTTTGCTGAGTACGAATCTGCCTTCTGTGTTGACGGATCCGGACAATCTCGGTGCGCGGGCCGGGGTGCTGCTCGGGGCGAATCTGGCCGGGACGGCGATCGAGAACTCGATGCTCGGGATCGCGCACTCGTGCGCAAACCCTTTGACCGCTCATTTCGATGTAATTCACGGGGCGGCTGTGGGGATGATACTGCCGACGGTGATACGGTTCAACACGGTCGAGGTTGAGGACGAATATGAGGAGTTGATCAGCGCCGGCGGTTCGGACCAGGCCCGGTCCGATCTGGCCGCGGCCGTCGAGTCTTTGCTTGATCAAGCCGCGATCCCACGCCGACTTGCCGCGTACGGCATCTCCGAGAAAGATCTGCCGGATTTGGCCGAGGAAGCGGCCAGGCAGTGGACGGCCCAATACAACCCCCGGCCGGTCACGGCTGAGGACTTGCTACAGGTGTACCGCGAAGTATTGTAGCGGCCGCATACGGGCGCACCGTACCCCTGATCTCCGCCAAAGAAGACGTGCTGACGTACGAGCTTTCGATTCGCGCTTGATGCGGCCGTTTGCCGAGGTCAGCGAACCGGGCTGTCGCCGGCGCCGGAGCGAAGCACCTCTGCCGGGCCTGCCGCGGAAAGATGAATCGAATTGAACAACAGCTTGAAGGTATTGTGCGCCTGCGCCCGATGCTGCGGCCGGAAACCAATCAGCACGATGCGGCCCTTCTTGTAGATCACTTCCGCCACCGCGATGCGATTGTAGAGATGCTCGGCTCCCCGGATCCAACCGCTCTGCAAAGGGTTAAATCCCGGATAGCGGGCCACGACCTTCAATGTTGTGTAGCTGAACTCGGGGACCGGCTCGAACACCGCGTCGCCCTTGAACACGGCGGTTGCCTCGTCGGGCATCCCGTAGGCGACCGGGTTGCGGTTGTCGACGAAGATGCGAAGAAAAGACCCGGGGCATGAGAACTCGGAGGTCTTCACACCTTCAAGCGCGTTCTTGACCGGCAGCTCAAAGGTGCGGAGCGCGAAATCCGATGAGTCGCCCATGGTGATCAACGTCCCTCCGTCCGCGACGAATTTTCGAATCGCTGCGCGTCCTTTCTCGCCGATGCCGCCACGATACTCTTTCGGCACCGATTTGCTTTCGTGACCCGAGATGATGCTCTTATCGCCGCGGTCTCCGGGCAGAATCAATGCGTCCCACCTCTTCCGCAGCCCTCCGCCTCGAATGTCCACGTCGTGGACCGTCTTCATGGGAAATTCGTATTCTTCGAGCAACCAGCGCGTCCAGCCTTCGTCCATTGAAGCCGTCCACGGCTGATACAGAGCGACGCGGGGCTCGCTGAGGGGTTGCGTTCGTATCGGAGGAACGCCCACGGCGAGACTGCCCGTGAGCCCGAGCGGCTCGACGACCGCGGCGGCTTCGTCCGTCTCCAGGCCGCGCACCCAAAGAGTTCCCGGCGGATAGTTGACGTCGCCAACCGTCCACTCCTCGGTCGTCCAACGCACGTCAGTCCCGTCACGGAGCAACCGGTTCAACACCTTGGCTGTATTGTTGGGTCCGGGACGAATCAAGAAACCAAACCGGATCTCCCCGTCACGATGGAGCTCGCCGACGGGCGTGGGAATTGCGTCAGGCTTCTCCAGGGGCGCCTCGAATGGCTTCTCGACGCGAGCCACTTCGACGCCCATCTGGATCGGCATCGTCCAAGTGGTCGAATCGTAGGGATTGGATCTCATTGCGCCGTCCGGCATGTCCTGGGGATCGGGATAGTCGTGCGGCGTCATCAAATCGATGACGTAGTTGCGGTACGGCTGCGCCATCCGAATCACGTAGCTGCCCGTGGCGTACTCTTCGTCGTCGGCCTCGAAATCTTCGCGCGCCCGATGCACCTCGACGCCGTTGAAGTGCAGCGCTTCCAGCATCTCGTAGAGGGCGTCCGGGTCATGCTGCTCGGCCGGATAGACGAACGCAAACGGGCTACCCTCCTCACCCTGCTCAACGGCTTTGAGCCCCATGCCGATCTGGCTCTCGATCACCTGAACCCGGTTGTTCGCCGCTGTTTCGAGCAGGCTGTAAGAGATAATCAACTGCCGCTCGATGATGTCGTTCAGAGTCCATTTGCCGCCCAGCCACGGACGCGGGTAGTTCACGAGCGGCGCCACGAGTCGGGGCGCGGGCGCGGGCGCCTTGGGATCCTTCTCGCGCCTTTTCACCCAATCCTTGGAGGTGTACGAGTTGTCGGCCTTTTGCCACAACTGCGCTTTCTCCTGATAGACCGGACTCGCTAGATTCGAGCTCGCCACTTCCGTCAGAAGCCCGACGATGTTGTGATACCAGGGTGCCCGGATAAAACCTCCCTGCCACCAACTCGTGTAGCTGATGTTGTAGCCGTTGCCGGTGAAACCCGCCTCGTGCAAGCGGTTGAACATCGCGAGTCCAAAAATTCCGAGTTCCGTCCAGATGACCGGATTGACGTTGGGATTGATCGGGTTGGTAAACGGCGGAACAAAAACGCGCATCCCTGTTGGACCCATCTGGTGCTGATCGAGAAACACTTGCGGCAGCCAGTCGTGGTAGAGCACTTTGTTGATGATTCGAGCCTCGACCTGCGTCATGAGAAAGGCGTCGCGGTTGTTGTCGTGCCCCACATAAGGGTGATAGAGCCAGGGCAGCGGCGACCAGACGTGGTCCGTGCCGCGAACACGGTTGTTCCAGTCGGTAACCATGATCTGTCCATCGGGGTTCAACGAGGGCATCAGCAGGAAAAGGACATGATCGAGAACGTTCTGCACCCAGGGGGAGTTCTCGGTCGCCAGCCGATGCAAGACTTTCAGGGCCATCTGCGACGAGGCGATCTCGGTGGAGTGGATGTTGCACGTCATCAACACGACGATGGGCGATTCCCAGGGGAGCTTCTCGATCTGCTCGTCGTTGAGCCGGCGCGGGTCGGCCAGAAGTTGTTGCCGGGCCTTGATCTCGTCGAGCCGGGCCAGGTTGCTCGGCGACGAGATCGTCGCCATTACGAGCTGGTTGTCGTTCGTGGATTCTCCGCGTTCTTCGAAGAGCACACGATCACTCCCTTCTGCAACCAGTTGGAAGTATTCGACGATCTTCTCCCACCGCAGAAGGTTGCCGTCTGACCCGATCGCGAAACCGGCGAAGTCATCCGGTGTCGGTAACGAGCGCTCCTGCGCCCAGGCGGTAACGGGACTCAGCAGACAAAGAACGAGAAGTAATCTCGCGAATAGCAAACTCAGATCGCGCATATGATGATCCAGGAAAACGGGCTGTTCAGATGACCTTCTAACGGCGTGACGCCCCGCCGAGCAAGCACTCGCCAGAGTTTTCGAAGAATGGCCGGCTACCGCTCGACCGGGAAAGGGGCAGCGCGTCGAAGGCGACTCGGACATGTCGATACTCCGCGGGTCGATTCTAGCAAGGAATAAAACCTTGGTAAGGTAGAGGCCGGTCATGGAACCCGTTTCTCGTCTGTTCTTCCGATGTGCTCTTGCGGCTGCGTTCGTGTGGGCGGCGTGCAGCGGCCCGGAGCAAGAGTTTCTCGGCAAGAGCTTGTCTGCCTGGGTCACCCTGCTTGAAAGCGAAGATCGTCTGGACCGGCTTTCGGCGATCCGGGCCATCGGTGAAGTCGCACGGCGGAATCCGGCGGACGCTGAATCCACGGCCGTGTTGAGACGAGCCCTCACTCACGAGGACAGCGCCGTGCGTCACTGGGCCGTGCGCTCCGTCGGATCGATGGGCGACGCCTCCTCCGAGTTCGAGGAAGACTTGAGAGCCCGACTTGCCGATGACGCGGCCGACGTCCGAATCTGGGCCGCGCAAGCGCTCTGCCGCCTGGGCAGACAGGAGGCTTTGCCGGTCATCGCAAAGGCTTTATCCGACACGAACGGCGGGACACGGCTCCACGCGGCGCACGCCCTGGAAGCGCTGGGAGAGGATGCCCGCCCGGTGGTCGAGGCGCTGCGCGGTGTTCTCGGCGACGACTTCGGGTACCCGGATCGGGTGGCGGGCCGCTTCTTGAAAAACCTGGGCGCTTTCCCGGAAAGCACAACTCCGGATTGAAGCGGCGAAGTCAGCAGTCCGTGGGCTCGGCGCTGAGGCCTTGTGGATCGAACCGAACCAGAGGCCGAATGCCGGGAACTCATTCGGCTGATGTTGAAGCCCGCAGCCGCGCCGGGCTGGGAGCGGCTGTCGGGTGTACGTCTCAGCGATGCCGGTTTGGGCAAGCAGCTTCCCGGAGAAGAAACTCACTGGCCGACGATCATTTTCGCTGTGGGCCGGTAACGTCCCACCAGCGCCCGCCGTTCGTCGTTTTCAGGACGCCGCCCTCGCCACCGTAGTAGAGAGTGGCGGGCCTCGTTCGGTCATCGAAAACGAGAGTCCTGGGGCGGTTCGACCACTGTAGCCCCGCGACTGCGAAGGTGTTGGCGCTGTCGGTGCTTCGGAAGACGCCCTTCTTCGTGCCGGCGTAAACATGAGTGGGGTTGTGAGGATCAACCGCAAGCGCGAGGATGTGCTGGATAAGTGGCCGTTCGCCCAGGGTCCACGTCCAGCCGCCATCGGTCGAACGGTAGACGCCTCCGGGATCGGTGGCCGCATAGATGATTCGTGAATCGGTCGGGTCGATCACGAGCGCGCGTACGTCGATGTCATAGAGCCCTTCCGGGTTCGCTTTCCAGTGCTCGCCTCCATCCGTCGTTCTGTAAACGCCGTGCCAAGTGGCCGCGTAAAGCGTACTTGGGCTGCGAGGATCGATGATGAGCGCACGAAGAGTCTTGTCGATCAACCCGCGATTCATCTCACGCCATGAGGTCCCGCCATTGGTGGTCTTGAAGACACCTCCGCCGTCGGTGCCCGCGTAGAGCGTTTGACCGTCTGAAGGATCGATCGCCAGACCACGAATCTTGCCATTCGTGAGCCCGTTGTTTACGGGGTGCCATGATCCGGCGGCGTTCGTGCTCTTGTAGACTCCCATCTCATAGGTGCCGGTGTAAATCACGTCCGAGCTGGAGGGGTCGAGCACGATGGTTCTCGGCCCCAAATGGCCAAGGCCGGTGGACGGCCAGTTGTCTTGGCCTCCGCGGGTCGTCTTGCAGAGACCTTTGGCGGCGCCGGCGTAGATGATCTGAGGATTCGTCGGATGCAGCGCGATGGCCTGCGTCTCGCCGCCGCCGGGCGAACCCATCTGCGGGTAGGCCGGCCCGCAAAGCGACAGCAGACAGAGTCCCGGAATGAAGGCTTTGCTCATCAGTACTTCTCCTCGCCTCGGCGCCAGGGGAATTCGTAGGAAGGCGTATAGGCGTGGCGGCGCACGCGGATGCGCAGATGTGAACCGGCTCCCGGGGCCATGTCGACTTCGACGTAGGAACGTCCTACCGAGAGCGTTTCGTCTTCGGTTGCCACGTCAAACCGCGGCCGCTGATGAGCGGCTTGCCGATCTCGGGCGCGGCGGTAGGTGATCTCTTCGATCCGGTCTTCCCCGTACGCACCCGCCTGAACGATCACTTGGCGCCGTTCGAAGAGATTCGTGTTCACCAGGTCCAGCTCCACGACGTCCTCTCCGATGGCGGTGACCAAGGCGGACACACCTTGCGGCAAGCCCGGCTCGCGGCGTTCCGCGTCAAAGTACCGCAGCCGCGCATGGAGCATTTCTCCACGCTTGTGAACCGGGATGCCGCCGATGGTCAACCGCACGAGATTGTCGGTCGGCATGGGGTCCAGCGCCAACCACTTGGCGTCAAACCAGGTTTCCGGATCCCCGTGCTCGTTCAGGATGCGGCTGAGTTTAGTATGGATGTATCGCAAGTCGCTCCGGAAAGCACTCTCGGGGAAATCCGGAGCCCGGCCCTTCAAATAGTAAGCCCAGCGAAGGTCGACGTCTCGCAGCTCCCCCTTCGCTATCTTCGCTTCGGCCAAACGCTCGACCTGCTCCCAGTCTTCCTGTGCCTGCGTCATCTGCCAGAGAAGTACGTAGGGGGCCGCCGTTTCAGGAACGAAGTGGTGCCAGCCATGGTCGTTGTCGTAGCGAATCGGAACCTTCGGGACGCCGGCGACGACCTTGCCGCGATCCCTCATTACGGCCATCTGGCCGCGAGGCAACTCGAACCAGTGCTTCTGGCCGCTGAGCAGGAACGCCACCTTGGCGGCCGTCAGTGAAGCCAACACGATGTCCGTGCCGCCGCGCACCCACTTCCAGCCGTAGTAACCACCCCACCAGTTCCCGTCGTTATATTCCCCGATCTTGCCATTGAGACCGACGTTGTCCGGCATGATGCCGTGGTTCTCTTTGGTCAGCTCGATCCACTTGCCGAGGTAGTCAGTTATCCAGCGGCGGTATTTCTCGGCGCCGGTATAGAGAAAAGCATTCGCGACAAGCGGTGCAGCCGTAAGGTTGATCGGCACATCACCCTTGGCCATGCGGTCGCTCATGACCTTGACGATGGCGGCGAACTGGTCGTTCTCAGGATGATCGTTGATCCAACCCGTAGAGGATGCAACACCCGGAATGTCGTCGAATGGCAGGTGGTAGTAGACCAGGTTGGCGTTGGTCGGAATCCAATCGCGCTTGCGCCACTCCATCTTCGGGCCCCGGCTGCCGTTCATCGAAGCCCGCATCAGTTTCAACGCGGGGTCGTAATTCGGAGCTTCCGGATCTTCGCCGATGTACATCGCCGCGAACCTCTCTGCACGCTCGCGAAACCTGGCATCCCGCGGATCGGCCATGCCCATCGGGTAGAGCGACACGTAACCTTCGCCGTGATGCATCCAATCCCAATTGCTGTCGAACTCGCGATAGATCTGACCGTAGCGGCTGAACTGGCGGGTGATGCCTTCCCAGACGCGGCGATGCAGGGTATCGAGCTCATGCGAGCCGCCCAGAATGTAGTGCAGCGAATAGCCGCGGAAGGCCTCGTAGGCATCGTCGGAGGAATTCATGCCGCCTTCGTAGCGTTCCTTCCACCGCAACGTTCCGTCGGGGAGGGTGTAGGTATTCACGAACGCCTTGCCGGAGCTGTTCATCGTCTCGATCAACTGGCGCTCCAGCAGTGCCCAGTCCGGCGCAGCTTGGGAAACATCGACGTGAATCGAGACCGGCTTGTCGCCGCCGGAGGCTGTGGGGGCAAGCCAGAGAAGGGTGGCGGCGATCCCAAGACAGCACAAATACCGGATGTTGGTCATTGTCGTTTCGTATGGGTCCCCTATCCGGAAGGCCCGCCGCCCACGCCCGGTTTTTGATCGAGTCACGTCGCGGGCGGTTACGCTTCGGCCCACTCTTGATCATGACCCGAGCGGAGCGGCAACTCAAGTCGGGCGATGCACCCTGGCCGATCTTCGCGGTTCTGGAGCGTCAGCCCACCGCCGTGGTTCTCGGCGATCTTACGGGAAAGCACGAGTCCGATGCCCGTTCCATGAGGCTTGGTCGTAAAGAACGGCACAAAGAGATTCGCATCGCTCGATAGTCCCGGCCCTTCATCCAGCACGTGAACGCAGGCCGCCTTTCCGTTTCGGCTCCACTCGATCTGAATGCGCCCGCCCGTCTGTTCCGCGGCCTCGGCGGCGTTCTGAACGAGGTTGATGAGCAACTGCTCGAGCTGCGCCGCGTCGGCGTCGACAATCAGGTCGGGGCCCCCTTCGATCTGAAGCTCGGATGCCCGCTCAATCTTGGCGACCCTCTCAACACAATCACGAAGGTTTACTGGTTCAAGGCTCGGTGGTGGAAGCTTGGCAAGCCGGGCGTAGGCGCTGGTGAAGCGGCCGAGGGCCTCGGCGCGAGACCCGATGGCGCCAAGTCCCTGCTCCATGTCGTGTTGCCAATCCGGATCGGATGTCGGCCGCCGCAGGAGAGCCCGCAAACTACCGGTTATCGACTTGATCGGCGCCAGCGAATTGTTCAGCTCGTGACTCAGAACGCGGACCAACCGCTGCCAGGCCTGTAGTTCTTCTTCGTGCAGTTCGAGCGTCAGGTCCGACAGCACAAGCAATCGATGCGGCACGCCTTGCTCACGGAACCCGGTGCAAGCGATTCCCCAGCGCCCGGACCCGCCGGCGAACGACTTCTGTAGAGTCCGCGGCGCGTTCTTGGCGAGGCACTCCATCAGATCAAGTTCGCCGGCGGTGCGCCCCAGCAGGCGCTCCTGGGGCGCTCCCAGGAGTTTCGTCCCCGCTTGGTTGACGAGGCGCAAGTGGTTCTCTTCGTCGAAAGCGAAGACCGCCACGTTGATCTCCTGCATCACTTTCTGGAGCAGGTTCGTTGCTTCGAGCGCGCTGAGGCGCTGCTCCCGTAGCATCTGCCCCATCAGGTTCACTTCACTCATCACTTCGCCCAGCACGTCTTCCTTCGCAACCCGGGCCCGCAGCGAATAGTCACCCTCGCGCAAGGCCGCCAGCAGATTCGAAAGCGTTCGCAACGGAAACACTACTTGCTGCCGCACAGCGAGAGAAAACCCGAGCCAGGCCGCCGCGACGAGAATCAGCAGTGTCCAGCGGGTCTTGTCGCTGTACTCGCTGGCGAACAGCAGCGCGGTCGAAAGGGCCACGGCCGGCAACCCTGCCAGGAGCGCATAGACGAGCACACGCCGCTCATGTCGCGGCGGCGTCTTCGGATCGTTGCGATGGAACAGCACGAGACTCGCTTCCTTGCTCCTAAAGGCCGTGTTTTTGCAAACGTCTGTACATGGCGCTGCGGCTCAGGCCCAGTTCTTTCGCCGCGTCGCTGACACTGCCGTTGCATCTCTCGAGCGTCTTCTTGATAAGGCATCGCTCGACCTCTTCCAGATTCATGTCCTCCAGCCGGGGAGCGCCGGAGGCGGGAGCGTCAAGGCCCAAGTCCGCTTCGGTAACCGTTTCGCCCTTTGCCATCAGCACGCCCCTCTGGACGGCGTGATTCAATTCGCGCACATTGCCCGGCCAGGGATGTCGTAGAAGCGAATCCATCGCCGCGGCCTCGAATCCCTCCGGCCGCTTGCCGTAGTGTCCTCTGGCCGTCTCGAGAAAGTGCTCGGCAAGCGCGGGGATGTCGTCTGCGCGCTCCCGCAGCGGTGGTAGATGGATTTCCACCATGTTCAGCCGGAACAGCAGGTCATCGCGAAACCGTCCTTGCTCGACTTCACGACGCAGGTCCGCGTTGGTCGCTGACAGGACCCGCACGTCAACCTTGCGTGTCTTCGAGGAGCCGACGCGCTCGACTTCACCGGTCTCGAGAACGCGCAGAAGACGCGCCTGCCGGTCCGGAGTGATATTGGCGATTTCATCGAGAAACAATGTTCCTTGATGGGCCAGCTCGAAGCGGCCGATGCGGTCCGATGCCGCGCCGGTAAACGCGCCTCTCGTGTGCCCGAAGATCTCGCTTTCGAACACTCCCTCGGCCAGGCCGCCGACGTTGACGGAAATCATGGCGTTCCCGGAGCGCGGCGAGATCTGGTGAAGGGTCTGCGCGACGACCTCCTTGCCCGTGCCGTGCTCGCCGGTGATGAGCACGTTGGCGTCAGAGGGGCCGACTTGTGCGATCACGTCCAGGACGGGTTTCATCACAGCCGACTCCGCGATGAGGGTCGGGAGACCGTCACCGCGCAGGATCTCGTTCTCCACTTGCAGGCGGCGCTCGCTCCGAAGCGCCCGCGCCAGTTCGGCCTGTGCGCGGACGATACTCAAGAGCCGCGTGTTGTCCCACGGCTTCTGCACGAAATCGCGGGCGCCGCGGCGCATCGCTTCCACGGCCAGCTCGACGCTTCCCCAAGCCGTCATCACGACCACGGGCAGAGTGGAGTCGATCGCCCGCAGATGCGACAGCAGGTCAAGTCCCTCTTGTCCCGAGGTCGTATCCCGCGTGTAATTCAAGTCGATCAGGACGACATCGAACTCGTCCGCAGAGACCGACTCGAGGACCTGCGCAGGCTTGACCGCCGTTTTCGTCTCGTAGCCTTCTCCTTTGAGCAGGAGATGCAAAGCCGTGAGGACGTCCGGTTGGTCGTCAGCGATGAGAACTTTCGGCATGGCAGTGCGGCGGCGTCAAAAAGAACGACAAGCCGGTACTAAACATCTTCGGCGTTCACAACCCAACCATCGCGCAGGTTGATGATGCGGTTGCTGTATGCGGCGTTGTCTTCCGAGTGCGTGACCTGGATGATCGTGGTCTCCTCCTCGTTGAGTTTCTTGAACAACTCCATGATTTCCTTGCCCTGTGCGGAGTGCAGGTTGCCGGTCGGCTCGTCGGCGAGAATCAGTTTGGGACTGGCCACGATGGCTCGCGCCACGGCGACGAGTTGCTGCTGACCGCCCGAGAGTTGGTTCGGGAAAAGGTCTTTCTTGGCGACGATGTGAAAGCGATCAAGCACGTCGGCGACAATCGCCTGGCGCTCTTTGCGGCTGACGTTGCGGTAGGAGAGCGGCAGGTCGAGGTTCTCGTAGACCGTCATGTCGTCGAGCAGATGATAGCTCTGGAAGACGAACCCGATGTACTGTTTGTTGAGTTCCACCCTCTGGCGCGGCTTGAGCTCGTGGACGGGTTGATCGAGAAAGTGAAACTCGCCCCCGAAGTCGCCGTCCAGCATGCCCAGGATTCCCAGCAAGGTCGACTTTCCTGCCCCCGACGGCCCCATGATCGTAACGAACTCGCCTTCGCTGATATCGAGGTTGATCCGGCGCAAGACGAACGTCTTGCCGTACCCGCTGACATAGAATTTCTCGATGTCTCTGAGTTTGATCATAGTTGGTCTGGACTTCGCCTTCAGTCGCGCCGAAGCGCGGTCATCGGATCGACACGTGCGGCTCGCCATGTCGCGAAAGATACGGCCACTTCGAGCATCAAAGCACTATCCCCTCACCGCGAAACGGGAATCGGATCCGGCCTCTTTGACACTCTGCCGTCGTAAGCTTCGTCGATCGAGATGTTGTTCGCGGCGAGCGTTTGGCCGGTGATTTCTTCCAGGTTCGTCCGCTCGATCACAAACTCGTTCCGGGTCAGGATCTCGCCGGCCCGCGATTGCGCCAGGGAGCGCTGCCGTTGGACAACTTTGAATGTGTCCGAATACCCGAGTTTGAATTTCTGTTCCTCGCCGTCGAGCATCTTTTCGCGGAGTTCACGTGTCGCTCGCGCCGCCAGGTAGCGCGCATGCGCCTGCTCTAAACCGACCACCGCCGACTGAACCTTGCGCCGAATCTCGTTGATCTGTTGTTGCATCCGCAGTTGGCTCTGCCGGCGCCGCAACAAGGCGTTGGCAGCGTCCGCCTGCGCGCGGCGGTTTCTGAGCGGTATCAAGACGGACAAGCCGACCGAGTAATCGGGGAAATTGCGTCGAAACACCTGCCCCAGCGCCCTGCCGAGCCCCCCAATGAAGAAATCCGGACTTCTCGGGACCTGACCCGGCAAGAGGATCAGGTTGGGATTCAGATCTCCGGCCAGGCCGTTGTTCGTCATGCTGGCGACGAAGTCGATCGACGGCAGCAGCCTGTTGCGGGTCCCCTTGAGCAAGATATCGGCATTTTCGAGTTGGAGACGGGCCTGCGCAATATCCGGGCGCGACGTCAGCGCCATGCGCATCAGTTCCTGCAGGAGCTTGATCTCGAGAGTTGCGGGCACTTCCACATGATCGGTGGGGATGACCTCGACCTCGAGCAGAAAGGGACTCGCCAGTCCGTTCTTGCTGAGTGCGGTCTTCAGAGTCCCTTCCTGTTCCCGGACCGCAGTGAGCGCAATGGTCAGTTCCTGTTCCCTCTGGCCGACCTCGGCTTCGGACTCGATCAGGTCAATGGGCGCCAGCTTGCCGATCTCCACGCGCTCCCGGTTGCCCTCATAGAGCTGTTGGGCCAGCCTTAGATCCTCGTGGCTGCTCTCGACCTCGGCGCGAAACCGGACGAGATCCCAATAGAGCCGCTGAATCGATGCCACGGTAAAGATCACTTGCTCTGTGAATTGCAGATCCGAGGACTTCAGGTTGTTGCGGGCGACTCGAAGGCTGATCTTGTTCACTCTGCCGAATCCCTGCAGGAGCGGTTGTCGGAAATCCAGACGCAGATTGGAAGTGGAGAAAGGATTGAAGTTCGAGCGAAGGGAGTTGGAGAAAGAGCGTCGCGTGGTCCATGAAAGAGCACCGGAGGCGCCACTCCAAAAACTTTTGCCGATGGAGACTCGTGAGAAAGTGTCGTCGTTGACCAGGAAGTTGGTGCCGGTCGTGAAATCACTGAAAGTCGGGGCGCTGTTGTGGCGCAGCGTGAATTGCGTCGAAAGGACGGGGTCGAGGTTGAGTCCCCCGAAGGCGCCCAAGCCTGCAACGCCGCCCGCGCCCCTTCCATCGGTTGCCGCTCGACCAGAAACGGCCCCCCGGCCCGCGACGCCGCTAGTAGCAGTCGAAGAGTCCCCGGTCGAGGCCGTGCTGACGCCGCCCTGCGCCCCCGATACGGCCCCGCCGGTCTTTGCGCGCAGGAGTTGCGTTTCGGCAATCTTTCGCGAAAAGCGCGAGACGGCCACGTCCAGGTTGTTTTCGAGCGCCAGGGCAATAGCGTCGCTCAGTGACAGGTACAGCTTGCCGTCATGGATCAGCTCATCGAGCCGCGGCGAGTTCCCCTCCTCGACGTAGGGCGCATCGGGCATCTGGAAAGCGTGGAAGATGTTCGGCCAGGTGTCCGGACCGATGCTGTAGTCTCGCTCGGTGGAAGTCGCCGGCATCTGCGCCATGAGCGGCGCGAAAGACAGATGCGCGGCGAAAAAGACAGCGAAGAGCTTCGTCAGGTTCATCGGCAAAACAAACTCCGGAAATCGCATCTCTGGAACATGGCTACTCGTATCGCAAAGCCGTCATCGGATCGACCTTGGTCGCACGCCGCGCGGGCAGGTAGTTCGCGGTGATGAAAACGAGCCCCAAGAAAAACACGACGACAGCGCAGGTCATCAGGTCGACGGAGGTCAGGCCTGCCTGGCGAAGCTGCGCCTCCGTCAACTCGCTACGGAGCACATGGATCAGACCCCAGCTTCCCAACGCCCCGAGAACGATCCCCAAGCCGCCTACCCAGCAGCCCTGTCGAATGACCATGCCCACGATGTCGCCGCGCTGCGCGCCCATCGCCATGCGGATGCCCAACTCCTGGGTTCGTTGCGACACCGCGTAGGACGTCATGCCGTAAATGCCTACCGCCGCCAGCAGCACGGCAATCGATGCGAAGACGATCATCACTGCCGGAAAGAGGGACTGTCTGCGGATGATTCTTTTGAACTCCTCATCGATGGTGACAAGACCTGTCACGGAGTCATTTTGATTCAGGGCCATTATCTCGGCCCTCGCCGGCTTGACGATGAAGTCGGCTCCTTGCTCAGCCCGCAGGGCGAAACTCACATCCAGGGATGGGAACTGGGCGAACGAAAGGTATAGTTCCGGGGGGTCCGGATCCGACGGCAACGGCGACCATCGAATGTCCCCGACGATGCCGATGATCTGTAAGGGCTCGGGAGCTTCCTTGTCCCCGGGGTCGAGCGGCGGCCCGATTCGTTCACCGAGCGGGTTTCGGTCCGGGAATAGCTCTCTTGCCAGCGACTCACTGACCACGGCCACGGGTGCCGAACCGGCCCTGTCTCGTTCTTCGAAGACTCGGCCTCGAAGCACGGGAATCGAAAAGGTCCGAAAGAAATCAGGGGTGACAATGCGGAACGCAACGATTGTCTGGCCCTCGTCGCCTCGCGCGGTCGAGACGGATTGAATCGGTATGGTGGGCTCGAATCCCGCAAGGATCGATGACAGGCCACCTCCGGCCACTGATTGAACACCGGGAAGGGCCCGAAGCCTCGCGAGGGCTTGATCCATGAATACGACGGTTTTTGAGCGTACTTCTTCCGGATTCTGAAAGCCGCTCATCGAACCAATGGCTCGACCTGCCGGCGCCTTGGTATGAGCAGTGATGACGTTCGTGTCGAAGCCGACCTTCATTCGCGCCGCCTGCCAGAGACCGCGGAGCATCAGGCCCGCACCCACCAGCAGCATGGTCGTCAGTGCGATTTCGGAAACGATCAGCCCCTGCCGCAGCCGCTTGCCGGCGGTTGCCGCCGATGTCCGCGTGCTGCTTTCCTTCAGGACATTGCTGAGGTTGACTTTCGAGCCGATCCAAGCGGGCGCGAGACCGAAGAGGATTGCGGTCAGGCAGGTGAGACCGACAGCAAAATACAGCGCGTTCCGATCGACCGCAATATATTCCAGCCGCGAGTAGCTGCGGTCCGGATCAATCGCCAGTATTGCATCGAGGCCGACATAGGCGACCAGGATACCGAGACCGCCACCGATAACGGCGAGGATGACATTCTCAGTGAGGAACTGCCGCACGATGCGCCAGCGGCCCGCTCCCATCGAGGCGCGTACGGCAACTTCCTTCTGGCGATCTACAACCCTTGTCAGTTGAAGGTGGGCCACGTTCGCACAGACGATGAGAATCACGAATAGAGCGGGAAGAACAAAGTAAACCGCCCGATCGGTGAACCTCTTTCGATCGCGATCCTTGGGACGAAAGATTTCGACACTGCGATCCTTATTGGTGCTCGGGTGCTGTTGTTCCAGACTCGCGGCGATCGCGGTCATGTTCGCCTGCGCCTGCTCCAGAGAAACCCCCGGCTTGAGTTTTGCCCACGATTGGATGCGGCCGAACTGTCCGGACCGTGCTTGGTCACTGAGTTCCTGGTCTGTGAACACCAGCGGCAGATAGGCGCGCGGTCCCTGAAAGAATCCGGCAGGCATGACGCCGATGATCTTGTGGAACCGGCCGTCGAGTTGGATCTCCTTTCCGAGAATGTCACGGTCGAAGCCGAACCGATCCCGCCAATAGCTGTAGCTGAGGAGGGCAACGTCGTCGCCGCCGCGCCGGCATTCCTCGGGCGTGAACCAGCGCCCGAGAACTGGCTGGACGCCGAGAACGGGAAACATGCCACTCGATACTTCACTGACCTGGAACTCCTCCAGACCCTCTGGTGACGGCGTCCTACGGGTACGGAATCGAAAAGCGCCGATCATTTCGAAGACGGTCTGGTTCTTTTCGATGTCAAGGTAGTCCGGCGGGTAAAGGACACCCGTGCGCCGTCCTCTCTTTTTGTCGTAGCCATCGACGCGCACCAGGATGTCCTGGTCTTTGTACATGTAGGGATGAAAAAGGTACTGATCGAGATAAGTGAACACCGCCGTCGTCGCGCCGATACCGAGTCCCAACGTCACTACGGCAATCAGCGTCACCATCGGCTTCCTGGTCAGCATCCGAAAGCCAAGCCGAACGTCCTGCCAGATCGATCTCATTGCTGTCTCCCCGGATAGCTCCCCATCACATTTCGTCCGTCATGCCACTTCGGTGTCCCGCTTTCGGCGCACCCACTCTTTACTCCGGAACACGCGCGGACCCAGCTCAATGACACGGGGAAGCATCTGGAACACTGCGGCCTGCGTCCACTCCGCGCCGTGCCGTGTGCGGAAACCGCGCTCGTTGAGCTGGCGAGCGATCTGCGAAAACGACCGGTCCAGGACCATCAGGTCCATCATCGCCGTCAGGACTTTCATCTCCTGCGGGCTTTCTTCGAGATGAAGCCCGTCGGCCGACACCTGCGCGCCATAAGGAATCTCTTCCCGCTGACGCCGCAGTTCCGGTTTCTCCGGCGCCTCGCGTTCCCACTCGATCGCGACGGGCCGCCAGCCTTCACGCTGCCTCCGCTCCACCGCATCCAGGCTGAGCCCGTCCTCCGAAACTTCACGCCTCCGTTCCTTCGCCATATCTCCTTCTTGCGTTACCGCCTTTACTCGTATCGCAACGCCGTCATCGGATCGACCTTGGTCGCACGCCGCGCGGGCAAGTAACCGGCCAGCAGAGAGACGCCGAACATGAGCAGTCCGACGGCCAAGTAAGTCGTTGGCTCACTGAAACTGAGTCCCGCGAACATCGTCCCCAGCACCTTCATAAGAGCCAGCGCTCCTAGAAACCCCACCGCCATGCCGAGTAGCGCGGGCCGCATCACCTGCTTCAAGCTCAACCGGAGCAAATGGCTCTCTTGGGCGCCTAAGGCAATGCGAACACCGAATTCGCGGGTGCGAGCCCCTACGAGGTACGATGTGACACCGTAAATCCCGATCGCCGCCAGTGCTACCGCGATCGCGGCGAGCAAGCTCATCAGGCGCACAAAGAAGCGATCGATGGAGAGGGCGTCCGACAGAGCCTCTTCCATGGTCATGATGTTGAAGACGGCCTGGCCCGGATCCACTTCGGTGACAGCACGGCGGACGGGTTCTGCCAAGCTCAGGGGGTCCGCTTGGGTTCGCACGATAAGGTTCTTCCGGATATGGGTCCAGTGATCACCGCCAGGGTATTCCCAAGGATGTTGCCGGTAAGAGACGTAGACAGCCGGGCGCGGCTCGGGGTCGGACCTTGGCCGACGGACATCACCGATGACGCCGATGATTTCCCGGGGCCGCCCCTCGGGAATCGTGACGTTGGCGGGCAGGCTGAAGATCGAGATGCGAATGGACTGACCGATCGGATCCTCGTTGGGGAAGTGACGCTTTGCAAAAGTCTCATTGATCACTGCCACCCACGAAGAGCTGTCAACGTCGGCTTCGTCGATGAAGGGCCCCTCAACAATGGGATCCCAAAGCTCTCCAAGAGCCCGGCGTCTACTTCGTCGTAGTCCGTCGTGAATTCTTCATCGGGGGGCGGCTCGAGACGGCCGACAATCGTGAACGGCTGGGGATGCCAACCTTGGGTGGGCAGCCGGCTAATGATGCCGGCTGCTTCGACACCTGGCAGGGCCCTCACGCGTTCGAGGACTTGGCGGTAGAAATCGGCGACTTGCGGCGTGACGGGCTTCGGCTCCTCGGTGTCGCGGAAATATTTCGGACCCGCCAACAAGATTTCACTCCTGAGAAGACCGTGCACCCGATAGCCCGTATCGGCATGGATTTCACGCAGCAAGGCCCGGATCATCAGTCCCGCACCGAGGAGCAAAGCCATCGCCAACGCCACCTCGGAAACCAGCAGTAGTTTGCGGCTGCGTCCGCCCAAGCTTGGCCCCCCGCCTTGGCCGTCTTTCTTGAGTGTTGCGTTCAAATGAATCCTGGAGCCACGCAGGGCGGGTAGTAACCCGAAGGCGAAACCCGTTAGTGCGGAAAGGGCCGTTGTGAACACCAGTACCCGCCCGTCCACTACGATTTCTTCCGTTCGAGGAAACCAGTCGGGCGCCCAGCGGATGAACAGCACGTTACCCCAAATGCTCAACAGAACGCCCAGGACGCCGCCTCCGATCGCCAGAAGAAGAGCCTCCATCAGCAACTGACGTGTCAGCCGAAGCCGCCCCGCACCGAGAGAAGCCCGCAACGTCAGCTCCTTCCGTCTGTTCGCGCCACGAGCCAGCAGGAGGTTGGCGACATTGACGCAAGCGATCAACAGCACAAAGCCGACGGCACCAAGGAAGAAAAGCAACAAACGCTCAAGATCGCCGAAGAAGACCTGCCGGATCGTTCCCGAACGACTCTTCCGTTCGTTGGATCAGGGGCGTTGTCTCCGCCGCGGCGCGCTCTTGTTGAACGCCGGGCTTGAGGCGGGCAACCTTCACCATCCAACGAGTCTCGGGAATGGGGTCGAGCTCGTTACATTCCCAATACGAGACCTTGCCGGCCCAGGGCGAGACCCAGAAGCCTTGGGGCATGACGCCGATGACTCTGCGATTGCGGCCGTCCACCCGAAGCATCTTGCCGACAATGTCCGTGTCACCGCCGTAACGAGTCTGCCAAGTGCCATAACTCAAGAGAATCCCGGAAGGCTGACCCCAAACGGCGTCTGTCGGCGTCAAAGTCCGCCCTAGCAACGGTTTGACACCCAGCACGGAAAACAGTTCTCCCCCCACGCTCCGGCTCAAAACACGGTCTGCGGCCCTGCCCTCACCGGAAAGTGTGACCGGCCGAGGTCCACTGAACAGTCCCACTTGTTCGAATGACCGCGCCTGCTCTCGAATTGCCTTTACCGTCGCGAAGGTCGGGTTTCGGGTCGAGATTCCCTTTTCAGGATTGGCTTCCCGAATCACCATCAAGCGTTCCGGGTCTCGAAAAGGCAGCGGCCGATAGCGAAAGGTGCTGATGACGCTAAAGATCGTGGTGCTGCCCCCGATACCCAGCCCCAGTGACAGGACCGCGACAGCCGTAAACCCTGGACTCTTCGCCAACATGCGCAGCCCGAAGCGCCAATCCTGCCAAAGCCCATTCATGTCGTATCTCCTACTCGTATCGCAAAGCCGTCATCGGATCGACCTTGGTCGCACGCCGCGCGGGGACATAGCAAGCCGCAAGAGTGACCAGGACCAGCACCAGCGAGGCGCCAAGAAACATCTCCGCGTTGAGTGGGTCCGCGTCGTACAGAAACCGGGCAACCAGCCGGCTCAGCGCGGCGGCGGCGAGCAGCCCGCAGACGATGCCGCCGCCTGTGAGCATGAGGCCCCTCCGGAGCACCATCTTGATGACATCGCCGCGCACGGCGCCCAGGGCTGTGCGAATGCCGATTTCCCGTGTTCGCTGGTTGACCCAGAACGAGATCACTCCGTAGATTCCTACGACCGAAAGCACCAGAGCCAATGCGCCGAACACCCCGAACAGCGCGCCGGCCAGAGTGGCCGGGAAGCGAGCGTAGCGCAAGTGGTCGCTCATCGTTTGCACGTCGAACGCCGGGATATGCGGGTCGAGCGTGCGCATCTCCGCCAGCATGGCCGCCACCACGGAGCTCGCGTTGCCCGCTGTGCGCACGTGCAGGTACAGCAAGGGCTCGTAGTGTTGTTCCAATGGCAAGTAGTAATACGGAGTCGGGTCCTCCCCCAGGGTTCGGTACTTGCCGGTCTTGGCAACGCCGATGATGCGGTGTTCCATACCGCCGACGCCCATGGCGTTTCCGACCGGATTCCGGCCGGGCCAGAAGCGCTGCGCCATCGCCTCGTTGACGATCACCATGTGTTCGCTGTCGGCCGTGTCGCTCTGCAGAAAGCCGCGGCCAAAGAGGATCGGATTGCCAATGGCCTCGAAATACCCGGGGCCGACGCCGTTGAAACCGAACGACATGAACTCCCCCTCCCTCACTTCATATCCGGGAACGGAAATGCTGCGGCTGCGCGCCATCGGTCCCAGCGGCACTTGGGCGCCCCAGGCGGCTGATTGCACGCCGGGAATCGCGCGAACTTTCTCGAGCAGGGCCTGGTGAAATCGCCGCCCTTCCGGTTCGTCGTAGCCTTGCAGGCCCACGCTGATCCCGGCTCGCAACAAGCCTTGGGGATTAAAACCCGGATCGATCGAACTCGCGTTCCAGAGGCTCTTCAAAAAGAGTCCCGCGCCGATGAGCAAAACGAGCGACAGCGCGACTTGCGCCGTCAGAAGCGCATGACGCAGCCTCGATCGAGAGCCGCTGACCGCGGCCAAAGCGCCGGCCTCCTTCAGTGCCGAGATCAATTGCGGCCTGGTCGCCTGCAATGCGGGAAAGAGTCCGAAAAGAACACCCGTGACCACCGATACCGCAAGCGTGAACAGCAGGACCGGAACATCGAGACCCAACTCCAAGCGCACGGGCAGCAGCATGGTCGGCATCAGAGCAAGCAGACCATCCATGGCCCAGCGAGCCACCAGCAGGCCCGCGGCCCCCCCGATCAGCGCCAACAAGACGCTTTCGGTTAGCAGTTGCCTGACGATTTTCCCTCGGCCCGCCCCAATCGCGAGCCGCACCGCGATCTCTCTGCGCCGGGCCACGCCTCGCGCCAGAAGCGTGTTAGCGACGTTCGTGCAGGCAATCAGCAAGACAAAGCCGACCACAGCCAACAGCATCACCAGGACCCCATGGGCGGCATCGGCAGCGCCGCTGACCAACGGAACCCGGTCTTGATGAAACCCGACGACGACCGATCGCTTGTTGCGGTTGCCGGGATGCTCTTCGGCAAGCCGGTTCGAAATAACCTGCATCCGGGTAGAAGCCTGGCTGAGCGTGACGCCGGGCTTGAGCCGGCCGATGATGGCAAGCCACTCGTTCCCGCGCCGCTCCATGTCGACCCCGAAGGGGACCATCCGTTCGACCATCGACATCGGAGTCCAAATGTCAATCTCGAGAGCGGCCCATGTCCCGCGGAAGCCTTCCGGGGCGATGCCGACCACCGTGGTCGGCGAGCCGTTGACGACCAGATTGCGCCCGACGACGGCCGGGTCGGCGCCGAACCGCCGCTTCCACAGCCCGTCACTGATCACACAAACGTCGCCAGCGCGGGAAGGATAGCCCTCCTCGGGCAAGAACGTGCGTCCGCGCGCCGCGTCCACGCCGAGAACCGAAAAATAGTTCGCTGTGACGACTTTGCCGAGAACGACTTGCGCCGAGTCACCGCTGCTCAAGCTGACGGGCGCCACCGTGTGGGCGGCAAGCCCGGAAAAGACATCGCTGCGATCACGAAAGTCTCTGTAGTCGGGATAGGAGGACGTACCGTAGGGACCGCCGCCCTCGTGGCGCGAAAAAACAACTGCCAGCCGGTCCGGGTCGTCAACCTGAAGAGGCCGCATCAGAACGGCATAGGTGAGGCTGAAGATGGCGGTGTTGGCGCCGATGCCAAGCGAGAGGGAAATCCCGGCCACCGCCGTGAACCCCGGCGTTCTCGCGAGCATCCGAAGCGCATATCGAAGGTCCTGTATCAACCTGCTCATCTGGTCGCCTCCTTGACTGCATAGCGCAAATCCTGAACCAGTCCGCTCATCGTCGCCATCCCCGCATCGGGTTCATTCCACAGTGACTCTGCCACCTGAAGCCTAGCCATCTGTCGTAATGTTCAAGTTCGGCGCCTCGCTCTCGTCCACAATGCGGCCGTCGAACAGGTGCACCGTGCGCTCGGCGTACTTCTCATAGCGCGGGTCGTGCGTGACCATGCAAATCGTCGCGCCGTTCTGATGCAGCTCACGCATCAAGTCCATCACGGCCTCGCCGTTCTTCGAGTCGAGGTTGCCCGTCGGCTCATCCGCCAGCAGGATCGCCGGGTCTCCCACCAGCGCCCGCGCCACCGCCACGCGCTGTTGCTGGCCGCCCGAGAGCTGCGACGGATAGTGCTTCATCCGGTGCGCCATCTCGACTTGCTCAAGAGCGTTTTTACCCGCCCCTTGCGCTCCTTCGAGGGCATCCCGCGGTAGGTGAGCGGCAACTCGACGTTCTCGTAGACGTTGAGGTCGCCGATCAGGTTGAAGGCCTGAAAAATGAACCCGATCTCACGGTTGCGGACGCGCGCGCGCTGGCTCGCCGAGAGATTCTCGACCGGCTCATCCTTGAGAAAGTGTTCGCCCTCCGATGGCGTGTCGAGCAGACCCAGGATCGACAGCAGCGTCGATTTGCCGCACCCCGACGGCCCCGAGATGGCGACATATTCCCCGCGGCGGATCTCCATGTTGATGTTCGAGAGCGCGTGAGTCTCGACTTCCTCGGCCAGGAAGACCTTCTTGACGTTGTTGAGGCGGATCAGGGTTGGATCGTTCGTGACGGATTCATTCATGTGGATTTTCCTTCAGAGCTCAAAGTTCTAATCCAATCGAACGCGGTCGTATGCGTCCATTGCCGACATGTCCGACAAAATGACCCGGTCACCGGGCTGCAGTCCCTGCCGGATCTGGATTTCGTTCACGGAAGTGCGGCCCACGGAAACCCGCACGCGCGAGGCATGTTCCCCGTCGGGCTCCACCCGGAACAGCGAGATGGTCGCGTCAGGCTGGGCGTAGACGGGCCGCCCGACTTTGACGACGTCGACGAGGTAGTCGAGAATGATCCTGCCGTCGACGCTCAGGTCGGGGCGCGCACCCTTGGGCAGTTCTCCGTCGAGGCGAATGTCCACCGTCACCGTGCCTTCTTCCGCCGCCGGATCGATGCGCGTCACCGTGCCCGGGATCACACCGTTGCGGGTGTCGATCTCAGCCCGCTGCCCGAACGTGATGTCCTTTGCCTGCGTCTCGGCGATGCGCAGCTCGGCTTTGAGGTGGCGGGGGTCCGATACGCGCGCGAGGACGGTGCCCGCTGAGACGAGTTGACCCACCTCGACTTCGAGCTGCTGCAGAACTCCCGTTGCCCCGGCGCGCACAATCAAACGCTCCAGCTTCTGCTTGCGCAAGCGCAACAGGCGTTTCTGCTGCTCGATGCGCGCCCGCTTCGCTGCCAACTGCGCTTCGACGGCCTTCTCGCGTATCGCGGCCCGCTCCTTCTCCAAACGAACGCTGATTTCCAGTTGCTCGGCCGCAACCTGGGCCTTGGTGAGCGTCACTTGATCGGTGAGACCCTTTACCGCCATCTGTTTCTGCGCCAGGTACTCGGTCCGGGCCTGCTGGTAATTCGATGCCACCGTGGCGGCGCCGGCTCGCTGCGTGAGCGTCTCGTTCTCCAACTTCACTTCAAGGTCGGCGTACTCGGCCGCGGCGGCGCGAATCTCCGATTCGGTGTCGAAAACATCCTGCTCGAGCTGCGGGTTGCTGAGTTGGAGCAGCACCGTGTGCGCCTCGACCTGCTCGCCGGGCAACAGAAAGCGGCGGTCGACCCGGCCCTCATCCCGGGCGGGCACCAGAAGCACGTTCTCCGGCACCAGCGTGCCCAGACCACGGACGTCGAGCACCATGTCGCCGCGCTTGACCGTGTCGATGAAGGGCGCGCCGTCGACTGTGGGCGCGGCCGGCTCGAGCCGCGAGAGACCGAACGTAATCACGCCCAGCGCCGCGACGGCCACCACGGAATACACGATGCGGCGAATCCGGCGCTTTCGGACGAGATCTTTACGCGGAATATCCAAGCTGGACTCCTCTTCGACAGGTTGCCGCCATCTCGCCACCTTACAGATGCACGTGGCGAGCCATTTGTCCGAAGATCGCGGAACCTGCCGAGATAGAAGGACTTGGCGACATGTCCTTTGCCGCTGCGGAACGTGAGCTGTCCGCTAATGGGATGACCACGTCCCAATATCGGGACGGCTTCCACCCTGTTCGTATCGAACTCCGGCCATCGAATCTTTTTTTGCGACCCGCCGAATCGGTCTTCGGCCCCATCGACCAATCCAGGCAGGACCATCGCCACGACCACAATCTCGGTGTTCGTCAACATCCTCAAGCGGTAACGCAGGTTATTGAGAAAACCCCTGTGCCAACGCAATAGAGAACGTTCCCCTTTCTCAGCATGGGTTCATTTGGCGCTCGCCGCAGCGGTAGCAGCCTGGAGGGCGACAGGAACTGCGGCCAACGGTGTACTTCTTGCGGCACCCGCAAACATGGGATTCTGTACAGAATCCCGGGATTTCCCAGCTAACGGCGCTTGACGTGAGGCCCACCGAGAACGGCGGTCGGTGCACGGACACTTGCTCAAGGGCACCCCCACCCCCCCGAACAATGCCGAACAATGGTGAACAATGGTGAACAATAGTGAACAGAAGTGAACAGGGAAGCAGTGACTTGTCGGCGGGCGCGGCGGTCCAGGCGGCAGTTTTTGCTTGTGCGACGCTTGCGCACCCACGGCGAACCGAACGGCCAT
The DNA here is from genome assembly GCA_965218555.1 of Bryobacterales bacterium. Classification (GTDB taxonomy): domain Bacteria; phylum Acidobacteriota; class Terriglobia; order Bryobacterales; family UBA6623; genus JAPPLB01. The sequence continues at coordinate 1,185,297 of OZ244625.1, forward strand.
AAAGTCCGTGACTCGTGATTCGTGAAAACCTTAAAGGCCGTGCTGCTGGCGCGGGCGGCTCGCACCTTGTCCAGCCAGCCCTCTCACGCACTTTCGCCTCCCCACGTGGTGAGAAATGCAGGCCAGGGCAGCTTGGGGGCGCCGGACTGACCGCAGCCAGCCACGACCGGGGAGGGCCTGTACGGTCTCGCCGGGGTTGCGGTAGAGGGCCTGCCGGACGGGGTTGCCGACGCTACGAAGAACAAACTTCGTCGCAGACGCATGGACTTGATCTCACCTCCTCCGTGGGGTAAGGATTTTTCCTTCGTAAGCGCTCCCAGGTTCGCGGCGACGGGAAGCCGATCCGGATGATTCCCGCCTCGCTATCCTCATGCTAAGCAGGCCGGGGCGGAAAAAAAAGACTGAAGGGCTTCAGTACCTCGAGCCGAAGGGGAACGTTCTGCTTGGCTCACCAGGGGAACTCCTCCCATTGAGCCGACACAGCTTGAGATGATGTCGCTGAAGTTAACGTTGAAGGCTAGCCTGCATTTCTCACCACGTGGGGAGATATGCAGGCTTGGTGAAAGGGTCCGCCACCGTTTCGGCCGGCCATTGTTCCCTCGCCGGTACTGACCGACCTTCAGACCTGTTTGTGGGCTATATTTAGTCTGGAGAGGGGTTGACTCATGAAACTGTCCAGCCGGATCAAGCCGATCAGTTACCTCAAGGCTCACGCCGCCGAGATCGTTCGCACGCTCGGAGACCGGGGGGAACCCTTGATCATCACCCAGAACGGTGAAGCCAAGGTGGTCATGCAGGATATCGACAGCTATGAGCAAATGCAGGAGACCGTTGCCCTGCTCAAGATTCTCGCGCTGGGCAACCGCCAGATTGAAGCCGGTCAGGTGCAGCCCGCCGTGGATGTCATTGCTCGGCTTCGGAAGCGGCGGCAGGCCCGCTGATGTCCTTTCTTGTCCAGTTGGCCGACGATGCGGCGCGTGACCTGGAGGAGATCTGCGAATACATCGGTCGGCACGATTCTCCGGGCCGTGCCGATCATGTGCTGCAGCGGATCGAAAAGGCGTTCAGCAGCCTTTCCGAGCATCCCCAACGCGGAAGTTACCCGAAGGAATTGCTGGACATTGGAATTCGGGAGTATTTAGCCTGCATGTCTCACCACCCGACGGTCGAAGCACGCGATAAGACCGCCATGACTTCGTTGCGCTTGCTTGCCGTGCTCGATGTACAGGTCAAGTACACCTGCGCGCGCCAAGCGGCTCGCGCCTCGTCCTGACGGCCCTCTCACGCACTTCGCTTCGCCACGTGGTGAGACATGCAGACTAGAAGTTTCTTCAAGCCTTACCGGATCATCTACCGGGTGACCGAGGACGACGTCTACGTGCTGGTGATTGCCGATGGGCGGCGGAACATGCGGGCCTTGCTGGAGCGACGCCTGCTGCAAGCGTGAGGCCCGTGCTGCGCCGGTCAAGGATAGATTGATTCCGGCTTAACCGCGAAGAAATGCGGTTGCTGACACTGATCGAACCCTGGCGTTTTAGTCTTTGTCGTCGTATCGAGCCATCTGCCCGATTGCGCTGCCCCCGAGTGGGTCCCCTCTGCTCTACGTCAACTAACGATGTATGATCGGGTGATGCACGAATCTTCGTCGCCCGACGAGAAGCCGCGAACAGGGTGGCTGCGCCGGGCCGCCCAGTTTCCCGTCATCCGGATCTTCCTCTTCACCGTCGGCATCTCCGCGTCTCTCCAGCTCGTGCTGCTGGCGGCCGACGGGCTCGAACAGGTACTGGGAGCCGGGTGGCCCAGCAGTGCGGCGAATGTGGTGCTCCAAATCCTCGCGGTTCACGTTGTCTATTGCGGCATCGTCCGTCTGCTGGAGCAGAGGCGCGCGGCGGAACTCGCCCTGAGCGGCGCGGCCCGCGAGACAGGAGCCGGCGTGCTGGTCGGAGCCGGCTGCCTGACCGTGACGGTGGGGCTGATCGCCGCACTCGGCTATTACCGGGTGGAGGAAATCGGCGCGTGGACCGCGCTCGCCACGGCGTTCGGCATGGCGGCGGGCTCCAGCTATATCGAAGAGGTGATCTTTCGCGGGGTGATCTTCCGGATCACGGAAGAGGCGCTGGGAACCTGGTTGGCGCTCGGCATCACGGTGGCGCTGTTCGGTCTCGTGCACCTGGGAAATCCCAACGCGTCACTGTACGGCGCGGCAGCCATCGGGATCGAAGCGGGCGTGCTGCTCGGGGCAGCCTACGTCCTGACCCGGCGGCTCTGGCTCGTGATCGGCATCCACTTCGGATGGAACTTCATCCAAGCGGGCGTCTTCGGTCCGAATGTCTCGGGCATTCGGGTAGAGAGTCTATTGCGGTCGGAGCTGAGCGGACCGGAACTGCTCTCCGGCGGCTCCCTCGGGGTGGAGGGATCTATCTTCGCCATCATCGTGTGCCTCCTCGCGAGCCTGGCTATTCTGAACCGGGCGCGGCGTCAGGATAGATTCATCCGACCTTTCTGGCGGCGGCAGGGGTCCTGAGCGAAGGCGGCAGGAGCGCGGTTCCGCCGCGTTCACGGGGGTGGGCGGTGGTCGACGCGGCCACGACAGCGTCCTGAACGAGGTTGATGAGCAACTGCTCGAGCTGCGCCGCGTCGGCGACGGAAATCAGGCCGGGTCCTTCTGGAAATAGCGCTCCCGGTGCCGCGCCAGCCGCTTCAGGTGTTGTTGGGTCAGCGAAATGGGCGCATGCCAGCACAGCTCGTTTCGTGCCGGCACGCTCAGGGCCGGCGAGAATATCGGGCTGCCGTCGTCGTCAAAGGTCACCAAGCCCTTGTCGAAGGCCGCGTCCCAAAGGGCGGAGAGAAGCAGGCCGTTGTGAATGTTCAGCCTCTCGGCGTCATCGGGGCAGTCCTTCCAAGGGATGATGTGCGAAGCGCGCAGCAGAGCCTCGTCCGTGATGCCGGTCAAGGGGCAGCTAAACTTCCAATAGAAAAGCAGCCCTTGGCGAAAGATGTCCTGGCCGATGCGCTGAACGGCGAGGCGCTCGGCTTCGGTGGTTGTTGGCAGGTCGCGGGTTTCGGTGAGGAACTCTTCGAGCGGGGCGTCCGGAAGGCTGACACCGAGCGCATACACTCGGGGCATCACGGCGTAGAGCTCGGTGAGCGACTCGAAGGCGTAGCGGGCCAAGCCGGGGCCCGGCATGTCGGAGCGAGGACATTCCAGTTCCTCGATGATGCCGGGGTGGTCGAGGGCGAGGAACCACGGGCCTGAATCCCCGGTGGCGGCGAGCCGGATCGTGCCCTTCGCGGTCGTGGAGCCGTAGCGCGCCCAGCCCGCCGTCTCTCCCAAGGAGCGTCGATAGCCGTACTGCGAGGCGACCTTTTGGCATTCCACTGAGACGACGAAGCCTTGGGGCGTCTCGATCATAAGCCCAGCTCCCTGAATTGGCCGGTCCCCTCCATCCGGTCCCAGGCTTGCAAGACAAGCCAGGCGGTGCGGTATTCGCCGTATCGGCGAATTTCCTTAGCCTTGAGCACGCGAAAGGTTTCCGAGGGATAACCGGGGCCTTTCACGTCGGCCGGGTCGAGGATGTAACGCAGCTCGTCGCGGGTCAGCCCGTAGGCGCGGGCGTAGAAGGCGTCGAGATCGGCACGCAGGTGGGCGCGGCGCTCCTCGTCCCAGGTGAAGGGCGGGCCGTCGTAGCCCAGATCGCGGGCGAAGGGAGCCAACGTGTGGGAGGTGTAGGTGAGTTCTAGAACCTTGGGGACAAGAAAGGCGAGACAGAGTTCGGTGTAGAAGGTTGGGTGAAGGATAGGAAGTTGATGGACGATGTAGAAGTTTAGCGTTGTTCCTCCGATCTTCTGTCGAGACGCGAAGTCAAAGATGAGCGCCGATAGATTGACCATGAATCCGGCAATTTTCTGCGGTGTTGTCTTTGGGAAAAATAACGGGAGTTTGTTCCCAACACCCACTCTCGGAAACACGGTCGCGATCACTGTACGCTCGTCGGTCGCACGGGCGATATCGCGCCAACCCATCAGCCAGCCTCGGTTCCAGCCCTTGGCGGACAGGCGGTCGTTTACCTCGGTTTCCGGCACCCAGTAGCGGGGGTCGGGCTCGCAGGCCGGGTCCTGCTTTTCGGTCAGGCCAAGGTCGGACGAGTTCTTCCCGTCCTCGGCGTAGCCCGCCCAGCGATGATCGAACTGATGGATCATCTTCGCCTCGTAAAGCGGCACGTAGCGGGTGGTGTGAAGCCCGTGGCCCGAAAGCGGCCGGCTGCCGGCAGCGGCCCCTGCAACCGTCAATGCGCCCTGTGGCGGGCGCGGTCCCGAGCGCACCCAATCGACGCCTTCTCGCGCGAACCCGGCTTTTGCCAGTTGCCGTGCCGTGCGGAACAGATGGCTAGCAGTATTCATCATGAACATCAGTTGGAACGACACGCCCCACGGGTTGCCCCGCGGGCCCTTGCGCTCGTCGATCAGCACCGGTGCGTTGGCGTAGATCTTCGCCGTCAGCTTGGCGTCGGCGCGAGAGCGAAAGACGGGCGCGGTGCGGGTGTTGGGGTTGATGGCCGCGATCTGCTCGGGGCTGAGGGTGAAGTTCCGCTCCGGTTCCGCCAGTTGCGCCGGGTCGGTCAGGAAGAAGGCAAAGCGGGCGGCGACCTCATTGCGGCCAAGGGTCAGGAGAGAGAATTTGAAACTGCGATGAACTCCTGGGAACAGTGGTGCACTATTCTCGAAATCCACCAAGCCAGACAGACGGTTTCCATCAATCAGTTTATTGAAAAAATGCTGATTGAAAGAGTCTGTTGCTATACCTGTCGGCACTATAATTCCAACACGACCAGAACTACAAATAAGATCGTTGCAGAGCTCAGCAAAAAGCGGTGCAGTATTCAATCTACCGAAGCTTGAGGTTGGGAATCGTTGGCTTGTATGAATAAAAGCTTGGTAGGCCTTCATATCATGTATTGCCGACTGATATAGATCATATTGCACAGGGTCTGTATCTCTAAGTGCACCAATCATACGGTCCCTGGCAGCCATATTTTGCGCATCCGATATATCCGGATATCGAGATACAAAATATTCGCGTGGATCGAGTTGGATCTGTTCCCAGGGCGGGTTGCCGAGCACCACGTCGAAGCCGCCGCGCGCCATGACGTCGGGGAACTCCAGCGGCCAGTGAAAGGCCCGCGCCCGGAGGGCGGTCTCGGGCGCATCGGCCATGGACTGACGAACCGTACCCGTGCCGAGGGAAATCCAAACGTCTCCGGTGACAGGCACGGAGTGCATCGAGGCCCCGGAGGGCGCGCCGCCGGTCTTCGGCAGCAGGAAGGCCGCGACGTACAAGTCCGCCGCCGTTTGCGAGCGGACAAAGGCCGGCTTCTTGCGCAGCTTCCCGTACCGCACCGCCTTGGCTCCGACCTGCTCGACGGTGTCCTCGGGCAGTCCGCGGAAGCCGGAGAAATCCGACGCCAGCGGCTTCATCGCCGGCAGCGCCGCCTCGCCCGTGCCGAAATCAATTGAACTCTGGCCCGTTTTGGAGTCGCAGTTGGCCTTGAGGTAGTACCTGGCGGTGACCTTGTCGTCGCCGGTCAGCGGCTTGTAGGCGGCGTCCGGGACGCCGTCGTTCAGGACCTGCGGGTCGAAGACGCCGAGCAGCGCATCGCCGCAGCGGACCTGGGCGTCGAAGAAGCCGAGCGGGCGGCCCGGGTCGACCGTCTCGATCCAGAGCGCGACCTTGGCGAGCTCGACGGTCATGGGGTTGCGGTCGACGCCGTGGATGCAGCAGCGGGCCACGTCGCGGAGCGCGTGGCGGAAGTCGGCGAGCGAGGGCGTTCCCTCGGCGCGGATGCGGGCAAGGCGCGCGGCGATGCGCCGGGCGGCGGCCAGCAGGAAGTGTCCCGAGCCGCAGGCCGGGTCGATCACGGAGAACTCGAGCAATGCCTTCGCGGGGTCCTCCGCCTCGGCCTCGGCGCGGTCGAGCAGCGGGTCGAGAGCGGTGTCGAGCAGCGCCTGAACGAGGCTTTGCGGCGTGTAGTAGGAGCCGGTGGTCTTGCGCTGATGGCCTTTCTTCTCGGAGACGTCGGAGGCGAAGACGAGCGCGCGTCCGCCGTCCGCAAGCTGGGGCTGGAGCTCGAGGAGGGATTCGTAGACCGAGCCCAGCTCCTCGGTCTCCATCGCGCGCCAGTTGACCGGCACCACGCCGCTCGGGTCGGAGAGCCAGGAGAGGCGGTAGACGGCCTCCATGAAGGAGTTGTTGCGCAGGCAGGCGGCCGCCAGACGCGGCAGTTGATCGGCGCCGAAGAGGCCGCCGAGGGCGGGAAGGGCGAGCGAGGCTTCGCCGGCCGCGAGCGCCCGGAAGACCACCTTCATGCCCTCGTAGCGGTCATGGTGGCGGTCCCAGGTCGAGCGGCGCACGGATTGCGCCCGGAGGACCGCGAGGCCGTAGCCTTCCACATAGAGCCGGCGCGCGGCCGTCCTGGAACTCACGGGATGGAGGAGGTCCCGGTCTTCGGCCACCATGAGGAAGATGAGGCGGTAGACGAGACGGAGAAGCTCATTGAACCACGCCGTCAGCGGAAGCTCGCCCGATTGAAGCTGCGCGGCGAGGCCGGGGTTCGCTTCGAGGAAACCCGAGCCGAGAACGCGCAAGGCGGTCTTGACCTGACCGGCCAGCCTGTCCCGCGCGGCCTCTCCCTCGCGCGCACCGGTTTCGCGCCAGCGTTCGAGGACGCAGTCGGCAGGGGGGCTCCCCGACGCCCCGAAACGGGAACGGTGGATGATGAGCCAGAGCGCCGCGAAGGAGGCGGCATCCTCATTGTCGAAGATCTGAGCGAGGCCGGCCTCGATATGGGCGGGCCGGGTGAGCGAGGCGTTGTCGCGCAGCAGCCGCAAATGGGTTCCGTTGGCCGCGATGCCCCAGAGCGCGTCCTCCTGCTCGTTCAGATAGTCCTGGAGCGCGATCGTGGGGGAGCGCGACCGGTCGATCGAGAGGGTCGGGCTGCGCCGGTCGAGCGACTCCGACGGGGGCACGACGACAACCGGCACCCGGCCCCCGGCGATCACGGCGACCGCACCGGACGCTGCGGCGAGATCGTCGAACCCGAAGGTCTCTCTCAAGAAGCCGCGCACGAAGCGGCGGGCCGCTTCCGCCGTATGGTTCTCCAGCTTGGCGAACGCATCGAAATGCGCCTGGCCGACACGGAAAGCGAGGGAGATCTCCTCTCTGATGGTGAGGCCCTTGCGGACGCCGTAGCTGCCTTCGTCCTGCTCGGCGGCATCGCGGCGGTCGATCTTCGCGACCATCGCAGGGGCGATCAGGTTGCCCTCGAGAGAAAGCGACGGCCAAGCCGACATTTCGGTGAGCTGCCTGCGCGCCATGGGTCACGCCTCCCCCGGCAACAGAACGAAGAGGCCGATGACATCGGGGGGCTGCACGGCTTCCACGGTGACGCGCGACGCCGAACCCGCGGCAGCCCGCAGCCGGGCATGATCTACCGCAAGCTCACCGGCGCGAGCGAGGACGAACTCGGCGATCGGCCCGGCGACGAGGCCGGGCAGGCTTTCGCGGGCGGCCTTGATGAACCGCTCCCGCGCCGCCGGAGCCAGATCAGCGGCGGCGGGCGCGCCGAGGAGCGCTCGCGCGGCATCGCCCACGGCGGCGATCGTGCGGTCGCACAAGGCGACCAATGCGGCTTCTTCGGCCAGCAGCAGGCGTTCCTTCCGGGCGTGAACCGTCAGCTTGAAGCGGATGCGCAGAAGCGCGATGCGGGTCAAACGATCCACGGCCGGGGTGGGCCATGCCCCCACCCGACCGATCCCCAGTCCGGAGAGGGTTTCGGAATCGAGGGATGCCTCGACCAACGCCTCCGCGAGGGTGGCGGTCAGGGGATGCGTCCGCGTGAGAAACGCGGTTCCCGAGGGGGCCGGCTCGGACGAGGCGAGCCGCACGGAGCCCGACATGTCCTGTTGCGCGAGTCTCTGGCGCAGTCCGGCTTCCAGCGCGTGAACATGAGCCAAGAGGACCGCCCGCCGCGGCTCGAGGGGGACGCCGAAGCGCGCCATGGCGCGCTCGACGAAGGTCCGAGCGGCTTCGGGCGAGCCGAGGAAACTCCGTGCTCTCTCCCATTCGGGAGCCACTTCCCGCGGTTTCATGGCGTTCTGGGCGAAGCGGGTGCGGGAGCGTTTCTCCTTCTCGGAGACATCCCGCCAACGGCTTTTCATGAGGCGGGCGCCGTCATCGAGGCGCAGGTCGAGCGCCATCTGTTTCCTTTCGCCGCGTCGAAGCATCATCGAGTTCATCAGGGCATCGGTAACGGGGCCGCGTTCGTCCGGGAGGGGCACGGTCACGCCGGTCGCCTTACGAATGTCCTCGGCCTTGCGCAGGACCACGTCGAGGACGGCGCCGTCGATGGCGCTGTCGGGCGAGAACATCATGATCGAGCGGACGAGCGCGGCGGGCTGGCCGAAACGGTCGACGCGGCCCTCCCGCTGCTGATGCCGGGTCGGGTTCCACGACAGGTCGTAGTGAACCACCGTGTCGAAGAGCTGCTGGAGATTGATCCCCTCCGAGAGACAGTCGGTAGCAACGAGGATGCGCCGCACCTGTTTCTCGTTCTCCCGGGGCGCCATGCCGGCAACCCGATTTCTCCGTTCGTCGGGCGTGAGCACTCCGGTGACGGACTCGATACGCAGCTTCGGGAAGGATTTTCGGAGGGCGCCGCAAACGTGCTCGGCGGTGGCGATGAACCTGCAGAAGACGACGGGGTTCGCACCCTTCTTGAGGAGGGGAGTGAGGACGCCGATCAGGGCGGCGAGCTTCGGGTCGGGCTCTTTCGCCAGCCGCTCGGCGTGCCGGACAAGACCGGACAGGACGGGATCAGCGTCAAACACCGCGCTCGGCTCGATATCGACGGCGTCCTCGTCATCGCCGTCCTCATCGTAGATCTGGGACTCGAGACGGTCGGCTTCACCAGCCATGCGATTGCGAAGCGCGCTCAGGGCCGCGGCGGGAGACGAGCCGACGCAACGCATCAACGCCAGCGTCCCCCAGTAGGCCAGACGGCGCTCTCTGTGGCCGGTTCCTGACCGGGAGACCACACCGAGGCAGTAATCGAGGACGGCATCCTGGAAATCGAGATGGGCCTTCGAAAGGTGGTAAGGCTCCTCGGTGGTTTCGTGCCTGGGAAAGGCGCGCGCCTCACCCCACTCGCCTGACACCAGATCGATCCTCCGCCGCTGTACGAAGTGCCGCGCCAGGCGCTCGCGAGAGCGGGCGTCGTCGAAACTCAGGTCAGCGAACGCCGGGTCGATCAAAGACAGAAGACGCGAGAACGCCTCCTCATCGCCCGAGTGCGGCGTGGCGGTCAGCATGACGATGCGGCGCTCGGGATCGCGGGCGAGGCCTCGGAGAAGGGCGAACCGCTGCTGCCTGCCCTTGTGCGTGCCGACGCAGGCATGCGCCTCATCCACGATCACGAAGTCGGGACAAGTCCGAGCAAAGCCCTCCCGGCGCTTCTCGGCCTTGATGTAGTCGAGGCTGACCACCGTGAAGGGAAAGGCATCGAACAGGGTCCGCGCCACGGGCAAGCCGCGCTCGAGCCGCGCGGCCGAGCCCGCCGTCACCGCCACAGCGTCAATGCCGAAGCGAGAGTTCAGCTCGCTCGTCCATTGCTCTACGAGGTGAGGCGGGCAGAGCACCGAAAAGGCATCGACCTCGCCGCGATCCAGGAGTTCGCGCAGGATGAGACCGGCTTCAATGGTCTTGCCGATACCCACGTCATCGGCAATCAGGAGGCGAGGCACCTGCAGGCGAAGCGCCATCAGCAGCGGCACGAGTTGATAGGTCCGCGGCTCGAAGGCGAGTTGCGCCGCCGAACGGAAAGGCCCCGCGCCGCGCCGAAGGGTCAGGCGAAGCGCATCGGCGAGAAGGGCAGCCTTCGACTGGACCGTCGAGACCGCATCTTCAGGCAGATCGAAGCGGGCGGGCGCGACGGGTTGGATCTCGAGCCGGGGATCGAGAAGGACCCTGTCTTGCTCGTTGCCGGACAGGGGGCGCAGCGCAAGCAGGCCGTCGCGGGGAGGCGGCAAGGCAACCCATTCCCGGCCGCGGGCCCGGACAAGATCGCCTGGTGCAAACGAGACAGTCATCCGGTCAATCTTGCAAGGCGGCCATCAATGCGGCCGGCAGTCCTTCGGACGGGTCGGGCGGCAACTCGAAAAGAACCCATCCCTGGCCATCCGCCGCGGCCCTCACCGTTTCCGGGATGGCGCCGGCCGTGGCGGCAACGTAGTGGCTGCTCCAGACGAAAGGGAAGGTGACATCGGCGAGGTTCAGGCGCGTTGCGTCAGGCGCCGGGACGCCCTGCTGGTCGAAGACCTCCGACCAGCCGTGCTCCGCCGCCGCGCCTTCCGGAGAAGAGGGCAGCACAACCGTTCCGCGCGCCAGATCGATCAGCAGTTGCCGCACCTCACGGCCGGTGCGGTCGATCATCTCGTGGTCGGGCTGGTTGAAATAGGACAGCAGGCAACGATAACAGCCCCGCACGCAGGCTTTTTCTTCGTTTTCCTCGAGAAGGCCGGGGTCGCCTGCCTCAACGGCGGCATCGACCTGGCCGAAATGCATGAGCGCGAGCGCTTGCCTGGCGACCCGGTTCAGGGCATCCGGTTCCTCGATCAGGCGGCTCAGCACACCCGCTCCGCCCTCCGTCGCCTCATAGGCGAGGACAGCACGCCGGTTGTCCCTGTCGGGCAGCGGCTCCCCGAGGATTTCGCCCTCCTCGAGCTGGAACTCCACCGCGATGCCCCGGAGCAGGGCATGCTGCAGCGTGACGATGGTATTCGGGTCATAGCGACCGGGATCTTCGAACCGAAACAGAAGGGCGTTCTTGCGATCCCGGACGATCGGGACGATCCGCACCGGCGGGACCTTGTCGGGCGGGATGTCCTGCTCCGGGGGCTCGTCCTCGCTCTTGGCCCAGTATCCGGTGCGGGGATCGATCATGAAGCCGAGCACGGTCTTGGCGCGGCGCCGCTTCAGGCCTTTGTTGATCCGACTGATTTCCGCGCTGTTGGCGTATTGCAGCGTGAACAGGAGCTTGCCCCCGGTTTGGAACCCAGCCTCGATGACCTCGACGCGGCCGTGCTTTCGCGGCCATTCGAAAACGGTCTGGATCTCGAAGCCCTGACGAATGCGTTCCTCGTCATTGGCGGTGATGCGCTCGGCCTGCATCGTTTCGACATTGTCGATCCTGAGCGTGCGTCTGACAGGCAACGCTCCGGCCATCAGGTCGCGGCAGGCGTGACAACGTTCGACCTCATCATCGTGCGAAGCCCCACAGTTCGGGCAGATCGCGAGGTCCTTCGTGGCAAGCTCCTGACCATCGGGGGTCCGGACACCTGGAGGGAGTTTCGCCTTGACGACGCGATAGGCGCGGCCTTCGTGATAGATGAGGCTACGAGGACCGAACTCGGAGATGGCAAGAAAGCGTGCGCGTTGCAGGAAAGAACCGGACTTGCCCTCTCCCGGAACGAAGGCATAGAGGGGCAGCCGGGGGAAATTGTAGCCGGGCAGGAAACCTTCGGTCGCGAGGTAGCGGTAAGAGTAGAAGTCCGAGCTGTTGGCGGCCTTGCCCTGTTCGAGAATGGCGAGCTGATCCGTGGCCTGCATTTGCGCAGCCTTGATCTTGCGCCGGTCCGCTTTGGGCAGCCCCGGCACTTGCGACTGCCTGTTGGCCTCGATCAATTGCGTGCGCGCAGAGTGATAGAGTTCGCGCCATCGTCCGAAGGCGCTGTCGAATTCGTCCGGCGCGTGTGTAGCGACTTCCTTCACAAAGTCGCCGGGGTCACCCATCCAGACAGGCCTGCCTTCGTCCAGCGACGCCAGAATCCGGTCGAGGACACGACGCAGCGGGGGGCAAGCCTTGCCGATCAGACCGGGAGCGTGGATGACCTTGCGGATCTCGTCCTTGAGAGGATAGTCCGGTTTCTTGAGGTCGAGGATCTCGGGAATGTCGGGCGAGAGAGCCAACCCGGCCTCGGCAAGCCAGATCGCCTGCAGATGAGAAGTGACGAGGTTCTTATTGGCGATGTCGAGCGCCGGCAGGCGGACCGCGCCAGCCACCATGTCGATGCACCGCTCGAAGAAGTACTGGTCATGCGGCGACTGGGCCGCGCAGTAGGTGAAGATGACGGCGGCCTGCCCTGAGCGTCCGGCCCGGCCGGCGCGCTGCGCGTAATTGGCGGGCGTCGGCGGCACATTGCGGAGATAGACCGCATTCAGCGTCGAGATATCGACCCCCAGCTCCATGGTGGGCGTGCAGAAGAGCGCGGGGAGAAGCTGTTTCGACTCCCCGCTCGCTTTAATTTCGGCTTCACACTCGGAGATACGCGCTTGATCGTCGGCTTCGAAGCGGAAGCGCCATTCCCGCCATTCCCGCTGCTTCTGGGTCACCTGGGCCGTATGCTCGCGGCTCTCCATCCCGAACAGCGAACTGGCGTTCGCCGCTAGATCGGCGGCAATACGGGAATAGAGGTCGTGGAAGTAACGGTTTCCGCGAGCCGCCTGGTTTCGAACGGCTTCACCGGGAATGAGCCGGACCGCCGAGGGTGACAGCCGCCACCCTCTTCGGCCGCCCTCACTTTCAGCCAAAGTGACAAGACCTTCATCAGCCAGCATGGCGAGAAGGCGGTCGATGAAGGCAAGATAGCTGTCGCCGTCAAGCTTGGTTCCGATAACGCTCTCACGGTTGAGAATCCGCGCGATGCGTGACCTCGGGCCCGCGCGGAGGATCATGCGTTCTTCACGCAGCCCGGTATCTTTCCTAACAGGGGGTTCCAGGAACAAGGTGGTGCGCTCCCGCGGTGTTTCCTTGCCGTCGATCGCCCAGGGAGCAAGCAGGAGCGACCGCGACCTCTGGGCAACGGTGTCCAGAACGGCAAGATCGAGCGCCTCGGTACCGACAGCCAAGCCTTCGAGCATGGCCTCCAACAGAATCCTGATCGCTCTCTTGCGAGCGTCATGATCCAGGGAGCCGAGCTGCGGCAGAATGGCCGCGAGCCTCTCAACGTCGGCGGCCACGTCATCAAGCCCCACGAACTCCACCCCGATCAGCTTCAGCACGGACAGGCTCGGATTGGTGAAGCGCCAACCCCGGCGGAGGTCGGTCCAGACGCGATGGGCAAGCACCTTGGCCAACGCTCGCTGGGCATCGCTGCGAATCACCGCCCCGGCCTCGGGGTTCAGCATCCACTCCGTCCGGAGGGGCTTGTTGGCGGCTGTAAAACCCAGAGCCCGCTGAACTCGCAAACCGAATTCGTCATCCCGCAAGCCCTCCTGGCCGGCATCGAGAACAGCCCGCAGAATGGCTCCGCGCAGAAGGCTCACGAAGAGGAAATCGTTGAAATGCCCCGCTTGAAGCGCGGCGTCCTGGCGATTATCGGTGAAGCCGAGAAGCTTGCGCTTGTCTTCGGGAACGGCATGGCCGGGTTGGTTCAACCATTCGAGAGCGCTGGAAACGACAAGCGTCGTGGCCGAGCTTCGTCCCTCGGCGGTGAGGCCCGCGAGCTTGTTGCGCTCGCGCATACTACCGGGCGGCTCGTCGAGACAACAGGTGCAGAAGGCGAACTTGCCGGGGATGAACCAGAATGGCTCACCGTCATGGGCAGCAAGGCCGCTGCTCGCGACTATCACCTGCTCCGGCACCCGCTTCTTGCGGTTCGATCGAAGCCTGAGCAAGCCCCGGTGCTCTTCCGTCCAGCCTTCCGGAAAATTCTCGAGTGATCCGTCGAAGCGATAGTCCGGGTCACCGAGCCCGGTCGGCGTCAGGTACCCGGCGACCTCGGCATGGCCGTCGCTCTCGATCGGGGTGTCATCGATGTTGCGCGGCAGGTAGCGAGAGCCCTGCTCCCGCTCCGTTCTCGTCACCACGTAATATTCCTGACCGCATTCGCGGCAGAAGCGGATGGTATAGAGCCGGGTTCCAGGAGCATCCGGGTCCTCGAGCTGTCCCTCGAGCAGCACGGTTCGCGGCTTCGAACGCAGTGTGGTGTACACCTCTCCCGCTCCGGAAATGAAGCGATGGAGCTTGAAAGCCAGGAAGGCATGCTCACCGCTCCCGCCGCGGTCCTTTTCAGGAAGGCTGACCCGAGTCAGGAAGCTCTCCAGTGTGTCCCGGCAGCGCTCCGGGCCGGCACCGCCGGCTCGGGCAAGACATTCGACAGCTTTGTCTATGCGTATCGGCCGGCGGCGCTTCAAGACCAGGCGGTCATCCAGGCCGAGCTTGAGTTCCGCCCAGACCGCAAGCGGATGCGTGCGCAGGTCGGCATCGGTCAGCCGATCGGGAAGATCACCGGCGAGCACCGCCGGGAGCTTCGGCTTCACGTCCTCGAGCTTGAGGCGATCGTCCGTGGCCCGGCGCAGCGACTCGTCGATCACCGCGTCCGGACCCATTTGCACCCCAAACAGACGTGAGGCCACTTCCGAAACCGCCGAGGCCTTGCCGTCAGCGCTGTCGCCGCTGGCCATCGTGGCGGAGGTCCCGATACAGATAGGGGGCTTGTCAGGCGTGCAGCGATCACGCAGGCGCCGAACCAGAATGGCGACGTCAGCGCCCTGGCGCCCCCGGTAGGTATGCAGCTCGTCGAGGACGATGAACTCAAGGCCGGCGGCGTTCGCAATGACCTGGGAATCGACGCTGTCCTGCCGGGTCAGAAGAAGCTCGGCCATCATGAAGTTGGTCAGGAGAACATCGGGAGGATGAGCCGCAATTCGCTGGCGTTCCTCCTGGCTTTCCTGCCCGGTGAAGCGACGCACATCGGGCTTGAGGTTTTCCGGCAACCCCGACTGGTCGATGAACTTGCCGATTTCCTTGATCTGGCTGTTGGCCAGCGCGTTCATGGGGTACACGATGATTGCGCGGGTCCTCGGTGCTTGACCCGCCTTACGGGCCCGGATGACGGCATCGACGATCGGAACAAAGAAACAGAGGGATTTGCCCGACCCGGTTCCCGTCGTCACCACATAACTTTGACCGGCGCACGCCTTGGCGATGGCCTGTCCCTGGTGTCTGTAAAACCTGATCGGATTCGATCCGAACCGGAAGACCCGGGCCGTCTCCGGACAAAGGACGCCGGAGTCGACGAGATCGCCGACCGTCTGCCCCTCTTCGTAGTGCGGGTTCAGAGAAAGAAGGGCGTCCGGCCAGAAGCGGCCGGCTGCATTTTTGCTTGCGATCTCATCGCGCAGGTCGTCCGCCCTAATCTTGCTGAAAGAGCGAGAGAAATTTTCGTAACTTTCAACGATGCGGCGATCAAATTGGAAGGCCTTCATGTGTCGTCCCGCATCTTCGCCTGTGAATTGTGATTCTGGTTCATCAGCGTTGTCTCTCGTTCAGGAACACGATCCGTGCGCCGACTCGGGCTTTCCAAAGACTGTTTTCGGCGAGTCACGCTGAGATAGCCGGGCGTTCCCAACGGCCGAGGTGCACCAGTACCACTTCGGCGGGCGCCGGTTGCCGCTCGTCTCGCGGAGTTGCCGGGGGTTACCCAATCGACCCACCGGAGCTTCGCGGTCTCCACCGACTCCAGACTTCGCCACCGGCCACCCCGGCGAATCGAATCCATCATGTACAGCCCGATGATGGGATCGGCGTGGGCAATGTCTCAGGAATCTTCAGTGCTGCCATTTGGGGGCTCGATTCCAGTTTAGGCCAAGTGTTCCGAGTAGCGGATTTAGAAGCATTACATCGGCTATCGGCCGATCGCGACGTTCCTGCCTTGTGTTTGCTGTTTCGGCAGTACTGGCGGCGAGGTGGGGCAGGTCTACGGGAAGAGGAGACAGCGCCCGGCGTGAGGGTCAGCGTTCGAGGATGAGGGCGCCGGCCATGGCGCCGGCGGCGCAGATGCTGACCAAACCGAATTGGGCGTTGCGGCGGGCCATCTCATAGGCCAGTGTCGTGACGATACGGCCGCCGGTCGCGGCCCACGGATGACCCACGGCGATCGAACTGCCCGATACGTTGACGCGGCTCCAGTCCACCGCGCCGGTCGGAGCACCCTGCCAGCCCTTTTCCCAGGCCATGACGTTGGTCAGGACCTGGGCCGCGAAGGCCTCGTGAATCTCGATCAAGTCGATCTGAGCGAGGCGCAGGCCGCTTCGCTCCAGAAGGCGCGGCACGACGATGCCGGGGGCCATCAGCAATCCCTCGCCCGGATCAATGGCGCCGTACTGCATGGCACGGATGAAGGCAAGCGGTTCGCGGCCCTCCGACGCTGCGCGATCCTCGCTCATCAACAACACCGCTGAAGCCCCATCAGTGATCGGTGACGCATTACCGGCCGTGACCGTGCCCTGCGGGTCAAAAGCGGGATTCAGCCTGGCCAGAGCTTCCATCGACGTGTCGGTTCGCGGCCCCGTGTCGTGCTCGACGCCTTCGAGAGGAAAGATCTGCTCTCCGAGCCGCTCGCGGGCGGCGACCGCGTTGCGGTGACTGGCCAACGCGACTTCGTCCTGACGTTCTCGCGAGACACCCCACTGCTTGCAGGTGATCTCCATGTGCTCGCCCATCGACAGTCCGGTGGACGGTTCCCGAAACGTTGCCGGATCGGCATGGGTCAACGAATCCACTCCTCCGGCGATGCCGGCTTCGATACGGCCGGAAGCAATGCCTTCCGTGATGGCCGTGATGGTCCGCAAACCCGTGATGCAGTAGGAGGACATCGTCTGCGCCTCAATCGCCTTCGGCAGTCCCGCTTCCAGAACGATCTCGCGGGCCAGATTGGGCCTGCCCGGCTCGGGAACGACGGCGCCGAAGGCGATGGCATCGATCGCGCCGGCATCGACGTCGTGCGTTTCGAGCAAACCCGTGACGGCGTGAGTCGCCATTCTCAAGGGACCCAGGCCCTTGAAGGCCTTGCCGGCCTTCACAAAGGGAGTCCTGCCGCCCGCGACGACCGCAACCCGCTTGCCCATGATCTCGCCTCCTCCTTTCAATAAGAACGCGCCGGGCCGCGCTTCCGGGTCTTATGCCCATCCGCCGAGATGTTCGCCCGGCGGTGCGACGTCCGCGGCCTCGCTGCCGGTCAGGCGTCCGTTCAAAACGCCACCAGCGGCTACAAGCGAATGCCTCGCGCGCGGGCCCGCAACTTCACGGTCACCTCCATCTCGCGGCCCTCGCGAACGATCGTCAGCGTGACCGTATCGCCGCCCGCCTTCAACGAAAGAGCCTGCGACATGACGCGTTGATGGGTCACGCGGCGCCCATCCACGGCAACAATCAGGTCCCCGCCGACGGGAATGCGATAGTTCGAGACGATCACCTCGCGGTCGGCCCCGCGCAGGCCCGCTTCCGATGCCGCCGAGCCGCGGTCCACGTCGACGATCAGGAAGCCCGGCTGATCCGCCAGATCGAGAGCGTTCGAAAGCCGAGTGGGCAGAAAAAGCGAGCGAAGCCCCATCGGCTCGGCCGGCCGTGACGAACCGTCGGACAATACGAACTCCAACAGCGGTTTCGCACGGCTGATCGGCATCGCGAATCCGATTCCGATATTGCCGCCGGGGCCGTAGATCGCCGTGTTCACACCGATCACGTTGCCGCTGCTGTCGAGCAGCGGGCCGCCGCTGTTGCCCGGATTGATCGCCGCGTCGGTCTGAATCATGTCCTCGAGCAGGGAGTCGTCGTCTTGAATCGTGCGCCCCAGCGAGCTGATCACGCCCGTCGTCAAGGTGCCTTCGAGACCGAAAGGGTTCCCGATCGCCAACACCTTCTGGCCCACCTTGAGGTTTTCGGAATCGCCGATCGTCAGGTGCGGAATCTCCTTGCCGGCCTCGATGCGGATCAGCGCCAGATCGTTCGCCTCATCGAAGGCGAGGATCTCGGCGTCATAACTCGCTTCGTCATTCAGAAGGGTGACCCGGATCTGCGACCCGCCCTTGATGACGTGATGGTTCGTCAGAATCCGGCCCTGGTCATCGATCAGGAATCCCGAACCCGACTCACTCGTCGGATACACATCGAAGAACCAGTTCTGCCGCAGTACCTTGCTTGTCACGTTCACGGTAGCGCTCGCCGCCCGGTTGTAGATGTCGATATCCGCTCTTTCTTCCTGCGTCAAGCCGCTGGATTGCGCCTCGGTCCAGAACGGATCGGCCGGCGGCAGCGGCAGCGCCTCACGCCCCAACCAACGCGGAGATGTCGTCCACAACACGAAGGCCCCCGCCAACAGGGCGGCGAGCCAAAAAGGTCTCCAGCCGATCTGCTGTCTCATGCTGCTCCTCGCTTCAACCGTTCGTACACATCGCGGACCTGGGCGTCGGTTTCAGCAAAGCTGCCCGAGGTGTCGATGATGAAATCGGCGAAAGCGCGCTTCTTCTCGATCGCCATCTGGCGCGCCAAGCGGTCGCGGGCTTGCTCCTCCGTCCCGCCGCGCTCGATGAATCGCCGCACCTGCACCTCCTGGGGGCAAACCGTGACGATCAACCGGTCGTAGCGTTTATAACTGCCGCTCTCAATCATGATAGCCGCCTCTACCACCCCGATTCCGTGCGGATCGTCCCGCTCGAGAGCCTCAAAAAAAGCCTGCTGCCGCCTGAAGACGTGCGGATGAACCAGCGAGTTCAACCTCGCCAGCTTCGCGGCATCCGGGAAGACCATCGCCCCCAGCAACTTGCGGTCAATCTCGCCCCCGTCGCCGAGAACCCGCTCGCCAAACTCTGCGACAACATCGTTGTAGGCTTCACCACCCCGCCGCAGAACCTCATGTCCGAGCGAATCCGCCTGGATGACATGACACCCCAACTCCGCCAAACGAGCCGACACATAGCTCTTTCCCGTCGCCAAGCCGCCCGTCAAGCCCACCTTCAGCATCGGTTGATCATAACCCGAAGCCATCGGAGAGGCCCGACCGTGCAGCGCGACCGTCGGGTTGCGGCAACCGGGGACGGCTGTTGAATCGAGGCTCGCCCTGAAGCGTCGCGGACAAAAGGGGGCCAAACGGCCCAGGTTCGTGTGCTCCGGCCGTGCGGGCAGTTCGGGGCCCGGGCGCCGTTTTGTATACTGGGTCGGATTCGTTTCGGGTCGTGAGACCGTTGTTCTTGACATCTGCATTGCCCCTCTTTGGATCTGGTTCCGGCTTGGAGAAAGGTAGGCGGGTCTTGAAGAATCTCCTGAGATTGGCTTGTTTGACGGGACTGGTGATGATGGGAAGCTGGGCCATCGGGTCCCATGCCGCGGACCTGTTGCCGGCTTCCCTGCGAGAGCCCTTTCGCCCGGATGAGCACACCGTAGTGCTCTATCACTTCGACGAGGGACAGGGCGCCCAGACGCAGGACGCCATGGGCGATCCAGCCCTGACCTTGAGGGCCTTCAAAAATTTCCTGTGGGGGAAGCGCCCGGGCTTCGGCTCCACGGCCCGGTTCGAAGTGCGGGAGGACGACGCCAACCTGTTACTCGGCCCGGTCAATAACGACAAACTGGAGTTGCGCACCTGCGAGCGAGCGTGGACCGTGGAAGCCTGGGTGCGTTACCGGGGGTTCGCCCTGAGCGACATACAACTGGATCACCCTGCCACCTACCGTCCGCGCGGTTCCGGCACCGCGGGACCCTTCGCCAAAATCTGCGGCACCGACGACGAAGGATTCGGATTGATCCATGGCGTCCGGGGCGGCTGGGACTTCAGTTTGCACTCCTGGCTGGAGATCTGGCCGGTGAAGCGGGGGCTGCTGCCGGCGTCCCGGTTTATCGGATCGCAGAAGCGTGCGCCGGACAGCGACGTCCTGGTCTACCCGGGACGACGAAGAGCCGGCTACGGAACCGTCATGCATGAGGCGGCCATTCAGGATGAGGGATGGCACCATGTGGCCTGGCAGTTCCGCTCCGAAGACCAGACGCACTTTTTTTTCCTGGACGGGAAGCTGATCTGGAAGGGCACCCCGCCGCGGCGGGTGAAGAACGATGCCGAGCGGAAC
This sequence comes from Bryobacterales bacterium, assembly GCA_965218555.1. Lineage (GTDB taxonomy): Bacteria > Acidobacteriota > Terriglobia > Bryobacterales > UBA6623 > JAPPLB01. The sequence goes on from OZ244625.1 coordinate 1,205,251, forward strand.
GACCTTCCCTTTGTGGTCGGGGGGATTCTCAATTCACGCGAGCCGCCCTACCACATCAAGACGTACGACTTCGAAGGGGAGATGGATGAACTTCGCATCTCGAGCGTGATGCGCTATCCGGTCGCCAAGGAACTAACGGTCGTGGAACGGCTGCTTCCCGAGGCCGGACTTCATGCCCCTTATGCGGTGACGTTCTCCACTGATGCGGCCGAGGGGGCCGTTCGCTGGGAGTTGGCCGGAGAGTTGCCGGATGGACTTCGCTTTGACGAACGACAAGGGACGATCGAAGGCACTCCGACAAAGACGGCCAAGGAACGGGCGATTACCCTGCGAGCGACCGATGCCGCCGGCCAAAGCGACGAGCACACCTTCGCCCTGACCATATCGGAGGGCGAGGTGGCCACGTCTTCGCTTCCTCTCGCCTTCCGGGGAATCCCGTATCGAGAGGTTCTGCAAACCCGCCATATGGTGGAGCCGGTGCGTTGGCGGACGACGCAGGGAACGTTGCCGGCGGGAATCTCCCTGAACCGCGAGAGTGGAGAGCTCAGCGGCACGGCTACGGCTCTGGAGCTGCAAAGCTTTCGGCTCGAGGCCACCGACGCCGCGGGCCAGAGGGCATCGCGCGCATTCCGATTGAAGGTAGTCGATGAAGGGCTCCGCCGCCTCGGCCCCGACAGGCATACCGTGGCCTTGTGGGACTGGCAAGGCCCCAGCGGAAGGTTCATTCCGGACGTCATGGGTGATTCGGAACTGACCCTGACCTGGGTCAACAGCAAAGGCGACACGCGATTGGAACAGCCCGGCTGGGGGAGGTATCCCCATTTCATCGGCGGCGGGGAAGGAGGGTTCATCGGACCCCAGTGGAACGACAAGGTGGACCTGAAGACCATCGAAACGGAATGGACGGTGGAAGCTTGGGTGCGGCCGGGCGGCCCTATCAACAAGTACGGCCAGGAATTCCACTACGGGCATGTCTGCGGCACCTACGACAACACGGAGAGCGGCGTTTGGGAACTGTACCTCTCTGACCGAGGCTCGCCCGACGGCAGCATGGCTCCGGGCGCGCACTTCCTGGGTGCCGAGCCGGAGCAGGCCCTGAAGGACCTGCATCCCTTCAGCCGTCCGACCGGGATCGTGGCGGCTGATGAATGGGTGGGAATCCGCGACACCGCCTGGCACCATGTCGCCTGGCAGTATTCCTACGAGGAAGACCTGCACCAGATCTTCCTCGACGGCACGCTGATCTGGGAAATGAAAAGCCCGGACGGACGCAGACTGGTCAACAATCGCCGGCACATCGCCCAGTTCTCCGTGGGCAGTCGACTGGACGGCCGCGCCCGCTATGGGGGCAAATTCAACTGGTTGGGCCCGGGGAACTTTTTCGGGCAGATCGGCGAAATCCGGATCTCCCGGATCCGCCGGTATTGAAGCGCCCCGTCCTGCACAAGCGCCGCCGGTTTTACGGTTCAATGGCACGCCCGGCCGTTGGGTGCGTGTGTATTATCTCTGGCGTCCGAATCCATCCGACGAGGCCGACAACCACGTGCTTGAGCTGGCCGTGGCTGGCGGTGCTGAGGTGATCGTCACCCATAATAGGCGAGACTTTGAGCGAAGCGAGCTGCACTTTCCAAAGATGCGCGTCGTGACGCCCGGTGAACTGATTGCGGAGGAATAACAGATGTCGACGCTGACCGTCCGTCTACCCAATGACACCCACAATCGATTGAAGGAACTCGCCCAGAGCCGCGGGGTAAGCTTGAACAAGCTGATGGAGGAACTCTCGACCATCGCAGTCACCCAGCACGACACAGAGGCGAGGTTTCGTGCACTGGCTGCCCGCGGGTCGGTGCAAGCAGGGCTCGGCATCCTCGATCAACTCGACGATGCGCTCGGCAGGGTCGAAAGTCGTGAAGATTGACGGCGAGACGATTCGAGTCGCGCGTACAGCCATTCAGATATGTCGAACAAGGGATACAGATGCTCAGACAAGGCGACGGCGCAATGTTTACTCGCTACGGCCTGGCTAAGCACGACATGATGCGGGAAGCGCTCTCCAATCTCGACCGGCAGGCTGAAAAGGGCGGCGCGACTGCTTTACGATGCCGTCCTCAGAAATGAGAGGAAAGGCAGACGAGCGCAGAAAACAAAACGGTTGAATGGCGCGCCCGGCAGGATTCGAACCTGCGGCCTTCTGCTCCGGAGGCAGACACTCTATCCAGCTGAGCTACGGGCGCCGAGGGTATGCCTTATTCTCGTCGGCGCGTTGCGCAACGTCAACATAATCCGGAGTTCGCATCCCGCGGGCCGCGGCGCGACATTCGGAGAATGCCCGAGGGATGCCTTCAACGATGCCGCTTGTTGTCTGAGGCTGTGCTGTAACTGCTCAGGCTTTCTCCGTCCCTGTGGGGTGGCCGCCCCCAAGAATCAACCAATTCGACATTGGTGACGCCGCTTCTCCACACAAAGCCTCGGTAGCCGGAGAGTTTGGGAAGAGGGTCTTGTTCGATGACCTGATCACACGCTCACCGTTACCTCGGGAATAACCACCAGGAAGGCCAGCGCATCACGCTCAAAGACAACGGCCGGATGGAAGCAGCCCAACCGCTCGCGGCCCGACGTATCGCTGTCTCTTATACCTCGCTGCATGATCTCCTCGCCGCTCTTTGATGAGAGACGGCTGATTCCATCTTGCCGGGTGTCGTGATCAGCCGATCATCGTCGCGTAACTGAAGATTCCCGCGAGAATCGAGAATCCCATGCTCCCCAACGGCCATGGCTTGTTCTTTGTCAACACGGTTCATAACCGCTGGCGTTATTATCTCGATACGTTAATATGTGCTCATACAGCGATTCAAGGACAAGGAGACCGAACGTGTCTTTGAGGGTCAGACCGTTCGCCGCCTTCCGGATGACATCAAGCGTCGAGCCCGCATGCGGCTTCAGCGTGTCGTGGCGGCCACCGCGTTGTCCGATCTTCGGGGTTCCGCCGTCTCATCGCCTCAAAGCCCTGACGGGCGACCGAAAAGGCCAGCACAGCATCCGTATCAACGACCAATGGCGTGTGGGCTTTTTCTGGACAGAGCAAGGCGCCATGGAAATTGAGATTACCGACTATCACTAGGGAGCAAACTCGTGAACCAGATCGACTCGATTCATCCCGGAGAACACTTGGCGGAAATTCTCGATGAGCTCGGTATCAGCCAATATCGTCTGGCGAAAGCGATCGGTGTGCCACCGCGGCGCATCAACGAGATCGTTCACGGACGCCGGTCCATCACGGCGGACACGGCGCTGCGTATCGGGCAGGCCCTTGGAATGACACCGGAGTTCTGGCTGAATTTGCAGAAATTGTACGACCTTGATCTTGCCCGCTCCTCCATCGATATCGAAAACATTGAATCGTTGGTTGCGGCAAGTTGACCGTGAGCGTCGTCACGCCGCCTCGTCGGCCTCCGGCCCAAAGGATTGCCCGTGCTGCCCGTTTCGGCCCCGGCTTCGATCGCCTCCGGCTCTTCTTCGTAGCCCAACTCGGTTCCACAAGGCGATAGGGCGCAGCGATTTGTTCCAGACCTCCGGCGCCTGCCAAGGCGATCCAATGGAGCGTCGCCGCGCGAGCAGCTACGCGAATCTTGAGCGCTTCGCCCGACTCCCGTCCGCGGCTCACGCTGTTTCGACTTGGGAACGGTGGTTGAACATGCCCTCAAGCATTCCTTCGTACCTCGCCATGCACTGCTCCAGGACGCCGACGCTCCGGCCCAGCTTATCCATGTCCTCTGCAAGCCCTTGATGCTTGCCATCTGGAGCGCCGCTATCGCCACGCCCACAGTCAGAATAGCGATGAACTCGGCGCTCATGGTTTTCGTAGCCTGGCACAAACATAGCCAGCCTTGCATAGTGTGGATCGGCTGCCTGGACCCGCCGCACCCGTAGCTCTAGCGGCTCACTGGATCGGAAGAGGCTCGTTGAAAGGATAAATAGTGCGCCGACATGCGTTTATCAACAAGATGATCTGCACGTCTCATGTCGAACCGCTCCATTCTCCCATGCGCCCCCGACAAAGACAGGAACTATAGGAAACGGACAAGAAGCCTCAGTGTTGGGCCATCGCTTCGCCAAGGCTGATGTCCAGCAACCTGACGAACTCATCGACATCGCTCCTGGCGATGTTCAGCGGCGGGCAGATCCGGATCACATTTCCATACAGCCCGCCCTTGCCGATCAGCAGCCCGTTGCGGCGCGCGGCCTCCAGCACTTCCGCGGTTTCCTCGGCGGCCGGCTGCTTCGTCTCGCGATCTTTCACCAGCTCCAGCGCTTGCATCAACCCCATGCCGCGCACGTCCCCGATGAGGGTGTGTTTCTGCTGAAGTTCCTCCAGCCTCGCACGCAGAAAGGCTCCTACCTCTTCACTGTTGGTCAGCAGATCCTGTTCCCGCACGTAGTCGATCACGGCCGCCGCCGCCACGGCGGAAATCGGACTGCCGCCGAAAGTCGAAAGCGTGAGAAACCGCATCGAATCCGCCACCTCGGGTCGAGTCACCGTCAGCCCCAGGGGAAGGCCGTTCGCGATCCCCTTGGCCCCCGTCATGACGTCGGGCACCACATCGAACTGCTCAATGCCGAACCACTTGCCTCCCGTCCGGCCCCAGCCGGTCTGCACCTCGTCGCTGATGAAGATGCCACCGTAACGTTTCACGATCTCATGGACGATCGAGAAGTATTCCTTCGGCGGAGTGATGAAGCCCCCGCTGCCCTGGATCGGTTCGGCGATAAAGCCCGCGATCTGTCCTGTTGTCGTGGTCTGAATCACGTTCTCGACGTCTTGGGCGCATTTGACTTCGCACGACGGGTACGACAGCCCGAACGGACAGCGGTAGCAGTAAGCGTTGTGGGCATGGACCACACCCGGCTGCGGCGCTGTGTTGCCACGCCAAATGCCCTGCCCCGCCAACGTCGTCCCCAGCGCCGTCCGCCCGTGGTAGCCGTGCCGCAGCGCGACGATCTCGCTGCGTCCCGTGTAGCAGCGGGCCAGCATGATCGCCGTTTCGTTGGCTTCCGTTCCGCTATTGGTGAAGAACGACTTGGTCAGCGCGCCGCCGGGCGTCAGCGAAGCCACCGTCTCCGCCAGCGACGCCTGCGGCTCGGTCGCATAGAGCGTCGAGACATGGTGCAGCGTGTCCGCCTGCTCGTGGACCTTCTCGCGCACCTTGTCGTTGAGGTGCCCCACACTGATCGTCGCGATCCCGCCGAAGAAGTCCAGATACTGCCGCCCATCCGCGTCCCAGACGTACTGATCCTTGGCTCGGCTGATGACCAGCCGCTCCTTGAAGTAGTGCGCGACCGCCGGGAACAAATATCTCTCGGAAGCCAGTATGATCTCGTCCCGCGTCATAAACCCATTATCCCGTGCGGAGTCCGCGGGACGGCTCGCCAAGATCCCGACTGACGGCACTCGTGCGACCGTACAATGGGTTCGTGGAACCTCGGTTTGACGTTGTCGGCGTGGGCCTGAACGCCACTGACACCGTACTGATGGTGTCGCGGTTTCCGCCGCATGGCGGCAAGACGCCCTTCACCAGGGAAGTCCTCAGCCCCGGCGGACAGGTAGCGAGCGCCATCGCCACTTGCCAAGCCCTTGGCCTGCGGACGAAATACATCGGTTCGGTCGGCGACGACGAGCGCGGGCGGCTTCAACTCGAAAGCCTCAAGTCGAGCGGTATCGACCTGGAGCACCTCCAAGTGAGAAGAGGTTGCGCCAACCAGTCAGCTTACATCGTCGTGGACGAAGAGACCGGGGAGCGCACCATCTTCTGGCGCCGGGACGACTGCCTGCGCATCGATCCGGATCAGATCCACGATGACCAAATCACCTGCGCCCGGTTGCTCCACATCGACGGTCACGATACACCGGCGGTCGAGCGAGCCGCGTCCATCGCGCGAAAAGCAGGCATCCCCGTTACGGTCGACGTGGACACGATCTACCGAGGCTTCGACCGCGTGCTGCCGCTGGTCGACTATCTCGTTGCCTCCGCCGAGTTCCCGGCTCGCTGGACCGGCGAGCCGGATTCCTTCCGCGCACTCGAACTCTTGCAGGCAGCGCACAACATGAAGGTAGCTGCGATGACACTGGGTTCCCGGGGAGCGCTGGCGTACGTGGACGGGCGTTTTCTGTATTCCCCGGCGTTCGTCGTGGATTGCGTAGACACCACCGGAGCGGGCGACGTCTTCCACGGGGCATTCTGCTATGGGCTGCTGGAAGGGTATCCGCTGGAAGAGGTTCTCGATTTCTCGAACGCGATGGCCGCTTTGAACTGCCGGGATTTGGGGGCCCGAGGCGGCATCGCGTCGGCCGCGCAGGCCCGCGCATTGATGGCTTCCGGCGAGCGGCGCGCCTCGCGGGCATTCTCCGAGCGCATCGCGCACGCCTAGCCGCCATGTTTCCGCTTCGCGACGACGCTCCTCGCTTCGGCACTCCGTTCATTACGCTCGCGCTGATCGTCGTGAACGTGGTGGTTTTCGTATACCAATTCTCGCTGGCGATTGAATCGCCGGGCGCACAGCAAACTTTTGTCGAAACATTCGGGGCCATTCCCCTGCGCGCCGAGCAAGCGGTGGCGGGCCGCTATCCGTTGATCTTGGGGATCGGTCCCGTCTTCACCTCGATCTTTCTGCACGGAGGCTGGCTCCATCTGATCGGGAACATGTGGTTTCTGTGGATCTTCGGCGACAACGTCGAAGATGAGTTGGGACACTTCGCCTATTTTCTGTTCTATCTGGCCTGCGGACTTCTCGCATCCCTGGCGCACATCCTGGCCAACCCGGAATCGATGGTGCCGGCGGTCGGAGCCAGCGGAGCGATCGCGGGGGTCATGGGCGCTTACCTGGTAAGGTTTCCGTACGCCCGGATCAAGACACTGGTCTGGATCTTCCTGTTTGTCACGACGATCGAGTTGCCGGCGGTCTTGATGTTGGTCTACTGGTTTGCGATTCAGTTCTTCAGCGGCGCCGCGGAGACCGGGGCTGCAGACACGGGAGGCGTCGCGTGGTGGGCGCATGTCGGCGGGTTCGTGGCCGGCGCGGTTCTGATCTGGTCGCGGCCACGCCGCCGGCGCTATCGAAGGGCTTATTACTACTAACCTGCATTTCTCACCACCTGACGGGGGAAGCACGCGATAAGACCGCCATGACTTCGTTGCGCTTGCTCGCCGTGCTCGATGTAGGGTCAAGTACACCTGCGCGCGCCAAGCGGCACGCTCCTCGTCCTGACGGCCCTCTCACACACTTCGCCTCCCCACGTGGGGAGAAAGGCAGGCTAAGGATCGGTCGACCCGGAAACCCGCGATTTCGTTGATGAAGACAGAAACGGCTCAGGTCATTCTATACTCGCGGGGTGATTGTCATCTGTGCGAGGAGACAGGGACGCAGTTGGAGACGCTGCGAAAGGAGCATGGTTTCGCGTTGACGGAGGTCGACATCGACCGCGACATCAGGCTGAGGGAGAGGTACGATCACGGCGTGCCGGTCGTGACCGTAAACGGAGTAGAAGCCTTCCGCCATCATTGGAGCCCCCGGGCCTTCTTGAAAGCGCTTCAGGGAAGTTGAAAGCCAAGGGAAATTCATGCTCAGGCCCATCGACATGCTGGCTGTCGCCGCTCATCCCGATGACGTGGAGCAGACCTGCGGCGGCACGTTGATTCGTTCCGCCGAGCGCGGCTACCGGACCGCCGTCGTGGATCTGACCGCGGGCGAAATGGGCACACGCGGCAGCCCCGAGCAGCGCCTTGAGGAAGCCTCCGCGGCGGGCGCCGAGATGCTGCTGACCGAGCGTCACAACCTGCATTTACCGGACGCGCGGCTTGAAAACACTCTCGATGCGCGGAAGAAGCTGGCGGCAAAGATTCGCGAGTTGCGACCGCGTGTAGTCATTCTGCCTTATGGGGAAGCTCGACACCCGGATCACAGCCGCGCTTCGGAAATCGGATTCGAGGCCTGCTTCCTGGCGGGGCTCAAGAAACTCGACATCGGCGGGGAACCGCACCGGCCGCTGAAGGTTCTGTACTCGTCCATCTACGCCGACGTGCGGCCGAGATTCGTAGTGGATATCAGCTCGCAATTCGAGCGCCGGCTGCGAGCCCTCTTCTGCTACCGGTCGCAGTATGAGACGAGGTCCGCGGGGGCGGAGCTGTTTCCCGAGCAGGAGGCCGTCGCGGAGCGGATTCGGGCAACCGCCCGCCACTACGGAATGCTGATCCACACAAAGTACGGCGAACCCTTCGTCGTGCGCGAAATGTTGAGGGTCGACGACGTTCTGAAGATGGTCGTACCCAGCTATTAAAGGGGCAACGAAGCAGATACCACGGAAAAACTACGTTCTGCCTCGGGCGTAGAGTTGAGCGAACTCGCGAACGCGGTCTTCGTGCTTTCGAACGCGGCCCGCCGCTTCATACGCGGCGACCTTGGCCTGCGTATAGACGCGAAACGCGGCGTCCCGCTTCATGGCGAGCTGAGTTTTGCGGATGTTCCCGCGCTCGACCCTGAAGGGGCCCATGTCCGCTTCCTTTCTCTCCAGGGTTCGAAAGATGACGAAGTCGTTCCCTACTCTGCGAGGTCCAACGACTAAGTCGAGCTCGCCGCTGAAAGGCTCGGGGCCGAGTGCAGAGGCGCTTCCGATGTTTTCCACAAGATCGTTGTTTTTGAAGAACTCACTGCTGCGGGCGCGGACCCCGAAGCGCGACCCCACCCGCCGCAACGAAGCACCGGGCTTCTGCGCTTCTTCCGCGATCCGCTGAGCGCGCTGTTGCGCAAGGTCTACGCTTCTCTGGTTGACCACGCTGTCTCGAATCTTGTCGCGCACCTCTTCGAACTCCGCCGGCCTCACGGGGTCAAGAGCGCTAACGACGCCGATCTTCGTAATGCCGCCCTCGGTGCTCAGCGCCGGATTGCCCGGCTCGTTGGTGAACAGCGCCTTCAGGAACTCCTGGTCGCCGGCGAGCTCGGCGGGCGGCTCGTTGATGCTGAAAGGCGGAAGGGTGCGGACTTCCAGCTCGTACTGCCGCCCAACTTCCTCCAAGTCGGTTCCGGCTTCGCGAGCAGCCGCCGAGACGCGATCCGTCAACTCGAAACGATCGCGCTGCATCATCTCCTGGCGCAGCGTGGCGAGCAGCTCGTCCCGCACTTCATCGAAGGGCCTAGTCCTCACAGGAACCTTCTCGTGCAGCTTGATAATGTGGTAGCCCGCCTCGCTCTTGACGACATTGCTGACCGCGTCCGGCTCGAGATTGAAAACGGCTTGCTCGAATTGCGCCGGGTATTCGCCCGCGCTGAACAAGCCGAGATCGCCCCCTTCGGCGGCATTCGTGTCCTCCGAGTACTCCTTCGCCATGCGAGCGAAGTCGGCGCCGTCACGAATCTTCTGGAGCACCTCTTCGGCCTTGGCTTTCTGATCGGGACTCTCGTCGTCGGGCGATTCCATGCCGGTCATGAACAAGATGTGGCTCGCCCTCGCTTGACGGGACACACGGTAGGTGGCGCGGTTTTGGGCGTAGTACTGTCGAAGCCGTGATTCCGGCACCTCGGGCACGGGAAGACTGCTGTCGTCCAGCAAGAGCAGCTTGACGGTCCTACGTTCCGGAATACGGTGCTGCGCTTTTTCGCCTTCGTAGGCCTCCCGTAACTCTTCGTCCGTGACTCGGACCTGCCGTGTGAAGTCCGCAGCCGAGACCTTGACGTATTCGATGCTCGTCTGTTCATTCCGGGCGCGATAGGCCTCCTCCAACTCGGGCGTCGTGACGAGAATGTCGCTCGTCACGAGACGCTTCAACCGGGTGTCGACCGCCATGCTCTGGGCGAGCCGTTGCTCAAACTCCGGAATGCTGATCTTGAAGTTCTGTCGAACGTACCGCATGTAGATAGCGTTTCCGACGAAGACGCCATCGGGAAAGAGGAAGGGCATCTGGAACTGCATCCATTCGGCCACTTCCTGCTCATTCGGATAGAGACCGAACCTCTCCGCTTCCATCAGGAGCACTTCTCTCTCCACAAGCGCGTCCAAAGCGCCGGCCGACGTCAGCAGGATGCTATTGAACGGCAGATCAGAGGACACTCCCTGAGCGGCCATATGCGAGGCGACATGTTGGACCGTGATCGGCCGACCGTCGACTTCGCCGAGCGGGACATCAGTCGCTTCGGCCGGATTGCTCAATAAGCCTGGGATGAGGGTGATCACCATCGAGAAGGCGACCAGGGTCAGAATACCGCCGAGCACGTAGCGGACAGCCCGTTTTCGACTGCGGAAGAGGTTGAACATACTCGGATCATTATACTAGTGGGCTTCGAAAGCGATGCTGGATTCGAGGCTGTTGCCGCAACAGCGATTTCACTGTCCGTGAGCTGGCAAGAACGATTGCGCGTCGTGCTCGTTCAGCCGCGCAACCCACTGAACATAGGGGCTGCCGCGCGGGCCATGCTGAACTTCGACTTCGCGAACCTCTGGCTGGTCGACCCCTATGAAAAGGCTTTTCGAGAGGCGAGCTCGGCCGTAGGAGCGGCTGAGGTATTGCGGGAGGCGCAAGTGACGTCGGGCTTGCCGGAGGCGCTTGGCGATACCTCACTCGTCGTCGGGACGTCGGCGATGCGAGGCCGCGCCGAGGGTCACGTGCAGCGCCTGCTGCCGGCAGGCGCTGTTTCCCTGCGAACCCATCTGGCCGACCGAACGGCGGCCTTGGTGTTCGGATCGGAAAAGTTCGGCCTGAGCAACGATCACTTGAGCCACTGCGACTGGATCCTGACCATTCCGACTGAAGCGGGATGCCCGTCGATGAATCTGGGGCAGGCCGTGGCGTTGTGCTGCTACGAGCTCGCTCGTCATTCCAAGACGGTACCCGGGCTGAAGACGCCGGCGTCGGTCGGCGCGGATGAGCGCGACCGCATTGTTCAGATGCTCGTTCCGATGCTCGAGGCGGGCGGCTTCATCCTCCCCGGGAACCGTGATGCTCAGTTGCGCAAGCTGCAGCGCTGGGTCGGCCGGCTACGGCTGGCGCCGAAGGACGCCCGCATGTTCCAGGGGATGCTGCGGCAGATTCAGTGGAAGCTGGAAAACCCGTGATCGGGGTGAAGCCTCCAGAAGATGAAGAGGCGGCGATCCTGTGGTTCGAGAAGGTACTCGGGCATGACCGTCGGCCTCAAGCCCTATCCCGCGAGGAAGCACGCCGGCGGGACGTGGCATATTGATCTGTTCGACGGTTGCCGGGATCGCCGGTGACTGCCGGCTGGTGAACATTGCGAACAATCCTCCATGGTGCGTTTCGTGTTGCGGTGACGGGAACGGATCAAAGCTGCTTGAGCAGCGCGACGGCTTCCTGGTAACGGGGGAACTTTCGTTCGTCAGCGTAGAACTGCTTCGTGTGGGCGCGGCGGCGGCCCCGGGTCTGCTCGACGGGGTGCTTGAGGTGCAACATCTCGTGATAGAGGACGTACTCGACGAGGAAGCGCGGGACTGCGGGCTCGTCGAAGATGCGGCTGATCACGATGGTGTTATGTACCGGGTCCCAGTGGCCGAGCGAGCGGCGTGAACGGCGGGGGCTCCAGGTCAATTGGGGACGCGCCAGGAGGTTGTCGAAGAACTGTTCGTTGAGGCGGTCGAACATTTCTTCGAGATCGTAGGCATTGCCCCGCGCGGTGAGAATCTGCTTGCGGCCGCGAACCTGCTTGACAAGCATCGCCTTGCGGCGCACATCTTCGCGCTCGGTGTATAGGCGGTAGCGGTGGTCGTATTTCGGTGCGATCTTCTTGCGGTAAAGCTTGCCAAGCAGGATGTGCGCCAGCGCCTCTTGCACGGGCACAGGGGCGCCTGCCAACTGGTCGCTGATACGCACCTCGATCTGCTTGTGGTCGCCGTCGAGCCGAATCTTGCTGTCCATGTGGACGTAGGAGCAGAAGCGGACCACGATCGTCGGCAGAACCGTGCGCGGTTTGATTTCGCGGAAGACACGTTGAAAGATCTCTTCAACGGTCTCGAACAGCAACGAGGACTGCATCATTGGGGACGGCGGCGGATGCTTGGCTTGACAGCAATGCCGCAGGCGTTTCGCTGTATCATAAAGGGTCTTTGGCAGCCCTCCCCGGAGCTCGCCGCCGATCAACCCTCCCTTCTTATGCCTACCGCAGGACCTTCGCAGAACTCTCGCCACGTCCGCCGGGTCAAGATTTCAGCGGTCGGCTGCTACGTGCCACCGAAGACGCTGACGAACGCCGACCTCGAGAAGATCGTCGACACGAATGATGAATGGATCGTAGCGCGAACCGGCATCCGGACTCGACACATTGCGGAGGACGAAGTAGCCACATCCGACATGGCGGTAGAGGCGGCCAAACTGGTGCTCGAACAGCGCGGCCTCAAAGGCAGCGACATCGAAACTCTGATCGTCTGCACCGTCACGCCCGACATGATGTTTCCGTCGACGGCATGCCTCGTTCAGGACCGGATTGGCGCCAAAGGCGCTTGGGGCTTTGACCTGCTTGCAGCTTGCTCGGGAACCCTTTACGGGCTGATGACCGGCGCACAGATGATTGCCAGCGGGGCGCATGAACGGATCCTGGTCATCGGTGCGGACACGATGTCGAGGATCATCGACTATCAAGACCGCGCCACCTGCGTGTTGTTCGGCGACGCGGCCGGAGCGATTTTGCTGGAGCCCTCCGAAGACCCCCAACTGGGCCTGTTGGACTACATCAATGAAATCGACGGCTCCGGCGGCGACTGGCTTTGCATGCCCGCCGGTGGCAGCCGGAACCCCGCGAGTTCCGAGACCGTCGAGAAGCGCATGCACTATGTCCACCAGGAAGGCAAGCAGGTCTTCAAGTACGCCGTGCGGAAGATGACGGACGTGTGCATGCAGATCATCGAGCGGAACGGCTTCACGCCCGAAGATGTGGACTGCCTTCTGCTCCATCAAGCCAACGGGCGCATCATCTCCGCAGTCGCCGGCAAGCTGGGCATACCCGATGACAAAGCGATCAATGTCATCGGGGAATACGGCAACACTACCGGCGCCACGCTTCCTCTGGCCGCGCAGAAGGTCCTCGACAACGGTCAATTGAAGAAGGGCGACCTGGTTGTGATGTGCGCCGTCGGCGCCGGGCTGACAGCCGGCGCGTCGTTGTGGCGCTGGGCTTACTAGCTGAACCGATCTCATTGCTCGAAAAGGATGGCGGCCACGACGGCAGCCGAATGAGCCGGCTTCCCGCCAGTGCCGGGCAGGTTCGTTCCATCGAAAGGGAAGAATCCGAAAGCTTCAAAGAGACAGCATTGCTTAGACGAATGACGTATAATCAGGGGCGGAAAGCAGGAGCAACCGTTCCGGGAAAGAATCTCCACCCGGGATACGAGAGCTGAAGGAGAAACACGACCATGGTCGAATTAACTGAAACGGCTGTTACGAAGATCCACGAGATCCTGGGCCAACAGGATCCGAGGCCCCAGGGACTGCGCATCTCCGTCGTCGGGGGCGGATGCTCCGGTTTTCAGTACTCGATGGCTTTCGAGAACAACCGGTTGCCGCTCGACAAGACCTACACGTTCAACGGCGGCCTCAAGGTGTTTGTCGACCAGGCAAGCATGCTCTACCTCGACAACTGCCGTGTGGACTATATCGAGACCCTCGAAGGCGCGGGCTTCAAGTTCGAGAACCCGAACGTCACCTCCACCTGCGGCTGCGGCAGTTCTTTCCAGGCGTAACGAAGCTACGCGGCCATTACATTTCCGGCCCGAGTCAGAGCTGCTGGGGAGCAGTTTACCCGGCTGCAACCCCGGTGATTGTTTCCAAGCTGGATTTTCCGGCGCCTTCCAGATGATCGGATCGCCGGCAGCACCGGCCAAGTCACCGAGGCCATCTAACCTGCATTTCTCACCATCTGACGGCCGCAGCACGCGATAAGACCGCCATGACTTCGTTGCGCTTGCTTGCCGTGCTCGATGTACTGTCGAGTACACCTCCGCGCGCCAAGCGGCTTGCGCCTCGTCCTGCCAGCCCTCTCACGCACTTCGCCTCCCCACGTGGTGAGACATGCAGGCTATCAACTGCCGTTTTCAGGATTACCGGTCACTGTATCGGGCCGTTTTGGCATCGACTGTCAGAAGGCTGGCCAGCTCATCCCGGTCGATCTATAACCGCGGCCGCGGGCCGATGTTGACCTGATCCCGGCCGGCCAACGAGAGTCTGAGGATATCGAGAGACTGGATTGGGTTCCCGATGGCTGGGGTTGACGGAACCGGAAGTTGAAGTCCTGTTCGATCCTGGAGCTTGGCTTGACCCTGCGGATCACGGCTCGGACTCCTCCACTTCCCCCGGCGGCAAGGAGGAAAATACGGAAGCGGCTTCGGTATTGATCGACAGACTGACGATGGGCTCCGTGGAGGTGACTTCGAGCGATCCGCTAAAGCTCGTGAAACCGAACAGTTCCACCATGACATGCGCAACGTGCCCTTCGGGCAACAGGGTCCGAACGACGCTGGCCAGCGTCAGCCCCGCCGTGTCCTTGGCCGTAAACGTGACGTGGGCCGCCGTGGTCGAGGGGTTGGCATAGGCCACGCCGGTCCCAGGCTGGCCTTGCGCCTGTTCGGCAAAGGTGACGAAACGGGTGGCCGGTTCGGCCGCTGCATTGACTCCGGCTTCTCCCGTAGGCATGCCTTCGCTGTCGTACCGGCGAAACAGCAGGCTGGCCTTGACCGGCCCCGAGCACGTAGCCCGCGCCCAGCCGGCCGCAGACGGAGCGCTCAGATCGACATCGGTCTCCTCGTGAACCGCCCCACCCGGCGGCAGCACGTCGGTCCGGTTGTCCACCGTTCCCCGTCCCGGAAACGAGACCAGTAGCCGATTTCCGTGATCGGAAATGAATTCGGTCCGGCAGCTCACCTCCTCAGCGAGTAGTTGATATAGGTGATCGTGGTCTGCCAACTCTCGCCCACGGCAAGATGCGGGAAGTAATACGTCGTCGGTCCCTGCGCAGAAGGATCCAGTTCCCCGGAGGCAGGGAGGAGAATATGGGAGCGGCTTCGGCATTGATCGACAGACTGACGATGGGCTCCGTGGAGGTGACTTCGAGCGATCCGCTAAAGCTGGGGCGACCGAACAGGACCGCCATGACGTGAGCATCGTGCCCTTCGGGCAACAGGGTCTTATCGACGCTGGCCAGCACCTGTCCCGCCGCGTCCCTGGCCGTGAAGGTGACGAGGGTCTCTGTGGAAGAAGGGTTCGCATAAGCGAGGCCGGTTCCACCATTGCTTTCTTGCTGTTCGGCAAAGGTGACGAAGCGGGTGGCCGGAACCGCCATTGCATTGACTCCGGCTTCCGCCACGGGCACCCCTTCGCTGTTGTATTGACGAAACAGAAGGCTGGCCTTCACCGGCCCTGTGCAAGCGGCCTTCGCCCAGCCGGGCACAAGCATAGAGCCCAGCTCCACGTCAGTTTCCTCATGAACCGACCCCCCGGGCGGTAGAATGTCGGTCCGGCGGACAACCGGCCCCGCTCCCGGAAACGAGACCCTCAACGGAGTTCCTTGATCGGAAAGGAAATCGGTTTGGCAGCTCACCTCTTCGGCGGAGTAATTGATATAGGTGATCGTGGTTTGCCAACTCGCTCCCACGGCAAGATGAGGGAAGTAATAGATCTGACTTCCCGCCGCCGGAGCTTTGCCTTCGAGTTCCACTTCCGCCCTGAGCGTGCAGGGGACGTGCACACCGATGTTGTTCGTGAACCAGAGTACAACCGAAACGAAATAGGTTCCGGCACGAAGCGGCGGGTCGGATTGGCGGGTAATGACAACCTCCGCGGGCCCCGAGAGGCTCGTGTAGATCCCAGAGCGGTGGTCCGTGACAAGCCTCCCACCCTGAAAGGTGTTGTCCTCGCCATGGCGGACAAGCAGCTCCACAAAAGCATTGGAAGTTAGCGTGAGGGTTACGCGGGGGGCATCCTCGGGAACTTCAAACCGATATGAATCTTCCCCATTGAAGAGCGTCGTGGAGTCAACCGGTCCCAGGGTGAAGTATACAGAGTGTGTGGACAGATACGTAGGGTCCGCTTTCGGGCTCGGCTGTTGCAGGAAGCCGGACCGCTCAACTGACTGGATTGCCTTTGCAAGCCGCGCCTTCTTCGACGGCGTTCCCGCCGCAAGGTCGATTCGGCCGGGCGAAAGAAACTCGTTCCTCCCAATTACACTTCCGCCAACGATCTTCGGGCCTGACGGTTGGGCCGCTGCAACGATCGCAGAGAAAAGCAGAAAAGCTATCGATAAACATATGGACTTCATACGCATCACCCCACGAAAGAGGGCCGCTCGCCATGAACATCATAACCGTATTCCAGCAGTTACCCACCCAAGACCCTGCATCGCTCTGCTTGAGCAAGCGCGTTGGCCACAGACGGGCTGCGTTGCCCCTACTGCACTTCCTCGAGAACGACCAAGTGCGAGCATCGCCATCGCTGCTACAAGTACAAGACCTCGCTCAGCGAGACGGTTCGCACGATCTTCCGCCACACTTTCGGTGAACTTTGGCCAACGCTGCTCGCCTGGTTCAACGCCGCCCACAGCGCGCCATTTGACCAAAGTGTTCTCAAGAGTGTTGCGCAAGGCACCGGCTGCAGGCACCACAAGCTCCGTCTGTTCCGGCAGAGTTAGCAGTCTAATCCTTGTAGGTTACTCACTAAAAATGACTTGCTGTTACTGGCCCAGCCGTGCTTTCCCCGTTACTTCCCACTTTCTAGGCGGGTATCAACTAGCCGACGGAAGTCTGTTTTGGACCGCTCCGGGCTCACTGGTTCGCTGTGTCTGTCCACGCCCGCCAGCTTAATGCCAAATCTGGGTGGGCCGTTCCACCTGGAACGAGTCTAGCGCGGTGCCGCCGCGTTGGGAAGACGGACGCATCCCGTTTGTAGGTGGCTGAGCTGACCACTTGGCATGCCAAGGCGTCGGCGGTCGGAACGCCGCCGTCTGAATAGCTGCGGCAGGCGTTGGAGTGAACGTGGACGTGAACCGCGCCAGCGGTTGCCTTCGAGACACGCCGCGCATGTGGTGATTTGCTCTGATTGCTATCATCTTCGGCCATGAACGCCGAATGTCTTATCGACCTCCACAACGACCCTGCAGTAAACCGCATCACCGAGTTCGCCGCGCTCGCGAGCATCTTGGCCTCCGATGTGGGAATGCTCGTGCACTGCTACGAGAACCTTCTGCGCGCCGCGCCGCGCCGCCACGACCGGGGCAAGCGCTACTTGCACGGGCACACCGGCACCACCGGAAGCGGTGCGTCATCCAACCGGAGGGAGGAGCACCTCGCAGTCGCCCTGTACAACGCCTCTCGCAGAGGCGTGGTCTTCGCGTTGCCGGGCCAAAGGCCGCTCGAGTTCATCGACTACCAGATGCCGCTGAAAGCCCGCCAAGACGATCGGGGCGTCGGGAAGGTCGACCTCTTCGCCGTCATGGACGGTCGGCTGCCTTGCGTCGTCGAGCTAAAGGTTGCCGGCGAGACAACTTTGGGCGACACGCCACTGCGGGCGCTATTGGAGGGCCTGGCCTACTGCGCCATAGTTGAGGCCAACGCTGCCGACATTGCATCGGAGGTCGCAGAGCAGCACGCTTTGTCGGTATCTCGACCGACGCTGGTCGTCATGGCGCCGGACAATTATTGGTCCGGGTACCTGGACCACCCGAAGGCTGGGAAGTGGCTCTCCGCCGTCTGTGATCTGGTCTCGGGCCTTCGAGATACCTTGGGGCTGGAAAGCTACCTGCTAGCACTGCTCGACGCCAAGTTCGAGATGGGCCTCAGCGGGCAGCCGGCTCGGCTCACCGGAAGCTGCCGGGTGGTGTCTGTGGACGAGTGGCGGACCGGCGGGGTGCGGGGTTAGGAATGGGTGCATACGACGACTATCTGTCGGCTGTTGTTGATCACTTTTGGGCCTATGCCGACCGCGAGTTCGGGGATCGGCCAGAGCTCCTCAAGACGTCCCAGCGCTCGCCCACCTCGAAGCGACACCGCCACTTCGCCAGCATGCGGAGTTCGCAGGCCCTAGCGCAGAGCGTCTACGGCTCGCTCGCAGCACTGGGCAAGGCGGGTGCGCTGGCGGGCCTGATTACGGACGACGGTCTACCGACGGTGCAAAGCGGAGTGACAGTCCAGATGGAGCACCTCGTCGAACACCTGGGCGAGCCGAGGTCAACGTCGGTCGATGTTTGGCTCGTCGACGGGGGGCAACGGGTTGCGGTCGAGTGCAAATTCACGGAGCGCGAGTTCAGCCGATGCTCCCGCCCCACCCTGCGGCCCGGCAAGAACCCGAACTACGCGCGCGACCACTGCGACGGCTCTTACACCCGCCAGCGCGGCCGACGGACGCGCTGCTCGCTGACCGAGATCGGCGTCCGATACTGGCAGTACTTGCCGGAGCTGTTCGACTGGTCGGCGGACAGGAACATGAAGACGTGCCCGCTGGACGGCACATATCAGCTGGCCAGGAACGTCCTCGCCGCTTGCGTCCGGCCCGACGGGACGGTCGACGCCGATGGCGGCCATGCCCTCGTCATCTACGACGACCGCAACCCGGCCTTCCTGCCAGGCGGTGAGGCTGCACAGCAGTGGGAAGCGGCAACTTGGGGCGCTAATGCGACGGCCGCTACTCCGCCGGTGCTCGTGGCAGAGGCTCGTGGCCCACCTCTCCAATGATTCCGACCTAGCCTGGCTGGTCAACGGTCTCACCGCCAAGTATGGCATCGAGCCATCGGGTCCGTGAACTGCGACCCGTGGCCTTCTCCAGCCGCTGCACCTGACACAGTCGCATTGAAGTTGACGGGCATAAACAAGCACAGGGAACCGAGACGCACGCGGGACAAGAACATAAGTGTATAGTGACACTTGATTTGCAACAACGTGGCGGCGGGTGGTGCGCGGCGCGACCGGCATACGGCCCCGCGTGGTTAGTGGAAACCGGCCTGACAGCCCGGGGTGGAAGTTCCGTGGCAAGCGCGGCGGGCTTGTGGCGGTTGCTCGGCGCGGAGTGATCAGGACGGCGATCCGGGTCGATCTGCTCCGAAGAGCGACAAAGCCGACGACCGTTCAAGTCCGCCGCCCAAGAGGTTCCGCGATGACACCTTCCCTGAGCGGCCAAGCGTTACACCATCGGCCAAGGCGCGTAACGCCGCCACGGACCCCGCGCGCTCAGCGATCGAGCGCCTCGCGCAAGGCAGGTTCCAAATCAGCGAACCGGTAGGAGAAGCCGGATGCTTGCGTTGACGTGGGCAAGACCTTCTTGCTGGAGAGCAGCTCCGTGGCGAATCCGCCGAGCACGATCTTCAGCGCGAACGCCGGGGCGGGCATGAAGCTGGGCCGGCGCAGGACACGGCCGAGGACACGCGCAAAATCCTTCTGGCTCAGCGGATGCGGCGCCGTGCCGTTGAAGACACCCGACTCGCCTCGTTGGATCAAATGCAGGATGATATCGCAGAGGTCGTCGCGATGGATCCAAGACCACCATTGGCGGCCCGAACCGAGCGGGCCGCCGGCGCCGAGCCGGAAGGGCGTAAGCATGGCGTCGAGCGCGCCGCCGCCTTGGGCCAGGACAACGCCGATGCGCACCTGAGCCACCTGCATCCCAAATTCCCCGGCCTTGCTCGACTCCGCTTCCCACGCGCGGCAGACCTCGGCAAGGAAATCGTCGCCCGAAGCCGAGGTTTCGTCGAGTTCCTCGTCCCCCCGGTCGCCGTAGAAACCGACGGCGCTGGCAGCAACGAGTATCGGCGGCTTGGCCGACAGATCGCGCAATCCATTGACGAGGTTGCGCGTGCCGATGACGCGGCTGTCGCGGATGGCGTCGCGCTTGGCCTGCGTCCAGCGGCCCACGACCGTCTCGCCGGCGAGATGGACAACGGCATCGGCACCGTCGAAAGCCGCGGCGGGCGCCGCCTCCGAAAGCGGATTCCAGGCGCAGGCTGAATCAATAGCGGGCGCTCTCGAGGCGGCGCTCTCCGCGTCCCTGGTGAGAGCGACGACCTGACAGCCCGCTTGCTTGAGCTTTTGGGACAGCCGGCAGCCTACAAAACCGGTGGCGCCCGTGACGACGATCTTCATGGTTTCCTCGCTTGGGAGGCGGCCGGGGCGCCGGGATATCCCGGAACCGTTGCGGTCACCCTAGCGGTGAGACGAAGGCAAAGTCAACTGAGTGGTTACTCGGTGATCATTACAGAAACGGCCACCGAGCAGGCCGCAGGAAAGAAAGCCCCTCGCTGGGATCGACGGGACCATCAGCGCCGGCGGCATCTAGCGGCGCAACGGCCGCTAAGCCGACTCCGCGCCGCGCACCTTGCCTGTGCTTTTAGGAACGACTCGCACACAATAAGCTTCTTTCCGGGCGCGCGGACTGTAGACAAGCAACCGTCACGGTGTGTGATATTTTGAGGGCAGGCTCAATCGATGCCAAAGCAGAAACAGGCGATGCCTCCGGTCCGTCAATGGGCGGCGCCAGTTCTTTTGGGTTGGCTTGTCCCGGGGGCAGGACATTTTTACCTCAAGCGCTGGAATCACGGCGGCCTGCTGCTGTTCGCGATTGCGAGCATGTTCATCTTCGGGCTGCTGATGCGCGGCCGCATGTTCGAGCCGCAAACCGGCGACCTCTTCACGACGGTCATCCATTGCGGCGGCTACATTGCGGATGTCGCCAACGGCTCGCTCTACTTCCTGGCAAGCTGGCTGGGCTACCAACAACAGCAAATGGCGACAGCGGTGGCGGACTACGGAACAAAGTTCCTGGTCTGCGCCGGATTGCTAAACATCCTCGCGGTCATCGACGCCTACGAGATCGCGGCGAGCGAGAAACCCTAAATGCACTTGGGCCTCACCCATCTCCAGGCGGCGCTGTTGTTCGCCTTCTTCTCGTCGATTGTGCTGGGCGTGGTCGGACGCAACACCGACAAAGAGCGCATTCGGTACGGCGTGACCGTATTCGGCTACTTTGTAGCAGCGATCTTCGGGCTCGGCTGGCTGATGTACTTCGGCCACGGCTGATCGACCGCAAGCCGCGGACCCCGAGCCGCAGCATCAAGCCTGCAAACGCCCCGCCAACCACACGATGTAGTCGGAGTTGCGGCGGCGGATCTCGGCCAGAAGATCCGCCGGCAATTCGTCGATCTTTTCCTTGAAGAAGCGAGTGTCGCCGTCCGGGGCTTCCCGGTCGCGTGTGCCCACCAGGTTGCCGATCCAGAAAACCAGGAACAGGTTGCCGTCAATGCGGCCCTTGCCGCGATCACCCAGATAGTACCCGAGCCCTTTCTCGCGATAGATGTCCGCCAAGGCGCTCTCTTCACCGAACGCGTTCCGTGAGGCGAATTCATGGCAGCGATCGACCATCCTCCGATAGAGGCTCCGCCACGGATTCCCCTCCGGCTGCTCCGACAGCACATCGAGAAGCTGCAACTGCAATTCACCGGAAATCTTGTAGTTCACCCGGCCCGCTGTCGCGTTCCCGATCATCTCGAGCACGTGCGCCTGCTTTCCGCTTCCCGAGTGGATGCTGAGAGTGCCGTCGAAGTGCCGCGCCACCGCCGCCAGTTCACGCACGCGGCTTTCGAGCTCGGCTACCGGATTGCCTTCGAAGCCACCTTCGACCGCCGGCACAAGCTCCGGCCACATCTTCCCGGCCGCATACGCTTTCAACTCGTCGAGCGCTTCCGGATACGCCTGCCTCTTTTTGAATCCCAGGTTTGGCGGAACAAGGCTCGCCGGACGTCCCCGCTGCTGCAGCCAGTGCATGTAAAAGAACAACTCCTTCGGCGCGGTAAGCGTTGCCGCCTCGTCAATCGAAGGCTCAAAGTCGAAGTCCGCACCCGACTTCTGTTCGCGGATGAAGTCGTACAGCTCTTCGTTCAGTTTCAGGCTTTCGCCGAACTTGACCGCCAGCCGGCGCACTTCCGATGGAGAAAAGCGATATTCGCGATCTTCGACCTGCAACGGAGCGGCGAATTCGTTCAGAAGCCAGCCCTGTTCCTCCCGCGTCAACGTCTTGGCAAAGGCTTGCTCCACCTCCGCATCCGTCCAAGCGCGCGGGTGTCGGGTATCCGCCAGCAACTCGAAAAGGCGTGAAGAATCGGTCGTGAACTTGGTATAGCCGGAGGCCCGGCGAATGGCCTCTCGGGTGGCTTTAATCGATCGAGAGACTTCCTCGGGCGTTGCGCCGTTGACGATGAAATGGTCGGCCTCGGCGGAGTATCCGTTCCTCCAGCCGGCCCGAATCGCAGCCCACAGACCACTGTGGTAGAGGTGCTCGATCGATACGCGGGTGTGACCGATCGCGGTCGGATCCTCGCCGTCGCGGGCCGCAATTTCTTCGTCGATGGTCATCTCCCGCGTCGCGGAAAGTTGCACCGTGCTGGCCATGTTGACGCCGGTCTCGCTGAGGATGCGGTCGAACGCGCCAAACACAGCCGGCAGAGCGATCTCGGGATGACGGTTGCCCACCGCCACGGCGGGTAAGTCCTTTTGGGGCCGGGGCAGGAACAGGGAGTCTTTGGCGGCCAACGCACGCACGGATTCGCGGTCCGTCGGCAGGAAAGACTGTTCCCGAATCTGAACTTCGCCATCCCCGACGCGCGTAAACGTCAGCAGGGTGGATTGACGTTCGTCTCCGTCCCGATCAGCCACGAGATGCAATGTCCGCGGATCGCCCGGCTCCGGCGTCAACGACGGCAGGCGGAGGCACAGCCCCTCGACGCCGATCCCGGCCCTTGCGGCAACGCGATGGTGCGCCGCATCGCTCAACTCCTCATCCCCGACCACATGAAACAAGCTCCGACCCAACTCCTGAAGACTCTCGATCATCTCGACCTCCCATTTCGCCCTCGATCCCCAGACCGTGGACGCAATCCACCTAGCAACGCAACGAGTTTTGCCAACACCCCGTCTCTTCTTGAGAAGGCCCTGAATTCTGGCATACTGGATGGACCCGGAGCAATTCTCCACTCGGCAATGAAAGCGCTTTTTTCGGCCTTGTTCATCGTGGTCTTCGGCATCGTTGCTGCGGCGCAATCGACCACCGGCGCGGCCGCGCAAGAATCGTCGAAGACTCCCGAAAACAAGAAGTTCCCGCTCCGCGAGATCATTGTCGACGGCAACGAAAACTTCGAGACCGAAGACATCATCGAAGTGCTCGGCCTTGAGATCGGTCAGATGGCCAACCGGGCGGATTTCGAGAGCGCGGTCGGCAAAATCGACACAACCGGCGTCTTCGAAGGGTATGCGTTTCGCTTCGGCCCTAAGGACGATGGCTATACCGTGACCTTCACGGTTCAGGAAACTCCGGAACTCTATGCGGTGCGTTTCGACGGCTTCGATATCCCCGAAGAAGAGATCCGAGCCCGCCTGCGCGAGAAGATCCCTCTGTTCGGACCGAAAGTCCCACCAACCGGCATCATGGCGCGGCGCATCGGCGATCTGCTGCAAGAACTCTGGATCGAACTAGGCAATCAGACCAAGATCACCGGCGACCTCAATCTCCTCAGCGACGACGAGTTCGAAATACTGTACCGGCCCGAGGGCACGGTCCAGAACATCGCTTTCACGAGGTTCGAAAACGCGAAGATGGTTTCGCCGTTGACGCTGCAGCAGAAGTTCAACAGCGTGGCGATGGGGGTCACCTACACCGAACGGCGTTTACACGAGCTGCTCAAGTACAACATCAAGCCCTTGTACGAGCAAGTCGGCCGCCTGGAAGTAAAGTTCTGCCCCTGCACCATCGAGCCGGATACGGAAACCAAAGGACTGATCGTCACGATTCAAGTGGACGAGGGGCCGGAGTACAAATTCGGCGAGGTCGTACCTCCGCAAACCTCATTCATCAAGCCGGAGGACCTGTCGAAGCTCATCAAGTTTCAGCCCGGCGACACGGCTAACCTCGCGCTCGTCAGCGAGGCGCTCAAACGTTATGAAGACCAGTTCAAGGGCAATGGGTTCATCAACATCCGCTCACAATACGACCCGACCACGAACCCCGACAAGAAAACCGTCGACATCGTCATGAGACTCGACCCGGGCGATCGATACGTCTTTCGCAAGCTGGAGATCAAGGGGCTGGATCTGGTGGCCGAGGCGACCGTCCGCAAGCGCTGGGCGCCGAAGGCGGGCGATCACTTCAACCAACACTACCCTGCGATCTTTCTCAATCGAGTACGCGCCGATCAGATGTTCGACAACCTGCAAACGACCGATTGGCAGATGAAAACGGACGAAGCCGAGAAGGCCGTGGATGTTCAACTCATCTTCAAGTAAGAGCCTTTTCGGCAGACTGTTCGGCGCAATCGTCGTGGTTGCGCTGGCCGCCGGAAATCCGATATGGGGCCAGGAAACCGAGCTTGCCGACGAGCAGAGTGCAGAACTCTTCTCGCAAGTCGACGCCATGCTCGCCAGTCTGAGCGAGATCACCGGCCTCGAAGTTCGCAAGCCGATCCCACGGGAACTTTTGACGCGCGACGAGATCCGGGGACTCATCGAATCCCGCATCGCTCAGGAGAGCAAGCCGGAGGAAGTCCGCCGGGAGGAGCTGTTTCTCAAGCTGTTCGGTTTCGTTGGCGATGACTTCGACTTGAAGGGCGAGGTCGTTGACGTCCTGACGGAGCAGGCCATCGCGCTCTACGACTTCAAAGACCGGCGCCTCTACCTCGCGACATGGACGCCAGCGGACATGCAGGAGTTTGCGCTCGTCCACGAGCTGGCTCACGCCCTCGCCGACCAGCACTTCAATCTCAAGAGGTTCGTCAAGAGAGCCAGGAGTTCAGAAGAGGACATCGCCCGCTCAGCGGTCATGGAAGGACAGGCATCCTGGTTGATGACCGAGCACGTCCTGCGGCAAAGCGGCCGCTCGATGGTCGGCAACCGGCTCATCGCGATCGCCGCCGCGAGCGCAACCAAGGTAGAGGCGGACCGGTTTCCGGTTTTCTCGGCAGCGCCCCTGTTCCTGCGCGAAGCCATGCTCTTCCCCTACGCCGAGGGGCTGTTGTTTCAGCAGGAGATCATTGACAAGCTGGGGGCCAAGGCCTTCACCGAGATATTCCGCCGCCCTCCGAGCACATCGCAGCACATCCTGGAACCCGAGAGTTATCTCGAGAAGCGGCGCGCCAACCACCCCGTCTTGCCGGAACTCGATCTCCCGAAAGGCTTCCGGCGCATCCACTACGGCGAGATCGGTCAACTCGATCACCGTATCCTTCTGAAGCAGTTCCTGACGCGGGAGATCGCCGACGATCTCTCGCCCCGTTGGCGCGGAGGACGCTACGAGATCCTCGAGCACAGGAAGACCGGGCAGGCGGTACTCGCCTACGCCGTGCGGTGGGAGCGGCCGGAAGACGCGGCTCGCTACCTCGATCTCTACAAGATGATCTGCAAGAAGAAGTGGGGCGAGGTCGAGTTCGAAAGCGAGACAGACAGCGAGGTCACCGGGCACGCCAAAGAAGGTTCGTTCCGGCTTAGCCGTGTGGATACCGTCTTTACTAGCATCGAAGGGATACCGGATGATAGAGTGAAGCCACCCGCGAGAGAGCAACCCCTCGCCTTCCAAGCCGCGAATTAGGCTCGAGAAAGCATCATGCGAGTTCTGAAAGTTTCATTGATTGCCCTGATCCTGTGCGTTTCACTGACGGCCGGCGAAGTGCCTCGCCCGGCGCCGGTGCTCAATTTCACGACACTGGACGGCCAATCCATGAGCCTGCAGGACCTCAAGGGCAAAGTCGTTGCCGTGATGTTCTTCAGCACTACCTGTCCTCACTGCCAGAAAACGACGCAAGTCCTGAACCCGATCTATGCGCGTCTGCGGTCCCGGGGGCTGGAGATCATCGGCTTGGCGACAAACCGATCGGCAACCACCGATATCGAAGAGTTTCGCCGCACCTTCGGCGCGAATTTTCCTTTGACGGTCTCCAGCCGTTTCGAGTGCGCACGCTTCGCCGGCCTTTCGCTGATGGCGCACTTCTATGTCCCGTACATGTTCTTCATCGACCGGAACGGCCAGATTCGGCACGAGCACGAAGGTGGTGACCGGCAGTTCTACAGCAATCAAGCCCGGAACATCCAAGTCGAGTTGGAAGCGCTACTGAACGAACCCGCCGGGAAGACCAGCTAGCCTACCCTCAGCCGACAACCGTGTTCAGGATTCTCAGTACCGTTCTGCTTCTGCTCGCCGGAGCCTCCTATTCCCTGCAAGCCGCCGACCTCCCGCGAGCGGCCGGCCCTCTTGAAGTTCGAACCTGGGAGGGCGAGCAGTGGCGGCTTGATCAGCTCAAGGGCAAGGTTGTCGTCGTCATGTTCATGTCGACCAATTGCCCGCACTGCCACGCAGCTACCCAGGCCCTCAAAGCCATCTACGAAGAGTCGAAGGCGCGCGGACTCGAGGTCATCGGTATCGCCACGAACCGTCAAGCAGAGACGGAAATGAGATCCTTCTTGCAGCGGTTCGAACCGACCTTCCCTGTTTCCGTCGGCACCCGTGCGCTTTGGGCGGGGTTCGGGGGGTTCTCCGTGATGGCGCGCCCGCCCTTCTACCCTCACATGCTGATCGTCGATCGCTCCGGCACGATTCGTGAGGAACATACCGGCAAAGAGCGCAACTACTATTCCTACACGAACTTGCGCCGCTTGCTCGAGAAGTACCTCCAAGAGCCGACCTCCTAACAGAAAGCCCAGTCGGGGAAACGACGTCTTTACCACTTCGGCGTGACTCTCGGCCAGCCGCCGTATCGGCCTCTCCTAGGCAGCGGACACGCGCAAACCATCGTCGGACGCTATTGGCCCATACCCAAGGAAGACCCGCGATTCCCGGCCCGCGAGCGGCTGTTTCGAACCGAGCCTGACGTTCAGGTGCTCGCGCACGAGAACCGCGGCGAAGCCTCCGAAAGCACCCCCACTCTCCTCATCCTCCACGGTCTCGCCGCTTCGAGCACCGCGCCCTACGTCCGGCGGTCGACCCAGACCGCTCTCGCCGCAGGTTACAACGTCATTCGCCCCAACGTCCGCAACTGCGGTGGCACCGAGCACCTCTCGCCCACGCTTTATCACTCGGGGCTCACCTCCGATCTGCGCTTCATCATCGATGAACTCGGGCCCGCGCCGCTGTACCTCCTCGGCTTCTCGATGGGCGGCAACATCGCCTTGAAATTGGCCGGAGAATGGGATGACGAGCCGCCGCCGCACGTTCGGGGGATCTGTGGAATCTCCGTACCGATCCGCCTCGGGCGCTGCGCACGCGAACTCGGCCGCCGGCGCAATCGCGTCTACGAGTGGCGCTTCATGAGGATGCTGCGGCAAACCCTGCGGAAAAAGCAAGAGTTGATGCCTGAGCGTTTCGGTGCCTTCTCCGCCGAGCACATTCGATCGATTTACGAGTTCGACGAGCATGTCACCGCGCCCGCCTTCGGCTTCCGGAACGCCGACGACTACTACGAGAAGAGTTCCTGCGCCTCGTTCCTGCCGCGGGTACGTGTTCCGTCGCTTCTGATCCACGCCGACGATGACCCCTTCATTCCACCGGACACCTACACGGATCCCGTCTTCGAGCAGAACCCGCACGTGAAGCTGCTGTGCACACGCCGCGGCGGTCACGTCGCGTTTCTATCGCGCGGCCGGCCGCGCTTCTGGGCCGAAGAGCAAGCCGTCGCTTTCTTCAACGCACTCGGCGACTAGACAATCTCCTCCTCCATCAACTCCTGCGCTATAGTTTTGGATTCGAGGTGACTATGCGTACTTGGCTTCGATCGTTCGCCTTCGTCATTGCTCTCACGCTCACCATCGGTGAGCTATACGCAGTTGACTGGTCACGCTTCCGCGGACCCAATGGAGCCGGTGTCGCCAACGACACCGGCCTGCCCGTGGAGTTCGGCCCCGAGAAGAACGTCGTTTGGAAGACCAAACTCCCAAGGGGGCACTCGTCCCCGGTCTTCGGCGACGACGCCATCTTCCTCACCGCCTGGGAGGGCAAAAGCGTTTTCACGTTCTCGCTCGACCGCGAGACCGGACGCATCCGCTGGCGCCGCGAGATCGTCCGGGAACACGAGGGCAAGCTGCACGAATCGAACGGCCCCACCTCGCCCAGCGCCACCACGGACGGCCAGAACGTCTACGTCTTCTTTCAGGATGTCGGACTGCTCTCGTACGGCCCCGACGGCAACGAGCGCTGGCGCATTCCACTCGGGCCTTTCAACAACCCCATGGGCATGGGCACATCGCCGATTCTCGCCGAGGGCAAGATCATCCAGATCTGCGATTCCGAATCGGACTCGTTCATGCTCGCCGTCGACAAAGACAGCGGTGAGATTGCATGGCGCAACGAACGCGATTTCGTGACGCGCGGCTTCTCGACTCCCGTCCTGCATGACCCGAAGGACGGCAGCGGGCTTGAAGCCATCGTCCCCGGCTCCTACGAGCTCATCGCCTACAAAGTCGCCAGCGGCGAGAAGTCCTGGTGGGTGCGCGGCCTTACCTGGCAGCTCAAACCCACCCCCGTAATGGATGAGGACACCATCTATCTGCTGAACTGGGCCGGACGCGCCGACCTCGGCCAGCAAGAAGACGTGATCCCCTTCGAAGAGGCCCTCAAGCTGCACGACAAAGACGGCGACGGACGGCTCAGCCAAGAGGAAGCCCCCGACCCGGCGATGCAGAAAACCTGGGACTCCTTCGACCTGGACCTGAACGGGTTCATGGGCGCGCGCGATTGGCACCACTACCGCAACAAGCGCGCCTCCGTCAACGCGATGAACGCGATCCGCCTCGGCGGCAAGGGCGACATGACGGAAGGCGCCTTCCGCTGGCGTCATTACAAGACCCTGCCCAATGTGCCGTCGCCGCTGCTCTACGATGGCATCGTCTATCTCGTCAAAGATGGCGGCATCGTCACGGCGCTCGACAAGAAGACAGGGACGGTCCTCAAGCAGGCAAGGCTGATGGGAGCGCTCGACAGATACTTCTCCGCCCCGGTGGCGGCCGAGGGCAAGATTTACATGCTCAGCGAAGCCGGCAAAGTCTCTGTCCTCAAATCCGGCCCCGATTGGGAAGTGATCCAAACGAACGACATGGGTGCCGCCGCCTACGCCACGCCAGCCATCGTCGACAACAAAATCTACCTCCGCACCGACTGGGGCCTCTACTGTCTGGCCAAGTTCGACTAGGTGACCGTCACCTTTCGAGCGCGATGGCGCGCTGAACAACTCAACAAGACCCCTGCGCCAAGAAGCGCGGGCGGGTGATCCTGTCGCCGGTGTGAAACCCAACCGGCGCGCTCCTGAGCGACGCCGTTCTCGAAAGCGTTGTCCCCCTTGCCGCGAACCTGCCGCCGCTGCCGTCCTGACGCGCCGGGCTCCTCCCGACACCATCGCTCAGGCCGGCGCGCCGTCGTTCAGCCAGCGTGCGAGCGCCTTGCCGGGATCGGCGATCTCCTCAATCGAGGTGTACCAATAGGCTTGCCAGCCCCCCTCCGGCAGGCCGGCGAACACCATCAGGTTCAGCGGATAGGCCTCGCTGTCGGTACATTGGCGAAAGTCATCCCGGAACAGGAACACGGGTTTCTCCCAGGCAATCGCCATGCCCAACTCCACCATCACGCCCTCGTCCGGAGGACAGCCGTTGACCACCGCGAACAGGCCATCGGCATTGCGCACGTCGCGGAGGTCGGCCTGGCCGATGCGGTAGGCCCAGCCGGGGCTTGCCTTGTCGATCTGATTGTTGCGGGCGAACGGCTCCCATACCTCAGCGCCCAGCGCTTCCAGGGCCGCCACCAGCGCCGCCAGCGGCCCCTCGCGCTGCTGCGCGGAGAAACCATAGGGATTCGCCAGATACAGGGTCTTTTTCGCGGCCATCTTCGCGTACCTGCCTGTCCCGTCCACCGAGCCGGAGACCTTCAAGCACTGCCGCCTGCTTGACACATCGCCGCATCGGCCGCCTCCTATTGTGACACCCGGTAGCGCGGCGCCTGGAATGAGGAGAATGCGATGATGTCAGCCTGTCCGATCATGCGGCCACATCAGCGAATGCTTCGCTAATTTCGTTAAGAGGCTGTAGTACTTGCGACTGCCAAGCCTCATCTACCCGGTCTTCCAGTTGAGTGTGCAAATGATTTCGGTCATCGTGTTCAAACCATTCCCGGACTTTACTCATAACTTTCACGCGGTACGCCAGACCACGCCCGTACAGATCTTCACATTCCGACCATAGCTCCGCGCAATCCTCGAGCGATGGTCGGTACGTGTACTCGCCAGCCCTGCTAACAGCCTCCAGAAAACTGTCTCGCCAGTTGTCAACGGCGGAAAGAAGCTGCCTTAGAAAGTCATGGGTGGGTTCAAGTTCTTCGTCACCGAGCATGTTCTTAATGACCTCCTTGAGACCAGCGAATGTGCTATCTGACCGCAGCCTTGCGTCTGATTCGGCACCAGCGCCCAGATAGAAAAAGACATCCAATCCGGGCCAGGATCCACTTCGCCTCGTCGTTGCCCAGACCGTGCGAGGATGCAGGGAACGAATGGCGTTTATCAGTGAAGCATGTGCGGGACGCTTGCGTGACCCAAGGTTCTGATGCTGGTCTGTGAAGATGCGGAGCTTTTTGTTCACCTCTTGCTGTGCTGCAAGCGCGTGCTGTTCATCGCGGTTCTGGATAAGCCGTTTAATGGCCGCGACAACTTGATCGATCTCTTGCACGCGAGCATCCCGCATCGCCACGATCCGCTCCATGAGATATGAGGTAATAGCTTCTGGAGCCTCACTTCCGGCGTTAAAAAAAGAGACCGGTAAGTTGGGGACCCCGAGGTGAGCCAACTCAGCTTCAACCTGTTCACGCCTTAGTTCATACCCTTCGGTCTCGCTTTCGGCTAGGACACCTGAATCGTCCTTCATGCCCAACGCCTCCTTGCCGTGCGCCAAGATCAACATGACGATGCGGTCACGCAACGCTCGTTCCTCTCCGGTATCCACTAGGTGCTTAATTAGCCCTTGTAGAGAAACATCAGGGGCCTGGGTAAAGCTGGAACACAAGAGCGTCAAGGTACGAGGATCGTTGATACGGCTTTGGAGGTCCGGTCTGATAGCTGTGCGATCGACCCCCTTGGTATCTATCATCTCCAGCACGTAACCATGGTCGCGGAGCATCTCGCTCGGGGCATGGACGGTGATGCACTGCGGCAGAGGAAACTCTGGATTCCGGCCGTTGTTTATATCTGCGAACATCTTGCGGAGCCACATCGGCCCGGATTCACGGGCAGAAGGGTCGTGCCAAACTTCCCTGCGATTGCGCCTCCATAGTTTCAGACGAGACGAAAATTCGGCTCGAAAGTCGTCCAGTCGCGAGAATCGGACTGACAGTTCTTTTGCTGGGTCATGCCTGATCGGCTTACCATCCTGCCCTTGGAGACGCTGGCGGTTCAGGCCCGCCATGTTACGAAGCGCCCGGTTTATTTCACGCGGCACTCCGCGTTCTTGTCTCTCGTCGTCTCCACCGGCATCGCCCTCACCCCGAAGCCCGGCACAAAGATCGTCAACAAGACGGTATACCTCAGCATCCGGGCAGGGCTCCACTATCAAGCCGAAGCGGTCGTTGTGCCTGATTCGCACATCACAAATCGTTATCCCGCCGCGCCCAAACTCCAGGACAATCCTTTCCAGACCGGCCTTGTCCGTGCCATCCAGTACAAGCCCGGTCTGCATGCAGACGACAGTCGTTTTCCCAACCCCGATTTCCCCTATGTATGCGATTGAATGGTTGAGATCGGAAAGGTATTCAGCTGATCTCTGCAAGGTCTCCCGATACATGTCAGCCTGTCGCACCAGGGGGCCAGGCACCTCTGGATCGGTCGAGAAACTCTTCAGCCGCTGGAGATTTTCGTCCGCAGTGGCCAGTGTCTCTACATTGGGGTGGTTGAACGCCGGTCGCGTAAGAATGTGAAACGGCTGCCTTAGGTAGTCGAGATATTCGTGGGCTGACTTCGTTGCGATGGCTTCGACAAATGCCTGGATATCGGTAGCTGCAAGGCTGACCTCCCCCTTCTCGATCCGTGAGACCTTGCTCGTATCGAAACGGAGTTTGCGGGAAACGTCGGATTGACTCATGCTGGCTGCCTTCCTGAGGGAAGCTAGCATCCGACCAGCATCCGGCGGAACTTCAAATTTGCTATATTTTATCATTGGATCACCTCAATTTTGTAGAACAAAAAAGATAATTACACTGATCCACGCAGTTGTTGTCAAGGTATTTTTACATTTTTGCAATGACGCTTTGTGTGTCTGCGCGTCAAGTGTCCTAGCGGACAGAAATCATAGCCGCCATCGAAGACGGCACCGTGCCAGCGCAAAGATAGACGAGCTCCGCAAGCTTGAAGCGCGAAAGGAGGAGCTGACAAACGTCGGTAGGGGCCTATGTCCCGGCATCGTCAAACGGTCGATGCCAGTCTATAAAGGATCGTTGGAAATCTGAAAACAGCACTGGCCTTTCGGGCCGAAAGCGCACTGCTTTACTCTTACCGCCCGAGCGGGCTTCCTCCACCAGCGTCATTCATTGCGCGGTCTCCACATCGACCAGTTCCAACAGGTTGCCGTAGCGTCGGAAGTCCCGTGCGTTGAAGGTCATCAGGCGCCGTTCGCTATGAGCGAGCATGGTCGCCACGATATTGGCGTCGTGAACCTGCCTGTCCGCGACCGGTGCCTGCCGGCGCCAAATCGTTCGAAAGCCGGATTGATCCTTCACTCGTCTTGCAGTAAATTGATGTGAGTGACCTTGGACGACTTTGGAGGTTCTATGCCCCAGCAGGTGACTGCGCGATTACCGGACCCGCTGGTCGATGCGCTGGATACGGCAGCGCAACAGCTCCGGCGCAGTCGGGCGGATGTCATCCGCTTGGCAGTCGAACATTACCTTGAAGATTTCGACGATCTCTCCGTCGCCATCGACCGGCTCCGCGATCCCAGCGATCCGGTGCTGGACTGGGACCAGGTTCGGCGTGAGCTTCTCGATACGGATTAAGGAAAGTGCGGCCAAGGAGCTGAAACGTGTTGCTAAGTCAGAGCGGACACGGATCGTCGCGGCCATCGACCGACTGGCGGAGACCCCCCATCTCGGCACGCCGCTGAAGGGCGACATGCGTGGGTTGCGGCGGCTGCGCATCGGAGACCATCGCGTCTTGTACGAAATCCGGGGCGATGAACTCGTCGTGCTGGTCGTTCGCATCGCCCATCGGAGGGACGCCTATCGGCGGCAGCCGACATGAGTTTCGGCCATTCGCGGCGGCAGGGCATTCATTTGACAGCCGTGCCGATTTTTTTAGAATGATTGTACGTTTCAAACGAGTGTTTTATTTGGAGAATCGTGCGGGACAACAGATCCAGGATCCTGGTGGCAGCGAAATGGCTCTTTGCAGATCCGGCCGCCCGGGTTCAGAACTCCGATTCCATCACAGGAACACTACGGATGAGATCCGCTCACCTTCTTCTGCTGGCCATGCTCCTTTCGGGAACTGGATGCGTCCGCCCCACATCTCCGCTCCAACGTCAACCGAGCCTGCCGATTCCACAAGAGTGGAACGCGGGAAAGGCGGTGGAGGGAACGGTGGACATCCATTGGTGGAAACAGTTTCAGGACCCGCAATTGGATGCGTTGGTCGAGGAGACCCTCCACAACAATCCCCAACTCCGGGCTGTCGCCGCCCGGTTGGAGACGGCGCTCATCGAAGCCCAGATCGCCGGCGCCGAGCGGATGCCGGCGCTGGGACTCGCAATCAACGGCCGCCGCCAACGACAAAATTTCATCGGGCTTCCCTTACCGGGTTTTGAGGGCCGAGTTCCGCAGGCCACCTTTACCAACCTTGGTGTCGGCCTGGACATCCACTGGGAGGCGGACCTTTGGGGAAGAATCCGCAGCGGCGAGGTTCGGGCCGGTGCTCTTGCCTCCGCACATTCGGCGGACTTTGCGGCGGCGAGGCATTCGTTGGCGGGCCAGACGGCCAAGGCCTGGTTTGCCTGCTCGGAGGCAAATCTTCAAATGGCCTTGGCCCGTGAGATCGTGGCCAGTTACAAGACGACATCCCAGTGGGTACGAAACCGTTTTGAGGCAGGTCTCGGACCGGCCCTGGAAATAAATGGGAGTTATACGTTTGACTTGACAGACCGCCCTCCTTCCGTGTTATTCTGAAAGTGCAAGCATCAGTCGGTGGAGCCCGTATGCCGGGCTGCCTGCTGAATACAAGAGTCGAAGTACACGCAGGTGGAAGGGTAGCTCCCCGAAGCCTTGGCGAATAGGCAGGGCTCCCGCCTTGTTTCACCGACGTGGCGCTTGCACAGCCCGGCACCCGTGTGCCGGATACAGGAGGGATCATGAAAAAAGCATTCCTGGGCGCTGTTGCGTCCATTCTGACGGTAGCAATCTCGCTTGCGGAGGACACACGCAATGAACTCATCGTCTTTCCCGGAGACTTCGTAGCCTCACACGTTGCAGACGGGGCCAACTGGTCTACGACGATTGCGCTGGTGAACCTGGGCGGTGAGGAACAAACGGGCACCGTGTACTTCTGGCAAGACGGTAGACGCCTGCTCCCCATGGACTTCGAGGAATTCGGGCAAACGTCATCACTTGAATTCTCAATTCCCGCATACGGTGTATTCACAGCGAAAACCACGGGCCAAGCGGCTACGGTATCAACGGGGTTCGCGGTTATGATCCCCGACGATGTGGCGACCGACGAGATTGGTGATACTACCATATTCAGTTACTCCGTTCCCGGTGTGATTGCGTTGGAAGCGGCCGTACCCTTCGGCAATATCCTCCAGAAAAAGAATACCCTGTTCTTCGATCACCGAAACGGGTACGCTTCGGGCGTGGCGATTGTTAACCCGTCGGCTGAATCAAAAATCACCGTTTCTCTCAACTTTCGTCGTCACGACGGCAGTCTGTTAATGTCAACTTCGATTCCTATGAATGCGTTAGGGCACACTTCGTTTATGCTGACAGACGCATTTCCAGAACTCGTTGGCGAGGCCTGGTCTGTTGAGATATCGGGGCAAGCAACAACAGGAGCGAATTCCGGCGTTCTTGTTCTGGGGCTGCGAGCGAACCCGACGGGGCCGTTTACGACCGTTTTTCCTGTGCTTCCGTTAAGCGGGTTCCTCGACAGTATCGAGTAGGCGGGAGTTCCTTAGTCGGCCGTCTTTCCGCTCTTGAGCAGACTCTTGGTGAGCCGCCGCTTGTCCGCAGGGAGTTTCTTGTCCGCCACCGAGAAGATTGCCTGAGCCAGTTGCTTGGCGTTCTTGGGGGACGGAGCTAATTTGTGGCCCTTAGTTTCAGGGTTTTTCTTCATTCGGAAACTTCATCTCCAATCGCAACCGTACCGGAGTACCCGTGTAGCTCATGATACGTCGAGCGGAGCGCATGAGCACGTCTCCTTCGGATATCACTTTAGAATTCCATATTTCACCGCAGCAAGGGCACGTTCTGGAAAGTTCACTCTCTGTCTTCACAGGGCGTATGATCTCGCCAGAGCATCCTTTGTGCTGGCAAACCAGCCGGGTACCGGAAATATCGCCCAAGTCGAATACCAGTTTGTTTTCCTGAGTCACACTTCACCTCCCTACAAGAGCACGGTACGTCAAACGCTTCCCACCCATTCCGTGAGCCAGCGCCGCCATCTGCTGAATCGTGTCGAGGTCGCGGACGTTGTGTCGGCCCGCGAACTCGTTGATGTAGCGTTGTAGATGTTTGACGCTCATCTTGTGGTACGTTCCGTAGAAGCCGCGTTTCAACATCGACCAGAACGATTCGATTCCGTTGGTGTGGGCCATGCCTTTGACGTACTCCCCTACACCATGTTGTGCCGCTTCGTGGCGAATACCAGACATACCCAAGTAGGCTTGATTGCCGTCCGTGTAGACGGTCGCACCCATTTTGGCTCGGCCTCCTATGAAATGGCGTAGCGTTGCACCATCCGTACTCTGGACTACCGCAGCACCGACTTTGTTGGTAGCCCGGTCTTTTGCTCCAACTACCGCTGCCTTGCCGACCGATCCACGACCGGCGCGCAGTTTCTTCGACGCGTGCTTGTTCGCCTCCTTGCCGCCGATATAGGTCTCGTCTACCTCGACCGGGCCATTGAAAAGTTGGAAACCCTGCTCCCACGACTTCCTGATACGGTGGGCCATAAACCAAGCAGACGACTGCCTGATCTTGAGGTCGCGGTGAAGTTTCATCGACGAGACGCCTTTGAGATTCGTAGCCATCAGGTAGAGACCGATCACCCACTTGTGCAGCGGGATATGGCTGCGCTCCATAACCGTTCCGGTCCGCACGCTGAAATACTTACGGCAGTCGCCGCAGCGGTACGGCATCGGTTTCTCATTCGGTACGTGTTGAACACGATCCATCGACCCACAGTGCGGACAGTAGCGCTCCCCGTTTGGCCAGCGGGTGCCTTCAAACCATTGGCGGGCAGAAGTCTCGTCGGGGAACATGTTGAACAGATCGACGAGACTGATTCCTTTTCGATGGCTCTTTCCAGGAGCTTTTGTCATACTTTTATTCTACAGGACGAACCCGATTTTGTCAAGTCAAACGTATAATTCCCAAAAAAAGCCCAAACCGAAGGCCGTACGCTGGTCTTCATCGACGAAAGCGGATTGAGTCAGAAGCCGCATCGTTGCCGCAGTTGGGCGCCGCGCGGCCAGACGCCCGTCCTGGCGTTCAACTTCAACGGGCAGAGGCTTTCCGTCGCAGCGGGGCTGACGCTGCGCAACTTCTACTTCCGGCTCGATCCGGGCGCGATCAGCCAAGCCGAGGTGATCGACTTTCTCAAAGCGCTGCTGCGTCACATCGACCAACCGTTGCTGATCGTCTGGGATCGATTGCCGGCCCACCGCAGCCGCCTGGTGCGGGAGTTCATCGAACTCTCCAAGGGGCACATCGTGACGGAGTACTTGCCGCCCTATGCGCCGGAGCTGAACCCGGTGCAGTACTTCTGGGCCTACTGGAAGCAGCACGAACTGCCCAACGTCTGTCCGAAGGACTACCGCGAGCTAAGTGCGCGGGCTCGCCAAGCGCTGCGCCGCATGCGCCGCAAGCCGCGCTTGATCACGGCCTTCTGGAAGCAGTCTTCTCTTTGTTTTGATTGACGGTGTACTATGCGAGACTCAATAGATCACAAAACCACTTATTGTTCGCGTCGCCGGCCCGATGTTAGGATCAAGCTGGGCTCTTTCTTCAAGGACCGCGTTCCTGTGTTTGTACGAACCGAACGAGTCATTGCCGCGCTCTGCTCTCTCGCCGCGTTCTTGATGACGTGGCCGGCGGCTGAGCTTGGGGCCGCGCGCGTTGACGACGCGTTCTTTGCCGAGAAGGTGTACCCCATCCTCGATCAAGCGCAGTGTCGGTTTTGTCACGGAGAGAAGGGCGTTGCGTCAACCACTCGGCTGGAATTCCCGCGCGAGGATGCGTCCGCCGCGCGGATTACGGCTTTCGGGCTGGCGTTGGCGGAGTTCATCGACCCACGGAATCCCCGCAATTCACTCCTCTTCCAGAAGCCGACGAACCGCAAACAACACACCGGCGGCGAGCGGATCAAGCAGGGTAGTGACGACGAGAAGCTGTTGCTCTCATGGATTGGCCGTCTCTCCGAGTTGTCCGCGGACGAACGCTCCGCCGCCATCGAGTCCGGTCTGTCACATGGTGCGGGCCCTCACCACGGTGTGATGCGCCGACTGACCCACAGCCAGTACAACAATACGGTTCGCGATTTGCTGGGCGATCGAACACAACAGGCGAATCAGTTTCCGCCCGAGGATTTCATTCGCGGCTTTAAGAACCAGGCCGAGGGGCAGAGCGTGCCGCCGCTTTTGGCCGAAGCGTATGGAGCAGCGGCCGAGAAGCTGGCCCGAAATGCTTTCCGGGGCGGTGACCGCAATCGGCTCGTATCGTGTAAGCCGCAGTCAGCGGCGGATGCCCATTGCCGCATGAAGTTCCTGAGCAGCTTCGGCCTCCAGGCGTTTCGACGTCCGCTGACGGAAGAGGAGATCGCCCAATACGACGCGCTCTTCCAAAAAGAGGCGGGCGCCGGAGACTTTCTTCGCGGCGCTCAGATCGCTGTCGAAGCGATGCTGCAATCTCCTCGTTTCCTGTTCCGCATGGAGCTCGGCCCCGAAGGTCCTTGGTATTCGTACGAAGTTGCTACCCGGTTGTCGTACTTCCTTTGGGACACGATGCCGGACGAGAAGCTCTTTCGGTTGGCCGAGTCGGGCAAGCTCGAAACCCCGGAGCAAGTCGGCGCTGCGGCCCGCGAGATGCTGCAGGACTCGCGTTCGCGCAAGTCGATGGAGGAGTTTCTCGACCAGTGGCTGCGGTTTGACCGCGTGCTCAACACCATCCGCGACCGGCGCCTCTATCGTGATTTCAACCCTGAGCTTGCGGCCGCCATGACCGAGGAAACCAAGCGCCTGTTCGGCGAACTCGTCTGGAACGACGGCAACTTCATGGATTTCTTCACCGCGGACTATGGTTTCATCAGCACGGACCTCGCCAATCTGTATAAATTGTCGGAGCCCGAGTCCGAGTTCGCCCGCGTCGATTTCCCGGAAGACAGCGGGCGGGGCGGCATCCTCGGACAGGCGATGTTTCTCACCGTGACGAGCAAACCGTCCGACACTTCGCCCACCGAGCGAGGACTTTATGTTCGTGAGCACTTCCTATGCCAGGAGGTGCCGTCCCCACCGCCCGGTCTGAACGCCTCGCTGCCCCCCGTAACCGATGAAAAGCCGATGACCAACCGCGAACGGCTGAACGTTCACCTTACGAACGAAAGCTGCGCGAGCTGCCATCGGCTGATTGACCCGATCGGATTCGGGTTCGAAAACTACGATGCCATCGGACGGTTTCGAGACAAGCACTATCTGACGATCTACCCTACCCGCGACGAGGTGATGAAAGGCCTCAAGAAAGAAGAAACGAAGCACGAACTGCCCATTGATGCCTCCGCTAGCGTTACCGGGATCGTTGACTCGGAGTTCTCGACGCCGAAGGAACTGGGCGAAATCCTCGCGAAGGAGCCGAGTTGCCGGAAGTGTATCGTGCGGCAGATCTTCCGCTACGCGATGGGGCGCGAGGAGACGCCGGACGACCGCGCGGCGATCGAGAGGCTTTACGCGGATTTCCGGGACTCCCGGTTTCGATTCCGCGAGTTGATCATTTCTCTTGTCACATCCGACGTATTCAGAGGAGCGCCTGTTCATGCCAATCCTTGACTCGTTGTCACGCCGAACTTTTCTTCGCGGTCTGGGTGTCGCGGGCGCGGCAGTGCGAGTTGGGCTGCCGGCTTTGGACGCCATGTTCAACACGAACG
This sequence comes from Bryobacterales bacterium, assembly GCA_965218555.1. GTDB lineage: Bacteria > Acidobacteriota > Terriglobia > Bryobacterales > UBA6623 > JAPPLB01. Next base: position 1,244,620 of record OZ244625.1, read on the forward strand.
GGACGGCCTACGCTGCGGCGACGCCGCGCGTGGCTTCTCAGGAGGTCGAGTCGCGCTTCGTCCTGTGGTTCAACGGCAACGGGATTATCGAGCGGTTCTGGATTCCGCGCGAGACGGGCTCGGATTATCGCATCACGCCCTGCTTGACGCCGCTGGCTCCGCATCGGAAGGACATCCATATCATCACCGGCCTCGACAGTCCGGCGGCGCGGCTGCCCGGTCCGGGCAACGACCACCACCGTTCGATGAGCGCGCTGATGTCGGGAACGTCGTTTACGGGGCGCGGTTCGGGCGGCCCGTCGATCGATCAGGTCATCGCCAACAAGATCGGACGGGAGTCGCGCTTCCGTTCGATTCAGGTGGGCGTCTGCCAGGAATCCTTTGGTGAGAGTGTTCAGCGGAACATGAGTTGGGCCGAACGCGACCGTCCGCTGCCGCCGGAGATGATCCCGCAGCGGCTCTTTGACAGGCTCTTCGGCACGAAGGACGCGCATTGGATTGACCGTAAGAAGAGCGTGCTCGATGCGGTCAGGGACGACGCGGCGACCCTCAAAGGCGAGTTGGGTTCGCATGACAAGGCGCGGCTCGATGAATACCTGTCGTCGGTGCGCGACGTTGAGCGTTCGATCGCCAGCCTGCCGCCCGAATACAGCGAGGTCGTCGAGCGCCCACCCGAGGGCGGCGACCTCAAAGACTGGCCGCGGATCGCGAAACTCCAAACCGACTTGATGGTTCACGCCATGGCTTCGGGCCAGACGCGCGTTGCGTCTTACATGCTGACGAAGTGTCAGGGGCTCTCGCGGTTCCCGTGGTTGGGCCACACCGCGTGGCGGCACCACGAATACACCCACGGCAATGTCGAGACGCCGCCCGGCCAGCGGATTCTGCGTGACATCAACCGTTGGCATGTCGAAGAATTCGCCTATTTGATTGCCAAGCTGAAGTCGATGCGCGAGGGCGCCGGCACGATGCTTGACAACACCTGCCTGACGTACGTCCACGAGCACGCCGAAGCGAACGCCCACAAGAACAGCGGTTTGTCGTTGATCGTCGCGGGCGGCCTCGGCAGTCTCAAGACCGGCCTGCACACCCGGGTTACCGGAACGATCGGCGATCTCTATCTCACGATTGCCGGAGAGATCTTCAAGACCGACATCGAGTCGTTCCCGACGGCGAGCAAGAGGCTGACGGAGATCATATAGGCCGAAATCCCGTTTCCATCGCCGAGCGGGTGCTACGGGGCGACGTTGTTATAGCGTTCCGGTTCGGGGGGCTTCTCCCACCAGGTGACCCGGGTACGTGGGTGGTCGGTTCGAAAGCTCTCCATGCCCTTGGCGCTCACCTTGGTTCCGCCGAGGAAGACCTGCCGCAGTTCCGGCATCTCGCCAAGACGGTCCAGCACCTCGTCGGAGACTCCGGTTTCGGCCAGGTCGAGAATCTCGACCTTCTTCAGGGCCGGCAAGTGAGCCGCGATTTCGTCGCCCACTTTCTCGCATTGCCACAGTCGCAGGCGCTTCAGATTCGGTAACGCGCTGAGCGCCTTCACGCCGCGGCTGCTGACGGAGGTGCGGCTCAGATCAAGGGATTCGAGGCGGATCAGTGAGGCGAGATGCTCCAGGCCCAAATCGGTAACCTTGGAGGCCTCGGCGTTCAGCGACTCCAGTCCGGCTAACGCCTCGATGCTTTCAAGGTTGAAGTCAGAGAGGGCAAGCGCCCACAGCCCCGAGTCGGTGCGCTGCTGTCCGCCCACGTCGAGGTGCTTGAGGGACGGGAGCAGCTTCAGCAAGGGCAGTGCGGTTCCGCTCATCTTGTTGCCGCCGAATCCGAGTGATGCGAGCTTGATGAGGTCCGCCAGGTGTTCAAAGCCATCGTCGGAGACGCGGCTGAATCCAACGTCCAGAAACTCGAGCGTTTCGATCTGCGCAACGTGTTCGAAGACGCGGCTGGTGACCTTCGTTCCGCGGATGTCGAGATGCTTCAATTTTTCCCAGTGCTCGATGTGGGCGATGCCGCCGTCGGTGATGTTTTCGGTGTAGTGGAGCCGTAGCTCCTCGATGCTCTCGAGCGGTTTGAGGTGCTCCAGGCCGATATCGGTGACCCAAGTGTAAGAGAGATCGATGCGCCTCAGATGCGGCGCGGAAACCAGCATTTCGAGGTCTGCGTCGGTCACCCAGGTCGATGTCAGGTCGATCTCGGCGATGTTGCCGTTGTCATCTCGGACGTATTGCCCGTCGAGGTCCGCGATCCAGGCAGCCACTTCGTGCTGGGCCATCTCGGCGGCGGGCGCCGTGGAAGCAAGCAAGGTCAGCAGCAAAGTGCTGAGCCTCGACGTTGTTGCCCGCTTCAACTGCGCCTCCGGTTGGGCAGAGCCGAGTCGCGGTCCCAGATGATTTCGCAGTCCCCGTAGTGGTCCTTGAGCTTCTGATAGGCTTGCTCACCCACGAGGGTATGGTAGAGATTCAGCAACCGCAACTTCGGGAACACGGTCAGATGATCGAGCCCTCTCTCGGTGACGAGAGCGCTGTCCAGGCTCAACTCCGTGAGTTCCTTCAGCCCTTTCAGGTGGCGGAGGCCCTCGTCGGTGACATCGGTATAGTCGAGATTTAGATGCCTGAGCTTGGTGAGCTTGCCGATGGTATAGAGCTGCGGGTCCTTGAGCCTGGTGCGGACGAGATCCAGGCTCCGCAAGTTCGTCAAACCTTCCAAATGGCAGAGTCCATCCTGGCGGAAGCGCGTGTAGCTTAGCGACAACTTCTCCAGGCCGGTCAGCTCGCCCAGGTATTCGAACCCGTTGTCACGAACGTCGGTCCCCGCAAGATCGAGCTCTTTCAATCCCTTCAACGGAGCGAGGTGATGCATGCCGTCGTCGTCGATATCGGTGTAGGCGATGGACAGTTTCTCCAAAGATGCGAGTTCTTTCAAAACGGTGAATCCGTCGTTGCCGACAGGCGAACCCAGAAGGCTCATCTCCCTCAAGTTGTCCAGCTCCCTGAGGTGCGACAAACCTTTGCCTTCGATCAGCGTGTTGTTGAGAGTGAGTTTGCGCAGAGTCTTCAGGCCCGCCAGGTGCGCGACTCCGGTATCGGAAATGAGGGTGTTGCTCAGGTTCAGCTCTTGGAGCGTCGTGAGGGCGCTTAGCGATGCGGCGCCGAGGTCCCCGATCTCGGTAACCTGCAGGTCCAGTTTGCGCAGTTCCCTTAGGTGTCGGAGATGCTCCAGGTGCGCGTCCGTGAGAGAGGTGGAAGCCAGCGAAATCTCCGTCAGCCGGCCGCTGTCGAGAGTCGCCGTTCCGCCCAGCGAGCGCACCCAATTGGCAACCGCCTCGTCGATCTTTCCCTGGGGGGCGTTCGCGGCCTTGCCTTCGTCCGCCGCTCGCAGGGAGAAGTCCAGGAACACCAGGCGCGTGTCCGGCATTGCCTCCTGGAGAGCGGCGACTCCTGCACCGGTGGCGCGGGAATAGCGCAGGTCCACTTCGCGTAGTCTTGTGAGCTCCTTCAGCTTGTCGAGGCCGGCGTTGCTGACTTTGGTGCGGTAGAGGTTGATGACCTCCAGGTCCTTGAGGTTTTTCAGATGATCGAGGCCTGCATCGGTCACATCGGCGCCGAGAAGGTTCAGGTGCTTGAGTCGGGTGAGGCCACTGAGATGCACGAGGCCGTTGTCGCTGATGCGGGTGCCGCGCAGGTTGAGTTCCTCCAACTCGGTGAGGCCGCTGATCGATACGAGGCCGTCGTCGGTAACCAGCGTGTCGCCAATCCACAATCGCTTGAGGCGGCTCATGCCCTTGAGGTTCGCCAAACCCTTGTCGTCGAAGGGCGAGAAAGTCAAGTCCAGCGATTCGAGATTGTGAAACGGCGCCAGTGTGCGGCCCTCGACCTTGGTGCGCCGTACCCGGATGTTCTTGAGGTTCTCCAGCCCGGCGATTTGTTCGAAGCCTTCGTCGTAGAATCGAATGTAGGCCAGGAAGCTGTAGCTGAAAGTGAGCTTTTCGAGGGTGGTCAAGGGCGCGATGTGCTTGAGTTCTTTGCTCTGGTTCTTGTTCGCGCCGGCGCGCGGGTTCCACATCGGCCCCGGCAGGTGCAGCTCCTTGAGTCCGCTCAGGCTGCTCAGACGCGCCAAGTCCGGCGGATCGATGTTACAGCCAACAAGGTTGAGAACCTTCAGGCGGAAATCCTTCTCCGGAAGATCCGCGACGCGGTAGGTCCGGGTTGATTGCCCGTGGATTCGTACCCAACCGCCCATCCGGATGGCCCACTCGGCGGCGGCGCGGTCGACCGGCGCGGCGCGGAGAGCACCTACCGGCACCGTAAGGAAAAGCGCCGAAACCGCTGCGAGCACGACAGAAAGCTGCTGCATGGGCTTGATCCGGCGCGGGGATGGCGCCATTTAGACTGTAGCAGAGGGCGTAGAGGCGGCTTGAAGGCCGCGCAGCATCGCCCTTGGCGGCCTTTGCGGTTTTGCGAGACACTATGTTCGAAAGGAACGACTCATGCCTCACCATCTTGCCTCCACCAATCGCAGAGACTTCCTTCGCGTCCTCGGAGCCGCCGGGCTGTCCTGGTCCCTTTGGGGCGAGATGGGCTGCTCGTCGGCGCCGGCGGTGGATCTGAAGAAGTTCCAGGGTATCTTCCCGATTGTCCAGACGCCCTACACCAACGACAACAAGATCGCCTTCGACGAGTTGGAGAAGGAGGTCAGGTTCCTTGACAAGACCGGCGTCCACGGCATCGTCTGGCCGCAGCGGGCGAGCGAGTACCAATTCCTGACTTTTGACGAACGCATCGAGGGCGCCGAGCTGATCGTCAAGGCGAACAAGGGTCTGAGCCCGGCGGTGGTCATTGGCGTCCAAGGGCCCGACACCGAAACTGCCGTCAAGTACGCCCGGCACGCCGAGAAGCTGCAACCCGATGCCATCATCGCGCTGCCGACCCGCGACTCGGGCGAGTTTGACCTCGACGAGGTGTTCGCGTACTACAAGGCCATCGGCAAGGCCTGCGGCCTGCCGATGTTCGTTCAGACCACCGGCAACATGAGCGTCGAGTTCGTACTGAAGATGGCCAAGGCGATTCCGACGCTGCTGTTCGTCAAAGACGAAGCGGGCAACTCGATCAGACGCATCAAGGAGTTCAAAGCGGACGGCGAAGGCCGTGTGACGGTCTTCACCGGCGGCCATGGCCGCAACCTGCCGGACGAGATGTCACTCGGCCTCGCCGGCAACATGCCGGCGTCGGGCTGGGTCGATCTCTACGTCAAGGTGTGGAACTTCTGGAAGGAAGGCAAGGTCGACGAAGCCCTCGACATGTTCTCGAAAGCGATGCTGTTTGTGACGCAAGCGGGCGTGTACGGCTTTCCGCTCCTGAACTACGCCCTGCATCTGCGCGGCATCTTCACAAACTGGTCCGTTCGGCGGTCCGAAGCCAAGTTGCTGGACGAAGACGCGATGAAAGAGATCCGGCGGGTGCACGACTTCGTCAAGCCGCACTTCGTCGTTTGACCCCGGTGATCGCCCGCGGCGGAGGTCAACCAGCCGGGAACTTCTCCGCGACGGCGTTCATGGCGTAACGAGCCGCCGCCAGCGTCGTTTCGACTTCCGCGTCCCCGTGGACGGTCGACACATACCAACGCCCGTCCGGCAGTAGATAGACACCGTTGTCGAGCATTCCTTCGAGCCAGGCGCCCAAGCGTCCGGAGGGCGGACTGGTCAAGCCGCGCGCATCGGTGACGGCGCCTTCGTCCGGGAATACGACCTTGAAGACCGTGCCCACTCCACGAACCGTTGCGGGCACACCCGCCTCGGCGGCGGCGGCGCGGATGCCCTCCATCAGTCGCTGCCCGCTGCGGCCGGCCGCCTTGAGAGCAGCGCCGTCATCGCGGGCGAGTTCGTCCAGCGTCGCCTCCGACGCGGCCAGGACCGTAGGGTTGCCGTTGAAGCTTCCGCCGTGCAGCACGGTAGCGTCTTCAATCAATTGCAAAACCTCGCGGCGGCCGGCGATGACGCTCAGCGGGAAACCTCCGGCGACCGCTTTTCCGAAAGTGGCCAGGTCCGGCGTGATCCCGTACAGGCCTTGCGCGCCGTTCAGGTGCACCCGAAAACCCGTGATGACCTCATCGAAGATCAGCACGATCCCTTGCTTTGCCGTGATGTCTCGCAGCCCCTGCAGGAAGCCGTCGACCGGCAGGATGCAACCGCCGTTACACAGAATGGGCTCCAGAACCACGCAGGCGATCTCATCCGCGTGTTCCGCGATCGCTTTTTCGAGCGCATTCAAATCGTTCCACGGTAAGAACAAGGTGTCCGGAGGCGCTTCGAGCCAACCGTGATAGTGGTTCACGAATCGCAGAATGCGCTTTCGGCCGGTGAAGGCGCGAGACAGGCGGAAGGCAATCTGGTCCGCTTCGGTCCCCGTATTGCTGAAGACGACGCGGTCGGCGCAAGGAACAAGGTCGACGATCCGCTCGGCGACGCGGATTTCACCCTCATGCTGCGCTCCGTAGTCCCAACCGTCTCGCAGAGTCTGCTCGACCGCGGCGGCGATCGCGGGATGCGCATGGCCGAGAATCAGCGGCCCCCAGGCAAGCGTGTAATCGAGGTAGGTGTTGCCGTCGACGTCGGTGATACTCGGCCCCTCACCGTGCGTGAAGTAGAGCGGATGGGGCACGGATTTGGCGCGAAAAGCACTGGTCACGCCGCCGGCAATGGATTTCTTGGCGCGCTCCAGCAAATCCACGGACTTCCGGCGCGACACAGCGGCGCTGACGGTTTCGGTTTCTGGCATTTGGCGAATCTCGGTATCGGGTGAAAGAGACGACCCCGAAGAGGACGAAGTTGATTCTAGCCTGCATTATTCACCACGTGGGGAGACGAAGTGCGTGAGAGGGCCGTCAGGACGAGGCGCGAGCCGCTTGACGCGCGCAGGTGTACTTATGGGATGGTTCGCTCCCACTCCCGCTGCGTCGTGCAGTTCGGCCATGCTGGTAACAACGGCCGTCCGCGGCCGAAGTTCACGAACCGAGAGGAAACCATCATGGCATCGACCCAGCCATCATCCCGCAAGAGTGTATTGAAGGAGGTCGCTACGATCGGCCTCGACCTGGCCAAAACCACGGTCCACTTCGTGGGCCTGGACGCGAGAGGGTGTGTTCTGAGCAGACGCCAGTACTCGAAGGGAAAGCTGCTGGAGATCAGCGCGAAGATGGGTCCGTGCCGCATTGGCATGGAGGTCTGCTGTGGCGCCCATCACCTGGCACGCCAGCTGCTTGCCCAAGGGCACGACGTGAAGCTGATGCCCCCCAAATATGGGAAGCCCTTTGTCAAGCGCGACAAGAACGACTGCAAGGACGCCGAGGCCTGTGCTGAGGCCTGTCTGCGTCCGACCATGCGCTTCGCGTGGCGGTCAAGAGCGAGGAGCAACTGTCGATGCAGTCGCTGCACCGCTATCGCTCGCGGCTGGTGGGCAACAGCACGCAGTTGATCAACTAGGCGCGCGCCTTCCTGCTGGAACGCGGCATCGCCCTACCGCAGGGCAAGCAGCGGTTTGCCGTCCGCCTGCCGGAGATCCTCGAGGATGGCGATAACGGCCTGACCGACGAAATGCGGGCACTGCTGGCAGGCATGCTTGCCGAATGGGAGGAGCTGGAAGAGAAGATTCAGCAAATCAGCCGCTACCTGCTGAGGGAAGCGCGGGCGAGCGAGGCCTGCGTGCGGCTGCGCGAGACCCCCGGCATCGGCGCGCAGACGGCGACGGCATTGGTGGCGCGATCGGCAACGGACAGGCCTTCGAGAAGGGGCGCGATGTCGCCGCTTGGCTGGGTCTGGTGCCGAGGGAGCACTCCACCGGGGGCAAGCAGCGCCTCGGAGGCATCAGCAAGCGCGGCAACCGCTACCTCCGTATGCTGCTGGTGCACTGCGCCCGCTCGGGCCTGGAGGTCCTGTCGAAGCGCACCGACCAGCTGGGGAAGTGGCTACGACGCAGGCTCGAGAACAAAGACCGGCGGGTAGTGATCGTCGCGCTGGCGGCCCGCCTGGCACGGATCGCATGGGCCTTGCTGAACAGCGGCCAGCGCTTCGGTCGACAGGGGCAACCAGCCCCGGCGGGTTGACAGAAACCGAGCCCGCTACGGAGGAAAGGAGGGATCTCACAGTTCGTCTGCCAACTCCAGATTGATGGACAAAACGGTCGTACCGGCGTCACCGAATCCTGTTACCGTCAATGGCCCTGAGAGGTCGATGTACTTACGAGGATCGGGACGTGCGGACCCCATCATGGCCCGGAACCAGCGCGGTTCCACCTAGAGGTCGGATATATTGGCGCAGACCACCGTTCACCCAGAGGGAAGCGGTAGACATCCCGGGAGCGAACCATATATTGACAGTACATCGAGCACCGCAAGCAAGCGCAACGAAGTCATGGCGGGACCTATCGCGTGCTTCCCACGTCAGGTGGTGATAATTGCAGGCTGGCAGCGGGCCCCACCTCAGTAGCCTACGGCGCTGCCCTCTGAGCGCGCATCCGCGGCGCCCAGCAGCCACTTGTCGGTCGCCTGGATCGCCATCACGCGTCCCTGTTTCTCGACGAACCTCAGCGAGTGGCCGCGCCGGCGGAGCCTCTCGACAGTATCTTGTGAATGGCCGTGGCGCTCCAGCCGCAGCCTGTCGGGCATCCACTGGTGATGGAAACGAGGGAAGTCAACAGCTTGTTGGATGTTCATCTCGAAGTCGATCACGTTGATGATGACCTGCAGCACCGTCGAAATGATCGTCGGGCCGCCGGGTGAACCGACGACCAGGAAGAGCTTGCCGCCGCGGGCCACGATGGTCGGTGTCATCGATGAGAGCGGCCGTTTGCCGGGTGCGATCGCGTTCTTCTCGCTCGTCAGCAATCCGGCGTTGTTCGGCGCGCCCGGTTTCGACGAAAAATCGTCCATCTCGTTGTTGAGAAGCACACCCGTACCGACGGCCGTCACACCGGACCCGAAGCTGCCGTTCAGCGTGTAGGTGACGGCCACGGCGTTGCCATCGGCATCCACGACGGAGTAGTGCGTCGTCTCCGTGCTTGCGGAGCCGGCGGAAAGACCCGGCGGCACCTCGGAACTTCTGCCGGCCCGACCCCGATCGATCGCCGCGGCCCGTTGCCGTGCGTAGCTCTTTCGAGTGAGCCGTTCGACCGGTACGGAGACGAAGTCCGGATCGCCGAAATAAGCCGCTCGATCGGCAAAGTAGCGGCGCATCGTTTCCGCCACGTAGTGGATCGCCGCGGCCGAACCGGCCCCGCTGCGTTCGTAACCGCTCTGCTCCAACATGTTCAGCATCTGGATGACACCCACGCCGCCGGAACTGGGTGGAGGCGCCGTGATGATCTCATACCCGCGATAACTGCCCGCGATAGGGGTGCGTTCGACCGGCCGGTACTGCTTCAGGTCGTCAAGCGTGATCGTGCCGTTGTTCTTCTTCATGTCGGCAGCAATCAGCCGGGCGGTTTCACCGGCATAGAAGTCGTCGGCCCCGTGCTTGGCGATGCGTTCCAGCGTCCGCTGCAAATCGGGCTGCCGAAAGACTTCACCCATCTCGTAGAATCGCCCGCCACGCTGGAAGATCCGGCGCGACTCGGGAAACTTCGTCATGCGGCTGCTCCGCAGCGACCGGGACTGATCGAAGGTAACCGCAAAACCGTTGCTTGCCAAACGGACAGCCGGCTCCACGAGTTCTCTCAGCCGTTTCGTTCCATACTTTCGAGCGGCCATTTCGAGGCCCCGCGGTGTTCCCGGAACCCCCGAAGCACGATACCCGATGATCATTTCGTCGGTCGGCTCCCCGTCCGGGCCGAGGTACATGTCGCGATGGGCCGCTGTTGGCGCCCGCTCCCGGAAGTCCAGGAATGTTGTGCGCCCATCGGCGAAACGGATCAACATGAATCCGCCGCCGCCGAGGTTGCCCGCTCTGGGGTGTGTCACCGCCAGAGCAAATCCCACCGCCACGGCGGCGTCCACGGCGTTACCACCGGACTGGAGGACCTCGACCCCGGCACGGATCGCGTCCGCTTGGGCGCTCACGACCATCGCGCGCCGCGCGCGGACCGGCTCCCGTGCGGCGGCTTGAACGGACGCATTCGCGAGAAACAGAGCGAGAACAGCAGCAAGGAGGCGCACGATCAATTGTAGTCATCGTGTTTCGGGTTTTGACAACCTGCCCATCGCGAAAGATCGGGCGGCAGTCGTTCGATGTGCCTTGTCGCGAACCGTAGCCGAAAGGCCCTTCGCCAATCGCCAGACGCGGGAAAGATGAGAGAGCAGGTCGAGATGCTCCGAGGTCTTATCCTTGATGACGCGGCATTTCCCGAAGCTGTCGCTACAATGAATGGCGATGTCGGAGCCGCGTGAGCAGCCGACCTATGTTTGCCATGGTTGCGGCGCGGCTCTGGAGGTCCGCGTCGGGTTCAAAGGCAAAGTCGTCTGGACGCTCCCGACCGACAACCCGGATTTCGGAAGCACCGAGCCGGAGCTGCACGGCCAGTACCAGGATCCAAAGCTCGTCTGTTCCGCCGATGTAATGCATACAACCGGCTTCAAGCTCATCGATGGCGAAATCGAGCCGGTCGAGGCATAGCGGCGGGTGCTTCTGCACGGCGTGTGTCCGCGCCGCAGAGCCTCTCACTTGTCACAAGGCAACGGAGAAACCTACCATAGCTTGCATGAACCGTGTTGCGATCATCGTTCTCTTGCTCAGCGTGGCGGTCTTTCCCTCGGCGGCGCAAGAGCTGCTCCCTCGGTGGGAAGCCATCGAAATGGCGCAAGGCGTTGATCTGCACGCGACTGAGATGAAGGCGCTCATCGAGCAAGTTCGGCCCAAGGAGTGGATTCAGGACGGCGCACCGCAGGCGTATGTGGCTCAGCACGAGGAGATGCTGAGAGACATGGATAGCCTGAGCCTCTCGGCTCAGGACATGATGCGCAATCCCGATGGGCTGATGGCCGTTGTGGACACCTTCCTCTGGGTCGATCGACTGGGTTCGATGATCTCGTCGCTCGAGCAGGGTGTCCGCAAGTATCAGAATGCCGCTGTCGCAGAACTGCTGGTAGCGGCCAAAGACAGGAATACATCGGAATCCGGAAAGCTCAAGAGCTACCTCCGACAGCTTGCGGTGGCGCACGAAGCCGAGTTGGAAATCGCCGATAGCGAAGCCCAACGTTGCCGCGCGGAACTGGCTCGACAACCACCGCAGCGCTGAAGCGAACAACACCGCGGGTTGCGAACTCCGGCAGAATCAGCTTTTTGGCCCCTCTTGGAAACGCCGCGCCTCAGAATCTCCAACTGGGATGGCCGGCCTCGGTTGGCCCTGTGGACGTGTTTTGCGTCGGGATACCTCGCCGGAGAGCGCCGGGTTCCATCCGACCCCTTATCCCGAGGCGGCGCATGGAGCGCCGCAGGCAACGGCAGTACAGGACACCGCGAGCAGCGAAACAACAAGGACCGGTCGAATCATGAAGCGGGCTTTTCCATGGGGACTACGGGGACTCGATGGCCATCGGGGCGGTTTCGACTTGGGGGCGGCGGTTGAACAAGCCGTCAATCATTCCTTCGAGCCTCGCCAAGCGCTGCTCCAAGGCGCCGACACGCTGCTCCAAGGCGCCGATACGCTGCTCCAAGGCGCCGATAAGCTGCTCCAGCGCGGCGAAGCGCTTGTCCATGTCCTCGCGCAAGCTCTTGATGCTTACCATCTGGAGCGCCGCTAGCGCCACACCCACCGTCATGATGCCGATCAGTTCGGGACTCATGGATACCTGAGCATAACACCGTTAGCCGGCGGGATGCGGGCGGGGACGCCCGCGCTCCCAGGAAAAGTGCCCGAGGACCTTGCTGATGCGCCGGGTTTGGCGAGCTCGGTGGTGAGAAAGGCAGGCTGAAGAGCTCCGGACCATTGCCGGAGCGGGCCCACAACAAGGTTGTCAGCGCCGCGGGCCCTCGCCAAATCCAGCGCCTCAAGGCATTCTACGCTGGTCTCGACTGCCGGGAACGCGGTTTACTCCGCCAATGCCTTTTCGACAATGGCCCGCGCACGGGGAGACATCTTCAGCTTCAAAGCCGTGGCGTGGCCCTTCTTTGACATCTTGCGCCATGTCCGTCGGATGATGTTGACCAGCTTCGGTTCATCCTGTTCCTGCCTGAAGTCTTCGAAATAGAACTCCAGGAACACCATGCAGGCGACGTCTTCGAGTAGCTGGCAGTCCGGGTCTGTTTTCAGCCTTTCTTTGCGCAGCAGCGATTGGACGCGGGCGATCGTCTCCCTGTCGTAGCCGACATCGCTCAGAATGGCGCCGGCCGTCTCGGCGTGGAACTTTCCCAGATTGGACCGCCAGGTCCGATATCCCGGGCGGTCCATAGGATAGCTGTCCCGGGGGATTTTCCAGCGGCAGATGTGCTGTGCCCGAACGGCCAGGCGTACGGCTTCGGGAGCACCGGGCTCGATCCGGTCAAGCCACGCGCTCATGCGCTGTCCGTAAAGCAGCTCCTTGGGATACTCCCGGCCGGCAAAGGTCTCTCGGCGAGGGTCTTCCGCATTAGCCTCGTCGAAACGGCGAATCGCCAGGGCGAAGCGTTCTTCAGAGGACACCGCTACCTCACCGGGGGAACGCGGAACTCGATTGTCTTTCCGGCCTCCATGCGAAATCCACGCACCCGGTCGGCCCCGTCGGGGCGCTTCGCGGTCATTGTGTGCGGTCCCGCGATCAGCGGAATGTCGAGCGGGCAGATACCCATGTAGGCACCATCGACGTAAACCGGCGTGGGAACCGCGCAGGCGACCACAAATCGCCCGGTACGCAAGGGCTCATCCTGCCCGGTCAGCCGCGATGAATGAGCGATTGCCTTCGCAGGCGGAAGGCGCCACAGCGGCGACTCCGTTCGAGGTACGCCGTTCTCGTCGACCCGCGGGACCGGCCCGATGCGCGGCGCGCTCGTAGTGATGGGCGGTTCGTCATAGGTGCCGATGGGCTTGTCCTTGGGGTGGTAGCCAAATATCGTGAAGGGCAGTTGCCTTCCGCGAATGAGGATGCGCAGCTCGTCATCCTCGACTTCCATGCTGAAGGTCTGTCCCGGCGCGACGTCGCCGCAGTCGCGCTGCGTAGCTTCGGCCGCTTCTTTCTCTTCCTGCCGCGTGTCGGAATTCCGCCTTCCTCGACGGCGGTTGTCCGGCTTGTCTTGGGCGCTCTGCTCAATCTTCTTCAGCTCTTCGATCGAGAGACACCCGGCGAGGTAGACCGCCTCATCGAGATCTCGTAACAATGCGAGCGAAACGTCTACCGACTCGGGAGCACGATCGCCGTGGAAGCTTCGCACCCTGGCTTCCACGGGCGGGCAGGTCAAGACATACAGGGCTCCCCCCGCGGCAATGCGGCAACGCCGCACCCACCTGTCGAACTGAATGTCCAACGGTGTCGTCGTGCCGCTGAAGAAGCGTCCGCGCTCGACATCCAGGGTGAACACCGCCGAGGGATACGCGGATTGGGCGGCGAGTATCGAGACGCTCGCGGCCGCCAGGGCGCCGATCGTCAGGAGGACTATCTTCGCTCGCTGCGAGGAACTCGACGCGCTCTTCCTCGGTTGCATCTTGTTCGCACTCAGCTTCGATGCGTTTTCAGTCTCCGACAGCCACTTGCGCGCCGGCGCACACCTCGGCCATCACTTCCATGGCGTGCTCGCACTGCCCGCGAGTGACATCGTAGTGCGTGAGCATCCGCATGCGGTAGGGCGCGACAGCGTTCGAAAGCACGCCGCGCTCACGCAGCTTCGCGGAGACTTCCCTGCCGGTCATGCCTGTGTCCTCGACATCGAAGATCACGATGTTCGTCTGGACGTCCGTCGGATCAATCGAGATGCCCGGCACCCGGGCCAGAGCTTCCGCGATGAACCGCGCGTTTTCGTGATCCCGAGGCAGGCCCGCCGGAGAGTTCTCCAGCGCCACGATGCCCGCGGCCGCCAGCACGCCTGCCTGCCGCATGCTGCCTCCGAACACTTTGCGCGCCATCCGCGCACGCTCGATGAAATCCCGGCTTCCCGCCAGCATCGATCCGACCGGCGCGCCCAGCCCCTTCGAGAGACAGAACATCACCGAGTCAACCTTTGCCGTCACTTCATGAACCGGCGCGCCGAGGTATGCCGCCGCATTGAAGATCCGTGCGCCGTCCATATGAACCGATATGCCTCGTTCGTGCGCCTGATCGCAGATCTCGTTCAAGACCGCTTGAGGATAGACGTGTCCGCCGAGGATATTATGGGAATTTTCCACCGTGATCAGTGCGACGCCGTTGAAGTGGTCGGTCGCGGCGCGGACCAAGGGCTCGATTCGGTTCCAGTCGAGGATTCCGTCCGGCGTGGAGATCGTCCGAGTCACACACCCGGAAAGCTGAGACACGCCGCCGACCTCGTACAGGACGATGTGCGAACGCTCATGAAGGATGACCTCGTCGCCGCGCTGCGTATGCGCCCGGATCGCGCTTTGATTGCCCATCGTCCCGGTCGGCACGAAGACCGCGGCTTCCTTCCCGACGATTTCGGCCGCCCGCGCTTCCAGTCGATTGATGGTCGGATCTTCGTGATAGACGTCGTCGCCGACTTCAGCCTCGAACATGGCCTGACGCATCGCCGGCGTCGGGCGCGTGACGGTGTCGCTTCGCAGATCGATGAACTCGCTCATGCCGCCTTCCTCTCCTCGCATTGAGAATAGCGTTTGAGAGTCAAAAGGAAAACCCGCCGGGTTGACCGCAGGACGCAGCACGCCCGCTCTGCCTTCCGTATTCAGCCTCGCAGGGATTTCCCCAAGCTGACAGCCCATGGTGCAAGCTACGCGGGCGGCGTTACGCGACCTGGGGCTGATAGAGTCGCCTGAGCGTTCCAGGAACACCGCGCCGCGCTATTCGCGCCTCCGGCCTGGCGGCGTCCGGAGATAAGCACTACTCCCCGCGAGGAACTCCGCGAATGCTTCGTTCGAAAAGAGCAGACCTTCCGGGGTGAGCGAGAGTCGGTTTCCGTTGTCGCGTCGTAGCCACCCACATTCGATGAGCCGCCCCAAGGGCTCCTGAAACAAGACCATTTCCGCGGGAGGAGCTTCGAATCCTGCGGTTTGCCGGAGCCCGGTGATGAAGCGGTCTTCAGCGATTCGACGCTCATCGAGGGTTTCCGTCATTTGGCGAACGGGTTCCCCCCGCCGGGAGCGGTCGAGATACTCCTTGACCGAAGCAACATTCCCCCACCGCCGGCTTCCGTCGAAAGAGTGCGCATCAGCGCCGAACCCGATATAGGGCTCCATACGCCAATACTTGAGATTGTGAATGGATTCGCGGCCGTCCCGGGCGAAATTCGAAATCTCATACTGCCGAAGGGCGTGTTGCTTGAGCGCCTCGATCGCGGTGGTGTAGAACCCGGTGATTTGATCGTCGCTCGGCACGGATGCAGCACCGAAACGGGATCCGCCACTCTGCAGTTCCCGACCGAGCCGGCTGTCGTCATCCACGTCGAGCATATACACCGAAACGTGGGAGGGGGATAGCTTAGCGATCCAGCCGAGGGACTGCTCCCAACCTGCCGGCGTCTGATGCGCGAGACCGGCGAGGAGGTCGATGTTCACATCGTCGATCCCGGCCCGAGCCAACAGCGCCATCTCAGACGCGACGGTTTCCGGCGTATGCTTCCGCCCGGCCGCTGCCGCCTCTTGGGGGACAAACGACTGGACTCCAAGACTCACCCGATTGATGCCGAGCTCGTTCCACGCATGAACTCTCTCTTCGGTGATCGTGCCGGGACTCGCTTCGATCGTTGCCTCACGCCAATCCCGGCAGGGAAGGCTGCCGAGCAGTGTGCGAAGACGATCGGTCTCGATCAGGCTCGGCGTGCCTCCACCGAGATAGAGCGTGTCCGGTTCCGAGGGGAAGTCGGCTGCCCGGATCTCGGTCTCCAGCGCCTCGAGGTAGGCGGGCATCCAATCGGAGGGGAATACCCCCGATGCAAAATGACAGTAGGTGCACTTCTGCAAGCAAAAGGGGAAGGATATGTAAATGCCGGTCACTGGCTCCCGTCGGCCGCGGATTGCAGCTCCCCGTGAAAGCGTCCTGCTATCGGATGGGTGATCTCGATACATTTTCCCATGCGAACCGGAGAGAGCAACGCGGACAACCGTTTTGCCGTGGGTTCCCTTCTTGCTACTATCCGATACAAGAAATGCACTCTTTGTTTTCCGCGAGACGATGCGGGCTGCTATTAGCGCTGGTGCTGGCTTTGGCCGGCTGCGGCACTCTTCGAAGCCGACATGTGCGGAGCGCTCCTCCCCTTCCGCCGGAACCGGTCATGCCGGCTCCCGAGCCGGTGCATTCGGGGAATGACGCACCGAAAATATCCGCCGCGTCGGCGCCGTTTCCGATTCTTCCTCAGGATGTTCCACTCGTCCCGCCGCCGCGCGAGATCCCCCCGGCTCCCGACGACCCGTTGAAGTCGTTCGGGCGACATGTGTTTCACAGCACCGGCGGACAGAAGCTGCCCTATCGGCTCCTCAAACCCTGGAACTTCGAACCGGATAAAAATTATCCGTTAGTGGTTTTCTTGCACGGTTCCCGGGCGCGCGGAAGCGACAACCATCGTCACTTGAACGGCAGCAGCGAGCCTGGGATCTCGTTGTGGACGTCAAACGACGTGCAAAGGCACTATCCCAGTTTTGTGCTCGCGCCACAGGCAAGGACGACTTGGGTGCGTAGTTGGGATCTCGTCAAACGCCCCGCAAACCGACAAGAACCACTGGAACTGGTCCTTGAGCTTGTCGAAAGTCTGAAGGAGCGGCACAACATCGATCCGCGGCGGATCTACATCACCGGCGTATCGATGGGAGGGTTCGGCGTATGGAGCGCGATCACGCGGCACCCGACGCTATTCGCCGGCGCCGTGGCCGTTTGCGGGGCGGCAACCCGCTCATGGTGAAGCCACCCCCCCCCACCGGTGTGGGTCTTTCACGGATCGAGGGATACCGTTGTCTCGCCGCGCCGCTCCAGGGAGATGGTGGCGGCGCTGCGGCGAGTTGGTGGAAACGTCAGGTACACCGAATACAAAGGGGTTCGTCACGACAGTTGGAAACTAGCCTTCAAAGAAGCTGAGCTTGTGCCTTGGTTGTTCTCTCAAAAGCTCTGGTAGGAAGAGCCGACCACGGGACTTCTCGAACCCTGCACGCTTCTGAGATAGAGCCCGAGACGACAAGCCGAGCATGACAGCCCCGGCATGAAATGGAACTGGAAGCGAAAACGGCGCAATAAGAAGCGCCGGCGGCTGCCGCCGCTCGTGCGCTGGGTGTTGCTGCTGGGGCTGGGGTTCTACTCCTACTGTACGATCGCGCTGGCGGGACTGCAGTGGTTCATCCCGATCGCCACCGGTGTTCAGATTCAGAGGCGCGTCGAATCGTTCTTCCAAGAAGGCGAGTACCGGCCTGTACAGATATTCGTACCGCTGGAAAACATCCCGATCCACGTACAACGGGCCGTCATCGCGGCGGAGGACGGGCGGTTTTACGAACACAGTGGTATCGATTGGCTGGAGTTGGCGAAGGTTTTCGAGGAAGTCGAGACACGAGGCCGGTTGCGGGGAGGCTCGACCATCTCCCAACAACTTGTCAAGAACCTGTTCCTGACCACGCATCGTTCGCCCATCAGAAAGGGTCTTGAGCTGACCTTGGTTCCGATCGCCGAACTCGTTCTTTCGAAGGATCGGATCCTGGAGTTGTACTTGAACCTTATCGAATGGGGCCCGGGCATCTGGGGTGTGGAGGCGGCGTCACGGTACCACTACGGAACCTCGGTCAATCAAATTGGCCGGGAGCAGGGCGCCCGCTTGGCGGCCTGCATCCCCGATCCGCGCCGGCGGCGGCCTTCGCAAATGGGCGCCTACAGCGAGATCATCTTGGAGCGCATGAGAAGCCGCGGGTGGTAGCCGACAAAGAACGGCTCCGGCGAATAGAGGATCGTCCGCTTCGCGCCAGCGACAAGAGCCGGTCACACGGCGAAAGCGGCATGCAGGAAAGGGGACCGTGTCCCGTTTACGGTATTGAGCAGGAACACCCGGCTTGCCCGGTCAAGGGGTTATTCTCATCATTCGGCATCCGCATCTTCGATATAATTCCTTGCATCGACAATGGCTTCCCGGCGGCATACCGCTAGACGTTTCCCGGGCCGCGCCATCCGTCTGGCGGCGGCGCTGCTGCTCGGCACCGCCGCCTGGGGCCAAAACTTTCTGCGGCCGTCCCTTCAGGACGGCTCGGTCCGCATCATCAACTCCGATCGGGCCGTTCTTTCGTCACCGGAAAGACGAACGGATGTTCCGTGCTCGGTGTTTCCGTCCAAGCCGAAGTTGGGATTCGATCTGCAGTTCACGGCGGGCTACATGGCAACCGTCCCGTTGCGTGCGCTCGCCGGCGCGGGAAACAGCCTGCGCATCTTGTTCCGCGTCGAGCCGCTCGACGGCAAGGGCGAGCAGTACTACTTCTGGGACCGCTATTCCGTGCCGTCGCTCACACCCGAGGCCGTGGGTGAAGCCAACATCCCCGGACGCTTCAAGCTGGGGGCCGGACGCTACCGGGTGGACTGGTTGATGCGCGACCAGACCGAGAAAGTCTGTTCCGCGCAATGGGAAATCGAGTGCTCGACGCCCGGGCTCATCAAGGAGAGGGCCGGAATACGTCAGCCCTTCACGGTCGGTCCGAACGAGGTGGAGCTGTTTCTGGAAGAGCCGCCCGTGCGGCGCGCCAAGGCCGACAGACTGTTGCATGTCAAACTGCTTGTCAACTTCACCCCCACCGACGCAAGCAAGGTCAACCTGAGGCCCTACGACCTGCAGAACATCGTGTCGATCGTCCGCGCCATCTCGCGGGAACCGCGCATCGGTTCGTTCAGCTTCGTCGGCTTCAACATGCAGGAAGAGCGCGTGATCCTGGAGCAGCAGAACGTGCGCCGTATCGACTTTCCAGCCCTTGGTGAAGCGGTTTCCTCGATTGAAGGCGGGATCATCGATTTCGCTCAGCTTCAGGATGAAGGAAGCGACTTTCGTTTTCTCACCGAGCTGTTCACCAAGCATCTCGGTCCGCAACAGCCCGAGCCGGACGCGGTGGTGATCATCGGCCCGAAGCTGATGCTCGAGAAGAAAGTGTCACACCAGGTCCTGGCCGAGAATCCCCAGGTGCGCGCGCCTGTCTTCTATCTGATCTACAACACCGACCCCTACGTTTACCCCTGGCGGGATGCGATCAGCAGCGCGCTGAAGTTCTATCGCGGGTTGGAGTACACCATTTCGCTGCCGAAGGACTTCGGCCGAGCGATGAAAGACATGATGGCCCGCATCGCCGGCAAGAACACCGCGCCCCCGGTGAACACGTTCGCCGAATCGGAAGTCTCCACACGATAGAAACTTCCGTCCTCGAAGGCCCGATGAGACCATCATCGGCGTCCTGCTGCCGAAGCGCCTTCCAACAGCCGCGAGTCATTATTGGTGTTGCAGAAGTGGGAGGACATGATTGGATTTGGGGTTTCACGTTATTCGATCTGAGGCCAAACCTCGCCTCGACAAAGTGCTTCGATGGCTACGCGCATCATTGAAGCTCTCTTCGACAGGAATGCCTCATAATCCTGAGCAATTTTGGATGCCCGAGCCGTTGTGTCGGCGATGGCTCCATATCCGCCGACTGCCAGTTTGTCGTAAGGCACTAGATGCGATTGCAGCCGGCACCGCACTTCGTCCTCGCCCAACATGGCTCCGCTAGTACGTTCTTGCAAGTAATGAACCGGTTCCTTTGCCGCGATATTGCGGTTCGTGTTCCATGTAACGAGCGCGCAGTTCAAGGCACGGAATGAATCAGCCGACGGCACACCTGTCAATAGATGGTCTGGAAACATGTGGTGATACTCTCGCCGGGCAAGGTGTTCCCGTGTTGCCCGTTCATCGTCCGCGAAATCTCGAGCGCCGCTCTTGAGTGACAGCGCCAGGATGCCTCGCGCTAGCGTGTCTTTCCGACGAGGCCAACCGGCCCGCATGAGTTCCTCAATCGATGGCAGAGGATACTGATCGTCGTCAAAAATTGGCGCGGTTCTATCCATCGAGCCTGATTTGATCGCTTCAGAGAGCCCACGCAGGTCCTGAAGCGCACGACCGGAGACCGCGTTGTCATATGTAAGACCGGATAAGCGCTCTGGCTTGGCCGCGTGCGTCAAGTGCTCGCGGAATGTGATCATGAAGCGCGATTAGGACAGGCAAGACCGCAACGGTGGGAAGCCGCGCTTCGTCAAAGATCGTTTCATCCTCCAATATCTCGATTGTCCATCTTATTCCGGCTACAAGTCTTGACCAGTTGTCTGCGAGTTGCCTCAAGTTTAAGCGATGAAAACTCGCTTGGGTGGGAGTGCGGTTTTCCCGCATTGCGGCGGCGCTCAGGATCAAATTCTGCGGAATTTGATAGGCCGTCACCGCTGGAACCTGTGTAACGAGGTCTTGCACCAATTGGTGAAGTGACTGGCTTGTTTGATCCTCGAACCGGGCGACGATAATGTCGAATGCCGTCAACTTTACCGACGAGGTGTTCATCTTGATGAAAACGTCGAGAGCGATATCCTGATGAGTTTCCGGCGGCAATGCGAGATATGGCAGGTTGAACGTGAGAATTTTTTCCCTCAACGGCCTTACTTTGTCTTCTATCTCCCGACTTTTCTGGAGATCCCCTTCCGCCGCCTCATCACACCACTCCCGTATTTCGTTCACCGTCTCTCCTGGCTTCAACAGGCGCAATGGGAAGTACTCGCGTTCGAAGACAGACTTTGGATTATCGACCCAAAGGGGATATCTCAGTCCATTACGTTCCCAACGCGCGACCCCATAAACCCTTGGAACCATACGTCCGTCGTGTTCATCGTCGGCTTCGAAATACACAAGATAGGTTCGGTCCTCATAAAGGTCATTGAGGCTTTTCCAGAGTGCTGTGAGCCTCTGCTGACCGTCGAGGAGATGCTCGGTACATCTCGGCCCAACGTCATCTACTCCCGAAATCGGGCGGCCCTCAAATTTTTCCTCGTCGCCAACGTTCAGGATCAAGGCGGCGCCAACTGGAAGCCCTCGGAGAATCACCTCTAGCAGATTCGCCACTTCGTTGTGGCCCCAAGCTTCGAACCTTTGAAATCGAGGGAGCTTGAGTTGACCAGTTTTAGCGTATAGGAACCAAGTCGGAAGATCTCGATTCAATGCCTGCAACTGAAGTTATCCCCCTTTGCACTGGCTGAACAAGAGCACGTCCTGATGTAATCCGCCTGCGGCGTCAATCCATAACACATCATGACAGCATTAGAAATTCCATTGCTTCAGCAACCACTTTGCCGACCTTCTCCGTCGTTTCGACGAGGTGGCCGTCGGCAAGATGCGCGTAGCCCGCTGTGGTCCGGTGCATATGAAACTCACTTCACACGGGACTACTTGGGTTAACGCCGGATGACCATTCTACGACGCGGCTCGCTCGGTCGCCCGTTGTAGATCCCAGTCTGCCTGGAGCCTCATCCAGAACTGAGGCGAGGTCTTCAACAACCGTGACAATCGCAGGGCGGTGTCCGCCGTGATCCGGCGCTTGCCGAGTACGACTTCATTGAGGCGATTCGCGGAAACTCCCAGTTGTTTCGCGGCTTGCGCTTGCCGGAGTCCCAACGGTTTGAGGAACTCTTCGAGCAACATCTCCCCGGGCGGGATGGTTGGTCCCGACCAACTCGGATCCCTGATGATCGTCTTCGATTCCAACTTCGTAGGCATGGCCGTTCTCCCACCGAAACGTTAGCGGCCGCGCATCAGCTTTTCGATCTCATCCGCCTCTTTCGGCAGCGCCTTGCTCAGCAAGAGCGCCCCGTTCTCGGTGACGAGAACCATGTCCTCGATGCGCACGCCGAGATCTTCCTTCAGCAAGTAGAGGCCGGGCTCGACGGTGATGACCATGCCTGCCTTCAGAGGCTGGGAGGGATCGATCGGGTCGTGTACTGCGAGTCCCACGCTGTGACCGACTCCGTGGAGGAAGTGGCCCCCCATTTCTTCGCCGACCGCCTCTCGCCCCACTTCATCGAAATACCGCTTCGCCATGTGAGTGAGGCCTTGGAGCGTCTCGCCGGGCTTGACGGCGGCGATGACTTTCCGCTGAACGGCGAGCGCCAGGTCGTAGATGTCGCGTTGCCGCTCGGTGAACACGCCGTCGACGGGAACCGTTCGCGTCAGGTCAGCCGCGTAGTGGGCGTATTCACCCCCCACATCCATCACAACGACCTCGCCCGGTTCCAGCCGGCGCCTGCCGGCTGAGTAGTGCAGTGCGGTCGAGTTCGGTCCGCTGCCGATGATCGGGGCGTAAGCGGGCCGCAGGCAGCCGCGATCGATCATCGCGGCCAACATCGGGCCCAAGAGCTGAAACTCATACAGGCCGGCTTCGATTTTCCGCCACCCCTCTCGATGAGCCGCGATGGAGGCGTCAACCGCCTTCTGGATCAAGTGGATCTCGCCCTCGGATTTGACCGCCCGCATCGCCTCCAACTCGGCGCGGATATCGGCGGTCGGCAGGTCGCCGGCGTAGGTCTGCAGCTTTTCCCGCCGGTCCGGTTCGGGTTGCTGCCCCTCACCGGCCCGATGAGGGAACAGCGTGTAGACGTGCGAACGTTTCTTCGCGGCTCGGTTCAGACGGGTTGCCAGCTTCGAAATGGGAAGGACCTTTTCAAACCCGGTCCGCGAACGGATATCTGCGTCATCCGGCGCTGCTCGTGACCCGTGCCACTTTTCGTGTGAAGGGTCATCGGGAGGCAGGAAGAGCAACTCTCGGTAGGCGCTTCCGTCGCCTTGGGCCGGGATGAGCAGCAGCGCCGCGCCGGGCTCGTTCCAGCCGGTCAGGTAATAGAAGTTGTTTTCCTGGCGGAACGGCGAGCGGACGGCCTGCGCCTCCTGTCTCCCGTAGCCCAGGAGCAGGATGAGGCCATTGGGATGCACCTCCGACACAGCACGCCGACGCTGATGGTAGACCTCGAGGGACTCTCGCTCCAGGCCCCGGGATGGGCCATGCAGAAGGAAGAGGAGCAGCAGAACAGCGAGCAGCCGCATCCGCCTCAGTATAGGTAGGACCGTTCCGCTGCATCACGAGCAAGCCTTTCCGGCCCCGCGCCTCGGGGTGTGTTTCGGTTACAATTCTGTTTCTTCGGTCTGATCGCTCCTATCGTCGCATGCTCCTTGTTCATGGCTTCTTCCGTCTGCTGGCCGTGGCGTTCACCCTCGTTGTGTCGTTGTTCCTGCTGGGAGTAGGTCTACTGGCCGTAGGGAACGCTGACACTCTTCGCTTCGACGTAGTGCCGCTGCTCACCGGTGAAGCATTGGCTCTCTTGCTGATAGCGATGGGAGTTCTGGGTCTTGCTGCGCTCGTCTTGCTGTTTCGTTTTGAAGCGCTTGCATCCTGGCTGTTGCTTCTCTGGAACCTGGCGATCGTCAGCATCCTGCTGTGCGCCGTCACACGACCTTCCTATCGGTTCGAAGGCATGGACCATTTCGTGAACGGGGTGTACTTGTTTCTGCTCGCTCTCGCGGCGCTTTGGGGAAGCCGGCTCCAGGTACGCGCGGCGCGAAGTCGAAGTCACTCCTATAGAACGCGTGTAGGATGATTCTTGAGCCGGCTCGCCGGGCCGCATCATGGAAGACCTGATCCACATCGTAGGGCCCCTCGCGGCCCTGTTCTTCGTCCTTCTGGGGCTCGCTTTCACCGTCTTCTTGATCGCGGGGATATGGAAGATGTTCGAAAAGGCGGATCAGCCGGGTTGGGGCATCCTGGTCCCGATTTATAACCTGTTCCTCATTGTTCGGGTGGCGGGTCTGCCAGGATGGATGTTCCTGTTGCTCCTGATTCCCGTCCTCAACTTCGTGGCGATTGTCATCGTGTCTCTGGAACTCGGCAAGAGGTTTTCAAAAGGGGTTGGGTTCACGATCGGCCTCATTTTCCTGCCGGCGGTGTTCTACGCCTTGCTCGGATTCGGCTCCGATGTGTACACGCCGCGGCTTGCCGCCACGGAAGACGTCCCGTTGCGCCCTGAACCATAGTCTGCTATGCGACTGCGCGCCACGCGTGACCGGCTGAAGATCGAGCACTCGATCATCGAAGGCTTGCGACGCGTGCTGGAAGACCTTCTCGAACAGAACCCGGAGATTCGATCGATCATCCCCGGCACGATCAAGCCGGTTCGCAAGGCGCGCGGCAAGATCAAGATCCGAGTCACAACCCCGACGCTAACGGGATGGAAGGGCATTGCTCTTGCCGCGGGCGCTCGGCAAGAGCTGTTCATTACGACGGCGCTCTCAGAAGAAGAACTCGCATCGCGAATCGCAGTCGTCCTGGAGTAATTCCTATAGCCCGTTGCAAAAGTCCCGTGGTACGAAGGAAAAAGCGAACGACAAAGCCGACGGCCGCAAACGTCCGTCGCCCGAAGGGTTACGCGCCGCTTCCGGCCGGCTGTGCGGAGAGTGCGTCACTGCGTTCCTGGAGCGGCCACGCGTTACGCAATCGGCCCCAAGGCGCGTAACGCCGCCTGCGTGACTTTTATCACGGGCTGCTATAGCCCGTACGCTTCAACGGCCGTCCCGTCCCAGAAACGCTCCTGTTCGGAATCACTCAGGCGCGCAACGTATTTCTCGACGAGCCGGAACCAGCGCTCGTATGAGGTCGCCAGCAGGCACATGGGCCAGTCCGAGCCAAACATCAGACGCTTCGGACCGAATACGGAAAATACGGTGTCGAAGTACGGCGTGAGCTGCTCTTCAGTCCACGCGCCCCAGTCCGCCTCGGTCGCCATGCCCGAGACTTTGCAGTAGACGTTGGGCCGCTGCGCAAGTTGTGTGATATTCGTCTGCCAGGGCTCAAGCAAGCCCTTCTTGATGCGCGGTTTGGCGACGTGGTCAAGAACAAAAACCTGCTGCGGGTGCCGATCGACGAACTGCAGCGTCTGCGGCAGATGCCGCTCGAAGATCAGGATGTCATAGGCCAGACCGAAGTCCTTGAGCAGCGCAACCCCCCGATTGAAGTCGTCGCGCAGCACATAGTGGTCGTCCGGCTCGTCTTGCAAGACATGGCGCACCCCCTTCAACTCGTCTCGATCAGCGAACATCTCTATGTCTGCCCGCACGGAATCGCTCACAAGCGGGACCCAGCCCACCACCCCGCGGATGAAGTCGTGCTCCTGCGCCCATGAAAGCAGGTCTTCGGTCTCTGCCAGAGTCTGTCTTGCCTGCACCGATACGACTCCGTCAATGCCGACTTCGGCGATCTCCCGCTTGAGATCGAGCGGAAGGAAACTGCGGCGAATCGTCCGCATGTCGTCGTGGATCCAACCGTATTCCGATTGGGAATAGCGCCAAAAATGGTGATGAGAGTCGCTCTTCATGGTTCCGGTACGATGCCGCCGGCTCGTCGAGCTGGCCGATCACACAAGGATATACTGCATCGCGAGCCGGTTTTCGGGAGTCAAGCCGGGCGAAGGTGATTCGAAAAACGTGGCAGCCCTGAAGACAGTTCCGGCAGCGGCTCCCCTACCTCTGTCCGGTGCGTCCTGCGGCCAAGTGGGCTGGAATCCGTTATGGCGCCCGTAAAAGATCGAGCAATCCGCCGCACCGGCGCTGAGCGCATCCAGGAATCTTCTCGCTGCGCAAGGCGACGGGTGGTCATTGGAGTGACCCTCATCGGGGTTGGGATGGTCGCCCTGTTCTCGGCGCTTGCCACCCGCCTGGATCTACTCTTGCTGCTTGCCCCCGACGCGGTGGGGATAGTCCTGGTTCTCGGGATGCCCGCTCGGCCAAATGTGATGCAAGACCGGTGCGGCAAGAGCATCGATCTCCGCAAGCAGCTCAGGATCGCTGGTCTCGTCGAAAATCTCCAGGTTCTGTCGTACCTGTTCGACCGTTGCCAGGCCGACGAGCGTCGTCGAGATGTACGGGTGGTTCAGACAGAAACGCAGCGCCACCTTCGGGGCCAGCTTGCCCCGCGCCTCGCACAGCTCCACGACTTTGCGGCCGATCTCCTTGACCTCGGGCGCGGCCGGATGCCACTCCGGCGCCCCCAGCGGCGTAAGGATGCGTAAATGCAGCGGTGAGGCGTTGATCAGACCGATGCCCCGCTCCTTGGCGAACGGCGTCATCAGGTCGTCCAGGTCGCGAGCCATGAGATTGTAGCGGGCATAGGACAGAATCGTATCCACGGGCGCGGCCTCAGCCACGCGCCGCAAAGCCTTGAGCTGGAGTCCTGTAATGCCGATGTAGCGGGCTTTGCCGGCCTGTTGCACCTTGCGAGCAGCCGGAACCGCCTCTTCGATCACTTGCCGCAGGTCACCGAATTCGATGTCGTGGATCTGATAGAGATCGACATAATCCGTTCCTAGCCGCCGTAGTGATCGATCGATGCTCTGCTCGACGCGCTTCGCGGAGAAATCGAAGTCATCCAGTCCGTATCGCGAACACTTGGTTGCGATCAAGACTTCCTGCCGCCGCCCTCCCAACGCCTTGCCGAGCCGCTCTTCCGACAGCGTCCGGCCATAGTAGGGCGCTGTGTCGAAGAAGTTGATTCCGTGGTCGATGGCGAAGTGGACGGCACGTTCACCTTCACCCTCGTCGATGGCGCCGTACTCACCGCCAAGCGGCGCCGCTCCGAATCCGAGGACGGAGATTTCGAGATCGGTTTGACCAAGTCGTTTGCGCTGCACGGGTTAACCAGGGGACGCTGCGCCGCGGCCCTCGGGCTGACTAGTATAGTGCGTCCGGCAGATTGCAACTGTTGGAGTGCGGCTGGCCGCGGGATGCTATCCGGAACGGAGCCGCGTGCGTCCAACAAACAAAGAACGAAAGAGACGGAAGTCGATGATATGAAACTGAAAGAAAGGAACCTGCGTCCCTAGCCATAGACACAGTCATATTTCCAACAAATCTGTGATTGAGGAGGCTTGTGGTATGTTTTTGCCGGCTTTGAAGCATCGGATTCTCGCGGTCACTGGAGCATGCACTCTCATTTTTGCCCTTGCGGCCGTGATCGGTACTGATCTGCTCCCTGGATCGGCCTATGGCAAGACCGTTCCTACCATTCCCGCTCTGGCGGCGTCAGTCGAGCCCAACCCTGACGCGAGCCGGATCCCCGAAACAGGCACGTTTGCTCCCACCATCAAAAAGGCGTCACCCGCCGTTGTGAGCATCACCGTGTCGAGGATGGAGCGCAGCCCGGCGGCCCGCGGGGATTTTCGTGCACCGTTTTTCAGCCCCGGCTTCGGGCCGTTTCCCGAAGAGGGCTTCCCGCGCCAGCGCCAAGGTTCCGGATCGGGCGTCATCATCAATGAGGAGGGCTATATCGTTACGAATCACCACGTCATTGAAGGAGCCGACGAAATCAAGGTCCACCTCGCGGACAAACGGAGCTTCGACGCGGAGTTGATCGGGGCGGATGAGAAGACGGACATCGCCGTTCTCAAGGTCAAGGCGAGGAATCTCCCGGTGCTGCCTCTGGGCAACTCGGACGACGTCGAAATCGGCGATATCGTCCTGGCGATCGGCAATCCGTTCGGCATCGGCCAGACAGTTACGATGGGCATTGTCGGCGCGACCGGACGCGGCGACCTCGGGATCAAGCACTACGAGGACTTCATCCAGACGGACGCCGCCATCAATCCCGGGAACTCCGGCGGCGCCCTGATCAACGTGCGCGGCGAACTGGTGGGCATCAACACCGCTATTCTCGCGCGGGGCGGCGGGGGCAATCAGGGTGTGGGGTTCGCCGTTCCTGTGAACCTGACGCACCACGTGATGACGCAGCTTGTTGATCGCGGACGCGTCGTCCGCGGTTACCTCGGTGTCCGCATTCAGGATCTGGACCCGAAGATGGCAAAGGCATTCGACCTTCCCGATGCACGAGGCGCCCTTGTGAGCTCGGTTCAGCCGGACAGTCCCGCCGCGGATGCCGGTCTCGAACAAGGCGACGTGATCATCGGCATGGACGGCACGAAGTTCGACGACGCCCGCGAGCTGCGTCTCGGCATCGCTACCGAGCAGCCGGGCTCGACTTTACGGCTGGCGGTGATCCGCAATGGCGATGAGCGCACGATCCCGGTCCGACTCGGAGAATTCCCCGAGGAGAATCCCGGCCGTGAGCAATCCTCCCATGGAGGATCTTCCTCGATGGGGCTCTCTGTTGACGAGCTGACGCCGGCAGTCGCCCGCCAATTGGAACTTCCCACGGGGATCAGAGGCGTGGTTGTCGTCAATGTAAAGCCTGGCAGCCCGTCTGCCGAAGCAGGCCTGCGGCGGGGCGACGTGATCCGAGAAGTCGCTCGCAAACCGGTGGTCGGGATGGCGGACTTCCATCGAGCGTTTCGGGAAACCGACGATAATGTGCTGCTTTTGGTCCAACGCGGCGAAAATCCCTTCTTCGTCGTGCTGCAAACAAAGTGAGCAACGATTCTTGTGGGCGGGTCGAAAGGCCCGCCCTGCAGTGCAAAAAGTCCGAGCGTTCCCTCAAAGGCCAAGTCAGAAGAGTCAGCCGGTCTTGTTGACGCCTGCTTGTAGACAGACCCACAATACAAGTGAAGGGGAAAAGGAGACCGAATGGCGGTTCACGGAACAACAAAGCTGCTTTTTGTCTTCTGTCTTGCCGCGGCATCCGTGCCGCTAGTGGGTCAGAGGCCTTCGAGTGAAAAGAATCTCGAGACCGACACCGTCTCCCGCGGCCCGGCAACTCCCCTGAATCGGCAGGCCTCCGTTCTTGACATCATCAAGGTCAAGGGTTCGATCGGCAAGGTTGATCTGGAAAAGCGCAGCGTCACCGTCATGCCCCAAGGAAAGAAGGCCGGCGGCGAAGTCGAACTCACTTTCCCTCAGCCGCGAGGCCGCGAGCAAATCAAAGTCTCGAAGAAGGCCGCCAAGCGCTTGGGCAAAAAGGACATCGAGTTGGAGGAATTGAAGCCCGGCACCTCCGTGCGGCTCCAATATTATCCAAGCCTGCAACAGGTCATGGAGTTAATCGTCAATCAGCCGACCGGCTGAGGGCTCACTAAGCGGCATTCCTCACCAGAGGGCCGTCAAGACGAGGCGAGGCTTCCATTGGATAGGCGGCTGCAATAATGGTGGCTCCATGCGGCTCAGAGGCATCTTCGTCTGTCTGACAACACCTTTCGACCATCGCGGAAGCGTCTATGTTGCCAAGGTCCGCCACAACATTGAGCTGTTCGATAGAACCACTGTTTCCGGATATGTCGTGGGCGCGGCAGAAGGGGAAGCAGCATTGTTGTCGCACGAAGAGAGGGTCGCACTGTGGGAAACGTCTTCCGCCTCGGGCACCGAGAAGATTCTCGTGCCGGCGGTGGATGCGCCCTCCGTGCATGAGACTCTGGAATTGATCGGCCGCGCCTCTGAAATGGGTTTTGAGAGCGCCCTGCTTCAAGTGCCGAGCGGGTCCGCTCAGGGTCTGGTGCACATTGAGACACAGGCGCTCTTCGTTCGTGCGGTGGCGGACCACTCGCCTCTGCCGTTGATTGTTTCCAGCGAGTGGCGCCCGGGTGGGCGGCTGAGTCCCGAGAGGCTCGGCTCACTCAGTAAACATCCGCGGGTTATGGGATTGCGAGTCGTGACCGATGACACCGATTACTTCGGCGCCTGCCTGCGAGCCAGCCGGGGCGGCGCTGACGTCATTGCCGGTTGCGCTTCGCTTCTCGCCCAAGGCCTGGCAGAAGGAGCTACGGCGGCCATGACTGCTTTCTCGGCGGTGGCGCCGTATCTCTGCCTCTCGATCGAAGAGGCAGTGCGTACGCGAGAATTCAATGCGGCGAACGACTTGCAGGGAGTCGCCATGCCGGCAATCCACACGATTCGGAAGTTCGGGATTCCCGGCCTCAAGGCGGCCTCGGACCTGCAGGGCTACTACGGCGGCGTTCCGCGACTGCCGTTGACGCCGTTGGGCCTGGCGGCAAAGGCCGAGATTGCAGCGGCCCTGCAGAACATCAAGAGTTGAGCTCTCCGCTCAAAGTGACCGCTCGGCCAACTCGCCCACCAAGGGTAGAGAGTACCGCTCACCCCGGCTGGTCTTGACAATCATGAAGATCCAAACTCCGATCAGCAGCAATTGCAGCAGAAAACCTATCGGCAGATCGGGCCCCGGCATCTTTTCGAACCAAGGTCTGATGGCCCAATCTACCATCAGCCACGCGACAAAAAGATACAGCCCTTGGTACGCGTGGAAGCGAGTGACGCGGTCACTGCGAAACCGGGCCGAGGCCAAGATGTAGATGCCTACGATCCACCCCAAGCAGGGCAGATAGCTGAGAATCGCCGCCGCTTGGGGACTCAATCCCGATGACTCGCTGTGCGAACCCGGCCCATCGCTCGGCACCGGTTGCCGTGCGCCGCAGGCACGACAGAATACGTCGGTCGGCTGGGCCTTAGCTCCGCATTGCGTGCAAAACGGCAACGATCTTTACTCTCCTAGCTGAGCATACGAACTCTCGTATCGTGATGTTCCAGCCTGCAGTGAGTAGCGGCTGTGTTTTCAGGCGCCGGAACCCCGGAGTGGCGCATGAGATTTCGGCTAGAGCGTCAATACCTGGTGATCATGACAGTCGGGTCGGACTGCCCTCTGCACCGACTTCACGAAGTCGGGACCGCAGCGCGCGTAGAACGAAAGTGCTGAATACAGGCGCTCCTGGGGGCGCCGCTCGGGATAGATCAAGTTGGCGAGATAGGCGGCGTCTCCCTGGGCGCGTGCATTACGCCGCAGGCTCTCCTGGGCTGCTTTGGAACGGATCTTGCTGAACTGGTAGAGCATCTTCTTGCTGGTGTTCTCAAGCGCGTGCCCCAGCGTGAGGTCGAAAGACGCGAGTTCCCGATGCACCTCGGCCAAGGCCTGCTCGATTCGGCTCTGGGTGTTTTCCAATTGTAGCTCCAAACCGGCAGGAACCAGACTCCCCGCAATCTTTCCACGCAAATCCGCCGCTGTTTGCAAACAGTCGGTCGGGGCAAGTTGGTAGCGCTTGAGCAAACGGTCGGCTTTAGCATCAAGGATGGTCAACGAGACCCGAGGTAACACGACGGGCATCCGGCCCAGTAGCCGGTTGTAGAGGACTTCCGCCTGAGCCAGATAGGCAATCTCGGACGGTCCCGCGATGTAAACGGCCGTGGGCAGCAGGAAATCTTGTGTCACCGGCCTCAGCAAGGCATTCGGGGAAAAGCACTGCGGGACTTTCGCCAGGGTATCGCGCATCCTCTCGACGGAACAGGCGCCATCGTCACCTTGGTAGCCTTCCGGCGAGCGCTTCAGAGCAATACGGCGGTTCTGATCGATGCGAAACAGCAGCGAGGTCTCAGGAGCAACGCGCACCTGTGCGTGATATCCGGCGTCCACAAGAGCTTGGCAGCGCTCGGAAAGCGCCTCGCTCAACTCCGGCTCCTGCCGCAGAGCAAGGTCGAACAGCGGGGCCGACAGCCTGCGGATGGCGGGGTCCATCGGGTCCAGGAAGATCAGGCCGGCGTCGCGAATCAACGAGTTGAGAAGACACCGAAAGCCGTCGCAAAAAGAAACGCCGACAGGATATGCTCGTTCCACCAGATCGAAGGCTTGGTTTCCAAAAGGAAGCTCGGCAAGGTGAGCTCGCAACAGTTCGAGAACGCTGTCCGCAAGGACCACATCGCCTACCGGCTGGTTCTCGATGTGCGGCGCTTTGGCTTGCAGCCTCGCCGGCAGAGCGTTCGTGTCGTGAACCCACGCATGGTCGACCTCGGCGAGATCGTGATCCTCCGTGGCCAACCAAAACACGGCAACCGCGGGCTGTCCGCCCTCTCGCAGCCTCCGGGCGTGTTCCAGGGCGGTGAGTGCCTTGTAGAGTGTGAAGACGGGGCCGGTGTAGAGCCCGACCTGTTGACCCGTCGCCACGACGATCGTTTCCGAGCGGCTGAGCAGTTCAAGATTCGATGCGGTTGCTTCCCCCATTCCGCGGTTCTGTCGTCGGAGAGCCGCGACCAGGTCATGCCGATGTTGCGCCGGAAGGCTTGCTTGCCGGGCTGCTTGGTGAATTGCGTTCGTATCGGGTGGATGTTGATAGAACGCTTGGACGCGGTCGAACCGGTAAAGATAATCCGTGAAGAGCGCCGTCGAGCCCGGCATCTGAGTCTGCTTGAGGCAGACACTTTGAAGGTCGCTCAATCTCTTACACCTGTTGGTCTGGAATCCGTTGCCGGGGCGCTTGGTGCGGGTGGGGAAAGGGCGCTTGGCTCGCCTTGCCAAGGCGTCATGAGCTTGGGTGATACTCTCAGGATCAGAATAACAAATCGCCTTGAGCGAACCCGCGACAGTCCCGATGAGACCGGACCTCTGCCTCAAAACCCTCAGAGCCGTTCCGGTGGAGCCACCTCAAGCCTTGTTGGAGACGCAGTCAACAAGGACTTGAGAGCTGCGTGGACCGGAGCCCGCGCACTCAAGAACATGAGTCCTGCTAAAGAAAACTTCCTGGTTTACATCAGGTTCGGAGTAGCTGTGAGCATGTGGGGAAAAGAGGCCGCTTGCCCTCCAGCCTGCTGCAGCCGTCAGGTGACGAGCTGAGCAGGCTAGAATCGAGATCGTGCCGCAAGTTCCTGGGCGCTTCGGGACCGTGGGCACATCATCCCCCGAAATGGACACCGGAACCGGAGTCTTCCGCGGGCCGTCCGTCACTACAGAGCTTTCTCGAAGGAGTGTGGTATGAAACGAATGCTTTCCGCAGTTATCCTGTTTTTGCTCACCGCCGGCCCGGCGGCCTCGCAGTCAGCGGAACTCGGATTGATGGTAGGCATTTCGGCGTTCAATGACAACGGAATCGGCTCGCTCAGGTCGTTCGAGCAGGGAATGATCCCGGCGACCCTGGGAAACGGCGTGCGGATCGGAACGCGTTGGGCGACGAACAGTTGGACATTTCTGGGACACGAGTTCAGCTACGCGTATCAGCGCTCGTCGCTGAAGATCGGCGACGAGCAATCCCAAGGGATGAACGTGCAGAATATCTACTACAACTTCGTCGCGCACGCCACTCCGTCAGGTTCTCCGGTGCGGCCCTTTGCAACGGCCGGAGCGGGCGTTTCCGTCTACTTTCCGCCGGGGGTATCGTCGCTTTCGGGAGGCGGCAATAATAAATTCGGTTACAATTACGGCGGCGGGTTGAAGTTCAAGCTCAACGACAAGTACGGGCTTCGGTTCGACGCGCGGGACCACGTCACCGGGCGGCCGTTCGACCTCGACAACTCGTCGGGTCGATTCCATAACGTGGAATACTCGGCTACCTTCTCGCTCCTGTTCTAGAAAGGGACGAGACGCCCCAAACTCTCTCGATGGCATCCCGTCGAAGCCATAAGCACCGCTTGGGATCGGATAGACCGATCCCCCTAGCAGGCCCCAGCCTGCCTTTCTCGTTACCTCGCGGCTGAAGGAAATAAGCTTATGAGAAGCTGAGAATCGCGTTGGCTTCGCTGTCGAATGTCTCGAAGACCGTGTAGAGTTTGGTGATCTGGAGCAGGTCGCTGACCTTCTTCTGCAGGTTGATCAGCTTGACGCCGGCGCCCTGGTTCGACGCTGTCGTGTAGCTCGACACCAGTTCGCCGAGACCGGAACTATCGATATAACCGACTTCTCCGAGGTTCAGCACGATCTTCTTCTGCCCTTTGCCGAGGACTTCCCGGACCGTGTCCCGGAGTGTGCCGGATCCTTCACCGAGTGTAATGCGTCCGCTGAGGTCGATTACGGTTACGCCATCCACATCACGAACGTTGGTTGAAAGGCTCACTTCCTCCTCCTTATGACTCCATTCTTGCGGTATTTTCTTGACCATCGCAACTTCGGTGCCCTGAGGCGTTGCGGGACGAAACGTGATTTCGTCCACAAACTCCCGCGAGAGCAACAGACCCCGCCCCGAAGCCTTGAACAAGTTGTCCCCTTCCGTGGGGTCCGGGACCGAATCGGGATCGAAACCATCCCCTTCGTCACGAATTGTGATGGACAGTTGAGATGGACTGGTGGCTATTGAAAAGTAGACCGATTTCTCCTTACTGTATCGGTTTCCATGAATGACTGCGTTAACGGCGATCTCGCGAACCGCCATCGCAAGCTTTGCGATGACCTCTTCGCCAAGACCGTAATCCTGAGCCAGCTTGTGTACGATGATCTCCGCCGCGTCGACGCTTGATAGAGTACTATCAAGCCGCAGATTCAATTCTCTACCTGCCGACATAGACGACGGAAATCCGTCTGACCCTCGGTTGCTCCCCCCAGCCAAGGAATAGGAAACGATTGCATACCCCAAAAGAGAAAGTCAAGAAAGCAGCGGGGAGCCTGCGGAAACCGCTGCCTTAGCAGTGTTTCGACGGCTGAAGCGCTCCGCTGCGCCTCGCGATCAACGCTGATGGCTTCCCGCTACGACATCATCGTTATCGGCGGCGGACACAACGGCCTTGTTGCCGCCGCCCGGATAGCAGGTCGCGGGCTGCGGGTATTGGTTCTCGAGCGCCGACCGCTCGTCGGTGGCGCCTGCGTCACCGAAAGGATCTTTCCGGGGTGCCGCGTCTCGACCGCGGCGTATCTCGTCAGCTTGCTCCCGCAGCGGATCGTCGATGAGCTGGAGCTTCACCGCTTCGGATACCGGGTGGATCCCAAGGATCCGGCGTTCTTTTCGCTCTACCCGGACGGTCGGACGTTCACCATGTGGCAGGATCAGCGCCGAACCATCGAGGAGATCGGCAAGTTCTCCAAGAGCGATGCCGAGACATATCCGCGTTACTGCGAGCATATCGACCGCCTGGCGCGCTTTGTCGAGCCTCACCTGTTCGTCATGCCGCCGGACATCCCCCCGACCTCGCTGACAGGCTGGCTGGAGACGCTCAAGCTGGCGGGCCGTTTGCGAAGCCTTGATGCCGGGACTTGGAACGGCCTCATCAAGATTTTCAGTCAGAGCGCTCATGAGTTCCTGAGTGAATGGTTCGAATCGCAAGCGGTGCGGGCAACCCTGGCGACGGATGGGGTCATCGGTGCGAACGGCGGTCCGATGTCGCCCGGCACGGCTTACGTGCTGCTGCATCACTACATGGGCGGCGTCGGAGGGGTGCGTGGCTTGTGGGGGTTCGCCCGGGGCGGCATGGGTACGGTGACGCAAGCAATGGCCGATTGCGCCCGAAGCCGTGGCGCGGAGATCCGTACCGATGCGCCGGTCGGCCGCGTGCTGATTCGCGGCGGCGCGGCCCAGGGGGTCGTATTGGAAAACGACGAGGAGATCCGAGCGAGGTGCGTACTCTCGAATGCCGATCCGAAGCGGACGTTCTTGGGTCTCGTCGATCAGGGAGACCTCGACCATGAGTTTCGCCAAGCCATCAAGAACTACCGTTCGGAGGGCACCTCGCTCAAGATCAACTTGGCGCTTGACCGCCTGCCGGATTTTACGGCCACTCCGGGGGCCGG
Organism: Bryobacterales bacterium; assembly: GCA_965218555.1. GTDB lineage: Bacteria > Acidobacteriota > Terriglobia > Bryobacterales > UBA6623 > JAPPLB01. Next base: position 1,280,118 of record OZ244625.1, read on the forward strand.
GCCGCATCTTGGAGCCACGATGCACATCTGCCCGACCATCGAGTATATGGAACGCGCCTGGGACGACGCGAAGTACGGGCGCCCGTCGCAGCGGCCCATCATCGAGATGACCATCCCCACCATCTATGACCCCTCTCTCGCACCGCCCGGCAAGCACATCATGGGCTTGTTCGTGCAATACGCGCCGTACACACTGCGGGAAGGGACCTGGGACGGCCTCCGGGACACTTACGCTGACCGGGTTATCGACTGTATTGCCGAGCACGCGCCGAACATTCGCGACATCATTCTGCACCGCCAGGTTCTCACGCCGCTCGACATCGAGCGGACCTACGGCATTACCGGCGGCAACATCTTTCACGGGGCGATGAGTGCCGATCAGATGTTCTTCAGCCGCCCGGTGACGGGCTGGGCGCGATACGCTACGCCAATCCGGGGGTTGTATCTGTGCGGCGCCGGGGCGCACCCCGGCGGTGGCGTCATCGGCGCCGCCGGCTACAACGCAGCCGGCCGCGTCCTGAGGGATCTGAGGCGGTAGAAACCACCCGCTCCAGCACGGACATGGCTATTCGGGTTCGACAAGCGCTTCGACTCAAGTCGATCAAGTGCCGGTCGTGCTCGGCCAGCGGCTCTCGACATACTCCATCGCCTCCTGCCGCGTAGCAAGCCGCCCCTCAAGCTGAGCATCCTCCACATCCCTGAGAATCTCCTGAAACAACGGTCCTGGCGCATATCCCGCCACAATCAGATCATCCCCGGTTAGCAAACGCGGCGGACTCAGCTCCTCTTCCGGCAGGTCGGCGAGCTTTGCGCGGGCCATGTCGTACAAGCCCAGCTTGCCGTGGCTCCCGAGGCAATCGAGACGGTGGAGCTCGAGGTGCTCCTCGAAGCGCGGCATGCGCAGGAACTTCTTGAGAGTGCTCTGCCGCATCTCCGGCACATGGATGAACCGCATGTGGTTCGCGACCAGCGCTACCACCTTCTCCGTCACCTCGCCCGAATACCGCAGACGCCTGCAGATCGCCCCGGCCATCTTCATGCCGACCTCGACATGACCGTTGAATCGGATGCGGTCCGGCGACCGCTCGAACGTCGCCGGCTTGCCGACATCGTGCAGCAGCGTCCCGAGCGCCAGCGTCACCGTCGGGTTCTCCAGCTTGTCGAGCATGATGAGCGTATGCGTCCACACATCGCCTTCCGAGTGGTGTTGCGGCGATTGCTCGACGCCCTTCAGCGCCGCAATCTCCGGCAGAATCACTTTCAGCAATCCCGTTTCATCCAGCAGTTCGAAACCGCGCCGCGCCCCACCCTCGCAGAGGATACGGCTGATCTCGTCGCGAATCCGCTCGACCGAGATCTGGCTGATCGCGGCCGCCTGCTCCTGGATCGCCTCGAACGTCGCGGCCTCGATCTCGAATCCGAGCCGCGCCGCAAAGCGGACGGCCCGCAGCATCCGGAGCTTGTCTTCCGCAAAACGTTTTCGGGGATTGCCGATCGCTCGAACTCGCTTCGCCGCCAGATCGGCCCGGCCTTCAACGAAGTCCAGATACTTTTCAGCAACCGGGTCGAAGAGAATGCCGTTGATCGTAAAGTCGCGCCGGCGAATGTCCTCCTTCGCACTCCGCGTAAAGGTCACACCCTCGGGACGCCGTCCGTCGCGATAGTCGTGGTCCGTGCGGAAAGTCGCCACCTGCACGTCCACTCCTTTCCGGCGAACCAATACCACGCCGAACTGTGCTCCGACGCGGATGGCGTCCGGGAAATAGCGCAGCAGGTTCTCCGGCGGCGCGTCGGTGGCGACATCGTAGTCTTTTGCTGCGATGCCGAGCAGCTCATCACGCACGCATCCGCCCGCCCAGTAGGCCTCGTGGCCGTGTGACCGTAGCGTGTCGATGATTTCGCGCGAAAGGTGCTCGCTGTCCATGTCCGTCCTGTCTTGATGCTACGGACGGCCTCTGCCGGAATCAAGTTCGTTGGGACGAATAGACGCTGTCGTACACTGTGGCCATGTCCGCCAAACTTACGCGCCGCGATCTCGGCCTCAGCGGCCTCGGCGTCGCCGCTCTCGCTTCTTCCGCCACCGCCGCGGAGGCCGAATCCGCCTACGCCGGCGCTCTCGACAGCTTCGAAGACCAAGTCGATCTCGGTACATTCGATCCCGTGATCTGGTCCCGTCAGCGCCACGACAAAGCCCCGCTTCAGATGACCTTCCGGGCCACATCCCTCTCGCAAGCCCAAAAGTGGCAGAAGCGTCTCCGCAAGAAGCTGACCGATCTCGTCGGGGGCTTCCCGCAGGAGCGCGGCGATCTCAAGCCGCAAACACTCGAAGTCAAGGACTACCCCGATTACCGCCGCGAGAAGTTCGTATTCGAGTCACGACCGGGGCTCTATGTTCTCGGCTATCTGTTGGCGCCGAAGAACGCCTCCGCGCCACACAGAACGGTAATCTGTCTCCCCGGACACGGCCGCGGCGTAGACGACAAAAGCCGCGACCGCACGGACAAGGACGGCTATCAACACGACTTCGCGATCCAGTGCGCCGAGCAGGGTCTCGCCGCCGTCGCGATCGAACAAATGGCCTTCGGCTGCCGGCGCGACCCGCGTGCCAAGAAGCGCAGCCTCGGCACGTCCTCATGCCGCCCCGCCGCAGGGGCCGCCCTGCTGCTTGGCGAAACCATGGTTGGCTGGCGCGTGTGGGACGTAATGCGCACCATCGACTGGATTGAGAGCCGTGATGAGCTCGACGCCAGCCGTGTCGGCTGCATGGGCATCTCCGGCGGCGGAACGATCACCACGTTCGGCGCGGCGCTCGAAACCCGCATCAAAGCAGCCTTGATCAGCGGCTACCTCAACACCTTCCGTGACAGCATCCTGAGCATTTCGCACTGCATCGACAACTACGTGCCGGGCATCTTGAACTGGTGCGAGATGTACGACGTCGCCGGACTTATCGCGCCGCGCGCGGTCTTCGTCGAGTCAGGGGACGAAGACCGCATCTTCCCCGTCGATGCCAGCCGCGAAAGCTTCGCCCGTGTGAAGAAGATCTACGAGGTCTTCGGCGCCGCCGAACGCGCCGGCCACGAAGTTTTCGCCGGTGAGCACAGCTTCTGGGGCAAGCAGGGAATCCCGTTCATGGCCGAGCACTTGTAGCCGCTCCTGCGAGAACGGCCGGCCGATCGGGCTGTCTTCCGCGGTCGCCTGATTCCGGAGCAACCTGCCAAGAGGCCGACCAGCTCAACGACCGGGATGGGCCGTCGAACGGCGTCTCCGGGGTGTGAACCGATCGTTTTCAGTAAGCGCGTCTGCTGTTGATCCGATAGATCCCTCTCGATGGTTTCAGCAACGATTTGTCCGAAGGGTGCATCAGGTTTGGAGCTCTGGCAGATCCTTGAAGAGATCGAGGGCATCGGGGTTGGCAAGCGCCTCCCGGTTCTTGACGAGCCGGTTTTCGATGACGTTGCGCACCGCCAGCTCGGCGATCTTGCCGTTCATGGTGCGCGGGATGTCAGCGATCTGAACGATCTTCGCCGGCACATGGCGCGGGCTTGCCTCTTTGCGGATGCGTTGGCGGATGGTCTGCGCCAGTGCATCGTCGAGCTCGATGTCTTCGCCGAGCTTCACGAACAGCACGATGCGAACATCGCCTTCCCAGCTCTGGCCGACGACGACCGCCTCGATGACATCGGGAATCTTTTCGACAGGGCGGTAGATCTCGGCGGTGCCGATGCGAACCCCACCGGGATTGAGAACGGCATCGGAGCGGCCCCAGATGACCATGCCGCCTTCAGGCGTAAGCTCGCAATAGTCGCCGTGACGCCAGACGTTCGGGAATGTCTCGAAGTACGCCGCACGGTACTTCGCGTCGTCCGGATCGTTCCAGAAACCAACCGGCATGGAAGGAAACGGCTGGGTGCAAACCAGCTCGCCTTTCTCGCCCGCTGGCAGTGAGCGGCCCTCGTCGTCAAACACCTCGACCTTCATGCCAAGGCCGCGGGTCTGAATCTGACCCCGGCAGACCGCGCCTGCCGGGTTGCCCAGCGCGAAGCAGGAGATCAGATCCGTCCCGCCCGAGATGGAGGCGAGCTGTACGTCGGATTTGATGTTCTCGTATACGTAGTCGAATCCTTCTTCGACAAGGGGAGAGCCGGTGGAGAGGACGGCCCGCAGAGCCGGCAGGCTGTGGCTCTTGATGGGTTGGACTCCGGCCTGCTCGGCGGCGGCAAGATACTTTGCGCTCGTGCCGAAAACCGTGATCTTCTCTTGATCGGCCATGTCCCAGAGCCGAGCTGGGGACGGGTGGAACGGCGAGCCGTCGAACAGAACCACCGTGGCGCCGACAGCGAGGCTGCTGATCATCCAGTTCCACATCATCCAGCCGCAGGTGGTGAAGTAGAAGATGCGGTCTTCGGGCCGGAGATCGTTGTGAAGCAACAACTCCTTCAGGTGCTGCAGGAGCGTCCCCCCCGCGCCGTGAACGATGCACTTGGGCTTTCCGGTCGTACCCGAGGAATACATGATGTAGACCGGGTGATCGAACGGCAGCGAGGTGAATGCAAGTGGTTGCGCCGGACTCTGCGCAAGAAAGTCGTCATACAAGACTGTGCCTGGCAGGGCAGAGAGGTCCGGCTCCGGTATGACGTAGGGGACGACGATGATCTTCTCGATGGAGGGAATGTGCTCGACGACCTTCGAGACCTTCTCCAGCGAATCGAACGTCCGCCCGTTGTATTGGTATCCGGCCGCGCTGATGATGACCTTGGGTTGAATCTGCCCGAAGCGGTCGAGGACCCCTTGCAGGCCGAAGTCCGGGGAACAGGACGACCAGACGGCTCCGATGCTCGTGGTCGCGAGCATTGCGACAACGGTCTCAGCCAAGTTGGGCATGAAGCCCGCGACGCGGTCGTCTTTCCGCACGCCGGCCTGCCGAAGCGCCGCCGCCAACCGTGCGGTTTCTTCATGCAATTCGGAGTAGGTCAGAACGCGTTGGCGGCCGTTCTCGTTCCACGAAACGAGTGCTTCCCGATCACCCTGATGGCGGAGCAGGTTCTCCGCGAAGTTGAGCCGTGCTTGGGGGAACCACTGCGCGCCGGGCATCCTGTCGAAATGCCGCACGACTTCATCGCCCTGCCGCTCGGCCCGAACACCGCAGAACCCCCAGACGGCGCGCCAGAAATCCGGAGCGTGATGGATCGACCAGTCATAGAGCTCGGCATAGCCGGGAAGGCTCGGGCCGCCGTGTTGCTCCACCCAGGTTCGGAAAGCAGTCAGATTCGCGCGGGCAACGCGCTCGTCAGACGGATTCCAGAGCTGCTTGGCCATGAAGATTTCACCCCTTGATCCATGCGCAGATTTTATCGGCGGCTTGCAGGACGCCGCGGCAGTGGGTCTCGACGAACGAATCGCCCAGCGGCTCTTCGAGCGGCATCGATTGCGAGGCAGCGAGCGCCTCGGCGCCATCGAAATCGACGTAGGCCAAGCGAGCCGTCAATTCTTCGCGAGGCCGGCCGAAATGGCTGCCGGGCAAGATGGCCACGCCCGTATCTTCCAACAGGTGTTCACAGAGACCGACGCTGTCCGTCAGGCCTCTCGCCTCAAGAGCCTCGCGGTGAGGATGGAAGCTCGGAAAAAGGTAGAAACCTCCCTGAGGCGGAGCGACCTCGATTCCTGCCGCGCGTAACCGCCCGGCGAGCCTCATGCCGAGAGCGCGCAGTATCCGGCGGGAGTGCGCCAGGTAGCTCTCGATCTCGCTGCCGCCTTGGAAGGCGCGTACTGCAGCGTACTGGATGGGTGCACAGGTCGATGTGAAGGTCTCGCTCGCGACAATCGACATGGCGTCGAGAAGCCAGCGGAGGCCGCGCGGAAAGATGAACGTGCCGAGACGCCAGCCGCCTGCGCCGCACCATTTGCTCAAGCCGCTGCTGCTGATCGTTCCCTCGGGGTAGAACCGGGCGATCGAGATATGGCGGCCCTCGTGGTGCAACTCGCCATAGATTTCGTCAGAGAGCAGGATGCAATGGTGACGCCGCGCCACGATCGCAAGCTCCTCGAGCTCTCGGGGATGATAGGTGCCCCCGGTCGGATTCGAAGGGTAATTGAGTATCACGATGCGCGGACGCCCGGGGTCCTCCGAGCAAAGGCGATCCATCGCGTCGGCGGTAAGCCGCCAACCGTCGGGCTCTTTCGTGTCGAGCCAGCGAACATGTCTGCCGATGATATGCGCCTGCGGGGCGTACGACACCCAGGTCGGCGTCGGTATCACCAGATCGCCGTAGTAGACCAGTTGCAGCAGGAACATCAGCTCCTTCGAGCCGGGTCCGATCAGAACATCGTCGCCGCTGCAATCGATTCCATGCCGGCGCCGGCGGTAGGCGGCAACGGCGTCGCGCAGCTCGCGGAGGCCCCTCACGGCCAGATAGTCCTTCTGAAAGGCGTTGTCGCGAAGCGCGTCGACCAACGGAGTCGGCACGGGGAACGGCGACTGACCGAGGCCCAGCTTGTGAATCGTGCGGCCTTCCCGGCGGAGCCGGTTCGACCGCTCGTTGATCGCCAGCGTCGCCGAGGGTTCGAGTCCACGGACGTTGAGATTCAGATGAACCGGAAGAGAGTTCTCGTCAGCGATCGGCGCTATGGAGTTCTTTGGATTCACACGCAGTACGCTTCGTCACCTTGCCGAATGCAGTTTCTGTTTAGCTGGAAGTTTTAGTGTAAGCGCGGACTGGATCAGACGCAGGCTCGCTATCGTCTGAGCGATCTGTCCGAAATGGCGGTCGGCATTGAGGATCTGCCCGGCGGCATGGACGCGGGCTGATCGACGCCGGAACGGACCACAGCGCCGTCCCGGCGACTTGGCCGCTGGCGCCCAAAACGAACGTTGATATTCTGATGAAGTCGTACTTCGGCGCAGCCGCCCGTCTATGCCCGTATGCCCGCGCGCGAGAGCGAATCCCTGATTCTGAGAACGTATCCCTACCGTGAGGCCGACCTGGTGGTCAGCTTTGTCAGCCGCGATCAGGGAAAGCTGCGCGGCATCGCCCGCGCGGCCCGGCGTCCTAAGAGCCGCTGGGGGTCGGGCCTCGAGAGTCTCTCGCACGTTCGTCTGTTCTATTTTCTGCGGGAAAACCAGGACCTCGCGCGGCTCGATCGCTGCGAGTTGCAAAGCCCTCCGTTGTTTCTGAAAGCTGACTATCCCGTAAGCGTGGCGCTCGCTTTCGTTGCGGAGGTCAGCGAGAAACTTCTGCCGGAACACGAGCCGAACGACGCCTACTTCCGCTTGCTTCTGCTGGTGCTCGATGAGATGAAAGAGGGTGTGAACGGGAAGCTGTCGGCGGCGGCCGTGAGCTCGGCTGTTGGAGCGGCGGGACCCGTGGTTGCAAGCAACGCACAGCCAAGCGCAAGCTCGACACCGCACGCAACCGAGTTGCCGTCATCGGATGTGCCCCGCTGGCTCCGGCGCACACTCGACTACTTTGCGCTGTGGTCGCTTCGGCTGGGCGGCTGGCTGGCTCCCCTGGACGTGTGCGTGCAGAGCGGCGTGGAGTTGAGTCCCGAGGAGACGGCCTATTTCGACCGCGGGCAGGACGGCCTCTACTCGGCCGATTTCAGGAGTGCGGATTCGTGGCCGCTCAGCGCCTCGTCGCGTCAGCTTGCTCGCAGGATGCTGCGCCATTCGCTTCCGGATCTTCGCGACAGCCACGGCCCGAGCAGCAATCAAGACGACTTGTTCCGGTTCCTGACGCAGCGGCTGGAATTCCACTTCGAGCAGCGGCTCAAAACCGCCGCGGTGCTCAGTCAGCTCTAAAAGAAAGGGTAATCAGCGGTATCGTAACCAAATGGAATCGATGAACCTGGAGATACCGGACCTCCGTTACCCCATCGGGCAGTTCTCACCCCCGGACACAACAGTCACGCAGGACCAGGTCGATAGTTGGATCGACGACCTCGCGGCGTTGCCCGCCGATCTCCGGCGCACCACCTCCGCATTGACCGACGACCAGCTCGATACCCCGTATCGTCCGGGCGGCTGGCTGTCCGGCAGGTCGTCCACCACCTGCCCGACAGCCACATGAACAGTCTCATTCGCTTCAAGTGGGCGCTGACCGAAGACCGGCCGCTGATCAAGGCCTACGACGAGAAGGGCTGGGCCGTGCTGCCCGACTGCCGCTGTCCGATCGCACATTCGCTGGACCTTCTCGACGCCCTGCACTGCCGTTGGGTGGACTTGCTGCGCGGCCTGCGCTGGCCGCAACTGCAGCGCGAGTTCGTGCACCCCGAGTCCGGCCCGGTGACACTGGCGGTCACGGTCGGCGCCTACGCCTGGCACGGCCGGCATCATCTGGCGCACATCGAGCGGCTGATCGAACGCGCGGGATGGAACTGACGAGCCCGCTGAGCGGGGTCTTCGCCAAGTCTCGAACCATGCCGAACCAGCCCCTTCTTGAACGGGTTGCGGTCGTCGCCAGCGCCTCGTCGCGTCAGCTTGCCTCTAGAGTAGTGCGTCAAGCAGATTGACGTTTATCGAGAGTGCGCCGAGCAGGTTTGACTTTCTCCAGGATATCGGAGGCGGCAGCTGTCCAGATGTAAGGTTTGGGGTTGTTGTTGTGTTGGTCGATATAGGCGTCGATGGCCCCGACAAGTTCATTCACACTGCGGAACGTCCCTCGGCGCAGGCGCTTCTCAGAGAGGTCGCGGAAGAATCTCTCGACCATATTGAGCCACGAAGAACTAGTCGGGGTGAAGTGGATGTGGAATCGTTTGTGGCGGGCGAGCCAGCGTTGCACCTTTTCGTGTTTGTGGGTCGCGTAGTTGTCCACGATCAAGTGCAGTTGTTTGTTGGGCGCGGTCTGGCGGTCAATCAGCCGCAGGAACTGCAGCCATTCATGGTGGCGGTGGTTTTTCATGCAGCTGCTGATCACCTTGCCGTCGAGCGTGTTCAATGCGGCAAACAAGGTGGTCGTGCCCTAGCGTTTGTAGTCGTGGGTCCTGGTCCCGGCCCGCCCCTTTTTCAGCGCTAAGCCGGGTTGCGTGCGATCCAACGCCTGAATCTGACTCTTCTCGTCGACCGACAATACCAGGGCATGTTCGGGTGGATTCAGATACAGCCCCACAACGTCCTCGAGTTTCTCGACAAAGCGGGGATCGTTGCTGAGCTTGAAGCTGGCGGTACGGTGCGGCTTCAAGCCGTGTGCCTGCCAGATACGCCGCACACTGGCTGCACTGATTCCCATGGCGGCGGCCATGGAGCGGGTACTCCAGTGAGTGGCGTTGGACGGAGTTTGCTGAGTGGTCTTGCGGATGAGTTCCCTCACGAGTTTCGCGCTGATGCTCGGTTTGCGGCCGGGACGAGGGGCGTCCTTTTCCAGGCCGGCGAGTCCGAGTTGGAGGTACCTTTTCCGCCACCGCGCCGCCTTCTCCGGAGTAATATTCAACTCGGCAGCGATCTGTTTGTTGCGGCAGCCGACGGCAGCCAGCAGCACGATTCTCGACCGTTCAATCAGACGGGCCGGCAACATTCGGCTCCCAACGATGGCTTCCAACCGCGACCGCTGATCCACGTTCAGCTCCACCTGGAGAGCAATACGCATCGGGAACGTCCTCTCAATTGTATAGACGTCTCCAAGATAATAATCGTTGCTATTTAAGATGCACTACTCTAGCACCAGCTTCGCCAAGCAATCGGTCCCGTGTTTTCCTGATTTCGTCAATCACGGAATCAATTTCCTCGTGGCATCGCCACGCTGGTATTCGTAGGACAGTCCAACCGAGTTTGGCCAGGATGCGGTCTCGTGCAAGGTCCTGGCGCCGTTGTCGGCCTCGGGTGTCCAGGTGCTGGTCGCCGTCCACCTCGACGTTCAGCTTGATCCCTTGTTCCAGCAGCGCAAAGTCCAACTCGTACCCTTCCACCTCGAGCTTGGCGTAGGGCAAGAGGTCCCCGAGTTGCATGGCGTCGAGGAGGAGTCTCTCGGACGTGCTGTCCGTGCGGAACTCAGCGACCGACGTACCCGAGCCCTCATTGGCGGCGACTTCATCGTGCAGATAGGTGCGCAGGGAGGCCAGGGTTGGACATTCCAAATCTCCGATGAGCGGATGGCCGAGAACGAACAGCGCACGACGGGCGCGGCTAACGGCCACGTTCAGAAGGTTCCTTTCCTTCTCTATCCAACGGGCGCCGCTCCGGGCCCTGCCGGGAGAGAGAACGGAAGAAAACAAGATGGCCTCACGCTCGCCTCCCTGAAAGCGGTGTGCGGTTCCACTGTCAAAACGGATTTTTTTCAGGCAATCCTGGTCGACTTGCTTCTTGGCGAACCGCTCGATGAGTTTCGCCTGTGCGATGAACGGGGTCACCACGCCAACGGTCTCGTAACCGGATTCGATGACGGCGCGAAGCTGTTCCACTGTTTGCTCCGCCTCTTTCTGGTTTAGCCAGCTTCCAGCGGTGGGCTGTTCTGCCGTGCCGTCGACATCGATCCAGCCGATGGAGCGATCCCGCTGGGATATTTCCGAGACATCCGTCAACACTGTGAGTTCACCCTTGTAGAACGTCTTGTTGAACCAACGAGCGATGTGTGGGTGGCAGCGGTAGTGCTCGTTGAGAAGAACCGGTGTTCGGGGTCTAGCGGCAAACTCAAACGCAAAGTAGGCCGAACCGAATTTGTGGTGGATGCCACGCGTGCGCAGATCATCGTCGTCGAACCCGGTTTGTGCGGCGATCTCCTGTAAGAGTCCATCGCTGAGGGAAACGATTGGATTCAGTTGGCAAGGATCTCCCACGACTGCCAGACGTTTGGCGCGGTAGGCCAACGGCAGCACGGCCGCGAGGTTGCACTGGCTGGCCTCGTCGACGATCACGAGGTCAAACAGCCCGGATTCCAAGGGGAAGTTGGATTCCGCTGTGAGCGCCGTGCACGCCCAGCCTCGCAAGTGGTGAAAGGAATTACCGACTGCTCGTTTGAAACGGTTGCTGTGGGCGGAGATCGTGTCGAACGCTGCGAGACGGCCGGCGCCAGAAATGATGCGCGCTGCCGTGTCTATGCGGATTGCGCGGAGACTTGCATCGGCCCATTTCTCGTCGGTGACCTGCACGCTGGTCGCAATGTCTCCGACTGCGGATCTCAGTTGCTGACGTTCGGCTTGTTCAATCGCCAATTGGGAGGCGAGCGTTGCTATACGCTGATCAATCCAGGCCCAGTTGGCGAGTTGCTTCAATGGAGCGGTTTCCAGGCAGCCGAGTCTCCTGCGAAAGCGCCGCGCGCGGAAGCGACGGAACCACCACGTCCGCAACAACCGGCTGGATCGGCGCTCGATTTGACGGGAAGTGATGGGCAGTCTAGGAGGATTAGTGTCGGCCCAGAGTGTTCGCGCCGCCTTTGCCAAGGCGGGTCTGAGTTTTTCCTGCTCCTCGACGACGCATAACAGTTCCGCGTCCAATTCGTCCAGCCGCGCCAGTGTCTCCATCATCTGGGCGCGCTCAGTGACGGCGCGTTTCAAACCGGCCCGCGCGGCGGCCAGGTTGCCGCGGTGTGTTGCCGCCTGATTGGATGCCACAGTGATGCGGCCTGGCACCTCCGCACGCTTTTCGCGATTTCCCGTTCGGACCAGCAGACCGCTACTCACGTCCTTCGTCGCACGGTGGACGGCTACGTCGACCGCGCCGTTGTTGGTCGAGGTCACCAAGACCTTTTCACCGTCCAGCCAAGCGTTCGCGACCGCGTTCACAACGAGTTGTGTCTTGCCTGTCCCGGGCGGACCGGTCACGACCGTCAGAGGCTCTCTGCGGAGACGCTCCAGCGTTTCCTCCTGTGACTGGTTGCATGAAAGTGGAGCCGCAAGAGGCCCGGACCCGTGTCGCGTGTCGTCCTTCTGCGAGAAGCCTTCGAGGAGAAGATGAGCCGCGGCCGTAGTTGACCAGTCTTTCCGTGTCTGCAGTTGTCGCAGTTCCTCGCGAAGTTTGCTGGTGTATCCAGACCACTCGGCCACGACCGAAATCGCGGCGTTGTAGACGCCCTGTTTGCGACCTATTTTTGATTCGAGGCTTCTGGGGTTGAGAGGTGACACGATCTGTAGCCCGAGCACGTCGGCCGTTCGTCCGGCGAGAGCGGCGAAAGCGTCGACATCGCCGAACGGCAAGCCGTGACTCAACAGTTCGCTGATGTCTTCAGTGATCGAAAAGTCGAAGATACCGCTGGCTGTTACGGCCAGGTTGAACTCTGGTTCCGTATTGCCGTGAAGCGTCCACTGGTTGTCCGGGTCTCGTTTCGGTTCGATCTGGACAGCGAATAGTGGGGCCACCTTGGGCGTGTGATCCCGGTCGATTACGACGACTGTCGGCCAGCCATACATGATCGACCCTGTGCGAGACGTCAGTCTGTCGGAGAGTTTGCTAGGCGTCGGCGTCGAGTCGCTCGTCCCGACTACGAGTTTCTCCTCCCCAGGATGCAAGAACCACAGAGCGTTCTCTTTGACGTACGTGACCAGTGATTTCGCGGCTTCCGCTTCAATGCACCGTTGCGCATATTTGCATAGTTGCCGCCAGCGAGTTTGCTTGCTGTTGGCACCCGGTTTTGACTCGCTTGAACTGCTGGGGCTTGCGTTTGTTGCCGTATTCCTCGAACCGGCCGCTACGTTATCCGATGCGACTTGGACCGAGGAACCCTTACCACCTGCGCAGTCAATACACCAAACCTTCTTCGACGACGGTGACCAATGGGCAAGCTCGCCCGCTTCCAGCCTCATCGCGCACGATCCGCAGCGTCCGGCGTACTTCAGCGGGATGAAACGTAGATCTTTGGGGAGTTTCGTCAACGGTCCTTAAAGGGCGCTGTCAGCGACAACGGATAGTAAGCATTCATCAGTATGAAGAGCGAGAAAGGTCCTGAAGGTTCCCCTCGTACTTCAAGAGCCTGATCAGCCGTAATTCGCCGCGCAAGCTCTAGGGCCAAGCTTGAGTAGATCTCGGGTGTTCTACCTAGATCGAGCTTCACCCCCTCGGGGAGGTTGCGACTCAGAATCGAAAAGACCCGAGTATCCCAAGCCACCGCAACGCTCCTACCACGGGGGCGGACAATCTGCCCGCCTACTTGCCATGCCTTGTCTCCTTCCCAACTCCAAATCCTAGCACTCTATCTGGACTCGTCTTTTAGGGCAAAGTCATTCACGTTTGAGGCCTCCCCGCCGGATGGCTTCAGCCCCCTGTTATCGTGAGGGCTCCGAATCTTTCGCCGCCCCTACGGATTGGTAGCGTGACCAGTCGTCCATCGGGATACGCCGGTGCTCAAAGAGGTCCGTCCGGCGATAGCCGCCTCTATCATCTCTAGTGGGTGATTCGTCGCCCGTTGAATCTCGCATAATATAGAGTTAATCGAAGCAACGAGAAGACTGTTTTCAGAAGGCCGTGATCAAGCGCGGTTTGCGGCGCATGCGGCGCAGTGCTTGGCGAGCGCGCCGGCTCAGTTCCCCGTAGTCCTTTGGACAGATGTTGGTCAGCTCGTTCTGCTTCCAGTAGGCCCATAGGTATTCCACAGGCTTCACTTCCGGCGCGTAGGGCGGCAAGTACTCCGTCACGATGTGCCTTTCCTGGATTTCGATGAACTCCCGAACTAGGCGGCTGCAGTGAGTGGGCCGGCCGGCGATCCTAGACGATCAGCAACGGTTTGTCGATGTGACGCAGCAGCGCTTTGAGAAAGTCGATCACCTCGGCCTGGCAGCCCGTGGCGAAAGTCACGCGGGCGGCGTTACACGCCCCGGGGCCAAGATAGTAGCTTCCGGGCACTTGAGGAACGCTCCGCCGCTCTCTCTGAGCAGTCGGCCGGAAGCGGTGCGTAACCCTCTGTGCGACGGACATTTTTAGTTCCGACGGCGGTGCTCACGTTGCCGCCCACTGTGATCGCGGAGGCGACCGCCTAGACCGTAGGCTTTGTAGTTCGTCGTAGGAGATCGACTCAGATCTCCCTCCTCCTCACTCCGCGCCGAGCGACCGCAGAAGCCTACCGCGCCTTCCACGGGATTTTTATCACTACGGACTCCTAGAGAAGGATTCAGGACGCAGGGTGGGTTGGCCCGATCGAATGTGGAAGAATGTCTACTGACGAATGGTTGCTTTGCTGCCTGGCAGGTCCCATTGCCTATTCGGGTTGGCGACCCTGTTCGCTTTGTCGGCCTGCACTCCTGTCAACGACAGCTTTCCTGTCATTCCCAATGTGAGAGAAGACCATCATTCCTATTCCAACCCCGATCAGGTGCGGGTGAGCCGTGTTGAGCTGGATCTCGATGTTTCGTTCGAGCGCAAGTCGCTGGAGGGCTCTGCGACGTTGCAGTTGAAGCACGAAGGTGAAGCTGATGAGGTCGTGCTCGATACGCGAGACCTTGCGATCGAGAACGTGGAGGCGGCTGGACCCTCGGGGGAGTTTTTATCGACCGAGTTTGCCCTCGGTGAACCGGACCCCGTACTGGGCGCGGCCTTGTGCGTCAGGCTTCCGCCCGGCACCGAGAGAGTACGTGTTCATTATTCGACGAGTCCTGATGCTTCCGGCTTGCAGTGGCTGGGGCCGGCTCAAACTGCCGGGAAGAAGCATCCGTTTCTGTTTACGCAGTCGCAGGCGATTCACGCGCGCAGTTGGATCCCCATTCAAGACAGCCCGGGCGTTCGCGTGACGTACTCGGCGACGATACGCACGCCGAAAGAGTTGTTCGCCGTGATGAGCGCCGAGATGGAAGCGCAGCAGCCGTCCGAAGTGGCCGCGCCGGGAGAGTATCACTTCCAAATGCCGCAGCCGATTCCGGCGTACTTGATCGCGTTGGCCGTCGGCGACCTGGCTTTCCAGGCCATGAGCGAGCGGACCGGCGTATATGCCGAGCCGTCCGTCGTAGCAAGGGCTGCCAAGGAGTTCGAGGATACCGAAGACATGATGGTAGCCGTCGAGAAACTCTACGGCCCTTATCAATGGCAGCGCTACGACATTCTCGTTCTCCCTCCGAGCTTCCCTTTCGGAGGGATGGAGAACCCAAGACTTACTTTCGCTACGCCAACGATTCTCGCGGGCGACAAAAGCCTGGTCTCGTTGATCGCGCATGAGTTGGCGCATTCGTGGTCGGGCAACCTGGTCACGAATGCGACCTGGCTCGATTTCTGGTTGAACGAAGGCTTCACGGTCTATTTGGAAAACCGCATCCAGGAGGCTGTTTTCGGGCGAGAACGCTCGGAAATGGAGTCAGCGCTCGAGGTCCAGGAACTGCGAGAAGAGATGAAGGAGCTGGAGCCGCGCGACCAGGTCCTGCACATTGATCTGAAAGGCCGTGACCCCGATGCGGGATTCACGCTGGTGCCCTACGTGAAGGGGATGCTTCTGTTGCGTGCTCTCGAGCAGGCGGCGGGCCGCGATCGTTTCGACACTTTCCTGCGGAGCTACTTCGACCGCTTCGCGTTCCGGAGCGTGACGACCGCCGACTTCGTCAGCTACCTCGACGAATATCTGTTCCGCAACAATCCAGAGTTCGCGGAGAAAGTCGCCGTTGGAGATTGGATCCGGAAACCCGGATTGCCGGAGGACGTTGCGCTACCGGTCTCCGGGAACTTCGAGCGCGTCGAAGCGCTGGCGAACCGTTGGTACGACGGCGCGGCGGCGCTTTCCGAGATGCCCAGCGGTCAGTGGACCACTCAAGAATGGTTGCGGTTTCTGCGCGCGCTGCCGGAGGGATTGCAAGCCGAGCGCATGAAAGAACTCGATGATGCCTTTCAGCTCACCGCCAGTGGGAACTCGGAGATCCTTCATCAGTGGCTGTTGATGTCGGTCAGAAACGGCTACGAACCGGCGTATCCGAAGATGGAAGAGTTTCTTACCTCGGTGGGGCGCCGCAAGTTTCTCAGGCCGCTCTACGCCGAGTTGGCGAAGACGGACGAGGGCCGGCAGCAAGCAGCCGCGATCTACAAGAAGGCACGGCCGCTCTATCACCCGATCGCCTCCGGTACGATCGATGAGATATTGGGAGTAGCATCGGAATAGACTGATTTTGGACCCGCTCTCACAAACCGGGGAATCAGCGGCCACGGCGCCCCCCGCTCTCGATTCCCTACTACGCTCGACATTCGGTCACGAACGCTTCCGGCCTTACCAGCGCGACGTCTGCCAGGCCGTCGGCGGCGGCAACGACGTGCTTCTCGTGATGCCGACCGGGGCCGGGAAGTCACTTTGCTATCAGCTTCCGGGGCTCGCTCGGGACGGAGTCACGCTGGTTGTCAGTCCCCTGATCGCACTGATGGAAGACCAGGTGACAAAGCTCCAGGCGCTCGGCCTCCGAGCGGACCGGATTCATTCGGGACGCAGCCGCGACGATTCAAGGCAGGTCTGCTTTGCCTACCTGCACGGTGAGCTCGACTACCTCTACATCGCGCCCGAGCGGCTGGCGGTTCCGGGATTTCCCGAGATGCTTGCCAAACGCACGCCGGCGCTTGTCGCGGTCGATGAAGCTCATTGCATTTCGCAATGGGGACACGATTTCCGTCCCGAGTACCGCCGCCTTGGCGAACGGATCCCGATGCTCCGTCCGGCGCCCGTCATCGGGTTGACCGCCACGGCTACGCCACTGGTGCAGGACGACATCGTCGAGCAGCTTGGGCTTGCTGACTGTACCCGCTTCATCCATGGTTTCCGGCGCGAGAACATCGCCATCGAGATCGTCGAAGCGCCGCCGTCGATCCGCAGGGAGAAAACGCGGGAACTACTCCAGGAACCGAACTTGCGTCCTGCTATTGTCTACTGCGGCTCCCGCAAGAATGCCGAGGAGCTCGCCGCGGATCTGAAGAGCGACTTCCCGGCCGCGCCCTATCACGCGGGCATGACGAGTGACGACCGCGACCTCGTGCAGGACGGTTTCCTCAATGGCCGCTTCGAAGTGATCGTGGCAACCATTGCTTTCGGCATGGGTGTCGACAAGCCGGATATCCGGATGATCATCCACACCGCGTTGCCCGGCAGTCTTGAAGGCTACTACCAGGAGATCGGCCGTGCCGGGCGCGACGGCGAGCCGTCGCGGGCTGTCCTCATGTACTCGTGGGCCGACCGCCGTACCCACGAGTTCTTCTGGGACCGCGACTATCCCGACACGTCCCATCTGCAAAGGCTCTGGAACTTGCTCAACCGCGAGTCGCAGACGAATGAACAGTTGCAGGCGCGCATGGCGGCCGGCGACCTGGTCTTCGAGAAGGCGCTCGAGAAACTTTGGATCCACGGGGGCGCCGTGGTCGATCCCGATCAGCGCGTTCGGCGCGGACATGACCATTGGCAGTTGGACTACAACCAGCAGCGGGATCACAAGCTGGCGCAGCTTGACTTGATCACGCGCTATGCCGAGTCACCCGTATGCCGCATGTTGGGCCTTGTCAAGCATTTCGGCGATCTCGAGGATGCGCGGCGGGCCTGCGGCATCTGCGATATTTGCGCGCCCGACGAGACGCTGCTTCAACGTTTCCGTAAGCCGGGCTCGGAGCAACTGCGGCGGCTGCAGCAAATCATGACGGCGCTCCGCAAGCACGGTCGGCAGACCTCGGGACGCTTGCATCGGGCTCTGTTCGAGGACGACGAGGTCAGCCGCAACGACTTCGAAGATTTGGTGGCGGCGCTGACTCGGGCGGGCTTGGTGCGGTTGATTGAGGACTCGTTCGACAAGGCCGGCAGCGTGATCCGTTTTCGTTGGGTCGAGCTCACGCCGGAGGGATTCCGCCACGAGGGTTCGCTCGAGGCTGTCGTGACGCTCCCCGCGCCGTTGCCGAAGAAGAAAGCGGCAAAGAAGAAAAAGGAATCGCGCAAGGCGAAGGCGGCGAGCCGATCGGGCCGTTCCAAAGCTGCGAGTTCCAAGGAAGCGGTGGAACCGGACGACGCGCAGCCCGACGCAGCTTTGCTCAAGGCCCTTAAAGACTGGCGTTTGCAAGAGGCGCGCCGCCGCCGCATCCCGGCCTTCCGGATTCTGCGCGATGTTGTTCTCGTTGAGATTGCCCGCTCGAAGCCCCGCTCACAGGCGGATCTGCTTGCCATTCACGGGTTCGGGCCCACCCTGGCCGAAAAATACGGTTTGAAACTACTCGCGCTGGTGACGGAGAGCGATCCGCCAAGAACCTGATGCACTGAAACCCTCTGCTCGGTCCATCGCGGTGATCTTCGCCGGCAGGCGATCTTGCCGCCACGGACAAAAAAAGCATCCGCTTGCCAGACGGTGTAGGCCACCTCGCCTCGCGCAACCTGAATATTCACTCTGAAGACAGTCCCGGTTAGCCAATTCGGTAAAGAATGCCTCGAACAACGGCCTGATCTCTGCCGGGTCCTGGAGTAGCGGGAGCCTGTCCAGGGTGCCCGGTTGCTGATGGCTCAGACTGGCGCCCGAAGGGCACGCGGGCAGGCAGCGGCCCCGCCTCAGCGTGCCGGGCGGGGACTCTACGGCCGACAACATACCGAAGGGGGAACGTATCGTTACGACTCGTCCAGAGCCGCCAATCCCTGCTCGAACACTACGTCCACGGGAATCCCCGCTGTCGACAGCCGGTCCAGGTCCCGTTGCAACCCCTCGCCGATCTTGCCCATCTCCCCGACGAACTGCGTGACGCCTTCGTAGTTCCCGTCGCCCTGCAAGGTCAGGATCTTCGCGGACAGCGCGTCCACGGCTTCTTGCATCTCCTCCATCTCAACTCGATACGTCCCCGTTTCCTCGTCACGTGAGAACGCCCTTGCCTCGGCGAAAAAGTTGAACCGCAGGAGATTTGCCACACCGTGCGCGCTCGACGCCCCGAAGCGGATCGACCGAAAGATCCCCGCCAGGAACGTTACATAGTTATCCAGCAGCTCGGCATCTTCCAGTTCGCCCTGCTCATGGAGTTTTGTCACCATGTACAGCCCGAGAATATCGGCTTTACCTTCCTCGAGAGCGGACGCCTTGTCCTTGAGCGCCTCGCGTACCGTTCCCTTGCCCGTCAGAGTATTCTTGATTCCCAGACCGTGCGCCACTTCGTGGAACATCGTGTTCTCGAAGAAGGCGTCGAAGTCGATGAATCGCCGCTGGCTCCCGGTGATCAAGACGTCGCCGATGGGTATGAGAATCTTTTCGAACTTCGCCCGCATCGCGTTCTTGAGCTGCAAGCGCCTCGTGCCTTTCTGAAGCTGCACCTCTTCGTCGTTGGGGAGGTTGATCGCTATCGTCTTCGCCCCCGCGTTGCAATCGCCGGCGTAGTAGATCACGTCGTACGCATTCAAGTCGGAATCCGAGCCCGGCGTTTCCTGCTTGTACTCGTCCGGCGCCGGCAGCCCGCGCTGCAAGGCGGGCAACATCGAGGCATAGCGCGAGAGCCGCCCGCTCCACTCCTTGTCTTTGATCAACACGTACGCCTCGTAGGCCGCCTTGTAGCCAAAAAGCGCGTCCTCGTAGGTCTCGATCGCACCGATGACGACGTCAACCGTGTTGTCCTTCATGTCCATCCAGGCCAGATCGCTTGGTTGATAGTCGTCCGTGACCAGCGCTTCGGCCCGCAACTCCAGATATTTCTTGAGACCGGGGTCGTCCGCCAGCGCGGCTGCCTCGCGGAGCTTTCCCGCGGCCGTCGCAAGTTCCGCTGCGAAGACTTCGTGATAGGGCTCCGCCGTAAGACCGCCTTTCTCGTCCCGCCGGACGAAGGTGTACAGACTGCGCAGCGTGTCCGCTTGATCCCCTGAAGCAGCCGCCTCGAACTCCTCTTTCGTCATGTCTTCGGGATAGAAGCGCGCGCCGGGCGGTTTCGGACCGACACCCGGGACGAACGGCTCATCGCCTGCGAGGCGGTCCCAAGGACCGTAGTTGATCTCCACCAGCCGCCGCAGATCCGCGTCTTCGATCTTGCCGAGCAATGACTCGCGATCGCCGTAAGACTGCCGCCAGAACAGCCCGTTCATCACGTCCGCCGCCTCGATCAACAACGGAAGCATCTTCCGTTCGTTCTCCGTCAGAACGCTGAGGTCCGACTCCAAACGAAACGATGTGTACTTTGCCAATCGAGCGGCCATATCCGTATCCGTTGCCGGCGGCGCGTCGCTGCCACAGTTCCACGACGAGAAGCACAACCCCGCTCCCGCCATCAACATCGAGCAAACAAACCGGCGCGTCATACCCTTATCCTTCACCTCAGCTGAGTGTACTGTAGGGTACCTTAGAAACTCCGACCCCTAATGCCGGAACACGGACCGGCCGGAAGCGCATCAACTCTGCCTGGTCACCCGCATCACCCTCCCTGGCCTGCATTTCTCGCCACGTGGTGGGATATGCAGGCTAGAATCACTAGATAGACCCGTAGTCAAGATCGGAGTTCTCATTGATGAAAGCCTGCGGCACGTACGACGACGTCAACCTCATCCTGCGCCTCTATGAGATTCGCCGGGAAACGAAACTGCGCCAGGCGCGCGCCTGGTTCGCCGCGTCGTTCCACGTGAAGACCATCGACGACTGGACGAAGCTGTGCCCGCTCGGCTCCGAGGAGAACGCCTACTTCCGCATGGTCGTCACATACTGGGACATGGTCGCATCGTTCATCACCGGCGGCGTCCTGCAGGAAGAGATCTTCTTTGCAAGCGGCCGCGAATTGCTGTTCACCTGGATCCGCATCAGCCCCATCGCCGCCGCTTACCGCGAACGAGTAAAAGACCCCACCGCCTTCGGCAATCTGGAAGCCGTAGCCAACTCCTTCATCAAGTGGTGGACGGCGAGAGCTCCTGAGGCCTACGAGGCCTTCGCCCTACGCATCGGCACCCCGCCAAAACCCTAGGGCTGCCGGACGTCCCCAAGTGTGGACGTCATGATCGAAGTGGGGACTTTCTAACCCCGCAGCGATTTCTTGCCCAACCACCTGCGTAAATACCCTAACTGCCCCATGTGGTAAGCCTCGTGATAGGCCAGGAAGTAGATCACGCCGCGAATCGTCTTGTCCGGCACCGGGAAGTTGTGGGGAGCTGGCGCGGACAGCTCATCGTCCGTCAACTCTTCGAACCGCTGCTCGAGTTGTGCCGACGCTTCTTTCCAAACCGCCCATACCTCCTCGAGCTCCGGGAACTGTTCCGGATCGTTCATGGCCCCGCCGCGGCCGAACCGTCCTTCCCAGGGCAGCTCGCGCTCCACGCCCAGCATCTGCGACAGTGCGCACCGGGTATTGGCAAGATGAGCCATCACGCCCAGAGCGGGGTTCAGGCCGGGTTCGGCGGGACGGCGCAGTTCCTCGGCGGTCAAGCCGTCAAGCGCTTTCCGGGCCATGCCGGTGCCGAGACCGAATTGATGAACGCTAGCTGTGATTCGAGAATCCATAGTCATGGTTTTAGCAGATCCTGGGGAGACAATAGCCCCTTCCCTGCCGGCGCAAGGTGAGAAGTTCCCCTGGTGAGCCAAGCAGAACGTTCCCCTTCGGCTCGAGGTACTGAAGCCCTTCAGTCTTGTTTTTGCCGCCCCGGCCGGCATAGCATGACGACAGGGAGGCGGCAATCATCCAGATCGACTTCCCGTCTCCGCGGCGCTCGCTGCTGCGGCTGCCGCCCTCCGCGCGCCGCGGGCATCCTGGCCCTCGCGAAGAAAAAGCGGAGAAAAAAGCGGAGAAAAAAATCGAGGAGGTGATATCACGTCCATACGTCTGCGACGAAGTTTGTTCTTCGTAGCGCCGGCAAGCCCGGCGAGACTGTCAAGGCCCTCCCCGGCCGGGCCGGCTGCGGTCTGCCCGGCGCCCCCAGGCTGCCGCGCCCGAAGCGCGTTCGTGCTGTCGAAAAGAGCCGCACAGGATGCGCGGGCGCTGCGGGCGGACGAGCTTCGGCCCAGGCGCATCGAGGGCGCGTCTTGGTCGCAAATCCGGGGTCGGAATGGCCGTTCGGTTCGCCGTGAGTGCGCAAGGGTCGCACCACCGAAAACCGCCGCCCGGACCGCCACGCCCGCCGCCCAGTCACTGCTTGCCTGCCCAGAATTGCCCAGAATTGCCCAGAATTGCCCGGAATTGCTCGGCAAAAATATGCCCCTGAGCAAGTGTCCGCGCACCGTCCGCCGTTCTCGGTCGGCCTCACGACGAGCGCCGTTCGCCGCAAAATGAACCCATGCTGAGTAAGGGGAACGTTCTACATTGCACAAACAGGGGAACTTTCTATATTGCGTTGACACAAAAGCTGC
Source organism: Bryobacterales bacterium (assembly GCA_965218555.1). Lineage (GTDB taxonomy): Bacteria > Acidobacteriota > Terriglobia > Bryobacterales > UBA6623 > JAPPLB01. Next base: position 1,302,264 of record OZ244625.1, read on the forward strand.
TTCCGTTGCGGGTCTCCTGCTCTCGGAGTACAATGGGCGTACAGCAGCCGCAAAGGGTATGTGTATTTAGCTCACGCCCGGAGGTTTAGCCGTGTTTCGACTCGATCACCAAAAGGCCGTCAGCTTCTGTGACGGCCTTCGCCGCCGCGATTTCTTGCACGCCGGATCGGCCGGCATGTTGGGCCTCGGCCTGACCGACTTTCTGTCACTCAAAGCGCAGGGCGCGGTTCACAAGGACAAGAGCGACATCAATGTGATCATGCTCTTCCTGGTGGGCGGGCCGAGCCAACTCGACACCTGGGACATGAAGCCCAACGCGCCGTCGGAAATTCGCGGCCCGTATAAGCCGATCAAGACCAACGTTCCCGGCATCGAGATCTCTGAAATCTTCCCCCGTATGGCGCGGAACGCCGACAAGTGGTCGCTGATACGGACGCTCTATCACACCGCCGCCGCTGTTCATGACACCGGCCACCAGATGATGCAGACCGGCCGGCTCTTCCAAGGCGGGCTCAACCATCCCCACATGGGTTCTGTGCTCGGCAAGCTGCGCGGTCCCAAAGGCGACGTGCCTCCGCACGTCCTGCTGCCGCGGCCCATCGGCAACACCGGCGGCAACATGCCGCACGGCCAGGACGCGGGTTATCTCGGCAAGGCGCACGACCCGTTCGTGCTCAACGCCGACCCCTCGGAGCCGAATTTCGAAGTGCCCGACATGCTGCCGCCCGACTACATCTCGGCAGTGCGCATCAACCGCCGCCGCAAGTGGCGCGACATGATCGACGCCGCCGTGAAACACTTCGAGGAAGTTCCCGACGCGAAGCTCCTCGATACAACGTTTCATCAGGCCTACACGCTGATGTCGTCGAAAAAGGCCCGTGCCGCGTTCGATCTCTCTCAGGAATCCGAAGACACCCGCGAGCGCTACGGCTGGAACCGTTTTGGTCAAAGTTGCTTGATGGCGAAACGTCTTATTGAAGCCGGCGTTCGCTTCGTAACGGTCAATATGTTCGAAACGGTCTTCGACGAGATCACCTGGGACATCCACGGATCCAGTCCGTTCAGCCCGATCGAGTGCTACAGCAATCTTGTCGGACCGATGTTCGACAACGGGTTCACGTCGCTTGTCGAGGACCTTTCCCAGACGGGCTTGCTCGACAACACGATGATCGTCGCAACCGGCGAATTTGGCCGCACGCCGAAGATCAACCCGGCCGGCGGGCGCGACCATTGGCCTGCCTGCTGGCCTGTCGTGATGGCCGGCGGCGGCATTCAGGGTGGACGCGTTGTGGGTGAGTCGGATGACATCGGGGGTGCGCCGAAGAGCCGCCCGACGACTCCGGCCGAAGTGACGGCCACGGTGTATCACGGTCTCGGCATCGACCTTGAAACCGAACTGCCCGGCCCGCAGAGCCGACCGATCCGCGTGGTCGATCACGGCGTCGAGCCGATCATGGAACTGTTCACCTAGCTTGCTCGTGGGGCGTTGCACACCGCGCCCCGGCTTTCGCCGGCCCACAGACAATGATCCGGAAAGCACTCCTAGCCGCGTTCCTCATCACCCCGCCGTGCGTGGCGCAATCGCCGGCGGCCATTGAGATTCTCCCCGACGACATCACCCTTTCCGGACCACAGTCCATCCACCGGCTTATCGTTCAGGGCCGCTTCGCCGACGGGTCAGAACGCGACCTCACCGCCAATGCCGCTTTCAAGGCTTCGAATCCGAAGGTCGTCAAGATAGACAACGGCGTTCTCCGCCCGCTCGCCAACGGCCGTACCCGGATGACGGCTGAGGTTGAAGGCGTCTCCGCGTCTATCGAAATCACCGTCGAAAACTACCAGGCGCCTTTCGTACCGAGCTTTCTCAACGACGTCCAACCGGTCCTCACGAAAGCCGGCTGCAACTCGGGCGCGTGCCACGGTTCGGAAGCCGGCAAGAACGGTTTCAAACTCAGCCTCCGCGGCTATGACCCCGAATTCGACCACGCCGTCCTCACGCGCGAAGCCGTCGGCCGCCGCGTCGCCCGCTGGGACCCTTCGAAGAGCCTTTTGCTTCTCAAGCCCACGCTGACGATTCCGCACACCGGCGGCAAGCGCTTCGCTGTCGACTCGCCCGATTTCCGCATCATTGCCGAGTGGATTGCCAACGGCGCCCTCGCCCCGGCCAAGGACGAAGTCCGGATCATCGACCTTCGCATTTCCCCCGAGCAGGCGTGGCTTCAGACCGGGGCCGAGCAACAGGTCATCGTCCAAGCCGTCTACAGCGACGGCTCGCGCCGCGACGTCACCCCCTGGACGAAATTCTCGAGCACGAACTCCGGCGTCGCCACGGTTGACGACCTGGGTCGCGTCAAGATGCAGGGTCCCGGCGAAGCCGCCATTACCGTCTGGTATTCGAGCAAGGTCAAATTCGCGCGCTTCGGCATCCCCTTCGATAACGACATCGCCCCGAACGTCTACACCGAAGCACCCCGCAACAACTACATCGACGACCTCGTCATCGAGAAGCTCCGGGCCCTGCGCATTGCACCGTCTGAACCCGTCGGCGACACGGCCTTCCTGCGGCGCACCTACCTTGACGCCATGGGCGCGCTTCCGAGCCCGGCCGAGGTTGAGCGCTTCACCGCCGACCCGTCGCCGGACAAGCGCCAGCGCCTGATTGACACCATCCTCGATCGCGAAGAGTTCGTCGACTACTGGGCTTACAAATGGTCGGATCTGCTTCTTGTCTCAAGTCGCGATCTCGGCAACAGCGCCATGTGGTCGTACTATCGCTGGGTCCGCGACAGCGTCGCAAAAAACACGCCTTGGGATCGCTTCGTCCGACAAGTCCTCACCTCCACCGGCAACAGCCGTGTCAAGGGTGAACTGAACTACTATCAGCTCCACCGCAACACGATCGAGTTGGCCGAGAACGTGACGCAAGCCTTTCTTGGCCTCCGTATCACCTGTGCCCGGTGCCACAACCACCCGCTCGAGAAGTGGACGCAGAACGATTATTACCAGTTCGCCAATCTTGTTTCTCGTGTCGCTCAGAAGAACGGCACAGGAGTGGGAGACGTGGTCGTGTATCGCAGCCCCTCGGGCGACATCAATCACCCCAAGCTCGGCAAGCCTCTCCCGCCTCTCCCGCTCGACGGTGATGAACTCGCCCTCGACAGCTCGAAAGACCGCCGACAGCACTTGGCCGACTGGCTCACCTCGGCAGAAAATCCTTACTTCGCCCGCGCTGTCGTCAACAAGATCTGGGCAAACTTCATGGGCCGCGGCATCGTCGATTCGGTCGACGACATGCGCGCTACGAATCCGGCGAGTAACGAAAAGCTCCTGACTGCCCTGACGAAGGACTTCATCGAACACAAGTTCGATGTGAAACATCTCGTCCGCCGCATCATGCTCTCCGCGACATATCAGCGATCGTCGAAAGCAAACGCGACGAACGCCGACGACGAGGTCTACTATTCGCGTTACATCGTGCGCAGGCTGCCGGCCGAGGTGGTGCTCGACGCCGTAAGCCAGGTCACCCGTGTGCCGACGCGCTTCAGCGGCTATCCCGAGGGCACACGTGCGATCCAACTGCCCGACACCCAGGTGAATTCATTCTTCCTGACGGTGTTCGGACGACCGCCTCGTGTCAATGTCGACGCCGCCGAGCGCGAACATGCCCCGACAATCAAGCAGGCTCTCCACGTCATCAACGGCGACACGCTCAACAACATGCTGCGCGACGAAGAGGGAGCGATCGAGATGTTCCTCAAGTTGGGACTCTCGAATGCCAAGATTCTCGATCATCTCTATTTGTCGGCTTTGAGCCGCTATCCGACAAAGAAGGAAAAGGCTGCCCTGGTCGGCGTCCTCGACGAAGCGGAGCAAGCAACGAGAGCCGATCCGTTGGAGCGCGACCCGCGTCGCAAACCACTGGAAGATCTGATGTGGGCGATGCTCACCGGAAAAGAGTTTCTGTTCAACCACTGATGGAGTGCTGGACGAGCGACAAAACGACAACATGACCACGCTCCGCCGCGTTGCTCTCTCGATCAACCTGCTGGCTCTTCCTCTATGCGCGGAACCTTCCTTCCGCACCGACGTCTTTCCCATATTTCGGGACAACTGCCTCGCCTGTCATAGCGCCCAAACAAAGATGGGACAACTCGTGATGGAGAGCTACGACGGGTTGATGCTGGGTGGCAAGAGCGGACCTGCCGTTACTGCGGGTGACGCGGAGTCAAGCTTGCTTGTCCGCATGATCGAAGGACGATCTCAACCGAAGATGCCGTTCGGCGGCGAGCTTCCGCCCCAAAACATCGCTGTCATCAAAGCCTGGATCGATGCCGGCGCGAAGGGCGAAGAGGTATCCGGAGGCGGTACGCTGGCGCTTCCCGCCATTGAGCGACGCCGTGAGGTCCCTTCTCCCGTCAGCGCCCTGGCGTTTTCCCAGGATGGCTCCACGTTGGCGGTCGCTTCGTACCAGCAGGTTCGGATCACCGACGCAGCAAGCGGCAACGTTACTCGGACGCTTGACGGCCACGCCGACCTCGTTCGCTCCCTGGCCTTTTCGCCCTCAGGCAGGCTGCTCGCCGCCGCGGCCGGCGCCCCCGCGCAGTTCGGTGAAGTCAAAGTTTGGGACGTCGAGACCGGCAAACTTCGCCACACTATCAAAGGCCACAAAGACTGCATCTACTCGGTCGACTTCTCGCCCGACGGCAAACAGATCGTCACCGCCAGCTATGACCGCATGATCGAACTGTGGAGCGCCGACACGGGCGAACATATCCGCACGTTGAAGGACCATGTCGATGCCGTTTACGCCGTCGATTTCGGCAACGAACCCGGTCAACTCGTGTCCGGCGGCGCCGATCGCTCGGTCAAGCTTTGGAACCTCGAGACCGGCAAGCCGAGCCTCACGCTGAGCGAGCCCCTTGCCGGCGTTCTGACCGTAGCCTTCCATCCGGACGGTCGCCAGCTCGCCGCCGCCGGCGCCGACAAGACGATCCGTGTCTGGCGCATTGCCAACGACGAGAACACCTCCGCTGACTTGGTGAAGGCAATGACGGGGCACGAAGCCGCGATCCTCAAGATCGCCTTTTCGCCCGATGGCTCGACGATCGTGTCATCGTCATCGGATCGATCCCTGAAGGTCTGGGACACTGCGACTCTGAGCGAAAAGGCCGTCCTCGCCGATCAATCCGATTGGGGACAGGCCCTGGCCTTTCACCCTGATGGAAAGAGTTTCGTTGTGGGTCGCTACGACGGCTCACTCACGGTTTACGACACCGTTTTGTTGCAGCCAACCAAGAAGTGGAAGCGCGCGGCTGGCCCGTCGCATCTCGCGCGCCGATGACAAGCTTACCCGGAGGAATGATGAGACGATTCCTGAACCTGGCTCTGCTCGTTGCCATCCCGGCGATCCTTCTCGCTGATACTCGTACCAACCCGCCCACCATTCAGGAAACGTCGCCGCTCGCTGTTACCCGCGGCCTGACGACTGAACTGAAGATCGAAGGCATCAACCTTGTCGGAGCGAGCGAAATCCTGTTCGACGACCCGGCTGTTCAAGGCAAGATCCTCCACGTCAACACACTCGGTGAGTTTGTGGGCCGTTTCATCGGGTCGAACGGCGCCCCCAGCACCGTCAACCGCGGCGATCCGCCGCCGCTCAACGAAGTCGCCATCGAAGTGGAAGTCGACTCGGATGCCAAGCCCGGCCTGTACTCTTTCCGCCTCGTTACGAGGGAAGGCACGACCAATACCGGCAAGATCAGCGTCGAGCCCTTCTACGGTGCCCGCCCGGAAATTGAACCCAACAATACGCTCCAAGACGTTCTCCTCCAAGACGCATACATCTTCCCGCCGGCCATCATCACCGGCACGATTCGCAAGCCCGGCGACGTCGACTACCTGCCGTTCGAGGCGCTCGCAGGCGAAGAGTTCGTGCTTCACGTGAGCGCCGCAGAACTCGGTTCGAAATTGCGTTGGAAGATCGCTCTGCTGAATGCGCAGGGGACGACCGTTGCCTCGCGCTCTGTCGCGGACACCGCCAGCGAGCCGGTCCTCGCCTATCGCATCCCGTCCGGCGGCAAGTACTATGTTGCGGTCTCCGACATCGAGCGCGGTGGAAGCCGGGGACATTTCTATCGGCTCAAGATCGGTTCGTACCCTTATCTCACGGGCGTACATCCGCTCGGTGTTCCTGAAGGCGAAAGCACGCAGATCACCCTACGGGGCCACAATCTCGGCGATCAGCGGACGGTCACGGTTGATGGCAAGTCCGACTATCGAGCGATGGCTCGACAGGATATTCGCCCGGACCTTGATCTCGGCTTTCCGCACAACGAGCTGAAGATCGCCGTCGGCAAGCACTCGGAAGTCACCGAGGATGACCGTGGCGCAAGCCCCGATTCGGCGATGGCGCTCGATGCACCGGTTACCGTCAACGGAAAGGTCAGCGGCTTCTCCCAAGACCAGACACCGGACGAAGATTACTATCGTTTCAGCGCCCAAAAGGGTACGGAGTACACCATCGAAGTCGAAGCCCGCCGCCTTGGCTCGCCGCTCGATTCCACTCTCGAAATCCTCGACGGCAACGGCAACCTGGTTCCGCAAGTCAAAGCTCGCGCCGAGCTCAGAACCGAGATCGAGTTGCGGGATCACAACTCCGACCAACGGGCCTTGCGTATCAGCTCACCGGAGGAAAAGGGCTTCCGTGTGGGCGATTACGTCATGATCGGCAGCGAAATTCTCCGCATCAGCGCTTTGCCGCGTGGACCGGACGACGGCACGGTTTTCTTCAACCTTGGCGACCGCCGCATCGGTTACTTCAACACGACCCCGGAAGCCCAAGCGCTCGGTACTGCCGTCTACAAGGTAAGTCTGCACGCACCCGACGCCGAGCTGCAGCCGAACGGACTTCCGCAACGGGTCTTCTTCTATCACAACGACGACGGCGGCCCCGGCTACGACAAGGACTCCCGGCTGAGTTTCACTGCTCCGGATGACAGCGACTACTTCATCCGCCTGCGAGACCTGCGAGGGCAGCAAGGCGAGGACTATGCCTACCGCCTCACCGTGCGGGAGGCTTCTCCCGATTTCCAGCTCAGCGTATCTCCGGCCAATCCGAATCTCCCGCTCGGCGGCGGCGCGACCGTCACCGTGACGGCTTTGCGCTACGACGGTTTCGACGGCCCCATCGAGATCGAGGTGCGCGATCTGCCGCCGGGCATCAGGGCCACAAGGGAAACCATTGTGCCGGGCGAAAGCTCTACGGTCCTGACGCTCTTCGCCGATTCGGATGCAGATCTTGAATACGCCGTCCCGCTGCACGTCGTCGGTCGAAGCGAGCTGCAGGGAAAGAGAATCGAACGCGTCGCCAATGCAGACGACAAACTGCGCTACATCGCTCTTACCGAGCCCGCCGACTTGGCTGTCGAGGTCGAGCCGCCTGAGGTCGAGCTCGAGGCCGGCTCAAAGACGACCATCGCTGTCCGCGTCACACGCAGCAACGGATTCAAGGGTCGCGTTCCCATCGCAATCACGAACCTGCCGTTCGGCGTCCGCGTCACCGATGTGGGGCTCAACGGCGTATTGGTTACCGAGGAGGAGACGCGGCGGGAGTTCGTGCTCGAAGCATTGCCCGACGTCGAACCGACCGAGCGGTTGATCGCTGTCAGCGGCACCGTGGAGACCCGCTCGCCGATCCGACCGACTTACGCCGCCGAGCCATTCAAGCTGAAGGTCGTTTCGCGTAAGATGTCGCGAGCGGCCACGGCCTCATCGCGACGAGCGAAGACCCCCGCGTCTTCCGCTGGTCAACAGTGACGGGAACCTTCTCCGGTGCTGCGGCCCGACTGGAACGAACTACCGCCCTGCGTCGGTAGGTTTCTAACTCGGCACGGCCATTGAGCGGTTCGCCTGCCAGAGCTGCACGTAAGGCTGGAGGCCGTCCATCATTTTCTTGAAGCCGTCGAAGGTCAGTGACTGTGGACCGTCGCTCCACGCGGATTCCGGATTCGGGTGTGTTTCCACCATCATGCCGTCAGCTCCGATTGCGACGCAGGCGCACGCGATCTGAGGAATGAGGTCGCGCCGGCCTGAAGAGTGTGCCGGATCGAGCACAACCGGCAAATGCGTCAACTTGTTCAGGACCGGTACGGCTTGAATATCTAGTACATTGCGCGTCTCGCTTTCAAAGGTTCGAATCCCACGCTCGCACAGAATGACATTCGGGTTGCCGTGCGATACGACGTACTCCGCCGAGAGCAACAACTCCTTGATGGTCGAACTCAATCCTCTCTTCAGCATGACCGGCCGGTCCACTCGCCCGACTGCCTTCAGCAGCGGGAAGTTCTGGACGTTCCGGGCGCCGATCTGCAGGATGTCCGTGTATTCCGTCACAAGATTCACGTTCGTCACGGTCATCACTTCCGTGATGACTGCCAGACCGTGCGCGTCACCCGCCTTGCGCAACAACTTGAGCCCTTCTTCCTCAAGGCCCTGGAAGTCGTAGGGGGAAGTTCGGGGCTTGTACGCGCCGCCGCGAAGGATCTTTCCGCCCGCGGAAGCCACCGCTTCGGCCGATGCCATAATCTGCTCTTCGGTTTCGACGGAACAAGGACCCGCCATCACAACGAACTCGTCTCCGCCGACGACGGAGTTTCCGATTGTGATCCGCGTTCGGTCCAATTTGTACTGGCGGCTCACAAACTTATACGGTGCCGAAATCCGCACCGCGCTCTCCACTGAATCATAGGACCGTAGCGATTCCAGGCAATGTGTCACATCTCCCGTACCGACCGCAGCGATCACAACCCGTTCTTCTCCCTGGATGGAATGAACTCGGTATCCGAAATCCTCAATCCTTTTGCAGATGTCTTCAATCTGGTCTTTCGTCGCGCCTAACTTCATCGATATGATCATCAAGGCCCCCGCAAATGAAAAACCCACTCAGCGCGAGTGGGCGGGCTCACAACAACAACTCAGTTCGAACCGACGCCACTCTGCGGGTCAACCGCCCGTAAAGGGAAGCCAGGAATAGGCGCGTCCGAACAGCATGGTAACCGTGCAGTATATCAGCGTCCACTGGACCTGTCCAGTCACACACTCGTTCGTGTCAACGCCCAATAGAAATGTCCCCTTGTACGTCAAGAGGGAATCGTCGTCGTCGAGGCGGTGGGAATGTGGGAATCGCGGCAGCGATTTCCGTCATTTCCACAGCCCGCCGCGCCGCCGCGTCGTTTTTTCCACGGCCGGGTAGCGCCGCCAAGGATGGTCGGCCGCTGGTGGCCGCGGCAGCGGCGCCCTGCGAGGCCGCGGCTCAGCATGCCGCTGCGGTTGCGGCCGCGCCAGCGGCTCGAAGGCCACCTCGCGATCCTGGTGCACCACTCGCAGCTCCCCACCCCGCGCTTGTTGCACCGTCACTCGTGCTCCCGCTCCCAGGTCTTGATTCCGCTTGGGCTTCAACTGCAAGAAGCGATTCTCAAAACGCACCACCCAGTCGTTGGAGACCACCCGTTCAGCTTCCAAACAAAACACCCCTCTCAGGTCCAGGCCCTCAGGCACAGGCCGGTGAAAGTTCGCCGCCGCCGGTTGCCGCCCGAAGCGGGCGTTGTGCTCCTCCAGATAGCCCTGCTGCAGATAGCGGTTCGCCGCCTCGTAATCGCTGATCCCCGCCAGCCGCCTCTTCTTGATCAGACGGTCTTGATGCGTTCCGTGGTGGCGCTCCACACGCCCTTTCGCCTGCGGGGACGACGCCACAATGATCCCGATGCCCAGCTTCGCGCACATGCGTCCGAACTGCGTCTGCGGCTCGACTCCTTCGATGGCTTCCCGTGATGTCGGCCGCCGCTGGTAGACGTTCTTCCCATCGCAGTACAACGCCTGCGGAACGCCGTATCGACGCACCCACGCTTGCAGCAGATCGGCGGCCGCCCAAGTCGTCTCCTCGTCCGAGAAACGGCACAGCCCCAGACCGCTCGCATCGTCGACGAAGTTCATCAGACAAGCTTGAGGTCCACGTCCCTCCAGCCAATGGTGGTGCGAGCCGTCGAGTTGCACCAGCTCGCCGAAGTGCGCCCGCCGCTGCCGTCGCCTGCGGTGCGGCCGGCGCTTTCTGCTGTGGCTCCACAGACCGCCCGCCCGCATCCAGCACCGCAAGGTCTCGCGGGACACTTCGATCTCGTGATCCGATGCCAAATGTTCCGCCGCCAGCGTCGGCCCAAAGCGCTCGCCCGGCCCTCCCCCGTAGTGCTCCCGCACCAACTCCAAAACCCGCTCGCGGCGCTTTTCATCGGCGCGGTTCGAAGCACGGCCAACATGGCCGTGCAGCAGCGCCTTGCCCCCTCCCTCGCCGTAGCGCTTCTTCAGACGCTTCGCCTGCCGATAGCTCACCCCCATCAACGTGGCCGCTTCTGTCAGCTTCACATCCCCGCGCTGCACCCGGCTCAGCACTTCACCACGCCTGATTTCCTTCGTGCTCATCCATGTCCTTCCCAATCTCGGCTCCTCCTTCGGAGCCCCAGATTAGGGGACATTTCTATCGGGCGCTCATGGGGACATTATCATTGGGCTACAACAGTCACACACTCGTTCGGATGGCAACAGTGGTGATCCATACATGAGCGGTCCTCCTTGTGCGGTAGAGTCGCAGACGGGTGATGCGCGATTCGGTGCACAGGTCTTCCAAAAGGTGTTTGGCGACCGGGGGCCGACCTCGTTGTTCCGCACGTTCCATGGGCGGGATGTCTCCTGATCTTGAGACCCCTGCCACAGAAGCGCCGGGCTTCCCGTTAATGGCTCCTGCAGGGCCACGGGCAGGCCGCGGCATGTCCCCGCTTTTTCCTTTTGGGGCACAGTGACGGCTTGGCGGACCGAAAGCATTGGGACGGATGGGGGGGAAAGGCCCTCTGATAAACTGAGGGCTCTCTCATACATGGAATACGACCTTCTTGTGATTGGCAGCGGTCCCGGAGGCTATGTGGCCGCGATTCGGGCCGGCCAATATGGCCTGAACGTGGGCGTTATCGAGAAGGACAAGATGCTCGGCGGCACCTGTCTGCATGTTGGTTGTATTCCGACTAAAGCGCTTCTGTACTACGCCGAACTTTACGAACACGCCCTCAACGGTGAACAGTGGGGCATCAAGCACACCGGCATCGAGCTCGATTTCAAGACGATTAACAAGCGCAAGACCGAGGTCGTGGTCAAGCACGCCAAAGGCGTCGAATTTCTCTTCAAGAAGAACAAGGTTGAGGGCATTCGGGGTTATGGCCGGCTTCTCGGCGGCGGCAAAGTCGAGGTGAACGGCGACGGAGATCGCCGCACGCTGAGCACCAAGAACATCATTCTGGCGTCGGGTTCGGTGGCGCGCATGCTGCCGGGCCTTGAAGTGGATTCCGAGTGCATTCTTACCAATATCGAGATCCTTGACCTTGAGTACGTTCCCAAATCGCTGGCCATCATCGGCGCGGGAGCTGTCGGTGTTGAGTTTGCCTCCATCTTCCGGAGCTTTGGTACGGAAGTGACGATCCTTGAGATGCTTCCTCGCCTGGTCCCGATCGAGGATGAGGAGGTTTCCAAGGAGCTGGCCCGCGCCTTCAAGAAAAAGGGCATCCAACTGGAGGTCGGTGCAAAGGTCGAAAGGGTCAAGAACTCTCGCAGCGGCGTGGATTTGGAATACATCGACTCCCAAGGAGAACAGAAAAAGCTTTCCGCTCAGAAGCTGCTCGTAGCCGTCGGCCGCAAGCCCAATACGGAAAACGTCGGCATCGAAAACACCAAGATCAAGATGGACCGCGACTTCGTGGTCGCCGACGAGTGGATGCGAACCACCGAGCCCGGCGTCTACGCCATCGGTGACATCGTCGCGGGCACGCCGCAACTCGCCCACGTCGCCATGATGGAAGGCCTTGTCGCCGTGGGCCGTATCGCCGGCAAAGATGTAGCGCCGATCAACTATCTGCAGAACCCCTCGGCAACCTACTGTGAGCCGCAGATCGGCAGCGTTGGACTCACTGAAGCCAAGGCCCGTGAACAAGGACACAACGTCAAGGTCGGCAAGTTTCCCTTTGCGGGCAATAGCAAAGCGTCCATCATTGGCTCGCACGGCGGCTTTGTGAAGGTTGTTGCGGAGGAGACATACGGTGAGATTCTCGGCGTGCACATCATCGGCCCTTCCGCGACTGAATTGATCAATGAAGCCGTGGTCGCGCTGTCAAGTGAAGCAACGGTTGCGTCGATCATGACCACGATCCACGCGCATCCCACGCTGGCCGAGGCAGTGCAGGAAGGATTCAACAGCCTAGCCGGACTGGCGATCAACGCCTGACTTGTTCATGACGGTTTCGACTCTAGCTGCGGTCGATAGTCGGGCCCAGTCGAGCCTGACGGAGCGTATCTGTGAATACCAGGACCTTGGATGTGTCGCGTACAGGTCCGCCTGGGACTTGCAGCGGGAGACCGTCAGCCGACGCAAGGCCGGTGAGATTCCCGATCGTCTTTTCTTCGTTGAGCACCCGCACGTGGTCAGCATGGGACGTAACGCCAAGGAACAGAACGTCCTCGTCCCACGTGAGTTTTTTTTGAAGAAAGGCATCGATTATTGGGAGACAGATCGCGGCGGCGATGTAACCTATCATGGTCCCGGGCAGATTGTCGGCTACCCCATACTGGATTTGAAAGACTGGAAGCGCGACGTGCTGGCATTTGTCAGAGCGCTGGAGCAAGTCATGGTCGACACCGTGGCCGAATTCGGCGTCTCGGCGGGCCGCGTGCCGGGGGCCACCGGTATTTGGGTCGGCCCCGCCAAACTGGGCGCCATCGGAGTCCACATCAGCCGTTGGGTGACCTCGCACGGTTTCGCGCTCAATGTATCGACAGACTTGAGCTATTTCGGCTATATCGTTCCCTGTGGTCTGACGAGGCCCGTCACGTCGATGGAGAGCCTGCTTGGTGCGGCGCCGCCCGTAGCGGACATCAAGCGAGCTTTGGTGAGAAACTTCGGGGCGGTCTTCCAGCGAACCATGCAGGAGCTGTGAGGGTGGGGCACACCACGCCAGCCGGCGGCCACTGAGCCATACGAGGAACTCATGAGCGACGTCGTAATGCCCCAGATGGGCGAAAGCATCGTTGAAGGCACGATCACAAAATGGATGAAGCAGATCGGTGACACGGTCGAGCGAGACGAACCCTTGTTCGAGATCTCCACCGACAAGGTCGACTCCGAGGTGCCCGCACCGGTCGCCGGCGTACTTGAGGAGATCTTCGTCCAAGAAGGCGAGACCGTGGAAATCAACACGCTCGTTGCGAGGATCGGCGATGGTTCGGGCGGCGGTGAAGATGAGGCGCCCGACGAACCTGCCAAGCCAGAGCCGGCCGCACCGGCCCCCGCAACCAAAGCCGCGCCGGTGGTCGCCGATGGCAAACCCGACGGCGGCAAGCGGATTCGCTCATCTCCGCTGGTGCGTCGGCTCGCGAAAGATCACAACATCGACCTGAGCCAAATCACCGGAACCGGTCAAGGCGGCCGTATTTCGAAGAAGGACATCGACGCCTACTTGAAGGCCCGCGAAAGTGCGGCGGCAGCCCCCGCTTCCGCTCCCGTTTCCGAAGAAGCACTGGGAACCTTCCGGCCTGCGCCGGCGGCACGCTTCGGCAGCCACACGGTCGAACCGCTCTCGACGATGCGGCGCAAGATCGCCGAGCACATGTCGCTCACCATGCGACTTGCACCGCACGTGTCGACGATTCATCAGATCGACTGCTCCGTCATCGTCAAGGCGCGTGACGAAGCCAAGGACAAGTTCCTCGAACAGAACGGTACGAAGCTCACTTTCATGCCGTTTTTTCTACGTGCATCCGCCGCTGCGCTCAAAGAATACCCCGCAATCAACGTCTCGCTTGATGGCGACCAAGTTGTCATCCATAAGGAGATAAACATCGGGATGGCCGTGGCGCTCACTGCAGGGCTGATTGTCCCGGTGCTCCCGGCTGTCGATGAGAAAAGCATCCTCGGGCTGCAAAAGGTGGTGAACGACCTCGCCAACCGCGCCCGCAACAAGCAGCTCAAGCCCGACGAAGTGACCCAAGGAACCTTTTCGATCACAAACTACGGAAGTTACGGCAGCTTGTTCGCGACGCCGGCGATTAATCAGCCGCAGTCCGCTATCCTTGGGCTCGGCGCGATCCACAAGGCTCCTGTTGTGGTAGGCGACGCCATCGGCATCCGCTCGATCTGCTATGCCACGCTGAGCTTTGACCATCGCGTTATCGACGGCGCGCTCGCCGATCAGTTCATGACTCACTTCAAAGGAGTGATCGAGAACTGGACCGAGCCGATCCTCTGAGTCTGGTTGCTCCACAGCCGGGTAGCCGATGCTCCCGGAAGCGTTAATAGGTTTCGGCGAGGCCACAACATGGCTTGGCCTATGCCAGGGGAGCAGGTGGCGGCAGTTCAAGTAAGAAGTTCTTGAACAGCTTCAAAGGGCTCGTCAATTACCCGGACGGGGCGTCCGACGTTGCTCTGGTACATCTGGTGATAGTCAATGCCCAGCTTGGCGTAGATGGTCGCAATGAAATCGGGAACGTGGATCGGTCGCTCGATGACCTCCCAGCAATTGTGGTCGGTCGCGCCGAGCGTCCTTCCCCCCTCGACGCCACCGCCGGCCACGACGAGAGAGAAAGCGGCAGGCCAGTGATCTCGACCATCGTTGACGTTGATCTCCGGGGTGCGCCCGAACTCGGTGCCAACGATGACCATCGTCGTTCCGAGCATGTCCTGCTCGTGCAGATCTTCCAGCAAGGCGGAGAAGGCGCGATCCAGCTCGGGTAGCTTTTTCGTAGAGATATCGTTGAACAGGTTGAAGTGATGGTCCCATCCGCTGCTGCGCACACTGACAAGCCGCACACCTTCTTCGACCAGCCGCCTGGCCAAGAGACAACCCTGTCCCAACGACGTGCGACCATACTTCTCCCGCAGCTTTTCAGGTTCCGATTCTATTTTGAAGGCGCGTTTTGCTCTCTCGGAACGGATGAGCGTCAGAGCGGTCTGATGATGCGTATCCATGGCATCGACGATTCCCATGGTATCCATGCGGCGGAATTGCTGGTCCGCCAATCGAAGCAGAGAGTTTCGTCGATCCATTCGTGCCCAGTCCACACCCAAGGGAAGATCCAAGTCACGTACTTTGTAGTTCTCCTTGTTCGGATCGCTGGCCAGGAACGGATTATATTTCGGACCCAGGAAAGCCGCTTGCTCCCACTTCCTGACCGGTCCACCGGCAAGGATGTAGGGAGGCAGCTCGTTGCGGGGCGGTAGTTCCTTGGCAATAACCGAGCCATAAGAAGGGAACTGCAAAGTGGAGCGCGGTGCGTGGCCGCTGAGCATGAACGCCTGAGCCGACTCGTGCACGGCGTCTTTGCTGGTCATCGAGCGGATGATGGTGTATTTGTCCGCATGCTTTGCGCTGAGCGGGAGAAGCTCGCCGACTTCAATGCCCGGGACGTTGGTGGGGATGGACCCGAACTTGCTGCGATAGCTTTCTTTCGCCGCGGGCTTCGGATCCCAACTCTCGAATTGGCTGAGGCCGCCGGCCAGCCAGAGCAGGATGATCGAGAGATCCTCGGGCTTGGGTGCGCCTCCCGGCGTGGCCGCGCGCAGGGCGAGGGCCTCGCCCAGTCTGAACCGACCGAACAGCGTCAGCGCACCCACGCTCAGGAAAGATCGGCGACTGAATGAATGGAAAGCCATAAGGGACCTTTCTCAGTGAACGTAAGCGAACTCCTTCGAGTTGAAGATCGCCCAGAGAACATCCTGATACACGGACTTCCTTTGGTCCACGTCCGCATCGCGCAGCAGACCCAGAATCGTGGTCTGCTCATCGCGCGTAGGAGGCCGCGCATAGGCACTGACATAGATGGTCCTGAGACGTTCCTCTTCTGACAACTCTTTTTGTTCCAACAGCTTATCGATGAGGTTGCCGGGCGAGGTCAGCAGCTCCTGAACCGTTTCCCCGCTGATCAACTGCATGGCTTGGGTGACCGTCGGCTGGTGGTCGCGTTCACAAATGACATCGCGAAATTCAGCCTTGCCGAACGTCTTCATGAAGTAGTTGCCCGAACCCACGGTGACCGAGATCGCCTTCTCTCCAGGCGGGCTACCGGGGATCTTCAGGCGTTTGCCGGCGACTTGGCCCATCGCATCAAAGAGCACCTCCGACATCAGGCGCTTGAGATAGAAATGAGAATAGTTGATCGTATCCTCACGATTCGTTTCGTTCGGCTCGGCCGAAAGCTGGTACGCTCGCGACTTCAGGATGAGCCGCATGAGGTGCTTCAGATCGAATCGTCCTTCGATGAAGTAACCGGCCAGCGCCCCCAGCAACGCCTCATTCGAAGGTGGATTCGTAATGCGGAAGTCATCCACGCCTTCGACAAGGCCCCTTCCCATGTAATGCTTCCAAATGCGGTTCACGATGGCCCGAGCGAAATACGGGTTGCCCGCACGGCTCAACCACTCCGCCAGCTTCGGGCGCGGGTCCTCTCCGGGACCATCCTCCGCATAGTCGCCCCCGAGAAACTTTGCACGGACGTATTCGCCCGTCTCGGGATGCTTCAACTCTTTGTTGTTGAGATAGTCATAGACGGGTTTGTGATTGGGACGGACCGCGACAGTGTGCTCGAAGCGGCCGTAGGGTTCCTCTTTCCTTTCCAGTCGAGAGAAAAACGCCGCCAATCCGAAGTAGTCATCCCGAGACCAACGTTCAAAAGGGTGGTCGTGGCATTTGGCGCACTCCAACCTGACGCCGAGGACAGCCTGGCTGAACTGGGTCGCCATTCCTTCCGGACCCTGCATCAAGCCCACGAAGAAATTGGGCGTCGGCGTGTAGACGAACGGGCCGCTTCCCATGAGAAGTTCTCGAACAAGGTGATCGTAAGGCTTGTTCTCCGCCAAGGAGCCGCGCAGCCATCGGAATAACTGATGGCCGCCCTTGAGTCCGGTCCCCCAGCCCACCTGGAACAAGTCGGCCATGACCGCGGCCCAGAGCTGCGCGTATTCGGGCCGCTCGAGAAGGTGATCGATGAGCTTCTCGCGTTTGTTCGGATCGCGGGACGAAAGGAGGCGATGCGTCTCTTCGGGCGTCGGCAGCACGCCGATGGTGTCGACGTAAACGCGACGAATGAAGACCTTGTCATCAGCCAGGTCCGAGGCAACGATCCCCAGCTTCTGCAGCTTGGCGAACACAAGTTCGTCGATCAGGTTGTTGCGCGGGACTCGCGGGAAACCCGCCGCGGGAGGTTCGGTAATGACGGCAATGCGCGCCACCGCCGCCAGACCGGGCATCCGCACCATGATGGCGGTCTCACCGCGCGCGCGGGCCGTAACTTTGCCTGACTCGTCTACGGTAGCGACGGTTTCCTCCTGGGCGGCGTAGTTGACGGTTTGAGAGAGGTCGCGCCGGCTGCCGTCGGAGTAGATTCCCATGACCGTCAAACGCTGTTCTGTCTCGGGACCCTCAAGAATGGTCTCCGCGGGTGATACTTCGAGGTTTCTCAACTCCGAGCGGCCCGGCACGCGGTAGGGGGCGCCCGAGGAAAGCCACTCCAGGATGGTTCGATACTCGGGGGAATCTACGGCAAACCTCACCCCGCCACCATGAGTCACCTGAAAAGACGGCTTTCTCAGTATCAGCGACTGTTCAGGCTGCTCCCGATTCACCCGGCGGCCATCATCGTTGGAAAGGATCTCTTTGAAGTCTTCTTCGGCATCGGAATTGAACAGCGAGAGTTTGAAGCCGTTCTTACCGCGTACCGAACCGTGGCAGTTCGACCCGGAGCAGCCTTTCCGTGTCAGGATAGGGGCAATGTCGTCAACAAATCCGATCTCGGCGTTTGCGATCGAGAGCGGGAGCGCTGAGATTGCCAGGAGTAGTACGATTCTCATTGCAAGGCCACCGTGGCGACGTTCTCGCGCTCGTTGGAAATGTTTTCGGGTTCGGCCAACGTCAAGACCATTTGCTGCTCGTGGGTGAAACCGCGAATGAACCCCGTCTTTTGCCAAGAGTAATCCACCCTGGCCGTATGCTCGACAACCCTGTCTCCGAGAACGCCCCTTCCCCTGACCACCAAGGGCCAGCTCCCCGGCAGCGCGTCGGAAAGCGCCTCCAGCGGCAGCTCCACGTTGGAGCCATCCACGAAAAAGTCTTCGCCGAATGTGCCGCGAATGCGCGTGTTGACGGGGGCGGCCGTCATTTTGCGAGACGCGATCCCTTGCGGCAGGTTGTCAATCCAGACGTCCACCGGTACGTTCCAGCCACCGATGCGGCGCACACGCACGCGAAGGCTGACGGGCTTGCCCTTCCGTAAGGTCGTCTGGTTGGTCAACACGCGCAACTCGAAGTCCGGCTGGGCCTGCTGCACGGTCAAGCGGTAAACAAACGTGGGATTCCCGCGCTTTCCCGCGTCGCGCATCAGCACCCGGTAGCTCCCGGCTCGATCGAATGTATGCGTCAGGTGGAAGTCTACGCTGGGGGGCTCCTTGTCGAATGCATTCGGGGCAGTATCGTCCAAGTAAGCGACGAGGTTGTCGTCTGCATCGTAGATCAGGATTGCCGGATCCAGGAAATTCCCCAGACTCATTCCGGCCCCGTCGAAGGTGTACGTTTCTCCGGCGCGAGCCACGAGTTCGAAGCTGTCAACCGCGCCGCTCCGATCGATGACACCGTTGATGACTACCGGAGGTTGGATCCGGAATCCTGTGTATCGAGGCTTTGCGACCTCTTGGACATCGGAAACGCTGAAGACCAGTGGATTGGGCAACTCTCCGTCCTTGCTCGCAAGCCACAGTGGATGCGGATTCTGCGCAGTTTCTCGAGGAATCTCCAACTTCACTCGGGCGCGCCCGGGAGATAGATCGACAATCTCGGCAGTTGTCGGCCCCTGTCCCAAAACCACCCCGTCCAGCTTGTTCAGATTGACTCCCGTCAGCTCAATCTCCACGGTAGACCCTCGCCGGCCTCCCGCCGGGAAAACGTGCGAGGCGGTCGGCATGTCACCGACGGTCAGACGATAGTCCGAGGAGTTCGAGCCGGCCTCTCGAAACCCCATCACCCGCAAGACATAGTCGCCCTCTTCAGCGAATCGATGGACCAAACGCGGGTCTTTGTCGAAGTAGTAATCGTCTTGCGCCGCGATTTCGTTGCCTTCGAGATCGAGCAGGCTCAAGAACCCGTCGAAACGCGTTCCGTTGCGGGATGAATTCAGATCGAAGGTAAGCACCTGACCGGCCCGGACTTTGACGCGGAAATGATCGTAGTCCTTGGAGGTCACCTTGCCGTTGATGACTGTCGGGAATGTCACGAGCGGCGCTTCCTCCCAGTGATCGTTCGGCTCACGCTCCGATTCCTCGGGCAGGTTTCCGACTTCGAAGACCTGCACGAAGCTGCCGCGAGGCGAGATGATCCGCAGGTCGCGCCGCCCGACGGCGGCATCGGGTGCAATCGAAACCTCGGCGGTGACCAGCTTATCGCTCGATTCCCGGACTCGCGCCGACACGCCTTCCCCGGAGACACGAATCGCCGAGGCTCTGGCCAGATGCTTGCCGGCGATCTCGATGGCAAGCTGCGTCCCGCGGCGTCCTCCGCGTGGGAAGATCGACTCGATGAAGGGTGAGTCGGGGTGGGGAGGTTCGACCGCCCAAGCGACAGCAATGGGAATGATTACCAGCGCAATCGCACTCTTGCGGGTCATGGGTTGTCTGGCCTTTGTTGTCGCGTTCTCATTCTAGTCCAAACTGCGCGCCGGTTCCCTGCGGCGTTCGCCTCGGCTTTCCGGACAAAGTACGTCCGGAAAGCCGCCATTTAGCTGATCGGACCGAAGTCGGGGACCTTCATCCATTCGCCGTCCTTCATCGCCGACTCTTGCCCGACAATCCCGGGCGCCGTGTACGCGACCGCCTGATAGACATCCACGGAGGGCCGGCGTTCCTCCAGACAAGCCGAGACAAACTCGTGAACGATAAACGCCTCCGCTCCGCCGTGTCCTCTGGCGATGCGCTCCCGAAGGTTCGGCGGCAGCTTCGATGCATGGTTGTCGAGCTTCCAGTCTTCCGGTTTTTCGCCGGGGCGGCGCACCACGCCTGGCCGGCCGAACTGCGGCGCGAAGAAGCTCAGCTCGGTTCCGTAAAAGTCCGAGCCCTCGCGGCCTGGAGCCGCCGTCCACCAGTGGACAGCCATACGGGAGGAGTTTCCTCCGGAAGTCTTGTGGAAGAAGGTGATGTTGATGAAGGGGTTGTTGTATTGGTTGTTGCCCCGGTAGAACTCGTGGTCGATCGGTGTGCCGATGGCCGAAACTTCCGTCAGTTTTTCACCGGTCACGTAGATCATCGGGCCGGTCGCGTGGGTTACGTACAGAGCCGGCGAGTTGCCGTATCGCCAAGTGCGCTTCCCCTTGTAGATCCACATCTCCATGAGCCGCTTCGAGGCAGTGCCCTTCTTGAGGTAAGACCCGTGGTCATGCAGGTAATAGCCGTCCGAGTAGTAGATCCTTCCGAATTTTCCCTGCTTGCGCCATTCGTGCGCTGTCATCGCGGAGGCGCGAAAGCAACTGGTTTCAGCCATCATGTAGGTCTGTCCGGTCGCCTTGACGGCGTCGACCAGTTGTTGGCATTGCTCGAGGGTGATGGCCGCCGGCACGGCCGAGATGACGTGACGTCCCGACTTCATCACGTCGACGCAATGGGGAACATGGTCGGGGGCGCCCGTGAAGATGGCCACGGCGTCCACCTTGGCGTCCTTCAACATCGGATGGAACTCCTCGTAGGCATTCGAGCAGTCGAACCGTTCCATCAGGCGTTTCCGGCGGTCTTCCCGAAGATCGGCCACGGCCGTTACCTGACAATTCGGGTGCATGTGCCAGGAGAAACCGGCTCCAAACCCACCGCCAACGACCCCGATGCGCAGCCGCTTGGAGGGGTCGAGGGGTTTGTACTCCGCGGCGGGACTCGCACTCAACAGGGGAGCCGAGGACCCGGCCGCCAGCGCGGCTGCGCCGGCCGGCAGAAACTCTCTCCTCGAAATCGAGCTTGGGGCTTGCCTGCTCTTGTCCGGCATGATTCATTCCTCCTTGTGGTCAGTCCGTGTAGTCTTCGGGCATCAGGTTCTTCAGCATGCGCCGCACGGCTTCCGAGTGCCGTGCGCCGTTGGGGGAATTCTCGCCGGGGCCTGGTGGTTGCACGAGGTCAAAATGACCGTAGTCGTCCCGGCCGCGCACCAGGATCGCTACCTGCCTCTCGTGACCATCCTGCTTTACCTCGGGCGTAACGAATCGAACGGCGATGCCGATCCGAGGCTTGTCGGATCGGTTTACGCCGGAACCGTGCACAATGCCTATGTGGTGCAGCGACATCTCTCCGGGCCGCAGCGTAACGTCCACGGCTTCGTCTTCGTTGACCTCGACGGCGATCTCCTGCCCCCGCGACAAAGCGTTGTCGGGCGCATAGGTGTCCCTCTGCGGGAGGAGCGGCTTCTTCTGGGAGCCGGGAATCATCCGCATGGCGCCGTTCTCCGCAGTGCTCTCCGACAGAGTAATCCATGCGGTTGTGACCTTGGGCGGATGAAGCCCCCAGTAGGCGGCGTCCTGATGCCATGCAATGTACATTTTTTCGCCGGGCAGTTTGGCGAACCAGCGCGTGTTCCAGATCAACAGGTCGGGCCCCAGCACGCCCTCGACCGCGTCCAGAACTCTCGGGTGTGCGGCGAGTTCATATACCCAGCGGAGAAACGTGTGGGTCTCCGAGTAGACATGGTACTGTTGTCTCGGCGGCAGGGTCCGGAGGCGCTCGCTGATCTGTGACCGGTACTCGAAGAAGCGCCTGCGAAATCGTTCCGTCTCCGCGGCGTCCAATACCCTCAGCGGAAAGAGATAGCCGTTCTCCTCGTAGTAGGCTATTTGGCGCTCGTCCAGGCTGCAAAAAGTCGTCTGCACGTTTCTCCTTGTTCGGCAAGGCTCAACCGGTCCGGTAGACCTGGGCCTCCCCGCCTCTTGTCCATCGCGTAGGTCTGTTCTAGCGGCTCGGAACCTCCGCGGCGGTCATCCCTTCTATTCTAGAAAGCAGGCGAGCGATCTTGACGTCATTGGGCGAAAGCCTTGCCGCTGCCCGCAACACGTCTCGCGCCCGGTCGAACTGACCGTCTCCCGCCCAGAACAGCCCCGCGAGATAATGCAGCCGGCTGTCGTTGGGGTTCGCTTCGATGGCCGGCCCTATCTGTTTACGAGCTGCGTAGATTCTTCCCCACAGCGCATAGAGCCGGAACAGGTCGGCAAGCACCTTGGGATGGTCCGGCCAGAGCTCGAGAGAGCGCAGGAGCGGGCTCTCCGCCGCCGTGAAGTCTCGCAGAGTGAGGAAGCCGCGGCCGGCGGCGTAGGTGACCTCGAAGTCGTCCCGGTCGGCGCCCATCGCCTGCCTGAGGTGGATGCGCGCCTGATCCGCTTGACCGAGGCCGGCCAACGTGAGGCCCAGGTTCGCGCGCGCGACGGCCAAGTCAGGCCGGACGGCAAGAGCTCTTTGGAAAGACTCGGCCGCTTCTGTGAGTTGTCCTTTTTTCTTCTGGATGAGACCCAGATAGTAGAGAGCCTGGGTGTTGTCCGGATCTCTTTCCAAGGCCTCGCGGTATTGCGCTTCGGCGGAGCCGTAGTTTCCGGCCTTGAAAGCATCGCCGGCCCGCAGGACGGCATTCCGTGCGTCCACGTTGTC
The DNA here is from genome assembly GCA_965218555.1 of Bryobacterales bacterium. Taxonomy (GTDB): domain Bacteria; phylum Acidobacteriota; class Terriglobia; order Bryobacterales; family UBA6623; genus JAPPLB01. The sequence goes on from OZ244625.1 coordinate 1,325,005, forward strand.
TTTCAGCGACCGGTAGGTCTCGAGCTGCCGCCGGCCCTCTTCCCGATCGCCGCGGCGCGTATGCAGAAGACTCAATCGATAACGCGCATTGAAGTGGCCCGGTTCCAGCTCGACAACTTTGGAATAGGCTGCCAGCGCCTGGGACGATTCCCCTTCCTGTTCGTGAATCTTTCCCAGCAAATAGTGGGCGCCGGCAAGGTCCGGACGCAACGAGACGGCCTTCTGCGCGTCTTGGAGGGCTTTCGCTGTTTCACCGAGCTTCATCCACGAATGCGCCCGGTCGTAATAGAGGCTCGCTTCGCGGGGGTGGCTGTCGAGCAGCGCTGTCAGTTCCGCCAGGCATTCTTCGTGCCGTCCGGCCGCTTCGAGAGAGGAAGCGTAGTCCTGGTGGTATTGGAGGTTCTCCGGTTCCAGTTCGTGCGCCCTGCGGAACGGCTCCAAGGCTTCGTCGTATCGTTGCGTGTTGTAGAGGAAGGCGCCGCGATTGTAAAACAGCACGGGATTGGACGGCTGCCTCTCTATCGCCTTGTCGATGTGTGCGAACGCCTGATGCCACATCTGCCGGCGAGCGTAGTTCAACGCCAGGAGCTGATGGGCGTCAGGGCTGCCCGGCTCGGCCTCGAGGCCGCGTAAAAGATAGCTGCGGGCCAGATCGAGTTTTCCCTGCCGGTTGTAGAAGGAGCCGAGTTGCAGATAAGGGCCGATCTGCTCGGGATTGCGCTGCAGGGCGGCAAGCGCCTCTTCTTCCGAGCCGACGAAAGCGTCTTCGACGGGCGACTTCAGGTCAACCGGCGCAACGTCGGCCGCGCGGAGACACAAGCAAACCAGAAGGCCGAATGACCAAGCCCACCGCTTCCTGCATCGAGAGGCAGGCGGCGGACTTGGTCTCCCGGACATCTGTATCCATCACGCGGCGGACGGCAGCCCTCTCAGAAGTTGAACTTCAGCCCGAACTGGATCTCACGAGCGAATCCGAACGTACTCGTGATCCGCCCGAAATTGTTGCTCAGGAAGCTCGTGTTGGGGTTGCCGAAGTTGGCGTGGTTGAAGGCGTTGAACATCTCGAATCGGAACTGCAGCCGGTAGCCCTCCTCCGCGAAGGCGAAATTCTTGTAGACGCCCAGGTCCCAAAGCTGGACTCCGGGTCCGATGATCGGTGCGCGCCCTGCATTGCCCGCCGCCACGGTCGGGCTCATACCGGACGCAATCACATGAGCAAGCGGAATGGGGTCCTGGAAAGCTGCCTTGTTGATCCACGATTCCGGAGCATTGCGAGACCCGGAGTTCGGGTTCCCGACCAGATCGGGCCGCGTCCCGGCCGACCCGTTCGTGTTGTCGATTCCGTAGCTCACCGGCAGGGCGATGCCGGACTCATGAGTGATGATCCCGTTCAACTGCCAGCCGCCGGCGATCCAGTTCAACGGCCCGGACAATGGGATCAACTTGCCTCTTCCGAGAGGCAACTGCCACACGAAAGCCACCGAGAGCCGATGCTCGACATCGGCTCGGGACGATCCTTTGTCCACCGCCAGGTAGGGGTCGCCCGGATCCAATATTCCGTTCAACACCGGCTCCCGCCGCGCCGGGAAGTTCCACTGCCACCGGACCCCGGACCCGCCCTCGTTGATGCCGCCGCCGCCCCAGGTGGTCGCATTCGCCCAGGTGTAGCTGGTCAGAATGTTGAGGTCGCTCGCTCGCGTTTCGAGCTTCACCTGCAGGGAATCATAGCGGCGGTGACCCCAGGGAACGTTGATCCCGGTGTTGCCGTGCTCGGGATGCGGCCGCCGGGGTTGGGTGGGCCCTGATCCGAACGAGGCGGAGTTGAAGTTCACGCCCATCCGCTGCCCGACGCCGCGGGAACCGACATAGCCTACGTTCAGTGAGGTGCTGGGCAGAATCCGTCTCTGAATGGACACGTTCCAGTTGTCCTGGTAGGGATCGTGCCAATCGTACTGAATGCCGCCGGACGTGCCGGGAGCGCCTTGGACGCCGACACCCGGGAACGGCTGCGCAAACGTAATGGCGGGCAAGGCGTTGGGGTCCGTGTTGAATGACAGGTTGCGCGACAGCGGCGGGTTCGTCGTGAAGTTCCAGTGGACGTTCCCGGCGATCAGCTCATAGAATCGGCCCCAGGCCGCCCTCAGAACCGTGTCGTTGCTGCCGAACAGGCGCCACGCGAAACCGAGACGGGGTGACCAGTTGTTGTTGTCGCTCTGGTGCAACGCTCGCGGCCAGCCGACCTGGTCCCGGGTCATGAAGTTGAAGATGCCTTCGAAGTCCTTGATCAGTTCCCGCAACGGCCGTCCGTTGCACCCCGCGCAGGCCGTCGGCTTGTCCAGATCGGTCTGGGCGAGGATCAGCGCCTGGTGCTCCTCGCTCCAGTTGACGATGCGGTCGGCTGCGCTCACGGCCGCCGGCATGTAGTTGTACCGAAGGCCCAGGTTCAAGGTGAGGTTCGGGTGGACGTTCCAGTTGTCCTGGATGTAAAACCCCGCGTTGAGCGTACGGATGTCGTTGTCGGTGCGGCCCTGGATGATGTACGAGGTCTGTGGGAAACCCAGCAGGAAGTCGCCCAGGCCTTGGCCCGTGCCGGCGGGGGAGGCCGGGTTGCGCGTGAATCCACCCGTAAAGCCGTAGCGGCCTCGCGGGTAGGGGAATTGTCCGCCGTTCTGGTGGCCCCGGCGGATATCGATGCCCATCTTGATGTTGTGCGTCCCCTTGGTCAGCGCCAGGGTGTCCATGTAGTGAAAACCATGGACCTTGGGGACGCTCGGCGCGAACGGGAACGCGCCCATGCCGGTCATGCCGCTGACGCCCACGTTCGGCGGTCCCCAGGTCACCGGGTCCTGCAGGGCTCCTTCGATCCCGATCTCGCCGACGACGTTGGTGTCTTTCAGTTCGAGACTCAGATCCTGGAAGAAGTAGTTGTAGCCCATGCGCGCTTCGTTGACCAGGTTCGGAGTGATGATCTTGGTGTAACTGAGGACCGCGTTCTGCTGCGTGAACCCGAAAAGGGTGCCCTGCATCGGCAGGCCGGGCGAAAGGAAATCCGGCAGCAGTCGGGGGTTGGTGTTGTGACCATAGCGCCCGAAGAGGTTGTCGTTGTCGGAAAAGCGGTGGTCGACCCGAACGATGTATTGATCCTGATCGTTCAGCTCGACAGGGTTGAAGACGGCGTTCGGCTCATTGGGGACGTCACGCTGCACCGCCGGCCAGAGAAGCTGCATCGCCCTCTGGGTCGTCTGCGACAGCCGGCTCGCGGGGATCCGGTTGTCCACGAACAGGTCCCGGTTCGTGACCCCATCGGCGCCCGTCGCGGTGGTCAGGGGGTCGTAAATCGGAAAGCCGCCCGGCCCCGACAGATCTCCCTGCCGCTGGGCCGGAGTCGCCAGGGTGGCATTGATCGTCCGCCCCTTGCCGCTGCGCAGGCCTTCGAAGCTGAAGAAACCAAAAGTCTTGTTCTTCACGAAAGGGCCGCCCAGCGTGCCGCCGTACTGGTTTCGCTTGAACTCCGGCAGCGAGGAGCGGTCGAAGAAGTTGCGGGCGTCCAGGTTGTCGTTGCGGTGAAAATAGAAAACGCCTCCGTGAAGCTCGTTGGTGCCCGACTTGATCGCCACATTGATGTGGGCCCCGGCGCCGCGGCCGTACTCGGCCGAGTAGGAGCCGCTCATGATCTTGAATTCCTGAATGGCGTCGGGGCTGGGGCTGAGGCCCACCCTCGGGATCAGCCAGTCCTGGTTCTCGACGCCGTCCAAGGTAATCTGGTTGGCGTTCGTGCTGGCGCCGTTGGCGACGATGCCGCCACCGTGGGTCGCCGAGCCCATCACGCCGTCCAGCTTGGCGTTGTCCAACGTTCCCGTGCCGAGACGCGCCAGTTGAATGAACTTGCGGCCGTTCAGAGGCAGCTCGACGACCTGTTTCTCCTCCACGACCTGCCCGACATCGGACGCATCGGTCTTGATGAGAGGGACGCTGGACGTCACCTCCACGGTTTCGGTGACCTCGCCGACCTGCAGGACGACGTCCGTGCGAACGGTTTGGTTGACGAGGACCACGATGCCCGTAACCACCGACTTGCTGAAGCCGGAGAGTTCAGCTTCCACCGTATACTGCCCGATCTGCAGCAGAATGGCCGTGTACTGCCCCTCGGCGTTCGTGACCAGGTTCCGAGTCAGCCCGGTGTCCTCATTGATGACGGCCACGGATGCGCCGGGGACAACGGCGCCTGTTGAATCCTGGACGGTCCCCAGGATGGCGCCTAGCTCGGCCTGACCGAAGGCGCTCACGCTGAGCGCGAGGCCGAGAACCAGAAGCGCCGGGATGCGAATGCTCTTGCCGGAAAAGAGAGAAAACGTGTGTTTCACTGGACCCCTCCTTAGCTTGCTGGACTGCACACGTAACCGTTGCGAGTATGGCAAACGCCGCCGGGAGTGTCAAGCCTTTTTCTGAAGAGAAAATCAGTTTTCAAAATACTGAAAAGAATGGACTATCGTTCCGCTCCCAAGAACGGGGTGCCCCGGCAGACCGGGCAACTACGCCGAGCTCCTCCGACCAGCGGACGTTTTCCGTCGCAAAGAACTTCACGGGAAGGGGCTTCGTCGCGCCCGAGACGCCACTGCAGTCGGGTCCACAAAAACTGCCGCCCATCGTCGGACCGGGAGGCCGGAAACAGGGCGAAACAGGGCAAGTAACCGCAGGCTAGTTTTTCCTCCGCCCGCGTGCGGATCATACAAGCGGGAAACATCCGGACCGGTGTCAACGCCGCTTGATCAGGAGGATATTTCAGGTCAGTGTCTTGGCAAGCGGCGGGTGACTACGGGACCTTGGCGGCGTCCAGCAGGCGCAGCCAATTTTCGCCGAGAATCTTTCGCATCACGCCGGCTGAGTAACCCTTCTCGAGCAAGGCTTCCGTCAAACGTGGGTAACTGGTTGCGTCAACGTCTTTCAACCAGTTCCCGCCGGACATCAAGTCCAGGCCCAAACCTACGTGACCGGGTCCTGCCAGGCTGACGATATAGTCCACTTGATTCGCCCAGTCCTCCACGGTCGGGACGGGCGCACCCGCCGCGATTGCCTCTTGCTGCCGCTCTCGCCACGGCTGCTCGTATCCGTAGGTCGTAGCCCACTTGTCCGCCATGAGCGAATCAAGTTGGGCAATGTAGTCGCCATAGTCCAACGGCGGCCGAGACAACTCCACTCTCAAACGTTCGGCCCACGGAGGGGGAGGAGCCGTTCGCGGACGATGATATCCCCATTGGAAGGATTTTTCGCTGAGAATCCATCCGGCGGTGTGCAGCCCGACGAGCCCGCCTTTCTTGGCCAGGGCTTTGAGAGTCCCGTCGGTGATGTTCCCCGGAAACGAACTGAAGTGCTGCAATCCGTTATGACTGGTCACCACCGGGGCCTGACTCGCCTCGATGATTTCGCTCTTCGCTTCCGCCGAAGCATGTGAGATATCAATGACGATGCCGAGGCGATTCATTTCGCGAATGACCTCACGGCCTCGTTCGCTGATACCGTTCCATTTTTGAACGTCGAGGGCATCCGTCAGGGCGTTGGTCGTATCGTGATTAGCGAACTGCACCATGCGGACACCCAGACGGTGGAACAGCCGAAGCACATCCGGGTCCCCTTCCATATCGAAACCACCTTCCAGGGCCAAAATCACGGCCAGTTTGCCTTGAGCTGCAATCCTCCTCACATCTTGCGAGGTAAGCGCCAGCTCCATCCTGTCGGTATTCGCTTCAAGGACTCCGTAGAAGGTTTCGATAAGACGCAATGCCTGTTTGATCGTGTAGTTGTACTTGTTGTAGGCATCCTCGATGTAGAGATGTTCGATGGCCACATCAAGCCCGCCCTGTTTCGCGCGGGCATAGTCAAAGCTCCCTATCGACTGCACACTCCAGGGATCGATGCCCTGGTGGAAGACCGAATTGATCATGTGTACATGCCCGTCGACTACGATCAGTTCGTCGTGCAGGCTGCTGCTTGTTGAAGGTTCTCCGGGGGGTTCTCTTTGGCCGCAACCTGCCCAGGAGATCAAGAGAACCAAAGAAAGAACCTTCGCATGCCTAAGTGTCACCCATGCCCCCTATTTGTCTATGCGGTTGTTTGTTGCTCCGTCGCTTGCCTGACGGCCTTTGCGCCGGGAACCAGAGGCGGAGCAGGATGTTCAGAGATCGGCGGTTTCCCGGTACCTCGTGTCGGGGTTTCACGTCAGCGGCCAAGGTTCTCGGAGACGGCTTGAGCGGCGGCTTTCACCAGCTTGATGACCTGGCGCATTTTCCCGGTGAGTTCGAATACGGATGCCCCGACGCCGATCGCCGCGGCAACGCCCTTGATCCCCAGGTCGTACCCCTGATTGTCAATGGCATGCCCTCGCTTTCGAATCTTGGCAAGTCTCTCCTCCGCCCGCGTGCGGATCATACAAGCGGGAAACATTCGGAGCGGTGTCAACGCCGCTTGATCAGGAGGATATTTCAGGTCAGCTCCTTGTTGAGAACCGACAGCGAGGTAGTCGTTACCCGTCTCGGTCGGAAGGTGTCAAACGCACTCTGTCGGGATTGAGAAGGCAGGCCGGATGCGCGCCGCGCCAAGCAAATTTCCAGCAGAATCCAGGCCGTCGCCGAAGCCGTTATGGTCAGCGACACGTTGGCGATCAGGCAGGACATCACCAAGTTGGAGCCTGAGATCGGCGGCCTGCGGGCTGAGATAACCGAGATTCGGGCGGCCCGGAGAAAACTTCCCTGAGGGAGACTCGCCCGTCTTTGCTTCGTCTGCGTTTCATGGCTTGGGGTCCTAGCGGGCCGCGACCCGTCCGGTGATGGCCTCGCGCAATCCTTCCAGCAGCCCTTCCAGGTGCGACATGCGCTCACGAAGTTCGTTGACATCGACGCGCAAACCATTGATTTGTGCTTCCAGCCGAGACTCCATTTGCTTCATCTCCCCCCGCAACTCCGCTCGCAACTGGCCCATGTCCCCCCGCAACTCCGCTCGCAACTGGCTCATGTCCCCTCGCAACTGTGCTTCCAGGTGAGCCATGTCCTGCCGCAGTCCGCGATTGCTGGCTAGTATCAGACCGGCCAGGGCCACTCCTACCGTCGCCAACGCAATCAAAATGCTGATGAGCTCGTTACTCATGCCTCCCTCAAGAAATGAGTCTGTCCATTATCTCACAGCCTTCACCACCACAGGAGATGAGTGCTGATGGCCCCGTTTTTCCCGGTAGCCCGTGTCGGGGCTTCGCGTCAGCGGCCAAGGTTCTCGGAGACGGCTCGAGCGGCGGCCTTCACCAGCTTGATGACCTGGCGCATTTTCCCGGTGAGTTCGAATACAGACGCCCCGACGCCGATCGCCGCGGCGACTTTTCCGTCCCGGTCGAAGATCGGAGCGGCAACGCCCTTGATTCCCAGGTCGTACCCCTGATTGTCAATGGCGTGCCCTCGCTTTCGAATCTTGGCAAGCTCCTTGTTGAGAACCGGCAGCGAGGTAATCGTTTTCGGAGTCAACGCCGGCAATCCCACCGCGCGCACGATCTCCGCCACCTCCGACTCGGAAAGACCGGACAGCAGGACCTTGCCCGTCCCCGTCAGGTGGAGAAGCATCCGCCTGCCTACGTAGGAAGCCAGAAGCACTTCGCTGGCCCCGTCGACCTTGTCCAGATAGACCAGATGATCGCCGTCACGCACAGCGAGGACCGAGGTCATACCGCTCTTGGCGGTTAGTTCCTTCATGTGCGGCTCGGCCACTTTGTGCAGTTCCAATTGATTGACGACTTTCGTGCCCTCGGCAAGAAGCTTCATCGTGAGCCGGTAACGGCCTGCCTCATGACGGGACACATAGCCGCAGTTCCGCAGGGTGCTCAACAAGGAGCTTACCGTGCTTACGGGGAGCCGGAGCAGGCGGCTGACCTCACTCAAGGTATAGCCGCAGTTGTCGGCGGCGAAGAGTTCCACGATGGCGAATGCCTTCTCCACCGACGGCACACTATACTTCGGCGCGTTGTCCATGGTTGCTTTCGCCATTTCGAGATGCCGCCGCTGGTCCGCCTCTGCTGCCAGGCGTGGTGGCGGTGTGCTCTGGCGCGGGCGAAACGGGTCGGCGCTCCCTACACGAGATCTGTTTTCTTCATCGTGGCCAGCCCGATCCCGGTGTGGCCAAAGCGGTTGCCGACGTAAAACATCCACAGTTCATCGCCGACCTCGATCACATTGGGATAGGATTGATGCTCGGAGTCGAAGCCGCTCTCGGTCGGTGGGATGACCTGCTCGCGGAAAGGGCGATGCCAGTGCAGGCCGTCTTTCGACTGAGCATAGCTGATCCGGTAGCCGCGGCCGTCGTGAGCCCGCAGGCTGAACCACATGTGATAGACGCCGTCCAGCAGCAGCACGCACGGCTTCGAGACGATGTTCTCATAGGGTTCCACTTCTTCCTGCCGGGCGCGTAGAACCGGATTGAGCGCATCGGTCTTGACCCATTCGATGCCGTCCGCGGAACGGGCATGCCCGATATGCACGATCAGGTCGGTGGTGCCATCGTCGAAGTGCTGGCGGCGCTCGCCCGCCGTGTACCACATCTGATACCGCTGCGGCCCGGTTCTGAGCACGCATACCGAGCCGGTGATTCCCCCGTCGAACGAGCCCGGCTTGCCCAGCGGCAGCAGCGGTTCTCGCAGCATGTCCCAGGAGAGCCCTTGATCATGGCTGATGGCGAGCGAAGTCCTGTTGGAAAGCATCCCCGGCGGCGCCCATGATCCCCAGACCGCGTAGTACATGAGCCAGCCGCCCTCCTCGCGTGGAAGAACCCACGGGAAGCTGGGGCCCTTGTCGCTGATGTTCCCCGTCGGAGACGCCTTCAGCATCGGCTCCCTTCCTACCACCGTCCAGTCGCGAGGGGCGCTGGGGGAGGCCTCCGCGGCGTAGATGTAGTTGGACTGCTCCTCTCCGCTCCTGTGGCGCGTCCAGAAATACATCCGCAGGCGGCCGTTCGGCCGCCGTATGACGCTAGGCGCCGAAAGCAGTTGGTTCGACAATGTATTGGCGAATCCGGGCTCCAGGATGCGGCCCTTCTTCACCCATGGCTGTGGGGGAGCGCCGCGGGCGGTCTTGCTGAAGACCAAACCCGTGGCCGCGGCTTGCAAGAAGTCTCTGCGCGTAGACAGCATCCGATTTCCTCCGTTTCCGTTGTGATCGCTTCCAGGCTCACTGAAACAGTCCCGAAAACCAAGTCATCAGGCAAATAACGATTCCAACGAACGCCGCCCACCAGACCACGACGCTGTTGTACCAACGATGTCCTAACTCCGTGCCGATGTTCAACTTGGACCAACGGAAGGTCAACTGATCGCTCACTTGCTCGGGAGCAGGGGGCGCCGTCAGCCCGCTGATCAGCACACAAATCATTACGCAAAAGCACCAGTTGATCAAGGCCTGCATGGCGTAGGGTTCAACCCAAGGCAAGTGGTCCGGGACCAGTTGGACATACAGCTTCATGGCGACGCCAAATGCGAAGCCGGAAAAAACGGCCGCGGTAGCGCCCTTGGCGTTGACCCGTTTGGACAGCAGGCCCAGCACGAAGACAGCCGCGAAGGGAGGCGCGAAGAACGCATACAGCGTTTGGATGTAGACGAACAAGCTGCCGCCGAACTCTTCGATGTAGCGGCCCAGGATGATGGAAACCGCCATGATGAAGATCGACGACGCGACGCCCACACGCACGTAGTGGCGGTCGGACTCGTTCGGCCGGAACGAACGGCGGTACAGGTCCCATGTGAAAACGGTGGCGGTCGAGTTGATGACCGAGTTGACCGTGGACTGAATCGCGCCGAACAGAGCCGCCAGGAACAAGCCGCGCAAGCCCACGGGGATCATGGCCTGCACCATCGTCACGTAGCCGCGGTCGGCGGCGGGGCGAATCTCTTCCCAGGGCAGCAGCATCACCTCCGGTTGCAGTGCGAACAGGATCAGTCCCGGCACCACGACGAGCACCGGCATCAAGATCTTGAGATAGCCGGCCAGGACGATCCCCATCCGCGCGTGGTACATGTTCTTCGCGCCCAATACGCGCTGGATCATGAACTGATTGATCACGCTGTACCAGATGCCCACCGAGATCCAACCCAGAGCCAGCCCGGGCCAGGGCATGACTTCATGCGTGGGCGGTTGGATGACCGACAAGCGGTTGTATTCCTCCACCCGAGCGATCTGATAGGCGTTCTTCTCGACGGCCTCTCGCCAGACTCCGCTGTGCGCCTGGTTCCGATCGATCATGACGCGCCAGCCCTCGGTGAGCGAATGCGAATCTCCGGAAAGGTAATCGAGCCCATACAAAGTGACCATCAGTCCGCCGACGATCATCACCAGCAAGGTGACGAAATCGGTCCAGGCGACTGAGCGAAGCCCGCCATAAATCGCCCAGGTGCCGGCCACAACGCCCAGCGAGATGATGGCGAACCAAAGGTCCCAGCCAAAAAGCTTCTCCAGCATGAGGGCGCCGCCGTAAAGCACCGCCGCCAGAAACGCGACGACGTTGCTCGCGATCGTGACCAACGCGAAAAACTGCCGCACTGTGCGATTGAACCGCTTCTCCAAAAACTCCGGGATGGTGAAGACTCGTGACGCGAGCAGGAAGGGAATAAAGAACCAGATCAGCAGCGTGAAGACGGAGATATTGCCCCACTCGGCCATCGCCACCGCAATGCCATAGACATACGCCGCCCCGATCATCCCGATAAAGTGCTCGGAGCTGATATTGGACGCGATGAACGAACTTCCGACGACGTACCAGGGCAACGTGCGGCCGGCGAGGAAATAACTTTCCGGGCTGTGTTTCTTTTCGCGTCCGGCCCACAAACCGACCGCGGAGAGGGCCGCAAAGTAGCCCGCGAAGACGAGATAATCCCAGAAGACGAAGGGGAAGGGTTGATCGCCGGTCATGGACGTTGGGCTTCGAGCGCCGCTGACCTGCATTTCTCGCTGCGTGGCGAGGCGAAGTGCGTGAGGGGGCCGTCAGGACGAGGCGCGAGCCGCTTGGCGCGCGCAGGTGTACTTGACCGTACATCGAGCACGGCAAGCAAGCGCAACGAAGTCATGGCGGTCTTATCGCGTGCTTCGGCCATCAGGTGGTGAGAAATGCAGGTCAAAACTTTGGGATGATCGTTACGTCAACTTTGTCGTGCGCCAGCCGGGAAGGGAATTCGCCCTCTTCCTGATAGCGTTGCGCGGCGGCGGCCACCCGGTCGGGATCGAGGGAAACGCCCAGCCCCGGACCTCGGGGAACGGCGATCGAACCGTTTTCGATTTTCGGCAATCCGCCGGTAATGATGTCGTCTTCGTGAATCATCACGTAACTCTGGTTGGCATACAGGAACGGAGGACACGAGGCGACCATGTGGGCGCCGGCGGCGGTTCCGATACCCAGCTCGCCCCAGCAGTGGTGATTGACGGGTAGTCCCGCTGCTTCGCAGATCGCCACGGCCTTCTTGTAATTCAGCAGACCTCCGGTGGTGTACTGGTCCGTCACGATCACATCCGCCGCATCTCTCTTCACCACTTCGAGCACGTCTTGCAGCGTCCAGGAGGTTTGGTTCGCACCGATCGGCGTATTCGTAGCGTGCCGGACGTGAGCAAGTCCGTCGAAGTCCTTGGCGGGCGTTGGCTGCTCCACGAATTCGACGTCAAACTTTTCGATTTGTTTGATGAATCGCACCGCGGCTCCCGGCGTCCAAGCCTCATTGGCGTCGATTCGAATCCCTGCCTTGCTTCCGACCGCCCCGCGCACGGCTTCGACCGCCTCGATGTCGGCTTGGATGTCGTGGCCGACCTTGAAATAGATCAGTGTCCAGCCGTCCTCGACCGCCTTTCTCGCGCGGCGCTCCATCTCATCCAGCTCGAATCGAAACAGGTAATAAAAAATCGGCATGCGGTCGCGCACCATGCCGCCCAGCAGTTCGTACAGCGGCTTACCGCAGGCCTTGCCCACGATGTCCCACAAGGCCATCTCGATGCCGCCGATCGCGACGTTGCCGACGCGTTCGAAGAAGTGCCAATTGCCCAGGTGGCGGATGTTGTTGACAACCGCCTCGATGTTGTTGGGGTCGCTCCCGACAAGCAGCGGCTTGCAGGATTGAATCGCGGCCTCGATGACGGGAGCGTTGGGGCGGCAAATACTCTCGCCCAGCCCGGTCACACCCTCGTCGGTCTCCACTTCAATCAAACACTGGGTCACGCCTTTGCGCATGCCGGTGGAAATGAACTCGGGTTCGGTATGCGGAACCGACACGAGCGTTGTTTTGAGATCGGTAATCTTCATGGGGCCTCTATCGCGGCTGCACGCAGATCGCTCCGTAGCAGCCGGGTCGCTTTCTCATCGACTCTGCCGGACTCTTGGTCGACCACCACGCCATGGAGCTCGGTCGCCTTTGCCGCCGAAACCTTGCCGTTGCGCACGTCACGCTCGACGGCATCCGGCTTTCTCTCGAGCGGATCGCCCCATCCCCCACCACCCGGCTGAACGTGCCGGATCACGTCTCCCGGGCGCAACTCGTCCGTAACCATCGTCCGCAAAATGCGCTCTTGGTCCGTTCCCGGATTAACGATGTTCGATGAAGGCGACCCCTTGCCTCCGCCGTACAACCCGTAAGGCGGATGCTCACGCCGGTCTGAGCGAATACTCAGGGTCGCGGGCTGATCTCCCACGTACCGCCAGTTGCGGCAGACGGCCAAGCCCCCTCGATACTTGCCGGCACCTCCCGAATCCGTCACCAGGGAGTACTGCTCCAGCCGAACAGGATAGTCCAATTCCATCAACTCGGCGGGGATGTTGGCGAGGATCGAGCCCGGATTGGTCAACCCGTCATTGCCATCCTTCGAAGGTCGAGCCCCCCAAGTGCCGGCCACCAGATCGAACATGATGAAGGGCTTCCTCTCGCTGCTGTAGCCTCCAATAATCACCAGAGAGTTGCCGCCTTCGCCCGCCGCCGGTATGCGGTCCGGGAGGATCCGGGCCAGCGCGCCGAACAGAGCATCCGACAGCCGGAAGCCTACCACGCCTCTCATGCTCGAGGCGGCCGGCATCACCGGGTTGACGATGGAGCCTTCGGGAGCGATCACCTCGATAGGACGGAACAACCCGTAGGTGTCGGGAATGTCGGCCTGCATGCTCGAGCGCACCGCATAGCCGCAGCACGAGATCGTAAACGAAATGGGCGAATTGATAGCGCCTTGCACTTGCGGCGACGTTCCCGTGAAATCGACCACCAGCGAGTCGCCGGCCACCCTCATGGCGACCTTGATCGGAATCTCACCCGCGTCCACGCCGTCGTCATCCAGATAATCAGTAAACGAATACTCTCCGTCGGGCCAGGAGCGAATCTCGGCGCGCACAAGCCTCTCGGTGTAATCGATCAGCTCGGTGAAGTAGCGAGACAGCAGACCGGCTCCATAGCGCTCAGCGAGAGCGGCCACGCCCTTCTCACCGATGCGCAGAGCCGCCAAATTGGAGCGAAGGTCCCCCAGGGTCTGGAGCGGAACCCGGATGTTGCTCTCGAGGATCGAAAAAATGGCATCGCTGGGAACACCACGCTCATACAGCTTGAGCGGAGGAATACGAATACCCTCTTGAAAGATCTCGGTGTTGTCGCAAGCCGCACTGCCAGGAACGCGCCCGCCGATGTCGAGGTGATGCGACACGGCGGCGGAGTAGGCCAGTAGCTCACCGTCAACAAAAATCGGCTGAAAGACAAAAATGTCCGGCAGGTGGATACCCCCCTCAAAGGGGTCGTTCATGATGAAGACGTCGCCTGGCGAGATGTTGCCCTCGAATTTCCTGATCGTGGCTTCGAGGGCGTACGGTATGGAGCCAAGCTGAAACGGGATTGTCACCCCTTGCGCAATGGTCTGACCATCCTTGTCACACAGCGCCGTGGAGAAATCCATGCAATCCCGAACGACTGTCGAATAGGCAGTGCGGATGACGGTGTTCGCCATTTCGTCGGCCACGCTGGAAAGAGCGTTCCGAATCAGCCCCAGCGTGATCGGGTCGATTTGCGGTTCGGCGTCTGGCTTCATGCCACCTGGAGAAAACGGGCCGGGGCTCCCTTATCGGCAAGCTCTTCAGATCGCCGAATGATGGGGCGGATCTGCCTTGGAACGACGGGCGGAGCGTTCTCGCTCTGTCCGTTTCCTGTCTACGGTCTTTTTTTGATCGTCGATCACAACGCCGTACAGCTCCTCAGCCTTCGCGATCGACACCTTGTCATTGCGTACGTCCTGCTCGATGCTCTTGATATCTCTCTCCAGGGGCTCGCCCCATCCGCCCGCGCCGGGTTGGATGTGGCGAATCACATCTCCGGGCTGCAAGGTATCGGTCACCATGGTGCGCAGAGTGCGCTCCTCCTCGGTGCCGGGGTTGACGATATTCGAGGATGGGGAGCCGTTGTGTCCGCCATAAAGGCCGTATGGGGTGTGCTCGCGCCGGTCGGAGCGGATCGTGAGGTTCGCGGGCAAGTCTCCGACATAGCGCCAGTCCCGTGCAATGGCTAACCCGCCTCGATACTTGCCCGCCCCGCCCGTGTCCTTCGTGAGGGCGTACTGCTCGACACGAACCGGATAGTCCAGTTCCATAAGCTCTACCGGAATGTTGGATATCACCGAGCCGGGGTTCGTCAAACCGTCAATACCATCTTTGTTGGGCCGCGCTCCCCAGGTGCCCGCGATCAGGTCGAACATGATGAAGGGTTTCCGCTCCCGGTTATATCCACCGATGATGATCAGGGAGTTGCCGCCTTCACCCGCCGCGGGAATCTTGTGCGGCACGATCTTGGCCAGGGCGCCGAAGAGCGCATCAGCTAGCCGGAACCCCACGACGCCTCGCATGCCCGAAGCCGCCGGCATGACGGGATTCAGGATGGTGCCCGCCGGCGCAATGATCTTGATCGGTCGAAACAATCCCGACGTGTTCGGGATGTCGGCCTGCATGATCGAGCGAACCGCGTACCCGCAGCAGGAGATCGTGAAGGCATATGGCGAATTGATCCCGCCCTTGACTTGAGGGGACGTGCCAGTGAAATCGACCGTGAGGCGGTCGTCTTCCACCGTCATCTTCACCTCGATCGCGATCTCCCCCGCGTCTACCCCGTCGTCGTCCAGATAGTCGGTGAATGTGTACTCGCCATCGGGCCAGCTCCGGATCTCCGCTCGTACCATCGCTTCGGTGTAGTCGAGCAGCTCAGCGAAGTACATCTCCAGGTCGTCCACTCCATGGCGCTCCGCCAGCGAGAGAAGTCCTTTCTCGCCGGTTCGCAAAGCCGAGAGGTTCGAGCGAAGATCGCCGAGCGTCTGCACCGGCACGCGGATATTCTTTTCCAGAAGCTGAAAGATCGCCTCGCTCGGCACGCCGCGGTCGTACAGCTTCAGGGGCGGGATGCGCAACCCGTCGTGGAAAATCTCCGTGTTGTCGCAGGCGGCGCTGCCAGGCACCCGTCCGCCTAGATCCAAGTGATGGGACACGGCGGTCGAGTAGCCCATCAGGCGATTCTCATGGAAAACCGGCTTGAAGACAAAGATATCCGGGATATGAATCCCCCCCTGAAAGGGGTCATTCATGATGAAGATGTCGCCGGGGTGAATGTTTCCTTTGAACCTGTTGATGGTGTGACCCAGCGCGGTCGGCACCGAGCCGAGATGGACAGGGATGGTCACGCCCTGTGCGACCGTCTGGCCGTGCTTGTCGCACAGCGCCGTCGAGAAGTCCATGCAGTCACGGACGATGGTCGAATAAGCGGTCCGAATCACCGTGTTCGCCATCTCGTCGGCCACACTGGACAGATAGTTTCGGATCAGCCCCATGGTGATCGGATCCGCCTTTTGTGCTGCTGTCCGTTGTTTGATCGTTGCTTGCATGGAACTCCTGGGCATGCGGTCTCGATTCCGCCGGCTAGGGCGCACGCAACCCGATGCGAACGTTACCGTGCGCGTCCAGCCAGGCGCGGCAACCCGGGGGCACCACCGTCGTCGAGTCGTATTCGTCAATCAGCAGCGGCCCCTGTCGGGGTTCGGCGTCCAGGTCTCGGCGTGACAGCGCGGCGGTATCGACGATCCCATGATCCGGCCCGAAATATGCCTGGCGACGACCGGCCTGTCGCGGTTTGAAGCCGTTCTTCGAAGGCGCGACGGTCGAACTCTTGCGCGCAACCCGACCGATCAGACGGAAGTTGACGAAAGTGTAATCTTCTCCCTCGCCTCCCTTATGGCCGTAGGTCTTCTCGTGTTCCGCGTCGTAGGCATCTTCGAGGCGCCCGATGGTATCCGGGCTCAACGTGGTGGAGCCGACCGGAATCGTGAGCTCGTAAGATTGCCCAGAGTACCGCATGTCGGCGTAACAGTGAAGATCGATCTCGTTTTCGCCGAACCCTTGACTGGTCAGCAGTCCGACTATGTGCTTTTCGATGCGCTTGATCGTGGCGTTGAGCTCCGTCAGGTCAGCCTCACGGGTCTTCTTGAAGTACGTCTGCACGTAGTGATGCTCGATGTCGGCTGATAGCAGCCCGAAAGCGCTGAACAGCCCGGGATACGGAGGAATGACCACTTCCTTCATCCCGAGTGCGAGGCCCATTTCGCAGGCGTGCATCGGTCCGGCGCCTCCGAAAGCGATCAAGGCGAAATCCCGCACGTCCCGTCCCCGCTCGGTCGAAACAGCCCGCACGGCGCGAGTCATGTTGGAATTGGCAAGCAAGTGGACGCCGTAGGCGGCTTCGAGAAGGCTCATGCCCAGTGGGGCGGCGATCTGGCGCTCGAGGCACTGTTCGGCTTTGGAACGATTGAGTTGCAGCCCTCCTCCCACCAGGCCTTCCGGATTGATATAGCCCAGCACCAGATTGGCGTCGGTGTTGGTCGTTTCGGTCCCACCCTGGTCGTAACAAACCGGTCCCGGCGAAGCACCTGCGCTATGAGGACCGATTTTCAGGGCCTGCCCCTCATCAAGCCACGCAATGCTCCCGCCGCCGGCGCCCACCTCGGCCACGTCGATCGCCGGAACACGAATCAGGTGACCGCCGCCTTTGATCAGTCTGCTGACAAGGGAAAGCGAAGAGCCAACCTCATACTCGGCGGCTGTGCTGAGAGCACCGTCTTCGATAATCGAAGCCTTGGCTGTCGTACCGCCCATGTCCAAGGTGATCGCGTTCGGGATCCTCTGCCGGCTCACGAGATCGTGAGCGGCAATCACGCCGGCGGCGGGGCCTGACTCGATCATGAAGACGGGCCGCCGCGACGACTCCTGCGCGGTCATCACTCCGCCGTTGGACTGCATGATCATCAGGGGCGCCTGAACCTTCAGATCGCGCAGCGACTGTACGAGAGAGTCGACATAGCGGGCCACAATGGGCGCCACGTAAGCATTCACGACCGTCGTAGCAGTCCGCTCGTACTCCTTGACCTCCCGCAAGATCTCGCTCGACACCGAAACCGAAATGTGGGGGTGCCGCTCGGCGATCATCCGGGCCAGCGATTCTTCGTGGGCAGGATTGACGTAGGAGTTGATCAGGCAGATGGCGATCGATTCGACCCCCAGCGCGGCGATTTGATCAATGACACTGCCGGCTGCGGCGTGATCCAGCGGGATCAGCACGCCTCCCTGAGCGTCGATTCGCTCAGGCACCTCGAATCGCAAGCGCCGCTCGACGAGATCCGGCGGTTTGTCCCAGTGCCAGTTGTAGAGTTCCGGCATACGAATCCGCCGCAACTCGAGCACATCACGGAACCCTTTGGTGGTGATCAAGGCGGTGTTCGCGCCACGCTGCTCGAGAATCGCGTTGGTAGCCACCGTGGTGCCGTGGATCACTTCTCGCAGCACGGCCCCGCTCACGGCGCGCTCCTCGAACATTCCAGGCAGGCTTTCCCGGATCGAGCGGCTATAGTCGTCCGGACTCGAGAGAACCTTCCGTGTAGTGACGACCCCGTCGTCGTCAACGTAGACGATGTCGGTGAACGTTCCGCCGATGTCAATGCCTATGCGCACGGGCGCTCTACTTTCAACATTCCGAAAAGCCCTTCGGCAACCCAAAAATCATAGGCGAGCCATTGCCGCTTCGTCAATGAACGGAATCGCTCTGCGGGAGCGACCCAGGCGTGCCTTGACTCACCGATACGCGTTCGATACCCTCGCCCTAACCTGCGGATCGCCCGACTTCCTCGTCCCCAAGGAACGAGCTGCACTTCCTCATGCAACACAATCTCGGACCGCACGGGCTGGCCGTTGTCGCCGTCTACATCCTGTTCTTGCTGGCGATCGGCTGGTTTTCCCGAACGAAAGTGAACAACCTGGCGGACTTCGTTGTGGCAGGACGGTCGATGAATCGCTGGCAGATCGGTCTCTCGATCGTAGCAACTTGGGTCTCGGGAACGACGATCCTCGCCTTTCCCGCCATGGGCTATACGAACGGCTTGGCCATATATTTTTTTGGTTCCGGGGCATCGCTCGCCAGTGGTCTCTGGGCGGGTTTCTATGTCATTCCCTACATGCGAAAGCATGAACTGCTGACGGTCCCGCAGGCTCTCGAGACATGGTTCGGCCCTCGACACCGCATCGTGGCGCTGCTGGCTGTGTGGGCGCGGGAGTTGGCCTACGTCGGCTCGTCGCTCGTATCCATCGGCGTGAGCATCAGCTACGTAACACCTCTCTCGTATACAGAGGGAGTGACGGTAGGAGCAGGCATTACCGTCCTCTATTTGCTCTTGGGAGGCCAGCGGGCTGTTATCCTCACCGACCTTCTTCAAAACATCATCATCGTCAGCCTGACCGTCCTGATGCTCGTAATCGGAGTAAAGGCCCTGGGAGGATGGCATGTCTTGACCTCACAGCTCGCCGAGCACCATAAAGCCGCTGCTGGCGGTTACCCCTGGCCGAATCTGGTGGCTTGGCTTGTCATGGGTGTTTTCCAGGCGCTGCCCTACCAAGCTCTGATTCAACGCGGCCTCAGCGCCAAAAGCGCCAAAGAAGCGCAAGCCGGATTTCTCATCGGCGGTCTCCTGGGTCTGCTCTGGTATGTCTGTCTTCCTCTGCTGGGCATGCTGGGCTATGCCCGCTATGGATCGGGAGAAAACGCCTCAGACGTTTTTCTGCTCTTGGCGAGCCGGGAGTACCCGCCGATTGTTTACGCGCTGCTCGTGGTGGTTCTGCTCGGAGCGGTCATGTCGACCCTCGACAGTGTCTTGATGTCGGTCAGCTCGAACTTCGTGGTGGATATCTACCAGCGGTTCTTCAACCCCGCGGCCTCCGCCCGGACGTCACTGCTTGCGTCGCGCGCGGCCGTCCTCCTGGCGCTTGTGGTCGGCATCGTTTTCGCCTTTTTGTTTCCCATCATGCTCGAGTTGCTTTGGGTAGGCACCCGCATCATGGTCGCCGGCGTAGGGCCGGTAATCGCCTCCTTGTTCCTGTACCGACCCCTCAGGAAGGCGCCCGCAACCATTCTGTGGGCCATGATTCTCGGCATGACCTCTACGGTCATCACTTTTCTGGCTACCGGTGGGTCCAGCGCCGATGTTGTGGTCTTATGGACCTTGGACCCCATCTATGTGGGCTTGTCGGTCAACATTGCGGCGTTGATCATCGGGTCCCGCTTGGAGTGCAGGAAACATGACGGTGAGGATTCCCTCGAACTCGGCTCGGAGGAAGCGGAGGAGAGGGTTCGTGTCAATCCATGTCTCGCTATCGCCATGATCTTGGGAGCGGTGCTTGTGTACTATGCATTCTGGCTCTGGGCCTTGAATGTCTAGAATCGGGTTCTCAGTGCGAGCAACGCACAATAGCCAATCCTGTCCAGGTGTTGAAGACCGGCCTACGCAATGGTGCCGGAGCGGATGATTCGTGCAGGACGCCCTTGACGATGATCACACCAGGACGTCGTTGAGGACATTCCCGTGTACGTCCGTCAGGCTGACGTCACGGCCGCCGAAGCGGAAGGTGAGCTTCTGGTGGTCCAGCCCGAGTTGGTGGAGGATGGTGGCGTGGACGTCGTGCACCGAGATCGGGTGCTCGATGACCGAGTTTCCAAACTCGTCGGTGGTCCCGTAGGCCATCCCCTTTTTGAAGCCGCCGCCGGTCAAGAAGATGGAGTAGCCGTTGACATGATGGTCGCGGCCCACACCCTCTTTGATCTTCGGCGTGTGCGGGGTGCGGCCCATCTCGCCCGCCCACATGACCACCGTGCTGTCAAGCAGGCCGCGCTGCTTCAGGTCCCGGATCAGGGCGGCCACCGACTGTTCGGTGATCAGGGCGTTCTCTTCGTGATACTTCTTCAGATTGCTGTGCTGGTCCCACGGCGAATTGTTCTTGTGGGTGAGCGGGCAGGTGATCTCCACGAAGCGCACGCCGGCCTCTACGAGACGCCGTGCGCGAAGGCATTGCAGGCCATAATTCTTCTTGTAGTCATTGGAGGTCTCGATCCCATACATACGGCGGGTCGCGGTCGACTCGCCGCTGATGTCGGCCAGTTCGGGAATCGTGGTCTGCAAGCGAAACGCGGTCTCGTAGTTCTTGATGGCTGACTCGATGGAAACTTCCGCTGTCTCGGCAGCGAACGTGCTGTCCTGTTCGCGCAGCAGGTCGAGCTTGCGACGCTGGATGGCGGGGAGATCGGACGGTGTGATGTTATCCATCGCCACACCCTTGGCCCGCAGCATCGTGGCCGCGTGAGACGCGGGCAGGAATGCGCTGCCAAAGTTTTCAAAGCCGCCGTTGGGAATCCAGTCGTTGTTGAGCAGGACGTAATTGGGCAGGTTGTCCCGTTCGGTGCTCAAGCCGTAGGACACCCACGATCCGAAGCTCGGGGCGCTGCCGGTAACGCGTCCCGTGTGCAACAGCAGGTTCTGTTGGCCGTGCAGGGGTTGCCGGCCGACCATGGAGCGCAGGACACAGAGGTCATCGGCGACTTCGGCAATATGCGGCAGCAGCTCGCTTACCCACAGTCCGCTCTGGCCGCGTTGCCGGAACTGCCAGGGACTGCCCAGCCAGACACGATCGGCCGTGGACTGCGATTTGGTCGAGACGGCCGATTCGCCGATTGCTTCGCCCTGGCGTTCTTTCAACATCGGCTTCGGATCAAACGTGTCGACATGGCTCGGACCGCCGTCCATGAAGCAGAAAATGACGCTCTTTGCTTTCGCCGGGAAATCGCCTCTCGACTTGACCGAGGAGCCCTCCAGTTTGGCTTCTTCGGCCAGCAAGCTCGACAACGCCAGCATGCCGAATCCATTGGAGGCGGTGCTCAGCCACTCGCGGCGTGTCATGGGCCGTCGGCCCGCAAATCCGTTAGCGAACATAGAGAAACTCCTTGGCGTTGAACATCGCGTGCGCCACGTCTTTCCAAACGTCAAGCGAATCCATCAGTCCGTTCGGCGGCCTCCTCTCGGGAACATCCTGATACAGACCGGCGAAGTCGTGAACAGCGCTCATCCAACGCGCTCGTTCCTGTTCGTTGGGATCACGGCCGAACACGCTCTGAA
This sequence comes from Bryobacterales bacterium, assembly GCA_965218555.1. Taxonomy (GTDB): domain Bacteria; phylum Acidobacteriota; class Terriglobia; order Bryobacterales; family UBA6623; genus JAPPLB01. The sequence continues at coordinate 1,346,505 of OZ244625.1, forward strand.
ACATCACCCCCAGCCGCTGCTCCGGCGATTCGTGCGGTGCGGCGATCAACCGCTGCGCCCAGAATTCAGCCTGCCCAACGGCAAACGGGTCGTTGAGAAGCGTCAGCGCCTGCCCCGGAACGTTGGTGACGTCGCGGACACCGGTCGGGATCTTCGGGTTGGGTTGGTTGAAAGTGCTGAGGAACTTGGGTGGTTCCATGATGGTCATCTTGAGATAGATCGAGCGGCGGCCCTGACCGTCAAGCGGCCCTGAGAGGAGCCACTTGGCCGGATCTTCGTTTGACCGATAGGGGTTGATGGGGGGGCCGAAGAGCCGGGAGTCCAGCCGTCCGGAAACGGCCAGAAGCGAGTCGCGGATGGCTTCGGCATCCAGGCGCCGCAGCGGATAGTGGTGAAGCAGCCGATTGAGAGGGTCTGCCTCCCCGGCAGCGGCGCTGATCCGACTTGCCTGCCGGAACGTTTCGCTCATCACCATCATCCGCACAAGCTTCTTCACCGACCAGCCGTCTTTGACAAACCGGTCAGCGAGGTAGTCGAGCAGCTCGGGGTGAGACGGCCGGTCGCCCAGATGGCCGAAATCGTTGGCTGTCTTGACGATGCCGGTTCCGAATACCCAGTGCCAGACGCGATTGGCGAAAACACGGGCCGTCAACGGGTTCTCCGCACTCGCGATCAGCTCGGCCAACTCCAGGCGTCCGCTGCGCTCCGGGCGAGGGGCTTTTTCCCTGGGGCCGGCGATGACCTCGACGTATCCTCGCGGCACAGGTTCACCCAGGTCTTCGTAGACGCCGCGGATGTTGAGGCGGTAGTCGCGGCCGGGTTCGAGATCGGCCATGCCGTTGACCGTCTGCGGTTCGGCCAGTTGCTGTTCGAGACTGCGATAGGAAGCGACCAACTCGCGGATGGATTCACGGGCGTCCATCTTGTTGGGCAGCAGCCTGTTGTCGAGCATCCAGTTGATCAATCGGACATCGTCCTCATCAGCCCGATCCCGGGCCCAGGCTTCCAGAGAGGCGGTCAGCCATTGTCCGTATCGAGCCGCCAGAGCCGGAAGATCACTTGGGGTATCACCGGCGAAAAATGAGCTGAACCGCTCCAACTCGTCGGCGGGCGCGGCAAGGCATGTCCCGGGCTTCCCGTAATCCGTGACTTCGCCTTGCTGTATCAGGTAGGCCCGCGTGATACCGAACCAACTGCGCGGGTCGTCTGCTCCGCAACTGTTCTCGCGCACCTTTTCCTTGGTGCACCCTGCGAGACCGACGCGCGGCGGGAAGTACGGGTTCGAGGCTTTGGTAGTGAGCTCGACGAAGGTGCGGACCTGCTCCATCTCTTCCGGGGTTCGCGCCCGAGCAGTCTTGTCGGTCCCCGTGGTGGTATGGCATACCCAATGCAGCTTGTCTTCCTTCAGGTAGGCATACTCCCGCTCTGTCAGGAACGCGTTGTCCGCCAACAGCCGGCGAGTGCTGTAGTCGCTGCCGCTCACCTCCAGGCTGACATGAGGTTGGCTGTAAAAGTTGAGGTAGGGGCTACGGATAGCACCATTGAGCCGCGGTGAGAGAGAGTGAGTAAACAACCCTGCGGGCAGCAGCATGCCCACGGCCTCCTGGCCTTCGAGCGCCACCGTGAAGTCGCCGTTCGATACCGGACCATCGCGCAGCCCGACGCCATCCGCCGACCAGCCCTCGGGGACGCCGCTTCGGAAATCCGCAAGGAGTGAGAACTGTTGTGCATTGCTTCGGGATCGTTCTCGTCGAGCGCCGGCATAATCCTCGGCCAGCTCCGCCCAGCTACCTTTGACGCTCCCACCCTTTTTGACCACCGATTGATGGAGTTCGAACCAGGGAAACAATGGATCTTCCCGAGAAGGTCTCTGCTCCTGAGCTGCTTTCTCCTCCGTTTGAGACGACTCTTCGTCTTCAGAGGGCTTTTTCCCCGCTTCTTCGGGCTTTTCCTCCGGTTCGAATTTGAGTGCCTTTTCCCAGGCGTTGAGGCGTGCCGGGTCGAGCCCTTTGGCTAGTTCCCCTGCGTTGCCGTTACCGTCGATGCGGGCCTGAGCGGCGCGGAGATATAGCGGAACGTCCCGCGCTTCCTCCAACCACCAGGCCGCCAGAGGGGTACGGAGCTTCGCCTTCAGCGCCGAAAGCTCGTCGAGAACCTTCCTGTTGCGATCGGGCGTATCCACCGTATTGACCAGCCAGCGCGAACTCAGGAACACGCCGCCCAGCGCGTAGTAGTCTTTCTGAGAGATGGCGTCCAGTTTGTGGTCGTGGCAACGCGCGCAGGCTACCGTCATCGCCTGGAACGCTTTGGAAAAGGCATCGATCTTGTTGTCCAGCATCTCCTGATAGATGCCGTTGAAGGCCACGCTGTCCCCGTGACGTTTTTCTCCCATCTGGAAGAACATCGGCCCGATGAGCGACTCGTTGATCTGCTCGGAGGTGTTGATTCGAGGATGGGGCAGAAGGTCGCCGGCGATCTGCTCGCGCAAGAGCTGGTCGAAGGGGATGTCAGCGTTGAAGGCCCTGATCAGGTAGTCCCTGAAGCGCCACGATCCTTTGGCGGGGACGTCCCATTCATAGCCGTAGGTGTCGGTGTAACGTACGACATCCATCCAATGCCGCGCCCAGCGTTCACCGAAGTGGGGCGAGGCCAGCAAGCGATCGACCGCGACGGCATACGCGCCGGGGTTCGGATCACGGAGAAAGGCGCTGACATCCTCGGGTTTGGGCGGCAGGCCGGTCAGCACGAAGCTCAGCCGGCGCAGAAGGGCGGCGCGGCCGGCTCGCGGCGCCGGTCCGAGACCGTTCTCTTCGAGCTTGGCGAGGATGAAATGGTCGATGGCTTGATCCGACCACTGTGCTTGCTCGACGCTGGGAACCGGCGGCCGTACAACGGGTTGCAGACTCCACCAACGGCTCCGTTCGCGGAACGTCTCCTCCCACGACTTCTCGACCACCGGCGCTGACGAAGGCGTATCGCGCGGGTCGGGCGCCCCCATGCTTACCCAACGCTCGAACGCCGCAATCACGTCGGGAGACAGTTTCTTGCCCCCCAGGGGCATCGGCGCCGCGGAGCCCTCATGCCGGATGGCTCGAATTAGAGGGCTCTGGTCGACATGGCCGGGTAGGATTGCCGCCCCGGACATGCCTCCCTGCTGCCAACCGCCGCGGAAGTCGAGACGCAAGTTCCCCTGTGGCCGTTCCCCGCTGTGGCAGACCGTACAATTCTCGACCAAGGCGGGACGAATCTTGTTTTCAAAGAATTCCAGCGCGGCGGAACTGAGGTCTTTGTCATCGCCTTCCACCGCATGGATGGCTCCGGAGGCCCAGGGGAGGACTCCCAGGACGACGGCAAGCGAAACTCTGTTGCGCAATGACATTGCGCTCCCTCTCGATTGTCCAATCCGGTTTGTACGGGTGCTGAGACAATCTTAACATCGATGTTTCCTGACTCAAGCCTCTTGCCGGCCAGCACTTGCCTGAGCTCTGTGTCAGGCCCCATCCCGCCTCCGCAATGGACCCGCGATGGCAATGACGCTCCGTTCGGGAGACGGCGCGGTCAGTCCATGGGGAAGACTTCCTTGAGCGGCACACTGCCGGCTCGAGAAGATCGCTCATGTAGGCATCTCCTTGCTGCCGGATGATTGCATGAACTGCGACAGGATTCCCTGGTTAACGAGCCGGTACTACTCGGTCTTGTTCGGCCGGACGGTCAGAATGCAGGCTGCGGATTGTTTGGTTTCTACCCGTTCGGACGGGTGTGGAGCGCAGCTACGCGCCGGCTTCGTCTACGAGGCCTCGGCCTGAACCTCGCCCCTCTCGTTCCACATTTCTTCAAGAAGACCGACCGTCTTGTCCACCACCATTTCGGCGGTCCCGGGCACGAGGGCCGAACCTACGGCGTAGGATTGCAGGAATAACATGTCCGGGATGTGATAGCGCCGAAAGAAAGACCAACCCTCCTCGGGATAAGCGTCCTTCGTCGGGATATACGTCAGACAACCGTTGCTGTATCCACAGAACAGGGTGTGGGGGAAGGGAGAGCGGCGCTTCACCTCCATCCCAGATGCCGCGAAGGTTTCTCCCGGGAAGGCGGCGATGGCCAGGTGTCCGATCGTGATCACCTGGATGGTCCCGTCCAAGGCGCGCTTGCGGTTGTTTTCTACCCGGTCGAGCAGAGCGCTGGCGCAGTATACGTAGCGCTGAGCGACGTTGCGCTTCACTTGGTCCGCGCCGCTCGTCTTCGCCTCCTCCAGTTCCGCGACGCACTTCCGGTGCATCTCTCGCGCTTGCTCCAGCGTCGGGTACTCCAGCAGCGGCAGCTCGAAGGAGATTTCCTTCGCCGCGATGGGAGATCGAGGCTCTTCAGCAATCGGGACTCGCGGATAGGCGGAAGCTTTCGCCAACATCCCGAAAATGATGCGAGGCCCCCTCTCGGAGTCGGTATAGAGAGACGAACAAACTTTGAGCACTTCGCTTCCAAGAGTAAACCCCATTCGGTTCTTGGCATCGGAGTTGTCTTTATCAGCGCCGATGCCGGTAATCGGGTCGATATCGCCGGCATTGGCTTGCAGGAAGATACTGAGGCAGCCCAGCGCACTCTCGATCAGTTGACGCGCCAGCCCGGGATAGTCCGGCGACCACTTCAGATATTTCGGCCCCATCGTTACCGTGTGACAGCCGTGCGCAAAGACGACCGCCTTGGGACGGCCCTGCACATCATCGACTCGGATGACCCGCACCTCATGGTCCACCGGACCGTAGGGATTCTCGCCCAGAATGATGTCTCCGTCGTCGTCCAGTTCTCTGCGGTTGATGCCGATTCGCGCTTCCCCGGTCCCCGTTGCGAGCCGCGCCCCGCCAAGATTCTCAAGCGCGGCCGCAGCCAGCGTTGTCATCTCTTCGATCATGCGGGCTTCGTATTCCGCCCTCATGCGGTGTTGCCGGGGATCGTCGTCGTAGAAGTAACCGTTCATGGTCGGCCCGCAATGAGTGTGATTGCAGTTGAGCAAGACGTGCGATGCTGGCGTCTGCAGAACTTCGCTGAACGCGTTCTTGATCCCCTGCAGCATCTCTCCGTGCAGGAAAGCCAGGTCGAACCCAACCAACGCTACGCGCGTCCCGTCGTTGTCGAGCACCAGAGCCGTTGCGGTCAGGTCCGCATCCTTACCTTGCGCCACGCCGCCGCGGCCGGCGTACCCCACCATGGTCATGCCGTTCGGGGGGGTAATGTTGGACCGTGCGATGCCGGCTTGCAGCACGATTGTCTCCTCGTCGAATCCGTTCCAGGGTCTCAGCCGCGAGCGTGGTTCCTTATCGTGGAAGCACCGAAAACCGGCGCTCATTGTTGCGGGCGGGGATCGATGAAACGCACCTGATGGTACGCTACCGACTTACAAGGATCAAGGATCTTGCTCACCTGCATCTCTCCCCCATGTAGCGAGGCGAAGTGCGTGCTTCGACTGTCAGGTGGTGAGCAGTGCAGGTTGGATCCTCTCAGCCGGGCAACAGTTCATGCCCCGGCTCAACCCATGCCACGGGAAGGCCTCTGAGAACGGACGTGCAATCAAACAAAAAGCGCTGGTGGATCATAGTGATGTTGTGCTTCGCGGCGTTGGTCAACTACGTCGACCGCAACAACTTGAGCGTCGCTGCCGTGTCGGTGATGGAGGACTTCGACTTCTCGCCGGCGGTCGCTGGAACGCTGATGTCGGCGTTCTATTGGACCTACACGCTCCTACAGATTCCGTCGGGCTGGGCGGTCGACCGCTTTGGGTTGCGGTGGACCTATGGGCTCTCCTTCCTGATCTGGTCGTTGTCGTCGTCGGCGATCGGACTGGCCCGGTCGTTCAACCAGATCCTCGTGTTCCGGCTGATCCTCGGGTTAGGCCAAGCGGCGGTCCAACCGGTCAGTCTGACCTACATCCGCACGAACTTCGAAGACGAGGAGCAAGGTTTCCCAACAGCAGTTTACGTCTTGGGGATGATGATCGGACCCGCGGTGGGAGGGTTTCTCGGAGGCGCGCTCCTCGAGGAGTGGGGCTGGCGACAACTGTTTGTTCTGACTGGACTCATCCCGTGTGTCTGGCTCATTCCTTGGTTGCTGCTGGCCCCCGCCGGGCGAGCGAAACTGACATCAGGCGACCGGCCGCCTACCGCGAAGGTTCCGCTGCGCAAACTCTTCTCCAACTCGGCGGTCTGGGGTATCACGATTACTGCTTTCTTCTATTCGTATTTTTGGTATTTCGTCATGAGCTGGCTTCCCGCGTATCTGGTCATGGAGCGGGGCATGTCGTTCCTCGACATGGGGATCTACACGGCGTTGCCTTTCATCGCCATGGCCGTGGTGGCCCCCTCGGCAGCACACCTCGCCGACCGCTGGTCCCGGCGGACAGGGCGGCCTGTCTTGGTCCGCAAGATCTTTATCATCAGCGGCTACCTGCTCGGAAGCTCGACGTTGCTGCTGATCTGGACCGAGTCCGCGCAAGTCGCCTCGGCGATCCTCATCTTCGCGTTGGCGAGCATCGGCCTGACCAGCGCCAACTACTGGGCCCTCACTCAGGCCATCTCGCCGCGGGCTTTCGTCGGCCGGGCGATCGGTTACCAGAACACCATCAGCAACCTCGCGGGCATTTGCGCGCCGATGTTGACCGGCATTCTCGTCGGCGAATCGGAAAACTTCTCCTCCTCTATCGCCTTCGCGGGCGTTTCACTATGGATCGCCGCTGCTTCCTATGCTTTCCTGGTACGGGAATCAAGCGCAAATGAAATCAAAGGGCTGTTCGCCGGCGAGGAGCGTCCTTCCTGATCCGGCGGTGCGCCAAATCGATTAGAGAGTGTGGCGGGAACTTCGACGAGATCAAATTGCCGGGCGGTGTCATCCCGCTGGAGGATGGACACCTGCTCATGATCAACTCTGACTGGTACTATTAAGGGACGCGGTGAGAACCGTGTGCCCCTCGTTATCGTCGGCGAGGACAAACGCGTAGAGTGGACGCTGGACGTGTCGACTTTCGAGCCCTGGAAGCGTAGCGAGACTGACCCGCGTTCCCAGCTCGAGGAGCATCGCTGCATGGTGGTGCAAGTGCTGCGCGAGAAATAATGACCCGGCCATGTTACGGATGTTGCGCCCACCCTGCTATCTTCGACGGTTGCTCTTGCCTGGAGCCGGTTCCGGAATCTGAAGATTTAGTCGACACAGGGATCAACGCGAATCAATAGAGATACATCGACATTTATTCCTTGAAGGGAGAGCGTATGCGCTTCTCAAACAACTACTTCATCGGTCTGGCCGCCGGGATCATCCTCGTGGGCCTGCCGGCTTGTGAGCCCGCCACTGATTCGGTGGCCGCCCGTGAGACCGTTACCAAAAACACTGTCGAGCAGTGGATGACGGACCTCTCCAACTGGGGCCGCTGGGGTGAGAACGACGAACTGGGTGCGGTCAATCTGATCACCCAGCAGAAAAAAGTGCAAGCCGCGTCACTGGTGAAGAAAGGGATTTCTGTGTCGATGGCTCACAATGCGGTGAAAGAGAAAGCCGTGGACAACCCGTCACCGTTTGAGCACGAGATGACGGCGACCGGTGTCGGCTCCACCCCCGACTTTCCGTTCTGCGTGGACCGCTACAGTGTCCTCTATCACGGATATGCCCACACGCATCTCGACGCGATCTGCCACATGTTTCACAAGGGCAAGATGTTCAACGGCCATTCGCAGGACGAGGTGACTGAAGACGGCGCTCGCAAGTACTCGATTCACCATATGAAGGACGGCATCTTTACTCGCGGCATCCTGATGGATATTCCCCGGCTCAAGGGAGTTCCCTATCTCGAACCGGGAACACCTATCTATCCCGAAGACCTGGATGCGTGGGAGAAGAAAGCGGGCCTGAAAGTATCGAGCGGAGATGTGGTTTTCATCTACACTGGGCGCTGGAAGTTGCGCGCTGAAAAAGGCCCTTGGATGATTTCCGAAAAGTCCGCAGGCCTCCACGCGTCTTGCGCGCCATGGCTCAAACAGCGCGACGTGGCTATTCTGGGCAGCGACGCCGCCAGTGACGTGAGTCCTTCCGGTATCGAGGGTGTTGCCCAACCCATCCATCAGCTTGTTCTGGTCGCCATGGGAATGCCGATCTTCGACAACTGCGACCTGGAAGCTGTCAGCGAGGAAGCGGCGCGACAGAACCGCTGGGAGTTCCTGCTCACAGCAGCGCCCATACGGGTCGTGGGCGGCACGGGATCACCCCTCAACCCGATCGCGACGTTTTAGAGTTATTGGCGAATGCAGGCCGAAGGCTTGCGTGTTAGATCGGCTCGAGGCTTTCATTTGTGATTCTGGACGTCTACGTCCACAGATCCGACTCACCGCGACGAAGTGCCGAAAGAAGACAGGCGCACGGATGCAGTCGTCGGCGATCGCCTGGATTCGCCGTATCGACAGGTTCTCGGCTGATCACTACGTGCCCGGCATTCCCGGATACGAACTTGAAGCGGTCTTCAACCGCGCAGCTCGACATTCTCGGGCTCGATAAGCTGATTGACGGCAGTATTAACCCACGGACACGAATTATGATCACGAACCATGTCAAAGGGGCTCTGAAGAACGGCGAGGCGGTGAAGGGATTCAACGTCTTCGAGTCCTTGCGCCCGTCAGTCGTCAAGATCGCCGCGCAGGCAGGTTTCGACTTCATCATGGTCGACACCGAGCACGTGGTGCATAACGATGAGACGCTTACCAACTTTCTCGTTCTGGCTCGCGACAATCACCTGGCGCCGCTGGTGACCGTAGTGTCCCCCGATCGCCTGCTGGTGTCGCGCATGCTTGATGCCGGCGCCCTGGGCATCGTGCTCTCCCATGCCGGCACTGCCGAACAGGTCGAAGATCTCGTGCGCTGGTGCAGGTACGCTCCCGAAGGTGAGCGCGGCCTGGCGTTGGGCGCCAACGCCGACTACGACAGCTCCGACGTGGCCGGGTACTGCAAGGCCGCCAACGAGTCCGTTCTCGTCATCGCCAAGATCGAATCGGTCCTCGGAGTGCGGAACATCGAAGCCATCGTGTCGGTGGATGGCATCGACGGCATCGTTTTCGGACCAGGCGACTTGGCCGCGACGATGAACCTCCACGGCCAATGGGAGCACCCAGAGGTGCTCGCCGCCATGGAGACCGTGATCGAAGCTGCCCTGGCCCGAGGCTTGACCGTTGAACCGGCGATCATGCCGAAAAACAAGGCCGATTACGATCGCGAGCGACGAAGAGGCATTCAGATCTTCGGTTCTACGAGAGCGAGCGAGTACAACCTGCTGAAATCAGCGGCGATGCAGGCCATGGAGCCTTACCGTTAGGCGAATGCAATGCACGTCGACCGTGAACGCACGATCAACGGCATAGCCTCGCACGATCTCGAATACGTACAGCCAATGTAGAGAGGTTCGGTCTGCACATGGGCTTGGGTTCCCGAGCCCTGCGCCAAAACTCGGTGACCCGTGCTTTCTGCGACAATCAACCCCATTGAACGGGTCTCTCAAAAGCTTCCTGGTTCATCGAGGACCGGCTGGTCTCCTGGCATTGGGGGCTCTGCTCACCATGTCGTGTAGCAGCTCACCCGATCCGGCCGCCGATCCTGCGGCTCCGGCTCTGGCAATTCTCAACACCAGCGTTTGGGATAACCGCTCCGGCGGTTTCCTCCCAAGTCAGACGGTTTTCATCCGCGGCCGCCGCATCGTCAGTGTGGTCCCGGCCGAAGAAGCCGAGCTTCCGCCTGCGGCCCACGTCCTCGACGGGCAGAGCAAATTCCTCATCCCAGGCCTCATTGATGCGCATGTTCATCTGACCCACGTGCTCTACCAGGCGGGAATGACGGCGGATGAGATCCTGCCCTACTTCCTTGCCAACGGAGTCACCAGCGTCCGCAGCACCGGCGACAACGTCGTGGCGCAGAGCCTGCTCCGGCGCTGGGCGGAAGAGAATCCCGACCTGTCTCCGCGCCTGTTTCTCGCAAGCTGGCTGATCGGGAACGCCCCGCCCATCCACAAGGACATCGGATGGAGTCTGACCTCGCCCACCGAAGTGCCGGCGTTCGTCAACGACATGTCCAAATGGGGCGTGACGACGCTCAAGATCTACGCGAACTGCTTGCCCTCGGTGGCGCGCAAAGTGATCGAAGAAGGCCATAAGCGGGGGTTTGTCGTCACGGGACATCTGAGCAGCTATCCGGTTCAACAGGCGATTCAAGACGGAATCGACAGCCTGGAACACATCGAGTCCGTCTCCGATTTCCTTCGCGCGGATCCGAAAGACCGCCATAGCCTCGATCTCGATAGCTCCAGGGCCCGCGAACTCATCCGGACCATTGCCGACAGCGGAGTCTTTGTCGATCCCACGCTTTCGGTGTTTTGGGGCACGCTGTTTTTTGTTGATGTCGACGAGATTGTGAATCATCCCGACAATCTCGGGATGCCCCGCCGCCTAAGAGATTTCTGGGCGGTCGACCGCAAAAAACGTTTGACGAGCTACAGCGCCGGCCCTCTGGAGACGAGGCGGAGAACCTTTCGGAAATATCAGGATCTGGTCGGGATGCTGCATCAGGCGGGAGCCAAGATCCTGGTCGGAACCGATGCCCCTGAACCCCAGGTCGCACCGGGATACTCTTTGCACACGGAAATGGAATTCCTGGTGGAGAGCGGCATGTCCCCGGCCTCCGTGCTCCAGGCCGCAACGCGCGCCAACGCGGAAGTGCTGCGCCAGGAGAACCATCTAGGTGGCATCGAACCCGGAAAGAGGGCGGACCTGGTGCTGTTAAGGGCGAATCCCCTCGAAGACATTCGCAACACGCGACAGATCGATCGCGTGATCAACGGGGGAGAGGTGCTGCTGCCGTCAGAGATCCTCGTGCGAAGGGCTGCCCGTGCACGGCGGGAGGACCGCTAGACCCTGCCGCCGCAAGCCGACACCGTCTGACCGGTGATGAAACTGGACTCTTCCGAGAGCAGGAACCGGACAACGCCGGCTATTTCGGAAGGTTCCGCCATTCGGCCCAGGGCGGTCAGCCCTATCAGATGAGGGACATCCGGATTCGCCGACAGGGACAAGCGGGTGTTGGTAAGACCGGGTGCGACGCAGTTGACCCGCACATTGTACGGCGCGAAGGCCGTAGCGCAGTGCCGGGTAAAGGAGTTGACCGCTGCTTTGGTGGTGGCGTAGTGAATCATGTTTTTCTTGCGGACAAGTCCGGCCAGCGATGAAACATTTACGATGCGGCCAAAACGGCGCTCGATCATCTCATCCTTGACGGCCCAGGTAACAAGAAACGGCCCGTCCACGTTGACTTCGAACATGCGCTTCCAACTCTCAAAGCTGAGTTGATCGTGAGCCACCGATTCGGCGATGCCGGCATTGTTTACGAGAAGGTCGATAGGACCCAGCTTTTCCCGAACTGCGCCCACCATGCGCTCGACATGGTCTTCGCGCGACACGTCAGCCTGGACGATCATCGCCTTTTCGGCCTTTTTTTCGACCGCCGCCAGCGCCTCGTGAGCGGCTTGTTCGTTCGTCTGAAAGTTGATGGCGACGCGCGCCCCGCCCTCCGCAAGGGTCTCGCAGACAGCACGCCCAATGCCACGAGAACCGCCTGTGACCAGGAGCGTGCGGTTTTCGAACACCTGTCGACTCATCAGGTTCGCCTCGCTAGTACTTCTGCCTTGATCTCGATCAGGGTCACAGCGTATGGATCAGTCGCTGTTCCCGCAGGGCCACGACCGTCTTCTCGAAGGCCTGTGTTGCATCTTCGATATCGCGCTCGGTGTGAGCCGAGGAGAGCGCACCTCCGGTCGAACTCATGTTGTCGACGCCGTGATATCGGAGGCGCCGCTGGTACTCCTTGATCAGTTGCGGCGGCATCCCCTTCAGTCGTTTGGCGTTGGTCGTGTAAAGATCCTGCCGAGAGGCCGCGTCCCGGCTTCTCCTTTGATCGGTTTCGAAGTAAACGTGAAAGGTCGAGCACGGCCCGTAGACATAGCCGGCAATGCCGTGTCTCTCCAGCACGTTATCCCACGCTGCGTGGAGTTTCCTGGTGATCGCGTTTGCCTTCTCGATGGGCTTGCCTGTCTCCACTTGCTTGAGGACGGCAACGCCGGCGGCGGCCGCCAGTGGAGACGCATTGAACGTCCCGAGATGAGTCACACGCTCAAAGCGGTCGTGCTGTGGATCCCCGGTTTGATCGAGCACCTTCATGATGTCGGCGCGTCCCACGACCGCGCCTCCCGGCATGGCGCCCGCGAGGATCTTTGCGAAGCAGGAGAGGTCCGGCAACACGCCGTGTAGTTCTTGTGCCCCACCCGGGCTGAAGCGGAAACCGGTGACCACCTCGTCAAAAATCAGTAAGACGCCATGGCGGGTGCAAATATCGCGCAGCCCCCGCAAGAAATCGGGATCAATCGTAACGCGCCCCCAGGAAGCGCCGGACGGCTCAAGAATGGCTGAGCCGATGTCCTTATTGCTTGCAATGGTGTCCTCGACCAATTGCAGGTCCCCGTCGGGGATCGCCACGATGTTTCCTCTCACACTGCCAGGGACTCCGAGCGATCCGTCGGCATCGAACGGAGGCTGAAAACCATGCACCACGTCGTCGTGCCAGCCGTGAAAATGTCCTTCGAACCGCAACAGTTTGGTGCGCCGGGAGAAGGCGCGCGCGACCCGGATGGCCAACAGGGTCGCCTCGGACCCTGAGTTGACAAACCGCACCCGTTCCGCTGAAGGAACCAGCTTCTGCACCAACTCGGCCCACTCGATCTGCAAGGGGTGGTCGTTTCCGAAATGCGTTCCCCGGTCCATGACCGCCGCAATGGCCTCGAGGACCTCAGGTGCTGCATGACCGAGCAGAAGCGCCCCGTTCCCCATCAGGAAATCGACGAACTCCTTGCCATCGACATCCCATTTGCGGCCTCCCTTTCCCCGTTCGATATACATCGGTAACGGCTCGGCGTACCGCAGATCATGACCGACTTTTCCCGCGAGAACCCGTGACGCACGTTCAAACCAGGCCGTCGAATTCACACAGTTGGCAGCGTAGACCGCTGGCGCATCGCTTGCAGTTGACATGCGAATGTTCCTGTAGAAAGAATCTACCCCAAAATCACGTGGTTAATTGTATCTACTTCAACGTTCGCTCAAGGTAGTGTCTCCAGAGCCCTTATGTGCTAGAGTGCCGTACCGCCGCGGGAGCGAGAGCTTCGATCACTCAGGTTCCCCCACATTGACCCGCCACCGAGTTCGCCGACCAAGCTGAAGACGGCACGTCCTCGCCGCCTGAGTGATTTTTTACTACGAGTAGCCAGCCTCTTCGAAGACCTGCCAAAGAGAATCGGGTGGCTGTTGGAGAAGATAGAGTGACCTGTTCACCCGCGGGCGTTTGTCTCGGCGATACCCGCCAATGTCCGCATTTCGGCTGCAATCGGATGCTCTTGCCAAGGCCACAGCCATCTCGTCTTCGGCACGAATACGACCTTATCTCCGAATCCGATGTCATGGTCAAAGGTGATGATGATGTCCTTCGTCTTTGCCCAGCGGCTTCCTTTTACCTGTGATATCGAGGTCAGCGGAACACTTACGTCGCGCGAATAGTTGGAGATGATAAGTACGTCACGGTCCAGGATTACCTTGCGGAGCCGGGAGCAATGCCAGAACAGCAAACACGTCCCGAGGAGGGCAACACCGAGGAATATCTCGTATTTGGCAGTTGCGGCATCGATGAAAGAAGCGACGAGAACCCACAATACGAGACAAAGCAGGGGCAAGACTTCCCGGTAGAAAGGCGTGGCTCTCGAGGACAAGACCCGCACTATCCGTCAGTCTATTCACGGATCAGACAGGCCGTCAACTTCACAGCTCGAACAAAGTGGCCATTCCAGACGTCGGCGAGGCGGACTGGTGTTGACCGCGGGCAGTGCAGTTTAAAGCAGTTCACTAGGTGGAGCCGCCGGTTTTCTTGAGCAGGCCAGGAATGGAGGTTTTTGGATCATGAAGGCGTCCCTTGTTGCCTGACATTGCGATCAGGACGAGGTCATCCTTACCACAAGACGCCGAAGACTATGAAACCCGATGCCGTCACCAAGAGTGCCGCCGAAAGAGCCGGTTGGGCCCACCAGGGAATTCGTCTGCCCGCAACGAATGGGGAGGCAACCATCTCCGGTAGCGACTCCCGTGAGTGGGCCGGCCAGGCCGATCGGCAAGCCGCGGGTCGAGTGTCCTGTTTATTCCAACCGAGCAGCAGCGAAGCAGCGAGCATTGCCGCCGCGGTGATTCCCACGCTCCACGAATATGCGGCGAATCTCTCGGTCAACCAGAAAGGCAGCAGACCAGGTGCGTCAGCGCTGCCCCCCAGATTGGATGCCGCCAATCCATAGATCGCGCCGGCAATCAGTCCAACGAGACCGCTGCGTCGATTCACCGGGGTCAATACTCCCATCAGATAAACGGTCATCAACGGGGTGACGAACACGCTGGTGATGCGCACGAAGAAATCAACGATGTTCGACGAGCTGAGGATAAACGGAACGTAGGCGAATGACACGGCCACGATGATGATCGTGGCTGCGCGGCTGACCGCCAGATAATGGCTCTCCTTGGCCCTTGTAACGAGAAACCGGCCGTAGATGTCGCGTGTAAAGACGGCCGAAAGAGCTGCCCCGATCCCTTCAAATGTACTTACAGCCGAGGCTATTACCCCGGCTACGACGATTCCCTTGACACCGCTGCCAAGGTACTGATCGACCAGGCGGGGGTAGATGACGTCGGGCTGCGCCAATCCGGGCGACAGCGCCCTTCCGAAAATGCCCAGCGTGGAACTGAAGTAGCCCGACAGAATGATCAGGCCGCTGCCGACGACCACGCTCATCTTCAGGTCCCACATCGAGCGGGCCCCAAACATCTTCATGGTCTGGGTGTGGTTGACGACGAAATACCCCACGGCGATCAAGCACCATCCGATTACCACGACGGCAGCGGGGCTTCGCCCCGCACGTTGTCCGCCCATCCGCAACAGCGTCTCGGCCTGGGCTGCGCCTTCCTGCCTCACCAGGGCCTCGGTGGCTCCTTGGAGACCTCCGACTTCCTGCCAGATGGCCAGCCATAGCACGACGATGGCCGATAACATCATCGCGCTCAGCAAGACATCCGCCGCAGCGACAGTCTTCAAGCCGCCCCAAGCTGAATACAGGGTTGTCCCGGCAGCCACGATCACGACCAGCAACCAGGCGGCTTGCGAGTCGAGATGCACCACCTCGGTAAAGATGAGGTGTAAGGCGACGGCGACGACAGCCAGCGCACTTGTTCGGTACTGGATCTGTATCAGGGCGCTGATGACCCGCATGCCAGGACCGTAGCGGCCCTCGAGATACTCGGCGTTGGTGAACAGCCCCTTGCGGTACATCGTCGGCACGACAAGAAAGGCCGCGATCACGCCGCCCACGCCGACACCGAAGATGAGTCCGCTGATCATCACCAGGCCGTCCTTGTAGGTGGCGCCGTTCATGGCGATGTATTCGCCGCCATCAACGCTTGTGGCGAACATCGATACGCCCACCATCCAGAACGGCAGGGTGCGGCCCCCGAGGAACCAGTCCACGTTGGTCTTGGTCTTTCGCGAGCGGTTCCCGGCAAAGCCGAAGACCAGCAACATCAGGCCTGCAACGATGGCCCAGTCGAGATTCGTCATCACCTGTTCGATACGCCCGAAAATACCGTAAGTCCGCTTACAACAAGGGCGACCATCGCATAGTGTGAATTGGATGGAGGTTGTCGGCTAGGCGCGGTTGCCGCTGCCCCAAGCGGAGGTAAACAGTTCCCCTTCGATGAAGCGCTGGGGGCGGAAGGGGTGGATATCGATGGGCGGGGGCAGCCCGGCGATGATGTTGCTCAGCGACTCGGCGACGGGCGGTCCCAGCTTGAAGCCGTGGCCGCTGCCGCCGAAGGCCGCATAGTAGCCCTCCAGGCCCGGTTCGGGTCCGATCAGCGGATGCCAATCATCGGTGACGGTATACATCGAGGCCCAGCCCTTCACATAGTCCTGATCCCGCAGCGCCGGCATCCTTTGAAACAGCCCCTTCTCGATGCGTCCCCGCTGCGCGGCGTCAATCAAGGGATCATAGTCGTCGATGTCGAGCGGCTCGATCTCTTTGGGCGGCCCCAGCCCGGCCAGCACCTGATTGTCGCCGTGCGGCCGCAGGTAGACCTGCAGGTTGGGGTCGGCGATAACGGGGAAGCTGCCGCAGCCCGCCGGCCGTTGCATGACGAGGTCGGTCTCGCGGCTCCAGCGCAACGAATAGTTCAACCCGACCGTCAGACCCAGGGCGCGCCCCCAGCCGCCGGCCGCGTTGACGGCCACCCCGGTTGCGATCGTCCCCTGATCGGTCTCGACGGCGCTGACGCGCTCTCCCTGCAAACAAATGCGCGTGGCGCGGACGCCTTCATAGGCCCGCAGGCCCCAGTCCTTCGCGCGGCCCACCAGATTCGCGGTGGTCTTGACCGGATTGACGTAACCGGAAAGGGGCTCGTAGATCCCGAACAGCACATCATCGACGTTGAGCAGGGGCGCCAACTCTTGGATCTGGGCGCGCGATACCCGCTCCGCCAGCACCCCCGCGGGCCGCTCGATCGCCAGCAACTGCTCGCCGGTCGGGGCCGCCTTCTCCGCAAAGATGCAGCAATAGCCGGTGCGCCGGAATTCGCAGTCGCCCCCCAACTCCTGCTCGGCGTTCTCGAACATCTCCCGAGCCCGCAACGCCAGCCGCAAGGTCAGCGGGTTCGAGTAGAAGGTTCGTACAATGGCCGCCGAGTGGCCGGTGCTCACGGCGGCCAGTCTGCTCTTTTCCAGCAGTACCACCTTGCCGAATTGCTGCTTGGCCAGAAAATGGGCCGTGGCGGCTCCCATGATGCCGCCGCCGATCACGACGGCGTCCGCGGTCTTTTCCATTGCTCACTTCCTTTCCGCCGGCCGCTGCGAAGCTGCTGCCGGCTCGGGTGGGGTGAGGTCGGGCCGATAGCCCAGCTTCGCAAATCGTTGGAACAGTTCCGCAACGTTCGATCCGAAAAGAATCACACCCCGGCGCACCCGCGCCTCACCCAGCGCCAAGTCTCCGAAAAACGGCAGCGAGTGCATGCAGTGATGGCAGAAGGCGTCCTCGGCACCGACCCCCTCGGGGAATTGCATCCTCCAGCTCGCCTCTGCTCCGCACGCGCCGGGTTGCCGCAGCGCACGAGACATTGTACACTGCGCGCGTGTGACGAGCCCGAACAGAACAACATGGCACTCCACGCAGGCTTCGGGCGCACGCTGATCAATCCTCCCGCGCATATCCCCGCCGGGACCTGGATGGCCCAGAAGCACGTTCGCGCCGCCGGACTCGATATGGATCTGCGGGCCACCGCGCTCGTCCTCAGCGACGGTCCCTTGTCGGTCGCGCTCATCGACCTGGACCTGTGCTTCCTCTCCGATAAGCAGGCGGCCGCGCTCCGACAAGCGGTTCACGAGAGCACCGGTATTGCCCCGGATAGAGTTCTGCCGTTCTGCAGCCACACCCACGCCGGGCCCGTGATCCTGGAAACCTACCGGGGAGAAGGTGAAGACCAGGTCAACAACTATGTGCGGCTGCTTCCTGATCTGGCGGCGGGCGCCGCGGTGCAGGCCGTCCAGTCGAAACAGCCTGTCCGTGTCGAGGCGGGCCGCGGGCACTCCGACATCGGCATAAACCGAGACCTGCTCCTGCCGGACGGGCGTATCATCACCGGTTGTAATCCGGACGGTTTCTGTGATCGCGACGTCGGCGTCATTCGGTTCGACGGCCTGGACGGCAAGCCGGTCGGGTCCATTGTCAACTATGCCTGTCATCCAACGGTGCTCGGTCCGGGCAACACGCTGGTCAGCCCGGATTATCCTGGCAGTACCCGGCAGATCGTCGAGCAGCTAACCGGGGCGCCCTGTTTCTTCCTGCAGGGCGCCGCCGGAAACATGGGGCCGGTAGAGACCTTTGTCGATGACGCTGCCGTGGCCCGGGGGCTGGGTCTTCGCTTGGGACTCGAGGCGGCTCGTGTCTTTCTCACGCTCGACACCCGCCCCGTCGAGAGGCGTCTGAAGGATGTCACCGCCTCGGGTGCTCCGCTCGCGCGGTACGAGGACGTGCCGATCGATGCTCCACCGCAGCGTCTGAAACTTGCCAGCGCGTACGTGGACTTGCCGGTGCGTTCACCGCTGGCCGATGTCTACGAAAGCGCACCGGAGCAGTTGACCGCGTGGAACGCCCGACTATTGGAGTTGCAAGGCGGCAACGGAGCGGCCGCAGACATCGCCGTCGCGCTGCAGCAGGTGACGCGCCTCGCGCTTCGGGCGGATCGCATGGAGCGCTACCGCTCGAAGCAGAGTCTGGAAGTCGAGACGCTAGCGATCTCTATGGGCGGCACCGCCTTGGTCGCTGTCGCCGGCGAGCCCTACTGTGAGATCGGCGTCGCGGTCAAGGAGAATTCGCCTTTCCCGAACAAGACACTGGTGGCCGGTTATCTCGGCGGCGACATGATGTACATCCCCACCGCCGACGTCTTCGCCTGTGACCCGCCTCCCATGGAAGTCGACAACTCACCGTATACCCCGGAAGCGGAAAAGATCGTCACCGGCCACCTCATCCGCCTGCTGGAAAGCCTGTGACCACCGAGCCATCGCAGCCGCGGCCCGCATCCAAGGGTCCGGGTTTCAGCCTCACGCAGTGGTTGGTGGCGTCCCTATTGTTCGCCATGGTGTTCTTGAACTACTTGGACCGCCAAGTGCTTTCCGTGCTGGCGCCGATCATGCGGGACGAGATTGGTTTGAGCCAAACCGATTACGCCTGGGCGGTGGACGCTTTCCTGCTGTCGTACGCGGTCATGTACTTTGGGTCGGGGATGATCCTCGATCGGATCGGGTCCCGTAAGGGTTTGACGCTGTTTGTGGCTCTTTGGTCGCTGGCGAGCGCCTTGCACGCCGCCGTACGAGGGTTCTTTGATCTGGCGTTTGTCCGCTTTCTTCTGGGAGTAACCCAACCCGGTGGTTGGACTGGAGCGGTCAAGACGGTGTCGGAACGTTTTGACGCCGTCCAGCGCGCCATTGCGACCGGCATCTTCAGCACCGGGGCCAGCATCGCTACGATGGTGTCGCCGCCGCTGGTGGTCTATCTGCACAACCGCTTCGGCTGGCGGATGGCATTCCTGATTCCGAGCTGCGCCGGCTTTCTCTGGTTGCCGTTGTGGCTTATGGTGACACGGCGTCCGGCGTTGCACCCCGCCGCGAAAGACCGCGGCGCCGGCCTCGGCTTCGCCCAACTCGGGCTGCTGCGGGACCGCCGCGTGCTGGCCTACGTGCTGGCTCGCTTCTTCGGAGACTTTTCCGGCTACTTTCCCCTGTTCTGGATGCCGGATTATCTGACCAGCCACAAGGGATTCAGTTTCACCATGATGGGCCGGCTGGCCTGGATTCCGTTTTTCTTTAACAACCTCGGGCCGCTCTCCGGAGGGATCGCGTCCAACCGTCTGATCCGCCGAGGCAAGTCCGTCGTGTATTCGAGAAAGGTGATCATGACGCTGGCGGCGGTCCTGGTGGCGACGGGAGCGCTGTTTAACGGGGCCACCAGCACCGTGGGCATTCTCGCGGCGCTTAGTGTGTCAACGTTCGGGGTGGGTGTATGGGCGGGCAACCTGCACACCTTGCCCAGCGACGCCTTTCCACGCAGCATCGTAGCGACGGTACACGGCCTGGCGGGCTCGGCGGGGGCCGTCGGCGGCATGGTGTTCAACACCCTGGTGGGGTACTGGAGCGCGTCCGGTTCGTATGCGGCCGTCTTCGCTTTGTGGGCGATACTCGAACCGCTGGGACTGATCGGCATGTGGCTATGGTTGTCCGAACCCTCCGCCAGCGAAGGCGATCCAACGGACCCGCAACCCGGCGAGGGCGGCCATGCCTAGTGAGTCCAGCGTAGACCCGATCCTCTTCGAAGTCATCCGGAACGCTTTGGTCGAGGCAACTGAAGAGATGTCGGTCTCGCTGCAGAGGTCGGCCTACTCGACCAACATCAAGACACGCCTTGATTACTCTTGTGCGTTCGTCGATGCCCAAGGCCGCATGGTGGCGCAGGCGTTCTGTCAGCCCGCCCACTTGGTGACGATCGGGCGCATCGTTCCGCGCGCCGTGGCGGAGTACGGCCCGGATAACCTGCGTCCGGGCGACGGCCTGTTAGTCAACGACCCGCACCGCCAGGCAAGTCATCTCAACGACGTTTTTCTGATATCACCCTTTTATTACGAGACCGATCTGATCGGTTATGTCGCCAATGTCTGCCATCACGTGGACGTCGGGGGCGGGGCGCCGGCCAGCATCGGCGTCTTCCGGGAAATCTACCAGGAAGGTTTTATTCTGCCGGTCGTGAAGCTTCTCGATCGCGGGGAGATCGTGCCCGACGTCCTGAAGATGTTTCTGGCGAATGTGCGGGCCGGCAAGGAGGTCGCGGGCGACCTGCGCGCGCAGATCGCCGCGAACAGGATCGGCATGCGCCGCCTGACCCACTTGATCGAACGTCACGGCATCGGCGCCGTCAGGCTGCACATCGACCGGCTGATCGAGTACACCGAGCAGCGTACACGCGCCGTGATCCGCAAGCTGCCGCGGGGAACTTGGGAGGCGGACGGCTTGCTGGACAACGATGGCGTCACCGACCGGCCCGTGCACTTGCAGGCGCGCGTCACGATTGCGGGTGATGGCGTCACGTTTGACTTCACGGGAACGGACCGGCAGAGACCAGCGCCGATGAACTGCAACCTGACGCAGACGTTCACGGCCTGCGTGTACGTGCTGAAGTGCCTCGCGGATCCCGACATCCCTTTGAATGAAGGCTTCTATCGCCCGATCCAGGTGATCGCCCCCGCCGGATCGGCGGTGAATCCGCAGCCGCCAACGGCCATCGTGGGAGGTTGGGAGGTGAATGCCCGCTTGTGCGAGGTGCTCTTCAAGGCCCTTGCCACGCCCCTGCCGGAGAGGGTCCCGGCCGGCACGAAGGGCATGATTTGTCAGATCGGCTTCGGAGGGCGCGACCCGCGTAGCGGCGAGTACTACTGCTTTTATGAGACCATGGCCGGCGGCTACGGCGGCCGCCATGGTTCCGACGGACCCGACGCAGTTCAGACCCACGTCCAGAATACGCAAAATGCACCCGTCGAAGAGACGGAGCGGAACTATCCGGTGCGCATCAATCAATACAGCCTGCTGGCGGACTCGGAAGGAGCGGGCCGTTTTCGCGGCGGGCTCGGGCTGCGCCGGGAATACGCGTTCGTCGATCACGAGCCGCTTTTCACGATCCTGGCCGACCGCACTCGATTTCCACCGTGGGGACTTTTTGAAGGGCAAGCTGGCCAGAGGGCGCGCTATGTATTGCTCTCGAACGACTCGGAAACAGATCTGGGGTCGAAGGCGACGGTGACGGTGCCGGAGGGGAGCGTGGTTCGCATGGAGACATGCGGCGGCGGAGGATACGGTCCGCCCTGGGAACGGGATCCCGAGCTTGTTCTGCGGGACGTACAGCAGCGCAAGGTGAGCGTTGCACGCGCCAGAGAGAACTACGCGGTAGCCGTCGACTCTGCTCTGGGAGCCATTGACCCCAACGAAACGGAGCACTTACGGAGCCAACGCCGATGCGGTTCGACACGATCCTGTTCGAAGTGATGCGCAACGCTCTAGTCGAGGCGACCGAGGAGATGTCGGTCTCTCTGCAAAGGACGGCCTACTCGACCAACATCAAAACCCGGCTGGACTACTCCTGCGCGTTCGTGGACGCCCAGGGCCGTATGGTGGCCCAGGCGTTCTGCCAGCCCGCCCATCTGGTGACGATCGGGCGCCTCGTTCCACGCGCCGTGGCGGAGTACGGCCGGGAGAACCTGGGTCCGGGCGACGCCCTGCTGGTCAACGACCCGCACCGCCAGGGCAGCCACCTCAACGACATTTTTCTGATCACTCCCTTCTACTTCGAAGAAGAGCTGATCGGTTATGTCGCCAACACCTGCCATCATGTCGACGTCGGCGGCGGGGCGCCGGCCAGCATCGGCGCCTTTCGGGAGATTTATCAGGAAGGTGTGGTGCTGCCCGTCGTGAAGTTCCTGTCGCGCGGCGAGGTCGTCGCAGACATCTTGAAGATGCTGCTCGCCAACGTGCGCGCCAAAAAGGAGGTCGCCGGCGACTTGCGGGCGCAGATCGCCGCCAACGACATCGGCATCCGCAGCCTGACGCATCTGATCAAGCGTTACGGAGCCGCGACGCTGCGGTTCTACATTGACAAGCTCATCGAATACAGCGAGCAGCGAACCCGCGCCGAAGTCCGCAAGCTTCCCGCGGGCTCCTTCTCAGCCGAAGGTTGCCTCGACGACGATGGCGTTAGCGGCAAACCGGTGCGGCTCAAGGTGCGTGTGGACGTCATGGGAGACCGCGTGCGCTTCGACTTCAGCGGCACCGACGCGCAACGGGCGGCGCCCATGAACTGCAACCTGACGCAGACGTTCACCGCATGCGTCTATGTGCTGAAGTGTCTCATCGACCCCGACATTCCCCTCAACGAAGGCTTCTATCAGCCGATCGAGGTCGTCGCGCCGAAGGGCTTGGCGGTCAATCCGCAGCCGCCCACCGCGATCGTCGGCGGCTGGGAAGTGTGCTCGCGCCTCTGTGACATTCTTTTCAAAGCTTTCTCTGCCGCGCTGCCGGAGAAGGTGCCGGCGGGCACCAAGGCGATGATCTGCCACGCCGGCTTTGGAGGCCGCGACCCGCGCAGCGGAGAATACTACTGTTTCCTGGAGACGCTGGCGGGGGGGTACGGCGCCCGCTGGTGCTCGGATGGACCCGACGCCGTGCAAACCCATGCGCAGAACACCCAGAACGCTCCCGTCGAGGAGACCGAGCGGAACTACCCGGTGCGCATCCCGCGCTACAGCCTGGTGGAGGACTCGGAAGGGCCGGGTCGCTTTCGCGGCGGGCTCGGGCTGTGCCGGGAATACACCTTCATCGATCACGAGCCGCTCTTCACGATTCTGGCCGATCGCGCCAAGTTTCCTCCTTGGGGACTATTTGGCGGAGAAGAGGGCTTGCGGGCGAAGTACTCCCTGGTTTCCGGCGGGGTGGAACGGGAAATCGGTTCGAAGACGACCGTGACCGTGGCACAAGGCGATTTGCTACGAATGGAGACCTGCGGCGGCGGCGGGTACGGCCCGCCCTGGGAACGGGCCCCCGAGCTTGTGCTCGACGATGTGCGCGAGCGCAAAATCAGCTTGGCTCGCGCCCGGGAGCGTTATGGCGTGGCGATCGATGGGCGGCTTCTCCGCCTCGATGCGCGCGAGACCGCGAACCTGCGCCGCGAGCTCAAGCGGAGGGCGTCTGAGGTTGCATAGCTCCTGCCGGCTGGGCATCGATGCCGGCGGCACTTGCAATCAATGAACTGCAGACTAACACCACCCTTGCGGCAGAGGCAGGCAGCAGCGTTGAGCACCTTTGTGTCGCTACTTGATCTGCTGGGCCGCCTTCTTTTGTCTTTCGGGGATGTCGCGCCCCACGCACCGAAACTAATCTGAGGCGCCGCGGATCGCTTCCGACTTAGGAGATGATTTCGGTGATGGGGCTGCCGAAGTCGATTTCGAGGCGCTTGCGGCCGGGGACTTCGAGCCGACGGGGATCGAGACCCAGTTGCTGCAGGACCGTGGCGTGGATGTCGGTAACGTAGTGGCGGTTTTCGACAGCGTGAAATCCCAGCTCATCGGTAGCGCCGTGGGCGATACCGCCTTTTATGCCTCCGCCGGCCATCCAGACGGAAAAGCCAAACGGGTGATGGTCGCGGCCGGTGCCGCCTTGGGCGGCCGGCGTCCGGCCGAACTCGGTGACCCAAACGACCATGGTTTCATCCAACATCCCGCGCTGCTTGAGATCCTTGAGCAACGCCGCGATCGGCTGGTCCACCTTGGGGCACAATTCGCCGTGATTCTTCTTGACGTCCTTGTGAGCGTCCCAGGCGTTGCCGCCCTTCCCGCCGTGGTAGATCTGCACGAACCGGACGCCGCTTTCGACGAGACGGCGAGCAGCCAGACATTTCTCAGCGAAAGGCCGAGTCATTTCGTTGTCAAAGCCATATAGCCTTCGGGTCGATTCCTTTTCTTGTTTGAAGCGGAAGATGTCCGGTACGGCGGTTTGCATGCGGAAGGCAAGCTCGTAGGATTTGATACGAGCGCGGGTGGCCGCGTCACTGGGATATTCGACCTCGACGAGGCCGTTCAGGTCCCGCAGCAGTTCAAACTCGCTCTGCTGCTCCTCCCGGTAGACCTCCGGTCCTGGAGAGGCGAAGGGCAATGGATTCTTGGGATCGACCTGTAGTCGGACGCCGGCATGCTCGGGCCCGAGGTAGTCGGCACCGTGCGCGGCTTCCACGTTGTTGCCCAGGGTGTTGCCAAAAACGACGAACTGAGGCAGGTTTTCGTTGAGCGTGCCCAAGCCGTAGTGAACCCAGGAACCGATCGATGGGAAGTCGCCTTCGAGCATGTGGCGGCCCGTCTGGAACTGGATCTGGGCCCCGTGATTGTTGTCGGTGGTCCACATCGAGCGAATGACGGCCAGGTCGTCGGCCATCTCGCCGACATGCGGCCACCAGTCGCTGATGTCAATGCCGCTTTGACCGCGTTTGCGGTGGCCGATCTGCATCGGCAATAGAGTGCTGTGGACCTTGTGCAGGCCGGCAATCACTTCGCGCAGGTTCTCTTTGACGAAAGGAGAGTTGAGCGAATGCTTGTATGGTGTCTCGATGATCTTCTTGCCGCCGTACTTATTGACATTCGGCTTGGGATCGAAGGATTCCAGATGGCTGACGCCGCCGAGCATAAACAGCCAGATGACGTTTTTGGCTTTCGGCGCGAAGTGAGGCGTGCCGTCGGGCGGCGTCCAGACGCCGGCCGAACCGGTAGCGCCCATGCCGTCACGCTGAAGCATGGCTCCGAGAACGAGACCGGTGAACCCCATGCCGCAGTCTGCGAGGAAAGTACGGCGGTGGATGTTGCCGCAGCCGCAAGCACTGTGGCGTGTCTTGGTGTGCATGGCGGTCCTCCTTACCGAATCGTAACGAACTCGTTGTGATTGAACAGCACGTGGATCAGGTTCTCGCGCGCCCGAAGCCAGGGCTCGGGAGCCGGCGGCACTTCGCTGGTCTCCCCGCCCTCGAACGCCGTCAGTCTTTCAGGGTCTTGCAGCCGGTCGGATTGCGATTGCAAGAAAACTTTGGACCGCGCGTGTTCCTTCTTGCTGGCAGGCCGTCCGAGGACACGCTCGAACGCGGCTTTGACGAAAGCAGCCGGACGCTCCCGGCCCCCAAGCTGCTCGCTAAGATCGCGTGCCAGCAAGCGCGCCTGCGTGAGGCTGAGATTGCTGTTCGCCAATGCTAACGCCTGTTGGGGGACCACCGTTTCGAGCCGCTCGTAGCATTCCAAAGGATTGGCCAAGTCAAAGGTTCTGAGGAACTGCATCTGCAAATCGGGTGTGTGCTGGAAGTAGACACTGCGCCGGGGAACCACCGCACCTTCGGTGTGGTCGATCTCCACTCCCCCCTTCGTCAAATCGAGGCGTCCGCTGACATGGAGCACGCTGTCGCGGACGGCTTCCGCCTCCATGCGCCGGGGGCTCATTCGCCAGAGGTAGATATTGTCGGGGTCTTTAGTGCGGTTGGAGCCGGCGACGTTCTGTTCGGATGACTGCATGCGGTAGGCATTGCTGGTCACCATCAGACGGTGCATCGCCTTCATGCTCCAGTCCCGGTCCATGAACTCGACGGCTAGCCATTCGAGCAGCTCCGGGTGTGTCGGCGGCTTACCGGACGAACCGAAGTTGGCCACCGTGGGGACCAAGGCGCTTCCGAAATGGCGGCGCCAGATGTGGTTGACAGCGACTCGGGCGGTCAACGGGTTGCTCTTGTCGGCGATCCACTTTGCGAGGGCCAGGCGCCTTCCGGTGCTGATCTCGGGATAAATCTCACCCACCTGTGTGTATTCCTCGTGAGACTCCAGCGCCTCCTGGGCCGCCTTGAGCTGTTCGCGGGCCGTGGTGAGTTTCTTTTCGATGCTTTTGTCGAGCGGGTCCTCCGCGCGTTCTATTTCCTTCAGGAGTTGTTGGACCTGCAGCACGCTCTGGTCAGCCAGACGCAGGTTGGCAAAGCGTTCAGCCTTCTTCGCCTCCAGCGCCAGTGCTTCCCAGTCAGGCTGTTGCGGATCGCTGTATTTGGCTTTGTCCGCAGCAATGCGAGCTTCCAGCGCCGGTAGCTTCGATCGAACCGTGGCGAGGAATTTGGCGGCCATTGCGTGGGCGGCTTCGGCATTCCTTAGTCCTATTTCCGGGTCCACTTCCTCTTCCTTGCCTTCCTCTTTATTGGGATCGGCAGATTTGGAAGGCGACAAATCAGGCTGCGATACCCACTCGGCGTTTCCATGCGCAAGCCGTCGTTTTGCTGACACAAGCTCTTCGTCCGCCTGGGCCAGATCTTTTTCGGCTTTCTCGATCTCTCGTTTGGCTTGCGTGACAAGATCCTCGTGGACGAAGGGACGGAAATCGGGGTACCGGGCTTCGAGATTCAGAGAGACGGGCTGAATCTTCAACTCGGAGCCTCCGATAACCCGCGGCACACCGGGCGACAGAGGTCTGTCTTTGAGAGGCTTGGCTTCGTCACCGCCGAGAAAGAGAAAGGTCTTTGCGCTCATACCGGAGTCATAAGCGCGTGGGATGCCCGCTTTGGAAAGATCGGGTTCGCCGGGCACTCTGTCGGTGCGTACTTCGTGCGGCTCAAAGAACGCACGGAAGCGGTAGTACTCATTCTGCTGAATGGGATCGTATTTGTGATCGTGGCAGCGGGCGCATTTCAGCGTGATGCCGAGGAAGCCCGCGGCGGTATGCTCGACCGTGTCCTGGAGCCAAACGTTGCGATTGAACTTGTACCAGTTGCGGGCCAGATACCCGGTGGCGCGCAAAACGTCGGGGTTGTTCGGAGCGATCTCGTCGCCGGCGAGCATTTCGAGGATCATTCGGTCGTAGCCTTTGTCTTCGTTAACGGCATCGATGATCCAGTCGCGCCATTGCCAGATGTGGTGCTGCGCGTTGCGCAACTCGTCGGTTTGGCGGAATCCGTACCAGTCGCTGTAGCGCCAAACGTCCATCCAGTGCCGGCCCCAGCGCTCGCCATAGCGGGGGCTATCAAGCAGTTCGTCCACAACGTTGTCGTAGGCGTCGTCCGAAGTATCCGCGAGGAAGGCTTCGATTTGCTGAGGCGTTGGCGGCAGTCCAATCAGATCCAAGTAGACTCGCCGAAGCAGAACACGTTTCTTGGCCGGCGGCGCCGGTGTCAAGCCCCGCTTCTCGTGTTCGGCGGCGATAAAGGCGTCTATGGGATTGCGAACCCAGCGGGCGTTCTTGACCTCGGGAACATCAGGGCGAGCCGGGGGCTGAAATGCCCAGTGAGCGGTCGAGTGCGCCTCGTCATCTTCTCTCGCCGCAGAGATAACCGCCGCCTCATAGGGCGCCCCTGCGTTGACCCATTCCACGACGTGCGCCAGCACGTCGCCTGAAAGCTTGGCGGTCATGAAAGGCATGTTGGGTTTCTGCTTGTGATACACGAGTTGCACGAGCAGGCTTTGTTCCGCGTCACCGGCAACAATCGCAGGGCCGCGGCTACCGCCGCGCAGCAAGCCCGCACGAGTCGACAGGTCGAGGCCGGACTGTTTCAACTCGCTGTTGTGACACGACAGGCAGCGTGTTTCCAGCAGCGGTCGAACGTGTTCGCCGAACAGGGAAGCCGCTGGGTCGGCAGGTTGTTGGAGACCTGCCCGCGTGTCGGCATCTTGGCCGGACGCTTGCGCGGAAGCCAAGCCGAGAGCTAGGGCGATGGTCAATGACAGTATGAGCAGACGGCTGAGGAACCATACCCTTGACCGATCGCTCGCCAAGGCCCCTGACATGATTGCCTATATCCTACCTCACACACCCATTCCAGTCAGCAGACGGTGCACTTCGTGCGGCCGGCCGCAGACCCGGGATTCTGCGCATTTTTCCGGGATTTCCCAGCTAACGGCGCTTGAACACTTGCTGAGGGGAAAGAGAATGCCGAGAAATGCCGAGCAACCGTGGACTGGCAAGCACTGACTTGGCGGCGGGTGCGGCGGTCCGGGCGGCGGTTTTTGGTGGTGCTACCTGTTCGCAACCACGGCGAACCGAACGGCCCTTCCGACACCGGATTTGCGGCCAAGACGCGCCCTCGATGCGCCTGGGCCGAAGATCGTCCGCCGGCAGCGCCTGCGCATCCTGTGCTGTTGTTTTCGACTTTTTCCTCCGCCAGACGAACGCGCCTCGGGCGCGGCAGCATGGCCTGCATCTCTCGCCAGCTGACGGGGGAAGCACGAGATACGACCGCCATGACTTCGTTGTGCTGGCTTGCCATGCTCGATGTGTAAAGGCCGTGTTTCGTGATTCGTGTCTCGTGACCCGCACGCACTTCGCTTCCCCACGTGGTGAGACATGCAGGCCGGGGCAGCCTGGGGGCGCCGGGCAGACCGCAGCCGGCCCGGCGGGGTCGGCCGGTGAGGGCCTTGACGGTCTCGCCGGGCTTGCGGCGAGAGGGCCTGCCGGCCGGGGTTGCCGGCGCTACGAAGAACAAACTTCGCCGGAGACGAATGGGCGTGATATCACCTCCTCGATTTTTTCTTCGCTTTTTTCTTCGCGAGGGCAAGGATGCCCGCGGCGCGCGGGGGCGGCAGCCGCCACAGCGAGCGCCGCGCCGATGGCAAGTCGATCTGTATGATTGCCGCCTCCCTGTCGTCATGCTATGCCGGCCGGGGCGGCAGAAACAAGACTGAAGGGCTTCAGTACTTCGAGCCTAAGGGGAACGTTCTCCTTTGTTCGCCAGGGGAACATCTCACATTGCGCCGACACAGACTCTGCTTTCGGCGCTGCTCCACCCGCATCTCACACCAGAGTGATGATCCCGTGGCGGTTGGGCGAGACTGGTTTTTTTCGATTTTCAGGACGGCTGAGTGCGCGAGAGGTTGCGGCTGGCCCTGAAGTTGTTGGTTTCACGCAAGTTTCGGGCTGTTCGGCTTGTTCGTTGCCGTGGAGTCGTTGTGCTCTGACAAGCATCGCAGGTACAATCGCGCTGACAGGGCTGCGCATGAAAGTCGTTTTGGGATTTGATATGGGCGAGGACTTCGTCCGGGACTTGCGCGCAAGCTTCCCTCAGATAACGTTTGCGCCGGCCTACACGGTTGAAGAACAACTGCGCGAGATTCCTGATGCGGAGGTCCAGTTTGGGCAGATCAGCGGGGAGGTGTTTCAGAAGGCTGGGAAGCTCCGCTGGTTTCAATTCATCGGAGCCGGCTTTGACTACATCCTGAGGGACAGTCCTGAATTGGT
The DNA here is from genome assembly GCA_965218555.1 of Bryobacterales bacterium. Lineage (GTDB taxonomy): Bacteria > Acidobacteriota > Terriglobia > Bryobacterales > UBA6623 > JAPPLB01. The sequence goes on from OZ244625.1 coordinate 1,375,980, forward strand.
CGAAAGCGATGTCATGATGACCAATGCACCAGGAACTCACGCGATCGCAATGGCCGACCATGCGTTCGCCATGGTGCTGGCATTCGCCCACCGCATCCCGGAGCTGATTGACGACCAGCGGGCCCACCGCTGGGACTTCAAGAAGTACCGCGGGCGCATGATGGAGTTGCCGGGAACGACCATGGGTATTCTGGCGATGGGTGAGATCGGCAAAGCCATAGCGCAGCGAGCGCCTGGGTTCGGGATGGATGTCTATGCCGTCGACGTGCGCAAGATGGATCCTCCCTTCGGCGTCCGGGAAGTATGGGACGCTGGGCATCTGGACGACCTGCTCGCGATCTCCGACTGGTTCGTGGTGACAGCCCCGCTGACCGATGCAACCCGGGGCATGATCGGCCGATGCGAATTCGAGCGGCTGAAACCGGGCGTCCATGTGATCGCGTTGTCCAGAGGCGGAATTATTGACGAGGAATCTCTCGTAGACGCTCTTCGGTCCGGGCAGGTTGCCGGGGCGGCCATGGACGTCACGGCCCAAGAGCCGCTGCCCTCCGTCAGCCCGCTCTGGGATATGCCCAACGTGCTGATCTCACCCCATGTGTCCGCGGACTCGCCGCAGATATGGGAGCGCCGCCAGCAAATCTTCAAGGAGAACCTGCGACGTTACGTCGCGGGGGAAACCCTCCTCAATGTGTGTGACAAGAGGGCTGGATTCTGACCTGCATTTCTCACCGCCTGACGGCCGCAGCACGCGATAAGACCGCCATGACTTCGTTGCGCTTGCTTGCCGTGCTCGATGTAGGGTCAAGTACACCTGCGCGCGCCAAGCGGCTCGCGCCTCGTCCTGACGGCCCTCTCACGCACTTCGCCTCGACACGGGGTGAGAAATGCAGGTCAGCAGAGAGAGGGGAAACGATTTGCCTCTTGAAGATCAGGAACTCCTGGGGAAACAACGAGGGCGGCCTCACATGACGACTCAGCCGCGGGTCTTCGCGCTGCTCGCGTTGAGCATGGTGCTGATGGCATGCGGTGCGTCCTTGGACCAGGCGCCCGTGAATGGGTCATCCGATTCTGCAATTCAACTGGAAGAGGAGAAAAGAATCGTCCAGGAAGCCATGCGCGCCTATATGAAACGAACCGGAGTGACGGAGATTCCTTCCCGAACCAAACCCAGACAGATCGGCCCGGTGGACGTCAATGTTCCTTTCAAGGGGGAGCTCCAAATGACGCTGCCGACAATGTTCAAGTATGCCTGGGATGAAGGCGGAAATGTTACCGAAGCCAGCAGTGAGTAAGAGAGTGATCGGCCGGCAGTCCGTGGTGAAAGTCACGTGGAAGGCGCGGCACGTTGGGAAGTTGTCCTGTTAGCAACTTATATCAGCCTCGAAAGGTCGTCATGCCGCATCAAGTGATCCGAGCGATTGGTGGGATCTGTCTCGGAGTACTGTTGATACTAAGCGCTTGCGGGCAGGATAGCGACTCCGGTGCAGGATCTCGGGAGGCCGGTGGGCATAAAAACTCTGTCACGGTGGCTGCCTCGGGCGGAGCCAGCTACGTCCTGTACATGGATCCGACCTTGCAGGGACTGCGCTTCAGCCCTCATACGCATGTCTACGACCCCATCGTTCGCTACAACCCGGCAACACAGCAATGGGAGCCGATGCTGGCCCTGTTGTGGGAACGGATCGATAGAAACAGGATGCGCTTTCACCTCCGGCGGGAGGTCAAGTTCCACAACGGCTCTCCGCTGACTGCGCACGACGTGGCATTCACCCTGGGCCGCATCAAAGACCCCGAGCTCGCAAGCCCCGTCAACGGCTTCTATCATGCCGTGAGCGGAGCGGAAGTCATTGACGACTATACGTTTGATGTCATCGGGAAAGCCTACGGTATTCTCCCGGCCATGAATGTCTTCATGCCCGTGGACCAGGAAACCTTCGAGGAGGTCGGCGCTGAGGCGTATAACCTGAACCCGATCGGCACCGGACCCTACCACTTCGTCGAATGGGAATTGGACGATTTCATTACCCTCAGGGTAAATACCGACTACTGGGGAGAGGCGCCCAAGATCGAGCAAGTGACCTTTCGGTTCGTTTCCGACCGAGCGACCAAGATGCTGATGCTGCAGTCGGGTGAGGCGGACATCATCGATGAAGTTTCGCCGGATATGATTGACGATCTCGAGAAGAATCCGCAGATCGATGTGCGCAGCGTGCCCTCGCACCGAACGAACTTCGTCACCATCAATACATTTCGTAAACCCTTTGACGATGTTCGTGTCCGCCAGGCCATGGCACATGCCATCAATTGGCAAGAGATTATCGACAAGCTGTATGGAGGCCTGGGATACCGGCAGGCGGCGCTCACTCCTAAGATCATCGAGCAGTACGATCCGAGCCTCCAACCCTACGATTACGACCCGGATAAAGCACGGCAGTTGCTGGCCGAGGCCGGCTACCCAAACGGCTTCACGGTGGATGATCCCTTTAAGACGCCCGTCGGTTGGCTACCGATCGACAACATCGCGTCGGAAGTGATCGTCGCCAACCTGGAGGCTGTCGGAATCAAGATGGGATTGTGGATGGCGGAGGAGGCCAGCTACAACGACAAGTGGTTGAACAAGGACGTGACGCTCGGATTCATGTCCTGTGGCAACCAGATGTTTGCCGCCGACTTCTGCTACAACGCTCATTTCCATCCCAACTTTCGAGGCTTCTACTTCAACCACCCGCAACTGACAAAAATGCTGGACGACTTCTCCGACACGGTAGACCCCGACAAGCAGAGAGCCGTCATGAAAGAAATCCAGAGGTTTGTTCACGAGAACGTTGGATACATTCCCGGCTTCGTCGGGGATTTCATCTATGGTGTCAACGCGAACCTCAAGTGGGAACCTTCCAGCGACGAGCGTGTGTATTTGCACAAAGCCGAGTGGCGGTGACCGTAGTTGACAAGCACGGAGAGAGTTTCATGAAGCCGACGGAAGATCAGTCACGGCGGGGGTTGATGGGCGCCGGCGCATTGTTCCTGCTGGGCTCGGCTTGCGGGGATGTCGGGAGAGTCTCGAGCTCGCAGAAGGAAAACGAGACGGGGGCATCGACCTTGCGCTTGGAACCGAAGCAAAACGACCAGCGGGTCGTCATGCTGCACTCCCGGTTGTTCGAGTGTTCGTGGACTTTTCGCGTGCCGGAGGCGACGCAGTCACGTGAAGGCATGTTGGCAGTCAGCTTCTGGCCGGAAGTGCGCTGGACGGTCGAGGCGGACGGGCAAATCCGGTGCGAGTGGGAGAGCACCGAGGAGGGTGTGGCCCAGGCGGAAGCGAAAGATCGCTTTGGTTTCACCTACCTTGCCGGTGTCCGTCAGAAAGTCGTGATGACCCCCACCGACTACGGAGCTTCGCTGGAATTGACCGTGAGCAACGGCCGGACGAGCAGCCTCCATGGAGTCTCGGTCAACCCGTGCCTGGGTTTTCCTACCTGCCCCGGCTTCCAAACCGAAGACAGGAGCACAACGTTTGTATTGGTTGACGGCAAGATGACCCCGACGGCCCGGACCGACCGGGGCGGCGGCGACCCGATCCGGACGTTTTATCGCGTCCTCGATCGACATATGCTGTGGAATGTGCCGGCCAGCTACTGGGGGAACGGCAGCCGGACCGTACTGAGCAGCGGGGCGGTCTGTCGGGTCTCGAGAGATCGCAATGCGGTCATCGGCGCCGCCTGGAAGCAGGCGGCCAACGTCATGGAAAACTGCGACCAACACCAGTGCATTCATTCCGTCGGAACGATCGGGAACCTCAGACCTGGTCAAGCCCGAAAGCTAACGGGAGCGGTGATACACGTTCGTGGTGACGAAAAGACGTTCTTCGGCCGGGTTCGGCAACTGGGCCTGAGCTGACCGTCATTGTCGAAGGCAATTTTCAGGAGAGATCGGCAGGGATAGCAGGCAGTCCGCTGCCCGGACCGGCTTCATCGCTTCGGTGGCAAGCCACGAAATGGCCGGGACGCAGTTCGCGCAACGCGGGGGCTTGCTCATGGCAGATATCTTTGACCAACGGACAGCGCGTGCTGAAAACACATCCGGGGGGCGGATCGGCGGGGTTCGGCAGGCCGCCGGTCAAGACGATGTGGCGGCGGGCTGCCTCACGGTCGGGGTCGGGTAGAGGCGCTGCGGAAAGCAAAGCGACTGTGTAGGGATGGAGAGGTTGGTTGTAAATGCCGTCTCGACCGGCCAGTTCCATGATGTGGCCCAAGTACATCACCGCCACCCGGTCAGAGATGTGACGAACCATGCTCAGGTCGTGGGCGATAAACAAGTACGTCAATTTTCGTAGCCGTTGAAGGTCTTTCAGCAGGTTCACGATCTGGGCCTGGATGGAGACGTCGAGAGCCGAAACAGGCTCGTCGCAAACGATGACCGAGGGGTTAAGGGACAACGCTCGCGCGATGCCAAGACGCTGGCGCTGACCGCCGGAGAGCTCATGGGGGTAGCGCCGGCGGAATTGCAGATCGAGCCCCACCGTCTCGAAGAGTTCAGTTGTCCGCTCTTTGAGGGACTGGCCGCGTTCGCCGCCGTGAACGATCAATGGCTCCGAGACGATGTCTTCGGCCCGCATCCGCGGGTTGAGCGACGAGTAGGAGTCCTGAAAGATCATCTGGAGGTGCCGCCGGTGCTGACGCAGTCTGCTTTCATCGAGTCGGCACAGGTCCTGACCTTCAAAGAGAACCTGGCCCGCGGTCGGCTGAACGAGCTTCAAGATGGCGCGGCCTAGGGTTGTTTTCCCCGATCCGCTTTCACCGACCACACCGAGAGTCTCTCCGCGTCGTACCTCGAAGGTCACGCCGTCGACGGCTTTGACGGACCCCACTTTGCGCTGCAACACGCCTCGCAATATGGGGAAGTGAACTTGGAGATCGACGATCTTCAGGATCGTATCCGGCTCAGCAGTCATGATGGGTGATTCTCATTTGGAGGTTTCACCATCAGGAGCGGTGCTTTGGTGAGGCTTAGCCATTTCGGGGGCGTTCTTCATCCACATCCCACCAGCAAGCCGCAACGTGATCTTGAGCGACTGGGATCAGCTCGGGGTTTTCCTCCCGGCAGCGGTCCATGACGTACGAACAGCGCGGGGCGAACGGGCAGCCCTGGGGAGCCCTCAGCATGTCGGGTGGAGCGCCGGCGATGCTGGCCAAGGGCTGCCCTGTGGCATCGTCCATGCCCGGTACGGATTGCATGAGGCCGATGGTGTACGGGTGCCTGGGATTCTTGAAGAGCTCTTTGACAGGCGCCTGCTCCACGATGAAGCCGGCATACATCACCACCACCCGTTCGGCCAGACTTGCCACCAGTGCAAGGTCGTGCGTGATCCAAATCACGGCCATGCCGAGTTCCCGGCGCAACCGTTTGACCAGATCAACAATCTGTGCCTGGATCGTGACGTCCAGAGCGGTCGTAGGTTCATCGGCGATCAGGATCTTCGGATTGCAGGCCAGGGCCATGGCGATCATGACCCTCTGACGCATGCCTCCGGAGAACTGGTGGGGGTAGTCGTTGATACGGGATTCCGCGTGCGGGATGCCTACGAGTTCCAGCAGCTCGATCGTTCGACTTCTGACTTGGCGGCGAGACAAACCCAGGTGTTCGACCAGCACCTCTGCGATCTGACGGCCTATGGGCAGCACGGGATTGAGAGACGTCATCGGGTCCTGAAAGATGATGCCGATCTGGGCGCCGCGGACTTCTCGCAGTTCCGCCGCCGTCATCTCCAACAGATTCCGCCCCAGGAAATTCGCTTCGCCGCGGACGATGTCACCGGGAGGCTCCGGGATCAGACGCAACAACGACAGCATGGTGACGCTCTTGCCACAGCCGCTTTCGCCGACAACACACAAGATCTCTCGTTCGTCGAGGCTGAACGAGACGCCGTTGACCGCATGGACCGTTTTCTCCGACATCCGGAAGCGGGTCACAACGTCTTTGATTTCCAAGATCAACGTCATGCTTGCTGTATCAACGAGCAATTTCGCGAAGCCTCTAGAATGGGCTTTCGCAGTCGAGAAGGGCCAAGACGTCTGTGCATTGCTGCTCTTGCTCGATTGCAAGAAGCTTTTTTGCGGCCTCGCGGACCTTGTCGCTATCGACAAGGCGGCCGGCCAGTTGCTCGAACTTCGTCACGAGTTCCGCTTCCGTCATCGGTCGAGCCGGTGATCCCCATGCCTTTTCGATGCGGTGCTTGACGGTCTTGCCGGATCGCAGCCGGACTTCCACCTCGACCGGCCAGTCGCGCGGATAGTTCTTGTCCATGCCTTCTCCCGCGACGACCTTCACGCGGGAGACCAGGTCGTGCAAGGCGGGGTTCCGCAGGTGCTTGGCCGAGTATTGCTCCCAGGTCAGTTGCCGATCGAGAATGCTTGCGGCGACGGAGTAGGGAAGCGAAAGCTGGCAATCGTAGATCGTGCTGTTGACATCCGTGTAGTGCCCGCCGGTGAACTTGACGGCGTTCGAGTACGTGGAGACAAGCACGTCCTCTACGTCTTCGGCGTTGATGTCATGCTGAGTGGCCAGATCGATGGCCACCTCCGCGGGGCCTTGGTCCAGAAGCCCGGTCGGATAGGGTTTGAAAGCCATGTCTCGGGCGTACCAGGTTTCCCCGAGGCCGTCCGTCAAGGCTTTGGAGTTCGGCTCCGAGCTCGTGATCTGAATGAACGCGTGGTGGCGCGGCGGCTCGCCTTCAAGAGGTCCGGCGGTCATTCCCAAATCGGCCATCAGCGCCGCCTGGATGCCGCTCATTGCCGACTGCCCGCCGTGGACAGGCTTCACGGTATAGCCTTTGAAGATGCCGTCGCCGTTTGAGATCGGCAGAATATGGCCGGCGATGCCCAGGGCATTCGCCATCTTGTCCTTGCCGAATCCCAACAGATGCCCGACGGCGGCGGCGACACCGATCGTGTTCACCGTCCCCGTAGCTTGAAAACCCATGTACCAATGTGTGGGCTGCACGGACATCCCCGCCCGTCCGGTCGCTTCGTAGCCCACCGCGATCGCCGTCAGAAGGTCTCTGCCGTTTGATCCTTGCGCTTCGGCAAATGACACGGCGCCCGGCACGATGCTGGAGCCGGGGTGCGTCTTGGCGGTGGCATACATGCAGTCGGACTGGTCGAGAACTTCGGCCAGCGACCCGTTCGCGAAGGCCGCCGAACGAGACGAGGACTTCAAACCGAATCCCAGAACGGTGGATTCCTCGCGGTCACCGAGTCTCTGGACGTAGTCCGCAAAGAGCAGGTCGTCGTTTTCCCGAAGGTAGGCCGCGCCCCCGAGAATGACGCCCAGCGCATCCAGCAGACAATGCTTGATCGTGTTGGCGACGTCGTCCGGCAACTGATCGCGGGTCAGTTGTGAAAGATAGTCGGCCATTTCGGCAGTGTGGTTCATAAGCAGGCGCTCCTGGGCCTCATACGGTTGTTCCCGTTCATTCTGGAATCACGGGCAAGACGATATGTGACTCGTGTTGGAAGTCGTGGAAGATCTTGTTGTGAGCCACGACGGTATGCGTGTGTTGTCCGACCGACTCTCCCGTATTCGGGTTGATGTCAAAGCGCGGAAAATTCGAGCTGGAGATATCCACGCGGATACGATGACCGGCTTGGAAGAGGTTGCTCGTCGGTTCGAGGATGATCTCGAAGGGGTAGACTGCGCCCGGCTCCAGCAGTTTCGATTTGCCGGAACGGTCGCGGTAACGGGCGCGGATGATGCCTTCCGTGATGTTCATGTGATAGCCGTCGGGATAGTCGTTGCTGCTCGGGTAGATGTCGAGGAGCTTGGCGGTAAAGTCCGTGTCCAGCGCCGAGGAAGAAGCCCATAGCTTGACGGTGATCGGGCCGGTGACTTCGACATTCTGCTCGAGAGGCGCCGTCTGGAAAGACAATACGTCCTGCCGCGCCGACAGCGGCAGATAAGGCGGTTTGCACGCGAAGCCGCCGGGGTACTCTGCTTGGTGCATCGCGCCCTGCACGGCGAGGTTTCGTAATCGCGTCATGGGCGGCGGGTCGCCGTGAACGCCGGGCTCCATCGGCACGATCTCGGCCAGACCCGAGAGGCTGCCGCTGATCGTCGGAACAGGATGGTTCGGATCATAGAGATACGCGCTGGGCGAACCGTCGCTGCGGGGCTTTTGCGGGTTTAACGTTCCTTCTCCGTGCAAATAGTACTTCGTGTATTGCGTGCGGGCCAGGGGCCATTCGTATTCATCACGCCAGCACCCCCCGTGGTCGAGCCGCCCTTCCGCGTTCTTGCGCCCGCTGCCGCCTCCCATCACGAACATCTTCAGCGGCGGCTCCTGGTCCACGCCGTTCTCGATGCCCTTGAGCCAACGGTCGAACCACCGCAGCCGCCAAGCGTTGCGATGTTCGCCCAGGTTGCCTTTCAGGCTCGCCTCGGGGCCGAAATCCACGTCGCCGGAATAGGTCAACTCGACCGTGTCGTCGCCGTGAATCCACGGCCCCATGAGGATCTTGATCGGACCCTTCTTTCGTCGCGAGAGCTCCATGAAGTGGATGAACATGGCGCGGGGCCAAGAGTCGTACCAGCCGCACACCAGATAAGTGGGCACATCCGAATGCTCGTCATAGTGCGCTTCGATGTTGAAACCCGGCTGATCCCAAAAGGGTTCGTGGTCGCCGCGCGTCATGAAATCGATTACGAAGCTCTCATAGTTCGGGATTAGAGCCAGCGGCGATTGGCCCCGCTTGAGGGGCAGGCGCCATAGCCAATCCCCCATCCGCGCTCCCTCGAGCGCCTTCTTGATGGCGGGGTTGTCCCGTGCTTCCTGGCTCATGAGGCCGAACCAGAACCCCGCGGTGAGGAACTTGAGTTGGAAAGCTCCGTCGTGGCGCAGGCCGTACTCGTAGATGTTGGATGGTCCCTCGGTAGGAATCATCGCCGTCAGATTTTTAGGGTTCTGGGTGGCCATGGCGCTTTGTACCTGAGAGCCGTACGAGACGCCGAATGTGCCGATCTTGCCGTCCGACCAGCTTTGCCGCCCGATCCATTCGCAGGTGTCATAGCCGTCATCGGCCTCGTGAATGAAGTGGTAGTACTCACCCTCGGAGTTGAATCGGCCCCGGCAATCCATAACGATTCCGACGTATCCGCGTTTGCAGAAGTATTCCGCGTGGCCGCCGTAGTGGCTGTCTGACTTGTTGTAAGGGGTGCGCTGCATGACGCTCGGCCATCGTCCTTCCACGGCTTTCCCGTCGATGGCCGGGAAATAGATGTCCGCCGCCAGGCGAACGCCATCTCGCATCGGCACCATGACGTCTTTCGCGATCAAGATTCCATATTGAGGTTTCGAAAGCTTGTCTTGGTAGCTCTCGTGTGAACCCGCCGGCGTGATAGGTTTCGCTTCGTTTGTCATCAATAAACTCTCTTGGTCAAGGTTAAAGGTTAATTGCTTGGAGAAATGATTCTGAGTGACTTCTACTGACTCCGTAGCCGTGATCGGGGATCCAGGACATCTCGCAACCAGTCCCCCATCATGTTCAGGCCCAGCACCGTGATCGTGATCGCGATTCCGGGGAATGTGGCGTACCACCAGGAGTTCAGTATGTGCAAGCGGCCTTCGGCAAGAATGTTGCCCCAACTCGGAGTTGGCGGCTGCACCCCCATTCCCAGGTAGCTGAGAGACGCTTCGACGACGATCATCCATGCTGTCTGCAAGGTTCCGACGACAATGAGAGGCGTCACGACTTGCGGAAGCACGTGCCGCACCACGGTGCGCGTCGTGCTGCATCCGATGGCCCGGGCGGCCAGAATGTAATCGCGTTCACGGATCGATAGAACTTCTCCTCGCGTGACCCGGGCATAAGTGACCCAGCCCGCAAAGCCGAGTGCGAGCACGGTGTTGTGGAGGCTCGGTCCCAACAGATAACTCAGCACCAGCGCCAGGAATAAGAAAGGGAACGAATACTGCACGTCGGCGATGGCCATGATGACCTCGTCCACGCGGCCTCGAGAATAGCCTGCGATCAATCCTATCGGAATGCCGATCGAGGCCGAGAGCAAAACCGCCGACACGCCGACGATGATCGAAGCACGGCCGCCGAGGATGATCCTGCTGAACAGGCACCTGCCGAACTGATCGGTTCCCAGGGGACGGGAAAACTCTCCTCCTTCCTCCCAGAAAGGGGGCTGGAGGCGCAGGCTCAGGGCCTGCTCGAATGGGTTATGGGGAGAAACGTACTGGGCAAACAGCGCTGTCATCACCACCAACAGGACGACAGGGACGCCGAACAGCGCCCCAGGACTTCTGAACAGCCGCGGCAAACGTTTACTGAAGCCGGAGGGCTCCCGCGGCAAGGTCAGAGAGGGCTCGCTGCCGAAGCTCATACGTGCCTCCCTGTTGATTTGCCGATGGCCTCGCGGCTCAAGCTGCATCCTCCCCTTTTTCGCGTCATGAATATCTGATACGAGGGTCAATCCAGGCGTAGATCATGTCTACGATGAAGTTGGTCACCACCACGGCCACGCCGAAAACAACGGATGAGGCTTGTACCATCGTAAAGTCTCGCAGTGAGATTGCCTTGTAAGCCAACGAGCCAATCCCCGGCCAATCGAAAATCGTCTCGACGACGACGGCTCCTCCCAGTAGACGAGAGAGCAGCAGACCGAGCATCGTGATCGCGGGAATAGCCGCATTTCTCAGCCCATGGCGGATGACGACGACCGTTTCCGGCAGTCCCTTGGCGCGGGCCGTCCGGATGTAATCTTGAGACATGACATCCATCATGCTTGACCTCAGCAAACGTGCAACGCTCGCCGTGGGATAGGTGGATAAGCAGAAAGCAGGCAGGACGAGATGGCTCAGATCTCCGCGTCCGGTGGCCGGCAACCAACCTAGTTGCACGGCGAATAGCAGCATGAGAACGATTCCCAGCCAAAAGACGGGAACCGACTGCCCCAAAAGCGACAGAAAGATCGTGAAGTGATCAATCAGCGTATGAGGTTTCAACGCCGCAACGATTCCCAAAATGGAGCCGACGACGGCGGCTATCGCCAGAGCGGCGAAGGTGAGCTCCAGCGTCGCGGGTATGCGCCCCAGCAACATCGGCAAGGCCGGTTGGCGGAACCGGAATGAGTGCCCCATGTCGCCTTGCACCGCCGAAAACAGGAAGTCCGCGTACTGGATGTGGATGGGACTATCGAGTTTCAGAAACTCCCGCATGGCTTGCTTTTCTTGCGGAGTGGCCATCCCGGATTGAGAAAACAGCAGCTCGACCGGATCACTGATCATCCGCAAAGCGAAGAAGAACGTCGTGGCGACCAGCCATACGACAATGACAGCCCGGATAAAACGTTTGAAGAAATACCGCTGCATGGTTGCGACGTTCTAAATCCGCCACACGAGACAGCCTGGAGCTGGCAGATTACCGGCCCCGAGCCTTTTGAGCGATCAACTCATCGACCTGTGCAAGCAAATCAGAAATGTTCTTGTCACCGGGGAGGGCCGTTGTCGCTCGTCGCAGTCGGCTGCGCGCCCGTTCGAACTCGCCTTCACCCGCCCAGAACAGACCCACCAGGAAGAGAAGCTTCGCATCGTTGGGGTTCGCTTCCGCGGCCAAGTCCGCGTAGGCCCGCGCCCGCTGCGTTTTGTCCCACATGACGTAGAGCTCGAACGCACTGGCCAGCGCCTTGGGATGAGAAGGCCACAGAGCGAGCGCCCGCACAAGAGCGGCTTCGGTCCGAGCGAAGTCCTCGAGACGGAGAAATCCTCGTCCGGCGAAGAAGGCCACTTCGTAGCTGGCATCGTCCAACTCCAAGGACTTTCCAAGCTCATGGCGAGCCTCCTCGCGGCGGCCCAGTTCCGCTAGCGCGAGACCGAGAGTTGCGTGTGCCATGGCTAGCTCGGGATCGAGTGAAAGAACCGTCTGAAACGTTTTCACCGCGTCCGCGAACTTGTGCTGCTCCTGTTGAACCATTCCGAGGTGGTAAAGAGCCTGCACGTTTTCAGGATCGATTCGCACGGCCTCTCTTAGTTGCGTTTCGGCAAAGCGGTAGTTGCCGGTTGCGAGTGAGTTCGTCGCACGAGCGACGGTGTCAAGCGCATCGTTTTTTGCCTTGAGCGACCTGTAGATATTGCTTTGTTTCTTGGCCTCTTCGACATCACCCAAGCGCCGCTGGATCAGGCTCAAGCGGTAGCGGGTCTGAACGTGTTCGGGATCGATGGCAACGACCTGCGCGTAGGCTTCCAGAGCCTTCGGCAGTTCACGATCTTGCTCGTGGATTCTTCCCAGAACGTAATGGGCGTCGGCCGACTGCAGATCCAAAGAGATGGCTTTCGCCGCATCGCGATGGGCTTCTTCCTTGCGGCCGAGCGACATCATCAGAGTCGCACGGCGGGAGTAGGGTCCGGCCTGGGCGGGATGGGCTTCGATGACCTTGGTCCACTCGGCAAGCGCCTCTTCCCTTTGATCGGCCAGCTCCGTCGCCAGAGCCAGTGAATAGTGGTACTGGAAGTTGGCCGGGTCGAGGTGATGCGCCAGCCGATACTGTTCGGACGCTTCGAGGAACTTGCCCGTGTTGTGAAAAAAATTACCTGCGTTGTATCGCATCGCGGCGTTACGTGGTTCGCTCTTCAGCGCGGTTTCAATATGAACGAACGCTTTTTCCCAGTCTTCGATGCGCGCATAATTGACGCTGAGCAGATGATGTACTCCGCTGTGCTCGGGCGCCAGCTCGAGCGCCCGCAGCAGGTAGTTTCGAGAGATGTGCAGCTTGCCCCGCCGGTCATTGATGGCGGCCAGACGGATGTAAGGCTCGACTTGGTTGGGGGCTGCCCGCAGCGCGTCCAACGCGGCTGCTTCGTTATCGTCAGAAACTTGTTGCGTCTGCCCGGGAAGGGGTTTCGAAGGCAGGGACTGGCCGCCGACCGCGCATGCCAGCGGAAGCAGGAGAGCGAACCCGATCAGTTTGTTCATACCGCGCCGGCCGCGGCTACAACGCTGCGGTTTTTATGGTAGCGAGCCCAATGCCGGTAGCGCCGAACCGGTTTCCGACGTAAAACATCCAAAGCTCGTCCCCCACCTCGATCACGTTGGAATAGGATTGATTCTCCGAGTCGAACTCGCCCGGGCTGTGCGGAAACAGCTCTTCGTCGAAATAAGGTTTCCAATGCACGCCGTCTTGCGACCGCGCATATCGTAGCCGGTAACCGTGGCCGTCCATCATGAAGACGCTGAACCACATGTGGTAGACGCCGTCGATGATGAGCACGGAGGGTTTGGAGACGACCGCCTCATAGCCTTCCACCTGTTCCTGGCGGGCGCGCAAGGCAGGCTCGGGGGCCTTTACCCATTCGATGCCGCCTTGCGACACCGCATGGCCGATGTGGACGATGCCGCGCTTGCGTTCGTTAAAGACCTCGTACCGCTCCCCCGCGGTGTACCACATCTCATACTTCTTCGGGCCGGTTTGCAGCACGCACACCGACCCGGTCAGACCCGCGTCGTAAGAACCGGGCTCTCCCAAGGGCAGAAGCGGCTCCTTGATGGTTTCCCACGTCAGTCCCTTGTCGCGGCTGATCGCCAGAGAGGTGCGATTCGACAACTCGCCGGGAGGCGCCCACGAGCCCCATACCGCGTAGTACATCAGCCAGCCGCCCTCTTCCCGCGGCAGCACCCAGGGGAAGCTGGGGCCTTTGTCACTGAGGTTGCCGGTTGGGGAAGGGCGGAGAATAGGCTCTTCACTCACCAGTTTCCAATCATGAGGATTGTTCGGCGATGCCTCGGCCGCAAAGAGATAGTGGTAACCCTCCTTGTCGCCTGTCCAAAAGTACAGTCGCAGTCGGCCGTCCTTCAACCTCACGACCGACGGGGCGGAAAGCCGGTTGCTCGAGAGAGGACCGGCAAATCCCGGTGCGAGAATCCGGCCTTTTTTCACCCAGGGTTGCAGCCGTTTCTTTTCTTCCTTCGCGCCCTCCGATGCCTCTTCAGCCGGAGTGCAAGCCCCACAGAGCGTGAGGATCTGCAAGCAAGTAAGGAAACGGATGTTTCGCCGTATCAATGTGGTCCTCCTCAAGCCGTCGAAAGTGCAATGTCCTGCACGGCGGGCGAGAAACCACGATCTTCGGTTTCCAGTCGCGCTCGAATCTGCAGGAAAGCGGCCGTCTCGTGTTGTACCGCCGAACCCGTGGGGTCCGGGTGGGGATCGGACCACTCGCTCCAGGCGGCATCGGGGTTTTTCGTGTTGCCGGCTCTGGTCTGGATGCGAACCCGGGCCAAGGGCCGGCCCTTTGCATATCCGAGCGACCCGTACCCGTCTCCGCAGTACCACATGTGATGCTCGCCGTCTACCTGCAACACTTCCGGATACTCAGCCATCTTGCTGTCCCACCCGGAGGCCGAAGGGCCGACAACCGGGTTCTTGGGGAAGCGGTCCCACAAAATACCGTCTCGCGATTCGGCGTAGCAGATCCGGTAGTCCCCCGCCTTTCTGCCTTCCCCGTACCCTTTCGCGCTGTACCACATCTTGAAGAGGCCGTCTTCATAAAGGACGTGGGGCGCGGCCGCCAGGAAAGCTTCGGCCTCGAGATAGGGATTGAAGGACAACACCGGATTGCGCTCGAACTTTTTCCACGTGTGTCCGTCTTCTGACGTCGCCAGACAAACGCTTGCCAGGTAAGGAACCTGTTCGATGCCTCCGTACCACATCATCCATTGCTCGCCGACACGCAATACACTGCACGAGCTGGCCGTGAAAGCGTCATAGCTCCCCAAGGGACCGTGTGGGATCACCGCTTCCTTCGAGAAGTGCCGCCACGTCAGACCCCCGTCAGCACTCTCGGCGAGGCCGATCTGATGAACCGGCATGCGGCCCTGCTTTGCTGTTGGATGATAGCCCACATAATACATGTGCCAGTGGGTATCGGTGACAGGGACCACTTCCGGGCCGATGACGCCGTTTTCGTCAAACGCTCCAGATGCGCCGGCCGTCAAGATGGGCTTGGGATGTTTCTCCCAGCGGTGCGGATCTGACAGAGGCGCGGTGGCCATCCCAACGGCGGTTTTCGATCCCTTCGGACGCGAGCCGTAGTAGAGGCGGAACTCGTCACCGGCCCGCAGGAGGCTAGGCGAGGTGAGGCTGCCGGCATCCCAGTTGCCGGGCGGCGGCGGCCCGAGAATCGGATTCCGAGGGTGCTTCTCCCAAGCGAGGGGAGTCGTCCAGCGCTCCCGCCAGCTTAGGCGCAGCGAAGGCATGCCCTTGATGGAGACAGGTTGCGAGAGGAACGAGCCGGCTGGCCGGTGGGAACCGTCGGATCCCTTCGCCAGCGTGATGCCGTCGAGGGCAGCGTTGACCTCGGTGTCCTCGAAGATGCCTTGTCGTAACTGATCCGGAGTCGGATGGAATAGGACACTGCGACTGTGTTTCGCGCCCGCGGCGGCGGGCGGCGAGGCGTGGAGCGATCTTGGAGCCGAGGCGGCGGCCGATGCCATGGCCGCAGCGGTCCACAGAAATGACCTGCGAGTTGTCATGCTTGTTTCGGCGAGCTTTCCTCACTCGGATTTTGTACGACCGAGCTGACAAACAACGGGTCTAGGGCCGGCAGCCGCCGTTCGGGCCACGGCTTGCCAATCCCAGACCCGCCTGTACTGCAATCCTCTTCAGCGTTTCCCTTTCCGCTCAGAAACTCAACTTGAGCGAGAATTGAACGCGGCGCGGGTCGAAAGCCCTGCTGACCACGCCTCGCCCGCCCGAGCGCATGTTGCGGTTCGGGATGCTGAAATTCGCATGATTGGGCAGATTGAAGGCTTCGGCCCGGAACTGCAGCCTCAGCTCTTCTGTCAGCATGAAGTTCTTGTAGAGGCCGACGTCGATGCTCACGTTTCCGTCGGCACGGATGATGTTCCTCCCGGCGTCCCCGAACAGGAACAGCCCCGGTTGTGCAAAGCAGTCCGTGTCGAACCATCGATCCAAGCTCTGGTTCGAGAGCCTCCCGTCGCAAAGCCGATCGGGGCGTCCACCTCCGGCCCCGTTCGTACGGCTCCCATGACTCACCGTGAATGGGTAGCCGCTCTGGAGCGCTATGATGCCCGTAAGCTGCCAACCACCCAGGATATAACTCGCAGGTCCGGTCTCGAACATGCCGTGTCCCGGCCCCCAGGGAAGCTCCCAAACATAGTTGAAAACGAGCCGCTGAGGAATATCGAAAGCCGAAAGTCCCCGTTGCGATCGGTGGACGTCAAACGAGTTCTCCGCGCCTGATCCGTCGCCGCTGGAGCCGACATCGGTGGAAGCGTGGTCAATCGACTTGCTGACCGTGTAGGACAACGCAAAACCCACACCCTCGGAGAACCGCTTCTCCAGTCTCGCCTGCAAGGAGTGATAGGAAGAGTTGCCGCCCGTATAGAACGAGCGTACCAGGCCCACGTCCCTGAAAGGCCGGCGCGTCTGACAATTTCCCGGGCCGGGTGGACAGACGTTTTCCGTATAAAACACCGTCTGCTGCCGGCCTGCCGAGCCTACGTAGGCCACGTCCAGCAGCAGGTCGTCTTTCAGGGTGTGCTGGAAGCCTTGGTTCCACATCATGATGTAGGGGTTCTTCAGCCCGACCAGTGGCCTTGCCTTCCACAGCGAGGTCGAGATGGTCCGGGCAGCGCCGGTGAATCCAACGTCCCAATTGATCGACGGGATTTCCGGATCGATGTTGGGACCCTGGCTGGGGAAAAACAGAAACGGCGAGCTGAAGCTGGAAAGGCTTTCATGACGCGTCGGGTTCATCCCGTTGAAGATACCGAACGCACCTCGACTGACGGTCTTGCTGCTGATCTGATAGGCGTAACCGAATCGCGGCGCAAAATTCATCTTGTCCGACTGATAGAGCCCCCGATTGGGCGTGGTGCGATAAGGAAAAGGAGGATGGAAAGGCGAAGTCGCTCCCGTATTCGGATCCTTGATAACCAGAGGGGCGTTGTCGGGATAAACGACCTCCCCGTTGGCCGGGTCCCAACTGGCGACACGGTCCTGCTTGTCCCTCAAGGGCTGCGCGTAGTCGTACCGCACACCGAGGTTCAAACTGAGGTTCCGAGTGACCTTCCAGTCATCCTGGAAGTAGATTCCGTGCTGCTGTCCATAGAGGTAGTTCGAGTCAAAAACTTCCCATTTGCTCACGCCGTTCAGGTCGCCTAACAGGAATTGTGCGAAAGCGTCTCCCGGGCCGGCCTGCTGGCTCAGCCCCACGTACTGGCCGCTGGAGCTGTAGCTCCCCGGGCAGAAGCAGAACTGCAGAAAGCCGTTGATCAACTGACCGCTCCACCCCATTTTCATGCTGTGGTTACCCTTGTTCCAGGTGAGCGAGTTGGCCAACTGGTAGACCGAATTCCAGTAGATGCTGGTTCGGCCTTCGGAAGGGAAGTTGTATCCGCTAACTCTCAGGGTCGGCCAGGCGGCGAACCTCTCTCGGTTTTCCGAGCCCGGAATGCCCCACCGCTCCGCCTCGAACAGGGTCCCCTGGTTGCGCCCGATCTCGTTGTGCTGGTAGCGGACGAACCCTCCCCGAATCTCGTTCAGCAGATTGGGAGAAAAGATGTGCGTATAGGCGAAGCTCATGTGCTGGGAGCGGTCATTGAACTGTGCGCCCCCGACGTCTTTGAATCCCCCTGTGCCCGTCCCTACACCGGATACGCCACCGACCGACGGGAAAGCACTTTTGCGGTCGGTGATGTTGTAGCTGAACATCAGGGTGTCATTCTCACTGAACAGATGATCGAGTCGCCCGTTGTATTGGTTGATATCATCTTCGGCGCTCGCACCGGTGATCAGATTGCGCGCGGGGTCGCCGGGGTTGTTGACGGGATCCACAAACGTCATGATGTCCGCGGAAACCGGATGGATGCGGTCTCTCGGGACCGTGTTGTTGGGGAAAGGCTGCCGCTCGCGGGTGTTCGGATTGAAGGTGAGCGGGTCGTGGATGATGCCGAACCTGCCGGGGTCAAAGATCCCATTGCGCTGCTCGTCGGTCGGCACGATGTTGACGGCCGTTCGAGCCTCCCGGGTGCGCAGGCCTTCATAGGCGAAAAAGCCGAAGGTCTTGTTCTTGACGATCGGCCCGCCCACCGTTCCTCCGTACTGATTCTGCCGATACGGCGGGGTGTCCGGTGAGATGGAGAAGAAGTTCCGGCCGTCCAGTGCGGAGTTCCGGAAAAACTCATAGATGGTGCTGTGAAGCTTGTTCGTGCCCGACTTGATCGCCAGGTTCACCACGACGCCGCCCTTGGTCGGAAGCTCGGCCGAGTAGTTGCTGGTCTGGATCTTGAACTCCTGAATGGCCTCTACGTTCGGCCGTACGGCGAGGTTGTTGTTCTGCGGGTCCATGTTGGTGATGCCGTGCAGGGAGACCTGCTGGTACTCCTGGCGGGTGCCCATCGCCGACACGGACGTGAACTGCCCCTGATTTCGTTCAAGAAAGGTCCCCGGCATGGGTGGAACGACGCCGGGCTGCAGCAAGGCCAATTGCAGAAACTCTCGCTTGTTGAGCGGGAGCTCGACAATCTGCTTGTTCTCGATCACGGTCCCAACGTCAGACGTGTCGGAGGCGAGCAGAGGTGCCGTACCTTCGACCGTCACGATTTCCGTGACCTCGCCAGGCCTCAGTTCAAGATTCACGCGTGCCGTTTGGTCAAGCTGGAGGACGATGTCGCTTACTTCCTGCTTGCTGAATCCCTCCAGTACAGCGGCGACGCTGTAACGGCCTATGGCAACGTTGGGGATGGTGTAGTCTCCCCGCTCATTGGTTGCAGTGATGCGGACCCTGCCGGTGTCCACGTGTGTGGCGGTGACCTCCGCGCCGGGTATGACCGCGCCGGTCTGGTCGGTCACCGTGCCGACGATCGTTGCGGTCGACGTCTGTCCGTAGAGCGGGGACAGAACGAACAGCGTAAGCAAAACACATGCGGCGATACGAAACCTCATTTTTCCCCCCCGTTGGGTATGGTCTACGTCTATCGCAAATGTGTCGTTATTTGTCTGTCGTCGATGCTGTCGTACTCCTTCCGGCGGCAGACAGGATGGTTACCCCTGCGAAGGACGTCGCGCAACCTGTACCATGTCGAGATCGCGTGTGTCAAGTGCGCTTCTGGATCTGAGCAACTCCGTTCAGCATGCTGAAAAAAGAATGGCCGCGGAGTCATCCCCCCATCTTTCAGGCGAACTGTGGACAAAATACTGGACTGCATGTCTCACCAAGTGGCGAGGCGAAGACCGTGCGGGTCAAGAGACACGAATCACGAGACACGAATCACGGCCTTTTTCCATCGAGCATGGCAAGCCGGCGCAACGAAGTCATGGCGGCCATATCGCGTGCTTCGGCCGGGTCCGTAGACAGATGTCCGTGAAGCTCCTTCGACTGTGGCTGCTGATAGCCTTCGTGTCGCTGGTTCTACTGAGCCTTGGGCCGGTTCGGCGCGTCGAGGCGCAGCCGGGAACCGTGCAACGCATCTCTCCGGGAGTCTGGTTCCGAGAAGGCGAACAGCCCGCGCAGGCCAAGTCCAACGAGATGAAGGACTCCGGGCACTGCAACAACGTCTTTATCGAGATGGAAGACTACCTCATCGTGGTGGATGCGAACTTCCCGAGCGGCGCAAAGCTGGCTCTGGCCGACGCCCGGAAGATCTCCACCAAGCCGGTGCGGTACGTCTTCGACACGCACCACCACGCTGACCACGCCTACGGCAATCCCATCTGGACGAGAAACGGAGCAACCACATTGGCGCACCAGGGCGTCGTTGACGCGATGCGGCGCGTCGAGCCGCACCGCTGGCTTGAAACAGCCGCGGCCCGCGAAGATGTCCGGCAATTGAATCTCAAGTCTGCCGAGCTGCCCCTCGAAACATTCAGCGAAAGCCCCCACGTGCTCAGCGACGGGACTCGCCGCGTGGAGTTCCACCACTTCGGCTGGGGCCACACCCGCGGAGACGGCTTTGTCTACCTGCCGCGGGAGAAGATCCTGTGCACGGGGGATGCCGTCGTCAATGGACCGTTCAATTACATGCTCGATGCGAACATCAGGAACTGGCCGAACGTCCTACGGGCGGCACGGGATCTCGACGTGGAGACCATCCTTCCCGGCCACGGCGCTCCTGCCGATGCCGGTCTGCTTGCCGGGCAGATCCGGTTCCTGGAGGCGATCTATCAAGCCGTCGAAGTGGAGATTCGGCGGGGCAAGACGTTGGTCGATCTGGTCAAGTTTGACAAAGGTGTTCCCGTGGCGGCATCCCTTCGCCTGCCGGAAGGCCTGAGCGATTGGGTCGGGCATCTCTTCCCTGGACAAGTCCACATGATCTATGAGGAAATCAGCCAAGGGAAGCCTCACGGCGACATTGTGGCCGGCGACTGAATGCCGAGTCGCCGGCCCGCCGGACGAGGCTGATGGCGCAGGCGGTGGCAGGGTAATGGACTGGATTGGCGACGAACCGACCGCGTCGTCGCCCGGCGCGATGATGAAGGACGACGCCGAACCGGCTCGCCCTTGCGGCTGGATACGGATTTGATCCTGCCCCGGCCAGACCTGAGCGGGTTCGGCCGGCCGGTCCGATCATACGAAACGGAAGGCTACGGTCGGCGACAGGCTGCCGTGTCATTGTTTTCGGGTTTCTGTCGCAGTTTGAGGGCGTTTGCGCATCGCGGATTAGGTTTTATGCTCGTGCTGCGCGATGTGTGCATGCGCTCGTGTGCAGATCCGACCTGGCAGGCCCCTCGTTGGGGGCAGGAAGCGGCTGGCCGCCGCCAAAATCGGCGTTTGCGGGCTCGTGGCAGCGCTTTACGGCCCCCTGTGCATTAGATAAGCAAATAAGATGATGCTACCGGCTTTTGGCCGTCTCAGCAGAAGAGGAACTTGAGGGCTGTCTACGGCTCGGAACAGCGATGAATTACCCATTGAGACACGTCTCCATCCGCGTACCCTGGCATGACACTGGATGGAATGGGAGCGTCTGCACCGCTCCACGACTGAATGGCGCGTGCCTCAAGCTGAAAGGCATTGCAGAGAACCGGGATGACGATGCAGAAGAATCCGTCGCGGGAAAGAGCATCAAGGATCTCCCGCAAGCGAAGTGGCCGTCATGTATCGTCGAGCGCGCCGGTTTCATGGCGCCCTTTGAGTATGTCCGTATGGCCGATCATCCATACAACCGTGGCCCAGAAACGAGACACGGCCACTTCAAGAGAACTCCGCTACGCCACCCACCATATTCTGCACCGGCAGTTCCCTTCGCCTGGATGCTTCGTGAGGCGATCGAGTCCTTTGGCGAAGAGTACGAGATGAATGTCCGAGCCGAACGCGAACCCGATCTGGGCTTCAAGACGCAGTGGGTTCAGGATCACCTGAACCAGATCGCTCTGCTCGACTGTTTCGCCAGCCACCTCAAGCCCGAACGCTCCCTCTGTTTCTTCTACGCAAAGCAGGTGCCATTCGTGGAGGACTCAACGGGTGGCCGCATCCTGATCGGTGCTGGACGAGTACTGAATGTCGGTGCCATACAGGAGTACGACTACACCACGAAGGATCTCAAAGACAAACTGCGCTCAGTGTTGTGGGAGCGCATGATCCAACACTCGATTCGCCCCGAATTCAAGGATGGCTTCTTGCTGCCTTATCATGCGGCCATCGATAAGGCGGCTGAAGATCCAGAGTTCGACCCGGCAAAGATCGCTGCTTTCTCACCAGCCGACCGACTCCTGGAGTTCTCCCACGCCTCACAATTGGTCAGCCATGACGGAGCTATTGCATCTTTGCTCGCATGCTCCGAATCGCTTCGCAAGGCCGAGGGCGTCCTGCCAGGGCCGTGGAGCCAGTGCCTGCAGTGGATCGATGCGAGGCTCGGTGAATTATGGAAGG
This sequence comes from Bryobacterales bacterium, assembly GCA_965218555.1. GTDB lineage: Bacteria > Acidobacteriota > Terriglobia > Bryobacterales > UBA6623 > JAPPLB01. The sequence goes on from OZ244625.1 coordinate 1,397,860, forward strand.
CGCGAGGTCCATGCCCTGGGCTCGGCTCGGCGTTGTCCGCGTTCGGGTTGGAGTTCGGCACTTTCGTCGCCCGCGCCCTCGCCGAGAAGGCTGGAGACAATGCCGATCCCTGGCCTTTGGTCGCCAAGATGTTTGCCGACCCCAAGAAGCACGTGCCAGATCCGTTGGCCAAGAGCATCGGCAAGACGCTGTGCAGCAAGTGGTCCCGGCTACCCGATGATCGACGTGCGCTGCTCAAACTCGTGAGCCGCTTCGATATCACCCCGGAGCAGGCGACCGCACTCTACGTCCAGGAAGAGCGCGCCAAAGCAGGAATCGACACCTGCGATGCGGACATTCTTGCCAACCCGTACCTGCTCTACGAACTGACGCGCCTGAGCGTCGACCCCGTCAGCGTCTGGACTGTCGACCGGGGTGTCTTTCCAGACGAGGTCATCCGCGAGAAGCACCCGCTTCCAGCACCGACGGCTTTGGATGCCGGGACAGATGCTCGCCGGATCCGCGCGTTTACGGTCAAAGTTCTTGAAGACGCAGCCACCGCAGGCAACACGCTCCTTCCTCAGGATCAAGTGGTCCTCGGTATCCGCGGGCTCACTCTCCAGCCATCTTGTGAGGTGGATGCAGACCTGATGAATGTCGCCAAGGACGATTTTGGAGATGCCATCAGTGAGTTCACCATGGCCAGTGGCGCTCCGGCCCTCCAACTGGGCAGGCTGAGAGAGGTGGGAGAGACTATCAGCAAGGCGATTGGCAAGCGCATCAAGGGCAAGCGTTTAGCCGTCACTGCCGATTGGCGAAAGATCCTTGACAAACACCTCTCTGCCCACTCGACCGCAGCCCCCGACAAACTGGAAGAAAAAGCCCGAGAGGAGAAGACAGGGGCACTCACCGAACTCGCTGAGGCGCGGCTCTCCGTTCTGATCGGCCCTGCCGGGACTGGTAAGACCACCTTGTTGTCGGTACTCTGTTCACACCCGGAAGTCGAAGCGGGAGGAATTCTGCTGCTCGCACCTACCGGAAAGGCCCGCGTGCGTATGGAGCAGTTCACCAAGGGCCTCAAGCTCAAGGGCTATACCATCGCACAATTCCTGAGCCCGGAACGCTACGACAACGTTAGCGGACGCTATCGCCTTTCTGACAAACCTACCGAGGCTGGCGCACGTACGGTCATCATTGACGAGGCTTCGATGCTGACCGAAGAGATGCTTGCGGCGCTGATCCAGGCGCTCAAGGGCGTGCACCGGCTCGTTCTCATCGGTGATCCGCGCCAGCTCCCACCGATCGGCGCGGGCCGCCCGTTTGTGGACATCGTCAAGTATCTCGCACCGGAAGGCGTCACCGAGAAGTTCCCGCGCATCGGCCCCGGCTACGCCGAATTGACCATCCGCCTCCGCCAAGCGAGTGAAGAACGCGAGGACCTTCAGTTCGCCGAGTGGTTCAGTGGCTCGCCGATTGCGGCGGGCGAGGATGATGTGTTTGACAAAGTGGTACGTAACGGCCGAAGCCGATACATCAGCTTCGTGCAGTGGGAGACCGCTGACGATATGCGCTCGTGCCTCATTGACGTTCTGGTTAACGAATTAAAACTCCCCGGCGGCACACTTGCTCTCAAAGGAGCCGATGACATCGCTGGCTTCGACGCCACGCTCGGAGGCAAGGACTGGAACGGCATGCGCTTCTTTAACCCTCGCAAAGGCGATAATGCCGGTGCTGCTGAGACGGCCGAGGGCTGGCAGATTCTCTCGCCGGTAAGGTCGGCAGCCCAGGGTGTGCCCGATCTTAATCGTTTCATTCACAAGCAGTTCCGGCAAGCGATGATCGATGCCTCACGCAAGGAGGGGCGGCAACGCAAGCATCCCAAACCCATGGGGTCCGAAGAGATCGTCTACGGCGACAAGGTCATCAACCTTGTCAACACCGATCCCAGGCTCTCGCGAAACAAACATCGCAAGGTTTACCCGGGGAAGGATGACGCTTACATCGCCAACGGTGAGATCGGCATGACCGTCGGTTTCTTCAGGAAAAAGGGGCTTCCGGACCTACGCTGGAAACTTGAGGTTGAGTTCTCTTCGCAACCCGGCTTCAAGTACGACTTCACCAGTCGTGACTTCGGGGAAGAAAGCAATCCGGTCCTCGAACTTGCCTATGCGCTGACTGTGCACAAATCCCAAGGCAGCGAGTTCGGCACAGTCATCCTCGTGCTGCCGAATCCTTGCCGCCTGCTCTCGCGCGAACTACTCTATACCGCACTCACGCGCCAGAAAGATCGCATAATCATCCTGCACCAGGGCCCGCGCAGCGAGTTGCGCAAGTATTCCTCGGACGACCGCTCCGAAACAGCGCGGCGCTTGACCAACCTCTTCGTCGCGCCGTCACCTGTCGAGATCAATGGCCTCTTCTTCGAGGATTATCTGATCCACCGTACTGCGCGTGGAGAAATGGTGCGCTCAAAGTCTGAAGTGATCATCGCGGATCATCTTGCCAATAATAACGTCGAGTATGGCTACGAACAGCCGCTCACAATCGGGGATGTCACCAAATATCCCGATTTCACCATTGAGGACATGGAATCTGGGTTGACGTTCTATTGGGAGCACTGTGGGCTGCTGCATGTGCCCAGTTACAAACGCCGGTGGGAAGAGAAACTCGGATGGTACCGAGACCACGGCATTATGCCGCTGGAAGAGGGAGGCGGCGAGAACGGCACACTAATCATTACACGCGACGAAACAAATGGAAGCATCGATTCCGCTAAAATTACCGCTCTCATCACGAAGGTACTCAGTTGATGTTCACCGACACCGACTAGCTCGACCTACGACCCCCACTCAACTGGCGGCTCCACGTTGGCAACATGCTCTGATTGCTAGGCTTTGAGTGGCTTCTGTGACCTGAAGGACCCTTGTCAGATCGTCCCCGTGCGCGATAAGTGCCGTGCCCTGCCGAGCATTCACACGATGTATGTGAATAAGCTTGCTGCACAACCACCGATGATCCAGTAACAGCCCGTTGTCAGTCTTATTGAGTCCCGCAAAGTATTATGACACCTTTTAGTAATTTGCAGCATCTATATAGGTATGGGCAACCCCAAAGGGGTGAAGCGGGATTTCGAGGCGCTGGAGAAGCGCCGTTTCGAAGCGATGCGACTGCTCGACCAAGGCCTGAATCAGTCCGAGACGGCGAGACGGCTGAAGGTCGCGCGGCAAACCGTGAGTGCATGGCGGCGGCAGTACCGTCGGCAGGGACCGGCCGGGCTGCGTCAAGCCGGGCGAGCCGGGCGCAAGCCGCTGTTAGACGCCGCGCAACGGGAACGGCTGGTGTCGCTGTTGCTGCAAGGCCCCGAGGCACACGGCTTCCCCACGCCCCTGTGGACTTGTCCGCGGGTGGCTCGCCTGATCGGAGAGGAGTTCGGGGTCGACTACCACGAAGGCCACGTCTGGAAGATCCTGCGGGGGCTCGGCTGGAGCCCGCAACGCCCGCTCGGCAAGGCGCGGGAGCGCAACGAAAAGGCGCTCCGCACTTGGCAGCGGAAGACTTCCCCGGCCCTTGAAAAAAAGCCCAAACCGAAGGCCGTACGCTGGTCTTCATCGACGAAAGCGGATTGAGTCAGAAGCCGCATCGTTGCCGCAGTTGGGCGCCGCGCGGCCAGACGCCCGTCCTAGCGTTCAACTTCAACGGGCAGAGGCTTTCCGTCGCAGCGGGGCTGACGCTGCGCAACTTCTACTTCCGGCTCGATCCGGGCGCGATCAGCCAAGCCGAGGTGATCGACTTTCTCAAAGCGCTGCTGCGTCACATCGACCAACCGTTGCTGATCGTCTGGGATCGATTGCCGGCCCACCGCAGCCGCCTGGTGTAAGCGCCGGAGCGAAAATAGACCACAGGGCGGCCGTTTGAGGCCGCTGGTGGCGGAGCAAAACTAGACCGCCCGCCAGCATTTCATAAAACATTTTTGGGGTGTTTTGTGTGATGCAGGAGGGATGTACTCTGTGGAGCTGTACGCACGCGTTCGCCGAGCGGTCTTTGTCGAAGGGGTCAGCGAGAGAGAAGCGGCGCAGCGCTTCGGGCTGGCGCGCGAGACCGTGCGCAAGATGCTGCGCTACGCCGCGCCGCCGGGCTATCGGCGGCAGAAGCCGATTCGACGCCCGAAGCTCGACGCCTACACGCCGATCATCGACCAGATCCTGGAGACGGACCTAGCGCTGCCGAAGAAGCAACGGCACACGGCGAAACGTATCTTCGAACGACTCCGAGACGAGCACGACTTCGCGGGCGGCTACACCATCATCAAAGACTACGTGCGGCTGAAGCGGACCTCGCAGCGCGAGATGTTCGTGCCGCTGACGCATCCGCCGGGGCACGCCCAGGCGGACTTCGGCGAGGCGCAAGTGGAGATCGGCGGGGTGCTGGCGAAGGCGCACTACTTCGTCATCGATCTACCCCACAGCGACGAGAGTTACGTGCGGGCATTTCCGGCCGAGACGACGGAAGCTTTCTTGGAGGGGCACGTCGAGGCGTTTCGCTACTGGGGTGGCGTGCCGCGACGGATTCTCTACGACAACACAACGCTGGCGGTGGCGCGGATCCTAGGCGACGGGACGCGGCAGAAGACGCAGGCGTTCTCGGAGCTGCAGTCGCACTACTTGTTCGCAGAGCGTTTTGGGAGGCCGGGCAAGGGAAACGACAAGGGGAAGGTCGAGAACCTTGTGAAGGTCGCCCGACGGAGCTTCTTCGTACCGCGGCCCCGGTTCCCCAGTTGGGCAGCGTTGAACGTATGGCTGGAAGAGCAGTGCCGCAAGAGGCGAGAGCGCCGGCAACGCGGGCATCGAGAGAAGATCGGAGAGCGCTTCGAGCGTGATCGACAAGCGCTGTTAGCGCTGCCGGCAGCGGCGTATGAGGCCTGCGAGACACGTCCTGGGAGAGTGACGTCGTTGTCGCTGGTGCGCTACCACACCAACGACTACTCGGTGCCGACCAAGTACGGACACCGCCAAGTGCTCATCAAGGGCTATGTGGACAAAGTCGTCATCTGCGCCGGCAGCGAGGAGATCGCACGGCATCGGCGCAGCTATGGGCGTGAGGGGCTGATCTTTCACCCGCTGCACTATCTGGCCCTACTGGAGCGCAAGACCGGAGCACTCGAGCAAGCAGCGCCGCTGGAAGGCTGGCAGTTGCCCGAGGAGTTTGCTGGACTGCGCCGGCTGCTCGAAGCGCGGCTCGGCAAGGCTGGAGCTCGAGAGTATGTCCAGGTACTGCGTCTGCTCGAGGACGTTCCGCTCGAAGAAGTCCGTGCTGCCGTAGGGGACGCCTTACGGCTCGGCGCGATCTCTTTCGATGCCGTCAAGCATCTCGTGCTGTGTCGCATCGAACAGCGCCCACCCCGGCTGGAACTTGAGAATTATCCCCATCTGCCCACGGCGCGGGTGGCGACGACCGCAGCGGCGGACTATCTGGCGCTGGTGGACGCGGGAGCCGAGTGACGGCCAAGCCGAAAGTGCTGCTGGAAGCGCAGCTGAAGGCGCTGCGGCTGCCAACCTTCCTGCGCGAGTACGACAAAGTGGCGCGGCAATGCGCGGCCGAAGGTCTGGACTGTCCGCGCTATCTGCTGCGACTCAGTGAGCTGGAGCTGCTCGATCGCGAACAGCGCGCCACCGAGCGCCGCATCAAGACCGCCAAGTTCCCGGTGCTCAAGAGCCTGGAGACCTTCGAGTTCCGCTCGATTCCGTCGCTGAACAAGAGCTTGGTCCTGGAGCTGGCGCGCTCGGAGTATCTGGATCGCAGAGAGAACGTGCTGGCGCTGGGCAACTCCGGTACGGGCAAGACGCACCTTGCCCTGGCGTTGGGGCTGGCCGCTTGTCAGAAAGGCTATCGGGTCCGCTTTGCCACCGCCGCGGCGCTGGTCCACGAGTTGCTCGAGGCGCGTGACGACAAACGTCTCCTGCGCTTGCAAAAACAGCTGGCCAAGCAAGACCTGCTGATCGTCGACGAGCTGGGCTACGTCCCCTTGTCGAAGACGGGCTCGGAGTTACTGTTCGAGATCTTCAGCCAGCGCTACGAGCGGGCCTCGACGCTGGTCACCTCGAACCTACCCTTCAACGAGTGGACGGAGATCTTCGGCTCCGAGCGGCTGACCGGCGCTTTGCTGGATCGTCTCACCCACCACGTCCATATCTTGGAGATGAACGGCGAGAGCTACCGTCTCCAGCAGAGTAAGCGTTCCCGGAAGCGTTCTTCCTCCCCCTGATCCCCCCGCCCAGCCGCCGGCTGTTTCGAGGGGCTTCCACTACGTCCGGGGCCGCCTTAACAGGCGTCCCCCGACTTCGCTCCAGCCCCCAAAACAGCCGCTTTCAGAAACGAGTCCTATCCCCGAGATGGTCTACTTTTACTCCGCCCCAGTGGCCTAATTTTGCTCCGCCCTTGACACCTGGTGCGGGAGTTCATCGAACTCTCCAAGGGGCACATCGTGACGGAGTACTTGCCGCCCTATGCGCCGGAGCTGAACCCGGTGGAGTACTTCTGGGCCTACTGGAAGCAGCACGAACTGCCCAACGTCTGTCCGAAGGACTACCGCGAGCTAAGTGCGCGGGCTCGCCAAGCGCTGCGCCGCATGCGCCGCAAACCGCGCTTGATTACTGCCTTCTGGAAGCTGTCTTCTCTTTGTTTTGATGGACGGTATATTATGCGAGACTCAATAGTAGCCCGGGGAATTGCCTTCTCGCCAGTGCAGAGTGCACTTCACATCATGCGGCTGTGTGCGAGCCGGACAGCAGCGCCCGCACTTGCGCCGGCCCGCCTCGAAGGTTCTCACGCACCGCGCGATGCACGACTGCCGGTGATGCAGAGTGGTAACGGAACCACTACGGCCCCGTTTGTGCGCAGTAACGAGTCAACGGATTCACCAGCGCATTGAGCACATGGGATCGCACTGGCCCTCGCAAGGCAGCCGTAACGGCGAACCGCCGGTGTGCGATGTTTGGAAACCGGCTCCGCGCGCTTGCCCGACGTGGGTCGATCTGTTACCTCTTCTGCTTGGAAGGCGATGCGGAACGTGTTCGGAGACTGGGGCCCGGTCGTCTCACTCAATCGTCGCGATGGCTCCAACCCCTTGCGGCGTCGAGTTCGATGCCCTATGACGGTGTACAGGGTACAGGCGTCCCTCTGACTCCATTCGGGGTCTTTTTCTCTCACACCCTATTTTCTTCGAAGGAGGAATCATGTCCGTGATTGACGCTTTACGCACAACAGTTCGGGAGGAACTCCCGGAGGTGGATCAGATTGTAGATTCGGGACTGCGGGAAAAGGTCGTCGAGGCTTGGGCCACGGCGCTGGGCCGCAGCAGCTTCGGAGCGATTGCCGAGATTCGGCCGTCGGGCAACCCCAATACGTCCCCGCTCAAGGTCGGCACGCAGGCGGACCACATTCGGGGAGTGACGCGGCTTGCGATAGTGATTGCCGATGAGATGACAGCGATGTTCCCGGACTTGAAAGTCAACCGCGACCTGTTGATTGCAGGGGCCTTGTGCCACGATGTGGGTAAGCCGTGGGAGTTCGACCCGGAGAATCAGGCGCGCTGGAAAGGGGCGCCGCGGGCGGCCGGGTGGCCGTCGATCCGGCATCCGGCTTACGGCGTGCACGTCTGCCTGAGCGTAGGGCTCCCCGAAGAGGTGGCGCACATGGCCGCGGCGCATTCGGGCGAGGGCGAGCTGGTTGTGCGGAGTCTCGAGAATACGATCGTGCACCATGCCGACTATGCGTTCTGGGGGACGCTCGAAGCCGGAGGGCTTTTGCACGAGGAGTGAAGCGCCTCGTTGGCCCTTGAGGTGATGCTAGAATGCCTCAGAACCGCTTGAGCCCTGCGCAAGAGCCGGCGCCCCGCTTCGCAGGCTCGACCAGGAGAGTGCCGTGAATCCGGAGCAGAAGCATCACGATCACTACTGGCAGAAGGGCTGGGTGGTCATTGAAGGTGTCTTTCGACCGGATGAGGCAGAACGTGTCGCCGACGCCGCGGTACGGATCGCCCAGCGCGAGCAGGTCGGGCTCAGGGACAAGGAATACGTCGATATTTCCGAGGATGGCCGTGTCGTCACTCCCCGCAAGCTGAGGGATCTGTTCATCAAAGACCCCGTCTTCCGGGAATTCTTCGTCGATCCGAGACTGTTGCAGATCGTCCGGGCGCTCTTGGGCGAAGAGCCGCTCCTGCTCGGTGATCAGACGTTTCTGAAACCCCCGCGTTACGGTTCCAACAAGCCGTATCACCAGGACAATTTTTATTTTCGGTGCCACCCGGCGGGTCACGTGATTACGACGTGGGTGGCGCTGGACGATGTTTCTATATCGAACGGCTGTTTACGCTACATCGACGGCTCGCACCGCGGCGGGATTCTTCCCCATGACCCGATCCCCGGTGAGCCTCACAATCTCGTGCCTCCGGCGGAACTCATTGACCTCAGCAAGGAATCACCGGCGATCGTGCGGAAAGGTGGAGTGGTTTGCCACCATTCGCAGACCTTGCACACGTCTCACCGGAACGAATCCGATCGTTGGCGCCGTGGTGCGGCGGCTCATTGGGTGACGGCGAAGGTCACTTGTGAGACGGACACGCTCGATCGAGCCCATTTCAAGAGGACCGAGCTCATGCTGTCCGGGTCATGATCGACATCCGGTAACAAGCAGGAGGGCCTTCGGCAATCGTGGGGGAGGACGTCATGAGTGATCGCATCGGTCGACGGAAATTCCTTCGGCAGGCCCGCGGCGCAGGCATCATCGGCGCTTGCCTTCTGCCGTCAGGCATGGCAGGTCTGCTTTCCGCTTCCTCATCGGCCCCGCCTGGTGACGCAGAGACCCGACTGGGCGAGGTTGTCTGGACCAGGCAGGGCCGTTTCCTGAGCACGGAAAACGCGCCGCTTTGGCGCTCCCAACACTCCGGGATGGTGAGCGTTCTGCCGTGGGAGAACGATACGTATCGCATGTTCCTTACCGGGAAAGAGCCCGGGTCCGGCTTCCAGATTGGCTGGCTGGACCTGTCACGCGACCTGGAAGTCATCCACGAAAACCCGAACAACCCGGTGCTGAGAGCCGGCAGGGTTGGCACGTTCGACTACCTCGGCCTCTGCATGCCCTTGGTCGTCAGGGTCACCGACTCGGTCCTGTATATGTACTACGTAGGTTGGGGTCCTCGTGATGCCCGCATATTCCAGAACAACGCCGGCCTCGCTATCAGCCGGGACAACGGCAACACCTGGAAGCGCTGGTCGGAAGCGAGTTTCCTGCCGCTCGACGACCAGGACCCTTTCGGTACGGGCACGGTCTTCGTGATGCGCGAGGACGTGGGCTACTGGCGGCTTTGGTACACCTCGATTCGGCCCTGGAGCACGACCGACGGCCGCCTGCAGCCTAACTATCACATCCGCTACGCCGAGTCGGAGGACGGCATCCACTGGAACAAGCCGGAAGACAATATCATCCTCGACCTTGAGGGTGCGGAATGCTGTGTCGCCCGCCCCATGGTGATCAAGGAGCATAACGGCTATCGCATGTGGTTTTCTCGGCGCGGCCACCGTTTCTCGTACCGCATCGGCTATGCCGAGTCAGCCGATGGGCGTCATTGGGTACGCAAGCCCATCGACCTCGAACCGTCAGCATCCGGGTGGGATTCGGAGATGATCGAGTACGCCTGGGTTCTCAAGGAAGGCGACGGCTATCTGATGTTCTACAACGGCAATGGATTTGGGCGGTCGGGCACGGGCACAATGAAGGGAAGAGTCAAGAGCGCGTGACCTGCCTCAGAAAAACGTAACGGCAAACGAGAAACCGGGCTGCTATACCTATGCCGCTGACAGACCGACAACTGGAGCAGTATCGCAGCGAAGGGTACACCACGGGTGGCAGAATCCTCGACGACCAACAGTTGGAGCGGTTGAGAGCCGAGATCGACAGGATGATCTCCGAGTTGCCGCCGGGGCAGCGGCCGGAAAACATGCCCTCGCTCCATTACAAGAACCGCTACCTGTTGCAGTTGCTTCTCAGCGACCCGCTGGTCGATGTCGCGGAGCAGATTCTGGGACCCGACGTCTCCCTTTTTACGGTTTACATCATCAGTAAGCGTCCCGCGGACGGCCTTGCGGTCGACTGGCATCAGGATGCACCGTTCTTTCCCATCGATCCGATGGCGACATTCACTCTCTGGCTCGCCGTCGACGACTCGGACCGGAAAAACGGGTGCATGTGTGTCGTTCCAGGCTCCCATCGCGAAAGAGTGATCTACCGGCATCGGGTCAACCTGGATGATTCAACCACACTGCCGATGTCATTGCGCGACGAGGATGTCGCAAAGCCGGTGCACGTTGAGCTTCGCGCTGGAGAATACTCCGTCCATGATCCTTTCATCCTCCACGGTTCGAGTCCCAACACCTCCACTCGCAGGCGCTGTGGAATCACGATCAAGTACATAGCGAACGACGTGTCCATCGACCGCACCTTCGTTTCTCCCAGCGGCTTCGACTGGAAGAACCTTCGACTGTTCCTGCCCCGAGGAGACGCCGGCCGCGTCAACCAAGTTGCCGGCGTCTGAAGATACAGGACGCCCGGAGCCGGCCAGCCTCCCGGCAAAGCAGCATTGCACTCCCTCTGAACGAAGCGAACTTGGGTCAAAGTCCGCCGCCCCGAGCCTTGGGGCGAGGGCTGTGAAGACAAAATGCGGATTGACCGTAGCCGAAGACGGAGGCGGCAGAGCGGCCACGCTTATGCAAGCATGTGGATTGGATTCACCTGATGCTGCTGTTTGCGTGCCTCTTTGCTCTGGCAGCCAGGGGCAGTGCGGACCAGCCGGGTATGTCACGAACCATCGGGACAGCGGATTAGGTCAAAACGTCCGTCCCAGTTGCAGCCGCCGAACGGTCTCGCGAAACCCGCTTGCCAGAAGTGCGCCCAGCACGGGACTGTCGGAGGGTTCGTTGTAACAAACCAACTGAGGATGAGCCTCCTGGAGTTTCGAAAGGAGGCTGCCAACGTGTTTCGACGATCCGCCTCCGGCCCGTGCTCCCAAATCGACGATTTCCGCCCTCTCGCCGTGTTCTCGAAAGAGCACATGCGCTTCGGAGACGTCGTTCGAGATGACAGCAAGCCCTCGGAGATCGTCTCTCTCTCGCAGCGAAGGCAGGTCGCGGTCCCAGACAGGCCGCACCGTGTGCAGATCCTCGAATTGACGAAGGAGATCTTCCGGACGTGCTTCGACAACCTGATCGGCGGTGCTCTTGCGACCCTGACGCCCGGCATCGCCGGCATCCGCACGCCACTCCAGCGTAACCATCTCGCGCAGGCACTGAAAACCGGCTCTGCCGTACGTCTGCAAGGCCGGGATATTTTCCTTGATGACGCCCAAAACCATCCGACGGGCGCCGGCATCCCTGGCCAGCCGAATCATCTCTTCGCACAGAACGTGGCCAAGGCCCTTTCCCCGATAGGGAACGATGACGCCGAATCCCCTGCAATAGGACTCGCTGCCTCGGATGCCCAGAGTCGCGAATCCTACCGGTTTCTCTTCTACGAGCATCACCGGGCAACGGTCCAGGTCGAGTTGTTCGATCCGGACGATCTCCGCTAACTCGGCAGGAGTCACCAGACAGGGGTAGAAATAATCAGCGAAGGTTTGCGTATAGATGTCGGCCAGGAAGTCGAGATCAAACGATGAGCCGGGCAGGAAACTCACATTCGCGGAATCTTCAGACATGCCACGCACTCCTTGCTTGCACGGAATGTTACGAGCCGGCAATGGGAGTTCGCCTGGTGGTCAGGCATTTCTTGGATCTTGAAAGACAGTAGCCGGCAAGGCGACCTGGTTTCAGCGAAACAAGACTATGCTACCATCGCTGCTCGCTTGCGCTCGGGTGCAGCGAGCACACTGCCGTCGTGGGCCACTGAAAGGGCTGCCAGGCCGCGGTGGTTGCAACTGAGGCGCGAGGGTCCTCAGATCATGGCCTCCGACAAGGCCCAGGTCGGACTTGCCTTCACCCTCTACCTGAGCATCACCTTTCTGCTGGCTTACTTCGCACACCGCCGCGCCGGGAAGGGGCGCTTTCTCGAAGATTTCTTCGTCGCCCGCCGGGAGATGGGGCCCTGGGTATTGGCGCTTACCTGGATTGCTACCTCAGCCAGCGGCGGGACGTTCATCGGCGCGCCGTCGCTTGCCCATCGTTACGGTTGGGTCCTGCTGCTGTGGATCTCCTCCCTGATGGTCGTCGCGACCGTCGGCTTTGGGGTCGTCGGCAAGAGAGTTGCGAAGTTGGGTCGGCAGACGGGCGCCCTGACCTTCTCCGATCTCTTGAGGGACCGCTTCGAGAGCAATACCATCGGCATCGTTTCCGGCATTACCATCGTCATCCTTTACACGGCCTACATGGTCGCTCAATACATAGCGGGCGCCCGCTTGGTGGAGGCGGTGACGGGTGTCCCGTACGTTTGGGGAGCATTGGGCTTCGCCGTCACTGTCGCTCTTTATACGGCCTATGGCGGATTCCGAGCGGTTGCCTGGACCGACAGTTTTCAGGCCTTGGTCATGCTGGCGGGTATTCTGGTCACGGTATTCTTCGCCGTTCGACTGGCAGGCGGTTTGCCTGCTGTATACGACGGCCTCGTGGCGCAATCTCCGGACCTGGTGCAAGGCCCGGGGCCGGACCAATTCCTTCCGTTGCCGGCGGCAATCTCTTTCTTTTTCATCTGGCCCCTGGCGAACATAAGCCAACCCTCCCTGATCGCACGTTTTCTTGCCTCGAAGGACACCAGGACTTTGAAAAGGGCCGCATTTCTCATCGGACTCTATATCTTGCTGCTGTATCCCGCCATCATGACGCTCGGAGTAGTCAGCCGGGTGTTGGTCCCCGAACTCGATGCTCCGGATCATGCGATTCCCGCAGTTATTCTGGCGGCTGTTCCGCCAATGATCGCCGGACTGACGCTGGCCGCTCCGTTGGCGGCCATCATGTCCACGATCAGCTCGTTCCTCCTCGTTTCGAGCAGCGCGATCGTGCGCGACCTCTACCAGCGCAATGTTCGCCACGAGCTTTCCGAACATGGCGCTCGACGGCTGACTCACGTGTCGACTTTTGTCTTGGCGGCCGTGGCCCTGGTTTTTGCGCTTCACCCACCGGAGTTCCTGCAATACATCGTGGTGTTCTCCAGCACGGGGTTAGCGGCCACTTTCTTGTTGCCAACTCTGCTTGGGATCTACTGGCCAAGAATGAACAAGAAAGGCTGCCTGGCGGGCATGCTGGCCGGTTTTCTTTCCTTTCTCGCCCAATACGCCCTATTCGGCACCGTGAGTTTCGGTGGGTTCGATCCGTTCATCTGGGCCGTGCTCGCCTCTCTCGTGGCCTCCGTCGGGACTGCCTGGACCGCTCCACCGCCATCCGAAAGCATCCGAAAACTGTACTACGGCTCCGGCGCGTAACGTGCTCGGTAGTCTGTATTAACTGGGGCTGATCAATGTAAATGTGATATATTTCCGATGGAATGTACGGTCGCCGACTCACGCCCATTTTCTGGGGGCGTTGTCTCCTGGTCGTGCTCGCCGCCGGGGTCTCTACAGGTTTGTCGCAGGCCGGACCGCGCCCGGAACCAACCCTGCTCTCGATCTTTCCGATGGGAGGCAACCCCGGCGCCGAGTTCACTGTGGAGGTGCGGGGAACCGATCTGCAAGGGTCTTATGCCGTTTGGTTCGACACTGACGTGTTGAGCGCTGCCATTCAGCGCGTCGAGCCGGTGAATAAGGCGTCCGATGGCGGCAAGATCAAGCCGGCGGCATCGAAACGGAAATACAGGGCCGTGCTGCGCTTACGCATTCAGGATGCAGCAAAGTCCGGTTTGTATTGGATGCGCCTGCTTACGCCCAATGGCTTGACGGACGCCGTGCGCTTCCGCGTGAATCGCGATCCCATGATCGAGGAGGTCGGGTCGGCGCACTCCAATCCTGAGTCGGCGCAGCGCTTGGACCGATTTCAGTTGGTTGTCAACGGTAGGTTCAGCCGAAAGGCCGAAGTCGACTTCTATGATTTCGAGGTATCCGCCGGGGAGCAACTGCGGTTTGAAGCCTACTCCGGGTCCCCGGCGACCGACCCGGTTCTGACGCTCTTCGCGCCGACCGGAAGCTGGCACAACCCCGATCGCCTGACCCGTCTGGCTTACAACGACGAGCCCACTCACTACCCGGGCCGGTCCAATGAACCACGCCTCACCTACCGCTTCGAAAAAGCCGGACGATATCTCTTGCGCGTCGAGCCCTTCCTCGGCGGGGGCGGACCGGGTCATGTTTACCAGCTTCGGGTGACTCGGCCAACGGCTGACGAGGGGGCGGAAAAGCACCGCACTCGACATTTTGCCGATCAGGCCCTCCCGCCTATCTGGGAAGAGCGGAGCTTCACGCGTCCGCTACAGCCGGATGCGCTCGAAGTGCTCTGGTCACGCTCGGTGGCCCGGCCCGCTCAAGAGCCCGGCAGAGAGATTGCTGTTGCCAATGCCGACACCGGGTCGCCGAACTCGCAACCCGTTGACGTCTTGCTGCCCGCCTTCATCGAAGGGACGGTGGAGCATCCCGGTGATATCGACCGGGTGCGGTTCGAGGCGAAACGAGGGGATGGTGTAGCCATTGAAATCGAGACTCCGGATGCCGGTCCCCCGGACTTCGTTCCGTATTTGAGAGTGGTGGACGATGCGGGCGTCGAGGTCTTCTCCAACGTCCACTCGATGGTCCACGCCAACGGCGGATTCATCATGAAGGTGCTGAGCCCGAAGACTGTCTTCGACTTTCGGCGCGACGGCAGATTTACCCTTGAGGTTCGTGACCTCACGACGCAGCGCGGAGACGACCGCTTCGCCTACCGCGTCCTGATCCGACCGCAAGTCCCACACATGGGCGCGGTTCACATCGATGAGGACCGCTTGAATCTGGTTGCGGGTGAAATATATAAACTCTCGATCGTCACTGACCAGGAAGAGGGCTTTGAAGGGTACATCGCTCTGGCCGTCGAGGGTTTGCCCGAGGGAGTCAAGGTCATTCCCGCAACGGAGGTCGAATTCCTGCAGGTAAGACAACCGCGCTTGAGTGAAGGCAAAGTGGAACGATACCTTGCAAAAGATCGAACGGCGACGCTTTTGCTCGTCACCGACTCCGACGCGCCTCCAACCCGGATGCCGAGCATGATGCAGGTCTTGGCGACACCGGTTCGCAAGGGAGAGATGGGCCGGCCTATTCTGGCAAAACAAATGCCCGTCATGGTTCTTGAGTCAAATGAGGAGACGGAGTAGCCCGATGTCACGGGGGTCGCGGCAACGCGATAACGCCGACCCTCGCTGGCGACCGGCGACCGGCGGAAGCAGCCGAAGGATAGGCTGGGCCGCTACGGTTGCCCTGGGCGTGCTGGTGGGGTTGGCTCATCCCCTTGAAGCGCAACATACAGCGTCTTCCGAGCTGGTCTCGATCGAGTTGGCGCCGGTACAGAGAACGCTCAACTGGGCGGATGCCGCCCAGCAGTTGGTCGTGATCGGTACGCTGGATGACGGCCGGAGCGTCGATCTGACCTCGGAAGCCGAGTTCGTTTTATCGGACGCCGGCGTGGGGCGTATCGATGCGAACGGCCTTTTTCATTCCCTGTCGAATGGAGAGACCGAGATCAAGGCGGTCGTCGGCGACAGTGAGGCGACGGCGCGGTTCCGTGTCCGGCGCTCGGCGCAACAGCGGCCGCTGAGTTTCGCCCGTGACATCGGTGGAATCCTGACCAAACGCGGCTGCAACGGCGCGGCCTGTCACGGAGGGGTCAAAGGCCAGAACGGCTTCCGGCTCTCGGATAACGCCGGGCATCCTCACGAAGACTACAAATGGATCGTCGAGGGCGGCATTTATCAGGTGATGAGTTCGGAGTCCGGGGGGCCGCAGATCCCTCGCATCGACAAGCAATACCCGGAGAGGAGCCTGCTTCTGCTCAAGCCGACGGCACAAGTCCCGCACGGCGGCGGGCTGCGGTTCGAGAAGGACTCGGATGACTACAACATGATTCTCGAGTGGGTGCGAAGAGGCGCCCCTTTCGGGGAGCAAGGGTCGGGGTCCACACGGCTGAAGGAACTCCGCGTATTCCCCGACCAGGTTTTTCTGAAGCCCGGTCAGCTGCACCGCTTTCTGGTAACCGGCCGCTATGGCGATGGAACCGAGGAAGACCTGACCCGCAAGGTTCTCTACGAAGTGAGAGAGTCCGACGTGGCCGAGGTTTCATCCGGCGGATTGTTGAAGGGACTGCATCCGGGAGAGACTTTCGTGATGGTCCGCGCCTCCGGCAGGCCGGCAAACCTTCGCCTCGGCGTTGTCGGCAAAGAGTTGACCGACTATCCGGACGTAGAGCCTTTCAATTTCATCGACGAGCATATACTCGGCAAGCTACGCAGGTTCAATGTTGCTCCCGCTGCGTTGTCGAGCGACGAGGAGTTCCTGCGAAGAGTCTGCCTGGACTTGACAGGGGCTTTGCCCCCGCCCGCGCGGGTCCGTGAGTTCCTTGAGGATGAAGATCCGAACAAGCGGGAGAAGCTCATCGACATTCTTCTTGACTCGCCGGAATACATCGACTACTGGACATACCGCTTCGCGGATCTATTCCGGGTGTCGGTCTATCAGAACGGCGTCAACCCCAAGTGGAGCCGCGACTACTGGGAGTGGATCCGCGATAACGTTGCGACGAACAGGCCTTTCGACGAGGTGGCCCGCGAAAGGATCGCCGCCCAGGGGTACCGCGGTCCATCGCGGCACTTCCTTCCGTTGCAGGTCATCAAGCTGCCGCCGGACGCCATGCTGGAGCAGGCCCAGGTATTCCTCGGGCGCCGCTTCGATTGCGCTCGCTGCCACGATCATCCCTACGAAGACTGGACGCAGGACCAGTTTTGGGGACTGACCGCGTTCTTTGGCCATATGTTCCGGACCGGCTGGTCGGGTCACGATTCCGTCGTTTTCGATTACCCGATAGGCAAGGAGATTGGGGCGGATGTCGTGGGTCAGCGTGAGTATCGGATCCTGCATCCGCGCACGCAGCAAGAGGTTCCGCCGACACTACTCGATGGATCCGTACTGGAACACAAGAATCAGTGGAGCGTTCGTCTTGATCTGGCCGAATGGATGACGGCCCACGAGTACTTCGCGGAAGCGGCGGTGAACCGCTTCTGGTCGTACTTCTTCGGCCGCGGGATCGTCGACCCGGTGGATGACCTGCGTTCCACCAATCCCCCCACGCATCCCGAGTTGCTGCGGGCGCTTGCCGAGGAGTTCGTGGCGAAGGGCTACGACATCAAGCATATGTTCCGGTTGATCGTGACGTCGCGGACGTATCAGCTTGCGGGAGCGACGGGCGAAATGAGCTCGGGGGCCGGCTCCAACTACGCTTATTACGTACCTCGCCCCTTGGACGCGGAAGTATTGCTTGATGCCATCACCGACGTGACCGGTGTCGCGGAAATTTTCCGGACACAGGGCGGGAAGATTCCCGCAAACAGCCCTGTGCGCGAGGGGACGCGTGCCATCGCGCTTCGAGAGTCGGACATCTACATATCGCCCTTTCTGGATTTGTATGGGCGGCCCAATCGTGCCTCGATACCCGAACGCAGGGCTACGCTTAATCTCGGTCAGGCGCTTCACATGCTTGCCGGAGAGACATACAACAATAAACTGTGGAAAGAAGGCGGCAGGGTCTACGAGCTTTATCGAGCAGGCGCTTCAGACAACGAGATTCTTGATGAGCTGTACCTGGCCGCTCTGACACGATACCCTGCGAAGCAGGAGCGGTCGGCGCTGCAGAGGCTCATGGCAAGCTCGACGAGCCGCGAGGAGGCCTTGCGCAATTTGCAGTGGGCCGTTCTCACTTCGCGCGAGTTTGCCGAGAATCACTAGCGACGGAGCCATGGCATGAAAAAGAAATACTGCTTACGTTCCAACCAAGGGGAGTGGCTGCGGCGCGATTTCATCAAGGTCGGCTCGTTGAGTTTGCTCGGCATGCATCTCGGTCAGTCTCTGCTGCTCGAGAGCGCCGTAGCGGCCGCGACCGGGCGCCAACCTCAGGGGAAAGCCCGATCGGTCATTCTTGTTTGGCTGGAAGGGGGGCCTAGCCAGAAAGACACCTTCGATCCAAAGCCCGACAGTGCGTTTCGCCCCATCGCAACCAATGTGCCCGGCATCCAGATTTCTGAACTGTTTCCCCGGCTGGCGAAACGCATGGACAGGATCTCGATTATCCGGTCGATGAAAGGCTTCGGCGATGACCACCCGGAAGCGACGCACTACTCGGTCACGGGCCACAATCCGAACCCTTCGATGAAGTTCCCGTTCTGGGGTTCGATTGTCGCGAAAGAAATGGGAGCAACGAACAAACTTCCTCCCTACGTGTTGGTTCCGACGTTTGACAACAGGCCGCACTACCAGGACTACTTTCGGGCCGCTTTCCTGGAGCCGGAATACGAGCCCTTGAGCGTTCCGGACCCGTCCAAGGAAGACTTTGATCTGCCGGACCTGAGCCTTCCGAAATCGCTGGCGCCGGCCGCCGTCTCAGAGCGGCTCGAGTTCCGGCGGATCGTGGATCGGAGCTACCGTGAGCGCTCGGCAAGCCTCGAGCACGCCAAGCTCGACGCCTTCACCCAAAAGGCATGGGAAATGATTCTGGCGCCGGAGGTCCGGCGGGCCTTCGATCTCTCGCAAGAGCCCGAGAAACTCAAAGACGACTACGGGCGCAGCTCCGTCGGCCAAAGCTTGTTGTTGGCGCGCCGCTTGGTGGAGTCGGGCGTACGTTTCGTGACCGCCGCCGGCTACCACTATTCGAACTGGGATACCCACTACTTCAACGATGACGGCCACCGGGATAAGCTTTGTCCGCCTCTGGATCAAGGCCTCTCCACGCTGCTGGATGATCTGGTCGCGCGCGGGCTCCATGATGAAACGGTGGTCGTCGTCATGGGTGAGTTCGGGCGTACTCCGTTCTACAACGCCAGCGGAGGCCGAGATCACTGGCCCCGCTGCTGGTCCGCTCTGGTAGGCGGCGGCGGCATCCAGTGTGGCCGCGTCGTCGGCGCGAGTGACGTTCGAGGAGCGGAGATCACCGAGCGGCGCGTCATGGTCGGTGACTTGTTTGCAACCGTATACAAAGCCTTTGGCATCGACTGGACCAAGGAATACATGACCCCGATCGGCCGGCCGATCAAGATCGCCAACTCCATTGACGACACGACCGGCGCGCCCGTAGACGAACTTTTGTGATCCAGCCTTTCCAGCATCGAAGGTTTCGAGGGAGTGACGACATGAATCAGGTTCACAGGATTGGGCAGGCTGTTCTGCTTGCGTGTCTTCTGGCGGTGCCGGCCCTGTACGCGGAGAACTGGTCCCGTTTTCGAGGTCCTAACGGCTCAGGCGTTTCCGAAGATACCGGATACCCCACCTCTTTCGGCCCCGATACGAATCTCATCTGGAAAGCGGAGGTTCGGTCCGCCAAGTCCTCTCCTGTGCTCACGGCTCGACACGTTTTCCTCACGGGCTTCGCCGGCGAAAAGCTCTTCACGCAGTGCTTGGACCGCAAGACCGGCAAGCTGCTTTGGGAGCGGTCCATCGATCGGCGGCGTAAACCTCTCGTCAACAAGTTGAACGATCCCGCGGCTCTTACACCCGTGACGGACGGCGAGCATGTCTATGTGTTCTTCCAGGACTGGGGTCTCGTCAGCTATGACGCTGCCGGCAACCTTCGTTGGAAGACCCCGCTCGGCCCGTTCACCAATTCCCACGGCTTGGGGATCTCGCCCATCCTTGCGGACGGCCTGCTGGTGATTCAGGTGGATCAGTTTGCCGACTCCTACATCGCGGCGTTCGATCTGGAGAATGGCGAGACCGTCTGGAAAACGAACCGCTCGGAATCCGAGAGTTGGTCGACACCCGTGTTCTACCGCCCTGACGGCGGTGCCCCTTACATCCTCACCGTCGGCGACCGGATGTTCGGCGCTCACCAGTTGAAAAGCGGCCGGCGTACTTTCACCGAATCCAGCATGGCCGGGGCGATGGTAGCCAGTCCGATTTTGGAGGGAGACACTCTCTATGCTTTCGGCTACAACTTCGGGAATGCCCTCTCATTTGACGGTCCGCTTGAGAAGCGGGACAAGGACGGTGACGGCCAACTCGCCGCGAACGAGTACAAGGGCAGTGTTTGGTTGACCGGGATGGCGAAGTTCCGGGGCAACAAAGATGGCGTTCTCGATCGCGAGGAGTGGGATGCCGTACAAAGCCGCTACACGGGCCCCTCGCCATTGGTGGCGATGCGTTTGGAGCCGGGCAGTAATGGCGGGACACTCCGTACCCGCGAACTCTGGCGCTACGAAAAAGGTTTCAAGTTCGTCATCCCCTCGCCGCTGATCTACGACAACGTTCTTTACTATGTCAAGAACGGCGGCATTTTCACTGCGATAGACGCTCAGACGGGCAAGCTGCTCAAGCAGGGCCGCCTCGAAGGCGCCATCGATCCCTATTCTGCCTCTCCGGTGGCTGCGGACGGTAAGATCTACCTCTCCAGTGAGAACGGCAAAGTCTCGGTGGTGAAACCGGGCGCTGATTGGGAAGTGATTACGGTCAACGATCTTGAAGAAGAGATCTTCGCTACGCCTGCCCTCTCGGACGGCAAGATCTTCGTCCGCACGACAGAGGGCCTTTACTGCTTCGGTAAGTGACGGCGCTGCGGTCGAGATCGCATGCGGCGTCATCACGCAGAGCTTGGCGTACGTTTCGGACCGACTCGTCGGGATAGCGGGACCCCGCTTCTTGACGTTCACATATCGAGTTCTCCGGCACGAGGTGTGTTCATGAGAATCAGCCGTACATGCGTTTGCCTCATATGGTTCGCGGGAACCTGCGTTTCACTCTCCGCGGATGCATCGGAAGCCGCATCCCAATGGGTTTTGTCTTCGCCAACAGCCAGCGCGCGTTGGAGCGTGGGAAGCCGGCACTACATCGCCTGGAAGTCTCCCAAGAACGACGCGGACAGCGGGGTTCAGATTGCGTACAGCACCGACAGTGGTACGAACTGGAAGGCGGTTGCGGACAATACACGCAACACCGGCCGGTATCTATGGAAGGTCCCGGACTCCGTCTCCACCAACTGCCTCTTTCGGATCGCACCGGCAGAAGGCGGCCCGCCGACCCAGGCGCAATTCTCTATCGTCCCCTCGCAGGAGGTGCCGCACTACCAATGGACCAACGTCACTACGTCGGCGGCCTATGCTCCGCGGGATGGTGCGGGGGCTTTGGTGTTCAAGGGTCTGATGTGGCTGCTCGGCGGCTGGAATCCCAATGACAAAGTGTATTTCCCCAGAATCTGTAACAACGAAGTCTGGAGCTCGGCTGATGGCGCTCAATGGACCTTGGTCAAGCCGAACACCTTTCTGGATGATCGATTCGATTCCAAGAGCGATTGGGAG
Organism: Bryobacterales bacterium; assembly: GCA_965218555.1. Lineage (GTDB taxonomy): Bacteria > Acidobacteriota > Terriglobia > Bryobacterales > UBA6623 > JAPPLB01. The sequence continues at coordinate 1,419,328 of OZ244625.1, forward strand.
GGACGGCACACCGCCGGTTACGTCGTTTACAGGGGAAAAATGTGGATCGTCGGTGGAGATGCAAACCAGGGGCATTACCAGAACGACGTTTGGAATTCGGAGGATGGTAAGACGTGGAATCACGTCAACAAGGGGCGGGACCTCCCGTGGGGACCGCGGGTATTGCACTACACGTTGGTCTTCGACGACAAGATCTGGGTGATGGGCGGACAAACGATTCCCCAGATTGCCCCCGAGGCGGAGGTTTTCTATCGCGACGTCTGGCAGACCACGGACGGCATCCATTGGGTTCCGGTTAAGCCTGAGGAGCCCTATTGGTCAGCCCGCGGCATGATTGGCGGCAACGTGGTCTTCAAAGGCCGCATGTGGATTCTGGGCGGAGGCACGTACGATACCCCGCAAACCTCCTTCCGGCGGTACTACGGCGACATCTGGAGCTCGGCGGATGGCGTCCATTGGACCCTTGAGAACGAGGCGCCGCCCTGGACCCCCCGTCAGTACCACGAGGTCGCCGTGTTCGATAACCGGATGTGGGTGATGGAAGGCTCCGCTGAACCGGGCGTGAGTGGAAATGACGTTTGGTATTCCGCCGACGGCCTCAACTGGTACGAGTTGCCGAACACTCCCTGGGCGACTCGCCATGCCGCCAGCGTTTTTGTTCACGGCAACGCCCTGTGGATTCTCGGCGGCAGCGACAAGGGCAAGATGGACAAAGAGGTTTGGAAGCTCGTCAACAGGGCGGCGCCATCCCGGTGACTCGAAATCTAATGCAAATCACCTGCGGGAAAACATGAATCGAGCTTGGGCCTCCCGACCTTTGGGATCGACTCATCATTCCCAAACTGCCGGCCAAGGGCAGAGATCGGGAAAACCGCTGCTTCGTTTCAACGCGATTGGTTGCATTGAGCGCTGAAGTCCCGAGTTGTTAATGGCCGGCATAGCCGTGTCGGAGCAATGGAAGAAGTTCCCCGGGTGAGCCAAGGAGAACGTTCCCCTTCGGCTCGAGGTACTGAAGCCCTTCAGTCTTGTTTCTACCGCCCCGGCCTGCCTAGTTGTGGAACCTCAACAGGTTGTCCCCGGTCAGACCGATTCGACTGATGGGCGGGTTGGCCTTGAGACTGGCGTGTGGGCGGTGCCAATTGTAGCGGTGGAGCCAGTGTCTGAGGTGTTGGGCACGCTGGGTGGAGGTGGGGTAGGGGTGTGCGTAGGCCCACTCGCGGAGTGCGGTCTGGATGAAGCGTTCGGCTTTGCCGTTGGTACGGGGGGTGAAGGGCCGGGTGAAGCGATGGCGTAGGCCGCGTTGGGCACAGCGTGCATGGAAGGCCCTGGAACGGTAACACCCGCCGTTGTCAGTGAGCACGCGGCGGACGCGGATGCCGAGGCGGTGGTAGTAGTCGAGGGCGGCGGTGAGGAAGGCCGCGGCAGTGGCGGCGGTCTGGTCGGGATAGAGCTGGGAGAAGGCGAGACGGGAGTGGTCGTCGACGCAGACATGAAGGTATTCCCAGCCGGCGCCGGGGCTGGAGTGGCGGCGGTCCCCGGTGACGCGGTGACCGGGGCGGCGAAAGCGGCCGAGTTTCTTGATATCAAGGTGCAGCAGGTCGCCCGGGTGGGGATGTTCGTAGCGGCGGACGGGCGGCGGCGGGTCGAGGGCACTAAGGCGAGCAAGCCCCTGGCGGCGGAGGACTCGACTGACGGTAGCGGGCGCCACCCCAACAGTGGCGGCGATCTGGGCGCCGGTCCAGCGCAGCCGGCGCAAGGCGGTGATGCGGCTGATGAGAGTGGCAGGTATGCTGCGGGGCGAGCGGTGCGGACGCGAACTGCGGTCGAGCAATCCGTCCGCGCCCTCAGCCCGATAGCGGGCTACCCACTTGCGCACCGTACGTGCGCAGACCCCGAAGGCGCTGGCCACCGCCTTCGGGGTCTGGCCCTGGTCGAGAATCCGCCGGACGACAGCGGCTCGACTCTGCGGCGTCAACTTGGCATTCTGATGGATGTTCACTTGGTCCTCCTTCCGGGAAACTTTGTGCTTGGTACCCTCAGTTTCCTCGGTTGGGACCGAGTGAACAACCTATTGAAAGATCACAGCTAGCATGAGGACAGCGAGGCCGGAATCGTAGAGATCGACTTCCCGTTACCGCGAACCTGGGAGCGCGTGCGAAGGAAAAATCCTTGCCCGCATTAAGGAGGTGAGATCACGCCCATTCGTCTCCGATCAAGGCTGCACCGGCAACCCCGCCCGGCAGGTCCTCTCGCCGCAAGCCCGGCGAGACTGCCCAGGCCCTCCCCGGCCGACCCGGCTGGGCCGGCTGCGGTCTTCCCGGCGCCCCCAAGCTGCCCCAGGCTGCCGCGTCCGAGGTGCGTTCGTCCGGCGGAGGAAAAAGTCGAAAAGAGTTGCACAGGATGCGCGGACGCTGCGGACGGACGACCTTCTGGCCAAGCGCATGGATGGCGCCTCTTGGTCGCAAATCCTGTGTCGGAATGGGGGTTCTGTTCGCCGTTGGTGCGCAAGGGTCGCACCACCAGAAAGCGCCGCCCGGACCGCCGCGCCCGCTGCCAAGTCTCGGCTTGCCTGCCCGGCATTTCCCGCTATTTCCCGCCATTTCCCGGCATTTTTTTCACCTGAGCAAGTGTCCGCGCGCCGTCAGCCGTTCTGGGTGGGCCTCACGACGAGCGCTGACAGCCGCAGCTCCCGTCGCCCTCCGGGCTCCCTCCGCGCCGTCAACGTCAACAACCTTTCAGCAAACCGAGGACACATCTGGATCTCAAACTTTTTTGCAGAACTTGACGCACACAACTAAGGAACGTTCTATATTGCACAAACAGGGGAACTTTCTACATTGCGTTGACAATAGCCGGCATGCCGCAGTGAACGCACAGGTTTATTGTTTACAATGGGGCCGCAACTTCCCAAACTGCCTGTCGCGGGTTCGATCCCCTTCTTCCGCTCCCATGTTTTCAACAGCTTGGGGCTTGTTGGCCTCGGAGCCTGCCCCCTTGCTGCTCCGTTTGCATGACGTTATATGACCTTTGACCAATGGTTTGTGCGGGCAACGGGGATCGACGCGGGGCCGTTTCCTTTTCAGCGGCGTTTCGCCACCGAGGCTGCATTGCCGAACCGGGTGCGGGCGCCGACGGGCTTGGGCAAGACGGCCATGGCCGTGCTGGGTTGGCTCTGGCGGCGGTGGTTCGCGGAGGATGCGGTACAGCAGGCGACGCCGCGGCGGCTTGTTTACTGTCTGCCCATGCGAGTTCTGGTGGAGCAGACGCGGGACTCGGTGAAGGGTTGGCTTGCGAATCTCGGACTTGCGGACCAGGTTCAGGTGTACGTCCTGATGGGCGGAGAAGGGAGCGAAGATTGGGATCTCCACCCTGAGAAACCGGCCATTCTGATCGGAACACAGGACATGCTGCTTAGCCGGGCGCTGAACTGGGGCTACGGCATGAGCCGCTATCGATGGCCGATGCACTTCGGTCTACTCAACAACGATTCCCTCTGGATTTTCGATGAAGTGCAGTTGATGGATGTCGGCGTGGCCACCAGCGCGCAACTTGAAGGTTTCCGTGCATCGATGGGGGTATTCGGGCCGACCCGGAGCATTTGGATGTCGGCGACTCTTGACGAGAGCTGGCTCGAGACGGTTGATTTTCCGAAAGAGCAGCTTGGCCGGCGTCTCGAACTGGACGCGCAGGATCTCCAGAACAAGGATGTCAAAAAACTCTGGACTGCGCCGAAACCACTATCCAAATCCAACGCTGCAATGGGAGATGTCGCGGCGTGTGCTGATGAGATTGCCAAGGCCCACCGTCCCGGAACCAAGACCTTGGCCGTGTTCAACACCGTCAAGCGGGCGGTCGACGTGTTCAAACGTTTACAACGATTAGCCGAGAGCACCGACCGTCCCCGGCCTGTGCTGATCCATTCGCGCTTTCGATCTGATGATCGCGAGCGGCACCTTCGGACCTTTCTTGAGAGCGGGGATATCATCGCCGTCACCACCCAGGTCGTCGAAGCGGGCGTCGATGTCTCCGCGGCGACGCTTCTGACCGAGCTCGCCCCGTGGGCGTCTCTCGTGCAGCGTTTCGGTCGCTGCAACCGTAGAGGCGAAGATCAGGAAGCAAAGGTGATTTGGTTTGATCCGGGCAAGATTGACGAGAAGTCCAAGGACACAGCTCCCTACCGGGAGGAGGACTTGCGGGAATCGCGGCGCGTGCTGCTTTTGTGCGAGGACGTCTCGCTTCAAGCCTTGGATCGCCTTGCTGCCGAGATGCCCCTCGAAGCCGCGCACGTCATCCGGAGACGTGACCTCGTTGACTTGTTTGACACAACTCCCGACCTGGCCGGCAACGATATCGACGTTTCTCGTTTCATCCGCAGCGGCGACGAGCACGACGTGAAGGTGTTCTGGCGGGACTGGGACCAGGGTAATAAGAAAGAACCACGAAACGACAAGGCATGGCGCCGGGTCGAGCTTAAAGAGCTTTGCTCCGTACCGGTTGGAGATTTCAGGGCGTTTGCAACAAACCCCAAGCTCAGGGATAAGATACGGTGGTGGAACCCCCTGGATGGTGCCTGGGTTCGCGCCATATCCACCGCCATATACCCCGGCCAAACGTACTTGGTTCATGCCAGCGTAGGCGGATATGACAAGGAGAGTGGCTGGGACAGTAGGCATACCAGTCCTGTCTCCGTGCTCGGGCCTGCCGGCCGTCCTGGGTTGGACGATAGCGAGTACGACGATGATGGTCTCTCAAAGACAGATCAATGGCAGACAATCGCCGACCATACGGAAGAGGTCTGCCGGACGATGGAGGACATCGTCGAAGCGGTAGCATCGCTCGGCGACGCCGAACAGCACTTGCTAAGAGTGGCTGTCCGCTGGCACGACTGGGGCAAGGCGCACCAGAAGTTCCAGATCAAAATCGATGATGGACAGGAGCTTGCAAGTGGAGTAGAGGATAGTCAGGTCACCTTCCGAAGGAACCGACCGGATGAATGGCGTGACCGCCGCGACATCGCCAAAGCCCCTGGTGAACGGAGGGATAAGGACGGCAATATCAGCGATCCGGGCTTCTGGCGTAGCGTTGGCAACAACGAAGGCGGCCGTCGGCACTTCCGGCACGAACTGGCATCCGCGTTGGCGGTGCTCCAGAGACTACATAATACGCACCGGGGTCTGAACGATGACGAACTGAACCTCACGGCTTATCTGATCGCTGCGCATCATGGCAAGGTGCGACTGTCGATTCGCTCGCTTCCGAAGGAGTTGCGGCCTAGCAGTATCCATGTGTCAAGGTTTCGCTCCAGGGTCGGTTTTAAGCTCTGAAGACGGCGGGTGGTGCGAAGAGCGGGGGGCGCGCATGTCAGTTGGCCGTGGCCGGTTCGGGGATCCAGAGGCGGTCCTGTTGGACGAGGATGTTGGGCAGGACGACGAGCTTCCTCATGACGGCCGTGATGGCGACCATGGGCGGCTTGCCGGCGTCGCGCAGCGCGGTGTACTTTCTCCCGAGGTGGGGGTTGCAGCGGATGGCGGCGACGGCGGGCATGGAGAGCAACCGCCGCACCTTTTCCCTGCCGCCCTGGATGAAGCTGCGTCGCTTGCAGGCTTCGGACTCGCGGGCCAGCGGTGCCAGCCCGGCGAGGCTGGCGGCGCGAGGGCCGGTGAGGGTGCCGAGCTGGGACATGTGGACGATGAGTCCTGCGGCGGTGATGTTGGAGATTCCGGGGATCGAGGTCAGGATCTCGAACCGGCGCTTCAGATCCTCGCGGGTCTCGAGGAGCTTCCGGATCTCGGCGTCGACGCGCTTCAGCTGGCGCTCGCTCTGGGCGAGCCGCTCGCGGTTGACGCGCATGGCCAGAGGATGGCGCAAGTGCTTGCCGCGGTTGCCGATGGCGGTGCGGTCGCCGACCAGCGCGTCGCGCACGAGTTGCAGTTCGGCGAGGTCGCGGTCGCTGTGGGACTTTGCCGCGGTTGGGCGCAGGTCGACGATGGCGTCCGCCATCGTCGCCAGCGTGCGGGCGTCGACGGCGTCGGTTTTGGCGCGGCGTCGCTGCGATCTGGCGAAGCACCGGACCTGGTACGGATTGATCGCGTACAGCGGAAGACCGGCCTTCAGCAGCGCCTCCTCGAAGTCGCGGTGCCAAGGTCCGCTGGGCTCGTAGGCGATGCGCTCGGCCTCGGGGCCGATCCAGCCGATCAGCTTCTGGAAGCCGGCCGCATCGTTCCAGAAGCGGGCCGCCCTGCCCTCGGGCGCGGCGTAGGCGTCGAGGTGGGCTTTCGAGATATCGATCCCGATGGTATGGTTGGTCATTTTCCCTTCTGCTGTGCTTGTCATGCGAGCCATGATGCTCATGTATGCATTCAGGACGTTGGGAAGGACGGTGGCGGCCACACTGCTAAACGGCCCCGAACGGCCAAGCCCGTGACGGCCCGACCAGCGCCCCCCTTCAGCGCTCCCGCGGGAGCGCTGAAGGGCCGGGTTCTCCCAGGAGCCCGGGTGCTGACGTTAACAGACAAGCCCGTGTCTAAAAACCACATTGCCGTAGGAGTGTTTCAGCGTAAAATCAGGTATGGCGATGGGAACGCGGCGAGCCAGACAGAGGCAGGAAGAGTTGTTCTACGCAAGCGAGCGAGCGGAGGCGCCGGGGCACCCGTTTTACGAGCGGTTGAACGGCGTGCTGAACGAAGCGGGCTTTGATGCGTTTTGCGAGGAGCGCTGCCGCGGGTTCTATCACCAGAAACGGGGGCGGGGGTCGCTGGCGCCGGGGGTGTACTTGCGGTTGCTGCTGATCGGGTTCTTCGAAGGGATCGACAGCGAGCGCGGCATCGGCTGGCGCGTGGCCGACAGCCTGAGCCTGCGGCGGTTTTTGAACTACGGACTCAACGAAGCCACGCCGGATCATGTGACGATCTCGCGAACGCGGCGGTTGCTGGATGAAGCGACGCATCAGGCGGTGTTCAGGTTTGTGTTGAGGGAAGTGGCGCGGCGCGGCGCGGATTGCTGAAAGGCAAGACGATAGGAATCGACGCGACGACGCTGGAAGCCAACGCGGCGATGCGTTCGATTGTGCGACGCGACACCAGCGAGAGCTACCTGGGGTATCTGCGGCGGTTGGCGGCGGAGGCGGGCATCGATGCCAGCGATGACGACGCGGTGCGGCGCATGGATCGCAAGCGGAAGAAGAAGACATCGAATAAGGAGTGGGTGAATCCGCACGATCGGGAAGCCGAAGTGACCAAGATGAGAGATGGCACGACGCACTTGGCCTACAAGGCCGAGCAGGCGGTGGATCTGGAGACGGGCGCGATCGTGGCGATCAGCACGCATGGCGGGGCGGTGGGCGACAGCGAATCGGTGCAGGAAACCTTAGCGGCGGCCGGTGAGGCGATAGCAGAACAGATCGCGACGCCGACCGCGCAAGGCCAATACAAAGTTCACGAACAAGGGCTGCGCGAAGTGGTGACTGACAAGGGGTATCACAGCGGCGCGGGTTTGTGTAAGCGCCGGAGCGAAAATAGACCACAGGGCGGCCGTTTGAGGCCGCTGGTGGCGGAGCAAAACTAGACCGCCCGCCAGCATTTCATAAAACATTTTTGGGGTGTTTTGTGTGATGCAGGAGGGATGTACTCTGTGGAGCTGTACGCACGCGTTCGCCGAGCGGTCTTTGTCGAAGGGGTCAGCGAGAGAGAAGCGGCGCAGCGCTTCGGGCTGGCGCGCGAGACCGTGCGCAAGATGCTGCGCTACGCCGCGCCGCCGGGCTATCGGCGGCAGAAGCCGATTCGACGCCCGAAGCTCGACGCCTACACGCCGATCATCGACCAGATCCTGGAGACGGACCTAGCGCTGCCGAAGAAGCAACGGCACACGGCGAAACGTATCTTCGAACGACTCCGAGACGAGCACGACTTCGCGGGCGGCTACACCATCATCAAAGACTACGTGCGGCTGAAGCGGACCTCGCAGCGCGAGATGTTCGTGCCGCTGACGCATCCGCCGGGGCACGCCCAGGCGTTTCGCTACTGGGGTGGCGTGCCACGACGGATTCTCTACGACAACACAACGCTGGCGGTGGCGCGGATCCTAGGCGACGGGACGCGGCAGAAGACGCAGGCGTTCTCGGAGCTGCAGTCGCACTACTTGTTCGCAGAGCGTTTTGGGAGGCCGGGCAAGGGAAACGACAAGGGGAAGGTTGAGAACCTTGTGAAGGTCGCCCGACGGAGCTTCTTCGTACCGCGGCCCCGGTTCCCAAGCTGGGAAGCGTTGAACGTATGGCTGGAAGAGCAGTGCCGCAAGAGGCGAGAGCGCCGGCAACGCGGGCATCGAGAGAAGATCGGAGAGCGCTTCGAGCGTGATCGACAAGCGCTGTTAGCGCTGCCGGCAGCGGCGTATGAGGCCTGCGAGACACGTCCTGGGAGAGTGACGTCGTTGTCGCTGGTGCGCTACCACACCAACGACTACTCGGTGCCGACCAAGTACGGACACCGCCAAGTGCTCATCAAGGGCTATGTGGACAAAGTCGTCATCTGCGCCGGCAGCGAGGAGATCGCACGGCATCGGCGCAGCTATGGGCGTGAGGGGCTGATCTTTCACCCGCTGCACTATCTGGCCCTACTGGAGCGCAAGACCGGAGCACTCGAGCAAGCAGCGCCGCTGGAAGGCTGGCAGTTGCCCGAGGAGTTTGCTGGACTGCGCCGGCTGCTCGAAGCGCGGCTCGGCAAGGCTGGAGCTCGAGAGTATGTCCAGGTACTGCGTCTGCTCGAGGACGTTCCGCTCGAAGAAGTCCGTGCTGCCGTAGGGGACGCCTTACGGCTCGGCGCGATCTCTTTCGATGCCGTCAAGCATCTCGTGCTGTGTCGCATCGAACAGCGCCCACCCCGGCTGGAACTTGAGAATTATCCCCATCTGCCCACGGCGCGGGTGGCGACGACCGCAGCGGCGGACTATCTGGCGCTGGTGGACGCGGGAGCCGAGTGACGGCCAAGCCGAAAGTGCTGCTGGAAGCGCAGCTGAAGGCGCTGCGGCTGCCAACCTTCCTGCGCGAGTACGACAAAGTGGCGCGGCAATGCGCGGCCGAAGGTCTGGACTGTCCGCGCTATCTGCTGCGACTCAGTGAGCTGGAGCTGCTCGATCGCGAACAGCGCGCCACCGAGCGCCGCATCAAGACCGCCAAGTTCCCGGTGCTCAAGAGCCTGGAGACCTTCGAGTTCCGCTCGATTCCGTCGCTGAACAAGAGCTTGGTCCTGGAGCTGGCGCGCTCGGAGTATCTGGATCGCAGAGAGAACGTGCTGGCGCTGGGCAACTCCGGTACGGGCAAGACGCACCTTGCCCTGGCGTTGGGGCTGGCCGCTTGTCAGAAAGGCTATCGGGTCCGCTTTGCCACCGCCGCGGCGCTGGTCCACGAGTTGCTCGAGGCGCGTGACGACAAACGTCTCCTGCGCTTGCAAAAACAGCTGGCCAAGCAAGACCTGCTGATCGTCGACGAGCTGGGCTACGTCCCCTTGTCGAAGACGGGCTCGGAGTTACTGTTCGAGATCTTCAGCCAGCGCTACGAGCGGGCCTCGACGCTGGTCACCTCGAACCTACCCTTCAACGAGTGGACGGAGATCTTCGGCTCCGAGCGGCTGACCGGCGCTTTGCTGGATCGTCTCACCCACCACGTCCATATCTTGGAGATGAACGCCGAGAGCTACCGTCTCCAGCAGAGTAAGCGTTCCCGGAAGCGTTCTTCCTCCCCCTGATCCCCCCGCCCAGCCGCTTTCAGAAACGAGTCCTCTCCCTGAGACGGTCTACTTTTACTCCGCCCCAGTGGCCTAATTTTGCTCCGCCCTTGACAGCTTTGCGCTTCGCATTACTCATATTGCGGCGACGACCGCCCACATAGGTCTCATCGGCCTCTACGGGGCCGGTGAACATCTCGGCCGCCTCCATTGCCCACGCTTCACGGATGCGGTGCAGCATGAACCAGGCGGTTTTTTGCGTCACACCGATGTCACGGTGCAGCTTCATCGATGAGACGCCCTTCAGGTTCGTGATCTCCAGGTAGATGGCGAACGCCCACTTGCGGAGTGGGATCGGAGATGATGCCATAGCGGTACCCGTCTTGACGCTGAAGTAGCCGCGGCAATCAGTACAGCGATAAGGGGATTTCTTGTGCTTCGCTTCGTGGGTTCGGACGCTACCGCAATGCGGGCAGCATCGGCCCGTTGTCCCCCAAATCTCATTCTCGAACCAAAGCTGCGCGGAGTTCTCGTCGGGGAACATATCCGCAAGCTGCATGAGGGTGATACCCTCTCGATGCGACTTCCCAGGTGCCTTGTGTGCCATACCTATATACTACAGGAGCCATCTCGGAAAGTCAACCCAAGTATATAATCACCATTTTTTATGAGTCACAAATTACCGGGCGGCATCAAATGAATAGACAGATACTGGAGGCAAGATGATCAGACCGACCCGACGACAACTGACGCTCGGCGCCGCAGCCCTTCTACTCGGGGTGGATGCGCAAGCCAAGAAGAACAGGAGGTTCGAAGTGACGCGCACTGACGAAGAGTGGCGGCAACTGCTCAGCCCGGGTCAATACGCCGTGTTGCGAAAGGAAGGCACCGAGCGGCCCGGGACCAGTCCGCTGAATCGCGAGAAGCGCAAAGGCACCTTTCATTGCGCCGGATGTGACCTGCCGTTGTTCTCTTCCGAAACGAAGTTCGAAAGCGGCACCGGTTGGCCCAGCTTCTGGCAGCCGCTCGACAACGCCATCGGAACCACCGAAGACCGGTCGTTCTTCATGACGCGCACCGAAGTGCATTGCCGCCGCTGCGGCGGGCATCTCGGCCACGTCTTCAATGACGGACCGCGCCCCACCGGCTTGCGCTACTGCATGAACGGTGTGGCGATGACTTTCAAGCCGGCTGACACCGGCGCATCCGATTTCTAGGACGCATCCTGCTTCGTCGCAAGGTCAAACCTTACAAGGGAGGCATCCCCATGCGTTTCCGCGGCATTCTCACCGTATTCGTTTTGATTCTTGGATCAGCAGCGGCCGCCTCGGCAGCACCAAAGCAGGACGGAACGAGTGTCGCCATTTTCGCCGGCGGCTGCTTCTGGTGCATGGAGCCGCCCTACGACAAGATTGATGGCGTGCTCTCGACAACCTCCGGCTACACCGGCGGCCCGCAAGTCAACCCCACCTACAAGCAGGTCGCCTCGGGCATGACCGACCACCGCGAGGCGGTCCGCATCGAATACGACCCCAAGCGCGTCAGCTACGAGCGCCTGCTCGAAGTCTTCTGGCGCAACATCGACCCGCTCGACGGACGCGGCCAATTTTGTGACAAGGGCCGGCACTACACGTCGGCCATCTACGCGCTCGATGACGAGCAACTCGCCGCCGCCCAAGCGTCCATGGCCTTGCTGCTATCGGAAGGAAAGCTGAAGGGCGAGATCAAGACCGAGATCCTGCCGGCCAGCCCCTTCTACCCGGCCGAAGATTACCACCAGGACTACTACAAGAAGAATCCGATCCGCTACAAGTACTACCGCTGGGGCTGCGGCCGCGACGCCCGCCTCAAAAAACTCTGGGGCGCCCCAACGGACGACTGATCGAACGGTCCCGAGCGGCGGGCGGAACCGTCAGGTTGCAAACCGGCCGGATCAAACCGGCTCGCCGTGAGCTTCCCGCAGCGCGGCAACGGCCGCCGCCTGCAAGAAGCGCATGTCGTTTGCCAGGTCGATGAACTGAAAACCTTCCCGGATGCGGCGGACCGCGTCGGCCCCATCACTGACGGGCATGCCCGAAGGCTTGCCGGCCCGTTCGCATCCTTCGCGGAAACGCTGCAAGGCCGCCTCGTGATCCGGATGCCCGGCGTCTACTCCCATCGACATCGCCAAGTCGCCGGGGCCCAGAAAGCCCACATCCACGCCCTCGACCCGAGCGATCGCCTCAGCGTTCGCAATCCCCTCGAGGTCTTCGATCTGCGGGATGCACAACACCAACTCGTTCGCGAACTTCGTGTATTCAGGGGAGATCGTTCGGCAACGCCCCGTGCCGACCGAGCGCGTCCCGACCGGTGGATACCGCATGGCGCGGGCAACGCTTGCGGCCTGATCCGGCGTGCTGATGTGCGGGAAAACCAGGCCCCAGGCGCCTGCGTCCAGAAGCCGGGCGATGGTCACCGGATCGTGGTCCCACGCCCGAGCCAGCGGAACGCCGCCGCGCGCTTCGATGGCGCGAAACATGTGAGCGATCGACTCCATGTCGTAAGCGGTGTGCTCGGTGTCCACGGCCAGCCAGGGGTACCCCGTGCTGACCAACACCTCCGCCGCCAGGGGCGATCCCAGATTGAGCCACGAGCCCACACTGGGCTTGCCGGCTTCCAGCACTTCGCGAATCGGATTTTTCATGATCCTGCCTTTCTTAAAAACGGTGATCGACCTTCCCGGCCGAGGAATCCCTTGACGCGCGGATGATCAAGCACCTCGGGATTCAAAATGTGCTTCGGCTGGCGGCCCTCGATCGCATCGGTAACCTGCTCGAACGTCTGGCAATCCAGCCGGGTCGTCGACTCGACCGTGATCCCGCCGTTGTGGTTCGTGCAGATGATCCGAGAGTGCCCTTTGTGAATCTCGCGCGGGCCGTTCACGGGATCATCGACGACGTAATACCAAAGACGCTTTTCCTCGATCGCGCGATGCACCGCCCGGTCATCGACAAGATTACCCCGCGAGGGGTTGATCAGCGACGCATGCGGCTGCATCGCGCACAGCTCGTCATAACCGACGATCGTGTCATCGCCCGAGACATGTATCGAAACCGTGTCGCATTCACGGAACAAGTCCAGCGGGCTCGCAACCGCTTCGGCGCCGAACCGCCGCGCCAGCTCGGTGATATCCGGGCGCACGTCATAGACGAGCAACCGGCCCTTCTCCCCCAGCAACGACCGCGCCCGCAACGCCACCTGCTGCCCGATCCGTCCAAAGCCGTAAAGCCCCAGCACGGACCCCTGCGCGTCATACGTCCGGATGATCGAGAAGTCACCCTCGTGAGAGAGCCGGTTCAGCGAATAGAGCCGCTTGAGAGTGGCCATCCACTGAGCGATCGTATACTCCGCGACCGTGTCCATGTGCACCGGCGAGACGGTGATGATCACACCGAGTTCCGTCGCGATATCGACATTGACTTTGTCGTATCCCACGCCCCAACGGGCGATGATCCGGAGGTCCTTCGCCGCTTTATAAAAGCTGCGATGGAAGAGCGCCGAGTCGGCAATCACCGCCACCACGCCCTCGGCATGCTGATCCGTCATGTTCCGGGTCGTGTATGTCTCCACATCGGTGAGCTTCGCCAGCTCCTGTAGACCGTCGCTCCGCGGTTCGGACACGAACTCCTCGTTCTGGAAAATACGCGCGATCAGGGTCTTCTTCCGCATGAACTCTTCCTATCGGATGGGTCCCACAACCGACGGCCTTGCCAGACAACCCTGACAGCCCGTGACAGATGTACGACCCGCCGCTTCGGGCACGGGTATCTCTTGGGCGCCCTCGTGGAATCAACAGTTTACACCGCCATTCGATTGCGAATAAAGGCTGACTCTCCGCAGGGCAGAGCTTTGCCAGGGGCTGGGAATTCTCCTGCCTGCTCTTGTCCCGTTCTCCGTGTCGAGATCGATGACGATGCCGCAACACGCTGAAGGCGAATCGCCCCGGATGGAGATCGGCAGAGCACGGCGGCATCCACGACGCTAATCCCGAGGATCCGACATTCCCAGCCTGACGCCGGCAGGGTGAGGTAATCTGAAACATCAGATGGGCTGTCCACCAGATCGGCTCCCGGATCCTCACCGGACTTCGTTCTGTTCGAATTCACTCAAGAAGCGACTGCCGGGCACCGAACGTGTATATGATTGATAAAAAAAGAGTTATCTTATAGAACCGCTAGTCTTAAAAATAAGATTTTCTAATAAAACATCTTCCTACCTTCGCTTGCAATTATAATTATCGGGTGTTATTCTGCTAAAACCCCTGCAAACAGGGGCGCTCCGATCTCGCACTGAGGGGGCTCAGCCCCACGGGCGAGAACGCAGTGAGCGTGTTTTCCCGTCCTCTGGCGACCGGAATCCGCGGTTCAAACACACAGGATGTCCAGGTTCTGCATGCCCAGGCACGGATTACCACAGCGGCAAGGTCTGTATGACCCGCAGCATGAACACGATGCCTGTGGAATCGGCTTTGTGGCCGACATGCAGGGACGCCGCTCCCACAAGATCGTCGAACAAGGCATTGAGGTCCTGGTCAACCTGACGCATCGCGGCGCTTGCGGCTGCGATCCCGAAACGGGCGACGGCGCCGGCCTCATCCTGCAGTTGCCCGACAAATTTTTCCGGCGAGAGACGCAGGAGTTCTCGGTTTCGTTGCCCCCGGAAGGTCAATACGGCGTTGGCATGCTCTTCTTTTCGAAGGCGCCGGCTGACCAAACCGCCGCACGGCGCATGGTCGAAGAGGTCATCACGGAGGAGGACCTCGAGTTGCTCGGCTGGCGCGAAGTGCCTGTTGACAGCGGCGCGATCGGTTGGCTGGCCCGCGAGTCCGAACCGAAGATCGAGCAAGTCTTTATCGGGAACGGCCCCGACACCCGTGACCTGGAAGGCGATGCTTTCGAACGCAAGCTCTACGTCCTGCGCAAGAGGATGGAATCGGAAGCGCAGAGGCGGGAGATTCCACGCTTCTACCCTTGCAGCCTGTCGTCACGGACGGTTTGCTACAAGGGGCTGCTGATAGCGCCCCAGATCCCCAACTTCTACCACGACTTGGGTGATTCCGATTTCGAGTCGGCCATCGCGCTCGTCCACCAGCGATTCTCGACCAACACGTTCCCCACCTGGGAGCGCGCGCAGCCGTTCCGCTATCTGGCGCACAACGGAGAGATCAATACTCTGCGCGGCAACATCAATTGGATGCGCTCACGCGAGGCCACCCTGGCATCGCCCCTGTTCGACGACGACATCAAGAAGATCTTTCCGGTGATCGACGAGAGCGGCAGCGACTCGACGATGATCGACAATGCCCTGGAGTTGCTCATCCAGGCCGGACGCTCGACGGCCCACTCCGTGATGATGCTCATCCCCGAAGCCTGGGACGCACATCCGCACATGGAGGACTACAAGAAAGCCTTCTACGAATTCCACGCCACCATGATGGAGCCCTGGGACGGACCTGCCTCCGTGGTCTTCACCGACGGCCGCTACGTCGGCGGCGTGCTCGACCGCAACGGTCTGCGGCCCAACCGTTACTGGGTTACGCACGACGACCTCGTCGTCATGGCTTCCGAGGCCGGTGTGCTCTCGATCCCGCCGGAGAACGTCCGTCTCAAGGGCCGCCTGCAGCCGGGCCGCATCTTTCTTGTCGATACGCAGGAAGCGCGCATCGTGGGGGACAAAGAGGTCAAGGAAACCATTTCCAGGAGCAAGCCCTATCGCAAGTGGCTCGATGAGAATCTGATCCACATCGACAAGCTGCCCGAGCCCGCCAAGGTGCACGGAACGGATTTCGAGACGCTGCTGCAACGCCAGCGCTCCTTCGGCTACACGCTCGAAGACCAGCGGATGATCCTCAGCCCGATGGCCGCCAAGGGCCAGGAGCCGCTCGGCTCGATGGGCGTCGATATCCCGCTCGCCTGTCTCTCGGACCGTCCGCAACTGCTTTTCAACTATTTCAAGCAGCTCTTTGCGCAGGTTACGAATCCGGCGATCGATCCGATTCGCGAAGAGCTCGTGATGTCGACGACGGTGTACGCCGGAGCCGAAGGAAACCTGCTCGCCGAGTCGCCGGGACACGCTCATCAGTTGAAGCTGCCGCTGCCGATTCTCACGAACCACGAACTCGAGAAACTGCGCCGCGTAGGCGAGCCGGGCTCGGCCGAGTACGGCAACGGCGCACTCGACGGGGTGGGCGGAAAGATCCACTTCGGCGCCCGCACGTTGCAGACGCTGTTCCGGGCGAGCGACGGCGCGGAAGGGCTGCAGCAAGCCCTCGACGAGCTATGCCAAAACGCCGAGGCCGCCGCCCGGCAGGGCTACAGCGTTCTGATACTTTCGGACCGCGGCGTCAACAAAGAGTGGGCGCCCATCCCGAGCCTGTTGGCGCTGGGCGCGGTGCACCATCATTTGATTCGCTCGGCGACGCGCGGCGAAGTCGGCCTGATCGTCGAATCCGGCGAGCCGCGCGAAGTCATGCACTTCTGCCTGCTGATCGGCTACGGAGCAACAGCCATCAATCCCTACCTGGCCTTCGAAACGCTCGAAGACATGCAGCGGCTGGCGCTGCTGGCTCCCGGGCTGACGTTCAAAAAGGCTCAAGAGAATTACATCAAGGCGATCCGCAAAGGTGTGCTCAAGGTGATGTCGAAGATGGGCATCTCGACCGTGCGCAGCTACCACGGGGCGCAGATCTTCGAGGCCGTCGGCCTGAGCCGCTCGATCGTCGACAAGTACTTCACGGGAACGACGTCGCAGATCGAGGGAGTGGGACTCGAAGTTCTGGCGGAAGAGGCGATCCGCCGCCACAAGTACGCCTATCAGCCGCTGACCGACGATGTCACGAAGCTCGACGTCGGGGGCGAGTACCAATTCCGCGTTCGCGGCGAACAGCACCTGCTGAACCCCGATACGGTCTCGAAGCTGCAGCACGCCGTCCAACGCGGCAACTTCAAGAACTTCAAGGAATTCACCTCGACGGTCAACGATCTCAGCAAGACTCTCTGCACGTTGAGAGGGCTCTTCGAGTTCAAGAAGGCTAAGCATCCGATACCGCTCGAGGCGGTCGAGCCGGCGAAGGACATCGTCAAGCGCTTCTGCACCGGCGCGATGTCGTTCGGATCGATCAGCAGGGAAGCCCACGAGACCCTTGCCATCGCGATGAACCGCATCGGCGGCCGCAGCAACACCGGCGAGGGCGGCGAAGATCCCGCCCGCTTCCAGCACGACGACAACGGCGATTGGCGCCGCAGCGCCATCAAGCAGGTCGCATCGGCGCGTTTCGGTGTCACGGCCGAATACCTTGTCAACGCCGACGAATTGCAGATCAAGGTCGCTCAAGGCGCGAAACCCGGCGAGGGCGGCCAGCTCCCCGGTCACAAGGTCGACGAGACCATCGCCTGGCTGCGCCACTCAACGCCCGGCGTGGGACTGATCTCACCGCCTCCGCACCACGACATCTATTCGATCGAAGACTTGGCGCAGCTCATTTTCGACCTGAAGAACTCGAACAACCGCGCCGACGTATCGGTGAAGCTCGTCTCGGAAGTCGGCGTCGGCACCGTCGCCGCCGGAGTTGCGAAAGCGCATGCCGACCTCGTCCTGATCAGCGGACACGACGGCGGGACCGGCGCGTCACCGATGAGCTCCATCCGCCACGCCGGCACGCCCTGGGAGCTCGGCCTTTCCGAGACACAGCAAGTCCTCGTCATGAATGATCTGCGCAGCCGAATCAAAGTGCAGGTCGACGGCAAGCTCATGACGGGCCGAGACGTCGTCATCGGCGCTCTGCTCGGCGCGGAGGAGTTCGGGTTTTCCACGATGCCGCTGGTCTCGATGGGCTGCATCATGATGCGCAAGTGCCACCTCAACACCTGTCCTGTCGGCATCGCGACGCAGGATCCGGCGCTACGCAAGAAGTTCAAAGGCACTCCGGAGAACGTCATCAACTTCTTCTTCTTCATCGCCGAAGAAGCACGGCAGATCATGGCCGAGTTGGGGTTGCGCAGTTTCGACGAGATGGTCGGGCGTGTCGACAAGCTCGACGTCAAGAAGGCCGTCGATCACTGGAAGGCCCGCGGACTCAACTTCAGCCGCATCTTCTACGACCCGCCGGTCGACAAGAGCGTGCCGCGCCGCTGCACTCGGACGCAGGATCACGGCCTCGAAGTCCAACTCGACAACAAGCTGATCGAGTTGTCGTCGGAGGCGCTCGAGAACAAGACCCCGGTCGAGATCGAAATGCCCATCCGCAACATCAACCGCACCGTCGGCACGATGTTAAGCAGCGAGATCGCACGGCGCTACGGCACCGAGGGACTGCCGGACAACACGATCCGGATCAGCCTTCAAGGCTCGGCGGGACAAAGTTTCGGAGCCTGGGCCTCGCCCGGCATGACGCTGAAGCTGGAAGGCGACGCCAACGACTACTTCGGCAAGGGGCTCTCCGGCGCACGCTTGATCGTGTTCCCGCCGAGAGGGTCGAACTTCGTCTTCGAGGAGAACATCATCATCGGCAACGTCACCTTCTATGGCGCAACGGCCGGCGAGGCGTTCATCAACGGCATGGCCGGTGAGCGCTTTTGCATCCGCAACAGCGGGGCCACCGTCGTCGTCGAGGGCGTCGGCGATCACGGCTGCGAATACATGACGAACGGCCGCGTGGTGATCCTCGGCGCCGCCGGACGGAACTTCGGCGCCGGCATGAGCGGCGGTTTCGCATATGTGCTAGACGAAGCGGGCGACTTCGCGGAAAAGGCCGCCAACCACTCGATGATCGACCTCGAACCGCTCGAAGATCCACAAGACATCGAGTTCGTAAAAGATCTGATCAAGCGCCACGTCGGCTACACCAACAGTCCGAAAGGTCAGTGGGTCCTCGATCACTGGGACGACATGCTGCCCAAGTTCATCAAGGTCTTCCCGAAAGAACTCAAGCGCGCCCTGGCCGACCGCTACGAAGAAGAACGCGCCCTGGTCTCGGTGTAAGCGCGGTTCGGGCCTGCAGGGTACCGGGGAAGCAAGCCCACGGCTGCAGCCGCAGATGCCAGACCCGGCCAGACAGAAAAACGTAAGGACATGGGTAAAGTAACCGGATTCATGGAGCACATCCGCGAGGGCCTCAAGGCCCGTCCGGTCGAGGAGCGAGTCAAAGACTATCGCGAGGTCTACATCCCCGCCGACGAACGGGTCCTCAAGACCCAAGGCGCCCGTTGCATGGACTGCGGCATCCCGTTCTGTCACACCGGGTGCCCGCTGAACAACATCATCCCCGACTGGAACGATCTCGTATACCAAGACCGCTGGCAGGACGCCCTTCGCCAACTGCACTCCACCAACAACTTTCCCGAGTTCACCGGCCGCATCTGCCCCGCGCCTTGCGAGGCCGCCTGCGTTCTCGGCATCAACGACGATCCAGTCACCATCAAGAGCATCGAAAAGGCCATCGCCGACCGCGGCTGGGAAGAAGGCTGGATCGAACCCGAGCCCCCCCAGATCCGCACCGGCCGCAAAGTCGCCGTCATCGGCTCCGGACCCGCCGGCCTGGCCGCAGCGCAGCAACTCAATCGCGCCGGCCACACGGTAACGGTTTTCGAGAAAAACGAAGTCCCCGGCGGACTGCTCGTCCTCGGCATCCCCGACTTCAAGATGGAGAAGCACCTCGTCGAGCGCCGCGTGAAGCAAATGGAAGAGGAAGGCGTCATCTTCCGCACCGGAGTGCACATCGGCGTCGACATCGAAGGGAAGAAACTGCTCGCCGACTTCGACTCCATCGTGATCGCCATCGGGGCCGAGGCGCCGCGCGACCTGCCGATCCCAGGACGCGATCTTGAAGGTATCTACTTCGCGATGCAGTTTCTGCCGCAGCAGAACCGGCGCATCGGAGGGCGCTCCGTGGATCCCGGCTTCGATCTCACCGCGAAGGATAAGCACGTCATCATCATCGGCGGCGGCGACACCGGCGCCGACTGCCTCGGTACGTCCCGGCGACAAGGCGCGAAGTCCATCCGGCAATTCGAGCTGCTACCGAAACCGCCGCTGTCTCGCGCCGAGCCCGGCGCGCAGCCCTGGCCGCTCTGGCCCTTCACCTTCAAGATCGAAAGCTCACACGAAGAAGGCGACGTTCGCGATTGGGCGGTCAACACGAAAGAGTTCATCGGAGACGAGCAGGGGCATGTCCGCGCTCTGAAGGGCGTTCGTCTCGAATGGCCTGACCCCGATCCCGAAACCGGCAAGCGGCCCTTCAAGTTTGAAGAAGCCGCTGGTTCCGAGTTCGAAGTCCCGGCCGACCTCGTGCTGTTGGCGATGGGCTTCCTGCACCCTATGCAAGGGGGACTCCTCGAGCAACTCGGCGTTGAGAAAGACGGACGCGGCAACGTCAAAGCCGAGTACGGCGCGCAGGCGACCTCCATCCCCGGAGTCTTCGTAGCCGGCGACGCCCGGCGAGGACAATCCCTCGTCGTCTGGGCTCTCGCCGAAGGCCGCAAAGCCGCCCGCGCCGTCGATCTCTACCTTATGAGCGAGAGCAAGCTCCCCGCGGCCTGAGCCTGCATTTCTCCCCACCAGATGGCCGAGGGACACGATAAGACCGCCGTGACTTCGTTGCGCTGGCTTGCCGTGCTGAATGTACGGTCCAGTACAACTCCACTCCAAGCGGCTCGCGCCTCGTCCTGACGGCCATCTCACACACTTCTCCTTCCACGTGGTGAGAAAGGCAGGCTAGGCCCTCTCCGCAGCGTGACGCAAAGCGTGCATGTAGCCCAGAGCAAACGCCCAGCCGCGCTGCGAAGCCACCGTATCGCCGCTGAATTCCGGTGTGTGATCAGGGATGATCAGGTGGGCATAACCAACTTCGTGAAAAGCCTTCATGCACGCCAGCATGTCGCACTCGCCCTCATCGTGCATGACCTCGGTGTACTTGTAGTAGGGAATCTCCACTTTCACGTTGCGAAAGTGGCAATGGTTAATGCGGTCACGAGACCCGAAGTAGCGAATCGCCTCCGCCGCGTCCTCGCCCATTTCGGTCGTCACTCCCGTATCGAGAGTAATCCCGTTAGACGGGCTGTCAACGACCTCGATCATGCGTTTCAGGTCGGCGATCGAACGTAACGGTTGCGCGGCGCCCCGGTACACCTCGACCGGCGGATCATTCGGGTGACAGGCCATCCGCACACCGGCTTCCTCCGCCACGGGAATCACTTCTTTCAGAAAGCCCTCGAACCGCTCCCACATCTGCTCGCGCGTGTGTGTGCCCACGTTCGGCCGCGGCGGCAGATGCTTGATCCGCTCATAGTCGAAATCGCGCAGCCCCGAATCTCCGCGTCCCGTTGTGCGGGCGTATCCCTCCGAGCCGCGCAGAGGCGTAAAGTTGTACTCAACCACGGAAATGCCCGCCTTGCCGGCGGCTCGCAGGCTCTTCTTCACATTTTTCAGCTCTTGCTTGGCATCGTCACGGCCGTGCAGAATCCGCGGGAAGCGACCCAGGTGGATCATTTCGACTCTGAGGTCCGCATCTTCGATCTTGCGCTTGATCCGGATGAGTTCGTTCGCGTCCCAGGCTTGCAACATCTGACCCGGCCGCGGCCCGTGGTCTGTTCCCGGAACAAGCCCGCGCTTATGCACTTCGGTGTTGTATCGCGAAGGCATCATGACATGCTCGACGCCCATCTGCCGAAAAAATCGCAGCGTTGCGTCGTTGATGTCGCGCAGGCCCTTGCCGATCTTGAGCTTGTAGTCACGCACTGGCGAACCTCGATGAAATAGCGTTGCCGGCAGCAGGAGGAGTTCGTCACGCGAACGACCCTTACCGCTGCCCGCGCGCCTCCGTATTGTAGTCCGATGTTCCGGCGCTACATGAACCGCACAACCACGTAGCAGGCTGAAAGCGAGAACAACAAACCGTCCACACGATCCAGCATGCCTCCATGACCCGGCAACATGCCGCCACTGTCTTTCACATCGGCTCCGCGCTTCAACGCGGATTCGGCGAGGTCACCGCTTTGCGCCGCCGCGTTCACCCAAATCGACAACAGAACCGCGACCCACAGCGCGACATCGCCCGGAAGGAAATAGCAGAGATAGCCTGTCCCGACAACCGCCGCAACGACTAACGAAGCCCCCGCACCCAACCAGGTCTTGTTGGGGCTGATCGTCGGCGACATCTTGCGGCGTCCAAAGGCCCGCCCGAGGTAGAAAGCCGCCGAGTCGCCCACCCAGTTCAGCACCAGAACGTAAAAGAGCCAGTGTGGATCAATCCAATGCAGCTCGCGGCCCAGCGAGAACGGTCCGGCGATATAAACGACTCCGAAGAGCGTCGACGCGACGTCTCCCAGTGCCTTCTCGTAAGTGGGCCGCAACAGCGTGAGCAGCAACAGGACCAACGACAACAGCACAAGAAGCGTCGCTTGCGGAGACCCTCGCTCAAAGATCAGCACCGCCCCGGCCCCGTAGCCGATCACCCGGAACGGCTGAAAATCCAACTTTTGGGCAAGTAGAAAATACTCACGCAAGCACAGCACCGCCACGAGCACCAGTACCGTCCACGTCACGAGCGGCGGCAGGTAGAAGTTGATGCCCAAGATAAGGGGAATCAACAGCAGGGCCGTCAGGACCCGTTTCATTCGTATTATCGGCGGAGAGAAGAGGAGGGCCGTTCGTCGGCAGCGGAATCAGCGGTGGATTCGGTGCCGTAGACAGCCACAAGCTCCCGGTCCGGTTCCGGGGCCTCGGTCGAGTCGCTCAA
Organism: Bryobacterales bacterium; assembly: GCA_965218555.1. Classification (GTDB taxonomy): domain Bacteria; phylum Acidobacteriota; class Terriglobia; order Bryobacterales; family UBA6623; genus JAPPLB01. The sequence continues at coordinate 1,441,816 of OZ244625.1, forward strand.
GCCTCCGTAGCGGCGCTCTCGTTTCTGGTAGTCCAGCAGTGCTTCAAGCAAGTCCAGCGGGCGGAAATCCGGCCAGAGCTTGTCGGTCACGAAGATCTCGGCATAGGCGATCTGCCAGAGAAGAAAATTACTGACCCGCATCTCGCCGGACGTTCGGATCAAAAGATCCGGGTCCGGCAGGTCTGCCGTGTACAGATGCTCGCTAAGAATCTGCTCGTCAACCTCGAACGGTCCGTCCAGCTTGCGGGCCCGCGCCAGCAGACTGTTTACCGCATCGACGATCTCGGCGCGCCCTCCGTAGTTCAGCGCGATGGTCAACCGGAGCCCCGAGTTCGCGGCGGTCTCAACCATCGCCATGCCGAGGTCATCTTGCACCGAGGCCGGAAGGCCGTCGATGCGGCCGATCACTTGGAAACGAACGCCGTTGCGTTTGAGTTCCGGCAACTCGCGGTGGAGATAGTGCTGAAGCAGTCCCCAGAGCGTTTCCACTTCGGCCTGCGGCCGCTTCCAGTTCTCCATCGAGAAGGCGTACAGCGTGAGCGCACGGAGATGCAGACGACAAGAAGCCTCGATGATCTCCCGGACCGACTTCACGCCGGCGCGGTGACCGGCAACCCGCGGCAAATGACGCTTGCGGGCCCAGCGCCCGTTGCCGTCCATGATTACGGCGATGTGTCGGGGAAAGGCGCTCTGATCCAGCAGCGAAGCCAGCCGGGCTTCCTCGCTCCCCGGTTTCGCCCACTCGAGGAAGTCCTTCATTTCGGCTAAAGATACATCCTATCCTACAACGCCCCCCAAGGAGGCGTCCAGAAAGACCCTGGATCCATCCACTAGCATCAGGTTCCGCCAACCCAGCGCCCCGCCCCTTGCCCCTCTCCACGGGAAATGCCAGGAGCGCGTTCCGCCGAAGCCCTGAAGATCCTGTCCAGGACTTCAGCCAGAGCCGGCCGACTTCGAGCAGTCCTCAGCACGGCGCCCGGATTTGTTTTGCACCTTTTGCTCCTCCAAGCGTCTAACTACAATAGGAGAACGGAGGAGGTATTGCATGCGGATTCGTCGCCGTCGTGGATTCTCGTTGATCGAGTTGCTCATCGTGATCGCGATCATCCTGATCATCGCTGCGATCGCGATCCCGAAGCTCACGAGCGCACGCATGGCGGCGTACGAGATGGCCGCGATCCGCGCGCTGCACACCATCAACACCGCCCAGATCCAGTATTTCTCGACGTACGGCAGATACGCACAGTCGCTGATAGAACTCGGCCCGCCTGCCGGAAATGCCTCGTCTTCCCCGGCCACCTCCGACCTCATTCCCGGCGACCTCTCGACCGGCATCAAATCGGGCTACGTCTTCACCATGGTCGGCACGCCCGGCGGGTACACCGTCAACGCCGACCCTCAAACCTTTGACGTGACGGGGTCGAGAACGTTCTACACCGACCACACCAACGTCATCCGGAACCACTTCGGCAACGAAGCCGCCAGCGAAAACGACGCCGAAATCCAGTAGCTGCCCCCCTTGGAGAACTCGACCGAACGGGGACGTGGAGGGTTCCGACAGGCTGCTGAAGCGCGGCTCGGAAGGGCCTTCACCGACCGAAAGCTATCATGAAGTCCGTGGACGTCAACAAGGCCGTCATCCTCGCCGCCGGCCGCGGCACACGCATGAAAGGTCTCACCACGGACTGCCCCAAGCCGCTGCTGCCGCTGAACGGACGGCCGATGCTGGCCCATGTCATCGAAGCCATTGAGTCCACCGGCATAACCGAGATCCTGCTCATCGTTCGCTACAAGGCCGAGATGATCAAGGACTACTTCCGTGACCACCCTCCGGCCCAAGCCCGCCTGAGCTACAAGCGTCAGCCCTTGCAGGATGGAACGGGGAGCGCCGCGTTGCAGTCGCGCGAATTCATCGGAGACGAGCCCTTCCTGCTCACCTTTGGAGACATCATCGTCGAACCCACGATCTATTCCCGCCTGATCGAGTCCGCCGAAGACGCCGCGGCCGTTCTCTCGCTCAAGAGCATGGACGACCCCTACCGCGGGGCGGCCGTATACGTCGAAGGCCGGCGCATCACACGGATCATCGAGAAGCCTCCGCAGGGCACGTCCACCACGCCTTGGGGCAACGCCGGGATCTACTTCTTCCGGTCATCGATCTTCGCCGAGCTGGAGCGGATTCCGCTGTCGCCCCGGGGCGAATATGAGCTGACCGATGCGATTGACCAGCTCCTGGCGGCCGGTCAAACCTTGCACTGGGTGGAGATTCGAGGCCACTGGCGGGACGTGGGGCGTCCGCAAGACCTTTCGGCGGCAGAGCAAGAGCTAACCAGACAGTAACCCTCCTTGCGCGGCGTTGAACGCCGCTTCGCCTGAAGCCGGGCTCACCCTCTTGATCGGCTTGAGCGAACTGCCGGTTCCGGAGAAAACGGTCTTCTACCTACTGCCGCTCGGCGGAAGCTCAGGCCCTCCGCCCCGGATTCACTGGACCGATTGTTCTGGCAGCTCGTTGAGGAAACGCTCGACCACGTCGCGCTGCTGCCGCTCGGTCAGGGAGGATTGAATCAAACGTCCGGCGGCTCGGATCGCCAGGTCCGCCGCGGTCTGGCGGATCTCCTGCAAAGCGGCGCGCCGCTCAGCTTCAAGCCGCTGCAGTCCCTGATCGACAATCCGTTGCGACTCGGCACGGGCGTCATCGAGGATCTGCGTCCGCGACTCGCCCGCCTCTTCCCGCGCCTGCTGCACGATCTGCTGTGCCTGCCGCACCGCTTCATCGATCTTGCGCTGCGTCTCTTCGGCGGCGCTCGCCGATTCGGCCCGCGCCTTCTCCGCCTGCTTCAGCGCGTCGTCGATCTTCTGCTCGCGCTCGTCGAGCATCTTGAGGATCGGTCCCCAAGCGATCTTTCGCAACGTGAACAGCAAGACGACGAACGTGATGATCGTCCAGATCATCAGCCCGGGCTCGAACCGCAGCAACGGATTCTCGCCGGCCGCCAACAACAGGGCGTACAGATTCAACATCTGTCGCTCCCCCTTATCTCATGAAGATGACGACGAAACTGACACCGAGAGCGATGACCGCGACGCCTTCGAGCAGGAACAACGGCAACTGGAACGCACCCACGATGTCCTTGACAGCCTGCGGCTGCCGCGCGATGCTCTCGACGGCCGCGGCCGTCAAACGCGAAATGCCAATCCCCGCGCCGATCACCGCAATCCCTGCGCCGATCGCCGCGCCGAAGTAATGCAGCGTTGGGTTGTCCCCATCCTGGGCCAAGGCGGCGTTCGGGGCCGCCAGCATCAAAATCGCAAGCAACAGTATGGCTTGCGTGAGTCTCTTGCGACTGGATCTCATCTGAACCTATCTCCTCTGGTAAACCTTCGACTGCTCTTCCTCTAGTGAGCGGAATGAACCATCATCCCAATGAAAATCGCTGACAGCAGCGTGAACACATACGCTTGGATGAACGCCACGATCAACTCCAACAAGCTGACCGCCACCGCCATCGGAACGGACACGAACACACCGACGAAGACGTTCTGAAAGATGAACACGAACGACATCATCACCAGAATCACAATGTGGCCCGCCGTCATGTTGGCGCCAAGACGAATCGTCAGAGCGATCGGCTTGACGAACGTGCCGATCACCTCGATCACGATCAAAAGCGGCGCTATCGCCATGGGCGCCCCCGGCGGCACCATGTGCTTGCAGTAGCCCACCGGCCCCATCACTATGATCCCGGAAAGGATCATCGTCAGCAGCGTGATCAGAGCCAATGTGCCCGTCACGTTCAAGTTGCTCGTCGCCGTATAGCCGCCCGGCACCATCCCGAGCAGATTGCACGTCAGGATGAAGAAGAACAACGTGCACAGGAACGGCGTGAACATCCGGCCGTACTTCTTGCCCATGTTCTCAATCGCGATGTTGTCACGGACGAAAACCACCACCGACTCCATGGCGTTCGTCAGGCCCTTGGGGGCCGCTCCGCTGTTGACCCGCGACCGCCGGAAGGCATAGCCGAGCAGTAGAATCAACACGCCCGCCGCGATCAACATGAACAACGCCGCCTTCGAGAACGGCGCGACCAGATCAAAAGGCCACAGATGCAGGTCGGCGTTCGAGATGTGGTGCATCACCACATCCGCAATCGTTTCATCGCCTTCCCCGTGACCGCCCTCGGAGGCCGCGGCCGGCTGCATGAATGGGATGGCCAGGCTCATTTTGATCGAATCACCTGCCGATGCCGGAACGTCTCCACCAGGAGCACAACGAAGTAGCTGCCGAGCAGCGCCGGCACGAACAAACGCCCGTCAAGCGAACCGCTCGCGAGCACCGCACCGAGCAGGCTCAAAACGAGCAGCGTGCGAACCGCCGTGCTCAACAAACCGAGTTTCCAGAAGGTATGCACCGGCCGCGGGCCCCACCATCGCAGCAGCACTTCCGACACGCCTAGCGTGGCAAGCCCCCCCAGCAGTCCCCAGAACACAGCGTTCATTGCTTCCGCCACATGATTTTCGCGATGTTATACATCCCCACCACGATCCCGATAAACAGTCCGATCAACGTTGCCGCCGGATTCGCGTCGAAATAGACGCCCAACATGTATCCGATCAGCAGGCAACCGATAACACTCCCGCTCAGCGTCCAACCGGCATCCGCCGCCGGTCCGTAACGCTTGATCCACGACCCGCGCCCTTCAGTGTCTTTCATCCGAAAGCACTCGCCGCGGATACCGCATCAAACTGATCTTTCGGGATCTTACAGGCGAGGCGAAGCCTCAAGAAAACAAGCCACTGGCCAGAGATTCAAGATAGCAGGCACAGGCGAGCCGAAGCAACTTCGCGCTTCGCTTTGGCCCTTCATGAAGTCTGCGTCTTGCCGCCTCCCAAGAGCGAGCCGGAACAGCGACCGCATGACGCAGAACAGTGAGGACTCGATGATCCGGTGCGAGAAGCGGTCGAGGCAGGTCCACCCCATGCGGACGACCAGGGGAACGGATTCGTCGAGGATGGCCTTCCCTTCGGCTCCGGCGGCGATCGTGTCCTTGTATTCCCTAACCCTCTTCCAGCGCATCACTGCACGCGCCCGCGGCCGGCCACTTGCCAGACGGCCTCGATGAGCCCATTGCGGACGGCGTAGGCCTCGTCGTGGTGGTTGATCGTGATGCCCTGATGATCCGGGATGACCGAAAGACGTTCGCCGACGCGGAACTTGTGACTGACGGCGCTGACGTCGATGTGGCCGTGCTCGACCGACATACCGTAGATGACGGCATCGGGGTGCTCGATGATGTGTCCGTAACCCCTGCGCGGACCCCGCGCGAAGGTTTTCTGGCCACCGTCGATGATGATGCGGTCGGGCGTGGGGGTGCTGACTACCGTGGTGATCATGCGTGCCGCGCAGGTGACCGGGTTGGGCGGGTTATTGGAGGCGCTGATGCGCTTGAGGCCTTCAAACACGTACGATCCGCTGCGGTGGACGGTGCAGCCGAGTTCCTTCGAGCGGGCTTCTGCGCCGGTGCCGCCGCCGCTAATCTCGTCGATCGGCAGACCGGCCTTCCGGAAGAGCGCAACGGTCTCTTCGATGAAGGGTTTCGCCTCGAGGCGGCTGGGGTATGTCATTACACCCCGCAGCTCGAGGTTCGGCAGCTTCGAGACTTTTCGGGCAAGTTCGACGGCGGCTTGGGGCGATTGGACGCCGGTTCTCTTGCCGCCGGTATCCAACTCGACGAAGACGCGGACAGACGTGCCGTCATTGCGCAGTTGCTCGGAGATACCCTTGGCCGTGATCTCGGAATCGACGGCGACGGTCATGCGGGCGCGCTTCGACAGACGCGCCAGGCGGACGAGCTTGGGCTTGCCGACGATGTTGTAAGGAATGAGGATGTTGCCGTCGATGCCGGCCGCGACCATGACCTCGGCTTCGCCGAGCTTCTGGCAGCAGATACCGACAGCTCCGGCACGGAGTTGCATGTGGGCGATCTCGGGGACCTTGTGAGTCTTGATGTGGACCATCAGGTCGATGTCGGCGTCGCGGCAGACTTGCTGCATCCCGTTAATGTTCTTTTCGAGGACGTCGAGGTCGATGACCATGGCGGGCGTATCGAGGTCGTCGATGCTGTGAACATTGCCCACACGTGTGACGGCGGCGGGAGCAGATTTTGCCGCGATGCCGGCGGTCGGAAGGAGGCTCGCGGCCTGGAGGCAGACGCGGCGGCTGATGCGTTCGCGGAGATTGGGGGTGACGTTCTTCATGGTTGTGCCCTCGGGTTGACGGACTGGGGGATGCAGGCTGCTACGGCCCGCATAGTACACGTAGTCCAGGGGAGGACGCAAACGGGGTCACAGGTTGGACCGGTGGTTTCGGCTCGCCTCCCCAGGAAGGGGTCGTCGATGAGCCGTCAAAGTAGCCGGGCAGTCGCGCGCAGAACGGCACGCCGGCCCACATCTGTTCGATTCCGTATATGAGGAACGCTGGGGACACGGGCCGCCGAGTCATCCGGAGTGAATCTTCAACAACCCTTTGTTACGAGGTGGTCCCGTTATGCTTTCGCGGCGACCGACGAAGCCCGGTACGCCTTCGCCGCCGCCGGGGGCGGTTCATCGAGTCGGGCTCCGAAGGCTCCACTTTCGCAATCCGTTCCCGAGGTTCATGCGAGACCGCCGTTGCGAGAGAAAACTCGGGCGGGTCGCGCCGCGGGATCTTTGACTTGAGTTTGCGCTCGATCGCGTGGACGGCCGGCAACTCATCGACCGCGGCAAAGGTATACGCCATCCCGCTGCGTTCCGCACGGCCCGTGCGGCCGACGCGGTGCGTGTAGTCGTCGGGGGTGCCCGGAACGTCGAAGTTGATGACGTGGGAAACGTTCGCGACATCGATGCCACGGGCGGCGATGTCGGTAGCTACGAGAACGTCGTACTTGCCGCTGCGAAAACCTTTCATGGCGCGGTCGCGCTGCGTCTGCGTCATGTTGCCCTCGAGCCCCACGGCTTGATGACCCGACCGGCTGAGTTGTTGGGCGAGCCGCTTGGTGCGATGCTTGGTCCGAAGGAACACGATCGCGGATCGGAAGTCTTCGCCCGCCAGCAGGTGTCGCAGAAGGTGGGGCTTTTGCGTAGCCCGCACGATGTAGAGGGCATGTTCGATCGTCTCCGGCGGCATGGAGTGCGCCAGTTCGACCACGTGGGGATCCTGCAGCACCTCGTCGGCCAGCGCGCGCACTTCCCGCGGCATCGTCGCCGAGAACATCAGGTTCTGGCGCTTGTCGGGCAGCAACTGGAGAATCCGCTTGAGGTCGGGAAGGAAACCCATGTCGAACATGCGATCGGCTTCATCAAGCACCAAGGTCTCGATGCCGTCGAGCGGCACATGCCCTTGCCCATAGAGATCAAGCAATCGGCCCGGACAGACAATCAAGATATCCGGCCGCTGCGCCAAGCCTCGAATCTGCGGAGGGCTCGGGACGCCACCATAAATCGTGATCGCCGTAACGTCGGTGAACTTCGCCAAGGCCCGGACCTCGGTGTGAATCTGCATCGCCAGTTCCCTGGTGGGAACGACGATCAGCGCCCGCGGACCGCGTTTGGGGTCCGCCATCAGGCGCTCGAGAATCGGCAGGGCAAACGCCGCTGTCTTGCCGGTTCCGGTTTGGGCCAAGCCCAGTACATCACGTCCGGCGAGACCCGCCGGAATCGTCTCCGCCTGAACCGGCCACGGCTCGACGAATCCAAGCCCATCAATGCCTTCTTGGAGACTGCTTCGCAGATCGAACTGCGAGAACCCGGCCCTGGGCCGGGAAGATACTTCAATCATGTGGAAAATCACCTTACGGTGGCCGCCGCGCTTTGCGCTGACGAACACCGCATACTGTTCAAACCCATACAACAGCGACAGGAGTGAGAGAGAACCAACAGACGCGATCTATTGTCAGGAGACCCTGTTGTGCGCCGAGGCCGCCGAGCAGCGACCGGATAGATATTGTGTCTTTATTATAACGGCCTTCACGTTGCTCCGGCTTCCCTATAGCGAAAGCGGCCGGATGATGATGGGGACAAAGTCCCGGAGCGTGATCCCATCGAGCGGATTGCCCGCCGGTATTCCTTGATCCGGGGGCGAAGAGATGCTGCTCGATTCCGGTCTGGCCGAGCTCTACGGCGTCACGACAAGACGGCTTGACGAGCAGGTGAGCCACAGCCGGGACCGCTGCCCTTTCCATTACGGTCGGGACTGCCTCAAGAGCCCAACGGAACGAACACTCACCCCGTGCCTCCAAACCGGAACGAATACAGCTTTACGCCGTAACGCAACTCGAACCGCAGGCGAATCCCTTTGCCCTTGAGCGCAGCCAGGCTCGATTCTCGACGCCACCGAACGGTCTTCCTGGTCGAGTTCGTCGTGTGAATGCGGTCGCAATCCTCCAAAGTCAAACCGCGGATCGGCTTTCCCTGCTGATCTTGAACCTCCACTCGCAGCAGCCCCAGCGCCGATGTGTCGACGTTGACGTTCAGCTCTCCACCCTCGAACGTAAGCGGCGGCGTCGTAAACTCTCCCCCGGTGTAATCGGCCTCGACGGCCGTGAAGCCGTCTCTGCGAAAAATCGTGCGAGAGACCGTCGGGCGGAATTCGATGCCTTCCTTGGGCGCCAAGTGGCTTTCCCACGTCACGAAGTACAGCCACATCTCGTCGCCGCGAAAAATCAAACCTCTCACGGGGTAGAGGCCGCGAGAGTCGAAAGCCCCCGTCAGGCCCAGCGGGATCAGTGGTTTCCGATCGTAGCGCTCCCAGTGAATGCCGTCTCGACTCGAAGAGAAACCGATGTCCAGAGGGCCGATGTTGAGTCGGCCGCCTTCGGGCGCGTATACGCTCAAGTCGTCGGCGATAAACCAGGGCCTGTAATGCAGGTAGCGGTTCTGGAACATCACGTATGCATCTTGCGCGTGCGGATATTTGAGCACCTGCGGCATATAGAAGTCCGCCTCGGCAAGACCGTCAAAGCGAGGGTCTCGCTCATCCGCTTCCAAGACGATCTCCGGCATCGGAAACGAAGCGAGATCGGTGGTGACGGAGCGGCCGACAGCCCGCAGATAGCACTTTTCGAAATCTCCACAGTGAGCCTTCAGCTGTGGAGCAACTTCGATGAGATCGTTTACACGAACATAGGCCACGTAGCCACCCTGCGCCTCGTCATGGAAGGCAATGTTTTGGCTGTCCATGCCGCCGGGATAGAGAGCTTCCTTCGGAAAGACGTTGTCATGAACCACCGACCATTCCAGGCCGTCCGCTGAAGCGAACACCTTGTTCCGCCAGCCGCTGACGATCTTGTAGCGCTCTTGGGGGGGCGCATGAGGATCGCGAAAAACGACGCCGTAAGCAGTGAGCCTGGGGTGCACACTATCGCGCATGCCGTAAGCGAAATCTCCCGCGTCGAGAAGCTCCTTCGTTGCCCACTGCCAGTCCACGCCGTTCTTCGAGATGTAGCGAAATCCTCGGAATACCCCGTCGTTTCCCATCACTTGGAGATAGGCGGAGGATTCCGGCCCATCCGTGACGGCAATGGGCTCACCGGCAACAAGCCTGTGAACTCCGGCGACGATGTTGCGCTCACCGGTCTTGCGAGGCGGCTGGACCACAATCCTGACGTTCTTGTGCTCGGCCAGAAAACGACCGTCAAGGAAGATTTGATTGCTGCTCCCGATGTCGTAGGTCTGTTGGCCTTTAGCCTGCAGCGGACCGAACAGAGCCACCAGCGCGAGAGTGACGAGCCAAGCGCAAGAGCGGGCCGCCGTGCCCCCCCGCCTGCGGGTGCATGGCGCGAACGAACGAATTTCCTGGAAGCCAGTCATTGCAACTCCTTGAGCCGAAGCAGAGCCGATCGAGCAACAACAAAGGGGGCCCACGGCCGCAACCGCCGCGGCCTCAGGACAGTACCTGGCCCACTCGTCGGCACACCCACCTGCCATTCTGTGCTCGCCGATATCAATTCTTCAGCAACACCACGCCCTCACGTTCGATGCGGGCAAACATTTGCTTGTAGTCAGCAGAGCCGTCGTCGTCCCAGTATTCGGTGGTGAGGGGGAGATCGTAGCGCAAGGGGATCAACCGTCGGCGGTCCGGGCGGACCATAAAGATGGAGTCTTCGGGGTTGGCGATATTGAACATCCTTGTTCCGTTGTCGAACGTCGTCTTGATGATCCACTTGGGTTGTTTCGGGAGTTGCAGCTTCCTCAGCCGCTCCAGTTCGGAGGCGTTCAGGGTCACGCCGAGGCCGGGCTTTTCGGGGACTCGGATCAACCCGTTGACCGGCTCGAGACGCTCGTTCACAATGTCCGACTTCCATTGCTCCGATGAATCGATGAAGTGAAAGCTCGCCGCCTTGAAAGCACTCTGCATGTGCGTAGTCATCGCGCGCGTCATGTTGCCGCCTACGTTTTGGAGCATGAAGGGCATTTCCGCGGCCTCGAATAAACCGGCGCTGCGCATCGCTTTACCGATCCGCTGGTGCCCCATCATGTAGGCGTCGGCGGCCCGGTGCAGAACCGAATACGTAAAGCGCATCGCGGAATGATGCAGCACGACGGGGATTTTTACCCGCTTGCGCAGCTCGATGTAGCCGTCGATCTCGTTTGGTTCAAGCGGGTCTTCGAAGCAGCCGGCAATGGGGTATTCGGCGAGGCGCTCGAGTAGGTCGAACATGTGGTCTTCCGTGCCGCCCATCGTGATGTCGTAGTGGATCTTGAAATCCTTCGGCGCGACCGCCTGCATGGCCTCGGTCTGATCCATCACGTTCTCGAATGGCGAGAGATGAAACTTCATCCAGGTGTAGCCCTGCGCAGAGTAGCGTTGAACCGCCTCCACCATGCGCTTGGGGTGCGTCGATACCGTCCACGAGCAAATCGGCACCCAACGCCGGTACCGCTGCCCGAACAGCTTGTAGACAGGCACGCCCGCCGACTTGCCCATCAAGTCGTACATCGCCGTGCCGAGCGGCAGGGATGTCTCGTCGCCGACCCAATCGAACGGGCTCGTGCCGACATACTTCTCGACGGTGTCCTCGGCTTCTTTCTGTCCTTCGCCCAACCCGGTAATGCCCTTGTTCGTATGGACTATATAAACCGTGCGCCCGCGAGGCCCATAGTAATGATTCAGTTGGTAAGCGATCCAGTCGTGGTACTCCAGCGTGATGTCGTGAGTCTCGATCTCGGTAATGCGAATGTCGCCGAAGACCGAATCAGCCGTCTTCTTGGCTGCGTAGGCGGACTCAGCCGTCGAAGCGAGGAGGCCGCCGAACGCGGAAGCGCCCGCGGCAGCCAGCAGGAAGTCTCGTCGGCTGACAGACGGGAAGTTGAGTCGGGATTTCATGAGGGTCTCCTCCACTGAACAGATAGATCATCCTGCGGTTGGAAACCGAGGACGCGTTTCGTCTTGTCGTTGTTGAATTTGCCGTGGGGCATGTCTCCAAAGCAGCAGAAGACCTCGCACTTCGAAGGCAGATCCTCGAGATCGATCGCGAGGCCCAGCCGGAAGATCTCGCCGGCGTCGGCCCAGGAGATCTGGAACGGCGCGCCGCCCGCGCCCGGCTTGAGCATGGCCGGATCACGGAAATTGTAGAAGAGATACTCCTGCACCCAGATGTCATGATGTTCAGTGAAGATGCGGCAAATTTCCTGTCCCAGGGACTTCGATTGCGCGTAGAGATTAATGCCCGACTGCGGCGGGACATCCGGCCGGATGTCGAAGTCGAACCCTTCGTAAGGCGGCCCCGTAATGGTGAAATGCGGCCCCGTGTTGATCACGCGCCGGATGCCGTGCTCCACCGCCGCGAGCATCATGTTGTAGCAGCCCATCATGTTCACGCCGAACGCCAGCACGCGATGCGGGCGGACGACGGAGAGATTGAGGATCGTGTCCATCCCTTCGGCGGCCTGCATGACCTGGTCGAGGTTGGTTGCGTCGACCTTGCGATACTCATGCGGAGTCTCCGAAGGAGGCGGCTTGATGTCGGTGAGGAGCAACTCGTGCTCACCTTCGAGCGCTTTGACGACATGGGGGCCAAGATAGCCGTTCGCGCCGAGGATCAGGGCTTTCATCGCAATTCTCCTTTCTGCTCTGCTTTGCCGTCTCAGCCGTTGTGGACGGGCTCGTAACCGAGAACGCGGTTGGCGCGGTTGGAATCGAACCGCGCTTGCGCCGAACCGGACGAAACGTGCAGAACCGACCAACGGGCAAGGCTTGAAGGGCTGTCCTCGCCTTCCGTTTCGAGCGCCAGGCGGACAGCCTGAGCGACATCCTCTTCAGCTACGGCCATCGGACCGCCAGCGACCTCGGATGCTGGAACCACCTTCTCGAGCCGGAGCGTGACGACCGGCAGTTTGCCGACTCGCGCAAACTCACGGCAGGTGTATTCGCCGAGATACTTCGGTAAAGAGCGGCCCTTCAGATCCGGGCGGGGCCGCCAGGTTTCGTTGACGAGAAAGTCCGAATCATAGGCCGTCATGATCTCAAGGGTGCTGAGGTAGACCACCTTCCGCACTCCGGCGTTGGCGCCCGCCAGCAGCAGATTATAGGTCCGCCGGGTGAGGTAATCGATCTGCTCGTGCATGTCGTCATCCGGAAGAGGCTCGGCGACGTGGACAATCGCGTCGATTCCGGCAACAAGTTGGTCGGTCGGTTCTTCGTGGTCGAGCTCGCATTGGCGAAAAGGATGCTCGGATTCGATCGCGGAGCGGCTCGTCTGCAGGACCTCGTAGCTTCCGCTGAGGTTGTCCGCCAACATGCCGGCCAGGGCGTGTTCGCCCGATGTGATCAATACGCGTCGAATTTCGACTCCGCTGCTGTCAGACGCCGCGCAGGCGGATGCGCCAGCGGCAGCCGCCAGCGCGCTGTTTCTTAAGAAAGATCTGCGTTGCATAGGGATTCCCCGCGGCCCGGAAGCTTCGGAAGACAACCCGCAAAGCCGGCCGCGTCAACCGAAGTGTACGCCTCCGTCCGGCGCCGCGTCCAGTGGGGAAATCAGTGAGCGGCGCAAGGGAGAAACCGAAAACGCGGCGGTGCGGACCATCGGCCTTCGGCCGAGCCCAGAGATCGCGCTCAGCGCGACGCGGCTCCGCGCGGCCTGGCGTCACAACCAAGCTGTGGGGACAGCTTGCCGCCTGCCTGTTTCCGCGCTGGATTCCGAGGGCCTCTCCGAAGGCCACATAACAACGGAGTACTCGCCACCAGACTATGCGCCTGAGCTGAATCCTCTAGAATACTTCACCCTTGCGGGAAGCAGCACGCATTGCCAACGTCCACCCGAAGGACAATAAGGCGACCCGCTCATGATCACGGCTTTCCGGAAGCCGTCATCTCATCGTTACGATGGGGAGACTGGAGATAGTATGCAGGACTCGACAAGCCAAGAAATTTCGAGCCGGTTCGCCGCATTGCCGCGAAGAAGCGGGGGAGTTCGCGCCGTCAAGCTTGCCTTATGCGCCGCGCTTGTCGCGGCAGCCGCCCCGGCGCAACCTTCTGCCGACTGGAAAATCGATACGTTCGCCGGTTCTGATGAAGTTGTGGACGGCGCTTCGGGGACCCAGGCGCGGCTGAACCACCCCTCTGGCGTGGCGGTGGACGGGGCAGGCAACCTCTACATCGCCGATACATACAACCACCGTATTCGCAAGGTGGACCGCTCTGGGCGGGAAGTCACTACCACCATCGCGGGATCAGGAGAGCGTAGGGATGGCGGGGACGGCGGACCGGCCACTGCGGCCCAGTTAAGAGGCCCCTATGGTGCGGTGGTGGACGGCGCGGGCAACGTCTATATTGCCGATTGGGGCAACGAACGGATCCGCAAGGTGGACTCCTCCGGCGTCATCAGCACCATCGCAGGATCGGGGGAGGAAGGGTTCGGCGGGAACGGCGACGCAGGCCCAGCTAGCCAGCCCCTATGGCGTAGCGCTGGACGGCGCCGACAACCTCTACATCGCCGATAGAGACAACCACCGGATCCGAGTCCTGACGCCAATGACCGGAGATGGAACCGACCCTGCCCGGGCAAGGACAGCTCCAGAAGACGAACTAGCCTTTCACCTTCTTGTGGTCGGCCAGAGGATGGTAACTGACTACCCTTCATACTATGTGGATTTCGTGTCCGCCGGTCGTTTCAACGAGACCTTATTGAGTCTCGCATAGTATACCGTCCATCAAAACAAAGAGAAGACAGCTTCCAGAAGGCAGTAATCAAGCGCGGTTTGCGGCGCATGCGGCGCAGCGCTTGGCGAGCCCGCGCACTTGGCTCGCGGTAGTCCTTCGGACAGACGTTGGGCAGTTCGTGCTGCTTCCAGTAGGCCCAGATGTACTGCACCGGGTTCAGCTCCGGCGCATAGGGCGGCAAGTACTCCGTCACGATGCGCCCCTTGGAGAGTTCGATGAACTCCCGCACCAGGCGGCTGCGGTGGGCCGGCAATCGATCCCAGACGATCAGCAACGGTTGGTCGATGTGACGCAGCAGCGCTTTGAGAAAGTCGATCACCTCGGCTTGGCTGATCGCGCCCGGATCGAGCCGGAAGTAGAAGTTGCGCAGCGTCAGCCCCGCTGCGACGGAAAGCCTCTGCCCGTTGAAGTTGAACGCCAGGACGGGCGTCGGGGCCGCGCGGCGCCCAACTGCGGCAACGATGCGGCTTCTGACTCAATCCGCTTTCGTCGATGAAGACCAGCGTACGGCCTTCGGTTTGGGCTTTTTTCAAGGGCCGGCCAAGTCTTGCGCTGCCAAGTGCGGAGCGCCTTTTCGTTGCGCTCCCGCGCCTTGCCGAGCGGGCGTTGCGGGCTCCAGCCGAGCCCCCGCAGGATCTTCCAGACGTGGCCTTCGTGGTAGTCGACCCCGAACTCCTCTGCGATCAGGCGAGCCAGCCGCGGACAAGTCCACAGCGGCGTGGGGAAGCCGTGTGCCTCGGGGCCTTGCAGCAACAGCGACACCAGCCGTTCCCGTTGCGCGGCGTCTAACAGCGGCTTGCGCCCGGCTCGCCCGGCTTGACGCAGCCCGGCCGGTCCCTGCCGACGGTACTGCCGCCGCCATGCACTCACGGTATTGCCGCGCGACCTTCAGCCGTCTCGCCGTCTCGGAGTCCGACCGCGTCGGGAATCGGCGGCTCTTCCAGGAGCAAACACAGCAACGTCGATCTTGTGCACTGGAGCAGGGCGGGCAGGCGGGCACGTCTGGTCGAACTGAAATGGGACAGCGACAGCCCGTCCGAAGCAGTGCGGCAGGTTCTTCGCTACGGCGCCGCCTATCTGTTTTGCCGGATGCACAGAAACAGGCTGCCGGTCGGGCGCGATTCGGTGATGGATGCCGGCCATATCTCTCTCCAGGTCGCGGCGCCCGCTAGTTACTACACGGACTCGGGCCTTCGGTACTGCCTCTCGCGAGCACGCGAAAACCTGGCACGGTTCGATATCGGATCAAGGATAGACGGGTTGTCGATGTCCCTTGACGTGCTGGCGCTCCGCGAGTGGTTCGACAGTCTGCCGTTTGCCAACGGGGAAGAAGTCCGTGCGGAATGCGACACTGCCAAACTCACAGAGGCGGGCCGGAAGGTTCGCGATGCCTTCGACGGACTGGCCTCCGTGTGCCCCGAAGAGGAGGGATGGCGGCAATGACCGGCAGGTTCCTGCCCGGCGTTCCAGGACCGGAAATCGAGGCAATATTCAATGCGGCTGCCGGCAACGAAATCGCGAGCGGGAAGTTCGACAGCCCGGAATCGTCCGCGGCACTCGCCGCCAACGCTTTCGGCTTCTTTCTTGGACAGGCGGCGGATCTGCCGCCCCTGCCCGGGTGCGGCGGCGAAACATGGCCCGCGCGCACGCTGATGCTCGAAGCCGAGGTCCGCTTTCCGTGGCGCGGGGGGAGGCATCCCGTTCTCGATTGCCTCGTGACGACGCCCTCCGCATTCATCGGCATCGAATCAAAACGATTCGAGCCGTTCCGGGGCAGGAAGGAGTCGGCGTTGAGCGACGCATACTGGCGTCCGGTTTGGGGCAAACGCATGAAGGGATACGAAAGCATTTGCGACGGGTTGCACGGCGAGCCGGGCTGCTACGGGCATCTGGATGCCGCGCAACTGTTCAAGCACGCCTTCGCGCTCCGGACCGCAGTCCACCAGAGGCCCGAGTTCCGTGCCCTCGCGCCCATCCTCTTCTATGTCTATGCGGAGCCAAATTTCTGGCCGGGAAGAGGAGTACCGGTGGACGAAGGGACAAAGGCCCGGCACCGGGAAGAGATCGAACGTTTCGCCGCAGCCGTGGCCGACGATGAAGTAACCTTCGTGTCCTGTTCCTGGCGGAAGCTCCTTGAGACATGGGCGCAACATGAAGACGGCCGCGTTCGCGCCCATGCGGATGCTGTGGGTGTACGTTTTTCTCCCTGAAGGTCCGGCCAGGGTCACCGAACCGGCAAGCCGTCACCCGGGGTATCGGTCTCGGCCGTCGCGGGGGTAGGATTTGAACCTGCGACCTTCAGGTTATGAGCCTGACAAGATACCGGACTGCTCCGGACCGCTTCGTGAAGCAGGAAGCACCAGAAGCCGTGGCAGCAACCACCGTCAAGAAACCCTCAGAAAACTCGCTCATCAAGCGGGCAAAGCCGTTGGCATTGCGAGCGAAAGCAGACGGCCGAAAACCGCGTAAAGTCAACGCAAAGAAGGAGTTGGCAGAAAACTATGGAAGCCGCTCCTTGCCTTGGGTGCCGCCGAGCGTTTACACTGACTGCGCCGGCGAGCCGGCCTGACGCAGGGAGGGAAGCCTAGTTCATGCCTACACCATTGGTGTTCCACATTGCCGGGCGGAAGCTCGTCATCGCCTTGCTGTTGACGGTGGTTCCGATCAGTCTGGCGGCTCTCTACGCGGCGACCCGCGCCGGCGAGACGACCGCGACAGCGGCCGGGCGGTACCTGGAAACGGTCGCGCAAGCGGCCGCCAGCAGCATCGAACAACAGATCGAGGCGAAGGTGGTGGAAGCGGCTCTGATGGCGTCCGACGCGGCCGTGCTGGAGGTGGTGCGAAGCTCGAACCGGCAATATTTTCGGGTTCGGGATGAACTCATCCGGGAGCGCTTGCAGGCGAAAGACAAGACCTGGGTGACGCCGCAGGGCGAGGCGCTGGTGGAGCGGACGATGTCGAACCCGGGCTCGGAGGCGCTGCGGCGCAAGCTCACGGTGGACCCGAGTTTTCTGCGCATCACGGTGACCGATCTGGAAGGGGCGACGGTGGCCGCGACGCACAAGACGCTGGACTACTACCAGGCCGACGAGGAGTACTGGCAGGACATCTACTTTTACGGCCGCGGGGTGGTCAGTCTGACCGACGTGCTGTACGACGAGGCGACGAAGAACTACTACATCGGGGTGGGCGTGCCGGTGGTCCGGGAGACCAACCAGATCATGGGGACGCTGGATGCGCTGGTGCAGGTGGCGTCGCTGTTGCCGGCGTTGCACCGTGCTGACTTGGGGGCGGGCGGCAAGGTCTATCTTGCGAAGAAGGACGGCGCGGTGATCTTCGGTACGGACGGATTGACGCTGGCCGACGATGAGCGTTCAGCGGAGGTGGAGGCGGTGGTGGACGCGCGGGGGAATTATGAGGGCCGCACGTCGGGCTACTTCGATGCGACGTTTCCGGGCGGGCGGCGAGCGCGGCTGGCGTTTGCGTATCTGGGATTGGAGGAGCAGTATCCGAAGCTGGACTGGATGGTGGTGGCGGTGGAGGAAGGGTCGGGGGCGCTGGGGGCTGTTTCTCTGGTGGAGGTGCTGATCATGGGGATCGCGCTGCTGTCGCTGGCGTGCGTGGTGTTCTTGGTGGTGTACTTTGCGCTGCACCGGCCGAGCGAGATCGAGGAAGTCGAGGAGGGGATGGGCGCGACGATCAAGGGGGCGGCGGGCTGAGAGGCGGCTCGCCGGGATCAATACCTGTCTCCAACAGGGCTTTCGAGGCCCTGCCGTCTTTCCAAGACCTGCGGCATAAGGTAGAGTCAAGTGGATGACTAGGGTCTTGCTGTGTTTGGGATTGCTGGTGTCAGCGCCGCTCCCCGCGCAGGCCGAAGCCAGGCAACCCTTTGACATCTGGGCGCTGCAGCGGATCACACGCATCTCCGATCCGCAGCTTTCCCCCGACGGCTCGACGGTGGCCTTCGTCGGCGAGAAGACCCTGCTTTCCGACAACGCCAAGCGGAAGCACATTTACACGCTTCCGATCGAGGGCGGCCGCGCCCAGCAACTGACGTTCGAAGGCAAGTCGAATACCCGGCCGCGGTGGTCGCCCGATTCTTCGCAGATCGTCTTCCTTTCCGACCGCGAGGGCTCATCGCAGATTTGGCTGATGGACGCCGACGGCGACGACAAGCGTCGTGTGACGGACTTTCCCACGGAAACCTCGGGTGTGATGTTTTTCCCGGACGGAGGGCGGCTGCTGTTCGCCAGCCGCGTATTTCAGGAATGCGGGGCCGACATGGACTGCAACCAGCGGCGAATGAAGGAGTGGGAGGACAACTCCGTTCGGGCGCGCGCCTACGACGAGTTGCTGTATCGGCGCTGGGATGAATGGGACGACGGGCTGGTCAGTCATTTGTTCATGACGGACCTCGCGACGGGTGCGCTGCGCGACCTGACGCTGGGGGATTTTGACGTTCCGCCGTTTTCTCTGGGCGGGATGGATGCTTATGACATCGCGCCGGATGGGCAAACCATCTGTTTCGCGGTGGCGGTGGGCAAGAAGCCGGCGGTCAGCACCAACGTGGACCTCTTCGTGGTGAATGTAGAGGAGGGCGGTAGACCGGCCGCATTGACAGAGGGTCCGGCGACGGAGACCTCGCCGCTCTACTCGCCGGACGGGCGCTACCTCGCCTACCGGGCACAAGAGCGGGCGGGGTATGAGTCCGACCGCTACCGGCTGATGTTGCTCGACCTCATGTCGGACGAAGAAGAAGTTGTGAGCCTGACGGAGAACCTCGACCGCTGGGTGTCAGAGATCGCCTGGGCGCCGGATTCGTCGCGGCTTTTCTTCACGGCGGAAGACCGCGGGCGGGCGCCGATCTTCACGGTAGCGACGCAGGGCGGAGGCATGCAGGCGGTGGTCTTCGGGGATGCGCACCATGGCGACGTGCAGTTGACGCCGGATGGACGGTCGATGATCTACAGCGTTCATAGCGCGTCGCATCCGGTGGAGATTTTTCGGGGCTTTTCCTCGGGCGGGCCGCCGATTCAGCTCACGCACCTGAACGACGACGTCATGGAGGCGTACAAATCGGGCGAGGTCGAGGAGATTACTTACGAGAGCACCGACGGCACGTCGATCAGCGGATTTCTCGTGCGGCCGCCGAACTTCGATTTCGAGCGGAAGTACCCCCTGCTGTTGCTGATTCACGGCGGGCCGCAGGGTGCCTGGGGTGAGGCTTGGAGCTACCGTTGGAACCCGCAGGTGTTCGCGTCAGCCGGGTACATCGTGTTCATGCCGAACCCGCGGGGGTCGACGGGATACGGGCAGGCCCTGACAGATGCGATCAACGGCGATTGGGGCGGGTTGGTCTACGAAGACATCATGGCGGGTGTGGACCATGTGCTGCGGAGGCCCTATGTCGATTCCAACAAGCTCGTTGCGGCGGGTGGGTCCTACGGCGGCTACATGGTCAACTGGATGCTCGGCCACACGACGCGCTTCCGAGCTTTCGTCTCCCACGCCGGTGTCTACGATCTGCGGAGCATGTTCGGCGCAACGGAAGAGTTGTTCTTCCCGATTTGGGAGTTCGACGGCACGCCTTGGGAGAACCCCGAGTCGTACGAGCGCTGGTCGCCCAGCCGTTTCGTCACGAAGTTTCAGACGCCGACGCTGGTGATCCACGGGGAGAACGACTACCGAGTGCCGGTTACGCAGAGCATGCAGTTGTTCACGGCGCTTCAGTTGCGTGAGGTGCCGTCGAAGTTCTTGCATTTCCCTGACGAGGGGCATTGGATTCTCAAGCCGCGCAACAGCATCCACTGGTACGAGACCGTGATCGACTGGCTCAACCAGTGGATCGAGCGAGTTCACCGGCCGGCCAAGCCTCCCACGTACATGCGTCCGGCGATGGACCCAAGCGAGACGGAAGAGACGGAGGACGCCGAGGAAGCCCCCGAACCCGTCAGCCCGGTGCAGCCCAACGAGCCTCGCCCCAGCCCGCTGCAGCCCGATAAACCGCGCCACAGCCCGCTTCCGCGCTAAAGTTTTCTTCATGGGCTTGCTCGAAGACAAGGTTACGGTCGTCACCGGCGCGGCCGCCGGCATTGGGCGGGGGGTCGCCGATCTGTTTGCGCGAGAAGGAGCGATTGTCTATCTGCTGGACATTGATGGAGCCGGCGTCGAAGCCGCCGCCGATGTGATTCGCAAGGGCGGCTCGCCGGCCCACGGCTTCGCGGCGGACGTGAGCCGGCGTGAGACGATCGAGCCGGCCATCAAGGATGCTCTGGAGCGTTACGGCCGGATCGATGCCGTTGTCAACAACGCAGCGATCTATCCGCGCCGGACATTCGAAGAGATGACCGAAGCCGAGTGGGATGAGATGCAAAACGTCAACGTCAAGGGTATATTCCACATGACGAAGCTGGTACTACCGCACATGCGGGCACGGCGGTCGGGGAAGATCGTCAACATCTCATCGGTGACTTTTTTTAAAGGGTTTCCCCGCTTGACGCACTACGTAGCATCGAAGGGCGCGGTGTTGGGATTCACGCGCGCGCTGGCTCGGGAGATCGGGCCCGACAATGTCTATGTCAACGCGGTGACTCCCGGTGCGATCGAAACCGAGGGAGAGAAGATTCACGCCAACCCCGATGACATCGCCAGAATCATGGAGCAACAGTGCCTGCGCCGCAGAATCCTTCCCGTTGACGTGGCGCGGGTGTGCTTGTTCCTGGCCAGCGAGTTGAGCGACGG
Source organism: Bryobacterales bacterium (assembly GCA_965218555.1). Taxonomy (GTDB): domain Bacteria; phylum Acidobacteriota; class Terriglobia; order Bryobacterales; family UBA6623; genus JAPPLB01. The sequence goes on from OZ244625.1 coordinate 1,462,754, forward strand.
CATGACGGGACAAACCGTGAACGTTGACGGAGGTTTGGTAATGTACTGAGTCGATGCGCGTCGGACTCGGTTACCTTCTTCAAGAGACGAACACCTTCTCTCCGGTCGAGACGCAGGTTCGCGATTTCCATCCGCTTTTCGGCGATGCCCTGTTGGATCAATGGCAGGGCAGCCGAACAGAGATCGGCGCCTTCCTCGATACTCTGGGTCCCACAAATCACAAGGCGGTTCCCTTGTTTGCCGGCTGGGCGATGACGGCGGGCTGCATGTCCTCCGGGACGTTCGCGGGTCTGAAGCAATCGGTGGTGGACCAGGTTCGCGCGGGCGGCCCCTATGACGGACTGCTACTCGCGCTCCATGGCTCGCTTTCGGCTGAAGGGACGGACGACTGCGACGGCGAGATGCTGGAGGCGATTCGGGGCGTTGTCGGCCCGGACATCCCGATTGTCGCCACGCTCGACCTGCACGCCAATGTGACAGCCAAGATCACCGCGATGGCCGATGCCGTGATCGGCTACCGGACATACCCGCACGTCGACATGTACGAGGTGGGGCAAGAGGCGGCCGAACTGATGCTGCGGACTCTGAACGGCGCAGTACAGCCGGTGACCGTCATGCAGAAGCTGCCGCTCATCGTGCCGCCGGAGAATCAGCAGACGACGCACGGGCCCATGAGGGAAGTCTGGGACACGGCACGGGCCTATCAACGGGCGAATGCAGAGGTTCTGTCCGTGTCGGTGTTCGGCGTGCAGCCCTGGCTCGACATCGATGAGATGGGCTGCGCGACGCTGGCGGTGGCGGATGCCGATTCGGACTCCGCGCGGCGTTGTGTCCGGGAGTCGGCGCAGCAGCTTTGGGATCTGAAGGGAGAGATGGAGGTCGAGCGGACCGATCCCCGTCAGGCGATCCGCGATGCTCTCGCGATTGAAGGCGGGCCGGTCGTGCTCGCGGATACCGGGGATTCTCCTACGTCGGGAGCGCCGGGCGATAGCGCGGAGTTGCTGCGGTTGTTATTGGAAGAAGCACCGGACGCGCCCTCGCTGGCTTGGGTGCGCGACCCGGCGGCCGTTGCCGCAGCCTGGAAGCTACGGCCCGGCGATTCGATTCGCACCCGCGTCGGAGGCATGTTCACCAAGGAGCTGTTTCGTCCTGTGGAGATTGAGGGCCGGGTTCGCTCGCTCTCGGATGGGCGGTTTGTTTTTCGAGGCGCCTACAACCACGGGATGCTGAACGAGATGGGGCGTACGGCCGTGATCGACATGGGCAGGATTTCAATTGTTGTTTCCGAGGAAGCGGCGAGTGGCATCGGCACTGAGGTTTTCCGCAGCCAAGGGCTGGAGCCGGAGTACCGGAAGATGATCGTGGTGAAATCCGCGAACAGTTTTCGGTCGGAATACAGCCCGTTCATGGTAGAGGCGATCATTGTGGATAGCCCGGGGCTCAGTTCGTCGAATCTGAGGGCATTACCCTACAAGCGCGTATCGCGGCCGATTCATCCGCTGGATGAGATCGAAGACCCGTTCAGCGTGTGATCATGCGTCATGAGAGCGAGAGATGGAAGGTGCTTCATGACGGCGCTCCGGTCGCGGCTCATAAGGGTTGAGCGAAGCCTGGCGTTCCTGCGCTTGGCTTCATTGTCGGTTCTAAGCCTGCTGCCGACTTGCGCTCCCCATCTTCCTGAAAGCGGCCCGCTTGAACCCGAGGAGGCTCTACAAACCTTCGAGGTCGCCGACGGGTTCCGCATCGAACGGGTAGCGGCCGAGCCGTTTGTGCTTGATCCGGTGGAGATCGCGTTTGACGAAAACGGCGGACTCTACGTAGCCGAGCTGGTCGACAATCCGGACGACCCTCCGGAGGGCGAGCCGGCGCGCAGTCGCATCACCTATCTCGAGGACACTGATGGCGACGGCGCGATGGACCTGCGCACCGTGTTCGCAGAGAACGTGCTGACCGCCGAAGGTGTCCTGCCATGGGAGGGCGGAGTGATCGTGACGGCCGCCCCGGACATTCTGTACCTCAAGGACACCGACGGCGATCACAAGGCCGATATCCGACAGGTGCTCTACACCGGGTTCGCGATGGAGAATCCCGAGGGGCGCGTCAGCAATCCTCGCTTTGGGCTGGACAACTGGATCTACATTGTGAACCACGGCTATCCCGGCATGATTCGCTCACCGGACCACGCCGAACGGTCGCCGGTTCAGGTCCGCGGTTGGGATTTTCGGTTTCACATTGAACGCGGCGAGGCCGGCCCGGCGTCAGGCGATGGGCAGTTCGGGATGTCGTTCGACGATTGGGGTAATCGCTACGTCTCGCAAAACACGGTCCACATTCGGCAGGCGGTGATCCCGGCGCGATACCTGATGCGGAATCCGTTTCTGACGCTGACGGGAGCGGATCAAGATATTTCCGATCACGGCCGCCCGGCGGCGCGGATCTATCCGATCAGTCAGCCGCAGCAGTGGCGGATCGATCGCACCGCGGCGCGGCAGAAACGCTACGAGGAAACGCGGCCCGGGCGGATTGAGAGGTTGGCAGGCTACTTCACCGCCTCGTGCGGGGCGACGGTATTCACTGGCGACGCATTTCCGGCGGACTTCGCGAACAATGTGATCGTCAGCGACGCGAATGGGAATCTGGTGCACCGCGACATCATTTCTCCCGGCGTCTCGACGATGAAGGCGAGCCGTTGGCCGGACGTGAAGGATTTCGTGCGGTCAACGGACAGTTGGTTCCGGCCGGTGAACTTCGCCAACGGCCCGGACGGGAATCTCTACATCGTCGACTACTACCGGCAGTATCTGGAGCACCCGGATTTCATCCCCGAGGCCGTGCAAGAGCGGCTGCAGATGGATTTCTATCGCGGTTACACGCGTGGAAGGATCTATCGCATCGTTCCGGAAGAGCCGCGGACTGTTCGGAAGGAGAAGCCGAATCTCGGAGCGGCATCGACGGAAGCACTTGTGGCCCTGCTCGATCACTCGAACGGCTGGCATCGCCGCACAGCGCATCGATTGTTGTTTGAGCGGCAGAACGAAGCGGCGGTCCCGCTGCTGCGGGAGATGGCCGTGCGGGCCAAGACGCCGCAAGGTCGGATTCATGCGCTGTGGGTTCTCGAAGGATTGTCGGCGCTCGAAGCTTCGATCGTGGAAGCGGCCCTTGAAGCCTCTCATCCCGGCGTCCGCCGGAACGCTGTGCAGCTCGCCGAGCATTTCCTGCCGGTGCTGACGCCCAGCTTGATTGCGCTTGTGGATGATGACTCGCCGCAGGTTCAGTTGCAGTTGGCGTTGACGTTGGGCGAGGTGACCGACGAACCGCGCGTGGTTCGTGCGATGGCCAAGCTGGCGGCGCGTTATGCGGACGATCAGTGGTTTCGCCTGGCGTTGGCGAGCGCGCCGCCGGAGACGGCGATGCCTCTGCTGACAATGTTGGTGAGGCAGGAGAAGGATTTTCTCGCGTCGCCGTCGGAGGAAGCTGCTCCGTTGCTGAGCGAGCTGAGCCGCATCGTCGGCGCCCGGCGCGAAATGACCGAAATCACCCTTTGGTTGAGGGCGCTCGCGGGGACCCGAGCCCTGGCGCATCCAGTGTGGCGAGCGGCGTCACTGAAGGGTCTGGCTGAGGGACTCAAGCTGGAAGGCCGCACGGGCCGTCGTTCGCGTGCAATCGAGAAGGCCATCGCCGCAATGCTCGACGATTCCGACGGCAACGTGCGGGCAGCGGCGCTCGATGTGGCGCAGTACTTCGAGTTGCCGGCGCTGATTGACAAGGCGCTGACCGAGGCTGCCAACGAGGATCTGCCGGCGGCCGTTCGCGCATCCGCGGTTCGGGCCCTGCGCGGCGCCGCGTTCGCGACGGCACGGCCGGTCGTGGAAGCGATCTTGACTTCGCCGAGCCCGCGGGAAGTGCAAACAGCGGCGGCCCGCACTGCGGCTGCGTTCGACGACGAGGGGGTGGCGGAGACGTTGCTCGGCGGATGGCGCGGCTATGGCCCGACGATGCGAATTGCTGTACTGGACGTGCTGCTGGTGCGGCCTTCGCAGGTGATGGCCTTGCTCGACGCCATCGAGTCGGGGCAGGTGGAGCCAAGCTCTCTCGATGCGGTGACACGCATCAAGCTGGCGCAGTATCCCGATGCCGATGTTCGACGAAAGTCGGCGGAGGTTCTCAAGAGTGAAATGTCGGATCGCGCGCAGGTGCTTGCGAACTACCAGGACATCCTCGATTTGGAGAATGATCCGGAGCGAGGCGAGCCGGTATTCGAGCGCGAGTGTGCGAAATGTCACCTGCCCCGCGGAGAGCGGGGGCGGATCGGACCGAACCTCTCCGGCGTCAACAATCGCGATGCCGAAACCCTGCTCAGTCACATCCTCGACCCGAGCGCGGCAATTCGGGCGAGGTACACCAACTACGTCCTGGTTACCAAAAGCAGCTATGTCTATGACGGGTTGCTCGCCGGCGAAACAGCCGGCACCGTGACCCTGCGCGGTGAGCTGGAAGATGTGACGGTGCTGCGGCGAAACATCGCGGAACTGCGAGCCTCGACCGTGTCGCTGATGCCGGAGGGGTTGGAAGAGACGATGACGCGCCAAGAACTGGCGGATGTGATTGCGTATCTGAGGGCCGGACTATGAGAATGGCCGCGAGAACGGCCTGTGCCTTGCTTCGGCGCCTCGCAGCAACTCTCGACGCACAATCGAACGACCTTCCTTCTGACTCAATTCCCCGGCTGGATGGATATCGTCATTCCCTGGTGTAAACTAGTGCCAGCAGGCTGAAAGGGTCTTCCCGGTGATCTTTTTGAAGCGATGGACTCGGCGCCGTCGAGGAATGGTTTCCTTCGCAGTCGTTCTGTTGCTCGCAGCGGGCAATCTTGCGGGTGAGAAGCCCTCCGAGCCGAGTCTGCTCTCGGTCTTTCCTCTTGGCGGACAGGTCGGGACGAAGTTCGAGACAACGATTCGTGGCCGGTCGCTGGATGGGGCCTACGCGCTGTGGTTCCGGTCGGACGCGATTCAGGCGCGTGTTGTCTCCATCGAAGAAGAGCCGGTCGAGCCGTCCGCATCCGGCAGCAGGAAGCGTAAGGCCGACCCGGTTCAGCTTCTGCGGGTTGAGGTCCACGCGCGGGAAGACCTGACGGCAGGTGCTTACCCTTTCCGGGTTGTCACCCCGCACGGGCTTTCGAATCCACTGACGCTGCACGTGCACGCGGAGCCGGTTCTGATCGAGCAGACAGAAGCGCATGAGCTTCCGCGGCAAGCGCAGCCGCTTCCCGAACACACTCTGGCGGTTCACGGGCGGATCCACGAAGTGGGTCAGGTGGACTACTACTCATTTGCCGCCCGGAAGGGTGAAGAACTGTTGTTCGAAGCCTTCTCGAGCGGTCCGCTGGACCCCGCCATCTCCCTGTATGAACTGACCGGAAGTTGGTTCGATGAAGATCGAGCCGTGCGGCTTGCCTATCACGATGACAACGTTTCGTATCCCGGGCTTTCGACGGAGTCGACGTTGCGGTACCGCTTTGTGAAGGACGGGAACTTTCTCGTGCGCGTGAACGGTTTCTGGGGCTATGGGGGCATGGACCACTCGTATCTGCTGCGGATCGCGCCGGCCGAGGCCGGGAGCACGGAGACAAACGACAGAAGTTCGGATTGGAAGGAAAGGACGTGGTCGCGCAGGCTCGATACCGATCGCATGAAAACGCTGTGGTCCCGTTCGGTGCCTGATCTGGCGCCGAGCCTGACGGACAACGAGGGCAAGCCCAAAGAAGGGGCGATCGCTGCGATCCAGGAGATTCCCGTGGTCGACGCGGATGCCGAGCCGACCAAGGTGCCGGTTGAGCCTCCCGTGATTCCCCTGCCGGCGTTGATCGTCGGAAAGCTGGAGCGGCCCGGCGACGTCGACCGCGTGCGTTTTTCCACCAAGGAAGGCGACAAGCTCATCCTCGAAGTGGAGACGCCGGGGAAAACGATCCCCGAGATGAACCCGTACTTGCGGGTTGTCGATGCCGCGGGCGTCGAGGCGTTCACAAACGTGTACTCGAACGTAAATGTCAACGGCAATGCCTCGAAGCAGATCCAGCCGAAGACGGCTTTTGCCTTTTCTCGCGACGGCGATTTCACCTTGGATATTCGCGATATCACTGCGTCATACGGCGATCAAGAGATGCTTTATCGCGTGCTGGTTCGCCCCTGGGTGCCGCACATGGGCGAAGTTCACATTGCGGAAGACCATATCAACCTGGTTGCGGGCGAAGCGAAGAAGCTGAGCGTGACCACCGATCAGGAAGAAGGCTATGACGGCTTCGTGATCCTGTCGATCGAAGGCTTGCCGGAGGGCGTGCAGGCCGTCCCCGGAACAGAAGTCGAGCCGGACAGCCCGCCGCCCTTCAGCGTGGGTAAGATCGAGCGCTTCAAGACGAAGAGCCAGAAGGCGACGTTCGTGATCCTGCCGGATCCCGACGCCCCCGCGACGCGCATGCCCGCGGTAGCCGAAGTCTATGCGCAGCCCGTGGTGGACGGGAAGTTGGGAGAGCGAATCCCCGTGAAAGATCTGCTGGTGATGGTGACACGGCAGCGAGAGAGTGTGAGTGAGAATCAGCGGAAACAATCAGCGGAGGCTTCGCGATGATCAGGGTTCTTCTGGCGTGCGCCCTTCTGTTCGGCGCTCTTTCCTTGTACGGCGCTGACGAGGGTGAGTGGGAGATTGTCTCGATTCGGCTCGTTCCGGAGGCGCGGACGCTGTCGGGCAAGGCTGCTTCCCAGCAGTTCGTGGTGATGGCGAAAACGGCCCGAGGTAAGGAACTCGACGTGACCGAACAGGCGCGGTTCGCGCTCGCCGATCCGGAGCTGGCGGCGTTCAGGGAGACGGGACGGGTGATTGCGGTCCGAGACGGCGAAACGAAGGTACGGGCGGCCGTCGGGACTCACGAAGCTGAGGTGTCGTTACGGATCGAAGGGTCCTCTCAGCAGCGGCCGTTCAGCTTTTCGCGAGACATCGGTGGGATCTTTACCCGCCGCGGCTGCAATGGCAGCGGCTGCCATGGCGGCGTGAAGGGTCAGGCGGGTTTCAAGCTCTCCCACAACGGTGTCCACCCCCACGATGACTACAAGTGGATCGTCGAGGGTGGCGTGTTCCAGGTCCTGACGAACGAGTCGGAAGTACCGAAAGAGCCTCGCATCAACCTGGAGCATCCCGAAGCGAGCTTGCTGTTGCAGAAGGCGGCCATGCAGGTGGCGCACGGCGGCGGGCCGCGTTTCGAGAAGGGGTCGGACGACTACACGACCATTCTGAATTGGATCAAGGCCGGCGCGCCCTACGGAGAGGAGAGCGGCGAGGATTCCTCGAAAATCGTGAGGCTGGAGACGTTTCCCAAGGAGGTCGTGCTCGAACATGGTTCCAGGCAGCGGATCCTCGTGACCGCCCACCTGTCGGACGGAACCCAGGAGGACTTCACTTATCAAGTCCTCTATGAAGTGAACGAGTCGGAGATTGCGGACGTGTCCACGGCCGGCGTGATCGAGGCGGCCAAGCCGGGCGAGACAGCGGTGTCGATCAAGGCCGCCGGCCGCAATGCGCGAGTGGGCGTGGGCGTCGTGGCTCAGCCGCTGAAAAACTACCCGGATGTTCCGCGCAACAATTTCATCGACGAAGAGGTGTTCTCGAAGCTCCGCCGATTCAATATTGTCCCGTCGGAGCTGTCGAGTGATGAGGAATTCCTGCGGCGGGTTTGCCTCGATCTGACAGGGCGCTTGCCTCCGCCGCGGCGTGTCCGCGAATTCGTGAGAGACAACGACCCGCGAAAGCGCGAGAAGTTGATCGAGGTCTTGTTCGACTCGCCGGAATTCGTCGACTATTGGACGTTCCGCTTCTCTGACCTGTATCGCGTGGCGATCTTTCCGATCGGCATCAACCCGAAGTGGACGCAGCTGTATTCGGAGTGGATCCGCGACTTCATCGAGCGCGATCGGCCCTATGACGAGGTGGCTCGCGAGCGGATCGCAGCCCAGGGCTACAACGCTCCGACGCGTCACTATCTGCCGTATCTTCAGATTCCACCTCCCGAGAACATGATGGGCGAGGAAGTGCGCGTTTACATGGGCCGGCGGCTGGACTGCGCGCAGTGCCACGACCATCCCTACGAGGAGTGGACGCAGGATCAGTTCTGGGGGATGACGGCGTTCTTCGGGCCGATGTTCAAGCTCGGCGGAAATGAGTACTCGGTGGTTTTTGATTTCCCGGATGGGCAAGAGGTGGCTCCCGACGTGCCGAGCCCGAAGGAGCTGCGGGTCGTTCATCCACGCACGCAAGAGCCGGTGCAGCCGACCTTGCTCGACGGAACGGTGGTCGGGTTCGCGGATACCGGCCTGCCGAGGCGCGAACTGGCGCAATGGATGACCTCCCACCCCTACTTCGCTGAAGCAACGGTCAACCGCATATGGAGCCTCTTCTTCGGCCGCGGGTTTGTGAATCCGGTGGACGACTTTCGGAGCACGAACCCGCCGACGCACTCGCGACTGCTGGCGCGTCTGGCGGAGGACTTCGCGCGGAACGGCTATCTGCTCAAACATCTGATGCGCACCATCGTGACGTCGAGGACCTATCAGCTTTCGAGCGCAACGAACACCACCAACGCCGCGGACAAAATCAACTATTCCCACGCGCTGTCTCGACCCCTGGACGCCGAGATCCTCTTCGACGCCATCACGGATGTGACGGGGATTGAGGAGCGGTTCGAGGTCGGGACGAATCGCGGCGTCTGGAGGGGCGGCACCGCGCCGCTCAGCACGCGCGCCGTGCAGTTGAAGGAAACCGACATCTATCCGTCGGTGTTCCTGGACCTCTACGGAAGAGCCAACCGCTTCTCGGTGCCCGAGCGCGATGCTTCTCCGAAGCTGACGCAGGCGCTGCACATGCTCGCGGGTTCGACCTACAACGATAAGCTATGGACCGAAGGGGCGCGGGTCTTTGATTTGTATCGGCAAGGCGCTTCCGACGATAAGATCGTCAATGACCTGTATCTCGCAGCGCTCTCGCGAGAGCCGACGAAGCTCGAGCTTCAGAATTTGAAGCAGCTCATCGCGCGGACTCCCACCCGGGAACAGGCATTGCGGGACTTGCAATGGGCGATTCTCAGTTCGCGGGAATTTGCTGAGAACCATTGACGCATGGAGTAAACTGGTAGCGGTACCACGCGGCTTTCGAGGATTGATCGGCATGCTCAAGAAAATTGGTTGTCTGACGGGAACGGATCAGCAGTGGAATCGACGGGACTTCGTGAAGGTCGGTTCGCTCGGTTTCCTGGGGATGAACCTCGCGCAGTCTCTCCGCCTGCAGGCGGCGTCATCGGCGCGGCTCTCCTCACAGGCCAAGGCGAAAGCGTGCATCCTGCTGTGGCTCGAAGGCGGGCCGGCGCAGATGGACACCTGGGACCCGAAGACGAACAGCTCGTTCCGCCCGATTTCCACCAACGTTGACGGCATTCAGGTCTCCGAGCTGCTTCCGAAACTCGCCAGGCGCATGGACAAGCTGGCGCTGATCCGTTCGATGAGCTCGTTCGGCGACGACCATCCGCAGGCGGTGCATTATGCGGCGACGGGACATCTGCACAATCCGGCGATGCAGTTCCCGAGCCTGGGATCGATTGTCGGCGAGCGCATGGGTTCGGCCAACGGCCTGCCGCCGTATGTCATCGTGCCGCGCTGGGAGCGCAGCCAGCAGTACCAGGAGTCGTTCCGTTCCGCCTTCCTCGGCCCGGACTACGCACCGATGCTGATTCGCGATCCCTCGAAAGAAGGATTCGAGGTAACGGACCTGAGCCTGCCGAAGTCAGTCGCGCCAGCGGCGGTCGAGAATCGCCGCGCCTTCCTCGACGTGGTCGACCGCATGTATCGGAACCGCGTCAATAGCGCCGAGCATGCCAAGATGGACGCCTTCACCCAGAAGGCTTGGGAGATGCTCCTGACGCCCGGCGTTCGGAACGCGTTCGATCTCTCGAAGGAATCCGAAAAAACCAGGGATGCCTACGGGCGTGATTCCGTGGGACAGAGCCTGTTGCTGGCCCGGCGGCTGGTCGAAGCCGGCACGCGGTTCGTAACCGCCGCCGGATTCCACGGGAATTCATGGGATACGCACTCCTTCAACGATAAAGGTCATCGAGACCGCTTGACGCCTCCCCTGGACCATTCGCTGTCAGCGTTGATCGATGACATGTCGGCCCGCGGTCTCTATGACGAAGTCATCGTCGTGGTGATGGGTGAGTTCGGCCGCACTCCGAATATCAACACCCGGCTGGGCCGTGACCACTGGCCGACCTGTTGGTCGGCGGCGATTGGCGGCGGCGGGTTGAAGACCGGCCTGACCGTCGGCAAGAGCGACGAAAGGGCCGCCTACGTCGTCGAGCGCAAGACGAGTATCGGCGACCTCTTCGCAACGATCTACAAGGCTCTTGGCATCGACTGGACCCACGAGTACATGACGCCCGTGGGCCGTCCCATCAAGATCGCCAACTCCTTCGAAGACGCCACCGGCGAGCCCGTCCGCGAGCTGGTCTAAGCCTGCACTCTTCACCACGCGGCGTGGTGGTCAAGCGGGCCGGCAAGGACGATCGCGGCCGATGGCAGTTGCTGAGCGACAACGACTCTCCCGACTGGCCGCCAGGGGGAGTGGCTTGAGGGGAGCGTGGAAGACCTCGCGACAGCGAGTTCACCGACAGGCCCGCCGTTATCCTCCACCATCACATGAATGGGTTGTGCCGCCCGTCTTTGCTCAGGGGTCGCTCCTATCGTGCAACATGGGCAGGGCTGAGTCGAGTACCGTTTTTTTGCTCAGACAAGAGGAGGCCTTTTCAGCTCAGCCTGAACTTTTTCACATAGCTGTCTTGTCGCTTCAGTATCTTTCATGAGAGCGAAAAGCTCATAACCAACACGGATATACACCTCGGTTCCAAGGCCCACCAAGTATTCCAATTCGTGCTCCGGGTAGTGTGGCTCCACCACGTTTTCGTCGATCCTACGCAGGACGTGCTCAATTCCTCCATGAGTGAAATCGTGAAAAACATCCTTGTTGTCCATCTGTGCACGGATCCAATCCGCATGAAGCTTCGCTTCATCGTGATTATCCATTGCTTCCAATAATTTTGGAAACGATGGGGGCTTGCCCTCTCGGAAGTTCTCGACTTGCTCATCAGAGGCGCAGTGAAGTATCCAGACACCACGAACGAAACTTTCGCAAAGAGGTCTTGCAAGGGTCCAAGCCGGTCCAGGAAGATCACGCTCCAACAAAATGATAATCGCGTCGGCGACATCCCAAGAGTGTTGCAGAAGAGCTACACCCCAGTTGCCCCTTCCGCCAACTGAGAATTTCTTCTCGTTTATTTTTGGGACTTATACAGGAAACTTGACACCTACTAGTCAAGCCGCGGATCCTAGCGGTAAGGTGAGGGGAGGTCCGGTAGCCAAGCTGGTTAAGGCAGCCTTCCGGCAAGAGGGTAACCGTCGGTTCGATTCCGACCCGGACCTCCAAGCACTATTATACAACATTCCTTGAGGTTCTAGCAAGGACGGCTCGTTAGGAGTCAAGCCACGGGCCGTAGTGCGGAAAAGGATCACCGTCCGTCCTAGTCACCACGCGAACCATGCCGCATTTGCGGCACCGCTGCTTCTGTTGCCAGTAGCCGGGCCTGTCCCAGCTCCCTCCGGGCGGTTCCCAGTAGCGCCGCCCCTTCGGTACATTCTGGGCTACGTGCTGGCAACTCGATTTGACTGTAAACTCCTCCGGCATAACCGTATAATACTGGAGTACAAGGACCTGATAGCTTAGTGAAACTCTACCGAGTCCCCACTAAACACGTTAGTCTTGGCGGTAGCAAGGTGTGTACGCTGGTAGAATGCGTCTACGCGGGCTACTTTGACTTTACGACCATTCTTCCAAGCATCGAGTATGGAAAGCATGAAATTTTTAGCGTCCATACCCTTACCAGATACTTCCTTGGCAACGCTGCGTTTCAGCATCAACGTAAGACGGTTAACAGGTTCGTCGCCGCCGTCAACCGACGTAGCAACCTGACAGATAGTACGGCGAAGGTTAGATGGTACATCTCCCGTTATGTCACAATCTTCCGACTGCAAAGGGACAACCGTAGACAGTAAAGACAAGACTACAAACACCGCAACTTTGTGCATGGGTACTCTCCTTAGTGGCTTTTGAGACCCTGGGTGCCGGGCCTTGCCACATTCGGAGAGTATCGAGAATGCCCCGCCTATTCATCACGGTTGCAGGGAGCTACCCCGATACCGGTGTACGGATTCGACTGTTGTATTCAGCGAGAGACCCGACGTAGGGTACTCTGCCGAATGTGGCGCACTCATGCTACCACGGAGCCGTTGGAGGATGTCAAGATTAGGGCCAAAGTACGGCGGGGGCTTGACAGACGGGCAAAGTTTGATAAAATAGCAATTGATGAACCCGTCAAGGTGGTAGCACATGACACGTCGCAAGGTCCCTCCTAGGACGGAAGAAAGCAAGAACGGCTCCGCTCCGTCGCTAGGCGCGATGGAGGATGCGGTTAAATCGCTGTTCCGACACGCTGACAGGAAGCGCAGCAAACTGCTAGGAAAGCCGTTCAAGGACCGATACTCGCGGAGCCACTCACAAGGGCGGACCGACTGACGGGGAAGGGAAGGGCGAACAACCCACCCGTCAGTCGGCCCTGACGGGGCCTTTGCTTTGCGGGGAAGGCCCCGCTTAAGTCAGAATACCAGAAGCGCTGTGCGGGGTCAATCCGCGATCAAGTCCTTGTAGCGTAGCCGCTTCCCGACCATATTGAGCGCGATCAGCATCATCTGCTCGATCGTGTCCAAGTCGCGGATGTTGTGTCGTCCGGCGAACTCGTCTACGTAACGGTGGAGGTGTTTGGGGCTCATCTTGTGGTAGACACCGTGATAGCCCCGCTTCAGCATCGACCAGAAAGATTCGATTGAGTTGGTAGAAACACGACCCCTTGCGTACTCTCCCTTGCTGTGCTGTATCACGTCGTGGCGATAGTTCTTGGCTAGGCCACGGTACGCCTTGTAGTTATCCGTGTACACCGTTGACCCGGGCGCGACAGTCGCCTTAACGAAGTCCTTCAGCGTTTTCTTCTTGTCGTGAGGACGGGCCGTGATATGCCCGCCACGTTGGATAGCGCCGACAACCGCCGTCTTGCCAACCGTCCCGCGTCCGGCGTTCAACTTATGGCGTTTGTTCCTCTCCTTACCGCCGATGTACGTCTCGTCTACTTCCACCTCACCCGACAACAGCGTGCTGCTGTGGTCCGTGAAGCCTTGGCGGATACGCTGCGCCAAGTACCAGGCGGTGCCCTGCGTTATCTTCAGGTCCCGGTGCAGCTTCATCGACGAGACGCCCTTCAGGCTAGTCAGCATGAGATAGATGCCGAATACCCACTTCCGCATCGGGAGCTTGCTCGACTGCATGACCGTTCCGGTTTTGACGCTGAAGTAGCTGCGACAGTTCGGGCACCAGTACGGCATGGGCTGGCCGTTCGGTGTCTGTCTAGTGCGGGTATGCGCACAGGACGGGCAGTCCCGTACTCCGTCGGGCCACCGCAGGTACTCGAACCACTTGACAGCCGTCTCCTCGTCTGGAAACATCTCAAGGAGTTCTATGATGCTGATGCTGGCTCGATGCGACTTTCCTGGTGCTTTGCGTCGGGTTGACATACTCGTATTATACAGAAAAATCTAGGGTTTGTCAAGTTTCCCGTGTAATTCCTTTATTTTTTTATGCAGCCAATCGCTCAAGTCCTTGGCCTGTGAAATTGCTTCAACCAGACTCACGTTCAGGTGCTTCCTTCCGCTTGGTGATTGCTGCATACCCGTACTCAAATGCGGTTCGGTCGGGGCGGCCTACCGCGACCGGAACTCCGCGAGGCGGGTGTGATCAACCAGTTGGCTCATGTTCTGTAGCGTGAAGACCTTGCCGCGCGTCGAGAGAAGCAGCTTCTTCATGTCCTCCCGGCGGACGCCGAATCCGCGACCGGCGATACAGGCGACCACCTCGAACCGGGGTTTGCCTGGCGGCTGGCCGTCCATGCTGAGAGAACCGAGGTGCTGGACGCGGGTCACCTTGTCGCGCGCCGTACCGTCGTCTTCCGTGAGCTTGGCTTCGATGACGATCTGGGGATTGAACTCGTTCGGAACAACGAAATCCGGTGTCTGATCAAAGCCGGCCAAGCGCTCGGCTCGCTTGGTCTTGCGGTAGCTTATCCCGAACGCGAAAGCACGTCCTCAATGGCGTTCTCGACGATGTTGCCGACCAACTCGCTGATGGAGTCGCGATGACCAGCAAACGGGCGGCCGAGAAGACGTTCGTACAGCAGGACGGAATAGGGAATCCCAAGTTCCGCCGATAATTGGACGCTGAGCAGCCCGGCCGCCGTGTCGGCCTTCTCCAGCCTGTGAAGGGTGCCGGAAGATTTTTCCGGGACTCCGGACTCCAGTGCATGACAAGCTCCGGCGATGAGTGCGCGAATGCGCTGTTCGGTCACGCTTCCCTTGGTGGACAAAGCAGCCTCCGGCTTCATGCGGATGTTCCGGTCGATCGTGCGGGCTGCGCCCTGTGTGACTTCGACGCCGGTATGCCGGGTAGCGTAGTAGGCCCATTCCGGTGGTGTGAACCCGAGCATGCAGCGAAGGACGATCAGGGACATCGGCGTTTGGAAGACGACCGGTGCAATAGTGCTGGGGGTGACGTTACGGAAGCCGCCGGTGGCGCGTTTCAGAGCTTCGTACCCATCTTCGAAGACGGAGAACTCCACGAAGCCATCACCCTTGGGCATGACGAGAAACTCGGACTCGAGACAACTGAACACAGCATCGACGTACGTGTCCAGATCGGAGCGGACCTCTTCGAAATCGACTTCAAAAGGAAATAGCACGATGCGCTTACTCCCTGGTCTTGGTCAGTCCATGTGCAAGTAACTGCAACTCTCTCGGGGATTCGACGGTTGCTGCCTGTCGCGCAAGCTGATCGGGATCTCCATAACCTGTGATCCTGTCGCGAAAAGCCAAAATCTTCTCTGCCGTCGACTTCGATCGATCCCACGTCCCTCGGAGTTCCCAGACAGCAATCCGTGTCAGGTGACCCAACACAATACATCTAGTGTCTCCATGAGAAGGTTTCCTGCCGGAGACCGCGAGCTTCGTCAGGTCATTGCTGATGATTTCGATCAAGCGCTCGGACGTGTCAAACAACCAGCGTCGGGAAATCGCGCCAGAGGTCCGGCATACGAACACGGTGTCGATGATGGATGACGTTGTGCCGTGAATGTGAATCGAGCCGGTCATTTCGGCTGGGCAAGGCAGCGACGCCGAGCAAACAAAACCAGCATCCAGGAGCGCCACACCGATCGCGCAATAGGTGTCGAGCTTGTTGTGATGATACGTGAACACCAACGGTGCGCCGGGTTTTAGGGCGCTGACCATACGGGAGTAGACTGCGGACAGTCCTTCGGTAAATTGCTCCAGACCGCGATCCTGGGTGACATTCCCTGTCAACTCATCCGGCGACCGCGTGGACGGCCGGTCGAAACCCTCCACTTCCTCTCCGGCGAGACGACGCAGCCAGACATAGCAAAAGTCCATGAGCTCGCCGTACTGCACGTTGCCGAAGTAGGGTGGGTCCGTGAAGACGGCATCGAGGCTGTTAGGAACAAACTCGGTTTCGGTGGCGCTTCTGCAACGGATGGAGACGCTGCGGCGGATACCATTGAGGTTCTCGCCGATCTGCTCGCCTTGGATCGGAACTCGGACTTTGCGGGATCCGATCTGGCGGACCTCGTAGGGCGCTTCGCAATAACGCTTCGCCTTGATGTACTTATCCACGATGTTCGACCAGCCGCCGGAACCGATGTTCGACCCGGCGCCGTTGACGATACCCAAGAGGTTGGACTCGCACTGCACCAAGCCGACCGGAAAACCATGCACGGAGAAAATGTCCAGGGCCTTGAGCGCCATCTTGTCGTACCGGCAAAGCATGTTCTGGTACCGCAGCAGGTCGGAGAGATTGGTCGCGAGCGCGCGGCGGATACGCTCGTCAGCGACTTCGGTAATAAGGCGACAGCTTAGTTCCAGGCCGAGAAGTTGTCGCGGATTGAACATGGCCCGGTAGCGGGAATACCCCCACCGGTGCAACCGCGTCGTTTCGTCACCTGTCGGGATGATCTGATCGGGCACGAAGCGGTGCGCAAGCTGCTCCCATCGCCTCGTCGCATGGGCCATGCGTGCGAGGTCCTCTGCGTCGGGTTTCTTGAAGAAGCGTCCCTTGTGTCCAGCTTTTCGTTCCGGGTTGTGGTATTCGATCGCGAAGAGGCGATGATCAAGTGGCTGCTTCGCTTGCCTGGGATAAGCGTTGGTGTGGCCACAGTGTGGGCAATCACATCGGCCTCGACGTGCAGGGCCGGCCTGATGAAGCGCGCTTCCGCATGAGACGCATTCTCCGGCGCTCATTCGGTCGTCGACTTCGTTAAGATCGCCGCACGCGGGACAAACCAGGACATTCTTGGGGTGCCGTCGATTTTCCGCGATAAGGTAGCCCGGAAACAGGTCGAACCGCGTTCCGCAGGCTGCGCAGTCGAGTACCTTCACCCACAGAAAGGACTTCACGGGCACATTCTCGTCGCCATAGCGGGGGCATGAGGTCCGGTAGTACCCGTCGATCTCGCTACGGAGCGTAGCGATGAGCGTGTTGGCGGCGCGTTCGTAGGCCGCCATGTCGAGGTGCTCAATTTCCTCGCGGACGACCCAGGCCGACATCGGATTGACGTCGACGCCTTCGACGTCGCAGCCGACACGGTTTGCCTCGATGAGCGGCGTGCCACCGCCCATGAACGGGTCGGCGATGCGGATTCCGGGAAAGGCGTTTGCCCGGAAGAAAGATTCCTCCAGACTGTCTTCGCCGAATTCCGCGAGGATCAGGCCACGAAAAAGGGTTCCGGGCCGGCGGGCGAACCATTTGTGAACGCCGATGATGGGGCGGTAGTTCTGCTGGATCTGTTTCTCCCGGAGCGCCATTTCGGCGATCAAGGAAATGTCAAACCGGCGTTCGATGCTCATTGTGGCGCCGTTCCAGCCGGCCCTGTCCGGTTTCCTTCTCGGTCGACGAAGTGAGCCCTGGTCCGACGGGGTTCGTCTCGTCCCGAGCAAGGAGCGCCTCGTTGGCGCGGCGAATCACCCAGGAGACCGATAAATCCACCCCGCTTGGAGACCTGGACGAGGGAAGCGCAGGTCGGGCGGTCCGGGTAGACCGTCAGCCAGGCAGGTTTGGCGCGTCCTCGTTGTCGAGCCATGAGATCAGCATATTGCAGCACGAAACTGTGCACAACCTTGGGTGAGCGGCGTGCGAGGATGTCCTACGAACGCAACGAAGGTGTGTTCGCAACGAGCATTCCGAACTCGGTGAGCTATCCCTCAATATAGTGATGGAAGCATGGCCCGGATGGCAGCGATGACGCGGATGCTGGCCGCCGCTGACTTGGCCCCCTGACACCGAGGTGATCGGCAAGATAAAGTGGTTGGCGCGGACGCTATGAGGATAGAACGACTCAGCAGACTGGCGGGAGCCGCATGAGCGCACCGACCGACAAGAACACACCCGAGCCGCTCTCGTTCGGTTCCTTCCTGGAATCGGTTCCGCCGGGTACAGAACGGAGGGTCCCCGGCCTCTTTAGCCGTGTATCTAGTCCTCAACCTCGGGAACTCCCTCCGATATCGCCGGCTTGGACTGTGGAAACACCAGATATCGAACTACACTGCCCAAGTGAAACATGCAGCGGTGACAGGATCTTTGAGTGTGACAACTCTCATGAACACGTTCTAGATAAACGACCGAAGGATGTATTTCTCGCCTACACTTGCCGCAACTGTAGAAAGGGCTTCAAGACATATGCCCTTCGGGTTCGTCGGGTGCTGAACCAGCTCGGTTTGGCAGTGAAATACGGTGAGATACCGGCGTTCGGACCCCCTTTGCCCGCACGCCTGCTCAATATGGTCGGCGGCGACGGCGATCTTTTGCGGAAAGGCCGGCGCGCGGAAAACCAGAGCCTGGGAATCGGCGCGTTCGTCTATTACCGGCGGGTGGTCGAGAATCAGAAGGATCGCCTGCTCAAAGAGATCCGTGAGGCAGCGGTGCGCCTCGAAGCCGACGAAGAACTGCTAGGCAGCATCGACCTTGCGATCAAGGAGACGCGATTCAGAGAGGCCCTCAAGCTGGTGAAAGATGCGATCCCGGACGGCCTGAAGGTGAAGGGACACAACCCGCTCATGCTATTGCACAAAGCCCTCAGCAAGGGAGTGCATGAACTGAACGATGAAGAATGCCTGGAACGGGCTCAAGTGGTTCGTGATGTTCTCGACAGGCTCGTATCGAACATCGCACGGGTCACAAAAGATGAACGTGAGCTCGACGCTGCCATCGGCAAACTTCTGTCGGTAGAGTGACGCAAGCCCAACACCGGCAGGCCGCGCGACGCCGAGGTGATCGGCGAGGTGAAGTGGATGGCCCGGACGCTGTGAGGAGCGAGCGAAGGGGAGGTCTTGCCATGTCGATGTCGCGTTTTCTGTCGATGCTGGTGGCGGTGGCCTTGCCGGCGTTTACTGCGGAGCCGAAGGAGCAGATCAAGTTCTTCTAGCCCTAGCCTGGAGTCTGTCATGCCCCAAACTTTTTCGGACCGGCACGGATATAGCACTGCCCCCGAAATCACCGTTCGAGAGGATGCTCCCAAAGGGTTACGACGAGCTATCCCCTTGATTGCGAAGAACCTGGGCATGGCTCCCGCGCGAATTCATCATATCGCGTGCGAGGTACTTCTGCTCGAACCTTATCCTGTCCCCTTGCACGATGAAGATGGTTGGAGAACGACAAATGACCGCATCAACTCTTGCCCTTGGTTCAGGGTTTACGACATTGCTGAAGCGCTGTATGCAGGTTTCGATGATCTGTATGACAGCAAGGAGAAAACAAGATTTGCTGAACGTCTCAACCAGTATTTCCGCGAGGAAGGGATCGGCTGGGAGTTGCACGATGGCCAGATTGTGTACAGAGGGTCCGAGGTCTTCGCTGAAACCACCCGGGAAGCCGTCAGTGTCTTGGAAGAATCAGGTGTAAGCGCCGGAGCGAAAATAGACCACAGGGCGGCCGTTTGAGGCCGCTGGTGGCGGAGCAAAACTAGACCGCCCGCCAGCATTTCATAAAACATTTTTGGGGTGTTTTGTGTGATGCGGGAGGGATGTACTCTGTGGAGCTGTACGCACGCGTTCGCCGAGCGGTCTTTGTCGAAGGGGTCAGCGAGAGAGAAGCGGCGCAGCGCTTCGGGCTGGCGCGCGAGACCGTGCGCAAGATGCTGCGCTACGCCGCGCCGCCGGGCTATCGGCGGCAGAAGCCGATTCGACGCCCGAAGCTCGACGCCTACACGCCGATCATCGACCAGATCCTGGAGACGGACCTAGCGCTGCCGAAGAAGCAACGGCACACGGCGAAACGTATCTTCGAACGACTCCGAGACGAGCACGACTTCGCGGGCGGCTACACCATCATCAAAGACTACGTGCGGCTGAAGCGGACCTCGCAGCGCGAGATGTTCGTGCCGCTGACGCATCCGCCGGGGCACGCCCAGGCGGACTTCGGCGAGGCGCAAGTGGAGATCGGCGGGGTGCTGGCGAAGGCGCACTACTTCGTCATCGATCTACCCCACAGCGACGAGAGTTACGTGCGGGCATTTCCGGCCGAGACGACGGAAGCTTTCTTGGAGGGGCACGTCGAGGCGTTTCGCTACTGGGGTGGCGTGCCGCGACGGATTCTCTACGACAACACAACGCTGGCGGTGGCGCGGATCCTAGGCGACGGGACGCGGCAGAAGACGCAGGCGTTCTCGGAGCTGCAGTCGCACTACTTGTTCGCAGAGCGTTTTGGGAGGCCGGGCAAGGGAAACGACAAGGGGAAGGTTGAGAACCTTGTGAAGGTCGCCCGACGGAGCTTCTTCGTACCGCGGCCCCGGTTCCCCAGTTGGGCAGCGTTGAACGTATGGCTGGAAGAGCAGTGCCGCAAGAGGCGAGAGCGCCGGCAACGCGGGCATCGAGAGAAGATCGGAGAGCGCTTCGAGCGTGATCGACAAGCGCTGTTAGCGCTGCCGGCAGCGGCGTATGAGGCTTGCGAGACACGTCCTGGGAGAGTGACGTCGTTGTCGCTGGTGCGCTACCACACCAACGACTACTCGGTGCCGACCAAGTACGGACACCGCCAAGTGCTCATCAAGGGCTATGTGGACAAAGTCGTCATCTGCGCCGGCAGCGAGGAGATCGCACGGCATCGGCGCAGCTATGGGCGTGAGGGGCTGATCTTTCACCCGCTGCACTATCTGGCCCTACTGGAGCGCAAGACCGGAGCACTCGAGCAAGCAGCGCCGCTGGAAGGCTGGCAGTTGCCCGAGGAGTTTGCTGGACTGCGCCGGCTGCTCGAAGCGCGGCTCGGCAAGGCTGGAGCTCGAGAGTATGTCCAGGTACTGCGTCTGCTCGAGGACGTTCCGCTCGAAGAAGTCCGTGCTGCCGTAGGGGACGCCTTACGGCTCGGCGCGATCTCTTTCGATGCCGTCAAGCATCTCGTGCTGTGTCGCATCGAACAGCGCCCACCCCGGCTGGAACTTGAGAATTATCCCCATCTGCCCACGGCGCGGGTGGCGAGGACCGCAGCGGCGGACTATCTGGCGCTGGTGGACGCGGGAGCCGAGTGACGGCCAAGCCGAAAGTGCTGCTGGAAGCGCAGCTGAAGGCGCTGCGGCTGCCGACCTTCCTGCGCGAGTACGACAAAGTGGCGCGGCAATGCGCGGCCGAAGGTCTGGACTGTCCGCGCTATCTGCTGCGGCTCAGTGAGCTGGAGCTGCTCGATCGCGAACAGCGCGCCACCGAGCGCCGCATCAAGACCGCCAAGTTCCCGGTGCTCAAGAGCCTGGAGACCTTCGAGTTCCGCTCGATTCCGTCGCTGAACAAGAGCTTGGTCCTGGAGCTGGCGCGCTCGGAGTATCTGGATCGCAGAGAGAACGTGCTGGCGCTGGGCAACTCCGGTACGGGCAAGACGCACCTTGCCCTGGCGTTGGGGCTGGCCGCTTGTCAGAAAGGCTATCGGGTCCGCTTTGCCACCGCCGCGGCGCTGGTCCACGAGTTGCTCGAGGCGCGTGACGACAAACGTCTCCTGCGCTTGCAAAAACAGCTGGCCAAGCAAGACCTGCTGATCGTCGACGAGCTGGGCTACGTCCCCTTGTCGAAGACGGGCTCGGAGTTACTGTTCGAGATCTTCAGCCAGCGCTACGAGCGGGCCTCGACGCTGGTCACCTCGAACCTACCCTTCAACGAGTGGACGGAGATCTTCGGCTCCGAGCGGCTGACCGGCGCTTTGCTGGATCGTCTCACCCACCACGTCCATATCTTGGAGATGAACGCCGAGAGCTACCGTCTCCAGCAGAGTAAGCGTTCCCGGAAGCGTTCTTCCTCCCCCTGATCCCCCCGCCCAGCCGCCGGCTGTTTCGAGGGGCTTCCACTACGTCCGGGGCCGCCTTAACAGGCGTCCCCCGACTTCGCTCCAGCCCCCAAAACAGCCGCTTTCAGAAACGAGTCCTATCCCCGAGATGGTCTACTTTTACTCCGCCCCAGTGGCCTAATTTTGCTCCGCCCTTGACAGTTGCTCGAGGCGCGTGACGACAAACGTCTCCTGCGCTTGCAGAAACAGCTGGCCAAGCAAGACCTGCTGATCGTCGACGAGCTGGGCTACGTCCCCTTGTCGAAAACGGGCTCAGAGTTACTGTTCGAGATCTTCAGCCAGCGCTACGAGCGGGCCTCGACGCTGGTCACCTCGAACCTGCCCTTCAACGAGTGGACGGAGATCTTCGGCTCCGAGCGGCTGACCGGCGCCTTGCTGGATCGTCTCACCCACCACGTCCATATCTTGGAGATGAACGCCGAAAGCTACCGTCTCCAGCACAGTAAGCGTTCCCGGAAGCGTTCTTCCTTCCCCTGATCCCCCCGCCCAGCCGCTTTCAGAAACGAGTCCTCTCCCTGAGACGGTCTACTTTTACTCCGCCCCAGTGGCCTAATTTTGCTCCGCCCTTGACAAACCGACCAGGGTATACGTGACCGTCTCATAGACGGAGATCGTGTCCGGCGCCTGGGCGACGTACACGAGCGACCCATCGTCGCTGACCCGTGGAACGCCCGCGCCAACCCGGCCGACCTGAATGAACGAGCCGGTCCTGAGGGCCTGTCCGCTCCCCGTATAGATGATGTTGCCGTCGGGGCTGACCGCCAGCTTGTCGGTTCCCGACACACTACCGTGGTCGTCTTCCAGGATGATCCGTCCCGTTGTTGGGCCCGAGAACGGACTCTCGAAAATATCCAGCTTGTAAGGCGAGTTCCCCTCTCCGACATAGAGAGCTGCCCGGTCGGGACTGCCGGCAAATACCGGGCGCCCCCAAATGATGCGCCCGTCGGCGACACGTGTCGCCGTGTTGTTCGCATGCCGGTTGATCATCACGATGTAGGAGAACCCGAAGGGGCCGGCGTTGGCGGATACAAAAACACGTCCCGGGCGGCCTTCAATCACGTCCCAGGTGCGCGGGCTACCCAATTCCTCACCGATCACGACCTGGCTGAAGTTGAACGTTTCCAGATCGAGAAAGGCGACGGAACTCGCACCGTCGAGGGCAACGAACAACAGGCTCCCGTCGAAGCTGATGTCGATTCCACGAGGCTCCGGCCCAACCGTTATCCGGTCGATAACTTCGTATGTCCCGGTCGACATGACAACGATCTGGTTGCGGGAAGGAACCGATACGTACAGACGCCGCCGGGCCGCGTCCACTTCCATGTCCGCCCCCAGGTCGCCCAGAAGCAACTCGCGTCCTTGCGCCCGGTCTCCGATTCCGCCGGCCATTCCGAACCATAGGGCAATCGCCATTATTGCCGTTCTTTTCGCCATTCGTTGTCCGAGTTGTCCTGATCGTCGCTTCTGATGCAGCCCGGTACGAAACTACTCTCGATGCCGGCTTTTTTAGAAAAAACATTATGGCAAGTTGCGCTGTCAAGCGACATCCGGAATCAGCCACCTGACGACACCAAGAACTGTCCCTCCTGCGGACCAACGCTATGTTGCCGAAAAGAGCATGGACGCGGATACCTGTAGTCACCCCCAGCCAGCTCATGTCGTTGCCTGTGGTTGGTTGTCAGCCGCTGGCGTGGAGAGCTTGAGGACGCCGGCGCGGCGCAGGAAGACACCGCCCATGCCGACAAACGGCTCGGCGTAGCAGCGGTGAGGGATGGCGTCGATGCGCTCGATGATCCGCTTGGCCAAGTGCTTCTTTCCGCCGAACCAGGGGGCGAGCGGCTCCGCGACCGCTTGAGTGCGATCGTGTGGGGCCATAAGCCCACCGTAGCATGGGCGGCGGCGTATTTATTCGTCTTTTGTTCGCTATTTTAGGGGGCACGTTGTGCCCCTTACGCTTTTTCCGAGCATGGTGCAGGACTAAGGCTTGGCGACCGAAACCCAGGCCATCATCGACGGCATTCTGAGGCGCGAAGGGGGCCGGGTGGACCACCCCGCCGACCGTGGGGGCCGACGAAGTACGTCATCACGCTGCGGACGCTTTCCCGCTGGGGCGACAGTTGCCGGGCGGGTTTCTCACCCGCTGAGGAATGACGCCTTCCACGGCGCACGGAGACATGCAGGCTGGCTCAGACGGAAGACCATCCTCCCCCCTGCGCCTCAGCCGCCGCTCTCGGCTTCCAGGTGGATGCGCGCGAGACCGTAGACCAGGAACTCCGGCACGTCAAATTTCAGTCGGCCGTCTGACTCCTCGAATGCAAGCTCCTGGGGCTCGGGCTTCTCGGGAGAGAGCGCTTCGACCTTTATGGCGCGGGCGCCCTCGGGGATGATGAAATCCACCTTGATGCTTTCGACCGCGATCGGCTTCTCGTCAGCGATTCCCTTGCCCCGATAGCCCTCCGGGCCGGGCTCGCGGTTGTAGTTCACGAAGTGAAGATCGATCTCATTGCCCTGCGCCGGACGGCTGGCCGAAACGCGCACGGTGGTGGGCGCTTCAAAGCGGCTGAGCTGATCGAAGGTCTCGTTGTCGATCGTCTGCGCGTGTCCAATGGCGTAGACCTCGCGATAGCTGTCCTTCTGTTCGGACGCCACGATCTCATCGGGGTACACGTCGAAGAGCACATGCTCGTCCATGAGCTTGTTGCCGACGTACTGGAACAACGTCATGGCCGGGATCAACTTGCCCTGATGGTTCTGGCTGCGAGGGTGCAATAGCAGCGCTTCGCCGTACGGCCGGTTGGCCCGGAATACGTCGTCATAGCGCTTGACGAACTGGTAATAACGGACGAGTTCCTGTCGCGCGGCCGGATCCGTGAAGTTGATGTACTTCGCCATGGGCGCGCCGCCGTTGGCCATCAGTTCCGCCATCGAAGCACGGATCTTCACGTTCTCGTAGTGGCACACCGTATAGGGCTTGTCATCGAAGCTGGCGCGCAGGTATCGCAGTTGCAGCGTGGGTTCCTGCTTGCCGAGGCAGTACCAGAGATAGCTTTCGTCCTTGCCCCACAGCTCGCTCGGCAGCATGGCTCGCTCATCGTTCGTGCCGCGTGGCGGGTTGCCGAAATCGCCGGAGCTATGACCCCACATGGATGTAATCAAATCCGGTTTGAGCGAGCGGCCGTACTCGTGGAAGACCTCGTCGAATGCTTCCTTGTTGACGATGTCAGAGAACCGCTGCATTTCAAGCCGCAGCGGCGTTGTCTCGTTGGGGTGGTGGCGTGAAACGATTTCGGTGAACTGGTGTGTGTCGAGGTCGTCAATCTCGAACTTCTTTTGCAGCTCCTCGGCCTTGTGGCGTCCGCCCAGATATTCCTTGAACCGCCGCACGCAGTGTTCGCCGAGGCAGTTCCTTCGATAGAAGTAGTTGATCTGGAATCCGTCGACGCCGCGTTCGATGCCGCGCTTGCACCAGGCCTTGAGCACCTGGCGCCAGTGAGGGTTCGCCATGCAGCCGTAATAGACTCCGAACGGCGCGGCGTCACCGTCCATCGTGTAGACAGGCGTGCCATCGGCGTTCTTGGCGAGCAGGTCGACCGGGTTTTCGACGGGTTTCGGTCCGAGTTCGTCCTCGTCCCACAGCTCGTTGTAGAAGGTGAAGAAGCCGCCGGTGGGGTTGTTCGGGTCTTCGGTGGTGCCCAGCAGATACTTGGCGATGTCGAAGTGTCCGATCGGCCGCGCGCCGCGCTTGCGGACCTCGGCATTCACCTTCTCGAAGTAATCCCCGCTCAGCCGTAACCTCTCTGCGGGGTCTTCGGACTGGACCGCGCCGCCGTGGCTGGGCATCACGGGCCCGGTGAGACCTTTGTATTTGTCGGGCATGTGAGCCAGCGTCCAAAAGTCGGCGCCGTAAAAGCCGACTTGCACGATCTCGGGTTCGGCCTCTTCGATGAATTCGAGGTATCCGGGCTCGAGATACTGCCGCCAGTGAACGATCATGCGGGTGAATTCAAGCCTCTCCGCTTCGGCCTCCGGTTCCGGTTGGGGCCCGCCGCAACCGAGCGGGAGAACCAACAGGACCAGCATGATGGATGCAACGAGACGGGAATGGGTTTGCATGGCTGATGCTCCTGAATGTGAGGTGGTGCCGGAAGCCGCTGTCTGCGCCGAGTATATCACTGGCGGCTGCTCGGATTCGCTCGCCTGCGCCGGCCGCCGGATTTGCGCGGTCGCGGCCGGCCCGGACGCCTTTGACTGCCCAAGGGACGGTGCTGACCTGAAACATCCTCCTGATCAAGCATCGTTCACACCGATCTGGATGTTTCCCGCTAGAATGATCCGCACGCGGGCGGAGGAAAAACTAGCCTGTATTGCGCACCAAGGAGGTCTGCGATGGAACGACGATCTTTTCTGGGAGGGCTGGCCGGCACGCCCCTGGCCGCCGGAACCGCGGCGGCGCAAACGGCAAAACCGCGGAGGCGGCCTCCCAACGTCCTCTTCATTCTGTTCGACAAGTGCCGCCGCGACGCGTTCGGCGCTTACGGGATGAAGCCGGTTCACACGCCGAATATCGACGCGCTCGCGCAAGACGGCGTCCGATTCGACACCTACTATGCCCCGCAGGGCCTGTGCGGACCGTGCCGCGCTTCCATCATCACCGGCATGTATCCGAACGAGCACGGCATGCGCAAGAACTGCCACCCAACCCATGGGGGCGGCCAGAACTCGTACCACGGCCGCAATCCCGACCCCTTTCACGACGAGCGATTTCATCTCTGGGACAACTTCCCCTATGTCTTGCACAATGCCGGCTACCAGACGGCCCACATCGGCAAGTGGCACCTGGGCCCCTCGAATCCCGGCTTTTTCGATACCTGGCGGACCTTCAACTCGCAAATGTTCCACTGGATCGGCAAGCCGCACGAGTCGGTCTATCGTCCCGACATGTTGACCGGCCGGGGCATCGAGTTCATCAACGCGAATGCGGAGCGGCCGTTCTTTCTCTATCAGTCGTTCTACCCGCCGCATCCTCCTTGGGACCCGCCCAGGAAATACTACGAGCCCTATCAGGACAGCAATATCGAGCCGAAGGGTTACTACGAATCCGTCACGAGCCTGGACTGGAACGTCGGCCGGCTGGTGGAAACCCTCAGAAAACGAAAGATCCTTGACAACACACTGATCATCGTCACGACCGAGCACGGAATGACCTTGCGCAAGTATCCCGGCACCGGCGTCCACGGCTATTCCAGCCCCTATGACGAGGTTTCGCGCATTCCGCTCGTGATGCATTGGCCGGATGGGCTGCCACGGGGCATGGCGTGGAATTCCGGGGTCGGCGCCGTGGATCTGGCCCCGACCATCATGGACGCGGCCGGGGCCGTGGGCCGCCTGCAGGGGCGCTATATGCCGCTCGAAGAGCGTAGCTTACTGCCTGATCTGCAGGCAAAGCGGGACCGCTGGCGGATGCCCCTCGTCATGATGAACCACTGCCAGCGCTTGTACGAGGGAGCCTATTTCGAGGACCGCGCGATTCGCACGGAGCGCTGGAAGCTGATCCTGCGCCGGTTCAAGGCGCACTCGGAGGGTTCACCGGGATCGCTCCACGACATGCATGCCGACCCCGATGAGAGCAACGATCTCTATGGGGATCCAGCCCACCAGGGCACCGTAGCGGACCTGTCCCGTCAGCTCATGGCCTGGGGCGAGCGTCATGGCGATCCGATCGCCATGGAATTGGCAAGCCGCGCGTTGATGGGATAGCGGCTTCACGGCGCGCCGCGCCGCTGCTCTTGGGAGCCCGATCCGGCACGGCTTCCCCTCGGCAGGCTCCTCGGAAGGCCGGGGCTAGGCCAATCGGCCGCGGGCCTCCAAAGGCCACACGTCTTCGAGCCGGCCGTCGCGCAGACAATAGAATCGATCGTGCAGGACGGTCGTGAAGTCGCCGTAGCCGGGAATCAACTCGATACGCTCACCGACCGCCGGTCCGGTTTCCCCGCTGACCTCGAGAATCCCATGCTCGGCGGAAAGGCTTCGGATGCGCAGATCGCTGCGGTCCTTCACTTCGGGCACGTGAACTTCCATGTTCATCGTTTTTCGCCCGGCGTCGATGATGACGCGATCGGGCGCCGGGCGGCTCGTAACGCTCGCCAGAATCGTGAGCGCGTATTCGAGGCTCCGGACACCGCATTGCTCGCGGTACATCAGGTCCATGAAGATCCCGCCGCCGGCCTGGATCTCGGTGAGGGCCGGTTGACGCGCCGTGATCTCGTACGATCCAGTCCCGCCGGCGCTGACGATGGGACAGGGAAGGCCGGCTTGCAGCAGTGCTTGCTTCGTGCCACCGAGCAGGCCGATGGATTCCGCAATCGCCCTTTCCTTCTCGGCGGGACCTTCCACTCTGAGCAGGTGCCCCTCGTACCCCATGATCCCCGCGAACTCCAGGGGTGCAGACCTGTCGATGCGGCTCGCCAGCTCCACTGCCGCCTGACCCGGCTCGACGCCGCAGCGACTCATGCCAATGTCAACCTCAATCATGGTTCGCACCGGACGTTCGGGAGGCAAAGCCATGGAAAGAGCATCGACATGATCGGAGTGGTCGACGACTACGATGGGGTCGGCGATCTCCCGAAGCGCCGCGAGCCTGCGCAGCTTGAGGACGCCAACAAGCGGATTAGCGATCAGCAGATCCTTCACTCCGGCTGCCGCCATGACCTCGGCCTCGCCAAGCTTCGCGCAGGTCAGGCCGATCGCGCCGGCGGCCATCACCTTGCGCGCGATGTCGGGGCTCTTGTGGCACTTGGCGTGCGGACGCCAAGCGAGGCCGTGCTTGGCGCAGTAGGCGCTCATCTTTCTCACATTGCTCTCGAAAACATCGAGGTCAAGCAACAGGCAGGGGGTGTCGATTTCGTCGCGAGTCGCTCCGGGCGCGGGTTGGCTAAGGTCTGTCATGCACTTGATCGTCCCGGAGGATTTCCGGCATTCCTTTGAGACGTGCGGCCCTCGACAGCCTGTAGTGTACGTCGTCCGGGTCTGAGACGGAGGCCGGCGGGGCGTTGCGAAATGCGATCCTCTGGTCCGGCTTGATGCCGGGTTTCTTGAGAAACCATGTTCCTCAAAAGATCGCGGACATATCGGGTTCAGGTTAACGCAAACCGGGCGCCCGACGACCCGGTGGAACAGAGCGGGGCCGCATGCTGCAACACACATTCTCTGTTGGGAATCGAACCCGTAGGCGAGGGTCGTATTCTGGTGTCGGCGCAAGGTGAGAAGTTCCCCTGGTGAGCAAAGCAGAACGTTCCCCTTCGGCTCGAGATACTGAAGCCCTTCAGTCTTGTTTTTGCCGCCCCGGCCTGCATAGCATGACGACAGAGAGGCGGGAATCCTGACCTGCATATCTCACCACGTGGGGAGGCGAAGTGCGTGCGGGTCACGAGACACGAATCACGGCCTTTACACATCGAGCACGGCAAGTAAGCGCAACGAAGTCATGGCGGTCTTATCGCGTGCTTCCCCCGTCAGGTGGTGTGAAATGCAGGTTAGGCCCAGGCGCATCGATGGTGCGTCTTTCTCGCAAATCAGGTGTCTGAATGGCCGTTCGGTTCGCCGTGGGTGCGCAAGGGTCGCACAACCGAAAACCGCCGCCCGGACCGCCGCGCCCGCCGCCCAGTCATTGTTTCCCTGCCCACGATTGCGCGGCATTGCGCGGCATTTTTCCCCTGAGCAAGGGTTCAAGCGCCGTTAGCTGGGAAATCCCGGGATTGTGCGCAGAATCCCGGGTCTGCGGTCGGCCGCACGAAGTGCACAGATAGCCGCAGCTCCCGTCGCCCTCCGGGCTCCTTCCGATGCAGCGAACGCAAAATGAACCCATGCTGAGAAAGGGAAACGTTCTAGGTTGCACAAACAGGGGTACTTTCTAGATTGCGTTGACAGGGTCGTATTCTGGTTGACAGCGGATTCAATTGGACGTATGATTTAAACGTTCGTTTGAATCATGTGCCGGCCAAGCTGTCCGGCGTGTCGAGGTCAAGGCGAAATGGCAGCGGGGACAAAAGAGCAGATTTTGGATGCCGCAGAGCGGATGTTTGCGGAAAACGGCATCCACGCGGTGTCGTTGCGGACGATTATTGCGGAAGCAGAGGTGAATCTGGCAGCGGTTCACTATCACTTCGGGTCGAAGGACGCTTTGGTCGAGGCGGTGTTCGAACGTCGGGTGGGTCCGGTGAACGAGGCACGGTTGGAGTGGCTGGACAGGGTGGAGGCGGAATGGGACGGCGCACCGCCGGTCGAGGAAGTGGTGCGAGCGCTGGTGACGCCGGCGATTCAGCTTGCGATGGACCCGGTGCGCGGCCAGACGTTCATGAAGACGTGCGGCCGGTTCTATACCGAGACGGGGGACCACCTGCAGCCGTTTTTCGAGCGCCTGTTCAGCAAGATCATCGAGCGCTATGTGGCGGCCTTCCAGAGAGCTTGCCCGGAACTGCCGTCGGTGGAGTTGCTTTGGCGGATTCACTTCACTGTCGGTGTCATGGTGCACACGCTGCTTGACAGCGAGCGGCTTCGCCGGATTTCGGGTGGCGCTTGCGACCCAAGCGACGTGGAAGCGGTGGTGGAACGCATGGTGCACTTCGCGTCGTCGGGGATGAAAACACCCCCGACCACGCTGCCGCGGAAGGCACAGGCCGCGGTGGAACCGGTGGGCGTTGAAGTGGGAGGTGGTGCGTGAAGCATGCTCTCTGGATGGTCATCGTCAGCGCGAGCTTGATGGCATCCGGCTGCGTCAAAAAGTTTCAGGCGCCGCCGCATCCGCTCAGCATCAAGGCGCCAGAGGAGTGGACGGGCGGCAGCTCGATCACGGGGGTGGCGGACGCTCGTTGGTGGAGCTACCTGGGTGACGACGGGCTCGACACGGCAATCAAAACGGCACTTAGGCACAACTATGACCTGCGGTCGGCCGCGGCGCGGGTGGAAGCGGCGCTGGCGGAGGCACGGGTTGCGGGAGCGGATCTGCGTCCCACGATTGACTTGAATCTGTCACGTGGACGACAGCGGCAGAACTTCGTTGGGTTGCCGATTCCGGGGCGCGAAGGCAGCGTTCTCTCGACGACATACTCCAACGCCGGCGTAAACCTGGCGCTAAGTTGGGAGCCCGATTTGTGGGGACGGATCAAGAACGGAGAAGCGGCGGCGTTAGCCACGGTGGGAGCTCGCGAAGAGGACCTGTCGGCTTCTCGCTTGTCGCTTTCCGGGCAGGTGGCGAAGGCCTGGTTCGCCGCGGTCGAGGCGCGGCGGCAAGTGGTGTTGGCTCGGGCAACGCTGGAGAGCTACAACACGTCGGTTGCGCGCGTACGGGAACGGTTTGAACGCGGCTTGCGGCCTTCTCTTGACCTGCGGCTGGCGCTGACCGAAGTGGACAGGGCCAAGGCGCTCGTCGCGCAGCGGCAAGCGCAACTCGACTCGTCGATTCGGCAGATCGAGATTCTGTTGGGGCAGTATCCGGACGGTGCATACGCTCTCGCGGAGGAACTGCCCGATCTACCGGTGCACGTTCCCGGTGGATTACCGTCGGAACTCGTTCATCGGCGGCCGGATCTGAAGACGGCCGAAAAAGAGCTGTTGGCGTCGGATGCGCGAGTGGCGCAGTCGCGGGCCAATCTGCTGCCGCGCTTCAACTTGACGTCGCAAGGCGGGACCTCGAGCAATCAGTTGCGCGACTTGATCGACGGCGAGCTGCTGGCTTGGAACCTGCTTGGCGGGTTGATCCACCCGATCTACAATCGCGGACGTTTGAAAGCGGGGATCGCCCGTGACGAAGCGCTGGTGACGGAGGCGATGGCGCGCTACGAGAGTTCCCTTCTGCGGGCGTACGGAGAAGTCGAAATCGCGCTCGCGGCGGAGGACATTCTGGCGCGGCAGGAAGACGCGCTCGTGGCGGCGACCAAGCAATCTTTGGCCGCGCGTGACTTGGCGGAAGACCGCTATCGGCGCGGCTTGGCGGACATCATCACGGTGCTTTCAGCGCAACGGACGGCGCTCGATTCCGAAATCCAACTGCTTGCGTTGCGCCGGCAGCGGCTCGACAACCGCGTCGATTTGCATCTTGCGCTGGGAGGCGATTTTGAATTGCCTACGCGGACACCTGCAAGCAGGCATCAGCAGCGGTCAGCGTCGGAGGACTTATGAGAGCCGTAAGGATCGTGCTTCAGATTCTGTTGCCGCTGGCGATTCTCGGCATCGGCTGGTATGTGGCGGTGACATTGGTCGAGGCGCGTGAAGAGCCTGAAACGGAGCCGATCGAAATACCGTCGCCGTTGGTGCAGACGATCGAGGTCAAGCTGACAGGCCAACGGCTGACGGTGACAGCGGAAGGAACGGTGGTTCCGCGTACACAGACGGAGTTGGTGCCGGAGATTTCGGGGCGTGTTGTTTGGGTGTCACCCTCGCTCGCTTCAGGCGGTTTCTTCGAAAAGGACGAAGAGCTGTTGAAAGTGGATCGGCACGAGTATGAGTTGGCGGTCGTGCGGGCTCGGTCCGCGGTGGCGCAAGCGGAGCTGGTGCTGGTAACGGAGCAGGAAGAAGCGGACTTGGCGCGGCGAGAGTGGGAGAGTCTGGGCAAGGGCGAGCCGACCGCGCTGACGTTTCGCGAGCCGCAGGCCGCCCAGGCCCAAGCTGCTCTCGCTTCGGCGAGGGCGGCTCTGCAGCAGACCGAGTATGACCTGGAGCGCACGGTCGTGAAGGCTCCGTACTCAGGTCGGATTCGGACGAAAAGCGTGGACGTGGGGCAGTTCGTCAGCCGCGGCGCGCCGGTAGCGCGTGTCTATGCGGTGGACTATGCGGAAGTACGGCTCCCGATCCCGGATGCGGAACTGGCGTTCGTGGACTTGCCTTTGGCATTTCGCGGGCAGGCGGGCGATGCGAACGGTCCGAAGGTGACGCTGCGGGCGCAGTTCGCCGGCCGCGAGCATACCTGGCACGGGCGCATCGTTCGCACCGAAGCAGAGATTGATCCGCAGAGCCGTATGGTGCAAGCGGTGGCGCGCGTCGCGGACCCGTATGGCCAGAGTGGACGCCCCGGCCGGCCCCCGTTGGCTGTGGGAATGTTCGTCGAGGCCGAAATCGAGGGGAAATGGACTTCTTCGGTGGTACTGCCTCGCTTTGCGTTGCGCGGCGGGGACAGGGTGTACGTCATCGATGATGACAGCCGTTTAGAGTTCCGGGCCGTCGACGTGCTGCGGGCGGAGCGAGATCGGGTGCTCGTGCGTTCCGGCTTGAAAGAGGGCGAGCGGGTTTGTATTTCGAACATCGAGACGGCCGTCGACGGAATGAAGGTGGAAGTCGTCGCAACAGAAGAGGTTGCAGTTCCTGTGTCGTAGTGGGGAAGCGGAGTAGTCCATGCACGGATTGATCTCTTGGTTTGCCCGTAACGGGGTCGCCGCCAACCTGTTGATGATCGTGATCATTGTGATGGGAGCGGTGACGATCCCGAGGTTGAAGAAGGAAATATTTCCCGAGTACGCAATCGACATGGTGACCGTGTCGGTGGATTTCCGCGGCGGCACGCCAGAGGAGATCGAGGAGACGGTCTGCATCCGGATCGAGGAAGAGATTCAGGATCTGGACGGCATCAAGAAGATTACCTCGACGGCGGCGGAGGGCAATGGGACGATAAGCGTGGAAGTGGCGCCGGGGTATGATTCCCGCCGGCTGCTCGACGACGTCAAGTCGCGGGTGGATTCGATCGACACGTTCCCGGACGAAACGGAGAAGCCGGTGGTGCGGGAGATTCTGAACCGGCGGCAGGTGATCAACGTTTCGATCTCAGGCAACACGGATGAGAAGACGCTGAAGCGGCTGGGCGAACAGGTGCGTGACGAGATCATGGACCTGCCAGAGATCACGCACGCCGAACTGGTCAACGCGCGGGACTACGAGATATCGATCGAGGTTTCGGAGGAGGTGCTGCGGCGGCACAACCTGACATTCGATTTCGTGGCGCAGAGGGTGCGGCGTTTTTCGCTGGACTTGCCGGGTGGTTCGTTGAAGACCGAGACGGGCGATATTCTGCTGCGGACAAAGGGGCAGGCCTATGTTGGTCAGGACTTCGAACAGCTCCCGCTGTTGTCGAAGCCGGACGGCACGAAGCTGTATCTCGAAGACGTCGCCACCGTGGTGGACGGCTTCACGGATACGGACGAATGGGCATTTTTCAACGGCAAACCGTCGGTGATGGTGTCCGTGTTTCGAGTGGGCGATCAGAACGCGATCACGGTGGCGTCGACCATTCACGACTACGTCGAGCAGGCGCGTGCCGGCATGCCGGAAGGCATTGCCATCGAGGTGTGGAAAGACAATGCGACTTTCCTGAGGGGCCGCATCGATTTGCTGCTGCGCAATGCCGCGACTGGGCTGGTGCTTGTGTTCATCGTGCTGGCGCTGTTCTTGCGGATGCAGCTCGCGTTTTGGGTGACGATCGGGATACCGATCTCGTTCTTGGGGGCGCTGGCGCTGATGCCGCTGTACGGCGGGTCGATCAACATGATTTCGCTGTTCGCGATGATTCTGGTGCTTGGCATCGTTGTGGACGACGCCATTGTCGTGGGCGAGAGCATCTTTACTGAGCAACGAAGCGGGAACAAGGGCGTGGAAGGGGCGATTCGGGGGACACGGACCGTCGGAATACCGGTGATTTTCGGTGTGATGACTACCGTAGCCGCGTTCGGACCGATGTTGTTCCTGCCGGGGTACATGGGCAAGATCTGGCAGATGATTCCACTAGCGGTGATTCCGGCTTTGTTGTTCTCGTTGATTGAATCGCAGCTTGTGCTGCCGCATCACCTGTCGGTGACACGGGTGCCCAACGATGCGGGCCGGCCGCGGAATCTGCTGGTGAGAATGTGGAGAGCGTTTTTCGGCTTCTTCGACGCGGCGCTGCAGTCGTTCATCCGGAACATCTACGGGCCGGTTCTCAAAGGCCTGCTGAACTGGCGTTATGTGACGGTGGCGCTGGCGGTGGCGACTCTGATGTTGACCATGGGGTTGGTCGGCGGCGGTTTCCTGGAGTTCACGTTCTTCCCGCAAGTCGAGGCGGACTATGTCATCGGGACGGTCACCTTTCCTCTGGAAACTCCGGCGACGGTGACCGAGCGGGCGATCAAGAAAATGCAGGCGGCGGCGGAGCGACTACAGCGAGATATTGATGCCGAGTCGGGAGAGAAGGTGTTTCGGCACCTGTTGGCAACGGTGGGGAATCAGCCCGTGACGACGGAGAACCGTCAAAACTCAGGTGGGAGAAGCATGGACGGCGGCGGTTCACACATCGGTGAAATCGGAATCGAGTTGACTCCGTCGGAAAGCCGTACGATCTCGAGCGGTGAATTGGCCAACCGCTGGCGCGACTTGACAGGCCAGATTCCGGGCGCCGTCGAGTTGAAGTTCACGGCGGATTTACTGGCCGGGGGTTCCGACATTGACTTTCAGCTTCGCGGACTCGACACGGAGTCGTTACGCCAAGTGGCGGAGAAACTCAAGGCCAAGTTGACAGAGTATCCGGGTGTCTATGACATCGCGGACTCCTTTCGGGGCGGCAAGCCGGAGGTCAAGCTGGCGCTGAACTCGGAAGGAGAGGCGCTGGGGTTGACACTTCAGGATCTCGCGAATCAAGTGCGGCAGGGATTCTATGGCGAAGAGGCGCAGCGGATTCAGCGGGGACGCGACGACATTCGGGTGATGGTGCGCTATCCGAAGGAGGAGCGGAGCTCGCTGGGCGATCTCGAGTCGATGCGGATTCGGACGCCAAGCGGGAACGAGGTGCCGTTCTCGACGGTGGCGGAGGCTTCGTTGGGTCGCGGGTTTGCGAAAATCAATCGGGTCGACCGACAGCGCGTCATCAACGTTACGGCGGATGTCGATGCGTCACAGACGAACGAGAACACGGTCATTGAAGACGTGAGCCGCACGTTCCTGGAGCCGCTGATCGAGACGGAGTACTCGAATGTCAGCTTCTCGCTGGAAGGGCAGCAGCGCGAGCAGACAGAACTGCTGAATGAGTTGGGGATGGGTTTTGCCGTAGCGCTATTCGTGATCTATGCATTGATGGCGATCCCGTTCAAGTCATACACGCAGCCGTTGATCGTGATGATCGCGGTGCCGTTCGGGATCGTCGGGGCGGTTTGGGGACATGCGGTTATGGGCTATGAGTTGAGCATCATGTCGATGCTGGGTCTCGTCGCGCTGACGGGCGTAGTCGTCAACGACAGTCTCGTATTGGTGCACTACATCAATCATCAGCGCAACGAAGGAAGGGGTCTGTACGATGCAGTGCAAACCGCGGGGCTGGTGCGTTTTCGGCCGATTCTGTTGACGTCTCTCACGACGGCGGCAGGCATTACGCCAATGATGCTCGAAAAGAGCGTGCAGGCGCAGTTCTTGATCCCGATGGCCGTGGCCCTCGCTTTCGGTGTGTTGTTCGCGACCCTGATTTCGCTGGTGCTGGTGCCGTCGTTGTATCTGATTATCGAGGACATCAAGCAGGCGGGGCGTTGGGTGTTGCGAGGGTTGGTGTGGCTCTATCGTCCGCTGCCGGAGCCTTCGATGGCAGCCGGGATAGACTCTCCATCCGTGTCCGGTGCGGCGCTGCTCGAATCGAACGGCGCCGCCGGCCCGCGTCGAGCCGCGGCGGTCGCGAGCGGCGCAGACGGCGTTGGCAGAGGCGTTTCGCCGCTCGCTGCCCAGCGCAAGGATGATTAGCAATTCAGGGAGGGCAGAGGGAGGTCTGGTTTCGTGCTCGCCATGATCAATCCCGAGAAACTCCTTGGTCGACTCCTGTTCGTCTTTCTGACGACGTTTCCCGCTGCGAGTGCCCAGTACGGCACCACGGAAGCTCTTCCGCCTATCGATGAAATCATCGAAAAGGCCCTCGCGAGGGCCGAGGAGCAGAAGAAGCTGGAGATCGGCCGCGTCTTGGTGGCGGAACTGACCAAAGTAACTGAGCGTCTTGACGATGAGGGCTCGACCGAATCCAAGGAAGAAATCGTCTTTCGAGAAGGCCGGCACGACGGTCATTATTTCCACGAGAAGATTCTCGTCAACGGCTGCAAGTTGACGGCAAGAGAAGCAAATGACGAGAAAGCCCGCAAGGAGAAGTTCCTGGAGGAAATCGAGAGCAACAGAGGGAACAAGTCCTACAAACCGAAGGACGATCGAGTCGAGTTCAATCGCGAATTGGTCGAGCGTTATCAGGCGAAGCTGGCAGGCCGGGAAACCGTTCACGGCCGCGAAGCCTATGTGATCGAGTTCGAACCCAAGCACGGGAAACTACCCGTCAGGAGGCGGATCGATTATGCGCTGAACAAGTCGAACGGCCGCGCATGGATCGACTCCGAAGACTACGGCATCGCGCGCGTCGAGTTCCACTTGATGGAGCCTGTGCGTCTGTGGTACGGGATTCTCGGGAACGTGACGGTCGCCGACGGCCTCGTGGAGACGATCCGGAACGAAGAAGGCTTTTGGCTGCCTCGCGCGATGAAAATCTATATGGACGGACGTATTCTCTTAACGTCTCTCCACCACCGGTCCCACAGAACGTGGCGCTACCTGGCTGCGGATGAATCGCTCTCCGTAGGCCACTGACCGTTTTCGGATTCCCCCATGGCTCCCTTCTCAACGGCTCGGCCATATAGCCGCTGGCACCAGGACTCCACCGGACACCGTACCCTCGCAACTCTGATCCCAAACTGAATCTTCGTGTTAGTCAATCAGCCGCTTGCGGCGGCTTCGGCAGGTCGCCGAGAAGATTGAGCAGTTGCGTCTCATCCAGGATGGGGATGCCCAGGGCTTGGGCCTTATCGAGCTTGGAGCCGGCCTTTTCGCCGGCAACGACATAGGTCGTCTTCTTGCTGACCGATCCGCTGATCATTCCTCCGGCCTGTTCGATCAGCCGTCCGGCCTCGTCCCTTGTCAGATGCGACAGGGTCCCGGTCAGCACGAAAGTATTACCGGTCAGCGCCGTCTCTCGCCGCTCGACCTTCTTCTCGCCTTCGAATCGCAGTCCCGCCTCTCGTAAGGCCGCGAGCAACCGTTGATTCTCCGGCTCCTGGTAGAAGTCGATGACCGCCTGTGCTACCCGGGGCCCGACGTCCTCGACTTCCTGCAACTCTTCCAGCGACGCGGCGCCGAGCGCATCGATCCCAGCGTAGCTCTCCATGAGTATCTGCGCCGTTCTCTCACCGACGAAGCGAATCCCCAGCCCATAGACGAGCCGCTCCACCGGGCGAGAGCGCGAGTAATCGATGTTATTCAGCAGGTTCTCCGTCGACTTCTTGCCCATCCGCTCCAGTGACTCGATCTGCTCCTTTTGCAGTTCATATAGATCCGCCAGACTATCGATCAATCCCTTGTCGACGAACTGCTCAACCAAGGCCTCGCCCAGACCATCAATGTTCATCGCCCGCCGCGACGCGAAATGCAGAATCGACTCCTTCAACCGCGCCGGACAATTCGTGTTCACACAACGTTTGATCGCTTCTCCTTCTTCCCGAACGACCCGCGTTTCGCATACGGGACATGACTCCGGCATCGAGAAGGGTTTTCGATCCTCACCCGGCGCCACGACCCGCAAGACCTTGGGAATCACATCGCCGCTGCGCTCGATCAGCACGGTATCGCCGATCTGTAGACCCAGCCGTTCGATTTCGTCTTCGTTATGCAGGGTCGCCCGGGACACGGTTACGCCGCCGACGGCTACCGGCATAAACCGCGCGCTCGGCGTGAGCGCTCCGGTGCGCCCCACATTTACCTCGATGTCCTCGACGACCGTCTCCGCCTGCTCCGCCGCCCATTTGTAAGCCACGGCCCAGCGCGGCGCGCGCGATCGCGCACCCAACTCGCTCTGGAGCATCGTGGCGTCCACTTTTAAGACGAGCCCATCGATTTCATAAGGCAACGACTCCCGCGCTGCTCCCCACTCGGCGGCAAAAGTCAGTATGGGCTCCACTCCCGAAAACAGTGCTCGATGCGCGTTCACCTTGAACCCGTACGCCGCCAGCGCATCAAGAGTAAGCCAGTGCCGGTCGAGCATCGACGAGCCATTTCGCAGCAGTGCATAGGCGTAAAAGTCCAGCCTCCGCGATGCCGTGATCTTCGGATCGAGCACGCGGAGCGATCCCGCTGCAGCGTTTCGCGGATTCGCGAACGTCGGCTGCTCTTCCCGCAAACGCTCCGCATTCAGATTCTCGAACGATCGCCGCGTCATGACGACCTCGCCACGCACCTCCACTTCGCCGGTCCAATCGATCTTCGTACCCGAGGTCGAATTGAGCCGCAACGGCAGGGAACGAATCGTCCGCGCGTTCTCGGTGATTTCTTCCCCGGTGTATCCGTCTCCGCGGGTCAGCGCACGTTTCATCAGCCCGTCGACGAAGTGCACCGACATCGAAATCCCGTCCAGCTTCAACTCGGCGACGTAATCCACCGTTTCCAAATCCACCTGTTCCCGCACGCGCCGGTCGAACTCGCGCAAATCGAACTCACTGAAGGCGTTGTCGAGGCTGAGCATCGGCGACAGATGGGCCAACTTCACGAAGCCCTCGCGCGGCGGAGCGCCTACCCGCTGCGTCGGCGAATCAGGCGTCACAAGCTGTGGATATTGCTTCTCCAACCCCTGCAGCTCGCGCATCAGGGCGTCGTACTCCGCATCGGAAATCTCCGGTTGGTCGAGCACGTAGTACTGTTTGTCGTGGTGTCGGATGGCTTCCCGGAGGGTGGCCGCACGCGCCTTGACATCGGCCGGGGTATCGCCTGGGCCCATGGACGTTACTATTATAGAAATTTATCTTTCATGCACTTTCGGCAAGCAGTCCTCATATATAACCCGAGTTCCGGGCGAAAGCGCAGGATGCGGGAGAGGACCGTCCTC
The DNA here is from genome assembly GCA_965218555.1 of Bryobacterales bacterium. Lineage (GTDB taxonomy): Bacteria > Acidobacteriota > Terriglobia > Bryobacterales > UBA6623 > JAPPLB01. Next base: position 1,502,238 of record OZ244625.1, read on the forward strand.
CGAGCTCGCGACGCTATGTCGCCTTCGGTGGAGAAGGTGCACTTGGCGCGGACCTCCTGCCAGGGAGATGCCACGCGTCTCGCCGCACGGGCCGTCGCCGACGGCTGCGACTTGGTTGCGTCTTGCGGCGGCGATGGCACATTCAACGAAGCCATCCGCGGCATGGCGGGCTCCGACGTACCCCTGCTTGCTCTGCCGGCAGGAACCGCCAACGTTCTGGCCAGAGAGGTCGCATTCCCGGTCGACCCCGCCAAGACGGCGGCCTTACTTCCCTCGCTTGTCGCCGCGAAAGTGCCGCTCGGCCGCGTCCGGCGACCGAGTATGGATGAGATCTCGCGTGTTTTCCTGCTCATGTGCGGCGTCGGAGTCGACGCCGATATCGTTTATCACCTGAACACGCGCCTCAAGGAATACCTCGGCAAGGGCGCCTATTGGATCGGCTCACTGGAGCAGTTGCAAAAACGCAAGTTCCAGCACTTTGACGTCCGCATCCACGGCGAAATCCACGACTGCACCTTCGCGCTTATCAGCAAAAGCCGCCGCTACGCCGGTAAGCTGATCATCGCTTCCGAAGCTCACTTGCTCTCCCATCACTTTCAGGTCGTCCTCTTCCACGGCGAGACGCCTCTGCGCTATGTCGGTTACCTGGCCCAAGCCGCCACCCATACGCTCGATCAATTCGAGGGCGTGAGCTTCCATCGAACTGATTGTGTCGAGTTCCTCCCCTGCGGCGAAGGTCAAGTTCACATCGAAGTCGACGGGGAGTATGCCGGTCGCATCCCCGCGACCGTCGAAACCGTCCCCGACGCGCTGACGCTGCTGCTTCCCAGAGAGTACGTCGAACGCCGTCCGCCGGCCCTGCTTCGCTCCGAAGCCGTGTCGAGCGTCTCCCGGCTGTAGCCGATGGAGAATCTGACTCATACGCTTGTCGGAGTTCTCCTCGCCCGCGCCGGCCTCGATCGGTGGACGCCCCGCGCCACGGCCATCTGCATCGTCGCGGCCAACCTGCCCGACATCGACATCGTCACGGCCGGATCGCCCATCAACTACCTTGCATACCACCGGCACATCACGCACTCGCTCCCGGCTGTACCCGCGATGGCCGCCTTGACAGTGCTGCTCGTCGAGGGTGTTCACCTCTTTTTGCGTCGCGGCGGCGACCGAATCCGCTGGAGATCCGCTTTCTCCGTCTCCCTGATCGCCACGCTCTCGCATACGGCACTCGATATGACGAACGCCTACGGAACACGCCTCTGGCTCCCCTTCGATGATCGCTGGACGAGCTGGGATATCCTGTTCATCGTCGATCTCTGGGTCTGGGCGATTCTTCTCGCCCCGCTGCTGATCCTGTTTGCCCTGCGTAACGGCCGCCTCCGAGCGGGATCCGGGCACGCCCCGAAACTCGCCATGGCAGGGCTGGCGATCCTCGTGGCCTATATCGGGTTCCGAGCGGTCCTGCACAACCGCGTCATCACGGGCCTCAATGAAGGCACTTACGGTGGCGACCCGCCGATCCGCGTAGCCGCTTTCCCTCTGCCCCTGGAAGTCTTCCGCTGGAGCGCCTTCGTCGAAACCGAGCGGTCTTTCCTGACCGGGGTTTCCGACGCTCGCCACTTCTCGACATCTCCGGCGTTGCTATGCATCGAAAAGGCGCAAGAGACCGCCATCCTGCAAAAAGCGCGCTCCGGCCCCGTCGCGCAAGAGTATCTTGACTTCGCCGCCTATGCCCGCGCCGAGACCACGCCCCTGCCCACCGGCCACCGTGTCCAGTTCAGTGACTTCCGTTTTCGCCGCGGCGAGGCCGCCGGCTTCCTCTGCATCATTGAACTCGACCACGACCACAACATCATCAACGAGGAGTTTCGCTTCTGGGGCGGCGCCGGCCTCTTCTCCTTCGCCCAACGTCTGCTCTCATCGCTCTCCTCGGCCCACACCGATTCGGACTAGCGCCGCCATACCCTGCCGCACCCCCGACCTGGCGGCACGGCAAACACTGGTGCTCCATGCATTTGCGGCAATGGGATCGATGCACGGGTACGGTATCAAGGCGGCCTGTTACAAAGTCAACTCCCAGGCAACGGATGGCAGCCCCTCGGCTGAGCCTTCTCCTTGACGGACCGCCCGAGAAACCGTTCCTGAGCCAACCGGCAAAGAGCTGTTCAGCTCTCCGGCTATATAATGACCGTAGCCCTTCCACCCGCGGTGAGGTGCGAGAGTGGTTGAATCGGGCGGTCTCGAAAACCGTTGAGGTCTTGCGGCCTCCGTGGGTTCGAATCCCACCCTCACCGCCATCATTTCGTTCTAACCAAACTTCCGGCTTTGTAGCGCCTGCTCTCAGCCTGTAAGTTACTCAGGCAGTTGCAGTTCCTGTCTTTGCGGGCAGCCTCGGAGAGGTCGCGCTACCGGCCAAGTCGTCGCGCGGGCGCCGCTGCAGCAAGTCGAACACTCGACGCTGCAAGGCGTTCTGCTCGGTCAGCCACCGCGCTTCAGGCTGTTCAGGCTCGTCCGGCAGCTGGAAGAGCATCTGGTTGCGATGAAGCGTGCCCGCTCCCCCCAGCAGGCCCCGGGAGCCCCACAGCGTCTCCCCCTCCGCCGTCTCCGTCGTCCGTCGCTCTGCCTCAACGGTGGGCGACCTCAAGCGATACGAGCCGGATCGCATCGACATGTTTTCGAGGCGCCTGACCGTGAGGCTGCTTGTACACGAAGCCGGGCGCCCGATTGTCTTCCGAGATCGACAGGCAGCCGATGGGATGGTCGCTCTTACCAAGTCGGAGGGCAACGGATTCCGCGACATGATCATCGTCGTTGCGCAGTCCGAACCCTTTGCGCCGCGATCGGCTGAGCCTGGGTGACGTTTGCGAATGTGGGATCCGGCCAGGTTTCTCTGCGACAATGTGCCAACAATAGATGGTGCAAGGCGAGGGGATTGCGATGGCAGGAGAATCGCCTCCCGTCACGTCCGGGCGATGGCTCCGTCGGCCGGCCAGCCACCAGGTATAGCTATCGTTCGAACGTCTGTCGGCTTGGCCATGTAGTTCTCACCGGGAGACGCTTGAGGAAGAGAAAGTGACCCACCGGCGGAATAGCGGCAAACTTGCGATTACTCTTGGCGTCGAGGAGGAGTTCTTCCTTATCAATCCGGCAACCGGCGATTTGCTCCGCGAACCCGATGAGAGCATCTTCAAGGCCTGCCAGGAAATGACCGGACGGCACAAGATCGTTCGCGAGTTCCTGCGGTCGCAGATCGAAACGAACACGCGCGTCTGCACCTCCGTCGAGGATGTGCGATCGGCTATTTGCGAAACGCGTCGGATTTTGGTCAAGACTGCCGAAGAGCATGGCGCGGCAGTGCTGGCAACCTCCACGCATCCGTTCGCCGCGTGGGAGACGCAGGTGGTCACGCCCGGCTAGCGATACCGCGACTTCGCGATCACGTTTCAGGAATCCTTGCGGCGGTTCCTCGTCGGCGGAATGCACATTCATGCCGGGTTCGGCAACAAGGACTCCCGAGTGCGCATCATGACGGCCCTCCGGCGGTACCTGCCTCTTCTCCACGCCCTTTCCGGTTCTTCTCCGTTCAACGAGGGTCGCTTGACAGGTTTCAAGTCGTACAGGCTGAATCTAGTGGGCAGCTTGCCGCGAACAGGCCTGCCCAATGCGTTGGCCTCGTGGGCCGAATTCGATGGCTTGGTGAAAGACTACCGTCGAATGCGCTTCATACGGGACAGCAGTGAGTTGTGGTGGGACATCCGGCCGTCACTCTCCTTTCCAACGGTGGAACTGCGTATCTGCGACATTTGCACGCGCGTCGAAGACGCAATGTGCATCGTTGCCCTTTTTGCATCGCTTGTCCGCCACTTGCTTCGCCGGGACGAAGAGGGTGCTCTGCCACAGGACCTGCCTACCGAGATCATCGCCGAGAACCGCTGGCTGGCCCAGAGGTACGGCGTGATGGCCTTTCTCGGCGATCCCGAGCAAGGCGGGCGAATGGACATCGATGATTACACGGCCCTGCTGGTCGAAGACCTCGCAGACGATGCCCGCGCCCTCGGATGCCACGCCGAACTGCGCCGCGCCAAAGAAATCGTGCGTGAAGGGACCGGAGCCGACCGGCAGGTCGACCATTTCAGGCTGCGTCGGCTGGAAGGGGATACCGAAGCCGAGGCGTTGCGTTCGGTCGTAAACCTCGCGGCTGCCGAGACGAAGGAAGGAATCGAACTCGCCGATTTCGCATAGCAGCCGCTGGGGCGCATCGGGCTTGTCAACGCAGCGGGTCTCGCGACGAGCCGCTGAGTTGAATCGAACCTTGTCGGAGGTGCGCGCCGAACTGCAATGTCGGCGATCACGCGCGCCCTTGCCGCACCCCTGCTCCTTCTTCTCGCATCGTCCTGCGACGCGGCCGAGAAGGAGCGAGTTTCGCGTTTCCGCCGGATCCCGAGGCCGGCGCGCAGGCAGCGCCGTTCGCCGCTCTTCTTGGCGGAGGCGAAACCCAAGACATTCAACATTTCCATGAACTTGAACCGGACAGCGCGCCAAGAATGTCGGGTTTTCGGGAATCGACAAGCCCCGCATCGTCCAGGTTGGGGTGCCCGCCTGCGAGGCAAGCTGAGGCTCGCTTTCCCTGTCAACTAATTCCCGGACACAGATCTCGGAACGACGGGTGGACGCGGAATATTGCCCGGCGGCCGCCGCGCCGACACGTCTTCGAACAGGAGCGACGGGACGACCAGGGACGCCGTGATCCCGTACCGGCGGGAGGGCATCATGAAGTCGAATGGGTCGAACGACGGACTGCTATGCCGGAACAGGATTGTGTGGTTGGTCAGGGCTTCGGACGCCGCGACGATGTCTCGGAAGCTGCTCTCCGAGAGCCCAGTCAGCACGGCCTCGCGAATCAGTTCCTCGCGGCCGTCCGGAAAGACCTTGACCGCGACCACCGCCCTGATCAACCGGCCTCCTCTTGAACGGCCGGCCCGTCCGGCCTGGAACCGTCCCGCGCCTGGTTCCTGGAGCCGTCTCACAACAATGCCGTATTCCAACTCCCTCTCCTCCAGCAAGGCGAGGAATTCTTCGGACATCTCGTCTGCAGTTAGCCCACTGCTCGACGTCATAAGGAGGTTGGAGGGCGCCGGTCCGCCCGCACGCATATGGCCGTTGCTCTGCGGGATCCCCGCTATCGGATTGCGCGTCGAAAGCAGCGTCTTGAGCATGCCGCGCTGGACGAGCACCGTCTCGCGGGCGGGGACACCTTCGTCATCTACCGCGTAGCCGCCCCAGAGCGGGCCCTGCTCGTTTTCCCGGAGCGCCGGGTTGTCCACAATTGCCAGGAATCGTGGCAGGACTCGACTGTCAAGCTTGTCCTGGAACGGATTGGCCAAGCGGTCCCCTACCTGACGCATCCGCTGGTTGTCCGCGACGGGAGCCTTCTGGACGAGCAGCCGCGGAACCAGGACTTGTCGTACCAGTTCCGCCGCTGCCTGCCCCTCGAACAGCACAGGCCCTGCGTAGCGTTCGAATACCTGTGCCTGCCGAAGGTCCTCGAGCCGCCCGGCCAACGCCTGGCCTTGCTCGGCCAGCTCATCGAGGCCAGGGAGGTCCCCCCAAATGCGGCCGAATGCAGTGAACGAGTCGGAAATCTCCGTTCCGTCATCAGCTCGGGTACCGGCCCTTACGGTCACCATGGCAGTGGGATCATCGCGGACGAACGACGATCCCTCGCTGTTCACGTAATGGACGCGAACATGCCGCGCACGTGCATCGACCGAAGAGACGTGGATGTCCGGGTGCTCCCTGAACACAGCCGACAAGTCGGTTGTGAGCGAGCGGATAGTGTCCGCCTCAGCAGCGGGAAGAGCCGGGTCGCCTTCGTGCTTGTACGGATCCTCGATGCTGAAGTCCGGGGTTTCCTCGACGACGGTTTCGTTTTGGAGCACAGCGCGCTTCTTAGCGATCCGCTCGAGAGCGTCCTTGTATGCGCGGTCGGTGGCCAACCAGATCGCGCGACGGAGCTCTTCGTAGTCGTCTTCCAGCGGCAGCAAAGCAGGACCGAAAGAAATATCCTCTATCGAGGTGAAGTCCGGTAGGGAGTAGAAGTTGGTGTTGTCAAGATCACGGTCCCCGACCCTGACCTCGACATGCAGGGTTCGGCTTGCACTCTCTCCACTGCTGGCGAGGCCGCCCAAAGAAGCTGTGGCGCTAATCGCCGTGACCTCCTGAACGGTGTACGAGACGAAGTACGGCTGTTCCAGTTCACCCAGTCGCAGTTGGTTCATGCTGCGAGCCAATTCGTCCTGCATCGCCTGCATCACCACGCTGGGCTGCGCGATGGCCGGGAGCCACGCGATGCACAGCGACAAGAAAAGGGTGCAGATCCGCATGCATTTCATTGGAGGCCTCCCTGATCGAGCAGGCGCCCGCTCTGCGCCAAGCCCGAGGGTGCCGGCAGGAGAGGCGGGCGTTGCCGGGATTTCTCTTTTCGTTGCACTTCAATCTGGGAGACCAGTATCGGAGGCGAGATCGCGCTTACCGGAACGCCTCCGGATTCCGCCCCGCAAACCCCGTTGAACGTTGCGAGTTCCTTTCCGCCTGCTGCGATCTTGCTGAACGTTGTGAGCGGTGTGCCGATCAGATCGACTCCGCGCACGAGTTCCTCGCGGCCGTCCGGATAGATGCGGTACACCATGGTCGGGAGGACATTGAATGAATTCGGCAGGCGCCGGCCCGTGAACGTGAAGCCCCCCTGGACGGCGTCAAAGAGCAATCCGTACTCTTTGCCTTCATCCCGCATTTGCTCAAGGAGCATTGCCTTGAGGTCGCTCTCCGACAGCGGCTCCTCCACTTCGACGAACAGGTTCGACTGCCTAGCAACAGCGGCGAACCCGGGTTGTTTCCGTCCGTGGCCGTTGGAACCGGAGAACCCCTCGATCGGTTTGCGCGACATGAGGAACCTCTCCAATACGCCTTGGTCGATAACCACCACTCGCTGGCCCTTGACTCCCTCGTTGTCGAATTTGAAGGAGCCGGCGAGATCGGTCCCCCCGGCGCGGCGGATGGTCGGATCGAACACGACCGAGAAAGACTCGGGCAGCACCGACTCGCCAGTCATGTCCTTGAAGGTCTGGGCATCGTCGGCCTCACGCTGCCGGTGGCCCTCGACCCGGTGGCCCAGGATTTCATGGAAGAAGACACCGCTGGCACGCCCGGAAAGAACGGCGGGCCCGCTGTACGGTTCCGCAACCGGTGCGACTCTCAGGGCCTAGAGATCGGCGATAACCTGCCTGACCGTTTCCATGACTGTCTCGTCGTCGGGCATGCCGTCCTCGTTGAAAGCGAAGAACTGCTCGTAGCGGGGCAGGTTCATCCCGTCGTCGGCCTTTGTCGAGCCGAAAACGCTCAACCGGTACGACGTGCTCGAGGTTCTGATCCTGGTCCCCTCGCTGTTGACGTACCACCGTGTCGCAGCCACAGTCGAGAGGGCCACCGAACCGGTATAAGTGTGATCGGCCTGTGCGAACGGCGCTGAGTACCGCTTGAGCTTTTCGGCCCACGCTGAGGGGTCCACCGCAATGGATCGTGGCGTCTCCCTGAATTCCACCGCCTGTTGCGGCGAAAAGTCGGCAGCCCGGTCCTCTTCATCCACCTTGATCCGGACGCTTGCCTTGACTCGGGAAAGCCGCTCGGTTGCTTGCCTGTACTTTCTGTCCGTCGCAAGCCAGAGGACGGTTCGGAGCGCTTCGGGGTCGGATACCGGAACCTGTGTCCGCGACGGTATCCGGAAGTTGAATTCCCTGCCGGCTGGATGGGTGTTGTCCAGGTCCTTGTCGCCCACCCGCAGGTCAATGTCGAGGACGCGTTCTTCGTTTCGAGAATTCTGAGAGACTGCACCGAACGAAGCGACTACCGAGGCTCGATCCTGCTGGCTGATCTCGTAGCTGAGGAAGTAGAGCGGAGGGCTCTCCTTGGAAAGGACCTCGATGGAGCGATCAAGTTCCGCAGCCATTAACGCCTAGCACGTCGACCGCAGCATCTGCGGCCTGGATAAACGAGAGGAAAGAGATTGTGCACAGCACGATCCTTTCGAATTGATTGACTAACTTCATTGGCTGATTCCCGAGTCCCCCGTGCACTGAAAAAGGGCGGTGCGAGGGACGCAATCATCATAAGGGAGCGGTTGACGAGCCTCGTGAAGACCTGAGAGGCATTGTCTTGGGGAGCGGGAGGTTCAATGAACGAAAGCATCCCGCTCCATTTTCGTATTGCAGCAAGAGACGTCGATCGGTGTGTCCGACACCCTCAGTTTCCTCGATCGGGACCGAGTGAACAACCTATTGAAAGGTCACGACTAGAAGCAGGACAGCCCGGAGTCCTGCGAGAGCCGGCATAGCTCCAAGCCCGCCTGCCGATTTGCGATGTAGCCAGTGTCCGGCCGTCCTTATGGCGTAATCGCCTGTGGGAAGGAGTCCGGAGGCGACTGGGGCCACGCCCAACGCCGCCTGCTTCCATGCTCAGTAAGAGGAACGTTCTCTCTCGCATGCGGAAGAACTTTCCCGATTGCGCTGATATCGAACATGCACTGTTCACAAGGCGCGGGAGGCTTGTGATACGCTCCGCACGTGAGTAAATCAGCACCATACATGAGCAAATCCAAGATCGTGGCGCCGCTTGTGGCGCTGTTGCTGGCGGGGGCGTTTGTCGAGGCCTCCGGGCAGGCGGTGGTGCCCTGCGCAGAAAAGTCGATGACGGCCGGCGGCATCCGCTCGACGGAGGATGTCGAGGCCTTTGTGCAGTGCGCTTATGAATACGTGCAGGAAATGGGCTTCGAGGAAGCGTACCGCGCCTTTCACGAGGATGAGCGCTGGAAAAGCGGTCAATTCTACGTGTTCGTCAGAATGCTGGCTCCCCGCTCTGAGCTGTCGGAGCGCATCGTCCAGCCTACGGATCCGGGCAGCGAGAGGATGCCTCTGGGTCCCCTCATCGACGGCTTCGGCACGGACGTGATTGGGGAATTCTTTCGTATCTTGCAACTGCGCGACCGCGGCTGGAGCTATTACGAGTTTCTGAACCCGGAGAGCGGCCTGACCGAGCCGAAAGCTGCCTACCTTGTGCGCCTCGACTGGCAAGGGGAGGACGCCGTGCTCGGCGCGGGGATCTACCGCCGCGACATCCCCGGCACCTGCCACGCCGCGCAAGTCAACGTCGCGTTGCTGGCGGCCGAGCCGTCCATGGAAAGGCTGGAAGAGTTCGTCCGCTGCGCAGCCTTGGAGGTCGAGTCGAAGGGCTACTTCGCCATGCCGCTGCTGGAGAGCGATCCGCGCTGGCGGGCCGGATCGATCTACCTGTTCGGGATGGATCTGATGGGGAACCAGTTGTTTTCGGGGATGTGGAACGGGGAGCGCATTCCGGAGTTGGGACGGGATCCCCAGGCGCTGTTCAACGGTCGGGCTGTGATGGCAGTGGCGGAGGCGTTCGGGGAAAGTCACATCTACTACCATGCGATCCATCCCGAGACGGGGAGATGGCAACGCAAGGCCGCCTTCATCAAGCGGGTATCGGGGCAGGGGGTGCCGATCCTGATCGGCGCCGGAATCTACATCGACTGCCCGCCGGGCGGGTGCGATAGCGCGGACGCGGCTGCCTGCGAAGCAGCCCGGCAAACGCTGGCTGACTTCCCGGCCATGCGTGTCCAGTACGGTTTCTACACCGACTACAATCCGGTGAGCTATTCTGTCGCGCAGGAGTCCTCGTCGCATCGACCGATGGGCTACGAGCCGGATCTGGTCGCCGCCGTTGAGACCTTGTCCGGGGGCAAGCTGAGCTTCGACGCGCTGGCCCTGGGCAATCCCTTCTCCGGAATTTGGCTCAAGGCGGCGCAAGAGCCACATGACATGGTGGGCGGCGGCATCACCGCCTTGCCCGAACGCACCAGGGACGCGGAAGGCCGGCCGGTGATCCGCTTCGGCGTGGGCCATATCAACTTTTTCCAATCGCTGCTGGTGCGCGTGGCAAGCGCCATAGAGCAACATGACGATCTGACATCGGAACATCGCGTAGGCTTGGAGCGGGGCACGACCGGCGAGAAGCGGCTGTTGGAGTTGACCGGCATCATCGACACCGCGGGCTTCATCCGCGCCGGGACCCGCGTGCTGTTGGCCGACGGCACGCTTTTGATCGCTGGATCGCCGGACAGCGAGTCGGCGTTGCGCATCGCCGCAGGCACGGGGTCCGCCGCCATCGACACCCGTATCCGCCTGACGCCGCACGGGGATGACCAACCCGAGGCGCTCTATTTCAACACCTTCGACGAGCAAATCAGCGCATTGTTGGAAGGTGCGGTGGATGCCTTAGCGGGGGACGAGGTTGGCAACCGGATCGCCGCTCGCGACATACCGGGCCTGCGGCTGACGGCCATCGACACCGGGGGCAACGAACAGGGCGCCTTCAGCTATCCCGACACGCCTGCCGGCAACGCGCTGCGGGTAACCATGAACACGGCGATCACTTGCCTGACCGCGAACAGAACCATCGGGTTCGTGGAATGGTTCGACAGCGGCGGCACGATCTTCGCCGAGCGCGCCAAGCAATGGCGCTGACGGACGGGTTTTGTAACCTGGAACAAAAACCCCGATAAACGGGGATCCCGGGATAGTTGGGAACAGGAGTCAGGTGGTGAGACGGCTGGGACTCGAACCCAGGACCCACGGCTTAAAAGGCCGTTGCTCTACCAACTGAGCTACCGTCCCGAGGTGGAAGACTCTTTCCTCAGATTAGCACCGCCGCTCCTGCAACCGGAGTCGTTCCGCAGCACCATGGGGCGGTGACGCTCCGCTGTTGGCTGCCGCGGGTCCTCGCCCTCATCCAATCGAACAGCCGGTCAGCTTGCTTTCTGCCGCAGCCCTGCTCTGCGGGCAAGCCGGGTGATTGGTGTCTCTGGGCCGAGACTCGTGCGGACCGCCGCCGGCCGGAGAGATCTCACGTCCCATCAACGGGAACTCTCCACTCGTCCCGCCGTCTCTGCTGCTTTGAGAACGCGGTCAAGGTGTCGGCCCGTGTGCGAACCCTTCGTCTTCGCCACCTGCTCGGGTGTTCCCTGGACGACGATCTCTCCGCCGCGATCGCCGCCTTCCGGACCGAGGTCAATCACCCAATCAGCCGACTTGATGACGTCGAGATTGTGCTCGATGACTAGCAGGGTTGCCCCATGATCGAGCAGCTTGTCGAAGGCGGCGAGCAGCTTGCGGATGTCGTCGAAGTGGAGACCGGTCGTCGGCTCATCGAAGAGATAGAGCGTCCCGTCGGACTTCGATTGCGCCACGTGCCCGGCCAGCTTCACGCGCTGCGCCTCGCCCCCCGAGAGTGTGGTCGCCGACTGGCCGAGGCGGAGATAGCCGAGGCCAACTTCGGAAAGCTGCGATAGCTTGTGAGTAATCTTCGGCGAGCGAATGAAGAACTTGAGAGCCTCGTCGATCGTCATCCGAAGGACATCGTCGATGTTCTTGCCCTGGTAGCGGATGTCGAGGACTTCCTGCTTATAGCGTTTGCCGTCGCAATCTTCGCAAAGCAGCGCGACATCGGCCAGAAACTGCATCTCCACGGTGACGGTCCCGTCGCCTTGGCAGGTTTCGCAACGTCCGCCGGGGATGTTGAAGGAGAAATGGCCGGGCGGGAGGCCCTTGCTCCTAGCTTCCGGCGTCGAGGCAAAGAGCCCGCGAACCGCGTCGAAAGCCTTGACGTAGGTGACGGGGTTCGAACGCGGCGAGCGGCCAATGGGCGACTGGTCCACGAAGACGACGTCCTCGATTTGAGCGTGCCCGGTGATCTTGCGGCAAGGCAGGCGCTGGAACTCGCCGTCGGCGTCGGCTCTGCCGACGCCCCTGGTGAGGCCTCGCAGGCCGTCAAACACGACATTGCGGACAAGCGTGGACTTGCCGGATCCGGAAACGCCGGTGACAACCGTCAGCAGGTCACGAGGGATAGCAACGTCGATATTCTTCAAGTTGTGGACGTAGGCGGCCTGGAACTTGATTTGCCTCCGGGGTCGAACCTTGCGCCGCGCCTTGGGAACGGGAATCGCCGTTTCGCCGCGCAGGTAGTGGCCTGTGAGAGAGGGTCCGCCGTTCGAGAGCAGCTTGCCCACCGTTCCGGAAAAAACGACTTCACCTCCGTGTTCGCCGGCCCCGGGGCCGAGATCGACGATGTGGTCCGCGGCCCGCATCACGTCGGCATCGTGCTCGACTACGAAGATCGTGTTCCCAATGTCGCGGAGGCTCTTGAGGATGCCGATCAACCGTCCGGTGTCACGGCAGTGCAGTCCGATCGACGGCTCATCGAGCACGTAGCAGGCTCCGACGAGCTGCGAGCCCAGTGACGTCGCTAACTGAATCCGCTGCGACTCTCCTCCGGAAAGCGTCGAAGCAAGCCGGTCGAGCGTGAGGTACTCCAGGCCGACATCGTTGAGAAAGGTAAGCCGGTGAATGATGTCGCGGACCAACTCCTCGGCAATGTGCGCCTGCTGCCCCGCGAGCTTGAGGGTCTTGAAGAAGTCCTTCGACCGCTCGAGCGTCAGGTTCACCACCTCGCGAATGTTCTTGCCCCCGACCCGAACGTTCAAGGCCTCCGCGCGCAACCGTCCGCCCTGGCAATCGGGGCACCGGGCATAGCCCCGGTAACGGCTCATGAAGATGCGGACGTGCATCTTGTATTTCTTGCGCTCCAGATAAGCCCAGAACCCGTCGAGCCCCTTGAAGCCGTTGCCGCCGTGAGCGACGAAGTCCCGTTCCTTCGCCGTCAGCTCGTGATACGGGACCGTTGTGCGGACGCCCGCAGTGTGCGCCGCATCGAGCATCGCCCGCTGCCACTTGACATAGCGTGGCTTGCTCCAAGGGGCGACAGCGCCCTCCTCGAGCGACTTGAAGCGATCGGGGATGACGCGGTCCATGTCGATGTCGATGGTGTTGCCGAAGCCCTGACAGCGCGGACATGCGCCGTAAGGGCTGTTGAAGCTGAAGAGGCGCGGCTCGGGCTCCAGGTACTCGATGCCGCATGGGCGGCACTCGAAACGCTCGCTGAACCAGAGTCGCTGCGCGCAGTCGGTGGCGTGCTCAAAGACCACTTCCTTCGATTCGCGATAGCAGGTCTCGACGGCGTCTGTGATCCGCTGGCGAAGGTCGCCGCGGATGGAGAGGCGATCGACGAGGGCGTAGAACGGCTTCTCGAAATCGATATCGAGAAGCGACTCCGGCGTTGAGAACTCGAAGAGGCCGCCGTCCTGATAGAGGCGATTGAAACCTTTACTCCGAAGGTCTGCCAGACGGCTCTTGAGATCCTCGGGGTCGTCCTTGACCCAACCATGGACGGGGAAAAGAACGTACCACCGCGACCCTGCCGGCAGTTCCAGGATGCGGCTCGCGACTTCATCGACGGTATCTTTGCGGACCTCGTTGTCACAGTTGAAGCAGTACGTTCGCCCTGCGCGCGCGAAGAGCAGCCGCAGAAAGTCATAAATCTCGGTAGCCGTGGCGACCGTCGAGCGCGGGTTCCGGGTGCTGTTCTTCTGCCGGATCGCCACGGCCGGCGCGATGCCGTGAATCTCGTCGACGTCGGGTTTCTCGATGCGCTCCAGGAATTGCCGAGCGTAGGCCGAGAGGGACTCTACGTAGCGACGTTGGCCCTCCGCGTAGATGGTGTCGAAGACCAGCGACGACTTGCCGGAGCCGGAAACGCCCGTGACGACGATCAGCTTGTTGTGCGGCAGGCGCAGATCGATGTTCTTGAGGCTATGGACACGGGCTCCTCGGACTTCAAGGTAATCCTGGGACACAGACGGCGCTCTCCGGGGACTTCCGCGGCAGGAAGGGAGCTACGAGTTGATTATATGAGACGAGGCCGCCGGCGGGCCAAAGCAAGTTGCTTTGCGCAGCGCACGCCTCACCATGCCGGGGCCAAACGTTCATGCCTGCGTAATCGTTCAACTTGCGCAAGGAACAGACAGCTTGGCCCCGACCCCGGCAAGAGGTTGCACGCAGGCCACGATGAAGCGGAGCCGCCATCCGAAAAGGCTGTCGATGGCACGTTCTGACGCCACGCTCAAGATTCGGGATTGCCCCAAGGTACTGAGCACGACAGCCGTTGGGTAGCCGGCGGCTACAATAGTCGGCGCGGCGCAGAGCCGGACCTTTGACCCGCACATGATCAACACTGTCATCCTCAGCTTCCTTGCCTTCCTGATCGGGTTCACTTTGATCGGGGCATACGCTTCCCGACGCAAGACCAGCACTACCGACGATTACCTGCTGGCGAGCCGCAGCATCGGCCCCTGGTTCACGGCGATGTCCGCCGTGTCCTCGAACAACAGCGGCTTCATGTTCATCGGCCTGATCGGAACGAGCTACACGATGGGGCTGTCTGCGATCTGGATCATATTCGGGTGGATCTTCGGTGACTACCTGATGTGGTTCTGGATCCATCGACGGTTGCGTGAGGAAAGCGAAGCAGAGCATTTCCGCACGATTCCCTCGTTTCTCGGTGCGGCATTGCCGGGCCGCAAAAGCCTGGTTCGAGCCACGGCGGCGGTGGTTACGATCACCTTCCTGGGAACGTATGCGGCAGCCCAACTCAACGCCGGCAGCAAGGCGCTGCATGTACTGTTCGGTTGGCCGTACGCCGTGGGCGCGATCGTGGGCGCGGTGATCGTGGTGATCTACTGTTTCGCCGGCGGCATTCGCGCTTCCATTTGGACGGACGTCGCGCAATCGATCAACATGATCATCGCGATCTGGCTGCTGTTCATTCTGGCCCTGATGGAAGTCGGCGGATTAGGCGGGCTGTGGTCGAAGCTGGAAGCGATCGACCCGCAACTGATCAGCCTGAGTCCTCCCGATCCGCGCTTTGGTTTTGCGCTCTTCATCTTTGGTTGGTTCGGTGCGGGCATCGGGGTCGTCGGGCAGCCGCACATTATGGTGCGCATGATGTCGATCCGCTCGGGGCGGGACATCGCGAAGGCGCGGGACATCTATCTGGTTTGGTACTTGCTGTTTTCGTTTGCGTGCTACGGCGTCGCGTTCGCCTGCCGCATCTTGATACCCGATGTGGGCGCCTTCGACGCGGAACTGGCGCTGCCGACGCTGGCCTCCGTATACCTGCCGGGAGTGTTGGTTGGGCTGGTTCTCGCGGGTTTGTTCTCGGCGACGATGTCGACGGCGGATTCGCAGGTGCTGTCGTGTTCGGCGGCGCTGACGCAGGACTTGTTCTCTTCGTGGAGTGAATCGTACGTCAAGTCGAAGTTCGCGACGCTGCTGGTGGCGGCGGTCGTGCTGGCCATAGCTCTGTTTGCCAACCAGAACGTATTTGCGCTTGTCACGCTGTCTTGGTCGGCGTTGGGCGCTTCGCTCGGTCCGCTGCTCGTGGTGCGCGCCATGCAGTGGCGGATCAATACATCGGCCGCCGCGGGTATGATGGCGGCCGGTCTGGCGGGGGTGATCGTCTGGGGCGGCGTGCTGAGATATGGCGGCGACCTCTATGAGATCATCCCGGGAATGGCGCTGAGCATGGTTGCTTATCTGATCCTACGGCCCGCCGCCGGCGCTGCGTCATCCGCGTAGTTCGAGAGAAACGGGGCAGTGGTCAGACCCCTCGACTTCGCTGAGGATCGTGCAGTCCTCCACATCATCGACGAGGTCGTCGCTTACGAAGAAGTAGTCGATGCGCCAGCCGATATTCGCAGTGCGTGCGTTGAACAGGTAGCTCCACCAGGTGTAGTGGCCCGCGCCGTCGTGAAAGAGGCGGAAGGCGTCGACGTAGCCGTGGGCGACGAACTGATCGAGCCGCTCACGTTCTTCCGGCAGGAAGCCGGAGTTGTTGCGATTCTCCTTGGGGCGGGCGAGGTCGATTTCCTTGTGGGCGGTGTTGTAATCGCCGGTGATGATCAGCCGTCTGCCTTCACGCCTCAGCCGGTTGCAATAGTGCAGGAAGGTATCGTAGAAGTCGAGCTTGTATTCGAGCCGATCGAGGCCGCGCTGGCTGTTGGGAAAGTAGCAGTTGACAAGCGTGAAGGGCTCGAGATCGGTGATGAGCACGCGGCCCTCTTCGTCGAAGCGGTCGATGCCCAGCTTGGCGACGGGTTCGGCGGTGAGCTTGGCCGGGCTATCGTTGCGGATCCAGGTGGCGACGCCGCTATACCCTTTTTTCCTGGCTGAGTGAAAATGGGCGTCGTAGCCGTCAGGGTCTTCGAGTTCGGGCGGGAGCTGTTGCGGGT
Organism: Bryobacterales bacterium; assembly: GCA_965218555.1. Lineage (GTDB taxonomy): Bacteria > Acidobacteriota > Terriglobia > Bryobacterales > UBA6623 > JAPPLB01. Next base: position 1,518,487 of record OZ244625.1, read on the forward strand.
GCGCTTTCGTCTCCTGCATACATAAGATGTCGGGCTTCTCGGCTTCGAGCCACGAGAGCAGACCTTTGCGGGCGACGGAGCGAAGGCCGTTGACGTTCCAGGTGATGATGCGCATAGGGGAGCTTGAGCGGTGACGGGCGGCGTGTTTCCTGGTAGAACCAGACTCCGTCCTTGATGTTCGCACACGTCAGGAAACCCCGGGCGACGGCTGTCGAGAGATGGGTCTCGATGGCTTCTCATGGCGAAGTAGCCGCCCGTGGGGACCAGGATCTCACCGTCGACGGAGTGATTTTCAAACAGGTCGAGGGCTCGATCGTGAATGAACCCGGGGGGCGGTCCTCACTAGCGGTTTCCGGGCTGCGAATCCGTTCAAGGAACATGTATCGGCAACCTGTTTGGGCGATACAATGCAGCTTGCTCCGCCGCAATCGTTTGCTGTCTTGCTCTTGCGTGCGCACGATCCTGGCGGCGGTCTTTGTCTGCTCGTTGGTCCTTCCGGCCCTGGCCGGCCCGCCACGACCCTGGCAGGGCGCTTCGGAACTGCGGGAGCTTCTCGATCGGCTGAACACACTCGGCAGCATTCTCATCCTCGGCGCGCACCCCGACGACGAGCGTGAAACGATGATCGCCTACTTCGCCCGCGGGCGGAACTTGCGGACGGCGTATCTCTCGGCGACCCGCGGCGAAGGAGGACAGAACCTGATCGGCCCAGAACAAGCCGAGTTGCTGGGGATCATCCGAACGCAGGAGCTGTTAGCCGCCCGCCGGCTCGATGGAGGAGAGCAGTTCTTTACGCGAGCGATTGACTTCGGCTACAGCAAATCACCCCAGGAAGCGCTCACTTTTTGGGGCAAGGAGCAGGTACTCGGCGACATGGTCCGGGTGATTCGCCGATTTCGACCGGATGTCATTCTGTCGCGGTTCTCGCCCGACGCGAGCAGCGGGCACGGCCACCATTCAGCGATCGGACACTTGGCCCGCGAGGCTTACGAGGCCTCGGCTGATCCGGAACGCTTTCCGGATCAAATCGAGCAGGGCTTGCAACCATGGCAGGCGAGGCGCCTCTATTGGAGCCCGCCACTTTTCACACGCGCCCACGAGGAAAAGCAGGCCATGCGGTCGGACCGTATTCGGATCAATACGGGGGAGTACGACCCGGAGTTGGGCGCCTCGTACGCAGAGATCGGCGGCGTCGCCCGAAGCATGCATCGCAGCCAGGGCATGGGGACCGGGCAGCGCAAGGGGGACGCACCGGCGTTTTTCGGATATGTGGCGGGTGAGAAGGCCGAACGCGATCTCTTCGAGCGGATCAACACGACTTGGGACCGGTTGCCGGGCGCGGAGCGCGTGAAGACTCTTCTGACGAAGGTGCTTGCATCCAACAAGGCCGGGAACCGGGATGGCGTGATCGAGGGTCTTTTCCGGGCGTACCGAGACGTCAAAACTTTGAAAAGCCCGTGGGCGCGACGCAAAGAGCAGGAGATGGTTCGTGCGATCGAGCTGGCGAGCGGCCTTTGGATCGATGCCGCGGCGGAGCGCTGGGATGTCACGCCCGGCTCAGAAGTCGAGATGACTCTTTCGGCCATGAATCGCTCAAGCACACGGCTGTACTGGGAAGGCGCTGACGTCAAAGGGCTGGTCGCGAGGAAAGTGGCTATTGATGCCCGCCATCTCCGGTCCAACGAAGTCGCGCAAAAAACGGTCCGCCTCTCGATTCCAGAAGAAGCGGACTATTCTCAACCGGCCTGGCTGCGGCGTCCGGTAGCCGGCAGATCTTATCAGCTTGACGATCCCGGCTTGATCGGCCGGGCCGAGTCGCCGCCCCCGTTGCGCGTTTCGTTCCATCTCAAGGGGCCGGACGGTGTGAAGTTCACCGTTACGCGACCCGTCGTTTTTCGTTGGGTCGACCCGGCCGAGGGTGAGCGCACGCGCCGCGTCGAAGTGGCGCCGGCCGTCGCCGTGAGCCTTGACAACAGCAGTCGCATTTTCCCCGACGCGCAACCCCGCACTGTCACCGTCGATTTGGAAAACCATACGGACCGCGCGGAGGGCTCCGTCTCGCTGTCCGTTCCCGCAGGTTGGAAGGCCGAGCCGGCGTCGCTGCCGTTTCGGCTTGAGCGGCGCGGCATGCGGAAGACTCTCGTGTTTGCCCTGCTTCCGCCGAAGATGTCCTCGGGAGGCGCCGTGGTCGCGAACGTGAAGCTCGGAGAACGAACCATCAACCACGGTGTTCGCGAGATCGAGTATCCGCATATCCCGCTGCAGGTCGTCTTTCCGTGTGCAGAGATGCGCGTCGAACGAGTCGACGTCAAGCTGCTTGCGAAGAACATCGGGTACGTGATGGGATCGGGCGACCGGATACCCGAAGCGCTCGAGCAACTTGAAGCGGAAGTGACGTTGTTGTCCGAAGCAGATTTGGCGTCCGGGGAGCTGAGTTCCTTCGACACGATTGTTCTGGGCATCAGAGCTTTGCGTACGCGTCCGGGCGTATTGGCGGCTAAGGAACGGCTACTGGGCTACGTCGAGAACGGCGGGACGATGATCATGCAGTACGAAACGCTGTCCCGACGTGGACCACCGCTGCTGCTGGCTCCATTTCCGCTCACGCCCTCGCGCGAACGGGTCAGCGACGAACGGGCGACGGTGCGTTTGTTGCATCCGCGGCATACTCTGTTGCAGCAGCCCAATGCCATTACCGAGAAGGACTTCGAGGATTGGGTGCAGGAGCGCGGGCTCTATTTCATGACGAAGTGGGACGCGCGGTATGACGCCCTGCTCGCATCCAACGATCCGGGCGAACCGCCGCGCCGGGGCGGTTTGCTGTACGCGCGCTACGGCAAGGGCGTTTACATCTACACCGGCTATTCGTGGTTCCGGCAGTTGCCGGTGGGCGTGCCGGGGGCTTTTCGCATCTTCGCGAACCTGCTCAGCGCCGGAGCGACAGCGAGCGAATAATCGGCTCGGCGTTCCGTGCCCGCAAGCGCGCAAGGCGCGCGAAAAATCGAGAAGGGTCGTCTTTCCTGGCAGGCTGTGCGCCTTTGCGAGAGCCCCGGGTCTCAGCCTTCACGAACCATTTGTTCGAGCGCGACTCGGGGACAGATATTCTGGTGGATGTAGTCGTTCAGGTTGTACGCGAGGCCGCGCAGACGCTTTTCGACTCCGGGGTCGATGCAGTTGCCTTCTGCGTCGAAGACCTTGTGCACCCTCGCGACGGAAACGGGGCCCGGCAGAACGATTGCACCGACATGGGAGCAAACGCTGCGCAAGTGCTCCAACGCCTTAACGGCGCCGATGGCTCCGGCAGCGACCCCGAGCAGGGCAACGGGTTTTCCGCTGAGCATCGACGGGTACCCCAGATGCTCGATGAGCAGCTTGATGACGCTGCTGTAAGAGCCGTGGTATTCGGGCGTAGCGAGAATGACACCGGTGGCGGAGATGACCTTCTCTTGCAGGACTTTGGCAAGCTCGGGGTCCTGGCCGCCCGGTGTACGCAGGTCGAGGTCGGCGGGGTCGATGACATCGACCGCGATTTCCCCGTCCTGACGCAGTTCGTCCACTGTGACGGCTAAGGCCTTGGCCGTGGCGTTGCCAGGACGGCGGCTGCCGATCATTGCAACGATTTGAATGTTCGCCATGTCTGTCTCTCGTCGGAGCGGCTTGGCGGAAGGAATATCACGCCGAGGAAACCTCCACCCCTCGATCCGTCCTCATACAGGATCCAGCAGCAACGCTCCGCACCGGAGCGGGACTTTGACCCCAGCAGCTGGTCCTTGCCTGGTATCGGTTAAATTTTCGGTTGCGGGCTCTCCAGCTTGATCCGAGCCTCGCGAGTGGTGAACTCCCAATCGACCGTGGCATCCCGGTTGATTCGATCCTGATTCCACTCTCGCATATGCCGGCGCACGGTGGCGAGGTCGGGAATCCATCGGTTGAGGCATTGGCCTCACGGATCGCTCAACTCGATTTCGGCGATGTTGAGCCAGCTTCCGTGCTTGAGAGTCTAGTGGATTTTGAGGCGCCCGGCCAGCGCTTGGGCTTCCTTCGGCAGGTAGGTGGCGTACAGCGACTCGTTCCCGTGTATGTTGAGACTGTCCAGCACGAGCACGAAGAGCTCCGCCTGCGGGTAGCGTTCCGGGAGCATGCCGCGGATCCACCGGGATTGGTTCTGTCGCGTGCGCCGTTCGCTCACCTTGATCTTGTGCGCCGTGACACCCATCGCCCCAGCTGTTGTCGCGATCGTACAAGCCGGCCCGGCCAGCCACGTTATCGACCCGCGCAATGGTCGGCCCGTCAGCCTCACTGAGTCGGCCACTGTGCTCTCGATTCGGGATGATACTCGCGCGTCCGTGCGCGACTCCCCAGAGGCGCTTCCAACGGGTACCGAGCCTACCATACGATAATCAGGAAACGCCATGAGGAGCCGCTCCATCGAATCGCTGATCCAGGCGGCGATGTCCGTGCGGGAACGAGCCCACGCTCCCTACTCCCATTTCAAAGTTGGCGCGGCGATCCGGGATGAGACGGGCGCCGTGCATGCCGGCGCGAATGTCGAGAATGCAGCCTACTCGATGTGCCAGTGCGCCGAAGCCAGCGCGATCGGGGTCATGATCGCAGCCGGTGGCCGCGAGATCAAAGAGATCGCCATTGTCGGCGGCGGCTTGGCGCTCTGTACTCCATGCGGGGGCTGCCGACAGCGCATCCGCGAATTTGCCGAACTGTCCGCTTCGATTCACATTGCGGGTCTGGAAGGATACCGAAAAACATTCTCATTGGCTGAGCTACTGCCGGCTGCGTTCAGTCCTGAGAACCTGGACTGAACCGATCCAGGCCAGGAGGTGAGGTCCAGGGGCGTCGGGACCACCTCTGGCGATTTCGGCTACTCCCGAGGCGTCGTGGCTCCAGCAGGCGTTGGAGCCATCGCCGCCCTTCTGGTTTACAAGCAACCGCTCGTACGGGCGGATGACCTGTGGCGCGTCAACGCCGCCTCTGTCGCTGTCAACGGTCGGGTGAATGTGGTGTTCTCGGGATTCCGGGCCGAGGACGTGTGGATGTCCAGTCCGCCGCCCTATAAGCAGCGCCGATCGCCCGAAGAATTGAGTTGCCTCCCGATGGATGGGCGCCGAAACCGCCATACTAAGCGGCATGCTCCGTTTCGCCATTCCCTGTTTTTTGGCGCTCTCCGCATCACCTCTTGGGGCTCAGCCGGAGGGATGGACGCGCCCGTTCCCGGGCTACCGCGTGATCGGAAACCTGTACGCGGTTGGTACCTATGACCTCGGCGTGTTCCTGGTCACCTCCGACGAGGGTCACATTCTGATCAACACTGCGCTCAAGGAATCCACGCCGCTGATCCGCCGGAACATTGAAACGGTCGGATTTCGCATGAATGACATCAAGATCCTGCTGACCATGCAGGCGCACTGGGATCACACCGCGGCGCTGGCCGAGATCAAGCGGGCCACAGGAGCCGAGATGTGGGCCACCGCAGGCGACGCGCCCGTGCTCGAAGACGGTGGATTCGGCGACCCGCACTTCGGAGGGAAGGTGTCGTTCGATCCGGTCGAGGTCGACAAGATCATCGCCGACGGGGAAGCAATCGAGCTAGGCAGCACCCGGCTTGAAGTGGTCGAGTCGCCGGGCCACACGGCCGGCAGCGTCAGCTACGCCATGACGGTCCGAGAAAACGGCAGGGAATACCGTGTCGTGATCGCTAACATGGGGACGATCAACCCAGGCAAGCGCCTGGTCGTGGACCCGACCTATCCCGGCCTTGCCGAGGACTTTGCGAAGACCTTCCGGAGGCAGAAGGCAATGCAGATCGACGTCTGGGTCGCGGCGCACGGCCAGCAATACGGCTTGCACTCCAAGTACAGGCCCGGGCAGCCCTACAGCCCGGAAACCTTCGTGGACCCGGAGGGATTCCTTTCCGAAATCGAACGGCTCGAAGGGCTGTATCTCAAGCAACTCGAAGACGAGCAACGGTGAACCCAGGATCGGCGGGAGAGCTATCTGGTTGGCCCCGCGCGCAGTCTCAGATGCCCGCGAGAGGCGCCGCCAAGGTTGAACTGCTGTTTTCTATAATTCATAGGGGCCGAACGCGGCGAGCGCTACGCCGCCATCGAGGGCAAGACCCAGGAAATCTCCGTGCCGCAGGCCCGGCGGCTGCTTGCCTCGATCACCGCCCGGACCCGGATGGTGCTGGACCACCGCGCCGTCCTCGCCCTGCTCGCCTATGCCGCTTCTCGCACTTGTGCGCCGCTTCCGCCGCGGCGACGGCGATGACTCGCTCTAACAGAAGCTTTGTCATGCGGATGTGTCGATTCTAGTGTGAATAGCGATGGTTGACGAACGATCCAGTGGGATGAAGGGGAACCCTTTGCGGAGCGGGACGATGTGGGCCTGCCTCTGGTGCGCCGCGCTGCTGCTGGCAGCAGCCGCCGGCCCGGCGGCCGGCCGCCTGAGCGGCGCCGGCTGGTTTCCCGGCGCCAACGGCTCGCCGCCGTTCACGTTCGTCCGCTGGAAACCGCAGGCCACTGTGAGCATGAACCACTACGTGCCGGACTTCGGCGACAGCCACGATTTCAAGGTGGGCTACGAGTTCCAGATCGACAGCAGTCGTTTCGGCTCGAATGCCAATTCCGGGCACGTCCGCTATCTGGACGACAGCGCGAACGAGCGCCCCTTCAACGTGGACCGGATCATGCTCTTCAGCATGCCGGCCGAGGGGGAAATCGCATCTGACAACCGCAACCGGCACCACGCGGCGTTCATCCAGGACACGTGGCGCCCGGTGAACTGGTTGTCGCTGAACCTGGGCGTGCGCTACGAGCAGCAGCGCACCTACTTCATCGACTCGGTTTCCAGCCCCTTTCTCGCCGACTTCTTCCCCAGCGGCACCGCCACGGGCCGGACGAACGTCGTCTGGAACACTTGGGCGCCGCGGTTGGGCGTGGCGTTCTCGCCGGCGCAGGGCACCGTGCTCAAGGGACACTTCGGCCGCTATTACCTGAATCTGGCCGACTCGCACGAGGTCGCTAATCCGGCGAGCACCGCGCGGATCCGGTACACCTTCCTCGACCCGAACGCCAACGGGATCTACGACGGCCCGGACGTGCTGGGCGGCACCGGTATGGAGCTCGTCTCCGAAGGAACGCCGGTCGACCCCGCGCTGGCGCCGGAATATGTCGACGAGATCAACGTCTCGCTGGAGCACGAGCTGGCCGCGGACACCTCCGTCCGCGTCTCTTACGTACGCAAGAACCTGAACGGCGACAGCGGCATCTGGAACGGGACGCAGCAGACCGCGCTGCTGGCCGTACGCCCTGATCCAGAGGGTGGACATCCCGGGCACCGGCACCAACCAGCCGATCTTTCTCACCGACTTGGCCGAGAATCGCTCTGAGAACGTGACGATGGCCGACATCCGCCTGGACAAGGGTTTCGCCGTCGGGACCGAGAGCAAAAACAGGCTCACTCTGATGCTGGACCTCTACAACCTCTTCAACTTGAACGCGGTCACGAACTTTTCGCTACGGACGGGCGACGCCGAGCGCGTCATCGCCGCTCTCGATCCGATCGCGATGAAGCTGGGCGTCCGTTTCCAGTTCTGACACGGCGGAGGGTACCAACCGGAAAAGGTGTCCGCGCGACGCGACCCCGCATGTAGTCCACCGCGATGCAATGGACAAGCCTTTGATATTCCATCCGAAACCGCGCCGCCTTATGCCGCAAGGCCCGCAGCAAATGCAGACCCAAACGGTTTGCCCTGAGCTGCCGTGCTCGCTCGAAGCGGCGGTCGGCCGACGGCCCAGCTTCAAGTACATGAGCACCCTTCGGGGGTTCGCTCGAGGGTTGAGCAACTACCAGCTTCTAACGAGCTTGCCCAACGCGCTGACCTTCTCGATCAGCGCCGGCAGCAGGGCGAGCCGCAGGGCGTTAGCCCCGTCGGATTTCGCCTTTTCCGGGGCGTCGTGAAGTTCGAAGAAGAGCGCATCGGCACCGGTCGCGACGCCGGCGCGCGCCAGCGTTTCGATGAACTCGGGTTGACCCCCACTCACACCTTGCTGCGCGCCGGGAAGCTGCAGGCTGTGCGTGACGTCGAGGACGACGGGATGGTCAAGATTCCTCATGGCCGGGAGTGAGCGAAAGTCGACGACGAGGTTCTGGTAGCCGAAGCTCGATCCGCGCTCGGTAAGAAGAATACGATTGTTGCCGGTGGAAGCGACCTTGTCGGCGGCGAAGCGCATGTCCCAGGGAGCGAGAAACTGACCTTTCTTGATGTTGACGACACGGCCCGAGCGGCCTGCTTCGAGGAGCAGGTCGGTCTGGCGGCAGAGGAAGGCGGGGATTTGAAGAACGTCGCAAACCTCCGCAACGGGCTCCACCTGCGCTACTTCGTGGATGTCGGTCAGGACGGGCAGACAGGTTAGCCTCGCCACTTCGGAGAGGATCGCCAGTCCTTCCTCGAGACCCGGTCCGCGGTAGGAATCGACGCTGGTACGGTTGGCTTTGTCGTACGAAGCTTTGAAGATTGCCGGCAGCGATGCACCGGCCGCGGCCTGCTTGACGGCCCGCGCCATGGCCAGAGTGTGCTCAGCGGACTCGATGACGCAAGGGCCGGCGATGAGCGCGAGAGGAGCGGCGTCTCCGATCGAGAAGCCGCCGATGTCAACGGAAGGCATTCGGTTTCGAGTCTGTAGCAGGGACCTTCGGCCAAGATGGGGGATCGCGCTCTGCGCATCCCGGCACGGGTGGGTCGCTCATGAGACTCGGACGCGCAGGAATTGCTCGGCTTCGCGGACCTGCTCGTTGCGAACGCGCGTTCTGCGATGGCGGAAAGCCGCGCCGACGAACGACGAGAACAGCGGATGCGACTCTAACGGCTTCGACTTGAACTCGGGGTGGAACTGGCATCCGAGGTACCACGGGTGGCCGGGAAGCTCACAGATTTCCACGTACATCGCGTCCGGAGTTTCGCCCGTTACTCTCATGCCGTGGGAAGTAAGGGCTTCTTCGTAATCGCGATTGAATTCGTAGCGATGGCGATGGCGCTCATGGATCTCCGATGAGCCATAGGCTTTGGCCGCCAAGCTGTCCGGCTGCAGCTTGCAGGGCCAACTGCCCAGACGCATGTTGCCCCCGAGGTCTTCGATGCCTTTCAGTTCACGCAACTTGAAGAAGAGCCGGACCGGCGTGCCGGGAACGAATTCGGTCGAGTGCGCATGCTCCAGCCCGCAGACGTTGCGGCCGTATTCGATGACCATGGTCTGCATGCCGAGACAGATGCCGAAGTACGGCACATTCTGCTCACGGGCATAGCGGATCGCTTCGAGCATGCCGTCGATGCCGCGGATGCCAAAACCGCCGGGGACGAGTATGCCATCGAGATCGCTGAGTTGCTGGTGGGCGGTTTCTTGGGTAATGCCTTCGGCCTCGACCCAGCGGAGTTGCACACGGAGCTGATGAGCGAGTCCGGCGTGGAGCAGCGCCTCCTTGAGACTCTTGTAGGAGTCTTCATAGTCGACGTACTTGCCGATGATGCCGATCGTAACCTCGTCGACGGGATGGCGCATGCGGTCGAGCATGTCTTCCCAGCCGCGCAGTTCCCGTTTAGGCAGGTCGCTCATGCCGAAGTGGCGCAAGACGATGTCGTCAACACCCTGTTGCGCGAGGTGAATCGGCACGCGATACACAGAATCGACATCACGGGCGGCGATCACGGCGTCTTTGTCGACGTCGCAGAAGAGCGCGATCTTCTCGCGGAGTTCGCGGGAAAGGTCGGTCTCGGTGCGGCACAGCAGGATGTCGGGCTGGATACCGATGGCGCGCAACTCCTTGACGCTGTGCTGGGTCGGCTTGGTCTTCAACTCGCCGGCGGCGGCGATCCAGGGCACGAGCGTCACGTGGACGAACACGCAGTTGTCGCGGCCCAACTCGTGGCGCATTTGCCGAATGGCTTCGAGAAACGGCAGGGACTCGATGTCGCCGACGGTACCGCCGATCTCAGCGATGATGACGTCGACGTCGGCGGCGGCGATCTTGTGGACGCTGGCTTTGATTTCGTTCGTGACGTGCGGGATGACCTGAACGGTCTTGCCGAGGTAGTCACCGCGGCGCTCTTTCGCGAGGATGCGCTCGTAGATGCGGCCACTGGTGACGTTGTTGGCCTGGGTCAGGCGAGCGTGCGTGAAGCGCTCATAGTGGCCGAGGTCAAGGTCGGTCTCCGCTCCGTCGTCGGTGACGAACACTTCGCCGTGCTGGAAGGGGCTCATTGTGCCCGGATCGATGTTCAAGTAGGGATCGAACTTCTGCAGGGTGACGCGCAGTCCACGGCTTTCAAGCAGACAGCCCAGTGACGCAGCGGCGATGCCTTTGCCCAAGGAAGAAACAACTCCGCCGGTGACGAAGATGCACTTATTTACGGAGCCCATGGACCTCTCCAACAGGAACGAACGCATAACCGTGGAGCACGGAACGACGAAGCCGCAAGATGAGGTTCAAAAGCGGCGGAGCCGAATGAATCAGGGAAGCGAAGAAGCGGGGATGGTGTCGTTCGTGGACGGACTGGTCGCTTCGCGAGCCGGCCATGCGGGAAGGGATTTTCGGGGCTGCGGGGAGCGCTGCATCAAGCCGGCGCGTCCTTGCTGCAAACACCAATGCACAAGTCTAACACGCCCTTGAGGCTTATGATAAAATCTAGGCGCCTGCAAAGGGAAAACGCCATTCATCGAAGCGCGTTAGGACAAGGTCTTGGCAATCCTGCCTCACCGCAGCACATGTTCACACCGCGCATTGCCCGTTTACCTGATTGCCATTCTGCTCGCAGTCGCTCCGGTCTTCGCCGCTGACGCCAATGGCGGCGTCAAGCCGCGCATTCCGGATCCCAACCTCGAAACACTGCCCTCCGGCTCGAACATCAAGGTTGACGTTGAGCTGGTGTTGGTTAGCGTGACGGTGACCGACCCGATGAACCGACTGGTCACGGGTCTCGAGAAAGAGTACTTCAAGATTCTTGAAGACAAGATTGAGCAGGAGATTTCTCAGTTCGGTATGGAGGACGCTCCGCTTTCGCTGGGCCTGGTCTTCGACGCCAGCAGCAGTATGGGCCACAAGATGAGCAAAGCGCGCGAGGCGGTCGCGCAGTTCCTCAAGACATCGAATCCGGAGGATGAATTCCTGCTCGTGCAGTTCAACAATCGCCCGGAACTCATCACGGACTTCACGCAAAAGATCGAGGAAATTCAGAACCGCCTGACCTTCACGCAATCCAAGGGCCGCACGGCACTGCTGGACGCGGTCTATCTCTCGATCACGAGGATGAAGGAAGCGCGGCATACGAAGAAGGCGCTGCTGGTGATTTCCGACGGAGGCGACAACAGCAGCCGCTACACGGAGCGTGAGATCAAGCGGCTGGTGCGCGAAGCGGACGTCCAGATCTATGCGATCGGTATCTTCGAACCGATATCGTCGCGAGGGCGAACCCCGGAAGAGCTGAACGGCCCGAGCCTGTTGACCGAGATCGCGGAGCAAACCGGCGGACGGCAGTTTCCGGTCGAGAATCTCAATGAACTGCCCGACGTGGCCGCCAAGATCGGCGTCGAGTTGAGAAACCAGTACGTATTGGGTTACGTCCCAATCAACCAGGAGAAGGACGGCCGGTGGCGTCGCATGAAGGTGGACATCAAGAAGATTCGAGGCATGCCGCGTCTGCGCACCCATTACCGCCAGGGCTACTACGCCCCCACCCGATGAACGCCCCGCGGCAGGGGTCCAACACGGTATTCAACCGGCAAGAAAGGCGCCCATCGAGGATGAATTTCCGGTTTAGAGCGTTAGGTGCGCTCGCCGTTGTGGTTTGTCTCGGCACGACGACCCTGTCGCTGAGCGCGCAGACGGAGTCCAAGGCGATCCGCGACGATGCCGATACCGGTCTCGTTATTCGTGCGGAGACAAGACTCGTTGTTCTCCACACGACCGTGCTCGATAGGGATAACCGGCTGATCACCGATCTCAAAGAGGACAGCTTTCGAGTTCTCGAGGACGACGTTCCGCAGAAGCTGCGGCTTTTCCGGCGTGAAGACGTCCCGGTTTCACTGGGTATTCTGGTCGACAACAGCGGCAGCATGCTCGACAAACGCCGCCAGGTGAACGCGTCCGCGTTGGACTTCGTGAAGGCGTCAAATCCCGAGGACGAGGTGTTCATCGTCAACTTCAATGACGAGTCCTTCCTCGATACTCCTTTCACCTCCGATCTGCCCCGCTTGCAGGACGGCTTGCAGAGAATCGATTCCAAAGGCGGCACGGCGCTCTACGACTCGGTGAGCATGTCGCTGGACTATCTGGAACAAGAGGCCGAGCGGGACAAGCAAGTCCTGCTGATCGTCACCGACGGCGAGGATAATGCCAGCCGCACCACCTTAGAGCGGCTTGTGCGGCGGTTGCAGGAAACCGAGACCGTGATTTACGCCGTCGGCCTGCTGAGCGAAGAAGATCGCCGTGCGGCGAAGCGGGCCAACCGGGCGATCCGCCACATCGTGCGCGCGACGGGCGGAGCGGCGTACTTCCCGGAGAGCGTCGACGAGGTCCACGCCATCACGCAGCAGGTCGCGCGGGACATCCGGAACCAATACATTCTGGCCTACACGCCGCAGGCGTCCGCTCAACCGGGATTCCGGCGAGTGCGGGTCGAATTGACCGGCAAGGCCAAGCGGTACAAAGTCCGCCACCGGCCCGGCTATTTCACACAGTAGCTCCTTGCGTTCCACCGAAGCAGCTGCGGTTGTCCGATTCCTCTGGAGAGCGACACGAGGGAATCGTTTTCGGCCCTGGGCGAGCCCTTATCTGCGTTGGCGCATTGAGACGTACTGGGGTTGGCCGGCGGATGCGGTGGACTTTGGCCGGTTTTGGAAGCTCATGTGGACCCAGCGGCGGGAGCTGCTGCGGTTCCTGCGGTGGGTAGGCGAGATGGGGTCGAGCCGAGGACCGGGCGACCGCCGAGTTCACGCTCGCCGACCCGAGTGATCGGCGGCCACGGCCGGGCATCAAACGTCGAGGGCGAAGCCGTGCTGCAGCCGATGATGCGGCCCATCGAAGTGGTTGGTTGACTTGAACATTTCGTGGCGGCCGTCTCCGCCCTCGGCTGCGGCCATCTGAATGAGCTGCTCCTTGTCGCTGTCGGAGAGCGCCTGGAAGCCCCGCGCGATGCGGACATCCTGTTCGAGGTCTTTCATGGAGCGGATGCCGACGCAGAGGCTCGCTATGGGCAAGCTGAGCGCGTAGCGGATGCACTGCTCGGCGTTGATCTTCGTCTTGGCGGGTATGCGGCCTTGCGGTGAAGTCGGCGAGCCGCCCAGGCTCTTCATGCCGATGACGCCGACGTTCTTGTTCAGGCAGACCGGCACAACTTCCTTTTGGAAGCTGCGGAAGTGGGCGTCCATGATGTTGATGGGCATCTGCGAGGTGTCCCAGTCATAGGGCTTCGCGAGCATCTTGAGGTGGATGCGCGGATCTTTGTGGCCGGTGAAACCAATGTATCGGACTTTGCCTTCCTTTTTCGCCTCCAGGGCCGCTTTGAGGCCACCCTTGTCGAAGACCCAATCGGGATCGTTGTCGTAGTTGGTCTCGTGAAACTGCCAGAGGTCGATGTAGTCGGTTCTGAGGCGGCGGAGGCTGTCTTCGAGGTTGCGCTTGCTGCCCTCGTAGTCGCGCTCGCAATTCTTGGTCATCAGAAAGACTTTCCTGCGGCGCCCGCCGGAGGCGAGGGCGTCGCCCATCAGTTCCTCGGAGCCGCCGTCGTGGTAGTCCCAGGCGTTGTCGAAGAAGTTGACGCCTTCATCGATCGCGCGATGCATGATGCGGTGAGCTTCCTTCTTATCCTCTACGGCTCCGATGTGCCAGCCGCCGAGGCAGATGATCGAAACCCGCTCGTTGGTGCGTCCGAGCCGAGCGGTCGGGATGCCGTCGCCGCCGGAGCGCTGCGCCAGCACGCTCTGAGCCATGGCTGCCGTGACGGCCGTTCCAAAGAGACCGCGGAAGAAATCGCGCCGAGAACCATCGTTCGTCATGTTGTCACTCCCAGGGAAAGTCACCCCATTCTACATCACTCCGGGTTGCCGGCCGGCGCGTAGAAACTGCCCCGCCGCGAAGAATCTACACATTTCCGTGCTCCGGAGCACTCTCGACCGCGCCTACCTTGAAATCTTTCAATGGGGCGGAACATCCAAGTAACAGAAGCACTTCCGAAGACGAAATGTGGAGGCAGGCAGACGCAGAGCACTGCTGGAATGACTTTGGCCCCGGACTTGCATGATTGGCCCCGAGGAGGCAAATCGTGCGCGTTCGGAGTGGACTGGTCGGTCACCTCAGCAAGACGCCCGCGCTGAGCATGGCGGGATTACTCTGTTGGCTCTGGATGATGCCCGCCCTGGATGCGGGGCCGTTGATTCTCGGCGAAGATTTGGAACCGCCGGCGAGTTTTCAGTTGCAAGCTGTTTCGGATGATCCGGAGCAATTGCACTGTCAGTTCAAGCCGGCGCAACTCGCGATTCTCGAAAAACTCAATCGCGCCGACGTGAAGAACCTGGCGAAGATGGGCTTGATCGTGGTTCCGGACCGCTGGGACCTGGTTGAGCTGGACTACAGCCCGATGCCGAGCATATCGAAGTGGGCGGGCCGGCATGAGAAATCGCTGGTCGTTCATCAGCGGGTGCAAGCCTTTGGAGCCTACGAGAGGGGCAAGCTTGTTCACTGGGGCCCGGTAAGCTCCGGCGGCGAGCAGCGGCCGACGCCCTCGGGATACTTTCACCTCAATTGGAAATCGAAAGGCCGGCGCAGCACGGTGAATCGTGACTGGTTCCTGCCGTGGGTCTTCAACTTCATGAATCGCGATGGAATCGCGTTCCATCAATACGAGTTGCCGGGGTATCCGGCGAGTCATGGCTGCGTCCGTTTGTTAGGCCGCGACGCGCAGTGGCTGTATGGCTGGGGCGACCAATGGGAACTCGGTCCGCGTGGTTGGAAGGTCGAAAAGCAGGGCACGCCGGTGTGGGTCGTGGGAGGTTACGACTATGAAGAGGACCCGCCCTGGATGGAGCTCGCATACCTCGCGCATGGCGCCCGGGTCGCACTCGGTCGGGAGCAGGTCGTACTCGACGAAGGCGACTCGCTCGCCCCCTGATGAACGGGGAGTCCCTGCACTCCGCGACAACGGAGAGCGCCGCGGAGATGTCCGAAGCAGCGGACAGCATTTAGCAGGTTAGCCGGCCTGTAATCGCCATTCGTACAATAGCTTGAGGATGAAGCGGCTCCTCTGTATTGCGACACTGAGCCTGTTTGTCTCTTCTCCGCTCTTCGCGCAGGCGGACTACAAGGTCTATACGTCACATCCGCGGCTTTGGCTGCTAGAGCGGCGACTGAACCGGCTGCGGAAGGACACCGAGCGGCAGTCCGAGCGCTGGCGGAATCTCCAAAGACTCGTCCAGGCGGACGTCGTGTTTCCCGAGGAGCCCCTGCTGCGAGCGTTGCTGTTTCAAGTATCGGGCGATGAGGAATCGGGCCGGAAGGCGATTGCCTGGGCAGTCGGCGTGGCGGATTCGGGAGGTTTCGAGACGCCTGACCATCTGCGTCTGGGAGCGGTGGTCTTTGATTGGTGCCACGAGCTGCTGTCTGACGAGCAGAAGGGGAGCTTGGCCGAGGCGCTCTTCACAGCCGCGGAGGCTTTTTCCCGCGAGCACGAAGTCGGTCTCAAGAAGGTGCGGAGCGGAGTCCTGGCGCTTGTTGCGGTCGGGGAAGACCACGTGGGCTATGAACGCGTTCTCCAGACATTGATGAAAGACCATTGGGAAGCGCGTCTGCTGCCGCTGCTGCGAAAAGGCGAGTTGCTCGAATCAAGCGCGGAGTTGGTAACGCTGGCAGAGCTTTCTCACGTGGCGCGCCGCAACTTCGAGATCGATATCTGGGGACAGGCGTCAGATATCTTTCGGGCTCTTCCGTTGCGGTTGATGCTGAGGGTGTCACCACGTCCCCACCGCACCGAGGAAGGCATTTTTCGCGTGCCGGTGGGGACTGACGGGACCGCGGCGGTCATCGAAGGAACGTTGAACCGGGTTGCCGCGATGATCTTCGTCGCTTACGAGAACACGCTCTCGGATTATCAGTTTCTCCAAGGCTGGGTGCGGCATGACGCTTACACGTTGTACACGCCTCTCGGAGCCGTCTACGAGTTTCTGTGGGTGAACCCGTACCTGCCAGGACTGAGTTACTTCTCCGCGCCGTTGGTGTTTCACGACGAGTTTGAAGGCCGTGTCTACGCGCGTATGGGTTGGCAGGAAGAAGACCTGTGGGCCGGATACTTCGACGGCCGACTACTGATTGTGGCCGACGGCGAGGAGCACGTGATCGAGCCGACAGACAAGCAGGCTCCGCTGGTGTTTCCGGGCGGGGCGATGCTCTTCGGTGAGCCGCCGCTTTCGTTCGATCGAGTCGTCCCCGAGGGGAAAGCCATCTATGTCGTGGGTCTCGAGGAGGGCCACTCCTACGAGGTGCGTGTGAACAGATTGCGGACACGCGACCAACAGGCCGGCAAGGGCGGCATCCTGGTGATCGAGAATCGACCGCAGGAGGGCAGCCCGGAGATTGATTGGGAGTCCAGAGTACGGCTCAGGGTCCGGGAGGCGAAGTAAGATCCCCAAGGCGAAAGCGGAGCCTGTGGTGCGGCCTGCTTGCTATGCTTGGGTCAGAACCAGCCGATCACCGGGCTCGGAAACCATGTTTCTCAAGATTCTCAGCCACCCCGTTTTCATGGGTCTCGATTTTCATATGCCGATGATCGTCGACCTGAGCCATCCATTGATCATGCTGGAAGGCGAGAATGGTTCCGGCAAATCGACTCTGTTGCACTCGATCTACCGCGCGCTCAGGGCAGAGAACGTAGAAGGGTTCTCCTATCGTCTGGACAAGCCGGAGGGGTTGGACTGGTCCAGGGTCTTGCTGTTCGATGCTGAACTGCATAATCCCCGCATGCAGCCGGAGATGTTCAAAGACGACCCGACCATGCAGGAATTCATCGACACCGCCAGTCACGGGCAGGTGATGCTCTCGATGTTCAAGGACTTGTTTCCGACGTTGCCGAATGGCACGGTTCTGCTGCTCGACGAGCCGGAAATGGCCTTGTCGGCGTCGAATCAGCGGCGCACCCTCAAGATGCTCAAGGAGCTGGTTGACCAGAAGGATTTCCGGATCGTGGCCGCCACGCATTCCCCGGTCTTGATCGGGGCGCCGGAGACCTACGTGATCAACCTGGACCGCCATATCAACCGCAACCTGATACCCGCCGATCAAGGCATTCAGGGAGCGAGCACGATCCAGTAGCGCCGGCGGTTCTTCGTCCGAAGCATATTCCTCAGGACGCAGAACGCGGCATCACGCTTTCACCAAGTCACCTCCCCGGCGGGAATCAACCTCCACGAATCCGCAACGGTTTTCGTCGGTACTTCCAGGAGGTGAGCGTGTGCGACACCTGATCATCCTTCTCACGATATGGAGCGTTGCGGGCGTCGCTCCCGGACGAGCGCAGGACGCCGAACTGCCGGTGCGAAAGGTCATTCTTTACAAGCACGGTGTGGGCTTCTTCGAGCGGTCGGCCGTGATGAGCGGCGGCGAGACGGTTCGGCTGCAGTTCAAGGCGGCCGAGATGGACGACGTGCTCAAGTCGCTGACCGTCGATTCGCGGGCCGGTGCTGTCGCGGGCGTGCGGTACGACTCGAATGAGCCGCTGACGAAGAAACTCGACAACTTCCCGTTCGGTGTGGGCAAGGCTCAGCCTTTGAGCCGGATTCTAGACCAGTTCAAGGGATCGCGGGTACGGTTGCGGATGGCTTCCGACGAAGTGGAAGGGACGATCGTGAGCGCCTGGACGATTGCGGCAACGGCCGAGGGGCCGGAGAGCCATCGCTTGCTGATCCTCGACGACGATGAGATGCGAACGATTGATCCGGCGGCGGCGTTGGGGTTGCGGTTCGTCGATCCGAAGCTGCAAGAGCAGTTCCGCGATTACCTGATGATGCTGGCCGGGGCGCGGAACCGCGACAAGCGCAACGTGACGATCGAGACGGCGGAGAATCGCGGGGGCCTTGTTCGGGCCCGTTACGTGGTGCCGACGCCGGTGTGGAAAAGCAGCTATCGGCTTGTTTTCGACGAGCAGGACAATCCCTTGCTCGAAGGCTGGGCAATCGTCGATAACACGACGGGCGAGGATTGGGAGAACGTGAGCCTGTCGCTTGTCTCGGGGCGGCCTGTTTCGTTCATCAGCCGTCTCTATGAGCCCAGGTATGTGAATCGGCCGGTGTTTGAGTTGAGCCGGGACCGGCGCAGCGGCCGGTTGTGCATGGAGCGGCGGTCGAGAACGAAAGAACCGAGGCGCGTCGTGGCATGGCCGAGAAGGCCCGCAGGGATTTACGACAGGCGCTAGCGCCGGCAAAGGCTTTCGCAGAAACCGCATCCGGCGTCATCGGCGGTATCATTTCATCCAGTGTCAATGACGAACTTGCCGGCTCGACGGTCTCCCGAACCGCATCCGGCGCCGTGTTGGGCAACCTCTTCGCATACCGCATTGAACGGGTGATTACGGTCGGCCAAGGCGAATCGGCGATGCTGCCGTTCCTGCAACAGAGAGTTGCGGCCCGCAAGCTGCTCATCTTCGACGAGTCCCACGGATCGCAGCACCCGCTCAACGCCGTCGAGATCACCAACGACTCAGGCCTGACGCTCGACGGCGGCGCGGTGACGGTGCTGGACGCTGGGGCCTATGCCGGAGAAGCACTTTTCGAAACCATCAAAAACGACGACAAGCGACTGATCAGCTATGCGGTCGATCTCGGGATGCGCATAACGACCGCTTTCGGCAGTTCCCGCAGTCTACTGAGCGACTTCACGCTGCGGCGCGGCGTCCTCACCACGCGCTACGTCCGTAAGGAGGTCCGAACGTTCACGATCCGCAACGTTGACCAGAAGGCGAAGACGGTGATCATCGAGCGGCCGGTGCGGCCGGGATACAAGCCGATCGGGAGCAAGCCGTCGGAGAAAACGGCCACCTCGTATCGCTATGAGGTGGACGTGCCGGCGGGCGAGACCGTCAAGTTCCCAGTGACGGAAGAGAACGAATTCTCGCGCACGCTGAGCATCACGAACCAGACCTATGACCAGTTGTTTACTTTTTCCCGCAACAAGGAGTTGAACGCCGCCGGCCGCGAAAAGCTCGGACAGATCGCCGATCTGAAACGGAAGATTGCGGACATCGATCGAGAGGTCGCCCTGCTGGAACAACAGATCAAGGAGTTGGTCGAAGATCAGGATCGGCTGCGCCGGAATATTTCCAGTCTGCGATCCGTGAGCGGGCAACAACAGCAGGTGCAGAACTATGCGTTGCGGCTCTCCGAGCAGGAGGTCGAGTTGATATCGATGCGCGACAAGCGGGCGGAGCTGCGCCGGCAGCGCCCGGATATCCAAACGGAGCTGAACACGCTGATTGAGATGTCGGTGTTCTAGGTGTGATCTTTCAATATGTTGTCCCCGGTCAGGCCGAGCCGTCTGTTAGGCGGCTTGGCCTTGAGACTGGCATAGAGTCGGAACGCGTCCCCGTGTCCGGCGGCGCTACGGCGAATTCGCGAAGTGGCCGGGGATGCCCTGGTCGACGAGCATGACCGGAATGCTGTCGTCGATGCGGTAGATGGTTTCGCCGTCCTCGGTGATCAGCCCTTCCTGCAGCGGCTTCTCGACGGTTTCGCCGTCCTGGTAAGTCACGACGCCCTGCTCGACCCTGCCGTTCAACACCGCGAGTCGATCCGCGGGCAGCATCTGCACGGGTACCTTCGTACGAGGGCAACATAGAATACTTAGCAGATCTTCGCTGATGGGCATGGCGCCTCTTGGGCCGAACAACCACCCATTATAGGCAAGCTGGTAGGATGGCCAATATTCTGCTCAGCCTGTTCGGAGGGACCGCAATGCGACGGAGAGATCTGCTGGGAGGGTTGCTGGCTGCACCCTGGTGGGCGTCAGAACTGTACGCGCAGGCGACGCGCGGCCTGCCACCGTTGAAGATCACCGACGTCAAGGTGATCGGCGTCAGCCCCCGTCCGCACTACTCCTGGGTGTTCATCAAGGTGCTGACAAACGAGCCGGGACTCTACGGACTCGGTTCGGCCAACAACCGCTATCTGGCTTGGGCGGCAAAGGCGGCGCTCGAAAAGCACATGCGGCCGTTCTGGATCGGCAAAGACCCGGATCGCATCGAGGATCTTTGGCAGTCGAACCACGTCCGTTCGTACTGGCGCAACGGGCCGATCACGAACGTTATCCAGGCAGCGCTCGATTCCGCGCTGTGGGACATCAAGGGCAAGCGCGCCAACATGCCGGTCTATCAACTGCTCGGCGGCAGGGCTCGCGACGCCGTTCCTCTATACGCGCATGCCGGCGGCCCGACTTTCGATGCCTGCGTCGAGAGCGTGCGGAGTTGGATGGAGAAGGGATTCCGGCACGTCCGCGTCCAGATGGGCGGGTATGGCGGCGGGGGCTTTATCCCGCCGGGCGAAGGCAGCCGCCCGGAAACGGGTTTCAGCGGCAAAGCGTTTGATGAGGAGACCTACATCGACACGATCCCGAAGCTATTCATGCACCTGAGGGACAAGCTCGGATGGGAAGTCAAGCTCCTGCACGACGTCCACGAGCATCTCACCGGCTGGGGTGCGCTCGAATTGGCGAAGCGCTTCGAGCCGGTTCGCATGTTTTTTGTCGAGGACATCCTTCCGCCCGAGCAAATCGACTACTACAAGCAGATTCGCGCGCTGACGTCGACGCCCATGGCGATGGGTGAGCTGTTCACGCATCCGCATGAATGGCGGCCGCTGATCGCGAATCGACTGATCGATTTCTTCCGCGGTAGGGTGGGGATGATCGGCGGGATTACGCAGGCGAAGAAGATTGCCGCGTTGTGTGAGCAGTTCGGCGTGCGGACGGCGTTCCAGGAGGGCGGCGAGAACGACCCGATCAATCAGCTCATTGCCTACCACGTCGACCTGACGATCCCGAGCTTCGGCATTCAGGAAGAAAACGATTTCCCCGAGGAAGTCTACGAAATGATGCCCGGCGCCGCTCGGATTCGCGGCGGCTACCTCTACGGCAGCGACAAGCCGGGGCTGGGGATCGACCTCAACGAGCAGATCGCCGCGAAGTATCCTCTGGAGGACGATCACCGCAACGCGGATTGGACGACCGTCCGCGGCATGGACGGGTCGGTGGTGCGGCCGTAACGAGTTGAACGAGCTGCTGCCGCTGCAACGGGCAGCGCCTCAGGGGAAACTCTGAGAAGAACTCGAGAGAGAACGACTTTGACGCAGGTTCTCTGCCTCTCCCTCTTTTTGCTGCATGTCACCGGAGTTCCGCTGGTTGGCTGCACAGGCCCTCCGGTAGGGCCGGCGCGCGAAGTCGACCATGCCCGCTGACACCGTTTTCCTTAGTGATGCTCCAGAAGTAATTGATGTATACAGGCGAACAGCTAAAAGTACTGGGACATGGGTCAATTCAAATCTATACTAACAAGATTAGTTTCACTAAAACAAGTCGGGGATTTCTTCGTACTCGCAATGGTATGCAAGACAGCCGTCGAGGCACAGTTCGATCTTGTAGTTTGATATGGGGGTTCGGAATCCGATCTTTACCTCTTGATCTGCCTTAAAATTTTTCTTCTAGTATAGCAACCTTCGGCCAGTGTCATGGTCTTCTATACTCACTTCTAAATCGAAAGGCTCAGGAGTCTTCGAGTTACGGTTGAAGCTGAACCGGGCGCTGGTTTCATCAAGTGTGACCCGATCCACATATGACCATCGCGAAAAGAATAGGTCGTACTTCTTCCCATGAAAGACCTTGTTAGCCCATTGATTCCGCTGCGTTTCGCTGAGAAGTGACACCAAAGTTTCTTTCTCCGCTTCGGATCGGCACCAAATAAACCGAAGTGGCTCCAGATCAAGCTGGCCCGGCACAATCACTTCAGCATGCCTGCTGGCTATGATCTCCTGCTTCTCGTCGTCTTGCAGCCACGAGTTGTGATAGATTTTGCTGAAGGGCAGTTTCTCGAAAAAGGAGGCTGCCGATCCGATCCGTCCTGGATTGAATCCTGCTAAAGTGCCGTTGGAAAATTGTGTGCTCTCACGGGTCAACACATCCCTGGAATCGAAGAGCAGAAAAACTGGAACAGCACAGTGAGCGTCATAGACGATAGTGTTGCGGGGTCGAATCCCCTCGTTCGAGTACTGAGTAGGTGTCTTGGGACGGAAATAAAGTCGCGCGAGGCTTTTGTAAGTCTCTGACGTATTGGCCAGTACACTGGCGCTGGCGCTATCCGTACTGAGTAGATCTCGGCTTATCGCCTTCTCGCGGCTATACAAGGCTCCACTATTCAGGATCGAGATGGCGTTCTCCAGCGCGGTGTAATGAAATAAAAAGTCCGGCCACCACGAACGTGCGTCGTATCTGTATCTCCGAACAAGATCGTCCAGCTTACCGATTATCCGCTCACGGTCCTGCTTACGCTCGTGAGACAACTTGTCACCCTAAAGAGTCACACTGGCGTTGAACAGACCCATCTGGCTGGTTAGTGGCTGAGGCACGTACTGAAGGCCGATGGTCTCAGAGCCGTTCTGCAAACGTTCGTAAGATTCGGAGATACTCGCCGCCACCACGTAGTTAAGTTCGGCGAAGATAGGCATCAGGTAGTAGGTGTTGCGAGACAATCCGGACGGCGCGATCTGACGCGAGGTGAAGCCGTAGGACCTTAGCTGCTGCCAGAAATCGAGAAGACCCGAGGCATCCACAAAAGCCTTTTTTTTGTCGGCCTCTATCCAGATTCCTTGCGGGTCCTCGGAAGCAATAGCCTTGTACTTGTTGTTCTTTCCAGCCAAGGTCTGGAACTCCCTCTTCTGTTCAAGGACTCGTAAGAGATCCAGCCACACTTCGTCAAAAGGGAGATATGCGGGTTCTGACCGGAGCCAAGTCTCCATCTCCGCAACATTGCGATGCTCAGGAATTGGTATCGGGCCAGGAGGGTAAAAGTGCACGAAGACATTTATTGGAAGGTTTTTCATGTACTTCTCGACGATCGGCCTTACCTGAGTCGGCCAATCTAGTTCCCCGTGTCCGCATCCGAGCAAGGGCATGGCCAAGTCGTAAATCCCAGCATTAAGGTAGATCGACACCAGCTTCTGCAATCCTTTCTCAATGTATTCAGGGCGGGATGGATTCCTCCAGTGTTCCTTGGTCGGGAAGTTAAGAACCCATTTGTTGGCGGTCTTGTAAAGCAACAGGTTGCCGATATCGAACTTCTTGTCTTCACAGATGTCGCTGTACTGTCGAAACATGTTTGGGAATAGCCGCTTAAACTCCTTGGCGACGCCCTTACCCATCACCCCCACGGTGTTGACCGTGTTCACCAAGACATGTGCAGGTGACTTGAAAAGGTCTCCATTCACATACGTGATCATGCGACTCTCCAGCTCATCAGCGAACAGAAAGCGAACAGAATGCGCCTCACAATTTACATGTTACTACGCCTGAACAGGTGCAAGATGGGAAAGGCAGCATCGTTGGGCGGACATTCGGGAAAGAGTTCAGCGGGGCCGTTCCGTCGGAGGTTTGTCGCCCGGGCCGGGCAGGGGAGTCTTGGTCCTGCCGGCGGCCTCGGCTTCGAGCAGGGTATCGAGGTCCGGATAGGCGTAGATGACCGGGGCCTTGTTCTGCATCAGCCCGCCGGTGTCGGCCGTAGGGCCGTAGGTGCTGTGCAGGCTGCAGTCGAGCATGCGCAGCAGAGCCGTCTGCTGGCCGCGGTGATGGGCGGTATGAGCGATGCGCCGGACCATCACCCATGCGCGTGAGCGACGCTCATCGAAGAACGTTACCGTCTGCTCCCACCAAGTGTCGTCTTTGACACGTAACGCTTCGAGCCGCTTGCCGGAGTCCTCGGCGTAGCGTTCGATGAACGCGAGCCGGGTTTCGTTTTCCGGCAGAGGGGGCTTGCCCACGTCGATGCCCAGGATGTTCACGAACCATAGGTTCTCACTCACGCATTGGTGCACCATTTGTTCATGAACGCTGCGACCGCGGGAGTCTCTCGGGTGTGGTCGAAAGGGAAGGTGCTCGTCATTGAACATGCTCCAGACGCTGAGCACCTTCAAGCGCTCGGTTTCGTACGTGTCAATCAGGAACTGATAGTGCGTCATCTTGTTTTGCGAGCCATGCGGCGGATTCCTTCTTGATAGTCTCCAGGCCGCTCCGCCCCTTCACGATGCTACGAAGCGACTCGTGTTCCTGCTTCAACTCGCGCGCCCGCTCCATGAACTTCGCCGTAACGGACTCGGTTTCATCCGGCTTGAAACACCGCTGGATGTGCTGGTTGTAGTGTACATCCAACGCTTGTCCGTGGAAAACGAGCGTCAGCTCCGTTTCGGCGTTGTAATCCGGGACGCGCCTGTTCGAGAAGCTCGGTCCATATCGGAGAGGCCGTACCGCCGATGCTCAAGGCCATGGGGCATCCGCCGAGAGCAGGCGAGCTCAAATGGATGTATCTTGTAGTAGGCCCGGCGCCGAGGAGGCGCGAGGAAACGGGGAGGCGCACGTCTAATATGAAGCAGATCGCCCCACACGCGCGCTCATGCCGGCTGCTCTCGTTAACGGCTGCCGCGGCGCTGCTGTCCCTCGGCGCACCGTTTTTGCAAGCGGATCAGCCGCCGGAAATACCATCGATCGAAAAAGCGCGGTTCGAGAAGCACATCCGCCCGCTGTTTGAGACAAATTGCTATGCCTGTCACGCCAGCGCTACCAAGGTCGCCGGCTTCGACCTTGAACGGCTGCTGGCTGAGTATCCCGATTCGCTCGCCAGGGACTTCCGGCGCTGGGAAACGGTGGCGGAGCAAGTCATCACGCGCAGCATGCCGCCGGCGGGACATACGGTTCATCCCAGCGACGAGCAGCGGCGGTTCTTGACCGATTGGATTGACCATCAACTGCAAACCACGGACCTGAGCGGGCTCGACGAGCCGGGCGCCCCACTGGTGCGCCGCTTGAATCGCGCCGAGTTCCAAAACACCCTCCGTGACCTGACGGGCGCCGCGATTGACGTCACGCGCTTACTGCCGGCCGACGGGATGAGCGAAGACGGCTTGCCGAACAACGGAAACAGCCTGTTCCTCTCTTCGTCCGATCTTGAAAAGCTGGTCAGCGCGTCGGAGTTCGTGCTCTCCCATGCCGAGGTCTCGCCGACGCGGGGCTTCGTCTTTCACAAGGAGCCGCCGCAGCCGATCCGTCATTCGGAGCGGGTTCACCGCGCGGCGGTCGAGCTGGGCGAATACTACGACGCCGTCGTCAGGCAACACCTGGAAGGTACAGGGAACGTCCTTCCGCGGTATTTTCTCGCGGCCTGGGAAGCCAAGAGCCTCGGTGATGTCAAAGACGATGCTTCCTGGAACGAGGCGGCACGGCGGCACGGGGTCGACGCCGAGGTGCTGCAACGTCTCTCTCGATTCCTGGATCTGGATTACAAGAATTTCCACGCGGACGGGAAAGGCGTGACGTTCGAGCAGTTCGGGGAGTTTCGACCACACTTCGACGCACTCTTCGAACCGTTCCAGAACCTGCCACCTGCCGGCGATCCGGGGGACGCGGTTCGGCTCCGATCGCAGGTCGAACAAGCGGCACAACGATTCCAGACCGTGCTCGATACCTTTCGCGAGGATGTCGACTACACCTACTCGCTACCCGGAGGCGACCACAGTCATCCCTTCGAGATGGACGTCTCCGGCCAATCGACGATCTATCTGTTGGTAACCGACGGCGGGGACGAAAGCGACTCGGACTACGCCGCCTGGCTCGATGGAGCTTTTCGATTTCTTGACGGGTCGGTAGAAACTTTGGCCGAGTCAGACCCGGTTGAGGCGATATCGGGCGACGGGCGCCTGGCCCGCGGGATCAATAGCCAGGGAGGGGCCCTGCACGTCTTCACGCAGGCGTCGTATCTGAGGACGGTCCGCAACCGCCTCTATGAAGAGCCGGACCGCATGAACCCGGAGAACCCTCTTTACCGCGAGAACACCATCCCGTGGGACCACGTCTTGGCGGTGCGGTCACCTTCGCTGGTGGCGTTCCCGGTTCCTGATGGCGCTGAGGCATTCACCGTCAGGGGCGTCATGCAGGATATCTCCCGGACTCATCCCGATCAGGAGCGCCGTAAATGGTTCGACGACGGCATGGTGCAGTTTCACGTCTCCACCACGCAGCCGCAGAGTCTCGACTTCATCCCGGGAGCCCGCCTTACCTTCTCGAACCGCACCCAGTTCCGGCAATTCCGGCGCTACCTGGAAGATTTCGTAAGCGACTACTTTCCGAGCGCCGATCGCTGGGTGCAGATTGCAACCGAGAAGCCGGGACAACCGCCGGAACGCGGCGTCTTTCATCTTCACCCTGCCATCGTCGCCGAAATGTTACCCGCCGGCGAGGCCGAGGCAAAGAGCGAGTTGTTGCGCCGGTGGGACGAGTATTTGCTTGCCAGCGCCGAGCCCCGCTACGTCCGCGAAACAACTGAACAAGCGCTGAACTGGGAGCGCAGAATGATCGCCAAAGACCACGCCGAGCGATTGTTGACGCTTCAGGATGTTCGAGAACTCGCGGGTGATGAGGCAAAGGCGCAGGTCGCGTTTCTCGACCAACTGCTGGTCGAGGGGAAACAGCGATTGCGACAGGCATACGAACTTCAGTTGACGGCCTTGGCGACGAAGGCTTTTCGACGGCCATTGCGGTCCGACGAGAGCAGACGTCTCATGGACCTCTACGACAAGTACATGCAGGACGACAAGGCTTACAGCTACGATGCCGCCCGGTTCGCGGCCGAGAGTGTATTGGTTTCACCCCAGTTCCTTTATGTGTCGGAGTGGGAGCCCGAGGGGGGCGCGGTTCGGGAAGTCGATCCTTTCGAGTTGGCGTCCCGACTGTCTTATTTCCTGTGGTCGACGATGCCGGATGAGGAGTTGCGCCGCCAGGCCGAGGAGGGACGGCTCGGCGAGGTATCGTCGTTGCGCGCGCAGACCGAGCGGATGCTGCGTGACCGCCGCTCCGTTGCGCTGGCCGATCAGTTTGCCGGCAACTGGCTCGAGTTCCGGGAAATTCGCGAGCACGAGGAGCCCAATCAAGAACTGTTCCCGGCGTATACGGACTCGCTTCGGGAGGCGATGTATCAGGAAGCTCTGCTGTTCATGCAAGAGGTGATCCGGGAAGACCGCAGCATCCTGGAACTCGTCGATAGTGATTTCACGTATGCGAATGTGGAGTTGGCGGCGCATTACGGAATCTCGGGGATCGAAGGTCCCGAGATGCGGCGCATCGAGCTTCGGGGCGTCGATCGGGGAGGCATTCTGGGGATGGCGAGCGTGTTGACGCTGACGTCGCATCCGGCTCGGACAAGCCCGGTCGATCGGGGCCTCTACATCCTGAAGAACCTGCTCGACAGTCCACCTCCCCCTCCGCCGCCGGACGCCGCCAGCCAATTGCAGGAGACAGAGGGAGAGGCAATGCCCGTGTCGTTCCGAGAGCAACTCGAAGCACATCGGCGGGCTCCGAGCTGCGCGTCGTGCCATCGACGGCTTGATCCGCTGGGCTTCGCCTTGGAGAATTTCGACGCGATCGGCCGTTTCCGCGCGACGGACGAGCGGACCGGTCAGACGGTCGACACACGGGCCGAGCTGCCGGACGGCACGGCGGTGGACTCGCTAAGTGATGTCAAGCAAGCCCTGCTGAGCGGCCGCGAGAAGAAGAAGTTTATCCGGACTTTCTGCCGACGTCTGCTGGCCTATGCTCTTGCGCGCAGTTTGACCTTTCAAGATCTCGGCATCTTGCGTATAATGGAGGCGAACCTGAAGACCAACGGATATCGGTTTTCGGCGGCTGTCCAGTCGATCGTCGAAAGCCGCCAATTCCGCTATCGGCAGGTGGCACCGACATCGACCGAAGAAAGCACGAGCACCCAGGTGGCGCAGGGGAGGGATGCAAGATGACAACAGATCAAAGTTTCGTCGGACGCCGCGCATTCCTCAAGGGTGTCGGCACCACGCTGTTTCTTCCCTGGCTCGAATCGGTTCCCGCCTTTGGAGCGTCTGCTCGGCACAAGCCGTCGTCGCAACCGCCAACCCGCTTCGCAGCGCTTTACTTTCCGAACGGCGTAGAGATCGAGCAGTGGGGCGCGACCGGCGATGACGACAACTTTCAGTTGAGCCGAATCCTGCAACCGCTCGAGGCGGTCAAGAGCAAGGTCATCATTCCATCGGGTCTATGGCACGAGCGGCTGAATAGCCGAGGCGCCCACTCCGGCAAGACGTCGGGGTTCCTGTCGGGCTTGGAGAACTACAAGATCGAAGGGAATCGCCTCAGAGTCGGCACCTCGTTCGATCAGCTCATGGCGAAGAAGATCGGCAGCGAAACACCACTGCCCTCGCTGTGCCTCGGCACCAAACCGGATTCAAAGATTCAGACCGATTATTCTTCGGTCTATCGTTCCTATATCTCCTGGAAGTCTCCGTCGCAGCCCGTCGGCAAGGAGATCGACCCGCGCTTCGCGTTCGATCTGCTGTTCGCGGACAAGGAGAAACAGCAGCGAAACAAGAGCATTCTGGACGCGGTGCACGACCAGGCGAAAGACCTGCAGCGGCATGTCAGCCAACCCGACCGCGAAAAACTTGACGAGTTCCTCACGTCGGTCCGTGAAGTCGAGGATCGTATTGACCAAGCCGACCGAGCGGGTGCTGAACGTTGGACGCCGGCAGTGGGCGTCCCGCGACCGGCCCGGCCGGACCGCATGCCCGAGGACCGACAGGAGCATGTGCGGCTGATGTTGGATTTGATTGTGCTGGCGTTCCAGATGAATCAGACCCGGATCGCCACGTTCATGTTCGAGAACGGCGGCTGCAGCGGTAATTTCAGTTTTCTGCCCGGCGTAACCGAGCAGTGGCACGCCACCTCCCATCATCAGGACAAGCCCGAAATCATGGTGCAGTACGAGGCGATCAATCGTTGGCACGTCGAGCAGTTGGCCTACCTCCTGGAGCGCATGGACTCGATTCACGAAGGTGAGGGCACACTGCTCGATCACTCGATGATCGTGATGGGGTCCGGGCTCAAGGACGGCAACAAGCACACCTGTCACGACCTGCCGCTGATTTTTGCCGGGAGCGGGAGCGGAACGATTCGCACGGGACGCGCAATCGCCTATCCTCAGGACACGCCGCTGGCCGGGCTTTACCTCTCGATCGCCGAGCGCATGGGAGCGCCGCTCGAGAGCTTGGCCGACATCTCGCGGCCGCTTGGCGGGCTTGCGTAGGTCTCGATGTTCGGCGCGGCCGGGCGGTCCTCAGGTAGTGCCGAGAAAAGGATTGGACTCGGGACGATGAGTTGGTTTCGACAGACGATTCCGCTTGTGGCGGCGGCCATGCTTTGCCTGCCGGGGTGGAGTGCCCCTCGGGTAGGCTTCGAAGGCGCCGTACAACCTCTTCTGAAAGCAAAGTGTGTGGCCTGCCACGGCGCCGAGGCGCCGCAGGCGGAACTGAATCTCGAATCACATCAGACGCTCCTCAAGGGCGGCAAGTCAGGCCCCGCTATTTTCCCCGGCTCTCCCGAAACGAGCCTGCTCTTGCAGAAGGTTGTTTCCGGCGCCATGCCTCCGGTCGGCGAGAAACTCACCGACGACGAGTTGCAGCTCCTCCGCGATTGGATCCACCAAGGCGCGCCGGGAACCTCCGCGTCGGGTCCCCTGATCACCGACAAGGAAGTTCTGCCGATTCTCCAGATGCGCTGCGTCACTTGCCACGGCAAGCGCCGGCGTGAAGGCGACCTCGACCTGCGAACCATTGCGAGCCGCCTGAAAGGCGGCCGCTCGGGACCTGCGCTGGCGCCGGGTGATCCCGAGGCCAGCTTGATGTTCCAACGTGTCGCCGCGGGCGAAATGCCCCCGCCGCACATGCTGTACGCAAACAACGTCAAGCCTCCGACGGACGCCGAGGTGGAGACACTCAGAGAGTGGATTGCTTCCGGGGCGCAACCGGCTCCGAAAGAGGTGGTCGAGGTCAGCGAGAGCGAGTCTCTCGTCAGCGATGAGGATCGGCGGTTCTGGTCGTTTCAACCGCCTGCGCGTCCGAAGGCCCCCACGGTCAAGCACTCTCGCCTGGTGCGCAATCCGATCGATGCCTTCCTGTTGCGCAACCTCGAAGAGAAGCAATTGAGCTACGCGGACGAGGCTGACCGGCTTGATCTGTTGCGCCGGGCGTACATCGACCTGATCGGTATGCCGCCCACCATGTCCGAGGTGGAAGCCTACCTGAGCGACGACAGGCCCGACGCCTATGAGCGCATGATCGACAGGCTGCTCGAGTCCCCGCATTACGGCGAGCGATGGGCGCAGCACTGGCTTGATTTGGCCGGTTATTCCGATTCGGAAGGCATCATCGACGCGGACAGGGTGCGGCCGCACTCCTGGCGCTATCGGGATTCCGTGATCCGAGCGCTGAACCAGGACAAGCCTTATGACCGCTTCGTCACCGAGCAGCTCGCCGGCGACGAGTTGCTCGATCACAAAGATCTCAAAGAAGCTACGCAGGAGACGATCGACATCCTGGCGGCGACCGGTTTTTTACGGATGACTCCCGACGGGACTTATTCGCCCGCGAACGGCTCGTTGGCCGAACGGATGAACGTCATCGCCGATGAGATTCATGTGCTGGGTTCCGCCGTGATGGGATTGACGGTCGGTTGCGCCCGCTGCCACAGCCATAAGTACGACCCGCTTCCGCAGCGAGACTATTATCGACTGAGCGCGGTCCTGCAAACCGCCTTCGATCCCTACGATTGGGTTCCACCGACCGAACGACTCATCAAGGTCGGGCTCGCCTCGGAATGGAAGGAAGCCCAGGAACACAACAAGCCGATCGAAGCTGAAATCAAACGCCTTGAAGCGGCTCTGAAGAAGAAAGCAGAGCCCTACCGCAGGCAACTGATTCAGGAGCGGCTGTCCAAGCTGCCCGAGCCGGTGCGACAGGATCTGCTTCGTCTGGAAGAGACTCCAGGCGAACAGCGAACCGAGATCCAGAAGTACCTGGCCAAGAAGTTCTCCGATGTACTGAAGGTCGACGATGATAAGTTGGACGAGTTCTCGGCCGAGTTCAAAGCCTTTCGTGAGACGACACAGAAATCTCTCAATGAGGCAAAGAATAAGCTCAAGCCCGAGCCCCGGATTCGCGCTCTCTACGACATGGGAGGTGAGCCGTCGGCGGTCTATCTGCTGGGCCGCGGTGAGGCGCAGTCGCTGCTCGAAAGGGTTACCCCGGCCATACCGTCGGTGCTGCGCGCCGGCCTTGAGCCGTTCCAGGCCGAGCGGCCCTGGGAACACGACGGCAGCAGTGGAAACAGGCTCGCGTTGGCGCGTTGGCTCACGCAGCCCGATCATCCGCTGACGTCGCGCGTGATGGTCAACCGCATCTGGCTTCATCACTTCGGCCGCGGCTTCGTCGAGACTCCGTCAAACTTCGGACGCACCGGAGCGCGGCCGAGCCATCCGGAGTTGTTGGACTGGCTGGCGACCGAGTTTGTGCGCTCAGGCTGGAGCATCAAAGCGATGCACCGCCTGATGACGACGACGACCGCGTACCGGCAGAGTTCGCAAGTGGGCGACCGCGCGGCGGCCGAGGACCTGGAGAACAAGCTGCTTTCGCGGATGCCGTTGCGGCGCATGAGCGCCGAGACGCTTTACGACTCCATCTTGCGGGCGACGGAGCGGCTCGACACCACGCCGTTCGGGCTGCCCGACCAGGTGACGACGAAAGACAGCGGCGAGATCGTTGTCGACGGTACGAAGAAAGGATGGCGTCGAGCGGTATACGTGCTGAAACGCCGCAAGACGCCTGCTACGATGCTGGATGTCTTCGACCTACCGCAACTGACTCCGAACTGCACCGAGCGGACGCAGTCGACCGTCGCAACGCAGGCCTTGCAGATGATGAACGGCGACACGGTTCGAGGACATGCGCGTTTCCTGGCCGCTCGATTGATCGACGAGTTCCCGGATGATCGCGAGAAGCAGATTCAGCAGCTCTATCTGCGAGCACTGACCCGGCTGCCGACCGCGGACGAAGTCGATGCCGGGCTCGCCAGCATCGACGATTTGTCGGGCGAGTGGCGCAGCCATCTGGAAAACGAGAACCATGACGCGCCGCGAGGGTACACGGCCCGCTGGTCGGCGCTGGGCTCGCTGGCCCATGCGCTGCTGATCTCGGCCGAGTTTCTATACGTGGACTGAGCATATCGAGAGGAGTCGAGCGATGAAAATGAAACCGATACCCCGAAAGGTGAGCCGCCGAGACTTCTTCTCGCGGGTCAGCGACGGTTTGCACGGCGCCGCTCTCGCGACGCTGCTGGGAACCGACCTTTATTCGAGTCCTTCCGCTGCTGCCGCGACGACGCGCATTCATGGTTTCCAGCCGCGCCAACCGCACTTCGAGCCGCAGGCCACCTCGGTGATTCATCTGTTCATGAACGGCGGACCGAGCCAGGTCGATCTGTTCGACCCGAAACCGACCCTCGAGAAATACGCCGGGAAGAAAGCGCCGCGGGATATTCTCAATCGGCTTGAGAACCCCCAACAGGTCGGCGGCTTTCTGCCGTCGCCGTACAAGTTCGCAAAGCATGGAGAGTGCGGCATGGATGTCTCCGAGGCGCTGCCCCACTTGTCGAAGCGCGTCGATGACATCACCTTGATCCGCTCGATGCATGGTGAGCACTTCAACCACGAGCCGTCGCTGTATTTGATGCATTCCGGGCGGACGCTGCCCGGACGGCCCGCACTCGGTTCCTGGGTAACCTACGGATTGGGGAGCGAGAATCAGAACCTGCCCGGGTATGTCGTGCTCGACGACCCAAAGAAGCTGCCCGTCAATGGCATCCAGAATTGGCAGGCCGGCTGGCTCCCGCCGGAATTCCAAGGAACGCGCTTTCGCTCCGAAGGCCCGCCGCTGTTGAACCTCAAGCCGGAACAGGACCTTCCCTCCCCGCTGGTGCAGGCCGAGCGAGACCTCCTCCGCCGGCTGGACGAAAGCCATCGTGGACAACGGCCGCGATATCTCGAGCTCGACGCGCGCATTGCCAGCTATGAGTTGGCCGCGCGGATGCAGGTCGAAGCAACCGACGCACTAGACCTTTCCCAAGAGAGCGAGAAGACCAAGGAGATGTACGGTCTCAACGACGAGCAGACGCGGTCCTACGGCACCCGTTGCCTGATGGCCCGGCGGCTTGTCGAGCGCGGCGTGCGGTTTGTACAGCTCTTCATCGAGTATCAAATCTGGGACAATCACTCGGAGCTTCAAAAGGGCCTCGACTACAGTTGCGGCAAGACCGACAAGCCGGTGGCGGCGCTGCTCACGGACCTCAAGCAGCGCGGGCTGCTCGACAAAACGCTCGTGCTGTGGGGCGGCGAATTCGGCCGCATGCCCGTCTCGCAAGAAGCATCGAACTACTCCGCCGGCCGCGACCACGGTCCGATGGGCTTCAGTATTTGGATGGCTGGCGGAGGCATCAAGCGTGGCTATACGCACGGCTCCACTGACGAGATCGGCTACCACGCCGCCGAAGATCGAGTCAGCGTTCACGATCTGCACGCCACGCTCCTCCACCAACTCGGCATGGATGCCCGCCAACTGACCTACCAGCGCCACGGACTCGACGAGCGCCTCATCGACCAATACCCGGCCCGCGTTATCAAAGAGATCCTTGCCTGACGCGTGTCGACCCGGGCTCGACAGCCCCGGGTGCCGAACCCGGCGAGGACAGGTTCGTGTGGAAAAAGCTGGGGTTTGCGAACAGAGCCTTCACACAAGAATTTCTCTGAGGACGTTCCCGTGGACGTCAGTCAGACGGAAATTCCGACCGCTGTAGTGGTAGGTGAGCTTCGTGTGGTCGAGGCCGAGCAGGTGAAGGACCGTGGCATGCAGGTCGTGAACATGGACCGGCTTTTCCACAGCGGTGTATCCGAACTCGTCGGTTGCGCCATAGGTCATGCCGCCCCTGACTCCACCGCCCGCTAGAAGGACCGTGAAGCCGAGCGAGTTGTGGTCACGGCCGTTGGTCAGTTGGGAGTTTCGCTGCAACTCGACCGCCGGGGTTCGCCCGAACTCGCTTCCGACGATGACCAATGTCTCATCGAAGAGGCCGCGGGCTTTGAGATCTTTGATGAGAGTCGCGATGGCAGGGTCCGCCTCGGCCGACAGACGCTTGTGGGCCATGATGTCCCTGTGGCTGTCCCAAGGCTGGACCTTGCCGAAATAGACTTGCACGATGCGCACGCCGTTCTCCACCATGCGCCGCGCCATGAGACAAGCCCGGCCGAAGTCGCTGCTGCCGTAACTGTCGCGCAGTGTTTCCGTCTCCTTGGTAATGTCAAAGACCTCGGGCGCTTGCATCTGCATGCGAAAAGCCGTTTCCATGGTCTCGATCGCCGCCTCGAGTTGGGTGTCCTCATCACGGGTCGCAAGATGCCGGCGATTCAGGCGCTCGAGCAGGTTGAGCTGCCGGCGCTGTACGTCGTGGGGGAAGCGCTCGTTCCGAATGTACCGGATCAACTTCTTCGGGTCTGTCTCCTCGGTGTGAATATGGGTTCCCTGGTAGACGGCGGGCAGAAAAGCCGAGTTCCACAGAGGCGGGCCGACCGTCGGTACACCAGGACACAGGACGACGAATCCGGGCAGGTTGCGGTTTTCGGTGCCAAGTCCATACGTGATCCATGAACCCATGGAAGGCCGACCCGGCTGGAGCGCACCGCAGTTGATCATGAAGAGCCCCGGCTCGTGGTTGGGCACATTCGTATGCATCGAGCGGATGACGCAGAAGTCATCGATGACGCCGCCTACCTGAGGAAACAGCTCGCTCACCTCGATACCGCTTTGCCCATGTTTGTGGAAGCGAAACGGCGACTTCATCAAAGTTCCGACTCGGCCGTCATCGGCGTCGGTCTTCGGTGTGCCGCCGGGCATCGGCTTACCGTCGTATTTGGTGAGGGTCGGCTTGGGGTCGAATGTATCCACTTGTGACCAACCGCCATTCATCATCAGGAAGATGACGTTCTTGACACGGGGCTCGTAGTGGGGCGGCTTTGGGTCAAACGGCCCCGCCGTGGCGGCCTTCAGCCTGGCGAGGCCCAGCAGGCCGAAGCCGCTGCCGAGTTGCGCCAACAGGCGGCGACGGCTGACTGAACGCGGTATGGAGGGAAAGTGAACGGACATACGCTAATCGATGAAGGCAAATTCATTGGAGCCGAGCAATACCTGTGCGTACTGGGTCCAGCCGTCTTCTCCGGCGGCGGCGAGAAAGTCGAGGCCGTCCCGAACGTCAGAGTCGGCCGCCTCGCGCGCAAACGAAAGTCGATACGCCTCCCGGATCCGATCGGCATCGCTTCCGGCGGACCGGACTCGCGCCGCCAAGGCTTCGGACTGATGCAGAACGAAGTCGCTGTTGAGAAAAAAGAGGCGCTGCAGCGGCACATTGGTGACAACCCGTTGCGCGCTGCTCGCGCTCGGATTCGGGAAATCGAACAAGGCCAGTGTTTCATCCGGCCGGAAACGCTCGACTCTCGCGTAGACGGTTCGCCGGCGGTTTTCTGCGGAGAGTGCTTTGGACTCTCCGCCCGGCTCGGGGTCGAGCCGTCCGGCAACGAACAACATCGTGTCTCGCAAGGCCTCGATGTCGAGTCGGCGCCGGTTGGCGCGCCGGAAGAAGCGGTTGTCGGGATCCTTGGCTTCGTTGGGTTTCGATCCGTTGCTGCTTGCCTGATAGGTTTCGGAGAGCACAATCTCCCGAATGAGTTTCTTGATCGACCACTGCTGATGGACGAGGCGCCATGCCAGGTATTCGAGCAACTGCGGATTTGAGGGTTTGGCTCCGGTGCGTCCAAAATTACTCGCTGTTCGCACGATGCCACGCCCAAAAAGGTGCTGCCAAACCCGATTCGCCATGACCCGCGCAGCCAGCGGCTGTTTGACGATCACTTCAGCCAATTCCAATCTGCCGCTTCCATTGCGGAACGGAGTAGGATCGCTGTGGCTCAGCACCGCCGGAAATCGCCTCGGAATCTCCTCTCCCTCCTGGAACGGGTTGCCGCGAAGGTTGAGCTTGGCGTTCCGCGGCTCCTGCCAGTCCTCGATCCCCGGCAGGTAAGGGTAGTGAGGCGGCAGCTTCTCTTTCTTCTCCTCGAGTTCAGCTCGAAGCGACTGCAGGTGCTGTTTCCACTCGCCTTGCAGGAAGCGCTCAAGTTCTTCCCCTTGATAACGCAGGACCGCATCCTTGCCCACACCGAGAACCGGCTTCCAAGCCAGGTACCGGTCTCGCGCCATCGGTGTCGTATCCACATCATTGAACTTGAAGCTGTCGCCTGAGATGTAATCGTTGGGAAGCTTCGTGCGCTCTCGTTTCTTCTTATCCAGACGGGCTACGAGAGTTCTCGTCTCTTCCTCGATCTTCTCGCGTTCTTCCGCGAGCGAAACGATCAGCGCTTGATATTCGTCGGCCGCTTGTCGGACTTGCTCCTCGGTGGCGGATCCGTCCTGAAGCAACCGCTGCCAGGCGTCCAAATACGGATGATCCTCGTGAGGTTTTCCCAGGTAGTTGACCCAGCGCTCCAGGGTATTCCAGTCAAGCTTGCTCCGGCGTGCGACCTCGTCGACCTTGCAGGCAACCTCCTCCTCGTCCGTCTCACCCGACGACAGAACCCGCCAAGAGGCGATCACATAGTCGGCGGTACGTCGCGTGAAGATGCGCGTGAGGTCTTCACTCTGCCGCTTCAGGAAATCGGCAACCTCCTTCTCAAGGTCCTTGATCTCTTTTTCCTGCCGCTTGTAGTCCTGGATGGTCTGCTCCGAGGCGAGCGGATAGCTCCTGTAGTGCACGCTGGCGAAGACCCCGGCCAGCCCATAGTAGTCCTGCATCGAGATGGGATCGTACTTGTGATCGTGGCATCTGGCGCAAGCGACCGTCAGCCCCAGCAAGCCGCGCGAGACCATGTCCACTCGCTCATTACGTTCGTCGGCGCGGGCTTGGGGAGGATGTGAAATACCGTAGTACCAAGGCCCCAAGCCGAACAGGCCCAGACCGCCGAGCAGCTTTTGATTGTCCCCCGGCATCAGGTCAGCGGCGATCTGCGCCTTCACGAAAACGTCATAGGGCATATCGGAATTGAAGGCTTCGATCACCCAATCACGATAGCGCCAGGCTTGCGGATACTCTGCGATGCCGACGCCGTGGAAGTCGTTTTCGCCATAGCGAGCGACATCAAGCCAATAGCGACCCCAGCGCTCGCCGAAGTGAGGCGAACTCAGCAAGCGGTCCACAACGGTTGAAAACGCCTCTGGCGAGTCATCCGCGAGGAACTCGGAAACCTCCCCGGGAGTCGGGGGTAGCCCGATCAGATCGAAGCTGATGCGGCGGAGCCATGTTCTTCTGTCCGCCGGAGGGTTCGGCGTCAAGCCATTCTCCTGCAGGGAGACCCGAACGAGCTCGTCGATAGGCGAGTCGGCTCCGACGGCCGGATTCATGAGCGGTTGGAACGACCAGAAGGAACGGTCTTCCTCGCTGATTCCCTTCCCTTTCGCCTGCCCGACTTGCTCCCTCTTCCGCGTCCACACCGCACCGGCGCGGACCCAGCTGGTGAGATCATCGACAGCGCGTTGGCCCAGCCGGCCGGTCGGCGGCATCTTCAGGTTCGCGTGAGAGTGGCTGACGGCTTGCAGGAGCAGGCTGGACTCGGGTTTCCCCGGGAGGATGGCCGGTCCTCTGCTGCCGCCCTTCAACAAACCGTTGCGTGAATCGACACGCAGTCCGGATGTCGCCAAGTCGCCATGACAGCTTTGGCAATGCTCGGCGAGCAAGGGCCGAATACGGGTCTCGAAGAACTCTTCCTGTTCCTGTGCGGACTCGGCTTGGGCCGCATCTCCGCAAAGAACCGCAAAACCGGCCAGGAGAAAGCAAACAAGCGGAACACGCGCATTCATTGAGGTGACATCCTGCCTGATTCCCGTCTCCAGGTTCATGTTACACAAAGGGTTCGAGAGAGTCTATGCGTAGTGGGCTAAAACCGCGTGGGTTGCCCGGCAATGATGTCATCCTTCCGGGTGCTACACAGCCTGGCAAGGTTCACTTTCCACTGTTGCTGATATGGTCGCCTCTACCTTCTTGCTGGTTGTAAACAACCCAAAAGAGATGAAGTACATGCCTGCACGCAACGGAGGATCGGTCCAGCGGGTGACGAGACGGATTCGTTGCCGAGCAACCCTGTCGAGGAGTGATCCGAGACGATTCTTCCGTTGGACAACACAGCATCCGAGCCATGATTGACGTACAGGTTCAGATCCAGCGGCCCCACCAAGTCCGACGAGCTGCCGGCCAAGGAGACTCTCGAAGGGCTTCCGGAGAATGTCCGTATTGCGAGCTTGCGGGCGACGGCCTTTTCCGGGCCGCTTCCGCCGCCCGTGATGTACATTACCTGACAGCTTGCAGAAGTTGAGCTGTCGTTGGTTCAGGTTTCGCCCTCGTTCCTCTCCTCGAAGAAGCTGGTCACTCGTTCGCGCGCTCGGTCCTCGGTCTTGACGCGCCGCAGTTCGTCGGCCCATGTGCGGCCGGGGTGCAGCGTATCCCACCAACTCGCCTCTCCTTGTCGCCGACCGGCGCCGGGGTCATGGTTGCCGAAACCGTCCAGCCGCAAGTTCCAGATCGGCTCGTAGTGGTCGATCAGAAAGCGCTCGGCGAGCGTAATCCATACCGGTACGACAGCAAGGTGGCGGTACTCGAAGTCGGCCACCTCAAGGTCGTTGGCGGCGCTCAGCGTACCCGCGTGCTCACGGAGACGGCGTTGCAAGGCCGGCGCCGAGACATCTATGGCCGTTCCCGTGCGTGCCCCCGGCGGCACGGCCTTCCCTACGTAGATCGGGGTCGGCGTACCGGAAATCGGCCTGTATGCATCGTGCGGACCATCATAGAACAGCGCGTAGATTCCCGGCCCGCGAACGTCGGCGACGTGGGCGATTCGGGCAAGCGGCTGGCGCTCGAAGTGTACGACCACCCCGGCCATGAGGTTGTCGTACGTGAGCGGGTCGTACAGGCCGCTCATGGCTGTCGGATCTCGACGACCGCTTCATACAGGCTGGCGGAACGGCCGTTTCCGGAGCGCACGCTGGAATGGATGATGCTGTTGCCGACGCGGGTAGCGCGCGGCGTGTGGATGTCGGCGACGGTCAGACCGTGCCGGCGTGCGATCTTGGCGAGGAACCGATCGGTGGGCACGTGGACGCCTTGCACGATGCTGTTGCCAATCACGACCAGCGCCGTCGCGCCAGGCCGCAGGCACCATTTCACGCCGGCCAGGAACCGCACGCAGTCGTTCAGGTAGGTGGTGATGTAGTTGGCCCATCCCGCGCCGCCGTAGATGCCCCGGTCCGTGTTCTGGCTGCGGATGGCGTCCAGCGTGCGGTGGATCTCGTGGTCGTCGATGAACGGGTCGAGCGCGACGTGATCACGTTCGCGCGCCCGCTGCCAGTAGGTGCCGAAGTTCTGCTCCTCCAGCCACCTCAGTTCGTCCGGCGACTTGCAGAATCCGAGCCAATACAGATGCGGGCGCGTGTTGCGGTTGTAGTGGTAATTGTTCGCGTAGGGCGGCGACGTGATCAGCAGGTCGACGCTGCCGGGGACGATCCGCTGGTAGCCGTCGAAGAACGACTGTACATGCACACGGCCATCCGGTCGGCGACCGCGCGCGCGGTGCCGGCGGTACCACTCGGCGTCTTCAGCCATGTCCTCCAGCTTGCGCGCGACGCATGCGGCGACCGGGTAATCTTCCACGTCGGCGCGGCCAACCGCCGAACGCCGGCCCAGGCTCGGCTCGTACGAATAGTTTGAATACTCGACCATCGTAGATGCGAACGCCAACCGCAGCAGATCGACGACCCGGTCGTCGGACTGGCGGCCCACGAAATCCAGCATCAGCAGCACCTTGCGTTCTACCGCCGGGCTGTAGAACGGGGAGCGCGTGCGGAATCCGGGCGGCGGAGACGCAACCGGAGCGGTGTCGTTCTGCTCCACGGTGAGCGCATGCGTGTACAGGTCGCCGGCGACAGCGCGGACATCCTCTACCGGCACTCGATGGGCGCATAGCTTGAGTTGC
Source organism: Bryobacterales bacterium (assembly GCA_965218555.1). Lineage (GTDB taxonomy): Bacteria > Acidobacteriota > Terriglobia > Bryobacterales > UBA6623 > JAPPLB01. The sequence continues at coordinate 1,558,760 of OZ244625.1, forward strand.
GCCGCGAACGCCGCGTAGGGATTGATCTCAAAGCCGATGGTGTCGTGGCCAGCGAGGTCGGCCTCGACCAGCGTGGTCCCCACGCCAGCGAACGGATCAAGCACTGTTTCTCGGTGGCCGTTCGTGTAGCTGCCGAGCGCATCCTCAATGAAGTGCTTGGAGAATCCCGCGATCCATGGAACCCATCGGTGGATGGGCACGTCGCGATTGGCCATGAACGCTGGATCACGGAAGGTGCCGACGGCCATCCCCCCTCCCACCCCGGTGGAAATGAGACGGAAGGCCACGCCTCGGGGGACGCCCTCTCTCTAAACCGCCAAGCTATGGGACCCCGATCCAGCTTGGCAGCCCATCCGCCACCACTATAGCATGGCCCATTCTGGTAGTGCGCTAGCGCACTACCCCCCATTCTCAAGAGAAATTGGGGATCTGACCCCGGCCATACGCGACATCGCCGCCGCCCTCGTCGAGTCCATCGAGGACGCATTCGAGCGTGAACATTCGCCCGCCGGCGCCCCCTGGGCCGACAGTCCCACCCGCGCTTTCCTCGGTCGCTCCAACGACCTCGACGCGATAATTCTGGACCTCATTGAGCGGTATTTTTTGGACGCTCTCTCCGAGCGCTGAGCATCGCGCGGTTAGAGCTATTTTTCTAGCCATTTTCAGGCCGAAAAGTGACAAGAAACGTTGCAACTGAAACGTAACTTCGCGTGGCCGCTAGGCCATGATCTTGTGGGCGACGTTGCCGTAGACGTCAGTCAGCCGGAAGTCCCTGCCCGCGAGGCGGTAAGTGAGCTTGGTGTGGTCCAAGCCGAGCAGATGCAGGATGGTGGCATGCAGGTCGTGGATGTGCATGCGGTCTTCGACGGCATGATAGCCGTACTCGTCCGTCGCGCCATAGACGGCGCCCGGTTTGACACCTCCGCCGGCCATCCAGATCGTGAAGCCCCACGGGTTGTGGTCGCGGCCATCGCGCTCCATGAAAGGCGTGCGGCCGAACTCTCCGCCCCACATGACGAGGGTATCGTCGAGCAGGCCGCGGGCCTTGAGATCTCTCAAGAGCGCGGCGATCGGCTGATCAACCTCTTTGGCGTTCCGGGTGTGGATGCGTTGAAGCTGCGTGTGCTGGTCCCAAGTGGGTAGCGGGCTATGCGTGCACTGCACGTAGCGGACGCCGCGCTCGACCAGCCGGCGCGCCAACATGCACTGCCAGGCGAACTCGTGCGTGGGCCCATGGTCATAGCCGTAGAGCTTCTTCGTGGCGTGTGACTCACGCTCCACATCGAAGGCCTCGGGCGCTTCAAGCTGCATGCGCGCGGCCAACTCGAATGCCTGGATACGGGACTCGAGTTGCGGGTCGTGCTCCCGTTCGGCTTGATGGGCGCGGTTGATCTGCCGAAGCATAGCGAGTTCGTAGCGCTGCTGATCAGGAGAAAGCTGCGGGTTGGCAAGGTGCTCAACGGGATTCTTGATCAAATCGTCGAGCTTCGAGTTCGTGCTGCCAATCGACGTCGCCTGATAGCGGCCCGGCAAAAAACCAGACCCGTAGAGCTTGGCGTCGGCCGACTTGATGACAATGAAGCCCGGCAGGTTGCGGTTCTCCGTTCCCAGGCCGTAGAGCACCCACGAGCCAAGGCTGGGACGCGTGAAGTTGATGGAGCCGGTATTGATCTGCAAAAGCGCCCCGCCGTGGTCGACTCCGTCGCCGACAACGGACCGGATGACGCAGAGGTCGTCCACGTGAGACGCGACGTGCGGGAAGAGGTCGCTTACCGGAATACCGCTTTCGCCGTACTGCTTGAAGGCCCAGGGGGACTTCATCAGTCCGCCGATGTACTCGTCGTCAGCGAAGGTGAAACCGAGCTTGAACGGGATGGGTTTGCCATGTTCTTGATCGAGCCGCGGCTTGGGATCGAACGTATCGATGTGCGATGGGCCCCCATTCATGAAGAGGAAGATGATGTTCTTGGCGCGGGCCTTGAAATGTGATGGCTTTACGAAGGAAAAAGTCGTGCTCGAGTTCCCCTCGGCGGCAAGCTGCTCGCTACCGAGTAGAGCCATGAGGCTTAGCGAGCCGAATCCGAGGCCGCTGCGCCGCAGCATGGTCCGGCGCGAAAGAAGTACGCCGGCAGCGGCACTTGCAGTCCGATCAATCGACATGGTGAAACTCGTTTGACGACATCAACATTCGGCAGAAGCCGGCCCAGGCATCCAAGCTCGGGTTCGAAGCATGCGCGGCAGCCGGATAGTGGTCGATGGAGTAGAGGCCGCGGGCGATTTCATCGGGTTGGGCGCCGCGGCCCAACGCGATCCGGTAAGCCCGCTTGATGCGGCGGGGGGCGTCGCGCGTTCCATCGGCGAGCAGATACCGCGCGAAAGCTTCGGAGCGATCGAGGGCAAACGGACTATTCATCATGTAGAGCGCTTGCGGCGCTACGGTCGTGAGGTTCCGCTTCCCCGTGCTGGTTGCGGAATCGACGAAGTCGAAGCTGCGCAGCGTCGTGGGAATGCCGCCGCGCGACACGGGTATATAGACCGTGCGGCGCCTTGAATTGGCCAAGGTGACCGGCGCCTTCTCCTCGCCTTCTTTCACGGGTGCAGGCTCAAGCTTTCCGCCGACGGTCAGGTCGAGTGCTCGATCGAGAGCGAGCAACGAATCACGCAGTTCTTCAATCGTGAGGCGCCGGCGGCTGAATCGCGACCACAGCCGATTGTCCGGGTCGGCGCTCCAGGCTCGCCCGTCTGCGCGGCTGCTCATTTGGTAAGTGCTCGAGTTCATCATCAGGCGGTGCATCGACTTGATCGACCAGCCGGACTCGATAAACCGTTGCGCCAGGTAGTCGAGCAAAGCGGGATGGGTTGGCTTCGCACCGGTGAGGCCGAAGTTGTTGGGCGTATTGACCAGGCCCTCCCCGAAGTGCCATTGCCAAATGCGGTTGACCATAACGCGCGCCGTCGTGGGGTGGCCGGGTTTCGTGATCCATCCGGCAAGTGCATGGCGGCCGCTGCCTTCGACGACGGCAGGGGCGTCGTCGTTCGCAAAGACAACCGGGAAGCGCTTTGCCACGAGATCGCCCGGACTCGACGGGTTGCCCCGCAGGAAGACGCGTTGCTCGACAGCCTTGCCTTCCGTAACGGAACAAGCCAAGGGCGGCTCTTCCGGCGATCGGGTTTGCAGCTCGTCGAGCTCGTTGCGCAGGCGCGCCAAGTGACGCTGAGCCGTTTCGGACAGCACCTTCTCGCGCTCTTCGCCATCGACCAAGAAAGGCGCCGGGCCGCAGAGGTCTTTGTTGAAGAAGCGGCAAGCATTGGAGGCCAACGGGGACAAGGCGACTTCCACGAAGAAACGGTCGTTCACGCTTTCGAAGCTCTTGCCTTCGATCCGAGCCGGCTGGGGCAGCTTCGAGTTTCGGGCGACCGCTTGGACAAGCTTGGTTTTCCAGCCGCGCACATCTTCAATCCAGCGCTTGGCCGGGATGTCGAAGATCTCCTGGTAATGGTGCGCGGCGCGTTCCACGTCCTCGACTGAAGCGTCCTTGGTAGCGGTGCTGCGCCAGTGCTCGAGAAACACCTTGAAGTCGGCGTGGCTGCCGGAGGGCCGCAAATACGGGACCCAGTCTTCAAGGACGCTCAGCTCAAGTTCTCCCTGCGCCGCGGCTTGGGCGGGGGAGAGCCCTTGGGCGCGGACCCTCCACTCGGCAAGCAGGTAGTCCGCCACGCGATGGTAGTACATCGACAGCACATGGTCGAGCACTTCGTTCGCCAGAAAAGCGTCAATTTCCTGTTTCTTGGCGTCTACCTTGTACTTCGCGCTCTTGTAGTGCTCGTATTCCTGCTTGGGGACCAGGGCGGCGTGGTGCAGAGTCGAGTCCCGGGTGTCGAGCACGTCCCAACTCTGCGTGTCAGCGAAGATCGAGGCGAGCGAATAGTAGTCCCTTGTCAAAATCGGGTCGAACTTGTGATCGTGACAGCGACTGCAGGAAATGGTCAGCCCGAGGAAAGCCTTTGACGTAGTATCGATTTGCTCATCGATCACGTCATAGAGCAGTTTGGTCTTGTCCTGCTCGTTGATTTGCCGCGGGCCGAGGGCCAGGAAGCCCGTAGCGATAATGCCCTGAGCGTTGGGCCGGCCGGCGATGGCCGAGGGCAGCAAGTCGCCGGCGATTTGCTGGCTGACGAACCGGTCATAGGGGAGGTCGCGGTTGAAGGCGTCGATGACGTAGTCACGATAGCGCCAGGCGTGCGCCGATACGTCGGCGTAACGGGCGACATCCAACCAGTGCCGCCCCCACTTCTCTCCATACCGCGGCGAGGCGAGCAGGCGCTCGACGAGACGCCCGAAAGCCTCCGGAGCGGTATCGGAGACGAACGCCCGGATCTCCTCTTCGTCCGGCGGCAGGCCGTGCAGATCGTACTTCGCCCGTCTGAGGAGAGTCAGCTTGTCCGCGGGGTCAGCCGGCTTCAGCCCGGACGCCTCCAAGCGGCTCAGGATGAAGCGGTCGATGTCATTGCTGATCCAGTCTTCGTGGTCGACCGCCGGAAGCTCGGGGTCGGATATGGGTTGAAAGGCCCAGTGCGAGAGTTGCTTTGCAGTGAAGCCGGTCTCGGATGCTTTACTCGGCGGCGGGGTTTGAGGGACCGCATCCGGCCAGACGGCGCCCCCCGCAACCCACTGCTCCAGGGCTTCGATCTCCATTTCCCGGAGCTTGCCGGTGGGCGGCATTTTGATCCTGCCTTCATACCGCACGGCCTGAATGAGCCGGCTCTGGTCCGGGTCTCCCTGGACGACGACGGGGGTTCCCACGGCGCCGCGGAGAAAGCCTTGCGCGGTCGTAAGCTTCAGACCGGCCATTTGCACCTTTTCGCCGTGGCACTCGCCGCATCGCTCCAGGAAAATGGGGCGGATTCGGCGTTCGAAGAGTTCGCCGCTATCCGGGACCTGGCCGACGGCCGAAGACAGGAACAACGCGGTGCAGAGCGGGACGCTCTGCCGGAGGAAAGCAGCCATCGTGGAAAGGAGGCTCACCCGTTCACCCGTTCACCCGTTCACCCGCTCGTATCTTCTCACCAAGTTCGACTGCAATCAATTCCCGGCAGGAATGTGTCAACGCAATATAGAAAATTCCCCTGATTGTGCAATCTAGAACGTTCCCCTTTCTCAGCATGGGTTCATTTTGGGTTGGCCGCAGCGGAACGAGCCCGGAGGGCGACGGGAGCTGCGGCCAACGGTGCACTTCGTGCGGCCGCCCGCAGACACGGGATTCTGCGCACTTTCCCAGGATTTCCCAGCTAACGGCGCTTGAAGGAAAGAAAATGCCGAACAACCGTGGACAGGGAAGCAGTGACTTGGCGGCAGGCGCGGCGGTCCGAGCGGCGGTTTTTGGTTTGGCGACCCTTGCGCACACACGGCGAACCGAACGGCCATGCAGACACCTGATTTGCAACCAACACGAGCCCTCGATGCGCCTGGGCCGAAGCTCCTCCGCCCGCAGCGCAGCGCCCGCGCATCCTGCGCAGCTCTTTTTGACAGGACGAACGCACCTCGGGCGCGGCAGCCTAGCCTGCATCTCTCCCCACCTGACGGGGGAAGCACGCGATACGACCGCCATGACTTCGTTGCGCTGGCTTGCCGTGCTCGATGTAGGGTCAAGTACACCTGCGCGCGCCAAGCGGCTCGCGCCTCGTCCTGCCGGCCCTCTCCCGCACTTCGTTTCCCCACGTGGTGAGAAATGCAGGCCTGGATTGTCGCCTCCCTGTCGTCATGCTATGCCGGCCGGGGAGGCAAAACAAGACTGAAGGGCTTCAGTCCGTCGAGCCGAAGGCGAACGTTCTCCTTGGCTCACCAGGGAAACTTCTCACATTATGCCGACATTCGCAGCAGGAATGAATGCCTGTGAACAACTCGCATCCTTCGTTCGGCTGTTCCCAGTAGACTAAGCCTTTGCGTGCTCACCCAGTGGTATCTGTCGATGAAGAGGTCTGCGATGGCCCGCGTCTCCCGTAGGCCATGGAGTTTTGTCGCCGTCATCGCGGCCTTCGCCCTCGCCGCTGTGCTGCAATCCGCGGTGTCCGCTCAGGGCGTGGCGGTGTCCGGCCGCCGGGCGCAGCCGCGCAGGCCGTTACCCGAGGGCACGGAGCTGCCCCGGATCGCCTATCACGACATCGCCCGGCAGGCGGGCCTGACCGGTGTCAACATTTCGGGGGCGGAAAAGGGCAAGGAGTATATCGTCGAGACGACCGGGACGGGTGTGGCGATATTCGATTACGACAACGACGGTCTCATGGACCTTTTCTTCGTGAACGGAGACCGGCTCGGCGATCAGGCCGGGCAATCCAGGCATTATCTCTATCGCAACCGCGGCGGACTTGCATTTGATGACGTCACCGAGGAAGCCGGAATCGGGCACACCGGCTGGGGCCAGGGCGCCTGTGCCGGCGATGTCGACAACGATGCGTACACCGACATCCTGGTGACACACTGGGGTTCCCACGTTCTGTTCCGCAACCAGGGAGACGGAACTTTTCGAGACGAAACCAAACGCCGAGGCCTGCTGAGCCCGGAGCGGCGCTGGAGCACGGGTTGCGCCTTCCTTGACCACGACCGCGACGGCGATTTGGATCTCTTCGTCGCGAATTACTTGCGGTTCGATCCCGAGAAGACGCCGAAACCGGGTGAGCGGGCGGAATGCCGCTGGAAGGGCGTACCGGTGCTTTGCGGGCCGAGAGGCCTGCCGCCCGAGACGATGTCGCTTTACGAGAACGACGGCAAGGGAGTGTTTGCGGATGTCTCTGACGCAGCGGGCGTCACCGTGCCGAAAGAGTATTACGGCTTCACCCCGCTCACGACCGACTTTGACAACGACGGGTGGACGGATGTCTATGTCGCGTGCGATTCGACGGCCGCGCTTCTCTATCACAACCAGAAGGACGGGACATTCGAAGAAGTGGGCGTGATTTCGGGCACGGCCTACAACCTCGACGGCATGGAGCAGGCGGGCATGGGCGTCACTGCCGGCGACTACGACGGGGACGGCAACCTCGATCTGTTCAAGACGAACTTCTCCAGTGACACCCATACCCTCTATCGCAACGAAGGCGAGATGTTTTTCAGCGACGAGACCATCCGCACCGGCTTGGCGGTGAACACCCAGTATCTGGGGTGGGGAACGGCCTTCCTTGATGTCGATCACGACGGCTGGAAGGACATCTTCGTCGCGAACGGACACGTCTATCCGGGTATCGACGACACTCCTCTCTCCGAAACCTTCCACCAACGAAGACTTCTGTACTGGAATCGCAGGGATGGGGGGTTCCACGATGCATCAGGCGAGGCAGGTCCGGCGATCAGCGCGGCGCACTCCTCGCGCGGCGCGGCCATTGGTGACCTCGACAACGACGGGAGCTTGGAGATCGTCATCGTCAATATGCACGAGGCGCCGTCTCTGTTGAAGAACGATGGAGAGCGGGGCGGCGCTCTACTGGTGCAAGCCCTCAACCCCGAGGGGCGTGATGCAATCGGCGCCCGCATTCGAGTGACCGCCGAAGACCGGCGCCAGATCGACGAGGTGCGCAGCGGCGGCTACCACATCTCGCAAAGCGACTTTCGCATTCACTTCGGGCTCGGGGCGGCTTCCGCGGCCGATGTCGGGATCCGCTGGCCGGATGGGAAGACGAGCCGCTTCGAAGCCGTCGCGGCCGGCCAATGGATCGTCGTTCAGCAAGGCAAGGGCATCGTGAAGACAATCGCCTTCCGTTCAGACGGGGACTAAGACGGCTGTGCGCTCTCTAGCAGCCCGAGATGCAAGTCACGCGGGCGGCGTTACGCGCCCAGGGGCCGATGGAGTAACGGTCGATCGCCCCAGCAACGCGGCGCCGCGCTCTCCGCTCAGCCAGCCGGAAGCGGCGCGTAACCCTTCGGACGACGGACGCTTTTTTGTTTCGACGGCGGTGATGCGGGCAAGATGCCCGCGCTCCCAGGGTGCTGACCTTGCTGCCCACCATGACGGCGGAGGAGACCGCCTAAGATCGTCGGCTTTGTCGTTCGTCGGAGAAGACCACCCGGATCGCCATCCTTCTCACTCCGCGCTTTTTCTTCGCAACGACCGCAGGAGCCCGCCGCGCCTTCCACGGGACTTCCACCACGGGCTACCAGGTCGGCAGGCCGCTTGGCTGATTCTGCTGCAGTGCTCGCTGCTGTTCGCTCAGACCTCTGCGCCGGAAGGCCCCACGTTTGTTGACATCACCGAGAAATCGGGCGTCGTGTTCCGCAACGAACCGTCGAGGACTTCGGAGAAGTATTTGCTCGAATCGATGGTCGGAGGAGTCGCGGTCTTCGACTACGACAACGACGGTCATCTCGACCTCTACTTCGTGAACGGGGCGGCGCTGGAAGATCCCATGCCGCAGGGTGCTCAGCCCCGAAAGGAAGACCCGCGATACTGGAACCGGCTGTACCGCAACAACGGTGACCTGAAGTTCAGGGACGTGACCGAGCAAGCGGGCGTCTCCGGTCACTCCTACGGACAGGGAGTGGCGGTGGGCGACTACGACAACGACGGATTCGCGGATCTCTACGTCACGAACTACGGGCGGAACATTCTCTATCGCAACAACGGGAAGGGCGGTTTCCGGGATGTGACCGAGAGCGCGGGAGTAGCGGCCGGCGAGTGGTCCACCGGGGCTGCTTTTTTCGACTTCGACGCGGACGGCCGGCTGGACCTGGCCGTCGTGCGCTACGTCGATTGGGACTTTTCAAGGAACGTCTGGTGCGGTGAGCGCAAACCCGGTTATCGGTCCTACTGTCACCCGGACAACTTCGACCCCATCACACACTTGATCTATCGCAACCACGGCGACGGCACGTTCCGGGATGTGACGCCGCAAGCCGGCTTTGCCGATGCGCTCGGCAAGGGCCTCGGTGTCGCCTTCAACGACTTCAACCTCGACGGCCGGCTCGATCTCTTCATTGCGAACGACTCGGCGCCGCAGCAACTCTTTCAAAACAACGGAGACGGCCGCTTCGAGGAGGTCGGTCTGTTGGCCGGCGTTGCCTACGACGAGGACGGCAATGTCTTCGCTGGCATGGGAACCGATTTCCTCGACTATGACAACGACGGACGGCCGGAGATCTTCGTCAACGCGCTGCCTCACCAGAAATACGCTTTGTTCCGCAATCGGGAGGGCGCGTTCGAGTACGCCTCGGGACCGACCGGTGTCAGCTCGATTACCGCTCTGCATTCGGGTTGGGGCACCAAGTTCATCGACTACGACAACGACGGCTGGAAAGATCTCTTTGTGGCCCAGGGCCATGTGATGGACAACATCGAATTGACGAATCCCTCCCTGCGGTACAAGGAGCCGCTGCTGCTGCTGCGCAATCGGAACGGGAAGTTTCAGGACGTCTCCGGGCAAAGCGGCGCGGTATTCAGCAAGGCGCTGGCCGCGCGCGGGGCGGCCTTCGGCGATCTCGACAGCGACGGGTTTATTGACGTGGTCATCAATCGCAACGAGGAGCCCGCCTTACTCCTTCGCAACGAGGGCAACGGGAATCATTGGTTGATCGTCGACCTGCTCGGGACACGGAGCAATCGCGGAGGAATAGGAGCCCGTTTGCGGCTTGCAACGCCGGGAGGAGTGGAGCAGCATCAGATCGCATCCACGGCGGGCAGCTATTTGTCGGCGAGCGACAAGCGGGTCCACTTCGGTCTGGGCGCCGAGAACAAAGCCGCACTGCTCGAGATTCGCTGGCCGAGCGGCGTTGTTCAGCGCTTGACCGATGTTCGCGCGAATCAGATTCTCAGCGTGACCGAACCCTCGCAGTAGGTATCGGGGACGGACGGCGCCGCGGGTCCATCGTTTGGCAGGTCAGGATGTCATCCTCCCGAATACGGCTTCGGCGGCTTGGCCGTTCGGAAGCTCGAACGAGCACGAGAAGGGCTGTGCGTTGCGCGGCGCGGAAACGGTAATCGGGTTGGGAGGAGCCGTCCCTTCCGGCAGGAGCAGGTAGCGCGCATCCCTTTCGGTGGCGAACCTGATGACATCGTCATCCGACTCCACGATCAACTCATTCTGACGCATGACGGCACACTTGCCACCCCACGGATTGCGCACTCGGCATTCCCCGCCGAGGCGCGCTTCGATTTCGATGAACTGCGGCCGGCCGGCCTCGATCGCGGCGGCAACGAGAAAGCTTCCCCGGGCAAGCAGCCGAAACGCAGCGTCCCACTCATCGGGCCAGGCGGGAACGACGCGGATGATCTCCGGTTCGCCGGGCCGGGGCGAGATGCTTTGCATCAGGCCCTCTTGCAAGGCCGTCGTGATGCAACCCAGGTGCTCGATCGAGTGGGCGGTCACCCCCTCGAAGTTGCTGAAGCCGTTCGGCAAGGGACTAAAGCAGTTGCGGTAATAGCTCGCCAGCAGCAAAGGCAGCTCGTCGCCGCGGCCGGCTCGTGACTCCATGATCGGGGTCCGGGCCGCGCTGCCGAACGGCTCGCCTTCCAAGATCTTCTGGCGCGAGGGGTTCAACTCCGAGACCTTCAAGGCGATACGGGTTGTCTCCGTATCTTCGGTCTCCAAGGTCCAGACTTCAAACGGGAACACGGGAAACAGCAGCGCCTCGCCGGGATCCATGTGTCGCCCTGGAACCTGACCCAAGTGTCCGATCGACCAGACGTCATCCGCGATGGTGCCGCCTGCAAGGGCTTTGGACTTCGGGTCGCGTCCCATCGGGAAAGGCGCCAGATGATCAAGCAACTCTCGCCACTCTTCTCGAAGCTCCGCATCAAGATCAAGGATCTCGGCGGCGCGAATCGCCAGAGGCGCTGTGCCGCGGATCGCCGCCAGGTCGATGTTCCCGTCGTCGACCCCCCAGAAGGCCTCGTGCTGATTGAGGCCATAGAAGTGGTAGAGGCCATCGTCTTCTTTTCGCGCCAAGCTGCGGTAGAACTCGAGCGTCGTCTTCAACAACGGATAGGCATGGGTGCGCAGCCACTCGTTGTCGCCGCTATAGCGGTATCTCCACCACGCCGCGACGGCAATCTCGCTTCCGGAAGAAGCGATGTGGCTTACCCACGAATACCGCCCCTTCGCGATATGGGGCGGCTTGCGGTCATCGGCCATCTGCGTCAACACGCATTCATACTGTCCGAAGGAGCGGGCGCGGCCGGAAAACTCGGTGTTCGTCTTGATCCCCTGATAGACATCGAAATACTCCGACGCCACGTCGCCGGGCAGCTCCACCGGCCCGTCGAAGGGACCGGCTTCGAGGAAGTAGGCGCCCGAAGCTTTCCAGCGTTGACGCGCAGCGCGCTCGCAGGCCGGAATTTGCTGTACGTACATGTCGAAGAAGGGCGCGGTCAGGTCGATGGCGTTCGAAGCAAAAAGCGGGAAGTGAGATATCTCGGTGGTCCATACCCAGAATTGGGCTCCCCACCTGCGCTGATCGCCATCGACGGCGAATAGCGACGCATTCCACTTGGCCGGCAGCGGTCCGCGAGAGGTGGCGGCCATGCAGTAGAGGTGATACATGCGGATGCGCGCTATGAACTCGCCGATGCCGTCACGGCTCGAGACGTTGACGAAGCTTCGTGACCAGAAGTCTTCCCACCACGTCCGGTGCCGTGCATGCAACTCCGCCAGCGGCACGTCCGCCGTTTCAGCGAGGAGCTCGGTTGCCCGCGAGCGGACATCGGTCTCTCTCTGCCACGCCGCCGCGAATGAGATGTAGACGGTTACTTTGCCCTTCGCGGCGGGCATGGCGATGACGCGGGATTTGTCGTCGGCGGTTTCGACCGAAACATCTCGTCCCACCGCCCTCACGGCGGCCGACGACGAGCAGAAGTGATCCGCCTCGCTGAACTGCTGGGTGACGGCCGCTTCCCCCGCAGCTTGCTCGAATTCGTAGCGCGCGATGTGCTCGCCCGTCTTGACTTCCGGCTCTCGCCACATCGAGAGAGTGACTCGGATCGGTTGCGGCTGGGGACGGCGGTCGTCGATTTCGGCGATGAGCACGTCGGTGTCCGCTGCCGCGAAGCAACGCACGGTCAGGTTGTCGCCCTCGATGGTGTCTTCAGCGCGATAGAGCGACAGCCGCTGCTCGAACCCCCGCTCCCCGCTGAAGGCTGCTCCGCCGGCGTCGATGCTCACTTGGGCGCAACCCCCGCAATAATCGGCCGGTCCGTCGCGGGGTCCCTTGTGATTGCGATTCACCGCAAAAACGTCATTGCGATTGATCTGCATGCGGACTCGATCGGGTTCCGTCCAGATCATCGTCCCCATGCGGCCATTGCCGATGGGATGCCCTTCGACGGGCTCCGCCGCCGGGCTCAGGTAGATCAGATCCGCGGACGAGACCAGAGCGCCGGTATCGACATCGAGCAAGGAACCTTCTTCCCGGGGCGCGCAGCCGGGCTGCAGGAGCGTTGACCCGACAACAGCGCCGAGGCCGCCGAGGAAGGTGCGGCGTGGTATATATGGAGCGGATTGCTTGACGGGCATAGGTTTTCTCTTTTCCTCCATTGAGCCTGCGAGTCAGTCTACGAAAAAGTGAGCGCGGTGTAAGCATGCACATGCGTCCGAAACCGTCATTCGTGTCATGGAGCGCCCTGGCAGCCCTCCTCATTTTGGCTGCTTGCGGGGACGCCCCGGTCGCCGAGCCATCCCGACTGCCCAGCGCGCCGCTGCCCCGCACACTCACAGCCGAGAACGCCGAGGAAGATCTGTTTCAGGGGATGGCTCATCTGTTTACCATCCCCGACTACTTCGACTACGGGCTTTTCGAGCCGCAAGAATGCACCGAACTGCCCGGCAAGCTCTTCCGGGCGCGGGCAAAGGGCGCCAAGTGCTCCTCCGCTTTCCTCATCAGCGGCAAGGACCACTGGCACGCCGGGCAAGCGAATGATCTGCGCTTTGAAGCGGGCCGGCTGTACGCGGCCTGGCGCGTGCAGCGCCCCGAGCAACTGACCCCGGGCGGGAAGTATTCCTACGTCTTCCCCAATGGGGGTCCCTGGGAGATCTGGATGGAGGCTGATGAGTCCGGCGAGGCTGTCTGGAGGATCCAGCGATCGTCGGGCGGCGAAACGGTGATCGAGACGGTTGCCGCCGGACCGCCGTCTGACGGCTGGGACGACGTTCGGCTCACGCTCGAGCCGACCGCCCTCGAGATCGAGTGGAACCGGGACAGGACCGAGCGGTTCGCGCACGGACCCTATCCACAAACCTTCCGCATGCATGTGGGTGCGGTGCAACCGGACCCCGAAGGCCCCGAAGTCGTTTCGTCATACCGTCATTTCTTCCTCAACCGCTTCCCCTTTCCTTATTCGGAAGAAGATATGGGGCCGGACGGTCCGGAAGACATTCGTCCCGAGGACGAAATGATTCGCAACTTCGCTGTCGAGGCGACCCCACAGTCTCCCCGCCACTCCGAGGGCGACATCATCGAGTTGAAGAACGGTTCATTGCTACTCGTTTGGAGCGACTACTTCGACGGCGAGGGCTGGGACCGTTCGCCCGCCCGGCTGAGCGCCAAGGTATCGAATGACGGCGGCCTCACCTGGGGCGAGCCCTGGACAGCCGTCGAGTACGACCCGGAAAGCCCCGCCGGAAATGTCATGTCCGCCAGCCTCGTCCGCGCCGCCAACGGCGACATCTTGATGGCCTATCACGGCGAGATGCCTTCGATGAAGGAGGAAGGCACTCTCTTGCGGCAATCGAGCGACGAAGGACGAACGTGGAGCGAGGCGCGGCAGATCAGTCCCGACAACGGCAACCCTCACGCGGCGAACAACGACTGCTTCCGCCGGTTGAAGAGCGGTCGTATTCTGCTTTCGAGCCGCGAGTACATCGACGGCGTTCGCTGGCCGTACGCGCTCTACTCCGACGATGACGGCGAAACATGGATCGCGGGTCAAAAGACTCCCGCCCCCGATCTCACGCCGAAGCAGGTGGAAGGGCAAAACGTCAACGAGCCGACGACCTCGGAACTGCCGGACGGCCGGTTGCTCATGAAGATGCGCTCGATCGCCGGAGGGCACTTCTTCTCCTATTCCGATGACGAAGGCGAGACCTGGTCGAAGCCCTATCTGTCGCCGCTCCGGGGAATCGTCGCTCCCGGATACGTGGGAACCATTCCGTCGACGGGAGACACGCTGGCGATCTGGTCCCGCGGGTTGACGGGCCGCACGCCTCTGAACTCGGCGGTCTCCCGCGATGGAGGCAAGACCTGGAGCCCGGTCAAGTATCTCGATCGCAGCGAATATCACGGCTACGGCTACACCAGTGTCGACTACGTCGGAGAACGCGTCGTGATCACTACGATGCGCTACCCGCAGTTCTCTTCCATCGAGCGGTTTGTCGTTCAGCCGGGCTATTCCGACTTGCTGTTCCTGTCGTTGCCCGTCGACTGGTTCTATCGTTTCCCTGATGACTAGAGCCTGAATACACTATAACTTGACTTTTTTATTCGTCTTTTATTCGCTATACTGAGCAGCGGTGCTACATGAGAAAAGCGGACCACGTTCACCATGCTGCGGAATCTGGCGGGAGCGCCCGTGATAGCGATGGATGGAAGACCACAGGGATGGCAATCCGTGAAGAAGTCGTAAACACCCTCCTGGCCGAATTACTCCGCGACCGACAGGTATGGGCCAAGGCGGAGCGACGGAGTCGTGAGGGCGTCCCGGATCTTCGCGTGGAGTTGCCGGGTGGTGACGCGGTCATCGCGGAGTGTAAGTGGGGCGACGCGGCCGGACCTCTGAAACGTCAGCTAAGCGATCGGGTCGGAGGCTTCCCCGAAGCCATCGGCGTGTTCGGTGTCCTCTACCCCGACAGACTGAGGCGTGAGGAGGACACCCGCGCAGAACTCGTCGGCGCGACGGACATTCGATGGTGGCTGCACGGCTCCCGCGGGAAGATCGTGTTGGACCCGACTGTCCACTGCGGGTCCGTCGCCGAATTCGCCGACCACGTGTGCGCGATTCCGCTGGAAATGGAAGGCGAGGACCGGCTGGCAGCCGCGATCGACATCATCAAATACGCGCTGACCCAATCAGTTAACGTGTTCCACCGTCACAGCCGCATCGCTCGGCGCATCGCCGACATGATCGCCCGTACAGACCAGGAGAAAAACTATGCGGCAGCCCTGCATATCGGTTGTCTGGTACTCTTCAACGCCATCGCCTTCCAGGACCGACTGTCCGCGGCCAGACCCGATGTCGCGACGGTACGTGAATCGCTTCGTCAGGACGTTCCCGGGATGCTTGATGCTTGGCGTCGCATCTGCGACGAGATCGACTACGTCCCTGTCTTCGAGTTGGCGATCGACATCCTCGCAGTGGTGGCCGACGGGCCGGATTACATTCAGGCCCAGGGCATCGCCCCCTTGGTTCGGGCAGTCGAAAAAACCCGTCAACTGAAGGGACATGACCTTTCGGGGCGCCTTTTCCACACCCTGCTGAGCGACGCCAAGTTTACCGGTGCGTATTACACGTCAGTGCCATCGGCCACCCTGCTGACCCGGCTGGTGTTCCACGATTGGCCGGGCGGTGTCGACTGGAGCGATCATGAGTTTCCTTCCTCGCTCGATGTCGCCGATTTGGCATGCGGCACGGGAACGCTGCTGATGGCAGTGGCGACGGAGGTGGAGCGAAGGCACACAGCGGCCGGTGGCCGCAATGCGCCTAAACTGCACAAGGCGATGGTGGAACAAGCCCTTCACGGATACGACGTACAGCTCTCTGCCGTACACTTTGCCGCCGTCAGTCTCGCGATGCTGAACCCGGACATCCAGTTCGACCGTATGGATCTGAACGTGATGCCTCTCGGGATAGAGGGATCGATCGTGTCGCTCGGCTCGCTCGACTTTCTGGGTAAGGATACCGTCGCAGTGCAATACGCCTTGTCCGTCGAGCATGTCGGCGTGGGCATGCAGGATCCTAAGCGAGTCTCCGCACGCGGCACTAAGGGCGCATTGGAGGGCGTGACCGCCACCCTGCCGATGCTCGATCTGGCGATCATGAACCCGCCGTTCACCCGCTCCGTCGGTGGCAACCTGCTGTTCGGTAGCCTGCCCGCGCCGGAACGGGGAAAACTGCAGAAGGAACTCTCGCGCCGCCTGAAGACGAGACACGCATCTGCTACGGCCGGGCTCGGCGCCGCGTTCGTAGCGGCGGCAGCGCCTAGGCTTCGGCCTGGCGAGGGGCGTTTGGCGCTCGTGCTGCCAGCGAGCGTTTGCACCGGCCCGTCATGGGAACCGACCCGTTCCCTCGTGGAGCGTGATTTCGCCCTTGACATCGTGATCGCATCCCACGATCCGATGCGTTGGAACTTCTCGGATAGCACCGACCTCTCCGAGGCACTTCTGATCGCGACTCGCCGTCCCGAGAAAGATGCCGACGACGAACGCCGCACCACCTTCGTCAACCTCTGGCGGAATCCAGACAGTGTTCTGGACGCTCACCGTGTCGCTCAGGCAGTTACATCGACGACGCCAGCCAAGCTGGAGGAGCCCGGCACGGCCCTGCTGTCCGTTAATGACCGGCACGTCGGTGAGATGGTCTCCATCCCCGAATCGAAGATCGCAGGCTCACAGTGGACCGGTGTGCAGTTCGCCCGCACCGACGTGATTCGGAGTGCTCTCCGGCTGCTCGAAAAAGGAGAAGTGTGGATTGCCGGTGAAAGTATGACCGCCACCATTCCTCTCTGCCGGCTCGATGAACTTGGCGAAATCGGTCCCGACCGCCGTGACATGTGGGACGGCTTCGAGCGCACCGACACGGTGACTGCCTATCCGATGGTGGCAAACCACGACACAGAGCAGCGAACGCGTCTGGTTACCGTGCCGGACACATACCTTGCCCCTCTTGTCAAACCCCGACCGGGCCGCCACCTGAAACCGATTGCTCAGCTGTGGCCGAAGGCAGGCCGGCTGTTCGTCGCAGAGCGGCTCTGGCTAGAAACAACGAGGATAATCGCCATGCGATCGGACACGAAAGCCCTGTCCAATGTATGGTGGCCAATCAACATGGGAGACATCTCAATCGAGAAGTCGCTGACGGTCTGGCTTAACTCTAGCCTGGGCCTTCTGACGTACCTGACCCGGAGAACTAGCACCAGAGGCGGATGGGTCGCCGTGAAGAAAGCCGACTTGGGTACCCTGCCAGTCCCGGACCTGCGAAAACTTACGGCTTCGCAGCGTCAACACTTGTCGAACCTGCTCGACCGACTGGCAAAATCCGATTTCGAGCGGCTGCCCAGAATGTCACGATGTCCTGCACGGAAGGCGTTGGACGATGAACTCTCCAGAGTGCTGGGTCTGCCCGGTCTCGGAACTCTCCGTGTGTTGCTGGCATCGGAGCCTGTTGTATCTAACGCGCGTTTGTAGGAGACTGGTGTCGGCCTTGCACGTCAAGAAATCGAGTCCTATAAGGACAGTGAAATTCTCATGAGGCCAGATTTTTCAGAGTTCTCCTATGGGTTCGCTGTAACGAACGAACTGACCGAATTCTTAAGACCTTTGATGAGGGTGGCGCCGATCTTCCCTTCACTCCGACAGGAAGGTGCATCTGGCGGGGGTTACGACCTATTGAGTCCCGCAAAGTATTATGACACCTTTTGGTAATTTGCAGCATCTATATAGGTATGGGCAACCCCAAAGGGGTGAAGCGGGATTTCCAGGCGCTGGAGAAGCGCCGTTTCGAAGCGATGCGACTGCTCGACCAAGGCCTGAATCAGTCCGAGACGGCGAGACGGGAGAAGGTCGAGCGGCAAACCGTGGGTGCATGGCGGCGGCAGTACCGTCGGCAGGGACCGGCCGGGCTGCGTCAAGCCGGGCGAGCCGGGCGCAAGCCGCTGTTAGACGCTGTTAGACGCCGCTGGACGCCGCGCAACGGGAACGGGGCTGGTGTCGCTGTTGCTGCAAGGCCCCGAGGCACACGGCTTCCCCACGCCGCTGTGGACTTGTCCGCGGCTGGCTCGCCTGATCGCAGAGGAGTTCGGGGTCGACTACCACGAAGGCCACGTCTGGAAGATCCTGCGGGGGCTCGGCTGGAGCCCGCCAGGCGCGGGAGCGCAACGAAAAGGCGCTCCGCACTTGGCAGCGCAAGACTTCCCCGACCCTTGAAAAAAAGCCCGAACCGAAGGCCGTACGCTGGTCTTCATCGACGAAAGCGGATTGAGTCAGAAGCCGCATCGTTGCCGCAGTTGGGCGCCGCGCGGCCCGACGCCCGTCCTGGCGTTCAACTTCAACGGGCAGAGGCTTTCCGTGGCAGCGGGGCTGACGCTGCGCAACTTCTACTTCCGGCTCGATCCGGGCGCGATCAGCCAAGCCGAGGTGATCGACTTTCTCAAAGCGCTCGTGCGTCACATCGACCAACCGTTGCTGATCGTCTGGGATCGATTGCCGGCCCACCGCAGCCGCCTGGTGCGGGAGTTCATCGAACTCTCCAAGGGGCACATCGTGACGGAGTACTTGCCGCCCTAAGCGCCGGAGCTGAACCCGGTGCAGTACATCTGGGCCTGCTGGAAGCAGCACGAACTGCCCAACGTCTGTCCGAAGGACTACCGCGAGCTAAGTGCGCGGGCTCGCCAAGCGCTGCGCCGCATGCGCCGCAAGCCGCGCTTGATTACTGCCTTCTGGAAGCAGTCTTCTCTTTGTTTTGATTGACGGTGTACTATGCGAAACTCAATAAGTTATGGTGCTCCCGCGCCCGCGTTGATTTGATGGGACTTACGCCGTGCCGTACGTTTGTACTAAAGTCGCGATGGCGAAAACAGAGTTGTGACACCCGCGTCCACGACAACCAAGTTGATCGTCGGCCAGCGTGGCGAGGTCTCAGACTACCAGTGAACCGGGTATGACCGAGGGTACATGGCACCGCAAGTGGGTACGAAGTTCAACCAGCGGGTCGAGACGGCTATGCTAATTCTGCGAGCAGTACCCCACGCAACGAGGTGATCCATGAGAGTTCGTTCTGCTGGAACGTTTGCCGGTTTTCTCGCGTGTGCGCTCTTCCTCGCATGCGCACCGGCGCCGGACTCCCCCGAGCCGGTGACGTACGACATCGGCGACCGCAACCAGGTCTTTATCGACGGACGCTACCTGGATTCGGCCACCGATGTTCGAATCACGGTCAACCAGCCGGTGAAGACCTACGAGCAATGTCTGGTCGGCGATCTCCGCGGCTACGAGACGGTGTTCGAGCCCGACGGAACATTTCGGGGATTTCACGCTCTGACGAAAGACGGTGTCCGTTGGCGCCGAGTGCAGCCGGGTGACGTCCCCGAGGCGGATGACATCCTTGGTTTGTACAACGGGCAAAGGGCTCCATTCGTCGATCCTCTCGCGGAACCGGAAGAGCGCTACAAGCTCTTCTCCGCATCCGAAGGCGAGGAATTCAATGAAACCGTCCTTCGCGCCTCGCCGGACGGAGCCGAGTGGCGTGAAATCCATCGGGGGCTGTTCCCCGAGGAGGCCGTGTACCCGCGCGGTATGGACAGCCAGAACGTCGCCTTCTACGACACCCGGATCAACCGCTACGCCGCCTACGTACGGGTCAACCTGGCGATGCCGGCTCCGCCGCACCACCAGCCGTACTTCGACCGACTCAGTCTGCGCAACTATGGCCGCAAGGGTTCGTACTTCCTGCGCGCCATCGGGCGGTCGGTCACGGATGATCTCTCGAAGTTCCCGATGCCCGAAGTGGTCCTTTATCCCGACGAGCGAGACCCTCGGTTCGACGGGGTCGGCGTCATGGACTTCTACACCCCGCAGGTCATTCCGTATCCGCACGCCCAAGACGCCTACTACCTGTTTACGGCCCGTTACCTGCACTACGAGGATTGGTTCCTGCGTGACGACCTGTCGGGCTACCCGCTCTCAGGAGCCGAGACACTGAACACGGGGACAGTCGACATCGGATTCGCAGCCAGCCGGGACGGCGTGCACTGGGAGCGCTACCAGCGCCGGCCATGGATCCCGCTGGGGCCTGAAGGATCCTTCGACTCCAAAGCGATGTATTCGTGCCGCGGCCTGACCCTGCGCGGCGACGAGATCTGGCTTTATTACATCGGCTACGACACGTTGCATGGCGACGTCGGCGGACGGGAACGATCCACACCGGTCATGAGCCGCGTCGTGATCCGAAAGGACGGCTTCACCTCGGTCGAGGCGGATTACGAGGGCGGCGAGTTGACGACTCCTCCACTTCGGTTCGAAGGAGACAGGTTGTCACTCAACGTGGATACCTCGGCTTTGGGGTTGTTGCGAGTCGAGATCCAAGATCAGGCCGGACAGCCGATTCCGGGGTTTTCGCTTGAGGATTGCGACCGTATTCACACCACCAACTCCACGAGCAAAACTGTACGATGGCGGGAGAAGGCGGATGTCGGATCGCTCGCCGGGAGAGCCGTTCGTCTTCGCTTCGAGCTCCGCTATGGCGTCAAGCTCCATGCTTTTCGATTTACGGCCCGCTAACGCCGTACGGAGCCGCTTCCTCTATTTCTCGATCGCATTTCTGCTGGTCTGCGTTCCGGCTTGGCGACCATGCCGCCGCGCCCGGTGATCGCTATTTCGTCTTGGCCCGCTCGATTCGTTCGAGTTGATCAAGCGCCAACTGCTTCACGGCTCCGTCGCCCGTTTCGGCGGCACGCCGCAATGGCTCCCTTGCTTTGTCCTGCTGCCCCATCATGAGGTAAGTCCCTCCCAGACGGTACCACTGGCTGGGCTTCGGCCGAGGGCTCGTCTCGACGGCGGCTTTGAACTGGCGCAGCGCTTCTTCGAGGTCGCCCTTCTTGACGGCCAAATGCCCGAGCGCTTCCCGTGCTTCGGCTTCCAACTCCGCCTTCCGCGATTCCCACTGCTCGAGGGGAATCTCGGCGGGGATCTTCAACGTTCGGAGCTTGCTGAGAACGGCGGAGGCGTACTCATCGGCCTTCGCTAACAGTTCCTCGCGGTCGGCGCGGCCGTCCGCTCCATTGGGGATCACCGCGGCGAGCGTGATGAGTGTATTGAGGTTGTCCGGCAGGAACTTGAGCGCCTTCTCACCGGCCGTCAACACGCCGTCGTAGTCCGACAGGCCGCGGTAGGCCGTCATCTGATACTGATAGGCCAAGCCCAGAAACTCGGAAGCCGGGTAAGACTCGGCGAACTGCTCGACATGGCGGATCGTTTCTTGGGGAGCGCCGCCGGTGTAGATCTCCAGGTAGAGGTCCAGTTCGTCCTGTGTCTTGGCCTGGGGCGCCCGCCGTGCGCTTAGCAGCGGTCCGAACTGCGCCTGAGCCCCAGAGACGACGAGGGCTGCGCCGAGAACGGCCACCGCGACCACCCGCGCTCGGGCCTGCAGAGGACTCAACGTTCTTTGGCGCTGAGAGGCTCGCGCCGCACAGCATCCGCTCGAAGAAACGCCGCTACCGGATCGCCCGCGGCCCTGTCGAGTGCTTCCGGTCAAGACTTGAACCCGAACCTCATTCTACAGCCGGACGGTTCCGGGGCATTGCTGATGTAATGGTTCTTGTCTTGAATGGATTACCGGAGGACGGTAATCACTGCCGCCGACCGTTGAGACACAGAGGCATCGCACAACCGCCGACAAGGGACAACGGCGCCGCCGCCGCCTCCTCTCCACAGTAGTAGTACATATAGTTCTCCAAAGTACGCCGTCTCAGTGCGTCCGGACACAGGTGAAATTGTGAACAAACTGTTTTCGACTGCAACTCGTTCTCTAGCTTGTCTTTGTGCTTTGAGCCTGCTGGCGGCTACGCTTCCGGCGCAGGATGCGGAAGTTGCCCCGGCCGCAAGCGCCGCGGTCAGCAGCGCATCCGACGGCATCAAACGCTCGACGGATTCCCCGGTGTTGATGGCCGGGTTGACGGTTCCATCCACCTCGCAGCATCGCTCGGTCTTTACCGGCGCAACCCCGCGAACGCTGCCTCGTCTCGACGATATAGCCGTGACGGCTGCGGATGCTCCGATCCTCTTACCGGTCCGGGATTATCGTTCCGACACCAATCTGGCGAAACTTGCCGCCGCGCCGCTGCTTCCGCCCGCGACGGCTCCTGCCTTCCCGCCGCAAAGCTCCGGTTCCAAACGAAAGATCTCGGGTTGGGTCAAGGCCTTCATTGTCGTCGGCGCCACCGTGGGTGGCGTGGCGCTGTTCCGTGTTATCGATGGGCCGGACGAGGACCTCGCTCCCTTCTCGGCCCGCTAGCTGTGATCTTTCAATAGGTTGTTCACTCGGTCCCGACCAAGGAAACTGAGGATGTCGAGCAACCGGTTTCACTATTGACGACGTGGTGCCCTTCCGTGGTGATGAACTCCGGGCGCAGTGTCGCTGGAAAGGCAAGTCCGGTCTGGAAGGACTTCGCGGCAAGCACTTGGAAATCGCGTTCCGGCTGACTTCCGCAAAGATCTTCGCTTACCGCTTCGCTTAATCCGCCGGGCAGGCCTGCAAACCCCGTCGCTACGGCAACGCCTACCCGAAAGACGCCCAACCGTTCTGCTGGAAGTATCGCAGGCCCTCACACCGCTTCCCCCATGGTGCAAATTCTTCCGGGGCGGTCCACTAGAGCCACGCAGACTGCTCCTTTATCGTTCTCATAGCGCCTTGCACATTTTGCTTTAACACCATCTTCAGTCGTGCATAAAGCAACCTTTAACAGCCCGTGGCAAAAGTCACGCAGGCGGCGTTACGCGCCCCGGGGCCGATTGCGTAACGCGTGGCCGCTCCAGGAACGCAGCGCCGCGCTCTCCACGCCTTTTTCTTCGTAGGCCGGAAGCGGCGCGTAACCCTTTGGGCGACGGACGTTTTCGTTCCGCCGGCGGTGCTGACCTTGCTGCCCACCGTGACCGCGCTTTTTCTTCGCAGCGACCGCAGAAGCCCGCCGCGCCTTCCACGGGACTTTCACCACGGGCTTGTCTGTTAACGTCAGCACCCGGGCTCCTGGGAGAACCCGGCCCTTCAGCGCTCCCGCGGGAGCGCTGAAGGGGGGCGCTGGTCGGGCCGTCACGGGCTTGGCCGTTCGGGGCCGTTTAGCAGTGTGGCCGCCACCGTCCTTCCCAACGTCCTGAATGCATACATGAGCATCATGGCTCGCATGACAAGCACAGCAGAAGGGAAAATGACCAACCATACCATCGGGATCGATATCTCGAAAGCCCACCTCGACGCCTACGCCGCGCCCGAGGGCAGGGCGGCCCGCTTCTGGAACGATGCGGCCGGCTTCCAGAAGCTGATCGGCTGGATCGGCCCCCAGGCCGAGCGCATCGCCTACGAGCCCAGCGGACCTTGGCACCGCGACTTCGAGGAGGCGCTGCTGAAGGCCGGTCTTCCGCTGTACGCGATCAATCCGTACCAGGTCCGGTGCTTCGCCAGATCGCAGCGACGCCGCGCCAAAACCGACGCCGTCGACGCCCGCACGCTGGCGACGATGGCGGACGCCATCGTCGACCTGCGCCCAACCGCGGCAAAGTCCCACAGCGACCGCGACCTCGCCGAACTGCAACTCGTGCGCGACGCGCTGGTCGGCGACCGCACCGCCATCGGCAACCGCGGCAAGCACTTGCGCCATCCTCTGGCCATGCGCGTCAACCGCGAGCGGCTCGCCCAGAGCGAGCGCCAGCTGAAGCGCGTCGACGCCGAGATCCGGAAGCTCCTCGAGACCCGCGAGGATCTGAAGCGCCGGTTCGAGATCCTGACCTCGATCCCCGGAATCTCCAACATCACCGCCGCAGGACTCATCGTCCACATGTCCCAGCTCGGCACCCTCACCGGCCCTCGCGCCGCCAGCCTCGCCGGGCTGGCACCGCTGGCCCGCGAGTCCGAAGCCTGCAAGCGACGCAGCTTCATCCAGGGCGGCAGGGAAAAGGTGCGGCGGTTGCTCTCCATGCCCGCCGTCGCCGCCATCCGCTGCAACCCCCACCTCGCGAGAAAGTACACCGCGCTGCGCGACGCCGGCAAGCCGCCCATGGTCGCCATCACGGCCGTCATGAGGAAGCTCGTCGTCCTGCCCAACATCCTCGTCCAACAGGACCGCCTCTGGATCCCCGAACCGGCCACGGCCAACTGACATGCGCGCCCCCCGCTCTTCGCACCACCCGCCGTCTTCAGAGCTTAAAACCGACCCTGGAGCGAAACCTTGACACATGGATACTGCTAACGATGGCTCTGTTGGTCGCATCAGCCCCGCGGGCAGCGGCGGATTATCAACAAAGCCCCGCGGGCGCACAATCGGATATAACCCACTACATCTGGGTGCAGAACCAAGACTATAAGCCGGGCGCTCAGCACACCCTGCACTGGTCCTACGACTCAGGCACGGACTACTATTCGAAGACGTTGTTCTTCTATCTCGAAAAGGCCGACGGTAGCGGCGACCGCAGGTATCTCAACATCATGACCGGCCAATTGATGGACGAGGTGATTGACGCGTTCGGTAATTCCCCCTCCGACGGCTTCCTCTTCCAGGTTTCGGGCATGGGCGCAATCAACAAAATGCCACTGTACACGGGCCCGGTGCCGCAGGAGGCCGGTCTCTGGCACTGGGTGGCGGAAGTTCGCGACAGCACTGCGAAAGTCCTCGTGGACTGCTCCTGGGCGAAATTAGTCGTCTACGACGAAGAGGTCACCTTCGGCGATCCCGCTCCGGGTGAAGAAGGCATTTTCATCACCAAAGACACGACCCGGAAGCAGACGACGATCTACCGACTACGCGGCAAGGTCTTCGTCGAGAGCGGCGTAACGCTGACCATTGAGGCAGGCACCCATATTCTGGGTCTGGGGTCCTTTTCACTTTTTGTTGCCAAACCCGGCAGCACGATCATGGCCATGGGCACGCAGTCCCAACCGATCGTCTTCGGCTGTGACCAGCCGATCGAGCTGCGTGAACCGAGCTGCTGGAGCGGCGTCATCATCCTCGGCAACGCGCTCTCCAACAACATCGGCGGCACAGGTATTGCCGAGGGCCTGACAGCCGAGAACGGCACCTACGGCGGCGACAATCCGGATGACAGCAGCGGATCCTTCAGGTTTGTCCGTTCCGAGGCCGGCCCTCAGCCCAAGCCCTTCCCGCAAGCCGAGTCGCACGTTGGCATGATTGGCTACTCGGCTCGGCCCCCCGATGACAACTGGTGCGACACGACGGCTCAGTACCATGGAGCCTTCAGCCCGCGCCCGATGGCTTCAAACCAGAACTGGATCAAGGAGTGGGCAACCTTCATTCGCCCCAACGACGTCGAGTAGTGATGCTTCCGCCGTGACCGGGCGGGGGCGTGCTTCATGGCCCCGACCGGTCATGGTTCTTTTGTCGGCCCACGACACGAGAAAAGGAAGAGTCCGAGCAGGATGCTATCACGCTTTCTGCCCGGCTTTCTGTTTCGAGCACCCGTCATTTAAACTGGTACGGGACCAGTGCATCACCGTTCTTATCGCGCGCTCGCGCTGCTTACTGCACTGGTCGCGCCTCTTGCCGGTCAGGACCGGCTCTCCGAAACGGTTTCGCAGCACATTCTCAGCGCGATATCCCGCTCATCCTCGCTCGAACCGAACCTTCGTACCTTGTGTGACGAGATCGGGCCACGGCTGCCGGGCACACCGGGCATGAAGCGGGCCGTCGAGTGGTCGGTCACTGCCTTTCGCAAGGCGGGAGCGGACTCGGTGCGGACGGAAGCTTTCGAGATCCCGGCATCCTGGCAGGAGGGCGACACGCGGATCGAAGTTACGTCCCCGGTTCGTTTCAGCGTTCGCGGGGCCGCGTCAGCCTGGACGCCGGCCACACGGCGTGGCGGTCTCCGCACCGATGTCCTCGATGGCGGAACCGGCGCCGAGGGTTTTATCCGCCGACTGGGCCGCAAGGCAAAGGGCAAGATCCTGCTCGTGAGGTCCGACGTCGTTCGCACCTTTCTCGACTTGGCGAACGAGCAGCGGGACACGACCATCGCCCTGCGGGAGGCCTCCGAGGTCGGGGCCGCAGCCGTGCTCTTCATGTCGACCCGCCCTCACGGCTTGTTGTATCGCCACGTGAACGTCGTTGATGGCCGTCTGGATATCATGCCGACCGCCCTGATTGCCCGCGAGGAAGCCCAGCGCGTGATTCGGCTCCTCGAAAGCAACAAGACAGTACAGATGCACATTCGCCTCCCGAACAAGACCGGTGGACCCTTCAAGGCCCACAACGTCGTCGCTGAGGTTCCGGGCCGGGAGAAGCCCGACGAGGTTGTGATCGTGGGCGCCCATCTTGACTCGTGGGATCTCGGCACAGGCTGTTTAGACAACGGGGCTAACGTCGTTCTTCTCCTGGAAACCGCGCGGGCCCTGGCATCCGCCCGCCGGCGCCCCCGCCGGACGGTTCGTTTCATCCTCTTCAGCGGCGAAGAGCAGGGCCTGCTGGGTTCCAGAGCTTACACGCAAGCGCATCGAGGCGAGCTTGATTCCGTCACGGCAGTCGTCGTCCACGACATGGGCACGGGGAGCATCAAGGGCTACTCCCTCGGCGGCCGACGGGATATCAAGACCGGCCTCATGCAGGCAATGGAGCCCGTCGCCGGCCGCGGCGCGAACGCTCATAGCTTTGACGCTTTTTTCGGTAGCGACCACTTCGATTTTTTGCTCCAGGGCGTACCCACGCTCATCGCAATCCAGGACACGACCGACTTCGTCCCCGTCTATCACTCCAGCGCGGACACCTTCGACAAGGTCAGTCTCTATGGTCTGCGACGACAAACGGGAACGGCGGCCGTCACGATCTACAATCTGGCCGACCGGCCCGAACCCCTCGGCAAGCGTCTCACGAGACCGGAGATCGAAGAGTTGCTCGACGAAACCGATCTCGACAAGCAAATGAAGTTCCTCGGACTGTGGGAGGAGTGGGTCCAGGGACTCCGCGGTCGCCGGCGTCCACAATAAAGCAAGTTCAAGCGAGGCAGAGCAGAGGATGGGTCGGACCGTCGAGATGTAGAACGTTGTCTGGATCCGGCACAGAGTTCTCGGCAGCAAACCTTGTCCGACGATCGCCCTTACTTGTAATTATCTTTTGCGGAGCTTTGACGGTTTGCCGCTTGATCGTCAGCTCCCTACGGCTGACCATTCACGCGCTGGACGAGCGCGTCCACCGTGTTGGCGACGATCTCCTCCACCCCGGCCCGAAACGGACGCGGCTGGCCATAGGGAATCATGGCGCCGCCGCCCTCGTAGCCACCCTCGTGCAGGACCCGCTCGGACGGGATGTACGCAAACACGTCGTTCGAGTATCCCGCTACCCAGGTCGTATCCCAGCCGTAGGCTTTTTTGAACCGCAGGGAGAAATCAACGACCACCTCGCCGGCCATCACGATGAAAGTGATGTCGTCGCCGAACTGCCACACCTGGAGCGGGTAGGGATACTCGGTCGCAAGCCTGCCGTCGCGCTCGAGCTTCTCGAGCAGGAACTTCGCGTGGCGCTTGCGTGATTCGGATGAGTCCGTCTTGATGCGCCACTCCAACTCCTCTCGCGTCGGAGGAGTCTGGAATGGCAAGTCAACGTGCTCCAGCGCCACGTTGAGTTTGCCCTCAACCGGCTGCATCGTTCCCCTTACCACCAGATCGACTGCGTGGGCCAATACCTCGCCGTACGTTTTCGCAAGCTCGACGGAACGGCGCGGTAGAGGATTCTGGTCAGCGCCGCAGCCGGCGACAAACATCGCGACCGCTTCAGGGTAACGCCTCTCCACGCCCTCCTGCGCCCAGCCCGGCCAGTCTCCATTGACCTCATAGCCGCTCAGAACGGTCGCGTGACAGGCATATCCAAACACGATCCCTTTGATCTTTCCGCTCGCATCCTTGACGACAAGGACAGGAACATCGTGGTCCACCGGCGCTGGGTAATGGCGCTTGCCGCGGCGCGCGCGGCGGCGATTTACGGCGAAGCCGGCGAGTCCTTGCTCGAACGACAGGGTGGCTGGCTCGATAGCGGCAATCGCATTGTCGATCGTCTCGACAACCTGATCCTCAAGCTTCTCCGTGTAGCGCTCGATCGCCGGTACGTGTTCGGGGCCGAGCTTGTAGGCCGGCCGCAGCATGCCTCCTACTACCGGTGCGCTGTGCGTATGCGAAGCATTGAAAGCCAGCCCGGCGCGCGAGATCCCATGCTTGGACTGAACACGGTCCGCCACTCGTTTCGACAGGCCCGCCGTAAAGCCAAGCAGGTCGCTCGTAACAAGCACCGAAACACGTCCCGTCTCATCCTGCAAGGCCAGCGCTTTAACCCAGATCCGTTGCGAAACCTTTGACACGGGGCGGTCGCGGCCACCATAGCCGGCCAACCAGATTTCTTCCGTGGGGCTGATGTCGACCTTCGACACACCGGCCTTCCAGTCCTTGGCGGTCGCTGGAAACAGAGCAAGGGCACACAAGCTGAACAGCAGAGAGCGGGAAATCGAACTCACGATCTTGGTCATTGTCAGTACTCGAATAAGAGAAAGCCCGCGACCTCCAAGGCCGCGAGCTTCCAGGTTAAAGGTTTGCGGCACGAAATGTAAGAACGTGAACTTCAACCCGAACTGGCGATACAACTGCCGCCAAGTGATCCGCACCGGGCGAGTCAACGCAAAGGTCCGGTAGGTGAGCCATAGGTAGAGATCGAGGCCCAACGAGCAACGCTTGAGCGCCTTGAGGGTGTTCATGTCGAGCGGCACCGGGTGGCGGACAATTTCGTTGAAAAACGTCTCACCGAGATAGATTTTGCTCTGCCACAGCACAGGATCGTCGGGCTTGCGCTCGTTCCACCAGAACTCGGTGCGGTCGGCGACTAGCGAACTCACGCTTGCATCCCCGCGCTCATCCTCGTAGATCAGCGAAACAGTGCAGCGAAAGAGCCGCCTCATCTGGTTGCGGAGCCGGGTCCGGGCGCCTCGGCTTCCGCCACTGTCACTACCGAACACGCCGAGCTTGCGCATGAACTCTGAGAGCGAGCGGCCTAGAACGAGCTCGCGGTTGTGGGTCCGCACCGCCTCCGTGCACACCCAGGCCAGCAGCAGGCGTGGTAAGTTGCCGTAGGGTAGTTTGTTGAGCCCCCCGGCACTCATGACCAAAGCGTAGGGACCGTTGCGCCGGACATATTCTTTCCGATCGCCGGGGTTGGTGCGGGGTAGGCTGCACAGCGCCAATAGCCGCGCCATGAAGCCCAGATCAGGGTCCACTTCGCTGGCTCCGACAAGCTGGTCTACTTGATCGAAGCGGGTGAAGTGGTGCAACGCTTGGGGCGAGGCATCGCGGATCGCCTTCACCGGGCCGGGCAGGAAGCCGAGGGCTTCACCGATGGGAACCAACCCGTCCTTACGCTGCACGGCTTATTCTCCCATGCTCTTCAGACAAGCAACAGTGGCCGGCGGCGGGTGGCGCCAGGTATTCGCTGGCATTCAATTCGGGTCGAGCTCCAGTTCCGTGGCTGCTGCTCGGAGTGCTTTATCGAACGTCCACATTTTGCAGTTTTCGAGTAGTGCGGAAGCAAGCAAATGCATGTCGATCCATCCCAGACCGCGACCCGCGAGTTTCCGTTCGCCGATGAAGTTCAGGACTTCCTCATGTTCAGCAAGCTGTGCCTCTGGCAAAGCCCGTAATAGACCCAACAGCTCCTCGCGATTGCGAAGCGTACCGCAGGCTAACTCGCCGATCACGAAGCGATGGCAACAGACACCGCCTTTATCGAGCAGTGTGGCAAGTTGGGGGTTTCCCTTCCTCAGGTGGTCGATCCACACTGAGGTATCGACCAGCGTGATCATGCCGGGGGCTGCCCCCTCCGAGGAATCGGTCGGAGCTTTTTCTCAGTGCCGCCCAATGCCGCCAGACGCCGTGCGCTCTCCAGAGCAATCAGCGCCTCCAACCCGCGCCGGACCAGCTTCGTTTTTTCAGTGGTGCCGGTCAGCTTAGCCGCCTTCTCAATCAAGGTGTCATCGACATTTAACGTTGTTCTCATATGCATCATTCTGCATCAATGATGCATATGAAGTCAACGCAAGTGTTTGTCGGCCTAACCGACTGGGCCCGAAGGCGAAAAGGGAACCCTCCGCCCGTTAGCACGGTCCAACATCATCTGTAGATGGGATCGAACGTGCCATGCCGAGTCGCGGTTGTCCCGTCCGGCCGCAAAGGCGGGGATACTGAAGCCGGTTGCCGGGGTTGGAGCGGGGCAGGGAGCACAACGCCAGCAGCCGCGCCATGAAGCCCAGATCGGGGTCTTCCTCGCTTGCTGCAACAAGCTGGTTCACCTGATCAGCCTGGGTGAAGTGGTGCAACACCTGGGGCGGAGGCTTCGCGGAGCTCTTTCACCGGCCCGTCCAGGCCGCTGAAGACTTCCCGGATGGGTACCAATCCGCCTCTTGTGCGCTGCATAGCTTGCCCTTATAAGCGGTACCACACCAGTACGATACAATAATGCGACCCCCGCCTCACTCGGGAGTTTGGGCGTTCACTATCTCTTGCGCCCTAGCTTCCAGGGCCGGAATCAACATGCGCTTGGTTACCTGCTGTTGACTTCGATCCTCGTGCTTCGCTACGAAGCGCAGCAACGCAATCTGGTACTCATTCAATCTTAGGTTGATACCACTCGTCGGCTTGGCTTTTGGGTCCAGGCCGGCCCAGGATACCTCAGGATCCCCTTTGTGGAGGGTTCCTTGAACAAACGCCGCGATCTTTTCTGGGGCAACCGCTAGCACCTTGTTCTCCTTGGGAAGATGGAATCTTTGCCGTTCAGCCATCGTAGATCTCCCCAGCCAAGAGTTCGATCTCGGCCTTGGCTTTTCTGTTCTTGCACTCGATCACCCCTTTGCCTTCCACCATGGCGTCCCGGAAAATCTTGCGCTCTCGGATAAAAACTCTAGAGAGCTTGATCTCAGGAAGCTCCATAAGGAGTTCAAAGGCCTCTTGAGTCTCCGTGATGGCGGGATGGGTCGGGGCCATGGAAATGACTGCGTAGGCCTTGAGACTGGGGTTGAGGCCACAGGCAAGTCTCACGAGTTGATTGATGTTCATGGTGGTCTCAAGGTCTGGTTGGGAAGCCCTCAGCGGGGTGTAGAGCTTTTGGGCAGCAACCATTGCCGATCGGAGTTCCTCGGAGTCACGACCGCCAGCATCAATGATCACTTGTTGATAGCGAGTAGACAGATCCCGGATGGTTTCGAAAACATCTCCTGTCTTCTGAACACAGTGAACCTTGGGAAGCTCAGGATGGGAGTTATTGCGGCGCTCAACCCACCGAGAAGCGGTGGCTTGGGCATCAGCATCCAGAAGAACCACATCGTCGTTGCGGTCGGCCAGGTAAGCCGCCAGATTAGTGGCTATCGTAGACTTTCCGGTTCCACCCTTCTCTCCTCCGATCAGAACAACCATTGAGATTATGGTACCACACCAGAACCATACAAGTGTGGCACGAGGCGCGGGCAACGCACACCCGGTGCTGGCAGGGCCGGCCCGTGTACTTGGGCAGCCCAAACTGCCAAAACCAACCCCTCGACGCTCAAAAAGTGCTCCCAGGAAGCCGCCAGAGGCGTTTCTGGCCTTGAGATGGCCCCCTGAGTACCTGGGGATTCGTCCCGCTTGCTGGACAGGCGGTCGCCAAGTAGCAGGCAGCATCCCATCCCGCCGGCGATCCGGGTGGTTTTTCTCAGATGGAGATGCGCTCGACGATATTACGGGTGACCTTTTTGTGCCTGCGGTCGTAGAGGCGGGTAGTGCGGGGGTGGCGTGGCCGGCGAGCAGTTACACGTCTTCGAGCGCCACACCTTGGGTAAGCAGGTCGGTGATGACGGCGACGCGGAACGAGTGCGGCGAGAGATCGGGGGGCAGGGAAGCCGAGCGGGACGAAGTTTCTGGGCCGCGATCGGCATCAGCGGCCCGACAACCGTACACTCCGCATCCGTTGTCTGCCGAGGGGCCTCTTGACATATCCGGCAGTTTGCCGTACATATGGATGATCGGAGAGAAAATCATATGTTACGTTTCGAGGACAGTGCAGCAGCCATAGACGAGCCTAAAACAGCGCGCATGGAGCAGCGCACCAAGGCCCATGTGAAAGAGCGGATACAATACGCGGCGGCCTTGCTGGGGGTAGACGAAACGACATTTGTGACCAACGTTGCCTATAAGCATGCGCGGGAGACCATCGAGGACCATGAGCGTACCGTGCTTGCGCCGGAAGATCGAGCGGCCTTCTTCGCGCTCATCGACGCTCCCGCCCTGCCGGCAGACGCCTTGAAAGTGGCGGTCAAGCGCCACCGGGAGATCGTTCGGCGTGGCTCCTGAGCCAAGCACCCATTTCACCGTTGATATTGAGCCGTTCGATCCCGCCAGACACGATCGAACGGCTTTTTCATGTGGATCGGACCGTATCGACAACTATCTGAAACGCACGGCGAAGAAACACCAGAAAGATGATTTCGCCAGGGTCTTTGTGGCCGTTGCTCCGGGTGAGACCAGCATTCTCGGATACTACGCAATCAACGCTCATGGCGTCGAAGCCCGGGATTTGCCCGCAACGCTTTCGCGCAAAGCACCAAGACACGGCTATGTGCCGGCCGCCTATCTTTCGATCATTGCTGTGGACCAGCGTGTCCAGGGGCAAGGACTTGGACAGGTGCTCCTCGTCGACGCGCTCAAACGCATGCTCCCTTTATCAGAAGAGATTGGACTGGCGGTCGTTATTCTCGATGTTCTTGAGGACGGCGGCGCGGAAGAAATAGCCCGCCGCACACGATTCTACGAGCGCTTGGGCTTTCAATCCATGCCAAGTCGACCGACGCGCATGTTTTTCTCAATGAAGAATATTCGCGTGGCCTTGGAGGACTAAAGCCCCGCCGGGTCACCAGGGACGACAACTCCCAACCCTCGGGAGGCACACGGGTTATCGCCGTCGCACGATGACAAGACACCGCATGACGGCTTCCCAGCGGTCCGCGCCGACCAGCTTGTAGGAATCTGCGGCCCTCCGACAATCCACCGCTTTCGCTTGCAGGTAGCGGAACTGACTCGTGCCCGTGAATTGATCGGCCAGGTCAGCTCGCGTGTACCTGGTGTCGGAGTACCACGCCTGCATCATGCCCCGGCACCATGCGCGGTCGGTCTCGGTCATCTCGAGGCCGGTTGCCTCGTCGACGGCTTGGCAGGCTCGCTGCAGTTTCGGGGGACTTGCATCGGTGTAGATGGGCTGCCGCCGCCCGCAGGATGTGATCACGAGCACCGTAGCGAGGGCGACGATCGCACTCGCGCAGGCCTCCCGGGTCGGGTTTTTCCTCATGGTGGTTGCTCCCTAGTCGCAGTCCCGAATCCGCAACGAGCCGTGTCCTCCGGCGCGCTCGGGCGCCTGGGTCGCGAAACTGGCTAAAAAATACCACCCCGTCGCGGTCTTTCTTCCTCCAACCGCCCTGCCTCTAAAAAACTCGTCCCAGGAAGCCGTCAGAGGCGTTTCTGGCCTCGGGGTGGACCCCCCCCCCCGCGAGGTCCGGCGCCGGCGCGCCGCGGTGGCGGCTCAGGGCGCCTCGTCCGGACCCTTCTGCCGCCGGAGCCGGTCCAGGTCGACCACCTTGCCGCCGCGGCGCACCTCAGCCAACGCCTCGCGCCGGCGGGGGAGTTCCGGATCGTCGATATCGAGCTGCTGCAGGTAGCACTTCAGCCGAAACACCACCCCCTCGGCCCGGATCGCCGCCTTCAGCGCCGGAGCTTTCAGCCTCAGCTCGCGCCCCAGCCGGAAGGCGAGCTCTCTCAAGCCCGTGTGGGCTTCGGCCACCGTTCGGAGCATCTCCTGGCGTTCGTCCTCGCTCATGGGGGCTCCTGGGGGGCCTGGTTGCGGTCTGGCTAGACCATAGCACCCGGGGAGAGGTTTTCCGCCTCTGGACGCCCGGTTCTGGAAAAACCCGCGCCAGGAGCCCGCAGGAGGCGTTTTCAGCGAGGAGGTGGACCCGGAGTACCTGGTAAAGCGGCCTAAATAACCGCCGATGACGGGTCCCGGGAGGGCCGGATCGACCGCCTTGAAAGGCTTGATTTTTGCCCTGATTTCACCTATGATAATGCTTCTTGCCAACTCCAATCCAGCTTTGAAGCGAAATTCCTCAACGCCGCCAAGCCTTGCTTGCAATCCGCATGGGTCTCGCCGAAAATCCCAGACCTGACGAACGGCGATGTGTTTCCTTCTGCTGAGAGTGATTCCTCCATCTCCAGAAGAATCGAATTGCCGTTCTCAAATCGGCATACGAAAGCACCAAGAGGTGCCCAGTATCTCTCTGAGGACCGATCGGCTTTATGGTGGGCGTAGCTGAGCGCCATCAGTATTTCGAGCTTGTCGAAGAGCAAGGTGTAGCGATCGTTGTCGGGGATGATACGCGCGGCATGTGGCCGCAATGCATCATGTATCCAGTCGTTCAGCGGCAAGCGACGTTTGTCCATGCCTTCTAGCATTTTCATTGCTCCGGCGGCACGGGAGCAGCTAGGTAGAAGTACCTCTATGGCGGGCAAATCCTTCTGCCGATGTTGTTCGCGAAGCGTGACGGAGAACATACGTTTGAGAAACGGAAGCTGATCCGCCTCGACCGCACCGAGTCCCAACGCATAAAGCAGAAGCGTTGCGGGATATCGCTGCAACTCAAGCCACAGGACCGTGCCACTGCTCGATGTTCTTGAACCAAGACGCTGCAGCGCTCGTTGCCACACCGGATAGTGCTCCTCCTCTGCCCAAAAGCCTCCAATCGGAGCCATTGCCAGCAATGTCGAACAGGCTGCCTCGTAGCGGCGCACACGCGCGGTAACCGACTCACTGGTCGGAGTCGGGTCGCCTTGCACGGCGAAAGCCTCACCGGATGTCACCTCGGCAACTCGCTCAACTGTCTTATCGATAATATCTGACAGTTGAATCCGGTATCGGGGCTCGGGGAGGTAGCGCTTCAGACTTGCTACGGCGGCTTCGGTGGAAAGCGGGTGAGGTCTTGAAAACTGCTCAATGGACTCAACGTGTTGCTGGACGGTCAGAAAAAATGAGTCAGCATTCTCGATACGAATCACCTGGGCTCCGCGATGGCTAATCAGTCGTTGGGCCTCATCTCCCGGCGCGCTCCGTGCCGCCCAGTAAGTCGAGAATCGCCGTGATGGCGCACGGTAGATCGCCTTGCGCAACGCGCCGTCCCACTCTGCGGACCAGCCGCATACGATCAGGCCGAACTCATCGAAGATGCGATCCAAGAGCTGATCGAACTCGGGCGGATACGGATCGAGTTCAGCAGGAGTATTCCTGATGCGGGTGTCGAGGTAATCTCCGTGCACCTTGAAGACGCAGCATTGTGTGTGAATCAACGGGAGTGCGCCCTGAACTTGATCGGGGGAACTCAGAATCGTCGGTACAACCCCCTTATCGAAGAGGGCGGTTTCCACGAGACGATCAAAATTCGTGGTGAGGATGACTCTTATGAATCCCTCTGCGGCCAGCGCCGCAATGGCGCGGTGCGCCACCGTCGGCTGTTTTTCGCCTTCCTCGCGCTCTCGGTCGTTCGGTTCCCAATACCCACGGAGAAGCTGTTGTCGCTCGGCCGGCGTCTTGGCAAGTTCGTCGAGAAGGTCGGAGTAATCTGCGGCGCGTTCGAACTTCTTCCGATACCAAAGTTCCGGGTCGGGATCGCACGTTTCGCCGTAGAGTTTCGCCAACTTGCGAATCAAATCAAGCATCACTTCCCAACCGGTGGGAATCCTCGCGGCCCTGGACACCCCTGAGCCCACAAGAACAGCGTAGACGCCCCGATTGGCCTGAATCGAGAATGCCAGCGAGTGGACCGGATCAATCACAGCGTTTCCATCTCCATTTATTTCGTGCGCAACCCGTCAGAGATGATCTTGGGCAGCATCAGGCCTCAGCCTGATGGTACGGATGAACTCTAGTCTTCGTCGTCCGTCACCCGGAAGCCGATCGGGTGCTTTTTCGAGGGCTCGGGTGGCTCCAACAGACCTTGGATGTGCTCGAAGAGAATACCGATCTCCTGATCGTGCTGGGCCACTTTGCGGGCCAGTTCCTCATTGCTCGCCAGCATCCGGCGGAGCCGGACGAAGGTACGCATGATCGCCACATTTACCTGTACGGCGATCTTGCTGCGAAGGACGCCTGAGAGCATCGCCACGCCTTGCTCCGTGAAGACGTAGGGGGCGTAGCGTCGCCCACCCCAACTTGAGATGCCAGTTTGGCTTCTCAAGTTGTCGAACTCTTCCTTGGTTAATTGAAAGGCGAAATCCTCCGGGAAGCGGTCGAGGTTGCGCTTCATGGCCCGAACCAGCGCTCCGGTCTCGACGTGATAGAGTTCGGCCAGTTCGGCATCGAGCATAACGCTTTCACCGCGGATTACGTAGATCAGCGCGGCGATGCGTTCGATCGGAATGACGCTCTTCTCCTTGGCCATTCGGTTACTTTGGCGAAGCGCCGAATCTCTGTCAAGGATGCGCGTCTCCGGCAACGGCGAAAGTTTGGCCCGGATTGAAGACCTGCTTCGGGCTAAACACTGACACTCCATCCCCCCCGCAGCACACGGGTTCGCGACTGGGACCGGGCAGCGACACGCACGCTTCCTCCTCTCCGTTACATTGGGGTTACGATAGCAACGGTGCAAAATCCAACGCTAAGGGTCGTCGCTTGGTGTCCTTAGTGGTCTCAGTGCGGCTCCGTGGAGGTTCTCGTCCAAGTCGAAGCGGTACCTCTCGTAGGGGTTGAGGTGGCCGTAGAGAGCTGGCGATAGGTGGCTCAGGGCGAGGTCCCCAGCCAGGACTTCTTCGGTCCGCGGCGATGGACCGGCGGTTTCACCCGGCCATTATGTACGATTCCATCGGTCGATCAAATCAGGCACTCTGGTGCTCACAGAAACCCCCAAAACGTTGCCCTCGATGCGGGCTAGGCCCCCAACTTGGCGATGAGAAGGTCCGCAATTTTCTCGATGTCATAATCCTTGAGAGACAAATAGCCGATGGTAGGCTGCATTCCAGGCAGCTCAACGTCTTCCACCTTGATCGGGAGGATATACTCCTGTCCTTTGGATTCGATCAGCCGCGACACAGCGCTTCGGCGCTCATGGTTAGTCCAGTCACGTTCGACGTATTGCTTCGACACCAAGATCACACAGAAGCGCGATTTCTTACGGAACACGTCCTCAAAGAACACCGCTAGGTCTTTGCCCCAAAGTTGCTCCGGAAAGAACCGGTCATAGAAGACCTCGTACCCGGCGGCTCGCACGCGCACGGCAAGGGATTTCGCCAACTCACGCTCTGCGCCCGCGAACGACACTGCTACGTCGAAAGGACCTATTGTGGCTTCTGGAACGGTCGGACCACCGCTCAGTCGTGTCGATGAAGAGCCAGCCGGACGCCCTACCGCCGGCGCGCGCGCCCCTCGTCGGCGCACACCGCGTGCTTGCTTCGGAGGCTGAATGGCCTCGGGCGGCACGTTGGTTTGAACACTCGGCAGCACGCCAAACCCGAACGAATTCACCACGGCCTCTGCTTTCAGAAGGTTGGCGATGCCCTTCGAGAACTTCGTCTCGTGCGCGCCAAACCACTTGTGAGCGATTTCTGCAGGCCCGTTGAATCCGTAGTCGTGGCCAGGGATAAAGTGAAGGAATCGCCACTGGCATGCCTCGAAATCTGCTTCAGGACACTCGGCGAATGTACGCAGCCCGAGAAACTCCATTACCGAGCTGACCTCGTTCGATAGCGGAAGGTGCTTTGGGATGTAGTGTGTCGTCCATCCCTTACGGCCATCACCGCTATCGATCCATGTGAACACGAATCTGAAGCTCTCGTCTTCAGACTCTTTCATCGACTCGGTTATCGACGCATTGTGCCCGTCCCCTTGCGGGCGAGACAGCATCTCCTGCGGCAGGTAGCCCATGCCACTCGTGCTAAAGAGTTTGTGCGCCACGAAGAACCCGCACTCCAGCAAGGCGTCGCAGCCCTTGCGCAGCGTTTCGGTAGCGGTCGCGATCGCCGTTGCGAATCCACGGACATCGAATCCTTCCGGCACGCCGCGAGCGAGACACTTCTTGCGTTCGACGAACGCGCAGTCACCGACGCTAAATCCGAGGCGCTCGAGAAGGTGTGCGGACATGAATTGACCAGACAGGTTGAACATGGTCGGCTCCGCATGTAGCGAGAACGTGATGTCGGTCTTGCTCCGCTGCAGACGCACGAGGACCAGATTCAAGCCGCTGGCACCGTGCCTGTCCACTACCTCTGTCCGGAGCGCCTCGTGAAGAGCTGCCCTATTCGCCATTAATGAACATTCTCCTTCTGTCGCGAAGCTTCCTCGCCCAGAGAAAGCGCTGGGACTATCGTTCCAAAGCCAGCCGAGCCTACCCCTTCGCCGCCACCTACAAATTGGAAGGTGCACCCCGGGGAGAGAGGCTCTCTGACCCTTTGGGGTCAGTCCACGTCAGTTATCCAGTTGCTAGCTGTGGAACCTCAACAGGTTGTCCCCGGTCAGACCGATTCGACTGATGGGCGGGTTGGCTTTAAGACTAGCGTGTGGGCGGTGCCAATTGTAGTGGTGGAGCCAGTGTCTGAGGTGTTGGGCACGCTGGGTGGAGGTGTGATAGGTGTGGGCGTAGGCCCACTCGCGTAGCGCGGTCTGGATGAAGCGTTCGGCTTTGCCGTTGGTAGGAGGGGTGAAGGGCCGGGTGAAGCGATGGCGTAGGCCGCGTTGGACACAGCGTGCATGGAAGGCCCTGGAACGGTAACACCCGCCGTTGTCAGTGAGCACGCGGCGGACGCGGATGCCGAGGCGGTGGTAGTAGTCGAGGGCGGCGCTGAGGAAGGCCGTCGCCGAGGCGGCGGTTTGGTCGGGGTAGAGCTGAGAGAAGGCGAGGCGGGAGTGGTCGTCGACGCAGACATGAAGGTATTCCCAGCCGGCGCCGGGGCTGGAGTGGCCCCGGTCCCCGGTGACGCGGTGACCGGGGCGGCGAAAGCGGCCGAGTTTCTTGATATCAAGGTGCAGCAGGTCGCCCGGGTGCGGGTGTTCGTAACGCCGGACGGGCGGCGGCGGGTCGAGGGCACTAAGGCGAGCAAGCCCCTGGCGGCGGAGGACTCGACTGACGGTAGCGGGCGCCACCCCGACAGTGGCGGCGATCTGGGCGCCGGTCCAGCGCAGCCGGCGCAAGGTGGTGATGCGATTGATGACAGCGGCCGGTATCGTCCGTGGCGAGCGGTGCGGACGCGAGCTGCGGTCGAGCAAGCCGTCGGCGCCCTCAGCCCGATAGCGGGCTACCCACTTGCGCACCGTGCGTGCGCAGACCCCGAAGGCGCTGGCCACCGCCTTCGGGGTCTGGCCCTGGTCGAGAATCCGCCGGACAACAGCGGCTCGACTCTTCGGGGTCAACTTGGCATTCTGATGGATGTTC
Organism: Bryobacterales bacterium; assembly: GCA_965218555.1. Taxonomy (GTDB): domain Bacteria; phylum Acidobacteriota; class Terriglobia; order Bryobacterales; family UBA6623; genus JAPPLB01. The sequence goes on from OZ244625.1 coordinate 1,598,130, forward strand.
ACTCGGTCCTCCTTCCGGGAAACCGTTTGCTTGACACCTTCAGTTTCCTCGGTCGGGACCGAGTGAACAACCTATTGAAAGATCACAGCTAGGTTCTAAGAACCGCTCTTACGGAGTGACCCCAATGTCAGCGGCTCTGCCCTCATCATATTTCAAACACCTTCAGCACCTCGTCGCCGTAATGGTTGATGACCTTCACAGCGAACTTGCCCGTTTCGGGATTGTCGAACGGCCGGCTCACCGTGCTGTACAGGCTGCTCCAGGCGGCTTCGTCGATCTCTGCCCGTAGCGTCCGTTTGAGATTGTCATACGGTCCTTTGGCCCCCGTGAAGTAGGCATGGCGTACGAAGAAGCTCTCTCCGTTGTAATTGCTGTCGATGAACCAGCAGGCGATGTCGTCGGTGGAGGCGCTGCGGATCTGACCGGTGGTCGGGTCGTACACGTCCATTCCCTTGATCTCGACCATGATCTGCCCGTTCTTCCACTTCTCGATCTCCACGTCAGGCTCCCCGAAGACCATGAACAGGTTGCCCGCGCCGGTCTTCTTGAGTAGTTCATCGCCCATCACCAGGTCGGGGTTCATCTTGGCGGGCAGGACGGTCAGGTTGCCGTAGCGTTTCACCTCTTCGGAGACGTGCGGGTCGAAGGCGAAGCCGCATATAACAAGCATGTCAAAGCCTACGCCCTGCACGGCTTCCTTGGCGGCTTCCTTCACTTGGTGAGGACCGACCGTGCCGTGCTCGGGGCCGATGGAGACAGCCACACGGCGGGCTCTATCTTCAGCGTCGGTGTATTCGCCTACTGCGTTCAGCCACGCTCCGGCGTAGGGATCGAGCCGGTCGAATCTGAGCCGTTCGCTCTTGCGGGTGTTCTGCACGCCCGCCTTTTTCAGGTTGTCCAGGACCATGGCGGCGAAGTCCTGCTGCCTGTGGCCTTCCTGCTCGCTGACCGCCCCATCCTGATTCTCGTCGGCCGTGGAGAGTACGCGATGCGGTGAAAGACTTTCCACCGAGAACGGCCCGCATACCCGGACGCGCTTTTTGTCCTCGTAAGGTTTATCGTAGAGCGTTTCGATCTCGGCATGGCGGGCAATGGCAGCATCGATCTGCTCGCGCGTCATGCCTTTCTTGATGTTCGGGTTGTTGGCGATCGATTTGAGCGTGATGTGCGGGATGCGCTTGTAGACAAAGCCCTTGCGGATGTCGCTGGCGGTCTTGTATTCAGGCGGGATTTTGCCAGTCAGTTCCGATTCCTTCTTGATGCCTTCGGGCGAGTCGGCCAGCAGGTAGTAGGGATACTTGGCAGCCATCAGCCGTGTGCGCGCCAGAGCCAGGGCGACGCGGCTGGTATCGCAGGTAATCCATCGGCGTCCCCACTGTTCGGCGACGTAGGCGGTGGTGCCGCTGCCGCAGGTCGGGTCAAGCACTAGGTCGCCGGGGTCGGTGGTCATGAGCAGACAACGCTCAATCAACCGTGTCGCCGACTGAACAACGTAAATCGGGTTACTGGCTCCCCACATGTCTGCCCAGAGATTTGTGATAATTACTGCTGGAAAATCGTCAGCAAATCGTACATAACCCAAAGATTTTCTATTTGAGCTAATACGCTGGGCAATTTTTAGGCGTTCGATTCCTTCACGGTTCGTTTTCCATTCTCCAGAGGTGGGAAGATATTCCTGCCCCTCAAACTCAATGGGAAAATACCCTGAACGACTCTCGCGAATCCGGGGGCTTGTCAAAATTTGGTTCAACCATAGGCGGGAACCGTCACCATTCTTGATATTTCGCAGATCATCTACCGTCGCCTTCCGCCGATCTCCTTTTATGGATTCGATGTTCTGGTACCCCGAAGCGTACGCTTCCTCTAGTGTGCGTTCCAAAAAAAGCGGACGAAACTTGCATAGATTCTTATCTCTGGCGTACCAGTGGATGAAGTCAATTGTTCCTGAAAGAAAATCTCCAGTGGTACCACCTGTTTTGCGCACGCTAATGCTGCTGACAAAATTCTCACTCCCGAAAACCTCATCCATCACATTCCGCACCAGATGCACGTTCTCATCGCCAATCTGCACGAAGATGCTTCCTGTCTCGGTGAGCAAATCGCGGGCCACAACCAGCCGATGTAAGCGCCGGAGCGAAAATAGACCACAGGGCGGCCGTTTGAGGCCGCTGGTGGCGGAGCAAAACTAGACCGCCCGCCAGCATTTCATAAAACATTTTTGGGGTGTTTTGTGTGATGCAGGAGGGATGTACTCTGTGGAGCTGTACGCACGCGTTCGCCGAGCGGTCTTTGTCGAAGGGGTCAGCGAGAGAGAAGCGGCGCAGCGCTTCGGGCTGGCGCGCGAGACCGTGCGCAAGATGCTGCGCTACGCCGCGCCGCCGGGCTATCGGCGGCAGAAGCCGATTCGACGCCCGAAGCTCGACGCCTACACGCCGATCAGCGACCAGATCCTGGAGACGGACCTAGCGCTGCCGAAGAAGCAACGGCACACGGCGAAACGTATCTTCGAACGACTCCGAGACGAGCACGACTTCGCGGGCGGCTACACCATCATCAAAGACTACGTGCGGCTGAAGCGGACCTCGCAGCGCGAGATGTTCGTGCCGCTGACGCATCCGCCGGGGCACGCCCAGGCGGACTTCGGCGAGGCGCAAGTGGAGATCGGCGGGGTGCTGGCGAAGGCGCACTACTTCGTCATCGATCTACCCCACAGCGACGAGAGTTACGTGCGGGCATTTCCGGCCGAGACGACGGAAGCTTTCTTGGAGGGGCACGTCGAGGCGTTTCGCTACTGGGGTGGCGTGCCGCGACGGATTCTCTACGACAACACAACGCTGGCGGTGGCGCGGATCCTAGGCGACGGGACGCGGCAGAAGACGCAGGCGTTCTCGGAGCTGCAGTCGCACTACTTGTTCGCAGAGCGTTTTGGGAGGCCGGGCAAGGGAAACGACAAGGGGAAGGTTGAGAACCTTGTGAAGGTCGCCCGACGGAGCTTCTTCGTACCGCGGCCCCGGTTCCCCAGTTGGGCAGCGTTGAACGTATGGCTGGAAGAGCAGTGCCGCAAGAGGCGAGAGCGCCGGCAACGCGGGCATCGAGAGAAGATCGGAGAGCGCTTCGAGCGTGATCGACAAGCGCTGTTAGCGCTGCCGGCAGCGGCGTATGAGGCCTGCGAGACACGTCCTGGGAGAGTGACGTCGTTGTCGCTGGTGCGCTACCACACCAACGACTACTCGGTGCCGACCAAGTACGGACACCGCCAAGTGCTCATCAAGGGCTATGTGGACAAAGTCGTCATCTGCGCCGGCAGCGAGGAGATCGCACGGCATCGGCGCAGCTATGGGCGTGAGGGGCTGATCTTTCACCCGCTGCACTATCTGGCCCTACTGGAGCGCAAGACCGGAGCACTCGAGCAAGCAGCGCCGCTGGAAGGCTGGCAGTTGCCCGAGGAGTTTGCTGGACTGCGCCGGCTGCTCGAAGCGCGGCTCGGCAAGGCTGGAGCTCGAGAGTATGTCCAGGTACTGCGTCTGCTCGAGGACGTTCCGCTCGAAGAAGTCCGTGCTGCCGTAGGGGACGCCTTACGGCTCGGCGCGATCTCTTTCGATGCCGTCAAGCATCTCGTGCTGTGTCGCATCGAACAGCGCCCACCCCGGCTGGAACTTGAGAATTATCCCCATCTGCCCACGGCGCGGGTGGCGAGGACCGCAGCGGCGGACTATCTGGCGCTGGTGGACGCGGGAGCCGAGTGATGGCCAAGCCGAAAGTGCTGCTGGAAGCGCAGCTGAAGGCGCTGCGGCTGCCGACCTTCCTGCGCGAGTACGACAAAGTGGCGCGGCAATGCGCGGCCGAAGGTCTGGACTGTCCGCGCTATCTGCTGCGACTCAGTGAGCTGGAGCTGCTCGATCGCGAACAGCGCGCCACCGAGCGCCGCATCAAGACCGCCAAGTTCCCGGTGCTCAAGAGCCTGGAGACCTTCGAGTTCCGCTCGATTCCGTCGCTGAACAAGAGCTTGGTCCTGGAGCTGGCGCGCTCGGAGTATCTGGATCGCAGAGAGAACGTGCTGGCGCTGGGCAACTCCGGTACGGGCAAGACGCACCTTGCCCTGGCGTTGGGGCTGGCCGCTTGTCAGAAAGGCTATCGGGTCCGCTTTGCCACCGCCGCGGCGCTGGTCCACGAGTTGCTCGAGGCGCGTGACGACAAACGTCTCCTGCGCTTGCAAAAACAGCTGGCCAAGCAAGACCTGCTGATCGTCGACGAGCTGGGCTACGTCCCCTTGTCGAAGACGGGCTCGGAGTTACTGTTCGAGATCTTCAGCCAGCGCTACGAGCGGGCCTCGACGCTGGTCACCTCGAACCTACCCTTCAACGAGTGGACGGAGATCTTCGGCTCCGAGCGGCTGACCGGCGCTTTGCTGGATCGTCTCACCCACCACGTCCATATCTTGGAGATGAACGCCGAGAGCTACCGTCTCCAGCAGAGTAAGCGTTCCCGGAAGCGTTCTTCCTCCCCCTGATCCCCCCGCCCAGCCGCCGGCTGTTTCGAGGGGCTTCCACTACGTCCGGGGCCGCCTTAACAGGCGTCCCCCGACTTCGCTCCAGCCCCCAAAACAGCCGCTTTCAGAAACGAGTCCTATCCCCGAGATGGTCTACTTTTACTCCGCCCCAGTGGCCTAATTTTGCTCCGCCCTTGACATTCCCTACGTCATTGATCCTGATCTTGAGACCCCGCACGTCCCCGACGCGATCCAGTACTGGGAGCAAAACACCCCCATCCGGTTCGTTGAAAGAACGAACCAGCCGAATTGGGTTCGCTTCAGACCCGGCAGCAATTGTTCGGCGTCAGTGGGCATGGTCGGCGGAGAGCAGAATATTATTCTCAATGCCCGCTGCGGCCTAGGAGCAGCCATTCACGAAATCGGTCACGCGGTCGGGCTCTTGCACGAGCATCAACGAAATGACCGAGATCCCCACGTCTGGGTAAGGTCCAACTCTTTGGGCTCTAATGACCCGTTGCATGGGAAAAATGGGCCCCGCGGATTGGCTAGCGGCCCCTATGACTACGGTTCGGTCATGCATTACGGCTGTCTTCCTGAAACCATGGTGACGATTCCACCCGGCATACCCTGCGGATCAAGAGTGCTATCCGCCGGAGATATCGACGGCGTCCATAGGCTCTACGGGAAGACACCTACCGAAACGACGATCACGACGAATCCCGCGGGTCTGCTGATCGAGGTCGATGGAGAGACCTACACCGCGCCGCACCGTTTCGACTGGAAGCCTGGCTCCAAACACACGATCGGCGTTCCAGCGCCCCAGAAGTTCGAGGGTAACTATCTTCTTCATCGTAGAGACTATTATCGATTTATTTTCGCCAAGTGGAGCGACGGTGGCGCGCAGACCCACACCGTGACCGCATCTTCGGAAACCACCGTTTTCATCGCCAACTTCATCTGGCAGACGACGACCGAGTACAGTGCGGTTCCTCCGCAAGGCGGAACCATCAGGATTGAGCCTCCTTCCTCAGACGGTTTCTACACGTATTACTCTTTCCTCAAAATGTTTGCTGAACCCGCTGAAGGATTCTCGTTCAAGAGTTGGCGAAGTTGGGGTGCCGGCAACGGCCCTGCCTCGAATCCCAAAGTAACGTCTGCCGGCGCATCGCACCAACAGGCCAATTTCACCCGGCAGCCTCTCACCAAGATCGACACGAACGTTCCAGGGAGCGACATCGCGGTGGACGGCGTTCTGAGATCACTGCCCGAAAATTTCGATTGGGAAGCCGGAAGCACACATACGCTGGGTCTTTTGGTTCGAGAGGATACCGGACACGAAGGAGTGATTCAGCCTTATTGGGGTATCAACGGCGAGCGCCTAGTATTCGATGGATGGAGCGACGGCGGCGCTGAAACTCACGACATCACCATCTCCGAAGAGCGGCCCACGATCACGGCGAACTTCCGGAGGCAGGTTTTGGTCCAGACGGTTTCCCACGGACCAGGGACGATAGAAGTGCAGCCCAGCGATTCGGAGGGCGTCTACCATGACCTCTCCAACGTGGTGCAGTTGACCGCGCAACCCGCTCCGGGTTTCAAGTTCGTTTCCTGGCTTGGGGACTTGTCCGGAACCGAGAACCCGCAATCCCTGCTCATAGACTCCCATAAATTGGTCCGAGCCTTCTTTCTCGATGAGCAAAGTTTCGAATCGGCCAAGCTCACCTCCGGGAAACCGTTCAACACGGACAGCTACAACGGCTACTGGATCGACGTTCCGAGGGGTGCCACGCAACTCGACATTCGTCTCGTCACCACCACGCCGGGCGCCGAGGTCGACCTGTATGCAAGCCGTGACAGCGGTCCGCGCGCAGTGTACGGCGCAAACAATGAAGGGCTCGCCGGATACGAAAGCCAGTACTCGTCCACGGGGCCAGGAGGCAACAAGACAATCACCATCACGCCGGCATCAAGTCCGCCCCTGCAACCGGGGCCTTACTTCATTGCAGTCCACGTACGCACCCGGGGGGTGAGCGTCAGGAGAACCTTGACCGCCGACGTAACCGTCGCGGAGTCGGAGATCGCCGCCAACATACCCCATTTCGGCATCCCCGCTTCCCTCATCACGACAAGGGAAGGCGAGAACCCGCCACCGCAGATCCTTGAGATCCGCAACTCGGGCCGAGGGACGCTGGACTACGAAATCGCCACGGATCAACCCTGGCTGTCGGTATCGCCCGATCAAGGTTCCGCCATGGAAGAAATCGACATCATCGAGATTCGAGCGTACCCGATGGCTATGGAGCCCGGAGCGGTTGAGGGCCTGATCACGATCACCGAACGGCAACCTTCAGGCTTCGCCGGCCTTTTCTCAGATCACACGCCAGCATGGCCAGTCACGGTTCCGGTGACGCTGAGTGTCATCCCGGACAGCAGGGTAGTGCCCTAGGACACCATCTCCTCCTTTGCCGGAGACGGCAGCCCGGCGGTCGAGGCGGGGCTATACACCTCGACTTGCTGAACTGGATGTTGCTCGGTGTGGTCGTCCTGGCTCGGCTGCCGCGTGGTCCCTACCGGCAGTAGTGGTGCTATCTCAGACGGCCGAAATGGTTCTCGAGGCTGCTGTTTCCGGGGGTGCTGGGGTCCGGGACAACGACGCCTCTGTGCGAGAATCGGGGACAGGATGCGCGAAGCCTCGCTGCCCGATATGGTTTGCCGCCACGGAGCCGAGGGCACGGCCGTGGTCGAAGGCATCCGCCAGGCCTGGGTTTGGCACAGTCCCACGGGGTTTGAGTGGGGCTATGGCGGTTCCGGGCCAGCCGATCTGGCGCTGAACATCCTGCTCGCCGCGACCGCCGATCGGGACTTTGCGACCCGCCATCATCAAGCGTTCAAGTGGCGTTTCGTGACCTCGCTGCCGCGTAGCGGCGGCGCCATCCGGGCCGCCGCCGTTCTGGATTGGATCATGGACCGCGATGCCGGCCAACCCGCGAAGGGAGTCCCATCATGACCACCATCAAAACGGACCGCAAACTCGCCGGCACGATCTTCAGTGCTCTCAACCGCGCCCTCAAGGCCGAAGGCTTCAGTGACTCTGAAGCCTACCGGCTAGCGGATCGAGGCGCCCGTCTGCTGGCCGCACCGGAAACACCGGAACTCGAAGCCGCCCTGCGAGCTGCGGATTATGCCCGGCTCCCTTCGGAGATCAAGACAGCCTTCGACAACTTCAGCGACAACCTCAGCGACAAGATCCACGAGGCTGGCGCAAACCTCAGTGCCAAGCTCGACGGCCTCAATCGCAGCATGAGGCAGACGACCTAGCTGTTCGTCGAGGGCGGCGTCATCCTGCTTTGGTTCTTGCTTTGAGCACCCGAGTCACCGTGCGACACCATCGCAGGTGACGCCCTCGGCAAGATGGGCGTTCAGCTCGGCGGCCTGCTCGTCGGTCATGACCGCCGCGCCCTCGGCGGCCACGATCGCCTCGATCTCATCCGCCATGGCGGTTGAGGGAATGACGGGTACAGCCAGCGGCTCGCCGTCCGGGCCGATGCGCTCCTGATAGGTGATCTCCATCGGTAGTGCTTCCTTGCTCTGATTCTAGACCTCGACGCCGCCCGACGCGGCCTCGAGTCCGGGGGTGCTGGAGGTCCAGTTGATTCCTGAAAACGCCTCCTGCGGCCTCCCGACGCACCTTTTTTTCGCTGACGAGTTCGCAATCGAGGTTTGATGTCTCGAAAAGGCCTGTAGGCCTGCGAGCTGTTGAGGCCTTGACCTGGCTGCCTTCTCCAGCACCGCTAGGCGCTGCACCGTGTGGCTTCGGTCGCTGCTAAACGCCGCGGGAGTGGCCATCAAATTGCAGCCCTTCCCCACCTCAACAGGAGGTTTTTCCAGATGCGATTCGGCGAAGCCGAGAGCGTATCTGCTTGGGGTTGTGTTGAGAGAGGAGACTTTTGCACAGTCGTCGGTGCTCCTACTATTTGTAGGTGTATTACTTGTGTTTTAACTACTTGTATGGGTGTCCACTTTCAGCGGAAGGCCAAGTTTTTAGGTGTCCACTTTCAGCGGGGAAAATCCTCTCAACTCACCGCTAAATGTGGAAAACTTCGCAGTAGAAGCCTCCCAGGAAGCTCCAGGAGCGCTTTTTGCAGCGGCTCTGAAGGTCCATCGCCTGAAGGCGATGGGTTCGGGCGACACAAACACGCTCAGTCGGCTGAAGCCGACTTTCGCAGCCGCCCAGACCGCCGCCTTTCGGCGGCGGTCCTTCGGAGGTTCCGGTCCCTTCGGGACCTCCTGAAGGCTTCGCCTAAAGGCGAGGGGTTTCACCCATCCCCGATGGGGACACTCATCTTGCTAAGAGGTGTTCGTATGGCACGGCGGCTCCCCCGGAGGGATCGCGGGCTTCGAGGGATGGAGGATCAACACGCCTTTGGCCGTCGAATAGTTCAGGCCAGGCCAGCTCGATCTTCTTCAACTCTCGTAGGAGCTTACGGCGGAACATTTGAACGATGTTCTTGTTGCTGGCCTTGGGCGGGTTCACTCCGAACTGCATCTCGCCTACATGCCACCGTTGCGTGTCTTTGACGAAGGAGTTTACGGAGCGGAGAGCACGATGATCTGCTACGGTCTGCCGGGCCGGTTTGCCCCTTGCGTCGAAGAGGCCATGAGTCGAGAGGTCCATGAGTTTCGTGAGATCGAGGGCCGGCGGCAGGGCGAGGCGGCAAACGAGCTCGGGTCAAATTGACCAAATCATCTCCCTGTTCGGAGAATAGTTGGAACAAGGAGGCAGCATGTCTGATCAGAACTCATCGAGACGTGATTTCATGAAAACGTCAGCCGCGGCCGCCGCCGCGGCTTCGGCGCAAACCACAAGCGCGGCACAGACCCCAGCAGGTGTTGAAGCCGACGGTGTCGGGGCGGCGGAATGGCCCGCATCGCGTCCACGCAAGAAGAAGGTACTCTGGAACGAACTCGCCCGCAGCGAGTTTCCACCTTTACTCGAAAACGATCCCGTCGTGATCCTGCCGATCGGATCTCTCGAGCAGCATGGCCCGCACTGTCCGGTGGACATGGACATCAGCATCCCGTACCACATCGCCGTCGCCACAGCGGAAGACATTGACGATTTTCCCGTCGTGGTCGGTCCGCCGGTGTGGACCGGCTTCACGCACTACAACATGGGCGGCTACGGCACGATTACGGTGCGCCTGGAAACATTCATCGATGTCGTATCCGACGTCTGCCGCAGCATCAAGGCCAACGGCTTCGACCGCATCATCCTCATGAACGGGCACGGCGGTAATGTGGCGCCCGTAACCGCGATCGCGAACAAGCTCGCGCACGAAAACATCATCACGCTGAGCCTTCCCTATTGGAGTCTTGTTCAGCAGGAGATGCGTGAGTGGTCGACGGCCGACCTGCGAGGACCCGGACACGGCGGCGAGTGGGAGACGGCGTTTCAGATGTACCTGCGTCCGCATCTTGTGTTGATGGATCGCCGTGAAGCCGGCAAGGATCGTAGGCCCTTCAGTCCGGCGGTCCGGCGGTACGCCCACGTTCCGGAGCGCCGCCGCGAAAGCGCCAACGGCTCGATGGGCGATCCCTTCGCCGCGACGCATGAGAAGGGCGAGCGTATCTTCAACCTGGCGGTAGAACGGCTAACGGCGATGGTTCGCGAGTTTCACACAACACCGGTTCTCCAATACGAGGAATTCGGCAGCGACGCGAAGGTGCTCCCGACGCTGTTTTAACGGCCGCCGCGCTACCATTTGAGGATCTGCCAAAGGCTGGCGAAATCGTCTGTCCAGATGAACGGCGGCCGGTCGTCGTCCGTCCAGGGGACGACGGCCTCCTTCACCTCGAACGCATCCAGGAAAGGGCGGTTCGATGTAAGAATCACCCACGTCGAAAAACTGACGCCGCGCCTGGGCTGCTCGGGGGACTGTACACGCACGGGCTCGCAATCGCAAACCTCCGCGAGCGCGCGTGTCACGGGCGACAAGTCGAGGGAGCGATTCGAGATATGGAACGTCAGGATACCGTCATGGGCAAGGTGACCCCAAAAGAGTCGGGCAGCCTCGCGCGTAACCAGGTGGATCGGTATCGCATCGCTGCTGAAAGCATCGATGGCCAACACGTCGAATCCGCGTGAACCTTGTTGGGTCAGCTCTCGCTCGAGCTGCACGCGGGCGTCGCCGATCACGACTTCCACCAGCGCCGCGCTGTCGGAATTGTAACTGTAGAGCTCCTTGGCGAACCGTGCCACATCGGGGTTGATTTCATAGAAACGCAGCTTGTCGCCGGGCTGGCCGTAGGCTGACACCGTCCCCACGCCGAGGCCCACGACGCCCACATGCAGGCTTGATGCTCCCACAGAGGAATGGCGTCGCGGGTGGTGTTGAACTGCTAATCCGACTCCGCTTTGGGGTCCGTAGTAGGTGGTTGGCCATCGCTTCTTGTCCGGGTCCTGGTATTGCTCGCCATGCACGACGCGGCCGTGAGTTAACACAAGCTTTTCGCCGACTTCATCATGTTCGCGGCTGATTTTCAGAACGCCGTAGAAGTTGCGGGATGCCTCGACAACGCCTCGTCCGCCAAGCTGCACGTGAGCATAAAGGACTAACGCGAGCGCCCCTAACATCAGGCCGAGGCGGATGAAGAGGGTGCTCCGACTCGCAAATGCGCGCACGGAAACACCGCCGCGCAACCAGGCCAATTGCGTCAGGAAGATACAAGCGATCAGGCCGACGTGGTACTCCCAATAGCCATTGAAGATCACCGGGGCCCCACCTGCCACGAAGATCCCCCCGAGCACACCTCCCGCCGCGACCACGAGGTAAAAAAGCGTCAGATGAGTCGGATCGGGCCGCAAGCGATAGAGTTCGCCGTGGCACGTCATGCAGCAGGCAAACATTGTCGCCGAGTAGGCCGGAATCTGGACCCACAGTGGTACGAATATGCCTCCAAACAGGACCGCCGTGGCCACGATCGACGAGACTCCCATCAGTAGTCCGAAGTGAAAGCGGCTGTACCATCGCTCATGCTCGAATGTGATGATGAACGTGGCCAGATAGAGCGCCAGCGGCGCCACCCAAAGAAAAGGCACCACCGCTACTTCCTGAGACATCTGGTTCGTCGTTGCCAGCAGCATGATCGAGCCGGCCGCGGCGAGACCCAGCCACATGAGAACGTCGAGCGTCGTCGGTGTCGACCTTCCGACTCCCAAGTTGCCGGCAGCCGCAGTTCGGTCGATGCGTGAGCTCACTGAACCGCTCACTGCCATCGCTCGCCAGGCGCTCCAACCACACAGAAGCACAAAAGCCCCGTAGGCCACCGACCACGCTCGAACCTGGCTCCCGAGCGTAAGAGTCGGTTCGACGACAAGCGGATAGGTCAGCAGCGCCAGCAACGAACCTGTGTTCGATAGCGCATACAACCGATAGGACGAGTAATTCGAATAGGTCACGCTGAACCAGTGCTGCACCAGGGGCGCCGTCGAAGATAGAAGAAAGTACGGCACGCCTACGTTCGCCACCAGCAGCCACAGAATGAACCTGCTCGGCTGGGTCACATCCGCATTCTTCCAGACCGCCGCTTCCGGCGTGATCGGTAGGAACGCCAGCGAAATCAGCAGCGCGGCGACGTGGATGCCGATGCCCGTCCGCCCTGAGAAGCGTGTGCTGATGAGGTGAGCATAGGCGTAACCGCCGAGCAGGACGACCTGGAAGAACAGCATGCAGGTTGTCCAGACCGCCGGACCGCCGCCGAACCATGGCAAGATGACCTTGGCGATGAGCGGCTGAACCTGAAAGAGAAGGAATGCGCTGAGAAAGATCGTGACCGAAAGGCGAAGCATCAGCAGAAGCCCTCGAACTCCAAGCGCCGCGGGACCGCGGTTGATGTGCGGCTATTCCCCCATGCGTGCCAGCTACCCGGCGGGTTTGGGTCGCGCTTACCGTAGCCTGCCAGAGTTTTTTGCGGAGAACTCGGGTCTCTCGACCTCAGCGCTCGACCTGGTAGTTTGGCGCTTCCTTCGTAATCAGCACATCGTGCACGTGTGCTTCCTTCAACCCGGCCGACGAGATCCTGACGAAGCGGGAGTTCTCTTGCAACTCGCCGATGGTCGGCGCACCGCAATAACCCATACCGGCTCTCAGTCCACCGACAAGTTGATGGACCATTTCGCCCAACGGCCCTTTGTAGGGAACACGTCCTTCCACCCCCTCGGGGACAAGCTTCCCGGTAGATGATTCCTGCGAATAACGGTCGCTACTGCCGCCGGCCATGGCGCCCATCGAGCCCATCCCGCGATACGACTTGTAAGTGCGGCCCTGGTAAAGAACCGTCTCACCGGGGCTTTCCTCCGTGCCCGCAAGCAGGCTGCCGATCATCACCGTGTCGGCGCCAGCGGCGATGGCCTTGGTGATGTCTCCGGAGTACTTGATGCCGCCGTCCGCAATCAGCGGAACACCGCCCTCGCGCGCAGCTTTGGCGCATTCGCTGACTGCCGTAATCTGCGGGACGCCCGTGCCTGAAATAATTCGGGTTGTGCAAATCGAGCCCGGGCCGATACCGACCTTGACCGCATCCACCCCGCGCTGCACCAGATCCCTTACACCCTCTTGGGTCGCGACATTCCCGGCGATGAGCTGCACGTCGGCAATCTCCTTGCGAACCTCCGTTACGGCATCCAACACGCGCTGGGTGTGTCCGTGCGCGGTGTCGATCACGATAATGTCGACCTTTTTTTTCACGAGGGCCTGGGCACGCTCCACGAAATCGCCCGTTGCCCCGATCGCGGCCCCAACCATCAGGCGGCCCTTGTCATCCTTGGCCGAATTCGGGTACTGTCTACGTTTCTGAATGTCCTTGACGGTGATCAGCCCCTTGAGCATGTAGTCGTCATCAACGACGAGAAGCTTTTCGATGCGGTGCTCGTGAAGCATCCGCTCAGCCTCATCCAGGGTGGTGCCGACGGGCACTGTGATCAGGTTGTCCTTCGTCATCACGTCGGAAACCGGAAGATCCAGGCGGGTTTCAAACCGCAAGTCCCGATTGGTGAGGATTCCGACGAGTCTCCCTCGCTGCGTAACCGGCACACCTGAAATGCGATACCGACCCATCAACTCTTGCGCCTGGTAAATCTTGTCCTCGGGAGCAATCGTGATCGGATCCACGATCATGCCGCTTTCACTGCGCTTGACGCGATCCACTTCCTCTGCCTGCCTCGCGATCGGCATGTTGCGGTGGATGCATCCCAGGCCGCCCTGTCGGGCCAGAGCAATCGCCAGACGCGACTCCGTCACCGTGTCCATGGCCGCGCTGACCACGGGGATATTCAAGCGAACTGTTTTCGTAAGGCCGGTGCTGGTATCGACTTCCGTAGGGAGTACGGAGCTGAAGGAAGGAACGAGAAGAACGTCGTCGAAGGTAAGCGCTTCGGCAAGCGGAAGACTGACCATACGAAATGATAGGGGAGTTTCCCGACGCGGTGCAAGCCAATCCCGGCGAGAACGTCCAATCACCCCTACGCCGGGCATCTTGCCTTCCGGGGTTGGCACCTGGTTCCGGGGCTTGGCGCCGAAGCGGCCTTGATCGACCGGTTCCTCAGGATGCCGGACCGGCGGTCTTACCCGCCCCTTCCTTCTGAGGCGGAGTGTCGAGCAGTCCGAAGATCCGTTCGCAGCTCGCCATCGCCGACTGCAGGATGTCGTTCTTCTCGCTGAGGTCCTGGATCGGCCGAAAGATCCGCACAACGTATAGCAGGAAAGCGATCACGACGCCGACCGTCAGCGCGCCTTCGGACACACGGTAACCGCCGTACAGCAACAACACACCTGTAGCGAGGGCCCCAAGCCACTCGATCGCCGGGTAGAAACAGGCGTGCACACGAATGGCCCGCCGGTGAGCGTCGCGATATTCGATGTTGATCCCCTCGAACTCCTTCATGCTCTGGTCTTCGTGCGCGAAGAGCTGCACCACCTTCATGCCGGAGATATGCTCCTGTAGAAAGGCCTTGGTTTGGGCGGCGGCCGGTTGCACCGAGCCGTACGCGGCGCGAGCGTGCTTGAGGAACCACCGTGTCACAAGCAGAATCGGCGGCGCCAGCGTCAACACTACCAAGGTCAGCTTCGGGCTGAGGTAGAACATGACTCCCAAGATGGCCGCCAACGTCAGCATGTCGCCGAACACCGCCACGGCTCCGGACGTGAACATTTCGTTCAGTGATTCCCTATCTTTGTTGACCCGCGTGAGCAGACGCCCGGCCGTATTGCGATCGAAGAACCTCGTGTTCATCTTTTGCAGATGGGCAAAGATCTCCAAAAGCAAGTCCCGCATCACTCGTTGCCCGGTGTAGTGCATCACGTAGGTTTGCAGATAGCGGGCGCCGAATCCGATGAGCAGGGTCGCGGCGTAGAGGAGGGCGAGAAAGTCGAGGCCGGCTCGACCGTCTTCCAGCAGCCACGGGTCGAGCAGCGCAGGCACGGATGCGACTTGCAAGTAGCGGTCAACAGCGACTTTCGTCAGGTACGGGCCAACCACTCCCAACAGGGAGTGGACGATCAGCAGAGCCATCGCAGACCCGACCGCGAATCGATAAGGATGCAGGTAGGCCGCCAGCCGTCTGATCAATCTCATGTCATAGGTCTTCGCCGGCTCGTCAGAGACGTTCTTCTCTTCCCAGGAGGCTTCTTGCGCGGGCACGTTGGAGTCAGGCGGCTCGAGTTTCGCCTCGAGCTGCTGCTTTCCGCTCAGTGCGTGATAGCGTCCCCGAGCACCGAGAAGGTCGTCGTGCGGCCCTTCCTCAACAATCCGTCCCTGATCGAGAACGATGATCTTCTCAGCCAAGCGGGCGGTGGAAGGCCGGTGGGTGATGAGAAGGGTCGTCCGATTGCGCATGACGACTTGCAGGTTCCTGAGAATCCGCTCCTCGGTTTCGGCGTCAACACTTGACGCCGTGTCATCCAGGATGAGAATCCTCGGTTTTGCGAGCAGAGCCCGCGCAATCGCGACCTTGTGTTTCTGCCCGCCCGACAGATTGATCCCCTTTTTGCCCAGCAAGGTTTCATAGCGGTCAGGAAAAGAGTCGACATCCGCCGTGAGTTGCGCAACCTCGGCCGCTTGGGCGATCTCCCAGTTGTTCGCCCCCGAAACGCCGAACGCGATGTTGTCTCGAACCGTCCGGCTGAACAGGAACGTGTCCTGTGGCACGAAGCCAACCGCGTGCCGCAGCGAACGCAGGGGCAGTTCCCGTGCATCCATGCCGTCGACCAACACACGACCTTTCTGCGGATCGAAGAGCCGAGCCACAAGCTGAGCCAGGGTTGTTTTCCCGCTTCCGGCCGGTCCCAGGATCGCTACCGTCTCGCCCGCCGGGATCCGGAGATGGATGCCCTCTACCGCCGGCCGTGAAGAGCCCGTGTAAGTGTACGTCACGTCCTGAAACTCAAGATCTCCACGAATCTCGACGAACTCGCCGTTTCCTCCGGCGGGATCGACGACATCCGGGCGCTGCCTCAGGATCTCGTTCAGCCGCGCGAGTGACGCAGTTCCGCGTTGAACCAGATTCACGACCCAGCCGAAGTCGATCAGCGGCCATGTGAAAACCGTTATGTAGCTCATGAACATGACAAACGAGCCGAGACTTATGGAGTCGTCCAAAACCCGCTGTCCGCCGTACCAGAGAACGATCACATAAGTCAGCCCGATGAGCGCCTCCAGTAGTGGATAGTACCGGCTCTTCAACCCGATCAGTTTGAGGTTCTCGCCTGTAAACGAGTCGGTTTGCTCCCGAAAGCTCCCGCTGCTGGTGTGCTGCTTGGCGACGTCGCGCGCAATCCTCACATTGCTTACGTGCTCCCGTGCAACGGAACTCGTATCCGCATCACCTTCCTGCACGCGCTGGAAGCGATCGTGAATCCGTTTGCCGAAGAAGCCCACGATCAACGATATGGCCGGGACCGGAACCAAGATCAAACAGGTCAGACGCCAATCCGTCAGACTCATGACGACCAGAACGCCGCTGAAAACGACAAGGAATTCCGCCGAGCACATGATCCCGGGACCTAGCAGCAAGCGGACCGCTGCGATGTCGTTCGTCGCGCGAGACATCAGGTCCCCTGTGTGATAGGAGCGATAGAACTGCTGGGAGAACGACAACAGACTCGAGAAAAGGTCCCGCCGCAAGTCGAACTCGATGTCGCGTGATATGCGGAACAGGGTCCAGCGCATCCAGTATTGGGAAATACCCTTTACAAGGGCGAGGGCCAGCAGCACCCCGACCCACTGGACGAGCGTGCCTGACTCAAAATCGGCGTGCAGCGCATCGATGCTGAACTTGATGACGACCGGAATCGCAACGGTGAAGACGCTGTTGGCCAGCAAAGTACAGGCGCCTGCGGCAAAGCGCCAGCGATACCGAATCAGGTAGGGGACAAGTGTCCGCAGCGTCGAAAGCATGCCTGCCAGGAGTGATCTTACTCGACCCAGGCGTTCAGGATCTTCAGGGCTTTCAGTAAGAACACTTTCTTGCCCTCACGGCAGCGCCACCAATCATCAGGCTCGAAGTGCGGGTTGGGAGCAGAGGCCAAAAGGTACTCGGTCTCGTCGCCGCCCTGCTGGTGGAAAATGTGACGTGCCCGCCGGGTGTGGAAATTCGATGTGACGACGATCGCTTTCTTAATCCCGCGCCGACGCAACTCGGCGTCGACGACTTGGGCCTCTTGTTTGGTGGAATGCACTTCCATGGGGAAGGGATCGAAGATTTCAGGCGGCGCTGCGGCCGTAAGCGGCCCCGCGACCAGGAGTGGCTCGGGGCTCAATAAATCACAATGGTTGGGCCGCGTGCCGGGAACGACCATCGAAGTCACCACTGCAAACGAGCACGGACGGGGGCATCAATCTCGGTTTTCGTCCTGTGATTGCTGATGGTCGAGTCTGCCAACTGTCCTGAGACGCTGATACAACTCTTCGACTTCGCTCTCGTCTTCTGGCCGCAGCAGCCGATAACGCGGCAGCCCCGAAGGCAGCGGCTGACCCGACATGGGGAGAACCTCACCCCAGTACTGGCTGTACGACAACCCGTCGATCAAGGCTTGACGAGCGGCGCGTCGCATCTGGCGCAGCAGCCGTCCCGCCGACTCGACATCACCGGGATAAATCAGCCGAATCCGTTTGCCGTCACGCAGACTGATCCGTAGCATCAGCGGTGAACTCCAGGCCGTTGAATCGATGCGCACGACTTCTCCCCATGCGATCGTACGCGACCCTACCCTGAGCTGTCGATCGTCCACTTCGATGACCGGCCGTGTACCGAGATAGCAAAGCACAAACGAACTTGCCACGAACAACATCGCGGGAATCAGGGCCGCCCACCAGCGGGTCCCGCACCAAGCGGAAAACAGCGCGAAGCACGCTGCCACAACACCGGCAGGCAGATAGTGACGAGCTGGACGGTAGCAACTCACGTCAAACCCCTCCTAAGCGTAGCGCTCCCCCTTTTGGCCGTCAACCAGCTCTGAACCGTTTGTCAACGCCCAATAGAAATGTCCCCTTGTACGTCAAGAGGGAATCGTCGTTGTCGAGGCTGTGGGAATGTGGGAATCGCGTGAGCGATTTGCAAGGACGGTGGGAAGGGTGGAAAACCGCGGCAAGGACCGTCCTGTGTGTTTGCTGGGTCAAGAGGGTTTTGCAGCCTTTCCATCCGGCCGTCATTTCCACAGCCCGCCGCGCCGCCGAGCCGTTTTTTCCACGGCCGGGTAGCGTCGCCAAGGGTGGTCGGCCGCTGGCGGCCGCGGCCGCGGCGCCCTGCGAGGCCGCGGCTCAGCAGGCCTTTGCGGTTGCGGTTGCGCCAGCGGCTCGAAGGCCACCTCGCGATCCTGGTGCACCACTCGCAGCTCCCCACCCCGCGCTTGTTGCACCGTCACTCGTGCTCCCGCTCCCAGGTCTTGATTCCGCTTGGGCTTCAACTGCAAGAAGCGATTCTCAAAACGCACCACCCAGTCGTTGGAGACCACCCGTTCAGCTTCCAAACAAAACACCCCTCTCAGGTCCAGGCCCTCAGGCACAGGCCGGTGAAAGTTCGCCGCCGCCGGTTGCCGCCCGAAGCGGGCGTTGTGCTCCTCCAGATAGCCCTGCTGCAGATAGCGGTTCGCCGCCTCGTAATCGCTGATCCCCGCCAGCCGCCTCTTCTTGATCAGACGGTCTTGATGCGTTCCGTGGTGGCGCTCCACACGCCCTTTCGCCTGCGGGGACGACGCCACAATGATCCCGATGCCCAGCTTCGCGCACATGCGTCCGAACTGCGTCTGCGGCTCGACTCCTTCGATGGCTTCCCGTGATGTCGGCCGCCGCTGGTAGACGTTCTTCCCATCGCAGTACAACGCCTGCGGAACGCCGTATCGACGCACCCACGCTTGCAGCAGATCGGCGGCCGCCCAAGTCGTCTCCTCGTCCGAGAAACGGCACAGCCCCAGACCGCTCGCATCGTCGACGAAGTTCATCAGACAAGCTTGAGGTCCACGTCCCTCCAGCCAATGGTGGTGCGAGCCGTCGAGTTGCACCAGCTCGCCGAAGTGCGCCCGCCGCTGCCGTCGCCTGCGGTGCGGCCGGCGCTTTCTGCTGCGGCTCCACAGACCGCCCGCCCGCATCCAGCACCGCAAGGTCTCGCGGGACACTTCGATCTCGTGATCCGATGCCAAATGTTCCGCCGCCAGCGTCGGCCCAAAGCGCTCGCCCGGCCCTCCCCCGTAGTGCTCCCGCACCAACTCCAAAACCCGCTCGCGGCGCTTTTCATCGGCGCGGTTCGAAGCACGGCCAACATGGCCGTGCAGCAGCGCCTTGCCCCCTCCCTCGCCGTAGCGCTTCTTCAGACGCTTCGCCTGCCGATAGCTCACCCCCATCAACGTGGCCGCTTCTGTCAGCTTCACATCCCCGCGCTGCACCCGGCTCAGCACTTCACCACGCCTGATTTCCTTCGTGCTCATCCATGTCCTTCCCAATCTCGGCTCCTCCTTCGGAGCCCCAGATTAGGGGACACATTTCTATCGGGCGCTCATGGGGACATTATCATTGGGCTACAACACCAGCTCTGAACCGTTGTACATCGAAAGGCGAAGTCCGGTTGGGGCAGGAGCATTTTTCGGGGTGCGGCCGTTCGTAGCGGACACGGTTTGACCCTCATCCCCGGCAGGCCCTATGCTGCTTATGGGCCTCACCGGCCCGTGGCAAGATGAGCGGCTACACGCAGTATTCCCGAGTGCAGTTTGGCTTCGGCGGGATCGTTCCGCGAGGCATCAAACTGCTGTTGATTTCCAATAGCGTCATCTTTGTCATCTACTTTCTCTGCTACTACACGCGCATCAACTCCCTGCTTTGGGTGTTCCACTTCCTCAGCCTGATTCCGGATTGGGTCGTCCGCGGCGCGCTCTGGCAGCCATTCACATACCTCTTCCTGCACAGCCCTACCGGGTTCGGCCACATCCTCGTCAACATGCTGATGCTCTGGATGTTCGGCAGCGATCTCGAGCGCGACTGGGGCAAGCGGAGGTTCTTCAACTTCTATTTCGTCTGCGGCGCCGGCGCCGGCCTGCTCGACGTCACGGCGCGCTTCGCCCTGGGGGAAAACACAGCGGGGGCGACGATCGGCGCGTCGGGGGCGATCTACGGTGTCCTGCTGGCGTTCGGGCTGCTTTATCCGAACAGGACCATCTACGTCTTCCTGATGTTCCCGATTCCGGCGCGCATCTTCGTACTGATCTTATGGGCGTGATCGCCTTCCTCTCCGCCGTGGCAGGCTCCGGCGGCGGCATCGCTCACTATGCCCATCTCGGCGGAATGGTCTTTGGCTACTTCTATCTCCGTCACCGACCGAGCTTTCTGAATATCGATTGGATGGAGAGCTACAGGCGGTGGCAGATGCGCCGGGCCCGGCGGCGGTTTCAGGTCTACATGAAGAAACGCGACGGCCGCGGGGACGATTGGGTAAACTAGTCCAGCCGGCCGCGTCCGGGAGCAGGATCGCGGCCCTGGGTCGCCCAAACTTTGTCTTGACGCTGCTTCCCGGTGTTCCTAAAATAATTCACAGGAGGCTTTGAATGCCGTTAATGAATGCCTCACACCTGCCGTTTGGGCTCATCATTCCAACGTTGGGCGTGCAGGAACTGATCATCATTCTGCTCATCGCCGTGTTGATTTTCGGCGGCCGCAAGATCCCCGAAATCTTCAAGGGAGTCGGTGACGGCATCCGTGAATTCAAAACCGCGATGAAGAAGGAAGACAAGCAAACGGCGAGCGCCGGAGAGAAGAAGGAAGCGCCTCCACCTTCTTAGCCGTTCGGCCCGTCATCCAACGGGCGACTCCAAGGATACAGGCAATAAGAAACCCCCTCCGACCGGAGGGGGTTTTGTCCTTTTCGAGACTGCTGAGAAGTTACTATTTCGGGGGAACGATTGCGTCCCTCGCGGACTTTGCAAGCCGAAACTTGACGACCTTCTTCGCCGGAATCTTGATCGCTTGTCCGGTCGCAGGGTTCCTGCCCATGCGCGCTTTTCGTTCAGTCCGCACGAGGCGACCGAGACCAGGAACAACGAAAACGCCGGTACGCTTCGTTTCCTTCACGGCCAGTTCTTCCAGTTCCTCGAAAATCTGTTTGACTTCCTTCTTGTTGACGCCGACCTTGTCCGCCAAATTGGCAACGATCTGCGCCTGCGTAAGTTTCTTCCTTTCAGCCATGCTCCTCCTTATGGAATCCTGCCGGACGGGTGAAATCATAAATAGTTTGCAATGTTTTATTCATGCCTACTACCCTATCGTAAGCCACTCCGTGGTCGCTGTAAAGCCCTGACCGGCTGTCGAAGCCCCTGTCCATAGGGTTTCGAGTGGATTGAACGGCGGCGTCCTCACCCTCCGCGCGCGCTCGGACTCCGCGCCTGCTCAGAGATAAGCGACCATCGCCGAGCGCAACGCATCCAGCGGCGGCTGCGAACGAACCACTGCCGCCTACAATGGAGGTTTCAGCGCTTTCTGACGTCATCGTGCGGAGCTTGATTCACGTCGTCGGTGGCGGACTGGCCGGTCCCGAAGCGGCGATGCAGGCGGCCCGCTCGGGCCACCCGGTTCGACTCTATGAAATGCGTCCGGTCCGTCCGACGCCGGCCCACCAAACGAACAATCTGGGCGAACTCGTTTGCAGCAACTCTCTCAAGACCGAGACCACTTATTCTGCTCCGTGGCTGCTCAAAGAGGAATTGCGCCGCATGGGGTCGATGTGCCTCAACGTCGCGGACCGTGTCCGTGTTCCGGGCGGCCATGCTCTCGCCGTAGACCGTGAGGCGTTCGCCGAGGCCGTCACCGCCCGCATCGAGCAAGAGGCTCTCATTGAGATCGTTCGAGATGAGGTCACCGAGATACCGCTCGACTCCGTCGTTGTCGTCGCGAGCGGACCGCTGACCAGCGATGCGCTTGCTGCATCCATCGTGCAGCTCACAGGCAGTGAACGATTGTTCTTCTTCGATGCGATCAGCCCGATTGTCGATGCCGAAACGATCAATAGAGAGGTCGTCTTTCCGGCTTCCCGCTACGGCAAGTCGATCGACGGCGGCGGCGACTATCTCAACTGCCCGTTCACGCGCGAACAGTATGAGCGTTTCTACATGGCTCTGACTGAAGCGCAACAGCATCGCGGCCACGATTTCGACAACCCGAACTATTTTGAAGGCTGTCTGCCGATCGAAGAGATCGCACGCCGCGGCGTGGATACGCTGCGATTCGGCCCGATGAAACCCGTGGGCCTCCGGCACCCGCTGACGGGCGAATCATTCTACGCCGTGGTGCAACTCCGTCAAGAGGACATGCGTGCGGGTTCGTACAACCTGGTGGGTTTCCAGAACCATCTCAAGTACGGTGAGCAGAAACGCATCCTGCGGCTGATTCCCGGGTTGGAACGGGCGGAGTTCCTGCGCTATGGTCAAATCCATCGCAACACGTACATCAATGCCCCGGCTCTGCTCGCCGGTTCACTGCAGCTCCGATCGCATCCGAATATCTTCTTTGCGGGACAGATCTCGGGAGTGGAAGGCTACGTGGAATCCATTGCGACAGGACTGATGGCGGGACGCAACGCCGCGCGCCTAGCCGACGGAGCGGAGCCACTGACCTGGCCGCGTCCCACTGCCCACGGCTCGCTGGCCGCATATATCTCGGGCGCAAACCCCGACAACTATCAGCCGGCCAACATTACATTCGATCTTCTGCCGCCGCTTCCGTCCGAAGAGGCAGGCCGCTATCGCCGCGAAAAAAAAGCGCGGCGGCGTCGGCAGTGCGAACGCGGAGTTGAAGAGCTTGCATCTTTCCTGGAGACCAATGTCCCCGTCGCCTCATAGACCCCCTACTCTCGCAGAGCAGATCGGGCGGTTTCTCGATTCGCTACGCCGAGCGAATCTATCTCAGCACACGATTCGAAACTACGGGGCCGATCTGGAACAGTTCCGCTCGTACCTGAGCCCTGCGGGAACCGAGCCTCCGCCGGCTTCTGAAGTCGATCCGCTGCTTCTGCGGGAGTTCATGGCGCACTGCTTTGAGCGCGGCAATGCGAACCGCTCGGTTTCGCGGAAGCTATCGGCACTGCGGGCTTTTTTCAAGTTCCTGCACCGACAGGGCGAAATCGCATCGAACCCGGCCAAGCTCGTTTCGATGCCCAAAACGCCGCAGAAGCTGCCGGCGGTCATGACGGCTGAGCAAGCCAACGCGCTCGTCGACGCGGTTCCCGTGAAACGCTCGGGGGAGTCGGCGGACAAGGCCAAGCTCTCGGACGCTTCCGCAGCCCGCGACCGGGTCATTTTCGAGTTGTTGTATGGCTGTGGCCTGCGGGTGAGTGAGCTTGTCGGACTGAATATCGAAGACCTAGACTTCGCCGAGCGCTGGATCCGCGTTCGGGGAAAAGGGCGCAAAGAGCGTTTGGTCCCCTTTGGAGAACGCGCCGACGAGGCTGTGCGAGCTTACCTGCAGGCCCGCGGTCATGTCGAACAGCGAGCCCTGCTATTGAACACGCGGGCAGGGCGGCTGACCTCCCGCAGCGTCGAACGCATCGTGAAACGATATGCCCTGCTCTTCTCCGG
The DNA here is from genome assembly GCA_965218555.1 of Bryobacterales bacterium. Classification (GTDB taxonomy): domain Bacteria; phylum Acidobacteriota; class Terriglobia; order Bryobacterales; family UBA6623; genus JAPPLB01. Next base: position 1,621,731 of record OZ244625.1, read on the forward strand.
AGACCCCGATTTGCATCCGCACTCTTTGCGGCATGCGTTTGCGACTCACCTGTTGGCTGACGGCGCGGACCTTCGCTCGATCCAAGAGTTGCTCGGTCATGCCAGCCTCTCAACGACGCAAAAATACACGCAGCTTTCATTCAAAGATCTGATGGAAGTGTACGATCGGTCGCACCCGAAGGCTTGAAGCGGGCTGGCCGGCCACGGCCGCTATGCGAGAGGCGTCGGCGGTCGCCTTTTTCAAACCGCACCCAAACAGCCGTCCCCGGTTGTCGCAAATCAAATACCGCACTACGACCACTACGACTACCCTCCATGGATGGTCACCTTGCGGACCATCACATTCCAGAACCAGGCTCCGAAGACGGCTAGCGCGATGATCCACAGATACTGCAAGGCCAGGGCTACATAGATCTCGTTTCCGTTGAGCTTGCCGAGATAAAGGCGCAACGGTGTATACGCGATGTGCTGGAAAGGCAAATACGCGACGACCTTCTGCAATGTGTCGGGGAACATCGTCATGGGAACGAGCAGTCCAGACAATAGCTCGAAGACGAAGTACTTGGCGCGCAGCAAACCCAGGATCGACTTCATGCGAATGGCGAACGTGCCGACGATGAAGTTCAAAGCGCCCGTCAGCAAGATGCTTGCGGCGAGCGAGATCAAGAAGAACCCGGAATGTGGTGTGCTTGCCGGCCCTTGCACTGGGAAAACGAGCGAGATTACGAGGCCAGCCGGGATGGTGAGCATCACCAGGCGAAAGGCGGATTCGCCCAACGCGCGCCCCATCTGCATGGTCTGAACGCTGACGGGTTTCAGCAGCGACAACGCGATCTTGCCTTCCATCACTTCATAGGAAATGTTCTGATCGATGTTGTTGAAATAGACCGAACGGATCACCCAACCCACCGAAACGTACGTCACCATCTCGGCGAAAGTGAACCCGACGGCGAAGTCGGGGTCGGTGGCGTAGAGCGCCTTCCAAATGAAGTAATAGACCGTGACGTTGATCAGATAGGTGACGATGCCGGTGTAATAGCGCAGCCGGAACGCCAGGATGTTGACGAAGCCGATGCGCGAAAACTCCAGCAGGTCACCCAGTTGGCGAGAGAGGGCGGCGGCGCCCGTCATCGCTGTTGCAGCTCGGGGATTTTGCTCCCGGTGTAGATGCACTTGACGATCTCTTCGATCGATTCCTCCTCGATGAAAATGTCCCTGATTTCAGCCGTGGAGACTACGCGGCGAATGACGTCGCCCGAAGTGAAATCCTCGCGATCGAAAGAGAGCCGGTAGGTGAGCTCGTCAAGGCGCTCTTTGTCGACGCCGGGCAGCTTGAACGCCTCAATCGCTGTCCCCTGCGCCGCGTCCTTGAGCTCGAACTTGATCTGAGTTTGACGCCAGAGCATGCGCTTCAACTCGTCGAGCGGACCGTCAAACAGAATATGACCGTGATCGATGATCATCAGTCGGCTGCACAACTCCTCGATGTCGGAAAGATCGTGGGTCGTCAGCAGAACGGTTGTCCCGTACTCGCGATTGACTTCTTTGAGAAACTGCCGGATGTTCTCTTTCGCGAGCAGATCAAGCCCGATCGTCGGCTCATCGAGAAACAGCAGGGGCGGGTTATGGAGCAGCGCCGCCACCATGTCGCAACGCATGCGCTCACCGAGGCTGAGCTTGCGGACCGGTTGGTGCAGATAGCGATTGATGGCAAGAATATCGTCGAACCGCGCCATGCGAGCTTCGTAGTCCGCGTCGCTGACGTCGTAGATGCGCTTCAGCAGGCGGAAAGATTCGACGACGGCGATGTCCCACCAAAGCTGCGTCCGCTGGCCGAACACGGCCCCGATGGTGCGGGTATAGGCCATACGCTCGCGGTAGGGCACATGGCCGTTCGCGCGCACTTCGCCCGAGGTCGGCACAAGAATGCCGGTGAGCATCTTGACGGTAGTGGACTTGCCCGCCCCGTTCGGGCCGATGTAACCGACCATCTCGCCGGGCGCGATCTGAAACGAGACATCATCGACGGCGCGCAACGTCATGTACTCGCGGGAGAAAAGGTCTTGGACTGCGCCCCAAAGACCTTCCTTACGCTTGAATGTGCGGAATTCCTTGACGAGGTCGAGCGCCTCGACTTGGCCGAGCATGGCGCCTCATTCTAGCACCGGCCGAGGCGGATCCAGGCTCAAGCGCGCCGCGCTTTCCAGGTGGCCTTACCGTATTCTCCGAGGCCGAGTTCGCCGCTCATCTCGTCGCCGCGCAACGTTCCCTTGAAGAAGTACCGCATGGCGGCCGCTTCATACTTGCCACGGCTATCGAACTCGACTTTGGCTCCGTCGATCTCGCCCTTCACCTTGCCCTGCGCGATGCGGCCGCGGTGGAGTCCGGTGATTTCGTTGCCCTTGTTCTGCAAATACATCGTGTGGCGCACCGTCGTTCCGATGTAGGAGACATCGACCTCCCAATGGCCGTCGAGGCTTCCGGCCGGCGTGGCGAGCTTGCGGCGCGACGGTCTCTTGCCCGGCGCGTTCTTGAAGACCTCGTAGAGGCGTTCGGCGACTATTTTATAGTCCTCAGGCCACATCGCCATCGGCCGGATCAGAAAGTGATTCGTCTCGGTCATTTTCGGGTCCAGCTCCTTTGGATACGCCGTGCTCATGATCCGCGGCTCGCCGTGCAGCAGTTGTTCGCCGATCTCCCGCGCGACGTAGCCGATTTTCTCCTGATCCCACTCGACACGCATCTCGGGGTAGTAGCCGGGACGCGGCGCCTCCGTGATCTCGGTCCGCACGCCGGGCACCTGCGTTATGCGGTCGCTGATATGGCGATACCAGAACTTGAACTGGTTGTATTCCTCCTCCATATTGCGCTTCGTGACCAGATATTCGACCGCCGCGAGAATGCCGATGACCTCCTCTTTGCTGACTTTCATCGGGCGGGCGAACGTGTGATGCGGCGCGCTCGACCAGAAGGCGATCTCGGTCAAGTCTTTGCGGCCCAGCAACAGCCCGGCGCTCTGTGGCCCCTTCAGGCTCTTGCCTCCGCTGTAAACGACGAGGTCCGCGCCGCGCGACAGGAACGGGTCGGGCTTCAACGGGAGCTCGTTGGCGGCATCGATCAGCAACGGAACACCATGATCGTGAGCCGCCTTCGCAAGAGCTTCGAGCGGGATGCGGCTCGCGGCATCCTGGATGCGCGCCCCCGCGAAGGCCATGCACGTCCTCGGGCCGAAAGCTTTCCGGAGGTCGGCGACGGTCGCGACGTTGATCATCGTCGCGCCGGTCATCCGAATCGCGTGATCGTAGATCGAGCTGGTTTCGCGAAAAGCGACGACTTCATGGTTGAGCCCGTCGGTGTTGGGAACCTGTTGCAGCGCCTCGATATCGCCGCCGCACATGCAGGCCAGCGTCGCGCTTGTCAGGCATCCCGCCGCACCCGAACCGATGAAAGCGCCCGGCACGTCGAGAAGTTCCGCAATACGCGGCGACGCCTTCTGCAGCAACTCTTGCAAATTGACGTGGTAGTACGACGCTTCGTAAATGGCATCGGAAACCTCCGGCAACAAAACGGCGCCGCCGTTGATCGTGCGCGTCGAGGTGAGGTTGATGAACGGCTCGACACCCACGCTCTGGTAGATATTCGGTCCCTTGCCGCGCTGAGGCAGCCGCGCCGCGGCTGATGCTCCGGGGGCCAGCAGTCCGGCCGCCGCTAAAAATGAACCGGCACGGAACACCTCACGCCGGTTGACTGTTCTCGAAGAATGTTTTGTCGATTTCATGTTCGCTCACTCCCGCTGAGGAAATTGTACACGGCTGGTGGGCGCAGGAGCCTGATGGCAACGTTGGATATCGAGGGGAACACCGAGAACGCGGATGTCGTGTTCCGTCACGGTTCAGGTTGGCAGGTTCGTTTGGTGAAACAAACAGCGCCTTGCAGCATCCAACAGAATAGAGGCACGAAGCGACGAGGAGGGTGTATGCCCGTCGATCTGGACTCCCGCATCGTCGAACGGGGCCGCCGGCTCTACGAACGAATCGAAGAGGGCGAGCCGTCATTCTTCGCGAAAGACTGGACGTCGAAGATCGTCGACCGGAGTATGAACGACAAAGCGTTCAAGGTCGAGATGTTTCGTTTCGTCGATGTGTTTCCGGCGCTGGACGAATCGAAGTCAGTGGCGCAGCATCTTCGCGAGTACTTCGCACGGCCTGACCAGGACTTCTCCAAGATTCTTCAGTGGGCGATCAAGTCGATTGACCCCGATTCGTTGGCGGCGCGCATCGTAGCCCGGGGCATCGGAGCCAACATCCGGAGCATGGGGCGGCAGTTCATCGCGGGCGAGTCCCCCGAAAGTGCGCTAGCAGTCCTGCGCGAATTTCGCAAAAAAGGCCTCGCTTTCACGATGGACATTCTCGGCGAGGCGGTTGTGTCGGAAACGGAGGCGGACGAATACGCGCGGCAGTACCGCGACTTGCTTGAGGTGATGGGCCAAGAGGCCGCCTCGTGGGAGGGGCTTGCGCCGGGGACGGATGGTCTTGACTGGGGCTCCTCGCCGAAGATCAATGTGTCCGTCAAGGCGTCGGCGATGTATTCGCAGATGACCGCGAGGGCCTTTGATCATTCGATCGAAAAAGCAAAGGAACGTCTCAGGCCGATTCTGCGGCGGGCGATGGAGATCGGCGCGTTCGTCAACGTCGACATGGAGCATCATTCGCTCAAGAGCCTGACGCTGGCCCTGTATCGGAGTCTGATGGAGGAGCCTGAGTTCAAAGGCTATCCGCACACGGGTATTGCGATTCAGGCATACTTGCGCGATTCCGAGCAGGACGTGGCGGGCTTGATCGACTGGTGCCGCGCCCACGATCAGCGCATCACGATTCGGCTGGTGAAGGGCGCTTACTGGGACACGGAAGTGATGACGGCACGGCAGAACAACTGGCCGGTACCCGTGTTCACCAACAAGCATGACAGCGACGCGAACTTCGAGCGCGTTGCCCGGTTGGTGTTGGGGAATCATCAGCACCTGAACCTGGCCTGTGGGTCGCACAACATCCGCTCGATCGCGGCGGTGATCGAGACGGCTCATGAGATGCGGGTGCCGGAGGATCGGCTGGAGTTCCAGATTCTGTACGGCATGGCGGAGCCCATTCGCAATGCTCTGCTCAAGGAGGGTCTACGGTTGCGGCTTTACGTGCCGATAGGAGACTTGGTGCCGGGCATGGCTTACCTCGTGCGGCGGTTGCTGGAGAACACGTCGAACGAATCGTTCCTGCGCAAGAGTTTTTTGGAGTCCGTCTCACGCGACGAGCTGCTGCGGAACCCGGCGAGTTTTGCGGCGAGCAACAGGACCTCGCTCGGAGCTTCGGAGACGGGCGATGGGTCTGAAGAGAGTCCGGCAAAGCAGAAGAAGGATGAAATAGGGCCTTTTCGAAACATCCCGCCTTTTGATTGGACGCTCGCCGAGCATCGGAACGGCATGGCGCGGGCTATCGAGAATGTTCGCTCGGACTTGCCCCTGCGGGTGTCACTTCAGATCGAGGGGGAAACGGTCGAAACGGAGGGCAAGATCCGGTCGATCAACCCGAATCGGCCTGACGAGGTCGTTGGACTTGTTGCGTCGGCTTCCGCCGAGCAGGCGGAGCAGGCCATCGACGCTTCGAAGGCTGCTTTTGCAGGTTGGCGCGATACGCCGGTGGCGGAACGGGCCGGGTACCTGTTCAGGGCGGCGGAGATCGCACGGAATCGGCGGTACGAACTGTGTGCGCTGCAAATCCTGGAAGCCGGCAAGACTTGGAGCGAAGCGGACGGCGACGTCGGCGAGGCGATCGATTTCCTCGAGTACTACGGACGCGAGATGCTGCGCCTGGGGACGCCTCGTGAGATAGGCGATGCACCGGGTGAGGACAGCTTGTTGTTCTATGAGCCGCGGGGCGTCGTCAGCGTCATTGCGCCCTGGAACTTCCCTTTAGCGATCTCGATGGGAATGGTCTCGGCGGCGCTGGTCACGGGCAACACGGTCGTCTACAAACCGGCCTCGGATACGCCCGTGACGGGGTCGATGGTCTATCAGGTGTTCCAGCAAGCCGGCCTGAAGCCGGGAGTGCTGAATTATCTACCGGGTCCCGGCGGCGAGATCGGCGATTTGCTCGTGACGCACCAGGATGTATCGATGACGGCGTTCACCGGCAGCAAGGAAGTGGGGCTTCGGATCATCCGGCTTTCAACCGAAGTTCCGAAAGGCGCCCAGGGAATGAAGCGCGTTGTCGCGGAGATGGGCGGGAAAAACGCGATCATTATCGACAGCGACGCAGATCTCGACGAAGCCATCCCGCACGTGCTGCATTCGGCGTTCGGCTACCAAGGGCAGAAGTGCTCGGCATGCTCACGGCTGGTCCTGCTGGAGTCGGTGCACGACAAGCTGGTCGAACGTTTGAGGGCGGCGGCTGAAAGCATCCACCTCGAGGCGAGCGAACAGCCCTGGACGTACATGGGCGCGGTTATCTCCGCATCCGCCCAAGAGAAAATCGAGAGCTACATCGAGGTTGGGAAGCAGGAAGGGACGTTGGTGCTGGAGAGACGGCCCGCCGATCCCTCGGGCTTCTTCGTTCCGTTGACGATCTTCAAAGACATCCTTCCCGGACATCGCCTCGCGCAAGAGGAGATCTTCGGTCCCGTATTGTCGATCATCAAAGCGAAGGACTTCGACGATGCGCTTCAGATCGCAAATGGAACGGAGTACGCACTGACGGGCGGCGTGTTCTCACGGAGCCCCGAGAACATCGCCAAAGCGAAAAAACAGTTTCAGGTGGGCAATCTCTATATCAATCGCGGCTGCACGGGGGCGATCGTCAACCGGCACCCCTTCGGCGGTTTCAAAATGTCGGGCGTCGGCTCGAAGGCGGGCGGACCGGACTACCTGGTGCAGTTCATGCTGCCGCGCAACGTGGTGGAGAACACGATCCGCCGCGGCTTCGCGCCTGACGAAGGGTTCGAGACGGCTTGACTAAACCGAGGAGGGTGAACAGCTCATCGCTGGATTCCCCACCGTGAGAAGCCTTCGTCTCGGCTTACTCTTGGCCGTACGCTTCGCCGCAAGCCGTCAGCAGGCCGACGGCAACTCGTACGACGATGCTACGCCCAAAGAGCCGTGTCATGGTGACTTTCGTCTTATATGTAAGGTCGCCGAAGCGGTGATACAATTGCAGCCAGGATGCGTGCTCTCACTGTTTCCGCAGCTTACTTGCTCGCCCTTCTCGGCCCGCTGGCCGCTCAAGAATTGTCGCCGGAGGCGACGCGGTTCTTCGAGGAAAAGGTGCGGCCGGTGCTGCACACGAAGTGCTTGCTCTGTCACAACGACACAACGAAGATGAGCGGGCTTTCGCTCGGCGGACGGGAGAGCACGCTACAGGGCGGCATGCGTGGCCCCGCGGTTGCGCCGGGCGACCCGGAAAACAGCCTGTTGGTCGAGGCGGTTCGGCACAGCGGCGATTTGAAGATGCCGCCGACGGGCAAGCTGCCGCAAGCCGAAATCGATGCTTTGGCCCGCTGGGTGGAAATGGGACTGCCGTGGCAGGAGACGGACGCTGCGGCCGCCCCGAAGGCGGGCGCCGGCCACTGGGCTTTTCAGGCTATCGAGAAGCCCGAACCGCCTCGGATCAACAACACAGGCCGGGTTCGCAATCCGATCGACAACTTCATCCTGGCGCGCCTGGAGAAGGAAGGCATCGAGCCGTCGCCGGAAGCTGATCGAGAGACGCTGATACGCCGGGTCAGTCTCGACCTGACCGGACTCACTCCCTCGCCCCAAGAAATCGATAATTTCATCAAAGATGCGCGTCCGGATGCCTACGAGAAACTTGTCGAGCGCTTGCTGGCATCCCCCCACTACGGCGAGCGTTGGGGACGTCACTGGCTCGATCTGGCGCGATATGCCGACACCAATGGCTACAACATTGACGGCGACCGCGAGATTTGGATGTACCGCGATTGGGTGATCAACGCGCTGAACAACGACATGCCGTTCGATCAGTTCACGATCGAACAAATCGCCGGCGATCTGTTGCCGAATCCGACCGAGCAGCAAGTCGTGGCTACGGGCTTCCATCGCAATACACTGCTGAATCTGGAAGGGGGCATCGACTTCGAACAATACCGCGTGGAAGCCGTTGTCGACCGGGTCTCCACGACCGGGGCCGGATTTCTGGGGCTGACGCTGGGCTGCGCCCGCTGCCATTCCCACAAGTACGACCCGATTTCGCAGAAAGAGTTCTACCGGATCTACGCCTTCTTCAACAACATTGATGAGCTGAGCGGCGAGTTCAAAGATGCCGAGGGCCGTGCGCGGGCTCATGAACCAATCCTCGAGTTCGGCCGGCCTGAGGAATTCACCCGCCGCGACGCCGTGAGGCATCAGATCAAGCTGCTCGAGCAGGAACTGAAGGAATACGAGAAGTCGATCGAAGCCGGGCAGACGGCTTGGGAAGCCTCGCTCACAGAAAAGCAGATCGAGGAGATGGGGCTGCGCGTGAGGGAAGTGCTGGTTGTTCCAGCGAATGAGCGGAATGAAGAGCAGCAGCGCGCTGCCCTGAACACGTTCAAGCGGGCGGATCCGGGCTGGTTGGCTCGCAGCAAGGGGATCGCCGCCTTGCGCAAGGCCGAGCCTAAACTCAAGAGTACGCTCGTGATGCGCGAGCTGGCTGAGCCTCGCGAGGCGTATGTCCACCTTGGGGGAGATTTCCTCCGTAAGGGCGAAACGGTGGAGCCGGGCACACTCGCAGTGCTGCCGCCCTTGAGGGCCGAGGGTCGGGCGAGCCGCCTTGACTTCGCCCATTGGCTCGTCGACCCCGAGAACCCCCTGACGCCTCGCGTCACGGTAAACCGCATATGGCAACAGTATTTCGGACGAGGCATCGTCCGTACCGAGAACGATTTCGGGAGCCAGGGTTCGCCCCCATCGCATCCGGAGCTTCTCGATTGGTTGGCATCGGAATTCATCACGGGCGGCTGGAGCATGAAGGCGATGCATCGGCTGATTGTGAGTTCCGGCAGCTATCGGCAGTCGTCCGCGGTGCGGCCCGAATTGCTGGAGCTCGACCCGGACAATCAGCTCCTGGCAAGGCAATCTCGTTTGCGGCTCGAGGCGGAGATCATCCGCGACGCGGCCCTTTCGGCGAGCGGTTTACTGACGCCCGCCATCGGAGGCCCCAGCGTATTTCCGCCGCAACCGGCCGGCGCGGGACGCGTGACCCAAGTCAATCGCAACTGGAAAGCGGACACCGGCCCCAACCGCTTCCGTCGAGGTCTCTACACGTACTTCTGGCGTTCCGCGCCACATCCGGGGTTGATCGTCTTCGACGGGCCGGATTCGATGATGACCTGCACGCGCCGCAACCGTTCGAACACGCCTCTGCAGGCGCTCACGCTGCTGAACGACGAAGCTCATGTCGAGTTCGCTCAAGCGCTGGCGCAGAGGGTTCTCAACGAGGCGCCCGCGTCCCGTGACGAGCGGCTGAATCATGCTTTCCGGTTGTCTCTGGGACGTGCGCCGAAAGCGAGTGAGCGGGAGCAACTCTCCGTCTTCCTGGCCAACCAACTCGACGAGTTCCGCACCCAACCCGACGAGGCCGCGTCCGTACTTCCGATGGGAGTGGACGAGGGCGCCGACGTGCCGTTGCTCGCCGCCTGGGCATCGACATCCAGAGTCTTGCTCAACCTCGACGAATTCATCACGCGAGAGTAGCCGTCGGCCACGGGCGCCCCGGGCAGCCGCGCATCGCCGCGGCATCGTTTCACATCATGAAATCATCTGCCTCCGTCACACGCCGCGCCCTGCTTCAGGCAGCGGCTCTCGGTGCTGCCCGTGCGGGCTCGTCCGCGGCTGTCGAGGAGGAATGGGCCGTCAAGCCGGACGGACCCGAGTTCGGGGGTTTACGAATCGGCCTGACGACTTTCAGCACCAGGGAGCTGACGCTCGATCAGACCATCGATCTGCTCAAGAAAACCGGCGTTCGGAATATCGCGCTGAAATATTTCCATCTGCCGCTGGACGGCACGAGAGAGGAGCGCCGGCTGACCATCCGCAAGATCCACGATGCGGGCCTCACGCTGGCGGGCTGCGGTGTGATCGGCCTGAGTGGTGACGAGAAATCCGTCCGAGACCGCCTCGATTATGTGCAAGACATCGGCGCGCCCTCGGTCACCGCCACGACGACCGCCGAGCGGCTCGAACAGCTTGACCTCATCATCAAGGACTACGCGGATATCAAGATCGCCATCCACACTCACGGCCCCGAAGACGACCTGGGTTATTGGCGCTGGTCGGCCGCCGAGATCATCGGCAAGATTCGACATCTCGATTCCCGCATCGGCGTCTGTGTTGACGTCGGACATACTTTCCGTGTGCCTATCGACCCCGCCGCAGCGATTCGCGCCTGCGGCGACCGGCTTTATGATGTGCACCTCAAGGATCTGAAGGAAGCCAGCCGGCGCCGGCTCGATGTCCCCGTCGGTCGCGGCGTTGTCGATATACCCGCCGTCATGCGCGCCCTGCACGATGCGAACTACCGTCATCACGTCGCGCTGGAGTACGAGGCGGAGCCCAAAGCTCCCGAGATCGGCATTGCTGAGAGCTTTGGTTACTTGCGGGGAATTCTGGGTCCGCGGGCCTGATCACATACCCCGCATGGGTGAACCTCCAGGGTGACTTTGACTGCTCTCCGGAAGAGACGGGCGTCGCGGGTCGCTGCCCGGTGCAGGCTCTCTACCTGACTGCCACTCCATCCGACTTCGCATGACGGTGCCCCCGCCTCCCGAGAACCACAGATCTCAGCCGGCCCAAATCATTACGGCCGGGATGAGAAACAGCGGTCTAACTGCAAGGTCAAGGTGTGATATCTTGGCGGTTCGTGTCGAACCCCGCGGGTTCGATATCCAGCTAGAGGGAAGGTCGGTTGGAGCAACGAGCACACTGGGGTTCACGGCTGGGGTTTATCCTGGCCGCCGCCGGGTCCGCCGTTGGACTCGGCAACATTTGGAAGTTTCCTTACATCACGGGTGAAAACGGCGGGGGCGCATTCGTCGTCGTTTACTTGCTCTGTGTCGCGTTGGTCGGGCTGCCGGTGATGGTAGCCGAGGTGCTGATCGGGCGAGCGACGCAGAGCTCTCCGGTACGGGCCTTCCGCAAGCTCTCCGGCGCGGGCAGTGGTTGGATCGGAATGGGCTGGATGGGAGTGGCTTCCTCGTTTGTCATCCTCTCTTTCTATTCGGTCGTGGCCGGCTGGTCTCTCCACTACACCTATCTCTCATTGACGGGCTATCTCGCCAATCTCGAGCCGAGTCAGTTCGAGCCTTTGTTCAATTCTGCGTTCTCGTCCCCGACTCTGAATCTTGGCTGGCACGCGGTTTTCATGGGACTCACGATGGCGGTCGTGCTCGGGGGCGTCGCCAAGGGGGTCGAGCGCTGGTCGCGAATCCTGATGCCGGGCCTGTTGCTCATGATGCTGATCCTGCTCATCAACGGATTCACCCTGGACGGCTTCGGCAAGGCCGTCGATTTCATGTTCGGCTTTCGGACCGACAAGCTGACGGCGGCCGGTGCGTTGGAAGCGCTGGGCCATGCCTTCTTCAGCTTGAGTCTCGGCATGGGTGCCATGCTGACCTATGGCAGCTATCTCCGCAAAGACGATGACATCATGGGCGCTTCGATCACGATTACGGTGCTCGACACGGCCATCGCGATTGCGGCCTCGATGATTCTCTTCCCGCTCTTGTTTACGCAAAACATGGAGGCGGCTCAAGGCCCCGGCCTCGTGTTTATCAGCATCCCGATCGCCTTCGCGCAAATGCCCGGCGGCGCGTTCCTGGCTCCGATTTTCTTCGGGTTGCTGGTTTTCGCGGCTCTCACCAGCGCCATCGCGATGCTCGAAGTCACGACATCCTCATTCATCGACGTCCAGAACTGGACGCGCAAGAAAGCGACACTGTTCGCCGGCGGCCTGATCTTCCTGATCGGCATTCCCTCGGCGTTGAGCGGCGGCACGGACTTGTTCGGTGGGGATCTCGAGGCAGTGATCGGCAAGAACTGGTTCGACTCCTTCGACTACCTGGCGACCAACTGGATGTTGCCGCTCGGCGGTCTCGGCATCGCCATCTACACGGCATGGCGCATGAACGAAGCGATCCGGCACGACCACTTTCTTGCGGGCACGAAACTTCAGGTCTTCTATAGGGCTTGGCTTCTTCTGCTGAAGTTCCTCGTGCCCGTCGGCATCATCCTGGTCTTCCTCAAAGCGGTCGGCTTGATCTAGCGGGTTATCGACTCGTCAGACTGCCTGATCGCGGGTTGCTCCTGCAAGATTCTAGTCCACATAGAGGAACTCGTTTGAGCTGATGAGCATGTGGACGAGGTTCTCCAGCGATTTTTTCGAAGCTTCTTCGGGGGCCGCGTTCGCTTTGGCGTAGTGCTGCCGTTGCGACTCGAGGTGATCGAGGGCGATTTCGGTCTCTTGCGGTGAGGGCTTACGGGAGAAGAGCAGGCCGTAGGTCGTGTTGACCAGTCCGTGCGGATCGGACCTGTCGCCTGCCAGCGCGGCGGCCCGGCGCGCAGCCTCGCGCGCGTTCGCGGTGACGAACTCGCTGTTCATCACGGCCAGGGATTGCAGCGGCGAGGCGGAGGGGACGCGGCGCGTGCAGGCCGTATCGATGACCGGAAAATCGAAGGTGGTCAGGAAGGTCAGCGGCCAGGTGCGCCGAGCGAGCAGGTAGACGCTGCGGCGTTCCGGGCCGTTTGCGGACTCGGTGCCGGAAACGACTTGCAAGCCGTCGGGGCGGGCCGTGAGCCCGACCGCCGGTCCACCGACGGTATCGTCAAGCCGACCGGCCACGGCGAGGATCGAGTCGCGTAACGCTTCCGCTTCCAAACGCCGCATCGGCATGCGCCACAGCAGGCGGTTGTCGAGGTCTTCGGCGGCGGCCCGTTCGCTGTTCGGGTTGCTCGATCGGCGGGAGGACTGCTGATAGACCGCCGACAACATGATCATCTTGTGCAGGCGCTTGGTTTTCCAGCCGTTCTTGACGAAGTCAACCGCCAGCCAGTCGAGCAACTCGGGGTGAGAGGGCGGCGAGCCCATGCTGCCGAAGTTGCCCGGCGTCGCTACGATGCCGATCCCGAAATGGTGCTGCCAGATTCGGTTGACGACGACGCGCGCCGTGAGCGGATGGTTCGGGTCCGTGAGCCATTCCGCCAAGGCAAGGCGATAGCCTCCGGTCGTTCCCACGCGGTTCGGTGAAGGCTTGGCGCTGCAATCTTGGCCCGCACCACACAAGACGGTGAGAAAGCCGGGCGTTACTTTAGGGCCGGGCGATTCCACACTGCCGCGCTGCAACAGACGAATCGTGGGCAAGCCGTCGCCGTCCCACAGAGCCTGGATCTGGTCGAGGTCGCGGCGATAGCTGTTCCAGGTGGCTACCTTCTTTTGTAGTTGCGAAAGCGCCTCCCGGTCTTCGCCGGTGATCGATTCGTCCAGTTCTTCCTCGCTGATCTTGACGAGCGGGCCGAACTTCTCGACCAGGTATTTCTGTATGTCGTCACGATCTTCGGCCTCGGTTTCAACGGCGAGCTCGGTGTCGGCTCGAACAACTTCCGGTAGTTGTTCGAGCTTCTCGGCAAGCAGACGTTCACGAAAGGGTTCGCGAATCTGCTCGATGTCTTCGGCGAGCTTGTCGACGGCCGTGTCGATCTCTTTGTTGTGGGCTTCGATCTCTTCCCGCTCGGACTTCGACACGGTGTAATGAAGTCGTTTCTTGGGCTGGATCCAAGCCGAAGGGTTGTACGCGGCGGTGAACAAGGCAAGGAAGCGGTAGTAATCGCGTTGGGGGATGGGGTCGAACTTGTGGCTGTGACAGCGGGCACAGGTGAGTGTCATTCCCAGCGCGCTTGACGACACCTTGTCGAGAAGCCCGAACAGGGCGTCGTAACGGTCCAGCGGACGGTCGGAGATGTCTTCGTCGGTGACATCGAGGATGGTCCGCAGATACCCGGTGGCCACGAGCGACTCGACGATCTCGGGCGTGTAGGTCGCGGCGTTTCGCCAGTCGAGCAACTCGTCGCCGGCGAACTGCTCGGTGAGAAAACGGTCCCACGGCTTGTCGTTCTCAAACGACCGGATCACGTAGTCGCGATAGCGCCACATGCCCTCGGCAAGCTGAACGAGATCCGCCTGGTAGTCTTTTCCAGTCGTGTCGACATAGCCGACGGCATCGAGCCAGTGTCGGCCCCAGCGTTCGCCATACTTGGGGGAGTCCAACAGGCGATCGATGAGCCGCTCGTAGGCGTCGGGCCTTGCGTCCTCGATGAAAGCCTGCGCGGCTTCCGGCATGGGGGGGAGGCCCCACAGGTCGAAGTAGGCTCGCCGCAGCAGGGTCTGCCGCGAAGCCGGCGGCGACAGCTCCAGGCCACGGGCTTCTAGCGCGGAGAGGATGAATGAATCAATCGGCGTACGCACGCGGCCCTTGTTTTTGACCTTCGGCTCGCGGGCGGCGACCGGCTTTCGAAACGCCCAATACTGCCGATCCTCGGCAGTCACCTCGGGCGCTTCCGCCTCGGTGAAGCTGCGGTCGAGGGGGTTTCCCACCGCAGCGTAGTCAGCGAAGTTGCCCGCGTCGATCCACTCTCGAATGAGTTCCAGCTCCGCTTTCTTAATCGGCTCACCCGCTCCGGCCGGGGGCATGACGCCGCTCTGAAGCTGCCGGATCAGAATGCTCTTGTCGGAAAAGCCCTCGGAGATCACCGGACCGTGCTTGCCACCCTTCAAAGCAGCGGCGAGCGAGGTCAAGTCAAGTCCCGATTGAGGGGCTTCGCCACTGTGACACGCGGTACAACGGGCGTTGAAGATCGGCTGGATCTCTTTCTCGAAGCGGCTGATCTGCCGTCGGGCCGCTTCGGGGATCTCGTCGCCGGATTGCGATGAGTGCGCGCCGGTCTCGATCCAGCGGCGGATCGTTTCGACTTCCCTGTCGGGCACGACGCTCTTGAAGGCAGGCGGGGGCATCAAGCGCTGCGACACGAGCTGGAAGAGCCGGCTGCTGTCGGGCGAGCCTTTCTGGATGACGGGCCCGTTGTGGCTGCCTCGCAGCACGGACGACGCGGTCCGCAGGTCCATGCCGAGCTCGGGAGAACTCTTGCCGTGGCAGGTAAAGCAGTAAGTGGAGAAGATCGGCAGGACGTCTTGCTCGAATACGGGCGTTCCAGCCGTGCTCTGCGCGCACAGGCCTACGGGAAGGAGTGCGATCCCGATCAACGCTTTGCATCGAGCGAGCATATCGATCTTCATCTCAGCCCCGACTCAACTATGCCGCGTGCAGGTCGTTCGACACCAGATCGCCGATGACTCTGGCGCCGGTGACCGTGACGTCGGAGGGTGTTTCCATGCGTCCGCCGTGGGGATACTTCGTCCTGCGGTGATCGAGCCCGAGCTGGTGCAGGACGGTGGCGATCATGTCCGGGACGCTGACGCGATCGACAACGGATTTGTATCCGAAGTCGTCCGTCTCCCCATAGATGAGCCCCGCCTTGAACCCTCCCCCGGCGAACCATAGCGTGAAGGCGTTGCGGTTGTGGTCGCGGCCGTCGGCGTTCTGCGTGGTTGGGAGGCGACCGAATTCACCCGTCCACATGACGATCGTGCTATCGAGAAGGCCGCGCTCTTCGAGGTCCCGGATTAGAGCCGCGGCGCCCTGATCGGTCTCGGCCGCGATCCTGGTGAGATCCTTCTTGAGCTTGCCGTGCTGGTCCCACGGCTGGCCGGGGCGCGTGGTGACCTGTACGAACCGCACACCGGCCTCGACCAGTCGGCGCGCCATGAGACAACGCATGCCGTAGGCGCCCCGTACGGGGTCGTCGAGGGCGTAGAGCTTTCGCATCGAAGCCGGCTCATTACTGATGTCGAGGACGTCCATCGCCTCGACCTGCATGCCCGCGGCCAACTCGAAATTCTCGATTCGCGATTCCAACTCAGTCTCGCCCGGGCGGCTGTCGCTGTGCATGCGATTGAGACGCGCCAGGTAGTCGAGATTGCCTTGCTGCACCCCGGGCGGCAGCGGCTCGGGTGGCTCCAGATGGTGAACCGGCGACCCGCTCATATTGAATTCCACGCCTTGATAGAGCGCCGGCAAGTAGCCGTTGGCCCATAGCTGCTTGGCGCCGATGGTGTAGCCCTTCGGGTCGCGCAACACGACGTACGCGGGAAGGTTCTGGTTCTCGGTTCCCAGCGCGTAGCTGATCCAGGCGCCCATCACCGGCCGGCCGGGGAAGATCTTGCATGTGAGCAGCATGTTCAACCCCTCGAGGTGGTTGTTGTGCTCGGTGTGCATCGACCGGATGAAACAGAGCTTGTCGACGATCTCGGCCTGCTGCGGCAGGGCCTCGGAGATGTCCATCCCGCATTGACCGTACTTGCGAAACTCGAACGGCGTCGGCATCAGGGTGTTCTCATTGCCCGGCTGGTGGATCTCGACACCGTCGGGGTGAGGCTTACCGGCCATTTTCGCCAGCATCGGTTTCGGATCGAACAGATCCATCTGGCTCGGGCCGCCGTTTTGAATGAGCTGGATGACGGCCTTCGCGCGGCCGGGGAAATGGCCCTTGCGGGCACGGAGGTTGTTGTAGACGGGGACGGGAGCGTTCGACGAGGCGGCTGCGCGGGAGTCCGCCAACAAGTGCGAAAGCACCACTCGGCCGAAGCCCAGGGATGTGAGATCCAAGATGCTACGGCGAGACAAAACCGGCATGCTCTCTCCTCTTCAATTCATCTCGAAGCCCACTAACACCCAGCGGCGCGGCCTCGGATTTCGGAGTGCTCCATCTCCCGACCAACTCGCACGTCACGATTCTACCGAAACTGGCTGGCTCTTGATAGTCTCCTCCTCCCGTTTTGCTGACCGGCTGTACCACCGTGAAGTACGGGATCTGGGCCGGTTTTCGAGGTAGCTGGTCGCCCTCTGAGCAGGAGGCATCGTCGACAGTTGTTTTCGACGGGAGCAAACAGACATCAAAGTGAACCGGACAGGGTCTCATGGAAGTCGTCTCGGGCCTGCCCTTGGTCTGTTTCTGCTCACCTTCACGGCCTCGGTTTTGCAGGGTGGTGAACTGCGCGTGTTGGCCGCCCGGCCGTGAAGATCACCCTCGGGCCGGGCATCCCTATGGCTGCATATTACCGCGTCCGCCTCAATGAAGGTGCACATGACGTTCGCTTCGTACGACGCTAACGTCCTCTGATTCCCGGCGCCTGACTTTCAGGGCGAGGACGTCAGCCGAATCGCTCGCAAAGTCTCGTAGTTTCCCGTTGGCGGGCCGTAGTAAAGATACCGTTCGAATACGGACCCGTTGTCAACAGCCCGAGGATCACCCGCCTCAATCAGCCGTTGTTGTAATCCACTGCGCAGTCGCCGCTTGATCTGCACATACGCCGGATCGCCGGTCAGGTTCTTGACCTGGTGCGGATCTTGTTGCATGTCATAGAGTTCCTCGGCCGAGCGTTGCGCCGTCCAAAGGCGATAGATGGGCCGTGTATCCGGATCTTCACGGTGTTCGAACACGTAAGTGCGTGTCGGCGAGGCATCGGTGTCATACCCCGGAAAACGCTTGGGCTCGAAGTTTCGGATATAGAGGTACCGATAGGTGCGCACCGCCCGGCTCGGATAACCGATATTCGGCTCACGGTTCCATCCATGCCGTTCCCGGCCAACGAAGACCCTATCACGCTTCGGATCGACGCGGCTGGCCTGGTCAGACCGTAGCAAACGAGCAAGGCTGTTGCCACTCATTTCTGCCGGAACTTTGACACCGGCAGCCCCGAGAAAGGTCGGAGCAAGATCGGTGAGAAGAACAAAGTCGTCGATGACCCGGCCTGCCATGACCGCGTCCGGCCATCTGACAGCCAACGGCATCCGCGTGCCGGCATCGTAGAGATTGGTTTTGGCCCGAGGGAATGGCATGCCGTTGTCACTCGTGATCACGACGACGGTATTGTCACGCTGGCTGGTCTTGTTGAGCAGCTTCAGCAGCTCACCGACTTGTCGGTCGAATCGTTCGATCTCGAAGTAGTAGTCGAGAATGTCGCTACGCACCTCGGGCGTGTCGGGGAAAAACGCCGGAACAACAACATCTTCGAGCTTTTTGCCAGACTTGACTCCCGTTCCTTTCGCGTAGGGGCGGTGCGGATCCGAGCTGCCGAACCAGAAGCAGAACGGCTTGCCCTCGGGAACAGATGTCAAGAACTCCTCGAAACTCTCGTAGCGCGGGCCTGCAGGATTCCTGTCTCGACCGCCAGCCTTAAAGTTGCCCGGCGCCCAACCCTTCCCGCTGAAGCCAACAAAGTAGCCCTCGGCCTCAAGCAAATCAGGGTAGACGGCGAACTTCCTGGGTAAGGTGCCCATCAAATTGGCGCCTTCTTCGAGCCGCCAGAAATCCTGGCCGGTGAGAATAGCCGCCCTCGCTGGGGTGCAGGAGGGTGCGGACGTAAAAGCATGTGTGAACAGCACCCCGTCGCGGGCGACACGGTCGAATGCCGGTGTCCTTACGATGTTGTCCCCATACGCCCCGGCATGTGGCCAAGATTGATCATCAGAGATAGCAAGGAGGATGTTCGGACGGGAGCCTTGGTCCGTTTGACCAGCGGCCCTCACGCACAACAGACACACCGTGGCGAGAAGGACCCCTGACACAAGGCAAGGTAGTTTGTGATTCACGTTCACCTCCCGCAGCCACGCGTCCACTACTGGAACAAACGTGGGATAGTTGCAAAAGACCACGTTGACATCAGCGCCATCGACTGAATACTGGTTGGTCGAATCTCACGTACCATTGGCGACGAGGGCGACGCCACCGGTGAGAATGCCGGAAAGAACGTTGCTAATCCTAGGAGGGCTCTGATTAGCCCGTCCTAGCAAGACTTCTCTGACGTTCATGACTTCCTCCTTGATCCGGTATAGCCGGAACATACCTTGGAGTAAGTGCTTCAGCTACTCGGCCAATGGGAAGACATTGGCGCCCTCAGGCTCGGTCCACTGTAAAGGTGCGTCAGGCCTTACTTTCTCCGACCATGCCCGAATCACGCCGCGGTGCCGCCCGCGCTTTGCTAACTCCTTTTTCAGTTCCTCGGCCGACCAAGCAGTGAGCACACGCTCGCGTAACTGGTTTCGGATCTCGGTATGTCCTGGGCTGTTTCCCAGATCTTCGAACTCGTCAGGATCATTTTCCAGATCGAACAACTGGGGTCGCAGGCCTTCATAGTGCACGAGCTTCCACTTGCCGCTACGCACCATGCGCATAGCCGGAACTCCAGCCGACGGCGCATACTCACTGAAGGCTTCGTTGGGCCAATCAACCCGCTCAGCTCTTAGCAGCGGCGCCAGGCTGGCTCCGCTTGCTTCCGGCATCTTGTCGGAGCCCGCCAGATCCACCATGGTCGGTCCCAGGTCGGTCAGACTCACAACCTCTTTGACCCTTCGACCCGGCTTGAATCGTTCCGGAGACGAAATGATCAGCGGCACGGAGACGGCTGCTTCGTAGAAGTTGCTCTTCCACCACATCCCGTGCTCGCCGGCCATCTCGCCGTGGTCAGTGGTATAGATGACAACTGTGTTCTTGTCGAGCCCTGTCGCCTTGAGGGCGTCCATCATGACGCCGACCTGGCGATCAAACTGCGTTACTAGCCCGTAATAGCCCGCACGCGCCCGGAGAATTTCTTCCTCCGTCAGATATTCAGTCTGGCGATTTTTTCTCCAGGTCGTGATCGCTGGATGCAAGTTCTCGAAAAACTGCTGGGGAATTCGAGGCAGCGTGACTCTCCTGAGGTAATAGTCCCAATCTTCCTTCGAGCAGATGTACGGGCAGTGCGGCAGCACAAACCCGGACACAATACAAAAAGGCCTGCCGCTTTCCTTCGCCTTTTGTAGCAAAAGCTCGGCCGTAGTCTTAGTGACCTCCGCATCATAAACCTGGTAGGCTGTCTTCCCAGGTCCGGCGAGCCTGACGGACTCCCGCGAGCTGCCCCGCGCACCCACCAGCAATCGTGGCGGCAGAGGATAAGGAGTGTGAGGGTAAATCGGAGAGAGGCTACCGACAAGTCGCTTCTCGAAGCCGTGCCACTGGTCGACACCGTTGAAATGCATGCGCCCGATTAGCGTCGTGTCGTAGCCCGCGGCTCCCAGCGAGTGGGCGAAAGTAGAAATGTCGGAAGCGAGTGTGTCTCCATTCGTCCAGACCTTTATTTCAAACGGCTGCTGTCCGGTCAAGAAGCTCATTCGCGACGGCACGCAGACAGGCGACTGGCAATAAGCATTCTCAAACAAAGCGCCATCTGCGGCCAGGGCATCGAGGTTCGGTGTTCGGACTACTTTGTCTCCATCACAGCCAAGAACGTGCGGGCTGTGCTGATCCGACATCAGAACCAAGAAATTGGGCCGGGCTTTCGTATTCCCCGCATGACCCTGCTGCGCCGGCCCTGAACCCGTCAGTGCCGGTGTTGCAAGCATTCCCAAAAAACTTCTTCTGCGCATCCCATAGCTCCAATTCTCTGCAGGTCTCGATGCGGATCACACGGCTTTGCAGGACTTCTGAGGTCCAGCTATCTTCTTCAGAAGCTCTAAACGCAGGGCGGAGGCGGATAGGCGTTACAGTCGCCGTTTTGTACCTGAGGCATAGCGCTTACGCCACCTGCCCTTCAACCACCTTTTGAGCCGCTCTGACAGAATGTAGTTGGGTTAGCATCCGCGCCGGGGCTAACCGTGGCGACCGAATCTAAAATGCGACACTAAAATCCGTACTTCAGCCCAAACTGGATGATACGAGCATCGTTGGCACTCGTAATCCTTCCAAATGCCGCTGTATTCAGCCTGCTTCCGGGGTTACGCAGGTTAACCTCGTTGAAGGCATTAAACATCTCCGCCCGAAATTGCAGGAAGTGCCCCTCGGTGATCGGGAACCGCTTCATGATGCCGATGTCCCAAGCGTTGAATCCTGGACTAAGCAAGATGTTCCTTCCGGAGTTGCCAAACGTGAATCGCTGGGGCATCACGAAACAACTCGTGTCAAACCACTGGCCCGTAGTTCCCCTGTCCAAGTTTCCGTCGCAGATCCGATCGGGTCTCGACCCAATTCCGACATTACCGGTGTCGCCAGGGGCTGTTACCGTCAAGGGCCGACCGGACTCATAAATCGTCACACCTGTTAGTTGCCAGCCACCCAGAACCTGTCCGGCAACGCTCCCAGTGTTGAGAAACCGCTTACCAGGTCCGAAGGGCAGCTCGTACACGTAGGAAACAGAGAGGCGATGCTTCAGGTGGGTATCGGAAAGGCTGCGGTCGCGGTTTAGGTCCCTTGGATCGATGGTGCCACCGGTTAGTTCGTTCCCGGAAAGATCGATAGCACGCATGAAAGTGTAGGACCCGAGGAACGACAAACCACCGGAAAACCGCTTTTCCAGACGGGTCTGGAGTCCGTGGTAGTTGCTAGTCGAGTCGCCCACGTAGTATCTGATAGGACCGAAATTCTGTAAAGGCCTTCGAGCCTGAATGTTGCCAGATCCTGGAAGCGGTATGTTTAATTCCACTCTGCGGAACATTTTGACTCCGTGGTTTCCTACGTACCCCGCCTCGAATACCAGATCGTCGGACAAGCTCCGTTGGATGTTGAGCGACCAAGTCTGCACGTAGGGTGTGCGCCTGTCCGTCTGGAAACCCCGTGGGGCGGGAACCCCTCCGACGGCAGCTTGGCCCAGAGGGAAAGGATCATGCGCCATCAGTGCCTGATTTTTTGTGGCAAAGAAGTTCTGAAGCACGAAAGCTGGAGGGTTCAGCACTGACGTGTTAAGAAAAAGCCACGGAGCCTCGGAATAGAAAACACCGTACCCGGCCCGAATGACGGTCCTGTCTATGGGTCGGTAGGCGATGCCAATGCGCGGAGCAAAGTTGTTGTAGTCGTTGATGAACAGCGGCGCTCCTGGCTCATTTTCAATTACCGAGCCTGGAGGCGTAAGGTTGAGAAAGGGAATACGCCCGTAGGGTTCGTTCAGCGGGAAGTCGAGCTCGTAACGGAGCCCGAGATTCATCGTCAGCTTGGGCGTCACGTTCCAATCGTCGGAAAAGTAAAAGTGGGTAAACGTCTGAAGCATATCCACCGTCATCGGCGTCAAGTTGATGCGGGTCGAGCGCGGGAGCCCGAGCAGGAAATCGGCGAAAGGTTCTCCGCTGCCTGCAACGTTGTTCGGCTGGTAGTTGAGAGTGCCGTTGTTGTCCT
Source organism: Bryobacterales bacterium (assembly GCA_965218555.1). Taxonomy (GTDB): domain Bacteria; phylum Acidobacteriota; class Terriglobia; order Bryobacterales; family UBA6623; genus JAPPLB01. The sequence goes on from OZ244625.1 coordinate 1,644,022, forward strand.
GACTTCGAAAACGCACCGAGCGGGTGCGACGAAACTCAGCTCCGATTTTCAACTTGTGATTGCCCCTAAGCATCGTTCCTGCTCCACCAATGGAATAGCCATCATCAGGCTGCAACAAGGGGCTACCTCCAGTACGGTCACCGAGAGGGGCGAATCCCGTGGTCGCTATGCGCGGGTACCCGTTTTCGATGTTGCCCGGAGCCGCACTGGAGGGGATGATCATGTTGAGAACCGACCGCACGTCGGCATCATTATCGTCGAGATTGCGGGGCGTTAGCTGCTGAAGAAACGAGCGGTTCCAGGAAACACGGAAGTTCATCAAGGTTGTCGGCGAGAACGTGTGCGTGTCTGCGATAACGACATTCTGCGTCCTGGTCGGAACGATAGACCCGAAGTCTGCAATCAGTGGAAGGGTACCGGTCTCCTCGGTTTCTTCAAAAACGTAACGTACACTGAGCCGATTATCGTCACTGAATACATGGTCCACCTTGCCTAGCACCATATCCTCGTCTCGGGGAACGGGAACGAGTTTCCGGTAGTTGACTCCTCCAGACTGGTTGGGCAATGGATAGAAGTCCATGGCCCGCTGCATAGTGTCAGAGAAACGGGAGGACGGAATCTGGTTGTCGCGAAAAGGCTCGCCGCTAAGCGGGTCGTTGAACGGTTTGATGGACCTTCCTCTTGTATCGACGGTCAAGTCGCCCGACCGCAGCGCCTCGGTGGGTACCGTTCCCTGGAGAATGCGCTGCTGGCGCCGACGGAAGCCTTGATAGGTGGTCATGAAGAACGTTCTGTTTCGGACGATTGGCCCCGAACCCATCGCACCGAACTGGTTCTGACGCAGGACAGGCTTACTACCCGTGGCAAAAGCGTTCCTGGCATCAAGAGCGTCATTTCTGAAGAATTCCCACAGAGTGGCGTGGAAGTCGTTGGTGCCGGATTTCAAGCTGTAGTCGATGTGCGCCCCTCCGTACCCGCCGAACTCAGCAGCGTAATTACCCGTTCGGACTTTGAATTCTTGGACCGAGTCCACCACGGGCACAAAGGATGGGTAGTTGTACATGGCTATGTTTACGCCAGCGCCATCTACCGTGTACACGTTTGCCGAGGTGCGCATGCCATTGGCCGACATCGCTGTACCAGCCGTCAAGATCCTCGAAAGTACGCCATCGATTCCGTTCCTGCTGGTCGAGGCACCCGGCATGAGAAGCGTCAAAGAGCTGAGGTTTCGCCTCGCGATTGGCAGCTCCACGACTTTCCTGTTATCAACAACCTGGCCCAGCGTGGTGTCATCGGTGACAAGAAGAGGCGCCTCCGCCGATACAGAGACCGTTTCGGTCACCTGTCCCAATTCCAACGTGAAGTCCAGCCGCCTCTGCTGCTGGATCTGCAAAACAACCTCGCTCGCGGCCCGCTTGAAACCGGAACTTTCCACCGCTACGCTGTATTCCCCGGGCGGAAGCGATGGGACGACGTAGTTTCCTGCTTCGTTGGTTGCAGAAGTTACTTCAACCCCGGTTTCCCGGTTAGCCACGACAATTGTTGCATCGATGATTACGGCCCCACTGGGGTCCGTCACGCGACCCAGCAGCGTCGCCACATTCTGCTGTGAAAAAAGGGGCGACGAGCCAGTGACGGCCAGCACCACCATAAGTGTCAGGTACCCCGCTAAACGTCTCCCCATCTCCTAAGCCTCCTTTCCGCAATACCTTGCGGACTGCTTATCTATTGAGTTTCGCATAGTATACCGTCAATCAAAACAAAGAGAAGACTGCTTCCAGAAGGCAGTAATCAAGCGCGGCTTGCGGCGCATGCGGCGCAGCGCTTGGCGAGCCCGCGCACTTAGCTCGCGGCAGTCCTTCGGACAGACGTTGGGCAGTTCGTGCTGCTTCCAGTAGGCCCAGAAGTACTCCACCGGGTTCAGCTCCGGCGCATAGGGCGGCAAGTACTCCGTCACGATGTGCCCCTTGGAGAGTTCGATGAACTCCCGCACCAGGCGGCTGCGGTGGGCCGGCAATCGATCCCAGACGATCAGCAACGGTTGGTCGATGTGACGCAGCAGCGCTTTAAGAAAGTCGATCACCTCGGCTTGGCTGATCGCGCCCGGATCGAGCCGGAAGTAGAAGTTGCGCAGCGTCAGCCCCGCTGCGACGGAAAGCCTCTGCCCGTTGAAGTTGAACGCCAGGACGGGCGTCGGGGCCGCGCGGCGCCCAACTGCGGCAACGATGCGGCTTCTGACTCAATCCGCTTTCGTCGATGAAGACCAGCGTACGGCCTTCGGTTTGGGCTTTTTTTCAAGGGCCGGGGAAGTCTTCCGCTGCCAAGTGCGGAGCGCCTTTTCGTTGCGCTCCCGCGCCTTGCCGAGCGGGCGTTGCGGGCTCCAGCCGAGCCCCCGCAGGATCTTCCAGACGTGGCCTTCGTGGTAGTCGACCCCGAACTCCTCTGCGATCAGGCGAGCCCCCCGCGGACAAGTCCACAGCGGCGTGGGGAAGCCGTGTGCCTCGGGGCCTTGCAGCAACAGCGACACCAGCCGTTCCCGTTGCGCGGCGTCTAGCGGCGTCTAACTGTGGAACCTCAACAGGTTGTCCCCGGTCAGACCGATTCGACTGATGGGCGGGTTGGCCTTGAGACTGGCGTGTGGGCGGTGCCAATTGTAGCGGTGGAGCCAGTGTCTGAGGTGTTGGGCACGCTGGGTGGAGGTGGGGTAGGGGTGTGCGTAGGCCCACTCGCGGAGTGCGGTCTGGATGAAGCGTTCGGCTTTGCCGTTGGTACGGGGGGTGAAGGGCCGGGTGAAGCGATGGCGTAGGCCGCGTTGGGCACAGCGTGCATGGAAGGCCCTGGAACGGTAACACCCGCCGTTGTCAGTGAGCACGCGGCGGACGCGGATGCCGAGGCGGTGGTAGTAGTCGAGGGCGGCGGTGAGAAAGGCCGCGGCAGTGGCGGCGGTCTGGTCGGGATAGAGCTGGGAGAAGGCGAGACGGGAGTGGTCGTCGACGCAGACATGAAGGTATTCCCAGCCGGCGCCGGGGCTGGAGTGGCGGCGGTCCCCGGTGACGCGGTGACCGGGGCGGCGAAAGCGGCCGAGTTTCTTGATATCAAGGTGCAGCAGGTCGCCCGGGTGCGGGTGTTCGTAGCGGCGGACGGGCGGCGGCGGGTCGAGGGCACTAAGGCGAGCAAGCCCCTGGCGGCGGAGGACTCGACTGACGGTAGCGGGCGCCACCCCAACAGTGGCGGCGATCTGGGCGCCGGTCCAGCGCAGCCGGCGCAAGGCGGTGATGCGGCTGATGAGAGTGGCAGGTATGCTGCGGGGCGAGCGGTGCGGACGCGAACTGCGGTCGAGCAATCCGTCCGCGCCCTCAGCCCGATAGCGGGCTACCCACTTGCGCACCGTACGTGCGCAGACCCCGAAGGCGCTGGCCACCGCCTTCGGGGTCTGGCCCTGGTCGAGAATCCGCCGGACGACAGCGGCTCGACTCTGCGGCGTCAACTTGGCATTCTGATGGATGTTCACTTGGTCCTCCTTCCGGGAAACTTTGTGCTTGGTACCCTCAGTTTCCTCGGTTGGGACCGAGTGAACAACCTATTGAAAGATCACATCTAACAGCGTCTAGCGGCGTCTAACAGCGGCTTGCGCCCGGCTCGCCCGGCTTGACGCAGCCCGGCCGGTCCCTGCCGACGGTACTGCCGCCGCCATGCACCCACGGTTTGCCGCGCGACCTTCAGCCGTCTCGCCGTCTCGGACTGATTCAGGCCTTGGTCGAGCAGTCGCATCGCTTCGAAACGGCGCTTCTCCAGCGCCTGGAAATCCCGCTTCACCCCTTTGGGGTTGACTATACATATATAGATGCTGCAAACTACTAAAAGATGTCATAATATTTTGCGGGACTCAATAATAGGGTTCTACGACGCGGTGTTTGCCATAAAAGCAGAGCTGATCGGATTGGCCCTATTGTAGCTCTTTGAGAACAGTGCGTCAATCCGTCTTGGGCACCCGCCCTGGCTAGTGGACGGCCCCGCCAAGACACCTGGTGGCTCACCCGTCCCAAACCCCGCCAGTCGCCGCAGCAACGTACCAGGTTGCGTTCCCTCCCAGCGACATCCCCGTCAGCCCGATCCGTTTCGGGTCCACGGTCTCGGCGGCGGCGAGAATCCTTGCCGCCCGTAGCGCCTCGTCCACCATCACTCCCATGAAGCCGCGCCCATAGGGGGCCAGGAACCGTATGTGCTTTTGCCAGTGGTTCCTACTGATGTGTCGTGCGATGGTGCCCCGCAGTGTGATGGATAAGGTAACGAAGCCTCGCCGAGCCAGCTCTCTCCCCCAGCCAGCGGCCCCCTGTCGGGAAGGTCACGCCGAAACTCAGGATCGACGAGTCGCTCGACGCTTCCGCTGGTGCCCGGCATGCAGACGATGCCGGCCATCGACCGCGGACTAGCATCCACGGGCACTGTTAAGACCCCCGGGACTTCTTCTCCCAAAACGTTACGGTAGGTCAGCTTCGTCAGCCGTCGTCCGTCGTCTCGCTCTCGCCGGTCTTGAATGCCACCTGCGCGGGGACAGGTTCGTACGGCTCCGTCAACTCTCGGCGGACCGCTAAAAGCTACTTTTTGATATGTTCGATCAGGAAAAGCAGCAGGCGGGCGCCGACCGTCGCGGTGATGAGAGCCTCATGAGACCTCCGCCGGTCACATCGACCGTCAATCCGTCGGCTGCCCTTCAGCAGTGACCCGATAGAATGAGATTTCCGCTGGCCGTCGTCGATGTCGAGTCCCCCCCCGCCACAGAAAGGACCATTTGACGTAGCTGTCGTCGGCGCCGGCCCGACCGGTCTGTCGTGCGCCATCGAGCTCAAGCGGCGCGGTGTCAGCGCCGTCGTATTCGACAAGGGGTGCGTCGTCAACTCCCTGTACCACTATCCGACGCTCATGACCTTCTTCACGACCCCGGAGCTGCTCGAGATCGGCGACCTGCCGATGACCGCCGTACGCGAGAAGCCGACGAGGGCCGAAGCCCTCAAGTACTACCGCCGCGCCGCCGATCACTACGGGCTTGATATCCGCCAATACGAGCGAGTCGACGATATTCAAGGCGCGGACGGCGGCTTTTCGGTGGCCACCACCGACCGCAAAGGCGCACCCGGCGGCTATGAGTCCCGCAAGATCATCATTGCCACCGGCTATTACGACATCCCGGTCATGATGAATGTTCCGGGCGAGGACCTCCCGAAGGTCCTGCACTATTACAAAGAACCCCACCCCTTCTACGATTGTGATGTAGCCGTCATCGGAGCGAAGAACTCCGCGGCGATTGCCGGTCTCGAGGTCTATCGCGCCGGCGGACGGGTGACGCTGATCTACCGCGACACGGAACTGAGCGACAGAATCAAGTACTGGATCTTGCCTGACATTCAGAACCGTATAAAGAATGGCGAGATCAAGGCCTACGCGGAAACGAGCGTCCTTGCCATCACCGAGGACTCGATCCGTATCGCGACACCCGACGGCGAGAAGGTGCTCAAGAACGACTTCGTGCTCGCGATGACCGGCTATTCACCTGATCTTGCATTCCTGCGCCGCTGCGGCATCACGCTGGAGCCCGAAACGCAGAAGCCGCGCACCAACGCCGACACCCTCGAGAGCGAGCGGCCCGGCGTCTATCTCGCCGGTGTGATCGTTGCGGGCATGCACACGAACGAGATTTTTATCGAAAACGGCCGCTTCCACGGCATCGCGATCGCGGACGACATAGCAAGTAAGCTGAACACGGCATAGAACCAAGCCCTCGATCCTGAGCAGCCCGTGGTGAAAGCCGCGCGGGTGGTGTTACGAGCCCTGTGGGGCCGATGAAGTAACACCTGGTCGCTCCAGGAACGCGGCGGCGCCTGCCCTTTGGGGCGATCGACATGGGCGGTTGTCGTCCTTTTGGTTCGTCGGAGCAGATCGACCCGGGTCGCAATCCTGCTCGCTCAGCGCCGGGCGGCCACGGAGGCTCGCAGCGCCTTTGCCGGGATTTGCGCCGCGGGCTGTTAGGCTCAAGAAATGCGTATCGGTATCACCTGCTACCCGACCTACGGCGGAAGTGGAATCGTAGCCACCGAACTCGGCATGGAACTGGCCGAGCGCGGTCACGAGGTGCACTTCATCACGTACGCCAACCCGATTCGGCTCAGCTCCGACTCGCTGCGGCTGCACTATCACGAAGTCGAAGTGACCAACTATCCTCTTTTTCAATTCCCCCCTTACGCCTTGGCGTTGGCCTCGCGGATGGTGGAAGTCGCCGAGTCGGCCAATCTCGACCTGCTGCACGTACACTACGCGATTCCGCATTCGATCAGCGCGATTCTCGCGGACGAGATGCTGCAAGGCCGGCTGCCATTCATCACGACTCTCCATGGAACCGACGTGATGCTGGTGGGCAACGATCCGTCCTACTTTCCGATCACCTCCTTTGCCATTGAGCGCAGCCCCGGCGTTACGACCATCAGCGAATACCTGCGGCAACGTACCGTCGACGTCTTCGGCGCGCAGAACCCCATTCGAGTCATTCCGAATTTCGTGAACTGCGATCTCTATCAAGTCGTCGATGACCCTCATCTACGCGCCCGCTACGCAGCGGCCGACGAGAAGATCCTCATTCACCTGTCGAACTTCCGCGCGGTCAAGCGCCCACTTGATTGCATTCGTATCCTGACCCGCGTGGCCGAGCACCGTCCCGCTCGACTGCTAATGGTCGGAGACGGCCCGGAAAGAGGGCCCTGCGAATCACTGGCGCGCGAGTTGGGTGTCGAGGACCGTGTTGCGTTTCTCGGGAAGCAGCTTCAGGTCGCTCCGGTGGTGGCCCTGGCGGACGTTCTGCTGTTGCCCAGCGAAATGGAAGGATTCGGCCTCGCGGCGCTTGAGGCCATGGCCTGCGGCGTGCCCGCCGTCGCTTCCGATGTCGGCGGCATTCCGGAATTGATCACCGACGGGCGCGACGGCATACTGTGTCCGGTCGGCGACATCGACGCTATGACGCAAGCATGCACCACACTGCTCGATGACGCGGAGCACTACCAGATCGTGGCCGCCGCCGCCCGCGAGACGGCACTGTCACGCTTCTGCGCGGCGAAGATTATTCCACAGTACGAGGACTACTATCGGGAGGTCTGTGGGGCGTCAAAGCCCGAAACCGCTTCCGTTTCCCGAGTTTGACACTCTTTCACCGCGGTCCCTACAATCGAAGGCTACGGCGAGGTAGCTCAGTCGGTAGAGCGCGGCCCTGAAAAGGCCGGCGTCGGCGGTTCGATTCCGTCCCTCGCCACCGCAGACACTACCTCAACTCCTACAGGTGGGTCCCATCGAGCCGCACACCTCGAAAACGAGCCCCGAAGAAAGCGCCTTCGGAGTGAGTAGCGGCTATCTCATGTGCCGGGCGAGCGCCGCCATTGCGCGGTCGGGGTTGCCCTCCCGTAGGATGCTTCGCAGGCGCAACACTCCCTTATCGACAACGGCCTGCCCGAGGCTGACCGCAAGGGCACGAGGTGTGCTCCCGCTTTGCTTTCATCTCAAGCAGCCTCTGGGAAAGGCCAAAGCCGCTCGATCGTCTTGCTCAGGATCCACTCGCGATCCTCTTCGTTGAAGAAGTCCATCTCGTCGCGGACAAGCTCGAGCGTCTTGACGTAGTCGATCTTCCTCTTCGAGACCGGCCAATCCGTGCCCCACATGATGCGATTCGGGCCGAACGCGTCGTAGACGGTCTTCACTTGATCCCAAGTATCACGATGCGGATAGGGCTCGTCGGAGATGCTCCAGGTGTGCGAGATCTTGCAGTAGACCCGCGGGAACGTTGCGAGGGTCAGCAACTTCTGGAGTTCTTCCGGCGGATCCGTCGGCCTGCAATCAGCCATGTGGTCGATCACGACGTCCATGTCGGGATGCTTTTCGATGTGCTTCTGCACATCGGGCAGACGCCCTGTCTTGGTCAGGATCAGCATCGGGACGCCGAGCTGCTCGGCCCGGTCCCAGATCGGGTCCATTAACTCGTTGTTCGTGATCCAGTCACCGGCCTCCGACACGGACGGACTTAGGCGCACGCCCTTGAAGCTCCATTCTTCCGTCCACTTCGAAAGTTCATCCGCCGCGTCTCTCGCCTCGGGGTTGACCCGGCAGACACCCTGAAACTTGTCGGGATACTTCTTCATCACGTCGCCGACATAGCGGCAGTCCCAGCGGTAATGCATGGGATGCACGATCACTGTGTTCGCGACGCCGTGGGTCGCCATCAAGTCGAGCAACATTTCCGCCGTTGCATCTTCTTTTGGCGGATTCCTGTTCTCCTCCGGCCAAGGGTAAGCGGGATCGTTCACCCAAATGTGGACGTGAGGATCGACAATCTTCAGTGGTTTCGTTTCCGCCTGTTCGGGCTCAGGCGGCTCGAGCCCGCAACCGGAAGCACCGGCAACAGCCCCGGCAGCCAGCAGACCGGTAAACCTGCGGCGTGACAATGACGTAGACATGGAAGGAATTGTAGAACACCAAACGCCTCCTGGGCAGCAGGGCGCCCAGGGTGTACTCGCGGCCCCTTGACAGGCGCAAAGATTGAAGTCCAACTTCGCAGCGTTGGGTACCAAGGGTCCCCTGGTCACTCGCCTTGGAACGGGAAGGTAGAGCCGTCGCTCCACCACCGCTTCATTGGCTGCATGGTCGTCCTGCAGGCTGAACCTGGCTTCGTACAGCCCGTCGACGCTTTTGGCAACCGCATCCCATAAAATAGATCTCGCCGGTGCACTGACCGTGGCCGACGCCCAACCGCCGGCCCGACCATCATGTCAAGCTGATAAGCGTTCTATAATCAATGCCTTCCGTCTTGTCGGCCATGGGACGTGGGTGCAGGTTCCACTCCTGCCCCGCGACTCACGCCGGCCGCCCGACGGGGCCTCCTGTAATTCACTGAAACCAGTCCCTTTACAAGTACGTCGAATATGGTGTATGGCCGCTGCTACCGCCACTCTACCGGTCGACATCGTTGTCGGGGCACGGACTCGATCGAAGGTGGCATACAAAGACAGCCCCGAAGCCGAAATCGTCCGTCGTTGTCAGGCCGGTGATGAGGATGCGTTCCGGCAGATTGTCGAGAAACACCAGTCAAAGGTGTTTTCGATCATCTACGGTATCGTCCGAAATCGCAACGACGCCGAGGACATTGCCCAGCATGTGTTCTCGAAGATCTATTTTTCGATCAAGGGATTCGACTTTCGGTCGTCGCTGGTCACATGGATGTACAAGATCACGGTCAACGAATGCTACGACTACTTGCGCAAAGCGAAGGTGCGCAAGTTGGTCTACGAGAGCAACCTTGGCGAAGATGATCAGCGGTCGATGGAGAACTCGCAACTAGCGGTCGATAAGAGTCCATCCATCGACATCAAGACGGAGAAGCGGGACTATCTGCTGAAGATCCTCGCCAAGGTTTCCGAGGAAGAGAGAGTTCTGCTGATTCAAAAAGAGGTGGAGGGGCATACCGTCGAGGAACTGGCCCGGATGACAGGCCTCAACGAGAACACCATCAAAGTAAAGCTGTTTCGCGCACGGCAAAAGTTGGTGAAAGCTGCGGCGAAGTTCGGTAAGGTAAGGGCGTAAGAGTCGCCCGCCGATTGGAAACGGGGGACGGGGATAATGGATGAGTTGATGAAGGAGAACCTCGAGGACCACCTTTCGGGGGTGATCGCCGGACAACGGAAGAAGGAGTTTGAAGACTACCTAGCGAAACACCCGAAGGCGGCGGAGGAATTGGCTCAGATGGAGGAGTGCTCGGCTCTGTTTGCGGTGTTGCGCCCGGAAGGAGAGGAAAAGACTTTAGCGCAGCCCGCGCCGGGTTTCTATGGCCGCGTGTTGCGAGAGGTCGAGCAAGAGCGTGAAGAACCGTTTTGGATGGTCTTTCTCGAACCCCTCTTGCTGCGCCGATTGGCGTTTGCCAGCCTGATGTGGCTGGCGCTGCTGGGTTCCTACATTGTTGTGGCCCAAGGGCCTGACACGCGCGATCCGCAGGTGATGGCGCGCATCCTGACGCACCCCCCGGCACCGGAATACCAAGTGCGGTTGGGTGGAGATCTGGACAAAAACCGGAATTCGATGCTGAATGTTTTGTTGGCATCCAAGTAAGCACGATCCAGAAACAGCCCGATGACGAGTGCTCACGTCGAATTCTATAAAGGCAAGATCTGCGGAGTCCTCTTCGTCGTTTTTGTCTGCGGCGTCGCGGCGGGCGGCGTGGGCATGAAGGCCTACCTCGAACACACCGCATCCCCGCCCCAATCAGGTTTTGACCCAGACAGCCCCCGCTTGGCCGTGGAGCGCCTGCAGGAAGAATTGGGGCTCGATGACAAGCAGTTCTCTGAAGTCCACAGCGTCCTGGATGAATGCATCATGAGGGAAGCGGACATGTTTTCCCGCATCGAGAGCCTTCGCTCGGATGGCCGCGTCCGTATTGAGAGGATCCTGAACGATCAGCAGCGGGAAACGTTTCGCAACCTTCTTCTCAAAGCCTCAGACCGCAAGTAAACGGGCTTCGCGCCACTCTTCACTGTCGGCATTCGTTCCAGTGGCGTTGATGCCTATTCGTGAGGTGTGGATGGCGGCAAAGCCCTGACCGCTCGTAGTAAGAGCGAAATGGCCATAGGGATCATCGACCGAGCGTTAGACTTGTACACGATGAAGCCCGAACCCGCTCCCGTCGATCCGTCCCGTCTCCCGGAACTGGCGATGCAAGTCATGTCGAACGCCAAGTTCCCGATGTTTGCGACCATAGACGGCGATCAACCGCGCCTGCGTCCTGTATCGCCGGCCAGAACGGAAGGATTCACGGTCTACATCGCATCACTGCGGCGGTACCACAAGACAACGGAACTGGCATCCAACCCAAAGGTCGAGCTCTGTTACTTGGACGACTGTCATGACCAGGTGCGGATTACCGGGACGGCCGAAGTTCTTGCCGACCCAGTGGTGAAACAATCGATCTGGGATGAGAACCGGTTGATGAGGAGCTTCCTTGGAACGATCGACAACCCCGAGCTGATCATCTACCGTATCGAGCCCCACCGCGTCCGCTACATGAAAGAATGGGCGCTTGCGTACCACGAAGTCCCACTCACGGAGCGTGATGCCTAAGCGTGCCGCGGCCCCGTCTGAGGAACCTGTAGCGCGAACCACCTTCGCAGGTCCGCAACTTTTGTCCCCGCACGGCTCACAGGCCCGCAAACTCAGTGCGTCATCGAGTAGACGATGTAATTGATGGCCAGCCGATAGGCCATCGCCGTGTAGCGCTCGGGGTAATGCGGCCAGTCGGCGTGTTCCCAAGCGTCGCCGAGATCCATGTTGTGGTTGATCAGCATCATGAGGCGGTCGTCGTCATCATATACACCGAGCCACTGTGGAATGATGCCGTCGTTCTCGTGGGTGCGTCCGGTATACAGCATTTGGACGCCGGGGATCTGCTCCCCAGGCTCGAGGTCGTAGAGGACGTGGAAAACCTCGTCAGCCGGATCGAGATCAACGACCGGCCGGTCCGGGAAGATCTTGCGCAGGCCTCGCATGAACATGGCCCACTCGTAGGTGCCATGGAAATCATCGAAAATGATGAATCCGCCGCGCAGCAGATACTCGCGCAGACCATCCGCCTCCTCATCAGTGAGCGCCCAATGTCCCGGCTCCACGACGTAAATCCACGGATACTCGAACAGACCCTCCGAGGCCGCGTGTACATAGACTTCCTGCGAGCGCGAATCGATATTGGAAAGCCTTCGCAGCCCCTGTAGGAAGTGCCGCTCGGCCGCGGGAGAGTCGATCATCCACGGCCGGTCACCCTCGATCCGCATTCCGTAAGGATCAGAGTAGGCCAGTCGGGCGAAGTAGAATTCCGCCGGCTTATCGCCGTCTGCAGGCGGCTCGATCAGCGACATCTCAGGAGGGAAAGGAACGCCCCGATAGATTCGTTGAGCCAGCAGAACACCTCCGGCGCACAGCAATCCGGCGAGTCCCCAAAACACCCAGCGGAACCGCAAACAGGCCATCTCGTTTTCAAGAATAACACGCACCCTTTATGACTTATGACGTGTGGATATGCACTTTCGTTCATGCGGAGCCGAGCGGATCCAGCGTGACATCGAACCATCGACATCGATCGGGCAAATTCTTGGGACGCTTGGTTTGACTTGCCAGGACCGTTGTGCGTACAATCATTTTTAGGGTTGTCTAAATTAAATATTTATTATGCCTTCAGAGGCCGTCGACGACTACCTCAAGGCGATTTACGAGATCGCAGGCGACAGCGGGCGCGCTTCAACGGCGTCGCTGGCGCGGAAGCTGAGCGTGGCCCCGGCTTCCGTCACCGGTATGCTCCAGAAACTCGCCGAGCGTAAGCCAGCGGCCGTGGAGTACGAGAAGCACCACGGGGCGCGGCTGAGCGAGTACGGCAAACGGCGAGCTCTTGAAGTCATCCGCCATCACCGGCTGATCGAGCTGTTCCTCCACCGCGTGCTCGGCTACAGTTGGGACGAAGTGCATGACGAAGCCGAACGACTGGAGCACGCCATCTCCGAGCAACTCGAGGACCGCATCGCCGAACGGCTCGGTGACCCCGAAGTTGACCCTCACGGGCATCCGATTCCGCGCAAAGACGGCACGATCCCGCCGCGGCGCGACCTGAGCCTGCTGGACCTGTATGTCGGTGCGAAGACGACGGTCTCGAGGGTATCCGACAACGACCCGGAGATTCTGCGCTATCTCTCCGAACTCGGCATCACGCCCGGCACCATGCTGCGCCTTTCGGAAAGAGCGCCGTTTGACGGACCACTGATGCTCGAAGTCGGCCCCGAAAAGGAGAAACAAGCATTGGGGCCCCGTGTCGCCGGCGAGATTCGCGTCGCGCCGCCCGCTTCGAACGGAGAACCGACGGGCTGATTGCGATGACCGACCCAACCCCGGTATGGCTGTTGGCGCTTCTGCTCCTCGTTCTCGCGGCGGCATGGCCCAACGTGGGATTGTGGGTGCAATGGACGCGAAGCCGCGCGCAGCGGAATCGGCGACTGTTCGAAGACGCGCTCAAGCACATCATCACTTGGGAACACCGCCGCCAAGCCGCCACGCCGGAATCCCTTGCCGGCGCGCTGGCCCTCTCGCAGCGGCACACGCTCGATCTGGTCGTGCGTATGGAGACGCGCGGCCTTGTGCGCAGCGACTCCGGCGGGTTGACCCTCACCCCCGAGGGCGAACGCTGGGCACTGCACGTCGTGCGGGCGCATCGACTCTGGGAGACCTACCTGACCGATGACGCGGGCATGCCGATGGAGAGAGTGCACCGGGTGGCCGAGATCACCGAGCATCAACTCTCGGCGGAGAACCTGGATCAGTTGGATGCGCACCTGGGCCATCCCGAGAGCGACCCGCACGGCGATCCGATCCCCACCGTCGAGGGCGCCGTCAAGCCGCTGGACGCGGTTGCCCTCACAGACTGGCCGCGGGGCGAACCGGCCCGCGTCGTTCACGTTGAGGACGAGCCGGACGTCATCTTCCGCCAAATCGTCGCCGCCGGGCTGCGTCCGGGTTCGACGATCCGTATTTTGGAAAACTCGCCTCAGCGGCTTGTTGTCAGCGACGGCGCCGCTGAACACCGCTTGGCGCATGTCGTCGCCGCCAATATTCAGGTCGCCGAGGCGCAGCGCGCCACAAGACCGGCAGGCACGCGGCGATTGTCGGAACTGTGCGCGGGCGAGGCCGCCGAGGTCCTCGAGCTTGACGACGCGTGCCGCGGATTCAGCCGCCGCCGTCTGCTCGATCTCGGCCTGACACCCCAAGCCCGTGTCGAAGTCGCGCTGGATAATCCCTTCGGCGATCCTCGCGGTTTTCGCGTGCGCGGCACGACCATAGCGCTCCGCAAACAGCAGGCGGACCAGGTCTGGATCAAGCCGCAGATGGCTTCCCATGAACAACAGAACGTTGCCGAGGTGACGCACGCATGACACCCTCACCCGCGGCGCACTCGAATTGCGAAACCTGTCCCGCGCACGCCCAGCTTGCGCAAATGGGCGTCTCGCTCGGAAAATACGACCACCTCGTCGCCCTCGCCGGGAATCCGAATACCGGCAAGTCATCAGTTTTCAACGCGCTCACCGGCCTGCGGCAGCACGTCGGCAATTGGACCGGCAAGACCGTCATGCGCGCCGAGGGCGGTTACGCCTTCCAAACCCTTCGCTACAAGCTCGTGGACCTCCCAGGGACATATTCGCTGCTCTCCGCTTCCGAGGACGAAGAGATCAGCCGCAACTTCCTCCTCTTCGGGCGACCCGACTGCACCGTTGTCGTCGTCGACGCTACCGCGCTCGAGAGAAACCTGAATCTCGTTCTCCAGGTGATGGAAGTCACCGATCGAGTCGTCGTCTGTGTCAATTTGATGGACGAGGCTCGGCGCAAAGGCATCGAGGTCGACGCCCGAAGCCTCTCTCGCGATCTCGGCGTGCCCGCCGTCCCCTCTGTCGCGCGAACGAAGGAAGGCCTGCACGAGTTGGTGCAGACCATCGCCGACGTGATTTCCGGCGCCGTCATCACGAAACCCGTCCGTCCGCGTCACCCACCGGAACTCGAAACCGCCGTCGATGAACTGGTCCCGCTGATTGAACAGTCCGCGCCCGGCCTCCCGAACGCACGCTGGGTTGCGCTGCGCCTGCTTGATGGCGACCACAAGGTCCGGCAGGCGCTGTTGTCGGGCGAGTTGGCCGAGCTCGAATACCAACAGTCCGCCCCTGTGGAAGAGATCAGCAGCGTAGTCGCCCTCCAAGGACGTCAATGACAGCTAAGGTCGCCGATCCGAAGACCGTCCTACTTCGCGCGGACCACTTGCGGCGCCAGATCGGCGATGACTTCCGCGACCGCATCGTCTCGTCCCTCTACGCCGACGCGCGGCGCATCGCCGATCGATCGGTCCGCGTCGGCGCGGAGCACAAATGGGATTGGGACCAGAAAGTCGACCGCATCGTCACCTCCCCGGTGCTCGGGCTGCCCATCATGCTCGGCATCCTGGCGCTCGTTTTTTGGATCACGATCGTCGGTGCGAATTACCCGTCGCAGATGCTGGCTGAGTTCTTCTTCGTGGTGGAAAGCACGGCGGTTGCGCTCTTCACCGACTGGGGCGTGCCCGCTTGGATAACAGGTTTTATCTGGAACGGCGTTTTTCGCGGCCTCGCGTGGGTGGTGAGTGTGATGCTGCCTCCGATGGCGATCTTCTTTCCGATGTTCACCATTCTGGAGGATCTCGGCTATCTGCCACGCGTCGCCTTCAACCTGGACTGGCTCTTTCGCAAATCCGGCGCCCACGGCAAGCAGGCGCTGACGATGGCGATGGGATTCGGATGCAACGCCGCGGGCGTCACCGCAACGCGCGTGATCGATTCGCCGCGCGAACGGCTGATCGCCATCCTGACGAACAACTTTGTCCCCTGCAACGGCCGCTTCCCGACGCTGATCATGCTCGCGACGATCTTCGTGGCGGCTGCCTTCCCGCCGGCGTTCGCATCGCTCGCTGCGGCTGGAGCGGTCGTCGGCGTGGTCCTGATCGGAGTCGGCTTCACGCTGCTCGCTTCGTGGCTGCTCGCGCGGACCGTCCTGCAAGGCGAAGCCTCGGCGTTCACCTTGGAACTGCCTCCTTACCGCCGTCCGAGCATCCTGCGTATTCTCTATACGTCGCTGATCGACCGCACCATTTTCGTGCTCTGGCGAGCGATCCTGACCGCGGCCCCGGCGGGTGCCGTGATCTGGATACTGGCCAACATCGATGTAGCCGGCGTCAGCCTGGCGCAGCGTTCGGCTGATTCCCTCAATTTGCTCGGCTTCGCAATCGGTCTCGACGGCGTGATCCTGCTGGCTTATGTCATCGCCATTCCGGCGAACGAAATCGTCGTCCCGACGATGCTGATGATCTACATGGGCGTCGGCATGATGTCGGACGTCACGTCGTACGACGAGATCCGCGCACTGCTTGTCGAGCAGCAGGGTTGGACCATGCTGACCGCGGTCAACCTGATGCTCTTCTCGCTCCTCCACAACCCCTGTGCGACCACGATCATCACCATCTGGAAAGAGACCCGCAGCGTCAGGTGGACCACCATCGGCGCCCTGATGCCGCTGGCGTTCGCCTTCGCCGTCACCTTCGCCGTGGCAACCCTCTGGCGCATCGTCGCCTGACCGTCTGCGGCCATCTCGCGGCTCCTCACCACACCCGAAAGGGGCGCGCCGGGTGTAAATCGGCGTCCTGCGCCGAAAGGCGCGGCTTTACCTGTTAAACTCTTCCTCGCAAACCATCAGCGAGGAACCCATGTCCCCCTCACTCAAAACCCGTCGTGACCTGCTCGGCACCCTGATCGTCGCCGGCGCTTACACCACAGCCCTGCGCCCCCGCGCCCACGCCGCCGCCCCCAAGGCCAAAGTCGACGACATAAAGATCATCAGCATGCGGCCGCATCTCTACCACGGCTGGCCAACGCTGGCGCGGCGCAAGGACGGCGAGTTGCTCGTGGTGTGTTCCGGCGGCAGGGAAGCGCATGTCTGCCCCTTCGGCTGGGTCGAGATCATGCGCTCGAAAGACGACGGACAGACCTGGGGCTGGCCGCGCGTCCTGATGGACACGGCGATCGACGACCGCGACGCCGGCGTGTGTGAGACGTCGCAAGGCTCGCTGCTCGTCACGACGTTCACCTCGCTCGCCTACATCAACTATTTCGAGCAGGCCAAGCCGGGCTCCAGAGGCCGCTTCACCGACTGGACCGAGGAGAAGATGGCCGCCTGGCAGGCCGCGCATGCGCGCACGTCCATCGCCGAGCGCGAGCGTATGCTGGGCACTTGGATGCTGCGGTCGAGCGACGGCGGCGTGACGTGGTCCGCACCGTACCGTGTGCCGGTGAACAGCCCGCACGGCCCGATCCCGCTGTCCGACGGGCGGATGATCTACGCCGGCAAGCGACTCTGGCATGAGAAGAAGCGCATCGGTGTCGCCGAGTCGCACGATGACGGAAAGACTTGGCGCTGGCTCTCCGAAATCCCCACGCGTGATGGCGACGACTTCACCGATTACCACGAGCTCCACATCGGCGAGGCGGTTAACGGACACCTGATCGCGCAGATCCGTAACCACAACAAGGCGAACGAGCGCGAGACGCTGCAAACCGAATCCGACGACGGCGGCCGGACATGGTCCACGCCGCACTCCATCGGCGTGTGGGGCCTGCCGTCGCACCTCCTGCGTCTCCGCGACGGGCGCATGCTCATGACGTACGGCTACCGCCGCGAGCCTTACGGCAACCAAGCGCGCCTGAGCAAGGACAACGGCAGAACCTGGTCTGAGCCCATGACCATCTCCGACGATGGCGACGCAGGCGACCTCGGCTACCCGTCAACCGTCGAGCTGGATGACGGCTCTCTCGTCACCGTCTGGTACGAGCGCCTGAAAAGCTCTCCGAACGCCGTCCTGCGGCAGGCTAACTGGCGTTTGCCGGCGTAAGGTCTCGGTGGGCTTGCATGTCACGGCCTTCAGTAGATCCCTCCCTGACCGTTACAGACAGCGGACTTGGAGGGGGTGAAAGCTTGGCCTGAACATCCAGCGTAGCTGCATTCATTTTGCACAAAGACCTCTATTTCAAGCCCGAAAAGCCAACTCCAACGTTGATCAGGACAACGATCAACGACTTTCCGTTCATGGCTCTCCCAGCCACAGTGTTGTACGTCGTTTAGACGTGCCTTAGAGTCTACCTGGGGCCGAAGTTAGCGGGGGTTGTTAGCGAAGCGGTGTATCTAGTAGGCCACAGTCATCGCACTGCGGGCTCGAAAATGAGGTCCGCTCGCTGTCGCCTCCGGCAGCGCAGGGGCTTTCTCATTTTTCTGCTTGACATTGAGTTGCATGTTTTGATAGCTTGGGTGGGTCAGGTTCGCGCGGGACACCCGGCTTATGTGTTCCCGAACACACCTGAAAACAGGCATTGGAGGACGATTATGGTCAGACACTGCGTCTCTGGGCGAGAAGCGCCGAGGGACATACATCGCAGTCATGTTGCATTTGTCAAGCCGATGAAACGGTCCCTTCGAGGGCTCTGCCTGGCCGCGGTGGTTGCCGTGTCGGCAGCCCTGCCCACCGCTGCCGAGCCGCCGAAGTTCGAGCCGAGCCCGGCCGCGTCCGCGCTGCTGGAATCGGCCCGAGAGCACCGTGAGGTCTTTCACGAGAATTTCCCGGGCTGCCGGAGCGATCTGCTCATCCACGTCGACGGAGAAGTGCATCGCGGGTCGATGTTGTTCAAGCCGCCGATCACACTCGAGGTGCAACTCGACGACAAAGAGTTGCGCAAGGAGGTGAAACGCACGATCAAATCCATGCTGTCGCATCGGATGGCGTCAAACGACTCCTCCCGGCGAAAAAAGCCTGTGGCTTTCGGACCGGAAGACCACCATCCGCTGGGCCGCAAGATCCTCATTGGCGACAAGTATTCCTCGAGCTACCGCATTCACGACGATCAGATCCTCGAAGTCGACCGCCAAATGGATGAAAAGCGGCTGTTGATCAGCGTTCTTGATACGGAGAAGACCTCCGCGGGGCGCTATCTGCCGCGCCACTTTTTCGTGACCGTGTTCGATCGCGCCAGCGGGTCGGTCGAGTCGGCGTCAGCCTACACGGACGTTTATCAGAAGCTCGGGAACAGCTTCTTTCCGAAATCGAGACGCATCGTCAGTGCACAGAAAGGGAAGACCCGAACACTGCAGATCGATTGGTTGACTGTGCAGCTCTTGCAAGACGCGGAATGATCGTGTCTTGCAACTGAGGCGAAGACGCTGCGGCCTCGATTGTCCGTCTTAGACGCAGCGCTTCGCCTCCTTTGGCTCAGCCGCGAGGAAGGTCCAGGCGACCGGTGCTTCAGTCGATTATAGCGAATGCCCTCCGGACTCCTCGACGGCTGAATGAAAAGGCGTGGCCTTTGGCCCGCTTGGGATTGTTCACCGCCAAACCCGCGGCGGCTCGTCCGCCACGGACCAACTACGGAGGGTGTGATGAGGAAGGTTCCTAGTATTTGCGGGGTGCTGCTGCTCTTGGTTTTGCAGGCACTCCCGATTTGGTCCGCGCCGGCGGAAAGCCAGGTGCTCGCGGGCCGAGTCATCGACGAGACCGGCGCGGCGCTCGCCGGCGCAAACGTTTTCGTCAGAGATCTCAAGACCGGTCTGGAGTTTGCGACCGTCGCCGATGGCGAGGGCGCTTTTCAGGTCGAGGTTCGCCCCGGAAAATATCGTGTCACGGCAGCCCGTGCTGAATTTGCAACTCATTCACAGATCGTAGAGGTGCCGTCGCCGGAGGCGCAGGATCTGCGGGCAACGCTCACACCGGCGCCGCTGGCGCAACAGGTCGTCGTCAGTGGTTCACGGGAAGAGGAACTCATCGAGAACTCGGTGACGAAAGTCGACGTCGTCTCTCGCACGATGATCAAAGACTCGGGATATGAGCGTGTCAGCGATCTGCTGTCCGAGGAGCCCGGAGTGATCGTTCGAAGCGGTTCTTCCGGCAATCGCTCGGAAACGCAGATTCAGGGCATCGACTCCCGCCAATCGCTTGTGCTGATCGACGGCTATCCCGTCGTCGGGGCGCGGGGCATCAAGCGCGGCATCCTCAACATGGACCGGCAGTCAGCGGGCCGGCTGGAGCGCATCGAAGTGGTCAAAGGCGCTTCTTCGGCGCTCTACGGTTCCGAGGCGATCGGTGGAGTGATCAACATGATCACACGCGAAGCGCCACAAAAGTTTGACGGCAACGTCACGACCTCGGCGGGCAGTTTCAACGGAGTGGATCTGCGCGGGGATGTGGGTTTCCGGCACCAAGGCTGGCATGGCTTCTTCGACGTAGAGCGCCACAAGCGCAATCCCTACCGCCTGATCCCCGACAGCTTCGCGACGACAGCCGCCGGATTCCACCGCTACGACTACTTCGGCAAGATGGGCTACGACTTCTCGGAGCGGCTCAAGGTGGGGCTGATGGCGAATGCCTTTGACAACGACGAGCTCGGCAGGTTCTTCGGCGAGTTCGGGCCACAGACGACCGCGACGAAAGACAGCGCCCAGAACTACGGCCTCAACCTCGACCTGGGACTGACCCCCGTCACGCAGTGGACCTTCCGCGGCTACTACGGCAAGTACGACGAAAGCTCGAAGATCGCCGTCCTCGCGATGCCCGGAGAGATCGACACGAACGCCAACCTCAATCAGCGCCTCTATCGGCTCGAGACGAACATCTCGCACGTCTGGGGTTCGCGGCAGCTTGTTCAGGGCGGCTTGGAGTGGAACCAGGACAACTATCGCGGCTTCAACCGCGTGGTCGGTGACAACGCCGGTCAGCAGATCTCGATGGTCGACACCTGGATCAACGATCGCATCGAGCTGCACCCGCGGGTCAGCCTGACCCTGGGCGCCCGCTGGAACGATCACTCGCTCTATGGGGATCACTTCGTGCCGCGCGCGGGCACCCTGGTGCGGGTTACCGACAACCTGCGCCTGCGGGGCTCCTGGGGTCGCGGGTTCCGCTCTCCGGACCTGGGGCAGCTCTATTTCCGCTTCCTCAACCCGACCAACTTTTATCAAGTGATCGGGAACCCCAACCTGGTTCCGGAGACGTCGACGACGAATCAGGTCGGTTTCGACTACCGGCTGGACCGTGTGCGCTTCAGCAGCACGTACTTCCGGAACGACATCAAGAATTTGATTCAGGCCGACCTGATCGGGAGACCACGAACGGCCGAAGGTCTCCGCGGACTACTCAACACCTTCAACATCGATTCGGCTTTTAATCCGGGATTGAACCGGCTGTTTTACCTCTACCGCAACGTAGACAACGTTTACACGACAGGGGTCGAAGGCAAGGTGGTGGTGAATCTGACGCGCAATCTGATCGTCTCCTCCAGCTACACCTACCTCGACGCCCGCGATAAGGAAACGAAGGCGTTCCTGAGTCAACGTCATCGTCACCACGGCAACTTCCGCGTGTGGTGGTCGACGAGCCGCTGGGGCGGCCTGCGGACAAACTTCCGGGGCACGTACTTCAGCAAGTGGCCGATCGCGGGGCGCTCGGGCAGCTTCATTGGCAACGGATATCAGGTATGGGACTGGTACATCGCCAAGCCCGTGGCCGCCGGCAGCGAAGTCTACTTTGTGCTGGACAACCTGTTCGATTCGACGGACTCCAATCTCCAGGCCGCCGAGCCGTCGTTCTTACGGGCGGACCCCGGCCGCACATTCCGAGTCGGAATGCGCTGGAACTTTGGGAGAGACTAGCGAGTGGCGTCAAGATGAAGAACCACCTTGATGACCGACATTATCTGTGCGTTCTGCTCGGCTCACTGCTGGCGCAGGCCGCGTTGATGGTTCTTCTGGCGTCACTGGGACATCTTCAGTCTTCGACGACTTCGCTTGGCGTGCTTTGAAAGCATCATGCAGCATAAATCTGTAGTTCTCGCACATTACGACGGTTTCGGTTCCGTGACCCGTTGCTTGCACGGCTGCATCCATGTGCAACTCGGGGTCACAAGCTTGACGCTCACCGAGGAGCAGTATCTGCGCTTCGCAGCGATGCTCAACGATAGCGCCGCCAACTTCGAGCTCTTTCGTCACGCACAATCGGAAATCGACCATGCCGGAGGCGGATAGGCGCTGAAGACAAGCGGGTCGACAAAAGAAAGGACAATCCCTTCGATGCGAGTTTCCGGTTTCCCATGCACCCTCTCTCGGCGGGCATTCCTCGGCGCAGTCTGCGGTCCGGTCGCCGCCGCCGGTACCCGCTGGACGCAGTTCCGCGGTGACGGAGCGAGTTCCGTAGCTGCTGACCAGAGGCTTCCGCTGGAATGGTCCGACGACAAGAACGTCGCGTGGAGTGTTGCCACTCCGGGTTACGGTCAATCGAGTCCGGTCGTCTACGAGGACAAGGTCTTCGTGACAAGCGTCGAAGGCGCCCATAAGGAAACACTCATGCTTGCCGCGTTCGGCCTCTCTGCCGGCAAGAGTCTGTGGACGCATCGCGGGAAACCGGGGCAGCCCATCGAAGACTCCAATATGGTCAGCAAGGCGGCGCCGACCCCAGCGGTGGATTCGGATGCGGTCTACGCGTTTTTTGAAACCGGAAACTTAGCAGCCATTGATCACATCGGGAAGCTCAAGTGGGAGAGGCGACTTACCGAGGAGTTCGGTGATTTCGGCGGCCGCCACGGGCTTGGCAGCTCGGTCCGCCTCTGTCGCTCGGGAGTATTGGTGCTGGCGGCTCACGACGGACCATCCTACCTGCTCTGCGCCGATCGAGGCACCGGCGACACTGTTTGGAAGGCGGATCGCCCGAAAGGCGTTACCTGGAGCACACCCACCATCGCTGAGCACGACGGCCGCGAGATCGCGCTTGTCAGCGTGGGGAAGCGCGTCGACGCCTACGATACCGCTGACGGCTCGCTGCTGTGGACCCTCGACGGATTCGAAGGCGCGTTCGTCGCCTCTCCGACCCCCATCGCCGGCGGAGCGATCATCGGCTCGGGCAACAAGGCGCACACCGTAGCCATCCGTTTCGGCTCGGACCCCAAAGCGATGCCGGAGATCGTCTGGCGGGCCAAGGAGGCTGCTTCGTATTTCAGTTCCCCGCTTGCTCATCAGTCGCGGGTTTACATGGTCAGCAAAGCCGGCGTGGCCTACTGTCTCGATATCGAATCCGGACAGGAGATCTGGCGTTCCCGACTCGAAGGACCAAGTTGGGCCTCGCCGATCGGCTTGAAGGATCTTGTCTACTTCTGCGGCGTCAACGGCGTGACGGAAGTCGTCACGGCGGGCGCCTCATTCACACGGATCGCCAGAAACAGCCTGTCTGAAGAGAGTCGCCTCTACGGGACGGCCGTAGCCGAGGACTGCCTTCTGCTCCGCTACGGTCGACGATTGATCAAGGTAGCAGCCGGTTGAACAAGCCTCCGGACATCTCCTCCTCCGAGCTCAACGTCGAATTGAACCACGATCCACAAGGAAGGAGACTTCATGCAATTCTACATTGATTGCATTCTCGAATTGCTAGAGGCTCCCCATCTCAGCGACGAGGACTGGCAGGACCTCGACGACTTGACCCAACTGCTTGTTGACGGTTTCGAGCGAGTGCGGTCAAGCAAAGAACGGCGACAAGGTTCGTCAGCTGCGAGTTTGCTGGACGGGCTCTGCCAGGCGGCAGCGACACTGCGAGGCAACCTCGCGGAGAGAGACGTGGACGTTGCTTTGCGTAACGCGATCTCACTCAGAACACAGGCGATCCGTGGGAGGGAGGAGCGCTGATCGGCACACCCCCGGGCGGCTGCCAATAGTCCGGAATACTCTACACCACGCCGGCAGCCACACCATAAAGACGGTGTTTCGGGCAAAGGCCAAGTTCACGCTAAGCGTGCCGACGAGCAGTGAGCTCAGATCGAAGACGCGATCCTGGCGCTGGAAACCTTGGGGGACGGTCGCCGAACAGGACTCACGGCAGCCGTTTCTCCACAGGGCGCCACTGGCGCGGCCCAGTCGCTCCTGCTTGTGACTCCTTGCGGACGGATTAGAGGCGGCGGCGTCTCTTGCGTTTCGAGAACGGCGACCTCTACAATAAAGGCGATAGGGCTTACTGGGGGCGCGTTTCCAAAGTGGGCAAATGCCCACTTTTTTATTGTGCCGAAAAGTGGCGGACCCATGGCTTGGGCGCACGAGCGGGCTCAGCAGGAGATTTACAAGATTGCGGAAAGGGTCGCCTCGTCGGTGGGGTTGGAGGTCGTCGATGTAGAACTGCGAGGGGGGCCGCGAAACGGTGTCCTCAGGATCTTCATTGATCGTCCGGAGGGAATTTCCCATATGGATTGCGAGGGGGTTTCACGGCAGATCGGGCCGATTCTCGATGTCGAGGATCTGATGCCCGGACCCTACCGGCTCGAGGTTTCGTCGCCGGGACTGGATCGCAAGCTGGTGAAGCAGTCCGACTACGAGCGCTTCACCGGTAAGAAGGCGCGCATCAAGCTTCGGCGCCCCGTGGAAGGGCAGAGGCAATTTACGGGCCGCCTGCGAGGCTGCATCGAAGGTGCTGTGACCGTTGAGAGCGAAGGAACCGTGAGGCGGTTGCCCCTGGAAGACATCGAGCAAGCGCGTCTCGTCGCGGAATTCTAAAGGCCGACTTTTTTGAGGGCAAAATGGAGAACCTTTTCGGTCAAATCGAGGATTTGAGTCGTGCCAAGGGGATCGATCCCCAGATCGTGATCGATGCCCTCAAGGACGCGATCGTGGTCGCCGCCCGTAAATATTACAAGGCAGGCGAAGAGTTGGTCGCTGACTATAACGGAGACGCGGGCCAAGTCGAAGTGTATGCTGTCAAAATCGTCTCCGAGCTCGTGGCCAATCCGGCTCGGGAGATCAGCGTGAGAGACGCCCGCCGCATCCAGCACGACGCCTCCATCGGAGAGGAAATCCGATTCCGAAAAAAAACAGATGGTTTGGGCCGAATCTCCGCACAGCTTGCGAAGCAGGTGATTTTCCAAAAGATCCGCGAGGCCGAGCGGGAAACGATCTTCAACGAGTTTTCAGGCCGCATTGGCGAAATCGTTCCGTGCACCGTCAAGCGGATCGAAGGGCCGGACTTGATCGTTGACATCGGGCGGACCGAGGCGCGCCTTCCGCGGCGCGAGCAGTCGCGGCTTGAAAGCTTCTCCCCCGGCGACCGGATTCGCGTCGTGATCAAGAATATTGAAAAGGCAGGCCGCGGACCGGCCGTCATCGTTTCACGAGCCTCCGAAGATCTGGTCAAAACGCTCTTCGAGCAGGAGGTTCCTGAAATCTACGACGGGACGGTCAAGATCATGGCCTGCGGCCGCGAAGCAGGCGAGCGTACCAAGATCGCCGTTCAGTCGAGCGATCGGGATGTGGACGCGGTCGGCGCCTGCGTCGGCATGAAGGGCATGCGCGTGCAGTCGATCATCCGGGAACTTCGTGGCGAGAAGATCGACATCATCGAATACTCCGAGGAACCGGTTGAAATGGCGACCCGCGCTCTGAGCCCCGCGAAGATCAGCCGGGTAACGGTCATCGACCCCCTCGCACGACATCTTGAAGTGATCGTCGAGGAGACCCAACTCTCGCTGGCCATCGGCAAGAAAGGCCAAAATGTCCGGCTGGCCGCCAAGCTGATGGGTTGGCGAATCGACATCAAGAGCGAAGACGAAAAACGACAGGAAGTCGAGTCGGCCATGGCCGCGATGGCGGGTTCCGGTACACCGGTCAGCGTCTTGATCGAACATGGCCTGGGCGAGAATCTCGTGGACAAGCTTCTGGAAGCGGGGTTATCGACGGTCGAGCAACTCGCCGATATGACTCCCGAGCAGCTTGAGGAGATCCCCGACATCGGGTCGGAAATGGTCGAGAAAATCACGCTCGCAGTCGGGGCTTATTTTGGGCAGTTCGAGCCTAGCGAACCCAGCCTCGCACCCTCCGACCCGGAGACGCTCCCGGACGTGCCAGTCGTAACTCAGGAACCGGAGGTGGTCGTGGCAGACCCGGCGGCGGAGGCCGCTGCTGTCATGCCCGGATTGCCGGTTGAAGGCGTAGATGGGGACGATGACGGGTTCGAAGACGACGACATCGATTTTGATAACATGGACGTGGATTCGTCCTTCTCTTCCGACGAAGTGGAGAACGAATCCGCCCACTCCGACACGGGGAGTGACGAGACCCAACCCCAGTTCTCCCCGGTCATCGAATCAACACCACCAGTCGAGGATGATGTTCATGACAACCTAACGACGAAGGAGTCCGACCGGTCTTGAGTAAGACGAAAAAAACGCGGATCAACGAGCTGGCCCGAGAGCTCGAAGTCAAAGCACAGGTAATACTCGATGCCCTGCCGAAAGTCGGAGTCGTCGAGAAGAAGACGCATTCGAGTTCCATAGAAGAGGTTGCCGCCGAAAAGATCCGTGAGCACTTTCGCCAACAGGATCAAGCTCGTCAACAGATCCAAAAAACCACGGACGAGCTGCCGCCGACCAAGCAAGCACCTTCTCGACCTGTCACGTCCGCGCTGCCGATGGTGAATCGGTTTGCTTCGCGGCCTGCGGTTTCGCAACCTGTCAAGCCGTCGATTCCAATCGGTCCGCGAGTCACGCCCCTGCGCCCACCTGTGCAAGCCTTACGGCCGCCTCTGAAGCCGGTCCGGCCGGTGCTTCCTCCCGTCCCTCCGAAGGCCGCGCCGATCAAGCCCGTGTCGCCTACTCTGCCAGGCGCTGCGCAAAATAGACCCGTGAGCGCCCCGGGGCATCCGGTCAAGCCGATTCCGAGACAGGTGCCGGGCGTGGCGGCCTCACAAGAGCCCCGTGCGCCGCTCAAACCGGAAGCCCGTGTGACGGCCTTACCCGGCGCACCTCTTCGGCCGCCCGTAGCGGGAGTCGCGCCCACACCGTCACAACCCCAAGTACGGCTCCCGTCCAAGCGAGCGGCGCGGCCGCTCCCAGTCCGTCCGCAACCGCGGACGCCTCCGCCCCCGCAGAAGCCGGTACCCGGTAAGCCGATCTATGCGCGCGCCCGCCGACCCGGGGTTCCCGGTGTACCCGGACCGATGCCGGGAGCGCGTTTTCCCGGCCCCCGAGGACCTCATCCGGGAACCATCCCGCCGCCCGGCCAACCCGCACGCCCAGCCGGACGCAGACCTCCTCGTCCCGCTCACCCGAGGACCGTCCGGGATCGCGAAGCGGAACGCGAAGCTAAGGTGCTTCGCCGGCAGGCTAGTCGAGCGCAGGCCGCGCCCCCGAAGGCCGTCAACACGGAGGTCACCGTCAGCGCCGGTACAACCGTCAAAGAACTGGCGGAGAAACTCGGCATCAAAGCTAACCTGATCATCAAAACTCTTGTCGACCGCGGCCTGTTCGCGACGATCAACCAGACGCTCGACATGGAGATGATTCAGGATCTCTGCAAACACTTCGGCGCCACTGCCACCGAATTGAGCTACGAAGAAGAAACGATGCTCGAGTTGGAGGAAATCCAGGAGACAGCCGATCTGCAAGAGCGTGCTCCCGTCGTCACCGTTATGGGTCACGTCGACCACGGAAAGACATCGCTGCTCGACGCCATTCGCCAGACCAACGTCGCCGAACGCGAGGCGGGCGGCATCACCCAGGCCATCGGCGCCTACCATGTCGAGCATGAGGGCCGCCGCATTGTGTTCATCGATACGCCGGGCCACGAGGCGTTCACACGCATGCGCGCGCGGGGCGCGCAGAGTACCGACGTCGTCATCTTGGTTGTGAGCGCCGACGATGGCGTGATGCCGCAAACGATCGAGGCGATCGATCATGCCAAGGTCGCGGATGTCCCAATTGTGGTTGCGATCAACAAGATCGACCTTTCCGGTGCCGACCCGGACCGTGTGAAGCAGCAACTGGCCGACCGCGGCTTGTTACCGGAAGACTGGGGCGGCGACGTCGTGATGGTCCCGGTTTCCGCAGCTGAGAAGACAAACCTGAACCAACTCCTGGAGATGGTCCTTCTTGTTGCGGACCTGAGAGAGCTGAAGGCCAACGCGAATCGGCCGGCTGTCGGCTTCGTTCTCGAGGCCAAGCTTGACCGTGGTCAGGGTCCGGTCGCCACCGTTCTGGTTCGCAACGGAACGCTGCGCAACGGCGATCACTTCCTGGTGGGATCCGTTTTCGGTAAGGTGCGCGCCATGATCGATGACCGCGGCGCCAAGGTCAAAGAGGCGCCGCCTTCGACGGCCGTCGTGGTGCTGGGGCTCGAGGGTCTCCCGGATCCCGGTGACACCCTCCAGGTCGCGACGGATACGGATAAAGCAAGAAAGATCGTCGAATACCGCGAGGACAAGGCCCGCGAGCAGGCTCTCGCGAAGTCATCCCGCTTGTCACTGGAACAGTTCCAGGAGCAGTTGCGGGCCGGCGATATCAAGGAACTGCCGCTGGTGCTGAAGTGCGACGTTCAGGGCTCCATGGAAGTGCTTTCCGACGCACTCAACAGGCTCGCGAACGAGAAAGTCAAGGTCAATTTGATCCACACCGGAGTCGGAGCGATTTCGGAATCCGACGTTCTGTTGGCCACCGCTGCAAACGCAATCATTATCGGGTTCAGCGTACGCCCCGAACGAACCGCGGCCGTTGTAGCGGAGCACGAGGGTGTTGATATCCGCCTGCACACAATCATCTACGAGTTGATTGACGAGGTCAAAGCGGCGATGACGGGCCTGCTCGAGCCGATCATCAAAGAAACGATGCTCGGCCGAGCCGACGTCCTCGAGACCTTCCGTGTCAGCAAGGTTGGTACGGTCGCCGGATGCCTCGTTCAGGATGGCCACGTTACGAACAAGGCCGAGGTTCGCCTCTTACGGGACAACGTAGTCGTTTACTCCGGCAAGGTTGGTTCGTTGCGCCGCTTCAAGGATGAAGTCAGCGAAGTCCGCTCGGGACAGGAATGCGGCTTGGGTATTGCAAACTTCAACGATCTCAAAAGGGGCGACGTCATCGAGGCGTTCGTCACCGAGAAGGTGTCGCAAGAAGTCTTTGCTTGATGTCCGTCATCGGACTGCTGACGCTTCAACTTCACATCGAGCACGCTCATTCACTTAAGGAAAAGCGGAACGTTCTTCAGGGTCTCAAGGACCGTTTGCGGAAGCGCTTCAACGTATCCGTCGCCGAAGTGGGTGGTCAAGGCACTTGGCAGATGTCGGTCGTCGCCATCGTCATGGTTTCCGGAAATCGGCAGCGCGTCCAGGACCTGCTGGCAAAAGCCGAGAGTGAAGCGGAGCGGTTTCTCGGCGCTGACCTTATAGGCAGCGAAGTGGAGCTCCTTTGACGCGCGCTGCCCCTCTGTTCTTGGGTTTCTTGGTCGCGCTGGTCGATCCACCACCCCTTGTCGCCGACGCGGACGAACCAACTCAGCTCCAGCGCTATGAAGCGAGCGCGTCGATCATGGGATCGACGTATACCATTGCCGCCTTCGGAGAGCACCGCGGCAAGCTCGCATCGGCTGTTCGGGCGGCCTTCGATGAGGCGCGTCGCATCGACGGTTTTCTGAGCCATTACAAGCCGAACAGTGAACTGAGCCTCTTGAACCGAGACGCAGCGCGGGGGCCTGTTTTTGTTTCGCAAGAAATGGCCGACCTCCTTTCGCGCTGCTTGGAGTACAGCCGTGCGAGCGAGGGTGCTTTCGACGTCACCGTCGGCGCCCTGATGAAGGTCTGGGGTTTCTATAGGGGCATCGGTGCAATACCGGATGCATGGCGACTCGCCGCAGCGCGCTGCAAGGTTGGTTTCCGGCATATCAAGTTGGACCGTGGGAACTCGACCGTGCGCTTCCTGAAGAACGGAATCGAGCTCGATCCCGGCGGGATTGGTAAAGGCTACGCCGTCGACCGGATGGCGGACATCCTTGGCAAGGCCGGCGTATCCGCAGCTTTCATCAGTGCGGCGGGCAGCAGCATGTACGCGATCGGAGCGCCTCCTGACGAGCCCGTTGGTTGGCCGGTTCGGATTCGAAACCCCCAAAACCCAGCAGCAACGGCGGCGGACATCCGTCTCAAAGATCAATCGCTTTCAACTTCGGGCTCCTACGAGAAGTTCTTCGAGGCCGATGGCCGGATCTACAGCCACATCATGGATCCCCGCACAGGGATGCCCTCTCAGGGTGTTGTGTCCGTATCCGTTCTCGCGCCTTCTACTCTTGACAGCGAGGCCTGGACAAAGGCGTTCTTCGTGAATGGCCGAGATTGGTCGGTGAAGAACAGCCCCGAAGGCTTCCGGGTGTTCTTGTGCCCTGAAGGCCGGCCTTGCGGCTGGCTGCCGTGAACACCTCAGGCGGCGCGTCGGACCGTTTTGCCCCTATCAGGTTGGTCGTCCAGCCGGGACGGATATGCCTCCTGCACCGCAACCGTCATGCATGAATCCCGACAATCGGCAGTCGCCCCAGGATTGACAATCCCCAAGTAAGTCATTATCTTACTTGCCATGAAGACTGTCGCCTCATCGAAGGGTCAGATCGTCATTCAGGCCAGCTTCGCCATCAGGACAACATCGAACTTGGCCAAGCGTTTGATATAGCAACGAGCAGATCGAGGCGATAATCGACTGGCAGTTACCCCCCCCCAAAGAACCAGGGCTGGTGGATACGCTCTTCGCATGTCCTATGAAGGGCTGGTTGTGCCGGTCGAATCGGAGTCTACCAACTCACTCGGACAACCATCATGACGCGTCTCCTCGATGCCAACGTGATGTGCGAGGCTACCAA
The DNA here is from genome assembly GCA_965218555.1 of Bryobacterales bacterium. Classification (GTDB taxonomy): domain Bacteria; phylum Acidobacteriota; class Terriglobia; order Bryobacterales; family UBA6623; genus JAPPLB01. The sequence continues at coordinate 1,674,328 of OZ244625.1, forward strand.
GCCGAGCCCGGATCTGAGGGTAATCGAGTGGTTGATGCGTACCGAACGCGAGCAATTGAACCGGTGACCCTGGGAAAAGTTTGCTTCGGGATTTTTCCGATTCCATCCGGGCGGCGGCGTCGAAACTTCGAAAGTTGTTTCGGCGAGGACGCCCGTCGCATTTACTACATGCCTTGGGACGTCGAGACGAGCTCGCTCCGGGCCGAAATGCGTCACCCGACCCGGAGTTCGCCGGCCGGAATCTCCTGCCTCTATGGGAAGACTGCGCTGCGTCCCGGCCGAAGCGGCCCCAGGTTGAACAAGCCCATCGCGGCAACGCGCCCAAGTCGTATCGCGCCTTTGCGGTCGTCGGGCAGCAGTGCGCACCCTTCTGATCCTGTCACCAACGCGCGGAGCATATGACCACTCCAACACAAAGAATGGGGAAAGGTCACACGCCATGAACACGGGAACGCATGTCCGGAGTCTGCTGCGATACGCAGTGGGCGTGTGGCTGGTTTTGGGCACAGTGTCCACTGCTGCCGCACAGCTCGATTTCCAATATCAGTACGGCAAGCTCACGAATCCGTTCTCCGGCGCGAGGGAGTATACCTCCATCCTTACCATCCAGCATGCAACGGGCTGGCAGTTGGGGGACAGCTTCTTCTTCATGGACATCATCGATGACGGAGGACATGACGGTTTCAACGACAAGGACCTCTACGGCGAGTGGTATCCAACCCTGAGCTTCAGCAAGATGACCGGCAAGGAGTTCAAGCTGGGGCCGATCCGGGACATCGCGGTCATCGGCGGCATCAACTTCGACGCGGACGCCAATTTCTTCAAGTATCTTCCCGGCGTGCGGTTGTCCTGGCAGATCCCGGGCTTCTTGTTCCTCAACACCGACATAACTGCTTTCATCGACGCCAACAGCGGTGTCGCGAAGGGTGGGGCTCCCCGGACAAGCAACAGCTTTATGGTCGACGTCAATTGGGCGCTCCCCTTCAAGGTCGGCAGCCAATCATTCTCGGTGGCTGGTCATGCCGAGTACATCGGCGGTACGATCGACGAACTCGGCAACCAGAACCGGGGCTGGATTCTCGCGCAGCCGCAGTTCACCTGGGATCTGGGCGCGGTGTTTGGAGCGGCGAACCATCTGTTGGTCGGAACCGAGTACCAGTACTGGCGGAACAAGCTTGGTACGGCTCGCCACGACAACGTCCTTCAACTGCTGGTGATCTGGCGGATCTGACGAACTATCCCTATGAACTGTCAAACGTACGAGCCCGAGGCCGACAAGGGGATGATTCCGATCAACTGTGGCTCCCGGATCGCGTTGACCACCGACCGGGAACGGCTCGAAGCGGGTCTCATGCAGCGCGTTCTCGCCCTGCATCACACTCCCCGGCCGACGCGTACGGCGGCGTCCGTGTCATCGCCGACGGCCACTATCTGAGCAAAGAGCCGACTTGCCGCCCGGATGGGCGAGAACGCAAACGGCCGTTGGCCGGAGCGAGTTATGCTAGAGAACAGCCGTGACCGCCTTCGGTAGTTCGAAGCGTGAGACGCGATTTTCATAACCTCGGGTCGCGGGCTGTATTCGGTATGTCGACGCCTTAATGTGTTATCGCAATGAACGGATCATAACTCGCAGGACTTCATTCATCAGAGCCTGCGGACGAGAGGAGGAGAAGAGATGACTGAAACTCGGAACGAATGGCGGGATCGCCGGGGGAGGGGTTCACGCTGTGCCGTTGCGACGCGCATCGCATTCGCGATGCTAGTGGTACTGCTGTGCGCCCCGGCCAACGCCCAAGCGGCGGTGAGCGACGAAACCCAGTTCATCTTCAACACCTTCTCCTTCCTGCTCTGGGGCGGGCTGGTGATGTGGATGGCCGCGGGATTCACCATGCTCGAGTCCGGATCGGTACGCACCAAGAACGCTTCCGTCATCTGTCTAAAGAACATCGGTCTGTATTCGATCGCGGGGATCGCTTATTACATCATCGGGTACAACCTGATGTACAGCGATGTCCAGGGGTGGATCGGCTCATTCACGTTACTCTACGGTCCGTCGGCTGACGAGATCGCACTGCTGAACGGCCAGGAGGAAGCGCTGGCGGCCGTGATCGCGAACGGCTATTCCGTGATGTCCGACTGGTTTTTCCAGATGGTCTTCGTGGCGACCGCCGCCTCCATTGTTTCCGGTGCGCTGGCCGAGCGCGTCAAGCTGTGGTCATTCTTCCTCTTCACGTTAGTACTGACGGCGTTCATCTACCCGGTCGTCGGCGCCTGGACGTGGGGCGGCGGCTGGCTAAACGAGCTCGGGTTCCAAGACTTCGCCGGATCGAGCATCGTGCACGGAACCGGCGGGTGGGCGGCGCTCGCGGGTGCGCTGATCATCGGACCGAGGCGGGGCAAGTTTCAGAGAGACGGGACGGTCCGGCCGTCACCCCCGTCCAGCGTCCCGGTGGTGACACTGGGAGTTTTCATCCTATGGTTCGGCTGGTTCGGCTTCAACGGCGGATCGCAGCTTGCGCTGGGAAGCGCCGCTGACGTTGTGGCGATGAGCCATGTGCTGGTCAACACGAACTTGGCGGGGGCGGCCGGCGTCATCGCGGCCATTGCCGTATCGCGGCCGATTCTCGGGCGGATCGACCTGCTCGCCGGGCTGAACGGCGCCATAGCGGGACTCGTCTCGATTACCGCCGGTCCCGATATTGTCGAGCACTATTGGGCGATCATTATCGGAGCCATCGGCGCCGTCATCTGCACCGCCAGCATGAAACTGCTGGAGAAAGTCCGAGTGGACGACGTGGTCGGCGCAGTTCCTGCCCACCTTTTCGCCGGCGCGTGGGGAACTCTCGCCACCTGCATCGTTGCCGGCGGCAACATCGGAGTGCAACTGCTTGGCGTGGCCTCCATCGGGGCGTTTGCGTTCGGGTCCTCATGGCTGCTGTGGAAGGGACTGGAGAAGACGGTCGGCGTCCGGGTGTCAACCAGGGTCGAGCAGCTTGGTCAGGATACCGCGGATCTCGGGATGGAGGCATATCCGGAGTTCGTGCTCATGCCGGAGCCGGACGACGAACCGGACGACACACAGTGAAGCTGACGCATCAGCTTCAGGGGCTGATCAGAACACAGCCGTGGCGGAATGACGTGAGTCAAGGATCGGGATGATCTGATCGAAGCCGCTGATGTGGAAGACTTCGTGGATGTGATCCTGCATCTCGCACAGAACGAGCTTTCCCTTGCTCGCATTGAGCTTCTTCGCAGCGATGAGAAGCACCCGCATGCCGGAACTGCTGATGAAGGCCAATCGGCTGAAATCGACAATCAGGTGTTGTTCGCCGTTGCCGATATGATCCATGATAATCGATTCGAACGTGCGTGCATTCGCACTGTCGAGACGTCCGACCGGTAGCAGCACCAGGACCCCGTTGTCTCGTTCTTCCGCGACTTCAATATTCATCGATATACCTCTTCATCGGGTCGGACTCGATTCCGTCTCGGTTATCCCGATGCCGGCTTGAGATCGTGCTCCAACGTCAAACGGTTCTTGCCGGCCACGAATTCGTAGGAAACGCGGTCGGCGAAGGTCTTGACCAGATGCAGGCCCAGGCCGCCCACCTCACGTCTCTCCAATGACGACATGGTGTCCGGTGCCGTGTCGGTCGTCGGATCGAACATAGTGCTATTGTCCTCAATTGTCAAGATCAAGATATCATGATCGACCCTCAGGTGAACCTCTATCTTGGGATCGGTCGCGTCCTCGAAGCTGCCGTGGGTCACGGCGTTGGTGATGAGCTCATCCAGCGCCAGATTGATAACGAATACTTTCGGCACAGGCAGTCGGTGCTCGTCCCCGAACTCTTCCACCATGGTCGACAGATCGTGCAGCTCGGACAGCCGGGGAGATAGTGTAACGTGCAAATCCTCAGACATGACTACGATGATCTTTGACGGTTACGAACCGATTTCTTTCAATATCGTCCGGAGGAGCCTCCGCCGTGGCGAAGCCTCCTGGGGCCTCGCAATCTCATCGGCGGTGCAGCACCAAGCAGGTCATGTCGTCCGCAGCCGCAGTGCCGGCCGAGAAGCTCCCGATCTCTGCCCAGACGTGGTTCACGATACCCTCTGGTGATCGCCGCGCGGAACCGTCCAGGGCCCCCTCCAACCGCTCCTTGCCGAACAACTCCCCGGCGCGGTTCGTCGCATCGGTCAGACCATCAGTATACAGAAACAGTGTTTCTCCCGGTTGAAGGACCTCACGCCTGCTCGAATAGCCGAAATCCTCCATCAGGCCCATTGCCAGCCCACCGGTCATCGGGAGTGGCCGCCGGGAGTCGTCGGGACATATCAGATACGCAGGCTCGTGTCCGGCGCAAACGTAGTCCACCACGCCGCTTTCGAGGTTGACCCTGGCGAGCACGCAGGTAACGAACAGGCTCATCGGGTTCTGGCTGCACAGCCGGCTGTTCGCCCTTTCGGCGACCGCGTCGATCTCCGGGTGCTCGGCGGACGCAGACTTGACCGCCGCCTGGGACGCCGCCATGAAGAGTGCGGCGGCGACGCCCTTGCCAGAGACATCGCCGATCGCGAAGAACAGCGTCCCTTCCGACGGCTCCGCAACATCGACGAAATCGCCGCCGACCTGCTGCGCAGGAGTCATCCGCGCGTACGCAGAGAATGTCCCAAGGTCGGCACTTCCTTCCCGCACTAACGCAGCCTGCACGACTTTTGCCATCTTGAGATCCTGATTGATCGCTTCTTGTGCGAAACGCAGGTGCTGGTTGCTTGTTTGCAACTCCTGGGTCCGTTCCGACACCAATGTCTCGAGCTGCTCCTCGCGGTTGAAGACCTGAACCGTCATGTCCGAGAAGACACGTGCCAAGCTGCCGATCTCATCCGATCTGCGGCTCACCAAATCCATGGCTCCACGGTCCGGTTGCTGCCCCGACTCCACCTGCCGGGCGGCATCAGCGATGATTTCGATGGGATGCGTCAGCAATCGCGTGCCGTAGAGCGCGGCAACGGCGGTGAGACCGAGCAGCAGGAACGCGATGAGGGCAGTGTTCCGCGCTTCGCCTTGCACCTTGAGGGCGATTTCGTCCAGGTCGACGGCGATGCCCAGAGCACCGATCAGGATTCCGCCGGCGTTCACGATCGGGGAGGCAACCCAGATACCGCGTTCCTCGGGCGACAAAAGGCTCAGACTCGCCGCACTGACCACGCGCCCCTGGTCCATCGCATCCTGCATGAAGGCCTCGGCGTGCTGCTCGAAGATGCGCTGGACATCCACCATTTCGCCACCGGTTTGCAGCTCTGCGCGCGGCGCGGACGCCGCCAGTTCACGTTCGAGGTTGACGATCCAGAGCGCTTGAAGATTTCGGGAACGGACCAGGATGTCCGCCTCCTTCTGGTACACGGAGTAGAGCAGGTTTCCTGAACTGCTTTCGATAGGAACGCCGACCTGCACCAAGCGCGGGGAGTTCCTCCTGCCAACCGTGACGTACTTGTAAGCGCTGCCGTCAGAGGCATGCGGTGCGGTCGCGTGCTCCACGACCTGTTCCGATTTGTTCAGCAGGATGCCGAGATCTTCTATGTGCGGAAGTTTGACCGTAGCCGTGCTTCCCTGTGGCAGGCTGGAATATATGGAGTAGACGCCGCTCGCGTCGGTAACGCGAATCTCGCCAATGGCGGTGGAATCGACGAGACGCTTCAACCTGAGGTCGACATCTTCCTTCTTCCAAGCGGCTGCCTCTGCGGCAGTGACGAAGTGATCCAACATCGTGGCCTGCACCTTCATATGCTGGCCCAGGATGCCTTCAATGACTGCCGAGACATCTGCCCGCTGCGAGGCATAGACGTTGGTCAGAATCTCCTGTTCACCGAACTGCAGCGCATTCCCGACCTGCACGATCCTCGGCTTGTCGACGCCGCCGACGCCGACGTACTTGTAAACCTCCTGGTCGATCTCCCGCACCTGCGCCGGCTGCGTGATGAAATCGTCGCCGTCAAGAGGTGCCGCAAGTAGAGCGTAGAACTTCGACGCCTGCGGCTGCACGGCAGGATCGGGCTCGAAACGGAAGGTCGCTCGAACGCCAGCCGCGTCCCGCACGTTGGTTAGATAGGAAAAGCCCTCCTCGTCGGTAATCCAGAACTCGTCGAGCACGGTCTCCTGAGTGATTTGATCCAGAATCCTGTTGATGCGGGACGGGGCGTATGCTGCGGCTTCAGCAGCTTCCACGAGATAGGCGGCGATTCGCGCCTGTGCCGTCATCGGGCCGTCGAGCGTCGCGTCCAACGTGCGCGCAACGTTGGCCAGCGAGATCTCGCCCATTTCCGCGAAGCTCCCGGACAACAACTCCGCCAGATGCACTGCAGCGGCTTCCGCCTCATCACGCAAAGCCGTGGCGGAGTTATACAGAAGGGTCGCCGACGTCGTCAGGACCGTAACGGTCAGTATCCCCGCAAGCGCGATGAACACACGGGCCGCTAGCCGCAACCGTTTCATTGACTCAGTCCGAGGAAGACATGGCCGGATAACCATCGGTCATGTTGCTTCCGATAATTGATGTCCTCTTCCGGGATGGCCGCAATCACTCGGAGTGGTTTTGTCGAGATACACATTGTACGCCTATTGTTCTTCATGCTTGGCCTCGCGGGCAGAAATCAGTCGGATTCACAAGGCAACATCTCAGGCAAACCGCAAGGAGTCAAAGCTCACAGGATTGGAATTAGACATGCCTTGTTACCGGATCTCCCCTGTCGGCGGACACAGACAAGGCACCGAGAACCAACTTACTCATGGGCCGCACTTCCGTACCGTAGGACATTAGAAATCCGGATTTCACCGATCTGCCCAAAGAAGTGGCCAAAGCCGAGGAAGTTGAAGCTGCCGCCGTATTTGGCGTACCCATCTAAACGCGTGGTGACACTGAATTGGGCGTCGTGCAGACGGTTGTTGACCAATCTCCGCCCGTCGGGACTCTTCATCCGCCAGATGAGTTTGCCGTCTAAGAACAGTTGGTGCAAGTCGTCGGAGTAGTTATATTGCCATGCCACGTGATGCCACTCGATATCCGAAATTCCGGCAGCGGTCAGTTCGCCGACGACGCCCTCGGGGCGCTTCCACGGATGCAGGTCCATCAAAGCTTGATCCGGTTCGGCGCCCAGGAAATGGACCCCCAGAGCCATGCTTCCGTCGGGCGAGTCGATGGCCGATAAATAGAGTTCCCACACGCCCCGCTTCGTGTTGTCATACGAACCCATGATGTGACCGTAGTCGAACGGCTGGTTATGTTCCCGTAGTCGATCGCCGTACGCCCGAAACGGACCGCCGCGCCGCGCCCAGGCCTCGACCGTCCAGGCCTCGGTGCAGGTCTTCAAGTCGAGCTTAGGGTTGCCCTTCCCCGTTATGACGAACCCATGCTCTCCATGTCCGACAAACTGCGGAAAGCGGCCTTCGCGACCCGGCCACGACATGCGGCGATCGCCACCCATATTGGTCCAAGTCAGGGTCAGCTCTTCGTCACCCATGCGGTCTTTGATGAGCCGGCCGTTCGGGCCTTGCCAGTCATAGAGGACGACCGTGTTCTCATCGGGCTTGATCGTTCGCAGGCTCTGCGGCAGCACCCTGAGCGTTAGGGCCTGTCCTAGTCGCAGCCCGTTCGCATCGGTGACTTGGACAGCAAATCTCGCCCATCCGTGCATCGAAGGAACTCCCGCCAGCAGGCCCGTTTGCGCGTCGAGGGTAACACCTTCCGGCAGGCCGCCCGATGAGACTCGCCACCTCAGGGGTTCAGCAACGTGAATCGCCTGCAATGACGCTCGATAGGCCGAGCGTGAGAACGCGGGGGGTAGGGACTCCGTCACGATTTCTCCGGGAGCCACGGTGATCGCGAAAGTGTGCCGATCGGTCTTCCCCAAAGAATCCTTAACTTCGATCGTCACCATCCGGTCTTCGACGATTTCCTGCGGGCTTCCCTGAATCACACCCCGGTTAGAGTCGAGCTTTAAACCTTGCGGCAAAGCGTCTCTGATCAGCTTCCAGGCCACCTTGCCCTCGGCCGCGTCCGTTGCCAGTTGAAAATCATAGTGCAGGTTGAATCCCGCCTCGGGCGGTGTCGCCCTCACAACGGCCAGTTCATGCGCGACGGGATATCGCATGATGCTCGAGATGCGCAACTCATCAATCTCGCCTTCGAAGTTGCCGAACTCCAGATAGAAAGGGGGGTCTTGGGAATGGATGAAGCCGCCCACCACAAAAGGAACGACGACATCTCTGGCATCGTTGATAACCTTCCCTTGCTGCTCCCCGGGAAATGGAAGCTGAACCTTTCGAACGACCTGTCCGTCGAGATAGAAGTAATGTGTCTGGTCCCGGTAGCGAAACTGCCAAGCCACGTGGTGCCACTGATGATCGGTGATGTGCGCGGGTTGGGAGCCGGTATACCCCCCGTCGCGTTGATGAGGAAAGAGAAGGCCGCTGGTGTCATGATTGGGATCTTTCCTGCGCAGAGAGCCTATGAAACGGGCGACAGGAGTAGTCCCTTCCGCCAGAGTTGGCCGATTCCACAGGGCAAAGTTCCAGCCGCCACGAAAGCCGTGCGGCAGGCTGAATCCTTCATCATCGGTGCCGGCGATGTTGCCGTAGGTGTCCCCACTGTCCTCTCCGCCGGGACCTGTGTAGCGCACCCAGGCCTCGATCGTCCATTCCCTGGCGCATCCGCGCAGGTGGAGCTTGTCGTTGTCGACTGGCCCCACGAAGACATTGGCGTCGTCGGCACGACGCTCAAAGCGCGCGGTCGATCCAAAGCCCGCGCGCGCGCCCCATAGCGCCCGTTTTGCTCGTAGAGTCAGCTCCAGGTCGCCGAGGGCGTCGTGCGTGACGTTCCCGCCGCCCTCATCGAAATGGTAGAGCGCGACGGTGTGCTCATCTGGTACAAACGGCCGCCTCCACTCCTCGTCCGCTCCGGCCATCGGGCAAGCAAGAAAAACAGCAAGCAGGTAGCGGGAGTAGTGCTGATTCAGTGGTCTGACGAAGATCATATATGACTCAACAGCGTTGGGGGCGCGCACGTCATGCCCGGTGACTCCAATGAAACTCTAGGTGAAGATCTTGGCGGCGTCAACGCAAGTCATCAACTCTGCCGCAGATGGAATTCTCAACGCCGAGTTCGAACGGCCGTTTCAGCGTGGAAGGCCTTGAAGGGCCGATCGCGCTGAATCCGATCCACCGTGAAGACCAAGCCAATGCGTCTTTGCTCATGACGTGGACGCCGGCCTGGTCAAGTGCCTTAGCCGCAATGAACGTTCGAGATCCTGACGGGTGAGCTTGAGCGACTGGGCCGCGCAGAGGACTAGGGATGGTGCGAGCAGAACACCAAATCCCTGCCTCTATTGTTCTCCGAGTAGAGTAAAAGATCTGATACGACTCAGGAGATCGCCTCTGCTCCGCGATAATATGCTGATCTCACGTCCCGGCGACAGGCTGGTGATGACCGACTTGCCGATCAGGTACCGGCCGGACTGCGACTCATCCGCGGACTCCGTCCTGAGTCCCCAAATCGTGTGAAACGCCACGGGAGAGCCTTGAAACGTTCCCAAATAAAGCATGTTGTGGCCGCTCAGGTTTAGAATTGTACGGAAGGGTACGGCCGTGGCCAAAATGCGCTCTCGCTTTTCGGCAAGCGAGAGTTTTTCAAGAGTCACATTTCTCCCTGCACCAGCCTGTTTCCTCGAATTGCGAGGGAGCGGTAAAGCAAACGGGAGGAAGACATCCAGGATCGTGGACGAACAGTCGCGATAACCGCCCAATCCACCCCATCCATAGGGCTGCCCGAGTATTTCGTTGATCACTTGGGCGAGTTGATCCTCAGAGAGCGGAAGAGGAAACGGAGCGGCGTCCCGGTCCACCAGACGAACTATTGTCAGCGACGCGCGACGGCTTGCATCCGCCACCGGAGCCAGCAGATGTACGTCGGTTTTGGCTCTTGCTGCCATGGGCAACAGCATGCCGATCCGTCCTTGGAACAGGAAGCCGCCCTGGTTGCTTGAGATGGGTATCCGGTCTCGCCGTATAGCGGCTAAGTTCGCAGAACGGTACTTCGCGACGAATTCCTCGTCTACATACGCGATGTCGCGCGCATCGATCCAGCCGCAGGCATAGGGTGATTCCGCAGCGAGAAATCGTCCGTCCCGGGAGATGTGCGACAGGAACAGGGGCGTTCCCGCCCACACCGCCGAATTCTGGTTGTAATCGAACGGATATCCTTCTCCCGCCTTGCGGAAGTCGTAGAAGAACGGGTCGGCTGAAGGCAGTGCGCGCATTGACGTGTTTCGGACTGTGACCCCGTAGGCGGCTCGACTGGGATATTGACCGAGTTGCGCGTTCGCCGTGACGGCTTCAAGACTGGAAGCGGAAACCTCCAACAGGTTGGGACCAAAGATCGACTGTTTTGGAAATGATTCTGCAGCCCAACCGAACTCCTCAGCAGTACAGACCTCCGGCCCGGTTCGCTCCCAAGGGCCATACCAGTATTCTTCGAACTCCCAAAGCCGCCTTTCATCGACTTGGAGAATCGGAGGGCCTCCGGTTTCCGCAAATGCCGTGGCATCTTGGGGGATTTTATCCAGATCATCAAGAGGGCCGGTCGATATCAGCGCAATTTCATCAGACGAGCAGCCGATGATCGACAAGAATGCAACTGTAACCACAAACCTACCTGGATACATGAGCCGTCCTTACATCCTACAATGCAGAAAAAGGACTACCGGATCGCCGAGGAAGGCGTCCCGGTAGTCCATCGGGCCGATCCATTGCGGGGACAGCTTCGGCCCCAGTCACTCGATCTTCAGAGCTCGTTCGTGCACAGTGATGAGGTCACCGTCCGTTACTAGTGGACTGTCCTGGAAATAATATCAGCATGGCGGATGCATTTAGAAGGGATAGTTACTTCAGGACAATCCGGTAGATAGTGAGCCCGGGGAGTCGGCTCCGCAGAGTTCGGTACGGCTGAAGTGGACGGAGACCCGCAACTTGGCGGCGAGCCGGGGGGAGCGGGCGTTACGGGACCTGGGCGTGAGACAGGCGGCTGAGCGTGGGAGCCTGCGTGCGGCGCCGTACTCTGGGGCAAAAGGTGCGATCAGCTCGGGCAAAAGCGGCGTCGGCTGAACGGAAGCCCTCGCCCAAGACATCAAGACAGTACAATTCAAGAACGGAATCCTAGCCATCCAACGTTCCTCCTGAACCCCGCATGACCAACTTGTGGGCATTAGTTCATTGGCGCTACCGCATAAGTTATCTGAACTTGATGCGAGATGCTGCATCGATTGCGTCAGCGCTTTGCCATTCGCCTGCGGCTGTGTTCCGACGCGTCGAGCGTCTTGTCGCACTTGCGCTGATTCTCCTGCCGCTGCTCGCGCCCGGCGAGTTCGGCGGGGTGCTGCCTGCTCAGTTCGACGCGAACCTGGGCCGCATCGTGGGCTTCCTCACCGGCCCCGATGGCGGCGCCATTGCTGACGCGGAAGTGCTCGTCACCAGCTCCGGAAGCGGTTTTGAACGCTCGATCCGCAGCGATGCGACCGGATGGTTCCAGGCGGGATCGTTGCAGCCGGGCGAGTATACGGTCGTCGCTTCAAGCCCCGACTTCGCACCAGCCACGGCGGAAGGAATCGTCGTCAAGGTGGGAAGCGCCATTCAGGTTGACCTCCAACTGGACCTGGAGCAGACGTACACAAAGATCGAGGTTACGGCGGCAATGCTAGACGCCATACTGCCAGCGTCGAGCAATGTCGTCGGCAGCGAGGTCTTTAACGACCTGCCGATCAACGGTCGGCGCTTCCACGACTTCGCCCTCCTAACGCCGACCGTCCAAGTCTCGCGCGCCGCAGGCCATCTCTCGTTCGCCGCCCTGCGCGGAATCTATACGAATGTCACGGTTGACGGCACGGATTACAACCAGTCCTTTTTCGGGGGCATCCAGGGCGGAGAGCGCGCGGGCTCCGTGATCACAGTCCCTCAGAGCGCGATCCAGGAGTTCCAAGCCGTGACCTCGGGATTCAAGCGGAGTACGGCCGTACCGTTTCGGGAGTTGTCAACGTCTCCACCAAGTCGGGCGCCAACGACTTGCAAGGGGACCTCTTCTATCAGATCCGCCATCCCGAGTTTGGTGTCGCCGATCCATTCGGCGCCAAGGTGCTGGAGCGGCTGCAGCAGTTCGGCGGTTCCGCCGGCGGGGCGCTCCGGCGTGACAAGGCGTTCTGGTTCGCGGCTGTCGAACGGCAAGCCAGTTTCAGCCCCCGCTACGTCGAGTTCCCTGCACTGCTCGCCGCTGATCGCGAGCGCGGACAAGAAGCCTACGACTACTTCAAGAGCCTGGAAGAGCCCTTTGACTCGACCAACGATGCCTGGGCGCTAACTCCCCGCCTGGACTACCAGTTCAACGGCGGCAGTCGGTTGATGGTTCGATACAACTACAGCAACGCCGTAGCACTGAATTCGGTCAGCATCGGGGACCCGAAGCAGGCGCGCACGACGAATGCGGTCAGCAACGACGGCACCGAGAAGGACTCGATCCACTTCCTGACAGGTCAGCTAACGAGCGTCCTGTCGCCAAACGTTGTCAATCAATTACGTTTGACCGTCACTCGCGAACAGCGACCGCGTGACGCGAATTCGAGGCAGGCGGCCGTGTCCACGGCGATCGGCGATTTCGGTACCAGAAGCTTTCTGCCAACGATCGAGACCAACCTCAAACCGGTCGTCAAGAACAGCCTGATGGTGCAAGCCGGACAGCACGACGTCAAGATCGGCGGGGAGTTCGACGGGATCTGGATCGATGATGTGTTCGGCTATAACCAGTTCGGGCACTTCCTCTTGTTCAGCTCGGATCCCGAGGAGATCCTCGACATTCTGACTCCGGGTGGTGTGATCCCCAACCGCTTCGACGCGCCAGGCCTGTATTTCCGTCAGATCGGCGACACGATCGGCACGCAACGTGTCGGGCACGCGGCCATCTACTTCCAGGACTCCTGGAGAGCCGCTCCAGGGTTGACGTTGGACTTGGGCTTCCGCTGGTCCGGGCAGTACAACCAAGACCCTGAAGTCGGCAACAACCTGCTGATCGACCGAATACGCCAAGCTGGATTCGCGTTTGGCGGCGTCGATCCCCTGTCTATACCTGATAACGCGAACCAATGGATGCCACGTGTCGGGTTCGCGTACAGCCCGCAAGGCGTTTCCCGCAGCTTGGTATTTCGGGGCAGCTTCGGCATCTTCCACGCCGTCACCCCGCCCGTGTTCTTCAACGCGGCGACCAAGGCGTTCCGCGAACCGCCTGCGAATCTCTCCGTCACTCTGCCGACGTCCAAAGCAACTGTGTACCGGCAGTTCCTGTCAGCCGGGATCGACCTGAATGAGTACGCGCTCTCCGAACTGCCGGTATTCTCCAAGGAAGAAATCGTCCGCGTGCTGGACGGAGACTCGTACCTGGGGGCGGCGCCCTGGTTGGCCAGCCCGGATTTTCGCAACCCGCGATCCCTGAAGTACACCCTCGCCCTTGAGTACGGTGTAACCGATCGGATGGTGGCTGGCCTGCAGTGGATGCTCTATCGCACCACCCGCCTGCACGGACTCCGCGACTATAACCTGCCCGGAGCTTACCTGCGGCCCGACGACCCGGCGCGCATTCCCTACTACGACACGGGTAACCGTCCCGCCCGCTTGCTGGGCCCCGTCACCGTTGCCGAGTCGTTGGGTCGGGCGGCATATGACGGCGTGACCGCCAATTGGAAGTATTCAGGTGACCGGGTTGAACTGATCGCGCACTACACCTACTCACGCGCCTATTCGAGCGATGTCAACGAAGGGTATTTCTGGGAGCCGCTGTACACGGACCATGCTCGCCCCGAAGACGAGTACGGTCCGTCAAGCCTGGACATGCGCCATCAGTTGACGGGCCATGCCGTCGTCGCATTGCCGGCGGGTTTCACGTGGTCTGCGATTCTGCGAGCTTCGAGCGGCCCTCCTCTCAATCCTGCAGCAGGAACCGACCTGAACAGGGATCAGTTCGCATCCGACCGGGCGCTGCAGGCGCCGGGCAGATACTTCGGTCGCAACGTGTTTCGTAACCGAGGGATGCGCAACCTGGATATGCGGTTGCTGCGTCGATTTGCCACCATGAAAGGCTCGATCTTGGAGTTGTCCGTCGAGTTGTTCAACGCGTTCAACTTCGACAATGTCGAGTACGGCCGCTTCAACGCGATCTACGGTCCGGGCCTCGACCTTGCGACGGGAGAACCGATCGGTCCGAACCCTTCGTTCCGTCGCTTGCGCGGTGCGGATGGCGGCTACGACCGCAACAACACGCAGGTCCTTGGAGTCGGGCCCTTGCAAGCACAGGTTGGCCTGCGGTTCTTCTTCTGACCCTGGTCGCTGTTCGGGCGGCCCCGCCGCCCTCCCGAGGACTGCTTTCCCTGCCGTCTGAAGCAATTGTCAGACAGCACTTCAGTCAGTGTAGATGTGGCAAAATGGAACAAGAAAACGCCCGTAAGCGTGCTGAGCTGGGAACTGGGGACCTGCCGCCAAACGAAAGAGAACTCAAGACTTGTGGGCACTTGAAACGTCGCCCGCAAGGTGACCTGCTCACCGGGGGATACCCGGTAAAGTTTGATGATCCAGAGCCCGGATTGATGTAGGCCCGCTTCCAGATGGGTTCTTTGCCCCACGGCAGAGGCAGAGATCAGAAATCGAGCCAACCCGCACCGAGCGTGAATTCGACTAGCAAGCTTTGTCCACGAACGGAGCGAATGAGGTGAAACTCGGGTTCGGCTCAACACCCGTCGGATCGAGGACTGTCAGGCAAAGGACGAATATCCGGTGAATCCAAACGGCAATGCACACGTAGAATTCGAGGGGGTCAGCAAAAGCTACGACGGACAGACGGATGTGGTGAGGAATCTGAATCTGAGCGTGCAAGAGGGGGAATTCCTAACCCTGCTCGGACCTTCCGGCTCGGGCAAGACCACCTGTCTCATGATGCTCGCCGGCTTCGAAACCCCCACGGCAGGCACCATCCGCATTGACGGGCACTCCGTTCACAATCTGCCACCTCACAAGCGCGGCATCGGTATGGTGTTTCAGAACTACGCTTTGTTTCCGCACATGACGGTGGGCGGGAACCTCTCTTTTCCTCTGGAAGTTCGCGGACTGAATCCGGAGCAGCGCCGCGAGCGCGTCAGAAAGGCACTGGAACTGGTTCGTCTTGACGGCCTGCAGGAGCGGCGGCCAGCCGAACTTTCCGGTGGCCAGCAACAGCGAGTGGCCATTGCCCGCGCACTCGTATTCGAGCCGAGTCTCGTTCTGATGGACGAACCCCTGGGCGCCCTTGACCGCCGCCTGCGCGAGGAACTGCAATATGAAATCCGACGCATCCAGCGCAGTCTGAAAGTGACCATCGTGTATGTCACCCATGACCAGCAGGAGGCGATGGTGATGTCGGATCGCGTAGCCGTCTTTCAACAAGGGTGCATCGAGCAGGTGGCGTCACCCGAAGCGATCTACGAAGAACCGGAACGTAGATTCGTCGCCCGCTTTATCGGTGAAAACAACCTGCTGCACGGAAAGGTCATCGCCCTTGAAGGTGACCTCTGCCAAGTGGAGATCGAAGGCGCGCTCGTCAAGGCGTTCCGCGTGGCCCCGTGCAGTCCCGGTGACAGGGTGACCCTCGCCATTCGTCCGGAGCGAGTGTGCGTCTCTCCGGACCCACAGGTCTACAGCAACGAGTTGGAAGCCAAGATAGAGGACCTCGTGTTCCTGGGCGACCACCTGCGGCTGCGCATGAACGTTCAAGGCAGATCGGACTTCATCGTCAAGATTCCCAACATCGTGGGTCACGGAGCGGTGCTGGAAGGGGACCGTGTGCGCATTGGTTGGACACCGACCGATTGCCGGGCTCTGGAACCCGGTGGGGAGGAGGGAGTCACCCTTTGATTGCCTGTCCAATCACGGGTCGTGTTCGCCGCGAGATTGCCGCTCGATCCCGCGCAACGCCGCTCGGAGTCGGCCCTCGAATACCGCCGGTACTCCTCTTGATCTTCCTCCTGATCTGGAGCCAGCCGCTGACAAGCGCCGAATCGCTGACCGTCGTTTCTTGGGGCGGCTCCTATGCCCGGGCATGCGCGAAGGCCTTTCACGAGCCCTTCACCGCCAAGAGCGGCATCAATATTCGCTTGGAGGACTACAACGGCGGCCTGGCTCAGATCCGCGCCCAGGTCGAGACCGGTAACGTCCACTGGGACGTCGTGGATTTGGAAATAGCGGACGCAGTGCTGGCCTGTGACGAAGGACTGCTGGAATTCATCGAAGTCGACGACCTTCCACCGGGGCCGGACGGCACGCCTGCCGCTGAGGACTTCCTTCCTGACACGCTCACCGAGTGCAGTGTGGGAACTACGTTTTACTCCACGATCTATGCCTACAACCGGGAGAACTTCTCCGGCCCCAAGCCTTCCACCATCGAAGACTTCTTCGACATGAAGAAATTCCCGGGGCGTCGCGGGATGCGGCGTACGCCCCAGGTCAACCTCGAGTTGGCGCTCATGGCGGATGGTGTGCCTCTGGACCAGGTGTACGCCACGCTAAGCACGGCAGAGGGCGTAGACCGGGCTTTTCGCAAGCTGGACACGATCAAGGAACACATCGTGTGGTGGACCGCCGGCGCACAGCCGCCACAGATGCTTGCCAGCGGTGAGGTAGTGATGAGCACGGCCTATAACGGCCGTATCTTCAACGCCCAGGTGCTGGAAAATCAGCCCTTCACCGTGGTTTGGGATGGTCAGATCCTGGACAAAGGGCAACTGGCCATCGTCTACGGGACGCCGAGGCTGAAAGCCGCACGAAGATTCCTTGCCTTTGCGACGAGATCCGAGTCCATGGCCCGACTTGGCCGCTATATCTCCTACAGTCCCGTCCGGCGGTCCGTATCAGCATTGATTACGACTCACATAGAGACAGGCGTAGACATGAAGCCACACATGCCCACCACTCCCGAGAACATGACTCGCACCCTGCACAACGACTGGGAGTGGTGGAGCGATCACGTGGACGAAATGAACGAGCGTTTCAGCGCATGGATGGCACGCTGAGGGCAGTTCGGCTGCGGGCGGCAGTGCCGGTTCTGCCGCTGGGGGCCTTCATCCTGGTGACCTTCATCGCTCCGCTGGCGACCATGCTGGTGCGTAGCGTGTACGACCCTCTGGTTGCCGGTGCGATGCCGGAAACCCTCTCCCTGTTGAGTGAATGGGATGGCAAGAGCATTCCAAGAGAGACCGTGTTCAAGGCGGCTGTAAGCGAGTTGCTGGAGGCTCGCCAAGCACGAAATCTGGGACGGGTCGTGACGCGCATCAACCGTGTTCAGCCGGGGCAGCGCAGCGTGATCATGAAAAGCGTGCGCAAGCTGCGCAGGATTTCGGGCAGCGATTCCTGGCGCGACACCCTGATCGACATGGATCCCGCCTGGGGCGAAGTGCAAACCTGGCAAGCGATTCGCCGTACAGGAGAGCGTTTCACGATGCGGCACTATCTGCATGCGCTGGATCTGGATCGCGGTCCTGGCGGTGGTATCGTCCGGCAGACACCCGAGCGGCGCATCTACTTGCCTCTGCTGGGGCGCACGCTGGCGGTGAGCCTAAGCATCACAGCGTTGTGCCTTCTACTCGGCTATCCTGTGGCCTACCTTATCGCGCATGCACCT
Source organism: Bryobacterales bacterium (assembly GCA_965218555.1). Taxonomy (GTDB): domain Bacteria; phylum Acidobacteriota; class Terriglobia; order Bryobacterales; family UBA6623; genus JAPPLB01. The sequence continues at coordinate 1,692,066 of OZ244625.1, forward strand.
CCCCGGTGGACCAACCTGCTGCTGCTGTTGGTACTGGTTCCCTTCTGGACCTCGTTACTGGTACGGACAACTTCCTGGATCGTGCTGCTGCAAACCCAAGGAGTAATCAACGATGCGCTGGTGGCGCTCGGACTGATTGCTGAAGAGAACCGGATCGCCATGATCTACAACATGACCGGCACGGTGGTGGCTATGACGCACGTACTGCTGCCCTTCATGGTGCTGCCGCTTTACTCGGTCATGCGCACCATTCCGTCGCTCTACATGAATGCGGCGGCTACCCTGGGGGCGAGCTTTCCGAAGGCGTTCTGGCGTGTTTACTGGCCCCAGACGCAGCCAGGCGTGTTCGCCGGATCACTCCTCGTATTCATCCTGGCAATCGGGTACTACATCACTCCCGAACTGGTGGGCGGACGCAGTGGACAGATCATCTCCAACATGATTGCTTATCACATGCAACAATCGCTCAACTGGGGACTGGCCGCGGCGCTCAGCGGTATTCTTCTGGTGTGCGTGTTTGTGATCTATCTGATCTACGATCGCGTCGTCGGAATCGAGCGCATGAGATTGGGTTGAAATGGCAACCATCAGAGGGCGATGGGAGAACGTCGGCCGACTTTCCTATCTGATGTTTTGCACGGCGGTGCTGCTGTTCCTGGTCGCGCCGATTCTAGTCATCGTCCCGCTCAGCTTCAATGTGGAACCGTATTTCACTTTCACCGAGGGGATGCTGTCACTGGACCCTCAAGCCTATTCGCTCCGCTGGTACCGGAGCGTTTTCGGAGATGAACAGTGGTTGTTGGCGATGGTCAACAGCCTGACCATCGGGATCTCGGCGACCGTGCTGGCAACCACCCTGGGCACCCTGGCTGCGCTGGGACTGGCCAACCCCGCCATGCCCCGCCGCTCTCTGGCCATGGGCTTGTTGATCTCGCCCATGATCACTCCGGTCATCATCTCGGCAACCGGCATGTTCTTCTTCTACTCCAATCTGGGGCTGACTCAAACGCACCTGGGACTGATTCTGGCCCACACCGCGCTGGGTACGCCCTTCGTAGTCATCACGGTTACCGCTACCCTGGCCGGTTTCGACCCGAACCTGAAGCGGGCGGCAGCCACTCTGGGAGCCGGACCGCTACGCACCTTCACACGCGTACAACTGCCGCAAATCGCATCTGGCGTCATTTCCGGCGCACTGTTCGCTTTCGCCACCTCGTTTGACGAAGTGGTCACGGTACTGTTCATGGGTGGCCTGGACCAGCGCACCATTCCTCGCCAGATGTGGGTCGGCATCCGGGAACAGATCAGCCCGGCAATCCTGGCCGTCGCCACCTTTCTCATCACCTTCTCGCTGCTGTTCATGATCATCGTGGAATGGCTGCGGCGCCGTGGAAACGCGCTGGCGAAGGCCTGACCTGCATTTCTCACCACCTGACGGCCGATGCCGGCCATACTCTCGTCGGTCGTCCTGGTCCAAACGAACGGTATAGGATCACCCCCCCCTGTGGCCGGCTTGTTTCTCTGTTGTTCTTGTCTCGGGGGCGTGCATAGAATGGGGTCTTGTCGAGTGTTCACGCCATAGCGGAGATATTGCGGAAAGGTAAATCCTCGACCGCGGAAACCGTGGCTGCTCTGCGGGCTCTCCATCAGCGCAACCCCGTACGGATCTTCGAGGATCCCTACGCCAAGTTCCTGTGCGGATCGTTCTGGCGCCTGGTCTTGCGGATTCGTCCGTTGGAATGGATCATCCAAGTAATGACCAAGCCCATGGCGCCAACCGCCATGTGCGTGGTGATGCGGGCGCGATATGCAGAGCAGGCCCTGGAGCAAGCCGTCGAAGACGGTATCACACAGTACGTCATCATTGGATCCGGCATGGATTCGTTCGCTTTCCGCAGGCCCGACCTGATGGAGCGGATCGATGTCTTCGAGATCGACCATCCCGCGACGCAACACAAGAAGTTGGAGCGCATTCACCGGTTGGGACTGACAATCCCTTCTCGGCTGCATTTCGTACCTGCCGACCTCACGAAAATCTCCGCCATGGATGCACTGGCCGGTTCGGGCTTCGAAATGGGTCGGCCGACGTTCCTGACCCTGCTGGGGGTTGTCTACTATCTCACAGCCGATTCTCTGGCCGAGACGGTTCGCTCCATATCACGACACCTGCCTGCCGGAACACTTCTGGTGTTCGACTACCTGCTTGATGCGGAGTCTGCTCGACCCGAACACCTCTCCTTGCGGGAGAAGCTGAGAGCCTTCGTTGCGAGAATGGGAGAGCCTATGGTCAGCGAATACTCGCTTGCAGCCATGAATGCTTTGATGGCTGACCAGGGCTTCGAAGCAGTTGAAAACTTCTCCCTCCCCGATCTGGAGCAGAGCTACCGGGAGGAACTGGGCGACTTGCCGTTGGAAATTCCCAGCATCTTCGCATTTGGCACTTTCCAGGTAGCCGCTCGGGACGCCTGAGGTGACTTGACCGGTTTTGGCATAAGGCGATTCCCAGCAAAGTCGTCAGCGGGCAGGGCTTTACTGCCCCAGGTCGTGACATAGGAAACATTCGTTTGAAATCTGTCGCACCGCGTGGCAGTTCATGCACGCGATCATGCCCGTGGACACTTCTCTGGCCAGTACGTCCCTCTCTTGAACCGCGCCGTGGCAGGTTGAGCATGTTTCGCCGGCCTTGGTGTGATTGACGTGGCTGAAGAAGACGAAGTCCGGAACCTGGTAGACCCGCACCCACTGAAGCTCTCTACGGCGTTCGGCGAGCGACGATAGTTCCTGGATGGCGGCACGCTCTTTCGCGACGGTTGCGTGACAGAGCATGCATTGATCCGCCTGTGGCAGCCCGGCCCGCTCTCTCTTGGTTGCGCCGGAGTGGCAATCGATGCACTTGACACCGGCGCGGCTGTGGATCTTGTGGCTAAAGGGAATGGGCTGGGGAGCAACCTTGACCGGGAGTTTTTCGATTTGGCCCTGGTAGCCGGTCTGTGCTCCCGCGGCAAGGGGCCAGCAGCAGACAGACGTCACGAGGAACGCGAGCCAGGTCGTGGGTAGTTGTAGCAAGTCGATCTTTCCGTGACGCTGCCGGGCTACCGTCGAAATCTGATCTCGTTCGGCGGACTCGGCCTTATTCCCGGCGCCGGACTAGTCAGTTTATCGCGAGCTCCGCCGCAATCCGGAAGCCCCCCGCGCGCGGCATGGGGATCACGGTTGTGACGTTATCGATTCGTTACAATCGGGCTTATTGCGGTCGCGGGAACCGCCCGTTCGTGAACATCCTTTTTCGCTACGTTTTTCGGGAGATCTTCGTCAGCACCCTGATCGGGACGCTGCTGTTCACTTTCGTCCTCTTTCTGCAGACCATCGGCAGCGTGATGGAGCTGTTGATCGGCCCGAATGTCTCGGGGCGCCAGACGCTCTATCTGTTTCTGCTGATGGTTCCGCGGACGCTCGTGTTCACGATTCCGATGGGCGTGCTCGTCGGCGTCCTGGTGGGTCTCGGCCGGATGGCGACGGATGGCGAGATCACAGCCATGCGGGCAGCGGGCATCCCGGGGCGGCGGCTGATTTTGCCGATTGCGGTGTGGGCCTTGTTGGGCGCTTCCGCGAGCTCGCTCACGACCCACTATCTGAACCCCTGGTCGCAGCACGAGTTGCAGAGCATGCGCAAGAGGCTGAAAATCTCGCGGGCAACGGCACAGATTCAGCCAAGGATCTTTGTCGAGAGTTTTCCGGGCTTTGTGTTGTACGTGCGTGAAGTGTTACCGGCCGATACCGTCCGCTGGAAGCATGTATTTGTCGCCGACATGCGCGCGCCGGAATCCCGAGGATCGTTCAGCGGCTTGAATGCCACGGTCAGCGGCCCGAGGATTACGCTGGCTGAGCAGGCGTTTGCGATTCCGATTCTGGAGCAAAACCGGGTGCAACTGAATTTGCCGGCGGCAAGCCGGTACGAGCAGTCTTCCGATCCGGATCAATATCATTTCTTCGAGTACGAGAACATCGATCAAGTGCTCGAGTTCGAGACAACGACGCCCGCGGCCGGCAGCAGTCCTCTCGAGCAGATGAGCACACCGGAGTTGGCTGCCGCCGCTCGGGAAAGCGATCAGCCGATTCTGGCCAGCGTGCAGCTCCACCAACGATTCGCGTTTCCGATGACCTGTCTTATCTTCCCGATGGTGGGCATTCCGCTGGCGATCAGTTCACAGCGTTCGAGCCGCTCGGTGGGCGTGGTGTTCGGGATCGTGCTCGTTTTCATCTATTGGATGATCTGGTTGACGGGCGTGGCGCTGGCGAACGCGGAGATCCTGCCGGTGGGACTCGCTCTTTGGATGGGCAATCTCATCTTCGGTGCCGTGGGTCTGGTGATGCTGGGGCGACTAGACTCACCCAACAGCCGCGACTTCGCCGCCGCGGTGCTGCGTCCGTTTCGGCGGTTGTCCGTGTGGCTTCAGTCGCGGGGATCGCATCCGGCCGAGGAAACCGGCGAGGCCTCCGGGAGAGATCGGGGTGTCGAGGAAAACGGGGAGGAGGCCGAGAGCTCTTCGCAGCCGTTTTTCCCGATCACGGACCGCTACCTGCTCTCGACGTTCCTGTACTACTTCGTCGTAATGGTGGCCAGCTTTGTATTGATATGGTTCGTCTTCAGCTTCTTCGAGCTGTTGCGCGACATGCTCGAACGCGACAAGCTCGGTCTGTTCATCCCCTATATCTATTACCTGACGCCGTTCCTGATCTACGAAACCGTCCCCCTCGGTGTTCTGGTCGCCACGTTGATTACATTCTTCATCCTCGCGAAGCATCATGAACTGACGGCGTTCAAGGCTTGTGGAATCAGCCTGTACCGGCTGGCGACACCGATCTTTGTCGTTTCGTTGCTGCTGAGCGGACTTCTGTTCGCCATGGACCAACGCTATCTGCCGGAGACGAATCGGCGTCAGGACGGGATTCGCAATGAGATCAAGGGCCGGCCGGTGCGGACCTATCTGAACCCGAACCGGCAGTGGACGTTCGGGCAGTCGGAGAGGATCTTCTTTCATCGTTTTTTTGACTCCGAGAACAACGTGCTCGCGGGCGTGAACGTCTACGATCTCGATCCGGACACGTTCAAGTTGCACCGCCACATCGCAGCGCAGCGGGCCCACTGGGACAACACGCAGAGTGCATGGGTGTTCGAGGAAGGCTGGGTTCGTGAGATCAACGGGGACCAGGTCGAGAGCTACGAAAAGTTCGAAAGCCGGCCTTTCCCCGACATCGAAGAGGGGCCGAGCCACTTCTTCAAGGAAGAGAAGCAGTACCGCCAGATGAACTGGCGAGAGTTGAGCACGTACATCGACGACCTCACGCAAGCAGGCTTTGATACGGTCAAGTTTCAGGTGCAGCTTCACAAGAAGCTGGCGTTTCCACTGTTCGCATTCATCATGGGGGTGTTAGCGGTGCCGTTTTCGATGCTGGCGGGGCACCGCGGAGCGTTCACGGGGGTCGTGCTGTGCATCGGACTGGCCGTCGCCTATTATTCGTTGAACGCTTTTTTTGAAGGTTTGGGACGCCACAGCCAACTCAGTCCGGCCATCGCCGCCTGGTCGCCCAGCGTGATTTTCGGGCTGAGCGGGACATATCTCTTCAGCCGCCTGCGTTCCTGAATCCCTTGTCGAGAGAACCATGTTGAGGCAGATCGAGGAGGCGCGCGAGCGTCTCAGCGAGCACTTTTCTCCCACGCCGACCGTGCGCTCTGACATCTTGTCACAAGAACACGGAGACCCCGTCCGGTTGAAGCTGGAGACCCAGCAGCCGACCGGCTCGTTCAAAGTGCGGCCGTCGATGAACAGCATGTTGACGCGCTTGGAGCAAGCGCGGTCGAAGGGGGTCGTGACGTCGTCCTCGGGGAACTTCGCACAGGGCGCCGCGTACGCAGCGCGGCGACTGGGGGTCGATCTTCAGGTAGTGATGATGAAGGGCGCCTCGGGATTCAAACGGCAGCGGACAGAGGAGTTGGGAGCGACGGTCGTTCCGTGCGAGAACACCTTCAAAGACCGCTGGGACACGACGTACCGGATCGCGGGTGAATCGGGGCGTTTGTTGATTCACCCGTATGATTCCGAGGAGACGATAGCGGGTGACGGGATGATCGGGCTCGAACTGCTGGAGCAAGTCGAAGGGGATTTTTGCGTAGTCGTACCGATCAGCGGCGGCGGTGTGATTTCGGGCATCGCAACAGCAATCAAAGAGAAACGCCCGGGGTGCCGCGTGGTCGGTGCGCAACCGGCGGCGAACGGGTCGATGGCTCGTTCGCTGGAGGCGGGCAAGCCGGTGACGGTGACGCCGGGACCGACCTTGGCGGATGCGTTGATGATTGCGCAACCGGGGGAACGGACGTTCGAGATCGTGCAGAGGCTTGTGGACGATGTTGTCTCCGTAGAGGAGAGCGAGATTGCGGGCGCGGTGAAGCTGCTGGCGGAGCAGCAGAAGCTCGTCGTCGAAGGCGGAGGGGCGGTGGGCGTGGCGGCTCTGCTGAACGGCAAAGTGGAAACCGCCGGCCGTCCGGTGGTGTGCGTACTCAGCGGAGGGAATATTCAGCCGAGCAAGCTGGCAGAGATACTGGCGGCATCGTAGCGGCTAACCCTTGTTAGCGCCTGATGAGTTCCACGAGCGTCTCGCGCCCCTGCTTAGTGCTCGGCTCGGCGTTGGCGACTCGAAAGGTATCGCTGTCGGCCGCAACACGCAGTCTGCCACGAAACCGAATTGCAGCCATCCGTCAATGAGACGGGGCAGGAAGACGGCCCCGAGCGCGAAGCGTTCCCGGCAGCAAAGCCGCATAGATTGCCGAGTGGACCGGTGTCGGCACGCCTGATTCACGGGCATAACGGACCACGGTGCCGGTCTGGAACTCGAACTCGGAAGGTCTGCCGGCGAGGATGTCACGGTGCATGGACGCGGTCGCATCGGCAGGGAGTTGATCGATACGGCGGATCGCCCGTTCGGGAAGAGAGGGATCAATCGTGACACCTCGCTTCGAGGCAAGGGTGACGATTTCCTCCATGGCCGACAGCAGCATGCGGCGCGTTTCGGGAACGGTGCGGAGGATGCCTGCGGGCTCACGAACCACGGCGCCCACGGCGCCGAGCGGCTCGACGTGCATGAGCTTCTGCCACAGGGCGGCCTGAATGTCGTCCGGCACGACGGTGTCCATTCCGGCGGCGGGGGCGAATGCGTCGTGGACACGCTCGACTCTCTCCGTCTTCTCGCCGCTCAGCTCGCCGAACTCGATAGCGGGTTCGAGTCCGATGTGCTCGATGGTTGCGGGGCCGGTCTTCGAAGCGAAGATCTTGCAGAGCCCGCCGAGGACGACTTCCGTACCGAGCGCTTCCGAGAGCAGGGCGGGGGCCTCGAGGCCGTTCTGCATGGGGATGACAACGGTGTCCGCTCCAACGAGCGGAGCGAGGGACGGCGCGATTTCCTGGACCTGGTAGGCTTTGACCGCGACGAGAACGACGTCGCAGCGGCCGATCTCCGCCGGGTCGCCCGCGACCTTCGGACTCTCGATCGCGAAGTCTCCGGCAAGGCTTTGAATCCTCAGCCCCTCTGCCCGAAGAGACGCAAGAGTCTTTCCGCGAGCGAGAAAAACGACATCGAGACCGGACTGCGCCAGCCTTCCTCCGAAGTAGCCCCCAACGGCCCCAACTCCAACCACGGCAATCCGCATGGCATCTATTGTCGCGAAACGCCCCAGCCTGCGTTTCTCACCACGTGGCGAGGCGAAGTGCGTGAGAGGGCCGACAGGACGGCCGGCTCAGCCCATCACTTGCGCTGATTCGAGGTTCAGAAACGGTTCCCCTTCCGCGAAGCGAGTCGCTCTCAACGCGCGAACGTCGAAGCTTTCGGCCGCGCCGTCGAGGATCATCTCGCCGAGGATCCTGCTCACCGCAGGGGCCATCTTAAAGCCATGTCCGCTGAAACCGACGGCGCAGAAGACGCCTTCGACGCCGGGAAGACGGTCCAGGATAGGGTGCCAGTCCGGCGTGACCGAGTAGAGTGCACCATAGCCCCCGCGGCCGACGGCGCGCTGGAGGGAGGGGTTTCGACGCTGGATCTTGTCCCGCATCTCGTCGACAAACTCACGGTCGGCGACCTCGTTGTAGGCATCCGGGTCGACTTCGGTGCGCTCTTCTCTCGGATCGATGTTGCCGATGTGGAGCAGGCCGCCCGGCAGCGGACGGCAGTAGGTCTCATGGGCAAAGTCACAGTAGACCGGCTGCTGCCGGGGCCGGCCGGAAGCACAGGGACCCCGCAGCAAGGCGATCTGAACACGACAGGGCTTGACCGGCAGCGAGACGCCGGCCGTTTCAGCCAGACCCGCGCTCCAGGGACCGGCGGCGAGGACGACCGTTTCAGCGGCGATCTCCCCATCCGTGGTCGCAACTCCGGTGACCTTTCCGTTCTGTGTGAGAATGCGCGTTGCCTGCGAGCCCTCGTGAATTTCCGCACCCTTCGAACGGGCCGCTCGGGCGTACGACGCGACGACCTGCAAGGCGTCGCAATATCCGGCTTCCTCCTCGAACGCCGCCACCTCACCGTCGGCGAGCGTGGCTTCCGGATCGATCTCCCGCAGTTCGTCTTTTGAAATCAAGCTCACCTTCACGCCCATGCGCTGTTGCAGTTCGAGCACAAATTCCAAATGCCGGCGCCGGGTGCGGGGAGCGATGACGAGGAGCCCCGCTCTCGTAAACACGGGAGGTCCGCCGAATACGTCCGTAAAGGTCTCGAAGGTGCGGAGGCCGTGCAGCGCCATCGACGTGGTCAGGGGGTGGGAGTAATGGCACCGAATGTTTGCGCCCGACTTCCCTGAAGACCCTGCGCCCAGGGCTTTTTTTTCGAGGATGGCCACTGCTCCAGCGCCGCGGCGGGCCAACTCGTAGCCAATGGCGGCACCCATCACGCCGCCCCCGATCACAACAACATCGGCCGTATTTTTCATCACTGATCTCGCTTGATCTGGCGCTACGAAAGCCTAGTATGAACCAGTCGAGAGTCCTCGGGGCCCGTCACAGTGGCCACCGAGTGGTGCCTCACCACCCCGGACTGTGTTTATGGATGTGTGCGTTCAGGAAGAGAGACCCCGACTAGCTCGCGGCACGCCTCCAGCGCAGACGCGAGGAAGCCGGCGGCGCGCAGCGACTGCTCGTCCGGGCCGCCGGCAGCCGCCAGATTCGGGCCCGTCAGCAAGGCCCCGAGCCAGCCTTCGCTGTGCCATTGCCCTTCACCCGCGAGAGGCGGCAACGGCGGGTCGTGCGGATAAGGCCACGGGGTCACGTAGAGATAGGGCTCGGGGTAATCTTCGTCCCCCGGTGTCATGCCCACTCCGATCGAGCGGCCGGAATCGCGCCCTTGGGCCGGCTGGAACTCGATCAGCGTGGCAATGTCGAAATGGTGCGGCCAGCAACGGACCGGCGAAGCCTTGGGCGTCTCGGCCTCGATCTTGCGGCACAGGCGGTCGCTGTTCGCAAACCAACGCCGCAGTTCGGCAAAGGCTTCCGGCGAGGCGAAGGAAAACGGTTGCCCGCCGGCGACCGGATGGGCGGGGATGGGGTTGGGCGAACGGACGATCCCCTTCGAGAACTTGCTCCCTGCGAATCGCTCGACCCCGGTCTCCAACCAGGCGTAGGCCTCCTCGACGGTTTGCCCGTCGAGATCGAAGGAGCTGAGGATCGTGCGGCGGTCCTCGCCGCTGATCAGAAGCAGCCGCAGCCCCGCGACATCCAACGCGGCATGAAAGGATGAGCCGCCGGCGGCGGGCTTGCTCGTCAGAGCGCCTAGGGAGGCGACCCATTCGAGGTTGGTGTGGCTGTCGTCCTTGGCCGGTTCGACGAAAGTGAATCCGACCGAGCTCGCGATTTGAGCAGCGTGATGTAGCTGCAGCCGCGCGTCGGCGAGGCTGTCCGGTGAAGGGTCGCCGAGCTTTTCCCAATGAACGGCGGACTCTGCCGAGATGGTCATGAACGGACAACATAACACTGTTGTTGCGGGCAAGGGTTTCTCGCCCCCGGTTTCCGAAGCAAATCTGCGTGATGACCGGAGAACATTGCGGCGCGGGAAGGGCTCGACTATGCTGATGCTTGCCGCGGCAGCCGGGAGCTCCGCCATTACGGCAAAAACTCCGCTTGGCTCTGTTGCGTTCCCGAGACGACGCCGGGCGGCCGCCTGCTTTTTCGCTCTGCGGTGCGGACGGTCCGGGCTCTTGACGGTCTTGACGAATCCGCCGCACCCATACTTTGCTTGTGGACAGCACCACGTTTTCTCACGGGAGTAGCACATGAGCCGCCCTCTTCGCTCGCAGGATTGGTTTGGACGCAAGGACAAGCTCGGCTTCATTCACCGCTCGTGGATGAAGACGGAAGGCTTCTCCGACTCGGTGTTCCGGAACAAGCCGGTCATCGGCATCTGCAACTCGTGGAGCGAGCTTACGAACTGCAACGCGCACCTGCGCCAGGTCGCGGAAGCGGTGAAGCGCGGCGTCTGGGCGGCAGGGGGATTCCCTCTGGAGTTCCCCACCATCTCGCTGGGCGAGCCGTTCATGCGGCCGACGTCGATGATGTTCCGCAACCTGATGGCGATGGACGTGGAGGAATCGATCCGGGCCAATCCGCTGGACGGAGTCGTGCTGCTGTGCGGTTGCGACAAGACCACGCCGGCGCAACTGATGGGCGCGGCGAGCGCCGGGCTGCCGGCGATCATGGTCACCGGCGGGCCGATGCTCCGCGGCATGTGGCAGAACCAGCCTCTCGGCTCGGGCACCGACGTTTGGCGCTACTGGGACGAGTTGCGCGCCGGCCGCATCAACGAGGAGGAATGGTGCGAGCTGGAAAGCTGCATGTCGCGCAGCACCGGACACTGCATGGTGATGGGCACGGCGTCCACGATGACGAGCCTGGCCGAAGCGATGGGCATGACGTTGACGGGTTGCGCGAGCATTCCCGCAGCCGATTCCCGGCGCAACGAGATCGCCGAGCGTAGCGGCGCGCGGATCGTTGCCATGGTCCGCGAGAATCTGACGCCCGGCAAGATCATCACCCGCAAATCGATCGAGAATGCGATCCGGGTGAACATGGCGATCGGCGGTTCGACGAACGCCATCATTCACCTCAAGGCGGTGGCGGGGCGTTTGGGCATCGATCTGCCACTGAGGTTGTACGACGAAATCTCGAACATCACGCCCGTGATCGCGAACATCCGTCCGTCGGGCGAGTATCTGATGGAAGACCTGTTCTACGCGGGGGGAGTGCCGGCGGTGATGAAGCAGATCGAGAGCATGCTTCATCACGACGCCATCACGGTGACGGGCAAGACGATCGGCGAGAACATCGCTTCGGCGAAGTGCCACAACCCGGATGTGATTCGTCCGCTCGACAACCCCTTGCAGACCGAGGGCGGGACCGTGATTCTCTACGGCAATCTTTGTCCGGACGGCGCCGTGATCAAGACGAGCGCCGCCGATCCCAAGCTGATGCAGTACACGGGCCGGGCGGTGGTGTTTGAAGATCACGAGGATTTCATGGCCCGCTACGACGACCCGGCTCTCGAGATCGATGAAAGCTGCGTCATGGTTCTCAAGAACGGCGGACCCAAGGGCGGACCGGGGATGCCGGAATACGGCAACTTGCCGATACCGGCGAAGCTGTTGAAGAAGGGCGTCAGCGACATGGTGCGCATCAGTGACTCGCGGATGAGCGGGACGAGCTACGGCACGGTCGTGCTGCACATCTCGCCCGAGTCGGCGGTGGGCGGACCCCTGTCGGCGGTTCAGAACGGCGACGAGATTCGGCTGGATGTGGAGAACCGCCGGCTCGACCTGCTGATTGACGACCACGAGATGAACCGCCGCCTGCGACTCTTCAAACCCCGGGCGCCGCACTACGACCGGGGCTACGGGCGGCTCTTCATCGACAGCGTCCAGCAGGCCGATCAGGGCTGCGACTTCAGCTTCCTCGTCAAGTCGGAGACGCAGGATGCAAACGGCGACTACGCCGAAGGGACGCGGGCGGCGGACAAGCTGCCGCTGGCGTTCTAGCCGTTGCCCTTGCGCAGGCGACCGCCGTCAATGCGGGAGCCTCGGTCGCACAGCCGAACAGATCGGAAAACCTGCTAACGCCTTGCTGGTGCTGCGACAGCTTGTCGAGCCGCAGAAGAAACACGTACTCGACAGGAAGGAAAATCGATGTTCGTCCGGGTAATCGTCAGGCTCAAGGGCGCGGAATCACGGACGTGGGAAGGCTGATCTGATATCATTCCCCGCATGCGTATCGAGCAAATGGCCGGCTTGCCGGCACTGGCCGCGGCGGCGGCCCTGGCGGTCCACCCGGCTCCGGGAGCCGATCTCTCCTTCGAACCCTCATTCAAAGAAGAGACCTTCCACGGGCGTCACGCCTACGTGCTGGAGACGGATCGAATGCGGGTGAGCGCGCTTCGCGGGGCCGGTCATTGGGCCGAGATCCGGCTCAAGTCCGACGACCCGAAGAAGAGCGTCAACCCGATGCGCATCCCGCACTTCCCAACGATCGAGCCGTGGGAGTACGACGGGGCCAAGCACGACAATATCTATGGCGGCGGGACGAACCGTTGGCTGCAATCCGGCTACATGGGCCATCTGCTGAACTTCCCGACGTTCGGCGGGCCTTCCGAAAGGGAAGCGGAAAGCGGCCTCGGCAATCACGGCGAGGCGCTTGTCGTCGAGTGGAAGAAGGACGCGGCGATCACGAGCGCGGATGCGGTCCGGCTCGTCTACTCCGCCTACCTGCCCAAGACCCGGTACAACGTGGGCCGCACGCTGACCCTGCTCCACGGCGAGACCGTCCTGTACGTTGAGGAGTGGGTCGAGAACCTGCTTGCGTTCGGCCGGCCGGCTCATTGGGTGCAGCACGCGACGTTCGGACCGCCGTTCGTCGAGCCCGGCAAGAACGTGCTCGATGCGTCGGCGACGAGGGGCGAAGTGCGCGGCCCGACGAGTCCGAACCGCATGCTGGCCGCGGGCCCGATCGAGTGGCCGTGGGGGACGTCGGCGGAAGGCCGTCGAGTCAGTCTGCGCGAGATGCAGAACCGGCCGAAATCCGGCATCTATTACGCGATGCTGATGGACCCGGACCGCGAGCGCAACTACTTCACGATGTTCCACAAGGACTACCACGTGCTGATCGGCTACCTGTGGTACACGAAGGACTTTCCGTGGCTCGGCGACTGGCAGGAGAACAAAGGCAACGGCGGACTGCCGTGGAACCACCAGGTCGTCGCCCGCGGCATGGAGTTCGGCACGACCCCCTTTGGCGGGCCGATGGAGAACGTCGTCAGCGAAGGCAAGCTCTACGGCGTTCCGCAGTATCGTTGGATCGACGGCCGCGAAAAGGCGGCGGTCCGCTACGTGGTCTTTCTCGCCGAGATTCCCGACGGCTACAAAGGGGTGGAAGACGTCGCGGCGCAAGCCGGCAAGATCGTCATCACCGAGCGGGAGACCGGCCGCTCGATCGTGCTCGATAGCAGCAGGGAGTGGTGAAGCCGTGCCGTCGAAGCTGCTTGCTCTCACGCTACTGGCGGCAACCTGCCCGCTGTTTGTCCCGGCTTCCTCCGCGCAGGAGACCAAGCTGATCGTGACCGTCGTCGATCAGAAGACCGGCGAGCCGGTTCGCGGTCTGGAAGCGCGGAACTTCCACATCATGGACGACAAGACGCGGCTGCGTGTCGACGAGGCCGAGTTCAAGAGCACGACGATCGACATCATGTTGTTGATCGACACCAGCCTGGCCGGGCAGATGGTCAGCCCGCTCGCCGGCTCGTTCATCAACGAGCTTGGCGAGAAGGAGCAGATGGCGATCGTCTCCTACCACGATTCAGCCGATCTGATCCAGGACTTCACCTCGAGCAAACCATTGCTTCACCAGGCTTTGGAGCAGGTAAAGTACGGCAACAATCCGCGGGTCCTCGACGCGCTCTACGCCGCGATCGACGGCGGATTCACCTCGAACGTAGGCCGGCGTGTGATCGTCCTGCTGTCGGCGGGAGTCGAAGGATACAGCCGCGTCAACGAGGGGGAAGTCCTGCGATTGGCTCGCAGCCGCGGCGTCTCGATCTTTCCGGTCTACGTGATGGGCGTCGAGCGCGGGATGTTTCGGCGCTTGTCGGACTACTCCGGGGGCGCGCCGTTCGCCGCGCGCAAGCTGAAACTTCAGCCCCCGGCGCTGAGCCGCCTCGTCTACTCGGTCTTGCGGGAGTACTACGAACTGGAGGTCAGCGGCGTCTACGCCCTGGGCGACCGCATCCAGGTGACGGTCGAGGGGCTCCCGAAGTCAAAGCGAAAAACCCGCGCTTCGAGCCTGCCTCTTGAATGAGAAAACCGGCCCCGAGGGGGCCGGCCTCTCACGCACTTCGACTCGCCACGGGATGAGATATGCAGGCTAGTCGCTGCCGGACGTGTTCGCCGCCGCTCGCCGCGGTTGCTGGACCTTCGGAGTCGCCAGATAGCCGACGATGCGGTCTTTGCTGATTTGGTTCACGACCAACTCGCAAGGTTGTCGTGATCCGATGACATAGAACTGGACGGGCTCGAGCAGCGTCTTGTTCTTCTTTTCGATTCGCTTATCGTCCGCCCAGAGATCGATGTTGAAGCGATTGCGCTTGGTGTCGGCTCTGCGGAGCCGAATGGTGACCGGGCCGACCCGCGAGGCCTGCTTCGCCTTGCTGATATCGAACTCGAAGTAGTTCCGCTCGCCCAACTCACGCAGCGCCGTGAGCTCATCGGCGTTCGTCGCGATCAGGCCGCTCTGCACGCCGAGGTCGCCGCGAACCGTCTTCAGATCGGCGATCGTCCGCTCCAACTCTTGCCGAGTCTCGTCGACCTTCTCTTCCACCGTGCCCACCTTGCCCGTCAGCGAGCCGAGCCTGTTGCCGGTCTGCTGCGTCGTCGAGCGCAACTCCTGAATGTTGCCGCCCACCTCGTTGAACCCGGCCTGCTGCTGAGCCTTGGTCTCTTCGATGGCCTCCGAGAGCCTCGCGGCGCGCCCCATCACCCGTTTCTCGACCTGGCTGGTCTTGGCGGAGAGTTCCTTTTCAGTGGAGTCCACCCTCCCCAGGACCTTCTCGACACTCGAGCTCACCTCCCGCGAGGTGCGGGTGACCGAGCCCTCCAGTTGCGCCAGCTTCTCTTCATGGACCTGAAGCATCGCGATGTGCGGCTCGAGCTGAGCTCTCGTATTCTGCAATTCCAGATACAGGTAGAGCGTGGCTCCCATCAGGCAGGCCACCGCCACGAGCAGGCCGATCATGACCGGCGGCGTTGCCGGACGGCCGACGGACGGTTCGTCGGGATCATACGGATTCGTAGACATGAGCTTTCCCCCGATATGGATATGCGTTAGCGAACAAGCGGTTCAAGGCGGGGGCGGCCAACACTGGCGCCGACCCCATTGTAACATCGCCGTCCGCAACGAACTATCCACTTGGACGCGGGCAGCGCCCGATTCGGTTACATCCACTCCCTCGTTCACCGAGGTTTGCGCTCGCGTTCGCATGGGACGTAACTTTCGGGAGGTTTGTTATGATCGGCTGTCTCGATGCCCGCCGCTCCCCGGTTGTCGTTCGTAGTCCCCGTGCGCGATGAGCAGGACACCGTCCAGGAACTCGCCGCAAGGATCGCAGAAGTCGTCAAGGATGACTACGAGCTCATCTTCATCGACGACGGCAGTACGGACGACACCTGGCCGCGGTTGCTGGAACTCCACCGGCCGGACCGGGTCCGCCTGTTACGCTTTGGCGAAAACTTCGGCAAGACGGCCGCGTTGATGGCCGGGTTCGCCGTAGTGCGGGGCGAAACGGTCTTTACGCTGGACGGCGATTTGCAGGACGACCCCTCCGAGATCCCCCGCTTCGTTGCCAAGCTCGGCGAGGGTTATGACCTGGTCACAGGCTGGAAGAAGCGCCGCCGCGATCCCGTGATCAAAGTGATTTCATCGCGGCTGTTCAACTTCGCCGTGCGGCGCGCCACGGGCTTGCAACTACACGACATCAACTGCGGATTCAAGGCCTTGCGCTGCGAAGCGGCGCGTTCGCTGCGCATCCACGGTGACATGCACCGATTCATTCCCGTTCTGGTTGCAGCCCAGGGCTTCCGGGTCACCGAGATCGAGGTCACCCACCGCCCGCGCCGCCACGGCCGCTCCAAGTACGGCATCGAACGGATGTTCAGGGGCTTCTTCGACCTGCTAACGGTCGTGCTGCTGACTCGGTTTCGCGAGCGGCCGTCGCACGGATTCCGCCCGGCGGCTCTGGTTTGCGCGGCGTCGGCGCTGATTGCGCTCGGCACGTGGGTCGCGTTGGGCTCCGGCCCGCTGCTGCTCGTCGTTGCTGTCGCAGTCGTCATCCTGGCGGGGGGCGTATTGCTGGCCGCGGGTCGGGCGGCAGAGCATGCCGCCGCCTCGGGAGCGCCGGATTCGGAGCTTCCCTCCCATGAGGTCCGAGAGAAGCTCGACTGACTCCGCGGCATCCGCCTGACACCCACGAAAAGATCGCGAGAATCCCGATTGAAACGCGCCGTTCAGATCCTGAAGTATCTCGTTCCGCTGGTCATCGCTTTCTTCATCGGGCGGGTCATCTATCAGAACTGGCAGGAAGTGCGGAATGCGGCCTGGAGTTTCCGTCCCCTCGAGCTCTCGGCTTCGTTCCTGCTGACCGGCTGGTGGTTCGTCCTGCGGCCCCGCGTGTGGGGATTCGTCCTGGGCCACTTCGGCCACAAGCTCACTTTCCATCAGGCGTTCCAAGTGGTGCGAAAAGCGGAGTTGAGCCGCTACGTGCCCGGCACGATCTGGCAGTACGTCAGCCGAATCTACCTGGCCGGCCTGTACGGCGTGCCCACCCATGCGACTATCGCCACCACGCTGGTCGAAACGGTCATCCTGTTTCTGGCCTCACTGATTCCCGCTCTGTGGTTCCTGTCGGAAACGCTCCCCTCGCTGAACCGCTATCACCTGACCATGTTGTGGATCATCCCGATCGCCGCCTTTGTCGCGATCCACCCCGGGGTTCTGAACCTCTGGGCGAAACGCCTCTCCCGGCGGCTTAGGCAGGACTATGAACCGCTGAAGATCCGCTGGCTGACGATGGCGGGCATCTGGGTGTTCCTGCTGCTGAGCTGGCTGATCTTCGGGACCGCGGCCGCGCTCTTCGTGCGCGGCGTGCTCGCGACACCGTGGGGCATGATTCCGCAGCTCGCGAGCGACTACGCGCTTTCCTGGGTGGTGGGCATGATCTCGATGATCGCGCCCGCCGGCATGGGCATTCGCGACGGCATGTTCGGCCTGCTCGTCGGACAGCGCATCGGCATCGGCGCCGCCATGACCGTCGCCGTCGGCCTGCGGCTGTGGCTGACGCTGACCGAGCTGGCCTGGACCTTCGGAGGCCTGTGGTTCCTGGGGAGGCGGGAAAAGGACGCTTGATCCCGCAGAAGTCCGGCGGCTGCCCGGCGCGAACGTCAGTTCCCCGCTTTCCTGCGGTAGACCTGGTACGTTCTCGTGCGCGGCTCGCTTCCGCGGTCCCACCAGGAGACACGATCCGGATAGGAGTATTCCCAGACGTTCTCGAAGCGCTCATCGAGACCGCGGGGATATCCTCCGCGCGGGTCCCAGAACACATACCAATCAACGCCGGGGTAATCGTCGAACTGATCGTCGGGTATGCGGCCGCGGAATTGCCGGTTGTGGGGCGCGGCGCTGTCGAGCAGCGCGACCCAATGCATCTCGGGGATATGGAAATAAACGGCCATGCCCTTGACGTTGCGGAAGAAGGCGACCTTGTCGCCGGGAGCGGCGTTGGCCTGAAGGTAGTCGATCAGGGGCTGGGTGTAAGAGGCATCGCGGGTCAGTTGGCGTTCCAGCATCTGCTCGCCGCCGGAACGGTTCCAGTTGAGGTTGGGCCAGATGACGACCCCCGCCAACAATGCGGCGGCGGCCCGTTTGCCGGCGGCGCGCTCGGTCTGCGCGGCCGCCAGGGCGCAGAGCAATACCGCGGCCGGCAGCGTCTGATAGTAGTGCCGCGGATTCGCTCTGTACTTTCCGACGGCCACCCCGACCAAGGGCGACAGGAACAGGACCAATCCCGCCAGCAGGGCCGCGCGGCTCCAGACTCCCCGTGACGGCAGCTTCCGCCAAGCCCGGAAGAAACCCGCCGGCACGATCAGGCAAACGGCGGCGAACGGCCAGAACGCCGGGGCGGACAGACCCAGGATATCCGAGACCGAGTAGAAGAACGGCGACAGTGCAAGAAGAGAGCCGCCCCCCAGCAGCGCGGTCAGGGCCGGCGGCGAAGAGGGCACCCGCCGGGAGAACAGAAGGAACCCGACCGGAACCAGCAGAACCAGCGGCACGGCCCGCCAGAAATCCCGGCCGCGAACCGCCAGCGCCGAAGCGTAGATATCATCGAGCGAGCGATCGACCGGCGGCGGCCACATGCCGGCGAACTCCCAGTGCAGGAGGCGGAACTCGATGCCCAACACGACGGCCAGGATGGCCGACAGCTTGACGAACCCCCGCAGGAACCGCCGGTCGGCCTCGATCAAGGCGAATACGCCGAGCGAAAGCCACATCCCCGCGAAAGCCAGGTAATTCGACAGGTAGAGCATCACGCCGTAGAGTCCCAGCCGGAGATAGAAGGCCCGCGACGCGGCGCGCTCCGGTTCGCGGAAGTACCGGCACATCTCGAGCAGCAGCAACGCCGCCGCCAGCAGGATGAGGACGTAATAACGGGAGCTTCGCGCGGCGTAGAGAAAGTAGATCGAGAGGAGCCCGATGCCGGGAAGCATCAGAGGACGCGCGCCGCCGCCGAAGAGCACCACGCCCACGCGGTAGAGAACGAACAGCGTCGCCGCGCCGATCAGGGCGAAGGGCGCCCGGGCCGTCCAGGTACTGACGCCGAGCAGCTTGAACCCCGCCGCGCTCACGTAGAACTGCAGCCAGCTCTGCATGGCGGGCAACAGATGGGAGTTGACGTCGTGGCCGTCCGCCGCCTGCACGATCAGTTGCTCGCCGTCGAAGACGCGGGGGATCCACACGCCGCTCTCGGCCATCAACCGCCCCCAGTTGGCGGTCGTCGTCTCGTCGCGCCAAAGCGGAACGCCATCGAGGCGCCAGAAAAGCAGGAACGCCGAGAGGACAACGAGCAGGACGGCGAGAGCGTTGCGCATCAAGCGGGGCAGGCCATTGCGCCTGCGGAGAGCCTAGCCTACATTTCTCACCACCCGACGGTCGAAGCACGCGATACGACCGCCATGACTTCGTTGCGCTTGCTTGCCGTGCTCGATGTACTTTCAAGTACACCTGCGCGCGCCAAGCGGGCTCACGCCTCGTCCTGCCGGCCCTCTCACGCACTTCGCCTCGCCGCGTGGTGAGAAATACAGGCTAGTATAGCCGACGCCCGCCGCTCGGGGGAAAGCCGTGATTCGCTAAAAGCCGCGATTCGTGTCTCGTGACCCCAAAACCCGAGGTCGACGATACGGCCGTCGCTCAAGGGCGGCTTGCGTAAAAGCCGTGTTTCGTGTCTCGTGTTTCGTGATTCGTGCAAAACCGTTGGTCTGGCCTGGTGTTGCTCAAGTCGGAAACAAGACAGACAAGCACACCTAAGCACTCCAAGCGGCTCGCGCCTCGTCCTGACGGCCCTCTCACACACTTCGTCTCGGCATGTGGTGAGAAATGCAGGCCAGATCTACCGCAGCCCTTCGCGGTCGAACTGTTCCAGGGTGGGCAGGGCCTGGAGGTCGAGCGCCGCCGTCTCACCCGTCTTCACTTCAACTTTCTTGCCATGGCGAGCGAGTTTCCGTCGATATCTCGGGTCTTCGATGCTGTAACCGGCGCGGTCCGGAAACGCGAATGCCTCATACTCGCCGGGCGGCACTCCGGTGATCTCGAATCCGCCCTGCCGCACCCGTCCCAAGAGCCGGCGGTGAGAAGGCGAGCCCTCCTTGGCCGGCAGGAGCCTCACCGTGCTGGCAGGGGGACGCAGGCCGCCCTTGGCGAGGAAGTCAACCGACGACTCGCCGTCCTCCGACTCCCGCACGGTCCCCCGGACGGTCCCCGTCGCAAAACTCATCGTGACAATCACGTCGCCGGAAATCCCGCTCAGCGGGACGGTCAGCTTCGATCCTTTTACACGGTGGCCGTCGATCTCGATCCCTTCGACATAGGCGCCTTTCAGGCCCATCACCATGAGCCGATACTGCCCTGGGAACGCTGTCAACTCGAATGGCCCTTCCATGCCCATCCCCTTGACTTTCCCGAACATGCCGCGAGTGCGCCTGGTTTCTGTCGGGTCCAGGAAGTCCGCTTCCAGCCGAATCTGCGACGACCAGGCCCCGCTTTCATCGCCGACGGAATCCGGCGGGGCAAGCAGGACCAGCCGGCCCACGATGTCGCGCTCGGCATGAGCCTCGATCTCGACGGCCTCCACCGTTCCTTCCGACACCGTGAACGGTTGGCGGCCGAAAGCCTGGCTGCCGGTTCGACGGTCAAACAGGCGTGCGACCGCTATGTAACGTCCCACCGGCAACCCGAACAAGGAGAACAACCCCTGCGCGGTTGTCGACCGGCTCCCGACGTGCCTGACCGAACGCCCGTCCCGCCGATACACCTCGAATCGGCATGCGCTACAAGACAGGCGCGCGTCCGTGCTCAAGACGCGGCCGTGAGCGCTGGTGGGCGGTGGTGTCACAAGGCGCACGTCGATCCCCTGCTTCTCTTCTCCCCACTCCACCTTGATACGAGCAGCGCCGCTCAACGACTCGGCGTTCGGAAAGTAGCCCGGCGCGGTGGCGAAACGAAGCTGGCCATCCAAACCCGGCTTTTCCTTGGAACGGACCGCGATCAAATACTCGCCCGCCGACAGTCCAAAGATGCGGTAAACGCCGCGATCGTCCGTTCGAAAACCACCTTGACCGCGGGCTATGCGGGACCCTTGGTCCCGCCATCGGGCACGGCCTTCAAGGAATTGTTCCCGTAGCGCCTCCACTCTCGCGCCGACGACAGCGCGGCCGTTTTCGTCCAGAACTCGTCCGGTGATAATCGCCGAGCGGTTGATTCGCAGATCCAGACCATCCAACGGCCGGCCGGAGGGAATCCGGATCCTCTTATGCAACAACCCGTAGCCGGACGCCGCAACACCAACCCCGTGATCCCCGGCCGGCGCGTTCTCGATGACAAACGACCCGTTGAAGCGGGTGAACACCGACACCTTTTCGCGCTCGCGGGCCGTGATCGCCACCTTGGCGCCTCGGACCGGACCGCCGCTCTGCGCCGAAAGCACTCGCCCGCGCACCTCGGTCGTCTCGGCCGGTTGGGCCGGGTCGGTGGCCGGCCCGCCGGGCTGCGCATACAACCAGCCCGCCCACGCGAGGATCGAAGCGGCAAGAACGCGAGTCTTCATGCTTACACCGTCAGCGCTCTGCCGTCAGGTCGACTTCCATCTCGAAGCCCGCCTCGACCGTGATCGTCCGGACCGCCGAGGCGGTCTCTGCCCACACCTCTTCATCGGAGACATCGGTGTCGGGGTCGCTCCAGGCAGCGATCCGATACTCGCCCGGAATCACCTTATTGAACACAAACACACCGTTCTCGTCCGCCGGGGAGGAAAACGAACCGCGGCCGCCGCGCAGGCCGACGAGGAAATGCGCACCCGCGGGCCGGGATGACTGGCCGCCGCCGCGGGCCAGGCGAACCGTGCCGCGAACCTTGGCGAACTCAGACGAAACCGCCATCTCCAGATCGGTCATCGATCCCGGGTGCACCGTGAAGGTGTAGCCCTCAACGAGGTAGCGGTCGCCGGGACGCAGCGAGGCGCTGTACTCGCCCGGGGGCAGCCCGCTGTGCTCGAACGTATAGTCGGGACCTTCGACCCGCAGGTAGTCCCAGGCCCCCGGTTCGGTCCCCTTGGGATAGATTCGAATATTCAGGCTGCTCTTCTCCCCATCCGCAAACGCGACCCGGCCGCGAACGCCCGTCGGAGGGGAAGGCCGCAAACGCAAATCCATCAGATCCCGGTCGAGGGTCAGCTCCGCGAGCAGCCGAAAGTCCTGCTCAAAGCCTGAGCCCTGTCTCACGGTCTGCAAGACGTAATCCCCTTTCTCGAGCCCATCAATCCGAAACTTCCCGCCCGGAGCCCCCATGAACTTGACCCAGAGGTCGCCATCGCCGGTGGCCTTGGGCCGGATGCCGATGTAGGTTGGGCCAAGTTCTTTGTCCGTGAGCCGTTCGACGATTCCGGAAATCGAGAACACGCCGGCGTCCCCCTGCAGTTGAAAGCTCACCTCCTGGGGTTCGCCGCCACCGGTGATTTCCATCTCACGAGCGTCGAGCTGGAACTTCGGCCGCCAGCCAGGGAACAGGAAGCGCATCCGCGCCTCCAACAGGTAGCGGCCCGGCTTCAGGTCCCAGATACGGAAGTAGCCACGGTCGTCGCTAAGCGCGCGCCCTGCCGCCCTGCGGCCCGCACGTCCCGCACCACGACCCGAGCCGCGCGGCGCCGGCGGCGCACCGGAAGCCGGCGTGAGCGTCACTTCCACCCCTTCCACCGGCCCTCCGAAATCGTCGCTCAGATATCCCTCGAGCACTCCGGCGCGGGCGGCCACGAAGTCAACGCTGCCGCACTCGCCCTCCGGCGGGCAGGTCCGCGTGATCGTTTCCGAGTCCAGCTCGCCCGCTTTGACCGTGTAGTAACCCTCGGCGGCAACACTCAGAGTTACGCGGCCTTCGGGTACGTCCTTCAGCAGATAGCGCCCTTGCGAGTCGGTCGTGGCCTGCGCGACTACGCGTTCAGGACTGCCGGCCTTGACCTGCACGTAGGCGTCGGGCAGCGGAATCGCATCGGAGCCGTCTTGCTGGGATACCGTGCCCGTGAGGAAGGCGGCCCCCCAGGCCGCCGGGGCGAGCACCAACGACCAGGCCAGGGCAAGAAAGGTCATTGGGGAAAGGCCGTGATTCGTGTCAAAAAAGCCGTGTCTCGTGTCTCGTGACCCGAAAAACGAAGCAGGCGATGTGGACATCCTGACTTCACAGCGACCTTCCCTGCCGCCCTGATCCCGCCGGCTCGGCCAAGCGGCTCGCACCTTGTCCTGACGGCCCTCTCACGGACTTCGCCTCCGCACGTGGTGAGATATGCAGGCTATCAAAGGTTGACGCAAACTCGGGCGCTTGGGTTTCGCAAAAGCCGTGATTCGTGTCTCGTGATTCGTGAAAAGCCCGTTGGTCGGGCTTGGGGTTGCTCTCGTTGGTAACGCCGTAGGGTCGGGGAAAAGGCCGTGGTTCGTGTCTCGTGACCCTAACAAGGAAGGAGGCGAGATGGCCGCCTTGACCTCGTTGCACCGGCTTGCCGTGCTCGATAGGGAAAGGCCGTGTTTCTTGACCTCTGGGCCGGAAACCTCCATGTCCGGCCCCTTGCGGTGATGCCGTGCCTGCACTTTCGGCACCGGGGCTATCCGGCCTTGCCGTGACGCTCGATGAAGGACAGCGCGGCCTGCGTCAGGAAGCCGGATCGGGATGTCCCGGCGAGTTTCGCGGCGTGGTCGATCAGCGCGACGGCGCGCTCCGGGATCGTCACATTCAACCGGACGGTCTTGTTTGAGACCGTTAACTTGTCGAGGTCGACGTGGATCGCCGTAAGAATCTCATCCGGCGCCACGGTGACCAGCGCATCGGAGTCCGGCTGCGGGATGGTCTCGCCGTTGGCCAGCATGCCGTCAAGGTGACAGAGGATGGCCTCTTCGCTGTTGCGGAGCGCTTCGCGGAGCGTGTCGCCGGCCGAAAAGCACCCCAGCAGATCGACGACTTCGACACTGTAACCGCCCTCGGTCTCGCGGTGAAGTTTGGCAAGGAAGAGCATTACCTGTCCCCCCATTCCCAACCGGCCTGGCGGTATATGCGGCGGAGGAGCCAGACGGCCAGGTCTTTCCTCGGATGCGGTGTTGGCGGCAATGCTAATTTGCACATTTTCGACAAGCCAAAATTGCACACTTTTCACCGGCGGGAAGACCGCTGCTCCAGCATGTGGGCGAGGCCACATGGAGGGGCGGAGAGATGTACGACATGGAGGCGAAGATGCTGCTGAAGCATTACTTGGAGCAAGGGGTGTCGAAGGCCGAGCTGGCACGGCGGTTCCAGCTCAGTCGGCGGACGATCCACTACTGGATCGAGTCCGGTCAGTTGGACCGGGAGCTGACCACGGAGGCGGGCGGCTATGCGCGGCGGGCGCCGATCGCGCGCAAGTTGGACCCGTACAAGGGGATGATCGAGGCGCGCCTGGAGGTGTATCCGAAGCTGACGGTGCAGCGGCTGTATGAGGAGGTGCGGGCGGCGGGATACCCGGGCTGCTACGGGAGCGTGCGGGATTACGTGCGCCAGGTCCGGCCACGGGAGACAGCGGATCCGGTGGTACGGTTCGAGACGCCTCCGGGGCATCAGGGCCAGGTAGACTTCGGCGGCTTCCGGCTGCCGTGGGGACGGCGTCAGGCGCTGCTGGTGGTGCTGGGCTACTCGCGGCTGCTGTGGCTGCGGTTCTTCCAGCGGCAGACGATGGAGGTGCTGTGCCGCGGCCTGGAGGGCGCCTTCGAGCGCTTCGGGGGCGTGCCGCAGGAGCTGCTGTTCGACCAGATGCGGTCGGTGGTGGTGTCCGACGACCGCCTGCTGGGTGGGCCGCTGGCGCTGAACGCAGAGTTCTTGCGTTTCGCCGCGCACTGGGGCTTCCGGCCGCGGTCCTGCCGGCCCTACCGGGCACGGACCAAGGGCAAGGTGGAGCGGCCGATCCGCTATGTGCGGGAGAGCTTCTTTTACGGCCGGGAGTTTGTCAGTGACGCGGACCTGAACGAGCAGGCGGAGCGCTGGCTGGCGGAGACCGCCAACGTGCGGCGGCACGGCACGACCGGGGAGCGACCGCAGGAGCGGTTCGAGCGTGACGAGCGGGGAGCCTTGGGGCCGTTGGCATGCGGGCCGTACCAGCGCGTCGGAGGCCGGATGCGCCCGGCGGCTCCGTCTTGGGCCCCGACGCCAGTGGCCGTTGAGCGTCGGCCGTTGCGGGTGTACGCGGAGGTGGTGCGATGAGCGCGCCGGCCGACGGGCGGCGCGCCCGGCTGCGGGCGATGCTGGCCGACCTGAAGATGCCGGGTGCGCTGGAGGCGGTGGACGGCATCCTGGCGCAACTCGACAGCGGCGCCGTGACCGCCGGCGAGGCTCTCGAGCGGCTGCTGGGCGCCCAGATCGCCCTGCGCAACAACCGCCGCTTGGAGACCGCCATGCGCGCCTCCCGGCTGCCCGCCGTGAAGACCCTGGCGCAGTTCGACTTCGCCTTTCAGCCGAGCCTCAAGCGCGAGCAGATCGAGAGTCTGCACGAGCTCGGGTTCCTGGCCCGCCAGGAGAACGTCGTTCTGCTGGGGCCACCCGGAGTCGGCAAGACGCACTTGGCCATCAGTCTCGCCATCACCGCGGCGGAGTCGGGGCGGCGGGTCTACTACGGAACGCTGGCGAGCCTGATCGAGTCGCTGGAGCAGGCCCGTGCAGCGGGCCAGCTGGCGCGCCGCCTGCGCATGCTGACCCATCCGGCGCTGTTGGTCGTCGACGAGATCGGCTACCTGCCCGTCAGCCGCGATGGAGCCGTGCTGTTCTTCCAGCTGATCAACGCGCGCCACGAGCAGGCCTCGACCGTGCTGACCTCCAACAAGGGATTCGAAGAATGGGGCGCAGTACTGGGGGACGACGTCATGGCGGCGGCCCTGATCGACCGCCTGCTGCACCACTGCCACATCGTCAACATCCGCGGGAACAGCTTCCGGATGAGGGCTCACCAGGGGCTGTGGCGTTCCATGCAACGCGCGGACGGCGAAGCCACCCCGCCCGCAGGGACGGGAACATGACGGCTGCTGCACAGCTTGAGGTGGCCGGCTCCGGTCGCTCCGCTCCCTCCGACGGCCACCTCAACCCCCATCGCAACGAAGGGGGAAAGTCCGCCAAACCCGCGGCGGTTCTCCCCTCAAATGTGTGCAATTTTCGTTTGTCAGAAGTGCGCAATTTTCGTTTGACATTGACAGCGGCACGGTCACGCGGCCCGGTTTGGTCGGGTGCTTGAAGTTATGGTGGCTTCCGCAGACGTTCGCGACGACCCATCCGTCACGCTTCAGCCGCCGAATGAGCGCCGCGCTGCTCATGTGTACCTAATAAGTATACACACCTCATATGTCATAGGTTGATTTTCATGTTTTGTAAAGGGAGTGTGCAAAGGCCGTGATTCGTGTCTCGTGATTCGTGAAAAACCGGTTGGCCGGGCTTGGGGTTGCTCTCGTTTGAGTCTCCTGAGGAACGGGGAAAAGGCCGTGGTTCCTGATTCGTGTCTCGTGTCTCGTGACCCGAAAAACGAAGCAGGAGATATGGCCGCCTTGACTTCGCCGCGACCTTCCCTGCCGCCCTGATCCGTCGGGAAAGCCTGCTAGCGGATCTCCAGCACGGTGTTGGGCCGGAGGGTAATTAGCAGACGACCGCCGTCGAGCCGGTAGAACTCGTCGTCCCAGCCGTCGGTCGGGCCGGCGCTCCGCAGCGCGAGCTCGCCCCGCCCGGTCCGGACGGCGGCGACTTCGCGGCCGCCGGTGTCGAACTCGATGGTCACGCTGTTGGGGAACACCCGGGGCGACAGATCGTGCGTGACGGCGAAGCGGGCGTCGTCGAGCGGATGGACCCGGGTATGCTCGACGACGGTCCGGTAGGCGTAGAGCGGCCCCATCGGGACATACCAGACATCGTTGCGGCGGGCGATGTGACGAAGGTGCCGCTCGTAGAACGAGTCGGGCTCGTAGTCGAGCCAACTGGGATGGGTGACGAAATGGTAAATGCCTCCCGCCTCGTAGACCTCGTCGAACTTGCCGTTGATCGCCGTCAAGTCCGTCCGGCCCTCGGGAGAAACGCCACCCTTCTTCTGTACGGCCTGCGTGTAGGAAGCCCGATAGGGGCGGCGGTCCCAAGAGTTCATGTCGGGCGCCAGTTGGCCGCCATTCTCCTCGTCGGGATAGATGCGCGCCAGCAGGTAGCCCGCGTGACGCAGCTTGTCGCGCACGAACGCGTATTCGGTGCAGTGCCCGCAGGGGTAGGCGAATGACCACACGTGCGGCTGATCGACCTGGGCCAGGATGCGGTCCCGCGATCCGATCAACTCGTCATTCGAATAGGCCAGGATGCAGAACCAGCGGTCCGGCGGGAACTGGCAGGGGTGGGTGCGGGTATGAGAGCCGACCTCATGGCCGTTGTTCACCGCGCGCGCCAGGACAGGCCACAACTCCTCCGCGTGAAAGGTACTGACGAGGAACGTGGCCTTGACGCCGTAGCGGTCGAGAACCGCGAGCGCATCGGGAACCCTGGGGCTGGAATCGTCGGCGGTGTGGGTGACCACCGCTCGGGTGTCGTTCAGGTAGTTCGTCAGCCCGACGACGCGGACGCCGCCGGAGGCGCCGCCGCTCCGAACGTCCCCCGGATCGATGCCGAGCCGCGCAAGCGGGTCGCCGGAGCGGCGGCCGATCGGCTCGGGGCGAGTGAACCACGTTTCGAGGTCCGCCGGAGCGAGCCTCTTGTCACGGATGAGATGGCCCGCCCAGACGGCGGCGGCGAGCACAATCAAGGCAACGACGAGCCGTACAAGGCCCTGTCGTCCGTGTCGTCGAATATGCGGCATGGGAGTTCTCTAGGGCGCTTCCTTTTCTTCTTCCTCTTCTTCTTCGGGAGGCGGTTCGGGCATCTGCTCGGCGAGGAACGCGAAAATCTCGCTCCAGGCCCGGTCCCGTTCCTGATGCCAGCGAGCGGGCCGCGTCCCGTCGTCGAAGCCGGTGAGGAACATCGGGAAGAGGCCGGGAAACTCGAGCGCTCTCGGCTGAATGCCGTGTTCGGCGAGCACGCCGAGGAAGCGGCGTTGGTCG
Organism: Bryobacterales bacterium; assembly: GCA_965218555.1. Taxonomy (GTDB): domain Bacteria; phylum Acidobacteriota; class Terriglobia; order Bryobacterales; family UBA6623; genus JAPPLB01. Next base: position 1,720,030 of record OZ244625.1, read on the forward strand.
CGGTAACTGGGGTCGGAGTCGGTGTGCATGAACATCAGCGGCGTCCGGATGCGGTTCGCCTGCCGGAACATGCCGCGCTGGTACAGTTCCCGCACCAGCTCCGGCCGCGACAGCTTGCGGCCGAAAAGCTCTTCCTGGAGGCTCCTGAGCCGATCGATCCCCGTGTAGCCGTACTCGGGCATGCCGGAGAAGACCAGCGGGGAGACGATCACGGCGGCGCGAAAGATATTCGAGCGCTCGATCGCCAGCAGCGCGGCGGTCGCGCCGTGGCCCTCGCCGATGACGGCCATCCGCAGGGAGTCGACATACTCCAGCTTGCGCCCGAGTTGAGCGAGCTGCAGCAGGTCGATGACTTCGTTCCGGCCGATCTGGACGACGCCCTCCGAGCGCCCCTCGGGTCCGGCGCGCCCCCGGAACGTCGGGGCCAGGACGACATAGCCGCGGCGGGCGAGGTCCAAGGCAACGGAGCGATAGCGGGCATCCACGCCGCCGTCGGAGCCGTGATTGAGGACCACCAACGGATACTGGATCTCCTCCTCTTCGTTGATGTACGGGCGGGCCAGGACACCGGTCATGTTGAGCCCCAGGCTCTTGTAGGCGATGTTCCAGCCTTCGTGGCCGTCGCCGCGGTGAAAGCGTTCGAGTTGACGCAGTTCCCAATCGGCGACCCCCAGCCTTTCCCAGTTCCGCTGGGCGGGCAGGAACGAGGGTTTGGAGGTGATCTTCAGCAGTCCGGGCGGGGTTTCGGCCCGCAAGGCTGCCGCGGCGGCGGCGATGACCAGGCTCAGGAGCGCGGCAAGGGACAGGGCCGCCGCCGCCGTAGGAGAACGGCGAACCGGCCCAAGCCGGCGGGAAGGCGGGGCAGTGGTCACGGCGAGTTGCAGTTGATTGTAGCCTAGTCCTGCCCATTCTCCCAGGTCCGTAGGACAAGAACCACGGCGGCGGCCACGGAGCGGGGCCGCGGGTTCTCTCAGGGTTTTGCGGCACACCGAACAGGAGAGAGAACCGCTTAGCCTGCATTTCTCACCACCCGACGGTCGAAGCGGGCGATACGACCGCCATGACTTCGCTTTTCCTTCGAAGCGCTTGCTTGCCGTGCTCGACGTACCGTCAAGTACACCTGCGCGCGCCAAGCGGCTCGCGCCTCGTCCTGACGGCCCTCTCACGCACTTCGCCTCCCCACGGGGGGAGAAATGCAGGCTAGCGGTCGTTGTCTTTGCTTGAAACGACATGGCGGGGCAAATCCATGGAGTCGTGCAGCAAACGGAGCACATCGATCGCGGGAGGCTCAGCCTGGGACCGGACACGATACAGCACGAAATGGCGGCCTTTGCGTCCTCCCCGAGCGACGTGAAGCACCCTGACTCCCTCGTCGATGCCGCTGCTTTTCCTGGATCCGATAATGTCCGGACCATCCGCCAGCGCCTCGATGGCGGCGGTCAGGGTATCGGCATAGACATGCGCCTGTCTTTCGCCGAAATGCTCGGAGGTCCAACGCAGGATATTCCGGAAGTCCGTTTCGGCTGTCGCCGTCAGATGAATCCGCCAGCGCCGTCGCTTGGCCATCACTGGCCATTCGGGCCGCCGGAAGGGCCGCCGACCGTATCCGCGGCCAGGGCGGCCAAGTGGCGGCGGAGCGGTTCAGGCGCGTCGAAGCTTTGGAAGCATCCGGACTCCATGTCGGCGATGCCGGTCTTGGCGGCCTCCCGAAGCATTTTCAGGCGGGCCTCGTTCTCCAGCTCTTGCCGCTCGACCAGCCGGATGCCCTCGCGCAGTACTTCGCTGGCGTTCTGATAGCGCCCAGAGGAAACCAGCTTCGTGATGAACTCCGATTGTTGATCCGTTAGAACGACATTACGTGTCGGCATGACCCGCGTGCTCCTCTGCAGGACATTGTTAGCATATTATGCCAATGGCAGTCAAAAAGGCGGAAGTCATGAAACCACGGAAATGGAGGCCCGAATAGCGCCACACAGGCTCCCCATCGCCTGGCCTGCATTTCTCACCACCCGGCGGCCGAAGCACGCGATAAGACCGCCATGACTTCGCTTTTCCTTCGCAGCGTTTGCTTGCCGTGCTCGATGGGTAAAAGGCCGTGATTCGTGTTTCGTGACCTGCGGGCCGGGAACCTCCATGCCCGGTCCCTTGCGGTGATGCCGTGCCTGCACTTTCGGCACCGGGGCTATCCGGCCTTGCCGTGACGCTCGATGAAGGACAGCGCGGCCTGCGTCAGGAAGCCGGACCGGGATGTCCCGGCGAGTTTCGCGGCGTGGTCGATCAGCGCGACGGCGCGCTCCGGGATCGTCACATTCAACCGGACGGTCTTGTTCGAGACCGTTAACTTGTCGAGGTCGACGTGGATCGCCGTAAGAATCTCATCCGGCGCCACAGCGACCGGCGCATCGGAGTCCGGCGGCGGGATGGTCTCGCCGTCGGCCAGCATGCCGTCAAGGTGACAGAGGATCGCCTCTTCGCTGTTCCGGAGCGCTTCGCGGAGCGTATCGCCGGCCGAAAAGCACCCCGGCAGATCGACGACCTCGACACTGTAATCGCCCTCGGTCTCGCGGTGAAGTTTGGCAAGGTAGAGCATTACCTGTCCCCCCATTCCCAACCGGCCTGGCGGTATATGCCGCGGAGCAGCCAGCCTGCATGTCTCACCACCTGACGGCCGAAGCACGCGATAAGACCGCCATGACTTCGTTGCGCTTGCTTGGCGTGCTCGATGTACATTCAAGTACACCTGCGCGCGCCAAGCGGCACCCGCCTCGTCCTGACGGCCCTCTCACGCACTTCGTCTCGCCGCGTGGTGAGAAATGCAGGCTAGACGGCCAGATCTTTCCTCGGATGCGGCACGGTCACGCGGCCCGGCTTCGTCGGGTGCTTGAAGTTATGGTGGCTTCCGCGGACGTTCGCGACGACCCATCCGTCACGCTTCAGCCGCCGAATGAGCGCCGCGCTGCTCATGTGTACCTGATAAGTATACACACCTCATATGTCATAGGTTGATTTTCATGTTTCGTGTCTCGTGTTTCGTGTTTCGTGAAAAACCCGTTGGTCGGGCTTGGGGTTGCTCTCGTTGGAGTCGCCGTACGGGCGGGGATGCCCGCGTTCCCAGGAAAGCTGTTTCGGAAAGAGCCGTTGGCGAAGACCGCAAAGCAGGGAAATTGCGTAACAAAAGAGCAACGAAAGATTCACGAAACAGAAGCGCTGGAAACTGGTTCTGGGTATGGTTCCGGGCTGACTTGCGGAAAGGCCGTGATTCGTGTCTCAAAAACCCGTGTTTCGTGATTCGTGACCCGAGGGCCGAGGGAAACGAGCAGGGGCTGCCGCAGGGCCCGGCTTCCCCTACTCCCCTACGGGCGCCCCATCAGAGGAAGTCGTGACCCATCTTCCTGCATGCGTTCCGCAACGGCTCGATGAGCAGAGGATTGCTCAACTCGCGATGGAAGCGCGGCGTATCCGGAAACGGGCCGGCGTCAAGGGCGCGTTCATAGAGCGCGACCGCCGGCCGATGGGTGAGCGAGGAGGGGTAGTAGAGCCCATGGATGCCCTCGTAACGTTCGTAAAACGCCCGCGACCCGTTCTGCGCGTAGATGACAGGTCCACTGACGAGTTTCATCGAGCCACCGGCTTGGGCGCGGAAAGTATCGGTCAGGTTGAGCAGCGGCAGTTCGTTCGCCAGCTTGATCGAGACCAGCCACGGCTGCAAGTCCGTCCGATTTACCGTGCGGCGTTCTTGAAACACTTCGGCCAGCGCACCATCGGCGAACGATTGACCCGTCTCGAAAGCGATGCAGCCCACCTGCGGGAGCGCATGGCGCACCTAGCCTGCATTTCTCACCACCTGATGGCCGCCGCACGCGATACGACCGCCATGACTTCGCTTTTCCTTCGAAGCGCTTGCTTGCCGTGCTCGATGTACGGGTCAAGTACACCTGCGCGCGCCAAGCGGCGCGCGCCTCGTCCTGACGGCCCTCTCACGCACTTCGCCTCGCCACGTGGTGAGAAATGCAGGCTGGAAGGGCTGTTCGGCATGTTCACCAGCCGGCATTTCTCAGCGTCCCCAGCGATCACCCCAGCGGCCATCGAGTCCCCGTAAGCACGATTACAAAGATGGTCTTGAGCGTCGAGCGATCCGGCAGGGTGGCATGAACAGCAACTCTTGCGCTTCCGGACCCGTTCTGTAATAATCTAGTCAGACTAGTTAGAGGAGGCTTGCCATGCCTGATTGGCAGTTGCAGGTGGCCAAGGCGCGCTTCAGTGAATTGATGCGCAGTGCAGCCACGACCGGTCCGCAGACGATCACCGTCCGCGGACGACGGGCGGCCGTCGTCCTTTCGGCGGACGATTACGACCGCCTCAAGCGGTCGAAGCCCTCATTGGGCGAATTTCTGCGGACGTCACCGCTGGCGGGTGTCCGACTGGATATCGAGCGCGACCCGTCGCCGCCGCGCGATGTTGCACTGTGAGCTTTCTGATCGATACCTGCGCGCTTTCCGAACTGCTCAAGCCGCGGCCCTCGCCCCGCGTATCCGAATGGTTCGAAGCAGCGCCGTCGGAGGCGTTGTTCGTCAGCGTCTTGAGCTTGGGCGAAATCCGCAAGGGAATCGAGAAGCTCGGTGACGCTCGCCGCCGCTCGAGGATAGCCGCGTGGCTTGAAACGGAGTTGCCCGCTTGGTTCGAAGACCGTGTTCTGCCGGTCGATACCGGCGTCGCGGACGAATGGGGGCGGCTGATGGCGCGTCTGAAAAAACCGGCTCCCGCCATCGACGGCTTGATCGCCGCGACCGCCCTTCGGCATCGGTTAGCGATCGTCACCCGCAATGAGTCCGCCTTCGCCGCGACTGGCGTCGACCTCTTGAATCCTTGGAAGGATTGAGATGGTCGGAGCGGACGAGAGGGCGAGGATCCGTTCCCTGTCGTAGAAAAGTACACGCCCCGGACTCCTGCCGCCCCGGCCGATGCCGCGACAACTCGCCGACCGGCCGGCGGCCGCCAGGCCGGCGCGCGGTCAGTTTTCGCCGGTGGGCGGAGGGAGAACGACGAGGGTGACGGGGAGGGCGAGGTGTTCGGGTTTCATTGGGGAACTACCTTTCCCCCGAAGACTTGAACGATTACAGACTCCAAGGTGCTCAAGCGTCCCTCCATGGCATTCAGATGCCCTCCCAGGGTGTTCATGCGCTCTTCCAAGCGCGCCATGCGCTCACGCAGGTCACCTACATCTTTGCGAAGTTCTCCAACGTCTCTGCGCAACTCACGCTGTCCATTCAGAATCAGCCCGCCCAATACGATGGCCGCACCGATCACCGCGTAGAGCTCCGGTGTCATGATGCTCCCGCGATCGGCCTCACTGTAACACACTATTGAGCGTTGTAATGCCAAGACGGCTTGGGCGGCGGGCGAGCTTTACCGAGTGCTCAAGAAGCAACTCTCCTACCTTGGGCGGGCGCCTTCGGAGGAGGTCCCGCCAGGGTGGATTCTCAGGCTCCCGGCCGGCGGCTCGCCTCAATTCGGTTCGCTCTGGGCCAGGTAGGTCTGTGTCTGCCCCTCTAAATCGGTGATATAGGCATAGCCCAGGGCCTTTTCGAAGTCGCAGCGCGCCAACAGGTAGCCCTGGAAGTCGCGGGCCAGCTCCGCCATGCGCAGAACCGTCTGGTCCTGAGCGGCTACCGCGAGCGAACCCCCGTCGTCACCGTTCCACCGCAGTTCGCACGAGCCGTCTTCCTCCGAAGTGTTGGAGATAACGATGCTGGTCGCGAAGCCGCTCCGGTTCGATACAAACGGGAAGCTCAAAGTCGTCCCTGGCGCCCTGCACGCCTCGAACGCGGCCACCACAAGGGTTGCCGAATTGACGAACTCATCGGATGTACCCTCGCGCGGAACGTAAGCGACGGTTACTTCGATGTCCTCGCCGGCTTCCCCCTCGTCGCCGGCTTCCCCCTCGTCGCCGGCTTCCCCCTCGTCGCCGGTCAGCTCCAGTCGAAGGGACGCCGATTCGAAAACCGTGTCAGCGGCCCCATGCACGGAATAGATCAGCCGTCCGGAGCGCGGGGACGTGAAGTCATCCACCCGCCGGAACTCCAGATCGCCCACCGCGACGGTCAGCGGTCCTTCCATCGTGCCGCGGTCCGAGGTAAGCATGATGTTGTTCGAGCCGAACGCCGCAGGGAAGCCCTCGGCGATCTCCACGGTTGCGGATTGCGTAGCGCCGGATTCGCACGTCCGTATAGTGGCCGCGTCCGTAACTTTCGCGCGCAGTCCCTGAACCACCCGGGAGGCGGGAACCGTCCGTGTAGGGACGGATACGGTTGCCTGCGCCGAGGAAACACTGACGACAACCGTGACATCGGGAGGGGATTTCGTGGCGTCCACCGCAAGCCCCGTGATCCTTGTGGTGGTTGACTCGCCGTCGGTATGCGCCCGCGGAAAGGGGACATCGGTCCACGCCGCCGCGCCGCCGCGGATGTTCCCCGAATGCCCTTCTTCGTCGGACGGCATGTCGTGCGTGTGCAACAGCGGCTTCGAGTCTCGATGCACCGGAGTCGAGAATAGCAGGCGCAGCGTGATCGCCGTTTCATCGGGCCAGGCCGCGCGAGTCCCCGTACAAGTCAGCCGGAACTGGCCGAGGTCTTCATGCAAGCTTTCCGCCCGCAGTATCCCGCCCGGGGGGAGCAACACGCACTCCACGGCATCCTGCGCGGCGAGGGAAGCCGCGAAGAACAAAAGGCACAGCGTGCTGATGATCCTGACTCCCATTTCCGCTCCGATGAAGAAACAAGGGGAGAGAGCTCATTCCGCGGAATGAGGGTATTTGCCCAAACATGCAGGCACCCGTCGACACCGGCCGGGGTACGGCCGATCGGCCCACCCAAGCCGGCGCCGACGGGGCGCCTTTAGTTCGTGTGTCAGTGCGGCGGGGGCTGCGTGAGCAGCCCCCAGACGATTTCGTACCTGGTTTGCGCCATCGCCGCCCTTGCGGGCAGGCGACGCACGCGGGCAGGCTATTGCGCGATATAACCCTGCGAACCGGCGAGGCCGGAACCGTCGGCGATATGGGCAAAGCCAGAGGAGCTCTCAAGCTCGCAATCCACGGTGAGGTAGCCCGAGAAGTCCGCAAGACCATGGGCAGGTCCGACACCGGCACCACCTACCAGGAAGATCGCTTGCATTCCAGGCATGATTTCCCCGATGCCCACCGCGTCTTCAGGAGCGCCAGGGCCGGAGTAGGTGGCCATGCAAGAGCCCGCTGCCCCCGAGGTGTTCGAAACGACGATGCCGGTATCGTAGCCACTCTGCGAGGTCACGAAGGGGAAGAACAGCGACGACTTGCAATCGCCGATCGAGAGCAGCGTGTCGGACGCGTCGTCGTCCACGAAGCGCGGCACATCCGCGCCGCCGACCGCGAAAGTATCTCCACCCTCGTCGCTCGCGGGATAGAAGTTCACGTACACCATGACCGAACCGAGATCCGCATCGCCGCCATCCCATGCGAACGTCACGTAGATGTGCTGCCATTCCTCGTTGCCCCCAGACATCAGGGTAGACATTGCAGCCGCGGCTTCAATATTTGGTGTAACAGTGTTGTCTGCCTCTATGGCATCCGTCATCGCGATCATGTACCTCACCGACCCGGCGCCGGCGGCGCTGAGATCGACGACGCCGTCAGCGTCGGCGCCGCTCGTCCTCCCCGTGTGCCGCCTGAGCCTGAACGACTCCACCGTTTCATTGGCGCTGGTAGCCGGATCATTCGCAGCGAGCTCGACCATATTGGGCACCGTCACGGTCACGCCTTCGGGAACCCCGGTGAAAGTCACCATGAAGCTGTCCATGTCCATGAACGCGCTGGCATAACCTTCCGCGAGCGTGACTCTGCCCATTACCTCCGAGTCGCTGCACTGGACACCCTCTGCCACTTTGGTCGAGGCTGCCAGTCCGGTTGACACGTCCGCGACTTTCAACGGATTCGCGTTGAGCGTATTGCCGCCGACCAGGACATTCGCCATGACGTCTTCGCCGTCACCCACCATGGAGGCGTTGACCCGGATCATGGAGATGACCAGATGAAACCCTCCCTGGGAGTCCTGATTAGGGTCCAGATTGATGTTTCCTTCTTCTACGTCCGCTGTGTCGTCGTCATTGGCGGTGTAGAACGTCCACGAGATCATGCTGCCGTCGTCCGAGAGTTCGCCGCTCCCGAAGGTGGGGGCAGCAGCGCTCGACGTGAGCTCGGTACTCGTGATCTCGCCATCACTGTCAAACGTCAACTGCCCGGCGTTGTTAAGTTGATAGGCCGTCATTCTGATGCCGGGATCAATATAGGCGTTGTAGCCGTCGACGGCCATGTCACCCGCCATCGAGACCACGCGGCTGTCGGAAATCTCGTTGGTGATGTGGCTGTTCAGCTCGAGAGCGACCGTGAACTTGTTAGGGATGGGTTGATCTTCAAAGCCTATCCCTGGGGAAGTATCTGGTGCCGGCCTGCCGCACCGCAATTCGATGTTGCCCACGACTTCGGTCAGGCCCTCGGCGCGAACCATCATGGAGCTTGGTGCGCGGACGGCGCAATCCTGCGCCTGCGCCACGCCGCTGAACGCGACTGCCAGCGCGAACATGAGCAGCGTGCTCAAAACTACGCTTCTTGAAAACTTCATTGGTTGTCTCCTTGACTCTTTCCACAAAAGAACGGAGCCGCAATGACGACCCCGCGCATCGCCTGCCAGCACCACCGGCCGCGACGAACACGCGGACAGGCTGCGGGCAGACAATAATAATGATGCCGTATGGATCGACTGCTTGTCAAGATGGATACGGCGGCCACTTGTTTCACCGAAGGAGCAAGCAACCGGCTTGCCCCTCTGGTACGTCTATGGTACTCGACGAGACACCCGACAGGGATTGCGCCGAAGGCACCATCACTTTTTTTGTCTCACAAATTCGGGGGCTTGTCAAGACCAAAAAAGGCCGTGTTTCGTGTCTCGTGTCGAAAAGGCCGTGTTTCGTGTCTCGTGTCTCGTGTCTCGTGATGCGAAAACCAACGAAAGATTCATGAAACATGAGCGCCGGGAACTGGTTCAGGGTATAAGAAGGCCGTGATTCGGGGAAAAGGCCGTGTTTCGTGTCTCGTGTCTCGTGTCTCGTGTCTCGTGTCTCGTGAACCCAAAAAACGAAGCACGCGATCACCGTGCGGGGGCCCGCAGAGCGCTTGTGTTAGGCTTTCCATGCAATCCCCCCCCTACGTTGGAAGGAGCAAACGATGAACTCCGCAAGAGGAGTAACGCTGTTTCTGTTTCTGTTGGCCGTGAGCTCGATGGCGCAAACCCTGCCGCGGCCCGCCGGCCCCTACTTCGAGCCCATCCCGGATTGGCAATCCAAAGCAGGAATCGAGCCGGATGGCATCGTGATCGACCCCGGCGACGAGATCCTTCCCCAGATCGCCAACAGCGGGACTCCGGAAAGCGTGGGGTACTACACGATGTTCCAAGCCGTCAACGTCTCGACGGAAACGGCGACGTTCCGGGTGAACTTCTACGACGCGAACGGGGAATCCATGAGCATGCCGCTGGCGGCAAATGCCGATGACCTGATCGGCGTGCCCTCCAGCGGATTTCGGGGGACGCTTTCCCCGGGGGGCTACGGGGCGCAAGTGACGGTCCCGAACGGCTCGCCGGGGGCCGTCGGTTACGCCGTGGTGAGGATGGACCCCGCCGAATCGGTAGCGGTCAACGCGACGTTCGTGAATCTGGTGCCGGGCCGGCCGCCGTTCATGGCCGGCATCCCCCTGTCCAGCACCCTGCACAAGACGGCCTTCATGCCGTACCTGGCCGTGCGCGGGTTCACTCCATCCCTGGCTTTGGTGTCGCTGGAGCCTCAGGACGTGACACTGATCGCCCGCAGCGGAAATGACGGGGAAGAGCTTTGCAGCGCCACCTTGGAGTTCGGCGCCGGGCATCACAAACCGTTCCTGTTGAGGGAACACCTTCCCTGTACGGACATGACGGAGGGAACGCTCGAGATTCAGGGCGATCCTCAGTTGCCTGCCTCGCTAGCAGGGATCGGCTTTGAAGGGCATGTGGAGGGCGCGTTCGTGACCCAGCCGATCTGGACGAACCTGGAGCGGGTTACGGGCGGTGAGTTCTCTCCGACGACCGCAAGCGCGTTCAACGATCGCTTCGTGGGTATGCGGCTCCAGACGAGCTTCCCGACATTCTATCTGGATTTCGTCATGCCCTGGCGTTTCAGTGAAACCCGGCGGGGGAATACCTGGGAGGGCAGCTATTCCTACTCGAACACGGGTGAGAATACAGCAAGGCTCAGGTTCATCTACGACGACGACGATGTCGATAACTGTACGCACGACCTTACCTTCACATCGGCAATAACGGGGTCGGCAACCTTCGCGTGCGGCGTCATATCGAAAGGAGCATACGAGTGGCGGTTGGTGGAGATTCCGGAAATGTAAAGCCGGGCGGGAAAAAGGCCGTGATTCGTGCCGGAAAGGCCGTGTCTCGTGTCTCGTGATGAAAGGCCGTGATTCGTGAAAAACCGTAGGGGGCGGCTTGGGGTTGCTCTAATCGGAAACTCCGGACGGGCGGGAAAAAAGCCGTGTTTCGTGACTCGTGTCTCGTGACCCCAAAACCAACGAAAGATTCATGAAACATGAGCGCCGGGAACTGGTTCAGGGTATTAGAAGGCCGTGTCTCGTGTCTCGTGTCTCGTGTTTCGTGACCCCAAAACCGAGGCAGGCGGCACGGCCGTTGCTCAAAGGCGGCATTTGTTGCGCCGGCTTGCCTTGCTCGATGGGGAAAAAGCCGTGATTCGTGATTCGTGAAAAACCGGTTGGGCGGGCCTGGGGTTGCTCTCGTTGGTAACGCCGGAGGGGCGGGGAATAACCGTTGTTTCGTGACTCGTGACCTGCGGGCCTGGCGGCCGGGCGTTACCCGGCAAGCGGTCACCCGATGAGGCGCAGCGCCGCGATCACGAGGCCGGCGCCGGCGAACACGACCCCGATCATCCACTTCACGAGTCGGAGCTCGAGCGCGGCCAGGTCGGCATTCGTCACTAGCGCGTTCACGTCAATGCCGGAGGCGTCGTGCTCGGCCGCGCGGCGTTCGTGATGGCGTCGGCGTGAGCCGGGTCAATGCCGGGCGCAGTCAACTCGCGAGCGATCTCGTGAGTGTCGAGCACGTCACCAGATTACCATGACCTCAAGGCCGTGTCTCTTGTTTCGTGTCTCGTGTTTCGTGACCCAATAAACGAAGGAGGCGATATGGCCGCCTTGACTTCGTTGCGCCGGCTTGCCGTGCTCGATGGGGAAAAGGCCGTGTTTCGTGTCTCGTGATGCGGAAAAGCCGTGGTTCGTGTTTCGTGACCTGCGGGCCGGGAACCTCCATGCCCGGTCCCTTGCGGCGATGCCGTGCCGGGGCTTTCGATGCCGGCTCTATCCGGCCTTGCCGTGACGCTCGATGAAGGACAGCGCGGCCTGCGTCAGCAAGCCAGCCTGCATTTCTCACCACCTTACGGAGGAAGCACGCGACCGCCGCGCCGAGGGTCCGCAGAGCGCTTGTGTTAGGCTTTTCATGCAATCCCCCCTACGTTGGAAGGAGCAAACGATGAACTCCGCAAGAGGAGTAACGCTGTTTCTGTTTCTGTTGGCCGTGAGCTCGATGGCGCAAACCCTGCCGCGGCCCGCCGGCCCCTACTTCGAGCCCATCCCGGATTGGCAATCCAAAGCAGGAATCGAGCCGAGCGGCATCGTGATCGCCCCCGGCGACGAGATCCTTCCCCAGATCGCCAACAGCGGGACTCCGGAAAGCGGGGGGTACTACACGATGTTCCAAGCCGTCAACGTCTCGACGGAAACGGCGACGTTCCGGGTGGACTTCTTCGACGCGAACGGGGAATCCATGAACATGCCGCTCGCTACAAGTACTGATGACCTGATCGGCGTGCCTGCCAGTGTATTTCGGGGGACGCTCTCCCCGGGCGGCTACGGGGCGCAAGTGACGATCCCGAACGGCTCTCCCGAGGCCGAAGGTTACGCCGTGGTGAGGATGGATCCCGACGAATCGGTAGCGGTCAACGCGACGTTCGTGAATCTGGTGCCGGGCAAGCCGCCGTTCATGGCCGGCATACCCCTGTCCAGCCGCCTTCACAAGACGGCCTTCATGCCGTACCTGGCAGTGCGCGGGTTCACTCCCGCCCTGGCGTTGGTGTCGCTGGAGCCCCAGGACGTGACACTGATCGCCCGCAGCGGAAATGACGGGGAAGAGCTTTGCAGAGCCACGCTGGAGTTCGGCGCCGGGCATCACAAACCGTTCCTGTTGAGGGAACACCTTGCCTGTACGTCGGAAGCGGAGGGGACGCTCGAGATTCGCGGCGATCCTCTGTTGCCCGCCTCGATAGCAGGGATCGGCTTTGAAGGGCATGTGGGGGGCGCGTTCGTGACCCAGCCGATCTGGACGAACCAGGCGCGGGTTACGGGCGAAAAGCTCGCTCCGACGAGCGGAGCCGCGTTCAACGACCGCTTCGTCGGTATGCGGCTCCAGACGAGCTTCCGGACATTCTATATCGATTTCGTCATGCCCTGGCGTTTCAGGGAAACCCGACGCAGGGATACCTGGGAGGGCAGCTATTCCTACTCGAACACGGGTTCGAATACAGCAAGGATCAGGTTCATCTACGAAGCTGACGATGTCGGTCGCTGTACGCACGACCTTACCTTCACATCGGGAATAACGGGTTCGTCAACCTACTCGTGCGACGGCGGAGCGAGCCAGGAATACGAGTGGCGGTTGGTGGAGATTCCGGAAATGTAAAAAGGCGGTGATTCGTGTCTCGTGTTTCGTGAAAAACCGTAGGGGGCGGCTTGGTGCTGCTCTAATCGGAAACTCCGGACGGGCGGGGAAATTCAAGGCCGTGATACGAAAGGCCGTGGGGGGAAAGGGCCGTGTCTCGTGACCTGCGGGCCGGGCGGCCGGGCGGGATCCGGCAAGCGGTCACCCGATGAGGCGCAGCGCCGCGATCACGAGGCCGGCGCCGGCGAACACGACCCCGATCATCCACTTCACGAGTCGGAGCTCGAGCGCGGCCAGGTCGGCTTTCAGGTCGGCATTCGTTGCTAGCCTGCATTTCTCACCACATGACAGACGAAGCACGCGATACGACCGCCATGACTTCGCTTTTCCTTCGCAGCGCTGGCTTGGCGTGCACGATGTAGGGTCAAGTACACCTGCGCGCGCCAAGCGGCTCGCGCCTCGTCCTGGCAGCCCTCTCACGCACTTCGCCTCCCCGCGTGGTGAGAAATGCAGGCTAAAACGTGCAGACAGAGATTTTGGCGCTGTCGCGGTTATTGCAGCGGTTTGGGCCGCGTCTGGGGCGACCTCGGGTTGACACTCTCAACGACTCACGCCACAGGAACATGAAAGAACTGCGGTTCCATGCGGCGGACGGCCAATGGCGGGTGGCCTTCGCCTTCGACACGAAACGGAAGGCAGTCCTGCTCGTGGCTGGAGACAAATCCGGGGGCAGCGAAAAACGGTTCTACCGACGGCTGATCCGCAAGGCCGATGATCGTTTTGACGCGCATCCGGCCTGCATTTCTCACCACCTGACGGCCGCAGCACGCGATAAGACCGCCATGACTTCGTTGCGCTTGCTTGCCGTGCTCGATGTACTGTCAAGTACACCTGCGCGCGCCAAGCAGCGCGCGCCTCGTCCTGACGGCCCTCTCACGCACTTCGTCTCCCCACGTGGTGAGCAATGCAGGCCAGCTCGTTTGAAGAAAGAAGGCAAGTAACGATGTCTGTAAATGTAGAGGACAAAATCAGGAAGCTCAGCCCCGCTCAGCGCAAAAAGGTCGAGGTGCGCGCAGCAGAGTTAATCGCCGAGGAAATGACCCTGCGCGAGCTGCGCAAGGCCCGGAAGCTTACGCAAGTGCGCATGGCCAAGCAGCTTGGCATCACGCAGGACAGCGTCTCGCGGCTGGAGAAGCGTAGCGATCTTCTGCTTTCCACACTGAGGAAGACCGTCGAGGCCATGGGGGGGAACCTGTCGCTGGTCGCCCAATTCCCGGACCGCGCACCGGTCGTTCTGGCGGGGATTGCAGAAGACGACCGGCGCGCCTGAACCAAAGTCATGTTCCGCTGTTTCAAACGGACCTAGCCGGCGGCAGGGCGGCTTTGGCGCGGTCGACCTCGGCGGGGCGGACGGCGAGCAGCATCAGAAGCGGGGCGGCCATGGCGAGGCCGGCGAACCAGAAGGTCTGTTCGTAGGAAAGGGCCAGGCCCTCGCGCAGCGGCCCCACCAACCAGTTGCCGAGGACGTGGCCGATATTGGATACGGTCATGAAGATGGTGTAGACCGTGGCGGCGGCGCGGGTCCAGGAGATGCGCATCGACATCGCCAGGTAGCCGACGGCGCCCATCGCGAGGACCCCGGGGTTGAGGAGCAGATACCCGGCGGTGAGCCAGGTTTCGCGCCAAAGGGCCGAACTGAGGGCGAACGCGACGGCCAGCAGCCCATAGCCGCCGAGGCCCGCGACCATCATCCTGCGGCGCCCGTAGCGGTCGGCCAGGTAGCCGCCGAGCAGGGCCCCGGCAAGCTCGGAAAAGGCGGCGGAGCCGGAGACCTGCGAGACCTCGACGAAAGTCCAGCCGAGCTGCTGGGTGTAGAGCGTCTTGGTGATGACCTCGATGATGCCCCAGCCGACCATGCTGATGGTCCCGAACACGACGAAGACGGAGGTGGAGGTCAACGAGAAGCCTTGACGCAGGTCGCGGAGAACGCGGCCGGGGCTGCGGAAACTCGACTCGTTCGCGGCCCCTTGCGCCGCGCCCCGGCTCCACGGGAAGCGCTTCTCGCCGGGCCGCTCGAGCAGCAGGATCGGGAACAGCATGAGGATCAGCAGGATCCAGAACTGCACCATGACGGCCCCGGAGAGGCCCCAGGCGTCGATGGCCATGGCCATGACCGCGCCGCCCAGGCCCTTGCCGACCAGCTTCGAGCCCCACATCAGCCCGTTGGTGCGGCCCTGCTCGTGAGGCGGCAGGATGTCGACCGCCAGGGCGTCGGTGGAGACGTCCTGCAGGGAAGCGAAGCAGTTGTGGATGAAGAACATCCAGCCCAACAGCCGCAGGTTTTCGGTGAGGTCGCCGAGCATGAGGATGCCCAGCAGCGAGACCGCCATCATGAGCTCGGCGGCGATGATCCAGACCCGCCGGCGGCCCATGGAGCGGATCGTCATGGTGTCGATCAAGGGTCCCCAGACGATCTTGAAGGTCCACGGGAGCAGCACGACCGCCGTCAGCTCCCCGGCGTCGCCGCCGCCCACGCCGCGGTCGGTGAGATAGCTGATCAGGGCGATCGTCATGAAGCCCCACGGAATGCCCTGGGCGACGTACATCGCGCAGAGCATCACGACGCGCTGGCGGCGGTTGTCGATGAGGGCCATGCGTATCGCGGATTGCCGAACCCGAGCTTCGCGAGCGAAGAGCGCGCCCCGGCGCCGATGCACTAGAGCGGCGCTTAGCCCCCCGAAGCGACGCAATACATTAGCACAGCGGCGGGAAAAGGCCGTGTTTCGTGACTCGTGTTTCGTGTTTCGTGATGCGAGGGTCGAAGCAGGCAATATGGCCGCCTTGACTTCGTTGCGCTTGCTTGGCCTGGGCGATGCGAAAGGCCGTGATTCGTGATGCGCGCGCCAAGCCGTGCGGCCGGGCCACGACCGCTGCCGGCGCAATGGGAGACGTCCCCCTGCTGAGCCAAGCAGAACGTTTCCCTCCGGCTCGAGGTACTGAAGCCCTTCAGTCTTGTTTTCCCCGCCCCGGCCTGCATAGTATGAGGACTGCCAGGCGGGAATCCTGGCCTGCCTTTCTCACCACGTGGCGAGGCGAAGTGCGTGCGGGTCACGAGACACGAAACACGGTCTGTACATATCGAGCACGGCAAGCCGGCGCAACGAAGTCATGGCGGTCGTATCGCGTGCTTCCCCCATCAGGTGGTGTGAAATGCAGGTCAGGCCCAGGTGCATCGAGGGCGCGTCTTGGTCGGCAATCCTGTGGCTGTATGGCCGTTCGGTTCGCCGTGGGTGCGCAAGGGCCGCAACACCGGAAACCGCCGCCCGGACCGCTGCACCCGCCGCCTGGTCACTGCTTGCCTGCCCGGAATTGCCCGGAATTGCCCGGAATTGCCCGGAATTGCCCGGCAAAATATTGCCCCTGAGCAAGTGTTCAAGCGCCGTTGGCTGGGAAATTCCGGAAAAATGCGCAGAATCCCGGCTCTGCGGTGGCCGCACAGCTCCCGTCGCCCTCCGGGCTGCTTCCGCTGCGGCGAACGCAAAATGAACCCATGCTGAGAAAGGAGAACGTTCTATATTGCGTTGACATCGGGCCCCGACCGCTTCCGGCCGGAACGCCATGCCAAGCTATAATGGCCGCGACTCGCCTTGAACGGGGCCGAAGCACGGCTCGGGCGGGCTCGGGCCGACGCCCGGACAGCGGCGGGACGGAAGGGCGAACCGATGCCGCCGGAGCCGCCGGAGCCTCTCGATGCGGCGCGGCGGCGTCGATCCCTTTTTTCAAGAGATTGCACGCAAGCGCCCCGAGCGGCGGCGGTCCCGCGTTCGTGAGACAACACCCATAGGCCCCATGTCTGAACTTGCCGAATACGGTTTCTGGAAATCGCCGATCACCTCGGAGCTGATCGTCCACGAGGCGGTCCGGCTGGGGGGGCCGTACATCGAAGGGGACGATGTCTACTGGGTGGAGGCGCGTCCGGCGGAGCGGGGGCGGTACGTTCTGATGCGCCGGCGGGGCGACGGAGAGGCCGCCGAGTTGACGCCCGCGCCCTTCAACGTGCGCACGCGGGTCCACGAGTACGGCGGGGGCTCGTACGCCGTAAAAGCCGGGCGCGCTTACTTCTCGAACGATGCCGACCAACGCCTGTACGCCGCCGGAGACGGGCGACCGCCGGCCGCGGTCACACCCGAGGCCGCCTGGCGCTATGCCGACGCCGACGCCGACCCCTCGGGCGAGAGGCTGATCGCGGTCCGGGAAGACCATTCGCGGCCGGGGACGGAAGCGGTGAACACGATCGCGGCGATCGATCTGCGCGGGCGGCGCGAGCAGGCCGTGCTGGTCTCGGGCAGCGATTTCTACTCCAACCCGCGGCTGAGCCCGGACGGCGAGCAACTCGCCTGGCTGAGCTGGAACCATCCCCGGATGCCGTGGGACGGCACGGAACTGCGGGTCGCGGACCTCGACGCCGAGGGCTTCCCGGTGAACGCGCGGAAAGTCGCCGGCGGCCCGCGCGAGTCGATCTATCAACCACGATGGTCCCCGGACGGCACGCTCTACTTCGTCTCGGACCGCAGCGATTGGTGGAACCTCTACCGCACGGACGGGCGGGAGGTCGAACCGGTCATCGAGATGGAAGCCGAGTTCGGCCTGCCGCAATGGCTGTTCGGCGGCTCGACCTACGACTTCGTTTCCGCCGACCGCATCGTATGCGCCTACACGCGGGAGGGGAGTTGGCGGCTGGCGGAAATCGACCTTCCCCGGCGCGCTCTCGAGAACGTCGATATCCCCTTCACCGACATTGCCGGAGTTCACGCCGCCGGCAACCGCGTGGTGTTCAGCGGCGGCTCGCCGAGGGAACCGCCCGCCATCGTTGCGCTCGATCTCGCCACGCGCCGGCTCGATACTGTGCGGCGGTCGTTCGAAGCGGCGCCGGAGCTGAAGAGCTACTACTCGATCCCCGAGCCGGTCGAGTTCGACACACAGAACGGTCAACAGGCTCACGCCTTCTTCTATGCGCCCAGGAACCCCGATTTCGAGGCGCCGGCGGGCGAACGGCCGCCGTTGATCGTGGAATGCCACGGCGGCCCGACCGGCGCGACGTCGAATACGTTGGACCTGCGGAAGCAATACTGGACCAGCCGCGGTTTCGCCGTGCTCGACGTCAATTACGGCGGCAGCACCGGCTACGGCCGCGCCTACCGCGAGCGGCTGCTCGGCAATTGGGGCGTCGTCGACGTCGACGACTGCGTCAACGGCGCCCGGGCACTGGCGCGCGCGGGGCGAGTGGACGAGCAACGGCTCATCATCAAGGGCGGGAGCGCCGGCGGGTACACGACGCTCGCCGTCCTGGCGTTCCGGGACGTGTTCAAGGCCGGCGCGAGCCACTACGGCGTCAGCGATCTGGAGGCCCTTGCCCTCGAGACGCACAAATTCGAGTCGCGCTACCTGGACTCGATCGTCGGTCCCTACCCCGAGCAGAAGCAGGTCTACCGGGACCGCTCACCGATCGATCACGTCGATTCGCTCTCGGCGCCGGTGATCTTCTTTCAGGGCAGCGAGGACAAGGTCGTCCCGCCCGCTCAGGCCGAGAGCATGATGGAGGCGCTGCGAAGAAAAGGCGTCCCCACGGCCTATGTGCTCTTTGAAGGCGAGCAGCACGGTTTCCGCATGGCGGACAACATCAAGAGAGCCCTCGACGGCGAGTTGCTGTTTTACGCGATGGTGTTGTTGCGGAAAGGGGTGCGGTATTGAAAGGCCGGGGAAAAAGCCGTGTTTCGTGTTTCGTGACCCGGGCGGACTTCAGTTTCCCGAGGTGGTGAGGAATACGGGCTGACCAGAGGTGACATAGATATAGAGGTATAGGAATCCTTTCGCCGGGCAGGGCTGTATTCGGATTTGACATAGAACGCGCAGAACGGCAATTGTTTTGTTTTTCCACTTCTTTTTCCTACTTCGTTGACGCCGGCCATCTGCATCATTGTTCAGGGCGCGCAGGCTCCCGCGTTCGCGAACCAGACCCTGCGCAGCTTCGAGGTTCTCCGCAACGTCACCGAACGGCAGGCCCTGGAGCAGGCGCGGGCCGATTGCTTCCTGTGGATGACCGGGGGCCGTGAGCTGCGGCCGCAGGCGTTCGAAGAGTGTTTCTGGGGGCTGCAAGCCCACGAATGGGTCACGTGGGCCGATACCGGCGCGGCTCCGCCGCCGTCGGTCCGGCACGCCGCCGGTCCCTTGGGAGTGACCCGCTCCACTCTGGCGACCAGCGAGGCGCGGCGGACCGGGGCGGTTTGCCGCCTTCCCTGGCGGTGCCGTCTGGCGTCGACGCCGCTGACGGGGCGCGCCTCCGAGCGGCCGCCCGCCGGCGCCGGGCGCGGCTGGGAGAGCGCCGTCAAGCCCGAGGACGACCCGCCGCCGCCCGCCGCAAGCGGACTCGGCCAACACCTCCGCAACGCCGGCCTGCTCTCACCCGCCGCGTGGTTGCGCCACCCGCTGCGCTCCGCCGCCCGCCTGCTTCCGCTGCGCTTCAAGCAGGGCGTCAACCAGCGGGCCGGCCGCGCCGTTTTCGACCTTTCGTACTATCTGCAGTTTCGGCCGCGCAGTGTGCTCATCGACGGAGGCATGATCGAACATCGCGAATACAGCGTTCCCGCGCCGGACGGCCGGCTCCGCATCGCCCTGTGCACGCCCCATCTCGGTTTCGGCGGCGCCGAGAACGTGCTTCTCGAAATCGCGCGGCAGTTCGACCGCTCGCGGTTCGAACTCTTTCTCGTTGCGACCGAGTCGACCGAGCGGCACCCGGCGGGGCGCTGGGGCGAAACGGTCGACCACATCCATGACCTGCGCCAAGCGCTGCCGGCGGGGCGTATCGCCGGGGCTCTCTATTCGATGGCGGTCAACTGGCAATGGGACGGCCTGGTCGCGCAGAACACGCCGGCGGCCTACAGAGCGCTGCCGGCCCTGAAGGAAAAGCTGCCCGGCCTGCGGGTCATCGACATCGTTCACGACACCGACGAGGAAGTGAACTTCTTTGCCGCCCTGGATGCCGGCGACTGGATCGACCGGCGGGTCGCCGTCAGCGCCGCCGGGCGGCAACGCCTCATCGACATGGCGGTCGACGACAACAGCATCCGTCTGATCCGCAACGGCGTCGACCTACAAGAGTTCAAGGCCGGGCTGAGGAGCCGTGACCGGGGGCCGTGCCGGATCGTCTTCGCGGGACGCCTGATCGAACGGAAGCGGCCCTTGCTGCTGCTGGAGATCGACCGGGAACTGCAGCGCGACCCGCCCGCGGAAGACTACGAGTTCGTCGTCGCCGGGGACGGCCCTCTGCTGCCGGCGCTGCGCTCGAAGATTCAGTCGGGCCGGCGACGGCAGCGCTTCCGGCTGCTGAGCCGCGTCGAGCCGATCGCCCCCGTGCTCGGCGGGGCGGCGGCGCTGATCGTCACCTCCAGCGGGGAGGGCCTGCCGCACGTCATTCTCGAAGCGCTTGCGATGGAGACGCCGGTCATCAGCTCGCGGGTGGGCGCCATCGACGAGGCGGTGCGGCCCGAGTGCGGCATCCTGGTGGAGAACGACGGGCTGGAAGCGGAGACGTTCGCGGAGGCCATCCGCGAGCTGCTGGCCGACGGCGAACGGCGCCGCGAGATGGGCCGGGCCGGACGGGCCTTCGTGGAACGGAATCACGACCTGCGGCGCGCCCGAGAGGACTACGGCCGACTGATCGAGGAAGTGTTTACGATTTCGTGATGCGAAAAGCCGAAAAAAAGGCCGTGATTCGTGTCTCGTGACCCGCATGCACTTCTCCTCGCCACTTGGTGAGAAATGCGGGCTAGCAGCCCGTGGTGAAAGTCACGCGGGCGGCGTTACGCGCCGGGGGCCGATGGAGTAACGCGTGGCCGTTCCAGGAACGTGGCGCAGCGCTCTCCACGCAGCCTGCCGCTAGCGGCGCGTAACCCTTTGGGCGACGGACGTTTGCGATCGTCGGCTTTGTCATGCGTCGGAGGAGATCACCCGGATCGCCATCCTCCTCACTCCGCGCCGAACGACCGCAGGAGCCCGCCGCGCCTTCCACGGGACTTTCACCACGGGCTGCTAGGTTTGACAGAATTGCTCGACCTCCGCGCGTGAGGGAGCGGAGCTCTGGGCGCCGCTGCGGGTGACGGAAATCGCCGCCGCGGCGTTGGCGAAGCGCGCGGCGCTCTCGAAAGCCCGGCCTTCGCTCAACGCCACCGCCAGAGCCGCGTTGAAGGTGTCGCCGGCGGCGGTGGTGTCGACCGCCTCCACGGCGAAGCCTTCAGCCGCGACGGAATCGCCGCCGACCAGGCCGCAACAGCCCAGCCGGCCCAATTTCAAGACGACGTTGCGCGCTCCCGAGGCCCGGAGCCGAGAGGCGGCCGCCAGGGCTGGCTCGACTGGCTCGGTCTCGAGGTCCGGTTCATCGAGAAGAATGGCGGCTTCGGTCTGATTGGGCGTCAAGTAGTCGACGAGGCGGAGCAACTCCGGCGCGAGCGGGCGGGCCGGCGCCGGGTCGAGCAGGGTGACCGCGCCGCGGCCGCGGGCCAGCCGCAAACCCGCCTCGACCGCGTCCAGGGGAATTTCAAGCTGGCACAACAGGAAATCGCCGGCCTCGAGACCGGCCAGACGTTCTTGAACGAGCCGGGGCGTCACGGTCGCATTAGCGCCCGGCGAGATCACGATCGAGTTCTCGCCATCGGGGAAAACGGAGATGAGAGCAACGCCGCTTGCCCGATCGCAGCGCCCGACGCCGGTGGTCATCACGCCGGCATCCCGCTGGCGGTCCAACAGGAAATCACCGAAGGTGTCGCGGCCCACCTGCCCGACCATCACGGTCCCGGCCCCGAGCCGGGCCGCCGCCACCGCCTGATTCCCGCCCTTGCCTCCCGGAAAGATCGTCAAGCCGCCGCCGGCGAGGGTTTCACCCGGCTGCACCGGACGCGGGACATCGACGACCAGGTCGGCGTTCAGGCTGCCGAGAACGAAGATCCGCGGCATGAGTTAAAGATAGTGTGGCGGAAAGACCGTGATTCGTGTTTCGTGATGCGAGGGCGGAAGCAGGCGGTGCGACCGCCTTTTCCATAGGTCGCTGACCCCGGCCCCTATCCGTTGCCGGAAGCGCCGTACCGCGCCGGCCTACCCTCCGGGGTCCGCCGCCGTGTCGATGTCCGGGTAGAGCCAGGAATGCTCAAGCCCGGGATGCCGGGCGCCGTAACGTTGCGGTACGTTCTGTGTCCAGTTGCTGGGAAGCGTCAGGCAGAACGCCAACAAGACAACGAGGACGACTTTCTGCACGATGAGCGGCGCCTTTTCGGGCGGACGTTCGACACCGAACAGTCCCGCGGAACCGCTTTGCAGGCGGCCTTGGCGGCGAAGCCGCGATCGGATCAACAGCACCACACCTGCCGCCACCATGACGAAGTTCAGGGTCTGCCCGGTCCCGATCGCCAGTCGATGCGTCGGATAGTCGCGGAACAGGTCAATGAATATACGCAGGAACGCATACCAGAAGACGAATCGCGCCGCGGCCGCCCCCGGCGTCGGGTTGGTCTTCCGGACGCGCAGGAGGTACGGCACCAGCAGGAGGTTCTTGATGCCGTCGTAGAGCACCACCGGGTGCCGGAATTCGTCAGCATCGGGAAACAGCACGCCCCAGGGGCCGTCAGTGAGCGAACCGACGATCTGGCCGTCGATGAAGTTGCCGAGCCGGCCCATTCCCATCAGAAACGCGCCCGGGACGACGATGGCGTCGACGAGCACGAGCAGGGGCTTCCGGGAGAGCCACGCGAACGCGATGATGGCCGCGGCCGCCCCAAGCAGGACCCCGTGCGACGCCAAGCCGCCGAGCCAATAGGCCGGAATGAGCTCGGGGTGCGCGCTGTAGAAGGGCCACTCGTCGAACGCGACCTCGATCAGGCGCGCCCCGATCAAGACGCCCACGACGGTCGAGAGGGTCAGCGTATAGACCTCCCGGCCGGTCAGTCCAAGCCGAAGCCGCTGGCCCCGCAGGAACAGATGCAGGTGCAGGAAACCCAGGGAATAACCCAGTCCGTACCACCAGAGATACACTCCGCCCACTTCGGCAATGATCGGATCGATATCGTGGACGAAGGGTCCGAACATGGAAACGGCCTGCCATCCCGTGAAGCCCGCCGCGAACAGGCTGTGAACCACCGAGCAATTGTCAGCTATTGTTCATCATAGATCCGGCCGGATTGATCATGACTTGATGCGGAAAGGCCGTGATTCGTGTTTCGTGTCTCGTGACCGGAGGGCCGAGGCAGGCGGTGAGGAAGGCGGGCCGGCGGACCGTCAACTCGTCTGGTCCGTTGCGGCTTGATCGCGGTCAAGCGGCGTGACCGGGACGGAACCGTCAAGAAGCCAGCAAGATAAAGCAAAGCCTGCGTGCACCTTAAAAGGGCCTTGACTTCGCCGCTCGTCGACTGACGCGTCTTGTCGCCCGCGAGTTGCTTCTTCCCCGCGTCCAGGAACTGCTTCGGCCCGATGTAACAGCGGTTCCGGGCAATCCCTTACGCAGCCACCGTTCGGCGATGCTGTCCCAGCTTGCCAGACTGAGCTTTACCCGGCCGTCCCGCGGGCCGTTCGCAGCCGCGCCAGCGCATAGACAATCCCGATGGCCGGAACCACCGAAAATGCCAGCGCAAGCTCCCAATCTCCCCGCACGCTGCCCCCGGCAATCAGTAGCGCAACGCCCAGATCGGCGATCACGTTCGCCGTCAGGAGCGCCACCAGGGCGAGGATCGTCTTCGTGGCGAGACGGGTCCGCGACACGAGCAGAAGCAAGCCCACGGCACCCATAGGGTGCAGGAGGATCAGGAGGAGCCGTTGCCAGACGTCTCCACCGTTCGCGAATGCGCCGACCAGGGACGTGAGTCCTACGAAGACAGCTTGAATCACAGCGAGCACCGTCACCGAAATTCGGAAGCTGGTCACGGAGCCATTATAGGTTCCCGCCGGGGATCTAGCCAATCCTCTGAATCGGCCGCCGGCCGGCGGCCGATGGCTTCATGTGGCTGCACCGGACGCGGTACATCGACGACCAAGCCGGCGTTCAAACCGCCCAGGACGAAAATCCGCGGCATGAATCAAAGATAGTCGGCGTAAAGGCCGTGATACTTAAAAGCCGTGATTCGTGTCTCGTGTTTCGTGACCAGAGGGCCGAAGCAGGCGAGAAGCAGGCTAGCGCCAACAGAGTTCCGCAACTTCTGCCCGCGTGGGAGCGGAACTCTGAGCTCCCCGCTGCGTGACTGAAATCGACGCCGAAGAGATTGCGATTCCGACGACTCCCATCAGACGGACTCTCAACAGCGTCCGGACAGCGAGTCTCCATGCCACAGGGGCAGGACAGGCCCGGCGGTCAACAACGTTTTAGCCGGCGACGCGTCCCGCGATGGCTTCCCGCAAGCCTTCCAGCAACCCCTCCAGGTGCGCCATGCGCTCGCGCAGCTCGCCAATCCGAGTGTCCATCCGCGCGCGCAACTCGCCAATCCGAGTGTCCATCTGCGACTGCAGCGCGCTCATCCACGCAGCCAGCCGCGATTCGACCCGAGCCAAGTCCTGCCGCAAGCCACGGATGCTGGTCAGGATCAACCCGACGAGCGCAACCCCGACCGTCACAATGGCAATGATTTCTCCGCCTCACACGCCCGACCACAAACCACAGCGGGGGAGAGAGCGGACAGGCCCTACCGGCCCAAGGTTGTAGAAGTTCCGCGGCACGCATCAAACCTAGCACGGGAAGTCCCGTTCTGCGAACAACAGCCCGGGCGGAATAACCAGAGCCCGCCGGAGGGTCAACTGGTCCGGTCGGTTGCGGCTTGATCCTGGTCGAGGGGCGTCACGGGATCGATGAAGAACCAACAAAACATCCCCGAGAAGTAGATGCCCGCCGACAAGAAGAAGGTGATCGGCCAATTTCCATTCGTCACTTCAAGGACTTTGGCAATCGTAATGGGCGCGAAGAACCCCGCGATGTTGCCCGCCGTATTCATGGTCCCGGAAAGACTGCCGGCATACTTGCCGCCCACGTCCATGCAAGCGCCCCACGAGGGCGGCATCGCCAGGTCGGTCGAGAACGCCGCCAAGCCCATCGCCACCATCGCCCAGAAGGGCTCTTCGATCTGCAGCGAGACGATCAGTCCGGCGCCCGAGCCGAAACATCCCAGCCCGCCCATGAATCGCCGCGCGCGGCGGACGTCACCGAACCAACCTTCGATCTTCCGCAACAGGAACCCGCACGAGATCGATCCGATTCCGGCGCAGAACAAAGGGATCCCGGCCAGCCAGGCCGACTGCTCCATGCTCTGCCCGCGGGCCTCCTGGATGTAGGTCGGCAGCCAAGTGATGTAGAAGTAGAAACCGTAGGACAACGTTCCGTACTGCGCGCAAAGCAACCAGACCGTCGGCGAACGGAAAAACCGTCTCCAAGGCACATCGCCGTGCCCGGACGCTTTTTTCTCAGCGCCGGCCAGCAGCTCCAACTCCGCCGCGTTGACGTTCGGATGCCCGCGCGGGCTATCGCGGAACCATCGCCAGAACAACAGCGTCCAGATGAACCCCAGCAGCGCCAGCAGCTCGAACGTCCGCCGCCACGAAACGTATTGCAGCAGGAACACGACCAGCAAGGGGCTCGCCGCGCCTCCCCAACGCGCGCTCAGCCACATCAGTCCCTGCGCCCGGACGTGCTCGTTTGACGGCAGCCAAGCCGATAACATCTTGGTCATGACGGGGAATACGCCGCCCTGCCCCAAGCCACAGAAAAAGCGCGCCGCCGACAGCGAAACCACGTTCCAGACCCATCCCGTGGCCGCCGTGAAAAACGACCAATCGGTCACGATCGACGAGAGCACCCGGCGAGGCCCGATCCAGTCGCTGAGCCAGCCGCCGGGCACCTGGAACAGGAAGTAGCCCAACGAAAACATCGAGAAGGCCCAACTGAACTGCACCTTCGTGAGCCCCAGCTCCTCCATCATCAGAGGCGCCGCCTGCGAGATCGAGACGCGATGAACGTAGGTGATGACCGAAAGCGTCACCGCGAACAGCACGACCCAATAGCGCCCGCGCGTCGGCCGCGGATCGGAACTCGTCGGGCTCTCTGTTGTCATCGGGTGCTCACCATCGTTTCGTGATTCGTAATGCGAAAGGCCGTGATGCGAAAGGCCGTGATTCGTGTCTCGTGTTTCGTGACCCGAGGGCCGAAGCAGGCGGTGAGAAAAGCAGGCTAGATGGTAACAGGAATGGGGACAAGCCTCAGTTTGGTGATAGGTTGAGGCCGTGATTCGTGTCTCGTGTCTCGTGTTTCGTGATGCGTACAAGCCGTCGTAAAGGCCGTGTTTCGTGATGCGAGGGGGGAAGCTTGCGATATGGCCGCCATGACGTCACCGACTCGCCGGGGCCCGTCCGCGGCTTCTCGCGTCAGCGCAGAATGCGGAAACGGCCGGCATCAGCGGCAGAGACGACTCCGAGGCCGGGGCCGCGTTCAAGCCGGAACCGTCGGCGACCGTTTATTCCGACAGCGGCTTTTGGGGACGGGGTGGAGGCGGATGCAGGTTGATCGATCCAAAGCGCAAACCGGAGAGGGGCACCCGTCCGTCGCGGTGCTCAGGCCCGGTGGTCAGGGGGTAAAGACACCTACTTCGCGAGGAATGAGACGCCGGTTCGATTCCGGCCCGGGCCTGCAAGCCGTTGGATCACATGGCAGCACGAGTCTCGCGTCTGTAGATCAAGGCGCCGCGAGAATCCTTCATCCCGCGCAGAGTTGTTTCAATCGAGTCTATCCGTGACTCGATCTTGTTCATCCGCACTTCCAACTGGTCCATGCTCTGCTGCATCGCCTCGATGCGAGCTCCCAGGTTTCTCTCCAGTACATCGATGCGAGTAAGAATCTCACGAAAACAAGAG
Organism: Bryobacterales bacterium; assembly: GCA_965218555.1. Classification (GTDB taxonomy): domain Bacteria; phylum Acidobacteriota; class Terriglobia; order Bryobacterales; family UBA6623; genus JAPPLB01. The sequence continues at coordinate 1,746,756 of OZ244625.1, forward strand.
TCAAAAGCCGCCGCAATGCCCAATACGCGTTCGTCCGTCTCCTGCCGCATGATTTTTCCTCATTTCGTCTTGGTTATTTTCCCTTGCGTGAAGCGACCCGAAAGACAGCCGGTGCGATCTCTTCGGCGATTTCGGCGCCAGCGGTCGTTTGAGCCGGCTGGTTCGATAAGTTTCTTTTATCTACTGCATCGATTCTGCTGATAAGTATTTCTCCTTGTCAATCGGGATTCGATGTTTCGTCCAGGCGGTTGACCTTGACCGGGAAGATATTTTGTCAAGTCTTCTTTTTGATTTTTTGACTGCCAGCAAAAAAACTGGGGCCGGCTGACGGCCGACCCCGGTGTGAACGTTAACTCTTTCGAACCTAGTAGTGGTCCCTAGTAGTGGTCGGGCGGCATGCCGCCGCCGGGAGCGGGGGAAGGATCTTCGGGCAACTCGTGAACGGTCGCTTCGGTCGTCAGCATGAGCCCGGCGATCGAAGCGGCGTTCTGGAGCGCCGTGCGGGTGACCTTGGCCGGGTCGACGACGCCGGCGGCGATCATGTCTTCGTAGGTCTCGGTCTGAGCGTTGTAGCCGAAGGAAGCGTCACCACTCTCGCGAACCTTCTCGCAGACGATGGCGCCTTCCTGCCCGGCGTTCTGGGCGATCCAGCGCAGCGGCTCTTCGAGCGCGCGGCGAACGATCTTGGCGCCGAGTTTCTCGTCAGCATCGCCGTGCGCGTTGCCTTCCAGAGTGGCGGCAGCGCGAATCAAAGCGACGCCGCCGCCCGGCACGATGCCTTCTTCGACAGCGGCGCGGGTGGCGTGCATGGCGTCTTCGACACGAGCCTTCTTCTCTTTCATCTCGGTCTCGGTTGCCGCGCCGACCTTGATGACGGCCACACCGCCGACGAGTTTCGCCAGACGCTCCTGGAGCTTCTCGCGATCGTAGTCGGACGTGGTCTCCTCGACCTGTGCGCGCAACTGCTTGACACGGCCTTCGATGGCTTCCTTGGTGCCGGCCCCTTCGATGATGGTGGTGTTGTCCTTGTCGACGACGATGCGGCTGGCCTTGCCGAGGTCGTCCATCTGGACGCCTTCGAGCTTGATGCCGGTCTCTTCCATGATGGCCTTACCGCCGGTGAGGATCGCGATGTCCTCGAGCATGGCCTTGCGGCGGTCGCCGAAGCCGGGCGCCTTGACGGCGCAGACGTTCAGCGTGCCGCGCAGCTTGTTGACGACGAGGGTGGCGAGAGCTTCCCCTTCGACCTCTTCGGCGATGATCATCAGCGGCTGACCGGAGCGAGCGGTCTGCTCGAGCAGCGGCAGAAGATCTTTCATGTTGCTGATCTTCTTCTCATGGATGAGGATCAGGGCGTTTTCGATGACGGCTTCCATCGAGTCCTGATCGGTCACGAAGTAGGGAGAGAGGTAGCCGCGGTCGAACTGCATGCCTTCGACCACATCGAGCTCGGTCTCCATGCCCTTGCCTTCTTCGACGGTGATGACGCCGTCTTTGCCGACCTTCTGCATGGCCTCGGCGATGATGTTGCCGATGGTGGCGTCGTTGTTGGCGGAGATCGAGGCGACCTGCGAAACGGCGTTACCCTCGACCGGGCGGGAGAGTTCGTGGATTTTCAGGACGAACTGCCGCGTGGCTGCTTCGATGCCGCGCTTGACGGCCATCGGGTTGGCGCCTGCGGCGACGCCCTTGACGCCATCGCGATAGATCGCCTGAGCGAGGATAGTCGCGGTGGTGGTGCCGTCGCCGGCAACGTCGCTGGTCTTGGAAGCGACTTCGCGCACCATCTGCGCGCCCATGTTCTCGATCTTGTCTTCAAGCTCGATTTCCTTCGCGACGGTGACGCCGTCCTTGGTAACGGTCGGGCCACCGAACTTCTTCTCGAGGACGACGTTGCGTCCCTTGGGGCCGAGGGTCACCTTGACGGTGTCCGCCAGCTTGTTGACGCCGGCCAGAATTGCCTGGCGCGAGTCTTCTCCGTATTGAATTTTCTTTCCGGCCATTTTTTGCCCTCCCCCTTATGCGGCTTTCTCGGCGTTATCGCCGCCTTCGATGACAGCGAGAATCTCGTCCTCGCGCAGAATCAGATATTCGGTGTCGTCAACCGTGACTTCCGAACCAGAGTACTTCCCGAAGAGGATGTGGTCTCCGGCCTTGACGTCCGGGGCGATCACGGTGCCGTCATCGAGCCGCTTGCCGGCTCCGACGGCGACCACCATGCCTTCCGACGGCTTCTCTTTGGCGGAATCGGGGATGATGATCGCTCCCTTCTTCTGCTCTCCTTGCTCGACCCTCGTAATGAGGATGCGATCGTGTAAAGGTCTCAACTGCATACTTGTCCTCCAGTCAGTCTTTCTTCCGCACGGCGCCTTTGGCGGGTTTACCGCACCAAAAATACCTCTCCGGCCTTCAATCAGAAAGAAACTATCCGGCGCAGAGGTCTACGCGGGTCTAGAGCGCGCGTACATGCGAATCAGGTTGGTTTTTTTTTTAAGCTTTTGCCTCAGGCAAAAATCTGGGCGTGGCGGATGCCCCGCCCGATATATTCCCAGTATAGGACAATCTGAGCGAGTGTGCAGCTTCTCGGGCGTGGGCGTCCGTTTTTTTTTGCGCCAGCACGCGGAAAGGGCCGGTTCGAGCCGGCGAGAAGCGCCCGACAGGGGTCTCGGCTTCGCTAGCCGCCGAGACTGATCATTTCGATTTTCTGGTGGTCCGAGGGGCGGTAGCCCTGGCTGGAGTGAAGGGCTTCGAAACGCTGTTCGGAGTAGCGGTCGCCCCGGACCGACCAGATGGAGCGGATGAAGTCGGCGATTTGGGCGTCGGTTTGACCCTGCCGGAGCAGCACTTTGAGGTCGTGACCGGTATCGGAGAACAGGCACGTGACGAGCCTGCCGTCGGCGGTGAGGCGGGCGCGCGTGCAGGTTCCGCAGAAGGGTTCGGAGACGGACGCGATCACCCCGATGTCACCGGCGCCATCGTCGAAGCGGTAGTCGACGGCCGGGGCCGAGCCCTGGTCGCGCCCCAGTTCCTCGAAAGAGTAATGCTTACGGATGGTGTGGAGGATCTCCGCCTTCGGAACGAGTTTCTCCGACCGCCATTGGTTGGCATTGCCGACGTCCATGTACTCGATGAACCGCATCGCAAAGCCGTGACGGCGGGCGAAGTCGACGAGGTCGATGATCTCGTCGTCGTTGACGCCGCGTTCGATCACGGCGTTGATCTTGATGGGGCCGAGGCCGGCTTGCTTGGCGGCAAACAGCCCTTCGAGGACGGGCTGCAAATCGCCGCGCTGCGTAATCGCGCGGAAGCGCTCCGGCTTGAGGCTGTCGATGCTGACGTTGATACGCCGCAGGCCGGCATGCTTCAGAGCGGCCACTTTGCCGGCGAGCAACGCGCCATTGGTGGTGAGGCAAAGGTCGCGGACTCGAGGCAGGGAGGAGAGGCGCGCCACCAAATCGTGCAAATCGCGCCGGACGAGCGGTTCGCCGCCGGTAAGACGAATCTTCGTGACGCCGAGGTCGACGAAGATGCGGGCAATACGCTCGACTTCTTCATAGCTGAGGATCTCCGAGCGCTCGATCCAGTCGTACTCGGCGAGCGGCATGCAATACAGGCAGCGGAAATTGCAACGATCGGTGACGGAGATCCGCAGGTCCTGGATCGGGCGGTTGAGGCGATCGCGGAGCACCGTCTGAGAGGAGCGGCCGGGCACGAATCCCATTCTATCCCGTGCTCGGGTTGGCAGCGGCGAACTGCGCTCCAAACCATTTGGATGGGCAGGGCTGTTTGTTATGATGAGGTCGAAACAGAAGCAGGAGCATTGAGCCCACATGATCGACGTCACTCCGGCCGCGGTTGAGAAGATCCGTCACCTGCTCGTTGAGAACGAGGTGAACGGCGGTTTGCGGCTGGGGGTCGTGGGCGGCGGATGCTCGGGGCTCAGTTACAAGTTCCGCTTCGAGACGAAGCCGCGCCCGAGCGACAATGTGTTCGAGGTGGACGGCGTCACCTTGATGGTCGATCCGAAGAGCTACGAGTTTCTGGACGGTCTCACTCTTGACTTCAGGAACACCTTGATGGAGCAGGCCTTCGTTTTCCACAACCCCAACGCCACGAAGAGTTGCGGTTGCGGCAAGTCATTCATGGCCTGATTTTCCGGTGACCATGCGAAACGGAATCCGCTTCGAGTCCTGGTACGAGGACTTCAATCGTTTCGCGGGGGACCTCTACGAAGGCCGCTATACGAGCGATTACGTCAAGGATCTCGTTGCGTTGGGGAAAGAGGTTCGGACCTTGGCGGACGAGAAAGGTTCGCTGATCGTCGCGCACAACTACCAGTACCCCGAACTGCAGGAAGTGGCGCAGGCAGTAGGCGACTCGCTCGGCCTGAGCCAATATGTGGCGCGGGAGGCCGGCAAGCGGGTGGACTTTTGCGGCGTGTGGTTCATGGGCGAGACCGCAAAGACCATCGTCGGGGATCGAGCGAAGGTCTACATGCCCGACAAGCCGGGTTGCTCTTTGGTGGCATCGATCGACCGCGAGCGCATCAAGGGTTGGCTGACGCGCAACCCCGAAGCGGTTGTCATTTCGTATGTGAACACGGACGCCAGAACGAAGGCGATCAGCGACTATATCTGCACCTCACGGAACGCGGCGCAGGTGTTGCAGCATGCCGCGGATACGCATCCGGGGAAGCGGATTCTGTTCCTGCCGGACAAGTATCTGGGGTCGGTGGCGCTTGCACAGTCGACGGTCGACCGCGACCGGGTCGATCTGTATGACGGCGCCTGCCATGTGCACGCGAAAATCGGCGAGCATGCGCTGGAAGAGAGTTTCGACCGGCATCCGGACGCCGAGTTGCTGTTGCACCCCGAGTGCGGCTGCTCGACGGCTTGCCTGGCCAAGACGACGAACGGATCGTCGCCTTACCGCAACGCCTACTTCCTCTCGACCGAGCAGATGCTGCGTCGCGCTCGGAGCTCTTCGGCGTCGGAATTCGTCGTCGGGACGGAGGCGGGCATGCTCTACCGCCTGCGGAAGCTGGTGCCCGAGAAGACCTTCCATCCGATCTCCTACGCCGCGATGTGCGAATACATGAAGATGAACACGCTGGAGAAGCTTCGGGACTCGCTGAAACACGACCGCGTCGAAGTCACCGTAGAGCCGCAAGTGCGCGAAGAGGCGCAGGCGGCGATCCAGCGGATGCTGACGATTCAGTAGGCTGCCCCTGGAAAGTTCGTTGCGCCGATGGAGTCGCGGCGGTCGATGCCGGCGCCTGCGGCTGTGTGGCAGCTCGATGTCTCAGCACGCAGCGAGGCGAAACGGCTCGCGCCTCGCGATGACGGCCCTCTCACGCACTTCGCTTCCCCACGCGGTGGGAAATGCAGGCTAGAATGGGCGCAGCAGGAGGCTTCATGACGGACAAACTTTCCCGACGGCACTTCATCGGCGGCGCGGTGGCATCGACCGTGGCGGCGCAGGCGTCGAGCGGCAAGCTGCCGACTCGCGTGCTCGGCAAAACCGGCGTCGAGGTCACCCAGCTTGCGATGGGCTGCGGCAGCCGCCTGATGATGTACGAGGACGAGCAGAAGGGGATCGAGGCGATCCACCTTGCCCTTGATCGAGGAGTGCGCTATTTCGATTCCGCGCAGGCCTACGGCCAAGGCAAGAGCGAAACCTGGGTCGGCAAGGCGCTGAAGGGACGCCGCAAGGAAGTCTTCCTGGCGACCAAGATCAAAACGCGCGACGCCGACGAAGCGCTCCGCGAAACCGAGCGCAGCCTGAAACGATTGCAGACCGACCACGTCGATCTACTCCACTGCCACAGCCTTTGGTATGAAGACGACCTTGCGGCGGTCGAGAAGGGCATCCTCAAGGTGCTGTACCGCATGCGCGACGAGAAGATCGCCCGCTTCATCGGGGTGACCAGCCATGTCGACCCGAAGACGCTCGCCACCGCGCTGGAGCGCCATGATTTCGACTGTACGCAAATGGCGCTCAACGCCGCGTTGCAGGGCCGCAGCACCACGGGGGAAAACCTGCCGCCGGTGCCCGCCAACAGCTTCGAGCGGGTGGCACTGCCGGTGGCGCGGCGAAAGAATCTCGGTGTGCTGGCGATGAAGGTGACGGGCCAGGAGGATCTGCTGGGGGCTGCCCCGGGCAAGGCGGCGATCGACCCGCTGCTGCGCTACACGTTGTCACTGCCGGTGGCGGCGGCGGTTGTCGGCATGCCGAAGCTGGATTACATCCGTCACAACACGGGGCTCGCGAGGAACTTTGCGCCCATGCCGGGCGACGACATGGAAGACTTCTCGCGGGAGATGTCTGGAGCGAACAAGATGGCGCTCGACGCCCACTTCTGCCGGCACGAGGACGTATAACCTCAGCGGGACCGGTGCTAACCTGCATTTCTCGCCGCGGGCCGGCCCGCCGATCGTATGAGACTGCCTCGCCTGTATCCCATCATCGACACCGCGCTACTCGCGATGCGGGGGATCGAGCCGGAGGACATGGCCCGGCCCCTTGCTGACGCGGGAGTCCGGATCGCACAGTTCCGCCATAAAGGCCCGTATACCCGTGACGCCCTGGCCCATGCGGAGAACGTGGGCCGCATCCTCGAAAGCGCCGGCGCAGCGTACGTCATCAACGACCGCGCCGACATCGCCCTGATGGTCGGAGCGGATGGCGTCCACGTCGGACAAGACGACCTGCCGCCCGAAGCGATCCGACGCCTCGTGGGGACGGACGCGGCGGTCGGTTTCTCGACCCACAACCAGCAGCAGCTCCGCGCGGGCGATCAGGAGCCGGTGGATTACCTCGCGTTCGGCCCGATTTTCGGGACGGCGTCGAAACAGAACCCCGATCCGACGGTCGGCGTGTCGGAGCTGGCGCGGCTGCGGTCGTTGACGAAGAAGCCGCTCGTTGCCATCGGGGGCATCACGCGCGCGAATATGCATGAGGTGTTCGAGGCGGGAGCGGATTCGGTGGCCGTGATCTCGGACCTGGTCGCGGAGGACCTGCCGTCACGCATCGCGGAATGGTTGGAGCTTACGGCGGAGCAGTAGCAGGCCTGCAGCAGTTCAGCGTAGGCCTTGTCACGGCGAGCAGCGGTAACGCACCATAATCTACTCATGCCTTTCTTGTTGTGGGCCACACGGTCCGGCCTCGTCATCCTCACTGCGATCGCGATCGGCGGCAGCGCTGCCGCTGCCGATCTACCGCCACTGGGCGAGCCGGTCCACCTCTTCAACGGCCGCGACTTAAGCCGCTTTGACACCTTCCTTCGCGACAAGGGATTCAAAAACGACCCCGATCAGGTGTTCCGGGTGCAGGACGGCGTCGTGCACGTTTCGGGCAAGGAGTACGGCTATTTCATCACCAAAGAGGAGTATGAAAACTATTACTTGAGGGCGGAATTCAAGTGGGGTCTGCCGACCTACCCGCCACGCAAGGGCCGCGCGCGAGACAGCGGCATCCTTTTCCACGTTGTCGGCCCGAATCGAGTGTGGCCGAAGTCGATCGAGTTTCAAATGATCGAGGGTGGAACGGGCGACATCCTCGTGGTGGGCGGCGCGGAGCTTACGGTCAAGGGCGAGACAAAGACCCGCGGGCGTTTCAACCGGTTCGGCAAGGGGCCGTGGAAAGACTTCGCCGCGTATCGCGATCCCGAGGGTGAAGTCGAGAAGCCCCTGGGAGAATGGAACGTCGTTGAAATGATCGCCGATGGAGGCGCCGTGACGTATTGGGTGAACGGAACCTTGGTGAATGAGGGTTCGGGCGGAAGTCCGGCTCGTGGCAAGATTCTGTTTCAGTCCGAGGGGGCGGAGGTGTTCTTTCGGAATATCGAACTGCGTCCTCTCAAGAAGTAGTCGCGCAAGGCACTGCAAGCGGCGGCAAAGGAACTTGTGGGTGCGGCGTTCGTAACTTATCCATGAGGTGCACCATGCGGTTTGCGCAAATATTGATGCCCGTCGTGGGCGGCATTCTGCTGATTCCGCCGGCCTGGGGGCAGGGTGGCCAAGACCGGGTTTCCTTTGGCCAAGACATCGTTGTCGAGCAGGGCGAATCCGTCGGCGACGCGGTGTGTATTGGTTGCTCGATTCGCGTCGAGGGAACGGTGACGGGGGATGCCGTGACTGTCGGCGGCGGGATGACGGTTTCCGGTCGGGTCAAGGGAGATGTCGTGGCCGTCGGCGGCCGAATTCGCTTGACCGGCGCTGTAGACGGAGACGTAATGGCACTGGCAGGAGTAATAGAAGTAGAACCGGGCGCGGACGTCGGGGGAGGGGTGCAGTCTGGTCGAGTCGCGGGCCCGGTTGCGACATTCCAGCCGATCACCGGTGTTCTCGCTTCCGGCTTTGTCGTCTTTCTGGTTGTTTTCCTGATCACGGCGCTCATCATTCAGCCATTGCTGGCCCTGTCGTGCGCGGCGCTGCTGGGGCCGCAACGGTTGGACGTGCTGGCGCGCACGGCCGCGAGCCGCGGACTGATGTCGTTCTTGGTCGGCGCCGGCGTGCTGACGGCTTTTCTTCTGCTCAGTCTCGCCGGCATTTTCATCCCGCTGTGGATTCCAGGGATCGGGCTTCCGCTGACCCCAATCCTGTTTGTGCCCCTGGTGGTGGGCTACGCGGGCATCAGCTACTGGGTGGGCCACGGACTGCTGCCGCACGTCAACACGATGCCGGCGGCGTTTCTCGGAGCCGTGCTCGTGACGATTCTTCAAATAATCCCGATTGTCGGGTGGATCGCATTCGTTATCTTCTTCCCGTTGGCCCTGGGTGTGGCGGTTACCAGCGGCTTCGGGACCGCGGTGGAATGGATGGACAGCCGCTTCAACCGCCGCGCCGAGGCGGGCTGAACTCAATAGTTTTTCATCGGGAGGAGTTGCTCTCAAGCCGGCGGCCCCAGAGGGAAATGCAGGGACACGGGTTGCTGTGCCCGCAGCCCCGCGAGGGCCGGCGATCACCACACCGAGTGGATTCTCAATCCGACTGCCACGCGGGTATCATAGGCATGGGCGGGCGTATTTCGATGCCGCCGATCCGGATAGCCTTTCCCGGGAGGCCGAAAAGCAAGGCCGTTGGGAATTCCTCCTAGCACAGCGACCCTCGCCGTGACCGGCGGCAGAGGTTCTCCCCTCAACCCCATCGCAACGTTCTGATCTCATGGACTTCTCTCACAACCGAATCCCCGGCGCAAGTCGCCATGCATTCCCCGACGGCGCCGGAACCGTCTTTCTTATCGCTCTGCTTTCCGTCCTGGCCTTCTCCTGCAACGCCGACGCGCCCACAGAGAGCACGCCGTTTCTCGAACAAGTCGACGTCTTTGAAGCCGAAACCGGCGGTTATGCCCACTACCGGGTCCCGGCCATCGCAGTCTCGTCGAAGGGTACGGTCATGGCCTTCGCCGAAGCTCGCAAGAGTTCCCAGGGCGACTGGGGCACGCAGCACATCCTGCTGCGCCGCAGTGCGGACGGCAGCAAGACCTGGGACGCGCCCCGCAACATCGCCCACGTCGAAGGCAAGATCCAAGCCAACCCCGTCGCCCTCGCCCAAGACCTCGACACACCCGGCGAGGACACCTACAACAACATCGTTCCGATCGTCGACAGCCAGACCGGCGCGATGCACTTCCTTTTCTGCGTCGAATACGCCCGCTGCTACTCGATGACCAGCACCGACGATGCCGAAACCTTCAGCGTACCGGTCGACATCACCTCAACATTCGAGCAATACCGCGACGAATACGACTGGAAAGTCATCGCCACCGGTCCCGGCCACGGCACGCAACTTGAAAACGGACGTCTCATCGTCCCCGTCTGGCTCTCCGACGGTACCGGCGGACACGCTCATCGCCCGTCGATCGTGTCGGTCATATATAGCGACGATCACGCCAAGACCTGGCAACGCGGAGATGTCGTCGTTCGCCATCCCGACTTGAAAAACCCCAGTGAAACGCTAGCCGTGCAACTCACCGACGGCAGCGTGATGCTGAACATCCGCAACGAGTCACCCGAACACCGCCGCGCGGTGTCTTACAGCAGTGACGGCGCAACAGGCTGGTCCGCGCCTGTCTTTCACGACGAGTTGGTCGAGCCCGTCTGCATGGGCAGCTTGATCCGGCTGACGAAGCAACCCGAGCACGAGAAGAACCGCATCCTGTTCATCAACCCCGACAGCAGCGAACCGCGAGACCCCGCCAACCCCGAAGGCAACTTCAAGCGCCAGAACGTGACCGTCCGGCTCAGCTACGACGAGGGTGAATCGTGGCCGGTCTCTAAGCCGCTCGAACCGGGAGTCAGCGGCTACAGCGACGTAGCCGTCGGTCCGGACGGGACGATCTACGTCATCTACGAACGAGGCACGCCCACTGACCGCGGCACCCATGTCGGGTTCCTCACCGTCGCCCGATTCAACCTCGAATGGCTCACCGATGGCCAAGACAGCCTTGGCCTGCAATTCTCACCACCTGACGGGGGCAGCACGCGATAAGACCGCCATGACTTCGTTGTGCTGGCTTGGCGTGCTCAATGGGTAAAGGCCGTGATTCGTGTTTCGTGATTCGTGTCTCGTGAGCCGCACGCACTTCGCATCGCCACTTGGTGAGAAATGCAGGCTTAGCACCCGCTTCCGACCGATGTGAACGGTGAACCGGCCTCGATCAGCGCGATCGCAAAAAAGATGGCCGTCAGCTTCAGGCGCTCGTCGACCTGATCGAGAAGCGAAAACAGGTTCGGCCCCGGAAGCACGTCAGAGGCGCGGGCCCTCCGATTCCGCGGTTACTCATGGGCCCTGGGGAAGTTCACGAACCCTTGGCCCGGGGCGATTGTTGATTGCCCGCTGCCGCCGAAAGGTCTCCACCGAAAGACGGCGGCCATCCGTCAAGACGGAGATCAGCCCTTCTACATCCGTTCTGAACACGCGGATTCCTCGCTCGGTCAGGCGTTCGAGCACGCTCGGATGGGGATGACCGAAGGGATTCCGAAAGCCCGCGGAAACCACCGCGAACGTCGGCGCCACGCGATCGAGAAACTCATTCTGCGTCGAGGTTGCGCTGCCGTGGTGGGCGACCTTGAGGACATCGGACTCCTGCAGTTGCGGTCCGTGGACGAGACGCTCTTCGGCGCGGGCCTCGATGTCTCCCGTCAGCAGAAATCGATGCTGCCCGAAGCTCGCGCTGAGCACGAGCGAGCGGTTGTTTTCGCGAACGCCGTCCAGAGCGGCTTCAGGAGCCGGACCCAGGACATCGAAAACGACGTCCCCCAGCGGCAGACGGTCTCCTTGCTGCAGTGATTTGACCGCAATCCCGCGGGCCGTGACCGTATCGATCCAATCACGGTGTTCATCTCCAAAGGCCGTCCTGGACAGCCAGATCTCGCCAATCGCAAAGTTCTCGAGCAGCGCCGGTACGCCCGCGAAGTGGTCCGCGTCAGAGTGAGTGATCGCCAACACGTCGAGCCGGCGGATCGACCGCGACCAGAGATACGGTGACACCACCGCATCACCGATATCCAGAGTCCGTGTCCCGCCGAAGTCGGGCAGCCCGCCGCCGTCGACCAAGACTGTCCGTCCGTCGGGCAAGGCCAGGAAGAGTGATTCACCCTGACCGACATCGATCGCCGTGAACTCAAGATGGCCCGGCCTGAGGCGCGGCGTGAACGGGTGAACCACAAGGAGCGTCAAGCTCGCCGCGAACAGCATCCAGGCGCCCACTCGCCAGCGCAAGGAACGGCCGAAACTCAACGACAGCCCCACGAGCGCCAAGCCGAATAGAGCGGCGAGCCAAAACGGCGGCGGCGGCACTCTCAGATCGACGGGCAAATCCGTCGCAAACCAGCCGACGACCGATGAAATCGCCTGCGCGCATGACCACGTCAACGCTCCCAGCAGCGTGGAGTTGGTCAGCAATGCCAGCATCCCCAGCGGCAACGTCACCAGCAGCAGCGGCATGACACAGAGGTTCGCCAAAACGCCACCCCAGGAAACCCGCTGGAAATGCACCGCCATAGGCAGGGTCAATCCGGCTTGGATGACCGCGGACACAATGAGGAGAGCCGCCACCCAAATGACGATCCGCAAACAACCGACCACCGCAGCGGTTATCAGCCGCTGCGGCAGGCGTGTCAGCACCGGCAACGGCTCGAGCCACATCCGCAGGGCAACCCGAACCTGTGCGACGCGCGGGTCCAGGTGCAGGTCGCGGTCCTCGTTCCACAAGTCGATCAATGCCCGCCGGTACGGCTCGACAGTGCTTTCCAGCAGTGGCACACCGATACCCGCGATCAGCGCCACCGCCAGAAAGGACATCTGAAAACTTGCGTCGAAAAGAAGAGCCGGATCGATCAGCAGGAACACGAGGGCGGTCCCCGCAATCATATTCAGCGCTCGTCTCTGACGGTAGATCAGGCTGCTCACCAAGTAGGCGCTGCACATCCACGCCGCGCGCATCACGGGCAGTGCGGCGCCGACAAAAAAAGCGTAGGCAACGATGAGCACGATCGTGATCAGGGTCCGCGCCGTCGCAGGGACCATCGCCCACCGCAGCAGGAACAAGACCGTGAAGGCCATTGCGCCCACATGCAGACCGGAGATGACCAAGGCATGATAGGCGCCGGTCCGCTGAAAGTCCTGGCGAGTCTGCCGACCGAGGCCGGTGCGTTCACCGAGCAGGAGGGCGCGGAGAATGCCGTCGACTCGCTCGTCGCCGTCGTGATCGACGAACAGGCCGGCGAGCCGCCGCTCGGCGGCCTCCCGTGCGCTCCAGACCCACGACAGCCACAATGATCCCCCTCGCCCGTCAAGCCTGTGGATCGGCGTCCTCGCTCGAACCGATGCCGTCAGAAATATGCGGCGCGATTCCAGGTAGCCGACATAATCGAAGCTCCCCGGGTTCTGAAAGTTTCTGGGCTTGCGAAGCCGGGCGAGGAACTCGACGCGTGTTCCCCGGGCGAGGTCCAGCGTGAGATCGCCCGTTCCCCGGTAGACGATTACCTGTACGCCGCCCTGGGCGGCAGAGTCGCTAAAGACGGTCTCGACTTCGAGGACGAACCGGTCGCCATAGCCTACCGATTCCGGCGGGCGGCGGACCCAACCACGCAGGCGCACCGGGTCGTCGTCCTCGTCGCGGCCTTCGATCCAGACCCGGTCGACGCGCAGCGGATCGGGGATGTCCGGACGCGACCCCAGCATGACGCCACCAACGAAGAAACCCGACAGGCAGGCCAAGAATCCCGCTCGGAACGCACCTGTCCGAGCTCCCAGGAAGGCCAGAACGCCCAGCAGAACGACGGATAGCAGGGTTTCAGCAAAGGAAAAGAACGCCAGCTGCGAGACGGCAACGCCGATGGCCAGGGCGGCCAAGGGCGCAACCAGCGGCTGCTTCATTCCTGGTGCTCCCTCTGGTAGCCAGGTTGGCGGGTAAGCCGGGGCCTTTGCCGCAGCCGACTGTATTCCGCCGCACAACTTCTACTCTTAGTCGGGGCCACCACCCGCCCGTTGGACCAGTTCGTCCACTTTCTCGACGAGGGTCTCCTCGACGGCCGCACGGAACGGCCCGGGCAGCGTGCCGAAGAGCATCGCTCCACCCCCTTCATAGCCGCCTTCCTTGAGCACCCGCAGACTCGGAACGTAGCTGAAAACATCATCGTTGTAACCAGACACCCACGTATCTCTCGCGCCATACGCCCTTTTGAACCGGAGCGAATAGTCGACGACGACTTCGCCCGCCAGCCCGATAAAGGTGAGATCCTCACCGAACTGCCAGACGTGAATCGGGTACGGATACGCCTCCATCAACTCACCCCCGTCGGCCAGAACCTTGAGCAATCGCTCGGCGTGCCCGCGAACAAGCCGGTTCCGGTCGTTCAGCCGCCTTTTCAGCTCCGACTCCGTCGGCACGCGGAAAGGCAGCGCCACTTCGTCAAAAACCGCGCGCAAGGGTCCGCCGATGACGCTCATCTCGCGCTTGAGGACGTCATCTATCGCGATGGCGATCGTGTCGCCATATCGTTGAGCCAGTTCGACCTTGCGGCGAGGCAACGGATTCTGGTCGGCACTGCAGCCGTTGACAAACAGGGCCACAGCTTCCGGATAGCGCTTCTCGATTGCCTCCTGCGCATAGCCCGGCCAGTCGCCGTTGATCTGATAGTCGCTCAGAACGGTGGCATGGCAGGCATAGCCGAAGGCGATCGCCAGCAGTGATCCATCGGTCTTCTTGACGGCGAGAACGGGCACGTCATGATCGGTCGGACCCGGGTATTCGGGATGCCCCACCCGGCGGCGATTGACGGCAAATCCGGCGAGGCCCTGCCGGTAGGCGAGCTTTGCCGGCTCACGCCGGTCCATCGCCTCGCCGATGACCTTGACAACGTTGTCGATGAGCTGCGCCTGGTAGCGCAAAATCGTCTCTTTGTGCTGGTCATTCAGGGGATAGGTCGAATAGCGGTTGATCGTCGTTACGGGCCCACTGTGTGTATGCGACGCATTCAGGACAAACCTCTCCCGGGCGAGCCCGTGCGTGGCGGTCACGCGCTGAACGATCTGCTTTGTCACATCGGCGCGAAAGCCTCCGAGGTCGGCAGTTACCAGAACAGAGACGACACCGGCACTGTCCTCGAGCGCCAGGGCTTTGAGGTGAAGGCGCTGCCGGACACCTTCCGACGGCCTTTTACGAGAGGCGTAGCCAGCCAACCAGATTGACTCCTGCGGTGTGATGTCAACCCGAGCAACTCCCGCTTTCCAGCCCTCGGCAGCCGTACACGCGGAGGCCAGCAGGACGATGAATGTCAACAAGCAGCATGGTCTCGAAGGGAATTTGCGTCTCACGGAGGCTCCTCTCGCAGGCGAAGGTCGCGGCGAGTGAAAGTTTAGCATCGGACCAGGCATTCCGCAGAGTGACGAAGCGGTTCTGTCGGGGCAAGCTATGGGAGAATATGGGCTGACTTGTGGGCGGTGAAGGGATGTCCGATAGCGAGTTGCTCGATAAGATCAGCAAGGTCGCCGATGACCGCGCCAAAGTGATGGACTTGGTGCTCGCGCATTTCGACGCTGACACAGGGACGATTCACTTGTTGGGTCCGGACGGCATGCTGCACCTCGAGGCTTGGGCAGGCGGCATCCCGGAACCTTTGCTGGACGTTATCCGAACCATTCCCGTTGGCAAGGGGATCGCCGGCTTGGCCGTTCAGCGCCGCGAGCCTGTCAATCTGTGCAATCTTCAGACCGATCTGAGTGGCGATGTCCGTCCCGGTGCGCGCTCGAGCGGCGTACAAGGCTCGATTTGTGTCCCCATGATGGCCGGCACCGCGGCCGTGGGCGCGTTGGGCATTGCGACACGCAGAGAGCGTGACTTCACAGGCGATGAGGCGGAGCTGTTGCAACAAGTGGGGCGCGTGCTGGCCTCTTAGGAGCAAGTGGCCCTGTAAATAAAACTATGGATATAGTAAAGATTGAGAGTCTGCTGCGACCGGACGACCCGTTCATCCGGCTCAACCCCAGAGACAACGTGGTCATGGCGCGGGTTCCGCTCTCGGCGGGATCCAGCGTTCAGTTCGAAGGCTCCGAGATCCAAATCCGGCAAGCGGTGGGGGCAGGCCACAAGGTGGCGGTGACGACGATTCGGGCAGGCGAGACGGTCTTCAAATACGGCGAGGACATCGGTCGGGCAGAATCCGAGATCGAACCGGGTGACTTGGTCCACGTACACAACCTGGCGTTTGACATGGGCGATCGGAAGTATGAGTTTGCCAATGCACTGAACGACTTGGAGGACATTCCCCGCCTTGCCGCCGACACTTTCTTGGGATATCCGCGTGCGGATGGCCGCGCCGGCACACGCAACTTCATCGCAATCGTCGGCGCCAGCAACTGCGCCGCGTATGCAACCGAGCAGGTTGAAGCTCAGTTTGCCGGAGACTCGTTTGACGGTGCGGGAATCGACGGCGTGATTGCGTTTCCCCACGTGGATGGCTGCGGCCAAGCGGAGGGTGCTGATACTCAGCAGCTCCGACGAACCCTCGATGGACTCGCCGATCACCCCAATATTTCGGCGGCCGTGATGATTGGCCTGGGGTGCGAGGTCAACCAAATTGGCTACTACATGAGGGAAGAGGGCCGTGCCCAAAACGGCGCTCCGCGGCAGGGCTTTACACTGCAGGAGAGCGGAGGAACGACGGCTGTGGTTGTAGACGGCGCAAAAGCCGTTCGAGAAATGATCGACGAAGTCGGCGGGCGCCGGCGCGTACCGTGTCCGACCTCGAAGCTAGTAGTGGCTTTGGAGTGCGGCGGCTCGGATGCGTTTTCGGGAATCACATCGAATCCGAGCGTCGGATACTTTTCCGACCTGCTCGTGAAACAAGGCGGAACGGTGTGTTTGGCGGAGACAACCGAAGTATACGGCGCAGAACACCTGCTCACCCGGCGAGCAGTCAGCCGGGAGGTCGGCGAACGGCTGCTTGAGAAAATCGAGTGGTACAAGCGCTATGTCGCCGGCTTCGGGCTGGGAATCAGCTTCGATTCGAATCCGTCTCCCGGAAACAAAGCGGGTGGTCTGACAAACATCACGGAGAAATCACTCGGAGCCGTCGCCAAAGCGGGCATGTCGAATCTTACGGCCGTTTATGATTTTGCTGAAAGGATTACCAACTCGGGCTTCGTTTTTATGAATACCCCGGGTTACGACCCGACATCCGTTACCGGCATGGCGGCCGGCGGGTGCAATGTCTGCTTGTTCACAACGGGCCGCGGCAGCGCGTTCGGCTTTCCGACAGTACCTGTCATCAAAATCTCATCGAACTCGCAGACGGGCCGACATATGAACCAGGACATGGATATCGATTGCGGCACCATCGCAGAGGGTAAGGAGGACATTCCGACGGCCGGAACCCGTATTCATCAGTTCGCCCTCGATGTCGCGTCCGGAAGGAAGACCTTCTCCGAAAGCCTCGGGCACCGTGAGTTTATTCCCTGGCGCATCGGTCCGGTACTCTGACCTGCATTGCACACCATGTGGTGGCAACGCAAACTCAGAGCAAGGCTGGAGCGCACTCGAACAGAAGGAAATCAGACGCTTGGTTGGACGCTTTTCGTGGTCAGTCGCCAGGGCTGCCGACGTGACGATGAGCGTCTCAACCTTGTCAAAAGGTGTGACGAGACGATAGCTCAGAAGGCGAGGTCGTCAGTGCAACGTGACCTTTCGGCCGCTCCGAGCGGATTCATAGATGCCGAGAGTAAGCTCGAGCGCGGCGTAGCCTTCTTCGCCCGCAACGATCGGTTTGCCTCCCGTTTCGATCGCTTTGCCGAAGTCGAGGAACTGCCGCTTGATCGGTTCCAGTGAAATTGCCATTGGATCGGAAGCGCCGGAGTCCACGCCCTTTCCGACAAGCGGAGCGTCGTCGCCGGTGTCACCGTCAACATCCCAGGCTGTGAGTTGATCCCCGGTTAGAATCGCCGAGCCCTTCGTGCCGTGGATCTCAATGCGTTCGGGATATCCGGGGAGGATCGCAGTCGAGGCCTGAATGACACCGGTAGCGCCGCTTTCATACCGAATGACGGCGTTGATCAGGTCTTCGGATTCCATCTCGTGGGCCGCGGCGATCTGCCACTGGCCGAAAACTTCCTTCACAGGCCCCGCCAAGTAAAGCAGCAGGTCGAGACCGTGAATTGCCTGGTTGATGAGCGCTCCGCCCCCCTCAACATCCCAGGTGCCCTTGCCGGGACGGTCGTAATAAGGCTGAGGCCGATGCCATTTCGTGTAGCTGTCCGCTTGTAGAATCCTGCCGAGGCGGCCCTCCCGCACGGCCTTTGCCAGGAACAGCATCGAGTCATCGAACCGGTGCTGACTCACGACACCCAGAACCAGGTTCGCGGATCGAGTGACGTCGATCATCTCTTGTGCCGCTTTGAGTGTGAGAGCAATAGGCTTCTGCACAAGGACATGTTTGCCGTTCGCGGCGGCGGCTTTCGTCATCTCCAGGCGCGAGTCGGGAAAGGCACAGACATCCACGAAGTCAACGTCGGCCCTAGCGCAAAGTTCACGCCAATCGGGCACGAACTCGGCACCGTACTTTTTCGCGAACTCGCGGCCTTTCTGTTCAGAGCGATTGGAAACGGCGACAACTTGGTAGTGGATCTCCTGATAGCTGTCGCCGTGCTTGTGGGCGATGGCTCCTGTACCGATGAGCCCGACCTTCATAAGGGAAGAGCCTCCATGACTTATTTACTACTAATGTAGTTTTAATAGCGAGCTAAACCTTTTTCCCCTATGTCCGCCCGGAAGTGCATGCCGTCAAAGTGAATCTTCTCGATGGCGTTGTAGGCGGTATCTATAGCTTGCGCCAGTGTAGCCCCGCCGGCGGTAACGCCCAGCACCCTGCCCCCGGCGGTCGCGTAGTGGCCGCATTGAAGGCGCGTACCGGCGTGAAAAACCTTGGCGCCGAGATTCTCGGCTTCGGGGATGCCGGTAATACGGCGGCCCTTGGGATACGAGCCGGGATAGCCTTCCGAGGCAAGGACGACGCAGGCAGTGGGTCCCTCGCTCCAGTGAACGAGGCTCGCATCGAGGCTACCGCGGACCGCCGAAGCAAGCAGGCCCGCGAAGTCGTCCTCGAGTCGATACATCAAAGGCTGGGTTTCGGGATCACCCATCCTTACGTTGAACTCGAGAACCTTTGGCCCTTCGCTGGTGATCATTAGACCACAGTAAAGAAAACCACAAAAGGGGTGCCCGAGATCGCGCATACCGGAAAGAGTCGGCTCGACGACTCGATCGATGATCGTATCGCGAAGCTCGACGGGCAGAATGAGCGGATCGCAATAGGCGCCCATGCCGCCGGTGTTGGGCCCTTGATCGTTATCAAGAGCCCGCTTGTGGTCCTGCGTGGGTGGAAAAATAAAGTAAGACCGGCGGTCACAAAGCAGAATGAAGCTGAGTTCTTCGCCGGTCAGGAATTCCTCAAGCACGAGACGGCGCCCGGCGCCGCCAGCAAGCTCGCCAGCAAGCATCTTGCGGGCCGTCTCGGCAGCCTCTTGACGGGTATTGGCGATGATGACGCCCTTGCCTGCAGCAAGACCATCGGCTTTGACAGCGACCGGATACTCAAAACGGTCAAGATGAGCATCGATGTCGTCTGCGGACTCCACCACCGCAAAGTCCGCCGTCGGAATGCCCCGGTCGACCATGAACTGCTTGGCGAATATCTTGCTTCCCTCCAGTTGGGCGACGAAAGCCTCGGGCGCCAGGATCGGCAAACCGTCAGCCGCAAAGGCGTCAGCGAGACCGGATACCAGAGGAGCTTCAGGACCTACCACCGTCAGGTCAACTCGCAACGTGCGGGCCAAGGCGACGAGCTCGTCGGGTGCACCAATGTCAGCGGGAATGCAAGATGCATCTGTGGCAATGCCGGCGTTACCCGGGGCACAGAAGACGCGGTCGACGTCGGCGGATTGAGCAAGACGCCAAACCAGAGCGTGTTCTCTGCCGCCACTGCCGGCGACCAGGATTCTCATATGTCTGGAGTGCTCCGAAGATTCATGGGGCTGCGCTAAGCGCATAGAATAACAGGAAAGCCACCGATTAGCGGCACCGTAGGTCCGACCATGACCCGATCATTCCATGAAGCCTTCGACGTTGTAGTCATCGGGGCGGGGCACGCCGGCAATGAGGCTGCCATGGCTGTAGCGAGAATGGGACTTCGGACAGCGCTGGTCACACTGAATCTTGACCTGATTGCTCAGATGTCTTGTAATCCGGCGGTTGGCGGGATCGCGAAAGGGCACCTTGTCCGCGAGATTGACGCGTTGGGCGGAATCATGGGCAAAGTGACGGATGCAGTGGGGATCCAGTTCAGGTTGCTCAACACAAGTCGTGGTCCGGCAGTATGGTCGCCACGGGCCCAATGTGACAAGAAGCAGTACCGAATCGAGTCCCGACGCCTGCTTGAAAGCGAACCGAATTTGACAATCAAGCAGGCGGAAGTCGTTGATCTGGTGTTGGATAAGCGGGGCGAGCCGCTTCAGATTCGCGGCGTCGAACTGGGAGACGGCCGCACGATCGGCGCGGGCGCCGTCATTGTGACGACAGGGACTTTCTTGAACGGATTAGTCCACATCGGTGAGAGAACGTTCCCTGCTGGACGAAGCGGCGAGCCGCCGTCGGTGACGCTGGGTGAGGTGCTAAGGTCGCTGAGCTTTCGTTGCAGCCGACTGAAAACGGGTACGCCACCGCGTTTGGACGGTCGTACTATCGACTGGGCGCGATTTGAAGCCCAGCAAGGCGACGCTGAGCCGACGCCGTTCTCGTTCCAGACGGAACGGATCGAGCGGGAACAGATTGAGTGCCACATTGCGTTCACGACCGACGAAACACTACGCGTATTGCAGGAGAACATCAGTCGCTCGCCTCTCTATAGTGGTCAGATCAACGGCGTCGGGCCGAGATACTGTCCGTCGATCGAGGACAAGGTCGTCAAGTTCCCGGACAAGCCGCGTCATCAGATCTTCCTGGAGCCCGAGGGGCTTGATACCTATGAGGTGTACGTCAATGGAATGTCTACCAGTATGCCCATCGACGTGCAGGGGGCGATGGTGGCATCGATCCCCGGACTGGAAAGGGCCGAGATCATTCGACCGGGGTACGCGATTGAATACGACGCTGTGGACGCGACCGAACTCCGCCATACCCTTGAGACAAAGCGTATCCGAGGCCTGTATCTAGCGGGGCAGATCAACGGCACAACTGGTTATGAGGAAGCGGCGGCGCAGGGTCTGATGGCCGGGATCAACGCGGCCTGCGCGCTGCGGAATCAAGAGCCCGTCGTACTCGGTCGCACGGACGCATACATTGGTATTCTCATCGACGACCTGGTCACGAAGGGCACAGACGAGCCGTACCGTATGTTCACCTCACGAGCCGAGTTTCGGCTTCATTTGCGGATCGACAACGCTGACCAACGATTGACTCCAATTGGCCATGCATGCGGACTAATTCGAGGACGCCAGTGGGCGCGATTTGCCAGGATTCAGAAGGAACGGCGGCGCGTCCGCCAGTTTCTCAACCAGTATCGTCCGACCCAAAATGACAAACTAAGCGAGTTCGTAGTTGGCAGCGATCCGAGCCCGCCGCCTCTCGTCCAATTATTGAAGCGACCCGAGTTGCGCATCGACCATGTTCAGAAGTTCGTGGAATGCACCACGAAGGCCAACCTGTGCGACGCCGATTGGAGAGCGATCGAAACGGAGATCAAGTACGAGGGCTACCTTGCTCAGCAGTTACGGAGTATCGAGAAGATACGGCGAGCGGAAAAAAGGAAGATCCCTGCCGACTTCCTTTATGAGGGCATTGCGGGGCTCTCGAATGAGATCGTGGAAAAAATGGAGCGTGTCAGGCCGGCAACGTTGGGTCAAGCGGCTCGCATTCCAGGTGTCACCCCAGCCGCGATCTCGATTCTGAACTTGCATTTGAGTAGTGGGCGCTCAATCCTCTGACGTGGTCCGTTTCGACGATCTGTTGAAGTCCGTGATTGCATCCCTTGACATGGAGCTCCTCCCGGAGCAGATCATCCGGCTAAAACACCACTACGAACTGCTCTTGCGATGGAATTCTCGTATCAACCTAACGAGCGTGCGGGAACCAACCGAGATTGTGGAACGACATTTCGGTGAATCTCTGTTTCTGGCGCAACTGCTGCCTCATGAAGGATCGGTGGTTGATATTGGCTCGGGAGCAGGATTCCCTGGGTTGCCCGTTTCGGTAGCACGGCCGGCGTTTCTGATGACTCTGGTTGAGTCAGTACGCAAAAAGGCTGCTTTCCTGCAGGAGTTAGTCAGGAAGCAAGAACGAGTAAAGGTCTATGCAGGCCGTTTCAGTAGGGTGGATCGAAACTTCGATTGGGCGATCTGGCGTGGTGTGGCGTTGGAAGGGATTGAGGATGATATCGCCCTGCGAGTCGACCGAGTAGCCGCGATAACGAGTGAACGCCAGGCCGCGCTATGGAAGAATCGGAAAAAGTTGGCATGGGAGCTGGAAGAAGGAATTCCATGGGACAAACGGCGAGTTGTCCTTCTCGGGCAGTGCATCCGTGTTCCACGTGAAACATAGACGCGCGTTGCCTGCTTCCTGCTTTGTGGCGGTCCTATATCGCTGTGCTAGAGTGTGATGGCCCGGAGATCGGGGAACCTGCTCCTTGGGAAGTATCATTGCAATTGCTAACCAAAAGGGCGGAGTCGGAAAAACGACCACTGCCGTTAATCTCTCGGCCGCCCTCGCTGCAGCCGATTGCCGAGTTCTTATCGTAGACTGTGACCCGCAGGCTAATGCCAGCAGCGGACTCGGCTTTAGACAGACCGAATCAACGCCATTCACACTCTACGAAGTCCTTATCGATGGACTTCCATACGAAACGGCTAAACGAGAAACGCAAATTGAGCAACTCGATCTCCTGCCGTCCTCGAGAAATCTTGCCGGGGCCAATCTGGAGCTTGTTGACCTATCGGATCGTGAACTCATACTCTGGTCAAGACTGAACGAAGCCCCTGCGGCCTATGACTTCATCTTTCTCGACTGCCCTCCGGCACTCGATCTTCTAACCCTTAATGCGCTAGTCGCCGCGGAGTCCGTACTCATACCGATTCAGTGTGAGTACTTTGCTCTCGAAGGCATATCGTCACTCCTGGACACCATTGACCGCGTTCGCGAATTCTGGAACCCGGAACTTGCGATCGAGGGCGTTCTTCTGACGATGCTCGACGAGCGCACGACGCTTGCTCGCCAAGTCGCATCGGACCTGCAGGAGTTCTTCGGCGACCAGGTCTTCGACACGGTCATCCCACGAAATGTTCGCCTCGCGGAAGCGCCGAGCCATGGCCGGTCCATACTCCAATATGACCTCCGATCACGCGGAGCAGAGAGCTATCTAGGCCTAGCCCGTGAAATCCTGTTTCGTCGCGGGCAACATCAATCGCAGTAGGCGGCCCCGTGAGTGAGGTTACCGCCATACGTTTGTGACATAGTAGGAGTTTGAAAAAGATGGTTAGGACATCGCCCCCGAAACCCAAGTCTCGCAAGGCCCTAGGTCGAGGCCTCGGTGCGCTTCTACCGAAGCGGAGCCCGTCTCAGTCTCAGGCGGACTCACGAGGGCGCTCAAGGGGGGATGCCGTCCAATCTGTTCCTCTGAGTCACATCAATGCGAACCCGACGCAGCCGCGCCGTGCTTTCGACCCTCAAACGATCGAAGAGTTGGCGCAGTCAATTCGTGTCGATGGTGTGATTCAGCCGATCGTACTTCGACAGCAGCAAGATCGGTTCCAGCTGGTTGTTGGGGAGCGGCGCCTACGGGCCGCTCGCCTCGCAGGGCTAGAAGAAATACCCGCCATCGTCAAAGAAGTCAGTGACGAACGACTTTTGCAGGTCGCTCTCGTTGAGAACATCCAACGCGAAGATCTCAACCCGATCGAAGTGGCTGCGGCCTTGCGAACCATGGCTCACGAGCTAGACCTGAGTCACGAGGAACTGGCGGAGCGCACCGGCAAAGATCGCACTACCGTAACGAATCTTCTGCGGCTACTACGATTGCCGGAGGATATCCAGCAACTCGTGGCCGAGAGGCGCCTTTCGATGGGCCATGCCCGCGCCATATTGGGCCTTGACAACCTGGAACAACAAAGAGCACTTGCCGAAAAGGCCGCCGCTCAAGGCTTATCTGTCCGGCAGGTCGAGCGGACCGCCAGGGAATTGAACGACCCTCGCAAACGTGTAAAGGATGACAAACCTCTCGATCCCAACGTGTTGGCAGCTCTCGAGCGCTTGGAAGAAGTCCTTGGCACGAAAGTACGTTTGGTTGAACGTGGCCGTAACGGGGGCAAGATCGAGATCGAATACTACTCCCCGGACGACCTCGATCGCATATATACTACAATTGTAGGGGAAGGCTGATTCTACTCGGATTCGATTCGCTCGATCAGCGCTGCGGCGCGTGCTTGTGCGATGTGCACGAATCGCTGATCGCCTACTACTTTCCGTAATACCGGAAGGAACTGATGGGAGGCAACAATACGGTTCTTGTCAAACGAAGTTTGAAAATAGAGAAGCGCCTTGTTCACACCGAGCCGGTCGAATCTCACCACTCGCTCGAGTTCGAACAGGTGTTGTGCTGACTGGGCCATGCGCAAGAACCAACTCTCCAGAGCTTTCGCGTCAGCTTCTTCCGTATAAACATATGCGGCCTCCACGCTTTGCCCGTTGCCGCTGTCGTACCGGAAGATCTTGTCACCTGTGAACGCGACCTTACGGTCGTTTTTGATGGGTCGCTTCAGTCCATCGAGTTTATTGACGAGTTGAAAGATCACTTTTGCTTCCCAAGGGCGTAGTGTGAATGTCCAGGGCTCTTCCTCGTCAGGCTCTTCCCGGTAGATCGCGTTCCCATCGGAGGTCAATTCCACCTCGAAGTACGGCGGTATACTGCCGGGGAAGTCACGCGAAAAGAAAAGCGTCTCCTGAGCATGAGCGGCAGCTGCTATTGCGAGCAGGATGCAGGCTCCGCGCAGAAGCGCCACGATTCTTCTGGCGCTGAGTACGCACACCATTGGCCACCGGCGTGTCACACCTTTACTCCCGCGCTTCGCATCGAGTGACAGAGCGCCACGGCCAGGGCATCGGACGCGTCGTAAGAGCCGTCGATCTCGTCCGACCCTAGTAGAGAACTCACCATCATGCGGACTTGATCCTTGGTGGCCTTGCCGTAGCCGACGACACTACCCTTCACCTCGAGAGGTGAGTACTCGCCTACGGGTAGACCCGACTGCGCGGCAGCGAGTAGCGTCACCCCACGCACATGAGCAAGTTGAAGCGCTGAGCGCAGGTTGACGGAAGCGAACACTCCCTCAACAGCCATCGCATCCGGGCAATGCTCTTCCAAGAGGTCCCGCAGCCCGTCGTGAATAACCCGTAAACGTTCTCCAAAGGCTTGCTTCGTTGAAGTGCAGATCACACCACAGGTCAAAAGCCTGTGTCGACGTCCGTCCGTCTCGATGACGCCGTAACCGGTTCGTTTCGAACCACAGTCGATACCTACGATTCTCATCGCTTTGCGACAACTTGGAAATGAGTCCGCAGAGATATAAATGCTACGCCGATAGGACTTTGAGTTCCTTGTCGTCGATGTCGAAATTCGAATAGACGTTCTGGACGTCGTCGTGGTCTTCGAGGAGGTCGAGCATGCGCAGCACGGTTGTGGCGCTCTTGCCTTCGACTTCTACCGTGCTTTGCGGAACCATTGTTACCTCCGCTGAAGCAGTCGCCACGCCGGCTTCTTCGATAGCCTTGACGACATCGTTGTGGGCTTCGCAAGGTGAAATGACGTGCCAGTTCTCACCTTCATCGACGAGGTCCTCGGCGCCGGCACCGAGAGCAATGTCCATGAGCTGTTCTTCGTCGGTAGCTTCCTTCGGCACGATGACGAGGCTTTGCTTGTTGAACATCCATGCGACGCAGCCGTTCTCACCGAGGTTACCTCCGTTCTTTGAGAAGAGGTAACGCAGCTCGCTGACGGTTCGGTTGCGGTTGTCGGTGACAACTTCGACGATGACGGCCACGCCGGACGGTGCGTAGCCCTCGAATGTGATCTCTTCGTACGACGCGCCTTCCAACTGCCCGGTGCCGCGGAGGATGGCCTTCTTGATGTTGTCCTGGGGCATGCTCTGCCCCTTGGCGGCGGCGATGGCGGTGCGGAGACGCGGGTTGGAGTCGGGGTCTCCGCCGCCCTCACGAGAGGCGATTTGGATCTCCCGGATGAGGCGGGTAAAGACCTTGCCCCTCTTGGCGTCCTGCGCGGCCTTCTTGTGTTTAATGGTCGCCCACTTGGAATGGCCCGACATGTTGATTCCTCTAAAGTTTGGATTCCACCGCTCGATGTCGGCGATCGTTTGGCAGCGCGGGGAAGGGCCTCAACGCAACTTTGCGGAAGCCCCCATTCGTCCATCGACATCGGGTCTGAATCTTTCAAGAGAATAGCAGAAAGGCTTCGCCGCCAAGGGATGGGAGGGGGTTTGGGGAACATCCACCGACCAGCGATCAGCTTGTCTATAATGGCGGTTCAAATTGCAGCGAGGAGCATACGAATTCACCATGAAAAAACATGGTTTTCTATTGGTCTTTTTCCTGGCGGTCACGGATCTTGTCCATGCTGACCACACCTATGAAGAAACGGCTTCGGTGCACGACATCATGGAAGTGGTGCAGGGTCCGAGCATGAAGAAGCTCTCGGCGATGATGAAGGCGGGCGGCCCGCAGAACGACTACGATTGGAAACACGCCCGGGAGCATATCTCGATCCTGGGCGAAACGACGCAGCTATTACTGATGGGCAACCGTGTGAAGGACGATCCCTGGACGCCGGGCGCCCAAAAGGTGATCGCCGGATCCAAGCAGGGTACTGCGGCGGCGAAGGCGAAGGACGGTGACGCGTTCCGTGCCGCAATGGGTTCGGTTGGCGCGGGTTTCAGGTCGTGCCACAAGGTTTACAAGAAAAAGAAAAAATAGGCGGTCACCTTCGATCGCTTGAGCGGTTCAACCGTTCGGACCGGTTGGGTTCGATCCACGTGGAACGGTCAGCCCGTCTGGGTGAGGATTCCCCTTCTACCGATTCTTGTGTTTTGGAGTCTAGTCGCATCAGCCGCCAGCCACTGCTCGATTTGCTTGTGATTCACAATCCTGTTTCCCACGCCGTGATCGAGGGGTGGGGTGCTATGTGACTCCAGGGGTAACTGAACTTGACCGGCGAGCGGAAAAGACCACATCTTCGACTACGAAAGAAAGGGCGAATCGCACCAAGGATGTCGCCGAGTCGAAGAAATCTCAGATCCGGGAGCGGTTTCGGAGAGTAATGCGTCGGGCCACGTAGCTCGAAGACCTGCCTGCGAGGCAGCGTCGCGGCTTGCTGGCCGTTCCATACTCGGAACGCAACTTGGCAGTTTAATCCTAGGAGAACGTGTGAGGTGTCAAGTTGCATTTGGGTGATGGGGACGTCAAAGAGGATGCGTTCCATGGAGGGTCAGTCCTGTGAAAACGCCCATGCTGCGTTCTTCGTCGGACTTCGTCGAACCATCACTTGATGACTTTCGTGGTTCGTACCTGCCTTGCGCTCGTCCCAACCCAAGTCGGTGCGGACAGACAAGCAGGTCTCTGCGATCCCGTCTAGCGAAGCTTGACTACCGCGCCGCCGCGGTCTTTGCTGCGGAGCGCAGCGTCCATGAAGGCAAAAATCTCGAGACTGACATCGTTGGGCACAGGCGGCTCGCCGGTGCGGAAGAACTCGACGATGCGAACGAGCATGCGTGCATACGCCCCGCCGGCTTTCGTCGACTGCTTGATCTCATCCTCTCCATAGGCGATGGCTCCGTAGCCTCTCTTGCCCGCGCGGATGCCTCGCACGGTTCCAATACGTCCGTCCTTCCAGAGGCCCACGATCACGTCAGCCTCTTCGGTAAACGTGCGATGTACGGAGACGCAACCGGGTCCCATGATCGTGTAGAGCAACTCGATCGGGTGAATGGCGTACCAGGAAAGATCCAGATGATGAGTAGGGTGGATCGAGGCGGGCCCCCACGTGATTACGCCCTTGAGTCCTTTTACTTGGGTCTCCGCGACGGCATCGGTATAGCGCAGGCTCGACGTGCTGAACCATGGAACGCCGTGCATCTTGCCAAGCCGCGCGATCTCGCGAGCGTCTTCGAGCGACGCGGCGAGAGGCTTGTCAATGAAGACCGGCTTTCCGGCTTCGAAGACCGGTTTCACCTGCTCCAAGTGACGGCGGCCGTCGACGCTCTCGAGCAGCACGGCGTCCACTTTAGAACAGAGAGTCGGAATGTCCGGGACAATCTCGACGCCCCACTCCTGTTCGAGTTGAGCCGCGTATTTGTCGACTCGCGCGCGGCTGCTCTCGACGTCCAGGCTACCGCCTTTATAAGCAGCGACGACACGAGCGCCGGGCACATGATCGGGGCGCGAGGGATCATTGAGTATCCTCGTAAACGCCGGGACGTGCGAGGTGTCGGTGCCGATGATGCCGACTTTGATGGGTTCAGCGGCTTGTAGGGGAAGAACCAGAAGCAGGGCAAAGACAAGAAGACGGATCTGCATGCAAGGCATTCTACATCAGGGCGTGATGGGGAAACGGGTCCGGCAACTCTCCGGATCAGTATGTGGGCGTGTCCGCCCGTTTCAGGGGGAGTCTTTCGGAATCTCGCGGCGCTCGAACGCACGGTTTACGGGCCGCCGGATTCCCAAAAGCTAAAGGACGGGTTTGTAGCGTTCCATCAAGGCTTCGATCTCCTTGACTTCCTCAGGGCGCACTTTCGGCAGCGGAGGCCGCACCGGGCCCGCCGGCTTACCGAGGATCTCCATCGCCTTCTTCATCACGGACACTTCATAGCCCTTGCGCCGGGCGCGTAGAGCGTAGAGAGGAATCACATAGTTCGACATCAGCCGAGCAAGACTCGCCTGGTCGAGCATCGAGGCGCGCTCATGCAATTGCAGCGAGAGCCGCGGGGCAAGCACGGCAATGCTCGACGTGTAGGTTCGAATGCCGATCGAATAGTAGCCCGGCACCATATCGTCACCGATCCCGCCGATCCAGTGCAGGCGATCGCCGCAGCGCTCCATGATGCGCTGATAACCACGCAGATCCGCTTGGCCCTCTTTCCATGCGATCAGGTTTGGAATCGCTTCACAGAGACGCCAGACTTCGGTCGCGGAGAACGTTGCCCAGTCACGGCTGTAGATAAAGAGACCGAGATTCGTTGCCTCGCCGATCGCCTTGTAGTAGTGGAGCAGACCTTCGCGATCGGCGTTGGGATAGTAAGGCGGGAAACAGAGGATACCGTCGGCGCCCGCCTCCTCGGCCTTCTTGGCCATTTCGGTGGCGAGGGGCATGTTGAATCCGACCCCGGCGAGCACGCGGGTCTTGCCGCCGACCTCCTCGATCGTGGCTTTGATGACCTCGAAATGCTCTTCGGGCGTCATCGAATACATCTCGCCCGTTCCACCGGCCGCCACGACCGCGCACAGCGGGAACCTCAGCATTTCGGCGACGTTCTGACGATAGCCCTCGATGTCAAGCGAAAGATCGTCTTTGAAGATTGTGACCGGGAATGTGATCACGCCACCAAGTTGGCCTTTGAGTTCCT
Organism: Bryobacterales bacterium; assembly: GCA_965218555.1. GTDB lineage: Bacteria > Acidobacteriota > Terriglobia > Bryobacterales > UBA6623 > JAPPLB01. The sequence continues at coordinate 1,775,930 of OZ244625.1, forward strand.
CTGCAGACATGGCGGGGAAGCCCCTTTCTTGAGCAAACCGTCTAGCTTAGCGGTTCGAAGAAAAGGTGTCTATGACACAGACGCCTACGGTGCCTAGCCCGGATATTTCACCAGGGGGTAGGAAAAGGGCTGCCTGTTGTGGCATAGAACATTTATGTCCAAAACGTTAGCGCCACAGAAGACAAGCCGCCCTCCGATAACAGAGTGTAGCCAATCGAGCTTCTCGTTTGGCAAGCACTTTCGCCGCCAAGTAAGCACCCGGTTTGATGGCGGGGTGATCAGCTCCGACGGCGGCGCGCTGCTGTTGCGCGAGGTCGACCGGCGCATCAAGCTGCTGCCGCGCCTGGCGGTCTGTTTCGAGGACCGCCGCGATCCGCGGCGCATCGAACACCGGGTTGCGGAGCTGGTCTCGCAGCGGGTGTATGCGCTGGCGCTGGGATACGAAGACCTCAACGATCACGACGAGTTGCGCAGCGAACCGCTGCTGGCGCTGCTAGTGGGCAAGAGCGACTTGGAAGGGCAGCAGCGCAGCCGAGAGCGTGATCGCGGCAAGCCGCTGGCGGGCAAGAGCACGCTGAACCGGCTGGAACACAGGACCGACGGTTTGGACCGCTACCAGAAGATCTGTTGCGACAGCGAAGCGATCGACCGCCTACGGGTGAACGTGTTCATAGAAGCACACCCGCAGGAGCCGGCCGAGATCATTCTCGATATCGACGCCACCGACACGCCCTTGCAGGGGCAGCAGGAGGGGCGTTTCTTTCACGGGTACTACGGTCACTACTGTTACTTGCCGCTGTACATCTTCAGCGGCGAGCACGTCTTGTGCGCGCGGCAGCGGGTGTCGAATCAAGACGCGGCGGCGGGCAGCGTGGCGGAGTTGGAGAGGATCGTGGCGCAGATCCGGGAAGCTTGGCCGGAGGTGAAGATCCTGCTGCGAGCCGACTCGGGGTTTTGTCGGGACGAGTTGCTGAGCTGCTGCGAGGCGAACCAGGTGGGGTACGTGGTGGGGCTGGCGCGCAACGAGCGGTTGCGGTCGCTGCTGGAGGAGGCGCTCGCAGAGGCGGCGAGGAGGCAGCAGCAGACGGGCCGGCCGGCGCGGGTCTTTAGCGAGTTCGGGTATCAGACGCGGCAGAGTTGGAGCCGGGCGCGGCGGGTGGTGGGGAAAGCCGAACAGCTCTCGGGCAAGCAGAATCCGCGCTATGTGGTGACGTCGCTGGAGGCCCAGAGATGGCCGCCGCAACGGTTGTACGAACAACTCTACTGCCGGCGCGGGGAGGCCGAGAATCGCATCAAGGAGCAGTTGAGTCTGTTTGCTGATCGCATGAGCAGCGAGACGCTGCGGGCCAATCAACTGCGGCTGTATCTGTCGTCGCTGGCGTACGTGTTGCTGGTGGCGCTGCGGCGGCTGGGGCTCAAGGGCACACGGTGGGCGCGGGCCCAGACGGAGACGATCCGGCGGGGGTTGTTGAAGATCGGGGCACAGGTGAAGGTGAGCGTGCGGCGGGTGTACCTGTCGTTGGCCGGCGGCTACCCCGATGAGGAGGCATTCGCGGCGGTGTATCGGGCGTTGCGTCCGCCGGGAGGAGCAACTGTTTGCTAACACGGAGCGAACCAAAAACGGCGCCCCCAGGGGGCGCAGGGGCGAAGTGTTTCTAGAATCGGCAACAACCCGAAAAACGGACTTTCGCGAGCCGCAATGGGCGACCTAAAGCGCCCCGTATCGGCCCTCGCCTCCCTCGCCGCGGAGGATTCCGATCTTTAGACTATATTTCGGCCCCTCTCAACCCATCGCAAAGCCGCTGGTGAGAAAAGGCGGCTAGTGTAGCGCCAAAGCGGTAATGTCCCCTTTTGGGTCTGGATAGAGGGACGGAGGGGACATGGTGAGGGATGTAGTTGCGATGAGCGGGCAAGAGTTGGAGCGGGTGAGCGTGGTGTCGGCCGTGGTGGAGAAGCGGATGCGGCAGCGGGCAGCGGCCGAGCGTGTGGGAGTTACGGAGCGGCAGGTGAAGCGCTTGGCGGCGCGCTACCGCCCGGCGGGGCCGGCGGGCCTGGCGGCGCGCTGGCGGGGCCGACGGCCGAACAACGCGATCGCGGCGGCGACGCGGCGCGAGATCCTGGAGTCGGTCGAGCAGCGCTACGCGGACTTTCCGCCAACGCTGGCGCACGAGAAGCTGACCCAGGTGCACGGCTACCGGCTGAGCGTGGAGACGCTGCGGCAGGGGCTGATCGAGGAAGGTCTGTGGCAGCCGCAGGCGCGGCGGCTCGCGTTCGTGGACGACGCGACCAGCCGTTTGCTGGTGTTGCGGTTGTGGGAGGCGGAGACAACGCAGGCCTACATGCAGACCCTGCGGGAGTACCTGGAGCGGCACGGGCGGCCGGTCGCATTGTACTCGGACCAGCACTCGATCTTGCGGGTCAACCGGCCGGACCGCGAGGGCGAGTGGACGCAGTTCACGCGGGCGCTGCAGACGCTCGACATCCAGCCTATTCCTGCCAACACGCCGCCGGCGAAGGGGCGCGTGGAAAGGGCTTTTCAGACCCTGCAAGGGCGCTTGCCGCGGGAGTTGCGGCTTGCGGGGGACTGGAAGACAGCATCGAGGCCGCCAACGCCTTTCTGCCGCACTACAGGGCGGACTACAACGCGCGCTTCAGCCAAGCGCCGCGGAGTGAGCAGGACGCGCACCGGGAGGTGGGCTGGGAGGCCGCCGAGTTGGACTGGATCCTGTGTCCATGGCACGAGCGAAAGTTGTCGAAGAACCTGACCTTCACGTTCCAGGGCGGCGCATACGGGATCCAGGGGCAAGGGAAGGGGTATCCGGTTGCAGCACGCGGCGGTGACGGTGTGCGCGGGCTACGACACCACGCTGCGGGTGCTGCACCAGGGCCGCGAGTTGGAAGCGAAGCTGTTGCGCAAGGGGCCGCAGCCGCTGCCCCTGGATGACGAGAAGAGCGTGCACCGCACGCTGGAGAAGGCCAAGCGGGAGCAGGCCAGGCGGACGCCGAAGCCGGCTCGGACGCATCCCTGGAGGGAGTTGGCGCGGCAGGCGGTAGCGCTGGCGGAGGCCAAGCGGCAGGGCGTATCGGGAGCAGCCGTGCCCGCCTAGGGTGAGCCGCGGAGGCGTGCCGTGGCGAGGCGCCCGGAGTGGTCGCGATCTTGGTGCAGGCAGCACCTGGCGCGCCAGAACCCCACCGGAAGGCGGCTCTCCGTGCCTCCGGTCGCCGTAGAACGGCCCCGGCTCCCTCCGCGACCCTCACCCCAGAGGGGACATTTCTGAATTGGTTTGACACGCCTACGGTGCCTAATGTATCCCCGAGCCCTTCTCAGACACGACCATGGATCACCGGCCGCACCCAATAGAAGCCCACCTCGCACCCAGGGCATGAGGCTCTTTGCTGAGGAGCCGCCGGCCGTTCCTACCAGCGCGGCAGTATACGCTTCCAGTTCGGATCGACGTGCTTGCGCATCTCGGCCTGATCGTCGCGTTTCCGGTAAGGCACCTTCTCGAACAATGCCTTGCCGCGAGCGATCTGGTCGTAGTCCAGGTCGACGCCCAGGCCCGGCTTGTCGGGAATCTTGACGCAGCCGTCGACGATCGGGATGCGTCCGCCGGCGACGATCTCGTCCTTCTCGGACTGCCACGGATAGTGAGTATCGCAGGCATAGGTGAGGTGCTTCGTAGCGGCGGCGGCATGCGTCATCGCCATCAACGAAACACCCAGATGGCTATTGGAGTGCATCGAAAGCCCGATTCCGAAGACCTGACAGATCTTGCCGAGGTGCTGCACCTGCCTCATACCGCCCCAGTAGTGATGATCGCACAGAATCACCTGCACGGCATCCTTTTTGACCGACTCGGGAATATGCGCGAACGACGTCAATGCGACGTTGCTCGCCAGCGGCGTATCGATGTCTTCGGCCAGCAGGCCTGCACGAACCGCCGCCATGCCGTCGATCCCCATCGCCGGGTCTTCCAAATAGCCGCCGCCGGAGAGGTCTTCTTTCAGGTCCCGGCCCACTTTGATCGAGGTCTCGACGGTCCAGGCGCTATTGGGATCGATGCGCAGAGGTACGCTCGTGCCGAACTCCCGGCGGAGCTGGCGGATCGTCTCGACTTCGATCGCCGGGTCGAAGACGCCGCCCTTGAACTTGACGGAACCGAATCCGTACTCGTCGAACATCTGCTTTACCTGGCGGACGAGCGCTTCCGGCGACAGCGCCTCGCCGTACTTGTCCTCACGTGCTTCATCGCCTTCGCCGCCGCCTCCGGCGTGCTTGTAGAAGGGATACGCCGAAAAGGGGACTTCGTCGCGAACGCGGCCTCCGATCAGGTCGCAGACCGGCTGTCCAACGGCGCGGCCGATGAGGTCGAGACAAGCGGTCTCGATAGCGGCGTAAGTGCGGCTACTCGCGTCGAGAGGGTTCTCTCCGGGAACGTGGTAGGTCTGCGAGCGATCGAGGCCGCCGCCTTCGCCCTCGACGAAACCGAGCAGATCACCCGTCAGACGGTAAGGGTTGGCGCCTACGACCCGCCCGCGGGCTTCCCGAAGCGCTGCCGCCGGCTTCTCTCCGCCATAGGTCTCGGCGATACCGACGATGCCGTCTTCGCTTTCGAGTTCAAGCACGTTTCGCAGCGCGCAAGGAGCGTGCAATCCGTAGGAACTCCGCAGGGGCGGGTCCGCCATCGCGATGGAATGGACCCTCATGTCAACAATTTTCATGGCATGTTTTCCGGATGTCCGGTGATTCAGAAGGAAGCACTAAGAATATCGAACCGGCGATTCGGGAAGCCTTTGGCTATCATGAAGCATTCTTCGAAAGCTGTTCGTCTTGAGTACTTCAACGATAGAGCCCCCTGTGCAAGCGCCCGCGGCGACCGCTCCATCCGCGGCGGCTCCGGCGATAGCAGCCATCCTGACAGGCCCCTTCCTGCTGCTCTGCCTCGGGCATTTTGCGGTCGACTTCTATGCCAGCTCCGTCGCGACGCTGCAGCCGCTCCTCGCCGACAAATATTCGCTCACGCTGGCACAGGTCGGCGTCCTCAGTGGTGTTTTCATGTTCGGCTCGGCTGTGATGCAGCTCTTCTTCGGGCTGCTGTCAGACCGCATCCACTCACGGTTGTTTGTCGTGTTCGGTCTCGCCACGGCGGGCGTTTTCCTGTCGAGCCTGGGTGTCGCGAACGGCTATCCGATGCTCCTGGCGATTGCACTGATCGGTGGAATGGGGGTCGCGGCATTCCATCCCCAGAGCACGTCACAAGCGGCCGCTCATGCAAAGACGCGGCGCGGACTGACGGTGGCCATCTTCATCGCGGCGGGCATGGTAGGCCTCTCGCTGGGTCCCATTTACTTCTCGACCTTGGCCGAAAGGGTCGGGCTCGAGCAACTCCCGTTGGCCGCTCTGCCGGCGCTCATCATTGCGGGGTTTCTGCTCTGGATGCTGCCCGCGCCCGTCAACGGAAGGACAAACGGCGAGGCATCCTTCGAATGGGAGCCCTTCCGGCGGCAGTGGAAGCCTCTCTTGTTGCACTATGTGCTCGTCGTCCTGCGATCGGTCGTGCACCTGGGACTTGCGCAGTTTCTGACGGTCTATCTATATCAGGATCGAGGATTCACACTGCAACAGGCGAGTTACTGGCTGGCCATCTTCTTCGTCAGTTCGGTGGTCGCCTCATTGACCGGCGGAAGCTTGGCGGATCGCATCGGCGGTCGCCGTGTCGTTCTGATCTCGATGATGGCTTGCTTTCCGTTCTTTGCGCTCTTCCTTGAGACGACCGGATGGTTGTCACTCGCCGGTCTCTTTGTGGGGACGCTCATCCTATTGCTGACGAATCCGGTCATGATCGTCATGGCGCAAACGCTCGTACCGACGCAAGCAGGCACGGCGAGCGCGCTGGTGATGGGTTTCGGCTGGGGAATGGCGGGAATCACGCTCATCCCGATGCTGGGATGGATTGCCGACCATGTAGGTTTACAGGCCGTGTTTTGGGGCGTGGTAGCGCTACCCTTGCTGGGCTTCTTGATCGCCCTGAAGCTGCCGAAGCAAACAAAGGTCGGCTAGAAAACAGGGATCCCCTCACCGGTCCCCTGCAGACGACTCGGGCTTTCCCGCTGAGACATGGCGGCGCCGGCTCTCGTATTGGCGGGACCGGATGGCCGACCGCTCGACTTCGGAAACGCGCTATATTGCTGTATTCGCTGTTCCCCACCTGCACGACAGCACTCCCCGCACATCCTAACTCTCCCGAAGTGTCACCGGACCAACATGCCCAACGGAGCCGAACTATTCATTGCCAGCCTCAAAAACCTCGGTGTCTCCCACATCTTCACCTTGGTGGGTGATCACCTGAACGAGATCCTCCGCGTCGCCGAGCGCGAGGCGCTCGTCATCGCTGACACTCGGCACGAATCGGCCGCCGTTCACATGGCGGACGGGTGGGGCCGCATCACGCGGCAACCAGGTGTCTCGATGGTCACCGGCGCACCCGGGCATACGAATTCTCTCAGCGGCATCGCGACGGCCCACACGACAGGCTCGCCCATCCTCGCGATGAGCGGCATGAGCAGCTCGAAAATGCGAGATCGTTACGCCTTCCAGGACATGGAACAGCTCGGGATGGTTCAATCCATCACCAAGTACGCGGCGGAGCCCGCCGAACCCGGCCAGATTCCGTTCCATGTCCACAAGGCCTTCCTGGAATCACTCTCGGGCCGCAACGGCGCCTCGCACCTGAGCGTGCCAGTGGACCTGCTCACCGCGAAAACGGAGAACCACTATCCGCTCCCCGACGGACCGATCGAGATTCGAAAGCCAGGACCCGATTCCAGCGAAATCAGCCGTCTGATCGACCTGATCGACAAGGCCGAGCGGCCCATAGTCATCGCCGGAAGCGGCACTTGGTGGTCGGGCGCGGACAGCGAGTTGCAGACCTTTATCGAGAAGACCTCGATGCCACTCTTCACGGTCTGCCTGGCGCGGGGGGTGGTTTCCGATGACCATCCGCTGTGCTTCGGCTACGCCGATCCGTCGTTGAGCCGCGCTGCCGCCAAAGCCTTCAAGGAAGCCGACGTGGTCATCGTACTGGGAAAGAAACTCGACTACCGGCTGCGGCTTGGCGGCGCGCGGCTTTTCTCCCCGGAGGCCAAATTCGCCCAGGTCGATATCCATCCGGAGGAGCTGGGACTCAATCGCCGCCTTGAAGTGGGGATCTATTCGGACGTCAAGCTGGCGCTCCAGGCACTCAATGATGCACTACACGACCGGCCGGCACCGGACCGCTCCGACTGGCTGGCCAAGGTCAACAAGACCGACGAAGCCTGGCGGCAGGAGTTGGAATCCATCGCTGCGGCACCGTCCGACCCGATGCACCCCCTACACCTCTACCTGCAAATGCGGGCGTGGGTTCCCGAAGACTCCACCCTTTGCTGGGACGGCGGTGATTTCGTCCACTGGGGCCGTTGCAGCATCCCCGCGCGCCGCCCGATGCACTGGTTGCGGCTGGGTGCGCTGGCAGGGTTGGGCGCGTGCTTCCCGATCGGCCTTACGGCACAGATCCTCCGGCCGAATTCTCGAGCTATCATCATTAGCGGCGACGGCTCGCTCGGTTTCTATGCAGCCGAAATGGATACTGCAGTCCGACTTGGCCTGCCGGTCATCATCATCGTCGGCAACGACGGAGGCTGGGGCATCGAGCGCGAGCTTCAAAAGGGAACGTACGACGACGAGCATACCGTCGCTTGTGAACTGCTCCGCACCCGCTACGATCTCGTGATGAAGGGCTTCGGCGGTGAGGGTGAGCACATCGATCACCCAGGCCAAATCCGGCCGGCGCTGGACCGCGCCCTCAAAAGCGACAAGCCTTACCTCATCAACGTCAACATCGCCGGAGCCCGGTCGCCGTTCACCCAGTATCAACTTGCCGGCAAGAAATAGTAACGCCGCACCACGCAAGTCGAGCAGGGAGTCCGCGGCCGCGAAGGTCCGCAGACGCCGGCCCGGCGTAACGCGAGGATCTTCTTCTCCGCCGTCCTTTAGAATGAGTTGAGAGTGTGTTAAAGGTTTGAGCGGAGGCCCACGGAATGTTCTTCGATCCCTTTTATCTCCTTTTTGTTCTTCTACCCGGCATGGCGTTGTCAGGCTGGGCGAGCTTTCGCACAAAATCCGCCTTCAACAAGTATTCGAAGGTCCGCGCCGCGACTGGGTACACGGGTGCCCAAGCCGCCCGGATGATGCTCGACCGCGAAGGCCTCCACCATGTGAAGATCAACCGCTCACACGGATTTCTTTCGGACCACTACAACCCGGCCACCAGGAGCCTGGCGCTTTCCGAGGCGGTATACGACACGAACTCGATCGCGGCCATCGGAGTGGCCACGCACGAGGCCGGTCACGCCATTCAACACGCCCGGCACTACAAGCCGTTGTGGCTGCGGTCTACCCTGGTGCCGACGGCCAACATCGGCTCATCAGTGGGCTACATCGTGATGTTCGCGGGAATCATGCTGCAGTCAATGGGCATCATTACGATCGGCGCTATCCTTTTCTCGGCGGTGGTCCTGTTTCAGGTCGTTACGCTGCCCGTCGAGTTCGACGCCAGCGCCCGCGCGAAAGAACTCGTGGTCGCGCGAGGAATCATCTCACCGTACGAGCGCGAAGGAGTTGACCGCGTCCTCAACGCCGCCGCACTCACCTACGTCGCGGCGGCGGTCAGCTCGCTGCTGACGCTACTCTACTTCCTGATGCAGGCCGGATTGCTGGGCGGCCGGGACGACTAGAAACAGCCCGGTGAACCACCGGCGCGCCATTTAGAATTGATCTCGACAACGGCGAAGCTCGCTGCCATAGCCTCGTCCCATTCGAGGCCGCAGCCCACGAGGGAAGACCCTTGATACCTCCTGTCTGTTTCACAAATCAACTTCAGCTCTTTGCGATTCTTGTCGTAGTCGTGGCGGCGACGCTGCCTCTGGCGGCACAGCGGCAAGGGCTGACCTACCCGGACACTCGTCGCGTCGATCACATCGACGTCTATCACGGAAAGGAGGTAGCTGATCCCTACCGTTGGTTGGAGCAAGACGTAAGGGAATCGAGCGAGGTGGAAGAGTGGGTCGCCGCCGAGAACAAAGTGACGTTCGCTTACCTGGACACCATTGCCGAGCGCGAGGGGATTCGAGGACGTTTGACCGAGCTTTGGAACTTCAAAAAATACCTTCCCCCCGTGAAGGCCGGCGGACGATATTTCTACCTTCAAAACGATGGCCTGCAGAATCAATATGTCCTCTATCACTTGGCCTCGCTCGACGGCGAGCCGCAGGTACTGCTCGATCCCAATGAGTGGTCGGAGGATGGGACGGCCGCGCTGACTCGTTTCGTGCCCAGTCCCGATGGCCGGCATGTCGCCTATGGAGCGGCGCAGTCGGGTTCTGACTGGCAGACTTGGCGAATCATCGAAGTCGAGTCGGGCCGGATCTTAGAGGACCAAATCGAGTGGGTCAAATTCAGCGAAGCCTCCTGGACGCGCGATGGCGAAGGGTTTTTCTACAGCCGCTTCGATAAGCCGAAAGACAGTGCCGCGTTCCAGAGCCTCAATCTCAATCACAAGCTCTATTACCACCGGCTCGGAAGCACGCAAGCCGACGACGTGCTGGTGTTCCAGCGTGAAGATCATCCGGATTGGGGTTTCTTTGCCCAAGTTACCGAGGACGGGCGTTTGCTCGTCATTCAGATCCAGGTTGGAACCGACGAGCGGCACCGCATCGTGTATCGCGACCTCACCGAGCCGTACGGTTTGCCCACGGAGTTGATCGACAACTTCGAGAACGAGTACACCTTTGTCGGCAACGACGGAGCGGTGCTGTTCTTTCAGACCAACCTGGAAGCGCCCCGGCGCCGCGTCATCGCGATCGACACGCGGCAACCGGCGCAAGAACACTGGCGGGAAATCATCCCGGAGAGCGCGGATACGCTGCAAGCGGTGACGCTGGTCGGGAACCTCTTCATTGCGACATATCTCAAAGACGCCCGGACGGTGGTCAAGGTCTACAAAATGGACGGCGCGTTCGTGCGAGACGTTGACTTCTCAACGATCGCTACTGCGTATGGCTTCGAGGGAAGCCGGACCGACACCGAGACGTTCTATCTGATGATGAGCTACACCCTGCCGCCGACAATCTACCGCTACGACTTGGTCACCGGAGAAAACACCGTCTTTCGCCAACCCGAGGTGACCTTTCGTCCCGACGACTTTGCCGTCAAGCAAGTCTTCTACCGCAGCAAGGACGGCACGCGCATCCCGATGTTCCTGTCGCACAAGAAAGGGATTGAGCTTGACGGCGACAACCCGACGCTGCTCTACGGCTACGGTGGATTCGACATTTCGCTGACGCCGCGGTTTCTCACCGCGCGGGTTTGGTGGCTGGAGCAGGGCGGAGTGCTCGCGGTGGCGAACCTGCGCGGCGGCGGCGAGTACGGAGAAGCCTGGCACAAGGCCGGCACGAAGACGAACAAGCAAAACGTCTTCGACGACTTCATCGCCGCGGCCGAATGGCTGATCGACAACAAATACACTCGCAAGGAGAAGCTTGCGATCCAGGGTCGGAGCAACGGAGGACTTCTTGTGGGTGCTGCTTTGACGCAGCGGCCGGACCTGTTTGCCGCGGCGCTCCCGGCCGTCGGAGTGATGGACATGCTCCGCTTTCACAAGTTCACAGCGGGCCGCTATTGGACCGACGACTATGGTTCATCTGACAACCCGGAGGAGTTCGAGGCTCTCCATGCCTACTCGCCCTACCACAACATCAAGGGGGGAACCTGCTATCCGCCGACCTTCGTGACGACCGCCGACACCGACGACCGCGTCGTGCCCGGGCACAGCTTCAAATTCATCGCAAGATTGCAGGCGGCGCAGGATTGTCCAAATGCGGTCTTGGCGCGCATCGAGACGCGCGCGGGTCATGGGAGCGGCAAACCCACTTCAAAGCAAATTGAAGAAGCAGCCGATGAATGGGCGTTCCTGGTAAGGAACCTGGGGATGAAGGCCCCCGGCGGCCTCGGAATAGATCCGGGCTAACCCCGCAAAGACGGTCGCTAGTTCACCAGCGTTGGCGGCCTTTGTCACGCTTATTGCGCCGGCTGCCCTTGCCGCCGCGCCCCGGTCGATCGCCGCCGCCGGGTCCACGGTCGAAACCTTCTCCGCCGCCAAAGTTGGGAGTCTTGGGCCGCGCCTCGTTGATGACCAGCGGCCGGCTCTGGCAGTCTCTCCCGTTGCAGTTTTCGATCGCCTGCAGGGCAGTCTCGTCGTCGTAGATCTCGACAAACGCGAAGCCGCGCGAGTTGCCCGTGAAGCGGTCACGCATGAGGGAGAGAGAGTCCAGCTTAACACCCTGCTCGGTAAAGAAGGCTTCGACGTCAGACTCCGACGCGGTGTATGGTAAGTTGCCTACATAAAGCTTCATCGAATTTCCAGGTGCTTCCCTTTCCGTTGAAGGATCAAACTCGCTCCCCCCGAGGGAGCAACGTTGAAGAGACAGGGAAGCAGCGGCACTGCGGGCGCTTCGGAATCAACCGAGCCAAGCCTGACGCTTCAAGGCAACCCTTATCGTCCCAAACTAGTACATGGAAGTCAAAAAACTTGAGAAAGCGCCAATACACTCTCACAAAGAACTAAAAAATCCGTGAGCTACTTGACCCACTATACTGGGCTCAACCTTTGCTGCTGACGATGGGGATGACAAAATGAACAGGCGCCATCTGCTGCGGACCGGTGCGGCCTCGCTCGCATTGCCGTTCGCGGCGCAACCATCTTCTTCTGTCCGGGGCGCCGAGTGGAGCCCCGCAGGCGTCACCAACCGCACGGCGATCCAGAAGGTTTGCGCTTGGCCGAATCTGAAGCGCCTGCCTGATGGAACGCTGGTCGTGTTTATCTTCAACCAGCCCTGCCACGGGCTTTGGGAAGGCGATCTCGATTGCTGGGCGAGTGAAGACGACGGCAAGACGTGGCGTTTTCGCAGCCGTACGGCGCAGCATGAGCCGACGACCAACCGCATGAACTGCGCCGCCGGGTTTGCGAAGAACGGCGACTTGGTTGTCCTTTGCAGTGGCTGGTCCGACCGCGCGCCGGCGGGAACGTTGAGCGGCCCGAAAAGCCGGACGCTGCGGCCTTGGGTATGCCGGTCGTCGGATGGCGGCCGAACCTGGTCTGTAGGCGTGAAGTTTCCGGAGGCGCCCGCGACGGCAGTGGGCCGAGACAACGAGTTGATCCCGTTCGGGAATATCCAAGCCGCTGCGGACGGCTCGCTGTGCGCCGGGGCATACCTAAGCAAGGGCAACATGCGAGAGGGCTACCTGGTGCGCAGCCGCGACGACGGCCGAAGCTGGACGGAATTGGCTCCGCTGAATCCGGTTGGCAATGAAACCGCCATCCACCACTTGGGTGGAGGGCAGTGGCTAGCGGCTTCGCGCGAATTTCGTGAGAAGCGCGACGTTCACCTCGAGCTCTTCGCATCGACCGACGACGCGCGCACTTGGCAGCGCAAAATGCCTCTTAGCCTGCCGATGCAGGTCACCGGACATCTCACCATGCTCGCGGACGGACGGGTCCTCCTGAGCTGCGGGAACCGCTGCTGGAACAACTTCGGTGTGGATGTCCGACTCAGCGATGACAAGGGGCAGACTTGGAGTCCACCGATACGCATCGCCGATTGTCCGCGACCGGATTGCGGCTATCCGAGCAGCGTGCAACTCGATGACGGTAGCATCGTGACCGCGTACTACACCCAGGTATCCGCCGATTTTCACTACGAGATGCGAGTGGCGACGTGGAACCCGAATCAGTTTTCCGTGGAGGGTCGGCCCGTAGCCTGAGCGGAATGGGCGTCCTCGCGTTTTTACATCGGGCAGATCGACAGGATGATGCTCCCGCTCGTAGAGCCCGACGAAGGCAACCCGTATTTCCAACCGATCACATCGAGGGGTGCTCTCCTTCACCCCAGAGTTTCTCGATCTCACGGATCATCTCTTGATGATCCACTTCGGCGCAGAAGGGTAGAACCTTCATGCGAACCCTGAGAGATCTTCCGTTCACGGCTTCCGGGGTGGCAGCACCGTCAACCGCACCGCCGACGGAGCCTGCTTCGACCGATACACCCGTTGGGTCGCCTTCTGAAAGTCTTCCTTCTTCGCGTTGTAGATATCGACGAACTTCTGGGGGTTGCGGTCGACCAGCGGAAACCATGAGCTCTGGACGTGCAACATGATCCGATGCCCGCGCCGGAACGTGTGATAGGCATCGGGCATGACATACTCGACCTTCGTTACTTTGCCGGGCTGGAACGGCTCCGGCTTTTCGAAGCTGTTGCGATACCGCCCCCGCATCGCCTCGCCGCGAACAAGCTGCTGGTAGCCGCCCATTTGCACACGCTCCGGGTTCGGCTTCGGGTTCGGGAAATCGGTGGAATAGACATCGATCAACTTCACGATCCAATCTGAATCCGTTCCGGTCGTCGAGACATGAAGACACGGCGTGATGGGGCCGGCGATGGTGATATCTTCTTCCAGCACGTCGGTCTGGTAGACAAGCACGTCGGTCCTCGAGCTGGCGAAGCGCTGGTCATCGAGCATGTGTTCACGGGTCATCCCGATCGCAATGTTCGGGATGAACGGAACAGGCTTGGCCGGGTCGCTGACGTACTCATCGAACGCCGTCGAGCCACTCTCCGAGGGATTCTCGAAACTCAACTTGCCGTCAGGATGGAAATAAAGCGTCTTCTCAGTGACCTGCTTGGGCGGCCAGTCATCGTAGCGCCGCCACTGGTTCGTGCCCAATTCGAAAACGTAAGCTTCCGGCAGGTCGAGTTCTTTCGCGTCTTTCAAGAAGTGCCTGAAGAACGGCAACTCGATTTCCTCACGGTAGAAGAGTGATGTCTTCGCGTTGAAGGGCACGTGTCCCATCTTGTCGCCGTCGTGGCTTGCCCATTGCCCGTGATACCAAGGCCCCATCACCAGGATGTTATACGCTCCGGGGCTGTTCTTCTCGATCGATTCGTATACCTTGAGGGGGCCGAAAAGATCCTCGGCGTCAAACCACCCTCCGACGGTCATGACGGCGGGTTGGATGTCTTTCAGCCCCCGCCGCAGGTCGCGCTCCTTCCAGTAGTCGTCATAGTCCGGATGTTTCATCATCTCGTTCCAGAACGGCACCTTGTTCTTGAAATACTTCTCGTTGAGATTGGTCAGCGGACCGAGGTTGAGGTAAAACTCATAGCCGTCGGGTGTCTTGAAATCGAACTGCATCGGGGCCTCGCGCGTCGGCTCATCGATCGGCATCCCGAAGCGCCAGAAAAACCGGAACGCGTGCGCCAGATAGAAGGCGCCGTTGTGGTGAAAGTCGTCGCCGATAAACCAGTCGGTGACCGGAGCCTGTGGAGAGGCGGCCTTGAGCGCCGGGTGGGCATCGATGGCCCCCATCGCCGTATAGAACCCCGGGTAGGAAATTCCCCACTGGCCGACCTTGCCGTTGTTGTTGGGGATGTTCTTCACCAGCCAGCCGATCGTGTCGTAGGTGTCGGATGTTTCGTCGATGTCCTCAGGCCCATTCTTGATCGCCTTGTAAGGCCGCACGTTCACGAACTCGCCTTCCGAGCCCATACGGCCGCGCACATCCTGGTAGGCGAAGATGAACAGGTCTTTCGCGAACTGCCGCGAGGGACCGATGCGGGTCTTGTATGCGTTGATGTCGTAGGGCCGCACGCTGTAGGGCGTCCGGTACAGCATGATCGGATAAGGCTGCGTGTCGTCCTTCGGCGAGTAGACGGAAGTGAACAGCTTCACGCCGTCTCGCATCGGGATCATGTATTCATATTTGGTGTAGGTCGCCTTGATCCACTCGGCGTGCTCTTCAGCCGTCTCCTTTTTCTCGGCAAGCAGCGGCAGTGCGAACCAAAAAATCGAAAGTCCGAATGAGAGGGCGGTTATTCTGCGCATGATGGAAGAGGATACCTTGATTGGGTTCGGAAGGTACAGAGCTTCGTCCAACCGACAAATGATTTCCCTTCGGCTCTCACAGCGACCGGTAAGGCCGTCACGCCGGATTCCGCCTCCGGATCTCCGCAGTTCCGCTTAAGGGGCTCGAACGGTTGATCCCTGACCGCTTCGAAGAGCCAGTCCGGCAATACGCCGGCCGGCCTTCGCAGCCGAGAACCGCTCTCAGCCTCCGCTGATCGCGGCGACGAAGTGAATCTCGCTATCCTCGTCGACGTCCTGCAGCAAACCGATCGGGCTGACCACCCCGTCCACGGCAACCACGATGTTAGGTTTGAGGCGGTTGTCATTGAAGAGCCAGTCTCGAATGCCCGGGTAGGCGGCTTCCAGCTCCGCGACAGCCTCTCGAACGGTGGAGCCACCGACACGGATTTCCGCGGCTCCCGCGGTCAACTCCTTCATCGCCGCGGGGATGAATACGATCGGCATCGAGGTTCAATCGGTTGCGCCGTTCTGTTCCCAGATTGCTTCCATCACGGCGACAGGATTCATCGGCAAGCGATTCATAGCAACGCCCACGGCGTTGTTAATCGCATTCGCCAAGGCCGCCGGAGGCGGGACGATATTCGCTTCGCCCACGCCACGCGCACCGAAGGGGTGCCCGGGGTTGGCCACCTCGATGATGACCGTGTCAATCATGGGCAAGTCGAGGCTGGTCGGCATGCGATAGTCGAGCAGGCTCGAGTTCATCATCTTGCCTTCGGAGTTCATGAAATACTCTTCATTGAGTGCCCAACCGATGCCCTGTACGCTGCCGCCCTGCATCTGGCCTTCGACATAGCTGGGATGAATCGCCTTGCCGGCATCCTGGAAGGCGGTGAAACGCAGGATCGTGACCTTGCCGGTTTCCGGGTCTACTTCAACGTCGGCGATGTTTCCCGAGAATGAGCCGCCCACGCCCGGCGGATTCACGCCCGCGCGTCCGACGATCGGGTCACCGGTTGTCGCGAGCTGTGCAGCAAGTTCCGAGAACGTCATGCGATTTTCCGTTCCGTTCTTACAGTGGAAAACACCCTTCGAGAACTCGACGCCGTCTTTCTCAACGCCCCAGATCTTGGCCGCACGTTGGACCATCTGATCGCGCACGTCGCGGGCCGCCTCGATGGCCGCCAGCCCCGTCGAGAACGTAACCCGGCTGCCGCCTGTGACTGCCGTAAAGCCGACAGAGTCGGTATCGACGACGCTGGGGCTGACCTTCTCGGCGGGCAGACCGAGCACCTCGGCGGCCTGCATCGCAACGGACGTTCGCGTGCCGCCGATATCCGGAGAACCTTCAACCAGCGTGATCGTCCCGTCGGGGTTGACGGCGATATTGCAGGCCGACGGCAGCCCGGCATTGAACCAGAACCCGATCGCGACGCCCCGGCCGCAGTTCGGCCCCTCGAGAGGCGCGCTGTAGTGCGGGTGGTTCTTCATGGCCTCGATCACTTCGACGCAGCCGATCCGGGGGAACTTGGGTCCGTCGGCACGGCGAGTGCCCTCTGTCGAGGCGTTCTTGAGCCGCAGGTCAAGGCGGTCAATGCCCAGCTTCTCGGCGATTTCATTGACAACGCTCTCCGTCGCAAACGCAGCATTCGTAGCGCCGGGCGCACGGTAGGCAGCGGTGCTGGGCTTATTGACGACAACGTCGTAGCCGTCAATCGTGACGTTCGGGATGTCGTAAGCCGCGAAGACGCACATGCCCCCAGGAATGACCATCGCGCCCGGATAGGCGCCTGCCTCGTAAGCCAGCCATGCCTGTGCCGCCACCATCGTGCCGTCGCTCTTGACTCCCATCTTGACCTTCAAATGTGAGCCCGGCGTCGGCCCGGTTCCTTCCAGCACCTCCGCGCGGCTCATCACGATCTTTACCGGGTGCCCGCTCTTCTTCGACAGCAGCGCCGCGACGGGATCGATGTACACCGGGATCTTGCCGCCGAACCCGCCGCCGATTTCCGTCGGCGTCACCCGGACCTGCGAAACCGGCTTGTCGAGAATGGCCGCCGTCGTGTCGCGAATCGTAAAGGGACCTTGCGTGCTGGTCCAGATGTGGATACGGTCGTCGTTGTTCCAAAGAGTGGTCGTGTTGTGGGGCTCGATGTATCCCTGGTGAACCGTCGACGTATCGAATTCGCGCTCGACGATCAGGTCGGCTTCTGCGAAGCCCTGTTCGATGTCACCTTTCTCGTGTCGGAAGTGGTCCGAAATGTTGCTGACCTTGTCCGTCGGCCTGCCGAACTCCGTCGTGCGAAGACTCTCGTGCAGCAGCGGCGCGTCCTCTTTCATCGCATCCGGCGCCGTGAGCACCGCTGGCAGGGGGTCGTATTCCACCTCGATGAGCTTCAATGCCTCGAGCGCGTCATGCAGACTGGCAGCCGCTACCGCCGCCACCGCATGGCCGCGATAGAGAACCTTGTCGCGGGCCAGAACGTTGTTGCGGATGTACGCAAGCCGCGTCAGCCCCTCACCCAGATCGACCGTCTTGTCGCCGGGGTCCACAAAGTCCGCCGCCGTGACCACTGCGCGCACCTCGGGATGGGCTTCGGCCTTGCTGGTATCAATCGACTTGATGCGGGCGTGAGCGTGAGGACTGCGCAGCACCGCGCCGTGAATCAGGCCCGCCATGCTGACGTCGGCGCCATAGATCGCACGCCCGGTGACCTTGTCCACTCCGTCGTGCCGCAACGGACGTTTCCCGACGACGTCGAACTCCTGGGTCGAAAGGACCATGTTGGGTTCATAGCTTTGCTCGCTCATCTCGCCTCCTGCATTCTCTCGGCGGCGGCCTGCACCGACCGCACGATCTTGTCGTACCCCGTGCAACGGCACAGGTTGTTCGCCAGCCAAAGCCGAATCTTCTCTTCCGAGGGATTGCTGTCCTGATCGAGCAAAGCTTTCGTGGCGACGATGAAGCCCGGAGTGCACACGCCGCACTGTAATGCCGCGCCTTCAAGGAAGCATTTCTGAATGGGATGCAGTTCGCGGCCCACGGCGATGCCTTCGACGGTCGTGATCTGCTTACCTTCCGCCTCGACGGCCAGCACGAGGCAAGCCGTTACGATCCGCCCGTCGAAAATCACCGTGCACGCGCCGCAGTTGCCGTCGTTGCAGCCCTCTTTGGTGCCGGTCAACCCGAGCACGTCGTGCAGCACTTCCAGCAGGCTCTGGCGCGGCTCGCAAAGGAAATCGATCTCTTCACCGTTGATCGTTGTTTGAACCTGAACTCTCCGCGGCATCAGTTGTTCCCCCTGGCTCGCTCAACCGCAACATGCAGGGCGCGCCGAGTTAAGACTTCACAGAGGTGCTTGCGGTACCGCACGGTGCCTCTCATGTCGTCGATCGGCCTGGCCGCTTGCTTCGCGATATCGGCGGCGCGTTGGATGCTCTCGTCGTTGACAGGTTGGCCTGCCAGTGCGTCACCGGCCTGTTTGACGAACAGCGGCGTCGGCGCGACCGACGCCAGGGCGACTCGCGCCGAAGCGAAGTTCCCGTTGTCGAGCGCGACTGACACGCCGGCTCCGGCGACGGCGATGTCCATCTCGTTGCGGGGAATGAAACGTATGTAGTGCGCGCCGGAATTCGCTTTCGGCGCAGGGAAGTGCAGGGAAACGAGCAACTCGCCCGCGGCGAGGACATTCTTGCCCGGTGCCGTGCAAAAGTCCTCCACAGCGACCGTTCGCTCGCCGTTCGGACAGGCGATGCGGCAGGTCGCTTCCAACGCGATCATGAGCGGCACGGCGTCCGCGCTGGGAGCCGCGTTGCAAAGATTGCCGCCCAGTGAGGCCCGGCCCTGGATCTGCGTCCCGCCGATCAACGAGGCAACGTCGATGAGTCCAGGGTAGCGCTTCTTGACGTCCTCGTTCTCGTAGATGCGGTAGCACGGCGCCGCTGCACCGATCGTCAGCCCCGATGACTCATCCCAGGAGATTTCATACAACGCGGGGATTCCCTTGACATCGACCACCCACTCGGCGGCGCGAAACCCGCCGCGAAGCTGCACCAAAATGTCGGTTCCGCCGGCGAGAACGCACGCCTTCTCACCGTGTTCGGAGAGCAGTCGCACTGCCTCATCGACCGTTTCGGGTCGAGCATACTCAAACCACTGCACGGCTCCTCCATGACGACACCGGCCGAGTAAGCACCCGTCGTCAAAGAAGGATTATACGCGGAGGGGCCCACCCATGTCGGTTTCAGGCGGGTGTCCGGCCATCGGGCCGCAGCCCGTTCTCAGACGCCCGCGATCCGCGCCGTGAGCAGCCAGATCAATGAGCCTTGCGGGCGCGGCGAAGACGGCAGTACGTCAACCATCGCGATCGCCCCTTTCTTGAGAGCGATGCCATAGGAAGGAGTGCCTGTCAGGAAGCAAACAAAGTCGCTCAGCAGCGGATTATGCCCAACGACCATCAGTTCGCCGCTGGTTCGGTGAACCAGAATCTCCCGCCATAAATCGACCGGGTTCTGATAAGGAACCAGGACTTCTGTCTCGATCAATTCACCCTTGAAGCCGAGTGTTTCCTTTGCCGCTTCAGCCGTCTGCACGGCGCGGACATAGGGGCTGGTCAAGATCATGTCCGGTCGCACGCCAGCCTCGCGAGCCGTTCGGAGGATCCAGTGCAGCTTCTCGATCCCCTTCGGCGTCAACCGTCGTGTCGAGTCGTCCTGACCTGGAGCGGCGTCCTCGGCAATCCCGTGCCGGAAAACATAAACCCGCATACCGTCCCAGGTTATCAGGACTCCTGGCGTCCAGCCGGAGTCCCAGGCGGGAATCCAGGTGAAGAGCAAGCAGGAAAAGGATTTTCCGGATGCAGTGTTACAGCTGCTGGTGCGTGCTGGTGGTCATCGACCGTGATTGTGTGAAGGCTTTGAGCGTGTTCGCGTTTCACGGTGGCGATGCCGCTGCCGCGCCTGCGAACTACGTCAATGGATGGCGGCAAACACGGCACTCCGAGCGCCGTTTCGCGTTCAGGCTGCCGCAAAGCTCGCACTCATAGTAGGCAAGCTTGACGTAGAACCGAGTAGCAATCCAACCCGAACCCAGGATGAGAATGACGAGGGTTGCGTTCAGTAACAGATCGGTCACGGTGGGTCGACTCTATTGCCCGGCGCGAAACTCTATCGTAGTGCGAACCCGCCGTTGACGTCCTGCCCGAGCGTGACCTACTCTGAATCTCTAGTAATTCGATAGGGATTCGATGGACGTTTCCGTCAAGGGCGAATATGCGCTACGGGCCGTGTTTGAGCTTTGTTCTCGCGGCGCTGCTGAGCCGGTGAAGATCGCTGACATCGCGGCCAAGCAAGGCATTCCGCAGAAGTTTCTGGAGTTGATTCTGTCTCAGCTCAAGCAGGGTGGTTTCTTGAACTCGCGACGCGGGGCGAGCGGCGGCTACTCCCTGGCGAAGGCTCCCGAAGATATCACGGTAGGCGATGTGATCCGTCATATCGAAGGGCCTCTGTCAACCGCACGCCTCAGCGACGATCATCCGCGGCCGGCTGATTCGCCCTTCGACGATCTGTGGCATGAGGTCAACGCGGCGATATCCGGTGTTATCGACCACACCACATTCGCCGACCTGCTGGCCCGCTGGAAAGAAAAACGCACTCGCCAAGCTGTAAGCTGGCAGATCTGACAATCAGGGAAGAAGGTACGCGCCGGTGGGCCTCCTATTCGACGACAACTCGCTCAGCATCGGCCGGACGCCGCTCGTCAAGGTGAACCGCATCATCGACGGCGCGCCCGCCACGGTGCTGGCGAAGGTGGAAGGACGCAACCCGGCGTACTCGGTCAAGTGCCGCATCGGGGCATCAATGATCTGGGACGCCGAGCAGCGCGGCGTCCTGAAACCAGGCGTTGAGATCGTCGAGCCCACGAGCGGCAACACCGGCATCGCGCTCGCCTTCGTAGCCTCGGCGCGCGGCTATCCCGTGACACTGACAATGCCCGAAATCATGAGTCTCGAGCGGCAGCAAGTGCTGCGGATGTTCGGCGTCAAGCTTGAACTCACGTCCGACGAAGTGGGCATGCAAGGGGCCGTCGAGCGCGCCGAGCAAATGGTGGCCGCCGAGCCGGATCGCTATGTCATGTTGCAGCAGTTCAAGAACCCGGCGAACCCGGCGATTCACTTCCGCACGACCGGGCCCGAAATCTGGGACGACACCGGCGGCAAAATCGACGTGTTAGTTGCCGGTATCGGCACCGGCGGAACGATCACTGGCATCTCGCGCTACATCAAGCAGCACCTCAAGAAGCCGCTCATTTCCATCGGCGTCGAGCCCGCCAACAGCCCCGTCATCTCACAAAAACTCGCCGGCAAACCGCTGCAGCCCGGCCATCACCGCATCCAGGGCATCGGCGCGGGTTTCATCCCTGATGTCGTCGACCTCTCTCTGATCGACCGCATCGAGACGGCCGACGACGACGAGGCCGTCGAGTACGCCCGACGTCTGGCGCGCGAAGAAGGTCTCCTTTCCGGGATCTCTTGCGGCGCGGCGATGTCCGTCGCCTGCCGCATCGCCAAAGAGCCCGCGTTCAAAGGCAAGACCATCGTCACCATCCTGCCCGATGCGGGCGAACGGTATCTGAGCAGCATCCTTTTCGAGGGAATCTGACAGGCTGGTATGCTGCGACTCCCGGGAGCGCCGGCCCTCTGGCCAGCGTCCGTATCGAGATGGTAGGTTTATCGACGAGAACCACTCGCTACCGTTGCCTGCTTCGGAGGACGGCCACTCTTTGCGACCGGCCTTGAAACTCCTATTGCAATCGCCCGTCTTGTCGGAAACGCGCGGTTGGGGTTCGATGCCAAGGACTTCCCGAGGCGGACCGATTGCGGGCGGTTCACTCGCGAACAACTTGCGGCCTTCCAGGCCGGCAAGCAAAGACGAGCAAATCCCGGAAAATTACGCCTTCACGATTTCGGAGCCGTCCAATGGACTTCAAAGCGGCTGTACTCAGCAAAATCGAAGACCCTCTCGAGATCCACGATGTCGAGATGACGGGCCTCAAGCCCAACGATGTCCTGGTCCGAAACCACGCCAGTGGCCTCTGCCACACCGATTTCGAGGTCATCCATGGCTCGCTGCGCTTCCCGCTGCCGATTGTCCTTGGACACGAAGCGTCGGGCGTCGTCGAGGCCGTCGGTAACGCCGTCACTTTGGTCAAGACCGGCGACCGCGTCGTCTGCTCGTGGAATCCCAACTGCGGGCACTGCTTCTATTGCGACCAAGGCCGGCCCATTCTCTGTGAGCCCTACTCCCGCCACGTGCCGGCGGGGTTCCTCATGGACGGAACGTCGCGGCTCCGCATTGGCGGCGAAACGCTCTATCACTTCTCGATGGTCTGCTCGCACGCCGAATACTGCGTTGTCGACGAGAGCAGCGCCATTCCCGTGCCGTCAGAAATTCCCTTTGATCGCGCTTGCCTGATCGGCTGCGGCGTCATGACGGGAGTTGGCGCCGTGTTGCGAGTGGCGCGCGCCCGACCCGGGACGTCCGTTGTCGTGATCGGGTGCGGCGCCGTCGGGTTGAACGCCGTGCAGGGAGCCAAGCTGGCCGGAGCGGAACCCATCGTCGCTGTGGATATCCACCAGGAGAAACTGGCGATGGCAACCGCCTTCGGAGCGACCCACACGGCGTTGGTCGGGCGTGATGACGTACCCTCGGTCGTGCAAGGCCTCACTCAGGGCCGCGGCGCCGACCACGTCATCGAAGCCGCCGGCATCGACAACACGCTCCAATTGTCACTCGAAGTCTCGCGGCCCGGAGCCAACGTCATCCTGCTCGGCAAGACCGACGTCACCCGCGAGGTTCACATTCGCTGGGGCTTGATGATGGGGGAACGCCACATCGTCCGATCAAGCTACGGCGGCGCCCGACCGCGGCGCGACTTCCCGCTGCTCGCCCAACTCTACCTCGATGGCCGGCTCAAGCTCGACAAACTCATCACCCGGCGCATCTCCCTCGACGAGATCAACGATGGCTTCGCCGACATGGCCAAGGGCTCGCTCGTCCGTGCAGTGGTGCAAATGAACTAACCTGCATCCTCACCATCTGAGAGCCGCAGCAGGATCAACGCAGACAGGGCTGCCGCTGCAAAGCTCGTCTTGATCGCGGGTTTCTCTGCCTACTGGCCGCGCAACGCCGGCGTCAGCGCCTTTCTCAAACTGGATACGACCGTCACCGCGCCCGCGGCCAGCCCAAGAACGAGAATCAGTAGAAGGGTGACCAACAGGCTCACGACCGGTGGCTCGGTCAAGCCGCTCAGCAGGTAGGGAAGGACGGCCAACAATGCCGTGAAAGCTCCTATGAGAAGGCCGAAAACCAGTATGAACGCGTTCTCGGCCAGTACCAGCCAAAAGATCGACGGCTGATTGAAGCCAACAGCTTGCAGCAACGCCAATTCCGCCCGCCGCTCCAGGACATTGCGCACCATCACGATCGCCAAGCCCAACGTTCCCAGCAAGAGTCCCAGCCCACCGAGGGTCTGAAACGTGCTCAGGTAGGTGTTCTCGACGACCAGATAACCCGCAAGGCGGTCAGCCGTGCGTCCCGCGTCGAAACCGGTGTCGCCCAACTGCTCCTCAAGCTTCGTGCCCGCCGCTTCGTCAGCGGTCTCCACCAAAAAGAAGTTGTAGCCGCTGTGGCCGGGGAACATGTCGATAAAATTCTGCTCCGACATGATGAGCTGCGACTGAAACAGGCTCCGTGGCAGCAGTCCGGCGATCACCAGTTTCCGCAGTCGTCCTTGATCGTCTTTCATCTCGAGTTCCTGCCCCAAGCCGAGGTGCAGGATCCACATCACCGAGTTCACATCGCCGAAGACAGGAATCGCGCCGTCCTCGAAGTCCCGGCCGAGAAGCAACCAGGGATTCGCCTCTTCTTGCGGCGAGGCGGCAAGCGTCCCCTGGAACGCGAACCCTCCCCGCTCGACCAGTTCGGGCGTTGCTCCGAGCAATGTCGGGCGTGACGGCTTGTACAGGTTCAGACAGCTCGCATCCTCGCCAGGCTTGCGGCGCAGCGGAAAGATCATCGCCCCGTCGAGCTGCTCCTGCTCGTCCAACTGGTTCTGAAACAACGGCAGGTCCGATTCCGCCACAAACCGGAATCCGCCGTCGCCCGAATCGAACGACGGCTCTTGCTCCGTCACGTCATGGCGGTTCACCGCCACCGTCACGATCAAGAACGTTGCGCTCGCTACAAGCGCGGCGGAGAGAACGCTGCGCGTGGGGTAACGCGCACCGTTGCGGGCGCCCAGCCGGGCCATCGGACCACGGCCTTTCCCCAAAATCAGGTCGGTGGGAGGACTCACCAACAAGGCTCGGAAGCGAGCCAAGGCTGCGATGAGAAGCAGCGCACCGCCCCCGAAACCCGCAATCTGCGATATGACCCCTGCCAGGGAGAGTCCGATCAGCGTCAACGCCACCCCGCCCGCCCCATAGGCCAGTAGCCGCGAGCGCCTTCCCGGGTCACCATGCGCCGCTCCGAGGCGGTCCTCCTCCAGCGCCCCCGCCAGCAGCGATCGCGGGCTGAAGCGCACAAGCCGCCGCACCGCCAACCAAATCGACAGCACCATCATCACAAGCGCCCCGACCCCGCCGCCGGCCAGGCTCGCCGCCGAAATGTGCAGTTGCAAGAACGAGCCTCCGACCGCCGCGCTCCACCAAGTACGCAACCCGTGCACCATCAGCGCGCCGTAGCCGACCGCGCCCGGCAAGCCGACTAGAATACCGACCAGCGAAACAACAGCCCCCTCAGCCAACAGAAAGCGGCGAACCTGCTTCGGGGTTCGGCCCGTCGACAGCAGCAGCCCGACTTCCCGCGAGCGCCGCTCCACTCCGAGCCGGAACAACAACGCCACCAGCATCGCCGCTGAGGCAATCAAGAAAATACTGAACCCGATGAAGAGTCCGGAAAAATCCGTCGCGCCGGCCGATGCCGCCAGGCCTTGCGCCTTGACCGGCGCAAACGCCAAGCCGTAGGCGGGCGGGTCCAGCTCTTCCCGGAGCGCTATTGTGAATGCCGCTGCGGCCTCGTCGAGCGATTGGCCCTCACGCGGGACGAGCCGCAACGAAGTCAGTTGCCCGAATCGGCTGGTCCACAGCTCCTTGGCGGTGTCGCGTGAAACGAACGCCTTGGGGGCCGTCCGGTAGCGCTCCCAATAGTCCTCGTCAACCGGCCTGATTCGCGCCAGATCGACCGGAAACGGCGGGTCCCAGTCACCCATCGTTTCGGCATCGCTCATGCCCTCGTAGAGCGGCGCCAGATTGCGGTCAGCCGCAAGGCCATCGAGGCGGACGACACCCTTGAGCGTGAACGCGTGGCTCTCCGTGTCGAGGCCGCCGTTCGCCGCAATCACGAAGTACGAAAGAGTGACGCGATCGCCGGCGGAAGCTTGCAGTTCGCGGGCAGTCCAGTCATTGATGAGAATCTCATCGCCGCTGAGGGCCGGCGCTGGTTCGCCCGACGTCAACCGCAGCCTCTCCGCGACCGACGTCTGCGTAGTGTCAACGGCGGTCACGGTGGAATAGGGAACTTCCGCGCCTTCAGCCTCCATCGTGTTCGCCAGATAGGTCAAGACCGGAACCACGTTCAGCCCTGCTTTTTCCGCCGCGCGCATCGCCGACTCGGCCAGGGGGATCCCCAGCACGATCCGATCGGTCTGCAGGGCCAGTGCGCGGTTGTCTTCCACCCTGCTCAAGCTCAGATTCAGATCATCCAACCGCAGCGAATCGCGAAACACAGCGGCCAGTGACGCGCTCTCCCCCACCTCTGACGAGCCGGACACAAACAAGGCATTGGCTCGACCGCGCTGATCGAGTGCGTGTTGCAAAGCATCCATAGGCAGGAAAACATTGAACGGAAGCTGCTGGCTCGGCGACAGCCCGAACCGCCCCATGCTTTCATCCGGCAGAACCGATGCCACCGTGAGCCGCAGCGTGCGGACGTTCTGCGACTTGCGCCCCATGACGAACTCGCTCGGAACCAGCGTGTCGGTCTGAAACCGCAACAACACGTTCGCGCCGGCCTCCACGTCCAATTCCTTCGCGAGCGATTGATTGACCAACAGCGCGCGGCCTTCCGGCAGAGTCGTTGCATCGCTGTAGAATCCTGCGAAACGCTGGTCGATCCCGTGGATATTCACCCGCGAGGCCCGCGCCCCCGAGTCCGCGGCTTCGAGGCTGCCACGAATCAACACCGCCGGCGCCGCCCGCTTGAACGCGTACGCAAAATTGGTCGCTTCCGCCAGATCTTCGGCCAACTCTTCACGGAAGTAGCGGTCGGAGACCAGGGCGTGGTCGATGTCGCCGAGGCGGTCGAGTGTCAGATCCCGCAGACTTCCCCGCACCGAATCTCCCACCAACAAAGCGCCCGCCAAAACGGCCGTCCCGACAGCGACGCCGAGGGCAACGGCCAGATGGATACCGCTGTAGTGAGCGAGAGAACGAAGAAGGAGAAGTCGGCCCGTCATGCCGCTCATCATGATACGATTGCCGCGCATCCTCGCGAGCGCCTGCCGGGCGCTCGCCGGCGTGCGTGAACCTCGACGGCACTCACCGCGGTGGATGAACCAAAGAGTTGAACTCTATCGGCGCAGGCTTTCAGGGGCCCGTTGCCGGTCAAAGGTCTTCACGTCAAAGGTCCATTTGAGCGGGATCTGCTGCGGCAGATAGCAGACCTTGTCGTCGCAGGCCTGGTAATGAAACACGCCTTCGATGGCGACCGTTCCGTCTGCGCTCACGAGAGGACGAAGCTGTTTGTTCGCGCCGATCTCAAGATCGCGAACGACACGAAATTGACCCTCATAGACGGGGACGATCTCGTCGATCGCCGACAGGTGCAGCAGTTCGGATTCGGGGAACTCGGCCGGCAAGTCCCGCCAGCCATCCGAGGAGGTCATTTCCCAGGCGACGGGCAGGTAACCCGTGACCTCCGGGGAATATACGTGCATCTTGGGCCTCATCGCAACCTGCAAGACGAGCGAGACCCGGTTCCCGCTCAGGACTTCGCGATTGCTCGCTGACCAACTCACCCGCAAATGCGGCGTTTCAGCTTCTCCTTGCATCTCGCCGGCGTCGTTGAACTCACGGACGAGGATGCTCGCTGACGTGAAACGATCCTGGTAACGTTCTTCAAAGTACTTTGACTGGACAATGCCGTTCTGGTCGATGACGTAGTAACCGGGGAACGGGATGCCGTAGAAACGATGGCTCGCCGGCACCGTATCGTTAAGGATGCCGAACGCCCGGATCATTTCCGAATCGGTGTCCGCCAGCAAGGGATAGTCGACCCCGGCGCGGTCAGCAAAATGCTTGAGAACGGCCGGCGAGTCGTAGCTCACGGCGGCGACGTTCAGTCCCTTCGATTCGAACTCCTCTTTCTGCTCGGCCAACTCGACCAGTTGCCCTTTGCAGAACGGTCACCAATCCGCTGAGCGGTGGAACAAGAGCAGCAGGCCGTTGGGTCCGCGCAGCGATTCGAATGTCCGGGTTTTCCCCGTGTGATCGGTGGCAGCAAAGGCAGGGATGCTCTCGCCGATCGCCGGTCCGGTTTTCAGGCTTTGCGCCTGTGCAGGTTCGCAGAATCTGGATGCCCAGGCGACCAGCACACCGGCGGCCACCATCGCAACGAAGAACTTCCATGAGAACTGTCGTTTTATCTGGCTCATGGGGAAACCTGCCTCAAGACCATGATAGGGCAACACTCGGCGTGGACGCGCGATCCCTTGCGGAGCGGCGTCGACCCATAAGAGATGCGCCTATCTCTTATTCGATCCCCAGTTGTTTCCAGATAGCGTCGACGCGTTCCTTTACGTCGGTATCCATCTCGATCAGGTCGGGCCAGGGGCGCGTGAATCCTTCTTCCGGCCATTTTCTTGTGGCATCGATGCCCATCTTCGAGCCGTAGTTGGGCAGACGGCTCGAATGATCGAGTTGATCGATCGGTCCCATCGTGAATTGAATGTCCCGCTCGGGGTCGATGTTGTTGAGCGCCTTCCAGGCCACCTCGCTGACGTTCTGGACGTCCACGTCATCGTCGACCACGATGATGCATTTGGTGAACATGGCTTGCCCCAATCCCCAGATGGCGCTCATCACCTTGCGCGCGTGCAGCGGATACGATTTCCGGATCGACACCAACATCAGGTTGTGAAAGATGCCTTCCGCCGGCATGCACATGTCGCTGACTTCGGGAAGCTGCAATCGCAGCAAGGGTAAGAATACTCGCTCGATCGTCTTGCCCATGTAGAAGTCCTCCATGGGCGGCGGCCCGACGATCGTCGTTGCGTAAATCGGGTCTTTGCGCTGGGTGACGCAGGTGACATGGAAGACCGGGAATTCATCTTCCAGTGAATAGAAGCCGGTATGGTCGCCGAACGGACCTTCGGTCTTCAGCTCACCGAGCTTCACATATCCTTCGAGCACGATCTCGGCGTTTGCGGGGACTTCGATGTCTACGGTCTCGCACTTGACCAATTCCACCGGCTTCGAGCGCAAAAACCCCGCGAACAGCATCTCGTCCAGGTCCGGCGGCAGCGGCAGAATCGCTGCATACATGGTGGCGGGGTCCGCGCCGATAGCAACGGCCACCTCCATGCGCTCTTCCTCCCCTGCGGCCAGCCGCCGGCGGTAGTGCTCGGCGCCTTGCTTGTGGGTCTGCCAGTGCATGCCCGTCGAGCGGTCGTCATAGATCTGAAGACGGTACATCCCGACGTTGCGTTTGCCGGACACCGGGTTCTTCGAGAACACCATCGGCAGCGTGATGAAGCGGCCGCCGTCCTGGGGCCAACATTTCAGGACCGGAAAGTCGAACAGAGAGAAATCGTCCTTCCGAATCACTTCCTTGACCGGGCCGCTCTTGACTTGCTTGGGGAAAAAGGCGCCCATCTCCGCGAGCTTGGGCAGCAAGCTCAGCTTGCCGATCAGGCCCTGCGGCGTCTTGAGTTCCAAGTACTCGGAAATACGTCCGGCGATCGTATCGATCGAATCGACCTGCAGGGCCAACTCCATCTTCCGCATGCTCGCGAAAGAATTGATCAGGACGGGGATGTCGTAGCCTTTGGGGTTCTCGAACAGCAGCGCCGGACCGCCCCCTTTGACGGCGCGGTCGGCGATCTCGGTGATCTCGAGTATGGGATCGACTTCGGCGGCAACTCGTTTGAGCTCGCCGTTTTGTTCCAGGGCGCGGATGAATGCGCGAAGGTCGTTATAGGCCATTGATCAACATTCCCGCCGACCTGCGCCAACGGGCCCGCCCCTTCTTCATTCGGCGGGCGATTTCCGCATGTACGCCAGCAAGTCGGCAATCTGGTTCAGGTCATACGGGTCGAGCAAGCCTTCCGGCATTGCGGAAACACTCGAAACCCTCCGGTCGCGAATCTGCCCTTTCGGAATCACCACGGGGCGCTCCTCTTCCGGGAGCATCATCGTGATCTTGTCCTCGTCTTCTGAAAGGATCAGGCCGTCGAGAATATCATTGCTCTTCGTCTCGATGATGTAGGACTGATACTGGTCGGAGATGGTCCGCGAAGGCCAAAGGGTCGCCTCTAACGTATCGCGGCGCTGGAAGCGATTCGCCAACGTCGTCAAGTCGGGCCCATAGTCTTTTCCCTCGTCGCCAAAGCGGTGACAGCGCGAACATTCCTTCTCATAGATCTCCCGTCCTCGTTGCGCCTCGGCTAATCCGATCATCGGGCTCAGCAACGTGTGGTCGAAGATTTCCTGCTCACTGAGCGCGCTCGATCCCTGCTGGCGTGCGAAGACCCGCGCTCGCACGTAACCG
Source organism: Bryobacterales bacterium (assembly GCA_965218555.1). Classification (GTDB taxonomy): domain Bacteria; phylum Acidobacteriota; class Terriglobia; order Bryobacterales; family UBA6623; genus JAPPLB01. The sequence continues at coordinate 1,805,715 of OZ244625.1, forward strand.
CCCCTTCGGCGGAGCCCCGCCGCGTCCAAGTCCTCGACCGGCGCGAAGTCGGGAATCGCCCGATAGGCCATCTCCTTCTCTTGCTCATCGAAGAAGTCGAGCGAAGAATCGAACAGTCGATTGATGAATCCGGGGAAGCTTGCCCCGCCTCGCCAGCGGCGCGCTGTGCGAAACCACGAAAGCAGCGTCTGTTTTTGGCTGCTCGTCCAGCCCTGCTTGATCTCCCGCAAGCAGTACACGTAGTGGATTTGCAATGGCTGGTTCTCATCCCCCTCGGGCATGGCGTCGAAAATGGCCGGGATCGCCGATGGGTCGCTGGCATAAGCCATCGTGCGGGCGTACTCGCGATTGAGCCGCTCGTCATCCGCGGGAAATCGAGAGAGCGCGACTCGTGCGGCCTGCGAGCGGATCTCCGGCGCACACCCGTCGCTCCGCTCCATACACGCCAAGTGGAAAGCTCTCAGCAGGCACAGCTCGGCGGCGGCGGAGAGATTCTCACGCCCAAACAGTGCCAGTGCTCGATCAACGACGGCCGTCTTTCCCGATTCCTGTTCGGCGGTCCGCGTCAGAGCGACCAGCCCTTCCGCGGCGGCCACGAGGTCTTCTTCCTCAAGAACCCGCCGCGACCATTCGGTACGGGGAGTGCGCTCGAGAGCGGCGCGGCCCGCATAGCGAGTCCAACGGTCCTCGTCGCCGAGCATCGCGTACAGATCGTCGACGGGAGCGAAACTCGGCTCATCCGGAGACAGTCTCATCCGAACCACAGCCTCCGCCGCGCGCCTCCTGACGAGTGGATCGGCATCCTTCAGGCCCGCGGCGGCGATAGCCTTGGCACGGTCGCTGCCATGCTGCCCCACAACGTACATGGTCGCCGCCCGCAGCCGCGGATCGGAGTCCCGGCTGAGAGCCCGCAGCAAGTCCGCCCGCGCTTTCGCCCCATGCTGCTGGAAGAGCATCAAGGCCTGGATGCGGTCATTCACTCGATGCGAAGGGCTGAGGGCGATCCTTTGTAGATCCTCGTCCCAGCGCTCGCCCAGGGCTTCCCTTGTTTTTTCGACGGCCGCCCAGCCCCAACTCGACAGCGGTTGCGGCTGCCGGATAGCGGCCCAGACGCCTTTCGTCTTCGGCCACGCAGTATTGGCTCGATGGCCCTTGTACGCGACACGGTAGAAGCCGCCGGCCGTCCCGCGCCCACCCGTGGTGAAGTAGACCATGCCGTCCGGACCCACTTCGAGGTCCGTCACATTCAACGGCTCGCCGTAAACGAAGTTGGTGGGATTCTCCGCCAGCCGGTACGTCGCGCCGTCTCTTACCAGGCGCATCGACACGATCCGGCCGCGCGACCAATCGGCCTGCAGGAAGGCGTCAAAGTACTCCCCGGGATAGGCGTGGTGGTGGTAAAACTCGACACCGACCGGTGACCCTCGCCCCAAGTCACGCAGCGGCGGCAGGCTGTCGAGATAGTAGGGCGGAAACTTGCCCGACCCCGTGCGCCAACCGTAGTCCCCGCCGGGGACGACGTGCACCGAACGCACCTCGCGGTACCACGGCATGTTGATGTCCCACTCCATGTCGCTATCGAACGTAAACAGCTCGCCTTCCCAGTTGTAGGCGTGGTTGAACGCATTGCGGAAACCGCCCCCCAGCAACGAGTACCGCATGCGGTCGAGCCGCAGGCCCGACACCGTCCCTCCCGGCGCCATGATGCCGACAGCGTGCCCGCGCGCATCCATATAACGGTCAAGGAGTTGCGATTCCTTGTAGTTCCGCAGGGGCGACCAAGGGTCGATCAGCTCCTCGGGAATGAAAGTGTGGTTCCCCAACATGACCGACAGGTGCCCGTCCGGCCCGCGGCGAATGTCGTGCGGTCCATGCTCGGCGATCGGTCCGGTGAAGTCGTGCAGCTTCTCGAACGTATCCGCCCTATCGTCTCCATTGCTGTCTTCGAGTTTGTAGAGTCCGGCTTGCTGGTTCTCGACATCCCTGCCGATGGCGTAGAGCGTGCGGCCGTCGAACCACATGCCGTGCAGCATTTCGATCTTGTCGCTGAAAACCTGCTCCGCCTCATATACGCCGTCATGGTCGTTGTCGAACAGGATGGTCGGGGTCCCCCATTCGCGCGAGACGACAGGTCGTCCGAGGCTGTCGAAGGTCAACTGGATGAGCGTCTCGGTTTGCCCTTCCGGGAGCAGTGACTCGGCGACGAATCCGGGCGGCACCTGGAAGGGGCCTTCGAAGACCGGCTCCCGTGAACAACTCGACGCGAGGAGACACAGCGCGGCCGCGGCCGCCAATGACCAAAAACGCTTCATGGTAGTCCTTCCCGATGGAGATGAAGTCTCAAGTTTACCGCCTCACCGTTGCGTGAGACGTGGCGGGCGAGCTTGGGTCAAGGTCTCGACAAGTCGTAGCAGGCCATCTCGGTTTGATTGCGCACGATCAGCCTTCCGCCCGCGATGGCATGCGTATTCCAGGTCTTGCCTTTAATGGCGGAAAAACGAGCTACTTCCTGATGGCTTTCGGGCGTGGCTTTCACAAGCACGACGTCTCCGGGCTCGGTAAGCACGATCAAGTGGCCGCCCGCCAGCAACACTTGTCCATAACCGTACCGGCCGCCTTTCCATTTGCGCTCGCCGCTGCGAACATCCACCGCCGCGAGAATCGCTTCGTCCAGGCCGTAGACGATGCCTTCGTGAAGAACCGAGCTGTTGAACTTGTTTTTTATCGTGTTGTTCTTCCAGACCTGATCGGCGCGCAGGCCGTCGCCGTCGGCCACGATCTTTACGAGCGCGGCGCCCGTGCCATACCCCGACGAGACAAATACGTGCTCGCCGTCGACGATCAAGGGCTGCGAACAGTTTGCGTCGTAGGATGTCTTCCAAGGGTAGTCCCACAGCAGCGAGCCGTCGTTGGGGTCGACGGCCAACAGACGCGGCGCGCTGACCAGAACGATCTGCCGCCGGCCCGCCAGCGTCGCAAGCATCGGCGACGTGTAGGCCTGCTTGTCGTTCAGCGAAGTCCAGATCGGGTCTCCTGTTTCCTTGTCGTAGGCGACGATGGACTTGCCCCTGGTCCCGCCCGGCAGCACGATGACCTTGTCATCCAAGACGAGCGGAGCGCCCGACATCGCCCACGTCAGGTTCTTCGCTCCGTTTTCCGAAAGGATGTTCTTGCGCCAGATCACTTTGCCCGTGGCGGCTTGCAAGGCGCGCAACTCCCCGGTGCCTCCCAGAGCGTAGACTTTGCCGTCGTGCCAGGTGGGAGTCGCCCGCGGTCCGGGTCCGCCCAATGATTCCCGAAAATAAGCGGTCCAACTGTTTTTCCAAAGCTCCTCGCCCGTGTTGAAGTCGTAGGCGGCCACGACCTCTTCATCGCGGCGCTGCTCGATGGTGAAAACCTTCCCTTCGGCGACAACGACGGACGCATAACCGCCGCCCACCTTCTGCCGCCAGACCTCGGGCAACCCCTCGGAAGGCCAGTCCGTCCGAATCGCGCTCGCTGTGTACTCTCCGTCGCGGTTCGGTCCCCGGTAGTCGGTCCACAAGGCGTTGCTTGGCCCGGCCGATGGCCGGCTCGCCGCCTGGACCGTCCCGTCATCCCCGCCGGAGCGGGTCGCTTCGATGGCGTCGAAGTGCGACTCGGGATCATGGAAAGTGAAGATCGGCGCCATGCCGTTGCCAGCCAACTCGATGCGGAGACCGTAGAAAAAGAACAGTTGCGCCACGAAAAGCGCCGCCAACCCCGTCGAGAAAGTCAGCTTGCGCAACACGCCCGCCTCCGTCCGTTGCCACAACAGAACGAAACCCAGCGGCGGAAAGACCAGGCAGGAAAGGAGAAAGAAAAACTTCGATCGTTGCCGGGGGATCGCCATGAGTTCATTCTCGCCCACCGGTCCGGCACCGACAAGGGATCGCAACGGCGACAGACAGCGTGCGTTGCGAAGACGGAGCCGGCCCTCGGCAGAGCCCTAGGCCTCGTTGCCCGGATGCATCTTGAGCAGGGGACCCATGTCGTAAGTGGGGGGCTTGCGGTTTGCGATTAACTCTTTCTGTTCCGAGAGCGCGCTGACCAATAGAGGCATCCCGATGGTGGCGTCGCAGTGGCAGTTCACCATCTGAGCGCCTTTTGCCAGCTTGCCCCAACTTTGCGATTCCTCGAAGGTGCAACCGGACAGACCGCCCCAGTGAGGAGCGTCGGTAACGACCTGAATCCCATAGCGGTGGCCGGACTTGCTCCTGTTCATCAAGATGGCCACGACTTCGGTCTGTTGGACATAGTTCTTCGGCGTGCCGCCGCCGAAATAGATGACGCCGGTCGCTTTCGAGTCGGCGACGACGTTGGTGATCTCGAGAACATCGGCCATCATGTCGAACATCAGGCGGTTCTCGCCCCGGTGACGGCTCTCGGCGACGCCGATGCCGATCGAGCTGTCACCGATCGCCGGGCAGAAAAGCGGCAGGCCGACCTTGGCCGCGGTCGTGACAATGCCGTGCTGCCGGCAGTCCTTGCCGACCTCCCGGCCCAGCAGGTAAAGAAACTCGCGCGTGGTGTAGGGGCGAGCCTGATCCAGGCGGGCCGCGAAGCTACCGATCCAAAGATCGTGCTCCCGGAAACGGACTTCATCCGCGAGGATGTCGTACATCCGGTCGACCATATGGTCGCCGAGGTTCTCGTCGTCCATCTCCGGATCGCCCAGGTAATGGTGGAAGCCCTTGCTCTCGTGGATATCGTGGAAGAAATTGGCGCCGGTCGAGGTGAGAACGTCAATCAGGCGATTCTCGATCAGGAACTTGACGGCCTCGCGCATGCCGGCGGGCACCATCGCTCCCGACATGCCCATGAGGATGGTGCATTCGGGGTCGGCCAGCATTTGCTTCCACACATCGAACGCACGGCCGAGTTGACGGCCCTGGAAACCGATGTAGCGCATCTTTTTGAGGACGGCCGACGCGGACGTGGCGCCGTCGATGGGGAACGGTCGCGTCGGTTCGGACAGAAGCTCCTCTTTGGAATGTCTCATCCTTGTCTCTGTCCGCCGAAAGGGGGTCATGATAACAGACCGCTCATTTGGCTTGCGCGAGGAACCGTTGACCCGGACAATGAGATGACTCCGGGGACGGTGAGCTGATCGAGACACCCATGAGGACAACCCCCAGCCGGCCCCTTGCGTTCGACGACCTCGCCTTGGCGGCCCAGGCCAAGCGGGGAGACAAGGGCGCGTTCACGGAGTTGGTGAATCGCTACGCGCAACGCGTCTTCCGGGTGGCGCGCCACATCACCAAGAACGACCAGGACGCCGAGGACGTGTTGCAAGACACGTTCTTGAAGGCGTACTCGCGTCTCGGGCAGTTCGAGGGGAATGCGAAATTCTATACCTGGATCGTGCGGGTCGCGGTCAACGAAGCCTTGATGCGGATGAGGCGCGGCAAGAACCGTGTGACGGTCTCGCTCGACCAGGAGCTGGAAACGAATGACGGCGCGATCCAACGGGAGCTGCCGGCGGAAACAGAAAGCCCGGAGGAAAGTCTAAGACGAACGGAGTTGCGGGAAAGCTTGACGCAGGCGATTGACAGCCTATCGGAAACCTATCGCCCGGTGTTCGTATTGCGCGATGTGGAGGGTCTGTCGACAGAAGAAACGGCGGAGATGTTGGACCTTTCGATCCCGGCCGTGAAATCCCGCCTGCTGAGGGCTCGGTTGCAGCTCCGGCAGAAGTTGCGAAGGTTCCTGAAGAAAGATGATCGGCAAGAAGAAAATCACGTGTAGGGATTTCCTCGAGAACGTGTCGGACTATGTCGATGGGGCGATGGCGCCGGACTTGCGGGTCAAGCTCGAAGCCCATCTGACGAAGTGCCCGGACTGCTGGGTGGAGTTCGACGAAACGAAGATGACGGTCGAAATCTTCCAGAACGTCAAGTGCCACCCGCTTCCGAGTGATGTCCACGACAGGCTCATGGCAACCCTCGAAAAACACTGGAGCCGCTAGCTGTTCGAAAACCTGGCGGCAAGCCTCCCCGAGGGCATCCACCCTGGGGAGTTGACTTCCCGTTCCGCGAACCTCACCCGCACATTTCAACGTAACCAACTTCGAAGGGACCGGGTCTAAAGGTGATGGAGGAACCCTAAGGGGCGGTTGCTGTTGACGGGACCCGATCTACATGCACGACCATTGCCCGGAGACGGAAATGCGCTCGAAACGGAGGTTAATCTCTATGCCGCTAGGGGCCGTTCAACCCTTCTCTGTCAGGCCGACATGGGAAGACCCGCTCGATATCCTGCCTCACCGTAGACCGCAGGATTTCTCGAAGGAAGAAACCATCTACACTCCCGAAGACCTGGCGCGCAGCCTGTACCTTATTGTCGACGGGATGGTGAAAGTCAGCCGCATCTCTCATTCCGGCCGAGAGACGGTGCTCGACTTCTGTGGCCGCGACACCTTCTTCGGCGAATCGTGCCTGCTCGTTGAGTCCTATCGCGGCGAGATGGCGGTCGCGCAGGAGGACTCTTCGATCATGGAGTGGAGCGCCGGCGATCTGTACGAAATCACACAGCGCTCTCCGGCGCTCGGGCCCTCCTTGCTGGGAGTGATGGCCCGCAAGCTGCGCGATACCGAGGACCGCGTTGAAAGCCTTGCGACGGATCAGATTCCACAGCGTTTGGTCAAGGCGGTCCTGCGCCTTGCGGATTCGTTCGGGGAGCCGATCAAGGAGAGCAAGATTCGTCTCAAGCCGGTGACGCACGCGCTTCTTGCAAGACACGTGGGCACGTCGCGGGAGATCATTACGCAACACATGAGTCAGTTGCGGCGCAAGGGTGTGTTGACATACGACCGTTCCGGGATGGAATTTGACCCGGACCACTTGCGCCGGATGCTGTTGGACAACTAGCCACGGCGACGGCAGGGAGCAAATCCTGTTGTCCCGGTCGTAGGAGGCGCCCGGACGCCTTCAAAGGTAGAGTGCCGGGATTTACGCCTTGAGGCCCGACCTCCCTGCCAGGGTACACGCTCAGCTTTCCACGCCGAGACAAAATGTCAATTCCGCCTCCTGCTCGCAAACCGGCTCGGGCCTGATATCTCGGCATCCGCAAAATCCCAAAAGGGCGGTCGCAGAGCCTTTCGCTTGCATTTTTTGTCGCAAATCAAGTGTCTAGATGTGGAACCTCAACAGGTTGTCCCCGGTCAGACCGATTCGACTGATGGGCGGGTTGGCCTTGAGACTGGCGTGTGGGCGGTGCCAATTGTAGCGGTGGAGCCAGTGTCTGAGGTGTTGGGCACGCTGGGTGGAGGTGGGGTAGGGGTGTGCGTAGGCCCACTCGCGGAGTGCGGTCTGGATGAAGCGTTCGGCTTTGCCGTTGGTACGGGGGGTGAAGGGCCGGGTGAAGCGATGGCGTAGGCCGCGTTGGGCACAGCGTGCATGGAAGGCCCTGGAACGGTAACACCCGCCGTTGTCAGTGAGCACGCGGCGGACGCGGATGCCGAGGCGGTGGTAGTAGTCGAGGGCGGCGGTGAGGAAGGCCGCGGCAGTGGCGGCGGTCTGGTCGGGATAGAGCTGGGAGAAGGCGAGACGGGAGTGGTCGTCGACGCAGACATGAAGGTATTCCCAGCCGGCGCCGGGGCTGGAGTGGCGGCGGTCCCCGGTGACGCGGTGACCGGGGCGGCGAAAGCGGCCGAGTTTCTTGATATCAAGGTGCAGCAGGTCGCCCGGGTGCGGGTGTTCGTAGCGGCGGACGGGCGGCGGCGGGTCGAGGGCACTAAGGCGAGCAAGCCCCTGGCGGCGGAGGACTCGACTGACGGTAGCGGGCGCCCCCCAACAGTGGCGGCGATCTGGGCGCCGGTCCAGCGCAGCCGGCGCAAGGCGGTGATGCGGCTGATGAGAGTGGCAGGTATGCTGCGGGGCGAGCGGTGCGGACGCGAACTGCGGTCGAGCAATCCGTCCGCGCCCTCAGCCCGATAGCGGGCTACCCACTTGCGCACCGTACGTGCGCAGACCCCGAAGGCGCTGGCCACCGCCTTCGGGGTCTGGCCCTGGTCGAGAATCCGCCGGACGACAGCGGCTCGACTCTTCGGGGTCAACTTGGCATTCTGATGGATGTTCACTTGGTCCTCCTTCCGGGAAACTTTGTGCTTGGTACCCTCAGTTTCCTCGGTTGGGACCGAGTGAACAACCTATTGAAAGATCACATCTAGATGTCGGCGCAATGTGAGAAGTTCCCCTGGTGAGCAAAGCAGAACGTTCCCCTTCGGCTCGACTGACTGAAGCACTTCAGTCTTGGTTTTGCCGCCGCGGCCTGCATAACATGACGACAGGAAGGCGGGAATCATAGAGATCGACTTTCCGTCGACGCGGCGCTCGCTGTGGCGGCTGCAGCCCCCCGCGCGCCGCAGGCATCCTTGCCCTCGCGGAGAAAAAAATCGAGGAGGTGATATCACGTCCATTCGTCTTCGACGAAGGCTGCGCCGGCAAGCCCGGCGAGACCGTCCAGGCCCTCCCCGGCCGACCCGGCCTAGCCGGCTGCGGTCTGCTCGGTGCCCCCAAGCTGCCCAAGCCTCCCGCGCCCGCCGCACAGTCACTGCTTTCCTGCCCACGATTGCCCGCCTTTGCGCGGCATTGCGCGGCATTGCGCGGCATTCTTTTTTCTCCTGAGCAAGTGTCCGCGCACAGTCCGCCCTTTAAATCTCGACAGTCGGAGTGTAGCCCAAGCCATTCAAGACGCTCATGGCGCCTGCAGCAATCTGCCGGACGATCTCGTAGTGCGAAGGGGTCCGGGCGGCCATGACGATTCGCCACAACCGGAACGACGGATCTCATCATCCTGCCGCCCGCTCCGGCGGGCGCTCCCGTTGGAGCCCTGTGTCACAATGTGGATTGGCGGAAGGGAAAGCAATGAAGCAAGCGGAACCGAAGGAATCCGTGGGTTTGGTGCCCGGCCAGCCAGCGCCCATCTCCGCTGAAGAAGAAAGAGCCTTCGAAAGCCAAGACATCGACTTGAGCGACCTGCTCGACGACTGGGAGCAACCCGGCAATCATGCTCCCGCCGATGCGTTCTCCGAAGGGCTGCTCGAGGGAATGGTGGTGAGCGTGCGCGACGACGGCCTTTTCGTCGACATAGGCCAGAAGTCCGAAGCGTTTTTGCCTCTCGAATCCGCGAAGAACCCTTCCGCGCCGGACGGCAACCTGGACCTCGCGGTGGGAGACTCCGTGCAGGTCTCCAGCACCGGGCGCTCTTCGGAGGGCTACCTGACTCTGTCTCGCGTCATCGCCGAGCGCCCGAGGGACTGGTCACAGTTCGAGATGGCTTTCCAGAACGGCACCGCCATCAGCGGCGCCGTCAAGGAAGTCGTCAAGGGCGGCTTGGCCGTGGACGTGGGCGAGCGCGCGTTCATGCCGGCTTCGAGAACCGGCGTCCGGGATGCGGAGGACCTCAAGAAGCTGATAGGCCAGGAAGTCCGTTGCCGTATCATCCAGCTTGACGTCGACGACCAGAACATCATTGTCGACCGCCGCGTCGTCCTTGAAGAGGAGCGCGAAGAGGCGCGGCGCAACACGATCGCCGGCCTACAGCCCGGCATGGTCGTGAAGGGCGTCATCCGAAGTGTGCGCGGCTTTGGCGCGTTCGTGGACCTCGGAGGCATCGACGGCCTGTTACACGTCTCGGATATTTCGTATTCGCGTGTGAAAGATCCAGCCGCGGTTCTATCGGAAGGCCGGGAACTTGAGGTCAAGGTCCTGAAGATCGAGAAGGGCGGCGAGAGGATCTCGGTCGGGCTGAAGCAGATGACTCCCGACCCATGGACGCTCATCCCCGAGAAACTCCACGTCGGCGATCGCGTGACGGGCACGATAACGCGCCTCAAGGATTTTGGCGCTTTCGTCGAGATCGAGCCGGGTATCGAAGGGCTGATCCACATTACGGAAATGTCCTGGGCGCGCAAGGTCCGGCATCCGCGGGATTTACTAAACATCGGTGACGCCGTGGAGGTCGTCGTTCTCGATCTGAAGCCCGGCGAGCGGCGCATCGGACTCGGCTTGAAGCAGGCGTTGGGCGATCCCTGGGAGCGCGCCGCGAAGGAACTCAAACCAGGGACGGTTGTTAAAGGCGTGGTGCGTAACCTGGCGAAGTTCGGCGCCTTCATCGAAGTGTCTGACGGTATCGAAGGCCTGCTGCACGTCTCCGATATCACCACGGAGAAGCGCCTCGATCATCCCCGCGAAATGCTGAAGGCCGATCAGGCGGTGAAGGTCGTGGTGCTCGAGCTGGACCGCGAGAAGCGGCGCTTGAAGCTGGGCATGAAACAGCTTGAGCCCGATTCGCAGGACGACTTCCTGACATCCTGCGAGGTCGGCGACACCGTGACCGGTCGTGTGGTTCGTGTGAAGCAGGCTCAAGCGGTCGTCGAGTTGGGCGAGGGCATCAGGGGTATCTGCCAGATCGAAGAATCACTTGCATCGGCAGTCCCGGCAAGCGGGACCGCCGGCGCCAGTGTCTCCTCGCTCGGGGCGATGCTGCAAGCCGCTTGGAAGAGCGGCGACAAAGCCGCGGGCACCGCTGGGAGCGAGCCGCTCAAGGCGGGGCAAGTGCGTAGCTTTCGGGTATCCAGATTAGACCCCTCGAAAAAGTTGATAGAGTTGATCTTAGACTAGGCCCCGTACAGCCCGCGGAGCCCAATGCAATCTTCATGGGATCAGCCCACAGGAGTCCCTCCATGTCAAAACTCGACAATAAAGTTCTCTTGAACGTTCTCTTCGCTCTTCTCTTGTTCGCCTGTGGAGGCGGCGAGCCGGCTCCCGAAGCTGAGGCGGACCACGGCGCGGGGACGGTCGTCAAGCTCGATCCCGCCCTCGACGCCATCGTTCCCGCCGACTACAAGATCGAAAAGCTGAGCGGCGGTTTCATGTTCACCGAGGGACCACTGTGGAGGACCGGGGGCGGCCCACATCTGCTTTTCAGCGATGTCCGCAGGAACGCCATCTACAAATGGGACGCCGGCTCGGGCGAGGTCAGTGACTTCCGCAAGCCGGTCTTCGAAGGTGAGTACGAGGAAGGCCGCTACATCGGCTCGAACGGACTCACGCGCGACCCCCAAGGGCGCCTCATCATCTGCGAGCACGGCAACCGGCGCGTCTTGCGCATCGAGAAGGACAACTCGGAAACCGTCATCGCTGAGCGGTACAACGGTAAGCGCCTCAACAGCCCCAACGACATCGTTTACAAGTCGGACGGCTGGGCCTACTTCACCGACCCGCCCTACGGCTTGGCGGGCCTGGATGACGACCCGGCGAAGGAACTTGACTTCAACGGAATCTACCGCCTCAGTCCGGACGGTAAGCTGGAACTGCTGAACGACAAGCAGACCCGGCCCAACGGCCTCGGCTTCTCCCCCGACGAGAAGACGCTCTACGTCGCTAACTCCGACGGCGCCCTCAAGGTCTGGATGGCCTATGGCGTCAACGACGATGGCACTCTCGATGAAGGCCGTGTCTTCGCCGACGCTACCGCTGAGACCGCCGAAGGCCTGCCCGACGGCCTCAAGCTCGACAAGCAGGGAAACCTCTATCTGACCGGGCCTGGAGGCGTCTGGATCTACAACCCCGAAGGCAAGCATCTCGGCAGCATTCAGCCGGAGGAAGTCCCCGCCAACGTTGCTTGGGGCGACGACGGCAAGACTCTCTACATGACAGCGCGGACGGGACTGTACCGCATCGCCCTCAACGCCGAAGGCACTTTGCCCTAGCCGCCGTTTCGTTCCTCGGGCGACAACCCGAATGTCTGGCAGCACCTCCCAGCCCCCGCGGATCGGCGCGCACGTCTCCATCGCCGGCTGCCTGCCGAGGGCAATCGATCGCGCCATCGAATCCGGCTGCAACACGCTGCAAATCTTCTCCCGCAGCCCCCGGATGTGGCGTAGTGCGCCCCTCAATCAGAACACCGTGGCAGAGTTTCGGGAGCTGCGCACCGAGCACGGCCTGCACCCGCTCGTGATCCACGGCAACTACCTGACCAACCTCGCTGCGGCCGACGCCGCCGTCCGCAACAAGTCAATCACCGCGTTCCGGGATGAAATGCAGCGGGCCCAGCTGCTTGGCGCCGACTACCTCGTCATCCATCCCGGCAGCTACAAAGGGCAGACCATCGACAGCGCCATCCGTACTCTGGCCGACTCCGTGGCCGAAGCCGCCAGGCACATCGCCTGGAACGGCTTCACCTTGCTGCTGGAAAACACCGCCGGCGGCGGGCAAACCCTCGGACGAGAGTTCGGGGAGCTTGCCGAGATGCGTGAACGCATCCGGATGAAAGCCGACCTCCCCGTCGGCTTCTGTCTCGATACGGCGCACTGCTACGAAGCCGGCTTCGACCTCACCACGACCAAGGATCTCAAGGCCACGCTCCACCGAATCGACCAAACCATCGGGCTCGCCAATATCCCCGTGCTCCACGCCAACGATTCCAAAACTGCCCTCGGCTCGCGCCGCGACCGCCACGAGAACATCGGGTGTGGCTTCCTGGGGCGTGAAACATTCCGCCGCCTGCTGCGCCATCCCCGCCTGCGCGGCAAAACCTTCATCCTCGAAACGCCCACCGATGAGCATGGAACGTACCGCAGAGACATCCGTGCGCTGAACTCGCTCGTCCGTCCCCAAAGCCGGCGGCGAGAGCCGGGTCTGTCACTATAGTCATAGAGAATACCGTGGAACCGAAGACTAGAACATAAACTGCACGCCCCATGCCGGAGAAGCCCTACAACCCGCAAGAAATCGAAGCCCGCTGGCAGGCTGAATGGGACAAGGCCGACCTGTTTCGGGCCGACCTCGACCCGTCGCGCCCCAAGTACTACATACTCGAAATGCTGCCCTATCCCAGCGGTACCCTTCACATGGGCCACATGCGCAACTACTCGATCGGAGACGCCCTGGCGCGCTACAAGTGGATGCGCGGTTTCCGTGTCCTGCACCCCATGGGCTGGGACTCCTTCGGACTGCCGGCCGAGAACGCCGCCATCCAGAACAACCGCGACCCCGGCGAGTGGACCCGCGCCAACATCGCCGCCATGAAAGATCAGCTTCAACGCTTCGGCTTCAGCTACGACTGGTCGACCGAGATCTCGAGTTGCGAGCCCGAGTACTACCGCTGGAATCAATGGTTCTTCCTCAAGATGTACGAGCACGGCTTGGCCTATCGCAAGAAAGCCGAGGTGAACTGGTGCCCGCAATGCGCCACCGTGCTGGCCAACGAACAGGTCGTTGATGGCCGCTGCTGGCGTCACGAGGACACCACCGTCGAGCAGCGCAGCCTGGAGCAGTGGTTCCTGCGCACGACCGCTTACTCCCGGCAACTCCTGGATGATCACAAGGAGCTCGAAGAGGGCTGGCCCGAGCGCGTCCTCAGCATGCAGAAGCATTGGATCGGCCGCTCCACCGGCACCGAGGTCGACTTCCGACTCGCAGGCTCCGACGAGAAGATCACTGTCTTTACTACGCGTGTGGACACGATCTTCGGCGCAACGTGTCTGATTCTGGCACCCCAACATCCGTGGGTCGCAAAGTTTGGACTGCAGGACAAAGCCCGGCCGCTGATCGACTCGATCGCGCGGCGCGACCCCGCCGATGTCGAAAAGCTCGGCGTCGACACCGGCCGCTTCGTCATCAATCCCTACAGTGGCGAGAAGACTCCGGTCTGGATCGGCAACTTCGTCCTGATGACGTACGGCACCGGCGCGATCATGGCGGTGCCGGCGCACGATCAACGCGACTTCGAGTTCTGCCGCAAGTACGGCATCGCCGTGCGCCCGGTCATCCGTCCCCTCAACGGCGATCTCGCTGTCGAAGCCGACATGAAGGAGGCTTTCGCGGCCTACGGCGTCGCCGAGAACTCGGGGCCCTTCAGCGGCCTGCCCAGCGCCGAAGCGATTGAGGCCATGAACACCCACGGCGAGGAGAAGGGCTTCGCCAAGTCCGCCGTCACCTACCGGCTCAAGGATTGGGGCATCTCGAGGCAACGCTACTGGGGTACGCCGATCCCCATGATCCACTGTGGCGCGTGCGGCGGCGTCCCCGTGCCCGAGAAGGATCTGCCGGTCGTTCTGCCGGCCAACGTCAAGCTGACCGGCACGGGCGAATCGCCGCTCAAGCAGGTCCCCGAGTTCCTCAACGTCGACTGCCCGCAGTGTGGCAGGGCCGCCGAACGTGAGTGCGACACGATGGACACCTTCATCGACTCATCGTGGTACTTCTACCGCTACTGCGATCCGAAGAACGACGAAGCCCCTTTCGACACGGCAAAGGTCTGTGCCTGGTTTCCCATCGACCAATACATCGGCGGCGTCGAGCATGCGGTGCTGCATCTGATTTACGCGCGCTATTTCACAAAGATGATGCGCGACTTCGGCCTGATCGATTGGAACGAGCCGGCGACTCGGCTTTTCACACAAGGCATGGTCATCCGCGACGGCATGAAGATGTCGAAGAGCAAGGGCAACGTCATCAGCGCCGACGATTTCTTGCAGGAACATGGCGCCGACGTTGCCCGCGTATTTTCGCTGTTCGCCGCTCCTCCGGAAAAGGACCTCGACTGGAACGACGCCGGGGTCGAAGGCATGCAGCGGTTTCTGACACGGCTCTACCGTTTCGCCACCAGGCACTCAGGCGCCGGAGTGGGCGAATCCGCTGAGCCCGCCCATGATACCGACCGTGCTCTGCTTCGCAAGCTGCACCAAACGATCCACAAGATCACCGACGACTTCGACACCCGCTGGCACTTCAACACGTCACTGGCTGCACTCATGGAACTGCTGAATGATCTTTACGCCCATGAGGCGCAAATGTCCGCGGGCGTCCTGCGTGAAGTCGTCTCGAAGACGGTGCTGCTCATGGGTCCCTTCGCGCCCCATCTTGCCGAACAGTTGTGGCGCGAACTGGGCAACGACGGCTTCATCCTCAAAAAGCCGTGGCCTGAGTTCGATCCTGTCCTGGCCCGGGAAAACAAAATCGAGATCCCGGTTCAAGTCAACGGAAAGTTGCGGTCGCGATTGACGATCGCCCGCGGCGGCGCTCGCGAAGACATCGAGCAGCTCGCGCAGGAGGATAAGAAGATCCAGCCTCACATCGACGGCAAAACCATCCGCAAGATCGTCGTCGTCCCCGACAAGCTCGTCAATATCGTCGTGAGGTAGCCTGCCTTTCTGCCGCGCGGCGAGACGACATGTTCGGCCGTCAGGCGGCCAGACAAGGTAGGCTATACCGAACCATGTCCCTGCATTTCCGTCCCGCTGACCCAGCCGAGTACGACCGTCTCAAAGAGATGATCGTCGACACGTTCGAGCCCATTACGTGGATGAAGCACGCCGATGAACGGTTCGGACTCATGAATGGCCTCGATTGGCGGGCGCGCTGGCAACTCCATCTCGACAAAATCTTCGACACCCAGATCATCCTTGTCGGCGAGTTGGAAGGCACGGTCGTCGCCTGCGCCACTGGTACCTACGACGCAGCAACCGCGATGGGCTTCATCGACATTCTCGCTGTCGCCTCGCAACATCAAGGCAAGGGAGTCGGCCGCAACATGCTCCGCGGCATGATGCAGCATTTCAAGGCTATGGGCGCCATCTATGCCCATCTCGACTGCCTCACAACCAACGAGGTCGGCAACCGGCTCTACGCATCCGAAGGCTTCGAGGAAGGTATGCGCTCTATCCGCTGGCTCAGGAAGATCCCCTGAAGGCTAGGTGTCGCTTCGGCTCCAAGCACGGTTAGTAAGATAGTAAGAGCGATGGGGATCTTCGACATCTTCCGACCCAAGTGGAAGCACGGCAATCCCGACGTGCGCATTGCCGCCGCCAAGGAGCTGCCGGACATCAGCATCTTGCAACAGATGGCGACAGACGACCGCGACTGGTTCGTGCGCCATCGCGTGTTTGACGAGATCCGCGACCGTCAACCCGGCGACAGCGTCTACGCCCACTTGGCTAAACACTCGCTGGACGAAGAGATCCGGCGCAAAGCCGTCAAGAAGCTCAAGGACGAGGCCGTCCTTGAAGACGTGGCCAAGAACGACCCGTTCCGCTATATCCGAGACGCCGCCGTGCATCGACTCGACGAAATCCGCCGCAATACCTACGGCGAGAAGTCCGAGCCGCAATCCGCCGGCTAGCCGACATTCAACTCAAACGATCGGCGTCTCGCGGTGGATCAAGTGCAGAATGTTTCCCTCCGGGTCCAGGAAGAACGCCAGCCGGTTTCCGCTCGCGTTGAGTTCCTGCACGATCTCGACGCCCTTGCTCTCGAGGTCTTTCTTCCCCGCCTCGAAGTCGTCCACGGATATCGCCAGGTGTCGAATGCCCGGGGTCTTCATCTGCGTCTCCGCCCGGTCGCCTTCTGACGGAATGATCTCGAGCATCGTGTCGTCCGGCGCCTTGACGAAAACATTCCCGGCATAGCGGTGAACGATCGGGAAGTTGAGGATTCTGTCATACCAGGAAGCCAGTGCTTCCGGGTCGGGCGTCGCGATCGCGGTATGTTCAATGCCTTTGTACATGCTCATCGGTCTCCTTCTCTATCCATGCCGCCGGCTCTTCATTGCAACTCAGCCGGCACGCTGCCGTACGACCATCCCTCGCCCGCGAACGGCGCATGAGGCGGTCTCGTCGGCGCCTTGCCGGGCGTCAGGCTGTTCGCCAGCCGCACACCGGCGTCGGCGATCTGCGTTCCCGCCGTCCTTTCGAGATTGCTGTAGCTCGTCAGGCGCGTCTCGTACCCGCCTCCGGTCGGACTCAGCGCTTCTTCGGTCGGCACGTATCCCACGCAGCCGTTGGCCAACTCGACAGGATAGGTGTATGGGAACTTGCTGCGCTTCTTGATGTCCAGCCCATACTCGACGAAGTACTCCGCCGGGTTGCTTACGAACACCGCCGGCCCGACTTGCACCGCCTGCACTTCCGTGTCAACCACCGGCGTCTTGGCGATCAACGCGTCGAGCATCACGATCTCCTTGGCGAAGGTCCACTCGGTCCGGCCGACTTTCTCGGGCCCCTGCTTCACCATCTCGATGGATTTCTTGAGGCGCTCCGGACTTAGAGTCCGCCGCGGGATCTTCAACACTTCCATCGCCGAGTCGACCGGCCCCATCGGACCGGTGTGCATCGATGCCAGCACCTTCACGGCTTCCGCACCCACGCGCGCGCCGACCAGCCGCGCCCATTCTTCCCGGCCGGGGTTGACGTACGGACTCAAGTTGTCGACCTGCGTAATGTCGCCATTGGCCCCGGCAAGAAAGACCACGACGGCATCCTGACCAAACACGCCGCGAATCGTCTTCTCCAGGTAGTAGATCCAGTTCGCTGAGATGCCGCCGGGGCTCGTCGTGGCGTGGCAGGCGTAGTTGACGATGCAACCCACAAGGCTGCCTTTCTCGTCGAACGTCCCGATCACGCCCACTTCCGGATCCGTTGGTCCCCCCGGTCCGATAATGTCGGGATTTCCCTGCTGCGGATGCGTCTGTGTCCGGCCGTTCTTCATGCGGAAACGCCGGTTGAAGGCCGCTTCCTTTTCGTAGCCCGAACCAACGCCGCACTCCAGCGGCTTCTTCTTCCCATTTGCCTGCAGAACCGCCGAGATGATCTGGTCTTCCACATGCCGGAGGAACTTCGGGTCCGCCATGGACGATGCCTGGTAGGCCAGTTTCTGAACGAACTCGGATGCGTGATCGTACTCACCCGGTTGCACCATGCCCACCGGCCCGGACGAATGCGAGTGCGAAGCGCCGATCAAGACAGCGTCCCCGGCGATCCCCGATTTGCGCTCGATCACAGCGCGCACCTTCAATACCAGCTCGCGCGGGATCATCAACGTGTCCGTCCCCACCAGCGCGACGCTCTTGCTACCGTCGCTGAACACCGCGGCCCGCACCCTGCATGCATCGTGGAAGTGCTGGTGGAACACCTTGCCGTACCCTCCCGGCCGCTCCATTCCGATCTCCGGCGTGATGTCCGTCTCGGCATAGCCTGCCTGAAGAAGTGGAGCCGCCGTACGCGCATGTCCGTACGTGAGCAGACCGGCAGAGGAGCCGAACAGCGATGTTCGTTTCAGGAAACCTCTACGTGTCATGCCAACCCCGGTTTCTTTTGTCACTCGCCGAAACGAAACGCATAAAAGTCCGCGTCACGCATCACGAAACGAATCCTGACCGCCTGGCCGGCAATCCGCCGTAAAGGAGTGCGGTCCGTCCGCGTTCCCGGACGCGGCCACACCACTTCGCCGTCGATCTCATCTCCGTAGAGCACCGGCGATTCCTCCAGCGAAAAACCCGGCACCGCCTGCCCCTTCTCGTTCTGGAATTCGATGCGGATACTCCCCGCTCCCGACGTCGCGTAGTTCAAGTACATGCGGTTCCCTGAGAAGACCACCGGCTTCGTAACGAGTTCCCCACCCGGATACACCGCGTTCACCGACACGAACCCATCTATCCGCATCGTCATTCGCTCAATGTGCGCCGAGGGGTAGGTATAGTGCCGCGCCACGTAAAGCGAAAGCTCATCGGGAGCGGTCTGCATGATCCCCCGCGAAACCGCGTTCGTCCGATGAATCCAGTTCCGTTCGTCGCGCCCGGGACGGATGAAACCCTCCAGGAACCGATACCAATGGACCCCGTCGCGGCTCGACATGAACACGCCGTCCGACAACCCATTGTTCTTTTCGTCTTTCACCTTCGTTCGAAACGGCTGGAAGCGCTTCGGGAACGAGAGATACAGTTGCGGAGCTCGGAAGTACGGCACCGTCGCGTTCGTATAGAGGTGCTCCGGAGGCGCATCTCCGTAGTCGGCCCATTCGCCCGGAGTCCAGTGGATGAAATTCTTCGAAGTGGCCGTCTTGATCGTCCGCACCCCATATCGAAAGTCGCGGTAGATGGCGACATAGTGCTGTCGAACCTCATCCCAGAAAGCAACGTTTTGTGAATCGAACTTGCCATCGGTGATGACGGGTTCTTCTTGCATCCTTTCCCAGTGGATCCCATCGGCCGACTTCAGCGCCAGCAACGGTCCGCCCGCTAGCGCCTTGTAGCGCTCGGAGGGCGGCGCGGCGGGATTGGTGTCCTTGAACGGCGCGAAGTTGTGCGATCCTTCACCCATCCAGAGGATGTTGTTCTGCTTGGAGCCTTCGAACTCGAAAAGACCCAACGACGGCTTGGTCCAAGCAATGCCGTCTTGGCTTTCCGCGTACGCCGTGAGCTGCGGATGATCCTTCGGGGTCGCTTCGTCCGGGCGCACCATCGACTGAACCACGTAGTCGGGATGCGTGCTGCCGCGGTAATACATCCGGTAGCGCCCTTCATCTTCAAAAACAGTCACATAGAGGCTCGTATTGCCTTCCCACGGTTTATCGAAGGCCAGTACCTTGCCGGCCGACTGAGGCCGGTTAAGCTGCAACCGCACGCCATCCATCGAGCCGATCAAGTGGTCGTCGACAAAAAGCTCACGCTGCGATCCGATATCGATCGGGTCTCCAGCGGTCGCCGCCGGCCCAAGCAAGACCGCGAACGCGCCAATCAGTAAAAACAACTTGGCAGGATCTGTCTTCGTGGCGATCTCCATCACGCTCCTCCAGGTGAATCTCTGCGGACTGCTTGAGGAAGGAAACTCCCTCCTCGTGAGCAGACCTATTCTAACCCGCACAGGGCTCAGCGCAGTCGATACGCCAAGCGACTACGTCTTCGCAGTCGCTCCGCCCACAGGTGCATCCCAATCCACGTGGCGCGTCACGTACATGATCGCGACGAGAATCAGGAACAGGCCGACAGAGCCGACGAGTAAAGAGTATTCCTCCAGCATGAGCAACACATAGAGGAAGCCATATAGACCCATGACCACTCCCCCGACGACGATGCCGCTCTGCGCCGACCCCATCGCCGCCCAGGCATAGGCCGTCACCAGCACGATCACTGCCGCAGCCGCGATGGCATAGGCCGCCGCGAAGCCGAGATGCTCGCCGAGTGAGAGCTCCAGCAGATAGAACAAACAAAGCGCCACCCCGATCAGGCCGTACTGAATCAAGTGCAAACGCATGCCCGTGAGAATCTCGAACAGCCAAACCGTGAGAAACGTCAGCCCCAGGAACAGCATCTGATACTTCAAGCTGCGCTCGGTTTGGCGGCGAACGTCCACCGGCGACAACAGATCGACGCCGAACTGCGAGGCTGCAATCGCCTCATCGTGATCGACGCCGCGCCAGCGCTGCGGATAGCCCCGGCCCAGATACGGAATATTCCAACTCGCGGTGAAGCCTTCTTCGCGGACCTGGCGCGATCCAGGCAGCCAGTTTCCTTGGAAACTCGGGTCTGCCCAGTCACCACGAAGGTTCACTTCCGTGTTACTCCCCAGCGGGGCAAAGCTCAACTGCACGCTTCCGTTCAGATCGAACGCATAAGAGAACGAGAACGTCTCTCTATCGAGCCGCTTGCCCAACGGTGCGTGGATTCCAGAGCGGTTTGAATGGCGTAGTCCGGCGCCCGGCTCGAACTCGATCTCCTCACCTGCCCAGTCCACTTGCACAGCGTCTTTGATCGCCCGCGGATCCGCCACTTCCATGATCAGCTCCGCGCGGTCCCAGAGAATGTCGGCCGGCGAAATCGACCAGCCGCTGAAGTCCGGTCGGTCAAAAGAACCCTTGAAGCTCAGATGGGATCGATAAACGGGCGCCTCGAAGATCCCTCGATACCGAACTTCCGTCTCGAGAGATCCATCGACGCGGAGGTCGCGCGGCAGAAACGTGGTGTGTTCCTCGTACACCTCGATCTTTGACGGCTGGCCTTCTTCGGTCTGAACGGTTCGCCGCTCCAGGTAGGGCACGACCAGGAACGGTCCGAAGACCTCCTGCTGCTCTCCCCATTTGCTCGTGATTTCTTTGATCGCCTCTTGGCGCGTATCTTTACGATCCCAGACGATGCCCCGGATAAAAAGAACAGGGATTTGAAGGATCAGCGCCAGTGTTCCAATCGCAATCCCTTGGATAAGGGTGTTCCGGCGCAGGTTCTGGAAAAAAGTTGATCGCTCATTTGTGATCTCGGTCATGGCATATCTCCATCAAAGGGACCGAGAACGCCTCTCGGAAAACATACCACAAACCTCGAAGCCCATGTCAGGCGCACTGTGCGGCGTCGAACAGCCATCCGTGCCGCGGGGATTTATTTGGAAACTTTTGTATATAATTCCCATTTCATACGGGTATCCAACGCAAACCCGGAAGTCCTGTCAGCCGACTCCGTCTCATCGAGAACAGCGGCCGAAACTTCGGGAAGTACGCGATCCGGGAACTACTGACGAGTCGGAACGAGCCAACGAGCCTCTGAGGCCGCATGATTCGTTCGAGATCGTAAGCGGGCCAGGGCTACCCTATCCCTTGAGCGCCAAGTAGATCATCAACTTAACATGGGGATTCTTTCCGGTGAGCCTGGCGTCGAGCCTCAACCATTGGCCAAAGTTCCGCAACGGCGTGGAAGCGAGGCCAACCTCTTTCAGGAAAAAAGAGCCGCTTTCTTCATCGCACCAGAAGAGCCCGTCGGGAGAAATCTGCGCCGTCATCGTGAGGCGGGCTCCCGGGGATAATTCGAGAATCCGAACGAACCAGCGGGCTTCGAGCGCCCAGCCCGCCTCGTAGGGCTCCGTCGCAAAATCAGAAGTGAATGTGGAGTTCTTCTCAAGAACAGCCGTAAACGATCTTCTCAGCACTTTCACTTCCCCTACCAGTCCACCGAAACGAGGACCGAATCAAGATACAGGAAGTTACGTACGTTGGTGTGTGTTCGAACATCGACAAGAAAGTTCAGCAGATTAGGGAGGCCGTGATAGTGCCCGTCGTACACCGGGACTTTGATACTGCTGAGGTCCATCACGTTTTCATTACATTGCAGCTCGACCATACGGCGTCTACTGGTATCCACTAGCCATTTCAGGTAGTGCCAATTGACCTTGGAAGCTGTCTCGTTGAAGCAGAGAGGCTGGTGCCCACCCGGAGCCTCCTCCCAGTCGTCCGGGTTCACCGTGTGGAAATCCTGATTCGGAGGGACAACCCCCTTCCGCTCCATTCTGGTGGTCGGTTGTACTGATGTCTTGTACATCCACTTCTGGACCAGTTTTCCGTCAACGTCGGTATTGAGATAACGAATGAGCCCCATGTAGCGGGTGCCGCTGTCTCCATCACAGATGTCGTTGCTAAATGCGAAGTCTCCGAACTGTCTTTCCGATGGCGCGATGTTGCCGTCCCAGCCGCGGCGCGACGCCGGATCAAAGGTTTGCTCGGCCTTGAACGTGAAATAGGTCTCGAACTGAACCAAGCCGCGCCGCAAATACGTGAGTCGTTTGATGGCGAACGCCGCGTGGTTCGGAACAGCCCGCGTGGCCAGCTTGAGAGAATATGTGCCCTCGATGGACCCGTGTGTTCCGATATCAAAGAAAGTGCAACTGCTGAGCTGAGGGGGTCGAAAATCCCTGGCAATCTCTCGGATGTCGTCAAGGTTGCCTGCGTGATTTCCGACGAGTTCGCACCAACCGTTCGTTCCCTCGTCGAAATCGTCGTAGAAGAGAATACGGGACAAGGGATTGTACTTGCTCAAGCGGGGGTCCGCTCGCAGGATCGAGTCTCGCAGCAAGGCAGCTGTTGACATGTCCATATCTCTCCGATGATTCTCCGCCCGATCAACGCCTCCGCTGCCAAGTGAGGCCATCGAGATGCGCTTCTGTCGGGCGTTCGGTCAGATAACTATAGCCGAGTCCGGCTGCGAACGAGACGACGGTTGCGAAAGCGCTGTACCAAAGCCACGAGACGTCGGTCAGTGCGGACAGCGCAGCCGTGGCCGAGAAGGACGCGACCATGCTTAGAAATGCCCCGTTGCCGTTCACTCGGGGGAAGATCATGCCGAGCAGAAACACTCCGACCAGGCTGCCCCCGAAGAAGTTTCGGATCTTGCCCTGCGCGACTAGAATGGTGCCGAAGGACTCGGCGTAGACCGAAAGACCCGTCGCGGCGCTGCCGAACAGAACGGTGGCCAAGCGGGCCAGGTTCACGGTCCCCTTGCCTCGTACCAGAGGCTCGTAAAAATCACGTACGGCGACAGTCGCCAGCGAGTTGAGGATTGAGCTGACAGTTGACATCGATGCAGCAAATACCCCGGCGATCAACAAGCCGCGAATTCCGGTGGGAAGGAATTCAACGATGAATCTCGGAAAGACGCGGTCCGAGTTCATTTCTGACCCTCCCAGCTCCGGATGCTAAAGATGAAAGACATATAGCGCCGTTCCGATGAAGAAGACCATGACGCCGTAGAACGAAGTGAACACCATGGTGGAAATCAGCGCCCGTCGGCTGTTGCGCACCGAAGAGGTGGTCAAGAAGCGCTGCAGCTCGGCTTGATCCACCGCGTACTGGCTCAGAAGGAAGAATGTCCCACCGATCAACCCGCCCCACACGGTGAACTCCGTGTCGAAGCTCGTCGACCAGTCCAGGAAACGCAGCTTTCCCTCAGAGTCCGCCACGGATACGATCTCACTGAATCCACCCTCGACGCGCCCGACGACTGCGTAGTACGCGACGACCAGCCCGCCGAGCAGCACACCGAACTGGATGGCGTCGGTCCAGATCACCGCCCGCATCCCGCCGTGGGTCGTATACACGGTCGTCAGGACTCCAATACCGAGGCAGATCCATCCGAACGGTAAGCCTGTCATCTCCGCCACCACCAACGCCGGGGCGTAGATCGCAACAGCGGTGTAGAAACACTTCAGAACGATGAAGATCACCGCGGCTAGCAGTCGCGTCTTGAGGTCGAACCGCTTTTCCAGGTATTCATACGCGGTGAAGACTTCGAGCTTGTAGAAGAACGGAATGAACAGGACACAGGTGATGAGGATTGCGATCGGCCACGCGAAGCGCGCCTGCAGATAGGTCCAATCAGACGCAAACGCCTGCCCCGGGGCTCCGAGGTACCCGATGGCGCTCACCATCGTCGCGATTCCGGAGCAGGCCGCGGCCCACCATGGGATCGTCCGGCTGCCGAGAAAGAATTCTTTGAGGGACTTCTGTCCAGAGCCGTAACGCACTCCTATCCAGACCACCGAGAACAGGTAAACGCCCAGGACGGTGTAGTCGACCGGTGTCATGGGCTGGCGGTCGAAACTCTGTGCGCGCGGGCGTTCGAGAGACGCCAATACCACGCGCGCCTAGCCCCGCTCGAGGATCTCGAAGGATTGAATGATCTGGCTGATCATGGTCAGTCCCAAGGCGCTAGCTAAACGTCATCTTGACGGAGATGTCTCTGGAAGCTTCGGTCTTGCTTCAGCGGGCCGTTTCGGGACCCCCGCTTTCCAGGGGGCCTCGTATTCCAACATTTGGCCGTCGGCGAGCGAACGCTCGCGGAGTTGAGCGTAGTCGACATCCTGAAGCCGGATGCCCTCGTCAATGGCGATAGCGGCTGCTGTGGCGACGGACTGGCCTAGGATCATGAACACCGGCTCCATGCGGATGCTGCCGTACGCGATGTGCGAGGAGGAGACGCAAACCGGGACCAAGAGGTTCGCCGCTTCGCCCGCTCGCGGCTCCAGTGACCCGTAGGAGATCTTGTAGGGTTTCGGCACCTTGACACCGATGTCTCCCTCGTTTTGCACGTACCCCTCGGCAGTAACGTACCGCTGTACATTGTGCGAGTCCATTGTATAGGAGCCCATGCCGACCGACTCCGGCGTCTCTCGCGTGCTGAGACAGCCATGCTCGGTCATGACATATTGGCCCATCATCCGCCGTGACTCACGAATATAGAGTTGGTGCGGCCAGTTGCCGTTGTCGACAAACTCCTCCTTGGCCAGACCTCACCTGATCATCTCCGAGCGAATCTTTTTGGGAACTCTCGTATCGTTGGCCAGAAAGTACATCAACCCCTTTTGGTAGAACTCATGCTCCTGAACGATCTCGCGCCGCCGCTCGTAGCTGGCCTCGGGATAGTCATAGTTCATGCCGATGTTGTCGGTGCTGAAGGGGCCATGATTATTGGTGTCAGTTTTGCTGTTGGGAATCGGGGTGAACTTTCGGAAGGCCTCGTCCCAACCGGCTTCGAGGACGCGAGCCAGCAGATCGTACTGCTGAGGATCGTATCCCGCAGGCATTCCGAATGGCACGCGGTTTTCCGGTACGTTCGTGAGGCACATTCGGAAACAGTAGACCTGGATACGTTTGTCACCCTCACCGTTCTCGACGGGATCGTCGCCATGCACCCGTGGTGCCAGACCACTCGACGGGTCGCCCGGAATGAGGTAAGGGCTGATCGGCATCGGGAAATAGTGTCCATGATGTCGGACATCCTTCTGGACTCCGTTGAATCTCTCGTTATAGACCGAGTTGGCCTCGCGTCCGACGTGGTAGCTGACGCCAGCCGCGGCCATCAGGTCGCCTTCGTAGGTGGCGTCCACGAAAATCCGTCCCGTGAACCGCTTGCCGCTGATCGTGGTCACGCTCCGGATGCGGTCGCCGTCTATTTCAACGCCGTCTTCGCGGTCCAGCATTCGTCGCGAAGGACCTCGACGCCGTGCTCGGCGATCAGGTCCTCAAACACCCGCTCGGCGGCGTGCGGCTCGAAGGCCCACATACTGCGCCGTTCATTGTCGATGGCCCGTGTTCCGTGACTAAGACTGCCATAGTCCTCCGGCTTCTGCCAGGGCCATGCTTCAGGCTTCTGGTAATGCCGCCAGACCCGATGGTAGAAGTCTCGCGCAAGACCACCGATCACCTCCGTCGCCCCGGAGTCCGTCCATCCGAGCCCTCCGCTGGAGAGGCCCCAAGATGATTCTCCGGACAGACGACTATGACCGACTTGCCCATGCGCTTGACTTGTACAGCCGCGGCGACCGCCGCCGTAGATGACTACGTCATAGGTTGCGTTCGGCTGACGTCCACATGACTCCGAACTCACAGTCAGGACGGCCAACACGAGAATCGTCAGTACCGCGATCGACCACGTCGAATCGAATTGTCTGTTCATGGCATCTCCCGATTTTCGGCCAAGGTCCTTCCTGGCTCCCACTCGCTCATCCTCAAGACCAGCCGATCTTTGTCAGGACTCGCTCACTTGGCGCAAGGTCATCAGCAGCTTGAGCGTCGGGTTGCCGCCCTCCAAATGGCACGCAATCGGAACCACTGTCCGAAATCCCGCATTGCGAGGAAGCTCAAAATCCCCAACTTAACCAGGCCCCGTGCCCACCCCATCTCCCTGCTCGAATCCCATGTCAGGTGCACTGTGCAGCGTCGAACAGCCCGTCGTGCCGCGGGGATTTATTTCACCTGAGCGGCCAGAATCGCCGCGCCCTGTGTCACGACCTGCTCGCCCAACTGTGACGAGACGATGCTGTATTGTCCGTGAAAGCAGGATGCCACCAGGGGCTCGGTCTTCTTTCGGAGCAGGTTCACAAACGACGGATTGCCCGACCCAACGCCCCCGCCCACTACGAACACCTCCGGGGCCACCAGGCTGATCGCCGCGGCGACCGCCGACGCCAGGCACGAGGCTGCCCGTTCAATCACCTTCGTTGCGAATGCATCCCCTTGCGACGACGCCCTCATCAGATCCTTGCCGTCAAGGGAACCCCTTCCCACCGAGTGCAACTCGCTTGCCTCCCAAAGCTGCGGCTCGCGATCCGCCACCCACGCCGCCAACTGCGAAAGGCCCGGCCCGGAGCACACGGCCTCCACACAGCCCCGATTTCCACACGGGCAAACCGGTCCATCCGGCAGCACCACCAAGTGGCCAATCTCAGCCTCGCCCACGTCGCTCATCTCGACGATTCGCCCGTCGCGGACAATACCGCCGCCCACACCCGTCCCAATCGTCATATAGAAGACGGTCCGATATCCGCGGCCGGCTCCGCAATGGGCCTCTGCCAGGGCAGCGACTTTACAGTCATTCTCGACACGAACCGGGATTCCGAACTCCTTCTCGAGGATTCCTGCAACATCAATCTCTTCCCAGCCCGGCTCATGCAGATTCGCCAACGGCCGCTGCTCCGATCGCCGCACATAGCCGCCAAACCCTAGTCCGCATCCGCGGAACACGAGCCCTTTCGCGGTGTGGGCGGCCTTGAGCACCCGGCCCATCTCGACCAGTGAACGAAAGCTCTCGGCGGCAGTGTCGTTCGGTGATCGATACTGCGTCCGGGTTTCGATCAGGCGACGGTCCGATCCCGCTACTCCCGCGACGAGCTTTGTGCCGCCGGTCTCGAAAGCCAAGTAAGCAGAGTCGCTCACGCCACGGAATCCTCCCAAGGTCTACGATACCCCTCCTGCGGCATCGGAACCCTCAGGCCGGGGATGAGTTGCGCATGAAGCCACCGCAAACGGTCGAGTACAATTGTCCAAAGCCCCTCGCCGCGTGCTCATGGTCGGTCAGACCGTATCCCGCTGCAAGATCCTCGAAAAACTCGGGGAGGACAGGATGAGTTTCGTCTACAAGAGCCGAAGACATCAACCGCAAGCGGCTCGCCGCGCTGAAGTCCCTCGCCGCCCTTCTATTCGGCGACCCGGACGTCAAGGCCGCTTCCTGAGCGAAGCCGAGGCCTCCGCGGCGTTCGACCACACGAATGTCGAGACCCGAGCCGGGGAGATTCACGTGGTCCGCAGTCTTCCGGCCGAGCCGTCAGCCGACGAGCCCGGCTCCATGAAAGGATTCGAATGAAACCGCAAGGCACCATGGTTTCCGCCAACTACGAAGTCGACCCCGAGTGGCCGGCGATTCCCGAAGGTTGGGACCTCGTCGAGACGGCGGGCGTCGCGACCGACTCCAACGACCGGGTCTATGTCTTTAATCGCGGCGAGCATCCGGTCATCGTTTTCGAGCGCGACGGCAGCTTTGTCACCGCCTGGGGCGAAGGTGAGTTCCAACGTGCTCATGGCATCCACATCGGACCGGACGACATCATATATCTGACGGACGACTTGGATCACACCCTCCACAAGTACACGACCGACGGCAAGCGGCTGTCGACGCTCGGAGAAAGCGGCAAGCCGTCTGACACCGGCGTCGAGAATAGCGACTACCGTACGATCAAGCGCGCCGCCGGTCCGTTCAATCAGCCGACCAATATCGCCCTGACCCCGGCGGGTGAGATGTACGTCACCGACGGCTATGGCAACGCCCGAGTGCACAAGTTCTCGGCACGGGACGAGTTGCTTTTCTCCTGGGGCGAGCACGGTGACGGCCCCGGTCAGTTCAACCTTCCCCACGGCATCGCGATCGACAGCCGCGGCGTCGTCTACGTCGCCGATCGAGAGAACGACCGCTTGCAGCTCTTCGAGCCCGACGGGGCTTTCACCGCCGAGTGGACGCAAGTGACCCGTCCGGCCCAAGTGTTCATCGATCCGGACGACCGTATCTACGTTGCCGAGATCGGCTGGAGGGTGGGCTTGTTTCCCGGCGTCGAACCGGTCGATCCCGTCGGAGCATATGTCAGCGTCCTTGACCTCGACGGCAATGTCCTCGATCGTTGGGGCGGCGGCGAGAACCCCTGTGAACCCGGTGCATTCTACGCGCCGCACGACATCTGGGTCGATCGCTTCGGTGACATCTATGTAGGTGAAGTCACGTGGTCGGCGGGCGGTCGCAAGGGTCTCATCCCAAAGAACTGCCCCAGCGTGCAGAAGTTCGTTCGCAAATCGAGCTAGCGGCGCACCCTAGTGCGCTGTCCCGGAAATATATAAACAAAGTCGTTCGATCTTGGCGAGGATGGATTCGGCCGTGGCGGTCCAGACGAAGGGGCTGGTGTTGGCGTTGTAGTGTTCGACGAAGCGCTCAATGTTACGGACGAGAGCCTTGACGCTGGAGAAGGAACCACGGCGAATGGCCTTCTGGGTAATGATGCCGAACCAGCGTTCGACTTGGTTGAGCCAGGAGGCATAGGTTGGGGTGAAATGAAGGTGGTAGCGAGGACGCCGGGCGAGCCAGGCACGAACTTTGGGATGTTTGTGGGTGGCATAGTTATCGACGATGAGATGGATGTCGAGGTTGCGCGGCACACTGCCGTCGATCTGACGCAGGAAAGCGAGGAACTCCTGATGGCGGTGTCGCGGTTTACAGCGTGTGATGACTTGCCCCGTGGCAACATCGAGAGCAGCGAACAGAGTGGTCGTACCGTGACGTTGGTAGTCGTGGGTGACGCCTTCGAGGTAGCCAAGGCCCATCGGGAGGAGGGGCTGAGTCCGCTGAAGAGCCTGGACCTGGGTCTTCTCATCGACCGAGAGCACCACGGCGTGGTCCGGGGGGTTGAGGTAGAGACCGACGATGTCGCGGACTTTCTCGACGAAGAACGGGTCGTTGGAAATCTTGAAATGCCGCTGGCGATGCGGCTGCACGCCGAACAGCTCGAACCACCGCTGGACAGTACTCTTCGAGACTCCCGTGTGTTGGGCCATCGAACGCACGCTCCAGTGCGAACCATCCGGGGGGTCGGTTCCGAGGGCCGTGTTGATGACTTCGGCAACACGTTCATCGTCATGCCTGCGGGGGCGTCCGGGACGCAGTTCATCGTGGAGTCCGGAGACTCCCTGTTCACGATAGCGCTTGCGCCACTTGCCAACGGTCGTATTGGTGACACCGAGACGCCGGGCTACGGTCGAGCCGGGAACGCCTGCGGCGCAGGCGAGCACAATCTGGGCCCTCCGCACCAGACTATGCGGCAGCGTTCGGGAGCGGGCGAGGCTCCGCAGTTCCGTTTCCTCGCTTTCACGGAGAGTGATGGGAGCAACGGGGCGACCGCGTGGCATGGGCATACCTCCAGAAACCAAAAGTTGCCCATTAATATATCATATATTTCCGGGACAGTACACTAGCAGTCCGTGGTAAAAGTACATTTCATGGGACAATTGTTTTATGGCGATGGGGCGACGTAAGCGGCGGCAACGGCAGAAAGATCTGTGGGTAGCGGTGTGTGACATGCCGCGCACTGCGGCGCATCCCTTCTATCGCAAGCTCAACGAACTGCTGGACGAACACGGCTTTGATCACTTTGTGGAAGGGCTTTGCGAGAAGTTCTATGCGCCCACGATGGGACGGCCCTCGCTGGTGCCCGGCATCTATTTCCGCAGCCTGCTGATCGGGTACTTCGAAGGCATCGACTCCGAGCGTGGGATCGGGTGGCGTATCGGGGACTCGCTGTCGCTGCGGCACTTCCTGCAGGTTGAGTTCGATGAGGCGACGCCCGAGCACTCGACGATCTCACGCACCCGGCGGCTGATCGATCTGGAAACGCATCGCGCGGTGTTCGGTTGGGTGTTACAGCTTGTGGCGAAGGCCGGACTGCTCAAAGGCGGCACGATCGGGGTGGACGCCACGACGCTGGAGGCGAACGCGGCGCTGCGTACGATCGTGCGGCGGGCGAGCGGGGAGAGCTACGAAGAGTTCCTGACCCGGCTGGCGGCGGAGTCGGGGATCGAAACGCCGACGAGGGAGCAGTTGGCGAAGCTCGACAAGAAGCGCAACAACAAAGGCTCGAACAAAGATTGGCGCCACCCCCATGATCCTGACGCGAAGATCACCAAGATGAAAGACGGGCGCACGCACTTGGCCCACAAGGCCGAACAGGCGGTGGACTTGGAGACGGGCGCAGTGCTGGCGGTAACGCTGGAAGGCGCCGACCAAGGCGACACGACGACGCTGGCCGAGACGCTGAGCGAGGCGGCGGAACAAGTGGCGGCGGTGGCTGCGGACGAGCAGGCGAACGAGCAGATGGCGGCGGCGGGGATCACCGAAGTGGTGGCCGATAAGGGATATCACAGCAACGACGTGTTGACGGACTTGACGGACTTGGAGATCCGTTGCTACATCAGCGAACCGGATCGTGGCCGACGACGCTGGCGAGGTAAGCCGCAGGCGCGGGCCGCGGTGTACGCCAATCGGCGGCGGATCCGCGGGGCGCGGGGGCGACGCTTATTGCGCTGGCGCGCCGAGCGGGTCGAACGCAGCTTTGCTCATTTGTATGATCGCGGCGGGATGAGGCGGACGCATCTGCGGGGCCGAAGAAATATTTGCAAGCGACTCCTGATTCAGGTGAGCGGCTTCAACCTGTCGCTGGTGCTGCGACAGAAGCTGGGCGCGGGCACGCCGCGGGGGGTGCGGGTGGCGAAAAAGGCCCTCCGACGGCTCGAAAAACAGCTATCGCGACGACTGCAGACTGCAAGGCGGACTTGGCGCCGCTGCCGCCATGCGTTGGGTTGGACGTTCTTCGAAGCGAAACTGCAATCCCCCTTCCAAGCGTCGGCCCCTCTCGCTGAAAATGACTACTTCTGCCACGGGCTGCTAGGCCGCATCGAATCCCAGCGAGAGCGGATCGCTGCTGAGGGCAGCGCCCTCAAGGAGCAGTCTGGCCGGGGTGTCGAATGCAATGAGATGCGTCGAGGCCTCCCAGCGGCCCGTTCGCTTCTACTCCCCTTCGCCGGCACTGGGGTACGCGTACAAACGCCGCGATACCTCCAGTGCGTAGTGCACTGCGCTGAATACCGTCGTGACGGCGGTCATCGCGACGAGCGCCGTGATCACTCCTTGCGACCAGCCTGCCCTGATCACATTATTCAGCAGGACCGTAATCAACGTAATGAACTGAACCACGGTATTCGTCTTGCCCAGTAGACTGGGCGGAAAGTTGCGCACGGATGTCGTCAGCACAACAACAAGAACAGTGGCGATGATGATCACATCGCGCAGCAAGACGAGGATCGTCAGCCACCAGGGAATCGCGCCGTTCACGGACTGAGCAACGAAGCAGGAACTCAGCAGCAGCTTGTCCGCGATAGGATCCAGATACTGGCCGAGCCGCGTTTTCTGGTTGAATCGGCGCGCCACGACGCCATCGATGACGTCGGTCAGCGCAGCGGCGACAAAAAGCCAAAGACTTGCCGTGTGTTGCCCGTAGATCATCGAGATCAAGACGAAAGGCAACACGACCATCCGCAACAGCGTAAGTTGGTTCGGAACGGTGAGAACCTGGCTGAGCTGCGGCCGCTCAGCCGCTCGCGTTGCCCGCTTTATGTCGCTGATGGTGTTCTCGGGCATGTCAGGTAAAGTGTCGGATACTTTGCTTCGTTTCATGCATCAAAGCAATCGCCAAGTCTTCGATCTCCGTGCTCCGCGCCAGCTTCTCGCGCCAACCGTCCGGGAAATTCGCGTAGCCGTAGTAGGCCCCGGCCAACTGCCCGTACACAGCCGCCGTGGTCTCGGCATTGTGCGCCAGTCGTACGGCTAGCAAAGCGCCTGCGGCGAAATCGCTCGTCTTGTAAAAAGCCCAGAGCGCCGCTTCGAGGGTGTCCGCCGCGCTTCCGGAGGCGGCAAGTTCAGCGGCCTGCTTCTGCTTGTAGATGCCGCGCGCAATGCAGTCGATCGCCGGGCTCAATGCGACATGCTGGAAAAGCCAATAGTTGTAGACGGGCGAGTAGAGATCCGAAAGCAGGGCCTCCTTCGACTCGTTGCGGAGTGCACCGACGATGAGACCCGTCATGTATCGGCAAGCATCCACCGCATCGACCGCCGCGTCCGTGGTGCGCGACATCTGGGCCGCAATCTCCTTCGCCCGGGCGCCGTCGTGAATCAAATACATCGGTATCGGAGCCAGCCTCGCCAGCGAGCTGCTGCCGGCCTTCGAAGGGTCGTCCGACCCCGCAAAAGGGTCTCCGGTCGACTCGTAGCGACTGAGCGCCTCCCACAATGCCGACTCCGGTTCCGGGGCGCTGCCGTTGCTACCCACCTGGCTCTGCCGCCACCATTGCAGATAGCGATCCATTTGGTCGCGCGGATCGAATCCTCGGCGTTCCAGCAGGCTGCCGGCCAAGCAAACAGCTATCGACGCGGTGACGGTCCACCGGACGGATTCGAGAGCATTCGGACCCTCACCGGCCGACTCTTCCGAGGGCTCCAAACTGCCGCGAGCGCGGGACTGGTAAGCCGCACCGAGAACAGATCCAACGGCCAAGCCGACGAGAGCGCCCCGATATCGATCCGTAAGATTCACCGTCGAAAACCAACTCATTCTAGCGCGGAAATCCATCTGACCCTTCATGTGACCAGCCTGCATTTCGCACAACGCGGCAAAGCGAAGTGCCTGAGAGGGGTGTCAGGACGACGCGCGCGGAGGTGTGGTTGACGCTGCATTGGGCACAGCAAGCAAGTGCTACGAAGTCATGACGGGCTTGTCGCGTGCTTCCCCCGTCAGCGACTATGTCAAGCAGGAAATGGGATCCAGGGTCGATCGTCGCGGATCATGGCATTGAGCGCAACCAGCAGCTTACGAGCGACGGCAATCAGTGCGACCTGCTTCGGCTTACCGACTGCGAGCAGACGGGCGCGGAAGGCGGCCAGCTGGGGGTCACAGCGCACCGCGGCGCGGGCCGCCAGGTACAACGCCTTGCGCACACGGGGACGGCCTCCGGCGATCCTCCGCCGGGCGCGGAATTGCCCGCTGTCACGGGCCAGCGGCGCCAGACCGACCAAGGCGGCGGCTTGTCTCCCGCTGAGTTGTCCCAACTCCGGCAGATCGGCCACCAAGGCCCAAGAGGTCTTCGGTCCTATGCCCGGCTCGCTGGCAGGCGGCAGGCTGTTCGCGCAGTGCTCGTTGCACTTGCTGCTCCAGCAGCGCGATCTGCTGGCTCAGAGAAGCGATCACCCGCTCCACGCTCGCCACAGCCGCAGCGCCTTGCAGTTGCTGCTGGCGGGTACGCTGCCGGGCTCGTAGGCCCACCAGCGCATCGAGATGGTGCAACAACTCGCGCAACTCCCGCCGTTGCTGGCTCGGCAAGCGTGTCGCTGCGGGTCGCAGCCGCTCACCGAACAGCGCCAACACCTGCGCATCGAGTCGATCAGTTTTCGCCAGTTGTCCCAACGAGCGAGCGAAGTCGCGCACGCGTTTGGGGTTCACCACGGCCACTCTCAACCCGGCGGCTTGCAGCGCCGCCCACACTGCTGTCTCCCATCCACCGCTGGCCTCCATGACAACGAACTGCGGCTCGAATCTCGCCAGCTCGGCTGCCAGCGCGAGAAGTTCTCTGACCCGCCGCGGCCGTCGGCCGCTGGGCTCTGCTTTGCGGTTGAGAACAAAAACATCAACGTACTGCTTGGAGGCATCGATGCCAACAATGATGGCAGTAGAATCAATAGACACGGTCGGAACCCCCTTCCTTGTCATACGGGCTCTCGGGCCCCAGCGACTATGCGGGGTCTCCGGCCGAGGCACGCGGTGTCGCTACTGCTGACGGACGGGCTCGCAGCCCTTGGTGGTACGATCGAGCCGACACCGCGTCGGGAGGAGCCGCTAGCTAGCGGCTCCTCACTCGCCTCTTGCCCCTACCTTGCCACATACAAGGTGGTGAGAAATGCAGGGAAGATCCACTGTAATGACACTCAAACTCAGCCATGGCCTTGTTCTGCTCTTCGCTGCCTCTCTCGTGACGGCCTGTACACCTGAGGCGCCTACGGAAGAGGAGCCTGCAATACCGGCTCCGACCGCCGTGCTGGAGGCGGGGGCGGAGCTGGGGACGGCGGTGTCGGTCGTATTCACCGAAGGCCCTGCCGCGGATGCTGAAGGGAACGTCTACTTCAGCGAAATCCGCGGCAATCGCATTCTCAAGTACATCCCCAGCGGCGGGTGGACCGAGTTCCGGAATCCCAGCCGACGCGCCAACGGTCTGGCTTTCGATCAGGAAGGCCGCCTGGTTGCGTGCGAAGGAGCAGCCCCGGGGGGCGGACGGCAAGTCACTCGCATCGACATGACGTCCGGCGAGGTCGAAGTGCTCGCGGACCGGTATGAGGGCAAAAGGCTCAACAGTCCGAACGATCTGGTGATCGACCGCCAGGGCCACATCTACTTTACCGATCCGCGTTACGGCGATCAGGCAGGCAGGGAACTGGATAGCGAGGACGTCTACCTGATAGACCGCGACGGCCGCCTCAGGCGCGTCCTGACAAGACCGGATGTCAACAAGCCAAACGGCATCGGGATCTCTCCCGACGGCAAAACGCTGTACGTCGCGGATACGATCCCGGAACCACGGCAAGCGCGGGTCATGGCTTTCGATCTCGCTGAGGACGGCACACCGTCCAACGGCCGCGTGCACTACAGCTTCGGCAGCGGCCGCGGCATCGACGGCATGGCGATCGATAGCAAAGGCAATATCTACGGGGCCGCCGGGAACAACAACAATCCACCCGAGAACTACGCCGGGATCTACGTCATCACTCCTGCGGGAAAGTTGGCCGGGAGGATCTCCATTCCCGAGGACGCGGTCACAAACTGCACCTTCGGAGGCAAGGGGTTGCGTACGCTCTACATAACGGCCGGCAAAAACCTGTATGAAATCCGTACGATGAACCCCGGCAGTCTTGTTTACCCTCCCCTCTAAAGTCGCCCACGCGGCAATGTCATTTGCGCGGCGGAGGCGCCATCACGACCATAACGATCAGCCGCTCCGGTCCCGGATTCCTCAGCGCATGCTCTTCGCCCGAGCGGGCGAGCACGAGGTCCCCGGCCTTGATGCGACTGCTGTCTGTCCCTACGGTCACGTCTCCCTCCCCTTCGAGGACGAAATAGAGCTTGTCCTGACCCGCGTGCGTGTGAAGCTGATGCTCCTGGCCTGGTTCGAAGGAGTTCAATCCCGCGAATAGATGCTCGCTCGAAGCCAAGTCCGCCTTGCCCATTTTCTCGGCACGGAAAACCGCCCGCGCCGCCGCATTCGTCACCATCATGTCCGACATTCTCTCAGAAGTTGTTGTTCTCGCAGTCTTCTGACCCGCACGGCGTACACCTGCACCGAGTGGGGTGTTGACGTCGAGTGGGATCCCGTCTCGCGGAGCGTTCACCGGCGCGGCGCGATGCCCGTGCCGGCGGCCCGTACATGCTTATAAACGGACCGTGGTCCAATGCACTTGCGGTTTTCGGAATGTGTTACATTAGCTATTTTCTTGGACCGATTCCGGGTGCACTGAAAGCTCTAGCATGAGACGCACTCGTCTTCTCGGCGGCAGAACGTTCCTTTAGCAAAATGCCGGTGACAGGTACCTGCTTCGATCAGAGAAACGGGCGATTTTGAATCTGCAGCGAACGCGATGTAGACGTTCGCTGCAAGGGTCCGGGTCTCCGAAGGGGCTCGGTGCCGGTAAACGATTGTGACTAAGGTACTCAACTTCGGACATCGCGGTGCTGCCGAGTTGTTGGAAAATACGATTCCGAGCTTCCGCAAAGCTCTCGAACAAGGTGCGGACGGTTTTGAACTGGACGTGCGCAAGACGGCCGATGATCAACTGGTCGTGATTCACCCCTCTGTCGTCGGGCACCATTCGGTGCAGTCGAGTTCTTACGAAGATATTCGAAGGCTCCCCGACGGGTTCGAGATTCCCCTGCTCAAAGACGTCTTGATCGAGTTCGGCAAGAAGACTTTCCTCGATATCGAATTCAAGACGCCGGGCTTTGAGGAAGAAGCTGTCGCACTCATCGTCGAGCACGGCGATCCGGGGCATACCATGATCTCGGCGTTCGACACCGGCACGTTGAACAAGGTCTACGAGCTGTCACCCGAGCTGCAACTCGGCTACATCTACAACCGCACGCAGGACGAGGAATCGCGCCACAACGCGCCGATCGACTACGTGATCCCGCAATTCAAGCTCGCTTCGCGAGAGTTGATCTCAGAGGTCCACGAAGAGGAGTTGAAAGTGATCGCGTGGACGGTCAACGACGAGCCGGCCATGGAGCGACTCCTGTCGCTCGGTGTCGACGGCTTCATCACCGACTATCCCGCCGTCCTCGCCAAGGTTCTCAACTCCACAGGCTGAGGGTTGGCTGTGGGTTGGAGTCTCCCGCCGGCCGGCGCGGTTTTCGAGAACTCCGGCAACGCTTCGAGATGAAGCAGCGTCCACTTCCGTCAGCACGGGCACCTGCTGCAACGTGACGCAGCAGGTCCGCATGGCTGGGAACGGCGACGGCGATCGCCGTGATCGGGCATCTTTTCCTCTACCCTTCTCGATCTCGACCCAGACAAGCCACTCCATTCCGCCCGTTATAATCAGGCGACCATGCTGACCCGCCGAAGTTTCGGCGTGGCCGCGCTCGGCGTCGCGTCCTCGCTTCTCCACCAAACCGGCTGCTCATCATCCCCGGAGCCCGAGACATCCGGTGCCGGGGACGCGCAATCGCCTTCCCCGAATCTGCCGGCCGGTTCGATCGTCATCGATCTGCATTGCGACACACCGATGCTGATCACCGCCGAAGGCTATGACCTCGGGCAGCGTCACGACTACGGAGAGGTCGACATTCCCCGCCTGCGCGAAGGCGGTGTCACGGGCGTTTTCTTCTCGATCTACACAACCGTATCGCAATCACCCGCGTCGGCAAAGGAGCGCTCGTTCAAAATCATCGAGGCCGTCGTCCGCGAAGTCGGAAGGCACCCCGACGACTTGATTCTCGCTACTCGCTCCGACGATGTCATCCGCGCCAAAGACGAAGGCAAGATCGCCATCTTCATGGGCGTGGAAGGCGGTCACACCATCGATTCGGACCTCGCTGTGCTTCGCAATCATTTTGAGAAGGGTGTCCGTTACATGACGTTGACTCACAGCGCGGACACCCCTTGGGCGGGCTCGTCCGGCGAAGAGGATCGCACGAAGGGACTCACGGACTTCGGACGCGAAGTTGTCCGGACGATGAACCGTCTCGGCATGATGGTCGATATCTCGCATGTTTCCGACCCGACGTTCTTCGACACGATCGCGGTTGCCAAGGCCCCGCTCATCGCATCCCATTCATCCTGTCGCGCCCTGTCAAGCCACCCGCGCAACATGACCGACGACATGCTGCGGGCGCTGGCCAAGAACGGCGGTGTGGTGCACATCAACTTCTACAATGAGTTCCTCGACGACCGGCATCGCGTCTATGCGCCCGAATACAGCGATCTCAGCAAGAAGGCGGCTGCGGTTCGCAAGACCTATGCCGGTGATCCTAAGCAGCGGTCGATCGAACTGCGCAAGATCGATCTCGAGCGGTTGAAGCGCACCGGCCGCGTGCCGTTCGACCGGCTGCTCGACCATTTTGAGCACGCCGCGAAGGTGGCCGGCGTCGACCACGTAGGGATCGGGTCCGACTTCGACGGCGTCAGTGTGCAAACCCCCGAAGGGATGGAGGATATCTCGAAGGTTCCGAATCTCGTCGAGGGATTGCGGGGCAGGGGCTTCTCGGATGACGACATTGCGAAGATGCTCGGCGGAAACACGCTGCGCGTCATGAAGGCGGTGGAGCAGGCAGCGACCGCCTGATCGCAAAAGGACCAATGAACGTCCCGTCAGCGAGAGGCTTCATCCCGGGGCTCAGTGTCCTGGCGTTGGGAGTGCTGTTCCTGCTTCACAATTTCGATGTCCTGCGGTTCTGGGATTTGCGGCTCTATTGGCCGCTGATCTTGATTGCCGCCGGCGGGTACTGGACTCTGGACCCGCGCTCCCGAGCGTTGGGCATCATCGCCGTCGGCCTAGGGATCGTTTTTCAGGCCGCAATGCTGGGCGTGCTGCGTTTCGGTGATCTGTTGGAGTTCTGGCCTTTGATCCTGATCGCCGTTGGAATCTACCTGTTGGCGCGCAAGAAAGTCCGGCAACAGGCCGGATGGATGGCGGGCACGATCGTTCTTACCCTCGGCGTCGTTTTCCAGCTTCAAGAACTGGACTGGTTCAACGTCTCGATCCAACGGCTCTGGCCCGTGTTGCTGATCGTCGCCGGGCTGGGCATGCTCCACAAGGCGTTACGCTCGCGGCAAGCCTCAGACTAGGCCTGCATTTCTCACCACCTAGGGAAGGTCTGAACAACCCATTTCCGAGGGGGCGCGATTGGTCGCGGTTTGAAAATCCAGTTCGAGGACCTATCCGACCGACGAAGTGTTACGTGCCGCAACGGAGAAACGGTCCGAACCGCCAGGAAATCGCTTCGATTTGTCCGTTTCCCGCTCTCGGGCGATCCACGGGCGGACTTGTCCCGCGTTATCCGGTCGCGTAGCGGCCGGCGATGAGCAGATTCGAGAATCCGAGCAGCAGCGCGATGCGTTGCGTGTTCTTCGCCAACCCCCGGTAGCGCACCTTGCCGTACCCGAAGCGCCGCTTCACGTATAGGAACGGATGCTCCACCTTCGCCCGCACCGCCGCCTTGCGCTTCTCCGCCGCCGCCTCGGCGCCGTCCTTGTCGAGCAGGCGACGCTTGCCCGGCTTCATCGCCACCTGCCAGGCGACAGCGGAACCCTCGTTCTCCGGGCGCTTCTCCACGCCCTGGTAGCCCGCGTCTCCCCACGCCTCCGTCTCGTCGCCGCGCAGCAGCCCGCTCGCCTGCCCCACGTCCGCCGCGTTGGCGGACGTCGTCACCAAGCTGTGCGCCAGACCCGACTCGGCGTCCACCCCGATGTGCGCTTTCATCCCGAAGTACCACTGCTTGCCCTTCTTCGTCTGGTGCATCTCCGGATCCCGTTCGCCCTTGCGGTTCTTCGTCGACGACGGCGCGTCGATGATGCTCGCGTCCACGATCGTCCCCGTCTTCAACCGCTGCCCCAGCGACGCCAGATGCGCGTTGATCTCCTCGAACAACCCCGCCCCCAGACCGTGCGCCTCCAGCAGGTGGCGGAAGTTCAGGATCGTCGTCTCGTCCGGCAGCGGCCCGCTCAGCCGCAGACCGACAAAGCGGCGCACCGACTCCACCTCGTAGAGCAGATCCTCCATGCCGCGATCACTGAGGTTGTAGAACAACTGCACGCAGTGCACGCGCAGCATGACGCTGAGCCGATCGGGCCGACGACCACGGCCGGCCTTCGGATAAAACCGCTCGATCCGACTCTCCAGCCGTTCCCAAGGGATCAGCCTGTCTATCTTCTCGAGGAAGATCTCCCGCCGCGTCCGCCGCTTCTTCCAATCGTGCTCCAACTCCGCGCAAGTCGCCTGTTGTTCCATGGCTTGCTAACAGCTCCTTGGTCGTTTCGCGAATTATCGCAGAATCGACTTGATCAGACCTTCCCTAGTGAGAAATGCAGGCTAGGGCATCAGCTCGCGGCGATCTATCCCGCCGGGCTTGTCAAGATAGCCGTAGATCTTCAGATCCTCGCCGGAGAGCCGCTTGGTGACCCAGATGATTTGGCCCGTGTGCTCGGCCAGGTGCTCGACGGCATGGTAGATCGCGTGCAGGCCGGTCACTTCGTAAACTTGAATCTTCCTCTTGCGGGCTAGCTGCGCGGTCGCGATGGAAGCGAGCAAGAGGTCCGCCTCCTCGATCGCCTGCCGCAACCGGGAAATCACCTCCTCGCGGTCGAGTGGTTCGCGGCAGGTAAATTCCGCGGCGCGATCGCGAGCATCCGTTTCGCCGCCGACGCCACAGACGATCCACTGACGGATATTGCCTGCCAAGTGGAGAATCAAGTTGCCGACAGCGTTCTCGTTTTCGTGACTCCGCACCCAAAGCTGACCGTCGCTGAGTTTGTCGACGCAAAGCTCGATCCGCCGCAGCCTTTCGCGAAGCTGGTGGCGGCTGATGCGAATGAAGTCATGAACGCAGGTCTCGCAATCGGTCATGGCCCTATTATCCGGCCTGGCCCTGCATTTCTCACCACGTGGCGAGGTTGAAGTACGAGAGAGGATCGTCAGGACGAGGCGCGGGCCGCCTGGTGCGTGGAAGCGTATTTGACGATACATCGAGCACGGCAAAGCAAAGCGCAACCAAGTCACGGCGGCTATGTCGCGCCTCGGCCGTCAGGCGGCCGAAAAGCAGTCAGGGTTTAGTCGGCACAGATGCCGGCCAGGAGGCTGCGGCGGCCCGTGAAGCCGCCGTTCCGCGCT
The DNA here is from genome assembly GCA_965218555.1 of Bryobacterales bacterium. Classification (GTDB taxonomy): domain Bacteria; phylum Acidobacteriota; class Terriglobia; order Bryobacterales; family UBA6623; genus JAPPLB01. The sequence continues at coordinate 1,846,566 of OZ244625.1, forward strand.
ACGATGGATACTTTGCGACCGGACAACCCCACGGACTCCTGCTCGCCGGTTGAACTCCCCAGCGAGCCGCCCCTGCTCCTGCCTCCGGACGCCCCCGTGCAAGGGGAAACCTGGGGATATCTCGATCTCCTCTATCTGCTCGTCTTTGCCGTCATCGCCCTGTTCATGCTGTCCGTGATCGCCGTTGGAGGCCTCTATGGGCTGGGATTCGTGTTCGATTGGGAGTTCGACATTGAAGAACCGCGCGTCCAGGGACCGCTGAATGTGGCGGTTTCGATCTTGATCTGGGCCGCGGTCTTCGCGTTCATCTACCTGATCGTTGCCGTCAAATACCGCTTGCAGTTCGGGCCTTCGATCGGCTGGGTCAGCTACGAAGGCACCCCCGTTCAATACCTGGCCACGGGTCCTGTTCTCGCCATTACCGTGGTTCTCCTCTCAACGCTCCTCCCCCAAGTGGACGAGAAGCTGCCTTTCGAAGAGCTTCTCGAAGACCCGCTCGTGATGGCCCTTTTGGCCGTCTTCGGAATCCTCTTTGCCCCGGTGTTGGAAGAGACGTTCTTTCGGGGCTTCCTCTTCCCCGTTTTCGAGCGCTCCCAAGGAGCGAGTTTCGCGGTATTCGCTACGAGTGCTCTGTTCTCGCTGGTTCACGGGGCGCAGTACGACTGGCGATGGCAGAATCTGTTGCTGCTGCTGGGCGTAGGCGCTGTGTTCGGAACTTTGCGCGCTCGAACCGGCTCGATTCTGCCGTCGACTCTGGTCCACGCCAGCTACAATGCAACTCTTTTCACCGCCTTTGCCGTGGCGGGCGATCAGCTCGAAAGGCTCTAAAGGACACCCTGCTTTCCCCTATGGTGAAAACGATTGAATGGACGCCTGACGGCGTCGTGATGATTGACCAGACTCGGCTGCCCGCCGAAGAAACCTACGTCACCTGCAGAAACTACCGCGAAGTCGCCGACGCCATCCGCGGCATGGTCATCCGCGGCGCGCCCGCGATCGGTGTTGCCGCGGCAATGGGTGTCGCGATCGGAGTCCGGCAGGCCGCCGCCGAGAACCTCGATGCTCAGATGGAGGAGGTCTGCTCGGTCCTCGCCGCCACGCGCCCGACGGCCGTCAACCTGTTCTGGGCCATCGAGAGGATGAAGAAGCGCTATAGAGAGTTGCGCTCAGCCGGCGCGGATGCGGATGCGATCCGCAACGAGATGGTCGCCGAGGCCGAACGCGTTCTCGAAGAGGACATCGCGATCAACCAGTCGATCGGCCGTCATGGCGCGGCGTTGCTTCCCGCCGGCGCCCAGGTCATGACGCATTGCAACGCGGGCGCTCTCGCGACCGGCGGCTACGGCACCGCGCTGGGCGTGGTCCGAGCGGCGATCGACAGCGGCAACTCCGTGGCCGTCCTCGCCAACGAAACCCGTCCTTTCCTGCAAGGTGCTCGGCTCACGGTTTGGGAACTGCAGCAGGACCGCATTCCCGTCACGCTGCTGACCGACAATATGGCGGGACACCTGCTTCACAGCGGCAAGGTCGGCGCGGTCGTGGTCGGCGCGGACCGCATCGCCGGCAACGGCGACGTCGCCAATAAGATCGGCACCTACTCCGTTGCCGTGCTTGCGAAAGAGAACGGAGTGCCCTTCTACGTCGCTGCCCCGATCTCGACGCTCGATCTTTCGCTGGCCTCCGGGGAAGACATTCCCATCGAGGAACGTAACCCCACCGAGGTGACGCAACTCCAAGGCGTGGCCGTCGCACCGCCCGGGACGACGGCGCTGCATCCCGCGTTCGATGTGACGCCGAACCGCTACGTGAGCGCTATCATCACCGAGCACGGCGTCGCCCGTGCGCCTTATGTCGAGTCACTGCGCGAGCTGGCATCCGCCAAACAGAAAGCAGCTACGTAGCGGCCGCCGATCTCGACACTGCGTCCCGAGGAGCCTTACTTCTTCTCGGGTTTTGGCGGGTTGATCATGATGTGCGCGCCGGCGGTGCCGGCGGACATCAGCCAAGGCGCACCCGGAGTGGGGCTCGTCGAAAGACCGGTGGACTCCGGCGTGGCATACGGCTTGTAGATGACCCATCGCAGATAGGCATCGGTCACTTCGCCCGCCGCGGTGTCGAACCCGCTCCCGTTGAGGACATACAGCGCTCGCGCCTCTCGCGGCATCTTGAGTTTGCCGTCGGCGATCTCCTTCCATCGAATGGCGTTGCGCTCCTTGCCCGTGATGCCATGCGCGATCAGCTCACGGCCGCGAGCCATGTACGGCTCGAGATCCTTGTGATAACAGGCGACACTGAAATTGTCTTTCTTGGGATCATCGGCGAGGCAAATGAGATCGTTCGAACCTTCGCGCAGGATAACGAGCTTCCCGTCGGGGCTGTAGCCCAAGACGGCCGCTTCGGCGCGCCGATCCTCGGGCGCTGCGAGAATCGACGAAGCGATCTGGTCCTTCGCCGCCGCGATGTCCGAGCCGACCGCCGGCGAGGGGGCGAGTGTCAAACCGAGCAGCGCAATCAGTGTCTTTTTCATGAAGGGTCCTCGACGCAGATCATAGGACATCGGCGGCCAATAGGAGCGGGGGTCGGGTCAAGCGCCTCCCGGCATTGTCAGATTCTCAGAGAACAGAAAGTACACGCCCGTTCAGTCGACCTTTTTAGCCAGAAACTCGGCTCTCCCGATGTGGAAGGTTACGCTGGTCGGCGCCCCCTGGGGGTTCAGATCGAACACCAGACGCCCCGCTGTCCAACGCAGGGAAAACTCCTCCGTCGAGTGGACCAGCACGTCAAGGTTCGGTCGCCCCAGAATCGAGGCGCGCATGCGTGAGCCGTCGCGGACAATGATGATGTTCCTGCCGGTCGCATGCTGGTACCGGCCGACGTAGCGGTCCAGCACGGACGGCGCCATCGTGACCACCGGCTCGGCCTTCTTGTCCACGGGTCCGGGCGAGGTCCATTCCGGCAACTCCCGCACCCAAATATTGCGGTAGCGAACCGGGTTCCCGTGATCTTGCAACGAAAGCGGCAAGCGGTCCGGGTGCGACTGGTACGGATCGTACTGCAGCCACGACGTGCCGCCCCAGATTTTGACGTTGTCCTGAACCAGCACGCCGTTGTGCAGCACCGTAATCCGCGCCGGTTTGAGCAACGCGCCATCCCGGCTGAAGCGCGGACGCCGGAAAACGATGTCATAGCTTTGCCATTCACCCGGCGGGCGGCTGGCGTTCACCAGCGGCGGATGCTGCCCGTAGACAGCGGCCGCTTGTCCGTCGGCATAGGTGAAGTTGTCAAAGGAATCGAGCACCTGCACCTCATAAAGCTCCATCAGGTAAACGCCGCTGTTGCCGCGGCCCTGCCCTTTGCCCTCGGGCGGAGTCGGCGTGGCCCATTCGATATGCAGTTGGACATCGCCGAACGACTCCGCCGTGTACAGGTAGCCGCTGCCTCTCACGGATTCCATATAGCCGTCTCGCAGCGCCCATTTGGCGGGTGCGCCGTTCGGACTGCGCCACTTCGAAAGGTCGCTGCCGTCAAAGAGCGCCTGCGCATCCGACGGCGGGGGCACCGGAAGCGCCAGCGACGGTGTGACCTTGGGCGGCCGCGGCCGGTCCATGTCGTGCGCCTTCCACTGCGCCGGCGTCTGCGCCCAACTGAGTGTCCAGCCGGTCACAAACACGGAAAGAACGAGCTTCCTGTACTTGCTCAACGGCATAAGGTGATCAACGCATGCTTGCACTCGATTCGCATCTTCTCTCGTCATGGAATCCTTCCGGCTCAATCCTCCGGTGATTGTACTTCAGACACCCATGATGAGCGAGTGTCGACCTGTGGCAACATGATGCGAAACGAACCTGCGTTTCGTGGTCTGCCAAAGCCTGCGTAATTTCTGGATTCTCATCCGTGACCGCCTCGGCCATGACACCGCCGACCTGGTGCGGCCCTGCCACGGAAGTCCCTGTAGGGCGGAGCCCGCCGAAGCGCCGCTGGCCATCATCAGCGAACGGTTCTTCGACTCACGCTAACGACAATGATACCCCGGCCGCTCAGCGAGCAGTTCCTCGCCAAACCGAAAGCCGAGCTTCACCTGCATCTGCGGGGCGCCATGCCGGCCGCCTTCTTCGCGGAACTCGTCGCCAAGCACCCCCCCCAAAAAGCCCTCGCCGATGCTCCGGATAACCATCTCGCCCTGTTCCGCTCCTCTCCCCACCTCAAACACCTCGCACAAGGCTTGCTCTCCCCCCCCGAAGCTGCCGATGCCCTCTTTCGCTTCCAGACTTTCCACGAGTTCCTCGCAAGCTACCTGCTCACGAGCTACTTCTTTCGAGACATCGAAGACTTCCGGCGCCTCATCATCGCCGTACGCGACACCCTCGCCGCCCAAAACATCGTCTACGCCGAAGTCACCGTATCGCTCATTGAGTACGTCTGGCGCGGACTCAAGCTGCCCGAAATAATCGAAGTGATGGACCAAACCGCTTCCGAGGGCAAAGTCCGGCTCCGCTGGATCGTCGATCTCGTGCGCGACGTCGGCCCGGAAGCCGCGCTCGACTTGTTGAAAGACTGCCTTGCCCGCAAACCGGCAAGCGTTTGCGGCATCACGATCGGCGGCTCCGAGCACAAGGTTCCGGCCCGAGAGTTCGCCGAGCACTACCGGTTCGCACGCGAGCACGGTCTCGGCCTCACGGTGCACGCCGGCGAAGTCATGGGTCCTGAAAGCGTGTGGGACGCGGTCCGCTCACTCGGGGTGAACCGTATCGGACACGGTGTACGCTCTATCGAGGATCCGCGCCTGGCCGAGCATCTTGCCGAGAACCGGATCCCGCTCGAAATCTGCCCGACCAGCAATCTCAAAACAGGGGTCTATCCATCCTACGCCGAACATCCGGTCCGGAAGCTGTACGAAGCGGGCATCCCCATCTCGATCAACACCGACGATCCGTCGTTCTTCGTCTGCACCCTCAACGACGAGTTCCAGCATCTGACCGACCTCGGATTCACCGAACTCGAGCTCGATCAACTCGCCGGCAACGGTTTTCGCCAAGCGTTCTCAGCACCAGAGATTACGGGTTCCCGCCCGTAATCCGGGCATGAATCACCGTCACGCCCGAGTCCGCCAGACCACCCTGCAACGCCTGCTCCAACTCCGCATCGCTCTTCGCCCGCACCCCGCGCGCTCCCAACGATTCCGCCAACCCGGCAAAATCGATCGGGCCCAGCTTACTCGTAATCGCCTCGCCGAACTGCTGCAGGTGGCCTTGCTCGGTGATCCCCCAAGCTTCATCGTCCGCAACGATTGCCACAAACCCCAATCCCTGACGCGCTGCGCACTCCAGTTCCGCAACCGTAAACGTAAATGCTCCATCGCCCGACACCAGCACCAGCGGCCGGTCCGGAAAGGTAGCCCGAGCCCCCATGGCGCCGCCGAGCCCCCATCCGACGACGCCGCTGCGCCCGCATGTAAGCCAATGCCCCGGATAGCGGTCCGGCAGCAACTGATGGAACCACTGCCCGATGCTGCCGCCGTCGATCAGCAGCAGCCCATCGTCCGGCAGCACCTTTTCCACAGCTCGGACGACATGCAGCACGTGCAACGCACCCCCTGCTTGCTTTTTACCCTTCTTCTTTACGCGCTCCCGATAGACCGCGCGGCGCCGTCGGGCCTCGCTGAGCCAGCCCAAGTGATGATTCCCGCCGTTTCTGCGATAGGCCTCGGCAAACTCCCTCCAGCCGCGGTCGATTCGCACAACCTCCGCGTCGTCCCGAATCGCACCCGTGTGCAGATACCCGACCCGGTAGTCCGGCTCAGCGCCCGCCATCAGGATGCAATCCGCCCCAGGCAGAATCACCGGACCGCCCGTCGCCGCGCCCACTACACCGACGAAAGCCTCCAACGGTTCGTCAACCACACCGCGGTCCCAAATCGAAACAGCCAGGGGAACCGAAAACTCACTGGCGAAAGCGCAAACGGCCTCGCTCTCGCCGCCGTAGTAAAGTCCCGAGCCCGCCACAATCAACGGCTGCTTGGCCCTGCCCAGCGCAGCCACGGCACGCTCCCATTCCCCGCTCGCCGCTTCCTCGGCTGACGGCTCACGGGTTGCGGGAAGCATGCGACCTTCGGAAACCTCCGTCCGCTGCATGTCCATCGGAAACGTGAGATGCACCGGGCCCGGTTTTGCGCCCGATGCGGCACGCCAAGCGTCGTCGAGAACCTGAACCGTGCGGTCCGGACGATCGATCAAACGCGCATACCTCGTCGCCGACTGCGCGAGCGCCACTTGATCGATGTCCTGGAAGTGCCCCAACCCCGATGTCCGCAAAGCCGCCGAGCCCGTCAACAGAAGCATCGGCGCGCCATCGAGAAAAGCATCGACGACGCCCGTCATGGCGTTTGCATGAGCCACCGCGCTCGACACCGCCACCACGCCGGGCCGCTTCGTCAACCGTCCGTGAGCTTCGGCCATGTATCCCGCCGACTGCTCGTTGCGTACATCCACGAGCCGTAGCCCGTGCTTTCGGCAGGCCTGATCGAAAGGGTCGAGCCCGTGTCCGCACAGTGTCGCCACCCACTCGACGCCCCGCTTCTGCAAATCCCGGACAAACCATTCCACCGCTGTCACGCCGTCCTCCCGGTATCCTTAGCTTGCAGACAAGATTATCACCGCGCCGGGTTTCCACTCACCGTGGCGCAACCGTCATGAAGCCAGTCCTCATTCTCGGCTGTGGCTACACCGGCTCCGAAGTAGCCCGACGCCTGCTCGCAGAGGGAACCAGGGTCTACGCAACCACCCGCAATCCCGTCGGCCTCCGCGAAATCGAGACCCTCGGGGCAACGATTCTACGCCTCGACCTGACCGCAACCCAGGCCGACCCTGAATGGATCAAGCAAGTACCGCCCAAGGTTCGCGTTCTGCTTTCCGTCCCGACGCTCAAGGCCGACGGCAACCTGTTCAACCCGACGCCGCGGATCGTCGAGATGATCGGCGATGTCCTCTCCCGTGTCGTCTACCTTTCAACAACCGGCGTCTACGGATCAACCCGCGAGGTTGACGAAGAAACCTCCGTCGCGCCAGAAACCCGCCGCCAGCGTCTCCGTGTCGAAGCCGAAGAAGCCGTTGCGCAAGGGCTTTGCCCGTCGCTGATTCTGAGGCCGGCCGCCATCTACGGCCCCGGCCGCGGCGTCCATCGAGCACTCTCGGAAGGCCGCTACAAGCTCGTCGGCCGCGGAGACAAATTCGTCTCGCGCATCCATCGCGACGATTTCGCACGGCACGCGATCGAGGCGCTGGCCTCCGACGTCACCGGCGCTTACCCCGTTGCCGACGAGGAACCCTGCACGTCGCGGGTAATCGCTGCGTTCTGCGCCCGCTACCTGAATCTGCCGATGCCGGAATCTGTCACCGCCGACGAGGTCGACGAAACCCGCCGCGCCGATCGCCGCGTCGACGGCAGCGCCATCCGCGAGAAACTGGGAATCGACCTGTACTACCCGTCGTACCAAGTAGGCATTCCTGCCTCTATTGCCGCCGAGCGATAGGAGCCGCCTCCAACACAACTGCTATAACGCCGCGATCACCTTGGCGATCAACGCCACGCGATCCGCGATCCGGTCGACATAGATGCACTCGCCGGGAGAATGCGCCCGCTCGCCGACCGCGCCGATCCCATCCAAGGTCGGCAAACCCAAAGCCGCCGTAAAGTTCCCGTCCGAGCCGCCACCCACTTGCGCCTCGCCCAACTCCACCCCCAACTCGCGCGACAGCTTCCGCGCCAAGCGATAGATTCCGAGAATCGCCCGATTCCGCTCCATCGGTGGCCGCCGCAGACTGCCCTCGACGCTCACTAGCGTCCGCCGATCGAACGGCTTCAAAGAGGCGAACTTTCGCTCCAGCCGCCGCGCATCCGACTTCTTCGGAACACGCACGTCGATCTCGGCGCAGGCCTCTTCGGCAACCGTATTCGTCGCCGTCCCTCCCCTGATCAGCCCGGGGTTGATGGTGATTCCCTTTTCGAGATCCGTCCAGTTGGCGACACTCTCGATCTGTCGCGCCAACTCCACAATCGCGCTTGCGCCGGCCGCGAAATCGAGACCCGCGTGCGACGCGATCCCTCGCACGCTGATCCGAAATCCGCCGCCGCCTTTTCGCGCCGTTTTCACATGCCCCTCGGGCCCCGCGCTCGGTTCGGCAATCAGCGCCGCCACGCTCTTGTTCGCCTCCCGCTCCGTGTAGCGCCGAGAACTCGGGCTGCCGATCTCCTCGTCCGAGTTCAGTTGCACCACAAAGCGGCGGCGCACCGGGATGCCCAGCTCGCGCAAAGCGCGGGCCGCGAAGACGAAATATGTCACGCCCGACTTCATGTCGAACACGCCCGGCCCCCACAACCGGCCCTTCTCCCGCTTGAACGGCATGCTCGCGAGCGTCCCGACCGGATACACCGTATCCAGGTGCCCGATGCCGAACACCTGCGCCTGCTTGCGCCGGCCCGGCAACGGGAACTCCAACCGCAGATGATCGCCGAAGCCCTTCGCTTGATGGCGCTCCACTTCCGCTTCGCCCGAGAGCCGATCCGCCACGAATTCGACGGCCCGATTCACCGCCGCCGGGTCGCTCGAAGGCGACTCGATCTTGACGAGTTGCTCGATCCAATCAGTGATCTCGGGAACCTTTTCCGTGGTGTATGCAAGCAGGGAATCCATAGGCTGATCGTTCCATGGTATCGCGCTGAGCCTCTGGTACAATGATCCTGCGCTCGCCTTACCCCCCGCCGGGCGAACACGAAACGACCGCCGCCTGCGGCCCGCTGTTTCGCTCCCATGCACGACATCCATCACATCCTTTCGGTGCTGCCTCACCGCTATCCGTTCCTGCTCGTCGACCGCATCGAAGAGATGCGCGAGGACCGAATTGTCGGCATCAAGAACGTCACCGCCAACGAGCCGTTCTTCCAGGGCCATTTCCCCGAACTGCCCGTCATGCCAGGCGTCCTCATCATCGAATCGATGGCGCAGGTCGGGGCCGTGCTGCTGTTGACCTACGGGCCGAAGCGCGGAGAGAACTTCGCTGACAAGGTCGTTCTCTTCTCGGCCATCGAGAAAGCCCGCTTCCGCAAACCCGTTCTACCCGGCGACCAACTCCGGATCGAGCTCCGGGTCCTCAAGCGCAAGGGTAACGTCTGGAAGGTGAGTGCCCGTGCCCTGGTCGACGACAAACCGGTGGCGGACGCCGTGCTGATGTGTCACGTTGCGAACAAGACCACCACCACACGACCGACCGACGCGAGTTCCGCCTCCACCGAAGAAGACCAGGTGTCTTAGCGGAGCCCGCCATGGCGGTACACCCAACGGCAGTCGTCGATCCGGCCGCGCGCGTCCACGAAACGGCAAACATCGGCCCGTTCTGCGTCATCGGCCCTGACGTCGAAATCGGCGCCCGCACCAAGCTCGTTGCCCACGTTTACGTCGAAGGCCCCATCACCATCGGCGAGGACAACACCTTCTTTCCCTACTCCACCGTCGGCATCGCTCCGCAAGACCTCAAGTATCACGGCGAGCGCACCGAAACGCACATCGGTCACCGCAATCTCGTCCGGGAATTCGTCACCATTCACCGCGGCACTGAGGGCGGCGGCGGGCTCACCTCGCTCGGCGACGACAACCTGCTTCAGGCCTATGCTCACGTCGCCCACGACTGCCATGTCGGCGCCCACGCCATCCTCGCCCACAGCGCCACCCTCGGCGGACACGTCACCGTCGAAGACTGGACCGTCGTCGGCGCCCACAGCGGCGTCCATCAGTTCTGCCGCGTCGGCGCGCATTGCTATATCGGCGGCTACAGTGTCATCACGCAAGACGTCATGCCGTTCTCTCTGGTCGTCTCCGAGCGCAGTGCCCGCGTCTTCGGCGTCAACAAAGTCGGCCTGGAACGCCGCGGCTTCTCCAAGCAATCCATTCAACGGCTTCACAAAGCCTTCCGGCGTCTGACCAAGTCGAATCTGAACACCGATCAGGCTCTCGAGAAGATCTGCGGCGAAGAAGAGATGGACGAGTCGCTCCAACAATTGCTCGATTTCATCACCTCGTCCAAACGGGGCGTCATCAAATGAAGCTCGGTCTGATCGCCGGAGAAGGGCGGTTCCCGATGCTGGTCGCTTCCTCGGCGCGTCAGCAAGGACACGAAGTCATCGCCGTCGCGATCAAGGGAGAGGCCGATCCCGAACTCGAAGAACAAGTCAATCGCTGTCACTGGGTTTCCCTCGGCGAGCTAACCAAGCTCGTCCGCGCCTTCCAGGACGAAGGAATCACCGAAGCCGTCATGGCTGGCCGCGTCCGTCATGCGCGGATCTATTCGTCGATCCGTCCGGACTGGAAACTGCTGAAGCTGCTCACTTCGCTGCCCTGCAAAAACACCGACTCGCTGCTCGGCGCCGTAGCCAGCTTCCTGGAAGGCGAGGGCATCCACCTGATCGAGTCGACAAGGTTTCTGGAGTCATTCCTCGCGCAAGAGGGTTGCCTGACGTCGCGGCCACCTAGCGATGACGAACGGGCCGACATCGAATACGGAAGGGAAGTCGCCCGCGCCCTGGTCAGCTTCGACATCGGCCAAACCGTCGCCATCTGCGAACGCGCCTGCGTCGCCGTCGAGGCCATGGAGGGCACCAACGACGTCATCACTCGCGCCGGCGGCCTCAGCAACGGCCGCCCTCTCACCGTCGTCAAGATGGCAAAATCCAACCAGGACATGCGCTTCGACGTCCCCGTCATCGGCCTGACGACGTTCCTCAAAATGCGCGAAGCCAATGCCACCGCCCTGGCCGTCGAAGCCGGCAAGACCCTTTTTCTCGACATGGAAGAAGCCCTCCAAACCGCAAATCAGGCCGACATCGCGGTGCTAGGATATTAGCCGGCATTTTTTTACCCTCTGAGCGCCTGGAAAAAGCTGACGGCGCGAGCATGCAGGAAAGCCCCGCCACCGACCCAATCCGAGTCGCCGTCGTCGGCGTCGGCGCCTTTGGCAAGCAGCACGCCCGTGTTTTGAGCAACCTGCCCGCCGCCCATCTCGTCGCCGTCGCCGACCACGATCTCGACCACGCGCGAACCATCGCCCGCGAATACGGTTGCGTGGCGCTCGGGAACGCCGCCGAACTCGCGGGCCGCGTCCAGGCAGCCGTCGTCGCCGTTCCCACGCAGCACCATGCCCCAGTCGGCGTCGAACTCCTCAACGCCGGCATCGATCTGCTTGTCGAAAAGCCGATTGCGCCGGATCTCGACTCCGCTGACCGGTTGATCCGCGCCGCCGAAGAGAACGGGTGTGTCCTCCAGATCGGTCACCTTGAGAGATTCAATCCGATCGTCGAGGCCATAAAAGATGTCGCCGCCCTGCCGCTCTTCTTCGAAATCCACCGCATGAGCATCTTTTCGCCACGCAGCCTCGATGTCGACGTGGTCCTCGACCTGATGATCCACGACCTCGACATCGTTCTCGACCTGGTCGACAGCCCGCTCGACCGCTTCGAAGCCACCGGCATCCCGATCCTTTCTTCGAAAGCCGACATCGCCAGTGTCCGATTGATCTTTGCAAACGGTTGTGTGGCAAACCTCACTGCCAGCCGCGTCTCAACCGAGAAGATTCGGAAACTGCGCTTCTTCCAACCCCGTCAGTACGTATCGATCGATTACACGCGCCAGGAAGGTTACCTCTCCGGCGTCGATGCGGCTTTTCAGTTGACCTACCGGAAGCTCGAAGCCATGAAGGGCGAGCCTCTGGCGCGCCAGGCCGAAGAGTTCCTCGATTGCATCGCCACCCGCAAACGCCCACGGGTCAGCGGCGAGGACGGCCGGACGGTTCTCGAAGTGGGACTTAGAATAATAGAGGAAATGGAGCGCCATTCCCGCGTTGTCGCGGCCACAATGGCGACGCCCGACACGTGAGTCAACCGGAGACGGAACCGGATCTACGGCTACTGCTCGATGACTACGGCGCCCGAGCCCGGCAGTGGCTCACTCGATTTGCGTCACAACCCCGCTCCGAACGAGAACCCTTTACCAAGCTTACGAACGGCGCGCCCTCGCGCCATCTCCACCTGCTTGTTCAGGACTACCCCCGTCACCGCGATGATTGGTGGGCAGACTTTCACGAGGCGGGTCCCTCCACGGCATCCCCGCCACCCATCACCGATCAATCCGACCTGAACCTCCTCATCGAGGACTACCAGCCAGCGCGCGGAACCGTGTCGGAGATCAAAGCAGCGCCCGTTGAAGGCCGTCCGGACGACCCCGCGGATAGCCCTCCGGAGCAAGCGGAAGCTGCGTCCCACGAGGCCGAAGCGGCTCACGAAGCATCCGAAACGGCGGCCGGGACCCCCGAACCGGCAGCTCCTGAAGATGAACCCGCCCTCGACCTCGAGGTCTGCTGGGACGAGAGTCTTTCGCTGGCCGGCAAACGAAAACCTCTGGCGCTTTCGCTCGTTTTCCATGCCTTCCTGGTGGCATCCCTGCTTCTGCAGCCAACCATGCTGCCCCTCGAGCAGCGGCCCATGGACATCGAAGCCCCGAACTTCACCCTCCTGTCCCCGCCGGAGGACTTCCTCCTGGAACTGACGCAGCCCGAACCCAACGAGGGGCCGGTCAGCGTCGAGTTCGAAGGCAAAGACGAGCTTCCCGTGCCGGTGATGGAACGCCCCGAAGAGATCGCTCCTGAGCCGCCCAACCCGCAACTCGAGCCCGAAGCGGAACCTGAGTCCGCACCAGCCCAGGCCGAATCACCCGAAGAAACCAAGCCCGAACCGCCGCCGGAGCGCCGCGCACCCGATCCCGATCCTGAGCCGGCGCCACCGCTCATCGCGGCCCGCACTCCCTTCCCCGGCGAGTTTCATCCTGACCGCCGTCTCGGCCGCCCATCGGAGCTGCCGATGCCAAAGAGTCCTTCTCGACCGAACAAGCGGCCCAAGCTCGTGTTGGAAGAAGCCCGTACCGGTTCTCCGGGACGCGTCGGGGCCGCCCAGCTCGGCAGCCTCGCCTTCAACGCCCGCCCTGGCCAAATCGTGCAGGGCGCCATCGGCAATCTCGCGCGGGGCGGCAGGGGCAAGCAGGCCGTCGGCGACGGGTTCGGGACCGGCGGACTCAGCGGCTACCTTCCGCCGTCACCCGGCAACTCCGGCAGCAATCTCGAGCTTCTCAGCGACTCGATGGGCGTCGACTTCCGCCCCTACCTGCTGCGGGTGCTTTCAGCCGTGCGGCGGAACTGGTTCGCCGTGATTCCCGAGAGCGCCCGTCTCGGCATGAACCGCGGCGCCGTCGCCATCCAACTCCGCATCGTGACCAACGGCACGATCTCAAAGCTCGTCATCGCCAGTTCATCCGGAGCCAGCGCCCTCGACCGCGCCGCCGTCGCCGGCATCAGCGCGTCCAATCCGCTGCCGCCTCTGCCGGACGAATTCCGAGGGAAAAACATCAGCCTCCAATTCGTCTTCCGCTACAACCTCAAGCGTTGATTTCGTTCAGCACTACGACTTCGCGCTGATCTCCCCCTAAATCCCGAATCTTGATCCGCATCATTTCTTCCGGAAATTGATCGGCGAACTTCTCGCCCCACTCGATCAACACCACCGCCCGCTCATCCCAGATGTCATCCAGCCCCAGCGTCTCCAGTTCCGGTAAGCGGTCCAGCCGGTACAAGTCGATGTGATACACCTTCGGCGGCCCTTTGTACTCATGAATCAACGAAAACGACGGACTCAACACCTCGTCCGCCGGCGCGCTCCCCAACCCGCCGATCAGGCCCTTCGCGAACGTCGTCTTCCCGGCCCCGAGATCCCCGACCAATAGAATCCACTGAGGCGGTTTCAATTCCCCGGCGATTGCGCCCCCCACCGCCATCGTCTCTTCCGGCGATGAGGTTCGCCAATGCCGCTGCATTACGAGCTTACCCGTCGAATCGCCCGCGGCAAGTAGTTCAAGAGATCTGTTGCCGCCAACGTCTGTTCGCCACCCTCTTCGACCGCCAACTCACCCGCCAACCCATGCAGATACACCGCTGCCGCGATCACCACCTCCGGCCGCTGTGCCGGGAATTGCGCAAGCAAACCTGCAATCATCCCCGTGAGCACGTCCCCCGAGCCCCCCTTGGCCAGCGCCGGCGTACCCGTCGGATTCACCAACACGCCGCCGTCGGGCGAAGCAATCAAAGTCCGAAAGCCTTTCAACACGACGCAGACCTTCTTTTGGGTGGCAAGCGACCGCGCCGTCTCAACTCGCCGTCCCTGTACCTCGGCGCTGGTAAGCCCCGTCAGCCGCGCCATCTCACCCGGGTGAGGCGTCAACACCACCAACCCGCTCGCCGCCTGCCAGTCCGCGATGCCCGCCAGAGCCGTCAGCCCATCCGCGTCCACAACCAGCGGCATCTTCGCCTCGCGAACGACGCGGCCAACCAGCCTGCGGTTCTCCTCGCTCGTCCCCAGCCCCGGCCCGACGGCGGCGACCGTCTTGCCCTCAAGCCAACTCTCTTTGAACGCCGACTCGCCCATCGAACCGTCTTCCAATTCCGCGACCGGTAGCGTCATCAACTCCGGCCGGTCGCTCACCATCGCCGGCGCGGCGCCCGCCGCCGTCGCCACGGTCACCAGGCCGGCTCCCGCTCGCAAAGCCGCCGTTCCCGCCATCAGGGCCGCTCCCGGCTTCGGCGTCGACCCGCCGATCACGAGCACATGCCCATAGCTGCCTTTGTGAGAAGACTTCTCGCGCGGCGCAAACAGCGCGCCAACGTCCGACGCCTCAACAAGCGCCAGCAACGGGCCCTCCAAGGCATCGAGCACGGTGTTCGCCGTCCCAATCGGGGCCACGGTAACATCGCCCGTCCGCTCGCAATTCGGCGGAAACACTTGGCTCACTTTCGGGGCCGTAAACGTCACCGTGTAGTCCGTCCGCATCGCCGGCCCGAGCGGCGCGCCCGTATCCGAAGGCAAACCCGACGGGATGTCCACCGCCACGACCTTCGCGTGCGGAAAGCCGCTGTTGACGTCGGCGATTACTTCCGCGAAAAGACCTTTCGCCGGCCCGCGCAACCCCGTTCCCAGCAAAGCATCGATCACAACCGTGGCCGGCGTGAGCCGCGGCAGAATCTCTCTCCAAGCGGCGGCATCCGGCGCAACCCTCGGCTCCACGTCCACCCCTTGAAGGGCCCGATAGTTCGCCGCCGCGTCGCCCTGCAACTCCGCCGGGTCCACCAGCAGCACAACCTCCAAACGCTCCGCACCGACCCGCGTTGCGATTTGCCGCGCCACCACAAAGCCGTCTCCGCCGTTGTTCCCCTTGCCGCAAAGGACGACGATGCGTTGCTCGCTCAACGGAGAAAAACGCCGCGCCAGCAGCTCATACAAGCGGCCACCGGCGTTCTCCATCAGCACCAGACCCGGTACGCCCCGCTCTTCAATCGTGACGCGGTCCGCTTCCCGCATCTGCGCCGCTGTCAATATGCGCTGCAACTCAGATCTCCAGAATCTCTTCCAGCTTCTTCAAGTTCGACCGCTCGCCCATCACGAATAACACGTCGCCGGGTTCGATCCGCGTATCTCCGGCGGGATTGAATAGCATCTCTCCCCCCGTCTTCTGGACGGCCAGCACAATCAACCCCAGCTCCGGCTTGATGCGCGACTCATCGAGCGTCTGGGAAGCCACGCGACTCGCTTCGGTGACCCGTACCTCCTCAACCTCGATGTCCAGATCGGACGACCGCCCGAACGCGGACGCTACATCGAGGAAGCTCACTGCATGAGGCCGCAGCATCGATTGCGCCAGCCGATGTCCGATGAACGCATAGGGCGTGAACACCGTATTCGCTCCCGCGCGCCGCAGCCGATCCGCCGCATCCTGACTGCTTGCTCGCGACGCGACCAACAGTTTCGGGTTCAACATTCTTGCCGACAGCGTGACATACACGTTCTGCGAATCGGACTCCACAGCGGAAACGAGACCGTTCGCCGTCTCGATACGGGCTGTCCTCAACGTCGAGTCCTGTGTGGCATCCGCAACCAGCGTCGGCACATCTTGCTCCGTGCCCCACTTCGCTCGCTCCGGGTCCGACTCGATGAGCAGCACCTTGACCTTGTTTCGCTTCAGCTCCCACACGACGCTCCGGCCAACCCGCCCCGCCCCGCAAACAATGTAGTGATCGGAGAGCTTCTTCAGCATGATCCTCCTCCGCCGGCGCCCGAAGGCGTCCCCCATCTCGAGCTTCAGCATCATATCGCCCAAAATCGTGATGGACGCCAAGATCGTCGTCACCCCGGCCAGCATCAGAACCGAGGCAAAAACGCGCCCTCGAAAAGTCAAGGGGTGTAACTCTTCATAGCCGACTGTCGTCAGAGTGATCAGCGTCATATAGAAGCTGTCAAACAACGACCAGCCTTCGACAGCCTGAAAACCCAGTGTCCCCGCCGTGAGGACGACCGTCATCAGCAAGGAGACAACGACGATCTGAGAACGCCAGCCGTTCATGGAAACAACCAGGGCCGAACCCCCAAAAAAACGATACGTTCAGTATCCCGCGATTTCAGCAAGAGGGAAACTTTGCGTCGGGAACCGGGGTGCGCCGAGGGTCCCCGCACGCCCATCAAGACGACCATCAGTCCACCCGACGGACCCTACGATTCGTACCCTCCGGCCCGATGCCGCAGCCGGTCCATCGTTACCGCCGCCACGATGATCGACCCCGTCAAGACATCCTGGACCCAATTCGGAACGCCCTTCATGCTCAACCCGTTGCGGATGACCGCCATCAACATCGCCCCCGCAACCGACCCCATCACGCTCCCTGCGCCGCCGCTCAAGCTTCCGCCGCCGATCACGACCGCCGCGATGATGTCCAGCTCCATCCCCTTCGCCGCTGTCGGATCGCCTACGGTCAGCCGGCTGAACTGCATCAACCCCGCGAAACCGATCAACGTCCCGGCCAGCGAGTAGAGCGCCAGCTTCACGCGTTCCACGCGAATCCCGCACAGCCGCGCGGTGTTCTCATTCGACCCGATCGCGAAGATATGCCTCCCCAGCACCGTGTTCCTCAGCAGCAGCGCCACGACGACGGCAAGCAACAGTGTCGCCCAGACCCCCGGCGCCACTATCAGCCAGGCCGGCTCGGGAAACTTCGACAGCATCGTGTTCAGCCATGTGATCGGCGCGTCGATCTTCTGCTCGTCCGCCAACCCCGTCGCCGTCCCTCGAAACACCAACAAGGTTCCCAGCGTGATGATGAACGGGACCAGTTTCAAGCGCGTGATCAGCAAGCCGTTCGCCGCGCCGCACGCCCCGCCGATCAGGACTCCCGCCCCCGCCGCCGCAAGCGGAGACCACCCCGCTTCGAGCAGCTTCGCGATCACCACCGTCGACAGTGCAATCACCGATCCGGCGCTCAAGTCGATCCCGCCCGAGATGATGATCAGCGTCATCCCCAGCGCGCCCGCCGTCACAATCACGCTCTGCGTCAACACGGTGACCCGGTTGAAGTTCGAGTAAAACGGTTCCCCCGCCCACAGGCAAAACAGCAGATAAACCGCCGCCAACCCGATCAGGGGCCCAAGATTCTTCTTCACAGACTCTCCCCGTAGCCCGCTGATTCTAACGGATACGAGCAGCCTGCAACCGCAGTCCGGCCCCACCCGAAATCTTCCGTCTCAGCAGACCTGCACGACAGAACCGACACGCTCTCTTGAAGACCTCCGGGGACGCAATACCACTCCACCCGCGCCGACCAAATCGATGAGCAGATCGCCTGGCCCGGCCCTGGCCGGGTGACGCGCCGGCCGGCGGGTGCTGAAATTGCTAACTGATTTTGCTAAGCGATGACCTCGTCCAGCACCCTGCCCGCTACGTCCGTAAGTCGAAACTGCCGGCCGTTGTACTTGTAGGTCAGGCGCTCGTGGTCGAGCCCCAGCAGGTGGAGAATCGTGGCGTGAAAGTCGTTGATAGAAACTTTGTTGACCGCCGCCCGATGGCCCAATTCGTCTGACTCGCCGTAGGACACGCCGCCTTTGATGCCGCCGCCAGCCATCCACGTCGTAAAGCAGTGGGGGTTATGGTCGCGGCCCGGTTTGGCGCCGCCGATCTGGGAAAGCGGCAGGCGGCCGAACTCGCCTCCCCAAATGACCAGCGTCTCGTCCAGCAGACCGCGCTGTTCCAGGTCGGTCAGCAACGCTGCCATCGGTTGATCGGTCTCACCCGCGAACTGTGTGTGGTTCCCGTGAATGTCGTGGTGGCCGTCCCACGAGCGCGCGTTCTCCATGCCGCCCGAGTAGATCTGAACGAAGCGCACGCCGCGTTCGACCAGCCGCCGCGCCATCAGACACTGGCGCGCCATGTGGCCGCAATGCTTCT
Organism: Bryobacterales bacterium; assembly: GCA_965218555.1. Lineage (GTDB taxonomy): Bacteria > Acidobacteriota > Terriglobia > Bryobacterales > UBA6623 > JAPPLB01. The sequence goes on from OZ244625.1 coordinate 1,864,921, forward strand.
CGTGCAACCCGTACCTCTGCTGGATGTGAGGCGGTTCGCGATCGACATCCAACACTTCCGGCGCCGCCGTCTGCATGCGGTAAGCCAGCTCGAAGCTCTCGATACGCGCGGCCAACTCCGCCTCGTAGGGATTCCGCTCGAGGTCGCGGCCGCCCAGTCGCGCCATCAAGTCGAGTTGCGCGCGCTGCCTTTCGTCGTTGAGAGCGGCGGGTCTCTTGAGATTCTCGATCGGCTCGCCCTGGGGGCGCAGCCACGTCCCCTGGTAGACGCCCGGAAGGAACCCCGCGCTCCAGTTGGCGGCGTTGCCTTTGGGAAGCCCGCGGTTCTTGGGGTCCGACATGACGACGAAACCCGGCAGATTGCGGCTCTCGCTCCCCAGCCCGTAGGTCACCCAGGAGCCGAGACAGGGATAGCCCATGCGCATCTGTCCGCTGTTGATCGTGAACAGGGCCGGTGAGTGGTTGTTCGAATCGGAGTGGCCCGAGTGGATAAAGGCCATCCGATCGACGTGCTCACCCAGGCAAGGGAAGATTTCCGATACCATCTTGCCGCTCTGGCCGCGCGGGGAGAACCGGAACGGGGACTTCATCAGCGCGCCGACCTCTCTCGAGAAGAAGCCGGTAAACTTGTCGAACCCCTCGAGCTCCTGACCATGGTGCTTGGCGAGCGCGGGGCGGTAGTCCCAGGTGTCGATGTGACTCGGGCCGCCGTTGATGAACAGCCAAATGACGCTCTTGGCTTTGGGGGCGAAATGGGCGGACCGCGTCGCCAGCGGGTCGAGAGCGCGGTCCGGGTCCGGGGGCGGCCCGGCGGCGATCAGGCCTTCTTCATGGAGAAGGCTCGTCAAACCGAGCATGCCCAAGCCCATGCCGCACCGCTGCAGCAGGGCGCGGCGGGAGAGAACCTCGGACGAAGGATGGATCGGAGATCGCTTCACGTCGGACCTATTGTGCCATAGCAGCCGGCGTCGGAAGCCCATCAAGCATCATCAAAGCCCCTCAGCGGATGTAGAGGAACTCGCTCAAACCCAGCAGCGTCTGGCAGTAATCCGTGAGGGCCAGGGTCGATGCGTCCGCCCGTCCCTCGCTCGCGTAGGACCGGCGCTGCCGGTCAAGAAACTCCTCGGCGGCCGCAAGTTCATCCGCGTCCGCCGTCCTTCCATATGCGATCCGGTAAGCCTGTTGAACCGCGCTGCGCCCCTGGAATCCGTCCAGCCGCCGGGCAAGGCCCTCGGCGTAGCTTCGAGCCTGGGGGCTGTTGAGAAACATCAGAGCCTGAGGCGCGATCGTCGTGGACGGCCGGCGCCCGATGCCCACCAGTTGCTCCGGCCAGTCAAAGAGCATCATGACCGGTATCAGATTGGCGCGCTTGATAAAGAAGTAGACGCTGCGGCGGCGCATGTCGGAGCGCATGGCCCCGGGGCCGTACATGGTGGGGTCGAGCAAGCCGGAGACGGTCAGCAGCGAGTCGCGGATGGCTTCGGCTTCGAGGCGGCGCGGGGTCCAGCGCCAGCGGTAGACGTTGTTCACGTCCGCCACGGCCTTCTCTGCATCGTAGGCGGCGCTCTGCCGATAAACGGCGCTCGTCATGATCAACCTGTGCAACCGTTTGAGCCGCCAGCCGTGGTCGATGAGATCCTGGGCCAGCCAATCGAGCAGTGCCGGATGGGACGGAGGGTCGCCCTGTCGTCCGAAATCACTGGGGGTGGCGACGATTCCGCGGCCCAGATGGTAATGCCAGAGCCGGTTCACGATAACGCGGGCCAGCAGCGCGCCGGCCCCGCGGTCCACATCGGTCATCCAATTCGCCAGGGACGCTCGCCGGAAACTCGTGCGCTCCCAGCCTCGGGGAGCGGCAAGAAGCCAAGACCTCGCGTCACCACCCTCGGGCATGAGCACTCTGAGAAAACCCGGAGACGCCGGATCTTCCTTCTGGCTCACGTCTCCGCGCTTGAGAAAGTACGTCTGCTTGTAGAAATGCGGATAGCCGTTGCCATTCGAGTTGTGACGGGGAATGGGATACCCCTCGGAGGTAACCTGGATCTTGGTCTTCGTCGGGGTCGGCCGTGAAAGAAGGTGCGACTGCACCGCTTGGTCCAGTTGCCGCCAACTGGCGTCGGACCGTGCAAAGAACCGCAGTAGAGCCGTGCGCTGAGGCTCGGAGAGGCCGCTTGGGCCCTTACGTCCAACCACTCCCATTCCTTCGACAACCGGCTGTGGCACACCCGAGCCGACATGCAGCGGCGGCCTGGGCTTGCCGGAGATCGATATTCGAGACCGTCCCAGGCTGCATTGGATGTGTTTCCCGAAGTGCAGCTTGATCGTCAGCCTCGCGCCGCCTTCGAATCCGACGGGTTCGGCGAGCGCGAACGCGGCAGCCTGATCCCGTCCGGCCGATTCTGCGCTCGGTCTCCAACCTCTGTCAGCGACGTTCGCGCCGGATACAGCCGGCGGCGGCTCGGCGTCCGGGTTTGGAGGGTCTGTGGTCCACGTAGAAACGAACTTCAGCTTGACGGGTTCGGCATGCGGGTCGGCGAGTGGTTGCGCCGTTGCTTTCAAACTCGTCAGGAGGAACCTGCCGCCGCGCGAGCGGCCGGGGCCGTTGTGGGGGAACGATGGGTGCGTGAGCGCCTCGACCCGGAGCGCACGGATGTCCCGGGCCTGCACGTCCGCGGTGAAGGTGTACTCGTCAAGGTCCGGAATCTCACCGGCGGCCAGGATCGACCCGTCCTCCAGCTTCTCCAGCGCCGCGCCGTGTTTCGATTGATACTCCGTGAAGTCCAGAACGCGCCAAGGGTCGTCCGAAGGCAGGCCGGCGGCGTTCTCCAGCCACCGCGCAAACGGTTCCGCCAGGCGCCGGCGCTCGTATTCGCTGCGAGCGGCGACCAGCTCCTGGTGCGCGGCTTCCCATTGCGTCAGCGCTGCCCGGGAGGCGTCCGGAGCCGGGTCGTAATCGATTTCCGTGCGAATCGCGTGCCCGAAAACGGATGCCAGGCGGTAGTAGTCCCGCGTCGGGATGGGATCGTATTTGTGGTCATGACAACGAGCACAACCGATGGTCAGGCCCAGCATCGCCGTGCCCGTCGTGTTCACCATGTCGTCCAGCTCGTCGTAGCGTACGGTTTCGAACTCGTGCTCGGTGATCTCCGTCGGGAAGGCGCCCGCTCCCAGAAACCCCGTCGCCATCAATGCCAGCGGGTTGTCCGGCGCCAACTCGTCGCCCGCCAATTGCCAGCGCACGAATCGGTCGTAGGGCATGTCACGGTTGAAAGCCTTGATGAGAAAGTCGCGATAGTGATAGGCATACGGCCGTTCATAGTCTCTTTCGAAGCCGTAGCTTTCGGCGAAGCGCGCGATGTCGATCCAGTGTCGAGCCCAGCGCTCGCCATAATGTTTTGATGCGAGTAAACGGTCGATGAGATTCTCGTAGGCGTCGGGCGATCGATCCTTGACGAACGCATCGACCTCATCCGGATCGGGAGGAAGGCCCAGCAGATCCAGAAAGGCCCGCCGAATCAGGGTCCGCCGGCCGGCCTCCGGATTCGGGGTCAGTCCCTTTTGATGGAGCTTCTGCAGGATGAACCGGTCGATGGGCATTCGAGACCAGCCCCGATCTCCGGCCGGCGGCGCGATGCGGGCGAGCGGCCGAAAAGACCAGAACTGACGACCCGCTACGGTCACTTCGGCCGGCGGGCCGGCGGCGGACTTGTCGATCAAGGGCTTGTCGTACGGCGCTCCCAGTTCAATCCAGCGCGCGATGTTGTTGATCGACTGCTCAGGCAGTTTCGGCTGCTGAAACGGCATGTGGGGTTCCTGCTCGTGCCGTATCAGCTTCAACAGCCGACTCGAGTCGGCCGCGCCGCCGAGTTTTCCGCTCTTGACCAGCGACTCGCGGCTTGAGAGATCAAAGCCGCCCAGCGACTGTGCTCCGCCATGGCACACCAGGCAGCGTTCGTCGAGCAGCGGCCGCACCTCGCGCTTGAACAGCTCCATCCCCTGAGCCATCCGCCGAGCGTGGTGTTCATCGTCGTCTGACGGGAACGCCCGGCCTTGCTGTGCGCTCGCGGGCGTCACGGCCACCAACCACAACAAGCCGATCACCAGCATTTGCGCCGGCCGGCAATGATTGCAGGCTCTCGCGGAATCCATCATTCCCTCGCGTTGAGGCATCCCCGGTATGCGCCGGAGCCGCATTCAATATACAAGGCCGGCGGACCGGGCGGGAGGCTTCTTTCTGCGCTGTCAACGCAATCTGGAACGTTCCTCTTGCTCAGCATGGGTTCATTGTGCGTCAGCCGCAGCGGAAGCATCCTGGAGGGCGACGGGAGCTGCCGCTAACGGCGCTCGTCGTGAGGCCGAGCGAGAACGGCTGACGGTGCGCGGACACTTGCTCAGGGGCAACATTTTTTTGCCGCGCAATCGTGAGCAGGCAAGCAGTAAAAAGGAGCCGGGAAATGGCGGGCAATAGCGGGCAGGGAAGCAGTGACTGGGCGGCGGTTTTTGGTTGTGCGTCCCTTGCGCACCCACGGCGAACCGAACGGCCATTTCGACACCTGATTTGCGAGAAAGACGCGCCCTCCCGGCGCCTGGGTCGAAGCTCGTCCGCCTGCAGCGCCCGCGCATCCCGTGCGGCTGTTTTCGACAGCACGAACGCGCCTCGGGTGGGCAGCTTGGGGGCGCCAGGCAGACCGCAGCCGGCCCGGCCGGGGAGGGCCTGGACGATCTCGCCGGGCTTGCGGCGAGAGGGCCTATCGGCCGGGGTGGCCGGCGCTACGAAGAACAAACTTCGCCGGAGACGCATGGGCGTGATATCACCTCCTCGATTTTTTCTCCGCTTTTTTCTTCGCAGGGCCAGGATGCCCGCGGCGGGGGGGGGCGACAGCCGCCAGAGGCGAGCGCCGCGCCGACGGCAAGTCGATCTCTAGCGTGCCTGTCGTCATGCTAGGCAGGCCGGGGCGGCAAAAACAAGACTGAAGGGCTTCAGTACCACGAGCCGAACGGGAACGTTCTCCTTTGCTCACCAGGGGTACTTCTCACATTGCGCCGACAGTGTTGGCGGCAATGCTAATTTGCACATTTTCGACAAGCCAAAATTGCACACTTTTCACCGGCGGGAAGACCGCTGCTCCAGCATGTGGGCGAGGCCACATGGAGGGGCGGAGAGATGTACGACATGGAGGCGAAGATGCTGCTGAAGCATTACTTGGAGCAAGGGGTGTCGAAGGCCGAGCTGGCACGGCGGTTCCAGCTCAGTCGGCGGACGATCCACTACTGGATCGAGTCCGGTCAGTTGGACCGGGAGCTGACCACGGAGGCGGGCGGCTATGCGCGGCGGGCGCCGATCGCGCGCAAGTTGGACCCGTACAAGGGGATGATCGAGGCGCGCCTGGAGGTGTATCCGAAGCTGACGGTGCAGCGGCTGTATGAGGAGGTGCGGGCGGCGGGATACCCGGGCTGCTACGGGAGCGTGCGGGATTACGTGCGCCAGGTCCGGCCACGGGAGACAGCGGATCCGGTGGTACGGTTCGAGACGCCTCCGGGGCATCAGGGCCAGGTAGACTTCGGCGGCTTCCGGCTGCCGTGGGGACGGCGTCAGGCGCTGCTGGTGGTGCTGGGCTACTCGCGGCTGCTGTGGCTGCGGTTCTTCCAGCGGCAGACGATGGAGGTGCTGTGCCGCGGCCTGGAGGGCGCCTTCGAGCGCTTCGGGGGCGTGCCGCAGGAGCTGCTGTTCGACCAGATGCGGTCGGTGGTGGTGTCCGACGACCGCCTGCTGGGTGGGCCGCTGGCGCTGAACGCAGAGTTCTTGCGTTTCGCCGCGCACTGGGGCTTCCGGCCGCGGTCCTGCCGGCCCTACCGGGCACGGACCAAGGGCAAGGTGGAGCGGCCGATCCGCTATGTGCGGGAGAGCTTCTTTTACGGCCGGGAGTTTGTCAGTGACGCGGACCTGAACGAGCAGGCGGAGCGCTGGCTGGCGGAGACCGCCAACGTGCGGCGGCACGGCACGACCGGGGAGCGACCGCAGGAGCGGTTCGAGCGTGACGAGCGGGGAGCCTTGGGGCCGTTGGCATGCGGGCCGTACCAGCGCGTCGGAGGCCGGATGCGCCCGGCGGCTCCGTCTTGGGCCCCGACGCCAGTGGCCGTTGAGCGTCGGCCGTTGCGGGTGTACGCGGAGGTGGTGCGATGAGCGCGCCGGCCGACGGGCGGCGCGCCCGGCTGCGGGCGATGCTGGCCGACCTGAAGATGCCGGGTGCGCTGGAGGCGGTGGACGGCATCCTGGCGCAACTCGACAGCGGCGCCGTGACCGCCGGCGAGGCTCTCGAGCGGCTGCTGGGCGCCCAGATCGCCCTGCGCAACAACCGCCGCTTGGAGACCGCCATGCGCGCCTCCCGGCTGCCCGCCGTGAAGACCCTGGCGCAGTTCGACTTCGCCTTTCAGCCGAGCCTCAAGCGCGAGCAGATCGAGAGTCTGCACGAGCTCGGGTTCCTGGCCCGCCAGGAGAACGTCGTTCTGCTGGGGCCACCCGGAGTCGGCAAGACGCACTTGGCCATCAGTCTCGCCATCACCGCGGCGGAGTCGGGGCGGCGGGTCTACTACGGAACGCTGGCGAGCCTGATCGAGTCGCTGGAGCAGGCCCGTGCAGCGGGCCAGCTGGCGCGCCGCCTGCGCATGCTGACCCATCCGGCGCTGTTGGTCGTCGACGAGATCGGCTACCTGCCCGTCAGCCGCGATGGAGCCGTGCTGTTCTTCCAGCTGATCAACGCGCGCCACGAGCAGGCCTCGACCGTGCTGACCTCCAACAAGGGATTCGAAGAATGGGGCGCAGTACTGGGGGACGACGTCATGGCGGCGGCCCTGATCGACCGCCTGCTGCACCACTGCCACATCGTCAACATCCGCGGGAACAGCTTCCGGATGAGGGCTCACCAGGGGCTGTGGCGTTCCATGCAACGCGCGGACGGCGAAGCCACCCCGCCCGCAGGGACGGGAACATGACGGCTGCTGCACAGCTTGAGGTGGCCGGCTCCGGTCGCTCCGCTCCCTCCGACGGCCACCTCAACCCCCATCGCAACGAAGGGGGAAAGTCCGCCAAACCCGCGGCGGTTCTCCCCTCAAATGTGTGCAATTTTCGTTTGTCAGAAGTGCGCAATTTTCGTTTGACATTGACAGACAGTCTTCTTCCCGCGCCGAGGCCCTCCTGAGGCGGGGTTCCAGGCACCAGACAAGCGTGGCCTGGGTCCGGGAGCCGCTCGTCCAGTCCGTGGCGCTGGAAAGTTATGCCGCGAAACTGTATGCCGGGCAAATGCAAATTATGGCGTGGAAGTCGCGTACTATGGCAGCCGAGTGCAGCACAAGAGTCCAACAACCCGTTACAGATCTATCGTGTCTTGATCCCACGACTTAGTGTCACTGCTCTGTGTGTCTCGCACTACAGAGAGAAGCCTTCCGACACGGCCCGGTGGCTAGACCGAGCGAGCCGGAGAACTGGATGCAGCGGCAGACTTGACCAGACGCCACTCCACGTGGATCGTGCACACGGACAGCTCGATCCGGCGGACTGTGATCTTGGCGTCTGACCGATCAATCGACACTTGTGCTGCCGAAGGAAGCCCCCCGTAAGCGCAGTCGATCACCGGGCCGTCGGCGGCGAATGCTGCTTCCGGGGCATCCTCCAGAGATTTGAACAGGTCGCTGGGAATCTCGATGAGTTGATAACGGTTCGGAATCGTGTTCGGCGTGCGGAAGGCTCTGAGCAGAATGATCGCGTCCACTGCCGCACGATAGTCGCGGAACAGCTTCAACGTGCGCTGTCGGCGTGCTCTGGCGCTCCTCACATCCTGAATCCATGCGGCTTCTGTCAGCTTCGAGATGTGCGCGGTACGCTCGGAGAGATTCTTGGCGGCTGTCGATTTCAGCGACAGTCTCCGCGTCGTTCCGTCGGGCGGCGTGAGCGTCACGTCCATGAATCGCCGCGTCGCCGATCCGGGCGTATCAATCGACCACTCCAAGGCCTCGCACGCGTTGCGAAACACGGTCTCGAAGCTTGTCAATCCGAGAGGTTCGGTCGTCGTGCCGTGGTGCGCCGAAATCGCGAGCCCGAAGTACTCGATCCACTCCGGATCAAGGGTCAACCATGTCGGGGTGACGGTGCTCGGCGTGGGCGCTTTGGACAGCGAGTCAACGAGCCGCGCAACGAACCGCACGGCCATCGGCGACAATCTGTCGATACGCGCCTTGAGACTGTCGCGATCGTTCATCTGCTCATGCGACGCTCGATGAGGCGCAAGAACTCCGCTTTGAGCTCGATACCGACCCACCGCCGTCGCAGTTGCGCCGCCGCGAGCAGCGTAGTGCCGGAGCCGGCGTACGGATCCAGCACCACGTCATCCGGTTCGCTCGTGAGCGTGACGCAGCGATGGGCCAGGCTGATTGGCATTGGTGCGGGGTGATCATCGTCGGGAATCTGGCCGCGCCGTCGCGGGCGGGTCGGAATATCCCATACCGTTCTCAAGCGCCGGTCGTTGGCCCCGCGGACGGCGTTGACGTCGTAGTAGTAATCCTGGTCTTTCGACAGCAGAAACACCGTTTCATGCGCCTTGGTCGGCCGGTCGGCAACCGACTCCGGATGCGCATTTGGCTTGTGCCAGATCACCTCAGACCGCACCCACCAGCCGTCATCCTGTAGCGCGAACGCCACGCGCCAGGGTAGCCCGATCAGGTCCTTGGGCTTGAGTCCGCGCGGCGTCCGGGGGCGCACCGACATCGCTCGCGCCCGGTTCTTTCTGTCCGGTGCTCGGTAGCGGCGATTCCCTGATGTGTAGGCATCGCCGATGTTCAGCCACACGGTTCCGTCGCCCTTAAGCACACGCCGGAGCTTGCCGAAGTCGGCGACGATGCTCGCCAAGTAGTCGTTCAACGCGTCGTCCCGTCCGAACGGGTCCTCGATGTCGTAGTCACGCAGCGACCAGTACGGTGGGGACGTAACGACCGTTCGAACGCTCTCTGCGGGCAGCAGGTCCAGCGCCTCTGAAGCTCTCCCGCGAATCAGCGTTGCAGCCGGCAGGGCGGGCAGTGGGTCGTCTACTGCCGCATCGAGGCGGACGTATTGTGGTCGGTCATCCTGCGCCTCCCCGGGGGGAAGGGGCTCAGAGAAGTCGATTGGGAACAATGTGGTCAAAGCACTCGGCGCCCCTATCGTTTCGGCACTCTTGCGCCGGTGGCCGCCAACTGCATCCGCGCGGCTAACCCGTAGAGGGATGCGCACTGAAAATGGCGGGCCTGGAGGGACTCGAACCCCCGACCTACTGGTTCGAAGCCAGGCGCTCTATCCAACTGAGCTACAGGCCCGCGGCCTCATTCTAGACGGTTTCCCCTCTCCGCGCCTATACCCGGACAACGTTTCCTACGGCCGGTCACTGGACCGCTGGGTATAATTCCGAATTGAGTCATGGCTTCGCAAGCCAAAACGCCGCTGATGCGGCAGTACCACTCGATCAAAAGCGACGTACCCGAGGCCCTGCTGCTGTTTCATCTCGGTGATTTTTACGAGTTGTTCTACGACGACGCGATCGTCGCCTCGCGCGACCTCGGCATCACGCTGACGTCCCGCAACAAAGAGAAGGGCGAGCCGGTCCCGATGTGCGGCGTGCCGTGCCACTCGGCCGACGGCTACATCGCGAAGCTGATCGCCAAAGGCCATCGCGTCGCCATCTGCGATCAAGTCGAAGACGCGGGCAAGACCAAGAAGATCGTCCGCCGCGAGGTGACGCGCATCGTGACGCCCGGCACGGCGAGCGACGCGAGTCTGCTCCGCGCCGGTGAAAACAACTACCTGGCCGCCGTGGCCGAGAAAGGCGACTCCACCGGACTCGCCTACGTCGATGTCTCGACGGGCGAGTTCCGCATGACGGAACTGGACGCAGAGGATGTCGAAGATGCGCTGAGACATCTCGGCGCCAAGGAAGTGCTGTTCCCCTCAGCGGGCCCGCTGTTCTCCTACGAGCCCGCCGCCGCGGCCACCTCGAACGGTTACCTTCGAACGGAACTCGAACCCTGGATTTTCGAGGCCTCCTACGCCGAGCGCACGTTGCGCGATCAGTTCAAGCTGCACGTTCTCGACGGGCTCGGGGCCGCGGGTAGCCCCGCCGCGCTCGCTGCCGCCGGAGCCGTGTTGCACTATGTCCGCGACACGCAGCGCGGCGCGCTCCAGCACCTCGATCCGCCGACCTACTACCGCAAGCAGGATTGGATGGCGCTCGATCCGGTGACGGTGCGGAATCTCGAGCTGGTCGAGCCGTTGTTTGGCGGCTCGGCCCAATCGACGCTGTTGCGGGTGATCGACAAGACGCAGACGCCGATGGGCGCGCGCCTGCTGCGTCAGTGGCTGCTGCGTCCGTCCATCGATCGGACTGAGATCGAGTCCCGCCGCGACGGCGTTGCCGACCTGCACGGCCAAGTCATCACCCGCACCGAATTGGGGCAGGAACTCAAACCCGTCCTCGATATCGAGCGGCTGTTGGCCAAGATCACGCTTGGCTCGGCAACCGCGCGCGACATCGTCGGGCTCGGCGGTTCGCTGGCCTGTCTGCCGGCGGTCCGCCGGCGTATCGCGAAGTGCGAATCGGCTCGGATGCGCCAGCTTCACGAACAGATGGATGAGTTGCCGGACATCCGCGAGCGCATCGAGACGACGCTCAGCGATGAGCCGCCGGCCCATCTCGCCGACGGCGGGACGATTCGCGAAGGCTTCCACGCCGAACTCGACGAGCTGCGCGAGCTGCGCAAGGACGGCCGGGGCTACATCGCACGCATGGAAGCGCGCGAGCGAGCTCGGACCGGCATTCCGTCCCTCAAGGTCCGCTTCAACAATGTCTTCGGTTTCTACATCGAGGTTTCGAAGGCGAATCTGGCGGCGGTTCCGGGAGACTACGACCGCAAGCAAACGCTGGTGAACGCCGAGCGCTTCACGACGCCCGAGCTCAAGGAATACGAGAGCAAGGTGCTGGACGCCGAAGAACGAATCCTGGCGCTCGAAAAAACGCTGTTCGAGGAGCTGAGGTCGCGGCTCGCCGGTGAGGCGCGGCGGATCCGAACAACAGCGACGGCGGTCGCCGAGCTCGACGTGCTCCGCGGGTTGGCCCAAACCGCCGCCGAAAACGGCTATGCGGCTCCCGAGTTCAGCTCCGGCGGCGAGCTGCAAATCGCAGGCGGGCGGCATCCGGTCATCGAGCGGCTTTCCGACGAGCAGGGCGGCGAGCGTTTCGTCTCCAACGACGTTTATCTCGCTCCGAACGGACATCTGATCGCGATCATTACCGGCCCCAACATGGGGGGCAAGTCGACTTATCTTCGCCAGACGGCGCTCACGGCAATCCTGGCGCAAATCGGCTCGTTCGTTCCGGCAGCAAGCGCACGGCTGCCCATCATCGACCGGATCTTTACCCGCATCGGCGCGAGCGACAACTTGGCGCGAGGCCGCTCGACTTTCATGGTCGAGATGACCGAGACGGCGCAGATCCTCAACACCGCGACGGAGTCGAGCCTGATCCTGCTCGATGAAATCGGGCGCGGCACCGCCACCTTCGACGGACTCGCCATCGCCTGGGCCGTGGTCGAGCATATCCACGCACGGACTCGCGCCAAGACACTGTTCGCCACGCACTACCACGAGCTCACCGAGCTTGCCGAGCAGTTGAGCGGCGTCGTGAACCTTCATGTCTCGGTGAAGGAAGCGGGCGACAACATCGTGTTTCTGCGGCGCGTCGAGCCCGGCAAGGCCGACCGTAGCTACGGGATCGAGGTGGCGCGGCTGGCGGGTCTGCCCGGTGGCGTCGTCGAGAGGGCGCGTTCCGTTCTGAGGATGCACGAGCAGCGCGAACAGACCGTGTCCGAGGAGCTTTCGATCGATCCGATGGACGCGCCGGTGCAGGTCTCGTTCGTGAACGAGTCGGAGCGCGGCGTCACCGAAGCGATCGCCACCACGAACATCGATGAACTCCGCCCTATCGAAGCGCTCAGCCTGATCGCCGAGTGGCAAGAAAAACTCGGCCGTGAGAAATAGAAACCCCTGTACGCCGCCGACGCGGCGGATTGCCTCCAGCGGACAAAACCAATGATCGTAGCCGGAATCATGAGCGGCACGTCTGTCGACGGCATCGATGTCGCGCTCGTCGAAATCCAGGGCGAGGGCTTCCAGCAGACCGTCGAGCCCCGAGCTTTCCACTCGATCCCTTACGAACCGGCGGTTCGAGAGGCGATCTTTTCGGTCACCAACGCCGAGACCCACGTCGGGCGCCTGAGCCAGGTTCATTTCCTGCTGGGCCGAGTGTACGGACAAGCGGTCCGCGACGCCTGCCGGCAATCCGGCATTGCGCTTGCCGAGCTGGAGCTCATCGGTTCACACGGCCAGACCGTCTATCACCAGCCGGTCGAAAGCGAGATCGGCGGACAGCTTGTCACGAGCACGCTGCAAATCGGCGAGCCGGCGCTGATTGCCGAACTGACGGGAGCGCCGGTCGTGGCGGACTTCCGTCCCGCGGATATGGCGGCGGGCGGCGAGGGCGCGCCGCTCGTGCCCTACGTCGATTACCTGCTCCTTCGCGACCGCAGCCGCGGCCGTGTCGCGCTGAACATCGGCGGCATCGCCAACGTGACGGCCATCCCGCCGGGCGGCGGACCCGAGCAAGTGATCGCCTTCGATACCGGTCCGGGAAACATGATCATGGACGCCCTGGCGCAACGTTTCTCCCACGGAAAAAGCAAGTTCGACCGCGAAGGCAGGCTCGCTTCCGAAGGCAAAGTCGACCGGGAGCTGCTCGATCAACTCAGCCGCGACAACTATTTCCAGCAACCTCCGCCGAAGAGCACCGGCCGCGAGAAATTCGGCGAAACGTTTCTCGAGCCGTTCCTCGATGCTCCGCTCACGCCCGCCGACGCGATGGCCACCGCCAACGCCTTCACCGCCGAGACGATCGCCCAAGCGCTACAGCGCTTCGTTGCTCCGAAGATGAGAATCGACGAGGTCATCGCCTCCGGCGGCGGCATCCAGAACCCGGAGCTGGTGCGGCGGTTGCGGGATGCGCTCGATCCCGCGCTGCTTCGGGCGTCCGCCGACCTCGGTATCGACAGCGACGCGAAAGAAGCCATCGCCTTCGCCATCCTGGCCTACGAAAGCTTCCATGGACGCCCCGCCAACCTGCCCTCCGCGACCGGGGCCCGCCATCCCTGCGTCCTGGGGAAGGTCTGCCGGACGCCGGTTCGTGGTCGGAATCGTTAGCATGCCGCTTGCGCGCGACCGCGTGCTGCTGGGTCTGCTGCTCGGCTGTGGCCTCCGCCGCGGCGAGCTCGCCGCGCTCGGCTTCGCATCCGTCGCCCAGCGAGAGGGCCGCTGGGCGATCGTCGATCTCGTCGGCAAGCACGGCCGCGTCCGCACCGTCCCGATGCCGTCCTGGGCCAAGGCGGCCCTCGATGGCTGGGCCGCAGCCGGGATTGCCGAGGGGCCCGTGCTGCGCCGTGTCGACAAGGCCGGCCGGGTCGGGCCCGGTCCGATCCAGGCGCAGTCGATCTTCGAGACGGTCGCCGGCTACGGTCTCCGGACCGGGCTCGGAAAGATCACGCCGCACGACCTGCGGCGCACCTTCGCCAAGCTCGCCCCCCAGGGCCAGGCCCCGCTCGAGCAGATTCAGATTACGCTGGGGCACGCCTCGATCCAGACCACCGAGCGCTACCTGGGCCTCGCCCAGAACCTCCACGACGCCCCCTGCGACCGCCTCGGGCTCGTGGGCTGGGAGGGGTGATAGGGGGGGGCGTCTGGCATGTGTGGGTCAGGGCAGGGGAAGGAAGTCGAGAGGGGTGGGGGTTATTGGCGTTTGCCATTGACGAAGGTGTTGGTTTCCGTGCGCCCGCTCGTGTAGCGCAAGACCCAGCGGCCCTCCTTCTTGTCGTCCACGTACGGCCCTTCCCAGACGTCCCCGACTTCGCTCCAGCCCCCGAAACAGCCCCTTTCAGAAACGAGTCCTCTCCCTGAGACGGTCTAGTATTACTCCGCCTCAGTGGCCTAATTTTCCTCCGCCCTTGACATCGTGGGTTCGTTCCCCAATGGACCTCGAAATTGGCTCAGGATCATTGCTGCCATCGTGGCGCTAACCGCGGTGCCGGGTCGCGGGGGACGAGCCCTCGAGAGCTTTCCGCAAGAGACGGTCGTCGAGCGGATCGACCGTGGCACGTTCGTGATTTCACACCTTGGAGCAACAGTGTTTCTGTTGATTGCCTCAGGGCTTTGAGACGGCGCGCCCTGCTCAGGAAGCCTTGGGCTTACAGCAGTGCCACAGCCCCTGCTGCTTCGCAGCGGAGAGCCCTAGTCGAGGTGCCCTGGGGATATCGCAGGCAGGGGCAGAGATTCGTGGATTGCTGGTCGTCGCGCTGTTCTCTCACTTGCAGGATGGTAACCCTGCGCCCTCTAAACGTGTGTCGCTGTAGGCTCGAAGGTGATCTTAAGCCGCGTGCCGGTTGCAGCTGCGACGCGCTCCAACGTCTGGGTAGACGGTCTGGCGCGGCCGCTCTCGAGCCGGGCAACAACGGACTGGGTTGTCTTCATGCGTCCAGCGAGCTGCTCTTGTGTAAGGCCGGCTTTGGCGCGAGCCTCAATGAGTGCACGGGCGATCTCGAACTCGGGCTCAAGAGCTTCGTGAGCTTTGCGGTAGTCCGGGTCTTTCATCCACTTCTTGTGCAGGTTGTGCACCTTACTCATGACAGCACCTCCTTTGCTCGTTTCAAGGCCAGATCAATCTCACGTTTTGGTGTCTTCCGGGTCTTCTTGACGAAGACGCGCACCACCACCACGCGCTGACCAGTTGCCGTGACGTAGATTGCCCGTGAGATGCCATCCTTGCCCTTCATGCAGATTTCCCACAAGGGGCCTTGCAAGTGCTTGACGTGCGGCTCACGAACACGGTCCAGACTAAACTCCTCGATCAATCGGGAGATGTAACTAAAACGGACGCGCATGTCGGCGGGTAGCGCTTCGAGTTCTGCATCGACGACATCACTTAGGGTTTCTACAGTCCACGCCATGTGAACACCCACATTATAGCGTTTTTGCTATTCCTGGCGAGGGCACGGTGATGTTCTGAAAGGCCGTCTCTCCCGCTGTTCGTAACCGATGGAGGAGTGACCCCTTATGTCGACAACTTCAACAGCGGCGTGAGATTCAGCGGCTAAGCTCCATTCCCTGCTTCCGCTCCGGCCCTCGGTCCGGCTCGCGCTGCGGCTCGCGGGTGCGCGGCCTGTCCTGCTGCTGGGACTGCGCCTCTTTGCGCTCCTGCTCGGCGCAGTCCGCTTCGCGCCGCATGGCGTCAATGCGCACGAGCACCTCCAAGTGGGGGTCGTACTTGTTCCTGTCCTGGCGCATCTCCCGGTCCAGCCGCTGGGCCTGCGGGCCGCATTGCTGGCGCACGGCGTCCTCGACGTACTTCTCCGGGTCACGGCTGAGCTTGGCCCGCAGCGAGGTCCGGGCCTGCTCGGCTGCCTCGCGGACCCGCTCGCCGATCCCCGACTCTTCCCACCGCCGGCGGTAGAGCGGCGGCAGGTTCTGCGCGCAGATCTGCTCGCTAGTGTTGTGTCCCAGCTAATTCTTTACAGCGTTGCACTTTGTCAAGGATAACATCAGCCGTGGCCTTCCAAACGAAAGGCTGCGGCTGGTGGTTCCAGCTGGAGAGCCAGGCATAGATGGAGCGCTGCAGCTCTTGAACACTACGGAACGTACCGCGCCGGATCATGCGTTGGCTGATCAGGGCAAAGAAACGTTCGACCTGATGGAGCCAGGAACTGCTGGTGGGCGTAAAGTGAAAATGGAATCGTCGGCGCTTGCGAGGTTGGAGCCAGCGTTGGACGGCAGCGCCCTGGTGAGTGGAGTAGTTATCCATCACCAGATGCACCTCCAGGTCCGCCGGGACTTCCTTCTCGATTTGATGCAGGAACTTCACGAACTGCTTTCCCCGATGGCGCGGCAAGCAACTGGCGATGACTTTGCCGTTGACGATATTGAAAGCCGCGAACAGCGTCGTGGTGCCATGGCGTTTGTAATCATGGGTCTGGCGTTCGGGCCATCCGGGACGCAGCGGCAGCAGGGGAGCGGTCCGGTCCAGAGCCTGAATCTGGCTCTTCTCGTCCACGCAAAGCACCAGAGCCCGGTCGGGCGGGTCCAGATAAAGACCGACAATATCCCGCACCTTGGCCTCAAACTGGGGATCGTTGGAGATCTTGAACTTCTCGACTCGGTGCGGCTGGATATCGAAACGCTGCCAGACTCGATGCACCATCATGCGCGATACCTGCAGGTGTTGGGCCAGGGTCCGAACGCTCCACTGCGTCGCGTCGGCGGGTCGGGTCTTCAGCGTCACATCCAGAATCGCACGCTCCAGCTCGGGCGTCAGCACACGCCGCGACCGCTTGCGGGTCGGTTTCACCGTCAGGGCGCCCACGCCAGCCTGTTGGAACGCCGCCCGCGCTCGAATCACGGTCGGCCGCGACAGGCCCAACTCCCGAGCAATCGAGGAATTGGCCACTCCCCGCTGAGCCAGCAGGATGATCCGGCATTTCTGCACCACCCGCTGCGGGGTATTTCCAGAACGCAGCAGCGTTTCCAGCTGTCGTAAGATCGGTTCGTCAATGTCAAAAGCTGCAGCAGCGGTAAACATGCCACCCATGAAATCATGAGAGTGTGGAAATGTCAACTGTTACACGGGACGGGACACTAGCACTTCGTTGCTCCGAAGATGAGAATCGACGAGGTCATCGCCTCCGGCGGCGGCGTCCAGAACCCGGAGCTGGTGCGGCGGTTGCGGGATGCGCTCGATCCCGCGCTGCTTCGGGCGTCCGCCGACCTCGGCATCGACAGCGACGCGAAAGAAGCCATCGCCTTCGCCATTCTGGCCTACGAAAGCTTCCATGGGCGCCCCGCCAACCTGCCCTCCGCGACCGGGGCCCGCCATCCCTGCGTTCTGGGGAAGGTCTGCCGGACGCCGGTTCGTAGTCGGAATCGTTAGCCTGCCGGCCCCGCGCGACTGCACGGAAACTCCTCGGGGACGTGTGCAGCGTGAGCCTGGACGGAAGGGATCGAAACGACGATCCGCCCGCGGGCGGCGAAGACGGTTAACCGGAGCACCACAGAACGGCTTCCGCCGTGGGGATACCTACACTAGACTGTCAGAATCGAGTAAGGTGTCACCATGAAAGTGCATCCTGTCCCGTGCGGGCCGGCTGTCAACGAGAGCGAGCGCAAGGCCGTCAACCAGCTCAAGTCAGGCCTGATCGGTATCCCTGGCGACGACGAGTGGCTGTTGCTGACGAATCTGACCTTCTCGGCAACGCATCGCCTTCAATCCGACGAAATCGACATTGTCGCTATCGGCCCGCCGGGAGTCCGGGTCATCGAGGTCAAGCACTGGACCGCGGCCTGGGTCAATCGAAATCCTGAGCTCGTCGAACAGGAAGCCGATCGCGTGACCAACAAGGCGCGCAAGATCGGTACGACGCTCCGCAAGCATGTGCCTAATCTCGGGCGGGTGGATGGCGCGTTTCTGGTGACCGAGGCGGCGTCTAAAGTCAAGGCTCTTGAGAAGCAGGTGGTGCGGGGCGTGCCGTTTCACACCTTCAAGACTTGGCGCGGCGCAGTCGGTTTCGATTCGCCGAGTGTATTGTCGTCACAACAGATCGGGGTACTGGCCCGCTCCCTGGAGCCCCGGAGCGCCGTCGCCATGGACGGCGCGTTGAAGCGTCTGGCTGGGTATACGCGTCTGGAGATCCGGACGCCCACGGACGAGCGGTTCCATCGAATTTACAAGGCGACGCATGCCTCTCGGCAGGATCGGGTGATCCTGCATCTCTACGACCTGTCAGCGGGCGACGATTCGAAGGCCGAGGAGAGAGCGGAACGTGAGTGGAAGTCGTTGCACCGGCTGCAACAGTACGGCTGGGCGCCGCGCATCGTTGACTCGTTCCAGGAAGCGCCGGGCTATACAGGCGAGATCAAGTTCTTCACGGTGGCCGATCCCGCCGCGCCCAGCATTGAGGAGCGCTCTGACGACGACTCGTGGGATACGGAAGCCCGTTTGCGGTTCGCCCGCAGTGCTGTGGCGGCATTGGGCAAGCTCCATGAAGCGGGTACGGGCGACGAACCCATGATTCACCGGAACCTGACGGCGAACACTATTCTGGTCAAGCATGACAATTCGCCGATCCTGACCGGTTTCGAGTACGCCCGGATTCCGGCGGATGTCTCCGTGGCTTCCACACCCTCGGAAAAGGATTGGGACGCTGCGGTTGCTCCCGAAGTTCGCGCCCAAGGCCGCGGCGCCGCAGATCATCGTTCTGATGTCTATTCGCTCTGCGCTTCACTGACGGTATTGTTCAAGGACCGGGAAGATGAGGTCAGTGTCAAGATCGTGGAAGTGTTGGCCCGGGGGATGGAGGATGCTCCCGGAGCGCGGAGCAGTTTGTCGGACCTGGATGCGTCATTGTCCAAGTTGTTGGGCGAGTCCTTACCGGAAGCACCGCTCCCGCCTGCGCGGTTCTGGACGGAAGACCAAGTCGTACCCTTCGGCCGCCATTCCTATCGAATCGTCTCTCGTCTTGGTTCCGGAGGTGTAGGGACAACCTACAAGGTAGTGAAGATCAACAGCGAGACCAGAGGCGACCTCGGCGCCTACCTTGCCAAGGTCGCTCGGGACGAGGAAACGGGCCGGCGGGTTCTCAAAGCCTACGAGCTGGCGCACTCGCATCTTCGCCACTCCGCCTTGTCAACAATCTTTGAAGTCGCTCCCGAATGGAAGGACAACAGCTTCGTCGCCCTGATGACCTGGATTGAGGGCGAGCCGCTCAGCGAGTACACCGGCGTGCTTCGGGTCCCGGCGGAAGACCTGGGTGAAGCGTCGGGCGAAGGCCTTGGCGCGCAGATGGCTGCGGGACGCCTGTGAGGCGCTGAACGTCCTGCACGGCAACGGATTGGTGCATGGCGATGTCAGCCCTCGCAACATGATCGTCTCCGGGACTGACTTGGTGCTGACCGACTACGACTGCGTGACGAAGGTCGGCGAGCGGGCGGCCGCGCCGGGCACTGCTCTGTACTGCTCGCCCTCCTATCTCGAAGGCCGAGACGCCGCGCCGTCCGACGACATCTATGCGCTGGCCGCAAGCTTTTTCCAGGTACTGTTCGAGAAGGAACCGTTTCAATACGACGGCATTCGGGCGAAGGAACGCGGACTGAACTGGGACGGGGTGGAGCGTGACGAATACCCGATCTTGGCCGCTTTCCTGGACCGGGCCACCGACCCGGATCCGGAGAAGCATTTCGCTACGGCGGCGGATGCGCTGGCGGCCTTGGTCGGGTCCGTTCCTGCCGAACCGTCGACGGCCGCAACATCGGTAGTCGAGATATCCGAGCGAACCGAAAACGAAGTGCCCTGGCTGAAGTCCCTACTGCAATCCTATCCCGGTTCGCTATGGGGCAACAGCGAAACGCGCGGCCTGGACACCGACTTTGCCGCTCAAACCTACGTTGCGACCAATCTGGAGGAGGTGCTTTACTGCGACATCGTGGATCGGCGGGTTCGCCTGGTCGTCCTCTGTGGGAATGCCGGCGACGGCAAGACCGCCCTGCTTCAACACCTTGCCAAGAGCCTCGACTTGGGTGACCAGACGTCAGAGACGCGTATTCTGGAAGGGAATCCGGACAACGATCTGACCGTGCGCATGAATCTCGACGGGTCGGCGTCCTGGAGGGGCCGTTCCGCCGACGATCTGCTGGACGAATTCCTGGCGCCGTTCCAGAAAGGCCGGCCGAGCGAGGACATCGTTTATCTGCTGGCGATCAACGACGGCCGTCTGTTGGAGTGGATCGAAAGCGTTGAAGAACGCCGGGGTGAAACGCCGCTGACAAAGGACCTTACCGACTTTCTCGAGGGTCAAGCTCCACCTTCCGACTCTCACATCCGGTTTGTCGACCTGAATCAGCGCTCGCTGGTGGGCGGTGTCGCAGAGAATGGGAAGGATGGGAAGACTATCGACACCGGCTTTCTCGATCGTTTGGTGGACAGCTTGTACGGCGGAGAAC
The DNA here is from genome assembly GCA_965218555.1 of Bryobacterales bacterium. Classification (GTDB taxonomy): domain Bacteria; phylum Acidobacteriota; class Terriglobia; order Bryobacterales; family UBA6623; genus JAPPLB01. The sequence goes on from OZ244625.1 coordinate 1,885,027, forward strand.
GCGCAGCCGACATCTGGATGCCCTGTCAGACGTGCTCAGCCCAGGAGCGCTGCGAGGTTTTTCGAGCAACGAGGACGTTCGGTCCTGACAGACTCGCAAACGGGGTGGTTCGCAACCGTGCCCGACAACGGTTGTTCGAGGCGCTGCAAGCCGTTCACCTGCGAGGCGAAACGCACATCACGATCCGCGAGCTGCGGTCCGCGCTGGTCTACATCCTGTTCGGCATTCACTTCTGCCACGACTACCACGAAGGAGATAATGGTTCCGAATCGCCAATATGGCAGTCCTATTCGGAGCGCGCCTTTTCGCCCGCGTCGTTCGCACGGCAGGGGGAAGTGCTTCGGGAACTGGCGCGCTTCGACCCGTCCCTCGAGGCGCACCCCCGGATAGACCGAAACTTGCTGCACCCGCCGTCCACCGACGATGACAGAGACCTTCCCCGCTACGGCGAGTTGTCTTTGGCAGAGGCGCGTCGGCGCGCCTATTTCGAGTGGCCGGCGGAAGAGGCAAAACGATTGACTGGCGACCCATATGCGCCGGACTTGGCCTGGGGGCCTCACCTGCGTGAGTTCGGCAATCTTGCCGTCAACGACGATCCCGAGGAGCTGACCAAGCGCCTTTGCTGCGGCATCTCCCGTCTTGAAACCCTCCCGCCGGAGGCATTGGATCGACCCGGCGCCGTGCCGCTGAAAATTTCGCCGCGGACGCCTACCGAGACGGCGTTCTGGGTCGAGAAATCCGTCCGTGACTTCCGCCTCGAAGCCGATACGATCGGCGGAGAGGGGCTGGATCGGCTCCATCGACAAGCGTTCCTGATCTACCGTTACAGCGATGGGCGCGAAGAGCCCCTGCGCCTCGGCGCCGAGTTGTTTCACCTGCTGCTGGAACTCAGCGACGGCTATCAGTTGGGCGATGCCGCGACAGACGACACCTTCGCGCACCTCTCCATCTTCGTACAGAGACTGGTCCAGGAAGATCATCGCCGAATGTTCGCCTGGAACCCCATGCGCGAGGACACGATCTTCGAGGTTGCGGCGAGAATCGACGATACGGGGTCGGATCCGCGGCAATGCATGGCGATTGAGCCGCTTGAGCAGCCGGGAGAGCCGCATGCCGAATAGCGCCCGCGCCATTGTCCAGGACGTGCTCCCCCGGCGCATGGCCGAGGAGATATGGTCGGCGCAGTACGACAAGGTATTGCCGATCACGTTTAACGCGTTCGAGCTCTCGGCTGTCCTGCCGGCCGTGTTCTACATGTTCCGATTCGGACATCGCCGCGGCCGCGGCGAGTTTCTCAAGACCTTTGCGCCGGACGGCGGTACCGTCCGGGAGCAAAGGCAGGCTGCGACCGTAGAACGGGTCGCCGAGAAGCTGGCTTCCAGCCCCGATCTCGACGGTTTCGACGGCGCGGTGGAACAAGCGATCCTTGGTGACCTGTTGCTCTGCTTTTGTTTGGAAAATTCCAAGCACGATCTTGGCAGGGACAAGCAGCTCCAGCGGGTCGCGCCGGCCCACTACATGGCGAGCTGCGTCGATCTCCCCGAGAGAGTGGCAGACCTTCGTTTCGTGCCGGAGATGATCGTGGCGATGCTGGCGGATCAGAATGGTGACCACGTCGAGCCGAACGGCGCTAGGGACCGTACATGGTTTGCCGTCGCAAAAGGCCACGAGGAGAACCTGCTGCTCAAGGCGTTCAGTCATGGCGTCGAACGGGCCGGACATGTCGCCGACATGGCGTTGGACAAGTTTGACGACCGGAGTGAAGACATCGGAATCGATCAGTTGTTGATGATCCGACTCGCCCAACGATTGGGCGCCGCGCCGGACAGGATTCGGGGCAAGGGAAGCCCTCAAATCTCGAATCAGCGCCCCATCGCGGAGACCGCGGCGCGAGATTTCTCCGAAGACATTCGCCGCTTTGTCCGCTCGTACTCGGATGTAATCCCACGGCATGCCTTCGTGGACATGCTCGAGGCCTGTATCGCGACGGGCATGACGGCGGTTCTCACCAGCGTCGTCGAGATGCTTTTCGAATGGGCCGAGACCGGAGAAATCACCGAACGGCGGTGCCAGCAACCGGCGAGCATCTTTGTCGATTGCTCCAACGGCGTCGATGGCCGGCTGCGGAGTCTGGCCGAACAATCCCTGGATGACCTGATGCGGCGCGTCGAGCGCGTTCCCGAGATCCTGATGATGCTGCGGCTGCTGGATTATGCGGCGAGGGACAACAGGAAGATCAAGAAACAGAAACTTTCGACCCGCCCGTACGCCACGAAATGGCTCAACCTGCTCGGCGAGTTGCTTCATGAGCGCCACGATGAAGCCCCGTTCGTTCACCGCCAGATGGATGAATACAGCGAAAAGCTGGCGGATGCCTTGGCCGAAGGCTATCCGGAGGCGGCGGAGATGTTACGCAACGAGCGCAGCGAGCGGAACTCGATCAAGCGCCTCGCCGCGGCGTTGACGCCGCTCCTGGGATCGAATGCGCGAGGCGACACCATTGCGATGATCGACTCGACGCTGAATATCGGACGGCCAAACGGACTGGCGCGCAAGCGAAAGACCACCCGCGGCGCCCAGATGGCCGGAAGCGGAAGGATACAGCGGGAAGTCCGGTCACTGGTCTTCACCGACTCGGTCCTGGACTATCTGGTGCATCTTCACCTCCTTAAGAGCGGCAATAGGCCAGGGATCCGACGGCTTTCCTTGAGGAAGTTCCTGGACATCATCCGGGAACGCTACGGATTTTATGTCGATGCGGCACCCCCGCACATGTCGGTCTCCAACGAGCTTCTCCAATCGAACCGGATGATTCTGGAACGCCGCTTGCGGGATCTCGGACTTCTCGTTGGCGTCAATGACGCCGAGGCCATGAAACGGCTACAGCCTCGCTTCCCGCTCCAGGGGGAAGACTGACATGGAATGGACCAATCTCCATGGGCGGCTGCTCGCGGAAGCATTCGAGAGCCTGCTCGGGGATTCCCAACCCGGAACCATGGCCTTCGTGCGCTGCCTAACGCCAGATGTGATCGAAGCGCTGGGGGCGGACAACTCCTTTGCGCCCGCCGGCTGGCAGGTTCTGCGGGTCGCGGACGAGGACAATGCCGAGAAACGGACCATCACTGCGGATCGGGCTGTCGAGACACGAGAGGCCAAAGGCGAAGCCGTTTTGCTTCTGGTCGATACCGAACGCGCCGGCGCTGGCATGGACGGCATCTACAGCGCCGCCCGGGAGGTGGATGAATCCGCATTGTTCCAGAAGGCGCAGCGTCGAGTGGGCGGCGAGATCACACGGAGGCTCTCCGCGGCAAGCCGCCGCTACGCGGAGCAGGCGATCAAGAAGGCGCGGGGGCGAGGAGGACTGCACGCCGTGTCGCGATGGGCGGAGTTCGACTTTCTTTGCCGGGTCGCGGCGGGCGGCAAATCCCCGGGCGCATATCTGCATCTGCTCGGTCTGTGGCCCATCCGGGATTCCGATGATGCCGATGCGTTCAACAACGATCTGAACACCTCGCGCATGTTCGTGGACCGCCTGCTGGGCGCAGCCGGCGCCAGTCTCGCTCCGGCCGCGCGCATCGAGGCTGTACGGCTGGATCGGAGTTCGGAGCGGGAGAGCGGCGACCTGGAGCGTTTCCTCCATTCCGTGGATACGAAACCGTTGCTCGCCGCGTTGGAGAGGCTCGTCGAAAACGAGGATCTATGGATCGGCGCGCTGCGAACCGAGCCGCCGGCGCAGTCGATCCGGGGCATCGAGCTTACCCCCTGGCGAAACCGGAACGGGACCATCGCCAGGTGGTCCGGCTTGGTCGAGGACAAGGATGGGGAGGCGGAGAAGCCGCCCGCCCTCGTCTTGAGGCCGGACGCGGACCGGAGCGGCCGCTATTCGACCTTGGAGGTCAGGTGGAAGGCCGACCCGGCTCACCTCGAGAAGAATGCGGCCGAATACCGCGTCATCGTCCAAACCACTCAGGACGAGGAACTTGCCTCTTCTAAGGAGATCCCCCACTCCGCGCGGAAAGGGGGAGAGAAATGCCGGTTCAGCAACGATGATTTCTCGTTGCTCCCCGAGGACGCGCTGCTACCGGCCGAGGTGGTGGTCGAGGTCGTCGGCAACGACGCGATAGAACGCCAGAAGAGCGAGGAGTTCTTCATTCGCTTTGGAGAGCCCACGACGCCAGTGGTCGTCGGGGTCGGCGCGAAAGTTCGGACGTTCAGCGATGGTCTTGCCGAGCTCGGAAACCGCGAGGCCGTCTCGAAGATTACGTCGGCTCCTTCGGTTACCGTTGATTCCAAGGGCTACGTTCTGTTGCGAACGCCGGTCGAGCAGGGAAGACGAAAGAGCTTTCGGGTCTTTCGGCCCTCGCTGATCGCCGAGGTTGAAAAGCAGTGGATCGAGAGACAGGGCGAGATCGGCCGCTGGAGGGTCAAGGTGCGGGGTTCCGGGAACCGCGCCGGCGCCGCGGAGTTCGAGCCGTTCGAAGGTGGCGATGGTGAAGCATGGACGCGGGCGGCGGCGGCGAGCCGCAGTCTGGCCGGACGCTTCAAGGAGGGTGGCGGAGTCAGTCAGGTGTACGACGAGACGGCCGGGACATTCCGCACCGTCCAGGATTATCTACGGGCCTGGACCGTGCTTATGGGAACCGGTGATCCTTCGCTCGCTCTTTTCAACACCGTGGAAGTACAGTCGCTGTCCGGGCGCACCATCGGCCTCGTCGTCCTACCGGCCCATCCGCTGCGGGTGGCGTGGCAGGCTGCATACGACAATCTCGTGCTCTATACCGCGTTCGAGCAAAAGCAGAGCGCCAAGGACATCCGTAATGAGTTCGCCGGTCTGGACGGCGCCATGTTCCCGGCCTTCCTCCCGAATCCGGCCGGGGGAGCGTTCGTCTTTGCCGATACCCTCGGTTTTCATGCGGTGGGAATGGTGCCCGATGCGGACAAGGAGCCGAAGGCGGCGGTGGCGGTCCTGGCCCGCGCCTTGGGGGACAGCGAAGCGGTGGACGCCGCGCCGACCGTGGGCAGCCAGAGCGCCAAGGTGTTGGGGAACGAGATTGTCAAATACTTGTAGTGCCACAAGACCGACGATGCAGCCGGCAATCCCGTGTACGCGTCCCGGTTACTGCACATTCACGCGCTCCGGGCCGGTGACGGGCTGACCGTCGCTCGATCGCTCGGCGGCGTTCAGGAACACTACCGCCAAGACGACGAGAACGGCGAAGAGGATCGACCGGTCACTGCGCCTGCGTTCTCGCTGGAACTTTACCCCTCGGCCGAACAACTCCGCGTCGCGGGACGGTTTATTGCGGAGGCGCGTGAGAAACGCCGTAGCGGCGCCGGTGTGCTGGCCGCCGAAGACCGCTGGATGCTGGAGTCCTTGAGTCTTCCGGGCGGTGTCAACATGCCCCGTCTGCGCTGGGCGCGCAAGGAGCGGCAGGACCCCGACACGGCGGCTCACCTGGCCATTGCATTCGACACCTTCGAGTCCCGAGTCGTCGCCGGGGACGAAGCAGCAGTACAGAAGACCTCCGGGGCGTACCACGCCTTCGGTTTGCTGTCGTTTTATGAACGGAATTATTCAAGCCGGCCTTCGCCTATTTGGGTCAGTGCTACACCCCCTGCGAAGGAAGGCGAAAAGCACCCGTCGCGCCGAACGCATACAGAAATGCTCGCGCGCCTCCAGATCGCCATGCAAGGGGCGGTTGCCCGCCACCTCGGTGCAGGAACAGGATCGCCCGTTTTGAAGACAGAGATCTCCCGCGAGAAAGCCGACAGCCTCGCGAAGCTGCACCGGCTCTGCGACTGGGTTGTCACGCTGGACCGCAACGCCGGCATCGAGTATTTCGACTCGCCTCAAGACAACCGGGAAATCTACGACGCGTATGTCATCGACTGCGTGCCTGAGCGCGAAGACCTCGGTTGCCTCCAGTTGATTACCTCCACCGCGAATCTCGACGAGGTCCGCAACCTGCTGAACAGTGCGCTTGATCAGATGGGGTTGAGCCGCAGCCGCCGCAACGCCGAGTTCCTTCTGGAGCACCTGAAGGCGCTCAGCGGCCGACTTGCCATTCGTCTTACCGGCCACCGGTCGGCGACTTCGGAGTTGATTGCCCTGGCGGTGTCGCACGCCAACTGCCAGAGCGCTTCAGTGAACGACGACTGCTGGGTTTCGCTCGAGGACGGATTCATCGTTCCGATCGATGACGTTAGGGACCTGCTCCCGCCATTGGCTCGAAGCAAAGATCAAGACGAGAAAGGGTCTCGCCCGGATCTCATCTACGTCACCACGGCACCCCGCAAGGGCCTCGTCTTCGGGTTCATCGAAGTGAAGTACCGCCGCCATCTGCGCACTGCCCGGTCACCGGATATCCTTGAGCAAATCAACCGGCAAACCCAGGCGCTCCGCGAGCGATGGGACCAGTGCTACGGTCACGAAGAGGTGTGTTCCGCGTTCAGGGCCATTCGCCGCGCCAAGCTGGCCCGTGTGTTGCGCTTCTATGCCGACAAGGCGCACAGGCACTACCTGTCGGCGGAACGGCACAAGAAACTCCTTGACGAAGTCGATCGCATGATCGAGAGGGGTGAAGATTACACCTTGTCTGGGGCCGAGACGAACGACCGCGGTTGGGTGTTGTGCCCGGAATACGCTGGCCACCGTCCGTTGAAGATATCTCCCGACAATTGGGGCACTCAGGTATTCCTATTCGGACCTGGTCTTCTACCCGACTCGGACTTCGGTGCTGAGCCGCCCCCCCCCCGAACCAGCGCGTCCACAATCCACTGTCCACGCATCGGGGAGGGCGAGATCAAGGAGGCGGACCGAAACCTCTACGATCGGACGACAACAGGATGCCTGTTGACGCCGCGGACACCCCAAAATCCGATGCTGCAGGCGTAGGACCGTCTGTCTGCCTGGGGGCGGACATCCTCACAGGCACCGACGTCCGCTGGCATCTTAAGGTGGATGGCAATCCGCATCTCCTAATTGCCGGCCTGCCGGGCATGGGCAAGACTACCTGTCTGGTGAACCTGTGCAAGCAAATGGTCGGGGCGAACATTCAACCTGTCGTCTTTTCCTATCATCAGGACATCGACGAGAGACTTGAGGAGTCCGTCGGAGACATCCGCTTCGTCGACTTCGACGGACTTGGCTTCAACCCTCTGCGGGTGATCGACCGAAATGCGCGAATGGCGCATCTGGACGTTGCCGGGGCCATGCGGGACATCTTTACTGCCATCTATCCCGAGCTCGGGGACATTCAGGCAGACTGTGTTCGCAAAGCCATCAAGGAGAGCTTCGAAGAGGCCGGATGGGGTCCCGGAGATGCTCTTCCGGATGCTCTGGAACCGCGATTCAAGCGTTTCCTGGAGATTCTACGCGCCGAGCCAAGACCGGACCGCGGGTTGCGCACATTGCTTGCGCGCCTGGGAGAGCTGGATGACTACGGTTTCTTCAACATTGGTGACGAATCCCGAGGCAACCTGTGGGAGAGCGAACGGCCGACCGTCATTCGCATTCACACCACCCAGAACGACAACTTGCAGCGGGCGGTCGCGTCCTTGGTGTTCTACGGGCTGTACAAGGATATGTTCCGCAGGGGAGTTCGGAAACGGATCACTCATGCCTTGGTTTTCGACGAAGCGCATCGCGCCGCCCGGCTGAAGCTCATTCCGACGATGGCAAAAGAATGCCGCAAATACGGTATCTCGCTGGTATTGGCATCCCAGGAGGCACGTGATTTCGACACCTCTGTGTTCTCGGCCATTGCTAACTATCTCGTCCTCCGTTCAACGGACACGGATGCGACATTCCTCGTCAGAAATGTCTCGAACTCAAGGCAGGAGCGGACATTGATCGACAAGATCAAGCAAATGGAACGGTTCAAAGCACTCTACTTCAGGGAAGGCCAGCGTCATCCGTCTCAAGTAGCCCTGTCAGCGTAATTTTTGTGCACTCGGCGCGGTGATCAGGAACCTGAAATGACAAGATCCTTTTTCACCGACTACGGCGATGACGTCTTGCAGGAGTTAGGACAAAGGCGACTGCCGGGCTCCGGTGCTCGCCGCGGCAGGCTAGAATAGTGGCTTGGAGGAGTTGATGGCGGAGAACATCGACAAGCTGTACAGCGCCGAGAATCTCGGCAGCGGCACGTTCAACATCTCGAAACCCAAGCGCAAGCCCAAGAAACTGCGGCAGTCGCGTATAAAGAAGCCCCGCCGCCAGGCGCGCAAGTAAGTCCAGGCGTCCCCAAGGGCGGAAAAAAAGCCCTTGCAGGGAGGAGGCGTTCCCGTGGTCCGTCGGGTTAAGGACCCTGCAAGGGCTTTCGACTCGGCGAAAGAGTCACCGTGACCCGCCCGGCGTGTTCTGCCCCGAACGGCGGTTCGACGCCATGGCCCGCAGGATGACGCTCAGCAAGCCCCACTCGGCGACAAGCGCGAGAGTGAACGACGCGAAGACAACCAACGCGGCGGGGAGAATGTGCTCGACCGGAATCACGCCCTTCCAGGGGCAATCGGCGGGCCAAATGCCGATGGGCGGCTAAACTGTTGTTTTCAAGAGAGAAAGCGTCCCGGCTCGACATTTCGCCGGTGGGCACATATTACCCATCCGTCGCGGAAAACAGGTAGCATCTTCCGTTTGACGCCGCGATGAAGCCCGCCCGCAGCACGCGCCGATACATCGTTCACGGCCGCGTACAGGGAGTCGGCTTCCGCTACTTCGCCGCGCGCGCCGCGCAAGGTCTCGGGCTCGGCGGGTACGTCAGGAACCGAGCGGACGGCACGGTGGAAGTGTGCGCCCGCGGAAATCCCGATAGACTCGAAAGGCTGAAAGCATTGCTCGCACAGGGGCCCCGGTGGGCGAGAGTCGATCGCATCGAGGAATGCGAGGCGCCTCCCTGCGACGGCGCCGGCTTTCACATCACGTACTGAAAGGCAAGGTCACAACGGATGTCCCCTATCGCCCCCGGCAACACGTCCGACCGCATCGAGGGTCTCAAGAGCCTGATCCGCGAGGTGCCCGATTTTCCCAAGCCCGGCATCCTGTTCTACGACATCACGACGCTTCTCAAGGACCCTGCCGGGCTCGCAACGCTGCTTGATGAAATGACCGCGCCGCACCACGACGATCGGCCCGACCTTGTTCTCGGGATCGAGGCTCGCGGGTTCGTGTTCGGCCCCGCGATGGCGGCTCGGCTGGGCTGCGGGTTCATCCCCGTGCGCAAACCGAAAAAGCTCCCGGCCGAGACGGTGAGCGTCACCTACGCGCTGGAGTACGGAGAGGACAGCATCGAGGCCCACAAGGACGCAATCCAGCCGGGCCAACGGGTTCTGATCGTCGACGATCTGCTTGCGACGGGAGGCACCGCCGCCGCTGCCTGCCAACTCGTCGAGAAGCTCGGGGGCGAAGTCGCCGCTCTCTGCTTCGCCGTCGAGCTGAACTTCCTGAACGGCCGGGCGAAGCTGCCCGGATACAAGATTCATTCGCTGCTGCAATACGACGAATAGGCGATGCCGACACTGACGGGCCGCGCGCCGGCCAAGGTCAACCTGACTCTGCGCGTCTTGAATCAGCGTCCCGACGGATTCCACGAACTGCGAACCGTCTTGCAGACCATCGCCCTCGCCGACCGCCTGAAGGTAACGTACCGGCCGGGGGCACGGTCCCGAGTCGAGTTGAGCTGCAATCGACCGGAGTTGGCCGGAGGCGACAACCTCGCCGCACGCGCCGCGCGCCGATTGCTCGCGGCCGGGAAGTGGCAAGGGGCGGTCGAGATCCATCTCGAGAAGAAAATCCCGGCCGGCGCCGGGCTGGGGGGCGGTTCGAGCGACGCCGCGGCCGTGCTGCTTGCTCTCAGCAAGATGCTCCGCCCGCGGCCCTCGCCCGCGGCTTTATGCGAAGTGGCGGCGGAACTCGGCAGCGACGTACCGTTCTTCCTCGTTGGCGGTTGTTGCGTGGGCGTCGGCCGCGGCGAGGAGGTTTATCCACTGCCGGATCCGCCGCGCCGCTGGTTGGTCGTGCTGGCGCCGCATCAGCCGGTTTCGACCGCCCAAGCCTATGCGGCGCTCAGCAAGACCCGCCGCTCCGCATTGACACCGCAAGCGGCCCGGAATATCATAAATTCGTTCTACGCAAGTATTGGCGTGCCTCGGCGGAAAGCAGGTGCGCGCCGTTTCGCAGAAGCCCCTCCAGACCTTTTCGCAAACGATTTCGAAAAAGTAGTCTTCCGGCAGCACCCCGAGTTGGCGCTGTGGAAGGATCGTCTTGTGCGGAGCGGGGCGGATGCGGCGATGTTGTCGGGCAGCGGGTCGGCGATCTTCGGATTGTATGCGGAGCGAGGACGAGCCCAAGCAACCGCGGATACGTTGAGTGCGTTTCCCGGAAGCGTCTGGGTCGGCCCCTCGTTGAGCCGCCGCGCTTGCCAGACGGTCTGGGGGAATTGATATCGCGTCGTTCGGGGAGTGTCGGCTTTCCGGCCGTGCGCCGATTTCAGAGCGATGGATCGGACACGATTCAGGATTTTCTCGGGCTCGGCCAACCCGAAGCTGGCGGAGGACATCTGCGCCCGCTTGGGCGTGCCCATCTCGGAATGCTCGATCAAGAAGTTTTCCGATGGCGAGATCTGGCTGCAGATCAACGAGAATGTTCGGGGCGCCGATGTGTTCGTCGTCCAGTCGACGTGTACGCCGGTCGAGCATCACTTGATGGAGCTGCTGCTCATGATGGATGCGCTCCGGCGAGCCTCGGCCAAGCGGATCACCGCCGTGTTGCCCTACTACGGCTACGCCCGGCAGGACCGCAAAGACAAGCCGCGGGTACCGATCTCGGCGAAACTCGTTGCGAGTCTGATCGTGACTGCCGGAGCACACCGCGTCTTGAGCCTGGACTTGCACGCGGCCCAGATCCAAGGCTTCTTCGATATCCCCGTCGATCATCTTTTCGCGGCGCCGGTCATGGTCGACTACATCAAGACATTGCAACTCGAGAACCCGACCATCGTGTCGCCGGATCCCGGCGGCGTCGAGAGGGCGCGAGCCTTCGCCAAACACCTCGACGCCCAACTCGCGATCATCGACAAGCGCCGCGAGCAGGCCAACGTAGCGGAAGTGATGCATGTAATCGGCGATGTTGAAGGCCGCACCTGTATGATCGTTGATGACATGGTCGATACGGCCGGCACGCTCGTGAATGCTGCGCAAGCACTGCTTGACCACGGCGCAACGGCCGTTTACGGCTGCTGTACGCACGCCGTGCTGTCAGGTCCGGCGCTGGACAACATCGAGCGTTCGCCGCTGGCCGAGCTGGTCGTCGGCGATTCCATCCCCCTGCAACAGCGCGCGCGCGAGTGCGGCCGCATCAAGCAATTGAGCGTCGCGCCCCTGCTGGCGCAGGCGATCGAATCGATACACGAGGAGACTTCAATCAGTCGACTTTTTGTCTGAAGAGCCGCCGGCGCGCCAGACCGCGCCGCCCGTGACCCAACCGCACTCGACGGGCGGCCGCCGACGGACGAAGGAGAGAACGATGCAACAGCAGTTGGACATGGCGGCACAGCCTCGGGACGAACGAGGCAAGAACGCCGCTCGGCGCTTGCGCGCGTCCGGCAAAGTGCCCGCCGTCTTGTACGGCCTCGGGAAGGATTCCGTCGCCGTCTCGCTGGATGGCAAGGAAATCACGCGGCTTCTGCAGTCGCCGTCCGGCCACAACCAGATTCTGAATCTCAAAGTCAGCGGCGGCGAGACGGCCCCCGCCATGGCCTCCGACTGGCAAGTCGACCCGGTCCGCGGCAACTTGCTGCATGTCGACATGCGCCGCGTCGACCTGAGCAAGCCGGTCGAGGTCAACGTGTCGATCGATATCGTCGGAGTTTCCCAGGGTACCCGCGAGCAGGGCGGACACGATGAAGTCGTAAACCGCGCGGTCTCCGTGCGCGCCTTGCCGCTCGATGTGCCGGAAAAAATCGAGATCGATGTGACGACCATGGCCTTGGGTGACTCCATTCGGGTGGAGAACCTGCCGGTGTCTGACAAATACTCCTTTCTCGGCAGACCCGACATGCTGCTGGTGCACTGTGTGTCGCCCAAGGTTGTCGAGGAAGACAAGCCCGAGGAAGAAATCGTCGAAGGCGAAGACGCCGAGACAGCCGACGCCGAGAAGGGCCCGGAGGAGTAGGGTCCTCGATGACTGCTTCTTATGGGCGCTCTACGACGAGTGTGGTCGCGCATCGCCGGACCGGCGCGTCCGAGTCCGCGCGAATCGGGTCCTGTCTCTCGCCTGATTATCGGGCTCGGCAACCCCGGAAACCGTTACGAGGCGACACCGCACAACCTGGGGTTCCTGACTCTCGATCGTTTGGCCGAGCAAGAGGGCATTCGGTTCGGATGGAGGGAAGCGGACGCCCGCGTCGGGCGCGGCGAGCTGGGCGGTCAAGCGGTTCTGCTGGCCAAACCCCTCTCGTACATGAATCGCAGCGGCGGCCCGGTCAAAGCGCTGCTGCGAAACTATGCATTGGAGCCGCATGACCTGCTGGTGGTCTATGACGAATTGGCGCTGCCTTGGACGCAACTCCGTATTCGTGAACGGGGCTCCGCCGCCGGACATAAGGGAGTCCAATCGATCATCGAAGCCGTCGGCACAGAGGAGTTCATCCGGGTTCGGATGGGCATTCAACCCGGCCATCCCGTCTCGGACGGGGCGGCCTTCGTGCTGCGACCGTTTCGCCGTAAAGAACTGGAGGAAGTAGCTGAGTTTGCAGGACGCGCGGCGGACGCCGTTCGTCTGATCCTAACCGAGGGCGCCGCTCAGGCCATGTCGGCGCACAACCGACGCGCCCCGGGAGTTGATACCGAGGAAGCATGAGAATCTATGAGTTGATTTTTATCCTGAAACCGAACCTGCTTGACGAAGAGACCGATACCACCATTGCGCAGTTCACCAAAGCCATTGAAGCGGGCGGCGGCTCGATCGACAAAGTTGACCGCTGGGGCAAGCGCCGTCTTGCTTACGAAGTGCAGCATCAGACCGAAGGTTATTACGTTTTGGTGCAGTACTCGGTGACGGAGGACCACGGCCTCACCAAAGAAATCGAGCGCCGCCTGGGCGTCGCCGATGCCGTCATCAAATACATGACGGTTCGAATCGACGAAGACCTGCAACGGATTGCGAAGCTGAAGAAGAAGCGTGAAAAGCGGGCCGCCAACAGGCCCCCGACGGCTGCCGCCGAAGCCCGTCCGAAACCCCGGCCCGCGGCCACGACTCCGGGAGCGCCCGAAGCCCCGGCTTCTGCTCCGGCCGCTCCGGAAGGAGCAGGCTCGTAGCCTAGAATAGGAAAAACAATGGCCGAAAACGAAACAACTACGAAAGCGCCGGAGGCCGGCGCGCAGGCAGCTTCCCCTGCATCGAATCCGCAAGAATCGCGTAAGACCCCTTCGGCGCCTCGGGCGCAGAGCAGGCCACCATCCCGGGGTCCGGGCGGCCGTGGTCCCGGTGGAAGGGGTGGTTCTCGGGGGCAGGGCGGCGGGCGCCGTTTCTTCCGGCGCCGCAAGGTCGACTACTTCAGCGTCAACAAGATCGACGACATCAATTACAAAGATGCCGACACCTTGCGCCAATTCATCGGCGATCGCGGCAAGATCCTGCCGCGCGGTCACACCGGGCTCAGCTCCCGGCATCAGCGGCTGCTGAAGCGCGCGATCAAGCGCGCGCGCAATATCGCCTTACTACCCTTTGCCGGGCCGGCCAAGCCGGCCGCCAGTGGACGTCCCATGATGCGGCCGCGTCCCGGCCGGGTGGGTGACCGACCGCTCCCCATTGACCGACCGGCTCCTGTGGAAGGGGCCGCAAAAACCGAGGGCGCGTCATGATGGAGGTCATCCTCAAGCAAGAAATCCGCAAGTTGGGCGGCAAGGGCGACGTGGTTCGCGTCGCCAACGGCTATGCGCGCAACTTTCTGTTTCCCAAGCAGATGGCCCTGCCCGCCACGGCCGCGAACAAAAAGCAAATCGACGAGATGCGGGCCGCCGCCGACCGGGAAGCGGCGCGCCTGCGCGGTGACGCCGCCAAACTGGCCGAACAACTCCAGGCACTCACGATCGAGATCACGGCGCGCGCCGGAGATTCGGATCAGCTCTTCGGGTCCGTTACTTCACGCGATATCGCCGCCGAACTCGAAACCAAGGGGTACACCATCGACCGCCACAAGATCCTCGCCGCCAAGCCCATTCGCATGGTGGGCGAGCATGTGGTCTCGGTTCACCTTCATCGCGACGTCAACGTGCCGCTGACCGTAAATGTGCTCTCAGAAGGACGCGAGGAAGAGGAAACCCAAGAAGCCGCTGCCGAAGAAAGTGAAGTGGTCGAGGCCGCGGCGGAAACATCGGAAGAGTCGTCCTCCGAAGCAACCTCCGATCAATCGGCCGTCACCGAAGCGAAAGAAGAATAGATGTTCTTCGATCTGGCGGGACAGACGGCGATCGTTACCGGCGCGGCTCAGGGCATCGGCGAAGGCATCGCCAAGCGCCTTGCCCAGGCCGGTGCGCGGGTCGCGGTCGCCGACCGCAACACCGCGACGGCGGAAGCGTCAGCCGGCCGCATCAACAGCATCGGCGCGCAGGCATTTTCGGTCAGCGTCGACGTCACCAGCCCGTCTTCGATCGAAGCCATGGTCGAACAGGTCCTGGCGAAGACGGGGCGCATCGACATCCTCGTCAACAACGCCGGCATCGCCGGCAAGGCGGCTCCGGTTTGGGATCAGAGCGATGACGATTGGCAAAGCGTCATCGACATCAATCTGACCGGTGTATTTCAGTGCTGTCGGGCGGCCATCGGACACATGCGCGCTCGCGATTACGGGCGCATCGTCAATATCGCCTCGGTCGCCGGCAAGGACGGCAACCCGAACATGTCGGCCTACTCCGCCTCGAAGGCGGGCGTCATCGCCTTGACGAAATCCCTCGGGAAAGAGGTCGCCGAGAACAATATCTGTGTCAACGCCGTCACCCCCGCAGTGATCCGCACCCCGATCCTCGAACAGCTCACCCCCGAGCAAGTCGACTACATGACCAGTCGCATCCCTCGCCGCCGTACCGGAAAGATCGAAGAAGTCGCCGCCGTCGTGCACTTCCTCGCCAGCCCCGACTGCTCGTTCGTCACCGGCCAAACCTACGACGTCAGCGGCGGAAGATCGACGTACTAGCCTGTTTCTCCCGCCGTGCGGCGAGAAAGGCAAGCTCATATCCGGTAACGCCACCCGCAATACTCCTGATCCCTTGTGCTACCGTGGCGAAATGCAAGCGATGCCCGCTGCGCCCGCGGTCGAAGTCAGCAGCCTGGTCTTCCGCTATGGGGAACGAACCGCCCTCGACAAGGTCAGCTTCTCTGTCGAACAAGGCGAAATCTTCGGTCTTCTCGGGCCGAACGGTGGGGGCAAAACGACGCTGTTTCGCATCCTGTCCACGCTCCTTACCCCTGCGGAGGGCTCGGCCCGCGTGTCGAGTTTCGACGTTTCTCGGCAACCCCTCGCCGTCAGAAAGACCATCGGCGTCGTATTCCAGAACCAAAGCCTCGACCGCAGGCTCACCGCCTCGGAGAATCTGATCCACCAGGGTCATCTCTACGGATTGCGCGGCGAGGCGCTGCAAAACCGCATCAACTCGCTTCTTGAACGTCTGGGTCTCGAAGACCGCCGTAACGACGCCGTTGATACCCTCTCGGGCGGCCTGAAAAGGCGTGTCGAGCTGGCGAAGGGTTTGATCCACAATCCCGAACTGCTGTTGCTCGACGAGCCCAGCACGGGCGTCGACCCGGGAGCGCGTCTCGACTTCTGGGAATACATCCAACTGCTGCGGCGGCAAGAGGGCATCACGGTGCTGTTAACGACTCACTTGCTCGAGGAGGCCGACAAGTGCGATCGATTGGCGATCCTCGACAAGGGCCGGCTGGTCGCGGAGGGCACTCCCAGGGAGCTGAAGGAGCAGATCGGCGGCGACGTCGTCGTCATCCTGAGTTCGCGGGACAGCCATAAGCTGTCGAGCGACATCTCGCAACAATTCGACCTCGAACCGACGATCGTCAACGGGAGCGTCCGCTTCGAGCACCCGCAAGGCGCCGAGCTCGTCGCTCGGCTGATGCAGGCCTTGCCGGAGCAGATCGATTCCGTCATGGTCTCTCACCCGACTCTGGAGGACTTCTTTATCCGTGTGACCGGCCACCGCTTCGGAGAGGGGGATCCGGCCGGCGATCAGGCATAATGAGCCTTGAGGACGACATAGCCGACCCCGTCTCGCATGGCTCATCCGCCTTCCAAAGTGCTTCCCGATCAGGTCACGGCTGTCCCGCTGCCGGCCGTTTCGACCGGTGCGCCCACGACCCGGCCGAGCTTTCTGCTCAGCATGAGCACGCTCTGGTGGCGCGAGATCCGTAGCTTCTACCGTCAAAGAAGCCGCGTCATCGGAGTATTGGCTACTCCGCTGGTGTTCTGGCTCCTGCTCGGCTCGGGCTTCGGCACCTCCCTGAGGACCTCCGCCGGGGGTGAAAATTACCTCCAGTTTTTCTACCCCGGCACCGTCGCCCTGGTAGTGCTGTTCACGGCCATCTTCTCGAACATCTCGATCATCGAAGACCGCCGGGAGGGCTTTCTGCTCTCGGTCCTGGTGGCTCCGGTCTCGCGTTGGGCGCTGGTGTTGGGCAAGGTGACGGGCGCCACGACCATCGGCGTGTTGCAAGGGCTGCTGTTTCTGCCGCTGGCCCCCCTGATGGGCATCGCCGTATCGCCGGAGCGTATCCCCGCCATTCTGGCGGTGCTGCTCGTTCTCTCGTTCGGCCTGACGGGCCTGGGCTTCTTCTTCGCCTGGTGGCTCAACTCCGTGCAGGGCTTTCACTCGGTAATGAACATCGTCCTGATGCCGATGTGGATGCTTTCCGGAGCCGTTTTCCCTGCCGACGGCGCCGCCGGCTGGGTGAAATGGGTCATGTCCTTCAACCCGCTGACGTACGGAATCACCGCCTTTCGCCACTACCTCGCGCCGGCCGGCGTTCAGGTCCCCGGACCGTCCATCGAAACCTGCTGGGCGGTGACTCTCGTCTTTGGCGCGCTCACTCTTGCGGCTGCCTTCTACCAAGCCGGCCGATCATCCCCGGAAGGCTTGGCGTAGACGCCCCGAGATCAACGGCTCATCGATGGAAGTCTCCGCTCTACCCGCCGTCAACGCCTGCTTGAATTCGATCAGCACCCTGCTGCTCAGCGCCGGCTACATCTTCATTCGCCGCGGGCAGGTCCAACGGCATCGGCTCGCCATGACCGGCGCTTTTGTCACGTCGTGCGTCTTCTTGACGAGCTACCTGATCTATCACTCCCAGACCGGCTCCATGCCCTTCACGAAGCAGGGCTGGGTAAGGCCGGTTTATTTCGCGATTCTGATTTCGCACATCATCCTGGCAGCCGCTATCGTACCGCTCGCGCTGATCACCCTTTACAACGCCTGGCGGGAGCGGTTCGACAAGCATCGCCGTATCGCCCGTTGGACATGGCCGATCTGGATGTACGTCTCGATCACCGGCGTGGTGATCTATCTGATGCTCTATCAGATGTGAGCGGACTGCCGCTAACCGGCCAGCGTGATCTCGCTCCGTACGCCGCGCATATCCATCTCGTAGTCAATCTCCAGCACCGGCGGCCGTGCAAAGTGCCAGCGGACTCCGTGCCGGGCCGCTCCGTGAAGCGCCGGCATGATCGTCGACTCCATCAGTTCTGCGATGTTGAACACGGTGTAGACATTCGACTGCGTGATGTCGGCGTGCGTCAGGCCCAACGCTTCCAGGCGGCGGTCCATGATCGAAAGCACCTGCTTCGCCTTCGCCCGCATGCCCTTGGTCGACGTGTCGCCGCGGCTGACGATCTCCGATCCGGCCAGCTTGCTCGAGCGCAACTCCCCGGCGCCCGCAATGACGAACGTCTTGCGCTTGTAGTCCGAAGGAATCGTGTACGAGAAGCCGTACACCGACGGCGCCGGCACCGGGTTGACCGCGATCGCGACGTTCGTGCGGGCCACGGGATTCAGCCCATCCACATGAGTCCCCCACTCCTTCAGGCGGTCAATATACGGCTGGTTGAACTCATTGAAACCCTCGATCGAGAGCGCTTTGGGAATACGCAGCTCCATTCCGCACAAGGCGTTCAGCGGCCTTTTCAGGGATTTTAGGTGCCCTTCGATGATGTCGAATGCATCCCAAAGCTGCGGTAAAGGATTGAAAATGGCATGCACGACTTCGTAGCCGTCATGGGCGGCAGCGCCGGATGAATACGGCCCGCTTCCCTTCGCGAACTTGAAGTTTCCTTGGGGATTGTCAATCACGGGTATCTCCTGCGAGTGGGCGGACCGCGGCGCCAGCGCGGCCACGGACATCAAGTAAGACCATTGGCGTCGAGTCAATTCCATGATCCCAGTCTAGCCTGCCTGGCTCACCACGTGACGAGGCGAAGGCGATGGCGGGACTACTTCCCACGCAACAGCACAAACCGGCCTGGTTCAGGAAAAGGCTATCGTCAGTTGCCTCTACATTGTCGGCTCCCGCTTCGATACCGGCGCATCGTTTGATGAGTTCCTCGAACGGCTCACCATCGTCGAGCAGCATGCCGCCGGCGAGCAATCATTGATGCCCTCTGGTGTGGTCCTGTCAGCGAAGCATAGGAGAGTGGAGAATAAGCCCTAACCTGCATATCTCCCCACGTGGTGAGATATGCAAGCTAAAGCGCAAACAAGACGGGCTGCCTCCCATCGGGGAAGCCTTCTCCGGCTTGGACGGACCCGTGAAGGCACTCCGGGGGTGCTGGTCCGGTCGGCCCGCGGCGCGGATGCGTATTCGCGTCGGGCGGCGGCGGCTCTAGGCCCACGTATCCGCTTGCTTGTATTCGCGGAAGCACTTCTCCAACCCGGACATGCCCGGCTGCGAAAGCCCGTGCTCCATGCCCAGCAGCCCCGTGTAGCCCTTGGCGTGAATGGCTTTGAACACGTTGCGGTAGTTGATCTCGCCGGTGCCGGGCTCCTTGCGCCCCGGGACGTCGCCGACCTGAAAGTAGGCAATGCGCTCCCAGTATTTCTCGATGTTGCTGATCAAATTCCCTTCGGAAATCTGCTGGTGGTAAATATCGAACAGGATCTTCACCTGGGGGCTGCCGACCGCATCGATGATCTCCGCCGCGTGCTCCGACGTCACCACGAAATAGCCGGCGTGGTTGACCAGCACGTTCAAGGGTTCGAGAACGAGGACCAAGTCCGTTTTTGAAACAATGTCGGCGGCCTGTTTGAGGCCCTCGATGACATTCTCCGTTTGCTGCTCGCTCGGGATGTTCGAGACGGCAAGGCCGCTCGTCACCGTCGACCAACCGTTGCGCATGATGCCGTGATACTCGACGGCCTTGTGAACGTCTTTCAGGAACCCTTCGTGAAAAGCCGTATCGACGAGCGCGTCGCCTTTCCAACCGCCCGAGTTGACGACGAAGACGCCCATCTCCATCTCGAGCTCGTCCATCTTCTTGCGGAACTGCTCGGCCTCCTGCAGCGAGTGCCGCGGCAGTCCGTTGTACTCGAAGGCGCGAAAGCCGTGCTCGGCGTAGATCTCAAGTTGGCGCGGCACCGGCAGGTCATTCAGAAAGCCGATCCGCGGAGCGTAGCGCAGGTTGTATTCGTCGGAGGTGGTGGTTTCGGTGGCGCAGGCGGCGCTGGCCAGGGCGGCTGTCGCTTGTACGAACTGTCGTCGATTCATGGATACCCCCCTCGCGTCAGATCCGGTCTGACGCGGCCACGCTGCTTGCCATCATAGCCGCTGGAATGCTTCCTCGCAGGCAGCGGGTGATAGGATGGGACTTCTTGGGGGAGGCGAGCCGTGCCCGGCGACATCCTGAACTACACCAGAATCCGCTCACCGTTGGGCAAGATTCACCTGCTGGCGAGCGAGAAGGGGCTCACGGCGCTTTACTTCGATCCACAGGTGGACGCCATGGAGCGCCGCTTTCCCCGCTCCCGACGCGTCGGAGCGCGCCGCAACCCGTGGCTGCTGCGAACTGAAGGCTTCCTCTACTGCTACTTTGCCGGCGACCTCGACTTTGGTTCGGACGTCCCGCTCGACTTGCGCGGTACGCCGTTTCAACTCTCTGTGTGGCGTGAACTGCGGCACCTGGCCGCGGGCGCCACTTGCAGCTATGGCGACTTGGCTCGGGCGGTCGGCAACCCCTCCGCTTCAAGAGCCGTCGGCGCCGCCGTCGGACGCAATCCCGTTTGCCTGCTGATCCCCTGTCACCGAGTTGTCGGCACGTCCGGCAAGCTCACCGGTTACGCCGGGGGTCTCGAACGCAAGCAATTCCTTCTCGATCACGAGCGGCGGCATTCGGACACCATCGCGGCTTGAGTGTTCGCCGCCGACTTGCAAGCCGAATGCAGGTCTGCTATTCTAATCTCTAGTATGTCGATAGGGATTAAGGTTAATGATTAAATCTCTTGTACGGCCCGTGACTCCGCCGCGGTCGGATGCGACTGCCGAAGAACTGCTGGCCTGGGGCATCTCGGTGTTTGGCTCGCGCTTCGCGATCTGTACGAGCTTTCAAGCGGAAGGCATGGTCATCATCGACATGGCGGCACGGCTATCCGGCGGACGTGTGTCCGTCTTCACGATCGATACCGGCCGGCTTTCGGAAGAGACGCAGACGCTCATCGGCAAGGTCCGTGAGAGATACGGGATCGAGATCGAGGTCATTTTCCCGGACGCCACTGAGGTTGCCGGCATGGTCTCGCGGCATGGCCCCAATCTGTTCCGCGATTCCGTTTCCAAGAGGCGCATGTGCTGCGAGGTACGCAAGGTGAGGCCGTTGCGGCGGAAGCTGGCGGACCTCGACGCCTGGGTTGTGGGCTTGCGTCGCGGACAGTCGGAGGCGCGGCGCGACATCGAGAAGGTATCGCTCGACGCGAATCACGAGGGCGTCTACAAGATTTGTCCGCTGGCTGACTGGACACACGAAGAAGTGTGGGCATACATCCGGCGCCACGACGTTCCCTACCATTCGCTCTACGATCAGGGGTATACCAGTATCGGCTGCGCGCCCTGCACGAGAGCAACCACGGGCTCGGAAGACGCTCGGGCCGGACGATGGTGGTGGGAAACGGACGCCCCCAAAGAGTGCGGATTGCATCTCAGCCCCAGCGGCGAGCTGAAACGCGAGTTCGACGTGATGCTTGATGAAGTATTGCCGCAGGTCGCCCCGCCCCGGGTGCGCTATCCTTTCTCCTTCGCGTTTCGCCGTAGCGGGTCGATCTGAGATCTGCTTGCTTTTCTTTTTTCATTCAGGCAGAGCAGCAACTCATGTCACAGAATCTTGTCCCCGTACACGGTGGTCTTTCAGAGCCGGTGGATCGCACGGTTCCACTCAGCGGTCGCAAATCGTTGCGAGAGGAAGCCGCGCCGCTACCCTCCGTCGAAGTGTCCCGAGCCGACTTGTCGACGGTGTACCGGATCGCGGATGGGACGCTTTCGCCTCTCGAGGGCCCGATGGCCGAGAGTGCCTGGCAGCGCGTCCTTGACGAGACCACCATTCTTTCGCAGGGGAAAGCGTATGCATGGGGAATTCCGCTCTCCTTGCCGGCCACCGATGCCGAGGCCGATGCGCTCACACCGGGCGGATCGACCGCGTTGCGCGACGAAAGCGGCGAACTGATCGGAATCCTGGACGAGACCGATGTCTTCAATTGGGACAAGCCCAAGTACGTCCACGGCGTTTACGGGACAGAGCGTTTTGACCATCCCGGCGGGCGTATGGTTGTAGGGGACCCGAGAACGCGGCTGTTGGGCGGGAGGTTACGGGTACTTCCACAGAAGGCGCGTCCGGAATGGGGCGCGCCGCTGTCAAGTCCGCGCATGACGCGGATGTTGATTCGGGAGCGGAAGTGGCAGCGAGCGTTGGCCTTCCAGACGAGAAACCCGCTGCACCGGGCCCACGAGTACGCCCTCGTTGCGGGCGTCGAAAGGCTCACGCAAGAGGGTCATTTCACGGGAGTCGTGCTCAATCCGCTGGTCGGGGTTCTCAAGGGCGACGACGTGGACGCAGAAGTGCGGATGCGCTGCTACCGCACGCTGCACGATCGCGGCTTGCTCGGCAAAGGTGACAAGGACGAGGCGCTGTGGGCGTCGGCTGGTTACGACATCAGCGATGTGTTCGAGGTCATCCCGCTCGACATCAAGATGTTCTACGGTGGTCCCAAAGAGGCCATCATGCACGCCGTCTATCGGCAGAACCACGGATTCTCGGATCTGGTGATCGGCCGCAAACATGCCGACGCGCCGTATGAGGACCGCCGTCCGATTTGGGGCGACTTCGATGCGCAGGCGATCTTTGATTCCCTGGCGGGCGAGCTTCACCTGCGTCCGTGCAAGATTGGTTTCGCGGCCTTCTACGAATCGCTTGGCCGGGTCGACCTGATGGAAAATCACCCTGACGAGAAGCCTTTCGCGATCAGCGGAACGAAGGTGCGCGAGCAACTCAAGAGCGGCGAGCGGCCCGACCCGCGGATCCTTCGACCCGAAATCGCCAACATTCTGATCGAGACCTATACAGGGGCCTAAGGCTCCGCAGCTGTCTTCCTCAGGCACTATCAAAAAAGATGACTCACAAAGGCTTTACTCTCTGGTTTACAGGACTGTCGGGCGCCGGAAAATCGACGGTTTCGGAAATTATCGAGAAGAGGCTCCGCGAGGGCGGAGCGAACGTGGAAGTCCTCGACGGCGATGTCATACGGACGAATCTTTCAAAGGGTTTGGGCTTCAGCAAAGCGGACCGTGACACGAATATCCGACGGATCGGGTTCGTGTGCGAGATGCTCTCTCGGAACGGCGTGATCGCGATCGCGGCGGCGATCTCCCCGTATCGCGAAGTGCGCGACGAGGTGGCGGCGAAGATCGAGCACTTCGTGGAGGTACATGCGCACTGTCCGCTCGACACCCTCGTGGAGCGGGACATAAAGGGCCTGTACAAGAAGGCGCTCGCAGGGGAGATCAAGGAGTTTACGGGCGTCTCGGATCCCTACGAGCCTCCGTTGCATCCCGCCGTCAAGTTCGATTCGAGCATCGAGACGCCGCAAGAAAGCGCCGAGAAAGTCTGGGCAAAACTGGTGGAGTTGCGGCTGCTCATGCCGGATGGTTGATCTCTTTCCGAAAACGATCGCGGTAGGCGCTTAGCCTGCCTCCTGCGGTGTCGTGGCGGCCCTAGTTTGAAGGGCGTTGGCATCAGGAGGCTCGGGACTTACGACCGGCGGCAGTTTTACGTTCCGGGCGCATGATCTTCTTTATGGCCTCGCCGGCCGTCAAGCGTCGAACCTGATCGGTGATACAGACAGAAATAAGTGGCTGATTTGAACTATTGAGGATGTCAACGATGTTCTTATGGCTGTCTTCGAGGTAGATGTTCCTACCGTCGGTCAGCAAGTGCATTTCGTTTCCGTTGCGCACGGCGTCGTACAATCCCCTGCCCAGCTCCCTATGCAGGAACCGCAGCACCTTGCGGATCTTCTGAAGGGAAATGCCCTTCTTGCGCAACTCGGTGATCAGCCCGATCTCGATCACCTCATTGAGCCGGTACATGCGCTTGTGCCCCTTTTGCACGGGGCTCACGACACCTCGCTCGTCCCACCACTGCAACTGGCGCAGGCTGACACCGGTGATCTCGGAGACCTCCAGACTACCGAACGTCTCGGAGTGGCCTTCGGATTTGGGCAAACGGGACTTTTCGAATTTGAGCATGGAACGACCACCCAACGTCATGAACGCAAGACCAGCGTCACTGTTCAGGGACTCTGCAATTGTACGACAACTCGGCCACGGTGGCAGCACAAAATGCAACAAACTGCATTTGGTAAGGAAACAGGCAATTTAGCCTCCGCCCACGAACTCGACGACCTCGATCGAAGCACCCGGATTGATGACGGTCGCATCCCGCCGAGGTTGTCGGACGATCTCGCGGTCGAGTTCCACGGCGACCCGATCGGTCGGCAATCCGAGGCACTCGAGCAAGGCGGCGATGCTCGTGCCTTCGGGAACCTGATGCGGTTCGCCGTTGAGCAGGAAGCCGACGTGGCCGGCTGGAACGACCGCTTCGGGATTTCGACCGCTGGACATCGCTTGGCCTCCCGCCGCTGATTATAATGCAGGGCCGGGGCTTTCCGGCAAGGCGGCAGTTGGACAAGTTAAAATAAGAATCACGGCTTCGCCAAGCGGAATGGAAACGCCGATCGACTGACTTTCCAACAACGAGAGGCGCAAGCGAAGACCCCAACGATGGGGTACGAAACACGTCAAGCGGCAAGCCGAAATCCCTATCTCGGTTGCTTTTTCGGAGTGACCGGCTACAAGGTCGAGCCGGCCGGTTCTCGACTTTTCGGAAATATCATCCCAATGGCCTTGCGGGTCAACAAGTCGATATGAACAGGTGGAATCTCCGGAGCTTTGCGTCCAAACCGTGGGCAGGCACGCCTGTCTGAAAGAGGGCCACAGCGGTAATGTCTCAAGAGTTGCCTTGAACGGAGAGCGAGCTTAACGAGTTCGATGGGGCTTCACAAGACCAGAAAGGGTTTGGATCTACCGATCTCAGGCCTGCCCGAGCAGGCGATCACCGGAGCGCGGCAGCCAAGCCGAGTAGCTCTGATGGCCGATGACTATGTCGGCATGAAGCCTACGATGCGAGTCGCCGTCGGCGACGATATCCGCCGGGGTCAGCTTCTTTTCGAAGACAAGAAAACGCCGCGTGTGCGTTATACAGCGCCGGCATCCGGCAAAGTCACCGCCATCAATCGCGGCGCGCGGCGCGCACTGCAGTCCGTTGTCATTCAACTCGATCAGTCGGAATTGGCCGGCGGATCGGACAGCGTCGAGTTTTCCTCCTATCAGGGAACGTCACCCGGGGCTTTGAGCCGCGAGCAGGTCACGGATCTCTTGATCGAGTCGGGCTTGTGGACCGCCATTCGCTCTCGGCCGTTTGACCGCGTGGCCCATCCGGACAAGACACCGCGATCGATCTTCGTTACGGCCGTCGATACCAACCCCCTTGCGCCCGCTGTCGATACGGTGCTCGAAAGCCGCCACGACGATTTTGAGCGCGGTCTGCGAGCGCTGGCGCAGCTGACGGACGGTCCTGTGTTCGTTTGCAAGGGCGCGGACAGCAGTGTCCCGGTCCCCTCGGATTCATCCTTCCGCGAAGAAAGGTTCGCGGGGCCGCATCCTTCCGGCACCGTCGGTTTCCACATCCATCGTCTTGATCCGGTTGACCGGAATAAGCTTGTCTGGCACGCCAACTATCAGGATGTCGCGGCTATCGGCAAACTCTTCGCGACCGGCCGTTTGGATGTTGAGCGGGTGATCGCATTGGCCGGACCCGCGGCCCGTCGGCCGCGGTTGCTCCGCACGCGATTGGGCGCTTCCACCGACGAGCTGACATCGAATGAGCTGCACGAAGGCGAAACCCGCGTTGTTTCGGGATCCGTGCTTTCGGGCCGGTCCGCGTCCGACCCGATCTTCGGCTATCTGGGGCGGTATGACCATCAGGTTTCCGTGCTGCCGGAGGGACGGAAGCGGGAGTTCCTTGGTTGGTTGACCCCGGGGATGAACAAGTATTCGACGGTCAACACCTTCGTTTCGAAGCTGCTGCCGGGGAAACGGTTCGACTTCTCCACGTCGCGCAACGGGTCAGACAGGGCGATGGTTCCAATCGGCATGTATGAGCGTGTAATGCCGATGGACCTCCTGCCGACGTTTCTTCTGCGGTCCCTGGTTGTCGGCGATATCGAGAAGGCCGAAGAACTGGGCTGTCTGGAATTGGCGGAAGAAGACCTGGCGCTGTGTTCCTTCGTTTGTCCGACCAAGGTCGAGTACGGGCCGTTGCTGCGCAATGTGCTGACGACCATTGAGAAGGAAGGCTGATGAAGTTCCTGCGATCTGTCTTCGACTCGCAAGCCAAGCACTTCGGGAAGGGCGGGAAGCTGGAGTTCGCATACCCCCTCTATGAGATGGTGGACACGTTTCTCTACACACCCGGAACGGTCACCAAGGGCGCGTCGCACGTTCGCGACGGGCTCGATCTCAAGCGCATGATGATGACGGTCGTCATCGCTTTGGTCCCATGCGTGTTCATGGCGATGTACAACACCGGCTATCAGGCGCATCTCGCTATTTCCCAGGGTGCACAGCCACTGGAGACGTGGCAGACAAGCGTCGCCGAGTGGCTTGGCTATGGCGCCTGGGACCCGACCGACGTCGTCGCTTGCATCGTCCAAGGCATGCTCTATTACCTGCCGGTTCTGTTCGTCACTTTTGCCGTCGGGGGAGGCTGTGAAGCCCTGTTCGCCCTTGTCCGCAGGCACGAAATCAACGAGGGCTTCCTGGTTACGGGCATGCTCTTCCCGTTGGTTCTCCCGCCGACGATCCCACTCTGGCAGGTCGCGATCGGTATCGTCTTCGGCGTGATCATCGGCAAGGAGATTTTTGGCGGCACCGGGATGAACATCCTCAACCCGGCTCTTACAGCCCGCGTATTTCTCTTCTTCGCTTATCCGGCGCAGATCTCCGGTGATCAAGTGTGGATTGCCGCCGATACCGGCGTGGACGGTGTGAGCGGCGCCACATGGCTTGCGGAAGCCGCTGTCGCCGGGCAGGCGGTCTTGACCGAGGGAGTCAAATGGTGGGATGCGTTTCTCGGCTTGATTCCCGGCTCGATGGGTGAAACGTCGACGGCTGCCTGTTTGTTCGGGGCGCTGGTGCTGATCCTTTCGCGGGTGGGGTCGTGGCGCATCATGCTGGGCGTTGCGGTGGGTTCGTACGCGGCGACGCTCCTGCTGAACGCCGTCGGGTCGGAAACGAATCTGTTGTTGAACGTGCCCTTCGAGTGGCACTTCGTGCTGGGCGGCTGGGCCTTCGGAGCCGTCTTCATGGCGACGGACCCGGTATCGGCCGCACACTCCGAGACGGGCCGCTACATCTACGGATTCCTGATCGGCGTGCTGGCGATTCTGATTCGCGTCGTGAACCCCGCCTATCCCGAAGGGATGATGCTTGCAATCCTGTTCATGAATCTGTTCGCAGCGTTGATCGATCATTTCGTCGTGCAAGCCAACGTGAAACGCAGGAGGGCGCGTTATGCGGCATAGCGTCGCGTATACCATCCTTTTTGCGGGTGCGGTTTGCGTCGTGTGCGCCATCCTGGTCTCGACGTCCGCCGTTTCCCTGTCTGACCTCCAGGACGCGAACGCGACCCTCGACAAGCGCAAGAACGTGTTGCTGGCGGCGGGGCTGATCGACTCGAGTCAGGGCGTGATGGCGGAGGATGTCGAGAAGCTGTTTGAGAACGTGAGCACCGTGGTAATCGACCTGGAAAGCGGCGAGCCCGCCCCCGACGTCAAGGCGGCCGCTTACGATCAGCAGAAAGCCAGGAGCGATCCGGCGTTGAGCCGCGAAGCGCCCCCGAACGCCGCGGTGATCAAACGGCTTCCAAAATATGCCGTCGTCTATCACGTGCTCGACGAGCAGAGTGATGTCGAGATGATTATTCTGCCGATCGAGGGGTACGGCCTATGGTCTACGCTGTACGGTTTTCTGGCCCTCGACGCCGACACGAAGACGATTCGCGGCCTCACCTATTACCAGCACGGCGAGACGCCCGGACTCGGGGGAGAGGTGGACAACCCCATCTGGAAAGGCCTCTGGCCGGGGCGCATCGCGTTCGATGACAGCGGCGAGGTTGTCATCGAGGTCATCAAGGGGCAAGCCGGCCCGGCGGCGGCCGATCCTCATCAGGTCGATGGACTGGCCGGCGCAACGATCACGAGCCGCGGGGTGACAAACATGCTCCGCTTCTGGCTGGGCGAGAACGGCTTCGCAACCTATCTCGAAAACTTCCGCCAAAGGCCTACAAGTATCATGAAGAACACAGGGTAGTTTTCATGGCAAGCTCCGCAAAGAAGGCGGTTCTCGATCCTCTGTTTGAGAACAATCCGATCGCGCTGCAGGTGCTCGGCGTCTGTTCGGCGCTGGCCGTTACGACGAAGCTCGAGACATCGATTGTGATGTGCGGCGCGGTGATCTTCGTGCTGACGTTGTCGAATCTTTCCGTCAGCTTGATCCGGAATCACATCCCCGGTTCGATCCGCATCATCGTGCAATTGACGATCATCGCGTCGCTGGTGATCATCGCGGATCAATTCCTCAAAGCGTATCTGTTCGAGATCAGCAAGCAACTCTCGGTGTTTGTCGGGTTGATCATCACCAACTGCATCATCATGGGCCGGGCCGAGGCCTACGCGATGCAGAACAGACCGGCACTGAGTATCGCGGACGGTTTGGGCAACGGCTTCGGATACAGCATCGTGCTGCTGATCACAGGCGCGATTCGGGAATTGTTCGGCGCCGGCAAGCTGCTCGGTTACACGGTGCTTCCGGTCGTGACCGAGGGCGGCTGGTACAACCCCAACGGCATCATGGTCACTTCGGCCGGGGCGTTCTTCATCATCGGGTTCCTGATCTGGGGCCTGCGTGTCTGGAAGCCGGACCAAGTCGAGGAGGAGGGCTGAGATGGAACACCACCTCTCGCTCGCCGTAAAGGCCATCTTCGTCGAGAACATGGCGCTGGCGTTCTTCCTGGGCATGTGCTCGTTCCTGGCCGTATCTAAAAAAGTCAATACGGCCATCGGCTTGGGCGGCGCGGTGATCTTCGTGCTCACGCTGACCGTCCCCATGAACAATCTGATCTACCGCTATCTGCTGCAAGACGGCGCCTTGGCTTGGGTTTCGCCCGACTTTGCGCAGTACGACCTGTCATTCCTCGGCTTCCTGTGCTGCATCGGGACCATCGCCGCCATGGTGCAAATCGTTGAGATGACTCTCGACCGCTTCATCCCCGCGCTCTATAACGCCCTGGGCATCTTTCTGCCGCTGATTGCCGTGAATTGCGCCATCCTCGGTGCTTCGCTCTTCATGGTCGAGCGCGACTACACGCTCGCCGAGAGTACCGTCTTCGGACTCGGCTCGGGCATCGGCTGGGCGCTGGCGGTCGTCGCGCTGGCCTCGATCCGGGAACGGATGCGCTACAGCAACGTGCCCTCCGGTTTGCGCGGTTTGGGGATGACGTTCATCGTCACCGGTTTGATGGCCATCGGCTTCATGGCATTCGCGGGAGTGCAACTGTAGGGCGTCGACACGGATCTGACGAATCGAAGATGACCGTTCTGCTTGGCGTTTTCATGTTCACCGCCGTCATCCTGACGCTGGTGGCGGTGTTGATGGCGGCCCGCAACAAGCTTGTGGCGGGCGGGGAAGTGAACATCATCATCAACGACGATGCCTCGAAAGCGATTCAGGTCCCCACGGGCGGCAGCCTCCTCAACGTGCTCGCGAACAACAAGATCTTCATCCCCTCGGCCTGCGGAGGCAAAGGCAGTTGCGGCGTCTGCAAGGTCGAGGTCAACGAGGGCGGTGGCGCGATGCTGCCCACCGAAACCAGCCACATCACGCGCGGCGAAGGGCGCCAGGGCTGCCGGCTGTCCTGTCAGGTGAAGGTCAAGCAGGACCTCAAGATTCACGTACCGCCCGAGGTCTTCAGCGTGCGGCAGTGGCTCTGCAAAGTGCGTTCCAACAACAACGTGGCGACCTTCATCAAGGAACTGATGCTGGAGTTGCCTCCGGGCGAAGCGGTTCCGTTCCGGGCAGGCGGCTACATTCAGATCACGTGTCCCCCGTATGCCACTCTGTATCGAGACTTCGACATCGATCAGGAGTTCCGGCCCGACTGGGACAAGTATCGCGTTTGGGATCTGACCGCAGGCACCGACGAGTCCGTCGATCGCGCCTACTCGATGGCCAACTTCCCGGAAGAGAAGGGCGTCATCATGCTCAACGTTCGGGTGGCGACGCCTCCGCCGCGTGCGCCCAAGGACACGCCGCCGGGCGTAGTGTCGTCGTACATCTTCAGCTTGAAGCCGGACGAAGAAGTTACGATCTCCGGCCCGTTCGGGGACTTTTTCACCAAGGACACCGACTCCGAGATGGTGTTTATCGGCGGCGGCGCCGGCATGGCGCCGATGCGCTCGCACATCTTCGACCAGTTCCAGCGCCTGCACACGAAACGCAAAGTCTCCTTCTGGTACGGTGCCCGCAGCCTGCGCGAAGCGTTCTACATCGACCATTTCGACAAGATCCAGGAAGAGAACCCCAACTTCACGTGGCGCCTGGCGCTGTCGGAGCCGCTACCCGAGGACGACTGGACAGGTGACGTGGGGTTCATTCATCAGGTTCTCTACGACAACTACCTCAAAGACCATCCGGCTCCGGAAGACATCGAATACTACGTGTGCGGACCGCCGCCGATGATGTCGGCTTGCTTCAAGATGCTCGATGATCTGGGCGTCGAACCGGAAAATATCCTGTCGGACGACTTCGGAGGGTAGCCTCCATACCCTTTACAACGGAAACCCCCGATCGGAGAGGTGACGGTATGCCGCGCCGCTGCTTTTGCCTTGTTGGCCGGACCCTCGCGCTTGCGGCGCTTAACGGTTTTCTGATCGCGGCCCTCTTTGGATGCGCGAGTTTACCGATCTTGGTGGAGATCGAGCATCTGTTTCAGGGCCCCGCCATGGGGACGGCCTATCGGGTGAAAGTCGTCAGCGCGAACCTTTCTGACGCCGGAAAAACTCTCATCGATCAGGCCATCCGAAGAGAGCTCGACAACGTCAACGACAAAATGTCGACCTATCAGGCGGACTCCGAGCTTTCACGATTCAACCGCCACCGGACAACCGAGCCGTTTCCGCTCTCCATGGACGTGATCGAGGTCATTAGCGAAGCCCGGCGCATCAGCGAGGCCACCAAGGGCGCGTTTGACATCACCGTGGGACCGCTGGTCGACGCCTGGGGTTTCGGGCCCGTGAAGCTCGACCGCATACCGAGCGAAGCGCGATTGGCGGAACTGCGGCAGTCGG
This sequence comes from Bryobacterales bacterium, assembly GCA_965218555.1. GTDB lineage: Bacteria > Acidobacteriota > Terriglobia > Bryobacterales > UBA6623 > JAPPLB01. The sequence goes on from OZ244625.1 coordinate 1,916,023, forward strand.
TCGGCTGGGAGAACATCGAAATCGGCGAAGCCGCGACCGTCCAAAAACTCCACCCGGCCACGCAAGCGGACCTTTCAGCAATAGCCAAGGGATACGCCGTTGACCGCGTCTCCCAGTCGCTCGCCAACCTCGACTACGGCAATCACATGGTCGAGGTCGGAGGCGAAATACGAACCGCCGGGCACGGCTCGACCGGTGACCCTTGGCGCATCGCCATCGAGCAACCCGCCCAGGGACGCGCCGCTCAGCAGCGGATTGTCCGGCTCAATGACGGTGCGATGGCCACCTCCGGCGACTACCGCAACTTCATCGAGAAGGACGGCGTCCGGTATTCCCACACGATCGACCCCCGCTCGGCACGCCCGGTGACCCACCGCCTGGCTTCGGTGACGGTCATTCACATCTCCTGCATGACGGCCGATGCCTACGCGACCGGGCTGATGGTCATGGGCGAGGATGAGGCCTTCCGCTTCGCCACCGCTCGCGACCTCGCCGTGATGCTGCTTGTCCGGGACGAAGACGGCGGTTTCACCGAGCGCACCACTCCGGCTTTCGGGACTTTCCAGCGGCGCTAGGAGTCTATCCCACAGAGCGAAAGTCGCCAATTTCTTGTCAACATCTCAGGTCTGCGAGCTATGTCTGACTACAACTGCTTGGGGCCGAATTTGCTGTGGGACAGACTCCTGGCCAACATTCCTCGCCACGTGGCGAGAAAAGAGACGCTGGCAGATCGGCGATCCTGACTTCCGATCTGCTAGGCTTGTCTGCCTGTAATGAGACTCATCATCGACGCCCACCTCGACATCGCCTGGAACGCCGTCTCGTTTGACCGCGACCAGCTTCTTTCTGTTCAGGAACTGCGCGCCAACGAGAGCGGCATGACGGGCAAGAGTCGCGGTGCCTGCACGACGAGCCTGGCCGCGATGCGCCAAGGCCGCATCGGCGTCGCGCTTGCCACCGTGCTCAGCCGCGCGCTGCCGAAGAGCCTGCCGGATCTCGATTCCCATTTAGGGCCGATCGGCGAACGCGAGCACGGTGAGATCATTCTCCGAGAAAACCTGGATTACTCCAACCAGACGATCTGCTCCGCTGCCGCCCAGGCGCAACTCGCGTACTACAGGCTCCTCGAGCAACAGGGCCACATGCGGATGATCGGCGGCCGCTCGACGCTCGACGAGGTCTGGTCGGACTGGGAGTCATCACCGGACACCGCGCCGATCGGCTACATCCTCAGCATGGAGGGCACGGACCCCATCGTCGATCCGTCGCACGCGCAGTGGTGGTTCGATCAGGGCCTGCGGACAGCCTGCTTGGCGCACTACGGCCCCAGCGCGTACTCCATGGGAACGGGCGGCGACGGCCCGTTGACAGGGCGCGGGAGGGAGCTGCTCAAGGAGTTCGAGCACCTCGGCGTCATCCTGGACCTGGTTCACACGGCTGACACGGCGGTCGAGCAGGCGTTGGAGATCTACTCCAAAGCGGTCTTCATCAGCCACGGCAACTGCCGCGCCATCACGCCGCACGACCGCCAGATCAGCAATGAACAGATCCGCTGGGTCATTGAACGAGGCGGCGTCATCGGAGTCGTGCTCGATGCCTGGCAGATCGCTCCTGACTGGCGAAGAGACGTTAAGGACAACGTCAGACCTTCTATGGATCAGCTCGTGGATCACATCGACCACATTTGCAAGATCGCCGGCAATGTGAACCACGTCGGCATCGGCAGCGACCTCGACGGCGGCTTTGGGACAGAGCAGTGTCCGGAGGGCCTCGAAACCATCGCGGACCTGCACAAGATCGGTGAGCTGTTGAGCAGCCGCGGTTACGGCGACGCCGACATCGACGCCGTCTTTCACGGCAACTTCCTCCGCTTTTTCCGCGAGAACCTGCCGAGATGAACTTCCCTTGGGGCCGGCGTTGCGTAGTGAACCGTATTCCAGATCAACCATGGCTTGGAACAGCTAGTCGACGCTTTCCGTAAACGTACGGAAAGGCTCCCGTGCGGGTACGGACCGCGCGCCGTGGCAGCGTGTTGAAGGCGTGCGGTTTGATATCGTAACGCTTTTGGACTGATCGGCCGGCGCGCCGTTCGAGGATCAGATCGATGGCGAAAGTAGTCACCTTTGGCGAAATTATGCTGCGGCTCGCGCCACCCCACTTTGAGCGGCCGTTGCAGTCATCGATGTTCGTCGCTACCTTTGGCGGCGGCGAAGCGAACGTCGCCGTCTCTACCGCCAACTACGGCCTGCCGACCAGCTATGTGACGGTGCTGCCGAAGAATCATCCCGTCGCCGATGCCTGTGTTGCCGAGCTACGCCGCTTCGGCATCGACACCAGCTTCGTAACCCGAGGCCCCGGGCGAATGGGCATCTACTTCCTCGAGCCCGGCGCCAACCAGCGGCCTTCGAAAGTAACCTACGACCGCAACGACACCGCTATCGCTCTGGCCAAGCCCGGAGACATTGATTGGGACGCCGCCGTGGACGGGGCCACGTGGTTCCACGTCACGGGCATCACGCCCGCGATCTCGCAAAGCGCCGCTGACCTCTCGATCGAGTCCGTCAAGAAAGCCCGCGTGAAGGGCCTGACCGTCTCTTGCGATTTCAACTTCCGCAAGAACCTCTGGAAGTACGGCAAGTCCGCCCGGGAGGTTATGACCGAGCTCGTCAAGTACGTTGATGTCGGCATCGCGAACGAAGAGGACTGCCAGAAGTCTCTCGGCATCTCGATTGACGTGGATGTCGAGGCCGGCGCGCTTGACGTCGAAAAATACCGCACTCTGTCGGACAAGGTGCTCGCCGCATTTCCCGACATGAAGATCCTCGCCATCACGCTGCGCGAGTCGATCAGCGCGTCGCACAACGGTTGGTCCGCCATTATCAACGACCGCCAGAACTTCCACCACAGCCGCAAATACGACATCACTCACATCGTCGACCGGGTCGGCGGCGGCGACTCCTTCTCCAGCGGGATGATCTACGGGCTGACCAACTACCCGGATGACCCTCAGACAGCGCTTGAATTCGCCGTCGCGGCTTCTTGCCTGAAGCACTCCGTGCCCGGGGACTTCAACCGCTTCTCGGCGAATGAAGTGATTTCGCTGATGAAGGGCGGAGGCTCGGGCCGCGTGCAGCGCTGACCTGTCCTTAGTAGCCTCTCGCTTTGTCCTCGACTGCGTTGAGCAAAGGCTCGCCATTGAGCCAACGCTCGACGTTCTCACAAAGCAGCCGCGCCGACTCGATGTGATACGTCGTCGTCACGTCGGTGCAGTGGGGCGACAGGATCACGTTCTCGAGATCCCATAGCTCACTCCCTTCGGGCAAGGGCTCGGTCTCGAAGACATCCAACCCCGCGCCGGCGATCCAGCCTTCTTGCAGAGCCCGGATCATGACATCTTCCTGCGTCGTTTTACCGCGGCCGACACTGATGTAGATCGAGGACTTCTTCATTGCGCGGAACTCCGCTTCGCCGAACATCCCCTTTGTCGCGTCGGTAAACGGCAGCGCGTTGCACACGAAGTCAGCGGCCCTCAGGGCCTCATGCCAGCGCTCCAGCGGAACGACTTCGTCCACCCATTCGGAACCTTCGACAACCGCCGCGTTCCGCTTTACGGCGATCACGTTCATCCCCATTGCCTTAGCGATCTTCGCCGTGGCGCGTCCCGTGCCGCCGTAGCCAATAATCGACAGCGTCTGGCCGCGAGCCTCCTGTCCCAGAAAACGGTCCCAGCGGCGTTTGGCCCGATTGTCATCGATGCGGCGAAAGCTTTTCACGAAGAAGAGGATCGAAAAGATCACAAACTCGGCGAGCGCCGGAGCATAGAGTCCCTGGCCGTTCACAAGCACGACGGGGCTCTCGATCAACTCCGGCGACATGATCCGCTCGAGACCGGCCGAGCTGATCTGCATCCACTTCAGCCTGTCCGCTTTGTCGAGCGAGTCTCGGATCCAAAAGGCGCCTTTCTCCCATGCGAACGCGCAATCCGCCTCCGGCAACCGAGCCTGGGTTTCCTCTTCCGAGGAGCAGCGGCGGATTTCCACTTGCTCCTCTATCGCGGCCAGCCGATCAAACCAGCCCTCCGGCGGGGTTCCGGCGACAATCAGTACGGGACGGTTGACGATTTCTTCAGACATAGTCGGAGGCCTTAAGGCAATCCAGTTTAGCCGAGCGACAAACCGGCGGGAAAGCAATCGATTCCCGGTGCGGCGTTGCAAAATTCCTGGGCTATGATGAATGGGGTTCGCAACGCAGTTGCGGGCCCTTTCGCCATGCCCGCAGCCCGGGCAAACCCCATGGCCGCCACGCAATACGACGTCCTTTCCGTCAAAGCCGGGACGAGCGTCGTCGAACGAGTCGCCAAAACCTACGGCATCGACAATTGGGGATTCGGCTACTTTTTCATCAACAAGCAGGGCCATCTGGCCGTCGCGCCGTCACGCGACCGCGGCCTTTCGATCGACGTCAAGGAAGTGGTTGACAACCTGATCCGCCAGCGGCTCTCGACGCCTTTCCTGCTGCGCTTTCCGCAGATCCTGGACGACCGGTTGGAGGCGATTCACAAGGCCTTTCGCAACTCGATCGAAGAATTCGACTACCTGGGCGACCACCTGGGGGTCTTCCCGGTAAAGGTCAATCAGAAATCGGAAGTAGTGCGAAGGCTCGTCGACTCAGGGCTCTCGTACCGCTACGGGTTGGAGGTGGGCAGCAAGGCCGAGTTGGTCAACGCGATGGCCATGCCCCTAGCCGACGAAGCGTTGATCGTGTGCAACGGACTTAAGGATGACCTCTTCCTGCGCATGGCGATCTTAGCGGAAAAAGTCGGTCGCAACACGATTGTCGTCGTCGAAGATCCCGAGGACATGCAGAGCAGCCTCGAACTCGGCGAGAAGCTCGGGATCGGGCCCCGCATGGGCATTCGCGTCAAGCTGTGCTCGCGCGGAAGTGGAAAGTGGGAGGAGTCCGGCGGGGAATTCGCCAAATTCGGCATGAGCACGATCGCCTTGGTCCGCGCGCTGGAACAACTGCGCGAAGCCGGCCGATCGCATCTCCTGCGGATGCTTCACTTCCACATCGGCTCACAGATCACCAACATCAAGAGCGCCAAGCAAGCCGTCAAAGAGGCCGCTCGCGTCTACGCCAAAGTCCGCAAGATGGGCTTCGACGTCGAATACCTGAACGTCGGAGGCGGCCTAGGCGTCGATTACGACGGCAGCAAGACGGCTTCGGAGTTTTCCGTCAACTACTCGGTGCAAGAGTTCGCCAACGACGTCGTCTACGTCATCAAGGACGTCTGCGAAAGCGAAAACGTGACACAGCCGACGATCGTCACTGAGAGCGGCCGCGCCATGGTGAGTTATCACTCGATTTTGATCTCCGATGTCAAGAAAGTCATCGCACCGGGCCGCTCTGGTTTGTACTCACTCGACACCATCACATCCGAATCCGAGCCTGTGTCGGAAATGATTGATCTCGCCCGAGATATCAACGCGAAGAACTGTCGTGAGTACTACCACGACGCCATTCAGCACCGTGAAGACCTCAACTCTCTGTTTGAGCTCGGCTATCTCGACCTGATCGAGAAGGCCAAAGGCGAGTGGCTGTTTTGGAAGATCTGCCGCGAGGCGGCGAGGCTTTCGAGGTCAATGAAGCAGCGGCCGGAGGAGTTCGACGAGCTCGACGGACTGCTTTCCTCGAAGTACGTCTGCAACTTCTCGATGTTTCAGTCGCTGCCGGATTCCTGGGCGTTCGATCAGCTTTTCCCGATTATGCCAATCCATCGCTTGAACGAACTGCCGACTGAATACGGCGTGCTATGCGACATCACGTGCGACTCCGACGGCGCGGTCGACAAGTTCGTCGATCTGAAGGACGTCAAGGAGGTGTTGGAACTCCACCGAACCCGCAGCGGCGAGCCCTACTACCTGGCGTTTCTACTGCTCGGCGCCTACCAGGAGACGCTCGGTGATCTCCACAATCTCTTCGGAGTCGTGACCGAGGTCAACGTCGCCGTCAGCGTCAACGGTCGGCCGGTCGTCAATAAGCTGATTCGGGGCGACTCCGTACGAGAAGTGATCGAGTACACCGGGCACGACACCGGCGAACTGCGCGACGCGCTGGCGAAACGGCTCTCCGAGCACAAAGAGCTGGGATGGATCTCCGACGACGACGAGCACGAAGTATTGGCAACGGTCTCACGCGTTCTCGACGATTACACCTACCTCGCCTAACCTGCTTTCTCACCACGCGGCGAGGCGAAGCACGAGGGATGGGCGCCTTCGATTCCTACTATCAGGGTGGTCAGTTCACCTCGAAGGTGACCCTGAACACCGCCGGAGACATCGAAGCAATCGACAGTGTTTCGGTGAATCACGGCAACACCGAGGGAGTTTCCGAAACACTTACGGTGAGCATTCAGCAGTTTGGGCCGGTTGGGACCTCTGCTCGCAGCCGGCAGGGTGCAGCACCCTCATCACGCGCCACGATCCTCACCCGGGCGTTCCTACCACTGGAAACGTGTACATTAATAAGGAGATGAGCCTGGAGCACATCGCCATCACCGTCAAGCAGATCCGTGAGTGCGTACGCCACCCGTACGAGAAGAAGGTTTTGGAAACGGCCACTTTCGAGCCGCCTTCGCTCGACGGACGTTTGCGGTCGTCAGCTTTGTCGATCGTCGGAGGAGATCACCCGGATCGCCATCCTCCTCACTCCGAGCCGAGCGACCGCAGAAGCCCGCCACGCCTTCCACGGGACTTTTCCCACGGGCTGCTAAATCGGCGCATCCGCGACGCCATTTGAGGTCGCGCACGGACGTATTGATGGAGTTCACCGGCGAGCGGGTCATCCCTGGGAAAACCGATCTCGACCTGATGAACGAACATTGGGCGCGGTACCAGTTCGCCGAGCCCCTGGTTCATGGCAAGCTTGTAGTGGATGCCGGTTGTGGGGTCGGCTATGGCTCTGCGTTCCTGGCTGCATCGGCGCGCCTGGTGCTTGCCCTCGATTCCTCCACCGAAGCTCTTGGAGCGGCCCGCGAAGATTACTCACACCCGAAGGTGGCTTTGATCAACGCCGACTGTGGTCGCCTGCCCCTTCCGGACGCTTCGGTGGACATCGTCGCCGCATTCGAGGTCATCGAACACCTGGACGATTGGCAGGTGCTCCTCAGCGAAGCGGCGCGCGTCCTGGCCCCCCATGGCCAACTACTCGTCTCAACACCCAACCGCCTCTACTCGCAGGAATCAAGGCACGAACCCAACCCTTTCCACGTCCACGAGTTCGAGTACAGCGAGTTCGAATCGGAGCTTGGGAAGCGCTTCCCCTACGTCTTGCTGTTTCTTGAGAATCATTCCGACGCGATCACGTTCATCCCTCCGCAAGGGGAAGGCGTACGCACGCAGCTCGGCGGCCGGGAACTCGACCCGGAGAGCGCTCACTTCTTCCTCGCCGTTTGCTCCAAGCAGCCGCAACAGGGATCACCGGCATTCGTATTCGTGCCTACGGGAGGCAACGTCCTTCGCGAACGCGAGCAGCACGTGAAGGCGCTCCAGGAGCAAGTGCACGAGCGCGAGCAACACATGAAGGCGCTCCAGGAGCAAGTGCACGAGCGCGAACAACACGTGAAGGTGCTCCAGGAGCAAGTGCACGAGCGCGAGCAACACATGAAAGCGCTCCAGGAGCAAGTGCACGAGCGCGAACAACACGTGAAAGCGCTCCAGGAGCAAGTGCACGAGCTCGAGCAACACATGAAGGTGCTCCAGGAGCAAGTGCACGAGCGCGAACAACACGTGAAGGTGCTCCAGGAGCAAGTTCGCGAGCTCGAGCAACACATGAAGGTGCTCCAGGAGCAAGTGCACGAGCGCGAACAACACGTGAAAGCGCTCCAGGAGCAAGTGCACGAGCGCGAGCAACACATGAAAGCGCTCCAGGAGCAAGTGCACGAGCGCGAACAACACGTGAAAGCGCTCCAGGAGCAAGTGCACGAGCTCGAGCAACACATGAAGGTGCTCCAGGAGCAAGTGCACGAGCGCGAACAACACGTGAAGGTGCTCCAGGAGCAAGTTCGCGAGCTCGAGCAACACATGAAGGTGCTCCAGGAGCAAGTGCACGAGCGCGAACAACACGTGAAAGCGCTCCAGGAGCAAGTGCACGAGCGCGAGCAACACATGAAAGCGCTCCAGGAGCAAGTGCACGAGCGCGAACAACACGTGAAAGCGCTCCAGGAGCAAGTGCACGAGCTCGAGCAACACATGAAGGTGCTCCAGGAGCAAGTGCACGAGCGCGAACAACACGTGAAGGTGCTCCAGGAGCAAGTTCGCGAGCTCGAGCAACACATGAAGGTGCTCCAGGAGCAAGTGCACGAGCGCGAGCAAGAGAACGCCGAGCGAGCGAGATGGGCCGAAGAACTGAACGCGGAACTCGAGAGTGTCCGGTCCGATCGCAGAAAGCTCATCGAGCGGCTGGATGAGACAGAACTGCGAGTCATCGAACGATCAGAGTGGGCGATGAGTCTCGACCGCGAACTGAAGGAAACGCAACAACACCTGGCTTCTTTGAGACGGTCGCTCGTCTTCCGGATCAGTCGCCGCCTAGGCCTTATTCACGATCCCAAGGCCGAGGATGAACCAACACCCTAGTGCCTTTGTCACAATCCCGGCTGGACGCAAAGCACGGGAAGACCGTCAGGGCGAGGGGCGAGGCGCTTGGCGCTCCGCCTTGTTGTTATTGAGGCGTACTTGACGGCACCTATGAGCACGGCAAGCCGGCGCAATGAAGTCATGGCGGCCTGATCTCATCCTTCGACCGCCAAGTGGGGAGCACAGTAAGCCGGCCCGCGATACGACTACGGACTCAGCCGCTTGCCGCTTCCGCTTCAAGGGTCCCATCGGGTGGTCGTTCCTTCCACCAGGAGGCCAGAGTGGAGCCCGAGATGTTCATCCACGTGCCGAAGATGGCTGGCCCCAACGCCGCGCTGGGGCTCTTCAGCACTTCCATGGCCAGCGCCGTTCCCATGCCGCCGTTCTGCATGCCGACCTCGAACGCCACTGTGCGGGCATCGCTCTCCTTGATGCCACTCGCCCGGGCTCCCCAGTAGCCGAGAAAATACCCGAGACAGTTGTGCAGCAGCGCCGCCGCGAACAACCCCGCGCCGACCGTCAGGAGCTTCTCCCGATTGCTGGCGGCAATGATTGCGATGATGTAGCAAATCCCGACCATCGAGACGACCGGCAGTCCGTGCTCCAGCCATTCCTTGCGAAGCAGGGCCATCAGCAATAACGCCACGGCCAGCGGCCCCATCTGACGCGCCAGGATCACGTCAAACGACCCGACGACGCCCGAATAACCCAGAGCAAAGAAAGCAACGGCAAGCAGCAACGCAATCGATCGCCAGATCCGCGCGGGCATCTTCGCGTGCAACATCGCATTGGTAACGAGTCCGGCGCCGATAGGAAGAATGATCAACTCGATAATCGAGATCATCATGTCCCAGACTTTGATCTCCATCAGCCTACCTGCCAGCAGCTTCATCGCCAGAGGCGTCATCAGCGGCGATACGATGGTCGAGCAGGCCGTCATTGTGACCGAAAGAGCCACGTTGCCCTTGGCGAGATAAGCCATCACGTTGGAGGCCACTCCGCCTGAGCATGCCCCAATGAGGATGATGCCCGTTGCCACTTCCGGATCGAAGCCGAACGAGGTGGCGATCCCCCAACCGGCCACCGGCATCACGGTGAACTGCAGGACGATGCCGATCCCCACTGCCTTGGGCATCCGAGAGGCGCGTGCGAAATCGGTCAGACTCAAGGTCGCGCCCATACCGAACATGATGAGCTGAATCAGTGGAACGATCAGCCGCTTCTGCTCGAAGCTGCCCCAGGTGAGAAAAACAGATGGATAGAAGAGCGCGGCGACAAAAAAGGCGAACACCCAGAATGTGAAGGCGAAGATCTTCAGGGTCGAGTGCGTCTGGAAGTAGATTGCGAGCATAGCCAGCACCCCTACGACGCCCGGGCCGAGAAATGCCGCATTTCCGGTCACCCCGCCCGCGACCGCGACGACCAAAGCAACGGCGCTCAGAATCAAGAACAGCCTTCCGTGGGAACGCTGCGTTGCTTCCGGTGTTGGTTCTCCCATGTATCGATCTACCCCTTGACTCGGCCGGCCTCACGGGCAACGGTCTTGTTCCACCCAAATCTTGGTACTACTAATAGACGTGACGCGCGACGCGCATCCTCACGCCGAGAAACCTGCCCTTCCCAAGCGCGGCATCGTAGCACAACGCCTTCTATCAGTGACGCGGGATGGCGCGTGGTCCCGGCAGAAGGTGCTTCTGCTTCTCGCGTTCCTTCTGCTCGGCTTGGGCCCGGCATGCCGCCAGAAACCCAAGTACCGCGTCCCGCCGCCCATTCCCGCCGTCTTGGGAGCGAAGGAAACCGGCCAGGCGAGCTGGTACGGCCACCCCTACCACGGACGCCGTACGAGCAGCGGCGAAATCTATGACATGGACCAGATGACCGCCGCTCACCTGCGTTTACCGTTCGGGACGTGGGTTCGCGTTACGAACTTGCAGAACGGCCGTCGAGCCAATGTGCGAGTCAACGACCGCGGGCCGTTCGTCAAGAACCGCATCATCGATCTCTCGCGGGCGGCAGCCCGCCGCATCGAGATGATCGGGCCCGGTACGGCGCGCGTCCAGTTGGAGGTTATCGCCTTGCCGGGAACACAACCCGGCCAGCCTACCCGCACCGAAAGCGGCTGCAATGAGAATCCGGCCTACGGCGTGCAAGTCGGATCCTTCAGTGTTCGAGAAAACGCCGAGCGTCTCCGCGACAAAATGAATGCAGCCTACCGCAACGCCAGAATCCTGCGAAAGAAGACCTCCAACGGACTCCGGTACACGGTCTTGCTGGGTGCGGGAGCCGACTCGTATACCGCGAACGGATTATTGGAGCGCCTGAGAGGCGATAATATCGACGGCTTCGTGGTTTACACCACCCAGGGAGAGTTTTTGGATTGTTTATAAATAACCGAAGACCAAGAATTTAGCCTCCACTTTGCCAGAGACCCGTTTTTTTTGAGGACGATCCTCCTGTATTCGGCTTGGCTGGCGACTCGCCAGAGATTCAGTTCGTACTGCGGAACCTCCAAAAAACTGAAAAGCGTCTTGCCTGTGCTGATCACGGGCGGGAACGGAACGAGCAGGGAACTCGTCGCACGCGCTGTCCATCAGGTTTCGCCGATCGCCCTCAAGAGATAGATTCTGGTTGATTCGGCCACGCTTGTCGGTTCGCTGATGGAAAGCGTGTTGTTCGGCCATCTCAATGGCGCCTTCACCGTGGCTACCGAGCACAAGTTGCGACACGTTCACGCGGCCGACGGCGGAACGCTCTTCTTCGACGAAATCGGCTTACTGCAACCCGAAAAAAGCGAATCTTCTTCGCCTTCTCCAGAGAAGCGAGGACGATCGGCGGCACGGATCCGATTCGCTTTGAGGGACGGGTGAAGCGATTCCCAAAACGACACTCGGAGCCGCAGGTGTAAGCCTGCATGTGGCCGGGCCCCGCAGCCGCCTACTTGAAGTGCTATCGATCCATCCTTCATGCTGATGAGCGTGAAGGATGGTTCTATCGACCACCGAGCCCGCATCCTGGCGGAAAGGATTGTGTGCTTGTCGTCCTGCGAAGGCACGGAGTGGGAAACGGCCGTTGACGAACTGGCAGCGCTTGCGATTTCCGCGGACCCCCAAGTCGCAGCAGCCTGCTCGCGGGTGTTTTTCCGTGACGTCGTCGAAGCCCTCGCGGATCAGTTTGAACCGGATCTGTGCGATCTCTACGTGCGCCTCTTCTGCCGTACCATCACGGCCAGCCGGCGGGCACCGGACCTTCTATCCGTCGATCACCTTCTGCAGTCCTTCGGTCTCACTACCGAAGAGAACCTCTGCAGGCGAGCACACTGTATACGCTGGCCAATCGCTTTCGCGGCCGGAGGTCACGATGTTGTGCGCAAGGTCTTGGTCCTGTCGCGCGTGACCCTCGGGGCTGACATCGCGGTAACAAGCGTCGTTCTGCGAAAGATGAAAGATGTTTTCCCTGGGGCCGAAGTGGTCCTGCTCGGGGGACCCAAGACAGGCGCCTTCTTCGCCTCGGATCCTTGGGTCCGGCTCCGGGAGGTTGCTTATTCTCGCGGCAGTTCGCTGTGCGGCCGGCTCGGCTCTTGGCCCCTCCTCGTGGACATCGTTCGGCAAGAGATCGAAGCCTTAGAACCCGAAGAGTACGTCGTCGTCGATCCCGATTCCCGCTTGACCCAACTGGGCATCCTGCCGCTGGTCCTCGACGAGTCTCGCTATTTCTTCTTCGAGAGCCGATCTTTCACGGCTCCACGAGCGACGAGTCTGAGCGAACTCACGGACAAGTGGCTCGCGAAGACCTTCGGCGGCGACTGTGAGATATGTCTGCCCTACGTGCACCTTTCCGCAGAAGATCGACAACGAGGTGAGAACCTGAGGGAAGCGGCCGGCACTCGTCGTTTGGTGGCGGTCAATCTCGGTGTCGGCGACAACCCGTCAAAGCGCGTTACGGATCCTTTCGAGAGAGAGTTGCTGTCTCTGCTCCGTTCCCGGGGCTACTCCGTCGTGCTCGATCAAGGAGCCGGCCAGGAAGAACTCTTCCGCACCTCCAACCTGATCGACAGCGTTCGCGAAACAGGTGCGAGCATAACCCGACTCGGCGACGACGCCGGCCCCATCGCGGACCTCAACGCTTGGCAAGGCAGTCTCAGCGGATTCGCCGGATTTATCGCGGTGTCGGACCTCTATGTCGGATACGACTCGGCTGGAGGACACTTGGCCGCCGCGCTCGGTGTTCCGGGGATTGATATCTTCGCTGGCGCGGTCTCACCAAGGATGATCGAGCATTGGACCCCTTCGGGGAAGGCCCCCGCCTCAGTCATCACCGTGCGTCCGGGCCAAACACCAGAAGAAGTCCTCGCCGCGGTTCAGGAGCAGCTGGCGTGAGAATCGGACTCGACGCCTCCTACAGTCTTGACTCTTCCCCTTCGGGCGTCGGCGTCTACTCCGCGAGCATCATTGCCGCGCTCACGGCATCGTCTCCCGAAGACCACTTCCTGCTCTGCTACCGCGCCAATCGCTTCATTCGCGCGATAACAAAGCCTCGAGATGCCCGCAACACGTCCCGCTACCCTCTCGAAGACCTGATGCTCCCCCTTTTGCGCAAGCGGGTTGATCTCTTCCACGGCCTCAATCAGAGACTCCCTCCTTGCACCTTTCCCCGCACCGTCGCGACGTTTCACGACCTCTTCGTTATGACGGCCGACTACTCCACGCCCGAGTTTCGGCTGCGTTTCACGAAACTCGCTCAAGACACCGCGCAACGCTCCGACCACATCATCGCTGTCTCTCGATACACCGCCGGCAGCGTCGCCGAACTCCTCTCGTATCCCCTCGAGCACATCTCCGTCGTACACCACGGCGTCCGACGCGTCCCGCGCATCGCCGACGACGAGCTACGCCGCTTCCGACTCACCCACGACCTCGAAGCGCCGTTCATCTTGCACGTGGGAACGCTCCAGAAGCGCAAGAACATCGAGCGGCTCCTCGAAGCCTTCGAGCAGATCCAATCGCCAACCCGTCTCGTCCTCGCGGGATCAGATGGCTACGGTTCCGACCGCATCCTCGATCGTTTGGAAACCAGCTCCGCGGCGTCTCGCATCCGCCGCTTCGGTTACGTCCATCGCCCCCTGCTCGATCGTCTCTACCGCGCAGCCGACGTGCTCGCCTTCCCTTCCCTCGAGGAGGGGTTTGGCCTGCCTGTCTTGGAGGCGATGTCGGCCGGCCTGCCCGTGGTCACGTCAAACCGCTCGGCACTCTCGGAAGTCGCTGGCGATGCAGCGTTGCTCGTCAACCCGGAAGACCCATGCGAGATCCGCAGCGCCATCGAAGAAGCCCTGGAGGAAGGACCAACGCGCCGCCGCCTCATCAATGCCGGCTTACGGCGGGAGCAGGAGTTTAGCTGGTTCAAGGCCGCCCGCGAGACACTGCAGGTCTACAGGAGACTGCTGGGATAGCGTACACCGAGCAACGCCCTACCCGTCCATCCCCACACCCTCAAGCGCCCTGAAAAACCAACTTGCCGATAGAATAGAATCGGTCCGTTTCTGCCAAGAAGAGCCCATGCCTCGATTCCATCTGATCTACGCGGTTGCCGTCTGTCTTCTCGCGGCCCTTGCCGTGCCGGCATACCCCCAACTCGAGTCGAGCGACAAGCCGCTGGCCCTTCTCGACGGCGAACCCATCACGGATGCCGACCTCGACATCGAATCCAAGCTCCTGGAGTTGCGCCAGCAGGCCTACCAAGCGCGCCTCGAAGGCCTCGAAAACTTCATCACCCACCGCATCGTCGAGAAAGAGGCCGTCAAGCGCGGCATCACGGGCCCCGAGCTCCTCCGCAAGGAAGTCAACGACAAAATCGCCGATCCGACCCACGAGGAGATCGAGGAGTTCTACAGAAAGCAGAAAAGCCGCATCAACAAGCCGCTCGAGGAGATTCGGGAACAGATCACCGCGTTTCTGAAGAATCAGCGTCTCACCAAGGCACGCAACGAATTCGTCGAAGGGCTGAAGAAAGACAGCGAGATCCGTCTACTCTTAACTCCGCCACGCGTTCCGGTCGCAGTCGGCAACTCGCCCCGCCGCGGCCCCGCCGACACCCCTGTCACTATCGTTGAGTTCTCCGACTTCCAATGTCCCTATTGCCGCCGCGTCCAACCGACGCTGATCTCGTTGCTCGAAAAGTATCCCGACGAAGTCAGCCTCGTCTACAAAGACCTGCCGTTGCGCCGGATTCATCCCGAGGCGCAGAAAGCCGCTGAAGCCGCGCGCTGTGCCGGTGAACAGGGCAAGTTTTGGGAATACCACGACGCGCTTTTCGAGATCCTCCGCATCACCAAAGACGACTTCGCGAAAGTTGCCTCGGCTCTCGAACTCGACACCCTCGAGTTCTCCGGCTGCCTCGACTCCGGCAAGCACAAATCCACCGTCGACGCCGACTTCGAACAAGCGATGCAGATCGGCGCCCAATCCACCCCCGTCTTCTATATCAACGGGATTCAACTCAAAGGGGCCCAATCCATCGACGCCTTCATTCAAATCATCGAAGCCGAGCTGGCTAACGCCGCATCCGCCGGCGGCGAATAAGGGATTTTCAGCCCGAATCCGCAACCGCCCGCGGCCTTTCCCGATTCCAAGAAAGCACCACGCAAATCCCCAACATATCGCTACAATCCCACAGCATGTCGCGGTTACGACGCAGGGAAATCCATCCTCGATTCTTCTTCGTCACAATGAATCTGCTGCGACCAGCGGTGTTGATCGAAACGCCTCGAAAGCCATGGATGTGGTCGTAGTCAGGTGGGTGCCGGGTGGTGATGTAGGGTCTTAAAGGAGGTCTGTGCTTCGTTGTCTACTCTGGATCGAATTCGACAGATGTTCGATGCGGCCGGTGTCGACTACCGCGAGTTGCACCATGAGCCGACCCGGACGTCGGAAGACTCGGCGAGGGTTCGCGGCGAGGATCTCCGGACCGGCGGCAAAGCACTGCTGTTGAAGGTTGGCGGAGAGTTCAAGCTGTTCGTGCTGAGCGCCGCGTTGCGGGTGGATTCACAGGCGATCCGGAGACACTTCGATACACGAAAAACTCGGTTCGCGAGTGCCGAGGAACTGCAAGAACTCACCGGTCTCCTGCCTGGGTCCGTGCCTCCGTTTGGGCGACCGATCCTCCCGTTTGACCTGTATGTGGATAAATCGATTACGCGGAGCAACCGAATCGCGTTCAATGCAGGCTCACTGACGGATTCGATCTTCTTACGCATGGAGGACTACTTGAAGATCGCCAAGCCGACCGTGTTCCGGTTCAGCCGCGAATAAACACCAGAGAATGGTTGCTCCGTGTGGAAGCCGCCGCGCCTGTCATGAGCCTGTGGGCCTGCCCGTGTTGTTGCCCCACCGCAAACTCACGGCGCGAAGTACGCTAAATGGATGAACACTGTTTGGTCGAGCTTGCGAGACGAGTTTCCTGTCCTCAACGAGTGGACCTACCTCAATACCGCCAGCTTCGGTCCCGTGCCGCTCTGCGCCACGCGCGCCGTCGAAGATCACTTCAAGCACCGCAATCAAGCCGCCTGTCTCGACTTCCTCGATTGGTTTACCGATATCGAGAGCATCCGAGCGAGGATGGCCACCCTGGTCGGCGCGTCCCCCGACGACATCGCGTACATCCCGAACGCCGCAACGGCCCTATCCTGGCTCCTGACCGGAATCGATTGGAAGCCGGGCGACCACGTCCTTACGCTGACCGACGAATTTCCGAACAACCTCTACTTCGGCGGTGCCCTGGAGAAGAAGGGCGTAGGCGCTTCGACGGTCCCCGTGCCGGACGGCCGCTTCTCGCTCGATGTCCTGCGAGACTCCCTGACCGATTCCACCCGCATCGTGCTGGCCAGCGCAGTGAACTATTCGACGGGCCTTCGCCCGCCGCTCGACGAGATCGGGATGGAGCTGAGGAGGCGCGGCATCCTCTTCTACGTCGACGGCACGCAGAGCGTAGGAGCACTTCCCACCGACGTCAACACCTCGAAATTCGATGTCCTGGCCGTTCACGCCTACAAGTGGATGTGCTGCCCGACCGGCATCGGTTTCGCCTACGTCTCGCCTCAGGTTCGTGAGTGGCTTGAGCCGAGCACCTACAGTTGGCGCAGTCACAAGGATTGGCGGAACGTTGACCACCTTCACCACGGTGCGCCCGCGCTTCCCCCGACCGCTCTCAAATACGAGGGCGGCATGCAGAACTTCGGCGGCATCTACACCTTGGGCGCCGTCGCCGCTCTGTTCGACTCTCTCGGACACAATGCCATCGAACAGCAGGTCCAAACCATCGCCGCCGCGACACGCGACACGCTGCGCGCGGCCGGGGCCGAACTACTATCGGACCGGCATCCCCACTATGACTCGCCCATCATCTGTGGCCGCTTCGAGGGGGTCGATGCGTCACGCTTGGCAGTGGCGTTGCACCAAAGGCGCATTACCGTCGCCGCGCGTAAGGGGAATCTCCGCGTTTCACCGCACTTCTTCAACAACGAAGAAGACATGACCCTTCTCGCCGACGCATTGAAGCACGTCCTGCCGCTCATGCGGTAGCCCGTTTCGATAACCTGCTCCTGCCCGCGGCCGTGGAACTCTTTGGCCCGGTTAGGAACAACCAAGGCTCCGGGTAGCTGCTTTCGGGGGTCTCCCCTGCTGCTAATTCCTACCCGTCCGGCGTCACGTCATACGGTTACAACTCTGTCAGGGTTATGCCCTTTCCCATTCCAGTTCGCAAGTAAGGAGGATTCGGGTGATTCCACGGATTCGTCCGCCGGCGGCGGGCCGAAACCTGTCGAGCCGGTTTGGAGGAGACTTCAACGCGATTCCGGAGAGGTATCGGAAGCTGTCGGCTCCGTCGGTCGACCACGCCGCCGGTCGAAACCAGGAAGCAGACCGCCATCGAGCCGCTTTCTCGGCAGCTCGTTCCACTCCCTGAAAGTTAGACGAATCCGCCGAAAGAAGGTTTCCCGGCTGTTCCGAGCCGGTGTAAGGCAGCGCACTCAGGGCGGTGCTCCGGCGGCCTCACTTTGACGAATTCGGCCACCGTCGTCTACTCTGAACCGTGGTGGGCCTTTGGCCCCGACCCTAAGGGAATTCCAATGAATCGCAGAACCTTTCTCAACAGTACCGCCGCAGCCAGTATGACCGCTGCCTCCGCGCAGCGCGTTCTTGGCGCGAACGATCGTATCGGTATCGGCACCGTCGGAACCGGGGGCCGCGGCCGTACGCTGACGCGCTACTTCAAGGAGAACGACAAGGCCGACACGAGAGCTGTCTGCGACATCTACGAGGCCAACCTGGCGCTGGGCGCTGAAACCGCCGGCACGAACACCAAGACCTACCACGAGTACGAGCGGCTGCTGGAAGACAAAGACATTGACGCGATCATCGTTGCCACGCCGGACCACTGGCACGCCCCCATCACCATCGCCGCCTGCGAAGCGGGCAAAGACGTCTATGTCGAGAAACCGATGTGCCACACCATCGACGAGGCGTTCCAGATGATCGACGCCGTACGCCGCACCAAACGCGTCGTCCAGGTCGGCACGCAGAGGCGCAGTTACGACCTCTTCCGCGAAGGCAAGAAGATCATGGAGTCCGGCCGCATCGGCAAGATCCAACTCGTCAACTCCTGGTGGTACAACAACGTCACCAAGCCGCGCGACCCGGTCGTCGACGGCAAAGTCGACTGGGACCGCTGGCAAGGCTACGCCGAGAAGCGCGAATTCGACCCCTTCCGCTTCCGCAACTGGTACTGGTTTTACGATTACTCCGGAGGCCTCACCGTCGGCCAGGGCGCCCACATCCTCGACTGCATCAATTGGTATATGGACGCCAAGTTCCCCCAGGCCGTCACCTGCGTCGGGGTAAAGTCCGAAGTCCCCGGCCTGGAGATTCCTCAAACAACAACCCTTACCGTGGAATACCCGGAAGGCTTCATTGCCGTCTTCACGCTCGGATACAAGCACATGCGCTACCACCGCGCGCACGATCAGATGAAGCAGTTCTGCGGCAACAAGGCACGCTTCGACGTATCCCGCGAGTCACACCACCTCTATGAACCAACCGCTGAGTTGGAAGAAAAGCCCGCTTACGAACTCATTCGTTACGGAACCTGGGGACGCTCGACGGCACAACACGTCGACAACTTCCTTTCGTGCGTCCAATCCCGAGAAGACCCCAACGCCCCGGTCGAGGCGGGTGCCTACGCCGCTGTCTCGCTGGCCATGGCGATGGAGTCACTCCAATCCGGCAAGCGCATGCAGTTCGACGCTGGCGCGAAACGCATGAGTTCCTGAAGATGAAATGCAGGGGCATGGCAAGCCGTGCCCAAGGCCTCGGAAGGAATCAACAGACCGCAAACGAACAGCGCAAGCACGGGAAAACTCGCCGGCTCGATCAGCCCTTTTCGCAAGCTTTTCGCAGCAAAAGCTCGTGGACCCGTGTGTCTTCGGTCATTTCTGGATGAAACGTTGCCGCCAGATGCCGCCCTTGTTCGACCAGAATCGGATCACCGTCCAGGGAAGCCAGCACGCGTGCGCCACCCCGAACCTCCCTGATAATCGGCGCGCGGATGAACACCGTTTCCAATTCGCCCGGCCAGGTGCGGTCCTCGAATTCCTTCTCGGGTTGGATCGTCCGAATCGAACTGTCGACTTGCCGCCCGTAGGCGTTGCGCTCGACCGTCATATCGATCGCCCCGAGGGAGCGCTGCGCCGGCGACGTCACCTCTGTGGCAAGAAGAATCGTTCCGGCGCACGTGCCGAAGATCGGCTTCTCGGCCGCAAACTGCTTAAGAGGCTCGAACAAGCCCTCGGCGTCGAGCAGTTTCAGCATGGTGGAACTCTCTCCACCGGGAAGAATCACCGCATCAAGGGCCGCAAGCTGCCCGGCGTAGTTGACATACACGGCATTGACGCCCAGCCTCCGCAGCGCGCGCTGGTGTTTCTCATAATCGCCCTGCAGCGCGAAGACACCAATCTGCATCAGTCCCGAATGACTTTTCCGGTTCTCGTCCTAAGGCGGAACTCTGTCAGGAACTACCAGCCGCGGGTTTGAAGAAGTTCCTTCTCCTCCAGTTGGGCGGTGTTGATCCCGCGCATCGCTTCACCCAACTCCTCGCAAGCTTCGAGTAGCTTCTCGGGATCGTTGTAGTAGGTCGCGGCTTTGACGACGGCTCTGGCGCGGCGAGCCGGGTCTTCCGACTTGAAGATGCCTGAGCCGACGAATACGGCCTCGGCGCCAAGCTGCATGACGAGAGCGGCATCGGCCGGCGTCGCGATGCCTCCCGCCGAAAAGTTCGGGACGGGGAGTTTGCCGTGCTCGGCGACGTATTGCACGAGTTCGAGCGGAGCTTGCAGATTCTTCGCGGCCGTCGGCAATTCGTCTTGACCCATCACTGTAAGCTGCTTCATCTGTTTCTGGATGGTCCGCATGTGGCGCACGGCCTCGACGATATCCCCCGAGCCCGCCTCGCCCTTGGTGCGGATCATCGCGGCGCCCTCGGCGATCCGCCGCAGCGCTTCACCCAGATTGCGCGCACCGCAGACGAAAGGTACCCGAAACGGACGCTTGTCGATGTGGTTCTCCTCGTCAGCGGGAGTCAGCACTTCGCTCTCGTCGATGTAGTCGACCTTGAGCGCTTCGAGAACCTTCGCCTCCATGAAGTGCCCGATGCGGGCTTTCGCCATCACCGGGATATGCACGGTCTCCATGATCTCGCGAATCTTCGAGATGCTCGCCATGCGAGCCACGCCACCTTCCTTGCGGATGTCGGCAGGCACACGCTCGAGCGCCATCACCGACGTCGCTCCGGCGTCCTCGGCAATCTTCGCCTGTTCGGCATTCGTAACATCCATGATCACGCCGCCCTTGAGCATTTCGGCCAAACCGGCCTTCAAGCGAAAGTCATTATCCAAATACATCGCCGTTACCTCCGATGCCAGTGCGCTAGCGAGTTCTCACACTCGTATTCACGACCGCCCCCGCCGCCTTGACACATGCGACTGGGACGACTCTAGGGTACCACTCATCGTAGCGCTGGTCTTGTTTCTGGGCAAGACACCGCTGCCGCGCCCAGGCTTGTATGAGTCCGCCGTCCCTGCCCATCATCTCGAAAGGTGTCCTTAGGTGCAGGTGTCATTGACCACCCAGTGCGCACACAGCGAAAGCCGCTTGCGGAAAGTGCGGCGGATCTCCAAAGCGGAGGTCCGCCATGGGTTTCCGCCTATACGGTACTCTCAGGGTAGGCCGCTTGTCAGAGATGACCTCATAGAGCCGCCGGCCTTGCAGGGAGTGTTCCTTTGATCCAGCGAGTTGTTTGGGCGAATCTTCGGCACCGTCGCATGCGGACGGCGCTCGCCATTTCAGCGATTGCACTGGAAGTGGCAATGATTCTGTTGATCCTCGGTTTGGCGGATGGCTTGGTGGGGGAGTCGGTACGGCGGCAACGGGGCATCGGCGCCGACATTCTGATGCGGTCCCCTACGTCGAGCAGCGCTGTCACTTCAGGTCCGGCAGGCATCGACGAATCAGTGGTCGCGGACATCGAGAAGCTGCCTGGCGTGGCGATGGCGATAGGCACGGTGTTCTCGATGAGCGCAGGGCTGAACACCGTAACGGGCGTCGATATCCACAAACTCGACCGCATGGCGGGCGGGCTGGGCTATGTGGCGGGCAAGCCTTTCGAACAACCCTATGAAGCGGTGGTCGACGAATATTACGCCAAGCAACGCAAGCTTGCCGTTGGCGATACGCTTCGCCTGTTGAACCATGATTTCAAAGTGGCAGGCATCATCGGGGCGGGAAAAGCGTCGCGGATTTTTATTCCCTTCAGGACCAAACAGGAACTGCTGCGGTGGGAGGGTCGGCTAAGCCAAATCTACGTGCAGCTCGATGACCCGGAACAGGCACCGGCTTTCGCCGAAGACCTGAAGAGGATCTACCCTGACTACCCGGTCTATACGATGGAAGCTTTTTTGTCCATGTTCGCCTCGCAGACGCGGGGCAAAGCTGACGAATTCGTGGCGGTGATCGTCGGGATTGCGGTAGCTGTGGGCTTCATCGTCGTGCTGATCTCGATGTACACTGCGGTGCTCGACCGCACGCGCGAGATCGGGATCCTCAAGTCGCTGGGGGCGTCGGCGGGCTACGTCGTGGACATCTTCCTGCGGGAAACGGCGGTGCTCACCGTGGCGGGCATTGTGTTGGGAATCGGTATTGCGCGGCTGGGTGAGGCGATGCTGGAGAATAGCTTCCCGCTCGTCACGGTCAGCATCCTGGGGGAGCACTTGATACGCGTAACGGTGATTGCGCTCGTCGGGTCGATCTTCGGAGCGCTTTACCCTTCTCTCAAGGCAGCGAGGCAGGACCCGATCGAAGCGCTGGCCTACGAGTAGCTGTCTGCGTTTGGAACGAAACTTGGAGCACTCGGCAAGCATCCAAGTGGGGAAGAGTATCTTGTCTGCGATACTCTCGGGAGGGGTTGACAGCTCGCCTGAAATCAAGGAGTTTCCGAACATGAAACGTATTGTCTGTTTGGTGTCCGTATGCGCCTTCTTGCTCACCGGTCTTGCTCTGGCGGACGAGTTGCACCTCCGTACCGGGGCAGTCATCTCGGGAAGTTTTGTGGGTGGTGATACGCGGTCGGTCCGCCTTATCGGTCCGGACGGCAATGTACGAACCTATTCGGTGGACGACGTGGCAAGTATCCACTTCGTGACGACCCCAACGGCCACGGGTCCCGCGGCTCCTTCTCCGAGCCGAACGACTTCCTCGCAACCTTCCGTCACGGTGCCGGCGGGAACGGTGATTACGGTTCGGATGATCGACTCGATCGACGCCGACATTACGGGAGCCGGCGAACGCTTCCGGGCGAGCATTGACGACCCGATCAGCATTGACGGTCGGATTGTAGTACCCCGCCATGCCGATGCCACGGTGCAGGTGACTCGCGTCGAGCAGGGCGGCGCGGTTCGAGGCAGCGACGAGGTTGCTCTGAAACTCTATGACATCACCGTGGACGGGCATGCCTACCAGATCGCCACGAACTACGCAGAGGTCAAGGGTGAAGGCAAGGGTGGCAAGACGGCTCGGAACACGGCCATCGGCGGTCTCGGCGGCGCGATCATCGGCGGTATTCTCGGTGGCGGCAGAGGCGCTGCGATCGGCGCCGGTGCGGGCGCCGGTGCGGGCGTCGCCGTCGCGGCGGCGCGGGGGACCAAGCTGCGGATTCCGTCAGAGTCGCGGCTCGACTTCGTGCTTCGCTCGCCGTTGGGCCTGATGTAAGCGCATCTTCGCACTGGATCGGTGGTCGCTCTCGGCCGCCTGGGATGCAGTGCCGGTTCGCGCTCACCGTTACGGAACAGCTCAGGATCCTACCATCAAGACGGCGCCAAGACGAAATCGGCCAACGCTCCCGGGGCATTGTCTTCCCGCTTCCAGCCCAGTATAATGACAACCAATTCTGGATCCAGGTGATCCTTTTTGGGGAGGCTCAATGAAGAAACTTGCTTTGCTGTTCCTCTCTTTCGCCATGACCAACGCACTTGCCGCTACCCATCTCAAGGTCGGCGACAAAGCGCCGACCTTCTCGATGCCGGCCTCCACCGGCGGGACCATTTCCTTATCTGACTACGCGGGCAAACAGACGGTTGTTGTGGGCTTCTTCCCGGCAGCCTTCACCGGTGGTTGAACGAGGGAAGCCAAAGCGTACCAGGCTGGTATCGCAAAATTCGAGAATGCAGGCGCTCAAGTGCTCCTGGTCAGCACGGACAACGTGCCAACCCTGAGGCATTGGGCGGGAGAGTTGGGTGTCAGCTACCCATTCCTGAGTGACTTTGCGCAGCGCAAAGCCGCCAAGGACTACGGAGTCCTCATGGCCGAGCGGGGCATGGCCTCGCGGGCAACGTTCGTGATCGATAAGGACGGCGTGGTCACACATATCGAGGAGGGTGGCAGCGCGGTCGACCCGACCGGCGCTCTCAACGCCTGCTCTCGCAGGTAGGCTCCGCTTCCAACTCCGTCCGGGCCCGATAGCACGGTCGGAGTGCAGCAGTTCACAATCCGTTGACCTTAAGCCATCAACGGCAACGTGTGGAGTGAGGCTTCTCATTGGCGCGGCCCGGTGTGGCTGCCAATACAAAGCTAGAAACCGCCCGACCGGATACGACCATAAGGATGTATCGCGAAGGCCAATGCCTTGGGTCATAGCCCGAAAGCCTCGAGGGAGGAAAGTATCCGGTATATGCCATACAGGCGAACGTGCTCTCGCTGTCGGCGCTGGACAAACTGCGGATCAACAGCGACTTGCAGGTGCAAACCATGAGCCGGTTGGGTGTCAGGTTCCGCATGAGCGAGACGCGGGAGCCCGCCAGAGCCGGGAGCATGGTATTTTCGTAGTTTGACGCCGACATACCTGTCGGCCCTCATCGATAGATTCCCCAGGGGAGGCAAACTGTTACATGGCTGGACTCAAGGAAACCGTCTCGTTCGAGATCCAGGCGGATGCGGTCCGCATGCTGAACGCGGCCGCGGAGAAATATAACCTCAGAGACGCCGGCAAGGCGCTCCGTTGCTTGATCGACTACGCCGCGCAAGACGGCGATTGGGACCAGATCTTCGGCGAAGTCCGCTGCCTGCGCTGCGGCGGACGTCCGGGCTGGTTCGAGGAGAAAGCTTCGTAGTAGAAACCGGCGTCTAACTCGGAGAAACTCCGTCAGTCAAGCCGGATCGTGCCACCGGCGGACGGAGTTTACGTTGCGCCAGAAAGTGCTATATTGGTCAGCCTATGCCGCGTGGCTACATCCCGATTCTGATTTTCCTCGTGCTCGCTTTCGCCTTCCCTGTGGTGACGATCCTCGTAGCGAAGCTGGTGCGGCCGAGCGCGCCGGGCAAAACGAAGCTGGAAGCATACGAGTGTGGTATTCCTTCCGAGGCCGATACGCGCGGGCGGTACTCGATTCGCTTCTATCTTGTCGCCATCCTGTTCGTGGTCTTTGACGTCGAGACGATCTTCCTCATCCCCTGGGCCATTCAGTACAACATGCTCGGACTGTTCGGGCTGATCGAAATGCTCGTGTTCCTGGCGATCCTGATTGTGGGTTATATCTGGATCTTCCGCCAGGGCGCCTTGAAGTGGGTTTAGCCTGACCTGATTCTTCGGTTACTTGCCGCTGCAGCGTGGCGTCTCTTCCATCTCAGTAGCCCCGAAGCAGGGCGGTCAGAAGCAGCGCCCCACTTGCGGAGCGCGCGATCAGCAATGCCAGGCCGGATTCGTAGCGAACGTCAGTTCGGCCAGCGGCCGTTGACATCGGGCTCGATGAGGATCGGGCCGAGTCCATCTTCCCTGATGGGAGCTTCCCGGCCCTCCGCAGTCGCCCGTCAACCGGGGATGGCGACCGAGATCGGTTTCCTGGTTAGCGCGTTGCGCGGCGTCATCCGGCGGGGGTGACTCGGCTCCGCCCTCGGTCCCAACGTCACATCAGGTGTTTTCTGGGCGGGCGAATCCTGGTGCTACACTGACCGCTGTCATGAAGAAACCCGCCGGATTCTCCCTGTTGAGCGCTTGGCTGTTGGCTTTGATGGGGTGCGGTGGCGCGGACAGGCCGGCGAGTCGTTCGGAGGGCCCGCCCAACATCATTCTCATCATCACGGATGACCAGGGTTGGGCGCAGGCGGGCTTCCGTGGAAACGATGTTATTCAGACGCCGAATCTCGACCGGCTGGCTGCCGAAAGCGTCAACTTCACGCGGTTCTATGTGTCGCCGGTTTGCGCGCCGACGCGGGCCAGCCTGATGACGGGCCGTTACAACTACCGGACGGGCGTCGTCGACACCTACATCGGCCGGGCGATGATGCACAGCGACGAAGTCACGGTCACCGAGGTTCTGCGCGACGCCGGATACAAGACGGGGATCTTCGGCAAGTGGCATCTCGGCGACAACTATCCGTTGCGAGCGATTGATCAGGGCTTTCACGAGGCGCTGGTCCACAAGGGCGGCGGCATCGGCCAGCCATCGGACCCGCCGGGAACCAGCTATTTCGATCCCATCTTGCAGTGGAACGGCGAGCAGAAGCCCTACGCCGGCTATTGCACGGACATCTTTTTCAACACCGCGATGATGTTCATCGAGCAGAATCGCGCTCACCCCTTCTTCGCTTACATCCCGACGAACGCGCCTCATTCGCCGTACGACGTTCCCGAGTCGTACATCGAGCCGTACCGCGCGCAGGGCCTGGACGACAAGGATGCTCGGATCTACGGCATGATCACGAACATCGACGAGAATGTGGGGAAGCTGCTCGAGTTGCTGGATAAGCGCGGGTTGGCGAACGACACGATTGTCATCTTCATGACGGACAACGGACCGACCACACGGCGTTACACGGCGGGCCTGCGAGCGCGGAAGGGGAGCGTCTACGAGGGCGGAATTCGAGTTCCGTTTCTGGTTCGCTGGCCCGGGAAGTTTCAGCCGCGTGAGGAGGAGCGTATCGCCGCGCATATCGACGTGCTGCCGACGCTGCTTGAAGCGGCGGGGGCGGCCGCGCCGGGCGACCGCCTGATCGATGGGGTGAGTCTGCTGCCGCGCCTGCTCGATCCCGAAAAACAAGTAGAGGAACGCACTCTGTATCTCCAGTCGCATCGCGGGAACGTGCCGCAAAGGTATCGCGCATTCGCCGCCGTGACGCAGCAGTACAAGCTTGTCCAGGCGAAGCACTTCGGCCGGCCGATGCCCCAGGATGCCCGGCTCGAGCTTTACGACCTGGCGGCCGATGTCAGCGAGGAGAACGATTTGGCCAAGCAACAGCCCGAGGTTTTCGAAAGTCTCAAGAAGGGTTATGAAGAGTGGTTCGAGGAGGTCTCGTCGACACGCGGCTACGACCCGCCGCGCATTCCGCTTGGCACGGAGCATGAGAATCCGGTCATTCTGACGCGCCAGGACTGGCGGATCGTTGGGCCGGATGGTTATGGCGACAAGAATCTCGGCTATTGGGAAGTGGAAGTCGCCGCGGCCGGGAACTACGGGATCCGGTTGCGCTTCCCGAGGCAGGAAGCGGCAGGCCGCGTCGAGTTTGCGCTCGGCGATGCGCAGGCCGCTGCATCGTTCGACGCCGGCGCGGAGTCGGCTGCGTTCGGTCCGTTTGCTTTGGCCGCAGGTCCTGGACAACTCCAAGCGCGGTTGATCCGCGACGGCGAGACGGTCGGCGTGAAGTACGTCGACGTGTCCAGGGTCGAGTAGATGCTGGTGGATCTTTCATTCCGCCAAAGAAGTTCTCTTCAACCTCCGAGATGGGCTCTGTCCAGATGTCCGCAAGGCTGCTACCATAGCCGAGCAAAGGAGAAAATCGTGACGCGGACTCAAGATTCTCATAACCTTACATTCGCGCAATTCCTTACGTCTCTTACTGGGGCTGATTTGCCTCTTGTTCTTTGTCACACAATCGGTCTCCGGGCAGCAGGTCTGCACACCCCCGCCTGACTCCGTCGAGAATCCGCTCTCCACACCGAGCATCTCGGCTGCTGAAGTGGCGGCGAACCCTACTCCCGACAACCTGAGGAGGTTCGCGCTGGCAGGCCGAGACTACCTTCTCAGCTTGGGAATCAACGCCCAGTTGGAACTCGCGCACGCCGCTTGTCTCATGCGCCAGGAGGGAGGGGATTGGCGTTCCGGCGACATCTTTCCGATCGCCCTGTCATTCAACCAGGAGCTTGCCGTCAACCCCCTGGCTCCCATCAACATGCGGGTGCTCTTTCATGCGAGCAACATGGCGCTCGGGGGCAGGATCGTCAATCGTGAGATTGCCGGAGCCATCCTGCTAGCGGCCTCGAGCGACCTGGCCAGCGGCGGCCCTGTGCCGGGAATGGGCGGACACGCCGTGCTGTATGGCCCGTTCGTCTTGCTGGTCGGCTTCGAAATTCAAGAATCTCACCTGGATCCGGAAGTCATCGACTCCCACTACCTTCCGCAGGTAACGGCCAGCGAGGTCGTAGACCGCGCAAGCCTGAAGGTCTTCGTGAACGAGGCGATCAATCACCTCGGCCAACTTGTCGAGACCTACGGCTTTGAGGCTGTTCAAATAGCAAGGGGCGTTTTCCGTGACAAGAACGGACCTTGGATAGAAGGCCCCGTCTACCTCTTCGCCATTGATAGCGTCGGCTATACGATCTTTCACGGGGCGTTTCCGGACAAGTACGAATACTGGGTCATTAGCGACTCACTCCGCGATGCCATCACGGGAGAGCCGATTCTGCCGCAGATCATCGCTGCGGCGACCCAGAGTGATGAGGGAGGCTTCGTCGAGTATCACTTCGACAATCCCGATGACGACACCGATAGCGCTGAGATACCCAAGCTGACATATGTTCGCGAGCACACATTCGTATTCCCCCACCCCCTATTCGGAGAGATAACCAACACCTACATCGTCGGCGCGGGCATATACCAGGATGGAGGCGGCACGACGATGACGCGCAGCTGCGCTGATCGCAGCATTGCCGCGAGCGCCGTCCAGACGCTGGGCGATATCCAACCGTTTGTCGAGTGCGCGGCGGAGTACCTTGCCGAGCACGGCACGGAGGAAGCTCGCCGCGCCTTCAACGAAGACGAGCGCTGGAAGCATGGTCCCACCTACGTCTTCGTCGACGGCATCGCGGAGTCCGGGACGGAATCGCAGACTTTCGTCTACCCGCCGGATCCGTCCCGGGAGGGCCAACTCTGGGGAGAGGCGATCGACGACTTCGGAACGGACCTGTTCTACGAGGCCTACAGAATGATGTCTGTTGTCGATTCCGGCTGGCTCTACTACTCGTTTCCCAATCCGGCGACCGGCAGAAAGGCGCCGAAGGCGTCCTACGTGATCGAGATCGACTGGGACGGCAGTCGCGCCGTGATCGGCGCCGGGCTGTATGCTCGCGACTGGCCCGGCACTTGCTACTCGGACGAAGTGAGCGCTGCGGCATTGGATGCCGATCCGAGCCCCGAGACGCTGCGGGAGTTCGTGCGCTGCGCCGCGATGATGGTGGAATCGGAAGGCTATTTCGCCAAGGACGAGTTGGAGAGGAATTCGCGCTGGGTCAACGGCGCGAACTACGTGTTCGTACTGGACACGATGGGCAACCAGATCATCTCCGGCAACCGAGCCCGAGTTGACGGGAAGGCGATGCACGAATGGGGAAGCCGGAGCGCGCGCGAGGATCAATTCGGCGGACGCGACATGGCCGCTGTCGGTGACACGTTCGGAGAAACCCATGTCTACTACCGGTCGTACAACCCGGAGACCGGAGCTTACCAGCCGAAGGTCGGATTCCTGAAGCGTGTCGACGCGCAGGGCGTGCCGCTGCTTGTCGGCGCGGGCTACTACGCCGGGCCCGGTCAATCCGCCTCCGGGGCGGGCTGCGCAGACAACCACGTGACGGCGGCGGGGGTACGCACCCAGAGCGACATTCAGGCGTTCGTTCAGTGCGCCGCGGAATACGCCATGGAGCACGGAACGGAAGAAGCACGCCGGGCGTTCAATGAAGACGAGCGCTGGAAGTACGGACCGACCTACGTGTTTGTCGACGGTCTAGCGGAATCAGGAGAGGATTCCTTCACGCATGTGTTTCCGCCAGCCCCAGCCCGGGAGGGCACGGTCTGGGGAACGTCGATCGACGGCTTCGGGAGTGACTACTACTACGAGCTGCACCGCATCATGTCGGTCGTCGATGCGGGCTGGATTTACTACGCGTTCAATAACCCGGCGACGGGGAGGGAGCAGCCGAAGAGTTCGTACGTGATCGAGCTTGACTGGAACGGGGACCGCGCGGCAATCGGCGCCGGGATCTATGCCCCCGACTTCCCCGGGACATGCGACCCGGACGAGGTCAATGCCGCGGCTCTGCGGGGCAATTCGGACGATCAGAGACTGCGGGAATTCGTGAACTGCGCGGCGATGACCGTCGAATCCTCAGGGTACTTCGCAGGTCCGGTCCTTTCAAGCGATCCCCGCTGGAAGCAAGGCCCGATCTATGTCTTCGGGGTCAACGTGGAAACGGGTACGACCGCATTCAGCGGCAACGAAAGCAGCTTCGCCGTGTCGGGACGATACCCGGAAGTGTTGTTCGACGGGCGGGACATGATCGAAGCCGCCTCGGTCTTCGGGGAAGCGTTCTGGTATTACAACTTCTACAATCCCGCGACGCAGCAGGTCGAGCCCAAGGTCGGGTTCGTCAAGCTGGTGCGGGCTCAGGGAGTTCCTCTGCTGGTTGGCTCCGGCTATAGGCCGCCGATCCGTCGGCCCAGGACCGAACAGATGGGACCCTGACCTTGAGGACTGCTGAGGCGCAGAAGTCACATCGAGAATTCCTCAGGGTGGATTCCGAGGCGAGCTCCGGGGCTAAGACCAACGGGCTGCCAGGGCAACACCTGCCGTGACGATGCCTATCGGTTCGGGACTCCTGTTCGCCGGCTCGCTTTCCGGCCGAACCGGCAAACGTCAATCTACCGCGTTCAGGAATGCGCAGTAGGGCTTCCTGCGCCACGCCGGTGGCCGCCTTGTGGATATATGTTGCTTGCTCTCCTGGTGCGGCGACCGTGGCCTTCAAGCTCGGTCGCGTTGCAAAAGAAGCCGGAAACAGCCAGTCCTTCTTGGAAGCCCTGAAGAAAGTGGTTCCTGGGACCGTTTCTCAGAGTGCGTCATCGCGCTCACCCCCGTGGTCTTTGTTCCCTGGTTCGGATACCCACAGGTCAGCGGCTCTTACTGCTTGTAATCTTCTTCTTGCTCATTGATTACATGCGGGGTCGAGGCATTCCGGTGTCGAAGCACCCGATTGATTCCTTTTGCAGGCGCTCCGCGCCGCGCGCCACTTTTCCCGCCCGGCCGCGTACAGAATTCCCCTGGTTGAGTCGTCTCTCCTTATGCGCCGCCGCACAGCCAGCGGGCAGACCGGTGCGGTGGTGCGCAGTGGTGTGACAATAGTCGGCGCGAAGCCTTGGCGGCCGCCGTGTCGCGTGCAAGCGGATTTACCGACAGATGAAAAAGTGCTGCCGGAGATACACCGAGAGACTGCGGCGCTGTATCGGGGGTACGCCTCCGGGCTGCACCGCTTCGCCGCATCCCTGACTCGCGATGCGGGTATGGTCGAGGAAGCGGTCCAGGAGACGTTCTTACGCTATTTCGTCGCCCGGAGACGCGGCGCCGCCATCCGTGATCCGCAGGCCTGGCTGTTCCGAGTAGCGCGCAACTACGTGTACGATTGTCTGAAACGATCGGCCTCGCGCCGGACTGTCGCGCTTGACGAAGCGCGGGGTTGCGTCGACCCGCAGCAGAACGCGGAGATGGAACGGCAGGCGGTCGAGACCCGGAATGCTATCGCTGCCGCGCTGACCCCTCGCGAGTGCGAGTGCCTGCGGCTGCGCATGGAGGGGCTGCGCCACCGGCAAATTGCGGAGATTCTTCGGATTCGCACCGGCACGGTCAGTGTGCTGCTGGCGCGCGCGCTCAACACGGTTCGCAACATCCAAGATCGAAGGGAGTGACCGATGGAGCTGTTTCGACTACTCATGAGCTTCCTGCACGTATCGCCGCCCCTGTTGGTTCGCTACCGCGATCGTGAGCTTGGCGTCCAGCTCCTCCGGCGAGTCGAAAGACATTTGTCGGATTGTGGACAATGCCGGCGCCGGTTGAAGGAACTCGATGAAGCCGACCGACTTTTTGCGCGCCTGTCACTCCGAGCCGCCACCGAGCAAGAGCTTGCAGCGGGGTTCGACGCGCTGATGAGCAGGATGGACGCAATCGGGAGCCAGACGCCGCTTTCGCCGCCGGTCGTGGAACAAGTCGTTCGAGAACTCGAAACCTATCTTGGAGAGAAGGCGGTCGGAGCTCATGTCGAGAATGCCGCATTCGAGAATGGTCATGAAGAAATTCTCGCCGCGGTCGAGCCGAGCTTGCGGGCTCTGTTAGGACGAAGAGTCTCGGACTCCATCGCGGCCACGGTACTGCGCCTCGGGCAGCTTGACTTGCCGGCATTGGAGGTCAGATGACCCTCTCGCGCGGCTTATCCGTAGTCGGTTTGCTGCGGTTTGCGACGTCACCCGCCGGGATTCTCTGGCTTCTTGGAGCGCAACTTGCCCTGGGGTTGGCATCTTTTATCGCTTGGCGGGAATCCGGACAGATCCGCTGGCTGGACCTCTACTTCAACTATCCGGGCATCTTGTTTTTTTTGGGCGTCGAAGCGATCGGGTTGGCTCTTTGCTCCCGCGTTTGGCGGCTGTTCGACACGGGCGAGGCACTGGAACCGGCCTGGCTGTTGATCACAGTGTCAGCGGGACTACGGCTCGTGGGCAGCGTATTCTCTCACATCCTCGCGTCGGAATCCGGACTGAATCCGTTGATCTACATCACTGGCGGCGCGGAACTCTCCACACGGGCCGCGCAATGGGGAACGATGTTGGGAGGGCCCGTGCATATGATCGTCCTGGCATGCGGCCTGTTCATCGTGCTCAGGGTGTACAAGCGCATCGGCTTGCGTCGGCAGACATTCGGCCTTCTCGACTGGGTCTTGCTCGCGATTGTATTCGCCTATACCGCCAGGCACATGTACGAAGTTCTGGGGTTGATCGGGGCGGCCGCCTCCGCGTATCGCGTCGTGGGTTGGAGCAGCGATCCGTTGCTCTCGATTCTGTTGCTGGAAGCCGTTCTCCTTCGCCGCTCCGTCGTCGAGAGCGGCGGCGGCCTGATCGCGCGCTGCTGGGGAGCTTTCTGCGCCGCCATCTTCCTGACATCGATCGGCGACATGGGTATTTGGGCGGTAGCCCATGGGTATCTGCAACCGCCGTTTGACGCCATCAGTTGGTATGTGTGGTTCCTCCCCTCCGCGGCATTGGCATTGGGGCCCGCCTACCAGTTGGAGGCGGCGAGGGTCGCGCGGCGGCGATGGCAAGAGGTTCCCGGCGAGCATAGGACTGACCGTTCACGAAGCGCGGCATGACGCCTGTCCGTTTCTTGGGCGCCTGCTGACGGCGGCCTTTGCGGTACCCGCCAAATCCACTCGACTGCACGGCGCCGCCGGGGCTGCTTCGACGCAGCGCCCTTTGCCCGCGAGGCGCTGCGCCCCGTCCGAAGACAGCGCATGGTCTTGTCAGCGGCGCGCAAGAATGCGCTCGGCGCGCCACGTCGTTCTGGGGTCTCCGGCGGGAGCCGAGAGCGACGCGTCCAGGAATACAGGCTCGCCCGGCTCCAGGCGCATCCCACCGAGCGCCTCCCTGTCCATTCCCAATACAACCGTGAACCGGGTGTTCTTTTCGTGCTGATAGACGACCCTGGCGCCGCACCCATCGACTTCCGCACCGCCGCCGGGGCCAAAGCGCAGCCTGATCCGGCGTCGAGCCGATCCCGGCGCGCCGATCTCGAGCTTCAGGAGCATGCGCTCTTGCTCAGGAACCGAGCGGTTCGCGTACGTGTCCTCATCGGCAAAGGCGGCGGCGTGAACGCCGACATAGACCATCTCCTCGCGCCAGCATAGAAACAGGTCGGCGAACGAGACCGGCTCGGCCGCCACCAACAACGCCGCTTCACGCGGCCAGAACTCCAGTCCGAGCTCAGCATTCTTCGGCGCCCGGGGAAAGACAGCGGCCGGCCGGCCGGGCTCGGCGCGGGCATGAATGCGGGCGGCGTTGATCTCGCTTGCCGCCTGCGTCAGCAGCTCGTAGGGACGATCGTAGATGTCGACCAAGCCCATGTTGTAGTCCTCGCCGTCGCTCGCGCGACCGTGCGGGGGCTCATCGTGATACTGAAACCAGTGGACGCCGACAACATAGGGGCGCGCGGCAAGCGCGCGCAGATTGGTCGAGAAGCCGGCCGCGCGTTGGGCTTGTGTCTCGACCGTAGGGAAGATGCGCCCGGTGTTGCGATTCCCGGTTCGGTTCTCCATCGCACAGAAATAAAACTCCGAGACGAGCACGGGCTTCCCCGTACTGCGATGGAGCGAGTCCAGGAAGAACCACGAGATGCCCCCGTCTCGGAAGGGCGCACCGTAGTTCGTGGAAACCACATCCACGTAGCGAGCCGCCGCCCTCGCCACCGGCTCCGGACACCATTCAAGATACCGATCACCAAGAATCAGGTGATTACGATCGTACAAGCGCACCGCGTCGTGCGCCAGGCGGTAATACCGCTCAGCGATCACGCCGGCAAACTCAAGCGCGAAGGACTTCCCGCCGCCGCCGGCATGATATTGCAAGTCCACGATTTCATCGAACGTCGATGCGCCCGAGGCGATGAAATCCCGTGACAGGCGTCCGAAGTCTCCGCCGTATCGTTCCTTCAGCATCGCGATCAGCCGCGCCTTGGCATGGCTCGACGGCGGGTGCCTTGCGACGATCTTCAGAATGGTGTCGGGCCACCAGCCAAGTTCGTTGTCCGTGAAGTAACCAAGCAGGTTGACGTCGCCGCGCAATGGCTCAACTTTCCCGCGGGCAAGCTCCGCGAAGCGTTCCGGAATGTCGGGCGCGAAAACATCGCTCCAAGGCACTCCGAGCGACCCACCCAGGTGCAAGACAACCGTATAGGGCATGCCGGTTGATCGCAGTTCCGCCGCCGACCACCCACCGACGGTATTGAAGTTCCATCGGCGCAGCCGTTCCACCGTTTTCGCCGACCAGTCCGCCATGCCTGCGTACCTCTCCAGCCGCAAGGCGGAGTACGAGGGGTTGCTCTCCCGGTAATCCCCGGGTGGGACGCCGGGGGAGACGACATTCACGCCGGAAGAAAAGAACGGCCGTCCATCGGGTGTGACAAACCACCACACCCCCTCCTGTTGCTCCAACCCATAGAAGCCGCGTCGCGCCGGGCGCGCCGCCGGGAAAGCAACAGCGGCAAGCGCCAGCCCCAGACTGCGGCGGGTTATCTCCGAACTCGTATCCACGGGCGAGCAGAATCGTCAGAAATGGATCTTGGCGGCGAACTGGACAATGCGCGGATTGCCGGTTGACTGCGTGACGCTGCCGAAATCGCCGCGCGAGAAGTCCCCATTCGGGAGACTGAAGTTCGGCGTGTTCGTCAAATTGAAGAACTCGAAGCGCAACTGCAGCTCCGCGCGCTCGTTGAGCGGGAACTCCTTGAAAACAGAGAAATCCAGGTTCTTGAACCCCGATCCGCGCAAGACGTTTCTTCCCGTGTTGCCGGGTTCGGTGTCACCGAGCCCATCGATCGTGAAAGCCGCCGTATCAAAGTACCGCTCCAGGGAACGCTCGGATCCCGGCAGGTCAGGATCGCCGATGACGTTGGGACGCAATCCTTCGAGTCCTTGCCGCTGTCCGTTGCGGATCACATTTACAGGCAGGCCCGAGCGGAACGCCAGAATCCCGTTGACCTGCCAGCCGCCGAGCAACGCCTCGGTCAGCGGCCTCATTCTCGTCAGGAGCTGCCGCCCGCGACCGAAGGGAAGCTCATAGACGGCGCTCCAGACGGCATTGTGGCGAACGTCGTTCGCCGAAACCGCTCGGTCCGCACGGAGGTTGAATGGATTCTGGGGCCGCTGGTTGTTGCGGTTCAGATTGAACGGCGCCGGCCCGTTATCGATCGATTTACCGAACGTGTACGCAAACAGCGAGCTCAAGCCTTTCGAAAGACGCCGTTCGGCTTTCACCTGGAGCGAGTGATAGTTGCTCAGCCCGACAGGGAACTGAGCCTGAATCTTTCCAACCTGGGCCGTCAGGCGCTCATTCCTATTGACGTCGCCGATTCCGTAGGGCAACTTGCGGGCCAGCGAACCGACGTAAGCCGCCTCGACGCTCATCGACGGCGTTATCCGGCGTTGCAGGGTGAAGTTGAACAGTTGGGAATATCCGGTGCGGAAGTGCGGGGTGACCGCAATCACGGTCAGATTCTTTCCGTTGGCGATCTCGGATGGATCGATCGCCGCGCCGCCGCCGGCAATCGGAATCACGGTGTCGCGGGGGACTCCCGTGTCCAGCACGTAGGTTTTGTAGCCGCCGCTATAAAACCCAAAGATGTCATTAAAGAAATCCTGCTGTGTCGCAAACGGATAGTTCTTCGTGAGCAGTTCGTTGCGAGCGCTGTTCTCCGGCGAATAAAAAACTCCGTAGCCGCTGCGCACCACCGTCTTGTTCGTGATGCGGTAGGCAAATCCGAAGCGCGGCGCGAAGTTGTTCCGATCCGGCTCGAGCAGGGAACTGCGGTGGCCGCCGCGTCCGGCGAGCAAGAGCCGGCGTGTGGACAAGTCGAAATTCGCCGCCTGCCCGTCTTTCTCGCTATAAGGCGCCTGGAATTCGTAACGCACGCCATACGTCAAAGTCAACCGCGGCGTAATCTGCCACGCATCCTGCCAGTAGAAATGTGCCTCGTGGGTACGGACCCTGGGTTGGGTCAACTGCAGTCCGGTGGTCACGGTCTGTGGCAGGCCGAGAAGAAGATCGGCTACTTCGTTGCCGCCGTTCTGATAAAAGGCGTCGGCGTCGAAGAAAGAGTAGTTCGGATCGGCCGTCAGGCTTGCGCCGAAGCCGGCAAAAAACATGAAGCCCGTAGGGAACAGCGAAAAGGCGGGCGCTGAGGCAAGCCTCCGCAGATCGGCTCCGAACTTCATGTCGTGATTGCCGCGCCGCCACAAAAAGTTGTTCGTGAGTTGCACATTGTTATCGACGAATTCGAGCGGCTTGAACGTCGAACCGCCCGTCTGCGCACCGAATCCCAGGAAGATGTTTGGAAATCCTCTCGTCTGGTCAAATCCAGGGATATTGATATTGGCCAAGCCGAATTCATCGGCAAGGTTACGGCCATGGAGGAGACTCGTTTGCAGCAATGAAAACCGTGAATAGGCCACGCGTAACTCGTTCAAGCCTGTTGGCGACACGATGTGAGAGTACGTGGCCGCTACCGACTGGTTCGTAGTGTCAATCCGGTCACCCTGGAGCGAGTCGAACTTTCGAAGGTGGTACACAACGGACAGTTGGTTGTTGCCGGAGAAGAGATGGTCAAAGCGAGTGTCGTATGTGTCGGAATCGAACCTGAACGGCTGATTGACGACGAAATTGCTGAACCAGCCGTTGAACGTCCCGGTCGTGTTGGGCGCGGGGAAGAAGTTGTCGTAGACGGCTCGTCCCGCGGGGCTCACTCGGGAGGCCGGGATCACGTTGTTGGGAAACCGTTGGGCGTAGAAGTTCTCTGCGTAGAAATCCGGATCGAAGATCGGGATCGGTTTGCCGGTTCCCGGATCCTGCAACCCCGAGAGATCAGCCGCGGCGCCGTCGAAGCGGACCATGCTTTTGGGCACGGTCGTATCGAGGAACGAAAATGCATCCCTCAGGCGAACACTCTCGTAGCTTCCAAACAGGAAAGTTCTATTCCTGGTGATCGCCCCTCCCAGCGAGCCGCCGAAGTTGTTCTGTTTCAACTGCGCCGGCTTTGGAGAGAAGAACGCCCTGGCCGCTGTCGAGTGGGGTCTGAGAAACTCATAGAGTGAACCGTGCGTCTCGTTGCTCCCGGCTTTTGTTTGGATCGAGATCACTCCGCCGGACGCTCGCCCGAACTCCGGGGCATAACCCGACGTCAGCACCTTGAATTCCTCGACAGCATCGACGCTTGGCCGCAGAGAGGTGTCGTTGTTCCGATTGCCGGACACCTCTACGCCGTCGACAAGCAACGAGTTGCCGAATTCGCGCTGACCGCTGACCGCCAGATTCACGTTGTTGCCTCCGGCCCCGGCCGCCACTCCGGGGGCGAGCCGGGCCAGCTCGAGGAAGTTACGGCCGAGCAGCGGCACCTCGCTTGTGACGGTCACAACTTCCGTCAACTCTCCCAGATGAAGTTGGAGATCGAGCCGCAGCTTCTGGTCGACCGTCAGCTTGACGGACCCGCGCGTAAGCTTTTTGAAACCCGGGCTCTCGATCTCCGCGACGTAGTTTCCGGGCGGAAGATTCGGCACGGCGTAGTCGCCTTCCGCATCGGTCCGGGTAGCCCGCTCAAGCCCCGTATTGGAGTTTCGAACGACGACTGACGCCACCGGGCACGGAGAATCCGCTCGGGTCCACTACCCGCCCGAGAATGCCGCCAGTGGTCGCCTGGCTCCAAACGTTCATCGAAAAGCCTAGGAACATGCCCGCGCCAATCGCCGGCGAGCCGAGTTTCGAGATCAGGCGCACGAAAGACGAATACATCGAGGCCTCCACGGTCAGCGCGAGCCGACCACCGTTGAGAGAGACGATGCACGACCGTGTTTTCTTTATCAAGCTGTGATGAAGCGGGCCGCCGCCACAGGGCGCCCGGGGCCGCGCAGGCGGCGATGTGAGAAAACAAGCGCATCCATGCAAACAAATGACGCCCGAGGCGCGTCTAAACCTAAATGGGGTCCTGGCGTCACGGGGCTGTCGTGTTTCTCGCCAACCCGCGGAACCAACGGCCGCCCGCTTACGTATAAAACAAGTATCCATTCGGGATTATGAGCAATAGCAATAGGGCATTCGTCGGTCCGGACCGTTGCCAAGGCCGATTCCCGATGAGGGGCGCACCTCTCGGCGAGAACCTGGCGCCCTCGCCGGTAACGATCGGTCGATTCACAGCAACATAACATCATGGCTCCTCGTCTGAAAGCCTACGGAACTCTCTTGCCGCTGCTCTTGACAGCCGCGGCGGCCTCCTACTGGCTCGCTTCCAGCGGCTCGACGGGAGCCGAGCAGGACGGTTCGAAAGACTCCGCCAAGGCCGAAAAGAAGGAAGAAACCGAAGAAGCCGTCCCTGTCGAGCTCGTCGCGGCCTCGTCGGGGGCCATCTCGTCCTATCTCTCCTCCACCTCGAATCTCCGGGCGCGGCGCGACGTCGAAGTGACGGCCCGCGTGGAGGGGGTCGTCGAGGACCTGCTCGTGGAAGAAGGCGACTTCGTGCGCAAGGGCCAGGCCCTGTGCACGCTCGACGATACCGACCTTCAAATCAACCTTACCCTCACGAAGCAGCAACTCGCCCAGGCAGGCATCCAGTTGGAGCAGGCGAAGATTGAGCAAGAAAAGTGGCGCACCCAGATCACCAACACGAAGGCCGAGCTCGACCGCAAGGAAACGGCGTTCCAAGAACAGCTCGTCAGCGAGCAGGAAGTGGCGCAGCTTCGCTATCAGCTTGACGAACAGACGCACGACGAGCGCGTGGCGGCCTCGCGCGTCCGCGAGCTGGGCCATCGCGTCGACGAACTGGAAGCCCAAATCGAGCAGGCCCACCTCGAGATCTCGCGAACGAACATCACAGCGCCCTTTGACGGCTACATCACCGAGCGGCAAGTGGAGTTGGGACAAAGCGCGCGCGTCCAGCAGCAACTCTTCCGCCTGGGAGCCTTTTCGCCGCTCTACGCCGACGTGCACCTTTCCGAGCAGGAAACGGACCTGATCCGCCCCGGACAACAAGCCCATGTTCTGCTGGGAGCCCACGAAAGAGACTCCGCGCAGGGCCGCGTCGCCCGGATCAGCCCGGTCGTCGATGATTCCACCGGAACGGTCAAAGTGACCGTCGAGCTGCGACCGGCCGATCGGGACTTCCGTCCGGGGGCCTTCGTCCGCGTGAACATCCAGACCGACACGCGGCAGAACGCCGTTCTGATCCCCAAGCGGGCCCTCATCGAGGAGGACGGCGAGAACTACATCTTCACGGCCGAGGACGAGATCGCTCATCGGCGCAAGGTTGAGCTCGGCTACGAGAACGCAAGCGAGGTGGAAGTGCGCTCCGGCGTGAGCCCCGGAGAAGCCGTTGTCGTCGCGGGACAAGGCAACCTGAAGGAAGGCTCGAAGATCCGCGCCGTGGAAAGCTGACGCCGCAGCGGCCCCCACTCATGCAGATCACCAGGACCGCGATCCGCCGTCCGGTTACCGTGTCGATGTTCGTCGCCGCGATCATCCTGTTCGGCCTCGTTTCACTGCAACGGCTGCCGCTCAATCTTCTACCCGACATTTCCTATCCTTCGCTCACCATTCAGACGGAACTGCCCGACACCGCGCCCGCGGAAATTGAGGCGCTGATCACGCGGCCCGTGGAAGAGCAGGTGGGCGTCGTTTCAGGTCTGCGGCGGCTTACCTCGATCTCGCGGTCCGATCAGTCCGAAGTCGTTCTCGAATTCGCGTGGAACACGAACATGGACTTCGCGGCCATGGACGTCCGTGAGAAGCTTGACGGCCTGACGCTTCCCGAAGACGCCGAGAAACCCGTCGTGCTGCGCTTCGATCCTTCACATGATCCGATCATGCGGATGCAAATCTTCGGCGACCTGAGCTTGAGCCAACTGCGCTACCTCGCTGAGAAGGAACTCAAGCAAGGACTCGAATCGACGGAAGGCGTCGCGGCCGTCAAGGTGCTCGGCGGCCGCGAAGAGCAGATTCGTATCGAGGTCGACGAGAAACGCCTAGCCGAGTTGGGCATCGCGATCACCGAGGTCACGAACATCCTGCGTCAGGAGAATCTCAACCAGGCCAGCGGCAGCCTCTACGACCAGGACGCCCGCTACATGGTCCGCATGCTCAACGAGTTCCGCTCCGTGGACGAAATCAGGCGCATCATCGTGCGCAACGAGCAGGGGCGCAACGTTGTTCTCGGCGACGTGGCGCGCGTCTGGCGGGGCACGAAAGACC
This sequence comes from Bryobacterales bacterium, assembly GCA_965218555.1. Taxonomy (GTDB): domain Bacteria; phylum Acidobacteriota; class Terriglobia; order Bryobacterales; family UBA6623; genus JAPPLB01. Next base: position 1,956,280 of record OZ244625.1, read on the forward strand.
GTGAAGTGATCGCCCGGCTCAACGGCCGCGAAAGCGTCGAACTGGCGATCTATAAAGAAGGCGACGCCAACACAGTGACGGTCTCGCGGGACGTGCGCGACAAGCTGGCCGAGATGAAGAAAAGCCCTTTCTACCCGCGGGGCCTCGAGTACGAGATCGTCTTCGATCAAGCCTTGTTCATCAGCGAGTCGGTCAACAACGTTCGCACGGCCGCCATCCTGGGTGGCTTGCTCGCAACCGCCATCTTGTTCATCTTCCTCCAGGACGGCCGCAGCACCCTCATCATCGGCATGTCGATTCCCATCTCGATCATGGCGACGTTCGCGCTGATGCACCAAACCGACATCACGCTCAACATCATGTCGCTCGGCGGCGTGGCGTTGGGCATCGGGATGCTTGTGGACAACTCCATCGTCGTGCTGGAGTCCGTGGCGCGGCACCGGCGCGAGGGGGTCGGTCTGGCCGACGCCGCTTATCGCGGGACAAAAGAAGTGGGTCTCGCCGTGACGGCCTCCACGTTAACGACGGTGGCTGTCTTCCTGCCGCTCGTGTTCGTGGAGGGCATCGCCGGCCAGCTCTTCAAAGACCAGGCGCTGACGATCACCTATTCGCTGCTGGCGTCGTTGCTGGTGGCGTTGACGTTCATTCCGATGGTCCTGGGCCTGCGGATGCGGAAGGGAGAGATGGAGGAAGTCGACGAGCGGACCAAGCCGGAGGACACCGTACCGCGGGATGAGCCCGTCGGCGGTTTCCGATTGGTGTACCGCGACCTGACTTCGGCAGGCCGCTGGCTGGTCTGGGCCGTCTTCTCAGCGGCGATTCCGTCGATTCTTTGGGCGCTGCGGTTCGCCGCCCGGGAAATCGGGAGACTCCTGCTCACTCTGATCTCGCCGCTGCTGAAACTGACCCTGCGGGGCTTCGAGTCGTTGTATCTAACCTATCCGCGGGTTCTCGAAGCGTCACTCAACAACAAACCCATCGTTTTCGTCTCCGTCCTCGCATTCGTCGCTCTCGCAGCCTTGCTGTATGGTTCGCTGGGCGGCGAGTTGATCCCGCCGCTCTCACAGGGCGAGTTTTCGTTCGAGGTCCGCTTTCCCGAAGGCACGCCTCTCGATACGACCGACCGTGTTTTTCACGGCATCGAGAAAAAGGTCGCGGCGATCGACGACGTCCAAACCGTTTTCTCGAGCGTCGGGGGCAGCAACGAGAATCAATTCAGCCAAAGCGCCCTCGATGAACACGCGGGCCGGATCTTCGTCCTGATGAAAGACCGCGAGAACCGCCAAGCCGAGGAGCGGGCAATCGCCCAAGTGCGCGAGGCTCTGGCCGGTTATCCCGATGCCGCCTACACTTTCGCGCGGCCCACGCTCTTCAGCTTCAAGACGGCGATCGAAGTCGAGGTGTACGCCTTCGATATGGAAGACCAGCGGCGGGCGGCGGCCATGGTGATCGAGCGGCTGGAGGCGATTCCCGGGCTCAGCGACATCCAAACGACGACGAAGCTCGGCAGCCCCGAAATCCAGGTGCGGTTCGATCGCGATCGGCTGGCGCGGCTCGGCCTGGATGAAACGAGGATCGGCGAAATCCTGCGCAACAAGATTCGAGGCGATGTCGCCTCACGCTACCGCGAAGAAGACAAGCAGATCGAGATTCTCGTCCGCGCCGAGGAGTCCCACCGCGATACGATTGCGGACCTCAAGACGCTGGTGATCAACGATCGAGGGAACAGCAATCCGAACCGCGCAACCGGACAGAACAATGAGCAGAACGGCGGCGGCGCTTCCGCGGTCTCGACGCCGACTTCCATGCGCTCCGCCGCGGCGAACAACCGCGCCAACAGCAACAGGCGCAATCAGCAGAACAGACAGAACGAAAATGAAGAAGAGCAGAATGTCCAGCCCGCCGCGGCGCCGATCAGGCTGGGCGCGGTGGCGGATATCCGCATCGCCCGCGGCCCCGCGGAAGTGCGGCGCATCCGTTCGCAGCGCGCGGCGGTGATTTCGGCGAATCTCGTGGGCCGCGACCTGAACAGCGTCTCCGACGACATCCGAGAGGAATTGCAGGATCTGCGCACGGAACTACCCCTCAATACGACCGTCGGGCTGGCCGGCCAGAACGAAGAAGCCGAAGAATCATTCCGCAGCTTGCAATTCGCCTTGGCGCTGGCCGTGTTTCTGGTCTACCTGGTGATGGCGTCGCAGTTCGAATCTCTGACGCATCCATTCGTGATTCTGTTCACCGTGCCGCTGGCGTTGGTTGGCGTTGTGTTGTCGTTGTTCGTCACCGGGACCGCCGTAAGCGTGATGGTGTTGCTGGGAGTGATCGTCCTGGCGGGCATCGTGGTCAACAACGCCATCGTCCTCGTGGACTATACGAATCAACTCCGCCGCCGCGGCGCGGCGAAGCGGGAAGCGGTGCTGCTGGCGGGGCAGGTTCGGTTGCGGCCGATCTTGATGACGACGCTCACCACCGTGCTCGGCCTCTTTCCGATGGCTTTGGGTTGGGGCGAGGGTTCGGAGATCCGCGCGCCGATGGCGGTTACCGTCATGGGCGGGCTGGTGTTTTCGACGTTGCTGACCCTGGTGTTGATTCCGGTCGTGTATGAAGGCGTCGACCGCGGCTCGCGCGCGTTGGATTCGGTGGCTGACAGGGACGAGAAACCCGCGGCCGAACAGCGGATGGAGCCATCCTGGGGGACACTGCGTGAGGAGAGCAACTAGACAATGAGTACCCCGATTCCGGACCCGCCGAAGCGCGCCACTCCCTCCGGCATGAGCCGCGATGCGGGGAGCCGTCTGGCCGGTTTCTCGGTACGCTACCCCGTCACCATCTGCATGGTCTTCGTGCTGTTTCTCACGCTGGGCGGCATCTCCATCTTCAAGATTCCGCTCGTGTTGATGCCGGACATCGAGGGGCCTTTCCTGCGGGTGAGCGTCAGCCACCCGAACAGCACGCCGCTGCAGACCCTGGAATCGATCACGAAACCGCTCGAGGAGACGCTCAAGACCATCCCCGGCGTCCAGCGAGCCCAATCCTACGCCTCGCGCAACAACGGGAGCGTGGAGATGAACTTCGATTGGGGCCGGGAGGTAGGGCTGATTCGGAACGAGGTTCGGGACAAGGTCGATCTGATCCGCAACGAGCTTCCCGATGAGGTCGAACGGATCAACATCTGGAACTGGAACACAGCGCAGACTCCGGTTATGTTCGGAGCGTTCTCTTCGGAGCGCGATCTGCGGCAGTCGGCGGACTTTCTCGACCTCAAGGTGAAAAAGCCGCTGGAGCGCGTGCCGGGAGTGGCCGAAGTGCAGTTCTGGGGCGTAGGCCGGCGAGAAGTCAACATCGACCTCCGCCTGGATGACATCAAGCGTTACCGCGTGGATGTCGGCCAGATGTTCCGCAAGCTCGACGATATCAACGTCAACCGCTCTCTCGGCCGCGTTGTCGACGGCGAGGTTCAGTACAGTGCCCTTACGCAGGGGACGCTTCTCTCGCTCACCGATATCGAGACGATCCCCGTGAATGACCGGGGACTCCTTTTGCGTGATGTCGCGGACATTCTCTACGAGGCACCGCCGCGTTCCTCGGGAAGCCGCCTCAACGGACAAAACTCGCTGGGGTTCATGGTCCGCAAGACCTCCGAAGCGAACGCCGTCGAAGTGACGAACGGCGTGCTCGAGAAGATCGAAGAGTTGAAGAACGACCCGTCGATGGGCGGCATCAATCTCTTCCTGTGGTTCAACCAGGGCAAGGAAATCGTCAAGTCGCTGTCGGGTTTGTTGAGTGCAGGCGTTCTCGGCGCGTTGCTGGCCGTTTTCGTGCTCGTCCTTTTTCTGCGGCGATTCGATGCGTCGATGATCATCGCTCTGTCGATCCCTTTCTCCATCGTTTCGGCCATCGGGTTCCTCCACTTCAGCGGCAAGAGCTTGAACGTGCTGACGATGCTCGGGCTGATGCTGGCCACCGGCATGCTTGTCGACAACGCCGTCGTCGTGCTGGAGTCGATCTACCAGAAGCTCGAAAAAGGCATGAGTCGCGTCAAGGCCGCCCGCGTGGGAACACAGGAGGTCATCATGGCGGTCATCGCGGCCACGTTGACGTCGATCATCATCTTCGTGCCGTTGGTTTTCGGTCAGGAGTCGCAGTATTCGACGCTTCTGGGACACGCCGGGATGTCGATCATCTTCGCTCTGCTGTGCTCACTGTTCATTTCGCTTACACTCATCCCGCTGGCGATGGCGCGGTTCCTGCGCGTCGACATGACGTCCCGGCCTCGTTGGCAACGTCAGCTCGGGAAGGCGTTCGGCTCTCTGTTCTCGCGGTCCCGCGATGGCGAATCCATCAAACCGCAAGCCAAGAGCCCGGCCCACGGTGCAGAGGAAGCCGGCACGGTCGTAAGGGGCTATCTGCGGCTGGTCGGTTGGCCCCTGGAGCACCGTGTGCTTGTGGGTCTGGTCTTGGTACCGGCTCTCATTGCGGGCGCTGGCTGGCTGCTCGCGAACAAGGTCCCCAACATGACTCCCGAGTCGCTCAACATTCGAGACGTTCGGGTCCGCTACAAATTTACCGAGAACTTCCACTACGCAAAGATCGTCAACGACTACGTCATACCGGTCGAGCAAGTCCTGGAGGACAACCGCGAGCGCTGGAAGATCAGGGATATCCGGTCGGAATACGACAACAACCGCGCTCGCACCGAGATCTTCTTCGACACTGACCGCATCACTCACGACGAGCTCCAGAAGTTCCGCGAAGAGATCGAAGAAAAGCTGCCGGAGATTCCGGGGTCCGAAATCACCCTCGGCAGTCAGCGAGGAGAGGATCGCACGGGCTTTCGCGCGAACTTGTTCGGCGACGATCCGGAAACGCTACAGAACCTCGCTGAAGAGGCCGAACGGCTGCTGCTCGCCCGGCCGGGATTCACTCGCGTGAGCCTGCCAACCGACAGCGTCGAGGAGGAAGTTCAGATTCGTCTTTATCGTGAGTTGGCGCGGCAGTACGGCATCTCCCCGCAGTCGGTTTCCGAAGTTCTGGGGATTGCGGTCCGCGGGCGGCAAATCCGTGGATTCCGCACCCCCGAAGGCGAGGTCGACATCCTCGTGCAACTGCGGCCGGAGGATCGCGAAGACCTGGACGATCTCAAATCGATGGTCGTAGGCGCCGGACGGGACGGGGAACCCATTCTACTGTCGCAAGTCGCGGAACTCAGAATCGAGCAGGTGCCCAGCCGGATCCGGCGAGAAAACCGCAGAACGAATCTCTCCTTCTGGGCGGAATACAGCGGCGGGCAGCGCGAGGCGGGCAAGGCCGTCATGACGGAAGTCATGAACCTTCTCGCATACCCGGCCGGATACGGTTGGAGCTACAGCTTCTGGACGAATCAGCAGGACGCCGACCGCAGCGATTTCTTGTGGGATATCGGTTTGGCTCTGTTCATGGTCTACTTCGTGATGGCGTCGCTGTTTGAATCGCTGTCCCACCCGTTCGCGATCATGTTCTCGCTGCCGCTCGCGCTGGTCGGCGTGGCGGGCTTCCTCTACGTCACGAATACGCCATTCAACATGATGGCCTGGATTGGCTCGATGGTGCTGATCGGCATTGTCGTCAACAACGGGATCGTACTCATCGATCACATCAACAACCTGCGGCGCAAGGGACTGCCACGGTCCGAGGCGATTCGTGAAGGTTGCCGGGAACGCTTCCGCCCCATCGTGATGACGGCGACCACCACCGTCGTCGGCCTCATCCCCTTGGCGTGGGGCGACAGCGCGATGTTCGAGGTGAAGTATTTCCCGCTCGCCCGCACCGTGATGGGAGGCCTGCTGGCATCCACCGTGTTGACGCTGATCGTCCTGCCGACCTACTACACGCTGTTTGACGACCTGGGCGCCTGGATGAGGCGCGTTTGGACCTCGACCCGCTCGACGACTTCTCCGCGCCTCGGCCCCAAGCCGGCCTGGCGCATCTGACCTGCATTTCTCACCACGTGACGAGGGACGCATGCGGCAAGACAAGCCCGACGTTAGTGGTCAGTTGTCAGTTGCCAGTGGCCAGGAAGGAAAGGGAATCGGCCACTCTGGCATGACTTCGTTGCCCCGGCTTGCCGTGCTCAACGCAGCGTCAAGTTTGACCCAACGTCAATAAAGCTGGGGTGTGAAGCCGCTCTGCGATCTATCTTTGGCCCCTTTGCTGCCCAAGCGCTTTCCGATGTGCGCTCAAGTCTCGGCGAGCAACCCTGTCTCAGGGCGCGGGCACTTCCGGCGGATAGTATCCGGCGCGGTGCCGGATATCCAGATCCACGTACTTCGTCAGATTGAGCTCGACGCGGATGCTGCGGAACTTACCGTCGCTGAACGGCGTCGGCGGGACGTAGCCCAGCACATAATGCTTCTGAATGCCGCCCGCCACGTCGCGAATGGCATCGAACAAAGCTTGCAACTGCGCGGCGTTGTATTCACCCGTCCCGACGGTGTAGACGAAGTTGCCGGCGTCTTGTGGTTTGGAGAGATAGCCGGAGACGTCTTTATGTACGTTGTCCATCGGCTGCACGATACGTCCGCCGGTCGCTTCGGCGAGTTGGAACAGGTTCTTCTCTTCTTTCTCGTGAAAGCCCCAGGCCACCGTGCTCAACCCGTGGATAGTCACCTGGTGGCGCTGCGCTACGTAGAGAACTTCCTCCAGGCTTCGCTTGCTGACATTATCGTGACCGTCGCCGATGATGATGATCACTTTGCGCGGCTCGCCGGGACCCTTGTACTCCTGGGACGCGAGGTACTTGGTGCAGGCATCGTAGATGGCGTCCATCATCGCGCTGCCGCCGCCGTGCTTGACCTTCTCGAGTCTCTCGGAGATCAAATACGCATCGTTGGTCATCTTGACGAGCAGATCGACTTCCGTGTGGTAGCCCATCAAGAATCCGCGGTCACGCCCGCCTTCGGGAATCAACAGGAAGGCGAGGTCGCCGATCGAATCTTTGTACGTCTTGTAGTAGAGACGTGCCCGGCTACTCTGATCGATGAGAAGGCCCACCCGCAACGGCGGCATATTTTCGACATCGGTGCTCTTCGTCAGATACCGAATCTCGACCCTCTTGCCGTTCTCCCAAACCTTGAAGTCGTCCTTTTTCAGGTCGACCAGGAACCGACCCTCGTTGTCCATCACGGCAACCGGCACGTTGACCACGTTGACATCGACCTGAATCGTCGAACCGGGATCGACTTCCGCCTCTTGGGCACCGAGCACGGTGACCCAAACCAACAGGATGATGCCAATCGCTTTGCGCATGGCCGCCTGAATCCGCATTCATTCTACCCCAAGTCCATGAGCCGAGCGTACCTTGCCTCACAAAGTGCCCGACCGGCGTCAATATAAATCCGGTTCACCCGGCGGCCGCGTTTTCCAGCGCCGGTGGATCCAAAGCCACTGCTCGGGGTACTCGCGGACCGCCTCTTCGATAACCTTCTGACAACGCTGCGTGTTCTCCGCCAAGTCAGCCTCTTTGTTACCCGTGTCCACCATCGGGACTGGCGGACTGAAGCGCAGTGCGTGCTTCTGACGCTTCTCGTTCCAGAATGCGAAACCGGGAACGACCGGTGTTTTCGTCCGCATCGCGAGGCGAGCGATTCCGCTGGTCGCGCTCGCTCGGTGGCCGAAGAACTCCACGAACACTCCGTCGTCGCCGGCCGTGTTTTGGTCGACCAAGACCCCGGCCGCCTCGTTCTCCCCAACGGCTTTGAGCGCCCGGCGAGCGAATTCCTGCTTGCGAATCAGCCGGTTTCCCGAGCAGACGCGGCGCTGCTCCACGAAGCGATCGAAGTAAGGATTATCGAGTGCCCGCACGACGACATGCAAAGGGTGACCGTGAAGGCCGTGTGCGTGAGCGCTCAGTTCCCAGTTCCCCAGGTGCGCCGTGAGATACAAGACGCCGCGGCCCTGCCGTCGCGCATCGTCGTAGTGCTCGTAGCCCTCGTAGTCGAGCCACTCCCCGATGTTGCCTTGATCGATGCGTGGCATGCGGGCAACAGACAGCAAGACGCGCCCCAGGTTCTGATAGACGCCGCGCACGACTTCCCGGCGGCGGCCCGCGGACATGTCGGGAAAAGCCAGCCGCAGGTTGCGGTCGGCGATCCGGCGCCACCGCGGCGTCAGCGCGTGCGCCACCCATCCAAGCCCCGCGGCGAACCCGCGAGCGAAAGGCGGCGGCAACCACTGCAGGGCTTGGAGAATCGGCCAGGCAAACACATACTCCGCCCCGTTCCGCAGTGCGCCGCGCCGTGCCATCCCTACACCAAGATAGCGCCGGCGGCCGGGATGTGAGGGAAGCAGCCCGCTATCGGGTGAGAGGATGCGGGCCTAAGGTGGCGCCGCAGAGGCTGGTATATACACCGCGGTGGTAGAATACTCGCCGGTGAACGCTGATGAGACTCGGCCTTGTTACCTACAACATCGCCCGCAACTGGGATATCGAAACGATCATCAAGCAACTCGAAGCCGCCAGGTGGGAGGCCGTCGAGCTGCGGACAACCCACGCGCACGGCGTTGAACCGTCTCTGTCGCCGCAAGAGCGGGAGAAAGTGCGGGACCGATTCTTGCGAAGCAAGATTCGACTGCTGAGTCTGGGAACGGCGTGCGAATACCACTCACCGGACCCGGCCGTCGTGCGGCGGAACATCGAAGAGACGGCCAGCTTCGTCGACCTGGCGCACGATTTGGGGTGTTGGGGGATCAAGGTGCGGCCGAATCGCCTGCTCGAAGATGTGCCTTGGCGCGTCACACTCCAACAGATCGGCGAGGCGCTGCAGGAGTGCGGCGATATCGGCGCGCGCAAAGGCGTCGAGATCTGGGTCGAGGTGCATGGCAGAGGCACCCAGAATCCGATTCACATGCGAACGATCATGGACGTGTGTTCGCACCCCTATGTGGGAATCTGCTGGAACTCGAATCCGGGTGAGGTCGTAAACGGCTCGATCAGAGAGCCGTTCGAGTTGTTGCGACCGTTCATCAAGAACGTGCATATCAACCGGCTGGCGAGCGGTTACCCTTACCGGGAGTTGTTTGGATTGCTGCGTGGTAGCGGCTATGAGCGCTACTGCCTGGCCGAGGTGGCCGAGAGCAAGGAGCCGGAGCGGTTTCTACAATATTATCGGGCTCTTTGGAATGAATTGAACCGTGCTTAGCCGCCCATGGCGAAGGTCACGCGGAAGGTGCTGCGGGCTTTTGCGGTCGCTCGGCGCGGGGTGAGCAGGAGGGCGATCCAGATCGATCTCCTCCGGCGGACGACAATGACCGTCGCCCGGAAGGGTAACGCGACGCGCTTCCGGCCCGTGGCGTGAAAACCTGATGCCGTGTTCCTGGAGCGACCACGAGTCACTCCATCGGCCCCCCAGGGCGCATAACGCCGCCCGCGTGACTGTCACTACGGGCTATCAGGCATAGATCCGTGGACATGACGTGTCGGCGGTCGGGCCGGACGCCCGGCGGTGGCTATGATGAGTTCCCATGCCCGAAAAGACATATAAAGATCCGGAACTGGCGCTGAACCGCATCTACACCAGGAGTGGCGACCAAGGCGAGACGCGGCTCGTCAACGGCCGGCGCATCCCGAAAGACGACCTCAAGATCGAAGCCTACGGTACGGTCGATGAGTTGAACTCTTTCGTAGGAATGGCTTGCGTCTCCGCAGGCGAGATGGCCGCGGCATCGAGTGAGATGGGCCGTCTGGCGGACACCCTGGTACGGGTGCAGCACGAGCTGTTCAACTTGGGTTCGATTCTGGCCACCGACCCGGCGGAGATTCAGCCCAAGCAGGCGCGGGTCAATGCAGCGGACGTCCTGCAACTCGAAGCCGAGATCGACGAGATGAATGCTGACCTCGAAAGACTTCGTTCGTTCGTGCTGCCGGGCGGGTGCCGCCTCAACACCGAGCTGCACGTCTGCCGCGCCGTCTGCCGCCGGGCGGAGCGGATCGTCATCGCTCTTTCTCGGAAAGAGGATGTTCCCAAGGACGCCGTCCGCTACCTGAACCGGCTGAGCGACGCGCTCTTTGTTTGGAGTCGATGGGTGTGCAGGCAACTCGGCGTCGACGAAGTTCTGTGGCAACCGAATCAGGGAGCCTCGGGGAGCGGCGACTGAGGATCATCACTGGCCCCGGACGCTCGGCTATTGAGACAACGCAAAGTTGCTAGCCAGCCGAGTCCGGACCTTTTACGGGATCGACTCCGTTCCGGCGCTACGTGCTCCCACTGCTTCATCGCTTCCCGTGCAGCCGGAACGAGCAACGCAGGGCCGGTTTCGACGTTCAGAAGCCGTGCGGTCTGCGAGTTCCAGCGGGTACAATGCCTGCCATGAACCGCCGAGACTACCTTGCCATGGGGGGATCAGCCGCCGCCGCTTTGGCCGGCTGCGCTGTCAACACTCCCCCAGACCGTTCCGCGGTGAAGATCACGGTTACCGGACTTGAGATCTTTCGCGTCCACGTGAACCGTAGCGGGAACTGGGTGATCCCGCGGATTCAGACCAGCGCGGGCGTGAGCGGCATCGGCGACGCGTCGCACGCGGGCCGAAACGATCCCCAACTCGCGAAGCTCCAGGAGTACTTCGAGTTGATCAAGGACCGCAGCATCTACGACATCGAATGGCTGCGGAATAAGGTCCATCCGGAGTTCGCCGTGCACAAACGGGCAACATCCTGTGCACTGAGCGGAATCGAGCAGGCGCTCTACGACATTCAGGGGAAGGTCGCGGGTGTCCCGACGTTTCAGCTCTTCGGCGGCAAGCTGCGCGACACCGTGCGCAACTACGCCAACATCAACCGCTCGACCGACGAGCGCACGCCCGCGGGGTTTGAGGCGATGGCGGTGAGCGCCATCGACGCGGGCCTCGACGCCGTCAAGCTGGCCCCTTTCGACGGCATGCGGAGCAAGGAGACCGCCGCGGACCGCAAGGCTTTCACACAGCTCGGCATCGACTGCGCCAGGGCGGTGCGGGGAGTCTTGGGCGATGACGGCGATCTGCTGATCGACGCGCACAGCAACTTCGATCTTGAAAAAGGACTGGACTTGGCGAAACGATTGGAGCCGCTGCGTCTGTTCTGGCTGGAGGAAGTGTCACGCCCGCTCGAGAATCTGGCGGCGATCAACGAAGCGGCCGCCATGCCGACTGCCGGAGGGGAGTCGCTTTTCGGCCTGGAGCCGAATTGGCGTTATATCGCGGCGCAGGCCGTCGATATCCTCATGCCGGACGTCAAGTACTGCGGAGGCATGCTGGAGCTCAAGAAGATTTCCGCCTTGGCCGAAGCGGCCGGGCTGACGGTGTCGCCCCACGGCCCGGCGAGTCCGGTGGGGAACATGGCAGCGGCCCATGTTTGCGTGGGCATGCCGAACTTCCTCATCCTCGAGTTCGCCCACGGAGAAGTGCCGTGGCGTGCCGAGCTGGTGGATCCGCCCGAGGCGATGGAGAAGGGGTGCCTGACGGTGTCGGATCAGCCGGGGCTGGGGTATGACGTGAACGAGGCGGTCGCGAAAAAGTATGCCGTGACGTGATGCGAACAGCCTGGGGGTTTCGTGCAGCCGACCCTACGATTTCGATGAAGTGGCCTCGATCCGAATGGCCCAATGGAACCGACCACCGGGATCGAGGCGAATCAAGCCCTGTTGTGATACGAGCGAGTTCTGAAGCCCGACCCAGGGTTCGGGGCTGAAGAAGCCGGCGGGAGCGTCGCCCCACAGGTTGTAGAGGATGATCGGCGGGCCGGGGATCTCGGACGCAGTGTGGCTCATGCGGATCATCAGGCCGGCGGGGTCGCGCAGTTCAACGTAGGGCTCAGCGGCATAGCTGGTAAGCGAAACCGCGACGCGACGCTCGAAATCACCCAACTCGATGCCGTCGGCGTGGGAGCGGGTGCGTGTCTCGCCGGTGGGAATGCCGTAGTCGGTCTTGAGGATCTCTTCTTGCGAAGGCGTGACGAGAACAACTTTGCCGGGATCGCCTCCGGGAACGAGCGGCGTCACGAAAGTGATGTGGTTCCCGATGGAGAACGGCATCGGATCGTCGTTTTCGGTGTCGGCGGCGACTTCGTAACGGATCTCGAGCATCCCCTCGGCAAGCTCATATTCGACCGTGAGTTGAAATCCAAACGGATACATCTGGCGGGTTGCAGGGGTATCCCCCCACACGAGCAGCGCCCGGACTCCTTCCTGCCCCGCGGCGCTGCTTTGGACCCTCCAGGCGAAGTCTCGCGCGAAGCCGTGAATGGGCATCGGATAGCGCCGCCCCTTCCACTCCCAAGCACCGCCGTGGAACACCTCGCCGGCCTTGCGCCGCTCTTCGAGGTCGGCCGGGAAGTTGCGGCCGGTCGCCGGCCAGAGCAGCGGGGCCTTGCCTGTCCAGTCGTCGCGGGGAGTGTGGTCGCGCCCGAGATAGAGCGTTTCGAGCAGCTCCTGCCCGTGGCGGACGCGCAGGCTGCTCAATTCACCGCCTTGCGCCGGGGCTATGCCCGCTTCGACGCCCGCCTCCGTGTCACGCAGAATGATCAGTGCGACGGGTTCGTCGCCGGCGGCCTGCGCCTGGTCAAGTTCGTAGCGCGCCGGCTGGGCGCAAGCGGCCAGCGCCATCAAAACCAGAGCATTGGCCAGCCACAACTTGGCGTGCGGGGGATGCTTCCGAGCTGCAGGCATGATGAAGTAACGCCGTACAGCCTAGCATCCCGGCAGGAGCAGTCGTAGACCGCCGGGACCACGAACCACTCTCTAGCGGTCAGCGAGCAGCCGCTCGCGCGGCGCCCAGTGCGCTTGGCTTCTCGTTGATTTTGCTCTCTTGCCACGGATAACGCCCAAGACGTACCTGATTGGCGCTCGGCCGTCGAGGCCCGATTTTGGCTGCCTTCCATGCGGGGCGGTTTCCCATAGGGGGCCGTCCCGGCCAAGGTCGAGTTTGGGCTAGGATGGTGACATGCATGCCCGGCGGAGCAGACCGAACAACCGAACGTGAGAGCTCCGGCCACTCTACGCAGCGGGTTGCTCGCCGGTGGCCCCGCAACCGAGGTCTACGTCCCTGCGTTCGCGGGACGCGGCACGAAAAGTTGCCGAGACGGCTGCATCCTCGCGCCGCCAGCGATCATTGGCGCGGGTAATGGCGTCACGCTCGAGGAGGTCCTCCGGCGATGAAAGCCCTCGTCCTCGAAGAATACAAGAAGCTGGTCATCAACAACGTTCCCGAACCGCCGGTCGCTCCCGGCGAAGTTCTGATCCGGGTGCACTCCTGTGGTATCTGCGGCAGTGACGTGCACGGCTACGACGGCAGTTCTGGCCGGCGCATTCCGCCGATCATCATGGGACACGAGGCGTCCGGCATAGTCGCCAAACTGGGAGCGGGCGTCAACGGGTTCTCCGAGGGCGATCGGGTTACTTTCGACTCGATGATCTCCTGCGGGCGTTGCCGCTTCTGCCGCTCCGGAGCGCCGAATCTGTGTGACGACCGGATGGTGCTGGGCGTTTCTTGCGCGGACTACACGCGCAACGGCGCGTTCGCCGAATACGTGAACGTTCCAGCGCATATCGTTTTCAAGGTGCCGGACTCGCTGCCGTTCAACGAGGCGGCAATGGTCGAGCCGGTTTCGGTCGCCGTCCACGCCGTGAACCTGACTCCGGTCCGTCTCGGGGACACGGCACTCGTCGTCGGCGCGGGTATGATCGGCCTGCTGACCGTCCAGGCCCTCTGCGCCGCAGGCTGCGGGACGGTGATCGCCGCTGACCTGGACGACGGCCGACTTGCGGCCGCCAAGAAGATGGGCGCCGATATCACGCTCAATCCCAAGTCGAGCGACGTCGTCGAAGCGACGAAGGAACTCTCCGGCGGTGTGGGCGTGGATATCGCCATGGAAGCCGTTGGCGTGGAAGTCGCCGTCGCCACCGCCATCTACAGCGTCCGCAAGGGCGGGTCGGTGACGCTGATCGGCAACATCACGCCGAAGATCGGCTTCGGATTGCAGTCCGTCGTGACGCGGGAGATCGCCGTGCGGGGTTCGTGCGCGTCATCAAACGACTACCCGGCCTGCCTCGACCTGATGGCGAGTGGCGCGATACGCAGCAGCAGCCTGATCAGCGCGGCCAAGCCGTTGGAGGACGGTCCCGTCATGTTCGACCGCCTCTACAACCACGAGCCGGGTCTGACGAAGGTCATCCTCAACCCCTTGGCCTGAGCCGGGCGCCGGCGGAATCGGTTCAGAGGTTCCCAACTATTGGTTTCAGGCGCCGGGAGGCGGCTGCGATACAATCGGGGCTGTTCGGCAATGACGGTTCGGGTGCTTTTTTTTGGGCTGCTGAAGGATGTGGTGGGGCGGTCGGAGGAAGCAGTGGCGCTTCCGGCCGACGCGACGATGGGAACGCTGTTTGCGCGCTATGCGTCTCAATACCCGAGACTTCGCGAGATGGCCGACAGCATCGCCCTGGCGCGGAATCACGAGTTTGCCACCCCGGAGGCTGTCCTGAGCGACGGCGATGAAGTCGCTTTGATGCCGCCCGTAAGCGGCGGCGCGGACGAGCCGGCCGGATGGGTTGCGGCGGGATCGGACAGCCATGGCAGTTTCTACGCCCTGACGCGGAAACCGATCGACAGCCCCGCGTTGGCGCGGCGGATTGTAAGCGGCGCGGACGGGGCGGTGATCACCTTCGAGGGTGTCGTCCGCAACAACAGCGGCGGACGAACAACGAAATATCTCGAATACGAGTGCTATGCCCCTATGGCTCTGAAAACGATGCAGCAGATCGGGCGGGAGATTCTGGAGCGGCACGACATCCACCGCGTTGCAATGGTTCACCGGCTGGGGCGGCTTGCCATCGGAGAGGCGAGCGTGTCGATCGTCGTCGTGTCGGCGCATCGGCAGGCGGCTTATGGAGCCAGCCTGGAAGCGATCAATCGCCTGAAGAAGATCGTTCCGATTTGGAAGAAGGAATACTTCGAGGATGGCGAAGCGTGGGTCGAGGGCGACTGGGAAGAGGCGCTGCCGCGTCCCGCCGGGGCGGCGGCGCGGTGAAACTTTTTCTCCTTGCCGGCGCAGTCTTGTGGTCCGGGATCTTGGCCGGGCTGCGAGCAGAGAGTCCTCCGGAAACAACGTTCGCGGTTGACGTGAATCTGGTCAACTTGCTGGTCACGGTGAAAGACGCCAACGGCGGCCCGATCGCCGATCTGGCTGTGGAGGACTTCACTGTGGTCGATGGCGGTCAGGAGCGGGAAATCGTGGTTTTTGAGAAGAGCACGAACCGGCCGCTGTCGGTGGTGCTGATGCTCGATACGAGCCTCAGCACGGCGAAGGAGCTACAGTTCGAGCAGGAATCGGCGGAGCGGTTCTTCGCGCGCCTGCTCGGACCGGGATCGCATGCGGACGACCGCGTCGCGGTATTGCAGTTCTCTGACTTCGTCGAGATTCTCACAAGCTTCACGCGCTCGGAGAAGCGCCTTCAGAAAGCGCTGAGCCTCGTGAAGCGCGGCGGCGGCACGTCAATGTATGACGCGGTCTTCCTGGCCGCGCGGCAACTCAAGAACCGCCAGGGCCGCCGCGTGATGGTGGTGATCACCGACGGAGGCGATACAACGAGCTACACTCCGTTCAGCGAGGCGTTGGAGTCAGCGTACAACATCGATGCGGTGCTCTACGGCATCATCGTCATTCCGATTCGTAGCGACGCAGGACGCAACACCGGCGGGGAGAATGCGTTGAAAACGTTGGCGGCGAACACCGGAGGCGCGACGTTCGTGCAGTACGCGAGTGAAAATCTTGATGATTCGTTCCATCAGATTCTCGATAATCTGCGGACGCAGTATCTGCTGGGCTACTATCCGCCGGAGAGGGATTCGGACACGGAACGGTTCCGCAAGATTCAGGTTTCGGTGAAACGACCCGCTGCGCAAGTGTTGTCGCGGAACGGTTATTATTTGTCGGCCGCGCCGCCGGCGCGGCGGCCTTCAAACGCACGCATCAGCATCCGCCGGAAGCCGCGCCCTCCGCAAGGGACGTCGAACTCACCGGAGGGAAACCAGCCATGAACCGTCCCTTTTACGAGAAGCGGCTGTTCCACGGCGGCGGCCCCTCGCAACCGGCCGCAACAAAGCGAGGGCATCGACGGGCGCTCATTGGGAAGAAACACCCGCCGAGGCGGACTACCTGAAGCAGCTCCTGGAGGAGAAAACGCCCATCGCCGTGCGCAATAATGAGAAGTTCACGGGCGGTTTGGAATACTACGACGCGCACTTCATTTGTCTGACGCGAAAACAGGAACCAAACCTCTTCATCTACAAGCACGAGATCAAGCACCTGCGCGAGCGGCCGAAGGCGACTTTCTGAGTACGCTTCCAGCGTGCGTCCGGCTCACACCCGGGGACACCCGATGGACAACTTGGACTACGTATCCGTCGCTGTCGATATCGCTCGCGAAGCGGGCTTGCTGCTTTTGAAACACTACGAGCAGCGCGTCGCGATTGAATACAAGGGCGAGTTCAATCTGGTGACGGCGGCCGATCGGGCTGCCGAGACTCTGATCGTGGAGCGGCTGCGCAACCGGTTTCCGACGCACTCGATCGTGGCGGAAGAAGGCGGCGGAGTCGACCAAGATCCGGACTATGTATGGCACGTCGACCCGCTTGACGGAACGACCAACTTCGCCCACCGCTTCCCCGCCTTCGCGACGAGTATCGGGCTCGTATACCGGGGAGCGACGATTGCGGGGGCGGTTTACGATCCTCTCCGGGAAGAGATGTTCAGCGCGGAAAAGGGCTCGGGGGCCTACTTGAACAACCAGCGCCTGGAGGTGTCGAGCGCATCTCGGATGAGCGAAGGATTGTTCGCCACGGGTTTCCCGAGCGGGCGGCGTCACAAGCAGATGAGCATCCACTTCTTCCACCAGGTGTCGATGCTCAGCCACGGAATCCGGCGGGCGGGCTCGGCGGCGCTCGATCTTTGCTCGGTTGCCGCCGGGCGTCTGGAGGGCTTCTGGGAAATCGGCCTGCATTCGTGGGATGTCGCCGCCGGACTGTTGCTCGTCGAGGAAGCCGGGGGCAAGTGCGGGGACATGCGCGGCGGCCCCTACGAACTGGGCGGGGCTGAGTTGCTGGCCACGAACGGCCGTGTCCACACGGAGATGGTGGAGCTTTTCGGCGAGATCTACGAGGGGCGGTACCGCTTTCCGCTCATTCCCGTACCCTGACGGCGAGCACGCGGCCGGTGGCTTCAGGACATGGCCACCCCCATTAAAAACTCTTTCCTTACAGCGTGTTAGCGCCTTGCGCCTCTATTGAGCGGATGCTAATCTGTTGAGTTTGGCTGTTGCCGATGGGTTTCTCCTTCGGAGGACAGCGGGGAAAGTGTGCACTTCTATGGACCGAATCGTAGATCTGATCCGAGCCAAGCGCGACGGAGAAGAGCTGACGCAGGAAGACTTCGAACGGCTTGTCAACGGATACACGCGCAACGAGATTCCCGACTACCAAATGGCCGCATTTCTGATGGCCGGATACTGCAACGACTTCAGCGATGCGGAGGCGACGGCGCTCGCGACTGCGATGCTGAACTGCGGCCAGCGGCTGGAGATGACCGATGTCCCGAGGCCGCGGGTCGACAAACACTCGACCGGGGGCGTCGGCGACAAGGTTACTCTGATTGCCGCCCCGACCGCGGCCGCCGCAGGAATCCGCGTGCCGATGATCACCGGCCGGGGTCTCGGTCACACTGGGGGCACGCTGGACAAACTCCAGTCCATCCCCGGCTTTCGCACGCAGCTCTCGATGGGCGAATTCCAAACGCAAGTCAAAGAGATGGGCTTGGCGTTTACCGGGCAGACCGACGAGATCTCTCCGGCGGATAAGAGGCTCTACGCGTTACGGGACGTGACGGGGACCGTCGAGTCATTGGCGCTGATCGCCGCCTCCATCATGTCGAAGAAGCTTGCCGAGGGACTTGACGCATTGCTGCTCGACGTGAAGGTGGGCTGTGGATCCCTCATCAAGGGCCGCAGCGAAGCTCGCAAGCTCGCGCAGTTGATGATCTCGATCGGCCGGCGCATGAACGTCACGGTCCAGGCGCTGCTGACCGACATGGAGCAACCGCTCGGTTTCACCGTTGGGAATGCTTTGGAAGTCATGGAAGCTTCGCAGACCCTGCAAGGCCAGGGGCCGCCGGATTTGACCGGGCTTTCGACGGAATTGGCGGCTCGGATGATCTATTTGGGCGAGTCATCGCGGTCGATAGAAAGCGCGCGCGACCAAGCACAACAGTTGCTAGCGGACGGTAGTGCGATCACAAAGCTACGGGACGTCATCGCAGCGCAGGGCGGCGACCCGGAGGTCGTGTATCGGTTCGACTTGCTGCCGAATGCCTCGGGAGAGCAGATTGTCAGTTCGCCGCGCGACGGGTACATCAGCCGCATCAACGCCGACGACATCGGCCGCGCCGCCGTCATGCTGGGCGCAGGCCGGGATAGCTTGGATGACCCGATCGACCCGGCCGTAGGTGTCATCCTGCAATCGAAAGTAGGAGATCAGGTCGTGGCGGGGCAGCAACTCTGCGCCCTCTACTATACCGACGAAACGAACGTACCCGAGGCGATCCAACTCGTGGAAGATGCGTTCCGGCTGTCGGCGAATCCGCCTGAACCGCGCGACCTGATTCTCGACTTGGTTCAGTAGGTCGTAACGGCCCTGGCTGGATAGCCGTAGCGGATTGAGTGAGGGCGGGGAATGCCGCGCTAAGGGTTCTTGACCGCTAAGGTATAGGGCGCTTTTTCCATGGGGCTGTTCGGTATCGTTCTTCTTCTTGGACTTGCCTACGGGCTTTCGAGAGACCGTGGCGCAATTCGGCTGTCGACGGTGCTCTGGGGCCTGGGGCTTCAACTCACGCTGGCGATCCTGGTGCTCAAGACGCCGTTTGGGAAGATCTTTCAGGTCATCGGTGGCGTTGTTAACCGCATGATGCTGCTGGCGGAGCAAGGAACGCAGTTCGTGTTCGGCGATTTGGGCAGTTCCCAGGGGCCGATGGGCACCGTCCTCGCGTTCCAGATTCTGCCACTGATCGTTTTTGTCTCGTCGCTGTTCGCGGTGCTTTACTACCTGGGCGCTATGCAGCAATTCGTACGCGGCATCGCGCTCGTGATGCAGCGAGTGATGGGAGCAAGCGGCGCCGAGTCGCTGAACGTAGCGGCGAACATCTTCATGGGACAGTCGGAAGCCCCTTTGACAATCCGGCCGTATCTCGACAAGCTGACTCGCTCGGAACTGATGACCGTAATGACGGGGGGGATGGCGACGATCTCAGGCGCATTGCTGGTGGCGTACGTCCAGATCGGCGGCGTCCCGGTGGAACACATGCTGACGGCCGTCATCGTAACCGCGCCCGGCGCGATCCTGATGGCCAAGATGCTTGAACCGGAGACGGAAACTCCGGAGACGTTCGGGAGAGTGCCTCGTGAGTCCAATGCAGCGGATGTGAACGTGATCGACGCAGCGGCTCGCGGGGCGAGCGAGGGGCTTTATCTGTCGCTTAACGTCGGAGCGGTTCTCATCGCCTTCGTCGCTCTCATCGCGGTGATGAACGGTCTACTGGGATGGATCCATGAACTGCCGCATATGGGTTGGATGCCACAAGCTCTCCAGGATGTCTTCGCGCTGATATTCGCTCCGGTGGCGTGGGTATTGGGAGTGCCGTGGTCGGATGCGGGTACGATCGGTGACCTGCTGGGAACCAGAATGGTACTCAACGAATTCGTCGCCTACGCGGAACTCGGAAAGATCCGGCAGACACTACAGCCAAAGTCGTTTTTGATCGCGGGGTACGCGCTTTGCGGGTTCGCGAACTTCGGTTCGATCGGAATCCAGGTGGGGGGTATTTCGAGCCTGATTCCTGGTCGCAGGCATGACCTCGCTAAACTCGGCTTTCGCGCGATGCTCGCGGGCACGATGGCAAATTTCATGACAGCGTCGCTGGCGGGACTGCTGGCCGGCTGAGATCAATCGTGACGGGCGCCGGCGAACAGATGTCTTCCTCGTGCTCGCCAGTGAACCAGTCGATGCTGAAACGAGCGAAGGTAATCTTCTCGTAACGGTCAGCTTCGCCGCGTTCGTAGAGGCAGGCAATCGAGCCGTCGGCGAGAACGGTGAGACAGGAGTAGGCGGCAGGTCCTGCGTGCAGCACGCGAGACTGCGGCCAGGTCGCACCGTCGTCGCGGCTGAGCCTGACAGTCATCCTCTCTCGCTCGGTGGAGGCGGGATTCGAGAACAGCACGAGCGGTGCGCCCGCTTGCGTGACGGGGGCGTAGCGAAGCAGACTGGCCTGGCAGCGGGGCTCGATGAGCGTTTCGTCGAAAGAGGTGTCGGACCAGTTGAGGCCGCCGGCGTTGCTGGTCGCGGTCGTGTGGCGGTTGCGACCGTGGTTGCTGCGCATGTTCAGCAGAAGCGAGCCATCCCGGCGTTCAATCACTTGGCATTCGTTGTTTTGCACGGAAGTCTCGCCGCCGATCCGCCAAGTCGCGCCATGGTCGTCGCTGAAGATGATATGCGAGTAAGAGCGTCGCGAACTCTGCTTGCGGTGGTCACACGGGATGACGAGGCGTCCGGACTGAAGTTGAATGCCAACGCCCGGCCCCGTGGCGTACCACGTCCAATCCGGCTCCTTCGTCGTGTCGGTAATCTCCTCCGTCTCAGCCCACGTTTCACCGTCGTCATTGCTATGGGTGACCCAAACAGTGCGTGTTCCGGCTTCATAGCCGCTCATGAGTTGTTCGCCGGTTGCATAGCCGGGGTTTTTGGTCAGTAGCAGCCATATTGTTCCCGTATCCCGGTCGATGACGGGGGTGGGATTACCGATCGTGTCTTCGCCGTGGTCGGCGACAACTTGGACTTCACCCCAAGTATCCCCGCCGTCGTAGCTGCGGCGGAGCAGCAGGTCGATATCACCGGAGTCGCTGCGGCTGTTCTTGCGGCCTTCGCAGAAAGAAAGCAGGGTTCCTCTGGGAGTCGTGATGATCGACGGGATGCGATAGGTGTGGTAGCCCCCTTGTCCGGCGATGAATAGCTCGGTTTGGACGAGCGAGGGCGGGGCAGCGCAGGCCGCGAGGAGAAGGGGAGCGAGGGAGAGCATCCCCGGTCGCGCAAGAGAGGGCATCCAGCTTTCCTTTACAGCCTAGTCCATGCCGGCGGGCACTGGAGTCAATTTTGTGGAGCGCTATAATGTCTTACGTGCAATCCAAGTCGCTCAACGCCAAGCAGGAGGAGGTTTTCGCCATCCTGCGGTCGATGGGGCGGGTGATGGTGGCTTACTCCGGCGGGACGGACTCAGCCTATCTTGCCTGGGCCGCCGGAAAGGTGCTGGGCGGCCACGCTCTCGCCATCACGGCTGACTCCGCGTCTATTCCCGAATCGCACAAACGCGACGCTGAGGACTTCGTCAAGCGCTTCAATCTGCGGCATCAGTACATCGACACGCACGAGTTCGAGAACCCGGACTATGTGAAGAACGACTCCAACCGCTGCTTCCATTGCAAGGATGAACTCTTCACGCGCCTCAAGGAATTCGGTGACAAGCTCGGCTTCGAGAACATTGTCTACGGCGTGAATGTCGATGACACGTCGGACTTTCGCCCCGGCCATCGAGCCGCCAAGGACCACGGTGTCCGCGCCCCGCTACTCGAAGCGCGGCTTACGAAGACCGAGATCCGTGAGCTCTCGAAGAATGAAGGGCTCCCTACCTGGGACCGGCCAGCCGCCGCCTGTCTCAGTTCGCGCATCCCCTACGGCACCACGGTCACCCGCGAGAACGTCCGGCTCGTCGAACGAGGCGAGGAGGCGCTCAAGCGACTCGGCTTCCAGGTCTATCGCGTGCGCTATCACGGAGAACTCGTGCGCATCGAAGTCGGCAAGGATGAACTCCCGCGCGCGCTCGATCCCAAGATGGCCACGCGTCTCACCGGGGACTTCCGGGCCATCGGGTTTCGCTATGTCACACTTGATCTCGAAGGCTACCGCCAGGGTTCGCTGAACGAAGTACTGCCTTCAGCTCAGACCAAACAAATCCTTCCGGTACTGTCATAACAGACGGCCCGGTTTCTGTTTCTCGCACGGCCGCGAAAGCCTCTCAACTCCAACTGTTCATAGGGTTTCGCGGTATGTAATTTTTTCCGCTACTTACTTTGCCGAGCGCGAAGATCACCATGTTACACTACTGTCTCCTTCGGCGCGGTTGAGACCTGTTTCGCTGCCTGCCACCCTCGAGAAAACCGTAAGTCATGAGCAGGAACTCCCTCGCTCTGGTGCTTGCGGGGTACAAGACGCAGACGCATGAATCCGTGGCAGCAAATCGTCAAGAGCCTCCGGCCCTCGATCAGTCCCGAGAGCTTTGAGAACTGGCTTGAACCGGTTCGCTTCAGCCATCTTGACGAATCGAAAGCGCTCCACCTCATCGTGCCCAATCCCAGCGCCAAGCGCTGGATCGAGGACGAGTTCACCGAAAGGATCCTCTCGGCAGGGAAACATCTCGGCATCGGCATCGCAGCACTCTGTTTCGCCGTGGTCACTCAACCGTCGCCGCGGCCCCCACGATACGAAGACTCCGCCACTCAAACAGAGTTCGACTTCTCCAGCGCGACCGGCGCTTTCAACGACCGATACACTTTCAACAACTTCGTCGTCGGATCATGCAATGAACTGGCGCACGCTGCAGCACGCGCCGTTGCAACGAACCCGGCTCGCGCATACAACCCCCTCTACATCTACGGCGGGGTGGGGATGGGCAAGACCCATCTCATGCATGCGATCGGCCAGCAGTCGCAGTCGCATTTCCCGCGGCTCCAGGTCGTCTATGTCTCGAGCGAAGAGTTCATGAACGAGATGATCAACTCGCTCCGCTATGATCGCATGGGTTCCTTCCACCGGCGCTTCCGGGCAGCCGATGTGCTTCTCGTTGACGACATCCAAACACTTGGCTCGAAAGAGCGTACACAAGAGGAGTTTTTTCACACCTTCAACACACTGCACAACCTTCAAAAACAGATCGTCATCTCAAGTGACCGGCCGCCGAACAAGATCCCCGGCTTGGTCGACCGGCTCCGATCACGGTTCGAGTGGGGCCTCATGGCGGACATACAAGCACCCGACCTCGAAACCAAGTTGGCGATCCTCGATCACAAGGCTGAAGAGCTGCGTCTTCCCTTGAGCCACAAGGTCCGCATCCACTTGGCCACCCACTTGAAATCGAACATCCGTGAGCTTGAAGGAGTCCTCACGCGCCTAATGGCCATTGCCTCACTGACGCGGTCCGAGGTCACTCTTGCAATGACTAAGCAAACCCTGGAGTCCATTACTGCCTCCGGGGGATCAAGAGCGACCCTTGACAAAGTACTCAGCGTCGTCGCCGAACACTTCGGTCTTGATCCAGCCCAGCTCAAAGAGAGAACCAACACAAGGTCGATCGCCTATCCACGGCAGATCGCCATGTATCTCGCGAAGGAACTGCTTGCGCTCTCGCTGCCCGACATCGGGAAGGCCTTCGCCGGCAAGCATCATACGACCGTGCTGCATGCCGTCCGCAAGATCGAATCTCAGCGGCGCGGCGATCAGGAAATTGACACTCTCCTCCAGCGGCTAACTGATAGAATCAATTAGAGATCTCTACTTTATCCACAGCCCGAGCCCCAACCCGGCGAGCTCTTGACTTGAAGATTGTAATAACCAACGAAAACACACAAGAGTAGGATATCCGTCCACCGGGTTTGATACACTGTAAATTACTGAATAACCGGTGTTTGATCGACTTTTCCACAGATTCACAGCAACTATGAATCTGATGTAAATAGAAGTTTTCTTTAGCAGGACCCACAGTCTTAAGCGCACAGGCCTACAGGTCCTGCACGCTGGAAGCAGATCACATGGAACTCACGGTCAAGAAGGCGGACTTGGTCAAGGAACTGAGCCTCGGCCAGGGAGTGGTTGAGAAGAAAACCACGATACCCGTGCTGTCGAATGTCCTATTGGAGGCTCAGGACGACACGCTGGTGCTGACGGTCACGGACCTTGAGTTGGGAATCCGCAGCTCGTGTCCGGCAACAGTAAAGAAGGCGGGATCGACAACATTGCCAGCCCGCAAGCTGCTGGACTATGTCCGCCTGCTTCCGGATGCCGAACTCTCGATCAAGATCTCGGAAAACCACTCGGCTACGTTGGTCTGTGGGCGATCACGGACGCGTGTTGCGGGGATGTCGCGGGAGAATTTCCCGGACCTGCCTACAATGCCGGCGCCCGTTACCAAAATCCCAGCTGTTCTGATGGCGGACGTCGTCACGAAGACAATCTTCTCGATTTCGAATGAAGAGTCACGCTACACCCTTACCGGCGGATTGATGTTGCTCAAGGAAGACGGACTGGTGATGGTCACGACCGACGGCCATCGGCTCTCCTACATCGAGGCTTCGCAGACCTTTGAGGGCATCAGCGGTCAACTCAAATCACTTGTTCCCAGGAAGGGTATGGCGGAGGTTCTGAAGCTTGCCTCCGAGGCCGGTGACTCTCTGGTGCTCGACTTCTCCACGGACGAGAATCATCTTTTCTTCCAGTGCGGCGA
Source organism: Bryobacterales bacterium (assembly GCA_965218555.1). Lineage (GTDB taxonomy): Bacteria > Acidobacteriota > Terriglobia > Bryobacterales > UBA6623 > JAPPLB01. Next base: position 1,980,875 of record OZ244625.1, read on the forward strand.
GCGGCTCCTGGTCTCACGCAAGCTCACCGGCCAGTTCCCGGACTATGAGCGAGTGCTACCGAAAGAGCGGGGCAACATTCTCATTCTCGGGCGAGAAGAATCACTGGCCGCGATTCGGCGGGTTTCGCAGTTCGCCGATGATCGTTCCCACGCAATTCGCCTTGAACTCGACTCTGACAGCCTTAAGCTGGTCGCAAGCGGATCGGATGCTGGGGAAAGTGAGGAGTCGATACCGGTCGAGTACGATGGCGAGAAGTTCAAGGTTGGCTTCAATGCACAGTACTTGCTTGACTTCCTGGGCGCCGCTGAGTCAGAGACTGTGGAGTTTAGGCTGCGGGGTGAGAACGGCGCCGGCGAGTTGCGATTGCCCAGCGCGGACGGCCACGACTACCGCTACATCGTGATGCCCATGAGGATTTAAGGACAGGACGAGAGACGGAGGATGCTGCAACAACAAGTAATCGTTTCGGAAGACTACAGTGCTGAAAGCATCCGGGTGCTTGAGGGCCTGGAGGCGGTTCGGCTCCGGCCGGCGATGTACATTGGTTCCACCGGCGAGCTCGGTCTTCATCACCTCGTCTACGAAGTTGTCGACAACTCCGTTGATGAACACCTTGCCGGTCATGGCTCCGAGATCTCCGTTATTATTCACATCGACAACTCTCTGACCGTCATTGATAACGGTCGGGGCATACCCGTCGACATCAAGATGGAAGAGGGTGTTTCCGCGGCGGAAGTGGTGATGACCAAGCTCCACGCCGGCGGCAAGTTCGACTCGAACAGCTATAAGGTTTCCGGCGGACTGCACGGCGTGGGTGTGAGCTGTGTCAATGCGCTGTCGGAGTTGCTGACGCTCAGGATCTGGCGCGAGGGTTCGGCCTGGGAGCAGGAGTATAAGCGAGGCGTTCCTGTCAAACTCCTACGAGAGGCCGGCAGGGCCGGCCGCAAGACCGGCACGAAGATCACGTTTAAGCCTGACACGGAGATTTTCACGGTTACTGAATTCAACTACGACATCCTGGCACGGCGTTTACGCGAAATGGCTTTCCTGAACGGGGGACTGAAGATCGTGCTCGTGGACGAGCGCGACGACAGCCGCAAGCCGCAAGACTTTCACTTCAAGGGCGGGATCTCGGAATTCATCGGTTACTTGAACCGAGGCAAGCAGGCCTTGCACGCCAATCCGATTCACATCGCCGAGGAGCGTCCCTTCGGTGACGGCGGCACGTTGTCGATGGAGGTCGCTCTCCAATACAACAACGGCTATTCCGAAAACGTCTACAGCTTCGCCAATACGATCAATACGATCGAGGGCGGCGCCCACTTGGCCGGCTTCCGCTCTGCCCTGACGCGCACCATCAACGCTTACGGGCAGGGCACCAAACTATTCAAGAACGTCAAGGAGAATCTGTCCGGAGAGGATGTCCGCGAAGGATTGACCGCCGTAGTCAGCGTGAAGCTGCCGCAACCGCAATTCGAGGGACAGACCAAGAGCAAGCTCAACAGCGACATCCAGGGCAGCATGGTCGCCTTTGTGAATGACAAGCTAGGCGCCTACTTCGAGATGAATCCGTCTGTCGCGAAGAAAATCGTGCAGAAAGCGATTGATGCCGCCCGTGCCCGGGAAGCCGCCCGGAAAGCCCGCGACCTTACCCGCCGCAAAGGGGCGCTCGACTCAGCCGGTCTACCCGGTAAGCTCGCTGACTGCCAGGAGCGCAACCCCGAGGGCGCAGAACTGTTCATCGTCGAGGGTGAGTCGGCTGGTGGAACCGCCAAGCAGGGACGCGACCGCCGCAACCAAGCCATCCTCCCCCTCAAAGGCAAGATTCTCAACGTCGAAAAGGCGCGCTACGACAAGATGCTTGGGCATGAAGAGATTCGCGCCATGATCACCGCCCTTGGCACGGGGATCGGGAGCGAGGATTTCGACATCTCGAAGCTCCGTTATCACAAGGTGATCCTCATGACGGACGCCGACGTTGATGGCTCCCACATCCGCACGCTGCTGCTGACGTTCTTCTTCCGGCAGATGCGGGGGTTGATCGACCACGGACATATCTTCATTGCTCAGCCGCCGCTATATCGCATCAAGCGCGGCCGTTCGGAGATATACGTCAAGGACGAATCGGAGTTCGCGCAGGAAATCATCCGCTCCGCCACGGAGGACGTCGTCGTCGAGTACGGTAGTAACGGCACGCGAGGCAATTCGATGGAGCGGGAACAATTGCGCGAGTTCCTCGGAAAAGTCGATGAATACGCGGTCATGTTTCGCAAGCTCGACCGTCGCCTGCGCAACCCGAGGGTCATCCAGACTTTGTCAGACCCCGAGCTGCCGGTCGACAGGGACGATCTTGGCTCGAAGGCCAACGCCCAGCAACTCGCCAAGCGCTTGAAGGAGTGTGGGCTTGAGGTGCACGTTCGGCCCGACGAGATGCACTCGGCCTACAAGGTCTCTTTCCGCGAGGGCACCGAGAGTGAGCGAACCATCGACAAGGAACTCGCCGCCCAGCCCGAGTACCGCCGTTTGCGCTCGCTCTCGAAGCAGATTGCCGCCTTCAATCAACCCCCGTTCGTCGTGGTGAACAAGGATGTGCGAGAAGAAGTCGGCGACTGCGTCTCGCTCATGGAGCGAGTCAAAGGCATCGGGACCAAGGGAGCCGCCATCCAGCGCTACAAAGGCCTCGGCGAAATGAACGCCGGCCAACTTTGGGACACGACCATGAATCCCGAGACACGCCGCCTGCTGGAGGTTCGCGCCGACGACAACGTCGAGACGGATAAAATCTTCACGACGCTTATGGGCGAAAGCGTGGAATCCCGCCGCAACTTCATCGGCGAGCACGCCCTAGATGTCAAGAACCTCGACATCTAGGGTGGGCAGAGCGGTTGCCTGCGCCGTCGGGCTCCTGGTTGCATTGATCCCGGTAGTTAGGGGCGCAGAGAACGACCAAGGCCGCGCGGCCCCATCGAGCGATCCCTTGGAGAGCGAAGCCCCCGCCGACGCGCCTGACGACTCCGCGCGGCCGGATGAGTCGCTCCCCGACGATCTCGAAGCAAGCCGAACGGAACTCAACCTTTTGGGCCAGGTTGATATCTCCTCCGGCGAGAATCGCCGCAACGAGAACGTCAAGATAAACCTTGTTGACAATAGCGTCCTCAAAGACCTCAACATCCGAATCGGCGCCACTGCCACCGCCGTTGAGGAATTCAGGGCCGATCGCCGGTATTTCGGTTCCGAGTTTGGAGGCGTGCCCTCCCAGCCTCTCCACGTTGCACCTGCGGGCGCTACGGGATTTCACGGAAGTATCTATGCAGCGCACTCAAACAGTATCTTCACGGCGCGGTCTTTCTTCCAGGCAGGCAAAGTGCAGCCGGCGCGCGAGAACGACTACGGCTTCCAGTTGAGCATTCCCTTGTGGAAAGGCGCTGTCCTGGGACTCCGGGGAGCCCAGCAGCACTCGCGCGGCAACGTGAACGGCAACGTGCTTGTGCCGCGAGAGGACGAGCGCACTCCTCTCGCCACTGACCCTGCCAAACATGACTTTATCGCCCGGGTCCTAGCTGGCTATCCGGATGAGCCGCCGAATCGCACTGATATCAACGAGCGCGCCCTGAACACCAACGCGCCTCAGGGAATCGATAACGACGACGGCGATATCCAACTCGATCAAACCTGGGGCGATGACGCTCTTGTGATGCGATACCGCTTCAGGGGGCAACAGGTCGATGCGTTCCAACTAGTCGCCGGGCAGAACCCGAACACGATGACAATGTCGCACGACGCGCGCGTCACGTGGAATCGCGCCTGGTCGCCCGCGACGACGACCGACTTTTCCGTCGGCTTCGACAGACTCGGGTCTCTGCTCACGCCCGACGAAAGCAGTTTCGGACCGAATCTCTTCATTCGCGGTCTCGAGGGTCTGGGACCCGACACGAGTGTTCCCATCGACCGTGCCTGGAACAAGTTCCGCTACGCGGGCCGGGCGCGACGGGTGGGCGGCCGCCACACGGTAACGACCGGGTTCGAGGTTGTCCGCCGGCAAGTGAACGGCTATGAGTCCAGCAGTCACCGCGGCGGGTTCTCTTTCCGGTACGATTTCGGTCGGGACGCGATCACCAATCTGCGCCTGGGTACGGCAAGTGAGTTTTTTGGATCCATCGGTGAAGTCTATCGAGGCTTTCGCAACTGGGACGGTCAGATCTACATCGGCGATGAGTGGCGCGCGACGAACAACCTCACCATCACCTCGGGGCTTCGGTTTGCGCCGGTAGCAGCGCCGTCGGAAGTGAACAACCTGAGCGATATACCCTACGACTGCGATTGCAACAACACCGCCCCGCGCTTTGGTTTTGCCTATCGCCTGCATGACGGCTGGGGAGTCGTTCGCAGCTCGTACGGCGTCCACTACGGCGAGATCTTTCCTGTCACGTTCGCGCAGGTTCGCTACAACCCCCCCCTCAGCAGGCGTCTGGCAATCCCCGTTCCGGACTTGCTCGATCCATTGGGCTCTCTGGGGCCCGACGCGTTCGACCCCAACGGACGGAGCGACATCTTTCGCATCTCTCCTGATCTTGTCGTTCCCTACTCGCACCAATACAATTTCACCTGGGAAGTCCAACTCAAGAATAAGCACACGTTGCAACTCGGCTACGTGGGGAGCCGGTCTCACAAGCTGCTTGCAACATGGAACTCAAATCGCGCCCGCCCGGTTCCCGGCATCCCGCAGGTGACCGCTACCGTCAATGAGCGCCGTCCTGACCCGCGATTCTTCATCATTCGCGAGACGCTGAACTCCTCCCGCGCTTACTACGACGCCGCAAAGATCACCTTCCGCACGGACAACTGGCGTGGACTGACCATCGACTCCTCCTACTGGTTCAGCAAGGCGATCGATCTCGGAGCCGACTATACGAACACTGCCGCCGGCCGCGACAGCTTTTCGGCTCGCGGGCAGTCCGAGCTCGATGTTCACGGGGACATGAAAGGGCTCAGCAATTTCCATCAACCGCACGCCGCTTTGTGGCGGGTGAATTACGAGGCGCCCCGGTTGAACGTTCAGGCGCGATGGCTCCGAGCGGCCTTCGGCGGCTGGCGCTTCTCGACCATCCTGCTGCTGAAATCAGGCACGCCGTTCAGTGTGCGGACCGGTTCTGACGGGCCGGGCTTCGGCAATGTCGACGGAGCGAGCAGCGACCGGCCGAACGTCATCGACCCCTCCGTATTGGGTCGCACGATCGGACATCCGGACACCTCTACCCTACGGCTGCCGCGTTCGGCGTTTTCATTCATCGAGCCGACCGAGGCTCGTGGCAGTCTCGGACGAAACACCTTCCGTAAAGACGGTATCAACAACGTCAACGCGGCCCTTTCCCGCCGCTGGCCGCTGAAGACCGACATGGCGCTGAACTTCAGCGCGGAATCCATTAATTTCTTTAACACGCCGCAATTCGCCGATCCTGGGCGCCAAGTTGCCGCCCCTAACTTCGGCGCCATTACCAATACCCTGAACGACGGTCGCACGTTCCGCTTCCTGCTGGGGTTCAGCTTTTGAATCCGGCGCAAAAAAAAAGCTGTGGACCGCAAAACCGAGTTCCCGCGCTGAGGGTTTCCGACTACCTGGTTCGCGCAAAAAAATCTCGATCGGGGCTTCGCCTCGCGAACAATTCGTGATGAAAATTCTGGTTTCTGCAGCAGAGGCTTCGGCGGATCGCCATGCTGCGGAGCTTGTCGTGCGCCTACGTGAGCGCTTCCCGGAGGCGGAATTCTTCGGTTGCGCCGGTCCGCGGATGCGTGCGGCCGGCGTGCGCCCGGTGGTGCGGACCGAGAGCCTGTCCATCGTGGGCATTTTCGAAGTCATCCTGCACGCGCCGCGCGTCTATCGTCTTTTGTTTCGTTTAGCGGGCGCCGCGCGCAGAGAACGGCCGGATGTTGCGATCGTGACGGACGCACCCGGGTTCCACATCGATCTGTGCCGCTTCCTCAAGCGGCAGGGGGTTCCGGTCTTCTGGTATGTGGCGCCTCAGGTGTGGGCTTGGCGCAAGGGGCGGATCCGGGCGATCAGGCGCTTGGTGGCGCACCTGCTGTGTATCTTTCCGTTCGAGCAGAAGTTCTTTCGGGACCACGGCGTTCCGACAACGTATGTTGGACATCCGTTCAGTCGTGCTACGAAGACAACGAAATCGCGAAGAGAGTTCTTGCGCGAACTCGGGCTCAGCGGCGAGAGGCCGCTGGTTGCTCTGCTGCCTGGCAGCCGCCGCAACGAAGCCGCCCGCCACCTTCCACACCTGCTCGGTGCGGTGCAGCAAATCAGTACATGCATTCCCGCCGACTTCGTCTTGGCGGCCTCCCACACCACGGGAAAAGCATTTTTTAAGCAACGCATCGGCGGTTCGTCCGTCCATATAGTTGAAGATGATCTGCACAACGCAGTCGGACATGCTGATTTGGCGCTTGTCGCGAGCGGCACGGCGGCGCTCGAAACGGCGCTGCTTGGGACGCCGATGGTTGTCTTCTATCGGATCAGTTTCGGGACTTGGCTCGTAGCGAAGATGCTTGTGGGCGTTCCTTTTTACAGCATGGTCAACCTGCTGGCGGGCCGCAGCATCGTTCCGGAATTGATCCAGTGGGATTGCACGGCTGACAAGATCGCCGGTGAAGCGCGGCGCTTGTTGGAGAACGAAGATGAGAGTCAACAGATGCGCCTTGAGCTGTCGGTCATAGCGGAGGTACTCAGAGGGGATCGGCCGGCGGCAGAACGGGCGGCGGAGGTAATATGCAACAACGTTTCATGAGCAGGCGAACGACACGGACCACGGCCTTCGCCGGGGTCATGCCGATGGCGGCGAAGACGACTGCCTTGGGGATGCGGTTTATGCTCGCGACGCTTTTGTTGACCGCGTGGGCGCTCCTTCCACTGGGGCGGGCCCAAACACAGGTCCCGCTCATTGATGTCGAGTTCTATCGCATTCATGCCGAGATCGATCCGCTCGGGCGCTCGCTCGAAGCGCTGGCAGAAGTGCGTTTCGTGCCGCGGGAGGCAATGAATCTAGCTGTTTTCGAACTGCATACAAACCTCAATGTGAACGGGGTGGTGACCGTCGAAGGAGACGATGTTGCCGTTGACCGCGTCCGCGAAGCCAACCAGGTTCGTCTCACCTTCCCAGGCGCTCTGGTCGTCGGTGAACCTGTCACAGTCACCTTCCAGTACGAAGGGGAGCTGACTGGCGTAGGGAACTCACCCGTGCAGGGCGTGAGCCTGGCTTCCATTGACCCTGAACGTGCCTATTTGCTTTATCCGGGGCGTTGGTTTCCGGTGAACGGCTATGCGGCTGATCGCTTTGCAGCCGAGATGCACGTCACCGTGCCGTCGGGCTATCAAGTCGTCGGGAGCGGCATCGGTACGAGCTCCGAGTCGGACGGCAAGGTTCAGTACAGCTTTACTTTCACGCAGCCCTCATTTCCCGGCAGCATCGCCGTTGTTCAGGAAGAGCCGGTCCGCGTGGACTACGAGGGCATCAACACATTGCTCTACTTCAAGACCGCCTCCGCGGATTTGGCCTCGGCCTATGGCGCCGAGGTCGGCCGCATGATGGGTTTCTTCACGGAAAAGTTCGGACCGCCCTATTCGACGACGCTGACGGTCATCGAGACGGGCGATTACGCCCCGAACGCCTATACGGCGCCGGGCATTGTCTTCCTGAGCCCGTTCGGAATCGGCGAGGACGTAAACCGCCTGCTGCTGGGGACCGAAGTCGCCCATCAATGGTGGAGGACGCTGGTCTCCCCGGGGAACCGCAATCATGCCTGGCTCGATCTGGGCTTGTCCAAGTATGCCGCGATGCTCGAGATCGAAGAAAACGAAGGCGAGACCGAATTCACCGGTTTCCTGCGGGACACACAGATTGACGCGCTGACCTACGACGAAATTCCCGTTTTGCAGGCCGGCCGCTTGCCGGATTTCTCGCCGGAGGTCTATGCGCTCGCGGGTTCCAAGGGCGCCATGATTCTGAACATGCTCCGCTTCACCATGGGAGACGAAGCCTTTTTTGCGACGCTCAAGCAGTTCGCCGAGAAGCACGCCTGGAGTTCCGTGATCACCGACGACTTGCTGGAAACAGCCGAATCTGTCGGCGGCAAGAACCTGCAGTCGTTTTTTATTCAATGGACGGAGAACGTCGGCACGCCGGAGTTCTCACAGGAATACACCATCTACCGCCTCGGCGGCGGCAAGGGGTTCCGCGTGATGGGTAAGATCTCGCAAGACATGGACACCTTCAGCATGCCCGTCGAGGTGGAAGTCCAAACCGAAGGCGAGCCCGAGTACGAAATGATCGAAGTGCGGGGACGCTCATCGGACTATGTGATCGAAACCTTTGGCAAGCCGCGCAGGGTAGTCCTCGACCCAAAGAGCCGAATCCTGCGCTACGACGAGTCGATCCACGTAAAGGTGGCGATCCGCAAGGGCGAGCAGCTCATGGAACTCGGCTACTACAACGAAGCGCTTGATACCTATCAGCAAGCTCTGGACATCAACCGCTACAGCTCGCTGGCGCACTACCGCATCGGAGAGATCTTCTTCAGGCAGAACAACTACCAGTCGGCCGCCAACCAGTTCCGCGAAGCGCTGAACGGTGATGGGGAGCCGGAGTGGACAGAAGTCTGGGCGCACATCAGCCTCGGCAATATCTTCGATATCACCGACCAGCGTGACCGCGCCGTGAATGAGTACCAACTCGCCCTGCGCACCCGCGACAACACCCAAGGCGCCCTCGACGTAGCGCAGAAGTACCTCGAACAGCCTTACCGCCGCACGCGGCGCCGGGAACGGGTTTACTAGCGGACCCGAGCACGCGCCTGCGTGCCCGGTAACCGTGCCCGGCACTGTGTCCTGGGGGCGATTTGTCCCGAGTAACGATCCGGATACGACGGAGCAGGTCCGGCAAGACGCCAAGCTGCGGTTCCTGCTCAGGTAACGCAGTCGGTTTGCGGCAGGGTGAATGAGGATGCGAACTTGTTCGTGGCCGCCCCGGGCTACTTCGCGGCGGCGGTTGTTGTGTCGCAGGCTTTCGTGACGGTCCAGTCCCCGTTCCGGCACCGACGCAGAATGTAAGGATTGCCGTCATCGCCAATCAGTCGGAAGCAGTCCTCGTCGGGTTTTCGCCATTGACTCAGGATCTGCTTGACTTCGATGGTCCGCCCTTCCCAAAGGAACCGCGTCGGACGTTCGTCGGCTCGAAAGCCGGAATAGGTTTCGACAGTGCGCGCCATCGATCCGATCGTAGCGCAGGGACTTGCCGCTAGAATCGAAACGTTCTCTATGGCGCGGACCTTTCTTCTGTTGGTGACCGCCGCGAGTGCGCTGGCGGTGGCGTACGCGGCGTGGACGAGCATCACGAGCTATCAGACCCCATACAGCAACGCACATGGCGGTCTGCCTGCTGGGGAGCCGATCGTGAAGCGTGCCGTTTTGATCGTGCTGGACGGCATTCGGCTCGATGTCTCGAACGAAATGCGCGAGTTGCAGACACTGGCCGGACGCGGGTCGGCGGGAACGACGCGCTCCGCGCGGCCGTCGCTCTCCAATCCCAACCGAGCGGTGTTCGTGACCGGGGCGTGGCCGGAAGTGAATGGCGTTACGAACAATGGCCTCTTCCGCCCGCCGCCTGTCGACTCGCTTTTCTCTCTCGCCGCGGAGGCGGGTCTTCCGCGGGCCGTCGCCGGGTCGCCCTTCTGGGCGCGTGCCTTTGGTGATTACCTGGAGGGGAACCTTCTCTTCCAGAAGAAAGACTTCCGGCGCGGCGCCGGCGCGAAGGCCATCGCTGACTGGCAGGCTGACTTGTGCCGTGACGCCGAGCGTTTCCTTACGCCGCGCCCGACGGGACTGCTCGTCGTGGGCATTCCAGCCGCTGACGTTGTGGGCCATGATTTCGGAGGCGAATCGGAAGCCTATCGAGAGGTCGCGCAAGAGGTTGATCGCTGTCTCGGCTTGCTGGTGGATGCTCTGGACAATGGCCGGACGGCCTTCGCCATCGTCTCCGATCACGGCCACATCGATCGACGGGGTGGTGGAGGCCATGGTGGTTCCGAACGGGAAGTCGTTGAGGTTCCCTTGGTCTTCGCCGGGCGGGGAATCCGCCAAGCCCGGGGTTGGCAAGCGAAGGTGGTTGATATCGCGCCGACGCTCTGTGTCCTGCTCGGTTTGCCGCTGCCCGCGACGAGTCAAGGAGACGTTCTGTGGCACAGCCTGGATCTTTCCGGTGATCAGGCCAAGCGTACGAAAGGGCGCGCCGACGAGCAGCGAAACCGGTTTGGAGAGATTCTCAAGGCTGAGAACTCGGGGAGCGAAGCCGGAGGCGGACGAGTTTTTTCCTCGGCGACCGCGATCGTCGTCGGTGCGGCCTGCCTCGGCTGGCTGCTCTTCCGCAGCCGAAGTCGACTTGTGCTGCTTGCCGGAGTGGCATCCTACTTCCTTGCGTATCATTTGTTGTTCATGGCGCTGGGGCTCGGCTATTCGCTCAGCGCAATCAATACTGAAGAACGGCTCTTTTTCTTTCTTGGGAAGAATATCCTGGCCGCTGCGGTCGGACTGTCGGCGCCTTGGGGGTTGCTGCGCCTTCGGCGCCCGACTGTCGGCGGCGAAGACATGTTTGAGCTCGGAGCCGTTGTCATGAGCGTGATTACCATCCAGGTGGCGTGGATTCACTATTCATCGGGCCTCTTTATGGACGATGTTCTCCCTGATCTCGACCTCAATCTGAGAGCTGCCATGGACCTGATGCAGATGGGAGCCGTGGGCGTTACGACGGCGGCGATGGTTGTGCGGCTGCCCCGCGGCAAGAGATCGTGTGAGCCGCCGCGCGCGCTCTACTGACGATCTGGCATCCTAGTTATCCGGAGTCAGTCCGCCTACAACCTTGGGACAACTCGATCTCAGCCTCGGACCTCAGCGGCGGACCTATTCCGTCTCCGAGTTGACCGCCGACATTCGTGATCTGCTCGAAGCCGAGTTCGGCGACGTCTGGATCGCGGGCGAGATCTCGAATGCACACGCCGCCCACAGCGGACATCATTACTTCACCCTCAAGGACGGCGCCGCGCAGCTCAGGGCCGTCTGCTTTCGGCAGAACGCGCTATACCTCAAGATCAAGCCGCAGAACGGTTTGGAAGTCATCGCGCGGGGCCGCATCGGCGTCTACGAGGCCCGTGGCGAGTACCAGCTTTATGTCGAGCACCTCGAGCCGCGAGGCTACGGAGCTCTGCAATTGGCCTTCGAGCAACTCAAGAAGAAGCTCGCGGCCGAGGGGCTGTTTGACGACGATCGCAAGCGGCCTCTGCCGAGCCTGCCCCGCAGCATCGGCATCGTCACGTCTCCTTCGGGCGCCGCCATCGCCGACATTCTACGCATTCTGGAGCGTCGCTTTGACGGGCTGCATGTGCAGATTTATCCAGCGCAAGTGCAGGGCGAGGGTGCAGCGGAGCAGATCGCCGCCGGGCTGCGCCACTTCAGCCGCAGCCGATCCGCCGATGTAGTGATCGTGGGGCGCGGCGGCGGATCGCTCGAAGACCTGTGGGCGTTCAACGAAGAGGTCGTTGCACGGGCCATTGCGGATTGCGAGATCCCGGTAGTCTCCGCCGTCGGTCACCAGACGGACTTCACGATTGCCGACTTCGCGGCCGATGTTCGTGCGCCGACTCCCTCGGCGGCCGCCGAGTTAGTGGTTCGCCGGAAGCAGGAGTTTCTCGAAGCGGTCACTACCCTGAAGGCGCGTCTGGCGCAGGCTGCGCGCTACAAACTGGCCACCGTGGGCCGCGACGTACTCGACCGCCGGATAGAGCGGGCGACGGCCGTGGTGCAGCGCGTGCTCGCCTCGTCCTCGCAGAAGGTGGATGAGCTGACATTCACGCTACGGGATTCCATTCTGCGCCGCACGCGGGACGCGGAGCGGTCATGGCAACGTCGCCGGGAAAGGCTCAAACAGCTCGATCTGAGGGTGCGGATGGCCCGCGTCCGGGCGCGCCTCGACGGTGCCACCGACCGGATTTCCGCATTGGCCGTCCGGCAACTCGAGCGCGCCGGTACGCGCTTGCAATTGCTGGGGAAAGAGCTGGCCCACCTCAGTCCGGTCGCGATTCTCGGACGAGGCTACGCGATCGTTCAAGCGGAGGACGGCTCGATCGTCCGGGTCGCGGAGCAAACGAACGAAGGGGCACGGTTGGGTGTGCGGCTTCATCGCGGCCGTCTCGGCGTATGTGTTGAGTCGGTCGAACCCGAAGACCGGAACTCCCGGCCGGGCCAAGGTGCAGGAACAGCCTGAGGGGTGGGTGTGCCCCCGAGGGCCGCGCTCAGTGGAACGGTATAATCGAGTTGAACTCGCGGGGGGATTTCTCATGTTTTCAAGCACCAAGATGCCGTTGCTCATCTTGCTGGCGGCGTTGCCGGGCTTTTTATCTTGCGTCCAGGACGCCACTCTGGGTGACAGCGTTATGCAGGCGGCATCCGAGGTCGAAGAGCGGAAACCGGCGCCCGACTTCACCTTGAAGGACGCGGAGGGTCGAGACGTGACGCTCTCCGACTATCGGGGCAAAGTCGTGCTGCTCAATTTCTGGGCGACTTGGTGTGGACCCTGTAAGATCGAGATGCCTTGGTTTGTTACGTTCCAGCGCAAGTACAAGGACCAGGGATTCAGCGTGATCGCCGTGTCGCTCGATGAAGATGGCTGGGAGGTCGTCCGACCCTTTGTGGAAGAGTACGGGTTGAACTTCCCGGTCGTTGTGGGTAGTGACAAGATGGCCGATGAATTCGGTGGCGTTGCGGCTTTGCCGACGACCTTCATCATCGACCAGGAAGGGCGGATCACGAGTTCGCACATGGGCCTTATCGGCCGGGACGAATACGAGGAAGAAATTGAGGCTCTGCTCTAGCCTGATTGCGGTCCTGCTGCTGCCGGGGCTGAGCGGCGGTGCGTTGTGGGCCCAGGGCTTTTCGCGTGGATTGCGCGCCGCCTCGATCGTTCCCGGACCGGCCGTGAAGCTGCAACCCGGCGGGACCGCCGCAGTGCCGGTCACTGTCCAGATCCGGCCCGCGTATCACATCAACTCGAACGCGCCGGCGGATGAGTACCTGATCCCCACCAAGCTGACGTGGGAATCCTCACTGCTCGTATGGAAGAAGACGGACTATCCCGAAGCCGAGATCGTCAACTACTCGTTCTCGAAGAAGCCGCTTGCGGTGTACTCGAACAAAATCGTGATCGTGAGCCACTTCGCGGTACCCGAAAACGTGCCCGAGACACTGACCGAGTTGAAGGGGGAGTTCCGTTACCAGGCCTGCAACAGTCGAGCCTGCCTGCCTCCGAAGACTGTTGAAGTCAGCGTTCCGGTTGCGCTCCCCTAGCCTGGGCTGCTAGCGGCGGGTTTGGCTCTAGCGGTACTCGCTACTCCCAATACCCCGTCATCCAGCCGAACAAAAGCGCCATGAGCCCTGCCACCACGGGGAACGCCAGGAGCGTCAGAACCAGTCTCCCAGGCCATCCTCGGCCGCCTGAGCGAAACGCCGTGGCGGCCTGAACGGCGAGGATCAACGCAAAGACGACGTAGCCTCGGGCGCCGCCGTCCAGACACCAGGGGCAATGCGGTCCAGTCGCGTGGTGGATGTTGCACTGAGCCGCTGCCCCGTTCCACCAGGCCTGACAGCCGCATTGGTAGAAAAGATCGCAGCCGTTGATGAACAGAAGCGAAGTGACGGCGGCTCCGAAGAGAAAGACCCCGGAACGGACAGCGGCTTTGGCGGCGACGGAATCCACGGGATTGATCGGCTGTGTGGTGGGGCCGATCTAGACTTTCTCCGGCACCACGAAGGGCTCGCGATAGTCACGCGTCAGCAGCTTGTTGGCGTCAGCGCTGTTCGTGAACTTCTCGGTATTCGGATCAAACTCCAGACGCTGCTTCGTGCGATACGAGATGTTCGCCATATGACAGAGGGCGGCGGATAAGTGACCCTCGACGATATCCGCATGCAGGTCGGTGTGATTGCGTGACTTCACGGCCTTTAAGAAGTTGTCAAAGTGGGGAAAGTAGGCCCAGCGCCGCTGTTCGACGTAGAACATCGACGGCCCCAGTTCCCGGTTTTCGCCCAAGTACGTTCGGAAGCCGTTGAGGTCGACCGTCATGTAACCCTTGCTGCCGAGAAAGATGTTCCCGATCGTGTTCGCACGATGCTGCATGCCGGCTTCGCCGCCGGTGATCAGCCCGCGAACCTCGAAGATCAACTGGGAGTCCCCGTAGTCAAAAATTGCCTGCTGGGTATTGGGGGTCTCCTGGTCGTCGTTGTTGATGAAGTGTCCGCCGGACGAGAACGCGACAGTCGGAAGCTCGTTCTTCCCAAGACCCCATCGCGCAATATCCATTTCGTGGACGCCTTGGTTGCCGATGTCGCCGTTTCCGAAGGCCCAATGCCAGTGCCAGTTGTAGTGGAAGCGGTTCTCTCGGAAGACAACCTTTTCGGCCGGTCCCGTCCACAGGTCGTATTCCACACCCGGCGGAACATCTCCGGGCTGCATGCTGCCGATCGTCTTGCGTCGCTTGAAGCACAAACCCTTGGCCTGATAGATCTCGCCGATGACACCGTCGTGCAGCAACGCGATTGCCTTGACCTTGTGCTGGATGCTGCGGCTTTGCGTGCCGACTTGCACCATCCGCTTGTACTTGCGCGCGGCTTCAATCATCTTCCGGCCTTCGAAGATGTTGTGGCTGGCCGGTTTTTCGACATAGACATCCTTGCCGGCTTGGCAGGCCCAGATCGTCATCAGCGCGTGCCAGTGGTTCGGCGTGGCGATCGAAACAGCGTTGATCGACTTGTCTTCAAGCATCTTGCGGATATCCGCGTATTCAGCCGGTTTGCGGCCCTGCTCCTTGCGGGTCGCCGCCGATGCTCGCTCCAGGACAGCCTGATCGATGTCCACCAGCGCCGCAACCTCGGCTTCGGGATGATTGACGAAGGCTGCGATATGCGACTTGCCGCGGCCCCGGAGCCCGACCACTCCCACGGCGATACGCTCGTTGGCGCCCTTCGCCCGGGAATAGGAAGCGGCGCTCAGCGCGGCCGCGGCGCTGCCCGAAGATGTAATGAAACCGCGACGATCCATGGACTTCATTGCGATGCCTCCGGCCTGAACGGCTAGCGGCGCCCTCCGCGCAGACGCAAGGGGCTCCTCCAAAGCTTAACATGGGCTCCGGGGCGTTCTTGAGGAGCTGTGTGGGCTACTCTGCGAATTCCTTCCGGAGCCGTTCCCATGTCTTCGAAAGCGTTTCCGGCAGAACCCGCGTTTCCCCGATGACCGTAATGAAGTTCGCATCGGCCGGCCAGCGAGGAAGAACGTGCATGTGGATATGGCCCGCTACACCGGCGCCGGCCGCCTCGCCAATGTTCATCCCGATGTTGATTCCCGCAGCGCGATACAGCCGGCGCAGAGACGCTTCCAGCCGGCGGGTCAGGGCCATCAACTCTCCCAACACTTCCGGCGGACATTCTTCGAGCGTCGCGCAATGCCCGTTCGGAACCACCATCGCGTGACCGTTCGTGTAGGGATAGCGATTCAGGACTACGAAGTTCTCGCGAGCACGATGAACGACATAGTTGTCTGCGTCATCCTCTGACTGAAGAATGCTACAGAAGACACATCCTTCTTCCCTGGTCTCCTGCTTGAGGTAGTCGTAGCGCCAAGGGCTCCAGAGACGATCCATCGAGCAGCCGCCCCCCTGTTCGGCCTGCGGCCGTGTGTTCAAAGAAGCGGGTCGAAGGGTGGCGCCGGCGAGGAGAAGTCTCTACTGATCGGTTCCGCGGCGGGCACGGTGCCGCCGTTCACAACGTCGCGCAGTTCCTTGCTGGGTTTGAAGAAAGGAATGGTTTTGGGTGGCACCTCGACGCTCTCCCCGGATTTCGGATTTCTCCCGATGCGCCCTTGCCGCTCCCGTGTTCGAAAACTGCCGAAACCACGGATCTCGACCTTCTCTCCTTGACGAAGAGACTTCACGACACTGTCGAGAATCGTTTCGACGATGACCTCGGATTCCTTGCGCGTCACCTCGACGACGCGAGAAACTTCCTCGATCAAGTCCGCTTTGGTCATTTCTGGAAACTCTCCGCTGTTCGGGCTGAACCCGCCGCCGAGCCTACGGAATGCATCCTACCATGACTGACTCGGGAAGATGCGTCCAAGCACGGGCTAAACCGCCGTAAGGCAGCGGCTCTGTTCATCTTACGCCTATTGAGACGGCTCGCCGCGTCGAACAGGCGCTCTCGTTGGGTCCGCCGGGAACGTCAGCCTTCGACTGTCGCCGCGGCTTCTGCCGGCTCGGCGGTCGCAGATGCTTCTTCGATGTGTCGGCGGCTAAGGCCGATGCGGTGTTCGAACTCGTCGATCTTGATGATGCGAAACAAGTAGCTCTCGCCGACTTCGAGTCCCTTTTTCTTGCGGCCTGCGCCCTTGGCGATCTCAAGGTTGTGGCAGAGCCCTTCGACGCCTGTCGCAAGCTCAACGAAGCAGCCGAACTTCGCCTTGCGAGTGACTCGCCCGACCACCGTATCGCCCAGCCCAAAGGAGCTGAAGAACGTTTCCCATACGTTGGGCTGAAGCTGCTTGAGCCCAAGCGAAAGGCGGCGGTTCTCTCGATCGATGTGCAAGACCACGGCGGAGACGGACTCGCCCTTCTTGAGGACATCCTGGGGGCTCTTGATTTTGCGGTCCCAGGAAAGGTCGGAGGAGTGGATGAGGCCATCAACTCCTTCTTCGATCTCGACGAAGGCGCCGTACGGGGCCAGGTTGCGAACCCGCGCCTCGACGACGGTCCCGACAGGCAGCCTCTCTTCCAGAGCTGCCCAGGGGTCGGGCTTAAGACCCTTCACGCTGATGGAAATGCGGCGCTCGGCGTGCTTCACATCGAGGACGATCACTTCGATCGGATCGCCGACTTTGTAGAGCTTGGAGGGGTGCCGACCCCGCCTCGACCAAGTGAGTTCCGAAACGTGGACCAAGCCCTCGACACCTGTCTCCAATTCAACAAAAACACCGTAGTCACTCAAGCCGGCGACCTTCCCGGTGACCTTCTCGCCCGTCTTGTAGCGCTCTGTGACGCCGTCCCACGGGTCGGGCTTCATGTGTTTCAAGCTGAGAGAGACTTTTTCCTTCTCTGCGTCGAAGTGGAGAACCTTCGCTTGGATCTCCTGACCCTTCTTCAGGATCTCGGACGGTCCCTTGAACCGGCCGTAGGAGATGTCGGTGACGTGAATCAGCCCGTCAATGCCGCCGAGATCAACGAAGGCGCCGTAGCCGGTCACGTTCTTGACGGTTCCGGTGACGACGGCCCCTGCCGTCAGTTGCCGGAGGGTCTCTTTCTTGAGGCGCTGATGTTCCTCTTCGAGAATGCTGCGGCGCGACACAACGACGTTGCCCCGGCGCTTGTTGGTCTTGACAACCCGCACGGGAATCGACCGGCCAACGAGCGCATCCAAGTCCCGGACCGGTCGCAGGTCGACTTGCGAGCCCGGCAAGAAGGCCGGAATGCCAAGGTCCACAGCGAGTCCGCCTTTGACGCACCCGGTGACCTGCGCGTGGATCGGCTCCCGGGTTATCTCCGCTTCTTCGATGATGGCCCAGATGCGTGCTTGCTGCGCGCGACGGAAGGAGAGCGCAGCGTATTCGCTACCCCCGCCATGGCTTTCGACAAAAACCTCTATTTCGTCACCCTCTTTGACGATGATGTCGCCCGCCGGATCCCGAAAGTCGTCGATCGGCGCCAAGCCTTCCGTCTTGCCGCCGATGTCGATGATCACACCGGCGGGACCGATGCTTACTACGAGGCCCTTACAGATCTCGCCCGGCCGAACGTCCGGCAGGTCGTCGTGTCCCGCGATCAGCTCCCCGAGCTCGGCGGGATCGGGCACGTCGTCTTCGGACTCTCCAGCCGAAATCGGTTCGGCCGGCAGCCCCGGCATTCCCGGTGTAACGGATGCGGGCGGGCCTTGGAGCGATGCTGCTGAGGCAGGCATCGCCTCGGTCCGCAGCGTGCCGCCACGGTGGAAAACATCCGGTTCGCTTGCCATCTGTTCTTTTCTGCGGCCCTGTTCGCAATTGACGGCAGCGGAGACCGTGCGCCGCCAAGGCACGGTTCCGCTTGGGCGGCTTTACGGCCACCCAGTGCTTGTCAACAACTTTCTCTGAAAACCGAGACCGACAATCGGCCCCATGCAGAACCCATACTGGCGCGAAGTCCCCCGAAAACACGCTAGATGCGAGATCCTAACCTCTGGCGGATCACTATATCCAACACCCGGATCGATGTCAACGAACGGTGTGCGGCACCTTACACAGATGGTTTCCGCATGTCAGGCGGCTTCTGCCGCCGGCTTCGCCGCGTCTTTGGGCTGCGCGCGTTGCTCGCGCAGACTCTCGCTGTAGCCCTTGAGAAAGCCAACCGCCGTTGCGACGACCAGCGGTCCGACGATCACGCCGATGAAGCCGAACACCTGGAGGCCCCCGAACACGCCAACGAACACCAGCAGAGCGTTTAGTTGCGCCCGGCCGGCAATCAAGATGGGCCGAACCAAATTGTCGGCTCCGCTGATGACGATGAAACCCAGAATCAACAGCAAGGCGCCACGCCCGGTGTGGCCGCTGAGGATGAGGCCGAGTCCTGCCGGAGCCCAAACCAGCCACGGCCCCACCACCGGAAGGAAGGCGAGAAAGCCCGAGACAACTCCCCAGAACACCGCTGACGGTATGCCGATCAGCCAGAAGATGAAACCCGACAGAATGCCTTGCATGACCGCGACCAGCAAGCCGCTCGAAATCGTCACTTCAATCAGCTCAACGACTTCCGCCATCATGCGCTCGCGGTGCCGGGCGCCCATCGGAGCGACCTGCTTCAGAATCTGAAGAATATGATGGCCGTCGCGGAACAGGTAGAACAGCGCCAGCACCATCACAACGATGTCAATGATCCAACTGGCGAGGTTTCCTGCGAGGCGCGCCGAATGCTCAGCGAGAAACGCGGCCGCTCGCTGTGACAAGTCGCGCACGATGGTGTCGAAATCACCGAGCGGGATTGGTGACTGCGCGAGATAGCTGTCGAAGAACTCCTTGGCCAGCGGGAGCACCTCGACCGTTGGCACCGTTCTCACCACAGCGAGAGATTCTCTGACGAAGACCGGGACCAGCCAGCCGAGAGGGACGAGGATCACCAGGGTCACAATACAGACCGACGTGAGCGCCGCCAGATTCGCGCTCTCGATGTGGCGGCAGGCCATGCGGTGCAACGGATAAGCAAAGATGCTCAGCACCGTGGCCGAAACAAGAGCCGCCAGGAACGGTTTACTGATCAGATACAGGCAATAGACGACCAGCCCCGACAGACTCCACATGATGGCGCGCTGAACGAGTTCCGTGTTGGCGCGTTCCGGCATCTGAGATGGATATTATCCTCGATCGCCGCCTGGTCGCGGCTTATTTGCGCCAGAAGGCTGGCGTCAGAATAACCAGGACCGTATAGAACTCGAGCCGCCCCGCGATCATGCAGCCGCTCAGCACCCACTTGGCGGGCACGGGAAGGTGTGCATAGTTGTCGAGCGGCCCGACTCCCCCGAGCCCCGGACCGATATTGAACATCGACGCCGCGACGGCCGCAATGGACGTCAGGACGTCAACGCCCATCGCCGCCAAAAACAAGCACGACGCGAAGTTCACCACAAACGCGAGGTAGATGAGGTTCAAGAGACTCTGAATCGTTCCTTCGGGGATCACGGCGCCGCCGAGCCGCACGGCAAAAACCCCGCGCTGCTCCACCATCCTCTTGAACTCCCGATCGACCACTTTGGCCAGCAAGAGGATGCGCGCAACCTTCAAGCCTCCGGCCGTTGACCCGGTGCATCCACCCACGAACATCAGCGCCAGCAACATGAGCTGAGCCAACGGATGCCAGACCTCGAAGTCGTCCGTGACGAACCCCGTCGTAGTGATGATCGTGCTGACCTGAAACAACGAGCTTCGGAACGCGCTCTCGATCGCGTAGCCGTTGTGGAGAACCAGCAATACGCCGATGACGAGGGTCGAAACCGCGACGGTCAACACGTACGAGCGGATCTCGACGTCAGCCAGAAACTGCGCTGGCCGGCGCTCGACCCAAAGCCGATACTGCTGAACGAAGCTGATGCCCGCGAGAAGCATGAACAAAATGATCAGGTATTCGACAAGAGGGCTTTCGAATCCCGCGATACTGGCCGCTCTCGTGGAGAAGCCGCCCGTGCCGAGCGTCGAGAAGGTGTGGCACATCGCTTCATACGCATCCATCCCCGCCAGCCGCAGCACAAAATACAGAACGAGCGTCAGGCTGAAGTAGATCTTTCCCAGGGAGCGTGCCGTCTCGGCGATCCGCGGTTTGAGCTTCTCGGACGTGGCGCCGGAGAACTCGGCTCGATAGAGGTGCATGCCGCCGTGCCCCACCAGGGGCAAGATAGCGATGCCCAACAGGACGATCCCCATCCCGCCCAGCCAGTGAGAGAAGCAACGCCAAAGCTGCAGGGTCGGCGTCAGCGCTTCGATATCTCCGAGCACGGTCGCACCGGTCGTCGTGAATCCCGAAGTCGCCTCGAACACGGCGTCGGTGAACGTCTCGAAGTTCGGGGAAAAGAGGAAAGGGAGACTACCAAAAAAAGAGACGGATACCCAGACCGCTACGACGAGCAGTAGACCTTCGCGCTGGCTCAACTCTCGCTCGGGCCGCTGCGAGATGATGAATAGAACCGCTCCAGCGCTTGCCGTCGCACCGAACGCCCAAGCCATCGTCATGGCGTCCGGCGCTCCCGAGAACAGACCGTACGTTAGCGGCAGCAGCATCGCGCCCGCGAATGCGAGCAAGAACTGGCCGAGGACATACGTGATCGCCGAACGGTGAATCAACCGACTTTCCTATGGCGTTTGGGCTCAACGAGGAAGGCGCTCTCGAGTTCGGGAACCACACTTTCCAGCGTGAAGAAGATGACGCGGTCTCCTGCCTGAATCGTGGCTTCGCCACGGGGTACGGTGACTTGACCCGTGGGACGGGCGATCGCCCCGACGATGGCGCCGCGAGGGAAGCGGATGTGGCGCAACTGCTTGCCCACGTACTTCGAGCCCGGCGCGGCGATCAGTTCGATCGCCTCGGCTTCTTCCTCGCGGAACGTCGTGACTGACAAAACGCGGCCCTTGCGCACGAACTGCAGTGCTCGGTCGACCGCTTCGAGCCGTGGGCTTACTGACGTATTGATGCCGAGACGCTGCACCATGGGCAGGTAATTGAGCCGATTGATCAGGGGAACTACCTTCTTGGCTCCCAGACGCCGCGCGAGGAGCGAGGCGATGATGTTGTCCTCGTCGTGATTGCTCAAGGCGAGGAAAGCGTCCACGCCTTCGATGTTTTCTTCTTCGAGAGTTGTCTGATCGGTGCCGTCGCCGTGGATGACGACGGTCTTCTGGAGGATCGTCGAGATCTTTTCGCAGCGCGCAGCGTCTTGCTCGAAGAGCTTGACGTTGACGCCTTTCTTCTCAAGCACCTCAGCCACGCCGATCCCGAGTTGCTTGCCTCCGACGACGAAGACACGCGAGATCGACTCTCTATGCTCCAGCCCCATGAAGCGGAGCACGTCGGTCAGGTTCGCCCGCGTCGCCATGACATAGATGTGATCCCCGGTCCGGAGGCGTTCCTCTCCGTGGGGAATGATCACCTGTTGGCCGCGAAAGATCAGCGCGATCAATGAATCCTTAGGGGGACCGGCCTGATCCAGTTGTTCGAGGGTTTTCCCGTTGAACCAACTGTCGACATCAACGTTCATCCCGAAGAGCTTCACGGCTCCGCCCGCAAAATCGTAAATGTCTGAGACGCCGGGAACACCCACCACGCGCATGATGCGCTCGGCGATCCTGCTTTCCGGATGGATGATCAAGTCGATATTGAGACCGACTTGTTCGCTGACGCGGTGCCATTGCTCGACTTCGTGGGTGCGGATGCGGGCAATCTTGACGAGGTGGCTGGCTTCGGCCTGCGCGATCACGCAGGCCAGCAGATTGGCCCCATCCGAATTCGTCGCCGCAATGAACATGTCGGCTTCACCCAGACCGGCCCGCCGCAAGATTGACACACGGGAGGCATTGCCCTGCACGATCTTGGCATCGATCAGGTCTTGCAACTGCTCGTAGCGTTCCTTGTTCTCTTCAACAACGACGACTTCGTTACCCTCGCGCGCCAGCCGGCGCGCGATAAGCGTGGCGACTTGACCACCGCCCGCAATGACGACTTTCATAGGATGAAGATTACCTAACTACGAGACTAACACGGGTTCCGAGCACAAAACAGGTCCTTTCGGGAACGCGGAAAACACGCCGGATCTGCTCTATCCGATCGCCTCGTTCAGATACGCTTCGCAACGGCTTGCGGCAGCCAGGACGAGGTCCTCACGGTCTCTCGGCCCCACGATCTGGCAGCCCAATGGTAAGCCGTTCGCAGTGCGTCCGAACGGCAGCGACAGAGCGGGTACGCCCATCGCAGTGAATGGTGCGTTGCACCGTGGGTCTCCCGTGGATGCCAGTCCTTCGGGGGCCGGTCCCGGCGCGGCGGGGACCAACCAGAGCGCTCCGTCCCTTGCTGATTCCTCAAACTCGTCACGAGCTGCAGCGACCGTAACCAGCGCCTGCCGGTAGACCTCGTCGGGCAACGCGAGCCCGTCCTTGACGAGGGCGGCCAGCTTCGCGCCGATCGCTGTGTCGTGCTCCACATAGCGCTCTTGGTTCTCCCTCGCGCCCTCGTAGTTGTTGATCGTCCGAGCTGCCCGCAACAGACCACGGAAGCTCTCGGCCAACGGCCGCTGCTCGATCTGTGCGCCCGCCGCGCGCAGCCGTTCGAGCAGTGTCCCAAAACCGCTTTCCATCTCAGGTTCCAAGCCGTCCTCGATGGGCCAGGGGACATTGATGAACCTCAGCGGTGTGCCGGAAGTCTCGTCCCCCGTTTCGCCGCCGATCGCTGACCACAGGAGACTCATATCGGCCGCCGTCCTTGTGAAGAACCCCGCATGATCGAGACTCTTCGCGAACGCCATGACACCCCCCAACGGCAAACGGTCGAAGGTTGGCTTGAAACCCACCACGCCGCAGAACGAAGCCGGCCGTAATACTGACCCCATCGTCTGACTACCGATGGCGAACGGGACCATCCCCGCGGCGACAGCGGCCGCCGATCCGCTTGACGAACCTCCGGGTGTGTGCGCCGTGTTGTGCGGATTCCGAGTCGGCCCCGGATCGAAATAGGCATAGGCCGTCGTATGAGTCTTGCCCAGTACGATGGCTCCTGCTTCGCGCAATTGCCGGACGAGCGCAGCATCCTCCATCGGGACACGGCCCTTGTGCAGCGGCGAGCCCCATTCCGTCGGCATCGCCGCGGTGTCGAAGATATCCTTCACGCCAAACGGGATGCCATACAGCGGCCCTCGGGGGCCCTGCCGGGCGAACTCGTGATCGAGCTTCCCTGCCGCCCTGCGCGCCTCGTCGCGCGCAACGTAAGCCCAAGCCTCGATGCGCTTGTCCTCGGCTTCGATGCGGTCCACGCAAGCATCGATCAGATCGGTTGCCGCCAGATCGCCGGCCCTGAGCCGAAGGGACAGGTGCGACAGGGATTCCTCGTTCGAAACGGGCATGAGAGGTTGAACCGCCTGTTTTAGGGTTGGCTTGAGGTCGAGCGCGACTCCGCTTCGCTCGGCCGATCGGTTGCCGCCTGGGTCTTCAGGCGTGCCAGGGTTTTGCGAGTCAGCGCCGCTCGTTCCGAATCGGGGTGGCGGGAAATGTAGTCTTCCAATTCGCGAATGGCCGCTTTCACTTTGCCTTGACGACTGTAGATCTCAGCCAACGTCACCTGCGGAAGGCTGAAGTGGCCGGGATCGAGCCCCTTGGCCTTCTTAAGATGCTTGATCGCCTGCCCGTTGTTGCCCAGAAAAAAGTGGTTGAGACCGAGCTGGGAATTGGCGAGGGGGTCGTCTGGCCGCAGAGTTGCCGCGTAGCGATTAAAGCCCAGCGCTTCGGTATGGCGTCCCAGCGCGAGGAGCGCCGCACCCATGTTGACGACAGGGTTGAAGTCGTCCGGCTGAAGATTCAAGGCCTCGCGGAAGTAGTGCTCGGCTTGGGCATGGTCGCCCTCTTGATACGCGATGGTCCCCAGTTGATTCCAAGCTCTGACGAACTGCGGCGACGTCGCAACGGCCTTTTTCAGGTGCGACACGGCGCCCTCGACGTCGTGCTTCTCGAGTCGTTGGTTGGCTTTGAGAAACTCTGTGCGCGCTTGTTTCGAAACCGAGAGTTCGCGTACTGAAACCGTGTTTTTGTCCAACGTCTGCCGCGCCCGCGCCAGTTTCGACCGCTTTACGACAAAAGTAACCTCGACGCGATTCTTGTTGTCCGCGAAGCTGGGAGTGACCTCGACCGAGCGGCGTTGCTCACCCCACAGCGGGTGAAACACAATGAGCGCATAGCCGCCGGGTTTGAGCTTCTTAAAGCGAAAGTGGCCCTTGAGGTTGCTCAGAGTTTGCGCGTGGAAAGGCCGGTCGGCCGCCTGCAGGCCGACCCAGGCCGATCGCAGCGGTGGAATGATCCTGCCCCTCAACTCCAGGTCGCCCCCAACGGCCGGCGAGGGTACGGCCCCCAGAACGATCAACACCGTAAGAAGCCAGGTTCGCATCGGTTACGCAGCCCGCCGCTTCTTCAGGAGCGGCAGTAGAAGACTCAGCACGGTGGCCACCAGAAAGAAGACGACAATGGGACTGCTGGTCAAGGCTCCCAGCCAATCACCGCGGCCGAGGATCAATGCGCGGCGCAGGTTTGATTCCATCATAGGCCCGAGGATCAGCCCCAGCACGAGGGGTCCCAACGGCACATCCGCCTTGCGTAACAGGAAACCGACGATTCCGGCCACGAACATCGCCCAGACGTCGACAACGGCGTTGTTCAGCGCATACGACCCGATCGCACCGAACAGCACGATGCCTGCCCAGAGCCAGGGGTTGGGAATCCGCAGGGCGCGCGCCAGAGGCTTCGCGCCGAGCAGACCCACGACCATCATCACGACCGAGGCGAAGGCCATCAGAAAAACGATGCTGAAAACGAAAGCGCGGTGGTCGCGAAAAAGCAACGGTCCCGGCTGGATCCCGTGAATCAGTAACGCGCCGATCAATACCGCCGAGACGGCGTCGCCCGGGATGCCCAGAGTCAGCATGGTCGTCATCGCGCCGCCGATGGCTCCATTGCACGAGGAGCAACTGGCCGCCAGCCCTTCCAACGATCCCTTGCCGAATGCCTCTTTGTCGCGCGACAAGCGCCGGGCTTGCTCCCAGGCGATCACCGAACCGATATCTCCTCCCGCGGCGGGAACAGCGCCGACGAACGTGCCAATGCCCGCGCCGGTGAACGTCGAGGGCAACATCCGCTTCCATTCCCGCCACGCAGGCCAAATGCGACCCAGCTTGGACGGCGCTTGGTCGAGCTTGCCCCAGCGGTCTGAAATCTGGATCAGCACTTCCGCCAATCCGAACAAACCGATCATCACGGGCACGAACGAGATGCCGTCCAGAAATTCCGAGCGGCCGAAGGTGTAGCGGGGGTAGGCGGTCATCGGATCGAGGCCGACGGTCGCGATCCCCAGCCCCAGCATGCCGGCCAACATGCCCTTGATCACGCGGTCTCCGGATACTCCGGCCATCAGGCTGATACCGAACAACGCCAACCCGAAATATTCCGCTGGACCGAACCGCAGCGCGAAACTTGCGATTGGGAAAGCCGCCACCGCGAGGAAGAAGATGCTCGTAAGCTGGCCGACGGCTGAAAGCAGGGCATTGATGCCGAGGGCCAAGCCGGCCTGCCCTTTTTGCGAGAGCGCGTAACCGTCCCAGGACGTTGCGATCGAGGCAGGCGTTCCCGGGACGTTGATGAGAATCGCGGGGATGCCGCCCGCCGGGATCGCTCCACAGTAGATCCCGAGGAGCATCGCGAGGCCCTGCTCGGCGGAAACCCAGAACGTGAGCGGCGTCAGCACCGCTACGCCCATGGTCGCGGTCAGGCCCGGCAGGGAGCCGAATACAGCGCCCAGCACGACTCCGACGGCGAGAAACAACAGGACTTCCCACTGCAGCACCGCCGCCAGTCCCGCGAGTAGATCCGCCGTCATCTCCACACTTACTCCAACGACACATGCAGCCCGTATTGGAAGGCAGCCACGATGGCCGCAGTCAGCACAGCGGCGACCGTAAGGCTGGCTCGCCACGACTGTACGAGGAATCGCAAGAACAGAACGAGGAAGACGAAGGTCCGCAGCGCGAATAACCCCGTGCCCCACAGCAGCAGATAAACGAACGTCAGCCCGATAACCCCGCCGATCACACGCCCGTGCGACAGTACGAAGCTGCTCGCCGAAGACCCGCGCAACGTGTTCAGGAGCAAAGCGGAACTCAGCAGGACCATGACCACGCCGATGATGCGCGGAAAGAAACCGGCGCCGGGGAGCCCCCCGGAATCAGCCGGAAGGGCCGCGGCGCTCACAGTCAGGTAGACGCCCAAGATCAGGAAAAGTCCGCCGACAACCAAGTCCGTCCGACTTCGCACTGTACTTGCAGGTTGGCTCATGCGATTGCGGTTAGCGGTCGAGGGTCAGCAGCCGCGGGATTTCGCGTCCGAAGAACGCGGCCTCTTGGAGCGCGAATTTCCGAAACTCCTTGCGGTCCATGAACACCGCCTCCATGCCGCGCTCCCTGCACAGCCGCGTCCACTCGGACGACGCGAAGCCTTTGCGGAACGCCTTCTCGAGCCGCGCCAGGATCGCATCCGGCACACCCGCGGGAGCAAAAAAACCACTCCAGGCAGGAGCACCGAAGTTGTAGCCCAGTTCATAGCTCGTTGGCGTTTCAGGATACAGTTGCGACCGGGACTCATCCAGCACGGCCAACACTTTCAGCCGGCCTGCCTTGACGTTGGCAATGGCCTCCCCGGTGCCGGCGATCACCGCGTCCACGTGTCCGCCCAGCAATGAAGCCAACGACCGTGACGTGCCGCCGTACGGCACATACGTGACACGGATATCCGCCGCCTGCTCCATCAGCAGCGCGTTGAAGTGCCAGATCGACCCGGTTCCGGCATGAGCCAGGATCAGCCCTCCGCGTTGCTTCCTGGCCGTGGCGATGAAGTCCTCGAACGAATTCCACGGCGCGTCTTCCCGAACGACGAGAACTGCGGGCGTCTTCGAGACGAGACAGATGAGGCCCATGTTGTCAGGCCCGACATCCGCATAGCCTAATGTGCGGACGACCGCGATTTCGATCGATGCGTGGCCCAGTGTGTATCCGTCAGGTACACGGCGCGCCACGTAAGAGAACGCCAGTGCTCCGCTCGCGCCGGGTTTGTTCTCGCAGACGACGGGCACGCCCAGATCCTTTTCGATCAGGCTGCCCATGAACCGCGAGACGGTATCGGAGATCCCGCCCGGCGAAGCCTGCACGATCAGCTTCAGTTCCTTCGAGGGGTAGGGACCGTCCCCTTGGCGGCACGACACGGCGAAGAGGAGGATCGCGGCGGCCAAGACTTGCGGCGCAAATCGCCTGTTCATCCCCTGCCCGAGCATCTCGACAGCATAGTCGAGTGGGGCCCGGGGCTCAAGTTTGTCGAGTAGGCGCTTTGACTCCGAACCCCGCTTCATGGCCGCTGCGGGGAGGCTCATCGTCACTCGGATGAGATAACAGGCGTGTGCTGGGCCTTCTCTGGTGTCCGAGTGGTTTCAAAGCCGGCAGGCAAGGACTCTTGCGGGCGGCAGGTTTCTCCAGACGATGCTCGAGCGGATCGTTCGGAAGTACCCGCCGAGGAGCACGCGAAGGTCGAAGAACTCGACTTTGCGCTTGCCGTTGCCATTGCTCTGGAGCCACCGTAAGCCGTGCAGGTATTGGAATTGCGTGAGGACGCTCCGCTCGTCGAGGAAAGGCATCAGGCGCTGCAGGATCTCGTGGCCGGTGGATTCGTCCATCATGCCGAATCCCAAAGATGAGAGGACGGCGTCAATGCGACGGTAGCCTCTACGTCGCAGTTCGACCCCGGCGTTTTCCGCGCCCGACGCTACGACTTCCAGCCGGGGATCGTTGATCTCTGTCTGCAGGTAGTTCACGAACCGCGGGTTGATCTCGAACGCGAGGACCCGAGCGTCTGCGGGCACCAGTTCGAGGAGCTGGCGCGTCATTACTCCCGTGCCGGGGCCGAATTCGACGACAACTTCCGCTTCCTCCAAGGGGAGCGGCTTCACCATGGCCCGCGCCAGGTAGCGTGAGCTTGGAATGATTGAAGCCGTGGCGTGGAAGTCGGCGAGCGCCTCCTGCACAAATGCGACCCGGCTCGCCCTGCCCTTGTATCCTTTCCGGGCAGCGCCAACAAGATGGGAACTCCGAGAACGAGGGTCGATCATAATACAGCCCTGTACCTGCGTTGCGCTTGCTTGCCGTGCTCAATGTAGCATCAAGTACGCCTGCGCGCGCCTGGCGCCTCGATGCTCGTCCTGACAGACCCACCCTTCGCCTAGCCGCGTGTTGAGAAAGGCGGATTGTAACCGGGAGGTTCCGTCGCTTTTTTGGCATGTCCTGCTCTGTTGTCGATCATGCCGATGATGAGACGTGGAACTCAGTCTGAAGCTCGACGCTGACAGTCCGCGGTGACTCCTCCGCCCGTTGCGAGAGATCCGGTGGGAATGTGTCGCGGATCGATCGCATTGAGGTCGTCAATCAGATTGTGACGGGTGATCTTGGCAATCGCGCCCGACAACATGGCGGGCATCCAAGATATGATGAAGGAGGTGCTCAAGCAGAACCAAGGGGTCTTGGCCTGCCCCAGCAAGGAGCGAGAGTCCATCGAGCGGATCACAGCCCTGCACAAGGGATGCGAGCAGGAGACCGAGCGGCTGCCCACCCTGCTCACAGACTCGTACAGCCACTACAGCCGCATTACCTACTTGGGGCGGAGATGACCGGGCTGGCCGTGTTCAAGGGTGTATTCCTGGTAGCAGTATTGTATCATCGGGCGTGGTGCTTAGCTGAGCTTGTGAAGGAAGCGATTTCGAGTTGGTGAGAGGAGTGAGCCTCTGAGTGTTACTCCCTTGTGGTTTTGTCTGAGAAATATGGGAGAATAAGCCATGGACCAGGAAACACCTCTAATGAACTCCATAGCTCAAGAGTTAGTAGACTCAATCTATTTTGGTGACTGCTTGGACCTGTTGGCGAGGACTCCCAGCGAGTCCGTCGATTTGGTTGTCTCGTCCCCGCCGTACAACTTGGGAAAAGAGTACGAGAGAAAGCGCACGTTGCAGGTGTACCTCGATGGGCAGAAGTCGGTTCTTAGGGAATGCACTCGAGTACTTAAGCGTTCTGGATCTCTCTTCTGGCAGGTTGGCTCATTTTCAGATTCGGGACTCCTGTTGCCACTAGATATCAGGCTGTTCCCGATTCTTGAGAATCTCGGGTTGCTGCCCCGAAACCGAATAGCTTGGGTTCGTCAGCATGGTATGCATGCCAGAAAAAGATTCTCTTGCCGCTACGAGACAATCCTCTGGTTCACGAAGTCAGACGAATAC
The DNA here is from genome assembly GCA_965218555.1 of Bryobacterales bacterium. Lineage (GTDB taxonomy): Bacteria > Acidobacteriota > Terriglobia > Bryobacterales > UBA6623 > JAPPLB01. The sequence continues at coordinate 2,010,540 of OZ244625.1, forward strand.
ATCTTCAATCTGGACGCAATAAGAGTTCCCCAGAAGTACCAAAACAAGAAGAGCTATCGTGGGGACAGAAAAGGTGAGCTATCCTGCAATCCTAACGGTAAAAACCCCGGCGATATCTGGGCTTTCCGAAATGTCAAGCACAACCACGAGGAGCAGACGATACACCCGTGTCAGTTTCCCGAAGACCTCATCGCTCGCATTGTCTTGAGTACCACAAACCCGGGGGGAATGGTTCTTGATCCATATATGGGTTCTGGGACCGTGGCTGTGGTCGCGCGTAATCTCGGTCGAAGCTTTGTTGGTGCAGAGACGGACCCACAGTACCATGCAGTGGCTCAACGTCGATTGAATGGTGATCCCGATGAGGACAACAGCTTCCCTAATCTCAAGACCCTCAGGGACTACATAGAACGTACTGGAGATTCAATAGAGCGATATCGGTTCGATGTGCAAGTGGGCAAGAGAGCTACAGAGAGACACAAAGCCAAAATCTATCCCGAAAGCTACCACTTGGAAGAGATTGAGCAGCGACTCGCCTTTGAGGAGAGAGCATTTGGAGCTGATCTCCGAGGGCAAGTTAGAACGGATGACTCACAACTGAACGGTGGTCTGAATCGACCGCGAACGGCTGCTAGCATCAATCTCAAGCTGTTCGATTAATTAGGCGAGTGAATTAGTCAACCAAGCTTATAATACATCGGCCTCGTGAGGTTCGTGGCCCAATGATTTTGCAGGTCCTCTCGGCACGGCTAGAGACGGGCCGTGAGTAACGAGGATGGTCATGCTCCGTGAAAACTACGCGCACATCTTGTCCTCGTTCCGAAAAAAGCCCGACCAAACGAATCGGCACGTCAAAAACTTTATGTGAGACAAGAGCTTTCAACTGACGCTGTGCCTGTTCGTAGTATAAGGTGCTGTTGGACGCAGGAAACATATGGGCCTTTGTAACGATCACTGCGAGATCAACAGTGCGTCTGGAGAATTGGATTCGAGCCTTGACGAAGAGTTCTGAGCGAACAACATTGTTTAATAGGAATGGGTAGTTCGAAAACTGTGCTTCTGCAATGACTCCAGCTTTCCCGAAGTCAACGTCCGTTCCCAAGAAACGGTATTCATCAGGAATGGGAAGGCGCGTTTCCCATCCTAGCTTTCTTAGGCCTTTCTTAATATGGCTGTTCGTTCCGACCGGGTCGAAAATTGTGTTGCCTTGAATCCCGGCTTGATCTGAGGCCTTTAAATATAGCGGCATTGACGAGAGCACTTGTTCGAGTTCGAACCATTGATGCGAGTGCTGCCCTCTAAGCAATTCGCCGACTCCGTTGAAGTCAGTCGTCTGTAGCAACATTCGCTGACTCCGCTAGCTCTCGTTCGAGTTGTGCTAAGAAGGTCTGAAGTTCTACACCGAGAGCGCTGCAAAAAGCTCTCAGTTCGACCACGTCAAGGCGGCGTTCCCCCCGTTCGCACTTGCTGACAAACGATTGAGTCTGTCCCAGAAGGTTGGCCAACTCCTTCTGCGTGACCCCCGCTTCTCTGCGGACATGACGCAGCAAGCGCAATAAGGCCGTGTAGTCCTTTGAGAACGGGGACTTTTTGAGGCGATCTGAAGCTGTTATGTCCGAGACCAAACTCGACTATAAAGTCTAAAATCGAATAGTCCAAAATAGACTCTTTGTCCGATGTGCAAGCCCAGCACATTTGGCCAAGGAAACGTTCCCGCCGAATCGCGGAGCAGGCTCTTCAGTACTTGGATCGGAACCGGGGTTGGGGCCAATAAATGGCAGGATTTCACGACATGCTGAAAGAAGTGCAGCGGCACTCGGCGAGGGCCGTTTTGAGATTGCCGAATGACAGGGCCTGGATCTCAGGATCGATTCCAGTTTCTAACTGGTCGCTCATCAGGAGGAGCGAAGAGCATAGTAAGATCCTCCTTCTAGTAGACTGTCGCTGAGCAACCCTCTGCATGACCGATCTGGAACAACTCTTGCAGATCCTCCAAAAAAACTCCGTCCGCTACGGTGATTTCACACTTGCCTCCGGCCAAAAAAGCAATGTCTACGTGGACGCGCGCCTGACGACTTTGCGCGCCGAGGCAATGCCGCTGATCGGGCGGGCTTTCCTGGCGAAGTTTCGAGAGCACGGCTGGAAACCGAGGGCCGTCGGTGGGCTTACGATGGGCGCGGACCCCGTCGTCACCTCAATCGCCCGCGAGTCGCTCGACACGGACAGACCCATCAACGCCTTCCTTGTTCGCAAAGAGGAGAAGCAGCACGGGCGACTTGGCAGCTTGGTAGGCGTCGATGAAACCGAGGGCTTGGAAGTCGTCATCGTAGATGATGTGCTCACGACGGGCGGTTCCACGATCAAGGCGATCGAGCGCGCCAGAGAAGCCGGCATGAACGTGCTCGGCGCGGTCGCGCTCGTCGACCGCGAGCAGGGCGGCCGGGAAAACATCGAGGCGATCGATTGCGCTCTCGACCGCATTTTCATCCTGAAGGATCTATTGGGACGGAGTTGATCCGAGCTCCTCGTCGATTGCGGGTCTACTGAAACGGCATGATCATCGAGAACACCTGGGTGAGAATCAAGCCCGCCACGCCCATGATGGCCAGGAGCGGAGTCCAGGTCTTCAGAGCCTCCATTTCCGTGAAGCCGGACATCTGCTTGTAGACCCAGAAACCGCTGTCATTCATCCAAGACCCGATCAGCGATCCCGAACCGATCGCGCACGCTACATAAACTGGGTGGTAGGGCGGCGGCGCGGCAATGATCAACGGCGCCATGATTGACGATACGGTGATCATAGTGACCGTGCCGGACCCCTGAGCTACCTTGATCAGCGTAGCGAGCAGACCGCTCAGCAGCAGGAACGGGATACCGAAGTCGTGCGCCAGGTTACCCAGCGTCGTCCCCACCTCGGCCTTCACCAGCATACCCCCGAACGACCCGCCCGCCGCTGTGATCAAGATGATCAACCCGCCGCTTGCGAAAGCCGTTTCAACCGGTTTCGCCAATTCACTCAAGCTGTATCCCTTCTGGCTTGCCAGCAAGTAGAGCGAAATCGCCGCCGACGCCAGTAGAGCGAAGTTCGGGTTCCCCAAGAAACCGGTCACACCCGCGATCGGACTCGTCTTGTCGATGGCGTTCACGGCCGTGTTGGAAGTAATGAAGATCACCGGCAGCACGATGGGAAGGATGGACATCAAGAAGCTGGGCAAGCGGCTTTCTTTTTCTTTGGCCAGAGCCTCGAGCTCGGTCAACGTCAGGCCGGCCGTCTCGCGGAGCGGAATATCCAGCGCGCGGTCGCGGTTTTTTGCAAATAGCCAGCCGACGATTGACATGGGCACTCCGACGAGCGCACCAACGAGAATCATCATCCCCAAGTCGAAGTCGAGCGTCGCCGCCATCGCCAGCGGTCCCGGTGTCGGCGGCACCAGGCTGTGAGTCACGGCCCCGCCGGCGCAAATGGCCATAACGAAAAGAACGTAGTTGCCGCCCATCCGCACGCGCATGGCGCGGGCCAGCGGTATCAGCAGGTAGAAGACCGTATCGAAGAATACGGGCACCGAGAGCACATAGCCGCTGCTGAGCAATGAAAGCGAAGCGTTCTTCTTGCCCAGCAGGCGGACGAACACCCTGACAATCCTGTCTGCCGCACCGCTTTCCATCAGGCACTGCCCAATGAGCGCCGCCAACGCAATGACGATCCCAATCCCACCGCATACTCGGCCAAACGCGCCCGCCACTTCGGGCATCACCTCGCCCAAAGTCACCTTCGATGACAGCAGTCCCACAATCGTAGCCGCCGTGATCAGCGCCATGAAAGCGTTGATCTTCATACGGATGATCAAGACGAAGACGACGGCGATCGCAATCGCCAGTACAACAAGAGGATGAATCTCCATGGCTGGGGAATCTTAGCAAGTCGCCGCAGGTGTGTCCACTGATGTTGACGAGAAATCCTTGTTTGCGAGTAGCTTACGATACGGCTACCGCATCCTGCGCCCCTTGATTTCCTATACTGATTTCTGGAGGATCGCAAAAACATGTCGGACGAACAGAGTGGAACGAATATCGTCTGGTTCCTGACCGGAGCGGCGCTGGGCGCGTCGATAGCGCTCCTGCTGGCTCCGCAAACGGGCAGCGAAACCCGGCGGCTTGTCAAGCGTCGGGCCGTCGAGGGACGAAGTGCCCTGGCTAGGGGCGGCCGCGAAGCCTACGAGCAAGGCCGAGAACTTTACGAAAGAGGCAAGGAACTTGCCGACGAAGCGGGCGGCGTGGTCGAGCGCGGCAGGGAAGTGGTTTCCAAGGTCAAAGAACGAGTTCGTCCGGCCAAAAGCAGCGGCGAAGCGGCGGCGGAGACAACTTAGGGACATCGATCAGGGTTTGCGAGGAGTCGTTCAGGGAACAAATCGGCATCTCCTCCCTTTGGAGAGCCGCCGGAAGCACCGCCGTTCGGAACTACTAATCGACAGGCTATCCCGACTTTCTCAAGTTCGGTTTCGCCCGGCGGAGCATACCCTTGCTTTTCGCTTTTCTGGAGCAGGGTTTCTTCTTGGGATACCGAGAACGCTCAAGAAGAAACTCGAGAAGACTGTCTGTACCCCCGGAACAAGCACGACCTGCCTCTTCGTGTCAACGCCCAATAGAAATGTCCCCTTGTACGTCAAGAGGGAATCGTCGTCGTCGAGGCGGTGGGAATGTGGGAATCGCGGCAGCGATTTCCGTCATTTCCACAGCCCGCCGCGCCGCCGCGTCGTTTTTTCCACGGCCGGGTAGCGCCGCCAAGGATGGTCGGCCGCTGGTGGCCGCGGCAGCGGCGCCCTGCGAGGCCGCGGCTCAGCATGCCGCTGCGGTTGCGGTTGCGCCAGCGGCTCGAAGGCCACCTCGCGATCCTGGTGCACCACTCGCAGCTCCCCACCCCGCGCTTGTTGCACCGTCACTCGTGCTCCCGCTCCCAGGTCTTGATTCCGCTTGGGCTTCAACTGCAAGAAGCGATTCTCAAAACGCACCACCCAGTCGTTGGAGACCACCCGTTCAGCTTCCAAACAAAACACCCCTCTCAGGTCCAGGCCCTCAGGCACAGGCCGGTGAAAGTTCGCCGCCGCCGGTTGCCGCCCGAAGCGGGCGTTGTGCTCCTCCAGATAGCCCTGCTGCAGATAGCGGTTCGCCGCCTCGTAATCGCTGATCCCCGCCAGCCGCCTCTTCTTGATCAGACGGTCTTGATGCGTTCCGTGGTGGCGCTCCACACGCCCTTTCGCCTGCGGGGACGACGCCACAATGATCCCGATGCCCAGCTTCGCGCACATGCGTCCGAACTGCGTCTGCGGCTCGACTCCTTCGATGGCTTCCCGTGATGTCGGCCGCCGCTGGTAGACGTTCTTCCCATCGCAGTACAACGCCTGCGGAACGCCGTATCGACGCACCCACGCTTGCAGCAGATCGGCGGCCGCCCAAGTCGTCTCCTCGTCCGAGAAACGGCACAGCCCCAGACCGCTCGCATCGTCGACGAAGTTCATCAGACAAGCTTGAGGTCCACGTTCCTCCAGCCAATGGTGGTGCGAACCGTCGAGTTGCACCAGCTCGCCGAAGTGCGCCCGCCGCTGCCGTCGCCTGCGGTGCGGCCGGCGCTTTCTGCTGCGGCTCCACAGACCGCCCGCCCGCATCCAGCACCGCAAGGTCTCGCGGGACACTTCGATCTCGTGATCCGATGCCAAATGTTCCGCCGCCAGCGTCGGCCCAAAGCGCTCGCCCGGCCCTCCCCCGTAGTGCTCCCGCACCAACTCCAAAACCCGCTCGCGGCGCTTTTCATCGGCGCGGTTCGAAGCACGGCCAACATGGCCGTGCAGCAGCGCCTTGCCCCCTCCCTCGCCGTAGCGCTTCTTCAGACGCTTCGCCTGCCGATAGCTCACCCCCATCAACGTGGCCGCTTCTGTCAGCTTCACATCCCCGCGCTGCACCCGGCTCAGCACTTCACCACGCCTGATTTCCTTCGTGCTCATCCATGTCCTTCCCAATCTCGGCTCCTCCTTCGGAGCCCCAGATTAGGGGACACATTTCTATCGGGCGCTCATGGGGACATTATCATTGGGCTACAACAGCACGACCTGCCTCTTCGCCGCGGCGGAATCAAGATCATCGATCTCCGTGGCTCGCCGGCCCCCGATCAAGAAGAGCGAGCCGGCTGCAAGTAGCGGGTTGATATCGGAAGTCGCGATGCCAACCGGCGTGCTGCACGCTGCCTCGGACCAGCATCGCAACCGCAACCCTGCTCGAAGAATCGTTGTGCGTTCCCGCCGGAAACCAACAGCGGCCGCTGTGCGGACAGCCTGTCGAGCCAACGCTCTTGTCGTGTCTTTGGGTCTTGCGATACCGCGTATACTCAAAGGGCTATGCCGATTTTCGAGTACCATTGTTCCGATTGCGACACGCGGTTTGAGTGGCTCGTGTTGAGCCGCCGTGTCGAGGACCCGAGCTGCACTGAGTGCGGCAGTACGACCGTGCGGAAAGTCCACTCTACTTTTGCTGCTCAGACAATGACCGGATCGAGTGTGGGAGCGTCGGAGGGTCCTTCTGATGGCCTCTGCAACACCTGCGGCGTGCCGGGCCCGTGCGCGATGAACTGACCTTGATGCCCCGCTACCTCGCGGACGAGGCGCATGATAGGTTCGCCATGCCGGTACCCAGCCCTCCGAAGAAGCTTACGAGCGGGAGCTGAGCAGGGAACGGAAACTGCTGATTCTCCATCACACACACCCTCACGGCCGCCGATACCCTCACCGTTATGGTGGGCCACGCCGCCAAACCAGCCCAACCTGCCCACTGTGATCTCAGAGGTACAGGTTGGCGGCGACGTGAAACGTTGGCGGGCATCCTGGCTGTTCACCTAGCAGGTGAGTGAATCCCGGGCTATCCGGAGGCCACGCAGGTTGCCCAGGACCGCGAGCGCAATGCGGTTCGGCTGAAACCACTCCCAAGCCAAATCGCGGATTTGAGCGGTTGTCACTTCCTCGATGCGGCTGCCCACCTCGTCAAGGGTCAGGAAGCGGCCCAAATACTTCTCTTGCCGCGCCAGGTTCGACATACGGCTCGAGGTGGATTCAAGACTCAGCAGCAGACTTCCCTTGAGGTGATCTTTGGCGCGGCGGAGTTCGTCGTTGGCTACTGGTTTTTCCTTGAGATCCCGGAATTCGGCCATCACGTGTTGCACAACCTCACGGGCTGTCTCGACCGAGGTCCCTGCATACACCGTCAGACATCCTGCGTCGGCGTAGAGGCCGAAGTCCGAAAAGACGGCGTAGGCCAGGCCCGCGCGTTCTCGGATCTTCAGGAACAGCCGTGAGCTGACACCGCCGCCCAGAACCGTATTCAAGACGAAACTCGCGTAGCGCCGCGGGTCCGCTATGGGATGCGTGGGAACACCGAGGCACACATGCGCCTGCTCCAGCGAAGGCTTGTCCCGCATCACGACCGCGGGGTTCGCCTTCGGGGGGTCGGCGGGCTTTTGATACGGCTGCGCCTTGATGCCTTGGAAGCGTTCCTCGATCATCTGTGCGAACTGCTGGTGGTCGAGATTGCCGGCGGCCGTAACGATCAGATTCACCGGGTTGTAGGTCCGCGCGAAGAACCGCCTCAATTGAGGACGGTTGAAGCTGTTGATCGTACGCTTGTTCCCGATGATGGGCCGCCCCAGCGAATGGCCTTTCCAGAAGTTCTTCGCAAAGGTCTCTTGCAACAGATAGTCGGGATTGTCCTCGTCCATCTTGAGTTCTTCGAGGACGACTCCCTTCTCCTTCTCAATGTCCTCGTCTCGGAACAAGGGGTTGAGGACCATGTCGGAAACGACATCGAGGGCGCGAGGCAGATGCTCGTCCAGCACTTTGGCTGTGAAACCAACGCTTTCTTTGGTTGTGAAAGCGTCCAGGTGGCCCCCGATCGCGTCTATCGAGCATGCGATTTCCTCGGCCGTCCGCGTGGACGTGCCCTTGAACACCATGTGTTCAATGAAATGGGTGATACCGCTCTCACTGTCGGATTCGTGACGTGAACCGGTGTCGACCCAGAAGCCGATGGATACGGAGCGCACATGCGGCATCCGCTCAGTGATGACGCGCAACCCGTTCGGTAGAACCGTTTTCTGAACCTCGGGGTTGGAATCGCTCGCAGAAACCACCGTTAGATTCGCGACGCCGGGAATCAAGAACTGCGGATCGCTTTTGACGCTGCCTTCCGCCAGACGTTCCGCGCGCTGGGTCCGATTCCTGGCGGTTTCGCGCCGCTTGGCTTCGCGGGCTGCTTGCCGCATTTCGTAACCGTCAAGACGGTCACGAATGGCCGCAAGGAGATCCGCCTTGCTTGGGCCCGGCAGCGGTAGCTTGAGCTGTCGTTGGCTTCTTGCCATGGCTCTCAAGACATCCTGACACAATCATGATCCAGACGAACTTCCGATCGCAAGCTCCGAGGAAGCGAGTGCATCCGTCGATCCTCAGTCAGAAAACGGCGGAATGCGTCGCCTAATGCGGTTATTGTTATCGCTGAGAGTAGTATCGATCGTCTTTTCCCTTTATAACCCTATAGCCCGAGGAACGGAGGGTTGAGCTGTATCAAAAAGCATCTTTTTGATACAGAAGGGGATAGAAATCGTTCGCGGCCGTGGTCACGGCTTCGGTTGCTCACTGGAGAATTCGGCGCCGGGTCCGGGGCCGGCGGGTTAGAATGGCTGGATTCCGGGAGTATTGACAAGGAGAGTGTTTCGGCATGGAGAAGGAATACGCGTTCGAGTTGGCCACGTCGAATCTGCGGTTCGGAGCGGGCGCGACGCGCGAAATCGGGATGGATTTGGCCGAACGGGAAGTCAAGTCGGTTCTACTGCTGACGGACCGCAACTTGGTTGACTTGCCGCCCGTGGTGACCACGCGGGAGTCCTTGGAAGAAAATGCGATCAGTTATGTCCTGTTTGACCGGGTTCGTGTCGAGCCGACTGACGGGTCGTTTCGCGAGGCGATTCTGGTGGCGACCGGGCAGTCGTTTGACGCCATCCTGGCGGTGGGCGGCGGTTCTGTGATGGATACGGCGAAGGCGGCGAATCTGTATTCGAGCCAGCCGGCGGATTTCCTGGACTATGTGAATCCGCCGATCGGTAAGGGACTCCCTGCGCCGGGGCCGCTGAAGCCGTTGTTCGCAGTTCCGACGACGGCTGGAACAGGGAGCGAGACAACGGGCGTGGCCATCTTCGATTTCGAAGAGATGCACGCGAAGACGGGAATCGCTCACCGCAGGCTCAAGCCGACGCTGGGGATTCTCGATCCGGAGAACACCCGGACCCTGCCGACCGAGGTCGCGGCTTCAACAGGACTTGACGTGCTGAGCCACGCGATTGAATCGTACACGGCGATGCCCTACACCAACCGGCCTCGGCCCGAACGGCCGCTGCTGCGCCCGGCGTATCAGGGGTCGAATCCGATCAGCGATCTATGGTCACTGGAGGCGTTGCGAATGGTGCGGGAATACTTGCCGCGGGCGGTCGAAGACCCCGACGACGACGAGGCCCGCGGGATGATGTTGCTGGCCGCGTCCTATGCGGGAGTAGGCTTTGGGAATGCGGGCGTGCATTTACCTCACGGCATGTCGTATCCGGTGTCAGGGATGGTGAAGGACTATCGGCCGCCGGGCTATCAGGTGGACCATCCGTTGGTGCCGCATGGGGTTTCCGTTATTCTGAACGCGCCGGCGGTGTTTCGGTTTACCGCTTCGGCGAATCCCGAACGGCATCTCAAAGCGGCCGAGGTCTTGGGCGCGGATGTGGCGGCCGCCAAGTCCGAGGACGCAGGGAAGATTCTCGCCGACACGATCACGGGCTTCATGCAGCGGCTGAACGTCCCGAACGGATTGAGCGCGCTCGGCTACGGCAGTTCGCATATTCCCGCTCTGGTCGAAGGGACTTTGCCGCAACACCGCGTCACAAAGCTTTCGCCGAGGCAGGCGGACCGCGAAGATTTGGCGCGCTTGTTTGAGGACGCGATGGTGGCCTGGTAGGCCTCCGGCACGTCCGTGATCTTTGAGGCCGCCCCTCTTCGGCTCAGCAGGAATCGGCGCACTCACCGGCCCGGTCGGTGCGGCCGATACAATGATCCGCTGAGGAGAGAGCCGCCGTGATGGACCGGGAACGATTCGAGGCGCTGGTTGAGGATGCCTGGGATGCCATCCCCGACGAGTTCCGCGAGCGGTTCGCCAACTTGGCGGTCTTCGTTGAGGACGAGCCTTCGGAGGAGCAACTCGAATCGGCGGGTGTGGCGCCGGGGCATACCTTGCTGGGGCTTTATCAAGGGGTGCCCTTGTCGCGGCGGGGGTTCGGATACACTCTGGCCATGCCCGACCGCGTGACACTGTTTCAGGGTCCGATCGAGCGGGCGTCGCCATCCCGGCGGGATGTGCCGCAGGTGATTTATGACACGCTGTGGCACGAGCTGGCCCATCATCTGGGCATGGATGAGAAGGAAGTGCGGGCGGCGGAGCATCGGCGCGGGCGGTGGTTGCAGTAGGCGGCGATTGCAGCGGTGCCGGTCCTGAGAATTGTCGAACGGATCGGTGTTGGCGGCGAGGGCATGTTGGTTGTGCGCGCCGGTTGCTCCTCACTGGAGCCGTGGGCTCATCTTTCGAACTGTCGGGGCCGCGCTCACCCCGTGCCGTGAGCCTGCGCTTTCCTCTGAGGCGGCCTGGCCTTTGACGGACAGTGGACTGAACCTGCATTTCTCGCCATCTGACGGGGGAAGCACGCGATAAGACCGCCATGACTTCGTTGCGCTGGCTTACCGTGCTCGATGTACGGTCAAGTACACCTGCGCGCGCCAAGCGGCTCGCGCCTCGTCCTGACAGTCCTCTCACACACTTCGCCTCCACACATGGTGAGAAACGCAGGCTAGGGGCTCGGTGGAGCCGCTTCCAGCAGCAGCTTGTTCGCAGTGTTGGCTTCGACGGCTTCGCGGCTGTAGACGAGCGGCGCGTATTCGTAGTTGCCCCAGAGGTCGACAAGGTCGCCGTAGTGCGGACTTTCGGGTTGGCCGGATTGACCCGGAACGCTGGTGAAGACGGAGCGGTCCCAGTCGTCGAAGTCAAGGATATGGCGGTAGGATGCGCCGTGCACCTGGGTATAGTCGGGTCCCGGTGAGCGGTTCGGCGTGTAGGCGTCCCCGCCGCGCTCTACAGGGCCGCGGTTGAAGACGGCGGCGCGGGCTTTGGTGTTGGCGAGCGGGTGCTCGAACGTGGCGAGATGGAGCGAGCCCCAGCGCCAGCTTGCCACATTGTCACTGAGGACTTCCTTCGTCCTTGCGAAAGCCATTTCCAGTGATTCGGTGATGATGCTGTTGCGCTGCTCGGCCGGAGCGCGTTCCAGCAGATCGAATAGCGTTGGCAGCTTGAGGTTGCGGGCAACGAGCTCGCGGGTGTTGGGCGGCAGTTCAGACTCGACGAACTTCGGCACGAGGGTTTCCACTTGCCAGATCTCGTAGAGCGGGGCGGCTTGGGAGTTGCGGTCGAGCACCTGGTCCCACTCTTCAAGCAGCTTGCGAGCCTGCTGGAAGTCTTCTGAGCCGCCTTGCGGAAGCTGCTTCAGCATGCCGATCAGGCGGCGCGCCGGGAGTGACATTTCGTCGTGTTGGAGCTTCTTGAAGTCATCGATCGTGAATTTCTTGGCTTGGCTCAGCACTTCGTCTACACGCCGGAACCTGTAGGGCTCGGACCAATCGAAACCCATGTCGTAGGGATGGTTTTTGGGTCGGATGTTGTGGTTCGAGGTGGCGATGTAATGTTGCGCCGGGTTGTGGATTTGGGGTAGCTGGTCGACGGTTCGAAAGCCGTCCCACTCGTGCTTGCCGGTGTGACCTGCGACAGGGAAGAGGCCCTTCCAGTTCGGACGGATCGGGACGAGGCCGGCGGGGATCCAGCCGATGTCGCCGTCCACGTCAGCGTAGACGATGTTCTCGGCAGGGATCTTCCAGCGCGCCATGGCTTCGACGAAGTCGTCCCAGTTTTGGACGCGGTCCGTGGCGAGGCTGCCGAGATAGCCGGCTGTGCCGGGCTCGGCGCCGGCCCATTTGACGGCGGCGACGCGGTTGTTCGACGTGTCCTCCCAAATGACGGGGCCGTGGCGCGTGTATTTGAGCTCGACTTCGACAGGCTCTTGATCTTTGACCTGGATCGTTTGCTTTTCGATCTCCATATCGAGCCACTTGCCCTGGTAACGGTACTGGTTGGGGTTCTGCGGGTTGAGCTGCTCGATGTAGAGGTCGACTTGGTCGTGCTGAACGATCGTGAAACCCCAGCCGGCGCGTTCGTTGTGTCCGAGCGCCACGCCGGGGAGGGCAGGTTCGCCGCTACCGATGACATTCCAGCCGGGGCCGACAAGATGGACGAGATAGCGCAGTGACGGCAGAATGATGGAGCGGTGGGGATCGCTGGCGAGCAGGGGCTTGCCGGTTTCGCTGAGCGTGCCGTCGACCACCCAGTTGTTGCTGGCGTCTTGCGAGTGAAGCTTGGGGATCCCGGTTGCGCCGCGATAGGTGTCGATCACGCGGCGGTCGATCCCGTCGAGGTCGACTTCCGGGTCGGGGTTGAGCTCCACGACAGGATCGGTGGGGAAGTACTTCTCGGTGATTTCGGTGCCGAGACGGGCGACCATCTCCGCGCGGGCGACTTCCTGCTGGGCGTTGCGAGTCATCATCAGGCCGGCGATGCGCAGGACGCAGTGCTCGGGCCTCCACTCGCCGGGCTGGAAGCCCAGGAGCTCGAACTCGATCGGCAGGCGGTCGCCCGCATGGGCGATGTAGGCGTTCACGCCTGCGACGAAGGCGGTCGCGATAGCTTCGGTGTCGGGGGAGTAGCTGTCCCACTCGGCCTGCATGTCGCCTCGATAGCGCACGAGGCGGGCCATGCGGTCGCGCTCGATGTAGTCGGGCCCGAAGACCTCGGCCAGCTCGCCGGCGCCGGTGCGGCGCCAGATCTCGATCTGGTAAAGGCGGTCCTGCGCGGCGACGAAACCTTGGGCGAAGAAGAGATCGTGAACGGTTTGGGCATAGATATGGGCGATGCCCCACTTGTCGCGAAGGACCTCGACGGGTTGTTCGAGCCCGGGAAGGTGGAGCGAGCCTTCTATCTGAGCCAGACGCTTGCGGGATTCCTCTTCGATCGATTGTTGCGTCTCGGCTTGCGGCTGATTGGATTGGCAGCTAAGAGTGCACAGAAGTAGAGCTGTTGCGAGGAGCGCTGTGAAGCGGTAAGGCGTCATGGCAGCCCTATCATACTGCAACGTGCGACGGACGCAAGAGGTCCGGGAAACGCCTCGCATCACCCGCTGAAAAGGTTGCGCAGCGGCTATGATCCGTCGTTTGAAGAATCTAATAAAACTGATGCCGTCGTGATGATGGAAGAAATCCCGTCTTCCGAAGACAAACCATATAAGCAGGGCTTGAGAAGGTTCTTCGGCTGCTAGCCCTGATACCCGAGGACCAGCAAGGTGACGTCGTCGTCTTGATCGGCGCCGGACGTGAAGACCGCCAACTCCTGCCGGAGCTTCCCGTAAAGCTCGTCGGAAGGGAGCGCGGCGTTCGCCGCGAGGACCCTTTGCAGCCGCTTCTCTCCGAACCGCTCGCCTGACCAATTCTTTGCCTCGGAGACACCGTCGCTGTACACGACAAGCTTGTCGCCGGCGGTGAGGTGCGTCTCTGCTACGGGGAACTCCGACTCAGCGAACAGCCCGAGAGGCACGGTGCTCGACTTGAGCAGCTCGACCTCACCCTCCGCACGGACCAGAAGCGCCGGGCAATGGCCTGCATTGACCCACTTCGTCAAACCGTCGCGGTTGATCAATCCATAGAAGACGGTCGCGAAGCGCGCGCTCTTGGATCGCTCGCATACGTAGCGGTTGATGCGGGAAATCGTTTTGGACAGATGGGCTTCGAGGTTGAAGGCCGAAAAGAACGCGCCTTGAATCAACGAAGCGAGCAGGGCCGCCGAAACGCCTTTGCCCGAGACGTCCGCCAGGACGAAGCCCCAATGATCGTTCTCGTAGCGGGTGACGTCGAAATAGTCTCCGCCCACCTCGTAGCAAGCCTCGCTGTGGCCCGTGGCTACCAGCCAACCATCTTTCGGCAAGATCGCCGGCAGCATCGAGAGCTGGATATCACGGGCGATGGCAAGCTGCTGTTCGAGCCCTTTCTTCTCACGCTCTTCTTCGAGCAGGCGGGCATTCTCGAGGACGGTCGAGATCTCGATCGCCAGGGTCTGGAGCAGCTCACGGTTGCCGATGGAGAGGTCTTCCCGGTCTCTCTTGGAATCCATATAGAGCATGCCGAGAGTGTTTTGCTTCGGGGAGAGCATGCTTGTCTCGTGCTCTTGACCGATCCGGATCTTGACGAGGGGAACACAGACGGCGCGTCTCAATTCCAGTTCCTGAAAGGTCTTACCGGCTGCCTCGCCGTCTGTTTCGGCCGGCAAGGGATCGAAACTCATCGAGAGCAAGTCACGGCGCCCGAGCAGCGCTTTTTCGATCAGCCCGCGGGGGACCCGCAACTCGTCCTCGGGCAGACTATCGCTGTTTTGATTCCGGGCGACTCTCCCCTCCAACTCGCCGGTCTTGCCGGTCAGCATGAGGAAGCCCCGTTCGCAGTCGGTTACCGCGAGAGCGGCGTCAACAGCCGCTGTCAAGACATCGTCGAGGGCGAGGGACGACTGCAGGGCGCGCGCTACAGCGAGGACCGCGCTGAGGCGGCCGAGTTCGCCGGTGGGACCGCCCTTCGCGTCCGGCATGTCGGCGACTTTTCGGATGAGCACGGGAGGCTCCTGCTCTTCGCCGACGATCAGGTGGTAGGAGTCTTTGACTCCGAACTCGATGCGGTCGCCTTTGCCTAACTTGCGCCGCTGGACCTTGTCGCCGTTGACGAACACGCCGTGGAGACTGCCGCAGTCTTCGAGGAAACAGGCGCTGCCCTCAACGAGGATCTGCGCGTGTTTCCGCGAGATGCGACTGTCCCGCAGAGTGACTTCGCAGCCGGGAAGGCGTCCAATGCGGAAGGGGCTGCGGTTGACCTCGAAGAAGCTCTTCTCGCCGGCCGCATCGACCAGAGCAAGCTTCAGCGGAGGCTGCTCATTCAGTCCCTGCGAGCGAGAGCGGAGACTCGTGGTTGACATCTCCGAAGCGCAATGAACTGTGCTCAGCCGCGCGACCCGGAGCGGCTGCTCGGACGACGAAGGGCTTTGCGGCGCGAAGGGCTGGGCTCGCCTTCGCGAGACATCAGGTCCTCGCTGGGCAAGGTGTTCTGACAGTCCGCGCAATACCCGCCCACCTCAGTACGGCTGACGAGAATCTGGAACCCGAAACCCGACTCAACCTGCTCGCGGAGTCGGCGGAGAGGATCGCCGAAAAACTCCTGGACCACACCGCATCGAAGACAGACGATGTGTGCGTGCTCTTGCTTCAGCCGTGTCTCGTAGTAATGGTGCTCACCTCCGAAGTGCATCAGGTCGAGTTCGTCGATCAACCCCTCGTTCTTGAGGAGTTTGAGGGTGCGGTAGACGGTGACCCGATTGATCTTGGGGTCCCTTTTTATTGCCAACTCGTAGAGCTGGTCGGCGTTGAGATGGTCGTGGGCGTTATTGATGATCTCGAACAGCAACTCCCGCTGCCGCGTCAGACGAATACCGCGCTTGCGTAGAGGCGCCCGGACCGCGGCCGTCGAGTTTGCTTCATTTCCTTCGGGATTTTGTTTCACGAGAAGGCCTTATGTTATCACAGCGGGCGCATCGGTGGTGCATCGAGCGAGACCCGGCGGGTTCGGCTTCACCGGACGATTTCCTTTTAGAAACAGTCCTTTAGGACGTTTTCAACCTGTCGCCGTGATCCCCCGCGGTCCGAGTTGTCTGCCCGAAACCGCTGTCCTGTTACCTGCAAACGGGGGATGCCCGAGAGAACAGACAACGGAGACGCGCCCATGCGTATCCACGCCACCATCAACGAACGCACGGTCCGCCGCACCTTCCGAGAGACAAAGATCGGACGATGCGGCCTGCTCGTCATCGACAGAGACCTGCCCGCCTTCGGCCTCAAGGTCTCGAACAACGGGACCAGGACCTTCTTCGTCCGCATCACGCGCAAGCTCGGCACGGCGGACGAGATCACCGCCGAGCAAGTCCGCGAGAAGGCCGCCGCCGCTATCGTGGCCGCGAACGCCGAGCGCAAGACCGGTCCCCTGTTCGCCGATTTCGCACGGGAGTTCATGCGCCGTCAGGGGCGGCGCTGGAAGCCGTCCACGCGGGAATGCAATCGCCACCTGATCGCCCGCTACCTCATGCCCTTCTTCGGCACCATGCGCGTCGCGGGGATCGCCCGCGCCGACTTGCGGCGCTGGTTCGACTCGATGAGCGGCACGCCGGGCAACGCCAACCGGACCCTGCCGGTGCTATCCGTCATGATGCGGTAGGCGGAGCTGTGGGACCTTCGACCGCAAGGGTCCAACCCCTGCCGTAACACGCGCCGCTACGGGATGGCCCCGCGCGAGCGGTCCCTGTCGCTGGACGAACTGAAGTGTCTCGGCTTCGTGCTCGACCATGCGAAGGACAGGCAGGTCGCCGTCGCGATCCGGCTCCTGCTGTTCACCGGGGCGTGGCTCGAAGACTCCAAGACCGGGCCGCGTACCATCTGGCTCGGGCCGGAAGCGGCAAGGTTGCTCGCGGCGCTGCCGGGCCTGCATATCCACGACTGCCGTCATGCCTGGGCCTCGCAGGGCGTCGTGAACGGCGTCGCGCTGACCACGGTCGGGGGCTGCTCGGACACCGCCAGCGCGAGACCACGGCCATCTATGCCCATCTCGACGATCTTGCGTTGCAGGACGCGGCCGCACAAGCCGCGACGGTCATCGCCCGCGCCATGGGATACAAAGCGGAGCCGCCGCCAATGTCGGCAGGAGCCGAAGAAACGCACAATGTGGGAGCCGCCGGAGACAGCGCGGAGCCCTATGAGTCCAGCGATGCGGGAAACCGGGTGGCGCTATCCGACTCGCTTGAGCCTCCCAAGCTAGCCACGACGCGAAATCGACCCAAGCTACCGAAGTTGGAAGAGCCGGACGGCCGCGCTGAAAAACCTCCACCACACCCGGCATCGACTGGTTGTGACCGTATACCCTGGCACCGCATGGAGATTCGGCCGTGGGGGAACGGAGCCGGCATTTCATGCCACGTATGCCGCTGCAGAATCGATGATGAGTGAGCCAATCCCGCCCGGCCTTTCCGTGCCGGGTCGAGGCCACTCCCCACGCTGCACTCACAGAGTCTGGGACTACAACCGTGGGTCTGTCGATTGGTCTATTTGTGGACTATCATAATAGCGGCGTATGAGGACACCCTGAAACAGCGCCTCTTGCTCAACCAAAAAAAGCTGCATAGACTTCAAACCGATGCGCCAGATCCTCCAAGCGGCCATCACATCAGTTGACCCATTTCATCTGACGACGGACACCTGAGCGATCTCGACTTCGTGATCCTCGATTTGGGAGCTTTCAAGCGATGAACCAGCCCGAACCGCAAAGTCTGTCCTTCCCAACTCTGATGAGCGATATCGAGAAAGGGTTGGTGAAAATCCCGCAGTTTCAACGAGACTTCGTGTGGACGAAGGAGAAGTCGTCGCTGTTGCTGGACAGCATGCTAAAGGGCTTCCCGATTGGCACCTTCGTGCTCTGGAAAACGAAGGAGTCCCTCAGGACGATAAGAAACCTCGGTGGTGCCAAGCTGCCCGAGACCCCGGAGGGGGATTTCACGCAGTACGTGCTCGACGGGCAGCAACGGCTAACGAGCCTTTATGCCGCCGCCAGAGGGCTGAAGGTCGAACGAGACGAGCGGACGGATGACTTCGCCGAAATGTACATCGACCTTGAGGCGGGAGAGGACGAGCCCATCGTCATCATCGACAAGGACGGCCGCGATCAGAAATCCTTGGTCCGGGTGGTGGATTTGCTGAACGCGGACATTTCGTTTCTGGCTGCATATCCGAAAGCGCTCCACAAGAAGCTCTCCGTCTATAAGAGCCAGCTGGAAACCTATGCGTTCTCGATCGTGCTGGTCAAAGAAGCACCGATCGATATCGCCACGCAGATTTTCACGCGGATTAACGTGACGGGCCGGCCGCTTTCGGTCTTCGAAATCATGGTGGCGAAGACCTTCGACTCCACGCGCGATTTCGATCTTGCCGATGAATACGACAAGCTGATCGACCGGTTGCAGCAGGTGTCGTACGAAACGCTGCTCCCGGCAACCGTCCTGCAAACCGTGTCGGCGATCCTCGTTAAGGAATGCTCGAAGAAGGAGATTCTGAAACTCGACAAGGGGAAATTCATTGATGTGTGGCCTGAGGCCGTGGATGCGATTTATAGAGCCGTGGACTACTTCCGCAGCTATTACCGTATCTCTGTGTCACGGTTGCTGCCGTACGGCGCGTTGCTAGTGCCGTTTAGTTATTTCTTTCACAGGCATCCTGACCGACCGACCGGCGACGAGGCGAAAAGGCTCCAGGACTTTTTCTGGAGAGTAGCGCTTGGCGGCAGATATTCGTACTCGCTGGAGTCCCGCCTCTCGCAGGACATTCGAAAGATCGACGCGATACTGGAGGGAAAGCTCCCCTCGTACGAAACTTCGATAGATACGTCCGAAAACTTCATCCGCCAAAATGGCTGGTTCGCTACCGGCCGCAGCTATATCAAGGCAATTCTGTGTGTGCTGGCGCATAAGCAGCCAAAGTCATTCGTCGATGACTCGGTCGTGACAATCAGCAATGACTGGCTCAAGCGCAGCAACTCGAAGAACTATCATCATTTCTTTCCGAAGGCATATCTGAAGAAGCAGGGCCTGGCGGATGTGGACATCAACCACATTGCGAACATCACGATCGTCGATGATTTCCTGAACAAGCGCCTCATCCGGGACAAGGCGCCCGACCGCTATATGCAAGATTTCGCGAAGAAGAATCCAGACCTGGACCGGACGATGAGATCTCACTTGATCCGGCTCGACTCGTTCGGCGTATGGGAATGCGACTATAAAAAATTCATCCAGAGGCGGTGCAAGGCTATTTCGCGGGAGCTCGCGAAACGCGTGATCCGGCAGGATATCGACGAGTTGGGCCAGGCCGTACACACGGACGATTACGAGGAAGCCGAATACGAGGAAGCGGCTGCCTGAGTGGGCGTTGACGCTGACCGTGCCGACCCGCCGCTACGCCAGCAACTCTTCACTGCCCGCCGCACCTCGCCCATCGCTCTTGCCGATGATTCGCGCCCTGCTCGTCTCGGTCTGCGCCTCGCTCGCCCTGGTCGGCTAGGCCGGCTGCGGGCATCGTCTCGGCTCGCAGACTCTGCAACTCTGCACTCCCTGCGTCGCCCGTGACGGCTTCGCCGTGCACCGGCATCCGCACGACCGTTCGCGGTCGTATCGGCACTTCTGTCGGCTCCCGTGCGTGCGCTTCCGTCGCCGCGTCCGACAGCGTGCTCCGTACGACTGCCTGCGGCCCCGTTCGCGCCGCCGACCTCCGCGGCGGCTTCGGTCCAGCGCACCCGCGCTGCTGACGTCGCGGTAACGGGTGCGCCGTCCTAGCTTGCGCTCGCGGTAACAAGTGAACGGAGAGCCATCGCCTTGGAGACCGGAGCCTGCACCATCGACGCCTGCGGTAACATGTGCGGCGGTGCCGGTGCGCTGAGGTAACGTCCCCGGCTCCGGTGCGCCATGTGTGAAGAACGCCGCCAGCTGCTTGCACCAAGCGCCGCACTTTGTTACCTCTGTTGCCGGGACGACAACGCGGAACGCGCCCCGAGATTGCGGGCCGGTCGTCTCGCTCAATCGCCGCGACGGCTCCAACTCCTTGCGGCGCCGGCGTTTCAAGCCGGTAGCGGTGTGCAGGGCAACTCGGCCCATCTCGACCCCAATAGGGGTTTAGTTTCTCACGGCGGGCGCATCGGGCTCGTTGCTCGGCCCCGCGGCGGAACGTCTTGTGATGCAAGCCGCAGGGAGTGTTGGAATGTGGCGGTTCGTAAGTGAACGGAAATCGTGGGGCCTTTTGCCAGGGGTGCTAGTATGTGCTCCAGGCTCTATAATCAGATGCCGCCCTGTGATGAAGCGGCGTTGGTCGAGCAGAGGGAACCATGAGCCACGACATCGGCCCCAAGGACCTGAAAACGGACACGGTTGTCGATCCCGAAGTGCTGAAGTCGGCACGCGAGGGAGTCTTCCGTCCGATACCCCCGAAGACGTTCCCGTGCAAGGTGTGCGGTGAAGAAGGTGCCACCGAGCGGTCGGACAGACTGTGCTGGGTATGCCGCCGGCTTAAGGTCAGCGCATGGCGGGATATTGAGCGGCAAGTGCTGCTTTCCGAGTAGTTCGCGTTCCCCTGCGGTGCCGTCTGCCGCGCATCTCTCGCCACATCATCCGGACACTCCGCTGGAACAGCCCCGCCTCCGCACTACGGTTCGGGCTGGAGGTGATCTCCGTTTTTGGCAGTGTCGGTGTCGGCGCTGCCGTACCCTCTACGATTATTGGTCCTCGGGGTACGGCGACCAAAGAACCGCGGACGTGATGCCCAGGGGATAGCCGGGAGCGCCCAGCGGCCCTTCGTTCCACCGGGCGTCGTAATGGTAACCGAATAGCGTCAGGATGCGGCCATCGGCCAGCTCGATCGACTGCGGACTATGCATGCTCTGGTGCATCGCCCATCGAAACAGAATGAAGCGCTGGTCCCAGTCCCAGGTCTTGCCGTTGTCGCGGCTGAGCACGGCCTCGATGCCGTGATACATCTCACCGTCGAGCTCTCCCATCCGGGCGGCGTAGGTGAGAAGAATGTCGCCGTTGTTGAGAGTGAGCAGCTTGCTGTGGACCTTGCCGTACTGGAAGTGGACCTGCCGGTCGGTCCAGGTTCTACCCTCATCCATGGATCGAGCGGTCGTGATGCGTCGCCAATGGTCGCTGGGGGATGGTAAGCCCTTGGCCTGGGCGGTGCGTAGCGCTACGACCAGCGCTCCGTCACGGGCGCGAGTGATCGCACCTTCAGAGGTAAGCCACTCGGGCGGCAGCCAAAGCTCCTCACCCCACGTTCGGCCGCTGTCGCGGCTGCGGCGCAGCAGAGAGTAAGCCGTCCAGCCCTCACGGCGCTCTCCCTGTACGTAGAACACGCCCGTAATCGTCTGTCCTTCGACGAGCAGTGTGCCGTGACGATAGGTTTGGCGGTTGCTGCCGTCGGGAAGTCGAGGGAAGGGAATCTTCTCGTCCCAGCTCTGCCCGCCATCCTCGCTAAAGCTGATGAACCCGGCATCATCCCGGGGAATCAACAGTACCTTCTTGTCCCCGATATTCACGGGCTCGGGACGCTCCAGTCCCCAATGGATGATCCGCGGCTGGCGCCAGCTTTGTGCTTCGTCGTCCGAGTGCATGATGAACACACCCCGCTCCTCGCGGAACGGGTCTTTCAGCCAGCCGCTTGCCACCAGTACCAGACGTCCGTTGTCCATGCGAGCTATGCCGGCGAATTTCATCGAGTGAATCAGGAAGGTGTAGCTGAGGCCTTCTTGGTATGACGGGCCGTCGGGATGTTCCTGTCGAATCGCGATCGGCATCGGCGGGCTGATCACGCGCTCGGGAGAATACGAGGCGCCGGCTTCCTTGGAGGCTAGTTGTTGCAGCCTCTCCAGGGGAATGGTGTCCTTGGGCGTGGGCGCGTCTGTCGTCCTGGCGGATACGTCCTTCGCTACGGGGATCTCCGACGCCACGACAGCTAGATGCAAGCCGCAGGCGAGCCAGCCGACCTTGGACAAGACCATCGTGATCCGCACTGTCTATCTCCTTCTCCTGGCTGGCGTTCAGACCGAATCTCCAACAACAAACCCGCAAATCTCTCTTGCAGGCAGGTGACAACTCTTGGCTTGAAGACTCTCATCTTCGGACGGCGGCGAAGAGCAGTCGACGGTTCTTATCCTCAGGTCTCCAGCGACAAAATGCCGGGATTGCTCGTTCATGATCGTAACCAACATAACCCTGCCGAGCCGCTCGGTGGTGCGGTTCTACAACAAGCGCGGGACGGCCGAGCAGTGGATCAAGGAAGGGAAGCAAGCGGCCCACTGGACCCGGCTGTCGTGCCATCGCTTCCGGGCCAACGAAGTGCGCCCGCAGTTGAGTGTGCTGGCCTACAACCTGGGCAACCTGTGGCGGCGGCTGGGACGGCCGCATCGAATCAAGAGCTGGTCGCTGACGAAGTCTGCAGCACCGGCTAATGAAGACCGGAGGACGGCTCGTGAAGCATGCTCGCTACTTCTGGTTGCTATTGGCAGAGGGGCATCTCCACCGGCGGTTGTTCGGAGACATGCGCGGAGGACACGCAGGAAACCCAGGTAGGCTCCCCCTCGCACGGTCGGCTTCATGCCGTAGTATTCCTCGCGGCAAGGCTCCTCGGGATCGCCGGCGATGACACGGCGAAACGGGGTCCGGGCCGCCGGCGCCATCATGGTCAAAGAACGCGGTGCTCGGACGCCTCTCGGACCCGGCCGGCTCACCGGCCGGTCGACTCTAAATCTCGCAGCAATCTATCACTCACCGAGGCCAGCTCGGTCTGCCCGAGAGACGTGGCTCGTTGGTTGGCTTGGCGGGCGAGGTCGACGGCCTTCTGACGAAACCCCGCCCTGCCGAGAACCAGCGCCACGTCGAACATGAGTGAGGGAGTCTGCTCGTCTTGGGCGGCCAGCGCCACGCGGAAACGCTCGAAGGCTTCGTCGTTTCTGCCTTGAGTGAGCAGGATGCGCCCCAGGTGGAAATGGGCCGGACGATAGCCCGGATTGTTTTCGATCGCGAGGCGATGATGTGTCGCTGCTTCTTGGAGGCGGCCCTGCGGCTCGAGCATCAAGGCGAGGTTGCTGCGGGCCTTGGCGAAAGACGGGTCGGCCTCCAGCGCCTTCTGAAAAGCCTCCTCCGCTTGCGGCAACTTCTGCTGTTGCGCCATCAAGACGCCGAAGTTGTAGTGCACTTCCGCGTTCTCCGGGTCGGTCTCGACGGCAGCGCGATACTGCTTTTCCGCTTTTGCGAACTGCCCCAGCCTGGCGTAAAGCGAAATCAAGGCGCTATGAATCTCGGCAACACTGGGATCGATCTCGAGCGCCTGCTCGAATGCCTTGACCGCCGCCGGCAGGTGGTCGGCCCGCGCGAGACGGAGCCCGCGATTGAAGTGTTCCCTGGCAGCAGCGGTGTTCTGCTCGCTCACTGCGTGTAGAACAGGATCTTTGAGTGGCTGCTCGGCCAAGCGATGTTTCCGGTACAAGGCGAAGTGTTTTTGCGATTTCTCCGTATCGCCGAGATCACGGTAAGCCAACGCCAGTGAATACTGCGCGGCCCCGAACTTCTCAGAGAGCCGGCACGCTTCACGGTAATGGTCGAGCGCGTCCGCCGCGTCACGCCGGGCCGAGGCCACGCGCCCGAGGCCGTAGTGGGCCAGGGCGAGGTCGGGGTCCCGGCGAACGAGCGCCTCATAGATCTCCCGGCTTTCGTCGAGCTCATCCCCGTCAAGGAGCACGCCGGCAAGCCTGAGGAGCGCCGGCGGGTAGTGGGGATCCAACTCGATTGCCCGGCGCAACGACGTGGCGGCGGCGGCGTCCTTGCCAAGAAAGAACCTGACCGTCCCCAGATAGTAGGCCCATCGAAAATCATTCTGATCGAGCAGGTGGGCTCGCTCGTAGCACGCTTCGGCAGCTTCGTATTGCTTGTAGGCGTGCAACACCATGCCCAACCGTCCGTTGGCGACGGGGGAGGTCGGGTGCTTGCGCGCGTCGTTGTAGGCCTTCTGAAGCTGCTCGCGGATCGCCGGCCGTATCTCGTCCCCTGCAAGCGGAGGCAGGTTGGGAAGCTCGGCCGAGCGCCGGGTCGGAGCGGCATCGCAGGCCCCATAGAATAGGGCCGCGGTCACCACGAACAGCGCCGCCGCGCGTCGGTCGGCAGGCGGTCGACGCCTGTCAGGGCAATTTGGCTGCTGCGTCAAGTCGCTCCCACGCAGTGGGCAAGGGCGCGGTCCCAGGGCGCCTAAAGCTTCAACGGCTCCGGTGTGCGAATGAAGAAGACCTTCTTGACCGTCTTCTTGACATCCCAGTGGGTCTCGAGGCCCAACGGGAAGTGCACGACATCACCCGGTCCAAGAGTGTAGGTGTCGCCGTTCTCTTCTCGGATCGAAACGTCCCCCTCGAGGACCCGGGCGAATTCGTCCCATCCGAAGCGCCATTTGAACTGCCCCGGACTACATTCCCAGAAACCAACTGATAGCAACTGATCTTCGGACTGCATCAGAATCGTCCCCCGTGCGACGGGATCGCCGCCCTTGATCCAATCGGGGTTGATGGGCATGGCGGGCAGCGGCTCGCCAGGCGTGTGGGTGGTCTTGATCTTCAACTGACTCATGAGCATTCTCCCAAACCAGGATGAGGGCAGGATGAGGGTCTGTCAAGATGGAACCAGAGTCGCCGGTTCCACGGGCTCGAAGACCGCTGCATCACAAATATTCTGCAGCAGCTTCGGGTGGAAGACCGATTGGCGGAAGGCGTAGGCCGCGGCCCCTTTCAAACGGATGTCGAGTCCGAGCCCGCTGACCGTGAGTTTCAGGTCTCGCACGAGTTCAGGGAGTGCGTGTCGAAAGAGTTCGTCTTTAACGATGGGCAGAAGCAGGTCCTCGCCGCTGATGATGTCGCCGCCGAAAATAATACGCTCAGGAGCCAACAGGTTGACCGCGTGGGACAAACCGAGGCCCAAAGCCCGGCCCGCACGGTCGACAACCGCCCGGGCGGCTTCATCACCCCGCCGGGCGCGGGCGAACACGTCCGCGGCGAGCCGGGGCGCCCCGTGGTTATCCGCTGAGCCTGCTCTTGCCAGATACTGCCGGACGATGTTGGGACCCGAGGCGATCGACTCCAGACAGCCCCGTTTACCGCAGTTGCATTGATCCGACGCCCCCGCATCAATCGTGCAATGGCCCAATTCGCCGGTCAGCTCGTCTCGAACTTCGCCCGTCACGCAGGTGCCGATCCCGATGCCGTTTTCGTCGATGACGAACAACCAGTTGCCTTGGGCCGGCACCTGCCCCAAACGCTGCTCCGCTTCGACGCAAATGTGACCTACGGTTTGCGAAAACACGGGGATATCAAACGCTTTCTCGATCTCCACGCGAAAAGGGAACTTGTCCCAGCCGAGATTGACTGCGGTCACACGGCCTGACGAGTCCATGACGCCGGGATAACTGATTCCCACTGCGAGAACCCTCTCAACTTGGCGCGCGGTCAAGTTCCGCAAAACGCGGTCGGAGCCTCTCCTCAGTGTGTCGATTTCGAGCCTGCGACCGACCTCGAACCTCTCCTCCCATCGGTAGCGGATGTCGCCGACGAAGTTTGAAAGACCGAAACGGATGCGGTTGCCCTCAAGGTCGATCGCCAGCAGATATCCGGTGTCGTCGTTCAGCTTCAGGATCTCCCGTTTTCGCCCGCCGTTGGATTTCTGCTCCCCCGCCTTCAAGATGACCCCGCGGTCCAGCAGATAGCGGAGCGCCTGACTGACACTCGCCGCATTGAGGCTGGTGGCTTGCATGATGTCTCGGCGGGTGAGGGACCGCTCCTTGAACAGAACCAGCAGAATATCGCGCAGCCACTGCTCGGCAACGCCGGGAGGGAGGATTGGCGCTCGTGTAGACATCCTGCTGACATCTTGGCACGCCCGATGGCCGTGAAGCAATCTGGCTCTTTTTATAACAGACAAACTATATCGTGATAGGTACAGGCTCTCGTTCGGTTCCGCAGGTGATGACCTGTTCAAAATCCCTATATAAGTGGTTCTTCTTGGGTGGTCCGGAAAGTGGTAAGGCTTGGTTGTGTCCGGCTGGAACGGCCCTGCACAGGAGACGATGGGGATACTATTTTTACTTGACAAATAAACTGAGTGTGCATAGAATCGCCCCAGAGCTTGAATCTCGATGCCGGCGGAAGCAGGAGTCAGAGCCGGCCGAGGAGGAACCCATGAGAATGACGAGGAGCAACACTGTTTCAGCGATTACCGCCCGCACGGTGTTGGTGTCCCTGGCTGCGGTCCTGTTCCTGTTTGGTGTCGAGCTGGAGGCCCAAACCGTCACGTCGACCCTGCGGGGAACGGCGTTCGACGTGACCAGCGCCGTCGTGCCGGGTGCCGGGGTTACCGTTGTCAATCAGGGGACCGGCCTCCGACGAGAGGTCGCAACCAATGCGAACGGGGACTATGAGGTCATCGATTTGACGAGGGGCACCTACCGCCTGACCGCCGAACTCGCCGGTTTCAAGACCTTCGTGGCCGATAACATCATTCTCGAGAGCAGCCAGGTTCGGCGCATCGACATCACGTTGGAGGTGGGAGAGGTCGAAGCCGAGGTGACGGTGACAGCCGATGCGGCTGTGATCCAAACCGAGACCGCCAAGATTCAGACCGGGTTCCAAAACGAGAAGTATGACAACTTCCCGCTCGTCAGCCAGTACTTCGACCCGAACGGAATGTTGGCGACACTACCGAACGTGCAGTCGCCACAGGGAGGCTATGGCGTCCGCTTCGCGGGGCAGCCGCCCAGCCAAATTCAAGAGGGCATGGACGGCGCAACCAACGACGGCATCGTCAACCAGATCAACAACCTGGAGGACATGCAGGAGCTGCAGGCGGTGATGGTCAACGCACCCGCCGAATACAGCCGTCCCGGAAACTTCAACATGGTCACCAAGAGTGGAACCAACCTGTTCCACGGACGTGCGGAGTACTACCAGGAGAACTCGGCGTTGAATGCGCGCGACTTCTTTGAAGGCGAGAAGACCAAGACGCTGCTTCACACGGTCGGCGCCAGCCTTTCGGGGCCCATTCGCAAGGACAAGACGTTCTTTTACACCTCCATCATCGGATTTCGCGTGCCTAGCTGTGGAACCTCAACAGGTTGTCCCCGGTCAGACCGATTCGACTGATGGGCGGGTTGGCCTTGAGACTGGCGTGTGGGCGGTGCCAATTGTAGCGGTGGAGCCAGTGTCTGAGGTGTTGGGCACGCTGGGTGGAGGTGGGGTAGGGGTGTGCGTAGGCCCACTCACGTAGCGCGGTCTGGATGAAGCGTTCGGCTTTGCCGTTGGTACGGGGGGTGAAGGGCCGGGTGAAGCGATGGCGTAGGCCGCGTTGGGCACAGCGTGCATGGAAGGCCCTGGAACGGTAACACCCGCCGTTGTCAGTGAGCACGCGGCGGACGCGGATGCCGAGGCGGTGGTAGTAGTCGAGGGCGGCGGTGAGGAAGGCCGCGGCAGTGGCGGCGGTCTGGTCGGGATAGAGCTGGGAGAAGGCGAGACGGGAGTGGTCGTCGACGCAGACATGAAGGTATTCCCAGCCGGCGCCGGGGCTGGAGTGGCGGCGGTCCCCGGTGACGCGGTGACCGGGGCGGCGAAAGCGGCCGAGTTTCTTGATATCAAGGTGCAGCAGGTCGCCCGGGTGCGGGTGTTCGTAGCGGCGGACGGGCGGCGGCGGGTCGAGGGCACTAAGGCGAGCAAGCCCCTGGCGGCGGAGGACTCGACTGACGGTAGCGGGCGCCACCCCAACAGTGGCGGCGATCTGGGCGCCGGTCCAGCGCAGCCGGCGCAAGGCGGTGATGCGGCTGATGAGAGTGGCAGGTATGCTGCGGGGCGAGCGGTGCGGACGCGAACTGCGGTCGAGCAATCCGTCCGCGCCCTCAGCCCGATAGCGGGCTACCCACTTGCGCACCGTACGTGCGCAGACCCCGAAGGCGCTGGCCACCGCCTTCGGGGTCTGGCCCTGGTCGAGAATCCGCCGGACGACAGCGGCTCGACTCTTCGGGGTCAACTTGGCATTCTGATGGATGTTCACTTGGTCCTCCTTCCGGGAAACTTTGTGCTTGGTACCCTCAGTTTCCTCGGTTGGGACCGAGTGAACAACCTATTGAAAGATCACACCTAGCAAATCCTTCCGCCTGAGGACCGTGCCTACCCAAAAAATGCGGTCCGGTGATTTTTCACAGGTGGGCCCGATCACAGACCCCCTGAGCGGCGACCCGTTTGTGGATGACGTTATCCCCGCCAGCCGCCTGAGTCCCACATCGCAAACGGTCCAGGACCGATACATGCCGCAGCCGAATCGCGGCGGGCCCGACGATCTGAGCAGCAACTATGGTTTCGTGTTCCCCTACCCCGGCGACCTGTTCCGCGCCGACTACATCACGAACCGCGTGGACCATCAGATCAGTGAAAACAACACGATCTTCGGCAGATACGTGACGAACTGGTTTTTCTACGTGCTTCCCGGCAGCTATCCCGGGCTCGAATGGACCAGGGAGCGCCACAACCACCACGTCGTGTTTTCCGACACCCACGTCTTCTCTCCCAATCTGGTGAACACGGCGACCTTCGGTCTTTATCAGGTGGGTATCAGTGACGGCACGACCGTGGACGGCTTTACGCCGGTCTTGGCGGATCAGGTTGTCTTGGAGATCGGTCTACAGGGCGTCAACACGGGGGGCCACAGCACGATGGGATTTCCCCGCATGGACATCACCGGGTATAGCAGCATTACGGTTCGCCATCCAGCCATACGCACCGACAACACCTGGACCTTCAAGGACGCGGTGAGCTGGACAGCCGGCAATCACGTTTGGAAGTTCGGTGCCGAGTACCGCAGGTTCACCAACTTCAATGGCGACGTGCCCACAGGCACCTACGGCCGGTTCGGGTTTAACGGCAGTCACGCGGGCCATCCGTACGCCGATTTCTTGTTGGGAGCGCCCTTCCGCAGCCAGCGGCTGGATCCGTTGACCAATCGCGACAAGGCCGCCGGCGAGTTCGGCATCTATGTTCAGGACACTTTCAAAGTCAGCAGCCGCTTGAGTCTCGATTACGGTGTGCGCTGGGACCTCTTCAGCCCCCCGACCTTCGGTGACGGCTTGCAGTTCAACTGGGACCCGGCTTCGGGCAATGTCATCGTCCCCAGCGGCAAGTTGGGCTCGATCAGTCCGCTCTACCCCACGGATACGATTAACGTCGTCGAGGGACAGGTGGTGCCCGGCTCCGACAAGGGCAACTTCGCTCCCCGTTTCGGTTTCGCCTACCGTATCCGCCCGGAGACCGTTCTGCGGGGCGGCTATGGCATCTACAACGAGTCGCTGGGACGATTCGCTCGCGGCCAGGGAACCGGGCCGTTTCAGCTCAGCGAGACATTTTTCAACAGTGTCGGCAACGGACAGTTCCTGTTCGCTTTCCCCAATCCGTTTCCCGCTGGTTCCGGCCAGATTGCTTCCCAGAGTGTGAGCGGCTATCCGGTCAACACGAAGCACGGCTACATTCAGCAGTTCAACCTCACCCTCGAACAACAAATCAAGGACATCGGATTCCGGCTGTCCTACATCGGCTCGCGGTCGCGCAACCTGAACTACAACTTGAGCACCAACAAACCGATGCCCAGCACACTGCCTTTCTCACAAGACCGGCGGCCTTTCCCGCAGTTCGTCAACACCAGCTTCTTCCAGTCCAATGGCAGTGAAAACTATGATGCGATGAGCTTTGAGGTGAACCGCAAGGTGGCCAGCGACATCACCTTCCAGGGCCATTGGACCTGGGCTCACAAGATGTCGGACTTTCTGAACCGCGAAAATCCCTACAATCCCTTGCACTGGAACCGCGACCGCTATACACCCCGCCACCGGGCCTCGATCAACGCCATCTGGAACCTTCCGTTTGGGCGAGGGAAGCGCTTCGGCGCAGGTGCGCCGGCCGCCCTCAATCACGTGGTCGGCGGCTGGACTCTGTTCTACCTTGCTTATTTTCAGACCGGCTCGTTCTTCACGCCGCGGTACTCGGGCTCCGACCCGTCGGGCACGAACACCTTCAGCGGCTTTCCCGACCGGATCTCCGACGGCAATCTCGCGCCGGGCCAACGCAGGGTCGACCGCTGGTTCGATACGGCGGCGTTCACCGCGCCGCCGCCGGGGCGCTTCGGCAACAGCGGCTTGAACGTGCTGGAAGGGCCGGGATTGCATGTCCACAACATGAGCTTCTCGAAGAAGGTCAACTTGACGGAGCGCGTGGATCTCCAGTTGATGTTGGTCGTGTCGAACATCTTCCACCTGACGAACTTCAACTTCCCGAGCACCAACATTTCCGTTCCGGGAGGCGCGGGCGTGATCAGTTGCACCTGGGCCTGCGATCCTCTTTTCAACCTCGAGAAGGCCGGACCCCGGCGCATGGAGATGCGGGCGCGTATCGTGTTTTGACCCGGACGACCGCACCTGGAATAATACGGACGGAGCGGTTGCAACAGAAGATCATGGTTAACCTGCATATCTCACCACGTGGGGAGGCGAAGTGCGTGAGAGGGCCGTCAGGACGAGGCGCGAGCCGCTTGGCGCGCGCAGGTGTGCTTGACCGTACATCGAGCACGGCAAGCAAGCGCAACGAAGCCATGGCGGTCTTATCGTGTGCTGCGGCCGTCAGGTGGTGAGAGATGCAGGTTAAGACCGCATCACATAAACAGAGGGCGCTCTTCCCGGGCGCCCTTCTCTTTATTGCCGCGAGCATCGTGCTGAACCCGGCGGTCGCGTGGCCGCAGGAATCCGGAGCAGCCCAGGCGTCGGTACTGCCTCCGGCGGTTGCCAAGCAGGTCGATTTCTCCCGTGATATTGCCCCCATCTTCCAGGCGAACTGCGTTGCCTGTCACGGTCCGGCGCAGCAGATGAACGGTCTCCGTCTCGACAGCCCGGAGCGGGCCTTGCAAGGGGGCTATTCGGGACCCGTCATCAAGCCGGGTGAAAGCGCTGCCAGCAAGCTCGTCCTGCTCGTCGCCGGTGTGCAGGCTCCGGGGCACGAAGAAGGTCTTGTCATGCCGCCCGTCGGGGAGCGGCTGAGCGCCGAGCAGGTCGGTTTGCTCCGGGCGTGGATCGATCAGGGGGCGGAGTGGGCGGAAGACACAAGGATGTCCGTCGGTGAGGCTCAAGAGCAAGGGCCCGCGAAAAGTAGCCACTGGGCTTTCATTCCGCCGCGCCGGCCGGGGCTTCCCGATGTGCAGAAGCGCGATTGGGTCAGGAATCCTATTGATGCGTTTATCCTGCGCCGGCTCGAGGCAGAGGGCATCCAACCCTCCCGCGAAGCCGATCGAAACACACTCGTTCGGCGCTTGAGCTTCGACCTGATTGGCCTTCCTCCGGCCTCCGAAGAAACGGCCGAATTCCTGGAGGATGAGCGCCCCGAAGCCTACGAAGAACTGGTCGATCGCCTCCTGGATTCGCCGCACTACGGCGAGAAATGGGCGCGTCACTGGCTCGACCTGGCGCGCTACGCCGACAGCGACGGCTATGAGAGCGACCAGCTCCGGCCGAACGCATGGCGCTATCGCCACTGGCTCGTCGAGACCCTCAACCGAGATATGCCCTTCGATCAATTCACGATCGAGCAAATAGCCGGCGACCTGCTGCCGGGCGCGACCTTGCGGCAAAGAGTGGCAACCGGCTTTCAACGAAACACCCTCAGCAACCGCGAGGGCGGCGCCGATCTCGAAGAGTTCCGCACCGAGCAGGTCGTTGATCGCGCGAGCACCCTGGGCACCGTCTGGCTGGGCCTGACGGTCGGCTGCGCCCGCTGCCACGACCACAAGTACGACCCCATCAGCCAGCAGGAGTTCTACCAGATCTACGCTTTCTTCAACAGCGCCGACGAGGTGAACATTGACGCGCCGTTGCCTGGCGAAATAGGCCCCTACTTCAGCACCCGAGCCGAGTATGTGAGGAAGAGACTTGAACTGCTTGCTCCCCTCGAAACCGATATTGCCGAGTTGCAGACCGCCTGGGAAAAAAGGTTGCTTGAAACCGAGGCGAACCCGGGCCAAGACCACCTTTGGGACCGCGCCTGGGAGGTTCTGGGGCTGGTGTGGGGCGGCGGCCTGGGCGAAGGCCAGCTCGAAGGACAGCGGATCGTCAACCTCGACCCTTCTCGACGAACCAAGGACCAAACCGACCGGTTGCGTGACTACTTCATCAATAACGGCTCCATCATCGACAAGGCGCGCTTCGAAGAGCTGAAGATCAAGGACCTCAGAGAGAAGCTCGACGAGCTTGCCAAGTCTTATCCGAAGCTGACGCGCGCGCCAACGCTGGTTGAAAACCCCCAAGGGCGGCAGAGCTACATCCATCTGCGCGGCAGTTTTCGAAACCGCGGGGTCGATGTTGCACCGAGCACGCCGGCGGTATTGCATCCGCTGCCCGCTGATCCGAAATCGAACCGTCTCACCCTGGCGCGCTGGTTGGTGGCGGATGACAACCCTCTGACCGCGCGCGTGACC
Source organism: Bryobacterales bacterium (assembly GCA_965218555.1). GTDB lineage: Bacteria > Acidobacteriota > Terriglobia > Bryobacterales > UBA6623 > JAPPLB01. Next base: position 2,042,913 of record OZ244625.1, read on the forward strand.
GTCAACCGGGCTTGGCAGGAGCTGTTTGGCCGAGGCATCGTCTTCACTTCCGACGACTTTGGACGGCAGGGCGAAAAGCCCTCTCATCCGGAACTGCTCGATTGGCTGGCCACGGAGTTCGTTCGGCAGGGTTGGAGCCTCAAGAAGCTCCACAAGCTGATCGTGATGTCGGCCGCCTACCGGCAATCGTCGAAGGCGCGCCCCTCACTTCAGGCGCGGGATCCCAACAACGTGCTGCTGGCGCGGCAGTCTCGCGTGCGGCTGCCTGCGGAGGCGGTGCGAGACGCCTCGCTGGCTGTCAGCGGCTTGCTGAGCACCGAAGTCGGCGGTCCCGCCGTGCGGCCTCCTCAGCCGGAAAGTGTCATCATGGAGTCGTTCGATGTCCCCTGGGAGGTAGCGGAAGGCCCCGACCGGTATCGTCGCGGACTCTACACCTTCATCCAGCGGACCGCCCCGTTCGCCCAATCGGTGACGTTCGATCTGCCGGATCCGGGACGAACATGCAGCCGCCGGGAGCGCTCGAATACGCCCCTGCAGTCTCTGACATTGCTGAACGATCCGGTTTTTTTCGAGGCCGCTCAGGCGCTTGCCGCGCGTGTCCTGACTGAGCAGGAAGGCGGCCTCTCCGAACGAATCGACTATGCCTTCCGTGTCTGCCTGGCGCGGGAGCCTGACAGCGCCGAGCGCGATCGTCTGGCGACCTACTTGCACCAGCAGAACGAGATTCTCGATCAGGAACCGGAAGGCCCCGCGGCGATGCTGCCGGTCGAATTGGAAGGGGTTGATCGAAAGCGCGCGGCGGCCTGGGTCGCGCTCAGCAGTGTCTTGCTGAATCTCGACGAGTTCATCACGCGGGAGTGATCATGGATTTTGAAAGCATGACGAACCTCCGATCCCGGCGGAGCTTTCTTTGCGACTGTGCTTCCGGTGTGGGCATGATGGGGCTGGCTCACCTGCTGGCGCTCGAAGGTCGAACCGCCGATGCGCGCTCGTCGCTCAATCCGATGGCGCCGCGCGAGCCGCACTTCAAGCCCAAAGCCAAGAGCATCATCTATCTGTTCATGTCGGGTGCGCCGAGCCAGGTGGACCTTTATGACCCGAAGCCGAAACTCCGTGAGTGGCACGGCAAGCCGGTGCCTGAATCGTTGCTGAAGGGCTTGACCGATACCATCTTGAAGGGCGGCATGGCCATGGGCAGTCCGCGGGAATTCAAGCGCTATGGCCAGGTCGGCATGCAGTTTTCCGATTACTTGCCTCACATCGGACCCTGGGCCGACGACATCTGCATGATCCGCTCGATGTACAGCGAGCACGCCAATCATCACCCGGCGCAATTGCTGATGAACTGCGGCGTCGCCCGCCACGGTCACCCCTCTCTGGGCTCCTGGCTGACCTACGGATTGGGAAGCGAATCGCAGAGCATGCCGGGCTTCGTCGTGCTGACGTCCAGCTCCGGAAAGGGCATCGAGGGTGGTGCGTCGCTTTGGTCGAACGGCTTTCTGCCGTCCACCTATCGCGGCGTGACGTTTCGCAGCCAGGGCGATCCGATCCTGCACGTTTCCAATCCCGAAGGGGTCAGCAATCGTACGCAGCGGGCCCGCCTCAACACCCTCAAAGACCTGAATGAGCACCACTACCTGCGGACCGGTGACGTCGAAATCAACTCCCGCATCGCTGCCTACGAGCTGGCATTCCGCATGCAAACCGCGACGCCGGAACTGACCGATTTCTCCCGGGAATCAGGCGACACCCTGGAGATGTACGGTATCAACCATGAAACGACGCGGCCGTTCGGCACCAACTGCCTGCTGGCGCGAAGGATGGTCGAGCGCGGCGTTCGGGTCGTGCAGCTCTATCATTCCACTTGGGACGATCACAGCGACCTGAACAAGAATCTGAAGAAGAACTGCGACATGACCGACCAGCCCGCCGCGGCGCTGCTCAAGGATCTCAAGCAGCGGGGTTTGCTCGACGACACGCTCCTCGTCTGGGGCGGCGAATTCGGCCGCACCCCGATGAACGAATTCCGTCGCGGCAACACGCCGGGCAAAGAAGGCCGCGACCATCATCCTTATTGCTTCAGCTTGTGGCTGGCTGGGGGCGGCATCAAGGGCGGTCAGGTAATTGGCAAGACCGACGAGTTCGGCTACCACGTCGTGGAGGACAAGATTCACGTCCACGACTTCCAGGCTACGCTGCTGCACTGCCTCGGGCTGGACCATACGAAGCTGACCTATCGCCACCAGGGGCGCGATTTCCGGCTCACGGATGTCGGAGGCAACGTGGTTCGGAAGCTGCTGGCCTGAGCAGTGCCGCACATCCTCGGACATCGGGTTTCAGATCGAATGGACAATCCGCGGCTCATAGACCAGGACGAGATCCTTCCCATCCACACTCGCCGGCGCTTTCTCGAGGAGTGCGCCGGCGGGATCGGTCTCGTCGCGCTCTGGCATCTGATGGCGGGCGAGGGTCGCGCGGCTGATCCGTCGCCCGGCGTCAACCCGATGGCGCCCAGGGCTCCGCACTTCGCGCCCAAGGCCAGGAACGTCATCTTCTTCTTCATGGCCGGCGCCCCCAGCCAGCTCGACCTTTTCGATCCCAAGCCCGCGATGCGGAAGTGGCAAGGCCAGGGGTTGCCTGCGTCGATGCAGGACGACCTGGTCGACAACTTCAAGAAGATCGCCAAGATCTGGGCGAGTCCGCGCAGGTTCAAGCCTTACGGGCAGTCCGGCATCGAGTTCTCCGACTTTGTCCCCCACATGGGAACTTGCGCGGACGACATCTGCATGGTGCGTTCGATGCACACGGACGTGACGAACCACCACCCCGGTCAGTTGCTGATGAACTGCGGCGTCCCGATGTTCGGCCGGCCCTCGATGGGCTCGTGGGTGACCTACGGGCTGGGCAGCGAGTCCGCGAATCTTCCCGGCTACGTCGTATTGACGTCGAACTCCGGGACCGGCATTGAAGGGGGCACCTCCAACTGGTCGAGCGGGTTCCTGCCCTCGACCTATCGCGGTGTCACGTTTCGCAGCACCGGTGACGCCGTGCTGCACCTTTCCAACCCCGGCGGTGTCAGCCGCCGCACCCAGCGAGCGCGGCTGGATGCCTTGCGCGACCTCAACCGGAAGCGCCGCATCGAGACCGGGGACGTCGAAATCGCCTCCCGCATCGCCTCCTACGAGTTGGCGTTTCGCATGCAGGCTGCCGTGCCGGAATTGCAGGACTTCTCGAACGAACCGGAATACATCCGCCGAATGTACGGCGTGGACGACGAGAAGACTCGCGCCTTCGGCGCCAACTGCCTGTTGGCGCGGCGGATGGTCGAGCGCGGCGTGCGGTTCGTTCAGATCTACCATTCGACTTGGGACGACCATAAAGACCTCATCAAGAACCACACCAGGAATTGCGAGATCATCGACCGGCCCACGGCGGCGCTCTTGAAGGATTTGAAGCAGCGCGGCCTGCTTGACTCGACGCTGGTCGTCTGGGGGGCGGAGTTCGGCCGCTCGCCGATGAATGAAGTGCGGCTGGCCAGCCCGGATCCGGGCCGCGAGGGCCGCGATCACCACGCCTTGGCTTTCACGGCCTGGCTCGCCGGAGGCGGCGTGAAGCCCGGCCAGGTCGTCGGCAAGACCGACGACATCGGCTTCAACGTGGTGGAAGACAAGATGCACGTCCACGACTTGCAGGCCACCATCCTGCACGGCCTCGGCCTCGACCACACCCGCCTCACCTACCGCCACCAGGGCCGCGATTTCCGCCTCACGGACATTGGCGGACAGGTCGCGGCGAAACTCTTGGCCTAGCCTGCCTTGCTCCCCACGTGGGGAGCAAGGCAGGCTATCCGTTTCGTTCCTGTCGCCGGCTCCATCCGCATTCAAGGATCGAGCGCCGCGATCTCTGCGGGCGGACCAACTCGGGGAGTTGGTCCGATCCCGGATCTGAAGGCCGGTTTCTTGATCGGTGAGGTTTTTGGACGGCTGTGATATCAGCCACAGCGGCTCTTCAGGCCTTACGGAAGAGTTCGTGAGTTCTTGAAAGCATTGGTCGGCGCGGCAGGATTTGAACCTGCGGCCTCCTGCTCCCAAGACATCGTCGCCGCTTCTTTTCTCTCCATCGGTTACGTTCAATTCTGGTGACGATGACGATGTCGTTGGGCCGAAGGCTGTCCAGCATGCGTTCGAGTTCGGGCCGGCAGAAGGGTCGTCCGGCGCTGACCTTCTCGGCGCGGATATAGGCAACGATCAGACTTTCAAGAAGGGCCTGTCACCCTTGACCGTCGTGCGGTGCATGACGCGCCGGTACTTGGACTCGTCGAACGGCAACGCACGGTGCATCGTAGATCGGTTGTCCCAGAACACCAAGTCCTTGGCTTGCCACTCGTGGCGGTAAACAAAGCGGGGCTGAGTGGCGAAGTCGGCAATCTCCTTGACGATCCGCCGACCTTCCACGACATCCATCCCCTCGAGGTGTGAAGTAAGCGCCTCGGAAAGGAAGATCGCATTGCGTCCGCTCGCCGGGTGAGTGCGGACAGCCGGATGCACGGTCGGCCTGAGCTTGGTTTTCTGCTCCTGGGTCAGGGGCTCACGATGTGTCAGGAAGGTCTCGTAGTGATAGACATAATCATGCACGCCGTGTTGTCTCAGCAGCCATTGCCGGCGATCTTGAGGCAGCGCGTCGTAGGCGGCGAACATGCTCGCGAACTCCGTCTGGCCCCCTTCGGGGGGGCATTCGCGGCAGTAGAACAACGAGCCCATGGTGGGCTTGGGGTTGTACGACATGTCCGAATGGAACAGCCGCGCCCCGCCGTAGGCGCCGATGTGCTTGCCCTTCTCGACGACGTTGGAAATGACGAACACCTCCGGGCAGCCGGGCGCCTGGTATTGATCCAGCACGTGGATATCCAACTCGCCAAAGCCGCGGCTGAACTCAACCTGCTGCTGCGGCGTGATGTCCTGATCGCGAAACAACAAGACGCCGTATTCCGCCAGGGCATCTGAGATCTGCCGATATTCCCCTTCAGTGAGTGGTCGAGACAAATCGACACCGCAAACCTCGCCGCCGAGCGCCGATGTGAGTGGTGTGAAGCTGATCGATCGACGGCTCTGCTGAAATGGAAGCATGCATGCTCCTTTCCAGGCATGTCATCTTATCAAGCGATCTGAGGAATCGCCAGACTGCCGGCTGAGCTGTGAGAGCTTCGGGTCTCCCGTGAACTCGACCCGGCCCGCGATGAGTTTTGTGCGGGACGGACCCCAGGGTCTCGTCAATTCGGATTCGCCGTTATTGTGCCCGTCATGCCCCGCCGCTGTCTGACAGCGGCGTAAGCTAACGCCACGGGCCGGACGCTGCAGCTTGGCGCGGCGCACGAACTGGCGTACGAGAACAACGTCGTGCTGATCGGTGGCTTGCAAACGAGGTGCTTTCTGCTCGGCGTTCCCGACCAATATAGAGACGACTGGGACTGATTGGTCCTCGGTATCGGTTGGATGGGAACGAGGTTTGTTGGCAGAATGGGCCACCCGCGGTGTACCTTGCGCCCGGAGATCACCGCCGTCGACATGCTCACAACCATCGACGTCCTCGTGTCGGTTGCGCCCACTGAGCGGGCGCGAGGGCCGCGATCACCACGCCTTGGCTTTCACGGCCTGGCTCGCCGGAGGCGGCGTCAAACCCGGCCAGGTCGTCGGCAAGACGGACGACATCGGTTTCAACGTGGTGGAAGACAAGATGCACGTCCACGACTTGCAGGCCACCATCCTGCACGGCCTCGGCCTCGACCACACCCGCCTCACCTACCGCCACCAGGGACGCGATTTCCGCCTCACGGACATTGGCGGACAGGTCGCGGCGAAACTGTTGGCTTAGCCTGCCTTGCTCACCACGTGGGGAGGCGAAGTGCGTGAGAGGGCCGTCAGGACGAGGCGCGAGCCGCTTGGCGCGCGCAGGTGTACTTGTAAGTACATCGAGCACGGCAAGCAAGCGCAACGAAGTCATGACGGTCTTATCGTGTGCTTCCGCCGTCAGGTGGGGAGGAAGGCAGGCTATCCGTATTGTTCCTGTCGCAGACCCCGTCCGCATTGCAGGATCGAGCTCAGCAAAATCTGCTGGCGGACCAACCCGGCGAGCTGTTTCGATCCCGGACCCGGAGGCCGGTTTCTTGATCGGTGAGGGTCTTGAACAGCTATAAAATCAGCAACAGCGGCTTTTCAGACCGGATGAGAAGTGCCCGTAAGTTGTTGAAGGCATTGGTCGGGGCGGCAGGATTTGAACCTGCGGCCCCCTGCTCCCAAAGCAGGTGCGCTACCAGGCTGCGCCACGCCCCGACACCCGGCTGGTTTCGTTCATTATCGCATCGGGCCGGCCTGCGGCCTGGGTGGGCCCGCTACCCGCGCCCCGGCGGATGAAAGACGAATTCGGACACCAGCCAGGCTGTCGGCGCAAGGTGAGACGTTCCCCTGGTGAGCCAAGCAGAACGTTCCCCTTCGGCTCGAGGTACTGAAGCCCTTCAGTCTTGTTTTTCCGCCCCGGCCTGCATAGCATGACAACAGGGAGGCTAGTGATCGACTTGCCGTCGGTGCGCCGCTCGCTGTGGCGGCTGCCCCCCCGCCGCGGGCATCTTGGCCCTCGCGGAGGAAAAAGCGGAGGAGGTGATATCACGTACATTCGTCTGCGACGAAGTTTGTTCTTCGTAGCGCTGCCAACCCCGGCCGGCCCTCTCGTCGTAAGCCCGGCGAGAGCGTCAAGGCCCTCCCCGGCCGACTTGGCCGGACCGGCTGCGGTCTGCGCGGTGCCCCCCAAGCTGCCCAAGGCTGCCGCGCCCGAGGAGCGTTCGTGCTGTCGAAAACAACCTCCCATGATGCGCGGGCGCTGCGGCCGGACGAGCTTCGCCCCAGGCGCTGGAGAAGCGCCGTTTCGAAGCGATGCGACTGCTCGACCAAGGCCTGAATCAGTCCGAGACGGCGAGACGGGAGAAGGTCGCGCGGCAAACCGTGAGTGCATGGCGGCGGCAGTACCGTCGGCAGGGACCGGCCGGGCTGCGTCAAGCCGGGCGAGCCGGGCGCAAGCCGCTGTTAGACGCCGCTAGACGCTGCGCAACTTCTACTTCCGGCTCTATCCGGGCGCGATCAGCCAAGCCGAGGTGATCGACTTTCTCAAAGCGCTCGTGCGTCACATCGACCAACCGTTGCTGATCGTCTGGGATCGATTGCCGGCCCACCGCAGCCGCCTGGTGCGGGAGTTCATCGAACTCTCCAAGGGGCGCATCGTGACGGAGTACTTGCCGCCCTATGCGCCGGAGCTGAACCCGGTGGAGTACATCTGGGCCTACTGGAAGCAGCACGAACTGCCCAACGTCTGTCCCAAGGACTACCGCGAGCTAAGTGCGCGTGCTCGCCAAGCGCTGCGCCGCATGCGCCGCAAACCGCGCTTGATTACTGCCTTCTGGAAGCTGTCTTCTCTTTGTTTTGATGGACGGTATACTATGCGAGGCTCAATAGGAGTAAGCCTACCTTTCTCACCACGCGGCGAGAAAGGTAGGCTAGCGAGGCTCCGCCTCAGACCGACAAGCAGGACAACGGACCGCCGCGCGAACTTTACTCAAATGTGAACCTTAGCGAGCGAAGAAAACCGGGGCTCACCGGGCGGGTATGGGAACCTGAGTCCCAGTCAGTACCGCCCCGGTGTTCTCGATGCTGGCGGCCCGCGTGGGCGAAAAAGGCGACAGTCGCCGCAGCGCGCCTTGTCGTTTCTGCACGGGCTGCCAGGAGGGAATCGTTCAGCCCTGTCTTCAACAACGAAATTTCATGGGACGGCAACTATGTCTGCAACGAATGGCATGACGATGATCGAGGCGCGGGGCCTCAGCAAGCTGTATGGCGGGTTCGCCGCGATCCGCGATGTATCGTTCTCGGTCGCCCAGGGCCAGGTAGCCGCGTTTCTGGGGCCGAACGGCGCCGGGAAATCGACCACCTTGAAAGTGCTGACGGGCTATCTGAGTCCGAGCGCGGGCACGGCGCGCATCGGCGGGTTGGATGTGGTCTCTCATCGCATCGAAGCCGCCGCCCGCATCGGCTATCTGCCTGAGAACGGACCTCTCTATCCCGAGATGACGCCGCTCGAACTGCTCGAGTTTTTCGGCAATGCGCGGGGGCTTCCGCCCGATCGATTGAAGCGCCGCATCGACGAGGTGGTCCGGCAGTGCCATCTGGAAGCAGTGCTCGAAAAGAGCATCTTCAAGCTCTCGAAGGGCTATCGCCAGCGTGTCGGCATGGCGCAGGCGTTGCTCCACGAGCCCGACATCCTCATCATGGATGAGCCGACCAGCGGGCTGGACCCGAACCAGATTCGGGATGTGCGGCAACTCATTCGCGGGCTCGGCGAAACCAAGACGATCCTGATCTCGACTCACATCCTGCAGGAAGTGGAAGCGATGGTGGACCACGTGATCCTGATCAACGAGGGACGGGTCGTTTTCGACGGCACGGTGGACGCAATGGCCGCCGGCCAGAGTCTCGAGGCGGCTTTCCATCGGTTGACCGGCAAGCCCGCGGCCGAGCCCGAAATCCCGTCAGCGCCGGAAGAGATCACACCGGCGGAGAGTGAAGGCTCTGCGGCGGCGGCCGAGAGCGGCCCGGAAGAGCCGCTTCACGAGACGGCTTCGGCCGAGGCCGCATCATCGGACGCCGCCGGCCCTGCCGGGTCAAGCGAAGAAACCACCACGACATCGCAAGGAGGCGCCGCATGAACGGTCGCCGGCGGCTTTCCAAGGCCATCCTGAAACGTGAGCTGACGAGCTATTTCTCGAGCCCGACGGGCTACGTGTTCATCACGCTGTTCGTCTTCCTCAGCGCGGTTGTGGCGTTCTGGCAAGAAGCCTTCTTCGCGAACAACCTGGCGAATCTCGATCCGCTCAACGCCTTCATGCCGTACCTGCTGGTCTTTCTGATCCCCGCGATCACGATGGGTCTTTGGGCGGAAGAGAAGCGCAACGGGACGGACGAGTTGCTGCTGACGCTGCCGGCCGCTGATCGCGACATCGTGATCGGGAAATACCTGGCGGCGCTGGCCATCTACACGGTTGCGCTGTTGTTTTCCCTGAGCCACGTACTGGTTCTGTTGTGGCTCGGCAGTCCGGACATGGGCTTGATGTTCTCGACCTACACGGGCTACTGGTTGATGGGCGCGGCGCTGCTCACGCTGGGGATGCTGGCGTCGCTGCTGGTGTCGAACCTGACGGTGGCATTCATCCTCGGAACGGCGTTCTGCGCCCTGCCGGTCTTCATCGATCATGCCGGCGTGATTCTCACGGGCGGCGCGCGGCGGCTGATCGAAGGGCTGTCATTCCGCACGCAGTTCGAGGACTTCGCCGCGGGCGTTGTCTCGCCTTCGTCGCTCCTCTACTTCGTGACATTCGCTCTGGCGATGCTTTACCTCAACGTCGCCCTGCTGGGCCGGCGCCATTGGCAGACGGGCAAAGGCGCCGCGCGCCTGGGGGGTCACTATCTGGTGCGCGGACTCGCGTTGCTCGTGATCGTCGGGAGCCTCACGGTGCTGACAGGACGTCTCGGCGGCCGCGTCGACGTCACGGCCGAGCGGCTGCATTCGCTTTCGGACGAGTCCGTTGCGTTGATCGGCCAGCTCGACTCCGAACGGCCGGTCTTCATTCAGGCTTTTCTGAGCCCCAATGTGCCGCGTAGCTATCTTCAGTCGCGGAACAACATCGTGAACGTGCTGAGAGAGTTCAACGCGCTCGGCGGCGGCGCTGTTCACGCCCGCGTGATAGAAACCGAAAAGTACACTCCCGAGGCCCGCGAAGCCCAGGAGCGCTACGACATTCAGCCCCGCCCGATCCCGATTTTCGAACAGACGCCGGGTAGTCCGGACGAGATCTATTTCGGGCTCGCCTTCACGCGCGGCGCGGAGGAGTTCGTCATCCCGTTCTTCGATCCCGGCCTGCCCGCCGAGTACGAAATCATGCGCTCGGTGCGGGTGGTTTCGAATGTGGCAAAGAAGAAGGTCGGCGTCCTCATCAGCAAGGTGAACATGTTCGGCGGATTCGATTTTCAGACCCGCCGCCGCTCCGCTGATTGGTCGATTGTCGCCGAGCTTCGCAAGCAGTACGACGTCCAGCGGGTGCCGGCTGACAGTGACTACCCGGCGGACCTCGACGTGTTGCTCGCCGTTCTGCCGCACACCGTCACCGACGAGGAACTCGAGCGGCTCGCGAACTATGTCGGGGAAGGCCATCCGGCGCTGATCATGCTGGATCCGATGCCGGCGTTCAATATCGAGCTGTCGCCGCAGATACCGCCGCGCAATCCGTTCCAGCAAGGTGGTCCGCCGCCGACTCCCCCGACGAGCGTTGAGCCTTTGCTCGACGTTCTCGGCGTGCAGTGGCCCAAGGATCAGATCGCCTGGGACAAGTACAATCCGCATCCCCAGATAGGAGCGCTGCCGGAAGAGATCATCTTCATCGGCGCGGGCAACGAGGCGGCGGTGAGCCCGTTCAATTCCGAGGAGCCGATTACCGCCGGGCTGCAGGAAGTCGTATTGCTGCACTCCGGCGTTTTGAAGCCGGCCTTGACGGACAAGACGGAGTTCATTCCATTGCTGCAAACCGGCTCCGACTCGGGGCAGGTCATGTGGATGCGGCTTGTGCAGCGGACACTGTTCGGCATCCAGCTCAACCCGAACATCCCCCATCGGCCGGACGAGGATTTCCACGTTCTGGCGGCTCGTGTCGAGGGCAAGCAGGGCGACCAGCCGGTGCGAGCGATCGTCATCGCCGATCTTGACATGATGGGCGAGCAGTTCTTCGAGCTGCGGCGCCGGGGCATCGAGAACCTGAACTTCGACAACGTCACGTTCCTGCTGAACGCGGTCGATACGCTGGCGGGCGACGATTCGTTCATCGAGCTTCGTAAGAGGCGCCCGCGGCATCGAACGCTTGAAGCCGTCGAGGCGCGCACGCGGGTCTATGAAGAGCAGCGTCTGGAGGATACGACCACGGCCGAAGACGTGGCCGAGAGGCGGCTCGAAGAAGCGCAGCAGCGCCTGGACCAGGCCGTCGCGGCGCTGCAAAGCCGGACGGATCTCGACGCCCAGACCAAGCGCATCATGATCGCCAATCAGCAGAAGGTCGAGAACCGCCGGCTGAGCGTTGCGCGCAAGAACATTGAGGACGAGAAGCAGCGGCAGATGGAACGGGCGCGGTCTGAGATGGAGTCGTCGATCCGAGCCATCCAGAGCACGATCAAGCTGTTGGCGGTGATCGTTCCGCCGATTCCCGCGTTTGCCCTGTTCTTGTTGGTGTCCGTGCGGAGACTTCGGCGGGAGAAGATCGGTGTCTCGCCCGACCGCCTCGTGGAGCAGAAGAAAGGATAGGTCTGGAGGATACGTCATGCATGAACTCAAAAACACCATCCTCTTCGTTGTGACCGCCGCCGCGCTGGCGGCTGCGGCGATGGTGATCGATCCCGGCGCGGCTACGCCGGACGTTTTCAGCGATCAAGGCGAAGCGTTCTATCCGGATTTCACCGACCCGCAGGCGCCGAAGGCCATCGAGGTCGTCGACTACGACGAAGCCACCGCCACCGCGCGGCCGCTGAAGGTCGAGTTCGCCGAGGGAACGTGGCGGGTTCCGTCGCACTTCAACTATCCGGCCGATGCGGAGAACCGCTTGGCGAACACCGCGGCGGCATTGATGGAGCTGCGCAAGGACGCCATCGTGAGCGACCGGGTCGAGGAGCACGGCGACTACGGAGTGATCGACCCCTTCGCCGAAGGCGAGCTCTCGCTCGAAGGACGAGGCCAGCGCGTGACCCTGAAGGACGAAAATGACGCCATCCTCGCGGACTTTATCGTCGGCAGGAAAGTGGATGGCAAGCCGAATCGCCGCTACATGCGTGTCCCGACACAGAAGCGCGTTTACGAGGCGGAAACGTCGGCGGACGTTTCGGCCAAGTTCGAAGACTGGATTGAGACGGATTTGCTGAAGACCTCCGCAGGCGACATCCGGAGAGTTCTGGTCAATCGATACTCGATCAACGAGAGGCTGGGCCGTTTGGAAAACCAGGAGCGGCTCCTCCTGACGAAGGTAGACGACAAGTGGACGATGAGCGGCGGAGGGGCGCCTGATACGAGCAAGATGAATGACCTCACGGGAGCGCTCGACTCGCTGAAGATCGTCGATGTTCAGCCGAAGCCTGAGAACCTCACGGAGGTTCTGAAAGGGACAGAAGGAACGGCGATCTCGCGGCAGTCGCAGCTATCGCTGCAGCAGAAAGGTTTCTTCGTTACGCGGAGGGGTCTCCTGGCCAACGAAGGCGAGATCGTTGTCGACTCGAAGAACGGACTGCAGTACACGCTGCGGTTCGGCGAGATTGCATCGAGCGGGCCGAGCGCCGGCGCGGCGGAAAGCTCCTCCGACGGGGATGATGAGGGCGAGCGCCGCTACCTCTTCATCACGGTCGACTACAGCGAGGCGCGGGCGAAGCAGTACAACGCCGGCGAAGAGCCCGATGCTGCGGGCAAAGAGCTGGCCGACGAACTGCGCAACCGTTTCGCGGATTGGTATTATGTCATCTCTGGGGCGGACTTCAACAAGCTGCGTCCCCGGCGGCGGGACTTGAGCGGTTAACCTGCATTCCTCACTACGTGGAGAGGAAAACAGGCTAGAATAGCCTGTGACCGGTTGGTCGCCTTTCGTTCGCGCCGCGGCAGCCGGTCCCAGAGGAGTTCCCCATGAAACCCACAACTGTAAAAGATTCCAGCCAGGTGTCCCGGCGTGACGTTTTCCGCACGGGCTCGATGGCTTCCGTGGCCGGCTTGCTGGCAGCCCTGCCACTGCGCTCCGTAGCGGCGCCGCCGGCCCGATTGCCCACCCGCGGCGGCGGCCCGAACGTTTACGAGAAGGTCGGTGTCCGGCCGTTCATCAACGGCACGTCGACGTTCACGATCAACGGCGGCTCTGCGCAGTTGCCCGAGGTGATCGCAGCCGTCCACGAAGCGGCCTACTACCATGTGAACCTCGACGAGTTGATGGCCGGCGTCGGCCCTCGGATTGCCGAACTGCTCGGCGGGGAAGCGGCGATGGTCAGCTCGGGCGCGGCCGGAGCGGTGACCTGCGGCACGCTGGCCTGTGTCGCGGGCGGCGACCCGGAGACGATCCAGCAACTTCCCGACACCTATGGCATCAGGGACGAAGTGATCGTGCCGAGCTGGTCGCGCAGCACGTACGACCATGCCGTGCGCACGACCGGCATCAGGATGGTCGAAGTCACGACGCTCGACGACCTCAAGAATGCTTTCGGCCCGAAGACCGCGATGTGTACGGCGCAGGTGAACATCCTGCGCGGGAATAATCCGTTCACGCTGGAGCAGTTCACTGCGGAAGCGCGCAAGAACGGCATCCCGGTTCTGATCGACGCGGCGGCTGATCTTCCGCTCGTGCCCAATCCGGTACTGGCGAAGGGCGCTGATTTGGTCGCATACAGCGGCGGTAAGATTCTGCGCGGACCGCAGTCGGCGGGCATCCTGCTCGGCCGGAAAGATCTCATCACGGCCGCCTTCACCAACAGCGCGCCGCATCACGCTTTTGCGCGGGCGATGAAGGTCAGCAAGGAAGAGATCGTGGGCGCCTACATGGCGGTGCATAGCTTGATGAACGGGCGCAGCCGCAAGGCCGAAGATGATCTTTGGCGCTCCTGGTACAAGGAGATCAACGCCAAGATCACGAAAGTCGACGGCGTCACGACCACCGTCAACGAGCCTGCCAGCGCGGCCAACTACCCGACGCTCATCGTCGCTTGGGACCCGAAGAAGATCGGCCTCACGGCGGGCGAGCTGGGCAAGATGCTGCTCGACGGCGAACCGCGCATCAAGACGCACGCGGGCGGCGACGGCCATCAGTTCCGGCTGCGTCCGTGCGCGATGTACGACGGCGAGCAGAAGATCGTCGCTTCACGGCTCTACGAGATCTTCAGCAATGCGCCGGGCGAGAAGCCGGTGGTCCCGCTGAAGCCGCCCACGGTCACGATCGACGGCCACTGGGACATCGACCTTCAGTTCACGGTCGGCTCGGCGCAACACAAGGTGTACTTCACCACCGACGGCAACGACATCAGCGGCCAGTACGTCGCGCGGATTACCGACAAGCCCGTCAGCGGGACGGTCAGTGGCAACGAAGTGAAATTCACCGGTGGCGGCAAGGTCGAAGCGACCATGCTGCACTACAACTTTACCGGCCACGTACAGGGAGACCATATGAGCGGCGAGGTCAGCCTGGGCGAGTACGGTATGGCCCGTTGGACGGCAAAACGCCGCGCATAGCCTGGAAATCTCGCCTCCTGAAGGTCGAAGCACGCGACAAGTCCGTCACGGCTTCGTTGCGTTTGCTTGCCCGTGCTCGTGGGCGCGAACAGGCATAGCCCAAAATCAATACGGCAGGGGAGCCAGGAGGCGTGCGCCTCGTACGGACGGCCTTCTCACGAATTCGCCTTGCCAAGGGGTGAGATACCCTACCGGTGCCTTGCCCAGTTGCTTTCGAGGATGGCAGGCGGCGGCAGGTTGAGGAGCAAGCAGCGTGAATCGCCCTCCGAGCTGGGGGCACGGAGGGCTGCGGGAGACTCAGTCAGAGTTACTCGGCGGACTTGCCGTAGTAAGCGGCGTTTCTCTCTGTGAATTCGTCCCACTTCTCGGGAAGGTCTTCCAGAGCGAAGATGGCCGAGACGGGGCAGACCGGGACGCAGGCGCCGCAGTCGATGCACTCATCGGGTTCGATGTAGAGCATTTCTTCGTCCTCGAAATCATCTTCGTCGTCCTTGGGATGGATGCAATCGACCGGGCAGGCATCCACACAGGCCGTGTCCTTCGTGCCAATGCAGGGTTCGGCAATAACGTACGCCATGATGGTAACGATCTCCTTCTATTTAGAACCTGTGATCCCCTGATCCCGGGCGATGCGGGACCATCGCAATTTTCAAGATAGCGGATTGTAGCACAAGGTGTAAACGGTGTCCGTCAATGCAATATAGAAAGTTCCCCTGTTTGTGCAATGTAGAACGTTCCCCTTACTCAGCTTGGGTTCGCGTGGCGTTGGCCGCAGCGGAAGGAGCCCGGAGGGCTTCCTTGCAGCGCCCCTCCCGTTGATTCTCGCGAATCAGACAATGGATCTCCTCGACGACGTCTGGATAACTCTGTGCCGGCTCTGGCATGAGGACCCTCCTGTCGTGCGCAAATAGCACTTACGTCCATGGTTGCAACCGCCACGAAGCCGAATCGCGAAAAAGTCGCGACAAGAATCTGATAGCCTCAAACGCAGCCAGACCAAGTCCACTGATCATGGAGGGGGCCGCATGCTGAAAGCGCTGCATGAAGACGCTGTCGAGCAGTACAAGCGGAAGGGTTACTACTTCCCGCTTACCATACTCGACGACAAGCAAGTCGCCGCCAACCGGATGCTTCTGGAGGACTTCGAAACCAGTCAAGGCAAACCTATTGGTGGAGCGCTGCGGAGCAAGTCTCATTTACTGTTCACGTGGGTAGACGATCTGATGCGCCATCCGAAGATCCTCGATGCGGTCGAGGACCTGATCGGTGCCGATATCCTTTGCTGGAACACCTTTTTCTGGGTCAAGGAACCGGGAAGCCGGAGTTTCGTTTCTTGGCATCAGGACCTGCGTTATTGGGGCCTCGATACCAACGAGTTGGTCAGCGTGTGGCTGGCGCTATCGCCGGCAACGCTTGAAAGCGGATGCATGCGTGTACTGCCGGGTAGTCACCAGGGCGGCCTCCTCCCCCACAAAGATGAATTCAAGGAGAACAATCTTCTGACACGGGGGCAGGAAATCTCGGTACGGGTGGATGAGTCAAAGGCGGTGGCCATGCCGCTGGAACCCGGTGAGATCTCGCTGCACAATGTGCGGTTGGCTCATGCATCGGGTCCGAACCGCTCCACCGACCGGCGGATCGGCCTCTCACTGCACTACATGCCCACACGCACGAAGCAGGTTGTCGGCGAGTGGGACAGTGCGGCTCTGCTCCGAGGCGAGGACCGGTATGGTCACTTTGCTCTCACGCCACGTCCCTCCAAAGACTTTGATCCTGACGCAGTGGCGTTTCACGAGAAAGCCACCCAGGCCGTTCGCGACGTGCTATTCAAGGACGCCGCTAAAGTCCGTCAGACGCTCTGACCCGCCTGTGTGTCACCCTTCAGGGCGGACCGTTCATCTCACCTGCGAAAGAGTGCGGCATGAAACGACATGGCGTCATGCCGACCCTCCTTACCCCGTTCGACTGACTCGATAGGAAAAGGGTGGCGCGCTCGAGGATGTACAGCGCCTCACCGGCCACGCCGCCCCCGCACCACCCGCCTCTACGACCGCCGCTACAACAAGGTCACCAGCAATATCGTCGGCCGGATCTCCATCTGAGAGAGAATGGAATGGGAACGACCACGGCGCTCGGGTCCAGCAACCGGCGGTACCATTGGGAAAGGAGCAAAAAAGATGGTAGAGGAATATCGGCTGCATCTTCAGATCAGGCGAGTAGAAAACGGCCAGCACTTGGCTACCTCAGATGATCTTCCTGGTCTGGTGGCGCAAGGGAGAACCGTGGCTGAAACAGTTGAAATTGCTAGAGATGTGGCAAGGAAACTCATCGAATCCTATCGGGAACATGGCGATCTACTGCCTAAGGGGTTGCATGCCATGGATGCGGAGACCGTTGAGTTGGATGTTCCTGTAGGAGTCTGATGGGTCGGCTGGCAGGTTTTACAGGCCGACAGGTGACTCGCAAATTGCGGCGGCTGGGGTTTGAGTTTGACCGCCAAGCACGGGGGAGTCACGAGATCTGGTGGAACCCTGCTACGCGACATCGAACCACTGTTCCCAATCACCCTGGAGATTTGCCGGAAGGAACGTTATCGGCGGTTCTGAAGCAAGCAGGTGTAACCATAGAAGAATTTCTTGAAGCGTAGGATGTGCTAGGGAAGGAAGCGACGTGGCCCGAGACTGGGAGAGTACATTCAGATCCTGGGCACAGCCGCCGGGGAAGACAGAGCAGCAGAGATTCGAGAATGCCATCCGAAACGCCATTGACAGGAGTTCAAGGCTGAAGGCGCGTCGGATCAAGGTGTTCGCCCAGGGCTCCTACCGCAATCGTGTCACGGTTCGCCAGGACAGCGACGTGAACGTGGGTGTGATGCTCTATGACTATTTCCTCGCACGGTACCCGGAGGGAATGACCAGGGCGAGTTTGGCCATCGCGATGTGGACTACACCTTCTCGCAGTTCAAAAACGAGCTTGAGGCGGCGCTTGTAGCGCATTTCGGCCGTGCCGCCGGCAGGCCGATCGAGGAACTTGCCCGTGCGTGGACATCTCGGTTGGTTTTAGGATAAACTGTTTGCAGGATCCGAGGCTCTCCCCCAGAGCCGCAGTAGTGGCTTGCGTCACGGGCCGCTCCTGTTTGGGTTTTTCTGACTACCGTCAGCCTGAGGGGAGACGAGCGTTTAAACGATGCCGACCTTTGTCCCAAGGGCGTGCGATGTACACAACAAATGGTTCTTGCTCAACGCTAAGGACCAAGTGCTTGGGCGGCTGGCTTCGCGCGCGGCCGTGATCCTGATGGGTAAACATAAGGCGGACTACACACCGTTTCTGAAAACGGGCGATCACGTGATTGTCGTGAATGCCGACAAGATCCGCCTGACCGGGCGGAAGGAAGAGCAGAAGAAGTACTATCGTCACTCCGGCTATCCCGGGGGCATCAAGGAGATCAGCGCGAAGCAAATGCGCGAGAAACATCCCGAGCGGATTGTGGAAAACGCCGTCCGGGGCATGCTTCCGAAAAACAAGCTGGGGAAGCAGTTGGCGCGCCGGCTGAAAGTCTATGCCGGGCCGCAGCACCCTCATGAGGCGCAGCAGCCTCACGAGATGAGTATCGGAAAGCAAGGTTCCCGCTAGCGGGGGTCCGGGTTGAAAGCGTGGCAGACCAAGTTCAGTATTTAGGCACGGGACGGAGGAAGCTGGCGGTGGCGCGCGTTTTCCTGCGCCCGGGCGGCGGCAAGATTCTGATTAATCGCCGCGAGATGGATGACTACTTCCCGGCGGAGACGCATCGGGCTACTGTGCAACAGCCGCTCCTCGTCACCGAGACGTTGGGTAAGTTCGACATCCTTGTCACGGCGCATGGGGGCGGATTGAGCGGCCAGGCCGCCGCGGCGCGCATGGGCATCGCACGAGCGCTGCAGAACTTCAATGCGGAGTTGCGGCCGACGCTGAAGAAAGCCGGCTTCCTGACACGGGACCCTCGTAAGCACGAACGAAAAAAGTACGGCCGGCCGGGTGCGAGGAAACGCTTCCAGTACTCGAAACGCTAAATTGCAGTTCTTCCGGATGCGGTTGCAGATGTCCACCCAAATCTCGCTTGGATCGGGGCGGATGCTTCAGCCGGGCTGCTCAGCGAGCGGCAGCCGGAAAGAGGAGGATCATTGCCCCAAATCACAATGAAGGAATTGCTCGAATCGGGCGTTCATTTCGGGCACCAGACCAGGCGCTGGAATCCGAAGATGAAGGAATACATCTTCGGCGAACGCAATGGAATTCACATCATCGACCTGCAGAAGACGTTGAAGATGTTCAAGGACGCGGCGCGTTTCGTCAGCGACGCGGCGGCGGAAGACAAATCGATTCTCTTTGTGGGTACGAAACGGCAGGCTCAGGAAGCGATCGCCGAAGAGGCGAAGCGCTGCGAGATGTACTACGTCAACAGCCGCTGGCTCGGCGGGTTGTTGACGAACTGGTCGACCGTCCAGAAGTCGATTGCCCGGCTGAAGGAGTTGGAGCGGCTGGCCAACGAAGAGGGCTATGAAGGCCGGTCGAAGAAGGAGGTGTCGCGTTTGGAACGCGAACGGCGGCATCTTGATCAGAACCTTGCCGGTATCAAGGACATTCCGGGGCTGCCGGACGTGATGTTCGTGATTGACTCGAACAAAGAGGACATTGCCGTACACGAGGCGCGGAAGTTGCAGATCCCGGTAGTGGCGGTTGTCGATACGAACAGTGACCCGGATACGGTGGATTACGTGATTCCAGGAAACGACGACGCGCTACGAGCCATTCGACTCTTCACCAACAAGATGGCGGATGCCGTCATCGAAGGACGGGGCTTGGCCACGGCCGAGGATTTTGAGCAGGTAGCGGAGGCCGAGGCCGAGGCGATGGAAGGTAACGGCGGCGCCACGGCTGCAGAGGCTGCGGCCGGTGCAGTGACGCCGCCTGCGGTCGACACGCAGCCTGCGGCCGGCGTCGGCCGCTGAACACCCCGTTTCTTTCTTGTCGATTTTTCTTATCGATTAAGACGACTGTAGGAAGGCGTTATGGCGGAAATTACCGCAGAGATGGTCAAACAGCTCCGGGAGAAGACCGGGGCGGGGATCATGGATTGCAAGAGGGCACTCGCCAAGGCTGACGGCGACATCGACCAAGCGGAAATGAACCTGCGCAAGCGGGGCATCGATGTAGCCCGGAAGAAGGCCGGACGGAAAGCGCAAGAAGGGCTCATTGGAGCGTACGTTCATCCTGGCAGCAAGCTCGGAGTCATCGTGGAAGTCAATTGCGAGTCGGACTTCGTGGCGCGCACGGATGATTTTCAGCGGCTCGTGCACGACATCGCGATGCACGTGGCGGCGACGGATCCGCGCTTCATCAGTAAAGAGGACGTCGACAACGAGGTGCTCGAGAAGGAGCGGGAAGTCCAGCGCGCCCGCGC
Source organism: Bryobacterales bacterium (assembly GCA_965218555.1). Classification (GTDB taxonomy): domain Bacteria; phylum Acidobacteriota; class Terriglobia; order Bryobacterales; family UBA6623; genus JAPPLB01. The sequence continues at coordinate 2,062,687 of OZ244625.1, forward strand.
TCTTGATGCCGGCAAGCCGGAAAAGATCGTAGACAAGATCGTCGAGGGCCGGATGAAAAAGTTCTATGAAGAAGTGTGTCTGCTGGAGCAGCCCTTCGTAAAGGACAACGCCTCGACCGTCGGCGAGCTGATCACGCAGATGGTCTCGAAACTGGGCGAGAATATTCTGGTCAGCCGGATGGCTCGATTCAAAGTCGGTGAAGCCGACGCATAGGCCGCGCGCCGCTCAATAAACTCGGGGGAGCGGCACGCTTCGCACCGTATCGCATCGTCCCCGTTCTCTCCCATGACGGCTCATCGTCGTATTCTCCTCAAGCTCAGCGGCGAGGTTTTAGCCGGGAAGCCGGGGTTCGGAATTGACTCCGAGGCAACGCAGCGGATTGCCCGCGACGTGGCCGAGGCAGCGCGGACGGGCGTTGTCATCGGGATCGTTGTCGGCGGAGGCAACTTCTTCCGGGGTGTGCAAGGTTCTGATACAGGACCGGGCCGCGTTTCCGTCGATCAGATGGGGATGCTCGGGACGGCGTTGAACGCGATCGCGTTGCGCGATTATCTGCAGGGTCTGGGACAACCGGCGGTGGTCTTTAGCGCGATTCCGATGCCGCCGATCCTGGACGGATTCTCGCTGCCGCGGGTCCTCGAACGGCTGGGGAGCCGGGAAGTCGTCATCTTCGCGGGCGGTACGGGGAATCCGTTCTTCTCGACGGACAGCGCCGCCGCCCTGCGCGCCGCTGAGATCGGTGCCTCGTTGCTGGCGAAGGCGACGAAAGTCGACGGTGTGTACGACAAGGACCCGGTCCGGTTTCCCGACGCGACTCGATATGAGAGAATCTCGTACAACCAAGTGCTCCTGGACGAGCTCGCGGTCATGGACACTACCGCCGTCACATTGTGCCGCGAGAACGAAATCCCTGTTGTCGTGTTCGACGTGACCGTTCCCGGGAATATACAGCGGCTGGTCAAAGGCGAAACGATAGGGACTTTGATCGACTGAGGTAGGGATGTCAACCTTTCACGCCGAGAATCTGAAAGAACTCAACGCAGAAGCCAAGAAGCGTATGGGCAAAACCGTTAATGACCTGCAGCACGAACTGGCAAGCGTCCGAACCGGCCGGGCTTCGGTAAGCATCCTGGACTCAGTCCGGGTTGACTATTACGGCACGCAGTTACCTCTGAACCAGGTTGCCAATTTGAGTGTTCCCGAGCCGTCGTTGATCATGGTGCAGCCCTGGGATGTTTCTCGGATCGGAGCGCTCGAAAAAGCGATCATGAGATCGAATCTCGGTTTGACGCCGACGAACAACGGCACAGTAATCCGACTTCCGATCCCACCCTTGACGGAAGAGAGGCGTAAGGAGTTAGTGAAGCAGCTCCATCGGATTATCGAGCAGCATCGAGTCGCCGCCCGGAACGTTCGGCGGGACGCGAACGAAATCGCAAAGAAGCTGCTGAAGGACAAGAAGATCTCCGAGGACGAGCAGCACAGGAACCACGACGAGATCCAAAAGTTGACCGACAGCATCATCAAGGAGATCGAAGTCATTGGCGCCGGGAAGGAAAAGGAGATCCTCGAGATCGGCTAGGCTATCGAGGAGCCGAAGACAGGTAGACGCAAAGGAATTCGGAAGGTGGTGCGTGGCGCCGTATCCGTTTGTCCGATCGTGCGCCGACAGTTCGGATTCTTGACTTGCTGGCATGAAACAAGGCAGATCGCCCGCCCGTTGTTCCCGGCGCAAATGGTTTAGCCGGTTCGGCCTTGCGCCCGTGTTGGCGATTCAGTGCGGGCGGAAGTCGTTGGCGGAATCACCGCCCCACCCGTTCCGCCAAAGTCGACGGCGGGTGGCGCCCGCCCCGTTCATACCCGACACGAGCTCTTGGGGCGACGAGGGCCTTTATGCGGCTTGGCTCGGGCACAGCACGGTCTTGCTCAAGATCGATGGGCGCATGGTGCTCACCGATCCGATCTTCAGCCGCCGCGCCGGCGTGCACTTGCGTGTTTGCACGGTGGGGTTGCGCCGTCGGGTGGCGCCCGCGCTGGCCATCGACAACCTTCCCGGTCCGGACGTGATCGTGCTCTCGCACGCGCACATGGACCATTTCGATATCCCCTCGCTACGGAAACTGGCCCACCCGGAAACGCAGTTGGTCACGGCGCGCGGAACAAGCGACCTGGTGCCTCGGCGCCGCCGCTACCGCGCCGTGCAAGAGGCAGGGTGGGAAGACGGTATTCGTATCGATTCGGTGGGCATCACGGCTTTTGAAGTGAACCACTGGGGTGCGCGCTACGGCTCGGACACTTGGCGGGGCTATAACGGCTACGTCGTCGAGTCGGGGCGCTATCGAGTTCTGTTTGCGGGAGACACGGCCCTGACCGATCGCTTCCGGGCACTGAAGAGTCCGCGGCCGTTCGACTTGGCGATCATGCCGATCGGGGCCTACAATCCTCGGATCCACAATCATTGCTCTCCGGAACAAGCGTGGCGCATGGCGAACGAGGCGGGAGCCGAGCGGATTCTACCGGTGCATCACCAGACTTTCCCTTTGGGGCAGGAGCCGGCCCACGAACCGATCGAGCGATTCCACGAAGCCGCCGGCAGCGAAGTGGATCGTATCGCCGCAAGCCGGATCGGCGAGCAAGTACGAATCATCTGAGCGGCCTCCCCAACATCCAAGAGAGTCAGGGCGCGAACTCGCATCGCCGACTGGTTTCTCGCAACGGCTCCTCGTTCCGCAAGGCTTGCTGAGAGAGCCGGCAGTAGGCGCCTCCTTGTCGTGTTTCCGAAAGCTTGCCTACCCGTTGGGGCCTGTCACGCCCGCTAGACGGCGCTGGGGCCTTTCAGCAGCCTGGCAGGCAGCGTAACGATTGCCCAGATCAGGTCGAGCACACTACCGACAACGATGCCCACGAGACGAAAGGGTAGCAGCAGGAGCCAGACGATCGGATAGAGGATCAGGGCCAGCAAGGCCAGCGGCCAGCATAGGACGAGCAGGATCAACCAAAGTAGGAAAGACCACATTTTCTAAATGCTCCGGAATAGAGATACGGAGGATGGGCAGGGAAGTTCCGGTTCTCACCGAGGCGGGGAATCAAGCCTCGGATCAAAACTGTACCGTCACAGAGCCGTCCTGAACAGACCCAGGCTCATGCACGCCCCGCAAGGGCATTTTCATTGATGATGTTGAGATGCCCACACAATTAGCTATAGTAATGCTCGCCTGTCGTGAACGCCGGCCACTTTAAGGTCTTTCGGGATATTGCGCAGACCCACAGCGTCAGCCGCGGCGCTGTAATGAACGGCATCTCGCAATCTGCGGCGAGCCAAATCCTCAAGCATCTGGAAAACGACTTGGGCGTCATCCTGCTGGATCGCCGCACGCGCCCTCTGAAACTCACGTCGGCCGGCCGGATTTACTTTGACGCCAGTCGCGACATCGTACGCCGCTACGAAGTGATGCGGGCGGAAATCGATGCGCTTAAGGGCGAGCTCGTCGGATCGGTGCGGGTTGCTTCGATTTATTCGATCGGCCTTTATGAAATGCGGCGCATTCGGGAAGATTTCGAAGAAGAGCACCCTCAGGCGCGCGTGCATCTCGAGTACATGCATCCCGAGAAGGTCTACGAGGCGGTTAGCGGGGATCAGGCCGATCTCGGGTTGATCAGCTATCCGGCGGCGACGAAGAAACTCAAGGTGATTCCCTGGCGGATCGAGAAGATGGTTCTCGTTTGCCACCCTCGGCACCGCCTGGCGCGGAAGCGGACGGTTGAGGTCAACGACTTGGCCGGTCAGGAGTTCGTGAGCTTCGATCCGGATCTTTCGATCCGCAAGGCAATGGACCGCTTTTTTAGAGAACGCGGCCTCCTTAGGAAAGTTGTCCTGGCGTTCGACAACCTTCAGATGATCAAAGAAGCGCTGGTGATCGGCTCGGGGATCAGCCTGCTGCCGGAGCGGACGGTGCGGCAAGAAGTGACGGAAGGAAGGCTGGTAGCGCACAGCATCGAAGCTCCGGAGCTTGTTCGGCCCGTCGGCATCGTGCAACGCCGGGGCACGACGCTATCGCCCACGGCAGCGGCGTTCCTGAAATATTTGCAGGAGCGTCCCGGGGATTAGCTGCGGTTTTCGACAGGCCTCACAGCAACGGTATGGATGAGCAAAGTGATAAGCTGGCAGCCGGGATGAAGCCGCTTGCGCGCCACCTGGAAGAGGCGGGAATCAGCGTCGGCCGACTCGTCACCGAGTCGGGCCTGGACGAGAAACGGGTGCACGCGATCGTCAGCGGCAACTACATCCCCAGCCCGTCGCAGAGAGAGCGTCTGGCCGCCGCCCTGGGCGTTGCCATCGACGACATTTCCTGGGGACACGCGGTCCCGGTCGAGTACATGCGCGGCAACGGTCCGCAGTCCGGACGCCCTACTTGAAAACTGCGGCCTTCTCCCCCGCAACGAAGTGATGGCGGCCTTATCGCGCGCCTCGGCCGTGAGGTGCCGAAAAAGGCAAGTCAGCACACCAATTCGTTTAGAATCGGGACTTATGCGCTTCTTGCTACCCTCCTGCCTTTTCCTCCTCGCCGCCACCGCCCACGCCGACGACAGCACCCGCGCCGGCCGTTTCACCGTCGAGCATCCGACACTGCACAACCTCGGCTTCGAGTGGGCCATCACCGGCGACGACAACCGCAACGCCTCCGTCTCGGTCGAGTTTCGCCGCGTCGGCGATGCCGAGTGGCGTCCGGCTCTTCCGTTGGTGCGCGTCGGCGGCGAACGGGTCTTCCGCAAACGCGAGCACCTCGAATACACCGTCCCCGACGGCTTCGCGGGTAGCATCCTCAATCTGGAGCCCGGCACCGAATACGAGTGCCGCTTCAAACTGGCCGACCCCGACGGCGCCAGCGGCCCAACGACCAATACCGTCCGCGTCACCACACGCACCGAGCCGCAGCCCTACCAAGGCGGGCGCACCCTGCACGTCTATCCGCCCTATCACGAGGGCCCGCGGCAGGAACCCCACTTCACCAGCCTGCTCGAGGCCTACTACGGCGCCGGGCTCGGCGATTGGAACGTCGTCTGGGAGCGCCGCGTTCAACCGGGCGACACGATCCTCGTCCATGCCGGCCTCTACCGTAACGACCGTCTCAACTACGTCGATCCGATGATGACGCCGTTTGACGGAACGAATTGGCTCACCATCAAGGCCACGCCCGAGAAACCCATCACCATCAAAGCCGCCGGTGACGGTGAAGTCGTCTTCGACGGCGCGGGCAACCACCGTCTCTTCGACGTCACGGCTTCAGCCCACCACATCTTCGACGGGCTCACCTTCCGCAACACCGACATCGCCATCTTCGCCGGATTCAAAGAGGTGACCGGCGCCGTCGGCCTCACCGTCAAGAACTGCCGCTTCGAGGACATCGGCTTCGGCGTCTGGACCGAGTATGCCGGATCGAGCGACTTCTACATAGCCGACAACATCTTTCTTGGCCGCATCGAGCAGCGCAACCTGCTCGTCGGCTGGACCGGCCCTCTCTGGCGCAGCGCTGGCCCCTACGGCTCTCACGAAGTCCGCAGCTATTACGCCGTCAAGGTCTACGGACCCGGTCACGTCATCGCCCACAACGCCCTCGCGTACTTCCACGACGGCATCGGCATCTCCACCTACGGCACGCCGGAGTCCGACCCCGAGCGGCGCGCCTCATCCATCGACATCTACAACAACGACATCCACATGTCCGGCGACGACTTCATCGAAACCGACGGCGGCGTGCACAACATCCGCGTCTACAACAACCGCGGCGTCAACGCGGCGCACGGCGGCTACAGCTCACAACCCGTCTTCGGCGGCCCGGCCTATTTCATCCGCAACATCCTCTACCACGTCCCCAGCGGGGTCTCCTTCAAGTTTTCCGCCAAGGCCGCCGGACTGTTCGCCTACCACAACACCATCATCGGCGAACACGTCGCGAGCGACCCCTCGTCCAACATGCACTACCGCAACAACCTCTTTCTGGGCCGCGATACCCCCGGCCGCGGTGTGATGACCTGGTCGAATGCCGGTTCAGACTACAGCTCGGACTACAATGGCTTCCACCCCAACAAGGGTGTCGTCGAGCAGTATCGCTGGCTCGCTCCGCAAAGCGGTGAGACGATCTACGAGCCCCGCCCTGAAGACTGGCGTACGTTCTCGACGCTCGACGATTTCCGAGCCGCCACCGGCCAGGAACAGCACGGCCTCGAACTCGATTTCGACGTCTTCGAGCAGATGATCCCGCCCGACCCGACGAAGCGCCACGCCGTCTATCACGCCAAGGATCTGAACTTCCGCCTGAAGCCAGGCAGCAAGGCCGTCGACGCCGGCGTCCTCATCCCCACCGTCAACGACCACTTCACCGGCAACGCCCCCGACTTGGGCGCCCTCGAATTAGGCCGCCCCCAACCTCACTACGGACCACGTTGGCTGAAAAACCAGCCCTTCTACCATTGACAATTGCCCGATTGACGACATGAAACAGAACGGCGGGTGCAACCCCCAAGACCATGTCCGCGGAAACCAATTCCCCCCCGGCCGGTAGGCCGTCTGCATCCACACGGGTTCCGCTCGCCCCGTCTGCATTTCCTGATGTTTCGCTCACGCTGCCGGCCGATCCGGCGGGTCTGACCGCCAAGGCGCGAGGCTCCCGCCTGCCTTGCCTCCGGCGGGGGCTTCGATAGACTGTGGTTGCGGCTCTGAGGCCGCTCCTGTGGTGACAGCCTTGAAGTTACCGCCCACGCCAAGCGAAGCAGCTAACCTGCGTTTCTCACCACGTGGCGAGGCGAAGTGCAAGAGAGGGCTGTCAGGTCGAGGAGCGAGCCGTTTGGCGCGCGGAGGCGTACTTGACCGTACATCGACCACGGCAAGCAAGCGCGACGAAGTCACGGCGGTCGTATCGTGTGCTCCGATCGACAGGCGGTGAGAAATGCAGGTTAAACCCGATCGCTCGCGAACTCTCTCGGGGACTCCCGTAGAGAAGGTCTACACCAGTGACTGTCTGAGCGACTTCGATCCGAGCGCCGATCTCGGCGTGCCGGGCGGCTTCCCGTTCACTCGCGGCATCCATGCCGACATGTACCGAGGCAAGCTGTGGACGATGCGGCAGTTCTCCGGCTTCGCAGCGCCTGAGGAAACGAACCGCCGCTACCGCTATTTGCTCGACCACGGACAAACGGGGCTCTCCGTGGCCTTCGACCTGCCCACCTTGATGGGTTATGACGCTGATGATCCCCTGGCGGCCGGAGAAGTAGGCAAGTGCGGGGTGGCGATTTCAAGCTTGGCGGACATGGAGGAGTTGTTCCGCGGCATTCCGCTGGCCGAGGTGACGACGTCAATGACGATCACTTCCTCGGCGGCCATTCTGTGGGCCATGTATCTCGTCGTGGGCGAGAAGCAGGGCGCTGATTGGGCGCGGCTTTCGGGGACGATCCAGAACGACATTCTCAAGGAGTATATGGCGCAAAAGGAGTACATCTATCCACCGCGTCCGTCGATGCGTTTGGTCGTCGATGCGCTGGAGTTCGGCACCGAGAACACTCCGAAGTTCAACCCGATTTCGATCAGCGGCTATCACATTCGTGAGGCGGGTGCGACCGCTTTGCAAGAGTTGGTCTTCACCCTCGGCGCCGGGGTTGAATACGTAAATTGGGCCGTCGAGCGCGGCTTGCAGATCGATCGATTCGCGCCCCGGTTGAGCTTTTTTTTTGATGTGCACAGCGACTTTTTCGAGGAGATCGCCAAGTTCCGGGCGGCGCGGAAGATCTGGGCCAAGCTGATGCGTGATCGCTACGGCGCGAAGAACGAGCGTTCTTGGAAGCTGCGTTTCCATGCGCAGACGGCGGGCGTGTCTCTGACGGCCCAACAGCCTCGGGTGAATCTTGTTCGTACGGCGATTCAGGCCCTGGCCGCCGTTCTGGGCGGGGCACAGTCGCTGCACACCAACTCGCTCGACGAGGCGTACGCCTTGCCGACCGAGGAGGCCGCCTTGCTGGCGTTGCGGACACAGCAGGTGTTGGCCTGTGAGACCGGTGTGATCGAAGCGATAGATCCGTTCGGGGGAAGCTACTTCCTGGAACGGCTGACTCTCGATTTGGAAAAGGGCTTTTTCGAGCAACTGGAGAAGCTCGAAGCGATGGGCGGCATGGTGACGGCGGTCGAGAACGGCTATCCGCAGGCCGAGATCGCTCGATCGAGCTACGAGTTCCAGAAGTCCATCGAAGAAGGCCGCCGCCGGATCGTCGGCGTGAACGCATACGTCGAGCCGGAGCACGAGCCCATTCCCACACTCTCGATCGACCACACCGTTGCTGAGAGGCAGTCGGCGAAGCTCGCCAGGCTGCGGTCGGAACGCGACAACGCCGCTGTTACCCGAGCCCTCGACAACCTCAGGCGAGCCGCCGAAGGCGACACAAACCTCATGTCCCCCATCCTCGCCGCCGTCCGCGCTTACGCCACCCTGGGAGAAATGTGCAACGTACTGCGGGGCGTCTTCGGCGCCTACAACGAAAAGTCCGCCGTTTAGCAGTCCCTCTTCTCTTGTCCAAGAGAGCACCGCTTCCTTTATGCTGCGAGGCGCGATGTTCTTCTTGACAGAGTGAGCCGTCAAAGCGCCTGTTGGCGGATGCAACTGTCGGTCAGAGGGTGGGTCGGGTCCGCTGGACTGCCGTCATCGACGGTCGCGAGCACGTGAATGTGCAATCGGTGGTGTCTTCACACCGTTCCATCTCTACCTGGTGGTTTCCTTGAGCAGCGCCTGACGGTGCGCGCTCACTACGACCAGACAGTTGGTAAGCACCTCAAAGACAGCGGCCTCGTGCCATACTAACGCGCATGTTCAGGATTGCCGCCACGGTTTGTCTCATTCTGTTTCTGGTTCACTGCGCGGAGACGCCGCAATACGATCTCGTGATCGTGAACGGGCGGGTGATGGATCCCGAATCGGGGCTGGACGGGATTCGGAATGTCGGCATTCGGGGCGAGAGCATTGCCGCGATCAGCGAGGACGCGCTCGCAGGCGCTAAAGTGCTCGATGCGAGCGGGCAGGTCGTCGCGCCGGGGTTTGTCGACCTGCATCAGCACGGGCATAGTCCGGACAACTACAAGGCGCAGATTCACGACGGCATCACGACTGCCTTGGAGCTCGAGATCGGCGTCGAGGATATCGCCGCCTGGTATGGCGAGCGCGAAGGGAAGACGCCGGTCAACTTCGGGGCGAGCATCAGCCATCCCTACTCGCGCAACCTCGTCATGCTGGGCAGCAACCCCGGCCTTGCAGGCGAAGCGCTCCTGAAGCCCCTCGATGCCGGGCAACTCGAAGAACTCAAGGTTCGCATTCGCCGCGGGCTTGCAGAAGGGGCGCCCGCTGTCGGCTTCGGCCTCGCCTATACGCCCGGTGCGACGACCGAGGAGGTTGTCGAGATATTTCGTGTGGCGGCGGAACACAATGCCAACTGCCACGTCCACATGCGCTCTTCCGAGCCGACCGGATTCGCCAACATCCAGGAAGTCCTCGACGCATCGAAGCAAACCGGGGCGGCGCTGCACATTGTCCACATCAACAGCAGCGCCTCGACACGCATCCCGCAATACCTCGACATCATCGCGTCCGCGCAGAAGCGGGGCGAGGACGTGACGACCGAGTGCTACCCCTACAACCGCGGCTCGACGCTGATCCAGTCCCATCTGTTCAACGACTGGCGAACTTACGACGACGAGCGGCTCGCGGGATACATCTGGGTCGAGACCGGCGCAGCGTTGACCCGCGAGACCTTCGGGAAATACCGCGAGCAGGGCGGCACCATCATCAGTCCGTCCAGCTACAGCGAAGAGAACGTACGAACCGCTGTCGCGAGCCCGATCACAATGATCGCCAGCGACGGCATGTGGCTTGACAAGGGCCGCGCTCACCCACGTTCGTTCGGGACGTACGCACGCATTCTGGGCCGCTATGTCCGGGAGCAGAAGGCGCTCTCGCTGATGGATGCGCTGCGCAAGATGTCGCTTGCGCCGGCGCAGCGACTCGAGCGCCGCGCGCCCATGATGAAGAAGAAGGGCCGGCTGAGCTTGGGCGCCGACGCTGACATCGTCGTCTTCGACCCTGACACCGTGATCGACAAGGGCACGTTTGAAAACCCGGCTCAGTATTCGGGAGGGGTCCGGCATGTGCTGGTCAACGGCCGAGTGACCCTCGAGGACGGCGGGTTCGTCGAAGGCGCGGCGGGCGGTAAGCCGGTTAAGGCTCCGCCGCAAACCTGACCGGGGCGACTTTCTATAATGGCAATGCCGCTGCACGGCAACCCATGAGCGCAGCATCCATCTCAGCTTCCGCCCCGCCGATCCGTGTTCTGGTCGCCAAGCCCGGCCTCGACGGCCACGACCGTGGCGCGAAGGTGATCGCGCGGGCGCTGCGGGACGCCGGCATGGAAGTAATCTATACGGGTCTCAGGCAGACACCGGAGCAGGTCGTGAACGCGGCGCTCCAGGAAGACGTGGAGTTCATCGGTTTGTCGATCCTGTCGGGCGCGCACGCAGCAATTATTCCGCGGGTAATGAAGCTGCTCGAGGAGAGGGAAATGGACGACGTGCAAGTCGTCTTGGGCGGCATCATCCCCGACGAGGATATCGCCGCAATGAAACGTATCGGTGTAGCCGCGGTGTTTCAGCCCGGCACCTCCCTGGAGTCGATCATCACTTTCATTCGCGAAAACCGTCGCGACCGGGAAATCGCCTGAGGCCTCGGGAAAAATTGACACCCCGCGAAGTCCCGTGATACAACCGGGCGATCAGTCTTGAAAGCGATGCCATCCGATGTAGATGTAACCAGGCGAGGCTTCCTCAAGACGGGCGCCGCCCTTGCGACGACCGCCTTCGGCTTCGATCTTCAGCCCGCTCGGGCCGCTGCCCGTGAACTGAAAATCGCACGCACAACGCAAACCCACAGCATTTGTCCTTACTGCGCCGTGGGTTGCAGCGTGATCATCCACACCTTGGGTGATAAGGCGAAGAACGTCAAGCCGGCGGTCGTTCATATCGAAGGCGATCCGGCGAGTCCGGTCAACCGCGGCACGTTGTGTCCCAAGGGCATATCGCTCAAGCAGTTCGTCGTCAATGATCAGCGCTTGACGGAACCGCTTTATCGCGCACCCGGCGCGACTGCGTGGAAAGCGATTCCCTGGGACGAAGCCATCGACAAGATGGCCCGCCGCATCAAGGACTCCCGCGACCGCGGCTTTGAGGCGAAGGACGCGCAAGCCCGCACCGTTAATCGCCTCGATAACGTCGCGATCATCGGCGGCTGCACCGATACCAACGAGATCAATTACCTGCTTGGCAAGTTTCGGTTCAGTCTCGGGGTCCTGACGTACGAAAACCAGGCCCGTCTTTGACACGGCCCGACGGTGGCCAGTTTGGCCGCCACGTTCGGCCGTGGAGCCATGACCAATGGTTGGACCGACGTAGCTAACACCGATGTCGTGTTGGTGATGGGCGGGAACCCTGCCGAGAATCACCCCGTCGGTTTCCGCTTCGTCATGGAAGCCAAGCGTCATCGCAAGGCCAAGCTCGTCTGCATCGACCCGCGCTTCAACCGCACCGCGGCGGTCTCCGACAAGTATCTTCAGATCCGCGCCGGCACGGACATTGCATTCCTCGGAGGGCTGCTCAACTACGCCCTCAGTCACGATCAGTTTCACGCCGACTACGTTCGCGAACACACGAACGCGCCGTTCATCGTAAAGGAGGGCTTCTCGTTTGCAGACGGCTACTTCTCCGGCTGGGACGAGGACAAGCAGCGGTACGACAAGTCCACGTGGGAGTACGAGCGCGGCGCGGATGGCTTCGCCCGCGTCGACAAAACGCTCGAGCACCCACGCTGCGTTTTCCAGCTCCTCAAAATGCACTACTTGCGCTACACACCGGAAAAGATCGCATCGATTTCCGGTTGCACCGCGGAGGAGTTCGAGCAGGCCGCCGAAGTCATCTGCTCCACCGGTCGCGCCGGGCGCTCGGGCACGATCCTCTACGCCCTCGGCTGGACGCAGCACAGTCACTCGGTGCAGCTCATCCACACTGCGGCGATGCTGCAACTGATGCTGGGCAACATCGGCATGCCCGGCGGCGGCGTCAACGCGCAGCGGGGACACTCGAACATTCAAGGCGCCACCGACCTCGGCGCCTGGGATATGCTGCCGGGTTATCTGAAAGTCCCGCGGGCCAACTGGACCAGCCTCGCCGAGTACAGCCGGGCCAACTCCCCCAAGCCACTTCGCCCGAATTCGTTGAACTATTGGGGCAACACTCCAAAGTTCATGGTCAGCCTGCTCAAGGCCTACTATGGGGAGAACGCCACGCGACGGAACCAGTTCGGCTATGACTACCTGCCGAAAATCGCCGAGGGGGCAACCCACAGTTGGGGGTACCTCTTCGACGAAATGTACGCCGGCAAGAAGGAAGGCCTCATCTCGTTTGGCATGAACCCTGTCGCGGGAGGACCCAACAGCATCAAGATGATCGAGGCGCTCGGCAAGCTGAAGTGGTTGATCGTCGCCGAAAACTTCGAGACGGAAACGGCGGCGTTCTGGAAAGCCAAGGAGCTTCAGGAGCAGTACTACGGCGAGGTCACTGACCCCGAGGACGTTCAAACCGAAGTCTTTCTACTGCCCGCCTCCTGTTTCGCGGAGAAAGATGGCACGTTCGTCAACTCCTCACGTTGGCTCCAATGGAAGTACAAAGCGCTCGACGCCCCCGGCGCCGCGATGGATGACCAGGAAATCATCGCGCGGCTCTTCCTCAAGCTGCGCGAGCTGTACGAGGAGGAAGGCGGCGCATCCCCGGAACCGCTCCTCGCTATGGACTGGAGCTACGCCAACCCGGTCTCGCCGTCGCTCACGGAAGTCGCCAAGGAAATCAGTGGCAAGGACGCTCGCAGCGGGCGCCAGGTGCCGGGGTTCGGCGCGCTCAAGGACGACGGATCGACCATGTGCGGCAACTGGTTGTACTCCGGTTCGTTCACCGAAGCCGGCAACCAGATGGAGAGGCAGGGTCAGAGCGACCCGACCGGGCTTGGCCTCTACGCCGACTGGGCCTGGAGTTGGCCCGCAAACCGCCGCGTCCTCTATAACCGCGCTTCCGCGGACGCCGACGGTAAACCCTGGGACGAAACACGAGCTCCCGTCCGCTGGAAGGGCAACCGCTGGGAAGGTGATGTCCCCGATTACAAGGCCGACGCTCCACCGGAGGCCAACGGCTCATTCATCATGCTGGCCGAAGGAGTCGCCAAGCTGTTTGCGCCGGACTTCGCCGAGGGCCCGTTCCCCGAGCACTACGAGCCCGCTGAGTCGCCGGTCGAAAATCAGATGCATCCGAACGTCGGCAGCAACCCGGTAGCGCTCAAGTTCTCGAGTGACCTCGATCCGTTGGGGGATGCGGAGCAGTACCCTTACGTCGCCATTACCTACAGGCTCACCGAGCACTTTCACTATTGGACGAAGCACGTTTCCGCCACGTCAGCGCTACAATCCACCTTCTTCGTCGAGTTGCCCCAGGCGCTTGCCGACGAGAAGGGCATCGCAAGCGGCGACCGCGTCCGAGTAACGTCGGCGCGCGGCAGCGTCGAAGGCCCGGCGCTGGTCACGAAGCGCATGCGGGGACTGCAAGTCGCCGGCAAGACGATCTACCAAGTGGGCCTGCCGATTCATTGGGGCTTCCTGGGGCGCGTCAAGGGGCCGCTTGTCAACAACCTGACGCCGTCTGTGATGGATCCGAACTCCGGCACTCCGGAGTACAAAGGCTTCCTGGTCAACCTGGAGAAAGTGTAGCCGCATGCACACCGTCGCCAAACTCGTCGATACCTCGACCTGCATCGGCTGCAAGGCCTGCGAAGTCGCTTGCCAGGAATGGAACGATCAGGACTTCACCATCACCGGCTTCGACGGAACCTACCAGACGCTGCCGGACCTCGAGCACAACTTCTGGAACCTGATCAAGTTCAACGAACTCTCGCGCGAAGACGGCCAGATGACGTGGAACATGGCCAAGTACCAGTGCATGCACTGCGTCGATCCCGGCTGCCTGAGGTCATGCCCCGCGCCGGGAGCCATCTTCCAACAAAAGGACGGCATCGTCGACTTCAACCACGATCTCTGCATCGGGTGCGGCTACTGCATCACCGGATGCCCGTTCGACGTTCCCCGGCTCAGCCCGAACTCGAAGAAGGTCTACAAGTGCTCGCTGTGTTCGGACCGCACCGCTGTGGGACTCGAACCCGCCTGCATCAAGGCGTGTCCCACGAACTGCCTGACCTTCGGCACCCGAGAGGATCTGATTCAGATCGCCAATGCCCGAGCCGGTGAACTCAAGGAAGACGGCCACACCGGCGCCGGTATCTACAATCCGGAGGGCGTCGGGGGGACTCATGTCCTCTACGTGCTGAAGGACGCCGCGGACCCCGAGAGCTACGGTCTGCCCAAAGACCCGAAGATTCCTTGGGCCGTGTCGCTGTGGCAGGGTCCCGTCAAGTGGCTCGGCAATCTGATCTTCACCGGCGGCATCTTGGGGGCTTTCTTCCACTACCTTCGCTACGGTCCGAAGCCAACGGGCGACGAGGCGGCCAGCGATGCCTAGCCGTCAAGTGGTGAGACATGCCGGCTAGGCCCGTCAATCGCTTCTCGTTCGCAGAGCGCGCTATTCACTGGCTGGCCGCGCTCAGCTTTCTCTATGCCGCTCTTTCGGGCCTCGCCCTTTGGAGTCATCATCTCTATTGGCTCGCCGCCGTTCTTGGCGGGGGAGTCACGACCCGCTGGGGCCACCCTTGGGGTGGGATCATCTTTGCGCTGCTCGTCGGTGCGATGTTCCTCATCTGGGCCCGGCAGATGCGGCTTAGCTCCGACGACCGCACATGGCTCCGCAACGCGAAGAAATACGCCGTTCACGATGAGGCAGGCCTGCCGGAGGCGGGCCGCTTCAACGGCGGTCAGAAGATGCTCTTCTGGGGGCAGGGAGTGCTCACCTTCCTCCTGCTTGCCAGCGGCGTCATCCTGTGGTTCCCTGAATGGATGCCCCGAGACCTCAGGCTCGCGGCCATCCTGATCCATCCCATTGCCGCGGCG
Source organism: Bryobacterales bacterium (assembly GCA_965218555.1). Lineage (GTDB taxonomy): Bacteria > Acidobacteriota > Terriglobia > Bryobacterales > UBA6623 > JAPPLB01. Next base: position 2,077,814 of record OZ244625.1, read on the forward strand.
GGCTCGATCGGCATGATTATTCTGCACATCTATATGGGGACCGCGGCCGTGCCCGGTTCCCTCCGCGCCATGATCCGGGGATGGGTGACTCCCGGCTGGGCGACTTCGCATCATCCCAAGTGGTATCGCGAGATTTCCAAGAACTGAGCCGGCGGCGGGCGTCGCGGGCGCGTGTGTTGGCCGCGCGCTATCCGGCGTCGCGTGAGGCGCTGGAGTTCTATGGAGAGATCGCGCGTTTTCAACAGCAGGCAGAGGGGAGTGGAACTGCTTTGTACGTTGAGTCCGCGCTCAAGCTACACGGACCCCTGCGGCGGTTGGTGCGGGAGAGGGGCTCTCAAGTCTTGAAGCAGGCCGCTGAAGCGCTCGACGAAGGAGCCTGCCGTGAAGCCCTCTACGCCTATCTCGAGCAGATCGACACCATATCTGCCCGGAGCTTCTTCGCGCGTGTGCTTCTGCAGCCGCGTGTGATCAGCCAAGGTGACGTCGGCAGGTCGCATCTGGACAACCGCTGTCCTCACTGCGGGCACCCGCCGCAGCTAGGCGTGCTGCGCCCCAAGGGCGACGGCGCGGCCCTCACGCTGGCCTGCTCCCTCTGCCTGAGTGAATGGCCCTTTCCACGCAGCCAATGTGCGTCGTGCGGCGAGCGGGATGAAAAGAAGATCGCCTATTACTCCCCCGAGCAGATTGCCCACTTGCAGACCCAGGTCTGCGACGCTTGCCAACGGTATCTGCATCACGTGGACCTCGCCAAGGACGTCCAAGCCGTGCCTGACGTTGATGAGGTCGCGGCACTGCCCCTGGACGTTTGGGCGTTGGAACGAGGCTATCGGAAGCTGCAGCCGAACTTGGTGGGTATTTGAAGGACAACGCGATGCAGACCAGGACACTATCCGAGAACTACGACTGTCTGGCTCCTGATCAATCGGAGATCCGGCTCCTCGCCGCGACCGAACGAGCGAGCACGGTTCACTGCACCCTCCTGCCAGGCAAGGCGTCGCTCGCTGTCGCACATCGCACCGTCGAAGAGATCTGGTTTTTTATCGAAGGGCAAGGCGAAGTGTGGCGCAGGCATGGCGCAAGGCAGGAAGTCACGGCGGTCGCTCGGGGCGTCTCGCTCACGATCCCCACCGGCGTCCATTTCCAGTTCCGCAACACCGGCTCGGCGCCTCTTCGATTCCTCTGCGTGACGGTGCCGCCCTGGCCGGGTGACGACGAAGCGCACCGCGTTCCCGGCCGCTGGTAAGGGCCGTCTGGCGGGTGCCGGAGGACACTGCGCCGCTGCAAGAAATGCTGTGCTCCACGTGCTAACATTCAACCACCATGAAGCACCGGCATCCCCGCCGTCAGCAGCATTCCCGTCGCCGATTTCTTCGTCAAACCGCCATCGGCTCGGCGCTGATGTGCGGTCTCGTAGCCGAGGAGAGCGGGCTTCTCAAGGCGCAACGTTCTTCGTCCTACAAGTACGATCTGCTCGTCAAGGGCGGCAGGCTCGTCGACCCCAGCCAAGAGATCTCGACGAACCGCGACATCGCGATCTCCGGCAGCAAGGTAGCGCTGCTCGCGCAGAACATCCGCGAGTCCGACGCGCTGCACGTACTTCAGGCGAAAGGCAAGATTGTGACCCCCGGCTTGATCGACATGCACGTACACGTCTACGACGGCGTGGCGCCGCTTTCGATTCCCTGTGACCCGAATCACATCGCCAAAGGGGTCACGACGGTGGTCGACGCCGGCTCAGCGGGCGCAAATACCTTCCCGGGCTTCCGCAAATATGTCATCAACCAGGTCGACACCCGCGTCAAGGCCATGCTGAACATTTCCGTAGTCGGCCAGTCGACACTTTCGATGGACAACGCTTGGGGCGAGTTGATCGAGTTGCGCTACGTGAATCCAACGCTCACCGCGGCGACGATCGAGAAACACCGCGATGTGATCATGGGCGTGAAGGTCCGCCTGACGGAAAACATCACCGGGCCGCACGACCTTCAGGCGCTCGGCATGGCGCGAGAGGCGGCGGACGCCGTCAAGCTGCCTCTGATGGTCCATATCGGAGCCTCCTATTCACCCGTCAAAGACATCATCGGCATGCTGAAGAAGGGCGATGTGGTAACGCACTGCTTTCGGGACAAAGACGGCGGTATTATCGACGACAACGGGCGCATTCTGCCGTCCGTCCATCAGGCGCTTGCCCGCGGAGTTCACCTCGATATCGGACACGGCGCGGGGAGCTTCTCGTTCGACACGGCGGAACTCGCGTTGGAGCAGGATGTCTTGCCAGGCACGATATCGAGCGACGTGCACCAGTGGAACGTGAACGGCCCGGTGTTCGATCTCGCGACGACGCTTTCGAAGTTCATGCAACTCGGCTTGACGCTGGAGCAGGTCATCGAGCGCGCGACGAAGAACCCTTCGATGATCCACGGCCAGCTCAACGGGCTCGGTACACTGAAAGTCGGCGCGGAGGCGGACGTGGCTGTGTTTGATCTGGCTGAAGGTGATTTCGTGTTCAAAGACGCGCAGGGCGCGACCCGCATCGGGCACCAGCTCCTTCGACCGGTGGCTACCGTCAAAGGCGGTCATCTCTATGGGATGGCCTCCATCCCGGTTACCCGCTTGTAGCGCCTGCGGCATACCCTCGGAGTAACCAGTCCCAGCGTGCAAGAAACCGTTACCCGGTCTCATCGGCGAGCGTCAGGCTTCGTCCTATTACTGCTCGTGCTGGGAGCTTGCGGGGGTGCGGGCTCCGATGTTCGCTCGATCACGATTCTGCACACGACTGATTTGCATGCGCGCTTTCTGCCTGACGCAGAAGGCCGGGGCGGTTTCGCCTACGTTGCGGCGGCCATCAAGCAGGAGAGGGCGAATGCGCCTGCATCGACGATCGTGCTCCACGCCGGCGATTTCGTTCAGGGAACGCCGGTGTCGAGCATCTTCGAAGGGTTGCCGGTATGGGAAGTCGCGAATCATCTCGGCATTGACGTGAACACATTGGGAAATCACGAATTCGACTACGGGTGGCAAAAGATCCCCGAGTTCTTGGCGAAGGCCGAGTTCTCCACCGTGACCGCCAATCTCGTCGACTCTGACGGTCGCCTGATGACCGGCGAGGGGTATGTGGTCCGTGAGATCAACGGAGTTCGACTGGCGATCATCGGTGCGATTACCGCCAGGCTTCCGGAGATCACAAAAACAGCGTTTCGAGGGCCTTGGCGAGCTCTACCGGTCGCCGGCACGGTCCAGCGCCAAGCCCGGGCATTGCAGGACGAGGTGGATCTCGTCGTGGTGCTTTCCCACACTTTCGACAACGAAGACGACGAGGTGCTGGATCAGGCGGTCGATGTGGACGTCGTCGTATCTGGGCACAATCACGGTGGCCAGAACGAAGTGAAGGACCGGAACGGCCGTCCGTGTGTCAAGGTCCGGGCCTATGGGCGTGAACTGGGGAAGCTCACACTTGAAGTGGATACGGCGAACGACCGGGTCGTCTCTTACGACTGGGTGCGGATTCCGATCACGCGTGATGCGTATGCTCCCGACCCCGAGGTGGCGAAACGGGTCGACGAATGGGAATCGAAAGTCTCCGAGATCGTCGATGTGCCGATCGGCCGCGCGGAACGACAACTCGGTAGTCGCGAACTCAGACCCCTTATCGAAAAGGTGATGCGGGAAGCAGTGGGCGCGGATATCGCCTACATGAATCGAGGCGGCATCCGTGACAGACTGCCCGAAGGAGAGCTCCTGGCGCGGCATGTCTGGAACGTACTGCCCTTCGGCAACAGCATCTACGTAGGCAGCTTCAAAGGGAGCTCATTGCCGCAACAACTGAGCGGGATCTCGGTCGATCCAGGAAGGGAGTATGTCGTCGCGACGAACAGCTTCATCGGAGATCGGTGGATCGAGAACGGTTTCAAACTTGAGGACCGCGGCATCCTCGTACGTGACGCCCTGATCGACTGGATCAAACGGTCAAGGGTCGTGGGCGACTAGCCTGCCTTTGCGTCTTTGTGAGCAGCTCGCCTCAACCGAGGCCGAGAATCTTCGCTCCGTTCCCCCAGACAATCTTCCGGTAAGCTTCGTCGTTGGGCGCGAGGTTCCTGAGCGCGGCGAGACAGGTGGCGCCGATGCACTGGTTGTCCCCCCGGCCGGCGCCCCTGCCGTCGTGGCACGGACAGTCGCTTCCCCAAACCAGCTTGTCCTGATGGCGATCGACAAAACCTCTTGCGAACTCTTCGTCGCGAGTCATGGCATTGCGCCCGGACCCCGCCGAGAGGTCACCGTAGATGTTGGGGTAGTCGGCGAGTAAACGATCGGTCAGGCCACCCGGCTTGACAAGGCCTTTCGGATACATGTCGGTCTGCTCCAAGCCGGCATCGATGTTGCCCCACCACGTCTGCGCGTGGCCGAGGAAGGTGACCTCCTGATACGCTTCCAGAATCTTGTGGAAGTTCTGGAGGCCCAGGTTGTACATCTCGTGCTCGAAGTGGACCAGCACCGGGACATTCCGCTCGCGGGCAAGACCGAAGATCCGGTGCATTTCTCTACCGTCAATCGCTACTTTGAACTTCTGCTCGCCAATGCCTGCTGCGCCGGCATCGAGATGACCGGCCAGGATAGCAACAGCGTCATCCACCGCGGCATCCGCATTCGCGAAGAGAACGAACTGATCGGGGTGGGCCTCGGCGAGCTCCGCGCATTGCTCGTTGCCGCCGATCCGTTCGAGCATCCAACCCTCACCGGGCAAGAGCACGGTTTTCGTGACGCCCAATTCTTTCTGATGAGCCAGGAGCTGTTCGTTCGTCCGCCCGGTGTGGAGAGTGTGGCAGTGGAAGTCGAGAATCGTCTGCGCTGCTGCCGCTGCGGGTTCGCTGCCGGAAGGGTCAGAGGAGCAGGCGGCTGCGCCTGCCGCGGCGGCGAGGAAAGTCCTGCGAGAAAAAGAACGCGCCATCAACAGCCTCCGGCGCCATTATAGGCGCTTGGTGAGAAAAACAGGTTGTCCAGAGCCGGCAGTCTGCTGGCTTTTGGATTTTGGGTATTGCCGTGATGACGCTGTCGTTTCCGGAAGTTGAGAGAGAGGTTAGGCGAAGCGGCCGGAGGGGTTCGGAGAGATTGATGGGTCGGGCGAGTGGCGGCGCTACCGTGTCGTGGCCGGGCTTTGGAATGGGCTTCGAACGTCCTCGATTCGTTCATGTAAGTCACGCAGCTCAGCAGGGAATGCGTCGAGTGCCACGGGCGGAGTGGCGGTCAATGGCGTAGCGATACTCTCTGTCGAGGGTGCCAAAGTCGGTAGCGCCACAAAGTTGTCCGACACCGTAGCGGCCCGTATCATAAAGACATTCAGGGACCGGGAATGGGTGACAAGATACGCGCCGGCATCGTCGGCTTCACAGGCTACAGCGGCGCGGAACTCGTGAAGATTCTCGAGCGCCACCGCCAGGTCGAGCCGGTTCTGCTCGAGCACCGGACTCGAACCGACGGCGAGACAGGTTTCCTCGACGACTATCTGCAGCGGCTGCCGTGGGGGGACGACGCGCTGCAGGATGGCGGACTCGCCGTGGTTTTCTTTGCAACGCCGCATGAGGTTTCCCTGGAACTTGTGCCGAAGGCTCTCGACGCGGGGCTGAAGGTCATCGACCTGAGCGGCGCTTTTCGGCTGCGGACGGTCGGTAATTACCAGCGCTGGTACAACCTCGAACATAACCGCCCCGATCTGCTCGCCGAAGCGGTTTACGGTTTGCCCGAGTACTTCCGCAACGTGACGAAGGTCGCGCGTCTGGTGTCGAACCCGGGCTGTTACCCAACGGCCGCCAACCTGTCCCTGCGGCCGCTGGTTATCGAAGGGGTGCTGGACCGCGAGGCAGGTGTGATCTGTGACGCCAAGTCAGGAGTCAGCGGCGCGGGTAAGAAGCTCTCCCCCAGGACTCATTTTTCGGCGGTGACCGAGAATTTCAGCGCCTACGCCGTGTTGGTGCATCGACATGTCCCTGAGTTGCTGCTCACATCCGACGTGGAGGAAGACGAGCTGAGCTTCACCGCGCAGTTGCTACCGGTGCATCGAGGGATCCTCGAGACGATCTACGTCCGCACGTCGGAATCGATGAGCTACGACGAGATTGCGGCGATCTACCGCAAGGTCTACAAAGACGAGCCCTTCGTCCGGATCTTTCCCGAAGGCGAGTTGCCCGATCTGCAGACCGTCAACTACACCAACTTCTGCGACATCGGGATCAAGGCGGACCCGAAGACGAAGCGGGTCGTCATCGTGGCGGCAATCGACAATCTCGTCAAGGGCGCTGCGGGCCAAGCCGTACAGAACATGAACCTCATGCTGGGGCTTCCCGAGACGGAAGCCCTCCTGTAGTCCCCGCCGCCCCATCTGCAGCCCATTTCGGAGTCTCGTTTCGTGAAACTTCTCATCAAGATTGGGGGTGCCCATATCGACACCTCCGAAAGCAGGCTGTCCGTGGCGGAGAAGCTGGCGGCCGTCGTCAAGGCAGGACACCAGACTGTCGTTGTCCATGGGGGAGGAAAGCAGCTCAGCCGCTACTTGCGGGAGCACGGGATCGAGAGCGAGTTTCGCGGCGGCTTTCGCGTAACGCCGCCGCACATCCTTGATGCCGTGATCCGAACACTCGCCGGCTTGGTGAACCATCGACTGGTGGCCGCGCTGCAACAGCAAGGGGTGCGCGCCGTCGGTCTATCGGGCATCGATGCCGGGCTGGTTCAGGCGCGCCGGCTTTCCGAGGAACTCGGAGCCGTGGGCGAGGTGGAGCAAGTCGACGCCTCCGTGATCGAGTTGCTCAGCGCCAACGGCTATCTGCCCACGGTGGCCTGCATCGCCGGCGGCCGGCAAGGGGCGGTCTTCAACGTCAACGCCGACCAGATGGCGGTCGCCTGCGCGGGCGGATTCAAAGCGGATCGACTGGTCTTTCTCACCGATGTAGAGGGTGTGCTCGACGGCGAGGGCCGGCGCATCGGCACGCTCCCTTCCGACGAAGCCCTGCGCCTCATCGAAACCGGTGTCGCCAAGGGCGGCATGGAGGCAAAGCTGCGCGCCGCCGTGGCTGGAATCGCCCGAGGCATTCCGGAAGTACGAATCGTCGCCGGAGCCGAGCCGCGAGTGCTGGAACGCCTGCTGCAAGGGCAGAATCTGGGCACGGCTCTCATTCCTCCCAAGGCCGACTGAGGGGCAGGTATTCCGAAAGCGGCTGAAAGACGGCGGCAAGGTGAACGTGTAAGGGCATCGCGTCCTCACAGCGGACTTCTGATCCAGCACGGGGTTGGACCGTGGGCTGGCGCTGCTCCCGAACGGCCGCGCGGCGGCCCGAACCGAACGCGGGCAACCGTGTCAACGCAATATAGAACATTCCCCTTTCTCAGCATGGGTTCATTTTGCGTTCGCCGCAGCGGAAGCAGCCCGGAGGGCGACTGGAGCTGCGGTGAACGGCGCTCGTCGTGAGGCCGACCGAGAACGGCGGACGGTGCGCGGACACTTGCTCAGGGGCAATATTTTGCCGAGCAATTCCGGGCAATTCCGGGCAATTCCGGGCAGGGAAGCAGTGACTTGCCGGCGGGAAGTCGATCTGGATTCCCGCCTCCCTGTCGTCATGCTATGCAGGCCGGAGCGGCAAAAACAAGACTGAAGGGCTTCAGTCCTTCGAGCCGAAGGGCAACGTTCTGCTTTGCTCACCAGGGGAACTTCTCACATGGCGCCGACACTACGCGGGGTACCGCAGCCCTCGATCAGGGGCTCTGATAGCATGATGGCTGACCATGCCCTTTACGCGCTGGGGAGGCTTGGGAGCGATCGCTCTGCAGGAAGCCAGGAAGTTCGGGGTCAAGCTCCTGCAGGTTGCGCGGGAACTGTTCCATCAGATTGTGGGCTTCATCTTCATTGCCTTCGCGCTCTTGGCCACATTCGGAGCCGGAGGGCTGATCCCCACTTTTCAGCAAATCGATCGCGACCCCACTAACTTCGGGCGCGTCGTGGCCCTGGTGGCCTTCGTGATCATATTTGGGGGCTTCGGAGTCTCCTCTTTCCGACGCGCGCGTCGTGTTTCGCGGGGGAGATAGGACGTGTTCCGGCCCCTCGGCGAGCCGATGAGCGATCCCGCGGCCAGTGATGAGTCTCTCGGGCTGCCGGGCGCCTTTCCCTACACCCGCGGCATCTATCCGGGGATGTACCGGGATCGTCTCTGGACGATGCGGCAGTACGCCGGTCTCGGCGACGCGGCGGAATCGAACCGGCGCTACCGCTATCTTCTTTCGCAGGGCATCACGGGCTTGTCAGTCGCCTTCGACCTGCCGACGCAGATGGGCTACGACTCGGACCATCCCCGGTCGCTGGGCGAAGTGGGCAGAGCAGGTGTTGCGATCAGCTCCCTGCACGACATCGAGCAACTTTTTGACCGCATCCCGCTGGGTGATGTCTCGACCTCCATGACGATCAACGCGACGGCGAGCATACTGTTGGCGCTCTACGTCGCGGCGGCCCGCAAGCAGGGGGTCGAGACGAGCAGGCTGCGGGGGACGGTCCAGAACGATGTCCTCAAGGAATACATCGCTCGAGGCACCTACATTTATCCCCCGCAAGCCTCGATGCGGATCGTGACGGATCTGTTCGCCTGGGCCGGCAGGGAACTGCCGAAATGGAATGTGATCTCGATCAGCGGCTACCACATGAGGGAGGCCGGTGCGACCGCGCCTCAAGAAGTGGCTTTCACTCTGGGAAACGCATTCGCCTACATCGAGGCCGCGCTGTCGTCGGGGCTGGACATCGACGATTTCGCTCCGCGATTATCGTTCTTCTTCAGCGCCGACCGCGATTTCCTGGAGGAGATCGCGAAGTTTCGAGCGGCCCGGCGCCTCTACGCCCGCTCCATGAGAGAGCGCTTTCGTCCCGACAACGAGGCGTCCTTGCGGATGCGCTTCCATGTGCAGACGGCCGGCTCTTCGCTTACCGCGCAGCAACCTTATGTCAACGTCGTGCGCACGGCCTGCGAGGCGCTGGCCGCGGTGTTGGGCGGCGCGCAGTCCCTCCACACGAACGGCTTCGACGAGGCTCTCGCTTTGCCGACCGAGCAGGCCGCCAAGCTGGCGCTGCGAACGCAACAGGTGATTGCTGAAGAAACCGGCGTTGTGAATACGGCGGACCCGGTTGCCGGGTCGTACGAAATCGAGCGTCTGACGGACAGAATCGAAGAAGAAGCGAGGGAATATCTCGCCCGGATCAACGCTCTGGGTGGGATGCTGAGCGCGATCGAGCAGGGCTATGTGCAGCGCGAAATCGAGAACGCGGCCTACGATTTCCAAAGAAGCGTTGAGTCGGGGGAGCGAAAGGTTGTCGGCGTCAATGCTTTCCAGTCCGAGAAAAAAGAGTCTGTTCCGACGGTGAAGATCGATCCCGAGTTGGAAGAGCGGCGCCGGGAAGAGCTCGAAACGTTGCGGCTTTCGCGCGGCTCGGCGCAGGTGGAGCGCGGCTTGGAGGCCCTGGCGGAGGGCGCGCGGGGGGACGCCAATCTGATGCCGTTGATCCTGGACGCGGTCGGGAGCTATGCTACGCTCGGTGAGGTTTCCGACGCACTGCGAAGTGTCTTCGGTGAGCACCAGGGTGCAGGACGGTTTAACGCGTAACCGTTTCCGGGCGCGGCTGCGTCTGTGAAAGGTAGGGTGAAATCCGGTTGAGCGTGAGATAATCAGACAGACTCTTGAGAGGTGCAAAGCGGTGAAACCGATCTCGTTGTTCAAGACAGCCTTGTTCCTTCTGGTCGTGGCGGCTCTGGCCGCCCCGCCGCCTGCCGTCGCGGCCGACGCCGGCACGGTCGGTCTGCCCATGCCCGTCGAGCAGTTGATCGATCAGTTCGTCGCCAAGGAAACCGAATTCGCCCGCGCCCGCGACAACTACACTTACCGGCAAACGGTCAAGATCCTGGAGTACACCGATTCGGGAAGCGTGCGGGGCAGGTACGAGCTGGTGCAGGACGTCATCTTCAGCTCTGACGGCAAGCGGAACGAGCGGGTGGTCTATTCACCAGTGCCAACGCTCCGCAACATCATCCTCACGCCGCAGGACATGCAGGACCTGCGCGATGTGCAGCCTTTCGTCATGACGACTTCCGAGCGCCCCGATTACAACGTCCGATATATCGGCCCGGAACAGGTTGACGAGATCGAGACCTACGTTTTCGCTATCAAGCCGAAGAAACTCGAGAAGGGGAAACGCTACTTCGAGGGGCAAATCTGGGTCGACCAGCGTGACCTGCAGATCGTCAAGACCTACGGCAAGGGCGTGGGCTTGCTCAAAAAGAAAGAAGACAATCAGTTCCCGCGCTTTGAGACCTACCGGGACCAGATTGACGGCAAGCACTGGTTTCCCGTGTACACGCGCGCTGATGACGTCCTGCACTTCAGGGGCGGCGACCAGCGCATCCGCATGATCATCAAGTACGAAGACTACAAGCAGTTCAAGAGCGACGCCGACATCATCTTCGGAGATATCGTCGACGAGACGAAGCAACCGGCCGAGACGCCGCCGTCTCAGCCCTAGCCGTCCGTGGCGAAGGTGGTCATTATCGGTAAGAGGGGCCGGCGCTTGGACAAAGGGACTTCGGCCCCGCAGTTACGTCCGCCTCATTCCGCCGCAATCATCCATATCTTGGAGATGAACGGCGAGAGTTGCCGCCGGCATCCGAGCCGGAGGAGTCGGAGCGAAAAACCGATCCGAGCGTGCCGCCCGGCCGGGTGTAAAAAACCGGCGGAGCTATAGAGAAGCCCCATGGATCAACCTCAACTCAACTGGATCGCCAACTTCATCTGGGGCATTGCGGACGACGTGCTGCGCGACCTCTACGTCCGCGGCAAGTACCGCGACGTGATCCTGCCGATGACGGTATTGCGGAGGCTCGACGCGGTGCTCGAGCCGAGCAAGAAGGCCGTGCTCGACCTGAAGGCGCGCCTCGACGAGGCTGGAATCGTCCAACAGGACCAGGCGCTGCGCCAAGCCGCGGGCCAGGCGTTCTACAACACCTCGAAGTTCACGCTGCGCGACCTCAGGGCCCGCGCCAGCCAACAGCAGCTCAAGGCCGACTTCGAGGCCTATCTCGACGGCTTCTCGCCGAACGTCCAGGACATTTTGGAGAACTTCGAGTTTCGCAATCAGATCCCACGGCTCTCCAAGGCCGACGCCCTCGGCACGTTGATCGAGAAGTTCCTCTCGCCGGACGTGAACCTGAGTCCCCACCCGGTCCTCCACGGCGACGGGTCGATCAAGCACCCCGGCCTGGACAACCACGCGATGGGCACGATCTTCGAGGAGCTGGTCCGCCGCTTCAACGAGGAGAACAACGAGGAGGCCGGCGAGCACTGGACCCCGCGCGATGCCGTGAAGCTCATGGCGAAGCTCGTCTTCCTGCCGGTCGCCGACCGGATCGACTCCGGGACCTATCTGGTGTACGACGGCGCCTGCGGCACCGGCGGCATGCTGACCGTGGCCGAGGAGACGTTGGCGCAGATCGCCGAGCAGCGCGGCAAGCAGGTCGCCACCCATCTCTACGGCCAGGAAATCAACTCCGAGACCTACGCCATCGCCAAGGCGGACCTCCTCCTCAAGGGCGAGGGGGAAGCCGCCGACAACATCGTCGGGGGGCCGGAACACTCGACGCTCGCCAACGACGCCTTCCCGTCCCGCGAGTTCGACTTCATGCTCTCCAATCCGCCCTACGGCAAGAGCTGGAAGAGCGACCTGGAGCGGATGGGCGGCAAGAAGGACATGCGCGACCCGCGCTTCGTGATCAAGCACGCCGGCGATCCCGAGTACTCCCTGGTCACCCGTTCGAGCGACGGCCAGATGCTGTTCCTGGCCAACAAGCTCTCCAAGATGAAGCGGAACACGCCGCTGGGCAGCCGCATTGCCGAGGTGCACAACGGCAGCTCCCTGTTCACCGGCGACGCCGGGCAGGGCGAGAGCAACATCCGCCGCTGGATCATCGAGAACGATTGGCTCGAAGCCATCGTTGCGCTGCCACTCAACATGTTCTACAACACCGGCATCGCCACCTACGTCTGGGTGCTCACCAACCGCAAGCCCGCCCATCGACGCGGAAAGGTGCAGCTCATCGACGCCACGCAATGGTTCAAGCCGCTCCGCAAGAACCTCGGCAAGAAGAACTGCGAGCTGTCGGAGGAAGACATCTCCCGCATCTGCGATACGTTCCTGGCCTTCGAGGAAACCGAGCAGTCGAAGATCTTCCCGAACCAGGCCTTCGGTTACTGGAAGGTGACCGTCGAGCGGCCATTGCGCATTGAAGGCATCGACCCGAACCGCGCCTACAAGCCGGCGGAAATCAAGAAACTCAAGGAGGACGGCGAGCGCAGCGCGGATGCACCGCCCGTAATACGGAAGATTCACAAGCGGGGCACGGAAGCCGACCCGCTGCGCGGCCTGTTCGCGGCCGTCGTCAACGGCCGGACTGCCGTGGTCGAGTACGAGCCGGACACCGATCTGCGAGACACCGAGCAGATCCCGCTGCAGGAGGCCGGCGGCATCGAGGCGTTCCTGCGGCGCGAGGTGCTGCCCTACGCCGCCGATGCGTGGTATCAGGCCGACAGCGTCAAGACCGGCTACGAGATCAGCTTCACCCGCTACTTCTACAAACCGAAGCCGATGCGTACGCTGGCGGAGATCCGCGCCGACATCCTGGTCGTGGAGAAGGACACCGAGGGGCTGCTCGGCGAGATCCTGGGCGAGACGTGCGAGGGCGCCGTTGGTAATGGCCGCCTTTGACACAGCCACGAAGCCGCCTCATAATAAACACAGCCTTTACTATAGCCTCAGGCGGAGAGTCGCAGAGAAGCGAGCCTTTATCATGGCGACGGATAATCCCACGCCGGCGACGCGGGCAGGCCGATACGTCCTTCAGCCGACCGGCTACAGGGCCTTTATTCCGTCGCCGCTCCCGCCCGACCCGCCGATCGCGCTCTCTGGAGCGTTGCAGGCTTTGCTTTCACAAGCCGACCGCGCCCTGGGGCGGCTGGACGGCTCCATTCAGACGCTTCCCCATCCGGACCTGTTCATATACATGTACGTTCGCAAGGAAGCGGTGCTGTCGAGCCAGATCGAGGGCACGCAGAGCTCGCTGCAGGACCTGTTGGCGGCCGAAGCGAATATCTTCGCGCCAAATCGACCCCGCGACGTGGACGAAGTGGTGAACTACGTCCGCGCCATGCGCCGCGGCCTCGACCGGTTGTCCGAACTCCCGGTTTCGATCCGCCTGATTCGCGAAATCCACGCCGAGCTTCTCCGGGGCGTGAGGGGGTCTCGTCTGACCCCCGGGGAACTGCGCACCAGCCAGAACTGGATCGGCCCCGGCGGCTGCACGCTGAACGAGGCCGTCTTCGTTCCGCCTCCGCCCGCCGAGGTCCTCCGGCGCCTTTCGGACCTGGAACGGTTCATGCACGCCGAAACGCAATTGCCTCTGCTGGTAAAGATCGGTCTGATCCACGCCCAGTTCGAGACGATACACCCGTTTCTCGACGGCAATGGCCGCGTCGGACGGCTGCTCATCACATTCCTGCTCAGTGAACGGGAGGTGCTGCGGAAGCCGGTTCTCTATCTCTCCTACTTCTTCAAGCGGCGCAGGCAGGAATACTACGACAGGCTGCAATCGGTGCGGGACGACGGCGCATGGGAGCAATGGCTGACATTCTTCCTCCGCGGCGTCGTGGAAGTAAGCGGGCAGGCGGCGGACACGGCGCGTCGGATACTCGCTCTGCGCGAGGATCACCGCCGCATCATTACCGAACGCTTCGGCCACGCCGCCGGCAACGGCCACCGCGTGCTGGAGCATCTCTACGAACACCCGTTCATTTCGGTGGGCGATGTGCAGGCCCTGAACGGAACGACCTACCCGGCGGCCAACAACTTGGTCGCGAGAATGGTGGACGCCGGCATCCTGCACGAAGTGACCGGGCAGGCCCGCAACCGGCGGTTCGGATACAACAGCTACATCGACCTGTTCGACGACCGCGCGCCGGAAGCCGCAGAATGATCGTCGACCTCAAGCCGTACCCGAAGATCAAGGACTCCGGAGTGGAGTGGCTGGGGGAGGTTCCGGAGCATTGGACAACTGAGCGACTCAAGTCGTCGATGAGCAACATCGTAGAGCAAGCCGCCGAACGGCAAGATACCGATCTCTATGTTGCTCTGGAACATGTCGAAAGCTGGACCGGTCGCCTCAGACATTCTGGTCTCGATGTCTCATTCGATAGCCAAGTGAAGTACTTTCGATCCGGTGATGTCCTCTTCGGGAAACTGCGTCCGTATCTCGCAAAGGTGACTAGACCGACAAGTAATGGTGTTTGCGTAGGGGAGTTCTTGGTTCTTAGGCCTCGCCATTCCAACGCCACTGCTTCCTACATGGAGAAACTGCTTCGCTCAAAACCGGTCATTGACGCAGTCAACAGCTCTACCTTCGGGGCGAAGATGCCTCGCGCTGACTGGCAGTTCATGGGTGGAATGGCCGTCGCGATCCCTTCTCTCCCCGAACAAACCGCCATCGTCCACTATCTCGACCATGTGGACCGGTGGATTCAGCGCTACATCCGCGCCAAGCAGAAGCTGATTGCGCTGCTGGAGGAGCAGAAGCAGGCCGTCATCCACCAGGCCGTCACCGGTCAGATCGACGTCCGAACCGGCCGCCCCTACCCGGCCTACAAGCCCTCCGGCGTCGAGTGGCTGGGGAAGGTGCCGGAGCATTGGGAGGTAGTGCGAGTAAAGCAGGTATCGAGAATTCTCAGAGGTAAGTTCACGCATCGGCCACGCAACGATCCATCACTGTATGACGGGCCGTATCCGTTCATACAAACAGGCGACGTAGCGCGTGCAAAAAAGACGATCACGGGATACAGGCAAACCTTGAATGAGCAGGGTTTGGCCGTAAGCATGATGTTTCCAGCAGGGACGCTCGTAATGACAATCGCTGCAAACATAGGCGACGTGGCAGTTCTTGACTTTGAAGCGTGTTTTCCCGACAGCGTGGTTGGTTTCGTCCCCGGACAGAACGTTGAGCGCGACTACCTCTATTGCTTATTTCGAGTCATGAAAGCCGAGTTGCTGCGCGAGGCACCTGTGAATACACAGGGTAATCTCAATGTTGACCGTATTGGCACCAGACCAATCAGCCTTCCGCCTCTGCCCGAACAGGAAGCTATCATGCGCTACCTCGACCATTCCACAGCAGACACCGCCATCGACCGCGCCCGCCGTCAAATCGAGTTGCTGCAAGAATACCGCACCCGCCTGATCGCCGACGTGGTCACCGGCAAGCTCGATGTGCGCGAGGCGGCGGCGCGGTTGCCGGATGGGACCGAGGACACGCAGCCGATCGACGAGGCTGCGGCATGGAGCGAGCCGGTTGACGACGGCATCGCACGGTCGGAGGCGCTGCACTGACCGTGCCGGTGCCGGCAGCACCCAAGATCTACCACATCGTCCATGTCGACCGATTGCCCTCGATTATCTCGGACGGTTTCCTCTGGTGCGATGCTGCGATGACGAAACACAATCGGCCGGGAACAACCATCGGCATAGACAACATCAAGCAGCGGCGCTTGAGCAATACGTTGAGAAGTCATTCGGGTCTGCACGTCGGCGATTGCGTGCCTTTCTATTTCTGCCCGCGATCCGTCATGCTCTATGTGATCCACAAGGGGAACAACCCGGATCTTCCATACAGCGGCGGCCAGAGGCCCATTATCCACTTGGAGGCGGACCTTCGCGAGACGGTCGCCTGGGCCGATCGGAACGGGCGGAGATGGGCTTTCACCCTGTCCAACGCCGGGTCCAAGTATTTCGAGGATCGTTGCGACCTGGAGCAACTGGACGAGATCGACTGGAAAGCGGTTCGGGCGGAGGACTGGCGAGATTGCAAGGAAGACAAGCAGGCGGAGTTCCTGATCGAGAAGTCATTCCCGTGGGAGTTGGTCCGGCGCGTCGGCGTCTGTTCGCGGCGCGTCTATACACAGGCGTTCGGCGCGGCAAATGCGGATGCTCATCGGCCGCGTGTCGATATCGTTCCCGAATGGTACTATTGACCGAATCGGGGAGGCCCGGATGATCCGGTTCAAGACTGGTGACTTACTCGTCGAAGACGCCGAAGCGCTGGTCAATACCGTCAACTGCGTCGGCGTGATGGGACGCGGCATCGCGCTTCAGTTCAAGAAGGCGTTTCCGGAAAATTTCCGGTCCTACGCCGAGGCCTGCAAGCGCAGCGAGGTCCGGCCCGGCCGGATGTTCGTGTTCGAGACGGATCAACTCATTAATCCTCGATTCATCATCAATTTCCCGACCAAGCGGCACTGGCGCGGCAAAAGCCGGATGGAAGATGTCGAGGCGGGGCTGAGGGATCTCGTCGACGTGATCCGGAAACGCAATATTCGCTCCATCGCGATCCCTCCGCTTGCCAGCGGCCTTGGCGGTCTCGCATGGGACGAGGTGCGCCCGCGCATCGAAGCGCCTCTGCGCAGCCTCGACGATCTCGCCGATCGGCAGATAGTCATCTTCGAACCGCACGGCGCGCCGGAGGCGGCCAATATGGTGCGCAAACGGGAAGCGCCGAAGATGACGCCCGCCCGGGCGGTGCTGGTCGGGCTGATGCGCCGCTATCTGAACGGCTTGCTCGATCCGTTCGTAACCCTGCTGGAGGTGCACAAGCTGATGTATTTCATGCAACTGGCGGGCGAGCCTTTGAAGCTGAGATACAAGAAAGGGATTTATGGTCCCTATGCGGAGAACCTGCGGCATCTCCTGCACGAGGTCGAGGGATATTTCATATCGGGTTACGCCGACGGCGGCGACGCGCCGGACAAACCGCTGGAACTCGTCCCGGGCGCCGTCGAGGATGCCGTCGTGGTTCTCGAGCACTCCGCCGATACCCGCGAGCGCTTCGACAGAGTGGCCGATCTCATCGAGGGTTTCGAATCGGCCTTCGGACTTGAGCTCCTTGCGACCGTTCACTGGGTTCTCGAGCACGAGACCGCCGGATCGAAGGACGGCGTCACTGCGAGGACCTATGCCTGGAACGAACGAAAGAAGCGCTTCTCCCCGCGCCAGATTGAGTTGACGGCGGATGTGCTGATCGAGAAGGGCTGGATCGACAACCGAGCCGCGCAAGGCCGCTGATGGCGACCGACCGCTCTCACCGCGAAGTCACACTCCTCCGGGGGTACTGCACCCGCCACCTCGCCGACGTGGAGTCCGGCAAGCTCGACGTGCGCGAGGCGGCGGGGTATCGAATGGACGAAACCGGGGACGGATTCGACAAATTCATCCTTACCTGAATCATGAGTAGCCGCCGCTTGAAAATCGCGTTACAACCTCGCGTCCTGCGGTGGGCGCGGGGGCGTGCCGGAATGGACCAGGAAGAGTTGGCCCACAAGGTACAGGTGAAGCCGGAGGCCGTAGCCGAGTGGGAACGCTCCGGCAGCATCACCATTGCCCAGGCGGACAGGTTGGCCCAACGCACGCATACTCCCCTGGGGTACCTGTATCTGAGGGAGCCGCCCGACGATCGCTTGCCAATACCCGACTTCCGAACCCTCGGCAAAGAATCGCCGCGTCATCCGAGTCCTGACCTTCTGGAGACGGTGTACCTTATGCAGCGCCGCCAGTCATGGATGCGAGATGAGCTTATCGAATATGGAGCCGAACCGCAGGACTTCGTTGGGGCCTATGAACCGGACTCCTCCCCCCGGCAGGTGGCGGAGGCTATGGGCGATACGCTCCGACTGGCTTCCGACTGGGCTTCGCGCGAAAGCAGTTGGACCGCTGCGCTCGGGATTCTGCGCGACCGTGTCGAGATTGCGGGTGTGCTGGTAGTCTTCAACGGCATCGTGGGGAACAACACCCGCCGCAAGCTCAACCGGGATGAATTTCAAGGTTTTGCGCTCCTGGACGACTATTCCCCGGTCGTCTTTGTGAACAGTGCTGACTTCAAGGCAGCACAGATGTTCACGTTGGCTCACGAGTTGGCGCACATCTTCGTTGGTCAAGAGGGCGTGTCCAGTTTCAGGTTCTTGCAACCCTCACTCCATCTCACGGAGCAATTTTGCGATCGCGCGGCCGCGGAGTTCCTGGCGCCTGCGGACAGGCTTCGCGACTTCTGGCGTACCGCTACGCGGGCCGACGACCCTTATCAGGCTATTGCACGTCGGTTCAAGGTGAGCTCTCTTGTGGCCGCTCGCCGCGCTCTCGATCTGAACTTGATTAACCGGGACGCCTTCTTCCGTTTCTATAACACCTATAAGGAAAAGGAGCAGCCAGGCAGCCAACCAAGCGAATCGCACGGCAACTTCTGGAGCACTCAGAGATGGCGCATCGGGAAGGACTTCGGCGCTGCCGTAGTCCGCGCGGTCAAGGAAGGTCGTCTGCCCTATCGCGAGGCATGCCGGCTTACCGGCCTGAGTGCAGACAGCCTCGCAGCAATGCCAAAAAAAATGGGCATTGAACTGTGATGGGCCAATTGCTCTTTCAAAGTGCGCCAAGTGTGTATGTGCTTGATGCGAACGTCTTCATGACGGCGCACCACGACTACTACGCGCCGGACCTCTGCCCTGGGTTCTGGGAGTGCTTGGAGCACTACTCGCGCGCGGGACGGCTGTCGAGTATCGACCGAGTTCGTAGCGAGATAGTGAGCCCGGACAAGTTGGTCAGGTGGGTTAAACAGGCGCCGAGTGATTTGTTCAGATCATCGGCGCAGAGCGAAGTCGTCGATGCTTTCTCGGAGATGCAGGCTTGGGTACAGGGAAATGCCCAGTTCCTTCTCCCGGCTAAGGACGAGTTCGCTCGAGTTGCTGATGGATGGCTTGCCGCCTACGCCAAAGTTCACGGCGCGATTGTGGTTACTCAGGAAGTATTCGATCCGAATGTGCGGAGGAGAGTACCCCTGCCAAACGTATGTAAGAAGTTCGAGGTCACCTACCGAAACACCTTCGAGACGCTCCGAGAGCTTGGAGTTCGTTTTGACTGGAGTCACTCCTGATGACGACTGATACGAGCGAAAAGGAGCTGGAATCGCTCATCGTCGGCGTCCTGGTCGATCGAAACGGTTATGTGCATGGCGAGCCCGAGGACTACCATCGCGAATACTGCGTGGACTGGGCGCAACTCGCGGCCTTTCTGTCAGAAACGCAACCGGATGCGTTCGAGGGCCTGCGCCTCGCAGACGATGGCCCGGCGCGCCGGAAGTTCCTGGCGCGTCTTCAAGGGGAGGTTTCCAAGCGCGGCGTCATCGACGTGCTGCGCAAGGGGGTCAAGGACGGGCCGCATCACGTCGAGCTCTTCTACGGCGCGCCGTCTCCCGGCAACCCCGCCGCTGCTGAACGCTACGCGCAGAACCGCTTCTCGGTCACGCGCCAGCTTCGCTACAGCCGCGACGAGACCCTGCGGGCGCTCGACCTCGGCCTGTTCATCAACGGCCTGCCGGTGGCGACCTTCGAGCTGAAGAACAGCCTCACCAAGCAGACGGTCGAGGACTCCGTGGAGCAGTACAAGCGCGACCGCGACCCCCGCGAGAAGCTCTTCGAGTTCGGCCGCTGCGTAGCGCATTTCGCCGTGGATGACCACGAGGTGCGGTTCTGCACGCACCTCAAGGGCAAGGGTTCGTGGTTCCTGCCCTTCAACCAGGGCTGGGACGACGGCGCCGGCAACCCGCCCAACCCGGACGGCCTCAAGACCGGCTACCTCTGGAAGCGGATTCTCACCCGCGACAGGCTGACCAACATCCTGGAGAACTACGCGCAGGTCGTCGAGACCAGGGACGAGAAGACGGGCAGGAAGAAGAAGGTGCAGATCTGGCCGCGCTACCATCAGCTCGACGTGGTGCGCCGGCTCTTGTCCGATGCGCGCCGGCACGGCGCGGGGAAGCGGTATCTCATCCAGCATTCGGCCGGCAGCGGGAAGTCCAACTCCATCGCCTGGCTCGCCCACCAGTTGATCGGGCTCAGCAACGACGGTGCGGGGGTGTTCGACTCCATCATCGTGGTCACCGACCGGCGAATCCTCGACAAGCAGATCCGCGACACGATCAAGCAGTTCGCCCAAGTCGGGGCTACTGTCGGCCATGCCGAACGCTCGGGGGACCTCCGCAAGTTCATCGAGAGCGGCAAGAAGATCATCATCTCAACGGTGCAGAAGTTCCCGTTCATCCTCGATGAGATCGGGGACGAGCAGCGGGGCCGAAGCTTCGCCATCATCATCGACGAGGCGCATTCGAGCCAGGGCGGCAAGACCTCGGCAGCGGTCAGCATGGCGCTCTCCGAGGAGGGAGCCGAGAAGGAGGACGAGACCACCGAGGACAAGATCAACCGCATCATGGAGGCGCGGAAGCTCCTCTCGAACGCGAGCTACTTTGCCTTCACCGCCACGCCCAAGAACAAGACGCTGGAGACCTTCGGCGAGGCGTACGACGCGGACGGGCAGACCAGACACCGCCCGTTCCACAGCTACACCATGAAACAGGCGATCCAGGAGGGTTTCATCCTGGACGTGCTGCGGCACTACACGCCGGTCAAGAGCTACTACAAGCTCATCAAGAAGATCGAGGACGATCCCGAGTTCGACATCAAGCGCGCCCGGAAGAAGCTGCGCCGCTACGTGGAAAGCCACGACTATGCCATCCGGCTCAAGGCCGAGATCATGGTGGACCATTTCCACGAGCAGGTGCTGTCGCTCAACAAGATCGGCGGCCAAGCGCGTGCGATGGTGGTGACGGGCGGCATCGAGCGCGCGGTCCAGTATTACCACGCGATCCGGCAATACCTGCTGGAGCGCAAGAGCCCGCACCGGGCCATCGTCGCCTTCTCAGGCGAGCATGAATATGGCGGGGTGAAGGTCAGCGAGGCGTCCCTCAACGGCTTCCCGCCCAGTCGGATCGCCGACGAGATCCAGCGGGACCCGTATCGGTTCCTCATTTGCGCCGACAAGTTCCAGACCGGGTACGACGAGCCGCTGTTGCACACCATGTACGTGGACAAGATCTTGTCCGGGATCAAGGCCGTGCAGACGCTGTCGCGTCTCAACAGGGCGCACCCGAAGAAACACGACGTGTTCGTGCTCGACTTCATGAATGATGCCGATACCATCCAGGAGGCCTTCGCCGACTACTACCGGACGACGATCCTCAGCGAGGAGACCGACCCCAACAAGCTGCACGACCTTCAGGACGCGCTCGGCAGCTATCAGGTGTATTCCGACGCGGAGATCTACCGGTTCGTGATGCTCTATCTGGGCGGGGCCGACCGCGACCGGCTCGACCCCATCCTCGACGCCTGCGTCGCGGTCTACAAGAAGCAGCTCGACGAGGACGAGCAGGTGGACTTCAAGGGCAAGGCCAAGGCGTTCGTGCGCGTATACGGCTTCCTCGCCTCGATCCTGCCTTACACGAACGCCGAGTGGGAGAAGCTCTCGATCTTCCTGAACTTCCTCGTGCCGAAGCTCCCCGCGCCCGTGGAAGAAGATCTGTCCAAAGGCATCCTTGAATCCATCGACATGGATAGCTACCGGGTCGAGAAGAAGGCGGCGGTGCGCATCCAACTGGCGGACGAGGACGCCGAGATCGACCCGCTGCCGACCACCGGCGGCGGCCTCATACCGGAACCCGAACTCGACCGCCTGTCGAACATCCTCAAGACCTTCAACGACCAGTTCGGGAATATTCCCTGGGAGGACGAGGACCGGGTTCGCCGCCTCATTACGGAGGAGATTCCGGCCAAGGTTGCGGGCGACACCGCCTACCGCAACGCCCGGGAGAATTCCGACAGGCAGAACGCCCGGATCGAGCATGACGAAGCCCTGAGGCGCGTGATGACTGCCGTGCTCAACGACGATGTGCAACTCTTCAAGGAGTTCACGGACAACGAGGGATTCCGGCGAGGGCTGACGGATTTCGTCTTCGGACTGACCTATGCGCCGCCGCGGGCCGGGAAGCAGACGGCGGTCCTGGGCTGACAGCGCGGCTCCCCACAGGCGTCCGGGAGCGGTCTTTGCCTGAAGCCGATCCACTGGCGGCCGAAGAAGACCTGGACGACACCGTCGTCTCAGACTCGGAGTCGGCTCTCGACGAACTCGAAACGGCACTCGAAGCAGCGCGGGCATGACGACGGATACCTCGGAATGCGGCGCTTGGATGCTGTGATACACTGAAACTGTGAGACTGTGTCAGTGAGGAACATCACGGTATCCGTTGACGACGACACCTATCGGCGTTCCCGCATCCGGGCGGCGGAGCTGGACACCTCGGTATCCGCGCTGGTGCGGGGCTTTCTCGAACGCCTTGGTCGAGAACGGCTCGACGGGACCGGCGAGCATGAGACCGCGGCGGAAACCAAGCGAGAACGCCGCCGCCGGCTGTTGACCGAGGTATTCGAAGACATCTGCGCGACACGTGGCGGATTCAGGGCGTCCGACAATCTCGCTCGGGAAGCTCTGTACGACCGCGATGCGATTCGTTGACACCAACGTGCTGATCTACGCGGTCAGTCCGTCTCTTGAGGAGGCTGAGAAACGTCGCCGGGCGCAGAACCTGTTGCTGGAGGGTGACCTCGCCGTGTCCGTCCAGGTACTGCAGGAGTTCTATGCGCAGGTCACACGGCCCGGCCGCGCGGATGCGCTGACCCATTCGCAGGCGCTGCGGTTCATCGAGTCCATCCGTGGATTTCCGGTTCAGGATATTACGCTCGCGGTGTTTCGGGCCGGCGTCTCAATAAGTCGACGCTTCAGGCTGTCGTACTGGGATGGAGCGATTCTCGCTGCCGCGCGTGCCTGTGGCTGCGACGCGGTGTACACCGAGGATCTGAGCGACGAGCAGGACTACGACGGCTTGCGCGTGATCAATCCGTTCAGCGAGCAAGGGAGTCAGCCATAGACACCGATACCTCCGAACACGGCCTCGAACGCCGCATCTGCACGGCGCTCAGCGGCTATCCCTGCGCTCCTCCGAAGGACGGCAGTGTCGCGGAGGCGCGGCCCTTGCCTCTCTCTGTTTACGATGAGTTCCGCGAACCGCCTGCGGGATACCGCTCGACAATATCGAGCGCATCGGGATTTGACCTACGCAGGACTGACGGTGCATGACCGGTTAGGCCGGTCATCGCCTTTGCAGCTGTTGTAATACTCGGACAGGCTCCCTGTCCGCCGGGCCTGGTGACTCGAATCAGAGCTTGAAGAGCTCTCGCAATCGTTTCGTCTGGGCCCGGCTGACGGGGATTTCGGTGCGCCGTTTGTCACTCATCCGCAGTTGATAGCTCGACTTGAACCAGGGGATGACTTCCTGGATCTTGTTGATGTTCACCAGATACGAGCGATGCGGGCGCCAGAAAACGGCCGGGTCGAGATTGGACTGCAACTCTTCGATCGTTCGGTAGTTCGAGTAGCCTTCGATCTGGGTTGAGACGATGGTGATCAGGCCGTCCTGGATGCCGGCGTAAATCACATCATTGGCGTCGACCAGCAGGAGCCGATTGCTGTGCTTGAGCAACACCTTCGTCGGCCGGTGCAAGCCGCTCCTGAGTTCCGCCAGGAGCGACTCCAGGCGGCTGGTTTCCTGCGGGGGCGCCGTCAACAGTTTCTCGGCGCGCTCGATCGATTTGGCGAGCCGTTCCTTCTCGATGGGTTTCAGCAGATAGTCCACTGCGTTCACTTCGAACGCCTGAACAGCGTACTGATCGTATGCAGTGGCGAAGATGAAGTACGGGATGGGCGCTCCCGAGCCCGCGAGTTCCCGGACAACTTCCAAACCATTCAGGCCGGGCATCTGAACGTCCATGAACACGATGTCGGGCCGATGCCGCTCGATGAGTTGCAGGGCCTCGAGGCCGTCTCCGGCCGCGCCGGCAACCTCGACGGAAGGGAACGATTTGAGCAGGAACGCCAACTCCTCTTGCGCCAGTTGCTCGTCGTCAACGATCAGCGCCGAGAACGTATCGGTTGCCTTTGCGTTCTCACGCATCTGTCCCATCTAAGCACGCCGAAATCTGACCGTCCAGTCTCAGGTCCGTGTGTCAGCGGGCGGTGTTTCGTGGCAACGCAGTTTCGACGGGAACAGACAAGCCAGGTGCCGGCCGGAGCCGAAAGAGCCCCGGGCAACAACGTTTCATGCCAGCAGCCGCTGTAGATTGCCGCCGAGGATTGCTCGCGCGTCCTCGGCGGCAGCACCGAGTTCCTCGAGAATCATCATCTGCGCTTCCAGCACCGCACTGTTCCATCCTCGCGGAAAGAACGACGAGTCTGAGCCAAAAAGCAGCCGTTGAGCCCCATAAACCGCAAGAACTCGACGGAACACGTCCTTGAGATCCATCTCAGAGGCGAGGTACTTCACCCAGGAGTTCGTACTGGAGGTGTCGAGATACACATTCGGCGCCAAGTCTCCGAGTATCAGAACCTCGCGAAAATATCCGGCGCCGAAGTGGGGGATTACGAAGTTGACCGAGGGGTGCTCCAAAGCCACGCGATGCAAAGCGATGGGATTGGAGAAGCTCATGTCGAACTTCGACGGCAAGCCCAGTTTCTTGCGCACGCCGACCGTCAGCACCCCCATGTGAACGAACACGACCAAGGGCCGCCCGGCCGCGAGTTCGTAAATGGGGCCGAGCGCATCATCCTGTACGGAAAAGCGGTGCATCGCCGGGAACAGGCAGATCCCCTTCAAACCCAGCTTCTCGACCGCGTTGCGAGTACGGTCCGAAGCATCGGGCGCCCAGGGATTGAGCATGAAATAGCCGTGGATACGGTCGGGGAAGGCCCGCGCCGCGTCCGCCGCCGACTGCTCATCCCCCGGCAGGCTCGCCATCAGCGCGATCTGCTCCACTCCGTAGCGGTCGAGTTCCTCTACCCACCGCGCGGCGAGTTGAGCAGTGTCTTCCGGCGGCAAGTCCCAACCGAGTTGTTCGACAACTGCATGGTCGGGATTCTCCGCGGGCAGCCCGGCCTTCTGCGAAGCGAGGATGCGAAAGAAGTTGCGCGAGAACAAGTGCGCGTGAGCGTCCCTGACCGGGACGTCGCCCCAGGGTGTTTGCATGAGATGATTCTTAGCGCAACCGAGGCTTACCGGAAGGCATCGAGGATACGTCCGAAGAACCCCTTCTTCTTCGGAGGGCCGTCCTCGTCCTGCCGCCCTTTGTCCGGCGGCGCATCCAGGACGGGGATCGTGATGCTCGGGGGCAACGCCTGCGTTTCAATGCCGCTGTCGGCGATTTCGACTTCGGCCTCATCGATGACCTGCTCGCCGCCGCTATCCCAGCCCGCGACGTTGGTCGCCAACAACAGTTGGCGGCCCTGACCGCCGTGGAGCCGGCAGTAGCGGTTCGGCTGCGAGCCGGCGACGAAGACTTCCGTACTTCTTTGCGGGCAGGAGTAGGTGCCCAACTCGTAGGTGACGGGGTCGATCTCGGCTGTCACGATGCCGTCCACGGGCTGGAACGGTTCCGGGTTGCGATACTCCCGCAACGTGTGCGCGCTCTTCATGAACTCGGTCCAAATCGGCAGCGCCGAGTGAGCGCCTTCCAAGGCCAAGTCGGTATTGTCGTCGAACCCTACCCAGGCCACGCACACCAGGTTCGATGTGTAGCCGGCGAACCAGCCGTCGTCATCCGTGCCGGTCTTGCCGGCCGCGGGCTCGGTGAATCCCATGCCGCGCACGCGCACCGCCGTGCCCCTGCGAATGACGTCCTCGAGCATGTGCGTCACGATGTAGGCGACGCGCGGATCGAGCACTTCTTCTTCCTGCGGACGGTTTCTCAGCAGAGCGTTGCCATTCGGGTCGGTGACGGATCGAATAAAGTACGGCTCCATCCGCTTGCCGCCGTTCGCGAAGACCGTATAGGCTGCGGCGATATCGAGCGGTGTCACCTCGTACGCCCCCAGCGCAACCGCCGGTGTAGCCAGAATGTTCTCCCCCAATCCCGCCCGCTTCGCCAAGTCGCTTACGCGGTCGAACCCTGCTAATTCCGCCACCTTGACGGTCGAGATGTTCATCGACTTGACCAGCGCCGTCCGCATCGTGACGGTACCGTAAATCTTGTTGGAAAAGTTCGACGGCTCGTAGGGCTTGTTGTCCCACCAGAACGTCGTGGGCACATCGTCAATGATGGAAATGGGCGTCAATACTTCTCGCGTGAGCGACGTAAAGGGATCGTCCTCATGCTCGATCGCCGTGTCGACCGCGGCGGCGTAGACAAAGGGCTTGAAAGCCGACCCGGGCTGTCGGTAGGCCAACACGCGGTTGAGTTGGCTCTCGCCGTAGTTACGGCCGCCGACGATCGCCTTGACTTCGCCGGTTGTCGGGTCAATCGCGACCAAGGCCGCCTGGGCGCGAGGCGGCGGGCCGCTCGGTGGATATCCGAAGGCGGAGTACTTGCCGCGTTTGTGTTGCCGGGCCACCTTCTTGTCGACCTCGGCCATGCTCACGCGAATCGCTTCCACGGCGGCTCTTTGAAGCTGCATGTCGAGCGTTGTGTACACGTGGTACGACCCCGTGATCAATTCTTTCTCGCCAAAGTGTTGCCGTAAGCCACGGTTGACCAGATCGACGAAGTACGGCGCGTTGCTGTATTCGATCTTGCCGTGCGCCAGCTCGATCTCCGCCTCAACGGCTGACCGGTAGTGGTCCAAGGTGATGTATTGCTCCCGCAGCATCGCCCGCAGAACCGAGTTGCGGCGCTTCTTGGCGCGTTCCGGGTGGCGGTAGGGATTGAGGTAGCTTGGCCGCTGGATCAGACCCGCCAGCAGCGCGGCTTCGTGCAGTTCCAGAGCACGGAGGTCCTTGTCGAAGTAGGTTTCGGCGGCCTCTCCCATGCCCATGACGTTGTAGCTGCCGCGCCGTCCCAAGGGGATCTGGTTCGCATAAAACTCGAAGATCTGCTGCTTGGTAAGCCGGCTCTCGAGTTGCAGCGCGATCATCGCTTCCTCGAGCTTGCGCTTGGGGGTCGGGTCCGGTCTCAGGAAGAACTGGCGCGCCAACTGCTGCGTCAGAGTTGAGGTTCCCCGGGGGCGGCGCCATTGGACAATCCCGTCGAAAGCGGCTCGCGTCGCGCGGATAACATCGATTCCGGCATGGCTGAAAAAGCGGTGATCCTCGATTGCCAGGACAGCGTTTCTCAAGACATCGGGAATGTCGTCGTAGGCAACCAGCCTCCGCTTGGAGCGCGTCTGATCGGACAGGTTCGTGACGAGGGAGGGCTCCAGCTCGTAGGCGTTCTGAGGGTTGTTGTCGTTCAGGGAAACGATTCTCGTCACACGGCCTTCGCTGAAGTAGAGAACCGCCGGTTCCTGAATGAAGTAGGAGAGCACACCCGGATAGACTTCAATCGCACCGGGCTTGATGCTGAAGCGGCCTACCTGGTTGTGCCGCGACTCGGAATAGCCTGCCTCGCGCAAGTGCGCAACGACATCGGCGATCTCCATCTCGTCGCCGACGAACACCGGATCCGGCGCGGCCAGAATCTTGGAAGTACGGTTGAAGGGGCCGCCGTGCAGCTTGGCGTCGATGAGTTTCGCGTACTCCCAGTAGAAGTGGTTGAAGGCCACTCCGCCTGCGATGGCCGTGATCAGAAACAGAGCCAGCAGTACTTTTCCGAACGGACTCTTCGCCAGCCGAAACAGCCGGCCAAGCATGCGCGAGCGGACTACAAGTTTTCCAGTGCCCATTCCGTCACCTGGTTCGTTCGCAAGCCGCGCCCCGACACTCCGTGGAATTGGTCACTTCAGAGCGGTAGGGCTTGGTGCGCGCGTTCGCAAACCGCGAGAGCGCCGGCGGGAACGGGGCTCGCGGGCCGTGTTTTCCCGAAGCAGCATCATGTGGAAGCGCTCGGATCGACGGCTTTCGCCAACTCCTCGGCGAGCCGCTTAGCAGCTACTTCGAGTCTAACATCGGTTGATTGACGTGTCGACCGAACCTTCAGTTCCACAATTCCCTCGGAAATCTTCTTGCCGACCGTGAAACGGTAGGGGATACCGATCAAATCGGCGTCCGAGAACTTCACGCCGGCGCGCTCTCTTCGGTTGTCGTAGATCACGTCGATGCCCCGACTGCGGCAGTCCTCGTACAGCGACTCGGCGGCCTGCCGCTGGGAGTCGTTCTTCAGATTCACCGGCGTGATGATGGCTTCGAACGGAGCGATCGAGGCCGGCAAAACCATGCCCGCATCATCATGATTCTGTTCGACGGCCGTGGCGAGAATGCGCTCCAGCCCGATGCCGTACGAACCCATGATCGGGGTCACTTCCTTGTCATTGGGGTCGAGCACGCTCAATCCCATCGATTCGGAATAACGGCGGTCGAGCTTGAAGATGTGACCGACCTCGATGCATTTTCTCAACGTGATGGGCTTGCCGCATTCCGCGCATGCGTCGCCTTCGGCTACATCTCGGAGATCGGCGAAGCTTGTCTCGAAATCGCGTCCGGGCGTCACATGGCGCAGATGATAGTCGTCTCGGTTGGCTCCGGAGATCAGATCGCGGCGGTTCCGAAGCGCCTCGTCCGTAAGGATGGAGAGTTCCTTCACATCCACAGGGCCCAGGGATCCCGCGTCCGCGCCGAACCATTTACGGATCTCCTCGGGATGCGACGGCCTCACTTTCATCGCAGCAATGGCCGACCCGAGCTTCGCTTCATTCAGCGAGTGATCGCCTCGCAGCAAGATGAGGTACGGCTTCTCATCCGCCACGATGACGAGGCTCTTGATGTGCGCGGTCTCCGGAGAACCGTCAAACGCGGCGACTTCAGCGATCGTTTTCTTGCCGGGAGTGTGAAACTCCTCCGGAGGCAGGTCTACCGCCGCGTCGGGCTGTGTGGGAGGTTGCGGCGTAGACCGAGCCTTCTCAAGATTGGCCGCGTAGCCACAGCCCTCGCAGACTACGATCACGTCTTCGCCCGCATCCGATGGCGCCGCGAACTCGTGCGATTGGCTGCCGCCCATCTCGCCGGAATGCGCCTCCACCGTAATAAATTTCAATCCGCAGCGATCGAAGATGCGGCAATAGGCCGCATGATGCTTCTGGTAGCTGGCGTCGAGGCCGGCGGCGTCCAGATCGAAGGAATACGAATCCTTCATCGTGAAGCGCCGCGCGCGAATCAGCCCCGACTTGGGCCGCGGTTCGTCTCGAAACTTCGCCTGAATCTGATACCACAACTGCGGCAATTGCTTGTAGCTGCGCAGCTCGCCGGTGGCCAGGGAGGTCATGACCTCCTCTTCCGTCATGCCCAGACACAGATCACGCCCCCAGCGGTCGTGCAGACGGAACATGTCGTGGCCGATGGCATCCCAACGGCCGCTCTTTTGCCAGACTTCCGCGGGATGCAGTTCCGGCAGGAACATCTCCTGCGCGCCGATGGCGTCCATCTCCTCACGGATAACCTGCTCGATCTTCAGCAGCGAGCGCCGCGCTAAATAGAGGTAACTGTAGAGGCCGGCTGCAAGTTGCCGGATGTAGCCTGCTCGCAGCAGGAGCTGGTGACTGACGACATCGGCTTCGGCCGGCGTCTCGCGATGCGTCGGAATGAATAGCTGGCTCCAGCGCATGGTGCTTTCGACCGCGTCCTACGATGTGGCTCTGACGGGGGAACGAGGCCGCAGACGGAACTCTCAAACCGTCTCCAAGAGGCCCAAAACGGCAGGATAAAGCCCGCTCATTGTACCATGCGGAGGGTCCCGGGCCGGTTTTCGAGGGGGGGTTCCAGCGCCTCGGCCGCTCCGCAGGACGCCGCCGGGCTCAGTGTTACAGTTGGGACGAGACGGCCCGCAAGGTTCTCAAAACCTACCGATGTGTTACCTCCCAGAGCCGGCATACGTCCTACTGAGGAGCGTTGGAAGGCCCCGTTTTCCACTCTCCCCAAGGTTTCGAGATGGCGAGTATGTCTGATCCCGTGACATCGCAGAACGCCGAGCCGCCGCCGCCAGAAAGCATCTGGGTCTGGGCGCTCCCCAATTTCACTGTATTCGTTTCGAGCCTCTGCATCATGGTCGTCGAGCTGGTAGCCGGGCGCCTGATCGCGCGCTACGTCGGCAGTTCGCTCTATACCTGGACATCCGTCATCGGCATCGTGCTGGCAGGGATCGCCGTCGGCAACTACCTCGGCGGCCGGCTGGCGGACCGCTACCGTCCGGCCGAAGCGTTGGCGTCGCTATTCCTCATCGCTTCGGCGACATGTTTGCTCACCCCCATGCTCAACATCCACGCCGGAAACTGGATGCTGCTCCGCGATCAGGAGTGGGTTCTGCGGATCTTCGGCCATGTTTTCCTGGTGTTCTTTCTGCCCTCGGCGTTGCTCGGGACCATCGGTCCGGTGGCGGCCAAAATGGCCCTGGACCTGGGCCGCGAGACCGGACGGACCGTGGGCAGCGTCTACTCCTGGGGCGCCGTCGGCAGCATCGTCGGTACGTTTCTGACGGGCTACTATCTGATTGCCGCAGTCGGCACCGTGGCTGTCCTGCTCAGCGTGTCGGCTATCTTGCTGGGCATGGCCTTCCTGTTCGGAGCCCGCTCGCTGCTGCCGTTCCTTTGGACCGGAGTGGTTGGCGCCTCCTTCATCGCCATGAGCGGTCCGTTCGAGCAGGCCCGCACCGTCGGCGAGCGCTTGGGCCTGCACCCGTACGAGAGCGACTGGGTCCACTTTCAGGAGGAGACGCAATACTCCCTGATCACCGTGGAAGACGACATGGAAATGGCCGGTGTGCGGTCGATGACTCTCGATTTTCTGATTCACGCCTACGTCGACATGAACGATCCCGGCAGGCTGATCTATGAGTATGAGCAGGTCTACGCCGCCGTGACGCGGGCCGCCGTCAAGGACTGGCCCCAGGATCGTGTACTACGAGCGCTCTCGCTCGGCGGGGGTGGGTTCGTCTTTCCCCGCTGGCTGCTGCGCCATTGGCCGGGCAGCTATCTGGAAGTTGCCGAGATCGATCCTGAGGTCACCCGCGCGGCGTACGAGGCCTTCGGACTACCGGCAGACACGCCGATCCGTATCTTCAACCTCGATGCTCGGAATCACGTCGAAGATATCCTGCGGCGGCAGGGAAACGCCTCAGACAACCGCTTCGATCTGGTCTATTCCGATGCCTTCAATCACTATTCACCGCCGTTCCATCTGACGACCAAGGATTTCAACGAGAAGCTGCGTCAGCTCATGACGCCCGACGGCGTATTGCTGGCGAACGTCATCGATATATACAGTTCCGGCCGTTTTGTCGGCGCGATGATCAACACGCTGGAGCAAAGCTTCCCGCATGTCTACGCCATATCCAGCTCCTTGGCCGGACCTTCCGACGACGATGAGCGTGACACGTTCATCGTAGTAGGGTCGGGGCGCCCGCTCGACGTCAATGAGTTGTCCATCGGCTCAGCTATCGGCATGGTGCTCGATCCCGAGCAGCTCGCCACTCTCCGCCGGCGCTCGGAGAGTCTCGTCCTCACCGACGACTATGCACCCGTCGACAACCTTCTCGAACCGGTCATCCGGATGTCCTCGAAGCGCTAAGGGTCTATCGCGGACGGGGCAATAGCATCAGGCATTGCCCTCTCACAAAGTCAGCACGGCTGGCCTGCGGCGGATCTGTAGGGTACAATTCGTTGAGGGGCTGCTGGTTTCTTCGCTCCTCGCTCGACCGGCATTCTTGTGTTTTTATTCGTTGGCGGAGGTATGCGTGGCTGAAGTATATGTTCAGGAGGGCGAATCGCTCGACGGCGCACTGCGGCGTTTCAAAAGAAAGGTGCAGCACGAAGACATCATCAAAGAGGTCAAGCGGCACTCCTACTATTTGAAGCCCGGCGAAAAAAAACGAGTCAAGCAGGCGCTGGCGCGCAAGCGAAACCGTAAAAAGATGCGCCGCGACCCTCGTTAGTGCGCTGAGAATTCGCTGTTTGCCCTTCTCCCGGCGGGTTTTCCGCCCAACTACTTCCCACCGCCAGGGCAAGTCTTCATGCGTTCCCGCCGGCGATTCCCCACAAAGAGCTTCTCCGTGCGAAGCTTCGGCTGCCGTGCTTCGCAGGCGGATGGAGCCGCCATCTCGGCTGACCTGCAGCACCGTGGTTTGGAAACCACTTCGGGTCCGGCCGATCTCGTCATCATCAACACCTGTACCGTCACGTCGGAAGCGGATCGGGATGCCCGACAGGCGGTCCGGCACGCTCATCGAGAAAATCCGGACGCCGAGATTCTTGTAACGGGCTGCTATGCCCAGCGCCGGCCCGCGGAACTCGCGGATCTCCCCGGCGTCAAGTGGGTCGTCGGTAATTCGCACAAGACGGAGATCGGGAAGATCGTTACCGCCGACTTGGTCAAGCCGTCGGCCCCTGTGGGCCAAGCCGCTTACCACGGAGAGATCAGCCTTGGCGGAACGCTGGTCGGGAACATTTTCGACCAACAGCGGTTCCTCTCAACACCGGTCGTCGAGGCGGGACCGGATCGCACGCGCCCCAACCTCAAGATTCAAGACGGCTGCGGGAATCGCTGCAGCTTCTGCGTGATCCCCGCTGTGCGCGGCGCCAGCCGGAGCGCTCCGATCGAGTTTGTCATCGAGCAGGTGAGAATGTTGTCGGAACGCTACAGCGAGGTTGTGCTCACCGGCATCAACCTTGGACGCTGGGGTCGAGACCTTCCCGCAAGACCGCGCTTAGCCCATCTGCTTCGCAAGTTGCTGGCCGAG
Organism: Bryobacterales bacterium; assembly: GCA_965218555.1. Taxonomy (GTDB): domain Bacteria; phylum Acidobacteriota; class Terriglobia; order Bryobacterales; family UBA6623; genus JAPPLB01. The sequence goes on from OZ244625.1 coordinate 2,110,505, forward strand.
ACGGACATCGCGAAGCTGCGCCTGAGCTCGATCGAGCCCATGGACTGGACCGACGACCTGCTCGAGCTCGTTGCAGCGACGCCTCGTATTGCCAAGCACGTCCACATCCCTCTGCAATCCGCTTCTGACACGGTCCTCCGCAGAATGCGCCGGCGCTACCGAGTACGCCACTATGCGAGCCGCATCGAGAAGGCTCGTTCCCTCATGCCGACAGCCTCCATTGGAGCTGACGTCATGGTGGGATTCCCGGGTGAGAGCGATCTTGCATTCGAGGAGACCCGCCGCTTCATCGCCGAGATGCCCTTCACCTACCTGCACGTTTTCAGCTACTCGTCGCGGCCGGGCACCGAAGCAAGCGACATGCCGGACGAGCCGGCGAAGCCGGTCAAGAAACTGCGCAACCGGGTGCTGCGGGAGTTGGCGGCGGAGAAGAACCTGGCGTTCCGGAGCAGTCTGCTCGGCGCTGCATTCGACGCCGTCACCCTCGACCAACGAGCCGGCGGCGGCAGCCGCGCACTCACCGACAACTACATTCCCGTGCGCCTTCCCGATCAGGAGCTCGCCCCGGGCATGCCGGTCCGTGTCCGTCTGAGCGAATGCGACGGCAGCACTACCATAGCTCGATTGGCCTGAGCAGCGATCACTTCCCGGACACGCGCAGGCGCTCCGGCGGTTGCTCGTATACCGACACGACCATGCCGGAGCGCATTGCCGGGGAAGCACCGGCAACCCGACCTCCCCGACGGCGGTAGCGCCAAATGGTCACGGTCCGCTCGGCGCTGGACAACTATCGGCGCCACAACTCACTGCGAACTCGCTGATCTGAAGCCAGCCGAACGGGGCCTCACTCGTATCCCTATCTCCACACGCGGCCCCGCCGCATGTGGAGATAGGCAGACTCAGCGGTTCTTTGCGAAGAATTCCTTCGTGAGCGATCCCACGATCGCCAGCGACCCAAGCACGCCGATCAAATTGGGGACGGCCATCAGGCCGTTGAGCGTGTCGGCGAGACTCCAGATCAGTTGGAGACTTCCTGTCGCGCCCAGGTATACGAAGATGATCCATACCAGACGGTACGGCATGCTTGCCGCCGTGCCGAAAAGGTAAGCGGCTCCGGTTTCCCCGTAGTAGGCCCATCCAATCACGGTGGAGAACGCGAAGAGGATGAGGCCAAGACTCATAATCTGCCCGCCCCAGTCTCCGGGAAGGCCGATCTCAAAGGCCTTGGCGGCCATCGAAGCGCCGTCGGCGCCCGACTGCCAGGCACCCGTAGCCAGCACGATGAAGCCAGTGAGTAGACAGACGACCATGGTGTCCACGAACACCTCGGCGATGCCGTAGGTTGCCTGTCGAACCGGATGATCGGTCACCGCCGAGCTGTGAACAATGGGGGCGCTTCCCAGCCCCGCCTCGTTCGAGAACATCCCGCGCGCAATGCCATAACGAACGGCTGCCGCCACGGTGCCTCCGGCGAATCCCCCCACGGCCGCCTGCCCTTGAAACGCGGAGGACAGGACCAATTCGATGACCGCCGGCGCTTGATCGATATAGCGGATCAGGATGACGATCGCGCCCAGTACATAGATCACGCACATGAACGGCACGAGGAACTGCGTGACCTCGGCGATGCGGCGGATCCCGCCCAGCACAACCAATGCCGTCAATGCGCACAGGGCGAGGCCGCTCACCCACGGCTCAACCCCAAAACCGCTCCTGGCGGCGTCGGCGACCGAGTTGGCCTGGACCATGTTCCCGATTCCGAATGCAGCCGACGCCGTGAGCAAGGCGAAGACCGCCCCCAGCCAGCGGAGTCTCAGTCCCTTCGACAGCACATACATCGCGCCGCCGCGGACAATTCCCTGGTCGTCCTTCTCGCGGTAGTGCAGCGCAATGGCAATCTCCGAGTACTTCGTGGCCATGCCGACGGCGCCCGAAACGAGAAGCCAAAACAGGGACCCAGGCCCCCCCAGAAAGATCGCCGTCGACACGCCCGCGATGTTTCCGACCCCGACGGTCGACGCCAGCGCTGTTGCCAAGGCCTGGAAGGGCGTTACGGTTCCCTCCCCCTTTCCTTTTTGGAACAGCTTGCCGAATACTTCACGGAATGCGAAAGGCAGCCGGCGAAACTGCACCCCCCTGGTCACTACCGTCAGCACCAGCCCGGCGCCGATCAGGAGCACCATCATGGGCGTTCCCCAAACCAAACCGTTGATGGTTTCATGCAGCGCGAGTAGTTGTTCCACGATGACCCAGCCTTATTTTTCTTCTCGCTTCAAAACGAAGTCGGTCTCATACATGTCGTACACCGCCGGCGTCATCCCCAAGCGCCGATAGGTTCGCTGCGCGTTGTGATTGCTCTTGTCCACGTACAGCCGAATGCCACACACATCCCCGGCGGCCTCGGCTTGCTCCAGCACCCAGTGGTGCAGCGCCGAATACACCCCTTGGCCCCGCGATGCCGGCTCGACGTACACACTCTGAATCCACCAGAAAATGCCGTTGCGCCAGTCACTCCACTCGAACGTGACCATCAATTGCCCGACAACCCGCGCTCCCCTTTCGGCAACGACATAGAACCCTTTCCCGGCGTCTTCGAGGACGGCCTGGGTTCCGGCCCGCAGCCGGTTGCAATCCAGCTCGATGTCTTCGATCTCGAGGGCCATCGCGGCGCTGTGGTCCGCGATGATCGTGGCGTCCGCACCGCTTGCGCGTCGAACTCTGATCGTCAACGACCTGCACCTCCCATCGGGGATCTGTCAGCGGTTACTCGACCCTGGGACGTCCGAGTCCTGGGCCGGCATCGAATCAGGACCCACGATGCCCCCGGCGGCGGCGGCTCCTGTTGCGACGATTTCGACCGGCGAAAACGAATCCTCGACCGAAACTGCTCCATCAAGGACACTCTGGACTGACCGATCCGGGGTGAGGCCGGTCGAGCCTCACGGGTGTAACGCAACAGCGGCCGCCACCGAGCGCTGGGCTTGATCAGCCCGAGAACGAGAAGTAAGAGAGCGTTTTGCGTACTGAACTCCTCGAAATATCCGGTGACTCGCGGTGACGTGCTGTTCGACGCTGAGCGTGGCGCTGGTGGGAGCGTCCATGCCCGTATCGCGGCGCCGGATTCGTCCAGCAATAGACCGCTTCGCGGGTGCCGACAGGAGGTTACCGCGCTCTTCCGGGAGCAGCTTCGTTGGCATGGGAAACGCCGGCAAGCTGGCAAAAAAGTTCCTCGTAGCGGTCGACGACGGTTTCCCAATCGTAGCGTTTTCTTACGCGCTCGTGGGAGGCCTTGCTCAAATCGGCACGCTCGTCGGCCGACATGCCCGCGACTGATTCCATGACGGAGGACAGTCGCCGTTCGTCCTTGGAGTACATCAGGCCGACGCCTCCCGCCACTTCGCGATTCTCCGGTGTATCCAGGAACAGCACCGGCGCGCCGCGGCCCATCGCTTCGATCAGCGCGGGATGAACGCCTCCGACCTCAGTGGCTTGAATATAGGCGAGGCAGTGGGACTGGAGCTCGTGATAGCCGTCTCCAAAAACAGCTCCGGTGAACACGATGCGCGGGTCGTCCGTCGATTGCACGCGCCGGATGTAGTCTTTCGCGTAGGGTGCGTCGCCGACCATGACGAGCTTGCAGGGAACCGTCGTTTGCTCGAAGGCGCGCACCACGAGCAAGGCGTTGTTCTCCGGCTCCATCCGGCTGACGTAAAGAAAGTAGCCTCCGGGTTCGAGGCCGAAACGGTCGAGCGCTGCTTTCGTCGTGACTTTATTGGCCGGCGCGCCGTAAGCGATGAGATGTGTTTTCCTGCCGTACGTCTCCGCGTAGTATTTCTGAATCACCTCGGCATCGGAGACGACGGCGGTGGGGAACCATTTCGTCAGCCACTCAGACACGCGATACCAACTCCGCGCGAGCGCATTCCATTTCTTGCGTTGCCGATCGAGACCGTCAACGTTCAGAACCGTCGGCACCCCCAGTAGCCGGGGAAGCACGGTGAAGACCGCGTTCGCTCCGTTGCAGAACAGCGCGACGTGATGGCGGTGAAACAGCAGATGAAGCGTCGCCAGGCAGGTGTGAACGAGCGTGTCGAAGTACTTGTGAGAGATGGTCGGCAGGACCACCAGCCGGACGCCCCGATAGAGCGGTCCCGGGCTGCCGACGTTGTTTGTGCGTCCATAGACGGTCGGTTCGTGTCCGCGCTCAACGAGACGGGCGCACAACTCTTCTGCAAACGTCTCGAACCCGCCGTAGCGGGCCGGGATGCCACGGGTGCCCAGAAGGGCGATTTTCATGAATCGCTAAAGCTCCCAAACTCTGATGGGCTCGGGAGCAGGCGCGACGCTTTCCACGGGGTGGCTGACAGGAGTGAAGCGGAACCAGCTCATTATGTAGTCTTCATCCACGCGCCGGCGCTGCTGGATCAGACGGCGTTTTTCGAGGACGCGGTTGAAGTCGCGAGCGAGCAGGTAGAACGCTTTGAGCGACGAACGCTCGATCGTCAGACAGTAGAGGACGATACCCAGGTCGCGCAATGTCATGGGAATGAAGTTCCGCAGGTACACACCCGCCGTGATGTTCTTCGCGCGCATCAAGAAGCGGTTCTTGACCGAGTGCATATTGATCTCCGGCGGAAGATAACGGCGCATCCCAGGACGAAGCTTGCGGACGTGATAGCCGCAGGCGTTGGGTACGTAGACGCATTTCCAACCGAGCAGTTGCGCGCGCCAAGCAACGTCCGCGTCCTCGCGGTAGGTGAAGAAATCGGAGTCGAAGAACTCGTTGCCCACCGAGATATCGTCAATCATTTTGCGCCGGTAACAAGCCGCCGCCGCGGTGGCGCCGAAGACATACTCCGACTTGAGGTAGTGACCGTTGTCCGTCTCGAGACAGCCGCGGTCGAAGTGCCGCTGCATCGGCGTGAAGTACATGCCGGTCGAATCGACGACCTGCTGGTCGGGGATCTCGAAGGAGGCATCCATCATCATCAGCTTGCCGCAAAGGGTGCCGACCGTGGGGTCGACGTCCGCCTGCGCCATCAACGTGGCGACAAGGTTGGGAAGAAGCATCACATCGGGATTGAGCGTGAGAACCCACTCGCCGCGAGAAATCGCGATGGCCTGATTCTGTGCCGCCGCGAAGCCGATGTTCTCCTCGTTGTAGATGATGATGCAGCGATCTTCGAAGCGCTCGAGGATGTCGGTGGTGCCGTCGGTGGAAGCGTTGTCGACGATGATCAACTCTAAATTGGGGTACTTCTGGTCGAGCACCGACTCAAGGCAGCGCCGTATGAAGCGACCGCTATTGTACGTGACGATAGTGACCGAAACGCATTGTTCACGAACCATGAATTATTAACTCGATTTCGATTCAGCAGGAGAAGCAGACCCCAATCCAGCCACTACGTTCCGGTCGTGGACGGAGAAACCGCTGAGGGTCTTGATAAGGTTTTGGCATGCCTTTCTTTCGCTGGCGGTTCCCGCGCCCAGGATGCAGAGAAGCCAGCGGAGCCGGAGCCCGACTCGAACAGCAATGTACAGCCAGCGGCGGATCCCCTTGGAGAAGTGCTTGCAACAAAAGCGTAAAAGATTACCATACCAAGCCTGATAGCGTTCTTCCAGGGTGATGCTGCCCACGGAGTGTCCGCCTGTGTGTTGCGCCACACAACACGGCTCGTAGTAAATCATGTGCCTGGCCTTGCGCACCCGCAGGCAAAGATCGACGTCTTCGAACCAAATGGGGTGGAAATTTTCATCCAGGCCGCCGACTTGTCGCAACACGTCACGGCGAATCATCAGAAACGCCCCGGCCGGCTGGTCGACTTCGCGCGCGGTGTCGGGGTCTGCATCCAGACAGCGATAGCGCCGGTTGACAGGATTCGATGGCCACAAGCGGTTGATGAGAAGCACTTCGAACAAAAGCGCCGCGGGGGTTGGGAACGACCGTACATTGAACCCAATCTGGTCTTGCCCGTTGCCGTCAACGAGCTTCCCGCCCGCCGCGCCGACTTGCGGAACGAGACAGCGTTCCACAAGGGGTTGCAGGCTGCTCAACAGGATCGTGTCTGGATTCAACAAGAGAACGAAGGGACTGCCGGTCGCTGCGATCCCCTGGTTGACGGCGGCCGCGAAACCGCGGTTGCTCGCGTTGCGAATCAACTTTACTTCCGGCGCTTCGCGGACAACGATGTCGCAGGTGTCGTCCGACGAAGCGTTGTCGACAACGACGACTTCGTCGGCCTGCCCGAGAGGCTTCAGACACGCTGCGATATGACGCTCCGAGTTGAAGGTCACGATGATGACCGACACCCCAGCCGTCACGGTTTCGCCCCCATGGGATGGCAAGCCAGCTTGAAGTACCAGCGCCAGTAGGTGTCCCACTCCGTCTGCTGTTGTACGCGGGCGATCTCACTCTCGGTGGAATTCAGCACGCCGGCGAGCCGAGAAGCATGTGCTCGCAAGGATTGCGAACCCCGCCGCAGAGCGCCAAACCGGCGCAGGCCGCATCCCAGGCCGAGGAGCCATCCGAGAGCCCGTCCGCGCGAAAACGCAAGGACAGCCCACAATAACTGCGCGACGATGATCTGCCACGCGAATCTTGCGAGCAGCGAAGCAGGATAGAATTTCGCGAGCAGCAGCAACTGATGGCAGGTCAGCCACTCGACCATCTGCGCGCTCCAGCGGCCGGTAGTCTCGCCGCTGCAGTGATACGCGACGGCCTCGGGGACATATCGCCCCGGTGTATCTTCGATGGCGGCCCGAAATCCGAGGTCCACGTCCTCCAGGTAGGCGAAGAAGGCTTCTTCGTAGAAGCCCACCTTGTCGAAGAAGGTTCGCCGGAACAGGGTTGCCGTGGCGGAGGGGAAATACGTAGCCCGTGGGTGTGAGAAGAGCGGGCCGTCATCCTTTCCGTGGCCGAGTCGCCAGGCTGTGCCGCCCCGGCACACGGCGTCGCCGGCGCCGTCGATTCGCCGGCGCTCGCTGAAGTTCAGCATCTTGCCTGTAGCGAACCAGGCTTGCGTCGCATCCAGATCCGCGAGCAGTCGCTGCAGCCAGTCGGGAGAGATCTCCACGTCATTGTTCAGCAGCACGATGTACTCACCCCGCGCTGCTTGGATGCCGCGATTCAGGGCGCGGCTTACACCTTCATTGCGGGGCAGTGAGATCACGTTCACGCCCAGTTCACGCGCGACCTGAGGCGAACCGTCCCGCGATCCGTTGTCCACGACAATGACTTCGATCTCGCCGTAGAAGGAGGTGCGCTGCCGTCCAATCGATGACAGCAACGGTTCCAGCAAATCGCAGCGGTTCCTGTGGGGAACAATGAAAGAAACCGTCATCGCACGCTTGGTGAAGCGCAGCCGGACACGGCCCTTCTGACGGGATTCTTATTGATAGCACAATACATAGCAGCGCGGCAACAAAGCGCGCGCGGCGCCCCTGCCTGCGACCCCCTACGGACGGATCGGTGTATCGCGCTTGCGCCGAGGCCGAGGCGTCCGTTAGGTTATTCTTCGATAGTACGATCGATGGTGACCGCCGCGACCGGCCGGCAAGCGCAGCTTTACTGGTTGGTATTACATTTGGTTCCGGGGCTCGGAGCTCGGAACGCCCTTAAACTCATCCGAACGTTCGGCAGCCCCGAGCGGGTTTTTCACGCGTCCCTGACGGAGTTGCGCTCCTGCGGATTGCGTGAGGCGATCGCGGAAACGATCCACTCGGGCACCAGTTTTGAGGATGCCGGCGCCGAGCAGAACAAGCTGGAACAGGCTGGCGCTGAGATCATTTCGATTCACGATGCGAGATATCCTGAGCGACTCAAGGAAATCTTCGATCCGCCGATCCTGCTCTATGCTCGCGGCCGGGCCGAATGTCTATCGGGAGAGAATCTTGCCGTTGTCGGCTCACGCCGCCCGACACCCTACGGCATGGCGGTTGGGAGAAAGCTGAGTCGCGAGTTGACTGGAGTCGGCATGACGGTGGTCAGTGGCATGGCCCGTGGCATTGACAGTTACGCACACCAGGGTGCTCTTGAAGCCGACGGGCCTACCATAGCCGTCCTCGGTTGTGGCGTTGACGTTGTTTACCCCCGCGAAAACAAGAAGTTAGCCGACCAGATCGTCGCCAAGGGCGTTATCGTCTCGGAGTTCCCGATGGGCTCTACGGCCTTCCCGCAGAATTTCCCGATCCGAAATCGTGTTATTAGTGGGTTAAGTCTCGGGGTCATGGTCGTCGAAGGAGCCCAGTACAGCGGTTCGTTGATTACGGCACGCCTGGCGTTGGATCAGGGCCGCGAAGTGTTCGCCGTCCCCGGAAGCATTGTTTCGAAACCTAGTTGGGGACCGAATCTCTTGATCAAGCAAGGCGCCAATCTGGTGCAGGACGCTTCGGACGTGATCGAGGCCCTGCCGCTCGACGTCAAGCAAAGACTGTCCCTTAGACAAAAGACCGCCGCCGCAGAAGCTGCAACGTCAAGTGGCGAGCGAACATCCTTGTGGGAGAGTGCAACGACGCCGCTTGCCAAGAAGCTACTGCCGCTGCTACAGATTGATCAGTCGATGCATATCGACGAGATCATTCGCCGTTGCGAGCGGAATTCGCCTTCGGAGATCCTGTCGGCGTTGAGTGAGCTGGAACTCTACGGTCTGGCCAAACAGCTTCCCGGCAAGCGCTTTGTTCGTGTTTGGATAACTTGAACACTACGATTCCGCAGCAACGCGGAACCCCTTTGGGTAAGTATGGCTAAAAGTACAAAAGAGCGGTCGCTCGTGATCGTTGAGTCGCCCACCAAAGCTCGGACGATCTCTCGTTTCCTCGGGGCGGGGTTTACGGTCATGGCTTCGAACGGCCATGTTCGGGACTTGCCCGACAGCGCTTCAGAGATCCCGGCAAGGTTCAGGAAGGAGCCTTGGGCAAAGCTCGGCATCCACATCGAGCGGGACTTCGCACCCCTTTACATCATCCTCGACAGCAAGAAACAGCAGGTCAAGGGACTTCGGCAGGCAGTCAGGCGTGCGGAGCGCATTTACCTCGCGACGGACGAAGATCGTGAGGGCGAGTCGATCAGTTGGCATCTGCTAGAGACACTGAAGCCCACGGTGCCGGTGAGCCGACTGGTCTTTCACGAGATCACGCAGTCGGCGATCGAGCAAGCGCTGGACTCCGCACGGCAAATTAATCAGGATCTCGTTAGTGCGCAGGAGACGCGCCGCATCGTCGATCGGCTCTTCGGATACGAAGTCAGCCCGCTGCTGTGGAAGAAGATGGCGCCCCGGCTCAGCGCCGGCCGGGTTCAGAGCGTGGCGGTTCGGCTACTCGTTGAGCGGGAACGCTCTCGGATCCGCTTCCATGCGGCCAACTACTGGAGCATCCGGGCGAACTTCTGCAAACCAGATGTACCCAGCGGACCTTCCGAGTTCGAAGCCGAACTTGTACGCGTAAACGGACAACGTGTAGCAAGCGGTAAGGATTTTGATCCAGAAACAGGTCGTCTCAAGAAGGCCGACGACGTCGTTGCGTTGGGCGAGACGGACGTGAAGCACTTGCTCTCCCGCATCGAGAAAGAAACTGCCGTTGTCGACTCGGTGGAGGAAAATCCCTACACCACCTCCCCGGCCGCACCGTTCGTCACGAGCACGCTGCAACAGGAAGCCAACCGCAAGCTGCGATACTCGGCCGAACGCACGATGGCTGTCTCTCAACGACTCTACGAGAACGGTTTCATCACCTACATGCGCACGGATTCGACGACGCTCTCCAATGAGGCGTTGTCGGCCGCGCGGTCGCTGATTGAACGGCACTTCGGACGAGACTTTCTGCCCAAGAACGCCCGCATCTACAAGACCAAAGTACGCAACGCGCAGGAAGCGCACGAGGCGATCCGGCCCGCGGGCAAAGCTTTCACCGCGCCGGCGGAGGTCGAACGCCAACTCGGCGTCGAGGCCGCCAAGCTTTATGAGTTGATCTGGAAACGGACTGTCGCCAGCCAGATGAAGAATGCCTGCGGCACCAACATCGTGGTGCATATCAGCTTGGGAGAAGCGCTCTTCCGGGCCTCCGGCAAAACCATCACGTTCCCGGGATTCTTGCTCGCCTACGTTGCGGCCAGCGACGACCGGAGTGCCGCCTTGGTGGATAAAGAACGCCTGTTGCCGAAGATCGCCGCAAAGGATCAGCTTGCGATCAAGTCTCTCGAACCGCTGGACCGGACGACACAGCCGCCGCCGCGCTACACCGAAGGCACGCTCATCAAGGAGTTGGAACGGCTGGGCATCGGTCGCCCGAGCACGTGGGCCACGATCGTGCGGTTGGTTCTCTCACGTTCCTACGCCTTCAAGAAAGGCATGACTCTCGTGCCCACCTTCGTCGCTATGGCGGTGGTGGGTCTTCTCGAGAGGTATTTCACGAACCTGTTGGACTATAAGTTCACCGCTCGCCTCGAAGATGATCTTGACGCCATCTCGCGCGGTGAGGCGGAGCGACTGGGGTACCTCAAGAAGTTTTACTTCGGCAACGGCCATCGCGGGCTGCGCGCTCTGGTCAAAAACGGCGAATCGTCCATCGACCCCCGCGAGGTTTGCTCCATCCCGGTAGGTGAGACGCAGAACGGCGCGAAGATCGAGATCCGCATTGGCCGCTACGGCCCCTTCATCTCAGACGGCCAAAAACGCGCAAGTCTACCCGACATGCTTGCGCCCGACGAAATGAATATAGGAATGGCGCAGCAACTGTTGGCGAAGGTCAAGCAGGAACCCGTAGCGCTCGGCGACCACCCGGAAACCGGAAAGTCTGTCTATCTCAAAACCGGCCGTTTCGGGTCGTACGTGCAGTTGGGTGCGCCGTCGGGAAGCGAGAAGCCCAAAATGGCTTCGTTGTTGCCCAACATGAAGCCTGGAGATGTCGATCTCGCGTTGGCGCTCAAGCTGCTCGCCTTGCCGCGTACGATCGGCGCGCATCCGGAGACCGGCAAGCCGGTATTGGCTGCCAATGGCCGTTTCGGTCCATTCGTGAAGTCCGGTGACGAAATTCGGTCGATTCCGCCGGAGCTGTCGCCCTTGGATATCACGCTGGAGCGAGCGGTCGAGATGCTCAAGCAACCCAAGGGTCGGCGTCGCGCGGCACAGCCCAAGACGCTGCGCGAACTTGGCAAGCACCCCATCACGGAAAAGCTGCTCGTGATCAAGTCCGGCCGTTTCGGCGCCTACGTCACCGACGGCGAACTGAACTGCTCACTGCGAAGCGGCATGACGCCTGAGACGCTGACGATCGATGACGCGGTGAATCTTCTCGACGCCCGCTCCGCTCGATTGGCGGCGAATCCCGATGGCAGACCTACCCGATTGACCACGGAGCGGGCTGCTAAGAGAGTATCGAAGAAAGCAATCAAACGCTCGACCTAGCAAGCCGCCAAGCGCCCTGCGGCTAAAGGCGGTAGCCGCAAAGCATCGAACGTGGCGGGCGACTAACGCGCCGCCCGCCCGCCGGATTTTCCGTAAAGAGCGTGAAATGGAAGTCCCCCGTGCAGCCACTCCTACAGTGAGCGCTCCTTGCGGCGCATCACCCCGAAGTCAAACCCTCTGCCGGCGGTTTCCGAACCAACCCAGAAGCTATAGTGAAGATGTATTTCCACAGCGATGCTGCTGGTCATCGACAACTACGATTCGTTCACGTACAACTTGGTCCAGTTTCTGGGGGAGCTGGGCGCGGAGATGATCGTGCGGCGCAACGACCAAGTCAGCGTCGACGATGTCGAGAACCTCGAGCCGGGGCGGATTGTCCTCTCGCCAGGTCCTTGTACGCCGAAGGAGGCCGGAATCTGCGTGCCTTTAGTGAAGCGCTTGGCCGGCAAGTTGCCGATTCTCGGCGTGTGTCTCGGGCACCAGTCGATCGCGGAGGCATTCGGCGGGAACGTGATCCGAGCGCCCTACCTGATGCATGGGAAGACCAGTCAAATTCATCACGACGGCCAAACAGTTTTTTATGGGTTGACCCAGGATTTCACAGCGACGCGGTACCACTCTTTGATCGTCGAGAGGGACTCCCTTCCCGATGAATTGACCGTATCCGCTGAGACCGCCGACGGCATCATCATGGGCCTGCGCCACAAGGAGCACGCCATCGAGGGCGTGCAGTTCCACCCCGAGTCGATCCTTACCGATACCGGCAAGCAACTCCTCAAGAACTTTCTTGCGATGTAGTCGCCCGGAGGTAGGCCTCGCTCGCCTCGTTCAGCGCAGCCAGCGCGTCCGAAGGCAGCGCCAGTCGGCTGCCCACGACATTATCCTCGACGTGCGCCGGCTTTTCAGCGCCCGCCAGCGCCGAGGTCACTTCCGGATGGCTCAACACCCATGCGATCGCGATTTGAGGGCGTGTCGCTCCTAAATCGCCCGCAATTTCATCCATCACGGCGAGCACATCCTCCAACGGCGAACCGTCCCCGGGCTCACGTCCCGGCGCCAGTTTGCCGGCCGCTAGCGGACTAAAGGCCTGCAGGCCGAGTTTGTGCTCGCGGATCAACGGGAACAGCTCTCGTTCCAGTCTGGGCACGGTCTGTTCCGGAGCTTGGCGGCCGACGATGTTGAAGTAGTGTTGTAGCCCCGCCGGCGCGCTCCGGCCTCCGCTCGCCGCATGCTCGAGGGCGGCGCGAATGTCGTTGGGGGCGTGATTCGACAGACCCCAGTAGCGGACTTTGCCGGATTGAACGAGCTCGTCCATCGTGTCGGCGACCTGTTCGATCGGCATGGTCTCGGTGGGGTTGTGGAGCAGATAGAGATCGACATAGTCCGTCCCGAGGCGCCGCAGGCTGCCGGCGCACTCTCGGAATGCGAACTCGCGCGTGAATGCCACCGGCTTCGACGGCTCGTTGCCTTCGGGCTTGGATCCCGGATGGACTTTCGTGCAGATCACCAGCTTGTCTCGGGGATGGCCTTGAATTGCCTTCCCCAGCGCCATCTCCGCACCGCCCCAACCGTAGGCATTCGAGGAATCAAAAAAATTGACACCCAGGTCAAGGCACCGCCGTAGGATCGCTTGCCCTTCGGGATTATCGGGTGAGCGGTCAATCTCCCGAAAAGCGGTGCCCTGACACAGCCGAGACACAAACAAGTCTGTCGCGCCGAACGGTACAAGCTCATCTTCAGGAGGAGGAGCGGCGCATCTTGCTGATCCCAGCGCCGCCAGCAGTGCCGCAAACTGCAAAAAATCCCGCCGCGAGCCGCGCGGCTCGGACCTGCTCCGATCAAGTTGTTGCATGGCCATGATGAACACTCGAAAAGACTCAAAAGCGAATCGGTTGACTCTGGAAGTGCCGGTGTCGGCGGTACGCGATATGCAAGTCTACGTCATAGGCCGCAACGGCGGCGCTGATCTTTGGGTCGCGATTGATGAGTGTGACCACGACCACGTTCTCGCCGCGCAGCGGGTACTGCTCCGGCGGCAATTCGTACTCCAAGACGTACCCGTACGGACCGACGACCGTGTTCTCCATGACCCGAAAATGCAGGTCCGACGCGCGTCGTGCGGAGTCCGAGAGAAGATCTCCGTTCCAGTGGACATCGACCTCATCCAAATCCAACTCGATGTTCGTAAGACGGATCGCCAGCCGAACACTCTCCACGCGGCCATCACGCCAACGCGCCAGATCATCGGCGACGCGGAGCGTCACACGCAACGGTTTACCTTCGTGGAGCGCCTGAGGAAGAATCGGTTCCTTGACGGGGAACAGGCCCTCCGTGCTGTCGGCGCTCCGCGTTAGCGAGCGCGCGACGTAGTGTTTGTCGGCGGTCGCGAGCAAGTCAGGATGCCCGAGCGGACGCAGCGTTTCGTAATCCTCGTCAGTCCAAGGCCAGCCATTCGGCGCCCACATCCCGTCGCACAGCCCAAAACCGTCTGCACCCTGCTCGTATCCGAGCGCCGCCGCTGCATGCGTCATCGCCGCGGTCGCGTGGCTTTCGAGTTGCCGCCCGAGGTATCCACGGAAGCCCATCAGTACGCGGCAGTTCGTACCGCGCGTCAGTTCAACGGCCGGCCGCAGGTCGAGGTCTTGATCCATCATCAGCCTTCTGTTCTCGGGCGTTTCCTTCTTGCTCGCCGTGATGCAGATCAGTCCGTCCAGCAGCCCCTCGGACACCCAGCGGCCCACCTCAAATCCGGGAATCCTCCAGACAGCCTCTCCGCCGGCAGGCAGCCGGACGTAAATCCTCTTCCGACGCTCCTGCTCCCGTTGCGTCCGGTCTGCGACGTCGCGCAGCCTCACCAGCAATTCCGTCAGAATCGGGGCGAGCTTCGGCACGTCCTCGAAGCGGCAAAAGGGGCCGAATTCGTTGTCAATCGAAAGATCGACCTCCACGCCGTCGCTTCCATAGCGGGCCAGCAGCTCTTCAAAAAGCCGGAACCGCTCCTCGCGCACGCCGGCCTGCAAGAAGTTCATGCGCGCCGGCCCGAAGAAACGCCCCAACTCGCTCGCGGCGGGATGACTGTCCGGACCGACGTAGTATTCCGGGTGCTCGTAGGCGAAGTCGCTCTTGCGCCCGTAGCCGCCGTCCTGCGAGCGATCGCCGCCAACGATGCAAAGCGGAAGCGTCGGGAGGAACCACAAGCCCTTCTCATGCGCACGGTCACACAGGATCTTCAACGGGTCGTGTCCATCGTCGATGAGCTGTTTCAGATTCCGGGCGGCGCGATAGAAAATCGGATGCGACCAGATATCAACGTTGTCGCCCCATTTCTGGCCGACAGCGCTGTCGTACTGAACTACGCCGCCCTCGAGCCCGGCGGAGTAAATCAGCGTATCCACTCCGCTGTTCACGAGTTGATCAACGGCGAAAGTCAGATCCTTCGGCGCCAACGGCGGAGCAAACTGATAAAGGCCCGAGGCGTGCCGGCCGTCATCGTAGAAGAAGACTCCGGGTTCGCCGGCCGGGGCCGGACCAACCGTAGCCGCCGCCGCTCCTCCCGCCAAGGCAGCCGGGGCGCTCGCGCCCATCGTTCGCAGGAAGTTTCTGCGCTTCATGGATAGTTGCTCGCTGACAAACGATACACCGATGTCCGGATCGGATGCAATCGCCGGTGGGTTGATCAGGAAGTCGTGGCGGAGGACCAGGGCGTCGAAAAAATTCTGCAGGACGGCCAAGTGCAGCTTGCGGGAAGCGATCGAGAGCTTTTGCCGGCGCCGCCGGTCGTGTCGCCGGACGGCATGCTTGGGGTGATGCGCTTGTGGGTGAGGCCGAGCTGCTCGCAGGCGGCGCGGAAGCGCTCGACGTCGGCCGGTAGACGTTGCGGGTGTGCTGGTTGCCGAGGGCTCCGTAGAAGAGCTCCTCGTCAGTCGTAGCGGGGAGGGGGCGAGTACTTAGGGCCGGTCGGGCAAGGGGCTCCCGAGGGCGTCCCTATTAACGCATCATAATTTTGCTAATGCTATACGAATTCCGGACCGCAACAGCACCCGGGAACACCTGTGAGACCACCGGGGTTCGTGCCTCAGGGATGATCCCGCGCACCGCGCCAGATCCCATGACCGTTTGGTAAGGTTGCTCTCAGCGGCGAGCGGTTATCCGGGAACGTGCTTCCAGATCAGCCTCCGCACCGACGAAAGCGTGAAGGGAAGAGCGGATGAAACGACTGCCTACAGTACTGCTTGCACTGGTATCCTGCGCCATTCCAAGCATTGCGCAGGAGTTTGCCGAGTGACCGCTCTCCAACGCGGATGTCATTGCCCTGAGCGCGGCTGGAATACCGCCGCAGGTCATCGTAGCGAAGATTGAGTCGTCCAAGACGGACTTCGACACTTCTGTCCAAACATTGCTCGAGCTCTCCAAGGCGGGTCTCCATCCCGATGTGCTCACTGCCATGACCAGCGCGGGCAAGAAGCCGGCTGTCCAGGCTCCCCCTGCCCCGGCGGCTCCGGCGGCCGGAGTTGTGAAGGTCCAGCGTCAAGCGTCCGCAGCGGCGAACGTGGCGACGAACTTCCAGAGAACAGACTGCGAAGGACCGGGAATCTATCTCAGGGAGGGCGCCAGCATCAAAATCCTGGAACCGACGACTATTTCGCAACAGCAATCCGGCGCCGGAGTTTTATCGAGACTGACGTACGGCATCAAGTCGGTCAAGGCGAAGGCCGCTATCCAAGGGGCGAGGGCGGGTGTGCGGATCGAAAACGCACAGCCCAAGTTCCTGTTCTGCTTCGAGGAGTCGCAGGCCGGCCTGTCCTATACAACCAAGGGAGCGGTGAATCCAAGCGAGTTCCCCCTGGTCAGCCTCTACGTGAACGAAAATAAGCGCCAACGATCTTTCGTGGGCGGAAAGATCAATCAATGGACTGGAGCTAAGGCCGGCGCGCCACCGGAGGAAATTCGAGATATCAAGTACAACCAGATCAAGCCCGGCATCTACGAGGCCGAGTCTGCGGAGGACTTGGCGCACGGAGAGTACGCCTTCTATTTCGCCGGAGAGACCTCGAGCGGATTCGCGGGGGCGTATGGGGCAGGTGCACGGCCGGGAAGCTGTTTCCTTTTGGCGTCGATTGATGGCAGGGTAATGCACGGCAGGGGGCGGGAGTTCGGGTACTTTCTGCCCGCGCTCGCGCGATCGGGGCTAACCTGCGCATCGCTGAGGCCCAGGACGACGAGTTCGAGCCCGCTGAGTTTCTACTGCAAGTTCTCCGAGAGCTTGCCGGGCTCGGTTCTTACAGCGGCCGGCAGCCAACGCATGCGCTGTTGCCGGGACTGCGGCGTTTGAGGGGCAAGGGCACGCTGCTTACGGTCCGGGAGAAGGCCGCCGCAGCGAGCCGCGATGCCCCCATATCCTTGTGATAAAATGCGGCGCTACTTTCCTCCGTGCGCATCAGGGGCGTCAGCGGCTGTGGGCCGGCCGGTCATGGCAGCGTAAGGTGAGCGTAAATCCCGCCGTTTACACTTCCGCGGGAAATCTTCTCGAACACTTCAGGAGTGCCTGGCCGTTTCCGCATTTTGTGATCGACGGCTTTCTTGAACCAGAGTTCTGTCAAGAGGTCCTCGATGCCTTCCCGGCGTTCAGCGAAGAGCGGGCGCGCAACGAGTTCGGAGAGACGGGGGGCAAGGCTGTCTACGAGAATCTCCCCAAAATCGCGCCCTGCTACGCCCGCTTGGACAAGGTTTTCCGAAGCCGGAAATTCTTGCAGTGGTTGAGCCAGACGACGGGGGTCCCCGAGTTGCTGTACGACCAGGACTATGTCGGAGGCGGGACACACGAGAACAAGGATGGTCAGGAGCTCGACCCGCACGTGGACTTCAATTACCATCCCAGACAACGCTGGCACAGGCGGCTGAATCTCATTCTTTTTCTGAACAAGCAATGGGACGACTCCTGGGGCGGGTCGCTGCAACTGCATCTCGACCCTTGGACGGATGCGTCGGCCGTAACCATCCAGCCGATTTATAACCGCTGCATCGTGTTCGAGACGAGCGAGCGGTCTTGGCACGGCTTTCCAAAGATCCGATTGCCCGCCGATTGCCGGGAGTCCACTCGTAAATCCGTGGCCGTCTATTTCTACACGAAGGAGCGTCCGAGCGAAGAAGTCGTGCCGGAGCATGGCACGTACTACGTTCCGCGGCGGCTGCCGGATCATCTGCGAGCCGGCTATACGCTGACCGATGAGGATGTCGCTGAACTCCGCGATCTGGTGGCGCGGCGCGATTGGCAGATCCGCTACGAGCGGGAACACGAACGCGAATTGAGGACTGTGTTCGCCGCCATGATCGAGTCGCCGAGTTTTCGGATTGGCCGGGCGCTGACTTGGCCGCTGCGCAAGGTGCGGGATCTGTTGTCATAGTTCCCCACCCGGTTGCGATGCATGTGCATCGCAGGAGCTTCGCCCAGGCACCGCCGAGTGGGTCTACTCAATCGAGACCAAGCATCGATGGTAAGCTCGAAGTGAAATCCAAACGCGCCATGCCCCTCCCATAGGCTGGAACCATTGCGGTTTCCAGCCTTTCGAGGCAGATTCTTCTTGCACGTTTGGCACAGTTGACCGTCCTAAAGTATCAGGAGGACCAAGATTGCGGGCATGGCTCAAGGGGCAACCTCGGGCGTTATGGAAGCGGAACCCTTCGTTACGGTAGAGACTTCCGTAGAAGTGTCCACCGATGCGGCGTTTATCGAGGCGCACATGCGCCGCGTGTTCCGCTTGGTCTATCGGGTCGTCGGCAATATCCCCGACGCCCAGGATCTCACCCAGGAGGCCTTCGTCAAAGCCCTTTCTCGCCGCTCGCAGCTGAAGGATCCAAAGAAAGCCGCACACTGGCTCGGGCGCATTGCTACGAACACCGCACTGGATTTTGTCAGGAAGCGGAAGAGGGTCAGCTTTGAGGAATTGGACAAAGCGCCGGAAATTTCGACCGAGACGCCGGAGCAAGCCGTCTTACGGGGCGAGAAACGCTCCTACATCGAGGATGGGCTGCGACTGCTCTCCGAGCGCGAAAGGGCGGCGCTGGTTCTCCGGGATATTGAAGGTTTGCCGGCGGTGGAAGTGGCCCGGCAGTTGAATTGCTCGCCGGCGACGGTGCGCTCGCACATTGCGAATGCACGAGTCAAGTTCAGAAGATACGTCAGGGGGCGGAAGCGATGAGCCTGTTCTACGTCGGCCATCCGAGAGAAACCGACCTCGCCCTCTTCGCGGGCGGCGAGCTGGGTCCCCTTTCGCGCTGGCGCATTGAGAAGCACTTGCAGAGTTGCGAGCCGTGCCGAACGGCCGTCGCTGACTTCTTCCACTTGCAGGGAGACCTTGGGGAGTTGAGCGAACTGCCTTCGCCGGTGGACTGGGAAGGCATGTCACTGCGAATCCGCAAGGCCGTGGCTGCGGCTGGCGAAACCGAGTCCGGGCCCGCCCCGGGCGGCTTCTTCCCAAAGCCGCTGGCGTGGCAACTGGGTTTGGCCACCGCGGCGGCCTTTTGCGGCTTCATCGTCGTCCAGCAATTTCCCTTGCAGGTGGCTGAAGAGACGGTCATCACAGCGGCTAACGAACAGAACGCGGTTTCGAGCGAGGCCCGGAGGCCGGAAGGCGGCGAAGCGCTTCCGGCCGGCGGGTCCGCCGCTCCCAGCGAGTTCCTCAGCAGACCTTCGAGCCGGGACCAACAGCGGGAGAACCAGCCTCTCTCGGACGGTGATGCGGTCGTTCCGGCCCGGGTGGGGGAACGGGCTCAAAAGATCGTCCTGGAGGAAAAGCGCGCCACACTAGCCGCCAGCACTGTGGCTTCTCTCCCGGGAGATCGTGTGCGCGCCGCCGCGCCGCCGGAGGACGAGCCCGGCCGGCTTGCATCCGATGCGCGAGCCCATCAGAGCAGCCGAGTCGGCGAGGGCCGGGATGTCGTTTACGAAGACGTCGGGCGCCCCGCGAATATTCCGGCGCCCTCGGCTCCGACGAGACAGCTCGGAGCCCAACGCAAAGACGGCGCGATGAACCTTGCGCTAGCTCGCCGGATCACGGGACCGGCGACGCTCCGCAAGGAACTCGATCAGCCCATTGGCGGGGAGGAAAAAGTCTCCGCGGACGAATTGCGAAGTGCAAAGGCAAGCTCTGCCCCGGCGGAGCGTCAGACATCTCCCCAGGAACTGGAGTCCGCACCGTTGGGTGCAACTCTTGACCTGCTGCCTGCCGCTGCGGGAGCTTCAATTGCGCCTCCCACCGACGGCTACGAGGTTGTCGTCGACGTCAAAACGGATGGCGGCGTCCGTTTTCGGACCGTCGATGCCGCCACAGGCCGCATTAAGATTATCGATGTCTATGCGCAATAAAGCTACGGCCGGCCTGCTCGGGCTCGCACTGCCGGCGGCGTTCGCCGTCTACGCCCTGACGATGTGCCGTGCCGTCCAAGCCCAGAGCGTGGGAGGACCGGCGACGCTGTGGCAAGACCCTGCCCAAGCCGTTCACGTCGCGATAGCGCCCGACATCCCGTTGTCGCTCGTCTCGAAGGATCTGAGCAGCACCAGGGTTCAGATCATGGGCGCCATCATGGTGGTCAACCTGAAATGCCGTCTTGAAGTCCGCAACGAGAGCACGACTTACTTGCGAGGCGTCGTGATGGGTGTCGTTTCGGCCGAGCATTCACCCGGCGGCAAGGCTTCCGTGGCCCTGCCCAGTCTCAATATCGCGCCCGACGATACGACGGAATTGAACGTCGATTTGAAGCTCGTGCGACCTTTTCCGCCGAACACGGATCACGCCGTTAACCTGGACATCGATGGCGCGCTGTTCACCAATCTGGTGTTCCGGGGGCCGAACGAGTTCGATTCGCGACGCAAGCTGGTGGTCTGGGAGAAAGAGGCGGAGCGTGACCGCAAGCATTTCAAGTCGCTGTTCGCTTCCGGGGGGCGGGAGCAGCTTGCCACCGCCATGCAGGCCAGCGTTCAGCGGCAGCAGCAACGGCCCCGCCTGCGGGCCGAGCTGGAACAGCAGTTGCGCAAGCTCATCATCCCGCCGCAGCCATTTGTCCGGCGCGAACGGCGCATCAAGGTCTCCCGTCATCATTTCCCCGAGTCACCGTTGGAGATCGTGTCAGGCAGCGCTCTGGTGGAAGGCTCGCGCGTGCGCTCGCCGGAAATCACCGTCAAGAACCGCTCTCAGAAGCCGGTGCGTTGGTACGAGCTCGGATGGCTTGTCAGCGACGGCGACGGAGTCCGCTATACCGCCGGGCTCATGCCCGCGCCGAAAGGACGGTCGCGGCTCGCGCCGGGGGCCGAGTCCTCGACGCAATCGGATCGCAGTTTCGTGTTGAATCGCGGCGCCGCCGCCGGCGGACTCTCCATCAACCGCATGAGCGGCTACGTCCGTAATGTCGAGTTCGAGGATGGAGTCGTTTGGATCCCGACGCGGAACGACCTCGAAGCCTCGTTGCTGGACCGAGCCACGCCGGTGTCTGTCGAGGAACAACGGCTGACCCGGCTCTACGGGAGCCAAGGCGTCGAAGGCGTCATCGCCGAGTTAGCCCAATTCTGAGAACCAACGCCGACGCCTTCAGCGGCGTAGAAACTCGTTCCACATCGTTCGAATGAACCACGCGCCGAGCAACGCGCCGTGCGTGGGTACGGCAAGTCATACTTATCGCGCTCGACGATGATCTCGTCGGGGCAGATGCCGCCTAAACGGCTTAGAGCCGGATTTCGACGATGGTCGCGCCGGCGCCGCCTTCCGATTGTTCAGCCTGGTAGTAGCGCTCGACATGGGGATGAGAGGCAAACATGCGCCAGAGAGCGTTGCGCAAGGTATTCATTCCATGGCCGTGAATGACGCGGACCCGCGCTACGTGGGCCACGACCGCGTCGTCGAGGAACTTATCCACTCTGGCGCGCGCATCTTCGCGGGTCTCCCCGATCACCTTGATTTCCGACAACGATTTTTTTAGCTTCTCTGCCGGCTGGAATGTGATTCCTCGCGCCAATCGGAGCGCCGGCGGCGGGGCTTCGTCGAGGATTTCGCTGATTTCGTTGCGCCCCACTTTCAACCTGAGCTGTCCGACTTGCACTTCCCAGCGACCAGGCGAGAGTTCCTGGACGACTTTGCTGGTCGTGCCGAAGCTGTTGAGCCGGACAATGGTTCCCGCCGGAATCGGTTCGTCGGGCGGAAGCTCGCGGACGGGCTCCGGCTCGTCCGCGCCTCCACCGACTTGCTCTTGGAGGTTCGAGCGAAGTTGGCTCCGCTTTTTAGAGAGTTGCCGCCGCATCTCCAATCCGATCCGACGATTCTCTCTTGAGTCATCGAGCTTCTGAATGGCGGACCGCATCGCGGTTTCGAATTGCTTGATGCACTCATCGGCGCGCCGCTGCATCTTGGCGGCCTTGGCGGCATACTCGCCCTCGAGCCGGCGCCGGCAGCGGCGGCTTTCTTCTTCCCGGGCCTCATCCTTCTTTTTTAGTTCCGCTCGCGCCGCCTCAAGTTCGGCAACCTTTTCGTGCAGCCGACGCAAGAAATCGGCCGTCTCCCCGGCATGTTCGCCCAGGGCCTGCCGAGCGCGCTTGATCACTTCTTCGGGAACACCGAGACGTTCGGCCATGGCGAGGCCGGCGGAACGGCCCGGTATGCCGACGGTAAGGACGTAGTTGGGCGCCAGGGTGAGTTCGTCGAAACCGACGGCGGCGTTCTCAACGCCATCGCGGTTGGAAGCGTATGCCTTCAGCTCCGGCAGATGGGTAGATACGGCCGTGAAAGAGTTCCGCAGCAGGAAGTGATCCACGACCGCGACACCGAAAGCTCCTCCTTCGGCAGGGTCGGTGGCGGCGCCGAGTTCATCGATCAGAACCAGTGATCGATCGTCGGCCTCGCGCATCATGAACTTGAGCTGTTCGACATGGGCCGAGAAGGTGCTGAGACTTTCGGTGATCGATTGGGAATCGCCGATGTTCGCCAGCACATGATGGAACCAGGGAAGTTCGGCTTCCTCGGCGGGCACGGGGATGCCGGCCTGACTCATCAGCGTGAGCAGGCCGATCGTCTTGAGGATGACGGTCTTGCCGCCGGCGTTGGGTCCGCTGACCAGAAGCACCCTGCGCCGCTCTTCCACGGTGAGAGAGAACGGCAGGACGCGGCGGCCTTCCCGTTTCAGGACATCCTCCAGGAGAGGATGTCGGGCCTGACGCAGCTTGAGGCGGCTTGCGCGATTACCGGCAAAGGTTGCGGTCGTGCAACGAAACTCCATCCCAAAGCGAGCTTTGGCAAAGATGATCTCGAGAGCGGCCATGGTATGCAGCGCCCCGGAGATCTCCGGTTGTTCCATCCGCAGGCGGTCGGTCATCTCGCGCAGGATGCGCAGGATCTCGCGTTGCTCTTCTTCGAGAAGCTCCACGATGCGGTTGTTGAGTTCGATGGATTCGACCGGCTCGATGAAGGCTGTTTGGCCGGTAGAGCTGGAGCCGTGGATTACCCCTTCGACGCGGCGCTTCCATGTCGATTTCACGGGCACAACGAGGCGCCCGTTGCGGATGGTGACGTAGTCTTCCTGCAGGACGCCTTCTTCGTAGTGATGACGGACAAACTCCTCGAGGGTCTTCTGAATCAGATTGCGTTGTAGCTCGATCTGCCGGCGAATGCGGGAGAGTTGCGGGCTCGCTTCGTCGAGCAGCTCACCGTTCGGGCGGAGCTTGCCGGAAAGGTCGCCGCGCAGCCGACTGAAATCGGCGAGACGGCCGGCGTGCTCGGTGAGACGTCGATAGCGGCCGCTTTCGCGTCCGAGTCGCTGACGGGCATCGTCGGCGCGTTCGAGCAGTTCCAGGAGATTGTATATCTCGATCCCCTCGAGAACGGAGCATTCCACACCCAACTTGTCGATAGCCGGGCGGAGGTCGCGCAGACCTTGGAAACGTGGGGGCAGTGTACGTCTATCGTCGTCGTCCGCTCCTTGCGCGCGGACGCAGACTTCCATGGCCTCGCCGGTTTCCGCCAACGAAGTTTCGGCTTCCGAGCGATTTTCATGAAGAGGGTTCTCACGCAGCAATCCGAGACGCCACTCGCCCAGGGGGCTCACGACGTAGCGCCCGACAACGTCCAGCAAAGCGGGCAGTTCGAGGGCTTCCAGGGCGCTCCGCGACATAGTGACCTACTACGACAATGCGCTGTTCCGCCTCCGGAAGGCTTTCTCGATTACGGGCGGTGTTCCTGCGGTGATGACGATGTTTTGCAATTCTTCTAGCGTGACCCAGCGGGCGTCATCCGCGTCGTCCGCGGCCTGCAACGAACCGCCCGTGGGCCGGCAGAGGTAATCGATCAACACGTAGTGATAGCGGACGACGCCTCGCTCATCCGGCGTGATGCGCTCGAAGACTTCGACAAT
Source organism: Bryobacterales bacterium (assembly GCA_965218555.1). GTDB lineage: Bacteria > Acidobacteriota > Terriglobia > Bryobacterales > UBA6623 > JAPPLB01. The sequence goes on from OZ244625.1 coordinate 2,134,297, forward strand.
CGGGCCGACTTCCACTTCCAGACCGACTTCTTCGCGAATCTCTCGCCGGATGCCCTCTTCGAGGCGTTCCCCCAGTTCCAATGCGCCGCCCGGAAGCGACCAGACGCCCTTAAGGGGTTCCTTGCCACGCCGTACGAGGAGCACACAGTCGTCCTGCAAGATGACAGCGCCCACTCCGACGATGGGTTGCGAGGGGTACTCGCGGGACATAACCTCTCTTCGATTGCAACACAGGGCCGCGTGGCCAGACAAGGGCTGCTCTGGCAGGCCGGGCCGCGTTGATGTAAGAATCATATAGTTGTAGTCGGCTCCCACTTCGGAGTGCATTGCATGCGCCGTGCATTCACAGTCCTGATTATCGCTATTGTGGCGGTCTCCGTCTCGACGGCATCGCCGAAGAAGAGGCGCAAGAGCGAACCACTCGGCCTGATCAGCGGGACGGTTTTCCAGAGCACAGGCTTCTCGTTGCCCGGAGCGAAGGTTTCTGCGGTGAGCAAGCGGAACCCGAAGGTCAAGACGGACACCGTCACAGGGCGCCGCGGGGAGTTTGCCCTCCGCGTGCCCGCCGGTCAGGTAGCTTACATCGTGACCGCGGAAGCGAAGGGATTCGAGTCACAGCAGAGGACAGCAGATGTCTACGAAGGGACGAAGACGACGGTTACCTTCCAACTAAAGGCGGTGGAGGGCAAGTAGCGTCCGCAGGAACCGAATGAGCGGTGAAAACATTGTGCATAACGCAGATACACCTGGGGGAGTACGCCGCTTCTCCGGTGAAGGAGTAACGATGAAGACTCGTCGATCTTGGCTGGTTGCGCTCGTGCCGGGGGTTTTGCTTGTGACCCTGCCCTCGGCCGTCCTCGCGCAAAAAAAGAAAAAAAAGAAGGTCAAACCCACGAAGTCCGTTACCGGGCTGGTGACAAACGAATCGGAAGAGGGCCTGGAGGGGGCGGTGGTGCAGCTCAAGAACACTCGCACATTGCAAGTCAAGACGTTTATCGTTGACGAGCGAGGCTCCTACTGCTTCCGCGGACTCGACCCCTCTATTGATTATGAAATCAAGGCTCGCTACGAAGAATCGACCAGCCGGACGCGGACAGTGAGCTCTTTCGACAGCCGGGACGAAGTGATCTACAACTTCAAGATCAAGGTCGAGAAGTAGAGGATTGCCGCAGAACCGGCTTTGGCCGAGACAGCGTCAGGGACACGGTTCATGGGATTGCCCTTTGCGACACTCAAGACATGTCCTTGCGGGTCAGAGCGATGCTCGTTGCCGTCTTGATGATGGCGGCCTGTTCATCGCCCCCTGAAGTTGAGACGATCGAGCCGGCCAGGTGGCCCCAGGTCCTGGCGGACTACCGAGGCGACGTTACGGTCATCAACGTGTGGGCGAACTGGTGCCGCGCCTGCCTGCATTTCCTGCCCTTCTTCGTCACCCTGCGCGAGCGAGCAGCTTACGACGATGTGAAGTTTGTCTCGGTCATCGTCGAAGATCCCACAGACGCGTCGGCGTTGACTGAGGCCGAAGCGTTGGTATTGGAGCTCGACGCGAGGTTCCCTCACTTTGCCGTGCAGATGGGAGTCGAAGAAACACTTGCCATGCTTGGGACCGACGACCTGCCGTCGGTGTTGGTCTACGATGCCGAGGGACGGTTGCAGCATCGGGTGGATGGCGATGCCTTCGAAGGAGAGATGCGTATCGAGGACGTCGAGGACGCGATTGATGCGGTGCTGACCGGGCTTGAACCTGGTTCGTAACCTGTCTTTTTGGTGCGCCTCTTGTCGTGCATTCGCCACTCTTCGCAAAGCTCGTGGAGAGCAATATCCGCCGGGGCTTGCTGCTACCCGAGCAGTACGGGCGGCTTGGAGCCGGATGCAGCATCTGCGGCATCGGCATGAAATGCATCATTCGGCCGGATTTTGTCCTGTTCCAGACTCAGCCTCTTTAGTCTTCAGCACTCGCCGATAGCTGGGCAGGTTCTTCTGCTCGGCGTTCTTCCAGAGATCCTCGTCGCCGCAGTCGAGGCTTGTGAACCACTCGTCCATGCGGCGCTTCAAGCTCGCCTGCCGGTCGGCGTAGTCTGCGTGCTCGGCCAGGTTGCGGCGCTCGCCCGGGTCGTTCCGCAGGTCGTACAGCTCGCTCTCGAACCCCTCAGTGCGATGGATGTACTTCCAGTATTCATCGCGGATCATCCGGCAGTATTGGTATTCGCCATAGACGACGTTGTCCCACTCCATCTCGGCACCGCGCAGGGCCGCGGCATAGCTGCGCCCGGCGAGCGGTTTGCCCGACGCTAGCGAAGGCAGGTCCAGGTAATCGAGAATCATCGGCGCGAAGTCGTAGAAGCTCGTGAAGATCCGGCTCGTCCGGCCGCCCGGGATCGAGCCCGGGTGGTGGAAGAAGGCCGGCACAAGCATCGACTCGTCATACATGTTGAACGGCCACGAGGTGTTGCCCTTTCCCCAAAGTCCGTGTTGTTCGAGCAGAAAACCGTGATCGCTGAGAAAGATGATCAGCGTGTCTTGGGCCAGTTTCAGATTGTCGAGCCTGTCGACGATGCGTCCCACGTTGTGGTCGATGGCGGTGACCATCGCGTAGTAATGCATCTTGCTCTCGCGGTTGCCGACGTTTCTCCTGGACAGGTTGTGGGCGATCGGCTCGTTGAGCGGCTCGCCGGGGAAGGTCTCAAACGGGGAATCACGATAGAGGTCGAGATACTCCTCGGGCGTGCCGGAATAGGGCGTGTGGGGAGCGTTGTAGGAGACGAAGCAAAAAAACGGATGGTCTTTCGATTCGTCGATGAACGCAAGAGCCTTGTCCGTCACGACGTCCGTCGTGTAGCCGGGGTACTCTCGCTTCTCTCCGTTCCAGTACATGGGTGGGTTCTGATAGCGGTTGCCGCCGGTCGGCATCGCGAACCAATAGTCGAAGCCTTCCTGCGGCCGGGCGCTGTCACCCATGTGCCATTTGCCGCTGAGTCCGACCCGGTAGCCGTGCGCGGCGAGGACTTCGCTGAAAGTGGCTTCGTCGGAGAGGAAGGCATGAGCCCCTTCTCCTTCGTTCTCGTTCCGCACCCAATCGTGGATACCGTGCTGCGAAGGGATTTGTCCCGTAAAAAGCGTGGCCCTGCTGGGTGAGCAGACGGGGGTCGTACAGAAGGCCCTCGTGAAGAGCATCCCCTCTCGAGCGAGGCGGGCGCAGTGTGGAGTCCGGATCTCATGGTTGCCGTAGACCCCCAGAGTACGCGGCCCTTGGTCGTCAGTCAGTATGAAGACGACGTTCTGCGGACGCTTCGGTTCAAATGACTTTCCGCAGGCGGCCCAACCAGCGGCGGCTGTGGTGGTGATGAAGTCACGGCGTTTCATAAGGTGATTCCAGCCGGCGTTTCTACCCACTTCACGGACGCAACTGGCGGTGACCTGCGAAGAAAAGAGGCTCATTGCAAAGGGAGAATGCGGTGTTCGGCAAGCCTCTCCGATTCTCCATGCCCGTGCTTTTTCCTTCGTACCCCAACCAAGCGAGGGTAACAAGACAAAGATCTATTGGGGCTTAAAGGGGATCTTGCACTCCCCTGCGGAGCCGTCGTAGTTGAGGACGAGATGCTTGATTTTGTGCTTGGGATTGACCTGAAAGAATAGAAATCCGCTGACCGGCTCGCGAGTGGGTCCGATGGGTAGTTCGATGTTCCCCAGCCGATCGGCCAGGGTGCCCGTCTGCCGCTGCGACTCGGTTACGGTCGGCAGACCGCCGCCACCGCCACCGAAGCCGCCACCGACTCCGGTCCTGGGGTATCCCCCGGGCAGACCGCCGCCAAAGACGGGCTGGTTCTCCTGTGAGAAGACGCCCCCCCCTGCGCCCCCCTCGCCGAGAACCAGGACGGCCTCACCGGCGATGCGGTCGGGCGATTGTGCTTGGGAGCGCTCGTTGTTGCGATACGAGCGCAACAGAAAATCGTCCCTCCTGAGGATCACCTCGGAGTTGTAGAGAGGACGCACCTGCAACTCGACAAGGATGAACTCCCGATCGAGATCGTCGCCCAGCCGAGACTGGATCTCATTCACATCTCGGACGAGCCGCGCACGGAACTCCACGTCGTCGAGTTCGGCGCTCACCCATCGCGGCGGATCGGCGGCGATAAGGGTCGCCGCGCCCGAGATGAGTAAGATGACTTTGACTTTATTCCACATCTATCCCGCAAAGGGCCACGCTGATTATGCCACAAAACTCAGTTCCGCTAAACAGAATCGGCGCCCTGGGGTGTGCTCTTGAGCACACACTCACCCGGGCGGGGCGGGCCGCCTGAAGTTTGTCGTAAGCAGCATCGGCATTTACGCTACTATCGATTTCTGTCCTGATGCGCCAAGCGGCTGATAGCAAGAGAAAGGGTTTGACTTGGATTCTTGCGGGAGTGGGCATCGAAGTCTTCGGGGCGGTTCTGATCTGGCAGTCGCTCCCCGAATTCGGAGCGCAGACGATTCCCGGCCTGGTCTGTGTCGTACTGGGATCCCTGGTGATGACATGGGGCCTGATGAAACGGGCGCGGCGAATCCAACCACGTTCGGAGATTCCACCCGCATCCGGGGAGTGGACACCCGAATCCGAGTTGCAAGCGCCGACTCCACGCGCCGTGCGCCTGAGTCCGTCGGGCCGCCGCATGGTCACATGGTGGTTCGTGATGCTGTCGGCGATACCGCTTTACGCCTATCTCGTTGGTCAGCGGATTGGCCCCGTGCGCACAGACTACGCGGACGAGTACATGGAGGGAGAGGCCGTCATTCATGACAAGGTGGAGAGAAAAGAAGCGCGTGGTGAAGGGTTTTACATCTATTACAACTTTGAATCTCCCGAGGCACCGGGTCGTTTCCGGGCGTCGGTGGCCGTCTCGGAAGGCCAGTACGACGCCTTGAAGGTCGGCGATGTGTTGCGAGTGCGGTATCTCGCTCCAGACCCGACCGTCCACGAGTTGCCCGACCTTGAAAAGAAAGCCCCGTCTCTGCCGGTCATCTGGTTCGCGATGGGGTTGGCCGGACTACTACTGCTTCTTTTTGAAGCCATACGGCGGCGCCATAAGGCCATCACGGTTTTCGGGGTTGCGACTCCGGGGAAAATCGACATGCTGCGGCCTCGATGGGCCGGGTCCGTTTACACGGTGACATACCGGGCTGAGGGCCGGGAAAAAAGCCTGTGCGGAACCGAACGAACCCGCCGGTTGACGGAAGGCGACACACTCACCGTCCTTTATCGGGCGGACAAGCCCGGCCAGGCTCTTATCTACCACCTCGGCATGTATGAGGCGCGGCCGGCGGGGTCCGAGGGTTGATCCACCGCCCGGAGGGGGTCCCATTGCCGCGGTCTGGAGCGAAGGTTATGCTGGTTGACAACAAATGCCGGCGATGTCAAGGGGGCAGACGATGATCGGTCTCTTGAAACTTCATCACGTCTCTTTCGCGATCCAAGACCTGGAGTGCGCAAAGCAATTCTTTGGCGGTGTTCTGGGACTTGAAGAGATAAGTCGGCCGGCTTTCCGGTTCCCGGGCGCCTGGTACGCGCTGGGCGACCGGCAACTCCACCTGATACAGTCTCCCGATCCCGAGTCGGACCGCCAACGCCGCATCAATCGGGCGGATCACATGGCTCTGGAGGTCAGTGACATTCAGGCTGTGCGAAACCAACTTGAGGAATCCGGCATCGAGTTTCGGGAAGGCGGCAATCGCGACCTCGGCATCGAGCAACTCTTCTGCCAGGATCCTGACGGTCACGTCATTGAGTTTGTGCACTACCTGGCGACCGACCAGGCAGCCTTAGGCTAGCGAAACAGGTCTTTGCCGGGCTCGCGCAGGAGATCGATGGCATTTCCCGAGCCCTCCGAACCACTAAACCCTTCAATGACGACAACCGGGCGTCCGGCATCTTTGCGCATGAGGAGGCCGGCCGCTGCGGTAAGTTCATCGGCGACCGCGATACAGGTAGCATTCAACTCTTTGCCGTGGCGATCGACTCTGCCGCAATAGTCTTCCAACGGAGCGATTCCCGCCACACCGATCGCGACATCCACTTGTCCCACCCGCCACGGCCGGCCGAACGAATCGCTGATGATCACGGCGAAATCCATTCCCGTCGCCGCTATCAGCTTCTCCCGGATCGTCTGCGCCGAGGCGTCCGGGTTTTCGGGCAGCAACGTCGCCATCCGTTCGCCCAGGATATTCGAACGATCAACACCCGCGTTGGCGCAAATGAAGCCGTGACGCGTCTCACTGATGATGACGCCCTGCTCCATGCGCACGATGCGCCGGGACTGCTGAAGAACAAGCTCGACGAGCCGCGGGTCTTTGTCGTATTCCTCGCCAAATCGCCGGGCCCTGTCGGACGGTTCGATGGTTCCCAGGTCGACGGTCTGCCCCTCGGTCTTCGAGACCATTTTCTGGGCGATGACGACGACGGTGTGATCCTTCCAGGAGAGACCTTCCCGTCTCGCCGCCGCCAGGATCTCCTGCGCGAGATCATCTCCAGGCTGAAATTCGGGCAGAGTTTCCAGCGCGGAAAGGGATAGCTTCAGGAGCGTGTCCACAGTGAATGTCGGGCTTCGGACGCTTGGTCTCGCTCGATCCGCACACATCGGGCGCGGTTGAAGGCGTCGATCCTTTCGAGGTAATCGAGAATATCGTTGTTGCTCGTGGTCTGCTTCTCGACCGAAAGCAGGTCTTGAGGAGTATCCAAGTCCAGCGTAATGCCTGACGGACGCATTATCCGGACTTCAGCCCCGGCGGTGATCCCTGCGTTTCGGTGTCTCTCGCAGCTGCCTGGACCAAACCGGCTCGCGATCACGTCGGGCGGCGTTCGGACCAGGGTATTCGTTCCCGTGCCATCGCATGACGGAACAATGATGAGCGAGGGCGCCGGCAAGCGCGAGGAAACCTCCAGGAGTTGTTCATATTCAATGGAAGTCGCCAGAGGCACATCGATTGGCGCTGACAGCACGGTGTGAGCACCGAGCCGCAAAGCCATTTCGACGCCCCGTTCCGCCGAATGGCTATGGCTCAACTGATCCGGTTCCTCCAAGATCCGAGCGCCGGCGAGACGAGCCGCTTCGAGCACCGCACGGTCCGTCGAAACCACGATCCGTTCGTCGAGCAGGGAAACGGACCCAAGAACGGCCAAGGCCTGGTGATAGAGTCTCCTCGCCAAGTCCTCCCGTTCGGCGGACAGGAGGACGTCCGTCAGACGCGTCATCGAATCGGCAGGGGATTTCACCGCCAGCACCGCTACGTTCACGAGACCAGAGCCTCCATCACGGTGCGCGCAAGCGCCTCCCTTTCGGGCATCCCCGTCATCATCGTGGGACAGACAACCGCGCGCATTCCAAGTTCCTCCACCGTAGCGCTTGATTCCCGGTCAGCTTCATCAAGCACGAAGACGTCCAGGAAGTCCTTGTAGAGCTTGGCCACCGCCGTCGCGGAGGCGCCGTACCCGAGGCTGGTCATCATAGCGGCAGCAGGCCCTTTGACCGCACGCCCTCCCACGATGGGACTCACGGCCAGCACGGGCGCCGCTGTTTCGCGAAGGGCTTCGCGAATGCCCGGCACAGCCAGGATCGGCCCCACGCTGATGATCGGGTTACTAGGAGCGATGATCACTGCATCCGCCTGAGCGATCGCCTCGAGAACACCTGACGCCGGCGCCGCCTGATCCGCTCCGACAAACTCCACGGCTCGGACTACCGGCTTCGCGCAGTTCTTCACAAAGTAAGTCTGGAAATCCAGTCGCCCGGCCTGGGTTTCGAGCCAAGTGCGAACCGGATTGTCGCTCATCGGCAGGATCGTTGATTCGACGCCGAGCGCTTGGGCTACTCGGTGGGTAACTTCCGACAAGGGGAACCCGTTCCGGAGCAGAGAGGTGCGGAAGATATGCGTCGCCAAATCGCGGTCGCCAAGTTGGAACCACGTCTTCTTGCTGAATCGGCAAAGCGCGTCCAGCGCATGAAAACTTTCGTTCGCCAGCCCCCAGCCCCTCTCCGGATCGGCCAAGCCGGCGAGAGTGTAAGTGACCGTATCCAGGTCGGGACAAACGGTCAGCCCGTGCAGCTCGAGGTCATCCCCCGTATTCCCGATAACCGTGACTTTATCCGCCGCAACGACGCGCACCAGGCCCTCGAGGAAGCGCGCCGCGCCGACACCGCCGGCCAGGACGGCAGTACGGGATGCCATTCAAGCGTCATCCCCGAGACCGGGCAAGCCTGTGAAACGTACACCGCTCGAATCGACCTTGTGCCGCAGGTTGAGAGAGATCAGCAGTGCGGCCAAGTGCTCGGCGTAACGGGCGTTCTCCAAAGGCCCCGCATCGATGACGCGTGTTCCCGAGATCTTTCTGATCCAGTTTCCCGTGATTTCGCGGGCCTCCCGGTCGTCGCCAACAACCAGGACATCCGATTTGACAGGTTTTTCCGGATCCTGAAGGGATATGGCGCTGACGCTATGCAACGCCGCCGTGACGCGTACCCCGGCGGGGAGATAACGAGCCGTCTGTTGGGCGGCCGAGCCTTCCCACAGCGGCAGGATATGCGAGAGACGCCCGCCCACGGAACGCTCCAGGGGCACCGTCGTATCGATCACAACCATGCCGGGCCGCCAATAAGCCGAGAGGGACTCGAGAATCCCACGCCGTACGTTCAACGGTAGAGCGAGGGCGACAACCGGCGCCCGTTGCACCGCGTCCGCGTAGGTACAGGGCTCCACTTCGCACGCCGGAACGACCTGCCGAACTCGATCGGCGGCCGCTCGTGCTTTGTGGAGCGAGCGCGAGCCCAACAGAACTTGATTGCCTGTCCGCGCCCAGCGCAAGGCCAAGCCGAGGCCCACGTTGCCCGTGCCGGCGATGATAGCGATCGGTTCCGACAAGATTTTCTACGATTCTCGCATTTAGATATACGGATGTGAGTCAGGCGAGCGCATTCTACAATGTCGGCTCGTGTCTGCTGCGCGAAGGAACCAAGGTTCACACCGCTCGGGATTATTGCTCGTGGCCGCAGGTGCGAGCTTGTGGGGCTTTGACACCGTACTGCGCGCCCCTCTTACAGACGTTCTCTCGAGCAGCGTGATTGTGTTCTATGAGCATGCGCTTCTCACGATTGTCTTTGCTCCCTACCTGATCATCAAACGGCGAAGGCTGGCGGGGCTCCGCGCCAGTTCGTGGTGGAGCTCGCTCTGGATTGGCTGGGGTGGATCAGCGCTGGGGACGATCTGCTACACGCAGGCTGTCAAGTTGGGAAATCCGACCAGTGTCGTGTTCCTCCAGAAGCTCCAGCCGTTGATTGCCGTCGTCTTGGCCGGATGGTGGCTTGGCGAAAGAGAACCGCTCAGAGCCCGCTTCTGGGTCCGCGCGGGCAGCGCGCTCTTCGGCGCCTATCTCATCTCGTTTGGCGTTGGTCCCGGTTGGGGCGCCCTCGGTAACGGAGAGTGGGTTCCCGCTCTTTGGGCCGTGGGGGCGGCGGCCATTTGGGGCTCGTGCACGGTCGTAGGCCGCTATGCATTGCCTGACCTTTCGCCGATCCTACTTACGGCGTTACGTGTCGTGGGCGCCCTGCCGCTGCTCGGGGTCTTGGCTCTTTCCAGTGAGTCGACTGCCAGCATCCCACTGCCTGGTTCGGATCAGTGGGCGCGGCTTGCCTTGATGGCCGTCATTCCCGGATTTCTGGCCCTGATTGTCTACTACCGTGGGTTGGCCCGCACGCCGGCGTCGTTGGCCACACTCGGCGAACTCTGCTTTCCGGCGGCCGCGGCAGTGCTCAATTGGCTCTTTCTGGGGACGGCTATCTCGATCGCACAAGGACTTGGCGTGTTCGTGCTTTGGCTGGCTGTCCTGTGGCCCCGTAGAGAGGTGTTCGCCCGACAAGTCTGATGCTTGCCATCATTAGGGTATTCATCCGGTGCCGAACCCTCGCGCCGAGGGTGGTCACGGGGCTCTGTTATGATCGTGCAACGAGGTCAGACCCGTGTTGATGGCTTGGCTCAGTGAACCCAAAAAACCCGAGGATTCGTCGGGACCGAAGAACGTCCGCACCGAGGGGCTGTGGATCAAGTGCGATTCATGCCGCGGCACGATCTGGAAGAAAGATCTGGAAGCCAACCTGATGGTTTGTACGGAGTGTGGTTTCCACTTCAAGGTGGATGCGGAAGCTCGCTTGGCGATGCTGGCGGACGACAGAAAGTGGGCGTCCTTTGACGACGACTTGCGCACGACGGACGCCCTCAACTTCGTCGACCAACGCTCTTACCAGGACCGCTTGGTCAAGGCGGAGCAGGTTACCGGACTCAAGGATGCCGTCATTTGCGCGGAGTTCAAACTCAACGGACGGACGGTCGTTGCTTGCGTGATGGAATATCGCTTCATCGGCGGCAGCATGGGCGTAGTCGTTGGAGAGAAGATCACGCGGGCGATCGAGCGCGCCGCCGCTCGCAGGCTTCCGGTGATCGTCGTCTCCGCGTCGGGAGGAGCCCGCATGATGGAGGGGGCGCTCAGCCTGATGCAGATGGCGAAAATCTCGGGCGCCCTGACCAAGCTGGGCGCGGTCCGGCTCCCTTATATCAGCGTCCTCACCGATCCGACGACAGGCGGCGTCACCGCCTCATATGCCATGCTCGGCGATCTGAACATCGCTGAGCCGGGTGCGCTGATTGGTTTCGCCGGCCCGCGCGTCATTGAGCAAACGATCCGCCAGAAGCTCCCCAAAGGCTTCCAGCGTTCCGAGTTCCTCGTCGAGCACGGCATGCTCGACGCCGTCGTCCCCCGCAACGAGTTGAAGCGGTTCCTGCACCGGGCGTTGGAGTTCTTCTGCGATCCCGTCGAATGAACTACGCCGCATCCGTCGAATACCTCCTCTCGCTTCTCGGCGCTTTTTCCGGCTCGCGGTTCGGGCTCCATCGGATGGAGCGTTTGATGGTCGAGCTGGGCCGGCCCGAACGGTCGTTTCGGCCGATCCACATTGCCGGAACCAACGGTAAGGGCACGACGGCCGCGATGATCGCCGCCGCCCTCCGCGCCGCAGGGCAGGCGGCCGGCCTCAATACTTCCCCTCATCTGATGCAGTTCAATGAACGTATCCGGATCAATAACACCGACATCGCCGACGACGACTTCGCTACCGCCGTCGAGGAAGTCCGTGCCGCCAACGAATCCATCAGCGATCGAGAAGGCCGCGAGATGCACCCGACTTTCTTCGAATCGGTTACGGCTGCAGCCTTCTGTTCTTTTCGCCGAGCCGGGGTCGAGTGGGGTGTCGTGGAGGTCGGTCTCGGCGGACGGCTCGATGCCACCAACGTGCTCCAGCCGGAACTGACGGTGATTACACCCATCGCTCGCGACCACGAACGCATCTTGGGAGACGGGGTGTGCTCGATCGCGCGGGAAAAAGCTGGCATCCTCAAACTCGGCTGCCGTTCCGTCGTGGCCGACCAAAGCGACGAAGTTTTGGATGAGATCCGCAGGCGGGCGGGGGAGCTGCAGATTCACCTCATCGAATCTCGCCAGGCTTGGCGGGCGGAGAGCATTTCGAGCGACCAGGGGTTCTATCGGTTCGAAGCAATCCCTGGGCCGCAAGCGATGGGCCGTCGAGAGCCCTTCCCGGTCGAGCTGGGGCTCGCCGGAGAGCATCAAGTTACAAACGCCTTGACCGCGATCACTGCGCTCGACCTGTTGGGTGTGGAAACGGGCGCCATCCGACAAGGACTGGCAGATGTGTCCTGGCCCGGACGGCTCGAACGCCTGCCCGGCAAGCCCGAGTTCCTTCTCGACGCCGCCCACAACCCCGCCGGGGCCGCGGTGCTGGCGAGTTTTTTAAGGGAACACTGCAGGAACCGGACGATTCATCTCATCTACGGGTCCTCGCAGGACAAGCCTGTGGCGCAGATCGCCGAGTTGTTGTTTCCGCATGCCGATCGGATTGTTCTCACGGCGTCGCGGGTCACTCGCTCGATCAGCCCCGACGACTTGCTCAAGGTCGTTGAACACCATCACAATGACCTCACGGTGAAGCCCACGGTCGAGGCAGCGCTGGAATGGGTCGAGCGCCATGCTGATCGTCGGGACTTGATCGTCGTCTCAGGATCGATCTTTCTCGTGGGCGAAGCCAAGGCCGCTCTGGAGCAACTCGTCGCGGAGCCGGTCGGTCAGTAAGGCCCGCCGGTCAGCAAGGCCGCGGCCAAACAGCACGACTCATGTTCAGCTACCTGCGTTCGGTCCTGTGGATGTGCCCGTTGATCGGTGTCGCGACCACCGTGATGGGCACGATCTCACTGGGGGCGTCACTGTTTGACCGCAGCGGTCGATGGCAACACAAGGTAGCGGTAGCCTGGGGGCGCATGCTATTGCGGATCTGCATGGTCCGGGTGGAAGTTATCGGCGCCGAGAAGTTGGACCCACACCAAGTCTACATCTTTGTCTCGAACCACTTCAGCCTGATCGATACTCCGCTGATGTTCGGATCGATGCCCCATGAGTTCCGCATTTTGGCACGTCATGGGCTGTGGAAGATCCCTTTTCTCGGTTGGCACCTGAACCGTGCCGGCCACGTGCCGGTCGAACGCGAGAACCCACGGGCGGCGGCGCGCAGCCTGATCCGTGCGGTGGACAAGATCAAGGAAGGTTTCTCTCTGCTGATCTTCCCCGAGGGCGGCCGAACGCGTCAGTCGACCATGCGGCCCTTCAAGTCCGGAGCCGCCCGGATCGCGATGCAAGCCGGCTGCCCGATCGTCCCGATGGCCATTGTCGGAACCCGCAAGATCCTGCCGCCCGGTTCCGCCCACCTGCACCCCGGGCGCGCCGAGCTGCGCATTGGCGATCCCGTCCCGACAGACGTCCTCGCAAACGGCAATGCTCCCAAGATGATCCGGGAAGTCCAGGCGATCGTCGGGAAACTCTCGGAGCCGCCGGTCGACTGCGGCTGAGATTGCTCGACACCCGCTGATCGTTGCCCACGCCAGATTCATCCGCTACTATGAATGTGCGGGGTGGAGCAGTCTGGTAGCTCGTTGGGCTCATAACCCAAAGGTCGAGGGTTCAAATCCCTCCCCCGCAACCACTAAGACACTAACGGCAGTGTAGGTCAGCGCTCCCGCCGGGCTTCCGTCGCCGGACAATGGGCCTGCAGCCGTTTGGATCAGCCAACTGAAGGCCGCCGCCAAGCGAGCCGCTACGAAGGCTGCCAAACAGCATAAGACGGCACCGAAATCGCAGTCCCACATGGCCGCGAAGCCGGTGCTCCTCTCAGGCGGCAACCCTCAGATCGCGAAAGCCTACGGCAACGCCCCCGTGCAGGCCTACATCGCGGCCATGCCGGGCTGGAAGCGCGACGTCGGACGCCGCCTCGACGCGCTCATCGAGCGTACCGTCCCCAGCGTGCGAAAGGCAGTCAAGTGGAACTCGCCCTTCTATGGCATCGAGGGCCAAGGCTGGTTCCTCAGTTATCATTGCTTCACGAAGTACGTCAAAGTGACTTTCTTCCATGGCACGTCACTGCGTCCTCTTCCCCCCGGCGAGTCCAAGCAAAAGGAAGTACGCTACCTCGACATCCGCGAGGACGACCAGTTCGACGAAGCTCAGTTCGTTGGTTGGGCGAAGCAAGCGAGCCAATTGCCCGGCGAACGATTGTGAGCGGCCAGTGCGCAAGTCCCAAGCGGACTGCGACGCCGTTCACGCCTACGCCGACGGGCCCCAACGTCTGTCGGGCGCCACTCTGTAAGGCGGCGAACGGACTCACGGAACGTCTTCCTGACGCGTCGTGGCGTGCGTCTTGAACGCACACCATCAGACAGCATCCGGGCCGGCGTCACCTCCACGGGCCGCAGTGCCGCGTTGTAGAGGTATTGCGATCCCAACGCGCCCCTTTTTCCTCGCGGTCCTCACTATACGCCGTCAGATATTTTCGCCGCCCAAGCCCACCAGCGGCTGAAACAAGCGCTTGCAACACCATCTGGCAGTTTCTTCGCCAGCGGACTTGTCAATACCCGAAGCCTCAACTTACTTTCGCCAAGAACCGGCCGGTCGTCCAGATAATCGTTATCGCGCAAGTATCCTTCCAGGGCGTCCGCACTGCTCTCCCTGAACCCCTTCAGCCGGGGATCTTTCCTTGACCGCAGCGCCGCGAGAAGTTTCTTCGGATCACCACCCAGTTCAGCAGCAATATCCACAACGTCATCGAGATACCGCTCGCTCAAGGCACCGTTTTGCACCAGCACGTCACGATCAACGGCCCGGCCTTTCCCCTGATTCCATGCCTCGCAGAACACCTCAAGCAACCTCACCCGCGAATCAATTTCGTGAGAAGTTATCGAGCGCGACCCCAGCAGCCTCTCGGCAAGCGGCGTGCCTGAAACCGTTTTCCATTGCCCGGCCTGTTCAATACCGTTCATCAGGAACTGACGCAGCAATTCCAGTTCGTCCGGCAGCACATAGAAGAAATGCTGCCCTGCATATCCGAGCGCCGGCGCAAATACGGGCACGCGCAGCACGACACCGTATTCTTCCGCAGATAACCCATTGGGGGGCGGAACGTCCGGCTTTGGCGGGACTTGAAGAGTGGTCGGATCCGTGACGCTGATCGCTCTGCCGCGGATCAACCCCAGATCGATCTCGTCGACGAGCACGCAATTCTCCGCATCGAGCGCCTGGCGAAAACGGTCTCTATCCAGCGGATCGCTGGTCAGGTAAAAAATCTGTCGTCCTTGGTCGTTCGCAATGCGGCCGAGACTGCGCGCGATAGCTTCGAACCGCGAGGGGTCGCTTTGATCGAGTGCTTCATCAAGGAACAAGGGAAGCGTTCTTCCCTGCTCGACCTCCTCCGCGAATGCCATACGGGCCGCCAACAGTAGCTGCGCGCGCGTCCCGTCCGACAGTTCATCCAGCTCCCGACCCTCGCCGCTTCGCAGATCGACCGCGAACAACCGCGGCGACTTGGTGTCCCGGCCCAAACGAAGTTCATAACCGTGATGCGTGAAGGCGGAAAAATGATCTCGCGCCCGTTGAAATACGCGAGGCTTTTGATTCTGTTCGTATTCCTTCTCCACTGCTTCGACGAGAAACCTTCCGGCCCTGGCGAAAATGGCTTCGTCCCGACGGCCCTGCAACTCCGTGCGGGCCTTCTCCCGCCGGGCAATCAGGTCTTGAAGATTGCTGCCGCGCTTGGCTTCGTTCACCTGCGCCTCGATCTCAGCGATCTCACTTTGCAATTCTCGCGCCTTTTGCTCCGCAGCCGAGAAATCGTGTTTCAGCCGTTCCAGCGTCGTCCTGTCGCAATTCACCAGTTCGGCTTCGTCGGCCTTCGCGAGCTCGTCCCGATCGAGGTCGATTTGAGGCTTGAGGCGATTGGCTTTCTCCTTCAACTCACGGTATTGCGGTAATAGCTTAAGAAGCGCCGTCAGGCCGGGCAGGTCGCCATCATTCAGACACGCTTCTGTATAGATTTGCCGGATCGAATCGAGGGTCTCCTGCTGATCGGCGGAATTCTGCTCCAGGTGAGCCTCGGCTTGGTTTTCGTCGCCGATCGCCTTCACCAACTGCGCATTACGATCCGAAAGATTGCCGAGGTAGGCCTTCGCGGCCGTAGCGTCCTCCGGCGCCGGTTCGCCATGGCGTTGGAGAACGTCCGACAGGTGTGAGAGAAGCTGTGCATGTTTTGCTTCGAGTTTATCGACCCGGCCCGATGCTCCTCGGTACTTTTTCCGAGTTTCACGGAGTTGATCCAGGGCGCGCGCGAAATCGACGAGTTCCGCGTCCGGCGGCATGGGATCGAGTTTGAGGCTCTCCAGCAGATTTTTTCTCCTTTCGTCAAGCGAGGGTTCCTTCTCGACGACGCCTTGCAACTGACTCTTGAGGTTCTGCCGGTCTACATCTCGATCACGAGCGCGCTGCAAGCGAGAGTCGATAGACGCAATTTCTACTTCCAGGTTGCGCAACCGTGATTCGACAGGCCCGGCATCCCATGCGTCGGGCGCTTCTAGGTCGAGCCTTGCGAACGCCTGCTGCGCGTTCGCACGCGAGTCCGAGGCTGCTTTCGTACCGCGTAACAGGATAACCGGCGCCATAATTCCCGCCCCTGCCGCCAGCAGCAATCCGAACCATGGGTCGACGAAGACCGCCAGCCCGGCCCCGGCAACCGCCATCGCCACTGCGAGAAGAATCCAGGCGAGCCGCGCCCGAAGCCGATCCCGGAACGTTTCAGGTTCGGGCGAGCGAAGCCACCATCGCAGCGCGTCAACCGCGCCTCGAAGAGTCTCGAGACGGCCTTGACCGTCCTCGCTGTGTTCGATATGAGCAAGAAGGTCCAATCTATCTTCGATAACTTTTTTTTCCGTCCGATGGTTCTCGGCGGCGCGCAGGAACTCGAACAACCGGCCGTGTTCTCGGACAGAGAGATCGACTTCGTCGACATCGCCGCCGCCCAGGGCCGACAGAGCAGCCTTGAGCTCCTCATGACGTTCACGGCGATGCGTCCTCGCGGTCTGAATCTCTGATTCGATCTTGCCCAATTCCTCGGCTCTTTGCCGCCAAACGGCGAGTTCCGATTTGTTCACCTCGGCCGGGAGGCGAGAATCGCGCTTGGCTCCGCAGGCAGCGTCACGTTCGTTCTCCAGGACGCGGGCCCTCTCTTTCAACTCGTCGATCCGTGCCTGGAACCGCTCTATTTGCTCGACCTCTTGGCCGGTAAGGTTCGCGAGAGCGCCGGGCAGGGCCGCGATTTCTTCAACTACTCCGGCATGCTCTTTTGTACGATCGGCAAGCCCGACCGCTCGTTCGACGGATGGCAGACGGCGAGCCTCCGACAACGCGGCTTCGAGCTGCGCCTTCAGTGTCTCCAGCTCATCCGCGCGGCGCTGCAGCCCCAACTGATTTCCCTCCGCTTTCTGCACCTCACTCGCCGCGGCGTTGAATTCATCCCGCTGGCGGCGACCGTGTCGTCTTGTAACCCCGGAGAAGAAGTTCTCCACGATCCGGTGCAGATCGATGCCGCCCCACATCTGACGCCTGATCTCAGTGGCGATGTCTTGCGTGCTGTCCGGGGACGGATCGATTAAATCCCGGAGGCGGAGAAAGAAACAGCGGCGGTTGTGGGACGCCGGAATGGCCGGCGGCACTCTATCCGCTCCTCCACAACGCCATCGGAGACGTGAGCCGTCGCGTTCCGCCCGCCACGTTTCCCCGTCCAGCTCGAACTGCCCGGTTACGAGGGTTTGTTCGGTCATCCCAATACAGCCCTTCGACCGCACGGCAAATGCTCGACTTGCCGATCGCGTTCGGTCCGAAAATGATGTAGATACCTGCTCCCGCAAATTCGATCTCGAACGGCTGATCGATGCCGGGCAGCCGATCGATGGCGAGCCGCTTCAGCTTCATGTTGGATCACCCGGATCATTCCGGGAAAGCATTGCGTTCAGGGCCATCATGCCGGATCGATAGAGAACCTCGCGCAAAGCCTCGTCAGATAGCGGATCGGTTGCATTCCGATGCTCGTTGACAGGTGACCAGCGCTCGTCGCGGGCAACATCGGCCAACGCCGCACGAGCTTGTTCCAGCAAGTCCTTCGACTGATCGTCGCCCCGCATGAGGGCCTCCAACCGCCGGGCCATCAGAGCCGCCGGATCATTCCCTTCGGCGATCTTCGCGAGATCCAGTTTTGGATCCATCGCGGCGATGATCTTGGTGAAGAAGATCGCAGTCCTGTCGACAACACGTACCGGACCTTTCCACTCGCCGGCAGCAATCCTTTTTTGGATATCTTCATGGCAGGGGCTTGTCCCCGTCAGCCGCGCACGAAGGCCCAGCGCGCTGGGCGCGGCGGGGCCTGCTTGTGGCGCGATCTGACGGTTGAAGAAGTCTTTCGCCTCGCCCAACAGTTGGTCCGCCACGCCATCGGCATCTTCGAGCCCTTCGACCGAAACGCAAACAGGCTCCCAGCGCAGTGGCGCAAGCGGGATATGCTCCAAATGCAGCCCGCCTCCATCGCGCACCCTCAGAAGCCATGGGCCGTGAGGTCCCGTTTCCGATGGATCGAGCCCTACGAGAGAGCCCAGGTAACCCGATGGAGCGGAATCCACGGGGGCGGAAAGGCTATCGATAGAAGGTTTGTGAATGTGACCGAGAAGCCAGGCATCGTAGCCGGTATCGTTCAGTTCAACTTGCCTGATGGGCGCGTAATGTCCACCGGAAGCGTCGAGATCGGCATGCAGCAAGCCAATACGAGGAACGCCGCTTGACACCGGCTCGAGCGGCTCCGATAACAGTTGCGCGACCGGACTCTGGCGCACAAACCGCTCGCCGAACGACCAGCCGATGATCTCGGCGACAGGAACATTGTTCTTTGTTACTGTCCTCGATTCCCATTTGCCACCGGCTCCCAACAACGTGAACCCTTCCAGAAGGGACGCCAGTCTCGGCAGCGCCTCGACATCATGATTGCCGGCGACGGCGAAAACCTCGATGCCTGCAGCCTGCAGCCGGTTTATGCACTCTTCCAGCGGCGGCATTGCCTCGAATCTGGCATTGGTGCTTTCGACGACATCGCCCGCGAACAGAACCGCGTCTACTTTCTTATCGATCGCGAAATCGGTGGAACGCTTCAGCGCGGCCGCCGGCGTCAGCTCTTTCGGATCGATACCCCAAGATGAAACAACGTCCGGGACGCCCGAGCATCTCGTGCCCAAGTGGACATCACCAATCGCAAGAATTGCAGCGCGATCATCCATCCTGCTTGCTCAAGGGCTCAACGCACCGGCCGCCACGAGCATCAAGCCAGAGACGCCGGCCCCGAGCGCCGGCAACGCCGATTGTATCGCCTGGGGGTGCGGCGTGGAGAGGTTCCGAACCCCAGTAGATGCTGAGGATCAATATAGAATGTAACGGCCAGACTCGACAGCACCACCGCGCAAATGAATCGACTGCTGGCCACGTTCCATGCGCGCACGCCCAAACGAACCTGCCTCCCTCCGCTCCCGAGCCTGTGCGCAAGAGCGAACCGTGAATTTTTCAGAATGCGGTCGCTGCCGTCCGTCCGAATCTCTTTGGTGAGAGCACCAGCGCCATGATCAGCGTTTGTTCGATGATCGGAGTGGCTCTTCGGCGAGGCGAGGGAACCGGGTAGTTTGCGATGTCTTCCGCCAAGTGTCTTGTAGCATGCCATTCCTGTCACAGGCGCTATGATGACGGGCTCATAGCCGTCTGGTTTCCGTCATGAAAAGCGTTATGAAAATCGCTCGGTCGTTGATCTGTCTGCTTGTGCTGGCTGTTCCATTTCCAGCTCGACCGGCTGGGCCTGGGCAGCCGCCGAATATTCTGATGATTGTCTCGGAAGACAATGGCCCCGAGCTGGGTAGCTACGGCGATCCTTATGCCCGGACTCCCCACCTGGACAGTTTGGCGGCGGCCGGCGTGCGGTTCGAAAATGCCTTTGTCCCCTACTCCGTCTGCTCACCATCACGGGCCGCGCTCCTCAGCGGTTTGCACCCGACTCAGAACGGCCAAATCGGACTTGCGACGCACAAATTCGCGATGTATCGCGAAGACACACCGAATATCGTGACGCTGTTGGAATCGGCCGGATACCGCACCGGCCTGATCGGCAAGCTGCACGTCAATCCGGAGAGCGCTTTCCCCTTCGACTTTCGCGCCATCCTTCGTTCGAATTTCAACCGCAAACACACCGTTCGAGACTACGCGGAGGCCGCGGCTCAGTTCTTCAGGAAAGCCGGAGATCGTCCGTTCTTCCTTTCTGTGAACTACCCTGACGCGCATTTGCCGTTTCTGCGTCAGGCCAACGGCCGTCCGGCGCAACCGCTCTCCGCAAACGATGTGAAACCCATGCCTTGGGTTGGAGTGGATTCGGCTCGTATCCGTGAGCAGGTTGCCAACTATTACAACTGCCTGGAGCGCCTTGATGAGGGAGTGGGGCTTCTGCTGAGCGAACTGGACAAGGCCGAGCTGTCGGAGAACACGATCGTCTTCTACTTCAGCGACCATGGGGCGCAGTTTCCGCGTGGAAAGGGAACGGTATACGAAGGTGGATTGCGCGTTCCTCTCATCATCCGCTGGCCGGGGCAAGCGAAGGCGGGGACGGTGCGCACCGAGTTAGTGTCGATGATCGACATCCTGCCGACTGTTCTGAAGGCCGTCGGTGTGCAGACGCCGGCTTCGTTGCCGGGCCGGGCGCTGCAACCATTGCTAACCGGAGAGTCACCTTCCGCGTGGCGCCGCTACATCTTTGGATTCACGACCGGATCGATGCCACGAGCATGTTTCGTGCAGCACTCCATCCGCGATGAACGATACAAACTGATTTCAAATCCGCGTCCGCATACGGAGAATCTGGATGCCGGAACCTATCTTGACGAGGATCACCCGAATTTCGTCGTGTCCGGAGCCACCGAGGATGAGCAGTCCGCCGCATCCGCGTTTGTCAAGAAGGCGCTAGAGCGCTGGTCTCGCCCTCCTCGCTATGAACTGTACGACCTGGAGAATGATCCGGCGGAATGGACGAATCTGGCGGATGATCCGGAACACGCCGAGGAGAGGCTGCGACTCGTCGAGGCATTGAAGGCTTGGCAACGAGAGATACGAGATCCCTTCCTCGTTCAGGAGAACGTCGATGCTTTTGTGAGCGAGCAACTTACCAACCGCGACCTGGGCTATCGGAGCCGTGATGATTTCCGCTGGTCGTATCTAGAGGCGTTCCCTGCGTGGAGAGCCATGGATCACGACCAGGAAGCAGTGTCGAGTCCACCGCCAAGGTAACGGACGGGTCGGAGCCCGCAGCGACGAACCGACCGGGAGCTCAACTCGGCCTTTTGTTGTAGAGCGACTCAGCGTCCAAACCTGCCGCCCCTGAAGCCAGACGTACTTACTGGTGTTATAGAACGCGCCGTGCGGTCGAGGCAAGTGAAATAGCCGCCGTGCTCTTTACCAAGAGGGTGATCGAGCCAGAAAGGCATGACCGAGTCGAACAGCGTCGTTTCGTAGCGCTGCTTCAGTTCTTTCAACATGAAGGCTGGGAGGACTCAAGCTAGGATCGGGAGGTCTGCCTCGGCAAAGGATAATCGGTTTCCATGATCTTCTCGAGTAACTGGATTCGAAGATCATCGCGCAGCGTTCTCCGGGATGAGACATCCCACAGGTTGTGGAACTCGTTCGGGTCCTCTTGAAGATCAAACAGTTCGCCGTAGGCTTGGCGGGAGTACGCAGTCAGGCGATATCGCTGGGTGACGAGGGTCCTCATGCGAAAACCGAGATAGTCTTCGTCGCCTTCGATCAGCGCAGTTGTATCGGTGGATCGGTCGGCGCCGGTGAGAAGCGGCGCCAAGCTGCGTCCCGGCCAGGGGCGTTCGGCGCTTCGGGCACTGGGGGTGTCGGTCCCACCGGGATCGGGAGGCCGGCGATTTCGAGAATCGTCGGGGCGACGTCGACATAGCTAACCACGCCTTCGTGTTTGTACCCGGCTTCCGAATGTCTGGGCCAACGCATCAGCAGCGGCACGCGGACCACACCGTCGTAGTGGTAAGGCCCCTTGCCCCACATCCAATGGTCTCCCAGAGCTTCACCGTGGGGCGAAAATAACCACCGTGTCTTGTTCCAATCCTGTCTCGCGCAAGGTTTTGAGAACGCGGCCCACGTTTTGGTCCACCAAGTCGATGAGCGCGTAATAGTGGGCGGCACACTCGGCGCGGTAGGGATCGGTCGCGCCCATGGATTGCCCTTTGGAGCCGCTGGTAATCAGGTCGGTTTCCGACTGCGCGCGGTAGTGAGGCGGCATCAGGTCCAGTTCGCCTTCTTTGCGCAGCGGGGGCACGACATCGGACTCCTTGTACTTGTACGCCAGTTCTTTCGGGGGGGCAAATGGGGAATGCGGGTCCGCGATCGAGCAGAACAGGAAGAAAGGTTGATCTGTAGACGACTTGCTCACCTTCTTCAGGAAATTCACCGTGCGATCAGCGACCCATGTGGTTGGATGAACTTCTTGTGGCAACGCCCACTTGAATGACGTGCGGTTGTAATGATGAAACGCCGGGCTGGGAGGCTCAAGAGCCGTCTTTCTTTGGAAGATCTTGAATTCAGCCGGGTGTTCGCGTTCAAGCCAGCGCAAGTAGTGGCCCCACGTTCCGGGCCCGTGACCGTTGGCGTAGTCGACGGATTCGAAACCATAGTAAGGGGACGGCAGGTTCTCAATCCGGCCGGCAAGCCAGTGCGCCCGCGCTTCGGGAAAGTCTTCGGGGCTCGTATCCGACGGGTCGCCGCCCGTGGGCGTTCCAGAGGTGCGGAAATGGAGTTTACCGACACAGTGTGTCCGATAACCGGATCGCCGAAGCGACTCTGTCATCGTGGGGATGTCCCGGCTCAAGGGAATTCCGTTCATGCGCACGCGATGGCCGCGAGTGGTCAGACCCGTGAAGAATGAGGCTCGCGCCGGCATGCAGACCGGATTCGTCACGTAAGCGCGAGACAGATTAACGCTGCTCGCGGCCAGTTGATCGATATTCGGCGTTTGCACAACCGGGTGTCCGGCATAGCCGAAGTAGGAGGGGTTGTGCTGGTCGACCATGATGACCAGGAAGTTCGGTCTTTTCTCACCCTCTGGAGGGGCGTCGGCCGCGGAAGCTGACGCGCTGGGCATGGCAGCCGCACCCGTCATGGCTGTGCCCATCAGAAAGGATTGCCGGTTGAGCTTAGACACATTCGCTTGGTTGTTTGCCATTGTCCGCTTGCTCCCATCGTCAACAGCTTAAGGCCGTGAAGTCAGAGGCTTAAGGGTCATCGGTAGTATTCATCCAATGATGGAGTTTACGGGCGAAGGACTCTCTGATGACCTGGAAGTCTTGGCTTCCCTATAACCAGCAGGATGTTGGGTTGGCCTCTGCGGACCGCGTCACCGCCGCCTCTCCCGCTGCATCCCGTCGCAGCCAAGCCTACGGTACCTGCCGAAGCCGTCAAAAACACCCGCCGCGCCAACATGGTGCTGGTTCTTTGAGGGTCCATCGGGAAAAACCGAGACTCAGCTCAGGCCTACCTGTCGACTTGGTCTCGGCTGTCGGTCAGCCAGTCAAGAGTGATGCGCGTGAAGACGATTCTTTCGTAATCGTCCTTTTCATACAGCAGACCAATGCTCCTGTCGGGCAAGACGGCTAGACAGGAATAAGCCGATCTACCGTAGTGGATGCACTTTGCTTCTGGCCAGCTCTCGCCCATGTCATAACTGAGGCGCACGACCATTCGCTGTCGCCGATTCTGATTCGGATCACGAGGTATCGAAGCCGGGTTCGAAAACAAGAGCCGATTACGGCCGTCGGAACTGTTCCCGGTGTAACGTAACAGGCTGGCTTGGCAGACCGGGTCAACGAGTCGAGAGTCATCTTCGGGGGCCGACCAGGTTCTACCTCCGTCTTTGCTGACCGCGACGGCTCGCCTCAGCGTACGTCGGCTGCTGTGCATGTTGATCATCAGCGAACCGTCATCTCGTTCGATCACTTGCCCCTCGTTCATCCCCTCTCCAACATCGCCACCGATTTGCCAGCTCTCACCATGGTCGTCGCTCCAGACGACGTAAGGCGTTTGCTTGCCGGGCTGACCGTGATACATCGGTAGAATGAATCTTCCTTCGCTCGTCTGGATGCCGACTCCCGATCCTGCGGCGACTTCCGCCCACTCAGGCCTTTTTAGTTGGGCTGTGAGGTCGATCGGCTCGGACCATGTCTCTCCGTCATCGTCGCTGGTGATGGCGCGGACCATAACGGTGCGGCTTGTCAGACCTGGCTCTGCGTTCTGAGAGCCGATTCCCTCGGGGCAGTGCAGGTAGAAGAGCCAAATGCGTCCCGTTTCGCGGTCCACCAGACCGCATGCATTCGCGGCAGAACCAGCGTCGTTCTCAACGAGCCGTTGCATGAGCAGCCAAGACTGACCTTGGTCGAAGCTACGCTTCAAAACCAGATCAATCTTGTTCGGTGCGTCGCCCGGCTTGTCGACCCGTGCGTCGCAAACCGCCAGCAATGTCTGTTTGGAAGAAGTCAGCAAGACCGGGATGCGGTACTGCGCCACACCATCCTCGCCGCTCACGAAGACGGCGACATCTTTTGGACGCGTGGACTGCGCCTCGTCAACCTGCTGCTTGAACGGGGCAGCAAAATGTCGAGGGAGTATTGCGGTCGCAGCAAGCTCGTCGATTTCATCGAGAGTGAAGCGGGAGCTGATGATTGAATTCACCTCACCCGGTTTGTGCGCGACATAATTCAACGAAACGAAAGTGCCATCCGGCAGCACTTCCAGTCCGGCGTAGCCGGTGTCGCCGGATGCCCCATAGTGGCGTTGCAGCAGGAGCCTGTATTGACCCTCTCTGCCCTCGATAATGTCCTCGTAACGTCCGACCCAACCAACGAAGTGCTTGGCCGTGGGTGAGGTAGGGTTACGATTGTCACGGATGGTGATGACCAATCGGCCGTCAGGGCCATAACGGGCCACATGGCGGTCACCATGCAGTGCGGCGGGAAGCTGCCGCATCTTCGACCAAGTCTCGCCCTCGTCGTCGGACACCATCCAGAGCCCTCCGTACTTCGAAGCGTTTTCGCGGATCAAACATAGAATCTGTGCCCCGTCAGGCGATCGCACTAACGCCGGTTCACAGGGCCGTGCGCCTGGGAATCTCGGGTGTGCACCGACGTTCTTTGGGTCGCTCCATGTCAGACCACCGTCCTGGCTGATGGTCTGCGTCAAGACCAGCCCAAAGCCGTCGTCGGTGTCGAAGCGGCTGTTATACAGCATCAAATACCGGTTGCCTTTGATGGGGATGATCGATTTCGGGGGTGCTGTGCCAAGGTGATCACCAAACATTGGTTCAAGGGGTGTCCATGTTCGCCCATCGTCCTCGGATATCGACTGCATCATCACCGGATAAGACACGATGAGAATGAGTCGCGACTTGCCAAGCGAGTCGACGAGGCGGTGGACGGCCGGTGCATTGTGCGAGTGCGACAGGAAGTTGTCAGGAGTCGGGAGGCGCCCGCTCCACGTCAGCCCTCCGTCGCCGCTTCGTTTAAGAATCGTGCCCCGGGGCCGCCATGGTCGAGTGGGTACGCAGCCATCATCGTTCGGCCGTCCGGAAACAGGACCGTATCGACTTGGCCGAGGTACTGTCCCGGTGTTTTCTCGATGATGACTTGCCGGCCTTCGTCTTGGGAGATGTCGATGATCGGAATGGTGAAGGCCTGCAGTGCCGGGTTTCGGGTGGCCCCGCAACCAAGTGACAAGCCGGTTGCGGTTCCCAGCCCCACGGAGCTGAACAGGAAAGCCCTTCGGTTGACTCGCACCATGCCTTGAGCGAAACAATAAAAGCTCACGAAGCACGCCCGGCGGAACACGAACCGCCTCAACTATGCTTGTGTTTCGACTCGATCCTTTCCATCCGAAAGCCAGTTTAAACTAAAGCGGGTAAAGACGATTATCGAGTATCCATCCTTTTCGTTAAGCAGGCCGACGCGCATGTCCGGCAGCACGGTAAGGCAAGAGTAAGCTGATGTCTGGTAGTGCAGGCACTTGGCTACGGGCCAGGTTTTTCCTTCGTCGTAGTTCAACCGTACAACCATCCGCCTTCGACGGTAGCCCTCGCCAGGGCGACGATTGGCTGCCGGATTGGCGAAGAGCAGGCGGTTTTTGTCGTTGTGGTGCTCGTCGGTGTAGCGCAAGAAACTGGCTTGGCAGACCGGCTCGATGAGACGCTGATCGACCCACGGCCTTGCCCACGAACGTTCGCGGTCACGGCGATCTGCTGCACCTCGACATCAAGAAACTCGGCCGCTTTCGCCGCCCCGGCCGCCACTGGTTTCCAGAAGTCCCTGAGGGCAAGGTTGCCTATAAGGGTCTTCAACTGGTCTCGGGGATTGCACACCGCGCCGACGATGGACGAGGCTCCTTCAGCGCTTCAGCCTGGGCAGCAGGCCGGCGGCGGCCGCCACGAGCAGCAAGGCCGAGACGCTGGCGGCGAGCGCCGGCAACGCCGTTTGTATCGTCGTGGGGAGCGCGGGGAGGGGCGGTTCCGAACCCCAGTAGATGTTGAGGATCAAGGTAACGGCCAGAATCGCCAGCACCACTGAGCGAATGATTCGACGAGTGGCCGCGTTCCAGGTGCGCGCGCCCAAACGAACCTGCCGCCCTACGCGCAGTCCGTACCAGAGAAGCCCCCCGAAGATTGCGGCGGAGGACAAGAGGAAGATCTGGGCCCAAGTGTCTGGAATCTCCATCCGGCTCGTCCGATGCGGTTCGGGAAGCGGCGTGCCGTCCCGGCTGCGAAGGACCGCCCGGGCAATTTCACCGGCGCGACTGGTGCCCATGTTGACGAGGACTGCTGCGCCGATGCCCCGCTCCGGCGCCAGCACGACCGCGGTGTCGGCGCCCCACAGGCTCCCGGTGTGCTCGAGAACGAGTTGGTCGTCCAGCCACTCGGTCTCCTTGCTCACGGTCCAGCCCAGATCGTAGTCCGGGCCCAGACGGTCCCACCAAGCCCCGCCGCGGTCCGGGTTGCCGGCCTGAGTGGCCATGGGATCCAGCAGGGCCGCCATGCACACGCCCATGTCCTCTGCGCTCGCCTTGATACGGGAACTGCCGTACCAGCCGAGAAAGCGCGAGGGGCTGACTCGGACACGTCCCCATTGCCACTCGTGAGGGGATGCGCCTTCCCATGAGCGCGCCACTTCATCGATCAACGTAGTCCGGTGCATCCCCAGAGGCTGGAACACCGCCTTCCGCATGTAGCTGGTGAACGCAACGTCCGACATACGCTGGACGACGGCAGCCAGCAACACGTAGTTGCTATTGGCATAAGAAAACGTCGAGCCCGGCGGGCTCTCAAGGTCCGCATTGGCCAGCATCCGGGCCGCAGCGTCCAGATCGAGGTTTGCGGCTTGCTCGCAGCAGGGCGCGAGGAAGTCGTGTCGGCGCCGCAAGCCGCTGCGATGCCGGATCAGATGGCTGAGAGTGACGCGTTGCCAGGCGCCGCTGTCGAACTCGGGAAGGTATGCGCTGACGACCGAGTCACGGTCGACAACTCCGTCTTGCTCCAGTCGGAGGATCGCGAGCGCGGTGAACCCCTTGCTGACAGATGCCAGATCCATCGGAGTCTCCACTCGAATCGGTTGCCTCGTCTCGGCGTTTCGCACGCCATAAGCCCGCACGTATGAGACCTTGCCATCCTCGACCAAGGCAAGGGAGAGACCAGGGATGCCGTTCAGCTCCATCTCCTCCTCGACGTAGCGATCGATTTCCGCATCGGCTGCCACATTCGCTATCGCGGAGCCCGCGAGCAATGCGGCGACAAGGATCGCGTGGCGCACACACAGCATTCTACGGTTGCCGCAGAAGTTGGCAAGTTCCGAGTGTATTTCAGCCACGGTGATCGTCTTTCAGCCAGGATTCGATGGTGTTGCCCTGAACCCGCGGATGCCGTGGAAGCGGCCCGCATGCCGGGGTCACTGATCAATACAAGGGCCACCGAACGCGAGGGAATGACTACCCGCTCTGGGGAGAATCCGGTTGCATGAGAGCCCGGTAGATTCCAGACGAGGCCCGTTGTGTGAAAATCACATCTGACGATGACCCTGCGTGTAGAGCTGTGAGCACGTTGGGCCGGTGGTCGGGTGAATGCATTCATCGATGCTTGAGAACAAAACGGCTCTGATCACTGGTGGGTCGCGAGGGATCGGGCTGGCTATCGCGCGGCGAGTGCTTGACCTTGGCGGCAAGGTCTGTCTGACAAGCCGCAAGCAAGCCGGTCTCGACGAGACGCTCAACGCTCTCGAGGCCGGTCCGCGAGCCATCGCTGTCGCCGGCTCGTCGGCGGATGCTGAGCACCGCCGTGCAGCCGTGGCAAAAACGATCGAATCATTCGGATCGCTGGACCTGCTCGTCAACAACGCCGCTACGAACCCACAGTACGGCCCGTTGGTGGAGGCGGAAATGGCCGCCGTTCAGAAGGTTTTCGAGGTCAATGTCATGGGCCCGCTGGGCTGGATTCAAGAAGCCTGGAAACAGCGTATGTCCGATACAGGCGGAGCGATTCTCAATGTCGCTTCCGTCAACGGCCTGCGGACGGTCGCGAAAGTCGGTGCGTACAACGTCAGCAAGGCCGCCGTACTTCAACTCACACAGCAAATGGCTCTGGAGTTGGCGCCGAAGGTACGGGTCAATGCGGTCGCGCCCGGCTTGGTGAAGACTAAATTCGCCCGCGTGCTCTGGGACGGCCGTGAGGAGGAGGCTGCCGCGGCGTATCCCCTCGGCAGGCTTGGCGAGCCGGAGGACGTAGCAGGTATTGCCTGTTTCCTGCTGAGCGACGACGCTTCTTGGATCACTGGCGCAACGGTGGTTGTGGATGGCGGCGTATTGCTTGTCGAGCCCGAGTAGTAAAAGCTTCCAGAGTCCCGCTTGTTATCCTGTTAGCTGTGGAACCTCAACAGGTTGTCCCCGGTCAGACCGATTCGACTGATGGGCGGGTTGGCTTTAAGACTAGCGTGTGGGCGGTGCCAATTGTAGCGGTGGAGCCAGTGTCTGAGGTGTTGGGCACGCTGGGTGGAGGTGTGATAGGTGTGGGCGTAGGCCCACTCACGTAGCGCGGTCTGGATGAAGCGTTCGGCTTTGCCGTTGGTAGGAGGGGTGAAGGGCCGGGTGAAGCGATGGCGTAGGCCGCGTTGGGCACAGCGTGCATGGAAGGCCCTGGAACGGTAACACCCGCCGTTGTCAGTGAGCACGCGGCGGACGCGGATGCCGAGGCGGTGGTAGTAGTCGAGGGCGGCGGTGAGAAAGGCCGCGGCAGTGGCGGCGGTCTGGTCGGGATAGAGCTGGGAGAAGGCGAGGCGGGAGTGGTCGTCGACGCAGACATGAAGGTATTCCCAGCCGGCGCCGGGGCTGGAGTGGCGGCGGTCCCCGGTGACGCGGTGACCGGGGCGGCGAAAGCGGCCGAGTTTCTTGATATCAAGGTGCAGCAGGTCGCCCGGGTGGGGATGTTCGTAGCGGCGGACGGGCGGCGGCGGGTCGAGGGCACTAAGGCGAGCAAGCCCCTGGCGGCGGAGGACTCGACTGACGGTAGCGGGCGCCACCCCAACAGTGGCGGCGATCTGGGCGCCGGTCCAGCGCAGCCGGCGCAAGGCGGTGATGCGGCTGATGAGAGTGGCAGGTATGCTGCGGGGCGAGCGGTGCGGACGCGAACTGCGGTCGAGCAATCCGTCCGCGCCCTCAGCCCGATAGCGGGCCACCCACTTGCGCACCGTGCGTGCGCAGACCCCGAAGGCGCTGGCCACCGCCTTCGGGGTCTGGCCCTGGTCGAGAATCCGCCGGACGACAGCGGCTCGACTCTGCGGCGTCAACTTGGCATTCTGATGGATGTTCACTTGGTCCTCCTTCCGGGAAACTTTGTGCTTGGTACCCTCAGTTTCCTCGGTTGGGACCGAGTGAACAACCTATTGAAAGATCACAGTTAGCTACGTGTTTGGCGACCGCTGCGAAGCGGACGGCCGCTGGAGGAGTTCCCGCTTGGACGACTACATTATTATTCCGATTGGTGTCATTCTGCTGCTCGGATTCGTGTTCTGGCTCAACACGCGTCTCCGCCAGTCGAAGTGGGTCCGGCGGGCTGAGATGCAGAAGCAGTTTATCGATCGCTTCGGTTCCGCCGCGGAACTCAACGAGTTTCTGAGTACCGAACACGGTCGCAGCGTCTTTGAAGACAGCCTCACGGAACGCAAGGATCAGCGGCTGAAGGTTCTCGGGGGCATGCGGACGGGCATTGTCCTTGTCTGCCTCGGCGGCGGATTCGTCCTTCTGTTGGACAACGATCCCAGCACGATTTTTCCGGCAACGATCTGTTTGTCGCTGGGTATCGGATTTCTGTTGGCGTCGCTGATCTCCTACCGGGCCGCTAAGAGTCTGAGAGTCGTCAAGGAGAAACGGCCCGCTGCTGAGGCTTAGGCGGAGCGGAGCTATGATGAAGCCGCCAACACCTGACGATCCCGGCGCGACCCGTCTGCCGTTTTGGGACGTCGACCTGTTGACACACGTTGCCCTCATCATGGTGGCCGGCGTGGGACTGGCGTGGCCCTACTTCGACGACTCGCCGCGGCAACTCATGCTGCGATTGCCTGCGTCCCCCGCTCTGATCGTTACGATTGCCGGCTGCTTCGCGGCACTGTTCGTCCACCAAGCGCCGGAGCGCCCTTAGCCGGCAGGCAGGGCGGATGCCGCTCACGATTCCCGATTCGGCGGCCTCTTGCCCAACAGCGAGCCTGTGGGACCAATAACGAAGAACAGCATCGACAATGCGGTCAAGGAGCGGAGCTTGAATGGGGATCGCTTCGGGTTTGAATGTATTCACTCTCGAAATCAACTCCCTTCAACAGGGTCTGCATAGTCGCGCAAGGACGAAACCACCAGAAGAGATGTCTGCGCGGCGGCATACGCATCTGGTTCCTTTCGGCCATTCTGGTGGTACTGCACCGCATACGGGGTCGGAGGTCTTCTTTGTAAGGTGTGTTACATCAACAACTTGCACTTTGGCATCCCGATTGCTCCTATGAGGGCGGGGGAAACGCCATGAAACACACATATCGGATCTTGCCGGTAATCGCACTGGCCCTGCTGCTGCCGCCCGCCGGTTGGGCTCAGCAGGACGAGCCCGCTCTGGGTGTCGCCCGCGTCAGCCTTACGAATGGTGATGTCACCCTTCGCCGAGGAGAGTCGGGCGATTGGGTGCAGGCCCAGGTCAATACCCCGCTGGTCGAGGGCGACTCGATCGCCGCCGGACCCGGCTCCCAAGCCGAGGTGCAGCTTGACTACTCGAACCTGCTGCGTCTGGGTCCGGAAACCGAAGTCCATATGGCGAACCTCGAAAACCGCCGGTACCGCGTACAGGTCGAGCGCGGCGTCGTCACCTACAGCGAACTGCGCGGCGGCCAAGCCGATGTCGACATTGAGACTCCGCTGGTCGCTGTCCGTCCCGGTAAGAACGGACGCTATCGGGTCGAGGTTCATGGCAACGGCGAAGTCTGGGTGATTGTCCGGCAGGGCGCGGCGGAAGTGGCCTCTCCGATGGGGGTGGAAGTCCTCAAGAAAGGCAAACGCATGATTGTCCGCGCGGGCCAGGAAAAGGACGAGAGCGAATTCATCATCACCAAGGCCACTCCCCGTGATGAATGGGATGAGTGGAACGAGCGACGCGACAAGAGCCTGCGGAAATCAGAGAGCTACCGCCACGTCAGCCGGAGCATCTATGGTGCGGAAGACCTCGACGAGAATGGGCACTGGATCTACGTGCCCCGCTACGGCAATTGCTGGTTCCCGTCGGTCAGCTATAGCTGGGCTCCTTACCGCTACGGAGGATGGCGTTACATCGACTACTACGGCTGGACCTGGGTCAGCCACGAGCCGTGGGGCTGGGCTCCTTATCACTACGGCCGATGGTTCCATCACGTGAGATTCGGCTGGGGCTGGTATCCGGGCCCATACTACAGTCATCATTACTGGCGGCCCGCGCTGGTTGCTTTCTTCGGCTTCGACTTCGGTATTGGGTTCGGTGTCGGAGGGCATTATCCCTACGGTCACGTGGGTTGGGTTCCGCTGGCGCCGGGCGAGCGTTACTACCCTTGGTATGGACGCGGATACAGGCACCGCGGCGGCGGGCACAACACCGTGATCGTCAACAACAACATCAACATTCACAACGGCTTCCGCAATGCGCGGGTCAACAACGGCGTCAACGTGGTTGCCTCTGACCGCTTTGCGCGAGGATTGGTGGATCAACCGCGTAGCCTTCGGGGAAGCGAATTACGTCGTGCGACTGTAATGCGCGGCCAAATCCCCGTAGTGCCCGAAGCTCAGAGCCGTGGCAACGTCGTCAGGCGGACGACACTGAGACCCGCTTCCGGGCAGAGCGGAAGCAGGCAGTTCTTTAGCACCAACCGGCGTCAACGCCCCGTGCAGAGGATCAGTTTCCAGCAGCACCGCGAGCAAGTAACCCGCTCGATCCGTATGTTCGCCGATGCGAACGGACGGCGCCAGGCGACTTCCGGCAGTTCGTCCGGGACGGTCGGCCGTGTTGCTCAATCGAGAACGGGATCCGTTGGCGGAGGGAGTGGGACGACTTCATCCGCCGGCGGTGTTCGCTCGGCGACAACCGGGACGATCCGCGGCCAACGGACCCGGGGTTCACAGTCTGGTGCTCCGTCTCAGACAGGTTCGACCACAACCGTCCGAAGCGCTACGACCGATCCGCGCCGTTCAAGCGGAGTCGCAGCCTTGCCGAGTGCCACGGTTCGATCTCGCCGCGGGGATGCGACTGCCGTCGTAGCTGAACCAGGCGCAGCGGGCGGTGTCAGGTCCGGTGCGACGACGCAATCCGGCGTGGGCAGCGATTCCGCTCCATCGTGGCGCCGATTCGGTGGAACGTCCGTGGGCTCGAGAGACAAATACCCCACGACGGGCTCGCCGCGGCCCACGAACTCGACCCGATCTGACGAGCCGAGAAGCCGCTCGCGGTGGCGGACGTTCTCGCGGAGCCGATCAGGAGGCAGCGGCGGCGCAACAGTGCGCTCTACGCCCGACAGCTCGAAGCCTCGCGACCGCACATTTCAGACCGGTCGGCCGCAAGGGGTGGATCGATCATCGGGCCTGCCTTCGGTAGCGCCTCGGACCAACTCGCGGACCCCTTCCAGTACCCGCCGTACGGACTCCTCCGCTCCTCGTACGAGTGTGACCCGCGGCAACTCGGGCACGTTCGCCCCACGCATTCGGTCGCGGGCGAACACCAGTTCGCCGAGCAACTCGTCGAGTGTCCGACGCAGTTCCAGCAGCCGATCCACGCCGCCGCGCGTCAATTCATCGCGGTCGTCTTCCGGCAACTCCGGTGGATTCACAGCGCGGACACGCTCGCGCGTGCCATCATCGACTCGGGGCGGCTACTCGAGTTCCCGCTCGACCGCACCCTCGATGCCCAGCCGCGGCTCTTCGATGGGCCGCTCGTCGGCTCCCCCCCGCGCGCCGTCTGTTTCACGCTCGCCGAGCCGCTCCGGAGGCTCCTACGGGCACAGCAGAAGCTCCGCGCCGCGCAGCATGGGACAGTCGTCGAGTCGAGGGTCGATGGGCCGCTCATCCGGCAGCTTGAGCTCGGGCGGTGTCCGTAGTTCCGGTTCGGCCAGCGGCGCCGGCAGCCGCAGTCGCGACCGCTGACCGCAGCAGCCAGTTTCCCCCAACAACACCTTGGCACCCTCCAGAAAGCGGGCCGTTCACCCCGGTCCGCTCTTTTTTTAAAACGGTCGGCCGAGGGCCGGTCGGCGAAATTCGACTCACGCTACCATGGAAGGGCTCTCATGCGATACCGTCGGCAACCGGTGTCCTTACAAGTCCAACTGGGCCGCCAGTGGATCATTGCATCGTCGAGGATCGTGGGCTTCACTGGCGCGGGCATCTCGACCGAGTCGGGCGTCTCTGACTTTCGGAGCCCGAATGGAGTGTGGGCCCGAAATCGCACGGTCTATTTCCAGGAATTTATTAGCAACGAGGAAGACCGCATCGAAGCTTGGCGGCAGAAGGTGGAGAGCTGGCCCGAGATGCGTGACGCAAAGCCGAACGCGGGCCATATGGCGTTTGTCGAGCTTTACCGCGCCGGCAAGCTCAGCGCCATGATCACGCAGAATATCGAGCGCCTGCATCAGAGGTCCGGGATCCCGAGCGAGATCGTCTTCGAGCTCCATGGCACAACGACCGAGGCCATGTGTCTCACCTGCGGTGACCGCATCGACATGGACGAGGCTGTAGCGCGCGTCCAGGGCGGGGAGCAAGCTCCCAATTGCCGAAAATGCGGCGGTCTTCTCAAACCCGCCACCGTCTCCTTCGGACAGCCCATGCCCCGGCGGGTGGTGCTTGAGGCGCAGCAGGCCGCGGAGTCCTGTGACTTGTTCTTGGCCGTGGGGTCTTCTCTGGTCGTGCAGCCCTCGGCGAGCTTGCCCATCATCGCCAAGAATGCCGGCGCGAAACTCATCATTGTCAACCGGGAAGAGACTCCCGTGGACTCGGCGGCCGACCTCGTGCTGCACGGCGAGATCGGCGACATTCTGCCTGCCATGGTGGGCATGTCAAGCGTCGGCGAAACCGCCTGACGCCTCTTTCGGGAGTGAGCTGTGACCGCTACCTGGACACCGCGGCCACTTCATTACTACAGGAGTAGTTTACACGGAGCAGCCGTCGTCTTGCGGGCCTCCACAGCGCCGCCTATACTGAGGAACGTCCTGCCTTCCTGCTGGGAGGTAGTGTAACGGTAACACGACAGACTCTGGATCTGTTTATCGGGGTTCGAATCCCTGCCTCCCAGCCAAGTTCTCCTCAACGGTTCATTTCGTCGGCCTGGGCACGTCGATGATGTCTTTGCGACAACGGTTGCACTCAATCCGTCTCTAACGTCCTATCGGCCAACACAAACACCTGAACCGGCCACACTTGGCGCATCCCCACCTATTGATCCGATCGGACGGATGAGGCTTTCAGCCTGCCTTGTCACCACCTTGTATGTGGCAAGGTAGGGGCAAGAGGCGAGTGAGGAGCCGCTAGCTAGCGGCTCCTCCCGACGCGGTGTCGGCTCGATCGTACCACCAAGGGCTGCGAGCCCGTCCGTCAGCAGTAGCGACACCGCGTGCCTCGGCCGGAGACCCCGCATAGTCGCTGGGGCCCGAGAGCCCGTATGACAAGGAAGGGGGTTCCGACCGTGTCTATTGATTCTACTGCCATCATTGTTGGCATCGATGCCTCCAAGCAGTACGTTGATGTTTTTGTTCTCAACCGCAAAGCAGAGCCCAGCGGCCGACGGCCGCGGCGGGTCAGAGAACTTCTCGCGCTGGCAGCCGAGCTGGCGAGATTCGAGCCGCAGTTCGTTGTCATGGAGGCCAGCGGTGGATGGGAGACAGCAGTGTGGGCGGCGCTGCAAGCCGCCGGGTTGAGAGTGGCCGTGGTGAACCCCAAACGCGTGCGCGACTTCGCTCGCTCGTTGGGACAACTGGCGAAAACTGATCGACTCGATGCGCAGGTGTTGGCGCTGTTCGGTGAGCGGCTGCGACCCGCAGCGACACGCTTGCCGAGCCAGCAACGGCGGGAGTTGCGCGAGTTGTTGCACCATCTCGATGCGCTGGTGGGCCTACGAGCCCGGCAGCGTACCCGCCAGCAGCAACTGCAAGGCGCTGCGGCTGTGGCGAGCGTGGAGCGGGTGATCGCTTCTCTGAGCCAGCAGATCGCGCTGCTGGAGCAGCAAGTGCAACGAGCACTGCGCGAACAGCCTGCCGCCTGCCAGCGAGCCGGGCATAGGACCGAAGACCTCTTGGGCCTTGGTGGCCGATCTGCCGGAGTTGGGACAACTCAGCGGGAGACAAGCCGCCGCCTTGGTCGGTCTGGCGCCGCTGGCCCGTGACAGCGGGCAATTCCGCGCCCGGCGGAGGATCGCCGGAGGCCGTCCCCGTGTGCGCAAGGCGTTGTACCTGGCGGCCCGCGCCGCGGTGCGCTGTGACCCCCAGCTGGCCGCCTTCCGCGCCCGTCTGCTCGCAGTCGGTAAGCCGAAGCAGGTCGCACTGATTGCCGTCGCTCGTAAGCTGCTGGTTGCGCTCAATGCCATGATCCGCGACGATCGACCCTGGATCCCATTTCCTGCTTGACATAGTCGCTGACGGTCGGAGCACGCGATACGACCGCCATGACCTCGTTGCATCGGATTGCGGTGCTCAATGCAGGGTCAGAGCTACACCTCTGCGCGCCAAGCGGCTCGCGCCTCGCCCTGACGGTCCTGTCACGCACTTCGCCTCCCCCATGTGGTGAGAAATGCAGGCTGGAGAACGTGAGTTCGAGCGGCTGCGATGATAGCGTGCCGGGCAAACAGGGTCAAGCGCTCATCACCAGCTCCGACCGGAGCCGGGGCCGTTCTACGGCGACCGGAGGCACGGAGAGCCGCCTTCCGGTGGGGTTCTGGCGCGCCAGGTGCTGCCTGCACCAAGATCGCGACCACTCCGGGCGCCTCGCCACGGCACGCCTCCGCGGCTCACCCTAGGCGGGCACGGCTGCTCCCGATACGCCCTGCCGCTTGGCCTCCGCCAGCGCTACCGCCTGCCGCGCCAACTCCCTCCAGGGATGCGTCCGAGCCGGCTTCGGCGTCCGCCTGGCCTGCTCCCGCTTGGCCTTCTCCAGCGTGCGGTGCACGCTCTTCTCGTCATCCAGGGGCAGCGGCTGCGGCCCCTTGCGCAACAGCTTCGCTTCCAACTCGCGGCCCTGGTGCAGCACCCGCAGCGTGGTGTCGTAGCCCGCGCACACCGTCACCGCCGCGTGCTGCAACCGGATACCCCTTCCCTTGCCCCTGGATCCCGTATGCGCCGCCCTGGAACGTGAAGGTCAGGTTCTTCGACAACTTTCGCTCGTGCCATGGACACAGGATCCAGTCCAACTCGGCGGCCTCCCAGCCCACCTCCCGGTGCGCGTCCTGCTCACTCCGCGGCGCTTGGCTGAAGCGCGCGTTGTAGTCCGCCCTGTAGTGCGGCAGAAAGGCGTTGGCGGCCTCGATGCTGTCTTCCAGTCCCCCGCAAGCCGCAACTCCCGCGGCAAGCGCCCTTGCAGGGTCTGAAAAGCCCTTTCCACGCGCCCCTTCGCCGGCGGCGTGTTGGCAGGAATAGGCTGGATGTCGAGCGTCTGCAGCGCCCGCGTGAACTGCGTCCACTCGCCCTCGCGGTCCGGCCGGTTGACCCGCAAGATCGAGTGCTGGTCCGAGTACAATGCGACCGGCCGCCCGTGCCGCTCCAGGTACTCCCGCAGGGTCTGCATGTAGGCCTGCGTTGTCTCCGCCTCCCACAACCGCAACACCAGCAAACGGCTGGTCGCGTCGTCCACGAACGCGAGCCGCCGCGCCTGCGGCTGCCACAGACCTTCCTCGATCAGCCCCTGCCGCAGCGTCTCCACGCTCAGCCGGTAGCCGTGCACCTGGGTCAGCTTCTCGTGCGCCAGCGTTGGCGGAAAGTCCGCGTAGCGCTGCTCGACCGACTCCAGGATCTCGCGCCGCGTCGCCGCCGCGATCGCGTTGTTCGGCCGTCGGCCCCGCCAGCGCGCCGCCAGGCCCGCCGGCCCCGCCGGGCGGTAGCGCGCCGCCAAGCGCTTCACCTGCCGCTCCGTAACTCCCACACGCTCGGCCGCTGCCCGCTGCCGCATCCGCTTCTCCACCACGGCCGACACCACGCTCACCCGCTCCAACTCTTGCCCGCTCATCGCAACTACATCCCTCACCATGTCCCCTCCGTCCCTCTATCCAGACCCAAAAGGGGACATTACCGCTTTGGCGCTACATGCGATCCGATATTGTTGATCTTTCCCGGCGAATGAGAGATTCTATGTAGTTTTCCTTTGATGCGGGTCCGCCTGTTCTATCACGACCGTTGTTTTGACGGAGCTTGTTCGGCGGCTTTGTTCGCGGAGTTCTTTCGCCGCCGTTTCGATCCCGACGCTGACTTCATCCTGACCGGCCTGTTCCACCGAGCGGATCAGCTTTTCGATGAAGAGCTTTTCGACGGTGATGAAAACGTCATCGTCGATTTCAAATACT
Organism: Bryobacterales bacterium; assembly: GCA_965218555.1. Lineage (GTDB taxonomy): Bacteria > Acidobacteriota > Terriglobia > Bryobacterales > UBA6623 > JAPPLB01. The sequence continues at coordinate 2,171,913 of OZ244625.1, forward strand.
CACCTTCTCCGAAGCTTACCTGGTGGTTCGATCACCACCAGAGCGCGTTTCTGTCTCCAGAGGATGGAGAGCACTTCGAGCGGGATACCGGTGGAAAGAAGTTCTATGACCCGTCGTTCAAGTCATGCACGCGGTTCATCGCGACGATTGGTCAGCAGAAGTTCTCATTCGATCCGACGGGGCTTGAGGAACTGATTCGCTGGGCGGACGTCATTGACGGCGCCCAATACAGAGACGCTCGGGAAGCGGTTGAGATGGAGTCGGCGGCGATGAAGCTGACCCTCGTTCTCGAGGCGTCTAAAGAGAATCGCAGCAAGGAGATCATTCCTCTTCTCACCGAACATTCGCTGGACGAGATCATTGCCCTGCCTTGGGTAAGCGAGTGCTTCGAGACGCTCTTTCAGCGTCACATGGAGTCGATCGAGATCATCCGGGAGCGCGGAAAGCGAAGTGGCAATACGGTCTTCTTCGATCTGTCGGATACCGACCATGGCGGATACAACAAATTCATTCCCTACTATCTGTTCCCTGAGTGTGTCTACACGGTAGCCGTTTCCGACGCCGGTTTCCGCACGAAGGTTTCGGTGGGCTCGAACCCTTGGGCTCCCAAGGAGCCTCGCCACAACCTCGCGACCATCTGTGAAAGCTACGGCGGCGGCGGCCACTCGCGAGTCGGTGCGATCAGCTACGGGCCGCAAGAGCTGAACCGGGCTCGCCAGACAGCCCGGGAGATCGTCGGCAAGCTCTCAGCCACAGGCTAGGCTCTCCCGTCTCAGCGAGGCTCGTGCAGTCAGATCTGCAAGCCGCCGTCAAGCCGGACGGTACGGGCAGTCGCGATCTTCAGACCTCAATCCGCTCGATTCTTCGAATCAGCGCGAAGAGCGCCACGAGCCCCAAAGCCGGCATCAGTCCGGCGGCCAGGAACACCGGCAAGTACGAAAAGCGGTCCACTACGTATCCGGTGGCGAGCATGAGGATCATGTTCATGATTCCTTCGCCGAGGCCGGTCAGTCCGGCCAGCCGGGCGAGCACCCGAGTGGCGAACAGGTCACCGAGGGTTGCGATGTGCGTCGGGACGCTGATGGCGATGCCGAAGGTCGCGAGGCAGATCAAGGCCATGGCCGTGACGGCGCTGGGCGCGAGGGGCACCGCCATGCTGCAAGCGCAGAGGGCGGCGCTTGTGAGGAAGGCCGTCTTGCGGGCACGGTCGGTCGGCCAGCCCCTGGCGATCAAGTGGCCGGAGAACCAGCCACCCGCCAAGTTGCCGAGACCCGCGAAGAGAAAGGGAATTCCGGCGGTCCAGCCGATCTCCTCCATGCTGAAGCCCCGCTCGCGGCGCAGGTATTCGGGCAGCCAATACCAGTAGAAGTGGACGACGGGGCCGCCCAGTGCGCGAATCAGGATGGCGCCCCAGACGTGCCGGATTCGCAGCAGGAGCAGAAATGAGGTTCGTTGTTGAGCCGCGGCTGGGGCGGGCTGCGTTGTACGGGCGCGGTAGAAGGCGAGCCAGGGGATAATCCACAGCAGGCCCAGGGCGCTCGGGATGATGAAGGTCATCCGCCAGCCGAAGTGCGAGCCGAGCGGGACGATCAGCATGGGAGCGAGAAAAGCCCCGGCCACGGTTCCGCTGTTGAAAATGCCGCCCGCGAGGGCTCGCTCTCTGATCGGGAACCACTGTGAGATGACTTTGATGCCTCCGGAGTAATTGCCGCACTCCCCCGCTCCCAAAAAGAAGCGAAAGATCCTCAGGTGCCACAGGTTCCGCGCGACGGCGTGGAGACCGTTGGCGACCGACCAGACGAACATGATGAGCGGCAGGGCGAAGCGGACCCCCTTGCGGTCGATCATCCAGCCCACCGGGTATTGAAACAGCGTCAGCCCCAGCAGGAAGGCGAAGAGGATCTGGGAGTAGTCCGTGTTGGTCAGGCCCAACTCGTCTCGAATCACGGGAGCCATTACGGAAAGAACCTGCCGGTCGATCAGGTTGATCATGATCGAGAGGAAAAGCAGGAAGAGGATGCCCCAGCGCTTGGGCGAGGGCTGGTTGTCGACGGTTGAGGATCCGCCTGGCTCGTTTGTCGGGGAAGGTACGGTCATGAGGATAGGTGACAGCTTAGCCGAAACCGGCGGCGGAGCGTCCGGTTCGGAAAGGCAGGTCAGCTACGATAGACGTTCCGAGCCATGAGTGGGCAGCAAGAGTTGATGCGGGTTTCGGTGGAAGACCTGCGCGCGCGGGCGCGGACGCCTTTCCGGCTATTGCCGGACACGAAGACTCTGCTCCACCATTTCGCACGCTCGATCGCGGACGAGGTTCAATCCCGGAACGAGCGTGGCGAGCCGAGCCGTTTGATTCTGCCGGTGGGACCCACGAAGCACTACCCTCTGCTCGTCGAGATCACGAATCGCGAGCGGATCAGTTGGCGTGACGTCCATGTGTTCCAGATGGACGAGTTTCTGGACTGGCAGGGGCGGCTCGTCCCGGAGAGCCATCCGCTGAGCTTTGTGGGCTTCATGCGCCGCGAGTTGTTCGGGCAGATCGATCCCGCTTTGCGGATTCCTGAGGAGCAATATTACTTTCCGCATCCGTTTCGGCCGGATGAGATTTCCGAACGGATCGAAAAAGTCGGCGGGGTCGATTGCTGTTACGGTGGGATCGGTTACCACGGCCACGTGGCCTTCAACGAGCCTCCGATCTCCCGCTGGCGGGGCATCAGAGTGGATGAACTCAGGAATTCGCTCACACGTGTCGTCCCACTGGCGGACGATTCGATTCTTGTGCAGAGCATTCACTGTTCCGGGGGAGATTCCTCGGCGATTCCGCCGATGGCGGTGACGCTGGGGATGAAGGATATTTTGAGCGCCCGCAAGATTCGGCTCTACCTGGCGGCCGGCGAGCGTCACCGCGCCGTCTTCCGGGTCGCAGTGGCGTGTGACGTGATGACGGACTATCCCGCGACGCTGGTGCAAGGCCACCGTGACGCGGAGATTCTGACGGACGAGGCGACGGCCCGGCCGATTGAGTTGGGGCTGGGATGATCCGGGCCGGCAGCCCGTGACTTGATATCATGCGAGCGATCTTGGAGGGTTCCCCAATGGACCGACGGAGTCTGATTGCCGGCATGGCCATCGCAGCGGCTGAGCGATTGTCGGCGTTCTCGGCCGCGGCGGGCACGGGCGTGCAGAAGTCGATTCTCATCTCGATGCTGCCCAAGGAACTGTCTTATCTCGATCGTTTCAAGCTGGCCGTCGATGTGGGTTTCAACCTGATGGAGGTGCGGTCGCTGCAAGACGACGCCGAGGCCGCCAAGATCAAAGATGCCGCCGACAAAGCCGGGCTGCGGATTCACTCGGTGATGAACGGAATCCATTGGCGATATCCGCTGTCGAGCCCGATTGCATCAGAGGTCGAAGTAAGCATGGCCGGGATGCGCCGTTCATTACGGCAAGCGAAACTCTACGGCGCGGGAGCGGTGCTGCTCGTGCCTGCCGTAGTTCGAGACGACACGACCTACGAGCAGGCCTGGGAGCGTTCCAACAAGCAGATCCGCATCCTCATCCCCGAAGCCGAGAAACTGGGCATCACGATCGCGGTCGAAGAGGTGTGGAACAAGTTTCTTCTCACAGCGCGGGACTTCAATCAGTTCATCGACGACTTCGAAAGCACCGTGGTGCAAGCCTATTTCGACGTCGGCAACATCGTTCACTACGGCGTGCCGCAGCATTGGATTCGCCAACTGGGCAAGCGGATCGTGCGGGTTCACCTCAAGGACTACATACGGCAGACGCGGCAGTTCGTGAATCTGGGTGACGGCGATGTGAACTGGCCGGCGGTTCGCGGCGCTCTCACCGACATCGGTTACACGGGGCCGGCTACGCTGGAGATCAAAGGCGGCGACCGTTCGTACCTTGAGGAAGTGAGCGATCGCGTCGACCGCTTGCTCGGTTGAGCCGGTGGGATGGAGGCATCTGATGTTCGTGCTCTTCGCTGTGTCCGCCCTGCTGTTGACCGGGCTCGCAACGGCCCAAGGATCGGAGGGCGAGGAGTTCTTTGAGAAGAAGATCCGCCCCGTCCTGGCGACCCGCTGCTTCCTGTGCCACGGAGCGGATGCTCCTCAGGTTCAGGGCGGGCTGCTGCTCGACTCACGGCAGGGCGTGCTGACGGGCGGGAACTCCGGGCCGGCGGTCAACCCCGGCGATCCGGACCGCAGCTTGCTGGTGCAGGCGCTGCGCTATGACGGCCGGTTGAAGATGCCGCCGGACGGGCCGCTCGGCCCCGAAGTGGTGCGGGATTTCGAAGCATGGATTCGGATGGGCGCGCCCGACCCGCGGACCGGCGCCCTGGTAGAAACCGACCTGCTGCCCGCCGGGGCGCGCGAGCATTGGTCCTTCCAGCCACCGGAGATGCCGGAGCTTCCGGCCGTCGGCAAGCAGGATTGGGTCCGCAACCCGATCGACCGTTTCATTCTCGCCAAGCTGGAAGAAAAGGGCATCGAGCCGTCGCCGGAAGCGGATAGACGGACGCTGATTCGACGGCTCGGCTACGACCTGACGGGGCTGCCGCCTACCTGGGAAGAAGTGGAATCGTTTCTTGCCGACGAATCGCCCGACGCTTACGAGAAGGTGGTCAATCGCCTGCTTGGATCTCAGAGCTACGGTGAGCGCTGGGCGCGTCATTGGATGGACGTGTCGCGCTACTCGGACTCCTACGACGGCTCGCGGCGCTTCGCCTTTGCGTATACGTATCGCGACTGGCTGATTCGCGCTTTCAACGAAGACATGCCGTACGACGAGTTCGTGCGCAAGCAGATTGCTGCGGATTTGCTCCCCAAACGCGACAAGCGGGATCTCGCGGCCCTTGGTTTCGTGACGCTCGGGCGCAGCGTTCCCAAGGGCGAGCACGACATGATCGATGACCGGATCGACGCAATTACGCGCGGCTTTCTGGGCCTGACGGTCACCTGCGCGCGTTGCCACGATCATAAGTTCGACCCGATCCTCACGCGGGAGTATTATGCGCTCTACGGTGTGATCAAGAACTCCCCCGAGCCGACCGAGTACCCGCTCGTTGCCAAAGAGGATCCGCACGATCCGCTCACTCGGCAGTACCGTCAAGGGATGGAGCAAAGGCTCAAAGCGATCGACGATTTCATCACGAAGCGCCATGCCGAGTTGGTTGCCGAGTTCCGCACGGCTGACTGGTTGGGTCGCTATCTGCTGGCGGCCGACAAGGCGTCGAAGTTCAGCAACACGCAGATCGAGCGACTGTCCAGTGAGCGCGACTACAACTTGTTCGTTCTAAGACGTTGGCGGGATTACCTGAACCGTCTTCGCGAGAGGGATGATCCGGTCTTCGCGACATGGCGGGCATATGCCGAGCTTGACGGCGAGCATTTCGCGGAAGCAGCCGCCAGGGTTGCGCCCGTCGGGAACGAGCAGGTCCGAGCAAGTTTTGAGGCGAGTCCTCCGGCTTCGATGGGCGAAGTGGCCGCGCGCTACGGCAAGCTGCTGGCCGAGCGGGATCGGCCCGAGCCTTACGGCGACCCCGAGCAGGAAGCGCTGCGGCTTGTGTTGCGGGCCGAGGGCGCGCCGACGAACGTCAAGCAAGAGGACTTCGTTGAGATTCGCGGTCCGGGCGGGGATGCGAACATCATCCGGGCTCTGACCCGAGCCGTGCGTGCGTGGCAGGCGGAGTGCGCCTACCGAGGACTCACGCCGCGGGCGATGGCGATCGAAGACGCCGCTCGTCCCGAGCCGGCTTACGTTTTCGTGCGGGGGAATCACAACAATCCGGGCGCGGAGGCGCCGCGGCGGTTCCTGGCGGTGCTCTCCGAAGACCCGAAACCGTTTGACGCCGGCAGCGGACGGCTGGCGGTGGCCGAGGCGATCGCCGCTCGGTCGAATCCATTGACCGCGCGAGTGATCGTCAATCGAGTTTGGGCTTGGCGCTTCGGCAGAGGCCTGGTCGAGACGACGAGCGACTTTGGGACGCGAGGAGAGCCGCCGACGGATCCCGGATTGCTCGACGATCTGGCTCGTCGCTTCATGAACGAGGGCTGGTCGCTCAAGCAACTGCACCGCTGGATGGTGCTCTCAAGCACCTACCGGCAAGCGAGCGGAGACCGCCCGGCAGCGCGTGCAAAAGATCCCGAAAACAGGTTGCTCTGGCGGATGCATCGACGGCGATTGGACTTTGAAGCGTTGCGCGATTCGATGCTGGCGGTGACGGGTCGGCTTGATCCGGATGTAGGCGGATTGCCCTTCTCGCTCAAAGCACAGCCGGCGGTTCCACGGCGGACCATCTATGCCTATCTCGAGCGTGGTCGGTTGCCGGGCGAGATGTACACGTTCGATTTCGCGAAGCCCGAGGCGCACCAATCGGAGCGCGTTCGAACGATCGTGCCGCAACAGGCGCTTTACCTGATGAACAGCCCTTTCGTGGCGGAGCAGGCGGCGCATCTGGCCGGACGGCGCGAGATTGACTCGCAGCCGACCGCGGAGGGGCGAGTCCGGTCATTGTATCGAATCGTCTATCAGCGCGAGCCCGGCGATTCGGAACTGAGGATGGGGCTGGAGCTGGCGGGCGGTCCCGCCTCGGGTATGGCTGTGCGTACTGCCCCCGGACCGTGGCGTTACGGTTCCGGGTCATTTGATGCCGCAAGCGAGCGGGTGAAGGGATTCAAGCCGTTCCGGTATTTCGAAGGGGGTCGCTGGCAACCCGCTTCGCTCCGGCCGCAGCCGGTCTTCGCGGGCCTGTCGTTGTCGGCCCAGGGAGGAGCCCCGGGCGGCAGTTCCGAGCTATTGGCGGTGCGCCGCTGGGAGGCGCCGAGTTCGGGGACCGCGAGCATCAGCGGCACTTTCAAGCATTCCTTTGTAGAGGAAAGAGAATGGAGTGACGGAGTGTGGGCCTGGATTGTGCATAGCCGCCTTGGGATTCTCGCCGAGGGCCTCGCTCGCAACGAAGAGTTCGAGCTGCGTGCGGAGAATATCGAAACCAGAGAAGGCGACACGATCGACTTTGTCGTCGGCTCCGGTGACGACATGGAAAGCGACGAGTTTGCGTGGGAGCCCGAGATTCGCATCGGTTCCGATACGTGGAACGCGGCGGCGGACTTCCGAAGGCCCGAGCCGAAGGAGCTGGGCCGGTGGGCTCGTCTCGCTCAAGTGCTGCTGGCGGCGCACGAGTTCGCTTTTGTAGATTAGGAACGGGAATGTTCGATTCGAGCCGGCGACTGTTTCTCAAGCATTGCGGGATGGGCCTGCCCGCGCTGGCCGCGGGCGCGCTGCTGACCGAGCAGGCGCAGGCGGGCCCACTCGAGCCGAAGCAGCCGCATTTCGCTCCCAAGGCGAAGCGGGTGATCCATTTGTTCATGAACGGCGGGCCGTCGCAGGTCGATACGTTCGACCCCAAGCCGGCGCTCGCCAAGTATGCCGGCAAGGAACTGCCCTTCAAGTTCAAGACCGAGCGCCGGACGGGCGCGGCGTTTCCTTCGCCTTTCAAGTTCAAGCAGCACGGCGAGAGTGGACTGCCGGTCAGCGAGATCTATCCCGCGTTGAGCAAGCATGTCGACAAGATGTGCGTCATCCGTTCCATGCACAGCCCGCTGCCGAACCACGAGCCGTCGCTGATGTTGATGAACTGCGGCGACGTGCGGCAAGTCCGGCCGAGTTTCGGATCGTGGATCACCTACGGGCTGGGCTCGGAGAACCAGAACTTGCCGGGCTTCGTCGTGTTGTGTCCGGGCGGATTTCCGGTGCAAGGCGCACACAACTGGCGGTCCGCTTTCCTTCCCGGAACCTTCCAAGGTACTCACATCGACACAGAAAAGACGGATATTGACGAGTTGATCGCCCATATCCGCAATCCTTCCATCCCGATCGAAGAGCAGCGGAGGCAGCTCGATCTGCTGGCGAAGTTGAACCGGCGCTATATGGAGGCCCGTAGCGCCGATGCACGCCTCGAATCACGCCTGGAGAGTTTCGAGCTTGCCTATCGTATGCAGTTGGAGGCTGCGGACGTTTTCGACGTGAGCAAAGAGCCGCGGCACGTCCGCGAGGCTTACGGGGACACGCTGCACGGGCGTCAGATACTCATGGGCCGCCGGCTACTGGAGCGCGGTGTACGCTTTGTTCAGATTTGGCATGGCGCGGGCCAACCGTGGGATTCCCACAACGACATCGCGAAGAATCACCGCAAGCTTGCGCAGGAGAACGATAAGCCCATAGCTGCTCTTCTCACCGATCTGCAAGAACGCGGCATGCTCGACGAGACGCTCGTGCTGTGGGGAGGCGAGTTCGGCCGGACGCCGACCGTGGAATTGGCGGAAAAGGGAGCCAACAGCGGGATGGTGAATGGCCGTGATCACAATCCGCATGGATTCACGGTTTGGGTCGCCGGCGGCGGAATCAAAGGCGGGACGGCCTACGGCGCTACAGACGAGTTTGGTTTCGCCGCCGAGCAGAACAAGGTCCATGTGCACGACTTGCACGCGACCCTGCTCCATCTGCTAGGCTTCGACCATGAGAAGTTCACGTACCGCTATGCCGGACGTGACTTCCGGCTTACCGACGTGCACGGCCGCGTCGTGCGCGACATTCTTGCTTAGAGAAACCGCGAGGTTTCACAAAAGGAGGCAGTCTGTATGATGGCGGTACCGGCGGGGGGGCTGCATGCTTTCACGCTCAACACGTTGCGCATCATCACGGGGTTTCTGATTGCGCCGCATGGGGCGCAGAAGCTGTTCGGGGTTCTCGGGAAGGAGCCGGTTGACTCGATCCTGTCGCTATCGGGTGTGGCGGGCGTGCTCGAGTTCTTCGGCGGCATCGCGATTATCCTCGGCATCTTCACTCGCCAAGTCTCTTTCGTTCTGTCGGGATTGATGGCGGCGGCCTATTGGATGGCTCACGGCCCGGAGGCGTTCTGGCCGATCGTGAACCAAGGAGAGCTGGCCGCGTTCTACTGCTTCGTGTTCCTGTTCCTGTCCGTCCACGGCGGTGGAGAGTATTCGATTGAGGGTTGGCTGGTGCGCCGGCGATAGGCAGGTACCGATCGCAGGCGGTCAACGACCTTCGCGACCCATGGCATCCATCGACTCGACTTCGAAGATCATTGGCGCGTTGCCCGGCAGGGAACCCATCGAACGGTAACCGTATCCCATTGGGGAGGGAACGGGGACTTCTTTATTGACTGCTCGGTGGCGGCCGATGTTGTCCCAGCCGGTAGGGCCCTTTCCGAATTCCGTCCGGCGGCCTGCGTTCATGGTTCACGATGAGCGCTACCCAGGCCGGCACTTCTGATCAACATCCTATCAGTACGTGAACCGCGCCCGTGGCGCGAGACACTCCTGCGGACCCCGAATTGAGGTCCGCGCCGCTTCCCCATGGCCCTCCCACGCTGCTGTTGGGGCTTTTCTGCTTTTGTTGACAATAAACCCCACCCTCGCCGCGGCCGTTTCTCGTGTTCGGGAATAATACAATGTGGGAAGAATCTTCCCGCGCGCAAGTCCCCCGACTCCCATCCCATCGTGCAGAATCCGATCACACGAGGAGAATTCCTCGTTGCGCTCGCAGCGGGCGGTACTGCCCTGGCGAGCCCCGCCGCCGCCCATGACGATGGCCGGATGATGTGGGACTTCATAACCGGCTACATCCGCCTGCTCGACGAAAAACGGCGCGAGCGCTTCGCCGCCATGGAAACTGCGGAGGACCTTGACGCCCTGCGGCGCAAGGTTCGCTCCAAGCTCGCCGAGATGTGGGGTCCTTTCCCCAAAGAAAAGGCGCCGCTCAACCCGCAGATGATCGGCGTGATCGAGCGTGAGGGTTACCGGATCGAGAAGATCATCTATGAATCGCGGCCGCGGTTGTTCGTGGCCGTCAACTTGTACCGTCCCACGGGCGCCGACGGACCGTTCCCGGCCACCATCTTTTCTCCCGGCCACGCCGCGGCGGGGAAGGCGTATCCCGACTATCAGAAGTTCTGCATTCGGATGGTCCAGTCGGGATTCGTCGTTCTCATCTGGGACCCAATCAGTCAAGGTGAACGCGTCCAGCTTTGGAACACGAAAGACGACAGCCCTATGGCCGGAACAGGCTCCAGGGAGCACAGCCTGCTAGGGCGACAATGCTACCTGCTAGGTCTCAACTTGATGCAGTATCGGGTTTGGGAGTCGATTCGGGCGATCGACTACCTCGAGTCGCGGTCCGATGTGGACACCGACCGAATCGCCATGGCCGGCAACTCGGGCGGTGGCATGGAGACGCTCCAATTCGCTGGCTTCGAGGACCGGCTGCAGGCCGCCGTATCCACCTGCGCTGTTGCGACCTTCCGCGCGAAGACCGAAGCTTTGTTGATTGCCGACCCGGAGCAGATCCTCCACGGCACGCTACGGCACGGCATCGATCATCCTGAATTGCTGGCCAGCTTCGGACCCAAGCCCTTGATGATCGGCGCGGCCATCCGGGACTACGTCCCCATCGCGGCCGCCCGCGGCACTTACCAGGAAGTCGCCAAGGCCTATCGTCTGGTAAACGCTTCCGAGAAGCTTGTCCTGAAGGAAACGGACGACACACACGGCCTCAACAAGGAATTGCGGGATGCCGGTGTGCGCTGGCTGAGTCGCTGGTTGAATCCTGATGCCCCGAGTAGCGAAGGGCCGTTGGCAGTTCTGCCGGAGGAGGATCTTCGTTGCACCTCGACGGGACAAGTCGCAACCTCGCTCGATCCGAGCAGCGTTTTGACGCTGAACCAAGCCTACGCCGAGGAGACGGCCCCGCAGCGTCCGATCCCGAAAACCGCGGAAGAATACACCCTCTTCCGCACTGAAATCCGCCGCCAGGTCCAGAACATTACACGGGTCGGACCGTTGAAACGCGAGCCCGGCGTGCTCGTGCCGGACCGCGTGTTCGATACGGCGACTTTCCCGAAAGGCGACGCGATCGTCGTCTCCGATTCGGGTAAGAACGACCGGCTCATTCGCCGCAGTGTCATCGACCCGCTCATTGCCGCGGGCTACCGGGTCATCGGCATCGACCTTCGTGGATGGGGCGCGACGAAGCCCGACCTCGAGGGCTACCACGTAAGGTTCGACTGGGACGACTTTTTTGCGTACCGCTCCCTGGAGATCGGCCGGCCGCTGTTGGGCCAACGCATGAGAGATCTGCTTGGTGCGGCCCCGCGACGGACTACGCATCGCACATGGCTCGTTGTCGGCGTCGGTGCGGCGGCGCTTGTTGCGCTGCACGCGGCCGTGATCGATCCGCGGATCGACAAACTGGTTACGGTAGGCGGACTGTTGTCGTACCGGTCGCTCATTTTCGATCCGTTCGCCAAAGAACCCTTCAGCAGCTATCTGCCCGGCGTGGTTGGTGCCTATGACATCCGTGAGCTCTATGCGGCGTTAGTACCTCGCCAGGTGCTTGTCGTGAATCCCATGAGTTCGCGTCGCCGGCCGGTTGGGAGGGTGCAAGCCTGGGAGCAACTTGACTGGGCGGCCCAGGTCTACGAGCTGAACGGCGCGACCGATTCCTTCCGGCTGGAGACGAAAATCAGCTCCTTGCAGACGCGGGAAACGCTCGAAGCATGGGCGAGCGTTTAACCTGCTAAGCTTCCCTTCATGCACCGAACGGGCTTACCCGCGGTTGTGATACTGCTGGTCGCGTTAGCCGCAGGCCTAACTGGTTCAGAGCGCTATGTCGCCGTGGACAACGTCTGCGCGTGGCCGAACCTGACGGTCCTGCCGAATGGGGACTTGGCGGCCGCGATCTTCAACCACCCAAGTCACGGGCTCGCCGAGGGGGACGTAGAGGTATGGGCGAGTTCGGATGGAGGCAAGCTCTGGGCGCTTCGCGGAACCGCTACCACGCACGATCCGGGATCGAACCGCATGAACGTAGCGGCCGGCCAGGCCCACAACGGGGATCTGATCGTACTCGCATCGGGCTGGGGCGGGTCCGGGTTCCGCAAGAAGATCCTGCCGGTGATGGTGAATCGCTCTTCCGACGGCGGCCGAAGCTGGCAGCGCTCGTTCGATGTCGTGCTCCCCGACGGGCTCTCCTACCTCATGCCCTTCGGCGACATCGTCTTGATGGAAGGCGACATGTTGGCGGCGCCCTTCTATCAGGAAGACCGCGACTGGTCGTCCGACGAGCGGCCGCAGGTAAGAAAGGGCAGCGCCTACCTGCTTTTCAGCAAGGACGACGGACGGACCTGGGGAGACGGCGTGGTCTTAGCACGCGGTGATTACAACGAGACATCCGTCCTCAGGATTCGCCCCGACCGCTGGTTGGCGGCGGTACGGACCTATCGAGACGGGCACCTCGAGCTTTTTGAGTCAAGCAATGAAGGGAAGACCTGGAAGAACGCAGGGCCCCTCACGCTGCCCAGCCATCATCCGGCCCACCTGCTTCAACTCAAGGACGGCCGCATCCTGCTGACCTACGGAATCCGCGAGAAAGGGCACCAGGGCGTGGGGATGCGCATCAGCGAAGACGAAGGGAAGACCTGGAAAGCTCCGACACGAGTCGTCAACCTTGAAGGAACCACCGACGGCGGCTATCCGTCCACGGTCCAGCTACCGGACGGACGCCTCGTTACGGCTTACTACAGCAACGGCGTTCCCCAACACCGCCGCTACCACATGGGAGTGGTCCGCTGGACGTTGACAGACTAGCAAGGCCCGCGCCCGATTCCCTAGCTGCCTAGATACTCGTGTTTGCGCCGGCCTTCGAGCGCCGTGCGCGTGTCGCGCTTCCAGTCTTCCAAGTCCGGGCCGGCAAGCTCGGCGGCTTTCTCGCGCATCTCAGCCATCTTATTCCTGGAGTACTGCGAGAACTGCTGCGCGATGCGGACGTCGTCTTCGATTTGACCGATCGTCGTGCATCCGACCGCGAGGCAGTGGATCGGAAGGCTCAGCACGTAGTTGATGCATTGCCCGACCCCGAATGTCTGGAGCAGCTTCGAGTTGGCCGTGCTCTTCATGCCCTGGATGCCCAGGTTCTGCTTTTGGGCGTCCGGCAGCACTTTCTGTTCGAAGCTCAGATACGACGGATCGGCTGGGTTAAGCGGCATCAGGATCGTGTCGAAGTCCTTGTAAAGCCGTAGCATCTCGAGATGGGCTTCTGGATCGTGATGCCCGGTAAACCCGATGAAGCGGCATTTGCCCGCTTTCTTTGCCGCCTCGAAAGCCTCGATCGCGCCGCCGGGAGCGAAGATGGCTTTGAGGTCCTCGTCGGACTTGACGGAGTGAATCTGCCACAGATCAAGGTAGTCGGTCTTGAGTCGCTGCAGCGACTTGTGCAGTTCTTCCTCGGCTTCCTTACGGGTTCGCTTCACGCTCTTCGTGGTCAGGAAGATCTCCTTGCGGACATCCGCGAGCGCTTCGCCGTAGACAACCTCGGAGCGGCCGTTCCAGTAGCTGTGCGCGTTGTCGAAGTAGTTGAGCCCGAGTTCATAGGAGCGGCGCGTGATGGCCTTCGCCTGATCGAACGTGCAAAGCGGAAAACGCCCACCGGCTTGTCCAACGAGCGTGAGCTTCTCGCCGGTCTTGCCAAACTTCCGCTTCGGCACGTCCCCGGCTTTCAGGCGGTTCGCCCGAGCACGGCCCGCCGCGATGCTCAACCCCGCAAAAGCACTACCGAAGAAGCTGCGTCGTTTCATGGTTTCCTCCGAGAGTCAACGAATTGCCGCTCCAATCATAACACTTGCCTTTGTCGCACCGTTGGCGTTGAAGCCTGCATCCTGAAATGCGGGTCGCGGGTTGCGCCTGCGCGGCTGTAGTACTTCGGGTGCAGAATAAGCTGCAAGGGCCGGCGCAGAGCCCCTCAAAGAACGTAGAATGTTGAAATACAAGGAGATAGAATGAACTCCGCTATGCTCGTGAACGCTATTTTCAAGTCCCCCTGTTTTTTGCGAAAATCGGCCGGCCGAGCCGGCAACATCGCCGCTTTGGCTTGCCTGCTGGCAGCGCTGAGCTGTAGCGGGAAAGAGGCTGTTTCATCGGGTGGCGCCGGCACGATCCGCGCAGACCGTATCGCCGCGCACACCCGGTTTCTGGCGAGCGACGCCCTCGAAGGACGGGGCGTCGGAGGCCGCGCCGAGGCGCTCGCCACCGAGTACATCGCGGCGCAGTTTACACTGGCCGGGGCCTCTCCGGCGGGAGACGACGGGACTTACTTCCAGGCGGTTCCTCTTGTCGGAGTCGAGACACAGCCCGACGCCATGCTGAGCTGGTCCTCGGGAGCGGGCGCCAAGCGCTTGCGCTATCTCGACGATTTCGTGGCCGTGAACCACCGCCAGCAACCTCTCGCCGAAGTGGAGGCTGACGCCGTCTATGTCGGTCACGGCATCGTCGCCCCCGAGTTCGAGTGGGATGACTACAAGGGGGTCGACGTCAAAGGCAAGATCGTCGTCCTCTTCACGAACGAGCCGACATCCGACGATCCGGCTTTCTTCGGCGGGCCGGCGCTCACCTACTACGGCCGCTGGACCTTCAAGTACGAGGAGGCGCTGCGTCAGGGCGCCGCCGGGTGTCTGATCATCCACACGACGCCCACCGCCGGTTATCCATGGCAGGTCGTCCGCAATTCTTGGAGTGGCCGCGAACCCTTCGTGGAACTCGACGCAGCCGAAGAGGCCTTGAGCCTGGCCGGGTGGCTCCATGCCGAGGCGGCCGCTTCGATGCTCGCCGGAACCGGCAAGAGCCTCGACGAGCTGCTGGCTTTGTCCGAATCGCGCGACTTCCAGCCGCTGCCGATCTCCATCCGCATCCGGGCCCGGATTCCCAGTTCCGTCACTCCCATCCGCACGCGCAACGTCGTCGCAATGATCGCAGGGAGCAACGCCCGAAAACGGGACGAGGCCGTTCTCTATACGGCCCACTGGGACCACCTCGGCGTCGGCATCCCGGTAGACGGCGACAACATCTACAACGGCGCGGTCGACAACGCAACGGGCGTCGCGCTGCTCCTCGAAGTGGCGCGTGCTTTCGGCGAGTCCGCCACTCGACCGCAGCGCTCGATCCTCTTCGCGGCCGTCGGCGCCGAGGAGGGCGGCCTGCGAGGCTCCCAATACTACGCGCAGCATCCTTTCATACCCGCCGGCCGGACGGCAGTGAACATCAACTTCGATGGCTTGGCCCCGCTGGGCCGCACGCGCGATATTACCCTTCCCGGGTTCGAACGAACGACCCTGCGGCCGATCGTCGAAGCCCTCGCTCAGGAATCAGGACTATCGATCCGTCCCGAAGCTCACCCCGAACAAGGCTATTACTATCGTTCTGATCACTTCAGCCTGGCGAAGGTTGGCGTACCGGCTTTCTCGGTGAAACTAGGCGTCGACTATGTCGATCGACCTGAAGGGTGGGGCGTCGAGGCTCAGGAGGATTACACCGCGAACCGCTATCATCAGCCCTCCGATGAGTTCGATCCTGCATGGGATTTTTCGGGCCTGGAACAACTCGCCCGATTCGGCTTCGAACTGGGCCTTCGCGGAGCCAACGCCCTGGACTTGCCCACCTGGAACGAAGGGGGCGAGTTCCTGTCGGCGCGGCTCAAGTCCTGGGAACGTTGAGGAGTCTATAATTGAGATGCCTTGTCATACCTCAAGTGGCTTGAGAGTTCACTTACGGACAAGCTCAAAGAGCAGCCGATCGGGGAGCCTGTCGCCCTTCGCGCCTATCTGGAGCTGAGCGACGACCACGGCCACCTGGTTCCGACCGCCGGGGCGATGGTTGCCATCGCAGGCACCTGGTTCGGTGAGGGATTGCCCAAGGTCTATGCTCTCGGCGGAGCTGACCAGGGTTATGTTTCGGTCACCGCAACTTATCCTGGCGGGCAGACCGCTCTGATCGTCGCCGAGTCCCTGCGCGGCGCCGCCGGTGAGCGGCCCTCCGTGCGTCTCTTGCTGATCGGCAACCATGGCACGATGGAGTTCGCCGATTCGCCGGGCGCGGATTTCCGCACGGTTGATCGAACGCCGCCCGCCGACACCAGCACCGACACCCTGGGCCGGGCGATAGCTGATTCGCTCCAATCCGGCGCGCCCGTGGAAGGGAGGGCGCGCAACCGTGGCTAGACCCCCGTTCGGCGTCCTGCTCGTAACGGGCGGGATGACCCACCAGGAGAACTACGGAGCAGGATTTCTCGCCGACCCGCGAGCAAGAGTCGTCGGCCTTACCGATGAACCCGATGTCGACGAACGCCGAGATCGCCTGAACCGCGAGTTGGCCGACCAGTTCGGCATCCCCTTCCTGCCGGATATCCGCGCGGCGCTCGCGCGGTCCGACGTGCACCTCGTCTCCGTCTGCTCCGAATTCGAGCGGCGCACCCGTGTCTCTCAACTCTGTGCGGAAGCCGGTAAGCATATCTACGTCGACAAGCCCATGGCGACGAACATGGCAGAGGCCGACAAACTCGTAGCAGCAGCCGGACAGCAGGGCTTGCGAGGGCAGATGTTCACCCAAGTTGGTGCGCCGTACGCAAGGCGGCTGAAAGGAATCGTCGATTCCGGCGCGTTGGGCGAGATCAAGTCGATCCAGTGCGATCTCATGTTCGCGAAGGGTTTCACCGGCGGTGCGCCGCTCGGCGAGCCTCGGCGCGAGCACTATCCGCCCAGGCGGTTCACATTCCCTGACGCCAAGCGCGAGATCTGGACGACCGCGGTCTATTCGCTCACCTTGATCCGCTGGCTCCTCGGCGGACCCCGCTTTCTCAGCGTCTATGCCAGCAGCGCCAACTACTTTTTTGAGGAGCACTACAAACGCGATGTCGAGGACTTCGGCACGCTTGCCCTCACGCTCGACAGCGGCGTTACGGCGTCGCTGATCGCCGGAAGGATCGGTTGGCACAGTCACCGCAGTTCCGGCCCGAACTTCACACGCATCATCGGCAGCAAGCGCAGCTTCCTTCTCGACGCGCACAGTCCGCGCTTCGAAATCTCGTCTGAGAATAAGTGGGCGCCGCCGGCGAAGGACCCGCTCGACCCCATGGGTTTCTGGTCGAGCACCATGGAGCGTGGGAACGCCCAACCCAAGCCCTTTTGGCATGAGCCGCCGACCGCGACAGGGCGATCGGATCAGGCTCTTTTCCTCGACTGCCTCGAACAGGACAAAGAGCCGGAAGTCACGCTGGACGCTGCCGCACAGGCATCCGAGGCGATGCTGGCCGCCTACCAGTCGGCCGCCACAGGGCAGGTGGTGGCGCTGCCTCTGCCACGCTAGCAACTTCCAGAATGGCTCCTGGCCATCCCGCCAAGGCCGCCGAGCGATTGCTTGACGTACTGAGAATCCTGAGCCGGTTTCGCAGATCAGAGCGGTGTGATAACCTGACAGCAGCTCGACCCGCATACCCGCTCGGGAGGAACGAACATGCCCATCGAGAGACGCCATTTTTTCCGCTGCGGACTCGCCGTCGGCGCTGCACTCGCGGCCGGCTTGGACCGGAACAGCGCGCGCGCCGTCGCACTCCCTCGCAGGTACGCCAACGACATGGTCGAGTTGGGGCCGGACAAGGTCAAGCTCTCCCGCCTGGCGATGGGCACCGGTACAAGTGGTTTTGGCGGGTCTTCGAATCAGACGCGTCAGCTCGGCGTCAAGGGCATGGTCGATTTGGTTTGGTTCGGCTACGACAACGGCGTTACGTTTTGGGATTCGGCGGACCAGTACGGCAGCCATCCGCACCTGAAGAGCGCTCTCAAGCACATCCCGCGTGAAAAGGTCGCGATCATGACCAAGACCCACGCCAAGACCTACGAAGAGATGCGGCGCGACCTCGACCGCTACCAACAAGAACTCGGTACGGACTACATCGACATCGTCCTGTTGCACGCCATGCGCGAAGTCGACTGGCCGACGCAGCGCAAAGGAGCCATGGAGTACCTCTCCGAGATGCGCGAGAAGGGTGTGGTCAAGACGCACGGGGTCTCCTGCCACTCGCTGCCGGCCTTGAAGACCGCCGCGAAGACACCATGGGTGCACGTTGACCTCGCGCGCATCAACCCGATGGGCGTCGCGATGGACGCCGACCCCGCCACCGTCAAAGATGTCCTGCGCGAAATGAAGAGTAAAGGCAAGGGAATCATCGGCATGAAGATTCTGGGCGCCGGCAAGATGCGCAATCGGGTCGACGAGATGCTCTCTCACGCGCTCGCGATGGACTTCGTCGACACCTTTACGATCGGCGCCGAGAGCATCCAGGAGCTTGGCAATCTGATTCGCCGCATCCCGCAAGCCTCGCAGCGCGGCTGGCCGAGCTGAGGCTTGGGTGCGACAGATCGCCCCGGCTTCTCCGCCGCTCAGATGTCGTCTCTCCCCAGTCTGCTCTCCTGCAAGGATATTGCTCTGTCCGAGCGGCTGATTTTCGCCCTCGATGTCCCGACGACAGACGAGGCCCGACGGCTCGTCAAGCGTCTCGGCGATTCCGTCCACTTTTACAAGCTGGGCTTGGAACTCTCCATGGCTGGCGGGTACTTCGAGTTGGTCGATGACCTGATTGCTCAAGACAAAAAGGTCTTCGTCGACCTCAAGTTCTTTGACGTTCCCCAGACCGTTCAGCGAGCCGTCGCGCGCCTCGACGGACGCGGTATTTCCTTCACGACCGTGCACGGCAACGAGAACATCCTCAAAGCGGCATGTTCCGCGAAAGGCGACGTGAAGATTCTCGCCGTGACCGTGCTGACGAGTCTCGACGAGGGAGATTTGCGCGACCTGGGATTCCGGTGCAGTCCGAAGGAACTCGTTCTATCGCGTGCTAAACGCGCTCTCGCTGTCGGCTGTGACGGCGTTGTCTCGTCGGGACTCGAAGCGCCGGAGCTACGCCGCGAGCTGGGCGAAAACTTCCTGGTCGTTATCCCCGGCATCCGCCCGGTGGCCAACGTCGACGATCAGAAGCGGACGGTCAGCGTCGAGCAGGCTTTTCACAACGGCGCTGACTACATCGTTGTCGGACGGCCGATCAAAGAAGCGCCCGATCCCCGCGAAGCGGCGGAGGCGATCCAACAGACGATTGCGGACGTCTTCAGCGGATAAGGCGGCCGCCGTCGGGCAGGTCACTGCCGGTGAGTGGGAACTCCTCGATTTTTCGGTACACCGCCCCGGTCGGCCGCAGCTCACTCGCGAAGAGCACGAAGCGATCCACGATCTGCCCGCCGAACTCGCGGCCGTGCTCGTCGATGGCACGCTGCAACTCCACCGGCCGGATTCTGCCTTTCACCCGGCCTAAGGTCACATGCGGCCGGTAAGCCCGCCGCTCCCGTTCGATCCCCAACAGCGCCAGCGCCTCGTCGACCTTTGCGGCGAGTCGCGGCAGGTCGTCATCGTGTCGCAGGCCGGCCAGGAAGACCCGAGGAGAGCGCATATTCGGCAAGACGCCCAATCCGGCGACGGTGAAGCGAATCGGACCGGCCCTCACGCGGCGAAGCGCCTCGACCACTTCATCGCAACTCCTCTCGGGCCATTCACCGATGAACTTCAGAGTCAGGTGCTGGTTCTGCTGCCGCACCCACCGCATGGGCAGTCCGGGCCGCAAAGCATCGATTGCCTCCTGCAGAGCTTGCCGGCAGCCTTCGTCCAGTTCGATCGCCGCAAACAAACGCATCTCGGAGTTCCCACAAGTAGTATGGCCGCTGTGTTGTAAACTGACTCGTCGTCAATGGCTACCGACCGACACCGGCTCATCCAGGGGCTGCTGCAGTACTACCCCTTCGTGATCAAGAACTTCAGTGCCTACTTCAAAAATCTCTATCGCCGCAGAATTCTCAAGACAACGGTCGTAACGCCGTTCTCGGCGATCTTCTACGCCACGCATAAGTGCAATCTCGATTGCAGCTACTGCACGCAGAAGAACCCGGAAGTCTTCAGCGAGGAACTCGACACCGAAACGACCATTCGCCTGTTCCGCAACCTGCGCAAGGATGTCGACACGTTGTTGATTACAGGCGGCGAGTGCACCGTCCGACCCGATATCGAGGAACTGGTCCGCGCGGCCAGGCAAGACGTGAAGTTCCGGTCTGTGCTGGCGGTGACGAACGGGGTGCTGCTCGATAAACGCCGGGCGATGCTGCCGCATCTCAGCGGACTGATCTGCAGCCTCGACGCGATCTCTCACGATCCCTCCGAGCCGCTGTCAAAGTCGGCCGCCGTGCCGCGCGTACTCGAGAACCTCATGATGGCCAAGGAGATTCTTCCGGCCAATGCCATCACACTGAGTTGCGTTCTCGAGTTGTGGAACATCGAAGAAGCCGAGAAGATCCTGGCATTTTGCCAGGAGCACGATTTTCATTTCTCCGTGCAGTCCGCTCAAAACAACGGTAAGTATCCGAACTTCACTTACTTGAAGAATGAGCGCTACCAGCGCTTCGTGGACAAACTCATCTCGATGCGAAAGAACCGCGAGGCGCGCATCAACGGTACGCCCAAGCTGCTCTCGACCGTGCTGCGGTTCGAAGAGTTCAAGTGCTATCCGACTATGTTCCCGCGCGTCTATCCCAACGGCGACATCTTCTATCCCTGCGAAGTTCTGCGGAAGATCGCCGGGAATGTGCTGGAGGACGGATCGATCTCCGCGGCGTTCGCCCGGGGTCGCCGGATCTACGGCGAAACCCCGCAGTGCAAGAATAACTGCTTCTTGTTCGGGAACGTCTTATCTTCCTATTACGTGGAAGACTTCTGGGGATTGGCCGCCGACACCGTCCGGCCCGCCTAGCCGCTTGACGCTGTAGATCGCGTGCGCCGCCGTTTCGGCCAGGTGGGTATGGAACGCGCCGGCGTACTCGAACCGGAGCACTCTCCCATCCTTCAGGAACAGCTCCATGGGAGCAGTCGCTGTTTGATCGACGTGTGTCTCGCGCACGGGCGGGTCCTTGGCTTCCGAGACGTAGACCGGCACGTAGGGCTCGCCGTCCACACGGATGTCTTCGATCTCCGGCACGGGAAGGCTTCCGACCACATCGACACCGTCTGCCGGAACGAACAACAACTCTCGATCTTTCAGCAGAATGTACAGCGGCTCTCCGGTCGGGACGCCGGGAAATCGGCCTGACGTCAGCTTCCCGCCGTTCAGTAAGTAATCCGACTTGTAACGAGCCTGCAGCTTGCGCTCGTGCTCCGGGTCGCGCACACCCCTGACCAGCAGGGCAAACAGGACAAGCACGCTCCCGGGAATCACAAGCCAGAGTTTCGAGAAGGTCATTCCGAGCGCGACGACCGCCAGGCCCAATCCTGCTGCAAGAAGCCGCACGCGCCACCAATCCGGTCTGCGGCGTCGGCGTCGGACGGTGGGCAGAAGCAGGACGACCCAAAAGAAGGCGTACAGAAGCGACTTGATCCACTTCGACGGTCGGGCCGGCCGGAGTGATCTCTTCGCGGCGCCTTCTTGCTGTGCTGTGTCCGACGGCATGAGTCGGCGGCGCTCGCTCAAGCTCCCAGCTCCTGCTGAAAGAGTTCCACGAGTCGGCGAGTGTGCTCGTCCACCAGGGCCTGCGTCTCGGCTTCCACCATCACCCGCGCCAGCGGCTCCGTCCCGGAGTAGCGCACGACCACGCGCCCGCGGCCGTTGAGTTCGCGGCGGCTGCGGTCGACGGCGTCAGCAATGACCGGGACTTCTTCGATAGGAGGTTTCCGTGTCACACGGACGTTCTCGAGTTTCTGGGGAAATACCACCAGCCGCGTCCTCAGCTCGCTCAAAGGCTTGTTTTCCGCCGCCAGGATCCGCATCATCATCAGGGCCGTCAGCAAGCCGTCGCCCGTCGTGGCGTAGGACCGGAAAATGATGTGACCGGACTGCTCGCCGCCCAACGCGGCGCCGGCGCGCAACATCTCTTCCAACACATACTTGTCGCCCACCGGAGCGCGCAACATCGAGAGGCCTCTCTCGCGGAGAGCCTTCTCCAAGCCCATGTTGGCCATGACCGTGGTCACGATTCGGCCACCGGGAAGCCTGTCACAGCGCGCCAGATACTCGGCCGCCAACAGCAGGATCACATCGCCATCGACGACGTTGCCATCCTCGGCTACGAACAGGACCCTGTCTGCGTCGCCGTCGAACGCGATACCAACACGGCCGTTGCTTTCGGAAATGCGCTTCCGCAGATTCTCCAAGTGGAGCGAGCCGCAGCCCTGGTTGATGTTGCGGCCGTTGGGCCGATCCCCAACGATCTCCGCATCGACACCCAGTCGCTCGAACACCTTGGGAGCGAGTTGTGCGGCGGCCCCGTTCGCGCAATCGACGATCACTCTCGCGGAGGCGAGATCCGGCCCCTCGGCCGCTACAGAAAGTAGATAGTTCAGGTAGGTTTCCCGCTGCGCTTGGTCCGCAGTCAGCCTCTCTGTCGCGGTTCCGCGTCCATATTTGCGAAGGCGCGCAATCTCTGCCTCGAGATCTTCTTCTTGACGGTCCGGCAGCTTCATGCCCGACGGCCCGAATACTTTGATGCCGTTGTCATGAAAGGGATTGTGGGACGCCGAAATCATGATTCCCGCCGCGAGATTCCGGGACCGCGTCAGGTAGGCTACGCCGGGAGTCGTGATGATTCCTGCGGAACGTACCGCTACGCCCTGGCTTGCAAGACCGCCGGCCAGCAGGGAGGCGATATGAGGTCCTGATTCGCGGGTATCCATGCCGATCAGCGCTGTGGCGTTCACGGTGGTCTGCAGGCTTTTTCCCAAAGCCGATCCCACCGCGAACACAGTGTCATCGTCGAGAGGGGGCTCGCTGGCCACGCCGCGGATGCCATCGGTCCCAAAAAGTTTCTTTGCCATCAGGCTTCGCTGCCGTGCGCGGCGCATTCGCACCTGAACCGTCATGCCCGCGCCGTCCGCGCATCGGACACAAGGATCAGACACGCGGGCTGCCGTGCGGAAAGTGCCTTGCGGCGACGGCTTGACGCAAGTCGATACGGTCGGTCGTCACCTGCCCGAACGGACTCGCTTGGCCTTCCGGTCCCACGACAGTGAGCCGGGAGGGTTGACTGCTTGGGAGTCGATGGGCAACCGTTGGCGGTCACACCCGTAAGAGTCTCCCAACATCTCAATGAGTCCGCTGCGAGATCTTCTTCAGTGTAACGAAAGCGCCTGCGACGCCCCGTTCGCCGCAGCGTCCGGGACGCTGCCGGTCCAAATCCGTTCGTGAGGGTCACGGCGTGGCGACAGTGCTCCGCGCAAGGCCGGCTCTCCATAACTGCATGCCATAGCGGGTTGTCGCGAGGGTTTTGACGTCCGGGCCGGACAGGTGTTGCCGAACCCGGACGAGAGGCCGCG
Organism: Bryobacterales bacterium; assembly: GCA_965218555.1. Classification (GTDB taxonomy): domain Bacteria; phylum Acidobacteriota; class Terriglobia; order Bryobacterales; family UBA6623; genus JAPPLB01. The sequence continues at coordinate 2,195,156 of OZ244625.1, forward strand.
AATCTCATACGGAGATGCGCGCTGCCGGACTTGCCGACCGCTGCTGCCGGGCTATTCCGGGCTAATCCACGACATTGGCGTGGAGGACCAGGAATATGCCATCGACCACTCCCTGGACTCCGGCCTTGCCGACGACAACGGTCTTGCCCGCCGGGAGATCCATCTGGGTTTGTATCTGTATTCGCGAGTCGGTCAACGATCCCGCTGACGTCCGAACCGGTATTCTCGCTCTGAGCGCGATTTCGTTGAACGAGATGGTATGTCCACTCGGTGTCGGCTGAATCGCGTTCAAGCGCACGTTGAACTCATAAGAAGCGGGATCAGCTCCTTCGACAGCGAGATCAGGTATCAATCCGGAAATGAGGCTGGGCTCCTGCGGTTGCGGGCGCAACCGCAACGATGTCGTTTCGAGAAGCCGGTATCCCTGATAGGGGAACCGCTTTCGCAGTTGGCCGACGACGGGCCGGAGCAGGGGCGCTACTTCGCTCCCGGAATCGCCGGCGCGGCTGGCTCCCACCAAATAGGCGGTGATTTCTACGTTTCGGTTTTCGGAACGCGACGGCACATCAAGTTGCTTGACAGTCTTCTCCACGAATTCCACCATGCTCGGGGGGCCATGGACGACCAAGAGGCCAAGTTCGGAATCCGTCCGCAGACTGACGGGGAGGTTCCGAAGTAGCTCATAAACACTATTGGGGTTTATGTGCTCCAGCTTGAGCATCTTCGTGACCCAATCGCCCTCTGGTGTTTGTTTCTCCTCGCCGAAAGCGCCGCTAGCGCACAACGCTAGGGCTGTCATGATGATGGCTGTACGAATCCAAAGGGTTGCTTGTCTTTGCATGACTACTCTCCGTTCCGGCCCACGAGCCAGTAGATGGTGATGTCCGGGTTGCTTGATGCGATTTGTAGGACGGCGTCCTGGTTTTCTTCGGTATCGCCGGTGTCCGCGTCGGGTAGCGAAACAACGGTGATCGCGGCTTCGATGATCGCCGGATCCGGCGCGGCGGCTCGAATGGGCTGTGCCTCGGCTTCGTCGCGACGCGGCGGGGGGGGCGGCGGTGCGGCAGGCTGTTCGACAGATACGTTTTTCACTTCATCTCTCTCTTCATCGGGTGAGAGAATCGGCTGCTCCGGCTCTTCCGGAAGCTCACTTGGCTCGCTCGGGCGAGCCGGTTTCGAGGCCACGATCTTTTCCTGCTGGTCCTGGTCTGCCGATCGAGAGTTCCAGAACGCAATCGTCACGGCCAGCGCCAACGCCAGACCGGCCACGGCCCAGCGAGGCGCAAGCCATTGTGGCGTGACCCATCGCCGCCACTCGGACGAGGCGCTGCCGGTCCGCAGCTCCGTGAGCACCCCCGCGCGCGCGGCGTACAGGCGTTGTTCCGCCAGGGGGGATCGATGCAAGGCGCGTAGCGCCGCCTGACTTGCGCGCAATTCCTCGGCGGCGCGGCGACAGTTGCCGCACTCGCTCATGTGCCTTGAAAGCTCGGCAGCCTTTTCGGGGGGCAGGTCGCCGCCTGCCTCCAACGCCAACCACTCCTCGTACCGCCCGCAGTTCACGTTTTCCCTCCCAACAACTTCCGCCGCACCTCTCGCAAGCGCAGCCGGGCCCGGCAGACGTGCGTTCGCACCGTCGCTTGCGAAACACCCAGTATCCGCGCCACCGATTCTTCCGGCAGACCTTCCAAGTCACGCAACACGATCGAGGCCTGCTGTTTCTCGGGCAGCGCCGCGAGCGCCCGTGACATGATGCGCCATTCTTCAGCGTCAGCCGTCTGCTGATGTGGGCTTGGCGCCGGATCGCGCGGTTCGAGATCCGGCCGCTCCGCCATCGCCAAAGAGGCCGCCGCCGACCGCTCCCGCCGCCGGTTCACGTCACGGCACACATTCACGGTGACTCGGTAGAGCCAAGGCATCACATCCTGGTCCTGCTTGAGCTGGCCCAAGTGTTTGTACAAGCGCAGGTAGACCTCTTGGGCGGCGTCCTCCGCGTCCTCCACTTTGCGCAGCAGACGCAGCGCCGTTCGGAAAACGCGCCGCTCGTGCTGCCGGATAAGCTGTTCGAAGGCGTCGAGATCGCCGGCTCTGGCTCGACGCAGCAGGTTGGCCGTTTCCCGCACCGATTCCGCTCGCTGATCGGGTTCCACGATCATCAATCCGAGACTTTCGCCGTGCAGAATCGATTCGTGGCCTGCCACACTGTCCGCCTTCCCTGTCAAGTAATACGCCCGCCGGGCCGTTTCCGTTGACACAAAATGTGGGGCCGTGGCCAATTGCCCTGATCCGGGTTGCGGGTCTTGACGGCTTGTGATTTAACGGCAGGCGTCCGTTCTTCGCCGCGGATGGGCCAGCAGGGCGATGCTGTTTCGGTGCGCAGAAAAGGTTTTGGAGAAGAGACTGACGGTCGCCGAGCCAGGTTGTGTGACCGCGCCGGGCGGCGCGGGTCTCCATCCACGTGCCCGTTGGGAGGCGAGCGGGGTCCGCCGTGTTGTTGGGAGGTCTGCCGCTGTAACAGCAGGAAAGGCCACGGAGCCCAACACCGCGATTCGCGCTACGGGTTTCGGCCCACGGCCGATCCTCGACCAGTGAAGGGCTTGAAACCGGCCGTCACCTCTTCTTCTTCGAGGGCTGTCCCGCCGCCCATGCGGCCTGCACGCGCCAGCCCAGATAACCGAAGCAAATGACCGCCAGCAACAGGCCGGCCAGGACCATGAACAAGTCGTCAATAGATCTGATGATCTGGCCGGACAGGATTAGCCAACCGGCTACCCCCAGGCCGACGAGTCCGAAGATGAGGCAGAAAAAATAGCCGCTGATGGTATCCAACATGCCTGTACTTTCTCCCATCGGCATCAAACGATTTCCTTCCCTGCGTTCTCTCAAAGCGGGTGCGCAGCAGATATGACTACTAGTATTTTGTCGAACCGGACCAGCGGCATGCAAACCGGACTTACCGGTTCTGTCTCAGGGGGTCAACAGGATTTTTCCTGTTGTGAGCCGGCCGGCCAAGCGTTCCTGGGCTTTGGCGGCTTCTGAGAGCGGGTGTGTCTCGCCGATCCGAACTTTCAGTTTACCGCGACTGACCCACGCGAACAGGTCGGAAGACCGCTTCTCGAGATCCGCCCGCTGCGAGACGTAGTTGACAAGGCTGGGGCGAGTCATAAAGATCGAGCCCTTCGCCGTCAACGTCAGGGGCTCGATTGCGGGCACGGGACCGCTGGCGTTGCCGTAGAAGACCATCATGCCGCGGGGCTTGAGGGAGTTAATGCTGCCTTCCCATGTCGCTTTGCCGACCGCGTCGTAGGCGACATCGACGCCGACGCCGTCGGTCAACCGCTTGACCTCTTCGAGGAAGTCCTTTTCGGTATAGAGGATGACTTCGTCGGCGCCGGCGTCACGGACTAGAGCCGCTTTCTCTTCGGTGGAGCAGGTGGCGATGACTCGCGCGCCGCGCATCTTCGCGACCTGAACGAGAATCAGCCCAACACCCCCCGCCGCGGCGTGGACGAGCGCCGTGTGCCCTTCATCCAGAGGGAAGGTCGAATGGGTCAGGTAGTGCACCGTCATACCCTGCACCATCAGGGCGGCGGCGGTCGCAGCATCGATGCCCTCCGGAACGCTGACCAGCCGATGAGCCGGGACGGCGGCGTATTCGGCATATCCGCCGAGGACGCCACAATAGGCCACATGATCGCCCGGCCGCACGTTTGTGACTCCCGAGCCCACCTCGGCTACGACGCCAGCGGCCTCTTGTCCGTCGGTGAAGGGCAGGTCGGTCTTGTAAAGACCGGTGCGGAAGTAGATATCGATGAAGTTGATGCCGGCGACGTCGATCTTGACGATCGCCTGGTCCGGTTTGGGCCGGGGCTCGGGGATGTCCTCGTAAGTGAGTACGTCCGGTCCGCCATGCCGATGCACACGAACAGCTTTCATAAGGGAACCTGCAAAGAGAACAGCGAGTGGAAGTGAAAATTGTACCAGAGCGGATCGAGGCGGCTAGATCCCGGCTTCGACGTGTACGTCGCGGGACGTGAGGCGCGGCAGGACGTCGACGTTGCTGACTCGCCCGACGATGTTGACGGCGCTTGCCGCGCGGCACTCATCACCTTCGCTGGCCGGAGTAGGTCCCCAGAAAACACAGAGGCAGTGACCGGCGGGCCAGTAAGCGACGGTTCCGGGCTCGACGACGTCGCGGGCGCTCTCTTCCGCGGGAGTTTGTACGGGAATCTCGAAATAGATTTCGCCGCCCCAGTAGTTGCCGCGGGCGCCGATGGGAAGCGCGCCGTGGATGAGATTTGCTGTCGGCGAGTCGTTCCATTCGCAGTCGAGCACAATGTCGCCGACGCGAATGCTGACGTTGTACATGGCTATGCTCCTTTTCCGGTCAGCGCCCGATCGCAAGACGCCGGCTGGCTCCCGGAAGAGCCATTGGAGCGGACTGCTTCAGCCCGCCCACGGGCCTCGAGGTCGTTGTCGAGCTCCGTGTCGATTCGGAGTGAAAGGTCTTCCACGTGTCGGCCAAGCGATAGAAGGGAAACTCGAAGCGGATGGGCTGACATTCGCAGGCAATGCGGCCGCGGAGACAGACAAGCCGCCCCGTCGATGCTTGCCGGGTGAGGAGCTGATGTCCGTTGATTCAGCCCCGGAGCCGTTTGCGAATCTGCTCGTCTAGCTTCTGCTTCTCTTCGATTTCTTCCTTCAACTCCTCGGCTTCCTTCTTCAGGTCCTCGTTGTCGGACTCGAGAGCCGGCTCGATGGATTTCATTGCGTGCGTGACGAGGATCTTCTCGATGTCGGGCCGATTCAGATGCGTGCGGTCGAATAGCTCCGAGACGATCCACATCGTGCGGCCGAGCGCGTTCATGAAGACTTGCCGGGGTACTTCGACGGCGCCTGCTTCGAACTTCGAGCGGGCGGCGTTGACATCCTCGCCTTCTCCAGCGAGCAGGACGGCTTGCAGGATCACTCCGCGCTGGACTACCTGCTGGGTTGCATTAGCCTGCTGGACCTCGTTGAGAACCTCGCCTTCTGCCAGGCGCGTTGCCAGCGGGGATTCGTTCGGACTACCGGATGGGAAGGCGAAGTCGAGCGGAATGTTGGCGTCGTCGTCGAAAAGCTTCTGATATTTTGGCAGCGACTCGGTCAGATCGATGGCATACTGGCGGGCGTCACGCTCATTCTGCTGGATGCCGTTATTGAACTTGGAGGACTGGGCAGCATTGGTCTCGGCGCCTTTGGAGTAGACCTCATTGAGCTCGCGGTAAGATCTCGACAGACCGCTGAGGACGACGATGCGCCAGACCGCGGCGCGCTTTTGCCATTCGCTCTCCGTGTCGGCGAGCTTGTCAAGGTGTTCCTGTGTCTTGACGTAGTCGGCAGCTTTGAAGTTCTCCTGGGCGGCAAGCCAGAGCCATTCGGGCGAACCCTGCGCCGGGCCTCCGGAACCGCCTCCCGAGCAGGCGGAGAACAATAGGACGCATCCAAGTATCGTGGCGTGAAGCGGGACAAAGTTGGTTTGCATGAGAGCCTCCTGGCGAACATGGTCTAGCACAGGTGTGGCGGAATCGCAAGGGCCGGCGTGCTCCGCGGGCAAAAGGGCGCCCTGTTAGTTGAGGAAGGGGCAGCATGGGTCCGATCATGCGTTTACGGGCGGGTTTGGGAATCGAGTTGCATGCGTTTGCCTGCTCTCCGGCCCGGTGACATAATGAGTGCTGGCCTGTGCTTCTACTCAGGCAAGCGAGGTGTTCGAATGCGCGCAGCATGGGTAGCTCAGCGAATGGACGATCCGATTCGCACCCAGATGCACTACGCCCGCCAAGGCGGGATCACTCCAGAGATGGAGTACGTCGCTCGGCGGGAGAACCTCACTCCGGAGTCGATCCGCGACGAGGTCGCGCAAGGCCGGATGATCATCCCCGCCAATGTACGGCACACCAATCTCGAACCGATGTGCATCGGGGTTGCCTCGAAGTGTAAGGTCAACTCGAACATCGGCAATTCGGCGGTAACATCCGAAATCGAGCAGGAGATCGAAAAGCTCGAATACTCCATCAAGTACGGCGCCGACACCGTCATGGACCTGTCTACCGGCGGTGACATCCCGCGCATTCGCCGGGCGATCATCGATCATTCGCCGGTTCCCATCGGCACCGTGCCGATCTACGAGGCGCTCACCCGCGTCAACGGCAAGATCGCGGACCTCTCCTGGTCGGTCATGCGCGACGTCATCGCCGAGCAGGCCGAGCAGGGCGTCGATTACATGACGATCCACGCCGGCGTGCTCATCCAGTACGTTCCGCTCGCCGTCAAGCGCATCACGGGCATCGTCAGCCGTGGCGGCTCGCTGCTCGCCGAGTGGATGGTTCGTCACCATCAGCAGAACATGCTGTATGAGAACTTCGACGAGATCTGTAAGATCTTCCAAAAATACGATGTCAGCTTCTCGCTCGGCGACGGTTTGCGGCCCGGTTCGATCGCCGACGCCAGCGACGACGCCCAATTCGCAGAACTCGAAACTCTCGGCGAGTTGACGAGGAAAGCCTGGGAATACGATGTGCAGGTGATGATCGAAGGTCCCGGCCACATTCCGATGGACCAGATCAAGCTGCAAGTCGATAAGGAGAACGAGATCTGTAACGAGGCGCCCTTCTACACCTTAGGGCCGCTCGTCACCGACATCGCGCCCGGCTACGACCACATCACGTCCGCCATCGGCGCCGCCATGATCGGATGGCACGGCGCTTCGATGCTCTGCTACGTGACCCCGAAAGAGCACCTCGGCCTTCCGAACAAAGACGACGTCAAGCAGGGGTTGATCGCCTACAAGATCGCCGCCCACGCCGCCGATGTCGCCCGTCACCGCCCTGGAGCGCGCGACCGCGACGACGCCCTTTCGAAAGCCCGCTTCGAGTTCGACTGGGAACGGCAGTTCGACCTTTCCCTCGACCCGGAGACTGCCCGCGCCATGCACGATGAGACGCTGCCGGAAGAGGGCTACAAATCTGCCCGTTTCTGCTCGATGTGCGGCCCCAGCTACTGCTCGATGAACATCTCCTCTCGCGTCGCCGAGTTCACCATGGAGGATGCCGAGCAGGTGCTCAAGCAGCGAGAGTTGGTCTCAATCGCCGGCGACTAACCGCTCCTAGAGCGGCACGGCATTCTCAGCCACATAGCGGTCCGCGTACGAATGCGGCGTCCCGATGTAGTGGAAGTACTCGCCGTATTCCAGCCCGTGCTTCTGGCCCCGTTCTCGGTCGCGGCGTAACGCGATGTGTTTCGTGTACTGAAGGTTTGCCGTATCGTCATCCTCGCCGAGCAACGGCAGCCGCTTGCTTTCAGCGGCGAGCTTCCTACGGAGGCGCGCCCCGTTGTCGCCCGCCGGACCCTGGGTAACGTTCGCGACGTTCACGTAGGCTTTCTTGTCGATATAGTCGCTTATGTCGACGACGCGGTTGGTGAGTTGCGGCCCCCGTGAAAAGTAATAGCGCTCTTTGACGGCGTACGGTTCCAGTCCGGCCTTGAAGTGCTCGGGGTAGTCCCACTTCGATCCGCACATCCAAGCCGCCGCTTCGACGGCCTTGGCCGTCGTGTAGTGGTCCGGATTGCGCTCATAGAGCCCCGAAGGATCGTACACAATAATCGTGTCCACCTTGTAGAGCCGAAACAGGAAGATCAGCCGGGCACGCATCTCCAGCATCTGCGCACCGTCCATGATGTGGTTGCGGTAGAGGAGAAACTCGACGTCTTTCAACCCCATGCGCCGCGCCACCTCGCGAGTGTCCAGTTCGTTGTTGCGGATCACTTCGCCGAACGTCGCTCCCCGACCAGCCATCTCGTCGTTCGACATGTTGATCAGGATGCCCTCGTACCCCTCATCGATGAGCTTCAAGACGGTGCCGCCGGCGTAGATCGGGATGTCGTCGCAATGAGGCTGGATCGCCGCCAGCATCTTGCCCTTGTGGGGTTTGCCGGCTTGCTTCCGCTCCACAATGATCTCGTCCACATGCCAGCCGGTCGAACTGCCGCCGCCCGGTTCGGAGAACTGCTTCGTTGTTTTTTGATCCTGTGCGGACGCGCCCGCACCCACCATGGCGCCACCCGCGAGAGAGCTGCCAAGAAAACGTCTGCGTTTCATGAGATACTCCTGATTCATGAGCGATTCGGAAGCGGAATCCTCCGATCACCGAATCCTAGAAACTAGCACGGTGCTTGCTCGGGAAGCAGCCCTTGTCCAGAGAACTGCGCAAAGTCGACGGCCGGCCGTTCGCCCACTTGGCGGTTTTCATCGACGCCTGCAACTTCGACTGGCGCCTCAAGACTCCGCAGGGCCGCAAGTCCCTATCCGAAGTGCTGTCTGAAAACACGTAGGCGTCGATCGCCGCCGATCAACTGTCGCCGCGGGCCTCCCGGAGGTCGGCGGCCAGGGATTTGACCGAGTTCCAGAGCAGGACGGCTTCGTTCGAGCAGCCAATGAGCTGGATTCCTTTTGCCATCCACATCTTGGCGAGTTGAGGGTTGCGGACCTGGATACCGGTCCACTTCTTGTGGCGTCGGCAGCACTCGATCACGTGCTCGATACCGGCGATGAGCTTGGGGTTTTCGAATTCACCGCCGACGCCGAGGGAGATCGACAGGTCAGAGGGGCCGACGAGCAGTACGTCGACGCCGGGCACGGCCGCCATCTCGTCACAGCAGTCGAGAGCTTTCTGGGTTTCGACTTGAGAAACGACCAGGGTCTCTCTGTTGATGTGCTCGATGGCTTCGGGGAAGGTGGTCGCCTCGTAGCCGAGTTGTTGCGGCATGAGTCCGTAGCCTCGAATGCCCGCGGGCGGGTACTTCGTCCAACTGACAGCTTCTGCGAGGCGTTCGGGGTCTTCGACGCGCGGGAAGATGACGCCTTCCGCGCCCTGATCGAGCGCTCGGGCGACGAGCGTGTATTGCAGGTCGGAAACCCGCACGATCGGCGTAATCGGCGTGAGCAGGGCGGTCCGCACGAGGTCTTGAATGACTGCCATGGTGAAGCCGCCGTGCTCGGTATCGGTGAAGATCCAGTCAAGGCCGGCGGCGGCGAACAGGCGGGGAATCTCGGCGGATCCGATCTGGGCGAGGCCGCAGCCGAGCGCGGGCTTGCCTTGTTCGAGGAGTTGTCGGGTTCGGTTGGGGCGCATGAGAGGTTAACAGTATGGCAGGAAAAACCTTCCTATCCAGCGTTGCATTTGGGCTGCGAGATGTCTAGGATGGCAACGGAACGTCTCAAGATCAGGAGGTGCCGCAATGCGTCGACGCATGTTCGTTGTTCTGATTTCGGTTACCTTTTTGGCCGTAAGCGCTTTCGCGCAGACGCCGCGCCTGAAGTCGGTGGAACCGACGAGCGGCAAAGCCGGCGACGAATTGGTTACACAGGGCCAAAGCCTCGATAAGAACACAGTGGCGGATTTGTTTTTGACCGACGGGACGAACGACCACAAGGTGAAGATGGTCGAGCAGCAGGCCGATTCGATCCGGTTTGCTGTCCCCAAGATCAAACCGGGCCGCTACAGCCTGATGCTGCTGACCAAAGGAGTGAGCCCGGTCTATCTTCAGCAACCGGTTTTCTGCACGGTAGACGAGGAATAGGCGCAGCACAGCGGGACGCAGAGTCCCGCGCTGGTGATGTATGTCACGGTGTCGGCCCCGACGCCGCGGGGAGGATTGCAGACTCGGCTCGGTGGTGTTCCCATCACCAAACCGACGGCTCCCGATGCGGCAACGGTCCTCACGGCCAAGGCCTGGACGAACCGCGCCTCACTCGATGGAACCGATCTGTTCGATGGCCCACCGGGCGTGTTCCTGGATGAGCGGGTCCGGATTGGCGGCGAGTTTTTTGAGCAGCGGGAGGAAACCGCTGTTGCCGCTGTTGCCCATCGCCACCGCCACGTTGCGAAGGAAGCCGCGGTAGCGGGCGCGCTCGATCGGCGAGTCGGCGAAACGTTCGTTGAACTCATCCTCGGTGAGGTTCGCCAGCTCCTCCAGCTCAGGGAGGGCAATGCGGGGCTGGAACTCGGGGCGATCGGTTTTGGGGGCGCGGCGGTTCCAGGGGCAAACGTCCTGGCAGATGTCGCAGCCGAACAAGTGCGGGCCCAAATCGGGGCGGTCGTCTTCGGGTATGGGGCCGCGCAGCTCGATGGTCCAGTAGGAGATGCACTTGGCCGAGTCGAGCGAATGAGAAGGGCCCTCGGTCTGTTCGAGCGGCACAAGGGCGTCGGTCGGACAGGCATCGATGCAACGGGTGCAGGTGCCGCAGCGGAACGGGGCAGGGTCATCGAATGCGAGCTCGAGCGATGTCAGGATCTCGCCGAGGAAGACCCACGATCCGATCTCCTGGTTAATGAGGCATGTGTTCTTGCCGATCCAGCCGAGCCCGGCTTGGGCGGCGTAGGCACGCTCCAGAAGCGGAGCGGTGTCGACACATACCTTGTGCTCGAACGGGCCGGTCTGCTTCTCGATGCGCTCGACGAGTTGATGGAGCAGCCGGCGGACAACGTCGTGATAGTCGGCTCCCCAGGCGTAGCGGGAGATCCAGGCTTGGGAAGTGAACTCCACTTCAGGAGTGTACGGTTGCCAAGTGTCGTAGATCAGCCCCAGCGAAATCAAAGATTTAGCGGACGCCAGGAGCCGCCGGGCCTCGCTGCGCAGGTCCCCGCGGCGGCCTTCGAGGTAACTCATTTCTCCGTGGTACCCAGCGGCCAGCCACTCCGGGTAGAAGGCGGATGCCAGCGTGGGCCCCGGTGAAGTGATGCCGACGAGGTCGAAGCCGGTTTCGCGAGCCAGAGATTTGACGGTATCGGCGTCCATGGTGCTGGCTGCTGGTCAGTTTAGCCTTGCTGCGCAGGGTCTGCGGGAGCCTTAGGACGGCATCCGGCTGCTTGTCCTCGCCATGTCATTTACTTTCAAAAACTTGAATCCCGAATGAGCACCCAAGACAGAGAGCTGCAGTTCAGGTTGCGGAATCGCCGTACAGGGTCGGATTTGCGCAGTTCAATCATTTCCATTAGCCACCCGCAAGACCACTTGACTAAGCTAACGAGGCGGGTGGAAGATGTATTCCGTCTGGTGCGCCCTTCATAGCACCTGCACAGCGCACTGACCCTCAGACGGACGCTTGCCGAGCGGACCAGGAGACCCCCCTCATGCAAAGACCTGTTAAGTATGTCGAAAAAGGCCTGACCAAGGCCGCGACCGGGATGTGGAACGCGGTGCAGTACTTCAACGCGAAGAAGGCGCCGAACCCGTCGTTCACACCCAACTGGTCGGAAAAGCCCATGCTCAAGACCTGGGAGAAATCGAAGCCGCCTCTGGGCTGGCCGCGGGAGACCGATTCGCTCTGCCCCAAGTGCGTGCGGGAAGCGCGTGAGGCGATTCTCAACGGTGAAGTCGACTACAAGATTCTCAAGTCGCAAAAGGTCGGCGAGGTCAAGGCCACGATCATCGAACGCGACAACGAGATCTGGATGATCAAGGACTGTCCCACACACGGCCGCATCGAAGACATCATGGCGATCGACTCGAAGTTCCTCGAGCACATTGAGTCGAACTTCCCGGGCCGCGACATCCGCGCCCACAACGATAAGGATCTGCATAATCACGGCAGCAGCACGGTCAAGTACGGCCGCGGATCCGTCCTGACCGTCGACCTGACAAACCGCTGCAACATGATGTGCGACCCCTGCTTCATGGACGCCAACCAAGTCGGCTTCGTCCACGAGCTCGAATGGGATGAAATCAAAACCGTCCTCGACAACGCGATGAAGATCAAGCCGCGGCGACAGATGTCGGTGCAGTTTTCCGGCGGCGAGCCTACCATGTCGCCTTACTTCATCAAGGCCGTTCAATACGCGCGGCAGTTGGGCTTCAACTCGGTGCAGGCGGCGACAAACGGCATCGAGTTCGCCAAGAGCAAGGAATTCGCCGAGATGGCGGCCGACGCCGGTCTGCGCTACGCCTATTTGCAATTCGACGGCGTCGGCAACGAGCCAAACTCGCACCGCAAGGTCGGCAACCTGTTCGACGTGAAGCTGAAGGCCATCGAGAACATGCACACGGCGGGCACCGAGATCATTCTCGTCACGACTCTCGTCAACAACGTGAACAACGAAGAGGTCGGTCCGATCATCCGGTTCGCAATGGACAACCCCGGAAAGATCGCCTTTATCGCGTTCCAGCCGGTGTCGTTCACGGGCCGTGACGAAGAGATCACCGACGAGCGCCGCTTGCGGCAGCGCTACACGCTCTCGCACCTCGCCCGCGACGTCAAACAGCAGGTCGGCATCACCGAACCGAACCGCGACTGGTTCCCCATCTCGGTCATGTCATCCTTCGCCGACGCCGCGGATGTGGCGCACGGCCCGCAATCGACCTGGGGACAAGTCAGTTGCGGTTGCCACCCGAACTGCGGAGTTGGCACCGCGCTGATGATCAACAAGCAGACGAAAGAGATGGCTCCGGTCGCCGAGTTCATCAACGTTCCGCAGTTCGTGCAGGACATCCGCAAGATTACCGACAGCGCCCGCTCGGCAAAGATGACCAACTTCCAGATGGGGTTGGCGCTGCTGAAAAACTACCGTCCGGAGAAGGCGCCCTCTTCGTTCAGCCTGTTCTCTTTGCTGACGAAGTTCGACAAGTCATTCGGACTTTCGGGCAAGAATTACGGCAAAGGTGTTGCGCGCCGCAACGACCAGTGGAACTTCCTGTTCGTTGCCGGAATGTGGTTCCAAGACCTGTTCAACTACGACTTCCGTCGCACCGAGATGTGCATCATCCCCTACGGCACGCAAGAGGGCGAGATTTCCTTCTGTGCCTACAACACGGGCATCGGCTGGCGGAACATCATCGAGAAGATCCACATGACGGCTACGCTCAGCGACTGGTACAACGATCACGGCCGGCACAAGATCTACGCCGGTGGCAAGAAGGTCGAGCAGGTCCGGGTCGGCGAGTATCTGTCCATTGACGAAGACGATGCCGGCCGCGGAGCGCAAGTCTACAAAGGCCCCGCGAACGCCCGCGAAGAGAAGATCATGGAGCGCGACCGCAAGCTCGCCGAAGCACGCGCCAAGGGAGAGATTCCGCGCTCGGAAGCCTCGAAGAAGAAGATTCTGACCAAGGAAGAACAAGATCGGTTGATGAAGATGTACCGCGAGCAGGTTCTGAAAGAGACGCCGAATCCGGGCTTGGTTCAGATCAACGGCATGGGGAACGGCTCGGGAAACGGCACCGCGAAGCCGGCAAGTCAAGAATTGGTGGGGGTCAGCGGAGATTAGTAGAGCGCAGCGTCCGCAGTCTCCCGGTTTCAACAAGGCCCGCTCCCTGAGGGGAAGCGGGCCTTTTGTTTGCCTTCGAGGTTGCTGCGGAACCGCCTCTTCAGCTCTGTCTGAGAAGCCACCGGACCGCGTTGTGCTTGAGTTTGATGTACTCCGGGTTCCAGTGTGCGGTGAGCAGGTGTCCCGGTGAAAAGTAGCAGACACGGCCCTTTCCGTAGTCGTAAGCCCAGCCTGCCGGCGCGGTCGCGCCGAGGTCCCGGAACTCCAGCCCCTCTTCATTCACCGACTCCAGCAGGATGTGCTTCGGGTCCTTGTCGTATTCCATGTAATGCTGCTCGTCCGTCACCACGAAATCGTTGACGCCTTGCGTGATCGGGTGGTTCGGGTTCCTCACCTTGACCTTGAACGGCCGGATCGGCGGGTGGCCCTGGTAGGCCGCGCCGAGAACGTCACGAAAATCAGGATCCGTCAGTCCCACGTGTGTGGTGTTGTGCAGGAAAAGCGCTGACCCGCCGTGGTCAACGAATTCGCGGACAGCTTTGCCTTGTTCTGGCTTCATCCACCACTGATACTTGCCTGACGTGGGTACGATCGGCGGCTCGCTGACGATCTCCGGGGAGTCCGCCCCCTTGCGCGTCGGATAACCGTCCGGCCAGATCATGCCGTCGCGCTGAACGATCAGCATCCTGTAGCCGTCAAGCGTCTCGGAAGTGAGCATGGTGGTGTCATCGCACAGATCGAGCGACACACCCAAGCCTTGCGCAATGTCCCGGTTCAGCGCCGTCCGGATGTAGTCGGAATTGTGAGAGCGGTCTCCGATCAGCACGAACGCCGTTGCTTTCTTCGCTTTCTTCCGGCTGCAGGCCAAGGCAGGGGTGAGAGCGAGGGTCAAGAGCGCTGAGCGTCGTGTCATGGCGCCTATCTTATCTCTCTCGACCATCGACCTGCCGGGAGCGAGCAGAGCGGATTCTCGATGGGGCCCGGTTTTCAAGCAGGACCTGCTTGCAGGGAGGCCTGCAAGGCGCCGGAACTACTTCCACGGCGGTCGAGTCGTGCAGTTCGACCGTCAGGTGGGAAGAAATGCAATCTGGTGACACCAGGCTTCGTGCATAATTTAGTGACATGGTGCGCAACGTCACGGACTACGGAATCCTTCTCCTTCTCGCCGCCGGCTTCGGCTGGGCCCAACAAGCTGAGAAGAATCCGTTCACGAGGTTCGAGGACATCGCCGAAGGCAGACGGCTCTACCGACTCGACTGCGTCAACTGCCACGGCATGGAGGGCAAGTCGGGACGGGGGGCGCGGCTTGCGACGAAGTTTCGGCGCTATGGCAGCTCCGACCGCGAGATGTTCCGGACGATCTCCAACGGAATCCCCGGCACTGAGATGCCCGGCCTGTGGCGTGGCGCCGAAGCGGTCTGGAAGGTCCTCGCGTTTGTGAGAACGCTTGAAGAGAGCGTGACGGAAGCTTGCGTCGCCGACGCCGGTGAAGCCCGGAAGGGCCGCGAGGTTTTTCTGAACAAAGGCTCCTGCACGGCTTGCCACACCGTCGGCATGGGAGGAGGAAAACTGGGGCCGGACCTCTCGTTCATCGGCGCCCGCCGCAGCCACGAGCACTTGCGCGAATCGCTTGTCAACCCGGGAAAAGATATACCGTCCCGTCATCGCGCCGTCAGGCTTATAGACGATCAGGGCGGCCGGTTCGAAGGCGTCATTCTCAACGAGGACGGCTACACCGTGCACATGCTCGACCGTGGCGAAAAAATCCGCTCTTTCTTGAAGGTTGACTTGCGCCAATTCGAAAAGCCGAAAGAATCGCTCATGCCCGGCTATGGTGACCTGCTCGATGAAACCGAGATGAACGATCTGATCGCCTATCTCTGCGGTCTGACTGGAACGGATGTGAGGGCCGCTCGATGAGATTCCTGATTCTTCTGCTGGTTTTGGCCCCGGTTCTCTCCGCGCAGGTCACACACGGGGACTTGCTCCGCGCCGATGAGACGCCCGGAAACTGGCTCACTTACTCCGGCAACTTCCAGGGCCACCGGCACAGCGGGCTGGATGAAATCACGCCGTCCAACGTCGATCAACTCCGGCTCAAATGGGCCTTCCAAAGACGCATCCGCGAAAAATTCGAAACAACTCCGCTCGTAGTTGACGGCGTCATGTACCTCACCGTCCCTCCGAATGAAGCGTACGCGCTGGATGCCGAAACGGGCGTCGTGCTTTGGGAGTACAAGCGCTCACTGCCGCCGAAGGTCATCGTCTGCTGCGGACAGGTGAATCGGGGGCTTGCCATCCAAGGCGATCGCTTGTTCATGGCGACGCTTGACGCGATGGTTATCGCGCTCGACCGCAAGACCGGCCGCCTGCTGTGGGAATCGGAGATGATCGACTACAAGCTCGGCTATGCAGCCACCCACGCGCCGCTCGTCGTCAAAGACAAAGTGCTCGTCGGAGTGGCGGGTGGGGAGTACGGCATTCGCGGTTTCATCGACGCCTACAACGTAGAGGACGGGGAGCGCGAGTGGCGGTTCTACACCGTTCCCGGCCCCGGCGAATTCGGCAATGACACCTGGGAAGGCGATTCGTGGAAGACGGGCGGCGCTTCGATCTGGATCACCGGCTCCTACGATCCCGCAACGAACCTGACCTATTGGGGCACGGGCAACCCGGGGCCCGACTGGAACGGCGATGTCCGCAAGGGTGACAATCTGTTCTCCGACGCCGTCGTCGCGCTTAACGCCGATACCGGCGAGCGGGAGTGGCATTTCCAATTCACGCCTCATGACGTTCATGACTGGGACGCCACGCAGATCATGGTCCTGGTCGACCGCGCTTTCCAAGGACGCGACCGCTCATTGCTGATCACCGCGAATCGGAACGGGTTCTACTACGTGCTTGACCGCGTGAGCGGTGAGTTTCTGCACGCCAGCGAATTCGTCAAGCAGACCTGGGCGGAGCGTATCGACGAGAGCGGCCGGCCGGTTCGGGCGCCTGGCAAGTTTCCGACCGAGAAAGGCAACAAGGTCTATCCGATGGTTGCAGGCGGCACGAACTGGATGTCGCCTTCGTACAGTCCGCGAACGGGGCTCTTTTACGTGACCGCCCGCGAGGGTAGCAGCGTCTATTTCAAAGGTGAGGCCGTGTACAAGCCCGGCACGCGGTTCTGGGGCGGCCACTTCCGCAACCAGGACCAGGACGAAGACTGGAAAGGCGCCATCCGTGCGCTTGATCCCGTGACGGGCGCGCTCGTCTGGGAACACCGCATGTTCCGACCCGCCTGGGCCGGACTGGTGTCGACCGCGGGCGGACTCGTCTTCGGCGGTAGCGAAGAAGGCTACTTGAAAGCACTCGATGCGAAGACCGGCAAGCAACTCTGGTACATCAACCTGGGCGGCCGGATTGTCGCCTCACCGATGGCTTTCGCGAGCAAAGGCCGCCAGCATGTGGCGGTGGCGGCCGGTAATGGTTTGTTTGTATTCACGTTGCCGAAGTAGGCTGCGGTTGCCCGTTGGCTCAGTTCGTTGCGTAGTTGACCCAGATAGGGCTTCCCCAGGCCATGTTGTTGTCTTCTTGGATGACGCGCACGTAGAAGTAGTGAGTGCCCGGCTCGATGTCCGAGTCGGTATAGCTGAAGGTGACCTCGCGCACACCCGGGTGGGAAGTGTAGACGAAGGTGTTGTCCTTGATGATGTCGATCTGCTGAATATTCGCCGTGCCGATGATTCGCACATCGATGCGCGGCGGTTCGTTGGTAGAGAACTCTTCACCCATCGCATGACCGGCGCTCTGGAAGTCGACGATGATGTTCTCGGTGGCCGCGTAGGTGCGGCGCGCATGGAGTGAATCCCAGATTGCTTCATAGCTGCGCTCCAGGGTATAAACCGCCGCATAAGACATATGCGTCGAGCGGTGATCGGAACTGGCGATGAAGCCCATCTTGTAGCCCTTCGCAAGTGCATTCCAGATAAATCCTTTCGGGCGCATATCGCCCGACGTAATGTAGCCTCCCACGACGATCTTTTCGGCGGTGGCGCCACGGGGGGCTCCCAGGTATTCGTAGGAGTCACGGTTGCCTTGAAACATCTCGACGAGGCGCTCGACTTGCTCGTCGTTGTACCGCCAGTCGGTTCCCATTTGCGTGGCGGTCGTGTGCGGAATGCTGATCGCCTTTTGCCGGTCACCGGAAAGCAGGTTCTTCCAGAGCATCAACATGTCGTCCTCGGCGACGCCGCTTTCACGATCGCCGAGTTTGATGCGGACGGGATCGTATCCGCGTCCGCGCCAGACGATATTGCGGTGTCCGTCGGGGTAGGCGACGGTGCGTTCATAGTTCAGCATCGGATAGAAGACGCCGGGGATCTTGTATGCATCCACGGCTTTATCGACCATGCGCCATAAGTAAGACGTATCAACCTTCTCCGGCAACAGGTGCTCGGACGGTCCGAGAAAATCCAGGCGCGCCGCATCGATTGCATAGCGGTAGCAATCATAGAGACTGCCGTCGCTATATCCGTCAAACGACAGGTCGGTGTGGCGATGCAAGTCACCCCAGGTGACGTGGTATTTCTCGCCTTCCACCTCCATCTGGTAAGTCTTCCAAAGGGGACTGGCATGTTCTGGCTCCGCGTCATCCACCACTTCGGGAGCAGGTAGATCGTCCGTTCCTACGAAGAACTCACTTTCGACGTGCCCGCCGGGGATCTGATCAAGATCAAGCTTGCCTGCATGTACGTCGTACTGCCAGAACCGCTCATGTTCCGCCGCATAGCTCTTCCCGTCTGTCTGCGACGCGATCCACAGATCGCCCGCCGCATCGACCGCCACAGCCGGCCGCTGCTCGAGGCGCCCGTCGGAGAAAGGAATCCACACCGGCGGCGTCCAGCCGTGGCCGTCGAACATCGTGACCTTGTAATCCCAATAGGGGAAGATCGACCGCGCCGCCACTGAGGGCGGATTCGTCCGGCCCAGAGTGCGCGTTCGCAGAATCGCCCAAACACGGCCCTTGCCATCCACTTGCAATACCGGGTATTCGGTGAACGTCCGCCGGGCGCTGTCGAGACCCAGGGCCATCCAGCTTCCGGTGATCGGACTAGCAGCGAAGCGATGATCGATCGGTAGCGCAGGCTTCGCAATCCGGCCGCGATCGAGCACACGTACCTGCGCTTGCCGGTGGAAGTACAGGCCGCTCTCGCCGCGATGGATACCGCTGATCCCGTAGTGATCCTTGCCCCAGTTCGGACCGCCGTTGTCCCAGGCCATCCAAAGGCGGTCGCGATGGTCATAGGCGAGACTCACATGCGCTTGAAAGTCTTCACTCTCGGTCAGGCGGTCCAGCGGTCCCAGCTTGCCGTTGGCGTAGCGCCGTAGAAAGATGTCGTAGTTCCCGTGTCGATAGCTGTCCCAGGCAATGGCGGCCTCGCCGCGCGAGTTGACAGCGATCGAAGGCTCCCAGTCGTTGGCCGGATGCTCTGTCACCTTGATCGGCGCCGACCATGCATCCCCGCGCCTGACCATCAGCGACACGTCAGTGTTTCCCGACGCGCCCGACTGGTAGACCAGGTACACGTCACCGTTCGGTGCTGCCGCCATACGCGGAAACGTGTCGGGGCCCGGACCGCGCGTCAGCGTCTCGCCCGCCGGCTCACCGCCGACCGTGTACTCCACTTTGTAAAGATGGACGAGACCGTCGCGAATCGTCGACGCGACGGCCGTGACCGCCCGCGGCCTCGTCGAAACCAGCGCCACCTGATAGTAGTCGCCGGCGGCGGCAAGCGTCACGGCCTCGTCCCATGTCTCACCGTCTGCCGAAGAACGAAGCCGGACCGTATCCAAGCCGGCCTCGAACGCGATCCAGGCCACCCATACGCGTCCGTCCGGGCCGATCGTCATCGCCGGGTAGTCATCGTCGGCCAAGCTTTCTGACATTCGCTGCGAAGCCGGCACGCGCTCAATCTGAATGCGGCCGTCGAGTCGCTTCAGAGTCTCCTGGTAGCGCACTTCACCAGCTCGGAACCTGGCGTCGCCCTGCGCAGTCTTGATCGAGATCAGCGTCCGGCCGCCGCCGACGATATCGACAATCACGCCCTTCCAGCGCGCCGGCGAGAAGGACGCCCGATCCCTCGGCTCCATCTGCAGCTTGCCGTCCCACTGATTGCCGCATTGCCATGACGACTCATCAAAAGATTCATCGGGACCGAAGTGGTGCGACGCAACAATCGTCGCCTCGCCGGACGCGGCCGAAAGTGAACCACTCCAATCCGTAATCGTCGCATCGGCGCCGCCGAACAGGATCCGGAAACGCTGCTGTGCCGCCAGCGGAATCACTGCGGCAATGGTCACAAGAAGAACACAAATACGCACGGCAACAGGCAGGACCCTTCGTCGAATCATCGCGAACCTCGATTCCCAATGATACTGGACCCTGAGGTCTCACTTTCATGCAGTCCAATAGAGGCGATGGCCGATGGCGCGTTGCCTCTTCTCCGTAGTGAATGTCAAACGTCTTGTCAGGAATGAAGGGGACCGTGCGGCCCATCCCGCCGTCGCGTCGTGGTCCATCCGGAATGAGGATCATTCCAGCCGGGGCGGTATGATAGCACTGAGGCGGGTGGGAACAGGCAACTTCTGCAACCGCTTCTTCCGAGGAACACAACTATGAGAATCCATGCCATCGTCGCCGCTCTGGTGGCTGGGACGGTATTTTCGGCTGCCGCATTCTCGCAGGTTGCCGAGAAGGCCAACGCGGGATACAAGACCAGAGAGGATCGCGCCCGCGTCGCGAGAAATCTCGACAACCCCGACCGTGTAAAGCGGCAGAAACCGGTAGAGCTGCTGGAATCGATCGGTGTCGAGCCCGGCCAGACCATCGCCGACATCGGCACCGGAGTCGGCTTCATGCTGCCCTACATGATCGATGCCGTCGGCCCGTCAGGCCGGGTGTACGCCGAAGACATTCAGGACGACTTCCTCGAGGAGGTCAAACAGAAAGCCACGGAGAACGGGTGGAAGAACATCGAAATCGTGAAGGGAGCCCAGAAGGACGTGGAGTTGCCGGAGAACTCCCTGGATCTGGCTTACATCCTCGATGTCTACCATCACCTCAACTACCCCGAAGAGACGATGGCGACGGTGTACGAAGCCGTCAAACCCGGCGGGAGGCTGGCCGTTATCGATTTCTACCGCAGCCGCGAGCATCCGCGCATGTCCGAGGAGCGCCGCAAAAACCATATCCGCCTTGACCGCGACGGTTTCAGGAAGGAGATCGAGTCGGTCGGTTTCCAATTCGATCGCACCTTCGATCACCTGCCCTATCAGTACGTGCTCATGTTCAGGAAGTAACAGCCCTCAGTTCAGCCGGAAGTTGATTTCGACAGTGGCGGCGACGCGCACCAGCTCGCCGTCCTTCATCCCGGGCTCGAACTCCCACTGCTCGAGCGCTTTGACCGCTTCCTCGTCGAGCCCCCTGCCGAGGCCGCGTACTACTCGGATATTGTGAGCCTTGCCATCGGGCCAGACTTCAATTTCCAGGACGGCGGTTCCCTGCACTTTAGCCTCGCGCGCCTCCTCGCTGTAGACCGGTTCGACCTTGTTCAGGAGCCGAGGTGCGGAGACTCCGTTCCCGACACGTTCGAGATTTCCGAACTTTTGGGGAACTGTGCGCAATGGAAGGTAAGTGACCGCCAAGACTCCCGCGGCGGCCAACAAAACAGCCGTCGCAGCTAGCGAAACGACCATTCGAGACTTCGTCATCGAAACTTCCTCCAAGAGCGTTTGGACTCTTGCTTTGAGATGCCACCTTCGCAGGAAGGCGGGAGCTGCCGGGAACGCCGGCGCGCCGCGAGCCTTTGTGATCTCCACCAACGCGCGCAGATACGCTTCGCGGTCACCGGTGCGGTTCACGACTTCACGGTCCACCGCCTGCTCGCGAGCAAGCTGAATCCGACTGATCTGCCAACGAACAGCCGGATGAAACCAAAACAGGGACCGGATGATTTCTTCCCCCACGGTCCACAACCAGTCGCGGCGCTCCACATGAACCAGTTCATGGATGAGTACGGCTGATTGCGTGCCGGGATGAGCCTCGGCAAACGATTCCGGCAGAACTATGACCGGTCGAAACCAGCCGAACGTGACGGGTCCATCCACCTGTGAGGTGACAAGAAGCTGAGGAGCCGCATTCGCTGCCGTGAGCACCGGAACACGCTCCTCTCGAGCGTCGCATCGTCGCGCCGTTTTTTTCAGACGCCGGAGCCGGATGATCCCGGCGCCCAACCACAGTAGGCGAAAGACGGCCCCTCCGCCGAGCACGAAAGCGGCTACGGAACCCCACGAATCGTCCTGCCCATTACCCGCCGCGGCCATCGGCGCCGACAGGGTGAAGTCCGAGGCAGGCGTCGCAACCGATTCGCGCCAAGGCTGCACCAGCGGCAGGAGCAGGCAGCACGCCAGAAGTGTTTGCAGGTAGGCAAGCCGGAGCCGCGGCTCGCGCAGCCGAAACACCGCCGCAAGCAGGCCGCCGGCCGTAATCAACAACATGACCTGCAACGAGTATTCAAGCAGGTTGCCGAGCCACCACGACGTCATTTCAGCTTCTCCTCGATGAGTTGCTCGATCTCTTGCAGGTCCGCTTCGGTCAAGTGTCGATCCTCGACCAGTTGCAGCAACAAGGGACGCGCCGACCCGTCGAAGACCCGGCCGACGAAGTCCCGCACCATTGCGCCGACAACTTGCTTCTTCGGCTTCGTCGGCTCGTAGCGATACACCCTGTCGACCGTCTCCTTTCGCAGGTGCTTCTTGTCGACCAGGATGTTCATCATCGTCATCACCGTGGTGTAGGCGACCTTGCGCTTCTTGCGGAGAAGCTCATAGACATCGCGGACGGTGCTCGCGCCTCGATCCCAGACGATCTTCATGATTTCGAGTTCCTGCGGGGTGAGGACGTTAGCCTTCGGCTTCATTCGTACTAATAATTTAGTATGAATTGAGCGTGCGAGTCAAGTCCGCGCTATCTGCACCGCGTAAGGAAGATTACAATCCAAGAAGGCGTTGAAGCCCGAATCCCATGGACGACTTGATCATCAATGACCATTTGTCGATCCCGGCGGCGGAAGTGAGGATCTCTTTCGCGCGGTCAGGCGGCCCCGGCGGCCAGAATGTCAACAAGGTGGAGACGAAGGTGGAGCTGCGATGGAAACCCGAGCAGAGCGCTGTCTTGGCCTGCGATGAGATGTCCCTCCTGATCGAGCGTCTCTCACCACGACTCACCGAGGATGGGGATTTGATCGTTACGTCAAGCCGCACGCGTGATCAGTCGAGGAACCGCGAGGACGCGCGAGCGAAACTCGCCGCATTGATTCGTCAAGCGATCGAGCCGGCGAAGGTCAGAAAGAAGACGCGGCCCTCCCGCGAGTCGGTGCAACGGCGGCTCGATGAAAAGCGCATGAACTCGCGGCTAAAAACGGAGCGACGTGCGCCCTTCGAGGGAGATGGCTGATGTTGAAGCCGGAGAACCCCGGACACCCCGGCCAGGAATCTCCGTGGATCAAGGCTCGCTGAGCAACTCTCCGACGGTCCAGTAGTCGGTTCGCCCTTCGTTGTCGGTGCGGACCCGATTGACCATGGCGGCGGAAATGGGTTCTTCGGGAGCTCCGAAGCGGGAGCGGACGAAGGTGAGCAGAGCGGCCGCGGCCTCGTCGGAGAGGATCTGGCCGAAGCCGGGCATTTCGCGATTGTAGGTCTTGCCTTGGACTTCCATCTTGCCCCGCACGCCGTGGAGCACGATTTTAATCAGCCGGTCGGCGGGGCCGATCACCCAGGGGGAGTTGTCGAGTGGCGGCGCCTCGCCGACGGCCTGACCGTCGTACTGATGGCAGGCGGTGCAGTAGCTCTGGAACAGCTCGCCGCCGGACGAGACGGTTGCGGCGGGGGGTGCCGGCGCGAGCGGGCGGGCTGTACAGGAAGTGAGCAGCGCGGCCGTCCAGGTGACGGCTACAACCCATTGATTCCAAGTGTGTTGTGACAAGATCGGATTTGTTCGGCCGTCGCTGGGCACGGGGTTTCGTAGCTGTCGATGCTCCTACGGTCCGGTCTTTCCCTCCCCAACCTCAATCTCCATGCGCGGGAGACCGTCGCGGGAGGTATGGTCCTGGGCGTCGACGCGGTGGGACACCGTTTCACCGCCGTCCGGCGATTCGTACCGTAGGTAAGGAAGCGCTTCTGAATCAGGCAGCGGGGTTCTGCGTCTGAGCGATCATGACGCGGCGCTTGAAGTCTTCGAACATCGACTCGTCGAGCCGGACTTGCGTCGGCCGCCTGGTGAGCGTCGTCATGCGGTCGATTTTGTCCTGCAGCTTGAGGAGCGCATAGAAGAGGTTCTCGGGACGCGGCGGACAGCCGAGGACATAGACATCGACGGGGACGATCTTGTCGACGCCCTGCAGGACCCCATAGGTGTTGAACGGCCCGCCGACCGAGGAGCAGGCGCCCATCGAAATGCACCACTTCGGCTCGGGCATCTGGTCCCAGATGCGCTTGAGAACCGGCGACATCTTCAGCGTCACCGTCCCGGCGACGATCATCAGGTCCGATTGGCGCGGGCTGGGCCGGAACACTTCAGCACCGAAACGGGCAATGTCGAACCGCGAGGTCGACGAGGCGATCATCTCGATCGCACAGCAGGCCAAGCCGAACGTCAGCGGCCAGATGGCCGATCTGCGCGCCCAATTGAATACGTAGTCAACGGACGTCGTCATGAAGTTGCGTTCGAATTGGTTTTGCAGGTAGGGCATTCGTTGCTCCCGAACAGAACATTATAGCCGGGCAAGGCAGGGTGGGAAGCGATGATTCCGAACGGCCTCGATCAGACTGCCGCTCCCCTCACGGCCGGGCTGCTGACCAGAAGTTATCGTTGGCCCATGTCGTACTCGCAGTCAGAGGGGGTTGCGGGTGTTTGAAACCGCTGCGGGGTCTCGCGCTGGTAGCCGCGAGAGGGTGCCGGGATGAGTATCGGGTTGCGGGCTAGGCAGAGGCGTCCAAACGGATATCCCGTCGCGGAAACCACGGCCCGTGTTTCCTGGGTGCCCGTTGTACGTGGCTTCGCAAGTCGAGCCAGGTCAGGTGCGGCTCCAGATGATGAGCACGGTGCATCGAGAGCCCGAAGGAAAACCAGTACATCAAACGGCCGTAGTAGTTGTGCGACCGTGATTCGGGTGAGCCGGTAGAGAAGCCCTCATGGGTCCGCACCGCAAACACGTACCAAAGCAACGTTGACTCAGCAATCAGCGCGGGAACCATGCCCCCCACAAGCCGTGTGGTACCGACGCACGTTAGCACCACTGAAAACGCGGCGCCGATCAGAACGTAATTCCATACCAGTTCGCGCAGGTCGCCCTTGCGGATATACCCGCGTTTCCGCAGCCAGAAGAACCAGTGGTGCGGCAATAGTGCGGCTCTCAATGGGATCTCGAGAAGGTTCCGAGGCTTGACGAAGTGGTCCGGATCTTTTTCGGGGATGTTCGTATGGGCGTGGTGCAGATGGTGGGTCTTGCGGAAGTTGATGTATGGAGTCATCGACGCGATCAACGCTATGCGGCCCCACCAATAGTTCGCCGCTTTGCTGCGCCCCAGGTGGCCGTGGCTCGCCTCATGGGCCATCACGGCACCGACAAACATCAGATAGGCACGTGCAATCGTGTCAACGACGTAGGCGGGGAAGCTCTCGGGTTGGAGAAAGAGGCTCCCGATGGCCAGCGAGCCGCTTGCGCAGATGACCGCTCGACTGATGAACCGGGTCTGTCGGCGTGTCACGTTGAAGTCCTTACGAGTTGGCCGCAACGACGGCCCCCTCGGTGAGTCTCGCCAGTTGCTTCATGCCCGAACAGTACACCTAATGGCACGTATTACGATTCACTGTAGCCGCTTTTAGTTTCGACATAAAGACCCAGGTAGTGAGCTAAAGCACACTACCAAGACCTATGCGCAACCCGAGACGTAGCGGCCGTTAATATCGACGACTTTTTGCGTCCTGTGAGGAGCAGGCAGACCCCCGCCTGTACGGCTGTCCTGTTGCGGCCATACCGTTTCGAGATGCGCGCAAAAGCTACGTGACCGCCGCCAATTCGAAGGCCAAGAGAACCGGCTATTACCGAGGCGCGGTCGCTATGAGCCTCTGGCGTTTTACGTGCGCTAGGCAGGGCGCGAACGACACGCTAGCGACGATAACGCAAGCCACTTGCACGTGAGCCGGACGCTGCGGCGAAGCAAGCGCCTTCAATGTTCGGTTGAGTGCATGCGCGTGCCTGCATTGAACGACACGATCGCAGTCTAAAGAGCACGGTAAGCTCGGGCAACCGCGCAGAACAGCATGCTTGCGTCGCTGTGGGCGGACAGGTATGAATTCCTTTAACATAGCGTTAGCGCATCGTCGAAGGCCGGGAGGCTGCCGGTGGCGCTTCTGCCGTGCGCGGACTCGACATGCCCCCGAGGAACTGGTGGACCCGACCGCGGGTCGGTTGTGCTTTCGCAGTCGCGCTTGCGTGGGTGATCGCGTGGGCGTTGCGTGTCGAGCCGGCCAGGGCGGCTGACGCAACTCCAATCGCGCTGAAGACGTCGTTCGAACAGCGCATGGAGCCGTTCTTGAAGCAGAACTGCTTCCTGTGCCACAACGCCGACACGGCTATGTCGGGGATCCGGCTCGACCATCTTGACGGGGCCATCGAGGAGCGGCACCTCCGTTTGTGGGAGGTGGTTCGAAAGCAGATCGGCGACAAGGCCATGCCCCCCGAGGGTGCCCCGCAGCCGGACGGCCCCGAACGGCAGGCGGCGCTGGACTGGATCACGGAGGCGCTGGATCTCGCTCGCTCGCGTCCAACGCTGAAGAACGGCAACGTGCGCCGCCTTACCGTGTCGCAATACCGCAGCACCCTGCGGGAGCTGCTGCTGCTGGACGATGACCTGACGGACACGCTTCCTCCCGACGCCGTCTCCGAGGATGGATTCGTGAACAGCGCGGAGACGCTGGAATTTTCACCGCTGCAGATGGAGGCGTACCTCGAGATCGCCGCGGATGCGTTGAGCCGATCGATCGTAGACCCGGACTCGAAGCCTTCGATCCAGAACTTTCGCGTCGACCTGGGCAGGTCGATCAATCCCGACCCTCTCCCTGACAAGCTCATTCTCGGAGCGAACAGCCACCTGCTGAGCAACGAAGACTACGTTGTGACCCAGCCCACGCCGAGCAAGCCGTTCGCCTTCGAGCCGTACCGCATCCGGACCAAGTACCGCTTCATCGAAGGCTACGAGGGGAACGACACGGTTCGCGGCTGGAGGGACTTCGACAGCATCTATCACGCGGTGTTTGCGGGCATGCGCGGCAGTCGCGGATATCCAAAGGGCAGCCCGTACAGCACCGTTCCCGAGGGCCTGCTGTTGCGGCCCGCGATACCCACCGACGAGATATTCCAGAGCGATGGCACCTACGGGCCGAAGGCGAATTTCAAGATCTCCCTGCGAGAGCTTCCCGACTACGGACGCTTCCGCGTGACCGTCACGGCTGCCAAGTACGACGACGGGCTTCTCCTCGACCCCGGCGAGCCAGCCCGGGATCCCGATGCCTCGGCTGCCCTCGTGATTCGCGACCCAGGTGTGCCGCGAACCGTGACGATCGACAAGGGCGGCGTCTTCCAAGTTGACATCTACGAAGCGGAGCAACGCAATCTGCCGCGTCCCGCCGCCCCTTCGCGACTCGCCGAGGGGCTGGCCGGATCGTGGCCGCTCGATGGAGGCGGGCCCGGCCGCTTGGAAGGCGACGCCCGATACGTCGATTCCCCGTTCGGAAAGGCCGTGTCGCTCGATGGGGAAGGAGACTCGGTGGTGATCCCTCGTAGCAATACGATGGACGTGGGCGACGGCGAATTCACGGTCGCGGCCTGGATCCGCCCGAGACAGCTCCAGACGGGGGGTATCGTCGCGCTCGGAGCCCACGAGTGGACGCATGGCTGGTACTTGGAAACGATTGGCAACGAGGGGATATTGCAGGTCGAGACGACTGGCCCCGACAAGGAATCTAACGGCGGCGTGACCTCGCCGAAGGGCGTGATTCGCAATCGTGCCTGGCAGCATGTCGCGGCCGTCGTGAAGCGCGGGGAGGATCAAGCGCGGCTCTACGTCAACGGCTACTTGATTGCCAAGGGGACGGTCGGCCCTGCGAACCTGGACAACCCGAGCCTGAATCTCCATCTCGGGCAAGTCCCGAATGGACCTCAGTTCCGCGGCGAACTTGACGAAGTGCGTGTGTATCGGCGGGCCTTGGATGAATCCGAGTTGCAAGCTCTGGTGGAGCCCGGGCGGGAGCTTGCCATACCTCCCCCCGAGAAGCCTCAAGAGGTGACGCTGACATTGGGTGACCGGCAATTCTCGGCCATGCTGGAGCAACCGGCATTCCTCGCTGTGAGGCTGGACGCGGGATCGGTGCACGTCGAAGCCACGCACGCTGGCGTGAAGGACCTGAGCCGGATCGTGCTGACTCCGCTCTCTCATGACCTCGAACTCTCGCGACGCTTTCTGGCCTTCGAGAAGCGCTTGCCGCGACTCGGCGTGCATCTGGGGCTGCGTCGAGACTGTGGCAGCACCTTCGCTCCGGTCGGCGCCCCGCAAACGGTGTCCAGCGGCGGGCTCGCGCGCTATGTGTTCGAGGGTGCAATCCGCGATTTCCCCAGCCCCGACGTCGAGAAGGACAACGTCAACTATCTGGCGGGAATTCGCGAGATCGCGGTTCGCAGCGAATACACTGATGGCCGCGACATGCCGCGCCTTCTTGTCAGGTCTGTGGAGTTCGAGGGGCCGCTCTACGAAATCTGGCCGCCTCGGTCGCATCGGAGCATCTTCATCGACTCGGACCGCAAGGCTGACTCTCTGGGCTACGCGCGGAAGATCCTAAGCGCGTTCGCTACGCGCGCCTACCGTCGCCCGGTCACGGCCTCCGAAGAAGCGACGCTCATGGCGGTGTTCAGGCAATCGCTCGGCGCCGGACGCGGTTTCCGCGGGAGCATCACGGACTTGTTGCAGGTGGCGTTGACATCTCCGCAATTCCTGTTCCTGGTCGAGAGTAGCGCCACGCCCGAACCAGAGCCGATCGACGACTTCGAGCTGGCCTCGAAGCTCGCCTATTTCCTGTGGAACGGCCCGCCGGATCGCACGACGCTGGAACTCGCCGCCAGCGGCGAGCTCCGGAGCCGGCTGGATGGCGAGGTCGCGCGGATGATACGGGATGCGCGATTCTCCGGATTTGTCCGAGAGTTCGTGTCCCAGTGGCTCAGCTTGGACAAGTTCGACGTGCTCGAGCCGGATCGCGAGATGTTCCCGAAGCTCACGCGCGCCACGCGTGCCCAGTTACGGAAGGAGCCGGCCGAGTTCCTTGAATACCTGATTCGGAACAACCTGCCGGTGCGCCACTTGGTCGATTCCGACATCGTGTTGGCGAACGAGGTTGTCGCCAGCTACTACGGCCTGGGCGACAAGACCGACAGCGGGTTCGAGTTCGTCCCCATCCGCCATCGTCGTCCCGAACTCGGCGGCGTGCTGACGCAAGCGGCGATCATGGCGGGACTGTCGGACGGCCGCGAATCGAACCCCGTCAAGCGCGGGGCGTGGCTGGCGAGGAAGATCATCGCCGAGCCGCCCGACCCTCCGCCTCCCAATGTCCCGGACTTGGCCGAGGACACCGAGGGATTGCCGCTACGCGAGCGGCTCGCCAGGCATCGGGACCAGCCCGGTTGCGCCCAGTGCCATACCAAGATCGATCCGTGGGGAGTGCCGTTCGAAGAGTTCGACGCGGGTGGCCGGCTGAAGGCGGCGGGCGTGGACGCGCGGTCCACCCTGCCCGACAGCACGGAAGTGGCGGGCGTGAACGATCTGAAACGGTATCTTAGCCAGGACCGGATCGACCAAGTGGCATTCAGCGTTCTGAAGCATCTCGCGACCTACGCGAATGGTCGAAGCCTTTTGTACAATGAGCTAAACTATCTCAAACAGGACGGAGCGAAGCTGAGATCGGACGGCTACCGGATGCAGAACATGATCCGGTATGTTGTCACCAGCAAGCTTTTCCTCGAGAAGTAGAGGTGAGCGAACGCCGCCAGCGGAGAAACCGATGAGCATCTCATTGAAGATTGACCGACGTGCGTTCCTGCAGGGGGTGGGAGGTGTCGCGCTGGCACTTCCGGTCCTCGACGCCATGGGCGCCGAGGTGATCGAGGAGCCACCGCGCCGTTTCTGCGCGCTTTACACTGCGAACGGCATGTCGCTCCCGAAAGTGGAGAACGGCCTCGATGAATGGAGCTGGTTTCCCGCCGTCGAGCGTGAAGGGCAGTTCGTTTTTGGGCGGTCCACCGAGCCGCTTAGTCCCTTCCGCAAGCAGCTTAGCTTTATGGGCGGGCTGTATCACCCCAGCGGTCCGAAGGCCGACCCGCACACATGCTCCGACATGTGGCTCACCGGAGCTCCTCTGCACAATCCGAATCGGGGAACTTACAACTCGGTCGGGCTCGATCAGGTCGTTGCCTTGCACACCAAGCAGTACTGCCGGCAGCCGTCGCTCGTGCTGTCGATCGACGCCGGGACGGGCTTCCTTTCTCGGACGGGTACGATTTCCTACAGCTTGGAAGGCAGGCCGATCCCGGCTGAGAACAACCCCCGTCGCGTGTTCAACCGCCTGTTCCGCGGCGACCGCGCGTCGCTCGAGTCGGAACGCGAGAAGCTGAAGAGTCGAATCAAGCTGGTTGACGCGGTGGCAGAGAGCGCTCGCTCGCTCGACCGGCAGCTCGGCAAGTCCGACAGGCAACGGATGGATCAGTACCTGACCTCGCTCAACGAAGTCGAGTCGAGGCTGATCGCGTCGGAACGCTGGATCGACATCCCGCTCAAGAAGCAGGACTATTCGCATCTGAATCTCGATGCCACGTCGGAGGGAGAGCCCGCCGACTACTACCGGACCATGTTCGACCTGATCGCGCTGGCGTTCGATGCGGACATCACTCGCTCGGTGGCTTTCATGCTCAACCGCGAGGACGGCATGGGAATCAGCGACACCTTTCCGCTCAAGCTCGGCCTGTCGAGCACTCACCACAATCTCTCGCATGCGACAGACAAGGACGGGCAGTGGCGATTCGCCAAGTACGACCTGTTTCTGAGCCAGCAATTGGCTCACTTCTTCGATCGGATGTCCGGCTACCAGGACCGCAACGGTACCGTCCTTGACAACACGATCGTGCTGTTCGGAAGCGGTGCGAGCACAACGCACAACCCCCGGAACCTGCCGACGCTGGTCGCGGGCGGAGCCAACATGGACCTGCGACACGGAACCTACTGGCGTAACGGCGAGACGCGGATGTCCAACATGTACCTGAGCATCCTGCGGTCCCTCGGCATCGAGCAGGAAGGTTTCGCCGACAGCACCGGCACGCTGAGCGGTTCGATCTTCAGTCGCGCCTAGCCATCGGGGCCGTGGTGCCGCGGAATTCCGGATTTCTGCATGTGCAAGTGCGGGGCAAGTCGCTGGTCCCGGGAGAGACCTGCTTGACGGAACCGCGGCTTAGGAGTTTTGGCGAATGACCGTGGACGGCTAAGCGATGATCACGGTCCGCGGTAGCTGCGCGTTGTGCTCCAGGAACGTCTTCTTGACCTGCAGTTGCTCCGCCGTCGGCTGCACCACTCCGTTGACGTCGGTCGCCCGCGAGGTAACCGTGTGCTCTCCCGGCGTCGCGTCGTTCCAAGCGTAGTTGAAGAACTTCCAGGCGTACTTCTCGCGCTTCGTTTCCGGATCGAGCGTCGCCGGCTGCCACGGCCCGTCATCGATCTTCACCTCGACCGAGCGGATCGGGGTGCCGTCGTGCAGGACGACGCCGAAGACGTTGTGGCCGTTCATGCGGCGGGTGACACGCGCGATGAACGACTTCAACTGCATCCGCGTAATCGCCGTCTCCTTCCACTTCATCTCGCCGTTGACCATCTCGCCCTTCAGGGTGCGATACCACCGCGCCTGGTACTTCCCGAGATACTGGTCTTGCTGGACGTGGATCTCGGCTAGGAACTTGACGTTGGGCGCGCCGTACCATCCCGGGACGAGCAGGCGCAGCGGCCGGCCCTGATGAGGGGTCAGCGGTTCGCCGTTGAGACTGTAGGCGAGCAGCGGCTCGTCCGACAGCGCTTTGTCGCGCGTCAGGCTCCGGCCGTACTGCTGGTCGACCTTGTAGGTCCCTCTCCGGAACTGCACTTCCTCTTCGCCGTGATCGGCGCCAAGGAAGACGACCTCCCGCGCTTCGTCTTTTACGCCGGCGAGATCGAGCACCGCCCGCAACGGGACACCCGTCCAGCGGCCGTTGCTCGACAACCCGTTCAGCGGCCCGCGGTTGCCCGAGCACTCGAACCCGAAGATGAGCTCGCGGCTTGGCATCGAGCGGAGGTCTTCGATCGAGAGCGCCAGCGGCTTGCCCACCAGGCCGGAGACCTGCAAACGGTACGTGGAGACGTCGATCTCGGGGTGGCCGTAGTGCTGCGTCGTGAAGAACTGGTCGGCCGGCGTCAAGAAGCTGTCGATGTGACGCACGTCGATGATGCGGCGATCGGGGCCGCGAATCAGCTTGATCTCGTCCGGCAGGTCGGTGAACTCCATGAGCGTTTCGCCCTGCGCGAGGGCCGGAACCGCCCACTGCGGTATGCCAAGCACACCCAACCCCGCCATCGCAAGGCTGTCTTTGAGAATGTCACGACGCGTGCTCTGTCTTGTCATGGTAGATCCCCTTCCACAAACGTACCTCTGCCGGCGTCCGAGCCAGGCGGCCTCCCGAAACCCGAGAGCGTGAGCCTTGCGCCGGACTTGTCAGAACGGCGCTTGCCTGCTTGTCGCAATACTGCCGTTCGTCCGCCGCACAGCTCACGGCAAAGTCCCTCAGATCCGGCTGCAAAGGCCCATCTCTTCGGCTTCGCGCGTCTCCTGTCCGTCTCCGTACCGCCCAGCTTGACGCGCTGGATGACCACAAGGCGCCGGCACGTTTCCCCGGTCCATAGTGGACGTAGACAGGCTAGCACAGCACGATCCAAGTCGTCCAAACCAGGTTTCCCCCGTGCGCCCCATCGGCGCAGATCACCAGTGGGGGGAGGACCCGTCCTTGTAGTCGTCGGTACACATAGTGGATGACGAGTGGCCCGGTCGAAGCCTCTTTGGGATGTTGGATCAAAGAGAACTTGGAGCGTACTTCGCTACCGCAGAACAGATGACAGAAATCCCCGCTCTCGTCACCCATAGGGACTGGCATGGGCGTTAGCAGTATCCATGTGTCAAGGTTTCGCTCCAGGGTCGGTTTTAAGCTCTGAAGACGGCGGGTGGTGCGAAGAGCGGGGGGCGCGCGCATGTCAGTTGGCCGTGGCCGGTTCGGGGATCCAGAGGCGGTCCTGTTGGACGAGGATGTTGGGCAGGACGACGAGCTTCCTCATGACGGCCGTGATGGCGACCATGGGCGGCTTGCCGGCGTCGCGCAGCGCGGTGTACTTTCTCCCGAGGTGGGGGTTGCAGCGGATGGCGGCGACGGCGGGCATGGAGAGCAACCGCCGCACCTTTTCCCTGCCGCCCTGGATGAAGCTGCGTCGCTTGCAGGCTTCGGACTCGCGGGCCAGCGGTGCCAGCCCGGCGAGGCTGGCGGCGCGAGGGCCGGTGAGGGTGCCGAGCTGGGACATGTGGACGATGAGTCCTGCGGCGGTGATGTTGGAGATTCCGGGGATCGAGGTCAGGATCTCGAACCGGCGCTTCAGATCCTCGCGGGTCTCGAGGAGCTTTCGGATCTCGGCGTCGACGCGCTTCAGCTGGCGCTCGCTGTGGGCGAGCCGCTCGCGGTTGACGCGCATGGCCAGAGGATGGCGCAAGTGCTTGCCGCGGTTGCCGATGGCGGTGCGGGCGTCGACGGCGTCGGTTTTGGCGCGGCGTCGCTGCGATCTGGCGAAGCACCGGACCTGGTACGGATTGATCGCGTACAGCGGAAGACCGGCCTTCAGCAGCGCCTCCTCGAAGTCGCGGTGCCAAGGTCCGCTGGGCTCGTAGGCGATGCGCTCGGCCTCGGGGCCGATCCAGCCGATCAGCTTCTGGAAGCCGGCCGCATCGTTCCAGAAGCGGGCCGCCCTGCCCTCGGGCGCGGCGTAGGCGTCGAGGTGGGCTTTCGAGATATCGATTCCGATGGTATGGTTGGTCATCTTCCCTTCTGCTGTGCTTGTCATGCGAGCCATGATGCTCATGTATGCATTCAGGACGTTGGGAAGGACGGTGGCGGCCACACTGCTAAACGGCCCCGAACGGCCAAGCCCGTGACGGCCCGACCAGCGCCCCCCTGCAGCGCTCCCGCGGGAGCGCTGCAGGGCCGGGTTCTCCCAGGAGCCCGGGTGCTGACGTTAACAGACAAGCCCGTGGCAAAAGTCCCGTGGAAGGCGCGGCGGGCTTCTGCGGTCGCTCGGCGCGGAGTGAGGAGGATGGCGATCCGGGTGATCTCCTCCGACGAACGACAAAGCCGACGGCCGCAAACGTCTGTCGCCCGAAGGGTTACGCGCCGCTTCCGCTCGGCTGCGCGGAAAGCGCGGCGCCTCGTTGCTGGAACGGCCACGCGTTACGCAATCGGCCCCAGGGCGCATAACGCCGCCTACGTGACTTTCGCCACGGGCTGTTAGGGTCGCCTGCTTCGCGTTATTGACCGCGAGGAAGGTTGTCACTACTGTGGTACGTGCCCCGGCCAGCTTAATCGGTGATGGCGTTGGGGTTCCGAGTTCTGACTTGGTCGATCAGTGTGCTAAAGAACGCATCGAACGTCTGCGATGTCGCCAATATCGACGAGTCGGAGCTGAAATCCACCTCCACCAGCACGAAATCTTCCACGGTCCCGGTAGTCCAGGAGGGCGGCCTGCGGCCGGACAGGGAGGTCGCACGCTCTCGAAAAAGCTCGCACCACGTCGAGCCGTGCTTCTGGGAGAAGCTGTCTTCCGCGATGTTGAAGATCATGATGTAGCCGATCACGATCTCCGGCGAGTGAAGCTGGGCATTCGTGACTTCGCCGATCATGTCGTCGATTCGGTTGGGCACGGTACCGCCGAGATTCTTCAGGAGCGACTTCAGGGAGATTCCCAGTCGATACTTTCCGTCGTAGCGCCATGCGATGTCCCATTTCTTTTCGCGGCCGGCGCCAGGAATCGGCGCCTCCTTCTCCACGT
This sequence comes from Bryobacterales bacterium, assembly GCA_965218555.1. Taxonomy (GTDB): domain Bacteria; phylum Acidobacteriota; class Terriglobia; order Bryobacterales; family UBA6623; genus JAPPLB01. Next base: position 2,229,703 of record OZ244625.1, read on the forward strand.
CCTTCAGCCCGCGGCGCGTCAGCTCCTGGACGCAGAAGTCTGCCAGCACATCGAGCCTGGCCGTCGATGTCGCTTTTTCTTCCGTGACGGCTATTCGGTACAGAGTGTCGACAGCGTCCTGGGCGGTAATCATGCGCAGACCGCCTACGCCGTGGCGGGAAACTCGTGTTCCGTGTCGATCTCGCCGGCGCTGACGTCGGCGGTGCTCAGCAAGCTGGCCGTCTCGTTCCACAACCGTGCCAGCGCTTGCTCGTAGTACACCGGGTCAACTTCGATGCCGATGCTGTTGCGGCCGCAGGCGGCAGCGGCGACCTGGGTCGACGCTGTCCCGGTGAAGGGATCGAGTACCGAGTCGCCGACGAAGCTGAACATCCTGATGAGACGGTCGGCGAGGGCGACCGGATAGGGGGCGGGATGGTCTCGGGTCGACGCGCCGGTGATATCGGTCCAGACCTGTCGGAACAGCGTCTTGAAGCTCGCCTCGGACACCAGGCTGAGCGTTCGCGCGGCGAGGCTCGGTCTTCGGTAGCCGCCCGGCTTGCGCTGCATCAGGATGAACTCTACGTCGTTCTTGATCACGGCGTTGGGCTCATACGGTTTGCCCAGGAAGCCCCCGGTCCCCCGTTCCACTTCGTGCATCGCATTCGCGATCTTGTGCCAGATGATTGGGGACAGGTTGTCGAACCCGAGTGCCCGGCACCGGTCCTGAATGGAGGCGTGCAGGGGAACCACGGTATGCCGGCCGCCGTTCCTGCGCCGCGACAGACAGACGTCACCCACCACGCAGATGAGCCGTCCGCCGGGCACGAGCGCCCTGTGACATACGCGCCAGACTGCGTCGAGCTGATCGAGAAACTCGTCGTAGTCGGCAATCCAGCCCAGTTGGCCCGCGCCCCGGCGATACTCCTTCAGGGTCCAGTAGGGCGGCGAAGTGAGCACGAGGTGCACCGACTCAGCGGGGAGTAATGCGTGGCGGGCATCTCCGAGTAACAGTCGATGTCGGGTCGGTACCTGCCCCACGGCGGCCTCGATCATTGCCATCGCGGATGGGTCCTTTGCGATCCGTGGTAGAGCGCGCGAGGGAGTCTCCAGGTGCCTGAACGGCTCAGGAACGAAAGTATCGAGTGGCGCTTTAGCGTTCATTTGGCTTGCGTCGCTGGCGCTGCGCCAGCGTCGCCCACCTGTCCGTTTAGCGCGAACAACTGATCAGGTCGCCTACCCGCAAATCGTAGCACGGACCCGACATCTGACGTCGCCCACAGTCGCACGGTGTCAACGTGGGGATCACGAGTGCCGGAGAATCGACCGGACAGGATGAAGCGGTTCGATGTCAACGGCAGGAGATTGCACTGGTTCGCAATCGAACCTCGAATAGAGACATTGGCGGAGAGGGAGGGATTCGAACCCTCGGTAGAGGTTATTGCCCCTACGACGGTTTAGCAAACCGCTGCTTTCGACCACTCAGCCACCTCTCCGCTGTGAGGGTGAGCGTGCGGCGCGAGCCGCGGGAGTGGATCTGCAACTCCAATCTATCACACGGCTGGCGTTCCGGAGGGTTGAGGATGGGGTGGGCCGGACCGCTGGACGAGGAGTCTCCGGAGCTGTCGCGAAAGCTGCACGACTGCAGAAGGCTCGGCCCCAGTCTGCATTTCTCCCCACATGGTGAGAAATGCAGGCTACAGCAGCGAGCTGAGGTAGTTCGAGATTTCCGGACGGTTCCAGTCTTCGGGGCCGATGTACTTGCGGATGACGATCCCCTCGGGGTCGATGAGATACGTTTCCGGGTACTTGGCCGTGCCGTAGATGGTGCTGACGGATCGCTCCGGATCGCGCGCCGTGGGAAAGCTCACCGGCCGAATCTCGAGAAAACGATCGTAGGCTTCCTTTTCCTCATCGACGCTCACGCCGAGAACGACGAGGCCGTCCCCTTGGAATCGATCGTGGACGGTGCTGAGAGAAGGCATCTCCTGAACGCAGGGCGGACACCAGGTTGCCCAGAAGTTGAGAAGCACGTACTTGCCCCGATAGTCCGAGAGGCCCAGACCGCTCCCGTCATCGGCGGTCAGGTTGAAATCGGGTGCGCGGTCGCCCACCTCGACATTGTGGATCTCGAAGTACGGTACAGCGCGGGTGAAGAGCACACCCAACAGGATCAGGTTCACGACTCCGGCCCACGTCGCTCTGGAACTCCATGCCATAGAATGAGGTCTGGTTTCAATGTAACGACCTCGCCGGAAATCCGCAAATTGGTACTGATCACCCGCAAGGCTGAGTTTTCATCCTCCCATTTCTGCGCCGTTCCGGATTTGAGCGTTGCAGAGAACGAGGCGCTCTTTGGCAAGGCCGCCCGCTCCTCCGGTCATGGCCACAACTACGTCTTGGAGGTAACCGTCGCGGGGGATGTCGATCCGGTTCACGGCATGGTCATGGATCTGAAGGTGCTCAAGGAGATCATCAACGAGAATGTGGTCGATCTCTACGATCACCGCTTCCTGAACCACGAAGTCGAGCCGTTCGACCGGATCGTGCCGACGCCGGAGAATATCGCGAAGGACATCTGGCGGCGGCTGGCGGCGCCGGTCGAAGAGAAGGGCTGCCGGCTGCACGGGGTTCGGCTGTATGAGACGCTCGACCTCTATGTAGACTACTTTGGGCCGCGGGAATCAGCGGCTCGGTAAGGATCGGTCCAGCAAGTGCGGCTTACGCGACGGTACTCATTTTCGGCCTCGCATCGTTTGCACACGGACGCGTTGAGCGACGAAGAGAACGAGAGCCTGTTCGGAAAATGCAACAATCCGTTCGGCCACGGGCACAACTACGTCCTCGAAGTGAGTGTGGCGGGCGAAGCGGACGGGCTCGCGGGAATGGTCGTGCCCCGCGGGAAGTTGGACGATTTCGTCGGACGCACGGCCCTCGATCGAATCGATCACACGGACCTCAACCAGGACGTCAAGGAGTTGCAGGAAATCGTGCCGACGACCGAGAATCTTGCGTTGGTCGTGCATCGCTGGTTGAGGGCCGTCTGGGATGCGGAGTTCGGGGACGAAGGAGCGAAGCTTGACCGGGTTCGGATCGAGGAGACGACTCGCAATTCTTGTGAAGTGACGAGTTGACGGGCGCCCATGACCATGAAACCGAACCTGCACGACCTCGTAGATGACATGGAAGCTTCCGACGCACTTGGGAACCTGACCCTGTCCGAGTTCTATCGCCAATTACTGCTGGAAATAGGAGAAGACCCGGATCGCGACGGGTTGCAGCGCACGCCGGAGCGCGCCGGCAAAGCGCTCGCCGAGCTGACGAAGGGCTATCGGATGGACGCCAAGGAGTTGTTGAACGGCGCGCTGTTCGATGTCAGCTACGACGAGATGGTGATCGTAAAAGACATCGAGATGTTCAGCCTCTGTGAGCATCACCTGCTGCCCTTCTTCGGCAAGGTCCACGTGGCCTACATTCCGAGGAAGAAGCTGATCGGGCTCAGCAAAGTCGCGCGGGTCGTCGAGATGTTCGCCCGCCGGCTGCAAGTCCAGGAGAGGCTCACCAAGCAGATCGCCGACACGATCCAGGAGGCGATCGACCCGGCGGGCGTCGGTGTCGTGATCGAAGCGCGGCATCTTTGCATGATGATGCGCGGTATCGAGAAACAGCACTCGTCCGCGGTGACAAGCGCCATGGTGGGGGCATTCCGTGACAACCTGCAGACGCGGGAAGAGTTCCTCTCGCTGATTCAGCGAGTTCCGAACGGGGTTTAGGCCAACCGCCATGAGCGCCCCGGCGCGTCCGACTGTCGTGATTGTGGGGCGTCCCAACGTCGGCAAATCCACTCTCTTCAACCGCATCACCGCGAGCCGCCGGTCGATCGTCGGCGATCAGCCGGGCATCACGCGCGACCGGATTCAGATGCGCGCCGTCTGGAAAGGGCGCGCGTTTGACCTGGTCGATACGGGCGGCATGCTTTTCGGCGCACAGGAGGAGTTCCCCATCCTCGTCAATCACAAGGTGCGCGAGGCGCTGGAGACGGCGGCTCACGTGATGCTCGTCGCTGACGGCCGTGCGGAGTTGACGAGCACTGACCGCGACTTGTCGGATCTGCTGCGGCGGCTTGACAAGCCGTCAACGCTCGTGGTGAACAAGTGCGACACCCCCGCGTCCGAGGGGAACGCCGCGAACTTTCATGAGTTGGGGTTCGACGCGGTGTTGCCGATCTCCGCCGAGCACGGCCTCGGCATCGAGGCTCTTCTCGATCGCGTGACGGCCGATCTGCCCGAGGGTGAGGACGAGGGCGAGCTGGAGCGCCCGATCCGCGTCGCGATCATCGGACGTCCGAACGCCGGTAAATCGACGCTGCTGAATCGTTTGACCGGAAAGGAGCGGGCCATCGTTTCTCCGACGGCGGGGACGACCCGCGACGCCGTCGATGAGCAGGTCACGCGGCGGGGCAAGGTGTATCAGTTCGTCGATACAGCCGGGATTCGCCGGAAAGGCGTGACGCGGGAGTTGGCCGAGAAGCTGAGCGTCGTCATGGCGCAGCGCCACATCCGGCTCGCGGATGCGGTCCTGTTCGTGGTCGACGCGGTGGAAGGCGTTGCGGCGCTCGACGCCCGCATCGCGGGCTACGCGCACGAAGCGGGCAAGGCCGCCGTGGTGATCGTCAACAAGTGGGACTTGGTCAAGGACAAGCAGCGGCTCCGATTCGAGACGGACATGCGCGAGAAGATCAAGTTTCTTGCCTACGCGCCGGCGCGATTCGTCTCGGCGCTCGAGGACAAGGGCATACAGCAGATCTTCTCGTCGCTGCATCAGGTGGTGCAGGCATCCCGGCGCCGCGTGCCTACCGGCGAGCTGAACCGGTTCCTCGAAAGCGTCGACTGGGAGCGTGCGACCTATCCCGGAGCGCGGCGTCCGAAGATCCGCTACGTAACGCAGGCGCGCGTGGCGCCGCCGACATTCGTCTTCTTCATCACGGGTACTGACAAGTTCCACTTCTCGTTCGAGCGGTTCCTCATGAATCAGCTCCGCGCCGCCTTCCCGTTCGAGGGGACGCCGGTCGTCGTCAAGGCGAAGCGAAAACGCCGATCGGGATAAGATAAGGGCGGGACGGAGCGCCGTCCGTCGCCGATTTTCCAGCAGTCCCAAGAGATCTGCCAGTGGCTCGAACTCGAGTAGCATTTCAAGGAGCGCGTGGGGCGTTCAGTGAAGACGCCGCCCGGCGATTGCTGGGAGACGAGATCACCTTCTTGCCTTGTGAGCGCTTCGAAGAAGTGTTCGAAGCGCTGGCGTCGGGTGAAGCAGACGCCTCCGTCGTGCCGATCGAAAACACGCTTCACGGCTCGGTGCACGAGAACTACGACCACCTCTTGAACTTCAAGCTGCCGATTGTGGCCGAGACGCGTGTGCGGATCGTGCACAACCTCATTGGCCGGCCGGAGGCCACGCTCTTGAAGATCCGAACGGCGATCTCACATCCGGTGGCGCTGCGTCAATGTCTGAACTTCTTCAAGAGCCATAAGCGGATTCGCTCGCAGATCAACTACGATACAGCAGGTAGTGTGCGGCGGATCATGGAAGAGGACGATCCGTCCGTAGCCGCGATTGCCTCGGAGACGGCGGCCGAGTATTACGGCGCCAAGTTGTTGAAGAAATCGATCGAAGACGATCGCCATAACTACACGCGGTTCTTTCTGCTGAGGCGCAAGGCTCCGCGCAAGCCGGCGAAGAAGGGTGTCCCGCTGAAGACCTCGATTGTTTTCTCGACCCCGAACAAGCCGGGAACGCTGTTCCGATGCCTGAGCGCGTTTGCGCTGCGTGATATCAATATGGACAAGATCGAATCGCGCCCGTTTCGCGGACGGCTGTTCGAGTATCTCTTTTATCTTGATTTTCTGGGTTCGCCCGACGAGCCGAACTGTCGCAACGCGATGTCCCATCTGCGTGAGATGACGGACTTCATGGCCGTCCTCGGATGCTACCCGCAGGCGACTTGATCCGAGGGAAGGAATCTATGGCGGAATCGCAGAGCGATCAACCGACTGCGTTCAGAGAGGCGGAATTCCCCGAAGAGATCGCGCTGTTGCCGGTGCGGGATACGGTGCTCTTCCCGCGGGCGGTGATGCCCTTGAACATCGGCCGGGAGAGTTCGATCTCGCTGGTGACGTCCCTTGGAGAGAACAAGATTCTGGGCGTCGTGACGCAGCGGGATCCACGCATCGATGCGCCCGACCCGGACGACCTCTACCATCTCGGCACGCTGGCGGTGATCCACAAATCCGTGCGGATGCCCGACAACAGCCTGCTGATTTTCTGCGAAGGGTTGGAGCGCATTCGCGTCAAGGAGTTTGTTTCGCAGAAGCCCTACTACACGGTGCGTTACGAACAGGTGATGGAAGAAGACGGGGAGACGACGCCCGAGCTGGAGGCGTTGCGCCAGAACGCCATTCACATGTTCAGCGATGTGGTCGAACTGTCGCCGGCGCTCTCGGAAGACGCACTGACGATGGTGACCAATCTGGAGGAGCCCGGCCGGGTAGCGGATTTCATGGCCGCGGCGCTGCCTGGACTGGCATCTTCCGAGAAGCAGGGTGTCCTGGAGACAACCAACGTCAAGCAGCGCATGGAAGACCTGATGCGCTTTCTGGTGAAAGAGCGCGAGGTTCTGCAGCTTCGCAACAAGATCCAAACACAGGTACAGGATCAGCTTTCAGAATCGCAGCGCGAGTTCTATTTGCGCGAGCAGATGAAGGCCATCCAAAAGGAGCTGGGCGAGTCCGACGAAAACGCGGAAATCGAAGAGCTGCGCGTGAAGATTGACGAGTCCGGCATGCCGGACGACGTCAAGAAAGAAGCACATCGCGAGCTGAAGCGGCTCTCACGCATGTCGCCCGCCGCCGCCGATTACACGGTCACGCGGACCTATCTCGACTGGCTGGTCGTGCTGCCGTGGGCAAAGACGTCGGACGCCTCCGTGGATATCATCAAAGCGAAGCAGGTGCTCGACGAAGACCACTACGATCTCGAGAAGATCAAAGAGCGCATCCTGGATTATTTGGCGGTCTTGCAGCTCAAGCCGTCGCTCAAGGGGCCGATCCTGTGCTTCGTGGGGCCCCCGGGGGTCGGCAAGACTTCGCTCGGGAAATCGATTGCGCGGGCGCTCGACCGTGAGTTTGTGCGGCTTTCGCTCGGCGGCGTTCACGACGAGGCGGAAGTCCGCGGACACCGCCGGACCTACATCGGCGCGTTGCCCGGACAGATTATCCAGAGCTTGCGGCGAGCGGGAACGAGAGACCCGGTCTTCATGCTGGATGAGATTGACAAGCTGGGCCGCGACTTCCGGGGCGATCCGTCAGCGGCGCTGCTGGAAGTGCTCGACCCGGAGCAGAACAGCACGTTCCGGGACAACTACCTCGACGTGCCCTTCGATTTGTCGAAAGTCCTGTTCGTAACGACGGCGAACGTGATGGACCCCGTGCCGGATGCCCTGCGCGACCGGATGGAAGTGCTCGAGCTACAGGGGTACACCGAATCCGAGAAGATACAGATCGCCTTCCAGTATCTGATTCCGCGGCAGATCTCCGAGAACGGCCTGAAGGCGTCTGATATTCGATTCAGCGAAGCAGCGGTCTCGCACGTCATTCGCCACTACACGCGGGAAGCCGGCGTGCGAAACCTGGAGCGGGAGATCGGCACTATCTGCCGCAAACGCGCACGGCGCATTGCGCATGACAAGTCGCTGGCGGAGCAGCAGGCCTCCGCGGAGAAAACCGAGCAACCGAAGAAGCGTTCCGTCTTGCGAGTGAGCCGCAAGAGAGTGGAAGAGGCGCTCGGAGCCCCGAAGCACCGCAAGGCAGGGGAAGTCGCAAAACGGACGCAGCGCCCCGGGGTATCGGTCGGTTTGGCGTGGACGCCCACGGGCGGCGACGTGCTTTACCTCGAAGCAACGCAGATGCCGGGCGCGGGCAAAGGGCTCACGCTCACCGGTCACCTCGGCAAGGTGATGCAGGAATCGATGCAGGCGGCGCTGAGTTGGGTGCGGGCCCATGCGAAGCAACTGAACATACCGCCTACGCATTTTAAAGAGCACGACTTGCATCTGCATGTCCCGGCCGGCGCGATTCCGAAGGACGGCCCTTCGGCAGGCATTACGGCCGTGACGGCGCTGGTTTCTCTCATCAGCGGACGTTGCGTCAAGAAGGAGTTGGCGATGACCGGCGAAACGACCCTCAGCGGCTTGGTCCTGCCCGTCGGCGGCATCAAAGAGAAAGTGCTGGCGGCACGGCGCGCCGGCGTCAAGACGGTTGTGATGCCGGCCGAGAATGAAGTTCAGGTGAAAGAGGACCTCAAGAGCGAGCAACTCGGTGATCTGAAGATCAAATACGTCGAGAGTGTGGATCAGGTGATCTCGCTGGTTCTCGAACCGCCGAAGGACGCCAGGAAGACCGCTCCCAAGACGCGGAGACGCCCCACACGATCTCGCGGCAACAGCCCGGTCGGCGAGCGCGTAGACTGTAGTCCGCACGTAGGCGGAACGCTTCTGCGCCGACAGGGGTGAGGAAAGCGGTCTGGGGTCGCCGTCCTCCTCACACCGCGCCGAGCGACGGCAGAAGCCCGCCGCGCCTTCCACGGGACTTCCACAACGGGCTGCCGCTGTCGGCGGAGCAGATGGGTTCGTTTCTTACTCGGTAGCCGCGCGGATGGCGCCCAGGGTTTTCTTGGCCTCGCCCTGGTAGGGGTTGGCTTCCTGAGCGGCGATGCCCATCCACTTCGTGGCCTGCGCGATGTTGTCACCGTCGATGTCGAGCTTGACGTAGCAGATGCCGAGCATGTAGGCCAGGATGCCGTAATGCTCGCCGCCCCCTTCCTGGATGGGACCGACGGTCGTAAGCAATTGCTTGCGGCCGTCCCGGTAGCCCTGCGCGGAGTTGCCGGCCTGCAGGATGGTCAGCTTCCCGAGGATGTAGTTGCCGTAGGCGGTGAACAGGTCTTTGTGCTGGGTCCACGCTTCTTCGGTCTGGTTTTCGGGCTTGGCTTTTTGGTTCATCGCTTGCACGAGTTGCTCGGCGTAGCCCTTGGCTTTGTCATATTGCGCCTGGCGGACGGCGCTCTCGGCCAGCGTGAAAAGGTAACTTTCGTTTCCCGGATTCTTCTCGACGGCCGCTTCCATGGCGGCCAGCATCTTTTCGACGTCGCCCAACTGATGGTACGCCTGAACGTAGTAGTCGTCGAGTGCGCCCGCGTACTGCCCCTCGGGATAGAGCTCCCTGAGCGTGTCCATATACTCGATCTTCTTGGCGGGATCGGTGATCCTCAACAGCGAGGCGTACAACGAGTATTCGATGTACTGCAGGACGCCCTTGGCGTAATCGATCTGAGCCTGCCAGGCTTCGACTTCGTCCTCATATTCCGGTTCGGGAAGCTGGCTGTCTTTCTCGGCATAAGGCCTGGTCGCGAGTAGATGCGGAAGCAGCTTGTCGAAATCCTGCTTGCCCTCGTAGCCCTTGGTCAGGTTCTGACGAACCTCGACATCCTCCGGCACGGCCTCGAGCAGCTTCTCTCCGTACGAGATGACCTTGTCGAAATTGCCGGTGGCGAGATGCAGACCTTGGAGTTGCAGGTGAACGTAGTTGATGGTGTCGTGGTCACCGTATCTCTCGACGAAGGTCTCGAGGAGCTGGATTCTCGTGGCGTCGTCCTCGGCCGTGCCGGCTTGCGAGATCAAGGCGCCTTGTTCGGTCTCCGTATTGATCGAAGGGTTACGAATGTCGACCTGAGCGAACGCCAACGCGCACGTCATCAGAAAAATCGTAAGCGCGGCCGATAGTCGTTTCATCGTGTTCTCCCTTGGCTCGTGGATACTCCAGCATACTACGCCAACATCACACGGGAATCAAGACGCGCCCTCTGCGTGACGCGCAAAGAAAGTACGAAGGAAAGAACTCGCCGGCTCAACAGAGCGGCAGTCAAGGTGAGGAATGGCGTCTCCGCGCTCCTTCCTGGGATAATCTCTGTTCCCCTGTGCCGATGGGGGTTGTCTCATGCTCGGTCGAATGTGCTCTTCAAGGCTTGTTGTCTTGCTTGTGGCAGCCCTCGGATTCGCTATGATCTTGCAGCGGGCGCCGGCGCAGGCCCAACCCGTCACCTACGAGCAGCTCAGGGGGGCCGCCGGCGACAGCTCATCATGGTTGATGTATGGCCGTGATTACTACGGCCACCGCTACGTTGAGGCGGACCAGATTACGCCCGCCAACGTGAACCGCCTGCATCCGGTGTGGGTGTTCGCGACGGGTGGTGAAAACCGCGGCTTGGAGGCAACGCCGCTGATTCACAACGGTGTGCTCTACGTTTCGGCCGATGGTTCGCGCGTCTTCGCCATCGATGCGCGAACCGGAGCGAAGAAGTGGGGTTACGATCCCAAGCTTTCCGACGAGACGGAGCGTGTCTACTGTTGCGGCTCGATCAACCGCGGCGTGGCGCTCTTGGGCGAGCTGGTCTACGTCGGAACGATGGATGCCCGGCTCATCGCGCTCGACATGCACACCGGCGAGGTGGAGTGGGAAGTCGAGGTCATCGATTGGGAGCAGGGCTACAGCATTTCAGGCGCCCCGTTGGTCGTCAAGGATATGGTGCTCACCGGTGTGGCCGGCGGCGAGTTCGGCATTCGCGGCTTTGTCAAGGCCTTCGACGCGAAGACCGGCGATCCGCGTTGGACGGCGTACACGATTCCAGGTCCCGGCGAGCCGGGCAACAACACTTGGCCCGGCGACACCTGGAGGCACGGCGGCGGCTCGACCTGGACCACCGGCGTCTACGATCCGGACCTGAACCTCGTCTATTGGAACACCGGGAACGCCGCTCCCTGGAATTGTCATGTTCGCAAGGGCGACAACCAATGGACGGCCGCCACCATCGCCATCAACGCCGATAGCGGCGTCATCGAGTGGGGCTTTCAGTACACGCCCTGGGATTGTTGGGATTACGACGCTGTCAGCACTCCGCTGCTGGCGGACGTCAACCTAGGCTTCGACGGCTCGGTCAAGGCGCTCTTCCACCACGACAAGAACGGTTTCTTCTACGCGCTGGACCGCACGAACGGCAAGTTCATCTACGGCGATCCGATTGTGCCGGGCATCAACTGGGCGTTCGGGCTCGACCCCGAGACCGGGCGCCCGAACGTGAACCCGGACATGATCGCCGAATCGGGCGGGCCGGAAGTGGGCCCGATCATTCCCAGCCTCGAAGGGGCGATCGACTGGCAGCCGCTGGCCTACAACCCGGAGCTCGAAACGCTGTACTTCATGTCGAATCAGTGGGCTATGGGATACAAGTTTTGGGCCGAGGACTCTTTCGAACCCCCGACCAAGGGCGAGTGGTATCTCGGCGCTGACTATCAGCAGTACCTGACCAGCGACAACCCCGGCAACTTCGTCGCTTACGACGTGGTGAAGCGCAAGGTGGTCTGGCGCGCCGTGAGCCCCGCGCCTTTCTGGGCGGGCGCCGTCGCGACGTCAAGCGGACTCGTGTTTACGGGCGATATGCGCGGCTACTTCATGGCGTTCGATGCCCGCACCGGCGCGGAGCTGTGGAAGTTCCAGACCGGCTCGGGGATCATCGGCAGCCCGATCACCTACGAACTGGACGGGGTCCAGTATCTCGCCGTTCCGTCCGGCGGTATTGGCGGCGACATGACGTTCTACTACACGGAGCCCAAGGCCGGCAATATCTGGGTGTTCGCGCTGGATGGCGGCGGGGCGGCGCGTGAGGCTCCCGGGACGAACCTGACGGTTCTCGAAGGAGGCCTGCCGCGCGTGGGGGAGCCGGGTCACACCCTCGGCGGCCGGGTCTTGCCGGGATACGGCTTTGCGCAGACGGAAGGCGGCGAGCCGATCAAGACCGGCGCGGCTCCGCCTTCCCCATCGCCCGGCCAGGCTGAGCTGCGGAACCCGCTTTTGGGCCGGACGGAAGCGATCGCTGCCGGTGAGCAGATCTACCGGGGCCGCTGCGCAGGTTGTCATCGATCCGGCGGCGGAGCGGGTCCGAGCCTTTTCAGGACCGGGCTCAGCCCGGCGCAGTTCGTCAACACGTTGACGAAAGGGCGGCCCGGCACCGCCATGCCCCCGTTCGCCGAGATCCTTTCGCGGAACGACATGTGGCAGGTGCATGCCTTTCTTCTCTCCCGCGACTCGCTGTAGCCTGCCTTCGCCGCCGGGCCGCTTTCACGGTAGGAGGCGCATGTTGAGCAGACGATCGGCCGGGGAAACCCGTAAAGCGCCGCTAGACGGTTCCTTGTTTCCGCCTCGGCTGAGCGGGTCACGGTAGGGTGATCCGGCTGTGGTAGGTTTAAGCGATATGAAACTTCGATCCGCTTGGTTGCTTCGAGCCGGTTTGGTGTTCCTCACGGCCTGGGTCTGGGCGTTTTCGTCCGGGCGGCAGGCGGCCTCGACACCGAAGTTGAACTGGTACAAAGGCAATCTTCACACGCATACGATCAACAGCGATGGCGATAGCACGCCTGATGCGGTGGCGCGCTGGTACAAGGAGCACCGCTATCAGTTCCTGGTGCTCACCGATCACAACTACTTCACGGACCCCGGGCCGCTGAATTCGTTCTTCGCTGCGGACGAGCGATTCTTGCTGATCGCCGGTGAAGAAGTCACGTCGCGGTACGAGGAAAAGCCGGTCCACGTCAACGCCTTCGGGCTTCGCAAGACCGTCCCGCCGGCTTTCGGGCACAGTGTCCTGGATACGATTCAGAAGAACGTTGACGCGATCCGGGCGGCCGACGCGCTGCCTTCCCTGAACCACCCGAACTACCGTTGGGCGGTGACGCCGGACGAGTTGGCGCGGGTCAACGACATGAAGCTGTTCGAGGTGTACAACGGGATTGCGACGACCCACAACTTCGGCGGGGGCGGCTCGCCCAGTTTGGAGGAAATGTGGGACGTAGTGCTGAGCGCGGGCCGGGAGGTCTATGGAATCGCGGTCGACGATGCGCACAACTTCAAGGAATTCGGGCCGACGCTTTCGAATCCGGGCCGTGGCTGGGTTTCGGTGCTGGCGACGGAGCTTTCGGAAGCCGCGATTGTGCAAGCCCTGGAGCAGGGGCGTTTTTACGCATCTACGGGCGTGAATCTTGAGACCGTCGAGCGCTCTTCGAAGGGGTTGGAGATCGCGATCCGGGAAGAGTTGAATTTCAAGTACACGACGCGCTTCATCGGCAAGGGTGGCAAGGTGCTCGCTGAGGTTCACGGGCTGGAGGCGAAGTATGAGCTTCGTCCCGGCGACGCTTATGTGAGAGCGACGGTGGCCCGGTCGGATGGCAAGCAGGCCTGGGTGCAGCCGGCGTTCGGCGGTTAGAACGGCAAACGAAAGTCAGGCTAGCCGCGGCCGAGACCGAGTGTCGTGCGGCAATACTCCACTGACTGCTCGACGTCGCGGCGCTCTTGATCGACAACGAACTGCTTGAACGCCGGGCTGTCCGGAGACGCGCCTTGTGGACCGGGCGGCACATCCTCATAAGGCGAACCTGACCGCGCGCGCCGCAGGAAACGGGCGAAGACCCAGGCCGGGACGTCGCGATAGTGTCTCCAGAACTTCTCATCCCAGTAGCCGAAGATTCGCGCCGTGCGGGTATTGATGATCTCGAGTGAGAACACTTTGCCGGGGCACAACGCGGCATAGCGTTCGGCCACCTTGTTGATCTCGACATTGCCCGAGCCCATCGGCACCCATTGCACCGCCCCGCCGCCCGGCGCCTCCCAAATCGCCGAGTCGCGCATACCGGAAGTCAGGACATAAGGCGCGAGAGTTTCGAGAGCCAGCAGAGGGTCCTCCAGGGTCCAGGCGGCGTTGCCGGCGTCATAGAGTGCCCCCACGTACTCCGGTCCGGCTTCCTCGATGAGCATCCGAAGCTGGCGGGATTGCAGGTCGCCGGCGTGATTCTCGACCGCAATCTTCAGGCCCAGATCGAGCGCTTCGGAGCGAACCGCCTTGCAAGTCTTGATGGTGTTCTCGATGTGCTGTTCCAGAGGGATCGGCCCTTCGCGGTCCTCCGAAGTGCCGAGAAAACAGCGAACGATCGGTGAGCCCAGCCGCCGCGCAACCTGGAGCATGCGGCGGAGCTGCGCCGCGGGCGTGCCGTGCTCGGGCTCGAAACGGTGTGATGTCGCGCAAATCGAGGTGAAGCCGACTTCAAGATCGAGACCGAGGCGGTCGGCATGAGCCTTGACCCGGTCCAGGTGGGATTCGTCGAGGCTGCCCAGGAAACGCGGTTCGGAGAAGTGCGCCGTCTCGACGCCAAGCTGCGCGCTGTAGTCGAGTAGTTCGAAGGCCGTCCAGTTCTGAGACCGCAGGCTGAAGAGATCGAGACCAAGTTTCATGAGGGGTTCATCAGTAGGCGATGCATGGCCCATGTTAGCGAACCCAAACCGGGCCTCTCCGCCCCGGACTTCACCCGAATGGGCCGGAGCAAAGGAGGGAGGATCTCTGCGGCTTCGGGTTGTGTCGGCGCAATGTGAGAAGTACCCCTGGTGAGCAAAGCAGAACGTTCCCCTTCGGCTCGAGGTACTGAAGCCCTTCAGTCTTGTTTCGCCTCCCCGGCCTGCATAGCATGACGACAGAGAGTCGGCAATCATAGCCTGCATTTCTTATCCCATGACGAGGCGAAGTGCGTTCGGGTCACGAGACACGAATCACGGCCTTTACACATCGAGCAGCCTAAGCAAGCGCAACGCAACGCAGTCATAGCGGTCTTATCGCGTGCTGCGGCCATCAGGTGGGGAGAAATGCAGTCCAGGCTGCCGCGCCCGAGGCGCGTTCGTCTGGCGGAGGAAAAAGTCGAAAACAGACGCACGGGATGCGCGGGCGCTACGGACGGACGAGCTTCGGCCCAGGCGCAGGGAGGGCGCGTCTTGGTCGCAGATCAGGTGTCGGAATGGCCGTTGTGTTCGCCGTGGGTGCGAAAGGGTCGCACAACCAAAAACCGCCGCCCGGACCGCCGCGCCCGCCGCCCAGTCACTGCTTCTCTGCCAACGATTGTTGCGCACTTGTGCAGTATGGGGGGCCCCCTAAGCAAGTGTTCAAGCGCCGTTAGCTGGGAAATCCCGGTAATGTGCGCAGAATCCCGGGTCTGCGGGCGGCCGCACGAGGGGCATTGTTCGCCTCGGCTCCCGTCGCCCTCCGCGCTCGTTCCGCAGCGGCTCACGCCAAATGAACCCATGCTGAGAAAGGGGAACGTTCTAGATTGCGTTGACACGGTAGCTTCAGGTTGTTGCGCTATGATTACTATGGAGTTTTGTGGTTCGCCGGGAGCCCTCTCGTTGGTTTGCAAGTGGGTGCGTTCGGCAAAAAGAACACTGGACGCGAAGGACGGAATGCCTCAGAGACGACGGCTGATACTATCCATTGGGGCGATACTAATCGCCGCCTCGGTTGTGTTCGCCGCCTCGGTCGGAGTCGAGCAAGAGTTTCGAGATTCTGAGCGCAAGTTCTGGTCGCTTCAAGAACGAAGTCGCCCGACCGTCCCGGAGTTTTCGAACCGCAGTGATCAAGCTTGGGTTCGCAACTCGATTGACGCCTTCGTTCTTGAGAAGCTCAAGGAAAAGGGGCTGCGGACCGCTCCCGAAGCAGACCGCGCGACTTTGATTCGTCGCGTGACGTTCGACCTTACCGGCCTTCCGCCGTCCCCTGGCGAGGTCGCCGATTTCGTATTCGACAGCTCGCCCGACGCCTACAAAAAAGTCGTGGATCGTCTTCTCGCAAGCCAACACTACGGCGAGCGGTGGGGACAGCGCTGGCTCGACCTGGTGCGGTTCGCCGAGACCGAAGGCTTCGAGTACGATCGCACGATGCACGGCTCGTGGCGCTTCCGCGACTACGTGATCCGGGCGTTCAACAACGACAAGCCCTACGATCAGTTTGTCCGGGAGCAACTCGCCGGCGATGAGATCGGTTCGGACGACCGCGAGATGCAGATCGCGGCGGGGTTCCATCGCCTCGGTGCCGTGCGTCGGAACGCCGGCAACCAGGAAGTGGCGAGCAGCCGCAACGAAGTGCTCACCGAGCGGACCGACATCATCGGAGCGGCTTTTCTCGGCCTTACCGTGGGCTGCGCCCGCTGCCACGACCACATGTTCGACCCGATCCGGCAGAAGGACTATTACCGCTTGCAAGCCTTCCTCGCCGATACACAGGAGCACCAGATCGTCATCGCGCCGCAAAAGGAGCAAGACTATGTCAAGAGCACCACGGAGCGCATCGAAAAGGAGATCAAGAAACTCCGGGGTGAGACGAAAGGCCTGACGGGCAAGGAGAAGGAAGCGGCCGAGAAAAAGATTCAGGCGCGGATCAAGGAACTGGAGGCGCAAATCCCCAAGCCGCTCCCAGCCATTGCGAGCATCAAGAATGATCCCGAGAAGCGATCGCCCATTCACGTCCTGGAGCGGGGGAATTACGATACGAAGGGCGAAGAGGTCGGCATGCGGCCTCTGGGCGTTCTCCTGCCCGACGGTGCGCCGGAGCTTCCCAAGGACACACCGAATCCGAAGACGCGGCTCGCGCACTGGCTGGCTGACCCGCAACATCCGCTGACGGCGCGCGTCGCCGTGAACCGTATGTGGGCATCTCACTTCGGCAACGGGATTGTCAATACTCCCAACGACTTCGGATTCATGGGAGACCGCCCGAGTCATCCCGAGTTGCTCGATCACTTGGCCAATGCCTTTGTCGACGGCGGCTGGAAGGCCAAATCGATGCACCGCATGATGGTGCTGAGCAGCACCTACCGGCAATCTTCGCTGTCTCCCGACGAGACGAGGGCAGCGGAGGCAGACCCGCAGAACCGGCTGTTGTGGAAGTTCAACCGGCGGCGTCTGGAAGCCGAAGAGATTCGGGATGCGATGTTGGTGGTTAGCGGCAAGCTGAATCCGAAGCGGGGCGGGGAAAGCATCATGATCCCCGTTGAACAGGAGCTCGTGGACTCGCTCTACAAGCCGCACCAGTGGCAAGTCGCCCAGGACCCCGAAGAGCACTATCGCCGATCGGTCTACCTGATTGCGAAGCGGAATCTGCGACTGCCGTTCATGGAAGTGTTCGATCAGCCGGCCTTGATGACGAGCTGCGCCCGCCGCGAAGCAAGCACTCACGCTCCGCAGGCACTTGAATTGCTCAACGGCCGGACGTCGAACGAACTCGCCGCGGCCTTCGCCAAGCGCCTTGTACGAGAGGTAGGCACGAGCCCGGCCCAGCAGGTGGAGCGCGCCTATCTGCTCGCCGCCGGGCGGATGCCGAGCGAGACGGAAAAGCGGCTTGCCGTTGCGTTTATCGAGAAGCAGCCGTTGAGGGAGTTCGCCTTGGCGATGTTCAACTTGAACTCTTTCCTCTACGTGAACTGATATGCCGGAACATGTTCGATTCACACGCAACCGACGCGAGTTCGTCCGCGACGGCTTCTGTGGCTTCGGCGCGTTGGCGCTGGCCTCGATGCTGCAGCGCGAGCAGGCTCGTGGGTCGAATCTGAATCCCTTGGCGCCCAAACCGCCGCATCACGATGCCAAGGCGAAATCCGTCATCTTTCTGTTCATGGCCGGCGGGCCGAGCCAGGTCGAGACGTTCGACCCCAAGCCGTTGTTGAACGAATTGCACGGTCAGCCGCGACCGAAGGAATTCGGAGAAGCGAAGTACCAGTTCGTCACCGAAGACGCCAAGCTTCTCGGCACCAAGCGGGTTTTCAAGAAGTACGGCCGGAGCGGCATCGAAGTCTCCGACCTGTTCCCCTATACGGCCGAGTGCATAGACGACATCGCGGTGCTGCGAAGTTGCCATGGCGATATGGTCGTCCACTCGGCGGCGCAGTACGAACTGTTCACCGGACGTATCGTGCCGGGCTTCCCGAGCATGGGGTCTTGGACCGTCTTCGGCCTCGGGTCCGAGAGTGAATCTCTGCCCTCGTATGTCGTGATGCCCGACCCCGACGGGGCGCTCGAGGCAGGGCAGCCGATGTATATGCACGGCTTCCTGCCGGCGGTGTATCAGCCGACGATGTTCCGATCCGGCACGCGGCCGGTTCTGAATCTCGACCTGCCCCAGGGCGTCTCGCTCGACCAGCGCCGACAGACGCTCGACCTGATTCGCAAGCTCAGCGAGCAGACCCTGGCCGAGGACGAAGATGAATTCGGCGCGCGGATCAAGGCTTACGACCTGGCGTTCAAGATGCAGATGGAAGCGCCAGAGGTTTTGAACCTCAGCAACGAGCCACGGGAGACGCTGGATCTCTATGGGATCGGTGTCGAGCCGACGAATGATTATGGCCGGCGCTGTCTGCTGGCGCGGCGTTTGGTGGAGAGCGGCGTGCGGTTCGTGTGCGTTGTTTCCGGCGGCGGTCCGGGCAACCTGCAGTGGGACGCCCACAAAGACATCGAAGAAAACCATCTCCGCATGGCGTCGGAGACCGACAAGCCGGTGGCCGGTCTGCTGAAGGATCTCAAGCGCCGCGGCTTGCTCGACGAAACGTTGGTCCTCTGGGGCGGCGAGTTCGGCCGGTCGCCCGAAGCCCAGGGCGGGGTGGGCCGCGATCATCACAACTTGGGATTCTCGATGTGGATGGCCGGCGGCGGCGTCAAGGGCGGACAGACGGTCGGCGCTACCGACGCGATCGGTCTTCGCGCGATCGAGAAGCCCTACCACTTCCGCGACATCCACACCACGATGCTGCACCAGCTTGGGTTGAATCAGGACGACTTGAGCTATCTTCACATGGGTCGTAAAGAACGGCTGACCCAGGTTCACGGCCGGGTGATCTCGGAGATTGTTTGAGGCGGCTGCTCACTGAAGTATGAGCCAGGAGCCGCCCTGATCCAAGGAAGCTGAGACGGATACCCGGCAAACTCCGGGTCGCGCTTCCTGACGTCTTGGCCGAGCGGCTCTGCAGTGAGGCAAAGCTAACAGGCGTCTCACCAGCCGAGCCGGCTTGGGCAGCCCTCCAAGGCTGTCTTCAACGTTCAGGCCGCACCTCGCGCTCGAAACTCTTGCCTCCCTGGCTCGTCGAGGCGCCGAAGGAACAGATCTCGCGGCGTGTGTGAACGATATCGTCTATCGCTGAAGGCCTTCTTCGCTGGCTTCGGGCATGTCGCACGATTCGCGTGTTCCCGGGCTTTGCGGCTGCTATGATTGCCCCATGATCGCCAAGCGCTTAGGGATTCTTCTTGGTTTCGCGGTATGCCTCTGGTGGGTTGCAGAGATCTCGACGGCGGGACGCAACCTGCCCACCCCCGGAGACGAACATACATTTGAGACGTCCCGCCATGGGTTCCAGCCCGTCAACTATCCGGGTCCGCTGACGGAACTCGACATGGTGCGGATCCTGCTGCGCCGCGATGGGGATTTCCATCTGCCGTTGACGGTGTCGTTCCGCCGCTGGCGGCGCGGCGAACTACCGGAGCTTTGGGATCTCGATCTTCCCGGTGTGCTCAAGTTGCGCCTCAACTCGTCAGGACTGGAGGTCGTCGCGAAGCCCGATCGACTGCGCCTGGGCCTGCGGGAAACCTACAACCTGCCCGTGATGCTGCGGAACGAGATGGACAAAACGAAGGACATCAAGATCATCGCGACCATCGGCGACAACGGACCCACCGACCGTTGGACCGCATCGGCCGGCCGTGTGACGTATGCCTTGCTGAATCTCCGGCCGCAGTCGCTCGAACTGCGCGAAACCAGAATCCGGGTCTTTGCCGGAATCGATATTCCCCCTGAAGGTTCGCCGCCCGAAAGCCGGGTTGGGACGACGACTCGTTTCCCGATCGAAGTCGTGCGCTGGGGCGCGTTGCTCGTCAGGACGGAGGAGGACGGTGCAGCAGTTGCGGCCCGCGTCTACGTACGCGGTTCCGATGGCCTTGCCTATGCGCCCGAAGGCCGGGCCGACGACGCCACGCTCTCCCGCATCACGTGGACCCACGGAGACTACTTCTACTACAGCCGCGGCGAGCACGAGATCCGGATTCCCGAGGGAACCGCCTCGATCGAGGCTGTTCGCGGAATCGAGTACAAACCCGTCAAGCATAACGTCGAAGTGCGCGCCGGCGAAACGACCGCTGTCACCATGCAGATCGAGCGCACATCCTACCTGGCGAAGGAACACTGGTATGGCGGCGATCTCCATACGCACGTCAACTACAACGACCACGAGTTCATGACACCGGAGGACATTCAGACCCAGGTCCTCGGCGAGGATCTCAACTACGCGAACTTGATGGTGGCGAACTCGACAGGGCCGCAGGTTCACGACGAGCAGTATTTCGAGGGACGTCCTCACAAGTTGAGCGATCCGACGCACATCCTCTTCTGGGGCGAGGAGATGCGCAACAACGGCCCCTACGGGCACATGTGCCTAACGGGTCTGAAACAACTCGTCAAGCCGCTGTACACGGGTTTTAGCGATTCCGCATACCCGCACGATTATCCACCGAATCACGTCCAAGCCTGGGGCGCCAAGCAGCAGGGCGGCGTCGCGAGCTATGCCCATCCGGGGTATCGCTTCACCTCCGACCCGATGACCATGAGCGCCCGCGAAATGCCGGTGGACCTCGCTCTCGGCTCAGTCGATGCGATGGATGTGATGAGCAACTCGAACGAAGACGCCGCAACGCCCTACTGGTACCGTCTGCTGAACACCGGCTTGCGCTGTGCGATCTCCGCCGGCACCGATAGCTTCACGAACCGCCGCCATCATTGGATCCCAGGCGGGCACCGTGTCTATGTCTACACCGGTGATGCACTCAACGCCGGCGACTGGGTTGAGAGCTTCCGAAAAGGGCGGAGCTTCGCGACGAATGGACCGATTCTGCGATTTACCGTGAACGGCCGACTCCCCGGCGACGAGCTCAAGATCGCGTCCGGTGACAGGATTCGCGTGGAGGCGTCGGCCACCTCGCTCGTCCCGATGAAACGGCTGGAGATCGTGGTCAACGGCGAGGTGGTCGCCAGCGAGAAAGCCCGCGGGGATGGATCATTCGTTTTGCTTACGAAGGAGATCCCTGTTGGGGAGGGCTCCTGGGTTGCCGCTCGTGTGCGCGGCGATTTCCACCGCTATCTGGTCAACGACACCGATCTGTACGCACACACGAGTCCCGTGTATCTGACCGTCGACGGCAAAGGAGTCTCGCGCAAAGAGGACGGGCAGTTCTTCGTTGCGTGGGTCGATCAGTTGATCGCGCGAGTCCAAGACAAAGGTCGATTCGCCTCCGAAGACCAGCGTCAGGAAGTGGTCGCACTGTTCAAGAAGGCGAGGGCCTACTACGAAGGGGTTGCCGCCGAGGGCCGCTGAAGGGTATGACTACCGGCAAAGGCGGCCTCTTTCCATCCGAGCACAACGTATTCGAGGACGAGCAGACCGGCGCGCGAGTCCATCAACTTACGAATCATCCATCGATCAACCATCCGACGTACTTCTTGCAGAGTTCATTTACGCCCGACCAGGAGGCCCTGGTCTTGACGTCCTACCGCACCGGGCAGGCGCAACTCTTTGAAGTGGGCGTCTTCGATGGCGAAATCCGGCAGCTTACCGGCGACGGCCCGATTCATCCGTTTTCGCCCGCCATCGCCCCCGACGGCGAATCGGTCTACTTCGTACGTGGCGGATCGGTCTTCGTGATCGACCGCGACAGCCTGGAAGAGAGACTCGTCGCCGAATTCGACGGGCAACTCGGCGAGTGCTCACTGAGCCGCGACGGTGACTGGTTCGTCGCCGCCTGCAAGACCGGACAGCAGAACGGCGTCGTCGTGGGACGTACTGCGGGCGGCAGCCAGCAGGCCATACCGTTCGAGCGAACCGTTATTCATCCGCAATTCTCGCCGGTCGATCCTGAGTGGATCGAGTTCGCGGGCGACCCGGCGCCACGGATGTTCCGGATGCGGCGCGACGGCTCGGAGCTTGAATGCTTGTACGAGCACGACAACGACGAGTTCTTGGTTCACGAGACCTTTCTCGGCGACACCGGCGATCTCGCGTTCACGGTTTGGCCGAAGGCGCTCAAGCGCATGAGCTGGGAGACGAGAGCAATCCATACCATCGCGGAGTTCAACGCATGGCATATCACGCCCAACAGCGCGGGCACGAAGATCCTGTGCGACACGAATCACCCCGACGTCGGCATTCAGCTTGTGGACGTCGCGACGGGCGATCGCGAGACCCTTTGCTACCCGCAAAGCTCAAACGGCGGGACGCAATGGCGGACGTCCCGCTACGCCGTGGCCGAAGACTGGGCGGCGGCGCGCGCGGCGACTGACAAGGACAAGGCCCTGAGTTGGATGGAGATGGCGACCGATACCGTCTACGGCCCCCAGTGGACCCATCCCCACCCGTCGTTCTCGCCGGACGAATCGATGGTTGCCTTCGCCAGCGACCGCTCGGGATACACGCAGGTTTACGTTGTCGAAATCCCGTCCGGCATCTGAGCGGAAGGTCGCGGGGACGACAGCGTTCGCCGGCTACCAAGCGTCAGCGTAGCGATACCCGTAGGGGTCGGCGCCGGCGGAGATGACACCGTTGGGGGTTCTCAGGACGGCCACGGGCGCGGAGCCGCTGTTCCAACGGCTGCGGCGCTCGACTTGATGCCCGAGCTGTTTGAGAGACGCTTCGACGGAAGCCGGAATCCGTTCATCCAGCAACAGCAGATTCGGGTCCATCGCATGATCGTCAAAGCTTGCTACCAGATGCTTCGTCTGAATCCGCGGAGCCTCGACCGCCGCTTGCGGATTGAGCCCGAACTCCAGCACCGCCAACATCACTTGCACCAATGCCTGGTCCTGCTGGTCTCCCCCGGGTGTCGAGAGGGCCATAATAGGCTGTCCGCGCCTGGTGATGAGGGTCGGCGACAGCGTGATGCGTGGGCGCTTGCCCGGTGCAACGACATTCGGGTGATCGGGGATCATCAGGAAGCTCTGGGCTCGCTGAGTCAGCGGAATGCCGGTGTCGGCCGCGATGACCGAAGGCATCCAAGCGCCGGACGGCGTTACCGAAAACATGACGCCGGAGCTGTCGATAATGTTCAGACAGGTGGTGTCTCTCGATGCCAAGGCGTCCGTCAGCGGCCGAAGCTTGCCGGCATAGAAAGCCGGGTGGGGAGGCTGTCTTGCATCGAAGCGGCCAGGCCGAAACTCGCTCGAAGCTTGCGTCGGCTCGATCAATTCCCGCCGTTGGGCAGCATACGTCTTGGTGAGAAGCGCAGCCGGAATCTCCGCAAACTCGGGATCGGCATAGTAGGTGTCGCGGTCGGCGTAGGCCAGCTTGAGGGCTTCCACGATGATGTGGATGTATTCAGCCGTGTTCCATCCCATGGAACGGAGGTTGAATCCTTCGAGCAGATTCAAAGCTTGCAGAAGTATCGGTCCTTGGGTGTAGAAGCCGCTCTTGTAGACCTCGAACCCGCGATAGGTCACCTGCTCCGGCTCTTCCACTTCCAGCCGGAAGTTGGCCAGGTCTTCGTACCGCAGCAGCCCCCCGCTGTCTATTGAAAAGTTCCCGATCTTGCGCGCGATCTCTCCCCGGTAAAAGAAGTCGCGGACCGCGTCGATCGCCGCCTCCCGAGTGGCGCCTTCCGCGAGAGCCCCTTTCTCAGCGGCCGCCATCGAGCGCAGCGTGCGAGCCAAGTCCGGCTGCCGGAAGATGCTGCCCACGCGCGGAACTCTGCCGTTCGGGAGATAGACCTTTTGGGATGTCGGGAACAGCTTGAAAATGCGAACGGCGTGTGCAATCGAGGACGATCGAAATCCGTCGACCGGCATGCCGTCCGCCAGATCGATCGCGGGTCGAATGATCTCACCGAACGACCGCGTGCCGAAGTCCCGCAGCGCGAGCAACCCACCGTCCACCATGCCGGGAACCAAGGCCGGCAGAATGCCGTAGGCCGGGATCGGCCCGCCGTTGTGGCCGCGTCGGAGGGATTCCTGTACGATCTCCGGTTCCTGACGGTGCGAACGGAAGAACTCCAGGGTCATCTTCCGGGGAGCCGTTCCGAGACCGCCGATGGAGTGTACCTGGCCGTCCGCGGTCCGGATCAGGATCGGCGCTTCGCCGCCGAACCCAAAGTGGGAAAACTCACAGACGGCTGCCGCGTACAGGCCGCCGACTCCCGCGTCTACAGCGTTTCCGCCCCCGTGCAGAATGCGCATGGCGGCTTCGCTCGAGAGCGGAGCGCCCGCGGCAACCGCCGCCCTGGTGCCGCGGACGACGGGGCGCAGTACGCGCCAGTTCATCTGCTCTCTGCTCTTCCGGTCGTCCTGCGCGCGTTGCGGTAAAGCCGGCGGCGAAAGAAGCGCGCCGACGATCAAGCCGAGAAGGAGCCGGGGAAAGAGGTTCATAACGGCCTTGCACGGAATCTCTGTCATGATAGCAGTCTCCTTTTTGAGCACCGGGGCGCGGGTGTCCCATTCATTTCCTGTGCCCTGAACGAGACTTTGCGATCCCGATGTTCTCCCCCCGCACGAACTGGCGACGCCATCCGAATCGCTTGACGGAGGCGCTCGCGATGAGGCGCGGCGAGGGACACGACACCATCGATCTCACGGAATCGAATCCGACTCGATGCGGCCTGTCACCCGACACCGCTACGCTCAACGCCGCGCTCAGCAGCGCCGCCATCGACACTTATGACCCTCAGCCGAGGGGTTCACCACTCGCCCGCGACGCGGTACGGGCCTATTATTCTGATCACGGAGTCGATCTCGATGAGCAACAGATTGTTCTTACCGCGAGCACCAGCGAGGGCTACGCGTTCGCATTCCAATTGCTCGCTCAACCCGGCGATGAGGTCCTGGTGTCGCGGCCGAGCTACCCGCTTCTTGACTACTTGGCGAACCTGCACGATATCGTGCTGACGAGCTATCTGCTGGTCTATGACCACGGATGGGCGATCGATTTTGAGGCTTTGCAGGCATCGATCACGCCGCGAACGAGAGCCATTATCGCGGTGTCCCCGAATAATCCCACCGGGTTTTATCTGCCGGAAGAAGAACGCCGGCGCATCGCGCAAATCGCCGCCGAGCGAGGCTTGGCGCTAATCGTCGACGAGGTGTTTCGCGACTATCGCTGGTCCAAAGCAGGGAAGACGCCTGCAAGCGCGGCCGCTGAAGAGTCCTGCCTGACGCTGACGCTGAGCGGGCTTTCGAAGATATCGGCCCTGCCTCAGTTGAAGCTGGGTTGGATGGTCGTGAGGGGTCCGCAAGCGATCCGTGATGAGGCGCTCGCGCGGCTGGAAGTCATCGGCGACACGTATCTCTCGGTGAACACGCCCGTGCAGCTCGCGGCGCCTGCTTTGCTGCAGCTTCGTCACGGTGTGCAGTGCAATATCCTGAACAGGATTCGCGGCAACTTAAAGCGGCTCGACGAGATTCTATCGGGCACTGCCTGCGATCGGCTCGAGGCCCGGGCCGGATGGTATGCGGTTCTCAGGGTCCCAAGGACCCGCGGCGACGAGCAGTGGGCGCTCGATCTGCTTGCGGCAGGTGTGCACGTGCATCCCGGGTACCTGTTCGATGCTCCGCAAGAGGGACTCCTGGTGGTGAGCCTGCTGCCGCCGCCAGCAACCTTCCGAGAGGGCCTTGAACGGCTTCTCGCGGTTTGTGGTACGGCCAGACCTGCATATCTCCCCACCTGACGGGGGAAGCACGCGATAAGACCGCCATGACTTCGTTGCGCTTGCTTGCCGTGCTCGATGTACTTGTCAAGTACACCTGTGCGCGCCAAGCGGCTCGCGCCTCGTCCTGACGGCCCTCTCATGCACTTCGCCTCGCCACGTGGTGAGAAATGCAGGCTAAGACTTTCTGCCCGCGGCCGGGTTCCAACGGCGGGCGGACACAATGCCGGTGTTCAATCCGAGCGTGTGGAGACCGCCGAAGAAGCGCGCGTGCTCCACCTTCATGCACTGGTCCATCACGACTTCGAGCCCGGCCTCACGAGCGCGCCGGGCCGCCTCATAGTTGATGACACCGAACTGCATCCAGACCACCTTGGCGCCGACCGAGATGGCCTGCTCGACGATCGAAGGCGCCTCTTTGGATGCACGGAAGATGTCCACCACGTCAACGGGTCCGGGGATATCCTTCACGGAGGCATAGGATTGCCGCCCGAGGATCTCTCTCTCTCGGGGGTTCACCGGAATGAGGTTGTAGCCTTCGGCGAGGAGGTACCTCGCGGCGAAATGACTGGGACGGTAGGGGTTGGCGGACAGGCCGACCATCGCGATGTCGCGATAGTCCTGTAGAATGCGCAGCCGGACCTGCCATGGCGTGGTGAACTCTGATTGCGCGACAGGCGAGCCCGCGCTGACGCCGCCCGCGGTGAGACTGCAAACGAGGTTCTGTCGAGTATCCGCCAACTCCATTCAGTTTATCCCGACTGGGAGGCCTTGAGCGCCTGGTCGAGATCCCACTGAATGTCCTCGATGTCTTCAAGGCCGATCGACAGCCGAACCATGTCGGGCGTCACGCCGGCGGCTTCGAGGTCCGATTCGGTCAACTGCTGGTGAGTCGTGCTGGCCGGGTGAATGACAAGACTCTTGGCGTCGCCGACGTTGGCCAGATGAGACAGAAGCTGCAGCGAATCGATAAAGCGCTTTCCGGCCTCGAGACCGCCCTTGATGCCAAACGTAAAGATGGCGCCGCAGCCCTTGGGCAGGTACTTCCTTGCGAGCTCAGTGTATCTGCTTGGCGGCAGAGCGGGATGATTGACCCAGGTCACCGCGTCATGCTTCCTCAGGAACTCGGCGGCGGCGAGCGCATTTGAGGAGTGGCGGTCCATGCGCAAGCCGAGCGTCTCCAGACCTTGCAGGAACTGGAAGGCGTTGAAGGGACTCATGCAGGGCCCCAGGTCGCGGAGTCCTTCGACGCGGCACTTGATGATGAAGGCCATCTCGCCGAAGGTTTCCGAGAACTTCAGGCCGTGGTAACCGGGACTCGGTTCGGTGATCTGGGGGAACTTCCCGTTGGTCCAGTCGAACTTGCCGCTGTCGACGATGAGACCGCCTATACTCGTTCCGTGACCGCCGATGAACTTCGTGGCCGAGTGCACGACGATGTCCGCGCCGTATTCCATCGGACGGCATAAATAAGGCGACGCGAAGGTATTGTCGATGACCAGCGGCAGGCCCGCTTCATGAGCGATCTTGGCGACGGCCTCGATATCCACGACGTTCATACGCGGGTTGGCGATGGTCTCGGCATAAACGAGCTTCGTATTGTCCTTGATGGCCTTGCGGAAGTTCTCCGGATCATCCGGCTCGACGAACGTCGTTTGGTAGCCGAGCCGCTGGAAGGTGGTATCGAACTGCGTATAGGTGCCGCCGTACAACGTGGCGGATGAGACGAGATGATCGCCGGATTGCAGCAGGCTGCTGACCGTCAGGAACTGCGCCGCTTGGCCGCTGGCCAATGCGAGCGCCCCGATACCGCCCTCGAGCGATGCGATGCGTTCTTCGAGCGCCGCCGTCGTCGGGTTCATGATGCGTGTATAGATGTTCCCGAAGCGCTGCAGCGCGAACAGTTCGGCCGCGTGCCGACTGTCTTCAAAAACATAGGAAGTCGTTTGATAGATGGGAACCGCGCGAGCGCCCGTAGCAGGATCGGGACGCTGACCCGCATGAAGAGATCGGGTGTTGAAACCAAAGGAGCGTTCTTCTTGAACTGACCGTGCTATACTCATTTCAACCGCTTGATGAGCTTCGCATCACCGGGAGTGGTGCCGGGGCTGAATTCGGGGGCCGTATCAGCGGCCCCCGAGTTGTTTTACGAGACATGCGTTTGTTGAGCAGTCCAGGCAACGGATCGCATGCATTGACTTCCCGCACGATTCGGACGAGCCGGTTGAGGCGGGCCATGTTCCACTGCGCGTAGTAGCGCTCCGTGGTGTTCACGCTGCTGTGACCCAGCAGCGAGCTCACGTCCTCTATGGATACATCTTTCAATAAGAGCTCGACCGAGAAGGTGTGACGAAGACGGTGGGGTGTGAAGTTTTGGACCCCTGCCTTAATAGCGATAAGATTCAATCGTTCCCGCCAGTATTTCGTTGCGGATAGTGGTTGTGATTGACCTGTCCAGAAAAAATGCGGTAGGTTCGGTGGCCCTATTCGTTCAAGAGCCTTGATCGCTAGGCTGTGTAAGGGAACTACGACCAATTCGCTGCTCTTGGCACGCCGCAACGTAAGGTTGTTGTTACCATCGATGGCGTCTCTACGGAGCGTAACGGCATCGCGGATCGACAGACCCGAGTAGCGCATGAGAAGGATTAGGGCCTCTTCCTCGGTCTTGTCCGCCTCCGTTGCTGCGACGACAAGAGACACGATTTCTTCTTTCGTAAGCGGCATTTTCGGACGGACAGGCGTTCTAGGAGCTTTTAGTTTCACCACGGGAGAAGCCCGTACCCATTCAGCATCAACCGCATAGGAAAAGAAAGCTCGTAATAGTTTGAGCTGTAAGCGCTGCGTAGCAGGCTTACAAGACCAGGACTCGCGCCAGGCGCGCATCTCGGCCTGGTCGAAGTCGGTTAGCTCGGAAAGTCCAATTCCGCTGGCGTAGACCTGCCAAGCCCGGAAAATAGAGATGTAACGTTTCAGGGTCGAGGGGCGAAGATGCCTCGCCTCCATGTCTCGAAGGTAGGCGTCGCAAGCCTCGGAGAGCTTCATCGGCTTGCTCTCTGCTTCTGCCGGCGATGGAAGGTGGGGGTGGGCTGGAAGTTGTCGGCCTCGCCGCCCGGGAACCAGCGGTAGAGGGTGACGGGATGCACGCCGATGCGGCGGGCGATCTTGGTTTTCGGCAGGGTGCCTTCGCGGAGCAACGAGCGGGCAAGCTCGACGTTCTCCGGGTTGTGAAACTTCGACGAGGCGCCCCAGCGGTTTTTGTTCTTGCGGTGCGAAGCGACGCCGGCGCGGGTGCGTTCGGATACGAGCTGCCGCTCCATCTGCGAGAAGGCGGCGATGATGGTGAACACGGCTTCGCCGATGGGGGTGTTGGTGTCGATGCCTTCGGTGAGGCTTGTCAGCTCGACGTGCTTGGTTCGAAGCTGCTCTACGAGGGAAACGAGGTTGGAGACGCTGCGGCCCAACCGATCGAAACGCCAGACGACGAGCGTGTCGCCGGCGCGGAGGGACTCGAAGAGGCGGTCGAGCTCGGGGCGCTTGCGGGCGTTGCCGGAAGCGTGTTCGGTGTGGATGCGATCGCAGCCGGAGTCCTTCAGCGCGGCGATCTGCAGCTCCGGGTTTTGGTCAACGGTGGAGACGCGGGCGTAGCCGATACGCATGTTGCAGTTACCTCCCGAAACATTCAGAAGGACGATTGTATCACTGCTAGTTCAATTGATCTAGAACGGGCTCGGTTGAGGCGCGGATCTCGGCAGGGGGGGTGCAACATATCACAAAGGATCGTTTCCGCGACGTTTAACTATCATGTGGCTTGATATCGAAACCAACGACCGGGTGGAAGGGCCGCTGTACGCTGGCAGAAGCGGCTTCGGGAACCCAAGCGGCACGCTGTGCGCTAGTCGTCGGAACTCGCCGATCTCCTCGCTGTCCGCCAATCTCAGGAATGCCTGTTCCAGGCCCGAAGCGCCCGAAGGTGTTCAGTCGCTGGATCTCGGATCTTCGGCCTGTACGCCAAACGCCGCTGTTCCGAGTGCCAGTGAGCAAAGCCGCTCGAGTTCCCTGACAGTTGTCGTGCTGGCCAGCCGCTCTCGAAGCCTCGTACGCCGCCTGTGAAGCGGCTTTCCCGGGTTGTCGAGGTAGCCGTCGCCTCTGACTTCTTCTTCCGCGAGCCGGGCCGCCTCGCGCGCCAATGCCGCGATGCGCACGTGGTCGTTATTGTCCGGGTTGAACGTTGGCATCAGGCGGTAGGGCAGAGTGTGGACGTGGCGCTCGCCGAACGCGCCTTTCGGATTGAACGGCTCGACCGCCTGGGTCATTGCTCTGCTGTTCAGCATCCCGACATAGAACCACGCTTCGTCAGGGTCGCGGACCACCGCCCAGTACAGGGTCTGGTCGACCACCAGGTTTTTTGCTTTGCCAAGCGGTACGCACGCCGCGCAGACGTGCTTGCCGCCGGCCCCGCCGACTAGCAGGTAGCCCTCACCTGCGAAGGTTTGCTTGGAGAGCTTGCCGCGCTCGTCAATTCTCGCTTGCAGTGAGTTCCCCTTTCCTTCGCCTTGCAGCACCTCGTTAATGGTGTCGAACCGGAGCGCTGTCTGGAGCAAGCCCAAGCGACGGATCTCGGAGTTGCTGAAGACCTTCCAGGCGCCGTTGCCGACGCGTTCGGCCGGTATAGCAATGGACGCGCGATGCCGGCCGAGCAGGTAGGGTAGCAGGTTCTCCGATTGCGCCATCGCCCAAATGAAACGGCCTGCCACCTGTCCCGGGAAGACCTTCCCTTTCAGGCTCTTGGCTTTCTTGACAGTGAAGCCCCAGGGTGTCCCATCCCGAGGCGTGTCCACACGGCTTTCGGGGCTGCCGGAGCCCTCGAGCTCGACGCAGATGGCCGCTCGTGGCATGAGGTCGGCGCCCTGCTGGGGTAGCGACGACATGCCGCCTCCGCCGACCGGCCTGCCTCCCTTCTTCAGCTTCCAGGCTGTTCGTCCGGGACCTAGTTCGAGGATTGCCAAGTTCGCATTGTCGAGACCGCTCCGCGAGGCTATGGCCCCGCTCGGATCCGTCGCGAGGCCGCCCGTCCCGGCGCGCTTGCGACCGATGATCGCCGCGCCGGGATACTTGAACGTTCCCGGCGCCACCTGCCAGACCTCGGTGATCTCCAGGGCTACCGGACGCCTGCTCGAGAAGAACCTCCGCTGGCGAAGCGGCTCGTGATGGTGCCCGTTGAACACCGTGCCCGGCACCAGGCAGGCCACGGACCCTGCCGGCTTCAGGTACCGGTCCACGGCGTGTAGGAGGTGCGTGGTTCCCAGCTCCAGGTGCAGGAAGGACGGACCTTCCGGCCGAATTCCGTAGACTTTCGCCCGGCGCCTCAGCACTTCGCGGTACGGGTTGTTCGCTATTGCGCTCAAGGCCAGCCAAGGAGGGTTCGAGACAATCCCGTTGAACTGGCCCGTTAGCAGGCCGGGCCGGTAGGTGTTACGCAGGATGAACGCCCAGACGCCGTTCCGCCCGGCGGCGGAAAGCTCGATCATGCGGTTCACCAGGGACCGCGAGGCCGGAATCAGCTCCGCACGGAAATCCGGGTCCAGCGCGGTGCCTGTGTTCTCGGCAAGTCGGTCAACGACCTTCGCCGCCTCTTCGGCCGAAACGGGCGTCGGCTCTTCCGCACCCTCCGCGTCGCGGGCCTCGTCGTAGGCCCAGTCGACGATGTGGTCAAACAGGGCCCGGCAACCGGGACGGACGAGACCGGCCGGCAGCGGGATGTCCTCACCTCCCAGCGTTACTAGGATCTGTCTCTCTTCATCGAGGAGCGGTAGATCGGCCGAGACCGGCGTGATGGTGAACAGAGAATCCGCGTGGTGCACCGGGATGGATATGTCCTCGGATGCAGCCTTGATTTCCTCCGAGAGCGCGGTCACCCAGGTCGTCTTCGAGAGGCTGACCGCGAGCGGGTCGATGTCGAAGCCCGTGGCCACTTCGCGCAGGGCATCGATGCCGGAGAGCCTCCTGTAGGATTTGGCCGCCCTCAGGATCTCGACGAGCATCGTCCCTGAACCGCAGCACATGTCGACGATGCACGGTGCCTCGCCGGTCGGCAGGCCGTCGAGGCAGCGTTCGGCCAGCAGCCTCGCCAGCCACGCGGGGGTTGGTTCCTGCCCCAGCAGCTTCCTCTGGCTGCGCCGTGCCAGCTGGGCCATGAGCCAGCCGAACAGGTCTTCGTCCGGGATCCGCTCGAAATCGTAAGCGTAGAGGTCGCGCTGGATCTCCCTGGCTGCCGGCGCCAGCCCGCCGATGTGCTCCGGCAGAGCAAGCCAGCCGAAGTAGTCCCGCTCGACCATGTTGCCGAGTCGGTAGCGCTCGCGGAAGTGCGAGCCGTCGAGGATGGCTCTGAGCTCATCGTCGTCGCTCAGCAAGGCTTTCCCGGCGAGCACGTTCGCGCTGAGCAGCCGGGACAGCACCAGCAGGTACGCCTCGTCCGCGTACGCATCGGCACGGAAATCGCCCGCTTCGCTCGCGAGGTAGTCGACGAATTCGGACCACAGGTCCGTGGCGAGGGCGACCGAGGCATGGGAATCCCGCTTCACCCGCACCAGCCCCTCCAGCCGCTCCGCGTTGCGCAGACTGGGGCCGCTTTGGAGGCCCAGGTCGAGGGCCAGGGCCTCCGCTCCGAGCGGGCGCGATTGCTCGCGCGCGAGATGCTTGCGGAGGAACCCGACCAGGCGCCCGGCGTGCATCGCGTCCGCGGCCGCGAGGTCGAGCCTTTCGACCTCCGCCAACTCGATGTCGTCGACCTTGCAGGTTGTAGGGTCCGCGCCGTCCGCGAGCCGCGCGTCGAACACCTGCCACTTGACCGTGTCTGACAGGATTCCCCGCACCTGCGATGCGGGAACGCCCTCGCGGAGCAGGCCCGCTACGTGCTCCCGGACCTGGTCAAGGCCTTTCTCGCGCTTGCCGGGGACTCTCAGGTCGGCCTCGTATTCGATCGTCGTCGCGCCGACTAGGTTGTCGATGAAGCGGTTTGCGGTCCCCCCGCCCGCCTGGCCGACCCGCGTGAGCGACTCGGTGCCCCGCGTGTAGCGATTGATCCACCCCTCGTCCTCGCGGGACGGGAAGATCCGGCGCAGCCTGGAGACGATCTCTTCGCGCAGCACGCTTTCCGACTCTCCGGCTTCGCGCAGCCTGCGGCACCGGCGGATCGTCTCGATCGCCTGGGCTGTGTCGACGGTCACCGGCCCGGCCTCCGGCGCGCCGCCACGAGGGCTAGGGCGCGTCGCTTGATGACATCGGCGAGATCGGCAAGCGGCGGCGCACCCGCCATTCCCGCGCACAGCGCGCCCAGGACGATTTCGTCCTCGCGGGGCAGCCTGTCCGGCGGTGCCCCGGCTCGTTCCCGGCCGGCCGCGTCCAGGCCCACCCTCTCCGGCCCGGACAGAATAGGCAGCGGCATGTGGCGCAGCTGCGTCGCTTCCAGCTTGAGGGCGCCGCCGCCCATGGGAGTGCCCAGCGCTTCCATGGCCGCCCGGCACCAAACGCTGTTCAACAGCGCCTTCAGCGCATGGCGTGTCCAGCCGCCTTCCGGTGCCCAGAAGGTCGAGAAATTCGCGTCGACGCACAGCTGCGGCTCCAGGTTCGCCGTCGCCCGCGGCAGGCCGTGGTTGACCCGCGGGACGAAGGCCGCCGGAAAGTGCCGCGGGGCGAAGTCCGGAAGCATGTACCAGAAGCGCGGGCGGGCAAGCCGCCCGTCTGGTGGCCGCGCGTTGGTGCGGACCGCGGAGAGTGCCGGAATCGTCTTGCCTCCGGCGGTGGCAGTGGCAGCCGCCCTGCGGACGTGGTCGGCGAGGTCCTCGGGCATGGGACGCGGAGGGGCCTCACTGTTCGCCGCGTAGGCGGCACCTGCCTCGAGGACCTGTTCCAGGTCTTCGGGCAAAACCCACGGCCGCAGGTCGAGGACGCGGCTGTCCGGAACCCGTCCCGCTTCAACCAGTTCCAGCTCCGACTGCCGCCGCAGCGCGGGGAGCAGCGCGGACTCCGGTACCCGCAACCGGCGCGACCCGAGCAGTGGGGACGCCTCCACCTCGACCGTGCCTGGGCCCGCGCTGCCGTTGGCCGTCACGTAGAAGAAGCCGTTGCATCCGGTGCGGAGACCTTGGCCGACAGCAATGCCGGCCTCGCTCAGACGCACGAGCGTGTCTGGAGCGAGCCCGCTCAGAAGGACTCCCGCGAATGCCTCGGGAACTGCGGCGGCACCGGCCGGCCGCGATCCCGAGAAGAGCGGCAGGTGCCGGGTACCGCTATCCAGCCCGCGGTACCAGCGTCGGCGGCCCAGGCGCGTCTCAAGTTCTTCCCGTTCGCGCCCTCGGTCGAACCGGCGGACTTCGATGCCGAGGCGCTCGTCGTGGCAGCCCGCATGCAGCCAGGCTGCGAATTCCGCTTCCGGGCAGCCGCCCGGACATGCAGCCCCCACGAGCGAGGCCCCCGAGGCCGCCTCCGGCGCGACCTGAACCCATGGCGGTCCTTCGGTTCTCCCGGCCAGGTTCGGGGGCACGACGCTGGCTGCCGCACCCAGCCTCCGCGCGACGACAAGATGTGTGCGCACCAGGGCGTCGGAAAACCAGCCGGGCTGCCGGTCTTCGACGATGCACTCGAGCTCGAAGCACCGCAGCAGGAGGAAGCGAATGACGTCCGCGTAGTCTCGGGATCGCCATGTCGCCGGAACCACGAGCGCCAGCCGCCCCCTGGGCCGCACCATCGTCGCCGCCAGGACCCAGGCGGGCACGGAAAGGTCCGAGAGGCCGGAGTAGCTTCCGGCCAGCACTCGCCAGACGGCGCTGTCCTTGCCGGCCGCCCGGCTGGCGAGTATTGCGAGCAGTCCGGCGCGGACCGCGTCGCCCGTACCCCTCTCCCCGCCGAGGCTCTGGTAGCGGACATAAGGCGGATTTGTGATGACTAGACCGTATTCCCGCACGGGCAGTGCGGCGATGGTCGCAGGGTCGAAGGCACTGCCTGCGCAGATCCTTCGAGTCGCCGTCGGCGCGATCTCTGCCACGCGAGATAGGCGCTCGCGACAGGCCTTGGCCGTCGCGTCGTCGATCTCGATCGCGTCGATCCTCTGGAGGTCGATTCCCCGTTCCGCAGCCGCTTCGCACGTGGCATCGAGCAGGTCTCCGTGCCCGGCCATAGGGTCGAGCACACACCGTGTCTCCGGTTCCAGCGCGAGGTGGGCGAGCAGCTTGCCGAGCGGTAGCCCGGTGAAGTACTGGCCCAGCCGCTTGCGCTGCTCCGTCTCCAGCCCCCGCTCGTAGGCTTGCGCCGCCTCGCGGGCCGCGTCGCGCGACTCGCTAGCGGGCACGAGAGGCTCCTTCCCGGGCCAACTGCGTGGCATGCCAGCGGTAGAATGACTGGGCGTCCATCGGCACTTGCCGGTGACATGCTAGGTAGTGCGCCACCAATCGTGAGTAGAGCCGCTCGGGGGTCTTCTCCTCCGGGTCGGCCGCGAGCGCCGCCTCGCGTCTCAGTTCCTCGGCGACCGCCCACGCGCTGGTGGGCAGGGGTCCGGCAGCGCCGCCCCCTCTGCCGAGCAGGAGTACCGGGTCGCCCCGTACAGCGCCGGGAGCGGTCACTTGCTTGAAGCTACCCTGCGTCTTGCCGAGAATCCCCGCGCACTCCACCCCGAAGCCCGCCTCGGTATACGCCGTCTGGAGTGCGCGCCAGACCTCGGCTGACGCCGAATGGAACACGAGCGTGGCGTGCCCGTCCGGCCTCAGTACGCGGCGCGCTTCAGACAGAGACGCAGTGAGCAGGCTCTGGTACTCGGTGAGCGTCTTCTTCTGGCTCTGGCTGATGATCGCCTCCTCCGTTTGGTCCGTGAAGCGGCTGAGCCAAGCCTCGTTGAGGAAATGCAACTCCGCGTACGGGATGTTGCCGCCGAACGGGGGATCCGTGAACACGTAGTCGACGCTCCCGTCCGGAAGGTCGACCCGGCAGCTGGAGCCCTGCCGGACTGCGACGCGGCCCTTCCGGCCATGGATCAGCTCGAAGGCCTTGCACATCGTGGAGAGCTTTCGGCGCAGACCGGATAGCAGGTTCTTCTCCACGGGCAAGCCGCTGACATAGAGCACGCCCGGCTGGGCGCTCGTGACAACAAGATCTTTCTGCCCGGATTTCGCGACAACGCGAGTCATGATCGTCCCGTGCGCTGCGTTGTAGCTGAGAAGCCAGAAGCGGAGCGCGTCCCGCAGATCCTTCCTGCAGCCCTCGGCACGCTCCCAGAGGCGTCCGAACACGACTAGGTTGCGGCGGGTGTAGAAGTGATGCAGGTGGGTGATGCCGTGGTGGTAGCCTCGGCGGTGTAAATCCCCCCAGGGGATCGCTACGCGCGGCACCGATTCGGGAATTTTCGCCTCACGAATCCGGGCCAGGAGGGCGGCGTCTCCCGCGTCTGCCGGGCGTGACCAGTGTTTCCTTCCGGTCGTTCCGTAGACCCACTCCGGCCGACGGGCCTTGTGTTCGTGGCACGTGCCGAGAATCTCGTCGGCATCCTTCTCGGTCAGCCGCTCGACTTCGTCCAACGTCCCTGCCCGGCCGCACGCCGTGCAGCGGAAGCGGGAGGCAACTGCCGCAGGTGTTCGTGAGACACAGCTTTCCCAAAGACTGACGACACGGCTACAGGCCGGGCAGCTCAGCAGGTCGGACCAGATGACGTACCGGATGGCCCCTGGCCGACCCGCCGGATCCCGAGCCTCGTACATCCAGGCGTCCTCTCTGACGGCGCACTCGAGGACGTCCTCGGCGGCGTTGCGGAACGCTCTAGGGTCCGGCGGGTTGGTCAGGGTCTGCCCGACGAAGCCGCCCAGGGCGCTCAGCTCATACAAGACGGCGTTGCGCGCGCCCCAGCTCGCCCGCAGGCCGAGTCTGTGAGCCTCGGCGCGCAGTGACTCGCTCGGGCGTTCGCACAGCAGGGCCGCAAGGCCGGTCGTTCCGCTGCCGGCGAACCCGTCGAACACGATGTCGCCCGGATCGGTGTGCGTGGCAATGAAAAGCGCGATCGCTTCCGGGGAGATCTTGGTCGGGTAGGGGAAGGCACCGTAGAGCGGGCCGTTCCTGCTTGCCGGCATGGCCCGCAAATAGAGCGCCTCGAGCCCGAAATCGGCTTGTGACCGCTCAGCGGAGGAATTGTCAAGTTGTTTTCGCAGAACAGGTTCTGATCCGAATGTGCTGCCTCGGCCGCCATTGTAGCAAGCTAGCGTCCGGCGTTCTTGTTCGCCAACAAGTCGACCAACCAGTACTTGTCACGCTTGCGGATGTTCACCAACGCGACGAGATCGACCATGAACTGCCGTATCCGCTGCGAAGGAACACTGCGGGACAGATGCGCCGGTTTCCGCTGGTTTGTCTTGCACTCGGATCGGAGAAGCGTTCGGGCATTAGATCTGAACCGCCAGGGTATAGCCCAAGCCGTTTGGTGGATAGTGAGGGCCTGCGTGCTGACGCCGTAGCGTCTAGCCAGCGATTGAAGCTGGCTTCCAAAGGCCTTCGAGCACACGATGCGTGGCACGCTCAAGCCGCTCGGCTGATCTCTTTAGTCACGCTGAACTTGGTGAACAACAAGTTCAGCGCTACAGCTACGTCGACTTGAGGTTCAGATTTACGGCCATGCAATGGCAGCGGAGCGACTGAGCATCTCCCTTTCGAGGCATGACATAGAGCCAAGACTCACACTCCGCCTTGTGGCAGCGGAACTGCAGCAGCAACGCCTTGAAAGCCTCAACGACGGTGCGGAACTCTGCCTTCGAAAAACTGGCCCACTCGTTATAGTGGATCGACTTGTTTATAATCCATTGCTCGTCTCCGCACTTCCTCAGCACCTCGGCTCGGGCAGACTGCATGCGCTCGACCTCGGCTTTCGCCTCCTTATTCTTCCATCTATTAGCAACCTTTGCAGCCCGATCCAATAGCTCTCGTTGCCGCCCGATGACGGCAGGCAGCAGGTCGCTGAGATCGTATGAGAAGTCGGCGTGGTAGGGAGGTTTAGCACCGAGCTGGTCAGCCAGCTCCCCTGCTATGTATTCCAGATGCCGGCGGAGCCGGGATGCCGCCGTTTCAACGTCTCTTCTTTCAATGTCCTTCTCGATTTGTTCCCAGACCTCCGCTATCTCTTCGAAAATGGGACCCGTCTGCACACTCCAGCCATGAAAGGCAACACCTCTCTTCGACTCGACGAGCTTCTCCGTCTGCATTTGTTTCGCCCACACCTTGTCGTGCGTAGTGATGATGAATTGTGTGTTGGGGAAGCGCTGCTTGAGCAGTCGGCAGAACTGTTTACGGTGGTCCTGGTCGACGGACATCACCACGTCATCTAGCACCGCGAAGCGAAAGCGATTTCCCAGTAGCCGCTTCATCAGTGCGAGATACAGGCACACGCCCATCCCGTCTTGATGCCCTTCGCTGTGATAAGCGCCGGGCGGGAACATTCCGCGATCGTAGAAAGCGACCTCAAGATCGAGCTTACCTTCTGCAGGCTCGAAGAGGGCCTTGAACTCAACTTCATCTTCGCCGTTGATCTCTCGGTAGAACTCGCTAAAATCCGCTTCAACGGCTGCATAGAGATCGCTCAGGTGCTGTTCCGCAACGTCGCAATAGGTTGTATAAACCAGCTTTCCGAGCTCGGCAGCATCCTTCGCCCGCCTTGCGGCGCGCTGCTTCTGTCGGTAGCTCTTCAGACGATCCTGCGCCAATGTCAGGAAGCTATGCGCCGCGTCCGGCGCACTCTGGTCCGGCTTTGCACTAACCGCTTCCGCCAGCGCCTCGACACTTTCCGACAGAAAAGCCGAGGGTGCGATCCAACCCGACTCGAAACGGGCTTTTTGCTTAAGCACTCCTTCGGTAGTGCTCAGCGATTTCTCAAACACGCTCAGCCCTTCCGCCCAAGCGGCCAGTTCATCTGTCAATCCTGCCGGTCCGTCCGAAGAAGCCAGTGGCAGGACTGGCTTCAGCAGCGAGACGATGTGTCGCGCGTGACCGGCGATCACCGCTACGTTATCCAGCAGGCTCTTCTGCACGGCCTCAGCCTGTTTGGACTTCGCAAGCTTTGCTCTCAGGTGGTCTTTCAGGTGACTTTCGTCGTCCCACTCTTGATCGCAGAGTGGGCAGTGAGGTCCGTCAACCAAGGCAAGGCCCCGCTCCAGAAATGAGCGTCGAGTGAGCTCCTCCAGCAACAACGGGTCGCTTTCCAGCGTCGCAATATTTGCAAGAATGGTGGCCGACTCCTTCGCACCGAGGGTCGGGAATCTCTGCCGCGCCTCATTGAGAGCGTTGAGATCACGGGTGGCGGTCGCCTTATTGAAAACCGCTAGCGATCCAACTCCTGTGGCTCCGGCGTTCAAAACCGTTTCTGCTGTCAACTCCCTGATTGCAGACAACTCGAGAACACGCCGTTGCGTGTTGACGGCTGCCAGAATGTCTTCTGCCGTGAGTGCCTTTATGTCAAGGTGACTGCGCAACGCGTCCGCAGCAGACTCCGTACCCCTCTGTGCGATTTTGTATTCGCTCGCGACTTTGTTCTTGGCCGTTGTGAGAAGTCTACGGACGTTGCCAATCTCTTCCAGCTTAAGAAGCGCCTGGATTTCATTCGAGCGCTCACCCGCCTCGACGAGGATGTACTTGATAACCTCACGCCGCGAAAGGGTCAGCTCGGGATGACGCGCTACTTCGTCAAGTACTGCGCGTAAATCGTCGTCGTCAGGCACGAGAGTGAAGGTTTTTGCCGTCTTGACATTGCGCTTCAGTACGGCTGTCTTATCTCGGCCGGGAAAGTACAGCGTGAGAGACACTTCGGCCGTAGCCGGATTGTCGCAGCAGTCAACGTGAGGACCGTGCCTCTGAAGTGTAAGGCCGCCTGTGCCCTTTCCGGACAGGCGAGAAATCTCTCCGGTCAGACCAAACTGAATGGCATCCACGACGCCACTTTTCCCCGAGCCGTTTGGTCCTGAAATCACGAAGTTCTGGCGTCCAGGACTGAGTTTCAGTTCGCGGACACCGCGCAGTTCAACGATGCTGACAGCCTCGAGTTGAATCACGCCACGCTCTTCTTCTTCGCCTCGACGTACTTGGCGACCAGATCTTGTGCCTTCACCTTGCTGCCGGACTTAAAGAGAGCACGAAGCTCCTTGATGAGAGTGGTGTCAACGCTCTGGCTCTCACCGAGTTTCTTGAAGAAGCCTTCAAGGACTTCTTCCTGGATCTTCGCCATACGTGCACCTCTTCTCGCACCGGGGATCGTCCGACCGCATGATGTGGTGGGTCAGTGTCCGTGTATTCTGATGGTGCTGGATAGACCTACCGGCGTCCTAAGCCTTACTCCTCGCTGTCTTCCTGCCCGGTATTCAGACTTCCCTTCATCTTAGCGTTTTCGCTAGAATTAGCGAAAACGCTAATAAGCGAAGATCCGCTTATACCTTAGCTCAAAGGCGTCTCTATGAAAACAGTCGTAATCACCTCCCAGAAGGGAGGCAGCGGTAAGACCACGGTCGCGGCACATCTCGCCGTTGCTGCCGAGCAGGAAGGGCACGGCCCCACAGTCCTCATCGACACCGACCCTCAGCAGACGCTGGCCACCTGGTGGAAGGTGAGGGAAGCGGAAACCCCGAAGCTCGCGCCCGTCACTTTGAGGGATCTGCCTGCAAAGCTGGCCGTCTTGCGGGAAATGGGTTTCACCTGGTGCTTAATCGACACGCCGCCGGCGCTGACCGAGCAGAACAAGCAAGTCCTCGGCCTCGCCGATCTCGTACTCATTCCGGCTAGGCCCAGCCCGAACGACCTGTGGTCGCTCGGCGCGACGCTGGACCTCGTCAGCCAATCGGGCACGCCTTTCGTCTTCGTGCTCACGCAGGCCAAGGGCAACGCCCGTATCACCGTGCAGACCATGGCCGCGCTCTCCGGGCACGGCAGGATCTTCGAGTCTATCGTCCATGACCGCGTCGACTACGCGGCTTCGATGACGGACGGCCGCACGGCCCTCGAGATTGCGCCTTCCGAACGCGCCGCCAGGGAAGTGAGGAGGCTTTGGGGCCTGTTGCGCAAGCACATGAATTCCTTAGCTAAAGTTAGCGAATTCGCGAACGATGAGAAGAGAGTGAAAGTCCATGCCTAAGAAACCATCCGCCATTGACGTCGGCACTGTTCTTGCGACGAAGGAGAAAGCGTCTGTTGCGCTGTCTTCGGGCTCGCTCCAGCGAGGTCAGACTGTTAGCGAGACGCTGGTCGATCTCAACTTCAAGGTGCCCGCCGATTTCCGGCACCATTTCAAGCAGCTCGCACTCGACGCGCGGCTCAAGAACGTCCAGTTTCTGAGGAGGGTCGTGGAGGCCTACGAACGGGATCAGGGAAGATAAAGACACCGCTAGGCACGGGCGCTGGACAACGATGCCCGAGGACGGTTATGGTCTCGGCCCTAAAGACATCAGTCCGTCCGTTATCCGGCCGGGGCACTAGCAGCGAACCTTCTTGTTACTCTTTGAAGACAAGGTGCCGAACAGGGAGATACAAGGTGATGAAGCTGAGCAAGACGGTCCTACTCCTAGCACTGTTCGCCGTCCCCGGCGGCAGCCAGGAGGCAAGCGATACACCCACCGAGACCGGAAGTCCTGTACAGCGGTGTTTGGAGAGGTCTCATCATCGCTCCGGAGAACCGGTGCTCGGACTACGCGGCAAGTGATTACAGCTATCCGTCCAGTGTTGAGAATGACATTGTGTTGGAGTTGGGCGGTGTCTACAGCCCGTACACAGGCGTCTGGTTCACCGCCCAGACGGAAACCGACATTGAACATATCGTTGCCCGGTCAGAAGCTCATGACAGCGGATTGTGCTCAGCGGATGCAGAGACGAGAAAGGCGTTTGCTCGGGACACACTGAACCTCACGCTGGCCGACCCGGACTTGAACCGGAGGGTCAAAAGCGACAAGGATGCTGCGGAGTGGGTGCCGGTGAGCAACCGCTGTTGGTTTGCGGATACGGTCATCGCCGTGAAGCGGAAGTACGGCCTCACCGTTGATATCGTGGAAGCCGGGGCGTTGGAGCAGCTTCTCTCCGGCTGCCCGTCGGTGCTGATGCAGTTCTCGAAGCAGGACATGGCTGTCCAGGACGAGCAGCCTTGACGTGATGTTGTAATCCTGCTTTCAGGCGTTGCCAACCTAACTATTGAAGGGCAGTGTAGGAGATCTGTAAGGTCATGCGTCGGTTCTGGAACAAGATAAAGGCGGTTCGCAGCCGTTGCCTGACAATTGCCCGTTCACCTGGGTTCTGGATCGTAGTATGGGTCATTTTCGTGCTGATCGCTGCGGCTGTTCTCTCGATCAATTACTGGTGTTGGCTGATCGCCGGAGAATCCGGCAGCACCACCATTCGCAATCTTGGTTTGGTCCTTGCCGCGGTTATTGGCCTGCCGATTGCCATCTGGCGTAGCGTTGTGGCCGAACGCCAAGCTGCCACGGCGCAGCGCAGTCTGATGAACGAGCGCTACCAGAAAGGCGCGGAAATGCTGGGCAGTGAGGTGCTCTCGGTTCGTCTCGGGGGTGTCTACGCCCTTGCGCGTCTGGCCCGTGAGCATCCCGGAGACTATCACTTGCAGATTATGAGTCTCCTCTGCTCTTTTGTCCGCAACCCTCCAGTGGTGGGAACACACGACACAGGATTACGTGAAGATGTTCAGGAAGTCATGACGGAGGTCGGCAGCCGCAGCGAGGCGCAAATTGAAATAGAGAGAGGAACACTTACGACGCTAGACTTGTCGGGTGCTGATCTGGAGGGCTTGAATCTGTTGGCGGCGACTTACAGAAACTTTGGGGCCGGTAGTAAGACAGCGAATCTGGAACGCGCGGACCTAATTGGTACGAATTTGACGAGCGCGAAACTAGATTATGCGAATCTGAAAGGCGCGTTGCTGGTGCGTACGAATTTGACTGGTGCGTTTCTGCATTACACGAACCTGACTCGCGTTGTCTTGAAAGATTGCCAAGGTCTTATCCAAATGC
Organism: Bryobacterales bacterium; assembly: GCA_965218555.1. Classification (GTDB taxonomy): domain Bacteria; phylum Acidobacteriota; class Terriglobia; order Bryobacterales; family UBA6623; genus JAPPLB01. The sequence goes on from OZ244625.1 coordinate 2,272,343, forward strand.
AAATTGATCTGGCAGCGGCGGTTCCCGACGACCCTCCGAATTTAGAGGATGCCGTTGACGCCAACACCGGAAAACCTCTGGTCTGGAGGGGAAAACCCTTTACGTAGTCACAGTGTCGTGTGGGGATGGCGGCCGTGGCCACCCTCGAAACACCGTCTCGGCGCGGCCGTACTGCGACGAAACCGGGGAGCTGCTGCTCCCCGCTGGCAATGCTGTCTTTGACTCAAGAGCGCCGCCCGCCGCGCTCTCGAGGAAAAACCTGTGAAGTGGTCAATCCGTTCGATTTTGCAGCTCGCCGGCGGTGTCGATCGAGAACCTGGTCAAGCTAAAAAGCGCCGATTTCGGACTCCAAGTGGTCAATCCGGCGCGGCGATCGCTTCTGAGGCCTACGCCGTGAAGGGGCAAAAAGGTCCGTTAGGATCTAAACAATCGGGATAGGGGGGAGCCTCGCGGCTCCGCCCCTCCCACACCACCGTGCATACGGGTCCGTACACGGCGGTTCGACGGATTTAAGCGGCTGCACGGGCTTCGAGAGAGACGAGGCCCCAGCCGCTGGGCGTTCGGGTTCGGCACGCGCCATGCGGGTTTCGGTCCCTTGGGCTCCGGCGCTCCGGGCTTCACCCTTCGCTTCCGGCTCCAAGGCCAGTTCCAACTGGATATTCCGCCGCTTGGCCCGCATGAGCGTTCCGTCCTGTTAACCCTGTCCGTCGTTCGGGCCTTCGTCGGTAAGCCGACTACTATGCCCTCTGCTGACTTCTGCGCCGCGATCACGGGCCTTGCGGTCCCGCTCAGTCCGGGACTTCCGGACACGACGCAGACCTCCCGAGGTAAGACCGACCGCCTTCACCGCACACCCGCCGGATTTACCACCCCGGCCCTTGATGGCTATGGACTTCGCGATCATAAGCTCGCTCGTCCGGCCGGGTAGGCCTCGTATCCGGTTCTTGTCCATCGGGTCGCGGCTTTGCTCCACGCTTCCTTCAAACGCCGCCTCGCGACGACGCCCTTGCGCTTCGCTAATCCTTCGCCGCCGTTGCCGCGATGTCGTGGAAAGGATCCTTTCCGCTACAGCCCAGAGTAGGGCGTTTACCTGCTCCGGGAGAGCGCTGTAGGAAAGGGATGGCTGGAACTGCGCGTCAGCCGTTGGGTCTTCCCGATTCTTCCTGCTTCCCGGAAGTGTTGTGCACAGCGCCAGACTGCTGGTCTCCTTGAGGTCGCGTCCGGTGCTTAGTCGGCACGTCGTAAATCGGGCCCATCTCCGAGCCCAAGAAAGAAATAGCACCCACAACGGGGATGAGCAGGTACATTCCCATCCCTAAGTCCCATGGACCTACTAGTCCTATAAGGATCGCAGCTGTAGTCCCAGTGGCGATCCACCCCGGCGTTCGTTTCGAAAACGGCCGGGGGATGAGAACCTTGCGCACGGCCCGTTTCGGGAACGTGCGCGTTTGCCCGTCCTCGAGCACTAGCGTGATGGAATCGGCTGTGGCCGAGTGGAAGCGGCACTTGATCCTACGGTTATCCCGGGAGGCTGCGTCCTGGTATAGCCGCACCACGGTCTTTCGATTGTGCGGCACGGTCTGCACTCGGGACCAGTCCGCCTTCTTCGCCGACTCTACCCTGAGCCGCTGATAAGCATCCGAGCCTTTGATCTTTTTGTTCCTCCGCGCAAAATCCCAGGGCAGCCGGCCGGCTATGCTATACGTCCTCAGGTTCGCGCCGGCATCCAGTAACGCCTCGATCACGGCCGGATCGGAGGTATCCCGCGCCGCCCGATGCAGGGCGGTGAGCCCTTGTCTATCCTGCTCGTTCGGATCCTCCCCGGCGCTGAGACAGGCCCTTACCTCGTTCACCGTGGCGGTCTCGAAAAACTTCGCTGTATTCCAGCCCTGGCAGCTCTGGGCTGCCGCCGTCGTGGGCGTCAAGCCGGCCAGAAGCAGCAGGCCCGCCAGCCCGGAGGCCGTGATCTTCTTGAAAAGACTTCCGATGCTTTTGCTTCCCGTGAGCCTCCTCATGGCAACGAGATGGTAGCACCAGGCTGAGAGGACAGACTAATAACCGTACCGTCGAGAGTGATGACGAAGCCACTTCTCCCTGACTAGCAGTAATCCTGGTCGCAGAAAGGATCCTTCCCGCATTGCCTATTGTGAACGTATGAACGAACCAAGCACCAAGCGAATCGAAACCGGTCCCTTCGCAGGCATGACCCTCACAGAAGCACGTTCCGCATCCCACCAAGTTACTCTCACCATTGATGCGTACACCTACATAGCAGCGCAGCTTGTAGCTCACAAGGTGAACCTGACAACCGATGACATTCTTCTCCGGTGGATCGCCATTGGCGGCATGCACGATGTGCTCAAGCAACACTTGCCGCCAGTCACAGAGCTGGATGGGGTGGACGTTATCAACGACTTGCGATGTGAAGCCTCGCAGTAAGGATCGTTTGTGCAACGATCAGTTTTTGATCTGGCGGCGCAGCGGCCGGCCGGCTTTGCAGACGTGGTAGGCCGTCCAGCCGATGTGAAACCAATTCCTGCAACGCTTGCACTGGCGGCACAGTGCGCCATCGACGATTTTGGGCTCGCTCCACTGCGAGGGGCCGGCGCCGTTGGTGGCGGGCCGCTGAGGTTTGTTGTTGGGGTTCGTCATGAGTTGAAGTTCTCCTGTACGTAAGGAATCGGAACGATCGCGCTACACCACCGTCTCGGCGCACCACCAGCCGGCGATGACTACGTTCAGCGCGTCTTGCAGGTTCGGGAAATACTGCCGGGCCTCGATGTGCCCCTTGGGCCAGACGGCCCAGTGAGCTTGCTTCCAAACCGCCTTGGGATCGAAGTCCTCGCTGATTTTGACGGAGGCCAAGAACTGGTGTCCGTCGCGACGTTTGATCAGATAGGTGAAGCCGGTGTCGGTTTCCAGCATGATGCGCATGGTGTTCTCCTGTCAGGGTGGGTTTGGAGCTTTCCGCTCACCGCTACCTGGCGGAAAGCGGAGAACCCTGCCAGGAAAGACGATTGCTACGAGCTGGACTCGTAGCCGCAATCGGGCCAGCGGCAAATCCTGCAGAACCCGCCGCGGCCGTCCTCGATAGGGCATCTAGCGGGTAGTCTGCCGACGCAACCGGGTAGGCTAGGGGATCGATGGAACTGCTGGCGATGATCGCGGTGCTGATCGCGTTCCATGTGATCGCGGAGGCGGTGCGCCGTGCGCGGCGCAAGCAGCCGGGGGACACGATCAAAGGATGGGTGCGGGTGACGGACGCTGACGGCATCAAGGTGAGGGGCTACACCGTGCGCCTGGCCGGCCTTGACGCTCCGGAGTGGAATCAGCCGGCGAAGCACCGCTTCGGATTCTGGTTCAACCACGGCAAGCGGGTGAAGCGGGCGCTGAAGCGCAAGGTTGGCGGCAAGCGGGTGCAAGTGGCGGTCGAGGGGATCGACCGCTACGGTCGCGTGCTGGGGACGGTGAGCCGCCGTGGTCAAGACGTTGGGGAGTGGCTGGTACGGTCCGGCCACGCGATAGCCTGCTATGATAGCCGCTACAAGGCTGCCGAGCGCGAGGCTCACAGCGAGCGGCGCGGCATGTGGGGGTACAAAAAGGTATACGATCCGAGGGCCTGGCGACGCAAATAGAAGATCAGCGCCGACGCGGCCTATGCGGCAGCGGGCCTTCGCGCGGCGGCTAGTGTCGAATGTCGTCTCTTGACGGCGCAGGCGGCGGTTGGGATCGAGGAGCAGGGCGGGGCCCATCCGTGAAGAGCTCCGCCCGGGTGCGCCGAAGCCAGCTATGCGGAATGAACAGCACAGTGAGGTAATAGGCAGCCAAAAAGAAGCCGAGGGCAAGGTGATGGTCGGGGGATCGCAGAAACGGTGAGATCAGACAGAAGCAAGCGAAGCCGAAGAGGATCAAGAAGAGTCGCCGGCGCTCCCGTCTGGTTGATGTCAGGAGTTGATCTTCGAAGGGCTGCCGCATGGGAGAAGTATGCATCGGCGGGGCGCGACCGGCAAGAAAGCGGCCGACGTGGCTACTTCTCCGATCTCGAATCTGAAGCCAGAGCGAACCTCGATGGCCACCGGCCGCGGATCGAGGGGTTCTCTCGCCCGCGTGTGGGCCGGCGGCCGTGACGGTCTTACCGTGCGGGGATCTCGCAAGAGCTCCCCCGTCAGTCGGTTCACATCAGGTAGATGAACAAGCTGGCGAAGATCAGGAAGAAGCTGAAGGTGATGATGATTTCGCTCGGAGAGTTTGCGAAGGGCAGGATGCAAGAGTAGACGAGCAAGGCGCTCAGCAAGCCGAAGAGCGAATAGCGCAAGCGGCGGAGTTCTTTCATAAATCTGGCATGGTTGTAGTCGAAGCGTTTCTGAAAATCATCAAGACTTTTGTAGAGGCGCCGCATGAAGGTAGTATGGTGCGGCGGAGCGAAGCGGAGCAAGGCAGCGGAGTAAGGTTCTTAAAGGCGGAGGGGTGGGTGGCAACCGATCCGGGGGATCGAGGGGTGTTCAAGGGTCTCCGTTAGGATCCTCAAAATACTGATACTACGATAGTTATAGGATTTTGTGGTAAGCTGAGGTTTCCGGTGTTCTCTCCATGAAAGGCATAACTGAAGACATAACCCCACAGGGAACACGAACCCCGAAACGGCTTTCCGCGACCTTCGTCAAGACCGTCACGAGGCCCGGCCGCTACGGCGACGGACGCGGCAGCCACGGGCTCTCGCTGCTGGTCAAGCCGATGAAGCTCGGAGGGTATTCGCGGACCTGGAGCCAGCGGCTGCGCATCAATGGCAAGCCGGTCAGTATCGGGCTCGGCTCGTTTCCAGTCGTCACGCTGGCAGAGGCTCGCAAGGCCGCCCTGGAGAATCGCCGCGCCACCGCAAGGGGGCATGATCCGCGCAGCTCCGTCCCGACGCTCGCGCAGGCGAGCGAGAGGGTGCTGGCGATCCATTCCGCCAGCTGGAAGCACGGCGCTCGTTCGGCGCAGACCTGGCGAAACAGTCTCCGCGATTACGTGCTTCCGGTGCTGGGCCGCAAGCGCGTAGACCGCATCACCACGACAGACATCATGTCCGTGTTGCTGCCGCACTGGGCAACGAAGCACGAGACGATGCGCCGCATCAAGCAGCGGCTCAGCAGGATCTTCCGCTGGGCCGTGGCTGAGGGCTACCGGGCGGACGATCCCGCCGGAGCCACACTTGCCGCGCCCCTGCCCAGGAACGGACGAGCGACGCGGCATTTCGCCGCGTTGCCGCACGGCGAGGTCGCGGCCGCGATCGAGACCGTGCGGAACAGCGGGGCCTGGCCGGGAACCAAAGCCGCCTTCGAGTTCCTCGTCTTGACGGCGTGCAGGTCCGGCGAGGTCCGGCTGTCCGAGTGGCGGGAAGTCGACCTGGAGTCCAGTGTCTGGACGATCCAGGCTGATCGATCCAAGACAAGGCGCGAGCACAAGGTACCGCTGCCACCGCGAGCGCTCGCCGTGCTGGACCAGGCGCGATAACTCTCGCACGGTGAGGGGCTGATCATTCCGTCCGTTACCGGCAAGCCGCTTTCGGACGCGACGCTGTCGAAGCTGCTCCGGGAGCAAGGCATCCAAGCGGTCCCGCATGGATTCCGGTCGTCATTCCACGATTGGTGCGGGGAGACGGGCCAGTCGCGCGAAGTTGCCGAGGCGTGTTTGGCGCATGCCGTCAAGAGCAAGGTCGAGGCGGCCTATGCGCGATTGGACCTGCTCAATCGACGTCGGACACTGATGCAGGCTTGGGCGAACTATCTCTCAGACACAGCCCAAACAGGTCTAGTTGGCGCGGATATTCGATCGCGACGTCAGGGAAGTTGATGACATGGTGAGAGGCACGATACGATCTCCGGATCAGAGACGCTGGCATCCTCTAAAGATCGACACAAGACCACCGCGATTCTCGTTGTCCGCCACGATTATAAACTCACCTGGGTTCCCTGTGGCCTCGATACCTTCGTATTTATCAGAAGACATCAACCTACATACCCTGTCAAGTTTAAACGAACGAAACTGAGCTTTCCTTGTAGACGTGTCTATTTCGCCCAAGCGATAAACGAAACTGGAGAAGTTCTCGCCGTCCTCAATAGCACCGGTAGCCCATATCACTTGATAGCTTTTACCTTTCCTTTGACCGGCCAATCCACTCACCCACCGAACATTCTCTGTGTCGCTGATTTCAGGAAGATTGCTAAGCTCTGGAATCTCAAATTGGTTCAACTTTTTGATCTTACCAAGTCTATATTTACCCTTCCTAGTCAAGACTTCCCAAAGCTGTAACTGAGACGGAACATTTCCTCCTCTCTCCGCAACAACGAACCGCGGCGGGCCGTTCTGATCTTCCCAACAATGCATTCCTTCTATATTGATAACTTCTCCCGGCAACTTGTAATTCCCGACTTGCTCGAACTGAATCCCGGGGTCATTTGCAAACCTAAGGTTGATAAGCTGGCCATTCTTGCTCACACCAGTGATCTTGTCTTCGAATGGCCCACTCTCAAGAATCCACACGTCACGATCACTAGAAACACATATAGATTCGATGTCTGTTGGAACATAATCGCTTGACCACTTGACGATAGCTGGATAGATTCTGATTCGCTCCGTATCGATCTCCAGATTGAATAGCCGAGGGAACCGATATTCCTTATCGTCAGAGACTACAAGATAATGTGACCTCCACTTCGTGATTCCACTGAGCGGTAGTTTAAACTTGGTCGAGTCGTCTAGTCGACTATGCTCATCTGAGGTGTCCATCATCGTGCTGTAGTATCCGAATGCCCGCTTGTTAAACTCTTTTTCTTCGTGAACGAAGTTGTTTGCACTCGATATGCAAGCCAAAATGCAGATCAAATATGGCAAGAATACCACTATAGGAGGGCGTCCGTTCGGCCACTGTGTTTTGATCAGATAAATGACAAAGCATGGAATTCCACTTAGAAATACTAGGGCCGACATCAATACCATCGCCCTAGAAAAGTCAATTCGCTTTTGGATTAGTTGTAGTTCTTCGAAATGGTTTGGGTGCTGATATACAGTGTTCTTCGCGGTATAGTAGAGCTGGCTGATCACAGAACTGGTGTCGGGATTATTGTACAGTCCGTGCTGTTGAAGTTGGCCATTGTCGTAAAGGGAGCGTCCAAGGCCTGTCAGGGTTCCGTCGTCCTCAAAGAGGACCACGCGTCGCGTTCCATTCTCGCCTTCAAAGTAAGCTGACACGGGATCAGTAAAATCATCGGAGACGTTTTCGATGAACATCCCGAAAGCAAACCCAAATGTGATTACTGTAATCACACCCATGACTGAGGAGGAGAAGAAGTGCACTACAATCCAGTCCAACCAAGGCTTATTGAACACATGCAGAGGGATATATATACCAACCAATGCAACGAGACCAGCCGCGACTGTGAAGAACACATCGTTTAGATTGAATTCGATCATCGCAGCCGCCTTTGACTATACCCCAGTTTCCCAATTTAGCTGGTTGGCGTGTAGGATTCATTGACGCCGCTCGCAGTTGGCCCGGGCAAGGGACTCGAAACTGGCTTAGAACTTATGGACTTGAGGGGCGACTGACCCGATTGGAAGCGATTCCCGTTCCTCGATCGTCCCGGCCAGCGGGTCGTTGCATCCAGTCCGCCTCCTGGACGCACTGCTCCTTCCAAGCCCATCATCGCCGCCCGCTATCCAAGTCCATGCACGAGCCCAATCTCAGCCCCTAACCCGGCTCCAGCCTCCCGGCCACGTGAAGCAGCCAGTAAAGGCCGTAGTTGCTCCGGGCGAACTGCAGCTTCAGCCGCCGACCGATCCGGACCACGCGAGCGATCGTCCTCACAAGATGCCGGACCAACGGGTACTGCCCGCTTGCCCGCGTCGCCGACGGCAGCAATTATCCGAGGATTAAGGGACAAAAAGACAGAACATTCTAGCATTCTTGCGACAGGGTGGGAGAAACACGTCTTTTCCAATACAAGCCTAAAGGCCGGAGCTGAGCAGGGAGGCTGGCTTCAGAGGGGCCAAGCTCAAGCTGCGGGCGATGGGAGTCGTCATGCAGCAAGCCGAAGCCTTGAGCCTGGAGCAGATCCGGGCGTTCCTGGAGGGCAGTGAGAATGTCGAGTTTGAAGCGGCCAGCCGGGCCGCGAAGTACGCGTTGTTCGAGGCCGTGCTGCGCCGGCACCACTATGCCGAACTGGGCCGTCCCGAGAACGGCCTGGTGCGGCGCTTTCTGCAGAAGCTCAGCGGCCTGAGCCGGGCCCAGGCGACGCGCTTGATCGGGCAGTTCCTGCGCCAGCGCACGGTGCGCCCGACAGCCTACCGCCGGCGGCGCTTCCCGACCCGCTACACATCCGCCGACATTGTGCTGCTGGCCCGCGTCGACGAGGCCCACCGGCAACTCGCCGGGCCGGCGACCTGCGCCATCCTGCGGCGTGAGTTCGAGCTCTACCGACGCCCCAAGTTCCGCCGCCTGGCGGGCCTGTCCGTTGCCCACTTGTACAACCTGCGGCGCACCGCCTGTACCGCCAGCACCGCCTGCGCCTCGACAAGACCCGCCCCACGCCCACCGCCATCGGCGAGCGCCGCCAGCCCGACCCCCGCGGCCTACCGGGCTACGTCCGGGTTAACACCGTGCATTCCCCCGAGCAGGACGGCACCAAGGGCGCCTACACCATCAACCTGGTCTACCAAGTCACGCAATGGCAAGTATTTGGCTGCGTCGAGCGCATCAGCGAGCACTACCTGGCCCCGCTGCCGCAGCAGCTCCTGGAACAGTTCCCCTTCGCCATCCGCGGCTACCATTCCGACAACGGCAGCGAGTACATCAACCACACCACGGCCGGCCTACTGGAGAAGCTGCGCATTGAATTCACCAAGTCCCGGGCCCGCCGCAGCAATGACAACGCCCTCGTCGAAACCAATAACGGCGCCGTCGGGCGCAAGTGGACGGGCTACCAGTTCCTGCCCTCCCGGGCCACCGACGCGATCCACCGCTTCTACTGCGAGTGGCTCAATCCGTACGTCAATTTCCACCGGCCCTGCGCCTTCGCTTCGCTGCGGCCGGACCGCCGCGGCAAGCCGCGCCGCGTCTATCGCGACTGGCAGACCCCGTACGAAGCCCTGGCCGCCCTGCCCGCTCCGCAGCGCGGCTTGCGTGAGGGCGTCACCCTCGCCGCCCTCCAAGCCCGTGCCAGCGAGTGCTCCGACACGGTCTTCGCCGAACGCCTCCAAATGCACCTGCGCTCTCTGCAACGCACCTGCGAGGACCTCGCACTGCCTTGGTGACGCCCCGCCAGGGTTTGCCCTCGGAAACACCCTCTCCAGTGATGGAGGGGGAGGGGGCCTGGCGCCGTGCGACCGGTCTATACACGCCCCCCTGTCCCCCTTACATCCCCACCCCCCGCCTTTTTCCCGCTTCTACCGCAGCCTGCTACACTGCCTCAGCCCGCAGTTCTCCCCACTCCCCTTCAGGCTCATCCTTTAATTGGAATAGAGGAACACGTCTGTCAATTTGCAGTTGCTTGGCCCCAGTATTCTTCCTGTTCGATTCCCCGGAAGTGGCGGTCCGGATAGCCAGGCAGGACCCGGTTTCGGCTTGCGCCGTTTCCGCCCGTTCGCACGTTTGGAGAAATCGCCTCGGTGAACGAGGGCGTTACCAGACGGGGCGTCGGGAGCGCAACACCCCGGCCAGCGCTAACCGGCCTTGAACCAAGCGGTTGCGATCATCGCTGTGCCAGGCGGGAGCACCGTTGCGCAACGCGCACCGACGCGGGAGGCCCCCCCCAAAATGGCCCTCGCTTGCACAGTCGGGCCTTTCGGAGAGGTCGCTCCGAGGATCTTTCCTTGCAGGAAGGCACTCCGGTCCGGGGGGCCGTGGATGCGTCCGTCACGGACTGTTCGGTGCCCATGCGACTGACGTCGTTGGAGTCAATGCTAATTTGCACATTTTCTGGACTGCGCAATTTTCGTTTGACATTGACAGACGTGTAGTTGCGCTCAAACTCCCAACTCGGCGGTGAGAATCGGCTATAGCGGAACTAGGGCGGTCGCCCGTCGACCTGACTCGCATCCAACATCAAGACCCAAATCACACTAGTCAAACCCAAATCCGCTATGTACCAGACCGGCCATACCACTGAGGAGACCCTCGAACAAATCCACAAGCGCGACCTCGTGCTCCCTGCGATTCAGAGGGAGTTCGTCTGGCGTCCAGGAACACTAGCAGTCCGTGGTAAAAGTACATTTCATGGGACAATTGTTTTATGGCGATGGGGCGACGTAAGCGGCGGCAACGGCAGAAAGATCTGTGGGTAGCGGTGTGTGACATGCCGCGCACTGCGGCGCATCCCTTCTATCGCAAGCTCAACGAACTGCTGGACGAACACGGCTTTGATCACTTTGTGGAAGGGCTTTGCGAGAAGTTCTATGCGCCCACGATGGGACGGCCCTCGCTGGTGCCCGGCATCTATTTCCGCAGCCTGCTGATCGGGTACTTCGAAGGCATCGACTCCGAGCGTGGGATCGGGTGGCGTATCGGGGACTCGCTGTCGCTGCGGCACTTCCTGCAGGTTGAGTTCGATGAGGCGACGCCCGAGCACTCGACGATCTCACGCACCCGGCGGCTGATCGATCTGGAAACGCATCGCGCGGTGTTCGGTTGGGTGTTACAGCTTGTGGCGAAGGCCGGACTGCTCAAAGGCGGCACGATCGGGGTGGACGCCACGACGCTGGAGGCGAACGCGGCGCTGCGTACGATCGTGCGGCGGGCGAGCGGGGAGAGCTACGAAGAGTTCCTGACCCGGCTGGCGGCGGAGTCGGGGATCGAAACGCCGACGAGGGAGCAGTTGGCGAAGCTCGACAAGAAGCGCAACAACAAAGGCTCGAACAAAGATTGGCGCCACCCCCATGATCCTGACGCGAAGATCACCAAGATGAAAGACGGGCGCACGCACTTGGCCCACAAGGCCGAACAGGCGGTGGACTTGGAGACGGGCGCAGTGCTGGCGGTAACGCTGGAAGGCGCCGACCAAGGCGACACGACGACGCTGGCCGAGACGCTGAGCGAGGCGGCGGAACAAGTGGCGGCGGTGGCTGCGGACGAGCAGGCGAACGAGCAGATGGCGGCGGCGGGGATCACCGAAGTGGTGGCCGATAAGGGATATCACAGCAACGACGTGTTGACGGACTTGACGGACTTGGAGATCCGTTGCTACATCAGCGAACCGGATCGTGGCCGACGACGCTGGCGAGGTAAGCCGCAGGCGCGGGCCGCGGTGTACGCCAATCGGCGGCGGATCCGCGGGGCGCGGGGGCGACGCTTATTGCGCTGGCGCGCCGAGCGGGTCGAACGCAGCTTTGCTCATTTGTATGATCGCGGCGGGATGAGGCGGACGCATCTGCGGGGCCGAAGAAATATTTGCAAGCGACTCCTGATTCAGGTGAGCGGCTTCAACCTGTCGCTGGTGCTGCGACAGAAGCTGGGCGCGGGCACGCCGCGGGGGGTGCGGGTGGCGAAAAAGGCCCTCCGACGGCTCGAAAAACAGCTATCGCGACGACTGCAGACTGCAAGGCGGACTTGGCGCCGCTGCCGCCATGCGTTGGGTTGGACGTTCTTCGAAGCGAAACTGCAATCCCCCTTCCAAGCGTCGGCCCCTCTCGCTGAAAATGACTACTTCTGCCACGGGCTGCTAGGCCTTGAAGAACACGCACGCACCGGGGTTGCGCAGCGCGATCAGGTCGAGGATCGGCACGCTCTCTGGAGCCGGCCAGGGCGCGTGGTGGGGGTGCGCGTACCAGGCGATAATGCCCGCCATGACCGCGACGGCCGTTCGCGCTCTCATCATGCCCTTTCCGCCGCGAGGGGCTGTGGTCGGGCGATTCGACCGCCCGGCTCCCCGTGCTGCGGGGAAATTGCCCCGGCGCAGCATCCGCGGGGCGTCGGCGCAGCACGGTTTGCGCGCTGTGCGCAGCAGTCGCGGCGGTGGCAAGGCCTTGTCCGTCATGCGGTTAGCGATCCGCGCGGGACGGCCGGCGCAGGCAGGCCGCAGCACCGGCGGGGCGGGAGCGCCCCCCGAAAACGGCCCTCGCTTGCGCAGCCGGACCTTTCGGAGAGGTCGCTCCCGGGAATCTTCCTTGCAGGAAGGCTGTGTGGCCCCAGGGGGGCGCAGAGGCGTCTGGTATGGGCAGCGGGTACCCACGCGATCGCGACAGACGTGTACTTGGGCTCAAACTCCCAACTCGGCGTGGGGATCGGCTATAACGGGACTGGGGCGAGCGTCAGTAGACCAGACTCGCATCCCATATCAAAACCGCGAACACAATAGTCCAACCCGAATCTGCCATGTACCAGACCGGCGATACCCTTGAGGAAACCCTCCACCAGATTTACAAGTGCGACCTCGTGCTTCCTGCGATTCAGAGGGAGTTCGTCTGGCGTCCCGAGCAGATCTGCCGACTCTTCGACAGCCTGATGCAGGGGTTTCCGTTTGGAACATTCCTCTATTGGAAGGTGGCTCCAGAGAACAGCGACAAGTTCAATTTCTACGGTTTCGTGCTTGATTATCACGAGCGATATAACCGACATTGCCCGCCGCTTCCGCCGATGCCAAATACGGCACTGACCGCAGTGCTCGACGGACAGCAACGCCTAACCGCCCTCAATGTCGGCCTGCGTGGGAGCATGACCTGGAAACTGCCCCGTCTCTGGTCGAACAACCCAGAGGCCTTCCCGAAACGACACCTATATCTTGACCTTCTGTGGAATGCCGGGGAGGACGAGGACGAGGGAACGGGGTATCGCTTCAGCTTTCGGCGCGAGAACGAACCCAGCCAAAGTAAGGACCCAGCCGAGAACAGGTCCGAATGCTGGTTCCGAGTGAGTGAAGTGCTGTCAATGGACAGCGGGCCGGCAATGGTTCGCTGGCTGAATAAGCGCCTTGACCAGCGGTTCGTAGACCATGCCTTCGAAACGCTCGACCGGCTTCACAGTGTGGTCCGCAAAGACCACTTGGTGGCGTATTACGAGGAGAAGCGACAGACCTTGGACGATGTGGTCCAGATCTTCATTCGCATGAACGATGGCGGCACGCCCCTCTCTCACTCTGACCTACTCCTGTCAATCGCCGTGGCGCAATGGACCACGCACGATGCTCGCGAGGAGATTCACGAACTCGTAGACGCGCTCAACCGAATCGGATTGGGGTTCTCCTTCTCCAAGGACTTCGTTCTGAAGGCTGGCCTGATGCTAAGCGACATCGGGAGCGTAGGCTTCAAGGTGGACAACTTCAACCGGGACAACATGGCGATTCTCGAGAAACAATGGGTGTCGATCAAGTCGGCACTCACGTTGACGGTCCAGATGGTCGCGGACTTCGGTTTCAACCGGGCAACGCTTACCGCCCACAATGCAATTCTCCCCATCGCCTATTACCTGTCCAGGAGCGAGTGTACGGAATCATTCCTAAGCTCCAGCCAGCATGAAAACGACCGGCAGAGAATTCGCGGGTGGCTGATCCGCAGTCTGCTGAAGACCGGTGTCTGGGGGAGCGGCCTCGATACGTTGCTCACAGCGCTGAGGAAGGTGATTCGCGAAGACGGGGCCCAAGGGTTCCCCGCTGCCCGGCTCGGTGAGGAGATGGCGCGACGGGGTCGGGAACTCGTCTTCAACGATCAGGAGGTCGAAGAACTGGCGGATACCGAGTATGGCAGTCCCGGAGTCTTTGCGGTTCTGTCGCTGATCTTCCCCTTCGTAGATCCGGGGAAGTTGTTCCACGTGGACCACATCTTCCCCAGCGCGAAATTCAGTAAGCGCAAGCTGCGCGACGCAGACGTCTCGGAGGAGAAGATCGAGGAATTCCGCGACCGAGCGAACCGGCTCGGCAACCTGCAGCTCTTACCGGGCCGGGTGAACACCGAGAAGGGTGCGACCATGCCGGTCGAATGGTTGGCTAGTAAGTATCCTGACGAAGGCCCACGGAGGCGGTTTCAAGACGATAACTTGCTGGGCTCTGTGCCCGAAGAAATGACGGGGTTCGGAGAGTTCTACGGCGCGAGAAGGCAGCGCCTTGTGGAGCGAATTACTAAGCTGCTCGGGAATGAGGGTTCCGGCGGAACGAGATTAGGCCAGACGAAGTAGACAGCACGAATCGCGAATCCGGAAGCTGACCGATGACGATCAGGAGTCTGGCACGAAACCACAGCCGTCGCCCAGGGCCTCCCGGCCTTCTTGCAAGGAAGAATGCCTGTGCCGCCATGTCGCCGCTGGGTCTACGGGCAATCATGGATCGCAGCCGCGAACGGCTTCCGTCGGATTCCCACTCCTGACCTCGGCGGCTCCGGTATGGGTGACTCCCTGCTTGGTGGCTGCGGGCGTTCTTCTTGTCCATTCGCAATCCGAGTTCATCGCCCATCGGCTCGCGTGCTGGCGCGTCCGGCTGTAGGCAGTGGGTTTCATGCTCCGCCGTTCAGGCTGCAAGGCAGGTGCCGGCCGAGGCTGCGATCTGCGGCCCGGACTCAAGAAGTCCAGCGCGGTCTCGCCTGCGAGAGCGGGCAGTTGTTCATATTCCGAAGTGGTATTTCAAGAGGTAACGAAATCCTCGAATTCTATATAAATCTTGTTTTATCAACCACTTATAGGGAATCATTGGAGGCGCGGGTGGCGGCCGCACGCGGGACTCGATGATTTGTCATCGAGGACCGCAATGGTGAGGCGGCGTGCCGCCGATTCCCCTGCCTGGTCTGGCGAGCAGAAGAATCCGGCTCAGGATCTTTTTGCTCTTGACGCAATTTGCGCTCAAGCGCGGTAGCCCGAGCGCACGAAAACTGTTACCGGACCCTGCGGTGAGGGGCGATGAACGCTGCCAGGGGAGCTGCCGAGACAGCCCTGCCACGACCGCAACTGCGGAGGGCCTCGGAGGCTGAGGATCGATGGGATATAGTGGCTCGGAGCACTGGCGCATCGATTGCCAGGGTGAAAGGAGACGAACGATGAAACCGGCGACAAACGTACTGCAGAGAGCGAACGCAATCCTGCTGCTGACGATGCTGGCGGCAGTCATGCCGAGCTGTCAGAGCGAAGAATAACGCAAAGACGAAGCGATACGCGAAGAGCTGCGAGTGGCGATCGGAGTGATCGAGAAAGCACAGCAAGACCACCTGGCTGTACAGAGAGAGTATGTCAAACTCCACGAAAAGCTGAAGATCAAGAGAATGATCCTGGAAACAAAGACACCCGCACAGAGAGAGAGGGAGAAGATCGAAAAAGCTGAGCAATTCTACAGCAGCGGATGGCAAGGAGAGATACGCGAGAAAATCCACGAAGCAAGCGGCGAAGACCTGTTGCGAGTCGCCCATGAGCTGAGGGGGATTGGAGAGAAAGCGGACATTGGGAAGACACTGACGGAGTACGCAATCAAAGGGCTACGAGCGAGGCAAAAGATCCCCGTGAAGGACCGGATGCCCTGATCCGGATTCGGCAGAATCCGGAAGGGCGGCGTTCGGCAATCAGCCGAACAGCCGCCGAAGGGTTGTGCGGAGGGCAGCGAACGCGCGGGGAACTACAGCGCGGGGACGGTCCATGGACTCAAACACACGCACGACGGAAGAGCAGGCGGAGACGTGAGCGTTCATAGCGGAGACGCAGGCGGAGCAAATCTCGTAGTAGGCAGGGCTGTGGTCGTAGGCTGTGTAGAAGGGAGCGGAGTCGATGATGGACGCGCACAGCTCGCAACGCAGGGAATAGGGGCCGGTGACGACGGGAGCGGCGCAATTCTTCCGGAAGCGGGTCCAGGTATGGTAGAGAACCTGATCGAGCTCGTGATAACGGCGTAGCAGAAGGGTGATTTCCGAACGGAGAGGGTCGAAAGACCAGTCGTGAGCGAGAACGCGGTCGAGCGCGTTCACAACGGGCTCATTGGTGGCGCCGGCGTCAAGGAGAAGCTGAGCTTCGCGACGTGTCAGTTTCATGGCAAGCGAGTGGGGAAGTGCGGCCGCGGCGAAAGCCGCGTCCTTCAGAAGTGGGGCAAGGCGAGCAGCGCGGCGAGAAACATGGCGATCGCTCCGGAGAAAGCGCCTAGCGACCACCAGAGAAGCCGTAAACGTTCAAGCGGCATGGGAAAGCAGAAGCGAGCGGAAAAGAAGCGCCGCAAGAAGCGCAGACAGCGAAGAGCAACTTCCGCAGCGGGCGAAATACGGAGGCGGGAAAGCAGGACGTAGGAAGCATTGGAGAAGGATGAAGGGTTGCCGTGAATCGCGGCATGGCAATCGCGGCAGATTTGCCAGCGAAACGTACCGCCGTTGCGGGCGGTGTAGTAGGGAGCGCGGGTGATCGAAGTAGCACAGAGAACGCAGGGCTGATAGTACCTTTCACTCAGGTCGGGATCAATTTCGATCCGCGCGAAGTCCCAAAATCCGCCGTAAAGAACCTGTTTCTGTTCATGGAAGTGGCGCAGCAGGAAGGTCAGGTTCGAACCACGAGGATCGAAGGACCAGTCGTGATCGAGAACGCGCTGAAACGCATCCTCAAAAGGTGGACCGGTGGCGCCGTGGTGAAGCAGGAAACGGGCTTCTCTCTTGATCAGTTTCATGGCGAGCGCAATGAGAACGAGCGTAGGCGAGAAGCGGCGTGCTGGCAAGAGGAACGGGCGAAACCGGAACGCGGGGAACACCGAAGGGAACGGTCAGAAGGACATGCCGAAAAAGGCGAGGCCGAAGGCGACCAGCAAGGTGAGAACAGCGAGAAACCAAAGCTGGAAACGGTTGGGGTGGCTGAAGGTTAAGGCTGCGATGAAGAGCAGCCAGACGAGGGCGGGAAGGCAGACCCAGCGAAGGAACCAGCGCCGCGATTCGGTCACAGTACGGACAATCCCCGTTTCTCGAACATGAGCCGAAGGGCTTCGGTGAGCAGCTCCTGGACGGTGGTTTCTTCCTCCGACGCCAGCATCCGCAAGCGCTTGGCGACTTCCGGATCGAAGTAACCTCCGATATGTCTGCGTTTGGTCTTGCGCTGGGGTGGAGGGGTAACGGGGGAGTGCGGATCGGAAGGCGGAGGGGGAGACGAAGATTTGAAGGCGGCAGCGAAACCGGTTTTGGTCATGTCAGGGGATTTCCGTTGTTTGAAGTCTTGAAGTCCTGCAGGCGTGCAAGAACGAAGGTGTGCAGCATTTGAATCTCGCGGGCGGCCTTGCCGTTGGGTTCGAACTCCTGGGCGGCCTGGCCGGCGACAAGAGCCCGGGCGAACGCGATGCGGCGGCCGAGGCGGACCGGGCAGGTTTCAACCTGATGGGCGATGAGCGCGGCTTCGGCTTCATGCGCATCCTGGCCGGTGGCGGCGGTCGCGTTGAGAACGACCAGAACGGGCGTAGCGGTGGTTCGAAGGAAGTTGAGCGTGTTGTTGATGGCCTCCAGATCGAGGATCGCCGGCCGGCAGGGGATCAGGACCAGATCGGCCGTTCGCGCCGCCTCCAGGGCGGCGCTGTCGGAATGCGAAGCGGTATCGACGTAGAGCATTTCGCCGCCGATCTCGCGCACTCTCTCGATCTCCTGACGCAAGCGGCTCGCATGAGCCGAGAGCACGACGGGCAACTCTGCTGCGCGGCGGTCCGACCAATTGGCGGCGGAAGCCTGCGGGTCAAGGTCGATGATGGCGGTGTTCTGTCCGGAAGAGGCCGAAGCGACGGCCAAGTGCAAGGCCAGGGTGGTTTTCCCGGAGCCGCCTTTCTGGCTGACGATGGCGATGGTTTTCATAGGGGTAGTCTGCAAAACATCAAGTCTGCAATCCTGCAAGACTGCATACCTTCAATTCTGCATGGATGCAGGATTTATACAAGCCGGACCACGCTCGCACGCGCCTAGCGCGTCAGAGAAAAAGCGAGCTGCAAGCACGTTTCGTGGGCCTCGGGTGAGGCGGATCCGCGCGCCGGCGCCGGCGACCAGCGCATGATCCGGCTGCGAAGGGAGGGTGCTGAGGTCCACTTCGAAGCGGAACGCCGCGTCAGCGGCCTCCAGTGAGGGCTTTTTTCCTTAATCATGCCCTCGAAGGGCCGAACCGGGCCGAAACCGACCTGCGCCTGAGCGCCTGCTGGCGCGACCGAAAGGACAACCCCATTGAAAGAACTCGGCACGGCACGGCGGCCGTGACGAAACAGGAACCGTAGCGCGACAAAAAGCGAACAGCGACGAAGGAGCTAACCTGACGCAATCCGACCTTCCGACGGGCCGTATGGGAAGATGAATCAGGGGGTGAACCCGATGAAGTTCGAAGATGTCGTCTGCCGACGCGAAGCCGGCAGCGCGGTGGTGGAAGGTGTGCAACAGGAATGGGCCTGGCACAATTCTGTGGGTTTCGAGTGGGGCAACGGCGGCAGCGGTCCGGCATACCTGGCGCTCAACATCCTGCTGGAGGCAACCGGCGACCGTGACTTCGCGGCCAGGCATCATCAGGATTTCAAGTGGTGCTACGTGGCGAAACTGCCGTTCGACGGCGGGGTGATACCGGCAGCGGAGATTCGGGAATGGGTAGCGGAGCGAACGAGCGGCCTGGCGCTGGTTCAGTGAACCGATCGGCGGCGATCCCCCAGCGGTGCTTTCTGGCGTAGTCCGCTTCGCAGTTGGGGCACAGATAGCGGGTCAGGGTTTGGAGCTTTCCGCTCACCCGTACCTGGCGGAAAGCGGAGAACCCGCTACCGCGGGCTGGCAGCGGCAGCATCATGCTACTGCCGCTGCTTCGGGTTCCTCGAACGGAAGCGAGCGGGGATCGGTGAGAGCCTCGTTCGCGTTGGCGGGATCGTAGCCGAGGATCTCCGAAGGGCTCCAGGGGCAATGGAAGGGAAGCCGGCTGTTCCAATTGCCCGCCAGGCGCTCGGCCTTCAGTATGTGGTGGCGGTGATCCAGGGGGAGGTAATGGCCGGAATGCAGGTACATCGACGCGTACATGCGGCCGACGTGCCAGGCGAAGCTGAGGATGGCGGGGAGAAACTCCTTCATCGAAGGATTGCTGCGGAGAAGCTGCGAGATTTGAACGTGGCGAAAGACCAGATCGCGTTTCCATTCGGTCCGCGCCTCGCTGTCGGCCGCGGAAGCGTTGGCGAGAAGCAACAGCACCTTCACTACGTCGCGGCAATGGCTGCGGCAGAGGAACAGTTGCTCATTGGAGTAGCGGATGAGCTCGTCGGCGAGTTGGGCAGCGTCGAGTTGGTCGTACTCGCGCCGGCACAGGTGGCCGGCCTGCTTCAAATGCCAGGCGAAGCGGTCCTCGGAAGCGCTGACGGTCTGCTCTGAGCGGAGCATGGATTGGATCGGTTTGCCGGTATCGAGATTCCACTTGTCGTGCGCCGTGTGATGCATGGGGTTGTGAGCCTCCTGTCGGTCAGGGTTGGGAGCTTTCCGCTCACCCGTACCTGGCGGAAAGCGGAGAACCCGACCCTCCGGGACAGCGAAAGCGATTAGAGGCTGTGGGCGTCGCGCTCGATCGAGCGAAGGTCAGCGACGATGGATTCCAGCGAATCCAGGTGGGATTGAAACTCCTGCCAGCCGTTGAAGCTGCTGTAGTGCGGCAACGGCAGGAACGTGAGCCGCTCCTCGACCGGACGAGCCGGACGGTGGCCGTAGAACGTCTTGAAGGCCAGCGCCCACTTCCCGAGCCGCATGTAGTCGAGGGCCTCCAGCTTCCGCTCCGTGTCGGCGGAGAACATGTACGGAAACATGGTCCGGTTGGGAGAGGCGTTGAAGGTTCTGGCGATCAGGCCGCCGGCGAGACAGATCTCGCAAGGCCCTTCCTCGGTGGCGGTGTGCCACTCCTGGCTGCGCGGCCGGTAGGTGTTGGGATCGAGGCTGCGGGCGTCGAAGATGGTTGCAACGAGAACATCGGTCATGGACTCGGGGAGCGAGTCGGGTTCCGTCATGGTCAGCGTATCGACGCTGAGAGCTGCGGGACGGGTGAGAGTGGCTGTCATCGAAGGAATCCTCCTGGGAGTAAGGGTTGGGAGCTTTCCGCTCACTGCTGCCAGGCGGAAAGCGGAGAACCCGCTCCAGGCGGAATCGGAACGGCCGCAAACGGTGGACCGTTCAATCGACGTTGACAGGTTCCTCGAAGGGCACCGTGCGCGAGTTGGCGAGGATGCCGTAGTGGTTGTCGAGGCTGAAGCCGATGATCTTCTCCACGCTCCAGGGACATTGCTCGGGCAGCCGGCTGTTCCACTTGCCGATCCGACGCTGTTCGGCAAGCACTTCGCTGCGCAGATCGGCGGTGATGTAGAGCCCGAAGGTCAGGGTGTTTGCTGCGTTCGCTCTGGCGCTCGGCCAGGCGTAGCGGATCATGGGGGTGACAAAGGGCTTCAACGATGGGTTGTGGCGGATCAGGGTTTCGAGCTGCAGGCGGTTGTGCGCCAGCTCGTCTTTCCAATCACTGCGCGTGAGTGCGCCGGCAGCGGGCGCGTATTTGAGCAGCAACAGCGCCTTCAGGGACTCGCGGCAGTAGGAGCGGCCATTAGCGAGCAGCTCGCGGGACTGATCGAGGAAGCTGCTGATGATGTTCTCCAGGTCGCGGCGGTCGAACCGGCCGCCTTGCAAGCGTCCGACGATGTGCAGCATCCAGCCCATCGTGTCGATGCCGTGAAGGTTGCGGTTGTTGCTGTTGATCAGCTCTTCGATCAGGGGATCGGTGTCAATCTTCCACTGCTGGCGTGGATAGCGAGGCTGGTCATTTTGCTGGGACATGGTGAAGGGTTCCTCCTGGAAGTAAGGGTTTGGAGCTTTCCGCTCGCCCCGTACCTGGATGCGATCGAAGAGCTGCTGATCGCACTGGAAGCTGATGGTTTTCTTGTTGTTCGTCATCGTAAGAGGCTCCTATCTGAGATAGAACGGGAAGCGCGAGAAGGCAAGCGCTGGGCCGGCTATACCGCAACCCATTCGACGTGCTGCTTGCCGTCGCAATTGATGCAGAAGACCTTGGCATCGAGAATGTCGTATTCGAACTGCTGTTGCTTGGCGTCCCAATAGGCGGTGGCGTCGAAGGTGATCTCACTGCTGCGGCAGTTGGCGCAAACCGGCTTCTCCGGTGCGTCGTCGGCTTCGCTCGGCTGCTCGGCCGCGAGCGTCACATCGACTTCAAGTGCTAGTGACATGCTGGGGTTTCCTCCTGATGGAAAAGGGTTGGGAGCTTTCCGCTCACCCCTGCCTGGCGGAAAGCGGAGAACCCTGCTCAGGGGGAGTCAGCTTGCAGCGGAATCCAATTGACTTCGGTGAAGGTCAGGCAATGGAGGCAGAAAGCGTCGAGGGGAACCGTATCGAAGTCGTAGTATTGGATATCGGTGTCCCATACTGCCAAACCGATGAACCTGAGCTGCTCTTGCTTGCAACGTGAGCAAAGCGCTTTCTGAGGGATGAGCTTCTTGGATGGTGATTGGGAAGGGGGTGCGCCGTTGTTGTCGGTTGGGGATGACATGGTTGCTGGGGAGTTCTATTAAGCAACAGAGTACGGCGAACCTCGAATTTTCACAAAGGAAGGATGAGCAAAAGAATCCGTGTCGGGATCCATTTGCTCTGGAATCAATTTGTGCTCAAGCGCGAAAGCTCGAGCGCACAGAGAAAGGCCCTTGGGCATCGAGGGGATGCGCAAGGGCTGGGTGGAGAGAGGGTTGCTCAGGAAGCGCTGCGGGTTGGTCCGCTGCGCTGGCAGCCGATCGCGTCGAGCATGGCGAGAAGGACCGAACGCTCGTCGTCGAAGAGCTGCTGGACGTGGACGGGATCGGAGTCGGTCTCCACTCCCCAAATGCCGGGGCTCTTGAAGCGGTGAAGAATCACGTGGTTCGACTGCCCGATTCCGATGATGAGGGTACAGGCCGCCATTATGCCCATGAAGCCGAAGTCGCCGTTTTCGGCCTGCCGCAAGCGATCTTCGAATCCTTCCTGCTCCAGGTACGATGTATCGGGGCAGGGGTCGGGCAGGGTTTCCATGACGATCTCTTCGTGGGAAATCATGATGATGCTCCTTTCTCGTGCGGGGTTGAAGAGTGAGAGTCGGCCTCCTGGGTGCGGGCGTCCTCGCGCCGTATCCATTCGGCATCGGAAATCCAGTGCTGGCCGTCCGCGCAGACATACTCCGGATCGCCGTCGGTGGAGTCGTGGGGCATGAACCGTTGGGAGTCGGTGCGGCAATCGCCACAGAAGTCGGAGCGGTGGTGAAACTCGCAGCAACCGCATTCGACCATCGGGACTTTCACGTTCGGATCGAGCGGCTCGCCGCCTCGGATGAAGTGCAACTGATCGGACATGGGCTATTGCCTCGCTTTCTCAAGGGCTTCCCTCATGCGTTTCGGGGAACGCCGCTCGATGATCTTGAGTTGGTAGACGGGATCGCCGGGAAACTTCGGCCGCTCGTAGATGTGCTTGAGCTCGCGGTAGAGAGCGTCGTACTCGTCGGGCTTGGCCGGCCGGGTCGCGGAGTGAACGTGCGCCATCTGTGCGCCTCCGTGCTGGCCGATCTGCGCATAGCAGGTGACAAAAGTGCCTGCCTGGTCGTGGGCCTCGTAGGGGAACACGGCGAGAATCGCAGCGCTCTTGTCGCGGTACTTGCGGAACATCACTTCGATGGTTTGGGGTTTGTCTTTCACCTGTGAAGTCCTCCTGTCGGTAAGGGTTTGGAGCTTTCCGCTCATCGCTACCTGGCGGAAAGCGGAGAACCCACGGCAGGGCAAGGGGGAAGAGCTGGCAGAGGAAGAAACAGGTGGGGACAAAGAAGATCCCCGCCGCGTGAGCGGCGGGGTAAGCGAAGGGGAGAGAAGAGAGATCAGGCAGCGGACTGATCGGGCTCGCGAGCTTCACAAACATGGCGATTGCCCAATATCTGCCTGGCGAGCCGGCCAGCGAGAAAGGACTTGGATTCAAGAATCCAGAGATGCACCTTGTTGTCTTCCCAATCGGGCGGTTCGCACGACTGGTAGTTGAGGCAAGCGAGGTACTCGCAAGCCTCGGCGTAGCTGTAACGGATGGCTTTGGCGGAGCGGCAATCGTTGAGGTAGGCAGTCGCCGTGTAGCCGTCGTCGAAACAGGCTTCGTTTATGTCGCTGGTCCCTTCGGGGAGCTGCAAATTGCTCGTGTTGTAGCCGGCATCGTCGAGCTTGCCGACGAGTGAGGCGAGGATCGGGGCGTAGTCATGTTCGCCGGCCGGTCCGTAGCGCCAGGCCACGCTGATGACGTTTGCCACTGCCAGGTCCATGCGAATGCTTTCATCGCTGGGCGGGTCGTCCTCGTACTCGAAAACGATTTTCCTGATGATGGCCGCGCACGTGGCGATGTGCGTCGGGTTGACTACGAATGCACTCATAAAAGGTGTCCTCCTGTCGGTAAGGGTTTGGAGCTTTCCGCTCACCGTTACCTGGCGGAAAGCGGAGAACCCGCGTCAGGGGGACGGGAAGGGCAGGGTTGCTGCAGGCGGCAGCCTGGGAAGGAAGCGGCGGCCTAATGGCCGCCGCTGGGGAGGGACGCGAAGGCGTCGAGGAAGTCGCGAACCGTGCCGGTGAAGCGGCAATGGTCGCACAGGGCGATGCTGGCATCGTCCCATTCGGTATCGGAATCGGTGGGGTCGGTTCCGTGAGGGGTCAGGATGACCGCGATCATAGCTTTGATGCGAATGTCGTCGTCGCGGTGGCATTGGGGACAGGTCATTTCCCATGCTTCCGATACCGTGTTGGGGTTGACGATAACAATGTCTGACATGGTTGAATCCTCCTGAGGTAAGGGTTGGGAGCTTTCCGCTCGCCCTTACCTGGCGGAAAGCGGAGAACCCTCATCATGGAGCAGCCAACGGACGCTGGCGAGCGATTCGAAGGGGTATGCGCAGAGACTATGACGGCGGAAACTGCGGCTAGAGTGAACGCCGGCGTCAATCAGGCTGTCATGAGTAGTTGAACCAGCGTACTGTGCGATCGCGCAGCGGGGAAGGGACTGCCCGGGTAGAGCGGCGCAGAGCGGGGATGGTTGCGGAGAGGGAGTTTAACTCCATCCGCGGCAAATCCGGCGCGCCCAATACAGGCCTGTCTGGCGGTCGTCGCGAGGACGCTGCCAGGCTCCCACGGCGGCGGACCAACGGAAGCGGTAGCACTTGAGGACTTGTGTGACCGGCTTGCGCACGGGGCGGGGGAAGAAGAGCTGAATGCGACCCTTCTCGACGTTATCGACGATGCGAACCACGCCGCACATTTCATGGGTGGTCTGAGCGACGGTCGAAGGCGCGGAGCTGGTCAGCTTGTCATCGACGATCACAAGGCCGAAGTCAGCGAGCAGCTTGTCGCGAATCTTGCGAATCTGCTTGCCGATCTTGCGGAGCACTATGGGGTGGATGCCGCGCGTTCCGGTCGGATCGGGCGTCTTGACGGTGGCGATCTGCGCATGGTTGAGGCCAAGTTTTTCGAGCGGCTGGTCGCTGCCGGTGCGGTCGGCGGTGCGCAAGGCGCGGTTGATGGCCTTCAGGTGTTCTTTTTGCTGTTTCAGGAACAGGGCCGTCTTGAAGAGCTTGATGGCTTCGGAAGCGTGAACCTGGGGGAAGAGGTCTTGCATGATGTGGTGGGGCTCCTGATGGTGTGGGTTGGGAGCTTTCCGCTCAGCCCTGCCAGGCGGAAAGCGGAGAACCCTCGTCCGGGAAGCGAGAGCCGGGGTGCGGCAGGATGACGCCCACAAGATGTTGTCGTCCGCGGAGCGGCGCGCCCACAAGATGTTGGGGTCATGCGAGTTCGTCGAGTGCAAGATGATGGGTGGCGGTTCGGTCAGCACCGTCCGGATCCGGCACGAATCCGGGGGTGCTGAGGGTCGGGCTCTTCGCGGATCGCCGCGTCAGCGGCTGCGTAGCGAAGGTTTTATCAGGGGAAGTCCCGCCGCAGTTGCGGCGGGACGGGTGAAGCGCCGGCGTTTCTGCAGGCGCTCTATGCGGCCGTGGGCTGCTCTTCACGCGCGGCCGGGCGGCGTTCGATGCGGGGATTGACCTTGGCGATCACCATGCGGTCCGTTCGGAATCGCACTTCGTCGATGACGCCAATCCAGGTGTTGCCTTCGCCTTCAGCGGTGACGGCCTGGATGGTTTCGCCGATCAGGTTCTCCGGCAGCTTGTGGGCTTTGCCGGCGAAGAAGGCTCCGATCTTGCCTTCGTCGAGGACGGCCTCTTTCCAGCCGCTGGATACGCTCCGGGGGAGCTGCACCTTGACGGTTTCCTCCAGCGATCGCCGCATCCATTCGGAAAGGCTGAGGCCGTAGTTGGTGCTGGCCTCGACCATGCGGTTGAACAGCTCGCGGTCGCAACGAAAACTGGCGGTCTTTCTCGTACTTGCCATGTTGTGATTGTCCTCCTGCGGTAACGGGTTTGGAGCTTTTCGCTCACCCTGGGACGGCGAAAAGGCGGAGAACCCGCGTCAGGGGGACGGAGATCGGCCGAAGCCAAGCGCCTTGATGGCAAGCCGCAGCGAGCGCCTCGACCGGGGGCCCGCGCCGGCGCCGCACGGCAGGGCCGGATCGGAAGATGGTTCTGTCGATCGAGACTGAGACTAGGAACTGCCGAGGGCCTTCAGCTCTTCGCAGACTTCAGCGTGGGTCTTCTGGTCGCGAACGATGCGGGCTTCAAGACGCTTGAGCTTGGCGAGAAGCATCTTGCGCTTCCGGCGCCGCTCGCCTTCAGGGGTTTCCCTGGTCCTGGCTTCGTAGCGTCTGTTCTGGCATCGACGGCAGACGCGCGCCTGCGGTCCGCTCTTCCACCAGTCGTTATCGAGAAGGGCTCCGCAGTCCTCGCAAGGTACGGGCTTCGCCGCCCACCTCCGGCGTTCTTTATCGGGATCGTAGAGTTGGCTCATGACCTGGTTCCAAGTGCTCTGACTCCAGTTCATGGGACGGAGAAGTGGCGACGTCGGCCGAAGGTGTAATGTATCTGACACAGCTTTCGTGGACAGAGAGGACACGTCCGGGCGCGACAGCGCTGACTTCAGAAAACGATCCAGTGAATCTGCGGCCGCTGGCCATCGAGGATCGCTCTGGATTCGGATTGTGCTCAAGCGAAAAAGCTCGAGCGCACAAAAAAAGGCCCCTGGGCATCGAAGCGATCCCCAAGGGCCAAGTTGCGGTCATGGTGCTACTCCAAACCGCAGCAACGCCGCGCCCACCACAGCGCGGCTTCACTCCGATGGCGCTGCCACGCTCCCGCCGTGGGCGACCATCGGAAACCGTTTTGCTTGAGCTTGACGCGAACCTCCTTCTCCGGAATGCCGGGGAAGAAAACCTGCACGCGGTTTTCCTCTACGTTGTCAACGATGCGAATGTCACCGTGCTGCTCTTCGCTCGTCTGGTCGTGCTCGGCCTCCCTGAGCGCCTCGATCCGCTGGCGGATCCGGCGCATGTTCGAGTTGTTGTTGCTGAGAACGTAGGAAGGGATTCCCTTCCTGCCGGCGTAGTCGGGAGTCTTGAGCTCGGCAATGGTCTTGTCGCTGAGCCCCAGCTCTTTCAGCTCCTCGTCGCTGCCGGTGCGGTCGGCCTTTTTCAAGGCTTTGTTGATCGACTTGTAAAGCTCCTGCTTCTGTTCGAGCTTCTTCAGTTTTTCTACCAGCTTGATAACCGCATCGGGGTCATCGGAAGAGACACCGGCCTTGCCAACGCTGTCCGCGCGGTCGCGGAGATTCGAAGCCTTCTCCTTCAGCTCGATGCCCTTGTTGAAGTTGTTGCGAATGCGCTTGCGGAAGTTGCGGTCACGCTTCTCCGAGTGGTGGCCTACGAGGATCGGCTGCCCCAGCGGGATCACCGAAGAATCGCTGTTCGCTCTTGCGATCCGAGAATCGCCTTCGCGTTCGGCCTTGTCGGCTGCGTTCAGCAAGCGTTCGCGGCGGGCCTCCTGTTTTTCCTCGAAGGCGTTGCGCCGTTCTTCCAAGGTTGTATCTGGCTCTTGGTCTGCCATGGTGAAGTTGTCCTCCTGGATGTAAGGGTTTGGAGCTTTCCGCTCACCCGTACCTGGCGGAAAGCGGAGAACCCGCTGCAGGGGACCGGCAGCGCTTGCCGGCAAGCGAATGGATGGCTGGCGCCGGTTGGTTCAGCGCCATCCGGATCCGGACCGAATCCGGGGGTGCTGGGGGTTGAGTTCGAAGCGGATCGCCGCGTCAGCGGCTGCGTAGCGAGGGGTTTTTGGCAGCAGTGGTGGCGGGGCGCTGCGATCGACTGAAGGAGGTATTCACGATCAGGATCGTGTAATCCGTGCTCTCGACAAGAGAGCGGTCGAGCTTGTGGATTTGCCTCAGCTCGCGGTAGCGGCGGAAGGCGGATCGTATGAGGAAGATGCAGACCACGAGCAGCAAGACGATGCTGAAGGCGTTGGTGATTGCCTGCCGCGCCAGTGACATTTCGATGGCGGTCATTGCCGGCATTGTGGGCAATGAAGCGGAAGCGGTCAAGCGCAACGGAGCTGACGATGGCCGGTCGTGGACCTGGCGCAGCCGGGCCCAGGGCGGAGCCGCCGCGCTCTAACCCGCTTTTCTCACCAGCGGCTTTGCGATGGGTTGAGGGGGGCCGAAATATGGTCTGAAGCGCGGAATCCTCCGCGGCGAGGGAGGGCGAGGGCCGGTACAGGGCGTTTTAGGCCGCCCATGGAGGCCTGCGAAAGTCCGTTTTTTGGGTTGTTGCCGATGGGAGACACACTTAGCGCCTGTGGCTGCCGACAGCACCGTTTTTCGGTTCGCTCCCTGTTCTCAAACCGTTGCTCCTCCCGGCGGACGCAATGCCCGATACACCGCCGCGAACGTCTCCTCATCGGGGTAGCCGTCAGCCAACGAGGTTAAGTTGGGAGGTTCAGCAAAAAGAACAAGAAGGGGACAAGATGTTTCCCAGGTAGTGAGCAAACCACACGAGGAGACAGAGCATGACCCCCAGGAAGAGTAAAACACAGCAGGGCCGGGAGCGGCTGAGCGAGTTGCCGGCCGGCGATCAGGAATTTATGAAGAGCGCCGTGCGAGAGGCACTCGAAGAAGTACTGGCAGCGGAGATGGAGCAAGCCTTGGGAGCGGCCAAGAGCGAACGCAGCAGCGAACGGCTGGGCTATCGCTCGGGCTACTACCGGCGCGCGGCTGATCACACGCATTGGCAAGCTCGAGTTGCGGGTGCCGCAAGATCGGCAAGGGCGATTCCGGACCGAGGTTTTCGAGCGCTATCAGCGTAGCGAGAAGGCGCTGGTGAGTGCCCTGGCCGAGATGTACATCGAGGGCGTGTCGACGCGCAAGGTAAAGAAGATCAGCGAGGAATTGTGCGGCCACCGTTTTTCGGCGAGTGCGATCTCGGCGATTGTCAAAAAGCTCGACGAACAGTTGGCCGCCTTTGCCCAGAGGCGGCTGGAAGAGCGCTATCCGTATCTGATTCTGGATGCGCGCTACGAGAAGGTGCGCGAGGGCGGGGTGGTCCGCTCCCAAGCGGTGCTGGTGGCGGTGGGCGTGGGCGCCGACGGCAGGCGGGCGACCGTGGGGGTGGAGTTGGCGAATCGCGAGAGCGCATCGAGTTGGCGGGAGTTTCTGGAGGGGCTGCGGCGGCGCGGGCTCAAGGGGGTGGCACTGGTGGTGAGCGACGATCACGCCGGGTTGCGGCGGGCGATCGAGCAGGTGCTGGCGGAGGCGGTCTGGCAACGCTGTTGGCGGCAATGCTAATTTGCACATTTTCGACAAGCCAAAATTGCACACTTTTCACCGGCGGGAAGACCGCTGCTCCAGCATGTGGGCGAGGCCACATGGAGGGGCGGAGAGATGTACGACATGGAGGCGAAGATGCTGCTGAAGCATTACTTGGAGCAAGGGGTGTCGAAGGCCGAGCTGGCACGGCGGTTCCAGCTCAGTCGGCGGACGATCCACTACTGGATCGAGTCCGGTCAGTTGGACCGGGAGCTGACCACGGAGGCGGGCGGCTATGCGCGGCGGGCGCCGATCGCGCGCAAGTTGGACCCGTACAAGGGGATGATCGAGGCGCGCCTGGAGGTGTATCCGAAGCTGACGGTGCAGCGGCTGTATGAGGAGGTGCGGGCGGCGGGATACCCGGGCTGCTACGGGAGCGTGCGGGATTACGTGCGCCAGGTCCGGCCACGGGAGACAGCGGATCCGGTGGTACGGTTCGAGACGCCTCCGGGGCATCAGGGCCAGGTAGACTTCGGCGGCTTCCGGCTGCCGTGGGGACGGCGTCAGGCGCTGCTGGTGGTGCTGGGCTACTCGCGGCTGCTGTGGCTGCGGTTCTTCCAGCGGCAGACGATGGAGGTGCTGTGCCGCGGCCTGGAGGGCGCCTTCGAGCGCTTCGGGGGCGTGCCGCAGGAGCTGCTGTTCGACCAGATGCGGTCGGTGGTGGTGTCCGACGACCGCCTGCTGGGTGGGCCGCTGGCGCTGAACGCAGAGTTCTTGCGTTTCGCCGCGCACTGGGGCTTCCGGCCGCGGTCCTGCCGGCCCTACCGGGCACGGACCAAGGGCAAGGTGGAGCGGCCGATCCGCTATGTGCGGGAGAGCTTCTTTTACGGCCGGGAGTTTGTCAGTGACGCGGACCTGAACGAGCAGGCGGAGCGCTGGCTGGCGGAGACCGCCAACGTGCGGCGGCACGGCACGACCGGGGAGCGACCGCAGGAGCGGTTCGAGCGTGACGAGCGGGGAGCCTTGGGGCCGTTGGCATGCGGGCCGTACCAGCGCGTCGGAGGCCGGATGCGCCCGGCGGCTCCGTCTTGGGCCCCGACGCCAGTGGCCGTTGAGCGTCGGCCGTTGCGGGTGTACGCGGAGGTGGTGCGATGAGCGCGCCGGCCGACGGGCGGCGCGCCCGGCTGCGGGCGATGCTGGCCGACCTGAAGATGCCGGGTGCGCTGGAGGCGGTGGACGGCATCCTGGCGCAACTCGACAGCGGCGCCGTGACCGCCGGCGAGGCTCTCGAGCGGCTGCTGGGCGCCCAGATCGCCCTGCGCAACAACCGCCGCTTGGAGACCGCCATGCGCGCCTCCCGGCTGCCCGCCGTGAAGACCCTGGCGCAGTTCGACTTCGCCTTTCAGCCGAGCCTCAAGCGCGAGCAGATCGAGAGTCTGCACGAGCTCGGGTTCCTGGCCCGCCAGGAGAACGTCGTTCTGCTGGGGCCACCCGGAGTCGGCAAGACGCACTTGGCCATCAGTCTCGCCATCACCGCGGCGGAGTCGGGGCGGCGGGTCTACTACGGAACGCTGGCGAGCCTGATCGAGTCGCTGGAGCAGGCCCGTGCAGCGGGCCAGCTGGCGCGCCGCCTGCGCATGCTGACCCATCCGGCGCTGTTGGTCGTCGACGAGATCGGCTACCTGCCCGTCAGCCGCGATGGAGCCGTGCTGTTCTTCCAGCTGATCAACGCGCGCCACGAGCAGGCCTCGACCGTGCTGACCTCCAACAAGGGATTCGAAGAATGGGGCGCAGTACTGGGGGACGACGTCATGGCGGCGGCCCTGATCGACCGCCTGCTGCACCACTGCCACATCGTCAACATCCGCGGGAACAGCTTCCGGATGAGGGCTCACCAGGGGCTGTGGCGTTCCATGCAACGCGCGGACGGCGAAGCCACCCCGCCCGCAGGGACGGGAACATGACGGCTGCTGCACAGCTTGAGGTGGCCGGCTCCGGTCGCTCCGCTCCCTCCGACGGCCACCTCAACCCCCATCGCAACGAAGGGGGAAAGTCCGCCAAACCCGCGGCGGTTCTCCCCTCAAATGTGTGCAATTTTCGTTTGTCAGAAGTGCGCAATTTTCGTTTGACATTGACAAACGCTGCTACGTGCACTTTCTGCGCAACGCGTTGGATCATCTAGCCCGCAAAGCCGATGACGACTGTCTGATGGAGTTGCGCTGGATCTATGATCGCCACGACGTCGAGGAAGCACGCCGCGACCTGGCGCGCTGGCTGGACAAATGGGGCAGCAAGTATGCCAGGCTGTGTAATTGGGTGAAGGAGAACATCGAGCAGACGCTGACGTTTTTGAGCTTGCCGCGGCAGCACCACAAGCACATGAAGTCGACGAACATGCTGGAGCGGCTGATGGAGGAGATCAAGAGGCGCACCTACGTGGTGAGGATCTTCCCCAACGCGGCGAGTTGCTTGCGGCTGGTGCGGGCGCTGACGGCGGAGATGCATGATGGCTGGATCGAGGCCGATCGTTATTTGGACATGAGCCTGTGGGAGGAACAAAAACGCGAACGCCTCCGAGCGCTCGCCGACGCGGCATGACGTTGACGGTGCTCCGGTCGCCCTGCGGGCTCCCTCCGCGCCGTCAACGTCAACAACCTTCAAGCAAACCGAGGACTCATCTGGATCTCAAACCTTTTTGCAGAACTTGACGCACACAACTCCATGGATGGAATCGACCACTCCGGAGAAGTCCGCGACCCCAGGGCTGGTACGGTCTCAGGGTATGGTAGGGCCGTTCCCGTGGAACGAGCGCCCGGTTGAGGGGTTCGAGGCTGAAGTTTCTACCGGAGAGCCAATGAAACTCCTCAGTTGTAGCCGAGCGTGGGGTCTTCCTAATACGAAGGCTGGCAACAGCACCTCCAGCTCACTTGTGGCACTTCACTACTTACCTCTCGGTTAAGGCTGAGGCGCATCCACCTGACCCCACTGCCGAGTCGGACTTCAAGACGCGGACGCGATGGTTCTCTATGTCCGCAATGTAGACGTTGCCATTGTTACCTACCGCTATGTCACTGGAATAGCCCAATTTGGCTGCTGTGGCAAAACCGCGGTCTCCGCTGTAACCCTGCTCTCCGGTACCGGCGATGGTGTTAATGGTCCCCGTGCAGACATCTACCTTGCGGATACGGTAGTTAGAGCCGTCCGCGATATAGAGGTTGCCGGCGCCATCCACCGTCACGCCTGAGGGGTATCCGAGTTGGGCTTGGATGGCCGGACCGCCATCCCCGCTGTAACTCCACTCTCCGGTGCCGGCAATGGTGCTGATGGTCCCGGTAAAGGCGCTCACCTTGCGGATGCGGTTGTTACGGGAATCTGAGATGTAGAGGTTGCCGGCGCCATCCACCGTCACGCCCTCAGGGTATCCGAGTTGAGCCTGGGTGGCCGGGCCGCCATCCCCGCCGTAACCCCACTCTCCCGTGCCAACAATGGTGCTGATGGTCCCGGTAAAGGCGCTCACCTTGCGGATGCGGTTGTTACGGGAATCTGAGATGTAGAGGTTGCCGTCACCATTCACCGCCACGCCTTCGGGGTATCCGAGTCGAGCCTGGGTGGCCGGACCGCCATCCCCGCTGTAACCCCACTCTCCCGTGCCGGCGATGGTGCTGATGGTCCCCGTCGCCACATCTACCTTACGGATGCGGTTGTTATGGAAATCTGCGATATAGAGGTTGCTGGCGCCATCCACCGCCACGGCTGAGGGATATCCGAGTTGAGCCTCGATGGCCGGGCCGCCATCCCCGCTGTAACCCCACTCTCCGGTGCCGGCGATGGTGCTGATGGTCCCGGTAAAGGCGCTCACCTTGCGGATGCGGTTGTTCCCCGAGTCTGCGATATAGAGGTTGCCGGCGCCATCCACCGCCACGGCTGAGGGATATCTGAGTTGAGCCTCGCTGGCCGGGCCGCCATCCCCGCTGTAACCCCACTCTCCCGTGCCGGCGATGGTGCTGATGGTCCCCGTCGCCACATCTACCTTACGGATGCGGTTGTTCCCCGAGTCTGCGATATAGAGGTTGCCGGCGCCATCCACCGCCACGGCTGAGGGATATCTGAGTTGAGCCTCGCTGGCCGGGCCGCCGTCCCCGCTGTAACCCCACTCCCCCGTGCCGACGATGGTGCTGATGGTCCCGGTGACGGCATCTACTTTGCGGACACGATGGTTCCAGTAGTCCGTGACGTAGACGTTACCGACAGCGTCTACCGCCACACCATGAGGTTCTGAAAGTTGAGCCTCGATGGCTGGGCCGCCGTCCCCGCTGTAACCCCACTCCCCGGTGCCGGCGATGGTGCTGATGGTGCCCGTAGCTGCTTCCACCTTGCGGATTCGGTCGTCCCCCTCGTCTGCAATGTAGAGGTTGCCGGCACCATCCACAGTCACGCCTGAGGGGTATCCGAGTTCAGCCTCGGTGGCCGGGCCACCGTCCCCGCTGTAACCCCGCTCTCCGGTGCCGGCGATGGTGCTGATGGTGCCCGTAGCTGCTTCCACCCTGCGGATGCGATGGTTATCGGCGTCTGCGATATAGACGTTGCCGTTCCCATCCACTGCCACGCCTACGGGGTCACGAAATTCAGCCTGGGTGGCCGGGCCACCGTCCCCGCTGTAATCCCGCTCTCCGGTGCCGGCGATGGTGCTGATGGTGCCCGTAGCTGCTTCCACCCTGCGGATGCGATGGTTATCGGCGTCTGCGATATAGACGTTGCCGTTCCCATCCACTGCCACGCCTACGGGGTCACCCAATAGGGCCTGGGTGGCCGGGCCACCGTCCCCGCTGTAACCCCGCACTCCGATGCCGGCGATGGTGCTGATGGTCCCGGTGGCACCATCCACCTTGCGGATACGGTGGTAGCCGTGGTCTGCGATATAGAGGTTGCCCATGGCATCCACCGCCACACTTCCAGGAGAACCCAGCCAGGCGCGGGTGGCGGGGCCGCCATCAAAGACGTAGCTATTTCCTGTCAAGGTGTCGATGGTGTAGGACAACGCCAACACCGCTTCATCGACCCTCACGGGAATGGTCCGTGTGGCCCGAGTTCCATCCGGACCGATCGCCGTGATGGTGATGATCCCCTCGCCCGCCGTCAAGGCCGCGAGGGTCACCTCGCTTCCCGTCACCCGACCCGTTTCCACGACTCCGCCTGACGATTCCACCTGATAGCGGACAGCATCGAAGCCCGCAAAATAGTCAGACAAGTTCTGGGTGGAGATGGGCGTGCGCGGCATCAGCCCCGAGATGGGCTGCAACACCCGGATGCGTCTATCCTCGGTGTCCGCGACATAGACGTTACCATCGCCGCCCACTGCCAAGCCAAAGGGATTCCTGAATCGGGCGCTGGTGGCCGGGCCGCTGTCTCCGCCGTAATCCCGCTCTCCGGTGCCGGCGATCGTGCTGATGGTCCCCGTGAAGGCATCCACCCTGCGGATGCTGTGGTTCCAGAAGTCGGCGATGTAAAGGTGGCCGTCTCCGTCTAGCGCCACACCATGAGGTTCTGAAAGTTGAGCCTCGATGGCTGGGCCGCCGTCCCCTCTGTAACCCTGCTCTCCCGTGCCAGCAATGGTGCTGATGGTTCCTGCGGTATCCACCTTGCGAATGTGGCCGTGGCTGACATCCGCGATGTAGATGTTACCGTCACTATCCACCGCCACGCCTACAGGCTCGCCCAATTGGGCCTGGGAGGCCGGCCCGCCATCTCCGCTGTACCCCCACTCCCCCGTGCCAGCAATGGTGCTGATGGTTCCCGTGGCCGTGTCTACCTTGCGGATGCGGTGGTTCCCCGAGTCCGCGATATAGACGTTACCGGCGCCATCCACCGCTATGCCTCGGGGATGGCGCAAGTGGGCTTCGGTGGCCGGACCGCCGTCCCCGCCGTAATCCCAATGCCCCGAGCCTGCAATGGTGCTGATGGTACCGGTGGTCGCATCGACCCTGCGGATGCGCTGGTTCGCCGAGTCCGCGATGTAAACGTTGTCGGCGCTATCCACCGCCACGGCTTCGGGCTCGCTCAACTGGGCCTCGCTGGCCGGGCCGCCGTCTCCGCCGTCACCACTTGCACCCGTGCCCGCCAAGGTGCTGATGGCTCCCGTGAAGGCGTCGACCCTGCGGATGCTGTGGCTCCAGAGGTCGGTGATATAGACGTGGCCGGTGCCGTCTACAGCCACACCTTGGGGTTGGACCAATCGGGAACTGGTGGCTGGACCGCCGTCCTCGACCTCTGTAATCCCCGCCAGAGTACTGATGGTGCCGGTGGCGGCATCCACCTTGCGGATGCGGTGGTTGTCCGCGTCTGCGATGTAGACGTTGCCGGCGCCATCTATTGCCACGCCTCGGGGATGGTGCAAATGGGCCTCGGTGGCGGGCCCGCCGTCCCCGCCGTAACTCCTTTCACCCGTGCCGGCAATGGTGCTGATGATCCCTGTGCCCGCATCCACCTTGCGGATGCGCTTGCTCCAGGCGTCCGCGATATAGAGGTTGCCGGCAGCGTCAAACGCTACACCTTGAGGCCCATCCAATTGGGCCTCGGTGGCCGGACCGCCGTCTCCGTCGTAATCCCGCTCTCCGTTGCCGGCGATCGTGCTGATGGTCCCTGTGTCCGCATCCACCTTGCGGATGCGGGCGTTTCCCAAGTCCGCGATGTAGATGTTGCCGTCTCCATCTAACGCCACGCCATGAGGCTCGTCTAATATTGCCTCGGTGGCGGGCCCGCCGTCCCCGCCGTAACCCCACTCTCCGTTGCCGGCGATCGTGCTGATGGTCCCTGTGTCCGCATCCACCTTGCGGATGCGGTGGTTGTCCGCGTCTGCGATGTAGACGTTGCCGGCGCCATCTATTGCCACGCCTCGGGGATGGTGCAAATGGGCCTCGGTGGCGGGCCCGCCGTCCCCGCCGTAACTCCTTTCACCCGTGCCGGCAATGGTGCTGATGATCCCTGTGCCCGCATCCACCTTGCGGATGCGCTTGCTCCAGGCGTCCGCGATATAGAGGTTGCCGGCAGCGTCAAACGCTACACCATGAGGCCCATCCAATTGGGCCTCGGTGGCGGGCCCGCCGTCCCCGTCGCGTCCCCTTTCTCCTGTACCCACAATGGTGCTGATAGTACCCGTGGCGGCCTCCACTTTGCGTATGCGGGCGTTTCCCAAGTCCGCGATGTAGATGTTGCCGTCTCCATCTAACGCCACGCCATGAGGTTCGTTTAATATTGCCTCGGTGGCCGGGCTGCCATCCACAAACTTAATCCCCAAACCTGCAAAAGTGTCGATCGTGTAGGCCAACGGGGGCAACGCCGCCCCCACCGTCACGGCGATTTGCTGGACGGCCGATCCCTCGGAATTTTCCGCCGTGACTTCGATCTCAGTGGCTCCCTTTCTCACAGGTTCGATGGTCACCGCGCTCCCCGTCACGCTCGCCGTCGCCACCATCTCATCCAACGAACCTGCCTTGATCGTCACCTCCCCAGTCGCCTCGAAGTACTCTCCCACCTCCAACGTCACCGACCAGCCGCCCGCTCTCAGCCGCTGCTGCGGAATGGCCCCTTTCGCCGTCGGCCCGCCGCTCTGCTGCGCCAGTGCCTCCTCCGGTGCCCCCAGGACAGCGAATCCCGCTACGGTCATAACCATCGCCACGAAATACCCTATGACGAAACCTCCGTAGGCAAACGCGTAGCGCCACCAGCGGCCGAGTACGGCCTCGGTTTGCCGGGTCGAATCTGATGTGGCGTGGTGTTTCGGGCCAGGATGACTGGTCGGATGTTTACCTGATTTCATGCTTGGTCCTGTCTTCGGCTTTCGATCGATTTGCAAAGTTTTTCACCTCATGGATCCGTCCGCGGCAATTCGACCCGCTTCCGGCCGCAGGCAGACGTTATAATTATTTTCAGACCACCTCTTGGAGCATCTCTCTAGTCCGGGCTCAAGTCTGCCACCAGACGACGCAGCCGAGCGTCCTCCTCTTCCAACTGTCCCAGCTTGCGGACTTCAGAGGGCATCAACCCTCCGAATGCCATCTTCCATCGGTAGAACGTCTGTTGTGTGATTCCCATCTTCCGGCACACTTCCAGCACCCGTCCTTCCGTCTTTACTCGATTCCTCCAGCGTCGACTATGGTTTCTTCAGTGACGGCTGTCAGGGC
Organism: Bryobacterales bacterium; assembly: GCA_965218555.1. GTDB lineage: Bacteria > Acidobacteriota > Terriglobia > Bryobacterales > UBA6623 > JAPPLB01. The sequence goes on from OZ244625.1 coordinate 2,309,145, forward strand.
GCCGGCCTGAGAGTCATCGGAGAAAACAGCAGCCAATTGGAACCCGTATATCGATCCTCCGGTCATCGTGATTCCCAGGTCATAGGTTTCCCCGGGAACGAAGCTTGCCGGTACATTGTTGAACGAGACGGAACCGACTTCATTCAAGGTGCTGCCAGGCGTCATGTGACAGCCGGAAACGTAGCAGCCCGATTTGCCCAGGACCGCAGGAAACGGTATTTTTCTTCCGCCAGAGCGCCCATTGAACGAGGCGACGAACAAAAGAGAGGAAGGAAGCCAGTAGCCCGAGACAGGCCAGAGTCAATAATCCTCCTCCAATCTTCTCATTGCGATGCTCTCCTCTTTTTTATCGATGACACGGCCCTCCTCCTCTCCATTTCTGCTCAGGCCGGCCCGCGGTTTTCGCTCTACCGCACCTGCATTCTGCATTGCCAGATGCAGCCATGACGTGAACAAAGGAAGTTATCCGAAAAACGCAAAGTCTTCGGTTTTGTGAAACGGGAACTGCTGGGTACCCGGTGAGTTCTCGATTCCGAGGTATCTGCGGAGCGCTTTGTGAATATGTTTCGGGTGGATGATGGTTCCGTCGGCGTCGTCGCGCTGAAGCTTGTCCGGATGGATCTTATGCGCAAAGTGCAGGGCGTCGGTTTCACCGACGACACGGTTGGTCCAGGGTTGGTTCTTTTCCATCACGATGAAACTGCCTATGGGCCAATGATCCTTGCCCGCATCCACGTTGTAGTGGTTGGTGCGACCGAAATCCGACCCCATCACGACGACCAGGCGGTCGGCCACTCCATGGATTTCCGCCAGCTCCCACAGAAAGTCGACGGAATCCGTCAAGTTCCCCAACAACCAGTTGTGCTCCGGATCATGGTTGGCGTGCGTATCGAAACCACCAAGCCGGAGATCCGCACTGACAGCGACCTTTGCCTTGAAAGCTAGGACGGTGAGCTGCGCTTGACGCCGCAGGCCGCTGGGGTGGCGCCCGTCTTCAGACTGTTCCTCTTGCTCCAGTTCGTCTTCCGGCGGAAGAAGAGCAGTATACGTTCTCAATCCTTCGGTCGCTTCGGGCAAGAGCGCCCTGGCATACAGTCGGCGATTGCGGGAGGCTCTGGGCAGAAGCTGGCGCGCCGCTGCCAGCCGCGCGATATTGGCATCCCGGAATGTCCTCAATGTTTCCCAGTCTGCTTGGTGAAGATACGACGATGGGTCACTTGAATCGGCCCACTGGGGGACTTCCGGGGCAGCGATGTTGCGGATCAAGCCTGAATTGTCCACGTGAGTGTACGGGGTGAGACCGAATGTCTGGGAGAAACCCCCGAAACTGAGATAGGAAAGCGAAAGGTCCGGGGCATATTGAGCGGCAAGCAAAGCAGTCATGCTCGGGTACCCTTCCGAGACACGGCCGCTCCAGTTATGGATGATTCCTGCCGAATGGGAATTCGTCTGAGCGTCGACGCCGTTTATGACCAGCATCCGATCGTAGTACTTCTCGAAAAACGCTGCGTTGTTGCCGAAGTCCGCGTACAAGAGATTTCCTGCTTGCTGGACCTCTCGGTTCTCGGCCCAGTGGTTGATGACCTTTTCGCCGGGTGTATTCGCTTTCGGGTCGCAAAAACTCGTCGGATCCCAGCCCCCGTCCGCCTGGACGAAGACGAATAGCTTTCCGTGGTAGTCGGCGGCATTCGCGAGCGGCAGTTGGAACCCTGTCACTGCGCCAATAGCGGGGGCCAACAGGCTCTTGACAAAGGTACGCCGTTTCATCTCACCCTCCTAGAGAAAGAGATACCGGTAATCCGTCAGGAAATAGGCCAGCACCACGACCCATGTCCGGACGACAGGATCCGGGCGGTAAAAGCCGGCTTCGTCGAATATTTCATCCGCGCGATCCCAGTTGATGTCATAGTCAGTGTTGCCATTATCGTCCGTGTAGACCTGTAGGACATCGTCCGCGATTCCTTCGAAATAGAACTGGTCTTGGATTTCGCAGACGATATCCTCTTCCTGCCAACCGTCGGCGAGACGTTTTCGTTCCCATACTTCCACGAACAGCAGGAACGCCGCTTCCACCTCCGGCGAATCGATGCTCACCGTCACCCCGAGGAGTTTTTCGTGCAGTTCGACCAGCTTGCGCCGAATCGCCCTTGCGCCCCGCGAGGTTTCAATGTCGGATTCCATCACCATTTCCAGCATGGCGGGTTCGTCACCGGCCGCCTCTTGAAACGCAACGACCTCTATTCGGTAGTCTCCATCGACGGGAATCGACACGGGAACATCCACCCATCCTTCGCAATAGAGGATGTATGCGTTGCGTTCCCAGGTGGGGCCTTGGCAATCCTCCGTATCCAGGTTCCCGAGTTCGACGACCTCGACCACCGAGCCGTGCTGATCGCGGATGATCAATTCATCCAGAATCAAGTTTCGGTCGTCGTGGGTTTCGTCGTCACTGAAGTCATTCAGAAATCCCAGGCGCACGTTCTTGGGACCGGCGAGCAGGGCCACGGCCCACGAATTCGTCTCTCGTTCCCCCCAAGAATCGGCCTCGATCACTGCTGTGCCAGACATTTCCCAAACCGGTGATGCATTCTTGTCGATCCCGCCGAAAAGACGCCGGTTCTCGTCCGGCCAAAGCAAGAACTCGCGGGCCACAATGGGGCAACTGGATTCGACGGCGTGGCTTTGGGCGACGGCTGCCATCAATGCCGTCATGTCATCCGCCCGTTTAATGATGCCGTCCGAGTCGATTCCGCCGTAGAGCAACCGATAGTTTCCTGAATTGGTCAGCAGGCTGATGTAGCCACCAGAATCCCCGTCTGTGAAGTTCCAATTTCGTGTGCTTTCGCGCCCCCAGCCGTATCCAGTGATTGCTTCAGTCTTCCACGCCAGCTCTTCCGGCGTGAGCCGCCGCTCGACACCGGCGATCCGGAGCGCCGCCGCTCGCACCGGATTGTCGTCGGTGAGCGACTCCGCGCGAAACCACGGAGAAAGCACGATCTCTACCAGAAGGTCTTTCAGGTTGTAAGGTGCGCCCCCGTTGATGCCCGTGCGGAACGCCGCGGCAAGCTGCTCCACCTCCGCGGATTGGGCGTTGGAGGCCAGCAGCATCGCTTCGAAGTCGCTGTCGTTCTTGTCCTCCGGAGGTCTCACAACCTCGACGCCCATGATCGCCGGCCACCAGAACTTCACCGTCGCTTCGGCAAACCGATCGTCGGCCACAATCTGCTCGGCCAACCACTGCACACTGTTGTCCGCGACGGGCGCGATCTGTCCGTCGAAGCCCGGCTCGCGCATGTCGCGGTACCAGGTATCGCCGGATTGATAAGGCGTGTAAGCACCATCCGGCGGCCACTTGTAGAAGTCATCCAGCGAGTCCTGCCCTCCCCATGTGTCTCGGTATTCCCCTTCTTCTCCGTAGTTCTGGAAGGTTCCGGCAACCGGATCCATGACGCGATGACAGACCGTGCATGCCGGATTCTTCAGAGTGGGGTTGTCGGTATCGGCGAGCGCGTCGGGGTCAGTCGTCCGCGACGCCGACTTCTCGATATCGAGCCCCAGGAAGTGGTAGTACGTCCAACGCGATCGGGCGCGGTTGCGGTTGGTGGGGGTCGTGGGGTATCGCAACAGGAACACGGTCGTATTGAGAATCCCCGCGTGGGGGTAATCCGTCCACAGGTTGCCGGGATCCAGAACACGGACTCCGCCGCCCTTTCTGAACTCTACAACCTTAGAATCATCATCCCGGTAATAGCTGACGATTTCCGAAGGTCTGAACTCCAGCGGGTCCTCGACATCGTCGAATTGCGTCGCTGCGCCGTAGGCCTTGGACGCCATCGGGTTCGCCATGATGTAGTCGGCGGTCAGAACCTCCGTGTAGGGAAGATCGTTCTCCACCACGTGCGCGATCAGCTCGAGAGGGGCGCGCGCGTTTCCGTAGTTGACTCTATCTATCCACTGTGCAAGCTCTGGATCGTCGTGCGGATGACTGTATCCTCTCTCGAGTGCCGCCATGATCTTCGTCCAATACAGATTGGCGAAGTCTACGAAACGAGGGAAGTCTGGATTGATCACCTGGTCGCCAAGGCGCCGGTCCGTCAACAACCGATCGTTGCTCGCCCGAAGCAAAAACTGGTGGAATCCCGGTCCCGTCATCAGATTCCGGATCGCCGCCCGCAGGTCGTCCTCAGTGCCGTTGTCGACGGCCTCGCGTTCCTCCCAAGTCGGGATCCTTCCGCCGAAAATCAAGGCGGCCCGCCACAACGTCTTCCCCGGCGACGCCATGGTGACCGTGTCGAACAACGTCTCCGGGGTCAGGTCGGGACCGGAATCCTCGCCATACCCCAGCAGGCCGAGGAAACTCTCCATGTTGGCGAAGTCGTCCGAGCCGGCGGGCACCTGAATGCCGCCGCCGTGTGCTACGCCCTGGATCTTGTTCAGTATCCGATTGGCGCCGTCCTCGACCTTAGCCAGGAAATCCTTGAACATCGCCAGGTTGAGGACTGCATGGTCGGGGTTGGAAGACGGCTGGAAAATCAGCCGTGTGTGGCCGGACAAGCCCCCTTCGACGTGGCAGTTGACGCACTTCGCCTGCACGATCGGGCCGGAGATGTGGTTCAGAAAAAAGTCCAGTGCCGATTCCGATTCCATTTCATCCGCCTTGGCGGAATACCTCCTGGTGTCGGACTTCCAGAAGGCGCCGCGCCCGTCCAGCGCAATGGGCAGACCGGGCTCCTCAACGACCAGGGCGGGACACATGGAGGCTTCGTCCGCGCGAGACGGCGTGGACGCGTACATGGTGTTTTCCATGCGTTGATGCGCACGGTCTCGCTGGATTTCATAGGCCCAGCGGCCAGATAGAGTTCGGTGGCTCCCAGGGACGGGCTGGGCCATCGCCCGGGCCGGTTGGAAAACAGGCCCAATGCCGATCGCCGCCGCGATCAGCAACACCCACGCCTCGGATCTTACGAAAGACATTTGGACACGTTCACGCTGTACGGAGAGAGAGCCATTCTACAACTCTTCTCACAAAAGCTGTATAACCAGTGAAGCGCCAAAAGATCGCATCGTACGGCAGGCTGGACTTTTATCACGTTGCAAGTCGATATCTCGGCGGCTGACTTGACGGCCTGAAGTTCCGCCCGGGTGGGGATTCTTCAACGCGGCCCGGCGCACCGTTTCCCCCCGCCATAACCCAGAAGACCGAGGAGGCGCTCCATGTTGTCAAAGTCGGCCGAACCGGCGGGCACCTGGACGCCGCCGCCGTGTCTCATGCCCTGGATCTTGTTCAGGATCCGATTGGAACCTTCGTCAACCGTGGCCAGAAAATGCTCGATCGTCGCCAAGTTGCGGGCTCCGTGGTCGGGCGTTGACGTCGGCTGGAAAACCAGCCGTGTGCGTTCGGACCTGCCGCCTTCGACATGGCAGTTGATGCATTTCGCCTGCACGATGGGGCCGGAGATGTAGTTGAGAAACAAGTCGCTGCCCATCCCACCCTCCAACGGCGTATAGGCATCCGTGCCTCCCGACGGAATCCCCACCAGCCTCCAGTCGTATTCGCCGCTCGATCCGTCGTTGCACGTGTAGGCCGACAAACCCGTAGTCGTCGAATCAAACGTAAGGCTGAACGTGCAGCGATCACCGTCATCGTAATCAGCCGTGAGCGTTCCTGTAGTCAAACCCGTGTTCTCATAGGTATGGCTCCCCGGATAGATCTCCCCGCATTCGCTTTCCCGGAAGCGGCCGGGACTGTCGAACTCCGTATAGAACGGTTGGCCGATCGCTACGACTCGCTTGCCGGTGACGATACCGTTGAACCTGGCTTCGTTCGGCGGAGCAAACTTCTCGCCCGTGACTCCCTCCAGGCTCATCCAGATGGGCCGGTTCACGAGTGCTCCTCCCTCATGCCCTTCAAAGCCAATCCCTGCTATCGAGGCAGGCAACTGAGGATCTCCCTGAATCTCGAGCGTTCCCTCCGACATCGACGTACAGGCAAGGACATCCCTCAACAGGAACGCTCGGTGATGCCCGTCGCCAAAGTTCATGGTGGCGCTGCAAAGTTCCTCTCCGTCCAAGCCGCTGTGGGCAATGAGTGTCACATCCTGAGACCGCAGCGACACCAACGCCAGGGCGGGAGTGAATCCACCCCCTGAGAGATACGGCATCAATGCCGTCTTGTGAAGAACGGTCGATAGGGGCACGCCGGCCATGAACGGCGGGCGGCCCGGCTCGATTTGCACGAACGTCGCGTTGACCGCCACCGATTCGTCGGGATCCATCTTCACCACGGCATAACCGATGGCCGTGGGAGAGCTGTTCGGGATCGTCACTTGCGCCCCGTAGCCTTCCGGTGAGAGCGTCCCCTGAAATCCATGGGCAGGCGTGCCGATCAGGTCATCCGAACTTGTCGCCAGCGGCATGTTCATGGATTCCCCGTTCTTGTCGAAGAATTCCACTTGGAACGTCGCCATGGCCGCCGAGACGTTGATGGCTTGGAAGATCATGAAGAATCCCCCGTCTTGCGACGTACCGTGGTTTGCAATCTGGGGAATGATCTTGTCGCTGTCGCCTTGCAGCATTGCTGATTCCCCTTCCAGGAGCGGCTCGAAGTAGAGACCTGTGGGCCGAGGCAGGGTTTGCGCCATGCAGTTCAGGGCCAAGAAAAACAGCGTGACCACTTTTGTGGACTTCACGATGAGAATACTGTACCGCATCCTGGGAGCGCGTACGAAGGAAAAATCTTGCCCGCATCATCGCCGCTGGAACGAAAATGTCCGTCGCCCGAAGGGCTGCGCGCCGCTTCCGGGCGGGCCGCGTGGAGAGCTCGGCACCGCGTTCCTGGAGCGGCCACGCGTTACGCAATCGGCCCCGAGGCGCGTGACGCCGCCCGCGTAACTTTTGCCACGGGCGGCCAATCGCGACAGCAGGTTGATGCGCCGGTCGACCTCGCGCAACAGCACAGCGCCATCGTCGGAGCTGATCACCCCGCCATCAAACCGGGTGCTCACTTGGCGCCGAATATGCTGGGCAAACGAGAAGCTGGATTGGCTGCACTCCGTAATCGGAGGGCTGCTTGTTTTCTGTGGCGCTAACGTTTTCTCCACAAACGTTTTGTGCCACAACAGACAGCCCTTTTCCTACTCCCTTGTGAAATATCCGGGCTAAGCCGAGGGGACGTGCGGCCACTCGGCGCGGTATGTCTGCTGATCGCGCACGCCGGCGCCGCTCGCGGCGGGTGTGTCGCGGCAACCACTCGGGGGAGCTTCTCTCAGCTCCGCCGTGTGGGAGTATCGGAAAGGGTGGTTGCTGCAAGGGCTGGAAACTGGACCACAGCGAGGCGGAGGATAGCTGCGGTCAGTTCGGAGTGGATTAGAGCTGTCGTGGCAGCAAGAACAACAGGTTCTTGAGAGCATGTTTCATGACCTGCCAGCGGAGATAATTGCCTTTTCCATTGATCTGGTATCTGCATTCAGCTTCTTCGTTCAGGGTCAATGAGAGGCGGCAAAGAGAGTAGGGAGTCGTCCCGTGGTTATCCACAAGATCAGCACATTGAACCTCGATGAAATCGCTGTGGGCTGCAAAGGAAACGAAATTTCCCGAGCACGATCTGACCAGAAATTTAGACTCGGTTTCGACTTCAAGAGTGAACTTCTCGGCAGAATCATTGATCTTCTGATTTCTGGTCTCGATGCATCTTCGCGCGTTGTCCTGGAGCCGCGCGAATTCGCAGGGGACAGAGCATTCTTCAGTCGCGCTCACCCAGTCGTAATCATGATCTTCGGGGTTGTTCATGCTCATGGAAAGTCTCCGTTGGTTCAGCGCAAGCTGCGTGGAGCAGCTCTGCGACTGGTGTCATTCTAGAACGCTTGTCCGAGACTACAAAGGAAAGGCCGCCGCCGCTGGGGTCAGAGCGGCGGCGGCTGCGCGAAAGGGGTCAGCTCTTCAGCAAAAGACCGATGATGCCCAATGAAATGGGGATCAATAGGCCGCCGGTCATCCACCGGAGTGAGTTGATGCTGGAGTTCACAGCGTCAAACTTGGCGTTCACAGCGTCAAACTTAGCGTCAATGTTCTCGCCGGCCATGTTGCGAACCTCCTGCACCGCAGTATACGCCTTGGTGCTGGGAACTTGGGCGATTTCGAGCGCCTCGAAGAGGTGCGTTTCGTAAGCCTTGGTGGAAGGTTTCTGGTTTGCCATTGATAGGTTGTCCTCCTGTTGGAATAGGGTTGGGAGCTTTCCGCTCACCTGTACCTGGCGGAAAGCGGAGAACCCTGCAGAGGAGGGTGTGAAAGGCGGAATCAGCGAGCACAAGATGTTGTGCATATTGTTGGTCGACCGGCGTGGGTCGCGCGCGCACCAACATAAGATGTAGTGTTCGTCGCGGAGCGAAGAAAGCGCCCCTGGATCCAGTCTGAATCCAGGGGCGACGGTTCGTTCAGAACTCAAGCTGCAAGCTGTCGCGCTCGTCGAGGGCGGTGTTGACGTTGTTGTGGAGAAGCCTCGACAGCTTCTCGTCAATGAGCACCATCTTGGTGATGCAGTGGGTGCTTCTGAGGCACTTCACGCCGTCGAGACGATGAGGTTCTCGTTGATCGACTGCAGAAGAGCTGCGGCTTCCTTGTGGTCCATCGTTGAAGTCCTCCTGTCGAATTGGGATTGGGAGCTTTACGCTCACCCGTACCTGGCGGAAAGCGGAGAATCCATGTAGGGGAACGAAAGGGACGGCAAGCGCCACGAGGCGCGTAGCTATAGGTGTTCAGCATCATCCTGATGTGCGATGAATCCGGGGATGCTAGGGGTTCAGGCGATCGGAGAAAACGCCATCAGCGGCCTCTGAGAGCGTCTTTTTTTCGGGATCGTGATTGCCGCGGCCTCGAATGATGGAAAAGGCGGGGATTTCTCCCCGCCATGAAGTGCGAGCTAGCGAACGTCCCAAGCTGTTCCGGATTCGTAGTTGGCGTTGACGGGAAGGTTCTCCGGTTTGCCTTTCGTCAGAATGAGCTTGTGAATGAAGGTGTGCGCCTGGTTGACGATGGTGGCAAGGGCGGTTTCCTCCTTGCGGGTGAGCTTTTGTGTCACATACCATCGGCCTTTCCTCAGAAAGTGCTTGCGAATCAAAAGGCCGTCGCCGTGGCGCTGCCGAGGGTGCTCGGAGGGGCTGAATCTGAATCTCGCTTCCTGGCCGGGAGCGCCGAAGTCGATGACGCAGCATCGCCCTACTGGCAGTCACCGTTGCGGCTGCATCGGACTTAAAAATTCTTCTCCGGGAGCAGCTCGTCACGGTTCAACGAATGCAGCGCGAGCTGCGCGCTCATCAGCCGAGCCGCTTTCATATGACGCCCAAGGACAGCCATGAACTCGTCGACGAGGGCGATACGGAGCCTCCAGTGCTAACCGGTACCGAGGACTTTGACCTTGCGAGCTTCCGCGCCGACATCCCGCAGCACCACCCGCTCGATATCGAGACAGCCCAACAGGTCCGCGACCTGATGAAGCAGGCAGAGGATGCACAGCTCGGCATCGCTGGCAAGCTGGTCATGTTGGCGTTGGGGAGGGTGGCGCTCAGGGTTAACCTGGTCAGCGCCACCATGCTCGGTGACGTCGATGAAGTTCAGCGGTGGGGCGGCGCGCTTGCGGATTTGCTCGACGACGAAGACCTCCCCCGGATCGACGACCTGCGGGGAGAGAACTCATTCACCGCATACGGCGATCTGTTCGTCTGGAATCGCGGCGAGCCTCACAGCATCATGTTCACAACGGCTATGGCCCCAACGCTGATCGCTTCGGCCATCCCTGAGGCGATGGACCTGGAAGGCTTGCATCGCCAGCTTCTCACGGCGCTTGCCGACGAACTGACGCTACAGGCCAACGTGATGTGGGCTGCGGCGCCCTGAGCCTGTGCTAGGCTGTCGCGGTGAAGCCATCCCTACCGAAGGGTCACAGGGATATCACTTTCGAGGACATGGCACGCCTGACTTTCGACGAGGATGATAACCTGTGCTTGGACGGCAAGCCCATCGAGGTTAAGAAGATGACACTCACCAAAGGGCAGGCGATATTCGCCATCATGGCCGCTATCGGCACCACCCTTTGTGGCATCTCGGCTGCAATTTTGGTGTACCTGCAAATTGCAAAATGAGAAAAGAATCACAGAACGGCTGCGATCATTGCCCGCACCCCATTCCGACGCCAGCTGGTTCTTCTCGCGACAAAAACCGGGAGTCCATTTGGGAGGTCTGCTGCAAAGTCGGCTGCTGGAAGGTTCGGGAGCGTACCAGAATCAAGATGAAAGGGCGCGAATGGGAATACGGCCCTTGGAAGCACCCCACCGTTGAAATCCTTCCCCAACGGCATTGGCCCACCCCTTGTAACATTCAGTGATGGAAGGGCTGCTGCTGTTGCTCGCCGCGCTGATCTACTATTTCGGTCCGCTTGTGCTCGCCGTCTGTTTGCTGCTGTGGCTGAGCACCCGTCGCTGAAAGCTATTGGTGGGTAAAACGGTATATAATCCCGTTTTTTTCTCACCACGCACTTTTCAGGCACTACTAAAAAGATCGGTGAGTACGTTTGAAACAGGTGTTAATCCGTGCTCTCCGGGCCGTCCTGAGCGTTTCAGCGAAAAAAGGCCCCATAGGTCTGCTGAAGCGGTGAGCGCGTCTCTCTGCGCGGCTGAGCGCGCACGGCGGTTATTTCGGTGAGGTGGTTTCCTCGAAGGGGACGAAAAAAAGGCGGGGCCGAAGCCCCGCCTGATAACGGCAGCCGTTAGGACTGCTGTTCGCCGTCCTGGTCGGCAGCGTTTCCGTTGGCGACCTCGAAAACCTTGGTGTGCGCCATGTCGGCGACCTTCGCCAAAACGAGCAGGTCGTCGCGGCCGAAGCTGGAAGTGGACTTCCAGTTGCCCTCGGCATCCTTGTAGATGCGCGAGAAGGTGACGTTTGTAAGCGCCGGAGCGAAAATAGACCACAGGGCGGCCGTTTGAGGCCGCTGGTGGCGGAGCAAAACTAGACCGCCCGCCAGCATTTCATAAAACATTTTTGGGGTGTTTTGTGTGATGCAGGAGGGATGTACTCTGTGGAGCTGTACGCACGCGTTCGCCGAGCGGTCTTTGTCGAAGGGGTCAGCGAGAGAGAAGCGGCGCAGCGCTTCGGGCTGGCGCGCGAGACCGTGCGCAAGATGCTGCGCTACGCCGCGCCGCCGGGCTATCGGCGGCAGAAGCCGATTCGACGCCCGAAGCTCGACGCCTACACGCCGATCATCGACCAGATCCTGGAGACGGACCTAGCGCTGCCGAAGAAGCAACGGCACACGGCGAAACGTATCTTCGAACGACTCCGAGACGAGCACGACTTCGCGGGCGGCTACACCATCATCAAAGACTACGTGCGGCTGAAGCGGACCTCGCAGCGCGAGATGTTCGTGCCGCTGACGCATCCGCCGGGGCACGCCCAGGCGGACTTCGGCGAGGCGCAAGTGGAGATCGGCGGGGTGCTGGCGAAGGCGCACTACTTCGTCATCGATCTACCCCACAGCGACGAGAGTTACGTGCGGGCATTTCCGGCCGAGACGACGGAAGCTTTCTTGGAGGGGCACGTCGAGGCGTTTCGCTACTGGGGTGGCGTGCCGCGACGGATTCTCTACGACAACACAACGCTGGCGGTGGCGCGGATCCTAGGCGACGGGACGCGGCAGAAGACGCAGGCGTTCTCGGAGCTGCAGTCGCACTACTTGTTCGCAGAGCGTTTTGGGAGGCCGGGCAAGGGAAACGACAAGGGGAAGGTCGAGAACCTTGTGAAGGTCGCCCGACGGAGCTTCTTCGTACCGCGGCCCCGGTTCCCCAGTTGGGCAGCGTTGAACGTATGGCTGGAAGAGCAGTGCCGCAAGAGGCGAGAGCGCCGGCAACGCGGGCATCGAGAGAAGATCGGAGAGCGCTTCGAGCGTGATCGACAAGCGCTGTTAGCGCTGCCGGCAGCGGCGTATGAGGCCTGCGAGACACGTCCTGGGAGAGTGACGTCGTTGTCGCTGGTGCGCTACCACACCAACGACTACTCGGTGCCGACCAAGTACGGACACCGCCAAGTGCTCATCAAGGGCTATGTGGACAAAGTCGTCATCTGCGCCGGCAGCGAGGAGATCGCACGGCATCGGCGCAGCTATGGGCGTGAGGGGCTGATCTTTCACCCGCTGCACTATCTGGCCCTACTGGAGCGCAAGACCGGAGCACTCGAGCAAGCAGCGCCGCTGGAAGGCTGGCAGTTGCCCGAGGAGTTTGCTGGACTGCGCCGGCTGCTCGAAGCGCGGCTCGGCAAGGCTGGAGCTCGAGAGTATGTCCAGGTACTGCGTCTGCTCGAGGACGTTCCGCTCGAAGAAGTCCGTGCTGCCGTAGGGGACGCCTTACGGCTCGGCGCGATCTCTTTCGATGCCGTCAAGCATCTCGTGCTGTGTCGCATCGAACAGCGCCCACCCCGGCTGGAACTTGAGAATTATCCCCATCTGCCCACGGCGCGGGTGGCGAGGACCGCAGCGGCGGACTATCTGGCGCTGGTGGACGCGGGAGCCGAGTGACGGCCAAGCCGAAAGTGCTGCTGGAAGCGCAGCTGAAGGCGCTGCGGCTGCCGACCTTCCTGCGCGAGTACGACAAAGTGGCGCGGCAATGCGCGGCCGAAGGTCTGGACTGTCCGCGCTATCTGCTGCGACTCAGTGAGCTGGAGCTGCTCGATCGCGAACAGCGCGCCACCGAGCGCCGCATCAAGACCGCCAAGTTCCCGGTGCTCAAGAGCCTGGAGACCTTCGAGTTCCGCTCGATTCCGTCGCTGAACAAGAGCTTGGTCCTGGAGCTGGCGCGCTCGGAGTATCTGGATCGCAGAGAGAACGTGCTGGCGCTGGGCAACTCCGGTACGGGCAAGACGCACCTTGCCCTGGCGTTGGGGCTGGCCGCTTGTCAGAAAGGCTATCGGGTCCGCTTTGCCACCGCCGCGGCGCTGGTCCACGAGTTGCTCGAGGCGCGTGACGACAAACGTCTCCTGCGCTTGCAAAAACAGCTGGCCAAGCAAGACCTGCTGATCGTCGACGAGCTGGGCTACGTCCCCTTGTCGAAGACGGGCTCGGAGTTACTGTTCGAGATCTTCAGCCAGCGCTACGAGCGGGCCTCGACGCTGGTCACCTCGAACCTGCCCTTCAACGAGTGGACGGAGGTCTTCGGCTCCGAGCGGCTGACCGGCGCTTTGCTGGATCGTCTCACCCACCACGTCCATATCTTGGAGATGAACGCCGAGAGCTACCGTCTCCAGCACAGTAAGCGTTCCCGGAAGCGTTCTTCCTCCCCCTGATCCCCCCGCCCAGCCGCCGGCTGTTTCGAGGGGCTTCCACTACGTCCGGGGCCGCCTTAACAGGCGTCCCCCGACTTCGCTCCAGCCCCCAAAACAGCCGCTTTCAGAAACGAGTCCTATCCCCGAGATGGTCTACTTTTACTCCGCCCCAGTGGCCTAATTTTGCTCCGCCCTTGACATGGATGGATTCCCGTCGTGCCGCCCCGTCGGACCCGTCTGGAGCCGTGGGAATACGACCACCGGCTCTACCGCCGCCGCAACGAAGTCGAGAGGCTCTTCCGGCGACGCAAGGGCTTCCGGCGCATCTTCTCGCGTTTCGATAAACTCGATGTGATGTTCCTCGCTTTCCTTCACTTCGCTCTTATCGTCGAGGCCCTGCGTTAGTGTTGACACGCCCTAGTCCAATACGCCGAAGTCGTCCACGACTTCCCGGGCCAGATAGTTCTCTATCTCGGCTTCGTTGCGGGCGATTTCGAGGTAGGCAGCCCGGAGGAGTTGATCTTTGCGGCTGCGGATCGTCTCGCGAATGGTCTGCTGGACTCGTGGGTCGGAATAGTCGCGCTGACCAGCCTGCTCCATCGAGATGAGCTTGACGATGCGGTATTCGTCTCCGGTCTTGATGATCGGCGAGACCTCGCCGGGAGAGAGCGAAGCGACGGCCTGACGAAGGCTGAGGTCCACCTGCTCGAGCGACGACTGCGGAATAAATCCCAGGTCCCCGCCGCTTGCGGTCGAGACCGGATCCTCGGAGTAGTTCTGCGCCAGCGTCGCGAACGCCTCACCGTCTTTTAACTGCGCTTCGATCATCTCGATCTTTTTTTTCGCGGCTTCCTCGTCGATGGCGTCGTCGTTCTGCAGATTGGGGACCGGCGTCTCGCTACGAGCCGTGACCAGGATCCATGCCATGTGCACCTGCTGCTCTGGCAGGTTGAAGCTCCCAATGTTCCCCTCGTAGTACGTTCGCATCTGGGCCTCGTCGACCTGAATGCGCGAAGTGATTTGATGGTTCAGCAGCTTCTCGATCGTCAGGCTGCGGCGGAGCTCGTTTTTGAGATCCTCGACCGTGATCGCCCGTTCCTCAAGGTATCTGTCGAACTCGGCGTCTCCCTTGAAGCGCGATCGATATTCCTGATAGCTGTTCTCGACCTCCGCGTCAACGGCCATCAGTCCCAGCTTCTCGGCCAGATCGAGCATGATCTGGCGGTCGATTAACTCACCGAGCAGATTCAAGTGCATCATCCGCTCTTGATCCGCGGTCCCGAAGCTGGGAGAATCGCCGACTTGGCTTTGGTAGTACTTTTCGAGTTCAGCGCGCGTGATGCGGTAGCCGTTGACCCGCGCCGCCGCGCCGTCCATGAGGTTCCGGTCGCAAGCGCTCGTCCCCAAGACCAGCCCTACCCACAGAATGGCGATGAGGCGCATGGACTCTTTTTGGCCCCCTGGGGCCGCGAGTATGGACAGTACTACCGCGAAACTCTACGAACGTGCCCGATGAATCAAGTTGCTTCTTCGGGAGCCTTCTCGGCTCCCTCGACCGCTTCCGATTCCTCCTGCTGGCGTTTCAGGCGTTCTTCCTTGCGCTTACGCCTTTCTTCCACCCGCTTCTTCAGTTCGGTGCCGAGAATCTCGATGACTGCTTCCTCTGCGCCGTCGCCCTTGCGCGGTCCTAACCTGATCATCCGTGTGTAACCGCCGTTCTGCTGTGAGAACCGCGGCGCCAAGGTATCGAACAACTTCTTGACAGCCTCGGGCGTTTGCAGGAACGCGGCGGCCTGCCGACGGCTGTGGAGAGTATCCCGCTTGCCGAGTGTGATCATCTTTTCGACCCACGGCCGCACCGCTTTGGCCTTGGTGACCGTCGTGACGATGCGATCCCGCTCGATCACGCTGGTAGCAAGACCCCGTAACAGCGCTCGACGCGCCGAGGGGTCCCGCTGCAGTTTGAATCCGCCTTTTCTATGTCTCATCGCGTCTCTCCCACGGCTCAGGCAGCGGGGGCGTCATCCTCTCCCTCGATCGTCGGAGGCGGCACCAGACGCCCGTGCTCGTCGAACAGCATGCCCAGGGACAGACCCATGGAGGCCAGAATCTCCTTGATCTCCATCAAGGACTTGCGGCCGAAATTCTTCGTCTTGAGCATATCGGCCCCGGTGCGGACCACTAAATCACCGATCGTCTGGATGTTCGCGTTCTTGAGGCAGTTATAGGACCGCACACTGAGTTCCAACTCCTCGACGGAGCGGTTCAGATACTCCTGGTACTGGTCGGTCGATGTATCGGCCGGAGCCTCCTCGGTCGCGGCTTCCTCTTCGAAGTTGATGAAGATCATCATATGGTCCTTCAACAGCTTCGCGGCCAAGCCGACGGCGTCCTGCGGCGGAAGGGCGCCGTTGGTCCAGACCTCAAGCGTCAGCTTGTCGTAGTCGGTCATCTGGCCGAGCCGCGCGGCTTCGACCGAGTAGTTGACCTTGCGGACCGGCGAGTGAACGGAATCGATCGGGATGTACCCCAGCGCCAGGTCCTCGTCGAAATTCTTCTCGGCTCCGACGTAGCCGCGCCCGAGCTTGACCCGCATTTCGAGATCAAGGGTGCTGCCTTCGCTGACGGTGGCGATGTACTGTTTGGGGTCGAGAATCTCGACGTCGGAGTCGGCCTCGATCGCGCCGCTCAGAACCGGACCGGGTTCGGTCGCCCGAAGACGAATGGTCCGCGCGCCTTCGCCATGGAGCTTGAGCGGAATCTGTTTGAGGTTGAGGATGATATCGGTTGCATCCTCAACCACGCCCGGGATGGGGCTGAACTCGTGTGAGATACCCTCAATCCGAACGGCGGTGATCGCTGCACCCTCGATGGAGCTCAGCAGTGCCCGCCGCAGAGAATTCCCCACGGTCGTGCCGAAACCTCTCTCGAACGGCTGGGCGCTGAAGCGGCCGAACGTATTACTCAGAGAATCGCCTTCGGCGGCCAAGCGTTTGGGCTTCTGAAATCCTTTCCACATGGTGGCTTTCCCCTATTCAACTCGAATGGCGTCCGGGACGCCAAAGGTGGTGAGTCGCAATCTCGTGTTCTCAGACAAAGCTATCTCGAATACAACTCGACGATGAGTTGCTCGTTGATCGGAATCTGAACCAGCTCTTCCCGACGGGGCATTCCAATGACCTTCACCAACAGCTTTTCGCGGTCCACTTCCATCCAAGCGGTCGGTAGACTGCGGGAGGTCGCCTCGACCGAGGCCGCGATGCCTGAATGCTCGCGGCTCTTCTCTCGGATCTGAACCACATCGCCGGGTTTGACCAGGTACGAAGGTATATCGGTCTTTTGACCATTAACCTCAATGTGACCGTGGCGGACGATCTGCCGCGCTTGTGGACGGCTGGTTCCCATTCCGGCGCGGTACATGACGTTGTCGAGACGCCGTTCGAGAAGCGCCAGGAGATTCTCGCCGACCACACCCTTCATGTGCGCTGCCTTTTCGAAATAGCGGCGGAACTGGCGCTCCAACACCCCGTAAATGCGTTTGACACGCTGTTTTTCCCGAAGCTGCAACCCGTAACCCATTAGCTTTCTGGGCCGCGCCGTCTTGCCATGCTGCCCCGGGAAATAGTTGCGTTTTTCGATGGCGCAACTGGGGCCATAGCAGCGTTCCCCCTTCAGGAAGAGCTTCATCCCCTCCCTTCGGCAGAGCCTGCAAACCGGTCCGACGTATCTTGCCATGAACTTGTGTTTCCCCCTCCCGAGAAGCTCGACTCGCGGGAGTGCCTTCGCGCGAGACCGAGTCGATCGCCGTTTAGACCCGTCTCCGTTTCGGCGGCCGGCAGCCGTTATGCGGAATCGGTGTAACGTCCTTGATGTGTCGTACTTCAATGCCTGCCGTCGCCAATGCCCGAATCGCGGATTCGCGTCCGCCGCCCGGCCCTTTGACGCGTACGTTGACGCGACGCAAGCCATGTTCCTTGGCGGCGTTCGCTGCGGTCAGACTGGCCTGCTGGGCGGCGAACGGCGTGCCTTTTTGGGAACCGCGGAATCCCAGCGAGCCTGCGCTCGACCACGAAATGACGTTCCCCTTGGCATCGCTGATCGTGACGATGGTGTTGTTGAACGTCGCTTGGATGCTCACGAGCCCGTCGGGAATGTTCTTCCGGACCCGACTCTTGAACTTCTTGCCCTTCTTGCCGGTTTTCGCCTTTGTCTTAGCCATACGTCCTCACTGCCAACACCGCCGCTACTTCTTACCCGCCTTGTGCTTGCCTGCGATCGTACCCCGCTTCGGCCCCTTGCGCGTACGGGCGTTTGTATGCGTTCGCTGTCCGCGCACGGGCAGGCTCCGGCGGTGACGCAGTCCGCGGTAGCAACCGATCTCGATCAGGCGCCGGATGTTCATCTGCACTTCCTTACGCAGATCACCCTCGACGGCGCCCTCTTCTTCGATGAGCTTACGGAGGTTCGTAATCTCTTCGTCGTTGAGATCGCCCATCTTCTTGCCAAAATCGATGCCGGCTCGATAGAGCAGCGAACGCGCCCGCGAGCGACCGATCCCATAGAGATAGGTCAGTGCGATCTCAGATCGTTTGTTGTTCGGCAAATCGACACCTTCTAAACGCGCCATCTCGTACCTCCCTCAGCCCTGGCGCTGCTTGTGCTTCGGGTTGCTGCACAGCACGCGCACAACACCCTTGCGCCGGACGATTTTACAGTCCTTACACATCTTCTTGACCGATGCCCGAACTTTCATGATTCGCAACGCTCCACAATGCGTCCCCGTGTCCGGTCTTTCGAGGAGAGTTTCACTTTCACGCGATCCCCCGGCAGCAATCGCAAGAAACTGCGCCGCTGCCGTGATGCCGGATGAGCCAGCACCTGCTTCTGATTTTCCAGTTCCACCCGGAACAACTCATTTGGCAGAGCTTCAACGACGTGCGCATTGATCTCGTCTTGCATTTCCGGTCAAGGCCTCGTCAACACCCACGGACCGTTGGAGGTGACTGCAATGCAATGCTCGTAGTGGGCAGCCTTCGACCCATCCGAAGTTACCGCCGTCCAACGGTCCGAAAGCACCTTCGTGTCGGGCTTGCCGGCGCTCACCATCGGCTCCACCGCGAGGACCATCCCCTCGCGCAGACGAGGATTGCTCATCTTCGGGTCCACGTAGTTCGGCACGTGCGGCTCCTCGTGAAGCTTCTTGCCGATCCCGTGACCCACGAACTCCCGCACCACCGTGTAGCCATTGCTCGTCACGTGCTGCTCGACAGTTCCGCAAACATCGAACAGGCGCCGGCCGGCCACCATCTGCTCGATGGCCAACTCCAGGGATTGCTTCGTCACATCTATCAAGCGCCGCGTCTCCGATGCAACCTCTCCGACCGGAATCGTCGTGGCCGAGTCGCCGTAGTAACCATCCAACTGAACTCCGATATCGACCTTCACAATGTCGCCGTCACGAAGAAGGCGCTTCGCCGAGGGAACCCCGTGCACCACCTCTTGATTGATCGAAGTGCACAGCACACAGGGAAACCGCCGGCCCGCGGCCGGCACATAGTAACCCTTGAACGCCGCCCGAGCACCCGCCTCCTCGATGCGCTGCTCGGCCACTCTCTCCAGATCCATGGTGGTGACACCCGGTTCGACCAGCTTGGTCAATTCATCCAGAATCCGCCATACGAGCATGCCGCTCTTCCGCATTTTCGCCAGCTCAGACGGGCTCTTACGGATGATCATGCGCCCTTTCTGCTTCCAAAATCTCAATAATCTGCCCGAACACATCCTCTTCCGGGCGCGTTCCGTCCACCTGATGAATCTTCTCGCCGGAGGACCGAAACACTTCGAACACCGGCACCGTCTCTTCCCAATACACGCGGTACCGTTTCTCGATAACGTCCGCTCTGTCGTCCGATCGGATACTGAGCGGACGGTGTCCGCATACATCACAAACGTCGGGAACTTTCGGCGGGTGCGAATAGACGTTATAGATGGCTCCGCATTGTTTGCAGAGCCGTCGGCCCGTGATTCGTCTAACAGTCTCATTGTAACCGACTTGCACCTCGATGATCACGGGGCGGCGAGACATGCGATCAAGAATGCTCCTCAGCGCGCGGGCTTGGGAGGCTGTCCGCGGATAACCGTCCAACAAGAAACCCTGGCGGCAATCTTTGCTGTCCAGCCGAGATTTCACCAGCTGATTCACCGTTTCGTCATCCACCAACCGCCCGGAGGCCAGTGTCGCCTCTACCTTCTTCCCCAAGCTCGAACCCGAACTGACCTCCTCGCGGATGATGTTGCCCGTCGAGATTGTCGGAATCTGGTAACGCGCCGCGATCCGCCGTGCTTGCGTCCCCTTGCCTGCGCCGGGCGAACCGAACAGAATCATCGCCCCGACGGCGGCCTCAAGGGACGGGCTGGTCGTCGCGGACACTCTCGCTGTCGCCACTGCTAACTTCTCCTAGCCAAACGAGCGCCTCCCCCGGATCCTTCCCGCACGCGGCGTAAATCCTTCGTAGTGGCGCATAATGAGTTGTGCTTCGATTTGATTAATCGTATCCATCGCGACTCCAATCACAATGAGAAGCGATGTTCCGCCGAAATAGAAGTTTACGTTCAAACCGTCGAGAATCCAGCGCGGAAATGTAGCATCCGCCCAATTCCCGATGAACGGCAGGTGGTGAACCCTCGCTCCGGCAATCAACAGGTCGGGTATTACGGAAATGAGCGCGAGGTACAGGCCGCCCACCATGGTGATCTTGGTCAGGATTTCATTGATGTGGTCCGCTGTCGGTTTACCGGAGCGGATACCCGGCACAAAGCCGCCGTACTTTCGCATGTTGTCGGCGACTTCGGTCGGGTTGAAAATGATCGAGACATAGAAGAAACAGAAGAATACGATGCCCAGCACGTACAGCAGCTCGTAGAGCGGCTCGCCATAGGAGATGGGTTCGAGGAGCTGCGTCAGATACGGGCTGTCCTGCACGACCAGACCCAAGGTCTGCGGGAAAGCCAGAATCGACGAGGCGAAGATCACCGGGATCACACCGCCGGAATTGACCTTCAGCGGCAGATGCGTGGATTGCCCGCCCACCATCCGGCGGCCGATGATCCGCCGCGCGTACTGCACCGGAATCCGCCGCTCACCGCGCTCGACCAGCACGATGAAGGCCAGGATCACCACCATGAATCCCAAAATAAGGAGCAACTGAAACATGTTCCACTGCTGCGTGACGAACACGTTTTCGTAGATGTTCTGAAGCGCGCTGGGCAACCCGACGACGATGCCCGCGAAGATGATCAGCGACATGCCGTTGCCGATTCCCCGCTCGGTGATCTGCTCGCCCAGCCACATGATGAAGGCCGTCCCTGTGGTCAGGGTAATGATCGTCATCACGACAAAGCTGAGGCCGGGTTCGTAGACCAGGTTCTCACTGCGCTGCAAGCCGAACGCGATGCCCGCGGACTGCACAATACTCAGACCGATCGTCAGATAGCGCGTCCACTGCGTGATCTTTCGCCGGCCGAGTTCGCCTTCCTTCTGCAGTTTCTCGAGCGTAGGGATGACGACGGTCATCAATTGCAGGATGATCGACGCCGTGATGTAGGGCATGATGCCCAAGGCGAAGATCGTCAACTGCTCGAGTTGGCCGCCCGAGAACATGTTCATCAGGCCGAGCGCCGTTCCGGCCGCCGCCTCGAACATCCGCTGCAACTCTTCCGTATTGACGCCCGGGGTGGGGATATGACCGCCGATGCGATAGACCGCCAGCAGACCTAGCGTAAAGAGAATCCTCTTACGCAGATCGGGGATCTTAAAGACGTTGACGACGGCTTCGGCGAACTTCATGAACTACGTCTCGATGACGGTTGCCTTGCCGCCGGCGGCCTCGATCTTCTTGCGAGCCGAGGCGGTGAAACGATGAGCGGACACATCCATGGCGCGGCTGATCTCGCCGTTTCCCAGGATCTTGAGTCCGTCCTTGAGAGATTTGATGACGCCCTTTTCGACGAGACTGTCCGGTGTGAATGTGTCTCCTTCGAGTTTCTCAAGGCGCGATAGGTTGACGATCACGTGTTGCTTGCGGAAGGGATTGTGGAATCCGCGTTTGGGAACGCGCCGGATCAGCGGCATCTGGCCGCCCTCGAATCCGCGCTTGCGTTTGTAGCCGCTCCGCGATTTCTGACCTTTTTCGCCGCGGCCGGACGTTTTGCCCAAACCCGAGCCCGGACCCCTCCCGACACGTTTGCGCTTGTGGGTCTGGCCGGCCGGGGGATGAAGACTACTCAGATTCATTCGTCACCTCGACCAGGTGCGGGATCTTGCGCACCATGCCCCACGTCGCCTCGTTGTCGGGACGCACTACCGTCTGATTAATGCGCCGCAGACCCAAGCCCTTCACCACTTTCTTCAGCTTGCCCGGAATGGCGATCGTGCTCCGAACCAAACGAATCTTCAGTATCGTCGACATCGTTCCTTCTCGTTACGCACTCAGGTCCAAACCCCGCCGGGCGGCCATTTCCTGTCCGTTCCGCAACTGCAGCAGCGCCGCGAAAGTCGCCTTGACCACGTTATGCGGGTTCTTGGTGCCGATCGATTTCGTCAGCACGTTCTGGATCCCTACCGCTTCCATCACCGCCCGCACCGCGCCACCGGCAATGGTGCCCTTGCCCTCACGGGCGGGCTTCAACAAGACCTGCCCCGCGCCGAACCGACCCACAACCTGATGCGGAATCGTATGCTCCAAGGTATGTACCTTCACCAGGTTCTTCTTGGCCTTCTCAATCGCCTTGCGAATCGCGGAAGGGACTTCCTTTGCCTTGCCCTTGGCGAATCCGACAACATGCTTTTCCGGATCGCCAACCACGACGAGCGCGGCGAAACTGAGATTCTTGCCGCCCTTCACCACCTTGGTGACGCGGTTGATCGAGACAACCTGGTCCTTTAAATTCAACTCGTGCGTGTCCGCTTCGAGAAGTCGCCGTCGAGTGAGTTCAGCCTTCATATACTCAGCAAATTCTTTCCCGAGGGAACGTCCGGGGACGCCGCCTCGTTAGAATGCCAGCCCCGCTTTCCGAGCCGCATCGGCAAGGGCCTTCACCCGCCCGTGGAAACGATGACCGCCGCGGTCGAAAACGACCTGCTTGATGCCGGCCTTGGCGGCTCTCTCGGCAACCAGCTTGCCGATCTCGGTCGCCGCGGCGACAGTGCCCCCTTTTTGAACCGGTCCGTCTCTCTCCACCGAGCTTGCCGACACAATGGTTTTCCCCGTCGAGTCGTCGATGACCTGCGTGTAGATATGCTGGAGCGAGCGAAACACCGCCAAGCGCGGCCGCTCCATGGTGCCGCGGACGTTCTTGCGGACCCGTTTGTGGACCTGCACGCGGCTCTTGGATCGGTGTATGGGACTATACATCGCTGACGCTCCCTAACCGGACGCCGTCACGCCGGCTTTCCCTTCCTTCTTCCGCAGGACTTCGCCTTCGTAGCGAATCCCTTTGTTCTTATACGGCTCGGGCGGACGTAGAGCGCGGATGTTCGCCGCCGTCTGGCCCACCAACTGCCGGTCGCTGCCGGATACGGTTATCCTCGTCTGGTTATCGACCTTGATGTCGATGCCCTCAGGCATCAGAAACTCGATCGTATGTGAGTAGCCCAGACTAAAAATCACGACACGCCCGGCGACCTGCGCACGGTATCCGATGCCGACGATCTCTAGCTTCTTGGCAAACCCGGCCGTGACACCCGTAATGGCATTCTGCGCCAGGCTGCGTGTCAGCCCGTGTAGAGGGGCGTGCGCGTCAAAGCTGCGCTTGGCAGTCAGCACTCCGTCGCTGAAGTCGAACTCGATCCCCTCGGGGATGGGACAGGAAAGCTCTCCCTTCGGGCCTTTGACATCGAGCCGTCCGGGGTGGATTTCCACCTTGGCCTCGCTGGGCACGCTAATCGGTTTGAGACCTACTCGCGACATAAGCGCCTAATAGATACTGCAGACGATCTCTCCGCCTACTCCCTTTTTTCGAGCCTGCGTTCCGGTCATCACACCGGCGGAGGTGGTCAGGATATTCACGCCCATGCCTCCGATAACGCGCGGCACTTCCTTCGAGCCGGTGAAAACACGCCGGCCCGGTTTCGAAACGCGCTCGATCTTGCTGATCACGGGGCGCGAATCGGAATCGTACTTCAGATATGCCTTGATCGTCGTTTTGCTGCCTTCCTCAGCGATGCGATAGTTGGTGATATAGCCTTCTTCCTTCAGAATCCTCACGATCTCGATCTTGAGCTTGGAAGCCGGGATCTCGACCTTGGACTGGCGCGCGACCAGCGCGTTGCGGATGCGGGTCAGCATGTCGGATACGGGATCTATCTGCATCGAATGACTCCTGCTACTTCACCAACTGCTCTTTACCACGCCCGGCAGATCGCCGCGCAATGCCAGCTCGCGGAAGCAGATGCGGCAAAGTCCGAACTTCCGGATGAAACCGCGAGGGCGTCCGCAACGCCAACAGCGATTGCGGCGGCGCCCTTCGTACTTGGGTTTTTTCAAATCCTTGGCGATTTTCGCCGTGGTCGCCATTGTGTTTTCCTCGTTTTCCCCTTAGTTGCTGAAAGGCATGCCCATGTGACGCAACAGCGAGATCGATTCCGGATCGGTCCTCGCCGTCGTCACGATTGTAATGTTCATGCCCTTCATGCTGTCGACCTTGGCATAGTCGATTTCCGGGAAGATCACGTGTTCCTTGAGCCCCAGCGTGTAATTGCCGCGGCCATCAAACGACTTCGTCGAGATGCCGCGGAAATCCCTCACGCGGGGCAGCCCGATGCTGATCAACCGGTCCAGGAACTCATACATGCGGTCGCCGCGCAACGTCACGGCCACTCCGATCGGCATCCCTTCTCGCACCTTGAAGGCCGCGATCGACTTGCGGGCCCTGGTGATGACCGGCCGCTGCCCGGCAATCGTACCCAGTTCGGCGACTGCCGCATCAAGGACACGAGCGTTCTGGGTGGCTTCGCCCATGCCAATGTTGATCTTGATCATCACGATCCGCGGAATCGCCATCGTGCTCGCATATCCGAATTCTTTCAGCAAGGCGGCGGCCACCTGGTCGCGGTAGTGAAGCTTGAGCCGCGGAGGATTGACTTCGGCCTTCGCGCCGCCTTTCTTGCCGCCGTCTGACCCTTTCGCCTTGCGAGCCGGCTTCGGGTCTTTCTTTGCTTTCGCCATCTCTTACTTCTTCTCCAACGGAGCGCCCTCGCGCACATCCGCCCGCATGCGGACACCATCGTCGTCGACATGCGTTGCGATCCGCGTCGGCCGTCCATCAGCGGTTACGATCATCACGTTCGAGATGTGCAGCATCGACTCGCGCTCCGCCACTCCGCCCTTGATCTGCCGCTGCGGGTTCGGCTTGACGTGCTCTTTGATCTTCTGCACATCCTCGACAAGAATCCGTCCTCGCCTGCGGTCCACCTGAAGGACGCGGCCCTGCTTGCCCTTGTCTTTTCCCGCGATCACTTGGACCACGTCGTTCTTGCGGATCTTCGTCTTGATCCGTCCCTGATGTGCGCCTTGCATGTTCGTCTGTTCCGAGCTTGATCCCCGCCCTACAGTACTTCCGGCGCCAGCGAGACAATCTTCATGAATCGCTTCTCACGCAATTCGCGGGCCACAGGCCCGAAAACGCGTGTCCCAACCGGCTCACCCAACTCGTTCACCAGTACCGCCGCGTTCGTGTCGAAGCGAATGTAGGTGCCGTCTTTGCGGCGCGATTCCTTGCGCATTCTTACGACGACCGCGCGGACTACCGAGCCTTTCTTCACATTCGAATCCGGAGCTGCTTCCTGCACCGAAGCCATGACGATATCGCCCAGACCGGCCTTCGGTCCCGTGGAGCCGCCGCGCGGCCCAATGCAGCGCAGTCGCCGCGCGCCGGAATTGTCGGCGACCTCTAACTTCGTCTGCATGCCGATCATGTCGATCTGCTCCTTGACTGCGCGCCGAGCTGCTTAGCTCGCCCTCCAAAGAACTTCGTCCAACCGCCAGCGCTTGAGCTTGCTCAGCGGCCGGGATTCCACGATCCGCACGCGATCACCCGGCCGCGCTTCGCCGTTCTCGTCATGGGCGTAGAACTTCTTCTTGCGCGTGACGATGCGCCGGTACAACGGATGGGGAACCCGCCTACTGACCTCAACGACGGCCGTCTTGGCCATCTTGGACTCGACGACGATACCGATCTTCTGGTTCTTGGGTCCCTTGGTTGTTGTCGATTCCGCCATGCCTAGCTTCCTTGCTCCGCCGCCGCGGACTTCTCCTGACGAACGGTCAGCAGCCGCGCCAAATCCTTGCGGAGCGCGCGGTACTTCTTGATTCCGTCAGTCTGCCCCATACCCAACTGAAAGCGCAGTCGGAAAAGTTGTTCGCGCATCTCGTTCTCTTTCGCGGCCAGTTCTTCAAAGTCCAGCTCACGGATCTCTTCCGCGCTCATACCAGTGATCCTGAACTACGGCTCACGAAGCGGGTCGGCAGCGGCAGTTTCTGCGATGCGAGCTGCATCGCGCGGTGCGCCAAGTCCTCCGGCACGCCTTCCATCTCGAACAGCATCCGCCCCGGCCGAACCACCGCTACCCACTGCTCGGGCGCTCCCTTGCCTTTGCCCATGCGTGTCTCGGCGGGCTTCTTCGTAATGGGCTTGTCCGGAAAAATCCGGATCCACAGCTTGCCGCTGCGCTTGATGTGCCGCATCATGGCAACGCGCGCAGCTTCGATCTGCCGGTCCGTGATCCAGCCCGCCTTTTCCACTTTGAGACCGTAGTCGCCGAAGGAAAGCGACGAGCCGCGCCAAGCCTTGCCGCGGCGCTTGCCGCGCTGGACCTTGCGGTGCTTCACTTTCTTTGGCATCAACATGACGTTTATCCTTTTATCTGGCTACGGGGGCGATCAGGTTTCTGAAAGCTGATCCCCCGCATCCGGTTCGGATCCGGCGTCCGCGTCCGCGGCTTCGGGAGCGGGTTCTTTCGCCGCCGCTTCGTCCACGGACTCACTCATCAAGGGCGGCTTGACGGGAGCCGTCGCACCTTCCGCGGGAACCGGCGGCGGCAGTGGCGGAGAAGCGGCCTCTTGCTGGGTGCGATCGACGGTGCGCGTAGCGCGAATCCTCTCACGCTCGCGTTCGGCGGCCGTGCGCGCTTCGCGGCGCCGGGCTGGCTCGAGTTCGCCCTTCATGCCGCCTGCAGCCAGCGTCTGCGCCCGTGTGTCGATAATCTCGCCGCGATACATCCAACACTTGACGCCGATCACACCGTACGTTGTGTGTGCTTCACTGAAGCCGTAATCGATGTCGGCCCGCAACGTCTGTAGAGGCAACCGCCCTTGCAGATACCATTCGGTCCGCGCGATTTCGTGGCCGTTGAGACGGCCCGCCACCCAGATCTTGATCCCCTTGCAGCCGAATCGCAACGCCGAGTCGACGGCTTTGCGCATCGCCCGCCGAAATGCAACGCGCTTCTCGATCTGCAGCGCGACCGACTCCGACACTAATTGGGCGTCCACCTCCGGGCGGTGCACTTCCTGAATGTCGATGTAGACTTCGCGCTGCGTCCGTTCCTGGATTTCGGACTTGAGCTTTTCGATTTCTGAGCCGCGCCGTCCGATGACGATGCCCGGGCGCGCCGTGCGGATCGTGATGCGCAGTTTGTTGCCGGGCCGGTCGATCTCGACCGAACTGATGCCGGCCGCCTTCAAACGCTTTCGCAGCGTGGTCTTGAGCTGCAAGTCCTCCTTGAGGAGCTCGACATAGCCCTGCTTGGCGAACCAGCGGGAATTCCAGGTCTTGGTATAGCCCAACCGGAACCCGTAGGGATGTACTTTTTGGCCCATAGTGCCTCTGCTCTACTTGTCGGGAGCTTACTCTTCTTGCGGCTCCTCGGCCACTTCCTCCTGCCCGTCGGAGACGACCACGATGATATGCGATAGGCGGTGCAGATAACGGTGGGCCCGTCCCATCGGGGCCGGCCGTAAGCGCTTCAGCCGCGGGCCTTCGTTGACATACGCTTCTTTAACGAACAACTCGTCGACATCGGCTTCGTTGTTGTTCTCGGCATTCGCCATCGCCGATCGCAGTACTTTTTCGATCTGGGGCGCGACCCTTTTGTTGGTCATCCTCAGGATCGTCAGCGCCTCACCGACACTCCGACCGCGGATCTGGTCCACGACGAGGCGCGCCTTCTGCGGCGAGACCCGCGCGTAGTTCATCTTCGCCATCGCCTGCATACTCATGTTCCCGTTCTACTATCTGCCGCTCTTGGCGCCCTTATCGCCGGCATGACCGCGAAAGGTTCGCGTCGGAGCAAATTCACCGAGCTTGTGTCCGACCATGTTCTCGGTGATGAACACCGGTATGAACTTGCGCCCGTTGTGTACCGCGATCGTGTGACTCACCCACTCCGGCAGTATTGTCGAGCGGCGCGACCAGGTCTTGACGACCTTCTTGGCGCTGCCGTCCCCTTGCGCCTCGATCTTGCGATGGAGGTGCTCGTCGTAGAACGGTCCTTTTTTGAGCGATCGACCCATCGTCTAAACTCTCCGCTGCCTACGATCGTTTCTTCTGTCCGCGGCGCACGAGAATGTACTTGTCGCTGCGCTTGTTTGTGCGCGTCTTGAACCCGCGCGTCGGCTTGCCCCAGGGCGTCACCGGATGCCGTCCGCCGGAGGAACGGCCCTCGCCGCCTCCGTGCGGGTGATCGACCGGATTCATCGTCACACCTCGGTTCACCGGGCGGCGGCCGTGCCAGCGCGTCTTCCCCGCCTTGCCGTAAGAGACGTTGCCGTGGTCCGAATTGCCGACCGTTCCGACCGTCGCAATGCATTCCGTCGGCACTCGCCGGGTTTCCCCCGAAGGCAGCTTCAGAAGCGCGTATCCGCCTTCTTTCGAGATCAGCCGAACTTCCGTGCCGGCCGCCCGCGCCATCTGCCCGCCCTTGCCCGGACGTAACTCCACGTTGTGCACCAGCGTGCCCGGCGGGATGTTCTTGAGCGGCAGAGCGTTGCCCACGAGGATATCGGCGTCGGGCCCGGACATGATCGTCATCCCGACTTTCAGACCGGTCGGCTGCAGGATGTATCTCTTCTCGCCGTCGCTATAGTGCAAAAGCACCACGTTCGCGGAGCGATTCGGATCGTACTCGATGGCGGCGGCGACAGCCGGAATACCATGCTTGTCCCGCTTGAAGTCGATGATCCGGTACTTCCGCTTGTGGCCGCCGCCACGACTCCAGATGCACACCCGGCCCTTGTTGTTACGGCCGCCGCTCTTCGATTTCCCCTCGACCAGCGACTTCTCAGGACGATCGCGCGTGATCATGTCACGCACTACCGTCGTCTGGAAGCGTCTTGTGCTTGTCGTCGGTCTGTAAGTCTTGATCGGCATGGTTGACTCGGCCTTTGGTGCTCTTCGAGGGTCGGCAGCGCGCTAGATCTGTGCGTACTCCACCATCTTTTCGCCTTCTTTCAGCTTCACGTACGCTTTCTTCCAGCTCGATCGGCGGCCGGATGATTGCCCCCGCCGCTTCACCTTGCCAAGGTAGTTGGCCGTCCGCACCCCAGCGACTTTCACTTTGAAGATCTGCTCGACGGCGTTCTTGATGTTCGTCTTCGTGGCCTTCGGATGCACGCGAAAACATAGCGTCTGCTCGATCGCCCTGCGCGTCTCCGACTTTTCTGTGATCATCGGGCTGCGGATCGCTTCGAAGGGACTCATGACGCCAACACCTCGTTGCAATGCTTGATCGTCGACTCGGTGAAGACCACGGTCTTATGTCCCAGCAAATGGAACGGATGGACCTCACTCGATCCCATCAGCGTCACATGGGGGAGGTTGCGGCTGGAGAGCGCGAGGTTCGGGTTGTCGGAATTGTCAACGATGAGAACCGAGGAGTTCAGATCAAGCCGGTCGAGCACTTCATGGAAGTCCTTGGTCTTATGCGTGGAGAGTTCGAATTCTTTGACGACCTTGACTGCCCCGTCTTGCAGGCGCGCGCTCAGCGCCGCCCGCAGCGCGCCCAACAGCATCTTTTTCGGAAGGTGATAACTGTAATCGCGCGGCTTTGGACCGTGCGTGATGCCGCCGGACCGCCACAGCGGGGTGCGAATAGATCCGACGCGCGCGCGGCTTGTCCCTTTTTGCCGCCAAGGCTTGCGACCCGAACCCGACACCTCCGCCCTGGTCTTGGTGTTGTGCGTCCCGGCACGCCGCGAGGCCTGATAGTGATGCACCGCCTGATACAGCAGCGCTTGATTCACCTGAGCGCCGAACACTTGGTCGCTCAGATCCACGGAACCGACCTTCTTATTCTCGAGATCGATGACGTCGACTGTCGGCATGGTTTTAGTTCGCGATCCGCCGCACGATGATGTAACCGCCGTTCGGCCCCGGCACAGCTCCCTTGACAAGAAGAACGTTCTCGTCGGCCTGCACCTCGATGATCTCCAGGTTCTTCACGGTCACCCGTTGCTTTCCCATCTGCCCCGGCATCCGTAATCCCTTGATGACGCGGGAGGGGTAGGAGCTCTGACCGATCGAGCCCGGTGCGCGGTGGGACATCGAACCGTGCGATTCGGGGCCGCGGCGGAAGTTGTGCCGCTTGATCGTCCCCGCAAACCCGCGGCCTTTGCTGGTGCCGATCACGTCGACACGCTCGGCGACGCTGAAGTCACCCGCCAGAATGCGGTCACCGGTTTTCCATTCCTGCTCCTTGCTTCCTTCCAGAAGCAACTCGCGAAGGAAGCGGCAGGGCGCCACATTCGACTTGGCGAAATGGCCGCGCATCGGCTGGTTCACCCGGTTCTCGTTGATGAACTCCACAAGGCCGACCTGCAAGGCCTCATAGCCGTCTTGCTCCGATGTTTTCCGGCTGACGACGACGCACGGACCGGCCTGCAACGCGGTCACCGGAACGACCCGGCCATCGTCGCGGAAGACCTGCGTCATCCCGATTTTCTTTCCTAGAATGCCTGGCGCCATGTTGCTATCCCTGCCTGGTTCGATCCACTAACCCTCAGCCGCCGAAAGCTTTGATCTCGACATCGACGCCCGCGGGCAAATCCAGCCGCATCAGCGCATCCACCGTTTCCTGCGTCGGCTCAAGAATGTCGAGCAATCTCTTGTGGGTGCGCACTTCAAACTGTTCTCGCGAGCGCTTGTCCGTGTGCGGCGAGCGCAGCACAGTGTACTTGTTCTTCGCGGTCGGCAACGGAATCGGCCCCGCCACCGAGGCGCCCGTCCTTTTGGCCGTATCGACGATCTCGCCTGTCGACTGATCGAGGATGCGATGGTCGTAGGCCTTCAGGCGGATGCGGATGCGTTCTTTGGGCATGAAACCTACTCGACGATGTCGGAGACGGTACCGGCGCCGATGGTGCGGGAGCCTTCGCGGATGGCAAACCGCAGGCCCTTCTCCATGGCCACCGGCGCGATCAACTCCACTTCCATCTGCACGTTGTCGCCCGGCATCACCATCTCGGTCCCTTCCGGCAACTGCGCCACTCCCGTCACGTCCGTCGTCCGAAAGTAAAACTGCGGCCGGTAGCCCTTGAAAAACGGCGTGTGCCGCCCGCCCTCCTCTTTCTTCAGCACGTACACTTCGCCCTTGAACCGGGTGTGCGGCGTAATCGACGACGGCTTTGCCACCACCTGACCGCGTTCCACCTTGTCCTTTTCCAAACCGCGCACCAGCAGCCCCACGTTGTCTCCCGCTTCGCCCTGGTCCAGCAGCTTCTTGAACATCTCTACGCCCGTGATCACCCTCTTCTGGGTCTCGCCGAAGCCGACAATCTCCATCTCCTCGCCCACCTTCACCGTCCCGCGCTCGACGCGCCCGGTCACCACCGTGCCACGCCCCGAGATCGAAAAGATGTCCTCAATCGGCATCAGAAACGGCTTGTCCTTCTCGCGCTGCGGTGTCGGTATGTAATCATCCACCGCCTGCATCAACTCGTCGATGCCCTCTTCCCACTGGTCTTCGCCGTTCAGCGCCCCCAGCGCCGACACCGCCACCACCGGCAGATCGTCGCCCGGAAACCCGTAGCTCGACAGCAACTCCCGCACTTCCAGCTCGACCAACTCCAGCAGTTCCGGATCGTCCACCGCGTCCACTTTGTTCAACGCCACCACAATGTAGGGCACACCCACCTGCCGCGCCAGCAGAATGTGCTCGCGCGTCTGCGGCATCGGCCCGTCTGTCGCCGCCACCACCAGAATCGCGCCGTCCATCTGCGCCGCGCCCGTGATCATGTTCTTGATGTAGTCGGCGTGTCCCGGACAGTCCACGTGCGCGTAGTGACGCTGCTGCGTCTGATACTCGACGTGCGCCACGGCAATCGTGATGCCGCGCGCTTTCTCCTCCGGCGCGTTGTCGATCGAGTCGAACGAACGGAACGAAACCGTCGGATCGTTCTTCTGCAGCACCTTCGTGATCGCCGCCGTCAGCGTCGTCTTGCCGTGATCGATGTGCCCGATCGTACCGATGTTCACGTGCGGCTTCGATCGATCAAACTTCTCTTTCGCCATCGTTAGCTTCTCTCCTCGCTGATCTCGGTGAACAGCCGCCTCAGGACCGGCCCGGGGGGCTTTTTATCTCAAAACTTTCCCTTGCATGCGATGAATAAGATCTTCGGCCTGCGCCGCCGGCACCTCTTCATGGCCGTGCAAATGCATCGTGTGGCTGCCGCGGCCCTGCGTCCGCGAGCGCAGATCCGTTGCGTAGCCGAACATTTCGGCCAGCGGAACGAGAGTCTTTATGATCTGCGAACCGCCCCGCAATTCCATACCCTCGACGCGGCCCCGGCGGGAGTTCACGTCGGCGATCACATCCCCCATATACTCTTCCGGAACGACCACCTCGACTGACATCACCGGCTCCAACAAGACCGGCTTCGCTTTCTGCGCAGCCTCCTTGAAGGCCATGGACCCGGCGATCTTGAAAGCCATCTCCGAGCTGTCGACCTCGTGGTGACTGCCGTCTAGCAGCGTCACCTTGACCCCCGTCATTTCGTGGCCCGCGAGAACGCCGTGCGACATCGCTTCGCGGATGCCTTGCTCAACCGGAGCAATGTACTCCTTCGGGATGCGTCCGCCGACGATCTTGTTCGTGAATTCGAACTTTTCGGCTTCCGCGGGTTCGATCTCGATCTTGCAATGGCCGTATTGGCCGCGACCTCCGCTCTGTCGCACGAAGCGGCCCTCGGCCCTGGCCTTACCGCGAATCGTCTCGCGATAGGCCACCTGTGGACGCCCGACATTCGCCGAAACCGCAAATTCCCGCAACAGCCGGTCGACGAGAATCTCCAGGTGCAACTCGCCCATGCCGGAGAGAATCGTCTGCCCCGTATCGGGATCGTTCGTCACGCGGAATGTGGGATCCTCCTGAGCCAACTTGCCCAAGGCCATTCCGATCTTCTGCTGGTCCGCTTTTGTTTTCGGCTCGATCGCCAGCGAAATCACAGGCGTCGGGAAATCAATCTGCTCGAGCACGACCGGGGAATCCTTGTCACATACGGTGTCGCCCGTCTGCACCGTAGTGAGGCCAACAACCGCCACGATGTCGCCCGAGCGGACTTCTTTGAGCTCTTCCCGCTTGTTGGCGTGCATCTTGAGCAGCCGACCAATGCGCCCCGGACGTTTCTTTGCAACGTTGAACACACTCTCACCGGCCTTCAATACGCCGGAATAGACCCGCATGAAGGCGAGCTGCCCCACGAAGGGGTCAGTGAGAATCTTGAATACCAATGCGGAGAACGGCTCGTTGTCGTCGGCCCGTCGGGTGATCGTCTCCTCGCCGTACAGACCCGCGCCTACGACTGGCGGGACTTCGATCGGCGAGGGCAGGTAGTCGACAACCGCATCCAGCAGACGCTGAACGCCTTTGTACTTGAACGCCGAGCCGCAGAGCACCGGCGTGATCTTGATAGCGATGGTCAAACGTCGAATGCCGGCCTTGAGATCGTCTTCGGTGATCGGGGTGCCTTCGATGTACTTCTCGAAGAGCTCGTCGTCCTGCTCGGAGACACGCTCGATCAGCAAGGCCCGTTGCTTTTCAGCGAGATCCCGCATGTTTTCGGGAATCTCGCCCACGTCGTAGGTGGCCCCGAGAGTCTCATTCTGCCAGAGAATCGCCTTCATCTCGACAAGATCTACGACGCCGCGCAGCTTGTCTTCGCTGCCGATCGGAATCTGAATCGGAACCGGATGCGCTTTGAGCCGGTCGCGGATCGTCTGCACAGCGTGATCGAAGTCCGCCCCGACGCGGTCCATCTTGTTCACAAAACAGATGCGCGGGACGCTATATTTGTCCGCTTGCCGCCAAACGGTCTCCGTCTGCGGCTGCACGCCCGCGACGGCGTCGAAAATCGCGATCGCACCATCAAGGACCCGCAGACTACGCTCGACTTCCGCTGTGAAATCGACGTGTCCCGGCGTGTCGATGATATTGATCTGGCAGTCCTTCCAGAAACAGGTCGTCGCGGCGGAAGTGATGGTAATGCCCCGCTCCTGCTCCTGCTCCATGTAGTCCATGGTCGCGGTGCCCTCGTGCACCTCTCCCATGCGGTGCAATCGCCCCGTGTAGTACAGGATGCGTTCGGTCGTCGTGGTCTTGCCCGCGTCGATGTGCGCGGCGATCCCGATGTTCCGGTAACGCTCAAGACTGATCGTTCGTGGCATACAAAAACGGCGTTGCTTTCCAGCCCTGTCTCAGGAATTCACGCCGTCCTCTACCACCGGTAATGGGCGAAAGCTTTATTGGCTTCCGCCATCCGATGGATATCATCCTTTCTCTTAATGGCTGCCCCACGACCGGCGGAAGCGTCGAGGAATTCATTGCAAAGCTTCTCGGCCATGCCGTTTTCGCTCCGCGCCCGAGCAAAGCTGATCAACCAACGCAGAGCCAGGCTCGTGCGGCGGCGCGCCTCGACTTCAATGGGAACCTGATAGTTCGCACCGCCCACGCGCCGCGATTTCACTTCGACGGTCGGCTTGCAGTTCTCAACCGCCTTTTTGAAAATCTTCAGCGGATCGTCGTTCGCCCGCTCGCGAAGCCGCTCCATCGTCTTGTAGAAGATGCGCTCGGACATGCGCTTTTTGCCGTCCCACATCATCGCGTTGATGAATTGAGACACCAACACCGAGTTGTACACGGGATCGGCCGGCGGCACCCTCTTTTCGATTTCACGTCTTCGCGGCATGTCGTTCCTCTCTTCGTCCGGCCCCCGCGCTATTGCTTGGGACGTTTCGCCCCGTATTTGCTGCGGGCTTGGCGGCGATCGTTGACGCCGGCAGCGTCGAGCGTCCCCCGAATCACGTGGTAGCGCACGCCCGGCAAGTCTTTCACGCGGCCGCCACGGATCAGCACAATCGAGTGTTCCTGAAGGTTGTGCCCGACACCGGGGATATAGGTCGTCACCTCGATGCCGTTGGTCAAGCGGACTCGAGCCACCTTACGAAGCGCCGAATTTGGCTTCTTGGGGGTCACGGTGTAGACGCGCGTGCACACCCCCCGCTTCTGCGGGCAGGCCTGCAAAGCGGGGCTCGTCGTGCTGAATTTCGGCCGCTTGCGGCCTTTGCGCACTAGCTGGTTGAACGTCGGCAACCCATTATCCTCATTCCCACGGAACACAATCCCCAAGCGCCGACCCTACCGTCGCCGAACCGCGAAATACCCTACCAACACGCGACGTGCAGGCGCACTACCAGAGGATGTGCCGATCTGTGGTTAAAAGTCCGTCGCCCTATGGGGTCTGCCAAGTACAGACCTTATCGGCGAATCGCATCACCCGCGAGCTTTCGTCCCTCTCGGGACTTCACTGTCCTTCACTCCGCTTTCCACCGCCCCATACCCCAACGTAGGGGCTGACCGAAAAGCACAAGCTCTCTCAATATAAACAAATCTCTAAACCCCTGTCAATCAAAAGGTAAGACTTCATTTTTTGTTGAGCGGAGGCCGGACACGGCATGGTCCTGAGAGGAGAAGCGGAGGGTGGATGTATGTCCGGCCTCCGCGATGACGGCGTATGGCCGCCTGCGCCAGAGGCGAGAGGGCGCCAGGACAAGGAATTCAGGGGGCCGCTACACATGCGGGGCCATCGGCTCGATGGTTTCGGCATCAATGGTGACGCCCTCCGAGGTGCGGCCATCCCGTTCCCGGGACACGCCCGTGTAGACCGTTTCGACATCGAGGAGGATCTTGCTGTGGATCGCCACGCCGCCGTCAAGAGCACGCTGCGGCAGAAAAATTTGGCAGAAGGCGCAAAGGTCCGGGGTTGACGGAGCCGCCTCGCTTTGTGCCCATAGCCTGTTAGCGAAATCACAAGTCAGGCTGAATAACGCCATCAGGACTATCATTCCTTTCAAACTTCGTGGCATTCAAGATCCTATTGTTGTGAGATATGGTTTGTCGGTGATGCACCCGCATCGAGCACGGGCGACAGTTCCTCCGAAGAGCTTGTAAACATATCGATGACCACTTTGTTTTGGTTAAGATTCTCAGGCGCTTCGCCGTTTCGGTGCTTGACGGAGGGCGGCATTGTGACAAGCCGAAGTGTTTCGGAACACCATAGGGCCCGCTGGTCAGGTGTAATCACGGCTATACCGCCGCTCCACGCCATAGACTGGAACCATGTCGTCTGAGCCATGGAAAGTTTCGCTGCACGGCGGTCACAGCGGCGAATTCTGCGAACACGCTACGTCGACGCTGCGAGAGGTTCTCGAAGCCGCCGCCGCCTTCGGATATCAGACGTTCGGTGTGAGCGAGCACGCTCCCCGAAGTGAAGACCGCTTTCTGTACGCGAGCGAACGCGAGAAAGGCTACACCGTCGAGCGGCTGCACCGGGAGTTCGAAGCGTATGTCGAGGTGCTCGGCGACCTCGCCAAGGAGTTTGATGGACGGCTCGTCGTGCTTCGAGGATTCGAAGCCGAAGTCATCCCGACGGCGGGCTATGTGGAAGAAATGCTCGGCTGGCAGAAACGTTTCGGATTCGACTACATGGTGGGCTCAGTGCACTACGTGGACGAGGTTCAGATCGATGGCGAGAAAGCGGATTTCGAAGCGGCCGCCGCCCATTCTGGCGGGCTCGAAGCCTTCGCGGTCCGTTACTACTACACGGTCGCCCGCATGGTGGAGACTTTGCAGCCGGATGTAGTCGGTCATCTGGATCTGATTCGCCGCAACGCTTCCCCCGACGCCGTGCTCGACACGCCCGCGATTCGCGAGGCCGCCGAACGCGCCCTCAGCATGATCCAGGAGCACGATGCGATCCTTGACCTAAATACTGCCGGCTATCGCAAGGGTCTCGGCTCGCCATACCCCGCCCCGTGGCTCGTCCACCGAGCCAACGAGATGGGCATCGGCTTCTGCTTCGGCGACGACAGCCACGGCCCGGCGCAAGTCGGCGAAGGCCTCGAACAAGGGCGGCGCTACTTGCTGGAGAATGGCGTGGCGGAGATCGTCGCGATCACCCGCGGCCCCGAAGGGGTGGTCAGAAAGAGGATCCCGCTGTCAGATTGACAGGAAGTTGCTCGTGGAGACGGTAATCGAGTCGGGACGGATTCTCAGGGATGAAAACCCTCGCCGCCGATCCTGAGTTCCTTGGTTTTGCCCTTGACCTCAAGCTGGTTTGGGAGCCGGAGATCTAACCCGCACGGCGTAGTTTCTCCGTGTAATGCGCCCGGGCCTCATCGATCATCTCTTTGGCCCGTTCCCGGTTGTCGCCAGGCCCGAAGTTGTCGCGCTCTTCCAGATACAACCAAAGCCGGTCCACCCATCGAACCAGGACCTCGATGTCCCGTTTCACCAGCACCGGCTGCCCGCCGATGTGCACGTAAACCGGACCCGAGTGCGCTCGAGGCATTTGGTCGATGCCTCGCGAAGGGCGCCCCACTACCCGTACCGCAAACCACGTGGACCTCGTCACTTGAGCTTCTGTGACAACGCGCACCGTCTGTTCGGACGCGCTCACGTCGCGGGTCTCGATTTCCCTTCCGTTCGCGACCAGTTCGATCCGGGCCAGAGGCACGCGCGCGGTGACCTCCGCCACGATCCGCGCTCGATACGGAGCGTCCGCCGAAGCTTGGATCACCTCACCCATGACCTGACCGTTCACCGTGAACTCGATCAGCGGCCCGTTCGTTACAAACGCACGGCCGTCACGGTAGCGCTCGATCCAGCGAGCCCAGTCCATCTTCGAGCCCACGTGGACGTACTGCCGCGCTCCACCCGGAATCCGATTGATCCCGCGCCAGTTCGTGAAGCAGTCCGTACCCGCACCCGGCGATATTTTCAAGCCGGCGTTGAGCAGCGTGTACCACATCGAATATGCGGCGTCGCCATAGGGCAGAACATCCAGAGCGTCGAGCGCCCCTAACGCCGCCGTGACCGGGCTCTCCTTCGCCCCCAGATTCGTATCGAACACATCCGAGATGGGGGCGCGAATCGGATGCATGTACGTCACTAGCCCGCCTTGCGCTCGCGCCTTCTTCGCCGACATCGTGTTCAGCGGAAAGTCATACGGCGAGTCGCTCCCCACGACGCTCGTATAAAACGGCGGCACCAGTTTCTTCAGGTTCAAAAAACCCATGTGCCCGAGCGGATCGCTGTTACGATACTCCTCGCCCCAATAGAGCTTGTAGCGGTCCGTCGAAAGTGCGTCGACGGCGCCTGTAAAAAACTCCTTGTCGTGAACGAACGCCCCCGCTGCGTTCGCCACGATCATGTTCGCCGCGTTGAGGTCTTCCGCTTGTAACCAGGCCAGCGACTGATTCGGGCGCTGGTAGTAACTGCCGTTGTAGTTGGCGTGGAAATGGTTCTCGCCGGTGTACCAGCCGCGATCCGCCCAATTCGTCCAGCGTTCCATCGTGATGGTGAGCTCAGTCGTATCGCCCGCCGCGACGCCGACGCTGCGCTCCGCGATGCGGTACTCGACTCCCTTGAGCGCCACCAGCCGCAGCCTTCCCGCCGGCACGACGATCGTGTCGTCTCCGCTGCCCACGAAGAAGCCCTGCCGTGGCTTGCCGGGGTCCAACGAGTAATAGAAGATCTGCCCACCCGACGGACAGTAGGCCTTGCCGTCGGACGACTCGACATAGAGCCGCACCGGCGTCGGCTTGCCGACCTCGTCGAGGACTTTCACTCGCACCCTGCCCGACGGCGTGCGGAACTTCAGCCCGCTGATGCGCACATGCTTCTTCTCACCGCCGTCGATCGGCATCGTGAACAGATCCAGATTGCCCATGTGGTTCGAGACATGAGCGATCCGCTTCCCATCGGGCGACACGGCCGGGTTGAATTCATCACGCGTCGTATTCGTGATCGGTTGGCGCTCACCCCCGGCGCGGGATACCCGGTACAACTCGTAGTCGCCCTTGCCGTTCACCTCGACCGCCGAGTACACCGCCGCTGACCCATCCGGCAAGGCGGAAACGCTCCCCATCTGCACGATGTGCTCCGGCAGATACTTCGTTAGCGGCATTTGGATCATCGTTGCGGCGCCGCCCGCGGGCATCGACCAAACCTGCGGCTCACCAAATCGGCGTCCTGCGAAGAGGATTTCGTCGTGCGGCCCATTCCACGCCGCGGCGATCCAGCGGTCTGTCGACGACCGTTGGGGACGCGCTTGCAACGCCTTTGCTTCTCCGCTCGCGGCGTCGATCTGATAGAGCAACGCCCCGGAGTTCGGAACTTGCAGCGCGCAAACGATCCGCTCACCGTCCGGCGACCACGCCGGCGTTCCCGCGGTTGGATAAGGCATGTCAAGCACCCGCTCCCGTCCCGTCTCGATGTCCGCCAGCCACAGTTCTCCGCTGATGTTCGGTATGCGGCCGCGAGGCGCCGGGCCGTTGACGTACACGATCTGATCACCCCGCGGCGACCAGGCGGGGTGCGCGTGGTATCCTTCCGACGCCGTGAGCTGCCTCGCCTCGCCGCCTTCCGCGGGTACTTCCCAAACACTCCCGAACAGCGAAAACCCGAGCCGCTTCCCGTTCGGCGACCAGGTCGGGTCTATCGCTCCCCAGGTCAACGCTTCCGAGTCCGCGGCCGACGTGATTTCCAAGTTGTCGCGCGTGATGAAAATCCCCGCCAAAAGCGTAAGCGAGAGAACCGTCCAGCAACGTCCGGGATTCGACATGGCCCGATTATACGCTCGTGTTTGTCTTTCAGCGTCTTGCACGGGAGGTCCCGCGGCCCGGCCGCAAAGTGTGTCTTAGCCACTCGATCGACTGGTATTCTGAGGAGTGGCGTCCTAGCCTTCAGGCATTCAGCGAGGGCAACCACATGAGTGAACGAGTTAAACCGGTACGTGTCCCTGACCTGAAGAAAAAGAAGCGTCGCGGCGAGCGGATCACTATGCTCACTGCCTATGACGCCACCATGGCCGGTCTGCTCGACCGCGCCGGCATCGACGTGCTTCTCGTCGGCGACTCGCTTGGCATGGTCGTCGAAGGACACGACTCGACCATCCCTGTCACACTCGACGCGATGATTCACCACACGCAAGCGGTGAGCCGCGGAACGAAGCGTGCCCTCGTCGTGGGCGACATGCCCTTCATGACCTACCAGACGGGCATCGAGGACGCGGTCCGAAACGCCGGCCGTCTCATCCAGGAAGGCGGTGCCGGCGCGGTGAAGATCGAGGGCGGACGCGCCGTGCTCGACGTGGCCGCTCGCCTGACCGACGTCGGCATCCCCGTGATGGGACACCTCGGCCTCACGCCGCAGTCAATACTACGGTTGGGAGGTTTCCGGCCGCAAGCGCGCACGCCGGAAGATGCCGACCATCTCATCGCCGAAGCGCAAACACTCGAAGCCGCCGGAGTCTTCGCGCTGGTACTGGAATCCATTCCTGCCGAAGTAGCCGCCACGGTCTCGCGCGAACTCACCATCCCTACCATCGGCATCGGCGCCGGACCTTACTGCGACGGCCAAGTGCTCGTCAGTTACGATGCCTTCGGGATGTTCGACAAGTTCGTCCCTTCGTTCGTGAAGCAATACGCGCGACTCGGCGGGCAGATCGTCAGCGCGGCTCAAGAGTACATCAACGATGTCCGCGAGGGCCGCTTCCCCGCCCACGAGCACACCGTCTCCACCGTCGCCCGGCGCAGCGGCCGTGACTGATGGTCGACCTGCTCCGCACCATCTCCGACCTTCGCGCCAAGCTCTCCGCCGTTCGTAAGAACGGAACCGCGATCGGTCTTGTGCCCACCATGGGCGCCCTGCACGCCGGCCACGGCCGCCTGATCGAAAAGGCTGTCGCGGACGGTGGCTTCGTCGTCACGAGCATCTTCGTCAACCCCACCCAGTTCCATCGCGAGGACGACTTTCAGTCGTATCCGTGCGACCTTGCCACCGACCTCGCCTTCTGCGAGCGGCGCAACGTCGATGCCGCCTTCGTCCCGGACCCCGATGAAATGTATGCCGCTGAACCGCTCACGTCCGTCGTCGTCAGCCGCTTGACCGAACACCTCTGCGGCCCACAGCGCCCCGGCCACTTCGAAGGCGTCGCCACCGTCGTCACCAAACTGTTGAACATCGTCCAGCCCGACCGCGCCTACTTCGGCGAGAAGGACCGCCAGCAACTGGTCGTGATCCGCCGCGTCGTCAAAGATCTCAACATCCCCGTCGAGATCGTCGGGGTCCCTACAGTCCGCGAGCCCGATGGCCTCGCGCTCAGTTCCCGCAATCAACTGCTGTCGCCTGAGGAAAGGCAAGGGGCCACGGTTCTCTACCGGGCGCTCCGGAAGGCCGAGGCGTTGGTGCAGGCAAGCGAAACTTGCCCCGGCGAAGTGATGAAACAGGGCCTCGCCGTGTTCGAGAGCGAACCGTCGACGCGCATTGAATACTTCGAAGTGGTTGACCCCGATCAACTCCAACCGGTCGACGAAATCAAGGCGCCCGTCCTGATCGCCGGGGCGGTGCACCTGGGCACGACCCGCCTTATCGACAACATCCTCGCGGAAGCACGGTCCTAGGCTCCTCCACATCGTGTCCAGATCGGGGCCACAATAGGGCCATGCACCCCATCATTCCCCGGCGCAAGATGCTCGCGTCGCCCCTGGCCTTATATCCTGTAGGCGCCATGGCCGCCAACCCCATGCGCACGCCTACCGGAACCCTCACCGACGTCACAGGTCTCAAAGTCGGTCACTTCCGTTCTGACAAGCGGCCGACCGGCTGCACCGTCGTTCTCGCCGAAGGCGGCGCCGTCGCCGGCGTTGACATCCGCGGCGGCGCTCCCGGCAGCCGCGAAACCGATCTCCTGCGTCCCGAGATGTCCATCCAGCAAGTACACGCCGTTGTCCTCTCCGGAGGCAGCGCTTACGGACTCGCCACTGCGGACGGCGTCATGCGCTATCTCGAAGAACGTGGAATCGGCTTCGCTACCAGCGCGGGTGTTGTCCCCATCGTTCCGGCGGCCATCCTTTACGATCTGGGTCTCGGCGAAGCGACGATCCGTCCCGACGCGCAGGCAGGCTACGAGGCCGCCAGGCAAGCTTCCGCCGATCCGGTTCCCCAAGGCAACGTAGGAGCGGGC
This sequence comes from Bryobacterales bacterium, assembly GCA_965218555.1. GTDB lineage: Bacteria > Acidobacteriota > Terriglobia > Bryobacterales > UBA6623 > JAPPLB01. The sequence goes on from OZ244625.1 coordinate 2,351,021, forward strand.
GCGGGCGCAACCGTCGGTAAGCTCCTCGGTCGAGACCGCGCCATGAAGGGCGGCCTCGGCTCGGCCTCCCTCCGCCTCCCAAATGGCCTCGCCGCCGCCGCGCTCGTCGCTGTCAACGCCATCGGCGATATCGTCGATCCCGAGTCCGGGGCTCTACTCGCCGGTGCGCGCACCGAAGACGGCGGCTCCCTCGCTGACGGGATGCAACATATCCGCGCGGGTGCGCTGCTTCCCGACACGTCTCCGGCCGAGAACACGACCATCGGCCTGGTCGCCTCCAACGTCAACTGGACCCAAGCCCAAGCCACCAAGGTCGCCCAGATGGCTCACGACGGCTTGGCGCGGGCCATCCGCCCGGCGCACCTCCCCTTCGATGGCGACACCATCTTCGCGCTGGGTACGGGCGGCTCCGAAGTCGATCGCAGGCTGCTCGGCCAAATCGGGGCTCTGGCCGCTGACGCAGTGGCCCAAGCCGTCGTCTCCGCCATCCTCCACGCCGAAAAGATCGAGGGTTATCCGGCGCATCGCGACTTGCAATGAGAGCACGTAGCTGCGGTGCTTCAACTCAACCCGCGGTATGATCTTCGCCCTTCTCGCGTATTCCGGCTTCCTGATCGCCATCGGGCTCCTCGGATCCCGGCGAGTCCGGCGCAGCGGCGATTTCTACGTGGCCGCCCGCTCGCTTTCCACGCCGCTGCTGTTTTCCACGTTCCTCGCAGCGAACCTCGGCGCGGGCTCAACCGTCGGAGTCGCCGGGTTCGCCTACGTTGACGGACTCTCAGCCTGGTGGTGGGTCGCTTCGGCGGGTTTCGGTTCGCTGCTGCTCGCGTTCTGGATCGGGCCGCGTATCTACCGCGCCGCCTGCAGGCACAACCTGCTCACCGTCGGCGACTACCTCGAGCACCGCTATGACCGCCGCGTCCGGCTCATCACCGCCGGCCTGCTGTGGCTGGGGTCACTCGCCATCCTCGCCGGACAGCTCATCGCTCTTGGCTTCATCCTGAAAGTCGTCGCCGGCATCCCAACACACTGGGGCATCGCTCTCGGCGGCGTCATCGTGACGATCTATTTCACGGCCGGCGGACTCCTCTCTACGGCGTGGGTCAACCTCGTCCAAGTCTGCGTCAAGGCGGCCGGATTCGGTATCGCGCTCCCCTGGGCGCTGACTCACGTAGCGAGCTGGCAAGACGTCTCGAGCGCCGCCGCCCGACACACCGGCGTCAACCCCGACGCCTACCTAAGCCTCAGCGGCATCGGCGCGGGCGGCATCGCCGGTTACGCCATCATCCTCATCCCCGCCTTCTTCGTTTCCCCCGGCCTTCTCCAGAAACTTTATGGAGCCAAGGACGAATCCGCCATTCGCCGCGGTGTCGGTCTCCAAGGTCTCGCTCTGCTGCTCTACTCCGTTTTCCCCGTCCTGCTCGGCATGATCGCATTCACTCGCTACCCGAACCTCGAAAATCCGGAGCTCGCCCTCCCCACGCTGCTCTCCGCAGGCTTCCCCGTCTGGCTCGGCGCACTCATGCTCGCCGCCGTCTTCTCCGCCGAAGTCAGCTCCGCCGACGCCGTGCTTTTCATGCTCAGCACCTCGCTCGCTCGCGACCTCTACCAGAAGACGCTCCGTCCCAACGCCAATGACAAGGCGCTCTTGCGTGTCACGCGCATCACGGCCGCTATTGCCGGGCTGGCCGGAATCGCACTGGCTCTCTGGCTGGGGTCCATCCTCAAGGCGCTCCTCGTTTTCTACAGCCTTCTCGTTGTCACCTTGTTCGTCCCGCTCGTCACCGGATTGCACTCGACCCGCCCCAAGGCAAGCGCTGCGCTCACCTCGATCGCAACTGCCGTGCCGGCGACGATTGTCACCCACTTGCTCACCAACGGCAAAGGTTTCGGCCTCATCACACCGGTTGCCGCCGGCATCCTCGCTAGCGCTCTCGCCTTCGCTGCTACGGCCGCCCGGCGAACGCGCGACGCTTCCGTATAATGGGCTGATCCGCTGAGGCCGGTCTTACCACCATGGAGATCCAATTACACCCGCTCGACTGGGCCGTCATCGCCGTCTACTCCGTCGGCATTGTGGCCGTCGGCCTCTACGTCGCACGCCGCGTCAAGGAGACCGCAGACTACTTCCTCGGCAAGCGCGGCTTTAACGTGTGGCTCATCATCGGACAGGCCTTTGGCGTTGGCACGCACGCCGAAATGCCCGTCTCGCTCGCCGGCGCCGTCTATCAGTCCGGCTACTCGGCCATCTGGTATCAGTGGAAGAACCTTTTCATCACGCCCTTCTATTGGATCCTCGGCCCCATGTTCCGGCGCGTCGGGCGCACCACCATCGGCGAGGTGTACGAAGACCGCTACGGCAACTTCATGGGCGGTGTCTACACGATCTTCGCCCTGGCGTTCTTTACCTTCAGCATGGGGGCGATGCTCAAGGGCGCGGGCAAGCTCGTCAGCGCGGCATCAGGAGGCACCGTTTCGCCGAACGCCGTGGTCCTCGTGATGACGGTCACCTTCCTGCTATACAGCTTCGTCGGCGGATTGGTTGCTGCCGCCTACACCGACTTTGTCCAGAGCTTTTTCATCATTGCCCTGTCGTTCCTGCTGATTCCCCTGGGGCTCTCCCGCGTCGGAGGCTTCACCGGCATTCGCGAAACGCTCGACCCCGCCATGCTCTCGATGGTCACACCTGGGGACGTCGGCGTTTTCACCATCCTCATGCTCACAATCAACGGACTCGTCGGCATCGTCGCGCAGCCGCACATGCTCGCCGCCATCGGCACCGGCAAGGACGAGCGAAGCTGCCGCATCGGCATGGCCTATGGGAACTTCGTCAAGCGTTTCTGCACCGTCGGCTGGGCGCTCGTGGGATTGATCGTCGTCGTGATGCTCGCCGACACCGGCGGCGTCTTGGCCGACCGCGAGGACGCCTTCGGCTTCGCCACCAAAGAGCTGCTCTTTCCCGGCGCAGTCGGCCTGATGATCGCCTGCGTGCTTGCCGCCAACATGTCCACCTGTTCGGCCTTCACCGTCGACGGCGGTGCGCTCTTCACGCAGAACTTCTACCGGCGTTACCTCGCCCCCAACAAGTCCGACCGCCACTATCTCATGGTGGGACGCTTTTCCGGTGTTACCGTCACCACACTCGGCGTCATCTTCGGACTCCTTTTCGACATCGTGCTCGAAGCCTTCCTGTTCACCGAGACCATGGCTGCCTTCATGGGGATCAGCATGTTCGGAGCGATCTCATGGAAGCGCGCCAATCGCTATGGCGCGTTTGCCAGCCTCGTCACGTCGAGTCTGCTCTTCTTCTACCTCACCTATGCGGAATACGGCGTTCTCCTCCGTTGGGAGGCGGCGAACTTCGGGTACTCGCTGCTGCTGGGGTTCGTTGCGCTCGCCGTCGTAAGCTGGCTCACTCCTCCCGAAAGCAAGGAAAGGCTCGACCCGTTCTACAAGCGTCTCAACACACAGAAGCGGCTCGACGAGGAGACCGGCGAGGAAGTCGTCGTCGACGAACCCGGCCACGATCTCCTCGTGGCCCACCTCTTCGACCTTGAACTCTCCAAAGGCCTCGGCCGCTTCTACCACCGCTTCCGCGTCGACATCAACGGCCTGCTGTTCGCCTTCTTCGTCGTCGTCATCATCATCGCCCTAGGCCGCGGCATCCTGCTTCTTCCGTAAGCTCAGGCCGGGCCGTACAACGTCAGGCAGTTTCCCCCCTGGCGGATTACCCGCTGCCGGCGCAGCTCTCCGTATTCCTCGGCAAGTTCGTGTCTCGAAGCGTGCTGGGCAATCACGAGGTACGGTGGATTCTCACCGAGCGTCGTCAACGTCCGCTCGTATTCTTCATGCGCCGCGTATGGCGGACCCAGGAAGAAGATATCCGCCGTGAGCCCGGTCAAGACTTCCGAAACCGGCTTATGAAAAACCGTCGTGTCCGCTGCCGCCCCCACCGTCAGCAGGTTTTCCCGGATCACGGCACAGGCCTCCGCATTCGACTCCACAAACAACACGTGCGAAGCGCCCCGGCTGAGCGCCTCGATTCCGACCGCGCCCGTCCCCGCATACAGATCCGCGAAGGCCTTCCCCGCGATGTCGTTCTGCAGGACGTTGAACAGTGTCTCCCGCAGGCGGTCAAGCATCGGCCGCGTCGCGAGTCCGGGAAGAGACTTCAGACGCCGCCTGCGGTAGCGTCCGCCGATCACCCGCAGCGGCGCCGGGTTCTCAGAACGACTTGATGCTTTTCGGGAGTTCAAGTCAACCCACCTGCACCAGACCGTAGCGCCGTTGCCACTTATTCCGGATATAGTCAACCAACTTCACAAGCGCCTCCTTGCTCGGCGGGCTCTCGACGAAGGCCGTTGCTTCTCCCCGGGCAAGCTCCAGCATCTCCCGATCCCGAATTACGTCCGCAACGCGGAACGTCGGCAGCCCCGACTGCTTCGTTCCGAAAAACTCCCCCGGGCCGCGCAGTTGCAGATCGACGTCGGAGATGCGAAACCCGTCTTGGGTTTCGACCATCGTACGGATGCGCTCTTCCGCTGTCGGGTTCCTCTCGCCGCACATCAGAATGCAGTAGCTGTGCTCCGCGCCCCGTCCCACGCGCCCGCGAAGCTGGTGCAACTGCGACAGCCCGAAACTTTCGGCGTGGACGATCAGCATGACGGTCGCGTTCGGAACATCCACGCCCACCTCGATCACCGTCGTCGACACGAGGACCCCGATCTTGTTGGACGTGAAGGCTGCCATGACCGCCTCTTTGTCCGATGTCGGAAGACGCCCATGCAGAAGCCCCACCTTGAGATCAGGAAAAACCTTATTGGCAAGCCGATCGTAGACGTCCTGCGCCGCCGCGACCTGCTTCGTTTCGGATTCTTCAATCAGCGGGCAGACGACGTAAACTTGTTGTCTGGCCTGCACCTGCCGCCGCACAAACGCGAACACCTTCTCCTCGTCCGCGAACGGCAATTCACGCGTCACGATCGGCGACCGCCCGGGAGGCAGCTCGTCGATCATCGACACGTCGAGTTCCCCATACAGCGTGAGCGCCAGGGTCCGGGGAATCGGCGTCGCCGTCATCACGAGCACGTCGGGGTTTTCGCCCTTCTGCAAGAGCCGCCAGCGCTGCATCACTCCGAAGCGGTGTTGCTCGTCGATTACGATGAATCCGAGCCGCTGGAACGCAACGTTGTCCAAAATCACCGCATGCGTGCCGATCACGACGTGGGCCCGCCCCTCGGCGATCACCCGCCTGAACTTCTTCTTGTCCGCCGCGCTCATCGAGCCGGTGAGCAACACGACCACGTACCCCGCCGGTTCCAGCAGCCGTTTGAAGTAGAGATAGTGTTGGGCTGCCAGGATCTCCGTCGGCGCCATCACGGCCACCTGATAGTCGTTCTCGAGCGCGATAACCGCCGCTTCGAGGGCCACGATGGTTTTGCCGCTCCCCACGTCGCCCTGGAGGAGACGGTTCATCGGCGTCGGTTGAGCCATGTCGTCGGCAATCTCCTTGAGCACCCGCTTCTGCGCCTTCGTCGGCTTGAAGGGCAACACCTCCTTGATCTTGTTGCGCACACGGTCGTTCAGCGCGAAAGCGATGCCCTGCGCCGCGCGCGCCTTTTGACGCTTCAAGGCCAAGCCGCATTCCAGAAAAAAGAACTCCTCGAAAATCAGTCGGACCTGTCCCGGAGAGCGAAACGACTTGAGCGCTTGCAAGTCCGCGCCGAGGGAGGGGAAGTGCGTCTGCCGCAGCGCCTCGATCCGGTTCGGGAAGCCCATGCGCCGGCGAACGGCTTCCGGCAGCGGATCGTCAAGCTCCGGCAGCGCTTCGAGACAACCATGCACCAGCTTTCTCAGATGGCGCGTCGTCAGGCGACCGAGGGCCTCGTAGATGGGAACGATGCGGCCCACATGCAACTGCGAGTCCTGATCCTCATCCAGCAGCTCGTATTCAGGATGGAGGATGCAGACCTGACCGGAGTAAGAGTCGTGCTCCACCTTGCCATAGAAGGCGACTCGCTTGCCTCGCTCCAGAATCCCCTGCAGGTAGTCGCCGTGAAACCACTTCGTCACCAATTCCGCCCCGGATCCGTCCCACACGCGAGCTTCGAACAGCCGGGCGCGCGAGCGGTGCGACTGGAACAACTGCGCGGCATGGATCTCCCCGATCACGGTGGCCGTTTCTCCGAGGACGAGGGCCGAGAGCGGTTTGACGTTACTGCGGTCTTCGTACCGAAACGGCAAGCGATAGAGCAGGTCCTCGACCGTCGCGAGGCCTTTGCCCGCGAGCAGCCGGCCACGACGGCGGCCGACGCCCTTCAGGTGCTCCAGCGGTGTCTCGGGTTCGATCCGGCTCATGAGCGGCGGCCTTCTCAGCCTCAATCGCAGGCTGACTTCGAAGTGTAGCGGACGTATTTCGGCATGACTCGCCGCGGAGAAAATAGTGCGAATCCCGAATCAAGCCGCCAGCAATGGCCGATGCCTCATCCTTAACGTCCGGGACAACATCCAGAACTTCCAGCGAGCGTTGGCATTTTTGGATTTGGACTGGCTTTGGGCCCGATCATCGGCCCAATGAGGTCCACGCCGTGCCCGGTGCCGGCGGATGCGCTCTCTCATCTCTCCGCCTCGAGCCTCGGCGGTCGCGGCGAACGAGGAATGCTCAAGCCGCTCGCGGGAAAGCGGCGGTGCAAAACCGGCTCAACCCGCTTTGACCGCCGCCGCCAAGGAACGTTATGCCCACAGGCTTCTTCGGCCGGAGCGCAGCAGCCAGATGAAGAACGGGCCCCCCAGCATCGCGGTCATCACTCCCACGGGGATCTCACTGGGCGCCAGCGCCGTTCGCGCCACCGTGTCGCACAGCATCAGGAACCCACCGCCCACGCAAAATGATGTCGGCACGAGCAGCCTGTGATCCGCGCCGACCACCATCCGAAGCGCGTGCGGTACGATCAGGCCGATGAAACCGATCGGGCCGGTAAGGGCCGTGATCGACGCCGTGAGAAACGACCCCAGCAGATAGCAAATCAGCATCAGGCTCGATAGATGAACGCCGCGCGTCGCCGCCCAATCTTCCCCTACCGACAGCAGATTCAATTGATTCGATTTGACGACGGCAATGCCCACGCCCACCGCGACGCCGGTCGAGAGAATCGCCAGTGTGTTGTAGGGCATTGAGTCAATGCCGCCCATCAGCCAGCGCACGATGGCAAACGATTCGGTGAACCCGGCCGTGTAATGCAAGAACAGAATTCCCGCCATGCAGATGGCGTTGATCGTGACGCCCGTCAGCAGCAGAGTGAATGACGACATGCGACGTCCTTCCGACGCGATGCCGACGACAACCATGATCGTGATCGCCGCGCCGATGAGTCCCGAGATCCAGACCGCCGGGAAGGTCCCGATGGCGCGCCAGCCAAAACAGATCGCGATGACCGCCCCGAGCGCGGCTCCGCTCTGCACGCCCAACGTATAAGGAGTAGCCAGGGCGTCTCGCAGCAGGGCTTGAAACACGACGCCCGCCAGCGCAAGAGCGCCTCCCGCAAGTCCAGCGAGCAGCACGCGAGGCAGCCGCGCCTGGAACAGAATTTCTTTGTCCGGCGACTGTCCCGACCAAGCGCGCGAAAGGGCGATGTCGCTCGATCCGATGAACGGCGTCACGGCGAGCGCAAACAGGAAAAAAAGCACGGCGGCGCCGACGGCGGTCCAGAAACTGCGGCGGTTTACCATCGGTGACGTCCCTGCGATTGGAGTTGCCCCGCCGGTTGCTCATACGAGACCCACGGACGCCCATTCAGTCCGCTCAGAATCTCGGCGTCAACTTCGAATACGTCGCTCAGGAGTTTCGTTGTCAGGACCTCGCCGGGAACACCGTCCGCGGCTACTTCGCCATGCGAAAGGACCACCATACGATCCGAATAGCTTGCCGCCAAGTTGAGATCGTGCGTAACCGCCACGACGCAGATGCCCTCGCGCGCCAGCTTTTCCAGCAGGGCATAGGTGCTGATCTGGTGCTTGAGGTCAAGAAACGTCGTGGGCTCGTCGAGCAGCAGAACCGATGGTTCTTGAGCCAGTGAGCCGGCCAGGATGACCCGTTGCCGCTCGCCGCCGCTCAGCGCACGAAAGTCGAGTCGGGCGAACTGTAGGGTGTCGGTGGTCTCCATCGCACGATGCACGGCTTCGCGATCCTCGGGGGCCTCGAACAATCCGTTGCAGTGCGGCGTGCGGCCCATGAACACGACCTGCTCCGCCGTGAACGGGAACTCGATGCGAACATTCTGCGGAATGAACGACAGCCGGCGGCCCAGATCGCCCTTGCTCCATTGCGAAATCTCCGTGCCGTGGAACCGGCACTCACCCTCGTATTCCTCCCGCACGCCGGAAAGGACCGACATGAGCGTCGACTTCCCCGCGCCGTTCGGCCCGACGATCGCGGCCAACTCCCCTTCGTGGAAGCGCAGCGAGATGCCCCTTAAGATCTCCGCCGAGCCGAGCCGGACACGAACGCCGTCCAATGCGTATACGGGCGTCACTGGGCGGCCTCGGGATGAATCATGCGGAAAAGAGACTGCGCCGCCTCGACGACACGGGGGCCGGGTACAACGAAGATATCCTCGGCGACCGGATAGACGCGGCCTTGTCGGACTGCGGGCAACGAGGGCATCTGTTTCCACAGTTCCGCGACGGAGCGTTTGTGTGCCTCGGTCACCACGTCGGTGTCGGACATGTCGCCCATGTCGATGATGATGTCTGGGCGGCTCGCGTAGATTTCTTCCCGGGGGATGCGCAGGTAGAAGTTCTTGGCGTTCTCGAACACGTTACGGCCGCCGGCGATGTCAATCAGCTCATTGAGAAACGATCCCTGGCCGACGACCGTCAGATCCCGAATCGTAGCTGGTGTACGGCCGACGATGAACATCACGCCGCGGCGGGGCAAGCCGGTGCTCTCGCCGCGGATAAGTTCCAGCGCGGCCCGGATTTCCAAGACGCGGCGAGCGGCGGTGTCGGGCACGCTGGCGCGCTCACCCAGAGCCTGTAGTGATTCAAAGATGCCGTTCAGGTCGTTATGCCTGAGTTCGAACACGTCGAGGCCAAGGCCCCTCAGCCGGGCAGCAAGAGCACCTTGTTCCTTGAGCAGTACGACCAGGTCCGGTTGCATCGAGAGAACGGTTTCGACGTTCGGCCGCAGAAAATCGCCGATCTTCGGCTTGTCACGCACTTCGGGCGGATAGTGGCAGAACTCGGTGACGCCGGCGACACGATCTCCCAGCCCGAGCGTGTAGAGCATTTCAGTGATGCTGGGAGCGGTTGAGATGATGCGGCGCGGCGGTTCGGCCTGGCTGCAGAGGGCCGCGGCCACAACAACTGCTGGAAGACGTAGACCAGACAAGAGCCTTGTAGCTATCTTTGTCCGACGCTTGTTGGTGTGCGCCGCGGTTCCAACACTCATGCGCGCCCTCACAACTCCACTCATCAGACCGGGCAAACCAGGCGAAGGAGTGTCACGGGCATTCCGAAAGGAAGACCGGCCGACATACCCTGCTCCGCGAGGCGCTGTCCGGCTGCATGTTCGGCAGGTCTCCTGGCTAACGGCTTACCGGCCCGGCCGCGGCGCCTTCCCCGTTCCATGCCGAGTGGCGGTGGTATCAGCCAAGCCTCGCCGATTACAGTGGCGGGTCCGCGCGGGATTCTCACCCGCTTCCCTATTCTCTCCGCCCGAAGAAGTCGACCGGAGCACCGAACGCACGGCTGAGCGGCCAAACCGCCCAGCCACCTGCCTGGAAGGTATCAGTTCGATGGTGGCCGGTCAAGTCAGGAGCGAGCGCCTGAATGAGACTCACGAAGAGGATGAGGTGAGCCGCACCGGAATCCTGCGGCCGAGAGGGCTTCCGGTGGCTCGGCATACGGCATGGCATGGCGAAAAAGAAAGAGTCGATCGGGCGATTGTTATAATCCGCTACGGAGGTGCCCCAAGCCATGCAATCAAGAGTCCCGGCACACACGCTCATCCATGCCGCCCTGGCCTGCGGTCTGGTGCTGACCGCCTGTTCTGTGGCGGTTCACAACGATGAACCCAAGGAGCACGCAAACGTGGAAGTGAAAAAGGAATTCATGAATCTCCCTCATCTACCCGAGCCGCCGGGCTTCACACACATTGTGACGTCATCTCCCGGCAAGACCGTCTATCTGTCAGGACAGGGCGGCGCCGGCGAGGACGGCGAGCTCCCGGAAGATTTCATCACGCAGGCCGAGAACACTTTCAAGAACCTCCAGAAGTGTCTGGAAATGGCTGGTGCGACCTTCAACGACGTCGTGAAGATGAATTACTACCTTGTCGACATCAACAACCTCGCCGAGTTACGAGGCATTCGTTCGAGGTACATCGACATGGAGACCCCCCCTGCCTCGACGCTCGTGCAAGCGCCCTTGATCGGCGACCTGCTGATCGAAGTCGACGCTGTGGCGGTCGTGTCGGAGTAACCGCAGGCCCCTTCACTTTCCAGAGCAAGTTCTCTTGCACCGCCCGTTCAGGAGGCACGGCGGCAGCCTGATTGCCGGCCGCGAAACGGCCAATCATCATGAACAATAGTATTTCAGGGACACTGCACTAGCCTCCGATGCAGTATCGCCGCATACCCCACACGCCGCTCGAGGTATCCCCGCTCTGCCTCGGAACGATGACTTTCGGCACGCCGGTAGACCGGACGGACGCCGCCAACATCGTCCATCGGGCGCTGGACGGCGGTATCAACTTCATCGACACCGCTGATATCTACGAAGGGTATGAGCGCTATTGGGGCTCCCCCGGCGGACGGGCCGAGGAGTTCCTGGGCGAGGCCCTGAGGGGCCGTCGCGAGCAGGCCGTCGTGACGACCAAAGTCGGCAACCCCGTCGGACCGGGGCCCGGCGACACCGGGCTTGGCCGCGCCCACGTCACGCGTCAGATCGAGGCGAGCCTCAAACGGCTCCGCACGGACTACGTTGATCTCTATCTGCTCCACCGGCCCGACCCGGCAACCCCGTTGGAGGAGACCATTCGCGTCATCGCCGACCTCATCAGCCAGGGCAAGGTGCGCCACTGGGGATTCTCCAACTTCGATGCGCCGCAGATCCGAGAAATGATCCGGATCTGCGACGCCGGCGGCTACCCCCGGCCGGTGATCAGCCAGCCGCCATACAGTTGGCTGGAACGCGGCATCGAGCTCGATCATCTGCCCGCCTGCCGCCGCTTCGAGATCGCCGTAACGCCCTATCAACCCTTGCAGGGCGGGCTCCTCACCGGCAAATACAAGCGTGGTCAACAAGTCCCCAAGGGCTCGCGCGCCGCCGAGTCGAAGTGGCTCAGCAAACCGGACGATGAGCTTCTGGGCAGGCTTGACAGGTTCGAATCCGAAGCCCGGAAGGCCCGCCTCGAGCCCGCCCACTACGCCCTCAAGTGGCTTCTCGACCGACAGGGAGTCTGTTCGGTTGTGGTCGGGGTGAAAACCCTCCGGCAGTGGGAAGAGTTGATAGCCGTCCTCGACCGAAAAACGGGTGTCACAGGGCCGTGAAGATCCGGTCGGGTCGCCGGCAACAAAGGAACTGTGGACGCAGAGCAGAGCGACCCGCGTGAGGCTGCCGTTCCGGGTTCGTTACTCCTGAGCCCGGTCCCTGAGGCGGGAAATGAGGTTTCAGGGCGAAAGGACGAAGAGGGCGAAGAAATCGACTACGACAATCCTCAATCAAGGATGTTTCGGGCTCACAGCTTTCTGAGCCCTTTTTTGTTAACTCCTCAGGGCAGCGGCTGTAAGCCGAATTCCTCATGGATGAGGTAGGCCCGGTTGGGCTCGATGTCCTGATAGGTGCGGAGTTGCGTACTGGGCCACTTGACCTCGATCGAAGCGACTTCGAGATCCTGGTTGATGCCGAACGTAAGCGGCAGTTCGCTCTGTGAGCAGTAGCTCGATCCAGTGCGGACAGTCCGCCACTGCTCTCCGGACTGGCCGCGGACCGTGACTTCGGCGCCGATCGCGCTGCGATTCGAGGGCTCCCCGACGAGTCTGAGGCGGAGGTAGGAGTTTTCATTGCCGCCATCGTTTCGGTAGAGACGAGCGGGGCCGTCGTTGGTTGAGACGAGGATGTCCAGATCTCCGTCGCGGTCGTAGTCGGCGTAGGCCGCGCCCCGGGCCACAAGCGGCTGAGCGATGTCTTTTCCTACTTCGTCGAGAGCGGGATCGAACTTTCCGTTCCCCAAGTTTCGGAACAGGAGCGGAGGCTGAGCGAAGCGCACTTTCGGTTGAACGCGCTCGATTTCAGCATCCAGGTGCCCGTTGGCCGCGAAGATGTCGAGCAGGCCGTCGAGATCGTAATCGAAGAAGAACGCGCCGAAGGTAAGCGAAAGCAAACTCGCGCGGCCTACCGCCGACGTGGGGGCATCGTCGACAAAGAGGCCCTTGCCTTCGTTGTGATAAAGGTTGAGCATCTCGTTCGAAAAGTTGCCCACGACGAGGTGTGGCCGACCGGATCGGTCGTAGTCGGCCGCATCGACGCCCATGGCGCCGCGCGCCCGCCCGTCCTCCCCGAAAGCGATGCCGGCGCTTAATCCCACTTCGCGGAACGTTCCATTCTGCTCGTTGTGGTAGAGCTTGTTGGGCTGGGTATCGTTGGCAACGAACAGGTCGGGCCAGCCGTCGCGATCGTAGTCGAAGACCGTTACCCCCAGGGCTTTCGAAGTGTCGTCGAAAAGACGAGCCGCCTTCGTGGCGTCTTCGAAGCGGCCGTCGCCGAGATTGCGGAAGAGCCGTGACGACACGCCGGAATAAGATTCCGGCGTGCAGTAGGATTTCGTCTCGCCGTCGAGCGAGCACCAGAGGTCCTCTTCCGGCGACCACCGGACGTAGTTGGCCACGAATAGGTCGAGACGGCCGTCGCGATCGTAGTCGAACCAGGCGGCGCTGGTGCCGAAGTCGTTGTTGTCGATGCCCGCCGCTTGCGTCACGTCCACAAAGCGACCCTGGCCGTTGTTGCGAAAGAGCCGGTCGCCCTCCAAGGCGGTGATGTAGATGTCGGAGTCGCCGTCGTTGTCGTAGTCGGCGATAGCGGTCCCCAAGCCGAAGCTCTCGATGTCGAGTCCGGCGTCGGCAGTGACGTCGGTGAAGGCGCCATGCCCGTTGTTCTTGTAGAGCGCCGGGGTCGTTTTTCGTCCGGGAGTAGACTGCCAGCTTCGACCGTTGATAAGAAGAATATCGGGCCGGTCGTCACCGTTGTAATCGAAGAAAGCACAGCCGGAGCCGAGGGTCTCAGGGAGGTACTTCTTGCCGGAGCGGCCGTTGTGGTGCTCGAATCGGATGCCGGCGGCAGCCGTCACTTCGGTAAAGGCCACGTCGGCCCGTCCGGCATCGACGGCGGTCGGCTTGGTATTACTGCCGCGATTCGGCGAGCATGTGCAGAGCCACAATAGGATCGCCGGCAGTAAAAGTCTGGAACAGCTCATGGCCCGGCGGAGTCCCGAGACTGTGTGGAGAGGGTACGGAGGGCAGCGCGAATGACCGGATCGCGGCGAGCCGACACTTCGTCTCCTTTTTCTACGCTGATGGCGAGATTGAAGATTTCCTGCTTGATGCGGTTGCGGATGAATCCGACGGTCGAGGACCACTCAGACAAGCTGGGTTGGATGCGGCGGTCGTCCAAGTAGGTGTGAAATTCGTCGAGCAGTTCGGACGATACCTCGAAGTCTTCCCCTATGCTGCTGTGATTTCGAAGGTACTGTTGCGCGAACTCGAAGAACAAGTTGGAGCTCTCCATGAGAGCCTCGAAAGGAGTGTATCCGCGTGGCGGCACGTCCTGATCGGGGTTGATGCCTCCGCCGCCTTTGACGATTCGACCAGAGTCGGTTCGGAACTCCTGGACGGGGGTTGATTCTTCTTCGCAATGCGCCAGGGCGTACATTTCGCAGGCGTAGCCCCCCAGTGGTCGTTGAATGGAGCGGCGGCTCGGTGTGAGATAGTGCGCGGTCGTAAGGGCGACGGCAGCACCTCCCGAGAGCTGGAAGACGCTCTGCACCAAGCCCTTTCCGAAGCTTGTCGTGCCGAGGATGCTGGCGCGGTCGTGGTCTTGCAGGGCGCCGGCGAGCAACTCGGCGGCGCTCGCGGTTCGATCATCGACGAGGACCGAAACGGGAAAGTCGTAGGGCCGCGAGTTTTCCGGGACTTTCACATCCTGTGGTGGGCCTTCGCGCCCCTCCACCCACAAAATGTCCTGCCCGGGCTGGAGGAAGAACGACGCTACCGTGATGGCGGATTCGACGATCCCACCTGGGTTCTGGCGTAGATCGATTACCAGGCCGTTCATACCATCGGCCTGCAGGCGCTCGATCGCCGTGCGAAACTCACCGGCCGTTGTTTGCTCGAAATTCGCCAGCTTGATGTAGGCGAGGCCGGGTTCCAGAAAGAAGGCATGGCTCACGCTCGGGTCGGCCATCTCGGCGGGGACGAGTTCCATCGGAATCAAGCGCGCAAAGCCGGGCCGTTTGACCATCAATTGAGCCCGCTGTTGCCGCGACTGCCCGAGCAATTGAATCAACTGATCAATGCTCAACCTGGATAGCGGATAGCGGTTGATGACCATGATCTCGTCGCCCGGGGAGAGACCGGAACGCGCGGAGGGGCTGTTGGGCAGGGTCTGCAGGACGATGACCCGTCCCGGCAGGAGCGAGACAACGCTGCCGAAGCCCTTCTCGGTTGAGCGTTGCATCTCCTGGAGGCTTTCGTACTGCTGTGGGTCGAGAAATGCGCTATGGGGATCTAGAGTCTGCATCATCCCCGGCAATACGCCCTGATAGAAGACCTTCTCGGGATCGATGGAATCGGCGTAATTGGCCTCGACAACGCTGTACACGTCGAGAAAACGCCGGAGATTCTCCTCCAGGGGATCGCCATCGAGCGCATGAAGCGGCCAAGCCAGCAAGGCCAGCACAAAAAGGAATCGCATGATGCGGGGGGCGGTCAGGAATCGTCTTGATTATATCGTTGGCTTGGAACCGCCTCCGTGAGGCGATCGGGTTGGCCGGGAGGTACGCTTGGCGTGCTGACGGACCGTTTCGAATCGGTGGCGTGGTGGGGGTCAGGGCGGGCTAACCGGATCCGGCGCCGCCCGGACCGGGAACGCCGATTTGAGGGCCAAGCAGTCCTGGCGCTGGTTGTTTCGACTCACTGCGTGGGAGGGTCTCACGCACCTTGGACTATCTATAATGCAAGGCTGTGCTTGTCTCGCACGGGGTTTAGCCTGTATTTCTCACCACGTGGCAACGCGAAGTGTGTGAGAGGGCCGTCAGGACGAGGCGCGAGCCGCTTGGCGCGCGCAGGTGTACTTGAAAGTACATTGAGCACGCCAAGCAAGCGCAACGAAGTCATGGCGGTCTTATCGCGTGCTTCGGACGTCAGGTGGTGAGATATGCAGGTTAGATCGGCGTGATGAAGGAGCAACCAGTTATGCAGAAGACAGGGAAGTTTACTCGACGCGGTGTCTTTCAGGCCGGTGCTTTGTCAGCGGCCGGATTGCTGGGAGGAACGACCTCGCCCGCGGGCGCAGCGGGCCGCCCGGCGAAGGCCACGGTGTATGAGCGCATCGGAGTGCGGCCCTTTCTCAACCTGACGGGCGCGTTCACGATGAACGGTGGGATGCTGACGCTGCCCGAGGTCAAGCAGGCGATGGAGGATGCGTCTCACTTCTCCGTCCACATGGACGAGTTGATGGCGGCGGTAGGCCCGAGACTGGCCGAGTTGTTGCAGTGTGAGGCGGCGATTGTCACGTCCGGGTGCTCGGCGGCGCTCACTCATGCCACCTCGGCGTGTATTGCCGGCGGCGACCCGGAACTCATCCAGCAGTTGCCCGATCTGACCGGGTTGAAAGATGAAGTCGTGATGTCCCACCGTTACACGTACGACCACGCCATCCGCACGCTGGGCGTCAAGCTTGCCGCCGTAAAAACGAGAGAGGAGTTTCACAACGCTCTCAGCCATCGGACGGCGATGGTCGTTTTGACGGCTCACGGAGGGTTGAGCCGCGCGATGCCGTTGGAGGAAATCGTTGCAGCCGCGCATCAGCGCGACATCCCCGTGCTCGTCGATGCGGCCGCTTCCTATCCGCAGTCACCGGACCCCTATCTTGCTCGTGGAGCGGATCTCGTGACCTATAGCGGCGGCAAGTTGTATCGCGGTCCGCAGTGCACGGGCTTTCTGTTTGGGCGGAAGGATCTCGTCGATGCAGCTTGGCTGAACAGCTCACCGCATCATTCGTTCGGGCGGGCGATGAAGGTAGGCAAGGAAGAGGTCATGGGAGCGCTTGCAGCCGTCGAAACGCGCTTTGCCCGTCGGAGCCTCGACAAGGATGTCGCGATGTGGAGCGATTGGTTGGGCCGAATCGCGAGACGGATTGAGCAGGTTCCCGGCGTCTCGACGAAGCTTGTGGCGCGGCCGCCGGCGAGTGATCACTCGTATCTGGAAGTTTCATGGGACCGCAACAAAATCGGATACACGGCCGGCGCATTGCACGACGTATTGTTCATGGGTGAACCCCGGATGCAGACCATGGCAAGTGGAGAGGGCAACAAGTTCCCGCTACGGGTGACGAATATCGAAGAGGATCAGGTGTCGATCGTGGCGGAGCGACTGTATGAAGTGTTCCAGGCGGCGCCGAGCCCGAAGGCGGTGCGCCGCGCCGCGCCGGCGGCGGATCTCACCGGGCGGTGGGATGCGGAGTTGACCTTCGTTCGGGGCTCATCGGCACATGAGTTCTACTTCGAGGCCGACGGCAATCGTTTAGCCGGCACGCATCAAGGACGCAATGCCCAGGCAGGCCTTCGAGGATTCATCGACGGCGATCGAGTGGAGTTCGCCAGCCGCATGCGTTACCAGGGATCCAACCTCAACTACGCCTTCAAGGGAGAGTTGCGCGGCGATAACATCTCCGGCGAAGTGCGACTGGGCGAATACGGAACGGCCACTTGGCGCGCCCGGCGGCACAAGCCGGCGTAGCATACGTCAGCCAATAGGTCGTTCCTCGGTGCGGGCGTGGACAACATACCGGGGCGAGAGTCCGAAGCCCTATGAATGGGGCGCCTCCGGTTCGAGACGGGAGCGCGCCACTACAATGAGACGTTCGTGCGCGCCGTCATCCAACGAGTCAGTTCGGCGGAGGTGAGCGTCGAGGGGAGGCTCGAGAGCCGGATCGGACGGGGACTGCTGGTGCTGCTCGGCGTTGGTCGCGGGGATACGATCAAGGACGCAGCCTACTTGGCGAGTAAGACGGCCGGGCTCAGGATCTTCGAAGGAGCGGACGGCCGGATGACGCGATCGGCCCGCGACCTGGGCTGCGCCGTTCTGGCTGTACCGCAATTCACGCTATACGGGGACGTGCGGCGGGGATTGCGGCCGAGCTTCGACGGCGCGGCCGCTCCCGAGTTGGCTGTGTCGCTGTACGAGGAGTACGTGGCAATACTGCGGACCGAAGGCTTGGAGGTTGCCACGGGCGTGTTCCAGGCTACGATGCGGGTCCAACTGGTAAACGAAGGCCCGGTTACCATCCTGTTGGACTCGACCAGGTTGCTCTGACGGAGCGCACAACCCGTAAGCCGCCGCCGTTCGAGCAGGATGCGCTTCGCCTTTGCCAAGACGGGGTGCCAGCGAAGCCTCCAGCCGCCAACGACCGCGGCGGCTCGTATCCATCCGGCCGAAGAGTTCTCGGTCTTCTTCGGAAAGCAGAACGCCTCCGAATCCCTTGGATGGCAAGCTCGATAGATGGCCCGGCTTCTCGATCCGGCAGCACACCCTCTCGGCGTGTTTCCGTGAGGTGCTTTCGGGCAGAATAAGCTGCCGTCCGGCTCCGCATTACGATCAGCCGGTGCTCGCAGGCTGATGAACGATTCTGCGTGTTTCTGCCGGGAAACAGGGCCTCCCGGAGAGGGCGGGCTTGAACTTCCCCTATGCTATTCTCGGGACAAAATGCAGCTTGTGGACGTTTTTGGGGGCCTCGGCCGGTCCCGCTTCGACGAATTGCTGAAAAAGATCTCGATCGGCAGTCTGCGAACGTATCAGGTCTACGAGTCCTTCAAGATCCACGCCCGCCTCTCGAAAGTCAATCGAGAACGACTGCGCAAGGCTGCTCCGAAGCTGTGGGGGCGGCTTCAGGAGGGCGACGAGGTTCTGGCGCGCGAGCTGGCCCATGCGGTCCTCATCTGCCATCTGTCGATGGTCGTCGAGGTCCTTGACTTCCTTGAGATCGCCCACGACGGTAACGGCTTCTTCGACAAGGATCGAGCTGCAAAGCAGCAGCTCCAATCCGGCTGGCAGCAGCGCGTCTTCGACGAGTTTCGGGACAAGTACCCCGCACCCCTTCTGTTGCTCTACATCAACCACCTGGACCGAGAAGTAGGCGCACCGACCGAACCGTTCCTCGGCGCGGAGGCCGGGGTCACTGGCGATGGCTAAGAAGCGCATCGGAATCCTCACCGGCGGCGGCGACGTTCCCGGTCTCAACGCCGTCATCAAATCAGTGGTCTACGGCGCTACCGGGACCGGCGACTACGAGGTCGTCGGCATCCGCCGCGGCTGGATGGGCCTTACACACGCCAACCTCGAGAACGGTTTCGATCCGGAGTTCGTGCTGCCGCTGGACCGCGAGAACACAAGGAGAATCGACCGGACCGGCGGCACCTTCCTGCACACCTCCCGCACCAACCCTTCCCGCATCCGTGTTGATCAGTTGCCGTCCCGCGTACAGGGCCGGCTCGGCTCGGTGAAGGAGATCGAACCGGGAGTCGTCGACCTCACCCCCATCGTGATCGAGAACCTGCAGCGGCTCGGCATCGACGATCTGCTTACGATCGGCGGCGACGACACCCTCAGCTATTCATACGTGCTGCACAACGCCGGCTTCCCGGTGCTGGGTGTGCCCAAGACCATGGACAACGATGTGCGCGGAACGGAGTACTGCATCGGTTTCTCCACCGCGCTCACGCGGGCGGTTGACGCCGTCCGGCGCCAGCGCACGACCGTCGGTTCTCACGAACGCATTGGCATCTTTCGGATCTTCGGCCGCGATGCCGGCTTCACGGCCCTCTACACGGCGTACGTCACGTCGATTCGCTGCTGCATTCCGGAATGTCCGTTCAAGCTCGATGACCTGATCAACGTCTTGATAACCGACAAGCAAAACAATCCAAGCCGCTATTCGTTGATCGTCCTGTCAGAAGGAGCGACCTGGGTCGGCCGCCATGTCGAGGAATACGGCGAGGCGGATGCCTACGGCCACCGCAAGAAAATCAATATCGCGGAAGATTTTAGCGATGAAGTCAAACGGCGTGCCGGGCAGGAGACGATCGTCAGCGATCTGGCCTACGACCTGCGAAGCGGCAGTCCCGACTTTCTCGACAAGATGATCGCCTATACGTTCGCCACGATGGCCGTCGAGTGCATCGCCGACGGCCGTAGCGGGCGCATGATGGCTGTCCGCAACGGCCGCTATGCCGACGTTGACATCCCCGATCCTTCGTTGGGTCCCCGTCGGGTCGACGTCGCCACGATGTACAACCGGGAGCGCTTCCGGCCCAACTACCACGGGAAACAAGACCTTCCTGTCTTCCTGACCCGGTCCTGACCTGCTTTTCTCCCCACGTGCTGAGGCGAAGCGCGCGATAAGACCGCCATGACTTCGTCCGAGGGAGCCTTGTCGCAGAAGCAGCCCTTCCACCTATCTCTTCTTGCTGTTGGTCTTCGCGGTCTGTGAACGGGTGAGGCCCATGCTGTGCCACTTCCGGAGTTGATCCGAGACCTGCGCCGCCCAGGCATCCGGGGGTGGGGCCGCAGTTCCGATGCAGTGATGGTTGTGCTCGTCTCACATTCGCCGCCACCTCGAGTCTCCGGGTTACATCCTGCATGCAGTCGAGCGGGCTTTCGGGAGAGTCCCAGCGGCCGCCGCCGGCGATTCCGGCCAGGTGCCCCTCACGCCTGACCAGCGCTGCTTTCCTGCTACATTGTGACGATTGCCCGAAGCAGCACGATCCCTGATTCTCGATGTCGGTTGCGGGCGGAACAAGCGCCCCGGAGCCATCGGGATCGACCGCAATCGAGACACGGCCGCCGACGTCATCGCTGACATCGACTCCGGAAAGCTGCCTTTCCGCGACGACATTTTCTCGGAAGTCTGGCTGGTGCACGTCATCGAGCACGTGGCGGACGTCATCGCCATGGTCGAGGAAGTCCACCGCATCTCCCAAGCGGGCGCGCGCATCGTCGTCGAGACACCCCACTACACCGACTTCAGCTCTTTCTGCGACCCGACGCACCGCTGGCACCTGAACTCCTTCTCCTTCCGCTACTTCACCGAAGAGGGATCGTTCAGCTATTACAGCCGATTGCGTATGCGCCAGCAGCGCGTCTACGTCAAGCTGCTGCGGCTGTGGAAGCTGCTCGGTTTCGAGTTCGCCGTGAACCACTCTCGAGCCCTCCGTAGTTTCTGGGAGTATTACCTCTGCTTCGTGATCCGAGGGAAAGCGATCGTCTTCGAGTTCGAAGTCCTGAAGTAGGGCGGCGGAGAAGCGCCTGTCCATCCCTGTTTCAGGAACCCTGCACCGGAGGTTCCTCGCACGACGCTTGGCCGCTGCGAAGAGCGTAGAGACGGCCTTTCCTGGTTGCGCAGCCCGGGCGCAAAGCGTATGATTGGCTCGCTATGCATAGCTCCCGAAGGAACTTCCTCACCAGCGCCGGCGCGGCGGCAGCCACCGCGTTGCCCATCGCCGGGACTCTTTCATCGACGCCTCGAGCTGCAGCCGCGCCCGCGGTCGTGGGCAGTTCGAGTTCGGACGTCAAGAAGGTAGAGCGCATTTGGGTCGACCTGCCCTTCCGGCCCGTCCCGGCGCGGCATATGCACCGCGAGCGGCCCGGCTGGAGCCTGTTCGAAGTGACCCGGGTCGAGCTGGCCAACGGCGTGGTCGGCTTCGGCGAGTCGATGGTGCAATACGGCGGCCGTCCGCTGAAGGACGAGATCATCGGACGCGTAACCGGCCGGCCGGCGGTCGAATCGATGTGGGACGACTCGGTCGGCACCGGCCTTCAGATGGCGCTGTTCGACGCCGTCGGCAAGACGAACGGCGTGCCGATCCATCGCTTGATAGGTCATCAGGTGCGCAAACGGGCGTTTCTGAGCTGGTGGGCCTGCGACATGTCGGGCGAAGATTGGGTGATCGAATGTCGGGATGCCGTCTCACTCGGCTATACGGCGTTCAAGGGCAAGGCGCGCTCATGGTTCGACCTGGACGAGCAGTGTCGTGTGCTGACGCCGACGCTGCCCGGTCATTTCAAGATCGATTTCGACTTCAACTCGCTGCTGCTCGACTCCGGACATGCGGGTCCGTACCTGACCGAACTGGAGAAGTATCACCATATCGCCATCTATGAAACGCCGATCCCGCAGGGGGATGTGGAGGGGAACAGGCTATTGCGGCGGAAGACCAGCATCCCGATCGCGATGCACTTCGGCAATCCGCCGATCATGACGGCGCTGCGCGAGGAAGTCTGCGACGGATTCGTGATCGGCGGAGGCGCGAGCCGTGTCATCAATAACGGTACGATCGCCTCCGCGGCCAACAAGCCTTTTTGGCTGCAGCTTGTGGGAACCGGCATTACGGCGACTTGGGCGATGCATTTGGCGGCTGTGCTTACCCACGCCACATGGCCGGCGATCAGCTGCAGCAACTTGTACGAGGAAGGGCTTGTCACGCCGGGCGTCGAGCTTTCGAACGGTACGGCGAAGATCCCTGACGGACCGGGGATGGGCGTCGGTCTCGATGAAGACGCTGTCGAGCGCTATCGGATCGAACCGCTCAAGCAGAGCCGCGAGCCGCCGACGGACATTCTGCTGGCGATCCGCTTCCCGTCGGGAGCAACGGTCTATTACGTCAGCGCGCGGCGCTACCGCGCCGATTTCCTGGCGGGCAAGCTGCCGGTGTTCGCGAAGGGTGTCTATATGGAGCAGGTCGAAAACAATGGCAGCGCCGAGTGGAAAGACCTGAACGCCCGGGCGCTCCGGGACGGAAGCGTCCACAGCGCGGGACGGCCTTTGTAGAGCGAGCACGCCGAGGGGACCCTTCGCGAACAAGCACGGGCTCTGTTCGGGGCGCCGTTGCGAGACTCGATAAGTTGACGACGCTCATCTCCCTGCGGTACACCGTCCGGCGCAACCGTGCAAGCCGCGGTGGAGGGATCTACACAGGCCCTTCACCGGAGAAAAATCCCTACGTCTGGTTCACCCACCACATGAGGCAACAAAGTTGTCTATGTCATGATTCGAGCAACCTGCGTACCGCAGTAGTGAAAAGAAACGTCACTGGTTACTTTCCGCCTAAGGTCAAAAAGCAGCTACTTTTCCTCGCGTCCGAGCATGACACGACGATTCAGAATCTGCTTGCTGAGGCGCTGAATGATCTCTTTGCCAAGAACGGCAGGCCCGAGGTCGCACCACTTGAGAAGAATGACTGAATCAATAGCCCAGTGATCCGATGGATGATTGCCGGTTGTGCTCGATGACGCCTGCTGCTTCCTTCTGTGCCAAACCGAGCACGATGCCAGGCTCCTTTCGTAGTTGCTCAGCTTGAAGGCTGTTAAAGGGCTTATTTTGTTCCTTTGAGCTCCAGGCACTCTTCAAAAAGCGCTCCCAGGAAGCCGTCAGAGCAGCGAGAGCTAGCGCACGACATCGGAATACCAGCCCTTCCAGATCGGCTTCCAGCGCCGGAAGAGCGCGATGAAGAGAGGGTTGGTCCAGATCAGAATCTTCCACATGGGCCAGATGTCGAAGCGCCGGCAGGAAGGTCGCACGAGCGGCTCTCGTATCAACCGGACAGTGCGATGCCCGTCCTTGGTCAGCTTCTTCAGTTCCCAGTAAAAGTCGACATCCTCGCCGATCCACACGCTCTCGTCGTAGCCGCCGACTTCTTCGAAGACAGACTTGCGACAGAACTGTGTCGCGCCTTGCACCATCCCCAGGGCGCGGCCGAGCAGCCGCCAGGCGCGGAGGTAGATCCTGACCGAGAGACGCCTTGGACGGTAGTCGGCGCCCACGCCGCCACCCACACACCGCGGGTCGCTCATTGTCGCGTGGATGGCGTGGAGCACCGTCGGGGGCAGAATCACGTCCGCGTCGACAAAGACGAGCACATCCCCGCTGGCGTGGCGCACTCCGGTGTTTCGGGCCCGAGCGATGCTCCGCAACGGCTCGCGCACCACCTTTGCTCCCTTCGCCCGGGCGACGGTCGCGGTCTCGTCGTTGCTGTCGTTGTCGACGACGATGGTCTCGATGTCGACGTCGGACCGGACACGCAGCAGCTCCGCAGCGGCATGGACGGAGTCCAGGGTCAGGTCTAGATAGGTTTCCTCGTTGTGGGCGGGGACGATAATCGCAAGCCTCATTCAGATGCCGCCCCTGCGCGCGGATGTGCCAGCCGATGACTACTCGCCGTCGATCGAGAAGACGAGCAGCACGTTCCCCAGAATGCCGAGGTCCCCGTAGCCGGATACGACGTAGAGCATCCTGTCGGCCACCGTGTCACCCGGTCCGTTGGTCGACCCACCTCAGGCCGGCCGGTTCTGCCGAAGGCGGCGCGGAA
Source organism: Bryobacterales bacterium (assembly GCA_965218555.1). Lineage (GTDB taxonomy): Bacteria > Acidobacteriota > Terriglobia > Bryobacterales > UBA6623 > JAPPLB01. The sequence continues at coordinate 2,374,656 of OZ244625.1, forward strand.
CAGCGGAGCATCAGCGGGCGCGTTTTCGAGGTCGGTGGCCTGACTGATATCTGGTCTACGCCACAAACTGAATCTTTACTCCCCAGGCAGAGGCGATCTTGGTAACCGTACCGAGCCGAGGATCTCTGTTCCCCGACAATCCGCGGGAGAGGCCCACACGATCGACGGCGGCTCGACGTGCGAGTTCAGAAACGCCGCCCTGAGCCGCCGCCACGTTACGAAAAGCTTTCATCAACAATCGAGGGTCGCCGTCGAACTCCTCGATCGCGGCGTTCAGGTACGCGGCGATGTCTTTAGGTGTTTTGAGGTAGTCGCTAGCTCGGTGTTCTTTCACGGGCATTTTTTCTTCTCCTGTTGATACGCCTTCCAACAGGCCTGGGCCATTTCGATGTCCCGGGCCTGCCGTTTCTAGGTTCTGCCGGCCAGTAGGATCACGAGTTTCTCGCTGTCGAGGCCATAATACACGCGGTATCCGGGGCCGAAGTCGATGCGAAGCGCGGAAACGCCCTTGCCAACCCCTTTGTGGTCGCCGAAGTTCCCCAGTTCGACCCGGTCGATGCGCGTTTGGACGCGAGCTCGAATATCGGTGTCCTGGTTCTGAAGCCACTCGTCAAAGTAGTCCGTGCCGTCTTCTGCTACATAGTGGACCACCTTGACCATGTTGTCATTGTAGCCAATTGACTACAAAATGTGGAGGGCGGTCGTCTACGAAGCATTCCAGGAGATGGATGACGACTAACCACAGTTCAACACCGGCGCGAGTCCTGCAGAAACCCTTGCGGCGGCGCGGGGCCTTTTTTAACTCAGATCGAGATACGCTCGACGATATTGCGGGTGCTGGTTTTGTCCCTGGGCTCATAGAGGCGAGAGGTGCGAGGGTTGGCGTGACCGGCGAGGTGCTGCACGTCTTCGAGCGGCACGCCCTGGGCGAGCAGCTTGGGCCCGCTCGACACATCGGGCGGGACTCGGTTACAATCCGGGCCAACACAACAAGCCGTTTTGACGGAGGGGACATCATGACATCGAAGCTTTCCCGCAGGAATTGGTTGCGCAGATCGACGCTGTTCGGGGCGGGCGCGGCGGCGCTCGCGGCGCCGGCGGCTCGGCCGGCCCGAGCAGCGGCTCCGGCGGTTGTCGGACACTCGGACCAGACCGTCAAGAAGGTCGAGGAGATATTCCTCGACACACCGTTCAAGACGGTGCCGAACCGTCATCAGTTCCGCGAATACCAGCACGAGGAGCGGCGCTTCAAGGAGCTTTGCAAGGTGCACCTCGGCAACGGCGTTGTGGGTGTCGGCGAAGGGAGCGTGCCGGCTGGCGGACTCAAGAAGGTTGTCGGTCAAAACGCTGCCGGCCACATGTGGGACGATTCTCTCGGATCGGGCCTGCAGATCGCCCTGTTCGATGCTGTCGCGAAGACGAACGATGTCCCTGTTCATCGTCTTCTCGGCCCCCAGGTGCGCAAGCGGGCCTTCCTGAGTTGGTGGGCGGTCGACATGCCGGGCAAGGACTGGATCCTGGAATGCAAGGAGGCCGTCTCGCTGGGCTACACGTCGTTCAAGGGGAAAGCGCGGCCGTGGTTCGACTTGATCGATCAGTGCAAAACGTTGGTCCCGACGCTGCCGAAGCACTTTGAAATCGACTTCGACTTCAATTCGACGTTGCTCGACAGCGGGCACGCGTCCCGATACCTGGTCGAGCTGGAGCAATTTCACAACATCGCGATCTACGAGACGCCCATCCCCCAGGGAGATGTCGAAGGCAACAAGCTGTTGCGGCGCAAGACGATCATCCCGATCGCGCACCACTATGGGAATCCGCCGATCATGACGGCCCTGCGCCAGGAAGTCTGTGACGGCTTCGTTGTCGGCGGAGGCGCGAGCCAAGTGCTCGCAAGCGGGGCGATCGCCGCGGCGGCGAACAAACCGTTTTGGCTGCAACTTACAGGCAGCGGGGTCACCGCCGTCTGGTCGATGCACTTGGCGGCGGTGCTCACGCATGCGACTTGGCCCGCGATCAATCTGAACCATATGTACGTGACGGATCTGGTCAAGCCCGGCATTCGGCTGGAGAACGGCAGTATCGCCATTCCGGATACGCCGGGACTGGGCTACGAGTTGGATGAGGATGCCATCGCCAAGTACCGCATTGACAGCATCCCGAAGCGCCCGCGGCCGAACAAGCTCTATGCGATCCGCTGGCCGTCCGGCGCGTCGAGCTATTACCGCAACGCCGATGGATTCCGCGCTGACTTCGTGGCGGGGAAGCTGCCGGTGTTCCCGCGGGGAGTCTATATGGAAGAGGTTCCTCAGAACGGCAGCAAGGAGTGGAAAGATCTCAACGGGCGCGCGCAAAGCGGCGGAGTGCACCTCGGCAGCAGCCCCTTATAGGACTTCACGCCTCCGTGATGCGTGATGTGAGCCAAAGGCGGCAGCCCGAGGCGGAGGCGCACACTTCGGTCGGCGCTGTTTCCCTCGTGAAAACTACGCATTCCCTCAACCGGCGTCTGCCGCGGCTTGCATCGATCGGGAGGCGAATCCGGCGGCGGGACGTTCCTTGTTGGCCGTTCACCTTTGTTTTGCCGTTCGACCAAGCACTGCTTGCTGAACCGCCCCTACCGAGGCCGGCGCAACGGGGAAGCGATAGCCGGCCAAGCCGGGCTGAGTAGCGGCTTCACCGGCACTTCAGGTTTTCGCGGGGGATCGTGGACGGTCTTCCTCACGGAACCGCGGGTGCGGCATGCCGTGCCTCTACCAGCCTCTCGGCGGCGGCATCTGTGTAAGTCGATAGGATAGGGGATAGGGTCATCCAGCGAAGACAAGCGATGCGGCGTGATTGGGTTGGGCGCAGGAGGCGGCCGGGAATACTGTGGCGAGCCGGGACTTCAGTCCGGTTGAGCATCGTTATGCTGGTCTGCGCCGGCTCTTGTTTCTCTCAAGCGCATCCGAACGCTCCTTCCTCTGGTGAGCCCCCCTGGAAAGCCGCCGAGAGGGCACCGGTTATAGAAGACGAGGAGGATGCTCCGCGCGCCTGTAATGCTCCCGGCTTCACCCTGGATGGGTCTCTCACCAACGACAACCGCCGCACGACGGGCCTTGTCCTGGCGCAAGGGGACTACTTCCCGCCGGTGCAACAAGGTCTGGGTGCTTTTCGGCTGGAGAATGTGCTTTGCGAAAAGGCCCACCTCGAAGCGTCGGCGTGGTACTCCATGCACGACGTCTCGACGTTCGAGGAGAACCGTTTTCAGGCTCGCGGCATCTACGAGGGCTTCCCCGATGTCAGGCTGTACGGAGGCTTCGCCTATTACGACAATCCGAAAGGACTCTTTACCTCAAGATCGTTCTATCTGATCGCGGGAACCGAGTACCCGAGCATCTGGGGCACCACCGTGCAGGCGGACTACTTGCGCGACATCCACGAGAGCGGGGACTGGCTGACCGTGATGGTTTCGAAGCGTCACCGCCTGGGCGCGACGCAGCGGGGAGCGGTGTTTTCGTATCGACACGGCCTGGGGGCCACCGGCACGCGGTCGCTTCCGGGCGATGTGGACACGCCCTCCATGACGGGAGTTCCGAGCGTGTTTTATCGGGGAACGGTGGAGGTCGACGATGGTCCTCTGGTCTGGTACTTGGCGGCCAGCCCGCACGTCAGCTTCATGAGTCCTGCAACCGGCGTGCCGAAGCGCCATTTTCTTGTGACGGCGGGCGTTCGCCTGGTGATGCCCTAGCGAGATCCGGGTTCGGGGTTCTTCCGTCGAGCGGCGCAGGGAAGAGTTTTCTCTTCGTATTCTCTTCCAGCGAGTCACGCGGTTTCCTCCTAATCCGAATCGTTCCCGCGGCGGACAACCGCCAGGAAATCGCTCCACGGAACCGCCCGTCCATGGATGGGAGCGATGGTTTTCACCTCGAGTCCGATCTGGCTCACGTTGTTGTAAAAGGCCTGATGCACCTCATCCGACGTGTTGATCCGTCGCGTTCCGGCGGGTGGAGGGTCGAACAGATCCGCTTCGATGAGGATCTTCTCCTTGGGCAGGTAGGCCATCAGCATCCCTTCGACATGCATGTTCAGGCCCTGGACGTAGTAGATCTCGATGAAACGCGATCCGTCGCTCAGAACGTACTTCTCGTCGACGTCCTCCATCGTGTAGCCTTCTGAAACTTCCGTAGGCGGATAGAGCGACATCATGTCCGGTTGCAGCGTTCGCGGAACGTAGTTGAGCAGCTCCGTCTCGTAGAAGAGCCGATTCCGTTGGTGCGTGATGACGGTGGCCCCGATGTGCAGATAGGTGCGCAGCCCGCCGAGGTGGTCGTAATGGGCGTGAGTGTTGACGATGAAACGGATGGGCTTGTCGGGGACAAGCCTGACGATCTCCTCGATGACTCGGAGAGGCCGCTTTTCGTCGATCGGCGCTTCGATGACGGCGACGAACTTGTCGAACTCGACAGCGACGCTGTTGTGGGATGAACTGCCGAGCAGCCAAACGCCGTCCGCCAACTCCGTCGATGCGACGCGCCGGCCGGCCTTGTATTTCCGGACGGACTCGGGGACAACGATTGTCTCGCCGCATGCGTTCGGCTTGATGTCGGCAAAGAAGCCGCCGAAACTGTTGTGGCCGCCGCTGATTACGGGAAACTGCCGCTCGTCGTCCCAGCCGTCGTGATGGTGCCAGCCGGCCGGGAATTTGACGCCGTCGATGTCTTGCCATTGGGTGTATTCGTGCTCGTAGTTCATGTTGCCGAGGACGGGATCGGGCACCCATGTCTGGATTCTTTGAATCAGGTTTTGGCTGTTGAAGGTGGCGTTCACGCGGTATTTGCCGAGGACGGTCGCGGAGACGACGATGATCCGCTCGATGCCGGCGGTGGTGGCGCCGTCGCGGCCGCTTTCCGCCAACTCCCATCGCCAGACGGCGGTCGGTCTGGCGCCGGGGGCCATGGCGGCCTTGATGAACCCGGCCGGATTCAGCCAGATGTCGAGCTGCCAGAGTTCGGCGTCGCGCGGCGCGGGAATCGGCTCGCCTCCGTCGCCGTCTTTGTGCCAGGCATTCCTCCCGCTCACGACGAATGTCTGCCGTTCGTGCTCCTGGAGCGGTGTGCCGCCCATCCATCCGGGGCCGTATTTCCAGGAACGCGGATTCACGCCCGGCTTTCGCTGGAAGGCCTCCACGGATGTGCGGGCCTCATAGTTGATCGTTCGGGTGTAATTCGCTAGAGGCTCCCCGTCGGGCCAATCGGTGTCTTGGGTCACATTCTGTCCGACCCTGCCGGAGTAGCCCGTGCCTGAAAAAGTGACGCACTTGAGTTGGTCGACGCCCATCGTTCGGGCGGCGGCACGGAGAACGGGCCAGGGATCGACATGACCCGGCGGGGGTTGCTGAGCCGTCGCTGAAATCGCTGCGAGCGGCAGCAAGAGAACAAGACTTCGGCAGAGTGACATGGCTTTCCTTGTATCCGAGGCCGCGGGCGGTCTCGATCTGCTGCGGGTGATTCGCCGCTTGGGGCAGAACGCCCCGCCGCAGGGCCGCCTCGCGCCCTTGCTTCGTCCGTTCAACAATAACCGATCTCTCGAACTCGGCGATACCGGTGGAGTCACCGATCAGCAGGGTAGGGGAAATAGGTGCCCGGCGCCAGCTAAGGCCGCCCCATCGTGGGTGCGTAGAACTTCTCACAAAGCCCTTCGACGAAGGCGTCGAAGCCGTGTTCGTCGAGCAGTGCGTCAAACTTGCGGTAGAGGGCTTGTGCGGCGGTCTTGGGCATGTTGTCTGCTGCCGCCACACCCAAAGACCCTTCTGCCGCCGCCGCCCTCGTCGCCCCATGGCCATAAAACAACTGTCTCATGGGATGTACTTTTGCCAGGGGTTGTTAGGGTTTGCCGCTAGCGCCCATGAAGAATTCGGCGCCTTCGTAAAGAGGAATGGGCGGACTGTAGTCGGGATCGTGCAAGACGTACAGGTTGAAGGCGGCGTAACCCGGAGCAATCTTCCCTTCGCAGTTCAATTCATAACTGTCTCCGCCCGACTCGAACGCCGCCGTGCTGCCACGGACCTCGCCCAGCTTGCGGAAACCCAGCTCTGGGTGAGGCACGAGGGAGAAGGTAAACTGCCCCTTAGGCGCCCAGTAGAACTTGACGAAAGCCCCACTAATCGTTGCATCCACGGATGCCGTGGCTTCGGCGAGTTTACCGTTGACGACGAGCCGCGGCGCACGAAGCCTTATTTCGGCGTCGTGGACCGTGAAGTCACGAGCCGGCCCGGGAACTGTCTCCATGCGATGATTCCTGCCGAAGAGAACATACTCAACAAGCTTCTGGCCTGTCTCGGGATTAACAAAAAGGTCAAACGCCAGCGTGTCGCCACTCCGAACCGACTGGGGCGGGGGGTATCGCGGAGGTGCGAGCCTCTTCCATGTCGCCGGATTTTCGAGAGGCAGCCGCTCAGGGCCGACCGAAAGCGGCAGGATGCTGACACGAAGAGTCGAACCGTCTTGGAGCGGTTCGACTGCAATGTCGTAACCGAAGTAGGTCTTGTGCGACCGGTCTTGCATGTAACGGTGAATGACGTGGTCCGAGACGATCACGCCTCCAGCTCCCAAACCCCGCACCTGGTTGCGATCGCCGGAGGGTTCCAACCGAGCCTCGAACTGAACATGAATCTTTGCCTTGGTAGTGGCTGTGGCCCTCATGACCATGACCGTGAGCGGCTTCGCCTTCGCCAAAGCACACACGAGACAGCACAGCGTAAGCCATTGACTAATTCTCTTGAGATTCGCCATATTCACCTCTGATGATTCTGGGATTGACATCCGTCACGAGCTGAAAGTTCGAGAAAGCGGGCCCCGCGTCCATGAAAGCGGGCACTGCATCCATGCCGGTGCCGTCCGCGGGGCGAAAACTCAAAATCCCCCACACCACCAGCGCCACGAGGACAAGTCCGGCAACTGGGACCGGAATCTGAATCCGTCCCCGCAGTATCCATTCCCACCAGCGCGTTTCCTGAGCAGCGTGCATCCGCGCCTCGAGCGAGGCGGGTGCGCGCGGGACCCTCCACTGGGCAAGAAGCTTGTTCAGATCGTCGTTTTTCAGTGGTTGCATGATTCGTTGACTCAGGCTGGCGCCAGCGGCGCAAGTACTCGTCTAAGGTTTTCCCGGGCGCGATGAAGGCGTGCCTTAACAGTGCCGACTTCCGCCTCGACCGTTCCGGCAATCTCCTTGAGCGAAAGGCCCTCGTACTCGGCCAGCACAATAACCTCGCGCTGCAACGGCGGCAGAGCTTTGACAGCCTGTGCGACCAGTGCAGCCGTCTCTTGTCCAGCAGGATTGATCGGCTCGACGGCCGGCTCTTCATCCCCGATGGAATTCCATCGGCTCTCCGCACGCCAGCGCTTGAGAATCAGATTGCGCGCAACGCCGAGCAGGAAGCAGCGCAGCGTGCCGCGTTCCGGGTCATATCGCGCTGCATTGCGAAGCAACGTCAAGAAGCAATCCTGGGCGACTTCTTCGGCGTCGTGCGCGTTCCCCGTCATGCGGTAGCTGAAGCCGTAGACGGCGTCTTTGTGTTCCCGGAAAGCGGCATTGAACTCAGATCGCTTCACTCGTTTGACTCGCGCGGAGGACCACAGCTTCTAGGGGGTATTACCAGGAACGGCCGGAAAGGATACGGTGGTCGTACGGAATTCCCTCTCGACCCGTGGATACGAATCGTGGAATGAACGAAGAACACCTGAACGTCGGTGATCTACCGCATCGTGATCGGCTTGACTATTACGTCCTCGCTTGCGCCGACGGCGACTTCAGCCTTCGTTGCCTCGGGTCTTGCACGCCAGAGCTTCTCGATCGAGATTTCCGTTTTGGCCTCCCGGCGTCACTACGGTAGCGCGGTCAAGGCTTCCTTGAAAGAATTTTGCAATGGTGTCAGGTTCGATCCTCTTTTTGGGTCGGGCTCGACTTCGCATCGGCGGCGGCGAAGAGCACGACGCCGAAGGCAAGCGGACGCAATGGCGAAACCACGCCTGTTGCCGTCGATACGATGTTGTCAAGTTCGCAGGCCATCAGCCCGTATGGCACGTGTTCCACTGTGCGCGATTGCACAGGATCAGGAAGCATGTTTATCTTTGAGCGGACGAATTCTGACGTTGCAACGACTCGGCCAACAGATCGCGGATAGGAAAAAAGAGCGACCGAGCCCCCGTTGCGACAGGACGAATGCGATATGGCGGAAAAGATCGTTTTCGAGAAGCGTCGCTTTCCCGCACGTCGCATTATGAGCAAGCAGTGAAGGGCTATTGGCAGGGAGAGGCGGTGTGGAAGAGCATGCTGCACTACGAGAGTCTCCAGCGCTACTACATGTTCGGTGAGGAGCGCTTGGCCCGAAGGCAGTGAAGGCTTACGATCGGGGTTCTCACTGCCTCTTCTCCGGTCGGGCCCCAGAGAGCCCCGCAGCATGGTTTGGCCGACAATGACCGGGGCTCGGCGCGCACAGGGGCGCTTTGACGGCGCGCAACCGATCCAGACTGTGTGAGAACCCACCGGGAGGGGGCTGCCCTGCCTGCTGGAGGTAGAATGGAGCATGGCATACATCACTGGGGCAGATCGCGCTCAGGTGCTTCTGCTGCCGGATTCGGTAGATGACTATGTGGGTGCAGACAACCCAGTGCGGTTCATCGACGCTTTCGTCGACAGTCTGGACTTGGCGGGGGCGGGGTTCGAACGAGCGGAGCCGAAAGAGACCGGGCGCCCGGGGTACGATCCCGCCGACTTGCTGAAGCTGCGCCGACTTGCTGAAGCTGTACATCTACGGGTATCTGAACCGGGTGCGGTCCAGCCGGCGGCTGGAGGCGGAGACGCACCGCAATTTGGAGGTGATCTGGCTGCTGCGCCGCCTGCGGCCGGACTTCAAGAGCATTGCGGATTTTCGGCGCGAGAACCGGGAGGCGTTGCGGCAAGTGTTCCGAGACTTCGTGAAGGTGTGCCGGAGCCTGGAGCTGTTCGGCCGGGAGTTGATCGCGGTCGATGGCACGCGGATCAAGGCGGTAAACAGCCGGGACCGGAACTTCACCGAGGCCAAGCTGCGACGCGAGTTGGCGGCGAGCCAGGAACGGCTGGAGCGGTACCTGCAGCAGATGGATGAGATGGATGCGGCCGACGCGGCCGATGCGAGCCCCAGCAAGGGGCGGGTGCGGGATCTGGCACAGAAGATTGCGGCGCTGCGAGAGCGCCGGACGCGTCTCGAAACGCACCGTAAGGCGCTGCAGGAGAGTGGCGAGGAGCAGCTCTCGCTGACCGACCCCGACGCCCGGGCGATGCACAGCGGCACTGGAGTGGGGGTGGGTTACAACGTGCAGATCGCGGTGGACACGAAGAACAAGCTGATTGCCGAGCAGCAGGTGCAGCGTCAGGTTTCCGATCTCGGGCTGCTGGCCGAGACGGCGAGCGCGGCGCGAGAGAGCCTCGGCGTCGAGCGGATCGATGCGGTGGCTGACAAGGGATACTTCAAGGTCGAGGACATCGCCGGGTGCGAGGCGGCTGGGATCACGCCGTATGTGCCGAAGCCACGGCGCAGCCCGGCCCGTCACAGCGGTCGCTTTCCGAGAGAGCGGTTCCGCTACGACGAGGGAACCGACACGTACGCCTGTCCGGGCGGGCAGCAACTGAAGCCCCTGTACACCAGCAGGGTGCGCGACACGACGTTGATGCACTACGCCAATCGCGGGGCTTGCCGGGACTGCGCTTTGAAGGCGCAGTGCACGAGTAACAGCTACCGGCGTATTGGACGGTACGCGGATGAGGTGGTGCTGGACCGCATGGCAGAGCGCCTCGCCGAGCGGCCCGGAGTGCTGCAACGCCGCCGGGAGTCCGCCGAGCACCCCTTCGGTTCGATCAAGCACTGGATGGGCTACGGTGGGTTTCTGATGCGCAGGCTCGAGAACGTTCGGGGCGAGTTCAGCTTGACCGCTCTGGCCTACAACATCCGCCGTGCGACGACCTTGGTCGGGATCCCGGAACTGATCGCAGCGGTCCGTCCATGGTCGCCGCGTGAGACGTTCAAACCAGCTGGAATCGCCCCCCAAGGGCCTGTTGCAAAGCATCAGGGCGCATGGCAGCAGCGAATCGACGACAACCCGCTCACGGCCCAAATCCCAGTTCTCTCACACCGCAAGATTCGACTCAGTCCCTCTTTTCACACAGTCTGGATCGGTTGTGCGACACTCCAGCATTCGCCCAGGCTTCACGGATCGCGGAGAACGACTGGCTTTCGCCCGGCAGCGGTATCAGACGTGCGCGCCGCATGTCATTGCCCCGCCGATTACCGCCGTGGTGACGGTGGACGGGCTGTGCTGCACGACCGCTGACGAAACCACATGACTGAGATCTCGAAGATCGACTACAAGCCAGGTCAGGACAACGTCCAGTTCCTCGGTCTCGACATCCACTATCCGGTCTTCTTCGTCTCAAGCCTCACCATCATCGCATTCGTCGCCGGGGTGCTGGTGTTCCAAGCCGAGGCGACGGCCGCCTTCGGGGCGCTGCGCGCGGGGCTCATGTCAACCTTCGACTGGCTGTTCATGGGCGCGGGCAACCTGTTCGTACTCTTCTGCCTGCTGCTGATGGTGACGCCGCCTGGCCGCGTGCGCCTGGGCGGCGCGGATGCCCGGCCGGACTACTCCCGACCGACCTGGTTCGCCATGCTGTTCGCCGCAGGGATGGGCATCGGCCTGATGTTCTTCGGGGTGTCGGAGCCCGTGGAGCATTTTCTGCAACCGCCGCTCAGTCTCGAGGCGGCCGACACGGCGGCGACGGTGCGCCTCGCCGTGGCCGGCGCCATCTATAACTGGGGAATCCATGGGTGGGCCATGTACGCGGTTGTGGCGTTGTCGGTCGCCTTTGCGTCGTACAACCTCGGCCTGCCGATGACGCTGCGGGCGGCGTTCTATCCGCTCCTGGGAGATGCAGTGTGGGGCCGGTTCGGCCACGTCATTGACATTCTCTCCGTCTTCGCCACGCTCTTTGGGCTAGCCGTGTCGCTCGGCCTGGGCGCCCAACAGGTGGCGGCAGGGCTGGCCTACCTGTGGGGCACGCCGGCGACCGACACCGTTCAGGTGCTGCTGATTGTCGGCATCACCGGCATGGCGCTGGCCTCGGTTGTCAGCGGAATGGATAAGGGCATCAAGCGGCTGAGTGAGGCCAACCTGCTGATCGCCCTGCTGCTGTTGGTGTTCGTGCTGACGGTCGGGCCGACGCTCGACATCGCCACCGGCATCGTGACCAGCCTCGGTCAGTATCTCGCGGCGATCGGACCGCTCAGCAACTGGGTGGGCCGTGAGGACCTCCACTTCATGCACGGCTGGACGACTTTCTTCTGGGCTTGGTGGATTGCATGGTCCCCCTTCGTCGGCCTGTTCATCGCCCGGGTCTCGCGCGGCCGGACGGTGCGCGAACTGATCGCCTGCATGCTGATCATCCCGACGATGATTATTGCGATCTGGATGACCGCCTTTGGCGGAACCGCGTTGTCGCAGTACGTCGACAGCGGCCATCCCGATGTGATCGCGGCGGTGCAGGCGCAGCAGCCGGAGATTGCCCTGTTCATGCTGCTGGAGACGCTGCCGCTGGTTAACGTCACGTCGTTCATCGGCCTCGTGCTCGTGGTGGTGTTCTTCGTCACCTCCTCCGACTCCGGATCGCTGGTCATCGACACCATCACCGCCGGCGGTAAGCTGGATACGCCGGTTGTCCAACGCGTGTTCTGGTGCGTCTTGGAGGGGCTGGTCGCCATTGCGCTGCTGCTCGGCGGCGGCCTCGTGGCTGCTCAGGCAGCAACCCTCGCGGCCGGACTCCCCTTCGTGTTGGTGTTGGTCGCCATGTGCTACAGCATCTGGAAGGGCCTGCGCGAGGCCACGGCGGGCAGGGACCGTTAACCCGCCACATGCATCCCAGCTCGGCGAGCCGGTCGAATCCGGCACGGCTTGCGCCCCGCCCTGTCGATGTTCAGGCATCGTTATTCTCCTGTCGGCGCAACGTGAGGAGTACCCCTGGTGAGCCAAGCAGAACGTTTCCTTTCGGCTCGAGGTACTGAAGCCCTTCAGTCTTGTTTTGCCGCCCTGGCCTGCCTAGCATGACGACAGGTAGGCGAGAGTCATGTCGAAAAGAGCCGCACAGGATGCGCGGGTGCTGCCAACGGAAGAGCTTTGGCCCAAGCGCATGGAGGGCGCGCCATGGTCCGATATTTCCCGCCATTTCCCAGCTTTCTTGCCGCCCAGTCACTGCTTCCCTGCTCACTTCTGCCCACTATTGCCCGGCATTGCCCGGCGCCTTTTTATTGCTTGCCTGCTCACGATTGCGCGGCATTGCGCGGCTAAAAATACTGCCCCTGAGCAAGTGTCCGCGCACCGTCAACCGTTCTCGGTGGGCCTCACGACGAGCGGCCGTTCGTCGCTGCACCCGTCGCCCTCCAGGCTCGTTCCGCTACGGCGAACGCAACATGAACCCATGCTGAGAAAGGGGAACGTTCTGTCTTGCACAAACAGGGGAACTATCTATCTTGCCTTGACAGCATCGCTATTCTCCTTGCGTCCCTCCACTTGGAGGCGGAAGATGCTCGAATCCAACCGGTCGGCCGCCATGGCGGGAACGAGCGGCTGGTCGCGCCCAACAACCGGCGGGCCGCGGCCTGCTTATATAAAGATCACCCGTTGTGATAGGCTACCCGTCTACTTACCGGCCCGCTCCCGAGAGCCAACTTGGCGGGAGCCGCGAATCGTATGTGCGGCATCGCAGGATACTTCGACAAGTCAGGACACGCAGAGGCCCCGGTCGGAGCCACCGTGCTGAACATGCTGCGGGCGCTCGGCTGCCGCGGGCCGGACTCCGCGGGCGTTGCTCTCTACCGGAAGCAGTCGGACGGCGATCTCGTTCTCCAGGTCAAGTTGGGCGAGAACGGGCGCTCGCAAGAGCGCGCCGAGGAAGTGGTCCGCAAGGTGTCCGTTTTGTCGGCGGCGCGCGACGTTTCGACCACCGGCAGCTATCTGCGCCTGACGCTGGAGGAATCGGCCGACCCCGGCGCACTGGGTGCAACGATCGAATCCGTCGCGCCGGACGTGGAGGTCGTCAGCATGGGGCGGCGCCTCGAGATCGTCAAGCAGGTGGGCTCGCCGGATCGTCTGGAAGAGACGTTTCGGGTCTCCGCCCTGCGAGGCTCGCATGGCATCGGCCACACGCGCATGTCGACGGAGTCGAAAGTCGATCTCAGCCACTCCCAACCTTTTTGGGCGCATGGCTATCCGGATCTGGCGATCGTGCATAACGGCCACATCACGAACTACCACAAGCTGCGGCGGCAGTATGAGCAGAAGGGGACTCGCTTCTACACGGAGAACGACTCGGAAATCATCGGTATCTACGTCGCCGATGAGCTGCGCCGGCGGAATTCGCTGGAGGAAGCTCTGGCGGCGGCGCTGGTCGACCTGGACGGCTCGTTCAGTTGTCTGGTCAGCACGAAGGATGCGATGGGCTTCGTGAAAGATCCATTTGCTCACAAGCCGCTGCTTTTTGCCGAAACCGAAAGGTTCGTCGTTGCCGGAACCGAGGAGGTCGCTTTCCGGGCGGCGTTCGACGACGCGTTGGAGGTCCGCGAGGCGGGAGCACGGGAATTCAGGGTATGGCGGAACTGAGTTGCGGCGGGCGGACGACGCGCGACATCAACGCGGAGATCCGGCGGCTCGTGGCGGCGAGTGAGGTGGTCACGGTGCGGTCGCCCGGCGCGCGTCACAATCTGGGAGTGGCGCTGCTGGAAAAAGGCGAGGTCGTCTTTGACGGCAGCGTGGGCTACTACTGCGCGGGGTTGATGGACAGCGCGACGGTTCGCGTGCGAGGCAGCGCCGGCTGGGGCCTGGCGGAGTCGATGCTGAGCGGCGAGGTCGTGGTCGAAGGCAGTGCCGGGAACAGCGCCGGCGCTGCGATTCGAGGTGGGACGGTTGTCGTGCTGGGGGATTCGGGAGCGCGTACCGGCGTCTCGATGAAAAACGGGGTCATCCTCGTCACCGGCAGTTGCGGCTACATGAGCGGGTTCATGGGCCAGGGAGGCAAGCTCATCGTTTGCGGCGACGCGGCAGAGGCGCTGGGCGATTCGATGTACGAGACGGTGTGCTTCGTGGGGGGCAAGATCGCGGACTTGGGCAACGATGCCGTCGTGGTCGAGAGCACGGACGAGGACAAGGAGTTTCTTGACGCCGCACTGGCGCGCTACGTCCCCTCGTCGTTGCGGGCGAAGCTGCCTGACGGCGGCGGCTTCCAGAAGGTTGTCGCGGGGCGCAAGCTGTGGAACTTCGACAAAGCCGAATGGCGGACCTGGGAGGAGGCTCTCTAGGCGGCCATGTCCGAATCTTCTCCGCGGGTCCTGCAGAAGAGCGGGATTTTTTCTTCGCGCGTCATCGAGGACATCCAGACCAAGGCCGAGAGCGGGGTCTATCGCATCCGCGGTTACGGGACGCTGCGCGAGCGCCGCTGGGCGACATTCGACGATCTGACGTTCCTGCCTTGCTCCCTGACACGCATACCGCTGGAAGGATATCGTGAGAAGTGCGAGACGAAAACCGTGTTGGGCACGCGTTTCGCCGAGCAGCCGATCGAGCTGGACATCCCGATCATGATCACCGGGATGAGCTGGGGGGCGCTGTCGTACAACGCGAAGGTGGCGCTGGCGAAAGGAGCTTCGGAGATCGGTTCGTCGAATACCACCGGCGACGGCGGGATGTTGGCGGCGGAACGTGCAAACAGCCGCACGTTGGTCTACGAGGTGCTTCCTTCGCGCTACGGCATCGACGTACACCACATGCGGCTCTCCGACGGGATCGAGTTGACGATCGGCCAGGGCGCGAAACCCGGCACGGGCGGGTTGCTGCTCGATTCCAAGGTCTCCGGGGAGATCGCGCAGCAAAGGGAATTGCCGGCAGGGGTCGATCAGCGGAGCCCGGCGCGGCACCCGGACATGCTCGGCCCCGACGACATGATCATCAAGATCGAGGAATTGCGCGAAGCCACCGACTGGCGGGTGCCGATCTTCGTGAAGCTGGGAGCCAGCCGCGTCTACGATGACGTAAAGTTAGCGGCTAAAGCCGGGGCGGACGTGGTCGTCGTGGACGGCATGGAAGGCGGGACCGGCGCTTCCCCCGCGATCTTGCAAGAGCACACCGGCGTCCCGACACTTGCCGCCGTCTGTGAGGCGCGCGCGGCTCTCGAGGATATGGGGCTCTACGGCGAGGTGCAGTTGATCATCGCGGGCGGCATCCGCGACGGAGTGGACGCCGCCAAGGCGATGGCTCTGGGGGCGGATGCGATCTACATCGGGACGGCGGCGCTGATCGCGTTGAATTGCAACCGGCCTCTCTACGTCGAGGATTATCACAAGCTGGGAACCGAGCCGCATTACTGTCATCATTGTCATACCGGACGTTGTCCGGTGGGTGTGACAACGCAGGACCCCGAACTGATGAAGCGGCTGCCGATCGACGAGGGGGCCGAACGCATCACCAACCTGCTGCGAGCCATGACGCTGGAAATCCAGATGTTGGCGCGAGCGTGCGGCAAATCGGACGTGCATCATTTGGAGCCCGAAGACATGGCGGCGCTCACGCCCGAGGCATCGGCCGTCTGCCAGGTGCCTTTGGCCGGTACGAGGCGGGTTTGGGGTTCC
This sequence comes from Bryobacterales bacterium, assembly GCA_965218555.1. Lineage (GTDB taxonomy): Bacteria > Acidobacteriota > Terriglobia > Bryobacterales > UBA6623 > JAPPLB01. The sequence continues at coordinate 2,390,341 of OZ244625.1, forward strand.
TGAGGTCGAGATCGAGGTTCAACGAGCATGTCGTTCCGGATTCCTTGCCCGCAATGCGGCGAACGAAGCGTTTACGAGTTCCGCTTTGGCGGCGAGTACGCGACCCGTCCACAGCAGGGGGCGGGCGAAGACGAGTGGTACCGCTACAACTTCGTTCGCCGCAACGAGATGGGCTCACAGACCGAGTGGTGGTACCATCGGCTAGGGTGCCGGCAGTGGCTGCGCGCGGTGCGGGAGACGCGCACGAACAAGGTCATCCACGCCTACTTCCCCGACGAGACGGAGCAAACCGACCTTGGCCCAGGCGAGCCCTAGCGAAGGATTTTCCTTCCTGCTGAACGACAAACCGATCCAAGCCAAAGCGGGCGACAGCATTGGCGCGGCGATGTTTCGCGCCGGCGTTCGCGTCTTTACCCGCAGCTTCAAGCATCATCGGCCCCGCGGCTTGCTGTGCGTCGTGGGGAACTGTCCGAACTGCTTGATGAACGTCGACGGCACGCCCAACGTTCGGGTCTGCACGACGCCGGCGCGGCCGGGCATGCGCGTCGCGCCGCAGAATGTCTTCCCTTCGCTGGCATTCGATGTTCTGGCGGCGTCTCAGAAATTCGACTGGCTGATGCCGGTGGGCTGGTATTACAAGACGTTCACACGGCGTCCCGTTTGGAACGCGGTGGAGCCGTTCATTCGCAAGGCGGCCGGGCTGGGCGAGGCGCCCCCTTCGATCGACCGGTTTTCCGGAGAGGGTCCGGACTACGAGCAGCGCTACGTCCACACCGACGTTGCCGTTGTGGGCGGTGGGCCTTCGGGGCTGAGGGCGGCTCTGGAAGCATCCCGGCGGGGTTACCGCGTGACGGTCATCGACGATCAGCCGCAGCTTGGCGGGCATCTCCGCTTTACTCCCTCGGAGGTCGAGCGTGGAAGAGACCTCGCCGCCAAGGTGGAGGCTGCCGCGGGCATCGAGGTGCTCTCGAGTGCGCGGTGCTTCGGGCTCTACGAGGACGGGCTGCTGGGCGTTGTGCAATTGCCTCGCGGCAGCGGCGGGGAATCGGTGATTCACTTCAGGGCCGAGCGAGTGGTGGTGGCGACGGGGGTTATCGAAGCGCCCTTGTTGTTCGAGAACAATGACCGCGTCGGAGTGATGCTGAGCAGTGGCGTCGAGCGGCTGATCGGCCTCTACGGGATTGTCCCCGGCAAGCGGGCGGTCATCGTCGGGGACGGGCCGCGGGCTGACCGGATCGCTTCGCTGCTGGAAGCCACCGGCGTCGATGTAGCGGCGTCGGTGCGGCCGGATCAAGTCTTGTCCGTTACGGGAGCGGCGCAGGCCGATGGCGTTCGTACGCCCGATGGTCAGATTCCCTGTGACCTGGTTGTTGTGTGCGGCCACCTTGTCCCGAACGCCGGGCTGCTGCATCAGGCCGGAGGCAGTCTGGATTGGTCCGCCGAACACGGCGCTTTCCTTCCGACTCGAATACCGCCCCACGTTGAGGCCGCCGGTCAGGTAAAGGGGTGCAGCCTGACCCCCGCCGCGGCATCCCCGCCTGCCTACCCGGACTCGAAGCGTTGCTACGCCTGTCTTTGCGAAGACGTGACGACATCGGATCTGCGGACGGCGATTCGTGAAGGGTTCGATCACATCGAGACGCTCAAGAGGTACACGACGGTCTCGATGGGGCCGTGCCAGGGGCGCATGTGCCAGATCTCATCGATCGGCGTGTGTGCGCGAGAGACCGGCAGGGGGATGGGGGAGACGGGAGTCACGACGAGCCGACCGCCGAATCCTTCGGTATCGCTGGGGGCGCTTGCTGGACCACGGCATCCGCCCGTCAAGCGAAGCCCGCTGCACCATGAGCATGAGGCTCTCGGCGCGGTTTGGATGAACATGGGGCAATGGAAGCGTCCCCGCTATTACGCCTCCGAACCGGATTGGAGCGAACGGCGGATCGTCGAGCGCGAATACCGCGCGGTGCGGGAGCGGGTGGGCGTCGTCGATGTCGGCCCGCTGGGCAAGATCGAGGTTCGCGGGCGGGACGCCGGCAAGCTACTCGACAAGGTCTACACGCACCGCTTCGGAAGCTTGAAAGCGGGCCGGGTACGCTACGCCGTCATTTGCGACGAGACGGGGACGATACTTGACGACGGAACCATCTCGCGGCTGTCTGACGACCACTACTTCCTGACCACCACGACGGGCAATCTCGAGTTCGTCGTTCAGTGGCTCGAGTGGTGGTTGGTGGAGACCGGCTGGGACGTCCATATCACGGACGTTACGGGTGGGCGGTCGTCGATCAACGTTGCGGGCCCGAAAGCAAGGGAAGTCCTCGCGGCGCTGACGGATATCGATCTCGACACCGCGGCGTTCAAATACATGGCGTGCCGCCAGGGCGAGGTGGCGGGCGCGCCGGCGGTCTTGTTGCGGATCGGCTTCGTGGGAGAGATGGGCTGGGAAGTGCACGTGCCGGCGGACTACGGAGTGCACGTCTGGCGAAGCGTACTGGCAGCGGGGAAAGCGCACGGGATTCTGCCCTTCGGTGTGGAGACGCAGCGTGTACTGCGACTCGAGAAGAAGCATGTGATCGTCGGAGTCGACACCGACGCCCTGAGCAACCCGTACGAAGCTGACATGCCGTGGGTGACGAAGCTGGAGAAACAGGACTTCATCGGCAAGGCTTCGCTGGAGACACTCCAGTCCGCTGCGGCCAACGAGCGCCTGATCGGATTCACGATGCTCAAAGACGACAAGGTTCCCGAGGACGGTTCGTCGGTCGTGCTTGACGGCCGGCCAGCCGGACGTGTGACCAGCGCCCGTTACTCGTTCGTGAACGACACCGCGGTCGGGCTGGCGTGGGTGAGCGCCGAGCTGGCTGAAGAGGGCCGAGAGATCGAGGTGCGTGTCGCGGGCGAACCGGTGCGAGCCCGCATTCAGCAAGCGGCATTCTACGATCCGGAGGGCCGCCGCCTGCGGATGTAATCACGATGAACGGCGACCTTTCAGGACGAGTCGAGCTGCGCCGGAGAAGTCCGTTGGCAGAGAGTTGCGCTCAGTTGGGCGCGACGGCGGTCGTCGATCGGGGCTGGGAGACGGTCTCCCATTACACATCTCCCGAGGAGGAAGTCGAGGCGGTGCGCCGATCGGTGGGCCTGGCCGACTTGAGCAGGATCCCCAAGTTCGATGTCAGAGGCCGGCGCCCGGACACTGTTCCCGAGTTGGACGCCAAGGCCCGTATCTGGCAGCAACGCCCGGGTGAAACGCTCGTCACCTGCCCGCCCGAATCGGCAGCGGCCGTTCGTGAACAATTGGACCGCTACGCCTCGGACGCCGGGGAAGAAGCCCCGGTCTACGTGAGCGATGTGACGGCGGTTTACGCGGCCCTGCTGCTGGCGGGGCCGGACAGCGGAAACGTCCTGGGCAGGCTCGCCGACATCGATGTTTCCGAGGGGGCATTGCCGAATCTCGACTGTGTCCAAACGGGGATCCATCACGTGCATGCCATGGTCGCGCGGCAGGATCTCGGTTCGTTGCCCGCCTACCTGATCCTCACGGGCCGCGAGTACTGCGAGTGGCTTTGGGATACGGTGATGCTTGCCGGTGTTGCCTGCGGCATCCGGCCTTTCGGATCGAAGGCCCGACAAATCCTGGAGGCGGCGCGGCCGTAATGCAACTGTTCCGCAACGACCGGATGTGGCGCGCCCACGAGCTCAAGCGCACCTACGACGTCGTCATCATCGGCGCGGGCGTCCACGGGCTTGCGACGGCTTATTACCTCGGGCGGCGATTCGGGGTTCGCAAGATCGCGCTGCTCGACAAGGGGTATCTCGGCTACGGGGCGAGCGGCAGGAACACCGCCATTCTGCGCTCGAACTATCGCACGACCGAGGGGGTACGGTTCTACAACGCCTCCCTCAAGCTGTACGAGGGCCTCTCCGCCGAGTTGGGTTGGAATCTGCTGTTCAGCCAATGCGGGCACCTCACGCTGGGCCACACCGATACGGCGGTTGCGGGATTGCGGGTGCGGGCGGAGACGAATCAGCTTCTCGGGGTGGACAGCCGCATTATCTACCCTGCCGAGATTCAGAAGCTGGTTCCCCACATCGATTGCAGCGATCGGCCTCGTTACCCGATCATGGCGGCGCTTTATCACCCGCCGGGGGGGATCATCCGCCACGATGCCGTTGTGTGGGGGCTGGCCCGAGCCTGCGACCGCATGGGGATCGAGGTCCATCCGCTGACGGAGGCTACCGGGATCCGAGTCGCGGGCCGCCAGGCGGAAGCCGTCGTCACGAACCGGGGCGAGGTCGCGGCGGGTACGGTGGTGAACGCGACGGCGGGTTGGGCTTCGACGATCTGCAAGATGGCGGGTGTGTCGATGCCGATCGTCACGCACCCGCTTCAGGCGTGCGTGACCGAGCCCCTCAAACCCTTCCTGGATGCCGTCATCGTCTCGGCGAGCCTGCACGTCTACGTAAACCAGACGGGCCGCGGGGAGCTGGTGATTGGCTCGGAGATCGACCCGTATCAGTCGTACAGCATGAAAGGCACGCTGCCGACGCTGGAACAGATGGCGTCGTCGGCGCTGGAGTTGTTCCCTCAATTGCACAACATACGGGTATTGCGGCAGTGGGCCGGCATTTGCGACATGACGCCGGACTTCGCCCCGATCATCGGCCGTTGCGAGGAACTGGACAACTTCCATGTAGATGTCGGCTGGGGGACCTACGGATTCAAGGCGGCGCCGGCGGCCGGCCGCTATCTCGCGGAATTGATCGCGACCGGAAATGTTCCTGATATCATTGCAGCGTTCTCGCCGGATCGATTCCGGCAGCGCCGGCTGGTCGGCGAAAAAGCGGCGGCGGCGGTATCCCACTAGGGCTGAAAGACGGGACATGACAGCGGAACAGGTGAGAGACAAGATTCAGAGCCAGGGTCTGGAATATTTCCTGTGCTCTTTCGTCGAGATGGGAGGCGCACCGAAGGCAAAGCTTGTGCCCGCTACGAACTTTGACGAGATGTCGACCGACGGCGCCGGATTTGCGGGATTCGCCGCGGGTCATCTGGGCCAGGGGCCGCATGACACCGACATCATGAGCATTCCGGACTTCCGTTCTCTGACGGTGCTGCCGTGGCGCGAGAACGTGGCGTGGCTGGCCGGGAATCTGCACGTGGACGGCGAGCCGTGGCCGTACTGTCCACGCACGATTCTGTGCCGGCAGCTCGAAGCCGCGAGGTCGAAGGGCTATGTCCTCAAGGTGGGCGTCGAGCCCGAGTTCATGCTGCTCAAGCAAGTCGATGGGCAATTCGTTCCCTGGGATCGCTATGACCGCTTGGAGAAACCTTGCTACGACCTGCGGGCGCTGCATCGCAACCTCGACCTGATGACCACGTTGATCGGGTATATGCAGCAACTCGGCTGGGGGCCGTACGCCAACGATCACGAAGATGCCAACTGCCAGTTCGAGATCAATTGGGCTTACAGCGAAGCGCTGACAACCGCCGACCGCAACACCTTCTTCAAGTGGATGGTCCGCACCGTCGCCGAGAAGCACGACCTGTGGGCGACCTTCATGCCGAAACCGTTCGGCAACCTGACGGGAAACGGCACGCACTATCACCTCAGCCTGTGGGACGCGGAGGGGGAAGAGAATCTGTTCCTCGATGAAAAAGACGACCTGGGGCTGTCGGAGACGGCGCGATGGTTCATGGGAGGGCTGCTGCATCACGCCAAGGCGCTGGCCGCGGTGACGTCGCCGATCGTCAACAGCTACAAGCGGCTGACGCGCGGCGCACCGAGTTCGGGAGCGAGTTGGGCTCCCGTCTACGTGACATACGGACCTTCGAACCGCACCCAGATGATCCGCGTTCCCGGCCCGGGACGGATGGAGAACCGAACCGCCGACGGAGCAGCGAACCCCTACCTGGCCTTCGCCGCCACACTGGCAGCCGGGCTTGACGGCATCGAGAACAAGATCGATCCCGGCAAGCCGAATGACGAGAACACCTACGAAATGTCGCTCGATGAGTTGCGTAGACGGGGCATCGGTTTTCTGCCGGACACCCTTCATGAGGCCATCAACGAACTCGAAAAGGACGATGTCATCAAGACGGCGTTGGGAAAGACGTACGCGGATTACTACATCAAGGTGAAGCGCGAGGAGTGGGCGAGCTATCACCAGAGCATCAGCCAGTGGGAGACGGAGAACTACCTGCTGGTGCACTGACGGCGGCAAGACCCACGGACCCCGGCGGGCGATTGCCGCGTTACATAAAGCCTTCGGCTCCCATCGATGACAGAGGCAGGCCGGCCATGGAACAAGGTGAACCTGGGAGCTTCGCCTACATTCGCTCGATGGACTCGGTGGTCCGCCCGGAGCAGAAAAACACTTCGATGCCTGCCAGAATGGCGAACCGAAGTCAGCGTCGAGAATCGGCGGGGTTTAGAGGGGTTTAGAGGAGGGCTCATGCTCAAACGTTGCATTGTCCTGATCGTTGTCGTTGCGATTTCGGCCGCCTGTACGCGGGCGCCGCACGATTCTCAAGACGAGGGACTGCCGCTCGTCGTCGAGGCCGCCGGACCGGACCTCGCGGCCATCGCCGGCAAGAGCCGTATCGTCGATCTGATGGTGTTGCTCAGCGAAACGCTCCCCGGACAATGGGCCGCCAATCCGCCGCTCCAGCGCTGGACGAACAACTGGTTCGAACCCACGAGGAACAGCTACGGCACGACCTCAACCCCCAGCGAAGGCCCCTACTACTCGCAGCGCTACGTCATCGACGAACACACCGGCACCCAAACTGATTTCCCGTCGCACTTCATCCCGCCCCCGGACAGCGGCTTGCCCTTCGCCGGTCTCATGGGGTCGCTCACCGGCGACAAATACCCGCTCAGCCGCATGATGGGCCCGGCCGCGGTGATCGACGTGACGGCCATCCGCGATGAAGCCGAACCGGGGAAGAGCGCGCGCATCACGGTCGACATGATCGAGGCCTTCGAGGCCGAGCATGGGGAGATCGAAGCGGGCGACGTGGTTCTGTTCCACAGCGGCTATACCGATGCCTACTACAAGCCGCAGCCGGAGGGCCGGCGGTTGACGTTCGAGCCCGTCGTCGCCAAGACCAAACCCGGCTGGCCTGCGCCCGAGCCCGAGGCGGTCACGTATTTGCAGAGCAAAGGCGTCTGGCATTTGGGCACCGACAGCCCCAGCATGGGCTACGCCGAAGGCGGACAGCCGACGCACGTCGCCGGTCTGCAGCACGGGATGAGTTGGGAAGAAATGCTGATCAACCTCGATCAGTTGCCGCCTCGCGGCGCCTACTATCTGGCCCTGCCCCTGAAGGTCGCCGACCAAAGCGGCAGCGCCACGCGGGCGATTGCGTTCGTCTCCGGTGATACCGACAATGGACGGTAGAGGAACATCGGGATAGCACCCGCGTTTTTCGATCGGTGCCTCGTTGCGTGAGCAGAAAGAGCAGATGTGGGGGATTGGGCCTGCCGGGAAGAGAGCGAAACGATCCGTAAGACGCCGCCGAGGGTGCGCGATGGCAGGCACGAGAAAGGTGCAAGTCCAGGTTCGTAGCGCGAGGTGCAAGGAGCGCGCAACCGGGCCAAATCGAACGTACGGGCGAGAGTGGAGCATTCATTTCAAGTCATGAAACGAGTCTCCGGCTTCCTTCAGGTGAGCTATCGGAGCCCGGCGAAGAGCACGCATCGGGGCCATGTCGATTGTGATTTGGTGAATCTGTTCTTGATGAGAAAGCGCTTGTTGTGGCTTGCGGCGGCATAGTGCGCCCACTTGGGTGAATAGAGCCCGAAAAGGTCTTTCGCAGCCGCTAATAGCCTGCTTCGGTGCCTTACGTTGCCACTTCTCGGCTTCCCTTCTGCTCCGTGATCGGTTACGGACCCAGGGCGGTCCATCGTTCAGACTTCCATATAATCATTCGAGATTGAATGCTGCGAGAAAGCAGCCTGCTTGAAAAGGTGTCACGGATTGACGGCGCCAAGTCGGTTCTGCGTCTTGTCGTTGCCGCCTCGATGGTGATACTGACGGTGCTCCGGGCGCAGTCCTTCGGCGAGGAGACGATCGTCCGTGTCTTTTTCGACGATCTCCCGACCGCCCGACAAATTGCCGCGGGTTTGGAACCGATCGAATCCAAGTACGAGAAAGGGTACTTGGTGGTGGAGGTTACCCCCGAACAGCTTCAGCGCTTGCAACAACGCGGGCTGAGAACGGAACCTGTCAGCCCACAAGAATTGTCGGAGATGCTTGCTCCACCCCGAGCGACCCGAATGGACCGGACTCAAAAACAGTCCGCTACGCCGGCGGTGGACGGGATAACTGGGTTCCCGTGCTACCGAACCGTCGAGGAAACTTTCGCCCCCGCGAGTTCTATTGCTGCCAACAATCCAACCTTGGCGAGTTGGGTTGATGTTGGTGATTCGTGGTTCAAGACCGATAACCAGTCCGGCTATGACATGAGGGTCCTCGTCTTGACGAACGCGAACGTCTCGGGCCCAAAGCCAAAGATGTTCGTAACTTCAGCGATTCACGCCAGAGAATACACGCCGGCGGAGCTGATGACACGCTTTGCGGAGAGCTTGATCAGCGACTACGGTGTTGCTGCCGATGCGACGTGGCTGCTTGACCATCACGAGGTTCACTTGATGCTGCAAGCGAACCCGGACGGCCGCAAACATGCGGAAGCTGGCCTGTTGTGGCGCAAGAACGTCAACGAGAACTACTGCGGCGCCACATCTGACAGCCGGGGCGCGGATCTGAACCGGAACTTCGACTTCATGTGGAATTGCTGCGGCAATTCAAGTGATGATCAATGCAGCAATACCTATCACGGTGCTTATGCGGCTTCGGAACCCGAAGTACAGGCCGTGCAGAATTAAATGCGGTCGATCTTTCCCGATCAGCGCGGACCGAATCTCACCGACCCCGCGCCCGATGACGCTACCGGCGTCTACCTGGATATCCACAGCAGCGGCCGATTGATACTCTTCCCTTGGGGGTTCACGGCCGATTCTCCCCCCAACGAGTCGCAGCTCCGAACGCTCGCGCGCAAACTGGGTTTCTTCAATCTAAACACTCCGCTAGAGTTTACCGGCCTCTACGCTGCGGACGGCACGACAGATAGCTTCGCATATGGCGAAATGGGATTGGCAGCGTTCACGTACGAGCTCGGCACCGCGTTTTTCGAAGACTGCAGCTACTTCGAAGACACGCTGCTTCCGCGCAATATGCCCTCGCTCTACTACGCGGCGAAGGTAGCGAGAACTCCCTATAAGACTCCCTTGGGCCCCGACGTTGTCGAGGACGGCCTCTCTCTGAGCGCGGGAGAGTGGCCGGCTGTGGTCGCGGCGGGTTCTTCAGTCACGCTCAGCGCCACCCTGAGCGACAGCCAGTTCAACAATGACAACGGAACCGAGCCCACGCAGCCTGTCGTAGCCGCGGAGTACTACATCGATACTCCCCCGTGGGTCACGACTCCCGTTCCAGTACCGCTCCCCTTGGTGAATGTGGTGGACGACACGGGCGATCTGATTGACGGGGATGATTATGAGGCGTCGATTGACACGACCGGCCTCAGTGCCAGTCGGCACATCGTCTTCGTGCGCGGCCAGGATTCGGATCAGAACTGGGGAGCTTTCAGCGCGATATTTCTGGGGATAAATAGGCCCATCGAGCCTCCTCCCCCACCGCCTCCACCGCCCCCGCCACCGCCGGGCGGCTTTGGCGGCGGTGGGGGAGGCAGCCGCACAACGGCCCCCTCTGCACCCAGGAACCTGACGACGGTCGGCGGGGACGGCCAAGTCGTGCTGAGCTGGGAAGCGCCGACGAGAGACGGCGGCGCGGAGATCACCGATTACGAGTACCGCATCGACCGCAGGAACCCCTGGACCTCCACCGGGTCCACCGACACCACCTATACCGTCAGCGGCCTCGACAACGGCACCACCTACGTCTTCGAGGTGCGGGCGGTGAACCGCATCGGCAAGAGCTTTGCTTCCAACCGCATTGAGGCCACGCCGATGGCGCCCGAACCGGAAGTGTTTACCCTGGACTTCGCGCATTTCGCCAATGGCGAGGGCATCACTTCCGAGGTGGTGCTCGTCAATGTGGGCGCCACAGCGATCCGTCCCGCCCTCTACTTTTCCGATCGGCAAGGCGAGCCGATTGACGCCGCATCGGTGGTGGATGTGACGGGCAATCTGGAGGTCCAAGAGGACGACGGCAGGCTGACGGTCCGGACGGAGATCGAGCCGCTGGGAGAACTCACGATAGCGACCCACGGTCGAGGGGATGAGGTGAGCGGCTCGGTGCAAGTGGTTGCGGACGGCGTCATCGGCGGGGTGCTGCGCTATCGCGTCCCGATGGTCGGGGTGACCGGGGTGGGAACCGGCACGCCCGTCCGGGACGCGCTGTTCCCGGCCCGCCGCCGGCAGGGAGGGATCCGCACGGCGGCGGCGATGCACAACCTGGGAGAGGAAGCTATGGTGGTGACGTGCCGATTGATGAGCGGAGGCGCGGTGCTGGAGGAGGCGCAGATTTCTCTGGCGGCCAATGGGCAGACATCGTGGTTCATCGAAGAGGCATTCACCGCGACCGATACGACGGACTTCGTGGGGACGGTGCGCTGCACAGCGCCGGGGGAGGGCATCCGCTCCGAGCTGGTGTTCGTGAATGTGCAGACCGAGCCGAGTCGTCCCGCCCCCACGCCCTTTCATCGGGCCATCCCTGCGAGCCGTCCCGTGATCTACTTTTACGATCAAGAGGGTCAACGGATTGACCCCGAAACAGTGGTGGAGGTGACGGGCGATCTGGAGGTCCAGGATGACGGCGGGCTGACGATCAAGACGGAGATGGAACCGCTAGGAGAACTCACGATCGCGACCCATGGTCGCGGGGAGGAGCTGAGCGGCTCGGTGAAAGTGGTCTCGGAGGGCGCGATCGGCGGGGTGCTGCGCTATCGCGTCCCGATGGTCGGCGTGACCGGGGTGGGGACGGGCACGCCCGTCGGGGACGCGCTGTTCCCGGCCCGCCGGAAGGAGGGAGGGATCCGCACGGCGGCGGCGATGCGCAACCTGGGAGAGGAAGCGATGGAGGTGACCTGCCGATTAATGAGCACAGGCGTCGTGCTGGAGGAGGCGAAGATCCCTCTGGAGCCCAAAGGCAGACGTCGTGGTTCATCGAAGATAAGTTCACCGCGACCGATACATCGGACTTCGTGGGGACGGTGCGCTGCACGGCGCCCGGAGAGGGAAAGTTCACGGGATTGGCCGTGGAGGTGGATGCCGCCAACCGCATCTTCACCACGCTGCCGGTGGTGCCGGTCGAAGAGAGGATGTCTCAGGAGTAAAGCGATGTTGAACGCGGCGTGGGCCTCTGGCGAGAGCTGGTCGTCACCACCGTTGCGAATCCGGGGCGACCTCCCAGGTGGTATCAAGTCGCGGGTCGCGGCGGCGCTTTGAGCCATTGCCACTTGCCCCCGGGCCACAGCCCCCACCTTGCAAGTGAGTCGTCCGTGTCTCAAGATCGTTTGGAGAAGAAGAGCCGCACGTGAATAAGAATCCCTTCGTCCTCACCATCATGGATGGCTGGGGCCACAACCCCGATCCGGCCAACAACGCCGTCGCTCAGGCTCACAAGCCTATCTTCGACCGCCTCTGGGCCGAGTTCCCGCACACTTTCATCCGCACTGACGGACCCTTCGTCGGCCTGCCGGAGGGGCAGATGGGCAACAGCGAAGTCGGCCACCTGAATATCGGCGCCGGGCGTGTCGTCAAAATGGACGTCACGCGCATCGACGACATGATCGCGAGCGGCGAGATCTTCTCAAACGACGTGCTCAAGACTGCCATGGCCCGCGCGCGCTCATGCCGGCTCCACCTGATCGGTCTCGTCAGCCCCGGAGGAGTCCACTCGCACACCGACCATCTGTACGCGCTGCTCGAGATGGCGGCGCGCGAAAACGTCGAGCAGGTCTTCGTCCACGCCTTTACCGACGGGCGTGACGAGCCTCCCGAAGGAGGGGCCAAGTACGTCGCAGCCCTAATCCGAAAGATGAGCGAACTCGGCGCGGGGCGAGTCGCCACCATCTGCGGCCGCTATTACGCCATGGACCGCGACCGGCGCTGGCCGCGCGTCGAACGAGCTCTCCGCGCCATGGTGCTCGGCGAAGGCCGCCAGACCGCCGACCCCGTCCAGGCCGTCCGCGATTCTTACGCAAGCGGGACGACCGACGAATTCATCGAGCCGGTCGTCCTTGTCGACGAACAGGGCGAACCCGTCGGCCGCATCACGGACGGAGACACCGCCATCTTTTTCAACTTCCGCGCCGACAGAGCGCGCCAGATCACCGACGCCCTCAACGATCCCTTGCTCGAAGGCATCGACCGTTCGCCGGCTCCCAAAAACCTCCACTACGTCACGATGACGCAGTACGATCGGCGCTACGGCTACCCGTACGTACTACCCCCGCATCCGCCCGACAACACCTTGGCGCACATTTCCGAAGCGCAAGGTTGGCGCAATCTGCGCGTCGCCGAAACCGAGAAGTATCCTCACGTCACCTACTTCTTCAATGGCGGCCGCGAGAAGCCTTTCCAAGGCGAGGAACGGCAGATGGTCCCGTCGCCTCAAGTCGCCACTTACGACTTGCAGCCCGAAATGAGTGCGCCCGGTGTGTGCGATGTCGTGGTGGAAGGCATCGAGAGCGGCAGCTTCGATTGGATCGTCGTCAACTTCGCGAACGGCGACATGGTCGGCCACACGGGCAAGCTCAATGCCGCCATCAAGGCGATAGAAACCGTCGACAACTGCTTGGGCCGAATCCGCGCAGCGCTCGAAGCCAACAAGGGCGCCTGGATCGTCACCGCCGACCACGGTAACGCCGATTTGATGGTCGATCCCGAGAGCGGCCAACCGCACACCTATCACACAACGTTCCCCGTACCTTTCGTGCTCGTGAGCGACTTCCAGGGAGAGCTGCGCGATGACGGCTCGCTCCGAGACATCGTGCCTACGATGCTCGGAGTCCTCGGCGTCGACCAACCCGAGCAAATGACTGGACGGGACTTGCGACGGGGGATCTGAGCCCGCTTTTCTCACTACGCGGCGAGACAAGCAGGCTTAGGAGGTGCTCGTTAAAGGGAAGAACGGCCGATAGTTCTCCGGCAGCCGCACGGTCTTGCCGTCACGGTCGCAAACCGTGTGGAGCGTCTCTCCGGTCGCGAGCAGCCGATCATCCTCCGTATTCCGAATCTCATACGAAAACCGGATCGTGCGTGAACGAGATTCCGACACCCAGGTCACCACCCGGATTTCATCGTGGAACCGCGCAGCCCCACGATATCGACATCGCGCGTCGGTAACCGCCAGGAAGATGCCGTCGGCCGCTTCCATGTCGCGGTACTCGAAACCGAGCTGACTGCAATAGTCCACTCGGCCCACCTCCATCCAAACGAAGTAGTTGGCGTAATAGACGACGCCCATCTGGTCCGACTCGGCATAGCGAACCCGCAGTCTCGACTCTACACGACGCATCTTCCGAGTATAGGAGGGCCGGACGTGGCTGAACTGCCTGGGGCCGGGATCAGCCTGCTTCTCACGCCACGCGGCGGGGCGAAAGGCGTGGAAAAGAGGGCTAGCGATAGTTCTCTACCAACATCAAGTCCGCTTCGCTGCGATCTACGCGGACGTAGAGAAAATACATTCCGTCCGGGGAAACTGAAAAACCCGTTCCCGAAAAATCGATCGATTCCGGTTCGAGAGCAACGACGGTTTCCAGCTCACCCGTGTCGACGTGGTAAAGCTTGAGGTTCCGCTCGCGATCAACAAAGAAGATCCCTCTATCCGTTACCGCCCATCGCCCGCGGCCGGCCGGCATCACCTCTCTCGGCAAGGCCTCCGGCGTCCCACCATCAACCGGCACGCTCCACAGACCTCCACCGAAACCCCTCTTGGAGAAGTAGAGCAGCTTTCCGTCGCGCGACTCCTGTGCAAACGACCCCTCTTGCGCGACCGGAACCAGTTCATGCGGCGAGCCGCCGCCGCGAGCGGGGATCTTGCACAGGCCGATTCCACGCTGATTCATGTAGATCCACTCGCCGTCTCGCGACCAGAAAGGCATGGACCCACCGCCGCCGTCCGTGGTCAACCGCCGTGGCGACGCGCCATCCGCCGCCACGACATCTATTTCGGACCGGCTGCCTTCGATCACTTGGAACGCGACCTCGCGGCCGTCCGGCGACCAGGTCGGCGCCGTGACGATGGCGCTGCCGTAGGAGGTCAACTTCAGGGCGTTCGACCCGTCGGAGTCCGAGACCCACAGTTCACTGCTGCCGGTACGGTCTGAAACGAACGCGATTCGCTCCCCGTCAGGCGAAAACTGCGGGCTGTGGTCCATTCGCGTCGAGGCGACCACGGCTCGCGGCTCCATCATTTCGGGTCCGTGACCGACGTCGCGTTGCCAGATGTTCAGATCCCGCTCCGCTCGCGTATACGCCAGAAGCCTTCCCTGCCTGGCCACGCTGGGTAGTTGCGCGTTCTCTCCCGCACCCAACAGCGGCAAGATCGGCCCGCCGGCCGGACCCGGGCGCGTCTTCCACAAACGGCCGGCGCCTCCGCGATCCGACGAAAAGATGAGAAAACCGTCCTCGGCCCAAGCCAAGCCTTGGATTCTGCTCTCGTCGTCCGTTACTCGCCGGAACGTTCCGTTACCATCTACCGCCGTGACATAGATGTCCTCCGCGAGCAGGCCTGCGGTTCGGACAAAGGCAATGCTCTCCCCATCCGGTGAAAACGTCGGACTGTGCAGGCGCTGCCGCGCTTCGCCCGGGGTCGTCCCGACGAAGATCCGCCGCATCTGTCCCGAGTCCACCGAGTACAGCCCGATGATGCCCGCCCCCCTGGATTCACCTTCGCGGACTGCTCCTTTGCGCTCACCGGGAGCGTCTCGCCCATCGGGAGTGCTTGGCTGCGGGCCCGCTTGCTGCGCGATGGCCAGGGTCTTACCGGACGGAGACCAGCCCAGGTGTCGGTTGGCCCGATCCTGGCCTCGCAGTCTTACATCGGCCACCTTGCGCTCTACACCGCCGATCGGCGGTACGAGATAGACCGCGCTCCTTCTTCGCTCGTGGCGTACAAACGCGATCGACCGGCCGTCCGGCGACCAAACCGGGCCGGTCTCGGGAGCCGGGCTGTTCGTCAATCGCAGAGGCTGACCACCCTCCACAAGTCTGACGTACACATCCGAGTTGTCTTGATTCGGGCCGTCCCATACGAAAGCCACCTGGCTTCCGTCGGGAGAAAACGTAGCAAACGTTTCCGTGCCGGCGTCGCTTGTAATCGGCGTAACTCGCAGCGGGTCTGACAAAACCCGAGGCGAATACAGGCCCCATCGCCACACGGCAATCGCTGCCAACAGGACCAGAACGACAGTGACCGTTCCTAGCAAGCCGTACCGTCGCGGCGGGCTGCCGGATGCCGACGTATCACCGCTGTCGGCTGCTGGCGCCGATACTGCCGCCGGGGGCGCCGGCGCCATGGAAGCCGCCGCAGGCATGGCCGCTGCCGCATATGACGGCGGCTCAATCAGAGACGCGCCTGAGTCGCGCCGTTTTTTCAGTGAGCGCAGATCGACCAGCAGGTCGAGAGTGCTTTGGTAGCGATCGTCACCGTCTTTCTGGAGCGCCTTGAAGACGATCCGCTCCAGCTCCAGATCGACGCCGCTACGGAGCGCTGTGATGGGCACCGGCTCCTCGTGAAGGATCGAGTAGATGATCGCCTGCTGATACTCACCCCGAAACGGCATCCGGCCTGTGAGCATCTCGTAAAGAACGACTCCCAATGACCAGATGTCGCTCTTCTGGTCCAGCTTGTCGCCCCTGGCTTGCTCGGGCGACATGTACGCCGCCGTGCCGAGCTTGCTCCCTTCCGCTGTCAGTTTGCTGGCGCCCGCCGCCAACTGCGCCAAGCCGAAGTCCATGATCTTGAGCTGCGGCTCGTTCCCGGTCGTCGCGCAAACGACCATCAAATTGGCGCTCTTGATGTCGCGGTGCACAATCCCTTTTTCGTGAGCGGCCGCCAGCCCCTTCGCTGCCTGTATGCCGAGTTCAAGAACGTCATCGATCGGCAAGGGTCCTTTTTCGGCGAGCCGCTGAACGGTGTCCCCTTCCAGGAACGCCATGGCGATAAAGGGTCGCCCTTCCGCTTCGTCGATCTCGTAGACCGTACAGATGTTCGGGTGATCGAGCGAGGCCGCCGCACGCGCTTCGCGCTCGAAACGAGTCTTCTCGTCAACGCCGGCGCCGGCATGGAGCGTCAGGAACTTGAGCGCTACGGAGCGCTCCAGGCGGGTGTCCTCGGCCTTGTAGACGACACCCATCCCGCCCTCACCCAGCTTAGCCAGGATCTTGTAGTGGGAAATGGTTCGGCCGATCATCTATTAGCTTGGGCGCACCCCCGAGGCAGTCCGGTTACAACAGATTGTCAAGCCGCTGCAAACATGGGGCTGAACGGGAGTCTGACAGCGGCTATTCCGCCCCGCTTTCTTTCCTGTCGTAGAAGAGGTCTCGCCCGTCGCTCAATGCTTTCATCTTGCGGTCCGCCACGCTTCTCTGAAGCATCCAGAAGCCGCAATCCGGATGGATGTAGTGAATTCGCTCCTCGCCCAGCACCTTGCAGGCATTCTCGATCCGCGAAGCGATCAGATCCGCCGATTCGACCTCATTGTCCTTGATGTCGACGACGCTCAATCCGATGCCGATTTTTGAGTCCAGGTCCTTCAGCACGGGTAGTTCTTCATAGCCGCGCCGGGCGAACTCAAGCACGTAGTGATGCACATGCAGCGCGTTCAGCAACGGCAGCAGGCTTTTCCAAAAGCCCTTCTGAATCGATTGTCCACCGTAGTTCCCGAAACAGATGTGAACCGCACGCGTCGTTCGAATCCCGTCGAGCACATGATTCAGGGCTTCGATCGCCCAAGGGGTGTCCTCGGGGTGACCGGAGATATTCGCCTCATCCACCTGAACCACGGCGGCGGGGATGCGCTCCAACTGCTTGCGCAATACCTCGGCAATCGCCGTGCAGACCTTGTCGTAGGACCCGTAGTGGCGGTCGGTGACGGTCTTCGCCAGCATGTGCGGACCCGTACACGTGAACTTGAGCGGCCTGGTCGTAAGGTTCCGGGTGAACTCGTAATCGGCCGCCAGGTTGAGCACGCCTTCCCCAATCTCGCTTTCCACAATGCCGGCCGGCGTCGCGCGAAAGCTCATTCCTTGATCGGCCCGGAACGCCTCGATGTCGGTGATCGAATACCGGGTCTTGACTCCCGACATGCGGCTGACGAAGTAATCGATCATGCCGTTCGTTTCCGGGTGGCTCGGGTCGAAACGATTCAACTCGCCGTCGGCGACGAGATCGATTCCGGCCAGCTCTTGCGTCTTCAGGACGACCGCGATCGCGTCCCGCAAAGTGGTCTTCGACGAATCACCGTACAACCACCGCGGGATCGGATAGCTGCCAACGACCGTGGTCTGAATGCTCATGTTTTCCCGATTATAAGCGAGCTTCTCGCCCCCGGCCCCTGTCTGCGATCATGATGCCGTTGAAACCGCTCCGCATCGGCATATCGAGCTGCCTGCTCGGCGAGAGGGTCCGCTACGACGGGGGACACAAACGAGACCGCTTCCTCGTCGACATTCTTGGCCGGTACGTCGAATGGGTGCCGGTCTGCCCTGAGCTGGAAGTCGGCATGGGTGTACCCAGGCAATCCCTCCGGCTTGTACGCTCGACCGGCGAGACCCGCCTTGTCGCGATCAAGAACCGTCAGGACCACACCCGCGTCATGCAGAAGTGGGCGCGAGTTCGGCTCGCAGACCTCGCCAAGGAAAGCCTCTGCGGTTATGTGCTCAAGTCACGATCACCGAGTTGCGGCATGGAGCGCGTCCCGGTCTACGACGAAAACGGCCTGCCTGCGAAGAAAGGCATCGGGGCTTTTGCCGGCCCGCTGCTCGAGCGGTTCCCGCACCTGCCCGTCGAAGAGGAAGGCCGCCTGCACGACCCCAAGCTGCGGGAAAACTTTATCGAGCGCATCTTCGCACGCAATCGTTTGCTGAACCTCTTCGCAGGCCGCTGGAGGACCCGCGATATCATCGATTTCCACACGCATCACAAGCTGCAGCTCATGTCCCATTCGCCGAAAGACTACCGCCAACTCGGACTGCTCCTTGCAACTATCAAGCAAGCGCCCCGCCGGGTTTTTCGAGATCAGTATGAAAGCGGCTTCATGACCGCTCTGCGGAAGAAGGCCACCAGAGGACGCCACGTCAACGTCCTGCAACACGCCGAGGGCTACGTCAGCGACGGAATCGACCCATCGTCGCGCCAAGAGCTGAGCAGCGTCATCGAAGACTTCCGTCAAGGCCTCGTGCCCCTGATCGTCCCCATCACGCTCCTGCGGCACCATATCCGTCGATTGAAGGTCGCCTATCTCGAGAACCAGCACTACCTCGCGCCTCACCCGAAGGAACTCATGCTCCGCAACCACGTCTAGTCGAGAGCCGCAGGCCCTCGGGTACGATGAGATTCGCCTATGCACATCCGACCCATGACCGAGGACGACCGCTACGAGGTCGCCGAGTTGATCTATGCGTCGATCAACACCTGGTACCAGAGTCACAGCCTGCCGCAAGGCTTCCGGGGCGGTCCCCTCGTTGCCGGGGTTTTCTACGACGTCTACAGCGTCCTCGACCCGGGCTGCGCGCTCGTTGCCGAAAACCCAGAGACCGGGCGGCTCGCGGGTTCGTGCTTCTACCATCCGCGCTCGCACCACGTTTCCCTCGGCATCATGAACGTCCATCCGAACTACTTCGGACAGGGCGCCGGCCGAGCTCTGCTGCAGGAGATCATCGAATACACAGAGCAGCACGGCTACAAGGCGCTCCGCCTCGTCCAGAGCGCTTTGAATCTTGACTCCTTTTCTCTGTACAACAAGGCCGGCTTCGTTCCTCGCTACGCATATCAGGACATGGTGATCGCCGTCCCCAAGAGCGGCCTCGACTTCCGAACGCCGGACCTCGATCGTGTCCGGGATGCGACGCTTGACGATGTTCCCGGGATGCTGGCGCTGGAGAGGGAAGTCAGCGGAATCACCCGCGAGCAGGACTATCGCTACTTCATCGAGAACGCACTTGGCTTCTGGCACATCAGCGTTTACGAGAACGATGAAGGCCGCATCGAGGGTTTCCTGGCTTCCTGCGGACACCCCGCCATGAACATGATCGGGCCGGGGGTATCCCGCACCGAGAGCCAAGCCGCCGCGCTGTTGTTGCGCGAGCTCGATCAACACCGGGGGCGCTCACCGGTCTTTGTCGTTCCCGTGGAAAAGGAAAAGCTTGTCAGGCGGCTTTATGACTGGGGTGCGCGCAACTGCGAGCTGCACTTTTGTCAGGTGCGGGGCGAGTTCCAACCTTATCGGGGCGTCAACCTGCCGACGTATCTGCCTGAATCCGCGTAGACAGAGCAAACCCCGGCTGCTTGTTCAGCGAACGACCACCTTGCCGGTCACCACGTTGTCGAAACGGTCGTAGACGCGCACCGCCACGGTGTGCTCGCCGGTCTCGACCGGCGGGGTAGCAAAGTCAAACGACAGTTCCTTGGCATCGAACAGCCGTGTGGTCGGCAACAGCGGCTCCCACTCCCCGCCGTCAAGCGAGTATTCGGCCCTGCCGAGCAGCGAAGTCGCGTCCGCCGCGGCGAACCGAACCCGCAAAGCGCTTCCGTCGTGCTCCGCCTGAAAACCGCGAATCGCGGGAGCGGAATTGTCGATCGCGAACGGCTCGCTCACCTTCGAGACTCTCAAAGTCTCTGATGCCGTGTTCGACGGAGAGTCAGAAGCCGTTAAGCGAACTCGATAGACCCCGTCGGCGAACGAGGTGCCGTCCCAATCATAGTGGGACTCCTCGACGCCGTCTTGGAGAAGCTTCCAGTTCTGCTCGTCCTCACCGCGAATTTCGACCTGAAAAACGAGATCGTCTCCATTTTCGTCTTTCGCCACCCAGCGTGCGCCCATCCGCCCCTGTGCTGCTGTCATCGGGGGCCCGCTCGATGGGCCGCTCGATCGTGAGCGTTGCGCCACGGGCCGCCCCAACGGGGGCAGCACCAGATTCTTGGCCTGGGCCGCCCGCGGTTTCGATGGTGGGAACCGATAGTTCGGAGGCGTCACTTCCAGGTGAGTGATCACCGGACGCACGTTCTTGGGCAAGTAGTAAACCCTGACGGCATCGAGCAGGGGCGGCTCGTCACCTATCCGTGAGAGGACGGCCCGCCACTGCAGAAACCGCGCCGGAGACGATCCGGACTGACCGCCTTCCGCAGATCCAACCGCCTCCCCCCAACTACTCCAGTTCTTTGAAGGGGCCGCCAAGTTTCCCGAACGCGTTGCGACGGCGATCGCCGCACCTTGCGGCAACTGGTTGTCCCATTCCAGGCGGCCCCACCGAGCGAACCTTTTCGCGTCGAGCACGTCGGACTCGAACTCACCTCGCTCCGCCAACTCGGGTCCGAGCTCGTAGATTTTCCCGGTGTTGCTCGTCGCAAGCAGAACGGAGCCCGAGGTTCGCCGCAGGAGAGCGGTGATCTGTTCAGAGGGCATCGTCGCAACCAACGTCTCCAAGGTCTCCGACTCAACCCGGAAAAGCCGGCCCTGCTCGCCCGTCGCCAGCAACAGCTTGCCGTCCGCGTCCAACCCCAAGGCGTACACCGTATCCGCGCCGGAACTCCAGACTTTTCGCGGTTCGCCGTCCGGCAGAATGCGATAAATGTCGCTGCCACCCGTCAGACGCATGGGCACAGCCGATGAAGTCCTGGTTTGCAGGGACGCTCGCGGCTGAGCACTCTGTGTTTGGGACCGCGGCTGTCCGGCCTGCGGCACCTGCGGCGCCGCGACTGATCGCCGGGGCGGCGCGGTGGTCTGGCGGTTGCCGACCGCGGCTCCGTAGATGCTGCCGTCGTCTCCCAGAGCCAGCGCGGTGATTTCTTTCTTCGAGGACTGGTACATCACGAACCCCGAAGCTCCGTCTTCGCCCTTCGACAGCCGCAGAATCAACGCACTCGGGTCGGTCCCGACAATCAGGTTCCCCTCATTGTCGATGAGCAGCACACGGACATGCGTCTCGCCTGTCTCAAAATAGACCTCGCCCTTACCCGCGGGCGTCACGCGGAAGATCTTGCCTTCGTCTCCCGTGGCGACAAACAGGTTCCCGACGGAGTCGAATGCCAAGTCCCAGATATATTCCGCTCCGGGATCGAAGAAGACTTCATAGCCGCCCGAAGGGTCGATCTTGTAGATCTTTCCGGCAGGCGACGTTGCGGCGTAAACGTTGTCATTCACGTCGATCGCGAGAGCATGCACTTCGATGTTGTCGCGCTCGAAAAACGTGCTCTTTCGTCCGTCCGCACCAATGCGAAAGACGCTCGCCTGAGGCCCTCCAGCGGCGAAAAGGTTTCCTTGGGAATCCTCCGCGAGCGCCCAAAGAAAGGCGGCGGGCGGCTCAAAACGCTCTTCGAGGCGCGGCGCGAGCATGAGCATACCGTCGCTACGGATCGAGATGTCGTTGGCTTTTCCCTTGCGGAAATCCTGATAGCCGCCCTGCTCCCAACGCCGCGTCGTCTCGGAATGAACGGGCGCCGCTAGCAACGAGGCGACGGCCAGCAATGCCGCGCCCACGGCCCCGCCCTGGAGTCTCATATGCCCTATTTCACCCGGAGTGTGATCGAATGGCTGCCGCTGACGATCCAGTCAAAGTCCATCGATGCCTGTGCCAGCACGGACTGCCTCTCGATCACCATGCGGCCGCGGCTCGACGTTCTCATGACGGTGAGGACCGACAACGGGATATTCGGCAGCGTCTTGTCGTCCAGATGAGCGGTCGGCGACTGCTGCATCAATGTCGCGTACAGCCGATTGTTCGCCGGCTCACGGTTCAAAGCCGCCACGGTTTCAGTGAGGTTCAGGAGGCGGTTGCTTTGCACCGCGAACTTGCGGCTGCGGTCCAGCGTTACAGCATCGCTCACCAGGAGGCGCAGCAGGCCCTTTTGCGCATTCGGGGGCACCGTCACGGAAAACGATTCGGTCAGGCTCTGACCCCGATAGGGCTGCAGCACTACTTTCCCCGTCACGGTATCGCCCGGCCTCACTTCTCGCTGGTCCACCGAAACCTGCTCAATCACCGCGTGACGCCGCTGCGGCAACAGCTCGATCGATACGTTGACGCTTTCGAACACCGGGAACTCGTCGCTGTTCCTGAACAGCGTGTTGAACTTATCGCCGACCCACCCCGCCAGCGCCATCGGCGCCGGAATCGACGTGCCTGTTTCCGCTTGCATCGTCTGGAGGTCGATGGTCTGGTCGCCCTGCAGCTCGATGCTCCCCTTCAGCCGAAACGTCGACTCGAGTGCGTAGTCATTGAGTCCGAACATCGAGTTGAACACCGTCATCATCATTAGGGGAGGAGTCCACTTCTGGTTCTGGAAGACGTTGAAGCGCAGTTCCTTCTCGTGAATCAACGCGTCACGTTCTCCAAAGCTCTTGACGTTCACGTGGACAGGAATCATCGTCGCGTTCTCGCCGAGCACGCCCATGATGCCGGAGTGGCGGTCCTGCCGGAGCGCGCCGACGATTTCCGCCGAATTCGCGAATTTGACCGGCCGGAACGCGGAAGCCAGCACGGTCAGCACGTCGGCCGTTGCCATCGGCATCTCGATCGGACCCATGTTGAACATCGGGTGGCCGAATGCGAGGACCCGCTTCCCGTCGTTGTAGGTGACCGTACCCAGTGCGGTCGCGGACGAATCACCGGAGATCAGAACAGCCGCAACCGGCTCGCCCGGATTCAGAGCGCCGGCGCCGGCCACCCGTGAAGAGCCGGCCGAGGCGCCCACAGCACCGCCCTGCATCACCCGAACACCCGACTCGCGAAAGTACCCGGCGAACGCATCCACCACCGCGGGTTCCATGCCGGAGAAAGTCAGTGGCGTCTCGATCGGCATCATGTAGGAATCCGCCGGAAGTTCGGCCGTTGACGCATTCCAGACCCGCTCGGCGAGCCCGAGCTTTCCCGTATCCGGCGTCGGCGCCGCCAGGGCCAGGGAACCGGCCGCCGCCCCCCCCGGGTCCCCGGCAAGCCTCGTCTCGACCGGCCGGCCGGCGTCGAACTCATTGATCTCGAGCATCAGATCGATCGGTGTGATCCCGGCGACGGCATCCGGCGAGAAGGTGCTGAATCGTAGTGATACCGCGCCCAGCAGTTTGCCGTCGTGATAGACCGGGCTGCCGCTCATGCCTCCAGCGACATTCGTGCGCGCCGCCTTGCCGCCCAGCTTCGCCAAGATGATGTGCTGTCCCGGCCCCCAAGTATTTCTCAGCACGCCGATCACTTCGACCGGTATCGGCTCGGGAGTCGTCCCCACGAACGCTGTCCAGGCCGTCGCTTGCATCCCCGGCTCAACATTCTCGAGAGGCAACACCTCAGCCGGTCCGGCCTGCGGAGGTCCATCAGGAGCGTGCCCCTGCCCAGCCGCCGCCGGCAACAAAGCCACCATGGTCAGCGCTGCCATCACAACCGCCGCGCTGGCCGAACCACCTCGGAGGCGGAAACAGAGAATGGAAAAAGCCATCCGCATCTGATCTGCAACTAAGCATATAACAAGGCCCCTAATTTTCCGCCAGACGGCTGTTCGATAACACGCATCAACTGAGCGCACCGCACGCTGCCGCACTGCCGCCGCCTGCTGATTCCTCAACCGGTCGTTGTTAAAATAAGTCCCGATGAGCAACGACGCGGAAAAGCCGTCGATCAAGGTGAAGGATCGCAGACGCTTCTCGGCCGACGGCGAGCCCTTGAACAACGAGGAGACTGCCGCAGCAGAAGAATCCGTTGCCGCCGAGACAACGGCTGAGTCGACGGAACAGCGCGAGAGCCAGGCAAAATCCGCCACGTCTCCGCCGCCGCTCCCAGCGGCCAGCTTCGAACTACTCGTCATGTCCCTCGGGGTGCAAGCGCAAATGGAGCTGACCTCGCCCAACGATGCCGACGCGCCCGCGCCCAATCTCGACATGGCTCGCCACACCATCGATCTGCTGGCCGTTCTCAAGGACAAAACAAAAGGGAACCTCAGCTTGGAGGAGTCCCGGCGGCTCGACAACACGTTGACCGAATTGCGGTTTCGCTACATTCAGCGGGTGAACGAAATCAACGAGAAGGCCAAAGGCTAGACGAGCGGAGGCGGGCTGTTGCAACCTGCCAGCCGCCGGACAAGCTTTCCCCATCTGGTCATGTTGACCGATTCTCAGATCACCGTCCTCGGATCAGGCACGAGCGTGGGCGTCCCTACGATCGGATGCCGGTGCGCCGTGTGCCAATCCACCGACCCCCGCGACAAACGACTGCGCCCGTCAATCCTCGTGACGTTTTCCGAGGCCGGCCGGGAACGCAACGTCCTGATCGACACGACCCCGGACCTTCGCCAACAGGCTCTCGGCGCCGGCATCACGCGGCTCGACGCCGTCCTCTACACGCACGCCCACGCCGATCACATCATGGGTTTGGATGACCTTCGCCCCTTCAACTACGGCCGCTCGGAGCGCATCCCGATCTATGGCATGGTGGAAACCCTCCGAAGCCTGCGGCGCGTGTTCCCGTACGCGTTCGAGGGAGAGGCCCTTCATCCAGGGGGCGTTCCTCGCGTCGCGGGCCATGAGCTCAACGGTAAGGCCCTCAACCTGTTCGGAATGCTGTTCGAGCCGATCCCGATTCGGCACGGCCCACTGACCGTGATGGGCTACCGATTCGGGCGCGCCGCCTATCTCACCGACCACAGTGACATCCCCGAGGAATCGCTGGCAAAGCTCCAGGGGCTCGATGTGCTTTTTCTCGATGCGCTCCGCCATGAGCCGCATCCCATGCATACCTCCGTCAGCCAAGCCCTCGCCTGGGCAGAGCGTCTCCAACCGAAGCGGGCTTTCTTTACGCACATCTGCCATGACCTGCCGCACCGTGAGACCAACGAGTCTCTTCCCCGACATATCCGGTTGGCGCACGACGGCCTTCGGATTAGCGTCGTGGGAGCCGATTCGTAGAGAGACATGAAGTCGTACTGGGAACTCGATCAGGTGCCGGCTGACTTGCCCCCCACTGTCGTCACGATCGGGAACTTCGACGGTGTGCACAGGGGCCACACCGCCATCCTCGACCGCACGCGGGAGTTGGCCTCAACACTCCGGTTGGAGGCCTTGGCTCTCATTTTCGATCCCCACCCGACAAGAGTCGTACGCCCAAACAAAGCGCCCGCGCTTCTGACGCTGCCCGTCGAGCGGCTGTGGCGCTTCCGGCAGTTTGGCCTCCACGCCGGCGTCGTGATGAAGTTCACGCCGGAGGTTGCCACGCTCAGTCCCAAGGAGTTCGTCCAACGAGTCGTCGTCGACCGGCTGCACGCTCGCGCGGTGGTGGTTGGCGAAAACTTCCGGTTCGGATGTCGCCAAGCGGGTGACTTCACGCGACTCCGCGCCCTTGGCGAGGAACTGGGCTTTCGGGCGGAGGCGGTTCCCCCACTCGAGGTGGCTGGTGAGGCGATCAGCAGCACTCGTATCCGAGCGGCTGTCTCGGTCGGCGCTCTCGGCCTCGCCCGACGCCTTCTGGGCCGCCCTTTCAGCCTCCAGGGTCCGATCGTCACCGGACACGGCGTTGGCGCCCGCGAGACGGTGCCTACCTTGAATCTCAAACCCGAAGCGGAGGTGCTGCCCCCCACCGGCGTCTACGTCACAATGACTTGTGACCCCGTGCGCGGACAGACCTGGAAATCCATCTCGAACGTCGGCTACCGTCCGACCTTCGATGGTGAAGATCTCTCTGTGGAAACCCATGTGCTAGACGAATGGCGGGGTGAGCAGCCAGAGAGAATCGGATTGGCTTTCTACCGTCGTCTTCGAGAAGAGAAGCGCTTCGCATCCGCCGACAGATTGAAGCATCAGATTCAGTCCGACATCCGTTCCGCCGAGCGATACCTGCACAGGCTCTCGGCACTTAAGACCTCCAACCCGGAGGCATCGCCACGATCATAACCCGATACCCAATCAGCAGCCAGGAGTTCGTTACATGCCCAACAGATTTACGGCAGGAAAAATCGAAAACCTCAAAGCCCTCACCAACGACCGCGGCGTGATCGCCGCCGCCGCGATGGATCAGCGGGGCTCACTAAAAAAAGCCATTGGCGCCGCGAAAGGCATCGACCGAGGCGATGTCACCGATGAAATGATGACTGAGTTCAAGGTGGCCGTCTCGAAAGCCCTTACGCCTCACGCCAGCGCCATCCTGCTCGATCCGCAGTGGGGATTGCCTGCCGCTCAACTCCGCGACCCCCATGCCGGCCTGCTGCTTTCTTATGAAGAGTCCGGTTACGACAACACGCAACCGGGCCGGCTGCCGTTTCTGCTGCCGGACATCTCGGTGCGCAACCTCAAAGAGGAGGGAGCGAACGCCGTTAAGATCCTGCTGTACTACACGCCCTTCGAGCAGGAATCCATCAACGCCCGAAAGCACGCCTGGGTTGAACGTATCGGCGCCGAGTGTGTCGCCCACGATATTCCGTTCTTTCTGGAGTTTGTCGGTTACGATCCCGAGGGCGGCGACGAGAAGGGTTTCGAGTTCGCCAAGAAAAAACCGGCCGTGGTCGGGGGCAGCATGCAAGAGTTCTCGAAGGACCAGTACCATGTGGATGTCTTGAAGGTTGAGGTCCCCGTCAACTTGGCGTTTGCCGAAGGGGCCGGGGTATTCACCGGGCAGAGAGCCTACAGCAAGGAAGAGGCCCTCGAGCATTTCCGCCAGGCTGCTGAACTTGCCGCACGGCCCTTTATCTACCTCAGCGCCGGCGTCAGCAACGAGCAGTTCACGGAATCTCTGCGCTGGGCGGCGGAGGCAGGCGTCAATTTCTCGGGAGTTCTGTGCGGACGCGCTACCTGGAAGGAGGGAATCCCTGTTTACGGCCAGGGCGGCCCCGCAGCTCTCGAAGACTGGATGCGCGACCAGGGCGTCAAGAACATCAACAACGTCAACGACTGTCTCCAGGAAGCCACGCCGTGGTTTCATTTCTACGGAGCCGGCAGCCCCGAGGACTTGGCCGCCTGATCGACGAAACGTACCAACGCAACGACACGATTGGTGGAACGCGGCGTGCGCCGCCCCAAGCGCGAATTGCCGCTTGTAGACGGGATACGATTGCGTCGGCTTACAGTCCCAACTCCCCGCGTATCGCAATCGCCAGCTTGTCAACCTGAGCCACGGGCCAGCTAACCGCTCCGCTTGCCGCCAACAGCTCGGCCGTGTCGTCCTGCACCCCTTCTCCCAACACGACAGCCAGCGCCGACCCTTCGTTTTGGCGCCGCATCCGCTCAAACACAAAAGAGAGCCTGGTGGCGTCATTGATTTCGTTCCGAACCGCGACGCCGTGAACGTACGCCGTCGCTCCGTTTGGACGATACGAATAGTCGAAGGTGAACCGCATTCGCCGCCCACCGTACTGTACCGAGTCATTCGCCTTCAAGCCTCGGTCAGCATCGAGGAGGTAGTGTCGCCGGAAGCTGTCCTCCATGCGTAAACGCAGCGCTGCCCGAGTTCCCGCGAGCGGTCTCTCGTCGCGTTCAGCGCCGTTCAGCGGCTTGGGCGTCGTCACATAGGTATCAAACAGTCGATCCATCTCCGCCGGCGCGTTCCCGCCCCAGAACGTCTTCGGAGTCGTCACATCGAGTGATGCCGAAAGGTTTTTGCACAGCTCTTTAATGTAGGAAGCGAGGCCCTCCCCCGCCAGCCGATGTTCCTCGAACTCCTCCCGGAGCGCCTCGAGATAGGGCATCTCGACGAGCGGATGGCACTTCAGGCGGCCGAAATCGGATGCAAGGCGTGCGTCCAGGAGTTCCCGTTGCGCTCCATACAGCAACACGCCGACGTTGAAGAACTCCGCCGCTGCAACATTCGGCACATAGCGAATCAATTGAAAGTCATATCGTGATGACGCTTCACTCTTCGTCTGCATCTCTCAACCTCTTTAGCTCGCGACAGCGCTTCCAGCTCGTAGAGACCAATTGGGGAACGGGTCGCGTCCGGCGTTCTTGCTCTCCCTCACGAGATCGGCGACACGCTTCCGGCGTGCGTAGAGCTGCTCGAGCATCCCCTCGAGTGCGTCGAAGTCTTTGTCGAACCAGCGCGGCGGGATGCGCTTCGCGGCATCATCGAGCACCCTTCCGGGGCAGTCCTCGATACGCCCCAGCCATGGCTGGAAGTCATCGAACCCCGAGACATGCCGATAGACTTCCCGGCGACTGTAAAGGCCCCGCTCCGCCGAATCGGGGAACTCCCAGTTCTGCGCGTTGAACGCAAACCCGTGATCGATCATATTCGTCGCGTAGGCCAGCGACCGAGGCGCCGCCTCCGAAGAGTCGTCATCCGGTAGCATCCAGCGGTCGGCCCGATCGCGAAAGAATATCGCTTGCCGGCCGTTCGCATTGCTCACCCACTTGTCGAAAGCGACCATCCCGCAAAACGTACGCAAGTTGATAACAAGCTGTAGCAGCGACCAAGGCAAATAGTCGTAAACCGCCCGCCTGTGAAGGTCGACCGGCCAGCGAGATCCGAAGTGCAACCCCGCTTCACACCGCCGGTTCTTCCACCCCGCTTCCATCGTCATCTCCGGTGAGGCATCGATCAGATCCTCGGGCACCTCGACGATATCCCACTGGGGCGCCGGAAGCTGCAAGTAGTCCAGAAGAACGTAGGAAACCAACTCGTTCACAAGGATGCGCGCGTGTTGGGGATTGTTACGGAACTTGACGACGTAGTAGTGACGGTCGTCCGCCAGCAACAGGTGGGCGTTCGCGCCGCCACGCATCCGGCGAATATGCTGGCAGGCAATCACAGACATCGTCAGACAGCACGCTGCGATGCAGCATTATAGGCGATCATTCGGAAGGCCTAGCGGTGTTTCTTCCACCAGATTTCGGGGCGGCCGGCGCGCCCCAGGTGTGGATTGGGCGTGGTCATCGCGCCATAAAGCGCGGGCCGCCGCGCGCGGATATATCCACGACCCGGCGCGACTGCGAGCTTCGCCGGGTCGCAAGTTGCGACCACGACTTCATCGCCCAGTTTTCGGCACTCGGCGATTATTTCCCCAAAGGGGTCGAAGATCATCGAACCGCCGGGCTTGATCGTGTCTCCCTCGACGCCGATCGGGTTCGAATAGACGGCGTAGACACCGTTTTCGTAGGCTCGCGTCGGAAGCCATCGCATCAGCCAGCCGCGTCCCTTGGGGCCGTCGAACTCCTGGCGGCAGGTCACGGGGTCGGTGTCACGGTTGCGCCAGACTTCCGGCGCGACTTTCCCGCGGCCGGGCATCGGGCTCGGCAGGCAGCCCGTAACGTGCGGCATGAGGACAATCTCTGCGCCCATCATCGCCGTCAAACGGACATTCTCGGGCAGGTTCACGTCGTAGCAGATCAACAGGCCGAACTTCGCGCCGAGCAATTCGAACACCGTGTAGGAATCGCCGCATGAGACATGCTCACTAATGAAGGCATGGATCTTGCGGTGCTTCGCGACGAAACCTTCCGGCGAGACCACGACATAAGTGTTGTAGAGCTGCCCGTCCGCTTGCTCGATGAGCCCGGCGCCGAGCGCGACCCCTAAATCACGCGACAGCTCGATCAATCGATCGACGGACGGCCCGTCCGGGACCGGCTCCGCCAGAGCTTCGGTGTCAGAGCGTGAAAGATTCTCGAGGAACGTATAGCCCGGGATCGAGCACTCATGAAAACAAACAAGGTCCGCCTTGTCTTCGATGGCTTGACGGCTGAGGGCTACGATGCGGCTGAAGTTGTAGTCTTTGTCGCCGTCGCGGGCTTCGAATTGGGCGGTTCCGATGCGCAATGGTTTCATGGGCATTCGTCAATGCCGCCGGGGCGCTCGGTCAACTTGCCTGCTAGTCTAGTCGCCAGCCAGGAGGGGCTTCAGGACGAAGGCGAAGCCGATGGCGAGGAAACAGACACCGCCGGAGACTGCCCACGCCAGGATGTCGGGCTCGGCAGCCTGTGCAAACCAGGTTTCGGCGTGCCGCGCGATGGCGAGCATTCCCGCGCTGCCGAGGAGCGCAAAGATGGCAACCACACTCTTCTCCGCAATCGCAATCGGACGCAGCGCCCGCTCGTTCAGTTCGGCCCGCTCCTCAAGTCGGGCCTTCAGCCAAATCAGGTGAGGGTCCGGCAGGGACCCCTTCGTTGGCGACTCCGCCGCCAGGGTCTGCATCCAGCGCGCAACATCGGCATCCGAAGGGTGTGAGGAGCTGCTCATTGCGTGCCCGTCCCCTCCGATCCTAGCAGTGCACCCAGCTTCTTGCGTGCTCGAAACAGCATGACCTTTACGCTCTTGGGCCTGACCTTCAGAACGCGGGCGATCTCCTCGTGATCGAATTCTTCCACGTACGCCAACCACAAGAGGGCTCGCTCGCGAGGCGCAAGGCGGCCGAACTGCCGTGCCATGTCGCCGCGCAAGTCGAGCTTGGCCTCGGCCGGTTTGCGGAAGATCGCCTTCCAACTCCATTTTCGCTCACGCTCGCGGCGTCGCCAGTGGTCGGTTACCAGATTTGTCGCGATGCGGTAAAGGTACGCCTTGGCAGCGGCCTCGTCCATGCGGGGGAGAGGAGTGCGCAGGTACTTTAAAAAAACATCTTGCACAATGTCGTCCGCAAGGTCGGCTTCTCCGCAGATCCGGAGAACATAGGCCTTGAGCGCCGGCGCAATTCGATTGTAGAGGCGGTGAAACGCCGCTTCCTCGATTGCCTGGAGAGGTGTGGTCAAGGCCTCTTTGCCCGTCCCGGCCGCAGCAGACCCGCCGCTTATGAACGATTCGATCATGGACGCGCGGTCGAGCGTCATCTGCCTACTCGCGCCGGCCACGTGATCGGTTCTTGCCGTTCATCAGCCCCCACGCCTTCGAGAACCCGTACGACACGGCGGCGGCGATGAGCACGCCCATGCCGGCCGCAAATATCGTGACTCCGGCGACCTGCAGCTCAGGTGTCTGCGTGCCCAACCAAAGGAAGCCGATCCCGATCGACGTGAGGATGCAACCGGGGGTGATGATTCCCAAGATGCGCTCTTTCGGACCAAGTCGTTTCTCTGACCACATTTCGTCGAGGAAGCGTTCGCTGCCCTGCTGCCCGAGAAACGCAACGAGTTCCTGAGAGGATGCGAACTTGTCCAGGAGTTGCTTGTTGAATTCCGCGCGCGCCTGGGTTCTCGCCTGCTTCTGGCGGGCGTTCAACCACACGATGTAGACCACCATGGCGAACGCTCCCAGCGGAGTGAGCATGATGATGATCCCGATGATATGTGTTCCCATGAACGTGTCGGCTCCTTTGCCGCCGCGCCCGACGGCTCTCTGTCTGGTTTACACAGCTAGAACGCTTGAGCCGAGCGTTCGGTTAACAAACAGGTGGCGGCAGACTCAGCGCTTCTGTGGCCGTAGTTCCTGATGGCGGAAGCAACTCACCACATGGTCGTTCACCATGCCGGTGGCCTGCATGATCGCGTAGCAGATCGTCGATCCGCAGAACTTGAAGCCGCGGCGCTTCATGTCATGGCTCATGGCGTCGGACTCTTTGCTGGTGGCCGGCGTCTCTCGCCAACTCCTCCAACGGTTTTGGATGGCGCGCCCATCGACGAACCGCCACAGGTAGGCGTCCAGACTGCCGAATTCGTCTTGCACTTCGAGGACCCTGCGCGCGTTGTTGACCGCCGACTCGATCTTGCGCCGGTTGCGCACGATGCCCGGGTCGAGCATCAGCTTGTCGATACGCGCCGGTTGGAAGCGAGCGACCTTCTGGATATCGAAGTTCGCGAAAGCCTTGGCGTAGCCGGCGCGTTTCTTGAGGATGGTGAGCCAGCTTAGCCCGGCTTGTGCGCCGTCGAGGACGAGGTGTTCGAACAGCAGCCGGTCATCGTGAAGCGGGACGCCCCACTCGGTGTCGTGATAATGGTCGAGCAGGGGGGCGTTCGCCCAATCACAGCGGGTTTTCGCCGGCATGGCGGGTTGGTCTGATGCCGACGCGGCGAAGAACGATGGAGCCGACAACATAGCCCTACCAGCGGAAAGCCTTCCGCAAACGAAGCCTCCGCTCGGCCTTCGGATACCAGCCCGAAGCCTCATAGTCACAGGTGTGCAAGTAACACCGCGCCCGCAGTTCATTCCCGACAAACGTGAAGTAGCGGCTCATCGGCACCGTCGTCAGCCGCGCGTGATGCCGCGACAGCGCCGACACATTCACAAAGTGCACGCCCCATCTCGTTTCAACGTGGGACTTCCCGCCGTAGGTGTCGTCCGGATAGGTGTGGGTGTGTGCGCCGAGCCACAAGTCGATCGCGCCCGGATGCGACTCCAGATACTTCTCGAACGCCTGGGCGTCAGGCACACTGTCAACCCAATAGAGATACGAAGCGCCCCGGGGCGTCCCGAGCGGTTTGTAGCCGTGGTAGTGCGAGCGCCACAGACCGCTCGCATCCTTGCGCATGCCTTCCCACTCACCGGATGCGACGGTCGTGTTCTTGAGCATGTAATGGTGTGTCGAGACGATGATCTTGTCCTGGTTGGCCTCGACCATGTTCTTCCACCACGCGAACGTCTCGCCCGAAACCACCCCGCCGGGATTGCCCCCGAGCAGGTCGCGCCCGGGGCGCTGCGTCGGCTCGTTGATGTCGCTCATCATCAGAAACAGCACGTTGCCGACTTGCAACGAGTAGCGCTCCCAGGTTCCTGATGTCGGGTAGGTGCGCTTCGATGCGTCGACGCCCGAGAACTTGGTGAACTCGCCCATCGGGTCGAGCCACTTGCGCCACCACCAGTTCTTCGGCTCGTCGATGCCCGAGCGGTCGTGGTTGCCGCAAACGCTGTAGACATCCTCGCGCTTGTGCTCCCGCAAACCTTTCGTGAACTGTCGAACGACCTCTGCGCCTTCGTCGTCGTCGGGCAGGTGTTGCGCCCCCGATTGGTCGCCGAGATCGACCGCCAAATCCCATTCGAACGGCGGCGCGCCGTCCAGCGTGCCGAACTCCGATTGTTGAATGGCCTCGACGAGGCTCTCGCGGTTCCCGTAGCGGCGGTCGCTGCCCACATGAGCATCGCTGAAAGCCCACAGCCGCAGGGCTTCCGTGGAGGTTTGCGGCGCTGCGGCGCCGGGGAGCGTGAGTCCCGTGGCGAGAGAAGTCTTGAGGAAGTCTCGGCGCGTCGGCATCAGCGATTACTTGACATCTTCGAACAGGGCAATCGTCTCGTGAATCAGCTTGTCCGCGGCGCCTTTGCCGTACGGCGCGCGTTCTACTTCGTAGCCGCCGAATGCGTATTCGTCGTCGGTCGGCATGTAGTCGCCGCCCGCGCCGCTGGAATACCCGGCGTACATCGTGTAGGCGAAAGGCGAAGCCCTCTTGATCGCCTCGCCGATCTCGGCGAACTGCTCGCCCGGCATGGCGACAATCGCGACTTCACCCATGCGGAGAATCTGCACTTCGAGCTGGACGGGCGCGGGTTCCGGCGGTTGCCTCCATTTCTTGAGCAGGTCGCTGAAACGCCGCAGGCGTGCCTCTGCCTGGTGCTTCTTCCAGTCGTCGCCGGAAGCATTGGCGGCAGCCAGCTTTTTCTTCGCGTCCTCCACCCGGGCGGCCATCGCCGAGATTTCCTCCTGGGTGTACTCGCGGCGCGGCAGGTCGATCTTTTTCCGTGTAAACCGGAGCGTCGCATCACGGGGACCCTTGACCCGCCAGTGCTGCTTCGCCTGATAGGCCGTCGATTCCACAAAGCCCTCGAAGGTCGGCTCCCGACGAACGGTCTCGATCCCTAAAGCCACCGCCGCGACTTGATGCCCCAGCGTTGACCCCAACCGGTGCGCCACTCCAAGATCCCCGGTGAAGCCCTCGGTCGGACCCTGGTTGCCGGCGGCGCCTTGAAAGAACAGGCACAGCGCACCGGGAAAGGCTTGCTCGACGACCTTGCGTGTCATTCCGGGCCAATCGGGCGACACGTATTTGTTCTCATAGGCGAGGACAGTGCCATGGCACTGGTAGTTGGCGAGTACGGCGATGGGCTTGCCCAGCGCGTCATCGATGCGGAAGACAACGAGCTCGCGGTCAATGAACCCGTCCGGGTTGCGTCCCACCGCGGGCGGATCTTCACCGTGCGCCCGGAAGCGGCGGTTGATATTGATGGTCCCTTCGCCGCGCCCGCCGTAGATGTGAGCGGGCTCGAGATGTGCGTTCGCTTGGATGACGATGCCCACAATCTTGTCAATGACCTGTGCCCGGTAGCGTTGGATCATGTCCAACTGCTCGGAAAGGTCAACGCCCGCCGGACCCTTCGCAACGGACAGATTCGGACCGGCATGCGTGTGCGTCGCGGCCAGCCGGATGTGTCCTGCGGGGATGCCGGTCTCCTTCGCCGCCCGCTCGATCGCAGCTTCGAAAGGCTCGACGCGGAGCGCGTCCAGGTCGACCATGGCGAACTTGTCTCCGGCGTTGGCCACGACCAGGGCCGTTGCCACCATGCCCGCGGGGTCATTGCCGACGGAACGGATGTGGGTCTGAGATCCCCAGTTCAGTTGAGCAATGCCGACAGGAGGCGTGATGTCCGCCCGCGCTACACCGGCCAGCAGCCCCGAGGGAGCCGAGTCCTTCGGGCCCTGCTCGACGACGTCGGCCGGCAAGGCCGTGACACTCAACGCCAAGGCAGTCAGAACCGCCGCCGGGCCGCCAACTCGTAACCTTGGTCCTCTCACACTGATCTCCTGACGCAACTCGGATTGGTACGTTTGAACACCTGTCAATATAGAACGTTCCCCTTTCTCAGCATGGGTTCATTTGGCGTTGGCCGTAGTGGAAGCAGCCTGGAGGGCGACGGGAGTTGCGGCCAACGGCGCTCGTCGTGAGACCGACCGAGAACGGCGGACGGTGCGCGGACCCTTGATCGGGGGGGTGGGGGGGGTTACCCGAGCAATGCCGGACAATGCCGGACAATAGTGGACAGAAGAGAGCAGGCCATAGTGGGAAATAGCCGGCAGGGAAGCCCTGAATGGGCAACAAGAAAGCCGTCCAATCGCGTCCAATCGCGTCCAATCGCGTCTAATGGTGGGCAGGCAAGCGGTGGCTTCGCGGCGGGCGCGGCGGTCCGGGCGGCGGTTTTCGGTTTTTGGTTCTGCGACCCTTGCGCATCCACGGCGAAGAGAACGGCCGTAAATTCCGTGATTCGTGATTTGTGAAAAACCCGTTGGCCGGGCTTGGGGTTGCTCTCGTTGGAGTCGCCGGAGGGACGGGGAAAACTCGTGTTTCGTGTCTCGAAAAAGCCGTGATTCGTGAAAAACCTTAAAGGCCGTGTTGCCGGCACAGTCTTCGTCGGATACGAATGGGCGTGACATCAGCTCTTCATGCGGGCAGGCGCCCAGAGGGCACCCGCGTGCTCCGAGGCTCGCTCGCTGTCCTCATGCTAAGCCGGCCGGGGTGGTAAAAAAAGACTGAAGGGCTTCAGTACCAAAAGCCGCAGGGGAATTTTTTCCTTCGCCTTCTGCTTGGCTCACCAGGGGAACTTCTCCCATTGCGCCGACCCTCGGTTCGGTGCGTTTGAACACCCTGTCCCAAGTTGCTACACTATACGATCCTTGTACCATGAGTAAGTCCTGCTTGAACCGCGCCGTCGCTCGATGGCGTAGGGGTGAATTCGATCCATGGTCCTCATTGTTGCCCTGGCGATTTGGCTGATCTGTATCCTTCTTGTAGCTCCTTTCGTGGTGAAAATTCGATTGACGAACCTCTTGCTGGCAGTAGCGATTTGGTTGATCTGCGTTGCGTTAACCATACCCTTTGTGGCCAAGACGTGGTGGATGCCGGACCCCATCACCGACCATGCCCGCCTAGTTGACGGTCAAATGGCGCTGACTTTCGTCGTCACGGGCGTTGTTTTCATCCTGGCGCACCTGGCGTTGGGTTATGCCGTACTCAAGTTCGGCCGTGACCGTTCCGAGTCCGCCGAGTACAGCACCGGGAACGACCGCTGGGAGCTGCTCTGGACGTCCGCGGCCACCGTGCTCTTCGTCGGCTTGTCGTTCATGAGTTACACCGCTTGGGCCGAGGCGCGGTTCGCCGAAGCGGCGACGCAGCCGGGCTCGCCCGACAGAGAGGTTGTCGAGGTAACGGGACAGCAGTTTGTTTGGAACATCCGCTATCCCGGCGCCGATGGCAAGTTCGGTCCGCTTGACGTGAATTTGATCGACGATTCGCTGGGCAATCCGCTCGGCGTCGATCGCGGAAATCCCGACGGAGAGGATGACATCGTCGTCCCGCGCATGGCCGTACCCGTCGACAAGGAGATCGAAGTCATCCTGCGCACCAAGGACGTCCTGCACAATTTCTTTGTGCCGGAGTTGCGCCTCAAGCTCGACACAGTGCCCGGTATCGATGGCCGACTTCGTTTCAAGCCGGACACAGTGGGCACGTATGAAATCGCATGCTCGGAGCTATGCGGCCTCGGCCACTACAAGATGCGCAGTTTTCTCGACGTGATGGAACAGGCTGACTACGAGCAATGGCTGGTGGAACAGGCCTCGTTCCTGCAGTAGTTCCCAAGGGCGGTCACGGGGCGAACCTCTGGAGAAGCAATTCATGAAGGAAGTTGCGGAGTACGTAGAAATTCATCGCCATCCTGAGCCGAAGAGCTTTGTCTCGAAGTGGATCTTCAGCCTCGACCACAAGGTCATCGGCATTCAGTACGTGCTGCTGGCGGTCGTGGCGGTGTTCATCGGGATGGCTCTGTCGTTGCTGATTCGGTTGCGGCTGGTGTGGCCCGAAAAGGCGTTCCCTCTGCTCGGTGATTTGTTCCCTGTCGGTGCGCCGGGAGGCATCATGACACCGGAGTTCTACCTGTCGATGCTCACGATGCACGGCACCATGATGGTTTTCATGGTCTTGACGACGGCCCCGCAGGGGGGCTTCGGCAATTACATCCTGCCGATGCAGATCGGGGCCAACGATATGGCGTTTCCGCGGCTCAACATGCTGTCGTTCTGGACAACCTTTCTTTCATTCTGTGCGTTGATGATGGCCTTTTTTGTTGAAGGCGGCGCACCGATTTCGGGCTGGACGGCCTATCCGCCGCTCAGCGCTCTCGACTCAGCCGTGATCGCCGGAACCGGGCAGGATTGGTGGATCATCAGCATTGCGCTGTTCTGCATTGCGTCGCTGCTCGGTGCGCTGAACTTCATCGTTACGACACTCCAGCTTCGCGCCAAGGGCCTCTCCATGATGCGATTGCCGCTCACGGTTTGGACTTGGTTCGTGACTGCGATTCTGGGCCTCCTGGCCTTCGGTGTCCTGCTTGCAGCGGGCGTGCTGCTGCTTCTCGACCGCAATCTCGGCACGAGCTTCTTCATTCCGGCCGGCCTCGTCATCAACGATCAGCTCATCGACCGCAGCGGCGGCTCGCCGATCCTCTGGCAGCATTTGTTCTGGTTCTTCGGCCACCCGGAGGTCTACATCGCGATCCTGCCGGGCATGGGTGTTACATCGCACATCCTGGCCACTTTCGCCCGCAAGCCGGTCTTCGGCTACAAGGTCATGGTCTACGCGGTCGCGGCAATCGGCGGACTCGGGTTCGTCGTTTGGGGCCACCACATGTTCATGAGCGGGATGAGCCCCTATTCCGCTTTTGTCTTCTCCGTGCTGACCATGTGCATCGGCGTTCCTTCGGCGATCAAGACCTTCAACTGGATCGGAACCTTATGGGGCGGCAAAATTCGCTTCACCTCGCCGATGCTGTACTCGATCGGTTTCGTTTCGCTGTTCGTGACCGGCGGGCTGAGCGGCATCTTCCTGGGCCAGCCGACGTTGGATTTGTTCTTTCATGACACCTACTTCGTCGTGGCGCACTTCCACTTGATTATGGGCGTGGCGGCCATCTTCGGGATGTTCGCCGGCCTCACGTTCTGGTTCCCGAAGATGTTCGGCCGGTTCATGAACGAAGGTCTGAGCAAGATCCACTTCTGGCTCACTTTCCTCGGCGTCTACGCCATCTTCGGTCCGATGCACTACTTGGGCATGCTGCCTCATCCCCGACGCTACGCGGAGATCACCGGCGTCGATTACCTTGCCGCGGGCGGTTCGGCTGAAATTCATTACTTCATCACGATGGCGGCCATGATCACCATCGCGGCGCAATTGATCTTCCTGTTCAACCTTGTCTGGAGCCTGTTCAAGGGCAAGGTTTGCACCGACGACAATCCTTGGGAAGCGACTACGCTCGAGTGGGCCATCCCCTCGCCGCCGCCGTATGACAACTTCGCGGGCAAGATTCCCACCGTCTATCGGGGCGCCTACGACTTCAGTCTGCCGAAAGCCAAACGGGACTTCGCCATGCAGTGCAACTCCGACGACATGGTGTACCAACAGGAGTCGGGTGATTAAAGGGGTATGTCCACCACACTCGCACCACCGCCTGTCGTTGAAGGCGAAAAGCTCGAGCCGCTCCGGCCCGACACGGGAGGTGGGGGATTTCC
This sequence comes from Bryobacterales bacterium, assembly GCA_965218555.1. Classification (GTDB taxonomy): domain Bacteria; phylum Acidobacteriota; class Terriglobia; order Bryobacterales; family UBA6623; genus JAPPLB01. The sequence goes on from OZ244625.1 coordinate 2,428,969, forward strand.
CCCGCTGTGGCCCCCGGATCACGACGACGACGGATCCCGCGGGCCCGACCCCGGCGCAGAGGCTGTTGTTCGCTACAAGTTGGGCGCATGGGTTGGCATCGCCGGCATCGTGATGGTCTTCGCGGCTTTCACGAGCGCCATGGTCGTGCGTAGCGGCATCAGCGGCGACTGGGCTCCGATCGACCTTCCCCGCATCCTCTGGCTGAGCACGGCGGTGCTGCTCGCCAGCAGCTACACCCTTGAAAAGGCCAAGCGATTGCTCCGCAGCGGAGCGGAGGAAGGTCTGCGCCGCTGGCTTGCCGTTACGTTGGCCCTGGGTGCGCTGTTCATCTTGTCCCAGTGGATCGGTTGGAGGGCGCTGGCGGACAAAGGTGTCTATATGGCATCGAATCCCAGCAGCTCGTTTTTCTACCTGCTGACGGCGGCCCATGCCGCTCACATTCTGGGCGGCGTCCTGGCTCTTTCCTACGCCGTATTCCGCGTCTGGAGCCCCGCCGTCTGGGTCACGCGTCAGGCAACCGTGGAAGCGACCGCGATCTACTGGCATTTCATGGACGGTCTCTGGGTCTACCTGTTGTTCTTGCTCACGTTCTGGAGGTAATTGTTTTTCCATGTCGGATTCTCATTCAGCGGGTGCGGCCGTAGAAGCTGGTTGGGGCGGCGGCGTATCCCCGTTTGCGGTCGGCCACAAGAAGCTGGGGATGTGGCTGTTCATCGTCTCTGATGCGCTCACTTTCTCTGCCCTGATCGTCGCCTATAGCTACGTGCGCGTGGCCAACGAGTGGCCGACGCCGTTCGAGTTCTACCCGGCGATCATCTTCTCGTCGCTCATGACGCTGGTGCTGCTCTCGAGCAGCTTGACGATGGTATTCGCCGTGGACGCCGCGCACCGCGGCGATCGGGGCGCCACCGCGAAATGGACCTGGGCGACGGCGCTCGGAGGCGTGATCTTCATCGTCCTGCACGCGAACGAGTGGATGCACTTGATTCATGAGGGCGTGACGCCGCTTGCCAATCCCTGGGGCACGCCCCTGTTTGGCGGCACTTTCTTTACGCTGACCGGCCTGCACATGACCCACGTGGCGATCGGCGTCGTCTACCTGGGGATCATCGCCGTCGGTTTCAAGAGCGGCAAGTACGACGCGGAAGACGTGGAAGTCAGCGGGCTTTACTGGCACTTCGTCGACTTGGTATGGATGTTCATTTTCCCGCTGGTCTATCTGATGTCAACGAAGATTACCTAAGGGGAGCACTAGATGTCGGCAGAGGCGGAATCACACAAAGGGTTGTTCATCAAGGTTTGGCTCGGGCTGCTCGGTCTGACGCTGATCGAAGTCCTACTGGCGTACATTCAGTTCGACCTGGTCATCATGCTCACGTTGCTGATGGGTCTGTCGATTGTGAAGGCAGCCATGATCATGGCCTACTTCATGCATCTGAAGTTCGACCGGCCGGTCTTGTCGTGGACGGTCGCCGTCCCGCTGGTGGCTTGTATTTTGATCATGATCGGTTACTTCTTCCCGGACAGCTTCCGAATCGTCGATTTCGGTTTCACCGGCTGGAGGTAGTAGAGTGGGGAAATGATCGCGACCCTCCGCAAGAGGATATGCCGGTTCCTGAGTCTGGGAATCCTGGGACTGGTCCTCTCCTCGCCTCTCTGGGGACAGTGCGTCATGTGCCGTGAATCGGCCAGGAACCAGCGCGCCGAGACGATCAATGCCCTCAACAAGGGCATTCTGGTCCTCGCGATTCCGCCGGCGGCGATTGCCGTGGGCTTAGTTGTAGTGACCTACCGGTATCGCGGCGGTTCAACTCGACGGCGCCCCCCGCACAGCCCGGAAATCTCGGCGTAGGGTCGATCTTCTGCTAGCTGTTAGGCTGCAAGAGCTCTCGGCGCGGTCCCGTCAGAGACGACCCCAAATAACGTAGTTCTTCCACAAACGAACTCGCCCCGGGCGTCATGCTAGGCTACGCCCAAGGCCTTCCGGTCTTCGCCGCGCCCCGCTGCATGAATCCCGCCGGTTCCATGAGAACAGGCCAGAGCCGAAAGGCCACCCGTGCCCGCCGCTTCTTCGGGAAACACGGCCTGCTCGCTGCAAAGTACGCCCATTACGAGTTTCGGCCCGGGCAGGTCGCCATGGCCGAGCAGGTCGAAACGGTGCTCGCTGAAAGGCGTCATCTGCTGGTCGAGGCCGGCACCGGAACGGGGAAGACCCTCGCCTACCTGATTCCGGTCATCGCCAGCGGCAAACGCGTCATCGTCTCCACCGGCACGAAGAACCTGCAGGAGCAGCTCTACTACAAAGACATCCCGTTTCTCGAACAGTACTTCGACCGCCCTCTCAACGTGGCCTACATGAAGGGCCGCAACAACTACCTCTGCCGCCAGAAGCTCTACGAAACCGAGAAGCGCCCCACCCTTGCCGGACTCATCGAAATCGAGGACTTCAAGCTCATCCGCTCCTGGGAAAAGAAGACCGAAACCGGTGACCGGGCCGAGCTCAAGAAGCTTCCTCAAGACAGCGCCGTCTGGGACCATCTCGACGCCCGCCGCGAGCTCTGCGCCGGCCAGAAGTGCGAACAGTTCGACCGCTGCTTCATCACTCTGATGCACCAGCGGGCCGCCGAAGCCGACATCATCATCGTCAACCACCACCTCTTTTTTGCCGACCTCGCACTCCGAGAAGACGACTACGCCTCGATCATCCCCAACTACGAGGCGGTCATTTTCGACGAAGCCCATGAAGTCGAGGATGTCGCCGGCAAACATTTCGGCGTTCAGATCAGCAACTATCGCTTCGAAGAATTGGCGCGCGACATCCAGCACACCGCGATCCAATGGGAGGCCGGCTCCCGCGAGCTCGATGCCGCCCTCGAAACGCTGCGGATTCGCTCCACGGCCTTCTTCGCTCTCTTCGAGCGCTACCAGGGCCGCAGCGGCTTCGACCACCGCGAAGACTTCCGCAAGCGCCACCAGGATCAGTACTCGCTGCTGCTCAATGCCCTCAATCTCGTCGCGACGCAGCTCAAGCTCACCCCGAAGCAGATCGACGAAATCATCCCCCTCGAGCGGCGCACCGTGGAACTCGACCGCGAGCTGCGGTTCCTGATGGAGGGAGAGGACGAAAAATACGTCTACTGGATCGATCGGCGCGGCAAAGGCGTCTTTCTCCAGGCTACGCCGATCGAGGTATCCGATATCCTCGCCGAGCGCCTGTTCGACCAAGTCGATACGGTCGTGCTTACGTCGGCAACCTTGGCGGTGGAAGAGAAGTTCGATTTCATTCGCGGACGTCTGGGGGTTGCCCACGCCGAAGAGATGGTCGTTCCGGGCCACTTCAATTGGCGCAATCAGGTGCTGTTCTACGTGCCCGCTCGTCTCCCCGATCCTCGCTCGCCGGAGTTCGTGCTCCAAGCCGCGGATCAGGTCATCGGACTCCTCCGCGCCAGCCGCGGCCGCGCTTTCGTGCTCTTCACCAGCTATCAGCAGATGAACGCGGTACACGATGCCGCCTCGTTTGCGATCGAGTACCCGACTCTGATGCAAGGCTCCGCGCCGAACTCGGCCTTGCTCGAAGAGTTCCGCTCGACCGAGAACTGTGTCTTGTTCGGCACGGCCAGCTTCTGGCAAGGGGTCGACGTGCCCGGAGAGCAGCTCAGCATGGTCATCATCGACAAATTGCCTTTCGCGGTGCCGTCGGATCCGGTCGTGCAAGCACGGATGAAGAGCCTCCGGCAAGCCGGTGAAGACCCCTTCGCCTCATACCAGATTCCGCAAGCCGTGATCGCCCTCAAGCAAGGCTTCGGACGGCTTATCCGCCACACGAAAGACCGCGGCGCGCTCGTTTTGCTCGACAATCGCATCCTGCACGCGCGCTACGGCAAGACATTCCTCGACAGCCTGCCGGACTACGCTTTTTCGACTCAGCTCGCTGACGTGCAACGGTTCTTTCAGGCGTCGTGAACGCCACGCCGTGCGAAGATGTGTTTCGTCGAAGCGGGAACCACCGTGGCGCCGGTGCTTCAGATCACCGAAATCTTTCGCTCGATCCAGGGCGAGTCCACTCGCGCCGGACTGCCCTGCACCTTCATCCGGCTCACCGGTTGCAATCTGCGCTGCACGTGGTGCGACACCGAGTACTCCTTCTACGGCGGCGCCCGCATGAGCTTGGATGAGGTGATGCGCAAGGTCTCGGACCTTGGCGGAAAACTCGTCGAGATCACCGGCGGCGAGCCGTTACTCCAGCAGCCTGTCTATCCCTTGATGGACTGCTTGCTCGGCGAGGGCTACCGCGTCATGCTCGAAACCAGCGGCGAAAGGCCCATCGACAATGTGCCGCCCGAGGTCATCAAGATCGTCGATGTGAAGTGCCCGGACTCAGGCGAGCCCGACACCTTTCGTCTCGAGAACCTGGATTATCTGTCTCCGCACGATGAACTGAAGTTCGTCATTGCCACCCGCCGTGACTACGCGTTTGCCCGCGATCTCACAAAACGACACCAGCTCACGGAGCGCGTCGCGGCGGTCACCTTCTCACCGGTACACGGTGAGATCGGCTTGCCGAACCTGGCCCGGTGGATCCTGAACGACGGCTTGGACGAAGTAAGATTCGGGCACCAACTCCACAAGACCATCTGGGGCGCCGAAGCGAAAGGCGTCTAAGTCTACATGTCTCACCAAGTGGCGAGGAGAAGTCCGTGCGCATCACGAGACACGAATCACGGCCTTCTTATCGCGCGCTTTGGACCTCAGGTGGTGAGAAATGCAGGCCAGGCCGACCCCTTACAATAAGTTCTTCCCTTCGCGAGGGCAGGGTTCGTCGACATGCAATCCAAACAGAAAGCCGGCATACGGCACCTTCCGATGATGCCCATCCGGGACGTCGTCATCTTTCCCCACATGATGACGCCCTTCGTGGTGGGGCGCGAATCCAGCGTCCTGGCTTTGGAGGAAGCGCTCAACACGGAAAAGAAAATTTTTCTTGCGACGCAACACGATGCGTCGGTGGACGACCCCACACCGGACCAGATCTACCAGGTCGGCACGATCGTCTCGATCGTTCAGAGCCTCAAACTGCCGGACGGCAATATCAAGGTTCTTGTCGAGGGTGTCGAGCGCGCGCGTCTGCATACCGTAACGCAACAGGAGGGTTTCTATCGCGCCACCGTAAAGGTCTATCCCGCTCGCCCGGTCCCCTCGGAAAAAACAGAGGCGCTCAACAGCCGCGTCACGTCTTCGTTCGAGCACTATGTCAAGCAGAGCCAGAATCTCAACTACGAAACGATGATCGCTGCGGTCCGCGTCGACGATCCGGGCAAGCTGGCCGACACCGTCGGGGCGAACCTTCAGCTCACGATCCCTGAGAAGCAGGACCTTCTCGAAATCTTCGATCCCATTGATCGGCTCACCCGCGTGGCCGAGGTGCTCGATATCGAGTTGGAAAAACTCAACGTCGACCGCACGATCCAGAACCGCGTCAAGCGCCAAATGGAAAAGGCCCAAAAGGAGTACTACCTCAACGAGAAGATCAAGGCCATCCAAAAGGAACTCGGCAGGGGCGAGAAAAGCGAGTACGACGAGCTCCGCCACAAGATCGAAGACGCCGGTATGACGAAGGACGCCAAGGAGAAGGCGCTCACCGAACTGAAACGGCTTGAGAACATGCCGCCCATGTCGGCCGAATCCACGGTTTCCCGGAACTACATCGACTGGTTCCTGGCCGTGCCGTGGAAGAAGAAGTCACGCGAGATTCGCGACCTCGGATTCGCCGAGAAGGTCTTGAACGAAGATCACTACGGGCTTGAGAAAGTAAAAGAGCGCATCCTGGAATATCTGGCCGTGCGCCGGTTGGTCAGGGACCCGCGCGGCTCGATACTGTGCTTTGTCGGCCCTCCCGGGGTGGGCAAAACGTCGCTGGGCAAATCCATCGCCCGGGCGACGGGCCGCAAGTTCATCCGCCTGTCTCTCGGCGGCGTGCGCGACGAAGCCGAAATCCGTGGACATCGCCGGACCTACATCGGAGCGCTGCCTGGCCAGATCATCCAGATGATGAAGAAGGCCGGTACAACAAACCCTGTTTTCATGCTCGATGAGATCGACAAGATGTCGACCGACTTTCGCGGAGACCCTTCCGCGGCGTTGATGGAAGTGCTCGATCCCGAACAGAACCACATGTTCGTCGACCACTACCTCGACGTCGAGTACGACTTGAGCAAGGTCTTCTTCATCGCCACGGCGAACGTTCTCTTCACCATTCCGGCTCCGTTGCAGGATCGTCTCGAGATCATCCGGCTGAGCGGTTACACCGAATATGAAAAACTTGAGATCGCTAAACGGCACTTGATCGCCAAGCAGATCTCGGCGCATGGTTTGAAGAAGACCGATCTCGAGTTCACTGCCCCGGGCATCCTCGCGCTGGTCGAGGAATACACTCGTGAAGCCGGCGTCCGCAACCTCGAACGTGAAATCCGCAACATCTGCCGCAAGACCGCCCGCAAGGTCGTTACGCGGGCGAAGAGGGAAAAGAAGAAGAAGATCGTCGTCAAGCCGGAAGCGTTGTCTGATCTCATTGGCGTCCCGAAGTACCGTGATCTGCGGGCCGAGAAGAAGAATCAAGTCGGCGCGGCCGTAGGACTCGCTTGGACCGAAGTCGGCGGCCAGCTACTGACCATCGAGGCCACGTTGCTCGACGGCAAAGGCAAGTTTACGACGACGGGCAAGCTCGGCGATGTCATGCAGGAATCCGCCCAGGCCGCCATGAGCTATGTTCGTTCCCGCTCCCAGGCGCTCGGCTTGCCGAAGGATTTCTATCGCCACCTCGATGTCCATGTGCACATCCCGGAGGGCGCCATCCCGAAAGACGGCCCGTCAGCAGGCATCACGCTCACGACCACTCTCGTCAGCGCGCTGACCCGCGTCGCGGTTCGGGGCGACATCGCGATGACCGGCGAGGTGACGTTGCGGGGCAAGGTCCTTTCGATCGGCGGCCTGAAGGAGAAGCTCCTCGCTGCACACCGGCATGGCATTCATGAAGCGATCATGCCGAAGGATAACGAGAAGGATCTGCCGGACATTCCCGAACTCATCAAAAAGGATATGAAGCTGCACTTCGTCGAACATATGGACGAGGTGTTGACGATTGCACTGGTGCATTCCCTGGAAGGGCTCGCGACTCCCTCCGCTCCGCCGCCGGCCGTCGAAGGTACAACTCCCGGCGCCGAAGAAAAACTGCCGCACTGAGTGTCTGCGGAATTCATCCTGAGCGCTTCGTCCCCGGAGCAGTTCCCGAAGGACGGTCGGCCTGAGGTTGCGTTCATCGGTCGCAGCAACGTCGGTAAGTCCAGTCTGCTGAATGCCCTCATCCGCCGTGGCGCCGGCAAAGGCGGCGCACCTCGCAAGGAACTGGCGCGGGTGAGCCGCACGCCGGGCCGAACGCAAAGCCTGAACTTCTTTCTGCTGGATCGGCGCTTCTATTTCGTCGATCTTCCTGGATATGGATACGCGAAAGCGCCGCGGAAGCTGACCGCGAAGTGGGGCAAGCTCGCCGAGGGTTACTTGCTGAACCGGTCGCAGTTACGGCTGGTGGTGCTGATCGTCGATCTCCGCCGCGGCCCCACCAGGCTCGATCACGAAATGAAGGACTGGCTCGTTGCCCATGACCGGACGTACCTCGTGGCCGCATCGAAATCTGATAAATTGAAGTCAGACGAAAGAGCGCGAGCGATTCGCGCGGTCCAGCAGGCCTTCGGCCCCACCCTGCCTCTGTCCGCCAAGACGGCGGAAGGTGTCCCCGCACTGTGGGACAGCATCTTCAACTCTCTTAAACCCTAACTACACTAGCTCGACTTAGAGGTACCCCATGCCTACTCAACAGCAGGAACGGGCCGGCGCGCTCGACTTGGCTTCTCTCAAGGAGATGAACATCACGCAGCTCAGCAAGCAGGCCAAAGAGCTGGGCATCCAAGGCATCGCAAACCTGCGCAAGCAGGAACTCATCTTCGGCATCCTGCAAGGGCAGGCCGAAAAAAGCGGACTCATCTTCTCCGAGGGAGTGCTGGAAACGCTGCCGGAAAGCTTCGGGTTCCTGCGGGCGCCCGAGTACAACTATCTCCCCGGTCCCGACGACATCTATGTCTCGCCCTCGCAGATCCGCCGGTTTGATTTGCGTACCGGCGACACGATCTCCGGACAGGTGCGGCCTCCCAAGGAAGGCGAGCGTTATTTCGCGCTCATCAAGGTCGAGGCCATCAACTTCGAGCCGCCGGAAGCCACGAAGAACAAAATGCTGTTTGACAACCTGACGCCCCTCTACCCCGAGGGCCGCCTCAAGTTGGAAACGGCAAAGGGAAACCTCAGCGGACGCGTGCTGGACCTCGTCACGCCTATCGGCAAGGGTCAGCGCGGGCTCATCGTCGCCGCGCCGCGTACCGGCAAGACGATGCTTTTACAGGCGCTCGCCAATTCGATCACCTCGAATCACCCCGAGGTCGTTCTGATCGTCCTGCTGATCGACGAACGGCCCGAAGAAGTGACGGACATGAAGCGCTCGGTCAAGGGCGAAGTCGTCAGCTCGACTTTCGACGAGCCCGCCACGCGCCACGTCCAGGTAGCCGAGATGGTGATCGACAAGGCCAAGCGGCTCGTCGAGCACAAGCGTGACGTAGTGATCCTGCTCGATTCGATCACGCGCCTCGCCCGCGCTTACAACACCATCGTTCCACCTTCGGGGAAGATCCTGTCCGGCGGCGTCGATGCGAACGCCTTGCAGCGTCCGAAACGCTTCTTTGGCGCCGCCCGCAACATCGAGGAAGGCGGTTCCCTTACCATCGTCGCCACCGCTCTGGTCGATACCGGCAGCCGCATGGACGAGGTCATTTTCGAGGAGTTCAAGGGCACCGGCAACATGGAGATTCACCTCGACCGCAAGCTGGTCGACAAGCGCACCTTCCCGGCCATCGACATTACCCGCAGCGGAACCCGCAAGGAGGAGCTGCTGCTGTCGAAGGAAGAACTCAACAAGGTATGGGTCCTCCGCAAAGTCCTCAGCCAAATGCCGACCGTCGAAGCCATGGAGCTGCTGCTCGATCGCATGCGGAGGACGCGGACCAACGCCGAGTTCCTGGCGGCGATGACGGCTTAGCTCCCGCTCTCAACAGGGCATCGAACACCAACCCTGTTCGGCTACAATCGGTCGGTGATGCTCTGGTTCCATGGCCGTGTTGTTTTCATCTGCGTCCTGCTAGCGGCGGGTCTCGCTTGTGGCGGGGCTGGCCCGCCCAAGGAAAAGCGTCTTTCGATCGCCGTGATTCCCATGGGCACCACCCACGAGTTCTGGAAGTCGATTCACGCCGGCGCAACAAAAGCCGCCGGCGAGCTCGACGTTGACATCATCTGGAAGGGGCCGCAAGTCGAAGACGACCGCGCTCAGCAAATCTTCGTTGTCGAAGACATGATCGCCCGCCGCGTTGACGGCATTGTCCTGGCGCCTCTCGATCGGACCGGCCTGCGACAAGTCGTCAGCGAAGCGCGCAAGGCCGGCATTCCAACCGTGGTTGTGGACTCGGGTCTTGAAGGGGAAGAGCACATCAGCTTCGTCGCCACCGATAATCGCAAAGGCGGTATCCTCGGCGCACAGCGTCTCATCGAAACGCTTGACGGCAAAGGCAAGATCATCCTGATGCGCGTGATCGTCGGGGCTGAAAGCACCATGGACCGCGTGGAGGGCTTTCTCAGCGAGATCAAGAAGCATCCCGGCGTCGAGATCCTCAGCGATAACCAGTACGGCGGCGTCACGACCGAGACCGCCTACCAAGTCGGCGAAAACCTGCTCAATCGGTTCCCGGACATCGATGGGATCTTCTGCCCCAACGAATCCACCACCTTCGGGATGTTGCGGGCTCTTACTGACTCCGGCAAGGCCGGTCAGGTGAAGTTCGTCGGCTTCGACAGCAGCGAGAAACTGATCACGGCGCTTGCGGACGGCCACTTGCAGGGACTCGTCCTTCAAAATCCGTTCAGAATGGGTGAGTTGGGCGTCAAGACCGTGGTTGGATATCTACGCGACCCCACGCAGGCGCCAACCGAACGCATCGACACCGGCGTCAGCGTTGCAACGCCTGAGAACATGAACGACGACGAGATCGCTGCTCTGCTTCGCCCCCCTATCGACGAGTACTTGGACTAATCTTGTCCTTGCAGAGGGCGTCCGGTACCCTTCGACCATACCGCCCCGTCGAAAAAGCGACCTTTCGCGGATCCTCCGTTGGGCGAGCCCTTTGAACATGCCCGCGGCCACCCACGAAACCAACATCGGTCCTCCCCGACTCCTTATGGCCGGCGTCCGCAAATCCTTCGGCGCCACCCGTGCTCTTGACGGCGTCGACTTCGCGGTTCGGCCCGGCGAAGCCCACGCTTTGATCGGTGAAAACGGCGCCGGCAAGAGCACGTTGATGAAAGTGCTCAGCGGGGTCTACCGCGCGGACGGCGGCACGATGCAGCTCGATGGTCGTCCCTACGTCCCCGCCAATCCCCTCGACGCCAGGCAACAAGGCGTCGCCATGATCTATCAGGAACTTGCAATCGCCCCGCACCTGTCCGTAGCCGCCAACGTCCTGCTTGGGATCGAGCCCTCTCGCCAAGGCCGCCTCGACCACGCCGAAACCCGTCGGCGCACGCAGCAAGCGCTCGAGGACCTGGGACAAAGTGACATTGACCCCGACTCCGCCGCCGGTTCGCTCAGCGTCGGCGCGCAGCAATTGGTGGAGGTGGCCCGAGCCCTGGTGACGGACGCGCGCATCATCGTTTTCGACGAACCGACCAGCAGTCTCACCCGCCCCAACGTCGAGCACCTCTTCCAGGTCATTCGCCGGCTCTGCGAACGTGGTGTCGCGGTCGTCTACATCAGCCACTTTCTCGAGGAGGTCGCGGAAGTCGCCGATTCATTCACGGTCCTGCGGGATGGTAAAACCATCGGATCGGGCACGGTCGGACAAGTCTCGAACGCCAGGATCATCCACTGGATGGTCGGACGCAAGTTGAACGACATGTTCCCGCGCTTTCCTCATGATATCGGCGAGCCGGTTCTCGAACTGACCGATCTCAAAGCACCTGGCGTCACGTCCGCCTCACTCCGACTGCGGCGGGGTGAAGTGTGCGGGATCGCCGGACTCATCGGCGCCGGCAGGACCGAGTTGCTGCGGGCGATCTTCGGCTTGGCACCGGTCCGCGGCGGCGAGGTCCGCGTCGCGAGCTATCGCGGACCCGCCTCGCCGTCCGAGCGGCTTTCCAACGGCGTCGGCCTGCTCAGCGAAGACCGCAAGGACGAGGGTCTTGCTCCGTATCTTGCCGTCGAGGACAACATCGTGCTCTCGGACCTCAGCGCCTATTCCCGAAGAGGCTGGCTCGACCGGGGCGCGCTGCGCCGCTCGGCCGGCGAGTGGATCGACAGATTGCGCGTCAGGACATCCTCGTCCGCCGCGCCGGTCCATTCGTTATCCGGGGGCAACCAGCAGAAAGTGCAGCTCGCCCGGCTGCTGCATCACGACTGCGATGTCCTGTTACTCGATGAGCCGACCCGCGGCATCGATGTCGCCAGCAAGGTCCAAATCTATGAATGGATCGGCCGACTCGCCTCCGAAGGCAAGGCTGTTCTCTTCGTGAGTTCGTACATCCCCGAGTTGCTGGGTGTCTGCGACAGTCTGGCCGTGATGCACCGCGGGCGACTCAGCCCCGCCCGGCCCATTGAGCAATGGACCGAGCACTCGATCATGATGTCCGCCACCGGCGTCAGTAATATAGATTCCACCTGATTTTCTATATGCTATATTGAAATCGTGGCGCTGAGCATCAAACATCCGGAAGCTGACCGCTTGGCGCGCGAACTCGCCGAGGCCACCGGCGAGACCTTGACCGAAACGATAATCCATTCGCTGCGCGAGCGCCTCCTTCGCGCCAAGGCTCAAAGTTCGAAACCTCGGCTGCTTGACGAGCTTCGCGCAATCCGCGAGCGCTGCACCGCGCTTCCCGTCGTCGACGATCGTCCGTCAGATGAGATTCTCGGCTATGACATCGGTCTCCCGGAATAGCCATGGTCATCGACTCGTCGGCGCTGCTGGCGATCCTCCTCGGTGAGCCGGCCGCGGAACGAATCGAAAAGGCCATCAACGACGACCCCACTCGATTCGTATCGGGCGTTTCGGTAGCGGAGGCATCCATCGTTGTGGAAAGTCGCTATGGACCGATAGGCGGCCGCGAACTCGACCTTCTTCTCCACAACGCGGCTATTGAGGTGGTGCCCCTTACTCCCGAGCAAGTCGATTGGGCAAGGTACGCGGCGCGGGTTTTCGGCAGAGGCCGCCACCCGGCCCGGCTTAACTTGGGTGACTGCTTCTCCTATGCGCTCGCGAGGGTGTCGGGTGAGCCGCTTCTATTCCAAGGAAAGCGCTTCACCGAGACCGATATTCCGGCAGCGCTGACGTAGCCGTTCGAGTCGAGGTTGGCGCACAGGGTCTCAGTCGACGACTTCCCGGTAAACGTGCGCCGCCGCCATCAGATCTTGTATCGCCAAGCCCTGCGACTCGAACAACGTCACGTCTTCCTCCGAACCGCGCCCTGCCGTTTTGCCGGCCACGATCGACGAGACTGCCACGACCCGACCCCAATCGAGCGAGCCCGCCTCGTTAGCCTGAATCAGGTCGCCCGCTTCCATCCGCGCCTGCTCGATGGAGTCCACCGCGATCACCTTGCTCCGGGCCACCGTATCGGCGCCGACTTCGACTCGTTTCGCATGGTTGCTCCCTGCAGCGTTGATATGGCAACCCGCCGGCACAACGGACGCCGCGAACAGAGGCTCCCGCGCCGTCGTGATGGTTACCACGGCATCGCTCTCTGAAACCGCCGCCTCGGCGCTGTCCACCGCCTGCACCGCTATCCCTAACCGCTCCGACATCTTTCGCGCAAACCCCTCCCGCCGCTCGGGCGACCGGCTGTACACGAGCGTCCTTTCCAGGTCGCGAACCGCAGCCATGGCCTCCAACTGCGTTTCCGCCTGGAAACCGCTACCGATCATCCCGAGCCGCCGCGCTTCCGGGCGAGCCAAGAAGCGGGTCGCCACGCCCGTCGCGGCACCCGTCCGAATCTGCCCAAGAGCGTTCGCATCGACGGTCGCCAGCAGCTCGGTGGTTTCGGCGTCAAACAGCAAGACCGCGAATCGCGCCCCGACCCGCGGCCGGGTCGCATACACTTTCGTGGCGAGGTAGCCGCCCTCGTTGTCGCCGGCCGCCATGTAGTGCAGCCAGGCGCCATTGTCGAGCATTACCCGCCGGCGCGCGTGATTCACCGCACGGCCGTCGTCAAGACGCCGGAACGCCTCCTCCACCAGATCGATGGCCCTTGCCATCGGCAACGCTTCCCGAACCTGTTCTTCAGTGATGTGAATCATTCTGCTCATTATGTCCGGCAGCAGCGAAAGCCACCAGACATCGACATGCCCGCCGGGTTCTCGGCAAGTGCGGCGGACGCCGCGACATCCGAGAAGGACGTATCACCGATATTTTCCCACTGCTGCTGCACGCGCCATGGCAAGAGTCCGCCGGAACTAGGGCTCGACTGAGAATCTTCGAGTCCGTGCCGAGCGGCAGCTCCAACCGACCGCTTAGCGAGAAGAGTTCATCGGAAAGTAGCCGGCGTACGCGGGTTGGCGAGGAAGGCCACAGGAGGGGTGTTGCCGAAAAGCCTCTGCGGTCGACGAAAATGGTACCATCGGCGGCATTCGCAGGCCGGAATGGTGGCGAAAGGAGTAGCGGAACGTGGCAGCAGCGCATAAACGGTTGCCTGGCAGCCGTGGAGCGCCTACGCTATCCGCGCCCGGAAGGCCCAAAAGGAAATCCTGGTTCGAGGCTGAGGCTGCACTGGGCCCACGGGTTGTTGCGCGCAAGTTCTTGCTCTCCGGGGCCTTGGGCGGCAAAAAACCGCCGCGTTCACGTCTTGGTTTTGGTTCCGTCCTTCCCGGGGACGCCCTGAACGAGCAGGTTCGACACTGTGTTGCGGTTTGACTCCATCGGCCATGTCTTAGGGCAGTTCCTCTTGTTTCTGGCCGTGGCGATGACGCTGCCCATTCTATATGGACTGTCGTCGTCGTCCGGTCCGCTTCTCGCATTGCTGATCTCGTTGTTCATCTGCGCGATGGCTGGCGGTCTTTTGATTTTCTTGCTGCCCCGTCCGACACGTGAATTTCGTCCGCGCGAAGCACTTTTGCTGGTAACAGCCACCTGGTTTTTCGTGACTTTGTTCGGCAGCCTTCCGCTGTACTTTTCCCCGGAGTTTCCGAGCTTTTCTGACGCATTCTTCGAGGCCGCCTCGGGATTTTCAGCGTCAGGCGCTACCGTCCTCGGTGACGTCGAACAGCTCGGGAAACCGATTCTGTTCTGGCGGTGCCTCACTCACTGGTTCGGCGGGATAGGCATCATATTGCTCGGGGTAGCCGTGCTGCCGCTCCTCGGGCACGGCGGTGCAAGCCTCTATCGCGCTGAGTTCTCCGGCTCGGCCTCAGAGAAATTGAAGCCGCGGGTTACTCAGACGGCATTGGCGCTCTGGAAAGTGTACTTGGGGCTTTCAATCGCTTCGTACCTGGCCCTGCGCTGGGCAGGCATGGGTAACTTCGATGCGCTGTGTCACACGTTCTCCGTAATGGGCACCGGCGGCTTTTCGAGCCGCAGCGCCAGCGTCGCGGGCTTCCAGAACCCAGCCGTGGAATACACGATTATCGTTTTCATGTTCTTGGGCGGAGTCAGCATGATTCTGCATTACCGGTTGTGGCTGGAGCACCGCCCCCTCGCAGTTCTGGCGAACGCTCAGTTGAGGGCTTACGCCGGCATCCTTCTCATCGCTGGCATCATCGCCACGGTCTTGCTTCGTTTTCACAACGGCTATGCTTGGGAGCCTGCTCTTCGCGCCGGCTTCTTTCAAGTCACATCGATTATGACCACGTCAGGACTTGTGACGGACGACTTCGAGCTGTGGCATCCGCTGGGGCAAATGCTGCTGCTGGGTTTGATGTTCGTCGGTGGCTGTACGGGCTCTACGTCGGGCGGTCTCAAGGTTGCGCGTCTGTTGCTGCTCACCAAGGTGATCGGTCGAGAACTCAAGCGTATGGTGGAGCGGCACGGCGTGTTTGCCGTTCGTCTCGGAGAGCGCGTCATCCCGGAGTCGACGATTCAGAGCTTGCTGAACCTGGTTTACATTGCCGCCACCGTCATCTTGTCGGCGTCACTATTGCTGGCCTCCATGGGTGTGGACCCCTTGACGTCACTCACCGCGGCTATTGCGGCGGTATTCAACATCGGCCCCGCGTTTGGAGGAGTCGGGCCGGTCGAAAACTACGGCTGGATGCCTGCCGGAGCCAAATGGGTCTTGAGTTTTTGCATGATTGCCGGCCGACTCGAGTTCTACTCCGCGCTCGTTTTGCTTACGCCTGGGTTCTGGCGCAAGTAGGGGAGTTGGCTGATGCGGATTGATGCGCAGGTTCCTTTCGCCGGCCCTTCCAACCCCGTTCGGCGGGCGATGAGACCATCGCCGCAAGCGGACGTAGCCGCTGACATTGTTTGATGGTTATCACCGGACTACTGGGAGGGCTCCCGGCGAAGCGCCTTGGGTAACCCAGGCTGCTCGGCTCCAACGAGTTTTGCTATGTCGGATAGAAGACAGCGAGAGTCCGGCGGTTTGTAACGCAAGGAACGTTTCCGCCGTCTACAGCGTACCTATTAGGCAGGCCCTGAGGTTTCCCACGCTGTTCATGGGCCTCGCTACGTCCTACGGTGTAAATAACATCCGTTTTGCGATGTGCTGGGAACAGGAGTCTTTCGAATGCCGAGATTTTTCTTTTGCTTGCTCACCGCCGCCGTTTTGTTGAGCGGCACGACCCCGCATGCTAATGCTCAGGGACCGATTGACTACTCGCGGGGCGCCGGCACGTGGCCGAACTTCAACATTTATCGCGCGCCGGAGGTGCCCGAGGCGGATCTCGACGATTCGGCGACGATCGACAAGATGATTCGCGAAGGCAAGCTGTACGTATCGCTTCAAGACCTCATTCTCCTGGCCCTTGAGAACAACCTCGATATCGAGGTTGGCCGCTATGGACGCCTCGAAGCGGATACCGACCTCTTGCGCGCCCGCGCCGGCGCGCAGCTCAGCGGCGTCCAGACCCAGATCAGCACGCTTTCCACCGGCCAATCGACACAGCGGTCCGGCCAGCAGGTGCAGGGCCAGCGCGGCCAGGCCACCGGCATCACGACAAACGCTTCCGCCCAGGCAACGAATGCCGCCGCAACGGGGAATGCAGCGTCGTTCTTTGGCACGCAAACCACGAGCCTTGATCCCACCTTCAGCACGACGATGACCTTCGCGAGAACCAGCAATCCCCAAATCAGCGACTTCGTCACAGGCACCAACACCCTCGTGCAGGACACGAACTCCTACAACCTCAACTACTCCCAAGGTTTCACGACGGGAACGACGCTCGGGGCCGGTTTTTCAACGGTGCTCTCGGAAAACAACAACTTGCGCAGCCTGTTCAACCCGGCGTTAGGGAGCGACATGTCGCTGACGATCAGACAGCGCCTGTTGCAGGGCTTCGGGCGTGCCGTCAACAACCGCAATATCCGAATCGCGAAGAACAACCAGGAAGTCCAGAACCTGCAATTCGAGCTTCAGGTCGTCTCGACCGTCACACAACTGCAGAACCTCTATTGGGACCTGGTGGCCTTCATCGCCGAAGCCGAAGGACGCCAAGCTGATCTCGAACTCTCGGAACTCCTCGTCAGGAACACGAAGCGCCAGGTCGAACTCGGGTTGCAACCGGGCTTCGAGATCACACGTGTGGAAGCCGAAACCACTCTCTACCGCCAGCAACTGCTGGATGCCGAAAACAACATCCGCCGGCAGGAGAACGTCATCAAGAACGCGATCTCGAAATTCGGGCCGGCGAGCACGAGGCTTCTCGGCGTTGACATCGTGCCGGTCGACAAGATCGAAGTGCCTGAGAACGAGCCGATCGAACCACTCCAGGACCTCATCGAGCAGGCGCTGCGCTCTCGCTCCGGGCTCGTGGCGGCCCGTATGAACCGCGAGAATTCGGACATCAACCTCAAGGGCATCAAGAACGCAATGCTGCCGTCGGTCGACTTGACGGCATTTGCCCGCAACAATGCGCTGGCCGGGACGATCAACGAGAACTTGACCATCTTGCCTGGCGTCGGTCAAGCGAATCCGTTCTTCATCGGCGGATTCGGCACGGCGCTCGGCCAGATCGCGCAGCGCAACTTTCCCGACTACGGAGTTTTCTTGAGCCTCAACATTCCCTTGAAGAATCGGCAGGCGCAGGCCGACATGACCCGCGAGCTCCTGCGCCGGCGACGAACGGACATACAGATTCGGCAGCAGGAAAACAACATCAAGCTCGAGGTCACCCAAGCGGTGCAAGACCTCTCGCGAGCCCGTGCGAACTACGAAATCGCAGAGCAAGCGCGACAATTGCGCGACGCCATGCTCGAGGCGGAAAAGAAGCGTTTCACGCTGGGTTCCTCATCTATCTTCCAGATCGTGCAGGTCCAGCGCGACCTGGCGAATGCCCGCACGGGAGAAATCAACGCGATGAGGAGCTACATGGCGGCTCACGATGAGCTTGACCGCGCCACCGGCCGGATATTGCAACGTCAAAACATCTCGATCGAAGCCGCCTATCAAGGCAACCTGAACTAGTGTCCCGCCCCATTTAATGATTTACAGTAATGGGTTTTCATGATTGAATGGCGGCATGTTTACACCAGCCGCCGCCATTGAGATTGACGAACCCACGATACAACAGCTTGAATCCTTGGTGCGTTCTGGAAACACGCCGCAGCGGGTAGCGCAGAAGTGCCGGGTGATCCTGCGGGCTCAGCAGGGAGTGGCGAATCACGCGATTGCTCGTGAACTGGGCCTGTCGCGGCCGACGGTCATTGCCGCGCGGGCGGCGTTCCAGGACGGTGGGGTGGGAGCTCTGACAGCGAAACCGACGCGGAAGCGGTCGCGGCCTGTACTGACTCCGGAACTGGAGCGTGAGATTTTGGACACGACTTTGAAAACCCGGCCGGCCGACGCGACGCAGTGGAGCGTGCGGACATTGGCGAAACACATGCACGTGTCGCGAATGATGGTACATCGGGTCTGGAAGCGTTTCGATATCCAGCCGCAGCGGGTCGAGAAGTTCAAACTCTCGAACGATCCCCAGTTCGAGGCAAAGGTTCGAGACATTGTGGGACTCTATCTGGACCCGCCGGACCGCGCTCTGGTGCTTTGCGTGGACGAGAAGAGCCAGATTCAGGCCCTGGACCGGACCGCTCCCATACTGCCGTTGCGTCCCGGATTGCCGGAACGCCAGACGCATGATTACAAACGCCATGGCACCACGACGCTGTTCGCGGCTTTCAATATCCTCAACGGAAAAGTCATCAGCCGCTGCTTGCCGCGCCATCGTGGAAAGGAGTTTGTGAAGTTTCTCAATCAAATCGAGAAGGAGGTCCCGCCGGACCTGGAGGTGCATCTGGTGATGGACAACTATGGCACCCACAAGAGCTCTGAGGTCAAACGCTGGCTCCGACCTCGAAAGCGTCGACGATTCCATTTTCACTTTACGCCCACCAGCAGTTCCTGGCTCAATCAGGTCGAACGTTTCTTCGGCCTCATCACCCAACGCATGATCCGGCGCGGCACCTTCCTCAGTGTTCAAGAGCTGGAGACCTCCATCTATGCATGGCTTTCCACCTGGAATAACCAGCCCCAGCCTTTCGTTTGGAGGGCCACGGCCGATGTTATCCTCGACAAGGTGCAACGCTGTAAAGAATTAGCTGGGACACCACACTAGCCTGCATTTCTCACCACCCGGAGGCCGAAGCACGCGATAAGACCGCCATGACTTCGCTTTTCCTTCGCAACGCTTGCTTGCCGTGCTCGATGTACGGGTCAAGTACACCTGTGCGCGCCAAGCGGCGCGCGCCTCGTCCTGACAGCCCTCTCACGCACTTCGCCTCGCCACGTGGCAAGAAATGCAGGCCAAAAGGAAGGGAGGCCCGCGAACCAAGGGTCACGGGCCTCGTGGGGGAGGTGGTCAGGCTGGAATGCGCTACCTTGGGGTAGCTTCTATAGCTTTTCGGCTCTTTTGGGTCGTTGTGTTGTACGACTCGGCTAAAGAGTAAGCCGCCTCCGTTACTGTTTCGTTAGCCTTCCGTAAAGATTGTGTGAGATGAGCCTGTCTCGAAGGGGAAGCGCGATCAAGAGGCGAGAGGCGAGGAGTCCTTCACACTCGAACCAGCACGGTCACGAGCCGGTTCACGGCCTCCACCGGGAGCGAGCGCAGGATGGTCTGTGATGTATCCCGAAGGCAGCCGGCTACACGCCTGCCATTGGCGGGATCCTGGTGTACGATACGGTGACCGGAACATGGATCGATAAAATCACGGTCTACGAGGAAATGGTGACATCCGAAGTCTGGACATCTCCCCGCATGGACAATCTCCTGCTGTCTGCGACGCGCTTGTCGGCGAGCTCCTCCACATCGACACGTGCAGGCGCCAAATCGATACCCAAGGCGACTTTCCGGTGGGAGTCGGCCGGTCTGTGTTTGAGCGGGAAGCGCCGTGGATGCTCGGAGAAACACAGGAGACGACTCATGACTCGCCTTCTCGCCCTCGCCAGTGCCTTGTTCCTGTCCATTGCCTGTGCGCCGCCGCCCGCGCCGCTCGACATCGGAGACTACCGTCTCATCGATCTCTCACATACTTTTGACGAGAAGACCCTTTACTGGCCGACGGACAAGCACTTCGAGCACAGTCAAGTCGCCTGGGGACGAACCGAAGGCGGTTACTGGTATAGTTCGTTCACCTACGGCGGGAGCGAGCACGGCGGCACCCACATCGACGCCCCGATTCATTTTGGAGAGGGCAAGCGTTCCATTGACCAGATCCCGATCGAGCAACTTGTTGGATCGGCGGTGGTGATCGACATCGCCGCCGCCTGCGACAGCGACCCGGACTACCTGCTCACCGTCGAAGACATCAAAATCCATGAACAGCGGCACGGCCGGATCGAGCCCGGCTCGATCGTCATGATTCGCACCGGTTGGAGCCGCCGCTGGCCCGACGCCAAGCAGTACCTGGGAAGCGATGTTCCCGGCGACACGCAGAACCTGCACTTCCCCGGCGTATCACCCGAAGCCGCCGAAGCCCTCGTCGAGCGCCATGTTGCGATCGTCGGCATCGACACAGCCAGCATTGATCATGGCCCGAGCTCCGATTTCAAGGCGCACCAAGTCTTCGCCGACGCTCAGATTGCTTGTCTGGAAAACGTCAATCGTCTCGAAGAGTTGCCACCCAACGGCGCGATTGTCTTCGCCCTACCCATGAAGATCGGCGGCGGGTCCGGGGGGCCTTGCCGGATCGTTGCGCTCATTCCCCCAGGGCCCGATACGGTCTGACGGCCTTTGGGGACCGCCCTGGCAGCCCGTGGTGCAAGTCACGCGGGCGGCGTTACGCGCCCCGGGGCCGATTGCGTAACGCGTGGCCGCTCCAGGAACGCAGCGCCGCGCTCTCCACGCCTTTTTCTTCGTAGGCCGGAAGCGGCGCGTAACCCTTTGGGCGACGGACATTTTTGTTCCGACGGCGGTGCTGACCTTGCCGCCCACCGTGACCGCGCTTTTTCTTCGCAGCGACCGCCTACGGTCGTCGGCTTTGTCGTTCGTCGGAGGAGATCGACCCGGATCGCCATCCTCCTCACTCCGCGCCGAGCGACCGCAGGAGCCCGCCGCGCCTTCCACGGGACTTGCACCACGGGCTGCTAGACCATTTCGCCCAAAGCCTGGGCATCGAAGCCCAAAGCGATCTTATTGCCCTTGCGAACAATCGGGCGCCTGATGAGATTCGGGTTCTCGCTCATCAACTTTATGGCTTCGTCACGCGGAGGCGGCCCGTCCTTCATCTTCATTTCGCGATAGAGCACGTTGCGTGCATTGAGAAACTTGCGGTAATCGCGCTTGCCGATGAGCTTCTCCAGCTCTTCGATGGACAAACCTCTATTCAAATCGATCGATTCAAGCTGCGCGCCCTTATTGGTGAGAAAAGCCTTTGCCTTGCGGCAAGTCGTACAAGTGCGCTTTTCGTAGAACTTCAACTTCATTTGCTGCCTCCGCAGGTCAGTCTAACGCAGTGTCGCTACACTGTTTGCATGTCGATGCGCGGTGCCCTTCTTTTTACCGTAGTATGTGCTATCACAACGTCCGCCGCCCCCGTTCCGCCGCCCGTGGACGACCCGCTGTTGCCGATTCTGGAGCCGGTCCTTCAGCCGACGGTGACTACTCTCGTCGAAAATTATCGCGCCGGCCGCCCCTATCAGCCCGACGACTTTCCGTTGTCCCCCGACCGCTTTGCCGGGTTCCGCGCCGAGGTGGTTCAACGTCTGACCGAGTCGCTCGACCTTGGACACTGGACGGTTCGCGACCCCAAAGGAAAGGCCAACGTCAAACCGCACCTCTTCCGCGACCGCCTGCTCAAGAAGATCCGGCATCACGACATCGAGATGGAGGTTCACCTCATCGAGTTACCCGAAACCGGCGACAGGATCCCCGCCGTCATCTGCTTGCCGAACGCGACCGGTCCCCGTCCGGCCGTGGCGGTCTTTTCAGGCCACAGCAAGAACGGCCTGCACGACCTGATCGTCAATCTCGACAGCTACCAGAGCGGCGTTGCCGTGCGCTTGGCGCAAGAGGGGTTCGTCTCGATCAGCGTCGAGAAACTCGACACCGGCTACCTCTCGCGCACCGCGCCCAGCGGCGTCGACGAGCAACCCATCGCCTCATGGCGGCTCGGCTTGGACAAGGTTACGCGCTCGGTGCAGTTGATGGCCTCGATCGCTGCGCTGGAGATGCTGGCCGCGCACTCCCGTGTCGATGAAACCCGCATTGGCGCGGCCGGCGTCTCTCTCGGTGGATGGTTGTCCGTGCAGGCGGCCCTGCTTTCCGACCGTGTCGCCGCCGTGGCCGACTTCGGGCGCAAGACCGTGTTCATTCCTGAAGACGCATCTCCCGCAGATTTCGCTGAGGTTCGGGACAAGTGCCACATCCTGCCGGGCATGTTCGAGATCGGTGACCGCAACCTGATCCCACTCGCCTACGCACCGAGGCCCATGCTGGCCGGTCACGGGAGTCGCGACAAAGGGTCCCACGAGCAGGCGCCGCGCTACTACCGCGATCTGTTCACCTCGCAATACGAAGCGTTGGGGGAATCAGATCAATTCAAATACGCCATTCACGAGGGGGGCGACACCATGCCCTCTGACACGGTGATCGATTACTTCCGGCGCGAGTTCAACCTGTCCGAACGGTAACCGCGAGGCTACGCAATCACCTCATCAATCACGTGGCCGTGCACATCGGTCAGCCGCCGGTCGATGCCGTTGTGCCGGAACGTCAGCCGCTTGTGATCGATCCCAAGCAGATGCAGGATCGTGGCGTGTAGGTCGTAGCAGTAGATGGGCGTATCGGCGGCTTTGTACGACCACTTGTCGCTCGCACCGTACGTCACCCCGCCACGCAATCCGCCGCCGGCCAGCCAAGACGTGAATGTGAACGGATTGTGGTCGCGTCCCTTGGCCCCTTGACTGCATGGCATGCGCCCGAACTCGGTTGTCCAGTAGACGATCGTGTCCTCGAGCATGCCGCGCGCTTTGAGGTCTTTGATGAGCGCGGCGGCCGGCTTGTCCATCTCCGTACCCATCTCGCCGTGGTCTTTCAGGATGTCCTCGTGGCTGTCCCAGTTGCGCCGCGGAAAACCGTTATCGGCGCCGCTCCAGACTTGAACGAAGCGAACCCCTCTCTCGAGGAGCCGCCTTGCGGTCAAGCAGCGGCGTCCGAAATCGGCGGTGACGCGCTCATCGAGCCCGTAGAGTTTCCGGGTCGCCGTTGATTCATCGGAGACATCCAGCACCTCGGGAGCGCTGACTTGCAGCCGGGCGGCCATCTCGTATGAACGAATGCGCGCTTCCAGCCGGGAGTCTGCGCCACGCTCCGCCATGTGGCCGCGGTTGAGTTTTTCGAGGACAGCCAACCCATCAGCATCGCTCTGGGCCGTGATATATTTCGCCGACTCGGGCGGGAAGAGATCGTGAATCGGATTCGGACGCCCCACGCGAATCATCGTCCCCTGGTGAGTCGCCGGAAGAAACGCCGCCGCATGATTCGCCGGGCCGTTCGGCGCAAAGCCGCGCGGGTCGGGCAGCACGACGAAGGTCGGCAGGTTGTCGTTCATCCCGCCCAGCCCGTAGGAAATCCAGGCTCCCATGCTCGGGTAGCCCGGCAGAATGAAGCCGGTGTTCTGCATGAAGGTCGCCGGCCCGTGAACGTTCGACTTCGAGACCATAGACGGGAAGAACGCCATGTCGTCCACGCACCCGCCCAGGTGGTGCACAAGACTGCTCATCCACTTGCCGCACTCGCCGTATTGCTTCCAATCCCAGGGGCTCTTCATTACCGGGCCCGGATCGCTCTGGAACAACTCGACTTTGCCGCCGGGGTCGAATTTTTGGCCGGACCGCTCGACCAACAACGGCTTGTAGTCG
This sequence comes from Bryobacterales bacterium, assembly GCA_965218555.1. Classification (GTDB taxonomy): domain Bacteria; phylum Acidobacteriota; class Terriglobia; order Bryobacterales; family UBA6623; genus JAPPLB01. The sequence goes on from OZ244625.1 coordinate 2,452,613, forward strand.
AACGTATCGACCTGACTCGCCGCGCCCGACATAAAAAGTTGCACTACGCGCTTCGCCTTCGCGCGATGGTGCAAGCCGCCGTTCAAGTCCGGGCCGGCGGTCTCGGTTCCCGCCAGCGGGTTCGACTGCCCCAGCAGATGCGCGAGCGCGATCCCGCCGAGTCCCCCACCCCAATTCCAGAGAAACTGCCGACGGCCTGGGTCGGCGTGGTCTGCAAACCCGCGTTGCTCTGACCGGCGGAGGTGATTGTTCGAATGCCGCGACACAGATGCCTCAATCCACAAACATGAACTCATTGCTATTCAAGATGAGCCGGCACACATTCTCAAGCCCGTGCTTCTCGCCATAACCGACCAGAGTTTGCGACTCGTCGGCCGATGGCTTACGGCCCAGCGCGAACAGGTAGGCGTGCTCGACCTGCGCGGCGAGATTCTTGCGCACCGCGCGGACCCGTTCGGCCAAATGCTCGGCCTGTCGTACAAGAAACGGGTCATTCAACATCGCCAGTGCCTGAATCGCCGTGAGCGTGCTGCTGCGTTTCGGGGTCAGCAGCGAAGCGTCCGGGCAATCGAGGCTCTCCATCAAAGGGTCCGGCACACTACGCACGATGAAGCGGTAGACGGCGCGCCGGTAGCTCCCGGGACCGTCGACATCGAATCGCGAGTAGTCATAGATGGGCGAATGGTCGTCCTTGAAGAAGAAGTGCTCAGCCGACGGTCCGCCCATAACGGGGTCAAGCTTGCCGCTGATCAGCAGCACCGAATCGCGCACCGATTCCGCGTCCAGCCGCCGCCGATTCGCCCGCCACAAGAACTGGTTCTGCCCATCGATCTTGGAGCGCGCAGCATCCCCGCCGGATGACTGCCGATAAACAGCGCTCATCAGAATCAATTTGTGGAGTTTCTTGAACGACCCGCCGCCGTCCCGAAACTCGACCGCCAACCAGTCGAGCAATTCCGGGTGCGTCGGCCGCGAGCCCATCCTGCCGAAGTCGTTGGGCGTGTCGACGATGCCCGCGCCGAAGTGGTAGTGCCAGACGCGATTCACAATCGAGCGCCACGTAAAAGGGTTGTCCAGGTCGGCGATCCAGCGCGCCAGCGCCAACCGCCGCGAGCCCTCGTCGCCGGGCTTTGCCAACGGGAATCGCGGCTCCAGCCAATCGACAGCCGAAATCGCTCCTGCCCGCGCGGGGTCTCCCGGCGATTCCACATCGCCCCGAAGCAACAGGTGAACCGGGCGCGGCTCGAACGCCGGCGTAAACCGGCCGCGCGGCTTGAAGTAGCTCGCCGCCGCGTACACCATCTCCGGCTCTGGAAGCGCCGCGATGTGCTCATCGACCTGCTCCAACTGCTTCTCAAGCCGTTCCAGGCGGGCACGGACCTGCGGCTCAAGGAGTTGCCGCCTGAGATTCGTTCGTTCCGCTTCGAGAGTCTTGATCTGCTCGCCCAACTCAGCTCGCCGAGCCTTCTTCTCGTCCGTATCGACCTCGCCCACCTTGGCCACGAGATCGGTCCGCTTCTCACGCAGTGGCTTGATTTCTTCGGCGATCGTCTCAATCCGGGGGCCGGTCATCTCGGCCGTCATGGCAAGCAGAGGCTTCAGCTCGATCTCGATGTCCCGCTGCTGGGCCAGCAGCTCCCGCCGTGCCCGAAAAACCTTCCGATCGCGGTCAAACGGCCGATCAGCACGATCGACCCCGGCAAACACCGCCTGCAAACTGTAGTAGTCGTCTTGCCGGATCGCGTCGAACTTGTGGTCGTGGCAGCGGGCGCAATGCACCGTCAGACTTGCGAACGTTGACATGGTCGTCATCACCATGTCGTCCCGATCGAGGTTCCGCGTCACGCGCTTGTCGTGCGTGCCCTCACGTAGTTCGGCATGCCCGACGTAGTCCCACGGTCCGGCTGCAATGAACCCGGTTGCGATCACGCCTTCGGCCGAGTCGGGGTTCAGCACATCGCCTGCAAGTTGTTCTTTGACGAACTGCGCGTACGGCATGTCTTCGTTGAACGCTCGAATCACGTAGTCGCGGTAGTGCCAGGAGTTGCGGCGCGCCTTGTCTTTGTCGAAGCCATGAGACTCGCCGTAGTGAACCACGTCCAACCAGTGACGCCCCCAGCGCTCGCCATATCGCGGCGAGGCCAGAAGACGATCGATCAGGTCTCCATACGCAGCTGTGGAGTGGTCGTTCGCAAACCGCTCGATCTGCTCGGGCGTGGGCGGCAACCCGTGCAGGTCATAGGTCAGCCGCCGAATCAAGGTTCGCCGGTCGGCCTCCTTCGAAGGCCGCAGACCCTTCTGTTGCAGCGTGGCAAGAATGAAGCGATCAATCGGCGTTCGCGGCCAACCCGCATCGTGCCCGCGCGCATCGGGAACCACCGGCTGCTCCAAGCGCCGGAACGACCACCAGGCCGCCTCAGCATCAGCGGGAGTATCATCAACGGCGCCCGCGGCAATCCATCGGCGAATCAGCTCGACTTGCTCCCGCTCCAGCGGCCCACCAGCCATGGGCATCTTCGGCTGTGCGCCGCTGATTTGTCTGATTAGTAGGCTCTTGTCCGGCTCACCGGGAACAATGGAGGGACCACTCTTACCGCCCTTGAGCAGCCCCTCGTGATTTGTCAGCGACAGACCGGCCTGACTGTCCTCCATCCCGTGGCAAACCTGACAGCGCTGTTCGAGAATCGGTCGAATCTCTTCGTGGAAACTGACCCGAGGCTCGGCTCCCAGGGCGCTGCAAGCTACCGCGCCGGCAGCGTAAACACTCCAGCAAGCGAAGCGGACAGAGTCCATGTGAGCTAACTATAACTTGTCGCCTTCTCGCACGTTTGGGTGGTGTCCCCAGGGGCATGCGTGTCCGTATGGATCACGGCCCGACCGAGGATAATCTGCGGACCTCAGAGGGCAGAAAAGATTCTCTGGTAGATTCAAGTTTGGCCGCCACGGATCGTACTTATGCTCGGGTCGATCTCCGGGCCGTTGTCAGCAATTACCGGTCGATCCGCCACGCGATTGGCCCCCGCCCGGAGATCCTGGCCATTGTCAAGGCAGACGCTTACGGGCATGGTGGCATAGCGGTGGCTCAGGCCCTGGCGGAGCAGGGCTGCCGGAGGTTCGCCGTCGCTTGCCTGGCCGAGGCGGCCGAACTACGGGATTCAGGGATCGGAGGAGAGATCGCCGTCCTGGGAGGCTTCCTGGAGGGTGAAGAGAAAATTGCTTCTGAACTCGGGTTGACACCCTTCGTCCAAGACGATGGTCAGGTCGAGCGCTGGAATCAGCAGGCCCGCCACGCCGATCGGCGCCTGCCTTATCACTTGGAGGTCGACACCGGCATGAACCGGTGCGGGTTTGACGACTCGGACCCGGAGAGGCTCGCGGCTGTTGTGCGAAGCGCCGATCATCTGAGTCTCGAGGGGCTGGCGACTCATCACGCCGCCGCCGAGGACTTCGTGAGCCCGCAGTGCGAAGAACAACAACTCCGATTCCTGAAGGTCGTTTCCGCATTGACCGGGCGCGGATTGCGGCCGAAGTATCTGCATTGCGCCAACAGCGTGGCGCTCGCTTATCGAGCCGAACTGGATATGGATCTCGTGCGTCCGGGCATCTCCCTCTATGGCTATGTGTCAGCGGCTCGTGGCGATGCGCCCGCTTCTCGTCTACGATTGACTCCGGCCCTCGAGTGGAAGACCCGGATCCAGTTGGTGCGGCCGGTCGCGGCGGGGGCTCTCGTGGGCTACAACGGGACCTACCGTGCTGCGGCGCCGACGAGGATCGGTGTCCTGCCGATCGGTTATGGAGACGGGCTGGACCGGCGGTTGTCGAACCGTGGCGATGTCGTCATTTGCGGGCGCCGGTGCCCGATCGTGGGTTTGGTGAGCATGGACATCGCGCTGGTTGATCTCGAGAATGTCCCGGAGGCTCAGCCCGGCGATGAGGTAACGTTGGTCGGTGAATCGCTGGATGCGGCGGAAATGGCCGCGCTGCTGGATACGATTCCACTCGAGGTGCTGTGCCGAATTTCGGAGCGAGTACCTCGGATCTACGTGAATTAGCAGCTCGTGGCGGAAGTCCCGTGGAGGGCGCGACGGGCTTCCGCGGTCGCTCGGCGCGGAGTGAGAAGGATGGCGATCCGGGTCGATCTCCTCCGACGAACGAAAAAGCCGACGGCCTAGGCGGTCGCCTCCGCAGTCACGGTGGGCAGCAAGGTCAGCACCGCCGTCGGAACGAAAATGTCCGTCGCCCAAAGGGTTACGCGCCGCCGCGTTCTTGAAGTGACTAGGCGTTACTCCATCGGCCCCCGGGCGCGTAACGCCGCCCGCGTGACTTGCACTACGCGCTGCTCGGGTTGCGTCTTCTCAAGAACCGGCGGCGCGGCGGCGGATTTCGTCGGCTGTGAGCCGAGCTTGCTGCATCACGCTCGCGGGCATGCCTTCACGAGGACGCAGAAAGCGGCGAACGTCTTCGAGGTCCTCCGCAGTCCCCACCAGGAACAGGGCGCGCAGCGACTGGAAGACGTGATCGTAGTCGGGATCAATCACCATGATCTTGTCACCGACGGTCACGTCCGAACCGTCCCGGAGAAGCCGTTCCTTGACCACGCCGGGGACGGGCGAGCGGATTTCGGCGGGTTCTTCGGCCCCGGGCTGTTCAACTCGGGCGAGAAGCGTGGCCTGGGAAACAGTATCTTCGAGTTCAAGGCGGTTCTGCAGCTTTCCCGCATGCGGCGTCGTGATGGTAAACTGACGCAGCATCGACTGGAGCACCGGTCGCCCGGTGGCGTCAGCAAAACCGGCCAGCGAAAGAGCCGCGTTACGGCGCACGAGGGGCTCGTCGTCGTCGAGCAGAGTTAAAAGAGTGTCGTGGAACGCTTGGCTCTCGCGACCCTGGCCCATCACCCAGGCGGTGGTCACACGGAGTTCCGCCAAGCTGTGTCCGGCTAATTCGACAACGTCGGGATACCACTGTTCCGCGGAAGGGTCACCCGCCGCCATGCGTTCGGAAATCTGAACGAGAGCGTGTTGCGCTTTGCGGGGCTTCTCCTTGTCGGCCAGGTACTCACGGATCGCGTCGTCGGTCAGATCGCGCCCGAACCAGGTGTCGCGCCAGAACAGGAACGGCACGATGATGAACATGGCCGCCACAATGGTGACGATCAGGGTGGCTCGGCGAGACGGACTTGATGAAGGCGAAGTCTTCAGTTCGGCCATAGCAGAAGTGTGGTTGAGGCAGCCGTGAGCGGTGATTACCGGGCGGCCTGCTGGGGCCCGATGCCGAGCAGAGCCTGGAACTCAGGGATATCCAGCATCGGTTCGAAGATCGGGTCTTCGAGGACCTTTCTCGGCCTGCGGTAGCCGTCTTCGAAGGCTCGCCGCAGGTTCAACAGGGCGCGGTCATAGATCCCGGCGGCGGCGTAGGCGCGGGCCATGAAGTAGTGGTACTTCGCCCGGTCCTCGACGGAGCGATCTTGCAGCAGCGTCCCCGAACGCCCGCGGCGCTCGAACACTTTCGGGTCGAGCTGAAGAGCAAGCAGAAACTCTTCGGTCGCCTGTTTGAATTTGCCGCGGCTGAACAGGGCGGTGCCTAGATTGCTGTGCACTGATGCAATGTTCGGATCGATTTTCAGCGACCTGCGGTAAGTCTTGGCAGCCTTCTTGAAACGCCGCTCGGCATGGTAGACGGTTCCGAGGTTGTTAAGGGCTTTCGAGAAGTGCTTGTCGACCCGGATTGCGCGCTCATAGCTGCGTTTGGCCTCATCGAAATACTGTTGCTGGTGATAGGCGATGCCGATCTTGTTGTGTAGTCGCGCGGATTGCGGTTCGGCCAGGATGGCGGTCTGGTAGGTCTCCACGGCCTCACGGTACATCTTGCGGGCCATGTAGATGTCGGCCCTTTTTTCGTTCGTGATCTCTTGCTGGTCCGGCGGAGGGGCCGTGGCTTCTTTAGTCCGGTCGACAAGCTGGGGCGGCAACAGGACCAAACAGAGTAAGGCCGCAGTTGGCACGGTTCATCTCCCCAATCAGCCTGAGCGTTGGTAAGTACTGCCCTTCGCGAGCTCGAGCCGCCCAAAATCCAACCTCATTAAAGCACACTGCGGTGGCGCCGTAGCTGCTGATCCCTGGTCCGTCCGTAAGGTTAGGGCGCCGCGGGTAGGCGAGCACACGGAGAGGCGCGGAGGCAAGGCCGCCGTGCTCGGCTACGAGCCTCTCTCGTCCGTAGTCTCGATCAAGTTTCTCGATGCATTTCACCTTCTCGTCGGAACAGTCGAAAACGGTAAATGATAGCATCAGAGGACGTTGGTGTCCCGACTCCCAATCACCCTGTTTTCGGCCCTGTTGTTGGCAGGCCCCAGCCTGTTGGCGCAGGAGCAACTCTCGGTGCCGGATGGAGACACGGCTCTGCGTGAGCGGCTGGAATCCCTGTTAACCGTCAACGAGCCCACGGTGGGCTTCCTGCTGGTGGCTCTGGGCGTATCATTCCTGGCAGGCGCGGCGCACGCACTCAGTCCGGGTCACGGTAAAGCGGTGGTGGCCGCATATCTAGCCGGTTCGCGGGGGACGATCGGAGACGCTGTCTATCTGGGCACGGTTGTGACGATCACCCACACCGCCGGCGTATTCGCCCTCGGACTCATTGCGCTTTATGCATCACAGTACTTGCTCGTCGACCGCTTATTGGTTTGGATGTCCTTCACGAGCGGCCTGCTGATCGTGACCATCGGAGGATGGCTGTTTTGGAGCCGCTGGCAGGCCCTTCGGTCAAGAGACAGTGGTGATGAACATCAACACCGCCATTGGCCCTTCGGCAAACCTCACTCTCATTCGCATGGCCATAACCACCACCACGAGCACGGCCACTCTCATAGCCACGGTGGGCATGAGCACGCTCACAGACACGACCACGGCGATGGGCATCACCACGATCCGCCGAGGGCCGGCCGCGGCAGCTTGCTCTCCTTGGGCATTTCCGGCGGCTTGGTGCCGTGTCCTGAAGCAATGGCCGTGCTTCTGATCTCCTTTACGATCAACCGCATCGCATTGGGACTTCTCGTTCTGCTTGCCTTCAGCCTCGGGCTCGCAGCGGTGCTCATCGCCATTGGCGTTGCGATGGTGTTGGCAGGGCCCGCTCTCAGTCGTTTAACGAAGGATGGTCCTCTGCTGAGAGTGCTGCCCGTGGGGAGCGCCGTCGTTGTAACACTGCTCGGAGTCGTGATTCTCTTCAGGACGGCAGTGGAGTCCGGGCTACCTTAGCAGCCCGTGTTGAAAGTCACGCGGCGGCGTTACGCGCCCTGGAGCCGATGGAGCAACCCCTGGCCGCTCCAGGAACTGTGGACGCCATGGTCTCCGCGCCGCTGGCTGCAAGCGGCGCGGAGACCCTTTGGGCAATGGACATGGGTGGTCCTCGGCTTTGTCGTTCGTCGGAGCAGATCGACCCGGATCGCCCGTCATGCTCACTCCTCGCCGAGCGGCCGCAGAAGACCGCCGCGCCTTCCAGGGGACTTCCATCACGGACTGTCAGGCGCCGGTCGAGACAGAATGATCTCAGTGAAATTCGTGGTTCTTCCGTGCGCTTGTGACTAAAAAGTCGAAGATGGCAAGTACTCGCTTGCGGTAGGAGTACATCCGAAAGAGGTTGTCACGAAATGTCTGATCGTACTCACGGGCCCGCATCCACCTGTGAAACAGCTTTGGCGAAACGTCAATCTCTTCCCTGAGAGAATCGACGGATCGCCCGCGCAGAAACATCCCATAGAACAGAGCCGCCTCTCGTTGGGGAGCGTGGAATTCTGGGATTTCGCCGGGCACCAAGACCTCTCAAGAACAGGTCCACATACGGAGCATTTTTCCGAAGCCTAAGTATAAACGGGGTCTCCAAACGCCGCAAGGCGACGTTCGCTGATTCATTTTTCTCTCACCGGCTGGAACGCGGTATGGACCGAAACGGCTGTGGTGTCATCATAGTGAGTTCACAATGACTGCCCAGCAGCAGCGCCGGCACGACTAGCAGCTCAAACACTAAGAGGAGGAAAACCATGGAAGCGATAGCGGGGTTTTTGACCCTGGCAGGGTCAGTGGCGTTCTGGGTGTCGTTTGTCGGCCTCTTCAGGCCCATCAAGCGCCTGGGCCTGTCCAGCCGCAAGCACTCGGCCCGTGCTTTGCTGCTCTCGTTCGCGGTGATTGCGACTGGAGCCGCACTGGCACCCGATAAGCCTGAACAGGTCTCTACCCAAGCCATCGATCAGGCCGCGCCTGAAGCCGCCCCTCAGCCCGAGCCCCCCGCCGATCTGCCGCCGCCGGTCGAAACCGCAGCCGCGCCGGAAAAATTGGAGCCGCAGCCCGATCAGACTCCGGAACCCGCAGCCAAGCGCATCAGCTCACCCGGCCCCAACCGCATCGAGGGCGAGGACAACATCGGCTGCCGTAGCCGCGACTACAACAGCAAACTCACGCGTATTGCGGTGCAGGGCGACAGAGAGGCATTTGGCCGCGCACTGATGGAAGGCGTCTTGTCAGGTGAATGTGTCGTCTTCAAGGCCGGCGAGCCCGTTTTCGTTAGTGACACGGCGATCTTCTCAGGCCTCGTGAAAGTCCGCCGCAAGGGCGAGATAGACGAATACTGGACCAACTTCGAAGCCGTCACCCGCTAGCCGAGAAACGCCCGCCGATCGTGGACGGCATCGGAGAAGACATCATGGGCGCACTCCTCCGCGACTGCGCCTTGGATTGAGAGGTGCCGATTTAAGTATCCTTTCAAGCACCGTTACAAGGGGTTTAAAGAGCATGAGTAAGCACGATCCCAACAGCAAGCCGGCATGGACGTCGAAGCCCGTGCCTTGCGAAGATTGCGGCCATCCGCTCGAGTACGACTTTTGGAGACCCGGACCGAATCCGAGCGTCTGCCGGCGCTGCCAGAACAAGCGCTACGAAGTCAAGACCAAGGGAACCCCCGAAGACGAGCGGCGCCGGAAGCACAGGACGCTTCTCGCCAAGCTGAGACGGCTGCAGGCGCGACTCGCTCGCGACCGGCTAACCCTCGCCCAGGTCCGTGAAGAGTTGAAGGCAACCGCGACTGGCGCGGCCGAAATATTTCCACAGCCACGACCGTCTGACAGTGAACGACGCAAAGCTCTATCCGTCGCAAACCTGGCGTAAATATCGCCCTCTATTCGTCAACACGCCAGCGCCAGTCGCAAAACCGAAACGCGGCGCTAATCCTGAACCCCCGTGCTCGCAAACCGCTCATAATCCTATACGATCCCGTACGATCCCGCACGATCCCGGCTAAAAAGCTCTCGCTGCCGCGAGTCGCAAACCTGATGTTCCCTAACAATGACTGTCTCGATACCCATCAAAGACAAATTTCCCCAGACCCGTGACTACATCTACTTGAACACGGCTGCCGAAGGACTACTCTCCACCGACTCACAGGAAGCGCTGTTGGAGTACGCGCGCGCCAAGGCGAAGGGGAGCATCAACAGGCCGAAGATCTATCAAATGGAGGCTGAGACGGTGGGGCTTGCCACCTCATTCCTCAGTGCGCCGAAGGACTCTGTCACCTTTCTGGCCAACGCGACGGAAGGACTCAACCTCCTCGCCAACTCGATGGATTGGGCACAGGGGGACGAGGTCGTCATTACGGATCTGGAGTTTCCCCCGAACGTGATCACGTGGCTCCGCCTCAGGGAGCGTGGCGTGCGACTGGAAGTCGTCAAATCGGCCGGTGGCATGATCCGCCTGGAAGACATTACATCTCGCATCGCGCCGCGCACGAAGCTGGTCTCGGTAAGCCAGGTGAGCTACAAGTCGGGCACCCAACTCCCTTATCTGAAAGAACTTGGCGACGAAGTGCACCAGGCCGGCGCGGTCTTCGCGGTGGATGCGACGCAGGCGCTGGGTCGTGTGCCGGTCGGCGTCGAGAATGTCGATTTTCTCGTCGCGAGTTCTTACAAGTGGCTTTTCACGCCACACGGCTTGGGGATCACCTATTGCTCGCCGCAGTTGTTGGAACGTCTGACGCCCGCGACCGCCGGTTGGTATAGCGTGCCAAACATTTTCACCCCTGACCGTTTCGAGCGTTTTGCATTCAAAGAGGGCGCGGCGCGGTTCGTCTCCGGGATGCCGAACTTCTCGTCAATCTACGCCCTACGCTCCAGCTTGGAGTATCTGTTGGAGATCGGCGTGGCTCATCTCGACGAATCGCTGGCTCCACTCGTTCAGAAGATGCGCACCGGGCTCGCCGGTCTGGGGCTGGAGCTACTGACGCCGGAAGATCCGGCGTATCACTCGGGGATTGTGTCTTTCGTCCATCCCGCGGCCAAAGAGATCGGTACCGCGTTGGCCGGGCAGGATATTATCGTTTGGGCCAATGACGGGCGGGTTCGCTCGGCGATCCACCTGTATAACGACGAGTCCGAGGTGGACCGTTATGTCATGGCTGTTGGAAGGATCTTGAATAAGCTTGCCCTTGCATCCAGGAAGTGATCATCTCGCTGTGCCGAGACTCCCGTCCCAGCGCCGGCAGCGGTCAGTGATTGCTAGCACTGCTTGGAGCGATCGTCGCGCCCTCATAAGCAACGACTTGCGACGTGACGTTCTTATGGATTTTTCGCAGCAACGGCAGGTCTATGCACCGCAACCTCTCCCGAGCGGAAGCTAAAGCACCAATGCTCGTGCCGGCCTCCGCCTTAATGACGCACCGCAGCGGAGAGCCCCAACGGGCAATAACAAGTTAGTGCGTGTTGCCGGCCGGGCCTTCTGGGCCCCTCTCGTTAGTCGGCGAACTGGAAGGAACTGCGGCGGAGATTGTTTCTCTGCAAATAGCGGTAGGGATTGACCGGAGTGTCCTTGAAGCGAACTTCGTAGTGCAGATGCGGCGAAGTGGTCCTTCCGGTTGCGCCGGTCCGGCCGATCACTTGCCCCCGGCGGACGATTTCTCCGGATCGTACAAACAATTCAGAAAGATGAGCGTAATGCGTCGAAAGGAAATTCGGTCCGTGATTGAGAACGACTCGCTTACCGTACTGGCCGATCCAACCGCTCTCGGTCACCATGCCGTCGGCAGCAGCGACGACAGGGGCGCCGTGCCGCGAACGAATGTCTACGCCGGGGTGGAAGGCGCCCTCTCCGCTGAACGGGTCGCGGCGGGTGCCAAATGAAGAACTCAGAGCGCCTCGTACCGGCCATACCGACGGCGTCGTATTCTCAAGCCAGTACCAGAGCGGCTTTCTGCCGGTCGGCGACAAACGCACTTGCTGCAGGAAATCATATTGGCTGACGAAGTCCTCATAGCCGCGCTTGGCGGACGGTTCCGCCGGGGCTGGCGTCTCAGACGCCTCAGGACGCTTGATGCCGAACGCAATCGACACTTCAGACGCTAACTCTCCGAGCGAAGCGATTTGTGAGTTCCGCTCGTCGACCGTCTTCTGCAGTTCCGCGTTGTGGCGCTGCAGGGCTTCTTTTTTGTCGCGCAACTCGTTGAATGCCGCGGCCTTCCAGAGCATACGAGCATAGCTGGACACCAACCCCAGGCCTACGATCGCCCCGAACAAGGCAAAGCTCAGCACGATGTGGATCGCGTAGTGAGGAATGTGGATGCGTCGAATGCGGCCGTGGACGGAATGCGCCACGACAACAATGAGATAATGCTTTCGGATGGGTGTTGGGGTGCTTGAGCTTGACACTGGCTACCGGCCTTGCGGGTGACGGGCACCAATGATTCCCGTGGGGAAAACCGCCGACTCAATCCTGGGCCAACGATATCCCTGCACGCTAGCAAGTTTCCGGAAATCTGTCAAGACGGTTACAGCCCCTGGGAATGATTTCGCTCCCTGAATCCTTACAAACTTGCAGTCATACCCTGCCGGGATGGTCGAAAACGAGGTCATTGAGAGCATCCGAAAAAGGGCTTCGCATGCCCGCCAGACGGGTGTCCGTTTGGGAATCGGAGACGATACAGCCGTCGTAAAGCCCCTTCCGAGCGGCTGTGACAGCCTGCTGACGACTGACCAAATCATTGAAAACACACACTTTCTAAAGAGCAGCCATCCTCCGGACGCCCTCGGATGGAAATGCTTGGCCCGCGGTCTCAGCGACATCGCCGCCATGGGGGGGGGACCGCTTCAATTCCTGCTGTCCCTGGGGCTGCCGGAGTGGGCGCTCGCCGACGGTTGGTTAAAGGAATTCCTATCTGAAATGTTCCAACTGGCCGGTTCCTCGGGAACCACCCTCGTCGGGGGCGATGTGGCTCGGGCAGAGCGGTTCACTGCACATGTCACCGTCACGGGCTCGGTTCCTGCAGGCACAGCCCTCCGTCGCGACAAAGCCCGCCTCGGCAACGTCGTTTACATATCGGGGGAACTCGGCGGATCCGTTCTCGGTCTCGAGAGGCTGCAATCGGTCACGGAGCCGCATGACGACCCAGCGATCGAACGCCATCTCCGCCCGCAGCCCCGCCTCGACCTCGGTCGTTACCTCCGAAAGGCCGGGCGGGCAACCGCCGCCATTGACCTGAGCGACGGGCTTTCCACAGACGCTCGGCGAGTCGCCGAGGCGAGCCGAGTCGGCATCGAGATCGATGAGTCCGCTGTACCCCGCTTCGCCGGCGCTGCCGTCGAGCACGCTCTGCACGGCGGCGAAGAGTACGAGTTGTTGTTCACGGCCCGACCCTCCACCCCGATGCCAAAGAGTTGGAAGGGCGTTCGCATCACGCCCATCGGAACGGTCATCGCCCGCCGAGGGGTTTTCCTCACCTCGTCGGGCAAGAGCCGGCCTCTTGAGCCGCAAGGCTTCAAGCATTTTTGAAAACGATCGGCGAATTCCGCCGACGCTCTTGTTGGCGTGTTATTTTGCCGCCGTAACCGTAATTTCGATCCGGGCTTTACCCACGAGACTCGCGATGCCCACTGTCGTCCGTGCAGGCGGGTCCTTCTTGAAGTACTCCCGGAAGATGCCACTCATTGTCGAGAAGTTCGAGATATCGGTCAGGTAGACCTTCGCGTCGACCACATCATCGAACGTATAATCGGCGTCCGTCAGGATCATCTCGATGCGCTTGAACGTCGAATGAACTTCTTCGGCGAAATCTTTCGGATACTCGCCGGTTTCAATGCTGCCGCCCGTCTGGCCGGCGACCCACAAGATGTTGCCCACCTGCACGCCGGGACTGAACGGCATGTTGGGGCGGTGTTGCTTCATCTTGGGCGGATAGATGATCTTTTTTTCGGCGCTGATCACGCCAGGGGCCAACAGCAGGCCCACAAGGCAAAGAAGTATCGGGATTCCTCTTTTCTTCACGGGTACATTCCTCCGAAGGATGGTTGGGGATTGTGAGCGTCCCAGGCCGGATGAGCCACTTTGCGACGCCTTCGCCCCAGGGACAGGCAAACGAGACTCACCATCTTAACGCAGTCCTGCTCGGGTTCTTTCACACGACGGCGGTCATCTTGTCGCGGTCCCACCGAACGCGCTTGCCGTGCTGCAGTGACAGATTCCCGAGATGCAGCACCAGCGCCGATTGAAAGCCAATTTCGATCGGCGCTGAAGGCGTCTTGCGATGCCGGACCGCCTCCAGAAAGCTATTCACGTGCTCCGTGGTTGCTTGGCCGAACCCGCCCGGCCGATTGTCGTCGATCGAGGGCTCTATCGGCGCATCCCTGGGGAAAACGCGCAAGAACTCCCGGCCCAGATCCATTCGGCCTTCGTCACCGTCGTAGGCGTTGAGCTGGTCGTCCTTGCCGGGATACCGCATGGCCGCGTAGTTGATCGTGAACACGGCCAGGAAGTCCTCGGGATACTCCGCCGCCACCACTACCGACTCCGGCCGGTCCGCGCCCTCCATATGTCCCCGGCAAGCGGAAGCGTTCACGGCTGAGGGATACCCTGCGTCCATGATCATGTGGATCGAGTCAAAGATATGCGCGCCTTGATCGATCACGATGCCACCCGCGTAATCGGCGAAGTATCGCCAATTGAAGAAAAGCGACTCGCTCTTGGCCGTCGGTTTGGCCGGGCCAATCCACTGATCCCAGTCGATCGGCCCTTCGAACTTTCCGTCCCGCAGCGTCAGGCTGTTGTTCAACCAGTACGTGCGGACCATCCGAACCGTTCCCAGCTTGCCCGAACGCCTCAGGTCCCGCGCCTGTTGATACAAGGAATAGCTCCGTCGCTGCATGCCTACCTGGACGACTCGGTCGGAAGCGTGGACTGCCTTGACCATCTCGACGCCCTCTTCGGGCGTGCGGCACAGGGGTTTTTCGATGTAGACGTCCTTGCCGGCAGCGATCGCATCGAGCAACATCCGGTGATGCCAGTGCTCGGGCGTGGCAATGATGACGGCGTCGATGTCCTTGTTGTCGAGCAGCTTTTTATAGTCACGATAGGCTTGTGCTCCCGGACCGGCTGCCGACAACCCCGCTTCGAGATTCGGCTCGTAAATGTCGCAAACCGCTGCTACCTCGACGTCCTCGTGCCGCCGAAAACGTCTCGTCAACGTACGGCCCCGGCCTCCGCTTCCAATCAGGGCGGCGCGGATCCGCTCGGAAGGCCCGGCCGCCAACGCAACCCCGCTGCTCGCCATCAGGAAAAGTCTTCGGTTCATTCTGATTCCCTCCCCGGTTCCTACTCTCGATTCCCGAGCATATCATCACGGCGCCGGAGAAACGTCAGGCCCGCATTCGGTTACCCTGCTAGTAGACTCTCATGCGGCCTCTCCTCCGGCTGATTGCTCTATTGCTCTGCGTCGGGACGTTGTCCGTCCCTCTCGCCGGTCAGCCCGAAGCAGAACCTGAAGCCGCGCCCCGGCTCATCTTCGGAGGCGAACCGCTCGTCTTGCCTCTCGCATGCTGGGAGGAAGACCTGCTGCGCGCGGGTCTGGTTTGCAACGATGTCACGCCTTGCTCGCTCGTGATGGAGCTGGTCGCCATCGGCAACCTTGGCGACCGCGTCTACGTGATGGGGAACGTCCATGCGTCGGCCGGAACGGTCTCGTCCGTGCTGCTCGCCAGCGACGACAAAGGCCAAACCTGGACCGAGTCCCTCGATCGCATATCCGGTGGAAGTCTCGAGATCTTCCGAGCCGTCGACGCAAAGCACGGCTGGATCGGCGGCCAACAATGGGAAGCCGACACATCCCCCATTCCGTTCATGCTCTCCACGCGCAACGGCGGAGAGAGGTGGACCGACCGGTACATCTGGGAAGAGGACGACCGCAACGGCATCGTGCGGGAGTTCGATTTCGAGAACCCTCGTCACGGGTTTCTCCTCATTGAGCGAACGAACGCCGACGGGGACCCATTCGAGCTGTACGAAACGAGGACGGGGGGCAGTTCGTGGAACATCCGTGGGATGACCAGTCAGGAGCCGGAGATCCCATTCGATCCTGTCGAAGGGGAAGACCGCTGGCGCCTCCGAGAAGACCTTTCAAGCGGAACCTACTGGGTGGAAGAGAGAGAGGATAGCAACTGGAAGCCCATGAGCGCCTTCGCGCCGAAGGTCGGCACCTGCAACAACATGGAACGCAAACACGAAAGACCTCCCGCACTCACCCTTGACTGATCAAGCGGCCTTTCCGGTATCAATCGGAACAGGGTTCGGCTTCGAAGCGTTCACCGAGCGCACTGCTGAGAAATTCAGGCCCGCGATTCCAAACGCAAGCCCCGGGGAAGATGGTCACCTGTTTCTCTTGGTGGAGGCGCTCCCATCCCTGCTGCCCCTTGTCCCTTGCATTGCGCGCTTCTGGTCCCCGTGCTAGCATCAAACTTGATGGGTGCTGCGCGGCTTCCCGCGGTCTAGGCGAGGCTGGAAGCCCATAGGGTTCCGAATGTCTGCTGTTTCCTTCTCGCCGGGTTTTCCAGTAACGGGGGCGTAGTTCAGTTGGTTAGAACGCCGGCCTGTCACGCCGGAGGCCGCGGGTTCGAATCCCGTCGCTCCCGCCACTCCTTCTCTCCCATCCTTGTTGCTTGACCGTGTTCCATCCGGCGCCGCTGAGCGCCTCACTCAGAGTCTCTTATGGCGAACGTCTTCCCCTTCCCGGCCTTCCGCTACACCGAGAAGGCGGGGCCGATCCAAAACCTCGTCACGCAGCCGTATGACAAGATCCCGCCGGATTTGCAGCAGAAATACTACGACGCCAGCCCCAACAATTTCGTTCGTCTGACAAAAGGCCGTGAGAAGCCGGGTGACAACGACACGAATAATGTCTACACGCGCGCCGCGTCTGACCTCGAAGCGTGGGTCCGCTATGGCATCCTGGCGCAGGATGCAGCGCCCGCCTTCTACCCCTACTTCCAGCAATTCAAGCATCCCGAAAGCGGCGAGGTGCTGGTTCGCCAGGGGTTCATCGGTTTGACGGAGACCCTTCCGTACGAGAAGAAGGTCATCTTCGGACACGAGCTGACGCACCGAGGCCCTAAGTTCGATCGCTTGCAGCTTACGCGACACACCAAGTCGCACTTCGGGCAACTCTTCGTGCTGTATGACGACCCCGAACGAGCCGTCGAGACTCGTCTCGATGAAGCGGCGGAATCGGCGCCGGTTATCGACGTCATCGACCACCGTGACGTGTATCACCGCGTTTGGAAGATTGACGATCCCGCCATCACCGCTGAAATCCAGGGCGTCATGGCCGACAAGAAGATCCTTATCGCCGACGGCCACCACCGCTACGAGACATCCTTGGCATACGCCGAGGAAAATGTCGGTGTCCCCGGTGCGGACCGCGTCATGATGACCTTCGTAAACATGCGGGCGGCTGGTCTGGTTGTGCTTGCGACCCATCGCGTCCTCACGGGCTTGAGTGGCTTTCCGGCCGAAGCCTTCCGCCAAACGGCCGAGCAGTGGTTCGACACCGAAGTTTTTTCAAGCTCCGACGAGCTGCGGGAAGCCCTCGACTCAGCACCGGCCGGCCGCTCAGCCATCGGCGTCAGTCTCCAAGGCGCCACAAGACACTACTTGCTCAGGGGCCGCCCGGACGCCCTCGAAACTTGCCTGCCGGATGCCGGTCCGGAAGAAAGAACCCTCGATGTAGTCGTGCTCCACAAACTGCTGTTCGCTGAAGTCCTGGGAATCTCCGCCGAAGATGTCCGCGAGTTGAAGAACATCAGCTATATTCGTGGGTTCGACGCTGCCGTCGATGAGGTCCGCTCGGGTCAGGCGCAAGTCGCGTTTCTGCTCCGCCCGGTCGATGTGCAAAAGGTTGCGCAGATATCCTTCGGGGGTGGAGTGATGCCCCAGAAGTCCACGGATTTCTATCCGAAGCTCTTGTCGGGTCTTACTGTTTACCGAACAGGGTGAGTACGACCCAGGTGAGCGCGACGCCGGAAAGAGCAGCACCCAACGCCGCGAGCGCCCGCCGCTTTCGGTGAAAGAGCTGCTTCTCTTCCGTAGCGCTTTCCGAATCCTGAGACTCCCATGTGAGTTCCTCAATGCGCTCGTAGGCCACCTGATTGGCGATATAAAGCGTTTCGGTATCCGGTCCTTCGAGAGCCCTTTTGATTTCTTGTCTAAGCTCCTGCGGGAGTTCCTCGACAGAGTGGAAGAATGCTTCTTTCCGCGCCGTCGCGATGCGAATCGAAGATGTCTTCAGGACCCGGTTCATGACGCTTTCGATGCCTTTCGAGGACCGCGTGGATCGGCCTTTTCGAAAACCGGTTCTGCGCCGGCGAACTCGCTCACCACTTCTATGAAACCCAACGCCGCTCGTGACAACGCCTTGTCCTTACGATAGATCAGCCCGAGAGTTCGGATCATCGGCAGCGGCGCCAGGGCCACCGTGACGAGTGCGCCGCTTCGAATCTCGTTCTGCGCATTCGTGACCGCCATGAAGCCGATCCCGAGCCCGGCGATCACGAATTGCTTGATCATCTCGCTCGACTCCAGCTCCATCGAGACTTCCATCTCGTCCTCGTAGACATCCAGGTATTCATTGATGCGACTGCGCGTACGTCCCCTCTTCGGCAGTAATAACGGATACTGGACGACCTGTTCCGCGCCCACGCTCCTCAACCCCGCCAAAGGGTGGGCCGGAGGCACGAGCAGCCGGATCTCATCGGAATGGATCTCCACCGATTGCAATCGCCGCTCCCGCACCGGCATGTGCGTGATGCCGAAATCCGTGGAGTTGTCAAGCACAGCGTCAACGATCGTAGATCCGTAGGAGCGAATCACCTGCAATTGCACGTGGGGGAACTTCCCCTTGTAGTTCGAGAAAACCCGCGGGAGCACGTTCACACAAGTTGCCTCGTTCGCCGCGATCATCACCTCTCCGCGGGGTACACGCTCCAACTCCCGAACCGTATCGAACGCCTCGCGCTTGGTATCGAGAATCTTTTGCGCGTAAGTGGCGAAAACCTTGCCGGCGGCAGTCAATGAGATCCGGTTCCCGAATCGCTCGAAGAGTTGCGTGTCAAGCTCTTGCTCCATCTGCCGGATCTGCGCACTGATCGCAGGCTGAGTGCGGAAGCACGAGCGCGCCGCCTTCGAGAAACTCTTCAGGCGGACGATTTCCAGGAATGCGTGCAACTGGTCAAAGTCCATGAAAAGCGCCCTACCGTATGTGCCGAGAATGTTCCGCCCGCAAGCCTGCCTAGACTATACCATCGCTCCCGGACAATCAGTCTCCCGCCGCGACACCGGTTGACTCCACACAGATCTCGAATATCGCACGCTTGTGAGGTTCAGAAGCCGACCCGTAGAATGTGAAGTTTCCTCTCTGGCCGTCTTATGAAGCCACGAATTTTTTCCGGAATGCAGCCGACCGGGAATCTGCACATCGGCAACTACCTGGGCGCTTTGAAAACCTGGTCACAGATGCAATACGACTGTGAGCCTATCTTCTGCATCGTTGATCATCACGCCATCACCGTCTATCAGGAGCCCAAGGAGCTACAGAAGAAGATTGAGGACGTAGCGGCTCTCTATGTGGCTTCAGGCATTGACCCGAAACACGCTGCGATTTTCGTGCAGTCCACCGTCCCGGCGCACGTCGAGCTTGCCTGGGTCTTCACTTGCGTTACGCCCTTTGGTTGGTTGAACCGCATGACACAGTTCAAGGCGAAACTCGAGCAGCAGGAGTCCATCGGCACCGGGCTGTTCTGTTATCCCACGTTGATGGCGGCCGACATCCTGCTCTACCAGGCAGGCATCGTGCCCGTTGGCGAGGATCAGGCGCAGCATCTGGAATTGACACGCGCCATCGCGCAACGTTTCAACACGCTCTACGGCGAGACGTTCGTAGTTCCGGAGACCAGGTTGCCCGCTGTCGGCGCTCGCGTCATGGGACTCGACGAACCGACAGAAAAAATGAGCAAGTCCGCGATCGGTCCCAACCACGCTATCAATCTGCTCGATCCTCCGAACCGCATCAAGAAACTGATCGGCAGGGCCGTTACCGATTCCAAGCCCGGTGTCGACTTCGATGACCCGGGCGCCGGCGTGCGGAATCTACTGAACATCTTCCAGGCTTTCTCCGGATGGACCAACGAGCAAATGAAAGAGAAGTTCGCGGGGATGCGCTACGGCGATCTCAAGAAGGCCGTTACGGACAAGGTGGTCTCGCACCTTGAGCCGATTCAGAAGAACTATGAAGAGTTGACGGCCGACCGCGGGGCGATTCGGCAGATCCTTAGAGAGGGGGCCGAGCGAGTCACTCCCATTGCTCAACAGACGATGGAGCTCGTCCGGGAGCGTACCGGCCTCTATCGTGGCTGAGCAACTCGACGTTGATGTACCGTTGGAGCCTGCAGGCCGGACCTCGAAGTGAACAACGACGCGGCCATCACCCTTCCCAACTACTACCGGTTGCTGCGCCGTAATGTCCACTTTCGGCGTTTGTGGCTCGCTCAGCTTGTTAGCGGAACCGGTGACTGGTTCTACTCGGTCGCCATCTACGATCTCCTGCTCAAGTTGACGGGCTCTGCCGAGACCGTTGCGCTCGCGGCCGTCTTGCAGATTCTGCCGATGTTCGTCGCCGGACCGACAGCCGGCGCGGTGAACGACCGTGTCAGCCGCCGGCGCGTAATGCTGATTACCGATCTTGTGCGCTCGGCGGTCGTGCTCGGGATGCTCATCGTCGGGACCCGCGAACAGATTGGGTTTCTTTATGGGTTGTTGGCCTTGGAAGTGACGACCGCGGCCTTCTTCGAGTCGGCGCGCACCGCCATCCTGCCGAACGTTGTGGACGAACGCGACATCGCGACGGCCAACGCCGTAGCAGGGACTACTTGGTCCGTCAGCGTCACAGCGGGCGCCGCCATCGGAGGCTTTGTCGTCGCGTGGTTCGGTCGCGAGACGGTGTTCTTGCTGAACTCCGGCTCTTTTCTCCTTTCGGCCTGGTTCATTTACCGCATGCGAGCACGCGAAACCCATGTCGATCCCGATGCCCGCTTCCGCTGGCGTGAGGTCTTGGGTTTCGGCCCCATCGTCGAAGGCTTTCGCTACGTCGCCCGCGACTTGAGACTCGCGTCGCTGTTGACCTTGAAGTTCGGCCTCGGCATCCTCGGAGCGCGCTTGGTCCTGGTGAGCGTGATCGGCAGCCGCGAATTCGCCGTAGGAGGCGTGCCCGCCCTCGGCATGAGCCTGCTGCTGGTGTTTCAGGGCGTCGGTTCGCTGCTCGGCCCTTTGGTCGCGGGTCCCTTTGTCGGCGGGAGCCGAAGCCGGATGCGTTGGGCGGTGCTCGCCGGATATCTGGCCGGCGCGTTTTCCTACATCGTCTTCAGCCAGGCGCGATCCCTGAATGTAGCGGCTATCACAATGGTCGTCGCCCATGCCGGCGGCTCGCTGGTTTGGGTCTACTCGATGACACTCCTTCACTTCAGTACGGACGACCGCTTTCGAGGACGCGTCTTCGCCGCCGACCTCGCTCTCTTCATGGTGACGGCGTCGGTCGCGAGCTATAGTTGCGGCTGGGCGATCGACCACGCTGTCGCCGCCCGCACGGCCGCGCTGGGAGTAGGCCTGGCGATGCTCTTGCCCGCCGCCGCCTGGACGTTGAGCTTGCGCCTGCTTTGGCGTACCCACGATGAGACGGCCAAACCCTGACTCGACCAGGCGTCCGTACGTCCGGCCCGTCACCCACCGTACGCGCTCTTCAAGTATTCGATCGCCCGCTCCAACTCCGGCTCCGTCATGGTTGCTGATCGGTGATAGGCGTGAATAGCGCTGAGAGATCCACCATACGAACTTGTCCGGCCCCCAACCGTTGACGTACGTTCCGAGAAGTCTTCGGCCCCACGATCAGTCGCAGAAGCGTAAGAATCAGCAGCGGCGGCCTAACGACATCTACGGCCTCGTCAACCAACACGAGTCAAACCGGCTTTCGGTCCGTAAGGAAAACAGAAAGCCGTGCTACACAGGCGTACACGAGAAACCAACGATAGTGGGTCCTACTTGGCCCGAGTAGGAGTTTGCCCGTTACGAAAGCCGCTATATCGAATGGCCTGCTTATCGCACATAGCTCCCGGTCTAAAATAGTTGTGGCTCCTGTCTGATCGGTGCCGACCACGGGCGCGGATGCACGTGCAGTCACGCAGCAAAGGTTCTCTACTCGCCGGGTGCGCTATCGCCGGTTTGTTGGGCGGCCTCTTTTCGGTTTCTTCGTCCGTGGCCGCACCCACCGCGGCTCAGCTCGAGTTCTTCGAATCTCGGGTCCGGCCTTTGCTGGCTGAGCACTGCCATCAATGCCATAGCGCTCAGGCCAAGCCGGTTTTCGCAAAGCTCTACCTCGATACTTCCGAAGGGTTGCGGCAAGGCAGTGAAGCGGGACCGGTGGTCGTCCCGGGCAGGCCGAATCAAAGTCGCCTGATGCATGCCGTGCGAGGCGAATCGGTTCAGATGCCGCCCACGGGCAAGCTTGCCGACGATCAGATCGCGGTGCTCGCGAAGTGGATCGAGATGGGAGCGCCCTGGCCGGAGGAAGAATCAAAGGACTTCGCCGTCGCCGAGACCGGCTTTGACCTCAATGCCCGCAAACAGGCGCACTGGGCTTGGCATCCGGTGAAGGCGACTTCACCGCCGAGAGTCAAGAACCAGGCGTGGCCGTTGAACGATGTCGACCGGTTCCTTCTCGCCAAGCTCGAATCCGAAGGGCTTTCACCGGCGAAAGAGGCGGACCGCCCTACGTTGTTACGGCGGCTGTCGTTTGCGCTGACCGGTCTGCCGCCGTCGCCGGAACAGATCGAGTCATTTGTGAACGACGATTCGCCCGAGGCTTGCGAGCGCCTTGTTGATCGGCTGCTGGCGTCGTCCCACTTTGGTGAGCGCTGGGCGCGCCACTGGATGGACTTGGTCCGCTATTCGGAATCGCACGGCAGCGAAGGCGACCCGGATGTTCCCCAGGCCTGGCGCTACCGCGACTACCTGATTCGCGCGCTCAACCAGGACTTGCCGTACGATCAGCTCGTCCGCGAGCATATCGCGGGTGATTTGCTGGCCCAGCCTCGTTGGAGCGCCGACGCTAAAACCAACGAATCCCTCCTCGGCATCGCGCACTTCCGCATGATCGAGCATGCCTTCCAACCCGTTGAACCGTTGGAAGACCGCGTCAAGTGGACCGACAATCAGATCGATGTCTTTTCGAAGGCCTTTCAAGGGCTGACCGTTTCTTGCGCGCGCTGTCACGATCACAAGTTCGATGCGATCAGCCAGAAGGATTTCTACTCGCTGTTCGGTGCCTTCTATGGCGCACGGCCGATTCAGGCGACGATCGACAACCCGCAAGATCTCAACGTCCACCGGGAGAAGCTCGCCGAGCTGAAGGCCCGGATCAAGGAAAAGCTCGCCTCAGCCTGGATCGACGTGGCGCGCAAGCTCGAACTGCGGTTGATCTACGAGCAGGACGGCGCCATCAAGAAGGCTCTGGAAGAAGCGGCCTGCGACGAGGAGAGTCCTCTTGCCGTTTGGGAGTCGCTTCGCCGGAAAGAAGGGGACGCACTTGCATCAAGTTGGACGCGTCTGGCCCGACATTGGCGCGACAAGGTTCGATCCCGAACGGAGTTCAACACGGCTCACTTCGAAGAGACCTGGCATCCGGGTGGCAAGGATTACAAGAACTGGCTGCGCTACGGTGTCGGCATGCCCGATACGACCGCCGCGCCCGGTGCATTCTTTGTTCAGCCCACCGGAGATCAAGTTGTCAGCGGGATCTATCCCGGCGGTGTATACACCCACCTGCTGACGCCGAAGCACAACGGCATTCTGCAATCGCCGCGATTCAGGATCGAGCACGATGCGATCAGCTTCCGCAGCCTCGGCGGCAACGTCAGCGCCGTCCAATTGATCATCGAGAACTATGCCGTGCCCCGCGGCGGCATTTACGGGCAGCGCTTCAACCTCTCCGACGACGAGATGAAGTGGGTCCGATGGGATACGACCTATTGGAAAGGGTTTACCGCCTACATCGAGTTCGCCACGCTCGAGGACTACACCTATCGCAGATCTGCGCCGGTTCCGCTGTTTGATGGCCGCTCGTACTTCGGCGCGGACCACGTCGTCTTTCACAACAATGACGACCCGCCGAAGGAGGTTGTGCTGCCGATACTGCATCTCCTGAGTGGGGAGGCGCCGTCTTCCCACGAGGAACTGGCACGGCGTTTCGGAGATTTGCTGGTCGACGCCGTCAAATCATGGCGCGACGGCACGCTGGCTGACGAGCAAGCGGCGTACCTTGACTACTTTGTGCGCCGCGATTTGCTGCCGACTTCGCTGGGACAGCTGGTCGAGTTGCAGCCGCTCGTCGCCGAGTACCGCGGGCTGGAGGCCGAGATTCCGGTGCCGCGACGCGCTCCCGGCTTGCTGGAGGAGTCAGCGCCGGCACAGCCGTTGTTCGTCCGCGGCAATCACAAGAATCCCGCCGATCCGGTCCCACGGAAGTTCCTGACCGCGTTGGGCGGCAAGCCATTCGGCGCTCCGCGAGACGTGCGCCTTCACCTTGCCGAAGAAGTCGCGAACCCGCATAACCCTCTGACGGCGCGCGTCGCGGTCAACCGGATGTGGCGTCATCTCTTTGGGGAAGGCATTGTTCGTACCGTTGATAATTTCGGAAAGCTGGGAGACGCGCCGACGCACCCCGAGTTGCTCGACTACCTGGCGGGCCGATTTGTGGATGAGGGCTGGTCGATCAAGAAGATGGTGCGGCGTCTCGCGACTTCGCGGGCCTATCGCATGAGCAGCCGGGCATCCGAGAAAGCTCAGGCCGCCGATCCCCAGAACAAGCTTCTGCAGCACGCCCACATCCGGCGGCTGGAAGCCGAAGCGATCCGCGACGCGATTCTGGCGGCGTCGGGTGAGTTGAAGCCGGAAATATACGGGCCCTCGGTCAAGACGTACTATGCTCACGAGTCCGGCCGGGCGAAGGGCGATAAGAAAAAAGGGCCGCTTGACGGTGACGGCCGGCGCAGTGTGTACCTGGAAGTTCGCCGCAACCTGAGACATCCGTTTCTGGAAGTCTTCGACGTGCCGAAGCCCGCCACGACGCGCGGACAGCGCGATGTGACGAACGTCCCCGCTCAGTCGCTCACGCTGATGAATAGTCCGTTTGTGATCGAGCAAGCCGAAAAATGGGCAGACCGCATCGTGAACGATGGCAATGTCGATCCTCGCCGGCGGATTGAGCAAATGTTTCTCAAGGCGTTGGGCCGTGCACCTTCGTCCGACGAGCTCGACGAGGCGCAAACCTTCGTTGCCGCGTTGGCTTCGGAGCATGATGTCGCTGCGGACCGGATCAGGAGCAATCGGCGAATCTGGCAGGACTTCGGGCAGGCGCTGTTCAATCTCAAGGAGTTCATCTATATTCGGTAGCAGCCGATGACGCGCGATCTCCATTTCCGCCCGCGCTTGACGCGACGTGACATGCTGCGGCGGAGTTCCATCGGGTTCGGAATGCTGGCGCTGGCCGGGCTGATGGCCGACGAAGCGTACGCGGGTTCCGCGCAAGGGTCCGGCTCGCACGCCGAGTTGCAGCCGCACTTCACGCCCAAGGTGAAGAACGTCATCTTTTGCTACATGTCCGGCGGCGTCTCGCACATCGATTCGTTTGACCCCAAGCCGCGCTTGGCCAAGGAAGCCGGCCAATCGATGCCGTTCAAGACCGAACGGACGATGTTCAACCAGGACGGCAACATCTTTCCGAGCCCTTGGGAGTTCCATCACTACGGACAGAGCGGCATCCCCGTGAGCGACCTGTTCCCGCACATGGGCTCGGTGGCGGACGAGCTCGCGGTCATCCGCTCGATGACCGTGAAGTTCATGGAGCACGCCCAGGCCAATTTCTACTTTCACGCCGGACAGCCCTTCACCGGTTTCCCGAGCATGGGTGCTTGGGTCAGCTACGGCTTGGGAACGGAGAACCACAACCTGCCGGGTTTCGTGGTGCTTGGAAGCGGAGGCATACCGCTGGGCGGCGTCAACGTCTTCGGCAACGGGTTCCTGCCGGCGACCCATCAGGGATCGTTTCTCTATCCCGATCGTGACGAGCCACTGCACAATATCCGCCCGAAGGAATCGGACGCGTTGCAACGCCGCCGGCTGGCCTTCGTCGACCAGATGGACCGAGGTTTCCTCTCCGATACCGGCGATCACGCGCCGATTGAAGCCGCCATCCGCAACTATGAGACGGCCTACCGCATGCAGGCCGCCGTGCCGGACCTCGTCGACCTGAGCGGGGAGACGGAAGCGACGAAGAAGCTCTACGGCTTCGAATCCGATAACCCGCAGAAAGCCGCTTACGCCAGACAGTGTTTGACGGCGCGGCGCCTGGTCGAGCGCGGCGCGCGCTTCGTCGAGCTGACGATGGTTCCGACGAATGGCTTGAAGAACTTCGGCAATCCCTGGGATCAGCACAACAAGCTGAAGGAGCACCATGGGATCAATGCGTTTCAGGTGGACCAGCCGATCGCCGGCCTGATCAAAGATTTGAAAACGCGCGGGCTGCTCGACGAGACGCTGGTTCTCTGGTCCGGCGAGTTCGGCCGCACGCCGTTTGTGCAAGCGGCGGATGGCCGCGATCACAACCCTTACGGATTCAGCTTGTGGCTCGCGGGAGGCGGGGTCAAGGGCGGCACGATTTTCGGAAGGACGGATGAGTATGGGTACCGGGCGATCGAGAATATCCTCACGATTCACGACCTCCACGCGACCGTCTTGCACCTGCTGGGCCTCGACCACACCAAACTCACCTTCCACTTCGCCGGGCGGGATATTCGCCTTACCGACGTCCACGGTCACGTGATCGACGGGATACTCGCATAGAAGGTGCTGTGGAAGAGTCCTTGATCGGCTCTCAAGCATGCGCCGCGCGTCGCGAGATCCATGGAATACCACGTGGACTGCTTCTGGGACGGTGTGGGCTCTTTGGGAGCCACGAGCTGTCGAGTCTTGCTTCGCGTGTATGATCGTGGCAATGAGGAATACGTTTCCGGTTCGAGTTGCCGTTGGAATCATCGCCATCCTGCCGGGCACGGCACAGGCGGTCTCCCAGGATTCCAGTCTCGTCGGACACTGGAAGCTCCAAGGCAGCGTTCGGGATTCATCCGGGCGGAACAACCATGGCGAAAACCACGGGGTGGAACTCAAGGCCGAAGGGGCTCGGTTCGATGGCCGAGGAGCGTACATCGAGGTGAGCGACAGCGACTCGCTCGACCTCGGCAGCGAGGACTTCACCGTCGCGCTTTGGGTGAATACGGCCGAGATTCTCGACGACACTCTCGGCGACCTGATCACGAAGTTTGATCCCAAGGCAAGGCGAGGCTTCAACCTCTCCATCAAGCATCATGCCGGCGTCACCGGCAGCCAGGCCAACTACCGGAACCTGCACTTCGGCATCGACGACGCGCACGTCAGCGAGTGGACTCTGAACGGGCGTCCCGGCCGATCGATTTTCAATCATTCGATGGTGGTCCACGAGGACAAGCTCTTCGTCGGCACCGTCGAAGGGCAAACCAACAACGACCAAGGCCACGTCTACCGCTATGACAATGGCCGCTGGACGGACCTCGGCGCTCCGTGGAAGAGCAACGGCGTCACATCGATGGCGAGCTTCGACGGGCATCTTTATGTCGGTGTCTCTCGCGTTCTGCTCCACTACTCCGGGCTCGAGCCCACGATCGCTCACCACATCGGCGGCAAGGTCTTTCGCTACGAAAACGGCGGGTGGGTCGACTGCGGCCAGCTCCTCGGGCTCGACGGCGTCAATGGCATGGTCGAGTTCCGCGGGAAGCTCTACGTGTCGGGTTTCTATCAGCCGGGGCTGTTCCGTTACGAGGATGGGCGGCATTGGACGGCACTCGGGTCGTACGGGGGCATGCGTCCCGAGGCGCTTGCAGTCTACGACGGAGCGATCTACGCCAGCGGCTATGACGAGGGAGCGGTCTATCGCTTCGACGGGGAGAAGTGGAGCCACACGGGTTACCTGGGAGACAGCACACAGGTCTACGGCATGGCGGTGTATCAGGGCAAACTTCACGCCGGGACGTGGCCGAAAGCGACCGTCTACCGCTACGACGGCGACGGCAACTGGGTCAGCATCGGACGCCTCGGCGAAGAGCAGGAAGTCATGGGGCCCAATGTTTATAACGGCAAGCTCTACTACGGCTCACTCCCGCTCGCGCGAATCTTCCGCTACGACGGTGACCACGACTGGCAACCGATAGGCCGAGTCGATCACACGCCAGACGTCAAGTATCGGCGCGCCTGGTCGATGGCTGTTCATCAGGGCAGGCTCTTTGTGGGGACATTGCCGTCCGGCCAGGTCTGGTCGTTTGAGGCGGGCAAGAATGTCAGCTATGATCGCCCACTGACGCCCGGTTGGCGGCACATCGCAGCGGTACGCGATGGCGACGTTCTCAGACTCTACGTGGATGGCTTGGAGGTCGCCCGATCCTCGCGCATGAGCCCGGCGAAGCTCGATCTCACGAACGACGAAGCTCTCCGCATCGGCTTCGGCCAACACGACTTCTACAACGGAGAAATGCGGGATGTGCGGATCTATCGGCGGGGGTTGAGCAGCGAAGAGATCGGACGCTTATCTTCGTCGGTCGCTCCGTAGGTGATCAACTCGCGCCGGGCGCCCTGGCTGCCTGGAGCCGAAAGCAGTTTTCCCCAGCCTCGCTTCACGGGATTCTATTCCGTCTTGAGCAGCACGCCGCCGAGAGGGCTTGGAAGGGAAGGAGAGGCCGCGCTACGGGTTTTCACCGCGCGGCCAGGGGAACAGAGATGATGTGGTCGTCGTTGCGGATGTAGATGTGGCGGTTGGCGTAGGCGGGGTGGACCCAGTTGACGGCTTTGCGCTCACGGCGGTTGGCGCCCATGGCAGTGGTGGGTCGGATCAACTCGGCGCGGCTGATTTCTTGGTAGCCCTGAGCTGAGAGCCTGGCGATGATGAGTTCCCCGCGGTCGTTGTTGATGAAGTAGCGGTCTCCGTGGCGAACGATGAACCCCGAAACGTTGCGGGTCCTTTCGACCGTCGCTTGCTGCGATTCCCAGACTCGTTCGCCGGTTGCCCGGCGTAGGCAACGAAGCTGGCCCGAGCTGCAGAAGCCGTAGATGTAGTCTCCGTCGATGACAGGCGTGGCCATCAGGCTGTGGAGCTTGTCGGTGTCGACGGCGCTGTCGCTTTCACTTTTCCAAACCATCGTGGAGACGGGATTCTCCAGGTCGAGCCGATAGAGGCGTGCGCCGCTAAAAAACGCCGAGACCATGATGTGTGGTTCGGCCCAGGCCGGCGTAGCGATCGGCGTGTTCATGCGGATCTTGAAGGGTTGCTCCCAGTAGAGCTCACCGTTTTCGGGGTCCAGAGAGGCAAGCGCTCCGGCGTGCCAGACGATGAGCTGGCGGGTTCCGCCGGCTTTGATGAGGATGGGGTGCGAGTATCCGGGCTCGGTGTCGACGGCGTCGAGCGCGCGCCAGATCTCCTTGCCGGTTTCTTTGTCGAGCGCGGCAACCTTGGCATCGGGGCGGCCGGCGGGGATGACGATAAGGCGGTCGCCGTCGACCAAGGGGGCTGCGGAGAAGCCCCAGGTGGGGAGCTTGGCAGCGAAGTCTTTGCGGTAGCTACGTCTCCAGATCTGCCGGCCGGTTACAGCGTCGAAGCAGTACAGATCCCCGACGGCGCCGAGAATGTAGACGCGGTCGCTGTTGACAGTCGGCGTGGCGCGCGGGCCGAGGGCATAGTCGAGACCGGTGTAGTCGACGCGCCACTCGCGTGTCCAGAGGATCTTGCCGGTTTTCTCGTCGAGGCAGAGCGCTCGCTCGAACCCTTTGTTGGGCTCGGTTTGGCGATAGTCGGTGAGGTAGACGCGGCCAGCGGCGACGGCGGGGCCGGAGTAGCCTGCCGCGATGGGTGTGCTCCAGCGGAGCTTCAGACCGGTCTTGGGGAACGTCTCGATAATTCCGGTTTCGGTCCAGACGCCGCGGCGGCCTTGACCGCGCCACTCGGGCCAGTCTTTGGCCACGATGGGAGTAAGCGCCAAGCAGCAGAGGATGGGCGGGCCCAGGAAACGGAAGAGAATCATGAGTTCAGGCGAAGGAGCGGTTCCCGGTATCCTCCGGATTCAATGCGGCGGCCAAGCTGGTACCATGTAGCCTGTGAAGCCGCACCCCACGGGTATCGTCCCGGGGTGCGGCTAAAGCTTGAGCCCTGCTGGATGACTGCTGACAAACCGCGGCAGACCTATACAAAACACGCCGTCATCAAGACAAGCCGATTCATGTTGATGAGAGCTTTGTTCACAAGCATACAGGAACCCGCTCAGGCTGAGACATGGACTCCGTCAGGGGCGTCTCAGAGAGAGAAGGCAGAACAATGCGAGTGCACCTCATCAATCCCAGTGACGTTTCATTCGGAATAGGGGTCATCTCCCCTCGCTGGCTTTATGTTCTCGCCGCCGCTACACCGCGGCGGTTTGGAGACCCCAACGTCGTTGATGAGTGCCTGGAGTTGATCGATCCGGAGGAGATTCAGGAGGGAGATGTCGTTGGCATCGGCATTCACACCTCCAATGCGCTTCGCGGCTACGAACTGGGGCGGATCGCTCGCGAACGCGGAGCCACAGTGATCTTCGGGGGCATTCACGCCACGTTATTCCCCGAAGAGGTTCACGATCACGGCGCCGCCCACAGCGTTGTCAAGGGCGACGGTGA
The DNA here is from genome assembly GCA_965218555.1 of Bryobacterales bacterium. Classification (GTDB taxonomy): domain Bacteria; phylum Acidobacteriota; class Terriglobia; order Bryobacterales; family UBA6623; genus JAPPLB01. The sequence continues at coordinate 2,482,735 of OZ244625.1, forward strand.
CGTGGTATGGGGTGAGGCGTTGACTGACTGTGTTAACGATTGTCTGAAACCTCTCTATGACGGCGGCCGTGTCGAAGCCGGCGAGTTTCTGGCGGCGCGCTGGGAACTGATGCCGCAGGGAGCCTACCTGTTCGGCTCGGTTCAGACCGTGCGTGGGTGCCCGAAGCACTGTTCGTTCTGCTCGGTGTGGCGTACTGACGGCCAGAAGCCACGCCAACGTACATCAGACTTCGTGATTCAGGAAATTGTCGAATTGCGTCGCCTGGGATTTCGGTTTGTTGTCTTGGCTGACGATAATTTCTACCCCGTCACTCTAGAGGACCTGCGTCTCGCGGAAGAGCAGAAGAACGAGCAGCGACTGCGTGAGTTGCGATCGATACGAGCGGAACGATTCGAACTGATGCAGCGTATGGCCGATTTGCCGGGCGACATGATGTTCTTCACGCAGATCACGATGGAAGCGGCGGAGGATCCGGAATTTCTCGATGCCATGAGCAATGCTCGCATCAAGGGCGTGCTCGTCGGTGTGGAGTCCGTGACGCCCGAAGGTCTGAAAGCGGTCTTCAAGGAGTTCAACTGTGCCGGAGACAGCTTGGTGCGTCAGCTCCAAACCTTCCAGAAGCACGGTGTGTACATACTCGGGTCATTCATCTTCGGCCTTCCGACGGACCGGCCGGATACCTTCCGCGCCACGGTGACGCTGGCCCAGGAGGCCAGCGTCACGTTCGCTCAGTTCGTGACGCTGACACCTTTTCCCGGAACGGTTGATTTCCAACGCTGGGAGAGGGATCAGGCAAACAACCCTGTTCAGGTCGACGGCGTCCCGCTGACGCGCTACTGGCTCGTTCCCCGCCACCGGCGTCCGCGGCTCTACATACCGCATCCAAACATGACACACGAAGAGATTCGGCTCCAGGCACATTTTGCTTGGAAACACTTCTACAGCCTGCGTCTGATCTGGAATCGGGCGCGGACCTGTACAAGAAGCATTCGGTCGCGCATGGCTTTTCTGCTCGTGTCGAAACTCTATCTCGAGATGTACGGCAAGACGGGCATCGCCACTGACAGCGCGCGCATCGGTCGCGCGGCGACTTGGGCGCGCTGGCTGGCCAGGAAGTGCCTGCCTCTATTCCGCACGGCCCCCATGCCGGAATTGCAAATGCCTGCCTAGCCACCCGCCCCTACGCCGAGCACGCCAGGCGAGCGCAAGGAGGTCTTGGCAGTCATACGAGAGTGGCCAGTGGTTCGTGGCCGGTTTTCCCTTGCTTTCCTGGCATTGAACGCCGTCATGATACCGGCGGCGCTTGGCTCTGGCATAATATGCGAGTCGGTTTCTCTGGACGGAAAAGGAGCTTGGTTGATGTTCGGATTGAGAAGTTGGTTGGTCGCCGCGCTTGCGGTTGTTGTGCTGAGTTGCTCGTTGGGGCCGAGCGGCGGACGCCGGTTTGACGGTCCGGGTCCAGTGGTGCTGCATGTGAAGATCACAACACAGTCCGGCCACGGTGCGGAACTTGAAAAGACCTTTCACGACGCCTTCTATCCGGCGGTGAGCAGCCAGGCCGGATTTAAGTTTTCGAATTTGCTGAAGGAGCAGGGGGACGACAACAGCTACGTGTTGACGATCGGCTTCGAAAGCGAAGACTTGCGGTTACGGTGGGTTGCGACGGATCTGCATCAGGAAGTCTGGCCGCAGATGGCCGCTCACATGCGCGGCGAAGGCCCGGACGGCATCGAGGCATTAGGCATCGTTGACGCTCCCGTGGCAGAGTGAGCGGCCCTCGAATCGATTTGGGCCTTATCCAGCAAAACTTTCCATTCGCTGAACGATTTCAAGTAGTCGCAGCAATAACTTAAGCAGCCTTCGGAAGCCTGAACGGTCGCCGGTCGCATTTCTTCTCCCCAGCGTTGTGGCAAGGCTCCCGGCCGCACTCGCAAGCTCTAGCTCGCGGCAAACGATGTTGATCGCCGCTTTGTGGCCGTAGTGGATAACGGGGCCGCACAGGCCGGGGTGGTGGTGCTGGACTTCCAGTTCGATTCGACCCCCACCGGCAGGCGCCGGCATCTGCTGTAGCATTGCGAAGTATAGTCCGGGGCCAGCCGCAGGCCCCAGCCTCCTCAATAGCAGCCTTCTAGGTGTGGAACCTCAACAGGTTGTCCCCGGTCAGACCGATTCGACTGATGGGCGGGTTGGCTTTAAGACTAGCGTGTGGGCGGTGCCAATTGTAGCGGTGGAGCCAGTGTCTGAGGTGTTGGGCACGCTGGGTGGAGGTGTGATAGGTGTGGGCGTAGGCCCACTCACGTAGCGCGGTCTGGATGAAGCGTTCGGCTTTGCCGTTGGTAGGAGGGGTGAAGGGCCGGGTGAAGCGATGGCGTAGGCCGCGTTGGGCACAGCGTGCATGGAAGGCCCTGGAACGGTAACACCCGCCGTTGTCAGTGAGCACGCGGCGGACGCGGATGCCGAGGCGGTGGTAGTAGTCGAGGGCGGCGGTGAGGAAGGCCGCGGCAGTGGCGGCGGTCTGGTCGGGATAGAGCTGGGAGAAGGCGAGACGGGAGTGGTCGTCGACGCAGACATGAAGGTATTCCCAGCCGGCGCCGGGGCTGGAGTGGCGGCGGTCCCCGGTGACGCGGTGACCGGCGCGGCGAAAGCGGCCGAGTTTCTTGATATCAAGGTGCAGCAGGTCGCCCGGGTGGGGATGTTCGTAGCGGCGGACGGGCGGCGGCGGGTCGAGGGCACTAAGGCGAGCAAGCCCCTGGCGGCGGAGGACTCGACTGACGGTAGCGGGCGCCACCCCAACAGTGGCGGCGATCTGGGCGCCGGTCCAGCGCAGCCGGCGCAAGGCGGTGATGCGGCTGATGAGAGTGGCAGGTATGCTGCGGGGCGAGCGGTGCGGACGCGAACTGCGGTCGAGCAATCCGTCCGCGCCCTCAGCCCGATAGCGGGCCACCCACTTGCGCACCGTGCGTGCGCAGACCCCGAAGGCGCTGGCCACCGCCTTCGGGGTCTGGCCCTGGTCGAGAATCCGCCGGACGACAGCGGCTCGACTCTGCGGCGTCAACTTGGCATTCTGATGGATGTTCACTTGGTCCTCCTTCCGGGAAACTTTGTGCTTGGTACCCTCAGTTTCCTCGGTTGGGACCGAGTGAACAACCTATTGAAAGATCACATCTAGGCTGTTTCCCTCGCGGCCAAGCATAGCGCGTTCAGCGCGTCTCTCGCTTCTTTTCGAGACCACGCCTTCGGATTCTCGGCGGGCGTAGAGTTGAGCCCATCAATGGTAGAGTTGCTGCCCTAGTGCCCCGATTTATTGCCGCTTCCCTACGGCCGCGTCGGAAAGCGATTCGTTCTGGCACAGGTCGCGATTTCAGTGTGCGTGAGCGCTGGCCGACCAGCCCCTCTGCGGCCAGTATGGCCGGCAGCCCGTTCGGGCTCGGTCGGCCAATTGCAATCAACCCCGTCCGGTCAAACAGAGATCACAACTCCTGGAAACCATCGCTGCACCTGCTGGGTGGAGATTCCCGCTCTCAAACCGAAGCCAGGGGCATCTCGAATCAGGATTCAAGTGCCTGGGAATCCGGTGCTGGGAATCCGGTTGTGGTGATCTCAAGCGAATTTTATACTGAACTCATCTCCCACGCACGCTTGGTCAAGAGGTTTGAAATGAAAGTTAGATCACTTGTTCCGATAGCTGTTCTCAGCCTGTATCCACTGCTTGCAGTGGCGTCTGCCGAGGACTTCCGACATCATGCAATGCAGGGTAGGGACCTGAACCCTGAAGATGTCGCGTATTTGGAGGAGAAGGTTGCCGCCGACCCGCACGATCTGGTTGCTCGCTCGAAACTCCTCGGTTACTACTTCGGCCGAGACTTCCATGTCGACCGCTCAATTCGCGAGAAACGCAAACAACACATTCTTTGGTTGATCCGGAATGCCCCGGAGACAGAAATACTGGCGAGTCCCTATGGGAATCTGGAATCGGGAGGATACGAAGAGGCTCGTAAGGCGTGGCATGATCAGATCGCAAGGGATCCTAACAATCCAACGATTCTTTACCATGCTGCTGAGGCGTTCACTCTCACTGACCGGGAGCTTGCGATTCAGTTGCTTTTGAAGGCGCAATCGCTGGATGGGCACAATCCCAAGTGGGCGCGGGAACTAGGTCACCTGTATGAGCTCGGCCGGATCGGAGGCTCGGACGATGACAATGTCAAATTAGCGGAGAAAGCTTTGGCGCAATTCGAAAGAGCGTACGAACTGACGGATGGGCCCGCTCGTGAGATGTTCCTCGTGGACCTCGCGAAGAATGCTTTCGTGGCCAGACAATACGCTAAAGCTAGGGAATATGCTGGAGCTGCGTTGCATGACAACAGTGGCGGCCGGAACCATGGCAACCGCACACATTGGGGTCACCTCACGCTCGGACGGATTGCATTGGCCGAGGGCAATATTGAAGAGGCCAAGTACCGGCTGATTGCTGCTGCGATGATTCAGGGTTCCCCGCAATTGAATTCGTTTGGGCCGGACATGACCCTGGCCGAGGAGCTTCTTGAGGCGGGCGAGAAAGAAGTTGTGCTCAGGTACTTCGAACTATGCGCAGGATTCTGGGAGTCGGGCAAAGACGATCTGGCCGATTGGACAGCATTGGTCAAATTCGATAGGAAGCCTGACTTCAGCATGAACCTGGATTTCTAACTCTTTCTCAGGGAGTTGTCCACAGCGCTGCTACCAATCGGCACGCAGCCAAACGAGACAGCAGTTGGCATTGCGAATCTGCTCCGAGTGGCCGAATTGCTGGTCCTCGCCCGCCCGGCCATGGCCGTGCACGTTGGTCATGTCGTAGAGAATTATCGCCTCGGGCGTGATGGAGAGGCTCAGTTCACGTTGCGCCAGGCCCGTCTCCAGCATCTGGCGGTGTTTCCATAGCAGAACGGAAGTGCGGTACACCTCCGTAGCCACTTCAATGCACCGCAGCGTCGGTAGCGCCAACGCCATCCGCGCCTTGCGCTGCTATCGCCTCAGCAGCCTCATCGAGGACTTCCCGGGAAGTCAGACCAATGAGCTCTCACTTCGGAATGACCGAAGTACACCTATTCGAGTCTCTCATTCCAGCCGTCAGGCTGAAATGGCAAGTATTTTGGATAAGCCCCAATCGATTCCTCTCAGCCGGATACGCCGCGCGGGAAACATTCCCGCGCAGACTCAGTCTTTTGACGATGTTTCAACGGCGGGCGCCCACCACACCAGTTCGCAATCGGGCCGCGTCTCCCGGAACCTTGCGACTCCCTCGGCGCTGACCTTCGTGCCTCCGACGGCAAGTTTCCGCAACGATTTGCTTTTCTGTAGTGCATCGAGAGTTGCATCGCCGACATTGGTCTCCGTCAGATACAGGTTCTCTAGTCGCGGCAAGCGCAGGAAGATCGAAGCGGCGCCGTCATCGATGTTGCTCGCGTAGCCGACGCGCAGGCGGCGCAGCTTCGGCAGTTGCGTCACGACAGCCAGGTCTGCGTTGTCGACGGCCGTGCGGGTGAGATCCAGCTCGCGCAGGTTGACGAGCGGACTGATTTTCGGGAGCGAATGGAGTTCCTTGCGGCGCGCCAACTCATGGCCGGGCCGGTCAAGCCCGCGGTCGGCGATGTTGGCGCCGCTGAGATTGAGTGACTCCAGTTGAGTGAGCTGCGCCAACCTGTTCATGTTGGCATCGTTGAGGGCGATGCCCCAAAGCCCCGAGTCGACGCGTTGAATCCCGCTCACATCCAGATGACGCAGCGTAGGGACCATCTTCAGTAGATCGATTCCCGGACCAAGGATGCGGTTCCCGCCGATCGCAAGCCGCTCGAGCTTGGTGAGCTCGGCCAATTTCTCGAATCCGCTGTCGGTGACTTCGGAGTGGCTCAGGTCGAGCACGGTCAGAGTTGTCAGCGCCCTGATGTGCTCCAGGACGCGGCTTGTTACCTTCGTTCCGCGAAGATCGAGGCTCTCGAGCTTTTTCCAACCCTTGATCTGCGCGATCCCGCTGTCGGTCAGGTGCTCCGCGTGGTGCAGCCGCAGATGCCGCACGTTCTCTAACTGCTTCAGATGTTCGAGACCGACATCGGTGATCTTTGTGAGGGAAAGGTCGATCGTTTCCAGTTTCGGCAGCTTGGCAACCAGGGCCAGGTCGGCGTCGGTGATCCAGGTCGAAGTCAGGTTGACTCCGATCGCTTGGCCTTCCGCGTCCGTGGCAACGAAACCGCCCTCGCTCCTCAACCGTTCGATGACGTCCTGATGAGAGAACTCGGCCGCGAACGCAGCACCGGAGAAGGATAGGCACAAGGCCGCTACCAGCAGACGCATGAGCGGCCCCATTGTATCGGACGAGCGAGGCATCCCCGAGTTTCCGTGAGCCTTGACAGAGGCCGGACGTGACGTTGACGAGCAGCCTGCGCACATCTATACTCGCAAAGTCTCATCGTCGGCAACCCCCATACCTCTCGATCGCAGACAACGCCACTTCTTCTAAAAAGCCTGTGCAACTCTCTGTTCGAATTCCGGTTCGGCGCCTGAAGCGCGGCGTCGGCATGGCCGCCTTCGTGCTGGCCGTGGCGCTCATCCTGATAGCGGCTTCGACGAGTCACGGTGTCCCCGAGAACGAGGACCTCGATGCCGCCGTCCGCGTTTCCCTTTGGGACTTCAAGGGCTCGGTCGGCATCTACGCCGAGGACCTAAACAGTGGACGGATCTATGGCCGAAACGAGGACGACCTCTTTCCTACCGCCAGCGTGTTCAAAGTGCCGGTGATGATCGAGTTCTTTCGCCGCGTCGAGAGCATAGAGCTTCTCTCGGACCAGACCCAGGAATGGGCCCGCGGCATTTCCCGCCACGGCAGCGGTGTGCTCAAAGAGCGTGAGCTCCCGGATCCGCTGCCCTTGCTGGAGCTGTGCCGGTTGATGATCGCTCACAGCGACAACGTCGCAACCGACACGCTCATGCAGGTCGTCAGCGCGGCGTCGGTCAGCGCCACGATGGACGAGTTGGGCTTTCCGAACACGCACGTCGCCGGGAACTGCACGGAGATGCACTACCACATGGCGGATATCGATTCCCGCATCGGTTCGCCCGCTTTGGACGAATTGCTCCTGAGACGCGCTCAGTCGGGCAGCCTGGTCGAAGCGGGCTTCGCGTCCGCCTCACCGGACGGCAATGTCACCACCCCTCGCGAGATGGGTCTGATCTTCAAACAGATTCATCGCGGCGAAATGGTCAGCGAACTCGCGGCGCAACAAATGATCGAGATTCTCAAGCAGACAACCGACCGCCGCATGATCCCAAGACACTTGCCCTCCGGCACGGAAGTCGCGCACAAGATCGGGGGCACCTGGCGTGTCAAGGCCGACGTCGGAATCGTCTACTCCGAAAGCGGTCCCGTTGTCATGTCGCTCTTCGCGTACTACCATCGCTCCGAAACGCGCGCCACGGACGTGCTCGCTGAGATCGCCCGCGTCATCGCCGATTGGGCCCGTGGACGAGGGCGCGTGTAGGCCCACTTCCTAGACAGAGAGGGAGCTTCGAAGATCGGCTCACGCACAAGCCGGAGCCTTTTCACCCCTGTCGGCGCAATGGGAGAAGTTCCCCTGGTGAGCAGTGCAGAACATTCCCCTTCGGCTCGAGGTACTGAAGCCCTTCAGTCTTGTTTTTGCCGCCCCGGCCGGCATAGCATGACGACAGGGAGGCGGGAATCATCCCAGATCGACTTCCCGTCTCCGCGGCGCTCGCTGCGGCGGCTGCCGCCCTCCGCGCGCCGCGGGCATCCTGGCCCTCGCGGAGAAAAAAGCGGAGAAAAAAATCGAGGAGGTGATATCACGCCCATTCGTCTGCGACGAAGTTTGTTCTTCGTAGCGCCGGCAACCCCGGCCGGCATGCCCTCTCGCCGCAAACCCGGCGAGAGTATCAAGGCCCTCCCCGGCCGACCCGGCTGCGGTCTGCCCGGCGCCCCCAGACTGCCGCGCCCGAGGCGCGTTCGTCTTGTCGAAAAGAGCCGCACAGGATGCGCGGGCGCTGCGGGCGGACGAGCTTCGGCCCAGGCGCATCGAGGGCGCGTCTTTCTCGCAAATCCTGCGTCGGAATGTCCGTTCGGTCCGCCGTGGGTGCGCAAGGGTTGCACAACCGAAAACCGCCGCCTGGACCGCCGCGCCCGCCGCCCAGTCACTGCTTGCCTGCCCGGAATTGCCCGGAATTGCCCGGAATTGCTCGGCAAAAATATGCCCCTGAGCAAGTGTCCGCGCACCGTCAGCCGTTCTCGGTCCGCCTCACAACGAGCGCCGATAGCCGCAGCTCCTGTCGCCCTGCGGGCAGCTTCCGCTGCGGCGAACGCAAAATGAACCTATGCTGAGAAAGGGGAACGTTCTAGATTGCGTTGACAGAGCCTTTTCACCCCTTGCGGCGGCGGTGGAAGCTTCGCTACGCTTGCCCCTCAGGAAGCCATGAAGAAACTCGTCTCCCCGTTACTCTTTGTTCTCCTGTTGCTGGTCCCGAACCTCTGGGCGCAGGGTGGTGAATACGCCACTCTCAAGCTGCGCAGCAACTACATGTCGAGCTACTACTTGGCTCACATGCCCAACCCTACACCCTGGGCCCCGGCTTGGTCGCCCGACGGCAAGTGGATCGCCGTATCGATGTTCGGCTCGATCTGGAAAGTCGAAGTCGCAACCGGCGTAGCCGTGGAACTGACGCACGATGCGAAATACCATTCCAACCCCGATTGGTCGCCCGATGGCAAGTGGATCATCTATAGCGCCGACGACGACGCCCGCAATATCCAACTCGCGATCGTCAACGTCGAGACAGGCCGCTCGCATGCGCTGACCTACGACGGGCACGTCTACATGGACCCCGCATTCTCGCCCGACGGCAAACGGGTCGCCTACACGGCTACGAATCCCAATGGGACCTTCAACCTGTTCACCCGCCCGATCCAGAACGGAGACTGGACCGGTCCCGCCGTTGCGCTGAGCAGCGACAACAAGTTCCACAACAGTCGCCTGTATTTCGGTGAGTGGGACATCCACATCCAGCCCGCTTGGATGGCTGATGGCAAAGAGCTGATCGTCGTCTCGAACCGCGATGTGCCACTGGGTTCCGGGGATGTGTGGCGCATCCCCGCTGACGCCGGCGGATTCGACCGCCGCACTCGCATTCGCCGGGAACAGACGCTCTACCGCACCCATCCCGACGTGTCACCGGATGGGAAGCGAATCATCTATGCCTCGACGAGTGGATCGGCTGACCAGTTTGTGCATCTCTACGTGCTGCCGACTTCAGGCGGTCAACCCTACAAGATGACCTTCGGTGAGCACGATCATTTCAAGCCGCGCTGGTCTCCGGATGGCGAATGGATCGCCTTCATCTCGAACGAAGAAGGCGTTCCGCAACTCTGGCTGCTCGAAACCTATGGAGGCGCCCAGCGGAAGGTGGAGATCACCGAACGCCGTTGGAAGAGACCCATGGGGAAGGTCCGCTTGAAGGTCACTGACGGTCGCAGCGGCAAGCCGACCGCTGCCCGCGTCATCACGAAGGCATCTGACGGCAAGTTCTATGCCGGGCTTGAGACCTTCCCGATCACGGCGCGCTTTCAGGGTCTGCGCAATCAGAACATCTTCTACATGGAAGGCGAGAGCGTGATCGAGGCCCCAGTGGGCCGCTTCCGCATCGAAGTGGCCAAGGGTTTCGAGTACACGCCCGTGGCGCATGAAATCGACATCAAGGAGGGACAGACCGCGGTCGTCGACATCACACTCAAGCCTTTCGTTGATGTCGGGGCCAGAGGGTGGTACAGCGGCACGACCCACACCCACATGAACTACGGCGGCAGCGCCCGCATCACCCCTCAATACCTGATGATGACCGCCCGCGCCCAAGACCTCGATATCATCAGCGCGCTGATCGCCAACAAAGACAACCGCATCCTCGACTGGCAGTACTTCGAGCAAGGCGGCGGTGAGCATTCATCGTCGAAGAGTCAGCCCGAGCAAATCGTTGTTTTCGGCGAAGAGTACCGGCCGCCTTTTTTGGGGCACACGTTCTTCATCGGCCTGGACGACGATTTCATCTCCCCATTCCTGACCGGCTACGAAGGCACCGGCGTCGAAAGCCTCTACCCCAGTAACACCGACATGTTCCGCAAAGCCCGCGCCCAGGGCGCCGCTGTTGGCTACGTTCACGCGTACGGCGGTCACGGCGACCCGCTCCAGGGCAGTCTCGGCGGCGCCAAAGGCTTCCCGGTCGACATGGCGCTTGGCACGGCCGACGGCTTCGAGTGGTCCTCCCCGTCCCGCGGCGCTGTCACGGTTCTGCATCACGCCCTCAACAACGATTTTCGTGTCACCCCCGTCGGCGGAGAGGACGCTCTCAACGACCTTCGCAAGCATCGCCCCATCGGTTCGATTCGAACCTACGCGGACCTCGGCGAGAACTTCACGGCGCAGGGTTGGATCGATGCCATCAAGAACGGGAACACCTATGTCAGCAGCGGGCCTTTGGTCGAATTCACGGTCAACGGCAAAGGCCCGGGCCGGGATGTGAAACTCGACAGCGGCGGCGAAATAGCGATGGACGTGAAAATCTGGTCCATCACACCTTTGCGCAAGGCCACGCTGCGTAGCAACGGAGAGGTCTGGCGGGAACTACCGCTCAGCGAAGACCGCACCCGCGTCGAATGGGCGGCGTCACTCTCCGTGTCCGATAGCCGTTGGTTCACATTGATTGTCGAGGCCGACCCCTATCCCGGCGGCGGTCCTGATAGCTTTGGACAGGCTGTCACCAACGCGGTGCGCGTGTACGTCGGGGATCAGAAAATCCGTAGCCGCGAGTCTGCCGAGTACTTCTTGCGGTGGATCGACAAGCTTGAAGGCAGAGCCGAAGACTGGTTTGGTTGGCGCTCCGAGGCCGAAAAGGAGCATGTGTTCGCGCAGCTCGAAGAGGCTCGCGAGGTCTACCGCCAACGTACTCGCGAAGCGCTGGGGGAGTAGGGCGATATAATGAGCCCGTGGAAGAGCAACTCAAGATTGCCGTTTTCATCGACTACGACAACATCGAGATTGGTGTAAAAACCACTCTTCACCGCGAGTTTGATGTCCGCAGCGTGCTCGAAGGGCTCAAGGAACGCGGTGAAGTCGTCTCCAAGACGGCTTATGGAAACTGGAGCCGCCATGGGGCGGCCGCCCGAGCGTTCAGCGAGCAAGGCGTGCAGATGGTGCAGCGCGACACGACGCCCATGGGTGACAAGAATGGCGGTGACATCAACCTCGCGCTCGACGCCTTGGAGATGGCCTTTACGCGCGACCACATCAACGCGTTCACGATCGTCAGCGGCGACAGCGACTTCATGCCGCTTGTCAACAAGCTCAAGCAGTTCAACAAACGCGTTCTCATCGTCGGCGGAAAGGCTTTCACGAGCACCATCCTGCAGCGCAACTGCCACGAATTCCTCAGCTACGAGTCCCTGCTCGACAGCCAGACTCCGCGTTCCCGCCGTGGCGGCGGATCCGGACAACGTAGCCGGCCGCGCCGCTCGCTCCCGCTGCAACGCGCCGTTCCGCTCGTGGACCGCACTCTCTATTCTCTCGATCGGCGGGGGGTGCAGCCTCAACTCGGTCTGCTGAAGAGCACGATGCAACAGCTCGACTCCGCTTTCGACGAGCGGGACTACGGCGCGTCATCGTTCTCGAGCTTCATCGAGAAGCTCGTCGATGAAGGGTTTCTCGCGGTGCGGACCGTCGACGGCCAGGTGATGGTCGAGCGGCGTGCGGACGACGAGGACACCACGAACGGCAGCGGCGCTCGCGACCAGGAAGACGCGATTCGCATGCTCGCGGAAGTTCTGGAAGCGAACATCGACATCTTGAGCATGGGCATCCCGGCGCGAGAAGTGGAAGCGGTCGTCACGGCCGCCGACCCCGACTTCAAGGAAACCGACTACGGATTCTCGGAGTTCGCGGAAGTATTGAACTACGCCCATGACAAGGGGCTGGTGCGGGTGGAGGCAGACTTGGATCATGGCCTGCGCTACTATCCCGGCGATGAATTGGTCAGTGGTTCGCAGGGCGTTGGAGAGGACGCCGAGGGCGAAGCAGACGCCTCCGATCAAACCGAATCGTCAGGGGACCCGCCGGACGAGCCCAAGCCCTCTCGGTCGCGCGCGCCGGCGCGGGGGCGAGGACGAAGGACGACGCGCGGCCGCTCCTCCGCGCCACGCGAACCCGCCGCATCTCCGGCTCGACGGCGGGCCTCCACGCGACGGCCCGCAGGGCCGCCCGTCGACGCCGACGAGTAAACCCGCTTGCCTATTCGTCCACTGTGATTTTCAGTGCCTTGAGAAACGCGCGGTCCTGCTGCGTGAATGGAACCTCGGAGAGAACTAGCGGCTCCGCTGTCACGGCATCCTGTGTGTCCTCGTCATTTCGGTTGAGCCCGATCGTTGCTTCGAGGACCAGGAAAACATCGTAACCTTCTTTCTTGATCTCTCCGATCGCCTCGGCGATGCTATCGGATTCCCCGAGGGAATCGTTGATGGCATTCCCAAGCTGCTGCATCAGTTCCTTGAGATGGTCGTCCAAGGGGCGCCTTTCGTGGGGTTCCTGTATGGGATAGCCGGCTGCTGCTTTCCGTCTCGGCGGATCGACTTACTTCATTGGTGCTCGGCGAACCTGCACGGTGCGAACCCATTCAACCAGATCGATACGGGGTTTGCAATGCACCCGTGTTGACGATCGGCGGCCGTTTCCCGAAGTTCCAGAGACAGGCAAGAGAGAGCTGAGCCGAGTCGAGTACCATGTAGTCGTGGACGACAGTACTTTCCAGGTCGAGTGTCCCTGCTGCTGCGCGGCGCTGGAAGTGGACGCCGAGCGCCGTGTCATCCTGTCGCACGAAGCCCCGAAACCCGAGAATGTCCCGCGGGACCTGCGGGCCGCGGTCCTGGACCTCAAGGCCGAAGAACGGACTCGGGAAGAGCGATTTCGCAAGCAGTTCGCGGCGGAACGACGGCATGGAGAAGACTTGAAGAAACGCTTCGACGGCCTCTTGAAGAAAGCCCGTTCCGAGGGTCCCCCGAAGAAGTTCACGCGCGACATCGACCTCGATTAGAAGGCCGCTTCGGCGGCGGAAGTCTTCCGTTGCGCAAGGGAGCGGTTTTGCAACCACCTGGAACCGACGGGTTTTTCAGGGTTCGTACAACACCAAGGACGGACGGGCCTTCTGATCCACGATGTTGCGGGTGAAGCACCGTCTTCTTCGGTCGTAGCTCCGGGTAGTCAGGGGGTTACAGGACCCGGTCACGACAGCCGCAGGATTCGGTCATCATCGGCGATGTAGAGGTTGCCGGCAGCGTCCACTGCTACGCCTCTGGGGTAGGCAAGCTTAGCCTCAACCGCCGGGCCGCCGTCCCCGGCGAAGGTGGTAGTGGTGTCCGAGGGGTCCTCCCCACTCTCCGGGGTGACAATCAGCGTCACCGGAACCGTGACCGGCCAAGCGGTCGGCGCACTCTTTGAGAAAAGGCCGGCGAAGCCTCCTACAGGTTGCCGCTCGGTGATCGTGATCGCGCCCTCGAACGTCCCCGGCTCCAGATTCGCCGGGTCCACGGTAATCTCGACGGTATCCGTTTCCCCGCCGAGAAACCTTGATCGGGCCGAACGGAGAGCCAGGATTGGTCCGTGGTGATTTGGTAGTCCAGCGTCCCTCGGCCCGAGTTGCGGATCTCAAGGCTTTGCGGCGGCGGGGTCTCGCCTTCTATTGTCGTGATCAGGGAAGCGGGGATGCCGAAAGCGGGCACGTTGGCTGCAATCTCCTCCTCCGAGACGGTTACGTCGGCGGTCAATGTTCTCCTGACGCGCACTCCCTTCGTGCGTACGTGGACGGCGATGAAGTAAGGTCCAGGTTGCAGGGGCGGACTTGATGCCGGCGTAATGGTGATCGACTCGTCGCCTCCCGCCCCCGTGGATGAGTACTGGCTTTCGTATCCGATGAGTCCTTTATTGTTTGCGCCGTACACGGCTCTCGGACGGATGTCACGGCTTGCGTACAGGTTGACCTCGGCGTTTGGCGTAGTGGTGACGAGACGAATGGCGAGTTGCGTGGCGCCTGGCGGCACGTCAATCCAGTAGCCGTTGTAGCCCTCCGGTCGGGCCGAGCCGGGACCGAAGAGCAATTGGAACGGTTTCCCGGAGATGAGCTTGGCCGATTCGAAAGTATGCTCATCGAGAAAGAAGGCCCTGACCCATTTGTGGGAGTCCATGAGCAGGGATTGCAGGTTCTCGCTCCCGGACAAGTCTCCAATCCAGGAAACGAACTTGAAACCCGGAGCGGGCTGCGCGGTCAACTGCACCACGGTGGAGAAGTCATGCTCGGTACGACCTGCTCGACCGCCCTCCGAACCACTTGGTTGCACGACTACCGTCCCCGGTCCGTGGGAATCCGTCTCAACAAGAACCTGCCTCGCGAAATTCGCCGTGATCGTAGTCGGGTCTTCGGAAACGGTGATGTCGTGCGTGGCGCCGCCGCCGTCGCTCCACTTGGCGAACAGATATCGAATGATGTCAAACCCAAGCTTCTGGGACGACGCAACGCCGATCGTGTGGATGCTGCCGGGCGCCCAGTCAAAACTGTGCGGCGCAGTGTAGGTTTCGCCGTCAACCTCGATCAGGAGGCTCGCGACATTCGCCGCGACGGTCGTCCTGGTCAGGATTCTCCCGTAGAGCCGGCTGACGCCGTCGATATCCCCGGCGGAGAGCCCTGTATCCGAGGTCGTCCCTAGCTGAGGACCGCCTCTTCCAAGCACTATGCCGGGCGGGATCGTCTCCAACCTGCCGATCCAGCGGTATTGCATGACCGAACCGTAGTCATAGGGGCCGCTAGCCAATGCGCGGGACCCATCTTTCACATAAGACGGTATATTCGGGTCCAAGGGGCAGGACGATACCCAGATGTGGGGATCTCGATCATTTCGTTGATGCTCGTGCCAGAGCCCGACCGCGTGACCGATCTCATGAACGTCAGCGCCTGGGCCGCAGTATTCGCTGAGAACGACTCTTTGTTCGCCGCCGACCATGCCTACATGTGACAAACATCCTCTGCCCGGTATGAAGCGAACCCAGTTCGGCTGATCCGTTCTTTCCACCAACTGGATGACGGTGTTTTCGTTCCAATGCCGGATCGCGTCGTGAACGTACGGGTTCGTTAGTTCGGGATCGAGGACGTAGGGAACGATGCCGCCGGGCCAGAGACTTTCCTTGCTGCTTATCGCTGATATCTTGTTGCGGCTGTCGAGCGTATTGCCGGGCGCCGCCACATTCGCGGTGCTCAGCTCCTCGGGAGTCCCGAGGATGATATCGCCGTCCCAGATCGCGAGTCCGTCAATGACCTCATAGGTGACGACTTGGCCCTGGTAGGCTCCGGTACGAATGTCGCGGGAAACAGGGGTCAAACTGTTGGGCGGATGCGATATCCGTTGCGGCCACCGCGGCTGCCAGGGCAAGGACCGAAAAAATGTATCTCATGGCAGAACCTGCATCCAGGCTACCGATGCCTGGGGGCGGCTTGCTGCCGGCATGCTTGAAGTCGTTACCAGTGTACTTCGGAGTGTCCGAAAGCGTGGCCGGGTTGTCGGTCGCCGATTCTTCTGAGGACTCGTAGACCTTTCCACAAGAGAGTGACTGAGAACGCGCCTCGGCCATATGCCCGTGCCTTCCCTTTCTTAACACAAGCGGCCGTGCTCGGTACGCGACAGCGTGGAGACCGCAGTAGAATGTGCGTGATGAAACGCGCCTATTTGTTGATCGTTCTTTTCGGCTTGGCCGTGTCGCTTTCGTGCGGCTCGGGTGGGTTGAGCCCCCAAGAGCAGGCCGACCGATTCCTTGCGATGTATGACGGGATCGGCCAAAAGATCTACGCCGTCACTTCCGAAGCGTATTGGAAGTCTTCGACGGACGTGACCACCCAGCACGTCGGTGAGCGCATCGGCGCCGAGAGCGCTTTGGCTTCCTTCTCGGGGAGCCGCTACGTCATCGAGACGACTCGTAGTTTGCTTGCGTCCCGCGATGAGTTGGATGAGTTGACAGTGCGGCAACTCGAGAAGATCCGTCTCACCGCGGCTGAATATCCCGGAACGATTCCCGAGACGGTCGCGGCACGAGTCGCTCAGGAAGCCAAACAGAGCGCGGTGCTGGACGGCTTTGAGTTTTGCGCCGAGCGCCGCGGGGAATCGTGCGCCAACGTCGTCAACCCGAACCAGATCGACAACACGCTCCGCGATTCCCGAGACCTCAAGGAGCGGCAGCATATCTGGGAGGTGTCCAAGCAGGCCGGCCCGGCGTTGAAACCGGGACTGACTGAGCTGCGCCGCTTGCGCAACGAGCTTGCGAAAGAGATGGGTTTCGACTCGTTCTTCGCGTTGCAGGTCGCCGACTACGGGATGACCGTCGACGAGATGATGCAGCTCATGGAGGGATTCCAGACAGACCTGCGTCCGCTCTATGAGCAGGTGCATTGCTGGGCGAAGTACGAATTGGCCAAGCGGTATAAGCAGCCGGCGCCCCGAAAAATACCGGCCCACTGGATCGGCAACCGCTGGGCTCAGGCTTGGCCCGGACTCACCGCAACGGTGAGCTTGGACGGCCTGTTCGAGGGGAAGTCGCCGGAATGGATCGTGAAGCAGGCGGAGGCGTTCTACACGTCACTTGACATGCCCCCGCTGCCCGACTCGTTTTGGGAGAAGTCGGATCTTTATCAGCTTTCTCCGGAGGCGACACGCAAGAAGAACACGCACGCCTCGGCCTGGCACCTGGATCTCGACAAGGATGTTCGGTCCCTGATGAGCGTTGAGCCGAACTTCCGCTGGTTCCAGACTTCGCATCACGAATTGGGGCACGTCTATTACTTCATGCTGTACTCCAATCCGAACGTACCGCTAACGTTACGAGGGGGCGCCAACCGCGCCTTCCACGAAGCCATCGGCGATCTGATCGGCATCGCGGCGCGGCAACCGGCGTATCTCAAACAGATCGGCGTCCTGGACGAGGACGTCGAGATCGACCAGGTCCAGTGGCTCCTCGACGAGGCGCTGAATCAGGCTGTCGTATTCATCCCGTTCTCCGCCGCAACCATGTCGTTCTGGGAGCATGACCTCTACGAAGAAAACCTTTCGCCCGAAGATTTCAATCAGCGCTGGTGGGAGTACGTGGGCCGCTTCCAGGGAGTCGAGCCGCCCCGCCCGCGCGGCGAAGAGTTCTGCGACGCCTGTACAAAGACGCATATCAGCAACGATCCGGCGCAATACTACGACTATGCGATGGCATTCGTGCTGAAGTATCAGTTGCACACCTACATCGCGAACAACATCCTCAAGCAGGACCCTCGGGACTGCAATTACTACGGCAACAAGGAGGTGGGTCGGTTCCTGTCGGACCTGCTGAGCTTGGGTGCTACCCGGGACTGGCGCGAAGTGATCCGCGAAATGACCGGCGAAGAGATCAGCACGCGGGCGATGCTCGACTACTTCTCGCCCTTGACGGACTATCTCAAGAAGGAAAACGCGGGCCGGGACGTCAGTTGGTAGCGCGACCGTTCGAGTTCGATCCGGCGGTACGACTCAAAGAAAGGACCGTCCGGCTTACGGCAGGCGGACTTCTCGGGAGCGGGCGGGGAGGCTTTCGTTGTTGTTTTGGTCGAGGGCGGTCAGGTGGTAGCGGTAGGTGACACCGCTTTGGACTTGCCTGTCGGTGAAGTTGATGGTGGGGATGAGGTCGGGGGTGAGCACGGCGGGTTTGGCGTTGTCCGCGGTGCGGCGGAGACGGTAGCCGGCCAGATCGGGTTCGGGGCCGGGTTCCCAAGAAAGCTCGATGGAATCGAGTCCGGCGACGACCCGCAAGTCGTTCGGAGCGGCCGGCGGAAAGGCGTCGTGGGCGGCGATTTGGGCGACCGGCGAGGTTCCGCCCGCGACTTCGTAATCGGGGCTGCCGGTCAAGCTTTGGACGCGGTAGACGTAGATTTCATCCCAGGTGAATTGCGGATCGCGGAAGGTGGTCTCGGCCGTGATGGCGAGGGATTGGAAATCGGGTTCATCCTGGGCACGGCGGTGGATGCGGTAAGACCGGGCGTCAGGTACGGTGAGCCAATTGAGTTCGATGGCGTCGGCGGTGACGGTGAGTTGGGGCGGCGCGGGGGCCGCGGGTGGTGCGAGGACCTGGATAACGAGCAGGTTCGAAAAGCCGGCCGAGCGGCCTCGGCGACTTTCCGCGCGCACACCGAGGACGAGGGTTTCGCCGAGAAGGGGTTGCGGGTCAAGGGTGACTTGAACGGGGTCGCCCGGGCCGAGGTCATCAAGGTCCGCGACATCGACCTCGTGGAGCCATTTGCTCTGGATGGCGAAATCAGCCGGGGTCGGCCGGTGCGGCGCGGTTGCCTGCATGAAATGGATGGCAAAGCGGGCGAGATCGGTGAAGGGCATGCCCTCGGTGGTGGTTTCGGGCCAAGTCCATTGCAGGATGATGCCTGACTCGGTTTGGCGGGCAGCGAGGTCCTGGCTGCTTTCAGGGATGTTGAGCAGGGGAGGCAGGGGTTCGCCAACGGAACCGCAGAACGACAACAGCAGAAGCGCACCAAAGATGGGGGCCGTATCGAGCGCCGCCCGCGCCACTCCTCTACGGCGGTCGCCCGCAAGCGGCGCGAAGCGGATCATCCCTGCTTTTAAGAGCACGCGATGGCGTGCCCTCGTCGTCTGCGAAGGTGTGCGCGGTGCAGTCGGCAACTAGAGGATGTAGCGGCTGAGGTCCTGGTCTCGGGAGATCTCGTCGAGGCGCTCCTTGACATAGGCCGCGTCGATGTTGACGGTCTTCTTCTTGAGGTCAGGGCCTTCGAAGGAGACTTCCTCGAGGAGGCGCTCCATGATTGTGTGGAGGCGCCGGGCGCCGATGTTTTCCGTATCTTCGTTGACCTGCGAGGCGACGGCGGCAATTTCCGAGATGGCATCGTTTGAAAACTTGAGGCGGATGCCCTCAGTGTCCATCAACGCGGTGTATTGCTTGATGAGCGCGTTCTTGGGCTCGGTGAGGATGCGGAAGAAGTCCTCGGTAGTGAGAGCTTTCATTTCCACGCGGATCGGAAAGCGGCCCTGGAGCTCGGGGATGAGATCGCTGGGCTTGGATACGTGGAACGCGCCTGCGGCGACGAAGAGGATGTGGTCGGTGCGGATCATGCCGTAGCGTGTGTTGACAGTGGTGCCTTCGACGATGGGCAGGATGTCTCGCTGCACGCCCTCGCGGCTGACATCGGGACCGCGGCCGCCTTCGCGTCCGGCGATCTTGTCCATTTCGTCGAGGAAGATGATGCCGGACTGCTCGACGCGCTCGATGGCTTGGCGCGTGATCTGGTCCATGTCGATGAGCTTTTGCTCTTCTTCGGAGATGAGGTAGTCGAGACCCTCGGCGACGCGCATCTTGCGGCGGCGATTCTTACCGCCGAAGAGACCGGGCAGCATGTCGCGGAGGTTGATATCCATCTCTTCGACACCCGTGTTGGTGACGATCTCGACGGGCATGTTGCGTTCGCGGACATCGATTTCGACCATGCGGTCGTCGAGCTTGCCTTCGCGCAACTGGCTGCGTAGTTTTTCACGGGTTCTCTCGATGCTCTCGCTTTCCTCGCCTTCCTTGAGCGGTGGCATGAGAATGTCGAGCATGCGCTCTTCGGCGTTGGCTTCGGCGCGCTCGGCGATCTGGTCGAGTTTTTCCTCGCGGAGCATGTCGATAGCGACTTCCACGAGGTCGCGGATCATGGAATCGACGTCACGGCCGACGTAGCCGACTTCGGTGAACTTGGTCGCTTCGATCTTGATGAATGGCGAGTTGGCGAGTTTGGCGAGGCGGCGCGCGACCTCGGTCTTGCCGACCCCGGTGGGGCCCATCATCAGGATGTTCTTCGGCATCACCTCTTCGGCCATCTCGGAGTCGAGTTTCTGGCGACGAATGCGATTGCGGAGGGCGATGGCGACAGCCTTCTTGGCATCGGCTTGTCCGATGACGTGCTTGTCGAGTTGTTGGACAATCTCGCGCGGTGTCAGCTCATCGAGCGCGACGGATTCCTTGGACGACTGTCCGGGGAGGTAGATGACCATGGAGGAATACTACTCCAATTCCTCGAACGTGACGTTGTCGTTCGTGTAGATGCAAATCTTGCCGGCGATGCGCATCGCTTCCGCAGCGATCTCGCGGGCGCTCATCTTGGTGTGGGCGAAAAGGGCGTTTGCGGCGGCGACCGCGAAGGGTCCGCCGGAGCCGACGCTTGCCATCGGTTCGTCGGGCTCGATGACATCGCCGTTGCCGCTCACGATGAGCGAGAGGTTCTTGTTGGCGACCAGAAGCAGCGCTTCGAGGTGGCGCAGTGACTTGTCGGTGCGCCATTCCTTGGCGAGCTCGACGGCGGCGCGGCCAAGGTTGCCTCCGTATTGCTGAAGTTTGTCCTCGAAACGGGAAAAGAGCGAAAGGGCGTCGGCGGTGGAGCCGGCGAACCCGGCTAAGATCTTGTTGTCGTGGAGCTTACGGATCTTTTTGGCGGAGCCCTTGATGATCTCGCTACCCATGGTGACCTGACCGTCGCCTGCCATGGTGACCTTGCCGTTGCGGCGGATACAGAGGACCGTGGTGGAACGGATTTCAGGGAACCGGGGCATGAGACGAACTCTGATTATAGGGGACGGGCGATCGGCCCACGAGCTTCCACAAAGCTCTGCGAGGAACTATCCGTAAGGCAACGGAGCCTTTTCCGATGGTCTGTTGCCGCTGGGTATATTCCTGGGGCAAGGCGAACTGAACTTCGCGGTGGAGTCGCCCGGTGAACCTGCTCGTGCTCGTCAGCAGCCTGCCAGCAGGAGCGGGGGTTTCAGCGGTCGAGCCGATTGGTAAAGACAGTCTCGACCAACACCGACCTAGCCGCCTTGGACCTGTCTTGGCGCCTTGAGCACACTTCCCGCAGCTTCAGTCGTAGACGTAGTGCAGCACCTTCTTCAGGTCTTCCCAGGCTTGGCGTTTGCCTTCTTTGTTGTAGGCGCGCAGCAGGAACGAGGGGTGATACGTAGGCATCACAGGGATGCCGCGCCAGTCCTGCCACTGACCGCGAATTTTCGTGATGCCCTGGCGGGTGTCGAGCAAGTATTTCGCGGCGGTTCCGCCCAATACACAGATCGCTTTGGGGCGGATGGCGTCGAGTTGGCGATCGAGGAATTGGCCGCAAGTCTTCATCTCCTCGGGCTCGGGGGCGCGGTTGCCGGGCGGACGGCACTTGACGACATTGCAGATGTAGACGTCCTCGCGTCGGATGGCGATGCCCTCGCTGGCGGCGGTGTTGTTGATCATCTGGGTGAGGAGCTGTCCGGCGCGGCCGACGAACGGCAGGCCCTGCGCATCCTCGTCGGCGCCGGGGCCCTCGCCGACGAAGACGAGCCTGGCGTTGGCGTTGCCGCTGCCGAAAACGATTTTCGAGCGCCCTTCGTGGAGGACGCAGCGAGTGCACTCGCCCATGTCCTGTTGGATCTTTTCGAGCACGACGGCTGGGTTCCGCGGCGCATTCTCGCCGACGCCGAAGAGATCCGTGTCGGGGCGGTAGTTCCAAACGGGTTTGGTTTCGGCCGGTTCGGTCAGCTTGGGCTGAGGTGCGGCTGACGGTGAACGGCCCGCCCGGGCATTGGAAGGAGAGGCAATAGCAGGAGCCCGGACTTCGGTGAACCCTAGGTCGCGGTAGAAACGGAGAACATCGGGGAGGGAGGATGGGTCCGCCATCGAGCGAGTCTAGCGGGTGGCGCGGGAAGACTCAACCGCTTTTCGAAGATGGACGACCTTGTCGAGGATGTGCACGGCCATCTCTCGCTTGGACATGCTGGGCAACTCGGTAGCTTCGCCGGTCGAGTCGACAAGCCAGCCTTGGTTCAGGGAAGATCCGAAGCCGGTTTCGGCGGTATCGGAACCGACGGGATTCGCAACGATGAGGTCGCAGTCTTTCGCCACGAGTTTGGCGCGGGCGTACTCGAGGACATCGTTCGTTTCCGCGGCGAAGCCGATGACGATGCGAGCGCCTTTGAGACGGCCAACTTCGCGGAGGATGTCCGGTGTGGGCTCGAGTTCGAGAGTCAGCGGCTCCGCTTGCTTCTTGAGTTTGGCCGGCGCAGCGGCACGCGGGCGATAGTCGGCGACGGCGGCGACGGCGGCGAAGATCGTTGACTCGCTGAGCCGCTCAAGGACGGCTCGATGCATCTGCCCGGCGGTTTCGACCGGGATGACCTCGCAGCCGTTGGGCGGGGTGAGAGCGACAGGACCGCTCACGAGAACGACCCTGGCTCCCCGCGCGCGAGCCTCTCGGGCGAGAGCGTATCCCATGCGTCCACTGGAGCGGTTGGCGATGAACCGCACGGGGTCGATCGCTTCCTGGGTGGGGCCGGCGGTGATGAGGACGGTCTCGGACGCCAGATCGTCCGTTCGCGTCCGGCCTTCGAGAGCGCCCTCAGCGGTTTCGACGATTTGCTCCAAGTCCGCCAATCGTCCCGGTCCGACCAGGCCGCACGCGAGATCGCCGGAATCGGGTTCGACGATGGTGACGCCACGACCCGCAAGCTGCGCCATATTGCTCTGTGTCGCCGGGTGCCGCCACATGTTGGTGTTCATGGCGGGCGCGACGACGACAGGACCGGTGCAGGCCAGATGCATGGTGGTGAGGAAGTCGTCGGCGATGCCGTGGGCGAACTTCGCAAGGATATCGGCGGTTGCCGGAGCGACCAGCAGCAGATCGCTTCGCTGAGCGACGTCGATGTGTTCGATCGAGCTGTCCCTTACTTCCGAGCCGGTCTCGCCGAACAGGTTCGTGATCACCTTGCGGCCGGTGAGAGAGGCGAACGTGAGGGGTCCGACGAAGCGCTGGGCGGAGCCGGTCATGACGACTTGCACCTCGTGGCCGCGATCGGTGAGCCGGCGGACAAGCTCGGCCGCCTTGTAGGCGGCGATGCCGCCTGACACGCCTAATACGATCAAGTGCTGCGTGGCGGTTTTCGTGGACATCCGACACCCGTTACTGCTACTGAATGTATTCTACGACGGTACTCCTCCGCTGCGGAGGGTTCATGGCCAGGAGCGTGGGGTCCCGGCTCGGTGTCTGCGTTCTCCCGATCAAGGACTTTGGTCAAGAGGCGGGCGCGGAGGAGTTGCAGCTTGGCCTCGACAAGCCGGCCGGCCGGAGGACGGGCCGGACCCTTGCACTTCGGGCCGCTTTCCCAGGCGACGTTGATGCCGCCGATGGTGAACGTCTGCGTGGAGGAATCAGCGCATATGCTGACGCCGCCGGTCTCGATGTCTTCCTCGTTGTTCTCGTCGTTGCCCGACGCGTCCCGGGATTTGCTATGTTCCTTCATGGCTCGCGATGGAGTTTTTTCGGTCTGGCGGCCCCTAGCCTGCCTTTCACACCGCCTGACGGGGGAAGCCCGCGATAAGACCGCCATGACTTCGTTGCGCTTGCTTGCCGTGCTCAATGTACTGTCAAGTACACCTGCGCGCGCCAAGCGGCTCGCGCCTCGTCCTGCTGGCCCTCTCACGCACTCCGCCTCGCCACTTGGGGAGAAATGCAGGCTAGGGCCTGTTAACACTAACGCAGGGCCTCGACGATAAGAGCGGAGTGAAGGAAAGCGAGGAACATCACATCGAGTTTATCGAAACGCGAGAAGATGCGCCGGAAGCCCTTGCGTCGCCGGAAGAGCCTCTCGACTTCGTTGCGGCGGCGGTAGAGCCGGTGGTCGTATTCCCACGGCTCCAGACGGGTCCGACGGGGCGGCACGACGGGAATCCACCCGAAATCCAGCGCCAATTGGCGGGTCGGGTCGTCCTCGTAGGCGCGGTCCATCAGCAACGGCAGCGGCGCGGGCAACGGACCGGGGCCGGCCAGCAGATCGCGGCCCTGTGGGGCGTCGTGCGCTTGCCCGGGCGAGAGAGCGAACGTTATCGCCGTTCGAGCATTCACGGCAACCCGATGAATCTTGGTGCTCCATCCGCCGCGCGATTTGCCGATTGCTTGCGGACCGTTTTTTTAACGCGCCCGTGCCGTCGGGATGAACCTTCACGATGGTGGAGTCCATCGAAACGGCTTCGACCCGGATGCGCACCAGTTGCTCGCGCTGGAGTTTCTCGAAGACGGCATCCAGCACGCCGTTGTTGGACCAGCGGTTCATGCGGGTGTAGATGGTGTGCCAGTTGCCAAACCGCTTGGGCAGACCGCGCCACTTGCAGCCCTGCTCGGCGACATATAAGATGGCGTTCAAAACCGTGAGATTCGACAGGCTCACGTTACCGCGCTGGCGCGGCAGGACGGGCTCAATACGGCGGTATTGCTCCTCGGTGATCTCCATGCCTTATTATAAAACATTCTTGGAGGTTAGTGTTAACAGGCCCTAGCCTGCTGCTTCATCGCCGTGCCTGACTCGAACGACTGCCGTGCCTGAGCTCCCCGAAGTGGAAACGATCATTCGCGGGCTGGCGAAGCGGGTCGTGAACCACCGCATCCTCGATGTCGATTTCCGTGAGCCGCGCACGATTGTCGGCGATCCGGCCAAGGCGGCGCGGCGCTTGCGCGGCCAGGTCATTCGCGGCATCCGGCGGCACGGAAAATACATCGTTTTCGAGCTGGAAAAGGAACGGCCTTTTCCTCCGCGAGAGTGCTGTCTGGTCGTCCATCTGCGCATGTCCGGCAACTTCGTCCTGGACGGCGAGCCGGGACCGCATACGCGAGTGATCGTCGAGTTGGAAGGCGGCCCGACGATGGTGTTTCATGACATCCGGAAGTTTGGCCGCTGGCAGGTGTCGGACGGATTGCCGGCGCGGCTGCGCGAGTTAGGGCCGGAGCCGTTGGAGATTGGCGAAGACGAGTTCGTCAAAAAACTTCGCGGCCGGCGCGCGATGGCCAAGGCGCTGCTGCTCAATCAAGAGTTCCTGCGGGGGCTGGGCAATATCTATGCGGACGAGTCGCTCTTCCGAGCGCGCATCCATCCGCGAGCCATTACGTCGCGCATCAGCCCGCGGCGGGCGGCACGGCTCCATCGGGCGATCCAGCAGGTCCTCACCGACGCGATAGCCCAAGGTGGGTCGACCATCAACAACTACGTCAACAGCGAAGGCGCGCAGGGCTACTTCCAGTTGAGCACGGCAGTCTACGGAAAGGCGGGAAACGAGTGTCCCGTGTGCGGCAGAGCGATCCGGCGGATTATCGTCGCGAGCCGCAGCACCCACTACTGCGGACGTTGCCAGCGCGCTTGAAGGCGTGAAAGCGATGAACCGCTCTTTGCGGCAAGGGGTGGATGCTCCCGCCACGGTGGGCTAGGATGGACTCACTGATGCGACACGTATTCGGATGGGTGCTGCTGGCGGTGCTGCTTGCCGGGTGCGCCCCAGCTCCGGAGGACAAGATCTTTCCTTACCCCCACCAGGTGTCGGACCTCGATAACGGACTGCGGGTCGTGGCCGTGGAGACGGGCTATCCCGAAGTGGTGGCGCTCTACATCGTGGTGAACGTGGGCTCGCGCAATGAAGTCGAGCCGGGGCGCACCGGATTCGCTCATCTGTTCGAGCACATGATGTTTCGCGGCACGAAGAACTTTCCGCCCGAGCGATGGGAAGCCATCATGCAGGACGCCGGCGCCGAGACGAACGCCTACACCAGCGACGACCGCACGGTATATCACGCCGTGTTCTCGAAGGAAGACCTGGAGCCTATTTTGGAGCTCGAGGCCGACCGCTTCCAGAATCTGGAGTATTCCGAAGAGGTGTTCCGAACCGAGACCCGCGCGGTGCTCGGCGAATACAACAAGAACTTCGCCAACCCGATGCGAAAGCTCGATGAGATCGTGCGAAAAACGGCGTTCACCAAGCACACCTACCGGCACACCACGATGGGGTTCATCGAGGATGTCGAGAACATGCCCGCCATGTACGACTACGGGCTGAAGTTCTTCGACCGCTATTACCGGCCGGAGTACACGACGGTTTGCATTGTGGGGGACGTGCCGGAAGACGCGTTATCGCTGGTCAAGAAATACTGGGGCGGCTGGGAGAGGGGGAGTTACAAGCCGGAAATCCCTGTCGAGCCCCCTCAGGATGGGCCCAAGACCGTCGACGAAGACTTCCACACGCCCACGTTGCCGATCGTCTCGGTGTCGTACCATGCACCGGCCTACGACGACGAGGTCAGCGATTCGGCCGTGCTGGATGTGATCTCCTACTATGCCTTTTCCGAGAACTCCGATCTCTACAAGAAACTCGTGGTCGAAGAGCAAAAGGTCGATGCGATGTTTCCCGCCTACTATGACCACCGCGACCCTTATTTGTTCTCCGTGATCGCTCGGGTCAAAGATGCAAAGGACAACGAACCTGTTCGGGATCAGATCCTGGCGGCCATCGAACAGCTTCGCGATGAGCTGGTGCCCACGCAGCCGCTCGAGGACGTGAAGTCTCACCTGCGGTACGATTTTGCGCTCGGAATGAACAGCACTCCGGCGATCGCGTCGACATTGGCCCACTTCGTCAACATGCGCGGCAGTCCGGAGACCATCAACAAGCGCTATGCGCTCTACCAGGGCGTCACCGCCGATGACGTGCAGCGCGTCGCGAAGCAGGTATTCGTCGAGGATGAGCGCACGATCGCGACCCTGCGGCATGAGCCTGAAGGAGGCGCCGACTAACCTGCATGTCTCTCCACCTGACGAGGGAAGCACGCGATACGACCGCCATGACTTCGTTGCGCTTGCTTGCCGTGCTCGATGTACGGTCAAGTACACCTGCGCGCGCCAAGCGGCTCGCGCCTCGTCCTGACGGCCCTCTCACGCACTTCTCCTCGCCACTTGGTGAGAAATGCAGGCTAATGCGCCGCTTTTTGCTGGCCGGATGGCTCCTCGCCGCCAACGTCGCCGCGGCGGCGCCTGAGTTGTTGACGCAGCCGAACGATTCGCCGCTGGTCACGCTCCGCATCCTCTTCCGGACCGGAGCGGCGTTTGAGAACGAGGGCAAGGAGGGCACCGCCGCCCTGACGGCTGCGATGCTCTCGAAGGCCGGAACGAAGGACAAGAGCTACGACGAGATTGTCGAGGCCTTCTTTCCGATGGCGGCTTCCGTGAGAGCGCAAGTCGACAAGGAAATGACGGTTTTCGTCGGGACGACCCACGCCGAGAACCTGGAGGAATATTACGGACTTGTGCGGTCGATGCTACTCGAACCGGGCTGGCGGGAGAACGATTTCCGCCGCCTGAAGGACGAGGCCAAGAACTACCTGCGGATCCAACTCCGAAGCAACAACGAAGAAGAGTTGGCCAAGGAGCATCTGTTTCTCGAGATCTTCGAGAATCATCCCTACGGTCATCACACGGCCGGCACGGTCGCGGCGCTCGACCATCTTTCCATCGATGATCTGAAGTCGTTCTATGAGAAGTTCTACCTGCAGGGGAACCTTGTGATCGGTCTTGCGGGCGGGTATCCCGAGGGTTTCCCGGAACGCATGCGTGCGGACTTCATGAAGCTGCCGGAAGGGGCAACGAGAACGGAACCCATAGCTCTGCCGCCCTCGCCGAAGAAACTACGGATTCGGATCATCGAGAAGGACACGCGCGGGACGCACATCGCCCTGGGGTTTCCGATCCCTGTGAATCGCTCCGACGAGGACTGGCCTGCTCTCAAGTTGGCGCAGTCCTATTTCGGCCAGCACCGGTCGAGCAAGAGCTACCTGTTTCAGAGGATTCGCGAGATCCGCGGGATGAACTACGGCGACTATGCCTACATCGAATATTTCCCGCGCGGCATGTTTCAATTCAAGCCCGACCCGAACCTTGCGCGCAGCCGACAGATCTTCCACATCTGGATCCGACCCGTCGAGCCGCAGAACGGGATGTTTGCGCTGCGGATTGCCCTTTACGAGTTGAACAAGCTCGTCAAGAACGGGATGACGGAAGAAGATCTCGAGGCCACGCGGCGGTTCTTGGGGAAGTTCGTGAACCTGCTCGCTCAGACCCAGAGTGAAGAGCTGGGCTATGCGCTGGACAGCCGGTTTTACGGAATCGCGCCGTTTCGCGACTATGTGAAGAATGCTTGGGCGGGATTGACGCTGGACGACGTGAACGCCGTCATCCGGAAGTATCTCAGGTCCACCGATCTCGACATCGTCATTATCACCAAGGATGCCGCCGCCCTGCGCAACGCGATCCGGTCGGGCCGCCCTTCGATGATTGAGTACGTGTCCCCGCCTCCGAATGAGATTCTCGACGAAGACAAGGTCATCGGGCGCTATCCGTTGGACGTGGGGAGCATCGAAGTCGTGCCGGCGGATCGCCTATTCGAGGGGGAAAGGTAGCCCGCAGGCCCGGATCAAAAAGTGTCCGAGGCTTGGAGGGCCATAAGATCCCGGCCACGTTTTCAGACGTGCGACCGCGGCCCAGACCGCCCATGTCCGTCGCCCCAAGGGGGTGCGCGGCGCCGCGTTCCTTGATCGACCCGACGTTAGCATGACCTTCAAGCTAACCAAGAAGCCATCTGCAATGCGAAGGATTGAGGAACTCCCCTCTTGGGTACGCGAGCCCTCAGGTGCTGCGCCCGTCCTATTGTACTATCCCGGAAATATATAAACAAAGTCGTTCGATCTTGGCGAGGATGGATTCGGCCGTGGCGGTCCAGACGAAGGGGCTGGTGTTGGCGTTGTAGTGTTCGACGAAGCGCTCAATGTTACGGACGAGAGCCTTGACGCTGGAGAAGGAACCACGGCGAATGGCCTTCTGGGTAATGATGCCGAACCAGCGTTCGACTTGGTTGAGCCAGGAGGCATAGGTTGGGGTGAAATGAAGGTGGTAGCGAGGACGCCGGGCGAGCCAGGCACGAACTTTGGGATGTTTGTGGGTGGCATAGTTATCGACGATGAGATGGATGTCGAGGTTGCGCGGCACACTGCCGTCGATCTGACGCAGGAAAGCGAGGAACTCCTGATGGCGGTGTCGCGGTTTACAGCGTGTGATGACTTGCCCCGTGGCAACATCGAGAGCAGCGAACAGAGTGGTCGTACCGTGACGTTGGTAGTCGTGGGTGACGCCTTCGAGGTAGCCAAGGCCCATCGGGAGGAGGGGCTGAGTCCGCTGAAGAGCCTGGACCTGGGTCTTCTCATCGACCGAGAGCACCACGGCGTGGTCCGGGGGGTTGAGGTAGAGACCGACGATGTCGCGGACTTTCTCGACGAAGAACGGGTCGTTGGAAATCTTGAAATGCCGCTGGCGATGCGGCTGCACGCCGAACAGCTCGAACCACCGCTGGACAGTACTCTTCGAGACTCCCGTGTGTTGGGCCATCGAACGCACGCTCCAGTGCGAACCATCCGGGGGGTCGGTTCCGAGGGCCGTGTTGATGACTTCGGCAACACGTTCATCGTCATGCCTGCGGGGGCGTCCGGGACGCAGTTCATCGTGGAGTCCGGAGACTCCCTGTTCACGATAGCGCTTGCGCCACTTGCCAACGGTCGTATTGGTGACACCGAGACGCCGGGCTACGGTCGAGCCGGGAACGCCTGCGGCGCAGGCGAGCACAATCTGGGCCCTCCGCACCAGACTATGCGGCAGCGTTCGGGAGCGGGCGAGGCTCCGCAGTTCCGTTTCCTCGCTTTCACGGAGAGTGATGGGAGCAACGGGGCGACCGCGTGGCATGGGCATACCTCCAGAAACCAAAAGTTGCCCATTAATATATCATGCATTTCCGGGACGGTACATTAGCAGCCCGTGGCAAAAGTCACGCGGGCGGCGTTACGCGCCCCGGCGCCGATGGCGCAACGCCTGGCCGTTCCAGGAACGTGGCGCCGCGCTCTCCGCGCAGCCGAGCGGAAGTGGCGCGTAACCCTTCGGGCGACAGACGTTTTTTTGTTCCCAGGCCGTCGGCTTTGTCGTTCGCTTTTTCCTTCGCAAGGAGGAGATCACCCGGATCGCCATCCTCCTCATTCCGCGCTTTTTCTTCGCAGCGACCGCAGATGTCAATGTCAAACGAAAATTGCGCACTTCTGACAAACGAAAATTGCACACATTTGAGGGGAGAACCGCCGCGGGTTTGGCGGACTTTCCCCCTTCGTTGCGATGGGGGTTGAGGTGGCCGTCGGAGGGAGCGGAGCGACCGGAGCCGGCCACCTCAAGCTGTGCAGCAGCCGTCATGTTCCCGTCCCTGCGGGCGGGGTGGCTTCGCCGTCCGCGCGTTGCATGGAACGCCACAGCCCCTGGTGAGCCCTCATCCGGAAGCTGTTCCCGCGGATGTTGACGATGTGGCAGTGGTGCAGCAGGCGGTCGATCAGGGCCGCCGCCATGACGTCGTCCCCCAGTACTGCGCCCCATTCTTCGAATCCCTTGTTGGAGGTCAGCACGGTCGAGGCCTGCTCGTGGCGCGCGTTGATCAGCTGGAAGAACAGCACGGCTCCATCGCGGCTGACGGGCAGGTAGCCGATCTCGTCGACGACCAACAGCGCCGGATGGGTCAGCATGCGCAGGCGGCGCGCCAGCTGGCCCGCTGCACGG
The DNA here is from genome assembly GCA_965218555.1 of Bryobacterales bacterium. Lineage (GTDB taxonomy): Bacteria > Acidobacteriota > Terriglobia > Bryobacterales > UBA6623 > JAPPLB01. The sequence goes on from OZ244625.1 coordinate 2,513,304, forward strand.
GCCTGCTCCAGCGACTCGATCAGGCTCGCCAGCGTTCCGTAGTAGACCCGCCGCCCCGACTCCGCCGCGGTGATGGCGAGACTGATGGCCAAGTGCGTCTTGCCGACTCCGGGTGGCCCCAGCAGAACGACGTTCTCCTGGCGGGCCAGGAACCCGAGCTCGTGCAGACTCTCGATCTGCTCGCGCTTGAGGCTCGGCTGAAAGGCGAAGTCGAACTGCGCCAGGGTCTTCACGGCGGGCAGCCGGGAGGCGCGCATGGCGGTCTCCAAGCGGCGGTTGTTGCGCAGGGCGATCTGGGCGCCCAGCAGCCGCTCGAGAGCCTCGCCGGCGGTCACGGCGCCGCTGTCGAGTTGCGCCAGGATGCCGTCCACCGCCTCCAGCGCACCCGGCATCTTCAGGTCGGCCAGCATCGCCCGCAGCCGGGCGCGCCGCCCGTCGGCCGGCGCGCTCATCGCACCACCTCCGCGTACACCCGCAACGGCCGACGCTCAACGGCCACTGGCGTCGGGGCCCAAGACGGAGCCGCCGGGCGCATCCGGCCTCCGACGCGCTGGTACGGCCCGCATGCCAACGGCCCCAAGGCTCCCCGCTCGTCACGCTCGAACCGCTCCTGCGGTCGCTCCCCGGTCGTGCCGTGCCGCCGCACGTTGGCGGTCTCCGCCAGCCAGCGCTCCGCCTGCTCGTTCAGGTCCGCGTCACTGACAAACTCCCGGCCGTAAAAGAAGCTCTCCCGCACATAGCGGATCGGCCGCTCCACCTTGCCCTTGGTCCGTGCCCGGTAGGGCCGGCAGGACCGCGGCCGGAAGCCCCAGTGCGCGGCGAAACGCAAGAACTCTGCGTTCAGCGCCAGCGGCCCACCCAGCAGGCGGTCGTCGGACACCACCACCGACCGCATCTGGTCGAACAGCAGCTCCTGCGGCACGCCCCCGAAGCGCTCGAAGGCGCCCTCCAGGCCGCGGCACAGCACCTCCATCGTCTGCCGCTGGAAGAACCGCAGCCACAGCAGCCGCGAGTAGCCCAGCACCACCAGCAGCGCCTGACGCCGTCCCCACGGCAGCCGGAAGCCGCCGAAGTCTACCTGGCCCTGATGCCCCGGAGGCGTCTCGAACCGTACCACCGGATCCGCTGTCTCCCGTGGCCGGACCTGGCGCACGTAATCCCGCACGCTCCCGTAGCAGCCCGGGTATCCCGCCGCCCGCACCTCCTCATACAGCCGCTGCACCGTCAGCTTCGGATACACCTCCAGGCGCGCCTCGATCATCCCCTTGTACGGGTCCAACTTGCGCGCGATCGGCGCCCGCCGCGCATAGCCGCCCGCCTCCGTGGTCAGCTCCCGGTCCAACTGACCGGACTCGATCCAGTAGTGGATCGTCCGCCGACTGAGCTGGAACCGCCGTGCCAGCTCGGCCTTCGACACCCCTTGCTCCAAGTAATGCTTCAGCAGCATCTTCGCCTCCATGTCGTACATCTCTCCGCCCCTCCATGTGGCCTCGCCCACATGCTGGAGCAGCGGTCTTCCCGCCGGTGAAAAGTGTGCAATTTTGGCTTGTCGAAAATGTGCAAATTAGCATTGCCGCCAACAGCAGAAGCCCGCCGCGCCTTCCACGGGACTTCCACCAGGGGCTGCTGATGTTTCGGTGCGAATCATCGAAGAGGCCCCCGCCGGCACCACCGCGGCGAGCAGCGCCCGTGCGGCAGTCAACTCCGTTCCCGGCGCCGACGCCACCTACGCCATCGGCGGCACGATCCAGGACGCCGCCCAGCCCGGCGCGGGCGACGTCATTCCTGAACACGAGCTGAGAGCGCATCACATCGGTATTCAGATGGGACTTCTGAACCCTTCAACTGATGTCGTGGAACTTGGGAATCCAGGTTTGGATGTTGAAGGGAACACGTTCCTGGTAGTCCTCAACTATCGCTATTCACTCAATTCTTTCATCGATCTCAGCGGTGACTTGAGATCGTGGGGAGGGCCGCGGACTACTCCTGCATCCCAACACGTTAAACCAGGAGTTTATTGCATAGGACCCGGTCTGCGTGTCTATGGTTTGAACAGGACAACAGACAGGAGGGTCATGCCGTATGTTCAAGGGAGCATCTATTATGTTCAGGAGGAACTCATAACATTTGAGAGACTTGTTGATCACGGCATTGGATTTGGTTTGAGTGGAGGAGTGGATCTAAATATGAGCCGTCTGATTTCAATTCCCATTGAAGCCACGTATGTCGGAACCAGCGGCGGTGATATGGATGATTTGTCAGGATTCGGTTTATCTGTGGGAGTCAACTTCAGTTTTTGACTGGCCCCGAATCGAATCATGGCGGTTTACCGTCCGCAGATCAGCGTACATTCTTCAACCGCCCGGCTCACTCCGCCAACGGCTCGGTGAAGATCAGCCGGTGACCATCCCCGCCAGCGCCAGACCAGCATCCGCCGCGCCCAAGGAAGACGTACTATCCTATGCCCGAGACCTATGCCCGAGAGGCTAATGATGGCAGACACTCCGCGAATTTGGCTGCAAGCGATCTTCTCCTTCTTCCTCGGGCTGATGGTGACGGCGTTCGTCGGGGTGGGCGTGTATACGTTCTATCCGCCCCCGCAGGAAGCGCTCACCCTGCAGCTCCAGGAGCTCGACCGGCGCGAGGTGGCCATCAGGGACTCGAGGCCACCCGACCAGTTGACCGTCGCCGACCGGGCGCAGATCCAGGCGTTGAACGAGCAGCGGAACGGGCTCACCGACACCGTGCGGGAGGCCCGTGAGGGGTGGGCGCGAATCACGAGCATCGTGCTGATCGCGTTCGCCACGCTCGTGATGGCGGTGTCGCTCGTGGGTGCGGCGCAGTTGCCGGTGATTGGCAACGGCCTGCTCATGGGCGGGGTCTTCACGATGGTCTACGGCGTCGGATGGATCATCTCCACCGAGACATCCATAGCCCGCTTCGCCGTGATGACCGCGGCGCTCGCCATCACGCTCGCGCTCGGCTATGTCCGTTTCGTCCGTGGCCGCGCGGTGCACGAGGCGGCCGGGGACCGATCCGTCGCCGGTGGCGAGGGGCTCGCGGACCTGGAGCGGCGCGTGCAGGATCTCGAGGGTCGGTTGAACCACGCCGCGAGCGCCCTCGGCCATGGCGCGGATCGCTAGCGTCCCCATAGCGCCCTGCGCTAGCGCACGCCTGCGGGGTTTGCTAGCCGAGATCTTCCAGTTATGCCTGGTGGATAAAAAGGGGGCACGTCAGGGTCATGGTACACTATATTCGCTTTTTGTTCGCCATAGGGGATGATGCGCAAACCGACCAGGCCGGAGCATCTCTACGTCGATTTCGACGGCTTCTTTGCGTCCTGTGAGGAGCAGGCGAACCCCCGGCTGTTCGGCTGTCCTATCGGGGTCATCCCGTTTCAAGATGCGCGCAACAGTTGTGTGATCGCTTCCAACCCGAAGGCCAAGAAGTTCGGCGTCCGGACCGGGGTGGCCATCGCCGAGGCTCGCCGGCTGTGTCCCCAGATCGTTCTCGTGCCGCAGCGGCCCGATCTGTACGTGCGGACCCAGCAGCGGGTCGTCGCGGCGGTGCTCTCCGTGCTGCCGATCGATGTCGTTTGCTCGATCGACGAGCTGGCCGCCGTTCTGGGGAAGCGGGATTGTCCCGAAGACGTCGCGGGGCGGATCAAGCAGCGGGTACGCGAAGCCGTTGGGAAGCGCATCACCTGCTCCATCGGTTGCGCGCCCAACAGGTGGCTCGCCAAGATCGCCGCGGACCTCGACAAGCCGGACGGACTGACCGTGCTGGATCCCGGCGACCTGCCGGGCCGTCTGCTCGAGATCGAGCTGGAGGACTTGCCCGGGGTCGGCCGGCGCCTGCGCGCGCGGCTGGAGCGGGCCGGGCTCTCGACGGTCGGAGACTTGTGGAACGACAGCCCCGGCCGGCTGTGCTCGATCTGGGGCAATGTGGCCGGCGCGCGGTTCTGGTACGCGCTCCATGGATACGCCGTGGAACCGCCGTCGACCCGGCGGAGCTCGATCGGCCACGGGCGGGTCCTGCCCCCGGAGCAGCGCGGCGTTCCGGGGGCCCGGGAGCCGGCGAGGCAACTGGTCGTGAAGGCGGCGCGGCGTTTGCGGCGGGAGGGGTTTCTCAGCCGGCGTCTGACTCTGTCGGCCGACGGTTTCGATGGGCCGATCTGGAGGGTATCGGTAACGATCGCCAGGGCGGCGAACGATGACCGGACGTGCCTGGGCGCTCTGGGCGTTCTCTGGACCGAGCTTGCCGCGGCAAGGCCGCGCGCCGCCCTGTTGCGCATCGGGGTGTCATTCGACCGCTTCGTGCCGTCGGGCGAAGTACAGCTCGAGCTGCCTTTCGGAGAGCCGGACACCTGGCGCGACAAGGCGAGGGACCTGGGCGCCGCCGTCGATGCCCTCAACAACCGCTATGGACGCACCGTTGTCGGCTACGGACAGTGCGGCGTTGCGGGCGGCTACGCCGGGGCCAAGATCGCCTATGGGCGCATTCCCGCCTGGGAGGATTTCTGGTAATGCCGCTGCGGTTGGGTGATTACGCCGAGGGAGGCTGGTTCTTCATCGCAAGATGCGGGGCCTGCGGCCACGAGGCGATCCTGGAGCCAGCCGACATCCTGGCCCGGGCGGAGGCGGGAAAAGTGCATCGCGGCATGCTGCTGAGCGATTTCGAGGCGCTGCTGCGCTGCCGGGACTGCCGCGCAAAAAAAGCGTCTCTCGAAGCGACCGCCCGAATTCGCAAGCAGGCCTTCGTCGCAGGGATGATCTGAAGCGCCCCTGCCGCGGGAAAGGCCGTGATTCGTGTCTCGTGATTCGGGAAAACCACAAAAGCCGTGTCTTGTGATTCGCGAAAAACCGTTGGAAGTGGCTTGGTGTCGCTCAAGAAAGAAACGCCTGACGGGCGGTGAACCCCCCTCCCGTTCGCACCGCGCATCACGAGACACGAGATACGGCTTTTGGCCACTACCTTGAGTTACTGGTTTGCGGTACTGACGTTGCCGCATCGCCCCCGAGCCCGCGGCCCCCTGAGCACGGGCCGGGGCAGCCACGACGGCCGGCTAGCCGGGAAAGAAGACCAGCGTGGCGAGCATCAGCAACACCGCCGGGCCGTAGACGAACTTCATGATCTTCAAATCCGACTTCACGTCGGAGATCTCTTGCTTCACGCCGGCGATGTCCTGTTTCAACTCAGTCCGCAGGTCGGCCAAGTCCTGCTTGGTGGCGAGGTCTCTGGCGATAGGGATAGCGCCGGCGGCGGCCTTGGCCTTGTCCTCGGGAGCGCCCGCGCTGACGAGGGCTTCGTACACCTCGGTGACCATGATGCTCATCTTTGCCGCCCCCGCTTCCCCATCTAGCACGACCAAGGCCTTGAGGAGATGACCCGATGACGGAAACCTGGATACGGAACCTGATCACGGTCAAGCACGAGCCGGCGCCGCGGCCGTGGGCCGGACGGGGAGATTTACGGCGTGACGGCGGGTTACCGCGGCTTGATTCGTGTCTCGTGTCTCGGGTAAGGCCGTCGGAGGCGCCCCGGCGCCGCTCAAGAAGTTTGCCGGCCTGGATTTACGGCGAGTAGCTCATCAGTCGAGCTTGACCAGGTAGCGCGTCACAAGCCGCTTCCCGAAAGCGACCCCTCCTCCCGCCCGCATCACGCATCACGGATCACGGCCTTTGCCGCAGGCCCTTCGCCGGAAGCCATAGCCGCCCGCGCCACGCATCACGAGACACGAATCACGGCTTTTGGTACTGAAGGGCTTCAGTCTTGGCAGGCGCCGGGGGGGCGTCTAGGGTGAGGAATATGGCACCGCGCAACTTCCAACCGGCGGCCGGGCGACGCGACGCGGCGACAACGCGCTGGTTTTTGGTACTGAAGGGCTTCAGTCTTGGCAGGCGCCGGGGGGGCGTCTAGGGTGAGGAGTATGGCATCACGGAACTGCCAACCGGCGGCCGGGCGACCCGGCGCACACGGCGACGACGCGCTGGCCGCGTGTCCTCGTTATCGCGGGATTCCGGAAGTGAGAAGAGTCACATGACATATCCGAACGAACGGCCCGAGGCCTATGTGTTGCGCCGCGTGGAAGCGGCCGTGGTCGATGGAGAGGAAGTGCTGCGGGGCCACTGCCATGCGGTGGCGGCGTCGGCGCCGGAAGGAACGGAGACCGCATCCCGGTTTTGCGTGTACGCCGCGACGGGCGGGAAGTTGACGCCCTCGCCGGCCTTTCGGCACGGCGCACCGACGACGCGCTCGTTTCGCGTCACGGTTTCGGCGGCGCAGTTCAGCGCGGCCCGTGCCGCGGCCGAGGCGGTGATGGAGTCGGTCGAGAGAGGCGGGCGGCTGGTGAACGGCACAGGGCCGGTGGACAGTTACGACCCCGACCGGGAGGTCTTTCAGCGGGCCGTGGTGGTGGAGATCGCTGTCTGATGGAGATGGACATCAGGGGGCTGGACGAGGCGCGCGGGGTAGTTGCGGCGCAGGAGTTTCTCGAACCGGCAGCGCGCGCCGCGAAGTTCGGGCAGCTTCCGACCTTCGCCGCGGGCGCTTGTCAGGTAACCCATCGAGCAAACAACCAAAGGATCAAGGAGAACATTCATGTCAACAGGACTGACGACACACGGAAGTGAATTCGCCAAGTTCGAGTATTCGTCCGACAACCAGGTCTGGAACGAGATACCGGGCATCAGCGGCTACACCGAATCGGGCGGGGAAGCGCCGGAGCGCGATGTTGTGGCGTTTTCGGGCGTCGCCAAGCGCTCGGGGCATCTGCGGGTGCCCTCGATCGAGCTGCAGGCGGTCTATCAGCCGGCGCACGCGGCATGGAAGGCGATGCGCGAGGCTGCGATCGATGGAAAGGTCTTGCAATTCCGCATGACCACCAAGGAGGAGACTTTCTTCGCGATCGACAAGACGGGACACACGGTGGCGATCGCCACGACCGGCGTGGTGACGCTGGCCGGGGCCGTGAAGCCCGACTTCACCGAAGCGCAGTACGGCGTCGGCCAGGTCATCAAGGTCGGCGGCGACAACTATGTGATCGATTCGATTTCGGACGACGCCACCCCGGAGGTCAAGGTGAAGCCGGCGCCGAAGACGGCGGCGGCGGCGGCGACGAACTACAAGATCGTTCTGCCGTCGCTGCAGCGCGGGCCGTTCGGGGCGACGGTGCGGCTCGCCGACAACGTCAGCCTGGAGTCGGAAGGGGACATGACGACCACGCTGACGCTGGCCCCGCGGGGGCGACTGCCGGAATGGAAGATCGTGTAAGGCAGTGGCTGGTGGCTAGTGGTCAGTGTCACGAACCACTAGCCACTGACCACTAGCCACTGCCTCGGGCGGCTCACCAAGAAGCGGCCGCGGCAGGCAGAGGTGCAGGACGGCGCCGGACGGCGCCGGGAAAGGCGGTAGAGGCATGACGAGAAAAGCGAGCGGGAAACAGGCCCGGAAGAACGGCGCGTTCGCGACGATCGAGGACATTCGGCGGCTGTTGGGCGAGCCGGTCGAGGTGGAGGCGGCGGGGCTGCGGCTGCAGCTGGATCCGCCCTCGGCGGCGACGGCGTTGGCGGTCCGCGAGAAGCTGTTCGCCGACCTCAACGACGACGAATTCAAGGGCGGCGTGCTGCTGCGGGCGGCTACGGCGGCGCTCCAGGCTTGTTTCCCCGTTGGATCCGCGGCGCTCAGCGACGACGAAGCGGCGCGGTTGATTCTGCGGGCGGGCGGCGAGTCGGGCGCATTGGCGCGGACGGCGCTCAAGCTGTGCGGCCTCGACACCATGCTGGGGGCGGCGAGCGAGGTGTCCGGGGCGGATGATCCCACCCCTTTTGGATCGCCCGCGCAAGCGGACAGACCGTGAGCGCCGTGCTGGCGATGCCGGCCGGCGAGTACCTCGGCTGGGAGCGGCACTTCAGGCGCTGGCCGCTGGGCGACACGCTGACGCAGCGGCTGTTGGCCGAGTTATGCGCATTGGTGGCCAACGCCGGGTTCGCGTTGAAGCGGCCCGCCAGGGCGGCGGACTTCGCGCCCTGGCTGGAAGGGCCGGAGGAGCACGAGAAAGAGATGATGAGACGCGAAGCCGAGCGGACCGGACGCGAGACCCAGCGGCGGGTGGACCTCGCCTTGCTGGTGGAGAAGGCTTACAGGAAGGGAGGCCGCGCCTAATTCGCCTCGTCGAACGCCTTGCGATAGTCCTTGTCCGATATCCCAAGAAGTTTGACTTGGGCCTTCAATAAGCGCCGGTCAACTTCCTTATGGTCCGGAATGGAGATGTGAATGCCTGGACGGTCATCGTTCGTCAGCACGAAATGGTTTTTTGCGCTTCGACGAAGATTGCAGCCTAAAGCCTGGAAAGCCTTGACGTGCTGTCTGCCGTTGCGAGCGGCAGGTCTTTGATCGCCATCCTATGGGCTCTGTATGAGCCGCACCGAGGGCGGTATGAACTCCAACGGCACCCGCTCTCCGTCCCACGTAGCCGTTTTGTTCTTCGCTGCCTTCATGCGCCAGTCTTGCCACATCGTATGTCAAGAAAAAGTTGAAAACCGCACTCCGAGAAAAGGAACACCATGCCGGCGACAAGTAACCCAGGCGGCGGATCCGAGAACCGAGGTGCGGTTCGGAGGTCACGTGTTTCGTGTCTCGTGTTTCGGGAAGCGGCTTATCGGGCGGGGCGGCGGGCATCCCTACAACAGCGCTGACATGCCTTTGGGCGCAAGAACCACGAATCGACACGAAGGAACACGAAGGGGTGTGTTGCGCGTCGGCGCGATCCTCTCGATGAGGCCGCAAGACGGCGCGTTCGGCGGTTCGATGAAGAATCTCCGGACGCCGCAGCGGGGGCCGCGCGGTCTGCGGCTGCCTGTGCGTTGCAGGCAGAAAGGGGCGGCGCGGGAGGCGGCGCTCAGGGGGCCGGGGCGGGATCGATGCCGCAATGTTTCATGAAAAGGCCGATCTGCTCCCGCAGCCCCTCGTCGACGGTCATCAGGAAGGACGACTGGCCCGTCTCGTCGTCGGTCCAGCCGCAAAAGGCCGTGATTCGTGTCTCGTGATTCGTGGGGCGTAGCGCGGGCGGCTACGGCTTCCCGCAAATGGCCTATGGCTAGAACGGCCTAGGGGGCGACGGTTCGGTAGAGCAGGCCGAAGACGGTGGTGGCAAGGATGCCGATGAGCGGCCAGATGACGCGCTGGAGCACGCGGATTTCGGCTTTCAGCTCGGCGAACCGTGACTCGATGACGGATTCGGCGGTGTCGAACCGTGATTCCATGATGTCGATCACATTCCGGCCGGCTTACGCACGGACCTGCTCGACGGCCTCATGGGCGAGGTCGGGGTCCACCCGGGCGGCCCGCCAAGCGCGGTAGATGGCGTCGACGGGCGGTTCGGGAGCCGCGGTCGAGGCAGGCATGGGTACAGGATAGCACTTCGCGGGACACGGCCTTTCCCCACCCCCTCCTCTTCGCGCCGCGGATCACGAAACACGGCCTTTCCTAACGCCTGACGGCCGGTGAATCTTGCTTTCGTTCATGCAGTGCATCAGGAAACACGAATCATGGCCTTTCATCACGAAACACGGCCTTCCCCAACCGCCCCCTGACGTTGGCGCCGTCGAGGAAGCCTTTCATCTCGGCGACGGATTGCAATGGTTTCAGCCGACTCATGACGATCATCCTCCATGCAGCTTCATCCAACTCCTCCCACCGCAAAGATTCCGGCATCTTCATCAGCGCCTGCGCGGCAAGCAGGCACCACTGGTAGGCGAGAACGCGGTCCCGGGGCACGCCGATGCCCTCGAAGTACGCCAGCGCCAGAGATTCCTGGCCGTAGGCGTCGCCTTGCGCGGCGGCGGCCCGCCACCAGCGCACCGCTTGCCTTCGCATTCCGATCGTCGCAAGCGCATTGGCAAGCGAGGTTTGGGTGTCGACGTGACCCTGCCTGGCCGCCTTGCGTCCCCAGTCGAGGGCCTTGTCGAGGTCACTGCTACCGTCGGCGGTACGCATGCCGACGTGGTAGCGGAGGAACAATTCAGCCTGCGCGAGGACATCCCCTTGCTCGGCCAGACGCAGGGCGTCCTCGATGCTCATGAGGATGTACCTGGCGACACCCTCGAATTCGGGTTGCTCGAGGCTGTCCCGGACGTCCTGCGCGAGCCCGCCGGCCGGGGTCAGCGTGGACAGGACAAGCACGGTCAGGGTGAAATGCCGCGAGATGCGTTTCATAGTGCCCGGTTGGACGAACGACGGGCGCGGCGGGTTTCCGCGACGGGATTCGTGATGCAAAAACGAAAAACCAGAGACACGAAACATGACCTTTTCAGCCGTAGGCCTTTCGCCGGAAGCCACAGCCACCCGCGCTACGCCCCACGAATTACGGCCTTTAAGGTTTTCCCGAATCACGAGACACCTGTCTGCCGGACAGGCAGGCGAGACACGAATCACGGCTTTTTTGAACCACGGCTTTTGGTACTGAAGGGCTTCAGTCTTGGCAGGCGCCGGGAGGGCGTCTAGGGTGAGGGATATGGCATCACGGAACTACCGACCGACAGCCGACAAGGCGCTTGTTGCGCCTCCTCGCCATCCGGGGATGCCGGCCAGTGAGAAACAGCATATGAAACACGCGAACGAACGGACCGAGGAATCTGTGTTGCGGCGCACCCGCCATGCGGTGACGGCGCCGGCGGGAACGGAACCCGCATCCCCGCAGGGCCTGTACGCCGCGGCGGGCGGGCCGCAGGACGGAGCAACGGTCTAGAAGTCTTTCCAGGAGAGCCGACCCATGCCTTCATCCATCAACGTCCAGGGATCGAAGATCTCGATCGAGGTCGAGGTCAAGAACTTTCTCCTCGGCGTCAAGCTCTTCGCCGACGCGGCGGGCAAGCAGAGCAAGGCGGTCGACGCCTACGCCAAGGCGGTCAAGGCCTTCGGCAAGGCGCAGGGCAAGCAACAGAAAGTCCTCTCCGGCGTGCTCGACCTGCTCAAACGCATGCAGCAGACCCAGCGAGCCGGGGCCGGGCAGGCGTTGCCGCCGGGCGCCGGGGGCCGCGCGGCGGCCCGCAAGCTGTTCGACGACCGGCGCGCGGCGCTGTTCAAAGAGAATCTGCAGGGGGCTTTCCCCAGCGACAGGGAGCGCGTCGCGGCGCTGGATGGGCAACTGGAGAAGCTGAGGGAGACGACCGGCGCCCAGGCGGACTACGCGGAGCGCTTGCAAGCCGTGATCGACCTCGAGAAGCAGCGCGCCGCGCTGGAGAAGAACTCGCTGGCCGCGGCGGAAGCGGCGGTCCGCGCCCGCACGAAGGAGCTGCGGGCGGCCAACGACGCGGCCCAGGTCGAGCGCGTCCGCCGGGGCAGGGACCCGGAAAATATCGACCGGAAACGGGCGAGGATCCGAGAGAGGTATCTGACGAATCCGGGCGCAGAGTTGCAGCGCATCGAAGACAAGCTTGTCCGGAACGTCCAGGCGAACCTGTTCGCCCAGATACTGGAGCTGCGGCGCCGCGCGGACAGGCTCGAGGCCCGCGACTCAGAGGAGGCGGAGCGGCTCAATGGACAGGTCGGGAACCTCGAGACCAGGAGGAACAACCGGGACAGGATTGTGGAGCAGTTGAGGGACCAGGTCGTCGAGCAGAAGATCCGGAACCACATCGAGCAGATGCAGAACACCATGAAGGTGTTCCGCGATCTGGCGGAGGGGGCGGCTACGATCCTGATCGACGGGCTGGCCAAGGCGGTGGCCGAGGCCGAAAATCTCAAGGAAGCCTTCAAGAAAATCGGCATCGAACTGCTCAAGCTGGCGGTGCAGAAGCTGGTCATCGACCAGGCCAAGGGACTGCTCAGCAGCGCTCTCGACAGCCTGTTCGGGATTCCGGGCAAGGCCGCCGGAGGGCCGGTCGGGGCGGGTCGGCTCTACATGGTCGGCGAGCGCGGCAAGGAGCTGTTCCGGCCGCGCGCGGCGGGCGAGATCGTCCCGAACTACAAGCTGCGTCCGGCGCTGGCCGGCGCGGGCGGGAACGCCTTCAACTTCAGCTTCAACATCCAGTCGAGCGACGGCCCCGGCGTGCGCGCGGCATTGGCCGAGGCGGTGCCGCTGATCGAGGCCCGCGTGTCGCGGGCGGTCAAGGGCGAGGTGCAGGCCGATCTGGCGCGGCCGTCGGCGTTGAGGGGGGCGGCTCGTGGCTGATACCGCAGGCCTCCATCACGCGCCCGATCAACGCGCGCGCCTCGCCGCTGACGGGCATGACCGGCGACGCGGTCGCGGTCTCGACGTCGGTCCAGGCGATGCTGTCGGCGCGTTGGATCTTGCGGATCAGGCCGCGGGCGGCGTCGCCGACGATCTCGATCTCGTTCTTCTCCGGCTTTATGTGCGCCCAACTCCTGATCGATCTCTCGTAGAGCTCGACGTCGTGGCGCAGGATGTATCCTTCGCCGCCCCCGGCCGGCCTTTCGCCTTCGTGGACGCGCGACCACAGCCCGACCCGCACGGGTTGAATCACGTCGCGGCGCCCCAGCCAGTCCTCGATGGGGTCGCCGGTGTTCGGGCGGGCATCGCGCAGGGCGCGATGAAGGGCGCGCAGCGGCCGCCGGCGCGGGAATGTGAAACTCACAAACGTGTTGTAAGAGGGCACCTGACTGCATCCCAGATGAACCTTGTAGTACCCGTACGTGGATCTGTACGGGAGTCTCAGGCGGCCCAAGACGCCCGCATTGTTGGGCCGGACGCCCCCGCCCCAGTCGAAAGCCTCGTCGGGCAGAAACTCGGGCAGAGGCGGCGGGTCCTTGGGCGCGAGAGATCGCTCCTCGGCCGGCGCCGCGGGCGCGGCAAGAAAGAATGCGGTCAACACCGCGAGGGAGATTACCGGGTTTCGCATGGCGCCCCATTAGACGCCCGCCGCGGACGGCGGGTTTCAGGCGCCAATTGGAGGAGGAGATTTCGTCATGGCTAAGATTCCGTTTCCCGCGGGCGTGATGATCACGCGCTCGGACCTCGAGATGGTCCATCCCGGCCAGGTGCTGCTGCGCTCGATCTACGGGGCGGGCTCGCAGGTATTGGGACGCGGACCCGGCCACTGGCGGGGGCGGCTCGAGATCGCCGAGACCGACCGCTGTTCGGACGACCAGCGCCGCGCGGTGGAGACGTTCCTGTCGCGGCTGCGGGGGGCGCTGAACACCTTCGAGGCGCCGATCGAGCGGACCAGCTCCGGGAGTCTTGAAGCCGGAACGAAGTTGACGGCGACCGCGGCGACGCTCTCGTCGGGCGTGCTGACGGTGACCGTGAGGGAAGAGGCCGTGGGACTGCTGACGGGCGATTACGTGAGGATCGGCGACCGGCTCTACCAGTTGACGAGCGGTCACCAGGGCTCGCAATTCACGGTCGAGCCGCCGACAGTGCCGACGGTGCCGGCGGCCGGACAGGCCGTCGTCTGGGAGAACGTGACGTGCCTGGCGAGGATGGCGGGCGAGGACGGCGCCGGCGGCGGCTGGACGCCCGACTTCGGCGGGCCGTGGACGATCGATTGGGAGGAGGCGGTCTAGGGGAAGAAGACCAGCTTGACCAGCAGGCCGATGACGAGCATGAGGAACATCGTGTTGTATCGCAGCGTCGCCCGCAGCTCGGCGATATCCTGCTTCAGATCGGCGATATCCTGCTTCAGCGCGGCCCGCACGTCGGCCAAGCCCTCTTTGGTGGCGAGGTCCTTGGCGATGGGGATGGCGCCGGCGGCGGCCCGGGCGCTGTCTTCGGACGCTCCGGCCTCGACCAGCGCCTTGTACACCTCGGCGATCATGATGCTCATCTTTGCCGGCCTCGCTTCCCCATCCAATCTAGCACGGCGAAGGCCTTGAGGAGACGACCCGATGGCGGAAACGTGGATACAGAATCTCATTACTGTCGAGACCAACCCGGTTACTCGATTATGGACCGGGGTGGGCAGCCTGACGATCGGGGGCCAAAGCTTTACGGGCGGCGGCGCGGCGCTCTCGGTGAGCGCGATGGAGTTGACATCGGGAGAGCCGGACCGCCGCATCAAGATCGAGATATCGGGTATCCCGAACTCCCTTCGCAGCAAGTTCCTTCAGGACGTGGGACCTGTCCCGGTGCTGATCGAGTGGGTATGGTCCTCGGACTCCGGCGCGACGTGGAACAAGTTGCGCGACATCCAGTTTCGCGGGCGCTTGTCGTCGCCGTCGTTCGCGAACGGCGTTTTCAGCGTCGAGCTGGAGACCTACCGAGGTGACGTGGACCGGGGAGCGCCGAGGCTATGGTCTCACGAGGATCAACAGCGCCGAACGGCAGGGGACAAGGGAATGGAGTACATGCGGCTGTTGTCTCAGGAGGGAGTCGAAACCGGATGGCCGCCCTGAAAGCCGTGTCTCGTGCTTCGTGTTTCGTGAAAACCAGAACCATGACTGACTACGAACGCAACTTGAAGATCAGGGACGTATTGAACGATGAGGGCATGGGCCCCTCGGTCTGGGGCGTCCGGGACTGCATCACGTTGGTGCGAGCGGCGATCGGGGCGTTGTCCGGACGCGAGCCGTCGTTCGGTCTCCCGGAATGGGCGGATGGCCTCGGCGAGCAGGAAGTCATCAAGCGGGCTCCGAAAGAGCACGGGTCGGTCCGCAAGGCGTGGCTCGACATGATCGCCGGAGAGCCGTTGCTGCGCAAGGTGAAGCGTGGAACGACCCCGTCTCCGGGGATGATCGGATTGACGACCGTCGAGTATCACATCGACGCGGCGGCCACAGCGAAAGGCCCGCTGCTCGGCGTATTCGGGCCGGACTGCGCGTTGTGGGTGCGGACACACAAGGGCCTGCGCAGGGCATGGCCGATTGCCGATCTGTGGGAGGTTGTTAAGGGCTGATGCCGTTTCTCACCATACCGATACTACACGGGCTCCTGAGCTTGGGAGTTCCATTCAGCGCGGCCTTTCACATCGCCGCGATTGCGCCCGCATTGATATTCAGCGCAGCGGGCAACTTCGTCCTCAACAAACTCAGTCAGATCGGCCGCCGATCGGAGCAATCGGGATTCCGGAAGCGCGCGAGGCACACCGTCACCGGCGAGGTCGTACCGGCAAGATGGGTCCTCGGCACCGCCCGCGTGCCGGGAGTGCTGTGCTACTTCGGATCGAGCGGCAGGCACGCCTCGATGGGGCTCCTTATTTCCGAGGGCGAGTGCGAGGGCATTGACCGCGTTTGCTGGATCAACGGCGACAAGGTTGCGATGACCCGCGAGTCCCGATCCGGGAACCAGGGCGACATTCTCCGGCCTGTTCCCAACAGCAAATACGCCGGGCACATCGAGGTCTACGAGTATTTCAAGGCGAACGGATTGCAGGGAGCCGCCTTGACGACGCCAGCGGAGATACCTGACGCCCACGTTCGATACCGCACTGGCGACGGGACCGAGCAGGACACTCCGACCGTAGACACCGAGCAAGCGCAATACTTCGTCATTGTCGAAGACCCGTTCACCTATACCGGAGGGCATCCGCTAGAGGAAGACCCTGCGGGTGGGTACGAAGACGACGGCATAACGATCAAGCGAGGCTATTGGGACACCTGGTCGCCGTGGTCGGTCAGCTATCCGCCGTGGACCACGGAGCACAAGCTGGACGGCGTGTCGTGGGTCGCCGTGAAGCTGACCCAGACCGAATACGGTCAGGACCTCGAGAAGCGGTTGTTCACGAGGGTGCCCAACATCGAGTTCCTGGTCAAGGGGATCAAGATCACATGGCCTGGTCAAACCACCAGGAAGGGGACGGAGAACGCGACGGCGCTGCGGTACTGGTGGGAAACCGAGCGCAGAGGCCGTCCGGCCAGCGCTATTCACCAGGGGGATTTTACGGCGGCATACGACCGGTGCGACGGGATGGTCACCGTCTCGCTGCCGTCCGGTTATGAGGGCTTCAAATCGAAGTCGATGAGGTATTCGATCAACGGCATGGTCGAGTCGGGCGACGACGTTTCGCGGGTCGAGACGAACATGGACGCGGCCTGGGCCGGTCAAGTGATCGAGGCGGGCGGAATGCTTCGGTTCAAGCCGGGAGCCATCCGGCCAGCCGCGTCACAGATCGTTTTGACCGATGAGAACATCATCGACGGGCCGGTCACAAAACCCTGGCCCGGACTGCAAGAGCGGGTCAACGCCGTCAACACGGAGATATTGCAGTCACGGGAGCACGAATGGACCTCACTGTCGTTGCCGGAGTACGTGGACGCACCGGCTCTGGCGAGAGACGGCCACAAGCGCCCGGTGCAGGTGCGGCTGGAGTACGTGGCGGACCCCATCGCCGCGGGCCGCCTGCAGGCGATCAACCTCCGCCGCCAGCGTGAGAGCCTGAGAGTGCAATTCACGATCATGCCCGGCGAGAACTTCGAGCACATGGAGTATGCGCCGACCGAGGTCGTCAAGCTGACATCGTCCGAGTTGGGGCTGACGGAACAGTTGATGGAGGTGGAGAGGGTCGAGTACCGAGAGGACTGGTCGGTGAACTTGACGCTACGCGAAGTCCTGGACGGGACGTATGCCGACACGCTGGTGCTGCCGCCGTTGAAGGCGAGGCCGATTCGATTGCCGCACGAAGACGCGGCTCCGAACGTCGAGGGCCTAGCCGCCGACGAGGTTGCCGAGACGGGCAGAGGCCGCGAGACCCTGATCCAGTTGCATATCTCCTGGACGGCGGCGGCGGTGCGGGAGACCGAAGTCGAGGTGCGCGAGAAGCCGGCCGCCGGCGCTGCCGGGGAGCCGGCCTGGCAATCGGGCGTCTCGGTCGGCAACCGCTTCCGCTACCCGAACGTCGCGGACGGCAAGACCTATCAGATCCGCGCCCGGCACTGGAACCGGCACGGCTACGCGGGCAAGTGGGCGGAGATGGAACGTACCGTGAGCGGAGATGTCGATCCGCCCGCGGCGCCGACGAACCTGGAGGTTTTCAGCGCCCCCGAAGGCATCCGGGCCACCTGGGAGAACCCCCGAGACGACGACTGGTGGGCCGCTTGCATCTACATCGGCACGACGAATACGTTCGACGAGAACAACTTGGCCGCCACGCTCGCCGCCGACGTATACGAGGCCGGCGGCTGGACGGCCGGAACAACCTATTACGTGTGGGTGCGGGCCAAGGACACGAGCGGCAACCTGGGGCAGACGGTGGGGCCGGAGGCGGTGACGCCGATGGCGCTGGCCGAGGAGGGCGCGACGATCTTCACCGGTACCGGTGCGCCCGACGACGCTGCCAGCACCGAAGACAGCAAGGATGGCGATCTCTATATCGATGCCAATGGCATAGTGTGGAAGAAGGCGAACGGCGCCTGGGCCAAGACCAGCATCGACCTGACGGGGACGGATGGGGCGACGATCCATAACTATTCCGGCGTGATTCCCGAAAACCAGGAGAGTCTCGTTCCGCCCGACACACTCGAGAACACGCGTGTCGGCGACATCGCGATCCACGCTGAAAGCGGGCACTGGTACGAGCTGACGGACACCGGCTGGGAGTTGCGGGGCGACTTGACGGGACCGCCGGGCCCGAAGGGCGCGTCGGTGCTGCACTGGACGCAAGACACCGATCCGCTCCCGACCTTCGGCGTGGCCGGCGACGTCGCCATTCGTCCCGACGGCGTGTGGTACGAGAAGACGGAAGACGGCTGGCAGAAGCGCGGCGACCTGACCGGAGAGCCGGGCACCAGGATCTTCAACGGCGACGTCGCCGCAGGCGCGACTCCCACCGCGAGCGGCGAGAACGAGGGTGACGTGTTCGTCGCCACCGACGGGCGCTGGTGGGAATGGGACGGCAGCGCGTGGCAGTTCCGCAGCGATCTGGCCGGGAAGGACGGACCCGGCGTGGAGCTCGTCTTCCGGCGCACGACCGAAGACACGGCGCCGGACATGCCGACTCTGCCGGCGGCGCAGCAGCAGAAGGCCGATCAGGTGCCGACCGGCTGGAGCGACGACCCAAAGGGCGTAGACGAAGACAACCCGCACGAGTGGGTCTCGCGGCGCAAACGCGATTCGGAAGGGATGTGGAGCGCCTTCTCTACGCCGAAGAAATGGGCGGTTTACATCCCCGGCGAGCAGGGAGAACCAGGCGATCCGGGCGATCCGGGTCAGCCGGGAGATCCGGGACCGGCCGGGCAACCGGGACCGCCGGGAGGGGAAGGGCCGCCGGGACCGGATGGTCCCGCGGGTGATCCGGGTCCCAAGGGCCCCCCCGGCCCCGAGGGCGTGGAAGGACCGCGCGGAGAGGGAGGCGATCCGGGTCTCCAGGGCCCCCCCGGCCCCGAGGGGCGGGAAGGGTCGCCGGGAGCGGTGGGCCCCGCGGGTGATCCCGGAGCCAAGGGGCAGCCGGGGCAACAGGGGCAGCCGGGCGGCATCGGCGACTCGGGTCAGATGGGATTGCCCGGACCGGCGGGCTTGCAAGGGCCGGCCGGCCAACCCGGCGCGCACGGCAAGCAGGTCTTTGTCTACTACACCAACGCGCCGGCGAACACCGACCCGGCGCAGCTTACGCCGCTGGAGTTGTTGTCAAACGGTGACTGGACCACCAGCAGCGGCTATCGCTGGTACGCGGACGCGACGCGCATCCCGGCCGAGTCAGGGGAAGAAGACCAGCTTGACCAATAGACCGATGACGAGCATGAGGAACATGGTGTTGTATCGCAGCGTCGCCCGCAGCTCGGCGACGTCGGCTTTCAGGCCGGCGGTGTCGTGGGTCAGCTCGGCCCGCAGGCCGGCGATGTCCTGCTTCACCTCGGCCCGCAGGTCGGCGATGTCCTGCTTCACCTCGGCCTTCACCTCGGCCAGACCCTCTTTGGTGGCGAGGTCTCTGGCGATGGGGATGGCGGCGGCGGCGGCCTTGGCCTTGGCCTTGTCCTCGGGAGCGCCCGCGCTGACGAGCGCTTCGTAGACCTCGGTGACCATGATGCTCATCCCTTTCACTCTATCACGGCGGGGTCAATAGACATGCGGTATCCGGTCTACGTAATCAACGCCTTCGCCGAGCGCCGCGAGGCGCTGGAGTTCGAGCTGCGCGAGCACGGCAAGGCCGCCATGGAGGACGTGCGCTGGGTCGACGCCCCGCGCGGCGTCGAGGTGCGCTCCGAAAAGCTGCGCGCCTGCCGCCGCTGGCGCGATCCGCACGCCAGGCGGCTGCTGACGTGGGGCGAGCTGGCGTGCTTCGCCGGGCATCGGACGGCCTGGATCCGGATCGCCGCCGGCTCCGCGCCGGGAGGCTTCGTGCTGGAGGATGACGCGCGCATTCTTGCGCCGCTCGCGGAGGCGCCGCTGCGGGGCGATATGACCTATCTCGGCGGCAAGTTCCTGGACGAACCGGGCGATCCGGTCGAGGGTCTGCTGCAAGCGCCTTACATCTACTGGACGATCGGCTACTGGCTGAGCCGCGAGGCCGCCGCCCGGCTCGCCGAGGCCGTCAATCCGCAAGCCGTCCTGCCGGCCGACGAGTATGTTCCCTTCCACTACGGCCGCAATCCGAACGTGGATGCGGCCCGCCACGATCAACGACCGCCGCTGGGGCTCGAAGCGTGGGCGCTCCCGGAGTGGATTGTCGAGCCGTCGGGACGGTACGGTTCGGGGACCGAACAATCCCCGCCGGCTTTTGACCTTGATACCAGGGTGTTCGCCACCGACACCGGACGAGCCGCCGAGGCGCTGCAAGCCTACGGAAAACTGGACTACCGCCCGCAAGTGCTTGGCGCAGGGGAAGAAGGCTGGGATACGTCCAAACCGGGCGGCATTCGCAAACTGCACTAGCTGCGCCGGGAGCTTCAGTCTGACGAGGACCTGCGGCGGTCGGTTGTGCTCGCCGTAGACGGGTACGACACCCTGCCGGTCGTTTCGGGAGCGGAATTGTCAAGCCGATTCGCCGGCATGGAATCGGATATCGTCATTGCCGGGGAGCGCACCTGCTGGCCGGACAAGACGCTTGCCGCCCGCTTCGACAAGTTGGCCGGTGACGATCCGGCCCCGTACCGTTATCCCTGCTCGGGTACTTTCATGGGCTTCGGCGAAGATATCCTTACGGCGCTCGACGCCGGCCTGGATGACGCTCACCGTGACGACCAGCTCTATCTCCAGCGGCGCATCCTCGACAATCCCAAACCGTGGCGCATCGACCGCGAAGCCTACCTGTTCCAATCGCTGGCGCACGCCGATGAAGACATTCAGCGGCGCGGCGGCTGGCCGCTGAATCACGCGACTCGCTGCTATCCGGCTCTGCTGCACGCGAATGGGCCCGGGAATCTCGATATCGCCCGCCCGCTGGCCTACCGCGAACCGAAGCTTGCCGGGGGCGTGGGGGAGTGGATGGAGGTGGGGGACGGCATTGTGGCGATGCCCTTTCTGGACCCGGCCGGCCTCAAGACGCTGCTGGCGATGGCGGCGGCGGTCCCCACCCTGTGGCAACCTTTGCCCGGCGATAACGTGCCGGGAGACGAACTGCGCATCAAGCGTCTCGACAGCAAGCTGTGGGACGGCTTGACCACAGCGCTTGGGGACCACCTTGCGCCCGTCATCAACGCCCGTTGGCGACCCGTGCAGTGGAAAGACCCCTCCGACGCCTTCCTGATCCGCTATTCCACGGAGCGGCAGCCCTCGATCCGGCTGCACGAAGACATCTCGTACTTCTCGTGCTCGATCCGGCTGCGGAAGGCCGGCGCCGGCGGCGAGTTGCACTTTCCGCGCCAGAACTTCGCGGACAGCCTCGTGCCCGACGGCTGGCTGCTGTGCTGGCCTTCACGGATCACGCATCCGCATCAGGTACGGCCGGTCCGCAAGGGCGCGCGAGTCAGCCTGGTGGTCTGGACGCCGGAGCGATAAGAAACGGGACATGAATCTGATCCGCGAGAGGCTGTTGGGGATATGAAAAAATACCGCATGCCGACCAGCGGCGAGCACGACAGGCTGACCGCCGACGACTTCCGCGCTTTCGGGCCTTTCACTGTCTTTCCGTCATGGGCGCCGCATTCGGTGACGCCGCTGGTGCGCGGGGAACGCTGGCCGCTGGCAGCCTGGCTGAGCGGACGACGGCTGGTTTAAGAATGGTTTTCGTCAGCGGCGGCGCCGGCTTCATCGGCTCGGCCGCATCATCGAAGCTCATCGAGCGCGGCTATCCGGTCGTTGTCTATGACAACCTCTCGACCGGACATCGCGACGCCGTTGATCCGGCGGCTCGCTTCGTCGAGGGCGACACGGGCGACCGAGAATGCCTCGAGGAGACCTTCCGGCGGTATCCGATACGCGCTGTCATGCACTTCGCGGCAGCCGCAACCGTCGATGCGAGCGCGGATGCCTGCTGGCGCGACAATCTGGCCGCTCCGATCATGCTGCTTGATGCGGCGCGCCTGGCCTGGGTCGAGCGGTTCATTTTCTCTTCGAGCGCCGCCGTGTACGGGCAGGGGCGATCGCCGCTGAGTGAGACGGCTCCTCTCGATCCGATCACGCCCTACGGGCTGAGTAAATCAGCCCTGGAAATCATGATGGAGCTGCGAAGGAAACAATCGCAGATGGCCTGTTTCTCGCTGCGCTACTTCAACGTCTGCGGTCCGGGTGAACGCCATAGCCCTGAAACCCACTTGATCCCGCTCGTTCTCGAAACCGCGGCCGGGAAGCGCAAAGCCGTCCGCATCTTCGGCGACGATCACGACACCCCCGATGGCACCTGCGTTCGCGATTACGTCCATGTCAGCGATGCCGCCGAAGCGAACCTCGCCGCACTCGAAGCCGATGCCGGACTGGCCGGCAGCTACAACGTCGGAACCGGCCGCGGCCATTCAGTGAAAGAGGTGATCGACATCGCCCGCGAAGTGACAGGTTGCGAGATTCCGGTCGAGGTGGTGGAGCGGCGCGCGGGCGATCCTGCCGCACTCGAAGCCGATGCCGGGTTGATCCGGGACCAGCTCGGATGGCGGGCGCGGCACGACCTGAAGTCGGCGATCAGGTCGGCCTGGGAGGGTCAGCAAGAGCTGACCGGCTTCCGCAAAAGCCGTGTTTCGTGATAAACCGTAAAGGCCGTGACTCGTGTTTCGGGAAAAGCCGTCGGAGGTGGCCTGGTTCTGCGGGCCGAACTGGCGCTGAGGGTGGACAGCGCGAAGGGCGGCGTGCATCACGAGACACGGCCTTTCCCAAGCGCCCCGTGACGTTGGCGCCGTCGGGCATCCCGCGCGCGCTCACTCCCGCTCTTGCAGCTCCTCGAAGGTTTTCGGCTTCCACTCGCTGGCGAGCCGCTTGGCCCGCTCCAACTCCGCGTCCTCCAGGACGCCGGCGAGGAAGCCTCTCGTCTCGGCGGCGGATTGCAAGGGCTCCAGCCGACTCAGGACGATCTCCACCCATGTACTTTCATGCAACTCCTCCCACCGCAAAGATTCCGGCATCTTCATCAGCGCCTGCTCGGCAAGCAGGCACCACTGGTAGGCGAGAACAGGGTCCCGGGGCACGCCGAAGCCCTCGAAGTACGCCGACGCCAGAAATTCTTGGGCGACGCCGTCGCCTTGCGCGGCGGCTACCCGCCACCAGCGCACTGCTTCCTTCGGCTTTCCATTCATCGCAAGCGCATTCGCAAGCCGATTTTGGGTGACGATGTGACCCTGCCTGGCCGCCTTGCGGCCCCAGTAAATGGCCTTGTCGATGTCGCTGCTGCTGTCGGCGTTATTCAGACCGTGGCGGTAGCGGAAGGACAATTCAGCCTGCGCGTGGACATCCCCTTGCTCGGCCAGACGCAGGGCGTCCTCGATGCTCATGAGGCTGTACTTGGCGACCTCGAAGCCGGGTTCGTCGAGGACGTCCTGCGCGAGCCCGCCGGCCGGGGTCAGCGCGGACAGGACAAGCACGGTCAGGGTGAGATGCAGCGAGGTGCGTTTCATGGTGTCCGGTTGGACGCACGACGGGCGCGGCGGGTTACCGCGACGGGATTCGTGGAAAAGCCGTGTTTCGTGACTCGTGTCTCGTGAAAACCATTGGCGGGGGCCTGGCGCCGCTCAAGAAAGAAACGTCTGACGGCCGGTGAACCGTCTCCCGTTTGCGCGGCGCATCACGGGTCACGGGTTTTCCCCGCACATCGGAAACCGGGCGGCGGCCTTGAGGTACCAGTTCACGCCCTCGGCAGCGTTCTGTGCCGCCGCGACCGGCGTGCCGAGCAGCACAGCCGGCAGCGCCAAGGCCGCAGCGCCGCGCCGGATCAGCCGGTTTTTCAGGTGTGCTCGTAGCATCAGTGCCGGTTTGGAACATCTCGATCTTGGACTACTGGAGAGTTCACCCGGCCCGGGCCGATGCGGCGGGAGGGGTTTCTCAGCCGGCGTCCGACTCTGTAGGGCGACGGTTTCGATGGGCCGCGCCGGGCCAAACGAACCGGAAGCCCGTACACACCGCTTCGGCATGCACAGCCATCCGGCTCTCCGCCTTTACTCTTCGCCCGGGTATCGGATCTGCAGCTCCAGGTCGGTGAGGACCGGGGCTTCGGCAAGGCCGCTGCGCGGGGTTGCCTCGATGCGGTTCGCGCCCGGTCTTACCGATGGCGGGGGCACATCATACTCGAGCCAGCCCTGAGTGGCGGAAGCGCCGCGCAATGTTTCTCCGTTGATCGTCACGCTGAGGTCGCGGCGGTTTGCGAGCTTCTCGACCTGCAGGCGGAGCTTGACGTCCGGGAGCCTTCCCCGGGACGTGCTTTGCCGCAGGTCGCCGCCGACAACGAGGGGGATCGCGGTGGGCTGACCCGCTTGCAGAGGCGATGGGTTCCGAGGCGACAGGATCGGCAAGCGCAGGTACGGGTCGGCGTTGAAGTGCTGCTTCACCATCGAGTAGCCCACCGGGTCGAGGCGGTACACTTTGTCGAGCTCTTCGAGCGTTTCCGGGTCTCCCAGCTCACGAAAGATCCGATCCCTGGTCTTGAACATGTTGAACGTGTAGATGCCGTCGGCGCCGGCATGCCAAATGTTCATCGCCTGGGCGCGATAAGACTCCGCCGAGCTGCCGACGCCCCTTCGGGATGGGATTGCGGGTCGAATGCAGGGGTAGACCGGAACGTCGCAGGCGTGGCCCAGCGCCACGGTTTCTTCCCAAGGAGACAGTTGCACTCCGTTACCGCCGATCAGGATGTCGAACAGGCTCTCCTTCAACCAACGTTCGATGTCGAAGCCCAGAGCGAGGCAAGCGCCGACGGAATCGGGAACGCGAACCGCGACGAGCAGCGGGCGGCCGCGGTCGAGGCCGACTTGTTCGGTCATCGTACGGATGCGCCGCAGCAACTCGGTCATCTGGCCGCGTTCTTCGGTCGAGACCGGCTCCCCGGAAACCGCATAGCTCTTGAAGAAGGGCGGGTGCCGCCAGAAATCCAGCTCCAGCCCGTCGATGTCGTAACGCCGGCAGAGGTCTTCGATGACCAGGAAGGCCCGCTCCCGAACCGCCGGTTGGGCGTAATCGACGCCGCTCCAGTAGCCGTGAGCCAGCTTGTCTCCTTTCGCGCCGAAGAGGTATTCGGGGTGGTCGACCTTGAACTGCGCCAGGAACGCGTCGGAATACACGGCGCCGACGCCGTCGTGAATGTCGTTCATCCTGACGCTCGAGAAGATCTCGATGTCGTTCCGGCGGCAGAACTCGATCGCGAGCTGCAAAGGGCTGGTTCCTTGTGCGATGAGTTCCCGGGTGATGTTGCGCGACGCACCGCCGTCACCGCGGTCGACGATATTCGTGAAGACCTCCGCAACGTCGCTGGGACGCAGGAAGGATCCGAAGCTTTGGGTGTCGCAATAGAAGAGGGAATCGATCTGGGTGCCCGGAATGGGGGCGATGCGGATGTCGAGAAAGGCCTCGGGCGTGACCGTATCGCTTTGCGGGGCCTTTGCGAAACCGACCTGGGAGATGTCGGCGCCCTCCTGGCGGAAGTGCAGGGCGTCATCGCCATCGTTGTTGTAGATGATGCGGCGGCGGCGATGGGCGGCTTGTTTGCGCCGTT
Organism: Bryobacterales bacterium; assembly: GCA_965218555.1. Lineage (GTDB taxonomy): Bacteria > Acidobacteriota > Terriglobia > Bryobacterales > UBA6623 > JAPPLB01. The sequence continues at coordinate 2,538,260 of OZ244625.1, forward strand.
GCCGCATGGCGTCCAACTGCGATGGCCGCGGCGCTTTCGTCGAGCCCGAACAGTGCAGGAAGGGAAGCGCCGCGGCGGTCGAGGCCAAAGCGGTCAAGAAAGAACGGCGGGGTTGTTCCGGGCTTGCGCCGGACTGCCGGTGGGGGGTCAAGCTTTCCTCCTCTGAGAGGAGTCTACTCGGGCGGGCCGGGCGGCGGCAACCACAAAGGCCGTGATTCGTGATTCGTGTCTCGGGAAAACCATTGGTGGGGGCTGGTGTCGCTCAAGAAAGAAACGTCTGACGGCCGGTGGACCCCCTCCCGTTTGCGCCGCGCATCACGGGTCACGAGGCGCCCTTTGAGCCGTAGGCCCTTCGCCGGAAGCCGCAGCCGCCCATGCCGCGCATCGCGAATCACGAGACACGGAACACGAATCACGGCCTTTCCCGCATCACGAAACACCAGTCACGAAACACGGCTTTTTTGGTTTTTGGTACTGAAGGGCTTCAGTCTTTTTTTTTCGGTCCGGCCTGCCTAGCATGAGTACATGGGCCGCGAAACTTTTCCTCCGTCCTCTCCGCCGGAGATCGACCTGCCCCGGCTGCGGACCTCGATCGAGCGTCACGAAGGCCGCCGGAGGCGGCCCTACAAGGATTCCGAAGGCGTCTTGACCGTCGGGGTGGGTCACAACCTTGAAGTCGAGATCATGGCCCGCTCCTGGTCCGACTCCGAGATCGACCGGCTGCTGGGCGGCGATATCGGCGCCGCGGCGGCGGGAGCGAAGACGCTGGTCTCGGCGGCCGCGTGGAGGCATCTGGGCGCGGCGCGCCGCGAGGTGCTCGTCGAGATGGTGTTTCAGTTGGGGCGAGCCGGCGTGCGCGGGTTCCAACGCTTCCGGCAGGCGCTCGAAGCCGGCGACTACGAGTGGGCGGCCGGCGAGATGCTCTGGCGCAAGTGGCGCCGCGGCTTGCCGTCGATACGGAAATCGCTGTGGCGGCTGCAGACCCCGGCGCGTTGCGAGCGCCTCGCCGAAATCATGCGGACCGGCCCGGCGCAGGAAAAAGCGAAGGAGCAAGCGGATTTTTCCTCCGCGCGAAAAATCTAAGCGGAGCCGTCGAAGAAAAAAGGAGAAGACATGACAGAGATATTGATGGTGTTGGGAGTATTCGTCGCCGGACTGGCGATCGGTTTCGGGACTGCCGCCGTGACCGAGACGCGGGTCGAGCGCAAGCTCGACGAGCGATTCGGCGCGCTGCGGGACGATATCGGGGAGTGGATCAAGCGATGATCGGGATGATCGCCGACCTCGCCGGCAAGGTCATCGGCCGTTACCAGGCCCGCAAGAAGGCCAAGGCCGCCTCCGCCGCCCGCATCGAGGAGAAGCGGGCGGATCTCGAGGTCGCCCGCATCGAGACTGAAATCCGCCGTCAGGAACGCACCGACACGGCCGATGTCGACTACGATCTGCAGGTGCTGCGCAACCGCGAGCGGAGCCGGGCGGACGAGGTCCTGGTCGCGATCTTCGCCGGGATCTTCATCCTGCCCTTCATCGACGCGCTGCAGGCGACCTGGAGCGGCCGGCGCCTGGGGTTGGCCGAGGCGGTCGCCGCCGGCTGGCGGGCGCACGGCTACGACGGCGCCCCGTGGTGGTTCGAGTTCGCCATGGTGGGCATCCTGGTCTCGACCCTGGGGCTGTTTCGGCTGTTCCGGATGTGGCAGGGCCGCCGGGACAAGGCGGGCTAGATCATCGGTGCTGCGCAACAACCGAACGGACCAACCATGGACTACAAAGCTTGGCGGTTCTGGATCGACATCCTGCAGACGGTTCTGACGGCGGCTGTCGGGATCTACGTCTGGCTGGTCACGCGCACGCGGGTGAACGCGGCGCGGATCAGCAAGATGGAAGATGATCTCGATGAGCGGCTCGACGGCCACGACCGGCGCTTGACGCGCATCGAGGGCGCCGTCGAGCACGGCCCGACGCGCGACGACCTCGGCCGCATCCATACCCGCATCGACGAGGTGGCGGCGGCGATCGCGCGGATCGAAGGAGAGTCGCATGCCGCCGCCCGCAACCTCGATCTGATCCATCAACATCTTTTGGAGAGACAGGCGTGAGCCGGCCGGAGAAAAAAGCGTGAGCCGGACGGAGAAAAAAGCGTGAGCCGGTTTTTCCTCCGCGGAAGGAAACAGCATGAGCTATCGCGTACTACTTGACGAACATCTGCGGTTGGCGATCCTTCAGCTCCTCGAGCAGGACGCCGACTACGCGCACAACGAGATCGTGCTGCAGGGCGCGTTGGAGCAACTGGGGCACGGCGTGAGCTTCGACCGGCTGCGGTCCGAGCTGGCGTGGCTGGGCGAGCAGGGGCTGCTCGTGGTCACCGACGTCGTCGGGCTGCAGTTGGCCAAACTGACCCGCCGCGGTTCAGACGCGGCTGGGGGCCGGACGCGCGTCCCCGGCGTGGCGCGCCCGCGGCCTGGGGGCTGACCCCGTGCGCCGGCGATCCTGCATCGACACCCTCCCCGAGGATATCCGCAAGTCGCTCCATGCCTGGTTGCGCGATCCCGGCATGACCCAGACCGAGGCGGCCGAGCGCACCAATGCGCTGCTCGAGGAACTGGGACTGCCGGAGCGGGTCAGCCAGAGGGCTGTCAGCCGCTACGACCAGCGCATCCGGGCGGTCGGCGAGAAGCTCCGCCAGTCACGTGAGATCTCGCAGATGTGGATCGCCAAGCTCGGCAGCGCGGCCGGCGGGCAGCTCGGCCACCTCGTCACCGAGATGCTCCGCACGCTGGCCTTCGACCTCGCTATTCAGCTCCAGAACGCCGAGCTTGATGATGAGACGCTGCCCGGCGTCATCGAGGCGGCCCGCAAGGTTGCACAGATGGCCTTGCAATTGGAGCGTTCGAGCGAGATCCGCGCCCGCCGCGAGCGCCAGATCAAGCGCGAGGCCGCCGAGGATCTGGCCGCCAAGGCCGCCGGCGAAGCCAAAGCGGGTCGCGACTTCAGCCCTGAGCGGCTGCGCGAGATCGTCCGGGAGATCTATGGCGCCGCCTGAAGTTCAGCCGGTGGTCCTCTACCCCTACCAGCAACGCTGGCTGGCCGACAAGAGCCGCCTCAAGTCCGGCATGTTCTCGCGCCAGAGCGGGAAAACCTTCACTGCCACTCTAGAGATTGCGGGCGACTGCGTGGAGGCCGAGGCCGCCGGTCGACGTGCACGCTGGGTGATCCTCTCGCGCGGCGAGCGGCAGGCGAAAGAAGCCATGGAAGAGGGCCTCAAGCTGCATTTAAGAGCCCTTCGAGCGGTGTTTGAAATCCGCGATATCGAATACCTGCTGGACGACCGCAAGAGCAAAGTCACCGGCGTGGAGGTCAGCCTGCCGGGCGGCTCGCGCATCACGGCACTGCCGGCCAATCCCGACACGGCGCGCGGCTTCTCGGCCAACGTGCTGCTCGACGAGTTCGCCTTCCACGCCGACAGCCGCAAGATCTGGGCGGCGCTGTTTCCGGTGATCTCGGCCGGGAAGAAGCTGCGGGTGATCTCGACGCCGAACGGCAAAGGAAATAAATTCCATGAGCTGATGACCGGCCGCGAGGGGGGGGCGGAGGAAAAAAACCCCTGGTCGCGGCATGTGGTGGATATCCATCAGGCGGTCGCCGAGGGGCTGCCGCGCGACGTCGGCCTGCTGCGGCGCGGCCTGAACGACCCCGACGCCTGGGCCCAGGAGTTCGAGCTCGAATGGCTCGACGAGGCGAGCGCCTGGCTGAGCTACGACCTGCTGGCCGCCGTCGAGCACGAGCGCGCCGGCGATCCGCAAGCGTTCACGGGCGGACCGGCCTTCATCGGCAACGACATCGCGGCGCGAAGAGATCTGTGGGTCGCGTGGGTGTGGGAGCGGGTGGGCGACGTGCTGTGGACACGCGAGGTGCACACCCTGCGGCGCGCCTCGTTCGCCGAACAGGCGGCTACGCTGGACGATCTGGTGGAGCGCTACCGCCCGCTGCGGATCGCGATGGACCAGACCGGCATGGGCGAGGCCCCGACCGAGGAGGCGAAGCGCCGCTACGGCGAGCAGCGCGTCGAGGGGGTGCTGTTCACAGCGGCGGCGAAGCAGCACATGGCCACACTGCTCAAGCAGCACGCCGAAGACCGGAAGATGCGGATTCCGCCGGATGCCGCGGTCCGCGCCGATCTGCACTCGCTGCGGCGGGTGACCACCCCGGCGGGGAACGTCCGCTTCGACGTGCACGGCGGCGAGGGAGACGGTCACGCCGACCGCGCCTGGGCCGCGGCGCTGGGAGTCTACGCGGCCGACACGCCGGTCGAGGTGTACGACTACCGGCCGGTGCGGAGCCGCTACCGCCCGGAGACCGGGTGCGGCAGCCGCCGGCACGACGACGACCGCGACTCCGGATTCCGTCGCGTGCGGGCGACGGGCGGATTCGTGCGGGGGGCGATCTGATGGCCGATGAGATCCGCCTCTACGGCCCCGACGGCCGCCCCGTGCGCAAGCGCGATCTGACCCGCGAGGCGGGCGCGCCGACGCTGACCGGCGTGCGGCAGCTCTGGCGCGGCGAATCGATCGCCTCGGGGCTGACGCCGCAACGCCTGGCGGCGATCCTGAGGACGGCGGCGGACACGGACGGCCACCAGCGCGACTATCTGACGCTGGCCGAGGAGATGGAGGAGCGCGACCCGCACTACGCCGCCGTACTGGGAGTGCGCAAGCGGGCCGTCTCGGGGCTCGAGCCGACGGTCGAGGCGGCTTCGGATGACGCCGGCGACGTCGAGCTGGCCGACGCCGTCCGCGAGCTGGTGCGGGCGCCGGCGTTCGGCACGCTGCTCGACGACTGCCTCGACGCTCTGGGTAAGGGGTTTGCGGCGGTCGAGATCATCTGGGACCGCTCGACAAGCGAATGGCGGCCCGAACGCTACGAGTGGCGCGATCCGCGGTTCTTTGTTTTTGACTACGAGGATGGCCGGACCCTGCGATTGCTGGACGAGGCCGACAGCTTCCGGGGCATCGCGCTGGCGCCCTGCAAGTGGATCGTCCACGTGCCGCGGCTGAAGTCGGGCCTGCCGCTGCGCGGCGGGCTGGCTCGGCTGGTCGCTATCGCCTATATGGTCAAGTCGTACACGGTCACCGACTGGACGGCGTTCGCGGAGGTGTTCGGGATGCCGTTGCGGCTGGGGCGATACGGGGAGCGCGCGACCGAGGCGGATATCGAGAAGCTCGTCGGCGCGGTTGCGAACCTGAGCACCGACGCGGCCGCGGTGCTGCACGAATCGATGCGGATCGAGTTCGTCGAGCCCGGCAACCGCACCGGCGGCGCCGATCTGTTCGAGAAGTTGGCGATGTATCTCGACAAGCAGGTCTCTAAGGCCGTGCTGGGGCAGACGATGACGGCCGACGACGGCAGCTCGCAGAGCCAGGCCAAGGTCCATGACGAGGTGCGGGGCGACATCCTGCGCTCCGACGCGCGGCAGCTCGCCGACACGCTGAACCGCGATCTGGTCCGCCCGTTTATCGACCTGAACCGCGGGCCGCAGGATCGGTATCCGCGGCTGGCGCTGCCGGTTAACGATATGGAGGACATCCGGACGCTGGCGGAGGCGCTTGAAAAGCTCGTCCCGCTGGGGCTGGGGGTCGAGGCCTCGGTAATCCGCGACAAGCTGGGACTGCCGGACCCCGAAGACGGCGCCGAGCTGCTGGGCCGGGAACCATGAATGCGCACAAGTGACTCCCATGAGGTCGCAAATCAGCCTCTCTCCTGCCGGTTGGGAGCGCTTCTCTTTGCAGAAATCCTTGCTACTGCTTGGTGTCCCTCTGTGGTACTCGGCGACTTGCAGCGGATGTGCTTGCACCAGGAGCAACGAGTACGCTGATACGGATTTTTTGATTTTTTCGACCGCGTCCGTGAGTGTGCGGTCGCGCGAGGTCCGAGCGTGTCGCTTCATGAGGGCGGCGCGCCGCGCAACCGGGCCGCTGTTGCGTCGCTGATAAACTGAGGCGTAGGATAACTCAGGGTGGCTGTGTTCAACGGTTGCCCCTCAATACGCGAACCGTAGCCGGACAGAAACCGCGAGAAGACAGTCTCATGATTTCCTCGATCCGCATTGAAGGGTTCAGGAGGTTTGATCGCTTCGACATGGGCGATCTGGGCCGCGTCAATCTGTTGGTGGGAGCCAACAACAGCGGCAAGACTTCCATCCTGGAAGCACTTCACCTGCTGACCAGTCGATCCGACCCGTTCGCGCTATGGCGAATACATTGGCGCAGAGGTGAAAGGGCAATCGCGCACGCGCGGCCGTCAGAACCTGAAGTAGATGTATCGCATCTCTTTACCGGTCATGAGTTGCACTTGGGATCCGAGTTTCGTTTGTCCGCGATGAATCAGAGTCCGCATCGGTCTCTGAGCGTCAAAGTGGAAGAGCTGACCGCAAAGGAACGAGACTTCGTCCGGCTCCCTGGAGGCAGCGTTCCGAGGTTGTGCCTTCGTCTGACAGGGCCCCCGCGACCGCTGGTTGCCTTCATTCCACTGAGTACTTCAGGGACATTATCTTCCGATTCTCTGGAAATGCCGCGGCGAGGACGAAGGAGACCCTCGCCCGCTGATACATCGCGTGTACAGTACATCACGACGGAGGCGATGGACGGCGATGATCTCGTTGAAATGTGGGACGCTATCGCTCTGACGCCCGACGAAGAGCTTGTCCTTGGCGCGTTGGCGTGTCTGGATCCGGGCATCGAGCGAATCGCGGCACAAGCCGGTACTGAATATTGGGGAGGGATCAGCAACCGGTCTGGATTTATCGTCAAGCATAAGCGATTTGAGAATCCGGTGCCGATGGGAAGCATGGGCGACGGGCTTTGGCGACTGCTTTCCCTGGCCATTGCCATTACGCAATGCCGCGGCGGCGTACTGCTTGTTGACGAAATCGATACCGGCCTTCACCACACCGCGATGTCCGATATGTGGAAACTGATTATTTCCGCCGCGGAGAGATTTGACGTTCAAGTATTTGCGACCACGCACAGTTCCGACTGCGTCAACAGTATCGCGCTGAGCAGCGCTGATCTGGAATATTCTCAGCAAGTCACTCTCCAACGCATCGAGCCGGATCGACAGCGTGCGACGCCGTACAGTGCGGAGGAAGTAGAGACCGCATCCAGGCACGCCGTTGAAGTTCGATAAATGCCAGGTCCGGACAACCCGCGACGGTTGGTCGTCGAGGGCATCGACGACCTATACTCCGTGGTCGGTATCATGCGGATGCATACGCTGTGGCCCGCTGACCGGGCAATAGCTCCGGTTTGGATCGACCTCGGCGGAAGCGCTGACGAGATACTGGAGCCAACCTACCTACGCGTCCTTCTGAAAACCACCACAATTCAGACGCTCGGCATAATGTTTGACGCGAATGCGAAACACGACGCGCGCTACAACCGCCTGCGAGATATCTGTGGGAAGTTCTTCCCAGGCTTGCCGGATGTGATGCCGCGCGGCGGACTCATTGTCGATAACGATGACGGGAGGCGATTGGGCGCGTGGATTATGCCTGACAATGCTTCCAAGGTGCTCTGGAAGACTTCTTGCTGTCCCTTATTCCTGACGGCGGCAGACCGCTATTGCAACATGTGGATAAGATTATCTCGGAGGTAAGCGCTGTCGCGCCGTTTCGGAAAGCCCATGCTCGGAAGGCGCTGCTCTATTCCTGGCTGGCGCTACAGGATCCGCCAAGTCAGAATCCTCGTGAAGCACTGTACAGCAAGGCTCTTGATCCTGCATTGCCGAGCGCGCGGACCTTTGTGGATTGGTTCTGCGAGCTGTACCAGCTCCCAAGCAATGGTTAGCCAAAGGCTCACTTTAGTGTCGGAAGTGTCGGAGGATCTGTCGGCGGGATGCCGCTGCGGCTGGGGCGCTACGGGCCGGGGGCGACCGAAACCGACATCGCGGAGCTGATGCGGGCGGTGGCCAACCTGGGCACGGACGCGGCGGCGGTGCTGCCCGACTCGATGCGGATCGAGTTCACCGAGGCCGGCAACCGCACCGGCGGCGCCGAGCTGCTGGGCAGGGAAAGGCCGTGATTCGTGATTCGTGTTTCGTGATTCAAAAACAAAAAACCAGCGACACGAAGCGTGGCCTTTCCCGGGGAGCTTAGGAGGTCGGGGCGGGATTGACGCCGCAGTGCTCCATCAGAAGACCGATCTGTTCTCGCAGTCCCTCGTTGATCGTCGCCAAGTAGGACGACTGCCCCGTCGCGTCGTCGGTCCAGCCGATGTTTTCGGCACGATGGAGCTTGCGGATCAACTCGGGCGCCTGGGCGCCCCGCACTTCGAGGTGATAGTACGAACGATCACTGTCCCCGGATTTCGCCCTTGGATAGTGCGCCACTTCGTGACGCATCGCGTACTCCCCCTCCCCCGGCGAAGACCAGCGCTGGTCGAATTGGTCGGCATCTGAAATACCCACGAAGCTGGAATCCTTGTGGTGCTTCGCTGCCCAGCGGGTGTTCGGCTCCGAGGTTCCACAGACCCACTGGGGCGGGAGGATGTCTCCGGAGTCTCCACGGCAATCTTCCACGTCCGGCCGGCCGGTTCGAAAAGTGTACCGGCGTCCATCCGAGGTAGTCGTAGAGTACGAAAGCGGAAAGACGGAGACGTTTGATGATGTCGTCTTCTCGTCGAACGCGAATCAAACGCTGATGATCCTGGATCGACCGACCTTCCTGGAGAGCTATCTTCTCTCTTCGATCCGTTACGAGAGTGAACTGCACAACCATACGGTCGTTCATTCCGACGCCTCGGTTCTTCCGGACAACGATGTCAAGCCGCTCGCCACCCGGAGCAACCACATCGAGCAGTACGGGGTGAGGCCGGACAACTGCGAAATCACCTACATCATGCATAATCAGCAGCCTTGTGCGAATCGATCGGACAAGCCATGCCTGGTGACCTACAACCCGATCAGTCGGATCGACGAAAGCAAGATCGTCAAGAAGTGGTGGTTTCAGCACATCGTGCACGATGTGCCTCACGTGGCCTTTCTCATGCATTTGTTCCGCTTTGTTCAGGGCAGGAGGCGAACGTGGCACTGTGGCGCTCACACTCTGATCAACAGCCAGGAGACCTGTTTCGTGTCCGGCCTCGTCACGGCGAGACAGATCGGAGCGGACTATCCGTTTCAGGATTCTGAAGCAAGGAAGTGGTTCAACTTTTACGGCCGCACGATGTACGGTTGGCGCTTCAGGAAGGCGTGAAGCAGGGCTTGCCCGCTGCGGTGAGGCGCTCGTTATTTTAATTCAGGACCGAAAGTTAAATAGCGAACGCTCTTGTTTCAAGAATGCGAATAAGGGCGGTCCATCATGCAGCGCGGGGAAATGAGCAGCTACGGCGTGACGAGCGCCGGCTCCGAGCCGGTTAGCGCCTTGGCGCTGCAAGCCGCAACCGTCCGAGCCACGGCCTGTAAGGTTTTCACGAAACACGAGACACGAGCCACGAGCCACGAATCACGGCTTTTCCTAGAAGCTGATGCGCAGGCCGCCGTTCGCCTGCCGGAACAGGCCCGGCTGGATGCCTTGCGGCGCGCGTGACGAGATGTACATCTCGTCGAAAGCGTTCTTGATCGTGAAATACGGCTCGAACAGCCAGCGTTCGCGCCGGATCTCGTAGCCGATGGCAAGGTTCGCGACCTGGTACGACGGGAGCTGCCCCACGGTGCCGTCCAGCGACGGTGCGACCGTTTCCCGATTGTCGCCGAACTGTTCCGCGACGGCGTTCAGGTCGATCTGGAAGCTCAAGCCCCCGTACTGCTTCACGCCGAAGATCACGCCGAAGGTATGCTTGGGAGCATAGGGGAGCCGGTTCCCGCCGTAGAGATCGTTGTCCGTGAATGCGGCCGTCGGCAGGTACATGTGGCGCATGTCCGTGTAGAGGCTCCAGCCGGCGATATCCGCCAAGCGGTTCCAATGCACCTTCAGGGAGCTCTCGAAACCCTGGTGCAGGGTGGCGCCGCCGTTGGTCACCGTCGTGGTGGCGCCGCCCGACTCGGCGGCGGTGATGATCTGGTTCGAGAAATCCATTCGGAAGAACGTGAACTCGCCGGAAACCGCCTGCCGGCCGGCCAGCCGGATGCCGGCTTCGTAGTTCCACGACAGTTCCGCGTCCAGGTCGAGATTCTCGCCGCTGCTCGAGATCGCGATCTTGGTCCCGGGAGGGGCGAAGCCGCGGTGGACGCCGCTGAAGAACGTCACGTTGTCGTGCGCCCGCACCGAGAAGCCCAGCCCCGGGATGGCCGTCGTGACGCCGTTGTCGTTGCGGATATCGACGTTCGTCGGATCTCCCGACACGCGCTTGCGTGTGATGTGCCGTTCCTGGTTGTAGCGCACGAAGCGCACGCCGGGCGTCAGTGAGATGCGCGAGTCGATCACGAAACGGTTCTGGATGTAGCCCGCGAACGCCCTGCCGTAGCGGAACTCGTCGTCGCGGATGATGCCCGTTCTGGCGTCGAAGTGGTCCCCGTTGACCCGGCGGTCATGCGCTTTCTCGTAGATGTAGCGGACGCCCAGGTCGAGATTGCCATAGGCGTGCGTGAGCGCGTAGTTCGTTTGGGCGCCGTAGACATCGAACAGGCGGTTCCGGTTCCCTGCGGAGTTGCGCAGGTAAACCGCTCCCCCGGGGACGGACGGGTCCCCGGCAATTCCCAGGTAGTCGCGCCCCCTGTCCGAGCGGTCAAAGTCCTGCCGGCCCCAGAAGCGCTTGGTGGAGTACAGGAATCCCGTGCTGCTCAGAACCGCGTTGGGGCTGATCGTGTAGGAGTGGGAAAGCGAACCGGAGAGCCGCTCGACGTCGAGCGTGTCCGAGGGCACCGGGTTCTGGTCCGGGTTGGACTCGAACATCGGGGTGGTCAAGCCCAGGTAGGTCGAGTTCGACACCTCGTCGTAGAGGCCGGCCTTCAGCGCGATCGCGTGGCGGTCGTTGGGCCGAAAGCTGAACTTGGTCTGCACGTCCTCGATGTCGTAGTAGAACTGACGCCATCCGTCTCCCTGCTTGTGCAGGTAGTTGGTGATCCAGCCCAGCGACTGGTCGCGGTTGCTTCCGCCCAGTGACGCCTGGCCGACGAACAAGTCTCGCTGCCCGCTCTCGAGATCCACCTCGCCGTGAAACTTCGAAGGCGGCTCCGGCGTGACGAAATTCACCAGCCCTCCGACCGTCTGCGGGCCGTGGGCGATCTGGCCGCTGCCCTTCAGGACCTCGACCCGGCTCATCCGCTCGATCGGCGGGGAGTAGTACATGTCGGGCTCCCCATAGGGCGCGAGGGCGATCGGGATGCCGTCCTCCAGCATCAGCACCTTGCGGCTGCGGTTGGGGTTCAGGCCGCGCATGCCGATGTTGAGCCGCATCGCGGCCGGCCCCGAGTCTTCCCGCAGGTTGACTCCGGGAATGCGCCGCAGCACCTCGTTCGCGTCGATCGGCTTGGCGGCGGTCAAGTCCTCTTTGCTAACCAGATGCAAAGAACCGGGAATCGACGTACGCAGATCCTCCAGCGACGCGACCACTTCGACGGACGCCCGGTTGCGCTTGATCTCGGTCACCTGGATCGACAGGGAGGACGTCTCGCCATTTCCCTCGGCCTCGACCGGTTCGAAGTCCTCCGACGTGACGCGGACGGTGAATTTCCCGTCGGGTACATCGGCCAAGCGGTACTTGCCGAGAGCATCGGAGATCGTGGACTCTCCGCTTTCGACGACCTCTACCGTCGCTCCGGCAACCGGATAGCCGTTGGGATCGGTCAGGTCACCGCTAATCATGCGGCCTTGCACGCTCGCGGCGAGCAGCAGCAAAGTCGCCAGGGCGGAGGCTCCGGGGCGCAGATATGGCAATAACATTGCTCGTGTCCGGTTGGGTTGAGGGAGCGGAGAGAAACCCGTTCGCGGCCTGCCGTAATCTCCGACAGTAATACATATTGCAACCTGTTGTCAAAAATGGGTGAGAGCAGTAACGCGGCGGCGGTGCCCGGGCGGCCCCCCCATCGTCAAGCTCAACCGATGAGCTGCTCGCCACTTTTCCCCCGGCCGGAAAGGCGCGTCCGACTGCCAGAACGGATACATCCGCACTTTGTCCGGCCCAGTCAAACCGTCAAACGACAAAAAATCCAGGTCGGCAAACTTCTTCAGCGATGCCGGGCCGCCTCCGGCCGCCTTCCCCGAGACACGTCTTTTTTTTCGACCCTCGGCCTTACTCCCCGTCGAGCTGTAGGCCATTTGCAAAAAGCCGCAGCCGCCCGCGCCAGCATCACGGCCTGTAAGGTTTTCCCGAAACACGAGCCACGAAACACGAATCACGGCTTTTTTGAGCCACGCATCACGGCCTGTAAGGTTTTTCACGAATCACGAAACACGAGTCACGGCTTTTGGTACTGAAGGGCTTCAGTCTTGGCAGGCGTCGGGGGGGCGTCTAGGGTGAGGGGTATGGCATCGCGCAACTTCCCCTTCACGCCACGGAACACGCTCCACCGGCCTCTACCTGGATTGGTACTGAAGGGCTTCAGTCTTGGCAGGCGTCCGGAGGCGGTTTAGGGTGGAAGTTATGACGCCGCCGTTCTCGGGAACAAAAAAAACATCCGCACCCGTCGGGGACGCGCCGGCTGGGGACAAAAGAGCCGCCGCCGGCGGGCGCGGGCGACTACTGGTTCGATCACTCCTTTCAGAGCACCCTGACCAGACCCCTTTATTGACCCCAACGGCGGCGTTCATTTTTTCCTCCGCGGCCCGCTGCGTCGAGCTGCCGGTTTTTCCTTCGCAAGGCGGCGGCGCGCCGGAGTGGGTTGAGCTGTTGCCGGCCGGCCCCGAGGTGATGGGGCGCGACGGGCGGCGCTGGGTGTTCGACGACCCCGAGCGGGTGGCGGCGGCGAGTCTGGACGGATCAGACCCGGATCTTTCCTCCGCAAAAAAAGAGATCCCGATCGACTGGGAGCACGCCACCGAGATCAAGGCTCCGCAGGGCGAGCCGGCGCCGGCGGCGGGCTGGATCACGGCGCTCGAAGTCCGCGGTTCTTCTTCGCAAGGCGCGTTGTGGGGCCGGGTCGAGTGGACGGAGCGGGGTCGCGAGGCGGTGGCCTCGCGGGAGTACCGCTATCTGTCGCCGGTTTTTTTGCACGAGAAAGAGCCGGGGGGCCGCATCGTGCGGCTATTGTCGGCGGGGCTGACGAACAGCCCCAACCTGAGGATGACCGCGCTCAGCCGTGAGGGCGGCGCACAGTATATACCTGCGCGCGCGGGCGCGAGGGAGGAGACGGACATGGTAGCAGAGGAGATCCGAGCGGCCCTTGGGCTGTCCGAGGACGCCACGGCGGAGCAGGCCGCGGCGGCCGTCAACGCGCTCAAGCAGGAGCGCGACACGGCGCTGAACCGCGCGAAGGAAAAAGTCGATTCTTCCGCCGCTGCCCCGGGCCTCGACAAGTTCGTGCCGCGGGCCGACTACGACGCGGCGCTGGAGCGCGCGGCCAACGCCGAGACGAAACTGGCCGAGCAGCGCTCCGAGGCGCTGGAGAAAGAGATCGAGGCCGAGATCACGCCGGCGACGGCGGACTATCACCGGGCGCAGTGCCGCGACGAGCACGAAGGAAAAAGCGGAGAAAAAAGCGGGCTGGAGCGTTTCCGCGAGTACGTCGAGGCGGCTCCGGCGATTGCCGGGGACAGCGGCCTGGACGGCAAGCAACCGAAGGATGCGAAGGACAGGGCGCTGAACGCCGATCTTTCTTCTTCGCAGTCGCGGATCGCGGCGCTGTTCGGCAACTCGGCGGAGGACCTGCGGAAGTACGGCGGGGACCACGAATAGACGCGAATAGACGCGAATAGACGCGAATAGACACGAAGGGGGAGAAAAACCATGGCTGTACTGACAGGAGACCGACACACCCCGATGAAAGACGGCGAGCTGATCTCGGTGCCGGTGGCGGCCGCGGTGAAGATCTACGCCGGCGCGCTGGTGGTGTCGAAGGGCGGCTACGCGGCGCCGGGCGAGAAGGCCGACAGCGGCATCGTCTATCTGGGCCGGGCCGAGGAGCAGGTGGACAACAGCGGCGGGGCGGCCGGCGACAAGAGCGTGCTGGTGCGGCGCGGCCGGGCGTTCAAGTGGGCCAACGCCGCGGGCGCCAACGCCGTGACGCAGGCCGAAGTGGGCTCGGCGGCCTACATCCTCGATGACCAGACCGTGACCAAGACCGCCGCGGGGGCGACCAAGACGGACCCGGCGGTGGTGCTCGGCGTCGACAGCGACGGCGTCTGGATCGGCTAAAAACTAAAAACCAAAAACCAAAAACCAAAAACTGAAAACTCAACATGCTGATCAACAAACAGAACCTGGACACGATTTTCCTGAACCTCAAGACGGCGTTTCACAAGTCGTGGGAGGAAGCGCCGGTCAACTGGCCGAAGATCGCGATGCGGATCGAGTCGGGCTCGACGCGCAACGAGTACAAGTGGCTGTCGGAGTTCCCGCGGATGCGCAAGTGGATCGGCGACAAGACGATCAAGTCGCTGGAGGGCTTCAGCTACACGATCGTCAACGACGACTGGGAAGCGACGATCGAGGTCAACCGCAACGACATCGAGGACGACAACCTGGGGATCTACGGGCCGCAGGCGCGGATGGCGGGCTACGCAGCGCGGCAGTTGGCGGACGAGATCGTTTTCGCGCTCGTCAACGACGGGTTCAACAACACCTGCTACGACGGCAAGGCGTTCTTCACGGCGGATCACCCGGCAGGGGGCAAGAACGTCTCGAACAAAGGGACGAAGGCGCTGTCGATCGAGACGTTCGCGAAGGCGAAGGCGTCGTTCGGGGCAGCGCGGACGGCAATGCGGAAGTTTCTCGACGACGAGGGGCGGCCGCTGGGGATCATGCCGCGGGTGCTGCTGGTCCCGCCGGCGCTGGAGGACACCGCGCGCGGGCTGATGATGGTCGAACGGCTCGAGGACGGCAAGCCCAACATCTACAAGGGCGCGGCCGAGGTGGTGGTGGACGCGCGGCTGACGTCCGACACGGCCTGGTTCCTGCTGGATACGACGCAGCCGGTCAAGCCGCTGATCTACCAGGAGCGCAAGGCCCCGATGTTCGTCGAACAGACCGACATGAGTTCCGACGCGGTGTTCCTGCGCAAGCAGTACCGCTACGGGGTGGAGTGCCGCGGCGCGGGCGGCTACGGTTTCTGGCAGATGGCTTACGGCTCGACGGGAACGGCGTAAAAGGCCGTGACTCGTGATTCGTGATGCACGGACAGCGGAACCCCGGAGGCTTTAAGAGGGACTCAAGAGGCACGAGGAACGGGTTTGAAAAGGGTTTCACGAGACACGAGACACGAAACACGGGGTTTTTTGTGGTATACGCGACGGCGGAGCAAGTGATCGAGCGGCACGGCGCCGGGACGGTGCAGCTGCTCACCGACCGCGACGGAGCCGGCGCGGCGGATTTTTCCTCCGCCGGGGGCGTGCTGGATCGAGCGCTGGCCGATGCAGCGGCCGAGATCGACACGTATCTGGCGGCGAAATACGATCTGCCGCTCACCGAGACGCCGGACATCCTGACGCGGCTGGCGGTAGATATCGCCATGTACCGGCTGGCGTCGGAGGCCGATGTCGCGACCGAAGAGCGGCGGATGCGCTACGAGGACGCGGTGAAGCTGCTCGAGCGGATCGCGAGCGGCGAGGCGTCGCTGGGGTTGGCTTCGCCGGGAGCGCCGAGCCGGGCGTGGACTTCGGTCGGCACTGCTTCGTCGCTGCCGCGGCGGTTCAGCCGCGAGACGATGGCGCGGCTGGGCGGCGGGGCGCCGCGGGAGTGGGAGTGACGGCGGACCACGAATGGACACGAACGAAAAGTGCCGCAGGGAGGCCGCAGGAGACGTCCGTAATTGGAAAAGGCCCCCCCTGGGTCCAGTGCGGATCTTTTAAACGTTTTTAAACGGTGTTTGAACGAAATTAAACGGTATCTGATGAGTACGCAGCGACTACTGGAGGCGATTGCGGCGGACCTGCGGGCGCAGCTCCCCGCGCTGAAGAGCTGCGAGGTCCACGACGGCAAATGGGACGCGGGCGAGGTGCAGCGCTGGGCGGTGCGCGCGCCGGCGGTGCTGGTCGCCTGGCTGGGCACGGCGCGGGCGGAGACGCCGGGCGTCGCCTGGACGGACTGCGATCAGGAACTCGCGATTTTCGTGGTGACGCGCAACGCGCCGCGGCTACGGCGCGGCGAGGCCTGCCGCAACCTGGTCGATTGGCTGCTGCTGTACGTCCCTCGGGCGCGCTGGGGTTTTTCCTCCGCTGCGACCGGCATCGGAGCGGCCGAGGACCTGCGCGCGGAGAATCTCTATTCGGGCGCGATCGACAAGCAGGGCGTCGCGATTGCGGCGGTGACGTGGCAGCAAACGCTGCGGCTGGAGGCGGCCGAGGACGGCGCATGTCCGCCGCTGCCCGAGGAGCTGTATGCGGCGGCGCAGGAGGGCCCGCACGAGCAGCTCTATACGGAGGCCGTGTGATGCAGACGGAAGCCCAGGAGTTTCGGCTCGTCGAGCTGGCGCGGCGGCTCGCCAACGTGGTGCGGCCGGGCGTGGTGGCGGAAGCCGACTATTCCCTCGCGCGCGCGAGAGTTAAATACGGTGAGCCCGACGAGGCGATCACCGACTGGCTGCCGTGGCTCGCCGGCCGCGCCGGCGGCGACGCTGCCTGGTGGGCCCCGGAGATCGGTGAGCAGGTGGTGCTGCTGGCGCCCTCGGGAGACCTGGCCAACGCCGTCGTGCTGGGCTCGCTCTACTCGGACGCGCAGCCGGCGCCCTCGACGGACCCCGGCAAGCACCTGGTGCGCTACTCCGACGGCGCCGAGATCGAGTACGACCGCGAGGCGCACCGCCTGCGGGCCGTGCTGCCGGCGGGAGGCGCGGCCGAGATCACCGCTCCGGACGGCGTGACCATCACCGGCGACGTGACCGTCGAGGGCGGCGTGGACGCCAGCGGAAACGTCGAGTCAGGCGGCAACGTCACCGCCGACAGCAATGTCGAGGCCGGCGGCCAGGTCGAGGACCTGAGCGGCTCCATGACCGAGATGCGCACGACCTACAACGGCCACGTGCATGGCGTGCCGCCGGGCTTCGTGACGCCGCCGGTGGCGCCGACGCACAGGATGACGTAGAGGCAGTTTCGAGTTTTCAGTTTTCAGGAAAAACTAGCAACTAAAAACGAGCAACTAAAAACTGATCATTCATGCCGGGGACGAACTCAGAGACGGGCAAGGAGTTGACGGGGCTGGCGCATCTGCATCAGTCGGTGCGCGACATCCTCACGACGCCGATCGGGACGCGGGTGATGCGCCGGGAGTACGGCTCGCGGCTGTTCGAGCTGGTGGACGCGCCGCTGACGCCGGGGACGCTGACGGAGATCTACGCCGCGGCCCAGGATGCGCTGCGGCGCTGGGAGCCGCGCCTGCGCGTCGAGCGGATCCGCGCTAGCGTAGCGGGCGGAGGAAACACGCCGGCGCAGGGGAGTGACTCCGGAGGCCACGTCCTGATCGATCTGGCGGGCGTGTATCTGCCGAACGGCGAGCCCGTGCGGCTCGAGGGGATCGAGATATGAGCCTCGTCAACCGCCCCGCCCCGCTGAAGCGTCGCATCCTGGCCGAGCGCCAGGCCGATCCGGAGATGCCGATCAGCGTGATTGCGCGCCGCGCGGGTGCCTCGCTGAGCTATACCTCCGCCGTTTTGCAGCCCCCCCGGCCGTTTGGCGGCCTGCGGCTCAACTACACGTTTCGCCGCGAGACACCGCTGCAGCGCAAAATGCAGCTGCGCGAGTACCAGCGCGAGTATCATCGCAAGCGCCGCGCGGCGAAACGGGAGGCCGGCGCATGAGCACCACTCCCACTATCGACCTGTCGCGGCTGCCGCCGCCGGACGTGGTGGAGGCGCTCAGCTTCGAGGCGATGCTGGCGGCGGAGATCACCCGGCTGTCTACGCTGGTGCCCGGATATGTGGTGTCGGAAGCCGACCCCGCCTACAAGATATTGGAGGTCGTCGCCTACGAGCGGCTGTTGGACCGCCAGCGCATCAACGATGCGGCGCGGGCGGTGATGCTGCCCTACGCGATGGGCGCGGACCTCGACAACCTCGCCGCCCTGCTGGGCGTCGAGCGGCAGGTGGTCGATGCCGGCGATCCGACGGCCATTCCGCCGGTCGCTCCGACCCATGAGACGGACGAGCGGCTGCGGCTGCGGGCGCAGCTTGCGCTGGCGGCGGTCTCGACCGCGGGGCCGGTGTCGAGCTACCGCTTCCACACGCTCGGGGCCGACGCGCGGGTGCTCGACGTGGCCGTGGCGAGTCCGGCGGCGGGCTCGATCACGGTGACGGTGCTGTCCACCGAGGGCAACGGGACGGCGGCGCAGGCTCTGCTCGACGCGGTCGAGACCGCCCTCAACGCCGAAAACGTGAGGCCGCTGGGCGACGTCCTGACGGTCCAGGCGGCGACGATCGTCGAGTACCAGGTGACGGCCGAGCTGACCATCGGCCCCGGTCCGGACTCCGCGACCGTGCTGTCGGCCTCGCAGGCCGCGGTGGAAGCCTATGTCGAAGCGGCGCGGCTGATCGGCGTCAACGTGCCGCTCAGCGGGATCTACGCGGCGCTGCACGTGCCGGGCGTGGCGGCGGTGTCTCTCACCAGCCCGGCGGGCGACGTGGTCGTGGGAGCCGCCGAGGCGTCCTACGCGACGATGGTGACGGTGACGGTGGCCTGATGAGAAGGACGAACCGATATGCCTGACGCGTCGCTGGCGGTATCCGAATTGATCATCGAGATCGGCCGCTCGGTCGAGCTGCGCTGGGTGACCGCCCAGGCGGTGAGCGCCGAGATCGACAATGGCGTGGGGGCCGTCCCGCTGGCCGGCAGCCTGCGGGTGAGCCCCAAGGTCGCGACGACCTACGTGCTGACGGCGACCGACGCGATGGCCGCGACGGCCACGGCCATGGTGACCGTGACGGTCACCGAGCGCGAAGCGCGGTCGCTGCTGCCGCCGAACGCGACCGAGCTCGAGCGCGGCATGGAGCAGGCCGCGCGTCAGCCGGTCGATCTGCCGATCCGGAAGCTCTGGTCGTCGGCGGACTGCCCGCTGGAGTTGCTGCCGTACCTGGCCTGGGCGATGGGGGTCGAGGACTGGGACTCGGACTGGCCCGAGCCCGTGAAGCGCGCGGCGGTGGCCGACGCCAGCCGGATCCACCGCGAGAAGGGCACCCTGGCCGGCCTCAAGCGCGTCCTGATGAACGCCGGCGCGATCTACGAATACACCGAGCGGCCGACCGGGCAGCCGATGACGGCGCTGCTCTCGATCTTCAACTCGAACGCGGTGTACCTGCCGGACATCACCGGCGCGATCGGGCGCGTCAAGCGCGCCTCGCTCGACCTCGACATTGAGCTGGCGGCGGCGGCGGCGGGGACGATCCCGATCCGGGGCGGCCTGGGCGCGGTGACCGTCGTCGAGATCTCCGACTGGAGCGGACTGAGCTGATATGGCGTTCGTGTTGCGTATCACCGACGCGGGCCGGGCCGCCCTGGCGGACGGCAACAATCGCGGGACGAACGCCATCACGCTGACGAAGATGGCGATCGGCAGCGGGCAGGGCCCGGGCGGCGAGGCCGACGACGGCCGCACGGCGCTGCGCACGCTCAAGGAGACGGTGGCGCTGACCGGCTCGTCGATGGTGGCGGGCCGGATCGCGGTGCGCGGCGAGTTCAACCCGGCCGAGGCCTACGGCGTGAGCGAGCTGGGGCTGCTGGGGCAGGTCGGCGCGGGCGCCGAGGAGCTGTACGCCTACTGGACCGACGGCGGCGCGCTGCTGGCATCGACGGTGGACGGCACGCGGCTGGTGATCGCCGGGACGCTGGACATCGCACCGGCGGCGGCCGAGGTGACGGTGACGGTCGACGCCTCGATCTCGCTGGGCGACCCGGCGCTGAGCGCCACGGTGACGGCGGTCAGCGGGCGGGTGGACGCGCTGGAGAACGCGGATTTCGGGGTCGGTCTCATGGCGGCGATGCAGGCCCGCGCGGCGCTGGACACGCGCCTGGACGCGCTCGAGGGGGCGGATTTCGGGGCGCTGATCGCGGCGCTGACCGGGCGCGTGACGACGCTGGAGGCGGGAGGTGATTCGGTGATTCAATCGATACAGCGCGGCGTCGTGACGCCGGTCAACACTGGGACAGTCACTGTGACGCTGGCCTCGGTCGATGTATCCAAGAGCGTGGTGAATCTGCTCACCTCGATCGGGTCGGCGTCGGGCGATAGAAAATATGCGTCGTTGCGCTTGACGGGAGCCACGGAGCTGTCGCTGACTACCGCGTTTTGGCCGGAGGACATCTCGTACGAGGTGATCGAATACCAATAGGAGCCCGCTCAATGCACAGCAAGAAGTACGTACAGCTCGACGCGAACGGGCTCTGTTTCCACGAGATCGAGTACGCGGGCGCACAGGCGCCGGTGGTGGGCGCGGACCTGATGGACGTGACGGACCGCACGGACGGGCCGTGGCTGGGGAAGGTGTACGACGTGGCTACCGACACATTCGCGTGGCCGGAGCCGACGGCCTCGCTGGCGGTCTCGGCGTCGTCAATCGAGCGCGGCGGGACGGTCACGCTGCGCTGGGAGACGTCGCACGCGGTGAGCGCCGAGATCGACCAGGGCGTCGGCGTCCTCACGCCCGTCGCGGGCGGCGAGATCGAGGTGTTGTCAATGTCAAACGAAAATTGCGCACTTCTGACAAACGAAAATTGCACACATTTGAGGGGAGAACCGCCGCGGGTTTGGCGGACTTTCCCCCTTCGTTGCGATGGGGGTTGAGGTGGCCGTCGGAGGGAGCGGAGCGACCGGAGCCGGCCACCTCAAGCTGTGCAGCAGCCGTCATGTTCCCGTCCCTGCGGGCGGGGTGGCTTCGCCGTCCGCGCGTTGCATGGAACGCCACAGCCCCTGGTGAGCCCTCATCCGGAAGCTGTTCCCGCGGATGTTGACGATGTGGCAGTGGTGCAGCAGGCGGTCGATCAGGGCCGCCGCCATGACGTCGTCCCCCAGTACTGCGCCCCATTCTTCGAATCCCTTGTTGGAGGTCAGCACGGTCGAGGCCTGCTCGTGGCGCGCGTTGATCAGCTGGAAGAACAGCACGGCTCCATCGCGGCTGACGGGCAGGTAGCCGATCTCGTCGACGACCAACAGCGCCGGATGGGTCAGCATGCGCAGGCGGCGCGCCAGCTGGCCCGCTGCACGGGCCTGCTCCAGCGACTCGATCAGGCTCGCCAGCGTTCCGTAGTAGACCCGCCGCCCCGACTCCGCCGCGGTGATGGCGAGACTGATGGCCAAGTGCGTCTTGCCGACTCCGGGTGGCCCCAGCAGAACGACGTTCTCCTGGCGGGCCAGGAACCCGAGCTCGTGCAGACTCTCGATCTGCTCGCGCTTGAGGCTCGGCTGAAAGGCGAAGTCGAACTGCGCCAGGGTCTTCACGGCGGGCAGCCGGGAGGCGCGCATGGCGGTCTCCAAGCGGCGGTTGTTGCGCAGGGCGATCTGGGCGCCCAGCAGCCGCTCGAGAGCCTCGCCGGCGGTCACGGCGCCGCTGTCGAGTTGCGCCAGGATGCCGTCCACCGCCTCCAGCGCACCCGGCATCTTCAGGTCGGCCAGCATCGCCCGCAGCCGGGCGCGCCGCCCGTCGGCCGGCGCGCTCATCGCACCACCTCCGCGTACACCCGCAACGGCCGACGCTCAACGGCCACTGGCGTCGGGGCCCAAGACGGAGCCGCCGGGCGCATCCGGCCTCCGACGCGCTGGTACGGCCCGCATGCCAACGGCCCCAAGGCTCCCCGCTCGTCACGCTCGAACCGCTCCTGCGGTCGCTCCCCGGTCGTGCCGTGCCGCCGCACGTTGGCGGTCTCCGCCAGCCAGCGCTCCGCCTGCTCGTTCAGGTCCGCGTCACTGACAAACTCCCGGCCGTAAAAGAAGCTCTCCCGCACATAGCGGATCGGCCGCTCCACCTTGCCCTTGGTCCGTGCCCGGTAGGGCCGGCAGGACCGCGGCCGGAAGCCCCAGTGCGCGGCGAAACGCAAGAACTCTGCGTTCAGCGCCAGCGGCCCACCCAGCAGGCGGTCGTCGGACACCACCACCGACCGCATCTGGTCGAACAGCAGCTCCTGCGGCACGCCCCCGAAGCGCTCGAAGGCGCCCTCCAGGCCGCGGCACAGCACCTCCATCGTCTGCCGCTGGAAGAACCGCAGCCACAGCAGCCGCGAGTAGCCCAGCACCACCAGCAGCGCCTGACGCCGTCCCCACGGCAGCCGGAAGCCGCCGAAGTCTACCTGGCCCTGATGCCCCGGAGGCGTCTCGAACCGTACCACCGGATCCGCTGTCTCCCGTGGCCGGACCTGGCGCACGTAATCCCGCACGCTCCCGTAGCAGCCCGGGTATCCCGCCGCCCGCACCTCCTCATACAGCCGCTGCACCGTCAGCTTCGGATACACCTCCAGGCGCGCCTCGATCATCCCCTTGTACGGGTCCAACTTGCGCGCGATCGGCGCCCGCCGCGCATAGCCGCCCGCCTCCGTGGTCAGCTCCCGGTCCAACTGACCGGACTCGATCCAGTAGTGGATCGTCCGCCGACTGAGCTGGAACCGCCGTGCCAGCTCGGCCTTCGACACCCCTTGCTCCAAGTAATGCTTCAGCAGCATCTTCGCCTCCATGTCGTACATCTCTCCGCCCCTCCATGTGGCCTCGCCCACATGCTGGAGCAGCGGTCTTCCCGCCGGTGAAAAGTGTGCAATTTTGGCTTGTCGAAAATGTGCAAATTAGCATTGCCGCCAACAGGTGTCGCCCGAACGCACCACGACCTACGAGCTCACGGCGACCGGACGCGAAGGCACCACGCCGGCCACGGACCGCCGGCGCGTCACGGTGAGGGCGCCGCAGGAGTAGCGTAAAGATTTTCACGAGACACGAGACACGGAGGTAGGACGGAGGAAAAATGGCGTTTTTACACGGAGTGGAAGTCATCGAGGTCGACGCGGGGGCGCGCCCGATCGAGGGCGTCTCGGCATCGGTCATCGGACTGCTGGGCACGGCGCTGAAGGGGCCGGTGAATACGCCGGTCCTGATCAAGAGCCGCGCCCAGGCCGAAGAGGTTTTCGGGACCGCGAGCACGATAGCGGCGGCGGTCGCGGCGATCTTCGAGCAGGCCACCGCGCGGCTGGTCGTCGTCAACGCGCTCGACCCGGCGGTGGACAAGTCGCCCCAGGCCGAAGCGGACTACGTGCTGGCCGCCGGCCAGATCGACCTCGGCCGCAAGTATCTGATCGCCTCGACGGTGGTAGTGAAGGACGATACCGGGGCGACGACCTACGACGTCGGCGACGACTACACGGTCGACGCCGAAGCGGGCGTGGTCACACGCGTCGAGGGCGGAGCGATCACCGCGGGCGACACGCTGAAGATCGCCTACGACTACGCCGACGAGTCGATGGTGACGGACGCGGAGGTGGTCGCCGCGGCGGCGAAGTTCGTCGAGGCCGAGAGCGTGACGGGGTCGAAGCCGCGCATCCTGATCGCGCCGGGCTACAGCGAGCACGTGACGCGGCTCACGCCGAACGGGCCGCCCTCGGCCGCGCCGGTGACGAGCGGGCTGATCGCGACGGCCGAGAGGCTGCGGGCGGTGATCGTCGCCGATGGCCCGAACACCACCCAGGCCGACGCGCTCGCCTACCGCGGGCTGCTGTCGAGCCGGCGGGTGTACGTGGTGGATCCGGGCGTCAAGGTTCCGCTCGCCGCGGGCGGCAGCGAGGACGCGCCGGCGTCGGCGCGCGTGGCGGGCCTGATCGTCCGCAACGACCGCGAGCGGGGCTACTGGTCGTCGCCGTCGAACCGCCAGGTCCTGGGGATCGCGGGGACGTCGCGGGCGGTGGACTTCACCCTGGGCGACGAGAACTCCAGCGCCAACCTGCTCAACGCCGGCGAGGTGGCCACCATCATCCGCTACGACGGCTACCGGCTGTGGGGCAACCGCACGACCAGCAACGATCCGAAGTGGGCGTTCCTGGGGGTGGTCCGGACGGCCGATGTGATCAACGAGAGCCTGCTGCGGGCGCATCTGTGGGCGGTGGACCGCAACCTCACCAAGACCTACACCGAGGACGTGGTCGAGTCCGTCAACGACTTTCTGCGGCGGCTGATCGCGCAGGGGGCGATCCTGAGCGGGCGCTGCTGGCCCGACCCGGCGCTGAACACCGATCTGGCGCGCGACGCGGGCCGGGTGTACTTCGACTTCGAGTTCGACCCGCCGGCTCCGGCCGAGCGCATCACCTTCCGGTCGCAGGTCGTAGCGGGGGAGGCGGCATAGCGGATGGCCGGTCCGAACGCCAAGCATGAGCGGTTCGCGGTGCGGTGCGGAGCCTGCGGCCACCAGTGGACAGCGGTCTATACGCCGATGCCGCTGTTCAAGGCCGCGGAGGTCCTCCGCACCGTTCACTGTCCGCGCTGCGGCCAGGACGGCTCGCGGATTTTCCATTCGGCGGGCAAGAGTTAGGAGGACGTGATGATCGAAGACGTACTGAGGGATATCAACCTGTTTGTGGACGGCCGCGGCTACGCCGGCAAGGTGATGGAGTTCACCCTGCCAAAGCTGACGGTGAAGACCGAGGAGTACCGCGCCGGCGGCATGGACGCGCCGGTCGAGCTCGACATGGGCATGGAGAAGCTGGAGTGCGACTTCTCGCTCGACTCGGTCGACGCCGACGCGCTGCGGCTGTGGGGCGTGCGGGAGGGCGAGAAACCGCCGCTGACGTTCCGGGGCGCGGTGCAGGGCCGCGACGGCACGATCAAGGCCGTGATCGCCCGCACGCGCGGACAGATCAAGGAGGTCGACTACGGCTCCTGGAAGCCGGGCGAGAAGGCGACGCTGAAGTTCATGGCCGCGGTCGACTACTACAAGCTCGAGATCGACGGCGAGACCATCCACGAGATCGACATCGAGAACATGATCCGCACGGTCAACGGCACCGACCAGGTCGCCGCGCGCCGCGCGGCGCTGGGTCTGTAAAAGCCGTGTCCGGATCCTGACAACTCATTCAGAGAGAAAGGAGGAGAAAGCCATGGAAGAGAGAACGTTTTTCGAGCGCGTGCAGGATGCGCTGGGGAGGCTGCGGGAGCATCTGCGGTCGCTGGTGAGCGAGTCGGCAACGACGGAGCTGCGCGGCAAGCTGGAAGCCTCGGAGCGCGAGAAGGTCCGCATCGTCGAGGCCGTCGAGCGGTTCGTTGACGAGACGGTGCCGCCGCCGGCGCCGGAAACTGCGCCGCTGAGCGATCCGCCGGTACAGCCCGAACCGGAAGCGGGGGAACAGCCCGAACCGGAACCCGAGCCCGAACCGGAACCCGAGCCCGAGCCGGAACCCGAAGCGGAACCGGAGGCGGCCTGACGGACCGCGCTGTGAGTTTCACGCGGTCGCTCCCGTAGCGCCGGGTGAGAGACAGGCGGCCGGGGGTTCGCGGGAGCCCCCGGCCGCTGCTTTACAGGCGCGCTAAAAGCGCGTTTAACCCGCGTTGAAGGAGGATTGAATGAACGAGACGGAGGGCGAAGCGAGGCGTGATCTGACATCGGAAGCAAAGTGCTGAGACGCTGATATCGTGTTGGCATGATCCGAATCTGCAAGGAAGTGGGAAGGTTGCTTGTTTCTATTTTCGGAGCGCTCTTGGGGGAATCGATGATGCCGTTGGAATCCACTGAAACCATAACCTATGCCGTGATGATTTTCATCGGCGCGGTGCTCTACGGGTCCAGCTTTGCGCTCGAACGGGGGCTTCTGTCGAGAAGCGCGGCAGGCGATGAGAGGACCGACGAACAGAGCCGCGCTTTTCGCAAGATGCGATTCGCCGTTTCCTGGCTTCTGGGCAGGCTCATGATCGCCGCGAAACTGAAAAGCAAAAACATCGACTACTTCCCGCCCATTGCGGACATCCATGGACGCTTCAAGCGTTTCGGGGTGTCCACCCCGGATCTCGACGTCAGGTCCCGCAAGTTCCTGCTGGACTGGACCTTGTTTCTGGCCACCGTGCGGCCCTGCGTCAAGTCAGCAGACATCGAGGGCGCCAGGGCTGTCATGAAGCGTCCCGAAACTCCTCGACGATCATGAGCAAAAAGCTCAGGCCCATAACTACTAATTGCGAGGATTTATGACGAAAATCGAATTGAAGCACCCCATCACCGTGGACGGCGCCGAGGTCAACGAACTGACCCTGCGGCGGCCCAAGGTGCGGGATATCGAGCGCCTGGACAAGGTGTCCGGAGAGATGGCCAAGATGGTGACGCTGGTCGCCGATCTGGCCGAGCTTACGCCCGACCAGGTGCGCGAGCTCGACATCGAGGACTTCACCGCGGTCTCGGAGCAGCTCGCCGATTTTTTAGGGGTCGACTAGTCGAGGTCCGCGGCGTGATGGCGGACGTGGCGGTGGTGTTCGGCTGGCCGCCCTCGGAGATGCGCGGGATGGAGATCGACGAGCTGCTGGAGTGGCGCCGGATGGCGATGGAGCGGGCCCAGGCGATGGCGGGAGGGCACTGATGTGCCGGGCGGTTATCGAGGCTGTGCGGCTCGCGCTTCGAGGCTGCGGTCCAGCGCTTCGAGTAGGTAGGCCAGCGCTTCGAGTGTGTACTCCAGCGCTTTGAATATGCACGCCAGCGCGCTGAGCAGGGGCGGGAGGACAAGGGACGCCAGAAACAGCCAGATGAGCCAGTCGAAGCCGATTCCGAAGCCGATGACGACGATCCAGAACAGGCCCGAGAAGAAGGTCTTGAATATCTCGTCGACCACCTTGCCGACCAAAGCGAACACGATGGGATTGTAGCATGGCGGACCTGAAACTGGCGGTCATTATCCGCGCCGTGGACAAGCTGTCGGCGCCGATGAAGAAGATCACGGCGGCCAACGGACGGCTGCGGGACCGGATCGGGGCGGTGGCGGCGGCGGCGACCGGGGCCGGGCGAGCCGCGCGCCGCGCGGCGGCCGGGATCGGAGGACTGGCGAGGGCCGGCCGCAATCTCGGATTGCTGCTCGCCGGCGTCGGCTACGCCGTCAAGCGCGCGTTCATCGATACGGCGGCGTCGTTCGAGCGCTTCCAGACGATCCTGGAGACCATCGAGGGATCGAGCGGGAAGGCGCGCGCCTCGATGGACTGGATCTCGGACTTCGCCGTCACGACGCCCTTCGAGCTCGAGCAGGTGACCGACGCCTTCGTCAAGCTGCGGGCCTACGGTCTGGACCCCACCCAGGGGTTGCTGCGCACCCTGGGGGACACCTCGGCGGCGATGGGTAAGCCCATCATGCAGGCCGTGGAGGCGATCGCCGACGCGGTTACGGGCGAGAACGAGCGGCTCAAGGAGTTCGGCATCAAGGCCCGCACCGATGGCGGCAAGATCCGCTACGAGTACACCGTCGACGGCGAGACCAGGATCGCCGAGGCGATGGCCGACGACCGGGCCCGGATCCAGCAGGTGCTCAGCGATATCTTCAACGTCAAGTTCGAGGGGGCGATGGAGAAGCAGTCGAAGACCTTCTCGGGCATGGTCAGCAACCTGATGGACCAGTGGACGCGCTTCCAGCAGATGGTGATGCAGTCGGGCGCGTTCGAGTGGCTCAAGGGCCGGCTGCGAGAACTGCTCGATACGATCAACCGCATGGTGGCCGACGGCCGCCTGCAGCGGATCGCGGAGCGGGTGGGCAAATGGCTCGTGGACGCCTTCCAGGGCGCCGAGCGGGCGATCAAGGCGCTGTGGCCGTGGGTGGTGCGGATCGGCGAGGCGCTGGCCTGGGCGTCCGGCGCGGTGGGCGGCTGGGAGCGCTTGGCGCTCGCTATCGGCGGGGTCTATGCCGCGGCGAAGGCCGCGTCCGCGATGGGCGCGGTCGGCGGGATGCTCCCGGCCAAGGCGGCGGGGGCCGCTGGCGTCGCCGCGCCGGGCGGGCTGAAAGCGCTGAGCGGCGCATCCGGAGGGCTCTTTTCGGCCACGACAGGCGTCGCCGCGCCGGGCGGCGGACTGCTCGCGGGCTTGGTGGGCAAGCTGGCGGGCTTCGGCGGCGTCATCAAGGGCATCGCGGTGGCGCTGGGCGTGCTGACGATCAAGTTCTGGATCATCGCCGCCGTGGCGGCCGCCGTAGTGGCGGCGATCTACAAGTACTGGGAGCCGATCAAAGCCTTTTTAGGGGGCGTTTGGGAGGGCTTTACAGAGGCTTTACAGCCCGTGATCGCCGCCGTGAGTCCGTTCTTCGCGCAGATTGGCGAGTGGCTTCAGCCGTTGACCCAGTGGTTCCGCGAGCTGTTCGTTTCGGTCCAGATGACGGCCCAGGAGCTCGGCGGCTTCGCGTCGGCCGGCAAGGCCGTCGGCCAAGCGATCGGCGGGCTGATCATCAATCTGGGCGAGTTCGTAGCGGGCCTGATCAAGCTGCCTGTTGTCGCGGCGGAAGCGGGCGTGAGGCTGGTCGGGGCGCTCGTCGACGGCATCAAGAGCGGCGCTTCGAAGCTCTACGCCGCGGTGAGCGAAGTGCTCGGCAAGGTGCGCGAGCTGCTGCCGTTCTCCGACGCCCGCAGAGGCCCCTTGTCGCGCCTGACGGCCTCGGGGGCGTCGATTCTGGAGACGATGGGCCTGGGCGTCCTACGGGCCGGTCCGGGCGGTTTGCAACGGCCGCTGGCGCGTGCTCTCACGCACGCCGCGGCGGGCCTGGCGCTGAGCCTGCCGGCGGCGGGTGTTGTTGGCCCTGGAGCGCGGCTGGCGGCACCGATTGCTCCTGCCGTGGCTCCTGCGGCGCGGCTGGCGGCTCCGATTGCCCGTGCAGCGGCCCCGGCGGCGCGGCTGGCGGCACCGATTGCTCGTGCAGCGGCACCGGCGGCGCGGCTGGCACCGGCGGCACCTCTGGCCCCCGCGGCACCTGCGGCCCCCGCGGGCGCCGGCGTGACGAACATCGACAACAGCCTCAATATCCAGCAGCTGACCATCCAGCAGCAGCCCGGCGAGGACGCCGGGGACCTGGCCGAGAAAGTACTCCGCGAGATCGAACGCCGGCGAAGGTTGAGCGATAGAGAGGCGCTGCACGACGAACTGTGAGGAAAACTGACCGATGCAGCAGCACCCACGAGTGTCCGTATAACATGTTCTCCCCTGACGGGGAGCACCGCCTCTGGCTGGAGCGATGGACTGGAGATCCGCACGGAGAGCCTATCGCGTGGATCATGCTCAACCCGTCCACGGCTGACGCCGACCGGGACGATCCGACGATCCGCAGCGTGATCCGCCTCAGCCAGAGCAATGGGTTTGGGCGCATTCTCGTCGGCAATCTATTCTCTCGCCGCGCGACCGACCCGCGCACGCTCGACCCCACGGGCGCAGGGGCCAACTGTGAGGACGCCGCCGACGTACTCCGCTGGATAATCAGCCAAGCGACCGCTGTGATCGCTGCCTGGGGAAGCGCCGCGGCGATGCGGGCTCGTGCTCATAGGGCGTTCGAGCGGCGCGCAGAGCAGGTCCTCGACATGCTTAGAGACTACGACTCCGGTCTGCCGGTCTACACCCTGGGTCCACGGACGGCCCGCGGACACCCGCGCCACCCGCTCTACTTGCCAACAAACACAGACCTGCTTAGACTGCCGCCTCCGTGCGGCCGGGCCGCGAGACACGAGTCACCACACGACGAGCTATAGATGCCGACCGAGCACATGCTGGCGCTGGGCGAGTACCGCTTCGGCGTGACGGCCGCCGCCTACCAGGAGTTGACGCGCGCGGCCGAGTACCGCTGGGCGTCCCAGGAGCGGCTCGGCCGTCGGCCGGCGCGGCAGTACCTGGGGCCGGGCGAGGAGACGATCTCGCTGCGCGGGGTCATCCACCCGCACTACCGCGGCGGGGCGGGTCAGTTGGACCTGATGCGGGCCGAGGCCGCCAAGGGCGAGCCGCTGCTGCTGACCGGCGGCGACGGGGCGGCGCTGGGCGATTGGTGCATCCTGAGAGTCGAGGAGACCGGCCGCGTGTTCGATCCCGGCGGCGCGCCGCGCCGCATCGAGTTCCGGCTCGAGCTGGCCCGCTACGGCGAGGACGGGAACCGGAGTTTGCAGCAGATCGTGTTCGAGGGGAGTTGATGACCACCTTACAGGAGGGGTTGCTTACGGAACTGGAAGGGCGATTGGATGTAGGCCGGGCATTCAGTGAACGCCTTGCTAGGGAACTGTTGCCTGGTTATCCCGGGGGCCGTGAATTGACCAACATCGAAGTTGACCACCTGATCCTGTATATGAGTGATCTCGACTTGCGGCGACGAATGATCCCCCTGATGCCGTAAACAGGGGTACTGTGGGTCTATGGCTACCTACCGCACCAGCGAAGGGGACGTGATCGACGCCGTCTGCCGGCGCTTTTACGGGCGCGAGGCGGGGGCCGTCGAGGCCGTGCTGGAGGCTAATCCGGGACTGGCCGAGCTCGGCCCCGTACTGCCGGCCGGCACGCTGGTCGAGTTGCCCGACCTGCCCCGTCCGCTGGAGACGATCGAGACGGTGAAGCTGTGGGACTGAAAACCGTGAATCGTGATGAGGCGCACCTCTATCTCCGCGTCCCGCGGGAGCTATTAGGCGATCTCCGCCAAGCGGCTAAGGAATATCACAGACCCCTCCGCGAGGTCGCTGTCCTGGCGCTTCAGCATGGATTCGCCGAGGCGATCGAGCACCTGGAAGGCGATCCGGCTCTATGACCCCCGCCTTCCACATCGTGGTGGATGGACACCAGGACGCGACCGCGGCGATCCGCGAGCGGCTGCTGAGCCTACGCGTCAGCGACGAGGAGGGCTACCGCTCCGATGCGGTCGAGATCCGCCTCGACGACCGCGGCGGGACGGTCGAGCTGCCCCGCAGGGGGGCGGAGCTCGAGGTCGAGCTGGGCTACGAGGAGTCGGGGCGGGTTCCGATGGGGCGTTACACGGTCGATGAGGTCGAGATCTCCGGGCCGCCTGATACGCTCACCATCCGCGCCAAGGCCGCCGACATGCGCGCCGCCCTGAAGCAGCGCCGGACGCGCTCGTGGCACCAGGTCCTGCTCGGCGACCTCATCGAAACGATCGCCGCCGAATACGGCCTCAATCCGCGCGTGGCGAAGGAGTTGGCGCGGATCGTGCTGCCGCACGTCGATCAGACTGACGAGTCCGACCTGCACCTGCTGACGCGCCTGGGGGAACAGTACGACGCCGCGGCCAAGCCGGCCAACGGGCGGCTGGTGTTCGCGCGTCGCGGCGCCGGCCTGAGCGCCACGAGCGGGCCGCTCACCGCCGTGCGGATCGCCCGCGAGCAGGCCAGCGATTACCGCGTCACCCTCGCCGACCGGTCCGACTACCGCTCGGTAAGGGCGTACTGGTATGACACGGCAGCAGGGCGGCGGGTGGCAGTGACAGCGGGAGACGGCGAGCCGGTCTACGCCCTGCGCGACGACCATGTCGACGAAGCGACCGCCCGCGCGGCAGCGCAGGCCCGCCTCAACGCCCTCAAGCGCGGCGCGGGAACCCTCAGCCTCACCCTCAAGCCGGGCGTGCCCACCGTCAGCGCCGAAAGCCCGCTCACCCTCAGCGGCTTCCGCAGCGGCGTCGACGGGCGTTGGGTCGCCACCCGCGTCAACCACGAAATCAGCGGCAACGGCTACGCCAGCCGGGTCGAGGCCGAGCGGCCGAGTGGGACAAACCAATCATTCTTCGTCCCGTGATCCACTCGGGGCGACAACGTCCTGGAATCTGTCTCCGGAAGACCCGCGAGGCGCCCTCCCACAGACTGCTTCGGACTGTGGGAGGGGAGCCCCCCTTCGGGACCGAGAAAAGGTTTGGGCGCGCCCTCCCAGGCGCTACATCCTCCAGGCCTTCCGGTTGCTCTCTTCAGCCCTTGAGTTCGTTGAGAACCCTCATCCCGAGAACGGTGACGACACCGGCATACAGCGCGGTGCTGAGGCTACCGACGATGGAGTTCAGGTAACCGCCAATCGCGGGGATGTTGTTCAGCACGCCCGAACCTGCGGCAGCGCCGACCGCGATAGCGACAACCAATAAGGATGACGCGTCCTCGCCGGACATAGCAGCATGCACCAAGCCTAGAACGACCAGCAACAGCGGTACGATGCCGGCCGGCAAATCAGGTACGAAAGCCGCCACGACTGCCAGTAGAAGTACCAAACCAGAGATGACTCTTGTCGCCATTTTTTCTCCCTTTCACATTCACTAGTGGATGGCATCGTGCTATCGACCTGCCACGATGCGCATCAAAAGCCACCAAAGGGTACCACGAAGGGAACACGGATGCACAACCTTTTTTTAGGAATTTTCCGGCCTCTCGTGATGCGTGGCGCGAAGGGAAGTGGGTTCACCGGCTGTCAAGCGTTTCTTTCTTCAGCGGCACCAGACTGCTTCGGACGACCTTTCCCGAGACCCGAATCACGGCTTTTTGTTTTTTCCCGAGAGACGAACCACGAGCCATCAGCCGGGCGTTTTGAGGATCGCCCAGATGCGGCGCTCGCTCAAGCCGTATTCCCGCGCCAGCCACGCCACCGGCCGGCCGACCTCGTAGCTCCTGATGATCTCGTCGTTGCGGCGGGCGCGCGACGGCTTGTCCAGCTTGGCGATGTAGAGCCGCGTGCCCCCGAAGCGGCGGAACAACTTCGTGGCCGCCTCAGCGCCCAGCAGCAGCGACAGGGGATGGTCGGCACGGTAGTGCTTCGGCACCTTGAGATAGGCCCCGCCGTGACGCTCCACCAGCGCCATCGCGCCCTGCCGCCCCGTGACCTCGGCAATGCGCCCGAGTGACGGCGGCATCTCCCGTGGCGGGCCGGACTCCGTTTTCATGGGCCACCGCCTTTTATTCCGCATT
Organism: Bryobacterales bacterium; assembly: GCA_965218555.1. Taxonomy (GTDB): domain Bacteria; phylum Acidobacteriota; class Terriglobia; order Bryobacterales; family UBA6623; genus JAPPLB01. The sequence continues at coordinate 2,571,169 of OZ244625.1, forward strand.
CCTGACCACCGCCCTGCCGCCGTGCCCCTACTGCCACGCGCCGCGGAGAGTGTGCGGCCGTCATGCCGCCTCCTGCTCGGTCTGCTCGCCGCCGTCGAGCAGGGCGGCGACCAGCTTGTCGATCTCGCTGTCGGCCGGGATCGCGACCGTCTCGCGTAGCGCGTCTCGGCGGCGGGCGTACTCGGTTGCCAAGCGCTCGATCTCGTCCATCGAGCGGGGTTGCGACCCATCAATAGAGCTTGTCATTGCATCGTCCTCCTGTTGATCTCAAGGCCGTGATTCGTGATGCTTGGCGCGGAGGATGGTGGCGGCTTCCGCCGAGTGGCCCCCGGCAGTGCCTCGATGTCGCCTTGCGCCGGCTTCGTCAGCCGCACCCGCTTGCCGATCCGGATTAGCAGTTGCGCGAACTCGGCCGTCTACGGACCGCTGCGGTCGTGGGATGCCCGCTGGCCACTCCAGCCCCTGCGGCCAGCGCTCGGAGAACTTCTTCAAGAGAATCTCGGCGCGGCGCAGCGTGATCGTGCGGCCCTGCTCCAAGCGGGCGAAGGTGTCGCCGGAGCCGGTGATGTAGGTCGAGACGGTAGACAGGGTGAGCGCCCGGCGGGCTGCGTACCGTCGGGCCAGGGTGAGCAAGGCAGCGCTATTCATATGTGGCGATTATCGCTATGTATAGAAAATATGTTAAGAGAGTTTTTGCTACATATGAAAAAAATTTCGCTAAAATAAGCGAATGGACGTGCGTGACATCCCTACGATCGTTCGAAGCGAAATCCAGCGCCGGGGCATGAACCCTTTCCGCGCTGCTGTCGAGGCCCGTCTGCCCGGCAATGCGATTCGCTATGTTCTTGAAGGCAGAGAGCCGAAAGTGGGCCGTATGGCGGAGGTCTGCGACGCTCTGGGCCTGGAGTTCTATATCGGCCCGCCGCGCGTCCGACCGGTGGGCGCCAGGGGCGAAGACGAAACGGTCCAGGCCGTCGAGACGCGCCGCCCGCTGCAAGGGGGCGAGCTCTGGGACCGCCTGCGCGCAACGGCGCAGGAGCTGAACCGCTTGCTCGAGCCGCCCGCCGACGCCGCCCCGGCGCAACCGGCCGCCGCGGCCGGGGTGATCGACTTTCCCGTGCGGCAGGTGGAGAGGATGACTTTGTTCGTCGCGGCCGGCGGCGGCGCGTCGGACGTGGACGAAGCAGTGGTCGACCACCTCACGTTCCGGCACGACTGGCTGGACCGCAACGGGCTCGATCCGAGCCAGTGCACGGTGGTGGACGTGCAAGGCGAGTCGATGGAGCCGACCTTGCCGCAGGGCTGCACGATCCTGGTGGACCGCGCCCGGAGGCGCCGCCGCGCCGGTGCCATCTTCGTGGTGCGCACCGCTGACGGCGTGGTGGTCAAGCGCGCCGGCAAGGACGCGTCAGGCGGCTGGTTGCTGATCAGCGATCACCCGGCCTGGGAGCCCGTGCCTTGGCCGAGAGACGTCGAGATCATCGGCGAGGTGAAGTGGATGGGAGTGACGTTGTAAGGCCGTGTCTCGGGAAAACCACAAAAGCCGTGATTCGTGACTCGTGTCTCGGAAAAACCATTGGAAGTGGCTTGGGGCCGCTCAAGAAGTTTGCCGACTTGGATTTTTTGAATATTGGATGGTTTGACTGCGCCTGGGAGCGTACGGATGCATCCATCTTGGCAGTCTGACGTGGCTTTCCGGCTGAAGGAAAAGGTGGCGAGCAGCTCGTCAGTCGAACTTAACGATTTTCCGCTTGACAAGCCACTTCCTGAAAGTGAACCCCCTCCCGTTCGCGCCGTTCATCGCGCATCACGAATCACGAGACACGAGACACGGCCTTCTACAGGCCGGCCTCGGTGGCTTCGATCAATTCATCCACGACCCGTTTCAGGGCCTCTTCGCGGGTGGCTCCGGACTGCAGCGCCGTTCGATAGGCCTCGACCTGCAGGTGGGAGCTGGTTCCCCGCGAGATGATGGTTCGGGCATGCTCGATCTCGTTCACGCAATCGAAGAACTCAGCATCCTCGCGCAGGATGCCGAGGAGTTCTTCCATGAGGTCCGGGAAGGGGATGATCTCTCCCCGCCCGAAGTCCACCATTCCCTGGTCCAGGCCGTAGCGCTGCGCCCTCCAGCGATTCTCTTCCACCAGCATCCGGGCGTAGACCCGCCAACGCTGGTTGTCCCGCCGCAGCCGGTAGAGCATGCGGCATACGCAACGAAACAGCGCGGCGCAACAGATGGCGTCGTCGATGCGGGTGCAGACGTCGGTGATCCGCATCTCCAGTGTCGGGAAGCGGGCGCTCGGCCTGACGTCCCACCAGATCTTCGTGGCGTCCTCGAGAAGCCCCGCGGAGATCATCAGCTCGACCGCACGGCGGTATTCTCCGTAGCTCGCGAAGTTCTCCGGCAGTCCGGTCCGCGGCAACTCGTCGAAGACGCACAGCCGGTACGAGTGGAGTCCCGTCTCGATACCTTCCCAGAAGGGCGAGGACGTGCTCAGGGCGAGAAGATGGGGCAGGAAATACGGGACCTGGTTGAAGATATCGATGCGGAGATTGTCTTCTTCGATGCCGACATGGACGTGCATGCCGCAGATGAGCAGCCGTTGCGCGACGACCTGCATGTCCTCCTGCAGGATGCGGTATCGCAACTTGTCAGTGTGCTTCTGCTCCCGCCAATGGGCGAAGGGATGCGTGGAGGCGGCGATCGGCGCCAGACCGTAACCGCGGGCGATCACCGCGACGGTGCGGCGCAAGTCGATCAGGTCGGCTCGCGCCTCGGCGATGGACCCGCAGACCGAGGTGCCGACTTCGATCTGGGTGCGAAGGAATTCGCGGCTGAAGTGACCGGAGAGCCGTGTCTCGAAGGCGTCGATGAGCGAGGCCGGCGGCTCGCTGACCAAATTCCGCGACCGCCGGTTGACGAGAAGGTACTCTTCCTCGATCCCGATGCTGAAGCTGGGTTCTCGTAGGGGCATCAACCCTCTCCGGGACGGGATCGCAGGCCGGCGACGACGTCCGCCATGGCTTCGCCGAGCATATCGGCATGGAGCTCGATACCGGCCCGGTCGCGGATCAGGTCATCGCGGATTTCGACAAGGGCGCTGGGAATCCCCTTGGACGAGGCGTGGAACTCCTGCGAGAAGTCGAAATGGTCTCGGGCCGAATAGGGCTCGTTGTCACCGACAACGACTCCCGGGTTGGCGCGCAGGGCTTCGATGAGAGGCCGCGCCACCCGCGGGTCCTCGTCCCAGAGCACTCCAATGTGCCAGGGCCGCGCGCAACCGTTCAACTTGGGCGTGAAGCTATGGATGGCCGCGAAGATCGGTGTGGAGCCTGAACGCCGGATGCGTTCGAGGACGCTCGCAATGGCCCGGTGATAGGGCATGAACAAGGCCTCGGCGCGGCGCTCGGCCTCCAGCGGCGCAAGTCCGAGGTTTCCCGGGATGACCGTGCCGTCGCTGACCTCCAGGATCGATGTCTCGGACCCGGGCTTTCGGTTGCAGTCAATGACGAGGCGCGTATATCCGCTGAACACGGCCGGAGCGTCGAAGCGCTCCGCAAGCCGGCGCGTGACCTCCGCGGCGCCGATGTCCCACCCGATATGGCGCTCGAAGTCCCGCGAGGCGAGCCCGAGATTGCCCAGGGACTCGGGCACCACACGGGAGGCGTGGTCGCAGGTGAACACGATCGGTGCGCGGCCTGCCGCATTGACGATGCAATAGGGCGGCGGCTCGTGCGACGCCAGCAGCGGCGCATGCCTCGATGCCGGCCCGACGGCGGTCTCGATCTCCCATCTCACGGCCGCGTCTCTGTCCAAAGCTCGATTCGGAATTGCCGCCGGCTTGGCTTCGCACCCTCAAGATCCCAGCGAGAGCGGCTCGATGCGGCGTGTGAAGAAGCTCTCGATCACATTCCTCCAGATCGATTCTTGGCATTCTAGCAAGGCCGAAAAGGCCGTGTTTCGTGTCTCGTGATTCGTGGGGCGTAGCACAGGCGGCTTCTGGCGAATGGCCTGCGGCTCGGGGGGAAGGAAAGACATTGATTCGCGGCGCGAAAGGGACGGGGTAGCCGGCTGTCAGGAGTTTCTTTCTTGAGCGGCGCCAGGCCGCTTCCGATGGTTTTTCCCCGAGACACGAATCACGAAACACGGCTTTTAGCGTTGCCCATACTCCCCTAAATATGGGAATATGGGACTGTGAAAACGACCATTGAACTCCCGGACAACACTTTCCGGAAAGCCAAGGTCCTTGCCGCCAGCCGCGGTATGACACTGAAGCGGTTCTTCACCGACGCGCTGGAGGAAAAACTCCGCCGCTGCGCCCACTCCGGAGCGGCTCGCGAGCAGGAGCCTCCCTGGATGGCCGGGTTCGGCGCGCTCGCCGATCTCTCCAACGAAAACCGCCGTGTCCTCGGCTTGATCGAGGAGGAGTTCGAAACGCTCGCTCCGGAAGATCTTGCATGATCCTCGACACCAACGCCTTGTCCGCCTGGGCGGAAGGGCGTCCGGGGGTAGAGGCCTCCTTGCGATCCGCTGACCGGCTCGTCGTTCCCAGCATCGTTCTCGGCGAATACTATTTCGGCATTCGCCAATCGCGCCATCGCAACCGCTATGAGGACTGGCTTCGCCGCTACCTGCCGCTGGCCGAAATCGCTACGGTTACCCACGTGACGGCGGACGCCTACGCCGCCATCCGCCTGGAACTGAAACGCTCGGGCAACCCCCTGCCGTCCAATGATGTCTGGATCGCCGCGCTCGCCCGCCAGCACGTTCTGCCGATGTTGAGCAACGATGCCCATTTCGACATGGTTGCGGACATCGAGCGCATCGCCTTCGCTGCGGCGGATTGCAAGGCATAAAGGCCGTGTCTCATGTTTCGTGATTCGTGATGTGTGGCGCAGGAGGCAGCAGCTTCCGGCCAATGGCCTACGGCTCGGCGGGCAGGTAAAGGTCGTGATTCCTGATGCGCGTAGCGAAGGGGGGAGGGGTTAGCCGGCCGTCAAGCATTTCTTTCTTGAGCAACACCAGGCCCCGTCCAATGGTTTTTCACGGAACACGAGGCACAGCCTCTGATCTCCTTCGCTGCCGGGATCGAGCGTCGTGCCGGTCATCCTCTCGGGCCTCAGGCGCCTCAGGCTCCCGTGGCGGGCCGACGACGATGTTGATGCGAACGCCGCCCCAGGTGATCGACGGAGGTTTCTCACTCTCCGCGGCCGTTTCCGGAGCTGAACGCTTGCCGGACGGGCTTGCCATCGAGGCGTGGGAGGCGCTGGGAGTGAAAGCGGCCTTGGACACGGCCTCCGTGATGGGGGGTTTGGGCGGCGGCCTCAGGATTCTTATTCGGTCGTTTCCCCAATCGGCGATATAGACGTTGCCCGCGACATCCACTGCCACGTCCCACGGGTGGTCCATCCGGGCCTGGGTGGCCGGGCCGCCGTCCCCGCCGTCCCCGCGCTCTCCCGAGCCCGCGATGGTGGTGATGATTCCCGAAGGGTCCACCTTGCGAATGCGGTGGTTGTGCCTATCGGCGATGTAGAGGTTGCCGGCGCCGTCCGTCGCCACGCCGATGGGGGTATCTAGCTGTGATCTTTCAATAGGTTGTTCACTCGGTCCCAACCGAGGAAACTGAGGGTACCAAGCACAAAGTTTCCCGGAAGGAGGACCAAGTGAACATCCATCAGAATGCCAAGTTGACGCCGCAGAGTCGAGCCGCTGTCGTCCGGCGGATTCTCGACCAGGGCCAGACCCCGAAGGCGGTGGCCAGCGCCTTCGGGGTCTGCGCACGCACGGTGCGCAAGTGGGTGGCCCGCTATCGGGCTGAGGGCGCGGACGGATTGCTCGACCGCAGTTCGCGTCCGCACCGCTCGCCCCGCAGCATACCTGCCACTCTCATCAGCCGCATCACCGCCTTGCGCCGGCTGCGCTGGACCGGCGCCCAGATCGCCGCCACTGTTGGGGGGCGCCCGCTACCGTCAGTCGAGTCCTCCGCCGCCAGGGGCTTGCTCGCCTTAGTGCCCTCGACCCGCCGCCGCCCGTCCGCCGCTACGAACATCCCCACCCGGGCGACCTGCTGCACCTTGATATCAAGAAACTCGGCCGCTTTCGCCGCCCCGGTCACCGCGTCACCGGGGACCGCCGCCACTCCAGCCCCGGCGCCGGCTGGGAATACCTTCATGTCTGCGTCGACGACCACTCCCGCCTCGCCTTCTCCCAGCTCTATCCCGACCAGACCGCCGCCACTGCCGCGGCCTTTCTCACCGCCGCCCTCGACTACTACCACCGCCTCGGCATCCGCGTCCGCCGCGTGCTCACTGACAACGGCGGGTGTTACCGTTCCAGGGCCTTCCATGCACGCTGTGCCCAACGCGGCCTACGCCATCGCTTCACCCGGCCCTTCACCCCTCCTACCAACGGCAAAGCCGAACGCTTCATCCAGACCGCGCTACGTGAGTGGGCCTACGCCCACACCTATCACACCTCCACCCAGCGTGCCCAACACCTCAGACACTGGCTCCACCGCTACAATTGGCACCGCCCACACGCTAGTCTTAAAGCCAACCCGCCCATCAGTCGAATCGGTCTGACCGGGGACAACCTGTTGAGGTTCCACAGCTAGCTGGGCTTCGGAGGCCGGGCCGCCGTCCCCGTCGTAGCGGCCAAACCTGTCGTGCTCTCCCGTGCCCGCGACCGTGGTGATGATCCCCGAGGGGTCCACCTTGCGAATGCTGTTGTTGCCCGCATCGGCGATGTAGAGGTTGCCGGCGCCGTCCGCCGCCACACCAAAGGGCGCGGCCAGCCGGTCCTCGGTGGCCGGAACGTTGTCCCGAACATGCGCCAGCCCGGCGAACGTATCGATTCTCCAGTCGCCGGAAGATTGCGCACTGGCGGCCGTGGCGAGAAGCGCGGCGCATAAGGCAAGCTTGACGGCGCGAACTCCCACTCCCGTTCGCGACAACGCGGCGAACCGGCTCGAACTTCCTTTTCTGCCGAAAGCGACGAACGGACCTATTGCCGGCCGGCCAGCAGGCTGAACCGCTGCCGTTGCCGCGTGCTCCAGCTTTCCCCGGCGAAGGCTTCGCCTCATCTCAGCCGTCATGCCGCCAAGCCAGTGCGAACGAGCCCGCATTCCCGGAGTGCCACCGCCAAAACCCGGCAGCGGCTCGACTCCAACCCGGATTCGAAATTTCCAGCATCACCAGGTCACCTCCAGTCTGACCATCACGATACACGAAAAAAGCCGTGCTTCATGATTCGTGAAGCGTGGCGCCGGAGGCTACGGCTTCCGGCGAATGGCCTGCGGCTTGACAGGCACGGCCTGATAATTTCGTGATGCGTGTTATGCAGCGGGCAGGGAAGGGGAGTTCACCGGCCGTCAGGCGTTTCTTTCTTGAACAACACCAGGTCCCGTCCAATGGTTTTTCACGGCACATGAGACACGAAACAAGGCTTTTCCCGCCTTTCCCGTAGTACGGGCCCGGCCGGAGGCGGAAAGTTTCGCCTATAATCCCTTGCGATAGGGAAATCGTGCGGGCCCTCCTCGCCGAGGAAGGCTTGCAAGCCACGGAGGGTGTCATGCGGTTCGTATTCTCCCTGCTCGGCCGATTCGCAGTTGCGGCGCTGCTGCTTCTGGCAGGCATCCTCTCCCCCGCCGCGCCGGCTCAGGACTGCCTCTCCATACGGGTGGTCGATCCGTCCGGTGCGCCGGTCGCGACGGCCACCGTCACGATCGGAGCCGACGAGCAGCCGACCGACGACGCCGGCGTCGCTTACTTCTGCGGCCTGGGCGACGGCCCGCATTCCGTGACGGTCGCGGCGCCCAACCTGCGGGCCGAGGCGCAAACCGTCGCCCGGGGCGTGCGCTCGGTCACGATTACGCTCCGCCTCGAGGCCGTGAGCGAGGAGGTGGTGGTTGTCGGCACCCGCGGCGAGGGCCGCGAACCCCTCTCCTCGCCGGTGCCCGTCGAGCTCGTGCCGGGCGAGCGGCTGCGCAACTCCGGCCATGTCGAGACCGGCCGGGCGCTTCAGATGCTGGTCCCTTCGTTCAACTTTCAGAGCTCCGCGATCACCGACGGCACCGACTCGGTGCGCCCCGCCACGCTCCGCGGACTGGGCCCCGACCAGGTGCTGGTGCTGGTCAACGGCAAGCGGCGTCACAACAGCGCGCTGCTCCATGTGCTCGACTCGGTCGGCCGCGGCGCCGCCGGCACCGACATGAACGCCATTCCCATCGCGGCGATCGAGCGCATCGAGGTGCTGCGCGACGGCGCCTCGGCGCAGTACGGCTCCGACGCCATCGCGGGCGTGATCAACCTGGTCCTGAAAAACACCCCCGGGTTCAGCATCGACAGCAGTTGGGGACAAACCTACCGCGGCGACGGCGACGTCTTCACGAACAGCTTGCACGGCGGCTTCGCCAACGAGAACGGCGCCTTCCTGAACCTCACCTTCGAGAACCGCAACCGCGGCCACACCAACCGCTCCGGATCCTGGGGCTGGCCTTTCTACCTTCCCGTGTCCTGCGGTCCGGGCGAGTCGCCCAGTTCCACCGGCTTCTGCCTCGACCCCCGCGAGAGCACCGTCGGACGGCACGTCATCCAGCTCGGCGACGCTGAGACCGATCACTACGCGGCCTACTACAACGCCTCCGTCCCGCTCGGCGACAAGCTGAACTTCTACTCCTTCGGCGGCTTCTCGACGCGCGACAACAGCAGCCCCGGCTTCTATCGCGTGCCGTTCATCTTCAACGAGCGGATCGTCTACGAACACCATCCTGAGGGTTTCCTGCCGTTCATCAACACCGACGTGGACGACCTGTCGTTCGCGGCCGGCATCGACTGGACGACGGATGCGGGCTGGGCCTTCGATCTCAGCGTGAACCACGGACGCAACGAATTCGACTTCCTCATCACGAACTCGAACAACGCCTCCTACGGCGTCAACAGCCCGACCCGGGCGGACGCCGGCGGCCTGCGCTTCGATCAGACCACCTTCAACTTCGATGTCTCGCGGCTCTTCGCCTACGGCGGGCGGACGATGAACGTGGCCCTCGGCGGCGAATTCCGCCGCGACGGCTACGGCATCCGCGCCGGCGAGCCGGTCTCCTACCTGCACTGCCTCGACGACCCCGTCTCCGACAAGTCCGCCTGCCGGCCCGGCGCGCCTCCCGGCATCCAGGTGTTTCCCGGCTACCGGCCGAACGACGAGGTCGCCGCAAGCCGCACCAACGCAGCGGCCTACCTCGACCTGGAATGGCTCTTCGGCGGCAAGTTCATGGTGGGCGCCGCCGGCCGCTTCGAGCGCTACAGCGACTTCGGCGCGACCCTCAACGGCAAGCTCTCGCTGCGTTACGACTTCACGCCGTCGTTCGCGCTGCGGGGCGGCGTCAACACCGGCTTCCGAGCGCCCCTGCTCCACCAGTTGCACTACAGCAAGATCGACACGCTGTCGGTCGAATCCGAGGACGGATCCACGGTGCTCGCCGAGGTCGGCACGTTCCCCAACGACAGCGACATCGTCCAGGCCCTCGAGGTGCCGCCGCTCACCGAAGAGACTTCGCTGAACGTCAGCACCGGCATCGTCGCCAAGATGGGCCGCTCCGCGTCGTTCACGGCCGACGTGTTCCGCGTGCAGGTGGACGACCGCATCGTGCTGAGCGCCAACTTCACGGCCAACGACGTGGCGAGCATCGCGCCGCCGGTGGCCCAAATCATGAACGACACCCGCATCAGCGGAGCCCAGTTCTTCGCCAACGCCGCCGAGACCGTCACGAGCGGGGTCGAGTTCACGCTCAACAGCGTGCACGCCTTCCGCAATGGCGGGGTGTTCGATTGGGGCCTGTCGGGGTCCTATTTCGACACCAACCTGGAGGGAGACCTGCGCTTCCCCGGCTCGCTGTCGGCAATCAAGGACGTGCTCTTCGCGCCCGCCGACCGCGCCATCATCGAAGACTTCCAGCCCAACACCCGACTGCAGGCCACGGCCGAGCACCGCGTCGGCCCGCTGCGCTACGGAGCCGGCCTGCGCTACTTCGGCAGCTACACGCTGTGGGACAGCCTGGGCCTGATCGGCAAGAGCCAGCACCAGACCTTCGGCGGCGAATGGCTGACCGACGTGCATTTTGCGGTGCGCCTGATGAAGGACACCGAGCTGTTGGTCGGGGCCAACAACCTGTTGAACACCTACCCCGACCGGAACCGCTTCAACGACCTGTTCGGCACCTTCCTCTCGGACTTGGCGGGCGCGCCGTTCAGCAACATCACCGACCGCAACGGCAACATCATCCCCGGCACCGAGTCCCACGGCATCTTCCCGTACGCCCGAACCTCCCCCTTCGGGATCAACGGGGGGTACTACTACGTCCGCCTGAGCATCCGCTTCTAGCCTGCTCAAGACCGCGATTTGAAAGGCCGGGAAAGGCCGTGTTTCGTAATTCGTGTTTCGTGATTCGTGGGGCATAGCGCGGGCGGCTGCGGCTTCCGGCAAATGGCCTATGGCTCGGCGGGTGTCTCGTGATGCGTGATGCGTGGCGCAAATGAGAAGGAAGGTTCACCTGCCGTCAGGCGTTGTTTCTTGAGTGAACCAAGCCACTTCCGACGGCCTTTACCGAGACACGAAAAAGGCCGTGTTTCGTGATTCGTGATGTGTGGCGCGGGCGGCTACGGCTTCCGGCAAATGGCCTACGGCTCGGCGGGTGTTTCGTGACGCGCGGCGCGAACGGAAGGGGGAGTTCATCGGCCGTCAGACGTTTCTTTCTTGAGCGAACCAAGCCACTTCCGGTGGCCTTTCCCGAGACACGAGACACGGCTTTTATGCTTTTCCCGATTGCTGGCTCCTGAATCTGATAGGTTGTGGCCATGGCAAGAAGCATGGCTGGCAGGGTCGAGGACTATCTGCAGGAACTTCCCCGGGAGCGTCGCGAGGCCCTGCAGGCCGTGCGCAAGGTGGTCTTGGACAACCTCCCGGCCGGATATGTCGAGACCATGAACTGGGGCGTGATTACGTATGAAATTCCCTTGGAGCGATATCCTGACACTTACAACAAGCGCCCTCTGATGTACGCTGCCCTGGTGTTGGCGGCAATGCTAATTTGCACATTTTCGACAAGCCAAAATTGCACACTTTTCACCGGCGGGAAGACCGCTGCTCCAGCATGTGGGCGAGGCCACATGGAGGGGCGGAGAGATGTACGACATGGAGGCGAAGATGCTGCTGAAGCATTACTTGGAGCAAGGGGTGTCGAAGGCCGAGCTGGCACGGCGGTTCCAGCTCAGTCGGCGGACGATCCACTACTGGATCGAGTCCGGTCAGTTGGACCGGGAGCTGACCACGGAGGCGGGCGGCTATGCGCGGCGGGCGCCGATCGCGCGCAAGTTGGACCCGTACAAGGGGATGATCGAGGCGCGCCTGGAGGTGTATCCGAAGCTGACGGTGCAGCGGCTGTATGAGGAGGTGCGGGCGGCGGGATACCCGGGCTGCTACGGGAGCGTGCGGGATTACGTGCGCCAGGTCCGGCCACGGGAGACAGCGGATCCGGTGGTACGGTTCGAGACGCCTCCGGGGCATCAGGGCCAGGTAGACTTCGGCGGCTTCCGGCTGCCGTGGGGACGGCGTCAGGCGCTGCTGGTGGTGCTGGGCTACTCGCGGCTGCTGTGGCTGCGGTTCTTCCAGCGGCAGACGATGGAGGTGCTGTGCCGCGGCCTGGAGGGCGCCTTCGAGCGCTTCGGGGGCGTGCCGCAGGAGCTGCTGTTCGACCAGATGCGGTCGGTGGTGGTGTCCGACGACCGCCTGCTGGGTGGGCCGCTGGCGCTGAACGCAGAGTTCTTGCGTTTCGCCGCGCACTGGGGCTTCCGGCCGCGGTCCTGCCGGCCCTACCGGGCACGGACCAAGGGCAAGGTGGAGCGGCCGATCCGCTATGTGCGGGAGAGCTTCTTTTACGGCCGGGAGTTTGTCAGTGACGCGGACCTGAACGAGCAGGCGGAGCGCTGGCTGGCGGAGACCGCCAACGTGCGGCGGCACGGCACGACCGGGGAGCGACCGCAGGAGCGGTTCGAGCGTGACGAGCGGGGAGCCTTGGGGCCGTTGGCATGCGGGCCGTACCAGCGCGTCGGAGGCCGGATGCGCCCGGCGGCTCCGTCTTGGGCCCCGACGCCAGTGGCCGTTGAGCGTCGGCCGTTGCGGGTGTACGCGGAGGTGGTGCGATGAGCGCGCCGGCCGACGGGCGGCGCGCCCGGCTGCGGGCGATGCTGGCCGACCTGAAGATGCCGGGTGCGCTGGAGGCGGTGGACGGCATCCTGGCGCAACTCGACAGCGGCGCCGTGACCGCCGGCGAGGCTCTCGAGCGGCTGCTGGGCGCCCAGATCGCCCTGCGCAACAACCGCCGCTTGGAGACCGCCATGCGCGCCTCCCGGCTGCCCGCCGTGAAGACCCTGGCGCAGTTCGACTTCGCCTTTCAGCCGAGCCTCAAGCGCGAGCAGATCGAGAGTCTGCACGAGCTCGGGTTCCTGGCCCGCCAGGAGAACGTCGTTCTGCTGGGGCCACCCGGAGTCGGCAAGACGCACTTGGCCATCAGTCTCGCCATCACCGCGGCGGAGTCGGGGCGGCGGGTCTACTACGGAACGCTGGCGAGCCTGATCGAGTCGCTGGAGCAGGCCCGTGCAGCGGGCCAGCTGGCGCGCCGCCTGCGCATGCTGACCCATCCGGCGCTGTTGGTCGTCGACGAGATCGGCTACCTGCCCGTCAGCCGCGATGGAGCCGTGCTGTTCTTCCAGCTGATCAACGCGCGCCACGAGCAGGCCTCGACCGTGCTGACCTCCAACAAGGGATTCGAAGAATGGGGCGCAGTACTGGGGGACGACGTCATGGCGGCGGCCCTGATCGACCGCCTGCTGCACCACTGCCACATCGTCAACATCCGCGGGAACAGCTTCCGGATGAGGGCTCACCAGGGGCTGTGGCGTTCCATGCAACGCGCGGACGGCGAAGCCACCCCGCCCGCAGGGACGGGAACATGACGGCTGCTGCACAGCTTGAGGTGGCCGGCTCCGGTCGCTCCGCTCCCTCCGACGGCCACCTCAACCCCCATCGCAACGAAGGGGGAAAGTCCGCCAAACCCGCGGCGGTTCTCCCCTCAAATGTGTGCAATTTTCGTTTGTCAGAAGTGCGCAATTTTCGTTTGACATTGACACCTGGCGTCTCAGAAACACTACCTGTCGCTCTACCTGATGTGCGTGTACAGCCACAAGGAGTCCAGGATCCGGTTTGAGGAAAGATTCAAGGCCAGAGGCAAGAAGCTGAACATGGGCAAATCATGCGTTCGCTTCAAGAGAGTGGAAGACCTTCCCCTGGATGTCATCGGCGAGGCCATTGCGGGAACTTCTGTTGATGCCTATCTCAGGATCTACCAGGAATCCCGAACGAAGTAGAACGCTTCCGCGTGACGCATGGATTGACTGCGGTTGAGGTATGTAGTCGGCGTGCATGAGCAGTTCCCGGTTGCCCGCATCGAGTTGGACGAGGCTGGACAAATCTATTCATCAGGGACGGCATCTTGACGGCCTTTGGTGGGCGCCTTTGACGTAACGAAACACGAGCCACGAAACACGAGCCACGGCCTTTACGATTCACAGGCCGTCAGGCGTTTCTTTCTTGGGCGAACCAGGCCCCACAGACGGTTTTTCCCGAGACACGAGACACGGTTTTTACAGCCTTTCACAACCCTCCGGTTCTGATAATCTTGCTCGTATCATGCGATTTCAAGCACTTTTCTTACCAATCCTCTTGACCTTCCTGGCCGCTGCGTCTGCTCTCGCTAGCCATCCAGATGCTGAAGCGCTGTCTTGTGCGGATCGCTCGGTCAGCGCCAGGGCCGTGCGCACAACGGAGGACTTTCAGGCGTTCGTCCAATGCGCCTACGAGTTCGTCCAGGAAATGGGGTTGGAGGAGGCCCGCCGCGCCTTCAACGAGGACGAGCGTTGGCGAAGCGGCCCGATCTATGTCTTCGTCTCAGAAGTCACACCGATGAGCGATCAGACGCGAAGCCTCGTCTTCCCGCCCGACCCGTCGAGGGAAGGAACAACGTTCGGACAGCTACTCGACGACGCCTTCGGGAACAACTACTACCAGGAACGGCATCGCATCCTGAGCACCGTCGGCGAGGGCTGGATCTATTACGCCTTCACGAATCCGGCGACGGGCCGGGATGAGCCGAAGGCTTCCTACGTCAAGAGCATCGACTGGGACGGGATCCCGGCTGCGATCGGCGCGGGGAGCTACCGCCGCGACATACCGGGCACCTGCGAGAGCGAAGAGGTCAGCGCCATGGGGCTCGAGACCGACCCTTCCGACGAGAGGCTGCGGGAGTTTGTCCGTTGCGCCGCGATGGAACTGGAATCGAAAGGGTACTTCGCCACGATCACGCTGGCGACCGATCCGCGCTGGAAGGACGGCTCGATCTACCTGTTCGGGCTGGATACGTACGGCGGCACGCTGTTCAGCGGCGATCCCGACAGCGGGCAGCCCGGCATCGGCGCTTCCGAGTTGAACGACCATATGGACGGACCCTTCGGCGGCCGGGACGTGGTGAGCGTGGGCGATGCGTTCGGTGAAACCTTGCTGTACTACACGGCGCGGAATTCCGCCACCGGCGAGATGCAGAGCAAGGTGACGTTCGTCAAGAGGGTCGTAGTCTTTGGCCTGCCGGTCCTGATCGGAGCCGGCTATTATCCGGGCTATGTACCCCGGCCCGACTATGGTCGATTCCCCCTTCTAGCAGGAGCGTGACGTAAACCCGTGATTCGTGTCTCGTGATGCGCGGCGCGCAGTCAGGCGCGGGTGTTGCTGTGGCGTTCGTCAGGCAAGCGCCGCGTCACAGGCGGAACCGGACGCCTGCCTCAATTTGGTCGGAATCGATCGGCTGCCCTCGACTTGAGCGAAAGCGATAGCCGCAGCGGAACTCCACGAGCCGGGAGACTCGAGCCGAGAGGCCTGCCATGATCTGATAGGCAAACCGGGAATCGTCGTAGGCGACCGTGGTCGAGAGGGAGGTGGGGCCGTTACTGGTTCCAGTGTCGGGTGGGCTGGTGTCCACCAATCCGCCGAAGATGCCGAAACCTTCGGTGTCCAAGGTGACGGTGGAGTTGATGACCCCATCATGGAAAAAGGATCCCAGGCCGAAACCGGCATAGGGACTCACTCTCCATTTGGGGTAGCGGTAGTAGAAATTGCCCATGAGGGACTGGGTCTTGATGGCTCCGTCGATCCCTATGCTGATCGGGAGAGGGCCGAAGCTTTCAGAACCTGTGGAGCCCGTATTGAAGCCCTGGGAGAGATTTACGGAGGGACCACCGACAGCGGCTTTCTGGTATCCCCATTCCACCTCGGTCGAGAAACCCTCTTTGAAGGCGTAGCCGAAGGCCGCCGTGAAACCGGCTCCCGCTTTGAAATCGACCGCCGCGCCGCCGGAGTCCGATGGACTCTTCGGGTCGTATGGAAAAACGGCTGATCCGGCAAAACCGACAAAGAACTCACCGTCTCCGTCGGCAATCTGCGCACGCAGAGGGCTATGCGAGGACAAGACGACGAATAGGATGAGGGAACATCGAAGCAGATTCATTTCCACCTTTCACGTCTCTTGTGTTGCGTGTTCCGTGTTTTAGGAAATACCATCGGAAGTCGACCGGCGCAGCTCAACAAAGAATCGCCGGACAGCCGGTTTCCCCCTTCCCTTCACACCGTGCCTCACGCATCACGAAACACGAATCACGGCCCTTATACCTCATCTTCAACTACTCAGTCGGTGAAGCATACAGGCGGGGCTCGGATGCAGCATCGGCCTGGAGCGGAGGAGTCTGGGACACGTATTTCTCTATGATAGGAAACAGGTCCTCGCCCTCGAAGATGCCGCGATTCGACAGGCTGTAGCCGTAGTCCTCCTGGATCCGGCTATTCTGATCAATGATAAAAACGTGGGGCACTTCGAAGTTCGGCTGCGCGGGGGTGAGCTTGAGGTAGGAGATCGCCACTTGCCCGCAGTCGAACAGGATCACGCTGTCCTGCAGGTTGTTTCGCGAATGATATTGAGCCACGGTCGCCTGGGTTTCGGGCGGCGCGTTCACGATCGACAGCACCTGGAGGCGGCCCCGATGCTTCTGCTGCAATTGCGCCAGGATCTTCGAAAAACTGCTGCAATGGGGGCAAGTGGTCTTCATGATATTGAGCAGCACGACCTTGCCGCGATAGTCGTACAGGTCGTGATATTTCAGGTCCGAGTCGGGCAGCGAAAAACCCGGAGCGCGGCGAGCGGAAAGCTCGCCCGCCGCCCAAACCGTCGCGGCGAGCACGAGAGCCCATCCATACACGAGAACACTTCTTCGCATGCCTAGCACCTTAGCACAGGGGCCGATTTTCGCCAGAGGTCGAAAAGTGCGTTGAGGGAGGGGATCGGCGGTCTCCGTCTTCCGGCACAAGAGCCGGTAAGAAGCTCGATGCCCGTGCCGACTTGGTCGAAGGTGGCCATGACCGGCTTGTCGAACAGATCCGGGAACAGAACAGTCTGTGGTATCGTGTGGCCCATCACACAAAGAGCCTCCGTGGTGGTGAAACGCCGGCATCCAACAGCGTCTTCACCAACGCAGAGGCTTCCGTTTGTCTGCCGGAACCTCTCCCGAATTTTCAAGGTTTAGCGGTCCGCGGAACCCGGGCGAACTCAGGGGAACTTCAAGATGGAACCATGCAGTATCGCTGTTATCGGCGCTGCAGAAGTGGTGAGCACTGCGCAGGTCAATCGGAAGCGGAGAGGTGGTGTCGTTTTCGGCATTTTTGTAACGGCAGTGCTTTGGATTTTCACAGGCACGGCACTCGCTCAGAATCCGAGGTTCTATGTCGGTGTTTCCGCGACGGCCCAGCGTCTGGATGTTCTCTATGAGAAGACCGTTGACAACACCGATCTGCGCAACATTTCAGCGAGCAAGGGCAGGGTGTTTCGAGCAGACGATTCCGCTACCGGTACAGCAGGTGACGTTGGTTTCTTGGCCGGCTACCGCTTTCCGCTTGGTCCGACCGGCATCTATCTGAGCGGCGAGGCAGATGTGGCCTTCCCCGACGGTGCGGTGCGAGGACACTCCGAAGGCGCAGGGGACTCCGAGAGCCGGAGGCAACCGGGAGAAAATTGGCCCGAGGATTGGTCCTTCGAACAGAGCAGAAGCTACGGCTTCACGGTCCGGTTGGGCGCCGGAGTTCCTACGGGCTTCGGCATGAGCGTTTATGCTCTCGCCGGCCTGCGCCGCCTCGATACGACGCTCAGTACGGAATATATCGGGTGCATCGGTACTGAGTTGTGTACGGCCGCCGAGGAGTTTACCTCGGGAACGTTCAGCTACGACGAGGATTTCACCGGTTGGACGACCGGCGCCGGACTGGAAAAGAGGCTGTGGAACGCCGCGATTCGGGGCGAACTGCGCTACACCGATTACGGAAGCGCAGGATGGGTCGTTCCGTACGACGACCTTGGGATCAAGGTGCCGATTGGTCTGAAAGCCGCTGGAGTCGGCTTGCTGGTGAGCCTGCTGTGGTATTTCTGAGCCCCGGTCCGTCTCCGGGGCCCTGAGCCGCCACCCCCCGACGACCGACCGCGAAGCAGCGATGACACGGCGTGAAAAGAGGCAGGACGCGGGTTCCGGGCCGGTGCCGGCCGACCCGATTGAGGAGATGCTTCGGGCGGCCTAGTCGTTTACAAGGCGCGCCCTCGAACTGGGCGTTCCGCACCTACAAAACCGACGGCGCCCGCATAACGCGGTTCCTCGACGAAGCCGGCGGAGGCGATCCTGTGACGGTGCCCTATCGGCGGAACCGCGGCGTGATCTTCGATTCAGACCTCTTTCACAGCACCGCCGACGTCGACTTCCGCCCCGGCTACGAGAACCGGCGCATCAACGTCACAATGCTCTTCGGTTACCGCCGTACGCGCGCCGCCAAAGAGTGCGGGAAGAGTGCGTGACCGACGGATATCGGGAGATCGAGTTCCGGCGGCGGGAAATGGTGGGGGTCGCGTGCGCGATGCCGCGCCCGCCGCTGCCTTCGCCGGCAACGCTGGAGCCGGTCGCCGGCCGGATCTTGCTACTCCTTCACCCACTTCTGCAACAGAGGGGGGCTCAGCCGCGGGGCTCGCGTCAGTCCGGCGAACACATTGCCCCGGTCATCCGCACCCACTCCTTCCGGGTTCGTACCGTCGATGAAGGCCCAGAGGGAGCCGTCCTTGGCGCTTCCGATCCGGACCCCATTTTCCCATCCTGGATTGACCACCACTCCGGCGATCTTCTTGTTCGATTCCGAGTCCGCCACGTACAGGATGTCGTCCCCGGCGATCGCCACACCGCTTGGCCTTCCGAAGCGCTTCCATTCGTCAACGAAGCGCATCTCGCGATCGAAGATCTGGATTCGATCGTTGGAACGGTCGGCCACGAAGAGCCGGCCTTTCGAGTCGAAGGCCAGGGCATGAGGACCGTCGAATTCGCCCGGGGCGGAGCCCTTCCGGCCCCAGGAATCGAGGTACTTCCCGGCGCTCGTGAATCGCACGATCCGGTCGCCGTCTTGCTGGCTGGTTGACGGGCGCGGAAAATGCCCGTCCGCGATCAAGATGTCGCCGTCGGGAGCGACTGCGCAGGCCGTCGGAGCAATGAACGTGTCGGGTTCCGCCTTGGACACACCCGCCTTGCCCAGCGTCAGCAAGAGCTCGCCCTCCGGACTGAACTTGAAGAATTGATAGCCTCGGCCCGCCTTGGAAGGATCGTCGCCGAACGGCCCGCTGTCTCCAGCCCAGAGGTTGCCGTCTAGGTCCATGCAAAACCCGTGCGCCTGCACGAACATGCCGTCGCCGAAGGTCCTGACGGCCTTGCCCTGATTGTCAAGCTTGATGATCGGGGGGTCGGAGCGATGATGGAGCCACACGCCGCCTTCTCCATCCGGGATGATCCCGATCGACGCCCCCCAAAGAACGCCCTCCGGCAGCTCGCCCCAGTCCGCAAGCATCCGGTAGGGCTTTTTGAGGGCGGTCTCGACAGGTTGCGCCGGCAGGTCAGCGGTCGCCACCGCAATCAGTGCGCAGGCAAGCCAAGGCTTCACGCGGATCGTCTCGAGCATGAGTGTCATTCTCCGATGGTCCGTTTTGCGGGAGTGAGTGACGGTGGACTTCGTCGCGGCCCGATCGCAGTGTACTCGGTTCGATCAACTGTGGGCCTTCAAATCCGATTCGTGGCTTCAAGGGATCTCCGCCCACGCCGACGTCGCCGTGGTCAACCTTAATTTCCGGTTGACCCCCGATGAAGCGAAGCGTGATCCGGCTTCGGGAGGCCTGCTCGTTGACAAGGCGCATGAGCCCTCGTCCACGCAAACCTGGCTAGCAGCCTCCGCCGGCAGGCGACGGATCGGCCTTTCCGCCTTTCGCATCACGACAAACGAGACACGACTCACGGCCTTTATACGTCACGCCCCTGCTAGAAGGGGAAGTGACCATAGTCAGGCCGGGGCACGTAGCCCGGATAATAACCGGCTCCGATCAGCACCGGCAGGCCAAAGGCCACGACCCTCTTGACGAACGTCACCTTGCTCTGCATCATGCCGGTGGCGGGATTGAGCGCCTCGTAGTAAAGGAAGGTTTCGCCGAACGCATCGCCGACGCTCACCACGTCCCGACCGTCGAAGGGTCCGTCCATATGGTCGTTCAACTCGGAAGCACCGACGCCGGGATGCCCGCTGTCGGGATCGCCGCTGAACAGTGCGTAGCCGTAGGTGTCCACGCCGAACAAGTAGATCGAGCCGGTCTTCCAGCGCGGATCGGTCGTCAGCGGCTGAATGCCGAAGGCCCCCTGCGATTCCAGCAGCATCGCGGCGCAACGGACAAACTCCTGCAGCCTCTCGTTGGAAGGGTCGGTCTCGAGCCCCATGGCGTTGACCTCTTCGCTCTCGCAGGCGCCCGGAATGTCGCGGCGGTAGATGCCCGCGCCGATCGCGGCCGGGTTCCCTTCCCAGTCGATGCTCTTGACGTAGGAAGCCTTCGGCTCATCCCTGCCGGTCGCCGGATTGGGGAAGGCGTAATAGATCCAGCCTTCATCGACGGTGCTCATGATGCGATACAGTTCCACGTAGTAATCGCCGAAGGCGTCGATCAGCGGGCCCCAGGGTTCCCCTTCCCGCGACGGATCGGGCGGGAAGATGAACGCTCGGGCGGTCAATCTCATTTCTGTCACTTCGTCGACGAAGACATAGATCGGGCCGCTTCTCCAACGCTCGTCTTCGTGGAAGGCCCGGCGAGCCTCTTCAAAGCCCATTTCCTGGACGAACTCGTAGGCGCACTGAACGAACGCCTGAACGTCCTGTGTCGTGCGCACGGCCCTGGCGCTGACGGAGCGATCCGCGCAAGACAGGGTTTCAGCGGCCCCCTGGGTAACGAGAGCCGGTGCGGCGGCCAAGAAGGGCAAGAGGATCAGCAAGGAAGGTGCTTGATGTCGCATCGTACGAACAAGGTTAGCAGAACCGGAGGGGTTTTGGAACCCTGCCGCGCGGCTCACGGCCACCGAGGAGGAGGCATTGTAGCGGCAGCGGGGGAAGGCGTTGTCGGCGGTTCATCGGCGGCTACAAGGTGCCGCGCCGGTTCCGCTTCGTGGACGCCCTGCCCAAGAGCGCGATGGGGAAGACCCTGAAGGCCGAACTCCGCCGCCGCTACGGGAACGGGTGAGCGGGACCTCCGGAACCTGTTGCCGTTCCCCGGACGGCTGCAAGGTCGAGAACGTCGGCGCGCGCGGCCTCCTTGCCCCAGGGCGAGTCCGATCCACCCGCCATCGGGCCGAAATCTGAAACCCCACTTGTTGCAGAAGCCCAGCGACCTCACACACCAATGCGGCTTGGCGGGAGCTCGGCGCCGGACGCCGCCGTTCACGGTCGCCGTTACAGCCAGGCGAACTTCGCCGCGAAGAGCAGCGCCACCGCGATCAACGTCAACGAGCATTCGCGCCGGCGTCCCGCCATCACCTTGATCAGCACGTAGGTGAGGAAGCCGATGCCGATGCCGTCGGCGATGGAGAACGTCAGCGGAATGGCGATGACGGTCATGATCGCGGCGGCCGATTCGGTGACGTCGCGCCAGTTCACGTCCACCAGCGGGCGCGCCATCAGGCACGCCACGTAGAGGATGGCGGACGCCGTCGCGTAGGGCGGAATGGACCCGGCCAGCGGTGCGAAGAACAGGCAGGCGAGGAACAGCCCCGCCACGGTGACCGCGGTAAGGCCCGTCCGTCCGCCCGCGCTGGCTCCGGCGGCGCTCTCGATGTAGCTCGTGACCGGCGAGGTGCCGAGCAGGGCGCCTCCTACCGTCCCGGTGGAGTCGGCGATCAGCGCGCGCTCGATGCGTGGAAGCTGTCCGCGGTCATCGAGGAGCTTCGCCTGGTGCGCGACGCCGATCAGTGTGCCGGTGGTGTCGAACAGGTCGACGATCAGGAAGGTCAGGATGACCGCGATCATGCCCGCCTGCAGCGCGCCGGCGATGTCGAGGGCGAGCAGCGTCGGCGTCGGATCGGGCGGCAGCGAGGCGACACCCTGCCATTCGGAGACGCCGAGAATGAGGCCGGCGGCGGCGACGCCCAGCATCCCGATGAGCGCAGCGCCCGGCACCCGGCGCGCGGCGAGCGCCACGATCGCACAGAAGCCGAGCAGAGACAGCACCGGCTCCGGCGCCATCAACTCGCCGGTGGTGACCAGAGTCGCCTCGCTGGCCTGGATGATGCTGGCGTTCTTCAGCGCGATGACTCCCAGAAAGAGGCCGATCCCGGCCGCGATGGCCAGCTTCAGCCCCTGCGGGATCGCCTCGACGATCCAGCGCCGCACCGGGAGCACGCTGAGCACCAGGAACAGCACGCCGGAGACGAAAACCGCGCCGAGCGCGACCTCCCAGGTGTGCCCGAGGCCGAGGACGACGCCGTAGGCGAAGAATGCGTTGAGCCCCATGCCGGGCGCCAGCGCGATCGGGTAGTTGGCGTACAGCCCCATCACCAGCGTGCTGAACGCGGCGGCCAGGCAGGTGGCGACGAACACCGCCTCGAACGGCATGCCGGCGTCGGAGAGGATCTGCGGGTTGACGAAGGAGATGTAGGCCATCGTCAGGAAGGTCGTCGCGCCGGCCGTCAGCTCCGTCCGCACGTCGGTGCCGCGCTGCGCCAGTCCAAAGAAACGTTCGCAAGTTGCTGTCATGGGTTCCTCGGCTCACCCGTCCACGCCGACATCGATGCCGCGGAAATGTTCCTCCTCGGGAGACAACTCTTAGCCGATCAGGGCCACTGCTCGGGCCATGACAGGATCCCGGCCCGCGGCGAGATCTTCCTGGGAGGGGATCAGCAGTTCGTCCGGCGTCACACCGCTGTGTTCCAAGCGGCCTCCGTCGGACATGATGACATCCGCGTTCGTTATGTTCGCGCCGTACATCACGACGGCGCCGGCTCCGAGGGAATGGCGATGGACGCGAGCCGGAGGAATAAACCGAGTGTGGGAGTCGTTGAAGTCGACCAGCGCCTGCCCAATGATGCCCATCATCTGTCCCACTGACGCCGATTGCCGCAACTTTTCGTTGGCCTGCGCAAAGTGCGCATCGAGGTCAATGCCGCCGTAGCTTGGATCGTAGTACTCCTTTTGGATGTCTTTGTTGATCTGCTGAAGCATGCCGCGGCCGAGTGCGCGGTCCCTGTCTTGTAAGCCTTGCCCAACAAGCGATGCAGCAGCAATCAATAGAAAAGCGGCGAGGCGAATCCAGCACATGGAGGCTCCTTTTCCCAGGATTTCCGACCGTCCGGGCAGGGGTATGGTAGTCAAGCCACGGCCCGATGCGCAAGGGTTCTCACCCTCTTGCCGCTGTCGGGACTACTCTCACTACCGCTCCAGTGACCGCAGAGGGCATTGGGAACCGCCACACCCGTAGCCCGGGAAACATGCCGACCTTGCGTCCACTCCCCAGCGGCGTCACAACCGGCCGTCGTCGAGCAACCACGGCGCCCCGACAAGCCCTAGGCCGTTTGCTCTACACTTGGTAATCTTGCCCATCCAAGGAGTTACTCTATGCTCGTCGGTTACGTCAGTTGTGAACGTTATCTCGCCATCCCGGATGTTTTATTTGAATTTGAAAACAGCAAAGGCTCAGTCGAGGCCCGCTCCACGGCGACGGGGGCCGTCTACGCCGATGTCAAATCCGGCGAGTACCGAGTGACCCTGTACAAAGAAGGCTACGGCGCCAAGAGCGTTGTGGTCCAGGTCAAGAAAAGGAAGCCGTATCACTTCCGGCTGCTCTCGAACAATTTGGTCGGCTATGCCTGGCCCAAGTGGGTGTGCTCGGGCGAGCGCTCGGAGTACCGGGTCCATGCGGTGGAGCCCTATCGTCTCGACCTGTACCGCTACGGCTGGCAGAAAGAGTACATCAAGACGGTTGGATGGTACGACGAACACGGCCCGCGCGCGACGATGCAGATCACGCCCGACGGTGACTACACGCAAACCGGCATCGAGTTCAACAAGCGCGGCTACCGCAACAATCCCCACCACACGCAGTTCGTCGTCGGCCCGGAGCGCTCCGGCCTGTACTACTTCCATGCCAAGGCCGAGTCGGGAGCTTTCTTTTCATTCCCCTGGATCGTTGCGCCGGCCGAACCCCGGGCGAAGATCGCCGTTCTGGCGGCCAACATGAACTGGAACGCCTACAACAATTTCGGAGGCCGCTCCAATTACATTCACCCGATCGAGATGCCGCCCAAGCCCACCGTCAACGCGCGTCTCGACCTGGACCGCTACATCTCCGACGAGCATATGCAGTTCTCGGTCGAGGACTACTCGCCGCTCTCGTTCGATCGCCCGGAACTGATCAACCATATCCCCGAGGGGACGGAGATTACCGACCCGGTCGAAGGGCGCTCGGCCTGTCACGTGGCTCCGGCCGAGTGGCGGCTTTTCGGGTGGCTGGAGCGAGAGGGCCTGGAATACGACCTACATGCCGAAACCCAGTTCCACCAAGGGGTCTTGAATCTCGATGCGTACCAGGTCTTGATCACCAGCACCCACCCCGAGTATTGGTCGAAAGAGATGTATTTCAATCTGAAGGAGTGGGTGTTCGAGCGTGGCGGCAAGCTGCTCTACCTCGGCGGCAACGGCCTCAACTGCCCGGTGGAGTTCATCGACGAGTACACGATGACGGTTCGCAACGGCAAGTACAAAGGCATCAGCGCAAACCTGGACGAGTTTGGCAAAGAAAGCCGCATGCACACCTATTACGAGTCCGAGGCGAACCTGTTGGGCGTGGT
This sequence comes from Bryobacterales bacterium, assembly GCA_965218555.1. Taxonomy (GTDB): domain Bacteria; phylum Acidobacteriota; class Terriglobia; order Bryobacterales; family UBA6623; genus JAPPLB01. The sequence goes on from OZ244625.1 coordinate 2,595,493, forward strand.
TTGCACCGACTCCGGCATCATGACCGGCGCACCCTACCGGGCCATCGACTCTTCCCATTGGATTTTCGAGGGCACCGGCTTGAACGACGGTGACATCTTCGGCGAAAAGTGTCTTCACATGCGCTGTTGGGGAGGGGCGTCCGGACATGAAACCGACAAAATGTCCCCGAGCTCACCAGCAGGAACGAAACTTCTGGCCAAGGGACTGAACCCCGACGACGGCGGCGCCGAGGTCGTCTACCATGAAACCGCTTCGGGAGGGGCGGTTTATTCGGTGGGTTCGATCAGCTACCCTTGTTCCCTGCCGGTGGACAGGAACATCTCCACCATCACCAAGAACGTAATCAACCGCTTCCTCGGGTAGGGCGATAAAGCGCCATGCGTGCTCTCCCACAGGCCGGGTTGTCCGCCGTGAAAGCATCTCTGCCATAGTGAACACCGCATCCAACGGTACGCGACCTACTTCCGTCCGCTACATGGTGTTGGCCGCGTTGGCCCTGGCCTCTACGAGCGCCTATCTGACGCGGTACTGCATCTCCGTCGCGAACACGACGATCGAGGCTGAACTGGGGTTCACCCCTTCTCAGATGGGATGGGTGTTCAGCGCATTCAATATCGGCTATTTGTTCTTTCAGGTTCCCGGCGGAGCTTTGGGCACCCGCTTCGGGACCCGCGTGTCGTTACCGTTTCTCAGCACGCTGTGGTCCGCGTTCACAGTGTGGACGTCGGCTGTCTTTTCGTACGTCCCGCTGATCGCGTCACGCATTGCGTTCGGCGCCGCGCAGGCGGGGCTGGTTCCCAACACGGCGAAGGTCATCTGCGACTGGTTCCCCGTCTCGCGGCGGGGTTTCGGAAGCGCCGCGATCGGAGCGGCGATGTCGGTCGGCAGCGTGATCACGTTCGGCCTCACCGCCTGGTTGCTTGAGCATCTCGATTGGCGCGCGGTCTTTCAGCTCTATTCCTTGGTGGGCATCGTCTGGGCAGCGGGCTATTACTGGTTCGCCCGCACCCGGCCTACGGAGCACCGCTGGGTGAACGAGGCTGAGCTGCGGCTGATTGCCGGCGCAGGGTCCGAAGCCGAACACAAGCCGCAGGCAGAATCCCGGAAGCGAGGATTGACTTGGCAGCGCCTTGCTGTCATGGCCGGCTCATTGAGCATGTGGGGCATCTGCATACAGTCGGCCTTCCGAGCTGCGGGCTACATCATTCTGGTGACATGGTTCCCGGCCTTTCTCGAAAAAGGCTTCGGTATCACGCGCGAAGAAGCCGGGTTGATGTCGATGGCGCCCACGGCAGGAGTCATCGTCGGAACGATATTCGGTGGGTTCATCGTCGATTGGCTGCTCCGAAAGACCGGCAACAAGAGGATCAGCCGCAGCAGCGTCGGCATGGGGGCGCTGGCCGTTTGTAGTTTCGTTACGTTGTCCGCGGCGTGGACCGGTTCGCCGTATCAGCTCGTCGCGGCGGTCGCGGTCGGCGCGACTTTTTCCGGCGCCGGCAGTCCCGCCGCCTGGGCGACCACGATGGACATGGCCGGCAATCTGACCGCCGAAGTCATGGGCATCATGAACATGACGGGCACCATCGGCGGCCTCGTAACGCCGGTCGTACTCGGATACATGATCGAGAACATCGAACGCACCGGAGGCGACTGGAACCAGATCATCTACGTAGCCGCCGGGATCTATATGGTCGGATCGCTTTGCTGGCTCGCGGTCGACCCCAATGTCACCGTCGACGAACCGCGCGCATCCACGTAGACGTCTTCGCAGGCTTCCTCTGGCTCGAGAATATGCAGGGGCTCCCGCCAGGCACCGCATCACACACACGCACTACGCCGGCTACTGAAGTCCGGAGGCGGGCATATCGTTGACGTGGAAAGCGCCAACTGCGAAGATCCAAGGCATGGAAAACCGACTACTCGATCGCTTCCCCGGGGTCATTGGATTCCCCGTTACTCCGTTCTCCGACTATGACGAGTTTGACGACGCGGCGTTTCGCGAGAACGTCTCGTTCATGCTCGATACGCGCCTGGCCGCCCTGGCTTTCACGGGCAGCAACGGCGAGATGCAGTCGCTCACGATCGACGAATACGCCGCGCTGACCGCGACCGCCGGCGAGATGGTTGCCGGCAAGAAAGGGCTGATCTTCGGCGTCGGACAAACCCTCCGCACGGCGCAGGCGCAAGCCCGCTTGGCGCGCAAGGCAGGGGCGGACGCCGTCATTATCATGGCGCCCTATACGCCCGACATGAACGAGCCCGGCTTGGCTGACTACTACAAGGCCGTCGCCGAGACCGCCGAGCTGCCCGCCTTCCTGTACCAAACGAAGTGGAGCGGCGTGCTCGAGCTGTCGCTGCTCGAGCGGCTCCAGGATACGGAGAACATCTGCATGGTCAAGGACGAAAACGGCAACATGTCGCACTACCTCAATGTGCGCGTGAATTTCGGCGACCACTTCCACTGGGTCAACGGCATGGCCGAGCCCTTCGCTCCGACCTACTGGAATCACGGCGTCCATACGTTCACGTCCGGCCTGGCCTGCTTCATGCCCCACATTTCGACGGAATTGCACGACCAGTGCTCGGTGGGCAATTGGGGCCGCGCCAAGCAGATCCTCGATGAGATCGTCATTCCGCTGTACCAAATGCGGAACCGGCGCCCGGGCTACAAAACCTCGATGATCAAGACGGGGATGACCCTGGCGGGGCTCAAGGGCGGGCGTGTCAGGAGACCGCTCATCGAGATGAGTCCCGAAGACCGGGACGACCTCAAAGAGCTGATGGCGAGAACCGGCCTGTTAGCCGAACCGGTCGCCGTTTAAGGAGCTTCAACGATGCCCGCGGCGGCCCGCCATTACCCAGCAGCCCGTGGCAAAAGTCCCGCAGGCGGCGTTACGCGCCTTGGGACCAATAGCGTAACGTATGGCCGCGGCAGCAACGCAGCGACTCACTCTTCCCACAGTCGGCCGGGAGTGGCGCGTAACCCTTCGGGCGACGGACGTTTGCGGCCGTCGGCTTTGTCGTTCGTCGGAGGAGATCGCCCGGATCGCCATCCTCCTCACTTCGCGCCGAGCGACCGCAGAAGTCCGCCGCGCCTTCCATGGGACTTTTACCACGGGCTGCTCGGCCTCGCGATCACGTCGATCGTGTTGTGGGCCGGCTGCTCCAACGTGCGGGCGGTCCTCAACGAGCCGCGGCCGGAGACTTTCGCCGAGGGCAAGCGCCGGCCGCTTCAAATCGGCAAGCTCATCAAGAAGCGGCAGATTGCGCCCGTCACCGGCGTCGAGATGGCGGATTGGCTGAACCGTCCCCAGCGTGAAGCCGAAGAACAGCCCAACCGAGTGATCGAAGCTCTCCGCATTCCCGAAGGCGGAACCGTCGTGGACCTCGGCGCGGGCACAGGCTATTTCACGTGGCGTCTGGCGCGCCAAGTCGGACCGACGGGCCGGGTCATCGCGGTCGACATCCAACAGGGCATGCTTGACCGGCTCGAGCGCAACATCCGGGACCGTGGTTTCCAGAACGTCCAGATCGTGCTGAGCGAACCAGGCGACCCGAGGATCCCCGCCGGCAGCGCCGATTTGGTTCTCCTCGTCGACGTATATCACGAACTGGCGCAGCCGGAAGCCGTCATGGAACACGTTCGGCAAGGGCTCAAACCGAATGGCCGCGTGGTCCTCATCGAATACCGCAAGGAGGACCCTACGATCCCCCTGCCGCCCGTGCGCAAGATGACGGTCCCCGAAGTGCGTTCAGAGTTGGAGCCGCTCGGCTTTCGATTCATCGAGTCGATGGACTTCGTGCCGACTCAGCACATCATCGTGTTCGATACCGCCCCGTAGGCCGAGCGGCCTGCTGCCGTTTCGCCAGCGAATCATTCCGGAGACCGGCGAGTTGCGCCACCGTATCAGGGTCATCGCGGAGCCGGTCGCGTGGCTCTCCGAGGTCGCTTGGGGAAGGGTGGCGCCGTGGCGGATCATACATGGCTGACGGATGGGTCCCCGAGGTCTGACCTAGGCTTCGACCTTCTCGGACAGCCAGACCTTCATCAGCGACTGGTAGGGAACACCTCGTTTATGGGCCGCGATCTTGATCTGTTCAAGCAGACCGACCGGCAGCCTGAGAGAAATCGCCTGGGTTGACGGTTTGAGATTGGCAAAACGAACACGTTCAGCCTGGCTCCAATCGACATAACCGCTGGAGTCGTGACTTTCCCAGAAGGCCCGCTCTTGCGCTTCGCTTTTGAAGTCGGGAATGGGTCTACGTTTCTTTTTCATAACGGGATCGCTCCTTGCGATGCATGTCCCGAGCGGAGATCACGCGGATCTTGGTGTTCTCCCCGCGGAGTGTGAACGTTACATGCAGCCGGCGCCCCGAATTGGTGACGCCGAGCGCATGAAACCGCGGCTCGGGTCGGCTGTGCTTGACGTCTTCGACAACGAGAAACGGTTCGTTGAAGAACATTTGTTCCGCTTCGGCTTGACTGACACCGTGCTTGTCGAAGCTTTTCCGTGTATTGCCCTCGTCCCATTGAAAGCCGACGATCCGTTCGAAACCGACCACAATTTGTATATTGCCATAATATACAATTCTCTTGCAGAAGGGGAGTGGGTGAAGAAGAGCGACCGAGTGCGGGAGCAGGAGCGAAGCGGGATTGAGCGGTCAATTCGCGAAATGGTGGAGCGGGACCGGGGTTGGGATTGGAGCCGCTGAAGGTTCCGGCGGGCGAGACAACGAGCTGGAACGGGTGGTCAGCGGAGATTGCTAGCCGCGCCGGACAGCCGCCCGGAACTCGTCGAGCGGCAGCGTATTCAATATATCGTTGCTTTCGAGCCAGCCGCGGCGCGCCATCGCCACGCCGTACTTCATGTTGTCGAGATGGCGGATATGATGCGCGTCGGTTGAGATGACAAACCTGACGCCCTTTGCTTGCGCCAGCCGCAGGTGCAGGGCGTCGAGGTCAAGGCGCTCCGGGCTCGCGTTGATCTCCATGCAAATGCCTCGCCGCCCCGCCGCATCGACAATGCGCTCGAAGTCGTACGGATACGGCTCGCGCCGCAGCAGCAACCTCCCCGTGGGGTGTCCCAAAATGCCGACGTGCGGGTTCTCGACGACCCGCAGCAGACGGTCGGTCATCTCCGAGGCCTCCATATTCATATAGCTGTGAACACTCGCGATCACAACGTCGAGCTGCGCCAGGACTTCGTCATCGATATCCATGCGCCCGTCCTGCAGGACGTCGACTTCGCAGCCCGAGAGAATCGTGAGGTTCTCGAACTGCTCGGAAACCTGCCGGACTTCCTCGATCTGATCGAGCAAGCGCTGCTCGTCGAGGCCGTTCGCCATGGCGAGCGCCTTCGAATGGTCCGTGATGGCTAAATGCGAATAGCCCCTTTTCACCGCAGCCTCCGCCATCTCGGCGATCGAGTGATGCCCGTCCGTCTCGTGCGTGTGCATGTGGACATCGCAATGGATATCATCGAGCTCCAAGAGGCGCGGCAGGCTTCCCGCAAGCGCAGCTTCGATCTCGCCGGTGTTCTCACGCAGCTCAGGAGCAATCCACGGCAGCCCCAGCTTGTTGTAGATTTCTTCCTCCGTCGCGGCGGCGACGAGCTCCTCGTCCGCGGTACGGAACAGCCCGTACTCGTTGAGGCGCAGCCCCATTCGAACCGCCCGATCGCGGATCGCCACGTTGTGCTCCTTGCTCCCCGTGAAATACATCATGGCCGCGCCGTAGCTCGATGATTCCACGGCCCGAACGTCCACCTGCAATCCGGCTGCGCCTACCCTGGCGCTGGCCTTGGTTTCACCGTGGCTCAGAACTTCCCGAACGTCCACGAACTTCACGAAGTGGTCCAGCGCCGCTGCGGCATGCGGCCCCGTGACCAGCAGGTCAAGATCGCCAATCGTTTCCTTGCCCCTCCGCAAGCTCCCCGCAGGTGTGATCCGGTCAACGCCCTCCACTTCCGAGAGATAGGCCACCAGTTCCGTCGCCACGCGGTCGACAGCGTTGAGCAGGAACCGTCCCGCGCTGCGCCTGTAGTGCTCAATGCCGCGCAGAATCTTCTGCTCCAGCTTCTCGCCCATGCGAGGCAGCGTTCGCAGCTTGCCGTCACGGCAGAGCTGCTCCAGCGCATCGATCGTACTGACGCGGTACGCGTCGTAGAGCAGCGCGATGCTCTTCGGGCCGAGGCCGGGGATCTTCAGCAGCTCCAGTGCTGTGGGCGGATACTTCTCGAGCAACTCATCCCGGCGGGCGAAGCTGCCCCGTCCGACCAATTCCGTGAGCGACGAGGCAATCCCCTTGCCGATCCCCTTGATTTTCGTAACGTCGCGATCGTCATCACGAATGACTTCTTCAATGCTCTCCGGGTGGCTCTCGATGACGACTGCAGCGTTGCGGTAGCTGCGGATGCGGAAACCGTCCATCCCCGCGATCTCCATCAGAGCGGCTGTTTCGTTGAGGGTTTCGGCGATCTCTTTGTTGCTCACGGGAAGGAATTCACGATTATCGCACCTGGAGGCGAGCTTGCCGATCGCGGCGCATGACAAGCCTAAAGCGGGGTGCGCAGGTCGACCGCTCCGCCCGCCCCGGCCTTCTTGCTAGCCGCCCGAGATGCGCCGAAAATCGAGCGACTTGACGAAGCCGGCACGGTTACGCCATCGAGGCTGCACCTTCACGTACAACTCGATATAGACCTGCTTGCCGAACCGCGCTTCCAATTGTCGGCGGGCCTTGACCCCGATGGACTTCATCTTGGCCCCGCGAGCCCCGATCAGAATGGCTTTCTGACTGTCTCGCTCGGTATATACCGTCGCCGACAGCCGTAGCAAATCTTCGCTTTCATCCCATTCATCGATCATGACGGCGGTCGCATACGGGACTTCCTTTTGCGTCTGAAAGATGATTTGCTCCCGGATCAGCTCAGCTGCCAGGAAGCGCTCGGGCTGGTCGGTGATGAAATCCTCGGGATAGTAGGCCGGAGATTCCGGCAGGTACAGAAATACTTGCGAAATCAGGGCATCCACGTTGTCGCCTTTCATGGCGGAGATCGGAATGTATTCCAGAAACGTGTGCCTCTCCCTGTACTTCTCGATCTGAGGGAGCAGTTGCGGCTTCTCTTTGAGCAGATCGGCCTTGTTCAACACCAGGAACGCCGGTGTCTTGAGTTCCTTGATCATCTCGATGACGGCGCGGTCGCCTGTCTGGTCAGGCTTGGTGCAATCGACCAGCAGCAGGACGAGATGACATCCCGATGTAGCTCGGCGCACTTCGCTCATCATGTGGCGGCCGAGCTCGAGGCTCGGCTCGTGGATGCCGGGACTGTCGACGAAAACGATCTGGCCCTCCGGCCGTGTGAGCACCCCTTGGATGGCGTCCCGGGTCGTTTGCGGCTTCGGCGTGACAATGGCGACCTTCGAATGCACAAGGCGGTTCAACAGGGTCGACTTACCGACGTTGGGACGCCCGAGAATGACAACGAACCCTGATTTGGATGACGCGTTCCCCATGACCTTACTTGGCGCCCTGCCGTTCGCCGGCGCCCCGCTCGGTCAGAGAGTGCGGCAACCCGAGTTTTCGGCGCCAACGATTCTCGGCTCGCCGCATCTGCCCGTCGTCGGTTTCGTGATCGTAGCCGAGCAAGTGCAACAGGCCGTGCAGCGCCAGAATCTTCAGCTCGTCCTCGACGTTGTGACCGAACCTCCCCGCCTGCTGGGCGGCCCGGCCAGCCGAGATGAGGATGTCGCCCAGCCGGCCGCTTTCGCCGTCCGGGAATGACAAGACGTCCGTCACGGCCCGCGTTCCGCGAAAACGCTGATTGGCTTCGCGCAGCGACTCATCCGAGCCGATGACGATCGCGAACTCTTTCCCGCGAGCCACCTGCCGACCGATGCTTCGGATGAACCGGTCGAACTCCTGTTCGTCAAACGCAATCCTGCGTTGGCGGTTCCTCCACCAGGCGGCGCTGGAATCCGTGTGGGAAGCCATGCAGAAGGAGCGCGAAAGGCTCTTCGGCCCGGGGCCGAGCAGACTACTCGGCCGCTCCTTCCAATTCAGCCCGCTCATAGGAGTCGTAGGCCCGAACGATTCGTTGGACGAGGTCGTGCCGGACGACATCCTTTTCATGGAAGTAGACGAACGAGATGCCCTCGACGGACTGCAAAACGTCAACCGCCTCCAGCAATCCACTACGCCGGCCCGACGGCAAGTCGATCTGCGTCACATCGCCGGTAATCACCGCCTTCGAACCAAATCCGAGGCGCGTGATGAACATCTTCATCTGCTCGGCAGTGGTGTTCTGTCCTTCATCCAGAATGATGAAGCTGTTGTTCAACGACCGTCCCCGCATGAAGGCCAGGGGCGCAATTTCGATGGTTCCTTTCTCGATCAGCTTCTCGACGCGGTCCGAGTCGAGCATGTCGTAAAGCGCGTCATAGAGGGGCCGCAGATAAGGGTCAACCTTTTGTTGAATCGTTCCGGGGAGAAAGCCCAAGCTCTCGCCGGCCTCGACGGCCGGTCGGACCAGCACGATGCGGCTCACTTTCTTCGCCAGTAAATCCGACACGGCCATCGCCACCGCCAGATACGTTTTGCCCGTGCCGGCCGGGCCGATCCCGAAAACCATGTCGCAGCGCTCGATGGCTTCGAAGTACAGCATCTGATTGACGCTGCGGGGCGCCAGTGACTTGTGGCCGAAGGTCCTCTGGCGGCTTGCCCGCACGAGCTGTCTCAGGCTGATTCCCGGGTCCTGTTTGATGACACGGAGGAAATTCTTAACGTCGCCGTTGCTGAAACGGTGTCCTTCGTCCAGCAGGGTTTCGTATTCCGACAGCATGCTTTCGGCTTGGCGAACGTGCGACTCCTCGCCTTCAATCTCGATACAGTTGTCGAGCAGGTGGGTATGCACGGCGAGCGCGCTTTCAAAGAAGCGGATGTTCTCGTCGTGCGTTCCGAAGAGGGACTCGATGCCCTTGGCGATAGGGACTTGCGTCTTGGCCAAAGTGGGGTGTGCCGCCTCGCGGCCGTTTACCCGAAACGAGTCACGCGAACCGTATCGATGCCGCACAACCCCGGCGTTTCAGGCGCCGAATCAGCACTTGCTCCGACTATAGCCGACCCCCTGGAGCAAGTCAATTTGCACGGGCATCGACGGAAGAAGCCGCTCGCGCGCGAGGATCCATCAGCAGCTTGGTCAGTGCGTAGACGGCGCGAATGTTGGGTACGTCCAGGTCTACTTTTTCGGCCAGCTCGATTACCGCGCCGACGATGGCCTCGAGTTCGGGCGGGCGCCCTGCTTCGAGATCCTGCAGCATCGACGTCTTGTGACCGCCGATCCTTCGCGCCCCTTCGATCCGCCGCTCCGACGAGATCCCGATCTTGATGCCGTAGGCGGCGGCTATGGCGCGCACTTCCTCCATCACGGTGCGAACAAGCTCTCGCGTTGGTGCGTAGCCGAGAAACTCGCCCAGGGTGGCTCGCGTCAAGGCGCTGATCGGATTGAAAGGAACATTACCCAGCAGCTTGACCCAAATCTCGTGCCGAATCTCCGTTCGCAGCGCCGCTTTCAGGCCGGCTTTGAGGAAGCTCCGCGCCAACGCTTGGATCCGTTCCGTACGTTCGCCGCTGGGCTCGCCCAGCGGAAAGCGGTTGCTGTCCCGATGGACCACGATGCCCGGCTCCGCTACGTGCGCTGAGCAGTAGCCAATCCCACCGACAACTCGGCGAACGTCGACATGCTCGCTGATCACGCCGCCGGTATCGACGGATTCCAACCGTTGGCCTTCCCATGGCCCGCCGAGTCCGTGGAAGTACCACCAAGGGACGCCATTCTGAAAGGGAACGATGAAGGTATCGGGGCCGGTGAGGGTATTGATCTTCGGCGCGATCGAGGGAAGGGCATGCACTTTGACCGTGATCAGGACCGCATCGACCGGCCCGACGTCAGCGGGGTCATGCGAAGCAGGCGGGCGGACAAGCATGTCGCCGAAGAGTTTGCTCCTGACCTGTAAACCCTTGCTCCGGATCGCCGCGAGATGAGGCCCTCGGGCAATCACCGAGACATCCTCGCCCGCCTCCATCAGGCGTGCCGCGAGCACCGATCCGATGGCTCCAGCGCCGTAGATTGCGTATTTCATGGAAGATGGGTTGCTGTCATGGCGGCGCCGATTTCTCCGCTAGCACTCCGCTGGCCGCCTTGCGTCATTGCGCATTGACGCCTCTGTCGAGCACGGTGCGCAGTAGCAACATGTTCTTACACGGGAACGAAGCACTCGTCAGGCCGGTGCGTTCTCTAGCGAGCGAACCGGCACACAGCGGTTCTGAGTGTTCCACTCCTCCCATTGGACTCTAGCGCCTCTTGGACTTGTCGTCGGCCGGCGACTTGGCGACGTTGAATTGTTCGCGATAGGCGACTTTGGCGCCTTCGATCTCCAGCCGCAGGCGGACCCTGCCTTCCACCCCGTCCGGAGGAACAAGAGTGATGACTTGCTGGCTTCTTACCCGCTCAGCGATTTGTTCCAGATAGGGCCGGATCTGAGCCACGCTTTCGCAAAACAGCGCCTCTCCTCCGGTTGCCTGCGCGAACTGCGTGATGCCGTTCTGATAAACGGAGTTCAGGCTATCCCTCTCGCGCTCGAGATGGAGAAAGAACAGCGGTGCCGAAGAGGCCATGAGGGAGTCCAGCAGGCTGGTGATGCGCTCCTGGATCAAACGGTCACGGAAGCGCCGGCTCAAGTCACCGCCGTCGCTCGGGTTGATCACCGGATTCGTGTAATCGCCGCGATAGGCGTAGATGCTGCCGTCGGTGATGTAGAGAACGGCAATACGGACATCGGACTGGCTCAGCATTCGATCGGCAAGCGCAGCGGCGTCTTCGACGGATTCGAGCAAGCCGGGAAAGCCCGAGACCGGCAGGCTGAGGAGAGTATCTTTCAGTAATTCACGGTCACTCGTGGGTTCGATCAGGACTTGGAGCCCGTCCTGGGCCCGCAGGACACCGGCGAACTCTCTGGGGCCGAACCGGTTCAGGATCTCCACCAAGCCTTGCCGCGCGGCGTCGACGCGAATCAGATCGCCGACGACATCCATCACGATCAGCAGAATCAGGTTGCCGTCAGCGGGGTGAACCGCCCGGACCTGGGCTCGGTCGTCCCCAATCCACGCCTGGATCTTGTCGGGAGGAACGAGAATGGCGAGCTGCTCATTGTCGGCTTCGACCCACAACGGGGCTTTCATATCCCCGTGGGCGCGGGGAACGAGCTGCGATCCAACGAGTAGGGCCAGGAGAGCGAAAAGGAGGATTCGGCGGGCTGGGCCGCGAAAATTCAAAAGTTGAACCTCATACCGAGCTGCACGACGCGCCCGCCGCGCGAACCGATGATCTTACCGGCATTCACGTTGCGGGCGTTTTCGGGTCCGATGATGGTGTCGGGTTCATTCCAGTTCGCATGATGCAGGAAGTTGAACCCCTGGAAAAGCAACTCCAGGCTGCGCTCGCCCGACAGCGGCACGCGCTTTGTCACAGCCAGATCGTGATTGTTCCAGCCGGGGTTCCGCAGGGTCGGGTGCGTCCGTGACGCGTTGCCGATGGTGAAATCCTGCGGGTCGGCGAAAGCCAACGGATTGAAGAACAGATCCGGTCCGGGGTTCGCGACGCGCGGGTCGACTCCCGGGACGGTGTTCACTCGAAGATAGCGGACAACGCCGCCGGTATTGTTGAACTCGGGCTGCAGTGTCAAGGGGTCACCGCTCAGCCATCGTGTGTAACCACTGACGGACCAGTTGCCGACCACATGCTTCAGCTTCGAGGACTTGACCAGGGCCTTGCCTTCGCCGAACGGCAACTCGTAGGCGTAGCTGAGTGAGATGCGATGCGGGTACGTGCCATTCGAGAGCGACCATTCGTTGTCGCGGTTGAAGTAGTCCTGTACGCCCGGCCCGGAGTAGTCGTCCCACTTTTTGATCATGGAGTAAGAGAAGTCCAGGGTGAGCCCGTGGGAGGCGCGCTTTTCCAAGCCGAAATCAGTGCTGTGGTACTTGTAACGCCCGAGCGGGAACTGGCCGTTGGTCTGGAAGTACTGGAACTGCGGGAACGGGCGCAGCGTTCGCCGGAACATTTCGTCGTTGAGCGCATCCCGGTACTCGAGGAATTCCAGGGGGATCGCGTTGATGCCGACTTTGCTGCCACCGAGCAGAATGTCTTTACCGCGGTAAACCTGCCCGCCGAGCCGCATGGTCAGGCCCGCCGGGAGTTGCCTCTCGACGCGCAGCGAGCCCCAACGGTAGCGTGGTTGGCGGGACGTTTGCGGAATGAAATCCGGATCGGTGTCGTTCGCGGCGTCCGGCCGCAGATCGGGCAGGGAATGTGCGAGAGGGGCAAGGCCCTGATCGAGGACGACGGCGGGATTGAGCTGCTGGTTGGCCGAGATTTGCGTCCGTTTGGCACTGAACCCCTGCGTACCGAACGTGCCTGAGCTGATGCTGAGGTTCGAGTAGTACTGCATGAGGGTGAGCCGGATCACAGTGTCGCGCGCGTCGGTGGGGCTCCAGACCAAACCGAAACGCGGTTCGAGGCGCGCCCGATGGGGCTGAAAGGCGCGTCCTTCGCCGCCTTGCCCCGCGAAAATCAATGCTCCGGGTAGACCGTTCACGGGGTTGATTTCGGTGAGATCGACCGTTGACTGCCGATCGAATTTCTCTATACGCGGACTGGACAAGTCAAGATTCAGGCTTACGGTCGCGGTCAAGTTTGGCGTGACCTCGTACTCGTCACGCAAGCGCGTTTCGATGGAAGTCCTCCGAAGGTAGGTGGGTTGCTGCAGATCGGTCGCTTCGGTGCGGAACGACCGGCCCAGCAGGAAGCTCGCGAAGGAGTCGCCGGTGTTGACGATGCCGGGGAGGCCCGTCATGTCGTCGTTGAATTGAAAGTAGCCCGAAGGGGCGTTGGGCATGAAGGTGTTGACCTGGTAACGGGTAATTTCGCCGGACAACGTCCAGGAATGCCGCCCGCGGCGCAGATTCAGCGAGTGGTCGGTCCGGTAGCTGTTCCAGGTGTTGCGGTATTGCGAACCGGTCGGTGTGCCCATGCTCTCGAAGTCTTGAAAGGTCACGCGCGGGAAAATAGTGCCGCTTACGCCATCGAGCCCGAGTTCGTCGGGAATATTTCGCTCGTTGTCGAGACCCGCCGTGCGGCGCTGCCGCGACCGCACGTTCGCGCGCGCCGTGTAAATCGATTGCGGTGAGATGCTGAACGTCTCGGTCAAGGCGAGCCGGCGCTCGGAAAAGAAGCGGTCCGGCGAGCCGGGGTTGGCGATCGTATCGTAGATGCGCGGCGAGGCCTCGAAGCCCTTGGAGTAAGCGAGGTCGACCGTGATCTTGTGGCGCTCGAAAAGGTTGTGATCGACGCGCGACAGGAAACCATCCGGCCTGTCTTGCGCCGGCGGATTCACCCAGTAGTTGTTTCGAAGGAACGGTCCGATGCTTGTATTGGGCTGCGGCAGCTCCTGAGCCATCCGGGCCGCGACCGGATCCAACCGCGAGAGGGGAATCCTGTTGTTCGGGAACGCGTCGCGTACGTGCTCGAGGTTTGCGAGTGTAACGTTCCGGGAGGGGTCGAATGCGGAGTTGTGGCGCGTCGAGTCCGGATCGTAGATCGTGACGGGATCTCCCGCCTTGTTCACCAGGTCCGAGAAGTCGCCGCTTTGCTGGATGCCGGTTGGGATCGTTGTGAGACGCGATTGGCCGACTTTCTGCCGTGTACCCTCATAAGAGAACGTAAAAAAGGTCGTGCGGCGGCCATCGTAGAGCTTGGGGATATAGACAGGTCCGTTGACGCTGAAGCCGAACTGGTTGCGCCGCAGGACGTTACGTTCGCCGCCATTCTGCACGACCTCATGCGGCACGGCGTCGAACGCGTTGTTGCGGATATATTCATAGACGCGCCCATGCCATAGATCGCCCAGTTTCTGCTTTGGCAGGCTGCCTTTCTTACCCGCCTCGAAAACGCCGAGCCGCTGCGTCTCCCTCCGAAAGACACGGATCGCCTTCTTCATCTCGACGACGTAGCTGTCGGGCTGGGATCGGGTCTTTTTTGTCGTCTGATCGGAAGGGGTGGAATAGGAGGTTCCCGCCGCAGGATCGCTGTCTTTGGCGGCCGAGGCGGTTGGCTTCAGGAGCGTGCTGGGAAGCCCCTCCGCGAGAGCACGCGGAGAGACCATCCCTACCACGAGAAGGAACAGGAATACTTTCATGCGCCGCAAGGTCATCTTCGCAGCGGAACTACACTCTTATCCTAGCGGTTCGAGGCCCCGACGCGCTAGCGGCAAGAACTCCCAGGTATTCTGTTTCCAACAGTTTCACGGCGGATACGACACTCGTACCCCCTAAACGTCGATCGTCACGACTGCATTTTGAACCTTTCCGGTCGGTCCCGCGCCCGTCGTCGAGACATAGCAATCGATCTCGCTGCGAACCCCGAACTCCTGCAAGTAGATCCCCGGCTCGATCGAAAAGCAGGTTCTCGGGATGATCGGCCGTCTGTCGAGGGTCTCCAGATTGTCCGCGTTGGCCCCGTTTCCGTGGACCTCTTCACCGATTGAATGACCGGTGCGATGGACGAATCGGTCGCCGAACCCGGCGCTCGCAATGTGGTTTCGCGCGACGTCATCGACCTCGAAGCCGAAGATGGGCCTGTCCGCGGCGATCGATTGATTCACGAAGGCGGTGGCTCGATGGCGAGCGCCGCTCACGATCTCGAAGACGTTGACGATCTCCGATCGCGGCGGGACGCCCACCGACGCCGTCCAGGTGATGTCGTAGTAGACCGAGTGCGGCTGGTCGAGCTTGGCCCACAGATCGATCAGCACGAAATCGCCGTTGCCGATCGGGCTGGACTGCCTTTCGGTCGGCGCGTAATGGGGGTTGCCGCTGTTGGCGTTGACGGCGACGATCGGACCGTCCGCAGTGACGAGCGGCTGCTCGCGAAAACGCGCTCGAATGAACTCCGCGATGGCGAACTCTTCGACGCTGCCCTTGAGCTTGACTTGACGACCGATCTCGGCAAACGCAGCAGCCAGGATGTCATCGACACGGCGGCCGGCCTCGCGGTGGGATTCGAGCTGTTCGTCCGTCCAGCGAGCTTCGAAGTACTGAACGAGGGCCGCGGAACTTACGACTTCGCTGCCGAGTCCGCGCACGAGGTCGACGGTGCCGCCGTCAACGAGCGAGACATAGGGAATCATGCAGTCGGGTGAGTACTGCATCGCCACTCGTTTCGCGCCTGCCAGGATGTCGCCGAGCGCCTGGTGTTGCTCCTGCCAGCTTGAGTATTCGGCGCGCTCGCCGGGCAGCGGGTCGAGCATCCAATCCTCGATACGGTGCACGAGCTTGCGTGGTTCGCCCCGCGCCGGGACCCAGTAATACCAGCGGCGCGAGACATGCCCGGGCGTCTCGAGGCCGAGCACGTGATAGGCGATCGGGTCGCGGATGTGATGATCGAAGAAGAGCCAGCCGTCGAGCTTTTCGGCTTGCAGTTGGTTTTGGATTTGCAGGAGATTCTTCATCTGAAGTCCTGAACGCGCCGCCGGCTCCGACGGCGACCCTCTACACCTTTACAGCATCTTGCAGCGCGGCGTTGACTTGCTCCTTGGCGAGTCCTTCGATCGCGATCACCTTATCGCGGCTCTTTTCACCATTGATGATCGCGACGGCGGAACGCCTCACCCCCAGGAGTCCGGCGATGTACTCGATGCAGGCGCGGTTCGCTTTGCCTTCGGCGGCGGGAGCCCGCAGAGAGATCTTCCAGGCATCGGCTTGTTTCCCCAGCAGCGCGTCTTTCTTCGCACCGGGCTGCACGCGTAGAGCGACACGGGCGGCGGCGGTTGCGGCGCTCATGACTCGACGCTCATGACCTTGGCCCGCGAGCATTCCACGGCGTGGCGAAGAGGGGCCACGCCGGCCAGGGGGCGCACGTACATGACCGGCAAGGTTAACACGTCGTCGAGCCAATCATAGCTGTATCCCTCTGGATACTGCATCGCGAGCGTGAGGGTGTATTCCTGCGCCGTCCGACAACACTCGATTGAAAACTCGACGGCCACCGCTCGCAGCGGATGTCACCGTCGCGTCGGACGGGCAGGCAAGAGGGTCGGCCGGAAAGCTGTTGGCCTTCGCCTCTACGCCGCCGGGGCCTTACCGCCGGCGGACCGCGAGGTACGGTCCCTCGGGAGTCGAGACGCCCCGCACGGTCGCCACGACCGGCGCGCGGCCGTCCGGGACGCCGGGCGGCACGCGCACCACGAACTGATAGACCCCCGCGCAGCAGGGCGCCGCCCCCGCGTAGGAGACGTCCCCTGGGGGAACCTCGATCCCGCCGAAGCGGAAGACGACCTCGATTGCGAGACGAGCCCAACCGTTCAACGCCGGCCGGCTTCCAAGCGCGGAACGGTCTCCCCGAAGCCGGTTCCGTGGAGGATGACAATCTCGCCGGGCATGGGGAAAGTCCGGTAGAGGAAACCCCATGCAGACCAGCACAGCCCGGCAAAGATCAGGATCGGAAACCGCCATTTCATCGGGCTTGCCTCCGGCGCATCCGCGCCCTTTCGTCGTCCTTGTTCCGAGCCTTCCCGCAGGGATAAATTGGACGGAAGCGACCCCCCCTTGGGGTGGGGTGTAGGCAGTGCCACACTGCCTGCCACACACCCTCCTGTGTCAGTGTGGCTATCTGGTTGACCCCCTCCTTGACCCCGGCAACTCTTGAACTCTTCACGCCCGCTGAAGAAGCGCCTGTCAGCTTCCCGCCTGAACTTTACCAGACGCTCCGCATAAGAAAAACTCGCACTTGAAGAGCAAGACGACACCTGACTATTGACGCAATACCTCACGAAGACCCTCAAGGACCTTGATAATCTTCGGGTCAACCTCTATCTGTGCTTCATTTTCCAATTTTTTCACCTCTGCAATTTCGTCCAGTTCTGCTTGAGCCGCCGTAGTGGAGGGCGGAGCGAGTGTCCGTCTGGTGAGGGCAGTGGAACTCGTCCTCACTCCTGTCATGTCGTAGCAGCGTGAAGAGGAATCATCATCTTTATCGATCTGGTAGTAGCAGCCGGAGACTGTGTTCGAGTCAACGAAGTCGAAGGTGAAAAACTTGTCGATGATTGTACCTGGGTCTAGCAACGAAAACTTTTCAAGATCCGGTAAATATCGCGCTATGACTGAATTGCCATACTGATCGACCCCAAAAATGTTCCACTTACCTGGCGTAATGGAACTTTCCCGAACATCGCTCAGTCTGTAGGTGTCTGTCCAGTCGGAAATGATCGTGTAAGAGAACACCCATGTTCCAATAAGGCGCTCCGTCTGCAGTTGATTAAAAGGCTTAGTGGTGCTGGAAACGACAGTTACTGTCACGGCACGGGAACAGTTGTTCCTTGCCGGCGCCCATTGGCGTCAGCCGCCAGATACCGGCTGCGAGCAGCGCTCGCTGGCGTGAACCTGACATCGTCCACCCCGCCCACGACATCATTGAAAAGACCTCCGAGAAATACCTGGAGACCTACTACACCCTGACCGACGAAGACCTGTAGGCGGGCGGCAGCACCCCGGGGGCTTGCCCTCACGTCAAAAACCGGCGCCGGCCTCGCTTATCTCATCGGACTGGTGGATGCGGTCCCCAAGGGTAGCGCTGAGCGGCTCCGCCTGCGCGATTTGGTCGGCGGTCATATGCGACCGGACAAAGTCCTTGACTTCGACGGCATGCTTCTCCCCTTACTCGGCGGCAACGTTAAACCAGGTATAGGCTCACACGTAATCCTCCGGCACGCCCTCACCGCTGTCATAGTTGGCCCCGAGATTGGATTGGGTTGTGGCTAACCCTTGCTCGGCTGCCTTGCGGTACCATTAGCACGGCTCACGGCAATATCCGTCCCGTCACTCCTGAAGCGTTATCGAGAGCCTCGAAATTCTCCAACTGGAACTGTCCTCGATCTTGCTTGCGGCGAAATCTAACGGATACCTGTTGCCCGAGGGTGCGGTGAGCGTCCCCTTTTCGCTAATGCTGCTGGAACTACAACTCAGGAAACCAGCACCAATATATAGACAGCCTTTCTCCGATCCGAGCTGTACGCCAACGGCGAACCGGCCAAACTGTTGGCCTGCATCGGGAGATCCTTGAGGATACTGCATCGCGCATTCGCTTCCGGATTCGATCGTCCTTCCGGTTTCGCATACCTGCTTCGTATCACCATCGCTATCATCAGGCGGAATCTCCACCGACCGCCAACCGGAACTTCCGCTCGTTCCGTCGCTGCAGTTAAACGTTGCCGTGCCCGAAGTTGCTGAGGTGAACGTCAATCGAAACGTACAACGATCGCCGTCGTCGTAGTTCAACGTGACCGTTCCGGTATTCGGGCCCGTGTTGCGATAGGTATAGCTTCCGAAGAAGACCTCCGCTCCTTCGGTTTCCTTGAAGCGGCCCGGACTGATGAAATCAATGTAATAGTTAGGGATGTCCGTCCGCACACGTTTGCCAACAAAGAGATCGTTGAACGCAGCTTCGTCCTCCGGAGCGAGCATCTCGCCCGGAATATCAGCAGCATCCAGTTCCCCCGGAGGCAAGGAGGAGAACACGGGAGCGGCTTCGGCATTGAGCGACAGGGTGACGATGGGCTCCCTGGAGGTGATTTCGAGCGATCCCGTAAAACTGCTGAGACCGAACAGGCCCGCCATGTTTTGCGCACCATGCCCTTCGGGCATCAGCTCCTCATCGACGCTGTCCAGCGTCCGCCCCGTCGCGTCCCGAGCTGTAAAGGTGACCAGGGCCGTCGCCGTGTCGGAGGGGTTGGCATAGGCAACGCCGGTCCCAGCCTGGCCTACCGCCTGTTCGGCGAAGGTCACGAAACGGGTGGCCGGAACCGCCGCCGCATTGACCCCCGCTTCTCCCGTGGGCACGCCTGAGCTGTCGTACCGGCGAAACAGGAGGCTGGCCTTCACCGGCCCCGAGCACATAGCCCGCGCCCAACCGAGAGCAGGCGGAGCGCTCAGGTCCACGTCAGTTTCCTCGTGAACGGAGCCTCCGGGCGGCAGCACGTCGTTCCGGCTGCCCATCGCTGCCCGTCCCGGAAACGAAACCATCAGCGGAGTTCCCTGATCGGAAAGGAAATCGGTCTGGCAGCTCACCTGCTGCGAGGAGTAGTTGATATAGGTGATCGTGGTTTGCCAACTCGCTCCCACCGCAAGATGCGGGAAGTAATACGTCGTCGGCCCCTGCGCAGAAGGATCCAGTTCCCCCGGAGGCAGGGAGGAGAATATGGGAGCGGCTTCGGCATTGAGCGACAGGGTGACGATGGGCGCCGTGGAGGTGATTTCGAGCGATCCCGTAAAACTGCTGAGATCGAACAGGCCCGCCATGTTTTGCGCACCATGCCCTTCGGGCATCAGCTCCTCATCGACGCTGTCCAGCGTCCGCCCCGTCGCGTCCCGAGCTGTAAAGGTGACCAGGGCCGTCGCCGTGTCGGAGGGGTTGGCATAGGCAACGCCGGTCCCAGCCTGGCCTACCGCCTGTTCAGCGAAGGTCACGAAACGGGTGGCCGGAACCGCCGCCGCATTGACCCCCGCTTCTCCCGTGGGCACGCCTGAGCTGTCGTACCGGCGAAACAGGAGGCTGGCCTTCACCGGCCCCGAGCACATAGCCCGCGCCCAACCGAGAGCAGGCGGAGCGCTCAGGTCCACGTCAGTTTCCTCGTGAACGGAGCCTCCGGGCGGCAGCACGTCGTTCCGGCTGCCCATCGCTGCCCGTCCCGGAAACGAGACCAGCAGCGGAGTTCCCTGATCGGAAAGGAAATCGGTCTGGCAACTCACCTCCTCGGCGGAGTAGTTGATATAGGTGATCGTGGTTTGCCAACTCGCTCCCACCGCAAGATGGGGGAAGTAATAGATCTGACCTCCCGCCGGCGCGGGGGCGTCGAACTCTGCCGTGAGCGTGACCTCAGCGACGGCGCCCGGAGTGCGGAGCATCAGCGAGACGAAATAGGTCCCGGCTCGAAGCGGCGGGTCGGATTGCCGGGTGACGACGATCTGCTCGTTGCCCGTGGGACCTGTAGAGGAATAGTCCGAGACGACGCTCCCACCCTGAATGGCGTTGTCTTCTCCATAGCGGACATACAAATCCACGTTGACATCAGGATCGACGGATTGCAGCGTGAAGGTTACGCGTGTAGCGTCCTCGGGAACCTCCACCTGGAAGGAAGAATCCCCGGAGAACAGCATCGGGGTATCAACCGGTCCCAGGCGGAAGGCGGCGGGCTGCCTGGGCGGGAGCGCGCCTCCGCTTATCTCCGGCAAGGTGCTGTCGATGAAGGGCCGGATATGGGGATAGAAAGCCGAAAAGTGTGTGAAGTAGTCTACAACGGGCTCGGTCGGGCAGGAATACCCGACAATGTCTCCGCCGCTCAGCGCCCCTACCACGGTTTCAGAGTTGCTGAAGACGGCGGATCCGGAAGAGCCCCGCTCCGTGTAGCCTTGTCCCACGGGATAGGAGACGTTGAAATAGGTATCGTCGGAAGTTCCAAAGGCCGATTCGGGAATGATCTGACCGAAGGAGAGCCGCTTGAAGAAGCCCCAATCATCGCTCCCGGGATGATGAATGCCGGTGACTTGCGCGCCGACGGGTTGGGGGGCCGCATCCCATCCCTGGAACACGATGCCGTCCGGCAAATCGCCTTCGAGCTGCAGCAGCGTCATATCGCCGTCGGGATGACCTGCGCCGCCCAAGGTCGAGAGCAGGCCCGTTCCCTCGGTCCGCGGTACGCTCCGTAAATCCGGCAGATCTCCGTTACAGGTTCGTGTCTGGTATGACCAGAGCGCGGTCACGCTGCGCGCTTCCTCTTCGGTTTGCACGCAGTGGGCGGCGGTGAGAAAGTAGGGCGTGAGGTCCTGCCGGCGGTTGTTCAGCAGAGTGCCTGAACAGGCAAAACTGCCCCCATTCGACTCAATGAAAATCAGCGCGACGCCTGTTGCGGAGCTCGTCCATTCGGGGTAGCAGGTCACGTCAAGGTGACAGTCCGCGGCGTCCGTCTCCACGGCCGCCGTGATCGTGCCCTCGGCGACGACGCCGGTATCAAAGACGAGTATCGATACGAAGTAGGTTCCGGCTTGAAGCGGCGGATCGGAGCGGCGGGTGATGCCGATCCGTTCATTGCCCGTAAAGCTCAAGGAGAAGTGGTCCGAGACAGGCTCCCCATCCTGAATGGTGTTGTTCTGGCCAAAACGGACGAACAAATCGACATCGACATCGGGATCGACGGATTCCAGCGTGAAGGTGATGCGGGAGGCGTTGTCGGGAGCCTCCAGCCGGAACGAGTGATCCCCGGCGAATAGCGTCGGGGAGTCGACCGGTCCCAGGCGGAAGTCGGCGGGCTGTCCGGGCGTGAGCGTGCCGCCGCTGATCGGCGGCGGAGCCTCTCCTTCGAGTTCCACTTCAGCCGTGAGCGTGCCCTCGACGACGACGCCCGTATCAAAGACTGATATCACTGCGAAGTAGGTTCCGGCTTGAAGCGGCGGGTCGGAGAGGGGGGTAATGACAACCTCCTCGTTGCCCGTGGGGTTCCGGGAGCGGTGGTCGTAGAGAAGCCTCCCGTCCTGGCTTACGATGTTCTCGCCATAGCGGACAGATAGCGCCAAGTTGAAATTGGATTCCAGCGTGAAGGTTACGCGGGAGGCGTCCTCGGGAACTTCCAACCGGAACGAGTTGCTCCCGAAGAAGATCGTCCCTCGGTCAACCGGCCCCAGGCGGAAGGGGGCAGGTTGTCCCGGCGTGAGCGTGCCGCCGCTTGTCGGCGGCGAAGCCACTTCAGCCGTGAGCGTGCAGTTGACCTCGACGTCCGTATCAAAGACAACTACCGATACGAAGTAGGTTCCGGCTTGAAGAGGCGGGACGGGTTCGGGTTTAATGACAATCTCCTCCGTGCCTGCAAAGACCTCGTCGGCGGCGTAGTCGTAGACAGGCCCATCGTCCCCAAGTTGGTTGTCCTCGCCATAGCGGACCAGCAGCGCCACGTCAGCATCGGATTCCAGCGTGAAGGTTACGCGGGTGGCGTCCTCGGGAACTTCCAACTGGTATAAAAAATCCCCGTGGAACAGCGTCGGGGAGTCAACCGGCCCGCGGCTGAAGGAGACAGGCCGTCCGGGTGTGAGCGGCCTTGCCGCCTTCGGGCGCGGCGGTTGCAGGGAGGCGGACCGCTTGACCGATTGTATGGCCTTGGCAAGCCGTGCCTTCTTCGACGGCGTTCCCACCGCAAGGTCGATCCGGCCGGGCAGCGACTTGACCCCTGCCCCCCAGGCCGCCTCCGGCAGTCGGGCGCCACCCTCCTCGCCGTCCCCAAAAGCATCGCCCCAGATATGGCTGATCGCCACGATTTGGAACGGCACGGCCTCCCCCGCCGCCTCTGGACCCGGCAGGTACTCGATGGTCAGGCTGTCGCCGAAAACAATGCCGCTCCAGAAGTCTCCGTCGCCGTACAGGCCCGAGCCGGTATAGGGTCCGACGGTCTGCCCGTCAGCCGAATGGAGCCAGAGACGGCCCGACCCGATGGCGAAGTCCCGAAAGTGAATGCGCATGACGCGGGCGTTGGGAGAGGTCATCTTCAGGCGCCAGAGGCGTCCGGCCTCGGTCGATTGCCAAGCTCCCTCGGCGGTCGACTTGACGCCTCCCCCGGAGAAGCTCAGCTTGAGAGCCCCCTCCGGCAACCGGCGGTGGACGCCGATGACGGGAGGCCGGCCCTGTTGCGGCTGCAAACGCTGCAAATCGTCGGGACCCAACGGCGGTAGAGCGACCTCGGCGGGTAAAGGAAGGCTCAGTTGCAGGCTGGGCGGCCGGACCGCCGCTTTGCGCTCGGCCGACGATGCCTTCGACCGCTGTAAGTTGTCCGGAACCAGCGGCCCGATGCGTTGGGCCTGAGCCAATCGCGGCAGCAGAGCAAGCGTCAGGAGAAGCAGAACCCGCGAGCGGCGCGGGCCCCGGCTCCCGTTTCGCGCCGTGGAGAACCGTAAAAAAAACGTCCGCTCCCGCAAGCTCCTCGGCAAGCGGCGCGCCCTCCGGCGCGGGTCGAAGCTCTGCTCTTTGCTCTCGCCGATGCCGGGAAACGGATCAGCGAATGCGCCCGGACTTGGCAGCATTGGCTGACGGGCTGACGAGCTGACCATTTTTTAGTGTAGCTACCGCGCTCGTTGTCAACCCTGTTCTCATGCCGTCAACTCCCTCCATGCGAGACCTAGGCCCACCATGTCTCGGCCCATAAAAGGATAGCACCACCCGACGAGCATGGGACGATGTACTTCTTCCTCACGCTGTCGTAGACGAACTGAGCGTCGTAGGTTTCAACATCATCCGGTGGCTTCCTGAAGCTCTGGATCAGTTTTGTAGCCGTTGGTTCATTGATCCCAAGTCCAACGCTGACCCCAGCGGGGTCGCCAACCGACTGGCTGCGCTCTGTGTGCGCCGCTTCGGCAAGGATGGTGAAGTGCGTAAAGCCGTGCGCGAGCGTCAGTTCTGCGGCGCGCAACATCACCAAGTCAGAAACGCGTCCCTTGCCGGTGAATCCTTTCCCGCTAAAGAACACTTGGAAGCGGTTCGGGGCGACCTGCGTTTCCGAACAGCCCTCGCGCTTCGTGTCGGACGAGGTCGGCGGTCCGGCGGCCCAGCGCGGAAGGCTCGTGGCCGGCGATGAAGACGGTGGGATCGAACCGGCCGGCCTCGTGAGCGAGGAGCGCTTCGGCGTAATCGGCCATGCCGCTGCGGGCCGGATTCAACGATGTGAAAACAGGCGGCATCATGGCGTCAGCTTGAGCAAGAAGGTCCTCTGATCAAAGGCCGCTCGAACCATCAGCGGCGTTCGGGCCGCGTCCTGGGCGACGAACATCTCAATGTTGCGGCGGGAGGCCGGGCCGGTCACATCCACGAGAATGCGATCGGCGCGCCTGCCTTCGCCGCCCACCTCGACCTCCAGCGACTGTGTGTAGCTCACGACCACCTCGTACTGAGCGCCGAAATTGATGTCTTCCGGGGAAGGGAGACTGCCGGAGCCGAGTTCGCGCCGCAGGTAGTAGAGGAACGTCAGGCCGTCTCGCGCGCAGGGCGGGATGGTGAACTCGCTTTTCCCTCCGCCTCCGAGCGTCGAACGCAGCGCCTTGTGGGCCTTTTGGTCATAGCTCACCGCCTCTTTCGTTTTCTTCGTGCCGTGGACGATGTTCTTTTGGAAGTTGAACGAGCAGAGGCCGAAGTCCGCTGTCGAGCGGTATTCGTCCCGAATCTCCATGGTGGGCAACGAAGCAGTGATACTGCTCTCGAAGGCCCAACCGCTTGGGGTTGCCCGCGCATGAAAGCGCGCCTCGCCCAGACTCAGTCCGCTCGGCCAGGTGACCTCATAGAGAAGTTCTTCCCCGTCGACCCAGGGTGCTGCCTGGTTGTCCGGGGAAGCGGCGTGGGACAAGGGTGCGGGCGCGGAACAGACAAATCCGACAATCGCGATGGTGACGGCTCGCGTTGTGTTCAGCGTCAAATGGCGGAGCAGCCTCAAGCGGCGGCAAGCTCCTTGTGGTTCTGCGTCCGAACGTGAGCGCCCGCCGCTTCCGCGTGGACGTCCAGCGTCCGGCGAGCCGTCTCCTCCCAGGTCAAACGCCAAAGCCGGATCGTGTTCCGTCCGATCCGCGCCGGCGGATGACGCGCATGCCACGGCAATTCGACCGCCGTCAGCGGCAGCGAGCCGGTCTCGGACTCGGTCTCTACGACTCAAGAATGCGGAGAGGTGTGCAATCGGTCTTCACTGCCTCCCTAATCGTGGAAGCTCAGCCGATTCGCCCCGGTCTTCGCCACCAGATTCGTGGCCCGCCGCAGCGAATCAACGGTACCGGCATCCGTCCACCAGCCTTGCAATATGGAGAAAGTCAACGTTCCTTCCGAGATATAAAGGTTATTGACGTCGGTGATCTCCAGTTCGCCCCGCTCGGATGGATCGAGCGTCTGAATTTTCTCGAAGACCGTCGAGTCATACATGTAGATCCCCGTCACAGCGTAGTTCGACTTGGGGTTCGCCGGCTTCTCCTCAATGCTCAGGATGCTGTCTCCGTTCATCTCGGCCACACCGAAGCGTTGCGCGTCCGGCACATCCTTCAGGATGACCTTCGCACCCCGTTCCTGTCGCCGGAAGTCGTTCACCGCATCGACGATATTACCTTCGATGATGTTGTCACCGAGCATCACGCAGATTTTCTCTCCTTCCGCGAAGTGCTCGGCCAGATCGAGAGCATCGGCGATACCGCCTTCTCCCTCCTGGTAGGTGTAGTTGATGTGCCTGAGGCCGAATTCCTTGCCGTTACCCAGCAGACGCAAAAAGTCACCGGCGTTTCTGCCGCCCGTAACGATCAGGATGTCGTTGATCCCGGCGTTGACCAGCGTTTCGATCGGATAGTAGATCATCGGCTTGTCGTAGATCGGCAGCAAATGCTTGTTCGTAATCCGAGTCAGCGGATCAAGCCGGGTTCCGAGACCTCCCGCGAGAACGATGCCTTTCATGACGTATCAGGTGCGAACCAGCCGCGACGTTAGATTGTACGCGATCCCTGGGCTCCGTGTTTCCCGTCGTCGTTGGCAATCCGCCTGCGGAGCACCTCGAAGAGAGTGACGCCGGCGGCCACCGAAACGTTCAAAGACGCAATCCGTCCAACAACCGGGATGCGGATGAGAAAGTCGCACTTCTCCGCCGTGAGCCGGTGCAGGCCTTCGCCTTCGCCGCCGAGTACGAGCGCGACGTTGCTGTCGAAGTCGGCCTCGAGATACGTTTGCGTCGCGCGCTCGTCAAGTCCATAGAGCCAGAACCCGGCGCTTTTGAGCATATCGAGGGCTTGATTGAGGTTCTTGACGACAACTACGGGCAGGTGCTCCGCCGCGCCGGCGGCGGCTTTAGAGGCGGCCTCGGTCAGACCGGCGGATCTTCGGTCGGGGATCACGACGGCGTTGGCTCCGGCGGCATGTGCCGAGCGGACGATGGCACCCAGATTCCGGGGGTCTTGCACCCCATCGAGCACGATCAGCAGACCGGGTGGGTCGAGCCGTTCGAGGACTGCCGCGAGCGAGTCCGCGCGGCCGCCCGCGGCGACGGCGACGACACCCTGATGCTTCGTTGTCCCGACCAGCCGGTCGACCTCGTCGCGAGGAGCAAAGTGAACCATCACTTTCTGACGCCGGCACTCTTCGACCACGGCGTCCCTCGCCGCGCTCTTCCCGCCGCGCGCAACCACGACCCGCCGAATCTCCCGCCCTGCGCGCAGGGCCTCGCTGACCGCGTGAACGCCGATGAGATGCGCGGGCATGAGATCGATTACGGGTCGGGGAAGGGGCTGCGTTCCCTGAGGACGGCCGTTACAGCCTTGTGACTATGATAGGAAGAAGGACGCAACGTCCTGCAGCGGCCGCAACCCGAGGGTTGCGGCATGATGTTTATGCTCAGGTTCGAAACCGCAGGCGAGTCGCACGGCGAAACACTGGTAACCATTCTGACCGGTCTGCCTGCCGGCCTCCCCGTCTCGCTCGATTTCATCAACCGCCAACTCTGGCGACGCCAGCAGGGCTATGGGCGCGGCGGGCGCATGAAGATCGAGTCCGACAAGGCCCATATCGTTTCCGGCGTGCGTCATTCAAGGACGATCGGTTCGCCCATCGCCATCCTGCTCCAAAACCGCGACTGGAAAAACTGGACCGAGGCCCTGCCGGTCGAGAACTTCGACGGCAGTGACGAGAAGGCGAAACCGGTGCGGCGCCCGCGGCCGGGGCACGCCGATCTGGCCGGTGTCCTGAAATACAATTTCCCTGACGCGCGCTACGTTCTCGAGCGCGCCAGCGCCCGCGAAACCACCTCCCGCGTGGCCGTCGGCGCCCTATGCAAACTCTTTCTCCGTGAGTTCGGCATGACCATCCTCAGTCATGTCGTGGCGCTCGGCAACGCCGCGCTCGACCGCGACGCCGGTTGGGACGAGATCGAAGCGCTCGCCGCGAAAGACGAGGTTCTGCTCAACTGCGTCGATCCCGATACCGAGCAGAAGATGAAAGCCGAAGTCGACAAGGCCTACAAGACCGGCGATACCCGCGGCGGCATCTTCGAAGTCGTGGCGCACAACGTGACGGTGGGCCTGGGCGCGCACGTAACCTGGGATTCGCGGCTCGATGGCAAGTTGGCTCAGGCCATCATGTCGATGCAGGCTCTCAAGGGCGTCGAGATCGGCCGCGGCATGGTTTCCGCGGTCTCTCCCGGCTCGAAGTCGCAGGATACGATCCACTACAACAAGGCGGAACGCGAGTTCGAGCGCGGCTCGAATCGCGCCGGCGGTCTTGAAGGCGGCATGACCAACGGCGAGGATGTCGTGGTCCGGGGTTACATCAAGCCGATTTCGACTCTCCGCCGCCCGCTGGAGTCCGTCGATCTGGAAACCCGCGAACCGTCCTTCGCCGCTTATGAGCGCTCCGACGTGGCCGTCGTGCCCGCGGCCGGAGTCATCGGTGAGGCCATGGTGGCCATCGTCCTGGCCGGCGCTTTCCTCGAAAAGTTCGGCGGAGATTCCCTGCAGGAGACACGCCGCAACTTCGAGTCCTATCAAGAGCAGGTGCGAGCCTACTGACTCGCGGAGGGGCTTCCGGAAGCGGTCCGCGGCCGCATGCCTCAGCGGAGCCGGTCTCGTGCTTGGTCCTTCGCGTGCAAGAAGGGGGTTCGACCCGCTTCACCAGGCCGTGAAAGAAATCCGGCGCCTCGGTAGCGATACCGTCTTTCTCAGGACCGATGGCAGCCACCGGCTGTTCGGCCGCTGCAAACCGCATTGCCCGCCGGGTCGCCGAGGTCACGGGTGACATGGTTCGCCGCCACGGCGGATCGCCGGTTTTCCGGAATCGCCATCGGTACCCCAATGGGCTATACTGTGCCGGTTGCAGACGGTAGCCGAAACCCAGACCTTCTCCCGGCAGGCCGACAAGCTGTTCAGCGACGACGAGAGGCGAGAGTTGATCGACTTTCTGGCCAACAATCCACTGGCCGGCGATGAGATTCCGGGAACGGCCGGCGTCCGCAAGCTGCGGTTCGGCGCTTTGGGCCGTGGCAAGCGAGGCGGAGCCATGCCCATCTACGCGCTTCTCGCCTATGCAAAGTCGGCACGTCCGATCTGACCCCTGCGGAGCGGCGCGTTGTGACCGCCGTCGCGACTGCGATCAAGGCTGTCGGAAAGGAGAAGAAATGAATACGTTCGGAGAAGACCTGATCCAGTCCCTCAACGAGGCCCTGGCCCATGCGAAGGGCGAAGGCCCTGCAATCGTTCATGCACCGGTGGCCCCGCGCGAGGTCCGAAAGCAGGCAAAGCTCACGCAGGCGCAGATGGCGCCGCTGATGGGCATGAGCCTGTCCGGCTACCGGAAATGGGAGCAGGGAACACGCAGGGTCGCGGACCGGCAGCGACCCTCCTGCGCATCATCGAGAAGGAGCCGGAAGCGGTGAGGCGTGCGTTGTTGTCTCCTTACGGGCATCGTCTTGAATCGGGCTTAGCGGAGCGGAGGGAACGTCGCAAGGAGAGCCGCGCGGCGCCGTGATACGTTAAGCTAGCCGTCTTCATCCGGATGTCCACTCTTGCGTTCTGATGCAATGCAAGGAATGCCGGCTGCCTGCCGACGGTGGACGAGCCCTCCGGAAAATCGAAACTCGGACTTCGAGAGTCGAAATGCTCATCATTGATACGCACGCCCACATCTATTCCCCGGACGAAGCGAAGTACCCCGCGATCGAAGATCCGCTCCGGCCGCCGGCCGGCAAGGGTTCCCTCGAAGACCTGAAGCAAGAGAGCAGCGAGAACGGCGTCAGCGCGATCTGCGCCATTCAGACGAGCACGTTCTACCGCTTCGACAACCGCTACATTCTCGACAGCAGCAAGGCCAACCCGGACTGGGTCGCCGGCGTCTGTACGCTCAACCCGGACAACCCTCGCTCGCCGAGTCTGCTTGTACGCAACGTTCGCGAGTACGGCATCCGCGGCATGCGCAGCATTGCGGCCGCCGACAAGCGGCTCGACCATCCCGGCGTGCGCGCTCTGTGGAAGACGGCTCTCGACGAGGGAATCGTGATCAACGTCCTCACGGGCCCGCAGCTCTCGGACCAGGTGGACCGCCTGCTCGGCCAGTTTCCCGCGCTGCGCGTCGTGCTCGACCACTGTTTCAACCCCAAGGCAGGACCGGACCTGGAATCCACCGTCGAGAAAGTGTTGTACCTTTCGCGCCACGAGAACCTGCACGCCAAGCTGACGTTCGTGCCTACCGGGAGCTCGACGGGTTTTCCCTGCGCCGACCTGCACGACACCTGCATGCGCATCGCCAAGGCCTTCGGCACCGAGCGCTGTGTTTGGGGCAGCGACTATCCCAACGGGCTGTGGACCCCCAATGTCAGCTACGCCGAGCACCTGAAGATCTTCACCGAAGTACTCCCCTTCAGCGAACGGGAACGTGAGGCCGTGCTAGGCAGCACCGCCAAGCGCCTCTGGTTTCCGAACTTGTAGGCGCCGGCGCTGTCCGCAGGCAATCCGAAAACACGCGCTGCCTTAACACCCTACTCCGTGGGCAGCGTGTAGCTCACCATCCAGTTGATGCCGAACCGGTCGCTCCACAACCCGAAGTAGGCACCCCAGAACATCTCCTGCAGCGGCATGATGACCGAGCCACCGTTGGAGAGCTTCGCAAACAGCTCATCGCACTGTCCCCGACTCGTCGCCTCGATGGCTATGGAGAAGTTGTTGCCGATCACGAGTGGCGGGCCGAAGCTCGACTTGTCGCTCCCCATCAAGGTGCTCGAGCCGATCGGCAGCGCGACGTGCATGACCAGGTTCTTCTCAGCGTCCGATACCGGCATGTCGGGCGGGCCGTCGGCAAACGTCTGGAACGACGAGAAGTCACCGCCGAAGACAGACCTGTAGAATTCGAACGCCTCGCGGCAATTGCCATCGAACGTGAGATACGTGCTCAAAGACATGTGTGCCCTCCTGAACCAGTGCAGCATATTCCGAACAAGGTTGTGTCCCTCACGGTGGGTGGAACCACTTGAACAGCCGCACCATCGCCGGCGATCGACGCTCTCCGCCGCGGCGGTGCGCCAGTCCCGACGGTGCTCGACGAACGATGCCTTCGAGACCCGCGGCGTCGAGGTAACGAAGTGATCGTCTCGGCGATTGCCGTGTGACGAGCCTCGTCCCGGATCTTCCTCCTCATCGCCTGCCGCGAGTTGCCCGCAGGTCGTCGAGGAACAGCGGATCGATCACGCTCAATCAGCAGGACAAGCGGCCAGAACAGGTCGATGAAGCCGGACCTGTTGTCGAGCCGCTGGACGAGCCCGTCACCGGCCATCCGAAGCGTCCCGTTCCTCGCGACGGGGCCGCTGGCAGGCCGATGCTATACTGGCCCTCTCTGCATGCCGCTCAAGAAGCGAAGCGCCCCCAACAACTACATCCTGATCATCTTCGACAGCTGCCGATATGACGCCTTTGTCCGCGCGCGGCCGAAGGTGATGCGGCGGCTGGGCAAGGTCGAAAAAAGGTGGTCGTACGCCTCTTGGACAGCCCCGTCGCACTACAACTTGCTGATGGGATTGTTGCCCCATCAGAGCCCCAAGAGGGTCTTCGCTTCCGAATACTACAAGAACGACTTCCTCAAATACAATGAGCGGCTCGGCGCGGAGAAAATCGAGTTCAAGTCTCTCGTCCCACAGCTCTATTTCCCGGTGTTTCTCAAGCACAAGATGGGTTATCGCACCCATGCCATGGTGTCGCTCCCGGTTCTCAACCCGAAGACGATCCTCAACAACGGCTTTGATTCCTATCAGTTGATGGACAAGCACAATGATATGCGGGCGATGGTGAGGCAGATGAGATTCACGGAAGACAAGCCGAGTTTCTACTTGCTGAACGTCGGCGAGACGCATTATCCCTACGCGTTGCCGGACGAGCCGCCGGAAGTCTGGCCGCGGATCAGCGGAGTCCACGGCGTCTTCAAGCACCTCGACGATCATGTCGTGGGCGGCAAGCTCGTGAAGACGAAGGACAAGTTCTTCAATCAGAAAGCGCTCGACGATCTGCGGCAACGCCAGATCGACGCCGTTCGGCACCTGGACCGCGTCGTGGAGGAGCTGTTCGACCTCGTCCCCGAGAACACCTACATCACCATCACTGCCGACCATGGCGAACTGTTCGGCGAAGACGGCTTCTTCGGCCACGGGCCCATCCAGCACGACAAGGTTTTTGAAGTTCCTTTCGTAGAGGGCAAGCTTCGATGAGCCGAGCCGTCGGCAACGGCGGCCGCCGGGTTCGCGCGCTTGCGCCGGCCGGCATCGCCGCGGCCCTCGCGGCGGTTTCCTGGTTTGAACCCTCAGCAGCCCCTGCTGACCCGGCTCATCTGGCGTACGTCGGCCCCGGCGCGGGCTTCGCCTTTCTCGGTTCTTTTCTCAGCCTGATTGCGGCATTTCTCGTCGGAGCCGCTTCGTTGCTCGCTTGGCCCCTCCGTGTGCTCTGGCGCTCGCTGAGCGGCAAAAAAGGGTGGAAGCACGCCAAGGTGCGCAAGGTGATCTTCCTCGGGCTCGACGGCTACGACCCCGATCTGGCGGAGCGTTTCATGTCGGAAGGAAAGCTGCCGAACCTTGCCGGACTGCGGGACCAAGGCAGATACGACCGCCTGCGGACGACCTATCCTCCGCTGTCGCCGGTTGCCTGGTCTACCTTCGCCACCGGCGTCAACCCGGCCAAGCACAGCCTGTACGACTTCCTGAATCGCAGCATGCGGACCTACCTACCGGAACTCTCCTCGTCGCGTGTGCGGGAGACCTCTCGTTTTCTCCGGCTCGGCAAATGGCGTTTTCCGCTGGGAAAGGCGTCCGTTGACATGCGCCGCAAGAGCAAGACCTTTTGGAGCATTCTGGGTGACGAAGGGATCGACTCGTCCATTCTGCGTGTGCCGATTACGTTCCCGCCCGAGAAGTTCAACGGACGCCTGCTTTCGGCGATGTGTACGCCAGACCTGCTCGGCACACAGGGCAGCTTTCAGCAGTTCACCACCACGGGCGCGGGCGGACACTTCGACGAAGCCGGCCAGCGGCGGCCCCTTACCCGCAACGGCAAGGGTCTGGAAGGAAAAATCGAAGGACCGCCGAACCCGTTGCGCGACGGCCCGCAAGCGATGACCACGCCCTTCCGGTTGCTGCTCAACGGCAACGGCGGCAGATTACGGGTCAACGGGTCGAGCTACCGCCTCGAAACGGGGGAATACTCGCCGTGGGTCCGGTTGACCTTCCGCGCCGGCCCGGGAGTCAAGGTCGAGGGCATTGCTCGCTTCCTGCTTACGGAAACCGAGCCCGAAGTATCGCTCTACGTTACTCCGATCAACATCGATCCGGAAAAACCGGCGTTGCCCATCTCGCACCCCAGCTACTACGCCACCTATCTCGCCAAGCTGCAGGGTGCCTACTCCACCCTGGGTCTCGCCGAAGACACCTGGGCGCTCAACGAGCGCGTCATTGATGAGAAGGCCTTCCTTGACCAGGCTTATTCGATCTGCGAAGAGCGCGAGACGATGTTCATGAACGCTCTCGACAAGACGAAGAAGGGCATTGTCGCGTGCGTATTCGATACGAGCGACCGCGTGCAGCATATGTTCTATCGCTATCTGGAGCCCGATCATCCGGCTCACCGGCGCAACCCGCTTGGGAACCACGCGGCCCGCTATGAAGGCGTGATCGAAGATCTCTACCATCGCATGGATACCCTCGTCGGGAAAACGCTGCAGTACGTTGACGGCGACACGGTTTTCTTTGTTCTCTCCGACCATGGTTTCAAGTCGTTCCAGCGCGGGGTGAACCTCAACACATGGCTTCTCGAAAACGGGTATCTGGCGCTGCAGGATGACGCTCGCGAGGCCGGCCCCTACCTGCGAGGCGTCGACTGGTCACGCACGCGCGCTTACACGTTCGGGCTGACCGGTATCTACCTGAACCAGAAGAACCGCGAAGCCGAAGGGACCGTTGCCCGCAACGAAGCCGCCGCCCTCAAGAAGGAAATCAGCGAGAGGCTGACCGGCCTGCGCGATGAGGAGCGCGGCGCGGTGGCGATCCGCCAAGCGTGGCCGAAGGAGTCCGTCTATCAGGGGCCGTACATGGATGTCGCCCCCGACATCGTCATCGGCTACAACTCCGGCTACCGGAGTTCGTGGGATGCCGCCCTCGGTAAAGTCGGCTCGGAGGTGTTTCAGGATAATCTGAAAGCCTGGAGCGGCGATCACTGCGTGGACCCGGCGCTGGTGCCCGGCGTGATCTTTTGCAATCGCAATCTCGGGCGCGACAATCCCGGCATCGAAGATCTCGCCCCCACCACGCTCGGACTGTTCGGCCTGAAGCCGCCGCCCTATATGGATGGCAAAGATCTGTTCCGCACAGCGCAACCGTAGGCGCACGTCGCCGCACACGCTCCTTTCCATGAGCATTCCGCGCAGATCAGGTCAGAAGGGCCGCGGCATTGAGATGTTCGCGGCGGCCTCGGCGGTTCTCTGCGCCCTGCTCTTCCCGATCAACTGCGGCGGGCCCGTTACCAACGACGTCGGCAAGCGCATCATCGTGCTCGGCATCGACGGGATGGACCCCAAGTTCCTCGAGCGCCATTGGGATCAACTACCGAATCTCGACCGCCTGCGCCGTGAGGGGGATTTCAAACCGCTGGCGACGACCATCCCCCCACAGAGTCCCGTTGCGTGGTCGAGCGTGATCACGGGCCTCGACCCGGGCGGGCACGGCATCTATGACTTCATCCACCGCGACCCGTATACACGCCGGCCGTTCATGTCGATGGCCGAGACGGCTGACGCCGACCGGACGCTTGCGATCGGCGATTGGGTCATTCCGCTGTCGTCCGCGGAGGTGATCCGGCATCGCCGCGGCGAACCATTCTGGCCGTTGCTGTCAAGCGCGGGCGTGCCCGCCAGCATCGTGCGCATGCCCGCGAACTTCCCGCCGGAGGGCGAAGGGACACGTTCGCTCTCCGGCATGGGAACACCTGACATGCACGGCACCCAGGGTACGTTCACGTTCTTCACGGACGACCCCGACTGCGAAGCAGGCCCTGTCTCGGGAGGCAGGATCGTGCGCCTCCCCGCCTTTCCCCATTACACGGAGTTGGAGATCGAAGGGCCCGTCAACAGCTTCCGCAAGGGTCAGCCCGTCACCTCCGCCGTCTTGACAGTCAACCGCGACCCCGTCGAAGAGGTCGTGAGATTCGATCTCGAAGACCAGAGCTTCATCCTCGAAGAGGGTGAGTGGTCCGGCTGGTTGAGAGCGAACTTTCCGCTGATCGGCGCGCTGCAATCCGTCAGCGGCATCTTCCGTGTCTTTCTTCGACAGGTTCGCCCTCGCTTCGAACTCTACGTCACGCCGATCAACATCGACCCCACGAGCCCCGCTCTGCCGATCTCAATTCCCCCCTCCTACAGCGCCGAGTTGGCCGATGCGATCGGGCTGTTCTACACCCAGGGCATGGCGGAGGACACGTCGGCCTTGCGTCAAGGCGCATTGAGCCTCGATGAGTTCCTGCAGCAAAGCCACGGCATCCTCGACGAGACCCGGCGGATGATGCGCTACGAGCTTGCGCGGTTCGAGAGCGGGCTGCTGTTCTTCTACGTGTCGAGCGTCGACCAAAACGCCCACATGCTGTGGGGACGGTACGACGACGAGCTGCTCGCCATCTATCGCGAGACCGACAAGATGGTCGGCGAAGCGATGGCGTTGATCGACGACGAAACCACGCTCGTCGTCATGTCGGACCATGGCTTCGAGCGTTTCGATCGCGCGGTGCACCTGAACACCGTCCTTCTGAGGACCGGTTTTCTGGCGCTCGACGATCCCCGCAATACCGGCGACGCCGAACTGTTTCAGCATGTCGATTGGTCGCGCACCCGGGCCTACTCGATGGGTATCAATTCGCTGTACATCAACCGTCTCGGCCGCGAGGAAGGCGGCATCGTCGCCGAGGGGGAGGAGACCGAGCAGACGATCGCCGCACTGCGTGAGGCGCTGCTGGCTTTCCGTGATCCCGAAAACGGCGAGCGGGTGATCGAGGAGCTGTATGTCAGCGAAGAAGTGTTCGAAATCCTCCCCACTGAATTCGCTCCGGACATTATCGTCGGCTACCGGCCGCCCTACCGCTCGTCCTGGCAGACCCCGCTCGGCGGCGTGCCTGAGGAAACCGTCGTCGACAACGACGAGGCCTGGATCGGCGACCACTGCATCGCGCCGCAATACGTCCCCGGCGTGCTGCTCAGCAGCCGCGTGATCGCGCTCGAGGACCCCGGCCTCGCCGACGTGCCGGTCACGCTGCTCAAAGAGTTCGGCGTCGCGGTCCCGAAGGGCATGATCGGCCGGCCGCTCTTCTGAAGCGCGGTCGGGGATGAATTACACTCTTAGGAATCAACCATGTTCGGACCTTCCCTCAAGCTCGACAAGGATCTCTACGACCGCATCAAGCGCTGCTCCGACGCGGCCGGCTACTCCTCACCGAAAGAGTTGATCCAACACGTTCTCGAACGCGAACTCGACAAGATCGAAGAGGATGTCCGCTCCGACGAGGAGATCGTCAAGAAGATGCAGGGACTCGGCTACATCGACTAACCTGCCCCCAGCCGATTCGCGTGGACATCTTCAACAGCCTTCTCCGCACGGTGATCAGCGGCATCTGCGGCCTGGGCGCAGGCGTGCACCCGATGATCGGGCTGACGCTCATTTCGATCCTCACGGGCATCGGGATGCTCTGGGTGTTCGGCAAGACTTCCGATCAGGAAGCGATCTCCCGAACGAAGAAACGCCTGCAAGCCTACCTGCTTGAGATGCGCTTGTTCGGTGACGACATCTCGCTCGTCTTGGGCGCGCAGAAGAAGCTCATCACCGACAACTTCCGCTACCTCGGCTTGATGATGCGCCCGATGCTGTTTCTCACCGTGCCCCTGCTGCTTCTGCTCATTCACCTCGACGGCTTCTACGGCGCGCGGCCGTTGCCGATCGATGAGCGGGCGGTCGTCACCGTGCAGGCGGCGGGAGGGTTCGGCGAGAACGCGCCCGTTCCCGAGCTGCAGGCCCCCGCGGGCGTCCGCGTCGAGACACCCGGCGTGCGTGTGATGGAAACCGGCCAGATGAGCTGGCGCATCCGTGCCGAGCGGCCCGTCGAAGGGAATCTCACGTTCCGCTGGGGCGGTACGGAATGGACGAAATCGATCGCTGCCGGAGAGCCCTTTCGATACCTGTCGATTCGCCGCGTCTCCGGCCTCTGGGACGTGCTCTGGTACGCTGGCGAAGATCGTCTCGCAGAAGACCGGGTCGCATGGATCGAAATCCGCTACCCGGCTGCCGAGGTTCCCTTTGCGGGCATCGAGCTGCACTGGCTGATCTGGTTCTTCGTGATCTCGATGCTGAGCGCCTATCTTCTCCGGGGCCGCTTCGGGGTCACTTTCTAGAGTATTGAACCGGCTGCCATCTTTCCCAAGTCGCTACACTCGAACCATGCCAAGCGCGGTGCGCCTCGGCCTGCTCCTCTCTTTCGCTGCCGTTTCCGTCTGGCTGCGGCTCAGCGGTCCCGATCTTCCCCCTGCGACGATCGTCCAAGCCGCCGAAACGGGTCATCAGGCCGTTCTTGTCCGCTTCGGCGTCAACGACGACCAATCCCGCGATTGGAGCGGCGACGTCCGCATCGAGAACGGCCGTGTCAGGGGGCTCGACCCGTGGCAATTCAGCGAAGGCGACGAACTCCTCACCGACACCGCCTGGACGGCCCGCACAACAAGCGACACCTACTGGGACGCCCCCTGGGAGCGCAGTCTCGAGGGGACGAAGCGCCGCACACGGCTTACCGCCAAGGGCGTACTGCTGCACCTCGAGGTGACCGGTCCGGGCAAGGTCAACATCCGGACCGCACAAGGCGAGTTCAGCTTCAATCCCAAGGATTTCTCGTGGTCCCGCCCTGAGACCGTTGCCGGCGGACGTGTCGTCATCAGCCTCTCGCCGTCTCCGCAAGCCCTCACCGAAGGACCCGCCGCCGAAGACTACGTCGATGCGATCGAGTCTTCCGGGGGACGCCACTGGGTCGCCTACCAAACCTATGAAGACGGCTCAGACCGCCTATGGGTTCGGCGCGACGACGAAGTCCCGGCGGCTCTCACCGCGCCGGGCGGCGATCTCTTCCGTGTTCAACTCGCCGAAGATTCCCAAGGCCGCATCTGGGCGGTGTGGTGCGAGCAAAGAGAATCGAACTGGGATCTTTTCGCTCGTGCTTTCGACGGCGATGACTGGGGCGAGGAAGCCCGACTCACAAAAGCGCCCGGCTCGGACATCTTTCACTCCATCGCCCGCGACGGCCGGGGCGACCTCTATCTTGTCTGGCAAAGCTTCCGGTCGGGCAACGGCGACATCTTTTTGCGGACATACCGCGGCGGCCGCTGGCAACCGGAAATCCAGGTCAGCGACGACCCGGCCAACGACTGGGAACCGCAGGTCGCTGCTTCCCAAGACGGAGAAGCCTCGATCGTTTGGGACACGTACGCAAAGGGAAACCATGACGTCGTGATGCGGCAGTTCCGCCGCGGACGCCTCCGCGACACCATCTCGATCGCCGACTCCGATGCCTTCGAAGCCCGCGCTACGGCCCACTACGACTCCGCCGGACGCCTGTGGCTCGCGTGGGACGAGGGCGACGCCGACTGGGGCAAGGACTACGTGCAAGGCATCCAGGACGCCGGCATGGGGCTTCTCCAACGGCGGCAGGTGCGCGTCGCGACCTACAGCAACGGCCGACTCGAACAACTCCCTGGCGAACTTCCTCCCGCTCCGCCCGAAGAAACCAGCCCGGTCTATCAATCCCCGCACGTCGCCACCGACGGCAACGGCAATCCCTGGGTCTTCTTTCGCTATCGCACGCACGCCCCCGTCGTCCAAGCCCGCGACAAGTTCCGTTCGATATGGCGTCTTGGCGCAGCCAGCTTTCAGAACGGCGCATGGACGCCCGTCATCCGCTTTCCCGTCGGCTACGGCCGCATCGACATGCCGGTGGCGGCATATACCGCCTCAGGAGGCGACCTCCGGGTTTATTGGGCGAGCGACGGCCGTCGCTTCCCCGACGGCTTCCAACGCCAGCAGGATATCTTCGCGGCTACTCTCGAAGCGGGTCCGCCGCCGGATGTCCCTCTCAAGTTCGAGGACTTCCAGCCATCATCAGCACAGTCCGCGAATATCCACCCCAACGAAGCCGCTGACGCGGCGCGTCTACGCAACTATCGCGCCGAGGTCGGCGGCAAGACCTACCGGCCCGTACGCGGTGACATGCACCGCCATACGGACGTTTCCTGGGACGGCAATCGCGATGGCTCGCTGTTCGACGCCTACCGCTATGCCCTTGACGCCGCGGCTCACGACTTCCTCGGTGTCGCCGATCACCAAGCCGGCCAGGAGGTCGAATACAGTTGGTGGATGATCCAGAAGGCCGTCGATCTCTTCACGATCCCGGGCAAGTTCACGCCGCTCTACGGCTACGAGCGCAGCCGTGGTTACCCCAGCGGACACCGCAACGCCATGTTCGCCCAACGAGGCGTGCCCGTCGTCAAGATGCTCGACGAAGAGCGTGAAAAGAACGACGAAGTCGGTGTCGAGCATTTCTACGAGGACCTCCGCAAGAACCGCGGCATTGTAATGAGCCACACATCCGCCACGGGGGCCGGCACCGACTGGCGCGACAACGATCCCGCGGTCGAGACCCTCGTCGAAATCTACCAGGGCTATCGCCGTAATTACGAGCACGCCGGCGCGCCGCGATCGAGCAACCGCCGCAGCCGCCCCGCCGGGTTTGTTTGGAAGGCCTGGGAGAAGGGCCTCAAGCTGGGAGTGCAATCCAGCTCCGACCACGTCTCGACGCACGCCTCCCACGGGATGATCTGGGTCGAGGAACTGACCCGCGAGGCCGTCATCGAGGGCATCCGGGCCCGCCGCGCCTACGCCGCCACGGACAACATCCTCGTCGACTTCCGCGTCAACGGGCGTCTCATGGGCGAGGCCTTCGCGACAAGCGACCGCCCCAAGCTCGAAGCGCGTGTCGTCGGCACCGCGCCCATCCGCAAAGTCGAAGTGATCAAGAACAATACCTACATCCACACCCAGCGCGGGAATCTTCCCGAGCTCTCGTTCACGTACGTTGACAACAACGTCCGTGAAGGCGAAAGCTATTACTACATACGGGTGGAGCAGCAAGACGGAGAACTGGCATGGGCCTCGCCCGTCTGGGTAACCTACAAGAAGTAAGAGCCGCGGAACGCGGCGGCGCGGCATGCCGCGTCCGCTCCCGCGACCGCTCCGCCGCCAGAAAGGCTTTCCATGAAAAACAACAGCAACGAGCTCTCCCGACGTTCTTTCGTAGCCGCTTCCGTGGCCGGTAGCGCCTTGGCTGCTTCGGCGCGGGCCATCGCAGCGGCGCGCGCCCCGCGCGTGATCGGCGCCAACGACCGCTTGCACATCGGCGTGATCGGCGCGGGCGGCAACGCCACCGGCCACATGAAGCGTTTGATCGAGATCCAGGAGGCGGAGAATACCGAAATCATCGCCGTTTGCGACGCCTACCAGAAGCGCCTCGACGCCGCGGCGGAACTGACCGGCGGCAAACCGTATCACGACTACCGCAGGCTGCTCGATAACCCCGATATCGACTACGTCGTGATCTCCGTCCCCGAGCATTGGCACGCCCAAATGACCCTCGACGCCGTGGACGCCGGCAAGCACATCTACTGCGAAAAACCGATGACCTACAGCATCGAGGAGGCGAAGAGGGTCCGCGACCGCGTCAAGCAGAGCACGATCAAGATGCAGGTCGGCGTGCAAGGCATGTCCGATGATTCCTACGAGGCCGCCCAGCGCTACATCAAAGACGGCAAGATCGGTAAGGTCGTCATGGCCCAAATCGACTACTCCCGCAACCATGTCGATGACTTCTGGACCAGGCCCTACGACGATGATGTCCGGCCGGGTGAAAATCTCGACTGGAACGCCTTCCTGGGGCCCGCCAAGAAGCGCCCGTTTGACCCCGACCGCTTTTTCGCGTGGCGGCGCTATTGGGATTATTCGGGCGGCATCGCCTCGGACCTGTTCGTCCATCGGATCACACGCATCATCAAAGCCTGCAACCTCACGGTTCCCAGCCGTGTTGTCGCCACCGGAGGCCAGAACTGCTTCACCGACAGCGCCGCCGAAATCCCCGACACCTTCAACATGATGGTGGACTATCCCGAGGGGATTTCCGTCTTGCTGGTTTCATCGATGGCCAACTCCGCGAAGATCCGGCACATCATTCGCGGCCACGAGGGGACGCTCGAGTTCACGAAGGAAGGCTTCACGATCACACGGGAGAAGCTGTTCGCCAAAGGGTGCGAGGAAGGCGGCGCCAAGGCCGGCTCCGAAGAATGTCAACTCATCAAGCACATCAAGACCGGTGCCGAGGACACTCGCCTGCACCACGCCAACCATCACCGGGCAATCCGCTTCAACGAGCCTCTCAAGTGCGACGTGGATCTCGGCTTCTACGGTGTCGTCGCCTGCTCGATGGCGGTGGAGTCATTGCGCAAGAAGCGCTATCTCGCTTGGGACGCGCGCCGGGAAAAGGTGGTCAAGGCATAGACTTCACTGGGCTTTGGCTTGCAATGGGCCGGCCGGCGCACCACCGGCATGAAGCAGACCGGCGGACCGAAGGAGGGTTTGCCGGCTAGTAAGTTCGGGTGCCGGGGACTTTGGTGGGGACGTAGTAGAGCGAGGTGCTGGCGGTGATGTAGAGGCCTCGGAAGCCTCGGCCCCAGTTGAGGTTGGAGGGTTGCTCAGGGGGAACGATAGTGCCGAGGTGGTGACCGTTGGAGTTGAAGACCCAGATGCCGCCGGGGCCGGTGCAGTAGACGTTGCCCAACTCGTCGGTTTTGAGGCCGTCGAGGCCGCCCCTCTCGTCGGATTCCAACTCCGCGAAAACGCGGCCCTTGGCGAGAGTGCCATCGTCCCGGATGTCCTGGACACGGATGTTGCGGGAGCCGCCGTCGGCGATGTAAAGCTTGTTGTGCTTGGGTCCGAGGGTGACGCCGTTGGCGCGCTTCGGTTCCTCGGAGGCCCGTTCGAGCTTGGCCTTGCCGGGGATTTGGCTGCGGCTGATGCGGTAGACGGCGGGTTCGTTGGTGCGCTCGTGGGCGTCCGGGACGTTGCGGCGGGGCATGTCGCTGAAGTAGATGCTGCCGTCGATGGCGTAGACGAGGTCGTTGGGTGAGCTGAGGCGCTGGTCTCCCCAACGTTCGGCGAGGACGGTGATCGAGCCGTCCTTTTCGGTGCGTGTGACACGGCCCGGCCCGGTCTCGCAGGTGAGCAAGCGGCCTTGGTGATCGAAGGTGAGGCCGTTGGCGCGGTTGGATTTCTCGCGGAAAACGGATATCGTGCCCGCGGCCGGGTTGTTCTCCCCAACGGGAAAGGTCCATTTGTGGATCTTTTTGCTGCGCAGATCGCTGAACAGCAGAAAGCCGATGCGGCTGCAAACGGGGCCTTCGGTGAAGCCGAAGCCGCTTGCCATCCTGGTGAACTCGGCGCGGCGGTCGACGAGGTCGAACAGATCGGTGTTTTTGGCGTAGATTCCGGCGGGCTTCATCAATCAGGACCCCATTCCGTGGGCGTAGTAGGAATTTTCCGGTCCGCGATACTTGATGTCGAGCATCGGGGTTTCGATCCGAACCTGGCCGCGATGCCAGGACTCCATCAGGAACGAGAGCGCGCCGCTGACGAGAAGAGTGCGCTCCACAGGGTAGTCGAGGGTTCCTCGGGTGTACATCCGCGCGATGGAGTCGACGAGCGGACTGAAGTTGTTCGAGTTCTCAGTGGGAATGTAGCAGAGCGTGGACTTCGGCTCGCGTTCGCCCTTGATCTTGACGGCGGCGAGGTACTCGGCGGCCTTGCCGCCGAGGCCGAGCGCGGCGGCAAGGAAACCGTTGTTGTACTCGATCAGGCAGGTGACGGGGCGCTTGGCTTTCTTCTCGACGGGACCGGGGACGACCTTCCGTCCTCGGGACAGAGCCGCGTCCAGGAGCGCACGGCTCCAGAGGCCTTCGTCGGCGGCCTTCCAGACGGCGTTATCGGCGAGGAGTTGCACGGACTTGATGCCGGTTTCACCGCCTTTGCGGCGCTCGGTGAAGCATTGGAGCGTCTCCAGGACGTGGAAGAGGCCGCCGTCGGCCACCCAGCCTCCGCCGACCGCAACAGCCTGCTCGAGCTCACTGTCGAGCGGAAAGTCGAGTTCGGGGCGCCGGAAAGTGACAGGCACGGACGAGCCGGCCATCAGCGGGAAGTCGAGTTCCCGCGACCAGTCGTACATCTGTTTGGACTTCTTCCAGTCATAGGAGAGATGTTTGTCGTTGAAGACGGGCACGGCGCGTCCGGAATGCTTGAAGACGCTGACGACATGATCCATGAAGCGGTAGCGCGGGTAGAGCTTTTGGTTCTTGATGTTGGTCGGGTAGTTGCCGTGCTCGCCGATGAGCAGCACGCCGTCGACGTCGAGTTTGTCGCCGCCGAGTGTGAGGGCCTCGCGGATGGTGGGGACTTTCTTGACGCCCCAACTCCTGGCGAGGCGGTTGCCGATGTCGGCGTCGTGCTCCTGCTCGACAAAGAGGGAAGCGATGTCGCACGGCGGCTCATGGTAGGTCTCGTTGATCCACCAGCCTTCGAGGAAGCGTGTGATGAAGTTATCGCTGTGCGAACGCACGTGGTAGGTGGTCGACAGCGCCGCGATTCTCTTGCGGCGGTTCTGGGCGGAGAGGGAGCGGGGTCCTGGGAGGAAGTATCCGCTGACGGCTCCGGCCGTGGTCGTGATGAAGGTTCGGCGGTTCATGGGCGAGGGTTATTGTAGACCGTTTTGGACCCGGCGGCCGTTTCTGAGAGCCAATGCCAACAACTTCCGGAGGATTTTGGCGCCGGCCTTGGCGCTGTCGTTCGTGCCTCAAAGCATGCGCACGAAGGTTGTCGCACTCGGGGTGTTCATAATAGAGTACGAAGGGGCCCATCGAACGGCCCTTCCCCAATCCGATAGATGCATTTGCAAGACGACAGGGTTCCCGCACAGACCCCTGGAGAGGGCGGTTCCGCGCACCCCCAGGAAACTGCGGCCGAGGCGGGCTCGTTCTGGTTCGATGTTCAGGTCTGGGCGCGAGACATCATCATCTCGATTGCGATCGCGGTCGTTGTCATCGTCTTCCTGTATCAACCGGTCAAGGTCGAGGGGACAAGCATGATGCCTTGGCTGCATGACCAGGAGCGGATCTTCGTCAACAAGTTCGTCTATCGCTTTGAGGAGATTCGGCAGGGCGACATTGTCGTGTTCCGGTTCCCGCTGGACCCGAACAAGTCGTATATCAAGCGTGTGGTCGGACTGCCGGGCGACGAGGTGGAGTTGATCCGCGGCGAGCTGTTCATCAACGGACGGCGCCTGGACGAACCGTACATCCGTGAGGAGTTTCAAGACGCCTCGACCTATGCGGCGACGACGGTTCCCGCCGACCACTATTACGTGCTGGGCGACCACCGCAACACGTCGAATGACAGCCGGACGTGGGGGACGGTGCCACGGGAGTTTATCATCGGCAAGGCAGTGTTCGCCTATTGGCCGATTGACCGATTTGGAGTTCTGCAGTGAGTAACACAGCCATTTTGGCGCTCGAAGACGGACGCATTTTTCGGGGGCGGTGTGTCGGCATCAAAGCCGAATGCTATGGCGAGGTCGTCTTCAACACGGGGATCGCCGGATACCAGGAGATCTTCACGGACCCCTCGTATAGTGGACAGATCGTCGTCTTGACAAACCCCCAGATCGGCAACTACGGGGCGAACGGAAAGGACAATGAGTCTGCCCGGCCGTTCATCGAGGGCCTTGCCGTTCGGGAGTTCTCTGAGATCGCCAGCAATTGGCGTTCGACCGAGCATGCGGCGGATTTCTTGTCGCAGCAGCGGATTCCGATCATCTCCGAGATCGACACGAGGGCGCTGGTGCGGCACTTGCGGACGCAGGGGTCGATGCGCGGTGTCATCTCGTCGATTGAGACGGACACGGAGAAGCTGGTGGAGAAGGCGCGGTCGATCCCTGTCATGTCGGGTTTGGACCTGGCGAGCACC
The DNA here is from genome assembly GCA_965218555.1 of Bryobacterales bacterium. Lineage (GTDB taxonomy): Bacteria > Acidobacteriota > Terriglobia > Bryobacterales > UBA6623 > JAPPLB01. The sequence continues at coordinate 2,639,750 of OZ244625.1, forward strand.
GTTTCAACGAGGCAGCGTTACGAGTGGAACCGGGGCATCGATGCTTGCTCGCCCTCGGAGTTGGTGGGGCCGGCGGAAGAAACGAAGCACCACGTCGTCGCCTACGACTTCGGGATCAAGCACAACATTCTTCGGAGCCTCGTGCAGAGAGGCTGCAAGGTGACCGTCGTGCCGTCGCTTACATCGGCGGATGACGTACTGGCGCTGAAACCGGATGGCGTGTTTCTGTCGAACGGTCCGGGCGACCCCGAGCCCCTGAGCGAGCCGATCAACAACATCCGAAAGCTGGTGGGGCGGGCGCCGATTTTTGGGATCTGCCTGGGACATCAGGTGCTGGGGTTGACGGTCGGCGGCAAGACGTTCAAGCTGAAGTTCGGGCACCACGGCGTGAATCATCCGGTACGCAACGAGCGGACGGGGAAGGTTGAGATCACGTCGCAGAATCACGGGTTCGCCGTGGACCCCGATTCCCTCAACGCAAGCGACATCGAGTTGACGCACACGAACCTCAACGATCACACGCTTGAGGGTTTTCGCAGTAGGAAGGACCCGCTGTTCTGCGTGCAGTATCACCCGGAGGCGGCGCCCGGCCCCCATGATTCGCGGTACCTGTTCGACGAGTTCGTGGAGTTGATGGAAAAGGCCTGACGCGGCCGCCCGAAACAAGAATGTCGAAGCGAACGGACATCAAGAAGATCCTGATCATCGGCTCGGGGCCGATCGTGATCGGACAGGCATGCGAGTTTGACTACTCGGGCACGCAGGCCTGCAAGGCGCTGCGGGACGAGGGGTATGAGGTCGTGTTGGTGAATTCGAATCCGGCAACGATCATGACCGACCCCGGGCTGGCTGAGCAAACCTATGTCGAGCCGCTGACGGTCGAGTATGTTCGCGAGATCATCGCTCGTGAACGGCCGGACGCATTGCTATCGACGGTGGGCGGGCAGACGGGCTTGAACCTGTCGGTCGAGTTGGCTGAGAAAGGCATTCTGGATGTGTTCGGCGTTGAGTTGATCGGCGCGAAGATCGAGGCGATCAAGAAGGCTGAGGACCGGCTGTTATTCAAGGAGGCCATGCGCCGCATCGGCCTGGACGTGCCGGACTCGAAGCTTGTCAACAACCTCAAAGACGGCATGGAGTTCGGCGCGGAGGTGGGATATCCGGTCGTGCTGCGTCCGAGCTTCACGCTCGGCGGTACGGGCGGGGGGCTCGCCTACAACAGAGAGGAGATGAAAGAGCTTTGCGCACGCGCCCTCGAGCTGTCGCCCGTGCACGAGGTGCTGATCGAGGAGAGCGTACTCGGGTGGAAGGAGTTCGAGCTGGAGGTGATGCGCGATCTCGCGGACAACTGCATCATCGTCTGTTCGATTGAGAACTTCGACCCGATGGGCGTCCACACGGGAGACTCGCTGACCGTAGCGCCGGCCCAGACGCTGACCGATCGCGAGTATCAGATGATGCGCGACGGCGCGTTGGCTTGTCTGCGAGAGATCGGGGTAGATACGGGCGGGTCGAACGTGCAGTTCGCGGTCGAGCCGAATACCGGGCGGATGGTGGTGATCGAAATGAACCCGCGCGTGTCACGGAGCTCCGCCTTGGCGTCGAAGGCCACGGGCTTCCCGATCGCGAAGATCGCCGCCAAACTGGCCGTTGGGATGAGGCTGGATGAGATTGCCAACGACATTACGCGCAAGACGCCTGCGTGCTTCGAGCCAACGATCGACTACGTCGTTGTCAAGCTGCCGAAGTGGCAATTTGAGAAATTCCCGGGCACCGAGCCGCTGCTCGGGGTGCAGATGAAGTCGATCGGCGAAGTGATGTCGATCGGCCGCACGTTCAAGCATGCGCTTTCGAAGGCGATCCGCAGTCTCGAGACCGGAAAGAAGTTCAGCGAAGACGACTTCGACCCCGCGAAGATCGATCAGAGGTTGATCACGCCGACTCCGGAACGGTTGAACTATATTCGTTTCGCGATGACGAAGGGCTATTCGGTCAAGCAGATCCATGAAATGACTCGGATCGATCCTTGGTTCCTCCAACAGATGAAGCAGCTCATCGATGTTCAAGCCGAGCTGGAAAAAGCGACGATCGACACGGTTTCCAGAGAGCAATTGGAGCAGGCAAAGAAGTATGGGCTTTCAGACAAGCGTGTGGCGCGGGCGCTTGGAGCCGACGAGTTGGCTCTGCGAGCCAAACGCAAGGAACACGACATACAGGCTGTATTCAAGCGTGTGGACACCTGCGCGGCGGAGTTTGAAAGCTTCACACCGTATCTGTACTCCGCGTATGAGGAAGAGTGCGAGGCCGAGCCCACCGAGCGGCGGAAGGTGATGATTCTGGGCAGCGGACCCAACCGCATCGGGCAGGGCATCGAGTTCGACTACTGCTGTTGCCATGCTTCTTACGCACTGCAAGAGCTGGGTTATGAGTCGATCATGGTCAACTGCAATCCCGAGACAGTGTCCACGGACTATGACACGAGCGACCGGCTCTACTTCGAGCCGCTGACGCTCGAGAACGTGCTCAACATCCACGAAACCGAGAAGGTCGATGGCGTGATTGTGCAGTTCGGCGGGCAGACGCCGTTGACGCTCGCGCTGCCGCTTAAACAGCAGGGCGTGCCGATCATCGGGACCGACCCGGAATCGATCGATTTGGCGGAAGACCGGGAGCGCTTCGGAGCGCTGCTGGCCGATTTGCAGATTCCGCAACCCGAAAACGGGACGGCTGCGAGTCCCAAAGAGGCGTGCCGGATTGCGCGGAGCCTGGGTTACCCCGTCCTGGTTCGTCCGAGCTACGTGCTCGGCGGACGCGCGATGGTTATCGCTTACGACGAAGCCACGGTGAACAGCTACATGCGCGAGGCCGTGGTCTACTCGCAGGAGCGGCCGGTGCTGGTGGATCGCTTCCTCGAAAACGCGACGGAAGTGGACGTGGACGCGCTGTGCGACGGCGACGATGTGCTCATCGGCGGTATTATGGAGCACATCGAAGAGGCGGGTGTTCACTCCGGCGACAGCTCCTGCGTGCTGCCGTCGGCATCCATTCCTGAAAAACAGCTCGCGACGATCCGCCACTATACGGTGCGGCTCGCGAAGGCCCTGAATGTCAGGGGATTGATGAACATTCAGTACGCGATTCACAACGGCAAGGTGTATGTGATCGAAGTGAACCCGCGTGCTTCGCGGACGGTGCCGTACGTGAGCAAGGCGACGGGGTATCCGCTGGCAAAGATCGCGGTTGGGCTGATGGTCGGCAAGAAGCTGAGCGATTACGATTTGCCCCGAGGGATGCTGCCGGTGGGGAAGAACTGTGTGAAGTCGCCGGTGTTCCCGTTCAACAAATTCCCCGGCGTGGACCCGATTCTTGGACCGGAGATGCGTTCGACCGGCGAGGTGATGGGCATTGGCGAGACCTTCGGCGAGGCGTTCGCGAAGGCGCAGTTGAGCGCGGGCACCGCGCTTCCGGACAAGGGGGCGGTGTTCATCAGCGTGACCGAGTGGCAGCGGTCAGAGGGGCTGGACGTCGCGCGCAAATTCGCGGACCTGGGGTTCAAAATCTACGCCACGCGCGGCACGGCTTATGCTTTACGCGCGGCGGGAATCGAATGCACCGTGGGGCTGAAGGTCAACGAGGGCCGGCCGAATATCGTCGACCTTACGAAGGACGGGCGGCTTGATTTGATCGTGAACAGCCCGGCGGGCGCGCAGGCGTTCCAGGATGAAAAGACGATTCGCCGGGCGGCGATGCAGTACCGGATTCCTTGCCTGACGACCCTCAGCGCCGCGCGTGCGGCAGCGGAGGGCATTGCAGCTCGGCGGGAACATCCGGCTCGCGTGGAGTCTTTGCAGATGTTGCACGCCCGCGAGACAGCGGTGTAAGGCGCCTGGCGGGACACCGCTCACCCTGTCTTCACCGCTCCGTTAATCTAGGGATTCCATGGCTTCTTCTCGTGAGAAGGACTCGCTGGGGACCGTTTACCTTGTGGGGGCGGGACCGGGAGAGCCCGACTTGGTCACCGTCCGCGGGAAGCGGTTGATCGCCGAGGCGGACGTCATTTTCTACGACCACCTGTCGCCGGTTCTCTTGCTGGAGGACACTCGGCCGGAAGCAAAAAAGATCTACGTCGGCAAGAAGCGGGCGGAGCATGTTCGGACGCAAACGGAGATCAATGAGCTGCTGATCGCGGAAGCGCAGGCAGGGAGCATGGTGGTGCGTCTCAAAGGCGGCGATCCCTTTATGTTCGGGCGAGGTGGTGAGGAAGCCGAGGCTATGGTGGCGGCCGGAGTACCGTTTGAGGTGGTTCCCGGCGTGACGTCGGCGTTGGGAGTGGCCGCTTATTCCGGGATTCCGTTGACGCATCGGCGGGAAACGTCAGAGGTGAGCTTCGTCAGCGGGTACGATGTCGATCGGATCGACTGGGCAAAGTACCGCGAGGGGACACTCGTTATCTTCATGGGCCTGACTACCTTCGACGAGACCGTGGTGCGGTTGCTGGCGGCGGGGCGTGATAGGGAGACGCCGGCGGCGGCGGTGCGCTGGGGGACGCGTGGCGACCAGGTCACGGTGGAAGGGACCTTGCGCGACCTCGGCGAGCGCATCCGGCAGGCAGGCCTGAAACCACCCGCGCTGATCGTGGTCGGCGAAGTCGTCGGGCTACGGCAGCAGCTCAACTGGTTCGAGCGACAGCCGCTGTTTGGTCAGCGAATTGTTGTCACGCGTCCGCGGGAGCAGGCGGGGGCTCTGTCGGATCGGCTGCGGGTCCTCGGCGCGGAGGTGATCTCGCTGCCGACCATCGAGATCCGGCCGCCGGAGGATTGGGGGCATCTCGACCAGGCGATCTCGGAACTTGACGTCTATGACTGGTTGATCTTCACCAGCGTCAATGGTGTGCGGCACTTCGTGGAGCGGCTTGATGCGAGCGACCGGGACCTGCGGGACATCCGGGCGAAGATATGCGCAATCGGACCGGCGACAGCCGAGAGTCTGGGACACCTGCACCTCAAGGTGGATCGCACGCCGGAGGAATATGTCGCCGAGAGTTTGCTGCAGGCGTTTTCAGGCCGGGAGTTGCAAGGGAAGAGCATCCTGCTGCCGCGTGCGCGGGTGGCGCGGGACGTGATTCCTGTCGAACTCGAGAAGAGAGGCGCGAAGGTCAACGTTGTCACTGCCTATCAAACGGTGGTTCCCGAAGGCTTGGCTTCGCGAGCCGACCGTTTGTTCAGGGAACCGCACAAGCCGCATTGGGTGACGTTTACGAGTTCGTCGACGGTGAGGAACTTCGTATCGGTCTGTCCCGTGCAACGGTTGGATGGAGTACGTGTGGCTTCTATCGGACCGATCACCTCGGCGACGGCGCGGGAGCTTGGAGTGCCGCTGGACGCTCAGGCGCGACGATACACGGTTGACGGCGTTGTCGAAGTGATTCTGGCGGCGGGAGGTTGAATCGCGAATGAAGCCGATCGGCTCGGCTTCGCTCAATACAACCCGAAGGATTGGTTTCCGGAGCAGGGAAGTGATGTGAACGATGATCTGTCGGGTTGCAGTTTGGTCGGTTGCTGATTCCGCTTTTTGCTCTGCCGCGACGGCTCACCGCCGGAGCCCTTCATGAACCTCAGTGCTTTCTTCAAACGGCATCTCTGGCGGTCGTGGGCCGGCTTCAGCGTAGTTCAGCGGCCTGTTTGACCTCGTCCAGCTCGGGCAGATCGGGGTCGGCTTTGTGCCAGACCTGGCCCAGGTCGGCGTAGGTCTGCCGGGCGGCGGCGTGGTCGCCGGACTGGGACTGGGCGCGGGCCAGACCCAGCAATGAGAGGGCCCTCTTGGGGGCGCGGTCGAGGGCTTTCTCGAATTGTTCGGCGGCCTCTCGGGGCCGCTTCAGTTCGAGCAGCACTTCGCCGAGAAGCTCGTGCGAGGGCTTGACGGGGTCCGGCGGGCCGTAGGAGAGGGAGAGAGTGTCTTCGAGTTCGGTCGCCCGTTCGAGGAGCTCGACGGCCTTGCCGGCGCGTCCCTGGGCGAGATGGATGGCCCCTTCGAGCTCGCGGGCCAGCACATGCGCTCTGCGCTGCTGAGGCGGCAGCTCCATGGGGTCGGTGGAGTGCTTGAGCTTTTTGTCGTTTTTTCGCTTCCCTTCGATAGTCCGATTGAGTTCGGCGAGCAGAGGCTTGGCGGCGGACACCTTGTTCGTACGGACCGCCGTGAGGCCCCGGGTAAAGAGGTCGGTGGTGGTGGACGAGAGGCTGAGGCCGGAGGTATCCACTTCGATCGATTCGCTGTCCCAGCGGCGCGCCTCGATGCGGTAATGGGCTCGCACGCTGACAAGATGGCTTCGCGTTTTCTCTGACCCGGTGGCGGCGGTGTCGGCCTCCATGATGGCGAGCTGCTCGCGGGCGTCCTGGTAGCGGCCTTGCTGCAGGTAGCCGTATTCGAGCCACTTGAGGGCATGGTAGCTGCGCTCGTCGATCGACAGGTTCTTGCGCTTGACGCGGCTGTCGGAAGCGGCCCAGGAATCCTCGTTCGAGGCAACGACGTCGTCCCACATGCCCATGGAGGTGAAGATGTGCGACGGCATATGGAGGGCGTGGGTGGCGGCGGGAGCGATCTTGGCGTAGACGCGCGCGGCGCGGAGCCCGAGCGGAGCATGAACGGGGTCGTCGTAGGAATGGATCAAGTAATGGGCTGCGCCGGGGTGGTTCGGGTTTTTGGCGAAGACTTCTTCGACGATGGCTGCTGCCCGCATGTAAATGCGGTAGTCGCGTCCGCCGTGGGAAGTCGCTAACGTCGCGACGGCGGCGAGGCTGGCGGCTTCGAGATCGTCAGGGTATTTTTCGGCGAGCCGCAGCATGGCGTCGCGGTAGGCGATGTCCCGTTCCTGCTTGGTTCCCTCGCCGTAGAGGACGTCGAGCGTGCGGATGTAGTCCTTCTCGCGCTCGGTGGACGTCTTGGCGATGCGGGCTTCGGGTGTCGGCCCGAGACGCTCCATGACTTCGCGTCCACCGTCGAGGTTCTGCCGGGACCAGAGCAGATGGTTGTGAGTCAAGGCTTCGCCCCAGTAGGCCATGGCAAAATCGGGCTCGACCTTCTGGGCTTCGAGGAAGGCCTCGCGGGCGTCATCGAATTCGAAGCTGTGCAGCAGCAACATGCCCGTAATGAAGTGCTCCTGGGCTTCGGGGGAAGCGGAGGTGGAGAAGTCGATGCTGCCGAGTTCGGAATATTCGGCGGCCTGGGGCGAACGGCACGTGAGTGCGGCAAGGAAGAGAATCGTGATCGCCACGAAGGTTAGGATCGGCTTTCTGGGGTTCATGACTGATTGCTCCTGAAGCTGCCGGTTGTTATCTTAACCCGGCCGGACCGGTTGGAGTGAGGACGTTTACTTCTACAAGAAGGGGCGTCGAGGCGAGATGGTTGTACATTGCGGCCTGCGGCCCTGCTCCGCCGAAGCCGATATACTTGAGCAGGCGCTTCCAGTAGTGGGACGCCATCCGGAAGACGATGAGGCCCGGGCTGGTCTTGCTCATCTGGCGCCGTCCGGCCAGGAGGCCTGCCCGGTTGATGATGAAGCGGAAGCCACAGGCGTCGGGCGAATTCCTGGACCAGGCATTCGGAGACGAGCGTGGTGGTTCCGTCTATGGACTGATTGAGAGGGAGCATGAGCGTTGAGCTAATCAGCATCTTGACCGCGATCGTGGCGGTGGGAGTGGCCTTGGCCGGAGTGATCCTGGCCAGCAGTCGCGGCCTGCGGCAGGACATGGTGCGTCTGGAATCGCGGCTGGATGTCAGGCTCAGTGCGCTGGAGTCTCAGTTTGACAGCCGCATCAGCGCGCTGGAGTCGCGGCTGGAAGCGTACATCAATGACTTGCGTGGCGAGGTCGGTGAACTCCGCGAACGCATGGCGCATGAGGTCAGTGAACTCCGCGAACGCATGGCGCATGAGGTCGGTGAACTCCGCGAACGCATGGCGCATGAGGTCAGTGAACTCCGCGAACGCATGGCGAAGCTCGAAGGCTTGCTGGAAGGATTGCGGGAGGCCGTGACGGGCCGAGTCTCTGCCGGCTAAGGGCGGAAAAGCCAGAGAGCATTAAACGGGACGCCGATACGGGGGTTCATGGCGCGGCTGATGGCCGAGGGGAGTAACCGAGACCGCTATGCAGAAACTCCAAGATGACATGCTACGCATGGGGCGCATGTGACCGGCGCCTTCGATGAGCTTTCAACCCGATGACCGCCATCAAGCTGTTTGCCCTGGACGCAGGATCGGCCACTGAGATCCCGGGAAGCGCCTCGCCGCTGGAAAAGTCACTTCAACACCTGATCGAGCGGAACATCGAGGCGATGCTCGGTATCCGGCTTCTCGGCAGCGAGTACTCGACAGGCCCGAAGCATGGCGGACGGATCGACACGCTCGGTATCGATGAGAACGCGAGCCCCGTGATCATCGAGTACAAGCGCGCCACCAACGAAAACGTCATCAATCAGGGGCTCTTCTATCTGGACTGGCTGCTCGATCATCGGGCGGAGTTCAAGCTGCTTGTCATGGACAAGCTGGGCAAGGACATGTCCGGGGAGATCGACTGGACCGCGCCGCGCCTGCTTTGCATCGCGGGCGGATTCACGCGTTATGACGAGTATGCGGTGCGGCAGATGAACCGGAATATCGAGTTGTTCCGCTACCGGCGTTTCGGCGAGAACCTGCTGATGCTGGAGTTGGTGACCGAGATCGTGGCCGAACAGGGAACCTCCAGCGGGGAAGCGACCGAATCGATGACGTCCCATAAAAAGACGATGTCGGACACATTGGCGGCGCTGGACGGCCAGCTTCAGGACATCTACCAGGCGCTGCGCACGCATCTCCTGGCGTTGGGAGACGACGTTCAGGAGAAGACGCTGAAATTCTATGTGGCCTTCAAGCGGCTGCGGAACTTCGCCCGCGTTAAGGTGCATCCGAGCAAGGAAGCGGTGAGCGTTGTTCTCAATGTGAATCCGGACACGATCACCCTTGAGCAAGGTTTCACCCGTGACTTCCGCAAGGTCGACTGGGCCGAAGATCTGGAGGTCACCATTCGCACCTGGGAAGACCTGGAACGCGCGAAGCCTCTTCTGCAAATGAGCTACGAGGCGGGCTGATGGGGCGTGTCATCGAACGACAAGGTTTCCCCCATGATGGGTCTCATGCAGTGTCATGCTCCCTGATCCACTCGCGAAGGGCTTCGTCGATCCGAGTCTGCCACCCGCGGCCGCCCATCTTGAAGTGATTGATCACGTCATGGGAAAGGCGGATGGTGGTTGACCCTTTTGGCTTGGCTACCGCTGGCCGACCACGGCGAACGGTAGCCTTGACGAACTTCTCCGGCCAGCCGTCCCCGGAAAGGTCGGGCGCGTCATCCCGATCGAAACCTCGGTTTGTAGAGTGTTTCTTCCCGTTCATTGGCTTTCCTCATGCTGATACTGCGATGCGTGCCGCTGCGAGGCGTCCAGACCAGGATCATCATTCTCCCGTCAAGAAACCTTATAGTGATGAAGCGGTCCTCGCCGTAGTCCTGCCGGTCGTCCTCAACGGTCAGCGTAGCGCCCGCGAACACCTCGCCGGCACGGGCCGTGTCGAGTCCATGATCGTCACCTTGCAGGATCTGGCGCCGCTGGAGGAACTGGTGCGGTCGCGGGCCGAGTTCCTCGGCATGATGAGCTGCGAGCTGAGCGTCCCGCTGACCTCCATCAAGGGCTCGACGGTCACCGTGCTGGGCGCCTCGCCGACCCTCGACCCCGCCCGTTAAGGTCTCGACAAGATAAAAAGACGACCCTGGGACCGTTTGGTTCAGGCGGGTTCCAAGTCGAAGATGGGAATGTCCATCGCGCGGGCGAGAGCAATCATCCGCCCGTCATAGCTGGCAAGCGCAATCGACTGGCCTTGATTGCGCAAGTATTCGCATGACGCCAAATGCAGGGCATCCAGCGTACGCACGGATGTGGGAAAGGCATCCAGAGCACGCGCCAGCACCGGAGGGGAAAGCTCCAGCAGCGCGATTCGCCCAATGAGTAAGCGAGCCGCCTCACCGTGGGATTCGGCGAGCCGGCGCGCATGCAGCCGGACCCAGATCTCATATTCCATCAACCGGCTGGCCACCAGGGTTTCATTCCAGAGACGGGCGGGCGGGCGACGGTCTTCGGCCAAGAGTTGGGCGAGCACAACCGAGGTATCGACGTAGATCACCGTTCGCTTCTATCGCCATCCAATTCGCAGAGCAGGTCTCGGAGCGGCGCAACTGGTTCCGGTGTAGGAGGCTTCCCGGCAGCGGGCAGCACCGGCGGCGTCAACCAGCCCCTGCGCACCGCTTCGGCCAACAGCGCATCGGCAAGAATCGGGCTCCTGGTTCCTTTGGGAGGACCGATTTCTGCGACCACCCTGTCACGATCCGTCACCAGAACGGTTTCACCTGATGCTGCCAGCCGCACGTACTCGCTCAGCCGACTGTTGAGCACTTTCACGCCAACTGATCTCATGGACAGCAAAGTAGCAACTGGAAGCTACTTTGTCAAATCCAGGGGCTAACACCCTGGGTGCGGAGCCGCGTGCGCTCGCCTCGGTGTAGTGCGACTGTTGATTTGCGGCAACGGCAGACGGTCGTTTCGGATGGTTTGCGGGGATGGTAAACGGCTGTTCAGGCGTTGTTGGCTTTGGCGGGGTTTGGGCCTCGACCTTGATGGCCTGACCCAAGGCCGGCGGAGGAAGTCAACCAACATAGCCGGGCATGGCCGGGCCCTTCTTGTCCCGCCGCGGCCGCGGAGCTGCGGACCTGCCTGGGGTCTCAGGCCTGGATGAACTGTTGCTCATGCTCGACGAGCTCGCGGGTGAGGTCGCGGGCCATTCGGTCCATGGCTTCGGCGCGGTCGGGCTCGGCGGCGATGAGGTTGTTGTGCTCGGTGGGGTCGTCGGTCGTGTTATAGAGCTCGGGACCTTCCTTGAAGAGCTGGCTGCCTTCTTTCTGCTTGGCGTCGCCATCGAGAAAGTAGTGGTAGCTCCAGTCGTCGTGGCGAACATTGAGGGATTTGCCGTAGTGGCAGCAGACCGCGAAGTCGCGCACCTTCTCTTCTCGGCCGAGGATGAGCGGCACGAGGCTGCGTGAGGTCATCGCCGGCGGCGGGGCGATGCCGAGGTGGTCGAGGATGGTGGCGGTGATGTCGGTGAGCTGCACATAAGACTCGACGCGCTCAACGCTTTGTCCGCCGGGCTCACGAATGATCAGGAAGGTGTGGGCCAGCTCTTCGTAGGCCCAGGGGCGGATTTTTCGGATGATGCCGTGATCGCCGAACGGCTCGCCGTGGTCGGTTCCGATCACGATCATCGTGTTGTCGTAGAGCCCCATTTGCTTGATTTCGTCGAGGAAGTTGCCGACGCAATAGTCCACGAAAGCGATGACGGCGGCGTAGAGCGACATGATGTTGGTGATCTCCTCTGCGTCGAGGTAGCCCTCGGAGTCGCCGGGCGTGGGGAGAATCAACCTCTTGCCGCTCAAGGCGGGAGCGACCTGTTTCAGGAAGCGGTCGGGCGGGTCCCAGGGCTCGTGCGGACAGAAGGAATCGATCCAAAGGAACAAGTTCTCTTTGCGCTCCTGGCGTTTGAGCCAATCGAGGGCGTGCCCCATGACGCGCGGGGTGAAGTGGTCGTCCTCGGTTCGCCAGTCATGGCGGTTGGTGAGGTACTGGCGGATTTGGTCGGCTTCTTTCGGCTTGCCGGTGCGCGGCTTGTAGAACGGTTCGATGTCGACCTGGATGCGCGGGTCGCGGACGTAAGGGTCGCCTTCCTGTCCGCGCAGCCAGATGACATCGTCGAAGCCGCGGCTGAAACCGTACCCGGGCTTGTGCATGTGGTACGTGTCGGAGACGAGGCAGGAGCGGAAACCTTCGCTCCAGAGAATCTCGGCGAGCAGAGGGTGATCCTCGGGGTGGAGCACCTGCCAGGGTCGGAAGGGATAGGTGAGCTTGCCGCTGAAGAGGCTGGTGCGGACGGGGATGGTGGGCAGGCCCTCGGGATAGCAGCGCATAAAGAGCGTCGATTCGGCGGCGAACCGGTCGAGGTTCGGGGTGGGGACTTTGGAGTTTCCGAAGGCGCCGAGGTGATCGGAGCGAAAGCTGTCGAGCATGATGACGATGACGTTCTTGGCGTCCCAGTCGGCGCGAATGGATGGGCCCCAGCCGGGGGGACGGCGATAGTTGTCACGCCCGGGGAGATTGACGGGAGAAAACGGGTCGTCGTAGAGGCGCTTCAGCCGGGGCTTTGTTGGTTCTTCCGGTGGACCGCATCCGGCGAGCAGAGCTCCGGAGGCAACGGTGGATGCGGCGGCTTTCTTGACGAAGGTTCTCCGGGAGGGTTGGCGGTCATCGAAGCGATTCTTCATGACCCGCCCATGGTAAGCGGTCGGCCGCGGGAAATGGGCTTTGAAACGACTTCGGCCGATCATGTATTCGCATTGACACGGTGAGAGGGCGGGCGTACCATATCGTTAGCTTCATCCATTTTGGAGGCCGCTCATGAAGCAGGCGGGAAGCATAGTTGTGTGTGCGCTGCTAGCAGCTTTGATGCTGTCCGCGCAGAATCAAGGCGAGCCGCGCGAGGCTCGTCCCGAGGTTCTCACCCCGGAGAAGTTTTCCGAGACTCATGGTTCGTTGTTCGACCGTCCGAAGTCGAAGGAAGCGGCGGAGTTGACGGATCGGCTGCTCGGGTCTGAACCGGGCGAGGAGCCGGGCCGCGTGGAGCGGCGGAACTTCATCGACGATCACATCTTCGGCAAGATGGAGCGCGAGGGCGTGCCGCATGCGCCGCCAGCATCGGACATCGAGTTTCTGCGGCGCGCGACGATTGATTTGACGGGGCGCATCCCGGCTCGGACTCAAGTGCGCGCCTTCCTGGCGGATGATGACCCCAACAAACGCGACAAGCTGATCGATCGTTTGATCGACAGCGAAGAGTTTGTCGAGAAGTGGGCCTACCACTTCATGGACCTGTTCCGCGCGAATGGCAAGATGGGGCGCGGACAGCACCTCTTCCACTATTGGATGAAGCAGAACCTGCGCTCCGACAGGCCCTACGACAAGGTTGCGTACGACATCATCTCGGCGTCGGCGAAGAGCAACCACGTGGTCGCTGCGTCGAACGTGATCGCGCGCGAGCACATCCAGGGGGCGCCGCAGCCGAAAGACGGCGACGACCTCAGCATGGTGCATCAGCTCGATACGCATGACGAGCTGGCGATTCATTACGCCAAGATCTTCATGGGGCTGAATCTGTCGTGTATTTCGTGCCACGACGGGCAGGGACACCTCGAGAAGGTGAACGTCTGGCTGAGCACAAAGAGGCGGACGGAGTTCTTCCAGACCGCGGCGTTCATGGGCCGTTCGCGGTATCTGATGTATTTCGAGAACGGCAAGCCGCAGTCGGGCGAGTTTTTATTGGATGACGGCAATCCCGGATACGACACCGAGGGCCACAGCATGGTGCGCGTCGCGCGGCTGGGCGGGCCGGAAAATCCGGCGTTCCTGCTGAACGGCGAAGGGCCGCAACCCGGCGAGGAACCGCGCGAGGCGCTGGGACGGATACTGACCGCGCATCCGCAGTTCGCTCGCGGCACGGTGAACCGCTTCTGGGCGAAGTTGATGGGCTTCGGGATCGTCGAGCCGTTCGACGAATTCGATTTGCTGCGGCAGGATCCGGACAACGTGCCCGAAGGCTGGGAGTTGCAGCCGTCGCACCCGGAGCTGCTGGACGAGTTGGCGCAGAGTTTTCGCGAGAGCGGCCACAGCATCAAGGAGTTGATGCGGACGATCACCAGGTCGAGCGCCTATCAGTTGTCGGCGCGGTTCCAGGGCGAATGGAAGGAGTCGTACGCCAAGTACTTCGCCCGCAAGTTCGTGCGCCGGCTGAATGCCGAGGAGTTGCACGACGCGATTGCATTCGCTACGGACCGGCCCGGGGAGTTCAAGTTCGGTGACGACAAAGTCGGCATGGCGATGAAGCTGTCGGGGCCTTCGGGCGGCCGCGATGTGCGGACTTTCCTACGGACTTTTGGCCAGTCGGACCGCAATACGCCGCCGCGGGAGGTTCCCGGTTCGCTGCTGCATCCGTTGGCGCTGATGCAGTCGCCGGTGGTGGCGGATCGAGTCATTGCCAAGGAAGACAGCCGCGTGAAGAACCTGCTCGACAGCTACGACAACGATCGGGTGGTTGACGAGATGTTCTTGGGGACGCTTTCGCGGCCACCGTCGGGCGATGAGAAAGAGGTTGCCTTGGCGGCCTTGAACAAGGACCGCGCCGCGGGGGCGGAGAACTTGCAGTGGGCGCTGCTCAACAGCGTGGAGTTCTTCTTCAATTACTAGCGGCGGGGAATCGGGCGCGGCATGCCGCGCCCCTGCGTTGGGCGAGGCCGGACCGGCTTGTAGTAGGGAGGTGTTCTGATGACGGAGCCTGGAAAAGTAGGAGACCTGCCGGGGACGAGGCGCGATTTGCTGCGGCTGGGCGGACTCGGTCTTCTCGGCGCCTCGATTGACGGGGTGTGGCCGCTGCAAGTATCCGCCAAACAAACCGGCGCCAAGGTGCATCCGCGCGGGACGGCCCGGAACGTTCTCTTCTACGAGATGTCGGGCGCGATCAGCCACGTCGAGTCATACGATTTCAAGGAAAACGCTGGGACACCCAAGGACCTCGAGATGACACAGTTGGCGCCGGACCTGCATATGTCGCAGCTCCTGCTGCCGAAGATGTCGCAGCACATGGACAAAATCGCCGTCGTGCGATCGATGAAGAGCCATGAAGAGGTTCACTTCCGGGCGCAGTATTACTTGCAGACCGGACGCCAGATGAACTTGGCGTTTGCGCGCGAGATCCCCGCGATCGGCTCGGTGATCGCGGCGGAGTTGGAAGAGCGGCGGCGTCCGACCGATACCTTCCCCACGTACATGTCGTTCAACTTGGAGAAAGGTGCGCCCGGGGCTCTGTCGACGGGGTTCCTTCCGGCGCGGTTCTCGGTGGTTGACGTCAATACCGAGGCGGCGACGGACTCACCCTCGTTCGATCAGAAGATGGTGGAACTGCTCGAAGAGCGTTGGGCGCTTTTGAGCCAGTTGCGCGATGTCGGGCACAAGCGGCTTTCCGGCTTCGGGAGGAAGATGTCGAGCTACGACGACTTCTATAGCGCAGCGTACAGCTTGCTTTCGGATGAGCGCTGGCCGGCGGCGTTTCGCATCACCGATGAAGACAAGGAGCGCTACGGAACGCACCGGGCGGGGATCTCTTCGATCCTGGCGCGGAACGTGTTGGCGCAGGATGCCGGAACGCACTACATCCATATCTGCCATCCCGGTTGGGACCACCACACGTACATCTGGGATCATTCGAAGGGCTCGAATCACTACAAGCTCTGCGCCGAGTACGATCAGGCGTTCTCGGCGTTGCTCGAGGATCTCGCGACGATTCCTTCGAAGACCAATCCGGAGAAGACCCTTCTCGACGAGACGTTGGTCGTGAATATGAGCGAGTTCGGCCGGACGCCGGGCGCGCTGAACAACATGGATGGGCGTGACCATCACAACCCGGTTTACCCGGCGCTGTTCGCGGGTGCGGGTGTGAAGGGCGGCGTGCGGCATGGGGCCTCGGATTCGGGCGGCGCGAAGTGCGCGGAGACGGGTTGGCCTCACAAGCAACAGCCTCGCAACGAGAACGTTCTGGCGACGATGTATTCGGCGCTGGGGATTGACTGGTCCAGGCAGATCCGCAATACTCCTTCGGGGCGTCCGTATGTGTACGTCGATCCGCTGGGCGCGAACGGCTACATCCCGACGGATGAGATTTCTGAAATCTACGGTTAGCTCTTGCGCGAGTCGGCTTCGTTCTGAGCAATCTCCCGTTGATGTATCTGCCTGCAAAGTAAACCGGTACCGCCTGCCGGGGCGCGCGCGCCGCTTCCTTGGGCTGTCCTGTCTGCTGTTCGGGGTCGCGCTGCTGTC
The DNA here is from genome assembly GCA_965218555.1 of Bryobacterales bacterium. GTDB lineage: Bacteria > Acidobacteriota > Terriglobia > Bryobacterales > UBA6623 > JAPPLB01. Next base: position 2,655,740 of record OZ244625.1, read on the forward strand.
ACTGCGCGCCGCCGAGCCGGGGATGGTTTTTGTCCCCGGTGGGGAGTTTCTGCGAGGACGTTCCCATCCTCTTCCCGATGACGACTTGAAGTGGCGTCCTACGCTTCTCAAGGACGATCGGCCGGCGAAGAGAATCCATGTCGATCCGTTCTACCTCGATGAGCACGAGGTGACGAACGAGGCGTATCTGCGGTTTCTCGAGGCGACGGGGCGGGAACGGCCGTTCCATTGGGTGGACGGCGAGTTCGCGGCGGGCGAGGAGAAACATCCGGTTGTGAACGTGAACTGGTATGAGGCGACGGCCTACTGCGAATCGTTGGGGAAGCGCCTTCCGACGGAGGCCGAATGGGAGCGGGCGGCGCGCGGGATGGCCGAGGGAGCCAAGTTTCCCTGGGGGGAGGAGGAGCCGACCAAGGGCGAGCAAGCGCATTTCAATGTGCTCGACGGCACGCGCGTCGTCTGCCGGTTTCCGAAGAACACGTTCGGGCTGTGTGACATGGCGGGGAATGTGTGGGAGTGGTGCTTTGACCGCTATGAGCGGCTCTACTACGAGCGGTCTCCCGAGAAGAACCCGCGCGGGCCGGATGAGGGGATGTACCGCATGCTGCGCGGTGGGTCCTGGGCCGATGCGGCGAAGTATTTGACTTGCGCCTATCGAAGTTACGCGCGGCCTCGGGAGCAGAGCCCGAATATTGGCTTTCGGTGCGCCAGAAGTTTCTCGCAAAGACGCTGACGACGGCCAGGCTCGCTGAGAAAGACCGCCTGTTCTTTGTGGCGCATGGCTGGGCTTTTGCCAGGCCAGTTCAGAAATGTCCCCTTTGGAGTGAGAGTCTACGTCGGGGGTAATTGCTGCCCCATAGGCTGGCGATCCACCGGGGCGGGCCGGAGGGAGACAATCCTCTTACTCCTGCCCTGCTGCTGCACGTCTATTGCGCCACCATCCGACATACCCCTTGAAAGCAGGTAAGCAGCCAGATCGCTTTGAAACTATTCTGCTCAGTCGCATAATTGACGGATTCACCGTGCAGCACTTGGTGCCGATTGAGTGCGTCGAACAAATCATCCCTTTCCGATTCGTTGGCCCATAATGGGTTATTTTTACCCGGCTCCCTCGGCTCCAGCAGGGTCAACATCGTGGCAACATATTGGAGTTGAGGATCATTCTTGCAGTCTTGCAACGTAGATTTCAGCTTTTTCTTCTGGAAGAAGTTTTCACGAAACTGATCCCGCCAAATTCCATCGGCCTGAGAAAGGAAAACTGGAACTGACAGTGTATATTTTCCTGCTCTGTGGGCCTCGAATGCATCATGGAGGATTTGACTGCGAGGAGGATACGACTTGGATAGTTCACTCTCTATTGAATCTATCCGCTTCCTAAAATGAGAGCTAATGGGATCTTTTTTCTCGCTACCGCCATTCTCCCCTAATGAGTCCGTAAAGAGCTGAAGTTGCTCTATAGGTGTGTCTGGACTCAAGAACCACCCGCGAGCACTCAGCCTTTCCAAGCACTCTTGTTGTTGTTTACTCAATGCCCCAAGCAGAAGCACGATCGACTTGATCTTCTTGCTGATCTCTGCTGCTACCTCCCTGCTGGTACTTGTTGGGCCTTGCTGAAGCCACAGCGCAGTCAGCCGCTGAAGATCTCGTTTGTGTCGACTTAAACATTCGTCATTTTCCTCCGGACTCGGTCCCGACGCATCAATCGTAAGGTGGTGTCGAGTAGATCTCATTTCTTCAATTTCGCACATGGCGGAGAAAGCGGAAGGCACACCATCTGTGGGGTTTCCTGAGACCGCTAAGCATACCAGGCGACGACCCTTAACGTTGTTTTGCACGGTTGCTATCGTTATCCCGTGCCTCTTCTCCGGCGCATTTTTGCGACCTCCTGTGGGCCATATCCCCCCGGTGATCTGTCTCGTTTCTGCCAAGGGTGGCCCGCCCCCCTCTGTCCTATTGCCGCATTCAAAGGGTCACGTCGGGGTAAAAAGATTTGCAACAAAGCGTTCCTCTGCGGCATACTGTGTTGCATCAGGTGCGCGCACAAAGGACTGCATCGTCTAGCCGAACAGGACGATGCCCGACTCGTGCCGCAACCCCTGATCCGCCGTATCCGTCGCATCTTGACGGAACTGGCGGCGGCGCAATCGGCCCGAGACATGGAACTGCCCGGCTACCGGCTGCATCCGCTGAAGGGAGACCGACGCGGGCAATGGAGCGTGCACGTCTCGGGCAACTGGCGCATGGTCTTCCGCTTTGTCGATGGCGAGGCGGTGGACATGGACCTGATCGATTACCACTGACTGACGGAGCTACCAATGGTGAATCCGACACATCCCGGCGAAAGCATCCGCAACTGCATCGATGAATCCGGCTGGACGGTAACGGAGTGCGCCGCTCGGCTTGGCGTTACCCGCAACAACCTGTCTCGGTTGCTGAACGGACGGATTGGGATATCGGCGCGGGTAGCACTGGGACTGGAAGCCGTCGGCTGGAGCAACGCGGAATTCTGGATGCGCCTGCAAGCCAACTACGACTTGGCGCAAGAACGCCGCAAGCAGGCGGCCGCGTGAATGTCAATTGAACCAGATCTGCGGAGTCGCAAAAGGGTCCCGTATCAAGGTCGTCGATGTTTTGCGTTCACGTCTTCAAGGCGTGACAAGCGGCCTTGTTCACGCCAAGGGCGATCACGAACTAGCCGGCGGGCACCGTAAGCACGAGCATTCGCTTGGGAGCTTTGCCTTTGGGAAGCTGGATTCGCGTCCGCTCCTTCTTGGCAGCCCGGTCGATGACAGAGATCGTATCGTCGGCGGTGTTGGCGGTGTAGACGGTCTGCCCATCGGGAGTCATGGTCAACCAGAGAGGGCTGTTGCCTGTCTTGATCTTCGCGATTTCGACAGGGGGGTCTTGTGTGACGTCGAAGGCGTGAACGAAGCCGTGATTGATGTTGGTGGACCAAACCTCTTTGCCGTCGGGTGAGACGCCGATTCCGTGAGCACGGCTTGGAGTAGCCCGTTCCTCGCGAGTGAGTGTGTATTCTGCCGTCTGGATGACCTTGCGCTTGGCCGTGTCGATGACGAGGAATCCCATCAGGTTGTCCGTGTTGACGAAGAGGCGCGAACCGTCGGGGCTGATCGCCGTAGGGCGGGGCGTGTTACCGGTCGGAATCATGTCGACGATGCTCCGTGTGGCGGTATCGACGACGTAGATCTTTTTGTTGAGGCTGACGGGCCGGCCCCGCGCCCGTTGCGCTTCGATACTCAGTGTCCCCCGGTCATGCGGGACGAGATACATGTACTTGTCGTCAGGCGATACCACGGTGTTGTGCGGCGTGCCGTCGGTGGGGATGCGGGTAGTGATCTTTTCTTTCCGGGTGTCGAAGACCTCGTAGCGCCCGTCACCCATCGCCGGCACGTAGACATAACGGCCGTCGGAGGTGCATTCGATTTCGTTGGGCCGTTTGCCGAAGAAGTCGTATTTCTTGACCAGCACGTCTTTGACCGGGTCGACGACCGCCAGGCCGTCGTCGCCTTCGGTGGCGACATAGAGTGGGAACTGGGACTTGGGTGTTGCGATGCCGTGGGGCAGTTCGCCGACCTCGACGGAGGTCAGGATCTCGTTCGTCGCGACATCGATCACGGTAACGTCGTTCGAGTTGCTGCTGAGCACGTAGAGCTTCTGGCGGGTCTGGCCATTCGGGACGGCTGAACAAGCCGCCGCCAGCACAAGCAGCAGTGTGATGACTGAGCAACGTTTGAGCATGTCCGACTCTCCGTGAGACGGGGCGCCGCTAGAGCACGGCGGCTGCCTCGACCTCCTGTATCTCGACGACATCATCGCGCATTTGGAAGCGAAAGCGAAACAGGCCGCGTTCCGCGGGGCCTTCAAGCAGCGCACCCTCCATTTGCGGATCGAAGACGCTGAAATGGCATGGGCAGACCAGCAGGGGATGATCAGGGCGGGCGCTCTGCTTGAGCCGGACGTGATGCAGGTCCTCGACAAGCTGGACGTAGCAAAGTTCGTGAGGACAATGCAGGCACAGTGCTCGCAGACTCTCCGGCCCGGGCTTCCCGCTTGCCTGCACCAGGATACCTTTGAGGAGGCGCTCGGCGGAGGGCTCGCCGTGCGCGGCGGGCTTGACCACCCACGCCGAAAACGGATGAGGCCGCCAGAGTTGGAGATCGCCGACCGTTATCGAGACGGGCTCTTTGAGACGAAGGTACGCCGCGCCGGGCGGCGGGGCGGTTGCGAGAAGGCCTTGCGCGCCCAAAGCGGTCAGGCAGGCTTGGAGCCAAGTCCGGCGGACAACCCGGCTTGTCGCAGGCGGCTCAGGCGTCATGGTGCGGACACGATCACTCGCTTCAGTAGGCTGATTCTACCGCACAGCCGGCTCAGGAACCGGACGCGCGGAGCCCTACAATGAGCTTCCGGCAGCAGACATGAACCCGCACCTCGCACGCATTCGAATCTTTCCCTTCAAGTCACTCGACGGCCACGACGTCGCCGAAGCCGCCGTATTGCGGTCGGGGGCGTTGGCGCATGACCGGGAATACCGCTTTCTCGACGAAGAAGGCTCGGTGATCAATGGCAAGCGCGCCGGCGAGCGGATCATGCGGATTCGTTCCGTATTCGACTTCGGCTTCGGTCAGGTGACGCTCACCGATCAACAGGACTCCGCCACGTTCTTCCCTCACCGCGAGCATGAGCCGATCGAGTCATGGGTCGGTGAACGGATGGGATTTCCGGTCCGCTTGCAGCACGACGCGGACGGCGGCTTCCCGGATGACACCGCTGCGCCGGGCCCCACGATCGTCAGCACGGCGTCGCTGAAAACGGTCGCCTCTTGGTTCGGCTTCACCCTGGAGGAGACCCGCCGCCGCTTTCGTGCGAACCTCGAAGTCGACGGCGTGCCGGCGTTCTGGGAAGACCGGCTGTACGGACCCGGGGATGAGGACGGGCGGTTCCGGATCGGCGACGTCCTGGTCGAAGGGGTCACTCCCTGCCAAAGATGCGCCGTGCCGGGGCGGAATCCGGAAGACGGCAGCGACACGCCGGTCAATTTCGTGAAGACGTTTGCCGAGAAACGCCGTGAGACTCTACCCGCCTGGGCCGAGCCGAGCCGCTTCGACCACTATTACCGGCTCACGGTCAATACTCGCATCCCCGGCTCCGAAGCCGGCAAGGTGCTCGAAGTCGGCGACAGGATCGATATCGTCCGTCAGCCTTAAACGTGACCTCGTGCTCCGATCGCCCATACTTCGACGACATTGTCTCCGCGGACGCAATAGGCACGGTCGTAGAGGTTCACATTGGGGTCGCAGTGAGGCACGACCAGGCGGAACTTGTCCCCGAGTTTGACAGGGCGGCTGGGTTCGGAGATGGTAAGAATCCCGTGTTCGTCGCCACCGAAACGATACTCCACGCCCGTGATCCCGAGAATCTCCGGCCCGAACTTGCGGTCGGTGGCAAACGCCTTGAGACCCGAGTCAAGTGTCGCCCGGTCGTCGTAGTTTTTGCTGATGACCGTGGCGAGAACGGTCAGTGACGGCTTGAAGTCGTTGTAGACCGAGCTGCCCTTGCCGCCGATGCGGCGATAGTCGACGTCCATGAATACATAGGAACCCGCCTGCAACTCCGTCATGCCCTTCAGGCCGGAATCAATGTTGTACGTGCCGGTGCTCGCGCCTGACATGATCTCGACCGGTAAACCGTTCCTCCGCATCTTCTCGAACGTCACGAGCGGCGGCGCCATCACGGTCTCGGAATGCTCCTTCCGTTCCCGGAATCCGTTGACATGCGACGATCTCCCTGAATAGCAATGAACGCCCCGCAGCTTCAGCCTAGGCAGATTGTCCACCTGTTGGGCCAGCTTCATCGCCGGCTCGCCGGGCTGAACGCCGGTGCGGCGCCCGACGGGGTCGATGTCGATCATGATGTTCAGATCGACCTTTGCGGCGGCCGCGGCTTCGCTGAGTCGCTCGACGTTGCGCGCATTGTCGACAACGGCCATGGTGTCGGAATGCTTGGCCGTCATCCGAACCAGCCGCGCAATCTTGTTCAGCCCGACTGATTCCGACGTAATCAGAATGCCGGGGACGCCGGCGTCGGCCATTCGTTCCGCTTCACTGATCGTGGCCGAGCAGAGCCCCAGGGCGCCAGCCTTGATCTGACGATGCGCAATCTCGGGACACTTGTGCGTCTTGCCGTGAGGCCGCAGGTTGATCCCCGCCGCCTTGGCGTGTTTCGCCAACTTGGCGATATTCGCCTCGAGTCGGTCGAGGTCGATGATGAGCGACGGCGTCGGCAGGTCGTTGAGTGTAACGCCGCTGATGCTCTTCCCTTTCTTGAGCTTGGACTCGACTTCGTCCACGCTGTAGCCCCAAACCGGTTTCGCAACCAGGAAAAAGGGAGCAGCCGCCCCCACGCTCGCGCTTGCGCGGAGCCAGTCTCGTCGAGTCGTCTTCATTGCGGATCAGCCTCTCAAAGCTTCATCGTAGCTTGAAACCGAGTGTCCTGACAATGGGGTTTCAACTCTTACAGGGCGCGAGACACCGGCTGTTATAATGCCGTTTCGTCGACCGGCGCGCCTCTTGGCTGGGACGTCAATTACGCATGGAAGTCCTCGACGGCGGTATCGCCGACGCCGAAACCATCGCCAAGTACGAGTCGGTCATCGGACTCGAGGTCCACGTACAACTTGGTACGAAAACCAAGCTCTTCAGCCGCTCTTCGACCGCCTTCGGCAACCCGGCGAACACGCAAACCGACCCCGTAACCCTGGGTCTGCCCGGCGCGCTGCCGGTCTTGAACCGCCAGGCCGTCGTCCTGGGTATCAAAGCCTCGTTGGCCCTCCAATGCGAGGTCCGCAACTTCTCCCGCTTCGCGCGCAAGAACTACTTCTATCCCGACCTGCCGAAGGGGTACCAGATCTCGCAATTCGATCAGCCGCTCGCCGAGCACGGTTGGCTTGAGATCAACATCGACGGACGGACGAAGCGCATCGGCATCACGAGGCTGCACCTCGAAGAAGACGCCGGCAAAACCATCCACGATGGCTTCAAGGATTCGAATCGCTACAGCTATGTCGACCTCAACCGCGCCGGTGTTCCGCTCGCGGAGATCGTGAGCGAGCCCGACATCCGCAGCGCCGAGGAAGCGGTTGCCTACCTGACCGAGCTCAAGCAGATCATGCAATTCGTCGGCGTTTCGAACTGCGACATGGAGAAGGGACAACTCCGTTGCGACGTAAACGTATCCATTCGTCCGCGGGGTCAAGACGAGTTCGGCACGAAGGTCGAAGTCAAGAACATGAACTCTTTCCGCTTCATCCAGCGGGCGCTGACCTTCGAAATCGCGCGGCAAGCCGGCGTGATCGAAGCGGGAGGGACCATCCCACAACAGACACGCCTGTACAACGTGCAGACGGGGGAAACCGTGGCGATGCGGTCGAAGGAGGAAGCCCACGACTACCGCTACTTCCCTGAGCCGGACCTGATGCCGCTGATCGTCAGCGACGAGTGGAAGGAAGAGATCCGAGCATCGATGGCGGAGCTGCCGGCGGCCAAGCGCAAGCGGTTCATCGAGCAATACGGCCTCAACGATTACGACGCCGGAGTCCTCACTCTCACGCAAGCGATGGCGGACTACTTCGAGCAGGTAGCCATGAAGTCCGGTGACGCGAAGGTCGCCGCCAATTGGGTGCAGGGAGAACTGGTGGGAGCTCTCAACGCCGCCGGCAAGTCTATCGAGGAGTCGCCTGTCGCCGCGGAGCAACTCGCCGAACTCGTTCGCCTGATCGGTGACGGCACACTCTCCGGCAAGCTGGCCAAGGAAGTCTTCTCCAAGATGTTCGAAAGCGGCCGCGCCGCCGCCGAGATCGTCGAGGCCGAGGGCCTCAAGCAGATCAGCGACCAGGGTGAGCTCCAGAAGATCATCGACGGGATCCTCGCCAAAAATCAGAAGCAAGTCGAAACTTACCGCGGCGGCAAGACGGGCGTGCTCGGCTTTTTCGTTGGACAGGTGATGAAGGCGACGCGCGGTCAGGCTGACCCCAAAGTCGTCAACAAGCTGCTCCGCGAAGCTCTCGGCTAACCTGAAACTTCCTCCTGATCAAGCGGCTTTGACACCGGACCGCATGTTTCCCGCTTGTATGATCCGCACGGAGCGGAGGAAAAACTAGCTCCGACCCTCTGACCCGCCGTGTGCCCCAATCTCTTCGTCTACGGCACCCTGCAAAGCACATGCGACCATCCTGTCGCCCGCTCTCTGGCCACCCAAGCTGAACTCTTGGGCCCCGCCCGGCTGCGCGGCCGTATCTATCAGGTCACGCCCCGCTACCCCGACCTTGTCTTGTCAGAGGAACTGCGTGATCAGGTCTACGGCGAAGTCTACCGCCTGCGCGACCCGCCGGCTCTCCTTGCAACCCTGGACGGCTACGAGGGCTGCGCTCACCATAGCCCCAAGCCCTTCGAATATGAGCGCGTGCGCGCTTCCGCCCGGCTCGAAAGCGGACGATCGATCGAGGTATGGACCTACGTTTACCGTCGGCCCGTGCGCGACGAAGATCTCGTCATTTCCGGCCGCTACGAACTTCGTCCGCCCGTGTGAGCAGCGCATGTGAGAATATTGAGACGCCGCGCCGTCGGCCGAGACGGCCAAGGAGAGCAACAAAATGTCGGAATGGAGCCGTAGAGAACTCTTGATAGCCGCCGCCGCTGCTGTGACCACAAGCAAGGCCCAAGCCGCAAGGACCGATGAGCGCAAGAAACCAACTCTCTGCCTCTTCTCCAAGCCCTTGCCCTTTCTCGGATACTCCGATCTCGGCAAGGTGCTCCATCAAATCGGCATTCCCGGCGTCGACTTGACCACGCGTCCCAGAGGGCATGTGCTGCCTGAGAACGTCGAGCAGGACCTGCCGAAAGCCCACGCCGAGCTCAACGCGGAAGGCGTGGAAATCTCGATGATCACCACCGGTCTGACGTCGATCCAAGACACCGCCGCCCGGCCTACGCTCTATACCGCAGCGCGCCTTGGGATTCTTTTCTTCAAGCTGGGCTACTACCGTTATCCGAAAGATGTCTCGCGGCTGGAGGATGTCTTGGCGAAAGTGAAGACGGAGGTGGAAGGTTTAGCCGGTCTCGCGCAGCACGCCGGAATCCGAGGGGGTTTTCACAACCATTCCGGCACGCACGTCGGGGCCGCAATGTGGGATCACTGGTGGTTGATGCGCGACATCGACCCGCAGTGGATGGGATTCTACTTCGACCCCATGCACGCCACGATCGAGGGCGGCCATGGCGGCTGGAAGATCGGTTTTCGACGCCTCGCCCACAACCTGAAGATGGTCTCGATCAAGGACTTCTACTGGGAGAAGCGGGACGGCGAATGGGAGCGCCGCGTATGTCCTCTCGGCGAGGGCATGGTGCGGCTTGCGGAATTCTTCTCGTTGCTTGCTGCGACGGACTTCGACGGGCCGATCACGCTCCACATGGAATACGAGATCGACGGGCCGACCGAATCCGCCCGTCGTGACAACGTCTTGAAGGCCATTGAAAAGGACTATCAGTATCTGACGAAGCTTTACGACGAGGCCTACGCCTAGAAGCCCCTGTCGGAAGTGTGCTCTGGTGACGGCCGCCGAAGAGAGACATTCGACTCTGTAGCACCGCGGAGAACGCGACCGTGGAAACGATCAAGATCGGCGCGGCACAGATCCCGCAAACCACCGACATCCAGCAAAACCTCGCTACGGCTTTGGAAGCAATTGAGCAGGCAGCGAGCGAAGGAGTCGAGTTGCTGTGCCTGCCGGAAACGCATCTCGCAGGTTACCGAGTCGGCCTCTCACGCCCCGACGCGCCTTGTGACGCTCGGGCTCTCGATCAAGCCCTGACCGGGGTCGCTGACGCCTGCCGTTCACACCGCATCGGCGCCGTTGTTGGAACGGAAACTCCCAACGGAGACAACAAGCCGTTCAATAGCGCCGTGGTCCTTGACGATCAAGGCCGGCAGCTTGCCGTCCACCATAAGACCCGGCTGACTCCGGGCGACGCCCAGGGTTACTCACCGGGCACGGAGGAGACGCTGTTCGCATGGAAGGGCATTCTGATGGGTGTGGTGATTTGTTTCGAAGGTTTTCGGTTCCCGGAAACGGTCCGCTCGCTGGCCCGCGCGGGCGCCCGCGTCGTCTTTCATCCGCAATTCAATCATATTTTGCCCAACATGGAGTGGAAGCTGCCGGTCCATGAAGCCCTGCTGACCGCGAGAGCCGCCGAGAATACCGTCTATCTTGTTTCCGCCAACATGCGCCATCCGCGCAACAACTGCCGCTCGCTGATTATTGGACCGGACGGTCTGGTCATCCAGGCTTCCGAACTCGGTGAAGAGAGCCTGCTCACCGCCGAGATCGATCCGAGCAAGGCGACCCACGCCTTCCTCAACGATGACCCCGCAGCCATGGCGAAGGCCTTGGCGGAAGCGTAGGCGGAGGCAGGTCGCAAACATCCCCGGACGTGCCGGAACTACCCGATATCACGGTCTACATTGAAGCGCTGGAAGAAAGGATTCTCGGTCAGCCTCTGGAGCGCGTCCGCCTGGCGACACCATTCCTTTTACGCACCATCGCCCCTGTCCGTGCCGCCGAAGGCCGCGTCGTCAGGCAGTTGCGCCGGCTTGGCAAGCGCATCGCCATCGGTTTGGAAGGCGACCTCTGGCTGATCCTGCACTTGATGATCGCCGGACGTCTGCATTGGAAGCCGCCGCAAGCAAAGATTCCCGGAGGCAGGCGGGGTTTGGCAGCTTTCGATTTCCCCGCCGGCTCTCTCGTTCTCACGGAGGCGGGCTCAAAGAAACGCGCCGGTCTCTACCTCGCCTCAGGGAAAGCAGCCCCAGCCGCACACGACCCCGGCGGACTTGATGTTTTGGAGGCCGACTACGAATCCTTCGCCGCCGCAATTACGGCCGCCAACCACACGTTGAAACGGGCGCTTACCGATCCGCGCCTTCTTAGCGGCATCGGCAACGCCTACTCCGACGAGATTCTCCACTGTGCTCGCCTTTCGCCGGTGACGCTCACACGGAAGCTCTCCGGCGACGGACTCCGATGCCTTTTCGATGCTACCCGCAAAACCTTGCTGCACTGGATCGAAACGCTTCGTGAGGACCGCGGTGACTCATTCCCCGAGAAAGTAACGGCCTTTCGTCCTGGCATGGCCGTTCACGGACGATACGGCAAACCCTGTCCCGACTGCGGAGCTAAGGTTCAGCGCATTCGATACGCGTCCAACGAAACGAACTACTGCGCACCCTGTCAAACCGGCGGCAAGCTCCTCGCGGACCGAGCGCTTTCCCGCCTTCTGAAGAAAGATTGGCCCGCTACTATTGAACAGCTCGAATCCCTCCACAAGCCGCGCTCATCGGGGCCGGTGGGAGCGCAGGGTTCCTCACAGAAGTGGGAGTGAATGGGTCGCGGTCTCGCCCCGCGCTACTCCCATTCGATCGTCGAGGGCGGCTTGTGGGAAAGATCGTACAGCACCGCTTCTACGCCGCTGAGCGCCATCAGCTCACGAGACAGTCCGCCTATCTTGCCCGCTGGCAGTTGGGCCGTCTCGGCCGTCATGCCGTCGACGGATGTGACCGGGCGCAGTGCGATCGTCTCGCCTCCGTTACGGCTCAATGGAACCGACACAACCGGACATTGCCAGACCCTGCGATAGAAGCCTTGTTTCCGCAAAAACTTGGTCACGATGTGGTCCGCTTCCTGCAGCAACGCGATCCGCTTCCTCGTCAGCGTCGCCTTGTGCACCCTCCACTCACCCGGGCGCCATCGCTTGGGCTCCAGCGCGAGCGCAACCCGATTGGTCTGTTGGTGCTGGTTGGTGATTTCCGTTGCGAGAGGCAGCAGGCTGCGGAAGTCAAGAGGACCACCATGAAGAACGGTCAGCTTGGCATAGCTGCGGCTGTCACCTTGCACGCCCACGCTTCGAATCGGCAGCAGGAATCCCCGATAGCTGGCGTTCTTCGCCATGCCGTCAATGGCGGAGTCGGTGAGTACCCTTTCGTCCTCGTTCGTGCACAGGCACCGAATCGCCAGCCCGGGTCCCGGAAATGGATGACGCCAGATCAGTGGTTGCGGGAGCCCCAACACCCTCCCCAGCGTCCGCACTTCATCTTTGTAGAAGTCGGCCAGGGGCTCCAAAATCCGTCCTTCCTTGATCAGCTTCGTGATGCTGTCAACCCGATTGTGATGCGTTTTGATGACCGCCGAGTTCGAGCTTGCGCCTGACTCGATGCGGTCCGGGTAGATCGTCCCCTGCCCGAGAATCCAGTCGCTTCCGGCGAACTCTTCCTGCTCCAAGACCTGCTCTTGCACATCAACGAACAACCGACCGATAATCCGCCGCTTCTTCTCCGGGTCAACGACATACCGCAATTTGCTCAGGAATTGGCCTCGCGCCGCCACCACTTCGACCCGCCCGTACCCCAGGGGACCGAAAGCCTCTCGAATCTCCCGGGTTTCATCGAGACGCATGAATCCCGTGTCGACATACACACCTTGAACCCGCTCCGCCCCCAGCGCCTTCACCGTCAGCGCGTACGCCACCGTGGAATCAACGCCGCCACTGAGGAAGAACAGAACCCACCGATCTTTCGCCGCCTGCCGGATCTTCTCAAAAATCTTGACGACGCTGTCTTGCGGATGCCAATCCATACGGCAGCGGCATACCCGAAACAGGAAGTTGCGTAGGATCTCGGAACCGTATGAGGTGTGAACCACCTCGGGATGGAACTGCAACCCGAAATAGTTGCGTTTCAGATCGCCCATCGCCGCCACCGAGCACTGGCGCGTATCACCCAGTGTTTCAAATCCGGGAGGCAGTTTAGCGACGTGGTCGCCGTGGCTCATCCAGACTCTTTGGCGCAACGGCAACTCCGCGAAGAGAGGCAATTCGTGCCTTACACGCACATCGGCCTGGCCGTATTCGTTATCACTGCCCTTCTCGACCTCGCCCTCGAGGTACTTCGCCATGAGCTGGTGCCCATAGCAGATCCCCAGCATCGGGAGGTCGAGTTGAAACAGGCTCGGCTTTGGTCGCGGGCTCCCCTTCACGAAAACGCTCGCCGGACCGCCGGAGATAATGACACCCTTGTATCGAGTTAGCCCCTTTGTGGTCGTGTCCAGGGGCAGAATCTCAGCGTAGACGCCGAGTTCGCGCACTTTCCGGGCAATCAGGTGGCAGTACTGTCCGCCCGAGTCCAGGACGGCTATTTTTTCCATGGGGAGGAGCGTCTTGATGAAGAGAAAACAGGCCTTTGGGGGAAGACCCGTTGTCTGCAACCGACTAGTATATCATTGGATGTGTGATCGCCCCCGAAGCCATTGAAAAACTGAGAGATATCGTCGGTCCAAAGGGCCTTCTCGAGCGCCCCCAGGAGCTTATGCTGTACGAATACGACGGCAGCATCGAGAAGGGCCGTCCGGAGTGTGTCGTTTTCCCCACATCCACCGAGGATGTCGTAGCCATCGTAAAGATCGCTCGCGATTTCAACCTGCCACTCGTCGGACGCGGGGCCGGCACCGGTCTGAGCGGTGGAACGATCCCCACCGAGGGCGGCATCATGATCGCCTTCGCCCGCATGAATAAGATCCTTGAGATCGACCTTGCGAATGAGTGCGCCGTCGTTCAGCCGGGCGTCGTCAACATCGACATCACACTTGCCGTGCAAGGCGACGGTTACTACTACGCGCCGGATCCCTCAAGCCAGCGGGCCTGCACGATCGGCGGCAACGTGGCGGAAAACTCCGGCGGACCGCACACGCTGATCTACGGAGTCACCACCAATCACACCCTGGGCGTGGAGGCTGTGCTTCCGGACGGAACCGTCATCCAGACGGGCGGTAAAGAAGCCGATCCGACGGGCTACGACCTGACCGGGCTCCTCACCGGCTCGGAGGGCACCATGGCCCTTATCACCAAGGTCATCGTGCGGCTGATGCGCGCGCCTGAAAAGGTGAAGACGCTTCTCGCCATCTACGACAGCCCCGAAGACGCCGCTGCCACCGTCGGTGCGATGACGGCTCGGGCAGTCATTCCGGCCGCGGTCGAGATGCTCGACGGCGTGATGCTGCGAATGGTTGAAGAGGCGACTCATGCAGGCTATCCGATGGACGCCGACGCCGTTCTGCTGATCGAGCTCGAGGGGCCGACCGAAGCCGTAGACGAACAGGCTGAGCAAGTCAATGCTGTCTGCATGGAGTGCCGCGCCCGAGAAGTCAGGGTCGCCAAGTCAGACGAAGAGCGCGCACTGCTATGGAAAGGCCGCAAGAACGCCTTTGGCGCCGTCGGCCGCGTCAGCCCCACCTACTATGTTCAGGACGGCGTCGTTCCCCGTACCCGCGTCGCCGACACCCTGCGTTTCATTTACGAGGTCTCGGAGAAATACGGCCTCACCATCAGCAACATCTTTCACGCTGGCGACGGCAACATGCACCCGATCATCCTGTTCGATCCTCGTAAGCCGGGAGAACTCGATAACACCAAGAAAGCCGGCGCGGAGATCCTCGAATATTGCGTCAACGCAGGCGGCTCGATCACCGGCGAGCACGGCGTCGGCATGGAGAAAAACGACCTCATGCCGATCGCTTTCAGCCAGGACAGCCTCGACATGATGGAGACCCTCATCAAGGTCTTTGATCCCGACCGCCGCTTGAACCCTGGCAAGATTCTCCCCACAGGCAAAGGCTGTCTCGAAGTCCGGCCGATGACGAGCAGAGCCCGCGAGATGGTGTGGTAGCTTCTCCGCTCCGTGAGCACTCTAGCCCGTTATTGGCTTCTCCAGATTCCCGGATGGGTTCTTCTGATCCTGGTCCTGGGACTAGCGCACAACTGGTTCGATCTCCCCGCCTGGGTCGGAGGAACCATCTTGCTGCTCTGGGTTGCGAAGGATGCGATCCTCTATCCCATTCTGAAGCCGGGTTACGAAACAAGAGTGAAGACCGGATCGGAGCGCCTTGTCGGCCTGGTCGGCGTCGCCAAGCAGGATCTCGAGCCCGAGGGCTATGTTCTCGTTTACGGTGAATTCTGGAAGGCCGTCGCCGACCCTCCCGACACTCCCATTCCAACCGGCTCTGACGTTCGGGTCACCGCAGCACACGGCATGCTCCTCACCGTTGCCCGCGTTCACCCTCCGGATCGCTTTCGCTCAATGCAATAGTCGGAGCCTGCGGGCGCGTGATGAGAAAAAGCAGGCTTGGCAGCTCGTGCTGACAGTCACTCGGTCGGTGTTGTGCGCCCTTAGGGCGACGGACATGGGCGGGCGTCGGCTTGGTCGTTCGTCGGAGTAGATCGACCCGGAGCGCCGTAATCCGCCCGCCGCGCCGAGCGACCGCAGAAGCCCGCCGCGCCTGCCGCGGAACTTTCACCAGCGGCTTTCAGGGAATGACGATTCGCAGAATCCGCGTATTGGTCGTGATGCGGTCAAGTAGATCGTCGCCCGAGACGAGACGGCCAAAGTTGGTGTAACGCCCTTCCCACAGCGGCTGCGGCGCCAGGCAGATGAAGAACTCACTTCCCGCCGCATCCTTCTCGCCCTCCGCCATCGCCAAGCTCCCGCGCAGGAACGGTTCGTAGTGGATCTCGGTGCGAATCGTGGGCCCCGGACCGCCGTAGCCATCCTGATCGCCCACCTTGGCGTACGCGCCGGGGATGACCTCCATGAATCGCTGCCCGTTGTAAAACCCTTGTGTGGCCAGCTCAACAAAGTTCTTGGCAGTGAGCGGGGCATTGGCATAGTCGAGGCGGAGCTCCATCAACCCCAAGGACGTTTCGATGCGAATGAGGCGGCTGCGAGAGCGCGCCAGCTCCTGATAGTCCTTCGGCTTTCGGTCGACTTCGATGACGCCGATTTTCTGGTCGTGGCTCTCGCCGAAAAGGGTCCGCAGATGGCGCACGGCTTGCTTTCTGATCCGACGGTCAGGGTCTTCAAGCGCTTCGAGCAACAAGGCGCGCGCGCCGCTCCGGTCCGCCGAACGAGACCCGGCGGTGAGCGCACTCGCCCGCGGGCCGGTCTCATCTGCCTGAAGGCCGCGGGCGTACAAAGCTCGGCATTTTTCGAGCGGCGGCTCGTCTGTCAACAGCAAGGCCGTGCTGGCGACGC
The DNA here is from genome assembly GCA_965218555.1 of Bryobacterales bacterium. GTDB lineage: Bacteria > Acidobacteriota > Terriglobia > Bryobacterales > UBA6623 > JAPPLB01. Next base: position 2,671,889 of record OZ244625.1, read on the forward strand.
GGGTGTCTTCGTGATTCAGCGCTTCGTCCAACAGGCCCTCGGTTTGGGGAACCTTGCGAGCCATCAACTCGGGAAGGATCTTGGGCTTTGCGTCGCGCAACTCTTCGCTGTCTGAACGCCAAAGACCGAGCAGATAAGGCGTGGCGTCCTCGGGCTTACGCAGTCGTAAAGAGGCCAACAGCGTGCTCAGACCTGCACCCCGATAGCGCGGGGGCAACACTCCCGGTTCCGTCGGGAGGACCGCAAAAACATCCAGCTGCGCCAGAGCCAACTCGGCGCGCAGCGACAGCAAGCGCCTCTCGCTCAGCAGTGATTCGAGCAACGGACGGGCACGAGCATCACCCAGCAACCCCAGCGCATCCACCGCTGCGGAGCGCACGTTTTCGTTCGCATCTCCAAGAGAACTTGCGAGGACCGTGAACACAACGGGCTTGCGGGTCTTGGCCAACGAGGAAAGTGCTTGCATGCGGACTTTCGGATCCGCGTCGTTCGACATCCGTGTCAAGACAGCAAGCACCTCCGGGGAAGGCTGCGCGCGGCCGAGACCACGAACGGCTTCGATGCGCATCCACGGATTGCGATCTTTCGTGAGGTTGACGAAAGACCGCGTCAGTTCGTCGTCAACATTCGCTCCGAGATCAAGAAGAGCGCGGGAGGCCGCCCAGCGGGTTTCCGCATCGTCGGAGCGGCGGCGGACCGCGATCCAAGGGACGGCTTTGCGGTCGCCTATCCGGACCAGGGCTCTCATCGTCACCGGCAGCGGGGCGGGTGTTCGAGTGATACGTACGGAAGCCGCTTTCCAGCGCAGCTTGCCCAACGCTTCGACGGCATGTTCGACGACCGTCCGATGGCGGTCCCGGAGAGCAGCGATCAGTGCGTTAGCGGCTGCCTCACGAGGTTTGTGGCCCGTTTCGGCCAGCGTGTCACGGTCCTGCATCTCACCGATCGCAAAGGCGGCGGCGGCGCGCACACGGGGAATCGGGTCCCGAAGCGTCTGAACGAGGACACCGAGCGTGTCAGCTTTGCCGATACGGCCCAGCGCGAGGCAGGCCCGGGCGCGGTGCTCCGCGATGGGGTTCCGGAGTTGTTCAAGCAGCCAGCGGTCGACCGTTCGACGGTCCTCCCGCTGGAGGAAATCACCCTCGATCAAGTGCGGAGGGCGTGTCAGGATAAGCCATCCGACCGCCAAGCCGAACAGCACCATGCAAACGGCGAGATACTTCAACTCGTGGCGTCTGACGATGTCGACCATGCCGCCGCTATCTTAACCTGCATTTCTCCCCACCTGACGGGGGAAGCACGCGATAAGACCGCCATGACTTCGTTGCGCTGGTTTGGCGTGCTCGATGTAGGGTCAGCTACATCTCCGCGCGCCAAACGGCTATCACATCGTCCTGACGGCCCTCTCACGCACTTCGCCTCGACACGTGGTGAGAAAGGCAGGCTAGAATCTTGGTCGTTTCTCGAAGCCACTAGACTCGAACCACGGAGGATCTCAAATGACTTGGACTCGCATCGTCTTGTTGACAACCCTATCAGTAACACTTGCGCTGCTGGCCAGCGCCCAGGAGCCACGCCGCTTTACGCGGACCCCTTACCTCTCCGGTCCCGACGATCCCGAACGCGGGCAGGTTCGGGGCACGATCCAGCTCGGTGAAACGGTGGTGATCGAGATCCCGGGCGGATTCGACAGCATCCTCGAACAGGGCGTTGTGCCGGAGTTGAGCGAACGACGCTACTCGCGCCGCGGCGGGCCGTTTGAGATCGAAGGGGTGGAACCCGGCGATTGGCTGGCGATCCACATCATCGATGTCGAGCCGGGGCCTTACGGCTATTACAACAACGGCGGGCCGTTTCGCGGCAGCCTGCGCCGGGTCGCTCCGATCAAGGACGGGATGCTGCATTTCCCGCCCGATTTCGTGATCCCGGTGCGGCCCATGGTCGGGATTGTCCAGGTCGCGCCGCGCATCAACCACCCGGGCGGGGCATGGAACCACGGCGGCAACCTCGATCTGAACTCGGTGCAGGCCGGGAGCACGGTCTACATCCGCGCCCAGCGCTACAAAGGTCTGCTCACGATCGGCGACACGCATGCTTATCAGGGGGATGGTGAACTCACCGGCACCGGCGTCGAGATCGACACGACCGTGACGATCAAGGTCGAGCGCGGCCCGGACTTTCCCAACGGCGGAGTTGTCGTCGAGACGGACGAGAAATGGTACGCCACGGGTGTCGCCGCTGACTGGGAAACCGCTCTCAAAGTCGCATGGACCGAAGCGGTGGCGCTCGTCGAGCACCTCTACGACACCAACGCCGAGCACGCCAACCGGATCGTGGGAACCATCGGCGACGCCCTGCCCGGATATGCCGCCGGCAAGCTCAACAGCCGCGGATTCCCCAATGAGAGGGCCTATGTAACGCTGCAGATCGGGATTCCGAAGTCGCTCATGAGGACGGGGAAGCCGTTCGAACCCTAGACCGTCTTCCCGCTTGGCGGCGCGGGCCTGCCGATTCGCATCGGCGGCTCGGTCCGTCGAGTGAAGACAAGAGATGGCGCCCGGCCGCGGCGAAATGGTATCTTATGGGCACCACACTCCATCTTTTACTCTTGTCGGGCAGCTTTTCGTTGGCTGCCCGATTTTTTTGAGCGTTCTCAGGGAGGTTTTCCATGCCGGGTTTCACGCGGAGGCAGTTCTCGCGATTTGCCGCCGGAGGTCTTTCCGGGCTGCTGTTGTCCGGTTGCGGTTCGGAGGGTGGCGAAGGGGCTCGGGAGGACGGCCCGAACGATGGGCACAAGTCAACCTTCGCGGGCGTCCGCATCGGTGTGCAGAGCTACAGCTTCCGTGACCGCTCGCTGGACGAAGCGATTGCCGGGATGGTCGAAGTCGGTCTCGGTGAGTGCGAGATGTTCTCCGGCCATCTGGAGCGTGCGGACGGCGTACGGCGGGATCGCGAGGAGCTGCGCGAGTGGCGGCTCACGACTCCACTGACACACTTCGAAGAAGCCGGCAAGAAGTTCAGGGATGCCGGGATCGACCTCTACGCCTTCAACTACAGTTTCCGCGAAGACTTCACCGAACCGGAGATCGAGAGGGGCTTCGAGATGGCCAAGGCGCTCGGCGCGAAGGTCATTACGGCGTCATCGAACGTCACGACGGCCAAGAGGATCGACCCCTACGCCAGGAAGCACCAGATGCGGGTCGGAATGCACAACCATTCCCGGATCCGCGAAAACGAGTTCGCCCGGCCGGAGGACTTCGACGCCGCCCGCATGGGCGCCTCCGAGTTCATCGCCATCAACCTGGACATCGGTCATTTCACCGCCGCCAACTTCGACCCGGTCTCGTACATCGAGAAGGAACACGCCGACATCCTGACCCTGCATATCAAGGACCGTAAACGAGATCAGGGCGACAACATGCCCTTCGGCGAAGGCGACACGAAGATCGTCGAAGTTCTGCACCTGCTGCGCGACAGGATGTACTCGATCCCCGCCAATATCGAATACGAATACAAGGGGGAAGACACCGTGGCCGAAGTGCGCAGGTGCTTCGAGTACTGCAAGTCGGCGTTGGCGGCGGGATAGCAGCCCGTGGCAAAAGTCACGCAGGCGGCGTTACGCGCCTTGGGGCCGATTGCGTAACGCGTGGCCGCTCCAGGAACGCAGTGACGCACTCTCCGCACAGCCCGCCGGAAGCGGCGCGTAACCCTTCGGGCGACGGACGTTTGCGGCCGTCGGCTTTGTCGTTCGCTTTTTCCTTCGCAAGGAGGAGATCACCCGGATCGCCATCCCCCTCACTTCGCGCCGAGCGACCGCAGTAGCCCGCCGCGCCTTCCACGGACCTTTACCATGGGCTGCTAGATGTGATCTTTCAATAGGTTGTTCACTCGGTCCCGACCGAGGAAACTGAAGGTGTCAAGCAAACGGTTTCCCGGAAGGAGGACCGAGTGAACATCCATCAGAATGCCAAGTTGACCCCGAAGAGTCGAGCCGATGTTGTCCGGCGGATTCTCGACCAGGGCCAGACCCCGAAGGCGGTGGCCAGCGCCTTCGGGGTCTGCGCACGCACGGTGCGCAAGTGGGTAGCCCGCTATCGGGCTGAGGGCGCCGACGGCTTGCTCGACCGCAGCTCGCGTCCGCACCGCTCGCCACGGACGATACCGGCCGCTGTCATCAATCGCATCACCACCTTGCGCCGGCTGCGCTGGACCGGCGCCCAGATCGCCGCCACTGTCGGGGTGGCGCCCGCTACCGTCAGTCGAGTCCTCCGCCGCCAGGGGCTTGCTCGCCTTAGTGCCCTCGACCCGCCGCCGCCCGTCCGCCGCTACGAACATCCCCACCCGGGCGACCTGCTGCACCTTGATATCAAGAAACTCGGCCGCTTTCGCCGCCCCGGTCACCGCGTCACCGGGGACCGGGGCCACTCCAGCCCCGGCGCCGGCTGGGAATACCTTCATGTCTGCGTCGACGACCACTCCCGTCTCGCCTTCTCCCAGCTCTATCCCGACCAGACCGCCGCCACTGCCGCGGCCTTCCTCACCGCCGCCCTCGACTACTACCACCGCCTCGGCATCCGCGTCCGCCGCGTGCTCACTGACAACGGCGGGTGTTACCGTTCCAGGGCCTTCCATGCACGCTGTGCCCAACGCGGCCTACGCCATCGCTTCACCCGGCCCTTCACCCCCCGTACCAACGGCAAAGCCGAACGCTTCATCCAGACCGCACTCCGCGAGTGGGCCTACGCACACCCCTACCCCACCTCCACCCAGCGTGCCCAACACCTCAGACACTGGCTCCACCACTACAATTGGCACCGCCCACACGCCAGTCTCAAGGCCAACCCGCCCATCAGTCGAATCGGTCTGACCGGGGACAACCTGTTGAGGTTCCACAGCTAGAAGGCGTAGCCGAAAGCGGTCACCAAGCCGTAGTCGTTGCGTTGTACGCCCGCGCTGGGCGGGTTGCTGTCGAATCGATCGAAGAGGCTCAAGCTCCAAGTGAATCCCGCGAGTATGGGAATCCGGGCGGTGCTGTCGTACTCGATGCGGTAACGTCCGGTCTGCACGAGGTTGGGGATGAAGGAGACCGTCGTGATGACATCGACCTCCTTGAACAACACGGTGCGGTAGTCGATTCCGGCGACGGCCTCGCCACTGCTTGCGCCGACCGTTGAATCCGCTCCGGGCACATCCTGAAATTGCTCGTTGGTAATGGTGAAGCCGCCGAGAAAGGAGAATTCCGTCGTCTTGGTGTCTATGAACTTGTAGCCGTAGCCTCCGCCCAGCCGCGAGCGCAGATTCAATCGCTGGCGGTCGTTGCGTTCCAGACCGAGCAGGCCGAAGGCGAACTGCCGAGTGCTGAAGAACCGATCGTAGCGGGCGTCGGCGGTCTGGCGGCTGGTGGGCTCGGAGTCGTCTTGCCGGGTAAAAAGCGATGTGGCGCTTGCGGAGATCTGATATTTCGGCCTGCGGTATTGACCCCGGAGGCCCAGTGAAGACGAGTTCAAAAGGGAGTTGCCGCGAGTGAAGTTGACACCGGCGTCCACCGCGCCCTCGAGAATGTCGAAGAAGCCCGGAAGCTTGTCGTCATAGAACCTGATGCGGACGACCTCCGGGATATCGACCGTCAACACCCCTTCCTCCTCGGTGACGACCTCGAGTTCTTCTCCGGTCTGCTCGAAACTGCCGCGATAGAAGTGGCCGCTCTCGACTTCTATTTCAACCTTGTCCTCGGTGATGAGCTCTTTTACGTGCTCCCAATCGATGCTGAGCGTGCCTGCATAGTCGGTCTTGAACGACAGTTCTCCCTCTTCGAGCGTTTGGAGCTTCCCGCTCAGCCGGTCGCCGTTGTCGAGGATGACCGTATCCGCGCCGTGCAGTACGGGGACGGCGAAAATCAATAGAAAAGAGGCGGCCGTGCAAGGCCGCAGGAACCTCGTTGGAGCCAGCATCGTTATGTCTGTTCGTCTGTCGGGGGAGATAGCGGGATCAGCGCACCAACTCCCAGGCAACATGGCGCAATTCGGGGGCGATGAGTTTTTCCCAGGCCAGCCGCACGGCGGCGGGCGATCCGGGCGTGGAGAAGACGACCTTGCCGTAGCAAACGCCCGCGGTTGCGCGCGAGAGCATCGCGGCGGCCCCGACTTGTTCGTAGCTCAGCATCCGGAAGAGCTCGCCGAAACCCGAAAGCACCTTGTCGAGCCGGGCGCTGATCACGTCGAACGTGCGGTCGCGCCGTGACAAACCGGTTCCGCCGTTGAACAGCAGGACTTGCACTTCCGCATCGGCTGTGAGTTCGTCGAGGATGCCGCGAATCTGATCCGGTTCGTCTTTCACGATACGGGAGGAATGGACGCTGTGCCCGGCTTCGACGAGCTGCTCGCGCAGATATTTGCCGTTGACATCGGTCTCCACGGTGCGCGTGTCGCTCACGGTAACGATCGCAACCGAGACGGGACCTCGCTCGGCGGCCTTCTTGCGGTGTTCGCCGGCGCTGCCTGAATTCATGGTTCCTCCTCCTTCGCGGGAACGGCGTTCCGTTTCGTACAACGCTCAGCATGGCGAAGCTTGCCGCCGGAAGCAAATCAGCGCGGCGCCGCATAGTCCTGCAGGCCAGGGAGTGACCGTCTTCGAGGCTTGGGGAAACTTCGATTGCGTGGATCAGCGAGTGGAGTTGGCCTGATCCGCTCCCGGCTTCGCTCTTGCGTACTTCGCTTCCGCATAGCGCCTCAATCCCTTGCCCACATCGGTGAAACCGCGTCGCATGAAGCCGCCGAAACACAGGAGCACCATCGGCGCAAGCACGCCGGTCAATCGGTCCGTGTTGTGATAAACGCAGCTTGTCTCGCTCTCAGCTTCCAGGTGCTGCTCCCGTACCGCAGCCAGGAACCAGCGCGCCCCGAATGTCTTTCTCCAGGCGATGAGCCGGGGGGTCTCGAATGCGGACATGATTTAGGTCATTGCCATCTTCACCGGCCCCATCCTGACCAGAAGATGAGCTGCCGAACCGATCCTGAAATCCGTCCGTGCCTGCGGTGTGAATGGATTCCACTCACGATAATTCTCAATGTCTGTGAGGATGTCCCAGACGAAAGCGCCCGGTGCGTCGATCCGGATGCGCTCCGTCCGCACTTCAATTCCGCTCATGCTCATCACCGCCGGGTTTCACGAGAGTCCTGACCCACGCGCTCGACCTCTCCCAAAGCAATTTCGAAGCGGTTTCGTCCCTGGTCTGCATTTCTCACCACGTGGCGAGACGAAGTGGGTGAGAGGGCCGTCAGGATAAGGCGCGAGCCGCTTGGCGCGCGCAGGTGTACTTGAGAGTACATCGAGCACGGCAAGCAAGCGCTGCGAAGGAAAAGCGAAGTCATGGCGGTCTTATCGCGTGCTTCCCCCGTCGGGTGGTGAGAAATGCAGGCTGATCTCATCGGATGATTCCGCGATGCCGCAGCGATAGTAATATGCCCCACCTTGCCATGAAAGCTCGCTGGCCCACATCACGGTGGTTTGCGCGCCGGGCTCCCGAGGCAGCAACACCAAGGATGACAGTGCGGAACCCATTCGATAGAAGACGCCACCGGTCCTCCTTCCGAGGACTGCCATCCGTGTGAGATTGGTGTCGACGGAACCCGGGTGCAATGCGGCCGACTGCAGGCTGTAGCGGTCAGCGAACCGTCTTTGGATCTCGAACGAAAAGTGAATCAGCGCCAGCTTCGACAACCCGTACGCATCCCACGAGTGGTAGCGTTCGATGCCGTTGAACAGGTGATCGTTCTTCACTCTGTGGTGCAGGCGGGAAGACACGTTGATGACCCGCGCATCCCCGCACTCCAGGCCGGTTCGTTTCAGGAGCGGGAGCAACAGGTTCGTCAGGTGGAAGGTTCCGAGATAGTTGGTGCGCCAGTGAATCTCGAAACCGTCCTTGCTCGGGGGCGGTTTCTTTCGCGGGCTGAGTATGTTCTTGTGAATCCCCGCGTTGTTGATCAGTACGTGCAGCCTGCCGCCAAGGGTGTCCTCATACCACTTCGCGAAGCCATTGACGCTGTCGGCATCGCACAGGTCGAGGGCACGGGCTTTGACTCTGCTCTCGCCGGCGCCGATCCTGCGCAGGTCGTCCTTCAGGGAGTTCTCCATGGATGCGGTGTCGCACGTACAGGTGACAACGACACAGGCTCCCCAATTCGCGAGGATCCTGGCGGTTTCGTATCCGAGGGAACTGGGAGAGGCGCCGGTGACTATGACGCGACGTCCCGACATGTCGATCCTTTCCGCCGTGGGGTTGCGGGTGAACAGACGCAGCAAGTGATTGACGGCCTTGGCAAACGAACTCGGCGGCATTCTTCAGGATTGATCAGCGCGATTCCCGGGATTTCGCCACCAAGGCTTCGCTCGCTTCCCACAGCCTGGCGCCGTTGTCCGGATCCGATGCGGTTCTGGAAACCGCCTTCCTTTGCATCATGTGCAAGTACATCCCCGTGACGCTACCCGCTTCTTCCGCGCAGCAGAGGTAGACGACCGGCCTGACAGCCTTTTCCGGAGACTGGAACAAGCGCCTCAACAAGGGGTTGACTATCGGTTTCAGCAACGTTGGCGCGTGTCGGGCGATGTTCGTGGCGACTCCTCCCGGACACATCGCATGCACCGCTACTTCGATGCTCTCACCCGGGTTCAGGCGGCGGGAAAGCTCGGTTGCGAACGTGCACAGGACCAGTTTGCTGAGGCCATAGAACCTGAGGCTCTCCCTGATCCCGTATTCCGTGAATGCCCCGAAGCTGTCGAAGTCGATGGTTAGAGAGGACCGGTGAGATTCGGACGTGATGAACACGATGCGTGGGATCTTTCCGGCCCGCTAGAAGGGCGAACGACAATCCGGAGGTTCCGCACCCAGGGCGCGCACCGGACAACGAACTCAACACTCGGTTCCGGGACCATCCCCGCGCATGCGGGGGAAACAGCTCGTCCAAACCTGACCAATGGCGACCAATGGCGACCAATGGCGACCAGGAGGTCCATCCCCGCGCATGCGGGGAACAGGAATGAAAGATGGTCCGACCGACGCCCAGATACGGTTCATCCCCGCGCATGCGGGGGAAACTCCCTTTCCTGCGCCAGGGAAGCGCTGTACGCCGGTCCATCCCCGCGCAGGCGGACAAGAAGCTGCCGGTGGAGAAGCGGCGACTTACGAAACGACTCCAGCGACGCAAGCGCCGTTAGCCCCGTCGGCCAACTCTCTATACGGGGCTGGACTTCCGGGAGATTGTTGTCTAACTTTATCCTTTGTGGGCCGCGTGACGCTGTGCGGTAGACAATGCTTCCGCTATGCGTTGGGGTTTGGAAGCCCTAGCTATGTCGAGAGTTTGGACCTCGTCGCTATGCCTCACGCGACTTGGAGGCGGGCGACCGGTACCAGTCGCCCGTCCCCGATCTTTTCTTGTGGGTTGTTGTGTGTGTTCGATTTGGAGTGTGTGTGGTCTGGTGTTTGATTTTGTGTGTGTTCGGCCGGGTAGCCGCGCCGGAGTCCAGAAGCCCCGGTTGCCTTGCCCTGCCTTGGTGCGGCCGAGTGACCATGCGCTTCTAAAGCACTACGTCTCGGGTTTGGACCCCGTGGCTATGCCGAGAGTTTGGACCCCGTGGCTATGCCGAACTTGACCGGAGGGGCGGCGGTACCGGTGCCACCGCCCCTTCACACTACGGTAGCAAAGGGGTCGGGGGTTGTCAATCAGTGTCCGTTACTCTAAGCCTCGTGCCAGCTCGCTTAGTGAGAGCATTGGAAACAGTGTCGTAAACGGACCGTAAGGATTTGCGAGAAGACCCACGACGCTGACGGGGGCATCTTCGCCGGACGCCGTAAAGCCCCGTATTTTGATTTGTCCGGCTAGGCCGCGGAGTTCCGGGTAGTTGTCCGCGAGCATAAACGCCTTGTGGCCCAGTCCGAGCAGGGAGACTTGCTTGACGGCCTTATGAACGCCCCGCAGGGCGCAGACCGGCTCGCCATGGATATAGAGATGAGAGTCACGCAACGACCCCGCAAAAACCCAACACGCGGCAGGGCATCACTCGGATGCCCCCCGACTCATTCCAAGCTATATTGGAACGGCACGTCGTAGCCTTGACACAATTCCCTGATATGCTTTTCAGGCCGTAGTCGGCTTCAGCCGGCGGCGGTTGGCATCGACAATGGCCGGAACGCTCACCACGATTTCCACGCCGGCCTGAGCAGCCGCCCGCGGAATCACTAGCACGGGTTTCGACAGTCCGATGAATGCCGTTGAGATAGAAGAAGCCATTTCGGCTCTCGCGCAGCAGCCTTTCGATCCGGACGAGTTTCCTTTCGCGTTTCTCGAGGCCTTCGGGAACAAGGCGACTACCATCAAGCGCCTGCGCTCCGGCGCAACGAACAACTCCGACCTTGGCGGCGTTCTCCAGCGCAGCAACATTCACATCAAGGTGTCCCCCGATGGCGGGGCGGCAGCAGCGTTGACCGCGCTGAAAGCCAGCCCGGCGACAACCCGCTCCAAGGCGAAATTCGTGCTCGCCACCGATGGGAGGGACTTCCAGGCCGAAGACCTGACAAGCGGCGAGGTCATCGTCTGCGACTACACCGATTTCCCCGATCATTTCGGTTTCTTCCTGCCGCTTGGGGGAATCACGACCGTCAAACAAATCCGCGAGAGCGCCTTCGACATCAAGGCGACCGGGCGGCTGAACCGGCTTTATGTCGAGTTGCTGAAAGGCAATCCCGACTGGGGTACCACGGACCGACAGCGCGACATGAACCATTTCATGGCGCGGCTCATCTTCTGCTTCTTCGCCGAAGATACCGACATCTTCAACAAAGAAGGCCTCTTCACGGGCACGATCGAGCGGATGAGCGCCGGCGACAGCTCCAACACCCACGATGTGATCAGCGAGATCTTCCGCGCCATGAACACCAGTGCGAAGGATCGCGCGACGGCCAGCATCCCCCGTTGGGCCGACGTCTTCCCCTACGTGAACGGAGGACTCTTCTCTGACTCGACAGACGTACCGCGTTTCAGCCGGATTGCTCGGTCCTACCTGCTCCACATCGGCAGTCTCGACTGGAAGAAGATCAACCCGGACATCTTCGGCTCGATGATCCAGGCCGTCACAGACGAGGTGGAACGCGGCGCCTTGGGCATGCACTACACCAGCGTGCCGAATATCCTGAAGGTGCTCAATCCACTCTTTCTCGACGATCTGCGCGAGAAGCTCGAAGAGGCCGGTGACAACCGCCGCAAGCTGCTGAATCTGAGCAATCGCATGGCGCGCATCAGGGTCTTCGATCCAGCCTGCGGGTCCGGCAACTTCCTGGTGATTGCCTACAAGGAAATGCGGGCGATCGAGGCGGAGATCAACAAGCGCCGGCAAGAGGATGGCCACCGTTCCGACATTCCACTGACCAACTTTCGCGGGATCGAGATCAGGGATTTCCCGGCCGAGATCGCACGCCTCGCTCTGATCATCGCCGAGTATCAGTGCGACGTTCTCTACCGCGGGCAGCGTCAGGCGCTAGCCGAGTTCCTGCCGCTCGAAGCCATGAACTGGATCACGTGCGGCAACGCCCTGCGCATTGACTGGCGCAGTATCTGCCCGCCCACAGGGACCGGAGTGAAGCACCACGCCGATGACCTCTTTCACACGCCGCTCGATCAGTCCGAGATGGATTTCGAAAACGAGGGCGGTGAGACCTATATCTGTGGGAACCCGCCTTACCGCGGGAGTACGTGGCAATCCAAGGAGCAGAAGGCGGACCTCAAGAGCGTTTTCGAAGGCCGCGTGAAGCATTGGAAGTCGCTCGATTATGTCACCGGCTGGTTCATGAAGGCAGCGGATTACCGGGCTATTTCTCATTCTGTTACAGCCTTCGTGACAACAAATTCGATCAACCAGGGGCAGCAGGCCGCGATTCTTTGGCCCGCGATCTTCGTCACGGGACATGAAATCGCGTTTGCCCACACCAGTTTCAAGTGGGCCAATCTGGCCAGCCATAAGGCAGGCGTAACCGTGGTGATCGTGGGGATTTCCAGCGACGCCGGGTCGATTCGAAAGCTGTTTTCTGTCGGAGACAACGGCGAGACGATCCGTCGAGAGACCACGAATATCAATGCCTATTTGGTGGCAGGAGCGAACGTGATCGTGCGGAAGGTTTCCAAGCCTTTGACTGAATTGGTCGATATGAGCTTTGGAAACAAGCCCGTTGATGGCGGGAACCTGCTACTGACCCGCGACGAGGTGACGAAGCTCGAGCTCTCTCTGGAGCAGGAGACCCGCTTCATCCGGAGTATCTTCGGTTCGGCCGAGTTCGTTCGCGGGCTCTCGCGCTACTGTCTCTGGATCGAGGACGCAGACTTAGCTGAGGCGCTGGCCATCCCTGCGATCCACGAGCGGGTCGAGGCCGTGAGTGCGAAGCGGCTCGCGAGCAGGGACAAGGGTGCCAACAAGATGGCCAATCGAGCACACCAGTTTCGAGAAATGAATCTTGGGATCGAAAGCACAATCGTCGTCCCGCGCGTTTCGTCGGAGAATCGCCCTTATCTGCCTGTCGGCTTAGTGTCAGCAGGCACAGTCATAGGCGACAGAAACTTCGCACTCTACGACGAACCGCTCTGGAACATGGCGCTGATCGCGTCGCGGCTTCATTGGGTCTGGATCGGCACAGTTTGTGTACGGATGCGGACGGATTTCTCGTATTCCAACACCCTGGGCTGGAACACCTTTCCCGTGCCGGCGCTCACCGATAAGAACAAAACCGATCTGACCCGCTGCGCTGAAGATATCCTTCTGACGCGCGAATCGCATTTCCCCGCGACGATCGCCGATCTCTACAAACCTGACCGCATGCCGGACAACCTCCGCGCCGCCCATGACCGCAACGACGAGGTGTTGGAACGCATCTACATCGGCCGCCGCTTCCGGAACGATTCGGAGAGGCTGGAAAAGCTGTTCGACATGTACGCGAAGATGGCCGCCAACAGGGCTGTTTCCTGATCGCGGCCTGTTGACAGAACCCGGCTCATCTGTCATAACTCAAATGAGATACAAGAGGCTGCGATGGGCACACAGAGTTCCATGCTGCATGTCCGGATGGACAACCAGTTGAAACAGCAGGCGACCGAGGCGCTGGCGGCAATAGGTCTGTCGGCTTCCGATGCCGTGCGCCTGCTGTTCCACCGGATCGCGGCCGATCAGGCCTTCCCGCTCGAACTCAAGGTTCCCAACGCGCGGACCCGAAGGGCCATGGCCGAGGTCGATGAGATGGTGAAGACGCGCAAGGCGCGATTCGCAAGCGCGGACGAGATGTTTACGGAACTTGAAAAAGCCGGCAGCCAGTAAAAGAAGCAACCTGCCGCGCCGGGTTGACTACGCCAGGGAATTCCTCAAGGACTGGGAGCGGCTTTCGCGTTCCGGCCGATACGACATGAAGCGGCTGAAAGCGGTCATGCTGCTTCTCATTGCAAACGATGCCCCGCTGGGTCCCGAACGGAAGGATCACGCGCTGAAAGGTTCATGGGCGAATCACCGGGAATGCCATGTGGGCGGCGACTTTCTGCTGATCTATCGCATTGACGACACAGACGGTCCCAGCGGTTCGGTTTATTTCACCCGTGTCGGCACCCATGCCGAACTATTCCAATGACGACCACCGGCAAGAGCATCCCCTCCATCTCGGTCACCTACGCGCGGAACGGCGCCTCGACCCGATCCAATGAGTTGGGCATGCGCCCGATGCAGGTGCGCGCCTGGGAGAAGCGGGGCGAACAGTATCTCCTGATCAAATCGCCCCCGGCCTCCGGCAAGAGCCGGGCGCTGATGTTCATCGCGCTCGACAAGGTCCGCAACCAGGATCTTCACCAGGCGATCATCGTCGTTCCCGAGAAAGCCATCGGCGCCAGCTTCCATGACGAGCCGTTAAGCCATTTCGGCTTCTGGGCCGACTGGACCGTTCAGCCGCAATGGAACCTTTGCAACGCGCCGGGCACCGAGGGCGGCAAGGTCAAGTCCGTCAAGGCGTTTCTCGACAGCAGCGATGAGATATTGGTCTGCACCCACGCCACCTTCCGCTTTGCCGTGGACAAGTTCGGCGTGGATGCCTTCGACGACCGGCTGATCGCCGTGGACGAGTTCCATCACGTCTCGGCCAATCCCGACAACAAGCTGGGCCTGCAGCTCGGCCAGTTCATTGCACGCGGCAAGACGCATATCGTGGCGATGACGGGTTCATACTTCCGAGGGGACGCCGAGCCCGTGCTGATGCCTCATGACGAGGCGAAGTTCGACACCGTCACCTACACCTACTACGAGCAACTCAACGGCTACGAGCATCTGAAGCAGCTCGACATCGGCTACTTCTTCTACACCGGGGGTTATGTCGGCGACATCCTGAAGGTGCTCGATCCGGACGAGAAGACGATCATTCACATCCCGAACGTCAACTCACGGGAGAGCACGAAAGACAAGATTCGGGAGGTCGAGCACATCATCGAGGAATTGGGCGAGTGGCAGGGCGCCGATCCGGCGAGCGGCTTCCAACTGGTGAAGACGCCCGCAGGCCGTGTCCTCCGGATCGCCGATCTTGTCGATGACAACCCGGCCAGGAGGGACCGTGTTGCGGCGGCGCTCAGGGACCCTGCTCAAAAGAACAACCGCGGCCATGTGGACATCATCGTCGCACTGGGCATGGCCAAGGAAGGATTCGATTGGATCTGGTGCGACCACGCGCTGACGGTCGGCTACCGCTCAAGCCTGACCGAGATCGTGCAGATCATCGGCCGCGCCACGCGCGACGCGCCCGGCAAGACCCGTGCCCGCTTCACCAACCTGATTGCGGAACCGGATGCCTCCGAAGAGGCTGTCACCGAGGCCGTGAACGACACGCTGAAGGCCATCGCGGCGAGCTTGCTCATGGAACAGGTGCTGGCTCCCCGCTTCGATTTCGTGCCGAAGACGCCGGACAACGCGCCGGTCGATGGTTTCGACTATGGCGAAGGGGGCTACGACTCCGGCAAATGCAATGTCGGCGTCAACGAAGAGACCGGCCAGTGCCAGATCGAGATCAAGGGGCTGGCGGAGCCGAAGAGCAAGGAGGCCGTGCGCATCTGCCAGGAAGACCTGAACGAGGTGATCACCGCCTTTGTGCAGGACAAACCGGCCATCGAACATGGGCTTTTCGATGATGAGCTGGTGCCCCAGGAACTGACCCAGGTGCGGATGGGCAAGATCATCAAGGACCGCTACCCTGAACTCGATGAAGCGGACCGGGAAGCCGTGCGCCAGCATGCCGTTGCGGCCCTGAACCTGGTCCAAAAGGCGAAAGAGAACACGCTTGGCGATGCTGAGGCGTCGAGCAATGGCAGCATGGCTCTGATCGACGGCGTGCGGAAATTCGCGATGGACGTGCGCGATCTCGACATTGACCTGATAGACCGGATCAATCCGTTCAGCGAAGCCTATGCCATCCTCGCCAAGACCATGAGCGAGCAGAGCCTGAAGCAGGTTGCCGCCGTCATTTCCGCGAAGAAGGTCCAGCTCACGCCCGAGGAGGCCCGCGATCTCGCAAGACGTGCCTTGAAATTCAAGCAGGAGCGTGGTCGGCTGCCGTCGATTACATCGCCGGACCCCTGGGAAAAGCGCATGGCCGAAGGCGTCGCCTTCCTTGCCCGGATGAAAGCCGCCACCGCCGATGGCTAAAGAATTTACGGACGAGGACGACGCCCTTCTCGCCGAGCTCGGTGTCGAGGTCGAACACACGAAGGCTGCCAGCCGCACGCCTTGCGAAGAACGGATCATTGCAGGCTTCGAGGAAATCCAGCGCTTCGTCGACTCGCATGGCCGCACACCTCAACACGGCGAGGATCGCGGCGCCTTCGAGCGGCTCTATGCCGTGAGGTTGGCTCGAATCCTCGAACAGGAAGAATGCCGCGCGCTTCTCTCGCCGATCGACCGTCAGGAGCTTCTGACCGGTGGAACTGAAACAGCATTGACGTTGCCTGACGACATGGATGACGATGCACTGCTGGCCGAACTCGGCATTGAAGCCAAGGCGCCGGACATCACCGAGCTTCGCCATGTGCGGCCAACGGCCGAAAAGCGGGCGGCGGAGGCAATCGCCAGCCGCCGAAAATGCCAGGAGTTCGAGACGTTCCGACCGCTCTTCGAGCAGGTTCAGCAAGAACTCGACAAAGGCACTCGCGAAACCCGTCCGTTCGAGCTCAAGGCGGAAATCGTGCGGGGCCAGTTCTTTATCGTGGGCGGCCAGAAGGCCTATGTCGCGGAAAAGGCCAAGGAGTTTACCAACGCACAGGGGCGGCGCGATGCTCGCTTGCGCGTGATCTTCGACAACGGAACCGAGAGCAACATGCTGATGCGCTCGCTTCAGCGTGCGCTCCACAAGGACGACGCGGGCCGGCGGATTACCAAACCAACGGCCGGACCGCTATTTGCTAACCACACTGCGGACGATGACGAGGCCAGCGGCACGATCTATGTCCTGCGGAGCAAATCCGATCATCCGGTCGTAGCAGAAAACCGCGGGCTGATTCACAAGATCGGCGTCACGACTGCAAGCGTTGAAGCGCGCATTGCAGGAGCAAGGCTTCAACCGACGTTCCTTATGGCCGATGTCGAGGTCGTCGCCACTTACCAGCTCTACAACATCAACCGCAGCAAGTTGGAAAACCTGATCCACCGCGTCTTCGCCCCCGCACGACTTGACATCGAGGTCAAGGATCGTTTCGGCAACCCTGTTGTGCCGCACGAATGGTTCCTGGTCCCCCTCGACGCGATTGACGATGCCGTCGAGAAGATCAGGGAGGGAGCCATTACCCAGTATTCCTTTGACGTGAGTACAGCTACGCTCGCTTTGCGTCCATGACGCCCGATCCATTCGCAACGCGTCACCATGAGCACCTTCGTTGCTATCGATTTCGAGACCGCCAATCACGACAGGGACAGTGCTTGCGCGGTGGGCTTAGCCGCCGGACGCGACGGTCGGATCGTGCGCGCGCAGTCGTTCCTGATCCGCCCTCCATCGCCGGAGTTCGCTTTCACCGGTATCCATGGCTTGCACTGGGGGGACGTATGCGACGCGCCGACCTTCGGAGAACTTTGGCCGACGCTGCTTGCCTGGATCGACAACGTGGACTTCATCGCCGCCCACAACGCACCGTTCGACCAAAGTGTTCTCCAGGCGTGTTGCGCTACCTATGGTATCCCGGCGCCGCAAAAGCCGTTCGCCTGCACCGTCCAGCTTGCTCGCGCGCAATGGGGGATCTACCCGACGACGCTGCCCGATGTCTGCCGACGTCTGCGCCTCCCGCTGCGTCACCACGACTCGGGGTCCGACGCGGAAGCTTGCGCCCGCATCGTGCTTGCCGCCGAGGCTGAAGGATGGCGGCGACGGTCATGACGACTCCCGCGTCGCTGACCCTCAGATGCTCTTCATTATCGGACGGTATCAGCCTCCAACTCCGCGATTTGGGCTCCGATGGCGGTGATGACGTTCCGGCCTCTCAGGTCCCGGATATCGTCGATCGCGGGATGCCTTGAGCTGCGACTTCAGCCACGGGCCGGCCGGCGGCGATGTCGGCAACGCCGTAACGCGGGAGCCGTGCGGCAGGCTGACCTCCATGCCCGTGACCTTGCTCTTGCGGTCGTCCAGCAGGCACTCGATTTCTCGCAGTTCAAACGCCGTTCGAAGGGCCTGTAAATGCAGTTTGAGACCGGCTTCCATGGCCTCTCGCGCCTGCCGCTCGCCGCGCGACAGGATGACCCATCGCGTCCAGCTCTTGGCCGCCTCGGCTTCTACGCAGTCGAGAGCGATCTCCAGCGTGCAGGTGAACGTCTTGCCGCTCTGCCGCGAGAACATCCCCGCCTTGAAGCGGCTGTCGTCCGCCAGCCAGCACTGCTGGTACGGATAGAGAACCGGCTGCTGGACCTCAGACGCCATAGATCTCCCGCACGATTTCGCGCAGCCGTTCCGGAGTTACGCCGCGCCCCGCTTTGGACTCCTTAGAAGCCTTGGCAACCATTTCCTTGGCGGCCTCGCGCTTGAGCCGGCGCTCGCGGCGGGCACTGATAGCGCCCGATGATTTCTCCGGCGCGGCCCGCGATTACTCCGATCATGTCCCGATCGTAAGATGATGCGGGCTTTGTGATAAGGGGCGCAGTGCGCCCCCTACTGGGCTTCAGCGTGGGCTCTTACCCCTCACCGAGGCGGGCTGGATCGAGCGTTGCGCGGTAGTCCTGGCCGCCAGCGCGCATGGTTTCGGAAAGTGACCGAACCTAGCATTCCACCCATGTCCTGTTCTCAATATCAATCCGGTACTGTAGGATCCCGCGACTGGTCAGCAATTTCGGGTCGATGGGAACGGCGGCGAATTTGTTGTGGTAAACATGCAGTTTGAGTTTCCGGTCCGGCCCCGTGACCACTAGGGCACCGATGGCGCTTATCGAAGTGTTGGTTTCTTCCGTCATCTTCTTTTTCGGCCCGAGCCTAGCGCCTGTAATGTAGGACTCCTTGGAAAAATCCCGCGGGATGGCCATGTCTAGAACCATCTGACCGTACATTGCCGTCATGATTTTGTGATTGGAAAGGTGTCCGGCGATTTGGCCATTGTCGAAGAGAACCAGCATCCCGGGATGGCGACCGGCGGTTCGCGCCTTGATTTGAGGCGAAGAGTCCTGGATTTTCTTTCGGATACGGGCACCTGGCTCCTCATCGAGAACTGTTAAGGAGCCACATTCCTCCATTAGCCGATCCGCTTCCCGTTCGTCCTTGTTCTTCGTGAATTCCTTCACCTCGGCAATGATCGTTTGGCCGTCGATAACCAACTTGCAGTCCGGGGTCTTCTCAGGCTCTTCCTGGATGCGCACACAGTGGATTCCGACGCGCTTGCAGTAATCCTCAAACAGCAATTCCGACACCGGCCGTCCGGTCTCTGATGCGCTCTGGTGGACTCGTTCGTAATATTCGCGCATGTAGCAGCCGATCGGGATTGACAGCAGAAGACTCCGCAGCGGGGTCAGGGTCACCACCATCTTCTCACTAAAAAGTGGGGTCACCCCCCCTCGGAATCAGCGCGGAGGCGGGCGACGGTGCGGCGGGAAAGGCCGGTGGTGTGCTCGATGTCGCGGTCCGAGGGGCAGTGGCTGACGCAGGTAACGAGCTGGACGAGCGACTCGGGATCAACGCCCGCGTGCGATGATGGCAGTAAAAATCGCATATAATACGAGAATATGCTAATTTTTTTCACGTTCAGGCCTAACTTGGTAGGCTAGATGTCGAGTCGAAAGGAATCCTCATGCTGCTACGCTTCGGCGTCTCCAACCATCTTTCGATACGTAATCTTCAGGAATTGTCGTTCGTTGCATCTTCGTTGAAGGACCCGGAGGAGGGGCTAATCGACTGTGCGGCTGTGCACAGATCGCTTGTGCCGGCAATCGTGATTTACGGCGCCAATGCATCAGGAAAGAGCAATCTAGTTGCTGCGATGCAGACCATGCTGTCGATGATTTTGTTGTCTCACACCAAAGGGAAACCGGACGGAGGGGTGCCACGCCATCCCTTTAGACTCGACCCTGACAGCTCCCAGAAGCCATCACAATTCGATATTGACTTCGTCATCGACGGTGTGAGATATCACTACGGCTTTGAAGCATCCGACACTGCATTCGTGTCCGAATGGCTGTATGTTTTCCCCAGATCTCACCGCCGGACACTGTTCGAACGAGAAGGCGATGAATTCAGCTTCGGGCGCAGCCTGAGAGGGCCGAACAAGATCATTGCCAGCCTGACAAGGCCCAATAGCTTGTTCCTGTCAGCAGCCGCCCAGAACGACCACGAGCAGCTCTCAAAAGTGTACGGGTATTTCGGTTCCATTGAAGGCTTCCGGGAAATCGCCGTCCCAGGCGCTATGGCTTCGGAGGAACTTGCTGAACAAGAGGTAGATGGCCGCGTGATCGACTTTCTCAAGAAGGTTGGCACCGGGATCATTGATCATCGGCGAAAGGAAACCGAGCTGTCTGAAAAAGAGCAAATGCTTCGGCGTGAGATAACAGCAATTTTTAGAAAGTTGGTAGACCCTTCGATCGAAGATAAAACGGATGTGGAAGGCAAGCGGGTATCCATTGAATTCGCCCACCGTGGTCGAGACGGCGAGCGAGTCTATTTTGAACTGGACCATGAGAGCGCTGGCACGCGCCGGCTGTTGATCGTACTCGGTCTTGCATTTCGTGCAATTGACCAAGGCGTGCCGCTGTTCATCGACGAACTCGACGCCAGCCTGCACACTTATGCTTGCGAGGAGGTGTTGAAATTATTCTGCTCGCGAAAGAACAACCCCAAGGGTGCACAACTGGTCGCAACGACCCATGACACGAACTTGATGCAGCCGCCTATTCTACGACGGGATCAGCTCTGGTTGACTCAAAAGGATACCGAGGGTGCAACACAGCTCTATCCGCTGACTGACATCCGAACCCGCAAGGGCGACAAAATCGAGAAAGGGTATCTTCAAGGGCGCTACGGCGCGGTCCCCTCCGACGAGCCCATCTTGACCAATGGGACGTCCACCTAAAACCGACAAACGGCCCATTCCGGCCCTAAAGCGGCGCGGTCCCCTCCGTGAGCCGAAGCGGCGTTTCACACTCTTTTGCGAGGGTAGGAATACGGAACCGGCCTATTTCAAAGCGATCGAACGCGCCTATAGAAGCGCACAGATAGATGTGAAAATCGAGCCCGGCGCAGGGGTTCCCCACACCATTTCTAAAAGGGCTGTCAAGTTCGCCAAGTCTGTGGGGCTCGCTCGGAACAGCCGCCGCAAAAAGGATTCGTTCGAGAAGCGCGATGAGGTCTGGGCGGTGTTCGACCGAGACGCACACCCTCGTTTTCAAGAAGCGGTGGCGCTTTGCGATCAACACGGCATCAAAGTCGCTCGATCCAATCCGTGTTTTGAAGTCTGGCTGATCTTGCACGAGCGGGATTACAACAAGCCGAACCGCCGCGACAAAGTGCAAAGAGAGCTCCAGAAATTGCGATCAGACTATGACAAGAAAGGCTCAAAAACTCTTAATTGTGACGATCTGGTGACTCGGGTCCAAGTTGCCGAACAGCGTGGGGAAGAGCAGTTGAAACGTCGCGAGCAGGGGGGTGACCCATACGGTAACCCCTCAACAACCGTTGGTCGGCTGTGCCGAGCGATCCGTGAGGCCCATCAGAACGCAAAGCTAAAGCCGTTCCGCCTCTCCGCGTGAGATGGCGTCAAAATCATCTACTTTTCTGAGGCGGGCGACGGTGCGGCGGGAGAGCCGGTGGTGCGGGCGACGTCGCGGTCAGGGAGGCCGCTGGCTGAGGGTCAAATCATCCCCCAACAAAAGCTTGTCTGGGCAGTCGAGAAACTGCCTCGGATGCCCTAGACGACGATGGCAATTTTCGGGTTCAATTCTCCTATATGTCCCGAAAGCACGCGAAGTTGTCCGAGCCATCAGTCTGAATCGCATACCGGAAACGCAGTTCGTCCCTATCGTCCCCTCGGGTCTCGTTCAAAATGTTCAGCACCAGAACTGCTGCGTAGAATCCTTTCGTGTTACGCAGCACGACAACCTGTGCAGTAGCCGGAGTTCGTGCGCGCGAAGAAAAATCCAATTCCTCAGCTTTCGTAATCTCGTGAATCGCAGATGCATCACGGGCGAGGGCCACACCGTTAATTGAAACCGGGTCGTTATACACATGAATTGAACGATTGCTTGCTTTCGACCACTTTGTTTCGAATTCTGTCTCACCTGAACCGATGATGTAGCGACCATTGAAATTACTGTAATCGAATACCACCTCGCCGACTGGAGATGTCATCCGGGATGGTGGCACATCCGAGGCCTTGCCGTCAAAAGCTGGGATGTCGAGTTTCTCTGCAATTGCCCCCGACAATTCCGCCGGCGTGTAGTCGTCGGCCTTCAAGTAAAGTGTGGTATCCGGCAAGCCGTCTATCGGTGTATCATCGAAGCGGACGGGAAGAACGCATTCAGTTTCTGACTTCAACATGCGGCTCAGCGCCGATCGCCGTTCATGTCGTGGCCAGGACTTAGTGGCATATTCCTTGGAGATGAACATCACGACATACGTGGCGCGTGCCGCATATATTTCGTGAAACGCCTCTGCCCCGTCCTGACCCCACAGCCACAGCTTTTCGAAGCCGTCATAAAACACTGCAACGGACCTTGCCGCAAGATGGCGCGCTACCTCTTCAACGTAGTCCCGTTGCTCGCCGGCGAACGATAACGCAACCTGATACTCTCTCTTTTTTACTCGTTTTTCTCTCCTCATGGTCGATTGTCTTCCAGAAGACCCGATCAGATTCTCAATGACCCTATTGGCTGCTGCCGGACCTTTTACCCATACTTCTTCTGAAATGGTCACCCTTTCCAATTCCATCTGAGAATCACCTGGCTTCCCAACCAGACGGGCTTCATACCAGTCCGTCCATACGCTCCATCTCTCCCGGGCAGGCAGATCATCTTTGAGCTTGGCCCACTGTCTGCTCGCCCAGACCGGTATGCGATCATGCCACAGCGCCAATTGCGGCAGATCTTCTACGGCCGTGCTGGCCTTGCCTTCTTTCTTCAAATCTTGCTCAAGAAAGACTGCATCGCGTTCCACCGCCTTCCAGAATTCGGAGACATGTGGCGGAGGCTCGATTTTCTCATCGTTATCACTTTCTACAGTTGAGTGAAACTCTTCGTAGCCATTGGCACCGTCAACTGCCCTGTGGGCAGCGCCTGCGGTCGCAACCGCAGATTCGTAAACAGCATCGATGCTAGCAATTCCTTTCTTGACATCGAGCATTTCAGTGGCCGCCTGTATCGCCTGAAAAATTGCATTGATAGCCTGTGAAGCTACGCCGAGGGCATCCCTATCCATTTTGATTTTGTGAATGGCATGGTACGCTTCGGGGACTGCGTCAATCAAATCGATCTCGTCCAACCGCATCCCATAGAGGGTTTCCTCAGTCAGATCGCTTGCACTGCGAGCTGCGGCAAGAGCCGCAAAGGCCGCCTGTCGCATACCGCTGAATTGGTCAGGCCATGTGCCTGCAAAACTTGTGGCAGCTAGTGCTCGCAAACTTGGCAGCACGAAGCGGGCTCGCAGCGACTCTTCATCTCTGTACGACGCATCCCGCAATATCGGCGCCACCCGCAATGCGATTCGGGCCGCTAGCAAGCAGGCCCACTCGGGTGACTTCTCCGCCAGCCATTCGGAAAAACCTTTAGCGTCAGATATTTCAGTCATTGATGACTCTACATCGCTGTAAACTGTCACTTAAATCGCGATGTCTCAACATCAGAATACCGACACAGCCTCGTGTGGGTGACTCGGCCTCGATCCTGGTGAAGTAGCCGCTGCCGCTGATCTTGTGGCTGACGCGGGTGGTGATCCTTCGGCCGTTGACGCCGTTACGGAAGCCGGTCAGGGTGAGTGGGGTTCCCGTGCTGACGATAGGCACGCCTAGCTTGAGGGTCAGGCTGAGGACTCCCGGATCGCGGTTGAGGGCACCGAGGCGGGCCTGCACGGCCTTGCGGGCGGTCGCCTCGCGGGGGGCGTAGACCGGCTTGCGATAGATCCCCCTATATATAAGAGGTGTAGGCTACGCAACAAGCGCGCGAAAGCCTTTGCTCGCAGTGTGGCGCTCGTGCGAAGGTGCAGCCCAGGCTAGCTTGTGAAGGTGCGTCGTAGCCTCGACACGATTCCCTCGCTGTAGCGAAGAAGCACGAGGGTGAAGTCGATCCGGCGCGGGGAGCCGTCAGCGTCGAAAACTCGACGGATCTCTTCGACCTGTTTGATGACCCATTGCCCCCAGACGCGCCCCGTTCCGTCGACCATGTACAACGGAACGCCTAGTGCAGCCTGTGCCTGCATGAGGGCGATCTGATGCAATCCGCCCTTGTAATGGGGGTAGATCACACCTCGCAGGATGATCGTTTGGTCGCCAGGACCAAGGTACTGATGGCGCGGCGGCCCACCGAGAATGTCTTGGCGCACCCAGCGGTGCTCGACTTTGTGTAGGAAATCCTGATAAGCAGCGGTCGACAGACTGAAACGGAAAGCGCCCAGAATCATCATTAAATCCGACGGCATAGTGAGCCTCCTTCAGCTCAACCTACTCACAGACCCCGTCAGCGGCGGCTACGCGCACCACCACGCATCGGAGGCGTGCGACGGTGCGGCGGGAGAGGCCGGTGGTGCGTGCGACGTCGCGGCCCGAAAGGCCGCTCGCGATCAGGTTCAGCACCGCCTGGATCTCGCGCTCGCCATGCCTGACTGCCGGTTAACTCCCCATTTCGTATTTGGTGATGAAGGCCGTGTTTCGTGTTTCTGGTTTATTGTTTTTTCCCATCACGAGTCACGAGACACCAATCACGGCCTTAGCAGCTCGGCGTCTCCTCGGGGTCAGGCAGGCCCAAGCTTGCTCGCGCGCAATGGGGAATCTACCCGACGACGCTGCCCCATGTCTGCCACCGGCTTAGCGTCCCGCTGTGTCAACACGACTCGGGGGCTGACAATGAAGCAGTGGATAGTGGATAGGGTCCATCCCCGCGCATGCGGGGAACGGGACTGCGTAAACGTGCAGGCCGCCGTGAGATGGGAGTTCAGGCCACAGGCCGGCCGGCGGCGATGTTGGCGTTGCAGTGAAGGGCGCGCCGCGAGCCTAGAACATCCGCTCGCGGGGGCTGAGGGTGCCGAAGGAGCCGACATTGGCGATGGAGAGCGCGACGCGGAACTGGTTCTCGTTGCGGGTGTGGCCGATCGCGAACCGCCGCCACTCGAAGCTGAAGCCGCAGCAGTCGGTGTTGTAGGTGGCCTGGGTGGCGTTGTAGATGAAGATGTTCTGACGGTAGTCGTAGTTCGTCCGTACCGCGACGTTCCACCCGCGCCGGTTGAAATCGCCCAGCCGAACGAGAGTCGAAAGCTGGTTGCTCGGCGGCGACAACTCGACCGGGGTGCGGACGGCGTGGTGACCGACTTCGACGTTCCACAGTGCGTTGATCCGCCAGCCGGAATCGACGCTGCTGTTCACGATCTTGCGGCGCAACGGGTCGTAGTCCGTGCGCCAGCCAAGGAACGTGCGCCAGTTCGGGCGGATCCGAAACGAAGAGACGATCGGCGAAGCGTTGCGGGCCTGGTCGAGGAAAGCGAAGGGCGTGACGTCGACGGTCGAGCTGAAAACGTTGCGGCGCCCGGGAACGAGGGCGCCGCCGAATTCCGGATCGAAATAACGCCTTTGCCAGATCTCCAGGCTGGCGACTTCGCGGACTCCGCCGGTTGCCGCGTCCTTGACGTACAGGCGGTTCATGACGGACAGGTCGGCTTCGTTGGTGTTGGTGAGCAGGTCGCGGTCGTCGAAGCGGATCACTTTGTCGAAGTTGTCGATGCCGTCGACGAATCGGTAACGGATGCGCGGTTCGATGACATGCTTGACGCGGTCTCCGAGCCACTTCGGGCCCTCGAAGATGCGCTGGAAGCTCGGCGCGGCGATGTCGAGGGAAAACTCGCGGCTGTTGCGAGAGAAGTTCATGCCCTGCAGCGATCCCTGCTCGCGCCGCTGTCCATAGCCGGTGTGGCGTATTCCGAAACTCGGTGTGAACTGGAACTCCGCCAACTGGAAACTTGAGGTCAGCCGCGGGAAGATGTCGCCGCGCTGTACGAAGCGGCTCGTTTGGAACGTCTCCTGAGTGCGGCTGACGAGCCCGAACGAGCTGTCGAGGCTGAACCATAGAGGCACGGGGCCGTCGAAGAGCTGGCGGTCGCGGCTGTTGAACTCCAGGCTCGGCAGCTTGCGAAGGATGACCTTGTCGTCGGGTCGAACGCTCTGGAAGTTCTCGCCGCGAAGCAGGGAGACGTTCATGCTGAACGTCGAGATGTCTTTCGACATGAAGCCGATCGACCGCATCTGCGATTGGACCGCCTCGGCGAAGCTCTGGGTAAAGGCTTGGCGGAACTTCAGCGAGCTGAGGTAGTTGAGCTGCGCGACCCCGCGAAAGCCGCCCGGCATGCTCGCCGCCCCTTCCATCTCGAAGGAGCTGCCGCCCTGCTTGATCCGCCGGCCGTCGTTGGTCTTGAAGCCGCGATCCTGTACGCCGTAAAACGAGGCGCCGAAATAGCTGTTTGGGGTGGGACGTCCGCGAAAGCCGAGCCGTGTCGCGATGCCGCGGCCGCTGAACCAGGTGCCGCCGATCGTCGCGTCGTAACTGCGGTTGATCGCCCAGTAGTAGGACTGACCCAAAACGAGGCCGAAGCGCGAGCTGTTGCCGATGTTCGGCGTCAGAAAGCCGCTCTGGCGAGGCAGCCGCTTCAGTGACTTCCGGAAATAAGGGAAGTAGAAGAGCGGGATGCCCTTCATACGGAAGACCCCGCGGTGAATCGTGGCATGGCCGCCAGGCACGATCTTTGTTTTCGGCGAGCGCAGCGTCCACCAGGGGTCGTCGACTTCGCAGTTCGTCACGTAGCCTTTGTGGACGGTATAGTGGCCGCCGGCCTTGTAGACGATCTCGCCTTCGATGTAGAAGGGGTTGTCGGTCGAAAGAAGGCGCGGTCCGCCCTGACTCGCGGACTCGACAATCCCGTGGACCTTGTAGAAGGTGCCGACGTCGGTGAGGGCGTTGTAGCTGAGTTTGTCGGCGTAGATGTCTTCTCGTCGAGTCAGGTGACGATAACGAACGTTGCCTTTGGCTTCGACCTGGCCGGTCGCCTCATTATGGTGGGCCTCATCGCCCGTGACCACGAACTCATCGGTGGCGATCTCGACACGGCCTTTCAAGAACTTCAGGTCGCCGTGTTGTTCCTGATAGTCGGCAGAGGCGCTGGTGTCGCCGGGCTGCAGATCGAAAGCGTTGTCGTCTTGGGCGAGCAACCCCGGTGAACCCAGGGCGAGAAGAACAGCCAGCGAGAAGCCGCCGCATTGGGATCGTGGGGAAAAGGCAGCCATCCGCAGGGGCGTACTCTGAAGCTAGCATGCACCTGGAAACGCTGCAAGAGAGCAGAGCCGGCTGTCGGCGCAATGGGAGAAGTTCCCTTGGTGAGCAAAGCAGAACGTTGCCCTTCGGTTCGAGGTACTGAAGCCCTTCAGTCTTTTTTTGCCGCCCCGGCCGGCTTAGCATGAGGACAGCGAGGCCAGGCTGCCGCGCCCGCGCTGTGTTCGTCCTGTCGAAAACAGCGGCCCAGGCGCAGGGAGGGGTGTCTTGGTCGCAAATCAGGTGTCTTCAGGGCCGTTGTGTTCGCCGTGGGTGCGCAAGGGTCGCACCACCAAGAACCGCCGCCCGGACCGCCGCGCCCGCCGCCCTCCGGGCTGCTTCCGCTGCGGCTCACGCCAAATGAACCCATGCTGAGAAAGGGGAACGTTCTATTGAGTCCCGCAAAGTATTATGACATCTTTTGGTAATTTGCAGCATCTATATAGGTATGGGCAACCCCAAAGGGGTGAAGCGGGATTTGCAGGCGCTGGAGAAGCGCCGTTTCGAAGCGATGCGACTGCTCGACCAAGGCCTGAATCAGTCCGAGACGGCGAGACGGCTGAAGGTCGCGCGGCAAACCGTGAGTGCATGGCGGCGGCAGTACCGTCGGCAGGGACCGGCCGGGCTGCGTCAAGCCGGGCGAGCCGGGCGCAAGCCGCTGTTAGACGCCGCTAGACGCCGCGCAACGGGAACGGCTGGTGTCGCTGTTGCTGCAAGGCCCCGAGGCACACGGCTTCCCCACGCCGCTGTGGACTTGTCCGCGGGTGGCTCGCCTGATCGCAGAGGAGTTCGGGGTCGACTACCACGAAGGCCACGTCTGGAAGATCCTGCGGGGGCTCGGCTGGAGCCCGCAACGCCCGCTCGGCCAGGCGCGGGAGCGCAACGAAAAGGCGCTCCGCACTTGGCAGCGCAAGACTTGGCCGGCCCTTGAAAAAAAGCCCAAACCGAAGGCCGTACGCTGGTCTTCATCGACGAAAGCGGATTGAGTCAGAAGCCGCATCGTTGCCGCAGTTGGGCGCCGCCCGGCCCGACGCCCGTCCTGGCGTTCAACTTCAACGGGCAGAGGCTTTCCGTCGCAGCGGGGCTGACGCTGCGCAACTTCTACTTCCGGCTCTATCCGGGCGCGATCAGCCAAGCCGAGGTGATCGACTTTCTCAAAGCGCTCGTGCGTCACATCGACCAACCGTTGCTGATCGTCTGGGATCGATTGCCGGCCCACCGCAGCCGCCTGGTGCGGGAGTTCATCGAACTCTCCAAGGGGCACATCGTGACGGAGTACTTGCCGCCCTATGCGCCGGAGCTGAACCCGGTGCAGTACATCTGGGCCTACTGGAAGCAGCACGAACTGCCCAACGTCTGTCCGAAGGACTACCGCGAGCTAAGTGCGCGTGCTCGCCAAGCGTTGCGCCGCATGCGCCGCAAACCGCGCTTGATTACTGCCTTCTGAAAGCTGTCTTCTCTTTGTTTCGATTGACGGTATACTATGCGAAACTCAATAGATTGCGCAAACAGGGGAACTTTCTATATTGCGTTGACAGAGAACAGAGCCGGCCGGAGCCTCTCGCGCCGGGAGTCTCCGCGAGCGGTTGCAAGCTACGGGTAGTCCGGGAACTTCCAGATGCGCAAGGCATTCTCGCCGAGCAGGAGCTTGCGGTCTTCGTCACTATAGAAATCGCAGATCGTGTCGACGAATTCGAGTTCCTTGTCCATCGGCAACTCCCAGCGCGGGCGCGGATACCCCGTTCCCCAGATGAGTTGCTTGCCGCCGAACTCCTCATAGATGGCCTTGTAAAACGGCAGCGTGTCGAGGTAGGGGTATTTCTTGATCTCGGACATCTCGTAAGGCTCCGAGTTGCTGATCCATACCTGTGGGAACTTCTTGAGACGGAACATCTTCTTGAACTCAGGCCAGGGATCGCTGAGTTTTAAGTCGGGCTTGCCGGCATGGTCGACGACGATGTTCACTCCGGGAAAGCGGCCGGCCATATCTTCGAGCATCGGCATCTGGTGGGGAAGGATGTAGTAGTTGAAGCAGACGCCCAGCTTCTCGGCCTCCTTCCAGAGGGGATAGTGCTCCTTCGAGTTGAGCCAGGTCGATTGCGGATGGTAGATCGGGCTGAACCGCATGCCCTGAAAGCCGTGCTCGGTGACCCAGTAGCGCAGATGCTCGGCGACCTTGGGATGCTCGGGATTGATGAGCCCGTGCGCCACGAACAGATTCTTGTACGTGTGATAGCAGTAGCTCATGTACGAGTTGTCCCACCCGAAGTAGCGCGGATTGATGATGACCGCGTACTTCACGTTGAAGTCCTTCATCTGCTCGACGAAGTTTTCGACCGGGGCGTCCATGCGGGCTCGCTTGAAGTCGGGGTTCTCGGGGTGGTTGAAGGGGAAGCGCGGCTCGGACGTCCAGAACTCGATGTGCGTGTCGATGATGAGGCGTTGGTGGTGGTCCGCCGTGGCGGACTTCGCGGAGACGGCGGCCGCGGCAAGGGCTCTAGTGGATCGGGTGAGGAATTGTCGTCGAGTGGGCATAGGGACTCCCGCAGGGTAGACGCTACGCTGACATCGTAGCGCAATCCATGCAGAGGTTCGTCATCACAGGGTTGTCCCATGAAGCTGATCCTGAAAGCAAGCCGTCCGAGGTGGTGACAGCTTTCCGGGAGCATGCGGCCCGGTTTCAAGAGGTAGTCGAGAGGGACTGGGACTGCGCGACGGCGCAGCAGGGCTGCCTTATCGCTCTTCGGGACCGTTCCCGTTCGCGGCCCAAGAATCGGTGGACCCTTGGTAATGCCGTCATTGACGTTGCCTACGATCGCCGTACGGCGTAGGGTAGAAGATGTATATTCTATTCTACCTCTGGAGAATGGCGATGAGCCTCAACATCAAGAACGAGGAAACCTGTCGGCTGGCCAGTGAGATGGCCCGTTTGACTGGCGAGACCATGACCGGCGCGATTACCGTCGCGCTGCGCGAACGCCTGGAACGCGAGAAGCGCGCGCGCAGCGTCGAGGCCCGCGTTCAAGAACTGCGCGCCATCGCAGATCGCTGCGCCAAGTTGCTGGGCCCGGGACCCTCGGCCGTGGAGCATGGCGATGTACTCTACAACGAGCAGGGATTACCCTAGTTTTCTTCGCCCGCCAAGGTTCATAATTGAGTCAAGTTCATGCGGCGATTCGTTGTCCTGCTTGTCGGTCAGAGGCGGAGCCTCGCTAGTGATTGTCGATAGCTCGGCGGTGCTCGCCGTTCTGTACCGCGAGCCGGACGCGGAACGCTACGAGACGGCGATCGCCGCGGCCCCGAATTGCCGCATGTCGGTCGCCAATGTGCTGGAGGTATCCATCGTTGTGGAAGGCCGCGGCGGCGCAGAGGCGGGTCATGAGCTCAACCTGTTCCTGGAAAGGGCCGCGATCGAACTGGTTCCGGTCACGGTCGTACATGTTGAAGCAGCCCGCCGCGCCTGGCGTCGCTTCGGCAAAGGCAATCACCAGGCGGCGCTGAATTTCGGCGACTGTTTCGCCTACGCGCTTGCGAAAACGACGAGCGAACCGCTCCTGTTCAAGGGCGAGGATTTCGCACGCACCGACATCGAGCCGGCATGATCCCATCCATGACCGCCACGGAGTTGTCGAAGCGGGGAATATGGTAAGCCGGGAGATCGAGTAAGGGGTCTTCGCACGTCGCGCTCACCGTGAGCATCCTGACGGCGCTTCACGGCATTCACGATCACGGCCTTTCGCCGGGCTGGTAGACCTACCCTGCATATCTCACCAACTGCCGGCCGCAGCACGCGATAAGACGGCCATGACTTCGTTGCGCTTGCTTGCCGTGCTCGATGTACTTACAAGTACACCTGCGCGCGCCAAGCGGCTCGCGCCTCGTCCTGACGGCCCTCTCACGCACTTCGCCTCCCCACGTGGTGAGATATGCAGGCTACTTCGTTCGGCGGATCCGAGCACCGACGCTCGAGAGCTTCTCTTCGATCCGCTCGTAGCCGCGGTCGATGTGGTAGACGCGGTCGATGATCGTCTCGCCCCTGGCTGCCAGCGCAGCGATGACGAGGCAGGCGCTTGCGCGAAGATCGGAGGCCATTACCTTGGCGCCGCTGAGTTGCGACTTGCCGCGCACGCTGGCTTGATTGCCTTCGAGCAACACAGCGGCGCCCATCCGAAGAAGTTCGGACACGTGCATGAAGCGGTTTTCGAAAATGGTTTCGGTGATGTGCGACTCGCCTTCGGCCTGCGTCATCATCGCCAGGAACTGAGCCTGCATGTCGGTGGGAAAGCCGGGATACTCCCTGGTGGCGAGGTCGACGGCACGGAGCTTGCCTTCGGCTCGGACTTCGATTCGGTCCTCGCCCGGGAATGAGAAATCGACGCCGGCTTGCCGCATCTTGTCGGTCAGCGCGGCGAGGTGCCGCGTATCCACGCCGGCGATCGTTAACGGGTTCCCGGCAAGCGCGCCGGCGATGAGGAACGTCCCGGCCTCGATGCGGTCGGGGATGATGGCATGTGTTGCGCCGTGCAGTTGGGACTCGCCTTGAATGCGGATCGTCGAGGTCCCGGCTCCTTCAATCGCAGCGCCCATTTTGCCGAGCAGGGCGGCAAGGTCGGCGACCTCCGGTTCGCGGGCGGCATTCTCAAGAATGGTTTCACCCCGGGCGAGGGCGGCGGCCATCATGAGGTCCTCGGTGCCGGTGACGGTGATGCGGTCAAAGTGGATGACGGCGCCCGTAAGTCCGTTGGGAGCGTGAGCGCGGATGTAGCCGTGCTCCTGGCTGATCTCAGCGCCGAGCTTCTCGAGCCCGGCCAAATGCAGGTTGATCGGCCGCGCTCCGATTGCGCAGCCCCCCGGCAGCGAAACGCGCGCCTCGCCGCAACGGGCAACCAGCGGTCCGAGAACGAGGCTGGACGCGCGCATGGTCTTGACCAGTTCATAGGGAGCTTCCGGCGAGCTGACTTCGGCAACACGCACCGCATAGCCGCCGCTGTTCGGCGCCACATCCGCGCCGACGCTCTTGAGCAGCCTGGCCATCGTTCGGATGTCGCGAACCTTCGGGATGCGGTCGAGTACGACTTCCTCGTCCGTGAGGAGGGTCGCGGCGAGAACCGGGAGAGCGGCGTTCTTGGCGCCGCTGACGCGGATCACACCTTCGAGAGGGTGCCCTCCTTCAATGGCGAACTTGTCCATAAAGCGCTGGAGCGATTAGACGCGGCGACCGACGGCAACCGTTGCACCGGACGGGACCTGCGCCACGGGCAGACCGCGGGCGTAAACCTGGTTTACGTTGAGGTTCTCGTCGAGGATGACGAGGTCGGCGTCGGCTCCTTCCTTGAGTTGTCCCTTGCGGTCGGCGATGCCCAAATGCTGGGCCGTGTTGAGCGTGGCCATCCGAATCGCTTCGGCCGGCGGCGCGCCGACGAACTGAATCATGTTGCGGATGGCGCGGTCGAGGGTCAAGACGCTGCCCGCCAAGCTCCCTTCGAAGCGGCAGGCTCCGTCTTTGACCCGGACCCGCAGGCCGATCACTTCGTACTCACCATCCGGCATGCCGACGGCTGAAATCCCATCCGAGATGAGAATGATTCCGTCCACACCCTTCGCACGATAGAGCAACTCGATAGCTTTGGCGTCAACGTGAACGCCGTCCGCGATCAACTCGGCCTTGACGTTCGGATCGGTAAGCACCTTCGCAATCACGCCGGGGTCACGGTGCCCAAACGGCCGCATCGCGTTGAACATGTGGGTGGCCTGCCTCACACCAAGCTTGACGGCACAGTCCGCTTCTGCGAACGTGGCGTCGGTGTGTCCCATCGAGGGCATGACATTCGTGCCGAGCATCTCCTCGATCAACTCCGGCGCGTGGGTCAACTCGGGTGCGATGGTCATGATACGCAGCTTGCCTCGAGCGGCCTGCGCGAAGTCGCGGTAAGCATCGAGCGTCGGCTCGACAAGCAAATCGATGGGGTGGACGCCGCGGCGTTTTGGGTTCAGATACGGCCCTTCCATATGAATACCGAGCGGATGCGCCATCGCGCTCGGCAGCGAGGCTTGTTCAACGGTGTCGGCGAGGAATTCGACCGCGCGGCGGATGTCGGCGGTTGCGGCGGTGCCGGTCGTTGGGTAGAAGGAGGTCGTTCCGAAGCGCGCCAGGGTCTGGCGGATCGTGTTGAGCGACTCGGTCGTCGCCTCCATCACGTCCGCCCCGCCCGCGCCGTGGTTGTGAATGTCAATGAACCCCGGCGCGATGGAGCGGCCTTCCAAGCGCACCTCGTGCGCGCCGGCCGGCAGTTCGATACTTGCTCGCGAAGCTGCCTTGAGAATGCGGCTGTCTTCAACGAGCACGACGCCGTGCGCGATCGCGTCCGGCGTGTAGATGGTCTCCGCGGTGAATGCGGTAGTCGGCATGGGAGTTGCGAATTGCGATGGGAAGCTCAGGGGCTCGACTCCAAAGCCTCCCAAAGACGGTCGCCCGCGTCGGCTAAATGGCGCTGAGCTTCGGCGGCGTCGAAACCGTGCTTCACGATCAGTATCGCGACTCGGACATCGTTTCCCGCGGTTGCAAGAGCTGCGGCGGCCTCGTCAAGGCCGCAGTTCGTCGCTTCGGAGACGATGCGCCGGCCGCGCTCGATCAGCTTTGCGTTTGTTGGTTGCACCTTGACCATCAGATTGCCGAGCACGTATCCCATCCGGACCATGACGGCTGTCGAGATCATGTTGAGGATCAACTTCTGGGCGGTACCGGCCTTCATGCGGGTGGAACCCGTGATCACTTCCGGTCCCGTGGCCGGGACGATGGCGATCTGCGCCGCGGTCGTGAGCGCCGATCCGGGGTTCGCCGTGAGACTCACCGTCAGTGCGCCCATCGACCGGGCGTAGTCGAGTGCCCCCAGCACATAGGGTGTACGACCGCTCGCGGAGATGCCCACCACTGAGTCGACCGATCGGCAGCCGCGGTCGCGCAGATCGCGGGCGCCGGCTTCCCGATTGTCCTCGGCTTCTTCGACGGCCCTGAAGACCGCGTCGACGCCGCCGGCCAGAATGCCCTGCACGCGATCCGGCGGCACACCGAAGGTCGGCGGGCATTCCACGGCGTCCTGCAGACCTAAACGGCCGCTGGTTCCGCTGCCAACGTAAAGCAGGCGGCCTCCCTTCTGAAACCGTTCTACGACGGCGTCAACCGCCTTGGCAACCTGAGGCAGCACCGCCCGGACGGCAAGGGGAACCGTCTGGTCCTCTCGATTGATGAGTGCGACAAGGCCGGCTGTGGACAGCCGATCGAGATTGCCGGAAGCCGGGTTGCGCTGCTCGGTCGTCGGCGCGGCCATCGGGAGCCACGCAGTATATCAGCCTGCTCATGAGGTCCCCGGGACTCGATGAACAGGCTACCTTGTATAGATGGGCTACCGGAGCCGCCGCATAGCGTCTTTTCCGCAAAGGTCTCGACAGATCGCGGTGATGCTCTGCGCGGCGGCGCTGTTCGGGCTTGCAAGCGCCCGCCTCTCGGCGCAGGATTGGCCGACTTCCTCGGTGCTGGATGAAGTCAATGCGCAGGCCGTGCAGAAGGGCATCGCGCCGGGAGCCGTCTTGGTGGTCGGTCACCGCGGGCGGATTGTGCACCGCAAGGCTTACGGCTCGCGCAGCCTCATGCCCGAAAAAGAGCCTATGACGCTGGACACGATCTTCGACTGCGCGTCGCTCACCAAGGTCCTGGCGACCGCCCCGGCGGTGATGCAGATGGTGGAACAAGGCAAGTTGCGCCTCACCGACAGGCTCACCAAGCATCTGCCCGCGTTTTCATCCGGCAAGTCGGACATTCGTATACGGGAGTTGCTGACACACTACTCCGGCCTCCGCCCCGATGTGGACTTGGAACCTGAATGGTCGGGGTATGAGACCGGCATTCAGAAAGCGTACGCGGAAGTTCCCGTGGCGCCGGTGGGTTCACGGTTTCTCTACAGCGACATCAACTATCTCCTGTTGGCGGAGTTGGTTCGGAAGCTGACGGATATGCCTATCGACGAGTATGCCCGGAAGCACGTTTTCGGGCCGCTGGGGATGAACGATACGTCATTCAAGCCAGCCGCGCTGTTGAAGCCGCGTATCGCTCCCACCGAGCAACTGCCGACCGGCGAGATCCTGCGGGGCGTGGTGCACGACCCGACGACGCGTTACATGGGCGGCGTCGCCGGCCACGCCGGTGTTTTCTCCACGGCCGACGACTTGGCGCGATTTGCCCGGATGATGCTCAATCAGGGCCGGCTCGGCGAGTCAAGAATCCTGAGCCCGCTGTCTGTCATCAAGATGACGACTCCGCAAAGCCCGCCCGGAAAGCCGGTTCTGCGAGGTCTGGGCTGGGACATCGACTCACGCTACGCGTCGGTACGAGGCGACCTTTTCCCGATGGGCTCGTACGGACATTCCGGCTTTACGGGGACTTCGGTCTGGATCGACCCGGCGACGGACACGTTTGTCATCTTGCTCACCAATCGAGTCCACCCGACAACGACAACGTCGGTAGTCAGCTTGCGAAGTCACGTGGCGAGCGCCGTCGCGGCCGGCATTGACGTCGTCGACGAAAACCGGCTGCGAAGGGAAGTTTTCCAACGGCGTTCGGGTGATGCGAGCGAGTCGGGCAGCAGCAACGTTACGGAAGTCTTCACAGGTCTTGACGTTCTGGCGAGGGACGGATTCAAGCCGTTTGTCGGCAATCGCGTGGGGCTGATTACCAACCAGACGGGAATCGACCGAAACGGCCGGACAAATATCGACCTTCTTGTCGAAGCGGAGGGTGTTCGGCTCACCGCTGTTTTCAGTCCCGAACATGGAATCGACGGCGTACTGGATCAGGCGAAAATACCTGACGCCGAGGGTTCGCACGGGGCGCCGATCTACAGCCTGTACCAGCCGGGACGGCGACGCCCTACGGCCGCCATGCTGGATAACGTCGATGTGCTGGTCTTCGATATTCAGGATGTGGGCGCGCGGTTCTACACCTATATCACGACCATGGCCTACGCCATGGAGGCAGCCGCCGAACACGGTGTGCCGTTCTACGTTCTCGACCGGCCGAATCCGATTACGGGCGCTGTCGTAGAGGGTCCTGTGCTCGATGAAGAGCTGAGGTCGTTCATTGGATATTTTCCGATGCCGATCCGACACGGAATGACGGTGGGAGAACTGGCCTGCATGTTCAATCAGGAGCGTGCGATTGGCGCGCGACTGGAAGTGATCGAGATGGAGCGGTGGAGCCGGGGTCAGTGGTTCGATGAGACCGGGTTGCCTTGGGTCAACCCGTCGCCAAACATCCGCACGCTCGATCAGGCGCTGCTCTATCCGGGCGTCGCGATGCTGGAAGGTCTCAGGGGCTACTCCGTCGGTCGAGGAACCGACACTCCGTTTGAATTCGTGGGAGCGGACTGGATCGACGGCAGACGGCTGGCCGAGCGTCTTAACCGCAGACGGCCAGGCGGCGTGGGATTCTACGCTGTCGAGCGGACCCCTCGGAGTTCAAAATTCGCCGGAGTGCCGATTTCCGGAGTGCAAATCACCATCGTCGATCGCAAAGAGGTTCGCGCAACGCGGCTGGGGCTCGAGATCGTGAAAGCACTTCGGGAACTCTACCCCGATCAAGTGAGGCTCCGCGAAACGGATAAATGGATTGGGGATATATCCACACGAGAGAACCTCGCCAACAACCAATCCACTGACGCCATCTACCAGCGCTGGCAGCGAGCGGCCCAAACCTTCTTGCATCGCCGGCAGCGTTACCTGCTCTACTGAGCGACCCGCGGCCGTCCGTCCGCGGCGCCGGCCGCGCTCACGAGAGAGTTTCTCCAATGAAATGATGGCATCCTCGATCTGCTCTCTCTCGCCGTTTCAGCTTTTTACATTGATTGCATCTTTTGCTCCTCGAAAGAACAGGGATGCAAGCCAGCCGCTCGTGAACGTCAGCGTTGCTCCAATGACCGTGTACCAAGTCCAGGCAACGTTCGTATAAAGGGACACATAGGCAATCACGGCGAGACCGAAGATCATCGCGCCGATCGCCATGCCTTCCGTAACGCGGCGCGTCAACACGCCGAGGGAAAAGACGCCGAGCAGGGCTCCGAGAGGGACGGAAGCAATGGCAAGGCCGGCCTCCAGCACCGAGCCCCACGAGCGGGCGAGAATAGCCACCCCCAACAGAACGAGCCCCCAGGCGAGAGTCGCCCAGCGCGAAATCCGGATATGATCGGCTCCGGTCAGATCTGCGCGCTTCGTCAAGGGCAGGTAAAAGTCCATCACCGTCGACGACGCCAGGGAGTTCAGAGCGGCGCTCAGGTTCGACATGGCGGCGGCCAAAATCGACGCAATAACGATCCCCGCGACAACCGGCGGCATATGGGTCCAAACGAAAGTCGGATACAAGCGATCCAGCGGCTCCGGCGGGGCGGAGCCGGTGACGTCGTGAAACACAAACAGCGTGATGCCGATCAGGAGGAACAGGGTGAACTGAAAAGCGATCACGACCCAACTGGAAAGTAGCGCCAGTCGGCTTTCTGACCGATTGCGCGCGCTGAGCAAGCGTTGAACGAACAATTGGTCCGTCCCATGCGTTGCCGTTGCCAGGAAGAGGCCTCCGAGCAGGCCTGCCCAGAACGTATACGTTTCTGCGAAGAAGCCGGCGTCCCAGGAGAAGCTGAAATCGAATACACGAAACTTCTCGGCCGCTGACGCGAGGACCTCCACTTCCGACCAGCCGCCAGGCACGTGACTGAGGATCATCGCGAAGGCCAGCATCGCGCCGGAAACGTAGAGCACCATCTGGACGAAGTCCGTCCAGATCACCGCCTTCATGCCTCCCTCAAACGTGTAGATAAGCGTCAGCAGGGTGATGATGATGATCGACACCAGATCGCCGGTTTCGAGAACAACGGAAACCACGAGCGAGATGGCGAAGACGCGCACACCTTCAGCCAGCGATCGCGTTACCAGGAAGGTTGCGGCTGTGAAGCGCCGCAGCCGCTCACCGAACCGCCGGCGCATCAACTCATACGCCGTGAACATCCGTCCCTGAAAGTAAGCCGGCAAAAAGAGGAACGAGATCACGATCCGCGCGACGAGATATCCCAGAACGACCTGCAAGAAGCCCATGTCACCGCTGAACGCCAGGGCCGGAGTGCCGATGATCGTGAGGGTGCTCGTCTCGGCGGCGACAATCGAGAGTGAGATGGCCCACCAAGGGGCTTCCCGGCCGCCAAGAAAGTAGTCGGTCAATGACTCTTGGCGTTTGCGGAAACGCACGCCGAAGATCGTGATCGTGATAAGATATACGACGATCAGGCTGAGATCGAGGACTCGATCCGGCAAGATTCGCTCCAATAGCGAGCCCGGATTGTAACAGATTATGGAATGCCTCCCGTCGCGCCGCCGTCTTTTGAGACAGAGGCCATGTTGACGATCGGCGGGCGCTCGTTACGAAGGCTCACACCGAAGTAAACGAAACTCCAGTAAGAGCGTAAGAGGAGATCTTGCCAACCGCTCCGTGCTGCTATATACTCCCCGTTTGAGTTTGAGCGTTTGTGCCGCGCAGCAGGAGCCGCTCGGCCGGTCCGAATGAAACGAGGGTGAAGAGATACTGTTTTAGGAGTCAGATCATGTTGACACGCGTCACAAACTTCGTTTTGGTCGCTGCACTCATGCTTCTCGTCAGGGGTGCCGTGATACCGTCAGCTCAAGGCCAAGCCGAGAAGCGCCCGAAAGATCAGAAGGAGTACGAGCTGATCAACGGCGTATTCAAGGAAACAGACGCAGCGAAGAAGCTGCAGTTGTTGCAGGAATGGGAAAAGTCTTATCCCGAGACGGCATACAGCACCGAACGTGTGCAGTCGTACCTGCAGGCGCACCAACAAGCCGGGAATGCGAAAGAGACGGTTGAATGGGCCAAAAAGGTGTTGAAGCTGATCCCGGGCGACATCCAGTCCAACCTCGCGATCACCTCCATGACGACGGTGCTCTACCCCAGTGCGAGTGACTCGGAAAAACCGCAGATCCTCGAAGACGGCGCAACAGCGGCAAGCGCGCTCTTCGATTTGCAGAAGCCCGCCGGTGTGGACGACGCAAAATGGGCCGCAGCAACGAAGCAGATCGGAGAAACGGCTCACCAAGCCCTCGGCTGGATCGCGATGCAGCGCAAAGACCACGAGACCTCCGAAAAGGAGTTCCTGGCCGTGATCAAGAGCAATCCCAATGCGGCCCAAGTGTCGTATTGGTTGGGGACTGAAGTCCTGGCCCAGAGCAACCCCGAAAAGAACGAACTTGCTCTATACTCCATCGCCCGTGCCGCGGCCTACGAAGGCCCAGGCGCGTTACCGACTGAGGGTCGGGTGCAGGTCGATGAGTACCTGAAAACGGTCTATACGGCCTACTCAGGGACCGAGGACGGCCTTGACGACCTGAAAGGAATGGCCAAGAACAGCCCCCTCCCGCCGCCGGACCTGGAGATCAAGTCAGCCTCGGTCCGCAGGTTCGAGGAAGAAAAAAAATCACGTGCGGAGAACCCTCAGTTGTGGGCCTTCCTGGATTTGAAGAAAACCCTCCAGGGTCCTTCGGGCGACACGGTTTGGGGTGATCTCAGAGGCAAGCTGACACCGAAAATGCGCCTGTATGTGGTTTCCGCGCCGGCAAGGTCCAGGAGCATCAGCTTCAGCAGCACCCAGGGCGGTCCGGTCGAAATAGTGCTCGGCCTTACGAACTTGATGCGGACGGGTGTGGGCGCAGGCCGGCAACTCACTTTCGACGGCGTGGCGGCGAGCTTGGCGAAGAATCCCTTCAAGCTGACCTTGACGGACGGCGCGGTTCCGGCATTGGGAATCAGCCGCTAGCGAAGCAGCGCAGCCGCCATTGAAGGTGCCGAGTCTCAGACGGGAGAAGTGGCTGAGAACCGGCGCCTCTCCCGTTTTTCACGGTTGGGGCTTCCCACCCTTCATCAAGGATGGATGGAAGCACCTCCGGTATGCGAATCTTCACAGGGACGAACTCTACAATCTGGTTTCGGATCCTGAGGAGCGAGTGAACCGGCCGTCTCCTGAGCCTCAACGAGGCGAGCAGCTCCGTTCACTGTTGAAACAACACCACGAGATGCAGTGCGGAGTTGTGAAAGCGGATCGGCATCGAGGCCTGCCCCTCTGCCCACGCAGGAATACTTGGAGAGGCGGCTGAGATCGCTCGGTTCCATACACCAGGCGGTACGGATGCAACCTCCCGTCGCCGAACGGCGTCGTTTGCAGGAGGCCAGGGCTTCACCAGAGAGCGGGCTGGCCCGAGGTTGATATTCTCGAAGATCATGACTTGGTCGAAGGCGCCAACAAAGGCAAACGAAATAAGGACCGCGTTCGGGTTGCTGACTCTTGCGGCGATCAGCTCAACTGCGTTTGCGGCAGAGTGGCCCTTGTTTCTCGGTACACCGGAACGCAACGCTGTCCTGGAGAAGACTCTGGCCCCACCGCTGGAGGTTGAGTGGAGCTACGACGCCACCGAGCCGATCGATTCGACGGCCATTGTCGTCGCTGGAACGGTTTACTTCGGTGATATGAATGGCCGGTTTCACGCCGTTGACCTTGAAACAGGCAAAGGTAAGTGGATCTATGAGGCCAAGCTGGGCGTACCGGCTTCCGGCTGTGTTCAGGGAGGCTCGGTCTTCTTCGGCGACGAGGAGGGATTTTTCCACGCCGTGGACATCGAAACGGGAATGGCTCGTTGGACGTTCGAGAGCCATGCGGAGATTCTGTCTTCGCCGAACTGCTTGTCCGATGCGGTCCTGTTTGGCTCTTACGATACAAATCTCTACAGTCTTGACCCAAAAACCGGCAAGCTGAACTGGGCCCTCGCCACCGAGGACCGCGTTCATTGCAGCCCGGCGATCGAAGGCAACTCGACTTTTGTGACCGGCTGTGACGGACAACTCCGGGTGATCGACATCACGAAGGGCGAGGAGACCAAAACGATCGAGATCGGCGACTATGTGGCGGCGACACCTTCGGTCGTAAACGGCATTGTCTACATAGGGACGTTCGGCAACCAAGTGCTTGCGATCGACTGGAAGCGGGGGGAGATCCTCTGGCGGTATTCACATCCCGAGACCGACTACCCTTTCTTCGCCTCCCCTGCCGTTGTCAACGGCAAAGTCATCATCGGCGGACGCGACAAGCGCTTGCACGCCATCGATCAGGAGACGGGCACTCTCATCTGGGACTTCCGGACCAAAGGCCGCGTGGATTCGTCACCCGTCATTACCGGGGATGTTGTCTACTTCGGGTCCTACGACGGCAATCTCTACGCCCTCAGCCTCGCCGACGGCGTAGAACTATGGAAGTTCACGCTG
Organism: Bryobacterales bacterium; assembly: GCA_965218555.1. GTDB lineage: Bacteria > Acidobacteriota > Terriglobia > Bryobacterales > UBA6623 > JAPPLB01. The sequence goes on from OZ244625.1 coordinate 2,713,275, forward strand.
GGGGGAGATGTTGTCGCTTCCCCCGCCGTGGTGGGTAACCGGCTGCTGATCAGTTCACGCGACAACATCCTCTACTGCTTGCGGGCAAAGTAGGCGGGCCGCGCGCGATTCACAACTGCAATCGGCAGACAATGCCGACGTCGTCGCAATACCATAGCTTGTCCTGCCAAATCGTCATGCCGTGTGGCAGCGGGTCGCTGTCGGCCAATTGGATCCTCTCGACGATGGCGCCTGTTGTGGAGTCGTGCTTGTCAAAGGCGTTCAGGTTCGAGTCGGTGACCCAGAGAAATCGGCCTTCCCAGCCAATGCCGTGGGGGCGGTTCCCGGCGGTGGGGAAGTTGGCCTCGACGATCCAATTGTCGGGGTCTATGCGGTAGACCATACGGGAGGGAGGAACAGCCACCCAGAGCTTCCCGTCGCGCCACTCCAGGCCGTGAGCGCCGGTGCCGGTCGTGTTGAGCGGTCGAGGCCGTTGCGGTGGGGGTGCGGCGGTCGATGCCTGTTCATTCTTGATCAGTGGGCTTCTGCGCGGCGGGGCGTCTCCGGTCCTCTGATAAATCACACCTGCTCCCGGTGTGAAATGCTTCTGGATCGTCTTGCCGGTTTTGGCGTTGGCTTGAATCAGTTCACGGTTGTAGGTTGAAGCGAGCCAGAGCGTCTTGCCGTCGTAGGTGATGCCACTGGCTCTGTCGGCTTCGGTTGGCAGATCGCGCAGGACTCGGCCGTCCTCGTACTCGACCAGATAGACGTGGTTGTCGCCCTGGTCCATGATCCACAAACCTTCCTGTGTCGCCTGGAGCCCGTTCGGCTTGGGTCCGGGCGATTTGAAGACCGTTTCGACAGGGCCAGCTTTGCGCGTCGGTATTTCCGCAGCGTCTAGGGGAATTGCATCTGACAAGGCGGGCAGAGCGGCAAGCGTGAGGAAGGTTCTTCTGGTCGTTTGCATGATCGGAGAGCATGATATCATCCTGACCTGGGTGGCTCGGGGCGCCGTGGGTTCAAGGTCGAGAAAAGCAAGGGAGGATCGTCATGGTCAAGGTGGGTGGCAAGGCTCCTGACTTTAGGGGTGTGACCGACACGGGCGAGAAGATCGAACTCAAGGATCTGCGCGGCAAGACCGTCGTGCTCTACTTCTATCCCAGGAACAACACGCCCGGCTGCACAATAGAGGCTTGCGGCTTTCGGGATTCCTTCGCGGCGTTTAAGGAAAAGGACGTGGCGATCCTCGGCGTCAGCCCCGACAGCGTGAAGTCTCACGAGAAGTTTAAAGCCAGGTTCAAGTTGCCCTTCCCGCTCATTGCCGACGACGATCACAAGATCGCCGAGCAGTACGGCGCTTGGCAAGAGAAGTCCATGTACGGCCGCAAGTACATGGGTATCGTCCGCTCAACCTTTGTGATCGACCCGCAGGGCAAGATCGCCGAGGTCTACGAAAAGGTCAAGGTGAGGGGCCACGTGCAGGACGTGCTGAGCAAGACCTGACAGGATCTGGCTGCTCGCCAACGTAGAGCCGAACTTACGGCGTTTTTTCAGCGGGCTTTGCGTCTTTGCAGGAAAGCGTGGCTTAGCTCTCCACGTTCTGCCAGTCCGGCCTCTTCAGCACCTCTCGCGGACGGCTTCCGTCCGGCGGCCCGATGATGCCTTCGCGCTCCATTGCGTCGAGGATGCGGGCCGCCCTGCCGTATCCCAGACGCAGACGTCTTTGCAGGATCGATGTCGACGCCTTGCCCATCTCGAGCACAATGCGCACAGCATCTTCGTAGGCGGGATCGTCGGGTTCGTCGTCCTCGTCACCGCCTTCACTCTCCTCCGCCGGGGGCGTCAGGAACTGATCTTCGTAGCGTGGTTCGCCCTGCTCTTTCCAACAGTGGACGACGGCCTCGATCTCTTCTTCCGTAACGAGGGGTCCGTGGAGCCGCTGTATTTGCGATGAAACAGGCGGGAGATAGAGCATGTCGCCGCGCCCGAGCAAGGACTCAGCGCCCATCGCATCGAGGATCGTCCGCGAGTCGACACGCGTTGCGAGACGAAACGAAATTCGAGACGGAATGTTCGCCTTGATGAGACCCGTGATGACATCGACACTCGGCCGCTGCGTCGCGAGGATGAGGTGGATCCCTACCGCACGTGCCATCTGCGCCAAACGCGTGATCGCCTCTTCGATCTGACGACCTTCGACCATCATCAGGTCGGCCAACTCATCAATGATGATCACGATATAAGGTAGCTTGCCGGGCGCTTCGCCTTCGAACTCCGCTGTCCCGCTTGATAGGGAAGTCAGCTTGTCAGCCTTGCGGTTGTATTGAGCCAGGTTCCGGACTCCGAATTCGGCGAGCAACTTGAGACGGCGTTCCATCTCGCGTGTTGCGTTCTTCAGCGCATGGGAGGCCTTCTTCATGTCGGTGATCACGGGCGTGAGCAGATGTGGGATATCGATGTAGAGCCCCAATTCCACGGTTTTGGGGTCAACCAAGATAAAGCGCACCTCGTCCGGCGTGGCCTTGTATAGTACGGACATGATGATGCTGTTGACCAGGACGCTCTTGCCGGATCCAGTCGAGCCGGCAACAAGCAGGTGCGGCATCGAGGCGAGATCGGCGGTCTTGATACGTCCGTCAATGTCTTTGCCCATCGCCATCGTCAGCAGCGAGTCGGATTCGCTGAACTCCGGCGCTTCGATCACCTCCCGGAACGAAATCACTTCTCGCCTGCGGTTGGCAACCTCGATGCCTATGGTGGACTTACCGGGGATGCGCTCCACCATGATCGATTCGCATTCGAGCGCCAGACAGAGATCCTCTGACAAGTTCACGATCTTGGTGTACTTTATGCCCGGGTCGGGCTTGAACTCGAAGGTGGTAACAACCGGACCGGGGTTGATCTGCGTGACGCTCCCTCCGACACCGAACTCTTCGTATTTGGTACAGATCTGTCGGGCAATTGCATGGAGTTCTTCGGGATCGTAGGCGGTTCGCGGATCAGGACGGCGCAGCAACAGTGTGGACGGCAGATGGTATGTCCTGGGCTGCTCATCGGGGATCGGCGCACCGGTCTCCGTCGTGCTGAAGGGCTCCGGTTCAGTTTCCAACGAGTCGGCGGATTCCGAATCCGCCTCGTATGGGATGATCGGAGGCAGCTCGAAGTCTTCAGGTGCGTTCTGGCCCGACTCGACGGGATCGGCGGGATCCCGAGGCTCCTCCCGAGCTTCACCAACCGACAGCGCAGCAGAGGGGTCGATGAGGATATGCCGCCGTGGGCTTCTCTCGGCTGCGGGGGCCTTTCGACTGTCCCGCCAAGCCCTGCCAGGCTTCTTGAAAACGTCAAATCGGCGAGACGCCTCGACGAACCAACCCCTGCCCGCGCGCAGTTCAAACGACGTGATCAGATACACGGAGACGATCGCGAACATCGCCAAGACTAAAATCAGGCCCACCTGGTTGAGATAGAAAATCAGCAATTCTGACAACAGCGCCCCGAGCACACCGCCAGTTGAGATGGTTCCTCGCCAAGGGACGGTGTCACTCACACTGAATCCCGTTGCCAAGACCAGTAACAGCAATACCGACCCGGTCGCCCTGCTGATCGGCATGGCAAGGGGCTTCGAGCAAACCCAGCACCAGCCCAGCACCATCAAGTACAGAGGGAGTAGAAAGGCGGCCAATCCCAGCAATTGCAACAGCAGGTCGCTGAGATACGCCCCCGGAATGCCGATCAGGTTGCTGGCCGATTTCGTCGATCTGACTACGTTCCAGGAGGGGTCGAACGGCTGGTAGGAGATCAGGCTAAGGCCCAGCGCGATAGCCAGACTGAGCACAACGAAGCCAATCGGCTCATTCAGCCGTCGACTGTCAGTGGGTTGTAAGAAGCGCATTCCTCTCCACCCCCGTTCCCACCCGATGCTCCGGTTGGTCCGCGCCTTTTGCGGAGACCGCTCAAACGGGGAAGCGGAAGAATAACGCCAAGGCCAATATTATTATGCCAAAGATTACACGGTAGTAGACGAAGACTCGCATCGTCGAGCGCTGGAGATAGCGGAGGAACAAGGCGATTACGACATGGCCCCCCACGGCGCTGACCAGGATGCCGACCAGGAAGGGGATGTGCATATCGGTCGGGATTCCTTCTCCCAAGACGTCAATGGTGGCCTTGACGGACGCGCCGGCGATGATGGGCGCCGAGAGCAGAAAGGAAAACCGGGCCGCCGCCGGACGTTTGAAGCCCAGAAACAGCGCAGTGGCAATCGTGATGCCGGATCGCGAGGTTCCGGGGATCAATGCAATGGCTTGTGCGCAACCGATAAGCATGGCTTGACGGAGGCTCATTCGGTCGAGATCGTTATCGAGTCGTCCGCGGCGTTCAGCCCACCAAATCAAGAATCCGACCGTGATGAGCATGACGCCTATGACGATCGGACTGCGCAGCGTGCTCTCGACGTAATCCTCGAGCGCCAGCCCGGCGATGCCCGCCGGAAAGGTTGCCGCCACCAGAAACCAGAACAACCGCGGGTTCTCGTACAGCGCCACATCAGGATGATCGGGGCTCGGGGGGAAGACCTGCTTGCCGAGGCCTGAAAAGATCAGCCGAATCCAACTCCGGGCGAAGTAGGCCAGTACGGCGATCAGCGTTCCGAAGTGCAATGCGATGTCGAAGAATAGACCGGGATCCTTCCAGCCCAGAGACCAGGGTACGAGCACCAGGTGGGCAGTGCTGCTGACCGGTAGAAACTCCGTGGCTGCCTGGACGAGCGCCAGGACAACCACTTGCAAGAGCGGCATTCAGGGAGTTAGTGCGCGACCGCCTCCGCTTCCCCAACGACGACCAGATTGCCGTCGGCAGCGAACTCGATCTCGCGCACCTCCCCCAGAATCTCAACTTCGGGGTTCTGGCGTACTTCGTCAAGAAGGTTCTCGCTGATCATGAGCTCGTTGATGTCCATGGTGTTGCGGATCCAAGCGATCGAGACCTCGCTGACGTCGAGCTTTCCGCAGGTGGGCGCAATTTTCTCGATGCAGGTGCGGTCGTCAGCGAAGTGCAGCGGGACATAGGAGGCGGTGAGGCTCGACGCGGTCAGGCTGTTGATCCAAGTCGGCTCGAAGTCGACCTTGTTGTAGAGCCTGTCGGAGATTACATCCGACAGGCCGATGCCCACCGCGTTGCCGTTGCTGAGCGGGCTCAAGTCGCGTGAAAAGATGCGGTGGATCGTCGGAACGCCGTCCCAGCCGTTGGGGCCGCGGCGTCCACTGCGGTTGATGATCTTGGTGTCCATACCGGAGCCGCTGAAGTTCTTGCCGATCTCGTCAACGATGAGAATGTCGAGTTCCTTGACCGGTATGTTCGGTTTCCAGGATTTCACGCGCGCCAACAGCTCTTCTTCTTCCTCGACCATGCCCGCCGCGCCGACAGCCTGAACTTTGGCGGTGTGGTGATGGGCGTCTTCCAGGATCGCCAACCCGCCGAGCATCTTGCCTGTACCAAGCACCACTGCGCCTACGGTACGGATGACGTGCTCCAAGCCGAGCTTGAGCCCGTGAGTGTGATAGACCTGCGCCCCGGCACGTTTGCCCAGCCCGATGGCCATCATCTTGTGGATGCCGCTTTCGAGCTTGCCTTCAAAGTCAGTGTGCCATTTGATCCGCGAGCACAGCATGACTCCGTCGGCTTCGAGCGCATCTTTCGCCATGACGACTTCGATGCCGTCCGGCGTTGTGCCGATCGGCTCGACGTCGAGCGAACTGACGATCGGGCAACCCATCGTCTTTTCATTGATCCCGTAATGCGCCAGAACCTCGGCCTGCCCCGGTCCGGTCGCCGCCCCGTGGCTCCCCATGACGGGGATGATGAACGGCCGGCAGTCGCGCGACTTCCAGAAGTCCACGACGGCCTTGGCGATCATGTCGATGTTCGTGATGCCGCGGCTGCCCACGCCCACCGCGATACGACTTCCCGCTGGTACCCCTTTCGTCCACTCGGCAGCCCCCATCGTCTCGCGGACGGCAAAGGGAATGTCCGGCAATCCCCGGTCCGGAAAGTTCTGTCGAATGGGAACAAGCTTCTGAAGTTGCATGATCAGGTGTCTATTATAGGAGGTTGGGCGCTAAAGACCTCACTACGACATTCTCCTGATCCGTCTGAAGAGCGGCCTGGAGAGGAATGATCGGGATGGGCGAGGCGGTAGGGGTTTCAGTCAAGACGGCCGGGGCCGTTGTCGTCATACGGGTTACGCCCGTCGGGAGCGGTCATCTAAGCCCCCCTCTGGAGAGTTCTTCGCGGCAAGAGTTGGCGCGAGCCCGACGAGACTGGATCGAGGAGAGGGGGCGGCGTTGGGCGGATCAGTCGATCGCTTCCGTCGACCAGGACGCCGTCCGGACCGCTGCCGGCAACAAGCAGATCCAAGGTCGCCCAGGAAGCCGCGACGGGCTCCGAGCCGTTGATCGCCGTTGTGGCTGCTGCGGCTCCCCGCGGTGTCCGGCCTGCGCCAGGGTACGTCTCCCCGAGGCTTCTTGATCTGTCTTTAAATACCGGTGCTCCTGCGTGTGGCCCTTCACGGACGGATTCAGGAACAGGCCGATTCAAATGCTATAATACCTATCGAATTAGTAGAGATTGCTTGGGGAGGTATGGATGGCTACTGCGGGAACCGCCACAGGTGATCTTTGGGCTGAGCTGCCGGAGGCGGTTCGGCAGGAGATCGACGTTTTTGAAACCGAGCTTCGCCGGGTGCAGGCGGGGCAGATGCCGGAGAAGGTGTTCCTCGAGTTCCGGCTGCGGCACGGCGTCTACGGACAGCGGCAAGACGGCGTTCAAATGCAGCGCATCAAGATCCCGATGGGGGTTTTGAGCATCGACCAGATGATCCGCCTGGCCGACCTGTCAGAGGAGTACGCCGTCGGTGTCGCTCACATCACGACGCGCCAAGATGTCCAATACCACTACGTCGATATCAACGACACCCCGAATCTGATGCGACGGCTGGCCGGAGTCGGCATCACCACCAAAGAAGCCTGCGGCAACGTTGTCCGCAATGTCACGGCCTGCCCGCAGGCCGGTGTTTGCGCGGACGAGCCCTTCGACGTAACGCCGTATGCTCGTGCGATGGCCTATTTCCTGCTACGGCATCCCGACGCGCAGAATTTCGGCCGCAAGTTCAAGATCGCCTTCTCGGGTTGCGAGGATCACGCCTGCGGCTTGGCCCGCATGCATGACATTGGCGCTATTGCGAAGGTGCAGGAAATCGACCGCAAGCAGGTCAAGGGGTTCCAAGTCTTTGTCGGCGGCGGCCTAGGTGCGCTCCCATTCCAGGCCAAGCTCTACGCCGATTTCCTGCCGGCGGAAGGCTTGATGCCGCTGGCGCAGGCGATCTCGCGTGTTTTCGCGCGGCTGGGCGAGAAGCAGAATCGGGCCAAGGCGCGCATGAAGTTCTTGATCGCCAAACTCGGTTTCGACGAATTCAAACGGCAGGTCGAGTTCGAGATCAAGAAGCTCCCACAAGACCCACTGTGGCAGGCGCAAATCAACGAGGCGATGGTCGGCTACCATGATCAGCCGCTCAGGGATCCGTCGGAGTTGAAGATCCCCGAAGACGCCTCCCCCGAATTGCTGCGTTGGCTCGACGTCAACGTGCGGCCGCAGGCCCAACAGGGCTACTCGACGGTCGAGGTCTTCCTGCCACTTGGCGATATTTCGTCCGATCAGTTGCGGGGCTTGGCGAATCTCTGCCGCCGCTACGTGCAAGACACGATCCGTACAACCGTCGAGCAGAACCTGCTGATTCGCTGGGTGCCGAACGGCGACGTATTGGAGTTTTTTCAAGGCCTCAAGGAACTGGAACTCGCCGACGTCGGAGCGGGCCGTATGGCGGACGTCACGGCTTGCCCGGGTACGGACTCCTGCAAGCTGGGCATCGCGTCTTCGCGCGGTCTCGCGGCTGTGCTGCAAGAGAGGTTCGCGAACGGCCTGTCGCGGCTCGCCGACCGCGACGATCTGAAGATTAAGATCAGCGGCTGCTTCAACTCTTGTGGCCAGCACCACATCGCCGATATCGGCCTGTTCGGTTCCGTGCAGCGCAAGGGAATCCACTCGGCGCCGGTCTTTCAGATCACCGTCGGCGGCACGACGAAGCACAACGCTGCCTCCTACGGTTTGGCTGTGGGCAAAGTGGCCGCCAAGAACGCTCCGGATGCGATCGCGAAGCTGACCGATCTCTACACGGCGGAGAAGAAGGAAGGCGAGAGCTTTGACGCCTTTGTCGAGCGCATGGGCCGCCCACGGATGAAGGAGGAACTCGCTGAATTCGCCGTGAAGACCGCCTATGAGCAGTCGCCGCAGCTCTACGAAGACAACCGCCAACCATGGGAATACAAGAAGTCGCTGGGTGTGGGTGAGTGCGCCGGCGAGGTTGTCGATCAAGCCGAGTTCATGCTCGAGGACGCCGACCGGCTCAACTTCGAAGCGACCTTGGCTCTCGATGCAGGCAATTGGCGTAACGCCGCGGAAAAGTCGCTTGAAGCGTCAAAAAAGGCGTCCGATGGGTTGCTCTCTACCCGGGGGCTGTTATTGTCGGACCACTACGACACGGTCGCGGAGTTTCGTAAACACTTCTACGACACGGGTCGGTTCTTGAGACCGTTCGCGGAAAACTTCTTCCGGGCGGTCGATGAGCCGATCCAGGGCGTCACACCGGAAAGGGCTCGCCAGCGCGTCGAAGAAACGACGCTCTTCATCGAGCAGGCGCAGACGGTTTACACCCAGTCTTAATTCTCCGCCAACATAGGGACCCTAGCCGGTGGTCACTTGATCAATACCGATTCAGCACGGGGGTCAAGATCGGGTTTAACACCGACGCAGCGGAGGGTGCGGTGCTTTGTAGTCCCATCGACCCGCGCACGTGAGAGAATGAGACACGGATTGCTGGAGGCAGCATGAGCGGAGAAATCATGGCCATTGTGGGTGTCGGTGTGGCCCTGGCTGGCCTGATCCTGACCAGCAATCGTGGGTTGAGGCAGGATATGCGGCAGTTGGAGTCTCGGCTGGAGGGAAGGATCAGCGCGCTGGATGCTCAGATGGGCGAGCTGCGTGAACGTATGGCACACCTGGAGGGGTTGCTGGAAGGGCTGCGGGAAGCCATCACCGGACGGGTCGCCAGCTAAAAGACATCGTTTGATCGCGGTCCTGTCCTGCCCCCTGTGGCACTTCTTCGAAGCCCTGGTCCGTTGCCACGCCATCCTGCTCAACCCGGCGCTGTCGGTGCGCGGCGAGCGCTACGCCTTCAGTGGCCGCCGGAACGATTTTCACACTCACCGGAATCCGATAAGCTTTACCAAGATGAGTGCCGACCTTCAACGCATCCATGTAAAAATGCTTGCCCAAGCGCCGCCCGGCTTCCGATTGGACCCGTTCCTGGTGATCTTCGGCCACTGGCGGCAGGACAAACAGCATCCGGCGCAGTGGGTCGACCTCGCTGACTACGCGCACATGGCGCGAGGCCCGGGAATCCTTCTGGCCGGCCATCAAGGCAATTTCGGGATCGACCTCAACCGCCCTGGACTCGGATTGCTCTACGCCGGGAAGAAAGATTTCGGCGGATCGAATGAGGGTCGGATCGTCGAAGCATTCCGGCGCTGCCTGGATTTGGCGAAGGCCTTGGTTGCGGAACCGGCCTATCCCGCAGAGCTCCAACTCAGGCCGGAAGCATGGGAGTTCTGCATCAACGACCGTCTGCGGTTTCCGAACAACGACGAGACGGATGGCGTGCTCCGACCCGCCATCGAAGCCGCGATGAACAAGCTCTTTGGGGAGGGCGGTTGCGACATGCAGCGCGACATGGATCCGCAACGCCGCTATGGCTTCTCCATCCGAGCTGCCGCCGGCCTGACCCTGGACACCTTGCATAAGCGAGCGAGCGCCGCGTAGCCCCGAGCATCGCAGCCCATAGCCCTGCCGGACGCCGTGCGCCGGTCTACAACTCCAGTTTCCAAGGCGGCCGGTATTCACGCCTCAGGTAAGTCCGGGCTTCCTTGTTATCCGTAGTTTCGGTCTCGGGATTCCACTCGATGCGTTGGCGGCTCCGCAGCGCCACGTTCGCCAACAGGCAGGTTGCGGTCGAGCGGTGTCCGATCTCAATGTCGCTCCTGGGCGGCTTGCGGGTCTTCATGGACTCGATGAAATTGGCCCAGTGATCGGTCGTAGTCTCGTTCTCGCTCGTGCCGCTTTCACCGATCAATCGCGCCACGCGTTGACGGCTTCCGCCAACGATGGGCCTGGTCTCTGGGATGATCTCCCAACGGCTGCGGTCCACGAACAACGTTCCCTCCGTGCCGTGGAAAAGAATGCCGTAGCCTTGGTCCCACATCGACTGTGCATTCGCAGCGCGGTTTTCGTAGACGCACGCAAACCCGGGAAACTCGTACGTGGCTTGCAAGGTGTCCGGCGTTTCACGATTGTCCTTGAGCGCGTATTTACCCGCAACGGCGGTGATGACGCGCGGGCCCTTCTCGTCCATCGCCCAGAGAACGATATCCAGTAAATGCACGCCCCAGTCGGTCATCATGCCGCCGGCGTAGTCCCAGAACCAGCGGAAGTAGGAGTAGTGATTCGGGCCAACTCCGAAGCGGTTCTTGTTGAACACGCGTTTGGGCGCGGGGCCGAGCCACATGTCCCAGTCGAGGTCGTCGGGCGGGGCGGTGTCAGGTGGATTGCCGATGCCTTCGGGGAACTCGTTGCCGTAATTCCATGTTCGCACGAAGCTGATGTCGCCCAGCTTGCCGCTTCGTACGATCTCCACCGCCTTCTCAAAGTGCTTGCCGGACCGTTGCTGCGTGCCGACCTGTACGATGCGATTGTATTTTCGGGCCGCCTTGACCATCATCCGGCCTTCGTGGACGGTGACCGAGACGGGCTTCTCGACGTACACGTCCTTGCCGGCCTTGCAGGCCTCGACGGTCATATAGGCGTGCCAGTGGTCGGGCGTCGTGACGCACACCGCATCAATGTCGTTGGCCGCCAGTAAGTCGCGGAAGTCGCGGTACACCTTCACGCCGGGCGCCATCTTGAGAGCCAACTCGATATTCGGCTCATAGACTTCGCTGATGGCGACGACCTCCGTGTCCGGGTTGCGAAGCGCCGTTCGCATCACGCCCCGCCCGCGCCGGCCCATGCCGATGCATCCGACCCGGAAGCGTTTGCCCGACGAACCGCCTTGTGAGGCGGCCGAACCGGCAATCGATGTAGCTGCACCCGCGGCTACATAGGAAAGGAAGGTTCTTCTCTCTAGTCTGGACATATGTCATTCCGAAGCAACGGAGCCTCGGATGTTAATCCGCAGGTCCGAGCTGTGGGGCGCGAAAAACATCTCGCTAGTACGCATCCTCGTACACATCTCCTGGGGCTGTGACCAACCGGCAAGCTCCCCATCGCCGGCGGCACCCAGGGACTACGGGGGTCACACCTGCGGCTCCGTGTATGCGACAGTTCTGCTGCGCGTTGCTCACACGCCGACACGTATGATGCGCGCCGCGTTGTCGCGCAGGATCTTTTTCAATGCCGTCTCATCCGGCGACAACCGCCTGAGGATGGCCAACGTGTTCGCACCGCTACAGCCTTCGCCCTGGCCATCGGAATCGCTGCAATCGCTGCCGTACAACAGCTTGTCCTGATGGCGCTCGATGAAACCCCGGGCGTGCTCTTCGTCGCGCGTCATCGAGTTCTGTCCCGAGCCGGCGGAGAGGTCGCCGTACATGTTCTCGTAGTCGCTCAGGTAGCGGTCGGAGATGCCGCCGGGCGTTACCGGCGTTTTCGGGTACATCACGGTCTGGTCGTGATTCTTGTCGATGTTACCCCACCAGGTTTGCGCATGGCCGATGAAGTTCACCTTGGGGAACTTCTCGAGGATCTTATGGAAGCGCTCGATGTGGAAGTTGTAGGCCTCGTGCTGGAAGTGCAACAGGACCGGCACATCGAACACTTGCGCGATCGACGCCACCAGCTCGATGTGTTTCGAGTCACAGTCGACCGGAAACTTCTGCTCGCCGATGCCGATGGCGCCCAACTTCAGATATTTCTCGAGCACTTCCCTCGTCTCGGGTATGTCGGGAAGCTCGTTCGCAAAGAACGCATACTCGTCCGGATGCTCCTGCACGAACGGATTGACGACCTCGTTCCCACCGGCCTCCGCCGCCAAGCCGTACTTGCGCCCGGCTGGGAGCATCACCGTCTTCGAGATCCCCATCGTCCGCTGATGGGCCAGCAGGGCATCCGCCTGCCGCCCCAAATAGGGCAAGTGCTGATGGATGTCGATGATCGGGTAGTCCCGCAACGCGGCTTCTTCCTTCTTTTCGGGAGCGGGAGGTTCTTCCCCGCCTCCGCAGGCAAGGTAAACGGTGGCTCCACTCGCGGCGGCCAGAAAGTGACGACGTGACAGGTGGGTCATGGTTGTCCTATTCATCGGGGTAGATTATCGCATGGGCGAGAGCGTGGATCTCGAACAGATGGAAGAAGCCGATGCCGAATGCCGGTTTTGGATCGTTGCTCCAAGCCCGGCGACGGCTCCACCCATTCGTCCTGCTGCTAGCCAGCGGCGGATCTCACGTTCCAGGCTGCCCCAACCGAGTTGAGGTCCATCCCTCGCCTTCAGCTTCCAAAATAGCTCTCAGGTACAATTCCAATGAGGGGTTCTATAGATGATGAAGATCGCCGAAGCTGGAATGGTATGGGCGTCAGCCGTATTACTGACAGGAGTCATGCTTGGTCAGCAGATCGCTCCCTACGATTCATTCGCTACGCTTCCAGTCACCAAGTTTGGCAGCGTTAAGACGGGGAAGATCCTACCTCACTTTGCTGCGGGAGGGGATGCGTGGCGTACCGAGTTCGAGATATTCAGCTTGGACAACGTGCCGGTACCCTTCCGCATGGAAGTGTTCGACGGGAATGGCCAGCCTCAGCAATTGGAGTTCATCGATCAGGACGGCCGAAGCCTGGGTATAAAAGACGTTTGGACAGGTACGGCCGAGGTAGGCACTCTCCGGCTTCAGACTGCCACTGCTGGGCCAATCCGTCAGGGTTATATCGTTTTCGCCACCCCTGAGTCCCGTGACTTGGCAGTCAACGCTGTCATCACGAACATCGTAGGCAATGTCCCACAGTTTCGAACCTCCGTGCCCGCACTCGGCCCATTCCAGGATCACATCAGGCTCGCCTTTTCAAACGCTCGTGGGTTTTTCAGTGGGATTGCGTACAAGGCCGAGGCTACACAGGCTCTCACCATCATTGCTCGACGATCTGACGGGAGCGAAATTTGCCGTAAGACAAAGCAGATCGAGGACAACCACTACGAGGCGTTCTTGCTACGCGATGAGATGCCATGTACCGACGGCCAGGAGGGACTAATCGAGCTGATCTCAGACTTTGTAGGGATTGTTGCGATTGGCCTGAATTTCGACTCATCGTTGAGGATGTGGACGAGCCTGCCGTACGAAGTGTGCTGTTTCTGAGGGCACGCTGTAAGATCGGCCTTGGCGATGATGAGCGGTAGGCTGCACAAGTGTCCGTGTGCCTGCGGGAATGGCGTTCAACGAGAGACACAAGGGGATTCGCCTTCGTCCGCCGTCCCGGAAGTGAGCTGCCTTTGTTCACGATTCGCACACCGACATCGGGCTTCATGCGGCACTCCTGACCGCCGAGCCTACGAACCCGAGTTGCTCTTCGCGAAGCAACCCATAGTTGTAGAAAGTGCACCCACCCGCGCCCGACTGCTTTGCCATGCTGACCTCCTTCTCCAACGGAGCAGCTTCCGCCATTCGTCCCGGCTGAGTCGAAACCATCACGATTCCGCCCTTGTTGATCGCACCTTCGATCTCCTGGACGCGGGCCTTACCTTCTTCCACGGACTTGAACGGACCTACGGTAACGCGGTCCAGAGAGCGGTTTACAGAAGGGCTGATGTCCGTTCTCTGCTGTGACTCACTCGTTGCCAATACGGACTGAATCTTAGCTCCGCCGTCGTGGATGATCTTCGCGATCCGTGTCCACAGTTCCGTCGTTTGTCTTCTCCGAAGATGCAGCCAGTCATTGAGACGTCCGTCGAAAGCCTCCTTGATCCAGGCCTCATCCACCGGCTTGCGGTCTTCCTCTGTGGGGAGACGCGCCAACCGCGGCCGTAGCCAGTTCGTTACCGACTTCTGGAACGCCGGGCCGTCAAAGCCTTCCTTGGTGCAGTACGCCACCGCTGCCGGATTGAAATCCAATCCCATCAGAAACTGCACCCGATCGGTGATCTCCGACAGCACCTTGGGATTCCGAAATCCGTAGCTCCACCGCAGACGCGACAGAGACTCGACGTGCACCGCGGACGGCTTGTAAACCTGAACGATGTTCTCAGTCAGCGCGGCCAAGTACTCTTGAGCGTCGGGCGGGGCTGTGCTGAGTTGCGCGAGATACGGATTGCCGAAAGCGTCGTGCTTGGCGAACTCAGGATACGTACGGGCCAAATAGTGGTTGTAGCAATAGACAATCCAGGCGCCGAACTTGAGTCCGCGCTTGTTGATCGCTTCGACAACCCGCTCGAAGTAGCCTTCCTGATCCACCACATCGCTCACATACGGACGGATGCGGGTGCGGGAAAACCGCTTGTAGTCCGGATGAAAGTAAACCGCCCCATCCTCGCCGTAATAAAGCGGCCGCGTCGGGTTGTGCGGCAGAAAGTACGTCGAAACGTGGTATGAGGGCGTGAGCATCACTTCATCGCACTGCGCCATGTCGGCGATGCGGTTGAGTGAGCGGTCTAAGCCCTCGTCAGTGAGGTCCCAGGAATAGGTGTAGATCGAGGCAAGAAAGCTCTCAGGCATGATTGAAGAATCCTCGGGCGGAGCTAAAGTCCATTGCCATCGTGATGCAATGGGTCACGGAATCGGGGTGATTGCTGGAAGGCAATTCCTCTAGCCTGGCCAATCAGCATGTCAAGCCGAGCGGCACTTCTCGAGTTTCCAGGCATTCGGCTTGAGTCATCGCATCGCCGGCTTCTCGATTCTCGAGCGCCGCTACTCGAGTGCGGCGGAGAATTGCCGGAGGTAGACTGGCGCCGGCGCCGGCTTGAACAGCGCGAAACCAACGATGGGCTCCGCTTTTTCGAAAAAGACCGTCGCAAAGCCCTCACCCAACCATGCGGCCTTGCATTGCTGGAGATCAACTGCGTCGTGCGGTTGCGTTGCTCTTTATAGCGAAGAAGCTGTTCGTTCATGAGCGCCGGCGGCGAATGGTTGTCTTGCGTGGAAAAGCGGCAAGTCATCACAACGAACCACACTCCCGGTTCAGCATACGGCTCGGTTTTGATTCCGTGTGGCACAATGAATTCTACTCCCTCAAAGGGTTCGCCGAACAGCGCCGCCCTACCCCAGCCCAGTCAGCTTCCTGTGTTCCTCGTTCTCGCCCATCGTGTCCGCGACGCGGTCGCCGCGCACATTCGGCAACGCTATGACGCGGACATCTCCGTCGTCATCGAGCAGCCACGGCAATCCTCCTTTGGCGAACTCGCGCTGCCGGTCTGCTTTTCGCTGGCGAAGACGCTGAAGCGCGCCCCCCGCCAGATTGCCGAGGAGATGGTTGCCGAACTTCCGGCCATCGAGGGTATCGCCTCGTTCGAAGTCGCCGCCGGTGGTTACATCAATGCCCGCTTCGACCGCGGCGCCTATGGCGAGAGTCTCCTTCGCAAAGCCGCAACCGCTCCGGAATCAAGCACCCCGAGAATCATCGTCGAGCACACCAACATCAATCCCAACAAGGCGGCGCACATCGGACACCTGCGCAACGCCGTCATGGGTGACACGCTCGTTCGCATGCTTCGCCGGCTCGTTCACAACGTCGAAGTCCAGAACTACATCGATAACACCGGAGTGCAGGTCGCTGACGTCGTCGTGGGTTTCCACTTCCTCGAGAAGAAAACACCTGAGCAAGTGCAGACCCTGGTCGCGGACCGCGAGCTTCGCTTCGATTACCGCTGCTGGGACCTCTACGCCCGCACCTCGCAGCACTATAACGACGAACCCGAATCTCTGGAGTGGCGCGCCGCAACCCTACACGCCATTGAATCCGACGAAGGCGAACTCGCTGAGACCGGCCGTATCGTCTCGAACGCCATTGTCAACAAGCACCTCGACACGATGGGGCGCATCGGCGTCGAGTACGACGTCCTGCCGCGCGAGAGCGAGATTCTACATCTGCGCTTCTGGGATTCCGCCTTCGAGTTGCTCAAAGAGCAGGGTGCGGTCGTCCTCGAAACCGAGGGCAAGAACAAGGGTTGCTGGATCATGCCCGCCCGCCTGTTCCAAGAATCCCCAAAGACGACCCAGGACCCCAAGAAGAAGGGCTCCGCCGAGAAACAAACGGAAATCACGGAGGACCAGGATCAGGATAAGGTCATCGTCCGCTCGAACGGCACCGTCACCTACGTCGGCAAAGACATTGCCTACCAGCTCTGGAAGTTCGGCCTGCTCGACAAGGACTTCCGCTACGCGCCCTTCCGCACCTACGCGGACGGCCGCGCCCTGTGGGCCTCCTCCGCCGGTGAAGGCGACGCGAGTGCGCCGCGCTTCGGACACGGCGCGAAAGTCTACAACGTCATCGACGTACGGCAGTCCTACCTTCAGGACGTCGTCCGAGCCGGGCTGCGCTCCCTCGGCTTCGAGCAGCAGGCGCGCGACTCGATCCACTTCTCCTACGAGATGGTGGCGCTGACGCCGCGCTGCTGCGCCGAACTCGGCATCGAACTAACCGACGCAGACAAGAAGCGCTCGTTCGTCGAGGTGTCGGGCCGCAAAGGGCTCGGCGTGAAGGCCGACGACCTGATCGACATGCTGATCGACAAGGCGCTCGACGAAGTCCACAGCCGCCACGCCGATGCCCCGGAAGAAGAGCAACGCAAGATCGCTACCCAAATCGCCGTCGGCGCCCTACGCTACTTCATGCTGCGCTTCACCCGCACGACGGTAATCGCTTTCGACCTTCAGGAGGCGCTCAGCTTCGACGGTGAAACCGGGCCGTATGTGCAATACGCGTCGGTTCGCGCCCGCAACATTTTGCGGACGCTCACAGAGCGCGGCCAGACGCTTCCCGATTTTCAAATGCATCTCGATCGGACGGCTCTCGAAGAGCAGCTCGGCCAAGAGGACTTCTGGCAGCTTCTGCTCGAGGCCTCGCGCGGCGAGTGGGCCGTCGACCGCGCTGTAACGGCCGAAGAGCCCGCCCAACTCGCCCGCTACGCTTTCCGGCTCGCCCAGGCGTTCAACAACTTCTATCACCAGCACCACATTCTCAGTGAGCCCGATATGCGTAGAAAAACCTTTCTGCTGTGGATGGCGCAGTTCTTTGTCAGCGAACTCACCCGTGTGCTTGACACGATGGGTATCCCCTCGCCCAAAGTGATGTAATACTGAGTGTGCAGGGCGGCTGCGCCCTTCGCGGTGTGAACCCTGGGAAGACAGGCTGGGGAATGGATGCACGCCCCGCTCGAAACCCGGGGGGAACTCTGTTTCGCAATCCGTAGCCGGAGGCAACTCGTTCGCACCCGGCCCCTCGGGGCTACGGTAGGACGATGCTTTCAGGCCGGCGGTACTCGAGCCTGGAGTCTGCGTTCTCCGGCGGACCCTGATCGGTCGCCGGACTTAAGAACGGCTTTCTCGCCTGGGGTTCACGCCACGAGGGGCGGGCCGTCCACGCCGCGTCGGACTCCGCCCGCCCGCACACTCCCGACATGATTACCGTCGCTGCCGCTGTCATCGAGCGCGAGGGCCGTATTCTTATCTGCCGCCGCCGGGCCGACCAGGATCACGAAGGCAAGTGGGAGTTCCCGGGAGGCAAGTTGGAAGCCGGCGAGCAGCCCGCCGAGGCGCTGCTGCGGGAGTTGCGCGAAGAGTTGTCGATCGAAGCGCGGATCGATTCGGAAATCGAGCGCTTCCACTATGAGTACCCGGGACGGAAGCCGATTGAGCTGATCTTTTTTACGGTGACCGCGTTCAACGGCGAACCACGATACGAGCAGTTCGCTGAGGTTCGTTGGGCCGAACGCAGCGAGCTGCCGACATTTGACTTCCTCGACGGCGACGTCGCCTTCGTTCGCCGCCTCGCATCTCAGGCGCTGAACGCACCACAATAGCCGTTTCCCGATGACGCGCAAACTGCAACCCGTCCGCTCCGTCAAGGGTCGCATCTGCCTCCCCGGCGACAAGTCGATCTCCCATCGCTATGCCATATTAGCCGCTGTCGCCGAGGGCCGCAGCGTCATCCAAAACTATTCCACCGGCGCCGATTGTGCCTCGACGCTCGAATGCCTCCGCCGACTGAGCGTCCCAATAGACCGCGTCGGGAACGAGGTGATCGTCGAAGGAGTCGGCTTCTCCCGCCTCAAGGCCCCGGCCGAGATACTCGATGCCGGCAATTCCGGCTCGACGATTCGTATGCTCTCCGGACTCCTAGCAGGGCAACCGTTCGTCTCAGAAATAACAGGTGATGAGTCACTCACTCGGCGTCCCATGAAGCGCATCATCACCCCTCTCGAGCAGATGGGCGCCCGCATCGATGCCCGCGAGGGCAACTTCCCCCCCCTCCGCATCCATGGAGGAGGCCTCAACCCCATCCACTACGAACTCCCCGTTGCCAGTGCCCAGGTCAAGACCACCGTCCTCTTCGCGGCCCTATCCGCACCCGGCTGGACCAGCATCCACGAGCCACTGCCCGTGAGAGACCATTCCGAAATCGCCCTCGCTGAGTTCGGAGCCGATGTTGAGGTCGAAGGCAACGAAATTCGCATCCTCGGTCAACCCAAGTTGACCGCCCGGGAACTGATGGTGCCGGGCGATATCTCGTCCGCAGCATTCTTTGTCGGCGCTGCCTTGCTGCTCCCAGGCTCCGAGTTGACGATCGAAGGCCTTGGGCTCAATCCGACGCGGACCTCCCTGCTCGACGTGCTCCTCGGGATGGGCGCCGACATCGAAATCCTCGATCGCCGCCGTCAGTATGGCGAGCCCGTGGGGAAGATCCTTGTTCACGGACCGGGGTCAGCCCACGAGGCGCCGCTGCAAGGAGGCGTCATCGAAGGAGCCATGACCGCCGCCGTGATCGATGAAATCCCGATGCTCGCTGTACTCGGAGCGGCTAGTGCCGACGGGTTGCTCATCCGTGATGCCGCCGAGCTGCGCCTGAAAGAGACGGACCGCATCACTACCGTCGCCGACAACCTTGCCCGCATGGGCGTTCCTGCGGAGGTCGAGCCCGATGGCCTACGCATCCCCGGCGGACAATCCTTCCGTGCATCTCAGCTCGATTCATTCGGCGACCATCGAATCGCCATGGCGTTTGCGGTTGCCTCTCTGCGGGCGCGCGGCAAGTCCGAACTGCGAAACGCCGACGCCGCGTCCGTTTCCTTCCCTGAGTTCTACGATTTGCTGAATCAGATCACGCAGTCATGAAGAGCTGACTGTCCTCGGCGGCTCGGAGCCCGGTCCCTCCCACTCTCCATCAAAAAGCGCTTGCAATGTGGGCCAGGATGTGTAATTATTCAATATAGTATCTATTTATTAATTAAAGCCACTCGCTGATCCCATGACACCCACTGTGAGCAAGAGCCCCGTTCAAGGAATACAGGCCCCACACTTGCTCACGGACGCGGATCTGACCTCGGGTGAGTTGCAAGCCCTGATCGGTTTAGCCTCGAGAGTTAAGAATGCGCCGCGCGACTACGCAACAAGCCTGGCCGGACGCTCGATCGCCCTGCTGTTTGAAAAGCCGTCGCTGCGGACCCGAGTGACCTTCGAGCTCGCCATCCAGCAACTCGGTGGATTCGCGGTCTCCCAGGATCACCGTGACGGCCGCATCGGCGAGCGCGAACCGGCCAAGGACATGGCCCGGAATCTTGACCGCTGGGTTGATGCGATCGTGGCCCGCACCTTCAAGCAAGAGATCCTCGAGCGGTTGGCGCAATGGTCGTCAGTCCCCGTCATCAATGCGCTGAGCGACAAATACCACCCGTGCCAAGCGATAGCGGATTTTCAGACCTTGGCGGAACACTTCGGCCAACTTGAAGGCCTCAAGATGGCTTTCGTCGGTGACGGCAACAATGTCTGCCATTCTCTGCTCTTGTGCGCCGCACGACTGGGCGTCTCACTCACCGTGGCGACTCCGCCCGAATTTGAACCCGATCCTGAAGTCGTCGCGCGGGCTCGCGAATTTGCGCAGATGTCTGCCGCCAAGGTCGAGCTTTCGTTCGACCCGCGCAAAGCCGTGTCGGGTGTTTCGGCGGTCTACACCGACCTTTGGACCAGCATGGGTTGGGAAGCCGAGACGCACCAGCGCCGCAGCGCCTTTACCGATTTCCAAGTCGATGACGAACTGATGTCGCACGCTGTTTCCGACGCTGTTTTTATGCATTGCCTTCCGGCGTGTCGCGGAGAAGAGGTCACCGACTCCGTGATGGAGTTGCCCGCTTCCGTCGTGTTTGATCAAGCCGAGAACCGACTGCACGCCCAGAAGGCGCTATTGCTGATGTTCTTGACTGCGAAACAGGCTGAGTGACCACCACGACGACTCCGGAGACTTTTCCCGATTCTTTTGCGATGGCAAAGCAAGATAGAACTGCTACCGCCATGTGAAACACAGGTTCCTCATGGAGACAACACCCAAAAAAATCGCCCTCGCCTATTCCGGGGGCCTCGATACATCCATCATCATTCCGTGGCTGCGCGAGCAGTATGACGGCGAGGTTGTCGCCGTGTGCGGCGACATCGGCCAAGGCGATGAGGAGTTAGCGGGTATTCAGCAGAAGGCCAAGGACAGTGGCGCTTCCGAGATCTTTGTCGAAGATATGCGAGAGGAGTTCGTGCGCGACTATGTGTGGCCGGTGGTGCGCGCGGGAGCGGTCTATGAAGACAAGTATCTGCTGGGTACTTCGATCGCCCGGCCGCTGCTGGCGAAACGGCAAGTCGAGGTCGCTCTCGAAACCGGCTGCGACGCCCTCTGCCACGGCTGCACGGGAAAGGGCAACGACCAAGTCCGCTTCGAGCTGACCTACAAGGCCCTCGCGCCCCATCTGCCGGTCATAGCGCCTTGGCGGATATGGGATATCCAATCCCGCGAGGCCGCCATCGAATACGCGCAGTCGCACAACGTTCCGATTGATGCCACGAAAGCCAAGATCTATAGCCGCGACCGCAATCTCTGGCATCTCTCACATGAAGGCGGCGAACTGGAGGATCCGGCCAACTCGCCGAGCCAAGCCGTCTGGACGTGGTCGGTCGATCCGGACGACGCTCCCGACGCGCCCGCCGACGTGACGATCGGCTTCGAAAAAGGCATCCCGGTCTCTATTGACGGCGAGGCGCTTGGCGCGGCCGATCTCCTGGCGAAGCTGAACTGCCTTGGCGCCAAAAACGGCGTGGGCCGAGTCGATCTGGTCGAAAACCGCTTCGTCGGAATGAAGTCGCGCGGCTGCTACGAGACGCCCGGCGGCTCTTCGATCATGACAGCCCATCGTGAGCTCGAGGCGCTCACGCTCGATCGAGCTACAGCTCATTGCAAGCAGAAACTTGCGCTCGACTACGCCGACCTTGTGTACAACGGTCAGTGGTTCACGCCGCTCCGCGAAGCGCTCGACGCGTTCGTCGACAAGACCCAGGAGAATGTCTCCGGCGAAGTCACCTTGCGGCTCCACAAGGGCCACATCGATGTGCTCAGCCGCAGGTCGCCGTATTCGCTCTACTCGCTCGACATCGCCAGCTTCACCATGGGCGCGGACTACGAACCGAAGGACGCACGTGGTTTCATCAATCTGATCGGTCTGCCGATCGAGGCGCGCTCACGCGTGATGGCTGACGCGGACAAATCATGAAGCTTTGGGGCGGTCGATTCGAGCAGGGCCCGGCCGAGCTGTTCGAACAATTCTCCGGCTCGTTGGATTTTGACCGCAGGCTCCTCGAGGTGGACATCGTCGGTTCGAAAGCATTTGCATCGGCTTTGGCGAGTGTCGGTATCTTCACCCGGGAGGAGCTTGAGATCGTTCACCGTGCATTCGACGAAATCCTTTCGGAATCGCGAGAAGCAGATATTTTCGGCGAGGCGGACGACGAAGACATTCACACTTTCATCATCCGAAAGCTCGGTGAGAAGGCCGGCGCCTTGACCGAAAAGATTCACACCGGCCGCAGCCGCAACGAGCAGGTCGCCACCGACTTCCGCCTCTGGACAAAGACCGAAATCAAAGCCATCCAAGAGCTTCTTGTGGGTTTGATGGGTGCGCTGGTCAACTTCGCAAAGCGCGAGCCCGACGCCCTGCTGCCCGGCTACACGCACTTACGCCGCGCGCAGCCAGTGCTTTGGGCGCACTATCTGCTGGCCTACTTCGAGATGTTCGCACGCGATTGGCAGCGCTTCGACGACGCCTGTCGCCGCACGGACGTTCTTCCTCTCGGCAGCGGCGCGCTCGCCGGCAGCGGCTTCCCCTTCGATCGCCAGGCGATGGCCGACGAGCTGGGCTTTAGCAAGCTTTCCGCGAACAGCCTCGATTCCGTCTCCGACCGCGACTTCGCCTTGGACTTCCTCTACGCTGCGGCCGTCGCGATGCTCCACCTCAGCCGCTTGGCCGAGGACTGGATTCTCTACTCCAGCGAGGAGTTCGGGTTCATCGAGCTGGGTGACGAGGTCACCAGCGGTTCGAGCTTGATGCCACAAAAAAAGAACCCCGATGCCTGCGAGTTGGTGCGCGGCAAATCCGGACGAGTCAGCGGGAGCCTGCTGTCGCTGATGATGACGCTCAAGGGCCTCCCTCTCGCTTACAACCGAGACTTGCAGGAAGACAAGGAACCTGTCTTCGACGCCGCCGCGCATCTCTCCGGCTGCCTGGCCGTCATGAAGCTTACCGTCGAGACCGCCGCCATCCACCCTGACCGCATGGAAGCAGCGGCCGATGAAAGCTGGGTTTCCGCTACCGCCCTCGCGGAGGCTTTGTCGCGAAAGGGAGTCCCCTTCCACCGCGCCCATCAGATCGTAGGCAAGCTTGTGCTCGAGAGCGTTCGCGTCGGCAAGAAACCACAGGACTGGACGACGGATGAGCTGAAGGTGATCGCCTCTGAGTTCGATGACGAGGCGCGCGATCTTCTCACGGCACGGCGCGCGCTGAGCAATCACGTCCTCCCCGGCGGTACGGCCTCCGCCTGCGTTCGCGATGCGCTCGATGACGCCGCCAAACGCCTGGAAGCGATGCGGCGCACGAAATGACCAAGACGTACCGGCAAGCGCAGATTCGAAAGATCCTCCGCTCCCGGTCCGTCACCGCGCAGCAAGACCTTGTACGCCACCTGAAATCCATCGGCATCCACGCCAGCCAGGGAACACTCTCCCGCGATCTGCGGGATTTGGGAGTTGTCAAGACCCCCGAGGGATACCGCGAGCGCAATTCGCTCCAACCCTCCGAAGCAAACCGCGACACCCTGCGGCGGGTTCTGGGAGAGTTCGTCCGCGACATTCAGCTCGCCGGTAACCTCGTCATAGTGAAGACGCTCCCTGGCAGTGCTGGGACGGTCGCTGAAACGTTAGACCTCGTAACCTTCCTCGGTATTGTCGGAACGGTCGCTGGTGACAACACCATCTTCGCCGCGGCAAACAGCCCGCAAGACGCGAAGCGGACGTTCCGGGAACTAGCCGCCCTCTGGCAGTCGTGAATCCCCTCCCTCCCAATACTTACGTCGCAAACAATCCTGCTTGCCGTAATCAACTACGACTCGCGGGAGGTCGAGTGTCGGGCAGAACAGCCGATTCGAGAGATGAGGGAGAGACCGTAGAGGGGCTGGCTCCTGACTGTGCTATGAGCCGCCGGACTTGACTCCCATCTTCTTTTCGGCTTCCGCGATTCGGCGCGAAAGCGCTTCTTGCAGCCGCGTGGGCATGCGGTCGAAGCGGTCCGTGTTCGTCTTCACTTTCAACTGGATCTGACGGAAGATGTCGAGCGCCGTGTCGTCTTGACCGGCGTTTTCGTAAAGCCCGGCAAGCTCGAGATGCATGAGATAGTTGCGCGGAAAATCGCGGATGATGCTTTCGAGTACTGCAACGGCTTCGAGAGGCCGCTGCTCGCGGCGCAGCAACAGCACAAGCAGGGCGCGGGCCGAGTCACGTGCCAAATCGCCATTCTCGGCGACCCGGCGAACATACTCCTCCCCCTTCTTCTTGCTGCCTCGAACGCCCCCGAAAGCCACCATGTAGCGAACAGCCCAAGGGAGGCTGCCGACGACATACTCGTGTGTTCCGGCGATGAGATAGCCGTCAATAAACTCAGGATGAGTCTTGATCGATTCACGGCTATGCTTGTCCGCGAGGTTGCTGCTGCGCAGTGCTCCGAAATACGCTGTGCGCATCATGAATTGATAGGTGCTCTGGAGCCCATAGCTGGTTGACAGCGCATAGCGGGCGCGGACATTCCGAGAGTCCGCCTCGAGGGTGTCTTCGGCTACCTGCCGTCCGCGCAGTAATACGCCCTCGAATTCCTTCGTGACCTTGGGATCGACGGAAGGCTTCTCCCAGGCATGGAATTGGTTGTCGCCTTTGAAAGCCTTTGTCTCCAACTTTCCTAGGCGCAGGAGTTCTTTGTAGAGAATCGAGGTCGCCAAGCGATTGTGCGCTACCGGATCATCCGGCTTTTGTGCAACGAGCCGTCGGTTCGCTTCAATCGCCTCCTCGTACTCGAGGTTATGGAAATGCTCGTGTCCGAGGGTCCGATCATCGACGCCGTCCCAGGATGCCGCCGGGAGGTCCGGCGGCACACTGACCGCCAGAAGGCAAAGGAGCCGGATTCTTGGGAACGTATGCACCACTAACCTGTATGACGCGGGTTAGCGTATTACGATTACTTCTCGGATGCTGTCGTGTGTCAAAAAAAACTTAAGTGAACTGAATCCGCTGAACATTCGCTCCAGGCTTCGATTGTTGAAGGTGTGGGTCAGCGGCCTCCGATGCCGTTCCCGGAGCCGGAGTCGGTCCGCATCTTCGATCTGATATTGGTGCGCCGTGACAGGCTCACCCTTTGTATGGATATGAAAGAGGGTTAACATCGACCCGCCGGGGTGCAGGATCCGGTTGAGTCGCGTCACGGCGAGTTGGAGGACTTCCGGGTCGAAGAATTCGAGCACATCCCAGACGAGGATGGCGTCAAAGGTCGCTGGAGGAAATCCGAGATATTCTTTGATGAACGCTTTGGCGTCGGTCGGGCCGAACCTTCGTCCCGGCAATTTCTCCCGATAGGCGTCGAACAACGACAGCAAGTCGAGCACGTGGATTCTGCAACCCAAGGAACTGAGGAAACTGATATTCGATTCGCTCAAGCTGCCCAGGTCAAGAACGTGGCGTCGCTCTGAGTCCGGCAGCGAAGAGAGGCAGTAACTGAGACCTCGGCTGTAACGCTGCGAGGTGCTTTGCTGGGGAGTTGAAGCAAACGGGTCCGCCCCGATGGACGCCTCCCGCCGGCTGTTATCAAGAAACCTGTCGGAGATCTCCGCCAACCTGTCCGCCGTCGATTTCCTGACGCTGTCGGGACTGATCTTGCCGGGCCCCGCCTAGGAACCCTTGCTGTCCGTTGAGCCGGCCTTGGAGATGGGTGGCCGATCGTGTCTTGCTGTTGCTGCCACTGGCGGCCGGCTGCGCTGGGGTTTGCTCACTCGCTGCGGCGCTTTCTCGTTCGTTTCGGGTTTCAAGATGTCGATACTCCCCCGAAACATTGCGCCGTCTTCGATCACGATTCGAGGTGTCACCAAGTCGCTTTCCAGTGATCCGGACTTGCGAATCTCAACTCTTTCGCCGCAGTGCACTTTCCCTTCCAGGTGTCCCAATACGGTGATCGAGCGGGCTTTTACTTGTGCGCGGACTTTGCCGCTCGGACCGACGATGAGGGAGTTATCAGGCAGCTCAATCGTTCCTTCGATCTCTCCGTCGACGTAAACGTCCTCGCTGCCGGTCAATTCACCCTTGACCTTGACGGTCTTTCCGATCCGTGCCTGGACTCGCCCGGAGAGAACACCCTCGCCCGCCGGGTTGGCGACCGTGCTCGAAGCTGGAGGTTGAGCTGTGGCGGGAGGGGCGGCCGGTTGGTCGGTTGCCGGGGTAGCTGTTTGCTGTTGCGACGCTTCTTCTTCTTTTTGTCCCCACATGAGAGTCCTCGCAGGTATCAGAGCTATTTTATATTACCACACCCAACGGCCCTGCTCGGAGCGGTGGGCGGGTGTACACTATATTCATGAATGTATGCAAGCGCACATCGCTCTGCCTGATACTGTCGTTTGACCGTCGCCAGACGAACACGTTGACGTTTCCCCACGGGCACCAGCCATGAAACGCAATCAAGCAAATCGCCGATCGTTCCTGAAGACTGCGGGAGTGAGCCTCACTCTTCCGTGGCTGGAATCTGTCTCGACGCTCGCCGCGGCTCCCGCAAAGCAGGCGGGTGCGCAGGCGCCGATTCGCTTTTTGACGACTTTTTTTCCGCTCGGCGTCAATACGCATCATTGGGGAGCCTGCGGCTCAGGCGAAGATCTGAAGCTCCAGCCTACGCTTGAGCCGCTGGAAGTGATCAAGCACAAGGTCAATGTCCTTCAGGACTTGTCCCATCTGCATCTGAGCAAAGTGCGCGGACATGCCGGCAAGGTCGCCGCGTTTCTTACGGGTGAACCCGGCGGGCGGGACCATAACCGATCGGGCATTTCTTTCGATCAGCAGATCGCCGGTCGGATCGGTGACCAAACCGAGTTTCGTTCGCTCGTGTTGGGCATTGCTCCCTCAAGAAACGGCCGCGGCTTTTACGATTCCAGTATTTCTTGGAGGAGCCCTGACAAGCCTCTTTCCAAAGAGATCGATCCCGGCATGACGTTCGCGGCTTTGTTCTCCGACAAGTCCTGGTTGAAGCGGGACCAGAGCGTGCTCGACTTTGTGCTCGTTCAGGCCAAGGATCTTGAAAAACAGATCAGCGCGCAGGACAGCCAGACATTGGCTGAATACTTCGAGGGCATTCGCGAATTGGAGCTGCGAATCGAGCGTCTGGAGCGGGAAAAGACCGATCGGCAACGTCAACAGGCTGAGGCCTCTTTCATCTCCAAGCGTTTTCACGCCGATGACCCGAGCGGTGCAGGCGAGACACCGGATTTCGCTCTCTATCAGCCGGAGAACTTTCGCGAACACACCCGCTTGATGCTTGATTTGATCGTGCTGGCCTTGCGAATGGATAAGACCCGCGTGCTGACGTTCATGTTCGACAGCTACGGCCCCAAATATATGGACTTCAGCTTTGTGCCTGGTGTCACCGGTCAGTGGCATGCTTTGAGCCACCATAAGGAAACACCGAGTTCTCTGCACCAATACCATCTCATCAACCGCTGGCATATCTCTCAATTTGCCTATTTGCTGCAGAAGATGGACGAGGTGCGGGAAGGGGCTCGCACGCTACTGGACAACTCGATGGTCATGATCGGGTCCGATATGTGGGACGGAAACCGCCATACCTGCACGGAGTATCCTCTGCTACTGGCCGGCAGTGGCGGCGGCCGGATCAAGACCGGGCGGGCCATTGATTTCCAGGGCGGCTCGATGTCCCGGCTCTTTTTGTCAATCGCAGAAACCATGGGCGCCCCGCTGGACGGGTTTCAGGAGGCGACCGAGTCGTATGGTTCGACGCTAGCAGGATAAGAAGATCCCCATGCAGCCTGCCCGCTTCGCCATCCGGCCCTTCATCACTGCCTGCGGCCTCGCTCTTTTCCTTGGCGTCGGTATGGTCCATATACCCGCCCTGGCGGCGAAGAATGATCAATCCCAAGCATGGGATGCGAAGGTTCGACCGATCTTCGAGCAGTACTGCTTTCGGTGCCACGGCTCCGAAACCCAGATGGCCGGCCTGCGGCTGGACCGCCATGAAGCTGCACTGCAGGGCGGCGACAACGGCCCGGTGATCATCGCCAGGCAGTCTTCCCAAAGTCTGCTCATACAACGTCTGTCGGCCCCTCCCACCGAAGGCCGCGCCATGCCTCCCATGGGCAATCCCAGGCCTGACGCGGAACAAATCAGGATCATTGCCGCATGGATCGACGAGGGTGCGCCGTGGCCGGCGGGCAAGCAGGAAGGGAACGCTGTGGCAGAGAAGGCTCCGGAACAACCTGTGGCCTACCACGAACTGTCCGGGCCGGCCAAGGAGTTGACATTCGAAAAGGAGATCCATCCCTTCCTAAGGCATTACTGCTACGACTGCCACGGCAAGCAGAGTCGTGAAGGCGGGCTTGCCATTGAGCAATACTCGGATGAGTGGCCCGGCGAGGACCTCCGTAGTTGGCATCAGCAATGGGAAAAGATTGCGCGCGCCATCACCACCGGAGCCATGCCTCATCCGAGCCAGAAACGCCAACCCTCCGAAGAAGAACGGGAACTCTTCGGCCTGTGGTTCGAAAAGGAAATGGAATCGCGCATCACCCCCGACTCGTCCCGCGCCAGCAATGCGCGGCTGCGACAGTTGACGCCTTTCGAGTACGACAATACCGTGCGTGAGTTGACCGGACTCGACCTGGGGCTCGGTAGCCTGACGCAACCGGGTGGAACAGCCAGTGACGGCGGCTTTCTGAACCAGGGCCTCGAGATGCAGTTATCCCCCTCGAAGTTGTCGCGCTATCTGTTGGCCGCGGATCGGATCGTCGCCAACGCCTCATTCGATCCTGACGAGGGCATCCGTTTTCACCCGGAGCCGCGATCGTCTCGGCCTGACTCCTCAAACTCGGCCCCGCCGGCCGAATGGCAAGCCGCGGCCTACCAGCACCTGTCCACCTTTGCCGCCCGGGCCTTCCGCCGTCCTCTGCGCGAAGCGGAGACTGCCGGACTCATGGCCCTTTATGACCAACAGATCGAAAGCGGCAAGAATTTCGAGGACGCCTGCCGACAGGTATTGCAGGGCATCTTTGCCTCGCCACAGTTTGTCTACTTGGCCGAGGAGCACCGCTGGGAAAGACAGGTGATCAACTGGAGTGACAAGAAACGGGAGAAATCCGAAGCGACCGCTCCGTTGTCCGATCACGAAGTGGCGTCCCGGCTGTCGTATTTTCTGTGGTCCGGTCCGCCGGATGAGGAACTGACGCAGTTGGCCGTCGAGCAGCGGCTGCACGATCTTGAAGTGCTGGAGGCTCAGGTAAAGCGAATGCTTTCCGACCAGAAGGCTGCCGCTCTGGCGACGCAGTTCGCCGGGTACTGGCTCAAGTTCAACAAGATCGCCGACCATCTCGACATCAGCCGTCAGCGCTTTCCGGAGTTCACCGAATCGCTGCAAAGGGCGATGTATGACGAAGTGCATTACTTCGTCGAAGAAATCATTCGCCATGATCTGAGCATCCTGAATCTCATCGACTCTGATTTCACGTTCGTGAACCGCGAACTGGCGGCGTACTACGCAATGGCAGATGTCACTGGCGCAGGTTTTCAGAGAGTCCGATTCACGGATCGTGACGGTCGCGGCGGCATATTGGGCATGGCCGGGATTCTGAGTCTGACTTCGCATCCGGACCGGCGCAGTGCCGTGGAACGTGGCGCTTATATCCTGCGCGAGATTCTTGGCACGCCACCGCTGCCGCCGCCGGTGGACGTCGACAAACTGGAGGACGTCACCGCGGACGACGGACGACCGTTGACCTTGGCTGCAATGATGGAACGGCACCGGCAAGAAACCCGTTGTGCCGGCTGTCATAGCCGCATGGATCCCCTCGGCCTCGCGCTGGAAGAGTTCGACGGGATTGGTCGCCGGACGAAGCCGGAATCAGTAAACGGCGACTCGGTTGCCGGCTGGGCCGGATTGCCGGATGGAACCACGCTGCACGGACTCGAAGATCTCAAGCGTTACCTTCTCCAAGGTCCACAGCGGCGGAAGTTCGTCTACAATTTTTCCAAGCGACTCATGACGTACGCCCTGACCCGCAAGCTGCAATCCGGCGACTTCTATACGCTGCTCTCGACACGCCGTGCTCTGGAAGACAACGGATACCGGTTCTCCGCAGCGGTGACCACGATCGTCACCAGTGACGTCTTCCTCCAGCGGGCTGAGGAATAGCCGTACCTTTCAACATCCACTTCCGCCAGATCCGCAAATACCAGCTTCTCGAAGTTTGAGTGTTCATGAGGAATGCTGGTTCGGGAGCAACGCGCGCCCTCCGGCATGTGGAAGGCCGGTGATCACGCGGAACCCCGCACCATCGCCATTTCAAAAAGATAACCAGTTGAAGAGAAATGGTGAGCGCGCAGGGAATCGAACCCCGAACCTAGTGATTAAGAGTCACTTGCTCTACCAATTGAGCTACGCGCCCGGAAGGGGAAAGAACTTCAGGCTTGGTTTCCAGAAAGGCCGCGTGCCGCGTGCGTAGGGCCATTCCCTGTCCCAAGCGGCTCTCATTGTATCATCGGCGCGTGTCGTCAGCATGTCGGCTCTCTCTCGGGGTTCGGTGCCTCTATGGCGACAAACCATTCTTCCCGCTGGGATCTGTTGCGTGCCGTCGGCTTGCCGTGGCGCGAAGTCAGGTGGTGAGAAATGCAGGCGAGCTTCGCGTTACGGATTGTGTCCCGGAGCGGAATAACAGGAAAAGCGGCGGGAGGATTCCGGACTCCGGTTCACAGGTGCTTCCAGCGCTTTGCTTTCATCTCGAATCGCGGAAGTGTACCGGGAGTGACGCATTCCACCGAGAAGCGGAGGCCAAAAGCGCGGTGAAGAGCTTGCTCAACATGATTTGCGAGATGGGAAGGGCCCGTGCCCGGGGCGGAAGACTCGATCCGAAGCCGCAATTCCGTCAAGTCGCTGTTGGTGCTGATATCAACTTGGAATTCCGCGATCCCGCCGTCAGCTCTCAGCACGTCCTCGACGGCGCTGGGGTAGAGGTTGACTCCGCGCACGATCACCATGTCGTCTGTCCGCCCCAGGATGCCCCCTTCCAAGGACAGCTCGTAGCTGCCGCACTCGCAGCGAGCGGCGTTCGCGGGTCGTACGAGGTCGCCCGTCCAGTAACGAATGACGGGAGACCCGAGGCGGCCGAGAGACGTAAGGACAAGTTCGCCGATGTCGTCCGACTTTACCGGCGCGAGTGTTTCGGGATCGATGACCTCGGCGAAGTAGGCCGATTCCATTACGTGGGCGACGCCGCGGCGGTGGGGGCATTCGTAGCTGACCGGCCCAACTTCCGTCATGCCGTAGTGATCGAACACGCGGGCGCCCGGCCAGAGTTTTTCGATCAGCCCGCGGGTTGACGAGATGGCGCCTCCCGGCTCGCCGGCAACGATGATCGCCCGAACCTTCGAAGCCGAGAGGTCGATGTTCTCTTCGGTGGCCGCTTCGCCAAGGCGAATCGCGTAGGTAGGCGTGGCGCAGAGTGTGGTGACAGCATTGTCGACGATGGTTCTGAGCCGCGCCGCGCTGCGCTGGCCGCCGCCGGGAATGGCGAGACTGCCCATGCGGCTCGCCGCGTCAAACGCTGACCAGAAACCGAGAAACGGCCCGAAGGAGAAGGGGAAGAAGATCCGATCTTGTGCCGTGATACCGGCAGCCTCGAAGATGCGCTCCCAAGAGTCGACCATCCAGTTCCAACTCTCGCGCGTGTCGAGCCAGCGAACAGGAGTGGAGGTTGTCCCGCTGGTCTGGTGGAACCGGCAATAGTCCTCGATCGGGAAGGCGCGGTTGGACCCGTACGGCGGGTTCCGGCGTTGATCGTCGACCAGTTCCCTCTTGGACGTCAGGGGTGTCCGGGCGATGAAGTCGGCGAGGCTCTCCGGCAGGCGATCGGTCCCGGCGGCCCGCAGCTTCGCCTGGTAGAAGGGGTTATCGGCTAGGGTCGTCTTGAGAAGAGCATGCAGTTTCTTCAACTGATGCGCTTCGAGCGCGGCTCTGTCGAGATGCAGCGTCTTCAATGAGTTCATGCGGTTGGTAACGACATCCCGGCGGCCAGTTCACGCGGCCGCCAGAGGACGGCCGTGGGACAGAGGATCCGGCACGGCGGCGAACTTCGACACCGCTTTGAAGAGCGGCTCAAAATCGCGGGAAAGGTTTCCAATGAGGCAATCGGTCAGGTCGGGGCTGAGTTCTGGGTGCTCCTTCATCAAGTCAGCGAAGCTGAAGCCGTGGTCGTAGAAAGCGTAGACCAGTCGGCGCATCGCTTCCATGCCGCTGCACATCTCGTTGGCGTAGTCGTTGAAGCGCTCGGCTGAGTAGTCTCCTGCGGCGAGTGCCGCGTCGACGGCGTCGGCGACGAGTTCCCCGCCCCGCAGCGCGAAGAAGAGTCCCGAGGAAAACACGGGGTCGAGAAAACCGAATGCGTCTCCCGTGAGGACCAACCCGTCGGTGGCGGTGTAGCGCGAGCGATAGGAGAACTCACCGGTGACCCGCAAGGGTTCCGTTCGCCGGCCGATGGCAAGATGCTTCTCGATCCAGCGGTTGTTGGTGACCTCGCGCAGGAAGATTTCTTCGAGGTCGCGCGTGTCGCGGTATAGATAATCGCTTTCGGCGACAACGCCGACGCTGACCATGTCGTCGGGGAGAGGGATGTACCAAAACCAACCGCGCTCGGGAATCGAGGCGATGGTGGTTGCGCCTTCGTCACGGCCGGGGTCGCGAAGAGCGCCTTGGTAATAGGTCCAGATCGAAATCTTCTTGAGATGGTGGTCCCGCACACGCCAGTTGTTGCGCAGCATTGAGAGCGAATCGCGCCCGGTGGCGTCGATGGTGATCGGTGCGCGGAACTCCAGTGTACCCCCATCCTTGGCTTTCGCCCGCACGCCGGCAACGGCGCCGTTTTCATCGATCGTATCTGTGACCTTTGTTTCTTCCAGAACCTCGGCGCCTTTTTCGCGGGCGTTATCCATGAGCATCTGGTCGAACTCGCTGCGAAGCACCTGCCAGGTGCAGGCTGCCTCGTGCTGGAGGTGTTCGAAGAAGTAAAACGGCTGCGAGAGGTTCCCGCGCCGGCTGACGAACTGGACGCTGTGCTTGCTGGGGAAATGCGACTTCTTCATGCGCTCAATCATGCCGATGCGTTCGAGAGGGAAGTACGTATACGGGATGAGCGACTCGCCGACGTGATACCGTGGAAACTTTTCCCGCTCGATGGCGAGGACGCGGCGGCCTTTGGCAGCCAGAACTGCCGCGGCAGTGGAACCGGAAGGACCTGCGCCGATCACGATGGCGTCGTAGCGGTTCATCGTCGATGTCGTGACCTAAGCGGCGTTCGCGGCTCGATGCCCGGGTAGAAAGAATCGATGTAACAACTGATCGACGCGGAGCAACCCCTCACGGGTAAGCGTGATGCTGGCGGAGTCCATCTCGACCTGACCGCTCCCGCACAGTTCCTCGAGGCCCGTTCCGAAGCGGTCCTGTAAGTCAACCCCAAACTTCGATTGGAAGTACGGCTTGTCGACACGGCCTTTCTTCATTTGCAAAATGAACTCGCGAATCATCCGCTCCTCTGCGGTCGTCGGGAGCGCGCGGCGGATTGGAATCTCACCAGCCTCAACGGCGTCGAGGTAGGGCTGCATGTGATGCTCATTTTGGATGTGCACTCCCTGCAGATGGCCGAAGGAGGACACCCCGATGCCTAACATGTCAGCGCCGCTCCAGAGCAGGTCGCGATAGAGAAAGGTGGCCTTGTCCGTGTCCTTGACAGCAGTGTAGCCGCTCGTCAACGTATAGCCGGCTTTCTCGAACTCGGCGAATGCGTAGCCGGTCCAATGGCGTTTCGTCGTCCAGTCGGCGACGGGAGCGGGCTGCCCATTGATGCGCATCTCCTTCGAGATAACGGTATTCGGAGGCAGTTCCATTTGGTAGATCGTGATGCTGTCAGGCTGAAGCGCGATGCTCTTGCGGACGCATTCCTCCCAGTTAGCATCGGTTTCGCCGACCATTCCGGAGATCAGGTCGATGTTGATTTGCGGAAAGCCGGTGTCGCGGGCGAAGCCGTAGGCCCGGTCGACCTCTCTCGACCCATGGGCGCGGCCGTTGACTTCGAGGATCACATCGTCGAAGTTCTCGATTCCGAGGCTCAGGCGGGTCACGCCGATATCGCG
This sequence comes from Bryobacterales bacterium, assembly GCA_965218555.1. Classification (GTDB taxonomy): domain Bacteria; phylum Acidobacteriota; class Terriglobia; order Bryobacterales; family UBA6623; genus JAPPLB01. The sequence continues at coordinate 2,747,352 of OZ244625.1, forward strand.
GAGGATCTCGAGTTTATGCTTGGTGATCGTTCCCGGCTCGCACTCGAAGGTAATCTCCTCGGCTTCGTCCCAGGGGAAGAGCGGCTGGATGGCGCTCACGAGCCTGGATAACTGTTGTGTCGAAATGTACGACGGAGTGCCTCCGCCGAAGTAGATGAACTTCGGTTTGCGTCCGGTAACGGCCGGCTTGTTGGAGTAGAGCGTCAACTCTTTCGCGACACCTTCGAGATATCGGGCGATCTCCGACGACTCGTTGTCGGTGTAAACCTTGAAGTAGCAGAAGCGGCAGCGCTTGCGACAGAACGGGATGTGGAGATACAGGCCAAAAGGGCTGTCCACGCTCGGCCTGTTGTCGAGGGCCGCCACGGCCTGCTCGGCAGCCTGCGCATTCCAGAAGCTGTACGGCGGATAGTTGGAGACGAAGTAGTTGCCGACGGTCGTCGAGTCGCCGCTCGTGATGTTGCTGGTGGTCGCGCTCATTGGGGTGAGGTTCGGGACGTCCTTTAATTCTAGTCGAGAAGACGGGTCGATATCGGTCGACGGATCACCAAAGCAAGCGGCAGCCAGCACGTCGTGACTCTCACTGCTCAGTTCGATGACGAGCAGACCGTCGCGCACGCCATTGAGGGTGTGTCGGCCCCTAAACCGAGCCAAGCAGCTAGGTGTGGAACCTCAACAGGTTGTCCCCGGTCAGACCGATTCGACTGATGGGCGGGTTGGCTTTAAGACTAGCGTGTGGGCGGTGCCAATTGTAGCGGTGGAGCCAGTGTCTGAGGTGTTGGGCACGCTGGGTGGAGGTGTGATAGGTGTGGGCGTAGGCCCACTCACGTAGCGCGGTCTGGATGAAGCGTTCGGCTTTGCCGTTGGTAGGAGGGGTGAAGGGCCGGGTGAAGCGATGGCGTAGGCCGCGTTGGGCACAGCGTGCATGGAAGGCCCTGGAACGGTAACACCCGCCGTTGTCAGTGAGCACGCGGCGGACGCGGATGCCGAGGCGGTGGTAGTAGTCGAGGGCGGCGGTGAGGAAGGCCGCGGCAGTGGCGGCGGTCTGGTCGGGATAGAGCTGGGAGAAGGCGAGGCGGGAGTGGTCGTCGACGCAGACATGAAGGTATTCCCAGCCGGCGCCGGGGCTGGAGTGGCGGCGGTCCCCGGTGACGCGGTGACCGGGGCGGCGAAAGCGGCCGAGTTTCTTGATATCAAGGTGCAGCAGGTCGCCCGGGTGGGGATGTTCGTAGCGGCGGACGGGCGGCGGCGGGTCGAGGGCACTAAGGCGAGCAAGCCCCTGGCGGCGGAGGACTCGACTGACGGTAGCGGGCGCCACCCCAACAGTGGCGGCGATCTGGGCGCCGGTCCAGCGCAGCCGGCGCAAGGCGGTGATGCGGCTGATGAGAGTGGCAGGTATGCTGCGGGGCGAGCGGTGCGGACGCGAACTGCGGTCGAGCAATCCGTCCGCGCCCTCAGCCCGATAGCGGGCCACCCACTTGCGCACCGTGCGTGCGCAGACCCCGAAGGCGCTGGCCACCGCCTTCGGGGTCTGGCCCTGGTCGAGAATCCGCCGGACGACAGCGGCTCGACTCTGCGGCGTCAACTTGGCATTCTGATGGATGTTCACTTGGTCCTCCTTCCGGGAAACTTTGTGCTTGGTACCCTCAGTTTCCTCGGTTGGGACCGAGTGAACAACCTATTGAAAGATCACAGCTAGTAGTCATCCTCGGACGGCTAGAGAGCGGCTTTGCGAGGCCCGATTGACTCTCTCCGACAAATCACACGCTCCTGCTATATTGTCCGGTAGACGCAGGGCCTGAACCGCGGTCACCTGCGCGTCTTTCTTGCGGCAACACCATCACGGGTACTGATGTCCTCGGAAGCGCGGTTTCCCATGAAGGAATATGTGGTTCGCCAGGGCGAAGCACGTCTCGATCGCTTTGCTTACGAACTCGGACGCAGCTGCAAATCGACCGATGCGGATACGGTGCACGACCTGCGAGTCTCGATCCGCCGCTATGAAAGCTCGGTGGCAGCGTTCAATGGTTTCTTCCCGGCCCGCCAGGCCCGCAAGTTCGAAAAACGCTTGCGGGAAATCCTTAAACCGGCCGGTATCGTGCGCGATCGGGATATTGCCCTGCAACTCGCCAGCGGGGCGGGGCTGACGCCGCAGACTCCTTTGGTTCGGGTCCTGTCACGACAGCGGCAGGAACTCGCGAAGAGCTTTCTGGACGTTGCAAAGCGTTGGACCAAGCGCAATCCGTCGCACAAGTGGCGGCGGCGCCTCGCTGTGACGTCTTGTATGGATCAGAGTGGAAGCGCCAAGTCGACGTGGGACTCCACCCGCACGAGCTCGGAGAACGCCGCCGTCGTGCTGCCCAGACTGGCGCGGAAGTTCTTCAGCAAGGGACGCAAGCTGATTCAGTGGGAGACCCCTGACAGAAAGCTGCACGACTTTCGACTGCGGGCGAAACGGTTTCGGTACACACTGGAATTGTTCAAGCCTTGTTACGGACCGACTTTCAACGAGCATGTCAGAGCCATCAAGCAGCTCCAGGACCACATGGGGACGATGAACGATTGCGCCGCCACCCTTGACCTGCTGGAGACGCCCGGCCTTCGCGGCCAGGAGGGGGCCCAACAATTACGGGACGCTCTCAAACGACGCATCTCAAGCGAGCGGGCGGGCTTTTTTACCTACTGGCAAACCCACTTCGCCGGTGAGGACGTGGAGAAGCGGTGGATGGACTACCTCGAGTGCTTTGCCGGCCGGGTCGCAATGCCGCAAGGCAAAGGTCCCGCAGCCTACGACACCGACCGTCTGTCGGCCTGACTTCGTTTCTGCGCTCTGGAAACGGACAGCTCCTCTACGCATCCACTGCCCATTCTGCATCCTGGTTCAACACTCGCAACACCATTTTCTACGTCGTATTGCGGCCCGCGTTCCGACGCGGCGCGGCGCGTTGCATGAGAAGATGGTCGGGACAGGATAGTGCACTTTTGCGCACGATCCAACCTCTACTGATTGCTTGGGATGTCAAGAGGTTTTAGCCTGCATGGCTCACCAAGTGGGGAGGAGAAGTCCGTGCGGGTTACGAGACACGAATCGCGGCCTTTACCCATCGAGCACGGCAAGCAAGCGCAAAGAAGCCATGATGGCCGTATCAAGTGCTTCGGCCTTTCGCATCACGAATCACGGCCTTCTTATCGCGTGTTTCCCCGTCAGGTTGTGAGAAATGCAGGCTGAGCACGATTCGATAGGGTTCTCTAAGAAGTGCCGGCCGAAGGCAGTTGGGGTCCCGGCCCGGACAGGGTGAGTTCGCATGACTTCCATGAAGCAGACACTCCGTCAACTGTTCCTCGCGACCCTGGAAGACTTGTCTCTCCGGCACGTGATAAACGAGAAGATCAAGTGCCGAGAGAGTGTACTTGCTTGGGGTGATGAGCAGATCGAATTAGCGCGCTACCAGCAGATCATCACGATTGCGATCGGCAAGGCGGCTTTTCAGATGGCTGAGGTCTTTGCGGAGATCGTTCGGCCGCGAACCGCCATCGGCTTGGCGGTCAGTTCACTCTCCCCACCGCATCTGCCCGATTTCGTAACCTTCCAAGGCGGACATCCTTATCCGAATTTGGAGAGTGTGCAGGCCGCCGAACGCACGCTCAAGACGCTGAGTGATCTCAAGCCGCACCACCTTGTCGTCTATCTTCTGTCCGGAGGCGGCTCTGCTATCTGCGAAAAACCGATCTCGGATGAAATATCGATTGACGACCTGAGAGAGTTCTACCGAGTGCTCGTGACGTGCGGAGCGAACATTGTGCAAATGAACGTGCTCCGCAAGCACTTGTCGGCCATCAAAGGTGGTCGGCTCGCCGAACGAGCTTTCCCCGCCAGACAAGTCACTTTCTTCGTTTCCGACGTTCCTCCCGAGCAACCATCAACCGTGGCGTCGGGCCCGACGATGCCGGACGAATCGACGGTCGACGACGCGGTCGAGATTGCCGAGAAACTCGACATCGTCGAAAGTCTACCGGCATCGATCCGCGGTTTCTTCCGCGACCGCCGTATCCCCGAAACACCCAAGTTTGGGCACGAGGCCTTTCGCGGCAACTCTTGGTTTTGCCTCCTGGATAATCACGACGGTTTGAATCGTCTCGAAAAGCAGGCGCTGGGCAAAGGCTGGGTCGTCGAGACGGACGTGTCTATCGATGACTGGCCCCTCGAGAGGGCCGTTGACCACCTGCTCGCGAGGCTGCGCGAGCTTCGCTCGAGCAATCCCGGGCGCACGGTCGCCTTGTTGACGGGCGGTGAGTTGAGTTGTCCGGTGATCGGTGACGGGCAGGGAGGCCGCAATCAAGCCTTTGTTCTCAATTGCGTCGAAAAGATTGCGGGCGACAACATTGCTGTTGTCAGCGCGGGTACGGACGGTGTTGACGGCAACTCGCCCGCAACCGGAGCGGTCGCGGACGGGTCCACACTCGAGCGGGCACAGCTACCGCGCTTGGACCCTGGCGACTTCGCCCGCCGGTCCGACTCGTATCACTTTTTTGAACGGCTACAAGACGATTTGAAGACCGGCCCTACGGGCAACAATATCCGCGATCTCCGGCTTCTCGTCGCTTGGTAGTTAGCTGGAGAGGGCCCCGTCTGACTTCCGAAGGTAACTGAACTCGATTACCGAAAAGATCGGGGACGGCGCCCCAACTCGTCCCTCAGGCGCTTCCTCGGGGCGTCACGTTGACGGCTTGCAGGCCCTTCGGGCCTTGCTGCACGTCGAACTCGACTTCCGATCCCTCTTGGAGGCTACGGTATCCATCACCTTGAATAGCCGAGAAATGTACGAACACGTCCTCTCCGCTCGCGCGCTGGATGAATCCGTAACCCTTGGCGTCGTTGAACCACTTTACAGTGCCTTGCTCTCTCACTTCAAAACTCCTGAGTACTCACTTGAGTACTCACTCCTGCTCTGGGGGGCTCGCTCCGGGCTGCTTAATCTATCGCCGGCGAATTCGGGGGGGTGCGAGAGGGCGTCCTTCGATTCCGCGAGAAACAGTCAGGCAGCTCATGACGAGCTGCTTCAATCGCCTCATTATCGCATACAGTGAGCGCCGGGGAGCACGAAAGGCGGATATTTAGCGGACCCTGTCGCCCGCCGCTATCGGCCCCAAGAGAACCGAATCGTTCTCAGAGTGTTGGGCTCGACCTCGACGGGTCGCTCCTGCGGCTTCATGCCGTTGCCCTCGACGCGTACGACGTAGTTTCCGGGCGGTAAGTTGAGCGTACCGGGCGTGGTTTCCGAGAACTTCTTGCCATTTACGTAGATCGTGGCGCCGGAGGGATTGCTTGATACCTTGAGCGTGCCGAGAATTTCCTCCAACGAGAAGTTCAGCCTCAACGGGTCTGAATCCACCGTGAACGTCCTTCGGTGCGGGAAGTATCCGTCCGATGTAATAACTGCCGCATGATCGCCGGGCGGCACTTCCACCTCGCAGGGTGACTTGCAAGTCCATTCCAGTTGTTGGTCAACGACGACCGTGGATCCGCCGGGTCGACCGGCGAATGAGACGACCACGGTCGACGGCACGTCCGGGCTAGGCGGAAGATTCTCCTCGACGACTTCGGCCGCCTCCTCATTCATCTCGGAAGGTTCTTCCGGCGGCGGTGGGCCGGGCTCTTCAACGACAGCGGGGTTCTCAAGTCTCTGATCGGTTGGTTGGACCCGTGCCGGAGCACCACCGTTTCTTGCGGGCGGTGACTCGGGCCGTTCGAAGAAGTCGGCGGCGACCAAGCCCAACATCCCCACGGGGTCGTCCAGCAACCATGGGTTCATGGCGATCGCGGTAGCGGCGACGCCCAGCATCGCGGCCAATGCGGCAACGAGCACGGAGCGGGCGCGCCTCCTGCGCGGGGGCGGCGCAGCCGGGGAGTGCGGCTCGCCGCCGCCCTTCGGGACGGCTCTTGACCGCAGGGGCGGCAGCTTGGGCGCTTCAGCGGGATCGGCAAGGGTGGTCTCTTGCTGTTCAACGCTCTCAGCAGCCGATATGGTGCTGATGGGAGCGGTTTCATCGAGCGCGGAAGCGACGCTGGGAGACGGCTCCCGGCGGGCCGTCCTGGACGCAGCGGAACCCGCCGTTGCCGCTGTTTCAGCCCGCTCGAGACAAGCAGTGAACGCAACCGCGAAGGTGCGACAATCCCCAAAACGTTTGTCGGGGCGTTTTGCCAGACCTTTGAGAATAATTTTGTCGAGTTCCGCAGGCAGAGCGGTGTTGATGGCGCCGGGCGGCTCAGGCTCCTCCGATACGATCTTGAAGATCACATCCGTAAGGCCGTCTCCGATGAACGGCTTGCGTCCCGTGACCAGTTCGTAGGCCATCACCGCGAGAGAGAACTGATCCGATCGGCCGTCGATCGACTCGCCGCGCACCTGCTCCGGCGACATGTAGCTGGGCGTGCCCATCACCGTTCCGGTCTGCGTCATCTGCGATGATGTGATGCGCGCGATGCCGAAGTCCGTGATCTTGAGATTGCCCTCGGGCGTTACGAGGATGTTCGACGGCTTGGTGTCGCGATGAACGATCTGTCGTGCATGCGCATAGTCGAGCGCCCTCGCCATCTGATCGACCAACTGCGCGACGGCTTTCAGGTCACCGGCTTCGCCGGCATTCATCATCTCTTCCAGCGTGCGGCCCTCGACGAACTCCATCGTGATGTAGGCGATGCCGCTTTCCTCGGCAATGTCGTAAATAGTGACAATTCCGGGATGGGAGAGCCGCCCGGCGGATTGCGCTTCGCGGAAAAGCCGCTCCCGCAGACCCTGCAATTCGTCAGGGCCCACTTGATCGGCGAGCTTGATGGTCTTGATCGCGACGTCGCGGCCGATGCGGGGATCGTGGGCGCGGTAGACGATTCCCATGGCCCCGCGACCTAGTTCTGAAACGATCTCGTAGCGTCCGATTCGATCCATGGCGAGGCGGGAGTGGAGGATGAGGTGACCCATCACTCTAACACGCCGCATGACGGTGAATTCGTACTCCATGTCCGGCTCCGCAGACGGGGTGATCCACAAACCCTGTCCTCGTCAGAGCCCTTCTTTGAGAAGTCAGACACGGCTGGAACAGGGACATCGGAACAGTCATGACGCTCCGCTTCTTCACGGCCGTCTCACATGGCGCCGCGGCAGAATGCGTGCTCGTCGGTGTGCATCCTTCGCTCTACGACCGGACGGCGGTCTCGCAGATGCCGTCTCCGAGCGTCTTGCTCGATGCTGCCACTCGGGCAGTGTTGCTCACTCCAGATTGGCGTGGCGCTTGAACATATCTTCGGAGGTCGCTCCCAGTCGGTTCATCAGCAGGATCACCAGCGCATCCATCAATAAGAAGAGGCACTGCTCGAACAGCGCGGCCATGGGCTGAATGGACGTTTTGGACCGTTCCGCACCTTCGACTTTCGGCGAGGAGGCGGGAATCACCACGACGGTGTCCGCGGACTCGGCGAGGGGCGAAGCCGGGTCGATGGTGAACAGCAGCAGCCTTGCGCCGACTTGTTGGGCCTTTCCAGCTTGAGCGAGAACGCTCTGCGTGCGCCCCGAGCCGGAACCGACGATCAGCAAGTCGCCGGGACCGACGGGAGGGGTCGATGTCTCGCCGATCAGGTAGGCGTCGAGGCCGAGGTGACTGAGCCGGATCGCGCCGGCTCGCAGGGCCGCGCCGCTCCGGCCGGCGGCGGCAAGCACGATCTTCTCGGCGGATAGGATGTCCTCCACGGCCTGCTCGACGGCTTGATCGGACACGGCATCGAGGCAATCGCGGATTTCCGCCTGCACTTCGGCGAGTGTCTTTCTCAGGGTGTTCACGTCGCTAGGGCCTCGGCGAGCTGCTTCATCGCGGCGGCCGCTTCGCCTGGATTGGGGTCTCGGGCAATGGCTCCGCCGACGATGACGACGTCGGCGCCGGCTTTGATGACCGCGGGCATGGTATCGAGCGTAACGCCGCCGGCGACAGCGAGCCGGCACACCGTTTGCCGGCGCACTTCGGCCAGCGGCTGGGCATCGGCCTTTCGAGCGCCCTGTCGATCAAAAGCGGTATGCAGACAGAGGATCGGAACGCCGAGCGCCTCGAGTTCGCGGCAGCGGCGAACCGGGTCGGGCGCATTGATCAGGTCGGCCATCACTTTGCCGCCGTGTTCCGCGGCGGCCTCCAGGGCCGCCTGAACCGTCACGTCGGTGGCAACCCCGAGTAGGGTTACGATATCCGCGCCGTGCGCGAAGCCGCTGCTTGCCTCGACCCCGCCGGCGTCCATGATCTTGAGGTCGGCGACACAGGTCTTGTCCGGGTATCTCGACTTGATCCGTTCGACCGCCCCCAAGCCCTCTTCGAAGATCAGCGGGGTGCCGATCTCGACGATGTCGGCATACGGGTGAACCTGCTCCATCAGGCGCAGGGCTTCCTTGACCCTCAGGCAGTCGAGAGCGACTTGCAGCTCAAGTTTCCGGGCCATCTTGCTCAACCAACGAGTTGACTTTTGCGAGTCGAGGACGTTCCGCCAGGGCCTTGGCCGCAATCTTCACCACTTTCGGAAAACGATAGATCGTCGAAGCGTAGTGGCCGCATTCGTGGGTGCAGAAGCAGCCGTCCGCGGCCTTGTGCGCCACTTTGCGCGCCTCATCCGTGAACCACAAGCGCCGGAAATCGTAGTCCACATCGCGCAGATTGCCGAGCTTCGAGTTCTTGATCTCGCACTCGACCACATCGCCGTTGCTGTAGATGACGCCGGCCAACCGCCCCGAAACGCACGAGAACTGCGCCCGCTGCCGGACGACGGTCCTTTCGACGGTGCGGCGAACCTCCTGGTCGAGGATGTGGTTCGCGCCGGTGTACTCGCTCGGGCCCGCGTGTGAGATGCGTCCCGCCTTGAAGTCGTCCTCCATGCGATCCATCAGCCGCCGGTAGATCGCCGGATCGACCGCGGTCTGCTCCGGGTCGAGCGGATGACCGCGGCAATAGTTGAACGAAGCTCCGTCCGGCTGAAAGCGGCGTTGCAGCTCTTCATAGATCTCGACGATGCGGTTCTGGTTCTCTTTCATCACCGTCGTCAGGGTGTGAACGATCAGGTTGCGGAACCGCTTCCGTAACGGCTGGATCGCATCGAGCGTTTCAAGCAGGCGCTGATGCCCCCTCGTCTTGCCTCGAATCCGGTCATGGATCTCTTCGTCGATGTGATCGACGCTGAGGTTCAGATGGAAGCGCATGGCCGGCGCTTTTGTCAGCGTCTCTTCCAGGATCTCGACCGTGCGCCCGGTGTGCTGGCCATTGGTCGGCACGTAAACGTTCGCAACGTCGTTCCGGCGGGCCGCGGCAAGCAGGATGTCAGCCAGGTCCGCGCGCAGGAACGGTTCGCCGCCGCCGATGAAGAGGTTGAAGATTTCGCCCATCGAGGCGAGCGTCTTGTCGAACTCTTCCAGGCTGAAGTCGCGGTTCGGCTTGGGATTCAGCTCTTCCCAGTAGAAGCAATGGATGCACTGCTCGTCGCAGCGGGTCGTCACGTAGAGCGTGACGAACGGTGGTGTAACGCGGCGGCCGCCGAGGGTGCGCAAACGCGTGCGGAGGAGATGAGGCAGGTAAGAGCGCGTCCGTGTAGGGTTCATCGCGTTCCCTGACCGCTGATGTCCAGGCCGGCCTGTTCGAGATCGCGGGGGTGGTTCAGGTTTGTGAAAGCGCGGCCGGCGGGATCGACAATAGCGTAGTCGGCGGGCATCAGCCGGAACACCTTCAAACCATCCAACGCTTTCATGACTTTGTGGACGCCGCTTTCGACCGCCTGCCGAACAGCGATCCGAGCTGTCGATCGGTAGACGGCGCAAAGCGGTTCGGGACGGCCCTCGCCGTCATAGGGCAACACGATGTCTTCAGAGCAATGCGCGGTCCGATCGACGAGCGACCGAAACAGTTCCGTCGTGACGCAGGGCATGTCACAGGCCGCGATCAGGTTCCAGTCGTGCGTCGAGTCATCGAGAGCCGCCAGCAGCCCACCCAGCGGCCCGAAATCCGCAACAGCGTCGGGAATGACCGGCGGACCCAGGCAACCGTACTTCGCCGGAGGCCCGACAAGGGTCACGGAATCGACGACCGGCCGCATGCATGCGGCGATTCGGACGGCAAGCGGCTGCCCCTCGATCTCGAGCAGCGCCTTGTCCTGCCCGAAGCGCGAACTCTTCCCGCCAACCAGGATGTATCCCCCCACCGACAATGAGGCGATAGTACCACGGCGGCGCAATTCGGTCCGACCGGGAGGAGGTGACGAAAGATTGCCAAGCCTCCGCTGAGCCCGAACCGGTCCGCACGGCGCCCGCAGGTTATGCTTGTACCTGTGCTCAAAACGCGCCGTGGCCTCCGGCCCGGCGGAAAAGCGTCTCGCAAATGAAGATTGAACGTGTGATCACCCAGATTCTGCGGCTGCCCGAGGTGGCCGACAAGTGTGCGGGCACCCAGGATACCCTGCTCGTCCGTATCCGGACCGACTCCGGCCTGGAGGGCATCGGCGAAGTCGACTCCAGCCCGGAAGTGGCCAAGGCGGTCATCGACGCGCCCTTCAGCCATACCGAGGTCTGCGGATTAAGGGAGTTGTTGATCGGTGAGGATCCTCTCGACACGGAAAGGCTCTGGGACAAGATGTACTGCGGCTGTGTCTATTTCGGAAGGCGCGGCGTCGCGATTACGGCCATGGCCGGGATTGACCTGGCTCTGTGGGACCTGAAGGGAAAGCATGCCGGCGCCCCGGTCCATCAACTGCTCGGCGGCAAGCGGCACGACCGCATTCGCGCCTATGCGTCCATCCTGTTCGGCCGTGACGGTTCGGAAACCAGCGAGATCGGGCGGCGCTGGATCGAGGCCGGCTACTCGGCGGTCAAGTTCGGCTGGGCGCCGATGGGGGCTTCCGAAGCGGTGGACCTGGATCTGGTCCGCGGAGCGCGCGCCGGTTGCGGCAACCATACGGTGCTCATCGACGCCGGCTGTGTTTGGGACGCCCGCACGGCGCTGCGAAGGGCGCACCAGTTTGCCGAGTTCGACATCGGCTGGCTCGAGGAGCCTCTCTCACAGGATGATCTCGACGGGTATGTTTGGCTGCGCGACCGATCGCCGGTGCCCATTGCCTCCGGCGAGGGGGAGTGCGGCCGTTGGGCCTACGATCCTTGGATTAAGCGTCATGCCTTGGACATCTACCAAGTCGACTTGGCGCGAAACGGTTTTACGGACGGTCAAGTCATCCGCCGCCAGGTGGAGGACGCCGGAGCGCGAGTCGTAAACCACTGCTACAAGACGCCCGTCAGCGTGGCGGCCTGTCTGCACTGGCTGGCGACAGCGCCCTCCGCGTTCATCTTCGAGGACTGCGTCGAGGATTCGCCGCTGCGCCACGACTTGGCGGTCGAGCGGTTGCAGGCGGAGCCGGATGGCTTGATCACCGTGCCCGACCGGCCCGGGCTGGGAGTAACCCTGAACGAGGATTGTGTGCGCGAGTTTCTTGTGGCCGAGAGCGGCGCGTGATGAAGCCGCGAGACATCCGGTCTCCCCGATAGCTGCCCGCGCCCGAGCACCAGGCCCGTCGGCCACTGGGGCCCATGGCTGCCGCGCTCTCCGACCTGCGGTCAGGGTAACGTGTTGACCAGTGCTGCCTCGACGATTCTGCGATCCTGCGTCAACAGCGTAGCGCCGAATACCCGGGCGGTCGCAACAAGGATTCGGTCTGCTGGATCGCGTTGGAAGGAGTCGGGCAACGTGGCCAGCTCCGCCGCAATGGCCGGGGAGATGCCCTGCCGGCGCACCAGAAGCGGAGCCACCGCCTTGTCCAGCCACGCCCGAAGGGGAATGGTTAGCCTGCATTTCTCACCACATGGCGAGGCGAAGTGCGTGAGAGGGCCGTCAGGACGAGGCGCGAGCCGCTTGGCACTCGCCAAGTCCTCGCCCTAGGCACGGCACCATTTCACCCACTTCGATCAGGTGGGCCAGCTTGTCAGGGCCATCGAATCGGCCGCCGATCATGCTCTTTGGGGGCGGCACCCTCATGTCGGGCATTGACCGTCATCAAACCAAGGCCTATGCTAGAGCATAGGCTAAGAATGAGGATGACAAATGACCGCACTCGAACGTCATGTCCGCTTATTTCGCAATGGCCGAAACCAGGCACTGCGCATTCCCCGCGAGTTCGAGCTCGAAGGGGATGAGGCGATCCTGCGAAAAGAAAGTGACCGCCTGATCGTGGAACCGGTTCGCAAAGGGCGGTTACTTGCCCTGCTCAGCACCCTCGAACCTCTAGACGAGCCGTTTGCGGATGTGGACAAAGATCTGGCGCCGCTGGACGATGCAGAGTTCTGAAGGTGCCGCTACGCTATCTGCTGGACACCAATATCCTGTCGGTTCTGATCCGTGATCCACAGGGAACGGTGGCTCAGCGTATCACCTCGGCTGGTGAAAGCACGGTCTGCACCAGCATTGTCGTCGCGGCGGAGCTTCGCTTCGGCGCCAAGAAGTCGGGCTCCTCGAAACTCGCCGATCGGATTGACCTAATTCTCTCGGCGTTGGATATCTTGCCGCTCGAGGTACCCGCCGACCGTCACTATGGAGAGGTCCGGCAGCAGTTGGCGCGCCAAGGCACACCTATCGGCCCCAATGACCTGTTGATCGCAGCGCAGGCTCTCGCACTGGACCTCACGGTCGTGACGGCGAATGTAGAGGAGTTCGCCCGCGTACCGGGCCTGATGGTCGAGAACTGGCTATCCGAATGACATTTCGAGCGAGTGCCTGTCTAGGGCCGAGTGTTTATGCATAGCTCCAACGGCTTTTACGACAAGCGGGGGTTGTGTTGCAACTTTGGACGACGGCGGCTGGTAGCCTGATGAGATCATGAAGAAGGTAATCCGACCGGCGATCTTCAAGTGGCCACAAACCGAGCCCGAGCTGATTCTTTGCGCCGTGCGCTGGTGCCTACGGTACTCACTCTCGTTCCGCGATGTCGAAGAGCTGCTCAGCGAGCGCGGCCTGGAGGCGGACCACACGACAATCTGGCGCTGGGTCCAGCGCTACGGTCCCGAGCTGGAGGAGCGGCTGCGCCGTCATCTCAAGCCAACCAACAACTCCTGGTGTGTCGATGAGACCTACGTTCGTGTCAAGGGTCGCTGGCGCTACCTCTACCGTGCCATCGATTCCACCGGGGCCACGATCGACTTCGTGCTCTCGGGGTTGCGCGATGCCGCTGCGGCCAAACGCCTGTTGCGCAAGGTCCTAACGGATCCGCCGCATCCACAGCCCCGCGTCATCAACACCGACCAGGCACGCCTCTACGGCGCGGCGATTTCAGCAGTGAAGGAGGAAGGAATCCTGCGACGCCGTTGCCGCCACCGGCCTATCCAATACTTGAACAACATCTTGGAGCAGGATCATCGAGCGATCAAACGACGAGTGAAGGCCAAGCAGGGCTTTCGTGAATTCCACGCGGCGCGGCGAACGATCCAGGGATACGAGGCGATACACATGATCCGGAAGGGGCAGGCGCGGCGGATGAGCGGTTCCGATGTTCGGCGACAGATTCAGTTCATCAACAAGCTGTTCGGGGTGGCTGTATGAGACGGCGCCCGGTCGACCCAACCAATCGCTCTCCTGCCGCTTTTTGAAAGTTGCAACACATCCGTTAATACAGAGAGAGGTCACGCACAAAAATGAAACCTTCTCATTTCGCGGCGCTCACACTCGGAATGCTGTTGTCGGCCGCGCCAGGGGCCGCCCAAAATCGCGGGCCGATGCCGCTGGCCCCCGGAGATCCATTCCCGGAAATCGACGTCCACGATACCGAAGGCAAAAGGTTCAACACACGGAGCTTCAAGGGCAAATACACGGTCATCGTCAACGGCTGTTTGACTTGACCGCCGTTCATCCGCAACGTCTCCAGGTTGGAGACGATCTATCGAGATTATTCGCCGAAAGGGGTGCGGTTCGTCTATCTGTACAAGGCGCTGGCGCACCCGGAGCTGAATGGCTACGTCAATCCGCTGACGCTCGAAGAGCGCCTGATGCACATCGAGGAGGCGAAGCGGACCTTGGGATCGGAGATTCCCTGGATCGCCGACACGATGACGAATGATCTCAAGCACGTCATCGGCGACCGGCCGAATTCCGAGTATCTTCTCGACCCCGACGGAAAGGTGCTGCGCGTCCGCGCATGGAGCAATCCGTCGCAACTCCGGCGGGATCTCGAGGAATACGTCGGGCCTGTGAAGAAGCCGACCGAGGTTGCGGAACTGAACATGACGATCAAGCCGCCGCCGGAGCACGCTCCGACCGGGGTGGTTCCGCGCATCCGGAAGCGAGGGTTCTACCGCACCTTGCGGACCGAGCCGCAGTTTGAGAAGACCAGCGAGCCGTTCTACGCGAAACTGCGCGCCGAAGCGGAGCGGAAGCTGCTGCGCACCGGGGAAGGGAAGTTGTACTTGGCGTTCCTGCCGGACCCGATCCACGGCGTTCATTGGAACAACCGAGCGCCGGCGATGGATGTCGAACTGACGCCGCCGGAAGGCATCGAGATTTCTCCGAGAAAAATGAAGGGGCCGGATGTGAAAGAGGACGCCGACGCGGATCCGCGCGAGTTTCTGGTTGACGTGAAGCTCGACGACACGCGCGAACCGCTGGGATTGAAATTCCGGTACTTTGCTTGCACGGACGAGTGGTGCCGGCCTGTCACCCAGCAGTATCTGATTACCTGGAATGTGAACCGCGACGCCGGTCGGGTCGTCTCTCGCCGCATGGACTTCAACAGCTCCGGCCCCGGTCGAATGCGCGGCGGCCGGCCCGGCAGGGGAGGAGAGCCGTTAGGACCGGGCGCCTTTGGCAACCTGGAGGGAATGATCGAGCGTCTGCTTGCGATGGACACCGACGGCGACGACCGCCTCATTCCGGAGGAGCTCCCCGAGCCGATGCGGCAGCGATTCGACCGCATGGACGAGAATGGCGACGGCTACGTCGATCCTTCGGAGATCGAGACCATGATGCAGCGTGCCTCCTCGCGCAGAGGCCGCGGCGCATGGATGCAGCGCGATGCCGACGGCGACGGCAAGCTGAGCATGGATGAGGTTCCTCCGCGTTTGCAGGAGCGCTTCGAACATCTCGATACGGATGGGGACGGGTTCTTGGGCGAGCAAGAGTTCGCTACGATGCGCGGGCGTATGGGCGGGCGGGGGGGCGGCGAACGCGCTGCAAGGATGATGCGCGCCGACACCGACGGCGGCGGCAAAATCAGCCGGGAGGAGGCTCCGCCTCAGCTCAGACGGCGCTTCGATGCGATGGACTCCGACGGCGACGGCTTCCTGACCCCCGACGAGATCCGAGCCGGGCGCTGACAAGACAGTCTTGCCTGCATTGCTCACCCCGTGGCAAGGCGAAGTGCGTGCGCATCACGAATCACGAGACACGAATCACGGCCTTTACCCATCAAGCCACGCCCGCCTTGCGGATTTCCGGAGCGAACGCCTGGATCTTCCGCACCGCCTCGGCAATCTGATCCATATCGTCGCGGGAGCCGAGCAGCTTGCTCTGTGTGAACCAGACCGCCTCGCTACACAGCCGGTCGTTTTCGGGCGTGTGATTACGCTCGCGCCAGTCGCTCAATTCCTTGTCGGAATAAATGCTTCGAAATGCGCGCGACTGGAAGGTGTGCTCGAGGAACTTGTCTTTGTTGAGCGGGCGGTAGCCGGTCGAGCAGTGAATGCCCTCCGCTCGCAGCGCCTTGACAAACCCTTCCCGCGGTAAATCGGCGAAGGCATGCGGGTCGTAGCGGAACAGGTAAAGGTGGTAGGCGTTCCGCGTGCAGCCTTCGTACATACGCGCCGACGCGATGCCGTCGATGTCGTCGAACAGGCCCGTCAGGTAGCCGGCATGGTCCTCTCTCTCTCGCGCCTGCTCTTCGACCCGGTCGTACTGCGCCGAAAGCAGCGCCCCTTGGAACTCCGTCATCCGCAGATTGCATCCGTTCGTGCGGTGCGGAATCGGGTTGTCCGCCTTGCCTACCGAGGTGCCGTTGGTATGAAAGCGCTCGGCCCGAGCCATCAGTTCATCGTTGTTGGTAATCAGCGCGCCGCCCTCGCCGCAGTTCAGGTTCTTTGACGCTTGAAAGCTGAAGCACCCGATGTCTCCCAGTGTCGATACGGGCTGTTTGCGCCACTCGGCGAGATGCGACTGACAGGCGTCTTCCACGACCGACAGCTTATGCTTCTTGGCTAGCGCGAGAATGAGGTCCATCTCTGCCGGCGCGCCGCCCATGTGGACCGGCAGGATGCAGCGGGTCCGGGGAGTGATTCGCTCTTCGATCTTCTTGGCGTCGATCTGGAAAGTCTCGCGATCGGTGTCCACGAACACTGGCAAGGCGTGCTGCAGCAATACGACGTTCACCGTGGCGATGAACGTGTACGGCGGAACGAGAACCTCGTCCTTCGGCCCGACGTCGAGGGCGTTCAGCGCCGTCCAAAGGGCTGTCGTCCCGCCTGAAGTGGCAAGGCAGTAGCGTGCTCCGAGACGGCGAGCCCATGTCTCCTCGAACTGCTTGACCGCGCCCCCCCGCGTCCGGTTCCACTTCAGCGTCCGCAGGACCGACATCCAAACCTTCTCGTCGCTCTTGCGGACGATCGGCCAGCCGGGGAACGGTTTCTTTCGGGTCGGCCTGCCGCCGAGCACGGCCGGCTTGTCCCCCAGGGTTGCCGCCGCCGCCCGCGCCCCGGCCGCCGCCGCCACGCTCAAGAAGAAACGACGCGATCGATCCGCCATCGTGAACCTCCCATGGGCCGGGGCGGCGCAACAGCCGCCCCGATCAAGAAACAGTGTTGACCCTACTCGGCCTGTTTCGCAAACTTGCGCTTCTGGCGCTGTTCGCGAAGCACGGCCTTGCGGCTCAGCTTGATCTTATTACCGTCCAGGGCCAGACACTTGACGAGAATCTGATCGCCCTGCTTCAGCTCGTCCTTGACGTTGCGAATGCGGTGCTCGGCGATCTCGCTGATGTGCAGCAGCCCCTCGGTGCCGGGGAAAATCTCGACGAACGCGCCGAAGTCCACGATGCGCGTCACGCTGCCCAGATAGGTCTTGTTGACCTCGGCCGAAGCCGTCAGGTCTTTGATCATCTGGATTGCCTTGTTCGCGGCCAGTTCGTCGCTTGATGCGATCTGCACCGTGCCGTCGTCATGGACATCGATCTTCGCGCCCGACTCCATCACGATGCTCTTGATCATCTTGCCGCCGGGTCCAATCACGTCACGAATCTTGGCGGTCGGAATGTTCAACGTGTAGATGCGCGGCGCATGGCGTGAGATGTCGCTGCGCGGTTCGGGAATGACAGCCTCCATCGCGTCGAGGATCTCGAATCGCGCCCGCTTGGCTTGATCGAGCGCCTTTTCGAGCACCTCCAGGCTGATGTTGGGCTGCTTGATGTCCATCTGCAGCGCCGTAATTCCGTCTCGGGTACCCGCGACCTTGAAGTCCATGTCGCCGTAGTGATCCTCGGCGCCGGCGATGTCGGTGAGAATCGCTACGTCTCCGTTGCCGCCGGTCACCAAACCCATCGCGATGCCGGCCACAGGCGCTTTTAACGGCACGCCGGCGTCCATCATCGCCAGCGTTCCGCCGCAGACGGTCGCCATCGAGCTCGATCCGTTCGATTCGAGGATGTCGCTGACGATTCGAATCGTGTAGGGGAAGACCTCTTCGTCGGGGATCACGGCCGAAAGCGCGCGCTCGGCCAGTATGCCATGCCCGATCTCGCGACGGCCCGCCCCGCGCAGGAACGACACCTCGCCGACGCTGAACGGCGGGAAGTTGTAGTGCACCATGAAGCTCTTCTGGGTATCGGGGTCTTCGAGCTTCTCCTGCCGCTGGCCCTCGTCTTTGGTGCCCAGGGTCACGGTTGCGAGCGCTTGCGTCTCGCCGCGCGTAAACACGGCCGAGCCATGGGTTCGCGGCAGTTCGGAGACTTCACAGGTGAGCCGGCGGATCTCGTCGAAAGCACGGCCGTCAGACCTTCGTTTGTTTTCGAGAATCGATTGCCGGAACAACGATTCCTTCAGGTGGTTGAAAAACTTGCCGGCTTGGGCGGCCTTGTCTGCGTCGTCGCCCTGCTCTGCGACAGCCTCTTTCTTCAGGGCGTTGACATTGGCTTGACTATCGAGTTTCCCGAGCTGGCTCGTATCGAGTGCTGCGGTCAGCCGCGCGTTCCACTTGTCCGAGAAGGTTTGGAAGGCCTTTTCGTCAAACGCCGAAGGCTCGACTTTTCGTTTCGGCTTGCCGGCTTTGGCCGCCAGCTCCCGCACGCCCTGAATGATCTTGCGGCAGCCTTCGTGACCGACTCGCATGGCCTCGACCATGTCGGCTTCACTCACCTCCGAGGCGCTCGACTCGACCATAGCGAGGCCTTCGTCCGCGCCGGCGACGACGATGTTCAAGTCACCCTCGTCGATCTGCTTGTAGCTCGGGTTGAGGACCCATTCGCCTGCGACCCGCCCGACGCGCACGGCGCCGATCGGATACAGGAACGGGATATCTGAAATCGTTAGCGCGGCCGAGGCTCCCACCATCGCCAGCATGCTCGGGTCGAAGTCGGGGTCCGCCGATTGCACGAACGCGATCACCTGCGTCTCGTTTCGGAAGCCCTCCGCGAACAACGGCCGGATCGGACGGTCAATGAGCCGGCTGGTGAGGACCTCCTTTTCCGTAGGACGTCCTTCACGTTTGATGTAGCCGCCGGGGATTCTGCCCGCGGCATAGGTGTATTCACGGTAGTCGACCGTGAGCGGGAAAAAGTCAATGCCCTCGCGGGGATGTTCAGCCGCAGTCGCTGTGACCAATACGGTCGAATCGCCGCAGCGCACAATGACTGCGCCGCCGGCTTGTTTGGCCAAACGGCCGGTTTCGAGCTCGATCATTCGAGAGCCGAGCTCGATCTCTACGGTTTGTTTCATGTTGTTCTTTCAGGTGCAGGTCGTTAGCGCCGCCGCAACAACGCGGCGGCGATCCTGCTCGTCTTGGTTGAAAAATTGGAGGGAAGGAGAAGCACGGTCCCGAAACTTCCGGGATACGGAGAAGAGATTCGCGGTGACGCCCGAAGGCGTCGCCAGGCGCGGGACCAACGAGCGGCCGAGTCAATGGACTCGGCTGCGAACCGTCAGTTCGCCAACGACTGGATGGGGATCAGTTTTCGTGAACGGGGTCATCCCGGACACGACGAACGACCTAGCCGCGCAGACCTAGACTCTTGATGAGATTCCGGTATCGCCCGGGACTGGTGTTGCGGAGGTACCGCAGCAATCGGCGGCGGCGGCTCACCATCGTCAGCAAGCCACGCCGGGAAGAGAAATCCTTGTGGTGTCCCTTGAGGTGCTCGGTCAACCCCTTGATCCTCTTGGTCAGGATGGCAACCTGCACTTCCGTCGAGCCCACGTCGGCCTTGTGGGTTCGATATGTGGCGATAATCTCCTTCTTCGCCTGCGGCTCTAAGGGCATGGCCGTCCGTCTTTCGACTCCTTTTTTTCTTTTCCCTTTACGTTACATCCCGAGTATAGCACAGGGGTCCCGGCCACGCCGCCCTCCCCACGCATCATGTCAACGCCCAATAGAAATGTCCCCTTGTACGTCAAGAGGGAATCGTCGTCGTCGAGGCGGTGGGAATGTGGGAATCGCGGCAGCGATTTCCGTCATTTCCACAGCCCGCCGCGCCGCCGCGTCGTTTTTTCCACGGCCGGGTAGCGCCGCCAAGGATGGTCGGCCGCTGGTGGCCGCGGCAGCGGCGCCCTGCGAGGCCGCGGCTCAGCATGCCGCTGCGGTTGCGGTTGCGCCAGCGGCTCGAAGGCCACCTCGCGATCCTGGTGCACCACTCGCAGCTCCCCACCCCGCGCTTGTTGCACCGTCACTCGTGCTCCCGCTCCCAGGTCTTGATTCCGCTTGGGCTTCAACTGCAAGAAGCGATTCTCAAAACGCACCACCCAGTCGTTGGAGACCACCCGTTCAGCTTCCAAACAAAACACCCCTCTCAGGTCCAGGCCCTCAGGCACAGGCCGGTGAAAGTTCGCCGCCGCCGGTTGCCGCCCGAAGCGGGCGTTGTGCTCCTCCAGATAGCCCTGCTGCAGATAGCGGTTCGCCGCCTCGTAATCGCTGATCCCCGCCAGCCGCCTCTTCTTGATCAGACGGTCTTGATGCGTTCCGTGGTGGCGCTCCACACGCCCTTTCGCCTGCGGGGACGACGCCACAATGATCCCGATGCCCAGCTTCGCGCACATGCGTCCGAACTGCGTCTGCGGCTCGACTCCTTCGATGGCTTCCCGTGATGTCGGCCGCCGCTGGTAGACGTTCTTCCCATCGCAGTACAACGCCTGCGGAACGCCGTATCGACGCACCCACGCTTGCAGCAGATCGGCGGCCGCCCAAGTCGTCTCCTCGTCCGAGAAACGGCACAGCCCCAGACCGCTCGCATCGTCGACGAAGTTCATCAGACAAGCTTGAGGTCCACGTTCCTCCAGCCAATGGTGGTGCGAACCGTCGAGTTGCACCAGCTCGCCGAAGTGCGCCCGCCGCTGCCGTCGCCTGCGGTGCGGCCGGCGCTTTCTGCTGCGGCTCCACAGACCGCCCGCCCGCATCCAGCACCGCAAGGTCTCGCGGGACACTTCGATCTCGTGATCCGATGCCAAATGTTCCGCCGCCAGCGTCGGCCCAAAGCGCTCGCCCGGCCCTCCCCCGTAGTGCTCCCGCACCAACTCCAAAACCCGCTCGCGGCGCTTTTCATCGGCGCGGTTCGAAGCACGGCCAACATGGCCGTGCAGCAGCGCCTTGCCCCCTCCCTCGCCGTAGCGCTTCTTCAGACGCTTCGCCTGCCGATAGCTCACCCCCATCAACGTGGCCGCTTCTGTCAGCTTCACATCCCCGCGCTGCACCCGGCTCAGCACTTCACCACGCCTGATTTCCTTCGTGCTCATCCATGTCCTTCCCAATCTCGGCTCCTCCTTCGGAGCCCCAGATTAGGGGACACATTTCTATCGGGCGCTCATGGGGACATTATCATTGGGCTACAACACCCTCCCCACGCATCACCGCCTTTTCGAATCACGGTCTTTACCCATCAAGCACGCCATGCAAGTGCAACGAAGTCAAGGCGGCCCTACCGCCTTTTCGGTTTTTAGGTCAAGAAACACGAGACACGAGACACGAATCACGGCTTTTGCTGCCCGGCGAGCCGTAGCTCTTTCGCCGGAAGCCGCCGCCCGCATCACGGTCTTTTGGGTTTCCCGAGACACGAGACACGAATCACGGCCTTTCATCACGAACCACGGTTTTTCCCGAATAACCGCTTTGGTTCCCTGCCCGCAATTTCCCGGAATTTCCCGGAATTGTTCGGGTACCCCCCCGCCGCAAATCAAGTGCCTCCGCGCACCGCGGCAACCGGGCCGTCGACTTCATGGATGCATCGCGTCGCCGCGCAAGCGTCCCTGGCCTGCATGGCTCACCAAGTGGCGAGGCGAAGTGCGTCCGGGTCACGAGTCACGAAACACGAGACACGGCTTTTAGGGCAGAGTGCTACATTCGGAATGGTCCCGATATGAACCACAGCCGGATCGTCAGCTTCATCTGGGGCGTGGCGGACCTGATCCGCGACACCTTCAAGCGGGGCAAGTACCAGGACGTGATCCTGCCGCTCACCGTGCTGCGCCGGCTCGACTGCGTGCTGGCCCCCACCAAGCTGAAGGTCCTCGAGGTCCAGGCCAGGTACAAGGGCAAGATCGAGAACCTCGACTCGCTGCTTCAGACCGCTTCCGGGTTCGCCTTCTACAACACGTCCCGCTACGACTTCGAGAAGCTGCTCGCCGACGCCCCCCACGTCGCTCAGAACCTGCGCAACTACATCGCCGGGTTCAGCCCCAACATGCGCGAGGTGCTCGAAAAGTTCGATTTCGACAATACCATCACCAAGCTCGACGAGGCCGGTCTGCTGTTCCTGGTCGTGCAGCGGTTCGGCGATCCAAAGGTGAATCTCCACCCGGACGCGATCGACAACTTCACGATGGGCACGATCTTCGAGGAGTTGATCCGGAAGTTCAACGAGGCGCTGAACGAGAACCCCGGCGAGCACTTCACCCCCCGTGACGTGGTTCACCTCATGGTCGACCTGCTGCTGGCCGGCGACGAGGAACGGCTGCGCACGAGGGGAGTGGGGCGGAGCGTCTACGACCCGTGCTGCGGCTCGGGCGGCATGCTCACCATCGCCAAGGAGCACGTCACCGTCGGAGAGCGCCGCGAAGGCAAACCCCTCGGCAACGCCCTGAACCCTGAGGCCGGCATCCACCTGTTCGGCCAGGAGGTGAACCCGGAAACCTTCGCCATCTGCAAGTCGGACCTCTTCATGAAATCGGGAGACGGCCGCGACGCCGAGAAGATCGTCTTCGGGAGCACGCTCTCGAACGACCGGCACGCCGGCAGGACCTTCGACTACATGATCGCCAATCCGCCCTACGGCAAGGACTGGAAGCGAGACCAGGACGACGTGCGGGCCGAGCACGACCGGGGCGCCGCCGGTCGCTTCGGGCCGGGCCTGCCGCGGATCAGCGACGGCCAATTGCTGTTCCTGCTGCACATGCTCGCGCACGTCAACCAGCCGGCCCAGGGCGGCTTGCGGGTCGCCATCATCATGAACGGCTCGCCGCTGTTCACCGGCGACGCCGGCAGCGGTGAGAGCGAGATTCGCCGCTGGATCCTCGAGAACGACCTGCTCGAAGCGCTCATCGCGCTGCCCGAGCAGCTCTTCTACAACACCGGCATCGCGACCTACGTCTGGGTGCTCACGAACCGCAAACGGCCCGAGCGGCGCGGCAAGGTCCAACTCATCGACGCCACCTCGTTCTGGGTCCTGCTGCGCAAGAGCCTGGGCGCGAAGCGCCGCGAGGTCCCGTTCGAGGGCAAGGAGGACATCCTGCGGCTGCTGGCCGCCTTCGAGGACGGTGCGCCCCGCAAGGCCGGCCGGGACGGCTCCGAGCGCGAGGCCGTCGTCAGCCGCGTCTACCCGGCCACGCGCTTCGGCTTCCGCAAGATCACGGTCGAACGGCCCCTTCGGCTCGATTTCCAGGCCGGCCCCGAGCGGATCGCTCGGCTCGACGGCGAGCGCGCCTTCGCCAACTTGGCCGTGTCGCGCAAGAAGGGCGCCGCCAAGGCCGCGGACGAGCAGGCGGGCCGCGAGCAGCAGGCCGCCATCCGCTCCTTGCTCCGGAGCCTGCCGGACACGCTCTACCTGGATCGGGCGGACTTCGAGGCCGAGCTTGCTCGCTCCGCACGCGAAGCGAAGCTCAAGCTCGCCGCGCCGATCCGGAAGGCCGTTCTCTCGGCGCTGTCGGAGCGCAACGGCAGGGCCGAGATCTGCCGCGGCCGGGAGGGACGCCCCGAGCTCGACCCTGAGCTCCGCGACACCGAGAACGTGCCCCTGCTCGAGGATGTCGAGGCGTTCTTCGAGCGCGAGGTGAAGCCCCACGTTCCCGACGCCTGGATCGACAGCACGCGCCGCGACCCGCGGGACGGGCAGGTCGGGCTGGTGGGCTACGAGATCAATTTCAACCGCTACTTCTACGAGTACTGCCCGCCGCGTCCGCTCGAGGAGATCGAGGCCGACATCCAGCAGGTCGAGCAGGAGATACTGTCCCTGCTAAGGAAAGTGGCGGGATAATGCCTTTAATTGTAGTTAATTAGGAATAATTGCCTGCATATTTGTACGATTCAAGTTATACTGGAAGCGTGGAACGCCTGAATTGCAAACAACCAACCGCATCTGCCGATAATTCTAGCCTGCATTTCTCACCACGTGGCGAGGTGAAGTGCGTGAGAGGGACGTCAGGACTAGGCGCGAGCCGCTTGGCGCGCACAGGTGTACTTGAAAGTACATCGAGCACGGCAAGCAAGCGCAACGAAGTCATGGCGGTCGTATCGCGTGCTTCGACCGTCGGGTGGTGAGAAATGCAGGCTAGGAGCCAACCAGGCGCCGTTGACTTACAGGGCCTCGGGGCGAGGGCCTTCTTCCGATCCCGCGACGCGGCCGAGCTGGGCGTCAGCTCCCGCGAGTTGCGGCGCCTGCTGGATGAGGGCGCCGTCGAGCGTGTGGCTCGCGGCCTGTACCGCCTCGCCGACGCCGAGCCGACCGAGCACTACACCCTGGCCGCCGTCTGCGCGCGGGTTCCGGGCGCCATCGTCTGCATGCTGTCCGCCCTGAACGTCCACGGCCTCGGCACGCAGCTTCCGCGGGAAGTTTGGATCGCCATACCGCACAAGGCCCGCGCGCCCCGCCTTCCCGAGCTGCCGGTCAAGGTGGTCCGCTTTTCCGGAGCATCGCTGCGCTACGGAGTCGGGGCAGCGGCCTTCGAGGGGGTTCCCGCCCGTATCACCAGCCCGGCGCGCACCGTCGTGGACTGCTTCCGCTTCCGCCGGCTGGTCGGCAAGGACGCGGCGCTCGAGGCGCTGCTCGACGCCCTGCGCGATCGCAGGGTGAGCGCCGACGAGATCTGGCGCGCGGCCGAGGTCTGCCGTGCGAGGTCGCTCGTGGGCCCGCTGCTGGAGGTGCTGTCGCGATGAGCCCGCCGCGGGAGATCCGGGATGCCGCCGCCTCCGTCCGCCAACGCCTCCTGAACCTCGCCCGCGAGCGGGGCGTGGACTACAACCTTGTACTCCAGCGCTACGCGGCCGAGCGCTTCCTCTACCGTCTCTCTGTCTCGGGCGAGGTGGACCGCTTCACCCTGAAAGGCGCGGCGCTCTTCCGGGTGTGGGCCGGGCAGGAGTTGCGGCCGACCCGCGACGTCGACTTCCTTGGCGCCGGTCACGAAGACCACGCCGCGATTCGCACCGCCCTCGAGGCCGTCTGCGGCATCCCCTGTCTCGAGGACGGCGTCGTATTCGACCCGGCGACGATCCGGATCGACGACATCCGCGACGAGCTGTCAATGTCAAACGAAAATTGCGCACTTCTGACAAACGAAAATTGCACACATTTGAGGGGAGAACCGCCGCGGGTTTGGCGGACTTTCCCCCTTCGTTGCGATGGGGGTTGAGGTGGCCGTCGGAGGGAGCGGAGCGACCGGAGCCGGCCACCTCAAGCTGTGCAGCAGCCGTCATGTTCCCGTCCCTGCGGGCGGGGTGGCTTCGCCGTCCGCGCGTTGCATGGAACGCCACAGCCCCTGGTGAGCCCTCATCCGGAAGCTGTTCCCGCGGATGTTGACGATGTGGCAGTGGTGCAGCAGGCGGTCGATCAGGGCCGCCGCCATGACGTCGTCCCCCAGTACTGCGCCCCATTCTTCGAATCCCTTGTTGGAGGTCAGCACGGTCGAGGCCTGCTCGTGGCGCGCGTTGATCAGCTGGAAGAACAGCACGGCTCCATCGCGGCTGACGGGCAGGTAGCCGATCTCGTCGACGACCAACAGCGCCGGATGGGTCAGCATGCGCAGGCGGCGCGCCAGCTGGCCCGCTGCACGGGCCTGCTCCAGCGACTCGATCAGGCTCGCCAGCGTTCCGTAGTAGACCCGCCGCCCCGACTCCGCCGCGGTGATGGCGAGACTGATGGCCAAGTGCGTCTTGCCGACTCCGGGTGGCCCCAGCAGAACGACGTTCTCCTGGCGGGCCAGGAACCCGAGCTCGTGCAGACTCTCGATCTGCTCGCGCTTGAGGCTCGGCTGAAAGGCGAAGTCGAACTGCGCCAGGGTCTTCACGGCGGGCAGCCGGGAGGCGCGCATGGCGGTCTCCAAGCGGCGGTTGTTGCGCAGGGCGATCTGGGCGCCCAGCAGCCGCTCGAGAGCCTCGCCGGCGGTCACGGCGCCGCTGTCGAGTTGCGCCAGGATGCCGTCCACCGCCTCCAGCGCACCCGGCATCTTCAGGTCGGCCAGCATCGCCCGCAGCCGGGCGCGCCGCCCGTCGGCCGGCGCGCTCATCGCACCACCTCCGCGTACACCCGCAACGGCCGACGCTCAACGGCCACTGGCGTCGGGGCCCAAGACGGAGCCGCCGGGCGCATCCGGCCTCCGACGCGCTGGTACGGCCCGCATGCCAACGGCCCCAAGGCTCCCCGCTCGTCACGCTCGAACCGCTCCTGCGGTCGCTCCCCGGTCGTGCCGTGCCGCCGCACGTTGGCGGTCTCCGCCAGCCAGCGCTCCGCCTGCTCGTTCAGGTCCGCGTCACTGACAAACTCCCGGCCGTAAAAGAAGCTCTCCCGCACATAGCGGATCGGCCGCTCCACCTTGCCCTTGGTCCGTGCCCGGTAGGGCCGGCAGGACCGCGGCCGGAAGCCCCAGTGCGCGGCGAAACGCAAGAACTCTGCGTTCAGCGCCAGCGGCCCACCCAGCAGGCGGTCGTCGGACACCACCACCGACCGCATCTGGTCGAACAGCAGCTCCTGCGGCACGCCCCCGAAGCGCTCGAAGGCGCCCTCCAGGCCGCGGCACAGCACCTCCATCGTCTGCCGCTGGAAGAACCGCAGCCACAGCAGCCGCGAGTAGCCCAGCACCACCAGCAGCGCCTGACGCCGTCCCCACGGCAGCCGGAAGCCGCCGAAGTCTACCTGGCCCTGATGCCCCGGAGGCGTCTCGAACCGTACCACCGGATCCGCTGTCTCCCGTGGCCGGACCTGGCGCACGTAATCCCGCACGCTCCCGTAGCAGCCCGGGTATCCCGCCGCCCGCACCTCCTCATACAGCCGCTGCACCGTCAGCTTCGGATACACCTCCAGGCGCGCCTCGATCATCCCCTTGTACGGGTCCAACTTGCGCGCGATCGGCGCCCGCCGCGCATAGCCGCCCGCCTCCGTGGTCAGCTCCCGGTCCAACTGACCGGACTCGATCCAGTAGTGGATCGTCCGCCGACTGAGCTGGAACCGCCGTGCCAGCTCGGCCTTCGACACCCCTTGCTCCAAGTAATGCTTCAGCAGCATCTTCGCCTCCATGTCGTACATCTCTCCGCCCCTCCATGTGGCCTCGCCCACATGCTGGAGCAGCGGTCTTCCCGCCGGTGAAAAGTGTGCAATTTTGGCTTGTCGAAAATGTGCAAATTAGCATTGCCGCCAACACGAGCAGCCGTACGGCGGCCTGCGGGCAAGGATCAAGGGCGGCCTGGGCCAAGCCCGGCTCGCTCTCCAGGTCGATATCGGCTTCGGCGATGTCATCACGCCCGAGCGCGAGGAGCGGGACTACCCCACGCTGCTCGACCTGCCGGCCCCTCGCCTCTGGACCTACCCTCGCGAGACGCTGGTCGCCGAGAAGCTCCAGGCAATGGTGCGTTTGGGAGCGGTCAACTCCCGCGTGAAAGACCTCTGGGACGTCGCCTGCCTCGCTCGCCGCTTCGCGTTCGACGGCGAGACCCTGCGCACCGCGATCGAGCAGACCTTCCGCCGGCGCGGGACGCCGTTCGCGGGCGAGCGGCCGGCGGCGCTGCTGCCCGGCTACTACGAAGACACCGCGCGCGGGCGGCGCTGGCGGGAGCTGCAGCGGCAGGTCGGGACGGCCGGGGACGGTCCGGCCCGGCTGGTGGACGCCGGCGAGGAGCTGCGGCGCTTCCTGGGGCCGGTCTTTGAAAGCCTGATCGCGAACAGCCCGTTCACGCAGTCCTGGCCCTCCGGCGGGCCTTGGCGGCCGGGGATCCAGCCCCGGACGGGAGGCGAAGGACCGTGACGGAGGCGGCCGATCGGATCGAGCAGGCGCAGCCCCGGCGCTTCCGCCCCTACCCGGAGTACAGGGACTCCGGCGTCGAATGGCTGGGCGGGATGCCGACGGATTGGGAGTCGTTTCGACTTCGCTTTATTGTCAATACAAGCGTCACAAAGAAAGAGGTCCGTGAACTTGATCCTGAGACCGAGGTTTCTTTCGTTCCCATGGAGGCGGTCGGAGAATACGGAGGCCTCGATCTCGATGCAACGAAACCGCTTTCCGAGGTTGTCGATGGCTATACGTATTTCTGCAACGGCGATGTCATCGTTGCCAAGATCACCCCGTGCTTCGAGAACGGGAAGGGTGCTCTAGCCAGTGGCCTGTATAGCAGCATCGGTTTCGGAACGACCGAGCTCCACGTGCTTCGTCCATCAGGCAACGTAGACGCTCGTTTCCTGCTCTACCTGACCTTCAGCGACCACTTTCGCCGCATCGGGACAGCTTCAATGTATGGGGCAGGTGGCCAGAAACGTATTTCAGACGATTTCATTCGCAACTTCCGTCATCCAGTACCCAGCCTCTCCGAGCAACGCGCCATCGCCGCGTTTCTCGATCGCGAGACGGCGAAGATCGATGGGTTGGTGGATCGGAAGGAGCGGCTGATCGAGCTGCTTCAGGAGAAACGCGCCGCCCTCATCACCCGCGCCGTCACCCGCGGCCTCGACCCGAACGCCCCCATGAAAGACTCCGGCGTCGAATGGCTCGGCGAAATCCCGGCGCATTGGGAGGTGAAGAAGCTCGGCTACGTGACGAAGATTGGCAACGGTTCGACACCAAATCGAAACGAAGCACGCTATTGGGTCGACGGGTCGCATCCGTGGCTAACGAGCGCAAAGATCAACGAGGGGGTCATCGCAACGGCAGATCAGTTCGTGACGGACGTTGCGTTCCGTGAGTGTCACCTTCCCCCTGTCCCCGCGGGTAGTATTCTTGTTGCAATTACGGCAGAAGGCCAAACTAGGGGGCGGGCTGCTTTACTGAGCATAGACTCAACGATCAGTCAGCACTTGGCGTACATAACACCGAGCTGCCCAGAGATCAACGCGGGCTTTCTCGTGCGGCTCTTTGAGGCGCGCTACGAGTGGCTACGGGAGGAGAGTAGTGGTTCGGGAAGTACTCGTGCGGCACTGACCTGCGAGTTCCTCCGATCGACCCGGCTCGCGTTCCCTCCTATGGCCGAGCAACGCGCCATCGCCGAGTTCCTCGACCGCGAGACAGCCAGGATCGACACCCTCATCGCCAAAGTCCGCCAAGCCATCGACTACCTCAAAGAATTCCGCACCGCCCTGATCTCGGCGGCGGTCACGGGCAAGATCGACGTGCGGGAGGCAGCGTCATGACACCGGTGATCTCCGAGTACGCCTTCGAGGAGGCGATCGAGCGCGCGCTGTTGCGGGATTCGGCGGCGGGCGGCTACCGCAAGCTCGGGTGGGAGGACTATGACCGCGGGCTGTGCCTGATGCCGTCCGAGGTGGTCGATTTCCTGCTGGCCACCCAGCCGAAGGAGTGGGAGAAACTCCGGCAGCACTACGGCGCCGGCGTGAAGCCGCGCTTCCTGGGCCGGCTCTCGCGCGAGATCGGCCGCCGGGGGGCGCTCGACGTGCTGCGCAACGGCGTCAAAGACTCGGGCTGCCGCTTCCGGCTGGCGTACTTCCGGCCGGCGAGCGGGCTCAACGAGGAACTGCAACGGCTGCACGCGGCCAACCTCTTCGCGGTCGTGCGCCAGCTCCGCTACAGCGAGAAGGGCGGGCAGAGCCTCGACCTCGCGATCTTTCTCAACGGCATCCCGATCTTCACGGCCGAGCTGAAGAACCCGCTCAACGGGCAGGACGTCGAGGACGCGATCCGGCAGTACAAGACCGGCCGCGACCCGCGCGAGCCGCTTTTCGCCTACGGGCGCTGCCTGGCCCACTTCGCGGTGGACCCCGATCTGGTGTTCGTGACGACCCGGCTGGCCGGGCCGGCGACCCGTTTCCTTCCGTTCAACCGGGGGCGCTTCGGCGGGGCGGGGAATCCGCCGGTCCCGCCCACCCGCCGGGGTTTCCCGACCGATTACCTGTGGGAGCGCATCTGGGCGCGGGACAGCGTCCTCGACCTGATCCGCCAGTTCATCCACGAGGTCGAGGAGGAGGACGAGCGAGGGCGCAAGACCGGCAAGCGCTTCCTGATCTTCCCGCGCTACCAGCAGCTCGATTGCGTGCGCCAACTCGTCGGCCACGCGCGCGAGCGCGGCCCCGGCGAGCGCTACCTGATCCAGCACTCGGCCGGCAGCGGCAAGAGCTTCACCATCGCCTGGCTCGCCCATCGGCTCTCGGTGCTGCACGACCGCGATGACCGGAAGGTCTTCGACTCGGTCGTCGTGGTCACCGACCGGCGCGTGCTCGACCGCCAGCTCCAGAGCACCATCCGGCAGTTCGAGCAGACCCTCGGCGTGGTCGAGAACATCGACCGGACCTCGCGCCAGCTCCGCGAGGCCCTCGAAGCGGGCCGCACGATCATCGTCACCACGCTGCAGAAGTTTCCCGTCATCGCCGAGCAGATCGGCCGCCTGCCCGGCCGGCGCTTCGCGGTGATCGTCGACGAGGCGCATTCGTCGCAGTCCGGCGAGAGCACGAAGAGCCTCAAGACGGTGCTCTCGGCGGGGAGCCTGGAGCAGGCCGAGAAGGAGGAAAAGGGTGCCGAGACCCCCGAACAGGAGGTCGAGGAGCGCGTCCACGAGGAGATCCGCAAGCGCGGGCGTCTGCCGAACCTCTCGACGTTCGCCTTCACGGCGACCCCGAAGCCCAAGACCCTCGAGCTGTTCGGCCGCAAGCGCCCGGACGGGAGTTTCGAGCCCTTCCACCGCTACAGCATGCGGCAGGCGATCGAGGAAGGCTTCATCCTCGACGTGCTGGTGAGCTACGCCACCTACAAGGCCTACTGGCGCCTGCTGAAGAAGATCGAAACCGATCCGCGCTACGACAGGAGCAAGGCGGAGTATCTGCTCAAGTCGTTCGTCGAGCTGCACCCGCACGCCATCCGCGAGAAGATCGCCATCTGCGTCGAGCACTTCGCCGCGCAGGCCGCGGGCGAGATCGGCGGGCGCGCCAAGGCGATGATCGTGACGCGCTCGCGGCTGCACGCGGTGCGCTCGAAGCTCGTCCTCGATCGCTGCCTGGCCGAGAATGGCCATCCCTGGAAAGCCCTCGTCGCCTTCTCCGGAACGGTGAAGGACGGCGGCGCATCGTACACGGAGTCGGGCATGAACTCGGCCGGGAAGAAGCTGTTCATCAGCGAGAGTCGGACGGCGGCCGAGTTCGAGAAGCCCGAGTACCGCTTCCTGGTCGTCGCCAGCAAGTTCCAGACCGGATTCGACCAGCCGCTGCTGCACACGATGTACGTGGACAAGAAGCTGGGCGGCGTGAACGCGGTCCAGACGCTGTCGCGCCTGAACCGCACCCACCCCGGCAAGAAGGGCGCGATGGTGCTCGACTTCGCCAACGAAGCCGACGAGATCGAGAAGGCCTTCGAGCCGTACTACGAGACCACCCTGCTCTCGGAGGAAACCGACCCCAACCTGCTCTACGAGGTCCAGGACCGGCTGCTCGGCTTCGGCGTGTTCACGGGCGAAGACGTCGAGGCTTTCGCGCGGGTGTACTTCGTCCCCGAGCTGACCCAGGATCGCCTCTACAAGGCGCTCGAACCGTTGCGGCAGCGCTTCTACGATCTGGCCCCGGACGAGGCGGGCGGCTTCCGCGGCCAACTGAGCGACTACGTGCGACTGTACGCCTTCCTTTCCCAGGTGCTGCGGTTCGCCGACACCGGCCTCGAAAAGCTCTACGTCTTCGCCCGCTACCTGCGGCGGCGGCTGCCGGCCGACTGCGAGGAGCTGCCTCGCGAGGTCCAGCGGAACATCGACATGGAGTCGTTCCGCATCCGGCGGACGAGCGGCGGCCGGATCGCGCTCGAACGGCAGGGCCGGCCGCTCGAACCCGCCGGCAGCAAGCCTCGCGGCGGCCCCGGCGCGGAGGAGCTCGAGGCGCTCTCGCGGATTATCGAGGCGCTGAACGAGCGCTTCGGACTGAACCTCGGCCCCGAGCACCGCGTCACGCTCGAGCACATCCGCGCGGCCCTCGACCAGGACGCCGGCCTCGACGCCAGCGCCCGCGTGAACACCCGCGAGAATGTGCGGCTGACCTTCGACCCCAAGGTCGAGGACAAGATCCAGGAGATCGTCGAGACCAACTTCGCCCTGTACAAGCGCATCACCGACGACCCCGGCTTCGGCCAGGCGCTCAAGAACTTCCTCTTCGACGACTACATGCGGCGGCGCCGGCGAGCCGAGGAGCTGCTCGAGCTCCAGGAGTCGAAGACGCTCGAGTTCAAGTCGAGCCTGCGCTGGAACCTGCGGGAGGACTGTAAGGACGATAAGCGCGTGACCCACGCGGCGCTCAAGACCATCGCCGCGTTCCTCAACACCGAGGGCGGTGACCTGCTGATCGGCGTGGACGACGGCCGCAAGGTGCTCGGCATCGAGCACGACCGCCTGGAGAACGACGACAAGTTCATGCGGCACCTGGCCCAGGCCGTGCGTAACGGCCTCGGTGACCGCGCCGGCGCCTGCATCGATCCCAAAACGGAGATCGTCGAGGGCAAGACCGTCTGCCTGGTGAGCTGCCAGCGGAGCCCCGAGCCGGTGTACCTGCGCTGGAAGGGCCAGGAGAAGGCCTCCGGGGGCGATTTCTATGTCCGGAGCGGTCCGGGCTCGGTGTGCCTCGGCGAGGAGGATGCCGGGGAGTACGTCGCTACCCGGTTCAATTCGAAGTAATCCCCGCGCGGCAGCGTTCGTGATTCGTGATGCAGGGTAGGTTCACCGGCCGTCAGGCGTTTCGTTCTTGAGCGGCGCCAACCCCCTTCCGGCGGCCTTTTCCAATACACGCCGTCCTCCCCACGCATCACGGTCTTTACCCATCAAGCACGCCAGGCAAGTGCAACGAAGTCATGGCGGCCGTACCGCCTTTTTCGGTTTTCAGGTCACGAATCACGAAACACTGATTTTTTGAGGGGTATTACATACTAAAGTCCCGAAATCGAGAATCACACCCGCCGTCGTCGTGGCTTGTCGATCCAGCGAACCTTGACGGGTCGAGTGAGCGCACGGCCGATGGCTGACATTCGTTCAGCAACAGTTGCGCCGGGAAGGTCAACAGAGAACTCTTCTTCATGCTCGGCCTTGGTGGGCTGATAGTCGGACTTGACCAGTTCTACGACCTTGGGATTTTTTGATTTCATGGTTTATCATCCAAAAGACTCTTCTGTTTTAGGATCTGTGCTGGCTTGAAGTCTAATACTTCTAGGATTTTATAGTGGTTCTTAATATTACCGCTATCTGCGCGTTCCTGTGATATTTGAAGGTTCACATAGTAAGAATCGTGAACCATTGCGCCGCCTCTTTTCAAGGCATCGCTAGCAATGTCGGTTTCACTAATATCCATGTAGAAGTGAGAATCTCCGAACTTGAAGCGCCACGATCTTGCATCTTGATCATAAACGGGTGAATAAACCGTAATCCATACGCTCAAGACCTGTGGAGCATTGAGTTCTTCCGGTGCCAAACCTGTCGACTCGATGATAGATGCGGCATCCTGGCTCGATAGCGCCTCGACGTTGCCGTCAGACTCAAACTCAACTGAATCATATCCGTCTTTGGTTATTGCTGCACAACCTTCTTAACGTTCTTCACGACCCCCTTATCTTTTGCCAGTTCCAAAGTTGGTGAGTGAACGATAATATTCGCGTTGTCGCCAGCAATGATCTTCGTTATGTTCGACCCGCTTTCGACCTTTAGTTCGGTTGAGTCTACATTTCTTTCTTTCAGCCACTTCAAGAACTTGAATAGTCCGTAAGCCGTCCCTCCTCCTTTTACGATCAGGCCGAGCCATTCACCAATCTCCTTCGCTGAAGCAATGTT
Organism: Bryobacterales bacterium; assembly: GCA_965218555.1. Taxonomy (GTDB): domain Bacteria; phylum Acidobacteriota; class Terriglobia; order Bryobacterales; family UBA6623; genus JAPPLB01. Next base: position 2,781,021 of record OZ244625.1, read on the forward strand.
ATCATCACCCAGCAGGCTTTTTGCTTTACCCCAAAGGTTTTGGACGACCTGGATGTCGAACTGGAAACATTGATGTTCGATGTCGGTAGAAATGAGAACTCTTATAGAGGCTTTGTCGCCATTAAATCTAGTGTTTGCGATCTGGTATAGTTCAGATAGTCCGAGAAGTGCTGGAGCTAAGTCAGCTACATCCATCTGATGCTCAGCCAGATCGGTGCCATCGTATCTGATTGTGACCGTGGACTTTTTCAAGACAGCCTCAAGCTACAAGGTCTTTGTAGCGCAGTTTCGACTTGCCCATCTTAGAGGCGATCAGAGCCATCTGTGCCAATGTGTCCATGTCCCGGATGTTGTGACGGGTTACGAACTCATCCACACACCGATGCATGTGCTTGGGAGACAGGCGATGGAAAGTGCCCTTATGCGCTCGCTTCAGAGTGCTCCAAAACGACTCGATGCCGTTGGTGTGGACACGGCCGCGGACATATTCTTTCACTGAGTGCTTCACGGACTGATGATTCGGAAGATCATCGTAAGCCGTGGCGTCATCCGTGTAGATCGTCGTGCCGGGAACGACGTTGCGCTTAACGAACCCTTCCAGCGTAGCGCGTGACGTGTCATCTACTACTTGAGCGGAGACCCGATTCGTACTCCGATCCTTCACTCCAACAACCGCAACTTTATCGACTGCACCCCGGCCTGTCAACTCTTTTCTCTTTCGGGCAGGCATGTTTCGCCGCAGCCCGCCCACGTAGGTCTCGTCAATTTCAACCGGCCCTGCGAACAGGTTGCCGCTACCGGTGCTCAGAGCCTTGCGAATGCGATGAGCCATATGCCACGCGCTCTTCTGCGACACCTTAATGTTGCGCCGTAGCTTCATGCTCGATACGCCCTTCAAGTTCGTTGCAACTTGATAGATTGCGAACAGCCAATCCCGATATTCGAGCGGCGATGAATGCATGAAAGTTCCGGTCTTGGTCGAGAACTGCTTACCGCAACCCTTCTCCCTGCACCGGAATCCTGCCCGCTTGCGCTTTGCGCCCTGTTGGACGTTCTCTGATCTGCACTTGATGCAGCGCACGCCATTCGGCCAGCGATGCGCGATGGACCAGGACTCCGCTGTGTCCTCATCGGGAAACATCTGCCAGAACTCTTTGTCCGACAACCCCTCTCTGTAGTGTCTTCCGGGTGCTCTGTAAGCCATTTTCTTATCATTAGTTACACCAATATTCTATCACAAAGTCCCGATTATGTCAAGCACCGCCCGGAACTTTTTTCGGGACTTTAGTATGTAATACCCTTTTTGAGACACGGCTTTTGCGGTTTTCCCGAGACACGAGACACGAATCACGGCTTTTGGTACTGAAGGGCTTCAGTCTTTTTCCCCGGCTCGGCCCGCATAGCATGAGTACAGAAGAGCCTTGAGTCGTGTCTCGTGATGCCTGGTCCGTGGAGCAAACGAAAGGAAGGTTCACCGGCCGTCAGGTCGAGGCGCGAGCCGCTTGGCGCGCGCAGGTGTACTTGACCCTACATCGAGCACGCCGAGCAAGCGCAACGAAGTCATGGCGGTCGTATCGCGTGCTTCGACCGTCGGGTGGTGAGAAATGCAGGGTAGAGCCTGAGTCGGAGGGAGGCTGAGAAAAATAATGTCCAAGCCCAGCAGCATCGATCGGTTGCCGAGCGGCGTCCGCGAGGCGCTCCAAGGCTGGTTGCGCGACCCCGCCGTCACACAGACCGAGGCGACGGAGCGGACCAACGTCCTGCTCGACGAGCTGGGGCTGGCCGAGCGCGTCAGCCGGATGGCCGTCAACCGCTATGACCAGCGCATGCGGGCGGCCTGCGAGCGGCTGCTCCAAACACGGCAGGTCTTTGAGGTCTGGGCCGGCAAGCTCGGCTCGGCGCCCGCCGGGCCTGCCGGCCACCTCGCCGCCGAGATGATGCGCACGCTGGTGTTCGACCTCGCCTTCCGGTTCCAGGACCGGAAGATCGACGAGAAGTCGATGTCCCGTGTCGTCGAGACCGCCGGCAAGATCAGCCTCATGGCGCAGCGCCTGGAGCGTTCGAGAGAGATCACCCTCCGCTGTGACCGCGAGATCAAGCGCCAGACCGCCAAGGAGGCCGCCGCCAAGGCCAAGCATGCCAAGCCCCCGCCTCTCGACCCCGAGCGGATGCGCGAGGTCGTACGGCAAATCTATGGTGTCGAGCTTCAAATCCGGAAACCCCCCTCTCCTTTGCCGGCGCATCATGAGTCACGAAATGAAAAACACTCGTCGAGTTGAAGGCCCTTTGCAAGAAGCCATGGCCGCCCGCGCCGCGAATCACGGCTTTCCCCGAATCACCGCCTTGATCCTCTGCCCTCAATTGCCCACTATGTACCGGTATTGCACGCTATTGCCCGCTAAAAAAATGTGCCGCAAATCAAGTGCCCCCGCGCCCTGCGGCAACCTGGTCATCGACTTCACGGATGCATCGAGTCGCCGCGCAACCTTCCCCGGCGGATCGCATGCTCCGCATCGGCCGCAGCCCTCGACAAGTGATCCAGCCGTGAAGCGCGCCAGGTCCGGCAAGGTCGATGTCCCGCGAAAGACAAGTCCGTCACGGAGCCAAGCTCATCAATCCGTGGTTTGCAGGGTTGTTGTCAGGCTGCCCTCGCACGCAGAGGGAAATGCAGGCGAGGAGAGAACGGCTTTCTTGCGGCACGAGACACGAATCACGGCTTTTACGGCTTCAGGTCCGCAGCACGGAACCGGCTGCGCTGCTCAGGCGCCGGCCGCGCCCAGCCGTGAGGGACGTGCTGTTGGCGGCCGAGTCTCCGTCGTGCTTGCCGATCTTCACCGAGACGATACGCGACACGCCCGGTTCCTGCATGATGACGCCGTAGAGAGTTTGGGCGACTTCCATCGTCGTCTTGGCGTGGGTGATGAGGATGAACTGCGTCTGTCCGGCCATCTGCTGGAGCAGCCGCCGGAACCGAACGATGTTGGCGTCGTCGAGGGCCGCGTCGACCTCGTCGAGAACGCAAAACGGACTCGGTTTGTATTGGAAGATCGCCATCAGCAGCCCGATCGCCGTCAACGATTTCTCGCCGCCGGAAAGCAACGCGACATTCTGGAGCCGCTTCCCGGGGGGCGATGCCACCATTTCGATGCCCGCCTCACTCGAGTCCTCTGTCTCGATGAGCCGCATTTCGCCAACTCCGCCGCCGAACAGAGTGGCGAACATTCCCCGAAAGTTGATGTTGATCTCCTCGAACGCCTCATTGAACTGTTTCTGCGAAACCGTGTCGATTTCGGAGATCGCTTTCTGGGTGTCGCGAATGGAGTCCAGCAGGTCCTGCCGCTGGGTGTCGAGAAACTCATGGCGTTGTTGCGCCTCTTCGTACTCCTCCAGGGCAAGGACGTTCACAGGGCCGAGATTCCGGATCTTCATTTCCAGGTGCTGGTGGAAGTCTTCGACTTCGGCCAGCTTCTCCGGAGCGCATTCCCCGAAGTCCGCCGCAAGCTCGGCGAGCGGACGCTCGAGCTCACGCCGACAGGCTTCGTCCTGGTGCTTGACGTCGGAGTTCAACTCGACGAGCCGAAGCTCGGCGGCGGAGCGGCGTCCGCGAAACGTATCAAGCTCTTCACGGCCTTGTTTCAGCTCTTCCTCCAAGGCAGTTGCTTCGTTGCGGCTCGCCTGGATATCGTTGGCACACTGTGTCGTCTCGAATTCCAGTTCGGTCTTGCGAGAGGTGTCCTGCCGGATGCGCTTCTCGAGTTCCTGATTCTCCGCAAGCAGGCGTTCTCGCTCCGCAGTCCATTCAGTCACCTGCCGGGCAAAACGCTCCCGCCGTTCGCCTTCTTCCCGCGCCTGTTCCCGATTCCCCTCCAGCGCGATGAGGGCCGATTTCCGGCGCTCCTCCAGCGTAGCCAGCTCGGTCCGCAACTCGGTTTGCTCCTCGGCGAGCCGGGCGCTGAGCTGCCGGGCTTCTTCCATCCGGCCGGTGAGCTCGCTGATGGCCGCTTCGGCCGCGATGCGCTGTTCCTCGCTTTCCTCGCCGGCGCGCATCTGTTCGATACGGCGGGCCTGGGCTTGGTCGTGCTCTTGGCGCAATCGCTCCCCATCGGATTCCGCGACGGCAATCGATCTCTCGGCCCGTTCGACTTGGCCGCCCAGTTGCCGCATTTCGTGTTCGACGGCGAGCACTTCTTTCTCGGCGCTCTGCAACCCGGACTGGATCGATTCCAGCTCCGTACTCTTCGCGGCAAGCTCGCGCTGCTCCCGTTCCAATGCGGCCGTGGTCGTCTCGAGTTTTTTCTCCCGTTCGGCGAGACGCGGGCCCAACCCGTGCAGCTCGCGCCTCAGGGCCAGTGGTCCCGCGCTCGACTTCTTGCCGCCGCTGACCGTGTAGCCGTGGTAGCAAACGCCGTCAGGCAGGAGGAAGAACAGGTCCGGATACTGCACGGCCAGGCGCTTTGCGACCTCGTCGTCCTCGACCAGGTAGCAGGAACGCAGGTTCGGCAGCAGCGTCGACGCCGAACCGGAAAGGCCGTTGTTCAGGCGGATGTGGTCCGCGAGGCGTCCAATGACGCCGCTCTCCCGGCCAAGTGCCGCCGGCTCGAGAAGCACCGGGGATTCCGGATGCACGAGGAACGTGGCGTAACCGTGCAAATCGGACCGCAACAATCCAAGTCCAACCCTTGCCTCGCGCCAGTCCTGAACAACCACAAACTCCAGCTCGTCGCGAAGGAAGTCTTCCGTGGCCTTCTCGTATTCACGATCGACTTCGATGCAGTCGGCCAGGACACCGATGGGACGGAAGTTGTCGGCAGGCTGCTTTTCGATGAGGCCAAAGAGATTCTTGACGGTTTCCGTCGTGTAGGCGTGGTGCGAGAGGATCTCTTCGAGCGATTGGCGGCGAGCGCGCAATCGGGAGAGTTCGTCGCGAAGCCGCTCGGCTTCGTCGCGTCTCTGTTCGATGTTGATTTTCAGGTTCGCGATCTCGGTTAGAATGTTCGCGCGGCGCTCGGTCAAGTCGTCGAGCTCCGCTTGCCGATTCTCGATGGTTTGGCGGATTTCGTCGCGCCTCTGGCGAAGCCGGCCTAGCTCGGTTTCCGCCGCGGCCTTCTCTTCCTGAACGCGCCTGAGCTGGCGTCGGTTTCCGGCTTGAAATTCGTCGATCTTGGCCAACTCGTTCCTATGTGCAGCGGTTCGGCCCAACAAGTTGAGAACGAGCCGCCGCTTCTCTTCCTGTTGTCGATCGGCCTCGCCAAGGAGCGATTGCTGTTTCCGAACCTGATCGCTCTTGTCCTGGAGTTTGTCGCGGAGATCCCGCACCTGTCCGGCAACTTGCTCCAACGCGGATTGCTCGATGCCGAACTGTTCGTCGAACGCAGCGAGACGCTGGTCGAGTCGGGCGATCTCGGTCTTATTCTGCTCCATGCGCTGTCCGGTCGCTTCGACGGTGTGCGTCTGCTGCTTGACGCGGGACCGAATGCGTTCGATCTCGAGGGTCAGGTGGGAAAGTTCATTTCGTTGTTGTTCGAGTTCTTCTTCCGCGTCTTGCTGGTTCTCACGGCTCGTTCGGAGGGCTTCTTCAAGTTCCTCGGCCCGCGCGTTGCATTGCTGGTACTGTATATCGGCGGCCGACAGTTCCCTTTCGCCGAGCTGGACTCGACGGTGAAGGTCGTGGTAGCGCGCGGCCAGCAGAACAGAAAGGTTCTCGTCGCGTTGCTTCTTGAGTTCCTCGAAGCGGCGGGCGCGAGAAGCTTGCCGCTTGAGCGAATTCATCAGCCGCGCGACTTCCTGCAGAATGTCGTTGACGCGGTGCAGGTTTTGCTTTGCGCTTTCGAGCTTGAATTCCGACAGTCGTTTGCGGGACTTGAACTTGGTGATGCCGGCGGCCTCTTCGATGATCGAACGGCGATCGACCGGGCGCGAGCTGAGGATCTGCCCGATGCGGCCTTGCTCGATGATGGCGTAGTGCTCGGGGCCGAGACCGGTGCCCAGAAAGATATCTTGGATGTCGCGAAGCCGGCAGAGCTTGCCGTTGATCAAGTACTGGCTCTCTCCGGACCGGAACAGCTTGCGCGTGACGGTGAACTCGGCGGGCCTGCCGTGGGAAACGCCGTTCGCGCGGTTTGCCCCGTTGGATCCGTTGGAAGCCAGAGTCGTCTTGGGCTTGAGATGAGCCTCGGGGTCCAGGAGCGTGAGACTGACCGACGCCATGCCCGACGGTTTGCGGTCGCGCGACCCGTTGAAGATCACGTCCTGCATGCGGTTGCCTCGCAGCGACTTCGCCGAGCGCTCACCCAACACCCAACTAATGGAGTCGCTGATATTCGACTTGCCGCAGCCGTTGGGGCCTACGACGGCAGAGACGCCGCCGCCATTGAACGGCAGTTCCTGACGGTCACAGAACGACTTGAACCCGACCAACTCGAGCTTCTTCAGCTTCAGCAAGAGAGCGGAGCCTTTCGGGTCCGGGACAGCCCTGATCGACTGCCCCAGACGGGAACCTTCCCCCATTCCCGAGATGGCGCGGGAATGGAAACGGGCGGACCGGACAGGCCACCCCGCCAGAATATCCTACCCTCGCTCATGCGTCTTGTAAAGGCATGATAGCCCAACATCTTGGATATCATGACTAGTTTAGCACGACATATTGCTCATCGGTTGACAAGATTCTCTTTCTCGTCAATGCAGTATAATCAAGAACCTCAACCATGACTTTCTCTCTTGACTTCTCACGCCGCGAAACGGCGGCGGATTGTGGGCCAGGGGGCGTTTCCAGGGATAAATTGGCCCCTGGGCCGTCCACTGAGGCCCAGGAAACGCCTCTGAGCGCTTCCTGGGGAGCGCTTTATGGGAGTCGATTGGAAGAAATGAAGCCCGCACGGGTCAAGCCCCCCATCAACATCGATGTCGTCAATCAAGTTGACGCCCGCGTCGGCACGATCGAGAGCGTCAGTGAGGTCGAAGGGTCTAACAAACTCGTTCGACTCAAGGTCGATTTCGGCGACCACAAGCGGACGATATTCGTGGGGATGAAACAGGAGCGCGAGGATCCGACCGAAATCGAAGGTCGACAGGCGTTGTTCATCGTCAACCTGGAGCCGAGGAAGATGATGGGGGGGGGGAATCTCGGAGGGCATGCTATTCGACGTCGGTTATGAGGACGGCCTTCAACCGGCGTTCCTGACCCCAGAGCACTCGGTCCCGAATGGCGCCCGCGCGGGTTGAGAAATCGGAGAGGGAGAAAGCCATACAGCGATGAGCCGTCTTTGGATCCTCCTCTTGGGCTGCGCTCTGCTCCCCGCGCAGAGCAGCCGCTATCTGGCGAACATCCGGCAACTCACCTCCGGGGGCCAGAACGCCGAGGCCTACTGGTCGCCCGATGGCGAGGAGTTGGTCTTTCAGTCGACGCGAGGCGACTATCGCTGTGACCAGATCTACGTGATGAACAGCGACGGCAGTGGCGTCCGGTTGGTCTCGACCGGCAAAGGAGCTACGACCTGCGGCTACTTCCTGCCCGGCGGCGACAAGATCCTTTTCGGCTCGACCCACGAGAGCGGCGAGGCCTGCCCGCCGCGCCCGGACCGCTCGAAAGGCTACGTCTGGGCGGTCTACCCGAGCTACGACATCTTCGTTGTGGGGCGAGACGGGAAGGGCTTGCGGAAGCTGACGACGGCCGATGGTTACGACGCGGAAGGGACCGTCAACTGGAAGACGAAACGAATGATCTACACCTCGAAGGCCTCGGGCGACCTGGATTTATGGTCGACGGCGCTCGACGGCGCCGACAGGCGGCAACTCACAGAGAGCCTCGGCTACGACGGCGGAGCCTTCTTCTCACCGGACGGTAAGAAGATGGTGTGGCGCGCCCATCACCCCACGGGCCAGGAGAACATTCGGAAGTACAAGGACCTTTTGGCAAAAGACCTGACTGCTCCGATGAAGATGGAGATCTTCGTGGCGAACTCCGACGGCAGCGCCACGAAACGCATCACGGATTTCGGCTGCGCCAGCTTCGCGCCCCAGTTCACCCCGGACGGCAAGCAGATCATTTTTTCGTCCAACAGGCACGACTGCGACAGCCGCCATTTCGAACTCTTCCTCATGGACCTGGACGGCTCGAACCTGCGCCAGGTGACGGACTTCGGCGGTTTCACCTCATTCCCCGAGTTCTCGCCCGACGGCACGAAGCTGGTCTTTACATCCGACTGGAAGGCGACCGGCCGCTACGAGTTCAATATCTTCGTCGCGGACTGGCGGGAATGAAGGTCCGGATTCCACGGGAAATTTCAACAAGCCCGGAGTGCACTCCACACGCCGAGCTTGCCAGCATTGAGGCCCGCCTGCCGTGGCTCATCGCTGGCGCGATCCTCACACAAACGATCCAGACCGTGTGCAATCCGTTCCCGGATAGGCTCCCCGCGCCGATCTGAGGTTGCATCCGGTCGTCGGACTTCGTTCTTGCCTTAAACCCGAAAGCGTTGTATGTTTACATCTGTAATAATCTGTAATAATGATTGTGTTCGATGCATCACCTCTCATCCTGCTGGCCAAGGCGGAACTGCTTGAGCGGTTCCTCGGCTCGTTTCCCGAGCCTGTCGTGATTCCCCAGGCTGTGCAGGCAGAATGTTGCGAGAAAAAAGCTTCTTTTGATGCCTGGCTCATTGCGCGACTGATAGCGGAGAAGCACATCGAGGTCCGTACCTTGAGGGACAGCAAGGCTTTTGGGCAGCTCCGCAGGGAATTCAACCTGGGAGTCGGTGAGGCCCAGGCGATTGCCCTTACGCAGGCGAGCAACGCTCGCCTGATTGCCATTGAGGACCGCAACGGCGTCAACGCGTGCAAGATTCTCAAGTTGCCATTCATAGGGGCCCTCGGCATTTTGCTGAGGATGCGGGAAAAGGAGCTGATTTCCGGAGAGGAAGTCTTGAGGAAACTCGAAATCTTGCGAAAGTACGGCCGTTACCGAGCAGAGATTGTCAATGACGTGAGGCGAAGGCTGGAGGCAACGAAATGACCAAGACGATGAGCATAAGAATGGACGAAGAGAACTACGACTTCCTTAAAAAGCTGTCCGACGATGAGCACGGGGACGTTTCCAAGGCGGTGAGGGAACTCGTCAACAAGGGCCGACTTATACTGGCCGTGGAGCGCTACAAAGAAGGAAAGGCCTCCCTCGGCTTAGCCGCTGAACTCGCGGACCTGACGCTTGGGGAAATGATAAACATGCTGGCCGAGTACGGGGTGCAGAGCCATCTCGAAACCGAGGACTACCTCAAGGGGCTGGAGAATCTGAGGAAGGCGTGGTGACTCTCCCGTGAGTGGCCCGATTCTGCCAATATCGGATTGCTGACGGCCTCCGTGTCACTCGGACGCGGCGTCCAGTTTCTCGAAGAAAGCGCGTATCGCACGGTAGAGCGAGTAGAGGTCCGACTTTGCGGCGACTTCGAATGGTGAGTGCAGGGACAGAATCGGAATACCGATGTCGATGACCTCCATGTTGTCGTCGGAGAGGAAGTGGCCGAGCGTTCCGCCGCCTCCTGCGCCGACTTTGTAGGACATCACCTGCCAGGGGACGCCCGCGTCATCGAAGATATTTCGGAACCGCGCGGTCGTCTCGGCGTTCGGGCTGTTACCCCGTCCATACGACTTGAAGTTCACTCCCTTGCCGACCTGCGCCGCGTTCTCCTTTTCCAGTGCCGAAGCCGACAGCGGATTCACCCCCGGATTGGCGTCGCCCGAAAGCACGATGGTCTTGCCGCGCGCCCGGCGCGTCATCACATCGCGGTAGCCGTCGCCCTCCTGGCGGTAGATCAGGTCGGCGAGCAGATCGTTCAGCGCGGTGGAGCGGGCTCCGGTGTTGTTGTTGCTGCCGCTTTCCTCGTTATCGGCCAGAAACACCAGGCTGGTGTAACGCGGAGGCGCCGATTCGATAAGCGCGCGCAAGGCCGCGTAAGCGCTCGAACGGTCATCCTGGCCGTAGGCCGCCACAAGCTCACCGTCGAGGCCGACGTCGCGCGGGGCGAGCGCCGGAACGAAGTTCAACTCGGCGCTGACGAGATCCTCTTCTTCAATCCCGTAGACCTCCCTGAGGTGAGCCTTGGCATTGTCTGCGACATTCGAAGATGCCTTGTTTTTCCACGAATAGACGAGCGGGTCCAGCTCTTCGCCCTTCACGACTTCCCGGCTTCGCCGGGTGCGCTGGGACACGTCTACGTGGGGGGCCAGATCAGGAATCACGAACACCGGATCGGCGGGACGCAATCCAATCGAAATCGGGACCATCTCGCCGTCTTTCTTGTAAACGCGTCCCACGAGCGCCAGGGGCAGATTCACCCACTGATAGTTCTTGACGCCTCCGTGCGGCATCGTCTGCAACTGCACGAACACTCCGGACGCCTTGATCGGCCGTGCTTTCAGGTCGAGGTGAGGAGAATCGATGTGAGCCGCGGCGACGCGGAACCCTTCTCGGAAGGGCTGCTCCCCCACGACGAACAAGAACAGGGCCCGGTCGCGGTTGTTGCGATAGAACTTTGCGCCGGGACTCAGGTCGGCGTCATCGGTGAGTTCGCGAAAGCCATTCCGCTCCGCCAGCCGGATCGATTCCTCGACAAAAGCGACTTCAGTCCGCGCCGCCGAGAGGAAGTCTTTGTAACCCGCGGCGTAGGAGTGAGCTGCCGCAGGTACGTCAGTTGCCTCAACTTGCGCTGACGCCGATGTCGCTTGAGACCAGGCGGGAGAGATAACGATTCCCGCGGCCATGCAGCACAAACCGATCAGAACCGGGAAGCGGCTGTGGCGAGACAACGTCCGCCTGCTCCAAAACATGCTCAGAAGAATAGCAGGTGGAGGCGAATGCGTCGCCAACACCCATGGCCCGCCCGCACGGCACGTTCGTGGGGCGGCCTCGCCTTTGAGGTCCGCGGCCTTTCCCGCAGCCGGCTCGATCCGTCATGCATGCTCGGCACGCCGCGTCTTGTTCTGACATAATCGCAGGTCCATGAAGACGTCTCGAATGCGTTGGGCGGTGCTGATAGCCCTGTTCCTGTTCTCTCTCATGACGTACCTCGACCGCGTCGTGATCGGCAACGTGAAGACGCCCATGGCCGGGGAACTGGGGCTGACGAACACCGAGATGGGCTTCGTGTTCAGCATCTTCATCCTGACGTACGGTCTCTTCGAAATCCCCATGGGGTGGCTCGGGGACCGCTTCGGGCCTCGCCGGGTGCTGACCCATCTCGTGGTGTGGTGGTCCGTGCTGACCGCTCTCACCGGCGTCGTCAGCCGCTATCGCTGGTTGCTGACGGTGCGGGGCGTCTTCGGCGCCCTGCAAGCAGGGGCCTACCCCAACGCGACTTGCGTCATCCGCCGATGGTTCCCCACCGATGAACGAGGGCGCGCGCAGGGAGTCGTCTGGATGGCCGCGAGCCTGGGCGGTGCCCTGACGCCTTTTATCGTCCAACCGATCCTGAAGCACTACGACTGGCGGGCGGTCTTTTACATCTTCAGCGTGATCGGCGTGATTTGGGCGGTTGCCTGGTTTGGTTGGTTCCGCGACAACCCGGCCGACAAGAAAGGCGTCAACTCGGCGGAACTCGCGCGGATCGGACCACCTTCCGCCGCCGCTCCGCACGCCAACCTGCTCCCATTGTTCTACAGCCGGAATATGTGGTCGATCATCGCGATGTACCACATCACCGTCTATGGCTCGTACTGGTACATCTTCTGGTTGCCAAGCTACCTGGTGGAGTCAAAGGGACTCGAGGACTTCGCGCCCTACGTAGCCATGCCGTTTCTCATGAGCGCCTTGTGCAACTATCTCGGCGGGCACACGGTAGACCTGCTCGTCAAAAAGATAGGACTGACCGCGGCACGGCGCAGCGTCGGCCTCAGCTCGGGGATCGTGAGTGCGGCGTGCATCCTCATTGCGCTCTCCGTCGAGGATGTGATGAGCGCGATGATGATGTTGACGCTGGGCTACTCCGCCATTCAATTCGCACTGCCCAACTCCTGGGCGGTGTGCCTGGATGTGGGCCGGGATTACGTGGGCTCCGTCAGCGGGTTGATGAACATGGCCGGACAGATCGGAGGAGCCATTGCGTCCGCTGCAATCGGGTGGGCGATCGATGCGTGGGGTTGGGACGTGCCCCTTTACGGTGTGGCGGCCGCCTACCTGTTCGGTTCGCTGTTCTGGTTGGGCATCGATCCGCGCAAGCCGGTGATGCCGGAGGGCGCGGGAAGCTAGGGGCGCGGCAAGCTGTCCCGAGGCCGGCCCTTTCAGCGCCAACCTCCATCAACGAAGGGTGCCCGGCTGCCTGCGGATCGCGGTCTCGGAAGACACGGATCGAGTTCCAGCCCGTCACCTCCATGTTAGGATCAGGAACGACCATCTCCCATGGGGGGCTAGAGCTTTCCATGAACAGGTTATCTCTGCTGGGTGAGTTCGCCGTCTTCCTGAAAGAAAACAAGAAGCTCTGGCTGTTGCCGATCGTACTGGTGCTGGTGCTCCTGGGCGCGCTGTTGGTCTACGTGCAGGGCTCAGCTCTCGCTCCCTTCATCTACACAACCTTTTAGGGCCGCAATCCGCGCCTCACTCGAAGGCGGGTGTGGTTGCCCCGGTTGAGGTTCGCGAACCCGTTTGTGGTGCAGGCGGCGGCGCCGAACGCGGCACGGTGCGTAAGGGTAAGCCGAGGCGCGGCCCAGTCTTGTTCGCCGCGCACGCAACCAATTTCGCAGAGACCGGTTCCCGGCCCCTGCTCGCAATTCCTCAGAGCCTCGCGAACCCTATTCCGGCTTGCCCGTTTCCTTCAGCGATTGGAAATGCTTGTCCCAGGGCTCCTTGTGATAGTCCGTCCGTTCGCCACGGGGCCGATTCTTGAACTCCCGCACCAGCTTCAGGAAGTGGTTCACGGCGGCTTCGAAGAACTTCTCGCCCTTTTCCGCCGTTGCAATCGTGGCGTCGCCGTAGACCCCGCTCTTCGAGAACCGCGTCCACTCATCCATGCAGCGTACCGGCGAGCCCCGCAGTAAATCCATCCAGATGAAGTCTGACTCGGGCATGTTGATGTCCTTGACGGCCTTATCCATCTGTACGCGCTCCGGCGCCAGGTGCAGGTAGACGGACGTCTCCAATTCGGCGGCGTGCGCCATGCCCTGCGTGTCAGACTCGCGGTGCTTGTTGATCTCGGGAATGTTCAGCGACGGCCAGATGAACGTCGCGCACAAGGCGTCCGACTCCAGGATGGTCCGCCGCGCCGCCAATTCCAGGATCGGCATGTTCGAACCGTGGCCGTCCGCGATCAGGATGCGCTGGAACCCATGGTGCGCAACGCTCAGAGTCACATCGAGCACGAAGTGCAAAAGGTGTTCCTGCTTGATGTCGATCGTGCCGGGGAAGTCCATGTGGTGCGTCTCGAAGCCGTAGGGAATGAGCGGCATCAACAGAATGTCGCCGTCGGCCCGCTTCGCCGCCTCCTCGGAGATCGAGCCGATCAAGAAGTTATCGACGTCGAGCGGCATGTGGTAGCCGTGATCCTCGACGGACCCGATCGGCAGTACGACGACCGGCTGTTCGGGGACACGCTCTTTCAGTTCAGGCCAAGTGTGATGGTGGTAGAGATACGGCTTTTTTTTGTGATCAGGCATGGTTTGTCTCGATATGGCGTGTGGAGTGGGAGCTCAGGTGCTCGCCTCTATGTTGCGGGTTCTTCCTCCTCTTGCACCTTGATACTGCTGCTCGGGTCGAGGATCATCCACATCACCGAGGCGATGAAATAGATCACGATACATGAAGAGAACATCACCGTGAAAGAGCCATAGGTTTGGCGCAGCCAGGCGGCAATGACCGGTGAGACCATCGCCGACATGCTCGACGCCGTGTTCATGAATCCCGTAGCCGTACCGCCGAGCCGACCGCCGACGTCCACGCAGGTCGCCCACGCTACGGGCAGGGCCAGATCCTGCACGCCTTGCGCGAACGAAAGCCATAACACCGCACTGAAGGGATCACGCGCTTGCGCCGCCAGCCCAAAGCCCACGGCGGCCAGCCCATACCCTCCGACGCCTACGATACGGCGGCCCCATTTGAGACTGCCGAGGCGGCGGATCAGCCAGTCAGAGAACGTCCCGCCCACCAGACAAGCCAGTGCGCCGATGCCCATCGGCAGCCCCGCCAACCACCCGGAGCGCTGGAGCGACAGCCCGTGCTCCTCCATCAGATAGGTGGGCATCCAAGTCACGAAGAAGAAAGAACCATACGCCGAGCAGAAGTACATCACAAACAGGGCCCACAAAGTGCCGCTCCGAAACACCCTCGTCCAGGGCACTCTCGCCTTGGGCTTGCTTTGCACCGTCCCTGGCTGGATGTACGCCAGCTCCGCCGCATTCACGCTTGGGTGGTCCGCGGGGTTGTCGCGGTACCAGCGCCAGAAGAAAAAGCACCAGATCACACCGACGCTCCCAAAAATGTAGAAGGTCTCGCGCCAGCCGATCGAAACGATGAACCAGGCGGCGATGGGCGGCGCCAGGGCCGCGCCGGCACGCGCCCCCATCCACATGAACCCATTCACGCGCCCGCGATCGGACTGCGGAAACCAGCGGGCCAGCGCCCGCGCCAGCGTCGGGAACGCGCCGGCCTCCGCCGCCCCGAACGCAAACCGGGTCGCCAGAAGCACGATGTAGCTGCGCACCATGCCCGTCAGCACGGTGAAGACCGACCAGCCGGCGACGATGCGGGTCAACAGCTTCCGCTGTCCATACTTGTCGCCCAGCCAGCCCATGGGAATTTCGAAGATGCCGTAGGCAGCCGCAAAGGCGGCAAAAACCCAACTCATCTCCATTTGCGAGAGGCCCAGGTCGCCCCGCATGTCGGGCGCCGCCGCGGAGATGCAAACCCGGTCGAGGTAGGTGATGAACGAAACCAGAAAACCCAGGAAGAGGAAGGTGAAGCGGGCGCGGGTCGGTCGCGCCGTGTGCGAGGAACTGTTGGGGGACGTCAAACCGGGACACGCAGCGAAGGGCGCGTTACAGTGTACCAACCCTGCAGCCGGCCAATCTCGCCCGGCAGGTATGGCCGCCGCGATGATCGGAGGAGAGCGGCCGCTTAGACCACTGCCGAAGGCTCCTGCCCGCGGCCCATTCCCTCGGGATCTCGAACATGCCGTCTTTCAGAGGCCGAGTATGTTTGGCGAGATGTCCCGCGCTCGATCCTGCGTTGCAGACGGAACCGCCGCGGCGTCGGGTTACCGGCCAAGGCGCCGTCTTGAAACAGGTTAAGATTGGTGGGTCTTTATGGTTCGTGGCTCACTCAAGAACCCGCATGCCGTAGTCGTAGCCGCTTTGACGGTGGTGCTGTTGGGCGGCGTGGCGGTAAGCCGGATCCCGACGGACGTGCTCCCGACATTCACGACGCCGGCTGTGCAGGTGCTGACGTTGTATCCCGGCATGCCGGCAGAGGTGATGGAGAAAGACATCACCAGCCGGCTGGAGCGGTGGACCGGTCAGTCGAACGGCATCGCCCGCCAGGAAGCGCGCTCGATGAACGGCGTAAGCATCGTGCGGGACTACTTCCGCCCGGACATCGACCCGAACACGGCCATGTCACAGGTCTCGTCGTTGGCCATCGCCGATATGTACTACCTGCCGCCGGGAACGATTCCGCCGATGATCATGCCGTTCGACCCGACTGCAAGCATGCCTCTGTGCCTGGTGAGCGTGAGCAGTCCCACGTTCGATGAAACGGAACTCTACGATATCGCCTATTTCGAGCTGCGGAACCGCTTGCAGGGAATCAGCGGTGTGATCGCACCCGCCGTCTACGGAGGCCGCATCCGGCGCATTCTGGCTTATGTCGATCGCGACAAGCTCACGGCGCGAAACCTGTCACCGATGGACGTGGTGAAGACCCTGAAGGACTTCAACACCTTCATTCCCACCGGCAACGCGAAAATCGGCGAATACGACTATCAGATCAATGCCGATGGGATGGTTCAGCACGTTGAACAGATGAACCAGTTCCCCATTCGCGTCGACGACGGAGGCGCGACGGTCTACATTCGCGATGTGGGCCGGGTCGAAGACACCCACCAAATCCAGTCGAACATCGTCCGCGTCAACGGCCGGCGTCAGGTCTACATTCCCATCTACCGGCAGCCCGGCGCCAACACGATCGCGGTGGTTGACGGCATCAAGGAAACCATCGGATCGATTCTATCCCGCCTGCCCAAGGGCGTGAACCTTGACGTGGTTCTTGACCAGTCGGTCTATGTCCGCAAGGCGATCGCCGCCCTGGAGCGGGAAGCCCTTTACGGCGCGTTGCTCGCGGCGGTGATGATCTGGCTCTTCATCGGCAGCCTGCGGTCGACGGCCGTGATCATGCTGTCCGTTCCGCTGTCGGTGCTGGCCGCTATCACGTGTCTTTACGCTACCGGTGACAGTCTCAACGCGATGACGCTCGGCGGCTTGGCGCTGGCCGTGGGGCGGCTGGTGGATGACTCGATCGTCGTTCTCGAAAACACCCACCGGCACGTGGCTCTCGGAAAAACTCCTCTGGAAGCGGCACGCATTGCGGCCGACGAGGTACGCGTGCCAATCCTGGTTGCGACTGTCGTGACCATCGTCGTTTTCGCGCCGGTCGTTTTTCTGACAGGCATCGGGAGGTTCCTGTTCACTCCGTTGGCCATGAGCGTCTCGTTCGCGATGGCGGCGTCGCACATCGTCGCTGTGACCATTGTGCCGGCCTACTGCGCCAAGTTTCTGCGCTCACCATCGGACGGTCAGGCGCGGCAAGCCGGATGGGCATGGTTCTCCGATCGCGCGATTGGGCGTTTGAGCGAGTTCTATGGCCACGGGCTCGGGTGGTTGCTGCGCCACCGGGTTGTGACGCTCGGAGCGGTTGCCCTTGTCATCCTGCTGTCGGCGCCCATCTATCCGCTGATCGGAACCGAACTGTTCCCGCGGCTCGATACGGGGCAGTTTCGGATTCAGATGCGAGCCCCTTCCGGCACGCGTATCGAAAGAACCGAGCAGGATGTCGCTGCGGTTGAGACAGCGATCCGGGAGGAGATTGCTCCGGAAGACTTGCAGATTCTGATCTCCAACACCGGCGTGCTCTACGATTGGCCGGCCGCTTACACACGCAACGCCGGCCCAATGGATTCTTCGCTCATGGTCCAACTCCACGAAGACCATGGAACGCCGTCGTTCGAGTATGTACGGCGTTTGCGCCAGCGCTTCCGCGAACAGTTCCCGATGATCGAATTCTCGTTCGAGACCGGGGGCATCATCAGCTCGGCGATCAACTTCGGCCTGCCGGCGCCCATCAATATCCAAGTGAACGGGGACCGGCTCGAGGTGGCGCAGGAGATTGCTCGCGAGATCAAAGCGCTCGTTGAAGCGGTCCCCGGCGCCGCCGACGTTCGGATCCAGCAAAAGCTCGACTACCCACAGCTCTCGATCGAGATCGATCGCGCCAAGGCGGCTCTGCTGGGGATCAATGCCGACGAGGCGGTAAAGAATATTGTGGCGAGCCTC
Organism: Bryobacterales bacterium; assembly: GCA_965218555.1. GTDB lineage: Bacteria > Acidobacteriota > Terriglobia > Bryobacterales > UBA6623 > JAPPLB01. Next base: position 2,798,544 of record OZ244625.1, read on the forward strand.
AATTCGAGCGTGAACTTCGATCCCGCCTTCTGGATTGACGAGCGGAATGGGAACCACTACTTCGTCGGAGTGCAGTATCGCGAGGAAGACATCGACTCGATCGATGCGCTGCTCGATATTCCGATAACCGGCGACGAGCAGGACCGCACCGCGTCCGCGATGGATCGATTGTTCCGTCCGGCTCCGGCGGTGGCGCAGTCGAACGGACAGCCGGTTCTGCTTCGCAACATTGCAGAAATCCATCGGACCAGCGCGCCGACCGAGGTCACCCACCTCAATATCAGCCGCGTCACGGATATCTTTGCCGATGTGGACGGCCGGGACATCGGCGCCGTGGCGCGGGACATCGACGCCAAACTCGCCGGGCGCGAGTGGCCCGAGGGCTATCGCGTGGACATTCGGGGCGAGGTCGCTTCCATGAGTGAATCGTTCGGGGGTTTGGCATTCGGTTTCGGGATGGCCGTCATTCTCGTTTACTTCGTCATGGTCGCCCTGTTCCGAAGCTTCCTCGACCCGTTCATCGTCATGCTGGCTGTCCCGCTGGGGTTGTTGGGGGTCGTGTGGATCTTGTGGGTGACAGACACGACGTTGAACATTCAGTCGTTCATGGGCGCGATCTTCATGATCGGCATTGCCGCTTCGACGAGCACCTTGCTGGTCGAGTTCGCGAATCGTCTGCGGGCGGAGGGACGGAGCGCTTCGGAAGCGGCCCTGGAAGCGGCGCGGATTCGGATGCGCCCGATCTTGATGACGACGGGCACGGCTCTGCTGGCGCTGTTGCCGCCGGCGCTCAACCCCGCGGAACCGATCATGCCGCTGGCCCGCGCGGTCATAGGAGGGCTCGCCTCGTCGACGGTGTTTACTCTCGTCGTGACACCGTTGCTCTACCGGGAATTCAAACGATGAACCGTCGAAACGCCACACTAATCGGGCTTGTGCTGGGCGCGGCTCTGCTTCTGCCGGCCTGTGATTCGAGGGAGACATCGGACGCCGCGCCGATGTCCGGTACCGAAGAAACCTCGGCCGTTCCCATCTTTGTGACCGTAGCCAAACCCGACCGGCGTGACATCTCGGACCGCATTACGCTAGCCGGCTCGATCGTCCCCGATGCACAAGTCACTCTGTATGCCAAGGTTACGGGCTATCTGAAGACTCTATCCGTCGATATCGGAGACCGCGTTCGCGAGGGACAGCTTCTGGCGGAGATTGAAGTTCCCGAGATGACGGCCGGGCTGGCAGAGAAGAGAGCCATACTGTTCCGGGCCGAGGCGGAGGTCGAACAAGCGAAGGCGAGCGTCGCGCAGTTCCAGGCGGAACGTGATTTCGAGGAAGTCAACTTCAAGCGGCTGAGCGCGATCCGCGAACGCGATGCCGACGTCCTTCCGCAACAAGACGTGGATCAGGCCCGCGCGGCCTTCGGTGTCGCGGAGAGCAGGCTACGCATGGCGGAGGCCACCGTCCGCGTCGCCGAAGCCGCGGTCGCGACGGCCCGCGCCGAACGGGAAACCTTCGAGCGGCTTATGGATTACGCACGCATCTCCGCTCCGCTGAACGGCGTCGTGACGGAGCGCTTCGTTGATCCCGGCGCCCTGGTTCAGGCCGCGGTTTCGTCTCGTACCCAGGTAGCGCCTCTGGTTTCGCTGGCCCGCCTGGACCGCGTCCGCCTGGTCGTCGACGTTCCCGAACGTAGTGCGCCTCACGTGGGCCGCGGGACAGCCGCCACCGTTCGCATCGAGGGACTGGACGGCGAAGACAGGACGGCCCGCGTTTCTCGTACGAGCACCGTGCTCGACCCGGCCACGCGCACGATGCGAGTCGAGTTCGACCTGTCTAATCCGGGGTTCCGGTTGCGGCCGGGGATGACGGCACGGGTGGAGATCGAGCTGCGGCGTTTCGAAGGCGCTTTGACCGTGCCCGTCACTGCCATTTCGGGGCAGGGTGGAGGCACGACGGTCTTTGTCGTGAGCGGCGGCGTCGCGCGCCGCCAAAGCGTCGAGACGGGCCTGGAGTCACCCGGCTGGCTCCAAGTTCTGAAAGGTCTGAGCGACTCGGACGAAGTCGTTGTCACGTCGAGCATTCCACTGAGCGACGGCGCACAAGTAGTTCGGAGGTGATACTCGATGTTGACCACACTCTTCAAGAAATCCCGGCTGCTAGGGACCATCCCCCTGCTGGCTTCATTGGCCGTTGCGCAGTCGCCTGCTTCGATGAACCTGGAGCAGGCGGTGGCTCGTGCCCTGGATGCGAGTCCGCATGTCAAATCGGCGCAGGCGGCGATCGAGGAAGCGCAAGCCCGGCTGAGGCAGGCTCGGTCGGACTACTACCCGCAGATCAACAACAGCGGCATCGCAAAGGCCGGTCTTTCCGGCGCGCTGAATGGCCTGCAACCCATCGGGCTGCCGAACTCGCCGTTCCACCGCAACTTTGCGGACGCTATCAACTTCTATCATCCCGGACTCGACTTCGGGCGCACAAAGCACAGAGTCGGCGTAGCGCGCAGGAGCATCGAGGCCTTGGAAGCGGACTTGGAAGCGACACTGGCGTCGGTAACCTTGGATACCGTCGTTCTGTTCTACGAAGTGCTTCGGGCGAAGCGCACCTTGCATGCCGCCCAACAGTCCGTTGCCGGCCGCGAGTTGACCGTCCGGCAAGCCCGCGCTTTCTACGAAGGTCAGATGCGCTCGAAAGTCGACCTCAGCCTCGCGGAGGCGGATCTTTCCGAGGCGTGCCTTACGGAGCTGGAGGCGCGGACAGCGGTGGAGGGAGCCCAAGCCCGCTTGGCAAGCGTGCTTGGCGATTTCGACATGCGAAATTACGATTTGGCCGATCCCGATCTGACGCTTCCGGAGATCGAGCCGTTGGACTCTTTGATCATGGAGGGGCTCGCCAACCGGCCGGAACTGAATGCCCTCGCGGCTCGTCGCGAAGCGGGTGTCGAAACCGTTCGTCTGGCCCGCAGCCGCCGGAAGCCGATGCTCTCGATGTTTTTGAGTGGAGGCTGGGCGCGATTCAATCCTTTGAGCATCAGCAACCTGCTTGCCGTAGGAACAGGCCTCTCCCTTCCGCTTTTCACGTTCGGCAAGATGGAAGGCGCCATCGAAGAGGCCGAAGCCCGTGTGCGCCTGATTGACCATGGGATGGAGGATCTGAGGCTTAGCGTGCGGCTGCAAACCCGTTTAGCTCACCAAGGTCTCGAACAGGCGGTTCGGTCCGTCCCCCTGGTGGAACAACGACAAGACGCGTCTCGGGAGGCGGTGCGGCTGGCGCGCGCCCGTTACCGGCAGCAGCTCGGAAGCCTGGTCGATCTCAGTCAGGCCGAAAGCATGCTGGCGGATTCCGAAGCAGCATCGCAGCGGGCGGTTTTGGACGCAAAGACCGCCGAGGCCCGTTTGGCCTATACCGTGGGACGCGCCTTGCCGATCGGTTCGAGGTAGCCTGCGAGAAGAGTGATCGCGCCGCGTCCGCCCCGTCGGCTTCGACCTACTGCTTCCCCAGCACCCACTGCCGATTAAAGCGCGCCCAGCGGATGTCGCGGCCTCCTTCGTGAAGCTGTTGTTGCCAGAGAGCGACAATGGCGCTGTCGGCGGCTTGCGTGATGCTGGGGTAAGACACCTGTGGCCCGTCTGACTCCGCGACGTTCCTCGGGATGCTCCAGGTGCGGCCGCCATCGGACGAGATCGCCGTGCTCAAAGGCCGGCGGTTCACGGGGGAGTTGTTCCAGATGGCGATGATCTCTTTGCTTTGATCCAACCGCCACAATCCCGTGGGCGTATTGTGGCCTGTCAGCGAGCTGGGGCGCGGGGGCGCCCAGGTGAGACCGCCGTCGCGGCTTCGACTCTCGTAGTGACGGCTTGATCCGGTCCGCATCAGCATGAAAATCTCTCCATCGGCCAACTCGACGATGGAGGGTTCGTCGAGGCCGTTGGTAGAGTACGGGGTCATCTTCGGAATCCAAACGTGCAGTTCGCCGAAGGGAGTCCAGTGGATGCCGTCGGTGGATCGAATGATGCCGGCCGCGATGTTCATCTCGCCTTCGGTGCGCGCCGGCGTACCCTTCTCGGCCCACAGGTCCCACGAGTAGCCCATCAGCAGCGTACCGTCACCCAGACGCATGCCTTTGTGCTGCTTGCCGGCTACGTACTTCTTGGGCATCGAGATTTCGACGGGCTCCGACCAGCTTTCACCGTCGTCATCGGTCTTGACCATGAACACCGTGCTCCTGTCGATGGTCTCGAGCTTGACGGTGCGGGTCGTGACATAGACGAAAGTGCGCGGGCCGTCGACGATGATGTTGGGATCACCGTCCCAGAGCCCGGGGTTGTCGACAATCTCCCTGGGGCTGGACCAGCTGCGGCCTCCGTCGTCAGAGAGAGCTGCTGCGACCAGAGCACTGCTTTGATCCGGCGAATAGGCTCCGAATACCGCCATCAAGCGGCCGCTCGTGAGCCGGGCAACTGTCGGATAGGCGTTGTGATAGAAACGAGTGCCTTCGGATTTCTTGACCACGCCTGTCTCGAATAGCGGTCCGTCAGCGCCGAGCAGGGGCGCCGAGTAGCCGAGGAAGACGGCAATCAGTGCGCAGCCCCAACGTCTTGGCCAAACCCAGGCCGTCATCCCAGCCACCTCCATGGGTATGTTCAGACCGCCGAGCAAGTCCGGATCCCGGCAAGTCGGTAGTAGTCTACCAGTTGGCGGCCGAAGCCGGAGTCAGGACACTAGCGGGAAGCTGGAACGTCAGGGGGTGCGCGAGCCGCGTCTACTCGGGCGCCCGGTCCGCGCGGCTTGTTGATGCGGCCCTTCCGGGCGTATCGCCCGATAGTGGGCTTATGAGGCCAACTCGGGAAATAATGCCGTTCCAGACGATCATCAAGCCTCCCGATTGTGATAGCTTGGAACCGGCATCCAGGGGGTGAAAGGCCATGAACCGTCGATTTTTCAACATGATGGCAGCACTCGGCATCGGAGCGGCGGCTCCCTCCGCCTTCAGTCAAGCCCCGAGCCGAAGTCTAGGCAAACCGCTGCCCGGATCGCTGAAGGAGAAAATGCATAAGGGCGAACCGATCCGAACGGCCTCAGCACCTGTCGAGTCCACCCGCGGCGAGCTCGAGCAGATCATCAGGGAAAACGGCAAGGTGGATCTCTTCAGCGTAGACGGCCAGCACAGGCCCCTGCCGGACGAAAGGGATCTGGCCAAGTTCTGCAAGCTGACGGAAGAACTCGGAGCCGGCGTGCAGCTCCGCATCCCTCATGCTCGATGGGCCTACATGACGGGTCGGTATGCCGATCTTGGCGTCATGGCCATTCTCGTTCCCTTCGTCGAAGAGGTTGAGACGGCGGACGAAGCCATCAACAGCTTCTATTACGCTCCTTTCGGCAACCGGAGCTGGGGCGGGGACTTTCGATTTGGACAGAAGACGCCTATGGACCGCCTGGAATACGCCCGGTGGTGGAACGGCACGGGGATGTTAGGTTTCCAGATCGAGACTCTTCGCGCGGCGCTCAACGTCAGAAAAATCGTCAAGCCGGGCGTGGATTGGATCTCGTGGGGGCCGGCGGACATGAGTTTTGATATCGAGAGGCATTCCCATAGCCCTTTCAAGACGCTGGAGGAGGTGCATGGCTTCGTGGTGGAACAACTGAAAGGTTTCGACGTGCGTGTGCCGCAGCCGTAGAATTCCCGGCAGTGCCGGCGATCAAGACTCCGGCGAGACCGTTCCGCGGCGCAGTCGTTACACGGCATGCCACGATGTCACCATGAGGCCCGCAATGTCTGATCGATCGCTGCCGCTACGCGCCGCGAAGCGGTTACCTTGTTTTCGAGGAAGGGGAGGATGTATGAATATTTACGACCGACGGAGCATGTTGTTCACTCTGGCAGCCGCGCCGCTTCTGCGGCTTCCACCCACCGCCAAGGCTGCCGACGTTTCCCTGTCCGGGTTGAGAGTCGGCTCGGTGCGGCGGATTTTCCACAACGGCGAGCACAACGCCTTTACCGACCTGATCCTCTACAAGGGAGTCTATTACCTCACTTTTCGAAGTTGCCCTGACGGGCACATGGTGCATCCAACCTCATCGATCCTGGTGCTTTCGAGCCGCGATGGCCGGGAGTGGCGTCAGGTGTACCGCTTCCGTGTCGCCAAGCGAGACACGCGAGACCCCCACTTCCTGGTTTACAAGGACAAGCTCTTCGTCTACACCGGGACTTGGTACTGCGGTGAAACCTCGCCCGAGCACTACGACATGAACCAGCACTTGGGCTACGGCGCGTGGACCGAGGACGGCAGCCGCTGGCAAGGCCCCGAAATGCTCGAAGGCACTTACGGTCACTACATCTGGAGGGCAGCGGCGTTCGGCGGCAAGGCATACCTGGGCGGACGCCGCAAGCGCGAGTTTCCCGAGACCCGAACCCGCGAGGAGCGCGACCCGCTCACCGAATCGGCGTTGCTCGAAAGCGACGACGGACTGCGTTGGCGCAAGGTCGGCCTGTTTCAGGAGACCTACGGGAATGAAACGGCATTCCTGTTCGAGCCCGACGGCTCGATTGTCGCTGTTGCCCGTACCGGCGGAGGACGCAACGCCCAACTGTTGCGCTCGGCGCCCCCTTATCAAGAGTGGAGACGGTCTGATCTGGGCTGCTACATTGGCGGACCCCTAGTGGCCAAGTGGGGTTCTCAATATCTCGTTGGAGGCCGCAAGCATACCGAGGCAGGTCCGCGCACAGTCCTCTCCCGGCTTGCCCACGACGGCCTTGAAGATCTCGTCAAATTGCCCAGCGACGGCGATAACTCCTATCCGGGGTTTGTGGCGTTGAGCTCGACCCGCGGCTGGCTATCCTACTACTCGACTCACGAAAAAGAAGCTGGGAAACCCATCACGGCGATCTATTTGGCCGAATTGGTGATCGAAGCCTAGGGCTCACCGACAGAGAGGGATGGTGAAGCGTAGACAGTTCATGCGAGTGTGCGGGGCGGCCTGCATGGCCCCTCTGGCGGCGCCGAATCTCGCCGGCCAGCAAACAGCCTCTGACCAGTTCGATTTGATCGTGCGAGGCGGCCGGGTCATCGACCCCTCCCAGTCACTGGATCGGATCGCCGACGTGGCGATCTCAGATGGCAAGATCGCGGCAATTACACCCGAGCTTGACCCCAAACGAGCGAGACGCGTCATCAACGTCCCCGGCAGCCTGGTCACTCCCGGCCTCATCGACTTCCACGTACACGGATTCCAGGGCGTTTCACATTGGGGCGTAGACCTGGACCGATTCTGTTTGGGACGCGGCGTAACCACGGCCGTCGATGCCGGCACGTCCGGAGCCGATAGTTTCGAAGGGTTCCGCCGCTACATCGTCAATCCAGCAAAAACGCGGGTTCTGGCCTTCCTGAACATCTCGCGGATCGGACTCATAGCGAGACCCGGCGAACTGACGGATATGCGCATGGTCGATGTGGCCGCTGCCGTAGAGGCTGCGGTGAGACATGCCGATCTGATCGTCGGCGTCAAAGTGCGATGCAGTGGGGCGCTCGCCGGCCCGAACGAACTCGAAGCCGTTCGCAGGACACGCGCCGTGGCCGACAAGATCGGCAAGCCGATCATGATGCACGTCGGTCGTCACGAAACACCTCTCGAATACCTGCTGGAAGAGCTACGGCCCGGCGACATGATGACGCACTCCTTCCGCACGGTGGGAGGCGTAATCGGCCCCGACGGCCGCGTGCCCGGCTACATCAAGCGCGCGGCGCAACGCGGCGTTCGATTTGATATTGGTCATGGAAACGGGGGGTTCTCTTTTGCCGCCATGGAGCAGGCTCTGAAGGAGGGCCTGCCTCCCTCCTCGATCAGCAGCGACATCCATTCCTATAGCGCGATGGGGCCCGTGTTCGATCTCCCGACCACCATGTCGAAAATGCTTCTGCTTGGGCTTCCGCTGCAAAAAGTGATCGAGCTTGCAACCATCGAACCCGCCCGCGCGATTCGTCGTGAACGCCACTTGGGGTCGATCGCACCCGGCAGAATCGCCGATATCGCCGTGTTCGACCTTGTCAAGGGCAAGTTTCCTCTGATCGACTCCAGCAGGGAAGTTCGAGAGGCGTCAGAAAAACTCGTTCCCGTTCTCGCATTACGAGACGGCAAGCTGACCCCTGGGGCTTGAAGACCGCTGAAGCCGCCTCCGAGGTTTCTCGGGATGTCCATCGTCTAGCCGAGGGCCGGACGGTGGAACGTTCCCAGCCGCGGCGCTGCAGAAAGTAAAAAAACTCCGACAATTATGATTTGTTCATGAAACGTCTCTCCTCTTGTATCGCACTCGTCGCTTTCGCGTGCCTGCACCTCGGATGCGCTCAGTCTCCGTCTGCGGTTGAGCGCCTGCGCGATCCCGTCACGGGACGCAAAATCCTGCGTTATTCAAGCCCGAACCACGAAACTCATCACTACTACTTCGTGTCGCCCTGGTCTCCCAGCGGAGACGAAGTCTTGTTCTTCCGATTCGATGAATCAGTGGACAAGCTGACCGCGACCAGACGCTATCCGGACAATCTGATGGTGATGAACTCGGACGGAAGCGAGCGCAGAAAGCTTGCCGGCCCGCTTCCCGGTCACTACCACACCGGGGTGAATCAGTTATGGGGTCCGGCCGGGGAGTTCGTCTACTTCCAGTCCCGCCCTCCCGGACCAAAATGCATGGCTCGGATCCCGCTCGCTGGCGGGGAAATCCAGTGTGTGGATTCGCCCGTGCCCTGCAGCCGGCTCAGTCCCAACGGAACCCTTCTCTCGTGCGGAAATGCGGATCAGCAAGGAGTGCTCGACCTTCGGAGCGGAACCTATAGGCGGCTGGTGACTCTTGCCGAGGCGCGGGGCCTTACACCGAATCGAACTCAGATCGAAGATCATGCCACTCAGCTGCAGAACACCCGGTTTAGCCCGACGGGCGAGCGGCTTATGATCGTCCATCGCACGCGTGAGACGTTTCCTCGATTGGTGGAAATCTTCGTTCACGGCATTGAAGATGGTTCCTTTCGCTGGCTGGCGGATGATCTGCACCATCCGACCTGGCGACCCGACGGCAGGGCCATCCTGTTCGTCCGGCATGAGCCGCGGACCAACCTCCAATGGCTGGTGGAAGTCGATGTCGAGACTGGCGAGAGCCGCGTCGCGTTTGACGCCGAGCACGTCCCGGCGGGCCACCCGTCGTACCATCCGCTCAAGCCGCACCTCGTCATCACCGACTCCTACGGAGGGGAGATGGTCAACGGCCTGGCCTTGATCGACCTACGAGCACAGACGATGACGCAGTTCGCAACAATTCCCCTGGGCTCCAAATACCGTCCACCTGCGGATGAGCGCTTTCCGTTCCGCAACTGGGGCATCTGGTTCCCGCCGCGCAGGTACCTCAACGAACCCCGGCCTGTCTGAAACCATGACGGCTCGAAGGTTCTGTATACGAGCGAGGAGAGCGGGAGAATCAATCTATATGTCGCCGACGCTTCGGACCTCTGAGTCCGGGCCGGCGGCATGATCACGCACTCCTTCCGCATGGTTGGGGGCGTAATTGGCCCGACGGTTGCTTGCCCGGCTGCATCAAGCGCGCGGCGCAACAGGGCGTTCGATTTGATATTGGTCGTGGAAACGGCAAGCTGACCCCAGGGGCTTGAAGACCGCGGTTGCCTTAGGTGAATTAGGCGTCCAACTAGCGGGGCTGCACTGCAACCCGGCTGACGGCAGTCGTGCCCGAGGTTGCCGAGGCGCTCAATGACAGACGGAACCGCCAGCGCCGCGCCGCCGGCGTCGTTGCCGCAAGATCGCTTCGCCCGTGATAGACCTCGAGCCGGCCGGAGTCTCCGTCGGCCTCGCCATCTCCGTCTCGATCGATCTCGAGAAGCAGACCGATTCGGCCGCCGCCGAAGGTGTATTGCTCCACATCCGCGATCTTGGAGTCCTCGGTCGCGTAGTACGTAGCCGCAACGAAGGTATGGTCTCCTCTACGCTTCAGATCTCCGTAACCGGTATCCGTCCCGGGGTACATCGTTCCGTGCAGCAGTTCCGGGCCGTTCCAAGACTTGGCGTTGTCGTCGGACCAATACACCACCGGCTTGCGCGTATAGCCTCCGCCGTTGCTGTGCAAGCCGACGCCCCATAGCCGTCCTTGTCCCTTGGCGTAGTCGAGTTGGTTGTTGAACTGGAAATAGGGGTTGCTTTCCTTGTACAGCCTCACGCGTTGCCAGACGCCGTTGCTCACTCCGCCGTTGACCTGATCGGAGATTTCGACCGGCGGCAAGAACGAGGCTCCCATGTCCGTGCTTACGGATTGCCAGGTATGGCGGTTGCCCGCGGCGTCGCGCATCACCGCCACGATCGTGCGGTTGCCCACGTATTCGATGGCGGGCTCGAAAGTCGCTCCCGAATCCGGGTCGTCCTCGCTCGCCAAAAGCCCGATCCAGCTCAGGAACCGATAGCTCTTTCCGTTGTCCGTCGACCGCGCGAGCAAGGTGCCTGCAAACTTCCCCTCGTAGTGGAAGTACTGAAATGCCATATAGACATCGGTCGGGTTTTCCGGGTCGACGAAGTAGTCTTCCGTGCCGATCGCGTAGGAGCCGTCGGCGCCGGTAACGCCCTTGACGTCGATGCGGTCCAGATCAAGGGTCCATGTCTTTCCGCTGTCCCGCGAACGGAGCTGCTTCGTACCCGACCGATAGCTGGTGCGCCAAAACTGAAGGATCAAGTCCCCGTTGGGCATCTTGAAAAGGCCCGGCTCGCTGTGCGTGTATCCGTCTTCGTACGGCAGCCCCTCGATCGGTGAGCCGTCGAACCAGCGGTCGAGCTTGCTCCATGTTCTGCCTTCGTCGTTCGACGTGATGATGTGGATCGCGTCCCGATCGCCCCAACGAATATGGTTTACGCCTGACCGCAGCGCCATGATCCAGCGCTTCTCATCGACGATGGCGATCAGGCATCGGCCGTACCAATCGTGAGGCACCTCGTCTTCGTCGGTAAAAGGTGTCTCAGAGCCATCGACGACGATTTCGATCGTCTTGTTGTCAAAAAGCTCGATGTCGGCTTCCACACTGATCTGCGCTGCTCCGACCGCTTCGCGCCAGGTTTGCCAACGGCTCGTCCAGTGGCCTTCGTTCGCGCCGTCGAGCACCAGCCGGCCATCGTCGACGCGTATTCCCGTCTGCATAGCGGCGGCGGCTGTCCACTCACGGGTGGAATCAACCGACCACGAAGGCTCTTGGGCCATAGCGTCCGTCGCCGGCAGCCCGGCCATCACCCATGCGGCGAGTAGGGCCGCTCGCCTTACTCCGCAGCGGCCGAGGGCTACTTGATCGGGGGCCGCTATGGCATTGCTACGCTGCAGTGTCGGATGTCTGGTCATTCGTCGCCTCCATCGCGGAACCAGGTCGCGAACAAGTCGGCATCTTTCAACATAACCCGAAGCCGTAGTCTTTCAGAAACGGTTGACGGCCCGGAGCGACCTTGCCCGAGTCGGCTCCTCCAAGTGTGGAGCATACGCCACTCGTTGTTCCGTCATGAGCAGGAGCCGTTATCCGCGGCGCGCCTTCAGGAGCACCTCCCGCAGGCGGCGGCCAACGATCATTTCCTCCCGCTTTTGCAAGCCCAGTGAATAGACTGTCACCGACGAGCTCTTCGCTTTGCGATCACCGGAATCGGGCTTCCGCTTCGGGTGGCTGTCGCGAATGACATACGGGTTGTAGTTTGAGAGCACCTGTATCGGCGGATCACCCTCACGAAGCCGGCGGCCGCATTCTTCGATGCTGATGCCCATCTCACTATCGTCCCACTCGACCACCAACTGCCGGAATCGGTTGCTGCCGCGGCGGGTTTCGATCGTCGTACGTACGCCAGGAATGGTCGAGAGCATTGCCTCAATGCGCTTGAGCTTCTTGTCCTGCTCTTGATAGAGCGACTCGAGGTCAATCGTCAGCCATTTCTCCACAGCGGCCAGGCACCCGATGATCTCCTCCTTACCCACCTTCATCGGTCTGCAGACAGCGCCTTCGATCGGGCTCGAGTTCATGATCGCCGCCTCGATGAGGTGCTTGCGTCCCAACAGCAGACCGGAACACTGCGGTCCCTTCAGCCCTTTCCCCCCGCTGAAAGCATATAGATCGACGCCCATCTTCGCGTACCGCCGCAGGTTCTCCACCGGCGGGATGCCTCCGGCGGCGTCTACGAACACAGGTACGCCACGTTGTTTACAAGCAGTAACGATCCCCTCCAATGGCGGCGCGTTTCGAGGATCAGGGTCGGCGGGATATCCCATGTACAGCATGGCCGTACGGTCTGTGATGGAATCGCGCAGGTTTTCGAGGTTTTTCACCACTTTCAGCTTGCCTCCCGCCAAGCGAATGGCATTGTCAAAAACACTACGCCCCCCCCACATCAATACTTCGTTGCGCATTCCCTCGGAATCGGGCAAAGATCGGATTTTGACCGGGTCGTCGCCGGCGATGCAGGCAGCCGTGGCAACAGCCATTGCTCCCGCCGCGCCGGAAGTCACCATGCCGGCCTCGGCGCCGGAAATCTCGGCCAACCTTCGGCCGACGGCACGCTGCAACTGCACGATGTCAACAAAGTACTGAGAGGCTTCTTCCATGGCCTCCCGCACTTCGGGCCAGATCAGAGTGGCGCTGAGGAACGTGAAAGGGATGTTGGCCATGATGAACGGCTTGACGCCGAGTCTTGTGTAGACGTTGTCGCGAAAAGAATGCCTTTTGCGTCGAGTTGCCGTCTTGGATCGCACACCGGCCAGCGAGAGGTATCCAAGAAGTGCGTAGCCATGGATCCGTCCGAAGAATCTTCGGCGAGTGGATTGGAATGACATGCGGAGGCCCCCTTTGTGAAAGCAATTGTATGCGAGCGCGTCACGACCCGAGAAGGCTGACTGCTCGTGTGGCAAGCTGGCGTCTTCCACTGCTTTCGCTTGCAACACCTACGACATCTTGCACTTGGCGCACCCTTTTACTGAAGGTTTCTTGATAGAGGTTGCGATGATTGAGGCATTCCGCTCCTCATCTGACATCTGCTCGATTAGCTGGTGATTGGCCTCAACAAGCACTTAGCCGACTCATTCTGTATCTCGGCGTAATTGAGTTCGGTGAGCTTGTCGTTGCAGGCATGCGGCTGCGGCGTCAGCTTACTGGAGTTAGGCTTGGTACAACTCTCTGTTAGCCGCGCAGTGCTTCCGGACTACATTCACCCATCGATCGTACCAGTACCAAGTGTTAGCGACCAATACTCCATAGCCTTTGCCAGGGTTTTTCCCGTCCAAGTTTTTCCAGAGATCTACGTGATGATGTATTTTGAACCGAGTATAACCTTCATCATTCATCAACTTTACAATTTCGCTCGGTAGGCGTTTGGGGCGCTCAACTTCCTGCAACATCACCTGCTGGTATTTGTCATGGATTGACCTCCCGAGATTGGAGTCGGGCGGCACAAACTGGATTACCTTATCGGCCTGGGTTTTCTTGCTGGTGACCACGGGGACAAAAAGAAACCGATAACGAAAGGAGGATGACTTCATATCTTCATCTGATAACTCAGCATCAAACTCCTGAAGGTACTTTGTCACGTTGGCCGGCAACGGGGCTTCAGCTTCATCAGAAGTCGCTGTGGTTTTTAGGTCGCGAAATTGAAGCGTGAATGCGACTGCTGAACCAAGAGGATGTCGCTCACCGAATAGCTTACAAATGTACCGCTCATAGTTGAGACAACATGCGAGATAACGTCCTGACAATCGTTCATCGATACCTGCAGACCGATGATGTTCAATTTCGTTGCGCAACCCGATCAAAAAACGAAGGTTGAGCTTGGTGGGTCGATCCAGCGGACAGTCCTTGTCTTTGAGGCATTGTTCAAGCTCCCAGTATTTGAAAGCTCCCGATTTAAGCCTGACAAACTTGCGTCGCTTCGAACCTTTCTCGTAGTAGCGGTATTCGACGCCTTTGCGATGGTAGTATGCATGCAGGAGGTACATCCAGGCGATAACCATGAGGACTATGAACGTCTCGGCCTTGAATGTCGTGAGCGGATTGTTGAATGTCTGGACTGCGTTAAGCGCCGCCTCACGCGACTTGCGGAGTAGTTCCGCCTTCACTGAAGGGCCTCGCTTCCTAGCCACTTTTCCCTCCGATATAACTGGCCTCCATTTTCTCCCAACTCACGGCCAGGATGACCTGAATCTTCTTCAAGAAGTGGTCGATTAGCTCACGGTTGGTTGTGTGCCGCGGCTCGGGGTCGGCCTATGCGTAGGGGCGGCGCTTGGCGGTCCAGCGGGCCGAGCCGTAGGCGCCGAGACCCACGTCGCCCTGCATCGTGTCACCCGTAACCGTGCCTTCGAACTCGTAGCCGAAAATCGCGGCCTGATAGGTGTGAGAGTCTCGGAATTGGATGCGATTTCCGTCCACCCAGCCAGCCAAGTCCCCTGCCGTTACCTCTCCCCGATGTTCGCCGGACAGCTCACTGCCCTCCTGCGAAAACGTCAATGTGTGATCGGCGCTGCCGTAAACGAAATCGATCTTCAGGTCCCAGCGTTCTGCGACTTTCGTCGGCGATCCGGTTGACTTCGACTGCTCGGGCCGCGGCGGGTCGGATAGCAGCCGATACAGGCGGTCGGCCACGACGTTGGCATCGCCCCGTTGCATGAACGTGGGGATGACGAGCAGCTGACTCTCACCTCGTTGCCGGCGGTTTCCGGTTCCCGAACGGAGAATGATTCGGGGATCGTCGTTGTACAAGTGCTTGAAGACTTCTTCTCCGCCGATGCCGAGTTGTTCAGTATTCCACAGGATCTCGACCCGGGGCTTCTTTTCCCACTTCAGAGCGGTGATGGGATCGCTCTGCGGGAGGCCGTCGAAGAGTTGCACATTCGTGCGCACACCGGGAACCCGGCGGATGCTTGCCGAGATTTCCTCGACCCATCCCTGCCACGTCCTCCACTCAGCGGCGTGATCACGCTGGGACCACATCTCTACGGCGGCCAGCAACCCCATGATGTCTTCCTTGGCCACCTTCATGGGACGCCCGAAGGAACCGTGCGGTGCGCTGTTGAGCCATGCGGACTGAACGAGGTCTTTGCGCCCGATGAGCATGCCGGTGCTTTGGGGACCGTGAAGCGCCTTGCCGCCGCTATAGGCGACCAGGTCCACACCGCGCTCCAGGTGGATATTGGGAATGGAGAGATCCTCGGCGGCCGCGTCGACCAGCACCGGCACTCCGTACTCGCGGGCGACCCGCGTGATCCGGCTCAGGCCCAAGGTCTTGCTTTGGTCGGCTGCCCGGGCCAGCACCGACACCATGGCCGTTCGTGGTCCCATGGCCTCACGAAGCTCCTTCTCGTCTGCGACCTCGATCATCTTTATGCCCAGCATGCGGATGGCGTGGTCGTAGCCGTTGCGCGAGGTAACCGGTGCTACGACCTCGTCCTTCAAGCCGGTCAGCGAGGGTAACCGCCGGATGCGTTCCGGGTTGCCGCCTGCGATGCAGGCCGACGTAGCGTGCGCCAGAGCCGCCGCACAGCCGGATGTGACTATCGCCGCCTCGGCGCCGGTGATTTCGGAGAGACGTTTCCCTACCGCCTCCATGAGCTCGTCAATCTGCACATAGCGCTTGGAAGCCTGCGCCATCGCTTCCCGCACCTCCGGCAGAATGATTGACCCCCCATACATGGTGATCGGCCCGGTGGCATTGATCACCGGACGCACTCCGATCGACTCGTAGAGGTCCGTCCCCAAGCTCAGCTTGCCGGCGGAGCTTGTCGCCGCCGTGCCGGCGGGCGCGAGCCCCGCCGCGGCCAACAGGCCGCCATTGCGGAAAAGCGCGCGCCGAGTCAGCGGTCTTTGGCGTGTGGGTCTCAAAACTGTTTGTGTGGAACCATTTCCCATGATTACCTCGTGATCCATTGTCGTGAAGGAGTCGCTTCTGCGGTTCAAGCAGAAGTAGATTGGAACCGCGCGTTGACCTCGTTCCAGTCGATGTGATCGAGAAACTTCTCGACGTAGTCCGCTTTGCGGTTCTGGTAATCGATATAGAAGGCGTGTTCGTACGTGTCGATTACGACAAGAGGCATCGCCATCCACAAGACCCCCATCGCGTGCTCATCACTGACGACGTTGTACAGCCTTCCGTTTACGGGGTGCTTGACCAGCATGGCCCAACCTGCTGCGCCTTTTGCCGAGGCGACAAAGTCGGACGCCCATTTATCGAGAGAGCCGAAGCGCTTCCGGATCACCGTCCGCACGTCCGCGGCCGGATCGGGGGCTTTCGGAGCCATGCCGTCAAAGTACAACTCATGCAGAACGACGCTGTTGCCTTTGCTGTTGATCGCTCGCTTCAGCGCCCCGTGCTCGGGGGCGTCTAGCGGGTTGCCGGACTGAATCGATGCCTCCACCTTGGCATCGGCGGCCGCATAGCCCCTGAGCGCTCCTCCGTAGTGGGCCGTGTGATGCGGCGCGATCTGCTTGGCGCTGAGGAATCCGTCGATCGCCTTGTGCTTGAGCGGCTTCGGTTTGCCGGTCACGAGTCCGCTGCCTGAGAAGTCGAGGGCACCAGGGCGCTCTGCGGCGGAAGACAGCCCCGCGACCACCATGTTTCCCACCGCCGCCCCGGATGACAGAAACACGAAACTGCGTCGATCGAAGAATCCCATTGTTGATCTCCCAAGCCCGACGATGAACGCGCGGCTACCCCATGGTAGCTCTCCTCATTGCCGCGCTGCGCCGCTACTCAATCCCCATTTCCTGCTTCCGCTTTTGGAGCCATTCCTGGTACTCCTTCAAGAGAGCGGGATCTCGGGGGCTCGAATAGATTTCACTGGCTTTGTATCTACCCGTCATGAACATCTTCTTCGTCCATTCGTCATGCAGGCGGGCAAGCTCGGCGCTCTCGACGACTTGCCGCAACAAGTGAGGGGGAATGAAGACGACGCCGCCGCGGTCACCGAGCACGATATCGCCGGGCATGACCGTCACGCTGCCCACACGGATCGGAACATTGATTCCCGCCACCATGGCGTCGCGGCCGGCGGGATGATAGCCGCGTGTAAAGATCGGGATATTCAGTGCGGCGATTCCCGGCACGTCGCGAATCGCGCCGTTGACGACATAACCGTTTCCGGTGATTCCGTAGATCGCCGTGGCGAGGTTGTCGCCGCCGAAGGTTGCTTCGTCGACCTCGCCCATGACATCGACTACGAGAACGTCGCCGGGTTGTAGAAAGTCGATCACCCGTTGCGTGGTGCCCGGCCCAAGCCCGGCTATTTTGGCTTCTTCCTCGATGACCTCCTCGACGTCCGGGCGTCGCGGCATGAAGACGGCGGTGAAGGCGCGTCCGACGAGTTGCTTATCCGGGTGGAGGATTTCCCACTCGCCTTCGTACTGGTTGTGGTAGCCGCTGCTGCGGGCCACGCCCCAAGCCGATGTCGTAGTCGCGCTCGACAAACGCCTGATCAAGTCGCCCGGGGCTTTCGGTCGTCCGTCGTCGAAGCGCTCAAACGGGTTCAGCCGCGTGTATTTGAGCAGATCGTCTTTCGAGAAACCGGACATCTGGGCATGGAGGGGAACAGAAAGCAGAACGAAGGTCGCAACGAGGTGGCGGCTCATGGTCAGAAGGTATCACAAGCCGACCCGGCGTAAAGCGCTCGGGCAAATCGTAGAATGGGCCTGTGGGTTACCGGTTGGCGATTGAAACCGTCGTCGTTGCACACTTCCTGTTCATCTTGTTCGTGATCTTCGGGGCGGTCGTTGCCTGGAAGTACCCGCTACTGCGATGGCTGCACTGGGCCTCCATGACCTACGGCTTGCTGATCGAGATCTTCCATTGGGTCTGCCCGCTAACGTTGGTTGAAATAGAGTTGCGGCGACTAGGGGGGCTATCCTACTACGACGACAGTTTCATCAGCCACTATTTGCAGCAGATCATCTACCTTGACGCGCCGCGCCGGTCTTTGATCATGGCCGCGGTCGTTGTCATGACCGTTAATATAGGCTTGTATTGGCTGCTCGGTCGCCGGGACTTTCTCCCGAATCAAGACAGGAAACATGAACACGAACCTCCACCGGCAGCGTAAGTCTGCCGTCGTCCTGATCCTTTTCTGTTCTGTTGTCCTATACTCCTGCGGCGGCGGCGCGGACGGCGATGAGGTCGAGCTGAAGCTCGGCCATGTTTCTCATCCCGGCGCCTTGGTAGCTGAGTCCGCGGACGAGTTCGCGCGGCGCGCCAACGACAAGCTCAAGGGACGCGCCACGGTAACGGTTTTCGGCGCCAGTCAACTCGGCTCGGATGAGGCCTTGTTGCAGAAGCTCCTGCTGGGCACGATCGACTTTTCGCTTCCATCCACGATCATGTCGACCGTTGTGGATCAGTTCGGCCTCTTCGAGATGCCCTATCTCGTCGAGGACCGCAAGCACATGAAGCGTATTGAAGAGGCCGTTTTCTGGAGCCGTCTCGCACCGCTCAGCGAGGAGAAGGGGTACCGGGTCCTGGCCGTATGGGAAAACGGTTTCCGGCACATTACCAACAACGATCATGCGATCCGCACGCCCGCTGACCTCAGTGGGATCAAGCTCCGCACGCCCAAAGGCCGATGGCGGGTCAAGATGTTCCAGGCCTACGGCGCCAACCCGACCCCGATGCCGCTCTCCGAAGTGTTCGTCGCACTGCAAACCGGCGTAATGGATGCCCAGGAAAACCCGCTGTCGATGATCTACAGCACGAAATTCCAGGAAGTGCAGAAATACCTCTCGCTTACGCAACACGTCTACACACCCGCGTACCTTCTTGCCGGAGCAAAAAAGTGGGCCAAGATTCCGGAAGATGTACGTGAGGTCCTCCAAACCACAGCCCGCGAGACACAAGAGTTCGTCCACCGGCGCGGGGCCGAGATCGACGAAGAGCTGCTGGGCAAACTCAAGGAAGCCGGTCTCGAAGTGAATGAAGTAGACCGGGCGGCGTTCAAGGAAGCCAGCGCGGCGATCTACCGCGAGTTCGGCGCCAGCGTGGAAGGCGGCGAAGATCTGATTGACCAAGTCGTTGCGCTGCGCCGGGGACAGGGCTGATACTAGTTCGTTGCTTTCCGGCGATCAGGCAGACGCGTTCAGCCTGCTGCCGAACCTCCCGCCTGCATGGCTAGCTTTCGAGCGAAGTTCGAGCGCCTTCTCGAATCCATTGTTCTGATCCTGCTCGGATCACTGGCTGCATTGGTGGTCGTGGCCGTGCTCTTCCGCAAGGCCGGGGCCTCGATCGTTTGGTACGACGAGGTGGCCTCGGTCTTGCTGGCTTGGCTCACCTACTACTGTGCATCGCTCGCAGCCCTGAAGCGCGCCCACATCGGCTTTCCGAAGTTGGTGCTGGCCACGCCTTTGAGACTCCGCAGGGTGCTCTTCGCTGCGCGAGAGATCATCGTCATTGGGTTCTTCGCGATCGTAGCCTGGTCCGGCTGGCAGGTGCTGATTGTCCTTGAAGGTACGTACCTGGTGAGCCTGCCGTGGGTTCCCACGCAGTTGACGCAATCCGTGATCCCGATCGGGGCTGTTCTGTTCATCGTGGCGGAACTGCTGAGCTTTATCGATGTGTTGCGGGCTGAGGCTACTGCCGCGGAGGCGTCGCGCCCGTGACCGTCTTGCTGATGATCCTCGGGCTGCTCGCGCTCGTCTTCATCGACGTGCCGATTGCCATTGCCATGGGCGTGGTTGCGATCGTCGCGATGATTGCCGGCTCCGGGCTGGACGTGTTACCCAACGTCGCCCTCGTGCTCTTTACGGGCGCGACCAAGTTCCCGTTGATTGCGATACCGCTGTTTATCTTGGCGGGCGCCATCATGAACGCCGGCGGGATATCGCAGCGGCTCATTGCGCTCGCCTCGGCGCTCATCGGGTTCGTTCGCGGCGGGCTGGCCATGGTTACGACCGCCGCCTCGCTCTTCTTCGCGGAAATCTCGGGATCGGCGGTGGCGGATGTCGCTGCGCTGGGTTCGATCCTGATCCCCGCGATGAAGAAAAAAGGCTACCCGACCTCGTTTGCCGCCGCCGTGACCTCTTCCGCCGCAACCCTTGCCGTCGTCATACCACCATCGATTCCGATGATCTTGTATGCCGTGATGGCGGGCAGCTCGGTCGTCGAGCTGTTCGTCGCGGGCATCGTCCCGGGGGTTCTTGGCGGTCTCCTCATGATGGCGGTCACCTATGCCTTGGCCGTGCGGCACGACTACCCTGTCGAAGAGATCTTTCAGTTCAGCCGAGTGAAGCGGACGTTTCGCGAAGCGGCTTGGGCGCTGCTGCTTCCGGTGATCATCTTGGGCGGTATCTTTGGCGGTTGGGTGACGGCGACCGAAGGCGCCGGTCTCGCTGTGCTCGCCGCGCTCGTCATCGGCGGCGTGGTCTACCGTGAGCTGACCTGGACGACGATGCGCGGCGCGATGATCGAGGCGGGACAGCAGACAGCCGTCGTGATGCTTCTTGTGGCGACCTCGGCGCTGCTTGGCGAGCACCTGACCGTGATGCAAGTCCCGCAGCAGATCGCTCGGGGCATCATCGGCCTGACGGACGACCCGATCATCGTCCTCGCGTTGCTGAACGTCTTTTTCCTCGTGATTGGGATGTTCCTGCATTCGGCGGCGGCGATCATTCTGGTCGTGCCGATCGTGATGCCCTTGGTGAACGCCGCCGGAATCGACCCGGTACACTTTGGACTTGTGGTGACTCTCAACCTGGGGATCGGTCAGCAGACGCCGCCGGTCGCCAGCGTGCTCGTCACAGCCTGCTCGATCGCCAAAGCCGATATCTGGGAAGTCAGCAAAGTGAACCTGCATTTCATCGCCGTGCTTGCGGCGATGCTCCTGCTCGTCACATACGTACCTGCCGTTCCGATGGTGCTGGTCGAGCTTTTCTATCGCTGAGTCAGCTCAGAACGGCTGTTCATCGGCGGATGGTCCGTACAAAGCGGGCACGGGAACGTCGCACAATCTGAGATAGACTCCCAACTGTGCCCGGTGGTGAATCATGTGATTCATTACGAAGCTGCGCAGCACAGCGATTTTCGGCATGGAAAGGAGTGTCTGCTCGCCGGCCTTCAGCGACCAGGACGCCATCAGCATCTCGTCGCTTGCGCCTGCGATGGCTTCCCGGGCCGCCCGCAGGTTCTTGTCGAAGGTCTCAAGAGCTGCGGCGCGGCTGCCAAGGGCTTGCACTGTCGGCGGCTTCGTTCCCGGTGGTCCCATGTCGAACGAGTCTTCCTTGACGGTCGTCACGGCCCAGGTCAGGAGGTTCGCCAAGTGGGTCGTCAGTCCGCCAACCGTCATGGACTTGTGGTGTGGTTTCCAGTCCCAGCGATCCTCCGGGGCTCGCTCGAGTGTCTTGCGCGTATTCGCGGTCTCGTGATCAAACTCGGGCAACAGCGATTCGCTCAGCGCCATACATCCTCCCAGCTTCGTCGACAAAGCTCATCTGAAACCTCGTTAGCTCGTCTCCCGTGCAAGTCGGCGAATCGCCGCCAGGATCTTCTCCTCCTGGCCGCTCTCGTCACTCTGGTAGTAGCCCCGGATCCGCCCCTGTCGATCCACCAGCACGAACCGCAGACTGTGCGTGATTATGCCCGGGTCCGGACTGTCGGGCTGGTCGCCGCCGTCGACGGCGAGCTTGAAGCCGTCTTTGATGAGGTGGTACAGATCGGTCTTGTCACCGGTCAGAAAGAGCCAACGGTGCGGGTCGGCCTGCCACCGCTTGGCATAATCGGTGAGCACCTCCGGCGTATCGTTTTCAGGATCCACGCTGAAGGAAACGAGCCGCACGTCGGGCCGATCTTGAAGCGACTCTTGCAGTCGCGACATACGCTGCGACAGTAGCAGGCAAGGCCCCGGGCATTGCGTGAAGACAAAATTTGCCACCCATACGCGGCCGGCGAGTTCGGAAAGCTCCACCGTCCTTCCGCTGCGCTCGGTGAGAGCGAAGTCCGGCACCGCGCTCAGGATCGGCAACTCATCGTACTGTGCGGCTTGCTCGGTTCCGCCGCCGCAGCCCAGCGTCACGAGAAGCAAGCCGATCAAGCAACAGCGCATTTCCCTATGGTAAGCCTGCAAGCCACTCAGGATTGTGGCGCAAGGCTCCCGCCTTGCCGGGAACTGAGTCATCGGTTCTCTGGCCTCTTGGGGCGCCCATCGCTGTCCCGACGGCCTGGATCGTGATGATTCGTGGACTCGGTTAGACTGCTAGCCAGGAGAAGGCCGCGAGCGGCCTCTCGCCTTGAGATTGCTGGAGCTTGGAATGTTGGCACGAATCGGAATCATTGCGATCTTTCTACTCATGGGCTGTACACCATCCGGACCGGACCGGAAAGCTTCATCGGAGCATGAGGACAGCCGCCGGAATCTGTATTTCGGGGATCTTCATAATCACAACTCGATCGGACAGATTCGAGGGTCACTGGAGCGGACTTTCGAGATCGCACCCAGCCATCTGGATTTCTTTGCGTTCACACCGCAAAGCCAGTGGCCGGATATGCGGGAGATTCCCCAAGGTCGCAATGCGCAGTTCGAACGCGGATTCCAGGCGGTTCGTGATAACTGGGCCAAGATTCAGCGACTCACCGCAGAGGTAAACAAACCCGGTGAATTCGCGGCGTTTCTAGGGTACGAAGTCCACTATAGCGATGGGGATTTCAACATCATTTATCCCGGTGGGGAAGGGGAGCTTGTTCATCTCAAGACGATAAAGGAGTGGCAGGACCATGCACGCGAGACGGACGCGATTCTGATTCCGCATCATCCGGGCTACCTGCCGTTTTGGCGGGGGTGGGACTGGAGCCGTCTGGATCCGGAGGTGTCGCCGGTCATCGAGATGATGTCCGAGCATGGCAACGCCGAGTCGGACCGGTCGCCGATTCGGTACATACGCCACAGTATGGGCGGGCGGTATACGAAGAGCACCGTGCAGTGGCTTTGGAAGACAGGTGTGCGGACGGGGGTGATCGCGAGTCCGGATGATCATCTCGGGTATCCGGGGGCTTACGGGCAGGGGCTGGCTGCGGTTTGGGCGGACGGGCTGACGCGCGAGTCGGTCATGGAGGCGATCAAGGCGCGTCGAACGTACGCGGTGAATGCGGACCGGATCGAGCTGGGCTTCAAGTTGAATGGCCGCTGGATGGGCGAGTCCGTCCCGGCGCAGGGTCGGCGGGATATAGCAGTGAACGTCAAGGGCGAGGACGTGATCGACCGAGTCGAGGTGCTGCGAAACAATCGGGTGATCCACCGTGTGCACCCAGTGGATCGCGAGCCAACCGAGGCGGCTTGGGACGAGCCGGTGCTGCTGCGGGTGGAGTACGGCTGGGGACCTTGGGCGGATTTCAACATGCCGCGCACCGCGGACTGGCGGTTTCGGATCGAGTTGAAAGGCGGGGAACTGCTTTCGGTGTCGCCTCATTTTCAGTCGCGGCCGTTTGATGAAGACCGGCGGGACAAGGTGCTTGGGGTGACGGAGCAGTCGTTTGAGCTGGTTTCCTATACTTCGCGCGAGAAGGCGTATGAGGAGAAACCGACAAAGGACGTCGTGCTGGAGATCGCCGGTTCACCGGAGACCGAGGTCACGATGGAACTGACGGCTCCGCTACGGCTGACGTTCACCAAGACGCTGGGTGAACTGGCGGAATCAAACGAAGTGCTGTTTACGGGCGAGTTTTCGTCTGAGTCGATGTTGTTCCACCGGGTAGTGTTTGCCGATAACTACCGGGCCGAATTCAAGTACTCGGATGAGGAATCTTCGAGCGCCGGTTGGTATCAGGTTCGCGTCGCGCAGACCAACGGCAGCTACGCCTGGTCGAGTCCGATTTGGGTGGAGGAACGTAACTTCAGTCCAGCCTATTGATCATTCTTGTGTACCATGTCTGTACCCGTGTTGAAGCGCCTGCTGTTCTCTTCACTTGTCATGACCGTCACGCTGTCGGCGGCCTCACTGCTGCCCCATCACGAGGAGGTCGCGCCCGGAGTGCACACCGTCGGTTTCGCGCACGCGCACGGCTCGGCGAACTCAGGCTGGATCGAGTTGCGCGATTCGATCGTGCTGGTGGATCTCCCTCGGGGCGTTGGCTTCGCGGACTATCTTTCTGAAGTAGGCAAGGCCGGCCGCAAAACCATCAACCGGCTCGTGCTCACGCGTTACCACGAGGGTGACGAAAAGATCATCGAGTCGGCGCTTGAGTCGGGAATCGAGGAAGTCGTCGTTTCGCGCGGCATTGCGGAAGACCTGGTGGCGAGTTCGGATTCTGTATCGCCCGCGCAGTTGCGGGTTTGTAGCGAGCAGGAGCGGATCGTGGACGGGTCCGTTCCCGTGGACTACATCCCGCTGGATCGCACGGCCGCGGAAGGGGCGGCGGCTGTACATCTGCCAAATAGAAAAGTGCTGTTTGCGGGGCCGGTTGCCGTGAATGGACCGCGCGCGCTGCTGGAGGGAAGCAACTCGACCCGCTGGGTGGATGCAATTCGTCGGCTCGAGGAACTTCAACCTGAGAGCGTCGTACCGGCTTTCGGGTCATGGGGTGACGGGCATGTCCTGGCCCGGATGCGCTGGTATTTGGTCGAATTGCGCCGGCAGGTGGCTTACGGGCTTGCGATGGGCTGGCAGGCGGAGAGGATATTCCCCACGGTCCGATTTCCCACTGAATATTCGGTTTGGATTCCCTACGACAGCACCCGCGAAGAAGATGTAAAGCATGTCTATAGGGAAATGACCGTTCCCACCGCTCCGTTCAACGGGCAGGCGCTCCGCCGGGATGACGCAAGCCCGCAAGCACTGGTGCTCATCTCCGATCGGTATCACGAGCCGGAACACATTGAAATCGCGTTGCGCAAAGTGTTCGAAGCGACCGCTGTGACTCCGCACTTCACATTCGATACGCGGGCGCTTTCGTCCGAGAACCTCGGGCGGGTGCAGTTGCTCGTCATTCTCAAGGACGGCATGCTCTGGCCCGATGGCATCGAGCGCGGCAAGAAATACAAGATTTGGATGACGCCCGAGCAGGAAAAGGCGGTTGTCGACTTTGTCGAAAACGGCGGCGGCTTCTTGAACCTGCATAACTCGATGGGACTCTATCCGGAAAACGGCCCCTACCTCGACCTTGTCGGCGGACGTTACATCGGCCATGGTCCCCTCGAACGTTTCCGGGTGATGGTGACGAATCGGGAGCACCCGATTGTGCGGGGAGTCGAGGACTTCTCCGTTGCCGACGAGCAGCATACGCCTCCTTACGATGAGGACAAGGTCCACGTGTTCCTGCGGAGCCGTTCCGATGACGGCTCGCGGGAAGCGGCGGCCGGCTGGGCTTACGAGCCGGGGCAGGGAAGACTAGTGCATTTGGCGCCGGGACATACGCGAGAGGCGATGGAGCACCCCATGTTCCAGCGGCTCATGCGGAACGCGGTCACTTGGCTGCTCGAACGCTAGGGCCTGTTAACACTAACCTCCAAGAATGTTTTATAATAAGGCATGGAGATCACCGAGGAGCAATACCGCCGTATTGAGCCCGTCCTGCCGCGCCAGCGCGGTAACGTGAGCCTGTCGAATCTCACGGTTTTGAACGCCATCTTATATGTCGCCGAGCAGGGCTGCAAGTGGCGCGGTCTGCCCAAGCGGTTTGGCAACTGGCACACCATCTACACCCGCATGAACCGCTGGTCCAACAACGGCGTGCTGGATGCCGTCTTCGAGAAACTCCAGCGCGAGCAACTGGTGCGCATCCGGGTCGAAGCCGTTTCGATGGACTCCACCATCGTGAAGGTTCATCCCGACGGCACGGGCGCGTTAAAAAAACGGTCCGCAAGCAATCGGCAAATCGCGCGGCGGATGGAGCACCAAGATTCATCGGGTTGCCGTGAATGCTCGAACGGCGATAACGTTCGCTCTCTCGCCCGGGCAAGCGCACGACGCCCCACAGGGCCGCGATCTGCTGGCCGGCCCCGGTCCGTTGCCCGCGCCGCTGCCGTTGCTGATGGACCGCGCCTACGAGGACGACCCGACCCGCCAATTGGCGCTGGATTTCGGGTGGATTCCCGTCGTGCCGCCCCGTCGGACCCGTCTGGAGCCGTGGGAATACGACCACCGGCTCTACCGCCGCCGCAACGAAGTCGAGAGGCTCTTCCGGCGACGCAAGGGCTTCCGGCGCATCTTCTCGCGTTTCGATAAACTCGATGTGATGTTCCTCGCTTTCCTTCACTCCGCTCTTATCGTCGAGGCCCTGCGTTAGTGTTAACAGGCCATAGTCTTGTAGCACGGGTTCTACGGATATACCGCCTACCTACCAGCAACCCGACACCCGAGGACACAGCGCGGCATGGTGAGAAAAGCAGGCTACCGCTGTGGGCGGGCGTCTGGACGAAGTAGTAGAGTTTCGTACTCTGGATGAGGCCGGCTTACTCTGATTTCCGGACGGCAGTAAAACCAATGATTCTGCCCTGTGGGGCGATTTCTCCTTCGGCCTAAGAAACGACAGCTATCTCCGGGGCCGCGGTTGGGCCTGGCATTTTTTGCGGCGCGCTTGTGGCTAGCCGCGCTGCACGGCGCCCGTTGCGAATGAGGGCAACGCCGCCTCCGCATCGGCTTCGATGGCGCGGTCTTTCATCTCCGGGATCTGAATGCGCACCCGAGTGCCGCCTCCGGGTCTGTCTTCGATCACCATGTCGAACTCGTTCCCGAACAACACTTCGAGCCGCTCGTAGACGTTGCTCACGCCAATGCCGGAGCGAAAGACATCGGGGATCGTCTCCGGGCGGATGCCGACTCCGTCGTCCTCGAGTTCAAGCTGCAGCCGCGACCCCTGCACGGCGCTACGAATCCAGATAGTGCCTCCGCCTACCTTCGGGCTGATGCCGTGCTTGATGGAGTTCTCGACAATCAGTTGCAGCAGCATGCTGGGAATCAAGGCGTTCGTCGTGTTGGCGGCGACCTCCTTGACGATCTTCAGCTTGTCGCCGAACCGCACTACCTCGATGCTCAGGTAGTCGTCGACAAAAGCCAACTCATCTCGAAGCGGTGCGAGCGCTTCCTGCTTGCGCAGCAACCGCCGCAGAATCGTCGACAGCTTGAAGATCAACAGCCGGGCGGTATCACCGTCGCTGCGGATGAGCGACGCCACCGAATTCAGCGTGTTGAACAGAAAATGAGGGTTGATCTGGCTCGTCAGTGATGCCAGCCGGGCCTCGACCAGCAGCCGTTGCTGCTCTTCGAGCTTCCATTCGTTGCGGGTGTTGTTCCAGATCTTGAGCGTCAGGCCGACGCACAGCATCGTAGAGAAATACACCAGAACCACGGTCGCCGGGTTGAGTGTCGCCGCCGGCGGGTGCATCACGAACAACCAGTTCTTGGACGTGAAAGCATGTCCGAGGCTCGACCGGATGAACTCGATCGCCAGACAGCATAAGAACAGCAGCATCTGGAAGGCGCCCTGCGGCGAGCGCAAAGTCGGCATCCGCCAACTGGATAAAGTGAAAGGGTAAAACGGAGAGAACCGCCAGACGTCCTCAGGCCCCGGGGCGATGTTGCGCAACAGTCCGCCCAGCGCTCCGACGCCAACCATCAAGGGCAAGGTGAACAGCTCATGCGGTGAAATCAGCACCGCGGGGAGAGCGACCAGGCCCCCCGCCAATGCGCCCGTCACGTAGCCGCCTACCAGTCCCGTGACGAAAGCGCCCTCCAGCCCCAGTTCGGCGGCGTCGTACCCGAGTACATGCCGAACCAAACTGCCGGCCGCGAAGAACAGCCCGAAGAGAGCGCCGAGTTGCAGCCTCTGCCTCAGCGTGCGTTGCTCGCGCAAGAGCATCCGCTTGGCGAAACCCCAACGCAGAAGAAGGCTGGCCATCGAAGCGATGATTGCGATCTTCACCAGCAGGCTGATGAGAAGCTCTTTTTCTCCCGGCATCTGCGGCGCCGTGCGGACGGGGCGGATGCTGCCAGTCCGTTCTCTATAATGATATGCGATGGAGCCGACCCCGATAACAGCGGACACCGCGCAACTCGAACAGGTTGCCGATGCCGCGTTCCCGTGTGCTTACGGCGAATTCCGCATCCTTGGCTTTCGCGGCCGGGCCAACGGCCATGCGAGCGAGATCATCGTGCTCAAGGCCGGCGACCTGTCAGCAAACGAAGTCCCGCTGGTGCGCATTCACTCCCAGTGCCTGACGGGCGAAGTCTTTCACGGCCTGCGCTGCGATTGCGGCCAACAACTGGAGATGGCCCTGGAACAGATCGGCCGGGAAGGCTCCGGGCTGTTGATCTACGATCCGCAGGAAGGCCGCGGCATCGGCCTGCTCAACAAACTCAAGGCCTACCAGCTTCAGGACGAAGGCGCTGACACCGTCGAAGCCAATGAACAACTAGGGTTCGCCGCGGATCTCCGGTCCTACGAGTCGGCCGCTTGCGTTCTGCACACGCTCGGTGTCAGCCGCGTCCGGCTACTCTCGAACAACCCCTCCAAGATCGCCGGGCTTCAGCAAGCCGGCATCGAGGTAGTCGAGCGCATCCCTTGTGAAGTGCCGAGCAGCGACCGCACGGCCGGCTACCTGCGAACCAAGAAAGACAAGTTGGGTCACATCCTGGAAGGCCTCTAGCGATCAACCAGGAATCGGGCGAACGTAGTAGTCGGCCCAGGGCCAACGGGGATGCGCTACTGCATCGACTCGGTGGTGCTCAAGTAGGATGGGGCGGAAAAAGCTGCAAATCGACGAAGGCCGTCCTGGTGTGTCAACCGGCCCTCCCGGGCAGGATTGGAAAGAGGCTTTTTGCCCGAATGCACGCCTGCGATGAAGACAAGTTCGCCCTCTACGGACCGACAACCAGGTTCAACAAGAAAGAGAGGGCCTGGAGAAACGATTCTTCGCCGAATAGGGACTACGCACTCAAGCCAGCAGCGCCTCCACCACCTTCCCCTCGACATCCGTGAGGCGGTAGTCCCGGCCGCTGTGGCGGTAGGTGAGGCGGGTGTGATCGAAGCCCATCAAGCGCAGCATCGTGGCGTGCAGGTCGTGCGGGTGGACGGGGTTTTCTTCCGCCTTGAATCCGAAGTCGTCGGTGTTGCCGTAGGCCAGTCCGCCTTTGAACCCGCCGCCCGCCAGCACGGCTGAGAAACCGTGACTGTTGTGATCGCGGCCGTTTTGCACCGAGATACGGCCGCTGACTTCGACCGTCGGTGTGCGCCCGAACTCGCCGCTGATCAGCACAATCGTTTCATCAAGCAGCCCGGACGCCTTTAAATCCTGAATCAACGCCGCCATCGGCGCATCCGAATCGGCCGTCAGCTTGCGCATGCGCTGGATGTCCTGGTGGGTGTCCCAAGGCTGCATGTTGCCGTAGTAGACCTGCACCATGCGGACGCCGTGCTCAACGAGCCGCCGGGCGATCAGGCAGCCGCGCGCAAAGTCCCCTTCGCCGTAGCGTTCGCGTGTCTTGGTGCTCTCTTTACGAACGTCAAACGCATCGAGTGCTTCGACCTGCATGCGGAACGCGACTTCCATCGAGTGAATCGTCGCTTCCAGCTCCGGAGCGTGACCCTGTTGGCCAAGGTGCCTGCGGTTGAGCTTGCTCAACAACTCGACTTGACGAGCCTGTTGCCCGGGCCGCAGGCGCGGGTTGCGCACGTAGGAGACGAGCTTCTCGGGGTCTTCCTCGTCGTTGCGCACATAGGCGCCTTGAAAGCTTCCCGGCAGGAACGCCGAGGACCACAACTGCGGCCCAATCACCGGCAATCCGGGGCACATCACGATGTAGCCCGGCAGGTCCTGGTTCTCAGTGCCGAGGCCGTACGTCAGCCAGGCGCCCATCGAGGGATGTCCCGCGAGACGGTGGCCGCAGTTCAGCATGAACAGCGACGGCTCATGGAACGGAACGTCGGTGTACATCGACTTGACGATGCTGAGGTCGTCGGCGCAGGTCGCAAGGTTTGAGAAGATCTCACTGATCTTCAGGCCGCTCTCGCCGTACTCCTTGAACTCGAAAGGCGAGCGCATCAGCGCACCCGTCTTGCGCTCCGTCTTGAGATTCCCGCCGGGATAGGGCTTCCCGTTGTACTTGTCGAGCAGTGGCTTGTAGTCGAAGCTGTCGACATGCGAAGCGCCGCCGTTGAGAAACAGATGGATAACGTGCTTCGCTTTGGCGGGAAAGTGAGGCTCTCTGACGGCGAGAGGGTTCGGCGAACTCGTGCCGGCGGCCAGCGTGCGAGCCAGCCCAACGGCGCCCAACCCCGTCCCGACGGTGCGCAGCATGTTGCGCCGGCTGATGGTTCTGGGTGGCAGCGGCATGGGATCTCCGTTCATTACTGAATATAAAGGAACTCGTTCGAACTCAGAAGGGCCTGTGCATAGCTCGGCCAGGTGCCGGCGCCGCCCCTGAGGTATTCGTGCCCGATGGCCAGCTCTTCCTCGGTGGGCTCCCGGCCGTAGACCAGCCAGTAGGCCCGGCGGATACGTGCGGCATCATCCCCGCCGGCTTCATCGATCAGGCGGTCGGTCAGCCGCTCGGCTTGACGCATGACAAATTCGCTGTTGAGAAAGAAGAGGCCCTGAAGCGGGGTATTCGTGCCGATCCGCTGCGGGCTCGTCTGGTTTGGATTCGGGAAATCGAATAGGCCGAGACTCTTGTCGAGCTTGCGGCGGCTCACGTAGGAGTACACCGTCCGTCGCCGGTTCATAAGGTCGGAAACCAGCGTCGGATCGCCGCCGCCAGACAGCTCCAGATTGCCCGAAACCTGCAGCAGCGAATCCCGCAAAGCCTCGACATCCAAGCGGCGGCGGTTCGCTCGCCAGAACAGCCGATTGTCGGGGTCGACCTCTTCGTTCTTTCCAACGCTCTCCGAGCTGCGAGCGTAGGCGTCCGACATCATGAGCTCGCGATGCATCGCCTTGATCGACCAACCGTTCTTTACAAACCGCTCCGCCAGATAGTCGAGCAGCTTCGGATGGCTCGGTCTCTCGCCCATCTGCCCGAAATTGCTCGGCGTGTTCACGATTCCCCGGCCGAAGTGGTGCAGCCAGATCCGGTTGACCATGACCCGCGCGGTGAGTGGATTGTCTGGCCCGGCAATCGCTTCGGCCAGATCGAGGCGGCCGCTTCCCGTCTTGAACTCGCGCCCGCCAAGGATGGTGAGAAAGCGCCGCGGCACCTCTGGGCCGAGATTGTCCTTGCTGCCGCGGATGTGAACATGCTCGTTCTTCGGATCGTCCTTGTCGTGAACAACGTGCAGGAACGGGTACTTCTCCGGAAGCGAGTCTTGCAGGCTCTCGATCTTTACTCGTAGCCGATCAGCGTGGTCGCGCCATTCACCGGGAAGAAAACGGTCGATCTCAGCGTCCGCGTAGTAGAGCACACCGTGCTCGAACCCCTCAGGCGCGTCGAAAGCCTGTGCCGAGCCAAGGTCACGCCAGAGGAAATGCCGGTCGCGTTCCAGCGACAGCAACTCGACTTCGTTGCGCACACGGCTGCTATCCTCGCCCCCGAGCCGGATTTCGTTCTCTTTGTCGATCTGCCGTTTCTCGCGCAGCACGTCGAGCGCGAGAGTCTCCATCTCGGTGGCCCAAGGGCGCAGATGCTCAGGGGATGGATCCGTCAGAAATTCATCGAATCGATCAAGCAGCGGGTGATCGCGGGACGAGTTACCCAGGTACCGTACCCAACGTTCGAGCGTTTCCTCATCCAAGAGGAATTCATGCACGACCTCGGGCATGTCGCGCCGGCGAGGACCGAGGACATTCCAGGCAGCTTCGAGATACGACGCTGTGTTGCCGGCCAGCACCTCAACCAACTGGCGCGCCTGTGTCCCCAGAAACTCGTCGAGTTGCTTCTGCTCCTCTGCGATCTCTGCCGTTTTCTCTTCATACTCGGCAACCGTCTTCTCATCAGCGAGCGGGAATTCGTCGACCTTGCTGCTATTGAAGACGCCGAGCATCGCATAGTAGTCCTCGGTCGGGATGGGGTCGAACTTATGGTCGTGGCACTGTGCGCATTGTACGGTCAGGCCCAGGAAACCTCGTCCGGTGGCGTCGATGCGGTCGTCCTGGAACTGCGGGCTGAGTCCGTAGAATGCCAAGCCGGCAACGAGATTGGGATTCTTGCCGCCTTCGAGGAAATCGCCCGCGATCTGCGCCTTCACGAACAGGTCGTAGGGCATGTCGTCGTTAAAAGCCTTGACCACCCAGTCGCGGTAACGATAAGCGTGCGGATAGGGCTCCATCTGGGTGGAGTTCAGCTTGTCATCCGAGTAACGGGCTACGTCGAGCCAGTAACGTCCCCAGCGCTCGCCGTATCGCGGCGACGCAAGCAAATCGTCCACAATTTTGGCGAAGGCATCCGGGGCGTGGTCATTGACAAAGGCGCGTACTTGCTTGGGCGTGGGGGGCAGACCGATCAAGTCCAGGTAGGCCCTTCGCAGCAGCGTGCGTTTATCCGCAGGCGGAGCCGGTTCGAGACCGTTCTCTTCAAGCCTCTTGAGGACAAAGCGGTCAATCGGCGTCGTTGCGCGCGCCTCGTCGCGAACCTTGGGCGGCTCGGGCTCGCGGACGGGCTGGAACGACCAGAAAGTCCGTTGTTCGTCTGTGATTCGAAATTCATCGCCGGCTTGGGTCTCCGGCGCGTCCGGCCAAACGGCGCCGTCGCGAATCCATGCCGTGATGTGACCGATCTGCTCATCGGTGAGCTTGCCCTGTGGC
This sequence comes from Bryobacterales bacterium, assembly GCA_965218555.1. GTDB lineage: Bacteria > Acidobacteriota > Terriglobia > Bryobacterales > UBA6623 > JAPPLB01. The sequence continues at coordinate 2,831,233 of OZ244625.1, forward strand.
GGCATCTTCAGGCGTTCGTGGGTATGCTGAACGGCCTTGAGAAGCAGGCTCCGCTCCGGGGTGGCCCGGCTGAATGGCGGGGCCTGAATGGCCACCCTTGATGAGTGCGCTGCGCGAGACCATCTCGAGGCCGCCGAGCTTCGCGGATGTGTGGCAAGCGAAGCAGTTCTCGGCAAGAACAGGCCGGACGCGGGTCTCGAAGAACTCGACGGCGTCCGCGCCGGACTGAGCACCCGCGGGCGAGACAAAGCTCAGACAAAGAAGTACTGAGAACGCGCTGATTGTGAAAACTGGCCTGATTCGCACAGCGAACGAACTCCGCAATTGGAGTATATCGGCAGCTCGAGGAGGCGACAAGCGGCCGCCTGTGATCCGTACCCAGGGAGGGAGCATCCTGAGGGGGCTGCGATTGCGGAGAGCGGAGACAGGCTCGATTCGGTCCGGAGGGCCGCTCAGCCAATAGATGGCGGTATCGTGGGCAGGTCGGATCGTCCCGGTTTCTTCGCCCTGGCCAATCCGCTGCATTCGGACTACTACTCGCCACCGGCGCTTGTTGCCGGCGAACAGCCGCGCTGGAGAAAGCTGGAATACCCGCGGACGAGGGTTTTTGGTTCTGTGAATCTTTGGACGGACGACACTTTGACCGACGACCCGGCTTGCGGCGCATGATGTTCATCGAGACGCTCTACAATGGCGATCGACATACTGTTGGATCCCGAACCGTCAGGCGCTGGAGCCCTTGCTATATAACGAGGTCAGGAAGGTCATCGCGCGTCCGCACGCACAACTGCCGGCCGCCGCGCCAGAGTACTATTGGGAAAGGTCGTTCACGAGAAGCTTGTCCTGTGGCGTTTCGGAAGCAGCTCAAGCCGTTCATCCGGGGTCGCTGCGGGTCGGGAGCCGGAGTTGTGGAAGCGGCTGGTTGACGGTCTCGATTCACGGGAGACGGACTAAGGCGAGCGGCTTTCATACGCCAGATCAATGAAACTTGTTATCGACACGGACGCCAGAACCCTCGCAGTCGAAGAGGCAGGCAAGGATAGCGTCTCGCATGAACTTTACGGCCGTGAAGCGTTCGCGCAGATTTCGCGGCAGTGGGTGCGTGCGGGTTGGAGCCTACGCTACTATCACGGCTTTACCTGGATGGGGCTGCCTGTCCTGCAGTTGCCCGACGACTTGGTGCGCTTGCAAGAGGTGTTTTGGGAGGTGCGTCCGAGCCTGGTGATCGAGACGGGGGTTTTTCAGGGCGGCTCGTTGCTCTTCCACGCGTGCCTCTGCAAGGCACTGGGAGAAGGGCGCGTCGTGGGAGTTGACATCAACGTGCCGGCAAGTCTCCGGGATACGTTGAGGCGGCACGATGTCGGCTCGTTGATCACGCTGATCCAGGGCGATTCGGCCTCTCCGGAAGTTCTTCGGCAGATCGAGGCTCTGTGCAAGCCGCATGAAACGACCCTCGTCATTCTCGATTCCGACCACAGCCGGGATCACGTTCGCCGGGAACTGGAGGCCTTTGCGCCCATCGTCACGGCGGGTTCCTACTTGATCGCCGCGGATACGATCATGCGCGACCTCGTCGATGTGCCCGGAGGCGAGCCGTCCTGGATGGAGGACAGCCCGGCTGCCGCCGTTGACGCCTTCCTCGCCACCCATCCGGAGTTCGAGCGCGTCACTCATTCCCCACCGGCGGGCCTGGACGATCTGCCTGAAGCTGTGAGCTATTGGGGAGGCGGCTGGTTGCGGAGGCGCGCCTGCTGATAGGCCACATGACATCTCAAGAACTCCAGCGAGAAGTCGAGGCGCTCGGGCCGTGGTTCTACCCGTTCGATTTTGGCGGCATCCGAACGGAGTCGAACGTCCCGCCCCACGTCGTCGAGATCTTCGAAACAAGGCGGCGCATGGTAGAAGGCATCGTAGCGACCCACTTCGGAGAACGCCTCGCTGAGATCCGGTGTCTTGACATCGGCTGCCACGAAGGCCTCTACAGTTTCGCCATGACGCGGCTTGGCGTAGGGCGGGTCACCGGGCTCGACGTTCGTGAGGTGAATCTGACCAAGGCGCGCTTCGCTGCGGAGCAGCTCGGTCATACGGGGATCGAATTCCGGCAGGGCAACGTCGAGACGCTCGACACCTCATCGCTGGGTGCGTTTGATCTGACACTCCTTCTCGGTGTGCTCTATCACCTTGAGAACCCCATGCGGGCGCTGCGGAATTTGCGCGCCGTGACCTCGGAGCTATGCGTTGTCGAGACGCAAGTGATCGATGAAGTCGAAGGCGCGGCGGAGTGGGGCGCGCGGGAGTGGACCCGGCCGTATCAGGGAGTGCTCGCCTTGATCGACGAAACCGGCGAGTTCACCGCCGACAACACCGAAACCGGCCATTCGCCCGTAGCCACTTGCCCTTCCCCGAAGGCGCTGGCATTCATGCTCCAGCAAGCGGGGTTTTCGCGGGTCGAGTTCGTCGACCCGCCCGCCAACGCTTATGAGCAGCACGCACGGGGCAAGCGCATGGTATGCGTAGCTTATTGCTGAGGTTCAACAGCAATCAGTCCGTAGCAAATCGTGATTGTGCGCCGAAAAGCAGATCCAGGATCCGCTGGATGGGCCAGCCACGACGACACTGGTTGCTATTGTTGTCGAAGCCTGATTGAAAACGGAATCGAGCGGCAGGACATAGCTGCAGCCCAGTCATCTCTAAGACAGGAGTGGCTGGTCGGCAAACAAAGTACTTCACCTTTTCCCGAAAAACTCGACCTGACATGGTTTGTCGGGCGTTGCAACCGCGCTTCTCATCGTCTATCTGCATGGAAAGCAGAGGTTACACGTACCCGTTGGCACGCAGCGCAAGCCGGCGGATTCCGGCCCTGTTGACACTCATCATGGTTCGTTGTTAGCCTGCGAAGTCGAGTTCCCGAGCAGGGCGCAAGCCTGCGGTTGATCCATCAAGAAGGAGAGAAGCCGTGACTTTGAAACCGTTGGGCGACCGTGTTGTGATCCGTCGCACCGAAGAACAAGAGCAGGTAAAAGGCGGCATCATCATTCCCGATTCCGCCAAAGAAAAGCCGCAGCGCGGCGAGGTTGTAGGGGCGGGCCCCGGCAAGCGGCTTGACAACGGTAGCGTCGCCGCCTTGGACGTCAAGGTTGGCGACAAAGTGTTCTTCGGTAAATATTCCGGTTCCGAAGTGACCGTGGATGGCGAAGAACTTCTGGTCATGCGCGAGGATGAGATTCTCGCCGTGATCGAGTAGGGCGCCACCGAGGTTTCGGTACCGGCTTCCCGGTGCACCTTCCAAATCCAGCGCTCGCACGACGGCGGGAATCATGGCTGATTCGGCTCGGTCGAAGTCGGCCCACACCCGGCGGTGTATCGCTTCCATTGACGCACGCCTACGGCTGGTGCCGCGCGCTTCTTGCGCGGCAGAGTGGGATCAGCGGGCTCTTTCTGCTGGTCTTCGTGCGTAAAGCCCGCCGATGAGCGGAGGCTCAGGTCGAGCGGAATACTTCTGGAGTTCATCCGCCGCAGGGTGACTCTTCCCGTCGCGGCCCGGGCGTCCTTCACCCCTTGACAGACACGCTCATCCAAGAACCACGCGATTGCCCCGGTTGCCGTCGTTGTGCTTAGCGGCGGTGACGTCACCGCCGCAGCCCGTCAAATAGATCCTGGCGGCCGAGGGAAGGCTCTGCTTCCTTTTTCGTCGGGCAAGGCCGACAAGACCGCCCGACCCATGGCCCTGCCAGCATCAGTGGACGGGGTGGACGGCATGGCACGAGACCGCCGCAAGCGGTCCGCCGCGCCGCCCCGTCAAGACCTGCGGAAGTCCCATCATGGCGGCTCTGTGTTGTTATGCTGGCAACCGTATGCGGCGCGGCTCTGCCGCGGCGCCGAGGACATTGATGATAGCGAGACCTTCAGGCGCTTTAGCGGTTCTTTCTTCGTACTTGGCCGTCCTCCTCCTCCCCGTTCTGTTGACCGGCGAACCGAGGCGTAGGGTGATCCCTACGGGCCGCGCCGAGACGATGTACTACAACGGCAAGATCATCACGATGTGGGAGGAGCGGCCGATCGCGGAGGCGGTCACGATCGCCGATGGGAGATTCCTGGCGGTCGGCACGACGCAGCAGGTGGGCCGCACGGTGGGTCCGGACACGAAGCAGATTGATCTTGCCGGCAAAACGGTTGTGCCGGGCCTGATCGACGCGCATGTTCATGCGATCAACGCAGGGCTGGCGGAGCGTGACGGTGAAATCCCGATCATGAAGAATTTCGCCGACATCCGTGCTTATGTCGAGAAGGCTGTCCGCTCGACTCCTGCACACGAGCTCATTTTCGTGCCGAAGGTCTATTCGACGCGGCTGACGGAGCGTCGCTATCCCACACGTTGGGAACTCGATCGGTTCAGCGGCGGCCACAAGGTCATGCTCGACAACAATTACGCCTCGTCGTTGAATTCGGCCGCCCTCGCAGCTGCAGGCATAACACCTGACACCCCTGACCCTGCCAACGGCAAGATCATTCGCAATGACGACGGCGAGCCCACCGGCTTGATTCTCGGCGCGCGGCAGCTCCTCGGCGGCTTGATCGAACAGCGGGCTTTCAGCGCCGAAGACCGGTTGCGGGCGCTGCGCAAGATGCAGAAAGCTTATAGCGCCGCCGGCCTGACGAGTGTGATCGATCGGGCGATGCGACCGGAACAAGTGCGCACGTATCAGCGACTTTGGGAATTGGGCGAGCTACAAGTGCGGACCAACATGACCCTGCGCTTGACCGGCGAGGAGCCGATTGAAACCCTGCGCGCCCAAACGCAGTTGCTCGCTCCCTTGACCGGCTTCGGTGACGACTACCTGCGGGTCGGCGGACTCAAGGTCGTGCTCGACGGCGGCATCCTCATCGGAACGGCGTACCTGCGAACGCCCTACGGGACGAACACGCGAGTTTACGGTTACAGCGATCCCGATTTCCGTGGTGTCCTGCGCCTGCCCCGCGAGAAGCTCTTTGCGTGGGTCAAGTTCGGCGCCGGGCTCGGTTGGCAGATGTCCGCGCACACGACCGGTGGCGCATCGACCGACCTCCTCCTGGAAGCCTTCGAGGCGGTGGATCGCGAAGAGTCGATTCGGGATCGCCGCTTCACTCTCATTCACTCCAACTTTCACAACGAGCAGTCGATCCGGAAGGCCAAAGAGCTGAGCGTTCTCGTTGATGTTCAGCCGGCTTGGTATCACTTCGACGGTCCCGCTCTCGCCGAAGTTCTCGGAGCGGAAAGAATGAAGACGTTCCAGCCGCTGCAATCCCTTTTCAGCGCCGGGCTTATTGTGGCGGGCGGCGCCGACCACATGATCAAGTTCGATGCGCGCACCGCCATCAACCCCTATCATCCCTTCTACGGCATGTGGATGACGATCACACGGGAAACGATCACCGGCGAGGTCTTCAGCCCCGAGCAGCGCCTGACGCGCGAGCAGGCGCTGAAGATGTGGACCTGGAATGCCGCTTACCACTCCTTCGATGAAGAGGTGAAGGGCTCTATCGAACCCGGCAAGCTCGCCGACATGGTCGTGATCTCGAAGGACTACCTGACCTGTCCCGTGCAGGAGATAAGGGACATCGAGGCCCTGACCACGATCGTCGGCGGCAAAGTCGTCTATCAGCGCTGAACAGGATTCAGGGTTTCTGTTTCCTCGCGGCAACGAGCAAAAGGCATTCCCGTCGAGGGGAACGTCGAAAGAAGTCTCGCCAAGAGTCGGCAGGGGTTCTCACGCCCCACGCAGTGCGCGATCGAGCGCCTCCACGTAGAAGTACTCTCCCCACATGACCGACTCGTTGACGCCAAGTCCCTTGTGGAGATGGTAGACACCCTCGGTGAGAATGCCTTCCCATGCCGGCTTTCCACGGGCCAGGAAAGGCTCCTCGGAAAGCGTCAGCAGAATGCGCCGGGCCGTCTGGTCATAGAGCATACCCTTGGCGGGGTCGGCGCTGAGCTTCGCCAGCCGCAGCAGGCCCGCCGCCACGATGGCCGCCGCCGACGTATCCAGATGGCGCGGGCCGTCGGCGGGCAGATCATAGTCGAACAGCGGAACGCCGTTCGCCGGGGTTTCCCGGATGTAGAAATCAGCGCATGACTCCGCGGTCTGAAGAAACCGCGGGTCCCGAACGGCGTTGTACGACGACGTGAACCCGTAGATCGCCCAAGCCAACCCGCGTGACCAGCAAGAGTCGCCTCGGAAGCCCTGCTGTGTCGACTGCCGCAGGAACTCGCCTGTTTCGAGATCATACATGCCTTCGTGGGACGAACTGCCGTCGCCGCGAATCAGCACGCGACGCGTCGTGAGGCAATGTTTCATCGCCACGTCAAGGAGCTTCGCGTCCTCGGTTTGGAGGGCGGCGTAAAAGATGATGCCGACGTTGGCCATGATGTCGATGAACAACGAGTCGGAACCCATGAACGAGCAGAGGTACTCTCCCTTCTTCTTGAATCGCAGAGCCAGCGTTCGACCGGCTTGGATCACGACGTCGTTGAGCGCCGTGTCGCCGGTGAGCCGGTACCAGCGGTGGTAGGTTGACAAAAAGATAAACCCCAAGTCGTGGACGCCGCGGTCCATCTTGCGAGGTTCGAGAGGGGTTGTGTAGCGCTCGGCGAGTTCCCGCCACTGGGCGTCGCACGTGCGGCGGTGGAAGACCCACATCATGCCGGGCAGAAAACCGTCACACCAATGGGTCCATGCTTCGCCTTCGTGACGCCACTTCCCGTTTTGTGTGTACATCGGGTAGAAATCGGGATCGCGTTCCACCAATCCCCGGACCTGTTCTTGGGCGAAGTCGAAGGCGTTTTCCAGGGCTGGGCGCCACTGTTCGGAGGGGCAGGTCTCGATCATAGGCAGCCTAGTTTAGCAGGGGGACTGCCGGGGACCGGCGGACTGACAAGGACCCTAAGTTTGCCCGGCGCGGGCGCGTTTGACGTACTCGTCCCGATTCCGGCGGGACTCGAAGAAGAACATCTCGCCGTCGATCTCTTCCCGAATCGCAACGTTTTCGTCGATATAGGTGCCGGAGACGGGGTCCTTGACCAAGCGGCCCGTTTTCTCCTCTTTGCCGTCAGTGGCTTGGTCGCCAGCGTCCGAACGCTCGCGGGGACTGGACGAAACGGCCTTCTTGACCGCCTTGACGACGTCGGTGATCAACCAGCGCATCAACGCCAGGGCGATGACGGCCAGAATGATGAGGAGAATATTGCGCACGATGCTAACCCAAGCATGAAGGCGCCGGCCTGCGACCGGCGCCTTCCCCAAAACCCGAACTCAGTAAGCCGCCATCACGTAAGGCGGCACTACTTCTTGCGCCGTTTGCGCCTCTTGGCGTCGGGATTCTCGAAGCTCATGTCGACACTGCTCTGGAGCGAAGCGATCAGGCTCTTGGCGGTCGGCGCATTCGGCCCGTTCGGCGCAGTCTGCAGATAATTCTGAAACGCCTCGATCGTACCCTCCACCGGAATCGTGTTGCCGTTGTCGTCAACCTTGGCTTGGCCCATGAGTGTCAAGCCGATCTGGTAGAAAGCTTCTGCATAGGGAGGGGTTACGGTCGTGGCATCACGAAAGGCCTCAATCGCGCCTTCCATATCCCCCTGGTTCATCAACGTGGCGCCCAGGTTGTAGTGGAACTGGCCGGCGTTGTCGGGTGAGAGCAGCGCTGCATTCGCCAGCTCCTGCTTGCCCTCATCCATCTGCCCGTCCTTGATCAACTCAAGACCAAGATTGTTGTGAAATCCCGCATTGTCGGGCTGAAACTCGAGGGCTTTGCGATAGGCGGCGATCGACTCGGCGCGTATCGCCTTTGCCTCGGCCCCGCGTTTGGTGCCGGCTAGACTGGAATGCGCTGTCGCCAATCGCGCCCAGACAGCCACCTGCTTCGGATCGATCTCGGCGGCCTCCTTGAACGAAGCGATGGCCGCATCGAAATTCCGGGCACTCAGGGCTTCCATGCCTGCGTTATAGGCGTCGTTCAGTTCTTTGTTCCTGGAGATCTGTTCGCGGCGCTTGCTGAGCCGCTCTTCGTAGCGTTTGCGCTGCTCGGGCGTCATGTTCCCCAACTGTTGCTCGGTCAGTTGTCCCGATGCCGCGGCCTTTCTGTTGGCCGCTTCCTTCGCCAAGTCGAAATCCAGTTGGGTCGCTTCACCCGCGCTCGACGGCTTGATGTTGTTCACACGGGCCTTCTCTTGGCCATCCACCTCCAGGATGACGTTATAGACCCCCATCTGGAGAAAGCCGAAAAGATACTCGCCGCGCTTGTTGGATTTGACTTGAAACTTACCCGGCATTTCCTGGCGCTCGACACGGACGACCGCTCCCCGCAAGGGCTGTCCGTCTTCCCCAATAACCTTGCCGCCCAGACGCCCTGTCTGTGCGGAGGCGATGCCCGTGGAGCACAACAACCCGGCCGTCAACAAAGCAACGTGGTAGGCTCTGGCAAACATACTCATACTCCTTTCACGGGGCCCCGAAAGCCCCCTGCTCAGAATACAATATTCCTCTCGGTTCCGGCCACAGAAAAGCTGCTATTCAGGATCAGCAATCGCATATCGCATAGGGCGCAGGGTCCTCGACTCCGGCTTGTTCGAACGCTCGAAGGCGGAGCACGCAACTATCGCACGTACCGCAAGCTTTACTCTCGGCCCGGTAGCAAGACCACGTCAGATGAAGCGGTGCTCCGAGCGCCACGCCGCGCCGCACGATCTCTGTCTTCGAGCAGTGTATCAACGGAGTCTCGATCGCAATGCGCGTTTCCGGCCGCGTCCCTACCTCGACGGCTGCCGCGAAGGCTCGGTAGTAACTGGGGCGGCAGTCGGGATATCCGGAGCTGTCCTGCTCGACTGCCCCGACGAATATCCGGTCCGCACCCAGCACTTCGGCCCACGAAACGGCCGCTGTCAGGAAATGGGCGTTTCGGAAAGGCACATAGGTTACAGGGATCTTGCCTTGTTGAGCCGCGACCAGGTCGGCTTCCGGCACTTGGATCGCCCGATCGGTAAGTGCCGAGCCGCCGATGGCCGTCATATAGCGCTGATCGATGTGCAATCGTTCTTCCACACCGAAAAAGTCCGCGATCTTCTCGAAGGCCCGCAACTCCCGCGCTTCCGTCCGTTGGCCGTAGGATGAATGCAACAAGGCCGGCCGATAATCTTGAGACGCGATCGCGGCAGTGACGCAACTATCCATGCCGCCGCTGAGCAAGACTACGGCCTTGGGTCTCTCCGGCATGGCCATCATCATAGCCGCGATGCGGATACCCGTCCTGTTCGCGAACATGAGACGGCTATGATGGGGACCGGAGGTACAGAGCGATTCGCTCAAGCCGGGCGGCCTCTGATGATCGCGGCGCATAATCCATGGACGAGATGCGGGTTGTGGGTGTTGCTGCTGCCCGTGGTGGCCTCTCGGCTGCTGCCGGCCATCACGGTTGATGTCCATAATCCTTTTGGCGACGTTCGCGTCGCTGTAGGGTCGGCTCCACGCCTCCGGGTCCAAGTTACGGGGACGACGCGCAAAATCACGCACGACGATGTCGAGATCACACGCACCGAGGAGCGCGTGGTCGTCAAGTGCGCGCCGCACGATGCCGAACCGATCGACCTCAATGTCTTCATCCCGATCGGATTCTCCGTCGATATCGTGACAACGGATGGAGCGATAGAAATCAACGGTATGATTCGCGGGGCGCGCCTCGTCACCGAAACAGGTGATATCCGGTTGGCGGCGCCTTGGCGGGCTACGCGCATCCAGATGGATTCGGAGCAGAAGCCCGCGGCGGTGCATCTTCCCCCGCAGGCACACTTCATCCAAAACAACATCCAAGTAACTCCACAGCGAACGATCTGGCGACTCCGGGACCGCCTCCCCGGCAGTCGGGTTACGTACGGACTCATTCGTGTACGTGCGCAAGCACCCGGTGAGCTGCGGCTGACCAATGAGCCCATACCGGGGGACTCGCCCATCAAACTCCCTTGGCAGTCGGTCGAAGCGTTGGCAGAGGTGCTTGATAAAAAGAAGCCAAGCAAACCGACGCCGCGGCCTAGCCCACAGGCAGCCCCCGCACCCACGAAGCTTCACTCGGCCGCTGGTAATCCCGTATTCCGGTCCGACGTAAGGATGGTCAACCTCGTCGTCACGGCTACAGACGCGGCGGGGCGCCCGGTGACCGAGTTGGATCCGGAGGACTTCATCATCATCGAGGAAGGTCAAGAGCAGGAGGTAAGTTTCGCGGGCTCGGACGAAGTGCCGTTCAATCTGGCGATCCTTCTTGATCTCAGCGGCAGCACGAAGCCGGACCGCCTTGCGATGAGGGAAGCCGCCAAACGATTCGTCTCGCTGGCTCGTCCTCTTGACCGCGTCGCCCTGTACGCCCTCGCCGGTGATATCTTCCACGTGGTTGCCCCGCTGAGCGATGATCGCGAAGCACTGCTCGAAACCGTCGACAAGCTCCCGGAAGTCGCGGGCGGCTCGCCCGTTTATGACGCCATTGCCTTGGCCTACGCCGAGGAACTGCACGAGCACCCCGGCGAGCGCAATGCCTTGATCGTGATCAGTGATGGCATCGACAACCAGGTGAGCAACCAGAAGACAGACACGCCCTCGACCATCCGGTTCAAACGGCTTGCCAAAGCGGCCGCCGAGATGCATGCGCTCATCTATCCCGTCTTTCTCCGTTCGGGCGAGCGCTTCGGACGCGGTTGGTCGCAGAAGGCTCGCAAACGCCTGGAGACGTTGGCCGCAGCGTCTCACGGCCGGATTTTCCCGGCGATTTCCATTCAAGATCTCGACCCGGTGCTCCCGCTGATCGAATCGGAGTTGCGCGGCGTCTACAGTGTTGCCTACTACCCGAGCAACCAGGATTTCGACGGCGAGTGGCGCGGCGTGGAGGTCAAGGTCGGGCGGTCCGACGTGACGATTCGTGCGCGGCCCGGCTATTACGCACGGTGAACCGCGGCGCGCGATGAGCTAAAGTGGGCGCATGCTGCCTGCCTCTCCTCGCAAACTCGCGTTCTGTTTGGGCGTGACTTCGGTTTTCTGCATCATGACGATTCCCCTGCACGCGCAACTCCAGAAAGGACTTCCGGCTTCGGTGGGCATGTCGGAGCAACAACTCGAGTTGGCCGCGTCGATCCTGGCTGAGCAGGTTGATGCAGGTCCCGTCACGGCCGCGTCGATCGTCGTTGCTCGACGGAATGAGATCGTGCTCGCCCGCGGCTTCGGGAAGCTGACCCACGATGCGGAGGCCCCCCGTGTGAAGCCGGACTCGATCTTCCTGTTGGCGTCGATCACGAAGCCTGTGACGGGCTGCGCATTGATGATCCTGGTCGACCGAGGGTTGGTGTCGCTCGACGACCCTGTTTCCCACTACATCCCGGAGTTTCAGGGCGGCGAACGCGCCAAGGTTACGGTGCGCAACCTGCTCTCGCACACTTCCGGGTTGCCGGACATGCTGCCGCAGAATCGCGAGCTTCGGCGGGCGCATTCTCCGCTGAGCGGCTTCGTGCAGGGTGCGACGAGGACGCCTCTACTCTATTCTCCCGGTTCGAGCTTCCGTTACCAGAGCAAGGGCATCCTACTCGCGGCGGAGATCGTCGAACGCGTCTCCGGCAAGCGGCTGCGGGACTTCGAAAAGGAAGAGATGTTCGAGCCGCTCGGCGTGCGTCACAGTGCTCTGGGGATGGGGGACTGGAAGCTGGAGGAAACCGTGTGGGTGGAGACGTCGCCCAACTCCAATCAGGCCGATCTGGAACGTTTCGGCCCCAACAGCCCCTATTGGCGGGATATGGGCCACCCTTGGGGCGGCATGCACAGCAGCGCGCTCGATTTGGCGATCCTGCTCCAAACCATGTTGAACGGAGGCGAGTACGGCGCCAAGCGCGTTTTTAGCCGCGCCGCTGTCGATGCCATGACGAGCGACCAGAACGGTTCGCTGCAAGCCCCTTGGGGGCTCGGATGGGCGCTGCGGGATTCGCCCGTCTGGAACTTCTTCGGCGAGCTCGTTTCTGCGAGGACCTTTGGGCACACCGGCGCGACGGGCACCGTAGCCTGGGCTGATCCGGATCGGGATCTGCTCTGTGTGATCCTAACGAACCGCATGGTCGAGAACGGCCGCTTGCTGCGGCGCGTCTCCAATGCGGTGGCGGCGGCAGTTGAGGACTAGCGAGGCTCTGCCTCAGACCGAAAAGCAGGGCAAAGGATCGCCGCGTGAACTTGACTCAAATGTGAACCTTAGCCAGCGAAGAAAACAAGCCGGCATCAGATATACTGAGCTTCGACCCGATGAGACTGCTGCGCCGACTCGTGATGCGCGCCGCCCGGGAACTGGCGGCCAATCCGGAAGCCCGTTCCAAGGCTTCACAGGTGTTGGAAGAGGACATCAAGCCGCGAGCCAAGAAGGCCTGGCAACAGGCCCAGCCCGAAATCGAGAACGCCAAACAGGGATTCAAGAACTACGCGAAGAGGCTTCGCGACGAATACCGTAAGGGCCGCGGCGGCGAATAGGTCACCCGGCTTATCGCACGCCCGCAGTCAACGCAGCGGGTGAGAGCGCCCGTCCTGTGGAAACACCAGCTCCACGGAATCTCCGATTACCACACCGCTGCTCTCAGCGGCCGATTCCTGATTGATCGAGACCTCCAGGTAGCCGCTGCTTCCGGTGATCACAAACGCGACGCCCGGCGGGGCTTGGGCATAGGCTTTCACGGTCTTCGAGACCTCGATCTCTCCGGCCACGATGCGGAAATCCGAGGGGGATTCCGCGAGCCACTCCGCCGGAAAGCTCGTAACGATGTTCCCGAAGCGGTCGACATTCAAGACCTTCCCGCGCCAACGGCCCGGCTGCATCAAGGCGGGCTTTGTAGGATCGAGCTGAACGTACTCGTCGACCAGCGGTCCGAACGCAGCGGGCGGCGTCCCCTTCGCCAGCCACGCCGCGACCGGAGCGAAAAGGTCACGTCCGTGGAACGTGTTGCTCGTAGGCTTCAAGACCCAGCGTTCTCCATCGATTTCCCGCACTTGGTGCCCCACCTGTTCGTAGACTTGCCACAGTACGCCGTTATCCGGAGCAACGAAGAACTGTCCGGCGGCTTCGACGAGAATCGGACGCCGGCTCGTTCCCACGCCGGGGTCCACGACGACGACATGAACCGTCTCCGCAGGGTAGAAGGGATGCGCCTGCGCGATCACGAATGCTGCTTTCAGCAGACCGTACGGGCCCACTTCATGCGTCAGATCGATGATGCGGGTGGGAGGGTGGATGCCTGCGATTACACCCTTCATCACACCCACATAGTGGTCTTCGCGACCGAAGTCCGTGGTCAGAGTAATAATTTCAGAACCCACGATATAATCAATATTCGCACCGTAACTCTGTGAAACGCCACTACTTCGACTACAACGCGACAACGCCGGTGGCCCCCGAGGTGCTGCGGGCCGTGCTGCCCTACCTCGAGCAGAGCTATGGCAACGCGTCGAGCATACATACCTTCGGACAGCAAGCCCGGTTGGGTGTTGAGCGCGCCCGGCGGCAAGTAGCGGCGCTACTAAACGCCAAATCCGCTGAGATCGTCTTTACGAGCGGCGGCACAGAAGCGGACAATCTGGCGATCCTCGGCGCCGCGTACGGGTCCGGCAAGCCCGCCAAGCACGTTATCACCAGCACCATCGAGCATCCGGCGGTTCTCAACACCTGCCGCCACCTTGAAAGCCAGGGCGTCGATGTCACGTATCTCTCCGGCGGTTCACGTGGAGTTGTTTCCGTCGAGGACGTACGCGGGGCACTGCGCCCTGAAACCGTGCTGATCACCATTATGCACGCCAACAATGAACTTGGCACGGTTCAGCCCATTACCGAGATCGCGCGGCTGGCCCGCGACTCGGGTATTCCGTTCCACACCGACGGTGTCCAAAGCGCCGCCAAGATCACGACCGACGTGCAGCAACTCGGTGTTGATTTGTTTGCTCTGAGCGGACACAAGATCTACGGCCCGCAGGGTGTCGGCGCGCTGTACATCCGGAAAGGTACGGTCCTTGAGCCGGTCCTGTTCGGGGGCAGCCACGAGCGAGGGCGGCGTCCGGGAACCGAGAACGTGCCGGGAATCGTCGGACTCGGCGAAGCCGCGGCCCTGGCCCAACGCGATCTGGATTCGGAAGGCCGGCGCCTGTCCTCGCTGCGAGATCGCCTGCAGGAGAGTATCCTGGCCCGCGTCGAAAGCGCCGTCGTCAACGGCGATGGGGTGGAGCGCACACCGAACACGACCAACATTCGCTTCGATCACATCGAAGGCGAAGCGATGGTAATCGCGCTGGACCTCAAAGGCGTGGCGGTCTCGAGCGGCGCGGCGTGTTCCAGCGGCGCCGTGAAACCGTCCCACGTCCTCACGGCCATCGGACTGTCTACCGAGCAGGCCAAGTCCAGCATCCGCTTCTCGCTCGGCAAGGAGACGACGGACGAAGACGTCAACGCCTTGCTGGAGGCTGTCCCCTCTGTCGTAGCTCACCTGCGCAAGCTCTCCCCCGCCTACGCCGGTTAGACCCGTATTTTGTCCATGCTTGGCGAGCACTTAAAACAAACGGGGACCATATCGAACTGAAAACTTGCAGCCATTGCGCGCCTCCCACAAGAAAAGATGGCCCGTTTCCTTCAAAGTATTGCTGTGGTGCTCGATCCCCTCAAGAGGGAAGCCCCGTCCGCGCGGGAGGTCATCCAGGGCATTGAGCCCATCGAACCGGCGCTCATTCCCGAACCGTACCGCTCACTGCTGGTCCATGACAGCGACATGACGGGTACGCTGAGCGCCTATTGGGAGCTGCCGATCGCGCTTCGACCGCTCATCGTGTTTCGTGATGGGAATCTGCTGCACCGACAAGTCGTGCTGACGGCAGGCGCCGATCGGATTCCCGTCGAGGCCGGGGCCATCAGGATTCACTTGAATCGGTTTCCGCCGGAAGCGCTGCCCGTGATTACCCAAGGCATGCAGCCTCTCGGCGCCGTGCTCTCGGAGTACCGGATTCCCCACGTCTCCGATCCGCAAGGGTTCTTCCAACTCCCTGCGAACCGATTCTTGAAAGAGGCGTTCCAGGACCCGCGCGACCAAACCCTCTATGGCCGCTGCAACCGCATATCCGACGCTGCCGGAAAGACCCTCGCCGAGGTGGTCGAGATCCTTCCGGCAACCGAGAGAAGCAGGGTCAGTTGACCTGTTCGAGGATGGCGAAGTCGCCCGGATTCCAGGCTTGGGCGATGACGTAGTACTTGCCGCCGTGCTTTCGGAGCACCGCGTTATGGATGTGGGTGAAGTTCTCGAGGCCCAGGTCTTCCTTGATCATGATCGTGGAGATGAGCTTGTCGTTTTTGAGAATGTAGATCGGGGCGCCTCTGCTGGTATCCGGGCCGCGTAGCGCGCCGACAATGGCGTAGTCATCGAGATAGTCGATGTCGCAAGGCAGTGAGCCGAATGGCATGTTGAGGGTCGAGATGTATTGGCCGGTGCGGGTGAAGCGGTCGATTTCCGAATACAGTCTGTCGGCAACGTCAACGCGCCGGGTCCCCCCAGGTACGGTGATGCCGTGTCCTGTGCCGAATTGGCCCACTCCCGTGCCCTTGCCGCCGAAGGAAAGGTCGTGCCATTCGGCCTTGAACGGGTTTGTGCTCAAGACCTTGGCGGTCAGCACATAGTCCAATTTGGAGTAACCCGTTGCGACGTAAATCATGCCGTCGAGGTACTCGGTGTCGGTAGGGACGAAGTTGCCCGCGCCGGCAAAGTAGTCGCTGGCGTGAGGGTGCCCGAGGTCGGTGCCGGGCTTGGGGGGCTTGAGGGTGTTGACGAGCTTGCCGTCCAGGGTCGTCGTCACGACTTGCGCCGACTGGTTTCCGGGGAAGGTGAGATACGCGCCGCCGTCGGAGTACCAGATGGTCGCGTTGTGCATGTTCGTGTCTTTCATCGAGGGCGGCGTGCTGATCATCCCGGTGCTCTTCAAGTCCGAGCTGATCTGGATAATGCCCGCGCCCGGAAGCGCGAAGTACGTCTCGCCTTTGTCCGGCCGCCGGTCGACCGCAAATCCCCCATGGGAGGCTTTCAGCACGTCGGGAACCTGCGCCTCGGCGGGTAGATGGCTGGAGGTGTAGAGCACCTTGAAGGTCATCTTCCCCTGGCCGCTGGTCTTTGATGCAGCGCTGGCGGAGCGGTCATGGCTCAACGCCCAGCTCATCGCGACTAGAAAAACGAAGAGAGCACTGACGATCAATCGCTTCATGGG
Source organism: Bryobacterales bacterium (assembly GCA_965218555.1). Lineage (GTDB taxonomy): Bacteria > Acidobacteriota > Terriglobia > Bryobacterales > UBA6623 > JAPPLB01. Next base: position 2,847,507 of record OZ244625.1, read on the forward strand.
TCCACCTCCCGATACTCAGATAAAGGATAGCCTAATACAACTCCCCACGCTATGCGGCCGAGGCGCGGGCGTCTGCGAGAATGAGCATGTGAGCAACGATCTCATCGCGGTGGCCATGAGTGGCGGCGTGGATAGCTCAACGGTCGCCGGTCTGCTGCACCGCAACGGAACGCCCGTCGTCGGCATGACGATGCAGCTTTGGAACCAGCGCCGCATGCCCGAGTTGGTGCCGCCGGGCGGCTCCGTCGGCCGCTGCTGCTCGCTCGACGATGTCTATGACGCGCGGCAGGTCGCTCAACACCTCGGCATTCCCTACTACGTGCTCAACTTCGAAGATCGCTTCGAGCAGGAGGTTGTGGAGCCCTTCGTCAGCGACTACCTTGCGGGGCGGACGCCGATACCCTGCACGCTCTGCAACAACTTCGTGAAGTTCGACCAGTTTCTGACCACGGCCGGGCAAGTGGGCGCCAGGCAGGTCGCCACCGGCCATTACGCCCGGATCGACTTCGACGAACGCAACGGCCGATATCTGCTGAAGCGTGGCGTGGACGAGTCCCGTGATCAGTCCTACTTCCTGTTCGGCTTGACGCAGGAACAACTGGCGCGTGCTCTGTTTCCACTGGGAGGAATGCAGAAAACGGACGTGCGGCGTCTCGCTCAGGATCTCGACATCCCCGTCGCCGGCAAGTCCGAGAGCCGCGAAATCTGCTTCGTGCCCAATGGGGATTACGCCCGCTTCGTCGAGCTCTATCTTGCGAAGAAGGGGGCCAACGGCTCTTCGGAAACTGCCGGCGAGATTGTGTCGACTGACGGCAAGACTCTCGGCGAGCACGACGGGATTCACCACTACACGATCGGCCAACGCCGAGGTCTGAGGGTCGCCGCCGGCAGGCCGCTCTACGTGGTCAAGATCGAACCGGCTTCGAAGAAGGTGTTCGTCGGCCCGGATGAGGAGTTGCTGCGAACCAGTTTTTCCGTTCGTGACCTGAATTGGATCGTGGTCGCCGACCTGCGCGAGCCGCTGAGAGTGCAGGTGAAGATCCGGCACCGGTTCAAGTCGGCCTGGGCGGAAGTGAGTCCTGACGGCGAGTCGGGCTCGGCTACGGTCGAGTTTGAACAACCGCAGCGGGCCGTTACTCCCGGACAGGCGGCCGTGTTCTATGACGGCGACACCGTCGTCGGCGGCGGTTGGATCCAGTAGATTTCACTAGCCTGCATTGCTCACCACGTGGGGAGGCGAAGTGCGTGAGAGGGCCGTCAGGACGAGGCGTGAGCCGCTTGGCGCGCGCAGGTGTACTTGACCCGTACATCGAGCACGGCAAGCCAGCGCAACGAAGTCATGACGGTCTTGTCGCGTGCTTCCCCCGTCAGCGACTATGTCAAGCAGGAAATGGGATCCAGGGTCGATCGTCGCGGATCATGGCATTGAGCGCAACCAGCAGCTTACGAGCGACGGCAATCAGTGCGACCTGCTTCGGCTTACCGACTGCGAGCAGACGGGCGCGGAAGGCGGCCAGCTGGGGGTCACAGCGCACCGCGGCGCGGGCCGCCAGGTACAACGCCTTGCGCACACGGGGACGGCCTCCGGCGATCCTCCGCCGGGCGCGGAATTGCCCGCTGTCACGGGCCAGCGGCGCCAGACCGACCAAGGCGGCGGCTTGTCTCCCGCTGAGTTGTCCCAACTCCGGCAGATCGGCCACCAAGGCCCAAGAGGTCTTCGGTCCTATGCCCGGCTCGCTGGCAGGCGGCAGGCTGTTCGCGCAGTGCTCGTTGCACTTGCTGCTCCAGCAGCGCGATCTGCTGGCTCAGAGAAGCGATCACCCGCTCCACGCTCGCCACAGCCGCAGCGCCTTGCAGTTGCTGCTGGCGGGTACGCTGCCGGGCTCGTAGGCCCACCAGCGCATCGAGATGGTGCAACAACTCGCGCAACTCCCGCCGTTGCTGGCTCGGCAAGCGTGTCGCTGCGGGTCGCAGCCGCTCACCGAACAGCGCCAACACCTGCGCATCGAGTCGATCAGTTTTCGCCAGTTGTCCCAACGAGCGAGCGAAGTCGCGCACGCGTTTGGGGTTCACCACGGCCACTCTCAACCCGGCGGCTTGCAGCGCCGCCCACACTGCTGTCTCCCATCCACCGCTGGCCTCCATGACAACGAACTGCGGCTCGAATCTCGCCAGCTCGGCTGCCAGCGCGAGAAGTTCTCTGACCCGCCGCGGCCGTCGGCCGCTGGGCTCTGCTTTGCGGTTGAGAACAAAAACATCAACGTACTGCTTGGAGGCATCGATGCCAACAATGATGGCAGTAGAATCAATAGACACGGTCGGAACCCCCTTCCTTGTCATACGGGCTCTCGGGCCCCAGCGACTATGCGGGGTCTCCGGCCGAGGCACGCGGTGTCGCTACTGCTGACGGACGGGCTCGCAGCCCTTGGTGGTACGATCGAGCCGACACCGCGTCGGGAGGAGCCGCTAGCTAGCGGCTCCTCACTCGCCTCTTGCCCCTACCTTGCCACATACAAGGTGGTGAGAGATGCAGGCCAGAGACCCGCGCCTTCTTATCGTCGGCCCGAATCTTTTTCTCCGCGGTGTTTCTCCGTGGTGAAGGACTGCCCGCCTATGTCCGGATCTCCGGCCGCAGCCCCTTGCCGCCGCAACGGAACGGCCGTACCATAAGAGGGCGTCATCCTCTCCCGAGCGGGAGTAGTTCAGTGGTAGAACGGCAGCTTCCCAAGCTGCATGTCGCGGGTTCGATCCCCGTCTCCCGCTCCATTTCTTGGGGATCACACCTCAAAGCCGCGTTATCAGCCTGGGCCGCCGGCGGGCTCCTGATGACCGATCAGCATCCACTGCGCCATCAACAGAATTGGAGAGTGAATGCCGCAGTCGATTGGCGGGGATCATCCGCGAGAGCGCCCCGCGCATCTCCGTGCAGATGGGCTTTCGACCCAAAACGACAAAGCCGACGATCGCAAACGTCCGCCGCCCGAAGGGTTACGCGCCGCTTCCGGCCGACGAAGAAAAAAGCGCGGAGAGCGCGGTCCTGCGTTCCTGGAGTGGCCACACGTTACGCAATCGGCCCCAAGGCGCGTAACGCGGCCTGCGTGACTTTTGCCACGGGCTGCTCACTGTTGGCGGCCCGTGGCTCGTGTCAGCGAGTAGCGGGAATGCTGAACTCAAGCAATACGGCGTGCGATTTCGTAGCTGGTGCTGCGTCCGCGCGCGGCGCTGCGCGCCAGAATGCCGTGAGCCAAAAGACCGCTGATGTCGCGGAGGGCCGTGTCCTGGGAGCATTTGGCGATCCTTGCCCATTTTGAGGTTGTCAGCTTCCCTTCGAAGCCGTCGATCAGGCGGTTCAGCATCATCCGCTGACGCTCGTTGAGCGGCACGGTCCGAACGGACTCCCAGAAGCGCGCTTTGTTGATGACGGCCGCAAGCGTTTCACGGGCGCCCTCTATAGCTCGGCCGAGACATCGGAGAAACCACTCCATCCACAGCGTGACGTCCAACGTGCCTTTCTACGTCTTCTCCAGGACTCTGTAGTAGTCCGCACGCTCGTGTCGGATCTGGGCGGACATGCTGTAGAAGCGCTGCGAGCTCTGTTCAGAACGCGCGAGCAACATGTCGGCGAGCGCACGGGCGACCCGGCCGTTTCCATCATCGAGTGGGTGCATCGTGACAAACCACAGGTGGGCCAGCGCGGCCTTCAGCACGTTGTCAGCCTCCGCCGGGATATTGAACCAGTCAAGGAAGACGGATGTCTCGTGATCGAGCCGGCCGGCCGCGGGCGCTTCGAAATGAACTTGCTCCCGGCCGATGGAGCCCGAGACGACCTGCATCGGGCCGGTTGCGTCGTCTCGCCATGCGCCGGCCCGGATACGTCTCATACCGCTCCGGCCCGTCGGGAAAAGCGAAGCATGCCACGCAAAAAGCCTTTCGGCTTTGAGCGGCTGGTCGTAGTGACGCGTCGCGTCGAGCATCATCTCGACGATGCCTTCGACCTCGCAATCCGGCTGTCTCAGCCCGGCGGCATCCAAGCCAAGACGGCGCGCAATCGACGAACGGATCTGCTCGGCGTCCAGCTTCTCGCCTTCGATTTCGCTCGTCTTGACGACATCTTCGGTGAGAGTCCGCAGGACTGCCTGTTGCCTGAGATCGAAGCCAAGCGACTCCATCCTGCCGATCAACCGGCCCTGCTGATGCCGGACCGCGGCCAGGGACTGTGACACGTCCCCTTGATTCCATGTGAAGCGAGGCCAGTTCGGGAGTTCGTGAATATACGTCGGCGATGCCAGGGACGGCCTCCTGCGGAGATGATAACAGTTAATCTCCGTACATAATGCGGTGAATGGGCTGTGGTTTCACCGCATTGCAGTCTGTGGCGGTCATGCCGCCCGGCTCCATTTTTGGAAGGGGAAATTCGCGGTGCTAAAACTGCGTAACTGCCGTGTCAGAGATCAACGTCGCTTGAAGTTAAGTTGATTATTTACAACAGATGTGTGACTTTTCCCGCTGCATGCCGTGGGGGTCGCAAGCTGCTCACGAGCGCGGCATCAAGAGCGCGCGCTTGACGGTCACCCCACAGAGTCAGGTCGAGGTCATGACGCAACACGCCGGGAGCGTGCCGACCCGTCATTGCGGATAAACGGAGAATCAACAGCGCTACGGTTGCTAACGGAGCCGAAGGCGCTGCCATCCGAATGACGCGTTCGGCGCCTGTCATGCAAGGGTACGGGTTATTTTCGGGAAGATCTTCAGGCGCTCCCTGCTTCATCCTGACCCTATTCATCTTGCTTCGTCGAGGCTTGGGCCATCCCCAACACCCCGCCGGCTTGTTTGATCGCAGTAGCTTCCTCGTTGCCGATGACGCACACTGGGGGCATGATGCGTACTCCAAGACTCCCCGCACTCCTGGCAGTCGCGCCGCTGCTGCTCGTCTTCTGTGGCTCCCATCAAGAGGAGAACCCCCATCTGGACAGTGGGAGTCACCCGCTCGAACTACGCCCGCAGCCTTGGCAACGACGCGGGAGTCCTGTTCTCTCGGCCGATACCACACAGCAGAACTGGTCGAGCACGATGCTTTACAGCCCAAGTGTGGTGCATGTGGACGGCGTGTTCAAGATGTGGTACGTGGGCTCCAAGGGGGACTACCACGCCGACCATGGAGTATTGAACATCGGATACGCCGAATCCGAGGACGGCGTTCAGTGGCAAGAGTATGCCGGCAACCCCGTTCTTCTCGCGGAGGACCTCCCGTTCGCATCGGACTTCCAGACGCCGTTCGTTCTCTTTGACGAAGAGGAGCGAATCTACAAGATGTGGTTCATCAGTTTGTACCTCGATGATCAGAGGATGGATCAGATGCTGGGCTACGCCACCAGTTCCGATGGGATCGACTGGAGCATCCATCCGGAACCGATCTTCTGGTCAGGCCGTTCGCCTTCCATCATCAAGGAACGCCCCGATCGGTATCGCATGTGGATGAATTCCCGTCCCTCGCCCGAGACGGACGACATGGACTTGTATGGCTACATCTATGAGTTCACTTCCTCCGACGGCATCGAGTGGGATCGCGGAGATGAGCCTGTGATCGTGCCTTCCGGCAAAGCTCACGAAGGCGTGATCTACCCCTATGTCCTGAAAGAAGAAGATACGTTTCGCATCTGGTACGGGTCGTATGAAGAATCGGGCAGGAGATTTCACCTCTATAGCGCTACGTCGAAGAACGGCTCTGACTGGGAGCTGCGCCACGATGGAGCGGCTTTCTCCGCGCGCGGCGATTCTCGAGCTTTCGACGCGAAGTATGTCTCAACGCCATGGGTCTTGAGCCTCGGAGACCGCTACCTGTTGTACTACTCGGCCAGAGACGGCAGGACGGTGGAGAGTGGCAACATCTATCAGCACATCGGGCTGGCGGATATTCCCAAACCCGATTGAAACCGCGGGTGCGCTCCGGGCCGCCCCGCGGGCGGCCCGGCAGTCCCATGCAGGGCTTGGCGCTCAGTAGATGAACTTCAATCCGAACTGCATCTGGCGGGCCGTCTTCGCTGAGGAGATCTGGCCCGTCGTGCGGATCCCGATGTTCGTGACGGGATTATTCAGGTTGACGTGATTCGGAGCATTGAACATCTCCCACCGGAACTGAACGTACTTGTCCTCTCGGATGTAGAAGTTCTTCATCAGGCCGAAGTCGAGAACGTGCTCGCCGGGACCGTCGAGCATGCCTAGCCCCGAGTTGCCGAAGGTGTAGGGGGCGGGTCGGGAGAAAGCATCTTTGTTGAACCAGGCATCCTGGCTCGGATTGGAGGCTTCCGCGTTCCCCGAAACATCCGCCCGGGTGCTCCTGCCGTTACCGAGCGTGGCTCCAGGCTGCACGAAACTTAGCGGAGAACCCGACCAGAAACGGTAGATCCCGGTTGCCTGCCAGCCGCCCAGGATGGCGTTTACGACCGGATTCGCGTCCGGCAGGAGCTTTCTGCCGCGCCCGATCGGAACCTCGTAGACGGTGTTGAAAGCGAAGATGTGCGTTCGATCGTTGCTGTTGCGGCCGCGGTTGTAACTGTCCGGCGCATGGGGTTCCCGCGCCGCTTGCTCCATGTGCCTGCCCAATGCGTAGGCCATGGTAAACAGGAGTCCGTCGCTGAAGCGCCGTTCCCACTTCGTGTGAAGCCCGTTGTACCAGGTGTGGCCGATCCCTTCGTAGACCCGCAGACCCAGGCCGAAGAACGGGAACGGCGCCGCGGCTTGAAGATTGGTGTACCGGGCGGGTGCGGGATAGTTGACGAAATTTCCGGCGTTGTTCCAGAAGTTGTAGATGCGGTTACCGACATACGAAACGGTCAGCGCGGAATTGGCCGGCATGGCTGTCTGAATCGACGCGTTCCATTCGTGCGTGGTCTGGATCTCGATGTCCCATGCGGGTCCGACCACGATCGGTGCGAGGAAGGCTTTCGGGTCATCGGGGAAAGCGGTCTCCCAACTCTGGTTGGAGGCTCTCGAGAAGGTTGCGGACTCGAAGTTCCAGTAGGGCGGGCCGATGATCGAGGAGGCGGCGCGATTGCCATTGCCGATTCCAAAGGGAAAGATGCCGTAGCCGCCCCGGACGACCAGATCCGAGTTCCCGGTAGGCCGCCAGGCGAGACCCAGACGCGGCGAGATCACGCCCTTGGGATCGAACAGCCCGTGGGGCACGCCCACTTCGGAGGCAGGCACCCAATGATCCTTGGTAAACTCGGCCAAGGCCATCGCAACGGGCTGCGCCGTAAGGTCGATGCTGCCGTCGGGCTGCTCGCCGGCAATCGCTTTGCCGATCCGCGGATCGAACGTGGCATGATTCCCCCGCAGCGCCGCCTTAGCATGCCAGTAGTCCCAACGGATGCCGAGGTTGAGCGTCAACTTCTGGTTCACTTTGAAGGAGTCGTTGAAGAAGGGAGCCGTATAGGGCGAATCCGACATGCCGAAACTCTGGATGGGGAAGTTGCGGCGGGCCCGCTGGACCAATCCGAGCACGTAGTCCGCGAAGGAGTCCCCGGTGTACTGGCCGTTGAACCGCATGTTCCCTCGGGCGCAGCAGGAATCGTGCTGGCTGGCCGTGGAGCGGTTGTTGTGGTGCACGCCAATGTTGATGGTGTGGCGGCCGCGAACCAGGTTCAGCGTCGCCCGCGAGTCGAAGCCCCACGTCTTGTGGAAACCGTCGCGGGGTGAGGCGAACCCCGTATAGCCGACGAAGTAGAGCGCAGGCAGCCCCACGTGTTCGCTGCGGCCCTCGGTTTGAAATCCTCGGATACCGGCCTGCTCGGTCAGGTTGCCGATATCGGAGCCTGTGTGGGAACCGTCGAAGTTGTTGATGTTGCGAAGATAGCCCATGCTCAGGTTCAGCAGGGACGTCTGGTTGATCGTCCAGTTGTAGTGAAGACCGATATTGTCTTGATCCGACTTGTCGTTGTTGGTGATGTCAGGCCGAGCTTGGGGATCGATAAGGTCGTGGTTTGACGCGATCCAGCGGCCGTAGATGCGGTGATTGTCGGTGACTTGGTGATCGATTCGCGCGAGGAACTCCCAAAAGTCGTCCGGCCGCGGCTCCACATGACGGAATCGGTTTCCGGGAGAATTCGGCAAGAGGAATTCCTTGAAGAAAAACCGTGACGCGCCGGAGAACATCTGCTCGGGGATCATGTTGTTCGGGAATGGATCTCCTGTGAAGGGGTTGTTGATGGTCTTCGACAGGCTCGAGAAATTGCCTTGGAGCATCTCCGGCGAGATCGTGGCGCTGTTGTAGAGATCTTCACGTCGTAGGCGCGTGTACTCGTTCGAGACGAAGAAGTGGGTGCGGTCACGAACAATGGGACCACCGGCTGTGCCGCCGAATTGATTGCGGGTCAGCTTCGGTGTCGTCCCTGCGAAGGCGTTGCGGGCGTCCAGGTTGTCGTTCCTCAGAAACTCCCAAAGCGCGCCGTGCAACTCGTTCGTGCCCGACTTGACCACCATGATCATCTGAATGGGGTTGCGGCCGTTTTCGGCGCTGAAGCTGCTGGTCTCGACGCTGAACTCGGCGATGGTGTCGACATTCGGGATGGTGATGCCCCGCTCGTTCATCGAAGCGTTGGCGGTGAGGCCGTCAATCAGAAACTCGGTGTTTTCCAAGGGAACACCCGCGCCCTGCGCCGCGTTCCCTCGTTCACCGGTATTCTCCCGGCCGCTGTAGCGCATGCCCGGGACGAGGTTGACCAACTCGGCGGGATTTCTTCCGTTGATGGGCAGGTCGGTGATCTGGCGCGCTTCGACCGTACCGGTGACGGAGCTCTTCTCGGTCTGGATCAATTCGATTCCGGCGCTTTCGACGGTGATCTGCTCGGCGACGTCGCCGACTTCGAGCACCGGACTCACGCGCAGCCGTTGGCCGACGAGCAGCTCGGCCCGCTCGATCGTCCATGTCTTGAAGCCTTCCAGCGACACCGAGACGTTGTAGAGGCCTCGGTTCAAACCCAGGACTTCGAAGATGCCGACTTCGTTCGTGGTGGTTATCACGTTTTGACCGGTTTCGACGTTCGTGATGGCAACTTCGGCGCCGGGTATGACGGCGCCCGTTGTGTCAGTGGCGACGCCCAGAATCGACCCCTGCGTGCCGACCTGCGCGGATAGCCGGCCAACACCAACTAGAAACAGAACTGAGAGAACTGCAACGGATACTCTGATTTTCATGGGACCTCTCGCTGTTGCGGCTCGGCGCCCGGGATGCGGGCGCAGTCGGTTGAAGTGTTTGCCTGTCGCTTTGCCATCTTGCAGCGGTGCAAAGCAAAACGTTTTGAAGGCGCCCATTATGGACTCGGAAGCATTCCTGGCAGACCCTTCCTCCCGTGCTCAAAAGAGCAGGAACTGACTTCAGACGGTTCTTGTCGAAATCCAACTGCCTAAAGCTGATCCACCGTATCTGATCGGCCTCAATTATTCCGCGATCGAGGGCAAGTGTCAAGCAAGGAGCACATGGGTACGCAAGCAGCCGGTGCCCGCCTTGGGAGGCCGAAGGGGTGGACGGTGCCAGGACGTCCCGACGCGTGATGCTTGCCGGGACAGTCGCAGGTGTTGCTAGCTGTGATCTTTCAATAGGTTGTTCACTCGGTCCCAACCGAGGAAACTGAGGGTACCAAGCACAAAGTTTCCCGGAAGGAGGACCAAGTGAACATCCATCAGAATGCCAAGTTGACGCCGCAGAGTCGAGCCGCTGTCGTCCGGCGGATTCTCGACCAGGGCCAGACCCCGAAGGCGGTGGCCAGCGCCTTCGGGGTCTGCGCACGCACGGTGCGCAAGTGGGTGGCCCGCTATCGGGCTGAGGGCGCGGACGGATTGCTCGACCGCAGTTCGCGTCCGCACCGCTCGCCCCGCAGCATACCTGCCACTCTCATCAGCCGCATCACCGCCTTGCGCCGGCTGCGCTGGACCGGCGCCCAGATCGCCGCCACTGTTGGGGTGGCGCCCGCTACCGTCAGTCGAGTCCTCCGCCGCCAGGGGCTTGCTCGCCTTAGTGCCCTCGACCCGCCGCCGCCCGTCCGCCGCTACGAACATCCCCACCCGGGCGACCTGCTGCACCTTGATATCAAGAAACTCGGCCGCTTTCGCCGCCCCGGTCACCGCGTCACCGGGGACCGCCGCCACTCCAGCCCCGGCGCCGGCTGGGAATACCTTCATGTCTGCGTCGACGACCACTCCCGCCTCGCCTTCTCCCAGCTCTATCCCGACCAGACCGCCGCCACTGCCGCGGCCTTTCTCACCGCCGCCCTCGACTACTACCACCGCCTCGGCATCCGCGTCCGCCGCGTGCTCACTGACAACGGCGGGTGTTACCGTTCCAGGGCCTTCCATGCACGCTGTGTCCAACGCGGCCTACGCCATCGCTTCACCCGGCCCTTCACCCCTCCTACCAACGGCAAAGCCGAACGCTTCATCCAGACCGCGCTACGTGAGTGGGCCTACGCCCACACCTATCACACCTCCACCCAGCGTGCCCAACACCTCAGACACTGGCTCCACCACTACAATTGGCACCGCCCACACGCTAGTCTTAAAGCCAACCCGCCCATCAGTCGAATCGGTCTGACCGGGGACAACCTGTTGAGGTTCCACAGCTAACTACCCTTCCAGCCCGGTCCGCGAACGACGCGGCCGGGCAGCGCTCCGGTGTGCTCTCCATCTTTCAGCACCGCTACGCCGTTGACGAAAACGTGAAGGATGCCGGTGGAGTACTGATGGGGCTGCTGGTAAGTAGCATGGTCCTGGACGTTGTCGGGATCGAAGACGACGAGGTCGGCGAAGTAGCCCTCCTTCAACATGCCTCGCCGGTCCAGCCGCAGGGTCCGGGCCGGCAACGCCGTCATCTTGCGGATCGCTTCTTCCATCGTCAGCACTTTCTCTTCCCGCGCGTATTTCGCCAGCACACGAGGGAAGCTGCCGTAGGCGCGGGGGTGAGTGTGCGACTCGAGGAAGACTCCTTCGGTCGCGATCGAGGGCGAGTCGGTGCAGTAGCTCATCCACGGCACGGCCATCTTCTTGCGCACATTTTCCGCGTTCATCGAAAAAGCAACGGACATGACACGTGTGTCGTCTTTGATGATCAGGTCCATGGCGGCCTCCTCTGGCGAAGTGCCCCATAGTTCGCCGATTTCAGCAACGGTCTTTCCGTTGAGATGCTTCAGTTCCGGATTTTTCAGACCGACCACCAGGTAACCGCCGGGGCCGCCCACCGCCCGGTATAGGTTCTCCCATTCGTCCGATGGCTCGAGCATCTCGCGAGCGATCCGCTTGCGAGTCGTCGGGTCTTTGAGCCGCTTGACGCGCTCTTCGTGACCGCCTTCTCCCACCCAGGGAGGCATGGCTGCCGTCAGCCCGCCCATGCCGGCGTGGTAGGGGTAGACGTCGCCCGTGATCTCGAGCCCCTCGGCGCGGGCCTTCTCGACAAGATCGATCGCCGGTTCGAGCTTGTGGACGTTCTCCCGGCCGACCACGCCGAAGTGATACACCTCGCCGCGAATCCCGGCCTGCCGGGAAATCGTAATGAGTTCCTCGATGGCGTCCAGGAAGCGCTCTCCCGTAAATCGTAGATGGGAAATGTACAGTCCGTCGTACTCGGCCGCCGCTTTGGCCAGCGCGGTCAGCTCGGCGGTATCGGCATACGGACCCGGCACTTGCATCAGCGCCGAGGAGACTCCCACCGCGCCCTCTTCCATGGCCCGCCGCACCAGGGCGCGCATCCGATCGAGTTCCTCGGAGCTTGGCGGTCGATTCTCCTGCCCGAGCTCGTGGACCCGCAGCGTCGTTGCGCCAACGAACGATGCGACGTTGGTCGAGACGCCGCGTCGCTCGAGGTGCTCCAGGTAGCCGTCCAGGGTGGTCCACTCGAAATCGAATCCCAGCTCTCCCCCGCGGAAACTCAGGTCGTCTTTCACCGCATCATTCACCGGGCCCATGGAGCGACCCTCACCCATGACTTCGAGAGTGATGCCCTGGCGGATGTCGCTTTGCGAGCGGCCGTCAACGATGAGCGATTCCTGCGCGTGGCTCAAGATGTTGATGAAGCCCGGAGCTACGGCGAGACCCCGCGCATCGATCTCGACTCCTGCTTGGGCTTCCGGCAGTGGCTCGACGGCGGCGATCCGGTCATCCCGGAGCGCCACATCTCCCTGAAACGGCGTGGCGCCTCCGCCGTCATAGATCGTGGCATTGCGAATAATGATGTCGTATTCGATCGGCATGGAGAATGAAACACCTGAGGTCCAGGGTGAGACCAAGTGTATCGCTTTACGGCGCCTCCGGGACGGGGATTTCCGCGTTCAGCGCGCATCGGGCTCGCCGTCTGACCCAACGCCGCCCTCAAGTCCGGCAGCGACCGTTGACAGGGAACCTGATGGGGTCTATGGTGTGAGTAACCTTCCTCGAGGTGCAAGAGGAGTATATCGGTGTGCTTCCAAGTCAATGCCCACAGTGCGCTGCGAGGGCTCCTGTCGGTCGCCGCTCTTTGTCTCCTGGCGAGCCGGGTGCCTGAGGCGAGTCCGCAAGCCCTCTCTTCCGAGCAGGCTGGTCGCAGGCTCTTCACGAACCACATCCAGCCGCTCTTTGAAGAGCACTGTCTGGCTTGTCACAAGCCGGAGTCGAAGCAGAGTGGGCTCGACATCACGAGCCGCGAGGCGCTGCTGCAAGGCGGCGTGCGGGGTCCGGTCATCGTTCCCGGTGATGCGGCGTCAAGCTTGCTCTATGAGGTGGTCGCATATAGCAAAGAGCCCTGGATGCCGTTCCAGGCCAAGAAGCTGTCCGATGACGCGATCGATCTGCTCGGCATGTGGATCGACCTCGGAGCGCCCTTTGCCGAAACCGCTCCCGCATCAGCCCCGGCTACCGCAGGACTGTTCGAAGAGGCCCGGCCCATTCTCGAGACGAAGTGCCTGATCTGCCACGGCGGCAAGTTCAAACAGGCCGGGCTCGATATTTCGACTCGCGAAAAGCTGCTGCGAGGCAGCGACGAACATAAGGATGTCGTAGTCCCCGGCAATGCCGCCGCCAGCCTGCTGAGCAAAAAAATTCGGCACGAGCACGAACCGGGCATGCCCTATCAGTCCGACAAACTGCCCGATTCCGACATCGCGAAACTCGAAGCCTGGATCAATGCCGAAGCTCCCTACACCGCGGCTCTTGTGCTTCCCGGCGAACTGAGCGAAAAAGCCTTCTCCCACGGCAGCGACCACTGGGCGTATCAGAAGCCGGTCAAGAGCCCTGTCCCCGAAGTGCGCAATGAGCAATGGGTCGGAAATCCAATCGACGCCTTCATCGCCGCCGAGCACGACAAGCACGGCCTCAAGCCGTTGCCCGCAGCGGACAAGAACGTGCTCGTCCGCCGGCTCTATCTCGACTTGCTCGGCTTGCCGCCGACTCCGGAGCAGGTCAAAGCGTTTCGGAACGACAAGCGCCTGAAAGCTTACGAGAGGCTCGTCGACGACTTGCTCGACAGCCACCGGTATGGTGAGCGGTGGGGCCGCCACTGGATGGACATCTGGCGCTACAGCGACTGGTACGGCCGCCGCTCCGCGGGCGATGTGCGCAACAGCCAGCCGTACCTCTGGCATTGGCGCGATTGGATCATCGAGTCGCTCAACAAAGACAAGCCCTACGACCGCATGATCCACGAGATGCTTGCGGCCGACGAGATCGCACCGACCGATAGTGATGCTCTCCGCGCCACCGGCTATCTCGTTCGCAACTGGTTCGTGTTCAATCGCAACGTCTGGGTTCGCGACACCGTGGAATACACTGCCGCCGGCTTTCTCGGTGTGACCATGAAGTGCGCCCGTTGCCACGATCACAAGTTCGATCCGATTGCTCAGGAGGAGTATTACAAGCTCCGCGCCTTCTTCGAGCCCCACGATGTCCGAACCGACCGGATCGGGGGCGAACCGAACCTCGAGAAAGACGGTCTGCCGCGGGTCTACGATGCAGAGCCGCGGGCGCCGCGGACCGCGGCGCCCTTCTTCCCGGCTATCTTCGAGAAGACCTACCGCTTCATCGGCGGCGACGAGAACAACCCCGACAAGGAAAGCCCTCTGGACCCGGGCATCCCGGAGATTCTCGCCAGCGCCTCGAATCCCATTGAGATCCAGACGGTCGATCTGCCGTTGGAATCGTACTACCCGGACCTGCGGCCGGCGATCCATGACGACCTTCTCTCTGAGGCGCGAGCCGACATCTCCCGTGCCGAAGCCGCGCTTGAGAAGGCAAGGCGTGAGTTCGAAGCAGCCCGGCGGCAAGCGTCCCAAGGCGTCGCGGAGCATGCCGCAGAGATTCCCGAGGCCGACAAGATTGACTTCAATAAGGACGTCAAGCCGATTCTCGAAACCCATTGCACCTCGTGCCACAGCAATCGAGTGGCCAAGAGCGGCCTGAATCTCACCTCACCCGACACGATCTTTGCCGGAGGCGCTATCAGTGGACCGGTTGTCATCCCCGGCAAGAGCGCCGAAAGCCCGCTCGTCAAGTTCTTGATCGGCGAGATCAAACCGCGCATGCCCTATCGCCAGTCGCCCCTGGCGGCCGGAAAGATCGAAACGATCGCCAAGTGGATCGATCAGATGCCGCCTGAAGACCCTGCGGTCACGCTGCGCCGAGCCGAGGATGCCGTCGCGGTTGCTGCGAGAAAGCTCGACTGGACTCGCGCCAACCTGCCCGCCTTGGCGGCCCGCATTGCGGCTGAGAAAGCCAAGTACGCCTCATCGCCGGCCCCCGATTCGGAAGACCTCGCCAAACAGGCACTTGACGCCGAACGCCACGCGCATCTGCTGAAGGGGCGTATGGAACTGCTCGACGCTCAACAGCGCTTGGACGAAGCGCTGCGCTCGCCGCAGCCTGTCGATGACGATGCCCGAGCGGCCCGGGAAAAGAAAGTTGCGGCCGCCACCAAGCGCCTCGCTCAAGCCCAGGACGCGCTCGCTCAAGCTTCCAAGGAGTACACACCACTCGGCCAGTTGTATCCGAAACAAAGCACCGGCCGGCGCACTGCTCTCGCGCGTTGGATCACCGGGCGAGACAATCCGCTGACCGCGCGCGTCGCCGTCAACCACATCTGGATGCGCCACTTCGGCGCACCGCTCGTGCCGACCGTTGCCAACTTCGGGCTCAACGGAAAACCGCCTACCCATCCGGAACTGCTCGACTGGCTGGCTGTTGCGTTTGTCGAAAGCGGCTGGAGCATGAAAGCGATGCACCGCCTCATGGTCACCAGCAACACCTATCGCATGCGGTCGAGCGCGCGCGATCCCCACCACCCGAACCTGGCTGTCGACGCTGACAATCTCTGGTACTGGCGGATGAATCCCCGCCGCATGGAAGCTGAAACTGTTCGCGACAGTCTCCTGTACGTAGCCGGCGAGCTCGACACGACGATGGGCGGGCCCGAGCTCGACGAATCCATGGGCGAAACTTCACGGCGCCGTAGTCTCTACTTCACCCACACCCCCAACTCGCAGATGCTCTTCCTCACCCTCTTTGATGGAGGCAACGCCGCCGAGTGCTACGAGCGCTACGAAAGCATTGTGCCGCAACAGGCCCTGGCCCTTTCGAACAGCAGGCTCAGCCTCACCATGGCCCGCCTTCTCACAGCCAAGCTGATCGAGGCATCAGAGTCCAGCGCCCCGAAGCCATTCATTGACGCTGCCTTTGAACGGATCCTGTCTCGCCCGCCAGCGAAAGTCGAGCGAACGATGAGCGCCGAATTCCTGGCTGAGCAGAGCGCTCTTTTTCAGGCCCCGAGACAACTCACCGCATTCCAAGCCGCCGACAAACCCGAAGTGCCGCCGTCATCCGATCCCGAGATCCGAGCCAAAGAAAACCTGGTTCACGTACTACTCAATAAGAACGAATTTCTGGTGGTAAGATAAAACTGCAACCGAATGTAAAGGGGGCCTCCGGCCCGGTCAAGTTGTCCATCCGATCGACGAAAAGAGCCTCGCGATGAAACAGCCGTCCGTCTCCGCCGCATGCAACTGCCGCCGCGCGCCGCGCCGCGCCTTTTTGGCCGACCTCGGCATGGGCTTCACCGGCCTCGCCCTCGGCGCGATGCTCCACCGCGACGGCATCGTCCGCGCCGCTACCCACGAGCCTGCTTCGTGGCTCCCGCCCGACGGTCTGCCGCACTTCGCCCCGAAGGCCAAGAGTGTCATCTGGCTCTTCATGCAGGGCGGTACGAGTCATCTCGAAAGCTTCGACCCCAAGCCCGAGCTGAACAAATACGCCGGCAAGACCATTTCCGACACGCCGCACGCCGCCATCCTCGAGTCGCCAAACCTCAAGGACAACGTCGTCGAGTTCACCTCCGCCACCCGCAAGATGATGAAGACGGTCTTCCCCATGCAGGTCGAGTTCAAAAAGCGCGGCCAAAGCGGCATCGAAGTCAGTGACTGGTGGCCGCACCTGGGTGAGGTTATCGATGATGTAGCCGTCATCCGCTCGATGTGGACAACTGACAACGACCACGCCGCCCAGCTTCAATTCCACACGGGCCGGCACATCTTCCAGGGTTACTTCCCCTCGATCGGCTCCTGGGTGCACTACGGGCTCGGCTCGTTGAACGACAATTTGCCGCAATTCGTTGTCCTCGGCGGAGGGGTCCCGCCGCAACTGGGCGGCCCTGCGGCCGTAGGGGGCGACTACCTTGGCCCCGAGCACAACGGTGTAACGCTCAACGTCGATCCCGACGACCCGTTGCCCTTCGCGCGCCCCGGGGATGTCTTCCGTGAGGAGCAAGCCGCCGAGTTTGAACTCCTTCGGAAACTCAACCGCATGGAGGGCGTGCAATACCCCGATGACCCCGCGCTCAAGGCCCGCATCAAGTCGTACGAGATGGCTTTCCGGATGCAGACGTCGGTCCCTGAGCTCTTCCAGTTCTCGGACGAATCGGCGGCAACGCGCAAGCTCTACGGCATCGGCGAGAAACCAACCGACTACTGGGGGCAGATCCTGCTCACATCGCGCCGTTTGGTCGAGCGTGGCTGCCGCTTCGTGCAGTGCTTCCACGGCTATCACGATACCGGCGGCGGCGGATGGGACGCTCACCAGGACTTGAAGGAGAACCATTCCAGGAACTCGCGCCAAGCCGACAAGCCTATCGCCGGCCTCTTGAAGGACCTCAAGTCACGCGGACTTCTCGACGAGACTCTTGTTGTCTGGGGAACCGAGTTCGGCCGCACCCCCGGTGTCGAAGGCGAACGAGAGGGACGCGACCACCACCCCTTCGGCTTCTCCTGCTGGATGGCCGGGGGCGGCATCAAAGGCGGCGTCGTCAACGGTGCCACCGATGAACTCGGTTTCCACGCCGCGCAAGACCGGCACTATGTAACGGACATCCACGCCACCGTACTGCATCAAATGGGCCTCGACCCCAAAAGGCTGGATGTCCCCGGCCAAAAACGCCTTGCGATTGACTACGGCAAGCCCATCGAAGCCATCATCGCTTAGCTGCACGCCGTTCTCGAGAGCGTCCGGCTGCTGGCTTTACACCCGCGTTCGGGAAGTTCTCCTGCGACATTAGCGGTTTTGGGCGCCGGCTGGAAACCCCTATGATTTTCCCGTCACCGGCACATCCGGCCGGATCGCCAACCAGCACAACGAGCCGGCAAAGTGGACTCCGGCGAACAGGTAAATGACCTGGTTCCAGTCGCCGCCGGAGCGTTCGATGTCGCCGATCAGATATCCGAGCGCCGCCGGCATCACGAACGCGCCCAGTGTGCTCGCCATGTTGTTAACACCGATCACGACCGGCGTCTGGTCTCCAGCCATATCCATCACAGCAGCCCAGGTTGACGCATAGGCCAGACCCGAGCAGAGGGCCGCGATGGCGATGGCCGTCACGAGCTGTCCGGGTGTGGAAGCCAGAGACGCGAACAGGCTGAACACTCCGCACAGACCCAGTCCCGCCACGGCTATGCCGCACCGACTGATCCGCTTCGACCGAGTCCGGTTCAGCAGCCAGTCCACGATGAAACCGCCCGTCATCGTTCCCAGGATTGTCGCGAGCAGCGGCGACATGTTCATCAGGCCCGAGTCCTGCCGTGTGACTCCGTAACCTTTCTCGAGAAACGCGGGGAACCAACTGACGAACAAGACGTAACCGGCCGATCGGAAGACCGCCTGGCCACAGATTGCCCACATGTTGAGCGAGGTCGCCATGGCACGGGCAACCGCGGCCGTGAGCCGGCTCGACGTCTTTTTTCCGTCATCATCCGCGGACTCGTTGTTGCCGCTGCCCGACTCGACGCCGCCCTCCCTGCCGGCCGCAATCAGAGCGCGCTCCTGTGGGTTCACCCAGGGATGATCGACCGGCTTTGACCGCGCGAAAGCGAAGTAGCCGCCGGCCCATGCGATTCCGACGAGCGAGTACATGTAGTACACCGTGCGCCAATGAGAATGCTCCAGAAGCATTGCTGTGAGGCCCATTGTGATCACGGCGCCAATCGACATGGCCGCCCCGATCGTCGCGCCGCTGGAACCCCTTCGATGCACGGGAATCCAATCGTTGATGACCATGGCCGTGTTGGGCACGAGACCTGCCTGCGCGGCGCCGAAGGTAGCTCGCGAGAGCAGCATCGGGATGTAACTCGAAACGGAACCGGTCCACGCCGCCAGCATCGACCACAACACGCTCAATGAAGGCAGAGCCACGCGCGTTCCCAAGAGGTTCGCCAGTGCTCCTCCCGGCACCTGAAAAGCGAAATAGCCGATGTTGAACACGGCCAGGATCCAACCCATCTGCTCCGTTGTGAATTGGAGTTCGCTCTGAATCGTTGTATTCGCGACCACAATGCAGTGGCGCGTCAAGTAGGCGCTCGATGCCGCCAGCGCCACCGCGGCCAGAATGAAGTGACGAATCGCTGTAGGACGGCCCTCCGGCGCGGCGGCAGGGCAATTCGAAGGCGATGCGTCTTGCAGGTGATTGGACACTTGTGGATGTCGCGACCCCGAGGTTGTCAGCCATGAAACAACGCAAGGACCCTATGGCATTAACAAACCGCCGTTAATCTCGATGACCTGACCTGTGATATAGCTTCCATCGTCGCTGGCGAGCAGCAACACCGCACCGACACAGTCTTCGGGCAGGCCATCGCGGCGCAACGGGATCTGCTCGTGAACGAGCTTGTGGTACGCCTCGTGCGGCGTCCAGCGCTCATGCAGCCCGGTGCGAATCACACCCGGCGCGATGGCATTCACGGTGATTCTGCGTCCGGCGAGTTCCCGGGCCCATTGGCGCACCATATTGTTGACGGCGGCTTTCGAGGCCGCATAGCTGAGGTTCCCCGCGCCACCTCCCGTGCGGGCGCTGATCGACGAGTTCACCACGATCCGACCGGTGCCATTCTCCAAAACCCCGATGGCATGCTTCACGCACAGGAAGACGGACCTGCAATTAACGGCCAACCCGTGGTCCCATTGTTCCGCCGTCAACTCCACGGTCGGACCCTGCACCGTCGGCCCGCCGGCGTTGGCTACGAGAATGTCCAGGCGGCCGAAACGGTCTTTCGCGGCCGAGACCAAACCCTGGACCTCGGCCTCGTTCGTCACGTCCGCCTGCTCGGCGATTGCGGTTCCGCCCCGCTCTTTGATCGCAGCGACCAACTCTTCGGCGGCTTTCCCGCTCGTATGGTAACCGACGGCGACCGAGGCTCCGCAGCGGGCCATCCCCAGGCAAATCGTGCGGCCGATGCCGGTGGCGCCGCCCGTCACCAAAACGGCCCGGCCCCTGAGGTCAACTTGCAGCGGTTGGGAAGGCATGGCTGGTGAAACGGTCCAGTCTACTATGCGCAGACGGCGAAGGACGGCTGCCGGTCCTCAATAAAGCGAAAAGCGGCAGGCCCTGGATGCGCAGGCGCCACGCTCAGAATATAATCGATCTCAGGACGCCGACGATGAGAAAAGGTACCGTCGATAAGACTTGCATCGCTTACGACCTGCCTTCCGCCGTCATGGTTCGCCCCCGCCCCGGATTGCTGAACCCCGCCGTGACCGCGCCCTCCGCCTGTTTAGAATAAAACGCAGCGTGTCAGTGGACTGTCTGTTCTTTCGGCCGGCCGTTGGGTTCCGGATGATGATGATTGCGGCCTTTGCCGGTCTGATGCCGGCGGTCGATGCAGTTGAGGAGCCCTACGCACTGAGCCATGCCCGGGAGTTCCTGAGCAACTACTGCCAGGCGTGTCATCAGGGAGAATCCGCAGCGGCCCGGTTCCGCGTCGAGGGGCTCGATACGATTGAGTCGTTTCGGACAAGTTCCGACAGTTGGACGCGGCTTCGAGCGCGTGTCTCGAACAACGAGATGCCGCCGAGAGGTGCTCCGGTTCCGAACCTCGACGAGCGCGAGTCGTTTCTCAATTGGGTGGAGTCGACCTGGAGGAGCCAGGCTTGCTCCGCCGATCTTCAACCGCCGCCGAGCTTGATTCGGCGCTTGAACCGGGACGAATATGCGGCTACGGTGCGCGACCTGTTCGATTTGCAGCTTGACTTCAGCACAGATCTGCCGCTGGATGGCCCGGGCGGCGAGGGTTTTGACAACGCGGCGGAAACGTTGTTTCTCTCACCGTTGCACTCGGAGAAGTACGTCGAGATCGCAAAGTCGGTGCTCGATGCCGCGTCGAAGGAATACAAATCGCGCATCAAGATTTTCGTTGCCGAGCCCGGCCCGGGAATCGGGGAGAAGGAAGCGGCCGAGAAGATCCTTCAGGCGTTTCTACCGAGGGCGTTCCGGCGGCCGGTGGACGGCGAAACGGTCGATAGCTATGTCGATCTTTTTCGTGCGGCACGCAAGCAGGGGCATGACTTCGAGCCGGCGATCCTTTTTGCTCTGCGTAGCGTGCTGGTCTCGCCGCGGTTTCTCTTTCACGTTGAGTCTGCGGGACACGACCCCGAACTGCGGCAGTACGAGCTTGCGTCGAAATTTTCCTACTTCCTTTGGGGCAGCATGCCAGACGAATTTCTGTTCGATGTGGCAGCGGCGGGGAAGATGGACGACCCGAACGTGCTGCGGCAACTCGTGCCGCGGATGCTGCGCGACCCGCGGGCGCTGGAGTTTGCCGACCGGTTCGTCGAGCAATGGCTGCGAACGCGTGAGTTGGAGGGCGCGCATGGCCCCGACGCCGGGCTGTTCCCCGAATACGCGACAAACGGGGAGCTGCACTCGGATATCTTGTTGCAGCCGGTTTTCTTCTTTCAGTACGTTTTTCGCGAGAACCTGTCGCTTCTGAACTTCCTGGATTCGGAACACACGATTCTGACGATGGCTTTGGCGAAGCACTTTGCGGTCGAGCCGGAGCGCAAGACGACGAAGAATCCCGAGTGGATACGTTTGCCGGAGGGCTCGCATCGGGGCGGATTGCTGAGCATGCCGGCGGTGCTGGCGGTGTCGTCGCATCCGTATCGGACGAGCGCGGTCTTGCGAGGGGCTTGGATTCTGGACTCGATCTTGGGCACGCCGCCGCCGCCTCCTCCTCCTGATGTGCCGGAACTGGATGACGAGCAAGAGAGTGAGACACCGAAATCGATACGAGAGCTGTTGACGCAGCACCGCGCGAACACGGCGTGTGCGAGTTGCCACGAGCGGATCGACCCGTTGGGTTTCGCCCTCGAGAACTACGACGTGGTGGGACGCTGGCGGGAAGAGGATGCAGGCGGGCCGATTGACGCATCGAGCGAGCTGATGGACGGGACAAGGATCGAAGGTCCAGCGGGGCTGAAGCAGGCGCTGCTCGACCGCTCTGAACTCTTTATTCGCAACCTGACGAATAGAATGTTGGGGTATGCTGTAGGGCGTGGCCTGACCCCGGCCGACGCCTGCGCGGTGGAGACGATCGTCGATTGCGTGCGAGAAGCTGATGGTCAAGCCTGGACGCTGGTGCGGGAGATTGTGCTGAGCGCTCCGTTCCAAGAGCCCGCCGAAGCGGAGGAGCAACGATGAACCTGATCCGCGCCAAGCCGATCTCACGCCGCACGCTGCTGCGCGGAGCGGGAGCCGCTGTCGGCCTGCCGTGGCTGGAGGCGATGACTCCGGCGGTCGGATGGGCGGCGGCGCCGAAGAACCCGGTGCGGATGGCAGCGCTCTACATGCCGAACGGGGCTTTTCCGCTGACCTGGACTCCCGAGTGCCCCGGACGTGACTACGAGTTGACTCCATCCCTCGAACCGCTCGCCGATCTGAGAAGCGAAGTAGCGGTGCTGAGTAACCTGTGGAACGAGCAGTCGAAGGACGGCGACGCGCATTACACCAAAGAAGCAGCGATTCTGACTTCCACGCATATCAAGAAGACACAGGGCGCGGATATCCGCAACGGCATTTCGGTGGATCAAGTAGCGGCCAGGCGAGCCGGTCATTCGACGCCTTTGCCGTCGCTGGAGCTCGGCATCACGCCCGTCGCGGTCGGCAATGACGCCGCGGTCGGTTATACGCGGGTCTACGGCTCGCACATTTCCTGGAGTAGTCCGACAACGCCGCTGGCGCGCGAGTTGAATCCAAAGGCGGTGTATGAGCGTCTGTTCCGGGCTGCCCATGGCTCGGGAACCGACGAGGCCCGGCTGGACTCGCTGCTGCTGGATCGCGTTCTGGGCGACGCCAAGCGCTTGCGTCGCCGGGTGGGCAAGGAAGATCGAGCGCGGCTCGACGAGTACCTGTCCGTCATGCGTTCGCTGGAGAAGCGGCTGAAACGTGCCGACGATCCCGGACGCGACTCCTGGGAACCACGCGCGCCGATCGATCTCGAAGCGGCGCCGACGGACCGGCCGTCGAGTCACCTGGAGCATGTTCGCCTGATGCTCGACATGATTGCGCTCGCTTTCCAGACGGACACGACGCGCATCAGTACGTTCATGTTCGGGAACGCGGTCAGCAACGTGAGCTTCCGGTTCCTCGACAACGTCGACGCCGGCCATCACGATGTCTCGCATCACGCGAAGGAAGAGGCCAAGCTGAGCCAGTACAAGATCATCAATCGCTGGCATGTTGAGCAGTACGCTTACCTGCTGCGCCGCCTGGCCGCGATGCAAGAGGGCGAATCGAACGTACTCGACAACTCGATGATTCTGTTCGCCTCGGCGTTGAGCGACGGGCAGAAGCATGATCCCCACAAGCTGCCGATCCTTCTCGGCGGCCGCGGAGGAGGACGGATCGACACGGGCCGGCACCTGGTCTACGGGAACGATCACCCGTTGTCGAATCTATATGTTTCGATGCTTGACGCTTTCGGGACGCCGGTGGAGCGGTTTGCGGACAGCACGGGGCCGCTGGCGGGGTTGCTGCATACCTAGTTTCTCATGCTCATGCTTTTTCGGCCCCGACGCCGCGGGCACGGCATGCCGCGCCGCTGCATTCTCTTCCGCGACGGGCTGCTGATGGTCGGGTTCTGCGTGTTGGCTGTAGCAGCGCCGGCGGAGAACCTGACGGGAACCTGGATGGGGTTGATCCCGGGGGTGGCGCGGGATATCGAGTTCAAGATCACTCAGAATGGCGCTACTCTGAGCGGGAAGCTCTACCGGGACGGGGCCAGCAGCCCGATCATTGACGGTAAGGTTGACGAGCGCGGCGAGGTGGAGTTCGTCGTCGAGACGCGCGAACAGGCGGGCAATCAGATCAACATTGTGGTGTACAAGTTCGAGGGGGTTGTCTGCGAAGGCGGTATCGACCTCACCCGCGAGCGCGCCGCCGCCCGCGACGCCGTGAGCGGCGCTGCAGTGCCGGTGCGGCGGTGGAACGACACGCCCGAACAAGACCGCCGGCGCCGCTTCCAGAGCTTTCGGCTCGAGCGTCTGTTCTGAGACCCGACGGGCCATTGGCCGGCCAAGATCGAGGATCAGACCTCACTCCCGCACCGGTCGTGCCCCCGTTGAAGGCCTCCAAGGCTGGTTCCACTGTTTGAGCAAGTCTTGAATCTCGGTGAGAAGCGCCTCACTCTTTACGAAGGCTCTGGGGGAGCCGCTGGTTTCCCCTTTCTTCTTCTTGGACATCAGAATATCGCTGACGAATCACGAGACGATCTTTCCGAACGCCGCACCGGTGACAATGCCGGCTGCCATGTCAACGAAGTTACCGCGCGTGGCAAATCCCCCTAAATATTTTCAACAGACAAGTGCTCTCGTTCTGCAGGTTGTGTGCTCGATGCCCATTTGCGCGTGCCTCGGTTCTCTTCGTAACGGGGCGTCATGCGGATAGGACAGATTCGTGCGGGGCCATCATAGCCGAGTGTCAAGTCGGCCGGTTTCTTTCCGACGAGGGCGGCTATTCGGCAGCGGCGGGGCGGTGAAAGAGGTCGATTTGATCCTGCGCGGGGAGTGGGTGGCGCGGACGGCGAGGCTGGCGGACCGGGCTGCCGATGACGCCGAGGACCTTGAGTGTCAGCAAGGCCGTGCGCGGAACGAAGATGCGTTGGGTGTTCGCGTTGGGGTCGGGCGGCGTGACGGTGATGCCGTGTTCGTTCAATTGCAGCAGGTCGTTGGGAATGATGCCTTCGAGGATTTCTTCGTCGCGCAGCGTGAGGCGAATCCACAGGCCGTCGGATTTCGGTCGGGCTCCGAAGATCTTGCGCTGGTTTGGATCGGGGTCGTTCTGAAAGTCGCGCACGAAGGCGACGGTGCGGACTTGCTCGTAGGGGATGACCTGGAGTTGGGCGGTACGGTCGAGGAACTCGATGCTGTTGGGCCGGAGGAAGGTTTGCAGGCTGGCGTAGCCGTGAATCAGGCGTTCATCGGAACAGCGAACACTGACCTTCTTTGTGGTTGAACCGGCCAAG
Organism: Bryobacterales bacterium; assembly: GCA_965218555.1. Classification (GTDB taxonomy): domain Bacteria; phylum Acidobacteriota; class Terriglobia; order Bryobacterales; family UBA6623; genus JAPPLB01. The sequence continues at coordinate 2,872,295 of OZ244625.1, forward strand.
AGGCGCGCGCCTGATGCGCTCCGCGGGAAAGAGCGCCTCCTTATCCTTAGTCAATACTAGTATGGCCGCGGCGCTGGAGTCAAGCAAAAAGAAGCACGTAAGTTATTCATTTTGCTACTGTTGAAGTAATGGCTGCCGCGCCGGTCGAGGAGTTTCTTTTCTATTGCCGCAGCGAGAAGGGGCTGGCCGGGAACACGCTTGCTGCTTACCGGCAGGATCTGGAGAAGCTGTCGGCGTACTGCAAGAAGCTTGAGCGGGATGTGCTCGACGCGGGTGAGGACGAGGTGCGCGGCTTCGTGGATTCGCTCTACGGAGCAAGGTTGACGAGCCGGTCGATCTCCCGGCACATCGCGAGCATTCGCAATTTTTACAAGTATTTTCTGAGCCGTGGCCGCATCGTCGAAGACCCGGCGGCGGACATCGGCTCGCCGAAACAGTGGAAGCGGTTGCCGAAGTACCTGTCCTTGGACGAAGTCGATCGCCTGCTCGAAGCGCCCGATCACACCAAGCCGCTGGGGCTGCGGGATCGGGCGATGCTGCAGTTGCTCTACGCGACAGGTCTGCGGGTTTCCGAACTGGTATCGGTGGAGCATCGGAGTCTGAACGCCGAGATGGGCTTCCTGCGGTTGACGGGCAAGGGAGGCAAGCAGCGGCTCGTGCCGATCGGGCGGGAGGCCCTGGCAGCGATCGAAACGTACGTGCAAGACGGCCGTCCGAAGATTCTCAAGGGCAAGGCCTCGCGGTTCCTGTTCGTCAACGCGCGTGCCGACCGCATCACGCGGCAGAACTTTTGGATCCGGCTGAAACGCTACGGGCTGGAAGCGCGGATCACAAGTCCGTTGACGCCGCACGTTCTGCGCCACAGTTTCGCAACCCACTTGTTGGAGGGCGGAGCAGACCTGCGCAGCGTTCAGATGATGTTGGGACACTCGGATATCTCGACGACGGAGATCTATACGCACGTCCTTCGGGAGCGGTTGCGGAAGGTGTACGATCAACATCACCCGCGGAGCTAGCCTGCATGTCTTACCGCGTGGCGAGACGAAGTGCGTGAGAGGGCCGTCAGGACGAGGCGCGAGCCGCTTGGCGCGCGCAGGTGTACTTTGACAGTACATCGAGCACGGCAAGCAAGCGCAACGAAGTCATGGCGGTCTCATCGCGTGCTTCGGCCGTCAGGTGGTGAGAAATGTAGGCTAGCCTGCCCGCCGGGACGATCGAGGAGAGGTTTTGCGGATTATCACATTAATTGCGAGCGCCACGGAGATTGTTCACGCGCTGGGGCTCGGGGAGTTTCTTGTGGGGCGGTCGCACGAATGCGATTACCCCCAGTCGGTCAAAGACCTGCCTGTCTGCACCCGGCCGCGATTCGAGGTGTCCGGAAGCAGCCGTGAGATCGACGAGCGGGTCAAGGAATTGCAGCGGAAGTCGATCGTTGAAGACGCGCTGGGCGTCTACGAGGTGTTCCCTGAGAAACTACGCGAACTGCGGCCGACTCACATCGTCACACAGGCGCAGTGCGAGGTGTGCGCGGTAAGTCTGCGGGATGTAGAGTTGGCCGTGCGGCAGGTGACGGACTGCGAGGCGACCATCATCTCGTTGCAACCGAACAACCTCGCCGACTTCTGGGCGGATCTATACAAAGCGGCGGCTCATTTGGGAGTGGCGGACAAGGGAGTGCAACTCGTGGCTGATCTGCAATCGCGGATGGAAGCGATCGAGTTCGAGACGCGTTCCCTGCCGCTCGATGCGCGACCGACCGTTGCCAGCATCGAATGGGTTGACCCGTTGATGGCGGCCGGGAACTGGACGCCGGAGTTGGTGCATATCGCCGGCGGCAGGAACCTGTTTGGTGAAGCCGGCAAGCATTCGCCCTGGATGACGTTTGACGAACTACTCGAAAAGGACCCGGAGGTGATCGTGATCATGCCGTGCGGGTTCGACCTCGAGCGCACTCGCGAAGATGTTCCGTTGCTTCAGGCACATCAAGGTTGGGCGGACTTGCGGGCGGTCCGGAATGGGCGAGTGTATCTGACGGATGGGAATCAGTATTTCAATCGTCCGGGGCCGCGGTTGGTGGAGTCGCTCGAGATCCTGGCGGAGGTTCTGCACCCCGAGACGTTCCGCTTCGGACATCAGGCATCGGGGTGGGAGCGGGTTGCTTAGCCTGCACATGACCTTGATAGTTGACGGCTACGAATCGCCGCTTCATTGAGGTCCGGCTCATCGCCGATTCGAACCGGCCGGGCGGATGGCACCCGCATGGAGGCGTTCCCGCAGCTATTCTTCCGCTTCGTCCTCTTGGAGCCAGTCCTCATGGAGCCGGGTGAGCCGCTGAACCGCGTCGGCATGTCGTTCGGCAAGGTTGGTTCGCTCGGAAATATCCTCAGCAAGATGCACCAGGAAGGTGGCGTCGTTACCCCCGAGAAACTCGCGGTTGGTATCACGAGCGTTCACGATCAGTTTCCAGTCCCTCTCGCGGACGGCCCATTGCTTACCGGTCTGCCAATGGAAGACCTCGTGGGGCGAGGGGGCATCCGCCGACTTGATGATCGGCATCAGGCTCTTGCCGTCGACGGGCGGGTCGGGCAGGGCCGTCCCGGTGATCTCCGCAATCGTCGGCAGCCAGTCCAGGGCGGTCGCGAACTGACCGCGGACAGCGCCCTGCGGTAGGGTTCCCGGCATGCTCACGATCGCCGGCACGCGGATGCCCCCTTCGAACAAACTGAACTTCGCACCGCGGTAGGGCCCCGCATAGCCGCCGCCGAACATGGTCCTCTCTTCGGTCGAGTGGCCGTGGTCGGACATGAAGATGATCAGCGTTCGCTCACGCAGGCCCAGCTCATCGACCATGGCTACCACTTCCCCGACCTTCTCATCAAGAGTGGAAACAAGCGCGGCGTACTCCCGCCTCGGCGTCGGATAGTACGAATAGAGTCGCCGCCACTTCTCCAGGCCTTGCAATGGATAGTGCGGGATGTTGAACGGCAGGTACAGGAAAAACGGCTCGTCCTTGCTCTCTTCGAGGAATGCTCGAGCCTCGCGCATCATCAGATCGGGGAAGTAGCTCCCATCCTCCCAGTGCTCTTTTTCGTTGCGCCACAGATCGTGCTTGTTCGGTCCCGACCAGTAGAAGAAGTGCGAGTAATTGTCGATACAGCCGACCTTGTGTCCGAAGAAGGAATCGAACCCTTGATCGAGCGGCCCGTTGCCGTTCACATGCCCCAGGTGCCACTTGCCCACGATCGTGGTTCGGTAGCCCGCCTGCTTGAGTATTTCCGCAATGGTCACTTGCCGAGCCGGCAGACCTTCCGCCCGCAAACCCACGTTGCCGGGCACGCCCGCACGCTGCGGATAGCGTCCGGTGAGCAGCGCCGCGCGCGAAGGAGAGCAGACGGGCGCCGCGGCGTAAAACTGCGTGAAGAGGACCCCCTGGTCCGCCAACCGGTCCAGATTCCGCGTGTAGAGGTCCCTCGCCCCCAACTTCGCCATGTCCAGAGTCCCCTGGTCGTCGGCGAACATCAGAATCACGTTCGGGGGCCGATCATCAGCCTGCAAGGGCGGCCCAAGGTATCCGAACAACAGCACCAATCCTGCTGCAGCAAGTCGGCGACAGGTACTCATGATGTTGTCTCCGAGTTCCGGCGCGCCTCATGGTCGTCGATCACGCGGCGGAACAAGCGAATATGTTCCGGCGTGCTGCCGCAACAGCCGCCTACGATACGGACGCCCGCGTCGAGCAGCGCCGGCAGGTCGCCGACCATCTCTTCGGGCGTCTGCTTGTAGACCACCTTCATTTTTTCGAGGACCGGCTGGCCGGCGTTGGGTTGCGCCATTGTCGGAAGATCGGACACCGACCGATACGACGCGACGGCCTTCGCCGCCCAGCTTACGTCCACGCCGGCTCCGCAATTGAGTGCGATGATGTCCACCCCTGCATCGCGCATATGCGCAGCGGCCTGTTCGGGACTGACGCCCATCATCGTGCGGAGCTTCGAGCGGTCGCGCGTTACATCGTAGGCCATCGATCCGATGACACAGGGGCCCCCGGCCTTCTTGGCGGCGTCGATGCCGATGGCCAGCTCTTCCAGCGCGGTTTGGGTTTCGACGATGATGGCGTCCACTCCGGCCGAGACGAGGGCTTCGGCCTGCTGGGAGAAGGCCTCGACGACACGTTGTTCGGGGATTTCGCCATAGGGTTCCATCAAACCGCCGAACGGCCCGATATCGCCGAGCACGAAGCCGGGCTTATCGCCGAAAGCTTCGCGCGCCAGTCGGGCGCCGGCTTGATTGATCGCCGCGACGTCGCCGCCGTGATGATGCCGCTCGAGCATGATGCGGCAGCCGCCGAACGTGTTTGTGATCAGACAGTCGGAACCCGCTTCGACGTAAGCCCTCTGAATCTTCAGCAGCCGAGCGGGGTGCTCCAGATTCCAGGCTTCACCGCAGCCGCCCGGTTCGAGACCGGCGGATTGGAGCTGCGTCCCCATCGCCCCGTCACTCAGGAGGACACGTTGTTGAAGCGCTTCCAGCAGAGTCTGTCCCATGACCCAATCCTATCGCCTTCACTCATCGAGAAGGTTGAGGTCCGGCGGCATCGGCTTGAAATGGCAGCCCTCGACGAAAACCTCGAAGAAGTCCGGCGTCGTTTCCAATTCGACGTGCTCGATGCGCTTGACCAGCTTGTCGAGTGACTCGCGCTTGCTCTTTGAAAGCAACAACTCCTTGGCCCCCTGCAGCGCGGCGTTGCCTACTTTGACGACGCGCTCTTCCCGCACCGAAGCGAGAAAACCAATCTCGATGGCGTTCGCCACGTCAACGTAGTTCGCGAAACCGCCCGCCAGATAGAGCTTGCTGATGTCCGTCGGCCGCAAGCCCAGCTTCCGCATCACGATGAATTGCCCGCAGTAGTTCGCCGCCTTGGCTTGGGCAAGATTACTGGCGTCCTCGCGGGAGAAGGTAATCCCTCGCTTCGGGACGATTGCCATCTCCCGCGACTTGTCGGCGAAAACGCCTTTCGGGCTCATCCGCCCGTGACGGCGCAGCTCAGCGAGCAGATCGATCAACCCCGAACCGCAAAGGCCTCTAGGCTCACCTCCGCCAATCGTTTCGTACTGCGTGGCCCCGTTCAAGCGCAGGGTCTCGATCGCCCCATCCACTGCCGCCATGCCGTAGCGAATCCCACCGCCTTCGAAAGCCGGTCCCGCGGGGCACGACGCCGCCATCAGCCGCCCCTCATGCGCGACAACGACTTCGGTGTTCGTCCCGATGTCCACGATCATCACGCTCTCGGTTTGCGATTCGATGTTGACCGCCACGAGAGCAGCCGCCATGTCTCCGCCGACGTGACTGGCAATCAGCGGCGCAGCGTATACCTTGGCCCTCGGGTGCGCCCATAAGCACAGTTTGCGCGCGTCCTCAACCAGCGCGGTCGTTCCGCGATCACCCACCAAATACTCGTGCTCGACCGGCGACTTGTATGGCCGTACGCCGATCGACTTCACGTCGAGGTTGAAGAACAGCTCGCGCATCGTGGAGTTGCCGGCGACGGTGATCTCGTAGATCATCTGTCGCCGCAATGCAAGCCGCCGGCACATCTCGCGCAACTCTTGATTCAGAGTGTTGATGACGGCATTGTGCAGTTCGCCGTGGAACGGCCCGGAATCGTACGAGATGCGGTGCATCACATCGCTGCCACCGAAACGCTGCGGGTTCTCGAACGACGCCAGATAACAGCTCTCGCCCGTTTCCAGGTCGACCAGCTCGGCGACCACGGTTGTCGTGCCGAGATCGACGGCGACTCCGTACATGTGGCCGCGGTACTTGTCGATGGGCTGGTCTCCGTAAAAGACGTTGTCGCCTTCGCGGCGCACTTCGGGGTCGAGTGATAAGTCCTTTGGGGGACGCGAAGAGAGAATCTTCTGATTGCTGCGCAACAACGAAAACTCGATGTCCTCGTCGGAGTGCTCAATCACAGCCTGACAAGCGAGCCGGTAATCGCCTCGCAGAAACGATTCCGGCTCGGTCGGCGCGCTGAGGTTTCTTAGGCCCGCCTTCACTTCGACGACGCACTCGTGGCAAAGGCCGGTGCGGCCGCAGGAAGTCGGTACGCGCACCGCGAGCTCGTCGGCGTAATCGAATATCGTCTTGCCGGCTACGAGAGGCAGACTTTGCCCGCCGTAAGCGATCCGGCCCATGGATTGTGGCTAGCCGGTCTGAGGCCCGTCAGGGTTTGACGAATTTCTGGACGCGCATCCCGACGTTGACGTCGGTCACGTAGACCGCGCCGTCGTCGCCGGCCGCGACGTCGTGGGCCCACCAGAACTGGCCGTCTTGACTTCCGAACGACCCCCAGGCTTCGAGGATCTTGCCGTTGAGATCGAGCTTGAGGATCCGATTGCGCTCGGGCGGCTGAGGATTGAGATCGCCGCCATCGGCCACATAGAGAAAGCGGTCCGAGCCGACGTCGACGCCCCAAGGACGCCCGAGTTCATCGCTCTTCCACTGCTTGATGAATTTGCCTTCCTTCGTGAATACCTGAATGCGGGAGTTGCCGCGGTCCGCGATGTAGACATTGCCCGCTTCATCGAGAGTGATCCCGTGGGGATCGACGAACTGCCCTTCTTTATCTCCCTCGGTTCCCCAGTCTCGGATGAACTCACCGCTCGAGTTCAGGTGAACGATGCGGCGGTTGCCGTAGCCGTCCGCCACGTACATATCGCCGTTGGGTGCGATCGCGACGTCGGTGGGGCGGTTGAAATGCGAGCCGTCCAAGCCGGGCACGTCCTGCGCCCCGACCGTCATCAGCAATTTTCCGTCAGGACTGAATTTGTGGACGGTATGCCGGCGCCCGTCGGTGACCCAGATATTGTCGTTATCATCGACCGTCAGGCCATGCGCCGACCCGAACAGTCCATCGCCGAACGACGCGATCATCTTTCCACTTTCGGCCTCGAAAATGATGATCGGACGCGCGCCGCGGTGGAAGACGACGACCTGATTCTTCGAGTTCACTTCCACGCCCGTGGTCTGGCCAAGGGCAAATCCCTCGGGCAGCTTGGGCCAGCCGTGGACCACTTGGTAGGAGTGATTGGCCGAGGTCGTGAGAAGGTTCGGCCCCGCCGCGAGAACAAGCAAAACGAGGAATACTGCAAGAAGGAACGAGCGCTGCATGGCGTCTCCTGAAAAACTGTGCAAGAGAGTGAGGCGATGTTGACCTCTCAAGAGTGTAACTCAACTACGGGATCGAGAGCGCCCACGGGCCGCTATGCAATGACAGCGGCTTACGCAACGGTTCGGCGTTCTGCGATCAGTCGGACCGTGTCGGCGGAGCGGGTGATGGCGCTCACTGACATTCATGCCATCATACCACCGACAGCGACCCCCTTCGATGACGTAGGCCAAGTTGACGCACAGGGGCATGAAGCCGATTTCGGCTAGCCGGCGCGGTGGAATTCCATGCCGGCGAAACTGACAACGGATTGATCATCGATGTTCCATTGTTCGTAGCGAAGGACGTTTCCCTTGATGGCCCGCACCGCCGCGAGAAACGTATAGAGGGGCGAGTAGCCGCACCATCGTAGTTCGTCGCGGTTGGGCTTGACCAATTCGAAGAAGCCTTCGGCGTCGGCTGCGCAGACGCGCTTCAGGCGGGCTTCGTCGAGGCGGCGCGTTTCAAGGAGCCGCCCCTGGCCGGCCTTGGCCTCGAAATCATCGCCGTAGCGCCGGCCGATGTGCGCCAGGTCGATCCCCAGCACCCATACGAGGTGGTTGCCGAGCTTGGCGTCCAACTCGGAGAGGGCATCGAAGAAGCGGCGGACATTCTCGTTGTTCTCGGGCGCCGCACCGCTCATGAGACTTTCCACAAAGGCCCCGCAGAGGATCGGCACCACCTTGACGTCGGATCGGCCGAGGACATGTTGAAGAAAGATGCATTGGAACTCGATCGAGTGCTCGATCGATTGACAGTAGTCTTCCATCTCGACCGAGTCCGGAGCCTGTCGCGCGAGCTGGTCGACGATCTCGATGTCGGTGGGAAGCGGCCCGAACGGCGTGACGTAAGGCTTGCGGGTCAGTCCGAACCTCTCGGGTGCCCCGTAGTGCGAGGTGCCGAGGATGACGAAGGTCTTGTCCGCGTAGTCCGCGTTCAGCCGGCGGTAAGCCGCGGCGTAGCTCTGATACCCGCCTTCGGGGCTGACGTGCGGGGCCGTAATGGCGACAAGCGAGTCGCTGCCCTGATTGGGAGGCTCCGGGTCGGCGCCGTACTGCGAGAGCTTCGATTGCAAGAGTCCGGGTTGATCCGGATAACCGGAACCGGCGTGCGCCGGCTCTCGTTGCTCGGCGGCGGCGAATTCCTTGTGCTTCCGATCGCGCATTTCGTGAAACTCCGGCGAATCCAGAAACCCCGCTTTCCGTAGCGTGTCGATCAGGTGACGAACCGTTTTGCCAACGCGGACATCGCCGCCGGTCAAGCGGGTGAAGAACGCGTGGAGGTCCAGCTCCGTCTTCTTGCCATCGAAGTGCCCGAGATCTTGCACCAACACGGGCGGGATGACGATCATCGCCTCGGTGTAGCGGAAAGGATCGCGAATAAACAACCCCGGTTGACCAAGAACCGGCGAGGGCATGATGTCGAGCTCGCGGCGAAGCGAAGGAAGTGTGTTGCTCATGCTCAAGGAGGTGAACCGGCAATGCGTGTACAAGTGCCCGGAACGCAGGTAGGTGAAACTTCCTCCAGGTCAGTTCACCAGTTTGGGTGCGATCTGATCGGGGGCCGTCACTCCGGGAGGCAACTCCATGATCTGGATGTTTCGGAAGTGGATTTCCGCCCCTTCGGATTCGAGGCACAGATAGCCTTTTTTCTGCGTCGAGCGGCTAATGCCGTTCACGAACTTCCCGTTGACAGAGAGCTTGATGACGCCGTCGACCGCGACGACGTCGTAGACATTCCACTCGCCACGCCCCTTCGCTCGATTCTCGATTGACTTGCTGCGGCGCCCCCGCGGATTGTCCGGCACCGTCTCGACTCCGTTGACCCCGAACAGTTCCCCGTGGACGTAAGCGACCGGGGGCTTCTTGCCGTCGCGCATGTTGAGGTTGATCCAATCGAGTTCAAGCATCTGCACCTCTACGCCGTCCGGCAAGCGCTTCCCGGGAACCGGCTGCGCATTGCTCCACACAAAAACGCCGGAGTTGCCGCCGGGCTCCATGTGCCTCCACTCGATGTGCAGTATGAAGTTCTCGTACTGCTTTTCGCTGCGCATGACGCCGATCGGGTGGCCGGAACAGATCAGCAAGCCATCGCGGACCATCCAGGTGTCGGACGCCGTGTTGACGGGGACCCAGCCGCTGAGGTCCTTACCGTTGAAAAGGGACTTGAACTGAGGAAGCGGCGCCGTGCGGGTCTGCTGTCCCGCCAGGACGAGAAGGCATGCAGTGAGCATAAAGACAATCAAGCTTTTCTTCATGGTGTCGCGGATCTCTCCGAAAATATGCTGATGGTGGTTTTAGCATAGGCGCCGCTGGTCGTGGCAAGCCCTCGTCGTCCAGATCTGCCAACAAGCACACCGCCCGGGGGAAGTAGAGCACCCCACTGCGTGTCCGCGGCTCACAGCATCCGTTGCAAACGCTCCGGCGCCGATACTCGTCTCTTCGAAGCCGCCCTCACAACGGGATATTCCCGTGTTTCTTGCGCGGCATCGTGTCGGCCTTGGTTTCGAGCATGCGTAGCGCGGCGATCAGCTTCGGCCTCGTGTCTCGCGGCTGGATGACCTCGTCGATCCATCCTTTCTCAGCCGCGATGTAGGGGTTGGCGAAGCGTTCGCGAAACTCTTCGATCTTCGTCTCGCGAAACTCCCGGCTTTTGTCGTCGGCCTCGGCGATCTCGCGGCGGTACAGGATGTTTACTGCGCCTTCCGGGCCCATCACGGCGATCTCCGCCGTCGGATAGGCATAGTTGATGTCCGTCCGTACATGCTTGGAGCCCATCACGCAATAGGCTCCACCGTAGGCCTTCCGCGTGATCACCGTGACCTTCGGCACCGTCGCTTCCGCATAGGCGTAGAGCAGCTTGGCGCCGTGTTTGATGATCCCGCCAAACTCTTGTTCGGTGCCTGGCAAAAAGCCCGGTACGTCTTCGAAGGTCACGATCGGAATCCCGAACGCATCGCAAAAACGCACGAACCGCGCGCCTTTGACAGACGCGTCGATATCGAGGCACCCCGCCAGCACTTCCGGTTGATTTGCGACAAGACCCACCGTTCTCCCGTCCAGCCGCGCGAACCCGATTACGATGTTTCTCGCGAAGTGCTCCTGAATCTCAAAAAAGTAGCCGTCATCAATCACTCGCCGAATGATCTGCTTGATGTCGTAAGGCTGATCGGACTCCACCGGCACGATTGAATCGAGCACCACCTCGGTGCGCTCGTCAGGGTCAGTGCTCGGGCGGATCGGACCGTCGTCGCGGTTGTTCGAAGGCAGGAAGGTAACAAGCTCGCGGATCATCCGCAGGCACTCTTCATCCCGCGGGGCAATGAACTGGGCAACGCCGCTGACCTCGTTGTGCGTCCGCGCGCCGCCGAGTTGCTCCTTTGTCACATCTTCGTGTGTCACCGTCTTGATCACGTCCGGGCCGGTGACGAACATGTAGCTCGTCTGGTCCACCATGAACGTAAAGTCGGTGATCGCGGGGGAATAGACCGCTCCGCCGGCGCAAGGGCCCATGATGGCGGAGATCTGCGGCACCACTCCGCTCGCCAGCGTGTTGCGAAGGAAAATGTCGGCGTACCCCGCCAGCGACGCCACCCCTTCCTGGATGCGGGCGCCGCCGGAATCGTTCAACCCGATTATGGGCGCTCCCATCTTCATGGCGAGGTCCATGACCTTGCAGACCTTTGCCGCGTTCTCCAACGACAACGAGCCGCCGAATACCGTGAAGTCGTGTGCGAACACGTAGACGAGGCGCCCTTCGATCCGTCCGTAGCCCGTTACGAATCCGTCGCCGGGAATCTTCTTCTGCTCCATGCCGAAGTCCCGGCAGGAGTGGATGACGAGCTTGTCGAGTTCCGTGAAGCTGCCCTCGTCAAGCAGCAGATCGATGCGCTCTCGGGCAGACATCTTTCCGGCTTGATGCTGGCGTGCGGTGCGCTCCGGTCCGCCGCCGGCTTCCGCTGCCCGGTTTCGGTTCTCCAGCTCGATGAGCTTCCCTTCGAGATCCATAAGCCGCTTCGAAGCTAACCCAGAGTAACAGAGGGTTGCTCGAAATGTTGTCGATACAGCCCCGAACTAGCGCGGCTTATCTGCTTCGGTCCAGTGGCCTTACGGCAGCCCCCCGATTCCTCAAAGCACCTTTGCAGCAGGATGCTGCATCCTCCGACTAGGGGTCTTCGGAATGCCGGTTATGAGAACAAGGTTGGTGGGCCGGCCAGCCTGCATTTCTCACCACGTGGCGAGACGAAGTGTGTGAGAGGGCCGTCAGGACGAGGAGCGAGCCGCTTGGCGCGCGCAGGTGTACTCGACCCTACATCGAGCACGGCAAGCAAGCGCAACGAAGTCATGGCGGTCTTATCGCGTGCTGCGGCCGTCAGGTGGTGAGATATGCTGGCTAGTTTACCGACAACCCGGCCGATGTCCCGACCGGCTTGTAGGCGGCGTGGATCTTCTCGATCGCCCGCATGATGTCCAATACATCCTCTTCGCCGCCCATGAGCGTCGCGAGCGGCAGCCAGAAGGAATGGCCGCACACTTCTTCCGCCACCGGACACGGTTCCACTCGGTGAGCGAGGTTGTCATACATCGGATTCTTGTAGAGTGGCTTCGCGTAGAACGGCGCGCAGGGGATTCCCTCCGCCTTGATCGCTTCGACAAATTCGTCGCGCCTCACGCCGAACTCCGTCTCGTCAATTGCGCCCGTAACGATGTAGAAAGACTGCACGTTTGCCCCGGCCGGCGCACTCTGGAAGCGGATGCCCGGCGTGCGAACCGATTTCATCAGCAAGTCGGCGTTCTGCCGGCGAAGTCGAACCTGCTCCGGTAGCTTCTCGAGTTGGGCCGTCAGAACCGCGGCCTGAAACCCGGTCATTCGGTAGTTCGACGCCAGGATGAAATGGTCGAACCAACCTGCCTCCTGGCGTCGACCACAGTTCGCGTACGAGCGGGCTCGAGCGGCGATGTCATTGTCATTGGTCGTAATGACGCCTCCTTCGCCGGCCGTCATCACTTTTGTGTTTTGGAAGCTGAATGTCCCGACGAGCCCCATACTTCCCGCTCTCTTGCCGTGCCATTCCGCCCCGTGGGCATGAGCGGCGTCTTCGATGACAACGAGATCCATTTGTGCGGCGACCTGTTGAACGCGGTCCATGTCGGCCATGATCCCGCCGAAGTGCACCACGATCACGGCCTTCGTCCTCTCGCCGGCCGCTTCGAGAATGCGGCTTGGTGAGATGTTGTAGGTGTCGCGGTTGATGTCCACGAACACCGGTATGGCGCCCACCCGCGAAACCGCCGAGGACGTTGCGATGAAGCTGTGCGCGGGTACGATCACTTCGTCGCCCGGACCGATACCGGCGGCATAGAGCGCCATCTCGATCGCAGTGTCGCCGTTGACACAGGTAACCGCATGCTTGCAATCGTGCATTTCGGCAAACAGCTTTTCGAATTCACCGACGAACTTGTTGTAACCGCCCCACTGACGCGAACGGATCACTGCGAGCAGCAGTTCTTCCTCCCGCGTCCCCGCCATCGGCCAGGTTGGATAGGGTGCCGTTCGAATCGGTTCGCCGCCGTGGATTGCCAGCTTTTCACTCATACCCGATAAGATACGGCATGGCCGCGCAGGGATCGCTGCGGCTGTCTTTGACGCGTTCTTCTCGGCGGACCGGGGGCCCTGATCAGAATTGCCGGGTTGCAAGCTCTGGCCGAAAGTCAGACGGGCGTTTAATTCGCGACAACCGCGAACGGCCTTTTGGGGCGGTTGGAAGCCGCGCCGCCTAAAACTCGTAGCGCAAGCCGAATTGCATGACCCGCGGCGGAATCATCAACCGGGAGTAGTTCCCGAAGCTCCCGGGAAACACAAACGACAGTGTCTCCCATACGTCGGCGTTGAACCTGACGCTGTTGGTCACATTGAAAGCCTCGGCTCGAAACTGCAGGCTGTGCCCTTCGACGGGCATCTGAAATCGTTTTCCGATGGCCACGTCAATGGAAAAGATCCCGTGGCCGCGCAGGTTGTTGCGCTGTCCGATGTCGCCGACTACGACCTGCTGGAACGAGGACAGGGCGGACTGCGGATCGCTGAAGACATTCGGCCCGGTGCCGCCTCCGATCAGCCTTGCGTTCGTCGTGTTCGTCTGCGCCTGTATCGGTCCGGTGACATCGGCGAAGTGCTGGTAGCAATAGCACGTCGGCCATGCCAGACCATTCAGCACGCTGAGCGGGAGGCCGGACGTATAGCGCCAGAGGCCGCTTACCTGCCAGCCGCCCAGCAGTGTCTGGCCCGCCGGACCCATGTCGGTGAGAAACGCTTTCCCTCGCCCGAAAGGCAACTCCGCGACCCAGTTGCCGTTCACCTGGTGGCGCATGTCGAAGTCGGAAACCGCCCGCTGCGCCTCCCGGTCCCAGGAATTGATGACGCTGAACGCTGACCAGTAGGTGTCGCTTGGAATCTGGCCGAATCTTTCCCCTTGGCCGCGCCGGGGGCCGACGGACACCAAGTCCCTGGATTCGGAAAGGGTGTAGTTCAAGTCGAACTGGAAGCCCTTGGAGAAGCCCTTGCGCAGTGAGATCTGCATCGAGTGGTAGGTCGCGGTTCCGAAAGACCGCAGCGTGTCGAAGCTCCAGAACTGAGGGTTCATGAACGCCCCTGGCCCGAAATCGCTGCAGAAGGGCGCGCAGGCGTAGTCGATATAGTAGAGTGCCGTACCCGTGTCCGGGCTGCTGGCGCGCACGGCATCGTACACGCGCTGGGTTGCGGTTTGATTGCTGGTGGCGGCCCCCGAGTACAGACTTTCAAAGAACGCTACCGGCTGCACGGCCGAAGTAGGCCGGCCGTCGCGAATCATGAGCTCGAGTTCCCGCAGCGAATCTAACAGATACTGGCCGGACTCCGGGTCCTTGAAGTTGACGTACTGCGCCGCGGCGGTGTCATTGACGAGCAGCCTGCGGCTGAGCCTTCCGACATAGCCCACCTCCACCAGGAAGCCGCCGCGCAGCTCCCGCGCGAGAGAAAACGTGGGGTTGATGCTGTAGGGCGGCAATACGCTCGAGTCGACTCCCTGGCTAAAAGCCAGACCTGTCGGGTTCGGCGTGCCAGGCCCCCCCGGCGGCGGCGGCAGAAGCCCTCCGGCGGGGACGTCCATAGGCCCGACAAAGCGCGGCGCCGTGGCGACGCCGAAGCTCTGGTTGGTCACCCTGCTCGTCAGGCCGAACGCGTTCCGGTCGATCATCTGAATCATGTTCATCCCGAAGATGTTGTAGAAGAGTCCCACGCCCGCGCGTATGGATGTCTTTCCCGGGCCGCCGAAAAGCTTGCCCAGGAAGCCGTCTCGGGCCTGCGGCGAGAAGGCCACGGCAATGCGCGGCGAGAAGTTCTTCTTGTGAGTCGCCCACAGAGGCCCTCCTTGCGGGTCGTCCGCCCGCACGAAGCCGATGGGCCCCGCTTCGTGCGTGGGCCGACCATTCGCTGCCAAGTCCAGACGGTTCGCGATGTATTGTTCGATGGATGGCGTGATGCTGACTTGAAGTCCGTTCACCTCCCTCACCGGCGGCATGAGCGACCAGCGCAGGCCTGCCGTGACTGTCAGGCCCGTCTTGATGCGCCAAGTGTCCTGGGCATACAGTTCCAGCTCTTCCATCCCGAAAGTCCGGCTTACCGGGTCTCCCACCGCCAACGGGTTCCCATCCAGGTCGTAGTTGTAGTTTGCATCGTAAAAGTTGACGAGGCCCAGGAGACTCGCCATGGTCTCTCGGTAGACTCCGGGGTTGGCGGCCGCTTCGACGAGCGGCCCGTCGAGCACTGCGGGACCATCGAGCAACGCCCAAGCTGCCTGTTTCGCAAAATGAAAACTGTTGCTGTAGTTCAAGCGGCGGTTCCGAATCGAGCGGAACACCGCACCGAATTGCAGGGAGTGCGGACCACGCATCACCGAGAGGTCCTCTGCCACCGTATGCGTCGGCAAGTACGTTTCCTGGGGCGTCGTCGTGCCCGTGAGATCGTCGATGATGCTATCGCCCAGACTCACTCTAGCCCCCGTCTGAACACCTGTCAGATCCACCTTCTGTCCGGTGAAGCCGTAACGAAAATTGCTGACGACGTTGCTCCCGAACAAGCCGGTGTACCCGAATGCCAACCCGCGGCTGGTATCCCTGGTCTCCCTGTTCGGGGGTTGGCCGGGAAACTGGGGCACGCCGCCGATGCTGTCATTTTGGTAGTTGCCGCGCACGAACATGCGGTGGGTGCCGTTCCGGTCCACGTTCCAATCCAACCTTGAGATGAACGTGTTCCAGATAAGAGGTGTCGAGGCCGAGAACCGGTATCCGGCCGTATTCAGACCGTCACCGACGGTGGAGTCGTTCGGCGCCGGAAAGGACCTGAAATACTCGAGCGCGGCTGGACTGGACCCGATCTGCAGCGGATCGATGTTGGAACGGATGAACGCCGGATCGAGTTCCTGCACGGCTCCGCTGACACCCCTGTACCGGAGAAAGCCGTCGCGCATCGATTCGCCCGGAACTTTACGTACCGCGTTGCCCTCGCTGGCGTCCCGGCGCCCTTCGTAGTTGGCGAAGAAGAACGCGCGATCCTTCTTGACAGGACCGCCGACCGAACCTCCGAAGATGTTGCGGATAAGCTTTGCGCGATCGACGCCGGCCCTGTTATTGAAGAAGTCGTTCGCCGCCGTCGCGGTGTTGCGGTGGAATTCGTAGAGCGACCCGTGCATCTCGTTCGTGCCGCTCTTGGTCACCAGAGAGACCTGCGCGCCCGCCGACCGGCCCTGGTCGGCGTTCGCCGTGGTCGTCACCACGCGGAATTCCTGAATCGAGTCCAGCGTGTTGCGAAGCACGCTCGTGAACGGCAGACGTCCGTTCTGGTCGTTGACGTCGACTCCGTCGAGCGTTACGTTCGACTGGTCGCTCTGAGCACCGTTCACCGAACCGTTCCGGATATCCCCCGTCTTCCGGGAGTCCAACGGGTCGGCGCTCAGGAAGGTAACGCCCGCCTGCAGCGAAAGCAAGCCGGCCGGATTTCGTGCGTTCAGGGGAAGTTGCCTGATCGGCTTCGTTCCGAACGCGTTTCCCACCGACGCATCCGTCGTGTTCACCTGTACTCCGGAAGCAGACACATTGACGGTCTCCGTGACCGCTTCCAACGAGCCGAACACAATGTCATTGGTGACGTTCGTGTTGACAAGCAACATGACACCCTCGGTGATGACCGATTCGAAGCCTTCCTTGGTTGCGACGAGCGTGTAGGTGCCGGGTGGGAGCTGGGCGAATGCATAGCGCCCGGCGCCGTCGGACAAGGCTGATCTCTGCAAGCCGGTCTCCTCGTTCATCACTGCGATCTCGGCCTCGGGAACAACTCCTCCGGTTGCGTCGGTGACGACTCCGCTCAATCCTGTCGATTGACCGTACAAGCTTGGAACTGACGAGACGCCGATTATGACGATAAAAATAAGGATCTGTGAAAAAGCCCACAGACGTGATGGAAATGTCTGGACTTTCATATCAAGCAGGATACTACACTGCGGGTTCGGATCTAGCGCCAAAGCGGTATTTTCCTCCCCAAAAAAGCAGAGATGTCCCCTCTCGAGTCTGAATGGAGAGAAGGAGTGGACATGATGAGGGATGTAGGTGCGATCAGCAGGCAAGAGTGGGACCGGGCGGGCGCGGCGGCTGCGCTGTCGATGCCGAAGCGGCGTCGCGAAGAGGCCGAGCGTCGGGGGAGGCACGGAGCGGCAGGGGAGCGCTTGGCGGCAATCTACCGCCCGGCCTTCCGGCGCTTGGCCGCCTGGCGCCGAGCGTGTGACCGGCAGGCTGCTAGAAGCGATAGCCGATGCCCACTTCGAGAGATTTGGAGGCAGGCGTATCGAGATAAGTAATAATGTGCGAGTAACCTCCTCGCGAGACAACACGTGGAGCAAGGTTCAGCAGCATACCGGCTCGAAAGATCAAGGGCGCGGCCGATACCGCATCTCTGGAATCTACAAATTCTTCAGCGCGAACTAGCCTGCATTTCTCACCACGTGGCGAGACGAGGTGTGTGAGAGGGCCGTCAGGACGAGGCGCGAGCCGCTTGGCGCGCGCAGGTGTACTTGATAGTACATCGAGCACGGCAAGCAAGCGCAACGAAGTCATGGCGGTCGTATCGCGTGCTTCGGCCGTCATGTGGTGAGAAATGCAGGCTAAGGTGCTGCTTCCATCAGGATTCTCCTGTGGGAAAGCCGGTTGATACCTGATATGTTGACGCTGATGCTCCAACCCAAGACCGCCGCCGGCATAGATCGAGAATCGATCCCTTCTCCACAGCCTGACGAAGGACGGCAGAATGGCAATCAGTCTTTGCGTTGTAACATCATTATTCTGAACACCGGGATTCACTCTGTAGAACTCTGAAAAAGGGTGGTCAGTATATTTATCATGCGGCCCCTCATTGACCTCCAGACGGCTCGTGACTCCATCGATCATCAACGCCCACTTCGATCCCACAGGAAACAGGGCGCCCACCCCAACCTGTGGGTTCCATTCCCTGTTCTTCAACACGTTCGAGCTGTTCCCAAAATAGTACGTCCCGGTCAGTCCGTAGATCTCTACCGCAGGATCACGTTGCTGCGCGCGAAGCGGCTCCCAACTGCATAGTTGCAATGTCGTCGCCGCAAGGATGAAACAGTAAGCGCCGGCGTACGTACGCCAGGGATGCACCGGCCTAGTCAAGCTGCCCTTTTGGTTCGTCTCACGTCGATCGCTCAGTGGTTTTGGTGGACCGCATGTCTACCGGCTTTCGCTTTCCAGTTTCGCCCGACGTCATCCAGGATTGCACTTTTTGCAGTCCATGTGCCTCCCACGTTTCCCTCCCGGCCTCTCACGCCGGTTCCGGGCGAGTTGAAGGCTGCTTGTGCGCCGCCAGCTCGGCGTCGCGCTCTCGGCGGGCCTGGTAGACGTCGGCCCAGCCGTCGCCGCTCGTGTCCTTACGCTCGTCCCGCTCGAAGCAGTAAGTCTCGACATACGGGTCGGCGCGGCTGATACATCCCGCAGGGAAGTGGCCGTCAACGGCGTTGACAGCACGGTGGCAGGCCGTGGTCAGCTCTGATGAGGATCCGTTGCCGTTTCCGCTCAACCCCAGGTGCTTCTCGATGTCGGCGAGGTCGATGAAATCCTTGGTCTGCTGGAAATCGGCTTCCTCTGAGGTGTCGAGCTGTGCAATAATGAACTAATTCGTGTGTGCATTCGGGAAGGTCTACCCGCAGGCTGTTCCGAACCCATAAACCTGAGTGCCTGACATATCTGGCCTGCTTGTCCGTAGCAGGCTCATTTGCGGCTTGGAACAGACTCTGACCCGAAGCTCTTGCTTTCGGCGTCTCGTCGCCCCCACCATGCTCGTGTCAGCGCTGCTGTCCAGCACGGCAGCGCCGCCGGCCCACGCCCAGAACGACGCCCCGATCTTCACGTGGCCAGGGAGCGTGGAGGTGTCGACGTCCACGCTGACGATCAGGGAGGGAGAACCGGCCAGATACAACTTGTGGCTGAGTCGGCAACCGGCTGACGACGGATGGTGGGTCCGGATACATGTCGACGGTGTGGTGCGTTACGACGGGGGATATGACCAGCCCGAAGGATATAAGGGCATCACCTGGGCACCGTCGGTCGGCTGGGAGTTCGATCAGGACAACAGCAACCTGGCTGTGGCAACGCAGCCGCGAGGGGTCTCGATACATGCAGTGCAGGACGACGACGATGAGGACGAGGTAATAGAGTTCACCCACGAGGTGTGGGACGAAGAGGCCAATTGCCCACCTCGCCTGCACGGGGTGGCCAAGGTGATCGTGAAGGTCATGGACGACGACCGCGGCGGCGGCGGCGCCCTGCCCAGCCTGTCGATCCAAGATACACCGGTCGTGGAGGGGGGTACGGCTCAGTTCAGGGTGAGGTTGTCACCGTCCAGCGAGCAGACGGTGACGGTGAACTACGCCACCGCCGACCGGACGGCTGTGGCGGGAACGGACTACACGACGAAATCGGGGGAGCTGACTTTCATCGCCGGACAGACAATCCGGACGATCCCGGTGCTGACGATAGACGACCGATTCCATGAGCCGGAGGAACGCTTCAGGGTGACCCTGAGCAATCCGAAGGGCGCCACGCTGGCTGATGCCACCGGTGAGGGAAGGATCTCGGACAACGACCTGCCGGAGCTGTCCATCGGAAGCGCGTCGGTCGAGGAGGGGGAAACGGCCCGGTTCGAAGTGAGGTTGACACCGCCCAGCGAGCAGACAGTGACGGTGGCGTACGCGACGGCGGACGTGACGGCGTCGTCGGTCGCAGACACGGATTACACGGCGCAATCGGACACACTGACTTTTGCTCCGCGGCAAACACGGATGACGATCTCCGTGCCGACTACGGACGATTCGGAGCAGGAGTCTGAGGAACGCTTCAGGGTGACTCTGAGCAATCCGTCGGGAGCCACACTCAATGACGCCACCGGGGAAGGGACGATCATCGACAACGACGGAGGCCCCACTATGCCGGAACTCTCCATCGGAGACGCGTCGGTCGTGGAAGGGGGTATGGCCCGGTTCGAGGTGAGGTTGACACCGTCCAGCGATCAGACGGTGACAGTATCCTACTCGACAGTGGATGTGACTGCGTCATCGGTCGCAGACACGGACTACACGGCGCAATCGGACACACTGACTTTTGCGCCGCGGCAAACACGGATGACGATCTCGGTGCAGACCACTGACGACACGGAGCAGGAGTCGGATGAACGCTTCATGGTCAACCTGAGCAGTCCGTTAGGAGCCGTGCTGAACGACGCCAACGGGGAGGGGACGATCATCGACAACGATGGCGATGGCGATGGCGGCGGTGACGGAGGTGGTGACGGCGGCGGAGGTGGTGACGGCGGCGGAGGTGGTGGAGGCGGCGGTGGTTTCGGTGGTGGTGGCGGTGGTGGTCGAGATCTCCCCACGTTGTCGATCGGGGACACGACAGTTGTGGAGGGCGGTCTTGCGGAGTTCGTGGTGCGGCTGAGTGCGGAGAGCGCCGACGCGGTGTCGGTGTTGTATCGAACGGTGGACGGGACGGCGTTGGCGGGACCTGACTACGTGGCGGCCAGGGGGAAGCTTCGCTTCGAGCCAGGAGAAACGACCCATACGATTTCCGTGGAGACGCTGGCCGACGGGCTGGCGGAGGATGCCGAGCAGTTCACGGTGGTGTTGAGCTTTCCATCAAGGGCGACGATCGCGGTCGGCAAGGGGGCGGCTACGATCACCGACGCTGGCGTGCTCCCCACGTTGTCGATCGGGGACACGACGGTGGTGGAGGGCGGTCTTGCGGCATTCGTGGTGCGGCTGAGCGCGGCGAGTGGCGAGGCGGTGACGGTGTCGTACCGGACGGTGGACGGGACGGCGGTGGCGGGACTCGACTACGTGGCGACCGAGGGGGAGCTGCGCTTCGAGCCGGGGGAGACGACCCGGACGGTTGCCGTGGAGACGCTGGCCGACGATCTGATGGAGGACGCCGAGCAGTTCACGGTGGAGTTGAGCGCTCCGTCGGGGGCGACGGTGGCTGACGGGGTCGGAGTGGGGACGATCAACGACGCCGCAGTTGTACCTGAGCTGTCGATAGGCGATGCGCCGGCGGTGAGCGAGGGCGAGACGGCGGAATTCACCGTGCGGCTGAGCGCGGCCAGCAGCACGGCGGTGACGGTGTCGTACCGGACGGTGGACGGGACGGCGGTGGCGGGCTCGGACTATACGACCACGTCGGGGGCGCTGCGCTTCGAGCCGGGGGAGACGACCCGGACGGTTGCCGTGGAGACGCTGGCCGACGATCTGATGGAGGACGCCGAGCAGTTCACGGTGGAGTTGAGCGCTCCGTCGGGGGCGACGGTGGCGAACGGGATCGGAGTGGGCACCATCAATGACGCCAGCGATGTACCTGAGCTGTCGATAGGCGATGCGCCGGCGGTGGGCGAGGGCGAGACGGCGGAATTCACCGTGCGGCTGAGCGCGGCGAGCAGCACGGCGGTGACGGTGTCGTACCGGACGGTGGACGAGACGGCGGTGGCGGGCTCGGACTACACGTCCGCTTCGGGGGAGCTGCGCTTCGAGCCGGGGGAGACGACCCGGACGGTTGCCGTGGAGACGCTGGCCGACGACCTGGTGGAGGAGGCCGAGCAGTTCACGGTGGAGTTGAGCGCTCCGTCGGGGGCGACGGTGGCTGACGGGGTCGGAGTGGGGACGATCAACGACGCCGCAGTTGTACCTGAGCTGTCGATAGGCGATGCGCCGGCGGTGAGCGAGGGCGAGACGGCGGAATTCACCGTGCGGCTGAGCACGGCCAGCAGCACGGCGGTGACGGTGTCGTACCGGACGGTGGACGGGACGGCGGTGGCGGGCTCCGACTACACGACCACGTCGGGGACACTGCGCTTCGAGCCGGGGGAGACGACCCGGACGGTTGCCGTGGAGACGCTGGCCGACGATGTGGTGGAGGAGGCCGAGCAGTTCACGGTGGAGTTGAGCGCTCCGTCGGGGGCGATGGTGGCGGACGGGGTCGGAGTGGGGACGATCAACGACGCCGCAGTTGTACCTGAGCTGTCGATAGGCGATGCGCCGGCGGTGAGCGAGGGTGAGACGGCGGAATTCACCGTGCGGCTGAGCACGGCCAGCAGCACGGCGGTGACGGTGTCGTACCGGACGGTGGACGGGACGGCGGTGGCGGGCTCCGACTACACGACCACGTCGGGGACACTGCGCTTCGAGCCGGGGGAGACGACCCGGACGGTTGCCGTGGAGACGCTGGCCGACGATGTGGTGGAGGAGGCCGAGCAGTTCACGGTGGAGTTGAGCGCTCCGTCGGGAGCGACGGTGGCGGACGGGGTCGGAGTGGGGACGATCAATGACGCGGTTGTTGCGCCCGAGTTGTCGATAGACGATGCGCCGGCGGTGAGCGAGGGCGAGACGGCGGAATTCACCGTGCGGCTGAGCGCGGCCAGCAGCACGGCGGTGACGGTGTCGTACCGGACGGTGGACGGGACGGCGGTGGCGGGCTCGGACTATACGACCACGTCGGGGGCGCTGCGCTTCGAGCCGGGGGAGACGACCCGGACAGTTGCCGTGGAGACGCTGGCCGACGATGTGGTGGAGGAGGCCGAGCAGTTCACGGTGGAGTTGAGCGCTCCGTCGGGAGCGACGGTGGCTGACGGGGTCGGAGTGGGGACGATCAACGACGCCGCAGTTGTACCTGAGCTGTCGATAGGCGATGCGCCGGCGGTGAGCGAGGGCGAGACGGCGGAATTCACCGTGCGGCTGAGCGCGGCCAGCAGCACGGCGGTGACGGTGTCGTACCGCACGGTGGACGGGACGGCGGTGGCGGGCTCGGACTACACGACCACATCGGGGGCGCTGCGCTTCGAGCCGGGGGAGACGACCCGGACGGTTGCCGTGGAGACGCTGGCCGACGAGTTTGCGGAGGAGGCCGAGCAGTTCACGGTGGAGTTGAGCGCTTCGACGGGGGCGACGGTGGCGGACGGGGTCGCAGTGGGGACGATCAACGACGCCGCAGTTCTACCTGAGCTGTCGATAGGCGATGCGCCGGCGGTGAGCGAGGGCGAGACGGCGGAATTCACCGTGCGGCTGAGCGCGGCGAGCAGCACGGCGGTGACGGTGTCGTACCGCACGGTGGACGGGACGGCGGTGGCGGGTTCGGACTATACGACCACGTCGGGGACGCTGCGCTTCGAGCCGGGGGAGACGACCCGGACAGTTGCCGTGGTGACGCTGGTCGACGACCTGGTGGAGGAGGCCGAGCAGTTCACGGTGGAGTTGAGCGCTCCGTCGGGGGCGACGGTGGCTGACGGGGTCGGAGTGGGGACGATCAACGACGCCGCAGTCGTACCTGAGCTGTCGATAGGCGATGCGCCGGCGGTGAGCGAGGGCGAGACGGCGGAATTCACCGTGCGGCTGAGCGCGGCGAGCAGCACGGCGGTGACGGTGTCGTACCGCACGGTGGACGGGACGGCGGTGGCGGGCTCGGACTACACGACCACGTCGGGGACGCTGCGCTTCGAGCCGGGGGAGACGACCCGGACGGTTGCCGTGGAGACGCTGGCCGACGATCTGGTGGAGGACGCCGAGCAGTTCACGGTGGAGTTGAGCGCTCCGTCGGGGGCGACGGTGGCTGACGGGGTCGCAGTGGGGACGATCAACGACGCCGCAGTTGTACCTGAGCTGTCGATAGGCGATGCGCCGGCGGTGAGCGAGGGCGAGACGGCGGAATTCACCGTGCGGCTGAGCGCGGCGAGCAGCACGGCGGTGACGGTGTCGTACCGCACGGTGGACGGGACGGCGGTGGCGGGACTCGACTACGTGGCGACCGAGGGGACGCTGCGCTTCGAGCCGGGGGAGACGACCCGGACAGTTGCCGTGGTGACGCTGGTCGACGACCTGGTGGAGGAGGCCGAGCAGTTCACGGTGGAGTTGAGCGCTCCGTCGGGAGCGACGGTGGCGGACGGGGTCGGAGTGGGGACGATCAACGACGCCGCAGTTGTACCCGAGCTGTCGATAGGCGATGCGCCGGCGGTGGGCGAAGGCGAGACGGCGGAATTCACCGTGCGGCTGAGCGCGGCCAGCAGCACGGCGGTGACGGTGTCGTACCGGACGGTGGACGGGACGGCGATGGCGGGCTCGGACTACGTGGCGACCGAGGGGACGCTGCGCTTCGAGCCGGGGGAGACGGTGCGGACGGTTACCGTGGTGACGCTGGTCGACGATCTGGTAGAGGATGTCGAGCAGTTCACGGTGGAGTTGAGCGCTCCGTCGGGGGCGACGGTGGCTGACGGCACGGGGGTGGCAACGATCACCGACAATGCGGAGCGGCGCATCGGGATGATCAATCGGGTCATCCTTCCGGAGGTGGGCC
The DNA here is from genome assembly GCA_965218555.1 of Bryobacterales bacterium. GTDB lineage: Bacteria > Acidobacteriota > Terriglobia > Bryobacterales > UBA6623 > JAPPLB01. Next base: position 2,896,433 of record OZ244625.1, read on the forward strand.
GGGCGCTGGCTTTCAGCGCGGTCACGTGCCGCATCGATCAAGTGCTCGCGGGCGGGATCGCCCGGGGCCGGGCGGCGCAACCGCCTGCACGATCGTCACTCTCCCCTGCGCTGACTTCGGGCCGGTGGGCCGCCCAGCCGCCACTGCCCGGCCGGCCGTCGCTCTCTCCTGCGATGGCCTCAGGCCGGTTGTCCGCGGCGGCCGCCCAGCCGCTGTCCTTGGAGCAGCCGCTCGACGACTTGTTGTACTCGGCGCGGGCGGAAGAAGAAGAGGACGGTGATGGGGGTTTCTCGGCGTGGGGGTGCGCCGACAACCGCCACCTGTCGGGCGACCCTTACGGGCCGATCGCTTGGTCCGGTGGCGTGTCCAGTGTTCACATGGGGGCCGACACGCGGATCGGCTCAAACGTCCTGTTGGGATTGGCCATGTCCCGGTCGTGGGGTTCGTTCGACTACCAAGTGGGCGGCCGGAACGCGGCGGCCGGCGGCGGCGGTTACCAGTTGGGAATGGCAGGCGTCCATCCTTACGTCGCTTGGGCGGTGACGCCCGACCTGGACGTGTGGGGGGCGGCCAGTCACTACTGGGGGGATATCAGGATTGCGGATGACGTTGTCGGGCGCGTGCAGACGAGTCGCGCAACGCTGGACTCCGGAATGATGGGGATGAGCGGCCGGCTGCTGACGCGCGGGGCGACGACATTGAAGCTGAAGGGCGATTGGGGAGTGGCGAACCTGGACGCCATGGGTGGCGGCAAGGCGTTTGAGAGGGCAACGGCGTACATTCGGCGGCTGCGGCTGCGGACCGAGGTCAGCCATGAGCGCAAGCTTTCCTCCGGCAAATCGCTCGTTCCTTGGGGGGAGTTGGGCCTGCGGCACGACGGCGGCGACGGGCAGCACGGAGCCGGCCTTGAACTCGGTGGAGGACTGCGTTTCAAAGACTTGGGTGGAGGACTGACCGCGGAGAGTTACGGCCGCTGGCTGGCGTTGCATCATGGGACGCTGCAGGAATGGGGATTCGGAGCGCTGCTCCGCTACGCTCCCGGGCCGTCCGGTCTTGGCCCTTCAGTAAGCCTGGGGCCTGCCTGGGGCGATTCAGCCAGCGGCGTGCAGCGTCTGTGGGAGCGCGGTGGTACCGATCCAACGATATATGACGTGCCGGGCACACGTCTGGATGCGCAGTTTGGATATGGTTTCACGGCCATTCGCGGCCGGGGCTTGCTCACTCCCTATGCACGGTTGAGTCTGGCCAACGAGGCGTCGCAGGAGTACCGGCTGGGAAGTCGTCTGGCGGTAGGCCCGTCGGCGAGCGTGAGCATCGAGGCGCAACGCCGGAAATACCCTGCCACACCGACATTCCACGCGCTCATGGTGCTCGGCACCCTGCAATTCTAGATACTCTCCTCCTGGCCAGGACAAGTCATGCATGTCACCGATGTTCTCGAGGGCTTTCCGAACACTCGTTAGGAAGTGCGGGTCGATGCTCTGATCAAACTGTCCGGCATCTGAAATTTTCTGTTTCAAGGTGCGGACGGTCGCGACGCCATGTGTGCACAGCACTTTCCGCAGGCTCTTTATTGCGAGGAGTTCCCGTTCTTGGCGAGTACTTCTTCGACGCGCCTTATCTTCTGCTGGGCGTCATTGGGGCTTCGAGATGACGGCCTGCGGCAAGACGGAAAACCCCTGGCCTATCGCAGCAGAGTCGCAGCCCGCAACGCGTCCCGGGTCGGTCAGAAGCCCAAAGGCGGCAACGAGCGGTAGGAATGTCGCATGCTGTCGTGGGAGCAGGTTGACAGTGGACGCTTGAAGGTTTGGGAGGCACCATGAAGTGCCGACGCCTCACGGCGTCCGCCGCGATTGGTGACGTTCTCGCGGCACTCTATATGCCAGTCCAGGCACAGGATGACCAGACAAGGGCCGACATAAGCACGTAAGTGGTGGTGGACCGCATGGGATTCGAACCCACGACCTCGGCATTGCGAACGCCGCGCTCTCCCAACTGAGCTAGCGGCCCACGGAAGGGACTACCTGAAAGCGAGTATATCACGCGGTTTTTCAGCGCTTCGTTTGCGCGGAACTGCTGCTTGTCAGTGCCAAGGCAACGTTTCGGACCACTCAGGTGGCCTCGATGATCTTCACGACGTCCAGGTAGAGATGCCGCGCCCGCGTGACCGTAAATCCCGCCTTCTTGACGTTGCCGACGGTGTCGCGTATGACCTCGGGACCCAGCTTGCGGCTGATGGGATTCATCATGTGGAGTACGACATTGAAAGGAAACCAGCGGCTGCCCGTGTGCTCGAACATGCGCAGCTCTCCACCGGGCTTGACCACACGGCGGAGTTCGCACAAACCTTTGACCGGATCGGGCACGGAGCAGAAAGTACAACTCGTGTAGGCCTGATCGAACGTGTCGTCGTCGAAGTCGAGATGCTGCGCGTCCATCTCGCGCAGTTCCAATCGGCCGTCGTAGGCTTCTGCCCGTGGCCGGGCCTTGTCGAGCATGCGCGGGCTGATATCGATGGCGGTGATGTCCTGGTGCGGCGGAAAAAACTGGATGTCGAGCCCGGTGCCGACGGCCAGGAAGAGCACTTTGCCGCGCATGGAAGCAAAAAATTCGTGCTTGAGGGGACCCCACCGCTTCTCGGGACCGCGGGAATTGAAGAAGTCGAAGCCGCCCGCGGCCCCATCCCACTTCGCGCGCACCTCGGACGCACTCATCGGGCATCTCCGGCAAGCGCGGCGTTCGCGATGTAGGTGAAGGCGAGGACGGACAACCCGATACAAACACCCCACAGCGCTCCCTCGCCGCCGCCGGTCTCTTGCATCGAAGCTCTCATCGCAACCACCTTGCCGGCCGCCATGGATGTGAGCATCATCGGAATCATCACTTCGAACGCGCCAAAGAACAGGCTGCATGTGATCTGGATCGGGATGCCCAGCAACATCCCCAGCGCCATGCCGGTGACCATCGCCGCCGGCATCGGCCAGTCTACGGAGATGAGTGTGGCCATGGCGGCGCCGACCGCCGAGCCGGCCAGCATGTTCGAAATCAGATCTCCCAAGATAAAGTAGGGGCGGGTTTCCATCAGAGTCCGGTCCTGACCGGGGAAGAGAACTACTTCAACCAGTCGTTCAAGTGGTTCGCGACGAAGGCGTCATCATTGAGATGCGGGTAGGCTTTGTGAACCCGATCGATCTCGTCGAGCTGTCCGGGCGAGAGAGTTTCTTTGGGATTCAGGCACCACCGGCCCTCCAGCAGACCTTGGCGGCGCAGAAGTTCGTGGATGCCCGGAATGCAGCCGGCGAACTGATGCTGCGGGTCGAACGCCGCGGCGTTGACGTCGGTGATCTGGGCCCCCATGGTCAACATCCGCTGTGGGATGGGCAGCCGCTGTTCGACCACCAGACGGCGGCACTCCTGCCATTGCAGAACCGCCTGCCGCGTCCAGAAAGCCCAATGACCGAGCAGGCCGCCGACAATGCGTATCCCGGTGGCCTTCTTATGTTGTGACAACTGGTAGGTGGTCAGCAGGTCGGCAATAATCGCGTCGTCATTACCGGTATAGAGAGCAATGTCCTTCGCTCGGCCCGCCTCCTTCACCGCTCGGACGACGTCCAGCGTCTGATAGCGGTTGAAAGGCGCGATCTTGATCGCCACCACGTTTTCGATCTCCGCGAAACGCCGCCAGAACGAGTAAGGAAGAATGCGGCCTCCGACCGACGGTTGCAAGTAGAAACCGAATACAGGAATGACTTCAGACACCGCTTGCACATGAGCGATCAGCTTGTCGACGCTCTCCCCCGCCATCGCGCCGAGGCTCAGCAGTCCGGCATGGTATCCGAGATTCGACACGGTCCGGGCCTCGGCGACGGCTTGCTTGGTCTGACCGCAAACGCCGGCGACACGAATGAAACCCGCTTCGTAATTGGGCTCCTCGACGCGTATGGTTTCGGCTGCGAGCTCAAGCACCGGTCGGAATAAGCCTGCTTTGGGCTCGCGGATTTCAAATTGTGTTGTGTGGACACCCACCGCAATGCCCCCTGACCCGGCCGCCATGTAGTAGCGGGTGAGGGCTCGCTGCCGGCGTTCGTCCAGCTTGCGCCGGTGGTTGAGAGCCAGCGGATGGGCCGGGATGACGCACCCCTCGCGGAGTCGCCGAAGTACGGTTCGCGGCGGCATGGGCAGGCTCGTCATGCGGAATGGCTAGAAGGAGCCTTGGCGCTCCTCGAAGTGAGTCGGCTTGCCGAGGCTGAGGCCGCCTTGTTCGACCCAATGCGCGGTCCACGCGATCATCTGGTCGATCGAGACGGTCTCGGCATCAAGCAGCTCCCGGCAACGGGCGGCATTGCTGAGCAGCGCCGTCTCGCTTTCTACGCCTTCAAAAACCGGCTCGATACCCCAGTATTCGCCGAACTGCTCCGCCAGCCAGCGCGTCGAAAGCGTTGCGGACCCGGTCAAGTTGAGGACAAAGGCCGGCGATGAGCAATGCGTAAACGAACGGAGCGCAGCGGAATTCGCATCCCGTTGCCAGATGACGTTGACATGACCCATCACCAGTGAAACCGGCTTTCGGACAAGTACCTTTTCGGCGATGTCGCGCAGCACGCCGTAGCGCAGGTCGATGGCGTAGTTGAGCCGCAGGATCGTGACGGCCGTTCCGTTGCGGCTGCTGAAGTACTGAAAGATACGTTCCCGGGCCAAGGCGGACTGCGCGTATTCGCCGATCGGCCCCGGAGGGTGTGACTCCACCGGCCCGCCGCTCTTGACGGAAGTGAAAGGGTAGACGTTGCCCGTCGAGAAGCTGACGATGCGAGAGTCGCGAAAACGATCGGCCACGATACCGGGCGCATAGGAGTTGATTGCCCAAGTGAGTGGTTGATTATCGTGCGTGCCGAATTTCTGCCCGGCCATGTACAGCACGTTGGGGCAGTTCGGCAGCTTGCCCACGGCCGCGCGGTCAAGCAGATCGCAGGCAACCGTTTCCATCCCTTCTTTTTCCAGAGGTTCACGGATTCCCGGATTCGAAAAACGGGCAACTCCGATGATCCTCTTTCTCACACCCGCCTTCTCACTGGAGCGCCGCGCGAGGCGTGCCAAGCTCGGGCCCATCTTGCCCGAAACACCCAGCACAAGTAGATCCCCCTCCAGCGCCGCCATCGCCTCCGCATCCGCTTCTGTGGGACGCGTCAGGACTTCCTCGAGCTCAGCTTTCGTTTCGATGACGGATGACTCTGCTGAGGAAGTGGCCGGCATGGACGCAAGGCGAGGTCCGGCTAAAGCTCTTCGGGAAAGAGCGCGAAGCCTTTGGGGGGAGGAAGCAGTTCTCTGAGCAGCACAAGCCGCCGCCGCAGTGGACGGCTTGCCAACTGACGCGGACCCGCCACGATGTCGATATCGCAGCACAGCCCGTGAAGATAGAAAGTGAGAGTGTCGGTCATCGCTTGCCGCAGATAGGCCCGCATCGTCTTCGAATTGCGTTTCGGGTCGAGTCCCCGCTGCAGCAAGTCTTCCTTGAGGGTCCAGCTTGCCTCGTCGACTTCGCCGTGCGTTCCGCTTGCCAGTTCTTCACGGATCAGAGCATCGAAGCGTTCGCGTTGCTTGTCGCCAAGCCCGGCTGTAATCAGGTTGGCCAGGCCGTTGAAGAAAACGTAATGATAGTCTGCCAGATCCTGATTCTCGACCGCCAGAAACAGGAATGTGCTGTCGGCTTCGTTGAGATAGTGGGCCAACAGTTGCCTCTTTGCAGCCGGCCGGCGGAAAGCGACCATCTCGCCCCGAGTAGCGCCCGCTGACCGTCTCGTTTTCGTCGGTTTCTTCTCGGCGGCTGAGCCTTCGAGATAAGGGACCAGCACAAAACGAAGCCGCGGTAAAACCTCGCCGACCTTGGGCGGTACCGCTGCGATGGGATCAAAGAGCCAGCGTCGAAGATCGCCTTCCTCCACAGGCATCGCGGTGAAGTAACTGAACGATTTGTTGATGGGCACCATCTGCGTGTGGCATTGCGCAACAAGGGTGCCAACAGGGATCTTGTAGGAAGAGGGCATGTGAGTCGCCGCTACGCGAGACTCATTCTAACAAAGGGCCTTCGCCGCCCGGACGCGGATTGACCATAACGACCCCGGCAGCCAGGCGCCAACACATCCCGTCTATGTCGTTAGTCGGACGGGATGCTAGACCCGGCGAAAGAGGCGCGCCGCCAGCATTGCCAGCCCGGGCAGCAGAATCGAACCCGCGAACGCCAACAGGAACGAGTTGACCTCCACGGCGTATGCGCCGACGGCCGCGTAGGTTACGGCAATACCCAGGTTCGCAAGCCCGGTCAAGAATAGGACGCGGCGGAGCGGCATCTCACTCAAACCCGCCAATACGACCGAAGCTTCGGCCAAAACCGGGACAGCCCTTAGCACCACGATCATCCAGTCACCGAACCGTTTACGGACGGTGGCGGCGTGTTGGAATTCGGCCTCGCCCACAAACCGCAGCGCCACCGCGCGGCCACAGCGTGAACCGAACGCGTAGCCTGCCACGGCGCCGGCCATCAATCCCGACCAGGTCGCGACAGTTCCGTACCACAGTCCGAGCAGGTAGCCGGAAGCCGTAGCCACAAAGCTCGACGGAATGGGCAACAGGATGTCTGTGGCCAACAACCCGACGAGCACGGCGGCCACCGCCCAAGGCGAACCCTGCTTATCGATGATCGCCTCGCTCCAACTGATCATCTGCTCTTCAAATAGCAGGAAGGGCACAATGATCAACAGCAGTAAACCTAGACTGAGCAGAGACCATCGCCATGTCGGACTCATGAGCTTTACGAGACGCACTCCTCGGCGGAGCGCTTCATTCTAGCGATGCAATGTTAGGTCCACCAGCAGCCGGCCTCATCACCTTCAGAGAACCTTCGGAAAGCTCTCGATACGATGTGGCCGGGGACCTGTCCGATGCTCGAAGAATCATCGAAGAGTGGAGAATCCACTACAACACCGTCCGGCCGCGGAACAGGCGCCCACCCTCAACCAGTTTCCAAGGGACCTGGGCCGTAACTTCAGGAGTCTTTGGTCAACCGACAATCTCCGCCCTCTTCTCGTCGGAGCCGCCGGGGCCGCGGCGGCCATCCCCGCAGATGAGCCGATTACGGATTTCTTCCAGCGCCGCTCTCGGTGGCAAGGCTTCGATTCGCTCGGAAAGACGGCGGGCAAGTCGTACTGGGTCCCGCGATCGGGCTCTCTCTTCTCATAAGCCGCACCACGGACAATCCCCAGTACCAGAGATTCACCTACGACCTCGCGCAAGGTTTTGTGATTACTAACGTTGTCACCGGCGGCCTCAAAGAGATTACGAACCGCCGGCGCCCCGACCGGACAAGCCGGTTGTCCTTTTCGTCCGGACACACATCGAACTCCTTCATGTGGGCAACCGTGGTGTCGCACCACTACGGTTGGAAGGCCGGGGTCCCCGCCTACGTCTTCGCCAGTTACGTCGGAGCGAGCCGGCTGCACTCACGGAAGCACTATCTGACCGACGTGGTCGCCGGCGCCACCCTTGGCTACATCGTCGGCCGGACCGTGAGCCGCCGCGGGGCCGCCGACCAAGAACGCCGCTTGCAATGGGGCGTCTCCGTTCCTCCGGGGGGCGGCGCCGCACTCGGCGTTGGGATTCGCCTGTGGTGAGACGCTGCCGGGGCCACGATCTGCAGAACCTTCTCGCGTCGCAAGGATTCGCCGCGCAAGAAAACCGGTCAACTCCCGGGCGCAGGGACTTGGGTGGAGTTCTTCCCCGGGTGAGGATCTTCTCATTCACGATGCCCCGGCGCCGTGGCCGGCTTTCATCGAAGCCGGCGAGGTCGCATTCTTCACGGAAGCCCCGGACGACTCTCTGGAGGAGGTCGGCGCCTCTCTCAACGGCGTAAATGAGGGTTTCGTCTATCATGTAGATGATGTCCGCGGGATCTGTCGTGACAACGGACCTGATCGAGCGCGTTGCGTCGCTGGAAGCGTCCGTGACGCGGGTGATTCGGGGCAAGCCGGAGGCCGTGCGACTGGCGGTCGCCTGCCTGTTGGCGCGTGGACATTTGTTGATCGAAGATGTTCCCGGTGTGGGCAAGACGACCTTGGCTCACACCTTGGCGCGGAGCCTCGACAGCCGGTTTCAGCGTATTCAGTTCACCAGCGACATGCTGCCGGCTGACGTTGTCGGTGTTACGATTTACAACAGCGCCCGCCAGGATTTCGAATTCAAACCGGGGCCGATCTTCACCAACTTCCTGCTGGCCGACGAGATCAACCGGACGACCCCCAAAACGCAGTCCGCTCTGCTCGAGTCGATGAACGAGCGCCAAGTCACGATCGAGGGCAACTCGTATCCTCTGCCCGACCCGTTCATGGTGATCGCAACCCAGAATCCGACGGAATATCATGGAACCTACCCGTTGCCGGAATCGCAACTGGACCGTTTTTTGTTGCGGATTGAGATGGGGTATCCCGACGCTGCCAGCGAACGCGAGATTCTCCGCTCGCAACGGCAGGGTTCCATGGACAATATCGAAGTGACCCCGGTCGCGGGCGGCGACGACATCCTCGAGTTGCAGCGGCAGGTGGAAGATGTGCGTGTGGACGAGACGGTGGTCGATTATCTGATGGCGATTGTCGAGAAGACGCGCGCACACGAGCAGTTGGCGCTGGGTGTCAGCCCACGTGGCTCCATGGCGCTCTATCGAGGCGCTCAGGCATTGGCGCTGACAGAAGGGCTTACCTACACGACTCCGGATCACATCAAGCGCCTCGTCCGGCCGGTGTTCGCTCACCGCCTCGTGCCCGATGTTCGGCAGGGTCCAGGCTCCCATCCCGCGGGACGGTGTTCGCAGATCCTCGAGGAAATCCTCCATACTGTTCCGGTGCCGATCTAAGGAGTAGGTTTGCGCACCGCCATCATCGGCCTGCCGCAGGTCGGTAAGACATCCCTCTTTACGATTCTGACCGGGCAGGCGCATTCGAGTCGCATGGGAACTGCGGCCGTGCAGATCGGGATGGCGGCGGTGCCTGATTCGCGCCTTGAACACCTGGCGGAGATTTTCCGGCCATCCAGGGTTACTCACGCGACGGTGGAGTATGTGGACATGCCCGCGCTCTCCAAAGAGAGTCTGGCTGATGCGGGCTACATCGGCGCATTGCGCCTGGCGGACGCCTTTCTGCATGTTCTACGGCTTTTCGAGGAAGACACCGTGATGCATATCGAGGGTGCTCTGGACGCGAAACGCGATTGGCAGAACCTCGAGTTGGAGTTGCTGCTGAACGACCTCGTCGTCGTCGAGAAACGCCTGGAACGGGTCGAGAAAGACTTGGGCCGCATCAAGAATCCGGATCTGCACCACGAACGCGACCTCCTTCTTCAATGCAAGGAAGCCCTGGAGGCGGAGTGCCCCTTACGCGAGCTTGCCCTCGGCGCCGAAGAGGAGAAGCGAATGCGTGGTTTTCAGTTCCTCTCGGCGAAGCCGATGTTGTTGGTTCTGAATCTTGGTGAGTCGCAGGCGGATCGGCTCGAGGAGATCGAGAAGCAGTACGAAGAGCAGTGGCTGGGCTCTCAACCGAACGTCGCGATGACCGCGGTGTGCGGCGGCATCGAGGCCGAGATCGCGGAACTGCCCGCGGACGAGGCGCAGGAATATATGACGAGCTATGGGCTGAAACAGTCAGGCCTTGAACGTCTCGTTCAGGCGACGTACTCATTGTTGGGTCTGATGTCGTTCTTGACGGCGAGCGAGACCGAAGTGAGAGCCTGGACGATCCCCAAGAACACTCCGGCGCTGAAAGCAGCGGGCGCGATCCACACGGACTTCGAGAAGAAGTTCATTCGAGCGGAAGTCATCCCGTGGAGGAAGCTGCTCGAGCGAAACGGCTACGCCGGCGCTCGTGCGCATGGGGAATTGCGGCTCGAAGGGAAAGAGTACGTTGTTCAAGAGGGGGACGTGCTGCTCATCCGGCACGGCTGACCTGCATTTCTCACCACGTGGCGAGGTGAAGTGCGTGAGAGGGCCGACAGGACGAGGCGCGAGCCGCTTGGCGCGCGCAGGCGTACTTGACCCTACGTCGAGCACGGCAAGCAAGCGCTGCGAAGGAAAAGCGAAGTCATGGCGGTCTTATCGCGTGCTTCCCCCGTCAGGTGGTGAGAAATGCAGGCTGGTCCCGCAGGCAGGCGGCCCGGTCGGGGCACACCTTGCAATGGCCTTGGCTTTCTTGCCATACTCGGCCTGCATGAAACGGGCCTGTTTTGTTCTCATCCTGCTTTGCGGCGTTGCCGCGGTGGCTGCCGACCCGCCTTTCTATTACGACAAGTTCAACCTGCTGTACTACATCGATGCAGCCGGTGAGAGGCGCGAAGTCCGCACGCAAGACGACTGGGAAAAGCGGCGTCAACACATCCTTGAGAATATGCAGGTCGTGATGGGGCCTGTGCCCGACGAGCCCAAACCGCCCCTCGACGTCAAAGTGATCCGGGAAGACGACTTTCGCGACCTGATTCGCCGCAAGATCACGTATCAGGCCAAGAAGGACGACCGCGTCAATGCCTACCTGTTCATCCCGAAGAATCGTAAGGGACGGATGCCGGCCATGGTCGTGCCGCACCCGACATCGACCAAGTTCGGCAAGGGGATCGTGGCGGGCGTGGGCGGACGTCCGCGGCGGGCCTCGGCGCTGGAACTCGCCGAGCGAGGCTACGTCACGATCGCGCCCGATTACCCTTACATGGGCGAGCCGCAGACGAGTCCCTACGATTTGGGATACGTCAGCACGACGATGAAGGCCGTCTACAACCACATGCGTGCCGTAGATCTGCTGCAGTCGATGGACAAGGTCGACCCCGAGCGGATCGGCGCGATCGGCCACTCGCTCGGCGGCCACAACTCGCTCTTCCTGGCGGCCTTCGACGAGCGCGTGAAGGTGGCGGTGACAAGTTGCGGTTTCAACTCGTTTCCGCAGTACAAGCAGGGAGATCTGCGGGGCTGGAGTCAGGACAAGTACATGCCGCGCATCGCCGACGTTTACGACAACGACCCCGACAAGGTGCCGTTCGACTTCACTGAGATTCTCGGGGTCATCGCTCCCCGTCCGGTCTTCATCAATGCGCCGATCAACGACGGCAACTTCGAGGTCTACGGCGTGCGGCAGTGCGTCGACGCGGCGTTGCCTGTCTACACCAGGATCTTCGGGGCCTACGACAGCCTCGTCGGCTACTATCCCACCGCCGGACACGACTTCCCGGACGAGACGCGATGGCGCGCTTACCATTTCCTGGACTGGTGGTTGAAGGGCCGCGAGGCGCCGACGCGGTAGATACCAGCCGAGTGGTACACAAGGGTCGGTTACGGATCGAACCGGTCAGCCCTCGCGAATGGCCGATTGAATCGCGCTGCGGACGCGCTCGATGTGAGCATCTCCGTCGTATCTCCTGCGCGGCCAGAAGAAGCCTTTAAGCCCGTCGCCTTTCCGTCGGGGGACGATGTGCACGTGCAGATGAGGCACGCTCTGACTTACGCGATTGTTGATCGCCGTGAAGATGCCCTCGGCTTGCATCGACTGCTCGACGGCTCTTGCGAGGATCTGAGCGTTCTTGAACAGGGGCTCCACCAATTCCGGCGGCAAGTCCATCAGCGTCTCATGATGATCTTTGGGCACGAGCAGGGTGTGTCCGGGGAAGAGAGGCCGCACTTCGAGGAAGGCGAGGGACACCTCGTCCTCGAAGACGACGGCGGCATCGATTTCGCTCCGGATGATGCGGCAGAATGTGCACTCCGATTCCCGGTTCGCGGTCATGAGGTCAAGGTCTTGGGACTGTTCCCTGCCAGGGGCCCGCTTGGTTCTGCCTCTGACACCATGCGTTGACCGGCGGCATTCGCCGGCGCATCGTAAGGCTCCCGTCACCGGGCGGCACAACGTATCGAGATCCTTGGTTGTAGGGGTTTTTTCGGTATTCTAGAGAACACCGCTGGGAGAAGTTGCGCGACAGTTTGGTTGAAGGGAGACAGCAAGTGACGGCTGGGTGTCTGTTCAGCGGCATGGGTGGTTTTGCGTCAGGTCTCGCCAAGGCGGGCTTTGTGATTCGCTGGGCCAACGACAACGATGATTCTGCGTGTACAGTGTTCCGGCACCGCTTTCCCGACGTACCAGTGATCGAAAAGGACGTGCGCGAGCTATCTGTACAGGCGGACGGCTTGACCGCAGTGCATGTAGTGGTAGCGGGATTCCCTTGCCAGAGTTTTTCTCAGGCGGGAGGGAGACGAGGGTTCGAAGATCCCCGAGGCGCATTGTTTTTCGAGATTCCGCGGCTGATTGAGGAGTACCGACCGGAGGAGCGGCCTTCGCTGGTCATCCTGGAGAATGTGCCCCATCTCTTGTATGGAGCCGATGGTATTTGGTTTGACCAAGTGCGGCGTTCTTTGCGTCGGGCGGGGTATTGGTTTAGAGAAGAGTCGTGCTGGACAGTGAACGTCAAGGACGAGACCGATTCTCCGCAAGACCGTGAGCGGTTGTTTATGGTTGCAGCGTCAAGAAGACGCTTCACATGCAATCCGTTCTCGTCGCCTTCCACAACTAACGGCGCTGGAGCGGCCCCTCGTCCAATCGGCGAGTTTGTTGACCGCACGCAGCGCGGGGCGGAGGGGACTTACCTGTCGCCGGACAACCGCTACTACAAGATGATCGACAGAGCGATGGTCAACGGCGAGTCGGCTGAGAACATTTATCAATTGCGGCGTTCATATGTTCGGGAAAAGAAACAGGGTCTGTGCCCGACCCTGACTGCGAATATGGGAATAGGCGGCCACAACGTTCCGTTCGTTCGCGACGCTTGGGGTATCCGCCGTTTGAGCGTTGATGAGGTGGCGCGTCTCCAGGGATTTGACGCCACAGATAAGCTGTTTCCGAATATGCTCGAGGCTGAACAGTATCGACTGCTGGGAAACTCCGTATGCGTCGGCCTAGCCCACTTGGTGGGGAAGGTGTGCGCAGAAATTTTGAATAGAGAGACGACACCAAATGAATGAGGACATCGGTTGGCGCTTCCCTCCAACGAACGGGGGTTTGAGTTCTGGCTTTAACGATTCAGGGATGGCTCATTTTACCGGAGCGCCCTTGGAAAGCCTCACGCGAGAGACGATGCAGAACTCTCTCGATGCCCGACTTGACTCAGACAAACCGGTGCACGTTTCGTTTGAATTGATTGACATGCATACAGACGATGTCGGCAGGGACGAGCTCGCATGGGCGATTGATTCATCCATACAGACAGCCCAACAGACAGCCAAGGGCGATTCGAGAGCAATCGCCGACCTGAAGGCAATGGCGAAGACCATGAGATCGGACGTAATTTGCTGCCTGCGTGTATCTGACCGCAACACGACGGGACTTCGTGGTGCCCATTGGCCCGCTCTCGTCAAGATGCAGGGAGTCAGCTACAAACCGGAAGTGGAAGGAGCCGGCGGGTCGCACGGTATCGGAAAATACGCGCCGTTTGCAGTCTCGGCCTTGCGGACAGTGTTTTACTGGACGTATTTCCCCGAGAACGGGGAGAACCGGGAAAGGTTCCAGGGCAAGTCGGTTCTCATATCGCATAAGAGCATGGAAGGGGAGGAAACCCAAGGGACAGGTTTCTTCGGAGTCAAGAAGGACTGCCGGGAGTTAACGCAGAATATTCCGCAGCCCTTTCGCTTGCTTGACCAACGCCAACGTCCTGTTCAAGGGACGAGCTTGACGATCATGGGCTTTCGAGAGACCGAAGACTGGCGTCGGAGCATAGCCGCCAGCGCGATCGGAAATTTCTTCTTTGCAATTGGGACGGGGCGCCTGACTGTCATTGTAGAACCAGACGAAACCAGCACGCTCATGGAAATAGACCGTGATTCCCTTGACAAATGGTTCCAATACCTTGCGAAGTCATCGGGATCCGCTTCCTCGGAGGATGCCGCCGACAACGCATTACAGGAGGCGCAGACATTCTGGGAGCTATCAAAAGATGAACCTGTAGCAGAGAAGCAGGACATTGATCTTGGACATTGTCGCTTGTGGATTCGTACCGCTGAAGGCTTGCCTGGCAAAGTTGCATTCGTACGCCGCACGGGAATGTTGGTGACGGATCAGCAACGCGGTTTGATCCGTTTCCCTGGATTCCGGGAATTTGCAGCACTTTGCGTATTCGAAGACCCCGCCGGAAATGAACTCCTGCGCCGGATGGAGAATCCCAAGCACGATCAATTTGAACCTGACCGTCTGCCGAAAGAGGAGCGGAGCCGCGGTCGGCAAGCACTTAAACGCATTACTGATTGGATACGGAGTGAGATACGGAAACAGGCGGGGCCGCCAGAGGGTGGAAGGAAAACGGTACTCTCGGAGCTTGCGGTATATCTTCCGGACTATCAGCCCGAAGAACCGTTTGACGATGCAGGTCACGACGGCGACGGAAGCAGCGGGGAGCCGGGATTCGCTGAACGTGTGACGCTAACGCTCAAACCAGTGCGCCGCCCACCGCCCTCCCAGTTGCCAACGGATGATCTGCCCGACAATGGCAGTGAAGGCGACGGTGACGATACCGGCAACGAGGGAGGGGCGGGAACGGACACCAACGAAGGCGAGGGCGGTGATGGAGGCGAGGGTGGAGGAGATGGCCAAGGCGGTACCGGGACACGAGGGGGAGACCATGGAAAGTTGGGGATTCCGGTCTCCAGAGTCCGCATCCTGCCAATTAAGGGCCGGGAGAACTGTTTTCGGCTCAGCTTTATGGCAGACGGCGACGGCGTTGCTCGTTTGGTGCTCGCAGAGGCAGGCGACTCCTCCGTGGTGCCGCGAAACGACGTTCGTGTGCTTGGTGAGGGCACTTCGCTCGACCGAGTGCCCTTAGCGAAAGGTCAGCGAACCGTGGTGGAGATTACGGCTGACGGACCGATTGACGGCAGGGCTTGGCGTCTGTCGGCTGTAGCGGTTCCGGAGGATTCGCAATGAAGTTTGATCCCGGCAAGGCTTGGCCGCATCCAGTTCTGCGTCCACCCAGTTACGGCGACGATTATCCGCACACAGAGTTCGAAGTCGAAATTGAAGTTAAGCGCGTCAAAGGCAGTACCGCCGTCGAAGTGCATGCCGAGTTCGAACTAAGCGATCCGAGCCTCCTTCAGCTCGTCAAGCATGACAAGGCGCGATTTGCGCTGCTAGTCAAGGCCCCAAAGACGCATTGCCGAAGATTGCTTCAGTCCGGCAAGCCAAACATCAAGCAGTTATTCTCTGCCGGAGAGTTGTCGGGTCGCGTGGAGTTTGCGCCGTTCCTAGTCTGCACGCAGGCACTATCGGGTTTCCAGGCGAACGGGTGGCACTCTGATTTCACCGGGCGGACTTTCGACATCGTTGCAGGCACTGTGCTTGCCGAGGATGTCTCAAAGGATTACTGGATTGATACAGCGGATGAAGCGCCGCTTGGGTCTATCTTTGGACACAAAAGGCGCCCGGACATTCCTGCCGGCCTTTGGGAGTATGAACTCGCCGAAGAACGTGTTTGGATTGTGATGTCGGATACTGATGCCAAATGGTATGAAGAGGCTCGGAACCGCGCCAATAATCAACCGGAAGGCCAATACCTAATGAACGGTTTGTATCTGCCCGCGTTGGTGGCGGTATTGAACCACGTCGATCAAAACCCCGATGATTACCGCAGCTATCGATGGTTCGCATCCCTCGACCAGCGTCTTGAGGATGTGGGGTGTAAATACCTTGGTGGCGAAAGTTCCAACCGTTTGATCGATGCTCAGAAATTACTTGACTCTCCTTTCCTGAGGATGCCGATGATCGTGCAGGCGGAGAACGGCGGCCGATGATGCAGCTCCGCTATTACACAACCGAGGCGCTTGAGACCCTTCGGGGCACGGTCGCGGACCGTCTGGATTGGTATTACAAACCGGACTGTGAGTTGCCCTTGCAGTCACTCGGCGGGTTCAGAGAATCGAAGGTGGAAGCGCCGATGCTTGCGGCCCGGCTTGTTATGGACGAAACGCGCCCGCACGCAACCGATGTCGACAATGCGCTGCTCGTGCACGAAGCATTGTCAGATCTGACACCGCATCAAGCATCCATCGAGAGGATGTGGGTGTACTTATGCCATTGCGACTGTCCTCAGTACGTTGCTGCGCGATGGCTGAACCGGCGACCGGACTTAGACGAGGACGCGGTCCGCAAGGTGCGGAACCACTTTTTTGCTGTCGGTAACAGGGCGCTGATTCGAGACAACGGAGTCTCACGGCTATGGTGGTTAGGCAAGATTGCTCACGACGTTGACCCTGATGATCCGCGTGGGTTCTTGACCATACTGCTCCACCGTCAGGATGTCCGGTCGGCACTGATTGAGCGCCCCTCCGTGTCAAGAAACCTGCTGGTGCTGCGCGAGATTTATGCGGTGATGCGGGAGCACTGGGCCAATGGCGGAGCGCTGTTCGAACGAGATATTTTCCGCAAATGGATGACCGCATTGGACCGCCGGGGAGGGGTCGTTCTGCTGGACGCGCTTGCCGGAGGGGATTTGCTCGGGCGGCTTCTGAGGGAGGAGGCTGATCGCACCGTCAATTCTTAACGATAAGATTTAGCATGGTCGATAACCTGCGACGAGAAGATCGGTCGTGGTGCATGTCCCAGATACGTTCCCGGGGCATGAAGCCTGAAATGGTTGTCCGTTCGATGGTGCACAGCCTTGGATATCGCTTCCGACTGCACCGGCGCAACTTGGCGGGTAAGCCCGATTTGGTTCTCCCTCGCCACCGGGCGGTGATCTTTGTCAACGGGTGCTTTTGGCATTGGCATCCCGACCCGAATTGCCCGATTGCAGGGCTGCCCAAGTCCAATCTTGAGTACTGGGGTCCAAAGCTAGCACGAACGCGGATTCGGGACCAGGAGCATACGGCTTCGCTAGAAGCCGATGGTTGGCGCGTGTTGACAGTGTGGGAGTGTCATCTGCGGAGTCCTAACGATGTCATTTCTCGGGTCCAAGAATTCCTTGACAGCGGTAAAAAAGGGATGACGGTTCACAGCTAGAGTTAATGCTCGCCACTGTCCGGCGCAATGTGAGAACGTTCCCCTTCGGCTCGAGGTACTGAAGCCCTTCAGTCTTTTTTTCCGCCCCGGCCTGCATAGCATGAGGACTGTGAGGCCAGAGATCGACTTCCCGTCGCCGCGGCGCTCGCCTCTGGCGGCTGAAGCCCCCCGGGCACCAGCCCGGCGAGACCGTCAAGGCCCTCCCCGGCCGAGCCGGCTGCGGTCTGCCCGGCGCCCCCAGGCTAGGCTGCCGCGCCCGAGGCGCGTTTGTCCTGTCGAAAAGAGCCGCACAGGATGCCCGGGCGCTGCGGGCGGACAATCTTCGGCCCAGGCGCAGGGAGGGCGCGTCTTGGTCGCAAATCAGGTGTCGGAATGGCCGTTCGGTTGGCCGTTGGTGCGCAAGGGTCGCAACACCAAAAACCGCCGCTCGGACTGCCGCGCCCGCCGCCCATTCACTGATTCTCAGTCCACTTCTGCCCGGAATTGCCCGGCTCCTTTTTATTGTTTGCCTGCTCACGATTGCGCGGCAAAAAATATTGCCCCTGAGCGAGTGTCCGCGCACCGTCAGCCGTTCTCGCTCGGCCTCACGACGAGCGCCGTTAGGTGCAGCGCCCGTCGCCCTCCAGGCTGCTTCCGCTGCGGCGAACGCAAGATGAACCCATGCTGAGAAAGGGGAACGTTCTAGATTGCGTTGACACGAGGAGCTCGACACCGGGAGTTCGCCGTCTTGCTGAGGTTTGGGCGGCGGAGCCCTGCCGGGTTACGCTAGGCAGCGAGCTGCGAACGGGCGAATTTCTTGAATTCAGGAAGCGGCGAACAAAGTGCCCCGTCGTATATCGCTTTGTAGGCTCGATTCCGCTGGAATCCTCTGAGGAGCACCGGACCCTGGCGTGTGTTCATAAAATAAACCAGGAGACCGAGGGGGAACGCGATATCCGACCCATTGGTTCTGCCGTCGAGTTCCCTCATTCGACAAGCTCATGACGAAGTCAACACGCGGCGGTAGACCATTCGTCCGTACTCTGCTTTGTACGGGGCTTGCCCTCTTCACCGGCTTTGCTTCGCCGGCCCGGGACCGCTATGAGCACTACCTGATCCCAACGGGTGAACGGCAGCTCTTCCTGGACGACTTGCTGCTTGGAGCCGTGCACAACGTGGAGCGTGTCATTCATCAGCCGGTGAAGTACGAGGGCAACCCCGTCCTGCGGGCAGACCGCCCTTGGGAAGGCGCGTCCATCCAAATACGAAGCGCGCCCGTGTGGGACCGTGAGGATGAACTCTACAAGATGTGGTATTTCGGCCCTCACAAGACGGGTCTTGCGACCTCAAGCGATGGGCTGCATTGGCGGAAGCCCGCTTTGGGCTTGCGCGAGCACGAAGGCTCGACTCAAAACAACATGGTTGTCGTCGAGGAAGATCCGGAAGCGTTCATCCAGCATGTCATCGCCGACCCGAACTCCCGGCCGGAGCGGCGCTACAAGGGCCTCACAGGATGGCGAAACCGCAGGCCGCTGGTTTCATCCGACGGGCTCGTTTTTCACGTGCTCGACGTGCCCGCGATCCCCAGCCAGGACGAATCGCATCTCAACTACGACGAGAAGGAACAACGCTACATCGCCACGGTCAAGCAGCGCGGCCCGTTCGGACGATCGGTTTATCTATCCACGAGCAGCGACTTTGAGAGCTGGACTCCGCCCATGCTGATCTTCCACGCCGATTGGCTGGATCAGGAACTGGGCCGGCGGCGTATCCGCGAGCACCTGGCGAATCCAAAGCTCTACACCCCCTTGATCAACAAGCCGGACGAATACAACGTCGAGATCTACAACATGCCCGTTTTCCCTTACGAGGGGACCTACATCGGCCTGCCGAACTTCTTCGAATCCAGTGGCCGCACGCCGCCTCCGCACAACAATCAGGACGGGGTCAATTCCGTCAAGCTTGCCACCAGCCGCGACCTCCGACGCTGGACAAAGGTCGGCAACCGCGGCTCGTTCATTCCGGTGTCTGATTTCAACGACCGGAACCTCGACAGCGTCCAGATCCTCGCTGCGTCCCGCCCTATCGCCGTCGGCGAGGAACTCTGGTTCTACTACACCGGGATCAACCGCCGTTACAACCCGGACGGCAGCGGGACGGGCGGCATCCATCTGGCTAGGCTTCGCCGTGACGGCTTTGTCTCTTTCCACGCAGGTGACGAGGGCGGTTTCGTCGAAACGCGCGCCATCCGCTTCGAAGGCTCTCGTTTGTTCGTGAACGCCGATGCCTCCCATGGGGAAATCCGCGTCGACATCGTCAATGCGAGGGGCCGTGAAGTGCTTGCCGGCTGGGAACCCGAAAAATGCGCCCCCATTCGCGGCGATCACCTGCGCACCGAGGTGCAATGGCAAGGCAGGGAGCTTCGATCGCTGGCCGGCAAGACCGTCCGCTTCCGGTTCCACCTGCGCGGCGCCCACCTCTACTCGTTTTGGCTGGAGCCATAAGGTTGGTCCGTATGGAAGTGTAAATGTGCGGCGCACACCTCATGACGGAGCGCGCAAGCTTGTTCTACGTAACGCGGATGTCTGGTCACGTGATGCGTCGCCCTGGGACCGGCCTTGTTTCTTCCACGCGCCTTACACAAAACCACGGGAGGAGCGTTTGAGAGCCAATGGCCGCCCTCACCCCAAAGATGCGCCGGGCTCCCATGGATCGATAAGAGCCACATCCATATCCGTGAAATCCCTGGTGTTGCGTGTGACCAAGGTCAGATCGTGCCGTCGCGCCACGGCAGCGATCTGCGCATCGCCCATTGGCTTTGGGCGTCCGGTTCTGTCACCATCGCCCATGATCTCGCCCCAGATCACCGCCGCCTCTTGATCGAAAGGAAGGACGCGCCCCTGAAATTGAGAGGCCAGATCATGATCGATCCACCGCTTGTAACGCTCCCTCTTCACCTTGTCCTTCACACGATGGGCGCCACGCACCAGTTCTCCGAGGCTCATCGATGCAAGGAAGAGGTCATTGGACCTCTGGTCGCCAAACCAAGCGATTACCCTGGTGGCGGGGCGCGGTTTGAGCGTTTCACTGATCACGTTTGTGTCGATCAGGAATGCCATTATTCGAGATCGAGATAGCGGCCCGTGGATTGATCGCGCTCGATCATCAGTTCTTCGCCGACGAGTGGAGAGGTGCGAAAGAAGGCTACCAACTCCGCACCGGTCCGCACCGGTTCAATGGACGTCATGGATGCCAAGGCCTCACGCACCCTTTCAGCGTCCTTGCCTCCCGCTCGAAGAGCACCGCCGACGGCCTTGATCAATCCCGCATCGCGCGCAGCCACGGTGACCTCGACGCGTCGTGATCCCTGAGCGGCTGTTTTGGTGCGGTGCCGAGCGACACGCGTCTTCGATCCTTCGTTTTTCGATTGCCTGGTCACTGCACACCCGCTACCGGAAACGTTACCGTATTGTAGATCAGCCGCCATTGCCGGTCAAATGTTAAGGAAAGCACGGGAACCCGCCACGAGGCCGTCAGAACGGTGTGAGCCATGCTCATGCTCGACACTAACCCGACTGGCACGGGGTGTTCGCTGTCAATCCGAAAGGAGGTGTGATCGGCCATCGAGCCGCCGGCCTTTCGGGTGGATCAAGCGGGTTCATGTAGCGGGAGACCGTGAGGTGATAGCGTTCAACGCTCGTTTCCTGTGGTCAGCTCCGGGGGCGTGAGAGAATAGGCACAGCGTCCGATAAAGTCTCTTATCGTGGGGAATGCCGAAGCCGTGACGGCGTTGCTCGGAAGCGGCGCGGACCCGAACGCTCGGGACAACGATGGCAAACTGCCTTTTGACTACGCCGGAAACAACGAGAAACTCAAAGGAACCGATGTTTACTAGGAGTTGACCAAGCCCGGATTCAGTAGCGCCCAAACCGAGTGGGGCATGCATTGGGCCAGGAACCGGACCGGCCCTAAACGGAGTAAACGACCATGTGTCTCTTTAAACCTGAACTCGACGGAAGCAAAATCGAGCGGATTCCACATCGCGCCGAATACGAAATGTGGAAAAGCCGTCTGACGACAGAGGAAATCCAGGACATCGTCGATGAACTCAACAGCCCAGTGAGCGAAGGAGATGTACATACGTCAAGCTGGATGCCCGGTCGCGATTGGAGCGGTACGGTTTTTCAACCGATCTACGACCGCGCGTGTGACCAACATGAGGAGTCTGCCGCCAAGTGCTTCGGCCTGATCCTTTGGGAAGTGATGATGAATCGCGATGAAGCGTGGTCCTTTGGCAGATACGAAAAGGTTGAGGGGATGACGTATTTTCGGGTTCCCCGCTACGACCACCTGTGCTGACTGATGACAAGGCAAGGGAGCGTCCGTAGGCCGCGACTGCAACTCCTGTTTCAATTTTCGATTGTGCGGTTCACCCCGCCCAGCGAGAGACTCACCCAGCCCACCAACTCTAGACCGCTCCGGTCACCCGCTCGGCGAACAGCCGCGCCTGATGGTACATCGCCGCACCTTACTCGTTCACGCTTGATGCCGCCGCATTCCGAAGCCCGTATTGCTGACCCGGCTACCGGATTTGACCCCGAGACCCTACTTCACGGCCGGGAGGACAACTCGAATCGGAAATCGGCTGTATCCGCTCAACTGATGAGAAATGGAGGTGATTGAAAGGACGATGACTTCAGCTTTGGGGGCATCCCGGAGCCGGGAGGGGAACATGAACGTATCGAGTCGCGGGGAGTTCATGGGAGTGACAGCCCTTGGGCCGGCGGGGCTGGCGGCGGCGGCGGCGATGGCTCCGGGTGCGGCGGCTCCGGCGGATTCGTCGAAAAAGATCCGTATCGGGATTGTGGGAGGCGGGTTTGGAGCTTCGTTTCAGTGGCACCTGCATCCGAACTGCGAGGTTGCCGCGGTCACGGACCTTCGCGCGGACCGGCGAAAGCGCCTTCGCGACACCTACCGCTGCGATACGTTTTTCGATTCGCTCGAGCAGATGCTCGAACGGGCGCCTGACCTCGACGCGGTTGCGGTCTTCACGGGCGCGACGGATCATTATCGGCACGTCGAGATGTGCATGAACCGCGGATTGCACGTCATCTCGGCGGTGCCGGCGTGCTTTTCGCTTGAAGAAGCGGACAAGCTGAAGGATCTGAAGGAGAGAACCGGCCTGCGCTACATGATGGCCGAGACGAGTTATTACCGCCAGGCGTGCATCTACGCGCGCAATCTGTATCGCTCCGGCGGCTTCGGTGAAGTCTTCTACAGCGAGGTCGAGTACTACCATGATCGCGGTGACCTCCAGAAGCTCGTTACGAACAAGGCCTCGCGCTTCTTTCATCCGGACGGCTCGCGAACCTGGCGTTGGGGGCTCGCGCCGCTGCACTATCCGACGCACTCGCTCGGGTTCGTGGTCGGCGTGACCGGCGAGCGCATCCGATCGGTGTCGGCGCTGGGTTGGGGCAGCTCGCATCCCTGGATTGACGAGAACGAGTACAAGAATCCGCATTGGAACCAGTCGGCGCTGATGCAGACGGACATGGGGCACATGGTTCGCTGCAACGTCTTCTGGCTGACTGCCGACGAGGGCGAGCGAGCGCAGTGGTTCGGAGACAAGGGTTCGCTCTACATGGCAAAGGACGGTCTGCATCCTGACAAACGGCGGGAACGCATGCACGAGGCGGAGGAACTGAACATACCGTCTTACTGGGATAGCGGCATGCTGCCCGAGCCGATGCGCGTTTCGTCGGGGCACGGCGGCAGCCATACCTTCCTGACGGCGGAGTTCATCAACGCGCTTGTCGAGGACCGCGAGCCCGTGATTGACGTCTATGAGTCGCTGGCGATGACCGTGCCCGGGATCGTGGGTCACCAATCGGCGCTCAAGGACGGTGAGCAGATGAAAGTGCCTCTGTTCGACAAGCCGGCGTAAAGGCGTAGTTCCCACCTGCGAGGCGGAGGATCTATGGGCGAGGCGATGGTATCGATGATCCGGGCGCAACGGATCAGGCAGAGGGTTGAGGAGTTGGGTCGGGAGATATCGAACGACTACGGGCCCGACGGTATGCGGGCTGTGGTCGTTCTTGCGGGCGGTTTCATGTTTGCGAGCGATCTGCTGCGCCGGGTGGGTGAGGATGTTCGCTTGAGAGCGCAGGTGGATTTCGTGCGAGCAAGCAGCTATGGCGCAGCTACGACCTCATCCGGGGATGTTCGGATTACGATGGACCCGGGTGCGAAGTTTGAGGGTCAGCACGTTCTTTTGATCGACGGCGTGCTGGATACGGGCGAGACGCTTTGGAAGTTGTGCAGTTTGATGAGGAACGCCGGCGCGACAACGGTGCGCACGGCGGTGCTTCTGCATAAGGTGGGCAAGCAGCGGCATCCTGTCTTGCCGTCCTACGTCGGGTTTGAGATAGAGGATGTGTTTGTGGTGGGCTATGGGATGGACAAGGCAGGGCGGTATCGTGGTCTTCCGGACGTGCGTCGCCTGGTTTGACTTGAAGACTCGGACTCTCCTCAATCCGGTGCATGGTCTTGGTGTGATGGGGAAGGGGCTCGCCCGTGGTTTTACGTCGCTGTCGCACACCTGGAAGGAGGATGTGCCATTTCTCCCTGCGTTGTGTCGTCAGCGCCTCCGCCGCCCTGGCGCCGGCGTGACGAAGCCGGCCTGGCCCGCGGCCGGTTGCGCTCTATGTGCCTTCTATGCTGTATTGCAAAGTCCCGGATCGCCCGTCTGATCGGTTTGAGGGCAATGCTCCGAAAGCCCAAGGCGGGGCGAGAAATCCGCAACCTGAGCTTCTCTGAGGCATACGGCTTGCTTCGCCGTTTCCGGGTCTCGCTCGACGATCGCGTGCGGAAGGCGCGTTGATGCCGCAACTCCACATGAACGTTCGCGCGGAGGGTGCCGGAGGGACTTGCCCTCGTTGTGCGGGTGACGCCTATCTGACACTGTTCCAGGCGGAGAACCGCCTCGGTTCGGCGAACGGCCGCCGTTTTCACATCGTCGAGTGCAGCCGGTGCGCGTTGATCCGGATTGATCCCATGCCGAGCGCCGCCGAGGCCGCCACGTTCTATCCGGACAAGTATTGGTGGAAACCTGACAGTTCTGCCTCGGGACGTCTCGCTGAGATCTATCGGCAACTCGTCCTCATCGACCACGCCCACTTTGTCACCCGCGATATCGACCGCGCGGGATTGATTCTTGATGTCGGTTGCGGAGGCGGCTCGCTCGTTCATGCACTGAGGAAACGAGGGTTGAAGGCATTCGGTCTGGACCCGGCTGTCGGCGCGGCCCGTAGCGCTCACGAACGTTATGGCCCGAATGTTGTGCGCGGCATGGTTCCCCAAGCCCCCTTCAAGCCGGGTACGTTCAGCACGATAACGTTATGCCGCGTCCTTGAGCATGTTCCCGATCCCAGTGAGCTTCTCAAAGGACTCGGGCGGCTATTGCAGCCGGGCGGCAAGCTCTTTGTCCAAATCCCGAACGCGGCCTGCTGGCAGTTCCTGCTCCTGGGGAAGCGCTGGAGCGGACTGGATGCTCCGAGACACCTGATTCACTTTCGTACGGCCGATCTGGAGAAGATTCTTGAAGCAACGGGTTTTGAGGTCCGCCGAAGGAAGTTTTTTTCCTTGCGCGACAACCCCGCTGGTCTCGCCGCGAGCCTCTGTCCGAGCCTGGATCCCGTGCTCCGGCACATGCGCGGGCAGTCGGAAAACGCCGGCATACGGATGCTCAAGGACTTGACCTTCTTTGCACTGGTCGTTGCCGCAACACCATTTGCGCTGCTCGAGGCGGCGGGCGCGGCCGGTTCCACGGTCATGGTCGAGACGGTGTGGCGGGGCGCATCCTGAGCGCCGGCTAAGAGTCTTGCCTCCTCCTGCCACGGTTTGTATGCAACCCGCGGTACTGATGCTGTCAGCGCTCGATAGACTGTACCGGTCGAAGGGTTTCACCCTGACCTGTATATGCGTTGCCGAAAAGTAGTCATCCTGAGCCTGCTCTGGGTTTGCGTGGCGAATTGCTCTGAACCGCCTGCGGTTCCTTTTTTGCGCGAAGGAGAGAGGGCGCTTGCCTGGACCGGGAAAGTCGTCGCTCTTGGACCTCGCCCGCCAGGGTCAGCCGCACACCGCAAGCAGCAGGATCTGGTCGTCGCCGCTCTTCGGGAAACAACACGCGCGGTCGAAGAAGTCGCCTTCATGGGACAAACGCCGCGCGGTCCGATCGCGATGAAGAACATCATCGCCAAATTCAAGGGAAACAGTAACCGCATCGTCGTGATTTCGGGGCACTACGACACCTTGCGCATGCCGGCCATCGAGTTT
This sequence comes from Bryobacterales bacterium, assembly GCA_965218555.1. GTDB lineage: Bacteria > Acidobacteriota > Terriglobia > Bryobacterales > UBA6623 > JAPPLB01. The sequence goes on from OZ244625.1 coordinate 2,921,800, forward strand.
GTCGGAGCGAACGACGGCGGGTCTTCCGCCGGCTTCCTGCTGGCCCTGGCGGAGATTCTTTCGGAGAAGAGGCTGCATGACAACGTGTGGCTCGCTTTCTTCGACGGGGAGGAAGCGATCGTGCGATGGCAGGGCGTCGATCATACCTACGGCAGCCGGCGCCAGGCCGCGCAATGGTCCCTCGATGGCGCCGCGGAACGCATCAAGGCTCTCATCAACGTTGACATGATCGGTGATGCCGATCTGCGGCTCTTGTACGAAGAGCAATCAACTCCATGGTTGCGGGAACTCATCTGGAGCACCGGCATTCAGCTTGGCTACGAAGACATTTTCGCGGACCGGCAGCCTGTGTTCATCGACGATGACCACGCTTCGTTTCTGGCCGTGGGTATCCCGGCGGTGAACTTGATTGACTTCAACTACGGTCTCGGGAACCGTTATTGGCATACCGAACACGACACGATCGACAAGCTCAGTGAGAAAAGCTTCGCCGCGATACTACACGTCGTCCTGGAAACGCTGAACAAGCTGTCGAAACGCCCCTGATGCAAGCCCGCGCCGAGCGCGCCTCGTAATCACGATCAATTACAGATGCTCGTCGAGGTATTTTTTAATCGACCGAAACAGATGCAAGCGTGCCTTCTCGCCGTGCAGGGAATGGGTCTTGCCGGGATAGAGCAGCAGGTCATATGACTTCCCGGCTTGAATTAAGGCATCGATCATCTGGATGGTGTTTTGAAGATGCACATTGTCATCGACCGTAGGGTGGATCAGCAGCAGTCGGCCATGTAACCGATCTGCTGCTTTGACGGCGGACGTTGCGTCGTAGGCATCCCCGTTCTCGCTCGGCAATCCCATATAACGCTCGGTGTAGATCGAGTCGTAGAGTCGCCAGTCCGTCACCGGCGCCATCGCGATGCCCAGCTTGAAGAGCTTCGAGTGCGTCAGTGCGAAGCAGGTGCTGAAACCTCCGCCGCTCCAGCCCCAGATTCCGATACGCTCCGGATCGACAAAGTCCATCTTCCGGATTTGCCGCACGGCGAACTCATAGTCCTTGACGGCAACCGGTCCGTACCTCTCGCGAGCAGCCGCCTCGTACTTGTGTCCGAGCCGCGAGGACGTCCGGTCGTCGACATAAAATACCGCATACCCTTTTTGCGCCAGATATTGATGGAAGAGCGGCCTTCCGCGGCTGCCCCACGCGTCGCGGATCGTCGGCACATGCGGGCCGCCGTACACATACATCAATACCGGGTGCCTGCGGCCTGGCTCGGACGTTCGAGGCCTGAGCAGCATACCCCGCACCAAGGCATTGTCATCGGTGGTCCACTCGATCAGTTTGGGCTCGATGAGGCCGTATTCGCTCAGCGAGGCCGCCTCATGGATGGCTGAGCTCTTGCCGCCCTCGAGACTGCGGATCTCCGCTCTTCCTGACCTTCGGAGGCTTGAATGAGAATCGAGATAGGCGGTATGGGTTGGATTGAGTTTGACGACGTGGGTTCCCGTTGTCTTCGTGAGGCGCTCTTTACTCGTACCGTCTATTTGAACCCGGTACAGATCCTTGCCCAGAGGTTGATCTTCGTTCGACGTATAGTAGACCCAACCGTTGTCCTCGTCTACGCCGTGGATGGCGCTTACTTCCCACTCCCCCTCGGTGAGGGTGGCTTTGCGCGTTCCATTGAAACCGTACACATCAATGTGTCGGAACCCGGTCCTCTCGCTGGTCCAGAGAAATCGTCGAGATGCGCGAAGAAAGGTCAGGTCGTCGGTGACGTTGATCCAATAAGGATCTGTTTCCTTGAGAATCCGCCGCTGACGCCCACGATCGGTATCGACAAATAGAAGTTGAAGCTCGTTCTGCCGGCGGTTCAAGCGCTGGATGGCGAGAGTCGTTTCATCCACCCAGTCAATTCTCGGCGTGTATTCGGCATGTCCTTTGACCCGGAAGTAGTCGGGCCGCCTGCCGCCCCTCGGCTTTGTCTCGACAATGCCTACACGGACAATCGGGTTCGGGTCGCCGGGCTTGGGGTAGTGCTGAAGTTCGAGCCGCGGCGCGGCCGGCGCGAGGTAGGTGATCGGGAACTCGGGAACATGGCTCTGATCCAGTTCCAGAAAGGCGATCCTGGAAGAATCCGGAGACCAGTGATACCCCGTATGGACACCGAATTCCTCGGGGTAGATCCAATCGAGATCGCCCTGAAGCAACCTGTCGGACGCGCCGGTCGTAAGCTGTCGCTCGTCGCCTCCGTCGGCCGGCGCGAGCCAGATGTCGTGCTTGTATAGAAACGAGATCCAGCGCCCGTTCGGTGAGAACTTGGGATCGCGGACGCCCTGCTTCTCCGGGGCGATGGGCCGCGCCTTTTGCGTATCCGGATTGTAGAGATAGAGCCGGCCGCCATTCGTGAACAGCAGGGAATGCGAGTCAGGCGACCAAAGATACGAAGCCACCGCGTAACGCAGCAAACGCTCTTTCTCGCGCTCGTTCCGCGTCGACGTTTCTTTCTGCCCCAACTTCCGGAGTTGTTCGTAACTGACAAGAACCTTCTTCTCGCCGCTCTTTGCGGAAGCCACCCAGAGATTTCGCCGATCACCCTCTTCCTCGGCCAGGATGTAGCTGAGCCGGTTCCCGTCGGGACTCCACTGGAACTGGGCCGGCCGGGGGCCTTCCAGTCCGTGTTCCGAGAAAATGTCTTCGAGTCGCAAGGGCTGGGCGGCCAGGCCGGGTGGTGGTTGGATGGTCACGATTACGATCTTCAGAAATACCAAAAGCGCGGCGGCGCGGTGTCCGCCGCGCTGACGAGGCCGGCTCCGTTCTTGCAAAGCTGCTTCCCCCACCCAAGTGACAGCAAGTGATTTGATCCCCATGACTATACGGTCCCCGCCTGCGATGCTTGGCTCGGTCGCGGGTTAGCGCCCGCTTTGTCCGCCGAACCCACCGCCGTGAACGATTTGGTGAGGCCGAGAAACCTCTCGCATATGATCGTTGCTGAGGGAAACAAATGCTCGAACTCATGCCGGTCGATCAACTTCGTCAGCCCCAGGAAACCGGACGCTTCCGCTGGCGTCGGCCTCGCAATCCAACCCCACAGAGTGAAGTTGCGAACGAGCCTCTTCTGCAACCGTCGCGGGAGGTAATGAATCAGTGGCGTCATCAGGTGCGGCTCGATGGGAAACCGGCGATTGGGGGTCTGCACGCAGAAACGGCCGCCAACGCGGCGCACCTCGGCCGCGAAGGCTTTGCGGTCGGAGTCGCCGATGATGTGCTCGATGAGCGAGTTGGAGAAGACGACGTCAAATGCCTCATTTCTGAAAGGCAACCGGGACGCATCCGCCACCACCCACTTCGACGAACCGGCGCCCTCGACAGGCGGCTCGAGGTTGACAATGGTCACGGCCGGTGGGTCATCGAGGAAATCCCAATAATAGGCCAACCCTCCCGAATCAAGAACCCGTGTTGTCGATGTGACGTCAAACGCGGATGCGAACCAACGCAGCCGTTTCGTTCGGAAGTAGCGGGCGATCGGCCTGTAAAAGCGAAATAGCCTTGCTCGTCCCGCGTGAGGTGTGGCATCGCGATCCATGAGTCCGGCGGGCAGACTTTATTAAAAGAGATCGGAATGGGAAGCGGCACGCGCCAAGTGCGGATTCGTCTCCCTCAGAGCGCTAAATCAACAAGCAGTCCGGCTCGAGATGAGCCTCCCGATGAACCTTCCCAATCCCCCTTGGCGGGTGATCGAGATAGCGGGCTGATGATGGCTCCTGCTGGATCGACGACGCTGGCAACAGCCGCATCTTGCGCGGGTCTTTACCTCGCTATGGTTTTCGCTTTCGATACTGGACGCCTTCGATTCCCTTGAAGTCTGCGTCCTGCGTCCACAGTTCCGCGCCGTATTGACGGGCAGTCGCGAGAATAACACTGTCGGCCGGGGGCAGCTTCAGCTCCACACTGAGCTGCGCCGCGTTCACTGCAATCTCCGCTCCCGGATCCACGACGGTTCCTTGCTGCATGACTACTGCCGCTTGAAGCGCCGCGCTCTCGTCGCGTTGCTGGAGCACCCGCTTGAATACTTCGAAGAGAGATAATGTGGGGACCACAAGCGCTTCGATGTCTTCGATAGCCCCCGCAAAGAAGGAGGCGTTCGGACCATCGGCGAAATACTCCAGCCGCGCGCTGGAATCGACGACATTCATACCCGGTCTGCCTCACGTTCAACGATCGTGTCGATTCCTTTCAGGAAACCCTTCATTTGCCGGACCGGGCGCACGGGAATCAGCTCGATGCGGTCACCATAGGTGATCGCTTGGACCTTCTGGCCCGGCAGGAGGCCGAGTCGGGCACGGATCTCCTTCGGAATTACCACTTGGTGCTTGGGGGAAATAGTAACTGTTTCCACGCGATCTCCATCGATATGTCTACTGTAATACCGATATTGTATCGATTGGACATCACGCATGTCTCGCGCCCATGACTTGTGGATGGCGCCGTTCACGCTGCCGGGAAACTGGGGGAACTGGCCTTGCCGCTTCACGCGAAATGCGGAAGACGGCACGGACTACTTGGACGAATGGCTTCTGAACCAGGACACCGAGATTCGAAATCGCGTGCAGACCCACATCGACAGGGTCAAACTTGGAAACTTCTTACGACGCCTTTGAACAACGTGGGTCGAACCGGGGTCAACCTGCCGGACGCCGAAATGCTGGAACAGTGCCTCGGCGCTGCCAAAAAGTTTGTCCTTGCCCTCGTCCGATTCCTCGATTACCTTGACCTTGGCGGTATTCTGCGCCTGGACGGCGAAAGGCGGCCGTTTCTCCTCCGCATCCACCCAACCCGCGTCGCCTGTGCCCTCCGCGTGAGGTGTGGCAAAGCGATCCATGAGTCCGGCAGACCGGCTAGCTGTGGAACCTCAACAGGTTGTCCCCGGTCAGACCGATTCGACTGATGGGCGGGTTGGCTTTAAGACTAGCGTGTGGGCGGTGCCAATTGTAGCGGTGGAGCCAGTGTCTGAGGTGTTGGGCACGCTGGGTGGAGGTGTGATAGGTGTGGGCGTAGGCCCACTCACGTAGCGCGGTCTGGATGAAGCGTTCGGCTTTGCCGTTGGTAGGAGGGGTGAAGGGCCGGGTGAAGCGATGGCGTAGGCCGCGTTGGGCACAGCGTGCATGGAAGGCCCTGGAACGGTAACACCCGCCGTTGTCAGTGAGCACGCGGCGGACGCGGATGCCGAGGCGGTGGTAGTAGTCGAGGGCGGCGGTGAGAAAGGCCGCGGCAGTGGCGGCGGTCTGGTCGGGATAGAGCTGGGAGAAGGCGAGGCGGGAGTGGTCGTCGACGCAGACATGAAGGTATTCCCAGCCGGCGCCGGGGCTGGAGTGGCGGCGGTCCCCGGTGACGCGGTGACCGGGGCGGCGAAAGCGGCCGAGTTTCTTGATATCAAGGTGCAGCAGGTCGCCCGGGTGGGGATGTTCGTAGCGGCGGACGGGCGGCGGCGGGTCGAGGGCACTAAGGCGAGCAAGCCCCTGGCGGCGGAGGACTCGACTGACGGTAGCGGGCGCCACCCCAACAGTGGCGGCGATCTGGGCGCCGGTCCAGCACAGCCGGCGCAAGGCGGTGATGCGGCTGATGAGAGTGGCAGGTATGCTGCGGGGCGAGCGGTGCGGACGCGAACTGCGGTCGAGCAATCCGTCCGCGCCCTCAGCCCGATAGCGGGCCACCCACTTGCGCACCGTGCGTGCGCAGACCCCGAAGGCGCTGGCCACCGCCTTCGGGGTCTGGCCCTGGTCGAGAATCCGCCGGACGACAGCGGCTCGACTCTGCGGCGTCAACTTGGCATTCTGATGGATGTTCACTTGGTCCTCCTTCCGGGAAACTTTGTGCTTGGTACCCTCAGTTTCCTCGGTTGGGACCGAGTGAACAACCTATTGAAAGATCACAGCTAGACAACTTACAGTTCTGTATGCGTCGCCCATGTTAGTCTCGTGGATGGAAAGCGCTGTTTGGCAGAGGCCCCGCTGCCGAGAAATCTCCATGACATTTCGCTCGGAGGAGTGCTGACGCAACTCGAAGCTGCCGCCGCTGAGCATGATGCAGCAGATCGCTGCATTCACGCGGCGTCTTAGGAGCCCTCCCTATGCCTCGACCTCACATCCGCATCATGGTTGCCCGCCACTCGGCATTCTACAGCCCGCTGATCTCGACCATCGCCGCGGGTTTTCTACACAAGGAGGGCATTGAATCGCAATACGATGTCCTGCCGGCTGGAGTACGCTCACACACCTTGTTGCGAGACGGGTTTGTGGACATCATGCAGTCCGCTCCCGGATCGAACTTCGGCCCCATGGAGCGTGGCGAGCGCGGTCTGCCGGTTCATTTTGCTCTGATTAATCGCCGGGACGGGTTCTTCCTGACAGGCAGGCGGCGGGATAAGGACTTCAACTGGAAAGAGCTGGAGGGATCGACGCTGCTCGCCGACCATGGCCGCCAACCACTTCTCATGCTGCGATACGCCGCCCAAGTGCAAGGGGTCGATTGGGACAAAGTGAACATAGTCGACGCCGGCGATACGGAAGCCATGGATCAAGCTTTTCGATCCGGACAGGGTGACTACATCCACCAACAGGGGCCTGCTCCTCAGCAACTCGAGCAAGACGGCATCGGCCACGTTGTCGCCTCCGTGGGAGAAGCCATGCCTGAGGTGGCGTTCAGTACTCTCATGGCGACAAGCGAATTCCTCAAACAGCCTCTCGCAAAGACCTTCATACAGGTGTATCGCCAAGCCCGCTGCTGGGTTCAACAGAGCACCCCGGAAGAGGTAGCGGAAAAAGAAGCTTCCTGTTTCGAGGAAGTCGGGCGTGAGACCCTGGTCAGTGCGATCCGACGCTATCAGCAACTCGGCTGCTGGGACGGTCATCTCCGGATTCAACGCGATCTCTACAAGCAGGCCCTCGAAGTCTTCCTTCAAGGCGGCGCCGTCAAGCTCCGACACGCTTACGAAGACGTAGTCGTGAACCTGCCTGACGGACAGGTTTGATACGCCAAAGACGAGAACCCTTTGGCAAACTCTTCGTGGCGAAGAACCGGACGGGCCGGTGCACGGACAGACATATATGCCGCTGCCCGGCGCTCATCGGCCGTCCTCCGCATCCACCCAACCCGCGCCGCCTGCGACCACCGCGTGATACACTTCTCCGCAATGCAGAAGAAACGTTCCTTTACCCGTGGCTGCCTGCTGGCGGGGGCTGTTGCAGGGCTGGTCCTCGGCGCCTCCTGTTCCGACCCGGTGGAGTACGATGTCATCCTCCGTAATGGCCTGGTCTACGACGGAAGCGGCGGCGCGCCGGTTCAGGCTGACGTCGCAATCCGTGGCGATACGATAGCGGCCATCGGTCAGCTCGCCGATCGCGGAGCCAAGTCGGAAATCGATGTGAGCGGACTGGCCGTCGCTTCCGGTTTCATCAACATGATGAGCCACTCTCAGGAGACCATCGTGGTCGATGGACGCGCCCAGAGCGACATCTATCAGGGCATTACGCTCGAAGTCATGGGCGAGGGCCGTTCGATGGGGCCCGTGAACGAGGCGGTCAAGCAGGACCTGCAGGAGCGAGGCGATGACTTGCCGTACGACATCGCCTGGACTACATTGGCCGAATACCTCCAACACTTGGAGACGCGAGGCGTCTCCCCCAACGTGGCCTCGTTCATCGGTGCCACGACCGTCCGCATTCACGAGTTGGGTCAGGAGAACCGTCCGCCCACGCCCGAGGAACTCGGCCGTATGCAGGCGCTTACGCGGACCGCCATGAAGGAAGGCGCGATGGGAGTCGCGTCGGCTCTGATGCAAGTGCCCGGCCCTTATGCCCGGACGGATGAGTTGATCGCGCTCGCCGCGATAGCCGCGGAGTACGACGGCCTCTACGCCTCCCACATGCGCTTCTCCGGTCCGCGGTTGCTCGACGGCATTGCGGAGGTGATCACCATCGCAAAAGAGGCGGACATCCGAGCCGAGGTTTATCACTTGAAGGCTGTGGGCCGTGAGAACGTAGGGAAACTCGACCAGGCGATCGCCATGATCGAGCAGGCCCGCGCCGATGGCCTCCGAATCACGGCCGATGTCTACCCGTACAACGCCGGTTCCGGCGGTCTGACCGCTGCGATGCCGCCGTGGGTCGGTGAGGGCGGCCAGCAGGAGCGAGTCCGCCGGCTGAAAGATCCCGCGCTCCGCAAACGGATCGCCCGTGAGATGCTGACACCGGCCGATGACTGGGAGAACCTCTATCTCGGCGTCGGAGGACCCACCGGCTACCTGGTCGTGGGGCTGCAGAATCCCGAACTCAAGCACCTGAACGGCAAGACGGTCGCGGAGATCGGCGAACTGTGGGGCACGTCACCCGAGGAAGCGGCGATGGACCTGATTATCAAAGACGACAGCCGCGTCATGTCGGTCGGTTTTTCGATGGCTGAAGAAAACATTCGCAAGAAGATCCCGCTGCCCTGGATGAGCTACTGCACGGATTCTCCGGCCGTGGCTCCCGAAGGCATCTTTCTCAAGACGCACATCCATCCCCGCGCCTACGGCAGCTACCCGCGCATCCTGGCCAAGTATGTTCGCGAGGAAAAAGTGCTGAGCCTCGAAGAGGCGCTGCACAGGATGGCTGCGCTTCCGGCACAGGTCTTGAAGCTCGACCGCCGGGGAATGCTCAAGGAGGGGTACTACGCCGACATCGTCGCCTTCGATCCCGAGACCATTCAGGACCGCGCGACCTACACCGAGCCGCACCAGTTCTCGACCGGCATGGTCCACGTCTTCGTCAATGGCGGCCACGTTCTCAAAGACGGCGAACACACCGGCGCCACGCCGGGACGCTTCGTGCGCGGACCAGGCTGGAAGGCGTCAGCCGGTAGTTGAAGCCTGATTCGCAAAGCGAATCTGCACGTCCCATGTCGGGCAGGGGTTTGCGGAGTGATGGTCATCCCTTTTGAGCGAGTGCTTCGAGAGGCTGCCGATTCCGCCAAACGCATGAAGGCGACTCTCCCCGAGAGAAGACCGACCATGCGGTTCCGCTTGCTTTCGCCTGCGGGACCGCTCCCTCACGGTCACGGCTCCCTCATGCCCATTACCAGTTGGTGGTCAGGCTGAGGTAGACGGCGCGGCCGGGCTCGGGGATGCGTTGGCGGGTGAATGGGTTGGGCGAGTTCAGGTGCTCGAAATAGTGTTTGTCGCCAAGGTTCTCGAGTCCGAAGTGCAGCATGATCTTTTCGTGCACTTCCGCTCCAAAACGCAGGTCGTGCGTGGTGAAGCCGGGTGACGGGGTTTCGAGGCGTCTGGTCGAGACCCGCTGCTGGTCCCAGACATTGCGGACGGAATACTCGCTCCAGAATCGTCCTGACGGTTCGAGAATGCGCACGCTGGAGTAGAGCTCGAAGGGCGCGATGCCGAGGACGGGCTCGTTGAGTTCGCGGTCGTCGGCAATAACCTTGGCGGCGCGGCTGCGGAACTGGAACCAGCGAGAACCGCGGTATTCTGCGCCCAACTGATAGCCGCGGAACGTCGCGTGGTCGCCGTTGATGTATCGGAAGACGACGGGAGGGCTGAGCGGCAGGCGTTTCGGCAGGTCGGGGGCAGGGCGGACCGTGATGTAGTCGTTGATGCGGCGGAGGAAACCGCCGACACTGAACCGGAAGTCGCGGACGGTAACATCGACGTTCAGGTTGCCCTGCGTGCTGGATTCCGGCTGGATCGTCGGTAGGCCCATGAACTCGGCCGCGACCTGGAAACGGGTGCTCGGGAAGCGGTCGGAGAAGCGCTCCAACGCGTTCGCGGTGCGCCGCACGTTTCCCACTCCGGCGGAGAGTGAGACGCCGTCGGTGAGGCGGTAGCGGCCGGCGAGGCTGGCGTTGAAATTAATTTCGTTCTGGTCGATCCCGTGGCCGGCGTTGACGAGAAAGAAGTCCGAAGGGCGTCCCGCGCCGGCCTGCACGAAATCGACCCGTGCGCCGGCGGCAATCTCACCGCGCTCGAACGCGCCCACGGTCTGCACGTAAACGCCCTGGTCGTTGATCGTGGCGTCGGGCCATACGGCATCGCTGAAGAGCAGCCGGCCGTCGCGCTGACGGGCGACGAAGCGCTGGGCGTCTTGCTTGAGGTTGTAGAAGTCGAAACCCGTCTGCAGCCGCCACGCCTCGGTGAGGGCGAACTCGACACTTCCGGAGCCGCCCAGGGTATCGGCTTCTGTGGGGAGCGCGACATCGAGTGCGAAGGGAGGCTTTCGGCCCATCATCGGGCGTGCGGTTGGCTTTTCCCGATTGCTCATGCGGTGACTTTTCTTGTTGAGGTAGATGTTGCCTTTGATGGCGGTGATGCCGTCAGCCGGGTTGGCGACGTAGTAGTTGCCGGAGAACGATCGCAGAATGAAGTGCTCGGCGGTGAGCAGGCGGCCGGGATAGTCGACGCCGGTCTGCTCGTCGTAGAAACCGCCAAGGGCGATCTCCTGGTTGTCAGCCGGATTGAAGCGCAGCTTGCCGCCGAACTGGTGATTACTGAAGTCACCGGGGATGGTGATGTCGTTGATCGGTCCACGGTCGCCGGCCCGGTAGTCATTGCCTTGATTGCCCGCGGCGCGCAGGCTGAATCCAAAGCGGTTGTCTCCGGCGAACAGGCGAGCGCGTCCGTAGCGGCCGGATCCGTTGCTGCGATAGCCGCTGCCGGTTCCGCCCCCGAATTGCCAGCGGTCAAAGCGGGGAACCTGTGGCGAGCTCACTAGAATGGCTCCGAACGCGCCGGCGGCCTTCGTGAGGGCGTAGGGACCGGTGACAACTTCGACGCTTCTGATGTGGCCCGGCTCGACGTGACTCAGCTCGGAGTCCATGCGGGCAGGGCCGGCGGCGAAGGTACGGGTGCCGTCGACGACCATGGCAAGCTGTGTTTCGCGCAGGCCTTCGACGACAGGCTCGATGTTGGTGGCGCCTCGGCGGAGCACGTTTACGCCGGGGGTGGCGCGCAGATTTTCGATGAGATCGGTGGAGGGGATCGCGGCCAGCTCGGAGACGTCGGTTTCTTGGACGGCGACGGTGGGCTCCGCTTCGGCTTCGACTTCGATCGTGGTGGCCACGGTCGCGATAGAGAGGCGGACGACAAGTGTTTCGTCCTCTGAGACGAGAACCAGCTTGGGCTCGAAGCCGTCGGCGGCGACCTCGACGATGCGGCCGGCTTGATTACCCACGAAAGAGACTTCACCGGCGTCGGAAGTGCGGCGCGTTTCGATTTCACGCCCTACGGCGGTTTGCAGAGCGACTCGCGCGGCCGCGATGCGGTCACCGCCAGGATCTTCCACAACTACGGTCACGCTTGCCGCAGCAAGTGTGCAAAACAGTACCTGCAATACGAACCCGACTAAGGGCTTCATGAATGGAAACCTCCCAAAACTGAACTGATTGCGAATAGCCGAAACCAGCTGGCCGTTAGCGGGCCGTCCGGTGACGATGCCGCGGAATCAGGTCAGGTTCTGGGGGGTGGGTGAGGCGGAGCAGCGAACGCCGGGGCCTCTGTTTTGGCGGCGGCGAGCAGGGCTCGTTCGGAAGTCCTTGGGACGGCGAGCTCGTGATGCGGAAGCGGCGGTGTGGAGGGGTCGGAACTTTGGGCTCGGACCGGGTCGTCAGCACCGCAACTTGTCATGCGGCAACCCGTTTCCGGCTTGGGTGTTGCTGTGCGCTGTTTGGATTCGCGATGGCAGCTTGGCGCCGCGGGTTTGGTGTGGTGCTCTTTCTCGTCGAGCCGACACATCTCGACGCATTGGCAATCGCGGCCGTGGCGTTCGCAGCGGTCGTCGTCAGAGGCGGCGGCGCTGAGGAGTCCCGGCCACGGAAGGAGCGCGCTGATCACGATGAGGGCGATCACACGCGTGAGCGTACTTTGGAGTCCGGGGCTCATGTCCTTGTGCACAAGTTAGCAGATGGGTGGTGCGAGCGGGGAGGCGAGGTGAAAGCTGCTTGGTGTTCGCGCCTGGCGGGCGCGGGTAGAAGTCCATGGTACGGTAACGAGCTCCATGTCTTCGGAGTGTCGGTGCAATGGGAGAAGTTTCCCTGATGAGCCAGGCAGAACGTTCCCGTTCGGCTCTTGGTACTGAAGCCCTTCAGTCTTGTTTTGCCGTCCCGCCCTGCATAGCATGAGGACAGGGAGGCAAAAACCTTGGCCTGCCTTCCTCACCACTTGGCGAGGCGAAGTGCGTGAGAGGGCCGGCAGGACGAGGTGCGAGCCGACCGCGCGGCAACACGGCCTGTAAGGTTTTTTGTGAATCACGAGACACGAAACACGGACTTTATGTCTTTCACGAGACACGAAACACGGACTGTACGGCCGTTCGGTTCGCCGTGCGTACGCAAGGGTCGCACAACCAGAAACCGCCGCCCGGACCGCCGTACCCGCTGCCAAGTCACTGCTTGCCTGCCCGGAATTGCCCGCTATTGCCCGTTATTGCCCGGCTTTGCTGGGCTAAAAAATATTGCCCCGGAGCCAGTGTCAGCGCACCGTCCGCCGTTCTCGGTCGGCCTCACGACGAGCGCCGTTAGCTGGGAAATCCTGCAAAACTGCGCAGAATCCCGTTTCTCCCGGAAAAATGCGCGAAGCGCAGCGTTCGCCGCAGCTCCCGTCGCCCTCCGGGCTCGACCCGCTGCGGTGGACGCGAATGGACACGAATGGACACGAATGGACACACAGCTCCCGCCTCCACAGCAAAAACGCCCCTCATTCGTGTTGATTCGTGTCTATTCGTGGTGAATGAACCATTCTGGGAAAGGGGACCGTTCTGGATTGCGTTGACATCCATGTCTGCGGAGATGGAGTTCAACAGCTTCGACGATAAACTAGAGGCATGATTCAGATTTCCGGCGGGGCGATGCGCTACGGCGGGCAGGCTCTGTTCGAGGGGCTGAATTGGCTCGTCGGACCGGAAGACCGCATGGGCATCGTCGGGGAGAACGGCAGCGGCAAGACGACGCTGCTGAAAATTCTGGCCGGGATCGAGCACCTCGATGCAGGCGGGATCACGCAGCAGAAAGGCTTGCAGATCGGCTATCTCCCGCAAGACGGGCTGAGACTGGCCGGGAGAACGCTGTTCGACGAGTGCCTGAGCGTATTCGACGAGGCCATTGCGCTTGAGAAAGAGCAGGAAGAACTGGCCCACAAGATGAGTGAACTGGACCCGGACAGCGCCGAGTATGGGGCCGTGACGGACCGGTTCCAGTGGGTGATCGACCGCTATCAGGCGCTCGACGGCTACACGAAGGAAGCGCAGGTAGGGACCGTCCTCGACGGGTTGGCGTTTCCCAAGCATGACTGGGAGCGGCCGATCGAGGAGTTTTCCGGCGGTTGGCAGATGCGCATCGCGCTGGCCAAGCTGCTGCTCGAGAAACCGAACCTGCTGCTGCTCGACGAGCCGACGAACCATCTTGATCTCGAAGCGCGGAACTGGCTGGAAGAGTACCTGGGGAATTACCCTTACGCGTTTCTGGTGGTCTCGCACGACCGTTATTTTCTCGATGTGACGGTCAGGAAGATCATCGAGGTGTGGAACAAGAAGGTCAACTTCTATACGGGCAACTACTCGAAGTATCAGACGCTGAAGCGCGAGCGGCTCGAGCAGATCAAGGCGGTGTACAAGAATCAGCAGGACCGGATTCACCACCTCGAAACGTTTATCAACCGCTTCCGCTACCAGGCGACGAAGGCGGCGCAGGTGCAGAGCCGGGTCAAGGAGCTGGAAAAGATCGAGCGCATCGAGATCCCTCAGGCAACGCAGACGATTCACTTCAAGTTTCCGCAGCCGGCGGGCAGCGGCCGCGTGGTGGCGCAGTTTCGCAACGTGGCGAAGAGCTACGGTTCGCTGGTAGTGCTGAAGGACGTGAACTTCACGATCGAGCGCGGCGACCGGATCGCATTGGTGGGAGAAAACGGTGCGGGGAAGTCGACCTTGATTCGGATGCTCGCGGGCGAGGAGCCGCTGACGGCGGGCACGCAAACGATCGGTCACAAGGTCGAGATCGATTACTTTGCGCAGGATCAGTACAAGGTGCTCGACCCGGAGGCGCGTATTCTCGACGATTTGACGCGGCTCGTTCCGCGATCGAGTGACAGCGAGTTACGGGGTCTGCTGGGCTGCTTCCTGTTTTCAGGAGATGACGTCTATAAGCCGATCGGTGTGCTGTCGGGCGGCGAGCGGAATCGCTATGCGCTGGCGCGAGTGCTGGTCAAACCGAGCAACTTTCTGCTGCTTGACGAGCCGACGAACCATCTCGACATGCGCGCCAAGGACGTTCTGCTGAAAGCTCTGCTTGACTTTACCGGGACGGCGGCGTTTGTTTCCCACGACCGGTACTTCATCGATAAGCTGGCGACAAAAGTGTTCGCGATCGGGGGCGGCGAAGTAGTGGCCTATCTGGGCAACTACGAGGACTACCTGTGGCAGGCCGGGCGGGCGGCGGAGCCAGGCGAACGGGCGCCTGAAGAAGCCGTCAGCGAGTCGCTCAAGGCCGCGCTAAAGTTCACCGAGGATGAGCAGGCCCGCCGGAACGGCGCCGCGCCCGCACGGCAACAGCGGCGGATGAACCCGATCCGGGCGGAAAAGCTTCGGACGCGCGTCGACGACCTGGAAAACGAGATCAGCCGTATCGAGAACGAGATCGATGAGCTGCAGGAAAGCCTCGTGGCGAACTCGAAGAACCACGAGCAATCGGCAGGAATCGTGACGCGGATGGAAGACCTGCGGGCGACGGCAGAGGACCGTGAGCAGGAGTGGGCGCAGCTCACGGAAAAGTTGGAAGCGGAAGCGTGACAAAGACCCTCTGCCTCCGGCGGAAGTGTGCTAGCTATTGAATCGCCAGCTTGCGCATGACCGCGCAGTTCATCATGTGCATGAACGAGATGCCAGGCTTGTCTTGGTAACGCAGCCTTAGCTTGCAGGCGGCGAGAAAACGCTTTCAGGTGCTCGCGTGCGGAAACCGAAGATACGATCCTGCCGGGACTTCTATCCAGGGCCGTTTCAGTTCGTCGGGCGGACGCCTCAGAAACGACATCAGGAGTCCTCCTGCCCGGCAAGGCGGTGGTAACATCGCGGTTTGCGGGGCTGACGTCCCAAGCGCCCGCCCCGTGGTCCCCCTGAACGCCTTTCAGCCAGAGGAGGAAATCGAGTGGGAGTCATCGACCGAATCGACGGGGTTTTGACCCTGGCCAAAGCCACGACGGATTTCGCCAGGTCTGGCGGAGACTCCGTGGCTGTCATCGTCGACCTCGCCGAGCAATTGCAATCGATCCGAGAGGAGCTGCTCTTGGTGCGCCAGGAAGCGTTGGCGCTGCAGGAAGAAAAGTTGGAGATGGAGAAGCGGCTCGCCGATTTGGTCAGCTTTGACAATACCCGCGATCAGTACGTCTTGACGACGCTTGCGCCGGGCACGGTTGTGTACGTACTGCGCGGACCCGGGGAGGGGGAAGAAGCGGTTGAGCGCCCAGTGCAGCAGCCGCATGGTCGGCCTGGTCAGCCCCCGATATACTATTGCGCTCACTGCTTCGAGCAGCGCCGTTATTCGTATCTGCAACTGGAGAAGCCTGATTTTCATCGCGACACGTATTCGTGCCATGTCTGCGGGGCGAAGGTCCTGGTTCCCCATGACCGGCCCGCCCAGGCCTACACCTTCCCCGTCAAGCGACGTCAGCCCTGGTAGCTCGCTCAATTCAGGCCGCCCTTCCCATTACGCGCCTCCTGTGCGCGGTCGGCCGTTGCGGGTCGCCCGGGGTCAGAGCTGCCCCGCGACCATCGTCCGGTGACCGCGCAGGCAGACCACCCGCGACCAGGTCAGCGAGCGACGCGAGCCGGGTATCGTGCGCAGGATCACGCCGGCCACCTGCGTCGGCAGGCCGCAGACCGGATAGGGTATGAGTTAACGGGGCATCACGCGGCTTCCTCGAGGCCGCGCAGCCTCGCCGCGGAGCGCATCGCCTTCAACGACACTGCCTCGGTAATCAGGGCCGCAACGAAGGCCGGCCGCTCCGCCGGCTCCAGATTCAGGTAATATGCCAGCAGGCGTTCGACGGCCTCGCCCGGAGTCTCCGGGCCGCGCTCCGGCGTCAGCGTCTTGCCGATTTCCTTGATGTGACGACTGAGGTTTGACATGCCTGAATTGGTCCTAGACTGCCCCCACTGTCATGCGGACAAGATGGGCTTCACCTTCGCTGGCGTGCGTACCCCTACAACCGGAAGGCGGATGGCTCCGGGCATGATCTTCCGGATATGGAACACCCTCTTCGTATGTCGGAACTGCGAGACCGGCGTTGTTGTCCGGCTGGAGACAGAGCGCGAACAGAGCGCCAACGACTTGATTAATTGGGAAGGCCATCCCCGGAAGTGTGGCTTCAAGGTCGTGGAGGTACATCCGAAGCCTCAGAGGATCACCGCACCCGAACACGTTCCCGATGCGATGGCGCGGGACTACAAGGAGGCGATGGACAGCCTACGGCGCGGAAAGTGGACGAGTGCGGGCATTATGTTCCGCAGGGTCCTGGAGCGGTCCACCTTGGAACTGGAGCCTGATGGGGAGGACTTCAGCAAGAAGACGCTTCGTGAGCGCATTGACGCTCTTGCCGAGCAGTACGCAATCACTCCGGCGATGAAAGAGTGGGCGCACATCATCCGCCTCGAAGGCAACGAGGCGGCGCACGGTGCAACTTTCGATGAACCAAGCACCAAGCAACTGCAGGAATTCACCGAACTCTTTCTGATCTACGCCTTCACCCTGCCGGCCCGAGTCGCTGAGGCTCGACAAGGGGCCGAAGGCAACGAACCGTCCGACAGTTCGTAGCCGCATCATCAGGCGGCTTCCTGGGGGTGGTCGCGGTCGGGGGACGGGAGCGGCCGCGGGATGTCCGCCGGCCAGGCCAGACCGGGGGGCCAGTGGTCGGAGAGGTACTGAAGGACCTGCTCGGTTCGGCGAATCGTGACGCGCCCGACCGCGAGCCGCTCAAAGAAGTGCCCATGGCCTGCCGCACAGGCGCCGAGAGTCTTCATCGTGATACCGCGCTTCTCGGCGTAGGTCCGCGCGACGCGAAAGACGTTATCGGAATATATACCGAATATTTTCGGTATAGATTACTATTTTGTCAAGATAGGCCGGAAATTTTCCCGAAGAGGGCCAAAGAGGGTTCCGAGTTCGGTAGAATTACCTAATACATGCACCTCGAAGACTTCGCAGCTTTGGTGCGCCTCCGGCTGAAAGAGACCGGTCTGTCTCAGCACCGGGCAGCACTAGCTCACGGCTTGCCGGCGGATGCGATTCGGTCGGTGCTCGATGGCCATGTGCCGGGATTTGATCGCGTTACCTCGATCTGTGACGCCCTCGGCCTGGAGTTCTACATCGGTCTGCCGCGGGGGGATCTGGCATCCATTTCGCCCGAGGTTGAAGAAGCGACGGAGAATCTGAACCGAGCGCTCAGGCGGGCGGCGGAAGCGGCGGATGCCCTCTCGCGCTTGCCGGCCAGGCCCAAGGCCGACGACAACGAGGACGACTCGTCCCTGACGGGTGAGGGCGAGGTCATCCGGTTTCCCGCGACGCGGCAGGTGGCGCAGATCGATTTGGCGGTGGCGGCCGGGGGCGGGGCGGAAGCCGAGGACGAGAAGGTAACGGAGCGCCTGACGTTCCGGCTCGATTGGCTGAAGAGCCACGGCCTCGACCCGAGTCAGTGCACGGTCGTGAAGGTGCAAGGCGAGTCGATGGAGCCGACCTTGCCCGAGGGCACCGCGATCCTGGTGGACCGCGCCCGGCGGCGGCGCCGCGTAGGCGGCATCTTCGTCGTGCGCACCGCCGACGGCGTGGTCGTCAAGCGAGCGGGCAAAGACGAAGCCGGCCACTGGCTGCTCCTCAGCGATCACCCGGCCTGGGAACCCGTGCCGTGGCCCGCCGACGCCGAAGTCCTCGGCGAGGTGAAGTGGATGGCCCGCACGTTATGAGGTGCTGGATCATAGTGGCGCTCATTATTGGAATCATGACTGGGTGTAGTGACACTCCACCCGCCGAGCAGACACCCACGGTACCGGAAGATGGTCTGAACCGGGGGGTTATGTCGATTCGTATTCTTGACGAGGACCGGCTCGATGCACTCAGAATTGAGGCCCTGGACGTCGGCAAGGACCCCGGCAGTATGTATCCGGCCCGAGGTCCGATAGCTCTCGGAGTCCTTCCCCTTAATCGCCTGAGCCTGGACGACATGCTGACGGTGTTGCCCTTGCTTTGCGAAGTTACGGTAGACAAAGACCCGGACCGCTGGGCGGCGTACAGCGAAGTGCGCATCCTGAACCGTCACGCCTACGTGGGATTTAGATTTGCTGACTTACACGATAGCTGTAGCACGCAACGTGCTGGTGATATTCCCATGGGGGTTACCGATCGCTTCGTTATTGGCGAATGGGATGCACAGTTTCTGTGGAAACTGGCAACACCCCTTTCCGGTGGATTCGGCGCGGACACTATTGGGTACGGCACCTACGCGCTGCCCTCTCCCAACTGAAGCCTTACCATGAGTGACAAAGAGAAAACGCAGCCGACGAAGCCGACTGATCAAGCCCAAAACCGGGAGATTAGGGGGGTTAAAGACGAGGCCATCCGCGGGGTTAGAGACGAGGCCGTCCGCGACACAGTAGCACCACCGCCGCCGCCTCCAAAGCCCTCGACCGACGAGTAATCTGGAGAGCTATAATTCAGCCATGGTGAGCTCGAAGGAGCATTTCGACCTGCTGTTCGACGTGCGGCGTTCGATACGCTACCACTCGAAGCGTCAAGCGTTTTACGAAAGAGTTGATCGCTTGAGCGACTTCTTCCTGCTGATATTGGGGTCGGGAACGGTTGCATTGGTGCTCCAAGATTGCCAGGAGTGGGCTACGGCCGCGGGGTTTTTGGTGGCGGTTTTTTCCAGCATGAGACTCGTCTACTCCTATGGAGTCATGGCTGGGCGGCATGCCCGGTTCGTGCGGGATTTCACACAGCTCGAGAAACGGCTCTGCGCCGACGACTCCGACGCAACGGTCGCTGCTGTCACGCAAGAGCGTCTCGAACTCGAGGCGACGGAACCTCCGGTCATGCGTGCGCTCGACACGATCTGCCACAACGAACTGCTCGTGGCCATGGGTCTCGACAGCCATGACCAGCGTGTATCCGTGACACGCTTCGAGCGCCTCACGGCCAACTTTTTCAGTTACGGCCATCGCCGGTGGGCGAAGGGCGAGGGTCAGGGCTAGGGTTCCGGTATGCTGACGCGGGACTAAGCCCTCATCACACACCCGACCTGACCGGTTTCAAGTTCCGATAGAGCGTCCCCTGCGGAAGGTTCCGATGCGGGTTCAAGTCCCGCTGGGGCCAACAGCGTGTCAAGGGCGGAGCAAAATTAGGCCACTGGGGCGGAGTAAAAGTAGACCATCTCGGGGATAGGACTCGTTTCTGAAAGCGGCTGTTTTGGGGGCTGGAGCGAAGTCGGGGGACGCCTGTTAAGGCGGCCCCGGACGTAGTGGAAGCCCCTCGAAACAGCCGGCGGCTGGGCGGGGGGATCAGGGGGAGGAAGAACGCTTCCGGGAACGCTTACTCTGCTGGAGACGGTAGCTCTCGCCGTTCATCTCCAAGATATGGACGTGGTGGGTGAGACGATCCAGCAAAGCGCCGGTCAGCCGCTCGGAGCCGAAGATCTCCGTCCACTCGTTGAAGGGTAGGTTCGAGGTGACCAGCGTCGAGGCCCGCTCGTAGCGCTGGCTGAAGATCTCGAACAGTAACTCCGAGCCCGTCTTCGACAAGGGGACGTAGCCCAGCTCGTCGACGATCAGCAGGTCTTGCTTGGCCAGCTGTTTTTGCAAGCGCAGGAGACGTTTGTCGTCACGCGCCTCGAGCAACTCGTGGACCAGCGCCGCGGCGGTGGCAAAGCGGACCCGATAGCCTTTCTGACAAGCGGCCAGCCCCAACGCCAGGGCAAGGTGCGTCTTGCCCGTACCGGAGTTGCCCAGCGCCAGCACGTTCTCTCTGCGATCCAGATACTCCGAGCGCGCCAGCTCCAGGACCAAGCTCTTGTTCAGCGACGGAATCGAGCGGAACTCGAAGGTCTCCAGGCTCTTGAGCACCGGGAACTTGGCGGTCTTGATGCGGCGCTCGGTGGCGCGCTGTTCGCGATCGAGCAGCTCCAGCTCACTGAGTCGCAGCAGATAGCGCGGACAGTCCAGACCTTCGGCCGCGCATTGCCGCGCCACTTTGTCGTACTCGCGCAGGAAGGTCGGCAGCCGCAGCGCCTTCAGCTGCGCTTCCAGCAGCACTTTCGGCTTGGCCGTCACTCGGCTCCCGCGTCCACCAGCGCCAGATAGTCCGCCGCTGCGGTCCTCGCCACCCGCGCCGTGGGCAGATGGGGATAATTCTCAAGTTCCAGCCGGGGTGGGCGCTGTTCGATGCGACACAGCACGAGATGCTTGACGGCATCGAAAGAGATCGCGCCGAGCCGTAAGGCGTCCCCTACGGCAGCACGGACTTCTTCGAGCGGAACGTCCTCGAGCAGACGCAGTACCTGGACATACTCTCGAGCTCCAGCCTTGCCGAGCCGCGCTTCGAGCAGCCGGCGCAGTCCAGCAAACTCCTCGGGCAACTGCCAGCCTTCCAGCGGCGCTGCTTGCTCGAGTGCTCCGGTCTTGCGCTCCAGTAGGGCCAGATAGTGCAGCGGGTGAAAGATCAGCCCCTCACGCCCATAGCTGCGCCGATGCCGTGCGATCTCCTCGCTGCCTGCGCAGATGACGACTTTGTCCACATAGCCCTTGATGAGCACTTGGCGGTGTCCGTACTCGGTCGGCACCGAGTAGTCGTTGGTGTGGTAGCGCACCAGCGACAACGACGTCACTCTCCCAGGACGTGTCTCGCAGGCCTCATACGCCGCTGCCGGCAGCGCTAACAGCGCTTGTCGATCACGCTCGAAGCGCTCTCCAATCGTCTCTCGATGCCCGCGTTGCCGGCGCTCTCGCCTCTTGCGGCACTGCTCTTCCAGCCATACGTTCAACGCTGCCCAACTGGGGAACCGGGGCCGCGGTACGAAGAAGCTCCGTCGGGCGACCTTCACAAGGTTCTCGACCTTCCCCTTGTCGTTTCCCTTGCCCGGCCTCCCAAAACGCTCTGCGAACAAGTAGTGCGACTGCAGCTCCGAGAACGCCTGCGTCTTCTGCCGCGTCCCGTCGCCTAGGATCCGCGCCACCGCCAGCGTTGTGTTGTCGTAGAGAATCCGTCGCGGCACGCCACCCCAGTAGCGAAACGCCTCGACGTGCCCCTCCAAGAAAGCTTCCGTCGTCTCGGCCGGAAACGCCCGCACGTAACTCTCGTCGCTGTGGGGTAGATCGATGACGAAGTAGTGCGCCTTCGCCAGCACCCCGCCGATCTCCACTTGCGCCTCGCCGAAGTCCGCCTGGGCGTGCCCCGGCGGATGCGTCAGCGGCACGAACATCTCGCGCTGCGAGGTCCGCTTCAGCCGCACGTAGTCTTTGATGATGGTGTAGCCGCCCGCGAAGTCGTGCTCGTCTCGGAGTCGTTCGAAGATACGTTTCGCCGTGTGCCGTTGCTTCTTCGGCAGCGCTAGGTCCGCCTCCAGGATCTGGTCGATGATCGGCGTGTAGGCGTCGAGCTTCGGGCGTCGAATCGGCTTCTGCCGCCGATAGCCCGGCGGCGCGGCGTAGCGCAGCATCTTGCGCACGGTCTCGCGCGCCAGCCCGAAGCGCTGCGCCGCTTCTCTCTCGCTGACCCCTTCGACAAAGACCGCTCGGCGAACGCGTGCGTACAGCTCCACAGAGTACATCCCTCCTGCATCACACAAAACACCCTAAAAATGTTTTATGAAATGCTGGCGGGCGGTCTAGTTTTGCTCCGCCACCAGCGGCCTCAAACGGCCGCCCTGTGGTCTATTTTCGCTCCGGCGCTTACAAACAGCGTCGCATCAGCTCACTGACGGACGTTGAAATCTGTCGCAAAGACGTTTGATGGTCTCGTGGTCGATGTTCGGCAAGTGCGAGGCAAGCATGTCGGCGGTGATGTCCCGAATCCGAATGCCCGAAGCACGGAGTTCCTTTACTGCTGCGATTAACTCCGGCATGCAGCAAAGTACTAGCTGCTTTGCGACGTGGTATCGAGGCAAGAGGTTCTTTGGTTTGATGTACTGCCTAACTTTGTCGTCATGGAAACAGGGTTCGTCCTGAAACCACGTCGCTAGCCCTTCTTCAAGCACATTGGCAGTGCCGCCTTCTATTGGGTCCAGGAGATGCACGCATTCATGGGCTACCTGCCATGTGCCTTGATCGTAGCTGCAATGCTCCCAAGGCCACTCGGAAATGTGGATATCTACAACACAATTGCCATCGGTGTGATATCTGCCCCTAAAGAACGTCTGCGGAAGGTTGTCTTCGTTGGTCGACTTCACGACGGTGCCGAACACGAACCTCGGATCGCACTTCCCGAACAGTCCTTCTAGAATCGACCTGTACCTTTGAATCTGACACACAAGGTGGTCGACGAATCGCCTCTGTGCTTGGTTCATTTCACGACACCTCTCCCGCGCCTCTGAGGCGAAGCCAGGATCTTCGACACGGCCTTTTGTAAGTCACCAAAGTGTCTGAAGTCCTCGTCCTTTCCGTTCTGATGGGAATTATATAGGGTCCACGGCCGGTCGAAGCGGGTGAGAAACACATCCCAATCGAGACACTCGACGTGGACGCCCTGCAGCCGTTGGTGCGCGGCTGCGATGAGGCGGCGCATGCGTTCGGCCCGGAGCGCGGCGGGGTGGTGAGCGTTCGACCCCATCTGGCCGGGCGAGACGGCGATCAAGCGCCGAAACTCCTCGCGGGAGGAGAGGCACCAACGGAACTGCCGGGCGAGCTTGCCGAGTACTGGACCGCGACCGAAGCCGTCACACGCTGACCAAGGTCTAGCCTGCATTTCTCACCACCCGACGGCCGAAGCACGCGATATGACCGCCATGACTTCGTTGCGCTTGCTTGCCGTGCTCGATGTACCTTCAAGTACACCTGCGCGCGCCAAGCGGCGCGCGCCTCGTCCTGACGGCCCTCTCACGCACTTCGCCTCGCCACGTGGTGAGAAATGCAGGCTAGCCCCGATACAGGGCTTTGCTTCAACAGCATCCGCGAGACCGACATCGAGCACATATCAGGGAGGGGTGAGGGTGGTCGACACCCTTACCCCTTGTCGTTTGGATGTCAGTATATTGTCATGTTAAGAACATCTTTATGACATCATGTTGTCAGGATCAAGTCAAAAAACTCTTGACAACCAAGTCCTCTTACCGTAGACTCTGAAGTGGAGGGAAGTTGTTGATATCCGCAGAATATAGTGTTGTTTTCGGACACAGCGAATGCCTCGATGGAGCGGGCGCAGCACCTTGCGCCCCTACACTGTACTGCGCGAACATCAATAAGATTCCATCTGAGAGCGGAATGTTCATGGCCGTTTTGGGGGAAAACTGATGTCCACCGTAACCATGCCTTACATAGATCCCGATGTAGAGCATGTTGGTGTAAGCCGCCTGCGCAAGTTGAATGCCACGAACTTGCGCCAAGCGTCGAAAACGCTCGTCATCCAGGACAAAGACACACCACTTGCCGTCTTGCTGGCCTACGAGCAGTTCTTGTGCATGCAGCAGAAAATTGAGCAGCTACTTGAGACTTTGGAACTCTTCTCTGATGACGCTGAACGAGCGCTGTTGGTGGAGGGTCTTGAAGATCTAAGATCTGGTAGAACGAAGAGCTTTTCTGAGATTCGGCGATCTCTTGATAGTGAGATGCCTGGGTAAGCGGTCACCATGGCCTCCGATTACACTGTGGAGCTTACCCCGACTGCCGAGAGGGTCTACGTGCGTGCCTTTGAACAGGCACAGGAATGCGTCAAGAGGGGTGATGCGGCCAACACCAAGGTCAAGCATTTCCGTATCATCCAAGAGGCATTGGATACCATCATCCCTCATGAGCCATTTCATCCAAAGCGAGCTCTCTCGGGTAAGTTGGCGAAGATTTTCCGGGTCAAGAAAGGGCGCATCAGGATCTGCTACATAGGCAGGTCTGATCAAAAAAGGGTCATCGTCATCTACATCTCGGAAACCCCTCGCAAAGAGGGCGACAGCAACGATCCCTATGCGGTTCTGAGCAGGATTCTGCGATCCGGTGACTGCAACTCATTTTTTGACGACCTCGGCATATCGATCCCCAAGAATCTCGTAGCAGCCGCAAGCGCAGGCGCATTCCCCACTCCACCACTTCAGTAGCCCCACACACCATCAGGACACTACCCGGTAGCCGGTGAAGCCCACGCTTAGGCCCAGAGTGACGAACAGGGTCAGTGAGTGCTCGCATCCTAAAGCTGCAACTCAGCCGCCGCCGTTGAGCGCCAGCAGGTTGCGGAGGGCGTCGTCGCCGGTGATGTCGGCCGGCCAGCCGTAGGCGCTTGCGACAGCGGCGTCGAGGGCGGCGTGGGCGTCCGCAAGCCATTGCGGGCGGGCGTTGTAGAGGTTCGTGAGGGTGCGCTTCTTGAGTTCCTTGGCGGCAGCCTCGTTGCGGGGAACCGGACGCTTCGGGTAGCCGGGGACCGGCTCGTCGATCCATTCGACCCACTCGGGCGGATTGAGCCAGCGCTCGCGCAACTCGACGAGCCGTCGCGAGGCATCGGCGATGGCAGAGGCGCGCGGGTCGTCCGCATAGTCGGCGGCGGGCACGTCGGGCGTCAGTCCGGCCGGGAACGGAAACGTCTCGAAGGTGGTGGTCGGCGTGTAGCGGGGATCATTGCCCTTGCCGAGCCAGGTTCCGAGCCGCAGGGACCAGATCTCGTGAAACCGGCTGTGCAGGATGCCGAAGGTCGTATCGTCGTCGCGCGCGATGGCGATCAGTGCAGAATCCGGACAGATCCTTGCGTCGCACCAAACGAACAGCCGATGCTTGGAGACTCGTGGGGTGGCGATATAGCGCGCCAAACCGTCGAGCGCCCGCCACATGCCCTGCCGCGGCTCGACATGCCGCCACCAGTACTCCCGATAGGCTTCCCGGCGGTTCTCCCGGCGCATCGGGTAAACATGCTCCTTCACCCACCGGAAAGGTTCTTCGTACAGCGCCGCGTCGCCGCTTGACATCGTCCACCCGAAGTCGACGATCCACTTACCCGCCGGACGACGGGTCAAATCCATACCATTCATCCAAGGCTTCAAGACTTCGGCGTTGGCCCGACCATGCGGGTTAGCTGGCAGACGAAGCCACAAGCACGCCTGATCGCCCGCAACGTCGAAGGGACCACCTTTCGTGTCGCCCATGTAAGCCACGCCGGTATTCTCCGGGAGACGCCGTCCGCGGGTGAGATCGACTCCGACGCCGCCGCTCCGCGCCGTCAGGTCTGCGTAAATCTCGTCGACGGGCCGGCCGTCGAGTCTCGATCCGGTCACTAAAACATCATCGGCGCGTGAGAAGCAGACCAGCGACACCCTTACGGCCGCGCCGTCAATCACCCACGGCTCATCACTCCATGCCTCGAAGATCCGGTGCGCCTCGGTCGCAGCTTGTAGCACCCGCCGATTTGCACCGCCTCGTATGGAGTTAGTCGCGACGAGCCCGGCCCGCTTCGCCTTACCAGATGCGATCTGCCAGCCCGCCTTCGCGAACCAGTAGCAGACGAGGTCTGCTTCCGCCGGGATGCGACCGGCGTACGTCGTGAAAATCCGCGTGACATAGTCTTCGCCTAGGTGAGTGATGAGCAGCTTGCCTCCCAGAAACGGCGGGTTGCCGATTACGACGTCCGCTTCCGGCCACTCCGGTTCGGCGCCGTCCGGCGTCAGGATGGCGTCGCGACACTCGATGGTGTCGAGTGGCTTGAGGATCGGGTTGCGGGCTTCCGCGAAGCCGTTTCGCCGCATCCACTGGATCTCACCGATCCAGACCGAGACGCGGGCCAACTCGGCCGCGTAGGGATTGATCTCGATCCCCTTGACGTTGGTGGGGCCGACTTCCGGGAAGGCGCGCTGGAAGCCGAGGGATTCGGCCTCGAGCTGTACGCGGTGCTCCAGGTCTTTGAGCGCCTGGAGGGCGAGATAGAGGAAGTTGCCCGAGCCGCAAGCCGGGTCGAGCACGGTGAACCCCCGCAGCCGGTTGAGGAATGCCCGGTACCGGCGCTCGGCCTCGTTTTGCCGCTTCGTGCGGGCGGCGGTTGACTTGGCGGCCTCTGCGCGTTTTAACTCGGCTTCGATCTCGGCCTTCTCCGCCTTCCACTCGGCGAGCCACGGGCGAATCACGACCGGCTCGACGAGCAGCATGATCTTGTCGCGGTCGGTGTAGTGCGCGCCGAGCTGGGCGCGCTTGCCGGGGTCGAGCCCGCGCTCGAACAACGTGCCGAGGATCGACGGGTCGATTTCCGACCAGTCAAGCACCGCCGCGCTGAGCGTGATATCGATCTCGGTTTTGTCGAGCGGTAAGGCGGTGTCGTTGTCGAACAGCCCACCGTTGAACCATGCCACCACCTCGAACCCGACCCGGCCTCCGGAGGCCATTGCTGCGAACAAGTCCCGCGCCAGGGCAGCGAAGCCCTCGGGCCGTTTGCGCGCATGTTCCAGCATCCGGGTGAACATGCTGTCGGGCAGCAGGCCCACGTCCTCGGCGAACATGCAGAACACCAGCCGGTTGACGAAATGCGCCACCGCCTGCGGGTCGTGGCCGCGATCCCGCAATGATTGCGCCAGAGATGCGAAGGTTTCCGCCGCGCGTTCGGTCAGCGCCTGCCGGGTCTCGCCCGGCCGCAGAAGCTCGGGCTTCGAGAAGGCCCACTTGAGCTTGTCGCGCGTGGCCGCGTCGGTCAGCTCGTCCAGGCCGAACTCGTGGGTCCGGCTGACGCAGTTCGTCCAGTTGGTGCGGATGCGGAACCGCGCCATGTCGGAGACGATCAGCAGCGGCGGGTTCTCCAGAGCCAGCGCGTATTGCCGGAGTTGATCGAAGGCGGTGTCGAGGTCCTTCCGCTTGCCCTTGTATTCCCAGGCGAAGTGATGGCGCTTCCAGACGTCGGCCCAGCCGTCGCCGCCGGTGTCGGTGCGCGCACCGCGTTCGAAGCAGTAGTGGTCGCCGGTCGGGTCGGCTTCGGCGGGCGTTGGCTCGTCCAGCAGCCGGCAGAGGTCGATGAAGTGCTCCTGCGCCGCTGAGCTCTCCTTCAGCTCGGAGGCGCGCCACTTGTCAATGAACTTTTGCGGCGTCATGGGAGCGTTCAGCCTAATCCATCAGTGTCGCAAACAGCCCTGCGAGCCGAGGCGGAGGAGAAGGTCAAGATTTTCCAGCATGAATGGTGATGGGGTAGTCTGTGAGTAGGGTGTCCGGCCGTTCAAGCAAAGCAGGAAGCCCCCAAACATGAGATAGACTGTTGGAGCGCATGGGGCGGACACAGTGAAATCGGACGCGGAGTTGCGCCATGAGCGCTGGGTCCGTGGCCTGGACAAGGGATTCGATACAGCCAAGCACCTCATAAAGTGGTGTGGAATCGTGTGGGTGGCCTTCTATGTGAGAGACATGGTCTCCGATTTGGCAGGTCAAACCACGCTGGCGGATATCGGCGTCGGAGTGCTGGTATCCACGTCACGCAGTCAGTGGGTTGCATGGTTGATCGCGGTGCTGGCAATCCTATGGGGATTGCGTGAGCGCAATTTGCGGAGGGACAAGATCGAACAGTTCAGTCAAAGAACCGGGCAGCTCGAAAGAGAGATCGACCCCGGTCGCAGTTCGAGTCAATTGACGACCACGGGAGAAACCAGACCGGAGGACAAATGACGCTCGCGGAGGGAGTTGCGAACATTCTAATTGCCGGAGCCAATATTGCGCTGCTGTGGGTGTTGTACAGATGCTGGCGTGAGTACCGCGTAGATGCGTTGCGCCATCGTCTCTTTATATTTAGGGATGAGCTGTTCGACTACGCGCTGAGTAGCGAGTTGGCTTTCAGCGACCCGGCGTACGTCCTGCTGCGGCGACGCATCAACAGCATGCTGCGTTTCGCGCACCAGATCAGTTTCACGCGGGCACTGTTGATGGTGGCGTTCTTGCCCCGCTCCTTGAACGAGGAAATGCTGACGGACAACGAAAAGAAGTGGGCAGATGCGCTAGGCCAGTTGGACAGAGATGAGCCTCGGGAGAAGATCAAGGAACTTCACGAGAAGGTGCTGTTGGAGGTTGCGCGGCACATGGTGATGGGGGCGATCCCGTGGATGTTAGTGCTGTTGCAAGCTCTTATATTGCACAGCCTCGTACAACGCATTAAGGAGTCCCTGCTGCGTAAGGCGAGCATCGTGGAGGTCCAAGCCGCGTATGCGGTCCCCTGATTAGCGCCGCCAGCCCTGCTCAGGGGGCTGAGAGGTTTTCTGAACGGCGCTGCTTTGTCCCCGCCGCTTTGCGATGATATCGGCCGTCCGACCGGCCAGCAAAGTGAAATTCAGGCCGCGGGTCTGTCCTGGAACATCCGCATGCAGCCAGAACCACATTGGACGAGCTACGTTGGAATTGTGGCCGGGATCGTGACGCGGATGGAAGATCTGCAGTCGACGGCAGAAGACCGTGAGCAGGAGTGGGCGCAGCTCACGGAAAAGTTGGAGGCGGAAGCGTGACAGAGCCCCTCTGCCTCTGGTGGAGGTGTGGGTCTTTTGTCAGACCCAAACGCCGAAGGGCGTTCCCAACCCGCTTCCTGGTCCCTCAAGCGACCGGGCGATGCAAACCGATTCGTATCCGGTGGTTGGCCCGAGCGGCGCTTGAGCGTTGCCGCACCGTACCGCGTATCGGCGCGCATGTTCCCCCGCAGCACGGTCAGCGGGAGGGAGTCGCGGTGTGCGGACAGCGGGCTGATACAGGAATCGTGCGACGGCTCGACGAACGGCGCGGCGTTGGCCGTATCATGCAGGTTGGACTGTCGGCGCTTGCAAGTCGCGCCGTGCTCGGTGACAACGGAGCGATGACGGCAACGAACACGAAACTGATGGCGGCGGTCGAGGCGTACTTCGCCGATCTCGCCCGCGTGCGCGCCTCGGGCGGCTCGACCGGCGAGCGGTCGAGCTACGGGCCGCTCGGCAACCTGCTCAACGCCGTCGGCGCGGCGCTCAAGCCGAAGGTGTTCTGCGTCGGCGAGCTGGCCAACCTGGGCGCGGGGCATCCCGACTTCGGCCTGTATGCGGCGAAGCAGGTGCAGAAGGGCCGGCTGCGCGAGGGGCAGACGCCGGAGCGCGGCGTGATCGAGGTGAAGGGCGTCGATGATGACGCCTGGCTGACGTCCGAGGGCGAGCAGGTGAGCCGCTATTGGGGCCGCTACCGGCTGGTGCTGGTGACCAATCTGCGCGACTTCGTCTTGGTCGGCGAAGACGCGGCGGGCCGAACGGCGAAGCTCGAAACCTTCCGGCTGGCGGGAAGCGCGGACGACTTCCACCGCGGCCTGGAAAAGCCGCGCGCCTTCGCCCGCGAGGTAGGCGCGGGGCTGGGAGAGTATCTTGCCCGTGCGCTGACGCACCGGGCGGCGCTGGCCGAGCCGAAGGATCTTGCGTGGCTGCTCGCCTCCTATGCCCGCGACGGGCTGGCGCGGGTCGAGGCGGTGGGCGACGCTCCGTCATTGACGGCGGTGCGTTCGGCGCTGGAAGAAGCCCTGGGCGTCCGCTTCAAGGGCGAGAAGGGCGCGCGGTTCTTCCACTCGACGCTGGTGCAGACGCTGTTCTACGGCGTTTTCGCCGCTTGGGTCCTATGGGCGCGGCAGACGCCGCCACCGTCGGGACCATTCCGTTGGCGCGAAGCGGTCTGGCACCTGCGCGCGCCGGTGCTGCGGGCGTTGTTCCAGCAGCTTTCCGATCCCGGACGCCTCAAACCGCTCGGCCTCGTCGAGGTGCTGGACTGGACCGCCGCCGCGCTCGGCCGCGTGGACCGCGCCGCCTTCTTCTCGAAGTTCAACGAGGGCGAGGCGGTGCCCTATTTCTACGAGCCGTTCCTGGAAGCCTTCGA
Organism: Bryobacterales bacterium; assembly: GCA_965218555.1. Lineage (GTDB taxonomy): Bacteria > Acidobacteriota > Terriglobia > Bryobacterales > UBA6623 > JAPPLB01. The sequence continues at coordinate 2,951,833 of OZ244625.1, forward strand.
TCCCGGCCTGCGCAAGCAGCTCGGCGTCTGGTACACGCCCGCCGAAGTCGTCCGCTACATGGTCGCCCGCGTGGACAAGGCGCTGAAGGACGACCTCGGCATCGCGGACGGGCTGGCGGCCGAGAACGTCTATGTGCTCGACCCGTGCTGCGGCACCGGAGCCTACCTGGCAGAGGTACTGCGCCGCATCGCCGCCAACCTCGAGGGACGCGGCCTCGGGGCGCTCAGCGGCGCGCGGGTCAAGCAGGCGGCGGCGGAGCGCGTGTTCGGCTTCGAAATCATGCCCGCACCCTTCGTCGTCGCTCATCTGCAGGTCGGGCTCACCATGCAGGCGCTCGACGCGCCGCTGGCGAACGACGGAACCGAGCGCGCCGGTGTCTTTCTCACCAATGCGCTGACCGGTTGGGAGCCGAAGATTCAGAAGCCGCTGCCGTTTCCCGAGCTGGAGGAAGAGCGCGAACGCGCCGAGCACGTCAAGCAGGCGGCGCCCATCCTCGTGATCCTCGGCAATCCGCCCTACAACGGCTTCGCCGGCATGGCGGTGGAAGAGGAACGCGAGCTGTCGAAAGCCTACCGGAAGGTCAAAGGGGTGCGCCGGCCCGAAGGCCAGGGGCTGAACGATCTCTATGTCCGCTTCTTCCGCATGGCCGAGCGGCGCATCGCCGAGAAGACGGGCCGGGGCGTCATCTGCTTCATCTCCAACTACTCCTGGCTCGACGGGCTGTCGTTCACGGGCATGCGGAAACGATATCTTGAGGCGTTCGACGCGGTACGCATCGATTGCCTCAACGGCGACAAGTACAAGACCGGCAAGGTCGCGCCGGACGGCTCGTCCGACCCGAGCATCTTCTCGACGGAAGGCGACCCGGTCGGCATCCAGGTGGGCACGGCCATCACGACACTGGTGCGCAAGGCCGATCACGCGCCTGCCGGTGGGGTCGGCTTTCGGCACCTCTGGGGGCAGGCCAAGCCCGCGGAACTGACCGAGACGGCGGAGGCGGAACCGGCCGCACTCTACGAAGGCATCGAGCCGGTGTTGCCGCTTGGGCTGCCGTTCGTGCGAACTACGCTGAGCGAGGATTGGTTCGACTGGCCGGCGCTGCCTGAGCTGTTTCCGGTATCGTTTCCCGGCGTCAAGACCAGCCGTGACGGGTTTCTCGTCGATGTCGATCTCGACCGGCTCCGAGTGCGCATTGGGGATTACTTCGACGCGAGCTTAAGTCATGAGGAAATAGCACGGCGCTATCCGGGGGGTATGAAGACCACAGCGCCGTTCGGTGCCCGCGCGGTGCGTGACAAGCTGCTTGCTCGGGGCGGTCCGGATGAAGCCGGTTTCATCCGCTTTGCTTATCGTCCGTTTGATAACCGATGGCTCTATTGGGAGGCGGACAGCGGCATGCTGGATCGTCCTCGTCCCGACTACAGACCGCATGTTTTCGAGGGTAATGTGTGGTTCGAAGCACGCGAAAGGGAAGCGAAGGAAGATTTCTCGCGTGGGACTTTGGTCCGTCACCTTGCCGATAACTTTGGCAACGGACTTTCGAGTTTCTTTCCGGCTTGGCTCCGTGATGAGGGCATCGGCAACGGTGGGCAACGCCGCCTCAACCTGTCGAGCGCGGCGCAACACTATCGCGACTGTCTGGGCCTCGGCGTGGAAGACCTGTTCCATCATGTCCTCGCCACCCTCCACGATCCCGCCTACCGTGCAGCCAACGCCGGGGCTCTGAGAATGGAGTGGCCTCGCATCCCGATTCCCGGCTGGCCCGACGGCAAGGCGGCCGGAGCGGCGGAAGCGCTCGCCGAATCGGCGGCGCGGGGGCGCGAACTCGCGGCCCTGCTCGATCCCGAAACCCCCGTACCCGGCGTAACGACGGGAACCTTGCGCCCCGAGATCGCCGCTATCGCCGTGCCCGCCACGGCGCACGGGCGCAACATGGCGGGCGCCGACTTTGCGGTCACTGCCGGCTGGGGGCATTACGGGTCGGGAGAAGCCGTGATGCCCGGCCAGGGCCGCATCGTCGAACGAGCCTGCACGACCGACGAACGCGCCGCGATGGGCGACGCCCTGCCCGCGCTCGGCGAGACCACCTTCGACGTGTATCTCAACGACAATGCCTTCTGGCGCAACGTCCCCGCCGCTGTCTGGCGCTACAAGCTTGGCGGATATCAAGTTCTCAAGAAGTGGCTCTCGTATCGCGAGCGAGCTGTCCTCGGCCGTCCGCTCAAGCCTGAAGAAGTCCAGCACTTCACGGATACGGCGCGGCGGATCGGGGCGATACTGTTGGCGACCAATGATGCAGTCTGGACGCGACAACCCGGGTAGCTGAATCAACGGTTTTCTGCATAAATGTAGCGATATGATCCCAAGGCTTGACTTCAGGAGATGCCGGAAGTCTTTTAGTTTACTAAATATAATAAGTTTTGTTCGGAACGCCATTAAAAGGTTGAATTGCGTAAAGACCTCTGGTGAAAGAGAACCCCCTAATCAAAAACGGAAATATACGATGCTGAAATTGGACTGGGGTGATGCACAGATATGGATGGATACGGCAGAGATCCTGTATCTACGTAACGTTGGCGATTCGAAAGAGTTATCCGACATACGAATGAGTGGTTATCCACACGGGAACGAGTTGAATGTAGCAGCCGTGTGTGCCGGCTATGCATTTGAGCTTATATTTAAAGTTCTGGTAAAGGCGGGCGGCAATCAACCCAAAGCCAGACACGAACCGAGCGTGGCCTATAAGCATCTCACAGAAAAAGACAGGATTGAGGTTGACCGGATAATTGTAAGCCACGGATGGAATGACTCGCGTGAGTTGCTATCATATCTCGACGAAAGGCTCTGCCACAGGGATCGCAAATACTGGATGCGCACCCCGAGCGGCGGAGATGCTCGCGTGGTATTCAGTTTTGGCGGACGAATAGGAATGGATGCTTTTAAGAGATTGCACAAGGAACTTTCTGAATTGGCAATACGGAGAATAAACGACCAACAAGTTTATGAAATGTGGCCGGGAACAGACCAACTGTGAAGCCTGCCCAGGGAGCAATAATCTGTGATGCCGAAAGGCGTTGAGCACAGCCGGTCGCGGGCAGGGTGCCCGCGCTCCCAGGGAGGCGTTGAGCGCTAAAGGTCGTTTGAAAGGCCTGTAAACGGTGTTTAACGGGCATTATGTACTCGTGGCGCCGAGCGCGGCCGGGAAGTTCCCCGGGCATCGAAGAGGTGAGGCGCTTCAAGCCTTGGCGATACAGGATCAACCGGTTGGCCAGACCGGCGTTTGCAGCGATACAATCCCTCACATGCAACGTCGATTGCTGTTGAAATCATCTGTCTTGGCAGCCGGGGCGCTTCTGGGCGGGGAGGCGCCGGCGCGCGGCGCGCTTCCGAAGATGAAGATCACGCGCATCCGCTATTACTACAACCCGCGGGGCCGGCCGATCTTCAACCAGAGCAGCAACGTGATCACGGTGGAGACCGATCAGGGTATCACCGGGATCGGCGAGGGAGGCTCGAAGGATACGGTCGAGCAGCTCGGGGCCATGATCATCGGTGAGGATCCGACGCGTATCGAGCACCTCTGGCAGATCATGTATCGCGGCTACTTCTATCCGCCTGGCCGCGAGAAGATTCATGCGCTGGGCGGCCTCGACATGGCTCTGTGGGACATCAAGGGCAAGGCGCTCGGCGTCCCTGTCTACGAACTTTTGGGCGGATTGACGCGCGGTCATATCGAGTGTTACTCGACCGGATACCCGAGCCAGGGGAGCCTCAAGGAAACGGCGCGAGCCTGCATGGAGGCGGGTTTCCGAGCCTTCCGCACGAGCGTGGCCGGACCCGCTGTCAATTCCAAAGAGGGGTTCATTTCCCAGCGCATTGTGAACGAGACGTACCGGCGCTGCCAGGAGATCCGCGAAGGCGTTGGGGACAACGGAGACTGGGCGATTGACTATCACACGCGCTTGGACATGGCAGACGCGGTGCGGCTGAGCTCGCTGATCGAAGATCTGACGCCTTACTTCGTGGAGGACCTGATTCGCTCGGAAAACGTCGCCGTGTATGAGACGATACGCGAGAAGGTCAACGTGCCGATCGCCGTGGGCGAGCATTTCGGTGACCGCTGGGATGTGAACGAGCTGATCGAAAACAACTGGATGGACTACTCGCGCGTGAGCATCCCCAACTCGGGCGGCATCACGGAGTTCATGAAGATCGCGGCGCTGTGCGAGACGCACTATGTGGGGCTCATCCCCCACTTCACCGGGCCGATTGGCGAGGCGGCGCTTGTGCATTGTTGCGGGGCGTTCTCGGGGCCGACGATGATGGAGATGACCGGTAACGGCAAGGACGACCTGCCTCACTTGCCGCAGTGCTATGACTTCCGTGACGGCAAGATGCGGCCGAATGACCGGCCGGGGCTTGGGGTGGAGTTCGATGCGGATCGGCTGGAAATGGTGGCTGAGGTAACCGAGTACGCGCGGCCGATTCCGATGTACTATCGGCCGGATGGGTCGGTGACGAACTGGTAAGGGCGGTCGGAGCGTAGACGCTGGTTTCGAGGCGAGCCGGCGCGCAGCCGGTTGAGTAAGCCGCAGGAAAGCCCGTGGACCTCCGAAGGTAGGGTCTGTGCTACGGCGCTCCCTGGCCGGCAGCGCCCCTAACCTGCATTTCTCACCACCCGACGTCCGAAGCACGCGATACGACCGCCATGACTTCGTTGCGCTTGCTTGCCGTGCTCGACGTACTGTCAAGTACGCCTGCGCGCGCCAAGCGGCTCGCGCCTCGTCCTGACGGCCCTCTCACGCACTTCGCCTCGCCACGTGGTGAGAAAAGCAGGCTAATTGTCCGCCGTGCGTGCGGCGGCTTATTGGTCAACGCAGCTTTAGCAGCCCGTGGCGAAAGTCACGTAGGCGGCGTTACGCGCCCCGGGGCCGATTGCGTAACGTGTGGCCGTTCCAGCAACGAGGCGCCGCGCTTTCCGCGCAGCCGAGCGGAAGTGGCGCGTAACCCTTCGGGCGACGGACGTTTTTTTGTTCCCAGGCCGTCGGCTTTGTCGTTCGCTTTTTCCTTCGCAAGGAGGAGATCACCCGGATCGCCATCCTCCTCACTCCGCGCTTTTTCTTCGCAGCGACCGCAGAAGCCCGCCGCGCCTTTTCCTTCGTACCACGGGACTTTTGCCACGGGCTGTTAGCGTATTGCCCCCAGGCCGATCGGCACGGTTGGAGACCGCCGGTCTGGTATTCTTAGACCAGCGAACGAGCCTGCGGCAACAGGGAAGCATCCCAACCCCGAAGACACTTCAGTCTGAGCCGTTTCCCCGACTCTTCGGCTGGCCATGAAGACCCTCCGATTCCTGCTGCTGCTGGGTGTGGGGGCGATGGTCGCAGCGGTCATCTCTGACTACATCGATACGCGAGAGGCAAACCTCAGGATCCGCGTCGCCGAACCGGATACGATTCCGTCGGACCTCAACACGCAGTCGGGCCGATGGAGTTGGTCGCAGTCGTCGGGAAGCGAGCGGGCCATCGAGATAACAGCGGCGGGGCTGCGGCAATCGAACGACAGCTCGGTGCTGGACCTCGAGGACGTAGAGCTCAGGATTCTGCACGGCGACCGCGGCACGTACGATCTTGTAGAGACCCCGGCGGCCGTCTTCGATACCCGCAAGGAGCAACTCTACAGCGAAGGCGAGGTGTCGATCACGCTGGCGGTCCCATCTGCATCCCTGGCGGCCGGCAAAGTGCCGACGCGCATCCACACGTCCGGCGTGACATTCGAGAGCAAGACGGGCATCTGTGTCACCGAAAGGTACGCTGAGTATAAGTTCGACGGTGGACGGGGACATTCGACGGGCGCGTTCTATGATCCGACGCAGCGTTTCTTTCGCATGGAATCGGACGTGTTTCTGGAACGCTACGGTGAGGACGGGCGTCCGCCGGCCCGGGTGCGAGCCGGGGAGTTGATCTACCGCGAGGATGCTCAGCGTGTTGAGCTTAAGGGCGCCGTCGCCGTTGAGCGAGGCTCCGAGCAACTGAAGGCCGAACGAGCCATTGTGCATCTTGACAGAGGCCTGACAAGGCGGGTGGAGGCCTGGGAGGTGAAGGGCTCGGACCGTCAAGGGAGCCGGACGGCGCAGTACGCTTCTCGGCGGCTCCACGTGGCGCTGACGGAAGACCAAATGCTCGAAAAGGTCCGCGCCTCGGGCGCGGCCACGCTGGAGTCCCGGAGCGGGGCTTCGCGTGTGCAGGCCTGGGGAGATCGCATTGACCTCGACTACCAAACCCGTCCTGGATCGACGGAAAGCCTGCTGCGAACGGTTCACCTGCGCAATCAAGCACGGGTGGAAGAGCGCCCTGAGGCTTCCCGGGGAATCGGTCTTCGCCGCTTGCAGGCCGACTGGATCGAGTTGCGCATGGCCGATAACGGTGAAGACCTGCGAACCCTCTCTACCCTTACTCGCGGCCGTCTCGATTTGGAGCCGGCCGACGAGGCCGGTGTTCGGCGGCAACTGGAAGCGGACCGCATCCAGGGTATCTACGGGGAGGGCAACCGCCTCGAGCAACTCAAGGCAAACGGCAAGGTCAAGGTGGAGAGCATGCCCGGTGCTGACGAGGTGGGCGCCGCCCTCCCGCCGCTCAAGACCTGGAGTGAGGCGTTCGAGGGCAGGTTCGATCCGAGGACCGGCGAGGCGCGACACCTGAAGCAGTGGAACGGTTTCGGCTTCCAGCGTGGTAGCCGCCAGGGCCGCGCGGGCGAGGCTATATTTCAAACGGCCGGCAATAAAGTTGCATTGAGCACTGATGCGCAAGTCTGGGATCCTTCGGGAACGATTCGGGCGGATTGGATCCTGTTCGAAGTGAAAACGGGGAACTACACGGCGCTCGGACGAGCCTCATCGAGTTTCACCGAAGGCTCGCCTGAAACGGCGCCTACAGAGGAGGTGAGCGGCTTCTTCGCTCCCCGCCAACCCGTTTTCTCGAGTGCCGAGGAGATCACGTCGGTAGAGGAGGCCGGTGTGCTCATCCTCAGCGGACAAGCACGGCTTTGGCAGGAACAGAACCGGCTCGAGGCCGACCGGATTCGGATTGACAGGCCGGCGAAGATTCTGCGGGCGGAAGGGCATGTAGTCAACTATCTGACCGAACAGGAAAATGGGAGCACGCCGGCTGCGGGAGGCAGACCCGCTGCCGGACTGGTCTGTATTCGTTCGGCTTCCCTCGACTACGACGAGGCCGAGAAGCTGATGGTCTACGTCGGTTCGGCGGAGTTGCGGCGTGCCGACCTGACCGTCTCTTCGGATCGACTGGAGGGGCATCTGGGAGCCGACGAAGAAACCGGCTCCCGGGACCGACTCGAGAAAGCGTTCGCGACGGGAAACGTTCGGATCGTCCGAAACAGCTCCTCCGATGCCCGCCTCGGGTCCGGCCGGAACGCGGAATACTACCCCAAGGAATCCAAGGTGATCCTCATCGGCGAGCCGGCATCCGTTCAGGATGAGAGCCGAGGTCGGACCGAGGGCACGCGATTGACCTACTATCTCGAGGATGATAGGCTGCTCGTTCAGGGCAGCTCACAGGACCGCGCCCGTACCCTGAGGCGCAAAGCGCCCTAGCAGCCCGTGGCAAAAGTCACGCAGGCGGCGTTACGCGCCTTAGGACCAATAGCGTAATGTGTGGCCGCTTCAAGAACGCAGTGACGCAATCTCCGCACAGTCAGCCGGAAGCGGCGCGTAACCCTTCGGGCGACGGACGTTTGCGGCCGTCGGCTTTGTCGTTCGTCGGAGGAGATCACCCGGGTCGCCATCCTCCTCACTTCGCGCCGAGCCACCGCAGTAGCCCGCCGCGCCTCCCACGGGACTTTTGCCACGGGCTGCCAGGTTTCTTCTGCTCCGTCGGATGAGCCGCCTCGGTACGGAAAGAGTATCTAAGAGCTATCGCGGCCGCCGCGTGGTGCGAGAGGTTTCTCTCAGCGTCCATCCGGGGGAAGTGGTTGGCCTGCTGGGGCCGAACGGCGCCGGAAAGACCACCTCGTTCCACATGATTGTGGGACTGATCAGCCCGGATTCCGGGCGGGTCATCTACGACGGCAAGGACATCGCCGAAGCGCCGATGTACGAGCGGGCCCGGCTCGGCATCAGCTATCTGCCGCAGGAGCCGTCGATTTTCCGCAAGCTTACCGTCGAAGAAAATATCCTGGCCATCCTGCAGACGCTCAAGATAAGCCGTCGTGAGCGGCGGTTGCGACTCGACGGCCTCATCGACGAACTCGGTTTGGAGACGGTTCGGCGCAACCGCGGGTATCAGCTCTCCGGGGGCGAGCGGCGACGCGTCGAGATTGCGCGTTCGCTGGTGATCTCACCTCGATTCCTGTTACTGGACGAACCTTTCTCCGGCATCGACCCCAAGCAGGTACTGGAACTGCAAAAAATCATATCGAGACTCAGGCAATCCGGGATCGGTATTCTGGTCACGGATCACAACGTCCGGGAGACTCTCAGCGTCACGGATCGAGCATATATCATCCACAATGGCGAAGTCTTCCGCTCGGGAACACCGGAGAACCTGGAGTCGGACCCGGAAGTGCGCCGTGTCTATCTCGGGGAATCGTTTCGTTTCGGCATTCGTCCGATGATGGATCAAGAGCATCCCGAAGACGAGGCGTCCTGGAGCCGGGAAGCGCCGGCCCGAAGGGGCCCCTGAAACGACGGCGGGCAAGGCCGCAGGCCTCAGGAGCGAGGCCGCGTTGCGTGTTTTGCGGCTTCGGGTTAGCCGCCGCCTCCTCCTGCTTTCACTGCACCCCTCAAATCGTCACTGCAAACGATGTTGTGAGTCTTGACGCCGTGGCGCGCCGCCGCAGCCGCTGCTTTTTCTTTGTGTAGTACGGCGCCCGTGCCGGCGGATCTGTGTCCTCCGGTTCGTTCTGGGGTGATTGGTATACTAATTGCCCTACACCGAGCGCGACCAGCCCTCTCATGTTGATGCAGCAAAGGCTCGGCCTTAGACTCACTCAAAAGCCGGTCTTAACTCAAAGCCTGCGTCAGTTAGTCAAACTGCTTGTGCTCAACAAGCTGGATCTCAAGGCGGAGATCACCCAGGAGTTATCCGAGAACCCGATTCTCGAAATCAGCGAGGATGCTGAGGACGACCCCGAGGAGTATGACGCTTCCTCGGAGACGGGCTTTGACGAGGAGGTCAGCGCATCGGACTCAGCCGGAGAGAGCGGCGATTCCGAGACGGTTGACGATCCGATCGGAGAGGTCAGCGACGACCCCTTCAGCGAGATCGATCTGGGCTCGTTCTTCGATGACTATCTCGACTCCGGACCAAGGGCGCCGGCGAATGAGGTAGCGGAACGGCCTTCGTTTGAAACCTTCTTGGCCGAACCATTGACGTTGGGCAACCACCTGGAGTGGCAGCTCAGCATGTCGCAGGGATCGGAAGCCGTTCTGGCGGCGGCCGAAGCCGTGATCGGCAACCTCAACGAAGACGGCTATTTGACGGCGAATCTGGAAGAGATTCGAGAAACGGCCGGAGTCTCTGCCGAAGATGCGCAGACGGCTGTGGAGTTGGTGCAGACCTTCGATCCACTCGGCGTAGCGGCACGTGATCTCCGTCAGTGCCTGTTGATTCAGCTTCGCGAATATGAGACCGAAGTCGGCATCGCGACCACGATCGTCAAGGATTTCTTTACCGAACTCGAGAACAAGGAATTCGAGTCCATTGCACGCATGACCGGCTGGCCGCTGAACGAAGTGGAGCAAGGGGTGGCGTTGATCCAGACGCTCGATCCGCGACCCGGACAGCGGTACGCCGCTTCGGAGAATCGTCTGGTGGAGCCGGATATCTATTTCGTCAAGTCGGCGGACGGGTTTCGCGTTGTGCTCGACGAAGAGGATCTGCCTGACCTGAGGCTCAACCGCAGCTATCGCCGGCTTCTCGACCGAGGGAATGAGAGCAAGGAAGTACGCAACTACGTGCGTGAGCGCTATCATTCGGCCATTCAATTGCTCCGAAACATAGAGCAGAGGCGGCAGACAATTCGCTCGGTGTGTGAATCGATCGTTCGCCGCCAGAGAGGCTTCCTCTCACAAGGGGTGGAGTATTTGCGCCCTATGATGATCAAAGAGGTCGCGGAGGAAATCGGCGTTCATCCGTCGACAGTCAGTCGAGCGGTCGCCAACAAATACGGGCACACGGAGCACGGCATTTACGAACTGCGTTTCTTCTTCTCCGAGGCGGTGCAAGGTCCCGCGGGCGCCTTGATGCCACTGATGCTGTTGAAGCTCAAGGTGAAGAAGATGATCGAGCAGGAAGACTTGGCTCATCCTCTTACTGACGATCACATCAGCAAGGTTCTCAGCCAGAACGGTATCTCGGTGACGCGCAGGACGGTAGCGAAGTACCGAGGGGATATGAACATTCCTTCCACTCACCGCAGGAGGAAGAAGAAAGTTGTCTCGTGACGGAGGTCAGATGTTTGCATGAGGGTTCACTACACAGGTCGCCCTGCTCGTTTCTCGGGGGCGCAAGAGCGCAAGCTCGAGGCGAAATTCCAAAAGTGCCACAAGATTCTCGGGCGAAAACGGGATCTAGAGGCTCACGTCAAGATGTCTCGGCAGCGACATCTCTTTGACGCGGAGATTACGCTGCGGGCACTGAGTCATACGCTGGTTGTCAGTGGCTCGAGCATGGATGCGTTCCTTGCCGTGCAGTCGGCGGTGGAAAAACTCGAGCGTCAGGTGATCCGCAACAAGCACAAGCTGATCGACGTGCGGCGGCACCAGAGCCAGAGGGCTGCTCAGGCGGAAGAGCCCGCGCCTCGGGATGTCGCGACCGCACCCGAAGCACCGGCCCGGGGACAGCTTGTCCGGTCGAACAGCATAGCCCCTAAGCCGCTGACCGTCGAAGAGGCCATGATGCAGATCGATGAACTCGGCAAGGACCATCTGACGTACCGGGACATGGAAAGCGGAGAGTTGCGCGTTCTGGTGCGACGGCGGGACGGCAAACTCGAACTTATCGAAGCGAGTTGAGCGCTTCTTCGCAGCCAATATGAGTACTCCTCCCCGCAAGACGGAGCCGGCTAAGTCAAGCAACGCAAGAGATGGGCCGGCCGGGGCATACGAACTCGTCATCCTGACCGGACTGAGCGGCTCGGGCAAAGGCTCCGTGCTGAAGGTCTTTGAGGATATGGGCTTCTATGCGGTCGACAACCTGCCGATCGACTTGATTCCAACCTTCGCCGAACTCTGTCGGCACTCGCCGGAGATATCCCAGGCGGCCTTGATGGTCGACATACGTGAAGGCGGTGCGCTCAAGAAGTTCCCAGGTATCTTCCAGGAACTGCGGAAGCAGAATCGTGTGTTTCTGCTGTTCCTCGAAGCCGCGGACGACGTTCTGCAACGGCGCTTCAGTGAGACACGCCGGCCGCACCCGCTGGGCACGGGAACGTCCGTCCTCGACAGCATCCGGGCGGAGAGGCAGGCACTACGATCCATTGAAAAGCTTGCGGATCTGATTCTCGATACGTCGCAGTTCAACATTCACGATCTGAGGCGTCTGATCGTAACGCGATTCCGGGGCGCTCAAGACAGCCCGCAACTACTCGTAGCGGTGAACAGCTTCGGTTTCAAACACGGCTTGCCAAGCGACAGCGACCTGGTTTTCGATGTTCGGTTCCTGCCGAATCCCCACTATGTCCCAGGTTGTAAGAGTCTTTCCGGCAAGCATCCGAAGGTCATTCGCTATGTGCGGTCATTTCCGCAGACCGGGGAATTCATCGGCCGGATCTCCGACCTGCTGCTTTATCTCATCCCTCACTATGTGCGCGAAGGCAAGAGCTACCTGACGATCGCATTCGGTTGCACGGGGGGCCGGCATCGCTCGGTGATGATCGCGGAGGCGGTCGGCCGCAACCTCACGGGCGCCGGGTGCGAAGTGAAGGTCTCACATCGAGACATCCGCAAAACGTAGCAAGCCTCCGTGGCGCCGTTGGCGCTGAACGATACGGACGAGGTGACTGCCGGATGCGTCTTTCAGGCAGCCTGTTTTCAGTTCCTCACTATTTTGAGCAAGCCGCGTCAAACGGAAGGCGAGCTTTGGAATTCGGCAGGCTGCATGCCCGCACACAGGCCGAAGGGAGTAAAGAACATGAAAAAGCCAACGCACAGCTTGTTCGCTATCGTGGCCGCAACGGTTCTGTCCTTTGGGACAGCTGCTTGCACGACCGACGGTCCTACGCATACCGAGGATGGTGGCCACGATGCTGAGGGCGCCGTCGAACATACGAGATCCGAGGGCGCTGGTGATCATGGCAAAGGCCATGAGGATTCCGGGTGCGGGTCGAAGAGAGAAGGTGTAGAGCCGGACGAGCACGGTGAAGGTCATGAGGGCAGTGAGCACGGTGTGGGAAAGCATGACGAGGGTGGAGAAGCAGAGAAGTAGGGCAACTCAAAGTGCGCATCAGGATTTCGACAGGGTATTTCTGCCCGGGGGTCTTCTTTTTTTGGCCGGGCTTTGCCGGGCATTGGTGGGCTTTGGTGGGCAGAAGCCATGAGTTGCCCAGGTAACTGCACGTGTGCCCCGGTCACCGTGGGCGGTGTTCCGGTTTTGCAACCGGCTCCCGCGACAAGACGAAGGTTGGACGAAATGAACACCTGGGACGCGACGGTTGCGGAAGGGCGACGGGGCTCAAAAAAAGATTTCGCTCGGCATGCGTTGTGCCGGCCGGCAGCACCACGCACGCCGCCGTTGCGGTCAGGGGTTGTGCGGTCTGTTGAGGTTTGCGCCAGCAGGACGCGGGGCGAATGTGCGGCGCCGCCATGCCCCCTACCTTAACAGCCCGTGGCGAAAGTCACGTAGGCGGCGTTACGCGCCCCGGGGCCGATTGCGTAACGCGTGGCCGTTCCAGCAACGAGGCGCCGCGCTTTCCGCGCAGCCGAGCGGAAGTGGCGCGTAACCCTTCGGGCGACAGACGTTTGCGGCCGTCGGCTTTGTCGTTCGTCGGAGGAGATCACCCGGATCGCCATCCTCCTCACTCCGCACCGAGCGACCGCAGAAGCCCGCCGCGCCTTCCACGGGACTTTTGCCACGGGCTGTTAAGCAGGAGGGACAGCCCGCGACAAGACTGAAGCCCTACAGTAGGTAGTGGGTGGTTCGTGATTACTTGGCCGACTTGATGTAGTCGACGATCAGGTCGATCTGCTGCGAAGTGAGTCTGCCCGTGAAGGCGGGCATGACATCGCCGCCCAATTGGATCTTGAAGTTCACGTACTCTGCGCTGGGTGTGCCGCCGGAGAACGGCAGCTTCTCGTTCTGGAAGAGGCGGAACATCGTGGGTCCGATCTTCTTGGTTTCGGCTTTGTCGATATCGTGGCAGACGATGCAGTTTTCACGATAGAGGTCTCGGCCTTTGGCAAGGGGCTTCTCCCAAGGCGGGGGCTTGCGTTCGGCGGCGGACGAGGCAAGGGAGATGGTGATAGCGGCAAGCGCGAGAAGCAGGCGCGCCGTCATGACGCACCCTCGACACGCGTGCTCGTGATGGCGCCCGAGTCGGCGAGCAGCCGGTCGAGCCGCTCGGCCCCTTCTTCGCCGCAACGGACTTGCAGCGTGATCACGTCGTCGCGAATCACCGGGGCCGGGGAACGGGTATTGCGAAGCAGTCCCGATTCCCAAAGGAAAACCCCGACGGTGCCGAGGATGGCGCCCATCATCGTTAGTTCGAAGGTGATCACGCCTGTGGCCCAGCCGGAATTGAGGGGCATGCCTCCGGTGATGAGCGGGTAGTCGAGTTGCGTGTAGAACATCAGGGCGGTAGTGCTGATGCCGACGAGAATGGCGGAGATGACGGCCAACAACGACATGCGGCTGGGCCTGTCGAGAACGCCGGGCTCGAATGCGACCGGGCGCGCCGAGAAGACCTCGATGTCACGGTTGTTCACGCCGGCGCTGGACACCGTTTGAATGGCGGCGGCGGTCGATCCGGCGTCGGAGAATTCAGCTCGCAGATACATCTTCGTCGTATTCCCAAATGGCGATGATCGGAAAGACCTTCGCGAAGATCATGTAGAACAGAACCATTGCCGCAAAGGTGCCGGCCGTGATCGACAACTCCACCCAACTCGCTTCGTAAGGCCCCCATGCGGCGGGCAGGGCCGAATAGCTCAATGTCGGGATGACGATCAGAAAACGCTCCAACCACATCCCGATCAGCACTGCCACGGCGGAAACAGCGATGGTGCCGAGAGTCCGTAGCCGGCGAATACCCAGCAGTGTGAAGGGAATCAGGAAGTTGCAGACCACCATCAGCCAGAAGTAAGGCGCGTATTCGCCATAGACACGGGCGTTGAAGACGGCCATCTCGATGTGCTCGTTGCCGTACCAGACGGTCAGGTGCTCTGAGGCCGAGAAGTACAGCCAGACGAGGCACATCAGCAGGAGGAGCTTCGACAGGTTGTGGAAGTGCAGCGGGCGGAGATAGCGGCCCAGGTTCAGGAACTTCCGCAGAGCGAACATCACCAGGATGAGCGCTGCGATACCGCTGAAGATCGCTCCCGCCACGAAGTAGGGAGCAAAGATGGTGCTGTGCCACATCGGCGCGATGGACATCGAGAAATCGTATGACACAACGGAATGAACGGACACCGCGACCGCGAGAATCATGCCGGCCATCAGTTTCATCGCGCGCTCGAGGGCGTGCCACTGGCGGTCACTGCCGGTCCAACCGATCGACAGGAGCCGGTAGACCTTGCTCTTCCAGCCTTTTCCACGCGAGGCCATTTCCGCGAGGTCGGGGATGAGCGGCAGATAGAGATAAAGGACGCTGCCGGTGACGTAGGTGAAGATGGCGGTCATGTCCCAGACCAGCGGCGACCGGAAATTGGGCCACAACAATCGATCATTCGGGTACGGGATCAGCCAATAAAAAAGCCAGACACGCCCCAAGTGAATCAGGGGGAACATGCCGCCGATCATGAGCGCGAACACGGTGATCGCTTCGGCGGCGCGGGTCACAGGCTTGCGCCATCCGGCGTCCGTAAGGCGAAGAATTGCGGAGATCAAGGTGCCGGCGTGCGAGATGCCGATCCAGAAAACGAAATTGACGATGTAGAGGCCCCAGAATACCGGCCGCCGAATGCCCGCGACGCCGATGCCGTAATAAATCTGACAGCCCCAGGCGAACAACGCCCAAACCAAAACCGCACTGAAGAACGCTGCCGACGCCAGATACCCGAAGCTGAGGCCTTCAAGCGGCTGGAGCACGTCTTCGCGCACTCTACGGTGCGGACCGTTCAATGTCGTGGCGAGCGTGGTCATTCCTGTCCGTGCACTGGGGAGGACGCGATCAGTCGGACTTTTCTAAATAGAAGACTTTCGGTTTCGTGCCCAACTCGCCGAGAAGCTGCGTCGAGCGCCCAACGCCGGCCCACTGCGAGACTTTGCTCTCGGGGTCGGTCAAGTCGCCAAAGGTCATGGCCTCGGCGGGGCATCCCTGAACGCAGGCGGGCTGGATGTCGCCGTCTTCGACTTTCCTTCCCTCGGCTTTGGCATCGAGCTTGCCGCGCTGGATTCGCTGTACACAGAAGGTGCACTTTTCCATGACGCCGCCGGGACGAACCGAAACGTCGGGGTTCAACTGCAACTCGAGCGGTTCGGGCCATTCCGGATCGAACCAGTTGAAGACACGCACCTGATACGGACAGTTGTTGGCGCAATAGCGCGTTCCCACACAGCGGCTATAGACCTGGACGTTCAGGCCCTCGGCGTTCTGATACGTCGCGTACACCGGACAGACGGGCTCGCACGGCGCATCGTCGCACTGCTGGCATAAGACCGGGCGGTACTTGACCTTGATGTCGGGAAACGTACCCTCGTAATAGCGCTCGATGCGAATCCAGTGGTTGGAGCGGCCCATCGCGGCGTCATCTTCGGTCGCGGTAGGGATGTTGTTCTCGACATGGCAGGCGACGACGCAGGCCTCGCAGCCGGTGCAGCGATCGAGGTCAATCGCCATGCCCCAGCGGGGGACGTTGTCATCGGTGCTCTGGATCTCGCTGACCGGGACCAGTTGCTCTGACACTCTCTCCTCCTCTAGCGATGCGGATGCGGCTGACGGTCCACCACCGCATATTGCACCAGGTGCTGTTTCGTCGTTCCCTTTTCGAGTCGTACACGCGTAGCGCCGAAAGCGGGCACGCCGGTCTCTTGCTCAGGGACGGGATCGACAATCGAAAGCGGGTTTACGCCCCGTCCCGAGGCGTAGCGGCCGAAGGTTCCGTGACCCTGTCCGATGGGCATGCTCACGACGCCGGGAATCGCTGCGGGGTTGACGTAGACGGGCGCTTCGAGTTCTCCGCGCGGCGAAATGACCCTGAGCGTGTCGCCGTTTCTGACGTCGAGTTGCTCCGCCGTTGCGGGATCAACCTCGACGGGCAGGTTCCAAACGGCGCTGGAAGCTGGATCAGGCAACTGTTGCAGCCAAGGGAGATGCGACTCCCCGCCAAAGCCGAATTGCAGTGCTGGATAGGGTTGAAAGGCGAAGGGATAGGCCGGGTCGGAGACGGGCGGGTCCCAATCACCTGGAGGCTCCGTCCTCGGGCGGGGGCCATCGGCGGGCCGCTCCCGAGCCCACCATCCTCCCTGACGCCGGGCGTAGTCGCTGAAGTCGATGGGCGTAGATTCCTCGTCAGCGGCCTGCTCGTGGAGCAACGCATAGGCGCTGTCGAGGGTGACCGGCTCGAAGGCTGCGTCGAGTCGCCGAGCAAGGTCGGCGAGAATGTCAGGGGTTGCGCGTGTGTCGTAGAGCGGCTTCACGAACGCCGGCGCCCCGGTAAGAGCCGCCGTTGGTGACATAAGCGGGATGACACCCGCAGAGGCTTCGAGCGCGTGGTGATCCGGAAGAATCCAGTCCGCATGCGCCGCGGTGTCGTCAAGGAAGCCGGCGAAGCTGATCATCAGCTTCACCTTGGCGAGGGGGCCTGCGAGCCAAGGCGTGGCGTAGAGCGGGTTGACGCCGTCAATCATTACGACTTCAGCCTTGCTGATTTGTTCCTCCAAGGGGCGGTACGTGGGCCTCTCAATCGCCAGGCCGCCGGGCGCGGCGGCGGGCGGCATGACTCCACCCTTGGCGGCGACGTTTCCGAGCAAGAGGTTGAGCGCGTTCGCGGCGGTCACAGCCTTCGATGAGCCGGGGCGTACAACGCTCGCCCCGGCCAGAACCAGAGGGGCCGTGGAGGCCGCAAGTTCGCGGGCTACGCCGCGCACACGCATTTCTTCGAGGCCGGCGTCCTTGCACGCCGCCGAGAAATCGGTAGCGGCGAATGCCTCCCGCAACGAGTCGCCGGCTTGATCGTTTTCACGCAGGCTTTCACTGACGACGACGTGGCCGATCGCCATGGCGAGGGCTTGTTCGCCGCCCGGCGCGACGGGCAACCAGCGGTCGGCGCTCCAGGCTGTCTGTGAAAAGCGGGACTCGGCGTGAACAAGCTTGCCTCGAATGCCCGGCCGGCCGCGGCGCATGTGGCCGAAACGCCGGCTGTAGAAGACGGGCGAAGCCCAGCCACCCAGAAAGTCGGCCCCGATGCTCAGTACGTAGGTCGCATCCTGTATCTCGTAAACCGGCAGCCCGTCCCAGCCAAACGCGAGTTGGCTCGCGCGCCGCTCGACGGCGAAGTCGCCCACGCCGATCATGGTGGCAGGTGGCGCCCCGATCGAATCCAGGAAACGGGCGGCGGTGGCGCTTCGTGTTCCGATCTCGGCCGACGTCAGGTAGACGATCCGGCTGTGGTCGACGCCGGCGAGCACCGCCGCCACTTCCGACAAAGTGGTTTCCCAATCGACGAGATCGAAACCTCCGGAGCCGCGAGCGCCGGCGCGCTTGCGCGGCCCCGTCAGCCGATCGGGGTGGTAGAGACCCTGCACGGCAGCCTGTCCGCGTGCGCACAGGCGCCCGCCTGAAACCGGATCGAGTGGGTTGCCCTCGATCTTCTTGATGGCCGCGATCGGCTGCCGGACCGTCTCACCATCGACTTCGATCTTGCGCTCGGCCTGCATCAAGCGGACGATCGTTCCGCAACCGGCCGGGCAACTGCGGCACACGCTGGGATGCCATTCCTCCGCGCCGGGGACAATCTCCGTTGCGGGCACCAGCAAGGGGATCAGTTCCTGCGCCTGCTTGCCGCAAGCCCCCGTGAGCGCACCACCCGATGCGGTCCCGACCAGTTTGAAGAAATTGCGGCGATCCATGGTTTGAGATCCGGGCCTCTAGAAATGACACACGGCGCAATCATCGCTCGCCTGCGCCTGGCGGTGGCAATTGACGCACGTTCCCATAGTGTGCTCGACCGCCTTTTGGGTGACCGTCATCGCGGCCACATTTCCGTGGCAGGCGGAGCACTCGATCTTGGCGCGGATGTGCGGGGCATGCCGGAACTTGACGTTGGCAGCGCGTTCGAAGCCGTAAACCCGCTGCCAGGGCACTTCACGCTTCTGGTTCCAATACTCGAGCAGCAGCTTGACGCCGGGGCCTTCGTTGGCGACCCGTTCGTGGCACAGCATGCACTTGCTTATCGACGGTATCGTCGCCGCGGAACGTATGTCAGCTCCGCTGTGGCAGTCAATGCAGTCGACGCCCGCGGCCACGTGTTTATCGTGCGGGAACTCGATCGGCTGCTGTTGGCCCCAAAGCAGCCCGCCGGCCACCACAGACAGCATGACTGCGAGCAGGCGGTTCCATGAGAGCCTTGGTCGTGGGGCAGCGAGCATCAACTGTTTCGGCGAGGTGTGCGTTGCAGTGCTTCAGGTGTACCTGCTGCGAGCAGGCTCCTTGGGACAGTTTGCTTCAGTGTGCGTTTCGGTGATCCCCGGGACTGATGATGGCCTGCAACTACTTTCGCTCGTAATATCTTACGCGACCCTACCCGTTGCACCACCGCCGGACACGAACCGAGCATGTGTCGAGACTTCCGTGCCGACCAAGACTAGAGAGTTTACAACGTGGACCGACCGATTCGCATCGGCCGCTCTGTCCCGCGGATGAAGTGGCCGTTTTGCTCGGGCGTGACTTCGGTAAGATGAGGAACGCCTCCCGTGAGCAATCCCTTTCAGCATTTCGAGATGCTTCTCGCCGAGCGCGAGCCCGCGGCAGTGTTCGATTTCCTGCTGGACCGCTATCGCGCCGAAGAGAACTTCCCGCTGGTATTCGAGACGCACTTGATGAAGAAGCGGCACGAACTCGGTCTGCCGCTGATTCCGACCGAACCGCTCAACGGCCTGGACATTGAGACACAGCGAGCCTACGACGAAGGGTCGATAGCGGCGGCGCGTGAGGTGGGGGGCTTGTTCCTCGCGAAGGGGGATATCGGCCGCGCCTGGCCTTATTACCGGGCCGTTGGAGACATCGAAACGATCCGCAAGGTGATTGACGAAGTCCCGTCCTCGGACGATCTGGATGACGTGATCCAGGTAGCTTTTCACGAGCGCGTTCACCCCAGGAAGGGTTTCGAGCTGATTCTTTCAAACCACGGCACTTGCCGCGCGATTACCTGCTTCGGGCAGTACCCGAGTGTCGAGGGCCGCGAGGAGAGCGCAAGGCTGCTGATCGAAACGCTCCACACGGAGCTCGTCGACAGCATGAAGCGCGTAATCGCCGGTAATGAAGGGGAGCCGCCCGACACGCGATCGCTTCCCGAGCTGATGGAGGGACGGGATTGGCTCTTCGAGGGCAACAGCTATTACGTCGATACATCGCATGTGGGCTCGTGCATTCAATTCGGGCCGGATTTGCATGACGAAACGAGCCTGCGCCTGCTGATCGAACTCACGGAGTACGGCAAGCGTCTTTCGGAGCTGTTTCAATATCCGGGCGAGCCTCCGTTCGAGGACATCTACCAGGATTTCGGCGTATATCTTCGTTGCCTCGTGGGTGAGGATGTGGACGAGGGGATCCGCTACTTTCACGAGAAAATAGCGAATTACAACCCCGACGACATCGGGAGCGCACCGGGTCAGGTGCTCGTAAAGCTTCTGGTGCGGCTTGGGCGGTTCGATCAAGCCATTCAGGCTTTCGATGATTTCCTCACGGATGCCGATCCGGCTTATCTGAGTTGTCCGAATCGGGTCCAGCTTTGCCAAATGGGCAAGCGGTTCGACGAGCTTCAGAAGACGGCCAAGGCGACGGGCGACCTGCTCACGTTCGTGGCGGCGGAATTGCAAGCGAGAGGCGCGAATCCGCCGGCATCCTGAGGAGCCCCCTAAAACCCGGCGTTTCAGTGAAAGCGGAACGAAAACAGGTCGGCGTCTTTGAGCACAAAGCGCAGACGAAGGGCTTTGTCGGCTAAGGCGCCGACATCCGTTCCCTGCTTCCATGCGACAGGCCGCTCGATGGAGTCACCGTAGATCTCGATCGAGTCGGCGAGAGAAAAGCCGTCGATGGGTCTTCCCGTGTCATCCTGCAATTCGACCCGGATACTGCCGGCGGCGGAAGTCGAGAAATTGATCACCAACTCCTTGCCGTCGAAGAGAAGGGGTTTCGTAAGCAACGCGCCGCCTGCCAGCGGGGCCTCGATAGACACGAACCCGTCCATGCGGAGCGTATAGCGTCGCATGCTGATTCCGGGACCCTCCCAGCCATCGCCTTCCGTCGCGTACATCGACAGCTCGTTCGGTGCGCCTTCGAGGGCCGACTTCGTTTCGATCAGGCCCCAGTTCTGATAGTTGGCGCCGTAGCTCCAACGGCCTTCTTCGATCAGACCCGGACGGATGAAGGCTTCACCCCACACCTTGAATGTTTCCCGGTCACGGCTCGCCATGAAGCCGCCGTCGGTGTAATCAGTGCCAAAGCGTTTGCTGACCCGCGAGAGCCTCTCATTGAACGGCGTCAGCAAGCCGCGGCCCGCGATGTAGCGGGTCGGGAAACCGAGCAGCACGTGGGGCGCGCGGTAGTACGGGGCGATCTGGTTCGTATAGAGCTCGGTGAGCCGCCCGGGTGAGTATTTGATGAAGGCGGGATCGGTCCAGTTGAGAAAGTCGGAAGAGGTCGCGGTCATGATGTCGCGCCCCTCGCGGAACTCACGATGATACTCGCGGTATTCGCGGCGCTCGGCGTCCCAGAAGGCAAGGTTCTGCGAGTCGAAGTAGCCATCGGTCACAACGGGCTCCTCCTGCATCTTCGACCAGCGAATTCCATCCGGTGACTGAAAGGCGTACAAACCGCCCTCGCGCTTGATCCCGCCAAGCGCTTTGTAACGGGCTTCGGGGGCAGCGTCCGGATTGGTGTCTTTGAACGGCGCGAAGTTGTGAGAACCCTCGCGGTTCCAGATGATGTTGTTTTTTCGCGAGCCTTGGAACTCGAAGAGTCCGAGGTTCGGCTTGTTCCAGTGGATGCCGTCAGTGCTTTCCGCGTAGCAGTACACCTGGCCATGAACAAACTTGAGCTTGTCACCGCTCAAGTCCATTTGGCGGCCGCGGTAGTACATGCGGTAGATCGGGCCGTCACGGAACACCGTGACGTAGTTGGAGTTGTTGCCTTCCCAGGGAGCATCGAGGACGATCGCAATCTCACGAGGCGTCGGCCGGTGAAGACGCAGCCGCGCGCCGCCGGCCAGGTTTTCGATGATGTGGTCGTCGACGAACAGTTCGAGCCGCGAACCGATCCGGATTGGATCCGCTTGGGCGGAGGGGAGGGCGAAGAAGGCTGAGAGAACCGCCGTCAGCAGGAAGCGGACAACGAGCGTCATGGCAGTAGTCCTTTAGCGGAATGCCGCATCCACTTTTTCCGTGCGCGGGCCGAAAGAGGCTGCGCTGAGCAAAGCGACTCCGCCTCGGGAGACTCGATACCCGATCTTTTCGAAAAAACCGACGTCTTCGGCTTTCCATTTGTTGTCGAGAGTAAGGTTCATGTTGCCGAGAGTGTGCATCCGGGGGGCATTGACGGATTCAGCCATGGAGCGATCTTCACCGACGAAGTGCAACAGAGCCGAATAGAGCATGTTGGGAATGCGGCGTCCGCCCCGCCCGCCGAGGGCGAGGACGGGACGGCCTTCGCGCAGAACGACGGAGGGCGTCATATTGTTCAGCGGGCGCTTGCGGGGGGCGATCGAATTAGCACGGCCGGGGCGGGGGTCGAAGCGCGAGACGCCGTGTCCGAGCGTGAGCCCAAGGCCCTCCACGGTGACGCGCGCGCCGAAACCGCCGCCGTGGGTGAGCGTGATAGCCACGACGTTGCCTTCCCGGTCAGACGAGCTGATGTGAATGGTCCCCTTCTGCTCGTAGGAGTCGAAATCCTGCTCGATGGGCCGGCCGGCTTTCACGGTGCTTTCGACTTTAGCCGCGAGCTCGCGGGCGTAATCGTCAGAGAGCAGGCGCGCAACGGGGACATCGACGTGTTCAGGGTCGCCGAAATACCGAAACCGGTCGGCCCAGACGAGTCGCAGGGCTTCGAGCGCGGCGTGGTTCTTTTTGTGTCTTGACGACCACTCTTGCCACTTCAGAGCCTTTACGATGGCGAGCGCCTGCAAGGTCGAAAGGCCGCCTGCGCTGACGGGAGCGGTGTGCATCGAGTAGCCGCGCCACGAGAGTTTGTTGGGTTCGACCTGCTTGGCTTCGTAGGCAGCGAAATCGTCAGCCGTAGCGATGCCGCCGTGCTTTTGAAATGCAGCGGCGATCTGACGGCCGATGTCGCCCCGGTAGAAGGAATCGGCCGTGCCGCGGTCGGCCAGCGTTTCGAGCATGGAGGCGAGGTCAGGGTTGCGATACGTCTGCCCTGCGCGGATCGGTTCATCCCCGAGAAAGTAGAGCTTCTTCGAGGCGGGGTCGCGGCGGAAGTGGTCGGCAGAGCCTTGAAACGATCGGGCAACACGTTCGTTAACGACGAATCCGTCGCGAGCGTAACGGATCGCCGCTGCGGACACGTCGCCCAGCTTCTTCTTACCGTAGCCGTCGAGCGCTGCCTGGAGTCCGGCCATGACACCCGGGATGCCGGCGGCAAGCCAGCCGTAGTAGTTGACCTTGCCGGGGACCTGCCCCGTGCCGTCGTGCTTGAACATGTCAGGCCGCGCGGCCTGAGGCGCCATGGAGTTGGCGTCGATGCAAGCGACCTTGCCGTCGGCCCGGCCGATCGTGATGTGCGTGCCGTAACCTGCGATGCCGCACGAGGCGGGCTCAACGACGGACGCGGTCAAGGCAGCGGCGACAGCCGCGTCAACGGAATTGCCGCCTTGCGCGAAGATGTCATACCCGGCGCGTGCGGCCGTCGGCGCGCGCCCGACGGCGATGGCGCCGAGTTCGCTGATGAGGACATCGTTGGGTTCTGCCTGCGCTCCCAGCACCTGCGCCGTTGCGGCGCTCCCGGCCAGTTTCAAGAGGGTTCTGCGGCCCATGCGCTGAGTCATTGGTTGCTCCTTCGTCACCCCGATCGATCGTAGCTTCCCCGGCGACGCAGACGCTCCCGTCAACCCTGCTTTCACTGCGCTTCGTCCCGGCGCTTTTCGAACACCGCCAGGGCCTCGCGGAACTGCCCCAGGACGTGCTCTTTCTCACGGTCCGAGCGCCAGTACTCGTAGCCGTCCCAGAGCGTGATCAGGTCGTTGATCCACTGGATGAAGTATTCGGCATCTTCTTTCGAGCGGATGGGCCGGCCGCCGACGTACACGTAGATCGGACTCGTTTCGGCGACAGGATAGGCGTCGTCGACGGGGTGCTTGACGCCCGTTCCGGCGGCCTTGAGCGTATACCAGCCGCTTTCGGTGACTTCGATACGTTTCTCGAAGACCGCTTTCTGATTGTCGTTGTCCAAAGGGATCGTCTCGATGACTTTGCCGTTGCGGATGATCTCGAACGTTTCGAGCGGAACGATCGACTCGAGCGTCGCGCGCACCTCCACCGAGCCGCCGCCCGCAGGCAATTGAATCTCCGAGCCGGGGATCTCACCGTTGATCGTGAACTGGATCAGCGGGCCGTTCGTGACGAACGTCCGGCCCTTCCGGACGGCTTCCACCCAACCGTCCCAGGTGAGTTTTTCTCCCAGGTAGGCATACATGCGGGCAGCACCGATCGGCGGTGTAGCCTGCAGGTTCAGTATCGAATCTTCCCCGGCTGAAGCCGTCACCTTGAAACCGCAGTTCAGCGAGCGATGCCAGGCCTTCGACGTCGCCGTGTAGTGCCTGGCGCTGGTCAGCACTTCGAGGTACTCGAACGAGCCGAGAGCGACATCGACGGCGTAAGTCTGCGCAACCCGGTATTCCGAGTCCATCGAAGGTTCGCGCGAAAACGGGTGGACGTGCCCGCCAATGGCCCCCTGTTTGCGCGCCAGGGCGAACATGTCGGTGTTGCTCGGATAGAGACTGGCGATGCCGGTGTCCTCGTAAGCGGTCGTGAAAGGCGAAATGAGGTGCTTGGTGAGGTTGATGAAGTTGATGTGACCGTACCAGGCGGGGCGGTATTCCTCACCGAACGAGATCAGGTTCTGGTCGTCGGAAAGCGGGTGCAGCGGCTCGCCCTGGTAGTACTGCGTGTCGAAGACGCGGTTATCCTTGTTGGCGATCTTCCAGCCGATGTGGTCCAGGTCTTCCGCCTTGGCCTCGAACAACATGTACTCGGGCGTGTTGTTGAGGTTGCCGCCGTAGTTCATATGGACATGGTCCGAGCCGCTCCACCAGCCCATGGCGTTCATGCTCGCCATCCGCGTAAGTTCGAGCTCGATGCGCGTGACGCCTTTCGGGTGGACGTAGAAGTTGCCGCGGGACGGCCAGTACTCAGGCCCCTTGGCGGCTTCGAGGATGAGCTCGCCGATGGGCACCTCGGCGGTGAAGTGTCCGGGGGCATGGAAGATGTCCTCTTTGGCGGCGCGGGCCGCGACCCGCTGGTAGGTGTTCGTCGGCGCGTAGATCTTGCCGTCGGAGGCTTTCATGTAGATCCGCGACTCGGTGAGTTCGCCGGTCGTGTCGTCTTTCACGAAAACTTCGATGCGGCCCATCGGCCGGCGCCAGACGCGGCGCTTGATCTCGACTTTCTCGTCGGTCCCGCCGAAGGTCTTGAGCAAGCGGAGCTCGGAGAGACCGTGCTCGTTGGAGATGTAAGCGATCCATTCGCCGTCGGGCGACCAGGCCGGGTCGAAGTGGTCCCAGGGATTGCGCGTGAGTTGCAGCGGCTCGCCTTCGTGCACGGGATGGACGTAGAGGTTGGTGTACTGGCTGCCGCGATGCGAAGCGTAGAGGATGCGCTTGCCGTCCTGCGACCAATTCGGCTTGGTACGGTACAGCGTCTCTTCGCGCAGGATGCGTGTGGCTTTCGCCATGGCGTCCGGTTCGAGCGGCGCGCGCCAGATAGCGCCGGAGCCCAGTGTGATGCCGCGGTTCGAAACGAGGATGATCTCCTTGCCGTCGGGCGAGAACGTGGGCTGAATGTGGTCGTCGTAGCGCCCGAAGTAGAGGCGCCTGCGTCCGAAGTCATTGGGCTCGGTGATACGAACCGGTTCGCCGAAGGCGCCGTTGTCGAACGAACGCGTGTAGATGTGGAAGCGGCTCTGAGGGTCATTGTGAACATAGGCCAGCGTCTTGCCGTCCGGCGACCAGACGGGGTCGGCGTGCAGTTTGTCGCCCTCGGTGACGGCGGTGCTTTCGCCGGTGGTGACGTTGTAGAGCACCAAGTTGATGCCCTGGTCGTCCTCGGCGGTGTAAATGATCCAGCGGCCGTCGGGAGACCACGCCGGGGCGGAGTCGTAGGTCTTGTTTGCGGTCAGCTCGTAGGCAGTCGTGTCGCCGACCTTGATCTTCCACAGCGAGCCCGACATCGAGAAAGCGATCTCCTTGCCGTCGGGCGACCACGCCGGCCGCCAGGGCGTGCTGGCGCTCGGCGGCATGTAGAAGTTGTACATGTACCCGCCCGCATAGCGGTTCCTCGACGGGAACTGCGCCAACCCGGAGGTGATGCAAACGGTCAGGCAAAGAAGGGCGACAACGCTGCGGCGATAACGATTCATAACGACTCCCGGGGTGTTTCTACAACCTGACCTGCATTTCTCACCACCTGACGGCCGAAGCACCTGCCTGCTGCAGGGAGGCGCGATACGACCGCCATGACTTCGCTTTTCCTTCGCAGCGCTTGCTTGCCGTGCTCGATGTAGGGTCAAGTACACCTGCGCGCGCCAAGCAGCGCGCGCCTCGTCCTGACGGTCCTCTCACGCACTTCGTCTCGCCACGTGGTGAGAAATACAGGCTCATATCAACGACCGGTCAGGATAACGCATCCAGCAACTGGTCCACGTCCGCCATCGTGTTGAAGACGGTGGGCGAGACACGCATCTGTTTCCACTTGACCTTGGCGGCGACTTTGGCGGCCCTCAGTTTGGCGCTGGTTTCTTCGGGGTTCTCAACGAGGAAAGCCGTGATGGGTGTGGGGCTGCCCGGCGGCGTGATGCAAGGGAAACCGAGTTCCGGCAGCTCCTCGATCAGCTTGTCGCACAGCGGCTTGGCATGGGCGAGGATGTTGTCGACACCGAGCTTGAGGATGTACTTGAGCGCCTCGCGCTGCGCTGCGCCGGCGATGTTCGAGACGTTGCCGACCTCATACATCCGTGCGCCTTCGCGCATTTGATAACTGATAGGCGTCTCTCCCGGCGGGCTTCCCGGAAAGTAGTGAAACTCGAAGTTCGCGTACTGCTTGTCTCCGTACATCATCGGTTTGAGCACTTCGCCCTGAAGCTCTTCCCGCACGTAGAACAGCCCCAGGCCGCGCATCCCCATCAGCCACTTGTAGGTCGAGGCCGAGCAGAAGTCGATACCCATGGCCCGCATGTCCACGGGAACACAGCCGGCGGCTTGGACGACGTCAGCGTAAACGTAGGCGCCGTTGGCATGCGCGATATCGCTGATGGCCTTGGAATCGTAGAGAAACCCGTTGATGTTCGAAACAAGGGTCAGCGAGACGAGCTTCGTATCCTTGTCGATCACCCGCTCGTAGTCCTCGGCGGTGACCTGCCAGTCCTTCTGCTTGATGATCCGCAATTCGAGCCCGGCGTCCTGCAGGCGGCGATAGATATAGCTGCCGCCGTGATAGTGCAGCTCGTCGGTGACGACGTTGCCCTTGCCGTTGTGCAGGTCCAGGCCGAGAGCAACCAGGTTCTCGCCGATCAGCGTGCTTTGCACGAGAGCGATTTCAGACGCCTTGGCGTTGATGAGCTCGCCGTACAGTTCCTTCACTTCGTGGAATTGCTTTTCGCCGAAGGGGCCGCCGTCTCCCGGACCATCAAGGATGAAGTCCAGATACCGGCGGGCCGCGTTGACGGAGTGGACACCGCAGGGATGCCGTCCGGCGTTGTTGAGATAGGCCTGCTTCGTTGACCAGGGGAAAGCAGCTCGAGCGGTTGCAAAGTCGGCATTTTCGGCCGTGAGCGCAGCATCGGCGATCTTGGAATCCGCCGCACTGCAACCAAAGAACATGCCGGAGCCGAGCGCGGCGGAACCGGCCAGGAAGTCGCGTCGGTCAAAGTTCATAGGGTTTCACCGTCGTTCGAGTCCGTCTCGCCTCATCTACGCCAGCGCCGCCACCAAAGCCTCGACGTCCTGCTGGTTGTTCATCACCGACACCGACACCCGCATCTGATTACCGAACCGCAGCGTCACCTCGATATGGGCTTCTTTGAGCCGCCGCTCGGCCTCTTTCGGATCAGGGACGCGAAACGTCGTGATCGGGCTTCGATTGCCCCTCGGAGTGATCGAAGCGTACCCGATCTTCGGCATCTCCTCCTGGAGGAACTCGATCAAGGGAGTGGCGTGCGCCTGAATCTCATCCACGCCGACCCGGTGGATGAAGTTCAGCGCCTCGTGTTGGCAAACGCAACCGACACTCGACACGTTGCCTACTTCGTACTGGGAGGCCATCTGCTTCGGTCTGTAGACGATCTCGCCCTTGCCGGAATCGGGATTTTCGACCCAGGGCTCGTAGTTGAAGCTCACGCCTCCTCCGAACTGCGTAGGCTGCACGACAGTTCCCTGCAGGTCCTCCTTGATGTAGAGGTAGGCGAAACCACGCAGTCCCATCAGCCACTTGTAGGTCGAGCAGGCAGCAAAGTCGATTCCCATGGCTTGCACGTCGATGGGCACGGCGCCGCAGGCCTGGATGATGTCCGCGTATACATAAGCGCCGTTGCGATGCGCGATGCCGGCGATCTCCTTCACCGGAGCGAGCAGCCCATTGACGTTCGAAACCAGCGTCAGCGCGACGAGCTTCGTCTTGCCGTCGATGAGATTTTCGAAATCGGCCGGGTCGAGCCGCCAGTCTTTGTGCTTGACGATGCGCACGTCGAGACCCCGCTGCTGGCGCATTTTGTAGTTGTACAGGCAACTCGAATAGTGCAGATCGTTCGTTACGACATTGCCGCCGGACTCCTGAATCCCCATGCCGTTCACGACCATGTTCTCGCCGACGGTCGTACTCAGGCAGAACGCAATCTCAGACGGCCGGGCATTGATCAGCTTGGCGAACAGCTCCTTGACCTCGCGCTTGTATGCGCCGCCAAGCGCCTTCGCTTCGTCCGGCACCTCGTACCAACCGGCTCGCGAGCACTGGTTCGCAAGGTAGTCGGCGTACTGCTCGATGGCCCGCGCCGTTTGAACGCTGAGGGGGTGCTGCGAGGCGTGATTCATGTACACGCCGTTCGCGGACCGCGGGAAGTCGCGGCGCGCGCTGTCGAGGCCGCCGAGCGCCGGCGCGGCATCACTCCCCTGACCGCACCCGAGCTGCGACGCCACGGACGCCGCGACGCTTCCCGCAAGAAACGATCTTCGATTGAAATTCATGGTCACTCCGGTTACACCAGGGCGTCGAGCAGCTTGTCGACGTCTTCCTGGTTGTTGTAGATGTTGGGCGAGATCCGCAAACGGTTCCCCGTCATGGTCGCCTGAATGTTCGCCTGCTTCAGCCTGGCTTGCGTTCCCTCGTAGTCCGCCGGGATGAAAACGAGGATCGGACTGCGAGCGCCCTCGGGCGTGATGCACTGATACCTGCTCTCCGGAAGCTCCTTGCGGATGCGGTCGACCAGGGCCATCGTGTGCGCCAGCATGTTTTCGACGCCGATCTCTTCCATCACCTTGAACGACTCATACTGGCCGCAGTAGCCCTCGCGGGCCGTATTGCCCGGTTGATAGCGGCCGGCGTTCCTGGGCGGGGAGAAGGGCATCGGATCTTCGTTGCCGTCAGCGGGGTCCACCCACGGCGGGTAGTTGAAGTTGACGTATCCGGGGAAGAGCAGGTCGTTCACCGCCGTGCCTTGCAGTTCCTCCCGTACGTACAGAAAGCCTGAACCGCGGCACCCCTGCAGCCACTTGTAATTCGAGCAAGCGGCGAAATCGAGGCCGAGCGCCTTGACGTCGATCGGGATGGCGCCCGCGGCCTGAATGATGTCGGCGTAGACATACCCGCCGTTCGCATGCGCCATCTCGGTAATGGCCTTGGCGTCTTCGATGTGCCCGTTGACGTTCGAGACCAACGTGATCGCGACGAGCCTGGTCTTCTTGTTGATCGCGGCTTCCATCGCGCCGAGGTCGGTTACCCAGTTCTTCGCTTTGATGATCCGTACATCCATGCCGGCTTTCTTCCGGCCGAGGAAGCTGTGAATCGAGCCGGCGTAGTGCAGGTCGTTCGTAACGACGTTGCCGCCCGCGGCCTGAATGTCCAGGCCGTTCACCACGATGTCTTCGCCCGCCTTCGTATTCTGGACATAGGCGATCTCCGACGGCTTTGCGCCGATCATGCGCGCGAACTGCGGCTTGACGGCCCGCATCGCCTCGCCGGCATACTCGCCGCGCCCTTCCCCGCCGCCGTACATGTGGAAGTCCATGTAGTTCTGCATCCCCTGGCGGGTATGAGTGCTCAGCGGGCAGTGCGCCGCCGTGTCGAGGTACACCTGCCGCAGCACTCGCGGGTAGCGCTCGCGGATCGAAGCGATGCCGGAAAGCTTGGGGAGAGCGCCCCCTTGGCTTCCGCACGCCGCATGGGCGGCGGCCGCGGCGGCGCCCGCCGCACCGAGGAACCGACGTCGATTGATAGGCATAAACTCCCCTTTCCCGGAAAGGTCGAAACAGACGGACCTTCAGCGTATCTCTACTCTAAGCCTCCCGGCGCAAGGTGTCCACGACACCTGTCAACGCAATCCAGAACGTTCCCCTTTCCCAGCATGGTTCATTCACCACGAATAGACACGAATCAACACGAATGAGGGGCGTTGTTGCTGCGGAGGCGGGAGCTGTGTGTCCATTCGCGTCCATTCGCGTCCATTCGCGTCCACCGCAGCGGGTCGAGCCCGGAGGGCGACGGGAGCTGCGGCGAACGCTGCGCTTCGCGCATTTTTCCGGGAGAAACGGGATTCTGCGCAGTTTTGCAGGATTTCCCAGCTAACGGCGCTCGTCGTGAGGCCGACCGAGAACGGCGGACGGTGCGCCGACACTGGCTCCGGGGCAATATTTTTTACCGGGAAATAGCGGGCAATAGTGGGCAATAGCGGGCAATGCCGGGCAGGGAAGCAGTGACTCGGCAGCGGGTTTGGCGGTCCGGGCGGCGGTTTCCGGTTGTGCGACCCTTGCGCACGCACGGCGAACCGAACGGCCGTACCGTCCGTGTTTCGTGTCTCGTGATTCATAAAAAACCTTACAGGCCGCGGCGCCGCGCGGTCGGCTCGCACCTCGTCCTGCCGGCCCTCTGACGCACTTCGCCTCGCCACGTGGTGAGGAAGGCAGGCCAAGGTTTTTGCCTCTTTCCTTCGCAGCGCTTGCTTGGCGCGCTCGATGCAGGGTCAAGCGCACCCGCGCGCGCCAAGCGGCTCGCGCCTCGTCCTGACGGCCCTCTCACGCACTTCGCCTCGCCACGCGGCGAGAAATACAGGCTAAAGCCGAAGGGGAACGTTCTGCCTGGCTCACTATTTTTCTTCGCTCGCCAAGGTTCACATTCGAGTCAAGTTCATGCGGCGATCCGTTGTCCTGCTTGTCGGTCCGAGGCGGAGTCTCGCCAGGCCAGGAGAACTTCTCCCATTGCGCCGAAAGGCGTCCACGGCGTCCCGTTCCGCTAGGACAGAACTTCCAGCACCTTGTCCACATCGGAGTGGTTGTTGTAGACGGAAACCGAGAATCGCACTTGATTGCCGCCGCGTCCCACGGTGAGTCCCGAGTTGGGGCCGCCGATCGAGATATTGGCGCGGCCCTCTTCGTTGGCGCGGTTGATCTTGTCTCTGACTGCATCGGTGTCGGGGTGCAGGAAGGTGCGGATGCCGGATTCGGTGCCGTCGGGCGTGATGGCGGTGAAGCCGAGCGGCGGCAGTTCCTTCTGCAGCCGGGCGGTCAGCTCGCGGGCGTGCGCCCGAATGTTGTCGACGCCGATCTGCTCGATGAAGCGGAAGGATTCGAGCTGACCGGCGTAGTTGATCGCCGCCGGCGTACTGCACTCGAATTGCGCGATGCCTCTCCGAGGGCGCGAGATGAACTCGGGCTTGGCGGGGTCCGGCGAGGCGGTCCAGGGCTCGTAGTTCAGGCCGGGGCTGCCTGTGAACTGCGTTCCCTTGACGGCCGTGCCCTGCAGGTCTTCTTTCACGTACAGGAACCCGAAGCCGTGCTCGCCCTGGAGCCACTTGTACATCCCGCACGAAGCGAAATCGACACCCATCGCGCGCACGTCGAGCGGCGTCGCGCCACAGCCTTGAATGATGTCAGCGAACAGCCAGGCCCCGTGAGCATGAGCCAGGCCGCTGAGTTTCTTCAGGTCTTCGAGGTGGCCGTTCACCGACGACACGAACGAAACCGAGATCAGTTTGGTATTGCGGTCCACCGCCTTCTCCATGTCGGCGATGTCGATTTCCCAATCGCGGTGCTTGACGATGCGAACGTCCAAGCCATGCTTGTCGCGCCGCGCGAGATAGTTCGCCAGCGACGCCGTGTAATGCAGATCGTTGGTGACCACGTTGCCGTTGCTCAGGTCCATGCCGTTCACGATGAGGTTCTCGCCGACCGTGGTTCCCGCGCAAAAGGCAATCTCTTCCGGCTTGGCATTGATCAGACGCGCGAACGCCGGCTTCATCTCGCGATAGCCCGTTTCCCAAAAGTCCTCGCGGCCCTCGCCGGGGCCGTTGTGCATGAAGTCGGTGTAGCGCTCGATGCCACGAACGGTATGGACGCCCAGCGGATGCTGCGCGGCGCAATTGAAATAGGTCTCGTTGACGGCGCGCGGGAAGCGGGCGCGGACCGCGTCCCAATCGACAACGCCCCCCGAGACCACGGGCGCCAATGCGCCGCCCTCCGTCTGCGAACCGGCGCCGCAGCCGGCCCACGCCGCCGTTGAAACCGCGCCCAAACCTCCCGACAGCCATTCCCTGCGATTCACTTGCATGCGTCTTCTCCCGAAGCTGAGTTACTCCGCCCTTATTGTACAGCCCGACGAGCGGCTACATCCGTCCAGTCCTTGCTCTGCCGAGCCCCAGCTGCCGTTCCGAAGCATCCCCACTTCATCCGTTTTATACGTTTTCTCATAGTTTGAATCCGCTCTGATGCATCAGGCGGAATCACCTCCGGTTCGTGGTGTCCCATCTCGTCACCGATCTCATCACTTGTTTCAGCTCCAACCGAACCGTTTAGAACATATTTCGTTCTCCATGCTGAACGAAGGCCGCCCCATAAGCATCAGCCGCGAAGGGCCGCCGGCCGCCGTGATGGAGCACGGACATCGCTCAAGGGCTACTAAAACAGGGGTTTTGCGGCAACGACGCGGCCACGGGACTTGTCGTCATCTTGCGTCTTGGGGCGGTTATTTTCACACAGCCCCCAAAAAAGCCTGAAAACGGCGCTCGATGCCCCCATAACGGTCTGGTAATTGCTATCCTTGTGTGCGATGCAGACACGTCTCCGTGTAGGCAGCCACGATCCCGACAGCGCCTGGGCAAGCGTAGAGCAGGTTTCAACCTGCCCGGCCCGTCGGCACCGATCTAGTGAACATGGGAGCAGTGGAATGTACGAGAAGAGAAGTTGTTGTTGGAGTACCCCGGCTTTTCCGAAAGCGGGCAGGTTGAATGGCGCCTTTGTCGCTCTTGCCTTGACGCTGGTGATGTCCCTCGGCGCGGGCGTGACGTTTGCGCAAAGCACCAGTTCCAGCATCATTGGAACCGTGACCGACGAATCCGGCGCCGCGATTCCGGGCGCCAGCGTTGCCGTCACGAACGTAGGCACGCAGGATGAGCGGACGGTCGAGACCAACGAGCGCGGCGACTATGCGGTCCCTGCGCTGGACATCGGCCTCTACGAAGTCGCGGCCACGATGGAAGGCTTCAGCCGCGCCGTAGCGACCGACGTGCGGCTCGAGATCGACCTGGTTCGCCGCCAGAACCTGACGCTGCAAATCGGCGCCGTCACCGAGCAGATCACGGTGCAGGCCGACGCGGTGACGATCCAGACGGACGACACGACGATCAGCACGGTCATCGACGAGTCCAAGATTCGGGAGTTGCCGATTCCGGGCGACCGCAATCTTTTCCGCCTGGCGCTGCTCGCTCCCGGCATGAGCCGCGGGCCGCGCAGCAGCGTGACGACGTCGGGCTTCGGACCCGGCTACGGCATCGCGGCTCAAGGCCAGAAGATGCACAACAACAACATCATTCTCGACGGCGCTCCGCTCCGCACCGGCATCCATGGCATGGTCCGGATGCGGCCCTCGGTCGAGGCGATTCAGGAGTTCCGCGTCGAAGCGGGCTGGTATAACGCCGAGTACGGGACCCAGTCGGGCGCGCAGATCATCACCTCGATCCGGCCCGGCACGAACGAGTTCCACGGCACTCTGTTCTACTTCTTCCGCGCCGAGGAACTCGACGCCCGCAACTTCTTCGAGAATCCTAATATTCCGAAGAAGCCTCTGACACGCAACACCTTCGGCGGCGTGATCAGCGGCCCGATCGTCAAGAACCGTCTGTTCTTCACGGCCAACCTGGAGAGCCTCGGCGAACGGCGCAGCAGTCAAAGGTTCCAGACGTATCCGACGCAGCTCATGCGCAACGGCGATCTGAGCGAGCCCTTCTTCGCGAGCAGACCGGTCCTGGATATCGCCACCTGCATGGATCCGGCGGATGCCGCGACTTGCGGGGCCTTCCCGAACCACGTCATTCCGTCGAGCCGGATCTCGTCCGTCTCGAAAAGGGTGATTCCCTACTGGCCGCAGCCGAACTCCGGCAACCCGCAGTTCGACGGCAAGAACAACTTCTCGGGCACCCAGAAGAACGACCTGGATGACGACCAGTTCTACTTGAGGAGCGACTGGTCCATTAACGACAAAAACAAGATCTTCGGGCGCTACGGTATACAGAACATCCAACCGTCAGTCGTCAGCCCCATAGCGCACTTCGACGAGCGCTTCACGTACTTCAATCCGAAGAAGCAGCAGAACGCCACGATGACGTGGACAAACTTCATCACCAATACGACGCTGAACGAGCTGAGGGTTTCGTACAACCGCGACCTCTACTTCCGCCAGACGGGTTTCACCGACACCGGATGGAACAACTTCACGGAGTTGGGAATCCCGGGCCAGACCGAGGCCCCGCACGACGCACGCTTCAGCAGCATCAGCGTGAGCGGTTGCTGCGGCCTCGGAGCGTCCGACGTCAACCAGATCTGGGACGAGTCGCGGATGATCTCCAACGAGACGTCCTTCATCAAGGGCCACCATAATCTGAAGACGGGGATCTCGTACAACCTCGTCCGAACCTCTCGCCGGACGATCCAGTTCGCCAACGGCGCGTTTGAGTTCCACAACATCCACTCAGGCCACGCCTGGGCTGACTTCCTGCTCGACCACCCGTCACGTGTGAGGCTGGGCAACATTCCGGGCAAGGCCAACGCCGGCACCTACCCGGATTTCGAGTACTGGCGCGTGCATCCCTACATCCAGGACGAGTGGAAGATCACGCCGAACCTGACCCTGAACCTTGGTATCCGCTGGGAGTACAACTCCCCGTTCGTGGATGACCGCGGCGAGTCGCGCAACTTCGATATGGCTTCGGGCCAGTTGTTCCCGGCGCCGGGCGCGTCGCGGGTCCCCCTGAACGTGGTGAGCAAGAACAACTGGGCGCCGCGCTTCGGCATCGCGTGGCGGCCGCTGGGCGGAACCGATTTCGTGATCCGCACCGGCTACGGGATCTTCTACAACGTCAACATGATCAACAACTTCGTCCCGCATCTGGCGGCCAACCCGCCGGGGACGTCGAACATCGAGGAGGCCGCGCTGGATCGCAGACCGGTGATCACCATGGCGACCGCCGACCAGGGCACCAACGAGAACTTTCGCGCGCGCATCCGAGCTGCGCAAGTCGAAAACACGGTGGGCATCGTCCAGCAGTGGAACTTCAACATCCAGAAGTCTCTGCCGTGGGATCTCGTTGCCGAAGTCGGCTACAGCGGTTCGAAGTCCGACCACTTCGACCTCCCGGCGGAGTACAACGCGTTTCTGCCGAACACGGTCGGCACCGCCAACCCGGTTCGCCGCTGGCCCCAGTTCGGGAGTATCGAGGTTCACGACAGCTCGGCCTCGGGCAGCTACCATGGCCTGCTGAGCAAGCTGGAGAGGCGCTTCAGCGGCGGATTCACCGTCCTCCAGACCTACACCTGGGCGAAGGCGATGTTCGATTTCCGCGCCTGCTGCGGGGCGCAGCGGCCGAACAACCCGCACGACCGTCGAAAGGGGGAGCGCGGCCGGGGCGATTTCGACATCACCCACCGCGCTACGACCGCGTTCATTTGGGAGCTGCCCTTCGGCAAGAACTTGACGGGCGCCGCCAAGCACATCCTCGACGGATGGCAGGTCACTGGCACTCTCCTTCTGGCCACCGGGCTGCCCGTTCACCCGCACCAGTCGAGACTCGACCCGACGCCCGGCGACGGGTGCGCGAACTGCACCAGGCGCCCCTACCGGCTCGCTGACGGCAATCTTTCGGGCGGCGCGCGCACTCTGGACCGCTGGTTCGACACGAGCGCCTTCATGCTCGCCAGTCCCGCGAACCGGGTCCTCCTGGGCAAGGGCCTCTATGGCGACACCGGGCGCAGCATCCTTGAAGAGCCCGGACGCACGGGCTTGGACTTCTCGATCTTCAAGAACATCGACGTTGCGGAAGGCCACTCGATCCAGTTGCGGTGGGAGATGTACAACGCGACGAATACCCCGCCCTTCCTGACCCCGCAGATGTACGTCCTGTCGGGCAACTTCGGGCGGATCACGAGCGCCCTGGAAAGCCGCGAGATGCAGATGGGCCTGCGCTGGATTTTCTAGCGCGTTCAGTATCGGTTTCACTTCGCCGGGCGTTCCGCAAGATTCAGCGGACGCCCGGTGTTTGTTTTGGTATGATCTTCGCGGACGCCGATGGAGGAGAGTTTTTCCTCCGCCCGCGTGCGGACCATACAAGTGGGAAACACCCGGGTCGGTGTCAACGCCGCTTAATCAGGAGGATGTTTCACATCAGAATGAAGAACAGAACCATTTCCGACCCGGATGCACCCCGAGCGGGGGCTCTGGAAATGACCCGCCGCGGACTGATTGCCGCACTCACCGGTCTTGCGTCCGCCTGCGGCACGGCCGCCTCGAAGCTGCAGGAAGGTTCGAAGGCCTGGGGACACGACAGCATCTATACGCGGCTGTTGGGTATCCGCCCGTTCCTGACCTGCCGCGGGCATACCACGATCGTCGGCGGCTCGCGCATGCCTCCCGAAGTGATCCGAGCCATTGCCGAGGCGAACGACTATTTCGTCGACATGTACGAGTTGAACGATGCCGCCGGCCGGCGCATCGCCGAGGTCACCGGCGCGGAGGCGGGGCTGGTGACGGCCGGTTCGTTCTCGGCGATGGTGCTGGCTTCGGCGGCATGCCTCTCGGGAACCGACCCGGAGAAGGTCAAAGCCCTGCCTCACCCGACGTGGGGCAGGGTCGAGTGCCTGACCCAAACGTCCCAACGCTTCGGGTACGACCACGCCTACCGGGCCGGCGGGGCCACGCTGGTGGACTTCGAGACCAAAGAGCAGGTCGCGAACGCCATCAATAACAAAACGGCTTTTCTCGCCTGCCTGGGGAGCAGGGATAATTCTCCCAACCCGAAACCCGGCGTCATGATGTCCAACGACTTCCTCGAGCTCGGCAAGAATGCCGGCGTGCCGGTCGTGGTGGACGCGGCATCGGAGCTTCCCCCAGTCGACACGCTGACCCGTTACACCACGGCAGGCTTCGACCTGGTTGTCATCAGCGGCGGCAAGGGGCTTCGCGGGCCGCAATCCACGGGCATCCTGGCGGGACGCAAAGACCTCATCGAAGCCGCCGCGCTCAACCACTCGCCGAACACCGCTCTCGGACGCGGCATGAAGGTGGGCAAGGAAGAAATCGTGGGCTTTGTGGCCGCACTGAATCGGTACGTTTCGCTCGACCACGAAGCGGTCATCGAGGGATGGAACAAGAAATCGCGCTACATCATCGATCAGTTGGCCGACGTGCCCGGCCTGAACGCGAAAAAGACGATGAACGCGCATGGCTACGAGGACATCAGCCTGAGCTGGGACCGCGAGGTCATCCCGCTGACAGGAAAAGAAGTTGCTGAAAAGCTCAAGGCCGGCGAGCCGCGCATCGTCTATTACGACGACGACGAGGGCGGCAGAATGACCACCCGATGCCAGTGGGAGGGAGAAGAAATCTTCGCCGCCCGCCGGTTGCGGGAGTTCTTTCTTGCCGAGGGCCGGAAAGCGTAAACGCCCCTGCGGACGCGAATCCCGGCATTCATCATGCAGGGGCACGATGTGCTGCCGCGGCGCGAGGCGCCCGCGCGGCTCTGAAAGCAGGAGATCACCATGGACACTCACGATAAGGAATTCAGCAGTCTCTCGCCCCTGCAGGTCACGCGCCGCGGGCTGGTCGCAGCACTGAGCGGTTTGGCCGCCGCCTGCGGCACCGCCGCCTCCCGGCTCAAGGATCCCATGAGCTGGGGTGAGGACAGTATCTATAACCGCTGGCTCGGCCTGCGTCCGTTTCTGAGTTGCCAAGGCCACAACACCGTCATCGGCGGGTCGCGCATGCCGGACGAGGTCATGCGCGCGATGGCGGAAGCCAACGACTACTTCATCGACATACACGCCCTCAACAAAGCAGCCGGAGACTACATCGCCGGGGTCATGGGCGCCGAAGCCGCGCTGGCGAGCGCCGGTTCGTTCTCGGCGATGCTGCTGGGGGCGGCGGGTTGCCTGACGGGCACGGACCAGGAAAAGATCGAAGCCCTGCCGCATCCTGATTGGGACAAAGTCGAGTGCCTCACGCAAACCCAGCACCGCTTCAACTACGACCGGGCCTATCGCGCGGCCGGCATGAACATCGTCGACGCCGAGACGAAGCAGGGCATGATCGACAAGATCAGCGACAAGACGGCCATGATCGCCGTCCTGGCCAGGGTCTATCGACAAAAAAACAATCCGCCGGGGACGTTGATGCCCGAAGAGATCATCGAGATCGGCAAGCAGCACGGCGTGCCGGTCTTGGTTGACGCCGCATCGGAGCTGCCGCCGCCCGACATCATGACGCGCTATACGGAAGCGGGCGCCGACCTCGTGGTCATCAGCGGAGGCAAAGGCCTCCGCGGACCGCAGTCCTCCGGGATTCTGGCCGGCCGCAAGGACCTCATCGAAGCCGCCACTCTCAACCACTCTCCGTACAAGTCCATCGGCCGCGGCATGAAGGTTGGAAAAGAGGAGATCATGGGCCTCGTCGCCGCCGTTCGGCGGTACGAGGCGCTCGACCATGACGCGGTGCTGGAAGGCTGGAACAAGAAGGCGCAGTACATTGCCGATGTTCTGAACGAGGTTCCCGGACTGACGGCGGAACTGATTGACAACACGCAGGGGTACAACAACCTGCATTTCTCCTGGGACGAGAACGTCATCCCCGTCGCGGGGCGGGAGATCTACCGGCAGCTCCGCGAAGGGCAGCCGCGCGTCCTGATCAGCGGCGGCGGCGGCGGGCCGAGCGCCGGCCTCACCACGCAGTGCATGCGGGACGGCGATGAAATCTTCGCGGCGCGAGGCATCAAGGAAGCGTTGTTGAGCCACGCCAAACCGACCTGAAGCGGCACTGCGGCGGACGCCGCAGCGGTCGAAGGTTGTCACCACCGGGACGAGAACGAGGCCGCGGGCCGGCGAGAGATTGTGGTACGCGCTACACGCCTGCGGAGGAATCGAAGCGCCGGCGAGACAGCGAAGTCCTGTCGGTCATGGCCGGGCGCCGCGGCGCCCCCCCGGAAGGCGCACCTCAGCGGCCCTGATCGAGTTCGGGTTCGCGGCCGCCGGGTTGCGGCCGTTCCAGGGTCAACGGGAGACCGCGGCGTTCCGGCCACCAGTGAGCGGCCTCGACCTGTGCGCGGGTATAGGGGCACCCGGCGGGCAGCACCTCGTTCCAGGAGCGGGTCAGACGCTTCTCCTCGCTACGGTATTGCGCCTCGTCCACGATGGCTTCCATGTCGTGGTTCACGAAAGCTGCAATGGCATCTCCCTTGGCCTTCCGCCAAGCCTTGGCGAAGACCTCATCGCGCTTGCTCCCGAGTCCGGGATTTTCCCGCAGGACATCTTCGATTTCGCGCCGGGCGTTATTGACGGAAGTTCTCCAGCCGGGGACAGGTCCAGTTTCCCATTGCCGCCGGTATTGGAGTTCGAGCAAGTGCTCGATGGCCTTGG
This sequence comes from Bryobacterales bacterium, assembly GCA_965218555.1. Classification (GTDB taxonomy): domain Bacteria; phylum Acidobacteriota; class Terriglobia; order Bryobacterales; family UBA6623; genus JAPPLB01. The sequence goes on from OZ244625.1 coordinate 2,991,546, forward strand.
CGTACCGGCTCTTGAGGCTGCGTTCTTCGCTTCTGCTCAAGTCCTCGATTTCCTCGATCACATTGTCCCAATCTACGGCGTTGAAGTCGCGGCGCCGCAGTGCGTCCACTTGTTCGATGGCCCAGGTGTAGCCGTCAGTGTGGTAGAGCTCTGCTGCCGGCACCTGTCGAACACCGCGGGCGGGACTAGCCTGCATTTCTCACCACCTGACGGGGGAAGCACGCGATAAGGCCGCCATGACTTCGTTGCGCTTGCTTGCCGTGCTCAATGTACTCTCAAGTACACCTGCGCGCGCCAAGCGGCGCGCGCCTCGTCCTGACGGCCCTCTCACACACTTCGTCTCGCCACATGGTGAGAAATGCAGGCTAGTTGTAGAGGACATGAAATTGCCTCACGGATCATTCTACCAGCCGTGCGGCGGCCAACTACTTTCGTGATTCGTGTCTCGTGAAGCGGCTTGCCGGGCGGTTCGCAGGCGGAGCAGTGTTGCGCCGGCGGCCACCAACCATAGCATTTCCCAATCCAAAGATGATCCTGAAATGAGGTTGGGCGGTGGCGGCTCCCAGCACCCAGGCGCGATGAAGAAAGCAATACTCCGGGCGACGGCCCCCTCCGGGAGCGGCGGCAAGACCACCTCCGGTCCACGAATCACGAACCGCTGGCCGCACCCTGCGGTTCCCTACGTGCAAGCTCTGGAGGCTATCATAGTATGCGTGCCGCCACAGACAATAGTATCTAGCCTGCATTTCTCACCATCCGACGGCCGAAGCACGCGATAAGACAGCCATGACTTCGTTGCGCTTGCTTGCCGTGCTCGATGTACTTACAAGTACACCTGCGCGCGCCAAGCGGCTCGCGCCTCGTCCTGACGGCCCTCTCACACACTTCGTCTCGCCACGTGGTGAGACATGCAGGTTAGATCCTTCCCTTTGGAATAGGAGTTTCGATATGGTCCGACGTATCTTCGGAGTTCTGGCCTGCTTCGTGCTCGCGGCTCTACCCGCACTCACCGCCGTCCACGAAGTCTACCCCGACCACCACTCCCCCGTCTTCACCGCAGAGAAGGAGCCGGCAGCCCGCATTCGATCCGGCGACACCGTCAAGACGCGCACCTGGGATTCGGGCGGCAAGGACCACGAGGGCGTTTGGCACATCGAGCATCCGTACAGGTACCCGGCGAAGGGGAATCCGCTGATGGGGCCGTTCTACGTCGAGGGCGCCGAGTACGGCGATACGCTCGAAGTCCACATCGACAAGATCCGCATGAACCGCAAGGACGCCTACACGGGCTTCGCCGTGCAGCCGGGCATCTTGAATCCGGGCGAGAAGATCCACGACACCAACTACGGCATGGGCAGCGTCCGACCGGGCCGCGCCACGCTGATTCCCTGGGACGTCGATCTCGAGAAGAAGACGGTCACGCCGCGGCTGCGGCCACAAGACAAATCCGGCTGGAACATGGAACTGCCGGCGCGCCCGATGCTGGGCTGCATCGGTGTGGCGCCCGCCCCGCCCGGGTATCAGGTGCGCACGTCGGGCCCGTCAGGCGATTACGGCGGCAACATCGATTACAACGACATCGTCGAGGGCGCAACCGTGCTGCTGCCCGTATTCGCCTCCGGCGCCTACCTCTACGTCGGTGATGGACACGCGCTGCAAGGCGACGGCGAGGGCTTCGGCGCGGGCGTCGAAACATCGATGGACGTCGAGTTCACGGTGAAGCTGCACAAGGGCAAGCGGCTGAGCATCCCGCGGCTCATCAATGACGAGTACCTGGTGTCGATCGCGAGTCAACCCGAGTTCAACAGCAACATGGATATCGGTGTCCGTTCCGCGAACTCCGACATGCTGAACTGGCTCCAGGACGAATGCGGACTTACGTCACCCGAGGCGCACATGCTACTCGGTTCCGTCGTCGAGCACAAGATCGTCACCTACTACGGCTCCATTGCAACACTCATGAAGAAGAAGTATCTGCCCCCCCGCTGTCATCAATTCGGAGGTGACGAATGACCCGCAGCAGCACGCCGGCACGGCAGGCCGTGCTCGCGCCTCTCTACCTCGCGGTTTCCATGCTCTTTGGTCTTGCGGCCGGGGCTGAAACCCACGAGATCTTCCCCGATCACCACTCCCGCAACCTTTCCGCCCAGAAAGAACCGATTCTTCGTATCAAGTCGGGAGACACGGTCATCACAAGGACGTGGGACTCGGGCGGCGGCGACCCAAAGGGCATCCATCATCTGAAACATCCCTATGTTCCACCCGAGGGCGGCAACCCCCTGTTCGGTCCGTTCCATATCGAGGGCGCCGAACCGGGCGACGCGTTGGAAGTCCGTCTCGACAAGGTCCGCGTGAACCGCAACTATGGCTACACGACGAGCGGCATCCCGGATGGGCGCATCAAGCCCGGCGACACCGAAAACGCGCGCGAGCCGATCTTCGGGATGCATGCCGTGCGACCGGAGCGCGGCGACCTCGTCCCCTGGGATATCGATCTCGAAAAGCTCACGACGAGCCCACGGCTGAAGCCCGAGATGCGCTCCGACTGGAAGATCGAGCTACCCGTGCAGCCGATGCTGGGCACGATCGGCGTCGGCGAGCCGGGACAGGCGACGGGGGCTTACAGCCTGACATCCATCCACGGCGGCAACATGGACTACAACGACGTCGTCGAAGGCGCGACGATGTACTTCCCCGTCTTTCACGAGGGCGCGTACTTCTATCTCGGCGACGGCCACGCGCAACAAGGCGACGGCGAAGGTTTTGGCGCCGGCATCGAAACGTCGCTCGACGTGCAGTTCACCGTGCGCGTCGTCAAGAACAAGAACCTCACCGGCCCGAGGCTCGTCAACGATACGCACATCGCCTCGATCGTCAGCAACCCGTCCAAGGAGGCCGATACGGATTCGCGCCTTCGAGAAGCAAACTCCGACATGATCCGCTGGCTGCGGGAGGATTGCGGATTGACCAAGTGGGAAGCGCACATGTTGATGGGTTCCATCGTTGAACACAAGATCGGCACGTATTGGACAACAACCGTCACTCTGATCCCCAAACAATACGTCCCTGCACGCTGCCACCTTCTGCAGGATGGAGTCGAGTGAAGAAATGAAGGGGCGCGCGGCATGCGGCACCCGCAACCTCGCCATGACCCAGACTCCCGCATCGCCAATCTGAAGGTCGATCCCGCCACGTGAATATGATTACGTGCCCTAACAGCCCGCGGCAAAAGGCCCCGCTGCATTCGAGCGGCGATGCATCCCGGCTGAGCTGCGTTGCTCCTCGGTCGAATATATCCAATATGCTCCCTCGCCGCGCCTTGTCAGCCGGGCGCCTCGCCACTCTCGGCGCTACGCGGGGTTTCACCACGGGCTGCTACGGATCGTTTTTCAAAACTGAACGGTATTCCCATTCCTGACGCCATGAGATTCTCACACCTACGCTGCATCCCCCTCGTTCTACTCGCTCTCGCGGTCACCGCCGACCACGCCAACGCCCAGAGCCGCCGCCGGGTCTTCTCGAAGATCATGACGGGCGAACCCTACATCCTCGAGTGCTATCTCCCCCAGATCACGAACGGCCCGAACTACCCGACCTGGTCCCCGGACGGCAAGGAAATCGCCTTCGGCATGAAGGGCTCCATCTGGAAGATCAAAGTCGGCGAAACGACGGCCTATGAGCTGACCGAAGGAGCGGCCTACGAATCGATGCCCTCCTGGCATCCCGGCGGCCGCCATATCGCGTACACGTCGGAGATCAACGAAGAGATCCATCTCAAACTGCTCGATCTGGAAACCGGCGACGTCACGCCGCTGACCTCCGGCGTATCGATCAACGTCGAGCCCGAGTGGTCGCCCGACGGCAAACGCCTGGCCTTCGTTTCAAGCCGGCCCCAAGGCCGCTACAACATCTGGATGATGGATTTCGCCGACGGCAAGCTCGGCGAGCCGTACGCCATCACCAAAGAGTTCCAACTCGTTCCGCGGACCGTCTACTACGGCGAGTGGGCGGTGCACCTCCACCCCACCTGGACGCCCGACAGCAAAGAGCTGTTCTTCATCACGAACCGGGACAACAAGCACGGCTCCGGCGGTTTCTATTGGATGAAAGCCGAGCCCGACGCCGAGATGACGCGGTTTCACTATGAGGAAACGACATGGCGCGCGCGGCCGACGATCTCACCCGACGGCGCGAAGATGGTATACAGTTCCTACCTCGGGCGGCAGTGGCAGCAGCTCTGGGCGATGCCCCCCAAAGGCGGCGACTACTTCCCGCTCACCTACGGCGACTTTGACCGCACCAGCCCGCGCTGGTCGCCCGACGGCAACCGCATCGCCTTCATCTCGAACGAAACCGGCGATACCACCCTGTGGCTCTTCCATTGGTTCGGCGGCAAACTCGAACAGATCGAAACCAAGAAGATGGTCTACAAACGCCCGATGGGCAAGTTGCGCGTGAAGATCGTCGACGCAGGCAGCGGCGGCGTGACGGCCGCGCGGGTTCATCTGAACGCAGCGGACGGCCGTTCCTACGCGCCCCAGGAAAGCTGGCTGCGTGTCGACTGGATCTTGTACGACCACATGGACGAGAAAGAGTATCACTACTTCCATACGGACGGCGAGTTCGAGATCGACCTGCCGCCGGGCAAGACAACGCTGGGTGTCGCCAAGGGTTTCGAGTTCCTTCCCGTCGATCAGGAAGTGACGGTGCGCGAGGACCGCCCGGAGGCCGTCACCATTCGCCTCAAGCGGCTCGACAAGGCCCGCGACAAAGGCTGGTGGGACGGCGGCAACCATTTCCACATGAACTATTCGGGCGTCTATTACAACCCGCCTGAGACGATGATGTTCCAGGGCGACGCGGAAGACATCCACGTACTGAACAACCTGATCTGCAACAAGGAGCAGCGCATCCCCGACATCGCCCATTTCACGGGCAAGCCCGATCCTGTTTCGACCAGCGAGCGCATTCTCTACCACAACCAGGAATATCACCCGCCGTTCTGGGGGCACGGGGCGTACTTGAATCTGAAGGAACACTACGTGATCCCCGATTACGTGGGCTATCAGAATACGGTCGTGGCGAGTCTGCATCCGTCAAACACCGTGCCCAACATGGTCGCCCGTGAACAAGGCGCCCTGGCAGGGTACGCGCACGGAGCCGGGCGCAACTTCCCTGCCGATCTCGCGCTCGGCACGGTCGACTTCGTCGAGGTCAACTCCATCGGCGGCATGGAGCCGCTGTACCGCGCGTGGAACTGCGGCTACGACGTCGTGGCGTCGGCCGGCGAAGACGCTTTCGGCAACTTCTATCGCAGCTACATCGTCGGCTCGAACCGTGTTTACGTGAAAACCGGCAAACAACTCGACTACGACAAGTGGATCGCCGACTTCCGCGCCGGACGCAGCTTCGTCAGCGCCGGCCCGCTGGTCTACTTCACCATCAACGGGAAAGACCCCGGCGACACGATCAACCTCCCCGCAGGCTCCCACGTGATGCGCGCCAAGGCCGAGGTGCGCTCGATCATGCCGATCGAATCGATCGAATTGCTCTTCAACAACAGGGTCGTCGCCAATCTCGAGCCGACCGGCGAGAAGCGCATCGCGACCTTGAACGAAGAGGTCAGGATCGAAGGCAGCGGATGGTTCGCGGTGCGAACGCGCGCCAAGTACGCGACCCATCCGATCCGCCGGCCGTTCCCCTTCGCGGCCACGATGCCGGTGAGAGTGATCGTCGACAACAAGCCGATACGCTCGCACGAAGACGCGCAGTACTTCATCGACCGTCTCGATCAAGTTCTCCAGCAGGCCATGGATACCGGCCCCTGGAACACCGAGGCGGAGAAGGAAGACATCAAGCGGCAGTATGGCGAGGCGCGGGCGAAGCTGGTTGCGAGGCAGCGGGAAGCTACCCCGTAGGAGCATCATTCAAAGGACGTTATATACAGATGCACAATCTTTCTTACAGGCGCTTGAAACACAACGCCTTGGAGTCGGACATATACTGAGAGCGTTGGAACTCCATGCCACCAGACATGACATCAAAGGATCGGGGAGCAATTCCCATACTATCCATGCAGTCTCTTCATCGACCACTCGTTGACGAAGAGATGCTACAGCTTTGGGGTGACCAGTGGATTGGCGCCCATAATCCAGACCTGAACGAGTTGGAGCGCATCCTGCAAGAAGGCGATGAGCAAGATCGGGCAATAGTAGAGGCATGCATCAGCTACTCAATCTTTCAGGCCATGCAGGCTCGCATGCTTCATCCGCATGGTGGACACTTGCATCGGTTAGGTAACACGCTGCGGGAGGCCGTTGATCGATTCAATCGGTATATGCGATGAGCGCGGACAAACAAATCAAAAAAACGGATCGAGAGCCGGATTCCACCGGACCACCGAGTGGTGTAGCTCGCACCATCCGATCTTCGATAAGTTCGAGCCCCAGCACGTTACTCAATTCCTGAAGGATTCATCTGAGAGTGACGCAGCGAAACACAAGATGCGCATGGGAAACCGGTGGTTCCGGTTGGCTTATGTCATGCTTGCCACTGTAGTGTTCATCTTTCTGACGGTGTTTCTGTTGCCTGATCAATCGGACTTGTACTTCCAAATCTTGCAAGGCTCAGGATTGTTCATTGCCGGTCTCGCCGGCGGCTATGGCATCAGATCATATCAAGAAAAACAATAGCCGCCTATGCCGAAAGCGATCCGGGAACAAAAGAAGCGTGAGCGCGGACGGCCGGTTGAGTACCCCTTGCCGCCGTCGATTCCCGACACCCCAGAGAACGTCATGCGGGCGATCGTCATGACACCGCCGAAGCGGGCGGACGAGTGGAACTACATCCGGGAGTCTGGACGCGGACAGAAGCGAAGCTAGGGCCTGTTAACACTAACGCAGAGCCTCGACGATCAGAGCGAAGTGCAGGAAAGCGAGGAACATCACATCGAGTTTATCGAAACGCGAGAAGATGCGCCGGAAGCCCTTGAGCCGACGGAAGAGCCGCTCGACTTCGTTGCGGCGGCGGTAGAGCAGGTGGTCGTATTCCCACGGCTGCAGACGGGTCCGACGGGGCGGCACGACGGGAATCCAGCCAAAATCCAGCGCCCATTGGCGGCTCTGATCGTCCTCATCGGCGCTCTCCATCAGCAGCGGAAGCGGCTCGGGCAACGGCCCCAGTCCGGCCAGCAGATCGCGGCCCTGCACAGCGTCGTGCGCTGGGCCAGGCGAGAGAGCGAACGTTATCGCTGTTCGAGCATTCGCGGCAACCAGATGAACCTTGGTGCTCCACCCGCCGCGCGATTTGCCGATCGCTTGGGGACCGTTTTTTTTAACGCGCCCGTGCCGTCCGGATGCACCTTCACGAGGGTCGAGTCCATCGAAACGGCCTCCACTCGAATGCGGACCAGCTGCTCTCTCTGGAGCTTTTCGAACACCGCGTCGAGCACGCCGTTGTTGGACCAGCGGTTCATGCGGGTGTAGATGGTGTGCCAGTTCCCGAAGCGTCTGGGCAGGCCACGCCACTTGCAGCCCTGCTCGGCGACATATAAGATGGCGTTCAAAACCGTGAGATTCGATAGGCTCACGTTACCGCGCTAGCGCGGCAGCACGGGCTCAATACGGCGGTATTGCTCCTCGCTGATCTCCATGCCCTATTATAAAACATTCTTGCAGGTTAGTGTTAACACGCCCTAGTCTAGCTGGGTGTTGGAGAATCTCTGCTGCCATAATATTGCGGGCTAGCGACAAGCGCTAGATTGCCAAACTGGCAAGCGACGTTGTCAAGGTCGGAAATGCAGCCACCAGATACACCCGATTATCAGAACATATAACACCGACTGAATAATAGTGACAGAGACAGCTAGCCTCAATACTCTTCACTTAATAACATTTTTGTGGTATTCTGTTTCAGTCAAGAGCAGGAGGACCACAGTATGGCGCGCAGGCTGGCAGAGTTGCCCAAAGGTTCGCGAATCAGCGATTACATCAGTCTCGGAGTAATCGCCAAAACGTTTCCGGCAGACAAAATTGAAGCCGTTCTGGCGGCCACGGGCAAGGCCAGTGTGCGGCGGCGGGCGTTGCCCGCTCAGGTGGTGGTGTACTACGTCATCGCCCTTGCTCTTTACATGCAGTCCTCCTACCGCGAGGTGCTGCGCTGCTTGCTGGAAGGGCTGCAGTGGCTGAGCGAACCGGGAACGAAGATCAAGGTGGCGGGCAATGCGGCGATCTCGCAGGCGCGCTCGCGGGAGGGAGCGGTTGCTTCACGGAGGCGATCAACAGTCCCACCGACCGCTCCCTCCCGGTCGCGGCTCAAGGCGCCGATCCCATCAGGCCAGCACCTGCGAAAGCAACCCCGCGCTATCGGCAAAGCGCTCGAGCTTCACTCCCATCACATGAGCTTCGGTCAGCCACAGATTCGCCAGCGGAGTCCCGTCCGAACACTTCAGGTGGCGCCCGAGTTCGAGCTTCCCGCCGCCCGTGCCCGCCACGATGATCGGCAGATCGTTGTACTGATGCGTCGCTCCGTCGCCCAGCCCGGAGCCGTACGTGAAGATCGTGTTGTCGAGCAACGTCGAGCCGTCGGCCTCTTCGACGCCGGCCATTCTTTCGACCAAATACGCGAACTGCCCCACGTGGAAGCGATCGATCTTCAGCAGCTCGTCGGTGTAGTCCCCCGGCTTGTGAGACATCAGATGATGGCTCACCGGCTGATCGAACAGACCCTCGAACATGAACGGAGTGTTCCAGCGCTCGGGGCCGACCATCAGCGTGGCGACCCTCGTCAGACCCGTTTGAAGCGCCACGATCATCAAGTCGCCCATTAGCCGAATGTAACCTCCCCGCGGCAAGTACGCGTCGGGAGGTTCCACCATCGAAACCTTGGTTAGCTCGCCCTTCATCCGCTCCAGCTTGTCCATCTGCTCTTCGATCGTACGGATGGAGTCGAAGTACTCGGCGAACTTGTTGCGATCGGCGCGCCCCAGCTCGCGCCGCAGCGAACGCGCGTCTTCGAGCACGAGGTCGGTGATGTTGCGGAACTCCCGAACTTCTTCCGTGCCGAACAATCGCCGATAAGCCTTACGCGGATCGCGAATCGACGGGGCCACGTGCCCGGTTCCATACCACGAGATGTTGTCGAAATAGATCGACTCGACGTTGTCGCGGTGGCTGTTGCAACTCAGCTCCAGCGTGCGAAACGGCGTTCGGTCTCCGATTTCGTCCGCGATAACGTGATCGAGCGTGCGATCGAGCGGCCAGGCGGATCTCGAGACGGTGAACGGCGCGGCGCTCGACAGAAAGCACGAAGCGCACTGGGCGTGAACGTCCGTGCCGTTTTGGAAACTCCGGTCCAGCCCCGTAATCAGAGCGACCTTGTCTTTGACTCTCCCGAGCGGTTCGAGCGCAGGCGTCAGCTCCAGCGGGTGGGAGCCGACCGGGATAGTGCTCTCGGTGACCTGGCTGAAGTCGCCGTTGAAGGCCGGCAACCCCGCAAGCCCCTCGCCGGGGAAGAAGTTCCGCCGCACGACGCCGATCGGCGCGTAGTAAAAGCCCAGCCGCAGCGGCGGCTTCGACTTGGGCTTAGCGAGCCCCAAGCTTTCGAGCCAGGGCAGCGCCAGCGCGGCGCCCCCCGCGCCTTGCAGAAAAGACCGTCTGGAGGTCAGCCGCTTCATCGCTTCTCAGGCTCAACTGGATTGTACTTGGTTCGAAACGGTTCGCTCAGCACGACCTGGCGGATCGTTTCCTGAATGCTGTAGTCGGCGTTCGCGGTTTCGCGCACAATGCGATCGAGCGCGGGTTCGTCCGAAACCTCGGCTTGGCGTCCCAACGCGAACGCCAGCAAGTGCCCGGCAAAGGCGCGTGCAAAGCGATCCGGCTCGGCCAGAATCGCGTCCTTCAACTCCACGATGTTGCCGAACTCGCGCCTCCCGAACAGTACGCCGCTCGAATCCACCTTGCGGCCATTCTCATACACGTCGCGCCAAACGCCGGTCGGGCCATAGTTTTCGAGCGCAAAACCCAAAGGATCGATCTTGGCGTGGCAGCCCGCGCATTCCGCCTGGGTGCGATGCGCCTCCAGGCGTTCCCTGAGGGTGAGGTCGCTGTCAGCCTCTTCGCTTGTCTGCTCGGGCAGCGGCGTGACGCTCGGGGGGGGAGGGTCGGGAGGATCGTTGAAAACGACCCCGGCGATCCAAGCGCCGCGCGTGATGGGCTGCGTCCGCACAGGGTTCGACGTCATCGTCATGACCGCCGCGTTGGTGATCACGCCGCCTTGACGCCGGTCCGTCACCGCTACGCGGCGAAACGGGATGGCGACCCGCGGAACCTTTGGGGGACGCGTGCCGTCGCGATACCAGGACTCGAGCAGCTCGCTGTGATACGTGAAGTCCGAGTCCACCAGCTCCAAAACCGAGCGGTCCTCGATCAGAATCGTTTCGAACAGCAGCAGCGGCTCGAGCATCATGTGCATGCTCGCGCGGAATTTAACGCCGTTTCGCACGCTGAAGCCGAGGTAGAAATCCGGAAACCGTTCGCGGTCGGGAACCGACGACACGATGCGCTCCAGCTGCAGCCATTGCGGCGCGAAGCTGTCGCAGAAGCGCTTCACGCGACGGTCCTTCAACATCCGATCCGCCTGCGCGCGCAAGACGGCCGGGTCGCCGAGCTTGCCCTCGCCGGCCAGATCGAGCAACGTCCGGTCCGGAATGCTCCCCCACAGGAAAAACGACAGACGCGACGCCAACTCGTAATCGTTCAGTCGCTCGCCCGCGTCGCCCGCGCCGGCCTGCTCGTAGAGATAGAGGAAACGCGGCGACGCCAGCGCCGCCGAGGCCGCGGCTTTCATGCCTTCGGTGAACGAGTTCCCCGACGCGATGCGCGTCAACGCGTAGTCGACATAGCGACCTAGCGACTCTTCGTCAACCGGCCGCCGAAACGCCCGCGTGAGCAATGGGCGCAGCCTTTCGCGAACCTCGGCCTCGATCTCCCGCTCCCCCGAACCGGGCGCGAACAGCTCCTCCCAAGCGCCGCTGGTCGTTGCGTTGAAGTCCTCGCTTTCGACGATCGACCGGCTGAGTTTCAAGAACGACTCGAGCAACAGGGGCGACAGCGTGAGGTGATCTCCGCGGTTGTCGAAGCCGTGCTCGGCCCTGAGATCCTGCGGGAACGGCGCGACGCCGGCCAGACGTTTGTCGATCAGCTGCGACTTGCCCAAGGGCCGGCTGCCGGCTTTGAGACTCTCCGGCACCTTGCCGCTTTCGGGGCGGAAGTAACCGTACTCCCGCAGCATCCGTTCCGGCAGCGCGAACACGTCGACCTGCAAGTCGAACAAATCCTGGACCGCGTTGTTGTACTGAAACCGATTCATTCGCCGAATCGGCGACTGCGGCAGAACCTTCTGGGCCGCGACGGCGACATGCAGCAATCCGCGCAGCTCGGAGACGAGTTCCCACCGCTTCTCGGACGTCAACGGCGGCTGTCCCGCTGGCGGCATGATTCCCAAGTCGAGCGCCCGCACCAAATCGCGGATCAGCTCGGGATTCCGGGTGAGATCCGCAGCGCTGCGCAACTCGAACAGATTGACATTCCCTCTGGGCTCGCCGAGCTTGCCGTGGCAATGAACGCAGCTTTCGCGCAAAACCTCGAAGAACACCTCGGCCCCCGCGAGATTCGGCGCTAGGCAAATCGCCGCCGCCGCCAATGGGACGCAACCAAGCGCAAACGCCCGCCGCATCACCTGCATGATATCTCAGTCCAGATCAGTGTGCGCCTCCTTGGCAACCGTCGCCACGTTTGCAACAACGCCCCCTTTGACTGGGATTTCCGTTTCGGACGTCCCGGTGCCTAATTATAGCCGGTCACGGCTATGATACAACGATTCTCGGACTGGGCTCACGTTCGGTCCTCCTGTCGGTGGCTGTCAAGCCTTCAGATCGGTTTGGGCCAAGGCCAATCAGCGCTGCGAGCGCCCAATCGGCCGACACCGCACCGGCCCTGCCTCGGGACAACCGGTAAGGAGTTGCCCCGAGGCTCATAGGATCACCCTCCCGGAACGCTTGTGGTAGTCACGACGCTTGGTCTGCAAGAGTACTGTTGTCCCCAGCAGGCTGCGACAATTGTCCACCATAAATCCACCCTAACGGCGAAGGGTTGATCCAACCCGTTTCCATGGCCGCGCAGTCGCCGAGCCGGACAAGGTCGGAAACTGGCCGGAAGACATCCAGGGGGCAGATCGGCCCCGCCTAGTTGAACAGTGCTCTGGCCTGGGCGCTGCGGCACGGAGACGAGCTTCTTCACGGAGGCGCTCATCGTGGAGGTTGCGATGCTCGATCTGGAGGCGGTTTTTCCGGCGCTCGTCGAGGGACTGGCTGCCCGATCAGCAGGTTGAAAATCGCCGGTGGACTTGTGCGCCATACACGACGGAAAGCTACTTCTGATTCAAGTCAAAGGCGGAAGGGAACGTGTATCGATTCCCGTAGGCGATGCGGTACTGAAGGTCGAGCGACTACTCGCCTTCAAGAAAGCTGGGCGATGGGTGTTCGAGCCAGTCAAGCGATGATCCCGGACCCTATAGGCTCAGTCTGGAATTGCCTCTTGTTGCCGTCTTGGGCCGTCAGATGGCGTTCCCAGGAAGTACGTGGTGATTCTACAGGGGTTAGAATCGACCCGATTGTTTTGTTGCCAGGGACGAGGTTTTGTTGCCAGCGATTCTGTTCTATTGCCGTTCTGTTGCCACGTCGATCTGATGCAGGAAGCGCTCTCCGCACTCGGTCAGGTAGAGCTGTGTATAGGCATTGCCGCGACCGCCTGGACTCACCAGACGGGCCTCGATGAGTTTGAGAGGTTCACCGCAGAGCTTCTTGCGCATCCGCCCGCCGGAACCGCCCCTAACGTCTAGCATCTCGTCCCGCTTGATGGCCTGCATGTACTGAATCTCTTCGGGACTGACATCAAGTTCTTCCGGCTCTTCTACGTGATGCAGGTACTTCAACGTTTCACGTCTGCACTGCTCGGTTTCTGGATCAGATGCTTGTCCAAAAGTCATAGATTTGGAACCTCCACTTCGAAAGGAAAATCTACACCGGGCATCTTGACGATCATGCACTGCGTGGGTAGACGAAGAATGTAGTGGATCTGATCGTCAGAGAGGCCTCCCATGACCTTCCGGTACTTGACGATAGCCTTCCTCATCGTCTTGACGCAGAAAGCACTTCAGGCCGATGTTCTGGCTTCAATCAGAAAGAAGGTAGAGGAAGCCATTTCCCACATTCGTGGAGCTCACATATCTGCGGGAAGCCGACTGACGCAACTCCTTCTTGGTGAGCTTGGCGGGCAACTGAAACAGCTGGACGACCAGCCTGTGCTACTCAATCTCGGATACGGAGAAGCCTGGGTCGTTCAGGTTGCCATGGTCGAAACGACGCGACGGAAGTATCCATCGAACTTGGTCAATCGGCTCCTGTGGATCGGCGACACGGCGTTCTAAGAGAGGGTCATATCATGGCGAAGATGATCCCTGCTCAGATGGATAACAAAGGGATCAGCATGGCCGAGCAGCGCGTTTTCGGACTGCTTGAGAGCGACCCTGCAACGAAAGATTGGACCGTGCTGCACTCACTGGGTTTGGCGCGAAGGGCGGACGGACCATACGGCGAAATCGATTTCGTCGTGGTCGTCCCCACGGAAGGCATTGTCTGCCTGGAGGTGAAGGGCGGGCGCGTGTCCTGCCAGGATGGTATCTGGCGAACCATGGATCGACACGGAAACAATGCGGTGCTGAAGAAAAGCCCCTTCCTGCAAGCCAGGGCTGGCATGTTCGCTCTGCGGAAATCGGTAATCCGACACTTCGGAGAAGGCACCGCCGAGTCACGATGCCCAATCGGATGTGCAGTAGTTTTTCCGGACGTAACTTGCCCCCCGCTCACACCGGAGTTCGAACGTCCGGACGTCATCGACTTCGACGACCTGAGAAACCCGATTTCCAGGTCGATCATGCGAGTAGCCCGCCGACGATTACGTGAATCCCAACCGCGTGAAAGTGCTCGGCTCCCGACCGCGGCGGTGGCCAAAACCATCAAAAGATTCCTGCGACCGGATTTCGAAATGGTGGTCGCGAGGAGCGTATCGATTGGGCGCACCGAAGCGAGGCTGCTGCGCCTCACGGAAGAACAGTACGCTAGGGCCTGTTAACACTAACGCAGAGCCTCGACGATCAGAGCGAAGTGAAGGAAAGCGAGGAACATCACATCGAGTTTATCGAAACGCGAGAAGATGCGCCGGAAGCCCTTGAGCCGACGGAAGAGCCGCTCGACTTCGTTGCGGCGGCGGTAGAGCAGGTGGTCGTATTCCCACGGCTGCAGACGGGTCCGACGGGGCGGCACGACGGGAATCCATCCAAAATCCAGCGCCCATTGGCGGCTCTGATCGTCCTCATCGGCGCTCTCCATCAGCAGCGGAAGCGGCTCGGGCAACGGCCTCAGTCCGGCCAGCAGATCGCGGCCCTGCACAGCGTCGTGCGCTGGGCCAGGCGAGAGAGCGAACGTTATCGCCGTTCGAGCATTCGCGGCAACCAGATGAACCTTGGTGCTCCACCCGCCGCGCGATTTGCCGATCGCTTGGGGACCGTTTTTTTTAACGCGCCCGTGCCGTCCGGATGCACCTTCACGATGGTCGAGTCCATCGAAACGGCCTCCACTCGGATGCGGACCAGCTGCTCTCTCTGGAGCTTTTCGAACACCGCGTCGAGCACGCCGTTCTTGGACCAGCGGTTCATGCGGGTGTAGATGGTGTGCCAGTTTCCGAAGCGTCTGGGCAGGCCACGCCACTTGCAGCCCTGCTCGGCGACATATAAGATGGCGTTCAAAACCGTGAGATTCGATAGGCTCACGTTACCGCGCTGGCGCGGCAGCACGGGCTCAATACGGCGGTATTGCTCCTCGCTGATCTCCATGCCCTATTATAAAACATTCTTGCAGGTTAGTGTTAACACGCGCTAGCGAAACGCGGACAGGAGCCGCAACCCACTGCTGGGTCAGTGGTTACGGTTGTATATATAATCCCCTTTCAAAACATGTCGAGCTCGAACCGACGGCGCTTCCTCACCGCGGCAAGCGCCGGCGTGGCCGGGTTGGCGACGCCGGCCCGGCCGAGTGAAGCCGCGGTCCCCAAGCGCTATCCGCAACCTAGCGATCAGCTCACCGGCGGCAACCTCAAACAACTGCGCGACGCCTACCGCAGCGAGCTCTTCGACGTCCAGCTCCCGTTCTGGTCCGCCCACGGAATCGACCACCGGCTCGGCGGGTTCATGACCTCACTCGATTACGACGGCACGCGCCTCAGCGACAACAAGGTTCACTGGTATCAAGGGCGCGGCATCTGGGTTTACAGCTTCCTGTACAACCACTTCGGAGGCGACCCGCGGCACCTGGAAATCGCCCGCAAAGCCAAAGAGTTCTGGCTCAAGCACGCCCGGCAGGCGGACGGCTTCTACGCCATCGATCTCTCGCGCGAGGGCGAGATCATCAAGCCGTTCGAACCTGACGTGGATGGGGACGTCTACGGCATGTTCTTCCTTGCCGAAGGCCTGCAGGAGTATGCAGCCGCGGCCGCGGACGACGAAGCGCGTGAGGCAGCCATCGCCCTCCTCAAGAAGATGTTCGCTTACGTCAATCGCCCCGACTTCCAGGACAAGTACGCGCCTCATCCGGGAGCCCGCATTCAAGGCAACTGGATGGTCACGCTGCAAACCGTCACGCAGATGCTCAACCGCGGCCCCGACCCAGAACTCGAATCGATCGCCGACTTCTGCGTGGATGCCATCCTGCACAAGCATCACAACCCTGAAATCGGCCTCACCAACGAGTACCGCAACCATGATTTCAGTCCGATTCCGTCCGAGCGCAACAAGTCGCTGCTCGGCCACTGCTGTCAATGCCTGTGGATGGTGATGGACGAAGCGCTGCGGAGAGGCGATCAGGCCATGTTCGACCTAGCCGCACGACAAGTCCGGCAGCACCTCGACATCGGTTGGGACCACGTCTACGGAGGGCTGCCGGAGTGGATCAGCGTCGGAGCCGGCGGCTACGAGTGGCCGCCGATGAAGCTGGCCGGCAACCGGCCCGAGCTACGCATCAAGGGCGAGAAGTTCTACTACAAAAGCATGTGGGCGAATCAGGAAGTGCTCGTCTCGACGCTCAAAATCTACGAACACACCGGCGCCGAGTGGGCCGCACGCTATTTCAACCTCGCCCAAAGGGTCCAGGATGAGAAGTTCTCATTGCGCCGCTTCGGCTACCCGACCTATAGCCTGGGCGAGGATCGGCGATTCACCTTCAAGCCCGACTGCCATGGAGAGCGCCAAGACCACTATCACCCGCTCCGTCGTTTGATGATGAATCTGCTGGCATTGGAACGGCTGTAGCGCGGGCAGGGAAATGACCCCTGACGATGCCGAGCCGTAAGCCCGACGAACCGCCCTGTCAGGAATCCGGAGATGACAGGCCTGACTACTGAACCCGTTGGATCCGACCCCTTGAGCGCCGGAGCGTGGAATCAGGTCAGACTGTGGCGTGGCTACGGAAGCCGTGCAGCCGGCGTGACATTCACCCTCCCTGCGACCGCCCTTACAGCCGGCTCGTCGAGATCGACACCCAGGCCCGGACCGGCGGGCACCAGGTACTCGGCGCCGTCTACCTCAAGGGGCCGATCGAGATAGCGGTTGGCAACCGAGAAGACGACCGGATTGTACTCGGCGAGCTCGACATTCCTCGACGAAGCAGCGAATTGCAAGGCCGCGGCAATCTGAGGTCCCATGGCAATGCTGATATGGGGGACGATCCGAGCGCCGGCGCCGGTGTCCCGCGCAAGGTAGGCCGTTTCGGTGATGCCCCAACGGCCGAGGTCAGGCTGCAACCACTGGGCGCAGCCGCACGCCAGGAACGGAGCCAGCTCGTGCCGCGAACGATAGCTCTCGCCCAATGCGATCGGCGTGCGGATCTCAGCCGCCAAATGGGCGTGGCCGGCCGGGGATTCCGGAGCGAGCGGGCACTCGAGCCAAAGGGCTCCGCGATCGTCAAGTCTTCTGCCGAAGTCGCCCGCCGAGGTCCCGTCAAGCCGCCAGAGAGCGTCCACCGCGATGGAAACGTCCGACCCCAAAGCTTCGCGCAGGCGGTCGATGAGATCGAAGAGTTCTTCTTCCGTGCGGTCGTAGAACAGCTTGAAGATTCGAAACCCCGCGTCCCAGGCCTCCCGTGCCCGCTCCACTCGATCCGCGTTCGTTGCGCCCGGGAGCCCCGAGAGATAGCACGGAATCCTGCTTTTGGGGGCAGAAGATGACAGCATGTCCGCGACCGAAGTCTCGCGAGCCTTACCGGCCAAGTCCCACAGGGCGATGTCGACTCCGGCAATCGCATCCAGCATGAAGCCGCCCGTCTGCCCGCGAACGCGCATGGTCGAGTACATCCGATTCCGTAACGACCTCACCGTATCCGGAGAACCGTCAAAATCCTGGCCCTCGACCGCCGGGCACAGCAATTGCTCGATAATCAGGCACGCAACATCCGGAGCGAGAGGCGCCTGGGCCTCGCCCCACCCGGCCAGACCTGACTCCAATGTCACCTTGACCAGGGCGGCTTCGAAATTCACCGAATAGAGCGTGCTGTTCGTTTCCGACCAGTGGTAGTCAAACCGGCTGGCAGCCAGCTCGGTCGGCGTCCCCGCAGTCCCCGTCACCGCTGCCGCGTCACGAGGCAGTCTGATCGAAAACGCCTCGATCGACTCGATTCGATCTACTGACACGGCTGACTGTTCGTCCCAACCAATGATCGCAAAGCTTCGAGCTCGCGCAACCCGGATTCATCAAGCGAGCGGGTAGGGTGACGGACCACGGCGTTCTTGAGAACTCCCGCATGCACGAGATTGTGCTTCATTGCCGAAACGCCCAGTCCGGGCTGCAGTTCATATCGGATCAAGGGCAGCGCCCGCTGGAACACGCTCCATGCCGATTCGAGCTCTCCGTGTTCAAGCGCGCTCCAGATCGAGCAGAAGACCGAAACCAGGTCGCTGGCCGGCATGATTCCTCGCGATCCCCTTTGCCACTCCTCGATGATGAACTGGCCGTTCAGTCCTCCAAACAGCGTCAGCATGCCGCCGGCGGCCTCGAGTGTCTTGGTGATCTTGGGGATGGTCGGCGGCGCTTCGACCTTCACGTAGTCCACATGCTCGATTTCGCGCGCCATGCGTGCGAGCAGCGCCGGGGGCATGCCGACCTGCGTGAGCATCGGCGCGTCCTGCACCATGATCGGAATCCCAACCGCATCGCTGATCGCCGAATAGAAGAACATCAGGCCGTCCGCATCGGGGCGCAAGTAGTACGGCGGCAGGACCATCAAGCCCGCCGCCCCGAGGCCCTCCGCTTCATTGCAGGCCTCGACGGCCGCGTCCGTACCGGTCGCGCCAACACCGGCGATCACCGGGGCCCTGCCATCCAAATGACGCACGATCGCATCGAGCAACCGGCGCTTCTCTGAAGGCAGGAGAGCGTAGCCCTCCCCGGCGTTACCGAAGGCGCCGAAGCCGGCCCGGGCTCCTTGCCCGCACAGATGGTCAACGACCCGCAACTGGCCGGCCACGTCGACCTTGCCGTCGTCCTTGAACGGCGTTACGAGGATTGGTATTACTCCTTCGAAAGCATCCTGCATCGTGACAGCCCTCTTACCCGGACGCTTCTGAGAGCGCGGCCGATTCGCGCTCTGCACGGATGTCGGAAAGCAGCGCAGCCTTGCCCCGCTCGACATGCCTGGCCAGAACCGCCGAGAGTGCTTCCGCGCAATGATTCTCTAACGCGTCGACCATCTCCCGGTGCTCCGCCTGAGCCCGGGGCACGCGTGCGGCCCAATCGCGGCTGGAAACGTGGACGCTGGCAATCTTGAGGTGAGCGTTCAGTTGTTTGTACATTTTGTAGAGCTTCTCATTGTCCGAAAGTCTGACGATGAGCAAGTGAAACTCCCAGTTGAGGCGGTCATGGGCTCCCATGCCATCGCTTTCCAGCGCGGCGAACTTGTCCATTTGCCGAATGTAATCCCCGAGCTCAGCGATGTCCTGGTCGCAGACATGCAGCACGGCGGATTCGGCTGCCAGTCCGTCAAGCGCCCGGCGGAGATCGAAGGTCTCGGCGACATCCTGCTCGTCCGCCTGCGCTACGAACGTTCCGCTGCGAGGTCGGATGTCCACGAGCTCCTCCTCGCTGAGGCGGTCGATCGCCTGCCGCACCGGCATCTGGCTGACATCCAGGCTCTGCGAGAGATCCGGGATGGAAAGGCGCTCGCCTGGCTTGAAGCGGTGCTCCACAATCGCGTGAAGAACCGCTTCGTAGACGTGGTCGGAAATGCGACGACGCTCGAGAGGCTGGAAAGAGTCCGTCCTTAACTTGCTGTCATTACCCTTCATACTATACGGTCACACGTCACGCAGCGGGTTTCTCTCCGACGCTGCCCCGGGTCAAGGCGTGCAGCACTGCCAGCGCGATTGGATGGAGGAAGCCCATCACAAAGAATATCGCAGCGTAGGAATACCGCTCCACAACCACGCCGGTGATTCCGGTGAAGATCACTCCGCCAAGCGAACTGCCCAGCCCGACGATTCCGGCTGCGGAGCCGACCACGGCGGTCGGGTAGACATCGTTCGTCATGGTCATCAGATTCGTTTTCCATGCCATGTGAGCGAACGTGACGACACAAATCGCCGTCACGGCGATAACCGAGGAATCGCTCGCCGGCACGATCAAGCTCAGGGGCATGACCGCGGCGGCAGGCAGCATGACCCATTTGCGGGCCTGAACCGGCGCCATGCCTCGCCGGATCAAGCGTCCCGAGAGCCAGCCGCCAGCGATGGCGCCCAGGTCTGCCGTAAGGAACGGAACCCAGGTCGTCAGCCCGATTGCCACGATGCTGAATCCCCGCTCGTCGCTGAGGTGCTTTGGCAGCCAGAACAGGTAGAACCACCACACGGGGTCGGCCAGGACCCTGGCCAGAAAGAGCGCCCAGGTCTGCCGGAAGCCGAACAACTCGATCCAGCGGACGGTTCGGCGGGAAGGACCGCCCGGGGCCGTCTCGATCAGGACGCGCTCGCCGCTCGTCACGCGCGGATGCTTTGACGGAACCCAATACCAGCGGAGCCAGAACACCAGCCACACAAAGCCGGTCGCGCCGGTCACGACGAAGGCCACGCGCCATCCCCATTGGGTGAAGATCAGCACGATCAAGGGCGGCGCCAGGATCGCTCCCGTCGACGCCGCCGCGTTCACCAAGCCGTTCGCGAAGCCGCGCTCCTGCGGAGGGAACCATTCCGATATCGCTTTTTCCGCAGCGAGGAAGTTGCCCGACTCGCCCAGTCCGAGCAACGCCCTGAACACTCCCAGGCCCAATGTCCCCCGTGAAAGAGCGTGTCCGGCATTTGCGAGGGACCACCAGACCATCGACACCGCCAGGGCGACGCGCGTACCCCAGCGATCGATGATGCGGCCCCAGACCATGTACATGCCCGCGTAGCAGATGAGAAAGGCCTGGACAACCTGGGAGTATTCGATATCGGAGATTCCCAACTCGCCAGTGATCTCGGAAGCCAGGACGGACAATGTCTGCCGGTCGATGTAGTTGATGACGGTTGCACCGAACAGCAGCGCCGCGATGCGCCAGCGGACATTCGGCAATGGTTTCGCGGACATGCTCATGCCACCCGATAGCGCTCCAGCGCGTGCTCGTCGAATTCCGCGCCGATACCGGGGCGCTCCGGGACGATCGCTTGGCCGGGGCGGGATTCCAGCGGTTCCCGGAGCAGCCCGTTTCCGAACGGACGCTCGAGGAGCGTCCCCCCTTCCATGATCACCGTGTTTGGCAGATGCGCGGCCAAGTGGACCGATGCCGCCCAGTACAGGGCCGTGCCGGTACTGATGTGCGGGGAGAAAAGCACTCCGTGCAGGTCCGCCAGGATCGCAATCCGCCGGCACTCGCTGACTCCGCCGGCGCGGCAGAGGTCCGGATTCACCATATCCACGGCCCTGGCGGCAAACAGCTCTCGGAACTGGTAGCGGTTCGAGAGCGTCTCTCCCGCGCAGAGCGGCGTCTTGAGAGCGGCCTTGAGCTCCGTGTAACCGGCAATGTCCTCTGGCAAAAGGGCGTCTTCCCACCAACCGATGTTGGAAAGCTCGTCCAGTCTGGCGCCGACGGCACGGGCCTCGTGCACCTTGTAGGCTCCGAGAGAATCAACCAGCAACTGGCCCCTGCTACCGATCGCTTCCGATACGGCCACGACCCGCTCGACATTCGATGTGCCCGGCCCCTTGCTCAGCCCCATCTTGACGGCTGGGAAGCCCGCCTCCATCTGCCGCCTTGCAGATTCGCCAAGCTCCTGCGGGGACGCACCCCGGATTCCGGAGCAGGTCGGAATCGAGTCCCTGTACTTGCCGCCGAGAATCCGGTACAGTGGCTGGCCCAGGTATTTTCCAAGCAGATCCCACAGGGCGAGGTCCACTCCTGCAATCGACTCCGTATAGAAGCCCGCGGCGTAGCCGCGCAGCCGCTGGCTGGAGTAGAGCCGTTCCCAAAGCGGCTCAACCTGACGGGCGTCCTGTCCGATCAGGATCGGGGCAAGCAGGTCACTGATCACCGTCGCATGGACGCGAGGGGCGGCTGGAGCGTGGCACTCGCCCCATCCGACCAGGCCGTCTCGGGTGACGATCTTGACGAGAGTCGCCTGGGTTGCTCCCCGAAACCGGCTGGGTGAGGCGTGGTCGAGGCGGTTCCAGAGGCCGCTCCCACCTGTGGCCTTCCCGATCGGCCCTATTTCCAGGTACCAGTCCGGGGGCTTCTCGCCACGCGGAGAACGAATCGCGATGGGCTCGACCGTTTCAATTTCGAGAGGCCCGTTCCCTGTCGCGAAGAGACGTTGCTTGAGAGCGAGAAGTGCGGGCGCGGCCATCGATCCCCACAGGAACTGCCGCCTTCCGAGGCGTTGTAGCGAGCCCACCGACATCAACGCACCTCCTGGACGCAGCGAAAGCCCAGGTTTGGGGTGCGCTGGTTCGGCCGAACCCAATTCCGAAAGAACACGGTGAGTCGGTTCGGACCGTCCGACCAGGCGCCGCCGCGGACGATCCTGTACATGCCCTCCGATGGCCCCTTGGGATTCTCGGCCGGGCTGTTCGAGTAATAGGTCCGGTTGAACCAATCCTGGCACCACTCTGCGACGCCGCCAGCCATATCGTACAGCCCAAAGTCGTTGGGAGGGTGCTGCGCCACCGGAGCCGGACCCGCAGGCGTAGAGAATCGCACCCTGTCACGATCCGGCTTCTGGTCGCCCCAGGGATAGCGAGCGCCTTCGAGCTTGCCGCGGGCCGCGCGTTCCCACTCGGCCTCGGACGGGAGGCGCTTGCCCTTCCCCTCGCAGAACGCCCGGGCGTCATGCCAGTCCACGTTGTAGGCCGGGTACTCCGCCAATGCCTCGCACCCTGGCTCCACCGCTACCATTGGCACCGGCCGCACGCTAGTCTTAAAGCCTACCCACCCATCAGCCGTCTCGGCCTGACTGGGAACAACCTGTTGAGGTTCCACAGCTAGCAGGGCGGTGGACCCACAGCACCCCCGGATTCGAGGCCTCAAGACATCCTCAGAGGTCCAGGTCGGGACGGGAGAGGGCGTGCAGGACGGCCAGGCTGTCAGGATCGGTCGGTGAGGTTGTCGGCATCCAAGACAGTCCACTAGTGGTGATGCACGGCCTGCCCGGGGCAATTCTGGCAGCCTGTCGCCAACTCCGCTGGCACTTCCGCAGCATCGTCGTAGACCGCGAAGTTGGACGGGATCTGAATCTCATCCGGCCGCGGCGATGCGCCGACCTGCAGGTCGTAGACATCTTCGACCACGCGAACCGGCCCATCCTTCGATTGCTGCGTTCGCTCTTTCCTGAGAAAAATGCCGAGCTTGTTGGAGTAGCAGGCCGTCCCGACGACCACAGTTTCCCCGATCTGTTGCTTCCGGGCGCCCAACCTAATCTCCTTGATCGGCATCTCAATGCACCTCAGCCGCCACGTGGGACACCCACATGTGCTAACGCATTGTGGCCGTGAGCAACTAACCGCCCGTTTGCAATCGTTGCAGGCATCCGCTTAGCTGGTCGGAACCGGCCCGAATGCCATGATCAACAGAGTAACCAACGCACACCTGAATAGCTTCATATCGTTTACTTTCCCTGCTCAAAAAGCAACACTCAGCTTGAACTAGAAAAGACGCGGTAGTGCAGGCCGAAGACGGTCGAGGCGAGGAGGACTACGAGCGGCCAGATGACACGTTGCAGCGTGTCGATGCGGCTGTTCACAGCGTCGATTTTGGTGCTGAGCCCGGCGCTTAGGGATTCGATCTTCGCTCCGAGGACGGCGATGACATTCTGGCCAGCTTGAGAGCGGACCTCGTCATCGGCGCGGTAGGCGAGATCGGCTTCGACGCCGGCGCTCGGAGCGTTCGAGAACTTCCTTGGAGGCATATGCGAGCACTTGCTACTAGTACTCTGACCGCCTGATAAATGGTTTATTGTCGCCGAACGTACTCCGTTGGCGGTTGAAGCTCCAGTTGATCTCGACGCGCTCGCGGTTAACCCTGCGGTTCCAGGCAGTCGCCTCGCGGCGCAGCGTCGCCAAGTCCGGGATGCGCCGCTTGCCCAGGCATTGCCGCGAGAACAGTCCAATCTTAAACTCTGCTTGATTCAACCAGCTGCCGTGCGCCGGGGTGTAGTGGGCAGTGAAAGCCTCCCAGATCTGCCCACCGCATTCCTCGCCGTACAGAGCGGTCAACGAGTTGCGGCTATGGGTGCTGAGGTTGTCCATCACCAAGTGGATCGTTTCGGCCTCGGGGTAGGTCATCGCCAGTTGCAGCAGCGCTTTTGCAAACTCAACACCGGAGCGGTTCGGCGTCACGAACGTGAAAAGGCGGCCCGCTTTTGGCTCCACGGCGGAGAAGACATTTGCCGTCCCGCGGCGTTCATACTCGCTGTCCCGACGCGCCTCCCGGCCCGGTCCGGCGCACACCATAGCGATGATCCGCTGGCGTTACCGCGCGCTCAGCAAACTTGCGGCTCCAGGGCGTTGCTTGCCGTAGAGCGCGCGTTCAAGACCGCCTTGCTGATAGCAGCGGGCGAGATTGCGGACGGCTTGCCGCGTCAACGGCAGCACTTTGGCAATCTGCGGTGCGCTGTTTCCTGCGGCCAACTGCAACAAAGCCACGGCGCGAAGCACCACGCGGACCTGCTCGATGCCGCCGCGCAAGAGCCTCTTCAGAGCCACCTGATTCTTCGCGGAGACTTGAACACACAGAGCGGGACGAGGCATGCCTCCAGTATGTCCCAAAACATTTTGATCCAAATATGGTTTCCGCAAAATTTTTTGGCGGTCAGAGAACCAGCAGGAGAGATGGGCCGTGCTTTGAATGGTGGGAGTACGGGGGCGACCGCGGATGCGACGCCGATGTGGACGGAGGCGGTTGAAGTTGGGGTGTGGGGTCGGATGGCGTCAGCGGGCCTGGCCGCCGGCGGGATCGACATCGCAGGCGCAGATGGTTTGGGGGGCGTGGAAGCCACGAGGGTGTCAGGGGGCGGGGCAGGAGCCGGCAGCAGGAGCCCGGAGAGGGAAATGACCCCTGACGATTCATCCGAGATCCTGATCGCCGCGCGCATGTCCGGCAAAAATGCCGGAACACCATCCGACAATCACTTCACCGCCCTTTGCTTCGACCCCGGCTCCGCCACTTCGTTTCCAGGAAAATCTGCAACTGAAGCTTGAACTCACTCAACGAGACCGGCTCGAAGAAGTAGCGGTGGTTGAACTTGAGGCGCGTCAGCCCCCACGGGAAATAGTAGTTCGCGCCCCAGGTCAGATAGCGGGCTCTCGCCGTTCCCCGGAAAAAATCGTTCATCTCCGCCACGACATCGATCTTCCTGGCAACGTGAACCAGACCGCGGCTCCACCAGCCGCGGCTGCTCACTTCGCCATCCTTGCCGGCCAGCCAGGAGCCTTTCAGCGTCAGCAGCGAATGAACTTCCAAGATGAAGTCGCCGGTGACGCGGCGCCTGGTCCGAAGCTGCCCGGATTCGCCGTCCCGTCCTTCATAGTGAGCGAATCCAAGGGTCAGCCGATCGTTGAAGAATGGCGATTTGACATGTCCGAAAACGTCCTTCCAGCGATTGGAGTCTCTTTGAATACCACTGCCTCGAACGATGTTGATGCTGTAGGCCGCAGCGCCCACGCCGCCCACAAAGAAGACGCCGTGCTCGCGCGCCGGAAAGAGCACCCCGGCGGCCGGGAAGTCGATCATATCGAGGAAGAAAGGCGATTCGGTGTAGTCGCCGACGAAGGGAAGCCAGCTCCGCCCCATTCGGATCTCCAGTTGCCCGGTGGGGTGGTATGAGCCCCATAAGTCCCAGATGGTCCTCGTCCTGAAGTCGTATTGGAACCGGGTGCTGGCTTTCGGGAGGAAGAAGCCGTCTGCCCAGAACCGGGCGCGGCGTACGAAGGCGCGGTTACCGGAAAAGGGGTCGTGGGTTCCATGCGCCTGGAAACGGCCCTGAAACCGCCAATCGTGAAGTTGGGCGGGACTTGGGTGTAACGCGACCAACATCAATACGGACGGCACGACGAACCGGATCATCCATCCGCATCGCGATTGAGCCATGCGGCGACCTGAGCAGTAATTCCCCGGTCCGATTGAAGCCGCGGGCTTGCTCCACATGCACATGTTCAGGCGGCTCCGTTGACAGGAAGACTTCGCCGCTCGGCAAGGGCCCGAGGCCGCGTGGGAGATGAAAGACTTCAAACGAGTTTTTCCTCCGCCCGCGTGCGGATCATACAAGCGGGAAACATCCGGAGAGGCGTCAACGCCGCTTGATCAGGAGGATGTTTCAGGTCAGCAGCTTCTCCACGACCCGCCCCGACACGTCGGTCAGCCGGAATTCGCGCCCCATGTGCCTGTAGGTCAGCTTCGCATGGTCGAAGCCAAGGCAATGCAGCAGTGTTGCTTGCAGGTCGTGGACGTGCACCGGATCTTCCACTACGTTCAAACACAGATCATCCGTCTTGCCGACAACCTGACCACCCTTGATGCCGCCGCCCGCCATCCACATGCTGTAGGCATTCGGATGATGATCGCGGCCCGCGTTGGCGCGGTCTTCCGGTTTGCGATGCTCAACCATCGGCGTGCGCCCGAACTCGCCGCCCCACACGATGAGCGTGTCGTCGAGCAAACCGCGGTTCTTCAAGTCTTTGATCAAACCTGCCGTGGGCTTGTCGATTTTGCGGCAACGCTTGGGAATCTTCCGGTTCAACTCGGTGTGGTCGTCCCAACTCGCATCCATCATCAAGATGAATCGCACGCCGCGCTCGACCATGCGCCGCGCCAGCAGGCAGTTGCGAGCAAACTCCCGCGTGTCGTCATCGCCGCTATCGAGATCGTAGAGCTCGCGAATGCTCTGCGGCTCCTGGGAAAAGTCAAGCAGTTCCGGAGCGGACATCTGCATCCGAAAAGCCAGCTCGTACGACGCGATCCGCGACGCGACTTCGAGGTCCCCGGTGTCGTGGTATCGTTTCTCGTTCAGCCCGCGAACCAGGTCGATCGTCGCCTGCTGCGACTCCCGATTGATCCCTTCGGGGTTCGACAAGTACAGGATGGGATCGCCTTGATTCCGCAGCAAGCTCCCCTGGTAGTGCGATGGAAGAAAGCCGCTCGAATAGTTCGACGCGCCGCCGCTCGTCCCGCGTCCCGACGGCAGAACCACGAAGCCCGGCAGATCTTCGGCCTCGCTACCGAGCCCGTACATCGTCCAGGCGCCCATCGACGGCCGGCCCGGCTGGATCGAGCCGCTGAACATCAAAAGCTGCCCCGGGTGATGATTGATCGCATCGGTGTGCATCGACCGCACGAGACAAATGTCGTCAGCGCACGAGCCGAGATGCGGCAGCAGCTCCGACAACTCCATGCCCGACTTGCCGTAGCGCCGGAACCCGAACGAGCTCGCCATCACCGCCGCGTTCGATTTGATGAACGCCAGCTTCAGGTCTTTCGTCATCGACGGCGGCAGCGGCTCCCCGTCGTACTTCGCCAGCGTGGGTTTCTCGTCGAACAGCTCGAACTGCGTCGGGCCGCCCTCCATGAACATGAAGATGACGTGCTTCGCTTTCGCTGCGAAGTGGGGCGCCCTCGGCGCAAGCGGGTTCATTTTCGGCAGGGCCGCCGCCGTCAGCCCATCCGCCGCCAGCAGTTCTCCGAGCGCCATCGTCCCGACACCGCCGGCACAGCGGCGGAAGAAATCGCGCCGCGTCTGCGCGCGCAGGAATTGCCGCCGGTCCATATCGCCGCCTCCTGGGAGCGAGTTTCTACTCCCTGCTGATGAACTCATCCAGATTCATCAATCCACGCCCCACGGTCACCCACGCCGCCAGTTCCGCCGGTTCCTCTTCCGCCACCTCATAGGGAATCACGGCCTCCAGCGCCTTCGGCTCCTTCTCGAAAAGCTCCTTTTGCCCTTGCCAGAAGGTCTGCAGCATATCCTTCTCGCGACTGTCGGGTTCACGCACCAGGCAAAGCCGGAACGCATAGGCGAATCGATCGCCGTTGGCCGCCGGACTCTCCTGCAACACACGCACCGCCAACGCCTGCGCCGCCTCGAAGAATACCGGATCATTCAACAGATTGAGAGCCTGCAGCGGCGTATTGGACCGCCTTCGCCGGGGAGCGCTCAGGGTCGAGTCCGGCGCGTCAAAATTCGCCAGCATCGGATACGGCGCGGTCCGCTTGTACTGAATGTAGAGGCCCCGCCGATAGCGATTCTTGCCCTCGTTCTCAACCCACTTCGAGTTCCCGTACGTCACTTCGGCGATCCCCTTCGGCTGCACCGGCCGCACGCTGCGGCCTCCCACCTCGGCATACAGCAAGCCGCTCGCGGTCAGCGCCGCATCGCGAATCTGCTCCGCCGTCAGCCGTAGCCGCGACTGCCTCGCCAAAAGCCGATTGTTCGGGTCCCGCGACAGCAATTCCTTGCGCGCACGCGACGACTGCCGATACGCCGCCGACATCACCATCCGTTTGTGCATCTGCTTCATGCTCCAGCCGACCCGCCGAAACTCCGAGGCCAGCCAGTCCAACAACTCCGCGTGAGACGGCGCCTCCCCCTGCGTACCGAAATCACCGGGTGTCGCTACCAGGCCCGTCCCGAAGAACTCCTGCCACATGCGGTTGACCGTCACGCGCGGCGTGAGCGGATTCCGCTCATCCACCAGCCAGCGCGCCCATCGCAATCGAGCCGCCTCGCCGCCCTCCGCCAACGGCGGCAGCACGCTTGGAACATCCGGCTCCACCGCCAGGCCCGGCCGCCGCCAGTCTCCGCGCACCGCGATGCGCGTCGTCACCGCCTCCGGGGCCGCCTCCAGCGCATATGCCTCACTCGGCCGCGGCAATGCCGTCTCCAGCTCGCTCAGTTTTTGGCGCAGCTCTTTGAAGGCCTCCACGGCGCAATCATCCTTCGCCAGCTCCGGCCCGTGGCGTTGAATAAAGTAGTCCGTGACCAGCCGCCGCTCGCGCGGCGAACGCTCCGCGGGAGGCGTGTGCAGCCGCCAGTCCGCGTGGTCAAGCATCGCCCGCATCGAAGTGACCTGGAAATCCCATTCCGTGCTCTCGCCGGGATCGTCCATGGCCCGTGTGATCCTGGCTTCCCACTCCGGCTGCAAGCGCGGGATGTCAAACTCCTCCAGCAGCGCCCGACGCTTACGCTGGTACTCCGGCAGCGCCTGCAGATAGGGGCCGATCTCACCCGGCAGCGGCGCCATGATCTCCGTCTCACGGGCGGCGTCAAAGAACGCATAGAGCTGATAAAACTCCCGTTGGCTGATCGGATCGAACTTGTGATCGTGGCATTGAGCGCAACCGACCGTCAGCCCCAGCCAAACCGTTCCCACCGTATTCGCCCGGTCGATCAACTCCTCGAACCGAGCCTCGCCACGCTTCACGCCCGCTTCGCGGTTCTTCAACGTGTTGCGATGGAACCCGGTCGCCAGGCGTTGCGCCGTCGTGGCGTTCGGCAGCAAATCGCCCGCGATCTGCTCCACCGTGAACTGATCGAACGGCGTGTCGCGGTTCAAAGCCTCGATCACCCAATGCCGCCAGCGCCAGGAATGCGGCCGGTCGAGGTCTTTCTCGAAGCCGTCGCTATCGGCGTAGCGCGCCAGGTCGAGCCAGTGGCGCGCCCACTTCTCGCCGTAATGGGGTGAGTCGAGCAGCCGGTCGACGAGCCGCTCATACGCCCCCGGAGCGTTGTCCAGCAGAAACGCGTCGATCTCGCCGGGTCCGGGAGGCAGTCCGGTCAGGTCGAAATGCAAACGCCGCAGCAGCGTGACCTTGTCGGCCTCCGCCGAAGGACGGATGCCTTCGGCCTCCAACTTCGCCAGAACAAACCGGTCGATCGGATTGCGAACCCATGTCCACCCCGAAACCTCCGGCGGCTCCGGCCGACGCACCGGCTGAAACGACCAATGTTTCGCCGCGTCCGAGCCCTTCGTCTCGACGGCTTCCGCCTTTTCCGGCCACTCGGCGCCCTGATCGATCCAAGCCCGAAGCACGCCGATCTCGCGATCGGAGAGACGCGCATCCCCCGGCGGCATGTTGAGTTTTGCGTCCGCACTCGCAACCCGCCGAATCAGCAAGCTGGCCTCGCTGTCGGAAGGGACAATCGCCTGCCCGGAGTGCCCCCCCTCCAAAGCCGCAGACCGCCTGTCCAGCCGCAGCCCATTCATCTGCATCGACGGCCCATGGCAGGCGTAGCAATTGCGATGGAAGATCGGCTCTACATCCTGTGCAAAGTCAACCCTGCCGGATAACGCCGGCTGCGAATCCGCCGCAGAACCCGCTGACGCTGCAAGGCAGGCTAGAAGGAAGGCACGCACTAAGTACCGAACCATACCGAAACCGCTCGACCGGTTCCCATTCTACTAGCGCAACCATTCCCCTGCAGAGAGGAGGTGAGCGGTCGCGAAACCGCGTACCAGCGCCTGACTCCGACGTCTCGATGTCGTCAAGTGTGCAAGCGCTGATTTGCGCAACCTCGGCCGAACCCGTGTGCGCGACTATAATGGGTCCGCGGGACCGTGGCCCCTTCCGATGCTCGTCGTCACGAATCGCCTCTTCAACGGGCTCCTGATGGTCTGCTGTGCGGCTGTGTTTCCGTCCACCGCTGCTGACAATGACACCCCACGAGCCGACTTGAGCCGCCAGGTCCGGTCGTTACTCGGCGAGCGCTGCGTAAGCTGCCACAACGCGTCGTTCCAGACGGCGAATCTGCGCCTTGATCAGAAGGAAGCCGCCTTCAGGGGCGGTGACTCGGGGCCGGTCATCCTACCCGGCAACGCCTCCGAGAGCCTTCTGATCCGGCGCATCACGGGGTCCGAGTTGGGCCTCCGTATGCCGCCGACCGGAGCGCTGCCTTCCCAGGAGCTCGAGCTGCTGCGAACCTGGATCGACCAGGGGGCCGACTGGCCCGACGATCCGCCGGCCGAGGAACCCATTGCCGCTACGAGCAGCGGGCTGAGCGAAACCCGGGAAAAGCTGTTCGCGGCCATCCGGCGAAACGACCTGACCGAGGTCAGCCGCATGCTCGCGTCTGATATCGACGTCAATGCAACGGACCCGTTCGGAGAGACGCCGCTGATGCACGCCGCGCTTCATGCCGGCCCCGAGGTCTTGCAAAGGCTTTTGAAGCACGGCGCCGATCCCAACCAAGCCAATCACGCGGGAGCCACGCCACTCATGCGGGCGACGGCCGATCGGGGAAAGATGCGCATGCTGATCGGGGCCGGGGCGCATGTGGACAAGCGATCTCAACTGGGCCGCACCGCGCTGCTGATTGCGGCCCGGCGTCCCGGAGCGGCGGGGGCCGTCAGGGACCTGCTCGCGGCGGGCGCCGATCCCCATGTCAAGGACGTGCGCGGAGTGACGCCGCTGATGGAAGCGGCGCGGCCCGGCGACGTCGAGTCGATGAGGGTCCTTATCGGGGCCGCGGCCAGAATCAACGAGAGGCGCAAGAATGGCCGCACCGCGCTGATGGCCGCGGTGCGATCGCGCAAGCAGGAGGCCGTCCGGTTTCTTCTGAACCACGGCGCCGACGTGAACATCCAAGCTGGGGAAGGAGTCAGCTCAAACAGCAAGGACACCGCCTTGACCATGGCCGCTGCTCGGGGCGTGCCCGGCATCGTGCGAGCGCTCATTGATCAAGACGCCGACATCGAGGCGCGCAACGCCATGGGCTATACAGCACTCATGCAGGCTGCCTGCTCGGATTACGTCGATGCCGAAACCGTCAAAGCCCTGCTGGCGACCGGAGCCGACATCACTTCCAAGGGTCTGGACGGCGAGACCGCTTTGCGTCTGGCCCGTAAGCGTGGTAACACTGAGATCGTCCGGCTTCTTCTGGAGGCGGAGAAGGGCAACGAATGAAGTCTTTGAGCCGGCTCTTGCTAACGGGCGTGTTTTTGGGCGCCGTAATGCCGCCCTCGTTGTGGACCGCCGAGATCGGTGGTGAACGAGTCCGAGCCGCCGTCGGCAAAAGTATGAATCTCATTCAGCAAAGCCCGCTGATCTTTTTCAAGAAGGCGGGCTGCGTGTCGTGCCATCACCAATCGCTTCCGGCAATGACCGTCGGGTTTGCTCGCGCGCGGGGATTTGCGGTCGACGAAACCAAAGCGCGGGAACTGAACCAGACTGTCGGCACGATGATGCGGGCTCGACGCGAGACGATGCTGCAGGCTATGACCGACGGCGCCGGTTACCACTCCATCGCGTACACCTTGGCGGGGATGGCGGCCCAGGATCTGCCCGCCGATGCGCTCACTGATGCGATGACCATCCACGTGGCGGAGGGGCAGATGACGAACGGGTACTGGAGCACGGCGCCAGACCGCCCGCCGGTTCAGTACAGCGACTACACAACAACCGCACTGAGCGTCTGGGGCCTGCGCAAGTACGCGCCGCAGGGACGGAGCGAGGAATTCGACCAGCGGGTCAGGCGCGCTATCAACTGGTTCACTACGGCGGGATCGCCTGCCGCCACCGAAGAAGCCGCCTTCCGGCTGCTGGGCCTTGGCTGGGCGGGCGCGGACGTCACCAGGACCGTGGAACCGATGCGGGACCTGCTGACGCGGCAACGTCCCGACGGAGGCTGGGCTCAGTTGCCGACTCTCGAAAGCGATGCCTACGCGACCGGGCAGGTTCTGGCAGCGCTTCGTCTGGGTGGAGGAATGCCGCCCTCTCACAGCGCCTATCAACGCGGACTGCAGTACCTGATCGACACCCAGCGAGAGGACGGCTCCTGGCACGTGAAGTCACGCGCCCGGCCGTTTCAACCGTACTTCGAGAGCGGCTTTCCTCACGGGAAAGACCAGTGGATCTCGATCTGCGCCACGAGCTGGGCCACGATAGCGCTGGTGCTGACTGAAGAGCCTGCAGGGACGGAACCGCGCGGCAAGGCTGCGGAGTGATCTTGTACACGAAGGATAAAACCAGAGAAGCTACTGAGGCAGATCCATGAAACATTCGCTCCTTTTTCCTATGGTGATTGGTCTCTTGGCGGGTCTGGCTTGCGGGCCGGACAACACCGATCCGAGCGAAGCGGAAGGGGACCAGGCTTCGCAGGCGCCTGCCGCCGGGTTCAAGCTCCTCTTCAACGGCCAGGACCTCAGCGGCTGGGACGCGCCCGGCGGCAACTGGAAGGTGCAGGACGGCGCCATCGAACGAACCGGCACGGGCGGCGGCATCGACTACACCGTCGAGAAAGTGCCCGATGATTTCGATTTACGGTTCGAATGGAAGGTTGCACCAGGCGGCAACAGCGGCGTCTACTACCGGCCCGGACAATACGAATACCAGATCCTCGACAACGACCTGCACAACGACGGTAGAGACCCGCGCACGAACGCCGCATCGCTCTATTACGCATTCGCACCTTCGAAGGACACCACCAAGCCGGCCGGCGAGTGGAACACGGGCCGCATCGTGGGGCAAGGCACCCGCATCGAGCACTGGCTCAACGGCGAGAAGGTCGTTGACATCGACTACAGCGACCCTTCGTTGCAAGACCTGGTTGAGCGGCTGCGGAAGAGGGGTGGGGAGGTAACTGACCGCGGCCGATATCTGCATCTGCAGGACCACGATGACCCCGTCTGGTATCGCAGCCTGCGCATGCGTGCGATCCCGTAAAGTCCCGGCCTGTTGCGGCATGCAGCCGCACGGGTGTGATCTGCCCAAACCCTGAAACCGCCCCGCTCGCTTCCTGGAGGAATCCATGAGCAGTAAACCTTTTCTCGTTTTGACACTCGCCGTCCTCGGCCACGCCGACGGACTCCTGGCACTGGAACGCCCCGATGTCGAGTTCAAGATCTTCCAGTTTCCACCGGACAAGATTCCACGCATCGACGCGAAGACCGACGACTGGGCGATCGTGCCCGACTCGTTCACGATCGGCACGGATCAACTCTCCGACACGGTCAAAGGCCACGGTCGGGACATCGATCCGTCAAGCCTGGATGTAAAGGTTACGGTCGGCTGGGTGAAGGGAATGCCTTACCTGTACTTTCTGTACGAGGCGTTCGACAACTATTGGGATTTCGCGCAAGCGGGCCGCCACAACGACATTTTCGAGCTGGTTGTCGATGCCGACTTGTCAGGAGGACCTTTCATCAAAACCGAGCATCCCTACAAGAAACTCGACAAGATGAAGGCCCACTTCCTCTTTCACGGCCTCCATGCGCAGAACTACCACATCATGACTCCGCACGAAGGCCAGGATTGGGCGTTTGTGTGGGGTAGCCAGCCTTGGGTCAAAGAACTGCCTTGGGCGAACGCGGCTTACTCCTACGATTTCAAGCCAGGCGAGAGCGGCAAGCTGATCCTGGAGTTCTGGGTTACACCGTTCGACTACGCCCCGCCCGCGCCGGCCCGCGCCGCCGTCTCGAAACTTGTAGAAAACGAGATCATCGGGATGTCGTGGTCGATCCTTGACTACGACGACGTGAACAAGAAGGACTACGAGGGATTCTGGAATCTTTCCCACAAGACGACGATGTACGGCAACGCATCCGATCTGGTCGCCTTCCGGCTCATGCCGTTGGAGGAGCGATTCCGCAAGCCGATCGATGCCAAGTGGGCCTTCCGGGTGCTCGACATGAAGCGCCGTCTGGTCGCGTTTCAAGACATGTCTGACGGAGATGTCAAATCATGGAAGTGGGACTTCGGAGACGGCGCAACCTCCGTCAAGCAGCATCCCCTGCACACCTACGGGCAGGCGGGCGAGTATGTCGTTACCCTCTGGGTCGAAGGCCCGGCCGGAAGCTCCCGAAGGACGAAAGTACGCGACGTAGCGGTGCAATGAAGCAGGAAAGCCAGGCGGGGACACGCTCATCGCGCGGACCCCTGTCTGGCTGACCGGGGCAGTCGAGTAGGGAGAAATCCCCGGGCTGCCGGGTCTGTGATCGGCGGTCGCCGGACGGGGCGCATGCCCCGTGTCGCCGCCCCACCGCGTGCGTCTCGTCAGCGGCTGAACTGCTCAATCTCGGCGAGCAGCCGCTTGCGCTCGGCGTCCAGCTCGGTGAGCCGAGCCCGGAGCCCCACCATCTTATCGTCGTCGGCTTCGGTACCGATGATCTACTGCGATCGCGGCTTCGCCGACAACGTTCGGGTTTAGGACGCTCATGTTCCAGTGCCGAATGCTCCGCCGGCCAATCAATTTGCCGAATCTGTGCAATTTTTTGCAGCGCCGCTCGTAGGAATAGGTCTGAATAGAATGTACGCGGCGCTGGAAGCCTCTCATATGCCTCTCGGCGAGCAGGACTTTGGGGACCAGTACGAACAACATTACCGCCGTGTGTTCGAGTTGTGCCGGTACCTGTTGAACTCGTATGACGTCGCTGAAGACGCAACCCACGAGGTGTTCGTGCGCGCTTACCGTAAGAAGTCAACCCAGGACACTTCGCGCCCAGTGTTGAACTGGCTCCTGGGAATCGCCAGGCACTATTGCATCGACGTGCTTAGACAGCGGGCCAAGGACAAGAGACTCTTTCATCCAGAAGCGTCTGAGTCGTTCGATCCACCGTCAAGCCAACCCGGTCCACTAGTACAACTGCTGTCGGACGAGGCGGGCAAAGAAGTACGAAAAGCGCTCAGAACATTGCCAGATAAGTATCGTGTGCCACTGGTGCTGGCATACTGCAACCAGTTGAGTTACGCGGAAATTGCGGTGACTCTCGGTGTGGACTCGAACGCTGTAGCAACCCTGCTCTTTCGAGGCAAGCGACGATTACGGGAGAGAATCGAGAGGGAGAGACGAAGTGGCCTGCCCCACTGAATGGACTTGGACGCTATACGTCGATGGTGAATTAGCGGATCTAGAACGTCTGGAACTCACCAGACACCTCGACGAGGTCTGTCAAAACTGCAGAGAGCTCGCGGCTGCGCTGCAGCAGGAAAACCGATTGCTAGTCAAAACCTTCGCGGAGATCCATTCTCTGAACGAGGAATTTGAAATTGCTGCTAGACGGGGCAAACCCGTGGACGTTGCCAGGTTAGCCGCCTTTGTGGCGGGTCTGGCCATGACATTGCGACTGGGATTTGGGTTTCTCGCCGGACTTCGGTTTCCAGTGGGTTTGGAATGGCTCAATCCATTCGGCCTTATGGCCCAACTCAATCTAGTCGTCAACGGGCTCGTGTATCTTGTCAATGAAGGAGGTGTGATGATGGAGTCCATCATCAAGAACGGCGGTCTTGTCGTTTTATGTGTCCTGGGGTTGTTTGGTCTGATTGCATCATGGCGGCAATCGGCAAGAACTACTGTGATGCTCGGAATAACGGCGCTGATCCTAGGGTTCCCTGCATCCAGCTACGCGCTCGATATCCGATCCGGTGAGCTCGTAACCGTGCCGGGCGGAGAGATGTTGGACGACACACTTCTAGCCACCGGCGATTCAGTTCGGATAGACGGCACCGTCACAGGGGACGTCATTGCCTTCGCACGGCAGGTCGAGGTCTGTGGAACTGTTGAGGGCAACGTATTCGCAAGTGCGCAACGCGTTGAGGTGAGTGGTGAGGTTGGAGGCAGCATTGTCGGCGCGGCGCAGACGATCCGGGTGAGCGGCCAAGCGATGCGGAATCTTTATGGATTTGCACAGTCCATTGTTGTCGAAAGCACGGGCGGAGTGGTTGGGAATGTCACCATCTTTGGGGCCGACGGATCGGTGGATGGCCCCGTTGGACGCGATGTCACGATGTTCGGGGGTCGTCTGAGCATTGCGTCGGATATTGGGCAGAACGTCCTGTTTAGGGGCGGACGGGTCTTTTTAGGAGCGCCAGCACTTGTCCGTGGCAACCTGACGGCCCGTGTGGAAGCGGAAGATGATGTTCAGATCGGTCCTGGGGCCACCGTGATAGGGCAGACTGGCATTGAACTGTCCGAACCCGAGCGCAACCGCTATGCGACCGTTTCCTTCTACTTGGGGCAGGCCATCGGGATCGCCGCTGCCTTCGTTACAGGCCTGCTATTGTTTTGGCTGTTTCCCGGACTCGCCAGAGTCAATTTAGCCAATACGCGCGCTTTGGTGACGGCAAGCGGCATTGGTTTCGTGACAGTGATCGCTGTGCCTGTCGCTGCGCTTATACTTGGTATTACATTGATTGGGCTTCCGATCGCTCTGACCGGG
Source organism: Bryobacterales bacterium (assembly GCA_965218555.1). Taxonomy (GTDB): domain Bacteria; phylum Acidobacteriota; class Terriglobia; order Bryobacterales; family UBA6623; genus JAPPLB01. The sequence goes on from OZ244625.1 coordinate 3,028,311, forward strand.
ATCGGACTTTGGTCGGTCGGTCTCTATTTAGCCAAGATTGTGATCGCGCAGTTTGTCGGTAAGTCACTGCTCCGAGGTCGAGGGGATCGAGTCCGCACGATTGCTCCGCAGCTTCTTACGGGACTCGTGCTCATCTTCATCGCTGTCAATCTCCCTTACATTGGAAGACTCCTCCACGTCCTTTTGATTCTCGTAGGCCTCGGCGCACTCGTTCTGACGTCATACCGGACAGGGAAATGGTGGTACACGACCCCGGATGGGTCGGAACCGGGTGGGTGATTTGAGAAGCGTAGGATAGATCCTGTCTATCCAGAAGTCTCCTTGGCGTTCGATGTCCTCGAGGCGCATCCCGCGATGCATCACAGGGCAGAACTCCAAGACCTCGACCGGATCCAGCCGGGCCTGCCGCCCGCAAGCTTCGCACTCCGCAATCAAGAACCAGTCTCCGTCCGCGTAGTCGCCAATCTGCATTACTAGAAGTTCTCCAAAGCGGGAATCCGCCCGCAGGCGATCTTCGCGCCGGTGTAGCCACCAGGGGAACCACAGTTGGCGAAGCCAACGACGGAACTCCGGTTGTGTGGTCTCGAACGACATCTACGCGTTCATCGAAGAGCGGAAGTGCGCCTTCCCGGCCTCTGTTGTAGCGGCGCTGGTCGAGTTCGTTGTTCGGAATGGAATGCGGAAGCCGTTTGGTGCTCTCAAGATCGTGCTATCCGAGGCCGTGGGGGCAAAGGCCGGTTTCCAAGGCCACCGGGATGCTCAGGTGGTGCGCATGGCGGCGAGAACCTCAAACCCGCAAACCGTAATGGTTAGTTCCACTCCACGGATGCGGTAGACCAGCCGGCTTCTATTTCCGGGTCTTGATCTTGGGTAAACCCATCGGCTCGACGGGTTCGAAGAGACCGAAGGCGAAGATAGCGGTGGCGGAAGCAATTGCGACGTGCTGCTTGCCGTCGACTTCGTAGATGACGGGCGAAGCGGTTGAAAGTTCGCCCATGTTGAAGTTCCACAGGTGGCGGCCGGTCTTGGCTTCAAGAGCGATCAACTGCCCGGCGTCGTCGCCGGAGAACAGAACCCCGGTCTTCGTCGAGACAGTGCCGGTCCACATTCGGCCGAAGCCGGTCATAGGATATTCCCAAGCGCGCTCGCCGGTCTGCGGGTCGATGGCCCGCAGGATGACCTGGCCGCCCTCCTCGGTGGCGCCGCCGCCGGGAAAGTTCTTCATCGGGAGAGGCTCTTGCTCGGAGGTTGTGAACCAGCCGCACTGCTCCAACGTGAGGACGTAGAGCAGCCCGGTATCGGGGTGGAAGGTTTGGCCCATCCAGTTCGTTGCGCCTTTGACACTGGGGCAAACCCAGTTACCTTCGATCGTCGGGTCCTTGCCGGGCACGAGGATGGGACGGCCGCTGTTGTCGATGCCGGCCGCCCAATCGACGCTGTCAGTGAGCTTGGTGGCCCGCAGAAACTCGCCGGTCTCGCGATCGAGGATATAGAAGAACCCGTTGCGGTTGGCGTGCAGGACGAGCTTGCGCGGCTTGCCTTCCCACTCAAGGTCGACCAGCATCGGCCAACTTTGCGCGTCCCAGTCGTGGGTGTCGTGCGGCGTGAACTGGAAGTACCATTTGATCTTGCCGGTCTCGGGATCGAGTGCAAGCAGCGAGCAACTGTAGAGGTTGTCACCCGGCCTCACGGAGGCGTTGAAATCGGGCCAGGGGTTGCCGGTCGTCCAATAGAGGGTATTGAGCTCAGGATCGAAAGTGCCGGAGAGCCAAGTCGCGGCGCCGCCCCACTCGATGAGGTCGCCCCAGGTTTCCGAGCCGGGCTCGCCCCTCGCCGGGACGGTGTAGGTGCGCCAGATCTCTTTGCCCGTTTCAGCCGACATCGCGGCCAAAAACCCACGAACGCCGTAGTCACCGCCGGCGCTGCCGACGATGACCATGTTCTTGACGGCGAAAGGGGCGGAAGTCGAAGTGACGCCGTCCTCGACGCGGGCGAACTTCTTGCTGAAGAGGACTCCACCCGATCGCCGGTCAAGAGCGGTGAGATAGTTGTCGCTGGTTGTAAAGTAGACGCGGTTTCCGAGAATCGCCGGCCCGCGGTTGGGTCCGGACTCTTCGGCGCGGCCGTCGACGTAGCTCCAGATCAGCCGGCCGCTGCGCGCGTCGAGCGCAAACACGGCGTTCGTGTTGGTCACGTATATGACGCCGTCGTAAACGACAGGCGAAGTCTGCAGCCGAACCGAGTTGGGAACGCGGTAGACCCATTTGGGGACCAACGAGCCCGCATTCTCCGGTGTGATCTGGTCCAGCGGGCTGTGGCGCCAACCGTTGTAGCTTCCGGCGTAGGTCAGCCAGTTCTTGCCAGGGCTATTCAGGATATCTTCGTAGCGAACCTGACCGGCTGCAAGGCCACAGATCATGAGGGCTACCGCCAGCACACGCATTAGTGACTCGCCTCTGCTCTATCGCGCAGACTCTGCCGGGCCAGGAAAGCGAACAGGTTTTCGAGTTCTTCGGCCGAGAGCCTCTCGCCGTAGTCGCCGGGCATGGCGGAGCGCTCGAGGATTTCCAACTCGGCGACCTCACGCATTGAGATGAGATGGAGCTCCCCTTCCCGCTCGATGACCTGCAGTGAGTAGTTGTTGCGGTTGCGCGCCACGCCGTGGATGGTCTTGCCGTTCTTCAGCTTTACCGTCACCGCTTCCTTCTCGAGCAAATAGAGTTCCTCCGAGGGTTCAAGGACGGATTCCCGAATGACGGCCAAGGGGCGCAAGCCGCCGATGTTGGTCAGGTCCGGGCCGAGGTATCCGCCCTTGCCGCGGATCGTGTGGCAGTTCGAGCATTTGGCTTTCTCGCCCCAGAAGATCTTCTCTCCGGCGCTGGCATCGCCGGGTGGAGGATTTTCGGCTGCTGGACCGATCAACGCGTGAATGAAGGCGACGAGCTGCCAGATTTCATCATCGGAGAGATCCGTCGGCGGCATAACCGTGCCCGGGATGCCGCCGCGGATCATCGAGAAGATCTTCTCGTCACTGAGCGGGTGCCACATCGGCCGCACCACCAGGTTGGGACCGCGTCCGCCGCTTCCGTCCGGGCCGTGGCAGCCGGCACAGGACCGCAGGTAGAGTTTCTCGCCGGCCGCAATCTGCACGGGGTCGCCGATGGCCGGATGGTTTGACTCTTTGTCGTAGCGTCCGTGCTGGGCCACAAGCGGCACGGCCAACAGCAGGAAACAGCAAAATGCCCGCATGAATAGCTCATGATACAGAATCGTTCCGGCGGCAAGGGGGGTGACCTGTTGAGTGTTGGGAGGTTGCTTTCAAGGAGCCCGTTGTGTTGCCTACCTAGCGCGGAGCGAGCGGCTGTCGAGGGTTATGCGGCTCTCCGATTGTCATCGTCGATACCGAGGTCGTATGATAGTCCCGCTTTGTGATCGCAGCTCACCGTTCAGGGAGGATGTAATGAGTAGCTCTCGTATCGTGGTTTCGTTGTGCCTCGCCGCAGGACTTGGAGCGCCGCTTTGGCTCGGCCAGAACCATCCCGCTGAGGCTCAGGCGCCCGGCTCACCCGCGACGATCAACGCAACCGACCATCCTGATCTGCAATCGGCATTCAACGCGCTGCCCGAGGAAGGCGGCGTGGTGCGCATTCCGCCGGGGAACTACGACATCAGCGAGCCGCTCGTCCTATCGAAGCCCGAGACGCGTGTGGAAGGCTCGGGCGCGGCGACACACATCCGCAATCGAAACGAAGAGGGCAAGCCGGCGCTGATCGTCCGCCACCCGAAGCGCGAGGCCGCCCAGTCCCGTGAAGATCGCCGCGAAACGTTCCTCTGGCGGGTTCAACTCGCCGACTTCCGTATCAGCGGTAATCCCAAGAGCGGCGACGGCATCCACGCCGAGGGCATCAACGAGATCTACATCCACGGCCTGTCGATCGACCGCAACGGCGGTCACGGCCTCAACTGCGTTGACTGCTATGAAGACCCGCGCATCAACGATTCGATCTTCACCTACAACGCCAAGGCCGGCGTCAATATCGAGGGAGGGCACGACATCGTCGTCAACGGCAACCAATTCGAAGAGAACCAGGATGCGCTTCGCTGCATCGATGGCTTCAACCTCTGCATGAACGGCAATAACATCGACGACCACCTGCGCCACGGCGTAGTCATCGAGAACACCTACGGCTCGGTTCTTTCGGGCAACATGATCGAAGAGTGCCAGGGGACGGCCATTGTCCTCGATCGTGATGTCTACGGCGTGACCATCGGGGCGAACGTGATTGCGCACAATCAGGGCGGCGGTGTCGACCTGCGCGACGCCTGGGGCAGCTCGGTGTCGGCCAACACCTTCACGATCATGCCGAACCCGGCGGTGCGCGTCGGGCCGAAAAGCGGCCGCATCAGCATCACCGGGAACGCGTTTTCGAACAGTCACAACGGCCCGCGCACGCGCCGCGAGGAAGACTACGAAGCCACGTGGCCGCAAAAAGTCTACGCCTCAGGCATCGAGCTCGAAGGCACGACCGACATCGCAATTACCGGCAACCTGTTCACCGGGCTGATCGAGGAAGCCGTCCGCACCAAGGGCCGCTGCGTACGGATCGCTTTGGCCGGGAACGTCGCCGCCGACCTGGGGCGTAAACGCGGGGAGAAGCTACCGGCGTTTGATATGAGCGGGGCGGAGGAGGTCACCGCCGGCCTTAACGCCATCGAGAGGGGCTTCGAAGGGAGTCTGAAATGACTTGCCTTGATGCGGCGGCCGCACGGGAGGTTGCGGTGGATGAGGCCTACCGCCGCACGTCCTTCAGCCGGTAGTCGCTGGCCTCGATCCGCACCACTTTGCACATCTCGAAGAGCCGCGACCGAGCCTGCGAGCCGATCCGGTCGGACAGCGTATCTTTGATGTGATACTGGCCGGACATGGGGTTCTTCGCGCTCTTACGGTCTCCCAAGACCTCGTCGGGAAGATTGGTGGTGACGATGAGGGCTTTCCTGGCGTTGTAGCGGTGGTTGATAATGCTTGTTACCACGTCCACCACCCAATCACTCACGCGGTGCGAGCCCAAGTCGTCGAGCAGTAGGACCTCGCCCTCGAGCGCCGACCGATAGGCTTCGCGCTCGCTCGTGCCGGCCGTCGGGTTGTACCCCGCGCGAATCCGGTCCAGCAGGTTCTGATAGTCAAAGAACAGACCCGCGAAGCCCTTTTCGATGAGACTCTTCAGCACAGCGCAGGCGAGGTGCGTCTTTCCGACGCCCGGCGGCCCCTGCAACATCAGTCCGGGTTTTGGGTCCAGCGGAAACTCGCGCACATATCCCTTGGCGTCGATCATGGCGTCCGCCAGCGCACGGTTGGCGATCGGGTTTCCACGGGGCAGGCTGAAGTTGTCAAAGCTCGCCTGCTCAAATCGCTGAGGGATGCCCGCCTTTTTCAGCAAGGTCCCCTGACGCTCCACCTCCGCGCAGCCGCAACGGACAACTGCCGCAACACCCCCTTTGTCAACTTCCTTCCAGCCCGTTCCGCTACATGCAGGACAATCCGGTCGTGCAGGCATGGGTCCTATCCTTCATTCGATGACGACAAGCGTCTCGCCAGCGGCTACTGAACCGCCCTCGACCACTTCGATGACGGCGACCCTGCCCGCCTTCGGCGACTTCATGGCATTCTGCATCTTCATCGCCTCCACTATAGCGAGGCCTTGTGCTGCTTCGACTTGTTCGCCTTCGTGAACCAACAATTTGACGACCTTGCCGGGCATGGACGCTATCACTTTCCGAGGCCCGGAGGTGTCCGATGCGTCTCCGGCCGGCGCCCAGCGCCTCGGATCGGTCACCGTGACTTGATGCGCAACGCCGTTGACGGCAACGTCAAAAGTACCGTTGCCGCGTTCGTGGATGCGCACATCGTAATGGCGGCGACCCTCCATGACCGAGTAAGCGCGCGGCGCGAGCACCCGAATGTCCGCTTCGCCGGATTCTTCGTCGACTCGAAAGCAGACCGATGACGAGGAATCGCGCTGCAGCTCCAAGGTCACTTGCTTGTTGCCGATTGCCGAAAGCAGCTTCATCGCGGTCACACAGCGGGACTCATCCGCTCACCGTAGCAAAGCGTCCCGTCCCGACCTCGCCCAGGCGCTGACGCGCGGACCAGACTCTGCTTTGCATTGACCGGCGGTCCGAAGAAAGTGCACGCCGGCGCCGACGACAGCGATCCGCCGCTCTGCTTCGTCCGTCCGCCGCAACGCTCTGCGCTCCATCCAGCGCCCGATAAAACCGGCGTCGATCCGTGCCGCGCGGAATTCTTCGTCTTCAATGATGTCCCGAAAGAAGTCGAGTGTCGTCCGGATTCCCGTCACATTGTATTCCCGAAGCGCGGTACGCAGGCGTGCGATTGCGGAATCCCTATCCGTATCCCAGACGACTAACTTCGCAATCAGCGGGTCGTATTCCATGGGTACCGACCAGCCCTGGTACGCTCCCGAGTCGACGCGTACTCCCGGCCCGCCCGGTTCGGTCAGCGAAGTAATTTCGCCTGGCGAGGGAAAGAACTGATTGTCAGGATCCTCGGCGTAGACGCGACATTCGATCGCGTGACCATGCAACCCGACATCCTCTTGCAGAAGTGGAAGCTTTGCTCCTGCCGCGATGCGAATCTGTTCGCGCACCAGATCAAGCCGGGTGATCATCTCCGTCACCGGATGCTCGACCTGCAGACGGGTGTTCATTTCGAGGAAGTAGAACCGTCCTTCGGCGTCAGCGAGAAACTCCACGGTCCCGGCGTTCACATAGCCCGCCGCCGAGGCCGCTTCAACGCCGGCCTTCGTAATCCTCGCCCGCAATGCCGGGTGCTCTTCGACGAGGGGCGCCGGAGCTTCCTCCAAGACTTTTTGATGGCGCCGCTGCAATGAGCATTCCCGTTCCCAAAGATGGATCACGTTGCCGTATCCATCCGCCAAGACCTGGACTTCGAGGTGACGTGGTTTGACGATCGCCTTCTCGATGTAGATTTCCTGGTTTCCGAAAGCCTGCCGGGCCTCACCGCGGGCCTGTTCGAACGCTGGCGCCATCCCGTCCGCCGATGCAACCAACCGCATGCCCTTGCCGCCACCCCCGCCGGCGGCTTTGAGCATGACGGGAAATCCAATCATGCTCGCCGCATTCAGGGCCTCATCGAAACTCGCTGCCGGCTCGGTCGTGCCGGGTACGACGGGGACTCCGGCAGCCATCATCGCCTCACGAGCTCGCGTCTTCGAACCCATCAGACGCATCGAGGCCGCTGTCGGCCCGATGAACGTCAACCCCGCCCGGTCGCAGGCTTCGACGAACTCGGCGTTCTCGCTGAGAAACCCGTAACCCGGGTGGATCGCATCGGCGCCTGAATCACTTGCGGCCTTGAGAATTCGTTCGATATTCAGGTAGCTCTCGTGAGCCGGAGGAGGCCCGATCCTCACCGCCTCGTCGGCAAGTCGCACGTGCAGTGACGCACGGTCCGCGTCGGAGTACACCGTCACTGCCGTGATCCCCATGGCTCTGCAGGTACGGATCACTCGAACCGCAATTTCCCCGCGATTTGCGATCAGGATCTTTCGGAACATGCGAACCCAACCCGGCTCGGAGCGCGGGCAAACGCCGATTGTAGCAACGCGCCGACACTTGCGCGGGCGTCCTCCGTCAGTATGCTATTTTGTGAGGGCCCTTACAACCGAGCAGACCCGAGGAGGACGATCTAGCCATGCCCGATGGGAAATCCAACTCACGCCGCGAAGCCATGATGGCCGTAGCCCTCGGCCTTGCGGGAGCTTCTTCCGCGCAGGCCGCCGATGATTGGACACCGAAGAAGGAGCGCGCCGGCGGTCCGTTGCGTTCCGGCCACTTGCTGTTCATCGGCGGTATCGGCGGCTGGTATCCGAGACGGCGCCCCGACGGTCCTGGTGATGTCCAGCAACAAACCGCCGATTGCCTGACGATCATGAAGGAATCGCTGGAGCGTGCGGGCTCCTCGATGGCCAACGTGCTCAAGGTGCAGGTCTCACTCGTCGATCCGGTGAACAACTGGGGCCCGATGACGGAGACCTACAACACCTTTTTCCCTGATCCGAGGCCGGCGCGAAACTACTTCGGCGCGACCGGTTTCCGTCGCCCCGGCCAGCTGCTCCAGATCGACTGCATCGCCTACGTCGATTGATTGCGCCGGCCGCGCTCACCCACCCAACAGCCGCGGATGTAAATCCACGGGCCCGCGCCGCCCGGCTCGGATATGCAGTCGTATCACGTGAAGGGACGCGGGCTGAACAGCGGAAGCCAGCGAGCGGAGCGAAAAGCGCACCGGCTTTCGGCTAGCTGCGCCTGACCTCGCTCACGTGCGGCACGCGTTGGATAGACGTAATAACGCGGGTGAGCTGAGCCAGATCCCGTACGGAAATCGTAATGTCGATGAGCGCAGGGCCGCCGCGCGTCGGCGCTCGGCTGGAGAGCTGTGAAATGTTAATGCCTTCGTCCGAGAGGATGGAGGTAATCTCGTTCAGCAGTCCGGGGCGATCGTCGACCCGGATCTCCAACTTCGCTTCGTACTTCAGTTCCTCGGCATTCGCCCACTGGACATTGATCCGGCGCTCGGCATCGTACATCAGGTTTTCGACGTTCGCACAACTGATTGCGTGGACGGCCACTCCCTTGCCGCGCGTAACATAGCCGACGATCGGCTCACCGCGAATCGGATTGCAACAACCGGCCCGGTAGACGAGCATGTCGTCGATACCACTGACGATCAGTGACTCGTCGGGTGAGACGCCCGGCCGCCGGGGGGGCGCCGGTTTCGGCTGGGTCAGGGCCGCGCGAGCCGATTGCCGAACGTCTTCCGGCAGTAACTTCGTCAGGATCTGTTTGGCCGAGTACCGTCCGTATCCCAACACAGCGTAAAGATCCGCCGGCTTGGCGCAACCATAGTCCCGACAGACCTTCTCCCAGATCTCATCGTCAATCTTCTTCATCGAGACGCGCATCCGTTTTGCTTCTTTGGCGAGAAGCTTGAGGCCAATCTCTTCTGCCCGCTTACGACGGTGCGTGTTGAGCCAGTGCTTGATCTTGTTTCGCGCCCGCGAGGTTCTGACGAAGCTCAGCCAGTCCCGGCTCGGGGCGTGGCCGGTGTGCGTGATGATCTCAATGCTGTCCCCGTTTGAAAGGCTGTACTTGAGGGGAACGATCTTTCCATTCACCTTGGCGCCGACGCAGGAGTGGCCGACTTCCGTGTGGATGATGTAAGCAAAATCGACCGGTGTGGCGCCCTGCGGCAAGACCAGCAACTTGCCCTGCGGGGTGAATACGTAGACCTCCTCCGGATACAAATCGACTTTCAAAGTTGACATGAAGTCGGTTGGATCCGGCATGTCCTGTTGCCACTCGACAAGCTGACGCAGCCAAGCCATCCGCTGGTCGTCGGCGTCGGCTCCGATCCGTCCCTCTTTGTACTTCCAGTGGGAGCAGATTCCTTCCTCCGCCATCTTGTGCATTTCCCGGGTGCGGATCTGGACCTCGAACTTTTGGCCCTTGTCGTTGATCAAGGAGGTATGCAGCGACTGATAGAGGTTCGGCCGCGGACGGGAAATGTAGTCGTGAATCGTACCGGTGACTGGAGTCCAGCGGTTGTTGATGAGTCCCAGGGCCGCGTAGCAATTTTTTTCGGTGTCAGTGATCACCCGAAGGGCTAACAGGTCGTACATCTGCTGAAGCGGCACGCCGCGCTTCGTCATCTTTTCGTAAACCGAAGAAGGTTTTTTGATTCTTCCCTCGACCGAGGCGGGCACCCCCGCTTCGTCCAGCAGCTTGGAGATGATTACCTTTACTTGATGCAGGAAGGTGTCATCGACCTCGCGGCGGGCGTCGATGTAAATAGTAATCTCGCGATGGGCTTCGGGCTCAAGGTAGGCGAAGGAGAGGTCTTTTAACTCGCCCCATATCCGGCCCATCCCGAGCCGCAGGGCGATCGGCGCGTAGATCTCCCACGTTTCCCGCGCAATTCGTTGTTGCTTATCTTCTGAAAGATACCCCAATGTCCGCATGTTATGCAGACGATCGGCGAGCTTCACGAGGATCACACGAATGTCGCGGACCATTGCCAACAACATCTTCCGGAAGTTCTCAGCCTGGTGGGCCTGGCTCGAGTAGTAATCGAGGAGGCTGAGTTTGGTGACGCCGTCTACGCATCCCGCAACCTCCGGCCCGAAGCGGCGCTCGATCTCGTCTAAGCCGACGGCGGTGTCCTCGACAACGTCATGGAGCAGGCCGGTGATCAGGCACACTCTGTCCAATCGCCGGTCGGCGAGGATGTGAGCCACTTCCAGGGGGTGCGCGATATAGAGTTCGCCGGAAGCACGCGTTTGGGGCCCATGACGCCAGGCAGCGAACTCGAAGGCCTCTCGCAGCGGTTTGAGATCGTCGTGGGGGCGGGCTTTGCGAAGCTTATCTTCTAACGCAGTGAAGCGCAGCAGGAGGGAGTCGGGGATCAGAGGCCGGTCAGCGGCAACGGGAGACGTTGACATCGCGAACCTGCCGGTCAATCCGCCATGACAGATAGATGAAGCCCCGGGAAGCGCATGCTCCTCAGGGCTCTATTATAAAGCCGTCGTTTTTTACTGGAACTCCCGGATCTCCGCTTCCGCCTTGATCTTTTTGGTTTCCAGGCTCTTTTGGACCCATTCGTCGGCCAGTATACTGTACTTCTCGTACTCTTCTTTGGATTCCGCGATGTCGGCCCAGCGGCGGTAGAGCAGGTTTACGTAGGCCATCGCATCGTCGTACAGGGGATCGATCTCGATAGCTTTGTTGAGGGCTTCCAATCCCTCTTCGATCAACGGAAGGTTTTCCTCGGCCAGTTCCTTGCGGGCTTCCTCATCCTTGATCGGACCCGGCTCGTCGAGCTGCATGCCGAGCGAAGCCCGAACCTGCATGTCTCGCGGAAACGTGATCGACCAGTTGATGACACCGATCGTATACTGCGCTTCCTTGTTCTGATCATTCACAGCGAGTAGATCTCGGTAGGTCTCCTTGGACAAGTCGAACTCACTCATGCTGAAGTACAGAGACGCCATGCTGGCGAGGGCGACTTCATTCTTCTCATCACGTTCGAGAACCCCCTTGAAGCCGTCCAGCGCCAACTCGGCGATTTCTAGGTTTTCATCGGACTCGCCGCCCGGGATGTACTGCATCATGAACGAAGACGCACGATAGGAACGGGCCGCCAACAGCTCCGGATCCAACTCGATGGCTTGGTCGAAGCGCTGAATGGCGGTCTGGTAGTTGGACTGACTGAACGCCCGGACGCCGTGGTTTAGTTCATTCCGCGCCCTGAGGTAGTTGATCTTGTCGATGCACCCGGTGGTGAGTAGAACGCCTCCCGCTACGGCGAGCGATAGAAGAACTTGTAGAAACCGTCTCATGGTTTTCTGCTCCGTCTTTCCGGCTTGTGGTACTTAGCCGCCTGATTCGAGGTCCTCCGTTAGCAACCCGATCTTGTCGACGCCGGCGCCCTTGGCGATGTCAATGACCTCGGCGATTTCAATGAAGTCCAGAGCCGGTGCTCCGCGAACGAACATCACGCGCTCGGCCCGTGTCTTGAAGATGTCCTGGAGCCGGTTTCCCAACAGGTCCTTCGCGGTGGGATCGCGATTGATCAAGATGCTGCGGTTTGCATTGATCGAAACGACAATCGTTCGAGTGTTGGATTCCTGCTGCTGTTGCTGCGCGTCGGGGTTGGGCTGCGGGACCAGCGCCTCCAAACCCTTTGGGGTCAGCGGCGTAATCACCATGAAGATGATCAACAAGACCAACAAGACGTCGATCAGCGGCGTCATATTGATGTTGACCATCGGACCACCGCCGCTTCCACCTACTGCTATTGCCATGGTGTTTCTCCTTGAGTCTAGTATCGTCTGGATTCTATCCGCCGACGATCCCGAGCCCTCCATCGGACCGGCAAGGGCTCGTAAACGCCGTTTATCGTTTACTGAGCCGCACGGGAGCGTGTTTCTTCCAGCTTCTCCGTCAGAAGGCCCACCTGATCACAGCCCGCAGAACGAAGGATGTTGACAACTTCGACGACCCGCTCATAACGAGACCGGGCGTCGCTCTTTACATACACGGTCTTGTCGATGCGGGTGGTCAGGATGTCCTCAACTTCGGCCTTCAGTTTGTTCGCCTCGATCTTAGAACGACCCAGGAACACGCTTCCCTCGCGCGTCACGGCGATCAGGATGGCGTCCTCCTGATCAGCTTCGTCCATCGCGATGTGATTACGTGTGCGCACCAGGTCAACACTAACGCCCTTGCTCAACATGGGGGTGATGACCATAAAGATGATCAGCAGCACGAGCATCACATCTACCATCGGCGTCACATTGATGTCGACAATGGCGCCCATTGACTTTGATTTCTTCTCTTCTTCCATTCCGAACTCCTTGAGTCGAGCGCTGAAGGCGGCGGGCTCAGAGGCCCGCCGTCGCTTCGATTCGAGCCGGTTTAGCTGGCAGCAACCTTTTGGGTCTTCTTCAGGAAGTAGTCAAGCAGCTCTGAGCTGGAGTTGTCCATCTCGACGTCAAACGCTTCCACTTTGGTGTTGAAGTAGTTGAACATCCACACCGCCGGGATCGCGACGAACAAACCGATCGCCGTCGCCACCAAGGCTTCGGAAATACCGCCGGCAACGGCTCCCAGACCTGTTGACTTCTCGGACGAAATGCCCTCGAACGCGTTGATAATACCGACCACCGTACCGAACAACCCAACAAAGGGCGCCGTCGAACCAATCGTAGCCAGACCGCTGAGGCCGCGATTCAACTCGGCATGCGTGATGGCCTGAGCCCGCTGGAGAGCGCGCTTCGACGACTCGATCGTCTCGCCTGGGATTTCCGAGCTCATTTCGTGTGCTTGGAATTCTTGCAGGCCCGCCACAACAACCTTTGCCAAGTGACTCTTCTTATACCGCTCGGATACCTTCACGGCTTCGTCCAACTTGCCTTCGCGCAAAGCGCCCGCGACGGCCGGCGCATACTGCCGAGACTGTTTCCGAGCTGAGTTGAAGGCCATGTAGCGATCGATCATCACGCCGATCGACCAAGCGGACATCAGAAACATGATGATGACAACCGCTCGCGCCGCAAAACCCATCTGGTTCCACATGGAAATCATGTCGAAACCGACTTCTTGTTGCTGGAGCAGCATCATGCTCCAAACCGACAACTGAGCAAACATAAAAAGGTCCTCCTCCTCTAAATCGTATATGCGCGAACGCTCCGCCGTTGCTCCGATCGGAATCTTATTCGCTGTGGATCACGCGATCACCGATCACCCGGTCAATTTGAAGATCACGTCAATCTGAGTTACAACTTCCACCGCCTCGCCATTCAGTAAGGTCGGCTTGTATTGCCACTGTTTCACCGCTTCCAGCGCGGACGGAACCAGCAGAGGATGGCCGCGGCTTACTTCCAGTTTCTGGATCGAGCCGTTTCGGGCAATAATCGCGGTAAGCTTCACGACACCCTGGATGCGCGCCTGACGCGCGAGGGGTGGATATCTCGGGGCGACCCGTTTCGCCAAGCGGGCTTTCTGGACGCTGCCGCCCACGCGAATACGCTTCGGGGTCGCTTTCTTCTTCTTCACGGGTGGCGGTGGCGGCGGAGGCGCGACGAGCGGTTGATTCGAAACGATGCCACCGATCACACCACCGAGCGAGCCACCGATGGAACCGCCCGGAACACCTCCGACGACACCGGCGATGGTTGCAGCCGGCGGGGGCATGTCCTCTTCCTTGATGATCGCGATCTCGTCGGGAATTTCCGTTGGTTGCACCAACTTGCCGGCGTCGAATTCACGCGGAATTATCTTTTTGACCACCGCCTGCGTGGGAGGCGGGGGCGGGGGCGGAGGCGGGGGCGGTGCCACCAGGAACGTCATCAACTCCGTCGCCGGGAGCTCGTAATAGTCGAGCAGCGGGATGAGTACCATCACGCCGAGCAATATGAACTGGATGGTGAACGAGAGTGCCACCGTCCAAGGTGTTTTCGTCTTCCCCGTATTAAGCATGCTTTGTTCAAACATGGTTTCAGCCCTCTCTTCTGTCGATTCCCCAAGCCTTCCTCTGCGCGTCCGGCTCGACCCGACTATGCTAGCTCTCTTCACGGCTCGGACGCAATGCCTATACCTTATTTCCGGCGTGGATGCCCTCTACCCGCAACGGCCGTACCCTGCCACCATAACAGGATCGGACTGGCAACGAACACCGAAGAGTAAGTCCCGATCAATACGCCGATCACCAAGGCGAACGAAAAGCTTCTCAACACCTCGCCACCGAAAACGAACAAACATAGGACGGCGATGAGAGTCAGCCCGGAAGTCAGAACCGTTCGAGCCAGCGTCTGATTCACACTCAAGTTCAGCAAACTCGCCAACGGCTGACGACGCGTCAACTTACGGTTTTCCCTCACGCGGTCAAAGATCACGATCGTATCGTTCATCGAATAACCCACCAGGGTGAGAAATGCCGCGACGACGGTCAACTCAATCTCCCGGTTGAAAAGCGAGAAGAATCCGAGTGTGATCAAAACGTCGTGGAAGACCGCCACGACCGCCGCGACCCCGTAGATCCACTCAAAACGAAATGCAATGTAGACCAGCATCCCGCCCAGTGCGAACAGAGTTGCTTTGATCGCCTGCCACTGAAGCTCTTTGCCGATTTTCGGTCCGACGTACCCTCCCCCCCGGATCGCGAACGCTCCGAGGTAAGCCTCCTCCTTAAGCGCCGATATGATATCAGCATTGGCCCCCTCAATGGAAGTCAATAGCGAAAAATCTCTTACCAGCCCCGACTGCGGCGCCTCGTCGCGAAACGCCAATAGTGCTCGGACCCCTTCCGTGATCTCCTCGGTCGTCAGCGGAGACTCGGCGATCTTGGGATTCGAGACCACCCGATCGGCAAGGGTTTCCAAGCCGACGTTGTTGAAGTCCAGTTTCGATTCGTCGCCGCCGTAGAGCCGGCGCAGTGTCGCCACAATCTTGTCCTGCCCCGACGTCAGGGCCTCCTCTTCGGTCAGATCGAGATCGATTTTCAACTCGTGGCTGTCGGGTCCCTCTTCAAAGGGCTGGAGCGTAGCCACGTTGAGCCCCTCACCGGTCAGCGCCTCTCGGATCTCATCCACTCGAGGCGCATCCTTGAACTTCACGTAAACGAGTGTGCCGCCCTTGAAATCAATGCCGAACTTGGGCCCACCCTTGAGCAACAGGCTCACCCCGCCCGCCACAATGAGCAGTAGTGAAAGTCCGAGAAAGTATTTCCGCCGGCCGATGAAGTCGATGTTCGTCTCTTTCAGTAGCTGCATGATTCAGCGCGGATCGGATTCCGATAGCTCTAGACACCGGCGTGCGTCAAAAAGTTCCCGGTGAACGTTCAGATACTTAACTCCTTGACTTGCTTCTTGCCTGCCAAGCCGAAATCGAAGATCAGCCGTGATACGAACACGGACGTGAACAGATTTGCGACCAAGCCGATGGCTAAGGTTACCGCGAAGCCCTGCACAGGTCCGCGGCCGAACAGGAACAGGAACGCGGCGGCGATGATTGTCGTCAGATTGGTGTCGATCAACGTCAGGAAGGCCTTCGCGAATCCCGCGTTCAGTGCTCCGACGACCCCCTTGCCGGCCCGCAACTCCTCGCGAATGCGCTCGAAAATCAGCACGTTGGCGTCCACGGCCATGCCGATCGTCAAGATGATACCCGCTATGCCCGGTAGCGTCAGAGTGAAGCTGAAGTAGCTCAGCATCGCCAACAGAATGAGCAGGTTCAGCAGCAGGGCCAGCACGGCATTGATGCCGGCTCGGCGATAGTAGAACAGCATCGAGAGAACGATGAGCGACAAGCCCAACAGTGCGCTCCGGACGCCTTGCCGGATGGAATCCGCCCCAAGTGAAGCGCCAACCGTTCGCTCCTCCAGGTATTCGACCGACGCCGGCAAAGAACCCGCCCGCAGCACCAGGGCCAAGTCCTGCGCCTCCTGCTGACCGCTCAACCCGCTGATGCTGCCTTGGTCTGTGATTCGGGACCGAATCTCAGCCACGCTCTTGATGCGGTCGTCCAGAACCACCGCCAGGAGGTTGCCGACATTCGCCCCCGTGTAGTCTCCGAAACGGCTGCCGGCTTCGGGGGAAAGAACGAACCTTGCTTCCCAGGTCTGGTCCTCGGGGTTGCGCCCGGGAAGAGCGTTCCGCAGATCCGAGCCGGTAATCACCGGCACCGCGTTCAAGACATACCATTCGTTTTGCGCTCCGCCGACGTCCGGCCTCTGGTACAACCTCAGCTCGCTGTTCGGCGGCATCACTCCGTTGTGGGCCGCCCGTGCCGAATCGATGTCAGAGTACGGGGTCGCATCGAGCACCTCTTGGATCTCGAGCTGCGCGGTCATCGACAGGATCTGCATCACGCGGGCCGGATCGCTGAGCCCCGGCAATTGCACCAGGACTTCGTATTCCGCGTCCGCCCGACCGTGTTGCTGGATCGTCGGTTCGGTCAACCCCAGGCTGTTGACGCGATTCTCAACCGTTGCGATCGTCTGGGTCACCGTGTCGTTCTTGAGAAGCGCCAGCGAGGAAGGCCGCATGCGCAATTCCCAGACGGTGGATGCCCGGCTCGACGGCAGCCAGTTGGGGAAGTACTGCTCGACGGTGTTCCGGAAGTCCGAGGCCCGTTCGGCCGGCACTCCTTCCACCGTGATCATGATGTCGTCAGCTTCTTCAATCGTTTCCGGGTTGTTTCTCGTGATGGACTCCGGAGTCAGCGGCGTCGGCAAATTGCCGAGTTCCTCCTGCAGACGCCTGACCGCACGGTCCGCCTCTGCCCGCAGCGCTTCCTGTACCTGCACCTGCAGGATCAAGTGGACGCCGCCCTTCAGATCGAGACCCAACGTGACCTTCTCTTGCAGATGGTCGTAAATATCTTGCACGGACGTAGGCAGCCCGATGACGCCGTAGAGGGAGATCAGGGACACCGCCAGGGCGATCAACAACCGATTCCGCAGACTGCCTTTCATAAGTTCTCAACACCGCGCAGCGGCGCGGCCGGGTGTTCTCTCACTTCTTTTCCTCGTTCTCGGAAAGCAAAGCCGTCACAGCGCCTCGTGAGAATTGGATCTTGACGTTGTCCGGCCTTACCCGTATCGTGACCGAGTTGTCTTTCTCACCCAGCGAAACGATCGTACCAATGACGCCGCCATTCGTCACCACGCGATCGCCATTCTTCAAGTTTCGCAGCATCTCGTCTGTTTTCTTCTGCCGCCGGCGCATCGGCAGGAACAGCACGAGGTAGAAAATCACCACCATCAAAATGATGGGGAAGAACGGGGTCGACAGCGGGCTCGATTGCAGTAGGAACATCGCCGGAGCCGGGTTCGACCCGGTCGAAAGTGTCGCCTCCAACAACGAACCGAAGCCCATACTTATCCCCTTCAGGCCGGCCGAGAGCGGCCATAGCTCTTCCAGCTCAGAGTTGCAACGGAGAAATCGGAATCGAAACGATCGCCGCGCAGACTCGGGCTAGGAGCGCTTCTCTTCCTTAGCGCGAATCAGGGCCAAATACTCGGGGAGATCCCCAAACAGTATAGCTTCGCGAATCCGTCTCATCCTGTCAAGGTAAACAGATACGTTGTGTAGCGTCGCCAATGTCCCGAACAGCATCTCCCGCGCCAGGAAAAGGTGTCGCAGGTATGCCCGAGAGAAGTTCCGACAGGTGTAGCACGAGCACTGTTCGTCCACCGGACGAGGGTCGCGAGCCCACACGGCGTTTTTGATCACCACTGGCCCAGCGTTCGTAAACAGATAGCCGTTGCGCGCATTCCGCGTCGGCAGAACGCAATCCATCATGTCGACGCCCCGCGCCACGTATTCCCCCAACTCATGGAGCATCCCCACGCCCATCACGTAGCGTGGCCGGTCCCTCGGCAGCACGGGCTCCGAAGCCTCGACCATTTCGTAACTCATCGCTCGCGGCTCGCCCACCGACACCCCCCCGATTGCATATCCCGGCGCATCCAGCACGACCAGTCGCTCCGCGCACTCCCGACGCAAATGCTCAAACATCGACCCCTGAACGATCGGAAACAGCGCCTGGCCTTCGCCATGGCTATTCCTCCAGTGCGCAAATGCCCGCTCCGCCCATCGCAGCGTCGTTTCCATCGACGCCCGTGCACGCTCATGGCTCACCGGATACTCTGTGCACTCGTCCAGCACCATCATGATGTCGCTGCCGAGCGCCTGTTGGACATCGACAGTCGACTCCGGCGTAAACAGGTGCTCCGAGCCGTCCAAGTGCGACCGAAAGATAACCCCACTTGCGGTGACTTTCCGCAGCCCCGCCAAACTAAAAACCTGGAACCCGCCCGAATCCGTGAGCACCGCGCACGGCCATCCCATAAACCGGTGCAGTCCGCCCAGTTCCTCGATTGCCTTGTGGCCGGGTCTGAGATAGAGGTGGTAGGTATTCGCCAGGATGAGGGACGCCTGCAACTCCTCGGCCAACATCCGTTGTGTCAAACCTTTGACAGTCGCCTGCGATCCCACCGGCATGAAAACCGGCGTCTCGACTGCCCCATGAGCCGTGTGCAGCAGCCCGGCCCGCGCCCGCGTATGCGGACATTCCGCCACCACCTCGAAACGGAACGGTCCGGGCTCCCCCCGCTGCGCCGGCTCTTCCGCCTTCTTAGCGGCCATGTTTTGTAAGGATTTCCCGCAACCGCCCGATCGGTATCGCCTCCGCCCGGCTTCCTCGGTGCCCCTCCACCGTCGTCGCCCGTAGCATCGAATTCAGGATTGCTTCTTCGGTCGCTTCGATCGTCGCCTGAAACAACGGTCCGAGCCGTCTATCCTCCATGTGATTTGACGGGTCTCGCTGTGTGGAGAACGCAATCACGAAATCGCCGCTTCCATGCCCGCCCGACGACCCCGTCCGGGCCAGCCCGAAACTCGCCCGGCGCGCGATTCGTTTGAGTTGTCGCGCATCCGCGGGTGCGTCCGTCGCGACGACCATCATGATTGAACCGTCGGCCAAATCAAGGTCTTCTTCGGATTCGGCCCGCGCGCGGCCACGCTCCGCCGCCAGCTCTTCGCCTACGGGCACTCCATCGACGATCAGCAACCCGCCGAAATTCGATTGCACCAGAACGCCGACGGTATAGCCTCCCTGACCCTCCGACAACAGCCGCGAGCTCGACCCGATGCCGCCCTTGAACCCGAATGCGCGCGTCCCGGAGCCCGCTCCCACCGATCCCTCCTCGACCGGCCCGCCCTTGGCTTCCTGAATAGCCGCCAGGAAATCATCGCGTTTGAGATGCTCCCCCCGAATATCATTGAGCCTGCCGTCGTTGGTTTCTCCGACAACCGGGTTGATCGAGCGGACATCCTCGTTGCCCGGCAGATGCAGCGTGTAATGTTTCAAGGCGTCCGCCGCTTCCCACACAGCAAGGGTATTCGTGAGCATGATCGGCGTCTCGATCACTCCCAACTCTTCGACCTGCGTTGAGCCGATCAACTTCCCAAAAGCATTGAAGACAAACGTTGCCGCCCGAACCTTCTCCTGAAACAGGTTTCCGTCGTGAGGCACGATCGCCGTCGCCCCGGTGCGAACGCTATCACCGCGGACCACCGTGCGGTGTCCGACCTTGACCCCCGACACATCCGTAATCGCATTCAGCGGCCCCGGTGACATCACCCCGGGAGCAATTCCCAGGTCCCTCGCCCGCGGCCGTTCTTCTTGGGCAAAAGCGCACATAGCCAGAACCACGCAAACATTAATCCAACGCATCACCATTACTCTCATCGCGTCCATTGTAAAGCCGCGTTGCATCGAGAGTCGCCAGGCGCCCGGCACACGTTCGCAGATCTGAAATGTGCATTCTGTGCCGCCTTCCCCAAGACGCGAAAGCCCGGGTGCCCACACGCGGCGTGCGGGAACGGGTAGCACAACGCGGCCCGCTTCGCTTCGGTGTTACCATGGCGCCATTATGACCCGACGTTCCTTCGTCACTACGTCCATGGCCTTTTCCGCCGCCGGCCACCTCAAAGCCAATCGCGTTATCGGAGCCAACGACCGCATTGGCATCGGCATGATCGGCTGCGGCCGCCGAGACCTGCTGCGCGGGGTTCTCGAATTTGCCGGCCGGACCAACGTCGAAGTCCGCGCCGTCTGCGACATCTGGCGGCAGCAGCGTGAGAAAGCTGCGGCCGCAGTCACCGCCGCCGGCGGACCGGCGCCGAAACAAATCGAGCTCTACCGCGACCTGCTCGCCTCGCCCGACATCGACGCGGTTCTGATTGGCACGCCCGACCACCAGCACTGCACCCAGCTCATCGACGCCGTCGAGGCCGGCAAGGACGCCTATGTCGAAAAGCCTCTTGCGATGGACATGAAGGAACTCAACCGCGCCGTCGACGCCGTCAAAAGATCCGACCGCGTTGTCCAGATGGGGACGCAGGTGCGCAGCTTCGCCAACGCCAAGGGCGCCCGCGATTTCGTGCAGTCCGGCGGCCTTGGCGACGTTTTCAAGATCGAGCAGTCGCGCAACAGCTACAGACCTTACTGGCACCGCTACGGAGAGCGCTCCATCGCCGAGTCCGATACGAACTGGCGCGAGTTCCTGATGCACCGCAAATACCGGCCCTGGGACGCCGATCAATACGCCGCTTGGTTCGGTTACCGCGAGTTCTCGCGCGGGCCACACAGTAATCTGATGGTGCACTTCATCGACCTGGTCCACTACATCACCGGCGCGTCAGCACCCGCGCGTGTCATGACCATGGGTGGAACCTACCGCTGGAAAGACGCCCGCACGGCGCCCGACTCGGTCGAAACCGTCCTCGAATACCCGGACCAGGGT
Source organism: Bryobacterales bacterium (assembly GCA_965218555.1). Classification (GTDB taxonomy): domain Bacteria; phylum Acidobacteriota; class Terriglobia; order Bryobacterales; family UBA6623; genus JAPPLB01. The sequence goes on from OZ244625.1 coordinate 3,049,219, forward strand.
TTCCTGGTGCGCTACTGCACCATGTACGGTATCCCCGACAACAACTTTCTGAAGTTCTTCGGCACGCGCGGCGTCATGGACGGCTCACGCTGGTCCAAGCCTTTCCTCATCAGCGGCGAGAAGTCACAAGAGGACGACCGCATCCTGCCCGACGCCTTCATCCCGGAAGGCGAAAGTACCCCGCATATGCTCGACTGGCTCCAATGCCTCCGCACGCGTGAGACTCCCAACGCCCCTATCCAAGCCGGCTACGACCACTCCGTCGCCGTCATCATGTCCGACGAAAGCCTCATCCGAGGCCGCCGCATGCTCCACGACCCCAAAGCCCGCAAGATCCGCCCGGGTTGAGCCAGGCCGGACGGTCTTCAACACCTCACTTCCAAGCCGTGGTGAATTACCGAGCCACTTCGACGGGGTCTTTGCTCCACGCGATCTAAGGATATTTCCTTATGGCGGCAGTAGTTGGTCATCCACTTCATGCAGGTGGCCCGAAATCTTGTAGTCGGTATCAAGGTGTCTCGGGTTCCCGGTCGCAGACGATAGAGCGGCATGGCGTCGGATCGATTGCCGACCGCCTGCTGAACGAATCAATGGCACAGCTTGCCGCGACTGCCTGAGCGGCGCCGGTTGTAGCCTGCATTGCTCACCACGTGGAGAGACGAAGTGCGTGAGAGGGCCGGCAGGACGAGGCGTGAGCCGCTTGGCGCGCGCAGGTGTACTTGACCGTACATCGAGCACGGCAAGCCAGCGCAACGAAGTCATGGCGGTCTTATCGCGTGCTTCGGACGTCAGGTGGTGAGAAAAGCAGGGTAGCCGTTGATTCATCTGTCGATGCCGTCTGCGTTATGCTGAGCAAACCGATGCCTCGAGGGCCTTCGAAGTCTGATGTGTTCGACGTGGTCGTCGTCGGCGCCGGGGCGGGCGGCGGCACGATGAGCCGCGTGATGGCCGGCAAGGGCGCTAAGGTGGCGCTTCTCGAAGCCGGCCCCAAGCTCGTTCCCGAGGAGGAATTCAAAGAGCACGACTGGCCGTACCATTACGATCACCGCGGCATCGGTCCCGGGGGCGCGGGCTACTTCGGGAGGGGCAAGCCCTTTGGCTTCATGCGTACAACCAGCGGCGGCTGGGAGCTTCCGGACGAGCCGTACACCGTCGGTGCAGGCAGCGAGTTCGTTTGGTTCCGCTCCCGCATCGTTGGCGGGCGGACCAATCACTACGGCCGCATGTCGTTCCGGTTGTCGGAATGGGATCTCAAAGCCCGCGACCGCGACGGTGTCGGGCCGAACTGGCCGATCGGCTACGCGGACCTTGCGCCGTATTACGACAAAGCGGAGAAGTTCATCGGCGTCACCGGTACGCACGAAGGCATCCCGTCCGCGCCGGACGGTGTTTTTCACGAACCGCCGCCGCCCAAGGCGCACGAACTCCTGGTCCAGGCTACCGGCAAGAAACTCGGCATCCCCTTTATCGCCAACCGCCGCGCGGTCATCACGCGCTCCATCAACGGGCGCGCTGCTTGCCACTACTGCGGCCAATGCGGACGCGGCTGTCTGACGGCGTCCGCTTACTCCGCCAGTCAGGTCGACGTCTTCCCGGCGCTCAAGACCGGCAATCTCACTTTGCTGACCGATGCGATGGCGCGCGAGGTTCTCACCAATGCGAGCGGCAAGGCGGAGGGCGTGCTGTACGTTGACCGAAAAACGCGCCAGGTGAAGCGGGTGCTTGGCAAAGCGGTGGTGCTCGCCGCGAGCACCTGCGAATCGGCCCGCATCCTGCTCAATTCGAAATCCAAGGTGTTCCCCAATGGCTTGGCCAACGGATCGGGCATGGTTGGACGCAACCTGATGGACACCGTCGGCTTGAGCGTCTCCGGCTATGTCCCTGCGCTCGAAGGCATGCCGGTCTACAACACTGACGGCTTCGGCGGCTCGCACCTTTACGGGCCCTGGTGGGGATACAACGATCACGCCAAGCTCGGCTTTCCGCGGGGCTATCACATCGAGTTCGGAGGCGGCTTCGGCATGCCCGGCGTTCATGCCGGTCATGACACGGCAAGGCGGGCCGGCTACGGCAAGCGGATCAAGGAGCGAATGCGGCAGGAGTACGGTGCGCGTGTCGGGTTCGCCGGGCGCGGCGAGATGATTCCGAATCGCTTCTCCTACTGTGAAATCGACCCGGCCATCGTCGATGACTGGGGCATTCCGGTTCTGCGCTTCCACTTCAAGTTCAGCGACTACGAGTGGAAGCAGGCGCGCCACATGGAGGAAACTTTCAAGGGCATTATCGAGGCGCTCGGTGGACGGGTCACCAGAGTGGGGAACGCCTGGGAAAAGTCGGGGATCTCGACAGGCGGAAGCATTATCCACGAGGTCGGCACCGCCCGCATGGGGACGGACCCGCGCGCATCGGTTCTGAATCCGTTCTGCCAGGCGCACGAAGTGAAGAACCTGTTCGTAACCGACGGCTCGTGTTTCGTCACCAACCCGGACAAGAACCCGACGCTTACTATCAACGCCCTCTCGTGGCACGCGGCGGACTACCTGGCTGAGGCGATGAGGAAGGGCGATGTCTGATTCAAGCCTGCTCCGGGTCGATGATGTTTCGCGGCGCGACGCTCTGCGCCGGATCGCGCTGGCTCTGACCGCCGTCGGGGCGCGGTCACTCGACTTGGCTTCGGCGCAGCAGGTTCATAACGCGGCTCGCGGCGCGTCGCCGGGCGGGGTTTACACAGCGAAGTTCCTCAACCCGCATGAATACCGGACCGTGGCGCGGCTGGCGGAGCTGATCGTACCCGTCGACGAGCGAGGCGGCAGCGCCGTGGATGCCGGTGCGCCGCAGTTCATCGACGTGCTTTGCAGTGAGAACGAGCAACTCGGCCGGATCTATAGCGGCGGACTGGGCTGGTTCGACGCTTGGATGCGGAAGCATCACGACACGAGCTTCGTCGATGCGGCCGAGCAGCAGCAAACCGCGCTGCTCGACGCGATTGTCGCCGCCGAAGAAGCAGAGCAGGGCTCGGAGGTGGACGCGGAGCTTGGCCCGGGCGTCCGGTTCTTCGACTGGATTCGCAAGATGTCGGTCGACGCCTACTACTCCAGCGAGATCGGCATCAAAGACTTGCGTTACAAGGGCAACGGAGCATACTCGGAGTACATCGTCCCCAAGGAAGCCCTGAATTTCATCAAACCGCTCTTGTAGGGGCACGGTATACCGTGCCCGGCGTTCCCCATGCCGCAGCCGCTGAGCAACCAGGTCGCACTTGTTACCGGGGCCGCCCGGCGGGTCGGCCGCGCGATTGCTCTACGGCTGGCTTCGGAAGGCGCACAGGTTGCTATTCACTACCGCCGTTTTGAAACCGAGGCGCGGCAGACCGCCGAGGAGTGCGGCGCGAAGATTTTTCAGGCCGATCTGACGCAAGTGTCGGAAATACAGCGACTTTATCGCCAGATTGCAGACACTTACGGCAGGCTTGACTGCCTGGTCAATAATGCGGCCCGCTACCGGGAAATGGACGTCCTCGATCTGACCGAAGACGACTGGGACGAGATTCACGACATCAACTTGAAAGCCGTGTTCTTCTCCTGCCAATCGGCCGCCAAGCTGATGCTCAAAGGGACCGGCGGGCGGATCGTCAACATCAGCTCGCTCGGCGGCATCCGCCCGTGGACGCGGCATGTTCCCTACTGCGCCTCGAAGGCGGGTGTTATCCACATGACGCGTGCTCTGGCCAAAGCGCTGGCGCCGAAGATCTCCGTGAACACGGTCGCGCCCGGCGTGATCCACTTCGACGCGGAGATGCCGCCTCAGGTGCAGCGGCTCGTCTCGGTGACACCGATGCGGCGTCCAGGCAGCGCGGAGGAGGTCGCCGAGGCGGTCGTCCACTTTCTGGCCGGCTCGAAGTTTGTCACCGGGCAACTGCTCGCGGTGGACGGCGGGCTGTCGCAGCGAGCCTGAAGCCGGTCGGCCGAGCTGGTTCTGAACGGCAGGAACATCTGGCCTGCTGATCTCGCCACCTGACGGCCGCACGATCAGCAAACACACGGGCGAGAACGAGTTCGGCATCATCTGCGCCGTGAAGTCCGGGAACGGGGGGTTCTGGACCGCGTCCGTCAGCTAGGTCATCGAGCGGTCCCCGGACCTCGTCCTGGCCCGCACCCAAAAACTTGACCGCTAAGGGTCAAACCCCAAGATCTTGGGGTTGGCGGCCGGGGCTGGGGTTGCCGAGGCCCTGGAAATCATCAAGTTATTGAAAAGGAATGAGTTGCCGGTCAAGGCTTGGTTGACTTATTGACGCTTATAGGAAGTTGACCCTCTCAGGGCCGGATCAGTGTGGTTGAGGAATACTGGATGTTGCGGCTGGACACTCGGGCCGCTATCGCTATCAGGGACAGCTTGAACTCATCAGGCTGGTCGTCGGGCACGTCCAGGCAGAGGCGGACCAAGTGAGGCTCATTGAGTTTCCAGGGGGTCATCGCATGCTGTACGCCAGTCACTTCCAAGCTCCCAAGGCCGCCTAAATCCTCTCCCTGCCAGTTATACCCTTGAAACCGGAGCTTCGTTCTGGTCGGTGCGGCTTGGCCGGGCTCAGCCGTTACCATGGCTAGGCCGATATCGTCCTGGCTGCCGAAACGGCTAGACAGGATGCGGCAATCGCCATCACTCAACCAGTCGCCAAACGTCTGGGGCAGGACCGAAAAGGCTTCCATGATCTCGCCGTCCTGGCTGGTGACCAGGTAGCGGCCTTCCACCTGCAGGGCGTTGACATCGCATCCGGACTCCTGCTCCACATAGATGGCCCCAACGGCAAGGTCTTGGCCGTGGTCCGCCGTTAGGAGGACCCTGTGCACCGTTCCGCCCTGGATGACGGTCTCCATCTGGTTTCCGTCCAAGTACTGCCCATTGAATCGGACAGCCGAGGCTTCTTCCGTCCCGCGGTGAAACCGGACACTTGCACCGTAAGGCTCCTGCGTCCGGTTGGTGATGGTGATTTCGGTTTCCGCCGTGGAGTTAGCGAGCGGGCCTGCAAACACGTGGGTAAGAATCTGCTTTTGTTTGATCTGGCTTTCGATCCAGTCATGCACCGTGGAACCACGCGTCGCAATCGTGACATAGCGCGCTCTTTCGCTATTCGTGATGCTGTGTGAATGCACTCCCACCAGTCCCCACATTGGCTCATCGAATGTCGTCTGGCTCAAGGGTACAATCACGGGGCCGCCACTGTCGCCAACCTCAGTTCCCTTGCTGGTATCTCCCTCGACCCCTGAGCAAATCGTTCCTTCATGCATCATTTGTTTGGTGAGTTCTACGCCCCAACGTGACTGGCTCGGATCGAAAGTCGCATGGCAGTCTGTCCCCAGGTACATTGCCAGTTCGACTGCTAGCAAGCTATTACTATTCCCCCCCATCCCAGCAGGGTTGCCACCGTTCCTGACGGGGCATTGAGGGCTTCTTCCTCTCGGTTCAGGAGGCGCACCGGTTCGTAACGGCGATTGGAAAACGGACGCCCCAACTGGATTAAGGCAGCATCATTCACAAAAGGGGAAAATCCATTGTTTGACGTATAGCGGGGATGAACAATCACCCGTTTGATGCTGGTGTTCCGCTCGTAATGATCCGGGTAGCCAATTTCGACGGCGTTAATGTCACTGGCTGAAATAGGTGTGCCATCAGCGTCAGCCATGCAATGAGCCGCCGTAAGCACCCAAGTGGGAGCAATCAGGCTCCCGCTACAGTAAGATCGGTCCCTGAACTCAATGTAAGAAGCAAAAAGGTACTTGTCCGAGGAGGGCCTGAACCCGCCTCGGATTTTCTGGCTTCCTTGTGTGGGCTGTCCGTACAGGGGGGCGATTCCTGGGAAAGTCAGCACTACTACAAGCAATGTCTTGAGCATTAGGGAACTCGTTCGTCGGTCCACGGAGTAACGCTACCCTCGGGCCGGGTTCCGGTCAAACGGGGCCGGGCTTCCTGGACGTCACTGGCAATCCGCTTGGCGAGAGGAAAGAAGCGCTAGGAACAGCAGGCGATCCATGCTCCCTGATTCCCTTCCAGGAGGGCGCATTCCCCGGCAGCCCGCTTGAGGGCGGGGCGGTTCAGAATATGCAAACTCTGGGGCATGAGCAACCCTTAGACGGCACATCCAAGGCGGCGGACTCCCTCAATATAGACCTTGATCCGGGGCGTGTCATCCCGCGGTCCATGCTAGAAATCGATTGCGGCCAGCAACTCCGAAGGCTTCACTTCGTAGGCCGAACACAGTGTCAGCAAACTCTCGATGCTCGGCATATGGGCGCCGCGTTCGATCGAGCTGAGCTGGGAGACGCTGATGCCCGTCTGGGCTGTGGTGTCCTTCAATGACCAGTTGCGCTCCGTCCGCAAGAGCTTCAGTCGGTGCCCGAGGCGGTCCCGCACGAGATCCTGAGGAGCACGCCCGAGACCCCGGACCGCGATAGCGTTCTTGAGCGTCTGGCGAAGCTGCCCGAGCGAAAACGGCTTAGCCAGATAGTCAAAAACCTGCCGCTTGAAGGTCGCCCGCATGTCCTCGAGCGACGGGTATCCGGTGATGATGATCACGCAGACGCCGGGATGGCTCTGCTGCAGTCTCTCGAGTATCTCCTGCCCCTGAAAAGGGCCCATCTTCATATCGAGCAAAATGATCTCGGGCGCCCGCTCACGGCAGCTCTTGAAAAGCTCGTCCGGGTGCGTGAATGTGCGAACGGTGTAGAGACCCTCGTCGTTGAGGAAGTCCTCGATGTAGTGGATGAAATCGGAATCGTCGTCAAGGACGGCGATATCGACGTTTGGTTGCTTCTTTCGGTTTTCGCTCGTGCGAGAGGCAATTCCCACGGTGAGTAGTCTACCCTTCTCAGGCTGGGCGCAAGGCCGAAGCCTCAACGCGCTTGGTATCCGTCGGTATCGCGGGCAGCCGCACTTCGATCACGGCGCCGCCCTGGGGACGGTTCGCGGCGCGGATTCCGCCGCCGTGTTGGTGGACGATTCCTTCGGCGACGGTGAGCCCCAATCCGGTCCCGCGCGCGTCGAGACGGCTGGTTACGAATGCGTCGAAGATGCTGGGCAGAACTTCCTCCGGAATGCCCACACCGTCATCCTCGACCATGATCACGATATCTGACCGGCTGTCGGGCACGTCCTGTCGCACTCGCACGACGATGCTGCCGTTTCCGTCGATTGCGTACAGGGCGTTTTTCAGTAGATTTACGAAGAGTTGGATCAGCCGGTCCCGGCTTCCCTTGACGACGTGGAGTCGGTCCGCATCACTTTCGAATGTGACTCGCGAAGCTCTTTCGTCAATGGCCACGAGGTTCCAGGACTCCGCGATGACCGGCGCGAGTTCCACCGCCTCCATCGCTTCGTCCGAGGATCGGGAAAAATTCAACAGTCCGGTGCTGATCTGCCGGAGCCTGGCGGCGACGCGCTGCATGCGAGCCAGCCGCCGCCGCGCCGCAGGATCGTCAACCGTTTCGAGCATTTTCTCGATAGAACCGACCAGCACGCTGAGCGGTGTATTCAACTCGTGCGCCACGCTCGCGCTCAGCAGGCCGATGCTGGCGAGCCGATCCTGGGCGGCCATTCGGGTCTTGGCTTCCTCCAACATGCGGTTTTTTTTGCGGAGATCCGCCGCTAACTCTTCGAGCCTCGCCAGAGTGCGCTCGAGGCTCGCCTCCTTCTCTCGGAGGTTCATCACGGTGGAGTTGCGCGAGCGCATGATATCGCCGATCTCATCGCCGAGGATCTCCGTCTGGTCGATGATTTCTCGGGCTCTTTCGTTTTCCAGCACCGCTGAGTCAGCCTCCAACGTGACGCGGATCGGCCGGTAGACGTACCTCGGCATGATCACCGTCTCCAGGAGCAGAACGGCGAGAACATAGAGGATCGCGAGCACGGTCAACAGTACGATCTTGGCGCGGTAGATCTCGTTTTCGTAGAACTCCGACGAGATCGTCAGACGGGCGTACGTGTCCGCCGCCGGGTCTTTGCGATAAAGGCGGTCCGGTGTTCCCGGCGCCTGCCGCACTTCTCCCGGATGCCGGTCGAGCCACTCCTTGACGTCGTCGGCGATTTCCAGTTCCTCGGCCGTCCCTTCGAGGTGCTCATAGATTTCCATCCGCGGCAGCTTCGGGACGCTGCCGCGCTCCACGAACATCTCATGGATCAAGTTGGTCTCGCGCTCGCGGGCCGTCGTGATCTGCTCTTCGATCAGGGGGATCAGCGAGAAGTACGCCGCACAGGTAAGAACAAGAAAGAAAAGGTTATGGAGGACAATCAGCTTCGGCCGAATGCGCAGGTTACCGAACAGCCGGCCGACCCGCCGGCGGAGCGTGTTCGGTCTGCGATCCTTCGGAGGCATGCCTCCTCTGACTCAGGGCAGCCGCTTCACCGCGATATTGCGGTAGCGGTGAAAACCACCCTCAACCCAGCCGCTTCCGGCGTGCACCTGGAGACCAATCATCCCGTCGGGCGCACCGCCGGCTGCATGGTTCGCCGTGTCTTGAAATTCCGTGATCTTTGTACCGTTGAGCCAGACGGTGATGCGCGGGGCTTCGCCCTCGATGCGAGCGCGCAGCGCGTTCCAATCGTCTTTGCGCCAGGCAGCCTGCCAGCCCTGTGAGTCGGTCCTCTTGACTCCTTTGAGCCGCTCGCCGTAGATTCCGCCGATGCTTCCTCCGTCGACGTAGTCGAGCATCACCTGATATGCTTGTCCGTTTGCGTTTGAGCGAAGGAACAAGCCTCCGTCGCATCCGAAGTCAGGCTTGATCTCGAGATAAACCTCGAAGTCCTGGTAGCGATCGTCTGTGAGTAGCACGCCGCCGTTGCCGGCGGGCCGCTGGCGGGCAGTCAATACCCGCTCGTCGATGCGCCATTCGGAGGTGTTGCCGTGGTGATTCGTCATGCTGACGTGCCAGCCGGCGAGATTCGAGCCGTTGAAAATCGGCGTGAAGCCCTCGGGAATCTCGCCGGCCCGTAGTAGGTCCGGCGCCCCCCCCAGAACCATTGCCAAACAAACGCAGACCACTCTCATGACCTTTCGGCCTCCGGCAGCTAGTGTGGTGTTCCTGAAACAGGCATAGACAGGCTCTCCCCCTTGTCGCTGAGGGACAGGGCCGTAACCCATGCGTATCTTGATGTTACAAGAACTTTAGCGTCTGGACACTAGGCATGGATCTTACAGATGTAGCCTGCATAAGGGCTGGTGCTCTGTCGATGCCCTGGCGCAATCCCCGCGTCGCAGTAGTACAGGCTGCCCTTCCACCAGGTCATGCCGTGCGGGTCGGGATCGTCACGGTTGAGCTGGATCGCTTCCATGACCCGTCCGCTCTCGATATCGAACTTCAAAATCCGGAAATCGTTCGAGAACATGCACCAGATAGACGCAGCGTCCCAACCCAGTCCGTGGGCGCGTCCCAGCGGCACTGCAAATGAATGCTTGACTTGCAGATCGGCGTCGGTCTGCGTGACGTTCTTGTTCGGACCGAATTGCGTGATCCACAGCGAATCCTGCGCCCACAGCACGCCGTGAACGCCTCCCCCGTTGGGGGTCGGATAGTTCTTCACATGCCGGCCCGTCTCGATCTCCAGCTTGACGATCCGGCCCCCCTTCTTCCCATCATGAGGCCGCGGAGGGCGCATCCCCGCCGGCCCGTTCGCGGCCATCCACACGAAACCGCCGCCGGCCGCAATGCCGCTGGTGTTCGACGACTGCGTCTCGTACGACGTGAGGGGCTTGCCCGTTTCCCAGTCGAGCAGATGTGCCCGGTCGGTCACCTGTTCGCCGCACCACAGGCCCGCGGCGGTTGCTTCCAGGCCGTTCGGATTGCCGTCCGGCGACTTGAACAACCTCTCGACCTTCTTGCGCTTGCGGATGGCGTAGTTGTGGTCGCTGGCGGAGGCGGCCGTGGCGATGGCAGCGAGTAAGGCTCGACGGGTCAACATGGCACCTGCTGGAACGAATCGGAAGCTGGCGCTATTGTAGCGGATCGGCGCTGTCCCAACACCCCCCCGCAACATGCTTACACCTTTGTCGCACACCCAACGCTCAAGCCGGACTTCCAGGGGCGTATCCTATAATGGAGCCTGGTAGCAGGGATGTACCCGCGGGTGCTTGGAACAGTAGGGCGCGGAGTTACCAATTGACTTCTCTCGATACCGGTTCGCGTCCTGCGGTGCCGGTATTTTTAGTTCCTCCGCCCGCGAACAATCGTGAGTGATAAACAGCATGGCCCTTGACTTCATTCAGAAGCTCGAAGACGAGGTCAGGAAGCTCGAGTACGAACTGAAGAACGAGCTGCCGAAAGAAATCCAGCAAGCGCGCGAACTGGGTGACCTGAGTGAGAACGCCGAATACGCCGCCGCAAAAGAGCGCCAGGACTATGTCGGTGCGCTGCTGGCAAAGAAGAAAAAGCGCCTCGCAGACATGCGGATGGTCGATTTGACCAAGATTCGGCAGGGTGTGGTCGGACTCGGATCGACAGTTGTCGTCTACGACATTGACCATGACAAGGAAACGCAATACTACCTTGTGACGTCGGAGGACGTCGATGCTCCGAACGGCAAAATCTCAACGACGTCACCCATTGGCCGCGCCCTGATGGGCAAGGAACCGGGCGATGTGGCCGAGATCCGCACGCCGGGCGGAGTGCGGGAGATGGAGATTTTGAAGCTGAAGACGATCCACGAGCAGGAAGACTGACGCCCTTACCGCGCCGGACGCGCTGGACCGAGTTGGAAACCACGATGGGTGTTACCCAAAAAATCGGAAGCGCGGCAGGTTACCTGCTGGGACTGATCGTCAAGCTGTTGATCGGGGCGAGAGTCCACCCCAACCTGCTGACCTGCATCGGGCTTGGCATCAACGGCATCGCCGCTTGGTTGTTCGCCCGCGGCGAGTTCTTCTCGGCCGGTGTCGTGGTTGTGATCGGAGCGGTCTTCGACTTGATCGACGGGCCCGTCGCGCGCCAGAGCAACAAGGTGACGCGCTTCGGTGGTTTCCTCGACTCGGTGCTCGATCGATATTCCGATCTCATCCTGCTGATGGGGTTGCTGGTGTACTACGCGAGTGTGAACCGTTTTTTCTATGTCGTTCTGACGGCCGTTGTAATGACGGGCTCGATATTGACGAGTTACGCGCGGGCTCGCGCCGAGAACTGCATCCCAAGCTGCAAGGTGGGATTTTTGGAGAGGCCGGAGCGCATTGTGCTGATCATCATCGGCGCGCTGTTTGACCGCATGGCTCCAGTCCTTTGGGTGATCGCCGTACTGTCGAACATCACAGTGGCGCATCGCATCGCCCATACCTGGCGCGAAACGCGTCAGCTTGATGAAGCGGACCGCACATCGGACGCTAGCGATCAGAATCGCGTTCCGAAAGAGACCCAATCGGGCACGAATTCCGGGGAGATCCAGGAAGGATCGGTCGTCTAGATCAATCCTCGCGGCCGTGCAAACCGAAGGTTCCGAGCGATAATCGGAGCCTTCTTCGTAACAAAAAAGCTCTTTGGAGCGACTACATTGAGTAACACTTGGTCGTTCCTGCCGTGTTTGACCAAACCTTCGTGCATCTAGAGGGCGCCGGAGTCAAGCCGTGGACGGTTTTGGTCTCTCTGCTGGGGCAATCGTCCCTTATTGGCGCCGCACTCCTGCTGCCGCTGATTTACACCCACGCGATCCCGTTGCACGATTTGACAAGCTCCATTCTGCTGGTGGCGCCACCGCCTCCGGCGTCCGCGTCGGAGCAAAGGTCCCCGGAACCAGCCCGCAGGCCGCCGAGCCGGTTCGAGGGAGTTTTACATACGCCACGGGAGATCCCCAGAGAAATTGCGCTCGTCGATAGAGGCGCGGCGATCCAAGGACCGGCTTTGAGCGGCATCTCCAAGGGGATCCCGGGTGGGGTGATCGGGGGAATCCTGGATCTTTCGAGCACGCATGCAATGAACGTCCCGCCGCCCGCCCGCATCCGAGTCGGCGGCAACGTGCAAGCAGCGAAGCTGGTCAACCGGGTGCTCCCTGTATATCCCGAGGAGGCGGCGGAGGAAGACATCAGCGGAACCGTGTACCTCGAGGCGACCGTTACCAAAGAGGGAATCATCCGGGGATTGAAGGTCCTGTCAGGACATCCCCTGTTGGTGGAGGCGGCGGTGGCCGCGGTTCGTCAGTGGCGCTACCGGCCAACGCGCCTGAACGGAATGCCGGTTGAAGTGATCACCTACATTGTGATCAACTTCAAACCAAGCCCTCCTCCGATGCAAGAGTCGCAACCGCCCAAGCGGAGGAAGTGAAAGCAGGTCGCTACTTCACGAAGTCCTTTTCAAAGAGTCGGCACTTGAGGGCGCCTTGCATCGTGGTGATCCACATCTCACCGGGCCGCCGCTCGAAGATCCAGGGATAAGACACGCGTTTGGCTGTGTCTTTGTGGCGGGCGATCACGACGGGGTTCGTCCAGGTCTGCCCATCGTCGTCGGAGAAAGCGATGAAGAGTTCGGATCGTTCCCAACTGGCAAGCGTTTCCGAGCGAGAACCGCCGCGACGAACGGTGCTGTTCTTGCCTTCGAGATAAAGACGGTTCCAGGTCATCACGAGTCGGCCGCTTTGGAGCCGCGTCAGGTAAGCCGGAGAGCTGCTGGCGTCGATCTTAGTGGGCCGCATCTCTCTCCAGTAGCGCCCCTGGTCGTCTGAGAACGCTTCCCAGAAGTAATCGAGATTCGTACGGAGCAGCATCCAGAGACTGTGATCGCTACGCTCGACGATCGTGGCTTCTATCGCGCCGTCGTGGTGGCCGTGGCCGCCGAGGTCGAGGATGTTGCTCGGCTTCCAGGTTTTGCCGTCGTCGTCGGAGGAATAGGTTCGCGTGACGTGGCGGGGCGGGTTGTCGGTCAGGATTTGCGAAGTTAGAACAACGCGGCCGGAACCGGTCTGAATGATGTCCCGGACGGCGCCGCACCAACCGCCTTGAATGCGCTGCGCATCCTGCCAAGTGCGGCCTTCGTCCAGGCTGCGGACGGTCCACACGTCGAGGCGCACTTCGCGGTCCGGTGCGTTCTTCTCGTCGTCCCAACCCCAATTCCGCGAGTTGAGGTTCATGAAAGCCAGAATGATCGCTCCGTCGCGGGTGCGCGTAAGGACGCGCTCGTTGCTGACTTTGAGTTCGGGTCCGTCCGGAAACAAGGGGATGGGATCGAGCCAGGTTTGGCCGTTGTCGGGCGTGATGTACGCGAACTTGTCTTCGACGGTGAGGGCGCTGCCGTCGGCCAGCTTTGTGTAAGGCGCGGCTTTGATCTGCGGCATGGCTTGAACGCGCGGTTCAAGGCGGATGTCGTCGTTGGCCGACACCGGATGAGGAAGAGCAAGATACATCGCCATGGCGGCTGCCACGAGGAGCACGTGATCGTGTCTGGAACTATTCATTGCGTTCATGGGTGTCACCTCTTTTCGCTTGGCGTAGTTTTTCCGGGCCAAAGCATACCAACTGCCGTGCTGATAACGAGCGGCACGGCAGTTCGAAATGGCCTGCTCCACTCGCGAGGATGCCGCGGGGACTCGACGCTCCGAAGATATTTTCATCTATTTCGCCTTGCGTGCCGAGCAGCCGGGTCACGCTTCAATCATACGGCGGCGACAGGTCGATTTTTCCTGCTTGTGGGTATTCGGGCGGTTGTGGTACTTTCACGGTTACGCTGAGAGGCAGGGAGCCAATCTGTGGAAGCTCTGGGAATGATTGAGACGAAGGGCCTTGTCGGAGCCATAGAGGCCGCCGACGCGATGGTCAAGTCCGCGAAGGTCGTGCTCGAAGGCAGGGAGTACATCGGCGCTGGCTTCGTGACCGTGACGTGCCGTGGCGATGTCGGCGCAGTGAAGGCGGCGACAGACGCGGGCGCGGCCGCCGCCCGGCGGGTGGGCGAATTGGTCAGCGTTCATGTCATCCCCAATCTGCACGAAGAGGCCGACACGAAGGTCGTGCCGAAGAACAGGGCCGCGCAAGGCGGCAAGGGATAGCGGTCCGCGATGGTGGCGGATAAGGATCTGCAGTCGATTCAAGAAGTCCGCACAAAGGTCGCGGCGGCGCACGAAGCCTTTCTTCAGTTTCGTAAGCACACGCAGGAGCAGGTCGACCGCATCGTCGATCAGGCCGCGGCCGTTGCGCGCGCCAACTCCGAGTTGCTGGCCAAACTCGCGGTCGACGAAACCGGCTACGGCAATGTCCGTGACAAGACCATCAAGAACCTGCTGAACTCGGATATCCTGCATCGGGCGATCCGTCCGATGAAGACCGTGGGCGTGATTCGCGAGGACCCCGACAAGGGGATTCTCGAAATCGCCGAGCCCGCGGGCGTTGTGGCCGCGATTCTGCCGACGACGAATCCGACGTCCACGGCGTTATTCAAGATTCTCATCGCGCTCAAGAGCAAGAACGCCATCGTCGTGAGTCCACATCCGCGGGCAGTCAATTGCACCTGCGAATCCGCGAGGCTGCTCGCCGAAGCCGCTGAAGCTGCGGGCGCTCCCAAGGGCGTCATCCAGTGCCTGACGAAAGCGACGATCCAAGGCACGAACGAGTTGCTCAAGCACCACCGCACGAGCCTCATCCTCTCCACCGGCGGTCCGGGGATTGTGCACGCGGCGTATTCAAGCGGCAAACCCGCCCTCGGCGTTGGTCCGGGCAACGTGGCTGTGCTGCTCGACGACTCGGCCGACGTCGATGAAGCAATCGGCTCTGTCATCGACGGCAAGTCGTTTGACTACGGAACGGTCTGCTCAAGCGAACAGTGCGTCATCACCGAGGAAAAGAACCGCGGCGCGGTTTGGTCGGCGCTGAAGAAACACGGCGCCTATATCTGCGATGAGCGGCAGGCGGCCGTGTTGGCTGCACTGCTGATCACCCAGGACTTTCGTGTAAACCCCGAGTGCGTGGGGCAGTCGCCGCAGCGCATTGCCGAGATGGCCGGCTTCAGCGTCGGAGCGGATGTCCGGGTGTTGGTGGTTGAGCTCAGGGGCGTCGGCCGCGAGCATCCGCTTTCCGCCGAGAAGCTCTCGCCCGTCTTGAGTGTGCACTTCGCGGAGAACTTCGCCGACGCTCTGAAAACTGCGGCGGCAATCGTGAACTTCGGCGGGCGCGGGCACACCTCGGTGATCTACTCGAAGAGCGACGAGCGGATTCGCGAATTTGGCCTAGCTATGCCGGCCTTTCGTATCCTCGTGAACACGGCGTCGCCGCAAGGCTCGACGGGCATCACGACGAACGTGCTGCCATCGATGACGCTCGGATGCGGTGCGATCGCGGGAAACATCACGGGCGACAACATAGGGCCCATGCATTTGATCAACATCAAGCGCGTTGCATACAAGGTGCGGGACGTCGAGGCGGCTTTCGAGAGCGACGAGGCCAAAAGTTTTTTCGCCGGGAGGACCGCCGCGAGCGCAGCCTCTTCGGCGGACCGTCCGAAAGTCGCGGCGGCGGTAGACCGGTATTTGCAGCAGCGGGGCGTTGCAGGCGCGTCCGGTTCCGTAGCAGCGACAGCAAGCGTCAATACCGGACCCGCCGCGGAGGTCGTCGACCGCTTCCTGAACGGGCAGAGAGCCTCATCGCCGAATCCGAACCCGGCTGCTGTGCAACCCAAGTCCAGTAACCGACCCGCACCGAAACCGGTTGCGTCGGAGGTGGACATCGTGCCGTTCGTAAGCGAAGACGACGTGCGGCGGGCGAAGGTGCTGCAGACGAAGATCTATATCGACAGAAAGACCATTGTCACCCCGGCCGCGCGGGATCTCGACTACGACGGGCAGGTGATGGTGCGCACGGAGTAGCCCGCTCGTCGGCACAATCGCTTACAGGGTACCCCCCGCGAGGCTCCGGGAAACATGAAGCGTTGGATCTATCGGAGTTACGACTCGGCCGAAGCCGAGCGGCTCCGGAGAGAGGCGCGGGTATCTGGGTTGACGAGCGTGCTCCTCGCGCAACGAGGCATCACCGACCCCGCCGAGGCGTTGCGCTTCCTGCGGCCGGAGCTATCCCAACTTCACGACCCCTATCGCATGGCAGGGATGCGCGAGGCCGTCGGCCGAATCCGCCGGGCGATTGCGCAACAGGAAAAAATCCTCGTCTACGGCGACTACGACGTAGACGGCGCCACATCGGTTGTCCTGCTGCGGGCGGTGATCGAACTGGCGGGCGGCGCGGCGGAGTTTCACGTGCCCCACCGCATTCGCGAAGGCTACGGCATGCGCGCCGATGTCGTCGAGCGTGCCGCGGGCTCCGGCGTTCGGCTGATCATCACGGTAGACAACGGCATCCGCGAGACGGAAGTGGTTCAATGCGCCAACGCACTCGGCGTCGATGTCATCATCACGGACCATCACCTTCCCACTCCGTCCATGCCGCCCGCGCTCGCGGTGCTGAATCCGAATCAGCCGGAGTGCGGCTATCCCGAGAAGAACCTCTGCGGGGCGGGCGTCGTTTTCAAGTTGGCGCAGGCGCTGCTGGGCGAGTTGGGATGGCCGGCTGCGAAGCTGGATCGCGTGCTGACATCGCTTCTCAAGATGGTCGCCATCGCGACGGTGGCCGATTTGGTGCCGCTCATCGGCGAAAACCGTGTCTTCACCAAGCTGGGGCTCGAAGGTCTGAGGAATCCCAAGAACCTGGGGCTGCGTGCGCTCATCGACGTCTCAGGCCTCGATCTCAACAAGAAACTCAGCGCGGGCGACGTGGGTTTTCGGATCGGCCCGCGCCTCAATGCCGCGGGACGGCTCGACGACGCTCGGGCCGTCATCGATCTGTTCGACGCCCGTAGCGAGGCCGAGGTGTCGCGCATCGCCGGGCATCTCGATCAGTTGAACCGTCAGCGGCAGAGGACCGAAGATGCGATCGTCACCGAGATCATCGAAAAGCTTGTAGATCTACCGGGCCCCGAGGACACCCCTTTCATTGTGGCCTCCGGCGATGGATGGCACGCGGGGGTGATTGGCATCGTGGCGAACCGGATTGTGGAACGCTACCATCGGCCGGCATTGGTGATGAGCTGCGATCCGGAGACGGGACTCGCGACGGGCTCGGGGCGCAGCATTCCGCGTTACCACCTACTCGAGGGGTTGGAGTCGAACGCGGACTTGTTCACACGATTCGGCGGCCACAAGCAAGCGGCGGGATGCACGCTGCCGATCGATCGCATTCCGGAACTGCGGCTGCGCCTGAACGAGCATGCCCGCGGGGTGCTCAAGAGCGAAGACTTCGTGCCTGTCCTTACGTTGGACACCGAGCTCAGCTTCGGCGACGTCAACGAAGACACTCTTGCGGAGCTGGGCTGCCTTGCCCCGCACGGGCTGGGGAACCCCACACCGAAGTTCTCTGCCGGCCGAGTGGCTCTGCTGGGCCCGCCTGAAATCCTGAAGATGAAGCACGTCAAGATGCGGCTCCGGAAGAGGGACGCCGTGCTGTCTGCGATCGGGTGGCGCATGGCCGAGCAGGTGAGGGGACTGAGTGACGGCTCGCAAGTCGATGTGGCTTTCTCGATTGAGTGCGACGAGTACCGCGGCGGGTTGCGGTTGAAGCTGGAGGACTTTCAAGCGGCTGAAGCTGTCACGGCGTGATGCTACTCAAGGCGGCATGCGTGGCTGCTCCTGATCCAAGATGAAACTTTGCACATTCGAATACGAAAACCGCTTGCAGGCCGGGATTCTACAAGGCGACAAGGTGCTGCCGGTGGAGGAAGTCAACGCCCGCTCGGGGACGCGGCTACCGACCCAACTTCTCGAGCTGATCGAAGCCGATGCGATCGAGGAGTTGCGCGAGGCTTCGGCCGGCATCGCGGCTAAGTTACGGCTGAGTGAAGTACGGTTGCGCTTGCCGTATCCGTCACCGCCGAAGATCTGGTGCATCGGCCTGAACTACAAGTCGCACGCCGAGGACTTGGACGAGACGCAGCCCGAAGAGCCGGGCAGCTTCATGAAGCCGAGTTCGTCGCTCTTCGAGCCCGGCGGTGCGATCGAGTTGCCTCCGGCCGATCTTTCCGATGACATCGATGCCGAGGGGGAGTTGGGGCTCGTGTTCGGCAAACGCTGCCGAGACGTGCCGATCGAGGTGTTCGAGGACGTACTGCTCGGCTACACCGTGACGCTCGATATGACGGCGCTCGACGTGCTCCGGCGCAACGCGCGCTATCTGCAGCGCTCGAAGAGCTTCGACACATTCTTCAGCTTCGGCCCCGTGATCGTCACGAAGGATGAAGTGCCCGACGTGAACGCGCTGGAGGTCGTAACGATCCACAATGGGCGGCAGTTCTCGCGTGACTACGTTCGCAACATGGCCCATCGGCCGGACGCGCTCGTCGCTCTGCACACCGCGGTGATTTCGTTCGAGGCCGGAGCCATTCTTTCCACCGGCTGTCCGAAGGGCGCGCGAATCCGACCCGGCGACCGCGTTGAAGGTTTCGTTCACGGCGTAGGACGTATCACGGCAAGCGTGACCCGCCGAGAGCGCCAACCGTGGACTAGAAGTCAACGTTAGCTCTCGTTGGCGCCTGCCAACTTCTTTTCTGCAAGACGTTCGTTTCCATACGAACCAAGCGTGGTGCGTTACCCCGACGCTGTACCGGGCCGGGGATGTAGTGGTCCCTTCGGTGCTGTTCCTCCACGACTTCGCCGGCGTCGTTTTCTCCCGTCCGACGACGACGAAAGTGGCGAAAACCGCACACCCTCCGGTGACGAATTCGTTGTTTTCGCATTACCCTAGACGTAGAGGCGCGATGAAGAGCGCCGGTCCCACCGAATGCACTGCCGCGCCATCCTCGCCGCTACCGCGCTCGTGACCGTCTCGATCCTGGCCGCCCAAACCAGCCTTCCAGCCGGAAAACCCAAGCCTTTCGAACCGCTCCCGCCGCCCGAACAGCCGCTCCCCTTCAGCCACAAAGTCCACGTCGGGCTTGGCGCGCAATGCCTCGACTGTCACAAGATCGAAGACCCCGGCTTCCTCGCGGGCTATCCGTCCACCAGCACCTGCATGCTTTGCCACGCCGCCGTCAAGACCGACAGCCCACATATCCGAAGACTCGCCGACTTTGACAAGCAAGGCAAAGAAATCCCCTGGGTCAAAGTCTACAAAGTGCCCGACTACGTCTACTTTTCACACGAGTGGCATCACAAAGAGGCCAAGATCGCCTGCCAGGAATGTCATGGACCCGTCGCCGAGCGCGAAACCATCTTCCAGGAGAAACCCACTAACATGATGGCTTGCATGGCCTGCCACGACCGCCGCAAAGCGTCGAATGAGTGCAACCTCTGTCACGACGCCCAGTAACCGTTGCGGAATCCAGTTGATTCAGGACGGGGCGAACGGTGGCAGCTCGATGTCCGTTCAGAACCGCCCGTTTCACTGCGGGATGCCCTGTGTGATACGGGCAGCAGGTCAACGAAGATCACTCTTTTTTTCAAAAGAGGACATTACAGCTTGGGGTTGACATTTCTCCGCTTGCCCTTGACATTCCCTCAACGCGGATGCAAGATGAGGCTAGTGCGAGCCGAGTCGGCGACAGCCTTGCTAGTGGCATGGCTCCTGGTCGGGACAGGGATCTGCCTGTGTCCGGGATCCATTCCGGAGACGCCGGCCTCGCGTTCCCACGATTGCGGTACGGAGCCGGCGGCTCCGACTGACAACAAGGACGAGCCTTGCGAGTCCGGCTGTGCAGCCGAGGACGTGGCGCGTGAGCGAACGGAGTCGCAAGTCGCGGGTGGATTCACCCAAGCGACAGACCCTGCCGCATCGGAAGCGCTGACCGAACCGGCCGGGGAATCAGCCCGCCTGCAACTCGCTCTCTCTTCTGAGCCTCCGGTGCCGTCTAACCCGACGTACATCGTGCATTCAGTCCTGCTCGTATAGCATTCCCTCTTCTTCCGTAACGGGAACGGCATCCAGCCTGTCCCGGCGTCTCGCTTTCCGGCGACTCCTTCACGAGTCCCGACCGTCCGAAGGTCGACCGGTTGCGAGACAGTTCTTGGACCCCTGACACGCAAGACTCTGCGTCCCACGGGGTCCGTCGAGCACGATTGGAGGAATTGGGAATGTTCATTCACATGGTCGTCGGGCTGGCTCTGGCAGTGGCGCCCACCACGCCGGCTTACTCCACACATGGCGACGACCGCCTCGAGGCGTTGATCGAGGAGGCGCTTCAGAATAATCCGGCGATTTTGCAAGCGTTTGCCGATTACCAGGCTGCGCTCCATCGCGTGCCGCAGGCTACCGCGTTGCCGGATCCCACGCTATCCCTTACCCAGTTTGCCCGCACTGTCGAAACCAGGGTAGGGTCCCAGCAGAGGATGCTGGCCATCTCCCAGGGCATCCCCGGTCTGGGGAAACGGGCCGCCAAGGGCCAGCTTGCAACCAAGTCCGCCTCTGTCGGTGACGAGATGTACAAGGCTACGAAAGCAGAGATCGTGCTTCGCGTCAAGCATGCGTATTACGATCTCGGCTTCTTGGATCGCGCCCTGGCGGCAAGCCGCGAGGACGAAGCCCTGCTGGAGCACTTCGAGCAGCTCGCACGCCGCCGCTACGCCCAAGGATTCGGGCTACAGGGCGATGCCATCAGGCTTCAGGCGCAGATTACCCAAGCCATCCAGAGGCGGCGGCAGCTGATGAGCCAGCGGATAGATTTGGAAGCATCGCTGAACGCCCTGCGGGACGTTCCGGCGGACACGCCGGTCACCGAGGTTCGCTTGGCCGAACTGCCCCATTTCGACTTGAAGCGGAAGTCGCTCTTTGAGACCGGCCGCCTCTCACGGCCGGAAATCAGGGCCTCTCTCCTGCGGATCGAGGAACGGGAAAAGTCCGTGCACTTGGCGAGAATCCAGCACCGTCCCGACTTCACTCTTGGTCTGACGTGGGGAAACATACGTGCTCGCGGGATCGATCCCGCCGTCATGCCAATTCTTGGCAACGGAAAGGACTCGTACGGCATCTCAGTTGGCCTCACTCTGCCCCTATTCCGAGGCAAGTACGACGCCGCCGTCAGGGAGGCTGCCGAACAGTTTGCGGCAGCTCGCTTCGCGTATCGGGACTCCGCCAAGAAAATGGAAGCCGAAGTCCGCTCGATCTCATTCCGAATCGAAACGATCGCGGACCAGATTGACCTGTACAGGCGAACGTTGATTCCTCAGGCGGAGCAGGCACTCCGCTCAACCGAAGCGGCCTACTCGAACGGAACCATGGAGGTGACAGGACTGCTCGACATCCAGCGCATGCTTCTGGATGTGCAACTCGGCCTGGCTCGGCTTCAATCCGACTACCTGAAAGCTGTGGCCGACTTGGAGCGAGTGATCGGAGCGGCCGTGCCCGAAGAGGTGTCGTCATGACGAACGCAAGACTCGCGGCAGTGGTACTTGCCGCATTCGCAACGGGTATCGCTGGGGGTATCGCGATCTGGAACCTCGATCTCATTGGAGTCAAGCAGTTATCTCCGGAACCTGCTGCAGCCCCGCAAGAACCCGTAGGGCTCTATACCTGCGGCATGCATCCGGAGGTAGTTCAGCAGGGTCCCGGGCAATGTCCGATCTGCGGCATGCGCCTGATGCCAATCGAAACCGGTGCTGCACATTCCGAAAGGGCCGAGCCCGGAGGCGTGCGCGTGAGCAAGAACTTTTTGCAGAACTTCGCCGTACGCACCGCGGAAGTCGAGCGCGCTGACCTGCCTGCTCGGATTCGGACGATTGGATACCTCGACCAGGACGAGGAGAAGCTGGTCGCTGTCAATACCAAGTTCGGCGGATGGATTGAGAGGTCCAGGGTCAACACCATTGGAGAGCGAGTCGAGAAAAGCGATGTCCTGTTCGAGATCTACAGCCCGGAACTTGTCACTGCGCAGGAAGAATACTTGGCCGCCATGGAGTACGCAAGGCGGCTTCGGGAGGGCGGAGCGTATTCCGGCGCTGTCAACCGCGCCGAGTCGCTCTTTGCGGCCGCCGCGGAACGATTGCGGCATTGGGACCTGACCAGCCACCAGATCGAGCAGTTAGCGGCTGCCCAGCGGGCAAGCCGAACGCTGGAGATCTACTCGCCCGCATCGGGCTACGTGGTCGAGAAGCTAGAGGACTCCCTGGAGGGTATGAGGGCTGTCCCGGGGGTGACCCTCCTCAAGATTGCCGACCACTCCACTCTATGGGCCAAAGTCGAGTTCTACGAGCATTACCTTCGAAATCTTCGACCCGGCCTTCCGGCCGAGATCACGCTTGACGCTTTTCCCCGGCGCAGGTGGAGCGGAGAGGTGCTCTTCTTTCAACCTGCCATGAACCCCCAGACCCAGACGTTGACAGGCTACATCGAGGTCGAGAATTCGGACGGCCGTCTCCGCCCCAAGATGTACGCAACGATCGAGATAGAGCTTCCGGGCGCTCGGGACGCTCTGATCGTGCCCGCGCAATCCGTGTTGCATGCAGGGGACCATAGCGACATCGTGATCGTCGACGGAGGGGACGGGTTCTTCTTGCCTCGCGAGGTCGAAGTAGGAATCGAGAGCGACGGGCTGCTTGAAGTCGTGGCAGGACTTTTCGAGGGCGAGCGAGTTGTGACCTCGTCGCAGTTCCTGCTGGATTCCGAAAGCAACCTGCAGGCGGCAGTCGAGAGGCTCGTGGGTGGCTCGGGCGGAGCGCATCAGCACAGGCACTAGGAAGGCTGGCACCGGAATGCTCAACAGAATCGTCGATTGGTCGCTTCGGAACAGGCTCCTCGTGGTAATCGCCTCGTTGGTGCTGGCGGGCGCCGGCGCATATTCGATCCGCACCATGCCGCTTGACGCCCTGCCGGACCTGTCCGACGTACAGGTTGTCGTCTACTCCAAGTACCCGGGCCAGTCCCCGAGGATTGTCGAGGACCAGATCACATATCCCCTTACAGCCCAGATGCTCGCCGTGCCGCATGCGAAGGTAGTACGAGGATATTCGTTCTTCGGGTTCTCTCTCGTGTACGTGTTGTTCGAAGATGGCACGGATCTGTACTGGGCCCGGGCGCGCGTTCTGGAAACGCTTGGCCAAGTAGCGTACCAGCTACCGGAAGGCGTCTCTCCGACCCTCGGCCCGGACGCGACGGGAGTGGGTTGGGCATTCATGTACGCCCTGAGGTCCGACCGGCACGACTTGAGCGAATTGCGGTCGTTGCAGGACTGGTTCTTGCGATTCGAGCTCACCGGCGTCCCCGGTGTCGCCGAGGTCGCCTCCGTAGGCGGATACGTCCGCCAGTACCAGATTGCAATCGACCCAGTGAAGCTGAGGGCGTATGGAGTTCCGATCTCGCGGATCAGGGACGCCGTGCAACGCAGCAACAGCGACGTCGGCGGCCGCCTTATCGAACTGGCCGAAAAGGAGTTCATGATCCGTGGGAGGGGATATATCGAGTCGATTGACGACATTCGGAAAATCTCGCTCGGCACCGACAGAAATGGGACTCCCGTGCAACTACGCAACATTGCCCGTATTGAGGTCGGGCCGGAGATCCGCAGGGGACTGGCGGAATGGGACGGACAAGGAGAGACCGTCGGGGCCATTGTCATTGTTCGTCATGGGGCGGACACCCGGGACGTCATTCGACGGGTGAAGGCGAGGCTGGAGGAACTGAAGCCCCAGCTTCCGGAGGGAGTTTCGCTGGAAGTCGCATATGACAGGACATCGCTCATCGACCGAGTGATCGAGAGCTTGCAATCGAGCCTGACCCAGCAGTTCGTCATCGTCGGAGTCGTTTGCCTGCTGTTTCTGTTTAAGGTGCTTAGCGGACTGGTCGCTGTAGTCACAATCGTGATCGGCGTCCTGACCGCCGGAATCGCTGCAGGTCTGCTCGGTGTCCACCTCGACATCATGTCGCTTGGCGGCGTCGCCGTCGCCGTGGGGACGATGGTCGACGCCGGGATCGTAATGGTGGAAAACGCCCACCAGCACATGTCCCGGGACAACGGGCGCATGTCGAGTTGGGAGGTGGTGCGTAATTCGTGCAAGGAGGTGGCGCCGTCACTGTTCTTCTCTCTGCTGATCATCACATTCTCGTTCCTGCCGGTGTTCGCCTTGCAAGAGCAGGAGGGGCGATTGTTTCGTCCACTGGCCTGGACCAAGACACTCGCGATGGCGAGCGCCGCCCTGCTGTCGGTCACCCTCGTACCGGTTCTCGTGAGCTTTGCCGTCCGGAGAGCCGGCTTCTCGGATGCCCGCAATCCGGCGCGAAGACTCTTGGCCTGGGTGTACAGGCCCTTTCTGGGTTTGGCCATGCGCTACCGCATCGTGACACTGCTGGTCGGGATCGCGGTACTGGCTGGTTCGATTGGAGCGTATAGGCGCCTGGGCTCGGAATTCATGCCGCCGCTGTGGGAAGGGGATTTGCTCTACATGCCGACCACACTTCCCGGCATTTCGATTGCCAAGGCGCGTGAGTTGGTTCAGCAGACGAACAGGATGATCATGACGTTTCCCGAAGTCGAGCACGTGTTCGGGAAGGCCGGCCGGGCCGACACGGCTACGGATCCAGCGCCGCTATCGATGATCGAATCCACGATACGGCTTAAGCCTCGCGACCAATGGCGTCCAGGAATGACTCCGGAAAAGCTCGTGACTGAAATGCAGGAAGCAGTGCGGGTGCCAGGTCTCACGAATGCGTGGACCATGCCGATCAAGACCAGGTTGGACATGCTTGCGACCGGCATCAAGACTCCGGTCGGCATCAAGATCGCCGGTCCTGATCTTCAAGTCCTCGAAAGTATCGGGAAGCAGATTGAGAGTGTCGTGCGTCGGGTGCCCGGAACTCTCAGCGCGTATGCCGAGCGTGTCATGGGCGGGAACTACCTGGATATCAGGATCGACCGCGACGCGATTGCGCGCCACGGGCTGGTGATAGACCACGTCCAGGAAGCGATCCACACGGCGCTCGGAGGAGTGCAGGTCGGCACGACAGTCGAAGGTCTCCAGCGATTCCCCATCAATCTCAGGTATAGCAGGGACTTGCGGGCCGACATGCCGGCGCTCCGCGACGTGCTCGTCACGACTCCGATGGGCCATCACCTGCCGCTGTCGCAACTGGCCGACCTTGAATACGCTTCCGGCCCGTCCACGATCAAGAGTGAGAATGCCAGGCCGAACGCCTGGGTTTACGTGGATGTCGATACCGATATTGACATGGCGACCTATGTGGCTGCCGCACGTGACGCAGTCGAGAACGCCGTAAAGCTGCCTGCCGGCTATTCCCTGGCCTGGAGTGGGCAGTTCGAGTCCATGCAGCGGGTGCAGGACCGACTGCGTCTGCTGGTGCCGCTCACGCTCGTGATCGTCTTCTCGGTGCTGCTGGTGAGCACGGGTTCCGCTTTGACCTCGCTCATCGTGCTCGCTGGAATTCCGCTAGCTCTCAGCGGAGCATTCCTTCTGCTGGCCATTCTCGATTACAACCTCAGCATTGCCGTCTGGATCGGCCTCATAGCCTTGGCTGGCCTCTATGCGGAGACCGCCATCGTCTTCTGGAAGTACCTCGACATTTTCCGGGACGACTACAGGCGACACGGCCTGATGGAGAATCCCGCAACTCTGATTCGTGTCATTCAGGAAGGCGCTGTCGCCCGTGTCCGACCGATCACGATGACGGTCAGCACGGACATGCTTGGCCTGCTGCCGATCATGTGGAGCACCGGAGCCGGAGCCGACGTCATGAAGCGAATTGCGACCCCGCTCTTCGGGGGTGTCGCCACCTCGGCATTTGTCGTGCTGGTGATCTTTCCCGTCCTTTACTACTACCGGAACGTCGGGTCTTTGAACGGACCTGATCCGCCGACCGGGCGGTCTGCCCAAACGGAGGCCATCAAGTGAACTTGCTTATTTTGCTGCTCATTGTCTCGCCACTGGCAGCGGCCGAGTTTTCCTTCGACGCCAAGTGGAAGAGGTCGATGCGGCCTGACACAGACGGCGTTCTGAGTATCGGGAAGAAAGGGATCTCGTTCCTTCCCCAAAAGGACCGCAAACGTCCTCTGACTTGGGCGTTCGAGGACGTACAGCATCTCGATCGCACGAGCCCGACCGAGGTGTCGATCCAATCCTACTCGGATTCCGTCGTGCGGGTGGGAAGGGACCGCTGGTACCGGTTTGTCCTCGTCGACGGGACGCTTTCCGACGAGCTCTACCAGAAGGTTGCCACGAGGATCGGCAAACCTGCGACCGACCGGGTTGTGAGCGAGCCTCCCGGCACTGAACTGGCGATTCCTGCCAAGCATGTAAGGCTGCTCAAGGGATCCCAGGGAACGCTCTACTTCACCCCGAAGTGGATCATGTATTCGACCGAGGCGCCTGGAGAATCACGGAAATGGCGGCTGGACCGTGACGTGGCTGCCGTGTGGTCTTCCGACCCCTACCGCCTTGAGGTCCATGTTCTAGGCGGGAGCGAGGCATTCGTACGTCGTCCGTCGCTTTACCGGTTTTCCTTGAAACGTCCCCTGGATTCTGCCTTTTACATGGAACTGAAGATGAAGCTTTACGGTCTGAGGGGCGCCCGCTAAGGCAGATCTGTCACAAGATGCCGGACTTTGGGGTCTAGCCTCGATGAGGCATCGAGTAACTGAATCGCAGTTCTGCGATGGTCGGCTTGTCCCAAGCGTCAACCTTCACGGGCCATTTCGATGCCTGGCAACCTTCGAGCGATGTATGAGCGCGAATGAACACCCTTTGCCGGCTGAGTCGCGACGTACCGGCGGTCGTCGACAAGCGCATGAAACAGCGTGAGGCCGCTACGCATCTGGGCCAGACGACGCGGCTGATGCAGCACTGAGGAAGCAGCGCAGGGGAAAGAAAGTCAAGCCGGGCGCCGAACATGGCGGAGACCAAGCGGCAAGCACACGAGAAAATGACCGCTCAATGCAATCAGAAACCGGGCTAGGGAGCCCGCTCCCTGGCTTCGCCTGTCCCCTTGCGAAGGGGGAGGGACTTTGCAACTTCTCCCCGCTTCTCAGAATCGGAAATGATAGCTTGGGGTTGACATCATCGGAGCCGGAAAATGCTTGACAGCGTGTGCTAGAATCTTGCTGGGTATTGGTGGAGGTGGTTGTCGCAGTCGGTCAGTGCTGCTGACTGTGGGGCCTTGCGACACGGGCGAGAAATTTTTCTTGCCAAAGGTTGGCCTCATACGTATAATCGGAGGAAATTCCCGCACTGCCGCAGGGTCAGACGGGTGATCCTGTGGCGCCAGTACATTTTTTAAACAGGTTTTCCGGGTATTGACGTAGATAGACGGTAGTCACCCGACGACTGACCTCGTTGCAGGTTCAGTTGTTTCCCGCGCGGGTGCAGCCTCGCAAGCGACTTAGTCTTTCGTGTGGGGAAACTGAAACCCAACGGGTTTGTGTGGGGTCTAACAAGACCTGAATCGAACCGACGATGGACTGATAAGCCCGTCGGACCGGATCAGCCGAGAACGGGGAGAGTGAATCATGACTAAGGGAGTGACGAAGGCTCAGATCAAGCGGTTTCGTGGCTTGCTGGAAGCCAAAGCGGAGGAGATACAGACCAGCTTAAGGTCTTCGAAGGCTGCTCAGGCGCTTGACCGCGATGAAGACCCTCCTGCCCTGGAGGATCTTCCCGTTCAGAGCCACGAGGAGTGGATTTTTCTTAACCGCAACAGCATTGATGTGATGTTGCTACGCGAGATCGAAGAGGCTCTGGTCCGAGTCGACGAAGGCGGGTACGGGATTTGCCCCGAGTGCAACGACCCGATCTCGCTCAAGCGGCTTCAGGCGGTGCCTTGGGCGCATTATTGTGTGACATGCCAAGAAGAGTTGTCGGAGGAGCCGCAAGAGCGTCGGCGCCGGGAACGCTCTTACTCCTACTAGAACACTCGTTTCGCGAGCGGCCACAGGCCGAACGATGATATCAAGCTCCCGTGTGTCCACGGGAGCTTTCATTTTGCAGGGCCGTCAACTCGCCGAGATCCAGACGTCCGGTGTAGATCGCCATTCCCAGCGCTGCGTGGATCGAGAGCTCGTCAAGCGCTTTGATCTCCTCGATGGTGGTAATGCCCCCGGCGGCCGTCAACTCCAGCCGCGTGGCGCGACGAAGACGGTGATACCAATCGAGGTCGGTCCCCTGCAGCATCCCTTCTTTGTCGACGTAGGTACAGAGGAATCCACCGCAGTAGGGTTCGAGTTGGCCAATGACCTCTTCCGCCCGCCACTCGGTGGCCTCTTGCCAGCCCTTGACGACGATATACCCGTGCTTTGAATCAAGCGCGGGCAGCAGTCGATCCTTCCCGATCGCGCGGCTGACTTCCGCCGCGAAATCATGGCGGACGCCGTTTGCATCAAACGCGGAGGTGCCGATGATCACCTTGGAGGCGCCTGCATCGACGAGTTCACGGGCCCGCTCGACCGACCGGACGCCGCCGCCCACCCGCACGGTAGTGCTGCGCGCCAACTTCAGGACGATGTCGTTGTTCGATCCTTTGCCCATCGCCTCGTCGAGGTCGATGACCTGAATCTCGGGAAAGGCCGCGAACTTTTCGAGCATCACCTCGGGCGACTCGCCTTCCAGCGCCTTCTCGCGTCCTTGGATCAATTGGACGACCTTGCCGCCCATCAGATCGATGCAAGGAATGATCATGGTGTTGTGAGACGCCGCTTCGCGTGCCGGCTGTGGAATCGGACTGATCCCGGAATATTCCGGCCGCTGGAGTCAAGTTTTTCGATCGTGAGCCAGCAGACAGTCAGGTCGAGAGAGCAGTTGCAGTATGGCAAGGTCGCTCTACCCCGTCGTGCGCACAGCGACGCCATGTTCCTTGAGCGTCTGCTTGAGGCCGATGACGGTGTGTGTCCCGTAGTGGAAGATCGATGCGGCCAAAGCGGCGTCGGCCTCGCCCTCGTCGAGTACGTTAATGAAATCCTGGGGCCGGCCGCCGCCGCCGCTCGCAATGACGGGGATGTGCGTGTTGCGGGAGATGGCGCGGGTGAGGTCGCAGTCAAAGCCGACTTGAGTGCCGTCACGGTCCATCGACGTGAGCAGGATTTCACCGGCGCCGAGTCCTTCGCCGCGAGCGGCCCACTCGACGGCGTCGATACCCGTGTCTTTGCGGCCTCCATAGGTGTAAACATTCCAGTGGCCGGAGTCGTTGCGGCGGGCGTCGATGGCTAGAACGACCGCCTGCGCACCGAATTCCTCGGAGAGTTCGGTGATCAACCCGGGACGCTCAACAGCGGCGGTGTTGACCGATACCTTGTCCGCGCCGACAACGAGAATGTCTCGGGCGTCTGAGACGGAGCGGATACCGCCGCCCACAGTGAGCGGAATGAAGACCTGCCGAGCGGTCCGCTCGACGACATCTTTCAAGATGTCGCGACGGTCGCTGGAGGCAGTGATGTCGAGGAAGACCAACTCGTCCGCTCCGTCGCGGTTATAGACATTGGCCAACTCGACCGGATCGCCGGCGTCGCGAAGCCCGACGAAGTTGACGCCTTTGACAACGCGCCCTGCTTTGACGTCCAGGCAGGGGATGATGCGCTTCGCTAGCATGCCAGGAAGTTCCGGACAATCTGCTGGCCGACCGGGCCGGACTTTTCGGGATGGAACTGCACACCGAACACGTTGCCGGCTTCCAGCGCGGCCGTGTAGCGAACGCCGTATTCGCACAAGGCCGCTGCCTTGTCACCGCCGACATCTTCGGGGACGTAGTAACTGTGGGCGAAATAGACGAAAGGCCGGGGCGCGAGGTTTGCAAGTAACCGCGGACTGCCCTGCGATTGCAGCTCGTTCCAACCCATGTGGGGCACGCGTGCGTCCTTGGGGAAGCGCTTGACTTCACCGAGGTAGACGCCAAGGCCTTGGAGTTCCGGTGCTTCTTCGCTGCGCTCGAAGAGGGCGTGCAGTCCCAGGCAGATGCCGAGAAAGGGCACGCCGGCGGAGATGCGTTCCTTGAAGGCTTCGCGAACACCGAGCGAGTCGAGCGACCGAATCAACTGACCGAAGTGTCCGACGCCGGGCAGGATGATCTTGTCGGCCCGCCCCAGGCCTGCGGCGTCATTGACGATCTCATACGTCGCTTCGATCGCGTCGAGAGCATTCTCGACGGACCGCAGGTTGCCGGCGCCGTAGTCAAAGATGGCGATCATGGGGCTAAGCTTTTCCCTCCAGCAAGCCTTTCGTGCTCGGGAGCTGGTCTTTCAGCCGCTCGTCTGTCGAGCAGGCAAAGCGCATGGCCCGCGCGAAACATTTGAACAATCCTTCGACCCTGTGATGATTCGATCGCCCGTAGAGGACGCGGGCGTGCAGGTTGCAGCCGCAGTGGGTTACGAAACCGTCGAAAAAGTCGTGTAAAAGCTCGGTTTGCAAATCGCCGACGAGACGGAAACGCGTAGGCGCGTGATAGACAAGCGCCGGGCGACCGCTGAGATCGACCGCAACGACGGCGAGGGTCTCGTCCATCGGCATCACGAAGTAGCCCGCACGGTTGATGCCGACTCGATCGCCGAGGGCTTTTGAGAAGCATTGGCCGAGCACGATCCCGACGTCTTCGACGGTGTGGTGCTGGTCGACATTGAGGTCACCGGTAGCCTTGAGATCGAGATCGAAGCCGCCATGCTTCGCGAACAGCTCGAGCATATGGTCGAAGAAGTGGATTCCCGTCGAGATGTTGTATTTGCCCTTCCCTTCGATGCGTAGTTGGCAGTGGATCTGGGTTTCCTGGGTATCCCTATCGACGGAAGCTTTTCTCATGATGCGCTCAACCTTTGATGTCGGCCAGGATCTGCTTTAGCTCTTTGAGCAGTTTCTCGGCTTGCTCACGCCTCCCCGCGGTGATGCGAGCTGTTCCGGGAATCTCGTGGCTGCGGTCGCGGATCAGGATACCCCGCTCCCGCAACCGGTCGCAGACGGCCTTCAATCGATCCCCGAACCGCGCCAGGACAAAATTCGCTTCGCTGGGGAAGTGCGTCACGCCGAGGTCGGCGAGGCCGTCGGTGAGAACTTGCCGCGCCGCCAGCGCCTCGGTGACGTAGTTGTTGATGTACTCTTGGTCGTCGATCGCCTCCAGAGCGCAAGCCGCGGCGAGCGAATTCACGCTGTAGGGTGACTGCCCCTTGGCGATGGCGGCGATGTTTTCAGCCTGTGAGAGCAAACAGCCGAGACGGAATCCGGCCATGCCGTAGACCTTGGAGAAGGTGCGGCTCACGAAAAGGTTCGGATGTGCGTCGAGCAGACCGAGCGCCGTGACATCGTAGAACTCGAAATACGCTTCATCGATCAGTACCGCCGCTTCCCCGGCTCGATCAAGGATTTGCTCGATTTCGGGGATACCGATCGCGCTGCCGGTGGGGTTGTTCGGATTGGCGAGCAGGATCGCGCTCGTGCGTTCTGAGATACCGTCCAGAAGTTCCTCAAGCGGGAATGCCAGATCCGGAAGCAGGTAGGGCGCCCGCCGGGGAGTCGCGCCGGCGAGTTCGGCATAGAACTGATACATCGCATACGTCGGCCACGGGATGAGGACTTCGTCGCCAGTATCGACGTAGGTGTTGATGAGGCAGTGGATCGCCTCGTCAGTGCCGTTCGTGAGAAGCAGTTGCTCCGGGCCGAGTCCCAGCCACTCCGCGATTTTGGGTGCGACCTCGCTGTACTCGGGGTAGACAGCGAAAAAGTCAGGATCGGCGATCCGCTTTAGCAGAGCGGCTACGCGCGGCGAGCAGCCGACAGTGTTTTCGTTGAAATCGAGACGCAACTTGCCGCGCCGTCCGCCCGTAGGGGGGTGGTAGGGAGCCATCCGCACGATGGCTTCGCGTGGTTTCGGCCTCACTACCAAGATTGTGTCAGCCATCGAGGCGAGCCTCGATCGAGCGAGCATGGGCTTCCAGGCCCTCAGCGCGCGCCAGCGTCGTGATAGCAGGTGCAAGGGCGCGCAGGCTCTTCTCGTTCAACTCCTGAACGGAGATGATCTTGACGTAGTCCAACACCGACAGGCCGCCGCGCAGGGTGGCGCCTCCGCCGGTCGGCAGAACGTGGTTCGGGCCGGATGCGTAGTCGCCGGCCGCCTCGGGACTCCAGCTCCCGACGAAGATGCTGCCGGCGTTCTTGACCCTGTCCAGCCAGGAGGCGTCGGGAACGGAAAGATGCTCCGGGGCGAAGTGATTCGCGAGTTCCATCGCCTCGTCGGTAGAAGAGACCACGATAACTGCGCTGTTACCCGCGATGGCTTTGGCTGCGACGGCACGCGTAGACAGCGTTACGAGTTGCCGAGCGACCTCCGCCGCGACCCACCGGGCAAAGCGCTTCGAGGTCGTAAGCAACACGGCGCTCGCGTCTACATCATGCTCTGCCTGTGCGAGCATGTCAGCAGCGAAGTCTCGGGCGTCCTTCTTCGTGGCCCCCTTGGGAGCGATCAACAGGATCTCCGTCGGTCCCGCAAGAAAGTCGATGCCGACGGTACCGGCGAGCAGCTTCTTCGCCGCTGCGACGTAGACGTTGCCAGGTCCGACGATGCGCTCGGCGCGGGGCACGGATTCCGTCCCGAAGGCGAATGCCGCGACGGCCTGCGCTCCGCCCATGTGGAAGAAGTTCGAGACGCCAAAGTAGCCGGCTGCTCCCAGCGTGGCGGACGTGGGTCCGGGCGACGCAACTGATACGGTGGGCACCCCCGCCACCTGGGCAGGGATTACCGTCATCATCAGAGTCGAGGGTAGTGGATAGCGTCCGCCGGGAACGTACGCTGCCACGGAAGCTAAAGGTCGAACGATCTGCCCGAGCTTCGCGCCACCGATGGACTTTGTCCAACTGCGCGGCTTCTGTAGTTCGGCGAACCGCCGAATTTGCCGCGAGGCCGTCTCGATAGCGCTCCGCAGGTCATTGGGCAGTTCTTTTTGCGCTGTGGTCAGTTCATCAGCAGGGATGCGGAGTGACGGTCTTTCGAGGCGATCGAACTTGCGGGCGTACTCCAGCAGAGCCCGGTCGCCGCGCTTGCGTACGGCCTCCAGAATCGGTGTTACGGTCGCCTCCGCGCAGTCCCAACGTGTCTGACGCCGCTTCAACAACCACTCCAAAGCAGGCTCGCCTGTGCTCCCGATGATCTTCAGCATGAGATGCCCGGAAGAAACTAAGACTTGTAAACCGAGGCGGGATCGTAAGCCGGTTGGTCGACCTGCTTCCACTCACCACCTTCCCAACGGCGATAGAAGCAGCTCCGAAATCCATTATGGCAAACACCCGGACCCAGCGCCTCGACCTTGATGACGAGCGTATCTTCGTCGCAATCGACCAGGATTTCCTTCGCCAGCAGGTAGTGGCCCGATGTCTCGCCCTTCGTCCAAAGCTTGTCGCGCGACCGGCTGTAGAATGTCACGCGGCCGGTTTCGCGCGTCAGGTCCAGGGCTTCCTGATTCATGAAACCGACCATCAGGACCGCGCCGTCAGCCGCGTCTTGAATCACTGCCGGCACCAGCCCGTTTGTTTTCAAAAAGTTCATGTCCATGTTGCACCTTTCGTCAATAAACGAAAAAACCCGCTCGGCTCGATGCCGGCGGGCTTCGGGTCTCGGAAAGTTGAATGTTTATCGTTTTCCGCGCAGCCGCCGGCCGCCGCGCCTTGCATGGGCGTGGTGATGATGCCGGTGATGCCGCTCGAACCGCACTCGAAGTTTCAGTATAGTGACGAACCGACAAAACGGTCAAAGGGCTCGGAAGCAAATCAGTCGGGAATCACGGGCAGCAGGATGTGCGACGGACGAGCTCTGTCGTGATAGATGGTTTGCCGGGCGATCTTGCGTTCGGCGACCATCCCCTGTTCGTTGCCCGTGTTCGGATTGCGGTCCCACATGGGGAAGTTGCTGCTCGTGATATGCACGCGGATGCGGTGGCCCTTCAGAAAGACATTGGCGGTCGGAAGGAGATCGATCGTGTACTCGTAGGGCCTGTCCGGCTCGAGCAGGCGCGGTCGTTCCCAGATGGACTCGCGGAACCGAGCTCGGAGGATGCCTTCAGTGAGATTGAAGGCTCGGCCGTCCGGGTAGACGTCGATGAGACGTGCAATGAAGTCCGTGTCACGCGTGGAGCATGCGGCATGGAGCTTTACGACGACCGGGCCCGTGACTTCGAGATCCCGGGCCAGCGGCTCACTCGTGAAGACCAGGACGTCCTGGCGGTTCTCGTTGAGGCGCTGATCGACCGGCCCGGCTCGGATGATACCCGGTATCTCCGTCGCGGAATGGTTGCCGCCGAGCGTGGGGACCGGATCGTCGGGATCGTAGATATAGCGCGTCGGCGGCTCGTCTTGCGGCGGAGCTACGCTGAGCGTGCCGTCCTTTTCGCTGTTGGCATGGAGGTAGTATTTCGTGAACCGGGTGCGAGCGAGGGGCCATTCGTTTTCGAGTCGCCACTCGTTGATGCCCATGACGAAGAGGCGGACCTTAGGTTCGCCGCGAATGCCGTTGTCGTTGCCCTTGACGACAAAATCGAGCCAGCGAATCGCTAGTCCGATCTCGTCTTTCTCGGGGGTTTCCCCGAAGTCGCGGTCGCCCACCACGCGGTTTCGCGAGTGCGTGGTCGGACTGATGGCGACCCGGATCTCGTCTGTCGCGCCGAGATTGGTCAGCTTCCGGAAATACTCGAGCGTTGCGCCGGGATAGTTGTCGTACCAGCCACTCATCAGATAGACGGGAATGCGAATCTTGTCGAGCTTGTGGCGGGTGCCGATGGCCTTCCAGAAGTCGTCGTACGTCGAGTGGGAGACATAGTCGTTGTAGAGCTTGTTGGGTCGCGTACCGGCAACGGTATCGAGCGTGATGAGCGGCAAGTGGCGACACCAATTCCACCAGCCGAATTCTTCGACCTGTCTCTTGGTTTGTGGAGAATAGTCATAAATGCGGCGGGCGGTGTGTGCGAGTTGGATGGCGCCGTGGTCGCGATACATGCGTTGCCAGGGATCGGGATTGACGTTCTGGGGAACAATCGCCTTCAGATTGGGATGCGCCTCGGGGGCGGTGAGCCACTGCGTCGCGCCATAGTAGGAACTGCCGTACATGGCGATCTTGCCGTCGCACCAAGGTTGCCGGCTGATCCAGTCGATGCAGTCGTAGCCATCCTGCGCGTCGTCGAAGAAACGGTTGTCCATGCCCTGCTCGCCTTCCGAGCCGAGGTGTCCACGGGTCGCTTGACCGACGAAGACGTAACCGGCATCGAGAAAGCGGCCGGAGATGCCTCCCCAGAAGTCGGTGTCGTAGCCGCGGATGAGCACGACAGGGTATCGGCTTGGCCCCGGCCGGCTGATGCTCGTGCGCAGCTTAACGCCGTCCCGCATGGGCACCATCAGTTCTTCGGGTGCGGGTCGGTCGACAGTATCACAAAGGATGGCGAGAGAGAGCGCGGTCACGGCTGCCGCGGTTCGAAGGGAGTTCACCGCGTATTCCCACTGGACGATATCGGCGCCATCGTCGTCTCGTCCGGCCGGGATTATTGTAGCTCCGATGGTGTACGGAAGCAGACCAAGAGAGATCACTCTTGACGATGTCGCATCCGGTGGAAAGCCTTTTACGATGAAGCCTCGGTCTCTGCTCGTTGTCGTCTGGCACTCGATCCGCTCGTTCGCGGGACGTTCCGGCGCTGCACGAGACGCACGCAGGGTTGAGAGAAGCGCTTGCGGAGCGGGCCTGCCGGGGCGCCGCGGGTCAGTGGGTTTTACACGTCACAGGATGAACGGCTAGAATTGGGTTTGCATCGGTTCTTCTCCCCCGGCAGATTCTTCTCGCTAATCCGCTGAGCCGGATCGCTAATCTTTCTACGGTGCCTTCGGGGACTTCAGAGTACAACCATGGCGAATGTGGTGATTCTCGGGACGCAGTGGGGTGACGAGGGCAAGGGCAAGGTCGTCGACCTGATTGCCGATCGTTTTGACGTCGTGGCACGCGCACAAGGGGGGCACAACGCCGGCCACACGGTGCACATCGGCGACCAGAAGTTCATTCTCAAGCTGGTGCCGAGCGGGATTCTACGGCCCGGCAAGACGGTCGTTATCGGCAATGGTGTTGTCATCGATCCCGCCGCCCTGCTGCAGGAGATCGATGCTCTTGAACAGGCGGGCGTTGAGGTAAAAGGCAACCTCTTCATCAGCAACCGCGCCCACGTGATTTTTCCTTACCATCGGACGATGGAAAAAGCGACCGAGCAAACGCCAGGAAAGATCAAAATCGGGACGACGTCGCGAGGCATTGGCCCCAGTTACGAAGACAAGATCGGCCGCCGCGGCATCCGGGTCGCGGAACTGGTCAACGGCGACAACTTCCGGGACCACTTCTGGGCAAATGCTCAAGAGAAGGACGTCCTGGCCAGGGCCCTCCACATCGAAGAGGCTTGGGACTTCGACGCGATCTACGACGAGTATCGTGCCTACGCCGAGCGTATCCGCCCCTTCGTCTGCGATACGGCAGGCTACCTTCAGAAGGCGATACGTCAGGGAAAAAGAGTGCTCTTTGAGGGCGCACAAGGAACGATGCTCGATATCGACCACGGTACGTATCCTTTCGTAACGTCCTCAAACGCTACGGCGGGAGGCGTCTGCACGGGACTGGGCGTTTCTCCAGTTCACGTCGACGCGGTCGTCGGGATCGTCAAGGCATATGTCACGCGGGTAGGCGGCGGGCCGTTCCAGACCGAGGCGGACGGCGCCTCCGCACACCACCTGCGGGACCAAGGCGGTGAATACGGCTCGGTGACCGGTCGGCCCCGGCGCTGCGGCTGGTTCGACGTACCGCTGCTGCGCTACTCGAACACGATCAACAGCTTTGCGTCGCTCATTGTGACCAAGCTCGACGTTCTTGACGGCCTGGAGAAGATCCCGGTGTGTACGGCATACCGTTACAAGGGCGAAGTTCTCAGAGACATGCCGGCCCTTCCGCACGTACTGGAGGCCGTCGAGCCGATCTACGACGAGCGCCCCGGCTGGGAAGGTACGACCAGCGGCGTTACCGACCATGACGCCCTTCCGCAGGGAGCGAAGGACTACCTGCGTTTCCTGTCCGATCAAGTGGAAGTTGAGTTTGGCGCAGTTTCAACGGGTCCCGAGCGAGACCAGACGATACTCCTCCGCGGCTCCAGGCTGGAGAAACTGCTTTAGCAGGATTCGGCCGGTCAGCAAAGGCCTGCCCAGCGACGGTCATGTTTGTCAGGTCTGATCCCGAAAACGCTTTGGACCGAGTCCGGTGGGCCACCGGGCCCACGAAGCCGGCGGCCTGAGGCAGAGAGAGAAGAGGATCGTGGGCCGGCGCATCGCCGTCACCAACTTCCCACCCCTCTCGGTTGTAACGCCTGTCGTCGTGTACATGAACCCCAAGCGTGTCATTCAGCACGGTACTGACGCGTTATCACGATAATAGAGGGCATGCCTCTCCTTCCTTTCGACGAAGCCCGGGCCTTGATCGCCGCGCGCATGGCGGAGGGGCCGGTTCTTCCTCCGCCCGAAACGGCCGCGCTTGATCAGGCACTGGGACGCGTACTCGCCAAGGACACCGTCGCCGACCGGGACTATCCGCCGTTCAATCGCTCGACCCGTGACGGCTACGCGGTCATCGCCTCCGATGTCGCCGATCCGCCGGCGGTATTGGAAGTCATCGGAGAGACCCGAGCGGGCGAGGCATCACAATTCCACATCGAGCGCGGCCAGACGGTGCAGATCATGACCGGCGCTCCGGGGCCGGAAGGCGCGGATGCCGTGGTCATGCAAGAGTACTCGCAGCGCAATGGCCATCAAGTCAGGTTGGACCGCGGGGTGCCCAGCGGCAAAAATCTTATCTTTCAGGGCAGCGAGACCTGTGAAGGCGCTGTCGTACTGGAGGCGGGCTCGCTTTTGGGATATCCGGAGATTGCGTTACTAGGTTCAGTCGGCTGTGATCGGGTGGAAGTCCATCGCCGACCTGAAGTAGCCATTCTTTCCACTGGCGACGAAGTGCTTCCCATCGAGGCGACGCCGAAACCCTATCAGATCCGCAACTCGAACGCCTATTCGCTGGCGGCGCAGGTGCTCCGGGCGGGCGGCGAGCCCCGCATTCTACCGATTGCCCCCGACGTGCAGGACCGCACGCGGGACTTGATCGAGGATGGCCTGCGATCTGGCCTTCTGCTTCTCTCCGGCGGGGTTTCGGTCGGCAAGTATGACTTCGTCGAGAGCGCGCTGCGTGACCTGGGAGCGGAGTTCTTCATCACCAGCGTCGCCATTCAGCCCGGAAAGCCGCTTGTTTTCGCGAAGGTCTGCGGCAAGCCCGTTTTCGGTCTGCCGGGGAATCCGATTTCGACGATGGTAACCTTCGAGCTGTTCGCGCGCCTGGCGATCGATTTGCTCGCAGGCCGCAAGGATTCCCGGCTGACGTTCACGAGTGCCCGGTTGGTCAGAGATTTCGAGCACAAACCCGTCTTGACGCGCTTCCTGCCGGCCGTGTTGAGAGGCGATTACGGTGACGTAAGGGTCGATCCGGTACAATGGCAGGGGTCGGGCGATTTGGTTGCTTTGGCCCGTGCGGACTGCTTCCTGGTGGCCACGCCGGACCGCGATTCCTGGAACGCCGGGGATTGGATCTCGATCCTGCCAATGTGAGCAAACTCTCTCACTACGACGAGCGCGGCGCCGCGCGCATGGTGGATGTGAGCGACAAGCCGCCCACTCGCCGGACCGCCCGCGCCCATGCCTTCGTGAAGATTCCGGCGGCCGTGACCCGGCAACTCCCGGACAATCCCAAGGGAGACCCGCTGGAAGTCGCGCGCATCGCCGGGATCACCGCAGCAAAGCGCACCAGCGAGTTAATTCCCCTCTGTCATCCTCTGCCGATTACCCACGCCGACATTGAGGTCCGACTCGTTCCCGGCGGCGCCGAGATCGAATCCAGCGTAACGACCACGGCGCCGACCGGAGTCGAAATGGAAGCTCTCACTGCTGTCTCGATTGCCGCGCTTACCATCTACGACATGATGAAAGCGCTCGACAAATCGATCGAAATCGGCGACATCTATCTCCTCATGAAGGATGGGGGCAAGAGCGGCCTCTATCTGCGCGAGGCCGGCTTGCGCCGAAACCGGCTCGTCGAGCGAAACGTATAGCGAACAAGGGATGCTGTCAAGACGATGGTCATGAAACCCCACGCCCGTCCCCGCCGCCCCATCGAGGTGACTATGCATACAGCCCTCATGGTGATGCTCATCACCGCCATCGGTGCGTTGCCCCTCAATGCTCAGCAGGACGAAAACGACGCGGTGCTCTCTGTAGGAGACGACCTGATCTTCGGTTCAGAAGTCAATGTCGTCACCGTGCCGGTCACGGTCACCGATCGCAAAGGCATCTATGTCAACGGTCTGGAAGCGTTCGACTTCCGGATCTACGACAATCAAAAACTCCAAGTGATCGACAGCTTCGAAGTGGCGTTCCTGCCGATCTCAATGGTGATCTGTGTCCAATCGAGCGATCGGGTCGAAGGTATCCTGCCCGAGGTCACCAAGACGGCCATCCTTTTCACCGACATGGTTTTGGGCGAGTTCGGCCAAGCGGCCTTGGTCGCTTTTGATCAGCGTGTCCGCCTGATGCAGGACTTCACCAACGACGAGAAAGAGATTGAAAAAGCCCTCAAAGCCATCACGTTGGGCAGCGACGCCGTTCGGCTGAGCGATGCCGTATATGAAGGTATCCGAATGCTCGGTAAACGGCCGAGCAATCACCGCAAAGTGATTGTGGTCATCTCGGAGTCGCAGGAGACAGCCAGCGAAGTGGGCTTAGGTGAGACCATGCGCACGGCGCAGATCCAAGACATCATGGTCTACCCGGTGAGACTTTCGTCGATCAAAGGATGGTTCAAGCGCGACGACAAGCCGATTCCTCCTTCCATTCCGCCGGGCGTGCAGGCCAGGGCCTCCATTCCCGGAGCGGCCGAAACGCCGACGACGCAGATGCAGCACCGGGTTCGAGCAACGCCTAACGTGATTCCCATCGTGATTGATCTCGTTCGCGGCGTGAAGAACCTGCTCTTCAACAATCCCCTCGAGCTTCTCGCCGTGGGAACCGGCGGCAGGGTCTATGCCCCCATGACCGAGGACGGCATCCAAAGAGCGATCATGGGCATTGGCGAAGATCTGCGCAGCCAATATCTGCTGTCCTACCGGCCCAACAATCTCAACGAGAGCGGCATTTTCCACCGGATCGAAGTTGAAGTGTTCTACGACAGGGCCAAGGTGCGTGCCCGGCCGGGCTACTGGCAAGGGCCCTCACCGGTTCCCGGGGGCGAACCCGTCGAGCCGGTCGCGGGGCGATAAGATCGGGCTCCCCGAACCGGCTCCCGCAATTCGCTGCCGCTCTTCTTAATCAACCACTTCTTGAAGGACATCCGCTTGAATCGACAAGAAGTTTTGGACCAGGCCCGCGACGGGTTCGCCTCACTGAACGTTACCGAGGAAAACCGGGCAACCGCTTTGGCGAATCTGGCGGATTGGCTGGAACAAGACAAGTTTGAGGGCTTGGTTCCGGCCGGGCGAGCCGACTACAAACCGTTGCTTTTGTGGATCATCAAAGCCGGCAAATTCGACCTCCTTCTCGACAGTTTCTATCGGGTCATGCCGTTCGGCACCGGCGGCCGGCGCGGTCCGGTCGGAATCGGGCCCAACCGTATCAACCCCTTCACGATTGCTACCTCGGTGCAGGGCCATGTGGTGTATCTCCGCGAGCGATTTGGGGTCGACGCCGCTCTCAAGGTCGTCGTCGCCTACGACGTTCGCCAGTATGCTGACCTCCGGCAACTGTACCCCTCCGGCGAGTCCAATCCGATGATGGGCCTCTCCTCGAAAGATTTCACCCGCATCTCGACAGCGGTGTACTGCGCCGGCGGGGTCGAAGTTTACCTGCTGCCGGACGAACGGAACGACTACATCTCCACACCGGAGCTGTCGTTCCTGATTCGCCGCTTCAACGCCCACGGCGGCTTGAATGTAAGCGCGTCCCACAATCATCCCGATGACAACGGCGGCAAGTTCTACAACGATCGTGGCGGACAGGAAATACCGCCCTACGACGAGCAAATGGTCAAGATCGTCGAGGGCATCAAAGCCGTGGATATCATGCCCTACAGCGACGCCCAGCGGTCTGGGCTCGTGCGATCGATCACACCCGAGGATCGCAAGGCCTATGTCGACCTTAATCTGGGACTGCGCCTCGGTTCGGGAACCGGCGGCGCAAAGATCGTGTACACGCCGCTGCACGGCACGGGACGCAACACCGTCGGCGCTTGCCTGCAAGCCATGGGTTTCGAGGAAGGGAAACAGTTTTTCACGGTTGACTCGCAGAAGGAGTATCGCGGTGACTTCGTCAAAGTCAAGTTCCGTACGCCCAATCCGGAAGTGCCTGAGTCGCTGGAATCGGCGATTGAAGTAGCGAAGAACGTCGGTGCGGACCTGATCCTGGCGACCGACCCCGATGCCGACCGCATTGGAGGCGCGGTTCCCTGGCTGGGGGACTACGTTTTTATCAACGGCAACGAGTTCGCCTCGATCCTCACTCGCTATCGGTTGGAGTCCCTCCAGCGGGTGAACAAACTGGCCGCCCGGCCCCTCGTCGTGAAGACGCAAGTCACTACCGAGCTGATGGCCCGCATCGGAAAAGCGTTTGGCGCATCGGTGATAGGGGATCTGCTCGTGGGCTTCAAGTATGTGGGTGATGTCATTGATCACCTTGCGGGAGATGGGCGCTTCGGTGACGTAGAAGCGGGGCCGTCGGACTTCATCGTCGCCGCCGAAGAAAGCCACGGCCTGCTGGTCACGCCCGAGATTCGCGATAAGGATGCCGCCGGCGCCGCCGTCGTCCTCGCTGAGTTGGCGGCTGAGCTGAAGGAATCCGGGAGAACGATCTACGAGTACCTGATCGACACGTACAAGTGCTACGGATACTTTCGTAGCATGCTGCGCTCCACGGTCATGCAGGGTGCTGCCGGCACGGCTGCCATGAAGGAGATCCAGCGACGCTTGCGAACGAATCCGCCGAAAGAGGTGGCCGGTCGCAAGGTCGAGTCCGTGAACGATTACTGGGACACGGAGAAGTGGGGCGACTTCAAGTCGGAAACGGATCGCAGCGCGCGCAACTTCATCACCTTCCAATTCGAGGGCGGCCTCAAGGTGAGTATCCGTCCCTCCGGCACGGAGCCGAAGAACAAGGTCTACATCGAAAAGGGAACGGAGCCCCTCGGCGCGGACGTTCCGGACGATCAGTTCGCGGAAACGAAGCGCCAAGTTGACGACGAGGTGCAGCAGTTCTCCAACGCCTTCATGAAGGTGATGCTGGCCATCATCGGCGTCGAAATGCCTGACTACAGCCACCGAATTTCAGATCTGGTGCCGCTCGAGAGGAAGCGCCACTTTGGCGCAACGTTCATCCCCCAACTGGAAACCCGCGCCCGGAAACTGTCCAACGGGGAAGGCGACAGCGAAGAACTGAATCGCTGGATTGATTCGGAGCTTCGCGGCTACGGACTGGACGCCCGGTTGCTCGTTGCCGGGGCCTTCCGCGCCTACCTTGACTCCGCTCGCAAAAACGATCCGTCAAGCGCGCCGGTTTTGGATCTGGCGGCGTCCGTGTTTTTCTCGTAAGAGTACCGGCTCTTCAGCTCCGCTCAACGAGAGCCAC
Organism: Bryobacterales bacterium; assembly: GCA_965218555.1. Lineage (GTDB taxonomy): Bacteria > Acidobacteriota > Terriglobia > Bryobacterales > UBA6623 > JAPPLB01. Next base: position 3,091,828 of record OZ244625.1, read on the forward strand.
GGCGCGGGCTTCGGCCGACAAACCTTCACCTACCGGCCCCATGCCTTCGGCCGTCTTCCCCTTAAGGCCCACTCGTTCCATCTCGATTCCCAACACGTCGGCGATTCTTTTTCGAATGGTGTTGTTATAGGGTCCGATCTTCGGGTGCTCCAAGCCGATCACGGCGTCCACATTGACGATGCCGTAGCCGTTGTCTTCGAGCAATTGCCGGGTGTGCGCAAGGAATACTTCGCTATCGGCGTCCTTCCATTTCGGATCGGAGGGTGGAAAATACTGACCGATATCCCCAAGACCCACTGCGCCCAGCAACGCGTCGGTCAACGCGTGAAAGAGAATATCCCCGTCGGAATGTCCAGAAAGCCCCTTCTCGAAAGGAATCTCCACGCCGCCCAGAATCAACTTGCGACCGTCAACGAGTCGGTGGGAGTCGTAGCCGATGCCGACCCGCAAGTCCGCGCTCATCGAGCTGCCGTACCGGCTTCGGGGAGATGCCCAGTTTCTTCCTGATAGAACAGTCTTGCCAGCGCCATGTCGCTGGGCCGCGTGATCTTGATGTTCCGATCGCTGCCGAGAACGACGTGCACCGATTCGCCCAGATGCTCCACGAGACTGGCCTCGTCGGTGCCAATAAAGCTATCCCGCGCAGCGCAAGCAAAGGCGTCCCTCAACAGCTCCGCCCGAAACACTTGCGGCGTCTGCGCCAGTACGATTCGTTCCCGCGGTAGCGTTGACTGGAGAACAGCTTTGTCGGCTTGCTTGATCGTGTCCACCGGAGGAATGCCCAGGATGGCGGCGCCGACCTCGGAGGCCTTCCGGATCGTTTCCTCGATCTGAGCCACGGTCACAAACGGTCTCACCGCGTCATGTACGGCGACGAGCTCCGTGTATGCCGACGCCTGAGTCAGCGCATTGCCAACCGACTCCTGGCGGTTGCGGCCGCCTTCCACGAGCCGAACCGGCTTCGAATAACGCTCGTCAGCAAGTTGCTGCTCCAGAGGACGAATATCTTCCCGGCGCACCGCGACGATGATCTCCGAGACACTCTTTGCCACAACGAACTTGCGAATCGTGTGAATCAGAATCGGGGCGCCCTCCAACAGCATGAACTGCTTGCGGCTCGTCCCGGCCGATTCCGCCGGCGAGTATTTCCCCATCCGGGTTCCCAGCCCCGCGGCCGGGAGAATCGCGGCTACCTTCATGGATCAGCGCCCCACGGATTGCTCGAGATTGTGAGGGGAAGAACTCTTCTTGCTGACCGGGACTGGCCTTTCGCTCTCGCCGCTAGCGGAATGCTGCTGGGATTTCTCGTCGTAGCGACCGAAAATCATCTTGCCGGCCGTCGTCTGCAGAACGCTTGTCACCGATATCTCGACCGTCTTTGAGATTTGACGGCGAGCGTTGTCCACGACGACCATCGTGCCATCATCCAGGTAAGCGACACCCTGGTTGTATTCCTTGCCCTCTTTGAGGATGAATACGCGCATCGTCTCACCGGGCAGTACGACAGGTTTGAGCGAGTTCGCCAGCTCGTTGAGGTTGAGGACCTCTATACCCTGTAACTGCGCCAGCTTGTTGAGGTTGAAATCGTTGGTCACGATTTTCCCGCTGAGATCTTTGGCGAGTTCGATGAGTTTGAGGTCCACCTCTTTGATTTTCGGGTAGTCATCTTTAACAATCTTGACCTCCAGACTCGACATCTTCTGGATGCGCTGAAGAATGTCCAGCCCCCGCCGCCCGCGGTTCCTTTTGAGTGGGTCCGCCGAGTCCGCCACAAGCTGCAGTTCCCAAAGCACGAACTGCGGAACGACGATCACCCCATCGGCGAATCCCGTTTCGGCCACATCTGCGATGCGGCCGTCGATAATCACGCTTGTGTCGAGGATCTTGTATGACTTCCTGCTGCCCTGGTCTCCACCGAACAGTCCTCCCATCGCGCTAAGGTTCAGCATTTCTCCCTTGGTGTCGCCGACGACCCATCCCAGGAACCACAGCGCCAGAAGCAAACTGATCTGCAGGAAAGCCAAGCTCTCGGTCCGCAGGCTGTCTGCCATGACCTGGCTCATCAAAAACGCGCCGATGATGCCAAGAATCGAACCGATCACTGCGCCGATCAGCCGTTTCAAACTGACGTGGCGAAGACGAATCTCAGCGAGAAAGATCACGGCGCCGATCAGCAATCCGACCGCGATGGCTGGAATCGGCTCGAGTCCGAAGGGCTGAGCGTGATAGCAGAGAAAGCAGAAGGCGAAGAGGAATATACCTCGAATAATCCAAAGGTCTTGCAACTTGTTCCCCTGGGATTCGGCCACCGCCCGTCGACATCGCGGGCAATCGCGATGGCGCGCAGGGCAAATCCGCCCCGAGTATATCATCGGCCCGTGACGGGCACAAACAAGAGTCTGTGGTCAATCCAACCATCAGAAAGTCACGGCCCACCAATACCGGTCTCCGCGCTGCATGGTTCTTTTGGAAAGATGTAGGAGCACCCGTGGTGTGACCGCGGCCCCGGAAAGGGGCAGGGGATGGAAGCCCGGCGCTGCAGCGCCGGGTATCAAGACCCTGCGTCGACTGCCCCTGGAACGTGCGAGTACAGCCGGGCTCACCCTCGTCGCCGGAGCCAATCGGGTGCCGCCTTGCCGTCCGAACCGAACTTTGAACATCCTCTCGGCGCGTTACGGTCACTGCGTTGCACAAGAAGGCTTCCCTCTACGAACCGTTCCGAGTCCGCCCGTCAAACCCTGCTACGATGACCGTCCGGGGGACAGGAACGTGATGACAAAACAGGAGTTCGTGAAAAGTGTACTCGTGGCATCGTTCCTCGCGGCCACCGCGGCCACCGCGGCAGATCGCCCCGTAGACCCGACTTTCCTCTATCGCCGCGTCACGGACGTTGCGCCCAGGGCGTCGGACCTCACCACTACAACATGCCGATATCGCCCGCTCTTCGGGGCCGGAGACGATCAAACGTCGGTGGTGAAGGGCGTTGCGCGCTATGGCGTGGTCGAGGTTGATGCGAACGGAAGCTGCGCCTCGGTGCGGTACACGAAGGAAGAGCAGATCTACTTCGTCCTCGAAGGTACGGGAGCCCTGCGATACGGTGATGAGACCGTTCCTGTCATGCCGGATGATTTCATGTACTTGGCTCCAGGTTCCAGACATGTCCTCAACAACGACTCCGGCAGCCCCCTGCGCGTCGTGCTGATGGGCTACCACGTTTCGGAAGGATCCGGGACCGATTTATCCGACAAGCTGCAGATCTCCAACGCATCTCAAGCCAGGAGACAAGTCTTGCCGGGGCATCCCGCTTCGACGAAGTACCTTCTGCTGATGGGAGGCAAAGACAGCAAGCGGGATCTGATCGCGGCCGGCCAAATCCTGACGAGCCTTTTCCTGATGGAGTTCGATGCCGGCGGAACGAACCACCCGCATCACCACATCAAGGAAGAGGAGATTTATCTGCTCCTCGACGGCTATGGGGAGATGGTCGCCGGCGGGGGCAAGAGCGGGGTCGAAGGCCGGCACCCCGCTACGCCGGGAGATGCCTACTTCTTCCGCCTGAACTGCACCGTCGGCTTCTATGCCGACCCCCGACTCGGCGACAAAAAGGCTCGCGTTTTGGCGGTACGGTCGCTCTATCCGGGAATGAAGAAGTAAACCCTGCAACCTTTCAGTCGTAGCCGCTGGAGCTTGGCCGCATCTTGCCCCGTGTACGAACATCAAACGAGTGGGATCATAGAGTAAGGGACGGCCATCGGCCTCCCGGTCGGCAATGTCGTCCTCGAACGACCAGGCAACGCAGTCTCCGCGAGGCATCGTTTTCGAAGCGCGTGATCTCGCCAAGGTGTATGACATGGGCGAGGTCAAGGTCCAGGCCTTGCGCGGAGTGGATCTGGAGCTGTACTCAGGTGAGCTGGTTGTCTTGCTAGGGCCTTCCGGCAGCGGCAAGTCCACGCTACTGAACATTCTGGGCGGTCTCGATACCGCCACGAGCGGACGAGTCAGCTATCACGATAAGGATCTGACGAGAGCTTCCGACCGCGAGCTGACTGAGTATCGCCGTTATTTCGTCGGTTTCGTCTTTCAGTTCTACAACTTGATCCCGAGTCTCACGGCGTTTGAGAACGTTGCTGCTGTAACCGAAATCTCGCGCGATCCGATGAAGCCGGAAGACGCACTGGCGGTTGTGGGTCTGGCTGACCGCATGAATCATTTCCCCGCACAGCTTTCGGGTGGTGAACAGCAGCGCGTCGCGATTGCCCGGGCGGTCGCCAAGAATCCCGCTGTACTGTTGTGCGACGAACCCACCGGAGCGCTCGATTCCAAAACCGGCATCGTCGTGCTGGAAGCGTTGGAGCGCGCCAATCGCGAGCTGGGAACGACGACCGCCGTCATCACGCACAACGCCGACATCGCAGGCATGGCCGACCGCGTGATCCACCTCAGCAACGGCTCCATCACCCAAGTCGATACGAACGAACGGAAGAAACCCGCGCGCGAACTGCATTGGTGACTCGATGAGAATGCTCAATCGCAAGTTGCGCCGCGACCTGTGGGCCATGAAAGGTCAGGCCCTGGCGATTGCTCTCGTCATCACGAGTGGTACGGCAGTGTTTGTCATGTCACTGAGTACACTCGATTCACTCCGCGGCACGCAGGCTTCCTACTACGGCGACTACCATTTCGCGGAAGCCTTCGCCTCATTGAAGCGGGCACCTGAAAGCATTAGGAGGAGATTCGAAGAGATCCCGGGGGTCGATCACGCGCAGACCCGCGTTCTAGCGCCCGCCAACCTGGAAGTGGAAGGATTCGACGACCCCATCACCGGACGGCTCGTCTCGATCCCCGACCACGGCCAGCCGGTCCTCAATCAGCTCTACCTGCGGCGAGGACGGCTCGTCGAAGCCGGCCGGGACGACGAGGTCGTCGTCCACGAGTCGTTTGCCAAAGCGCACGGTCTCGAGCCGGGCCACCAAGTCACGGCTATCATCAACGGCCGACGCAAGGAACTGAAGATCGTCGGGATTGCGTTGTCGCCGGAATATGTCTTTCCTATTGCGCCGGGCTCCATCATTCCCGATTTTCAGACTTTCGGGATTCTCTGGATGGCTCGCACACCGTTGGAGGCGGCCTATGACATGGAAGAGGCCTTCAACGACATCGCCTTCGCCCTCAGACCGGACGCCCAGTTGGAGGAAGTACTGGACCGCGTTGACGGCATCATCGAGCGCTACGGAGGTCTCGGAGCCTACGGCCGCAAAGATCAAGTCTCGCACCGCTATTTGTCCGAAGAGTTCCGTCAGCTCGAACAGATGGCCACCATCTACCCCGTCATCTTTCTTGGCGTGGCTGCCTTTCTGTTGAACGTCGTCGTGACACGTCTCGTTCGCACGGAGCGAGAACAGGTCGCGACCCTCAAGGCGTTCGGCTATAGCAATGCTTCGATTGGTTTGCACTACGTGAAGTTCGTGCTGGCGATTGTCGGTTTCGGCGTACTGGGCGGCGTCGCCGCCGGCGCACGCTTCGGACAGGGCATGAGCGCCATGTACATGGATTTCTACCGCTTTCCGTATCTCGACTACATCCTTCAGCCGTACGTCGCGGTTACGGCCGCACTCGTCAGCGCCGCGGCGGCGCTCGCAGGGACGATTTATTCGGTCCGCCAAGCCGCTCTACAGCCGTCGGCGGAGGCAATGCGCCCCGAGCCGCCCGCCAAATACACCGTGAGCATCGTCGAGCGGTTCGGGCTGCGGAGATGGCTCGCCCAGCCGTCGCGCATGATCATTCGCAACATCGAGCGGCAGCCTGTCAAGTCGCTGCTTGCCTCCATGGGAATCGCCATGGCCTGTGCGATTCTGATGATAGGTTTCTTCTTCAGCGACACGGTGATGGTGATGATGCGCATCCAGTTCGGGCTCGTGCAACGCGACGATATGACCGTCACGTTCGTCGAACCGACCTCGTACCGCGTTCTTCACGAGCTGGAGAGCCTGCCCGGGGTCACGCACGGTGAAGCCTTTCGCTCCGTACCGGTTCGTCTGCGGTCAGAACACCACGACTACCGTACGATGATTCAGGGGGTCCAACAGGAAGGTGATCTCAATCGCGTGCTTGATGTCGAACTACAGCCGATCGAGATGCCGCCCGCAGGCATCCTGCTCACTGATTTCCTGGGAGGCCTTCTGAAAGTTAAGCCCGGTGACAGGATCACGGTCGAAGTCCTCGAAGGCCGGCGGCCCATTCGGGAAGTTACCGTCGCCGGGCTCGTTCAGCAGTTTATCGGCGTGTCGGCGTACATGGATATCGATGTCCTCAATCGATTGATGCGCGAGGGGCGGGCTGTCTCGGGAGCGTATCTCGCCTCCGACTCGCGCCTTGAACCAGCAATCTATTCGTCCCTCAAGCAAGCGCCTCGGGTCGCTGCGGTCAGCGTCCGTGAAAAGGTGCTGCGGAACTTCCACGAAACGATGGCCGAGCAATTGTTGACGTTTGCTTTCTTCATCACGATCTTCGCGGGTACGATTGCTTTCGGCGTGGTGTACAACAGCGCGCGGATCGCTCTCTCAGAACGCAGCCGTGAACTGGCCAGCCTGCGTGTTTTGGGTTTCACGCGGGGCGAGATCTCGTTCATCCTCCTGGGCGAGCTTGCGGTTCTCACTTTCGCAGCGATTCCGATGGGCTACTTGATCGGTGGGGTATTCTGCAGATACATCACGACAGCGCTCGAGACGGATCTGTTCCGCTTCCCCTTTGTGATTCAGCCCAGTACATACGCATTCGCAGCGACGGTCGTGCTGGCCTCGTCGCTGATTTCGGCCTTGGCGGTGCGGCGCAAGCTGGATGCCCTCGATCTTGTGGCGGTCTTGAAGACGAATGAATAGAAACCGATGAGACTCAGGCGCATTCTGTTCTGGCTGCTGTTTACGGGCGGAGTAGTGGCCGCGATTGTTTGGGGCTTCATGCCCCGGCCGATCCCCGTTGAAACGGCGGTCGTCAAACGCGGTCCGCTGCAGGTGTCGGTGGAAGAGGAAGGGAAGACCCGTGTGATCGATCGCTTTGTGGTTTCGGCGCCCGTAGCCGGCTTTGCGCGGCGGCTCAACGCCGACGTGGGCGACATCGTCAAGCGAGGAGAAACATTGCTTCTTCTCGACCCGCTGCGCTCCACGGTGCTCGACCCCCGCAGCCGCGCCGAGGCGCAAGCGCGGGTCGCGGCGGCAGAGGCCGCCCTCAAGCGCACGCAGAAAGACGTGGAAGCCGCCGATGCCGAGGCCCGCCGCTGGGAGACGCAACGCAAACGAGCACGAGAACTGCATGCCGCGGGCACGATCGCCGACGAAGCCCTCGATGAAATTGCGGCCTCGGCCGAACGCAGCCAGGCGCAAGAGCGGTCCGCGGAATACGCCGTCGAGGTGGCTCGCCATGATCTTGAGGCGGCAAGAACCGCCCTGCGTCATTCCGCAGCGCAGCAGTCTGAGAAGCCGGCGGAGACCGTAGCGGTTCGCGCCCCTGTCGGCGGCCGGATCTTGAAGATCGTGCACGAGAGCGAGGGTGTCGTCGACGCCGGCGATCCACTCCTTGAAATCGCGAATCCGCGCGGACTCGAGGTTGAAGTTGAACTTCTGTCGGCCGACGCCGTGAAGGTCGGCCCCGGCACCCGTGTCCTCTTCGAGCGCTGGGGCGGTGAACAGCATTTGCAAGGTCGCGTTCGTATCGTCGAACCGGTCGGTTTCACGAAGATCTCGGCGCTGGGTGTAGAAGAGCAGAGAGTGCTGGTCATCGCCGATATCATCTCACCCCCCGAGCAATGGGCACGCCTGGGCGACGGCTATCGAGTCGAGGCTCGATTCATCCTGTGGGAGGGAGAAAACGTTCTCCAGATTCCGAGCAGCACGCTCTTTCGCCACGGTGAGAGTTGGGCGGTGTTTGCTGTGGAAGACGGGATGGCCGTGCGGCGTGCCGCCGATCTCGGACATCGCAATGGTTTGATCACTGAAGTGTTGTCCGGCCTGGAAGATGGAGATACGCTGATCACTCATCCCGATGACGCCATCGACGACGGCGTCGAGGTCCAACTCCGCTAGCAGACCAGGTTCAAGCCGCTGCTTGATGCGACAGTCCTCTCACCCTCAAGCTTCCACCCAAAACGGGCTTGACCAGGCTTGGTGCCCGTTAGCCTGCGTGGCGCGTACGTAGTAGTAGTCGGCTCGCCCCGCGCGGCCGTAGTCAGTGTGGCGGAAGCGCGCGTTGTAGAGTTCAGGAGTGACAAGCCGGTGGACGAGCACGGACTCGGCCGTAAACGGACCCGTGAACTCGACTTCGCTGTTCTCGGCAAGTTCACCGAGGGTGCGCTGGAACTGAAGCGGTGCAGGCTTGGCGACAGCAAGACGGAGCACGGTATCACGGCCCCCGATGATCTCGAGCAGCACGGATTTGGTGGGCTTCTCTTCGTAAGCCTGCTTGCGCGATGTAAAGAGCCGGACGCGGCAGGATGACTCCTTGCGTTCCACGATGCGGTCCCGGCGGTCTTCATCGAATGGTCCGGACTGAAAACACGGCGTCAGCGATTCGATCTTTCCGTTGGTGACCGTGATCGTCGCGTCCCAATCGGCAATGCGAGTCATGTTGAGGTCGCCCCATGGTCCCCAGCCGAATTCGACCCGCGATAGAACCCGGCCGGGCCAAGGTCCGTTGTCGCGAACGTAGTCTTCAGGGAAGTAGCGGTAGACGACGCGATTGTTCTTGAGAATCTCGATTTTCTCGATTTCGTCCTTCCCTTGGACAGAGATTTCGAACTCGCGCTCACGCGTGAAAGGGATCTCCGACCCCATCAGTTGATCGTTGAGCGTCGCAAAGAGGCGGATGCGGTCGCCGCTGACGGCGATGGTGCGGCCGTTCCAGAGCGCGTCGAGGACTGTCTCTCGCGATAGCTCCTTGGCCCAGATGCCCGCCAGTCCTTCCCCGTAAGCGCCGGGGTAACCGAGGTGATCGTCCGAACTGGCGATGACGCCGGGACGGAATCCTCGCTGCAAAGCAGCCTGCAGTGTGTTGCGAGTCCAACGGCCGCCCATGCTGTGACGGATGTAGCGAAACCCTGCGCGGTCGTGCTCCGACAGCCCGTGTTCGGACATGATCTCCATCACCGGGCTCACCGAGGGATCGAGATAGTCCCAATTCGCGCCGCGCCAGCCTTGTTTGTAGGCCAAGTGGTGCGGGACGATCATCGCCCCGGTACCCTTGACATAGTTCTGCAAGTCGCGGACGTGGCCATGATACTTCAGCGGCGAGTGATCGCCCGGATAGTAGAGGCAATAGTCGCCGAAAAAGCTCGAATGCCACTCATACGCGAGGATCGAGACAAACTTGCCCTTGCGATTCGATTCTGCAGCGAGCCGCTGTGCTTTCGGCCAGTTGTCTTGGAGAACCTTGAAGCCGTTGACCCATTTCATGTGCGCGTCGTTCGGCATCGTTGGCATGTCATGCCATTGGGAGTGCGGGGTGAAAGCCAGAACGTCCAGATGCTCTTGCGCGATGTCGTACGTCCGCTCAATCGACCCGCGCGCATATCCGACCGCGTTGTGGTTATGAAGATCGCCCCAGAAGAGTTGGTAGTCGTTCATCGCTCCTAGAGTAGTGCAACCTTGAGTTGCAGGCCAAGGTTTCTTGATGGCTTGCCGGGCGGGGGGTAGTCTCGCCGAGAAGCGAGTCTTTGGTTCGCGATACCGCTGTGGAGCAGCCGTCCGCGAAACCGAGTTGTCTCGGCTTTTTGGGGGCATTGACAGCACCGTGAACACGTCTTACATCGCGCCACTCCTTCCCGTGGCGAGGACCTTGCCTTTGAGGCTCACTGGTTGTTGTTGAAACAACGCTAGTCGAACATGAGCTTCAACTCGTCGGGAGTTCCCGCGGATGCGCCGAGGTCGATCGTGCGGCTTTGCGTTGTGCGCATCTTTGCGCGAAACTGATGGTGCACCCGAAACGGGTTTTCTTCTTCGCATTGCCCATGACTTCGACGATTCGGTTGACCCTCTTTCTCCTCACCCTCACCGCCCCGGCGCTTTTTTCCTCCGCGATCGCTGCCGACCGCACGCCCTTCTTCTCGCCGCGGATGCCGCCCCGCAATGACATCATCGTCGAAAACCGGGTCCCGATCCCGATGCGAGACGGCGTCATTCTCTACGCCGATGTCTATCGCCCGGCCGGCGATGGCAAGCACCCGGTGCTCGTCTCGCGAACTCCCTACAGCACCGAGCGTTTCGCGACGGCCTACGCGACGGCCGTGTTTTTCGCCCGGCGAGGTTACGTCTATGTCTTCCAGGATGTCCGCGGCCGTCACGAATCAGAAGGAGTTTGGGACCCTGCCCGCTACGAATTCGAAGACGGCTACGACACCGTCGAATGGGCCGCAATCCAGCCCTGGTCGAACGGCAAAGTTGGCATGCAGGGCGGGTCCTACCTAGGGTCCGACCAATGGCAGGCCGCCAAACTCCAGCCGCCGCACCTTACGTCGTTGTTCCCGGACGTCGCCGCCACGAGCTGGTATCACCACGCTTTCACGCTCAATGGCGGCTTCCGGCTCTCACTCGCCTTTGGCTGGGGGCCCGTCCGCCAGGAATCGCGCATCATGCAGAACACCGGGCCCCACACTTTGGAAGGAGGCCCCGACAACATCAGCTACGAGAAAGTCATCTGGCATCTGCCGCTCGTCGACATGCCCCGGCTCGTCGGACGCGACGCCAAATTCTACGAAGACTGGATCGAGCACCCCGACTACGACGACTATTGGAAGGCCGTCAGCGTCGAGGAGCACTTCGACAAGATGCAAGTGCCCGCCTACAACTTCGGTGGTTGGTTCGACATACTGCTCCAGGGTACGCTCAACGGCTACACCGGCCTTCGCAACCGCGGCGGAACCGAGACCGCCCGCCGCGGCGCGCGTCTACAGGTCGGCGCCTGGGGTCATGGCCCCTCCCGCAAACACGGCGATCTCGACTTCGGACCTACCAACTTCGTGGATGAACTCGCCGTCCAGCTTCGCTGGTACGACTACACGCTCAAGGGCATCGACAATGGCATGGCCGGGGAGCCGCCGGTAGCCCTGTTTCAAATGGGACGTAACCGCTGGCGCTTTCATGATGACTATCCGCTTCCTGAAACCCAATACCGGGAACTCTACTTTCACAGCGGCGGGCAAGCCAACAGCTACCGCGGGGACGGCTCGCTTTCGTGGGACCGCCCTGACCAGGAGCCCGCCGATCACTACCGCTACGACCCGAACCACCCCGTTCCGAGTCACGGCGGCGCGAATTGCTGCGGAACTCCCACGCCGATCGGACCGGTGGACCAGCGCCGCGTCGAGCAGCGCAAAGATGTCCTCGTTTACACCAGCGATTTCCTGAAGGAGGAAGTGGACGTCACCGGCCCGGTCAAGGTTGTGCTGTACGCCTCCTCGGATGCCGTCGACACGGACTGGGTAGCAAAACTTGTTGACGTCTATCCCGACGGAAAAGCTTACAACATCGCGGAAGGCATCCTCCGAGCGCGCCACCGCGAAGGACAGGACAAGCCGAAGCTTATCGAGCCGGGCACCGTCTACCGTTTCGAAATCGACCTGCTTGGCACCAGCAATGCCTTCCTTCCCGGACATCGCATCCGAGTCGACATTACGAGTAGTCACTTCCCACAGTTCGACCGACACCCCAACACCGGAGAGCCGTTTGGGAAGAGTAACAAGGTGAAGGTGGCGCGGCAGACCGTTCATCACAACAGCGCCCAGCCGTCGCACGTCTTGCTGCCGGTCATCCCTTAGCGGCCCGTGGTGACAGTCACGTGGGCGGCGTAACGCGCCTTGCCGATGGAGCAACTCCTGGTCGCTGGAGGAACGCAGTGCAGCACTCTCCGCGCCGCCGACCGGGACCGGCGCGTGCCCTTAGGGGCGGCGGACATTCCCAGTCGCCGGCTTTGTGGTTGGTCGGAGATGATAGATCGACCCGCATCGCAGTGCTGCTCACTCCGAACTGAGCGGGCAGCCGTGCGAGTCGCTGCCGCCATCCAAAAGTGCTCTACGGGCGCTTACAGCGCCCAATAATCGTCCGGTTTGTCAAGCTCGACGTATTGGTCGACGTTTTTCGGCGTGATGAAGTCGAGCTTCATCGGTTGCTCCTTGGGCACCGGTTCTCCCCGGAAGATCCTCACGAGTGATTCAACGCACAGCCTGCCGTGCAGCCGCGGCGGGTGTTGAACCGAAAACTTGCCGATGCCTTCCTTGATGAGTTTCAAGCCGCCGTTGTAGCCGTCGTTCCAGGTCAGGAAGGGCTTGCCGGCCCGCATGTCGTCGTCTTTGATGCCGGCGGCGCGCAGGGCCTGCACCCCTCCGACGGCCATCTCGCCGCCGTCGAAGTGGATCCCGTCAAGGTTCGGATGGGCGGTTATGATGTTCTCTATCACTCGTTGGCCGCTCGCGCGGGACCAGTTGCCGGCCTGGCGGATCGCCTCGACGTCCGGGTACCGCGCAAGGACCTGGTTATAGCCGGCATTTCGTTCCACCGCCGGTCCTGCCCCCGGCAGGCCTTCGATGATGGCGATCTTGCCGCGTCCGCCGATGAACTCGATCAGTTTCTCGAGGCCGGTGGCGGCCATCCAGGTGTGGTCGGTCGAGACGAAGGACGTGTATTTGTCCGTTGACACCTTGCGGTCGACAATCACGGTCGGGATGCCGTAGAGGGCGCATTCCTCGATGGCCGGATTGCTCACATGGGTGTTCGCTGCGCCGATAATCAGGCCATCGACTCCCTTTGCGAGCAGATCTTCCAGGTCGGCGACCTGTTTGGCGGGGGAGTCATTCGCGTCGGTGACAAGCAGGTCGACGTTGTCGTAAGCGGCGACGGTCTGCTCGATCGACTCGCGGAGCGCCGTGCGCCAGGTATTGGTTTCCGATGCGTTGCTGAAGCCGATGGTCCAGCGGCGGGCGGCGAAGCTTTCCGGGCTGCCCGCCTGCTGGCGCCTGCGGTTAGAAGGAGAACAGGCGCTGACGAGGAACGCGGCTCCTATGGATGCAAGAAACGTCCTTCGTCCGGATAGTCGATCCATGTGCCCTGATCCGCCTTGCTCCTATTGTCGCCGTTCCCGCGGACGAGTTTTTTCTCCGACCCAGAGCCCGGGTCCATGTGCTCCGCCGTGCATGCCGTTGTCCCGGCCCGATTCACTTCCCTGCACGTGTCCGGATTCTACGCCTCTTTCTTTTTGTAGAGAGTGATGGCGGCCAGGATGATGATGCCTTTGGCGAGACCTTGCATGTAAGGGGAAACGTTGAGCAGGTTGAGAACGTTGTTGATCATCGTGATGATCAATGCCCCCAGCAGGCTGCCCCACATCGTCCCCACGCCTCCGAACAGGCTGGCCCCGCCGATGACTACGGCGGCGATCGCATCGAGCTCCAGGCCGCGGCCGGCCCAGGGATCGCCTACCGTCACCCGGGCACTGAAGATGATGCCTCCCAGCGCCGACAGGAACCCGCTGATGCTGTAGGTGATGACCTTGACGCGACCGACCGCGATGCCGGAAAGGCGCGAGGCTTCTTCGTTGCCGCCAATGGCGTAGACCTGCCGTCCGTACGGCGTGTAGCGCAGCACGAGTGCTCCCAATAGGAACACGGCGAGCATGATCAAGACCAGTACGGGGATCGGACCGACCGAACCGGCCCCCAGCCAGGCGTAGGTCCCTTGGATGCCGCCAATGGGTTTGCCGCCGGATACGGTGAGTGCGGCGCCGCCGGCGATGGCCATCATCGCCAGGGTTACCACGAAGGGCGCTGCGCCGCGCCAGATGATCATCAAACCGTTGAACGCTCCGATCGTCGCTCCGAGCGCGAGTGTCGCCAGGAAGACGATGGGCAGGGGCAAACCCTGTCCGTTGTTGAACAACATGGCGGCGGCCACGCTCGTGAGGCTCAGCACCATGCCCACGGAAAGGTCGATGCCGGCGGTCAGAATGACGAAGGTCATTCCCACCGAGACCACCCCGAGCATCGCGGTTTGCCGCATCACGTTGGTGACGTTGCGTTGCGTCGGGAAGGTGGGCGAGAGCAGGCTCCCAAGGAGGGCAATCGCCAGGAAGGCGATGATGGCTCCCGCGCCGGGGCCGAGTCGTTGGAGCGCTTCTTTTCTTCGCACTTTTCTTCGCACTTTTCTTCGCAGCCGCCAGTGGTTTTTCCTTCGCGAGGCGCGGGGCATGCCGGCAGGCCGGATAGAACCCGATTATAGAAGGGCGGGAGTGAAAGAGGCCGACCGGAAACTCCGTGTTCAACCCCCAGGCACCTGCCGACGCGCAGAGCCCGTGTGCCGTGAAGGTATTGACCTCACAGCTCCGTCGCCGGACAGGGTCGGTTCAGTGGTCTTCCCGTACCCTTGTTCCTAAAAGGCACGAGCGGGGAAGCGGGCCGTGCGGCCTTTAGCCTTCATTTCTCACCACCTAGTGGCCGAAGCACGCGATAAGGCCGCCATGACTTCGTTGCGCTTGCTTGCCGTGCTCGATGTACCTTCAAGTACACCTGTGCGCGCCAAGCGGCGCGCGTCTCGTCCTGACGGCCCTCTCACACACTTCGCCTCCCCACGTGGTGAGAAATGCAGGCTAGCCCGCGGCTTGGCGGCCACGGGCGCGTCAAGGTTGCGGCATGAAGAAAGGGCCGACCCGTTGAGGGCCGGCCCTTCGCGGAGCCACAAAAGCTCCGGTTGGATGTTTCGATACGCGCTAGAAGCTGAGCTTCAGCCCGAACTGGATAATCCGCATATTCGAGCGCGTGCTGCGGATTTCACCAACAGTACGCGTAGTAGTAGGAGAGGTATTCCGGCCCGAGAAGTTAAGATTACCAGGGGCGCTGAACCACGGCGAATTGGTCGCGTTGAAGAACTCCGAGCGGAACTGGATCCGGAACCGCTCGCCGATCGGGATGTTCTTGAAGAACCCGAAATCCAGTTGCCCCTGTGCCGGCGTCGTGACCACGGCGTAACCCAAGTCGCCATAGTGGCAGTGGGTCGACACCAGCTCCGGAATGTTGCACGTCACCCGTTGGAAAGCCTGCGGGTTGTACCACAGCTTCCTGGTGGGGTTCGAGATCTTCCAGTCCCCGACCAGATCCGGCCGGATCGAGGTGCTGTCCGCAAGGTTCAGATCCCTGTAGTTGTTCGTGATGTTCATCGGGAATCCCGAACGGAACGACAGGATACCGTTGTTCTGCCAACCGCCCAGGATGTACTTCAACGGCCCGTTGAGGTTCCGTCCCGGCATATCCCATACCCAGTGCGAGACCAACATCTGCTGCTGGTCGAAACGCAGGCGTCCCCTAGTTGAAGAGCGGTCGAGGCGGGAGTTCTGATGGTAGGCGTGCTGGTTGCCTCCTGCTTCACCGTTCCCCAGCGTCTTGCTGTAGGTGTACGAAACGCCGAAGGTCACACCCGCCGAATACCGCTTTTCGAGTTTGGCTTGCAGGCCGTGGTGGTTGGTGTCGCCGTAGCTGTCGAGATAGCGGATATTGGCGACTCCCTGCACCCCCAGCGACGGGGTCGACTCGTCGAAGAAACGCGGGAACGGCCGGTTCGCCTGGACATTGGTATCGTCGGAGGGCAGCGGATTGTTCCAGTTCCAGAAGCTGTTCGCGACGTGGGTGCTCTTGCTGCCCACATAGCCAACCGTCAGGGCGGTGTTCCAACCCAGATCCCGTTGGACGTCCATGCTCCACCGCCAGGTGTCGCCGTCCTTGTAATCGGGTTTGACGTGATAGGTGCGGACCGGTTTCACTTTTGCCACGCCGCCGCCCTGCTCAGCGAAGGGATCGTTGAGCGAGATGAGGGGCGCTCCCGCTCGGAGCATCCTCGTATCGGCAGTATAGGGTTGACCGTCAATCCCCGTGACCGAGATGGACCGGTTGTAGTCGGTCACCTGCTGGAACTCCAGGGAGCCCGACTTGGGCGGCATCAGGTTGAGGATCGTGAAGTTGTTCTGGTGCATCAGGTTGGCGTACCAACCGCCGCCGGCCCGAACCACCCAGCCGTTCGCCGGCCGATAGGCTACGCCCAGCCGCGGCATGAAGAACTTGACGTCCTGATGCCAGAGCTTCCCGCCGCCGCGCTCATCGACGTAGGTGGGACCAGCCGTCACGACGGTCTCCCCCGTCGCCGGATCGGTGTAGCCGGCGCCGTTGAATCCATCCCTGCCGGCGGGGTGATCTTCGCCCGGGAAGTTGATCGTTCGCCACAGGCCCTGGATATCGCGCGGATTACCGAGATACTCGAAGCGCAGACCCATGTTCAGGGTGAGCCTGGAAGTCACCTTCCAGTCGTCGTGGACATAGTAGCCCTGGCGAATCGCCCGCACGAACGTGAACGGCACGCCCTCCGCGGACAGCGTTGAGGTCGGCAGTCCCAGAAGGAACGAAGCGAAGTTGTGTCCGCTCTCACGGGCGCCCATCGTAATCCGGCCGGTCGCGAAGTTCGCCGCGGCGCGCTCGATCGATACCCGGTACATCTCGCCGCCGAATTTGAGGTTGTGGCTGCCCTTGATGATCGAGATATGGTCGCCCGCCTGCAGGCTGTCCATCTTGTTCGTGATGCTGTTGTCACGCATACCGGGAATCCCGGCACCATAAGTTTGGACGACGCCCTGCTCGAAGGGCGTCAGCGTCCGGTTGTTGTCGCCGAAGACGCGGTACTTGCCGATGCCGAAGTCATCCATGTTGAAGCTCTCGTCGTTCGTCCGCGGGTGCACCAGATCGTTGTTCGAGAAGCTGAACCCGAAGCGCAGCTCGTTGATCATGTTCTGGTTGAACGTGTGAATCCACTGCGTGGCCAGGTTTTGCGCATCGATGACCCAGTCGTTGGAGAAGTTGGGATTGATGGTCGGGCCCGGACGGAAGGAGTCGTCCCACGCCAGCCGCCCAAAAACACGATCGGCGTCGCTGAAGTGGTGATCGATCCGGCCGTAGTACTGCGTCGAATCCACCAGGTTCACGATACCCTTGCGCACGGTCGGCGCCAGCGGATCGCCCAGCGTGTCCCGGAAGTCTCCCTTCGGAACGAGCTGCGGAAGGAAGTTGTTGACCACCCCCGGGTGCAGCCTGTTCTGCGGGATGACGTTGTTCGGAAAGGGATCGCCCGTAAAGGCATCGTAGATGATGAGGGGATCACGAAACAGCTTGCCGTCTTCCGGGTTGATCGTTCCGGTCAACAGCTCGCTGAAGTCTCCGCCACGGATGTCATCCAGCGGGAACCAAGCCTCCGAGACACCCGTATTGCGGTCCTGGCGGCTTTCGATGTCGGCCATGAAGAACGTCTTGTTCTTCTTGATGGGGCCGCTGACGACGAAGCCGAACTGGTTGCGGATGCGCTTGTTTGCCTCCCTCTGCTGGTCGGCCGGCCGCTCGAAGTTCAAAAAGTACGGGTCGGCGTCGAGCGCATCGTTGCGCAGGAACTCGAACAGCGTGCCGTGCAGCTCGTTCGTCCCGCTTTTCATCGTGATGTTCGTCACGGCCCCGCCCCCGAAGCCCACTTCGGCGTTGTAGGCGCTGGTCGTGATCTTGAACTCCTCGATGGCCTCGATCGACGGAACGAAGGGCGTGATGTGAATGCGCGGGTCCTTGGCGTCCACACCGTCCAGGCTGACGACCTGGTGGATCTCGCGGACACCGTTGGCGCTCACCGAGTAGCTCGCGCCGGGGACCGGGAAGCCGCCTTCACCGGTGGCCATACCCGAGCGTTGTCCATACTGCACGCCCGGCACCAACACCGCCAATTGCACGATGTTGCGGCCGTTCAGGGGCAGCTCGATAATGCGCCGGTTCTCCACCACCGCGCCCACGGTCGCATTCTCCGTCTGCAGCAAGACGGCGGTGGCCGACACCTCGACGGTCTCGGTAACGTCTCCGATCTCGAGCGTAAAGTCAATGCGCACTTGCGCGGCGGTCTCTACGCGCTGGTTGGACGTGGTGTTGGTCTTGAAGCCTTCCAACTGACACGTGACTTCATAGTTGCCGACGGGAATCAACGCAAACGTGTAGTTCCCGGTCTCATTAGATTGCACCGACTGCGACACACCGGTGTCGAGGTTCATGTAGCTTACCGTCGCACCCGGGATCACCGCTCCGGTCGCATCCGACACCAGACCCTGAATGGTCTGGGTAATCGACTGCGCTTTCAGCGCAGGAGTGTGGATAAATAGGGAGGCCGCTAGAACAACGAACAGCCAACCCCATTGTTTGTTCCTAGTCATAGTCATAGAAACTTCAGTTTTCTCCGTTATGGGTAAAAGCTTTGGTTTGATTCGATGGAACAAGACGGGCGGAACCTGCTCACCATGCGAGCAGCCGCGAGTCGAGCATGAACGGTAAGACGCCTGCACGACAGCGCATGGCCGGTCTCGACGATTTCGAGTTCCGAACTCCGGCGCCGCTCAAGCCTCTAACCACCCCATTGAGACAATAGCACGATCAATCGAGCGATGTCAACAGCATACTTGTCCGTGTCAACTGCAATATAGAAAGTTCCCCTGTTTGTGCAATGTAGAACGTTCCCCTTACTCAGCATGGGTTCAGTTGGCGTTGACCGTAGCGGAAGGAGCCCACGGAGGGCGACGGGAGCTGCGGCCAACGGCGCTCGTCGTGAGGCCGACCGAGAACGGCTGACGGTGCGCGGACACTTGCTCAGGGGCAATATTCTTGCCGGGAAATTCCGGGCAATTCCGGGCAGGCAAGCAGTGACTGGGCGGCGGACGCGGCGGTCCGGGCGGCGGTTTTGTCTTGTGACCCTTGCGCACCAACGGCGAACAGAACGCCCATTCCGACACAGGATTTGCGACCCAGACGCGCCCTCCCTACGCCTGGGCCGAAGGTCGTCCGCCCGTAGCGCCGGCGCATCATGTGCAGCTCTTCTCGACAGCACGAACACGCCTCGGGCGCGGCAGCCTTGGGCAGCATGGGGGCGCCGGGCAGACCGCAGCCGGCCCGGCCGGGTCGGCCGAGGATGGCCTTGACGGTCTCGCCGGGCTTGCGCCAGAGAGCCTGCCGGCCGGGGTTGTCGGCGCAGCCTTCGTCGGAGACGTATGGGCGTGATATCACCTCCTCGATTTTTTCTCCGCTTTTTTCTTCGCGGGGCCAGGATGCCCGCGGCGCGCGGGGGGCTGCAGCCGCCACAGCGAGCGCCGCGGGGACGGGAAGTCGATCTCCATGATTCCCGCCTCCCTGTCGTCATGCTATGCCGGCCGGGGCGGGGAAAACAAGACTGAAGGGCTTCAGTACCTCGATCCGAGGGGGGAACGTTCTTCTTGGCTCACCAGGGGAACTTCTCCCATTGCGCCGACACAGCATACTTGTCCGGAAGATTGAGCGTGCAGCGTCGAAGAGGCCATGCAACCCGGTGCGTTCCCGCTTCCCGGCCTCGCCGCGTGGCGGAAAACGAGGGCCGGTCCCGCCAGCGAAGAGTACGTCCGTCTGTTTGATCAGCTTGTCCCAGACGGATGCGGGCGCCGGGGAGAAGACCACATCGGCGTCACCCGGTGTCACATGCCAGTCCTGGCGCTCCAACTCATGGTCGAGCTGCCCCGGCGCCCAACCCGAGTAGCCGACGTAACTGCGGAAGTTGTCGGCGCCGTTGGCGACCAGTCGATCCAGAACGTCGCGGCTCGGGCTGACGTATACATCCGCGAAGACGTGCTCGGCCCCTTCCGGCTCGTTCTCAGCGCGCAGCATCATCATCATCCCGTCTTGAGCCACGGGACCGCCGTGGAAGCGGCCGCGATGGCGAGCGCGAACGACCGATTGCATCTTTTTGTCGCGGCCCTTTGAGCTGAGCTGGACGGTCTTTGCGGGAAAGAGGCGGACCGAGAGGGTGTCGAGCTGCACGGCTTGGCCTGGGGCGCTGGCCGGGAGGGCGCCGCGGCGGGCTGTGGAAATGACGGCCGGATGGAAAGCGTGGAAAACCCACTTCCGAGACGGCGCAACCAGGAATATCCTTGCCAGGGTTTTCCACCCTGCTCACCGTCCTTGGAAATCGCTCCGCGATTCCCACATTCCCACAGCCACGAACCCGGATCTCTCTTCTTCCTCAAGGGGACACTTCTACCGAGCTATCACCGGGGACATTTCTATCGAGGCTTGACACACAAGCCGGCACTGGCGTGACATTTGCGCTATGGCGCGTTTATACTGACTTTATTCGCCCCCTGGCAGTACGCCTTGCTTCCGTCCTGGACTCAGGATCGGTGATCTTGAGCGAGGCCGATCCCGGGGGGCTTTCTCGTTTACGCACCGAGAACGTCTCGATGTGACCAAGACGGCAATCCTCATTGACGGTGGCTACTTCCTGAAACGCTTGCCGGTTGTGCGGCCGGATGTCGATGCGACCGATGCCGACGCAGTCGCCCGATCAGTGAACCAACTGGTTCGAGGTCACTTGAACCAGTTGAACGAGGTGTACCAAGTTCCGAATGCTCTTCAACTCCTGTATCGCACCTTCTACTACGACGCTCGACCTTACGATCGGAAGGCGCACACGCCCGTCGGCAACCGCCCGATTGACTATGCCAAGACACACCAAGCGCTCTTTCGAAAGAGATTCTTCGATGTCCTGCGAGGCTATCCCAATCTTGCCGTGCGTCTGGGCGAGGTTCGCAAGGACAATGACCGATCCTGGATTCTGAATGCGCAGACGCAGAAGAAGCTTCTGACCGGCCGCCTTGAGGTCAAAGACCTTACCGATGCCGACTTTGCGCCTGCCTTGCGACAGAAAGGGGTCGATATGCGAATCGGACTCGACATCGCATCGATCACGCTGAGACGTCAGGCAGAAATCATCATACTCGTTTCCGGCGATGCGGATTTCGTTCCGGCGGCAAAGCTCGCACGGCGGGAAGGCGTGCAGTTCGTGCTCGATCCGCTCTGGCAGGCAATACCTCCTGATCTTTTCGAGCATATTGACGGTTTGAGAAGCGGTTTCTACAGGCCGCGGCGCGATAACGCACAGCCAGCGCAGCCCTGAACCCTGGATCGTTCGCTACCGCGCCCATATCGCTTCGCCCATCGCCGGAGTATTTCCGGCGGGACACATCCCGGTCCACTGCAAGCCTGGTACGCAGCAGGAA
Source organism: Bryobacterales bacterium (assembly GCA_965218555.1). Lineage (GTDB taxonomy): Bacteria > Acidobacteriota > Terriglobia > Bryobacterales > UBA6623 > JAPPLB01. The sequence goes on from OZ244625.1 coordinate 3,112,948, forward strand.
TACCGACGTTCGGTGACAACCCGCTGACGCTGGGTGTGAAGTTCCGGTGGCTGCCTGCGCGAAAGTTCGCGAGCGAGCCGACAGCGTGGGATCAGTTGCGCAGCCATGAATCCAGTGTCGGCCGCGGCGGTCCTGTCCTCTACGAAGTGACGACGGACGATAACCAGTTCCGGGGTGTGAGTCTCAGCTTGAAGCACCAGTTCTGAGCCCGCAACGGTGGCCAACAACCGGCCATCACCGATCCGTCAATGCCAAAATGCCAAAAGGGCAATCCGTGAAGCCGCGGCCTGCAAGACGGCTGTTGTTCACTGTTGTAGCGGGTGTTGCCCGAAATGCTTGGGCGGGCGAGGCCGTGCAACTCGGTCTGTCCTGGCTTGCCTGTCTCGCCGCGTGGCGGAAAACGAGGGCCGGTCCCGCCAGCGAAGAGTACGTCCGTCTGTTTGATCAGCTTGTCCCAGACGGATGCGGGCGCCGGGGAGAAGACCACATCGGCGTCACCCGGTGTCACATGCCAGTCCTGGCGCTCCAACTCATGGTCGAGCTGCCCCGGCGCCCAACCCGAGTAGCCGACGTAACTGCGGAAGTTGTCGGCGCCGTTGGCGACCAGTCGATCCAGAACGTCGCGGCTCGGGCTGACGTATACATCCGCGAAGACGTGCTCGGCCCCTTCCGGCTCGTTCTCAGCGCGCAGCATCATCATCATCCCGTCTTGAGCCACGGGACCGCCGATGTATACGGTATCGTCGCGGTCCTTGAGTTGCTCCGCTTCGGGAATCAGCTCCGCCAGCTTGACGCCGGAAGGCTGGTTGACGATCAAACCTAATGCGCCCTTCTCTCCGTAGCGAACCAGAAGAATGACCGACTTGACGAAGCGGGGGTCCCGCATCCGCCGATTCGCGACCAGAAAGCGGCCTGCGGCGGGCCTCATTTGAGGAATCTTTTGCGCCGCGAGGGGGCGGAAGGCGTAAGACGAAACCGCCAGCCACGACAACAGGACGAGGGCTGTCAGAGAAACGGGCTTCTGTCGAGCCAAAGATGACTCCTAACCGACCAGGCCGGGGATGACGGCGCCCCTGTCGAGGATCTTCTTCGGGCGGCCCGCGAAAGTCAGGTATTCGCGTCCGGGGGCGACTCCCGGGGCTCCGATGCGAAGCAAGTCCCGGCGTCCGAACAAGTCTGTGTGGTGGGTGACCATCATCGCACGCGACGCTGCCCGCCAGTGATTATAGGGAAACTCCCTGGCATGCAGCAGGCTAGCGGGACGGGTGGATCGGGACGGGCTCCCACCGCGAACGCAGCGCGGCGTCGATGACTTCCATCGCTCTCAAGCCGTCGTTGTGATTCACCGAGAAGGGCTCGCCCCTCCGGCATTGCTCGATGAAGTGGGCGAGTTCGGCGCGGTAGGCCGGGCCAAAGCGGTCGACGAACTCGGGGACAGGGCGCCCGTAGTCACGCATGCAGAACACTTTGCGGTCGATCGGTTGATCACGCCCGTAGGTTTCGACGACGACCTCGAGTGGTTTTTGCTCGAAGCGGCCGATATGGATCTGGCCCTTCTCGCCGAAGATCCAAGTCTCGACGCGGTAGCCGGAAACGTGATTTCGGCTAACCTCGATCTGCGCGATCATGTGATCGTCGAACCACAGGCGTATGTATCCGTCGTCGAAGTCTTCCTTGACCGGAGAGAACCCCTGGCTGTAGATCAGCGACCCCATGCTGCCGGCTGCATGAGGGCGCTTGCCGGTCACCCACAAGACTTCATCCACGTTGTGGACGGACATGTCGACGAGCAGACCGCCGCTGCGATACTCCGCGTGCGGAGGGCCGGAGTCCTCCAAGGCGGAGACGATCTTGAACGCGCGGCCGATCGTGCCGGCTTCGAGAAGCTGTCTCGCGTACTGAAGCGGCGCGTCAAAGCGCCGCTGAAACGCCAGCATGATCGACTGGGGATGGTTCGCGTTCAACCAGGCGACGAACTCGCGGTCTTCTTGCAGCGAGTCGGTCAAGGGCTTTTCCAGCAGCACGCGCTGCCCGGCGCTGACAAGCGCCCCGGCGGTATCGCGGTGGGTTTCCGTGGGCGTGCAGACGAAGCTGGCATCGCTGCATTCAGAGGCGATCAGCTCCTTGACGGTCCCGAAGATCCGGATATCCGCGCCGCCGTCTGCGCTGAACTCTGTGGCGAGTGCCTCGGCTCGCTCGCGGTCGTTGTCGACGAGCGCTGTCAGTTCGCAAATGCCGGGCTGCTCGGAAGCGAATTCGTGGACATGCTGCGCGTGAATACGGCCAATGCGGCCAAGCCCGATGGCCGCCATGCGAAGAGCGTCTGCCATGGCTCTTGTTTCTCTCCCTGGTCGAGCCGGAAGTTCGGCCTCCGGACGAGGCGGTCGGCGGAGTCGCTGCGATGCGCCCGCGACCGCGAAAGACGATAGTACCCTAACGAGAGCGCGGCCTGTTCCCCGGCCGCGGCCCCATGGCGACATACGCAATCGGTGACATTCAAGGCTGCTATCTCACATTCTGCAAACTCCTCGCAAAAATCAATTTCGACCCCGTGCGAGACCGCCTTTGGCTTGTGGGTGACCTAGTCAACCGCGGGCCTCGATCGCTCGAAACCCTGCGCTGGGCTTTCCGGAATCGTGATTCGATCCGGATCGTGCTCGGCAACCACGATTTGAAGCTGCTCGCTGCCGCCGCCGGGGCATCACCACTGAAGCCCCAGGACACACTTGATGAACTGCTGGCGGCGCCGGACCGAACCGAGCTGTTCGATTGGCTGCGTCATCAGCCGTTTTTGTTCGAGGAGGGTCCGGTCGTCCTGGTGCATGCCGGCCTGCTTCCCTCCTGGTCGCTTGACCAGGCTCGCGGCTATGCCCGTGAGGTCGAGGATGCTTTACAGGGTCCCGGCTACGCGAATCTGCTGCAAGAGGCTTTTCTCCGAAAGGTCGTTTGGCGGAACGATCTCACGGAGGCGGAGCGTTGGCGCGGCTTGTCGGATATCTTCACCCGTATGCGGATGTGCACCAACGACGGCCAACCGACTTACCGGCACAGCGGTCCTCCGGAAGAGGCTCCCTGGGAAAAGCCCTGGTTCGCTTTGCCGGCTCCGGACCGGGGTTTGCACACCATCGTCTTCGGGCACTGGGCGGCTTTGGGGCTCTACATTCGCCCTGGCATCGTCGGGATTGACACCGGTTGCGTTTGGGGTGGGTCGTTGACGGCGGTGCGCCTGCCCGACATCGCGGTCTTTCAGGAGCCACATGCCGACTAGCCTGCCTTTCTCGCCATCTGACGGGGGAAGCACGCGATACGACCGCCATGACTTCGTTGCGCTGGCTTGCCGTGCTCGATGTACTGACAAGTACACCTGCGCGCGCCAAGCGGCTCGCGCCTCGTCCTGCCGGCCCTCTCACGCACTTCGCCTCGCCATGTGGTGAGAAAGGCAGGCTGGAGGACCGCTGACGGCCGGAGCGGTGTTATGGTGCGGGGTAGCTGGTTGCACCATGTTGCGCCTTTGCGCATTGCTGCTGCTGTCGCTGCCGGCGGTCTTGGCCGATACGGCCGTGGAAGTGTTGACTCCGCGCTTTCGGGTCGTTACGCAGATGTCTGCGGAAACGGCTCTTCAGGCGGCTGACCATCTCGAGATGGCGCACGTTTCTCTGCGAGCCCTGGGCATACCCCTGCCGGCGGTCGGCCACGAACCCATCCCGATCCTGCTGGTGCCCGATCGAGAGCGCCTGGAAACGCTGTTTCCCGCCTCCATTGCCTACCCCGGTTCCGCTCGTGGGTTCTTTCAGACGGGCGTGGACCGCGACTACATCGTCCTTTCCTGGGATCCCTCCGAAACCGCGCGTGTGGCTTTGGCGCACGAGTACGTGCATTGGATCTTCCGTGATCAGAGCAGGCCGCTGTGGTACCGCGAAGGCTTGGCCGAGTACTTCTCCCGCTCGAGCCCGCTGAACAACGGCGCGGCCTTCGGTGCGCCCGTACCCGTCTTCCTACAGGAGCTGCAGAACGAAGATTGGATTCCGCTTCCGAGGCTCTTGACGGCGAACCGTGAGGCCGAGATGGTGGCGCATCCGGCTTTTTACGCGCAGTGCTGGTTGATACTGCACCATCAAGCGGCGATCGTCGGCTCCGGCGAGGTGTGGCGCTACGAGAACCTTGAGCGGCTAGTGGCGAGCGAAGACTCGGCAGACTTGGAGACACGGCTGAGGGCGCACTTGGATGACTTGATCTCGAATCCGCCGTCGCCGACCACGGTAGGCTTCACGTCGCTGGACCGCGCATCGTTCGCGGTGCGTTCACTCGGTGAGTGGGAATGGCCTTCCCATGTCAGTGATGTCTGGCGAGAGGCTCGGGCCTGGGAAATGGCGGAAGACGAACTTCGGCGTCTTGAACATGCCTATCCGGAGCTTCCCGAGCCCAGTGAGATCCTCGGTGCGCTCCAAATGGACCGCTACGACTACGCCGACGCCGAGCAGACCCTCGCCCGGGCCGTCGCCAATGGGTCGAGCAATCCGCGCACCCATCACCGCTACGCCCTGCTGTTGTTGAGGCCGGTCGATGGTAAGAAGGACGCTCAGCGGCGTAGAGCGGCGCTGGCTCTTCACCACGCGGACAAAGCTCTTGCCTGGCAACCGGATGAGCCTTCCTATTTGCTGACGCGCGTGCAGGCTTTGGGCCTGCTCGGTGAATGGATGGCGGCGGCCGACGGTTTGGCGGACCTTGCGTTGCATCCCGAGTGGCGCGAACGCGCCGACAAGGAATTCGAAGTACTGGCGCTTCGACGCCGCCGGCACGCGATGAGTATCCCTCAACCTCGCATCGACCCGGCCGAACTGAGTTTGGAGTTGGGATTTCTACGAACGGAGCCGGGTCCCCTTGCCCGGCCTCCGGCGGCCAAGAAGAAGGAGACGTGGCCACCGGAGGGCACCGTTCTGCTGTATGGTCACATCGTCAAAGTCGAGTGCGGCGCCGACGAGAAGCTGGTGACGGTGAGAACGCCGCGCTGGAGCATGCGGCTACGGGAGCGGGCGGACACGCCGGCTGCGTTGCATGACGCTCCGAAGGGTTGGCGATCGCTACCCTGTGACGCCGGGGGATGGGAAGTGAACGTCGTCTACAAGCCGACTCTCAAAGACCGCAAAGTGCGCGGTGAGTTGGTGGCGGTCGTTTTCTGAGACGGCGCTCGGTCGCAGTCCAACGCCGATGACAGGCTAGACGGATCGGACAATGGCGTTTCCCAAGAGCTACGCGGAGTGGTCGGCGCGCTGGCGTGCCGCGGCCGGTTTCCTGGTGGCCGCCGCGTTCCTGCTCCTGGCTCGCCCGACGCAGGTGTCCCTGGCCGTGGGCCTCGCTGTGGGTGTCGCCGGCATAGGTCTCAGGGCTTGGGCCGCCGGGCACTTGGCGAAATACGAAAGTCTGGCGGTATCAGGGCCCTTCGCTCATACTCGGAACCCGCTCTATCTGGGTACGCTGCTGGTCGGGATCGGATTTGCCGCGGCGGGCGCCCACGCCGGCATCGCAGTCCTGCTCGTTGCGTTCTTCGTGCTCTTTTATCTGCCGGCGATTGAGGAAGAAGAAGGCTACCTGCTGGGGAAGTTTCCCGGCTACAGCGAGTATCGGGAGCGGGTCCCTCGCTTGTGGCCGAAATGGAGTCCGCAGTACCCGGCGACAGGGGCGTTCCAATTCCGGCTCTACGCCCGCAATCGCGAATACCAGGCGCTTGCCGGATTCCTCCTGGGCATGGCGGTCCTGGCCGCCAAGAGCTGCTGTCTGCCCTGACAGGCTGTGCTACAGTCTATCGTTCGAAGCGGATGGTAGGAGGTCGTGTGAGTGCAGCCTCTCTTACAGGGCGTGTCGCCGTGGTTACCGGCGCCAGCAAGGGCCTGGGCCGACAGATCGCGGTGTCGCTGGCGGCCGCCGGGGCGGCGGTCGCGCTCGTCGCGCGCAGCAAGAGTCTCTTGAATGAAGTCGCGGCGGGCATCACCGCGGGCGGCGGCAAGGCCGAAGCGATCGTGGCGGATGTCAGCGACGAGGTCGCTGTCGCCGATGCCGCGGAGCGCGTCTCGGAACGGCTGGGGGCTTGCGACATCCTTGTCAACAACGCCGGCATCAACAACCGCAAGGCCGTCGATTCGTTCTCGACGGACGAGTGGAACGAGATTGTCGGCATCAACCTCACCGCGCCGTTCCTGATGTGCCGAGAATTCGTTCCCGGGATGAAGGAGAAACGCTGGGGCCGCATCATCAACATGACGTCGATCATGTCGCACGTCTCGATACCCTTGCGCACCGGCTACAGCGCGACGAAGGCCGGCCTGCTCGGCATGACGAAAGCGCTTGCCCTGGAACTGGCACCCTACAACATTACCGCCAACGGCATCAGCCCCGGACCGTTCGCCACCGAGATGAACAAGCCCATCCTTGATGACCCCGAGCGCAATGCGCAGTTTCTTTCGCGGATTCCGGCCGGGCGTTGGGGCAAAGTCGAGGAGGTCGGTTCACTGGCCGTGTACCTGTGCTCCGAGGAAGCCGGGTTCATCACCGGGACCGACATCGTGATCGACGGCGGCTGGATCGCGCAGTAAGCGCGTCGGGCTTATCCGCCACCTGTTTCCGTCCGCGCTGTAATCAGTCATGCGAGTTTTCCTCAACGATCTGATCGCTCGAGCGCGGCTTGCCAACAAGCGCATCGTCTTCCCGGAAGGTGACGACGAGCGTGTGATCCACGCTGCCGAGCGGCTGGCGCGAGACACCGTGGTCAGGCCCGTCGTGGTGGGTCGCTCGGCGGGCCCGGAGCATGGCGTCGAATGGGTAGATCCGGAGCGCAGCCCCAAACGCGAGGCCTACGCCGGCCTTTATCAAGATCTCAGGAAAGCGAAGGGCGTCAGGCGCCAGGAGGCGCGCGCGACCGCCGGAAGACCGCTCTATTTCGCCTCGCTGATGCTGGCCAACGGCGATGTGGACGGCATGGTCGGCGGTGCGAACAACACCACTGCCGAGACCCTGCGGGCGGCGATCCGGTGCCTGGGGCTGAAGCCGGGCATCCGCCTCGTGTCCAGTTTCATGCTTCTTGTCCACCCCGAGCAGCAGCACGGCAGCCGCGGGGTGCTGGTCTTCGCCGACGCCGCCGTGGTGCCCGAACCCAGCGCCGGCCAACTGGCGGATATAGCCATTGCCACCGCGGAGAACAGCCGCCGTTTCCTCGTCGACGAGCCCCGCTTGGCGTTGCTGTCGTTCTCGACCAAGGGCAGCGCAAGGCATCCGCTGGCCGAGAAGGTCGCGGAGGCTTGTCGCATCATCCGCGAACGAGCTCCTGATCTCACCATCGACGGCGAGTTGCAGGCCGACGCCGCCCTTGTCGAAAGCGTCGCTGCCCGCAAAGCGCCCGGTTCGCCCGTCGCCGGACGGGCCAACGTGCTGATCTTTCCCGATCTCAATTCCGCCAATATCGGCTATAAGCTCGCCGAGCGGCTCGGTGGAGCGAAATCACTGGGGCCGTTTCTCCAGGGGCTCTCCAAGCCCGCCAACGACCTCTCTCGCGGCTGCTCCGCCGACGACATTTACTACATCGCCGCGATCACGGCCCTGCAGGCCCACGGATAGCCTGCATTGGGCCGGAGCCGTACGTTCAACGGTCGAATCTGAACCGAACTTCCCGGCGGGGGAGTGAGTGCCACCAGGTCTGGAAGTCATCCGGGGCATGAATCTCAGGGTTGAGGATACGGGCGTGAAGGGTGACTGTGAGCGGGTCCTGATCGAAGGGATATGGGTCGATGGCTACTCTACATTCGCTCGCCGGGTGGACGCTGAGTGAGATTCGATCGTTCCAACTCGTGCGAGGAATGTCGCGGAGAGTTCGCTCCTTGTCTCCGCCGAAGCAGAGGTGGAGCGAGAGGGCGTCGCAGAGTTGCAGAAGGCGGATGTAGGGGCGCAGGTGCCACGGCTCGACAGCGGCGGCCCATTCGGGATCGCCCTTGATGCGATCGACGAGCAGCTCCTGCAGGGCGTGCTGTTCGGCAACGAACTGCTTGGCTTCTTCGAGATCTTCGCCTTCCGGCGAGGGCCAGTCAGCGGGGCTGCCGAAGAGCGGGTGGAGGAATGCGGATGTATCCTCGGCTTGCACGCGGGGCGCCTGCAGCCAGTAGGCATGCAAGCTGATGAGTAGCGCGACGTAGGGATGGCTCTCCCGGAAGCGGGGTACGCCCAGGCGCCAGCGTTGGAGACCGTCGGACTGCTTGAGGCTCGTCAGATCCAAGGGGAGGCCGTCTGAAGGGTCGATCTGAGGGTTGGCCTCCCATTCCCACCAACCGTTGTCGTGCTCGGCGACGGCAAGGACGGTTTCGGCTCGCAGCCGTTCTGGGTCGTAAAAGGGTGCGTACCGGCCGGGGCGGACAAATTCGTCGTTGCCCCAGTGAGCGGCCAGGTAGCCGGCGGCCGCGGCGTGGCCGGGCTGCGAGATACACCAGAGTTCTTCGCCGACCGTGCGCTTCAGCATTTTTCCTCCGACTCCTCCGACTATCCGAAGACGCGGCCGCGGTGCTGCCCGATCAGGATTTGGAACAGCCGGTGGGCAATGAGCTCATGGAGGCTCAGCAGTTCACGATTCGCCGCCGCAATATCGGCGGCGCTGCCCGTGCCCTCCGCGCCGCCGCCGGCTTTCAGGGCTGCGCCGGCTTCCTTGATGACGGGGTCCTCGACCGCTTCGCCCGCAATCTGCCACAGCGTGATGAAACGGTCGACGGCGGTGGGAAAGCTGATCTTGAAGACACCGTGGTTGCTCGTCGTGCGAGGCGGTTTGAAGTCGAGATTGAACGGGCCTTCGTAGCCGTGCGACCGCAGCAGGATCAACACGTTGAGCCAATCGAGCGGATTCACCAGTCCGACTCCCAGGTCGACATCGTGCTTCAGCGGATAGCCGTCGTTGATGTCGAAGTGCCAGAGCTTTCCGCACACCAGGGCGCGAGCCAGCGCGGCGCGGCAGGCGGCGCCCCACATCAGCTCGTGCAGATATTCCGGGTTGAGACCGACCATCTCGGAGTGGGTGAGCAGGCCGCTGCTGATGAAGGCCAGCATGGCGTCGGATGTGGGCAGGATGATCTGACTGACCGGCTCGAAGGGTTTTGCTTCAAGGCAGTGCTTCAGAGTGCCGCGGCCCCGCTCTTCGGCCACCGCGATGTCGCGTGCGCAGGCGGCGTTGATCCCGTCGGCGAACCAGCGCAGCGTTTGTGTCTCGTCGATGGCGCCTTGAATCATGTAGCCAAGGGTTCCGGGCCAGTAGACGGCGAAGCCCGCGCCAAGATCGTGACCGATATCGACAACGTTCGACAGGCGCCGCGCGGCATATGCGCGGACTTCCGGCGCCTCGGCGGCGGCGCTCGCCGCAAAAACGGGGTGATGGAATGTCTCGCAGGTGACCATCGAGCAGCCCACGCCGTTCTGCTCGAGAGCGGACCGGATCCGGTCGACAGTTTCCGCTTGGCGGTCGGTCATCAGATGGTCCGTCGGGATGACGTCGGTGTCGTGGGTCGTCCAATAGGGCACGCCGATCTCGCCGAGTGCACGGATCACTTCCTCGAAGGGGACGGCGCTGCGAGTTGGGGCGTGGAAGAGCGCCTGGCCCTCGTAGGCATAGGCCCATTGCGGTCCACTGATGAAATATTTGCGGCGGGTTTCCGGCGGGTAGCTGCCGCCGGAGAGTTCCGTCAGGCGGTCGACGAGAGGAATTTGCTGGTCCTGAGGGATGGGCATCCCATCAAGTAGACCCCTCCGGGGCGGCGAGCGTCAAGGTGACTCGCCAAGGCTCCGAGTACCGCGAAGCTTGTGGAGAAGGCCTGGGCCGGAATGTCTCCGGAGCGCCGATATGAAAGATGGCTTGGCGGCTCAGCAGCTTCCAGCTTTTCGACCACGGGCGGTTATTCTTGGGCCATCTCCAAGGCCTTTCATTTCAGGAGGCCAATAAATGTTTCGGGTTATTCGATCACCAACGTGACATTCTGCTTTCTCTTCCATAGCCACCCGAGTAGCGTGAAGCCGGTGGCGCTGGTCCCAACGGCACTGTAAGATCCGCTGTTCCATTTCCCAGCTGTGGCGACGGTTACTACTGTAAGACCTAGGCCGACTCGACAAAACATCCTCCCGAGACGGGCTTTCTTGTTCGGTTTTAACCGGCTGAACCGCACGGCAGAGATCCGATCCGTGGGAAGGTCCTGGAGTCCACGCGGCACCGGATTGGGGCCGGTGCTGTTCTTAACCTTTGCTGTTCTTAACCTTTACCACCAGGAGGCCAACTTCGATCTCCATGACCCGGCCCCGTGCCCAACTGCCGTTCTTATAGTAGATAGCGACCCGTTTGCCGCTGAGCAGATCGCGCAACCGATCGGTCTCCGAAGTACCGACGGAAAACTCCAGTTTCTCGACGGCCTGGGCGCTGCTCGCTGCCAGCAGGAAAGCGAACAGCAACAGCACAATCAGCCGTTTCCACACGTTCACGCTGTTGCATTCGATCATCAACGAAGCATCTCCCATAGTGCTGTCGATACTGAATCTGCGCGTGTCGATCCGTCACTATTTGCGCGCCAAGTCCTACCGCATCTCCTCCCGCAGCTTCACTCCAGCGCTCAAGATAGCAATCAGTTTACTAGTCATATGGCTCCTTGTAAATTCCTGAAAATGAAACACTAGTCGGTGCTGGGTGAGTCAATCAGCATGTAACCGGCGAAGGTCTTTGCGACTGCGTTCCAGCGGTCGAGCATGGAGAACTGGTTGCTACGACTGATCTACACCGCGCTGGCGGATCCCTGAAGGGCGCAGGGCAGTTTCGAGCCGGCGGAAACGGCCTGACCCACAAGGAAACAAATGGTTGCGCTAGCGTTCGAGTTCGAGGCGGCTGAAGAAGAAGGCGAGCTCGGCGGCGGCGGTTTCCGGGGCGTCGGAACCATGGATGGCGTTACGTTCGATGTTGGTTCCGAACTTGCCGCGGATGGTTTCCTCCGGAGCTTCGGAAGCGTTCGTGGGACCCATCAGCTCGCGCAGGGCGCTGATGGCATTCTCACGCTCCAGAGCCATGGGTACGATCTCGCCTTCGGTCATGAACGTCACCAGCGACTCGAAGAACGGTCTTTCTCGGTGGACGGCATAGAAACCTTCCGCCTGAGCACGGCTCAGATGCATCTTCCGCATCGCCAGGATGTGGAAGCCGGCATGTTCCAACTCGGTGATGATTTCTCCGATGTGAGAAGCGCCGGTGGCATCGGGTTTGATGATGGTGAGAGTGCGTTCAATAGCCATGATTCGATTCTTTCCTCGTGGCGGGCTTGTGTTGCCGAGGGAGGGCTACAGCAGGCCGGCGAGGGTTGCGCCCATATCCGCGGGCGTCGGCGCGACGGTGATGCCGGCGTCCTCGAGGGCGGCGACTTTCTCGCTCGCGGTTCCCTTGCCGCCGGAGATGATGGCGCCCGCGTGGCCCATGCGGCGTCCCGGGGGCGCGGTACGGCCGGCGATGAATGCGGCCACAGGCTTGGTGAAGTGCTCCTTGATGAATGCGGCGGCTTCCTCTTCCGCGGTTCCACCGATTTCGCCGATCATGATGACGGCGTGCGTGTCGGGGTCTTCGTTGTAAAGCTTGAACACATCGATGAAATTGGTTCCGATGATCGGGTCGCCGCCGATGCCCACGCAGGTGGACTGGCCGATCCCGAGCACCGAAAGCTGTCCTACGGCTTCGTAGGTCAACGTTCCGGAGCGCGAAACCACGCCGACATTCCCCTGTTTGTGGATGTAGCCCGGCATGATGCCCAACTTCGACTTGCCGGGGGAGATGAGTCCCGGACAGTTGGGTCCGATCAGGCGGGTCTTGCTTCCCCTGAGAGCGAAACTGACCTTGACGAGGTCTTGCGCGGGAATGCCCTCGGTGACGCAGACAACGAGTTCCAGACCTCCGTCCGCGGCCTCGATGATGGCGTCCGCCGCGCCGGCGGCCGGGACGAAGACGATCGAGGCCGTCGGTTGAGCCGCCTCCACTGCCTCGCGCATGGTGTTGAAGATCGGCGTGCCGTCCTTCTCGCCGCCACCCTTGCCGGGGTGCACCGCGCCGACGATCTTCGCGCCGTACTCCTTGCACTGTTGCGAGTGGAACGCGCCCGCGCGTCCGAAGCCCTGTACAACGATTCGGGTGTTTTCGTCGAGAAGGATGCTCATGCTCGGTTCAGCTCGCGAGGGCGACGACCTTCTCGGCGGCTTCTTTCATGTTCTGGGCGATGGTGAAGTTCATGCCGGAGTCTTCGAGGATCCTCTTGCCCTCGTTCACTTTCGTTCCTTCGAGACGCAAGACGATCGGGACCTCAATGTCAAGTTCCCTGGCCGCGGCGACTACGCCCGCGGCGAGAACGTCAACACGCAGGATGCCGCCGAAGATGTTGATCAGGATCGCCTTGACGTTCGTGTCCGACAGGATGATGCGGAAGCCGTTCTTGATCTGCTCGGCGTTGGCGCCTCCGCCGACGTCCAGGAAATTGGCGGGTCGGCCGCCGGCGTGTTGGATGATGTCCATCGTGGCCATCGCCAGGCCCGCGCCGTTGACCATACAGCCGACATTGCCGTCGAGCTTGATGTAGTTGAGGCTGAAGTTCGAAGCGTCGGTCTCGAGGGGGTCTTCTTCATCGAGGTCGCGCAATTCGGTCAGGTCGGCGTGACGAAACAGGCCGTTGTCGTCGAAATCCATCTTGGCGTCGAGCGCCACGGCCCGCTCGTCCTTGGTGATGACGAAAGGGTTGATCTCCAGTAGATTGGCGTCGGTGGCTTGGTACGCTTTGGCGAGCGCGAGCATCGCGTTGACGATGCCTTTTACGGCTTCGCCTTCCAGTCCCATGCCGAACGCCAGGCGCCGAGCCTGGTGGGGCATCAGGCCGATACCGGGCTCAATGGTTTCTCTGAGGATGAGCTGGGGCGTCTTGGCGGCGACTTCCTCGATGTCCATGCCGCCCTCGGACGAAGCCATGAGTACGGGCCTCTCGAGCTTGCGGTCGAGGACGATGCCGAGGTAGAGCTCGCGGTCGATCGGGAGCGTCTCTTCGACGAGCACGCGCTTGACGAGTCGCCCTTCCGGGCCGGTCTGATGGGTGACGAGGGTCATCCCGATGATTTGTTCGGCAAGTCGGGCGGCCTGGTCGGGATTGTCGGCCAGCTTGACGCCTCCACCCTTGCCTCGGCCGCCGGCGTGGATCTGCGCCTTGACGACAACACGGCCGCCGAGCTTCTCGGCAACCTGCCGAGCCGCGTCGGGGGTGAAGGCGACTTCGCCCCGCGGTACCGGTACGTTGTACCGGCTCAGGACGCCCTTTGCCTGATACTCGTGGATTTTCATGCAGTCGATCGACGCGTGATAGGATCTGGGAAAAGACAGGAAGGCCGAAGGTTTTTCATCATAAAAGATCGATTCAAAGGAGCGCAAACGTGATGGTCGGCGTGCGTGAAGCGCTGCACAAAGTGGTGCGGCGAGAGGACCTGACGGAGACCGAGGCGGCCGCGGTGATGGGCGAGATCCTGGCCGGGCAGTCGTCGCCGGCGTTGATCGGATCACTGCTGACGGCGTTGGTGATCAAGGGCGAGACGACGGATGAGATCGTTGGGTTTGCCCGGGCCATGCGGTCGGCCGCCCTGGCGATCCCGTGTAAGACGCCGAGGTCGTCGCTCGTGGACACCTGCGGGACGGGCGGCGACGGGGCGCGGACGTTCAACATCTCAACGGTGAGCGCCTTTGTCGTGGCCGGCGCCGGAGTATCCGTCGCGAAGCACGGCAATCGCTCCATCTCCAGCCGCTGCGGCAGCGCGGATGTGCTCGAGGCCGCCGGCGTCAACGTGGCCCTGACTCCGGAGCGGATGGCGCGCTCGATCGACGAGGTGGGCATCGGATTCCTGTTCGCCCCGACGATCCACACGGCGATGAAGCATGCGGGGCCGGTTCGCGCGGAGCTCAAGATGCGGACGGTGTTCAATCTGCTCGGGCCGCTGACGAATCCTGCCGGCGCGGAAGCGCAGGTGGTGGGAGTGTTCGATGGCTCGCGCGTTCCGCAGATCGCCGAATCGCTCGCCCGGCTGGGAGTCTCCCGGGCCTTCGTCGTTCACGGAAGAGACGGGCTGGACGAGATTACGACCACGGGCCGCACACAGCTGGCCGAGGTGTGCGGCGGAGAGGTCAACGAGTGCGAAGTCGGCCCCGAGGAGTTCGGTCTGCAGTTGGCGTCGAATCAAGATCTGGCCGGTGGGGATCGGGACGAGAACGCGGCGATCCTCAAGGCGATTCTGGCTGGCAGCCGCGGTCCGCAGCGGGATATCGTTCTGGCAAACGCCGCGGCGGCTCTGGTAGCCTCCGGGGCGGCCGCCGGCTTCGCCCAGGGCACCCGTCTGGCGGCCGAGTCGATCGACAGCGGCAAGGCTCGCGGCAAGCTGGACGAACTGGTTCGCTTCACGAATCAGTAGTCGGTTTAACTCGGGCCGCCTGTCGCGGCTGGAGGAGTCCCTCGCAGGGTACCGGGCTAGCCGGCAACGCCGCCGAGAATTTTCGGCAGGCCGCTCGAGAAAGCGCCGCGCGTGAGGACCGCATCGCAGCCGGCTTGCCGGGCTCCTTCAATCAAGTCGCTGCATTCGTGGTTCACGAAGGCGGTGATCGGGACTTCCGCCAGGTCAGGGTTCCCCTTCAGATCGCGGATGAGCGCCACCGGGTCGAGGGGCTTGAGATTCAAGTCGAGAATGATGAGCCGGGGTGTTGGCGCGGCTTTCCGTAGCAGCGCCTCCGGCGAGCCGGCGAAGCCGACCGAAATACCGAGGCGCCGGGCTGTTTCGGAAATCTTTGACGTGAATAGAAGGTCGGATACGCCTGCGATCACCTGTGGGGCCGTGTTGTCGGGCATGAAAAAGAGTCAATGAAGAGCTCGCGAACGGGCTTTGGGATGTTCGTGATGGGTCTGCTACATTAGCAGAAGCACCCTATTCCCGAGGGCCGATGGGCCCGAAACCACTTACTTCTCCGCGTATTGATTCTAGCCTGCCTTTCTCCCCACGTGGTGAGAAAGGCAGGCTGGCAGCGGTGGGAGACGCCCCGGAGGCGTCGGCGTTCCGTACAACGACATGCATCCTCCCCTGAAGAAAGTAACGGTGGCGCACAGTCCCGATGCGGACGACGCCTTCATGTTTTACGGCTTGGCAACAGAAAAAGTTCGGTCCTCGTCGATTCAATTCGAGCATCAACTCAGCGACATCCAGACGTTGAACGACGCAGCGAAGCAGGGCCGCTACGAAATGACAGCCATCTCTTATCACGCCTATCCGTACGTCGCGGACAAGTACGTCCTGACGGCCCCCGGGTCGAGCGTGGGGGATGGGTACGGACCACTGGTCGTTGCCAAGCGAGCACTGTCCACCGCAGAGATCAAAGGTAAGAAAATCGCTGTTCCCGGCCTTCAGACCACCGCCTACCTGGCCCTGAGTCTCTTGCAGCCTGATTTCGAGCCCGTCGTCGTCCCCTTCGATCAAATCCTCGAAAGCGTTCATGAGGGTGCCGTTGACGCGGGGCTCATCATCCACGAGGGGCAGTTGATGTACGACTGGAGCGGGCTCCATCGGGTTGTGGATTTGGGCGTCTGGTGGAAGGAAGAACACGATCTGCCGTTGCCGCTTGGCGCCAACGCCATTCTTCGCAGACTTTCCGCGGAAGTCCAAACGGAATGCGTCGCCTGCCTGCGCTCGAGTATTCTTTACGCCTTACAGCACCGGGAAGAGGCTTTGAGCTACGCCATGGAGTTCTCACGGGGGCTGGACCAAGCCACAGCGGATCTCTTCGTGGGAATGTACGTAAACCACTACACGACCGACATGGCGCCCGAAGTCATGGAAGCGGCGCGGAAACTGCTTGAGATGGGTTTCGAGGCCGGCTTGGTGTCGAAGAGGGTGGAACTAGAGTACGTACAATAAAGAACCGAGTTAGCTCCACTGCGGGACTCTGATTCATCCGGCCCCGCGAACCAGGAGGATTCCGGCTCATGATGCGACCCGGGTTGTTCCACCGCCGTGCCCCCTTCGTCTTGATCCCATTCGTTACCTTCGCCCTCTCTGCGCAGGTTGAGTTGCTCAACGACCCCGATCCGAAACGACGCGCCGCCACTGCGAAAAAGGTGGGCAAGGAAGGGACCTCGGAGGACATCCCCGCCCTCGCCGAGTTGCTCGACGACCCGGTCACGGACGTGCGGGCCGAGGTGGTTGGGGCGATCTTGCGCCTCGACACCCGACACAGTCTCGAGCCCCTGATGCGGGCGACACGCGACGCCACGCCTGCAATCCAGGTGATGGCGGTGGACGGTTTGGTCAACTTCTACTATCCCGGGTATGTGAAGACCGGCTGGAGCTCTGCTCTGAAGTCGTTCGGATCCGACATCAAGGGTCGCTTCGCGGAGCCGGAGTCGAAGGTCGTTGACGCCTATGTGCAGACCCAAGTGTCACGAGACGTCGTTCGGGCCATCAGCCGGTTGATTACCGGCGGCACGAGCATCGAGTCGCGAGCGAACGCGGCGCGGGCCGTTGGAGTGCTGCAAAGCAAGGAGGGCATGTCTCAACTCATCGAAGGCTTGCGGGCAAAAGACAAGATCATCGTTGTCGAGTGCGTTCGAACGATCCGTAAGATCGGCGATACCCAGGTGGGTCCCGAACTGGTCTTTCTCCTCCGCGATCTCGACGAGGATGTGCAATACGAGACGGCGCGTGCGATGGGGCAACTGCAGGCGCAAGAAGCGACGCCGGAGTTGATCTACTTGCTCAATAGAAGTCCCCGGAAGAGAATCCGCAGAGAGGCCCTGATCGCCATTGCGAAGATGCGCGACCCGGAACAGCGTCCGCTGTTTCAGACCTACCTGCGGGACAAGGATAAGCAGCTCCGCGCGGCCGCGGCCGAAGGCCTCGGAAGGCTGGGTAATCGGGGCGACTTGCCGTCGATACTCGATGCCTTCGCCAGGGAAAAGAGCGAGTCGGCGCGTTTGTCTTTGGCCTTCGCCGCAGCAGGCCTGGGCGATATGAGTTTCCTGACGTATCTCTACGACGGTCTGAACTCGAGTTTTCACCGACTCGAGGCGCGGCCCTTCCTGATTGAATTGTCACGCGACCGGGATATCCTGCAGCAGCTCTACAAACCGCTCGCCACAGGCTCCAACGATCAGAAGAAACATGTCGCCTACATTGTCGCCATCAACGGAAACAAAGAGAGCATGCCGCACCTCGAAAAGCTGACCCATGATCCGGATACTGCCGTGGCGCAAGAAGCCATGCTCGCGCTCAAGAACCTGCAGGCGCGGCTATGAAGCTGCTGTTCAGGGATGGAGCGGCTAGCGCTTCCGTTGCTTTTGCTGACCGACGCGGATCTTGCTCTGTACCGCTTTCGTCTCTTCCCACGATTTCCAATCGAAGCGGTTTGCGGCGTCTTTCAGATAGGCCTTGACATCGGCGTTCTTGGGAAGCACAGCGACGACGGTTGCATAGTCGGCCCCGTTCGGATTCTTGATCCGGTATCGTTTTGTGTTCGGAACCGCCATGAGATTCCACTTTAACACAGGGGTTGTCGTGAAGACGTCACCGGGGAAACCGGGGCTTCCTGTTGAGGCCAGGAGCGGCCGCGAAAGGCAGGCATATCGAACAGGCACGATAGCGGGCTCGCCGCCCACTCGGCCGGACGGCGCCAAACGGGCCTTCATCCGCAAACGCGGTCCCGCGTTGACCCTGCGGTAGCGCCGGCTGTCGCTCGGAGCCGGACCATGCGTTACAATGCCTACCGCTGTGCCGGCCGACATGCAGTCATCAAGCGGCGTGAAGAACCTTCGCTGGTGGATCTGCACGCTGCTTTTTCTGGCGACCCTGATCAACTATCTCGATCGGCAGACGTTCGCGGTCGCCACGCCGGCCATCGTAGAAGAATTCCAACTGTCGAACGATGACGTAGCGAACATCAATATCGCTTTCACCAGCGCCTATATGATCGGCCAGCTCGTGACCGGGCGCTTCATGGATGTCTTGGGCACGCGCGCGGGATTCCTGATCATCATGCTGTTCTGGTCGGTGTCGGGCATTCTTTGTTCGACGGCTCGCGGAATTGTCAGTCTCAGCATTTTCCGGTTCTTATTGGGCTGGGGTGAGGCCGGGAACTGGCCCGCGTCGGTGAAGGCGGTTTCGGAGTGGTTCCCGACCCGCCAGCGGGGCTTGGGCGTTGCGTATTTCTCTGGCGGCGGATCAGGACTCGGCGCCATGATCGCGCCGGTAGTTATCGCTCAGTTGATCCTCTGGACCGACTGGCGTTGGATGTTCGTGATCGTCGGCGCCACCGGTTTTCTGTGGGCGCCGCTATGGCTGTGGTTCTATCGCTCCCCGGAGAAACACTGGCTCATGCGGACGGATGAGCTTGACGAACTCCGCAAAGAGCAGTCGCGGCAGTCGCAAAGCCCGCAGAAACAAGGGATCCTGGCCGGCTGGCGAACCGTGTTGCGCTACCGGCAAGTCTGGGGCGTCGCGTTCGTGCGTTTCTTTTCCGACACGATTCTGTGGTTCTATCTGGCCTGGCTGCCGAAATATTTCGTGGATGAACGTGGCTATCAAATGGAAGGCATCCGCGACCGTCTATGGATGGTCTTCCTGCCGGCCATCTTTGCCAGTTTCCTCGGCGGCGGGATCTCGGGGCGGCTGATCGAGCGTGGCTGGAGCGTGAACCGCGCTCGGAAAACCGTAATGCTCGTTACCGGCCTGATGATGATGTCGAGCATTGGTGTGGGGCTCGTCGAGTCGGACGTGACAGCGCTGCTGTTGTCGAGCATCGCGCTGCTTTCGTTCTATGCCTATTCGACCAACACCTTGACTCTACCGGCGGACCTCGTTTCTCCCCGGCTCGTTGCGTCGGTGTCGGGATTCTCGGGCATGGGCGCCGGACTGGGCAGCGTTCTGTTCACCAAACTGGTGGGCTACGTCGCGGACACGTATTCATTCACGCCGGTGTTCATATTCGTAGGCATTCTGCCGTTGCTTTCGCTGGCATCCCTGTTCTTCCTGATGGGTCCGATAGCGCGTGTTGTGCGCGATTGAAAGTAAAGTGCCCGACGTGGAGGTGCTGATCCGCGAACGAGGCGCTCGTCCTTCCGCCGCCGGCTGTCGGACGTGTCGCGGACGTTCGAGATCGAACGTTCCGCCTGCGTCACGCTTCACCTCGCCAAGTGGTGAGAAATGCAGGTCAGGTGTATGAAACCGGCCTGTCTTGCGGCAATCTTCGTGTTGGCGTGGGGCGTTCTCGCCGTGCCCGCCGCGGAACCCGAGCTGGAGATCCGTGTCATCTACGACAATACCTCGGCCCGAGAGGATGTCCCGGCCGACTGGGGCTTCTCTTCAGTCGTGACATTCCGCGGGCTGCGGGCACTGTTCGATTCAGGGACGAAACCGGTGCTTTTTCTCGCGAACCTCCAACGGATGGGGATCGAGCCGTCATCCATCGAGACGGCCATGATTTCTCATCAGCACCCGGACCATCGAAATGGCGTGTATGAGCTGTATCCCTTGAATACGCGGATGAGCGTTCATTTTCTTGAAGCCTTTTACGAAAAGGCGTTCCATGAGGCGGCGGCGATCGGCATGAAGGTGCAACGGGAAGCGCGGCCGTACGAGTTGATCCCGGGGGCGTATTCAACCGGAATGATCCCAGGCGATCCGCCGGAGCAATCGCTGGCGATCGAGACGTCCAAAGGGATCGTGCTCATCGTCGGGTGCAGCCACCCGGGCATCGTGACGATCGTCGAGAAGGTGCAGCGGCAACGCGGCGTAGACTCGGTTCGACTCCTGTTGGGCGGCTTTCACATGTTTCAGCAGAACGAGCGTCAGGTCCGAACGCAGATCCGGCGGCTGCGTGAACTGAAGGTGGAGCGGGTCATGCCGGCGCATTGCACCGGAGATCTCGCCAAGGCGCTCTTTGCGGAAGCGTATGGGTCGAACTTCGAGCCCCTCGGCGCGGGAAAAGTCTTTCAGCTCGATTGAGATGTCTGGGTGAGCGATGACGCCGCGGCGAAAAACGTTTGGCAAAGAACCTCGATGTATTCTGGAGAACCGCGCCGGTTGCCTGCCGGAGTCTGCCGAATGAGTTTCCCGGGAACGTAGCGCAGTTCGGGGTCGTCCCAAAAGCATGTCTTGGTGGTCGGCGTGATGCGTTTTACCTGGCTCAAGAGAAGGGTCCCGAGGCCCCCCGAACCCACGTTTCAGTTCCTGCGAAAGTCCGAATGGGTTCTCGTGGTTTATTTGTTGTACGTGGCCGGAGTGTCGCTGTTCATCGATATTCCGCCTCACATCAGAACTCGGGTCCTGGTCGTGAACGCGGGTGTCATCGCAGCGTACTTGGTCTTGGGGTTGTGCTTCAGCGGCCGAGCGAGCCTGGTGCTGAATATTCTTCGCGATTGGACCCCGTTTTTTCTTGTGCCGCTGTGCTACCGCGAGATGGGATGGTTAGCTCCCGCCGAACACACCTATGAATTAGAGCGCGTATGGATCGTATGGGACAGGTGGCTACTTCACGATGGGGGCGTACGGGACGCGATCGAAGCACTGGGGCCGGTGTTGCCTGCCTATCTGGAAATCTGCTACACGCTCGTTTACATCCTGGCGCCGTTCACGATGTTGATGCTCTACGCGTATCTTTACCGGCGCGAGGCTTCGGATCGGTTCCTGTTCATTTATCTCTTGGGGACTCTGCTTTCCTACGCGCTGTTCCCCTACTTTCCCTCGGAGCCGCCGCGAACCGTATTTCCGCTCGATGACATGCCGCGGATCGATACTGTGTTCCGTCAGCTCAACTGGTGGATTCTGAAGGACGCCGGGATTCACACCAGCGTCTTCCCGAGCGCTCATGTATCAGCGAGCTGCTCGGTTGTCTTCGGTGCGTTTCTGATCATGAAGCGCGGCCGCTGGGTGCCTTACGCGGCGGCGGCAGTGGCGCTGGGTATTTTCTGGGCGACGATCTACGGCCGATACCACTTCGCCGTGGATTCGGTCGCGGGCGTCGGCGTGAGCCTGGTCGCGCTGGGGGTCACCCTCCTGGTGGCGCGCCCGAGGGTGGTTGCAGACGAACGAAAGACCTCGCTGTCGGAGGCTCGGGACTGAGGAGTGCAAGCGCGCCGCAGGCGGCTGAACTACCTGCTCACCGCACTCAAGTGCTGATGCAAAGCCACACCCGAGATCCCCAGGAAGAAGACGAACGCCCCGACCAACCCCAGTTGCATGTACCAGGGAAGCCGCAGCTCCCGCGGCATCAGCCTGCGGTTCACGAACAAGGTATGC
This sequence comes from Bryobacterales bacterium, assembly GCA_965218555.1. GTDB lineage: Bacteria > Acidobacteriota > Terriglobia > Bryobacterales > UBA6623 > JAPPLB01. Next base: position 3,134,293 of record OZ244625.1, read on the forward strand.
AGCGCCGACGTCCCCAGCCCCACGTTCCCGCAAACGCTGCTGACAATCGCCAGCACCAACGGATTCGGCGTCAGCCGCAACGCCAGCATGCCCCAAAGACAATACGCCAGCAGCACGACGTAGTAGATGTTCTTGACTTCACGGCCTTTCGACCGCAGCCGTCCCGACGCACTCCAAAGAACATCCGTCCATCTCCGCACAATTCCGTCAAGCGTCTGGATGAAGCCGATACCCAAGACCACAAAACCGCACAGCAAGGTCAGAAACCAGAACACATCGCCGTGCCGGTCCGCAATACCCCGCGCCGTCATCGCCGCCGCCGCATGCCCCTCGACTTCCACGCCCGGCAGGAACTCCAGCGACAGCATCGACGGCAGCGCCATGCCGATCAAAGATCCCAGTGCCCAAATCCAAAGCTGATCCCGCCGAATGTATCCCAGCCAGGCGTTCCAGCACTTCAGACTCTCCGGCGTTACGGCAAACACCTTTCCCACCGGCGATAGCGCAATCTTCTTCCCGCCAATCAAGCTCGGGATCGCCCCGACAAGCGCTCCCATGCCCCAACCTTTGTCCCGCGCATAGTTCGAAAACAGCGTATTCGACAGCCCGCCCACGCCCGCCACCGCCGCGAATGCCGCCAGCGTTGCCCAATCCACTTCTCCCTCCGGCAGCATACCCACCTTGAAGAAGCCGCTGAAGACCGACCACCACGTCTCGCCGCTCACCAGAAAAAGATCCACCATCAGCAGGAAGCCGAGCACGAAGATCACCTTCGCTGTCATGAACCGCTCGACCGCCGTGTAGACCTTCCCCCCGAAGATCAACGGGATGAAGCAACTCAAAAAAATCACATATCCCAGCACCCGCACCAGGGAATCGTCCTGTGGCCCCGGCAGCCGTCCCAACCACGCCGCCGCCACCGGCACCGCCGCGTTCGACGCCACATACGGCCAGATATATCCAGAGTCAGCAATCAAATAGAAAACGATCCAGAACTTCGGGCCGGGGAACGTTCGCAGTAGCCCCACAAAGATCGGTTCGCCGGTGTACAGTGCGTAGCGCATCACCGACAGATTGAACACCACCTGGAAGGCCACGCTTACGGCGGCAATCCACATCACGATGCCGCCATAGCGCGCCGTCACGATCGGACCGAACATCCACTCCCCGCCGCCGATGGTCGCCCCTACCATCAGCAAACCGGGACCGATCAGCGTCCGCACCTGATGCAGCCGGAACCGCGGCGCCTCCGGCAACTCGCCCCGATCCCACTCCGGCAGATACCGAGCCGCCGCCGCTGCTCTGTCTCGCTCGCCCCGTTCCGTCAAGGCCGCAAGCATACCAGAACCCGGAGTGAACCGACCACTGGTAGGGCAAACTCCCTCTCGCTGGTCGCGGCGCCCCGCTGAGTGGAATCAGGACTTCTGTCAAGCTCCCTCCAACGCCGCCTCTCCGGCTTGGCTCAGTTGCCGTCCCGGTCCACGGTGTGACCCTTCTCGCGGTCCGATGCCGTTGAGGTGCGGCGTCGGCATTGCATGGCGAAACACACCGGTTTCGTTGGATCCATCTGCATTCCCATCCTCCACGACAGCCCACCCGAACCGATATCATTGAACCCAGTCCAACACCCCTGCAGGAAAACCATGCCCATTCCAACCCGCCGCCGCAACTTCCTGAAACTTTTGGGAGCCCTCCCGCTACTCGGCCTCATCGCCTTCGACGACCTCAAGCGCAAAGCCTTCGCCGCCGCCGGCCAATCCGCTGCCGACAACATCTACACCCGACTCGGGGTCAAGCCCCTCATTAACGGACGCGGCGTCTGGACCTACCTGAGCGGCACCCTCGAACTGCCCGCCGTCCGCAAAGCCAAGCAGCAAGCCGCCCTGCACTATGTCGACATCTTCGAGCTGCAGCAGGCCGTAGGCAAACGCCTCGCCGAGCTCTCCAGCGCCGAATTCGGCATGGTGACCTCCGGCGCCGCGGGCGCCATGGCCGCCGCCACCGCCGCCTGCATCGCCGGCCCCGACCCGGCCCTTATTTGGCAGCTCCCCGACACCACCGGTCTCAAGCACGAAGTCGTCATGTTTCCCGGACGCAATGCCTTCGACAGCGCCATCCGCCTCGCCGGCGGCAAACTCGTCATCGCCCCCACCCTCGACGACGTCCGCCGATCCGTCAACCCCAATACCGCGATGATCTACACCACCCGCAGCGGCGAGCAACTCGAACAACTCGTCGCCATCGCGAAGGAAGTCAAGGTCCCGTTACTGCTCGACCAGGCCGCCGGCATTCCGCCCATCGACTCCATCCGCGTCTACGCCAAGATGGGAGTCGACCTCTACACCTTCTCCGGCGGCAAGGGCCTCCGCGGACCGCAGTGCAGCGGCCTCCTGTTCGGCCGTAAGGACTTGATCGATGCCGCCCTCGCCAACTACAACCCCTGGGAGGGCTCCGTCTGCCGTCCCATGAAGGTCGGTAAGGAAGAGATCATGGGCTGCCTCGCCGCCGTCGAGTGGTGGCTCCAGGCCGATTTCGAAAAGCTCGAGAAGGAGTGGCTCGACCGCCTCGCCCGGATCAAGAAACTCGCGGAAAGCGTCCCCGGCGTCAGCGCCGAAATCTCCGAGCAATCCGACCCCTATCGCCCGCCCCGCGTGAGCCTCAGTTGGGACGAGAAGGCCTGGGACTTCACCATCGCCGACTGCGACCGGCAACTTCGTGACGGCAACCCCCGCATCGAAGTCCTCACGATCAGCAACAACCCGCCGTTGGTGCCGGCCGTCCGCCAAAAGGACCCCAAGCTCCCCGCTCGCCCCGACGAAATGCACATCGTCTCGATGACCCTGAGCCCCGGCGACGACCTCATCATCGGCAAGCGCCTGAGAGACATCCTGAGCAGCGCCCGCAAGGCCGCCAAGGCATGAGTTTCCGTCGGCCGGTAACTGGGGACGGCGGCGCAGGTGTCAGCCGCCGCTCGGACCCCACCCTTCCAGATCCGTCCGGCCAATCCTCCGTCGGGACCACTCACGCATCACCGTCTTTCCCTCTGCCGAATTCACGAATCACGACGACCCGCAGTTCCATCCACCCCCAGGCAGCGGCCGAACTTGATGTCCATCCGGGTCCGCGGTCGGGGAGTGCGCTCATTGCAGAATGAGCGCGCTGCCGCTATTGCCGTTGCGTGCAACTCGCGTATAATACCTGTCAGTAACCTTTGGTCAGGGGAGGTCTCACATGCTGAACATTCCGGGACGTTGGTCGGTACGTAATTGTGACGGCGCAAGTCGCCGCGACTTCATGCAGGTTGGTTCGCTCGGCCTGCTCGGTATGACGCTCTCGCAGGTCTTCGAGCTGCAGGACCGCGTGCGGGCGGCTGCTGTCCCGCCTCGCTTCGAGGGCGCAGGCGGTTTCGGCCGCGCCAAGTCCGTCATCATGCTGTTCCTCCAAGGCGGTCCGAGCCATATCGATATTTGGGACCCCAAGCCCGACGCGCCGTCGAACATTCGAGGCGAATTCAAACCGATTAAATCGAAGGTCCCCGGCATCTGGCTCAGTGAGACGATGCCGAAGCTCGCCGAATCTATCGACAAGTGCACGCTCATCCGCTCGATGAGCTACACGCCGAAGGGCCTGTTCAACCATACCGCCGCCATCTATCAGATGCTCACCGGCTATCCGCCTGACAAAGTGTCGCCGTCGGGTCAGCTCGAGCCGCCGTCGCCGATCGACTTCCCCACGGCCGGCTCGTGGATCAGCAAGATGATGCCGCCGACCGAGCCCGTGCTGCCGTTCGTCGAGATGCCGCGGCCGCTGCAGGAATCGAGCGTCATCGGCAAAGGCGGCGCTGCCGGCTTCATCGGCAAGGCGTACGATCCCTACCGCCTCTACCAGGACCCGAACAAACCCATCAAGCTCGACGACCTCGCGCTGCGCAAAGAAACGCCGCCCGAGCGCCTGCAGAACCGCTTCGAGCTGCTCAAAGGCATCAACGAGTCCATGCCCGATCTCGAAAAGGCCGTCGCGAACACGGCGCTTGACACCTACTACGAGAAGGCCTTCGATCTGGTGCTCTCCGGCAAAGCGCGCGACGCGTTCGACCTGTCGAAAGAACCGGACAAGATGCGTGAGCGCTACGGACGGACGACCTTCGGCCAGGGCGCTTTGATGGCGCGGCGGCTCATCGAAGCCGGCACCCGCTTCGTGCAAGTCAACTGGCCGTCGGTCGCCAACGGCAACCCGGAAACGACCGCTTGGGATACGCATGCTTCGAACTTCGGGCCGCTGAAGAACTTGCACTGCCCCGTCCTCGACCAGACCCTGAGCGCGCTGCTCGGCGACATGACCGAGCGCGGACTGCTCGACGACACTCTCGTCGTCGCCGTTGGGGAATTCGGCCGCTCGCCGCGCCTCGGCGTCAGTACCTCGGGCAACTCGAACTCCCCGGACGGCCGCGATCACTGGCCCTATTGCTATACGGCGATGGTCGCCGGCGCAGGCATTCCCGGCGGACGGCTTTATGGCGAGTCCGATGAGACGGCATCCTCACCCAGGGACAAGCCGGTCCATCCGAACGACCTGCTGGCCACCGTCTACTACGCCCTCGGCATCAACCCCAACATGGAAATCCACAACCACCTCAACCAGCCGCGCGAGTTGGTCAAGGGCAAGGCAGTTACGGATCTGTTCGTGGGCTAGTTCGCTACCCGCTATTGCTCGCTATTTCCCGGCTCGCTGGTTGCCGCAAATCAAGAGTCCCCGCGCAGTCGGGTTGGTCCGTTGGAGGGAAAGCCGACAGGCAGGCTGTCTGTTCGCACTCCGGACTCTTCACAGACAACTTCACAGTTCGGCCGAGATAGCGGGTCCGGCGACGATCGACTAAGGCCGCTGTTGTCCGCTTGTCGGCCCCGGATTGGGCTTCATCAAGTAATCCCAATGGCGTGCGGCGTGTTTGACGATGGCGGGCAGGTCCTTGCCCAGCAAGTAGCCGTCTTCGATCAACCTGATGCCGGCGTCGGCAACGAGGCCGAGATACTCTTCGCGGCTCTTGTATCGCGCTTCGATCGACGGCCGGGGATCCCCATTCGTCTCGCGCTCGGACTCGGTTCTGGCGAACGGAATGTAAGAGCCTTGCATGCTGGATATTTCGTCCGTGGGACCGGACTTCTCGTTGAACAGGTTCCAGCCTGCAAACGTAGCAAGCGGCACTTCTTGCTCGGGCATACGCACACCGGCGATCTCGTTGCCGTCGCGGTCCACCGCCGAGACGAGAATCGGGAATGCCTTCCCGATATCCGGCGGCTCCTTCGAGACGAAGCCCCGGCTGTAGAACATCGGACCGTAGTCGGCGCGATAGGCTTTGTGGACGCGGCTCGAGAAACCGACGCCGGGAATCTTTGGGAACATCAGGTCGTCCGCGCGCACCAGGGTCTCGTCCTTGCGCAGAGGGTATTGGCTCGGCGGCGGTTCTCCATCGTCCGCCGCCCATCTCTTCATGGCCTTCAGCAGCGCTCGCATCGACCACCGAAAGTCCATGGGATTGCTGAGCTGCTGTCCCATGGTAACTCTCGGTGGAAATCCGGCCGGCCCGTGCTGCGTCCCGGAAAACATATAGATCCGGACGTTGTCATAGAGTGCGATGTCTTCCTTGCCGTCGATGGTCGTGTGAATCAATGAGGCCACCCTCCCCCAATATTCGTAGGAAGAGTTGGTGTAGAAGACCTTGGGCCAGAACTTCCGCGCGAGACGATGGGTGAGAATGCCGTCTCGCAAGCCTGTTTCCGGATCGTGTTGCTCGACATCGGTAAACGGGAAGATGTCGGTCGGATAGAAGAAATTCATGAAGGGATGCGCATCGCGCGACGGCTGGGCGAAACGATGGTTGAAGCTGCCGCGGCCACCCCCGGCAACGTGTGAGATGAGGCCGTCGAAGACGATCCGATGTTTCTCGTCCTCGTTGAAACCGTAGTAGAGAAACGTGCGAAGGAACCGGCCGCTCTGGGAAACGCCGAAGCCGAGTGCGCGGCTGAGCGCGTCGGCCGGGATCGAGAGATCGTCATCCCCTTCGTATTTGAGGTGAGAAACAAAGTCGCGGATGGCCGTCGGCCCGAGGCCGACGAGCGGGGGATTCTCCGATACGTAGACCACTTCATAGATCTTGCCCGGCTCGAAACCGCCTTCGAGATGCACGCGGCCCTTGTCAGCCACAACCCGGCCTTTTTCCATGCGGCCGAACTTCCATTGCGAGCGGGGTATGAGGCGGCGCTTTGATTCGACCCGGTCCCGTACGGTCATTGCGGTTTCGGGCGCATCGGGATCGGCAACCGGATAGGGAATGTGATTGCGGTCCGACAGCAGGCGATCGTAAACGCGGTCTTGGACGACAAAGTCACTGCGAACAAGGCCGCGGATCGGCGCACCGTCTTGCTTCGCGATCGGCGTATGCAGACGCATCCGATCGGGTTCTTCGGGAACGTCGAACTGCCAGCCGAGCCATAGCAGAGTGAAACCCTCTTCGAGCAGGAAGCCATCACCAAAGTGTTCTGCTTCTGAAGGGCTGCGACTCCCCTGGGCGGAGTTGAAAAACCGGAGCATGCCCTTGTTACCACGATTCGACACCTCGTACAGGACCGTTCCGTTGCCCCGGTCGGCTTGAAGAGGTTTGAGTAAGAAGAACTCGGAGGAGAACTCAACCTCGCCCTTGCTATTGGTGGTTGCGAGGTCGATGTCGGTGATGATGCGGTTCGCCGAGTTGCTCGGGTCCACAGCGAAGAAAACCTTGCCGGTGAGCTTTTCATAAGGGCCCGCCAAGCCGAAAGACCTGCCCTTGACCAGGGTCTCGGTGCTCTCGACTTCAACGCGGACGACCCGCGAGAAAGCGCTGGAGACAGTTACGAGGGCAAGCAGAACAATGAGAAACGATCTGGACATGCGCCCATTAAACGACCTCGCCCCTAACGAGTCAAGCGGGAAATCCGCAGCCTCGCAGGGGGTTAGTCCGGGCGCCGGCGGCGCGTTGCGCGGGTCCCAGGCTTCTTGGTTGGCGCCGAATCGGCGAAATGAGCCAGAAAGGCCGGCTAGTCGGTGTGAAAGACTTCCTCCATTGAGGCCCACCATTCTCCTTTTTCGCGGGTGGGCAGGGGGTCCTGCATTGGTTCCATGATGTCCCACCACTCGCGCATTTTCGGTTGACGGGCCATCTTGGCGCTATCTGCAGCGAAGTTGTCGCCGATGTATTCGTAGTAAGCGAAGAGGTAGCCGTCCTTCAAGTAGATGGAATAGTTGCGGATGTTGCACTCTTGGATGATTTCGAGAATCTCGGGCCAGACGGCTTCGTGGTAGCGACGGTACTCCTGTTCTCTTTCGGGCCGAACTCGCAACACCGATCCATAACGTTTCATTGACGCACTCCGTGCTCCAGCGTGTCGCCGGCGCAGTGGGCGGTCGGCGAAGGATTCATCCTAACAAGCTGATGTAGGGCGACCCTTCCGCTATGTCCGGGACGGTCACGGGCTAGAATTGTCCCGACGGCGGCCTTCAAGGCTTGAGCCCGCGACTGAAGCCGCGGGACTGGAATCTTATGGCCCCGGGGCGTTGCGGGGCGCATTCTGGTGTGCCCCTACCCCCTCACGGCGCGGCACATCGCGCGGCGTGGAGCGGGGTGGCGAGGCACATCGCCGAGACGGCGCCGGCCCATGCCGATAAAGCACACATCCGTGGACGGATTTGGGATTGATGATGTAGAGACGGTACGTAGTGGCTTACCATGCTGCAAAGAGGGATGGGAGGGAAGATGCGGGAACCGATTGTGTATCTAGGCGGCGGTTTTTCGCCGGCGTCTCAGGCGAAGGTGAACATCTACGATTTCGGGATTGTCCTTGGGGCTACGGTGACGGATCAGTTGCGGACGTTCCGCCACGAGCCTTTCCGTCTGGAGGAACACGTCGAGCGTTTTTTCGAGTCGGCGAAGTATGCTCGCCTCACGGTTCCGATTGGTACCGGCGAGACCATTGCCAGGACGAGGGAACTGATTCGGCACAACACGGAGTTGATCCCCGCCAGCGCCGACTTGGGCGTCGTCTACTTTCTGACGCCTGGAGAAAACCTGGGCTACGCCGGCAACGCGGCTGATTTCAAGCCGGGTGAACCGACGTTCTGCATTCATTCCTTTCCGCTTCCGTTCGCGGCGTTTCAGCGCTTCTTTATCGAGGGAGCGCATGTTGTGACGCCAAGTACGCGGCACGTTCCACCGCAGTGCCTCGATCAGAAGATCAAGCATCGCAGCCGCTTGCACTGGTGGATCGCGGAAAAGGAAGCGCAGTTGGTGGATCCGGATGCCGTCCCGCTGCTCCTGGATCTGGATGGGAACCTGACGGAGTGCAGTGGCGCGAATCTGCTTCTTGTCAAAAAGGGTGTTGTCTACTCACCCACGTCGGCGAACATGCTGCGAGGGGCGAGCAGGGAAGTGGTATCTGAGATTTGCGCGGATCTCGGGATCGGATTCGAGAGCCGCGACCTGCAAGTGCATGACGCGATCAACGCCGATGAGATCTTTCTGGTTACGACGCCCTATTGCATGGCCCCTGTCACGCGCATCAACGGTCTTCCGGTCAGAGACGGAGAGGTTGGGGGAGCGATTTTCGAGCGCATTCTTACCGCCTGGGGCGAGAAGGTCGGACTCGACATTCGGGGTCAGGTTCTCGGCGCTGAAGCGCATCAGGAGGGGGCGGCATGATTCCGACGGAGAAGCTGTTTCGCCTGGATGGGAAGGTGGCACTGGTGACAGGGGGCGCCGGGCTCTACGGTAAACACATCGTGCGCGCCTTGGCCGAGGCGGGGGCGACGGTTGTGACGGCTTCCCGGGATGGAGAGGCCTGCCGGGCGTACGCCGAGGAGCTTCGGGAAGAAGGACTGCGTGCTGAAGGAGATCAATATGATCAAGCGTCGGAGGACTCGATTCGGCTCTTGCGGGATCGCCTGATCGAACGTCATGGACAGCTTGACGTGCTCTTCAACAATTCGGTGGCGCGGGCCGGCGGAGGCCTGCTCGAAGTCACCGCCGAGCGTTGGCAGCAAGCCATGCGGGTCAATTCGACCGGCCTGTTACTGGCATGCCAAATCCTGTCCGAGCCGATGCGCGAGCGGCGGTCCGGATCGATCGTGAACATTGCCTCCATCTACGGCATGGTGGGGCCGGACTGGTCCATCTACGAAGGCACCACCATGTCGAACCCGATCGACTATCACTTCGCGAAGGGCGGGATGATCCAGATGACCCGCTACCTGGCGAGTTTCCTGGGGACCTACAACGTGAGGGTCAACGCGCTCTCTCCGGGCGGTCTGCAAACACCCGATCACAGCGACACGTTCGTCCGGCAATACAGCGCACGCACGCTGCTGGGACGAATGGCCGACGAGGACGATATCAAAGGGCCCGCCGTGTTCCTGGCGTCGGATGCGTCGCGCTACATCACCGGCGCCAACATTCCGGTGGATGCCGGTTGGACAGCGATCTAGGCCCTTTCCGCCGGAAACGCCGCCTGCGGTCGATTCAGGTCATCGGTGCTGAGTCTCCGAGAAGGACCAAGTGACGGTGCTGGTGGGCGCGGGCGACAGCGTGCTCCAGGCCTTGGAAGGCCTCGGCAGCCCGCAACCGGCGCCATCGCGGCAAAACGCCAGTGCCCCGCGCAAAGAAGCTGTGCTTGGAAGCGGCTGATTTTTTTGAGACTTTCGGATGCCTGCAGGTTCTCCGAACGACAGGGGAGATCCGGTCGTCACAGGTCCGACAGGCAACAGCCTGCGCGACTGGCGCATGCTCGTCATGAATCCCGTTTCAGGACGGGCTTGTTCCCCCCCAAGCCGAACCATAGAAACGCGCTGAACATACGCTCCGTCCAAGTGGCAAGGGCGCTTGCCCGTGGTCGCGCGGTTGGCGGTCCCGAAGACTCGGTACGGACGGATGCTGTTTTCGAAACGACGCAATGGTGGTTCGGGAAACTGCAGGGTCACCTGCGCTTGGATACCTCAGGTGGGCATCCTGTGTGCCGCGAATGGGTAACCGGACTGGCGAAGAAAGGAGGGCGGAGGGAATGACCAAGCTGTGCAGAGGATTCGTGCTCGCTGTGCTGAGTGCGTGCGTGATCCAAGCTGAGTGGTTCGACAAAGGGAAGGTGTCGTACAAGACGCTTGACGGAAAATGGCGGAAAGCCGCGATCCACGTCACCGATGACGGCATTGAAGTGTACGACCGGAAGAATCGGTCATTGGTGGCAACGTTCTCCGGTTTCGATCCCAAGATCGACTCAGACTTGTCCGTCCCCATGCGAAGAGGCGCGGTAGCCACTGGATTGCTTACAGGGGCCGCGATTGCCGGTTATCTTGCGGTGTCAGAGGAACCCGGTTATGTGACGGATTGTTATTACCTGGACTACAGTTCGTCCTGCACGAGTTATTGGTCCGAGGGTAGAGATGCCGTGATTACGGCGAAGACGGCCTGGAAAGCGATCGGAGTGATGTCTGCAGTTGCGGCAGTGATAGCTGCTATACCAGCAAGGCCTACGGAGTACACGTTTACGGATGGACCGAGGTCGATCACAGTGCGCGTCGGAAGAAAAAACCAACAGCGGTTCACCAATGCTTTGTCAATCCGAGACAGCATTGAGTGGTCACATCGTCAACCGGGAAGTGGCGCGGAGGATGTTGTAGAAGCCGAGCTATTCGGCGGAGGCGGTCGCAAACAGCCATGAGGCGGTGCAGACCTACAGGAAAGTGGCGCTCGACATCATTCTGATGGACTACTGCATGCCGGAGACGAATGGCTTCCAGGGCCACACAGGGGACTCGAAGCGGCTCCATCCACAGTGAGTCTCCCGTCATTGTTCTCCCGGCAAGTGTACTCCAGCCGGCCGAGATCGTAGTGTGGAGGCCGGGAGGGACGACTTCTTCTGGAAGCCGGTCGACTTGAAGGCGTCGGGCGAAGCTTCGACGCGGTGGGAAGCGAAGTCACCGGTGTCCGGGACGGAGCTTGGCGAAGCCGCAGTTTTCCGGCAACGATCACGCCTGAAGCTGTTGTTGGGTGATGACAAACATGGGATCGCCCGGTTTGACGACGGGAAACTGGCGGACAAGAGCGATAACACCGTCCGAGGTTGCCTGGTAGGTTTCAACGGTTTCGCCGTGGAGGTTGACCGTGCGACCCAGCTCCTGCCTTGCGGACACGGTTTGAAGCAACTCGACGCTGGGAATGAAGAAGCCTTCCCGCTGGCAGAGGAGGCCGGCTTCGATGTCGCCGTCGCCGTGAAGACGTGTTTCGATCATGCCTGGGGAGGACGGCTCTCCGGGGAGGATCCGCAGATGCCGCAAGAGGTTCGTGACGCCGTTACGAAAAACGTTGAGGTCGTCGGGGTGGATGCGACCGGCGCCGCGGGCTTCGGTGTAGAGCCACGGGATGCCGCGCTCGTGCGCGAACGAGATAGTGCGGCCGGGAGCGATGGTCGGATGACTCCAGGTGACAGGTGCTCCGAAGCACTCGGCGGCGGCGCGGCCTCGTGAGTCGTTGGCGTTGTAGCCGACCATCGTGGGCATCAGGAAGGCCACGCCGGCGCTATGCAGGTCCAAGTAGAAGTCGGCTTGCGCGATCACTGTTTGGGCCAGCGTGTGTGCGATCGCTTCTGACGATCCCTGGTCGTGCGCGCCGGGGAAAACCCGCGCGAGATTGACGCCGTCAAGGGGGCTTCTGCGGGTTCCGGCCCAGAAGGCGGGCGGATTCGAAACCGGAACGGTGATGAGGTCACCGTGCATGGCGGCGGGGTCGAGCGCCTCGATGGCGTCGAAGATGGCACGGACGCCTTCGTATTCATCCCCGTGGATACCCGCCGTAACCACGAGCGTGGCTCCTTGACCAGCGCCTCGAACAAGGAGCACGGGGAGTTGGATGTCGCTGTGGCCGACGTCGATCTCGAAGCTCTGCTTTTGGCCGCGATTGTAGTCACTGGGATGGAATGAGGAAGTTTTCATGGCGGGCGGTTTCCGCTACGGAGTCGTTTGAACGTTCAGGAGCTTCACTTTTTGGAGTTGCTCGGCGAAAGTGACGGGATCACCGGTCGGGAGTTCGCAGATTCGGTTTTCGCAGACGTAGGCAGTGGGTTGTCCCTTGATGGCTCGTTTCTGGTCAAGCAGCGGAATGACGGCGGCGTGCTCCACGAGTTCTTCCCCTTCGCTGACAACCGTGAGGATGCGGTTGGGGAGAAAGGTATCGCAAAGCTTTTCGAGCAGATGAGCCGCTTGCGCGCGATCGTGGGGCGTCATGATGACGACTTGTTTGGGTGTGTCGAGATGGAAGTCGAGGGCGAGCAGCATCTCCGATAGCGCGGCGGGGCGTGCCGCCAGGATGGGTTGGAAAGCCTGGAGCGCTTTCTCGGCCCGTTGGCGGTAGCTGTCGATGGTTGTGAATTCGTGGAGCCGGAAGAGATTCAGAACCGCAACGGAATTGCCGGAAGGTTCAGCACCGTCGTAGTTGGGTTTCTCTCGCGCGAGGAGCTGCTCGTGATCGTTGCTGGTCATGAAGAAGCCGCCGTTATTCGTATCTTCGTAGTTCCTTTCCAAGACGCGGTCGAGTGCGGTAGCTTCGCGCAACCAACGGAGGTCGCCGGTAGCTTCGTAGAGATCGAGAAGACCGGCGATCAGGAAGGCATAGTCGTCGAGGAATGCGTCGTGACGGGCTTCGCCGCCTTTGTAACGGCGCAGGAGGCGATCTTCGAGGCGCAGGTTCGTGAGGAGAAAGTCGGCGGCGCGCTCGGCGCGCCGGGCGTATTCTTCTTCGTGAAGGACGAGGGCGGCGAAGGCCTGAGCGGAGATCATCAAGCCGTTCCAGGCAGTGAGAATTTTTTCGTCGCGGAGCGGGAGAGGTCGCTTGAGACGCGCCGTGTAGAGTTTTTCCCGGGCGGCTTGGAGTTGTGTGGAGATTGTGGACGAGCCCGGGGCGGCATGGAGGATGTTGCGGCCTTCGAAGTTGCCTGTCTTCGTGACGTTGTAGTGCTGTTTGATGAGGCGGGCCTGTTCGTCGGTCACGACAGAGTCGATTTCCGCAGGGGTCCATGTGAAGAACCAGCCTTCCTCGCGCTCGCCTTGGGGATTGGGACTATCGGCGTCGGTGGCGGAGTAGAAGGCGCCTTCCGGCGAAGTCATGTCGCGCTCGACGTAGCGCAGGATTTCACGGGCGACCCGGGCGAAGTCCGAGCGTCCGGTGGCTTGATAAGCCTCCAGGTAGTTCACAACCAACAGCGCGTTGTCATAGAGCATCTTTTCGAAGTGCGGAATCCGCCACTCGGCGTCGGTGGCGTAGCGGTGGAAGCCTCCGCCGATGTGATCGTAGATGCCACCGGCAGCCATGTGTTCGAGCGTTGACTCGACCATCTTGAGGGCCTGCGGGTCGCCGGTATGGCGGTAATAACGGAGGAGGAAACGGATGGCCAGACTACTCGGGAACTTGGGCGCACCTTTGGTTCCGCCGTTCACATTGTCGAATTGCTGACGGTAATACCGGGCGGCGGCGTGCAGTACCTCCGCATTGGGAAGGCGCGAGCCGGTCCCGGGCTGGAGCATGGCTTCGACGCGGTCGGCGATCTGCTCGGCGCGCGCGGCGACATCGTCGGGTTGCTCGTCGTAGATCTTTTTCAGATCGCTGAGGATAGTAAGGAAGCCTTTTGATGCGCCGCGGTCGCCGTCGCGGGCAGGAAAGTAAGTACCCGCATAGAAGGGTTTGCGCTCAGGGGTGAGCCAGGCGGTCATCGGCCAGCCCCCATGGCGTCCCATTGCCTGTAGAGCGCTCATGTAGATGGAATCGACGTCGGGCCGCTCCTCGCGGTCCACTTTGATCGCGACGTAGTTTTCATTGATATATTTGGCGATCTCGACATCATCGAAAGATTCTTCCTCCATGACATGGCACCAGTGGCAGGTCGAATATCCGACGCTCAGCAGGACGGGGCGGCCAAGGCGGCGAGCGGTCTCGAAGGCTTCCTCGCCCCAGGGACGCCAGTTCATGGGATTGTGAGCGTGCTGAAGGAGATAGGGGCTGCCTTCCAGCAACAGCCGATTGGTGAACTTGGGTGTACCGTTTTCGTCGAGATGCCGGGTGCGGGGTTTGTAGGCGGGATCGCGACGGCTCCAGGCCTGCTCTAGTTTTTGGGCAAGAGCTTCGGGGAAAGGTTCGGCTCCGGGGAGTCGAGTTACGATCGAGGCCGACCCGTCTTGGGGAAGAGCGCTGTTGCAGGAAGGACCTGTCGCCAATGTCGCCGCGGTTAGGAGCGCCAGGAATAGAAAGCGCGACTTCATCATCGAAGGCGGGATGCCGGTGTCATGGTATCACCCGGCTTTTCAGAATCCTTGAAGGCGGGCGTGAGGTATCATGCGTCTCTGACTGATCGTCGGCGGAGGAGAGCATGCGATTTCTGAGATCTTTCATCGCCCCCATTCTTTGGATGGCACTGCAGGGGGTGTCGTTCGGTGAAACCCATGAGGTATTCCCGGATCGTTTCTACCGTACATTCTCGTTTGCTCACAAGCCGGTGGCGAGAGTGCAGCCCGGGGACACCGTGATCACCACGATGTTGGATTCGCGGGGCCACGACAAGACGGGCAAATTGGTGATCTATGCAGACAACGTATTGACGGGACCGTTTTATGTGGGCGGCGCGGAGCCGGGCGACTTGCTTGTGGTGCATTTCAACAAGGTGCGGCTGAATCGCGACTGGGGTTGGAACGGCGTGCGGGTGGGATTGAGTGCGCTGTTGCCGGGGTACGTGCGAGGGATCTACGACAACAACTTTATCGAGGAGTGGTTGCAACCGGGGCGGCGCAATGCCGTGAAGTGGTACATCGACCTCGATAAGAAGGTTACGTATCCGACGCGGCCCCTGGGGAATAAGGTGAAGATGGAGTTCCCGGCGATTCCGGCGGTGGGATGCGTGGGCGTGGCGCCGCCGAACAAGACCGCGATCACATCGGGTCCGACGGGTCCGCATGGAGGGAACATCGACTACAACGGGATCATCGAGGGAACGACGGTTTATCTGAATGTGTTCGAGCTGGGTGCGCTGTTCTTCCTGGGCGACGGACATGCTGCGCACGGCGACGGTGAACTCCTCGGGAACGGGACGGAGACGTCGCTTGACGCCGAGTTCACCGTGGATGTGATCAAGGGCAAACGCATCGGCTACACGCGTTTGGAAGAACCACATCACCTGGTGACGTTCGGTACGTTGCCGGGCCGCACGCACATGGGGTTTCAGGCGGCGATTACTGAAATGATCCAGTGGCTCGTGAATGACTACGGAGTGAAGGAGCCGGAGGCTCATGTGTTGCTCGGGCTTGCGGCGGAGTTGCGGGTGGCGGCCTGGAACAACACATTTCTGTGCCGAGTGGCGAAGAAGTATTTGCCGGAGCCGTCGCCGGTGCGCATGCTTTCCGGGGCGGGCGGCGATTGAACGGGCGTTCCGGATTATTGGCTTCTATAATGGGGCAAGCCACGACTGTGCCCACAAGGGGGTAGTCCATGTCCGATCGAGGTTCTCGCAAAGAAAGTGCTCAACTCAGCAGGCGCATGTTATTGGGTGGAGCGGCCGCGATTGTTGGAGGCACGGGTCTGACGTCATGCAGTGAGCAGGCGTCGTCGAAAGAGTTTCATATCGAGCCGGCGAGCCGGTCGCAATACGATCTTGTCAAAGCGGAGGGCTCGCACCGTGAACTGGGCCGGCAGCATGGCGCGCAGGCGGCCGAGTCGATCCGCATGCACCTCGATCACATCGCTCGCACACAGAAACTATCGCGAGACGAGTTGCAGACGAAGGCGCTCAAGTTTGCCGAGTTGTTCCAGCAATACTGTCCGCATCTATTGGATGAGATCGAAGGCTTGGCCGAGGGCGCGGGGATCACGCTAGCCGAGGGGTTGGCTTGCAACCTTCGAGGCGAATTGGGCAAGGCGCCGGATGAAGGTTGCACGACCTATGTGATCGGCAAGTCGTCAACGGGGGAAAAAGAAATCCTGGTTGGGCAGAACAGTGACATGTCGCAGCCGAATATCGAAATGGGTTACATGCTGCACTTGAAGCCGGTAGACAAGCCGCAGGTCTTGATTTGGACTTTCGGCGGAATGATCGGCTATCACGGCATGAACAGCGTCGGCGTTGCGCATTTCGCGAATTCTCTTGGCGGCGGTCCGGCGGGACAGTTTGGGCTATCACATTATCCGGTGAAACGGATGATGCTGGAGTGCTCCAGGGTAAGCGAAGTTCTGGATATCTTCCAACGTGTGCCGCTTGCCTCAAACGGCAATTACGTGCTGTGCGACGGCGCCGGCACGATCATCGACATCGAGGCAAATACGAACGGGCCGCAGATCGTGGACGACCGTCGTCGCGGCTACATTGCGCACACGAACCACTATCTCTGTCCGCTCTACGGCACGCCGGAGAACTACGACAAGAGTCTTGCCGATTCGTTCCCGCGTCTGGAGAAGATGAACGCGATGATCGATGCGGAGAAGGGCGAAGTCAACGTCGAGCGGATCAAGCGATATCTGAGCGATCACTCGAACGGCGCGGCGAGCATTTGCCGCCACCCGCGGACCGACGACCTCGAGGCGGGTTTCGAGCTGGGGGGGAGGACGGTGGCATCGATGATTGCCGAGCCTGCCAAAAAACGGATGCACGTGGCGTTGGGCAACCCTTGTGACAGTGAGTACGTGACGTACACGATGGACGCCTGAGCTCGGAAGGCGTCGATCATGTCTTCCGCGAGTTGATTCTTCATCTCGGTACTTCCATTGCATAGCATTCGATCAGCGCTGTTCGTGACAGCATTCCTGCTTCTGCTTTGCGCAGGCTGCACTTCGAAGCCGCCCGCGGAAGAGCCCGGCATGGTGTTCATCGCAGGCGGCGAGTTCACGATGGGAACCAATCATGCTTTTCCCTTCGAGGGACCCGAGCATCAAGTGTTTGTCGACAGCTTCTACATGGACGTCACAGAGGTGACGAACGACCAATTTCAGGAGTTTGTGGAAGCAACGGGGTATGAGACCGAGTCGGAGAAGCAAGGGTCCTCCGGTTTCTTCGATGCCGCTGCCGGACAGTGGAAACTGCTCGACGGCGCGGACTGGCGGCATCCCGAGGGCCGGCGGTCAAATCTGGAGGGCAGAGACGACTATCCGGTGATCCATGTGTCATGGGATGACGCTGCAGCCTATGCCAAATGGGCCGGGAAGCGCCTTCCGACCGAAGCGGAATGGGAGTATGCCGCGCGGGGTGGGCTTGAGGCCGCTGTCTATCCGTGGGGCGATGCATTGCGACCGCGTGGGATGCACCGGGCGAACATTTGGCAGGGACGGTTTCCGGTCCGAGACCAAGTGGCTGACGGTTTCAGCGGTCCGGCGCCGGTGAAGCGATTTGCTCCGAACGGATACGGGCTCTACGACATGGCGGGTAACGTTTGGGAATGGGTCGCGGATTGGTATTCAGCGTCCTACTACCGTAAGTCTCCGCGCAAGAATCCGAAAGGCCCGGTGACGGGACAAGAGAAGATCAACCGCGGTGGAAGCTGGCTGTGCAGCGAGAACTATTGCCAGGGGTATCGCGTGGCGGCGCGGCAGAAGACGGCACGCGACTCAGGGCTGAACAACGTAGGGTTTCGTTGTGTTCGGGATGCGAGTTGAACTGGATGCGTTCGGGAAGCCCCGCTAGAGCTCGGGGATCGGCTCGCCGGGGAGGATGTCCTCGCCTTCCCAGTTGGCCTGGCCGTTTTCGTAGGTGAGAATACGAACGGCGCTGCCGGAAGCGGGCTTGGAGTTTCTTGTGGGAAGCCAGCCGCGCAATTCCTTGATGCGGGCGACATGGGCCGGGTCGCCGGCAAGGTTGGTCCACTCGTTCGGATCGTTGCGCATGTCATAGAGTTCTTCACTGCCGTCGGCGTAGTGGATGTAGCGCCAGCCCTCTGTGCGAACCCCGTGGTTATTGCGGTTGTGCGTCGTGACAGCCGGCCACTCGCGGGGTGCATGGGGGTCATCGAGTTGCGGGACGAGGTTGTGCCCTTCGAGATCCTCTTTCGGGGGCAAGCCGGCGAGTTCAGCGAGTGTGGGGTAGATGTCGAGCAACTCGGCGGGGCGGTTGGAGACAGCTCCTTGCGTGATGCCGGGACCGGCGAAGATCAGCGGCACACGAGTGGACCTGTCCCAGAGTGTGTTCTTTCCGGTGATGAGCTTTTCGCCAAGGTGCCAGCCGTGGTCCGACCAGAGGACGACGACAGTGTTGTCGGCGTAGGGGCTAGCGTCCAATGTGTCGAGAAGCCAGCCGACCAGGCTGTCGACGAAACTGATCGAAGCGAGGTAGGAGCGAACGAGATTGGTCCACTGATCACTCTCCTGCAGGAACCGCAGGCGCGGCTCGGGAAGCTTCCAGTGTAGAAACCACGAGAAATGCGGGGTGTCGCCGCGATCGTCGGCCTGCACCGGTGGAAGCTGCGTGTCGCTCTCCGGATAGAGGTCGAACCACTTCCGGGTGGCATAGCAGGGAACATGGGGCAGGAAGAAACCCGCGGAGAGGAAGAAGGGTTCGGGAATCCCGCCTTCAAGTTGATCGACCGACCAACGCGCGACTTTCCAATCGCCTTTGTCTTCGTCGCGATGGGGGAAGACGCCCCAGTCCATGAGCGGATGGTTCTGGGGCGTGTTGACCAGTTTTTGCGGAGGGCGCGCGCCGACTTCGGTTCTTGGGCCCAGGACGTCGAATTCACCGCCCTCGCGACCGTAGCGGCCATGGTAGATCTTACCGGCTGAGAGTGTTCGATAGCCGTGCAGCCCAAGGTATTGGGGAAGCGTGACGCGGTCGCTTAGTTCTTCAACGTCACGGAACCACGGGCGAAGGGCGTAGATGCCGGTGGTAGAGGGCCGCAAGCCGAGCATGAGGCTTGTGCGGGAGGGATTGCACAGCGGCGCCTGCGTATGGGCGTTCGTGAAAGTGGCTCCACGAGATGCCAAACGGCTGATATGCGGGGTTTGCACCTGCGGGTGGCCGCCGAGTGGTTCAACCCAGTCGTTGAGGTCATCGATGGCGATGAAGAGGATGTTGGGTCTTGTGACTTCGGTGTCGGCTTCCGAGCACGCTGCAAAGGCTGCGGGAATGAGCGCCGCAAGCAGAAAGAGGGTCCGAGTATCGGGGAGACGCTGTTGCACGGATGCTAAGGTAGCACGGCCAACGTCCGTGGTCGCAGCAGAGCGGAAAAGTCAAGCGAATCATCAGTGATCAACCAGTGGTCGTAGCGGTTGCACGACCACAGGGCAAGCGGCTTACGCCGCTTTGAGTGGTCCATGGCGCCCATTGAACAGGCACGTGCCGAGCGCCCCGGAGCTTTTTTGGCTGAAAACCGGGCAGGGTGCTATTTTCTAGCCAGACCGATACTACGCGCTGAGCGCGTCTGAGGACCCGTCCATGAGATTGGCAGCGATGAGAATCTGTACTCTTACCGTCCTGCTGGCGGCCTGCGAGCCGGCAGCCCAATTGCCGCCGGACATCATGGTAGACCGCTACCTGCTCCAGGCCGAGCGGGCCGTGCGGGAGTGGGATTACGCGAGCGCCCGCGCCGCAATGGAGCGACTAGAGGAGCTCGAGCAAGGGCGCGGAATGGAGTTGAAGGGGGAAGACTATTACCGCTATGCACAGGTCTGGGAGGCGGTGGGGGAACAGGAGCGGGCGATGGCGGCGGCGGTGCGCTACCTGAAGCTTCAAGGGCGCGAGGCGGAGCACTATACCAAGGCCCTGGAGTTGATCAACCGGGTGGAGGCGCGGGTGAAGGCGGCAAAGGCCGCATCTGAAGAGTCAAGAAAAAGGGCCGAGTCAGCGATTGCCGGGATGGAGTTCGTTTGGTATCCGCCGGGGGAGTTTTTGATGGGCTCGACCGGCTCGGAAGCCGACGATGACGAGCAGCCACTGACGCGGGTGCGGATCAGTCGAGGTTTCTGGCTAGGGAAGTACGAGGTAACGCAGGGGCAATGGCAGGCGGTGATGGGGAGTAATCCGTCCCTCATTGACGGATGCGGTGCAGATTGCCCGGTGGAGCGTGTCTCCTGGGATGATGTGCAGGAGTTCATCGGCAGACTGAACGAGAAGGCAGGCGGACAGCGCTACCGGTTACCGACGGAGGCGGAGTGGGAGTACGCGGCGCGAGGGGGAACGACCGGGGACCGATACGGAAATCTTGATGCGATCGCGTGGTACGACGGCAACAGCGGGAGCCGTACGCATCCGGTGGGGCAGAAGGCACCTAACGCGTGGGGGCTCTACGACATGCTGGGGAACGTGTTCGAGTGGGTGCAGGACTGGAAGGGCGACTATCCGGGAGGAAATGTGACAGACCCGCAGGGTCCTCGTTCGGGCTCGTTCCGGGTGATTCGGGGCGGCAGCTTTGGCATCGGTGCCGAATTCTGCCGGGCGTCGGGTCGCAGCGGCTTCTCGCCCAGCGACCACGACGTCAATATCGGCTTTCGCCTGCTGAGGGTGGATTAGCTCTCTGCTCTGTTACCCTCGTGCTCTATGCCCAGCGATGCATGAGAGGGCGGGAAGCCGCGAAGGACGGTACGGGCAGCTTACGACACGGGGCTGGCCATGAAGAAGGCTGTGCGGGTCAGAGTCAAACGGCTTTCGCTGACGGCCATGACAGGAACGGAAAGGCGTGTGCGCTCCATATCTTTGGGAACCGGTAATAATTTGTGACTGGTTTATGGCGGCCGCGTGTTCAGCGAGCGGGACGAACCCTTAGGACTCAAGGTCAGATCGAGACCAGAAACGTCTCTGACGGCTTCCTGGGAACGCTTATTGAGCGGTGAAGGGCTGATGTTGGCAGTTCGGGCTGCCAAATGCACAGGCCGGGCTGTTATCGGGCCCGTGGAGGAGAGCGTGGTTGAGCTTCACTATCTCAATCAGGATATAGGCTCGCATTAAGTTCCTTTAATTGGCCCCCTTCAGCAAGAGG
Organism: Bryobacterales bacterium; assembly: GCA_965218555.1. GTDB lineage: Bacteria > Acidobacteriota > Terriglobia > Bryobacterales > UBA6623 > JAPPLB01. Next base: position 3,155,305 of record OZ244625.1, read on the forward strand.
GGACCAAACCCCTCACGGCGACACGGCCCGGAAGAGCGCCGTCGAACGCATTTTCGCATGGATCTACGTGATCCGCGGACAGAGCGTCAATTGCGTCAATTGTGATCTCAAATTGGGGCGGTTACCGTGGCCTAGCTTTGTGCCGTCCTTGACAAGAGGGCATCGCCTGGGCCGCAAAGCTTTCGGTGAACAGGCGAAGCGATGGCGCTAAGCGTGCTCTTGCTCAGGTGCGCTAGAAAGCTGCCGATTCTGATACTGCTCAGTATTCTTGATGCCCTCCCACACCTCGCGCCCATGCTCACTGATGCGATAGCCACCCCCTACCTGCTCTGTTTCCTCGCGTTCCTTGGTCATTTGGCTCAAAACTGCGGAGACGTTGGAGCTAAAGCTTTTGCCGCGTGAGCTGATGCCGCCCTTCTGGAGAGCTTCCGCAACTGCTGAGGTCGGCATTGGCGCCGCTGCATCTTCTGCCAGGAGATTGAGAATCGCCCAGCGAACACTCATGTTCGAATACTTGCCAGAGTAGACGCTATGGGCTTGAGGCGGAAGGGGCTTTCGTATGAAGGCAATAGCCCGATCCAGTTCTGCCAACTCCTTCTGGAAGTATTGGCGTCGCTGCTCAAGATCGTTCAGAACCGCTTGATAGTGTTTACTCATCTCTTCTGTTGACATAACCCTTCTCCGGGGAAACTGCGATATGTTATAAAGAAGTTGAGGGGAGGGGCGGTGTATATAGACCGCCCCTTGGTCCGCGCACCCCCTCAAGTGCGCTTCAGTCCCTCCTCATCATCGGAGCCCTCCTTCCTGGTCTGGCAGGCCGGGGTGTCTTGGCAAAGTTTTGACCTCCGGTTTGCCTTACTTCCAATAACACTAGCACAAATATTGGGATATGTCAAGTGGACCATTGGATTTTTCCAATAGATAATGACTCACGCAATTCTCGTCAATCTGACGTGCCGCTGACGCACTCCCCGAGCGCTTGGGCTTCCTAGCATGGGCCGCAGGATGGTTTAGCGGGTAAAGCGCATTTCCCCGCGCTGAGGGGGTCGAGGTTTCCTACCTCTTAACCCGCTTAAGTGAAAGGCACTCCCCCGCACGCAGGAGGTCGAGCTTCAGCGACTGAAAGTCCGTGGAGGTAATCGACTTCCCCCGTGTGCGCAGGGGGTCTCTACCAATCGTCTTACAGTCACTGAAATTAATGTAGGCCCCCTGCGCGTGGGGTTCCTGCTTCCATTCGCCCGATCGTGCCCTAGAAACGTATCCTGAACTTGAGCAAGCCGAGCTTAGCACCGTGTGATGAAACCGAATGCTGCCCCACTGTCACCTTCGCACCGATGGAATCCCGCTTCTTGGGGAGACGCACCGGACTGCTGGCAGCGGAGAGAAGCTACGCCGTGTCCGCGAAGGGGTTTGAGATCTCCAGCCCATCAATTCTGAATCCATGCTGGAGGTCTTCCGAGTACAACACCGAGCAATGGGCCGCCAAGGCGGCGCGTATGACGAGAGCGTCCCAAAACGACAACTGATGGAGGCGTGCGAGGTCGGTCGCCGCCAGAATGTCATCGACCTGAGTGACCACGACATCCATTGTGGCGAACAGCTCCACCTTGCGCCGGGCAATGGCCGGCTCCACTCCCAGCTTCCGCGTTGAGGTCACGAAGTATTCCTGTAAGACCTGGGTCGATACGACGCCGCGACCACGCATGTGACACTGGCGGTAGAGCCCAAGCGCTTTCGCTTGCTTGTCCGGGTCGGAGGCATCGTCGGTGTAGACCAGGACGTTCGTGTCGAAGAAGCTACGGACGCTCATGAATCTGTTCGCGGTCGAAGCGCCAGCCCGCGCGATTGCCGCCCGCTTGAGCTGACAAACGCGCCACCTCGGCAATGACGGCCTCGCGCGACGAATGCCCGGCAAGATCGCTCAGGTAATTCCGTACTGCCTGATTGAGGCTCAGGCCCATGGCCGCGGCCGACTTCCGCGCCCGCGCCACAACGGCATCCTTGACAGAGAGGGTTATATTCATCGGTACACAGTATACGTGCACACTGATTACTTGTCAAATTGCATCAAAATCCGTGTCAAAACCCGCCACGTAACATCGGCCTTCCGTTCGTTGCGGTGCCGGGCTACCGATTCGACAGCGTGAAAGCTCTCGCGGGTGCTTCCGGCCAGATCACCATTGTTGACGCATTCGGTTGAGGTGCAAAGGTGCGATCGAGCTTCTTCCGTCAGAAGGTCAGCGCAATGGTCACCTCGAGTTGATGCCTCTCTGACCGGGTGGGCGGGTCGTCGAACGCGTTCGAAAACCAGCGTGTGTAACGGAAGCCGGGAACGACGCGGACGCCGACGTCATCGATGAGCTGCAGGCCGATGCCTACGGCGGCGCCGAGGGCGTTGGGGTTGGCGACGCGGGCGGGGGCGGTGTCGCAGCAATCGGTCATTTGCTCCACGCCGGGGTTGGTTGTGGTGGTTGTCGTTTCGATCGATGTGCTGATGTCCGTGGCGCGCCGAACGACCCCTCCGCCTTCGAAGAAGACGCGTGGACCCCTGTTAAAGCGGCTCTTGTTGTAGTAGCGGAACAGGACGGGAATGTCCCACAGGCGGGCACTCGTTGTTTCGTCCCCGCTGACCAGTTGGGTTTCGAGAAGCACGTTCTCGAAAGGATCCACAATATAGGTCGTCACCTCGCGGACGGTGTTGTATTCGATCTTGCTGCTGAGCAGTTCCAGCGCGAAGGCCCATTTATTCGTGACAGCGACCTGCGTTGTGAGTCCGTATCCGTATCGGGATGAGTCCCCGCTGCTCCTGGCATCAACATCGACCGTATCAATGACGGTGGTGCTCAGTGTGCCTTTAGCCATCGTCTCCAACGGCAAGTAACGAAACTTGCCGCCGGCGGAAAAGCGCCGGACGAAGACCGGGTCCATGTTGATGTCATCATCGTCATCCCGCTGTTGTGCGGTGAGGATCGGTGTCGCAATCAGGCAAAGACAGAGCAGGAAGAGTGTGCAGGAAACGTTCTTTCGCGCATGTTCGAACGAGTAGCTTTTCATGAGCATTGGGTGTTTATTGAACACGGGACGCGGGTGTCGTTCGCCCGGTCAGTCGGCTCACCGTGACAACGGCGCGCGATCGTCGCACGGGAGCAGTCCGGTCGCCAAAAGGCAAACTGTAGCACAAGAGGACTTGAGAGATTGATACGCCCCGGGGCGGGTGGTCGGTTTCGGAAACTGTCTGGCAAGCGCTGACCGACGCTCGGGGGGATTTGGCATCAGGTGGTTTGCGGCGCTGAGATCGCTGTTTTCGCAAAGACAAGAGTTCAAAGGGTAGCAACGCGTTGCTTGAGGACGAATACTTTCGCAGGCGCCATGGATGCGGCGGGCGCAGGCTCGGGCTATTCCAGCCCCAGAGTAGGTTGCCGCCGATTCCCAATCCCGGTAACGTTTGTAGTGTCGAAACATGTTCTGTCCACAATGTCGAGTGGAATACCGCGAGGGCTTCACGGAGTGCTCGGACTGCAAGGTTCCGCTTGTTTCGGAGATCCCGGAAGAATCCGAGACGCGAGCCTCAGTTGATACGGCCGCAGTGTTGATTACTGAGGACCCGGCCCTTTTGGACCAGGCGCTGCTTCTATTGCGCGAAGCCGGGATTGAATACCACCTGGAATCGGATGGTTCCTTCGTCTCGGACGACGAAGAGGTCGATCTCGTGGCGGGACCGTTGAGTATTTGCGTTTCCTTCAGTGATGAGAGCGAGGCGCAGGACTGTTTGAGAGAGCTGATGGAGCGGTACTCTCTGTCTGAAGAGGATTTCGAGGGTCTGCAGAAAGCACAGAACGAGCAGATCAGCTCGTTTCTGAAGGGCGAGCCGGGGATGCTTGTAGCGGCCGCCGAGGCGCGGATAAGCGCCGCCGTGGAGAAGTTGCTCGAAGGCGGCGCCGAAGTGAATCAGCAGAACGATGCCGGGCAGACGGCGTTGATGGTGGCGGCGGATGCCGGGGATGAAGACATGGTGCGCGTACTTCTTGAGGCCTGCGCGGATGTCAACGTTAAAGACCGGGAGGGGCTTCGCGCCTTGCATTTCGCGGCGCACAAGGGTCGAGCTTCGATTGTTGAGATGCTGCTCGCCAAAGGGGCCTGTGTCAATGCTCAACACAACGGCGGCTTAACCGCCTTGATGTTGGCTTCGGAGAACGGACATCTTGACTGCGTTCGGCTTTTGTTGATGAAGGGCGCGGATGTAAGTGTGCAAGATGCGACCGGCAGCAGCGCGTCGACGTTTGCCGAATATATGGGGTACACACAGATCGCGCGACTGCTCGATCTCAAGGCCCGCCTCGACTCGGGACTCGCGACCGACAGGGTTGACCGTGAGGGTCGCAACGAATTGCTGGCCGCCGCGGCGGAAGGGGAGGCCGAATTGGTCGCGGCTTTGATTGACGTGGGGGCGGACCTGCGCGCAGCGGATTCGCAAGGGCGTAACGCCTTGATATGGGCGGCGCTGGAGGGGCGGACCGTGGTAGAGGAGATTTTGCTGTCACGCGGCGCCGAAGTCGACGCGAAGGATCACGAGGGTGGGACGGCGCTGAGTTGGGCTGCGGATCGAGGGCATATCGAGACCGTGCGAGTGCTGCTGAAACACGGAGCTGATCCGAATCTAAGCGATGTCCATGGCTGGACTCCCGTGATGTGGGCGGACGACAAGGGGCGCCACGATATTGCCGCCCTCCTTCGCAAGGCTTCAAACGAAGGCCGCATCAGCTAGAATCGCCATCATGCGCTCTTGGAAACGGTTTTTCCCAGCCCTGATTTGTCTGCCGTCCTTTGTTCTCGGGCAGGACGTCACGACATTGCACGATGAAGCGTTCGTCATGGATGGGCATATTCACGTGATGACGCGTCAACTTCTGCAAGGACTCGATATTGGTAACCGATATCGGAATGGCGACGTGGACTTGCCGCGTGCGCGCGAAGGCGGACTGGACGCGATGTTCTTCTCGATCTACACGCCCGAGGCGTACTATCCCGGGCGCTTCGAGACCAAGAACACGCTGCGGGTTCTGTCGCTCGCGCGAGATCAAATCGACGGGAATGCCGACGTAATTGAGTTAGCCCTTACGGCTTCCGACATTGAGCGGATCAACAGGGCGGGGAAGATGGCGGCTTTCATTGACTTGGAAGGCGGGTTCGATTTGGACGGGGACCTCAATGTCCTTCGAGGTTTCTATGCGCTCGGGCTGCGCTCGGTGCAGTTGACGGCGCACAACTACACGAACAACTTCGCCGATTCATGCTGCGACGTTCGCAAGTGGAGCGGACTCAACGAACACGGGCGGGAAGTTGTGAAAGAGATGAACCGGCTCGGCATCTTGATCAACGTCGCCCATGCGTCGGAAGAGACCATCCTGCAGACGGTCGAGTCAAGTGCTGATCCGGTGATCTTCTCACATGGCGGGTTTGGTCACTTCGTCGACATACCGCGCTGCATCAGCGACAAATCGGCGAGGGCGGTTGCCGCCAAAGGTGGAGTCATCGGGTTGCAATGGGGGAGTACTTTCAATAATCCGAAGTACTACGCCTGGCGGAATGAGGGGCGTCCGCGGCGCGGCGCGGACATTTCGACTCGACTGGGCTCCTGGCACGGGCTGACACTGGCGGAGATCGACGAACGCGTGGGCAGGAATCTTGGCCGGCCGCGGCGTCCGATCCCCGACCCGTATTGGATGCATGTCGATCAACTCGTTAAAGTAATCGACTACGCCGTTGGGCTTGTTGGGGAAGATCACATCGCCCTGGGCTCGGATTTCGACGGCGGTCCACCGTTACCACGTGAGATCAAGGACATCAGCGATTATCCGGAAATGACGAAAGCGCTGAAGCGCAAGGGCTATTCCGACTCACGAATCAAGAAGATTCTCGGACTCAACTGGCTACGCGTCATTCGGCAGGTAACGGAACAGTGACTCGATGCGCTCTGGCGTGTTTCGGACTCTCCTGAATCGACTTGTGAAGCCGTCGCGCCTCTGAAACCCCCATGAGCACCGGACGGGTGTGAGCGGGTCGGCCTGGAGGCCTGCAAAGGGTTGAAACTCCACTTGTCGATGGTGCGAAGATAGAAGATATTAGCAGTATCCATGTGTCAAGGTTTCGCTCCAGGGTCGGTTTTAAGCTCTGAAGACGGCGGGTGGTGCGAAGAGCGGGGGGCGCGCATGTCAAGTTGGCCGTGGCCGGTTCGGGGATCCAGAGGCGGTCCTGTTGGACGAGGATGTTGGGCAGGACGACGAGCTTCCTCATGACGGCCGTGATGGCGACCATGGGCGGCTTACCGGCGTCGCGCAGCGCGGTGTACTTTCTCGCGAGGTGGGGGTTGCAGCGGATGGCGGCGACGGCGGGCATGGAGAGCAACCGCCGCACCTTTTCCCTGCCGCCCTGGATGAAGCTGCGTCGCTTGCAGGCTTCGGACTCGCGGGCCAGCGGTGCCAGCCCGGCGAGGCTGGCGGCGCGAGGGCCGGTGAGGGTGCCGAGCTGGGACATGTGGACGATGAGTCCTGCGGCGGTGATGTTGGAGATTCCGGGGATCGAGGTCAGGATCTCGAACCGGCGCTTCAGATCCTCGCGGGTCTCGAGGAGCTTTCGGATCTCGGCGTCGACGCGCTTCAGCTGGCGCTCGCTGTGGGCGAGCCGCTCGCGGTTGACGCGCATGGCCAGAGGATGGTGCAAGTGCTTGCCGCGGTTGCCGATGGCGGTGCGGTCGCCGACCAGCGCGTCGCGCACGAGTTGCAGATCGGCGAGGTCGCGGTCGCTGTGGGACTTTGCCGCGGTTGGGCGCAGGTTGCCGATGGCGTCCGCCATCGTCGCCAGCGTGCGGGCGTCGACGGCGTCGGTTTTGGCGCGGCGTCGCTGCGATCTGGCGAAGCACCGGACCTGGTACGGATTGATCGCGTACAGCGGAAGACCGGCCTTCAGCAGCGCCTCCTCGAAGTCGCGGTGCCAAGGTCCGCTGGGCTCGTAGGCGATGCGCTCGGCCTGGGGGCCGATCCAGCCGATCAGCTTCTGGAAGCCGGCCGCATCGTTCCAGAAGCGGGCCGCCCTGCCCTCGGGCGCGGCGTAGGCGTCGAGGTGGGCTTTCGAGATATCGATTCCGATGGTATGGTTGGTCATCTTCCCTTCTGCTGTGCTTGTCATGCGAGCCATGATGCTCATGTATGCATTCAGGACGTTGGGAAGGACGGTGGCGGCCACACTGCTAAACGGCCCCGAACGGCCAAGCCCGTGACGGCCCGACCAGCGCCCCCCTTCAGCGCTCCCGCGGGAGCGCTGAAGGGCCGGGTTCTCCCAGGAGCCCGGGTGCTGACGTTAACAGACAAGCCCGTGGTAGAAGTCACGCAGGCGGCGTTACGCGCCCCGGGGCCGATTGCGTAACGCGTGGCCGCTCCAGGAACGCAGTGCCGTGCTCTCCACGCCTTTTTCTTCGTAGGCCGGAAGCGGCGCGCAACCCTTCGGGCGACGGACGTTTTTTTGTTCCCAGGCCGTCGGCTTTGTCGTTCGCTTTTTCCTTCGCAAGGAGGAGATCACCCGGATCGCCATCCTCCTCACTCCGCGCTTTTTCTTCGCAGCGACCGCAGAAGCCCGCCGCGCCTTCCACGGGACTTTTCCCACGGGCTGTTAGAGTAGAGTTGTTGTGTCGCCGGACACGGATTCGGCCGACCCGTTGTGCGTTCAGGACAGCAGATTCCCACTCTCCAGCCGTTCCAGTAAATCCATGCAATACAAACTCACGTCATTCCTGTTCACAGCATTGTTGGTCGCCGCTCCCGCCGCGGCGGACGTCATTATCCTCGAGGAGGTCGTCGCCAAGGTGAACGGCGATGTCGTCACTCGGTCGCAATACATGACGGCGATTGAAGAATTCAGACGGGGCTTGGTCAGCGATCGCCAGCTCAGTGAAGAGGAGAAGGCGAAGCAGATGGAAGGGAACGAACGTAACTCCCTTCGCAACCTGATCGACGAACTGCTACTGGTCCAGAAAGGAAACGAACTCGAATACAACATAGAGAGCCAAGTTCTGCGGCAACGGGACTCGGTGATGCAACAGTACGAACTGAAGACGATCGAGGAATTCGAGGTTTGGGCGTCCGAGCGTTTCGGCATGCCGATCGAAGACTTGATGGATCAGATGCGCCGCAATGTGATGTCGAATACAGTGCTTCAGCAAGAGGTCGCGCCCCGGTTTGTGATCTCGCAAGAGGATATGCAGAAGTATTACGCTGAGCACAAAGCGCAGTTCATGCGGAAGGATAGCGTTCGGCTGAGCCAGATCTTCATCTCCACGGCCGACAAAGAGGACGAGGAACTCGAAGAGGCCAAGAAAACGGCCGAAGAAGTAAGTGACCGGGTTCATCGGGGCGAGCCGTTCGCCGAGATGGCTGCCAGGTTTTCCGAAGATGAACAGACGAAGGCGCGGCGCGGCGATCTTGGGGTTTTTGAGAGGGGCGTTCTTCGCAAAGAGATCGAGGACCAGGTCTTCGACAAGAACTCGGGATTCATCACCGACCTGATCGAGGTTCCCAACGGCTATCTGCTTCTCAAGGTCGACCAGCGGTTCCGGGAAGGCCAAGCCGAATTCGAAGACGTGCAAGAAGATGTTCGGAACCGGCTGGCAGGACCGCTTTGGAACCCCGCCGTCCGTGAGTACCTCAACGACCTGCGGCGCGAGGCATACATCGAGATCAGGCCCGGCTATGTGGATTCAGGCGCCGTCGCTGGCATAAGCACCGACTGGAGCGATCCCGCCAAGCTGTCGCCGGTGACGACAACCAAGGAAGAGCTGCTGATGAAGAAAAAGAACCCGAAAGTGCTCTGGATGATTCCGCTTCCGGGCGGTGGTGGCGACGACGACGACGAAGGCGGTCAATAGCCTGGCGGCCGGGAATCCGCTCCACGAGCTGTGAAAACACGATACGTCTCTGATCTCGAGCCGAACGAGACGGTGACTTCTTACTTTCTGGTTCAAGAGAAAGACGTTCGTCTCAAGAGATCGGGCGAGCCCTATCTCTCACTTGTATTAGCCGACCGCAGCGGCCATCTCGAAGCCAAGATGTGGGACGGCATCTCGGAGGTCGTCGATACCTTCGATCGCGACGACTTCGTCAAGGTGCAGGGACTGGTGCAACTCTACCGCGACCGGCCCCAAATAACGATCCACCGGCTGCGACGGGCCGATGAATCGGAGATCGACTTCGGACAATATTTTCCCCATACGCGTAGGGATATCGAAGAGATGTGGGGTGAACTCACCGCAGCAGTGGCCGCGGTCGGCAACCCGCATCTAAAGATCTTGCTCGAAAGCCTGCTTGCAGACGAGGAGATCGCCTTGCGGCTGAAGAAGGCGCCCGCGGCGAAGTCGCTTCATCATGCGTTCATCGGCGGCCTGCTGGAACACATCACTTCGTTGCTCCGGTTAGCCAAGCTGACGGCCGGCAACTACGATTTCGTCGATGAGGATCTCGTCACAACCGGCGCCGTGCTGCACGACCTGGGAAAACTCTACGAGCTGGAATATAAACGGACGTTCGGCTATACCGATGAAGGCCAACTTCTCGGTCACATCACCATCGTGCAGCGCATACTGGACCGTAAGTACGCGGAAATACCCGATTTTCCGCCCAAGCTAAAGACTCTGATCGAGCACTTGATTCTGAGTCATCATGGCCAGTACGAATTCGGTTCTCCGAAGCTGCCGATGTTCCCGGAAGCACTGCTCCTGCATCAGATCGACGATCTCGACTCGAAGCTCGAGAGCATGCGCGCATCGATTGAAGACGAGGTTCTCGGTGAGGACAACTGGACTCGATACAATCCCTCTCTTGCGAGGCGGTTGCTCAAGAAAGAAGCGTTTCTCGCGGAAGCAGGAAACCAGGAGCGAGAACGAATGACGGGGCGGCAAGCCGCTCCCGAGCCCGCGACGAAGAACAGCGGACCCCTCCGCGGCGGAGATCCGGAACTGCGCAGGCTGCCCCAGCGTGAGCCGGGCGGTACTCATTGAGACTCGTTGATGCTCCTTAAAAGAGTGACGCTCCTTGTGCCGGTCCAGAGAGATATGAAAAGCTGTGTCTGGTTTGGAGGTAACGGTTTCCCGGTGCAAGGAAGAGGACACCGTTCGAGGAGACATACTTCTCGGATCGTCTTGGATTAGACCGAATGTTCAATGTGTCTTACGCTAGCAGTATCCATGTGTCAAGGTTTCGCTCCAGGGTCGATTTTAAGCTCTGAAGACGGCGGGTGGTGCGAAGAGCGGGGGGCGGCGCATGTCAGTTGGCCGTGGCCGGTTCGGGGATCCAGAGGCGGTCCTGTTGGACGAGGATGTTGGGCAGGACGACGAGCTTCCTCATGACGGCCGTGATGGCGACCATGGGCGGCTTGCCGGCGTCGCGCAGCGCGGTGTACTTTCTCGCGAGGTGGGGGTTGCAGCGGATGGCGGCGACGGCGGGCATGGAGAGCAACCGCCGCACCTTTTCCCTGCCGCCCTGGATGAAGCTGCGTCGCTTGCAGGCTTCGGACTCGCGGGCCAGCGGTGCCAGCCCGGCGAGGCTGGCGGCGCGAGGGCCGGTGAGGGTGCCGAGCTGGGACATGTGGACGATGAGTCCTGCGGCGGTGATGTTGGAGATTCCGGGGATCGAGGTCAGGATCTCGAACCGGCGCTTCAGATCCTCGCGGGTCTCGAGGAGCTTTCGGATCTCGGCGTCGACGCGCTTCAGCTGGCGCTCGCTGTGGGCGAGCCGCTCGCGGTTGACGCGCATGGCCAGAGGATGGCGCAAGTGCTTGCCGCGGTTGCCGATGGTGGTGCGGTCGCCGACCAGCGCGTCGCGCACGAGTTGCAGATCGGCGAGGTCGCGGTCGCTGTGGGACTTTGCCGCGGTTGGGCGCAGGTTGCCGATGGCGTCCGCCATCGTCGCCAGCGTGCGGGCGTCGACGGCGTCGGTTTTGGCGCGGCGTCGCTGCGATCTGGCGAAGCACCGGACCTGGTACGGATTGATCGCGTACAGCGGAAGACCGGCCTTCAGCAGCGCCTCCTCGAAGTCGCGGTGCCAAGGTCCGCTGGGCTCGTAGGCGATGCGCTCGGCCTGGGGGCCGATCCAGCCGATCAGCTTCTGGAAGCCGGCCGCATCGTTCCAGAAGCGGGCCGCCCTGCCCTCGGGCGCGGCGTAGGCGTCGAGGTGGGCTTTCGAGATATCGATTCCGATGGTATGGTTGGTCATCTTCCCTTCTGCTGTGCTTGTCATGCGAGCCATGATGCTCATGTATGCATTCAGGACGTTGGGAAGGACGGTGGCGGCCACACTGCTAAACGGCCCCGAACGGCCAAGCCCGTGACGGCCCGACCAGCGCCCCCCTTCAGCGCTCCCGCGGGAGCGCTGAAGGGCCGGGTTCTCCCAGGAGCCCGGGTGCTGACGTTAACAGACAAGCCCGTGGCAAAAGTCACGCCGGCGGCGTTACGCGCCCTGGGGCCGATTGCCTGACGCGGGGCCGCTCGAGGAACGTGGCACCGCGTTCTCCGCGCAGCCTACCGGAAGCGGCGCGTAACCCTTCGGGCGACAGACGTTTGCGGTCGTCAGCTTTGTCGTTCGTCGGTGGAGATCACCCGGATCGCCATCCTCCTCACTCCGCGCCGAGCGACCGCAGAAGCCCGACGCGCCTTCCACGGGACTTTTACCACGGGCTGCTAAACGGCAGGGCAAGTAGGCCATTTGAATGTCTTGACGGACTCGCTGCGGCGGCGTGTATACTGTGGTCGCATCAAGGCCCAAATGGGATCTCGGATAAAAGAGCCGACCATGGCGTAGCACTCTACGACTGTCAAAGAAGCTATTGATTTCGTTTGTAACATCTGCGGAGCGTCCAATGTGCTGCCGATGGAATCCTTCGAGCGAGAGACCGGGTTATGCTCTACCTGCGGCTCCACGGTTCGCCACAGGAGCGTTATCTACCTTCTAACGAAATACCTTTCGGGAAGACCGCAAGTTCTCAGGCGAATCCCGCCATTGGGATTCCGAGGAATCGGACTGTCCTGTTCCTCCATCTATGCGCCCTATCTGGAAGAAAAGTTTGAGTACGTCAACACCTTTTTCGATCGAGAGCCATATCTGGACATAAACAACCCTTTCGGTTATGAGGACTTGGATTTTGTGATTTCGTCTGATGTATTCGAGCATACCTTTCCTCCTGCGATTGCCGCATTTCAAGGCTCCAACCGGATTCTCAACGAAAGGGGGTTTCTGTTTCTAACACTGCCGTACTCGCGGAATGAACGCACCACCGAGCATTATCCGGAGTGCGTCAGTTACCGGGAGGTGAATCTGGAGAGCGGAAAGAAGGCCGTCGAATTGACGCTCCGAGACGGGTCAACGACGGTGGACGAAAAGCCTGTTTGGCACGGGGGACAAGGGAACACGCTGGAAATGAGAGTCTATGCTCGAAGCCATTTGTTGCAGTGCCTCAAGGATGCCTCATTCAAGATTCTGGAAGAATTCCCATATGGGGCGCCGAGCTTTGGGATCGTTACCATGTTGCGGAAAAACTAGGCGCTTCCCATGGTGGCTAGAAAAATCCGAAGAAATCTGCAGAAATGATTGTATGACCTCGTTACGAAATTTAAACTTAATATCAATCTCACAAAAAATAGGACTCCTTTTGTCAAGAGGCTCCAGGAAGCGATGCAGAGCGAGAAGCAGAAGCCCTGAGCGCCCGGCTATCCATGTCCCAAACGAGATCCAGCGTCGAGATTGAAGCCGGCTTCGGGCAAAGACCTTCCCCTCTTGAGCTGGAAGCGCTGAAAGTGCTGTGGACGCTCGGCAGCGGCACCGTCGCAGATGTGCGCGACGCGCTCGAACCAGAGCGCGCACTGGCCTACACCACGGTGCTTACACTGCTCGATCGACTGGCCGGCAAGGGTGCGGTTCGAAGGGAGAAGCTGGGCCGCGGCTATGTCTACCATCCTGCTCTGAGTTGGGAGGCCGCTTTGGAAAGCGCGCTGGAGCGCTTGGCAAAGGACTTCTTTCAGGGGTCGCGAGACCGCATGTTGGCATACCTTCAGGATCGCTCCGAACCGGCCGAACGAGACGGCCGGCGGGTGTCCAGGGGCGAGGCTATGGATTCCGTCCTGCTGTGACGGCCTGCGACGGGCCGAAGAGGTGTTCCAGGATCACGTCGCGTATGCCCGCCGCGGGAATGTCTTCCTGCTCGCCCGAGACTTCCGCCTTCGTAATCAAAACAGGTCTGCGGTCCCGCGGCTGTTCCACACGGCCGTGTGACCCTTTGACCAGATCGGTGTCGAGGGGAATGACGTCAAGAAGCGTGCGGAATCCCAGCCGCTGCTTGAGCAGCTTCCAGCCCAGTGAAAGTTTTGGAAAGGTGATCGTCGGATCGAAGAAAAGTTCGACCGGGTCGTATCCCGGCTTGCGATGGATGTCCACGGTGCGTGCGAAGTCGGGCGCCCGTGAGTCATCGAGCCAGTAGTCGTAACTGAACCAGCGTCCGCTTTCCGCGACCAGTACGAGGTCGCCGGCGCGGTCATGGCCAATGCCCTCTCTCACTTGCGCCGCTCGGTCGAGCACCTGCTCCACGCCGGGAAGGGTCCGGCACAGGTGCCGGCACGGCCCAAGCTCTTCCGGCGCTTTTACATAAACGTGCGCCACTTGATGATCAGCGACGGCAAAGGCTCGGGAGGCGCCGGCGTCAAGTAGTTCGAGACCCTGCTCTTCGCGGACGCGCAGGGCGCCTTCTTCCCGCAAAAAGCGGTTGATGCGGACCGCCCCGTGCACCTCTTCGATGCCGTACTCACTGACAATTACGACTCTTACACCCTGGTTTTCGTAGAAGTCGATCAAGTCTCCGGCGATTGCATCGATCTCTGCGACAGCGTTGGCGATAGCGGGACCCTCTGGACCGAGCTTCTGCAAAGCGTAGTCGAGGTGCGGCAGGTAAACTAGGTTGAGCGTTGGTCGATGCTGTTCGAAGACGAACTTTGCGGCTTGCGCTATCCAACGGCTCGATTCGCTGGAGGCGCCTGGTCCCCAGAATCGAAAGAGGGGAAAGGGGCCGAGCTGAGGTTGGAGCTGATCCCGGAGGTCCGGCGGCTCGCTGTAGCAGTCCGGAATTTTGCGGCCGTCAGCCTTGTAGATCGGGCGCGGCGTGACCGAGTAGTCCGCCGACGAATACATGTTGAACCACCAAAACAGGTTCGCCGCGGTCACCTTGGGGTCTCGTCGTTTGGCGATTTCCCAGACCTTCTCGCTGCGAACCAGATGATTCGATTGCTTCCAGAATTGGACCTCGTCGGTATCACGGTTGTACCAACCGTTTCCGACGATGCCGTGTTCCTTGGGGGGGAGGCCGGTGAGCATGCTCGACTGCACACTGCATGTGACAGCGGGAAGTACGGGCGTCACACTGCGCACCGCGCCCTTGTTCGCGAACGCGCCAAGACGCGGCGCTAAGTCAAGCAGGTTGCGGTTCAGACCGACGACGAGGAGAACGGCGGTGGGTTGCGCCATCGCCTCAAGTTCCCATGACGCGGCGCTGCAAGAGCAGAGTCAGGAGGAAGCATCCCAAGGCTACGGCGATGAGCTCGGTGTAGCCCAGCACGCTGAGGTAGAAGGCATCGATGAGACAGAAACCGCTCAGCCAGACATGTACGGCGGTTTTCGTTTTTGGAGGCACGCGAAAGACCATCAAGACGGCCCTCGCCTGCCACACAATCATCACTACGGCAACACCCGCCGCGAGCAGTGCTTCATCCGGCGTGATCCAAACGCCCGGGATGAGAACAATCAACGGAATAGCCACCGCCAGCCGGCGGCTGCTATCGATCTGCTCCTGATGTTCCGAACGCGCCACAATCGTGAACGCCGTTGTGTAGGCGAATAGGGCCAGCGCGAACCAGAACGGCTTGGGCTCGTTCAGGGCTCCGCCGACCGCTGTGGCTGCGGCCAGGTAAACGAGACCTCGCGCCGCCCCGACAAACACAACGCTTGCCGCCAAGCGTTTGTGGAGTAGATTGTACAGAGTAATGACGGCGACGAGCACCGTGCCGATTCCGAACGCGATGAGTCCGATCGAAGCAAAAACTGCTGATCCCAGAATGAATCCGGCGACGGTGATTCTGTAGGCCTGCCGTTGCGAAAGCCGCCCGGAGGGGATGGGCCTTTCGGGCCGTGCTTCGGCGTCCCATTCGGCGTCGACCGCATCATTGCAGGCGATGCCGGCGAGGTAGAGGAGCAGGACCGCCACGACGCACGGCGCAGCGATTTTCCAAGGGATATCCGTGCTCGAGACGCCGAGCGCCGCACCGACAAGCACGTTCGAAACCACCGAAGGCAGATTGGAGATTCTAAGGAGTTCGGCGTAGGCCCGAAGGGTTTCTGCGGCGTGGCCCCTCATGTTGCGGCATGAGCTGAAAATCGCTCGCGTAACCAACTCAGCTCGTTGGCGATTCCTGCCGCTAAATCAGCGACGCGAAGCTCGGATGGCAGCACGCTCCAGGCGTAGGTTTCGGCCTCGTAGTGACGGACCAAACCACGGCCCTTCAGCGCGAAGAGACAGTTGTCCACTTGCCGTTGCGTCGTTTCCAGCAGACCGAATCGTTCAAGGTAAAGGGGTACATGAAAGTGAACCCTCCATTCGCCCTGAAGCTCCTCCACATCGGGCTCGCCGAGGGCTAGCGGCAGATCGTCAAAAAAGCGGCAATCGCGGATGACGGTTTGATGAAGATAACGGTCCTCGGCGAAGCGACTCAGTTGGTCGAGAGCGCTCCGGCGCTCCAGGACATCGAGTCGGTCGCCGGCCACCCGAATCGCGGATGAGATCTGCACCTTGCCGATCTGGATGCCGGCTTTCTCGTAGCTCGCGATCGCCACGGCGTTCTCTTCGAACATCACCGCCGCGTGACAGATGTCGTGGCAGACCCGCAGATAGCGCCGGATACGGTCACCATCACCGTCTCGCAAGAGATGGTTCTCGAAGAACCCCACGACATCGGACGAAGTATCGAGGTAGCAACCGGGCTCCGGTTCGAGGTCAACATGGATGAGCCGGCCTTGCTCTTGTTCGATTCGCTCGAGCTGTTCCGCCAGCTCATTAAGATGCCGAGCCGCTTGGGCCGGTCCCGAGGGGTCCGTGCCGAGGGAGGCCCCCCAACCGATGGGCAGCGTCGAAATGCTTCCCTCAGCTCCGTCGGGCCGGAGAAAAGCGAGGATGCGAGCCAGATCGAGTGTGTAGAAAAGGCGCGCAGGGTCGCGCCAATCGGGTGAATAGACACGATATTTGACCTCGGGTCCGTGAAAATCACCGTAGGGGAAGCCGTTCAGAGTGAACGGTTCCAGGCCGGCCTCGTCCAACCAATCTCGGAACCGGATTAAGGGCTCTGTTGCTTCCAGCAACTCGCGGGCAGCCTGCGCCGAGAGCCAGAGGCCGACACCCATTGGCTCGTCCGTACTGACACGCTTCTTGACGGCGAGCGAATACCGTTTGAGATTGTCGATCGTCTCCGCAAGGCCCGCCCCGGCGTGGACGTTAGTGCAATAGCCGAGGGTTGTTCCCGGTCCGAGAACGTCACGCATCGATGACCTTGCACTTCGGACACTGGCTGAGAAACGTAAGAGGATTTCGGAAGGCGATCGTTTCGAACACTTCGGGGCTGTGGCCGCGCCGCTTGAGCTCCATGGCCGTCTTCGGCACCGACATCGGGTCGCTGTGCCCCCAGTCTCCGGCGGAATTCACCCACAGCCGCTCTGTCCCATAGGTCTCGATGATGTCGACGGCGCGCTGCACGGTGCATTTCGAGTTGGGGTAGAGTGTCATTCCCGCCCAGAAGCCTTCATCGAGAACCATCCTGACCGTGTGCTCTTCGACGTGGTCGATCAGCACACGCCCCGGATCGATGTTGCCGTTGCGCTTGATCGCATCGAGGGTGATGCGCGTACCCTTGCGCTTGTCCTCCAGATGCGGCGTGTGCACGAGGATAAGTTGATCGTGCCGGTCGGCGATGCCGATTTGCTCTTCGAGGATCGTCAACTCGTTGCGCGTGTTCTTGTTGAGGCCGATCTCTCCGACGCCGAGCACGGTGTCCTCCCCGAGAAACTCCGGGATGATCTTGATGACTTCTCGGGCGAGCCCGAGGTCCTCGGCTTCCTTTGGATTGATGCAGATCCAAGTGTAGTGGTCAATCCCGTACTCCGCGGCCCGTTTGGGCTCGAAACTCGTAAGGAGCCGGAAATAGTCATAGAAGCCCTGCGCCGAGGAGCGATCGTATCCCGCCCAGAAGGCCGGCTCCGTAACGGCGACGCAACCGGCCTCGGCCATGCGCTGATAGTCGTCCGTCGTGCGGGAGACCATGTGAATGTGTGGATCGATGTATTTCAAGTCGCCCGCTCCGTTTCAGGTTGCACCCGGGTAGGCTCCCGATGCGCCCTTGCCTGACGACTTCGGAATCGGATCGACAGTCGGGTCGCTGAGCACCTCCAGGACGCGTCTTGCCTTCTCGCCTTCGCTGTCGGTGAACACGGTCAGGGCCTGCTCCATAGCCTTCACACGGAAGTCTTCTGTGGCTTCGGACGGCCGGGCGCGGTCGATCCGGTCGAGGAAAGCGGCGATGTCGATCAGCTTGGCTCGATGCTCGAGGAAGTACTGATCGATGACCTGTTGCTGCGTCAGCGGACAGGTGTAGGGTTGGTCACTCATCGGGGTTTCCCTTGCAACACCAGTGTACTTCAGACGGAGTGAGCTTACCGATGCCTCGCCGCGAGACGCTCGGTCGACGTTCGGACGGCCGCGGGCTGTATTTCGTGGATGTCCGTCGGGGCGCCGACCCCGCCAAGCATGGCAATAGTCAGCTCGCCGCCGAGATGCTCGCGAAACTCGTCGATTCCTCGCAGCAGAACCTGGGTGTCGGCGATCGCTTCGTCATAAAGCGGAAAACCGAGTCCCGAGAGACAATCAAGAATCCGTTCACTGTCCGATTCGGCTAGAAGGCCGGTTTCGGTCGAGTAGACGGTGTCCAATGCAAGGCCGATGGCGACGGCCTCGCCGTGCCGCAGGCGAAACTGTGTCATCTGCTCGAGCTTGTGCGCCGCCCAGTGTCCGAAGTCGAGGGGCCGGGCCGAGGTCAACTCGAAGGGGTCGCCGCTTCCCGTAATGTGGCGCAGGTGCAACTCGGCTGACTTGCGGATCACTGGCAACGCTGCGTCGAGATGCCGCTTGCTGATCTTGCTGACTTGGGTCTCGATCTCTTCAAAAAGCGCGGCGTTCTTGACGAGGCCTACTTTGACCGCCTCGGCGAAGCCGCAACGCCAGTCGCGATCGGACAATGTCGAGAGCAGCGAGTGGTCGTTCACCACCGCCCATGGCGGGCTGAACGCACCCAGGTAGTTCTTCTTGCCGAAAGCGTTCACGCCGTTCTTGACGCCGACGCCGGAATCGGCTTGGGAAAGCGTCGTTGTCGGCAACCTTACGAGCCGGACGCCCCGATGCGCGATGGCCGCAGCGTACCCGACGCTGTCCAGAACCGCTCCGCCCCCGACTACCATGACGTACGATTGGCGATCGATGCCGGCATGGTTAATGTGCTGAAGAATACGTTCCAAGACGGCAGGACTGTTCTTTGACTCCTCACCGCCGGGAATCGTGAAGGTTTGAAGAGGCCTCCAGCGGCGCGCCTTTGCGTATTCCCGGGCGGATTCTTCAAGGTCCGGCCAAGCTTCGGCGACCGCCTTGTCAAAAAACGCCGCGGCGAGAGGCGGCTCCGTCGAGCCCTCCCGGAGGACCTCATCCAATAAGGGATTCTTCGACGAGAACGCGTTCTCCGTGAAGCGCAGACGATGGATGAATGGAACGGAGAAGGGAACAGTGATAACGTCCTCGTTCACTTGCATACTCTACCGATAGGAAATGACGATGGGCAGGCGGGGCGGCATCAGCCGTGGCCGTGCCGGAGAATCCGGGGCGCTCGATTCACGGTTGTGGGAACCTCCGGCCTCCCATGCCCACTCCAGGCTGGCGAGCCTCGTCGCCCGATCCTGACAACCCTCGCTTCGTAGTATGACCGATCCATACGGCAATCCGGGCAGACTACGGCCACTGAAAAACGAAACCTTTTGCTCACAAACGGGATCAGAATAAAGAGAGTTTTGTGTTCGGTTGAGCCGGAGCGCGCGATAGAATGAACGGAGGACAACGGAAATGAAGCTCTTTCCTGCAGCAAGCATCCTGGTTGTGGCGACAGGCGCCGTATCTTTCGCGCAAGTTGCCCCCGTGAAGTCCGAAGAGCCCGCTCCGGCGCTCAAGACCCGCGAGTCGGTCGAGAAGAATACGCTGACCGTGCCAAGCGGCATTCGGGTTCCGCTTGCGCTGATCAACAGCGTCAGCACGAAGCACGCTGCTCCGGGAGACCGCATCTACCTGGAGTCCGTCTATCCGGTCGCCATCGACGGGCGCATCCTGATTCCGACGGGCACCTACATCTCCGGCTCGGTGACTCGGGCGAAACGGCCGGGCCGCGTGAAGGGTAAGGGCGAGTTGTTCCTTCGCTTCGAGCAGATGATTCTGCCCAATGGGACTATGCGTGATTTCACAGGCCGCGTGGGGCAGCTTGACGGCCGCTCCCCCGAGGGCTTCGAGCGCGAAGAAGGCAAGATCAAGAGCGAAGGCAACAAGGGCGAAGACGCGACCACGGTAGCCCAGACGACAGCCGCAGGGGCATCAATCGGAGTGATTGCGGGAGCGGCGGCCAACAACCCCGGGGCGGGTCTCGGGCTTGGCGCGGCGGTGGGCGCGGCTGCCGGACTCGCCGGTGTGTTCCTGACACGTGGGCCGGACGCTACGCTTGAGCGCGGCACGCTGCTCGACATGGTGCTCGATCGCGATCTCTACTTCACAGAGGCCGAGGTGACGTTCGAAAATGCTGTTTCCGGACGCCCGGTCGATGTGGGCAATGGCCCGGACCCGAACCGCAACCGCAGCAACAAGGGTGGCCGCCTGGGACGCTTCCCGTTCTAGCGAATGCACCTGACCCTGTCGGGAGCCGGCTGATTTCTTAAGTCCTCTTGTTATCATCATTTCCAGTTGAGACGGAGGAGTTTCTCCGCTGTCTCGCATCGGCCCGTGGAAAGAAAGAGTCACCGGATATCCCTCATCGTTTCCAGCGTGCTGCTGGTGCTGCTGGCGGTCCTGACGTTCTGGCAGACTTCTCTCGATTTCGGTGATTTTCGGCCTGGCGGAGCCACCGAGACCATTGTTCTGTGGGGCACGTCGACGCTCGTCGTCATCGGCGTGCTTGCGCTAGGGTTCATTGTTTTCCGCAGTCTGCTCAAGCTGTACGTCGACTCCCGGAAGAACCGCCTCGGCTCCCGCATCAAGACCAAGTTGGTCGTCGGCGCACTGGTGTTGTCGATCGTTCCGGTGGTGTGTCTGGTCATCTTCAACTTCAGTTTTCTCAACCGCACGCTCGACAAGTGGTTTACACAGCCGACGCGTGAGATCCACGACCAGGCCGAGGCGCTGTGGCAGGAAGTCGTCCCTGATAAATCCGAGGCCGACGCGCTCCGCATCGCAGCGATGCCGGAAACGGTCGCCGCGCTCGTCGAAGGCAGTGCCAACGAGGCTTTCCGAACGCAACTGTCCGAAGTCGTTGACGGTGAGCGAGCGCATTACATTGCTCTCGTTCCCACCGCCGGGCGTCGTCCTCTGGCGGAAGTGTACGGAGGAGTCCTGTTTCAGGGGCCGGTCGAATGGCGCAGGCTCGATCGGCCTTACGGCGATGCCGGCGTCGAGAACGTTTTTTCGATCGTTCACCGTGAGTACTTGTACTCGGTGGCGCGGGTCCGCGACGGCTCGAACGATATCGGGAGCGTCGTCGTCGCCTGGGAGTTCCCCCGTGAGTTTACGGAGCGCTTGGCGCTGATGCGCGGCGAATACGAGGCCTACACGGCGACGCACAGCGCGTACCGCAACTTCCGCTACTTTTATCTCGGGATGCTTTCTCTGATCGCGATCTTCGTGCTTTTCGTGGGAACGTGGCTGGCGCTGTTTTTGTCGAAACAGATCATCGTTCCGATCGAAGCCCTGGTAGAAGCGACCGGCGAGCTTTCGAGCGGGCACTTGGGCTTCCGCATCCAAGCGCAGACTAGCGATGAGCTCGGCGCGCTGGTCGAGTCATTCAACAGCATGACGCAGCAGTTGGAGTCAAAAACACAGCAACTCCAGCTCAGCAACGAAGACTTGGCGCAGGCCAACGTCGAACTCGAATCACGCCGCCGGTTCATCGACGCGATTCTTGAGAGCATCACACCCGGTGTCATCTCCGTCGCGGCCGACGGAGAAGTATTGAAGGTGAACTCCTCACTTCGGAGGATGTTCGGACTTCCCTTGGATGCCGCGCCGCAAAGGCTTGCCGAGCTCTTTGCAGACGACGACCTGCAAGACCTCGCCTACATGCTGAACCGAGCACGCCGAACCGGTCTGGCGACACGGGAGCTCGAGGTCGAGCGAGACGGCCGGATTCGGCATCTTGCCGTGACCGTTTCCGCCCTCGCCAAAGACGAGCAGGTCGATGTAGAGCCGGCCAGCTTTGTCGTTGTCCTGGAAGATACGACGGAACTGCTTCGCGCCCAGAAGTCCGCCGCCTGGAACGAAGTCACCCGCCGCGTTGCGCACGAGATCAAGAATCCTCTCACGCCCATTGCTCTTTCAGCGGAACGCATGAGCCGCCTGCTCAAACGCTACGGGGGCTTGGACGATTCCCCCGAGCGCCGGAAACTACGTGAGCACTTCGAGAAATGCACGGATACGATTGTGCGCGAGGTCGAAACCCTGCGAACTCTCGTCGATGAGTTCTCGCAGTTTGCCCGCTTTCCTCAGGCCAAGCCTGAGCGCGCCGACCTGAACGCGGTCGTCGAAGAGGCTCTTGATGTCTTCCACGGACGACTCGACGACGTGGTGATTCGCCGCGACCTCGCCGACGATTTACCGGAAGTCTTCATCGACCCCGAGCAATTCAAGCGCGTCGTG
This sequence comes from Bryobacterales bacterium, assembly GCA_965218555.1. GTDB lineage: Bacteria > Acidobacteriota > Terriglobia > Bryobacterales > UBA6623 > JAPPLB01. The sequence goes on from OZ244625.1 coordinate 3,177,364, forward strand.
GTCAACCTCATCGACAACGCGGCGGAAGCGGTCCGCGGCGCTTGGGTCAAGGAGATCTTCATTGCCAGCGCTCCCGGCCCCGTGCCTGATAGCGTCGAACTGGTTGTCGCCGATTCCGGTATGGGTATCTCCGCCAAGGATAAAGAAAAGCTGTTCCTCCCCTACTTCTCCACCAAGAAGCGCGGCACGGGACTGGGTTTGGCAATCGTCAGCCGCATTTTGAGCGAGCACCAGGCGACGATCCGGGTGGAGGAGAATCAGCCGTCGGGAAGCCGCTTCATCATCGAAGTACCGACGGCAGCCGGCCGTCCGGCGGTTGTGGTCGGAGTCGCCGGGTGAGGCCGAACCGTATCCTGGTCGTCGACGACGAGCCGGGCATCCGAGAGTCGCTCAGCGGCATCCTGGAGGACGAGGGCTACGAGGCCGCGGCGGTCGAAACCGGCGAGGAATGCCTCTCACTGCTGAATGAGAAGACCTATCACGTCGTCCTTCTCGATATTTGGCTGCCTGCGATGGACGGTCTCGAAACCCTGGAGCGCATCCAGCAACTCGATCCGAGTCGGCGCCCCGTAGTCGTAGTGATATCGGGCCACGGCACGATCGAAAGCGCGGTGCGCGCTACAAAGCTGGGGGCGCTTGACTTTCTCGAGAAGCCGCTTTCGCTGGAAAAGGTCACCGTCTGCGTCAAGAACGCGCTCGAACGCCGCCGGTTATTGATTGAGAATCTCTCGCTCCGTGAACAGGTCAAGACGAAGTTCAAGATCATCGGCGAGAGCATTCCGATGAAAGCTCTTCGCCAGCAGTTGGAACTGATGGCGCCGACTAACGGGCGTGTTCTGATCTACGGCGAGAGCGGGACCGGCAAGGAATTGATCGCCTCCGCCATCCACTCTCGAAGCCAGCGGGCTCGTGCCGCTTTCGTCGAGGTCAACTGCGCGGCTATTCCGGAAGAACTTATCGAAAGCGAGTTGTTCGGGCACGTCAAGGGTTCCTTTACCGGAGCGCACGAAAACAAGACCGGCAAGTTTCAACAGGCGGATGGGGGTACGCTCTTTCTGGATGAAGTCGGCGACATGAGCTTGAACACCCAGGCCAAGGTTCTGCGCGTGCTCGAAGAACAACGCTTCGAACCCGTCGGCTCGGGGAAGACCGTGCAAGTTGATGTTCGCGTCATCGCCGCTACCAACAAGAACCTGGATAACGAGATCAGCCGAGGCAACTTTCGGGACGACCTCTTCTATCGACTCAACGTGATCCCCTTTGCGGTCCCGCCGCTGCGCGAACGTGCCGAAGACATCCCGCTGCTTGCCGGATACTTCCTGCGCGAGTTTGCGTCGGAGTACGGCCGGCGACCGAAGGAACTGACCGAGGCGGCCCAACAGGCGCTGATGGACTACTCCTGGCCCGGAAATGTTCGCGAGTTGCGTAATCTGATGGAGCGAATCGTTATCATGAACCCTCGGTCACGCATTGACACCGCCGATCTACCGTCGGCGCCCCGGCGGCATTCGGCCGCGTCGGGTCGCTTGCAGACTGCCAACTTCAAGTCATTGGAAGAGGCGCGAAAGGCCTACGAACGCGATTACGTCCTAAAGACCCTAGAGGGTATGGGTGGTAACGTAACCCGCACGGCGGCCGCCCTTGGCTTGGAGCGAAGCCATCTCTATCGGAAGATGAAGGCTTTGGGCATATCGCTGAAGGAGTCCTAGCTGCACTCCCGGTCCGCCCAGTTGAACTTACTACCGACCCTACCGACCGATTTCAACTCGAAAGGAATCACGCCATGAACCATCGCATTACCGGATCGCTTTCGCTCAGCCTCATGTTGCTGACTCTCGGTTGCGGCTCCCCTGAATCCGAGACGGCTGAATCCAAAGTGGCTGACGCCTCATGGAAGGCGAACTGGCCCAAGCACGTCATCGCGGAGGGCTACCCGAACCAGACCGCCATCGCGGCCGACTTCACCGGCGATGGTTTGCCGGACGTGATCGTCAGCGCGGAGAACGAAACACGCCTCTATGTGGCCCCAGATTGGACCAAGTTCGTCATTGGCGCCGAGCAGCCTGGCAAGACCGCGATCCACAGCGAGGTGATCGACGTGGACGCGGACGGCGACCCGGACTACATCGGCGGCGTATACAGCCCCGGCCCGGTCTTCTGGCTCGAACGTCCGGACGACCCTCTAAGGGGGCCCTGGCCGTATCACCTTGTGGATGAAGAAATCGACGGCACACACGGCCTGATCTCCGGCGACGTCAACGGCGACGGCAAGGTGGACCTGATTGCCAACAGCGCTCAGCCCAAGGGTCCTTATCCCGAATCGATCGCATGGTATGAGATCCCCGAAAACCCGCGCGAGGCCGAGCGCTGGACCCGTCATGTCTTTGCCGACAAAGACGCGCCGGGGCTCAGCCATTACATGGGCGTCGGAGACGTCAGCGGCGACGGCAAGGCCGACATTTCCGCCGCAGCGAAGATTCCTGAGGGCGGCAACTGGTTCGCCTGGTGGGAGCAGCCGGCCGATGGCGGCGAGCCCTGGAAGAAGCATGTTCTCGCGACCGAGCAGGAAGGCGCGACGAACATCCTGATCGCGGAGCTGAGCGGTGACGGCAAGGCCGATTTCATCGCGTCCCGCGGACACGGCAAAGGAGTGCTGTGGTTCAAGGCCCCGGACTTCGAGCTTATGGAGATCAACCCCTCGCTCGAAGGCCCGCATAGCCTGGCCATCGGCGACATCGACGGCGACGGTGACATCGATGCCGCGAGCTGCGCGAAAGACAGCTTCATTGCGGCCTGGTTCGAGAACGACGGCGGGGGCAACTTCACGACCCACCACATCAACGAAGATCAAGCTGCCTACGATATCCGCCTCGTAGACATGGATGGTGACGGCGACCTCGATGTATTGATCGCCGGCCAGGAAAGCAAGAACGTCGTTTGGTATGAAAACGTCCGGTCGTAGGCAGCCCGTCCGGAAACAGACCCGAGAGATACCTCCGCACCGGCGGCTATAACGCTCGCGTCGCTGCTACAATACTGCGTCCCGCGGAGGCGCTTCCCTGTCTGATCAAAAGCTGCACGTTGTTCCGCTTGGCGGGCTTGGCGAGTTCGGCATGAACATGCTCGCCCTGCGCTGTGGCGGCGACATGATCGTGATCGACGCCGGCATGATGTTCCCCGGCGGCGAACTGCTCGGGGTGGACATCGTCGTGCCGGATGTCAGCTACCTCGTCGAGCACCGCGAGGAAGTCCGCGGCCTGGTGCTGACGCACTGCCATGAGGACCACATCGGCGCGGTCCCCTACGTTCTCTCGCAGCTCGACATACCCATCTACGCGCCGCGTCTGGCGAGAGCGCTTGTCGAGCGTCGGCTCGAGGAGCACGAACTGAACGAGGAGCCGGTTTTCCACGAGATGGGTTCGGGAGACACCGTCGAGATTGGATGCTTTCAGGTCGAGTTCATTCAGGTCACGCACAGCACGGCTGACTCTTTTGCGCTCGCTGTTCAGACGCCGCTGGGCGCTGTGATCCACACGGGCGACTTCAAGATCGACCCGACGCCCGTGGACAACCGCCTCTTCGATCTGCATCGCTTTGCCGACTACGGACAGCGCGGCGTTCTTCTTCTGCTGTCGGACTCGACGAATATCGAAGTCGATGGTTACACGCCTTCAGAGAAAACGGTTCGTCCGCGGCTTGAAGATCTGCTCCAGCACAGCAGCGGGACCGTTTTCATCAGTTGCTTCTCCTCGTCCACGCATCGCGTCCAGCAAATCCTCGATCTGTCGCTCCACTGCGGCCGCAAGGTGTCTCTCATCGGGCGCAGCATGCAGACGTCCTGTGAGTTGGCACACGATCTAGGCCTGCTCCGCATCCCCGACGGCCTTTTGTTGCGCCCCGGCGATATGCAGCGACTGCCTCGATATCAGCGCACCGTGATCATCGCGGGTAGCCAGGGCGAGCCGCTTTCTTCGCTCTCGCGCGCGTCGGTCGGCAAACACCGCTATGCACGGATCGAAGAAGGCGACCGGGTCGTCCTCAGCACCCGCATGATCCCCGGAAACGAAAAAGCCATCTTCCGCATGATCGACCACATCTACCGCCGGGAAGCTGAAGTCTTCTACGGAGCGATGAGTCCACCTCTGCACGTGTCGGGACACGCCTCCCGCCAGGAACTACTCCTCATGCTCAACCTTACGCGGCCGAAGTACTTCGTGCCGGTTCACGGCGAGTACCGGCAGCTCTCGCGGCACATCCGCATGGCCGAAACCCTGCGCGGCTCCGGCATCGAAGACTCATTCCTGCTGCAAAGCGGAGATGTCCTCGAAATCGATGAGGCGGGCGCTCGCCGCCAGGAATCAGTGCCGGTAGGACGGGTCTGCATTGACTCCGGCACCGGCGACGAGATCGTCGAGGAGATCGTCATCCGCGACCGACGCCATCTTTCGGAATTCGGCGTGGTCATCCCGATCGTCGCACTGAATCGTCACACCGGTGAGATCGAGAGCGGACCCGAGATCGTCACGCGCGGTTTTGTCATCCGCGAGGACGACCCCTCGCTGCTGGAGGGTGCCCGCGAGGTCGTTGCGAACACGCTTGCCGGGGCAACGTATGAAGAGAAAACGGACTGGGGGGTGATGGAAGAGAAGGTTCGCGCCGACCTGCGCCGCCACCTCAGCCGCGAGACATCCAGCCGGCCGCTGGTCTTGCCGGTGATTCTGCAAACGTAGGCTACGCAGGCTTGTCGCCGTCCCAGGCGACGGGCCCACGCAGTTCGCCCCAGTCCTTGCTCCGTGCGAGCACCTTGCCTTTCTTTTTGAGCCGGGTCAGCTCGTCCGCCGAGAAGGCCTTGTAGGCCCGTACCGTCTTCAAAGCCTTCTGCAACTCCGCCGTATTCTTCATCCCCATGATGGCGACCGACAGGCCGGGGATGCCCAGGGCGTACCGCACTGCGTTCGTGTAATGCTCTTCAGCGGAAAGCTTTGCGCCGTCGCCTTCCGTGCCGCCGAGGATCTTCATCGCGACCACGCCCATTTCCCGCTTGGCCGCCTCGGCAAAGACGGTGCCTTCGAAGTTGTAGGTGTGCAGGTCGACGAAATTCGCGGCGCTCATCACGAGCTCGATCTCGCCGCTCTCGATGATCGGAAGCGCGCGTGTCGGCCGCAGATGACACGTCAGTCCGATGTGCCGGATCAGTCCCTCCTTCTTCGCGTCGCGGAGTGCTTGCAGCGCCCCGTCTTCACCCATCAAGACATCGAGGTCCGGGAAGCGGTCGGTGCGGCCAACGTTGTGCAGATGGACGACGTCCAGGTAGTCTGTCTGCATCTTGTGAAGGCTTTCTTTGATCTGCCAGGTGGCATCCTGGTTGGAAGTTGCCTCCACCTTCGACACGAGGACAAACTTGTCGCGCTTACCATTGAGTGCCGGACCGAGCCGGCGTTCCGCCATTCCGTAGATCGGCGCCGCGTCGAGGTAGTTCACTCCCTCATCGGCCGCCATCGCGATCACCCGGTTCACTTCCTTCTGCGTCACGCCGGGCTGCCCCAGAGGTGAGGTTCCAATCCCGAGGATGCCGACTTCGATGCCGGTCTTACCGAGCGGACGGCGTTCGAGCGCGCCCGTGGCTCCGGATGCCGCCAGCGGCGAAGTGGCAATCGCTCCGCCCGCCAGCACGGCTTTACGGCCCAGTTCCCTGCGAGTGAATTGCCTGTCTCTTGCGGCCATTCCGGCCTCCTCATGCCGAACGAGTTCTGTGGATAGTCTATCAGCCCGTGGTGCAAGTCCCGTGGAAGGCACGGCGGGCTGTTAAGCCGCCGGGGCTGCCTTTGCGCCTCCGCGACCGATGATCAACCCCACTGCCACCGTCATCAAGCACCCCACCAGGTTGTACCAGAGATAGGACACATCCGTGAGTCTCGCCGTCAGCGCGACGGCGCCCAGTCCGACAAGCATGCCCGCGAATGCGCCGTTGCCGCTCACGCGCCAACGGTTGAAGGCCAGGACGAACGCACCCAGCAACGACCCGTAGAACAGCGAGCCCACCATGTTCACCGCCTCGATCAGCGAGCCGAGCTGCCCGCCGAAGCTCGCGAATACGGTTGCGTAAACTCCCCAAAACGCCGTCGAGATCTTGGCCGCTCGCGCATAGTGCATATCAGTACGGCCTCGGGCCAGGTAGCGGCGATAGTGGTCGATCACGGTGACCGTAGCCAGCGAATTGAGTTCCGCTGAAATCGATGACATCGCCGCTGCGAAGACAGCCGCCATGATCAGTCCGACCAATCCCGCTGGCAGGTGGCTGATGACGAAGTTCAGAAAGATGTAGTTCGTATCGTTGTAGGTCGCTCCGTCGTTCGATTGTTCGACGAGGGCGATGGCTTCCTGACGAATGACGCCCAGTTCGGTGTTCGCGGCGACGAAGGCGTTCTCCGCCCCGGCGTCTCGTTCATGGGACAGCCGCTGAGCAGCCTCGCTCCGCGTGGACCAAGCGGCTTGATAGCGGCTCTGGACGGCTTCATACGCGGGGTCGAGCCGCTCCTCCATTCGTGTGCGCTCGACCGTGTTGAACAGCAGCGGCGGCTCGACGAACACGAAGAAGGCGAACACCAGCGCCCCCGTCAGCAGGATCATGAACTGCAGCGGCACCTTGACCACCGCGTTGAAGAGCAAGCTGATGCGCATGTGCCGGATCGACTTGCCGGTCAGGTAGCGCTGGACCTGTGACTGATCCGTCCCAAAATAGGACAAGGCCAGGAAAGACCCGCCGATCAACCCGGACCACAGGTTGTAACGGTTCTGCCAATCGAAACTCAGGTCAACTGCCCGCATCTTCCCGGAGATGCCGCCCAGATAAATCGCATCGAGAAAAGAGACATCGGACGGCAGGCCCCAAACGGCTGCCGAAAAAGCCGCCAGGATGCCGGCAAACATCACCATCATCTGCTGTGCATCGGTCCACATCACCGCTTTGATACCGCCGATGACGGTGTACGCCACGACCAAGCCGCCCATCGTGACGATCGTCAGCGGTTCGGGCCAGTCCATGATCGCCGAGAGCACCACGGCCGGAGCGTAGAGAGCCAAACCGACCCCCAGCCCGCGTTGGATGAGAAAAATCAGGCTCGCCAGGGTGCGGGTTTTTGCATCAAACCTTTTTTCGAGGTACTCATACGCGGTGTAGACACCGGAGCGGAAAAACAACGGGACCGCGACCGCCGAGATGATGACCATGGCAATCGGCAGGCCGAAGTAGAACTGCACGAAGCGCAGCCCGTCCACATAGCCTTGGCCGGTTGTCCCGATGAAGGTGATCGCGCTGGCCTGGGTGGCCATGATCGACAAGCCGATCACCCACCAGCGCATCGTCCGTCCGGCCAGCAGGTACGATGCTACGGTTTTGCTCCCTCGGGCGCGGTACAAGCCGTAGCCGATGATGGCCACAAGCGAGGCGATCAGAACAGCCCAGTCAATGCCTCTCATGAAGGCGGGTCAAAGCGGACGGTGAAGAGGTAGAAAAGCAGAATCCAGAGAGTCAGGTGCGCCAGCACGGCTGCGTAGACGCTGCCCCATGATCCGAGCGGCGGCGGTTCTTCTTCCGAGCCGTTGTCTACGCTGCGCACTGTACGAGGCTCTTCAGATACTTGACAATGCGTGGCATCGCCTTGTTGATCGGGTCGCCGCCGTGGCGATTAGGCTCGTAGACGATGTCGATGATACCGCCGTAGTGGACACCCCGAAGAATATCGAAGATCTTCGGGTAGTCGATGTAGGGCTCCGAACCGTCGGCCCGCGGATTGTAGAACTTCACGCGCACGTGCCGTGCAAGAGGCGCGGTCATACGGATGCTTTCCATGAAATCGGCATCCTTCAGTTCAGGCGGGACTTCACCGCTGGCGCCGCCGGAACCGGCGAACTGCCCCGTGTCAAGCAACACTGTGAAGTTCGGGTGGTTCACCTCGCGAATGAATCGCAGCGTCTCTTCGCCGGTGCGAGCCAGCGCCCCGTGGTTGTGATTTTGGAGCCCCACCGTCATTCCCTGTTCCGCCGCCTCCTCACAGGTTTTGCGCAGACCCTTGACAGCGCGATGGAAGGCGTCTTCGCGATCCGCTTCGTTCTTGGGTGAGCCCGCGAACACCCGCAGGATCGGTGCACCCAGGAACATACCAACGTCAATGGACTGGTAAGCCTTCTCGAGTTCCGCCTTCTCGCCATCGCGCGGAGTGCCGAAGTTCGTCGAGACGGTGAACATCGACATCGACAGCCCGTTGTCGAGATAAGCCCGTCGCACGTCCTTGAGATATTTCGTCGAAACCGACGGCAGGTTGCGGATGTGCATGCTCGCCGCTTCGAGATCGTATTTGCGGCACTGCTTGAGGAAGTCGAAGATCGTGAGCTTCCCGTCGGCGATTTGCCGCGAGTAGTTGAGGGAATAGTCGCTGACCTTAATCATTTACACCTCCGCACCCCTGTGTGAATTTATCCGTTTTACCGCAAGACGGGGCGCGGAGCAACCAGCCGCTGAAATCAGGTGTTCAGGTGCGCAGTTCAGGCAAGGCGCCGGTCGGTCTGAGCTGAATCTCTCGAACGCAATTCAACCCCAGGCCGGGTTCTTCTCTCTGCGCCGTTTTCCAGGACACAAGAACCTCTCGCGGTTTTTCTTTGTTCTTTGACCGGGCACGCTCCGCAATCTCACCGCCGTGTCGATCCGGGTCGGGGTACGCCCGCAACGACACGAAGTCTTCCTCCCCGTTCGCTCCTTGTTCGAAAGAGAGAAGAACCTGCGGCTGGGCTTCACGGATAATCTCATACGTTGTGGTGAGCGGGAAAAGTTCCGGCCGTGCGAAATAGCCCCTCACCGGCGTCAGCGCGATACCTGCGAGCGGCACGTAGCGGTAGAGGATCTCCTTGAGCTGAACGTGAGCGTATTTGATGTATTCGATGAAATCCTCGTCCTGTTGGAATCGCCGCTCCGAAGCGTCCCCGTGCGCCGCAATGGCATACGGCCAATCCGGTTGCACCGAGTCCGGCGAATAAAAATACGGATGACGCCAATCGAGTCCGTAGGCGTACTCGAGTATCAGGCCCATCGAGGCATCGCGGCAGGCATCGGTCATCTCGCCCACAAGATCGCGGCCGGCGGGCGCGCTTAAGCTCGTGAATGACGTCTCATTGGTGCGAAACAGGCTGAAGCCATCCCACAACCGGGCCGGGAAACGGATGTAAGAAGCGCCCGCCGTTTGTGCGAACTGCACTAACGCCTCAGCGGAGAACGCCTCGGCGGTGAAGTTCTGTTTGAGTCGATCGTACGCAGCCGCTGAAACCGCCTTATGGAAGCGCACCCAGGGATCAGGACCCAGTTGGCGGTAGACACCGTACTGGAGTGACAGCCCGGCATGCCCTTTCCGGAACCATTCCAGGCAGGCTTGGCGCGGCATGCTGCTGTACGCCGTCTTGTGGGCCGACAGGAACCCGGGCGCCTCATCTTTGGCTTCCCGAGTCCTGCCGCAACCCAGCAGCGCGGCCGTCGCGGCGAGGAACTCTCTTCGATTCGATGCGCGGTCAGGCAATGCGGCGGAACCCAAGTGGACTCTAGTGTAATGCGTCATAAATGATGTGTCTTGTTGGCGTTTCGCTAGGTCTTTCTTCTTGAAGCATAACCTCCCGACGTCATCCCCTGTCACGCTCACCACTACCCATCTCAAGCCATGGCAGAGCTGTGTATGCGGTTTGCACCGAGCCCTTTGCTGTCCTGGTGCTAAGGGGATATTCATCGGTGAACCGGAAGGAGTAGAGATCGGCGTCTTTGATCTCGAATAGGAGGCGGATAGGTAGGCCGGCAAGTTTGCCGACGTCGCGGTTGCCCTTCCAGGAGATGGTTCGGTCGAGTTCGTCGCCGTACTGAAGGTCGCAGTCATCCAACGTGAACCCCGGGATGGGGCGGCCGTAGTCTTCCTGGATCTCGACCCGGACGGTTCCGGCTGCGGATGTCGAGAAGTTGATCCCGAGACGGTTGCCTTCGAAACGTAGCGGTTTCGTGAGGCCCTCGCCGCCGGAAAGCGGCGCATTGACCGATACGAAGCCGTCAACCCGTAGGGTGTAGCGGCGCAGGCGATTGCCGTCTTTCTGGCGACCGGCCTCGCTGAGATAGAACGACAGTTCATTCGCCGCGCCCGGCAAATGGGATTTCGTCTCGACGATCCCCCAGTTCTGATACTTGTCGCCGTAGAACCAGCTTCCGGGGCGTTGCGGGCCGGGACGGACGAAGGACTCGGGCCACACGTCGAAGTTGAGCGCGTCGCGGCTGCTCATGAACATGGAATCGGTGAACGCCGTTCCGGAGCGTTGCGAAGCGCTGGCGACAAGCTCGCGGTATTCGCGCTGGGGCAGTTGTTTGGTGGATTCGGCCCAACCGTAGTCGGCGTAGCGCGTCGGGAAGCCCACGAAGATATGCGGCGCGCGGTAATAGGGGATGACGCCGTTGGTGTAGAGTTGCCCGCTGCGGCCAGGCGCGTAGATCAAGAAGACGGGTTTGGACCAGTGGATGAAGTCCTTCGAGGTGCAAGTGCGGATGTCGCGACCCTCTCGGAAATCGCGGACGTAGGCGCGGTACTCGCCGCGTAGCGAGTCCCAAAACGCGAGGTTCTGTGAGTCGAACGCGCCTTCAGTGATGACGGTTTCGTCGCGCATGAGCTTCCAGTGGATGGCGTCGGCAGACTCGAAGATGTAGAGGCCGTGTCCGAAGCCTCTTTTGTCGTTGGGGTTGAGCGACCTGCCATGGCCCATCGCCTTGTACTTGGCGTTAGCGGTGCGGTTGGGGTTGGTGTCGAGAAAAGGTGTGAAGTTGTGCGAACCGACGCCGTCCCAAATGATGTTGTTCTTCTTCGAACCGTCGAACTCGAGGATGTCGAGGTCGGGACGGGTCCAGTGGATGCCGTCGGAGCTCTCGGCGTAACAGACGACTTCTCGATGCACGTTCTCGCCCTTGCCCTGTGTGTAGACGATGTGCGTTCCGCGGTAGTACATGCGGTAGAGATCGCCGTCCTGAAAAACGGTCGTGTAGCCGCTGGAATTGCCTTCCCAAGGCTTGGTCCTTTCGAGCGAGACTTCGCGAGCGACCGGCCGGTGGAGAGTGCGGCGGGCGCCGCTGAGCCGGTCAATCAAATAGTCGTCAACGAACAGCTCACGCCGATCGGCGATGTCGATCGGGTTGGCCGCGGCGCCGATCAGCGGGAAGCGGCTTGATGCGAGACCCGCGGCGAGTTGGAGCCATTGGCGGCGGGTGGGGAGTGGGCCATGCATTGAGTTTGCTCCTGTTGGTTGATGCTCCGCTGTATGTGGTGTACTATTTCGCGAACGCATCCTCATGAGTCCATCTGATAGTACACCTGCTTCGAGCTGGAAAAAACTGATTCGCTTCGCTGCCACGATCGCGCCCGGCATTTTCATGATCGGGTACGTGATCGGCACGGGCAGCGTCACTACAATGGCGTCGGCCGGGGCGAGCTACGGCATGTCGCTGACGTGGACCCTCGTCTTCGCGTCGCTGTTTACGCACATCATGGTCGTGGCTCTGAGCCGCTTGACGATCCTCACGGGCGAAACAACGCTGTTCACTTTTCGGAACCACTTCGGTAGGCCGATCACGATCTTCCTGATCGGCTCTCTGATGATCACGCAACTGGCGTCGATCATCGGAGTGATGGCAATCGTCAGTGACGTAATGCGCGAATGGACCGCGCAGGTGACGGGCGGCGCGGGCGTGCCGCAAATCGTCTGGGCGGTGGGCTTTACGTTGTTGCTCCTGGGGCTCTACTGGCGGGGCCGACATGGGTTTTTTTTGAAAGTGCTGGCGATGTTCGTCACGATGATGGGTTTTGCATTCTTCATGACGGCTTTCATAGTGAAGCCTGATCCGTCCACTGTAGTCGAAGGGTTGATCCCCAGCATTCCGGAAGTCGGCAACCCGGCGCTGCTGATCGCGGGAATGATCGGAACGACGATGGCGGGTGTGGTTTTGGTGACCCGTAGCGTGCTCGTGCAAGAGAAGGGTTGGACGACGAGTGATTTTCGCGAGGTTGTGCGCGACTCCGGCTTTTCGATGACGCTGCTGTTCTTCATCAACGCCGCGATCATGGCTTGCGCGGCCGGCACGCTGCATGTCCAAGGGATGGAGATCGAACGGGCGATCGACATGGTGCGCACGATCGAGCTGCTGCCGGCCGCGTCAGCGCTGTTCGTCTTCGGAATACTGGCCGCGGGGCTGTCCTCACTGTTCCCGAACTATTTGCTGGGACCGTGGCTCATCTCGGACTTCCTGGGCATCAAACGCGATATGAGCCGGATCTCCTTTCGCATCCTCGTCGTCGTCACTTCGTCCTTCGGATTGATCGTGCCCATCTTCGGCGGCAGCCCTGTCCAGATCATGATCGCCTCGCAGGCGTTGAGCCCGCTCGTGATGCCGTTGCTTGTGATTTTCACGTGGATCCTCATCAACAAGCAGCGCATCGCCGGGGAACACAAGCCCTCCTTGTTGCTGAACTTCGGGATGGGGGTCACATTCATTTTCTCGACCTACATGCTCTACTTGGCGGCGATGGGTTTCCTGAACAGAGGATAGGGCTCAACACGAAAAGCCCGGATGGCAAACTACCCCGGCTGCTGCTGCAACTTTCGTGGCAGTCAGCCGATGCGGTTCGGCGCTTGAGAGAGACAGTTCACTCCGTTGGCATGGCTTGCAGTCACCTTCGATCAGATGCCTTCAGCTCGCACGATGGTTGGTTATGCAAACGTCCGACGAGTTCTTGGTAACGGTCATTGGCTCGAAGGTGGTCCATCCAAGGCTCCACTTCAATTCAGACCACGCGGTCGGGCCCGCTCGTCGCGTGCCGTGTTGGCTAGCGGAAAGCGCCACCCTGGTTTTCCATCAAGGCGCAGGCCTGTCCCATTTCACAGGCTTACACGTACCGCTGCGTGACCGTGGCGCACTCTGGAAACTGACCCGGAGCAGGGGGCAACGACCGCAACTCATCGAGATCAATCAGTCCCGGCGAAACAGCGAACGTCAGGGAATGAGGACCGCTGCATGGAGCCCGAGTTGCGCGGATGCCTCGTCCCGACAAGGAGCGGCCGTATTTGCGGCTCTATCGCACCTCGATCAACGCGAAGCGACCGATCCGATCGACCCAGATTTCGGTCGCTTCGCCGCGCTTGACGGTTTTCAAGGGGCGTACTTGGCCGTCGGGCTCGTAGACCGTGGCGCGGCGGAAAACGCCATCGACGCGTGTGGGAAAGCCCTGGTCAAGTGGAGCGTCGTAGTTGACAAGGTGCACCTGAGCCGCGGTGCGGCCCGCCTCAAAAGTCGAACCGACGACCGTGGGCGCGTTCCAGAGGCGGACGTCGCGGGTCTGCACACCGATGAGATCGATCACATCCAAGGCGAACTCACTGGGATCGAGGATGGGATCGTGGTAGGCGACGATGCGGCCGTTGCCGAGCGAAAAGTGGTCGCGGTCCCTGTCGGAGCGGATTTTTGCGAAGCCTTTGGCGAGCCACCATTTCGGATTCTCGGCGCTGCCGGGCGCGGTGACCAGCAGGCCTCCCGCTCGCACGTAACCAAGGATTCTTCTGAGTACCTTGGCGCTGGGCTCGTCAAGATTGGCGTAGACGAACCCGCGCACCCGGCTTGGGTCGAGAACTGGGACATCCACAGCCGGATGGACGACAGGGAACAGACTGCGGCGATACATCAGGTTCAGAATCTCGCCGGATTCCGCCAGGGAACCGGCCGCGGCCGCGATGCGAGAGCGGTTCGGGCGTCGGATTTTTTTAGCGTTCTCCCGGAGGAATCGGGCGGTCCGACCGAGGGACTGCCAAGCTGATACCGCATCCTTGTCGTCTCGCAGCAAGGCGGCGCGGAAGTCGTCCGGAAGCGAGAGGACGCAGTTGCCGCCTGCCAGAAACGATTCGACGAGTGCGACCTCAACCGATTCGTACGGTACCGCGCGGCCGCCGCTAATGCCAGCTGCTTTGTCGGGGCGGTAGCCGAGGACAGCGGGGCGATGTGGGAATATGCCGCGCATGTAGCCGATGAGATAAGGGTTGGTATCGAGCCAAGGTTCACGGCTGGCCGTCGCGACCTCCATGCCGCGTCCGGGGACATTGGGCGCTGCGCGGACCCCGGGCCACAGTCCTGACGCGAGGATGGGATAAGCGCCGCCGACGTCCCAGGCAATCTGTTCGCGGTCGAGAAAGACGAGCAAATCATAATCGCCCGGTTCGGCCGCGAAGTCCCGCAACGTTTGGGCCGAATGAAAAGCGCCGGCGGCGGTTACGGCGATTCCTTGGAAACCGGCTTCTCGGGCCGAGGCGACAGACTGTCGAGCGGTCTCGAGGCTATCGACGACGCCCAACTCGGCGATCGGCGTCAGGCCGGCTTGACGAGCCTCGGCGGCGAGAGCCTCCGACGCTTCCGAGCCGGGCCAGGCCAGCAGGACACTCGTCCAGCCGGCTTGTTGCAGCAGCTCGATTTGCGATTGGGCCGATCTTTCCCAGGGTGTCCAGCGGCCGATGATTTCGCTGTTCGGGTTGAATTCGGCGCGGAGGGCGGCCGGGCAGAGCAGAGTGAGCAGCAGATTCAACCACGATAATTTGAAGGCACGACTCGTCACGGCTTCGCTGCCAGTTTATACAATAGCGGCGCGTCGGGATTCGTTTTGTGATCGGAGAGCCGACTGTTGAGTTTCGAGGACCTCTTCCTGCGTTGGGATTGGCGTCCGATTCCGGGTTGTCCGGGCCGCTACTCGCTCTCGCCCGACTTGTTTTCAGGAGAACCGGAACGGTTATTGAATGAGACCTGTGCCGTCCGTGAGTTTCAGAGCGGAAAAGCGCCCGACCCAGTATCGGTAGCAGCGATTGACGGCGGTGGCCTGATCAGTTATCGCAAGCTGGATGGCCGTTTCATCCACACGCTCAACACTCCGGAAGGGTTAAAGCGGAGGCTGTGTCAACTCGAAATCGACCTGAATCTCGCATTACCGAGCTGACTGTCCCGGATTGAGTCGCTTGGGCAACGACTCTACTGAATGATGACGTTGCCGTCCTCGTCGAGCCATGCAATATCGTCGTCTTTGGTCTTCACTTTGGACTCTTTTTCCACTTTTCGCTGAGCCCGCTTCTCGGCCTTCTCGCGCTGCTTCTCTTGACGAGCGAGCTCTTTAAGCCGCTTCTGGAAGGTTGTGTTCGATCGACTTGCCATAGTATCCCTCCCTTTCAGCGTGTACAGCCGAAGGTCTGCTTTTCGCGGAAAGCTTGTTCCTCCACCGGCATGGACAAAGGACCGCTTCCTCCTAGCGGAGACGGGCTTCCCCCCTGTTTGCGGCCTCGTGCGGGGCCTCGTGAGCGTAAAATACAGCCGACCGCCCAACGATCGAGCACCAAGCGGCCCGTTGCTTTATTGCTTTACTCAGATGTCCGGTGATTCCCTCTCAGTGTAACGCTTTCGGAACGGAGATTCATCTCAGGTGCCCGTGGAGCCGAAACCTCCTTCGCCGCGACTTGATTCGGGGAGGCTTTCTTCGACTCGCCAGCGCACGGCCGTATAGGAGCCGATGACCAGTTGAGCGATCCGGTCGCCGGGCCGGACGGTGTATGGCTCATGGCCGTGGTTGATGAGCAGGACTCGGATCTCGCTGCGGTAACCAGGATCGATCGTGCCGGGGCTGTTGAGAAGAGCGATCCCGAACTTCCGGGCAAGGCCGCTTCTTGGTCGTACTTGGCCCTCGTAGCCGGCCGGGATGGCGATGGCGAGTCCGGTCCCCACGCCGGCCCAGCCTTGGGGCGGGAGGGTCACTTCCTCCACTGAATAGAGATCGAGCCCGACATCTTCCTCGGGGCCGTGAGCCGATGTCGGCAGCCGCGCATCGGGGCGAAGTCGCCTGATCGATATATCGAGAAGGTTCATTCCTGAGCAGCCGGATGGAGCCACTGAGTATAGGCGGATCGACCGTCGTGCTCAATCCTTCATCTCCGCCCGGATACAGCGAGCGAGGTGATGATCCGGTGGGCGTTGCGTGCAGTCCGAGTCGGGCTTCACCGACGGCTCGGATGTCTTGCTGGATCGGGCGGTTCCTGTCGGCCGGCGCCGCCTTCCGCTATTCAAGTTGCAGTAATCCGGTCATCCTTGACATGCATCAAGAGGCGGCCCTAGACTGAGGATCGCACGGGCGGGAGTAACTCAGTTGGTAGAGTGCGACCTTGCCAAGGTCGATGTCGCGGGTTCGAGTCCCGTCTCCCGCTCCAAAAAGTTCCGGCAATAAAACCCTGGAGCGACCGAGGTTCGGGCTTTCCTGGCGCCGGGTCTTCGGTGTCGATGTCGCATCGCCTTTGGCCGTGAATGGTGGAGGGCCGTGACACCACGGCCTGCCTGAACGGGACTAGTGGAATCCTGTCTTGGGGCGCGGTAGCCAAGTGGTAAGGCAGAGGTCTGCAAAACCTTTATTCGTGGGTTCGATTCCCACCCGCGCCTCCAACTCCAAGTCCGTTTGTTTCCATCGTAAGTATCCTGCTATCAATAGCTTGGGCTTCTCTGCTGCCGCGACGGTAGACGGCAGCAGACGACACTCACGACAGCTTAAGACACCTATTCCGAGATAGACCCGGGACGGATTCAGGGCAGTCTCACTGGACTACCTCGTTGTGCTCTACGCTTGAACGGCTGCGTTCGAAGGCCTTCATTGCGGCTTTAATTGTCCTCATCGATGTGAACGTAGCGGAGTAACGTCTTGAGGCACACTTGACCCAGGACGCGGCGGAGCGACTCGATATCCTTGGTCGCGCGGTAGAAGGGAGTAGCGAAGGTGTGGCTGCTATTCCGAGCTCGGAATACGCGCCACAATTTAACAACGCCACTCAGGTCTGATTTTCCCGACTTGGCTGTGGAGAGCCGATCTTCAGATCCGCCCTGACGGCCAAGTACTGATCCAGGTGATCCAGGTGGCTGGGATGCCCTCAAACGGCAGTGGCGCATCGCAGCCGCCTTCAGCTCTCGGGAACAGCTTCCATGAGCAGCGTCAAGGCGTTTTTTAGGCCCTCGTTACCTGGTCTTGAGCCTTTGTAGTGTCCTAGGCGCACGACGACCAGGTCGTGGGAGGGAATGATAAACGTTTTCTGGTTTCCGGCTCCCGCCATGTAGTACGCGTCTTTCGGAATCGGGTAGGCGCCCCTACTGTTGATCCAAAAAAAGCCGCCATAGATGGGACGGCCGTCGGCCTCCCACGCGGGCGCCGGCGTGCTGACGAATTCCACGAAGCCTTCCGGAAGGATACGCTCGCCTCGCCAAACACCGTCTTGCAGGTACAGGTTGCCGAGACGCGCCCAGTCTCGACCTGTTCCGAACTCATAGCCTTGGATCAGAAAGTTCCCGTAGGGGTCGGTCTCCATCACCATGTCACGAATGCCGATCTTGTCGAAGAGTTCCCGCTGGGGGAAGGAGTGGTACTCTTCCCCGCGTCCTTCGACGCCGAGCCGCACCAGATAGTTCGTCAGGACGGGATCACAGTTCCGGTAGCGTCCGATCGTATTCGGCGGCCACTGCTGCGGCCTCGTCGCGGCCCATTTGAACGAGTCCATCCCGCCTGTGTAGAGATAGAGATGGTCGGGGTATCCCATGGCAGAATCATATTCCGGATCCCCACGGTTTACGCAGCGGATCCCGCTCGACATCCGCAGGATGTCGGCAATTCGGATCTCTGCCCGTGGATCCCCTTCTTGTTGCCATTCCGGGACAGGCGCCGGCTCCCAGAGGTCGTAGACCCCTTGCTGAATCAGAACGCCCATCAGCGTCGCGGTCAAGCTCTTGCCCATCGACCAGCTTTCCAGTGGCGTGTGAAGGTCTAGCCCGTCGCGGTAGCGTTCAGCGATAAGACGTCCTTTCCAGGTGACGACGAAGGCGGCGGTCATGCCCTCGGCCGGCTCGAAGGCGGCCTGGACGGCGGCCCGGACCTTCGCTTCATCGAGCTCAGCCGGAAACGGTTCGTCGGGTAGCACGTCACCCATCGGCCACGGCTGCATGTCGGGATCGGGAAGCGAGCTCGTCACATCGATGGCCTCGAAAAAGAGTCCATCCTCCCCGAGAGGAAACGTGACGCAGCCTTGATCGCCGAGGTATTTAGCCGTACGCACCACGCCGTCCGGGAGCGTCAGGCGCACCAACTTCTTCTCCATGTCGACCTCGCGCTTCGTTACTTTCGAGCGCTGGTCGTAGTGGCTCGTGAAGTAGCCGATGTTCTCGGCGGCAAAATCGGCGTCGAGTCCTGTGACGAACACAGCCGAGCACAGGATCTTCGCGAAACCCGCGGTGTGATGATGGAGAGGGTCACCTGGAGGGCCTACCCACTCCGTGGGCAGCTCGAAGGACTTGGCACGGGCCACGAGCGCATCGACTTCTGAACCCCTGTTGTAGGACGAGGACGACGTTTTCTCGTTCACGCAGGCGAGTAGGACGAGCAACAGGATCAAGATTGCGGCAAGGCTCAATCGACTCATGATTCATACTCCTCATCTCGCTGGAAGCATACTACCCTGTCCGACAACGGACGATCTGGTCGCACTTCGTGGTCTTCGGGGTCATTGAAGCAAGAGGGCGGCCGGTCGCTCAGCTTTGTCAAGGTAAATCCCCAGCACATGCGATTCAATTCTAGGCCATTGGTATTCTGCCACCACAAATTCCGGTGGTGGTACTCGGGTAGTAGAGCGTATTCGCGAGTATGTTGCGGCGAGAAAACCCGCAGGGTCTCTCCGAGACCGGCGCTACCCTGCTGGTCCCTGATTGTGCTGCCGACGCGGCCCCACGGAATTGAGATTACAGTGTCCGTTCTGGCTGTATAGTTCATAAAAAATCAGTAGCTCAGGTTTTCTCTGGTGTTCCAGGAGATGGCATCGGAAGACGACACCGTAGGACCGTTTCAGGCGTCCATTCCGAGATAGATCCAGGACGGAATCTGCTGACTTGCGGCACTCCTTTTCGGGTGCGTTGACAATCCCGGAATTGGTCAGATGTTTGTCGGCACGGCTGCTGCAGGAACGTCCGGAACGGTGTTCCGGCCGGTGAAATGCAATACTTACCCATATTGTGTTTCTTAAACGCCGGAAGTCTGGTCACGACGGTGGGCCGATGTAGCTCGCAGCTTCTGGAACTGTGGAATTCGGGCAAGGTAACTGCGTGAGGCGTGCAACGGACTCTCGCCTCGCGTCGGAAGAATCGTATCTGCTCGGCACCGATCCGGAGGAGGGGCGGCGTCTCGAGACGCAGCACCGCATGTGGGGGGAGGCAGCTCGCGACCTCTGGGACCGCGCCGGGTTCGGGGCGGGTAGTCGCCTGCTTGATCTCGGCTGCGGCCCGGGGTTCGCCTCCCTCGAGCTGGCGGACCGGGTTGGGGCCGGGGGCCAGGTGCTCGCGGTCGACAAGTCGGAGCGTTTCATCGCCGCGCTGGTCAACGAAGCGGAGCGTCTCGGAATCGAGCAGCTCACAGCGCGGGTGGAGCAGGTCGAGGAGTTGCGGCTGGAGCCCGCTTCGCTGGATGGCGCCTTCGTGCGCTGGTTTTTCTGCTTTCTGGCGGATCCGGCCCCGGTCATCGACCGCGTCGTGCTTGGTTTGAGGCCCGGCGGCCGTCTTGTGGTCTGGGATTACCTGAACTACAGCGCGACGATGCTCCAGCCGAGGAGCCCGGCGTTCGATCGCGTGCTCGCTGCGGTCTACGAAAGCTGGCGGCGCACCGGGGGCAGCCTGAACATCGGCAGACGCCTGCCGGGGCTGATCGCAGAGTCCGGCTGCCGCTTGGTCGACTTGGTCCCGCTGGTGCGGTTTGTCAGACCGGGCACGACATTCTGGGACTGGCCGACGCAGTTCTTCTTTGGCTACGTGCCGCGGCTGGTCGAAGCCGGCTTGTTGACGGAGTCGGAACGGAGCGCGTTCGAATCCGAATGGCGCGATCGCGAGCGGGACCCGGGCGCGTTCCTGTCGACGCCGCCGATGATCGGGATCATCGCCGAGAAGGAGTAGCTCCGACGACGGCCCGCGTATTGGCGCGGCTCGGAGCGGCACTGCGCGGCGAATCGGATTGCCTCGAGGCTTGCTCCAATGCTCGTGGTTCCTCACCTTCTGGCTTGACAGATACTGGGGAATCGAGACCGGAGATGCGACTCGATCTGGAATCATGCGGCGTGCGGTCTTTCCGCGACGCCGACGCGGCCGAACTGGCCCGGCACGCCAACAATCGAAAAGTGTGGCTGCGACTGCGCGACCAGTTCCCGCATCCATACACGATCGACGATGCGCGCAACTTCATCGACCTGGCTCGCGACGGGCACCCCGAGACGATGTTCGCAATTACCGTCAGCGACGTGGCGGTTGGCGGGATCGGTGCAAAACTCCGCGACGACGTAGAGCGCTGCTCGGCGGAGGTCGGTTACTGGCTCGGCGAGCCGTACTGGGGCCGCGGCATCACGACACGCGCGCTTGCGGCGTTCACCCGCTTTGCCTTTACCGCTTACGACCTGGAACGATTGTACGCCGTGCCCTTCGCCTCGAACACCGCGTCATGTCGTGTGCTGCAGAAGGCCGGATATCGACTCGAGGGACGCATGCGCCGGAGCGCCATCAAGGACGGCAAAGTGCAGGACCAGTTTTTGTACGCCATTCTGCGAGGAGATTAGAGCGACAACTGAAAACTCCTAGCGTCCAGCAAAGCATTCAGCGTACGGTCCGGGCTAGAATGTCAAGCGGAGACTGAACTGGAACTGTCTCGGGTCGAACGCCGACGCAAACGAGAACGGTTCCGTCACCGGCCCGCGCCGACCGACGAGCCTATCCGGCAAGTCGTCGATCGTGGCATTCCCCACGATACCGTTCACGCCCTTGAAGTTCGTGTGGTTCAGGACATTGAACACCTCGCCAACAGCCTGCAGGCTCACTTCTTCCTTGAGGCTGAATGACCGTGCCAGTCGCAGGTCGATCCCGAAGAAACTCGGGCCGATTCCGACGTTCCGTCCGAGTCTCCACGGGCGATGCGTGTCGCTGTGACGGTCCCCGACCGTATCGAATCCCGCGTTCAGGTTGAACGGCGCGCCTGAGCGCGCGATCACGATCCCGGAGAGAGTGAAGTCGGCGAGCAGGGCCTTCGCGAATCCCTGGCCCCTGGACGCCTTCCACGGAGACTGCGCCACGGCATGCGCGACAAAGCGGTGCCCGCGGTGAAAGTCAGAAAGGGCAAGTTCGTTACGCGCATCCCATTGCAGATGAGGCTCGAAGGCCGAGTTGTAGTCGGTGTTCTCGTCGATCGTCTTGCTCCACGTATGGTGCGCGGAAAGCGTGAAGCCGCGCGAGAATCTTTTCTTGAGCTGCAGGATCATGGCGTGATAGTGCGACCTGCCCCAGCTTCCGTAGACGTTGTCCTGGAAGATGAGTGGATTGTGGAAGCCCACGATCGGCCGGCCTGCTTCATTCGTTCCGGCCTGGAACACGTTGACGTCAAGGGGCCGAATGATATGCAGGCCGCGGTTGTAGTTGTAGCCTGCAGACAACGCATAGCCGCCTACTTGCCGCTGGACTTCCAAGCTTCCCTGCTGTGAATAGGGATTCACCGTGTCGTCCACGACACGGAACCCGACGCGAAGGGGGTAATTCGGGCCGGGTTGGATACCGTGAATGGCCAGGTCTTCCCCGCGAATCTGTCTCTGGCCCAGAATCCCTCTCGCCTGCAGGGTCTGGTAGATCTCCGCTGAGGTCAGCGGCCCTCCGGTGAGCGCGCTGCGGATCCCAGGAGCCCCCGTCAATGGAATGAACACCTGATGAATCTGCTGCTTCTCGCCAAGCAGGTCATTGATATACGAGATCTGCCCCTCGATTCGGGCGTAGAAGATTCCGTAGCCTCCGCGCACGACGGTTTTCGTGTTCGGGTTCCAGGCGAATCCCGCCCTCGGCGCCACGTTGTTGTTGTCGCGCGGAAACCGCGTCTTGAACTCGAGCTCGTGGCGCAGGCCGAGAGTCAGAAGGAACTTGGGCGTGACCCGGAGCGCGTCCTCGACATAGAAATTCGTGCGGTTCGTCCAGCCCAGCCAGTAAGGATTGCCGAAGCCTTGCTGGTATACGGTAGGCAGTCCGAGGACGTACGCCTGGAGAGCCGAAATGGGAGCGTCCACGGCAGCGGCAAGCCGGCCCAGGCCGGTAGCCGTCAGAGCGCCCTTGATCAGGCGCGACGTTCCGGTTCCGGCCGCGTTGTCGATGACGCTGGCAAGAGGCACCGCCTCACCGAAGATAAACCGGCCGCTGAGAAACGTCTCGGACCGCACCCAGTTCCGGACCGGATTCGCATCCGCTCCGAACTTCAGTGTCTGGCGATCGGTGACCCGGATGAAATTCTGACGCACCTGGAAAACACGCTCGAGACCTCGGATCGGAAGGAAGAAGTCCCTGCCGAAGTTGCCGAATCCGGCGATTTCAATCGACGGGCCGTTGGGCTCGTAGGGCGTCGAACCGGCATCGTGATAAGCGAATCCCAGACGCGTCTCGCTGACCCAGCGGGGGCTGATCACGAACGTGTCTCCGAATGCCAGCGAGAATTCGCTGAGGTTCTGGTAGTATCCGCGATTGCGCGCATTCAACTCGCCGAATGACGTGTTGTCTCTGTCGTACCGGGTCCAGTTGCCGCGGAGGAACATGTTGTGGCCGTCTCGCAGGGCGTGGTCCAGGCGCGTGACAACCTGCTGCCGCAACTCCGAGAAGGGGAAGACTCCGCTGTTTTCCTCGAAGAGCGGCACGACGCCGGGATGATTGGCCGGCACGAGCGCCGCGGCGAGCTGGCCCACCAAGGGTCACAGCGAGCCAGCCCGGCAGCGCTGAGAACATTGACCAGGTCTTGCTGGGACTCCGTCAAGGACGTGAGAAACGATCGATCGGACAGCAGCGGAATGATCTGCGACTCGTGGCGGTCCAGGCGTTCGTACGTGACGGAGTAGAACTTCTTGTTGCGCTCGATGGGGCCCCCGATCGACGCGCCGCTCTGCGCCCTCGTGTATGGGCTCTTGCCCGGGTCGAAGTAGTTCCGGGCCTGGAACCTGCGATTGCGCACCAAGTCGAAGAGCGATCCGTGAACCTCGTTCGTGCCGCTCCTCGTCACGATGTTGATGGCGCCGCCAGGAGCCCCGCCCTGCTCGGTCGAGAACGAATTCCTGTTGACCTGGAATTCGTAAACGGCCTCCTGGCTGATCTGGGATCGCACGCCTCACGTGATCGAGACGTTGTCCAGGCCGTCGATCATGAACGTGTTGCCGCATCCGTTGGTGCCGCCGATGCCGAGCCTGGAGCTGCCCGTAGTGGTGATGCGGCGATCTGTCGCGTTGGCGACATAATTCGTGTCCACCACTCCCGGCGTCAGAAGGCCCAGGGAAAGGTAATCCCTGCGATTGATCGGGAGATTCTGAATGCGTACGGAGTCGATATGGTCCGCCTGCTACACTCGCTGGGGATCGATCACCGTCCTGGCCGATTCGCCGGACACGACAATACTCTGTTCGGCCGCAGCTACGGATAGCTGGGGAGAGACAGCGGCTGTTTCCCCAACGCGCACTTCAAGGCCATCGACCTCAAGCGCCGCGAAATTCGATGCTTCGAACCTGAGCGAGTACCGTCCCGGCTCGACGTACCGAAACACGAACTCGCCGGTTGCGGACGTCTCTGATTCCCTCTGGACGCCGCGGTTCTCCTCCACCGCGCTGACGGTCACTCCCGGGATGACGGCCCCGGACTCGTCGTAGACGACGCCGCTGATGCTGCCCGTATCCGTCTGGCCGGGGAGCAATGTTCCGCAAGCGACAACCAGGCAGAAAGCCATCCGCAAGAGCGCAGCCCTATTGGCAAAGCAATGGCACCGCATTGCTGACCCCTTCACAATTGGTGGTGTATGAGATTCTAGCAACGCCCTTCATGCTCAATGCCGATTGCGAATGGCGTGTTCCATCCGTACGAGGGCATGGTCAACGTAACGCTTCACATCCAAGCTGCTGAATGTTGTCTGCACGTTGCTCTCTGTATGGCAAGGCTTCGACCGGAACGGTAGACTTACAGCGGTGCCGTGATACGACTTCCCAGGACGCCTCAAGTACAGGAAGGTGAGTCGGATGGCTGCAAACCCGCAAACGCACCCCAATAAACTGCCAGGATTGCAGCGGCGTGATCTGAGGATACTGGAGAGCATCCAGAATCGAGTGCTTTGGCTCAGTACGCAGATCGTCCACTACGCCAATAACGTTCGTGACAACCCCGACGGCCTCAAGGTCGGAGGTCATCAAGCCAGTTCGGCCTCGATGGTCAGCTTGATGACCGCACTCTACTTCCATGAGCTGCGGCGCGGCGACTTTGTGGCTGTCAAACCACATGCTTCGCCGGTATTCCATGCCATTCAATTCCTGCTTGGCAATCTGCCCGCCGACAAACTCACGCAACTCCGGGCATACCAGGGCCTTCAGGCCTATCCAAGCCGCACCAAGGACGTGGACCCGGTGGACTTCTCAACCGGATCGGTCGGCCTGGGCGCCGTGGCGCCGAACTTCGCAGCCCTGACGGCCCGATACGTCAGGGACCACTTCGGTACCGGCGGCTCTCACCGCTTTATCGCTCTGATTGGCGATGCGGAACTAGACGAGGGCAACGTGTGGGAAGCCCTGGGTGAGGACAATCTCCTTGCTCTTGATCAAGTCCTCTGGATCGTCGACCTCAATCGCCAAAGCCTCGACCGCGTCGTGCCGAGCGGGAAAGCTCAAAAGATCGAAGAGATGTTCCGTGTCCACGACTGGCAGGTCATCGAGGTCAAGTACGGCCGCCGGCTCCAGGCCTATTTTCAGCGTCCCAATGGGAACCGCCTCCGTGAGCGCATCGACTTGATGACGAACGACGAATACCAGAGCCTGCTGCGGATCAGCGACGGCAACGTGATCCGCGAGCACTTGGCCCGTTCCAATGGCTCGGTGGATCACGAGTTGCTAGGACTGCTCGAAGATTGCCCCACGGCAGAAATCCGGGATCTGTTGGCGGACCTCGGCGGCCACGACCTCGACATGATCCTTGATGCTTACCAGGAGGCGGATCGGGTGCGGGACCGCCCTGTCGTCATCATTGCCTACACCATCAAGGGTTGGGGCCTCCCGATTGCGGGAGATCCGCTCAATCACTCCAAGCTTTTGACGGCCGCGCAGATGGACGAGTTGCAGGTGCAACTGGGAGTGCCTCAAGGAGGAGAGTTTGCGAGTTTTGCGCCCGGAAGCGAGGAGGCGAGCCACATCCAGTGCTGCAAAGCTCGACTCTCGACCGGGAGAAAGCCCCGCAGGTCAGCAGGCCCGCGCGCTGGCGAGATTCCCGAGACCTTTGGCTCCGTCCATAGGGGCAGGCATTCGACGCAGCAGGTTCTGGGCACACTGCTCACCTCGCTTGCTCGCCGGCCCGAGATCGCGGCCAGGATCGTTACGACGTCTCCCGACGTGGCCAGTTCGACGAACCTGGGTGGGTGGATCAACAAGATGGGCGTCTACAGTTCCCGAGCCCGGATCAACTATTTCAAAGAAGCCCAGATCCCTCAATTACTGAACTGGGAGCAGTCCCCGCGGGGCCAGCATATCGAGCTGGGTATCTCCGAGAATGACTTTTTTCTGCTGCTGACCGCCCTGGGGCTGTCCAGCGAGTTCTTTGGCGAAACCCTGCTTCCGATCGGCACCATTTACGACACGTTCATCTCCCGCGGACTGGATGCTTTGAACTACGGCCTGTACTGCAAATCGAAGTTCCTCTTCGTGGGCTCGCCATCGGGAATCACCCTCAGCCGCGAAGGAGGAGCCCATCAATCCGTGATCACGCCTTCGATCGGTGCGGAACTGCCTCATCTGGTCTACTACGAACCCTGCTTTGGACAAGAGTTGGAGTGGATCCTGCTGGCCGGCCTGCGTAATCTGCTGGACCGCGAGCGTGGCAGGTCCGTATATCTGAGGTTATCCACGGCGCCGATTGATCAAGGACTGTTTCCACTCGAACCTGGAAGCGCCAAAGAATCGGAACTACGCCGGGACGTTCTGCGCGGCGCCTACCGGCTTGTCGATCACAGGACCCACTCGGACTACCGGCCGGGCGAAAACGTCGCCCACATCTTCGCTTGCGGGGTCATGGTGCCGATCGCATTGGAAGCGAGCCGGGCATTGGAACGGCGGGGGATTCTAGCCAACGTCGTCAACATGACGAGCCCGGGTCTGCTGTATCGCGGTTGGAAGCACGCTACCCGTCTTCGCGCAAGGAACCCTCGGGTGCATTCCACTGCTCTGCTCGAACACCTGATTACAGAGACAGAGCGAGCCTGTCCGATTGTGACTGTCATCGACGGTCATTCTCATACGCTTTCTTTTCTGGGAGCGGTGTTCGGCACGAGGACGGTTTCCCTGGGAGTCGATGAGTTTGGCCAGACCGGCAGCCGCCAGGAACTCTACGAGCATTACGGCATCTCGGCATCGGCCATCGTCGAGGCTGTGGAGTCGACACTGAGGTCGGACCCCTCTTGAGAACGGCTTTAGCAACCTGTGGCAAAAGTCGGGGTTCTGGCTCGACCAGCTTGATCGGGTGACGTACCCTCAACGGCATTGCGATGGGCAAGAAACCAGCGGCGCGACAGGTGTCGCCGACGTGGGTAAACACGGAGGACCTTCTGACGAGCGCGGGGCATCCTTTCTTCATGTTCCTCTGGGTTCGGGATGAGGTCGGCCGTCCTGAAGCCGTGGACGGCGATCAAGGTCTTGACCACCTCCAGCGCCCTGTCCCTGTCATATACCAGATCGATTGCTATCTTATCCGTGTATTGATTGAGCAGGGCCTTCGCCACCGTCGCGGCTGGTGCGGTCTTGCCGACATGACGGCGCGCGCGTAGACGGTCGACAGGTCCAAGCTGTACTCCCGCCCCGGACCCCATTGGGAGAAGCTCAGTGCTGCAGTAGCCGCCAGCCATGTTCGTAATCAGCTCACGAACCCTGAATCTCTGTGTCCAACACGGCGATTCACCTCGCCGTTCAAAGGCGGGAACACGCTCCAAATTATCCACGTTTCTCGGTGAGTTCGGCGAACTCGATATCGCCTTACGCCATCAAGATCATCGTATTGGCCATCGAAACTTGGCAAGGGCCACCGTAGGTCATTCGACATGATTGGTGCCAATGCTGATCTGGGACGCCCTTCACCAGCGGGGCAGAGTTGCACAATAGAGTATTGTATTGGCGTGGGTGGATTTGGGGACCTATAAGGATTGACGTCATCAACGGATCCCCAAACTTGAGAACGGTATTGACCTGGAATCACAGAAAGATCGCTTGGTTCGCAGTTGGGGGACTGTTTGCGTTGGGCAGCACGGTGGTCCACTACCAAGTCAAGGTCGTGATGTTGCGGACAGGCAATGTGGCCGCCACCAAGCTAAGAGACCTCCAGGTAGGTAGTGAATCTCCAGATTTTTCCGCAAGCGACCTGGAAGGACATCAGGTCGTGTTATCGGAGTTTGAGGATCAAAAGGTAGTGGTGTTGGACTTCTGGGCGTCTTGGTGCCCCCCATGCCTGGAAGCTATGCCGACACTGCAGGAACTCCATGATGAATTCAAGGGGCGCCCCGTGGAGATCCTCGCTGTCAACCTTGGACAAGGTCGCGAACACATTCGAAGCTTCCTCGAGCGCGGGAAATATACCTTCCGCGTGGTGCTGGATGAGCGCCAGACTATTGGCAACCAATTCGGAGTCAACGCGATTCCCGCGCTGGTCGTGGTAGACGCGGACGGCCGTGTGGCGCACACCCAGGTCGGTTACAGTCCGAGCGCGGCAAACGAACTGCGCGAACTGCTGAAACGCCTCACGCAAGAACTCCAGCCGGCCACTCGGAGTCCCAGTGAAGACTCGCTAGGTGACCGGAATCCAACCGCCGCCGACACGAGTCCTGCGGCCGGGCTTCCAGGCGAGGGCGCAGCAGGAGTTCGGAATCCCCGCATCCTGCACGAAGTGGAGCCACATCATACGAATGCGGCTCGCGACGCCAACGTCCAAGGCACCGTGACGCTATCGCTTGAGGTTTGGGAGGACGGCGCAGCGCACAATATCCGCGTGCTCCGTGGCGCGGGCTACCACAAACATGCCCTCACGCCCGATCATAGTGCTGCATGGTTCCAGGCAACTTTCGCTGTTGCTGCGCCAACTTTCTGTGCGCGGAGAACCGATACAGGAGTGTGGCGAGGGTGTCACCACTTGGGAATAAAAGTGAGCCAATTGGGCTGACGGGTCGCATGACAAGGCGCCGCCAAACCAATGGCTCCGAGGTGAAGTCTGAGCTGGGTCGATGAGCGTAATCCGCACCGAGAATCTAGGAAAGACCTATCGCGGAGGCAAGACCGCCCTGGAGAGGCTGGACTTGGAAGTGACCGCGGGCGAAGTGTTTGGATTCCTGGGACCCAACGGCGCCGGTAAGTCCACGACCATTCAGTTGCTGTTGAATCTGATCCGACCCACCACAGGAACTGCGTACTTGTTCGACAAACCCGTCACGTGCGTGAAGATTCGCCAGCGGGTTGGTTACCTGCCAGAGTCTGTGAATCTGCACGTCTACTACAAGGGCCAGCGTCTGCTCGAGTTCTACTCGGGCCTTCTCGGCATCGAACGCGCGGACCGTTCACGGAGGGCGATGGATGTGCTCGCACAGGTGGGCCTCCTGGACGCCGCCGACCAAGCGGTCTCGCAGTATTCCAAGGGGATGTTGCAACGCCTGGGGCTGGCGCAGGCGCTGATCAATGATCCTGAACTGTTGATTCTTGATGAACCTACGTCGAATCTCGACCCGATCGCACGCCGGGATTTCCGCAATATTGTCCTTCAATCGAAGGCAAGTGGGAAAACGGTATTCATTTGTTCGCACATCCTCTCCGAAGTCGAATCAGTGTGTGACCGCGTGGCCATCCTGCAAGAGGGCGAA
This sequence comes from Bryobacterales bacterium, assembly GCA_965218555.1. GTDB lineage: Bacteria > Acidobacteriota > Terriglobia > Bryobacterales > UBA6623 > JAPPLB01. Next base: position 3,206,391 of record OZ244625.1, read on the forward strand.
ATGAAGCAGGTGGGCACACTGGAGGAGTTATCGCGCGCAAAGGCGTTCCGGATAGTTGTCAGGGATCTGCCGGCCACTATCATGGAATGGTTGGCAACGTCCAATGCGCGACTGACGCTACGAGGCGGAGAGGCCACGATCGAGTGCGCCGACGAAACGCTGTTGCGCGAGGTGGAGCAGGCGCTGGAGAAAAGCGGAGCTGATATCGAGCGAGTAGAAACTCAGATGCAATCGTTGGAGGAGATCTTCTTTGGAGCCATCGACCGCCAGGAGGTGCCATGAACAGCCTGCTACTGATCACTAAGGACACCATTCGCGCTCTGCTTTATCAGCGTCTGTTAGTTGCGCTGATGCTTGTCATCTTGGCGCTAACTGTCGTGTTCTCGGTGCTGCTGACCGAAACGAAAGAACAGATGCTCGAGATTGCCGGAACTCCTTCTTTGGAGACCGCGAACGGCCTCGATGAGGAAGAGTTGAGACAAGCCCGTGAGCGAATGGCCTCAGCGGGAGCACTTTTACTGGCGTTGTTCTACTGGTTCACAGCTCTGGGAGGCACGATAGTCACCCTGTACATCTGCTGCTCGGCGGTATCGAGCGACCTGCGTCGCGGCACGATCCAAATTGTCCTTGCCAAATCAGTGTCTCGAACGCAGTTTCTGATGGGAAAGTACTTCGGCGCGGTCGGAGTGATGTTTGCGTACTCAATCTTGTCTGGCGCCGCGCTTGTAGTCTTCACTTACTCAAACCAGTTGGACCTGAACCTAGCAGCCCTCTATGCTCCCTGGCTCATGTTTTGCCAGAATCTCATGGTCGGGTCGGTCGCTCTACTGCTGTCTCTGCTCGTGCATCCTCTCATTGCCGCGGTAATAGCGTTCTTCGCCGGCGCCCACTTTTTCTCCTCCCCCAACCCTCTGTATTTCGTCTTGCCGAGTTACGACCGATTCGATGTTTTCTCTCACATTTTTCAGGGAAGGCTGATCGCCCTGGAAGACATCCTCGTGCTCACTGCCTACGCTTTTGATATCACAGCTATCTTCCTCCTTCTGGCGATCTGGCGTTTTCGCTACAAGGAATTGTTATAAGAAGCTCGTTCAAGTAATACAGCTTGCTGTCCAGAGAATGGTCAAGAACAGCGTAGCGCTGGCCACTGGCGCCAGTTGACGCTCGACTTATTCTTCGCTGAGTCCCCATATAGTCCCCTTTGTTGGGCCGAATTAAACCTCAGAAAACACCGTGACGATCTCGACGCTGGCGATGACTTCGTAGAGGATCATGCCCCTATCGGACATGCAAAACGATTCAGGACCCGCGGCGGAGCGCCGCCCATTCCGTCACCAGTCCCAGAAACCTGGGCCGGAGTTGCCCCCCAGCACGGCAAGCGTGTCGATCGCCATGAGGGCCTTCTCCCTGTCATACTGCCCATGAAAGTGCGGTGGGAGAGCCCAGACGGACGTTCTGGATATGCACCCAAGGCAGATCGAGACTGGAAAGCGTATCTCGATGCCAAGGCCGCGGGCCGGAAGAAAGTGGATCGGAGCGAACCGAACACCTGAAGTTTTCTGCGGCGAATCTCACCGGTCCCTGTCAAATCTCAACTGGAGCCGCCCTGGTGGATTGCAACAGACTTCGCTATCGGGCCTGCTGATCGGGGGGCTCGAAGGGCTTCGCCGCCGCCCGCCGGCCTCGTCCTTACTCGGAGCATCCAAGGTGAATCGAGGGATGTCTTTGGCCTGCGTGAACGGGAATCGTCACGGGGGAATGGCGCCGGACCGCGGTCCGTGTTTTTGGCATTGACCGGGAAAGTGTATTGGAGTAAGGTTGCTGGGTAGCGCGGCGCCGATCAAAAAGACGGTTCCGTGAGCCGCCGCGCAATTCCAACAGGAGGTGGCAGGAGGAAATGGAGACCAGACGCGAGTTCTTGGGCGCCTCAGCGCTGAGTGCGGCAGCTCTCAGCTCTGCGATGGCGATGAGACCAGGCTTGGCCGCGCCTGCCGGGTCTGCGAGAAAGATCCGGATTGGTGTTGTCGGCGGAGGGTTCGGAGCTTCCTTTCAATGGCACAACCATCCCAACTGCGAGGTTGCCGCCGTTACGGACCTGAGGGCCGACCGGCGCAAGAGGCTCCGCGAGAAGTATCGTTGCGACAACTTCTACGACTCGCTCGAGGTGATGCTGCAGCGGGCCAAGAACCTCGACGCCGTGGCCGTATTCACGGGAGCGCCTGACCATGCGCGGCATGTTGAGATGTGCATGCGCAGGGGCCTTCACGTCGTTTGCGCGGTGCCGGCCTGTCTGACGCTTGCTGAAGCCGAAAGACTCAAGGAGCTCAAAGAAAAGACAGGCCTTCGCTACATGATGGCGGAAACGAGTTATTATCGGCAGGCTTGCATATACGCCAGGAACCTTTTCAGGTCAGGCGGCTTCGGAGAGCTTTTCTACAGCGAAGTCGAGTACTATCACAATCAAGACCTCGACAAGATCGTCACCGACAAATCCACCATGTTTTACGAACCCGACGGCTCTCGGAGCTGGCGCTGGGGCTATCCTCCGATGCTGTATCCGACGCACTCGACGGGCTTCTTGGTCGGAGTGACCGGCGAGCGCATCGTGCGGGTCTCCAGTCTGGGCTGGGGGACCAGTCATCCGCACAATGACGACAACCGCTACAACAACCCCTTCTGGAACGAAGCAGCGCTGATGCAAACCGACCGCGGCCACATGGTTCGCTGCAACATGTTCAAGTTGATTGGAGCGGGCGGAGAACGCGCACAGTGGTTTGGAGAGAAAGGGTCACTGTACATGAGAAATCGAAGCCTACACCCCGACAGTTGGGCCGAACGAACGGGGGACCCGACCGATCCGCCCGAGCCGATTGAAATACCGGAATATTGGAAGAGCGACATGCTCCCGGAGCCGATGCGCCTTGCAAGCGGTCACGGCGGGAGCCATGTGTTTATCAGTGCCGAGTTCATCAATGCTCTGCTGGAGGATCGCGAGCCGGCCATCGACCTCTACGAGTCTCTGGCCATGACCGTACCGGGCATCGTCGCCCACGAGTCATCAGTCAAGAATGGAGAGCAGTTTAAGGTTCCCCAGTTCGATCGATCGGCTTAATGGCGCCGCCCTGAAAGTCAGGAGAGATGACGGGCGCACGGATCGCGAAAATCGCATTGGCCCTGAGGCCGCACCGAGCCTGCTTGTTGACGGCCGGTGCTCTTTTGTTTTCAGCCGCGCCGCATTGTGTAGCTCAAGGTCATGAGGTCAAGCGTGCGCCGCGTGCAGAAACGAGGCACCCGCAGGCGGCAGGCAATGACAGGCCCAGCATTGGCTCCGCCGACTCGAATGACAAAAAAAACAGAACCGAACTCGTAATCGCCATGGCACAAAGAAACCCTGTCTCCAGCAAGCCCCTCGCCGCCAAGAAAGAAGAGTTTGATGTCTTCGTCGAGCGGGACGTGCCTGTCGAAATGCGGGACGGCGTGAAGCTCATTGCCGACGTGTATCGTCCGGCGCGGAGCGGCGAGCCGGTCGAGGACAGGTTCCCGGTGATTCTAATACGAACGAGCTACAACAAGGACAACGCTCAGAAGCAGCTCGACTATGAATCCTTCGTCCGGTGGGGTTACGTGGTCGTGATTCAAGACGTTCGGGGCCGGTATAAGTCGGGGGGATCGCATTATCACGGTGTTGCCGAGGCCGAGGACGGGTACGACACGATTGAATGGATCGCCGCCCGCCCCTGGTCCAACGGCCGGGTCGGCATGACGGGAATCTCGTACCTGGGGGCCGTACAAGCCGCCGCCGCGGCGATCAACCCCCCGCATCTGGCTTCGGTCTTTCATGTCAAGGCGCCTGCAAATTATTACCAGAACGGTTTCCGCCACGGCGGCACGTTTCTGATGTACACATTACCGATCGCCTTCATGATGGCCGGGAGCAGCAAGCTCGCCCTTGAAGATCCCGTTCTGAGGGAGGCGGTCCACGATCCGTGGAGGAAGTCGTCCGAGTGGCTGTCTCGGATGCCTCTCAAGAGTGGTCTGACTCCTTTCAGTCCTGATGCCGAGACCGAGCGCTGGTTCTTCGACATGATGACGGAGACCGACTACAGCGAGTTCTGGAAAAAAGTACCTCTTTGGCAGCCGGAAGAGTTCTTCGATGACTACAAGGACATCCCGGGGTACTACGTGGCCGGCTGGTATGACCTTTATCGTGAAGAAGTTTTCTACACCGGTCTTTCCAAACGCAAGAAGAGCAGGATCAAGCTCCTGATGGGCCCTTGGACACACATGGACCGGAACAGCTACGCGGGAGAAGTCGACTTCGGACCGGACGCCGAAATGAGCAACGAGCAGTACAACGCAGTACAGCGGAGCTGGTTCGATGCGACGTTACGAGACAGAAAGACCGGTGCGCTGACGGAGCCTCCTGTGAAGATCTTTGTCATGGGGGGAGCGGATGGGCGCAGCAACAGTGACGGTCGTCTCAATCATGGAGGAAGGTGGCGTCTTGAAAACGATTGGCCTCTCCAGCGTACCCGCTATACGAAGTATTACTTTCATGCCGACGGCACGCTGAGCACAGCGAGGCCCGGGGACGAAACGGCGCCCAGCTATGTTTACGATCCGAAGAACCCGGTGCCGACTGTTGGCGGCACCTCCTATTTTCTCTCCGACCGGAGCGAACTCTCGGCTCCGTATGTTCCCTTTGGCCCTTATGACCAGAGAGAAAATCCTGAGTACTTCGGCTGCAACTCGAACCTGCCCCTTTCGGCGCGTGCAGACGTTCTGGTGTTCATGACGGAGCCACTCGCGGCTGACACCGAGTTGACGGGTCCGCTCAGCGTGAGGCTCTGGGCCTCCTCGTCGGCGGTCGATACCGATTTCACGGCCAAACTCATCGACGTCTATCCACCCAACGAGGACTACCCGGAAGGCTTCGCGATGAATCTCTCCGACAGCATCCTGCGAATGCGTTACCGGGACGGCTTCGAGAAGGCTGAGCTCATGACGCCGGGCAAGGTTTACGAGTTTGTCATTGACATGCCTCCCACCAGCAACCTCTTCCGAAAGGGCCACCGGATTCGCGTCGATATCTCCAGTAGCAACTACCCGGCTTATGATCCTAATCCCAATACGGGTGATCCGTACATGATGGGAGGTAGGAGCGTCATTGCGGAAAACAGCATCTATGTTGACGCTCATCATCCGTCTCACATTGTTCTTCCCGTGATCCCCTTGGATTGAGCTGGCGGGCTTTCGGGTGTTCTGAACTTGGCCGCTTGGAGCGAGACGATGAAATCTGCTTCCCGGGAAATCACAGAAAGTCAGACGCGGGATTTCGTCACGGCCTCCTCAAAAGGCATAGCCGATGCTGACCGTTGAACGCAGCACAGGAAGCAAGCCGATGCGGACTTCCGGGGCCACGAAGAAACCCTTGGTCATGAACAGCCGGACACCCAGCCCTCCGGTGAAGTTGATGCCTCCTTCCGTGCGCCACTCGAACTCCGGGAGCGAGGGATCGAAGTAATTCTCCGCGTTTGGTTCCAGTGCCCGATACTGGGTATATCCGAACCCGATTGCCAAATAGGGGTTGATCCGCCGGCCCGGCGAAAACTCGTACTCCACCACTGGCGTGACCAGCAGGGCGCGTTCCTTGTAGTCGTTGTATTTGCCGAACATGTTGGCATGCAATACCTCCAGGCCGATCCGGAAGCGCGAGCCTGCGGCGGCTGTGATGGCTCCGCCGCCCACCCAGGCATGGGGAGGGGTGTCTTCCAGCAAGAGGGTATGGCCCAAGTGTCCCCGCAAGTCGACCTTGCGCTTCTGCCCGAAGGCCGGCTGCAGGAGCAGCGTGGAAATCGTGATGAGGGCGAGCAGGAGCATCCGTGCGTGTAGCATCGGTTACTCCTTTCGGCCGGACGCTAACGTCGGCGCGCAAAGCCCGCGTAGAAGGAGAGCCGGAAATTCGGCTCATGTCCTATGCGGAATTGAGGAGAGATGAAGAAGCGGTCATTGGCCCAGATCTTGACTCCCATTCCCCATCCCAGGCCCCCTAGACCCACATCAGTTTGGCCATTCGCCGAACGATAGAAGTTGAAGCCGCCTCCCATGATCATGTAAAGCACGGCCTTCCTTGAAGGCCGGGTGAGATCCTTGACCACGTTCATGAGCAGCATGTGGTCCTGATGGCTTCCCTGGGTCATGAACGAATATTCCGGTTCGACGGCCCAGCCGCGTTTTCCGAAGTAGTAGCGGTAGGAAGCACCAGCGGAGACGTGCTGGCTTGCCTCAAAGAAAGTCGCGGTCCCGACATGAAAGCGGGGTTCCGCAGAGCGGGGCTGCGCCTCCAGGGACAAACTCGTGAAAACCAGCAGCAGAGCAGGAATGCAGCAGGTTTTCATTCTTTTCAGACCGTTCTTGCAAGGACATCATAGCCGAACCCGTGCCACGACGCGAAGTTACTTCGTACTGTTCTTGACACTGCCGGCGCGTCCGGGGCTGCTGTCTTCGCCGATCCGCTCGGATCAGATCCAGTCGACGATCCAGCCCGCTCGCATCCAACCAGCAGGCACGGCTATGCCTTTGCCTGACGGCAGCTCCCCACTCCGGCTGCTCCGCGAGAGGCGCTTTACCCTTCCGGCAGGGTTCGGCAGAGATCCGGATAGAACGCGCGGTTGCTATGCGCCTGTTTCCGCGAGCGCCTTTGCGATGACGGAGCGAGTACGCTCCATCAGGTCGACGCGGTCCTGATTGGCCAAGCCCTCCGTGACGATTGGTTCGTGGAATCTGAGGGTGACTTCACCGGGCTGAACCCAATTGCGGCCTTTGGGCATCAGCCGGTGACTGCCGTGCACGGTGATGGGCACGACGGGCACCTGGGCTTCGATGGCCATCGAGAACGGACCGGGCCGAAAGGGAAGGAGCTTGCCGTCGGGGCTGCGCGTACCCTCGGGGAAAACGAGCAGGGAGATGCCTCTGCGCAGGCTGGCGACGCTGGCTTCCATGGCGCGGCGCCGGGATTCGCGGTCCGTGCGGTTGACGTAGATAAAGCCGCCCAGGTCCATGACGTAGCCGAGTACGGGAATCCGGCCCAGGGATTCCTTCAGAACGACGACGATTCGCGGCAAGGAGCCGAACAGCGCGGGCGGGTCAAGATTGCTGACGTGGTTACAGACGAAGACCGCCGTGGCCGGTGCGAACGCGTGTTCGCGGTGGAGCAATCTCAGCTGTACTCCGGCAAGTCGTAGAGCCGAGTTAGCGCCGATCTGCGCCATGCGGTAGATGGGCTTGATGTTCTTCGTGACCCAAGTGAAGGGGACAAAGATAGCGGAAACGACGACCACATAGAGAACGAGAAAAGGGAGCGTAAGCAGATAGGTCCGTAACATCGTCCAGGAGCAGCCATTGTGGTATCTTACGGTCGCCATAAGCAACCAGAGTATCGGGAAACAACGATGGGAAAGACTTCAAGACGCCGTTTCGGCAAGACTCTTGCTGCATTGACGACCGTGGCGGCGCCGGCCGCCGCGGCACCGCAGAAACAAGAAGGAGCCGAGGACCAAGGTGAAGCCTTATCGCCGCCTTGTTCCGTCAATCCCGGACTGGCCGAGTATGATCTCGAGCGGAGCACGGAGCCCTCCTTCACGTTCAAAGCTTAAATGGACGACGACGTACTGTACTCGACGATCCCCGAACTGGGCCGCCGCCTTGCCGAGCGAGCGTTCACGAGCCGTGAACTGACAGAGGCTTATCTGAGGTGGCTTCGAGAATTGGGTCCTCGCTTCAACTCCGTCGCGCGGCTAACCGAAGAGACGGCGCTGTCTCAAGCGGACGCGGCGGATCGGCTTTTTCAGCAAGGCCGGGTGGAGGGACCTTTGCAAGGCATCCCATTCGGTGTGAAAGATCTGCTGGCCGCGAGAGGTTATGTCACCTCATGGGGCTCCGAACTGTTTCGCGACCAGCAATTCGACTTTGATGCCACGGTGGTCCGCAAGCTGGCTCATGCCGGCGGCGTGTTGGCGGCCAAGCTGGCGATGGTGCGCTTTGCCGGGGGCGGGGGCTATGAACACCCGACGGAATCGCTGCATGGGCCGGGGCGGAATCCGTGGAATCCTGATCATTGGGCCGGAGGATCGTCAAGCGGTTCGGGCAGCTCTGTCGCGGCGGCGATGGTGCCCTTCGCGATTGGGTCCGAGACATGGGGGTCGATCGTCGGGCCTTGTTCTTACTGTGGGGTCACGGGTCTGCGGCCGACATATGGTTTGGTGAGCCGCTCCGGCGCGATGCCGCTCTCGTGGACCATGGACAAGCTCGGGCCGATGTGCCGCTCGGCGGAAGATTGCGCGCTGGTGCTCGAGGCGATCTCGGGACCCGATGAGGATGATCCGTCACAGTCGGGCCGGCGCTTTCGTGTCGACGAGCCGGCGCCGCCGGTTTCCATGCTGCGGGTTGGCTACTCGGAAGTTGATTTCGAGGAATGGGCTCATCCGGATTCGCGCCCTGCGCTGCGCGAAGCGCTCACGGTCTTACGGGACACCGGTGCACGGATGAAAGCTGCTTCGCTTCCGGACCTGCCGTATCGGGATGTTGCCCGAACGCTGATTTCCTGCGAGGCGGCATCGGTGTTCGAGGACATCATCCGCAGTGAGGCATTCGAGAATCACCCTGACCCCCGCCAAAAAAAGGGGTTGCTGCGCGGGCTCAGTATCCCGGCGACGGATTACCTGAAGGCGATGCGGATTCGGCGTGTAATGCAGGCGAAGCTCGCGGAATTCTTCGAGGAGGTCGACATTGTCGTGCAGCCTGCCTCCGTGGAAACCGCGCCACTCATCGAGGAGAAATCGGGGACCCGGCGCAGCAGCAACCTGGAGCTGACCGACAAAGGGAACACTGACTTGGGAGCGGCTGGTAATGGGGCGGGGCTGCCGGCGCTGACGATTCCATGTGGATTCGGACTCAATGACCTACCGACCGCGCTTCAACTCGTTTCGCGGCCTCACAACGAGGCGGCGCTGATTGCTTTGGGCAAGCAGTTCCAAAAACGGACTGACTGGCACCGAAGGCGGCCACCGGTCTGACCGATTATTCTGATATCTTCCCAAAACAGTTGTTGCATCATTGCCATGGATTTCGATGACTACAACCTGGATGCCAAAAACTACGACGAGATGTTCTTGCCGGACCGTGTCCCGAGGGAACATAGTCGGCTTCTCTACGAAACACTGAGAGAGATCTCCGCCGAGGATCTGGGCAGCATCCAGGAACGGATTACGCGCTCGTTCTTGAATGAGGGCATCACCTTTACTGTTTACGGCGACGAAGAAGCCGACGAGCGCATCATCCCATCGACTGCCTGCCTCGGATTCTCTCAGGTGCCGAGTGGCGACAGCTTGCAGCCGGCCTGACGCAACGCCTCGGTGCCCTGAATCGCTTTCTGAAGGATATCTACAACGAAGCGCGCATCATTGCCGACTGTGTCATCCCGCTGGACATGGTGCGTGGCTGTCCCCAGTACCGTATCGAGATGCGCGGTGTCTCCGCACCCCGCGGCGCCTGGGTCGCCATTTGTGGTACCGACCTGGTGCGTACCAACGACGGCTTCCTGGTGCTGGAGGACAACCTGCGGGTCCCCTCGGGTGTTTCGTACATGGTCGCCAATCGCAAAGCGGTGAAGGCAAGTCTTCGCCGTCTTTATCGCAAAACTGGCGTGCAGGAGGTGGAGCACTACGGGCGCATATTGCTCAAGACCCTGCGAGAGCTGGCTCCGAGAGGGATTTCCGACCCTTGCATCGCGCTGCTGACGCCCGGAGTCTACAACTCCGCCTTCTACGAGCACCTGTTCCTGGCTCGCGAGATTGGTGCGGAACTGGTAGAAGGCCGCGACCTCTTGGTCAACAACGGTTTCGTTTACATGCGCACCACCGCAGGCCTGCGGCGAGTCGATGTGATCTATCGGCGAGTGGACGATGATTTTCTCGATCCGCTCGTCTCCCGCGCGGACTCTCTGCTCGGCGTGCCCGGGTTGCTCCACGCCTACAAACTTGGCAACGTAGCCCTGGTGAACTCACCCGGAACGGGCGTAGCTGACGACAAGAGTGTTTATGCCTACGTGCCTGACATGATCCGCTACTACTTGGGTGAAGAGCCGCTTCTGGCCAATGTGGAGACCTATATCAGCCGACGACCGAAGGATCTCGAGCACACCCTCGACAACTTGGAGAACCTGATGGTGAAGCGTGTGGGCGAGTCCGGGGGGTACGGCATGCTGGTCGGCCCCCACTCCACGCCCGAGGAGCGCGAGACCTACGCCAAGCAGGTGCGCGCCAACCCGGCCGACTTCATCTCGCAGCCTGTACTGGCGCTTTCCCGTGCGCCCTGTCTAATCGAAGGCCGAGCCGAGCCGCGCCACGTTGATCTGCGTCCATTCGTGCTCCATGGCCGAGAGACACGCATCGTGCCCGATGCGTTCTGCCGCGTCGCCCTGCGGCGAGGTAGCTTGGTGGTGAACTCCAGTCAGGGTGGAGGCGGCAAAGGCCTGTGGGTGTTAGCGGAAGATGACAAGACCTCCGAGAAGAGGGAGTGATGGGTGGAAGACTGAGAATGCTTTCGCGCAGCGCAGAGGGTCTCTATTGGATGGGCCGTTATTTCGAGCGTGCGGAGCATCTCTGCCGCCTGCTGCGATGGCAGGTGGAAACTCTGGTGGATCGGCCGATCCGGGAGATCTATTTCGGCTGGAGCCGGATCTACATGAGCTTGAACCGGCAGCCTCCTGGCGGCCGCCTTGAGTTGCTCGGCAGCGACGACTACACTCTGGCCGATTCTTACACTCTGGCCGGTGACCTCACTTTCGAGAACTCCGATTCGATCTGGAGTTGTTTCGCCCTCGGCCGTGAGAATGCCCGCCAGATGCGCCACTGCATCAGCACAGAAATGTGGACCTGTTTGAACTTGGCCTATTTACGGCTCCGGAAGTCGAGCATTGCGGAAATCTGGAAGACCGCCCCAGAGAGCTTCTACGCGGAAACGGCAAATGAGATCAACACTTTCGTCGGCGTGGCGGAAGCAACCATGTATCGCGACGAAGGTTGGCATTTCTTGCAGTTGGGGCGTTTCATTGAACGCGCCCAGTGCTCGACTGCATTGTTTCTGTCTCAGCTCGCCATCGCCAAGCTAAGGGACGAGTCCTTCGACGCAGACTGGACGAGTTTGTTGCGCGTCTGTCAGGCGTATGATGCCTACAACCGCAACTACAGCGTCGATGTCCAGCCGCGCCGGGTCCTTGACTTGCTCGTAACTGACCCTCTGCTGCACGGCTCGCTCTGTTGCTCGCTCGAAGCGGTGGCCGCGGAGATCAATGCCATCGGTCCCGGCCCGCATGAGCATTCCGGCGCCGTAGCCCGGCGCATGGCCGGCCGTCTGTGCGCTCTGATGCATAATGATTGGCCGGATCGAGAAGACCACGAGGCTCTTCTTGAGCAAGTCAGGGAGTCCAGCCGGAAACTCCACGATCTCCTGATCGCCGCCTACATCGATTACACCATCGAGGATTCTCCGGGACGCTGACGCCATGGCCGGAGCCATCCAGTATGGAATCAAGCACGTCTCACGCTACCTCTATGTATCCCCTGCACGGCAGTGCGTCATGTTGCTCTGCCTGCAGCCGCGCGGCGATCGGAGTCAGCGGCTTTTGCACTTCGAGATCGAAACGGAACCACCGTCTTCCCTGAGCACTGAAACGGATTGTTTCGGCAACACGAGACATGTTCTTAACATTCATCGGGAGCACGAATCCTTGGAGATAACGGCCCGCTCCAAGGTCGAACCAGCAACCTTTTGCCCACTTCCAGACGGTCTCGGCGCAGATGCCTGGCAGGAAATCGACTCCTGGAAGGCATCCTTCATCCATTGGGACTTCACGAACCCGAGTGTGTTGGCCAGATCGTCACCCGCACTTGCCAGTTTCGTTGACCGCAACGGCATCAAGCGCGGGGACGATCCTCTCAAGGATCTCTTGTGGCTTTCCGACACTCTTCACAGCAGCTTCCACTACGTTCCGGGGAGCACCTCGGTGGCATCCCCCATTGAGCACATCCTCGAATCCGGCCGGGGAGTCTGTCAGGACTACGTTCATGTCATGATCGCCATTGCGCGGTCCTGGGGCATTCCTGCCTGCTATGTCTCGGGCTACCTGCATATCACCGGCCCAGACGGCGAGGAGGCGCAGGAAAATGCCACCCACGCCTGGGTCGAATGCCTGCTGCCGGAACTCGGCTGGGTCGGATTCGATCCAGCCAACAAGAGTGTCGTCGACGAACGTCACGTTCGAATCGCTGTGGGCCGCGACTACCAGGACGTGTCTCCAACCCGGGGCGTTTACCGAGGAGGTGGGCAAACCCGGCTCGATGTGGATGTGCAGGTTCGCGATTGCTCGGCGTGAGGCTACTCGACTGCAGGCAGAAACCCGGTGAGCTACGGTACCTGTCTCCTTGACGCTGTGGCGTCAAGGAGACAGGTACCACTATTTTGGGTACTTGCCAGTCCTGTCGTTCTTGCGGACACGGAGGATGTCCACGAAAGCGTCGGCGCCGGAAAATACATTGACCTTGGTTCCGTGGCGATTGTCCCAGCGAACAGGCACCTCAACGGTCCGGTAGCCGAGTTTGAGCGCGAGATAGAGCACTTCCACGTCGAAGCCGAATCCTTCCAGAAGCTGCCGAGAAAAGATATCTTGCGCGGACTTTTCTGAAAATAGCTTAAAGCCGCACTGTGTGTCCTTGAAGGTGAGTCCGGTTCCGAGGCGTACAGCGAAGTTGAAGACGCGGCCTATCGCTTCACGGAACCAGGACTGGCGAACAACGATGAGTGAGCGGTCGACGGCCCGTGAGCCGATCGCAATGTCACAACCTTGTTCTTCGACGGCTGCGAAAAGCTTCAGGCACTCGTCGATTGGCGCGGAAAGGTCGGCGTCGGTAACAAGCACCCATCCATGGCAGCTTTCGGAGACACCGTGCCGTACCGAGTAGCCCTTACCGCGATTGGTTCCGTTTTCAAGCACAGTCACCTGCAGGTGGTCGCTCTCGATGCCGGCTGCGGCCGCTCGGGCCGCCTCGAAGGTGCCGTCGGTCGAACCGTCGTTCACCACGAGGATCTCGCAGGGACCGTCGACGTGCGCGCTAAGGAAACCAGCCACCTTCCGCAAGGAGGAAGGAAGGCGCTGCTGTTCGTTGTAGGCGGGGACGACGACCGAAAGAGGAGGCAACAAAAGGGATTGGCTCCGAGGAAGCGACGGCGCGCTTAGTGTCCAAATGCCCACCAAGCAACTCGCGATTCGACCTGACGGCTGCTTTGTGCTCCGCTGCGTGGTGACAACGTGACTAGTGCTTGGCGGCCATCAGGGCGCGCAACCGGCGGGCGCGATCCGGGCTCCTCAGAGCACGTAGCGCCTTGGCTTCGATTTGCCGGATGCGTTCCCGTGTGAGGGCGAACTCCTGACCGATCTCTTGCAGGGTGTGCGCGCGATCGCATCCGATACCAAATCGCATGCGGATCACCTTTTCTTCCTTGGGAGAGAGGGTATGGAGCACGCTGGTGATCTCATCCTGTACATCCGATTCGATGACAGTGTCGGCGCGTGCGCCGAAGATCGCGGCAAGCAGGCCTCGTGCTCCGCGGCGTGGTGACAACATGACTAGTGCTTGGCGGCCATCAGGGCGCGCAACCGGCGGGCGCGGTCCGGGCCCCTCAGAGCACGGAGCGCCTTTGCTTCGATTTGCCGGATGCGTTCCCGGGTGACGGCAAACTCCTGACCGATATCTTCCAGGGTGTGTTCACGATCGTATCCGATGCCAAATCGCATGCGGATCACCTTTTCTTCCTTTGGAGAAAGGGTTTTGAGCACGTCGGCCGTCTCGTCCTGGACATTCGATTCGATGACAGTGTCGACGGGAGAACCGACCCAGCGGTCCTCCAGCAGGTCGCCGAGCGCGGATTCACCGTCCCGGCCGACAGGTGTTTCCAGCGAAACCGGGTCTCGTGAGATCGTCTTGAGTCTCTGGACCTTCTCCGCCGAGATTTCCATGCAGCCGCCGATTTCATCGTTCGTGGGGGTGCGGCCGAGATCCTTCTCCAGCTCGCGTAAGGCTCGCAAAAACTTGTTCATGCTCTCGTTCATGTGAACGGGAATGCGGATCGTACGCGATTGATCGGCGATGGCTCTGGTAATGGCTTGGCGAATCCACCAAGTGGCGTAGGTGGAGAACTTGAAGCCGCGGCGGTATTCAAACTTCTCGGCGGCCCGCATCAGCCCGAGGTTGCCTTCCTGAATCAAGTCAAGAAGGTGGAGGCCACGGTTGACGTACTTCTTCGCCACGGACACGACCAAGCGAAGGTTCGCTTCTACGAGCGCTTTCTTGGCCCTCTCCGACTCGCAGAAGCCGTCGTAGATGCGACGTGTCGTGTGCCGGACATCATTGAGAGTAAACCGGTAGGCCGCCTCGGCCTTGCGGATCTCACGGCGGATTTCCCGTTGGGCCGCCTCAGTGGAGCTGGTTTTCCTCGTTGGCTTCGTTTTGAGTCGATCCAGTTCGGAATAGAGCGGAGCGAGATTCGATTGGGCCTTCTCCAACTCGTCACTGAACTTCTCCCAGTAAGTCTGCGAGAAAGGCACTTCCTGAATCGTCCTCGAGAGCTTAACCAGGAGTCGTTTGCGTTTCCACTGGAGCTGTCGGGCGACATGGACGTTCCGCTTTGGAGTGCGCTTGATCTTCTGGTCGATCGTCTCCACCCGCTTGTAAGCCCTCATCACGCGGGTGAACTTCCGCTTGGCTTCGGCGCGCTTCTTTTCGCGCTCGTCTTCTGTTTCGTCAGTACGGGGGATGACGACGACGGTTTCCAGATCGGTGTCGCCACGCTTGATCCGATCATAAAGGGCCACGATCTCGGTCAGGACGAGCGGGGAGCGTGAAATAGCTCGGAACATCTGCGTCTTTCCGCGCTCCATGCGGCGGGCCAAGTCCACCTCGCCCTGTCGGGTCAGTAAGGGGACGGAGCCCATCTCCCGCAGATAAACCCGGACCGGATCGTCGGTGTAAAGAGCTTCTTCGGCGGCGGCTGGTTCCAGTTCAGCGGCATTCAAGTCTCGCCCTGGGCCGTCAATGAAGCCGCCGTTGTCTTCGACCTCGACCTTGAGCCGCTTGCGTGACTCGGGAATGAGCTGTTGTTCCTCGAACTGATCCACGATCGAATCCTAGGATCTCATATCGACTCAGCAGGGTCGAATTTCCTGTACTGAGTCATGCTCCACATATGGCCGATTAACTGAGTCCAGACCCCAATGTCTGTCTTCGCTGTCACGAGCAGGAGCCTCGATCCCACCCAACTTGGCACTGGGATGCCAAGCAGAGGAACACGGCTGAACGGGCCGGATCGAACATGTGGCGGGGGAGGTGAGAAATAATTCCGTAGATCCAACGGGTCTACAGCCTTTCTAGACTCAGTATCAGCGAAAGATGCCTTATTTGCAATAGGAAATCTGCAATGGGCGGCGGTGACGGCACGGGCCGGATCTCATAATCTGTCGGATACTACATGTAGATGTATACGTAATATATACTTCCACATACTGTAGTTTTGTTGACGACAGCCCGTCGGCGAAGCGCGGCATTGCCAGACAGCTTCCCCATTTGGCCGGCCCCGGTCACATGGATCATAAGTGCTTTCAATTCAATTTCTTCTGCTTGATCAGGGCGGTGACCTCTTTGAGGAACTCTTCTTCGTCTTGAAAGTCGCGATATACGGATGCGAAGCGGACATAGGCAACTTGGTCGATCGTGCGCAAACGTTCCATCAAGCGTTCTCCGATAGCCACGGTGGCGCACTCACGCTCTGGGGCCTCGACGACCATCGATTCCGCCTCGTTGACCAGTTCCTGCAGCTTGCTCATGCTGACGGGACGTTTCTCGCAAGCGCGCAGAAGGCCGTTAAGTACCTTCTGGCGGTCGAACTTTTCGCGGCGGCCGTCTTTCTTGACGACCATGTAGGGAACCTCGTCGATGCGTTCGTAGGTAGTGAAGCGCCGAAAGCAATGCAGACACTCGCGACGCCGGCGGATGACATCGCCTTCCTTGCCTTCACGGGAGTCGACAACCTTGTCGGACGTTTGTTCGCAGAAGGGACAGCGCATGCTTGGGAGTTGACCTTTGATCCTATCGCACTACGTCGGGCCGGCTTGACGGCGCCTTCCGAATACGACTTCGTTCATTCAGACGCCAGTCATGAGGTCCTGCGGTGAGCGGGTACAGTTTGCTGTATTGAAACGCGCTGCACAACACTAAGCGAGTAGCTTGGTGATGACATGGCCGCCGACGTCCGTCAGTCGGAAATCGCGCCCGCGGAACTTGAAGGTCAGTTTGGCATGGTCGATTCCGAGCAGGTGGAGGATTGTGGCCTGGATGTCGTGAACGTGGACCGGGTCCTCGACCGGGGAAAAACCGATCTCGTCGGTCTCGCCGATCGTCTGACCGGGTTTGACGCCGCCGCCGGCGAACCACATGGTAAAGGCGTCAATGTGGTGATTGCGGCCGATCGTTTCGCGCTCTTCGCCCATCGGGGTTCGGCCGAACTCGCCGCCCCAAACGACAAGCGTTTCTTCCAGAAGGCCGCGCCGCTTGAGGTCGCGTATGAGCGCCGCGATGGCCTGGTCGACGTCCAGGCAGACTTCGTCCAGGCTGTTTTCGAGGTTCTCGCTACCGCCACCGTGGTGGTCCCAGCTTGAGTGATAGAGCTGGACAAAGCGCACACCCCGCTCCACCAAGCGCCGCGCCAAGATGCAATTGTTCGCAAATGACTTGGCGCCCGTTTCGGCGCCGTACATCGCGAGAGTTGACTTAGACTCGGAGGAGAAGTCGATCAGTTCCGGACCGCTTGTCTGCATGCGGTGCGCCATCTCGTAGGCGGCAATCCGGGTCGAGATTTCCGGGTCGCCCACGTGCTCAAGCTGCATCCCATTGAGGTCGAGAATCGTGTCGATCGTCGTCTCTTGACGCGCCGCGTCGAACCCCGGCGGGTTTGACATGTTGAGAATTGGGTCGCCGCCGCTCAGGAAAGGAACGCCCTGATGCGCCGTCGGCAGGAATCCGCTCGCCCAATTGAGTGCGCCTCCGCGAGGTCCCCGCGGGCCGGACTGCAAAACGACGAATCCGGGAAGCTCGTCCGACTCGCTGCCGATACCATAGCTGACCCAGGAGCCCATGCTCGGCCGCCCGAAAATCGGCGTACCGGTATTCATCATGATCTTGGCGGGAGCATGGTTGAAGTTCTCGGTGTGGATGGATCGGACGAATGCGAGATCGTCGACAACCTGCGCAGTGTGCGGGAAGCACTCGGACACCAACTTACCCGACTGGCCGTAGCGTTTGAACTTCCGCTTCGTTCCGAGAAGCTTCGGCGGGTTCTTCGTAAAACTTTCCATGAAGGCGAAGCGTTTGCCTTCCATCAGTGACGGCGGAATAGGCTGGCCGTTCAACTTCTGCAAGTCGGGCTTGTGTTCCCACAGCTCGAATTGGCTGGGAGCGCCGGCCATGAAGAGGTAGATGACGTTCTTCGCCTTTTCAGGGAAGTGGCGTTTTTCGAGAAGAGGTCCTTTCGCAGGCGAGCCGAACAGCGAATCGCCGACGATGAGAGAGGTCAGCGCCGTCTTGCCGAGCCCGATGCCGCATTGCTCGAAGAAGTGTCGTCGAGTCGTGCGCTGGAGGGCAGGGTAGGTTTGATCGTCGGGTCGTATCATTGTCTCGTTACGAATTCGTCAAGGTTCAGCAAGACGCGAGAGGCGGCCGTCCACGCCGCCAGGAGCGGCTTGTCACCGCTCTCCGGAGCTTCGCCGATTACGTCTTGGATCGCTTCTGGGTGAGTGCGGAAGTCATCGACCATGCGGGACAGGAACGATTGCAAACGATGCTCCTCCTGCTGCTCCGGCAGACGGGTCAAGCAGCGTTCGAAGACGTAGCGGATGCGGTCGGAACGGGTTGCGCCCCCCTGCTCCAGGGTCGCTTTCGCGAGGGCGCGTGAGAACTCGGTCTGTGTCTGATCGTTGAGCAGACTCAACGCCTGAAGAGGCGTGTTCGAGCGGTTGCGTCTCGTAGTAGTCGCTTGTGCGTTGGGGGCGTCGAACATGGCGAGGCCCGGATAAGCGGCGGAGCGCCGGAAGAAAGTATACATGCCGCGGCGGTAGCGTTCGGTCCCCTCGGCGGTCTTCCACTCCCGATTGACCTGAGTAAACTGCCCGAATCCTTCCGGCTGAGGCGGAAAGACGCTGGCCCCCCCGATCTTGGGTGTCAGAAGGCCTGATGCGGTCAATGCGGCATCCCGGATCAACTCCGCTTCCAAACGCAGCCGGTTCTGCCGGGCGAGGAGTCGATTCCCTGGATCGATTTCGGACAACTCCGGCCGCATGGCCGACGACTGTCGATAGGTTGCCGAGGTGACGATCAACCGGTGTATCTCCTTGAGACCCCAATCCCGGTGGACAAGCTCGGAAGCGAGCCAGTCGAGCAATTGCGGATGGCTCGGCTGCGTGCCTTGCGAGCCGAAGTCGTTTTCTGTTTGGACGAGTCCGAGACCGAAATACCGCTGCCATATTCGATTCACCGTCACCCGCGAGGTAAGCGGGTTGTCGGGTGACATCAGCCAACGAGCCAAATCAAGTCGATTCGGCTTTTCGGTCTTGGGAAGCGACGGCAAAACGGCGGGGGTGCCGGGTTCAACCGTTTCGCCGCGCTGCGTAAAATCACCCGACACATGGATGAAAGCTTCGCGTGGTTGCGGCAACTCACGCATGATTAGTGTAGACTCGATTTTCGGTTCGGCGGCCCGCAGTGCCTTGAGACCGTCGCGGCGGGCCTGCCATGCCGGGTCTTTCGAGACGAAGAAGCGGTCGAGCACTCCCTTCTGATGCTCCACTCGCTGCTCGGGCGGTGTTGCAAGGATCTCCAGGATGTGAGGCTCGAATTCCGCGCGCTCCTTCTCGGACAGCTCGCGTTCCCAGTTGGCGAGTTTCTTCTTAAACTCGGTCTCGTAGGCTTCGAGTTCATCCTGGAGGATCGAGGCCTGATGCCGCAGCGCTTCCCGTCGCGTAAAGTCCGCCGGCTCGCCAAACTCGAGAATCGGGTCCATCGTGCGCTTGTTGCCCTCTGCAACGGACAACTCGCCGCTCAGCTCGTCAATGCTGTTGAAGAAAGCGTAGAGCTGATAGAAATCTTTCTGTGAGATCGGGTCGAACTTGTGGTCGTGGCAACGGGCACAACCGATAGTCAGGCCCAAGAAAGCTGCGCCGGTCGTGCTGACGCGATCGACGACCGCCTCGACGCGGTACTGCTCGAAATCGATACCGCCCTCCTCGTTGATCATCGTGTTGCGGTGGAAGCCGGTTGCGATGAGCTGGTTTGTGGTTGGACTCGGTAGCAAGTCGCCGGCAAGCTGCTCGGTGACAAACCGGTCAAACGGCATATTGTCGTTAAGCGCATTGATGACCCAGTCGCGGTATCTCCACATCGAGCGGTTGCCATCGATCGAGTAGCCGTTCGAATCGGCGTAGCGGGCAATATCGAGCCAATGACGTCCCCAGCGCTCGCCGTAATGGGGGGAATCGAGCAGGCGGTCCACAAGGCGCTCGTAAGCTCCCGGGGCCGTATCCGCGAGGAACACGGCGATCTCTTCGGGAGTCGGCGGCAGGCCGATGAGATCGAGGCTGACACGGCGGATGAGAGTTCGCCGCGAGGCTAGCGGCGAGGGGCGAATCTGCTTGGCTTCCAGGCGCGAGAGCACAAACCGGTCGATCGGATTCCGGACCCACTGCTGATCTTCGACTGCAGGAGGCTCAGGTCGACTCACAGGCTGGAACGACCAATGGGACGGCCCGGCGCGCTTGACATTCTTGGCAGCGTCAATGCCCCATGGGGCGCCCGCTCGGACCCATGCATCCAAGACACTGACTTCGTGGCTTTCGAGAGGCCCGGTGGGTGGCATTTTCAGGTCGCCGGCCCGGTTGATGGCCTGGACGAGGAGACTCGCCTCCGGTTGCCCGGGGATCACCGCTGAGCCCCGGCTGCCTCCCAGCATGGCGCTCTCACGCGACGCCAGTGAAAGCCCGCTCATCTTGGCCTGGTCGTTGTGGCAGGCGAGGCACTTCTCCGTCAGCAGAGGGCGGACTTTCTCCTCGAAGAAGCGGACCGATCCAGGGTTTGTTTGCGCTTGTGAAGAGCCCACGACCAGGGCGCACCCCATTGCGAGCAGCGCGAAGTGATGCATCCGTGAAGGGCCTGCGCTCAACGAAACCACCGCCTCTATTCTAAACGTCTAAACGGCTCTTGTCTTCCGTGGCAGTCCACCATGCTGCGGAATCCGCGTTGTCGATGGCCGGAACGGCTTGATGATCCTGAGGGGCCGTAGTTGTGGGGCGCCCACTCGAAACCGGCGAAATAACATGAACTTTTGGGTTCAGACGTCGTTTACTCTGAGTAGGGGGCGGTGCAACGATCCGATATGGCATCTGAAGTGGCTATCCACCCGTGGTCGACCCCGTGGATGGGGTCGCGAGAAGAGGGTGACTATTGTGAGCAGGTCGCTAGAGAAGCGGCTGAGCGGGATGCGATTCTCGTCCGGCGGTGCCTGCACGGGGACGGCAGTGCTTGGGAAGCCCTGGTCCGTGTTCATAGCCGTGTCGTGTATGCCACCTGCTATCGATTCACCGGGCACTCGGAAGACGCGCGCGACTTGACTCAAGATGTCTTTCTGCGGGTTTATCGCGGACTTGGCAGCTACCAACCCGGGGCCGCGGCGTTTCGGACTTGGCTGCTGCGGTTGACGCGAAACCTGCTGATTGATCATTACCGCAAATCCCGCAAAGATAAGGTGCTGGAGCCGTTGGAGGATAAAGTTTCCGGTGTCGAGGAAACATCAGGGATCGGCGGACGTGCAGACCACACGCTCGCCCGGCGCGAGGCCTCAGAGAAACTGCGGGCGGCGCTTGACCGCATGTCACCGGAGTTGCGGGAGGCGGTGATTTTGCGCGACCTGCAACAGATGGAATATCAGGAGATTGCCGGCGTGCTGGACATCCCACAGGGAACCGTGAAATCGCGAATCAACCGCGGACGCCGTGATCTGGCAAAACACCTTCGTCTCATGGGGGTACGGCCGTGAACTGCCGTCGAGTCGAAAGCCTGCTGGGCGACTATGTGGACGGCGCACTGAGCATCGCTGAGCGGCGGTCGGTCGAGGATCACTGCGCCGATTGCTCCCGTTGCGCGGCCCTGAGGGGGGACATGGACCTGGCATTGGGGTTCTTGCGCCAGGTGCCGACTGTGGAGCTTCCCGAAGGCCTGATAGCCAACATCCTGAATTCGACCGTCCACGCGGAGCCGCCTGCAGGTGGCTTGGTGGCGGCGGGTGTTGGCCCGAGGAGTTGGGTGCGTCCGTTTCTGCAACCGTTGTTTGAGCCGCGTTTCGCCATGAGCGTAGCGCTGGCAATTGTGTCGTTTTCGATTCTGACGTGGTCCGGCCAGCAGACTCTTGATCGCTGGCAAGATGCGGCTCCCGTTGCCCGGATGAGGTCGGCCACGGTCGGATTGGATCAAGTTTGGCAGCGAGGGGTTGCTGTCTATCGCCGGGCGTTCCCGGCGCAGAACTCCTCGGGCGGGGACAAGCACGAAGAGGCGCCATCCGACGCTTCGACGCCAACGGCGCCTCGATGAGCCGGACGGCAGCGACGATGACCTGCGCGAACCATCCGGATATAAAAGCGACGGTTTTCTGCCGGTTTTGTGGCAAGGCTCTCTGCACGGGATGTGTTAGTGACAACGACGGTGTGACTCACTGCGAGGATTGCCTGCCGGTGCCGGAAGCCGGTGTAGGGTCGGAAACAACGCCTATTACCGACGAGGCGCCGCATGCGCCTCCTCTGAAAGCGCCCTCCAGCGTCAAGGCGCGAGCCGGGTTCCAGGCGCCGGAAGTGAGCGCCGAAGCCCCATCTCCCCTCTTGGCGTTCGTATTGGGACTCATCCCCGGCGTGGGCGCAGTCTACAACGGCCACTATGCGAAAGCGGTATTCCACGTCGTTGTGTTCGGTGGGGTGATGACGTTGATGGGCTCCGGCGTATTGAGGGGGCTCGATACCCTCCTCATGATGTTCGCGTTGATGTTCTTCATCTATATGCCGATCGAGGCGTCGCGGACCGCGAAGGCATTGCAGCGCGGTGAGCCGGTTGATGAGTTTTCGGGTCTGCTGTCACTGGTCCATGCAGGCTCGCGGTTGCCCGCCGTCGGCATCACATTAATCGTGTTGGGGCTCGCTTTCCTCTTACAGTCGCTCGGGTACTGGCGGATCCCGAGTCTCGTTCCTTACTGGCCTGTCAGTCTCATTGCATTGGGAATCTACATGCTCTACAGGCGCTTCAGCGAGCCTTCCCGGCAAAACGCGGCGGACCACCCCCGGCGGTCCGAGCAGTTACCGGGCCTGTCTGGCCTCGGCGCGTCGGCAAACCGGCAGAGTGTCCCCGGAGGTGAACCGGCCGTGGCGCCGCTGTCTGACGACTCCTGAGGAGATCCTGACTCATTCCTCGGACCAGGGATACGGTGTGTTCGTTGATGGGCTCTCTGCTGCTGATCCTGACCGGCGCGTTTTTATTGGTGAAATACGCGGGTTTGTGTTCCACGGATTTTTAGGGTCCTTTGAATCAGCTGCTTTTATTACGTTTGCGGCCGATGTCTCGATACGAGTCTTACCAATGGAAACAGCGATAAGCGTTGAGGTCAGTGTTTTGGGCGATAAACGCCAAAGAAGGTCTCGGGCCTGAGGACGCCCGTGTCAAGGTAGTGGCAGTCGAGCGCCCAAAGCCAATCGAGGATGGCTCGGTCGAGGGTATGGCCGAGGTCGTAGTTGGGGCCGTACATCGTGTCGAAGAAACGACGGCATAGGCTGAAGTACGGGACGTAAGCGATGGTTTCGAATCCTGCCGCAAGAAGCGGCAGGATGTCGTCGGAGCGAATGCACTCCATGTTGGATCTCCGGGCGTCAGTCTCGAAGATCCTCTCGTCGATCATCTTGACGTGGTAGGAAGTGTGGTTGATGCGGTAATCGGCCGGCAGGGTTTTCCAGATCTTGTCGATCACCTTGCGGGTCTCCGGCCACATGCGATAGCCGTGCCGTGTGATGACGTCTGTGGCAATCAACTCGCCGTGGGGCTTGAGCGTGCGCTTGATCTGGCTGAAGATGTGCTCCAGTTCCAAGAGATGATGCAGTGAGGCGTGGCAGAAAACGAGGTCGAACTCGCCCGGCGGTAAAAGGATCGTGTTGAGGTCGCCTTGCCGGAACTCAACGGCCAAGCCTTCCGAAGCGGCTTGTGAGCACCCCTTTTCGAGCAGGCTGGCATTGAGGTCGATACAGACGATCTTGGTGGACGGTGCTTCCCTGGCAAACTGTAATTCCAATCCGCCGGGACCGGAGCCCAGGGAGAGCATGCGGACGCCTTCGCGGGCGCGTAGACGCGAGAGGACGTGTCCGTGCATGTCGTTGCCGGTGGCGGCGCGGATGCGCGTTGCGGCACGGCCTTGCATGTCGAGCCAAGAGGCAGCTGCTGGTTCGATGAGGGGGATATTCGTTTCGTGGACGGCTTCGCCGCTCCCGCCGTGGACTCGACTATACTCTTGGATCTCCTGATCCAGGTGGCGTTCGTAGGCCTTGCCGCCGGGCTCGAGATGGGCCGCGTAGCCGCGAAACACAGCCCCTGGGGAGCGCACCCGGAGCTTCAGTTGATGAATATGAAAGAGTAGGCGAACCCAATGTCGTTTCAGGCCGAGCATCTGTGGCCGGCAAGGCCGGAAGGCAGTATAACAACGAGTTTCGCTCAGAACGACGGCGCACTTGAGCGTGTCAGGCCTGGAGTATGTGGCGGAAGCCTACAGGCCGGGTCCATATATTAGTGCGTGCTAGGATGTGTAATCGGGCTCCGGGCTCTGTGCAGCGGGATGCTGTGAACTCCGCCAGGTCCGGAAGGAAGCAACGGTAGCGGCCTCTGCCGCGTGCCGCGGATTACCCGGAGCCCACAGACCACCAGCGGCCTCCTCGAAATCGTCAAACGGGCATTCCGGGCGGTGATGTACGGCCTGTTTCCCCGCTCGACTCCGGGCGTGTCATGTACCAGGTCATCGCGCGCAAATACCGTCCGCAAAGATTTGCCGACGTCGTCAGCCAAGACCACGTCAAGCGGACGCTGACCAACGCCCTCGCGCAGGCGCGTGTAGGGCACGGCTACATCTTCTCGGGCCAACGCGGCACCGGGAAGACGACGATGGCGCGCATTCTCGCCAAGGCCTTGAACTGCGAGAAGGGGCCCGGCCCGGAACCGTGTCTTGCGTGCACGAGTTGCCGGGAGATCGCTGCCGGGAACTCGATGGATCTGGTGGAGATCGACGCAGCTTCGAACCGCCGTATTGACGACATCCGCGAGTTACGCGAGAGCGTGCGCTACCGCCCGATGCGGGACCGCTACAAGGTCTTCATCATCGACGAGGCGCATCAGATTACGACAGACGCCTTCAACGCGCTACTGAAAACGTTGGAGGAGCCACCGGAGTGGGTGGTCTTCATTCTTTGCACGACGGAGCCGCATGAGATCCCATCGACGATCGTTTCGCGCTGCCAGGGCTTTCCATTTCGAGCAGTGGCGTTCGAGCCGGTGGTCGCACACATGAAGTGGATCTGTGGACAAGAAGGCATTGAGGCGGACGAAGATGCCCTGGTCTCGATCGCCTTGGCCGGCGACGGCAGCATCCGCGATGCGCTTTCGACCTTGGATCAGGCGACCGCGTGTTTCGGCAATCGGTTGGAAGCCAAGCCCGTGCGGGATCTGCTGGGTGCGATCCCGAGCGAAGTCACCGACAGCATCGTGTCGGCGCTGCGCCGGAGCGACGCGTCGGCACTGCTCGCGACCGCCGATCAGGTCTTAAGTGAAGGCCGTAACGTACAGCACTTTTGCGGCGAGCTCGTGCGCTACTTCCGGAACCTGCTTGTGCTGAAGGTTGCCGGCGCGGATACGAGGCTGGTAAGCGTCGGGCCGGATGAGCGCAAGAGCCTCGGCGGGCATTCGGCGGCGTTCAGCCAAGAGGATCTAACGCGTTACGTGCAACTGCTGCTCGAGTTGTATCGCGATCTGCAAGCGGCGGCGCAGCCGCGTTTCCGGCTGGAAGTGGGACTCCTCAAGCTGGTGTACGCAGGACATCTGCAACCGATTGAGAAGGTATTGGCCCGTTTGGGCGGAGCCAACAACGAGGGCTCCGGGAAGAGCTCAGTGAGCACGGGCGGCGCTGCGATTTCCGCGGCCACGACGGCGTCTGTGCGCGAGGCCATGACGGCGGAACCACCTCCTGCCGCCGCCGATCCGCTGCTGGAGAAGTTCAACGGGGTCGAACCGAGGTCGGAAGACTCGTTGACGGACACCGACCTGTGGTCCCGGGTGCTGGCCGCCCTGCGCAGCGACCACAGCTACCACCTCGCGGACGCCGTCGAGCACGGCACGGTCAGCCTGGAGGGTGACAACGTCTTGGTGCGCTCGTCGGCCGACTATCGGACGACCCTCGAACTCGGTATGGACTCGCTGGAGACGGTCGTAGCGAAGGTTGTCGGAAGCAGGGTGCGTGTTAGACTGGGTGACGATTTAGGCGAAACAGAATCTCGTCAGATTGTTCCCATCAGCTCGCCTGTAGCCACAGGATCCGGCGACAACACCGAAGACTCCGGCAGGGGTGGCGCAGAAGAACGCGCCTTGGCTGATCCCGCGGTGCAGATGGTCCGGAAGGCTTTCACCGGGCAGATCAGGGAAGTCAGAAACTTGAGGGGGTACTCACAGTGAGAATCCCGGGCAACATGCAGAAGATGATGCAGCAGGCCCAGAAGATGCAGGAGCAGCTTCAGCAGCAGATCGCGGAGATTCGCGTGGAAGCCTCGACGGGCGGTGGCATGGTGACGGTCAAGATGGACGGCCACAAGAACGTGCTGTCGATCCAAATCGAAGAAGACGCGATGGAAGACCGTGAAATGCTGCAAGACATGGTGAGGGGCGCGGTCAACGAGGCGGCGAAACGCGTGGACGATGAAGCACAGGGCAAGATGGGCGGCATGCTCGGTGGCTTGGGGCTCCCTCCCGGGATATTGTAGGACTAAGCCATGAGTGATCTGGCCGCGCCGATGTCCCGGCTCGTTGACGAGCTCAAACGTCTGCCGGGAGTTGGCGCGAAATCGGCACAGCGCATGGCTTTCCACCTGCTGGGCGCTCCGAAGAATGAAGCGGATCGACTGGCGCATGCGATTCTCGACATGCGCAGCGCGATTCAGCTTTGCGAGCGTTGCAACAACATTGCCGAAGGGGCGCTCTGCCTGTTCTGCAGTGATCCGAGCCGTTCCCCCAAGACCATCTGCGTTGTGGAGCAGCCGGCAAACATCTCGATCGTCGAACGGACCCGGCAGTACAACGGGCTTTACCACGTACTCCACGGCGTGCTCGCACCGCTCAAGAACATCGGCCCGGACGACTTGAAGCTGAAGAATCTTCTGGAGCGCCTCGGGCAGTTGGCCACCGAGGAGGTGATCATCGCGACGAGCCCCACGACAGAAGGACAGGCGACAGCGTCTTATCTGGCTCGCTTGCTAAAGCCACTTCACGTGCGCGTGAGCCGTCTCGGGATGGGCATCCCTGTGGGGGCGGAACTCGAATTCGTCGATGAGGCGACGATGATGGAGGCGATGGAAGGCCGGCGGGAGTTGTAGCGCCGACAGGCGCCGCCTTTACAGTTCCTTGATGCGGATGTTGCGGAACTCGATGGGCTCGTTGTGCCCCAGGAACCCGACGTGGCCTGACCTGCGCTTCAGTCCCGGGTGCTTGGCGATAATCTCCGGGTCGTTCACGTCAGCAAGGTTGACGTTAAGGATGGTGTGTCCGTTGAGAACGACCTTGACCTGCCTGCCTTTGACAGACACCTCTTGCTGATTCCACTTACCGGTCGGCTTCAGATGGCCGGTCTTCGCCGGAAAGACGTGGTAGAGCGAGCCGTGCTTCTGCCAGGGTTTGATGTTTCTGTAGCGCTCGCTGGTGTTGTCGATGATTTGCAGTTCCATGCCTTCGTAGGCCAAGCTGCTCTTCTGCATCGGTGAGCGGATGGCGAGACCGTTGTTGGAGCCGTCTTCGAGCTTGAACTCGAAGCGTAAGACGAAGTCGGAGTATTCCTTCTCGTGGAACAGGTTGCCGCCGCCTTTGGGCGGGCAGACAATCTTGCCCTCTTCGACGAGATAACCATCGCCGGTTTTGCCGATGAGCTTCCAATCGTTGAGGGACTTGCCGTCGAAGATGGGCGTGAAGCCCTCTTCGTGATGGGCGGCGGTGAGGAATGCCGCGAAGGTAAGCAAAAGGACAACAGCGCGGGTTTTAGGGGTCATCTCATACTCCTCACTGGTCTCCGCAGATTATCACCGATTCCGTCTTGACTTCAACTTCGAGCCGTTGAACGGTGGAAAGGCGGGAAGTTCTTGTTGACGCCCGGACGGAGTTCCTGTTAAGACTTACATAATTTGGCGAGGGCTATCTGCTAGCGACATCTTCGCGTTTGAGCTGAAAGCGTGCGCTCCGTCGGCGATGGCTTTGTGGGCACTCACATACAAATTCAGTGAAGCTATCGGTTGTTATCCCTGTTTTTAACGAGCGGGACACCGTCGCGGAAATCCTTCGGCGTGTCAACCAAGTTCCCGTTGACAAGGAGTTGATCGTCGTCGATGATTTCTCGACCGACGGTACGCGTGAGGTGCTTGCCGAGTGTCTCAACGAGCACTCGAACCTAACCGTGTTGCATCATGACCGAAACCGGGGAAAGGGCTGCGCTCTGCGAACGGGCTTCGCAGAGGCTCGCGGCGAGTATGTGATTGTTCAGGATGCGGACCTCGAGTACGATCCGGAGGACTACTCGAAACTGTTACGGCCTCTCGATCGCCATCAGGCCGATGCTGTCTATGGCTCACGGTTCATCACGAGCCAGGAACACCGCGTCCTCTACTTCTGGCATTCGGTTGGCAATCAATTCCTCACATTGCTGTCGAACATAATGACTAACCTGAACCTCACCGACGTGGAGACGTGCTACAAGGTTTTTCGCAGGGAGTTGATTCAGGCGATACCGCTCGAGGAAGACCGCTTTGGCTTTGACCCGGAGGTGACTTGCAAGTTGGCCAAGGTGGGGGCGCGGATCTACGAAGTGAGCATCGCCTATCATGGACGCACTTACGCGGAAGGCAAGAAAATCGGCATGAAGGACGGCTTTCGGGCGCTTTGGTGCATGCTGAAGTACCGCATCAAGCCTCTGAAGCCGAAAGCAAATTGGGCGCCGAAGGTGGGTTCGGCTTAGGGCGAAAAGGCTCAGACAACTGTTCTATGGCTGCGCGAACGCCGCTGACTTCGCACCGATGCTTCTAGCGCTTCTACACCGGGCAGAGTCTTTCCGGCGAGGAACTCGAGTGATGCGCCGCCGCCGCTGGAGATGTGGGTGATGCTGCCGGCGACTTCGGCGATCTGTATGGCTTTTTCTGAATCGCCGCCTCCGACAATCGACGTTGCCTCCGACGCGGCGACAGCCTTCGCAACTTCAATCGTTCCTTGCGCGAACCGTTCGATCTCGAAAGCGCCCATCGGGCCGTTCCAGACGATCATCTTCCCTGCGGCGATCTCGTCGCGGTAAGCGGCGATCGTTTCCGGGCCGATATCGAGCGCCCTCCATCCGTCGGGGATGGGTAGCCCGACACCGTCGACGGTTCGGGTTGGCGCGGCGGCTGAGAGGTCGGGCGCGACAACATGGTCTTGAGGAAGCAGTAGACAGTCGCCGGCGGCGTCCAGCAACTCGGCAGCGAGGTCGAGCTTCTCATCCTCGACAAGAGAGTCGCCGACGGGCACGCCCTGGGACTTCAAGAAGGTGTAGGTCATCGCCCCGCCGATCAGCACACGGTCGGAGATTGCGAGCAGGTTGCGAATGACGTCGATTTTGCCGGAGACCTTCGCCCCGCCGATGATCGAGATATAGGGGTGGGTCGGTTCACGCACCGCCATCGAAAGATACTTTAGTTCGCTTTCCATCAGCAGGCCGGCGGCCGCTGTGGAGACGTGTTCGACGATGCCTGCGGTGGATGCGTGGGCGCGATGGGCGGCTCCGAAAGCGTCGTTGACGTAGGTGTCGCAAAGGCTGGCGAGCGCGCGGGCGAATTCAGGATCGTTCTTCTCTTCGCCGGTGTGGAAACGCAGGTTTTCAAGCAGAAGAACGTTGCCGGGCGTGAGTGACTGAGCCTGCTGCGCAACTTCACCACCGATGCAGTCGGACGCCATCGCGACGTTATTGTCGAGCAGTTCGCCAAGCCGCGCCGCGATGGGCTTGAGACTCATCTTCGGGTTGGGCTTGCCTTTGGGGCGCCCAAGATGCGAGGCGAGAACGAGCGTTGCGCCCGCATCAAGCACCGCTCGCACCGTCGGCAGAGCGGCGCGGATTCGTGCGTCGCTGGTGATGGTCATGCCGTCGGCGTCGAGGGGAACATTGAAGTCCACTCGCAGTAAGACGCGCTTGCCCCGGAGATCGAGGTCACGGATGGTGCGGTAGGACATCGAGGCGTTGGAGGGTGGGCGTCTGCGAGATCGAGCGCACGGCATGCCGCGACGCTACTTGCTCGACTCAGGAAGCTCCATTGCCGCCAAGTTTGCGGACCAGATCAACGATACGGTTCGAGTAACCCCATTCGTTGTCGTACCAGGCGAGAACCTTAACGAGGTTGCCGTCCATGACGCGTGTCATCGAGGCGTCCACGATCGACGAGCGAGGGTCCTGCATAAAGTCGCTGGAAACAAGGGGCTCTTCGGTGTAGCCGAGGATACTCTCGAGTGCGCCTTCGGCGGCCTCCTTGAGCTTGGCGTTGATCTCTTCTTTCGTCGCAGGCTTGTCGAGGACGGCGACGAGGTCGACCACCGAGACGTTCGGCGTCGGGACACGCATGGCGAAACCGTCGCACTTTCCTTTGAGCTCCGGTATCACCAGTCCGATCGCGGCCGCGGCGCCGGTCTTGGTCGGGATCATATTCAATGCGGCCGCGCGGGCGCGGCGCAGATCACTGTGCGGCAGGTCCAATGTGCGCTGATCGTTCGTATAGCTGTGGATCGTCGTCATCGTCGCCTTGCTGATGCCAAAGTTTTCATGCAGCACCTTGGCGACCGGCGCCAGACAGTTCGTTGTACAAGAGGCATTCGAGATAACGTTGTGCTTTGCGGGGTCGTACTTGTCGTCGTTCACACCGAGAACGAGGGTGATGTCCTCGCCCTTCGCGGGCGCGGAGATGACCACTTTCCTGACGCCGTCACGGAGGTGCTTCGACGCGTCCTCACGCTTCGTGAAGAGGCCTGTCGATTCGACCACAATCTCAGCGTCGACAGATTTCCAGGGGATTTGAGCAGGATCGCGCTCGGCAAAGACTTTCACAAAGTCATCACCAACTTGAATGCCATCCTCGGTGGCCTTTACATCCTGGGACAGATTGCCGAGGACCGAGTCGTGCTTAAGCAGGTGCGCAAGCGTGTTGTTGTCCGTGATGTCGTTGACAGCGACGATATCAATATCCGACTGACCCATCGAGGAACGAAAAACATTCCTTCCGATTCTTCCAAATCCGTTGATGCCGACTTTGACAGCCATACCGATTTGCTTCCTTCTTAATTGTTTTTTTCTTCGTTCGGGTCTTGGTTGCGCTTCACTTGCCCACCGATGTTGGCGTAGGTTTCTTTCACTCGAATCACTCTGCCGTCTTGGAGTGTCACGAAAGTTACCTCCCCTGGCGGTATGCCGTAGATCCAATCTTCGGTCTCGACGCCGTCCTTGATGTCGCGAACCTTCCGATCAGGCCGGTTTTTAGCCAGGAGAACCATCTCTCGGTCCATACCTTCGATGACGGTCTTCTCCTTGATCGCGATTTGAAACTCTTCAGGGAGTTTTTCGATATACAGCTCGGCTGCGGAGCGCTGCTCGAAATCGAGTACCGGCTTGAGCTGGGCTCGTAGATCATCCGCTTGCATTGACGGAATTTTCTTGTCATAGACCAGCGCGATTTTCGTGCCGCCGGGCGCATGGATTTGCGCGGTGGAACCGAGCGTTGTGCCGCGAGTGTGTGCTCCGGCGATCTGAACACGGTGCCACCACTTGCGTCCGCCTTTGATGCCATGGTTGAGCTCAATGATCAAACGCGACCCCTTGAACTCGACCTTGGTAATCTCGACCAGCTCACCGACGCGAGCCGCCGGTCCAAACTTATCGAGAGTCTCGCTCCACTCGTCTTCATCGTGCGAGCCATCGGCCTGGATGTCGAGCGCCTTCTTGGAAGCCGGGATGAGGATCTTCGCCGTCCCCTGCTCGGACATCATTTCGCGGATGATGTTGGTCCGCTCGGTCGCGTTGATCTGGGCCTCGGCCCACGGCGCCGAGATCTGCAAGGAACAGATCACGATGAGCGCAACGGACAGCGCGGTCGCAGGGCTCTCTCGATCGATGCTGCTGCTCAGTCCCATAGTCTTGGCTCCGTTTTGCGTTTCGGTGGCAAACAGAGGACGATCCCGATCACGATAGGGATCGCCAGGCTGGTAAGCAAGCTCGCCTCCGGTCCGTAAGGGCCGCCACTCCACAGAGCGGGGCCTGAGGACATGAGCGTGACGTCCATCAACTTGATTCTAAGCCCACTGAGACTGACACCGGTGGCAACCAGAGTAAAGTTCCATCCGAAATGAACTCCGATCGGGGTCATGAGGGAGCGGCGGCGAACCAGCAGGAAGCCGAACAGGCAACCGAAAAGCGCGGTGTTGACCAGGCCGACCTTGGACGCGCCCGGGTTGCCCGCGTGGAGAAGTCCAAACAGCACGGACGTTCCGATAACGGCGATCCAGGGGTTTGTCGCACGGATGAGTAGTTGCAGGCAGAAGCCGCGAAAGAGCAGCTCTTCCGAGGAGGCGCCGAGAAACAGAATCACGCAGGCATAGATCCATCCGGGGGCCCAGATCACTTCTTCGGCGCCGGCCGTCGGGGGTGTGCCGGGGTCCACGACGATCCAACCCAGAGTCCACAGCGTACCGACGACGGCGAGCGCAATCGCTGTCCCCCCCAGTGTTCCTGTGATGAGTTCGGTCAGGCCACGAGCCGAGCAAGAGAATCCGAGTGTTTCCCAGGAGCTTGCCCGATCCAAAAGTACAAAAACGGTATGCGCAACCACGACCGAAGGCGCCAGCGAGACCACGGAGAGAACCAGTGCGTTCTCGACCCATGATTGACCCTGCAGAAGCCAAATCGTGAGAAACCACAGCACGACAGAAAGGACGGCAAAGGCAGTTGCCTGACCCACAGCCAAAAGGCGTCGCCGAATAGGGCTAACGGGAATGTCGAGCGGATCGTGACTGGGCGGTTCCGGGAGCATCGGGATGGGGGGATGGACTAGTTCTTCGCGGTGCAGCCGGGGCGGTAGTCGTCGACGTATTCACCGGGCTCGAAGAGCTTGAGTTTGGACAAGCCGGCGGCGTTGGCCAGTGCCGAGGCCATTGTCTCGAACTCGGCCCGATCCCACGCAACTGAGACGTGCGCGATCCGTCTGCTCTTGTCGATCAGAAAAGTCGCCGGTACCGTCTCGATGCCATAGGCTTCTGAAACCGGAAAGCCCTCCTCCTCAGGGTCAAAGAGTTGTGGTAGTCGTATCTCGAATTCCTTGTTGAACGACTTGGTATGGACGGGCGGATCCTGGGAGATCGTCCACACGCGGGCAATGCCGGTGAGCTTGTACGCTAGCCGATTGATAAAATGGAGGCTCGATTGGCAGGTGGGACAGGAAATCTTAAAAAACGTGAGCCATAGCAGCCCGGCGGCCCTCAAATTGGACATCGAATGGCCGCGGCCCTGCGCATCGGGGAGGCTGAAATCGGGCGCGACCGAACCGGCCTGAAGAACGGGCATGGAAAACGTCCGCAGTTCCGGACCCTGTAAGTTTACTGCCCGTTGGCAGAAGGTCGGGGAGCGCCCATCCATGTATGAGCGTATTCCTCGATCTCGACACGACGATTCATCCAACGTCCTTCACTGAGGTTGTTGTTGGCGATGGGGCTTTGCTCGCCGTGAGTCTCAATGGTTATCTGGCTTTCCTGTGCTCCGTACTTCACAAGGAAATCGCGGACGGTCTCTGCCCGATTACGGCTTAGCGTCATGTTGTATCTGTCGGGCCCGATATGATCTGCGTGTCCCGACAGCTTGACACGATAGTCGGAGTGCTGTTTCAGCAGCTCCGCCAAGCGCAATAAGCTGGGGTAGCCATCGGTCAAGACCGCGGCTGTTGAAATCAAAGTCGATCTCCTCCCAGTCGCTCTTCTTTTGAGTCGTGTTGAGTCCTTGACCGAATAGCAGCGCTGTCGAAAGCCAAGCTACGCCACAAGACAGCAGCAGCCTCTTGCGCATTGCTGTTGCCTTGGAGCTACCTCTCCAGACCAGAGAAGGCTTCATGGGTAGGAACCACACGTTTTGTTTACGCTGCCTTGGCATATGTTTTCCCACGCCCCATTACAAGAACCACACTGAGAAAATGCAGCTGAAGAGGGTAACAATTGATCAACTCTTCCGCCCGATGTTACCATTCACAGCGAGACAGCCGCAAGAAGAACTCGGTACGTGTGTGCTTGACCACGAGGCGACAAGTACACAAATATCGTTCTGCCGGGCGGCGCCGATTATGGGATCGGCGACCTCGGGAATCGATCAGGCGCTCTGGGAAATTAGCGGAAAGTGCTCGGTCAACCGGTCTTTCGGCTGCAGACTGGTGCTGTGGAATATCGTGGCAAGCGCGTTCACTATCACGCCCGAGCCCAAACGGATGAGGATGTGGCGGCTCTGTCCCGGTCGGGGGCGGAGTTTGACGTTACGTCATTGAAGAGCGGAACCCCCGACTATTACGAATGGCTCGAGACGAATCAGTTCATCAAGCTCGGAGGGACAGATCGAGCTGCTTCGTCACGGCTTGGGAGAAGATATCGATAATGGCATCGACTTCCATGCGAAGAAGGGTCCGGCGGTGGTGTCGTATTCCTGCCGCGGGTTGGTGAGCAGCCTACTTGCCTGAGGGATGGGAACGTGCCGAAGGTCTTAACGCAGGAACAAGTTGAGCGGTATCGGGAAGAAGGTTATCTTTCACCGATACCGGTTCTTTCCGACAACGAAGTGCGGCGTTATCGCGCCGCATACGAAGAACTGGAAGCGGCCTTCGGCGGAAGGCCGAAAGCGACGGACCTTTCGCTCACACACATGCATTTCCCCTGGTCTTGGGATCTGATTCATCACCCCCGCGTCCTCGATGCCGTAGAGGACATCCTTGGGCCTGACATCGTTTGCTGGGCGTCTTCGATCTTCCCAAAGCAGCCACTCGATCCGGGATTTATTTCGTTTCATCAGGACGGCACCTACTGGGGCCTGAACTCGATGGACGTCACGACATCTTGGGTTGCGCTGACGGAGAGCACTCCAAAGAACGGTTGCATGCGC
The DNA here is from genome assembly GCA_965218555.1 of Bryobacterales bacterium. GTDB lineage: Bacteria > Acidobacteriota > Terriglobia > Bryobacterales > UBA6623 > JAPPLB01. The sequence continues at coordinate 3,241,011 of OZ244625.1, forward strand.
GTCGTTCCCAGTTCGCACAAAGAGCCGGTACATCCGCACAAGGAAACGTGGGCCAAGGATAACCTGTTGAGCCGTGGTCAGGAGATTCAGGTCGAAGTAAAAGAAGAGGATGTCGTGGATATCGTGCTCAACCCGGGTGAGATGTCGCTGCATCACGTCAACATCATTCATGGCTCGAACGCGAATCACTCTGACGGCAAGCGGATCGGGTTCGCGCCACGCTACATCCGACCTGCTGTGGAGCAAGTGCAGATCGCGAATCGTCAGCCGGCAGTGCTGGTTCGAGGACGAGACAACTATGGTCATTACGACCTGATTGATGATCGTCCCGAAGGAGGGCCGCTGGACGTGATTGTTGAGCGTCATCTGACAGCGGCGCGGCAGCATCTACAAGAGTTGACGAGCACAAAAGCCGCGACGGAAGTGGGGGGATAACTGGACGTTTTCGGTGGTGTTCCAGCACGAAAAAGGGCTGACTGTCACCAGACTCATCCTCGCAAACCGCTTCCTGTTTTTCATTCCCTGGATGACAGCTCTTGATTGGCTGATTGTGGTTGTGGTGAACGGGGCCATCGTCGGCTACGGGTTCGTCATCTCACGCGGTACCAAGACCGCTTCGGATTGGTTTCTAGCGGCGCGTGGGCTCCCCTGGTGGATAGTTGGGCTTTCGATGTTCGCTACCGCCGTCGATAGCGGTGATTATGTCGCAGTCGTGGGCGGCGCCTACACGTTCGGCATCTCTAACCTCACCACTTGGTGGCTCGGTCTACCCATCGGTTGGTTCATCGTTTCGTATGGCGTCTTCCTGCCGCTCTATCGCAGCGGCATGTACACGAACGCCGAATATCTGGAGTATCGCTTCGGGCCGTCCGTACACGTGCTGAGCGCACTGATCCAGATTCAGAACCGCACGAACGTCCTCGGCAACATCGCGTTCTCGCTGTACCTGATGTTTTCGATTCTGACCGGCTGGGGAGACGGTACCTGGTGGCTAGTCGTGGCGATTGCAGCGGCCGCGGCAGCGTATACGGCGAGCGGCGGCCTGAAATCCGTAGCGGTGACGGACGCCCTGCAGTCGGTGATGATGTTCATCGCATCACTCGTTTTGTGGCTGACCTTATGGAATCTCGTCGGCGGTTGGAGCGGGCTCGAAGCGCGCTTCCAGGCTATCGACCCCGCTCTTGAGGAGTCGATGATGCACGTCGGCGGGCGGAGTGAACCGGGAGTACCGCCGGTGCTCGTCATTTTCGGCTGGATCGCGACGCTCACCGCGTACTGCGTCGTAAACCATTCCCAAGCAATGCGCATGCTGGCCTCTCGCTCGGAATGGGACATGAAGATGGCCGCCGCCGCTGCCAGCGTGGTAACGGCCGTCGTGATGTGGTTCAACATCACGCTGGGGGTGATCGGCCGTGCGATCTATCCCGAGATTGAATCGGTCGATCGCGTCTTTCCGCTGCTCGTTCAGGACTACTTGGCGCCGGGTCTGATTGGCGTGGTGGTTGGCGGCGTCTTGGCCGGTGGCGTATCTACCTATGATTCGATCGGTTCGTCGGTCGCCGCGGTCTTCACGCGGGACATCTACGCGCGCTTCATCGTACGCGACGGCGATGATGCCCACTATTTGCATGTGTCGCGCTGGGCGACGCCGGCGATCATCGCCTTGTCATTCGTCTATGTTCCGTTCGTGCAATTGGGAATGATTGCGTTCTATCTGAGGCTGACCGCGTTAGCGGTAATTCCGCTGTTTACCGTGACCGTGATGGGCGCTCTCACACGGGTGAATCGTGGTTCCGGCTTGCCGGGTCTCGTTGTGGGATTACTGTATGGGGCGAGTTCGTTTCTCGGCGACAGACTCGACTGGCCGCTGCCCGTTTGGTGGACCAATACATGGTGGACGTATCTGTGGGGCATCTTGCTCACTAGTGGAACGATGGTTGTGTTCAGTCTCGTGTACGGCTGGGCGTCCCGGGAAGAGGTGAGCGGATTGGTATTCCGAGGTGACGATACGACGGGAGGCGGCGCCGGTCCGCGATTGGCCGTGGCCGAGGGGACTTGGCTCGCGTCGACCAGAGAGCAACTCGTTGTCAAGCCGAAGTTCCCGTTCGTCGCAGGCCCTGGCGGACCGGCTTGGCACCAGCGGCCGGCGCTCTGGGCCGATGGTTTTCTCGTAGTGACGGGCACGATTTGCCTTTGGGTCCTTTGGTGATGCGACTGCCATGACAGAAGCCTTGCAGGAGACAACCGACACGGACGCTCGAGCTATCCGGCGTGACTGCGCTTTCATCACCCCAAAAACCACCCAACGCCTGAACATCGCGTGCTCCGGCCGTGAGGTGGTGAGAAATGCAGGCCGGCATCGGCATCATGCCCGGATGGAAGGCAGGGGCGCATGCCGCGTTTGCAGCCCCGAGAGGCGCCAAAGACGAAACACCGGCGCTTCCCGTGATGCCGAGTCAACGGCGCCGGCCCGCGCCCATGAGATTCCAACCATCGTGGTAAACTGAGCCCAAAGTACTGAGGAGTCAAGGCTTTGCTGATCGATCCCAATAAGTGTGTCGCCTGCGCGAACTGCATTCCCGTCTGTCCCATGGGAGCGATTTTCGTTGACCCGGCAATCAATCGCGCGACGATCGATCAAGACCAGTGCGTCGAATGTGGAACGTGCTTCCGGATGAGTGGCGAGCACCTGAATCCGACGATGGTGCGCGGGATTCGCAAGCTAGCGAAGCTCTTCCGATTTCGGTTCGAGCCGGAGCCGGATGTCTGCCCTACATCGGCGTTCGTCATGAATGACCTCGACTGGCCCCGCATCGCTCGCCGTGTATTCAGTGATCCGTTGGTCGAGCACAAATCCACCGGCATCCACGGCCGCGGCACCGAAGAGGTCAAGACGAACGACGTAGCACACCGCGTTGGTATCGGCGAGGTTGGCTACGTCATCGAGTTCGGGCGTCCCGGTGTCGGCGTTCGTTTTCATCACATCCAGACAATGACCCGGGCACTCGCAAAGCTCGGCGTACAGTTCGAGCAGAAGAACCCGATTAGCCATCTGATGACCGACAAGACGACCGGCGACCTCAAGGAAGACTTGCTCGACGAGAAGATCCTGTCGGCCATTGTCGAGATTAAGACGCGCATTGACCAAGTCCCTGTCGTGCTCGATACGGTGACGGAGGTTTCGAATCAGATCGACACCGTTGTCGCGGTCGGCGTTTCCACGCGCTGCGACGAGAAGGGCGACGACAACCAATTGGCGCCGCTGCTCGACGAACTCGGCATTAGCCGTGAGCGGGCCAAGACCAACATGGGTCTCGGACGCGTGACGAACGCCGCGGCCAGTGAGGGAATGAGTGACCAATACGCTACATCGGTACGGTGATGCCGAGAGTTTCCGTGACGACTACATCATCTTCGCGATCCCTTGCAAAGGGAAGAACGACGAAGGCTCCGTTGAAAAGCTCAAGACCTTTCTGCGCATCTGTGCCTCGCACAAGCCTGCCAATCTGGGCAACTCGCAGATCGGCAGCTACAAGCCGACGAAGAGCCTGAAGCCCACGGTTCACTGGAGTCGCGTGCTTGATGCCGACTACGAGAGCGTGATCGATGCGCTCAGCAAGTCCGGCACGGTGGCCGCTGTGTTTGACAGCCGCGAGAAAGCCGAAGCTTGCCTCACGGACCTGGTTCATGCGGACCTCGGCCTCTCGGTCAACGTCAGCACCTCCGTCGAAGGCGCGAAGAGTCTGGGTCAGTGCTGTGGATTGAACCGTCACAGCGTCGAGTACTCGCTGGGCTTCGCCGATCCGCACGACCATCTGCCAAACAGCCAGGTCTTGGAGCTATCCACGATGTGCGGCCACGGCATGGTGTCCTTCAACATGGCTCGCAAGATGCTCGACATGGTCCGCGAAGGCCGCCGCACCACGGACCAGGCCGTTGCCACCCTGGCTCGCTTCTGCCCCTGCGGCGTCTACAACCCCTCCCGCGCCCGCCGCCTCCTCGAAAACGCCCGCAACCACCAGGCTTAGGCGGCCTTTCTGCTGGTCTGCCATCCTCAAACCCGTAGCCGGTTTTCCAACAGGCCTGCCGGCAACAGGCGGTCTTCAGCTGCTACCCATCCCGGCCTCCAAGAACACCCCGGTGAACTTCAGCTGTTTGCCTCATCGAAGCTCCCCTTGCGCACCCGCCGTCACCTCGCTAATTCGTCCAGATGCGGCCCGAATACGCGCTTGAAGTCCAACAGTTTATCAATCATCCAGTTTTCTAATGCTTTCAGCTTCTCCCGGTCGTCTTCAATGCTGCCATGGCGTCGGATACCGATGCGGCTCGCACTGCCGTGGTCCAGCCGTTCCCACTCAAGAGATTCTCTAAGTTCGGATTCGATGGACTTCTTCCGCTTCATGAGTTGGTCGAACAGATTCTTGTTCGAATCCCTGTCGGAGTCCATATAGACTTCGACCCTGACTTTTCTGCCTTGGTTGAATGAGGCGGCGTATTGAGCGCGTGATCCGTATCCCGCTGAGAAGTTGTACCAATTCTGAGGCTGCGCCTTGCGAGCTTTTGTGAACCCTCGTTCTCTGAGTTTGTCCATAAGGCTCTGGAAGAACGACTTGTACCGCTGGTTCTTATCCGAAATATTGCCCATCCGTATAGTGTCAGCGGCTTCGCGGCGCCACTCGTTGGGAGTGGCAACCAGGTTGAAGTGCGGAGCAGGTCGCGAACCGTCAATCTTCCATACCTCAACAACTACACCAAAAAACTCGGTGTCCTCCTCGGTGCGTTGGTTCAACCAGTCGAGAGCTTGCCTGTGTTCATCCCTGAAATCTTTCGCTACCCAGATAATCACGTTGGCATCGCAGCCCCCAGCGTAGGTGAGAAGCTTACCCAAATGATCATGATTGGTTGGTTCCAGTTGGTTTTCGATGATCGCTGTGCGGTTCGTTCCCGACACTCGAGCTAACAAATCCAATGAAAATGTTCCGATCGGTGCTTCCTGAGATTGCAGTTCTAGCTCCAACCCCAAAGCGTTGCCTAGCTCAGATATATGCTCCGCTAACCAGGGAGTGAAATCAGCAGCCTCATGCGGCCAGGCCTCACGTAGATTGCCCTTTTCGATGCATCCAAGTTTTGACGATTCCGTCATGGTTGTTCCTCTCGTCGTTCTGTTCCTGCCGAGCTCTTCCAGCAGGCCCATTCGAGCAGCTAATCCATAGACTACGATGTCGTCGTGTCAGTGGAGTTGATATAGCGTAGCTTTCGCTCGACTGCCAATGCCAGGCGTCGGCTCGCCGAGCAGGACTTACCTCGACCCCTTCTTGGCATCGGTAACGTCGAGTCTGTCCGGCTTCACTGCGCACCACCGCAACCGTCGTATCTCGCCGGACCTGCATCTGGTGAGCAGGATCAGCCGCACCGCAGCAGAACGGACATGACACGGGATCTTCGAAGAACAACAAAAGATACTGGTTGAAACCGCGATCGTTATGACCGCTTACCGCCCTCCACACCGGAAAGGTTAGACCTCGACCGCCGTGCCGAGGCCGGGGCCTTTGGGCAAGCAAGCACAACCGTCTTGATAGCGAATGGGCGCCGTCGCGATCGAGCGCTCGTGGTAAATGGGCCCGATGATGTCGTGGTTTACGGCGGTCGACAAGTTCGGGATGGCGCAGGCGGTGTGCAGCATGGCGGCCGTTCCCAGGTCCCATTCGAGGTTGCTGCCGATCACGCACTCCAGTCCTGCCGCTTCCGCAATCTGGGCGATTTGCATCGACCGCAGAATGCCGCCGTTCTTTCCGGGATAGATGCTGATCACGTCGCAGGCCTTGGTGCGGACGGCCTCGATCGCCTGCCGCGCTGTAAAGACACCCTCGTCGAGCATGATCGGAATCGACGTGCGCTGACGGATCCGGGCGGTGGCGCGGAACTCGCCCCGCGGCAGGGGCTGTTCGAGCACATTGACGCCGAGCCTCTCCAGGTGCGGTAGCGCTTCCACTGTCTGCCGCTCGTTCCAGCCGCCATTGGCGTCGGCACCGATGGGGAAGTTGTCACCCATGGCCGCTCGGATGGCTGCGACCCGTTCGATGTCCGTCTTGACGTCAAGGCCCACTTTCACCTTCACGGCGCGAAAGCCTCGGTCGGCCATCGACTGCGCCACGTTTGCGGCATGCGTCGGGCTGAATGCGCCGATCGAGAACTTCAACGGGATCGCTTCAGACCGTCTCGCTCCCCCCAGCAAGGTCGTGACCGGGACGCCGAGTGCCTTACCGACGAGGTCCAGCAACGCCATCTCGATGGCCGCTTTCACGAACGGGTTGTCGATGAGCGCCTTGTCCATCGCTTCGGCGGCGGCGCTGACGTCCCGCGCGTCGCGCCCGAGCATGATCGGAGCGAGGACCTTGTCAATCGCTGCCAGCGCCCCTTCCTGCGTCTCTCCGCTCCACAACGGCATGACGGTCGCTTCGCCGTAGCCGACGTGACCCTCGTCATCGCGAACGATGACGACGACGTACCGCGAGATACGATGAGCGCCGAGCGAACTGACGATGCTCAGATCGGGAGTGACGGTGATGGAGACGGGTTGCGTTTCGATGGCGGTGATTTTCATGCGGTCCTATTGGAAGCGAATCTTCGCGAGGTAGATGCTGGTCTTGGCCTCGTGTGACGAGTAGTAGCTCATCCAGAGCATGTCGTCGTGCCAGACCATTCCGGGGTAGCTGTTGTCGCCGCCGCTAGGAAGCGTGAGGACCGGCTCGTATCTGTCGCGGGTCATCCGCGCGAGGACGGTGTGTCGGGTGCCGTCCTCGTTGTAGCGACGTCCCGAGGCCCACAGTGATCCATCGGGCAGGCGGATGAAATTCGGCCCGCCGATCTGGTGCTCCATCTTGTGGAAATCCCAATGCTTGTACGGCGGAAAGCTGTGGCCGATCCAGCCGGGACGCACCAGCGCAATCATTTCATCGTCGGGCATGAAGCGAAGAGTTGTCTCGCTGACGCCTTCCACCATGAACTCCGTGATGTAGTCCCATCCGATGCCGTCTGTCGTCGTGTAGAGAAAACCGCGGCGCGGGCGTCGTCCCTCGTTGAGCTTCGAGAGGCAGTACCCGCGGCCCTTGTGCCAAGTGACGCGCCATAGCCAATGATCTTCGGCGAGCACTTTCTTGGGTGTAGACCATGAGCCGCCGTCCGAAGAGAAAGACACACGGGGAGAACGCGTCAAGTACCTGCCGTTTTCGTTAACAGAGCCGCCCATCAGCAGCATGAGGCGGCCATCGGGCATGACGGAGAGCTTGGGATCTCGAAGGTCGATGTCCGGTTCTTTGACCAAACCCGTTGACTGCCATTTTTCGGCGTCGTCGGATACCAACACGCGCACCACGCCGATGTCTCCCGCGTGGCTCACGCCTTCTCGGAACGTGCAGTACCACCGATCTTGAAAACGAGTCAGGTCCGTGAAGGAGTTGTATTCTGCGCGGTCCCAGATCTTTTCGACCGAGACCAGCACCGGTTCCGAACCGCGGGCCGCCAACGGAGCGGCCTGCAGGATTCCAAGGCCGAAGACCGTGCCTTCGACGAAATCTCGGCGGGTGATCGGGCCGCTTTTCATGATGGATTCTCCAACGAACTTGCTGGGGTAAGATGGATCACTTCCTCCTATGGCTCGGCCTGACAGTAAGCCGCTCATCGCGATCGGCGGGATTCAGCACGAATCGAATTCCTTCAGTACGGCAAAAACGATGGTCGCCGATTTCGAGCGCAACAACTTGACGCGCGACGATGACATTGTACCGACCTGGAGAGAAAGCAAGCATGAAGTCGGAGGATACATCGAGGGTGCGGCCAGCTACGGCTTCGATCTCCACCCGACTCTGTTCGCGGTTGCGACGCCGTCGGGTCCGATTACCTCCGAGGCTTTCGAGACTCTTACCGGGGAACTCGTCGAGAGAATCCGTTCCGCGCCTCGGCTCGATGGAATGTTGCTTGCCTTGCACGGGGCGATGTTCTGCGAGAGCCATCCCGAAGGCGATGCGGAGATCGTTCGGCGTGTCAGAGCAGCCCTGTCCGACGACCTGCCGCTCATTGTCACGCACGACTTTCACGCCAACGTGGCTCCCGAGTTGATCGCGCACTGCGATGCGCTGACGATCTACAAGACGAACCCTCACGTCGATCAGCGCGAGCGCGGCAAGCAAGCAGCCGAGATCATTGCTCGAACCGTGCGAGGCGAGGTTCGTCCGGTACAGGCGATTGAGAAGCCGGCGCTGTTCTACAACATCTGCTTTCAGAACACGAGCCTGCCGCCGTTGGCGCCGATTACCGAAGAGACGCGGCGCCTCGAACAAGACCCGAGAATCCTCTCGGCGAGCGTATGTTGCGGTTATCAGTACGCAGACGTACCGGCCATGGGACCGAGTGTCGTGGTCGTCACGGACGGTGACGAGGAGCTGGCGCGTTCGGAAGCAAAGCGCCTTGCGGACATGCTTTGGGGCATTCGCGAGCAGTTGGTGCTCGACGCTCCCGACGCGGCCGAGGCCGTGAGGCGGGCTATATCGGGCGATGCGTTTCCGGTCGTTCTTGTCGAGATGGGGGATAATGTCGGCGGTGGTTCGTCGGCCGACGGCACGTTCATCTTGCGCGAGCTGTTACGGCAGAAAGCACAAGGGTGGGCGGAGGTAATCGCCGACCCCGAGGCGGTTCAGGCAGCGGCGAAAGCCGGCGTCGGCGGGAAGTTTGATGCACTGGTGGGGGGCAAGACGGACGGGCTTCACGGCGAGCCGGTCCTGATCCGCGGCAAGGTACAGTGTCTGCACGACGGCAAGTTTATCGAGACGGAAATCCGCCACGGCGGGGCGCGCTACTACGATCAAGGCTTGACTGCCGTCGTCGAAGTCGAAGGCTCGACAAGGGACCTGCAGAATCTGCTTGTGCTGACGACGTTGCGGTTACCGCCGTTCAGCTTGCATCAGTTGACAAGTTGTGGAGTATATCCGGTACGCCAGAAGATTCTTGTCGTGAAGGCGGCGATCGCCTACCGCGCCGCCTACGGACCGATCGCGAAGCGCATCATTGAGGTGGACAGCGGCGGTCTCACTGCCGTCAACCCGGCCAGATTCGACTACAAGCACGTGCGCCGGCCTCTCTACGCGTTGGATTGAGAATGGCGCAATTAGCGACTTTGGGGGAAGGCAACACTCCGCTCATCCCGAGCATCGCTGTCGGCCCCAAGCTCGGGCTCAAGAATCTCTACTTCAAGCTCGAGAACTGTAACCCGACCGGTTCGTACAAGGACCGCTTTATCGCGGCTGAGATCAGCCGGCTTCTTGAACGCGGAGTGAAGGCTTGCGTGGCGACTTCCTCAGGCAACACGGGAGCGTCGTTGGCCTCCTACTGCGCCCGCTACGGAATCGTTTGCTCGATCATTGTCAGCCCCGAAACCCCCGCCGGCAAGCTCGAACAGATGCGCTCCCACGGCGCCCACGTCTTTCAGGTGACGGGGTTTATCTCATTGCCGGAAGTAACGGACTCTGTCTTGCAAACCCTGGAGCGGCTCTCCCATGAGCGCAACGTGGCCTTGGTCGTATCGGCGTTCCGCTACTGTCCGGAGGGAATGACCGGCGTGCAGTCGATCTCGTTCGAGTTGAGCAGGCAGTGTGGAGGCCAGGTGAATCACGTATTCGTTCCAGTGGGCGGTGGGGGACTGTTCACAGCGGTCTGTCGAGGTTTCGGCAACATGTCCGGTCCGAAGCCCAAAGTGCATGTCGTACAGCCAAGAGGCTGCCCGACGGTTGTCGAAGCGTTCGAACGAGGCGTGAATGAGATCCGAACGGTTCAAAGCACCACGAAGATCAGCGGACTCGCTGTACCCTTCGACGTGGACGCCGGACTCGCGCTCGATGCTCTTCGCAAAAATGGCGGCTATGCTTTCGGTGTCGAAGACGAGGAAGTTTTCGAAGCACAACACGCAATGCTGGCCGAGGAGGGAATCTATTGCGAGCCCGCCGGGGGCGCCGCCCTCGCCGGTTTGCGCCGCGCGGTGGTGAAAGAATGGGTGTACCGCGACGACGCCATCGTCTGCCTGGTCACTGGCCACGGCTTCAAAGACCCTGACTCTATCGCCAGCGCCGCCGCAGAGTACCCACCTGTACTCCTGGAGGCGAATCAGTTGCAAGGGAAGCTCAGCGGCACATTGGGTTGAAGCCCGTCGCCCTTTCTGTATGCTGTGAGCGGGATCGCGCATGTCGGGTTGAGCGATGCAGAGAAGCGTTTCTCGGAACTCGTGGAACGTGTGATACAGGACGAACCCATCATGATTACGAAGCGCGGTGCACCCGTCGCCCTGTGCGTCCCGTTCGACCCGCCCGAGAAGATGGATGTAGTGGAAGCAGGAGATCGATTACGAAAGCTCCGGGAATCGATATCTCCAGGCGGTGTTACCAGTGGTGGGTCGCACAACGAAGGGCATCGACCGTGAAGCGACTTTTGGCGCCGGAAGCCCTCTTCGAATACGCTGTCGAAGCTCTCTCGCGGCGGGCTCTCACGCAAAGTGAGCTTCGCGCCCGACTCGAACGCCGGGCTGCCCGATCCCATAACGTTGATGAGGTCCTCGAGCGCCTCACGTCGGTCGGCTATCTCGATGATTCCCGAGTCGCCGAATCCTACTCCCGTTTTCGCAAAGAATGCGAAGGACTCGGTCCGAAGCGCGTCGTCCGCGAACTTCAGCGCCGAGGTGTCGACTCTTCTGTCGCGGAGGCCGCGGTCGGTGAAGCCTACGAGGGCAGCGACGAAAGGGAACTCATCCACGCCCACCTTCAAAAGAAGCTCGGGAAGGAGTATTGCGAGCGCAAGATCGAAGACCCGAAAGTCATTGCGCGGCTCTATCGCGGGCTCACGAGGGCCGGATTTACCGGTGATAGAATCGTGGGTGCGTTGCGCGAAATCTCTTCCGACAGCGAACGGTTGGACGGATTCGCCGATGACCCCGGCGACGAGAGTTGGGATACCTGAGGCGCGCGACCAGCCTGAGATAGACCTGACCACCCTGCCGAGCCTCGCCAGGTAGGCATCGCGTACGCTCCTCCAGGACCCGAATTTGACCGGCGACGACGTCAGAAAAAAGTTCCTGAGCTTTTTCGAGGGCAACGGTCACCGCATCGTGTCAAGCTCGTCGCTCGTCCCCGCGAACGATCCGACGTTACTCTTTACCAACGCCGGGATGAATCAGTTCAAAGACGTCTTCCTCGGCGCCGAGAAGCGCGAATATTCCCGTGCGACCACCTCGCAAAAGTGTGTTCGCGCGGGCGGCAAGCACAATGATCTCGAGAATGTCGGCTACACGCGGCGCCACCACACGTTCTTCGAGATGCTGGGCAACTTTTCCTTCGGCGATTATTTCAAGCAGGACGCTATCTCCTACGCCTGGGAACTCGTCACGAAGGTTTACGGGCTGCCGAAGGGGCGCCTCTACGCCACCATCTTCGAGGACGATGACGAGGCCGAGGAACTATGGAAGAAGACGACTGATATTGCGCCCGACCATATCTTCCGCTGCGGTGCGAAGAACAATTTCTGGCAGATGGGTGATAGCGGCCCGTGTGGCCCCTGCTCGGAAATCTTCTATGACTTTGGGCCTGAAGCACTCGAGCCCGATGAAGCCGACGAGCCCTTCCCTGCGGAAACAAACCGCTTCGTCGAGATCTGGAACCTCGTCTTCATGCAGTTCGACCGCGACCCAGCGGGCAAGCTCACGCGGCTGCCGCAGCCGTCGATCGACACCGGCATGGGGCTCGAACGGACGGCCGCCGTCCTACAGGGCAAGCTCAGTAACTTTGAGGCGGATCTGATCCGCCCGATCATCGACCGCGCCTCTGAGATTCTCGGCGGCATTGCCTTCGGCGAAAACGCTAAGAACGACACGACGCTTCGCATCATCGCCGACCACAGCCGCGCCGCCGCGTTTCTCATTCACGACGACGTTCTGCCCGCCAATGAGGGACGCGGATATGTGCTGCGCAAGATCATTCGTCGCGCACTCCGTCACGCCCGTCTCGCCGGTCGAGATACGCCATTTCTCTACGACTTGACCGGCTTCGTCGCCGAGCACATGAAGGCCGGCTATCCGAAAATGATGGATTCGGTGCAGCGCGTCGCGCGCGTCGTCAAAGAAGAGGAGACGCGTTACCAGCACAGCTTCGCACTGGCCGAAAAGATGTTCGAGGCGGAAACCAAAAAGCTCGACAAAGGCGTGCTGCCGGGATCGGCCGCGTTCAAGCTGTATGACACCTTCGGCCTCTCGCTCGACGAGCAGCAGGAGATGGCGCGCGAGCGCAACCTGACCATCGATCATACCGGTTTTAAAAAGGAGATGGGTGCGCAGCGTGCTCGCTCCCGCGCGAGTTGGAAGGGCGGCGACCAGGCGACCGTCGCGCCGATCTACAAGCAACTGCGGGAAGAACAACCCACCCAATTCGAGGGCTACGGCAATCTCGAAACGTCCAAGGCGAAGATCGTTGCTCTGCTGGTCGACCAACAGCCGGTCGATCAGGTTGCTGCCGATACCAAGGCGGAGTTGGTGCTCGACCGAACACCCTTCTATGCCGAGGCCGGCGGGCAGGTCGGCGACCAGGGCATCCTGCTTGCAGGCGGCGAAGTCGCGGCGCGCGTCAGCGACGTGCAAGCGCCCGTTCGCGGACTGTCGGTGCACGTTGTCACGACGACCGCGCCCCTCGAAGTCGGACAGAAAGTCGCCTGCCATGTCAGCGCTGAACTACGCAGCGCCACGATGCGGAACCACACGGCGACGCACTTGATGCACGCCGCGCTTCGCAGGACGCTCGGTTCTCACGTGAAGCAGGCAGGCAGCGTGGTCGCGCCGGACCGTCTCCGCTTCGACATTACCCACTACACTACCGTCGACGACGCGGAGCGCGAGGAAGTCGAGCGTCTCGTCAACGCAGAGATCCTCAAGAACACGCCGGTAACCACCGAGATTCTTGATCTCGATGAGGCTCTCCAGACGGGCGCCATGGCGTTGTTTGGCGAGAAGTACACTGCGAAAGTGCGCGTCGTCGGCATCGACGGTTTCAGCAAGGAACTCTGCGGCGGCACCCACGTAAACCGCACCGGCGACATCGGCATCTTCAGGATCACCTCGGAAAGCAGCATCTCCGCCGGCGTGCGCCGCATCGAGGCCGTCACCGGCTTCGGCGCCTACGACGAGTACCGCCAGGCCACCGCTGCCATCGGGCGGTTGACTACGATGTTGCACGTCTCCGAACCGGCGCTCGTTCCATCCGTCGAGCGCCTCGCCGCCGAGCGCAAGAGCCTCGAACGTGAGGTCGAACAGCTCAAATCGAAGCTGGCCCAAGCCAGCGTCGGCGAACTCACCGAGCACGCGCGCGCTGTCAAAGGCATCAAGGTCGTCTCCGCGAAAGTCGATGGGCTCGACCGCAACCAGATGCGCTCTCTGGCTGACTCGCTGCGGAACAAGATCGGCTCGGGTGTCGTCGTTCTGGCGAGCACCGCCGACGGCAACATCGCGCTCATCTCGGCGGTAACCAAAGACCTCGCCGGCAAGAAGCTTCATGCCGGCAAGCTCGTCGGTGCGGTGGCCCAGGAAGTCGGCGGGCGCGGAGGCGGACGTCCCGACCTCGCCGAAGCGGGCGGTAAGAACACCGGAAAGCTGCCCGAGGCACTTGAAAAGGTCTACGACCTGGTCGGTGAAATGGCGGGCGACTAGCTGGATTTCGGCTGCTCGGGAAATCACACTTCAACCCGCAGGCCAGTTTCGACACGCACAACAGCACCGCTCCGAGTCGCTGCCCGTCTGAGGTGGATCCTGTTCGTTCACCGTTGACCTTGACAATGCCCTCTCCTACAGCAAACTCCGAAAGTGCTCCTCGGTGAGGCCCGCGTCACGAACAATGCCACCCATCGTGTACGCGTTGACTGGGTTGTGGCGAGGGATGGTCAGAATGCGCGAGCCGTCGGTCATCACGACATGCTTCCCTTGTCGAAGCACTCTGAAGCCGGCCTTCTCCAGAGCTCGGACAGCATGCCGGTGGTTGATGCCCGGGATCTTCGGCACGCTCAGGATGCCACTTCTATTTCACGAACCGTGGCGCTCTTGAGGAGATCGTCTCGCGTAGCGAGGTATTCTTGGATGGCCGCCTGTATGTTCTGGAGCGCTTCCTCTTCCGAAGCCCCCTGAGACCAACAGCCGGGAAGACCTGGAACGGAAACGCTGTATCCTTCTTCGCTGTGGTGAAGTGCAATCTTGTATTTCATCGCTCATCGCCTCAGCCATTATAGCCGGTTCGGTTGGCCTGATTGTCGTGTCCCCGCCAGCACGGATCAACGCACTTTTAGCCACTGGCTGCCCGCCGTACTACCTGTTCGTCGTATAATAGAAAGAAGCACCATACCTGCCGGACGAAGTTCCCGCCGACGTCCGCACCTAGCCCCGAGGTCCTCCATGACCCTGTCCGTCGGCCTGTTCGTTCGAATTCTTCTCATCAGTACCTTTCTGGTTCCTGCGCTGTACGCCAATAACCCTGCGGTCGGCCGCTGCCTGCGAGCGGCCCAAGTGCTCGACAAGGTGATGGGCATACCGGAAAAAGGGATCCCTCAGGAGTTGATGGGCCGCAGCCAATGCATCGCGATCATCCCCGGGGTGAAGAAAGCGGGGTTCGGGTTCGGCGGGCGCTACGGCAAAGGCGTCATGTCATGCCGCACCGAGGACCAGTTAGGCTGGACTGCGCCCTTGGCGGTGAAGCTGGAGGGCGGCAGCTTCGGCCTGCAGATCGGAGGCAGCTCGACGGACTTCGTGCTGTTGATTTTCAACAAGCGCGGAGTCAAGAAGCTACTCAAAAGTAAATTCACATTAGGCGGCGACGCAGCGGTGGCCGGCGGACCGCTCGGGCGGTCGGCGCAGGCCCAGACCGATGCGCAACTGCGAGCGGAGATCCTGTCCTACTCACGGTCGAGGGGACTCTTCGCCGGCGTGTCGCTCGAGGGTGCGACTCTTCGCCCAGGGCACAAAGCCAACGAGAAGATTTACGGCCGGCAGGTGGACCCGAAGCAGGTGCTGGCCGCGCAGGTCACCGCGCCGTCGAGTGTTCAGCCGCTCATCGATGCGCTGAACAGATACTCAAGTTCAAAGCATCGCTAGTGTCCCGTCCCGTGTAACAGTTGACATTTCCACACTCTCATGATTTCATGGGTGGCATGTTTACCGCTGCTGCAGCTTTTGACATTGACGAACCGATCTTACGACAGCTGGAAACGCTGCTGCGTTCTGGAAATACCCCGCAGCGGGTGGTGCAGAAATGCCGGATCATCCTGCTGGCTCAGCGGGGAGTGGCCAATTCCTCGATTGCTCGGGAGTTGGGCCTGTCGCGGCCGACCGTGATTCGAGCGCGGGCGGCGTTCCAACAGGCTGGCGTGGGCGCCCTGACGGTGAAACCGACCCGCAAGCGGTCGCGGCGTGTGCTGACGCCCGAGCTGGAGCGTGCGATTCTGGATGTGACGCTGAAGACCCGACCCGCCGACGCGACGCAGTGGAGCGTTCGGACCCTGGCCCAACACCTGCAGGTATCGCGCATGATGGTGCATCGAGTCTGGCAGCGTTTCGATATCCAGCCGCACCGAGTCGAGAAGTTCAAGATCTCCAACGATCCCCAGTTTGAGGCCAAGGTGCGGGATATTGTCGGTCTTTATCTGGACCCGCCCGACCGGGCTCTGGTGCTTTGCGTGGACGAGAAGAGCCAGATTCAGGCTCTGGACCGGACCGCTCCCCTGCTGCCGCTGCGTCCCGGATGGCCCGAACGCCAGACCCATGATTACAAACGCCATGGCACCACGACGCTGTTCGCGGCTTTCAATATCGTCAACGGCAAAGTCATCGCCAGTTGCTTGCCGCGCCATCGGGGAAAGCAGTTCGTGAAGTTCCTGCATCAAATCGAGAAGGAAGTCCCGGCGGACCTGGAGGTGCATCTGGTGATGGATAACTACTCCACTCACCAGGGCGCTGCCGTCCAACGCTGGCTCCAACCTCGCAAGCGCCGACGATTCCATTTTCACTTTACGCCCACCAGCAGTTCCTGGCTCCATCAGGTCGAACGTTTCTTTGCCCTGATCAGCCAACGCATGATCCGGCGCGGTACGTTCCGTAGTGTTCAAGAGCTGCAGCGCTCCATCTATGCCTGGCTCTCCAGCTGGAACCACCAGCCGCAGCCTTTCGTTTGGAAGGCCACGGCTGATGTTATCCTTGACAAAGTGCAACGCTGTAAAGAATTAGCTGGGACACAACACTAGAGAGAGGCGTTATTTGGATGCAGCTTTCGGTGTGGCGACAGCCCACGGCCGTGGCAACCTGCGTCGCTGGTTGTGTCGATTGCGGCGAACGCTAACTAAGGGCCCTCGAACCAGCTCGACCATATCGTTTTTCAGATCGACGGTCCTGTGACGGACATTGTTGCCGTCTTTCTGAGTCGAAACAGATCGGAAGGCTGCGGAGAACAGGCTTCACGGTCGGTGCCGCTAATGCCGCCGCAGAGGAGCCGGCCGGCCGCGAAGCTGCCAGGCAGACCGATGCGCTGCTGGGATCGAAGATCCTGACGTTTGCGCGGTCGCGCGGTTGATTGGCGGGTGTCTTGCTCGCCGGCGCAACGCTACGCCCTGTTCACAAAGCGAACCGGAAGCTCTATGACGGCTGGGAGCCTGATTCCAAGGAGGTTCTCGAAGGGCGCATTCCTTCTACCGAGCCTACGCGACCCTTGCTCGCTGTATTACGCAAGTACTCTTCCGATTCCCTCGTTAGTGGCTGAAGAGCGTTTGACGTCAGGCCTCCTCGTGCGTGAGCATGAGGACAATGAGTCATCCTAACCAACCGAATCAGCCCCAGCAGGCAACGATCAAGCTAACGCAGACGCCGGACTACCGCGAGCACTACGCGAACAGCGTTCAGATCCGGGTGAACCTGTGGGACTTCTTTATTCAGTTCGGCAAGCTGCTTCAACAGAAGCCGAACGAAGTCGAGATCAGGAACTTTCAAGGGATTTACGTCAGCCCCCAACAGGCGAAGGCGTTGCTCATTGCCCTCAACCAAAACATCTCACAGTATGAAGGGGCGTTTGGAGAGATCAAGATCGACCCGAAGGCGATCGGAACCGGAGCGGTGCAGTAGAGGCGTTTCGGCTATGCCGGAGCGGGTGCGTTCTCTTCCAACGATTGCCGGACCGCGTCGAGCACTCCATTGAGGAAGGGCCCGGAGTCCTCGGAGAAGCGTCGGCCGATTTCGAGTGCTTCGTTGATGACGACCGGGCTGAGGGATGGCTCGCGCATCATTTCGTAGATCGCCAAGCGGAGAATGCCGCGGTCGATCGTCGGCATGCGATCGAGACGCCAGTTTTCAGCGTGAGCCCTGATGAGATCGTCAATGTGCTCGATACGGTCGACGACGCCTTCGACGAGGTCGTTCGCAAACGGATCGGGCTCAGTCGGCACGCCGGGTTCGTCACTCGAAAGGTCGTTCCAAAAAGCTGAGATGATGCTGTCGGTCGGCGCCCGGCTGAGGTCCCACTGATAGATCATCTGTAACGCCCGTTCGCGCGACCGATGGCGGGAGGGCATGTTAGTTCTCGGTCTCGGCGTTCTGTCGGAGATCCTTCAGCAGGTTGGCCATCTCGATGGCCGTCATGGCAGCGTCGAAGCCCTTGTTGCCGCCCTTGGCTCCGGCGCGGTCGATCGCTTGCTCAAGGGTGTTGCAGGTCAGGATTCCATAGATGGTAGGGACGCCCGTTTCGAGAGAAGCCGACGACACGCCTTTAGCGCTCTCCGCCGCAACATAGTCGAAGTGCGGCGTTTCGCCGCGGATCACCGCGCCGAGGCAGATAATCGCGTCGAAGTCGCCGTTTTTGCCCAATTCCTTGGCGACCACGGGGATTTCAAGGGAGCCGGGCACCTTGATGACTTTGATGGAATCGTAGGACACGCCCATCCGTTCGAGGGCATCGACAGCGCCTCCGAGCAAACGCTCGGTGATAAAGCTGTTGAAGCGGCTGACAATGATGGCGAAGCGCAGGCCGTTGGCGGTGAGTTCACCCTCGATCAGCTGGAATTTGTCGGCGTCCTTGCGCATCGGTTATCGACCCTGAAACGTAGCCTTGCGTTTCTCGAGGAAGGCGGTTGTGCCTTCTCGGATATCTTCGGTCGCGCAACTCAGTCCGAATTGCGCCGCTTCCCAACGCAGAGCCTCGCCAAGAGGCATTTCGAGGCCGCGGTTGACAGCGTCCAGGCAGAGGGTGACGGCGACCGGACCATTCTCTAGTATTCTAGCTGCAATCGATTTGGCCTCTCCGAGAAGTTGGTCTTTTGGGATGACCCGGTTGACGAGCCCAATGCGGTGTGCCTCGTCGGCCGTGATCGGATCGCCGGTGAGAATCATCTCCAGGGCGCGGCCCTTCCCAACCAGGCGCGGCAACCGCTGCGTACCGCCGTAGCCGGGAACAATGCCGAGCTTGACCTCCGGTTGGCCGAGTTTGGCGTTGGGAGACGCTACACGGATGTGGCACGCCATGGCGAGTTCCAGACCTCCCCCAAGCGCCCAGCCGTTGACGGCGGCGATGATGGGCTTGGGAAGGTCTTCGATTTGCGAGAAGACCTGCTGACCCAGCAGGCCCCACGCGCGGCCCTCGAGCGCTGTCAACTCGGTGAGGTGGTTGATGTCGGCGCCCGCAACGAAGGCTTTCTCCCCCGCGCCGGTGACGACGACGGCTTTGACCGCGCTGTCGGCGGCAATGTCGGTGAAGCATCGGCCAAGAGCTTCGATGGTGTCGCCATCGAGCGGGTTCAATATCTCGGGCCGGTTGACAGTAACTTGCGCGATGGAATCGCTGACTTCATAGAGCAGGTTTGCGTAGGCCATGATGCTCCTTTCGATCGTCGTACTCGACGGCGGTGAAGGCTGGAGCCGTTAGGGGCATGTCCCTTCGCTCTCCGGCGTGAACGCGAGTGATGCGATTCCCCAACCCGTCCGGCGCCTATTCCTTGTAGGCGACGCAGTCAATCTCGACTTTCAGTCCGTGCGCCGGCAACTGGGCGTTCACGGTCGTGCGCGCCGGCTTGGCCGCACCGAAGTATTCTGCATAGACCTTGTTCATCTCGGCGAAGTCGCGGATGTCGGCGAGAAAGACCGAGCACTGAACGACGTCCCCAAGGACCGCCCCGGCCGCTTTCAGAATCGACTGGATGTTCTTGATCGTCTGGTGTGTTTCTTCGGTGACCGTGCCCGGCGCGAACTGCTTGGTTGCCGGGTCGATGGACGCCTGCCCGGACACATAGATGAAACCACCGGCCTTGACGGCGTGGGAATAGGGACCACCGGGATTCGGACCGTTCGGGTCCATGATTCTTTCGATCATAGGGACTGCCTCTCTTTGCGAAGGATCTGATTCAGATGTAAGGAAAACTCTTTATTGCAACTTGCCGCGGGCCTCAACCTTCCAGACCTGCTCGACGGTTTCGCCGCGGATGCCGTAGACATACTCGTGCATGTTGACGGCGACGCAAACATGGTTCGGGATGATGCGCAGCCGATCACCGATCCGAATCGGCGAGGGCGCGTCGCGGATTTCAAGATATCCGTGTTCCTCGTTCATCTTGTAGAAGCGGCTTTCAGGGGCCTCGGTCACGCGGCCGAAGCTGGGATCTCCTCCGGCGCGAGCACCGTCGGAGGTGAAGGTCTTCGAACCGCCGTCGATGACCGCGAAGCCGGGACGCGCCGTCGACACCACGGTCGTCATGATCGCGACGGCGCAGTCGTCCCACGTGGCCGAGCCCATCCCGACTTGCATCACGTCGTTGAACACGTAGGTGCCGGACCGCATCTCGGTCATGCCTTCGATCTGGTGCGCATGTAAGAGCATCGGAGTGGAGCCGCCACTGATGACCTTGAGCTCGATACCGGCTCGGTCGAAGTCTTCGCGGATCTGCTTTACCTGCTCGCTCAGGCCCGCCAGCTTTTCTTCCCAATCAGGCAGCAGCTTGTTGACGTGGCCGTAGTAGAATTCGACCCCGTCGAGGCGTAGGTTGGGAAGCTGCAAGACCGCTCGGGCGAGGCTGAGCAGATCTTCACCGGGCCGGACGCCGACGCGGTTCATTCCGAGATCAGCTTCAACAAAGACCCCGATTTCGAGGCCGGCTGATCGGGCGGCGTCCGATAAGCCTTGCGCGACGACCACGTCGTCGAGTCCCACAATGACTCGGGTCTGCCGGGCGATCTTCATCAGGCGCTTGAGCTTCGACTCGCCGATGATGGGATAAGCGATCAGCAGCTCCGGCGTGCCGGTCTTGACGATCACGTCCGCTTCCCCGACCTTCGCAACCGTCAGGCCTACCGCCCCGAGGTCGAGTTGCATCTTGCCGATTATGGGGTTCTTGTGCGTCTTGGTGTGCGGCCTGAGACTTAGATTATGCTCGGCGGCGTAATCGGCGACACGCCGCAGGTTGTTCGCCATGCGGTCGAGGTCGATGAGCAGCGCGGGTGTTTCGAGTTCCGAGATGTGCTGAGGCATGCCGGTGCGGGCCGAAGCTAATCGGTCAGCTTAACGAACGGGAGGGTGGTCTCGCAAAGGCTCATACGGCGCCAGCGAAGAACCGGCCGAGCTTGGACGCTTCACGCGAGGGCCTTGACGATCGTGAGACTGACGCTGCGCGACTTAGAAGACGTTGAAGCAGAAGACGGCATTCGAGCCGTTGGGAGTGAGACAGTATTCGCCGTTCGCGAGGCTCTCGTCGACTCGTACCCTGACGAGGTTTTCCTCCACAGGGAAGACGTCGAGCCGGATCTGTCGCGCAAGGATCTTCTTTTTCTTTCGGAAGAGCAGTTCCCGCCGGCCGTTCTTCGGGATGAGCTGGAACAGAGTGAGGTCGCTCGGGTTGATCGTTTCGTACCGAAAGAGGAATTCGGGGCTCGCGAGAGGTGTCGTTACCGGCGAGCCGGTGCCGGGGACGGTGTAGACAAGCTCGTTCTTCCGAGTGGTCTCGGTAGCTTGCGATTGTTCGGTCTCAACGATGCGGGACGCGTGGATGATGTAAGGGACATCAGGTTTGTCGGGGTTCGGGAGACCGAGTTTGTTTTCCTGAGCCCCAGCCGAGGCCGCTGACAGCAAAAAAGGAACGATCGTGAGTATGTGGCGTTGAGGCATGGCCGTCACCCCGAGCTGAATTGCTCTGCGTTGTTCCTGATTCTACAAACCGACACCGGCATCGTCCAAACACGGCTCAACTCCGGAGGGGAGTATTCGGCCTCTTCGAGCGGCCTGGGGTCATCTCGGAGGTTTCCGGAGCCACTTCCCCGTTCTCTCGTCAGGCATCTCTCTCTCCATTCGCAAGGACGTACAGGTGATTCACGGATAAAGCGGCTGTTTGGTGGCGGCGTCTCGCTGATCTATACTGCTCTGCCATGAGATGGTTGCGGCTGTCGTATGTGCTGTTGTTCCTCTGCCTGACTTCCCCCCTGCGCGGCATCGCTGTCCGCGCAGTCTCTCCCGATGAATTGCGTTCGTGGACGCGTCATCTGATACCTCTTCCTCAGGAGCTGTCGATCGAGCACAAGGTTGTCCTGCAACCGGATAAGGTGGGTGTCCGCCTGGAGCCGGGCGCCGGTGACATCGGCGAGTACGCCGCGAAGGAGCTGAAGACGCTGATCGCCGCGAGGGCGGGTGTCGAAGCTGCCGGGTCGGGCTTCGAGATTGTCATCGGCCTGTCCCAGGGAACCGATGCCGGCCGCGATCTAACGGAGGAAGAACGACGGCGACTGCACAGTCTGCCCAACCGCGATCAGGCCTACTTGATCAAACCCGTGGGCGAAAACCGTCTCGTGCTGGCGGCACTCGAACCTCGGGGCCTCTATTACGCCGTCCGGACTTTATACCAGCTTCTGGAACCCACACTGTCGCCACAAACCATCTCGATCCCGCTGGCAAAGATCGTGGACTGGCCGGACCTTGAAGAGCGCGGCGTATGGAACTTCCCCAAGCCCGAGGAGTGGGTGCCGTGGATGGCTTCGCTGAAGCTCAACTTCGGCAAAATGGGCGAAACGAAGATCAATCCGATCGAGAGCGGCAAACCCGGCAGCGTGACGCTGAACATGGATCTCTACGAGTCGGCGCGGCTGCAAGGGTTCGAGTATCAGCCGTTTCTTATGCACTTCAACTTTCTGCACAGGTACGGGCTGTTTCAGGCCTATCCGGAGCTGGCTGGGCGAGGCGATGAAGCGCTCACGGGCCGCTACTTCGCTCACAAGAAGGGCAACCAGCACCGCGCTCCGAACGCCGCACATCCGCTGTTTCGCAAGCTGCTCGCGGAGTGGCTTCGCGATTTCGCGAAGCAGGGAATCACCGAGGTCAGTTGCTGGCTGAGTGAGCGCCCGGGAGGTGATGCCGGCCTGGAGACAACCGCCGTCGGTCAAGACGTGATGGAGGCGCGGGCTCTGCTCGCGGCGTATGAGGAAGTGAGAAAGGAGTATCCGGATTTCACGATCCGGGTGTTCCTTTCAACCGTGCCGGCCGGCCGGTATTATCGCGTGATCGCAGAAATGCCCGAAGACATGAAGATCGAGAGGGCATGCGCGACGAAGATCGAGCGCGTGATGCGCTTGCCGCGCGACTTGTTCCGTAATCCGATGCTCGACTCCTATGCGGCTGAGGGACGCTGGATCGCGAGCTACGACGTGCCCATCACAGCCAACGCGCGGGTGGACACGCCGGAGTTCATGGTGCCGGAGAGCTCCGCGCACCGCGTGCGGGACTATGTACGGCAATTGATCGAACGGAAGTTTCGTGGCGCCTACGGCATGATGGCTTGGGCCGACAACGGCAAGGCCACATGCGGGTTCAATGTCCACGCCTTGGCCGAGTACGGCTGGAACCTCGACGGTCGCAGCGAGCAGGAGTTCGCAATCGCCTGGGCGACGCGCGAAGGCTATCGTGACCCGGAAAAGGTCGGGGAGTGGGCCGATCTGATGGGACCGATTGAGTTCGATGTCTATGACTCCGACTTTCCGATTGCGTACTCCTGGGGCAAGTTTGTTGAGATGGTGCGTCAGCGCCGCCGCCCTTATCTCGGGGAGGGAATCTTTCGCTACTACATCAGCGCCGAGGATTTCGACCGAAAGTTTGCTATCAGCGACCGTGCGTTGAAAATCGCCGAGGCGTTTGAGAGTGACTATCTCGGGAACGAGACGCGGGTTGTTCGGTCCTATGTTCGACTTGCCAAAGGGCTTTACGAAGTGGCGGAGTTGGTCGCGACGGAGGATTTCCGCGATCTCGAAAGCCAGCAACGGTTACGTCAGGCGTTGGATCGCTTGGAAGACGCAGGGGAGGAGAACGTCGCTTCGATCAAGCGCTGGCGGAGTGCTCTTGGCCCGGAACCATGGCACACCCGAGTGCATGACGCGATCAAAGGTACAGAAGACACGGTGGATGCCATTTCCGACTTTGTTTCCAGCCGCTACTTTTACTGAATTTCGTCCGTCTGTAGCAAAAACCTTGCGCGATTCGGGCGCCTAGTGCATAGTGAGTGTGTAACCGGGGTGGGTTGGCCAAGCTGTAGCGGCCACCGAAAGCTGTCAAGGAGCAGCGAGTCTCCGGTCACAGCGTCTATGTTAGACGACCCAGGTAGTAGAAACACCAGCGAAGCGGCGTCCGCCGGACTATACGGTCAGCTTACGACGCTGTTTGCCGGGATTGATGATGGCCACCGTTTCCAGCGGCTTGGACAGCATCCTGTATCTCACCGAGTTGACAGGAATGGGGGTCATTGCGCCCAACGGACATCGTCTTGGGCGGGTGCGCGAACTGGCGCTTATGCCGAGCGAGCATCCCACCCGCGTTTCTCACTTCCTGATGGGCTGGCGCACACGGTTCATGGTGCGCCACGACCAGGTTGAATCCATCTCGCTTGCAGGCATCCGGCTTTCGGATGACCTCTTTGTCCCGTACTACCCCGACGAGCGCCTGCTGCTGCTCGAGAAAGACCTGCTCGACCAGCAAATCGTCGATGTGAACGGCCGTAAGGTCGTCCGGGTCAACGACCTTGCGCTGCGAGTCGTGCACGCGCCCGAGCGCGACGAGCTTTGGGTGCACGAGGTTGGCGTCGGATTGCAGGGCGCTTTCCGGAGGCTGACGGAAGGCTTCCTTCCCAACAAGGTGATTCGGAAAGTCCAAGAGCGCATCAAGCCCAACTCGATCCCCTGGCAATACTGCAACATCGTCGAGCCCGATGCGCAGCGCCGATTGCGGCTGCACATCTCGCATCACCGGCTCGGAGAGCTGCATCCGGCCGATCTCGCCGACATCGTTGAAGACTTGGCGCCGGCGGAGCGGGAGGCGCTGTTCAAAACACTCGGTGACGAAGTGGCGGCCGAGACGCTCACGGAGGTCGAGCCGAAGATTCAGGTCAGTATCCTCAAGTCGCTCGACAAGGAACGCGCTGCTGACATCGTTGAAGAAATGGAGCCGGATCAGGCGGCCGACGTCCTCGATCAACTCGAAGAGGAAAAGAGCCGGGAGATTCTCCAGGACATGGAGCAGGTTCCCAAGGCCGAGGTGGAGGAACTGCTCGAATACAAGAGTGACACCGCGGGCGGCATGATGAACTCGCAATACGTCGACGTGCATGAGAACGGCTATGTTCGTGACGCCTTTGAAGCGATCCGAGGCAATGAGGATCTGCTCAATATGCTTACGCACATCTTTCTCATCGATCACGAGCAGAGGCTGACGGGGGCCGTTGCCATCAGTCGGCTGTTCGCGGCCTCGGAGCATACGCCTTTACGGCAATTGGCATTCAAGGAAACACCGCATGTGCACGTAGACGACGACCGCAAGGAGGTCGTCGCCATCTTCGACAAATACAACCTCTTCACTCTGCCTGTCGTGGACGAGGACAACGAGCTGTGCGGTGTGATCACGGCTGACGACGTGATCAGTGTGCTCACTTCTGCCGGCTGAACGAAACCCCTTGACGGACTTTCACCATGTTCGAGCGCCTGCGTGCACGTCTGCTGCTCTTCCTGGCCGTCTTGGGCCCGGGGTTCATCACAGCAGTCGTCGATAACGACGCCGGCGGGATCTTCACGTATTCCGAAGCCGGTGCGCGATTTGGCTACAACCCCCTGTGGACCATGGTGCCCGTCACCGTGGTTCTGATCATCACGCAGGTAATGTGCTCGCGCATGGGGGCGGTCACCGGCAAGGGACTGTCGGACCTGATCCGCGAAGAGTTCGGCTTGCGGATGACGTTCTTCGTTATGGCCGCGCTGCTGGCGGTGAACCTGACGAACGTCACCGCGAACTTCGCGGGCATCGCCGGTTCGCTCGAGATCTTCGGGGTCAACCGTTACATCTCAGTTCCTCTGGGCGCTCTGGTCGTTTGGCTGCTCGTCTTGAAGGGCACGTATCGGAGCGTTGAGAAGATCTTTCTCGTGGCGAGTGCTTTCTACGTGGCGTATGTGATCTCGGCGGTCATGATCAAGCCGGATTGGGGGCAAGCCGTCAAAAGCAGCGTAATGCCGGTCGTGTACTTCGATGGGCCCTACCTGGCGATTCTGATTGGTTTGGTGGGAACGTCCGTGGCCCCGTGGATGCAGTTCTACTTGCAGGCAGCAGTCGTCGAAAAGGGCGTCACCGTCAAGCAGTTCGCCGAGTCGCGCGCCGAGGTGATCGTCGGCTGCGTTGCGATGGCGTTCATCAAGTTCTTCATCATCGTCTGCGCGGCGGGGGCGATTTGGTCGGTGCAGCCGCGCGAGATTCACGATGCCGCCGAAGCCGCCCTGGCGCTGCGTTCGCTGGGCCCCTATGCCTACATCCTGTTCAGCGCCGGGCTGTTTAACGCCTCGCTGTTGGCCGCCAGCATCTTGCCCCTGTCAACCGCCTACTCGGTCTGCGAGGGCTTGGGGTTCGAGTCCGGCGTTAACTGCCGCTTTGGAGAAGCACGGGTTTTCTACGGGCTCTATACGCTACTGATTGTCGTGGGAGCGGGGATCGTATTGTGGCCCGGCTTCCCACTGGTGCGAATGATCCTGCTTTCACAAGTATTGAACGGCATCCTGTTGCCCGTCATTCTGATTCTCATTCTGCGACTCGTGAACCGCCGCGACCTGATGGGAGAGTGGGTCAATTCGAAGCTCGACAATGTTTTGGCTTACGGAACCGTCGTCGTGATGATCGGATTGTCGCTGACGCTGGTCGTGCTCACGTCGTGGACGAACAAGCCGGTCTGAGCCGGGGTCCAGCCTGTGCCTTTCTCGCCAGGTGGTTAGGAAGGCAGGCTATCGCACACAGCTTGTACGTTAGAATCGATTTCTTCTTGCATCACCCTGGATGAAGCGCCCATTTCCCAACGCTACAAAGCCGCCTGGTTCGATTCGTACCTGCGGCGGGTGGCGGAATCAAATCGCGCATTGACCTGACACCATGGCTTCCACGCCGCGCCTTTTCTTGATCGACACGTTCGGCTTGATCTTCCGGGCCTTCTACGGACGCGCGCGCTCGGGCGCACCAATCATGCGGACGGCCGACGGAAGACCGACAGAGGCGATCTACATTTTCGTCACGATGCTGCGGAAGCTCATCGAAACGCACCATCCCGAGTACATGGCAGCCGTTTGGGAGGGCGAAGGCCCAACCTTCCGCGACGAAATATACCCGCAGTACAAAGCGAACCGCGAGGAAATGCCGGACGACTTGCAGCAGCAGCTCCCCTACATCCGGCGGCTGCTCGAAAGTTCCCGGATTCCCGTGCTTGCCAGCGCCGGCTACGAAGCGGACGACGTGATTGGCGCTCTTGCCCGGCAAGCCACCGAGCATGACATCGACGTCTTCATCGTTACCAGCGACAAAGACCTGTCACAACTCGTTACCGAGCGGGTCTTCGTTCTCAACCCGATGAAGAATAACTTGGTTTATGACTTTGCGGGCGTGAAAGAAGCCCTGGGTGTGAGCCCGCCGCAGGTGGTCGATCTACTGGCGCTCAAGGGCGACTCGGTCGACAATATTCCTGGTGCGAAGGGCATCGGCGACAAGGGCGCCAGAGATTTGATCTTGGCCTATGGCTCCGTCGAGGCCGCCATCGAGCACGCCGCTGAAGTCAAGCGCAAGACTTACCGCGAGAGCCTGCAACAGAATCGCGACCTGATCCTACTGAGCAAGAAGCTCGCGACCATCGCCGTTGATGCGCCCGTCAAATTGGATCTGGAGGATCTCCAGATCGTCTCGCCGGACCTGGAAGCTCTGGCGGGCCTCTACCGGGAACTCGAGTTCAACAGCTTGCTCAGCGCTCTCGACGCGCCCGAGCCGGTAGCTCCGGTCGATTACCGTATTCTTTCCTCCGAAGTCGAACTCACCGAATGGCTCTCGACCTCCGTCGAGCAGGGCAAGGCCGTCACCTCGGTGGTGGATACGGGCGCCGATGACGAGATTGCGACCGGGGGCGCCTCGTTCTGCGCTGCCACCGGGAAGTCGGCTCTGCTGCCGGTTGAGGACCTCGATGCCGCGAGGGGTTTCCTCGAAGCCCCGGCAGTTCCCAAGAGAGTGCACGACTGGAAGTCGACGACGCACACGCTCGGCAAATTCGGGATCTCGCTCAACGGCGTCGTGAGCGACTCGATGCTGGAGGCGTTTCTCCTGGATACGACGCGCGCGGACTTCACTCTTAGAAAGGCGATCGGACGGTACCTGGGCGTGCCGGTCGATGACGACTTGGCGCGCACGGCGGACTTGGTTCGCGAACTCAGCGAAAAGCTGTCTCCGCAGATCGATGAGCTGGGCCTGCGCGATCTCTACGAGAGCGTAGAGCTGCCGCTCGTCCCCATTCTCGCCCGTATGGAGCAAGAGGGCGTCTTGCTCGATAGCGACCGCTTGGCGGGGATCTCGCGGCAGATGGAAAGCGAGATCGATGCGCTGACCCGGCAGATTTACGAACTGGCGGGCTCGACATTCAACATCAACTCGACGCAGCAGCTTGCCAAGGTGCTCTTCGATGACCTGCAGCTTCCCGCTCCGCCCCTGCGCGGGAAGACCAAGGCACGCTCGACCGCGTCCGACGTTTTGGAAGAGATCGCCCCGACCCACGAAATTGTCCCCAAAGTCCTCGACTACCGTCGGCAAACCAAGCTCAAGAACACCTACGTCGACGCACTGCCGACCCTCGTTTCTCCGAAGACCGGCCGTCTGCACACGACATATAACCAGTGCGGGTCATCCACAGGACGGCTGTCGTCATCGAACCCGAACCTCCAGAACATTCCCATCCGTACCGAACGCGGCCGCGAGATTCGGGCCGCATTTGTCGCCCGGCCGGGATGGAAGCTGCTCGCTGCTGACTACTCGCAGATCGAGTTGCGCGTGCTCGCGCACATCTCACAGGACCCGGTGCTCGTCGACGCATTCCGCAACGGAGAAGACATTCATACGCGCACGGCCGCTGAGGTGTTCGGCGTACCGCCGTTGGCCGTGGGCGCGGAAGAGCGGCGCCGCGCCAAGGCCGTGAACTTCGGGATCGTCTACGGGCTCAGCCCCTTCGGGCTGTCGAAGCAGCTCGGCATCCCGCAGTCCGAATCGCGGCAATACATCAACGCCTACTTCGAGCGCTACGCGGGCGTAAAGAAGTTCATGGACGGCGCCATCGCCGACGCACGCAGAAACGGACATACCCGGACGCTGCTCGGCAGGCGGAGGCCGATCCCCGATCTCGACAGCCGCAACCCCGCGGCCCGCGGATTCGCCGAGCGCACCGCGATCAACTCCCCGATCCAAGGCTCTGCGGCGGACCTGATCAAGCTCGCGATGATCCGCGTCGACCGAAGGCTCCGAGAAACCGGCAGCCAGGCGCTGATGCTGCTCCAGGTTCACGATGAGTTGCTCTTCGAGGTGCCCGAAGCCGAAGTCGCCGATCTGGCCGCTATCGTCAAGCGGGAAATGGAAGGTGCCTACGATTTGCGAGTCCCACTTCTCGCGGACGTGAAGGCGGGCGCCAACTGGCGCGACATGGATGCGTCCTAGTCGTGTGAGAAAAAGTGCAATGGAGCCGCCACAGCTTCCGACTCTTTCCCGAGCTTGTGGACGAGCCGGTTTCTCGCAAGAAGGTCTTCCTGTCACGAATGCGTCGTGATCTCGTTCATGTTCGGCATCGATGGACGGGCCACTGCGGCACTCCGTCAGTGGCGCCGCCGGCCTGCTGTCAGGGACGATCAGCCTCTGTCGGCGCGCGGGCCGTGCAGATGGCTTTCAATCCGAGAGACGACCCGCGCTATCTCGGCAAGCAGGCCGGGCTATTCGTCCGACTGGCTGCTCATCGCCCGCCGGATACCGGGTCGCAGACCAATCCCCAAGTCCGTCAATTGACGGCCGGGAACCGTTGACGGCGCCTCGCACATGAGATCCGTGCCCTTGGCGGTTTTGGGGAAGGGAATCACGTCGCGAATCGTGGCCTCGCCCGCGAACAGCATGACCAAGCGGTCGAGGCCGAGCGCGATGCCGCCGTGCGGAGGCGTCCCGTATTCCAACGCCTCCAGGAAGAACCCGAAGCGATGGCGCGCCTGCTCGTCGGTGAACCCAAGCGCCTGGAACACCTTGGCCTGCACGTCCCGCCGGTGAATACGAATCGACCCCGAGCCCAACTCGATTCCGTTGAGGACAAGATCGTAGGCCTTCGAGCGGCAACGGTGCGGCTCACTCAGCAGGTAGTCAAAATCCTCGTCGTGCACGGACGTGAACGGGTGATGCGCCGCGTTCCAGCTTAGTTCGGCCTCGTCCCACTCGAACATCGGGAAGTCGGTCACCCACAAGAAGCGGAAATCCTCTTTGTTGAAGAGCCCATGGCGTTCCTGATACTTCTGCGCCACCTGTAGCCGGAACGTCCCTGCGGCCTTCAGCGCAGTCTCTTCCGGCTTCGGTCCGGTCGGCTTTTGAGCGATCGTCACGAGAACCAGCAGATCTTCGTCTTCGACACCTGCCCGCTTGCGCACGTTCCTCAGCGGCTCGGCGAAGTCGCGGCCGAGCCGCTTCATGTCGTCGAACACGCGTAAGCCGAGCTCGCTGCCAAGCGGCTTCAGTTCATCGCGCTCGCGCCGCGTCAGCGTTCCGACGGAAGGTATGCGGATCGCCATCAGCGGCATTCCCTCGGGAATGGGCAGCTCGCCCGCAGGGAACAGGTCGTCGACCCGCGTCATCGCCGGAACGCGCAGATCCGGTTTGTCGCTGCCGTGGCGCTCCATCGCTTCGGCGTAACTCATCCTCGGGAACGGCCGTTCGGGCGTTGGATGCCCCGCCGCCTCCGCGGCGCCCTGCATCACGTGCTCGATCACATCGAACACATCCCCTTCCTGGATGAACGACATCTCGAGGTCGAGCTGTGTGAACTCCGGCTGGCGGTCGGCGCGGAGATCCTCATCACGGAAGCAGCGGGCAATTTGGAAATAGCGGTCGTAGCCGGCGATCATCAGCAATTGCTTGAATAGTTGCGGCGACTGTGGCAGCGCATAGAAGCTGCCCAACTGCAAGCGGCTCGGCACGAGGAAGTCGCGCGCACCCTCAGGCGTCGAGCGCGTCATGAACGGCGTCTCGATCTCGTAAAATTCCTGCTCGTCCATCGCTTTGCGAATCGCAAAGTTCACTTTGTGCCGCAGGATCACATTGCGCTGCATATGCGGCCGCCGCAAGTCGATGTAACGGTGTCTCAACCGGATGTCCTCGCCGACCGAGAGATCCTCCTCCACCAGGAATGGCGGAGTGCGCGATGTGTTCAGGATGTAGATCTTCTCTGCTGCGACCTCGACCTCGCCCGTCGTCAGCTCGGGGTTGACCGTATCGTCGTCACGGCGAATTACGGGACCTTCGACGGCGATGACGAATTCGCTGCGCAGCAACTCGGCGCGGGCGTGGACGTCGGCCCGCTCCTGGTTAAACACCAACTGGGACACACCTGAGCGGTCCCGCAGGTGGATGAAGATCAACCCGCCTAGATCCCGCCGGCGGTGGACCCAACCCATCAAAACGACGCGCTTGCCAACGTCGCCCGGTCGCAGATCGCCGCAGCGATGGGTTCGTTCGAGGTCACCGAGGAAGTCCAGCGGGACGGAGGTTTGATTCGTGGCTTCCATCAGCGCTCTTGTAACTCTTCGCTGTATGCACGGCTCAACTCGACATAGCTCGCAGCATTGCGGCGAATCCGCTCCCTCTCGTCGTCGGACACGGAACGGCGAACTTTCGCCGGCGCACCCATCAACAAGCTGCCCGACGGAAACGCCGCGCCTTCCACCACCAAGGCCCTCGCTGCGACGATCGAGCCCGCTCCGATCTTCGAACCGCTCAAGACGGTCGCGCCCATTCCGATCAGACACTCGTCGCCAATGACGCAGCCATGCAGCGTGACCGAATGCCCTACGACAACGCCTTCCCCGATGAGGAGTGGCTTATCACGGTCGACATGAAGACAACAGTTGTCCTGGATGTTGCTGCGGTTCCCGATCCGAATCGAATTCACATCGCCGCGAATCGTCGTATTGCACCAGACGCTCACCTCGTCACCGAGTTCGACATCGCCGACCACCTGAGCGCTTGGGTCAACGTAGGCCGATTCGGAAAGCGTGGGGAGCCGGCCCCGGTACGGACGAATCATGTTAATCCAAGAGGAGCGCTGCTCAACCCCTCAAAGAAATTCGGTTCCGGCGAAGTAGGATGAAACGTAAGAACTCTCAGATCAAGGGCAACGCTTTTACGCCGGAGAGAATCCAGCGTAGCACAGCGGTGGATGATTGACCGCTAGGCGCAACCGCCCATAGCCGGCCAAGAGTCCGCCACGGGCGCGATTCGCTCGCTCACGGTCAGGAACTCGAGAAGCACCATCATCTTGTGGGACACGGCGCTGGCCCGTCTCGGCCCAGTCCGGGTTCGACCCTGGCCGGAAAAGTATTCCGGCTTCACCGCTCTACCCCGTTCGTAGCGCTGGATCTCGCTCGCCCGGCGTCCACGCGTCGCAGTGCGATCACCCATTTTCGGATCAAGCGTGCGCGCACCGAAGTAAGCGGCGATGTACTGTAACTCGTCTGTCGATAAACCTTCCAAAAACTCTTTGGCCGATGCGCGTCGTGCGATCCGACTCATCGAAGATAACGCCTCAACAAGGTTGTTTCTCTCAGTGACGGGATACACCTAATCGCCCCTCCACAAAACTACCTATTGACCAGAGTCTCGATTTCATTATCCTCGTTTCGCATCAGGATCGCAACTTAGCATCAACAATACAAAGGAGATAGAGCCACCACCACTTGGTTGTGCCCATTGAGCGAGCGCCTTGAACCCCGGGAAGCACCTTCTTGACGAGCGGAAGAGAGTTTCGGATCGGACGCGCCAGGGTCGACGACATGCCCGGACGCTTTACCTCGATGATGAGACTGCCCAGGCGATGCATGAGACTGCTGGTGCTCTGTATTTCAGTCCGTGCATCAAGCCTCGCGGTTCGCTTTTTGAGCGTGTGCGCGAATACGAGCAGGGGCCGCCGGGTTACGCAAGAACGAGCAGCGTTTCCTATCCGCCGCAAGGCGCGTCCGCCTTCCACCCGGCAGAATCAACTGATCTGTGAGTTGCCAGTCGCTCCAAGCACCTCGCTGAGGAAACGGGAATCTCCAAAGACCCGGCGAGCGCGGGGGCCTTCAACCCGGCGGTTATCTCGATCTTCAGCCCAAGGCATCGCCTGGATGCCGCAAACCGACCGGGCCGCCGCCTTGGAGCAGACGTGCCTCCTCAAGCATCGCACCGTTCAGATCCAAGGCGATCATCCGGCCATGCAGTCCCACTTTCTTCGTCAACAGTTGTGCCACCGCTCCCGTTCCCATTGCTAGATCCAAGACCGTTCGCGATTCCCAATCTCCCTCGTAGCCGAGAAGTAATTCCGCCAACTGTTGAAAGAACAAAGGCACCAAAACGCTGTCATACGTCTTGGTTAAGGAAACTCCCCGGGAGTCGAATTCTCTTGCCTGACTCGTCTCTCCCCAACCATCTGGTTGCTCGCCTAGACCATTCGGGCCCAAATCAGCGCCATCAAACCCCAAACCAAACCGATCGCCAGCACTACGCTACCCACCACTCGTTCCTCGTGAAGACAGAACCACAGGTACAGGCCCGTCGCACCAAGGAGCAACAACCCAATCGAGCCCAGCAACGACAGAGCGCTCCACATTGTTGTAGGGAGAAACTCGTGATAGAAACCGTGGTTGACGTGCAACTGAACGATGAACTCTGTCCAACCCCAGCGTTGGGTTTTAGCCAGAACGACGTTGCTGCCCTCGGTGTATTCGAAGCTAACATGAGTGCCCGGGCGGAGGATCCGAAACTTCATCACGCCGTCCTCTTCTTTTGCGTTGCGTAGGTCGCCCGCGAAACCGTGTTTTCGCATCAACTCGAGAGCCAGCGCCCTTGGCGATGTGGCTTTCGAGGCGTCAATTCGGATCGTTTGTTCCGTATCCTTCCGTGAGTCCGGCAGCCACGGGCGATAGATGATCACCAAGGAACTCACCGTGAAGATAAAAGCAAAAAGAAAAAGGACCAGACCGAGAATCAAATGTGTATTGCGCATCAACTGGAACATTGCTTCACCTCACCGCCCACCACATGATCACGGTGGCGAGAGTCGTGGCGCCGATGATGATCCGAGCCCAAGGTAAGCCCGGCCGGGTCGCGGTCCACATATAGAGCCCCGACAGCGACATGAAGAAGAAGGCCCAGGTCGAGACCTCGTTGTAGACTCCGTAGATCCGCGTCGAGAATGCGAAGCATGCATCACCGAGAAAAAATTGCCGATGCCGTTCTGTCGAGATTGGACCTGGACGCGCTTCTCATCCTCGAAGTAGGTGAGGTCCTGTCGTCCGTTGGGAGTAAAGGCGTTGAACGCCAGATTTTGCTCGGCATCCCGATGGACGTTGTAGTGACCGCCGGCCATCTTCATGTCCGCTGCCTCGAAGATCAGCTTCGCCAGTTCGCGGTCGTCCACGTTAACGGGCGCCACATACGCAAACTCGCGATCGCTTGACACCTCCGGCGACTTCCACTTCCCCGGGGGAGGCAAAAAGATCGCGTAAATGCCGGTTAGCCCCCATACAACAAATGCTGTGAATGTCAATAATCCCGACCAGGTATGAATCTTGCGTATCCACTTGTAAAGCAATGTTTCACCGCCAGTACTTCCTTAGGCCTTGTAGGTAATCGCTAACTCGGGAGTGTCGATGCGCCGCCCGTTCTCGTAGAGTGAATCCATCGCGAATGAAAGAACCCCCGTCGTCAATAGTGTTCGCTCAACAGGATTCGGAAGGATGCCGTCCGCCACCAGATTCTCGAAGTTGCGGGCCATGAAACCCCAGTGGCCGTGAATGTGAAACTGAATCCGGCACTCGGTCGATAGAATCTCGCCTGACCCCTTCCGGCTCGCCGCGACAACCCAACTTCGCAGTAGTCCATTCCCCATCAGCAAACGCCCCTTGAGACCGTCGCGATACTCGATGAGAAACAGAATCGGTTCCTCGATCAGGTCTTCCGGACGCCCTTCCTTGCGAGTCTCCGTGCGAGCTAAGGCCGCCTCGAACAAGTCCTGCGACCAGACGCCCTGATCTCGCAGCTCCCAAACCTTGCTTCCCCGAAAAGCCTGGACCGACGCTACGCCAGTTTCCCCGCCCTTACGCTTCTCGACGATCGCCTGCAGGGCTTCCAGCGTGTGAAAACCAAGGGCGTCCGTATGACCGAATCCAACGGTCAGGGCTTCCTCGAGTTCCTGAGTGTAATCCAGCTCCAACGGCGGATAGCGCCATGCCAGCGACACTGTGGACCCCGCCATCAACGGGATTCCCATTTCTTTCGCTGTCTCGTACATCGCCGAAGCCTTCTCCCAACTGTAGGAAAAGTGCTTGTCGACGAAGATCGGGCAGATGACGCCATCTTGCTTCATGACGTCGATGATCTGCATGAATAACTCGTAACGCGGGTATAGATGCTGGCCTTTCTCGTTATACGGATAGTCGCCATGCTCTGCGACGAGGGCGATACCATCCACGGCCAAGCGGTCCCCGCCACACCGCAGCGCCTCGGCTACGGTCGGATATACCTTGAACCCGTATTCCTCGGCCAGGTCGTAGCCCATGTCGTCTTCTTGGACCTGGTCCAGATACATCGATGCCACTTCCAAGCGCGGATAGTACGTCTTCTTGTTCAGGCGATAGCCGTGCAAGATACGGCTAAAGAACACGTCCGCATGCGACCGCTCAAAATAAACCGTCGTAATGGCGGCGATCCGGGGTTTCGGTCGCTGGGCGGGCGTCTCTGTCGTCTGACAAGCGATTGAAGCGAATCCGGCCGCGGTAAGTAAGTCACGTCGGGTCATTGACCCGCAAGTGTATCAAGCCAGAAAGGCGTTAATCCCGTTGCTGTGCACACCCGTAAGGCGCATGTCTCTTCCGCTGTTGATGCACTTGATCGAGAAGACGGAGTAGCTGAGAGTCGGCCTTGACGGCTTCCATGCCGTAGCGGGCGTGGTTTTGCCAGTTGGGTCTTTCATCAACCGTACCGGGCGTGTTCTGGGGAAAGCGTTCCAGCCAGAGGTCCTCCAGGTTGACGAGCATCATAGCTTCTTCCCGTCCGGCCAGTTCCAACAAGCAGGCTTCGAGGATCTCGGTGAGAGTCGGGCGCTCTGCATGCAGGGCTCCGCGTCGACGCAGGAACTGAACCACGGATTGCTTGAGCAACCCGCGTTCCTTGCGCGCCTCCCGAGCGTCGTTGTAGCTGATCAGCCCGAATTCCTCTTGGTCATTGATGTCGAGTCCTTCCCAGAACCCGGCGAACGGGCGCATGTCGTGCGTGTTCAAGCTCGCCAGAGAGCTACTGGGCGTGGGGCGCATGGCCTCGCCGGCACTTCTCTTGAACTGGAACTGGGCGACGTACATGCCGCTGAGCCCATGCTCGCTCATGCTTGCTCGGACGTGCTTGGGGACCGTCCCGAGATCCTCGCCGATGATGGCGGTCTTGTGGTGTCGGGACTCCAGAGCGAGGATGGCGTAGAACTCGTCCGCATGGTAGCCGACGTAAGTACCGTCCGTCGCCGTGAGGCCTTGTGGAATCCAATAAAGCCGATGCAGGTTCATCACGTGGTCGATGCGGAGCACACGTGCGTAGCGCATGTGGTGGCGCAAACACTGAATGTAGTGACGGTATCCGTCGAGGCGAATCTTTTCCGGATGAACGGGAGCGAAACCCCAGTTCTGGCCGTTGCTAAAGAAGCGGTCCGGCGGAGCGCCGCCTGCGATGCCCAAGGCGAATGAGTCGGGCTCGCGCCAAACATCAAAGCCGGCCGGGTGGACTCCGAGAGGCAGGTCAAGGTAAAGGCCCGCCGAGTGATGCTGTGACTTGTCGGCGAGGGCCTGCAGTTGACCATCAGCCAGCCACTGGACGTACTGGTGATAGGACCGGACGCGCTCGTCCGAGTCTGCTTCGGTAAGTCCACCCGATCGCAACCGCTCGGGCCAATCGGGCCATGTCTTCCCCTGCTGCTCGATCGTGGCCCGAAAGGCGGCGTAGGCCTGGAGCGTGGGCCGCGAGGCTGTGTACTGCTCGAAATCCCGCCTGCGCTGATTCCGACTGTCAATGATTGATGAACAAAGCAGTTCCAGGACTCTTCTCTTGAGAGCCATCTGCTGTTTGTAGTCGATCAACGAAGCCGCACGGCAACTTTCCATCTCAGCCTGGAAGTCGCTTGTCGAGACAAGCCGCCGAGCATCCGCACAGCTTTCGAACTCGGGAACGGCCGTGACGTCAACAAAAAACTCATTCCAGAACAAGCGGCTTACCGGCGCGTACGGCGAAGGGTCATACGGCTGGTCGAGGAAGGCCGCAAGCAACGGGAGCGTCCCCACCAAGTCTCCGCCTGCCGCAGCGGTCCACTCCGTGAGTTCCGACAGGTCGCTGAAGTCTGCGGCTCCCCAGCTTCGCTTGGCGTGAAGCGAATAGAGCGGCAGGAAAACACCCCACCCCGACTTTGAAACCTCGTTGAGGGGATACGTCAGCCGGGGAGCCCGGAACACCCAGGCATTCGCCATACGCCGCCGGCTTGTGAGTCGCAGTTGGTGGTAGCCAAGGGGCAGGTTATGGGGGAAAGCAAGTTTCTTGACTACGTAGTTACTGCCTCCCAGCTCGACAGAAGCTTGTATCTTGACCGGGTTCAGTTGCTCTCGCCAAGCCCGTCGGGACCCATCCTCGAGTTGCAGCTCGCACTCCAGAGAGTCCTCATCGGCCGGCACGCGAACCGTGAAGCTCGGTCGCTGGGGACTCCACGAAACGAGCACCGGCTCAACCAGGTGCTCCCAGAGCTCGAGACGTCTTGCTCGCAGAGCTTCGATTGCATCGTCTGGGGAATCGAGTTGAGCTCCGAGGGCGCGCAGAATGGAGCAAAGTGCTTCCCTGGAGACCCGTCTCTTGACGTGGAAGCCGTCTCGGAATACAGGGCTCACTCCGTAGAGCCGGGCCAGCCGATCAAGAGGACTGAATGGTTCCGTATTCACAAAAGCCCGTGCCGGGAGTCCGTCGGCCCGAGCTAATTGCCTTCCTCTTCGCCCATTTGCTGCGAGAGGTAGACGCCAATGCCCATCTGATCGATCATGTCGATCTGTGCTTCCAGCCAGTCGACATGCTTTTCTTCGTCGACGAGGATCTTCTCAAAAAGCTCGCGGGACCCGTTGTCCCGTTTCTCCACGGCCACGTTGATCGCTTCGTTGAGCCGCGGCACGGCCTCCAGTTCAAGCGCCAGGTCGTTTTCGAATTGGGCTCTGACATCCTTGCCGATTCGCAGCGAAAACATTTCGCGAAGGTTCGGGATGCTCTCGAGGAAGAGAATGCGCTCGATGAGCGCTTCGGCATGCTGCATCTCTTCGATCGACTCTCGTTTAACGTATTTTGCGAGGGCCAGATAGCCCCAGTTCTCGCACATCTCGGCGTGCAGGAAATACTGGTTGATCGCCGTCAGCTCGGCTTTGAGCACCTCCTTAAGGCACTCAATAACTTTGGGGTCGCCTTTCATCGTTTGCCTTTCCGTTTACCCGCTGTGTGGACTATTCGTTGTAGCGCCGCTGCGCGGACCTTGTCAAAGCACATTCTTGAAGGATTCTTCAAGGAAAAGCTCAAGTCCCGGAGAGGAGCCGGCGCAATGCAAGCAGTTTGCACGGCCGATCGTGGGATGCTGCGCCAAGCAGGTCTCTGGAAGGAAGCTCCGGATTTGCAGTTCAGATGCAAGCCGGCGGGAAGACATACGCTCCGACGCCTTCCTATCTGCCGGGGAGTTGCAGGGGACCTGAACCACGGACATCGGAAGATGAGTCAAAGAAAGCCCGACGCAACGATATTGCACAAAGGACTTCCCCGAACCGAATGTAATAAATAGTACATTCAACTCCGGGCGCCCATCGCCAGGATCTATGACAACGTGCTCAGCACTTTGTCATCGAAAGAGAAATCCGCCGCCGGGCGCTGTCGGGACAGATACCACGCAAACGTCCGCCGCAACCCCTCCTCCCAAGAGGTGGGCTCGAAACCGAGTTCTTCCCGGGCTCGCGCGGGGTTCTGGGTAATCGGCGGCATGTCGAAGTACTGCGCGAAGTAGAACGGCGGTTCGAAGGCGTTGCCTCCGAGTTCGATCAATCGTTCGCGGGGAACGGGCACGAGGTCGGCCTTCCGGTCTGCTGCGGTCGCCAGCGCTTCGACGAGGGCGCGCTGCGTAATCGCTGATTCGTGCGCAACGTTAAAGGCGCGTCCGGCGGCACCGTCCGTGTCGGCGGCCAAGATTGCCGCTCGGGCCAGATCATCGGCCAGAACGAACTGCATCAGGCGCACGCCGTCGTCCGGAAGCAAGATCGGACGACCAGCCAGCAGACGGTCCCAGAAGAAAGCTTCGCGATAGAAGGGGTTCTCTGGTCCGTAAACATAGGGCGGCCGCAGAGTCGTGGCGGGGAATCCTTCGTCTTCATGAAGTCGGAAGAGCATGCGCTCCGTCTCCGCTTTGTTCCGCACATAATCCTCCGGGTGATCCGCCGGCGCCAGCGGGTGGTCCTCGGAATGGTTCAGGCCGTCTCCGTAGGCCGCGACGCTGGATGTGAAGACGTAGCGTCGAAGGCCGGGGGCAGCAGCGAGAGCAGCGGCTTTCACCTGTTCAGCGGTGGTCCCCCGTTGCCAGTCGTAAACGTTGTCGTAGACGACATCGAACCGTCCGCCGTTCAGTTTCTGAGAGATGTCCGCCGTGTCGTTGCGGTCACAGTGGATCTCCGCGGCTTGACCTGAAAACGGCTGCTTCGTCCCGCGATGCAAAATCGTAACGTCATCGCCGCGAGCCAGCAGTCGGCGCACGAGCGCACGCCCAATGAAGAGTGTGCCTCCGATAACGAGAGCGCGGTCGGGTCGTCTAGCCTGCATTTCCAGCCATTAAACGGTCGAAGCGCAGGATACAGCCGCTTGACCTCAGTGGACGGTTGCCAGTGACGGTGTTTAGGAAGGGAAGAGAAAACCGGTCACCAACCACTAACCACCTGCCACTCTCGCATGAACTTGTTGCGCTTGCTTACCGCGCCCGCAGGTGCCGTCAAATACGCCTCGATGTCAATAAGGCCGGGGCGTCAAGCGGCGCGCGCCTCGTCCTGACGGCCCTCTCACGCACTTCGCCTCGCCACGTGGTGAGAAATGCAGGTTAATCGTAGTATTCGAGGCCAAGGTGCGTGATGAGTTCTTCGCCCTTCATCCAGCGGAGCGTGTTCTTCAGCTTCATTAACTGAATGAAGATGTCGTGTTCGGGGTAGAGACCCTGCGCGGCCATCGGCGACTTGAAATAGAACGAAAGCCATTCCAGGATGCCTGACATGCCCGCGCGCTGCGCGAGATCGAGGAAAAGAGCCAGGTCCAACACCAGTGGCGCCGCCAGGATTGAATCTCGGCACAGGAAGTTGACCTTGATCTGCATTTTGTAGCCGAGCCAACCGAAGATGTCGATATTGTCCCAGCCCTCTTTGTTGTCACCACGCGGCGGATAGTAGTTGATGCGCACCTTGTGGTCGAAGTCGCCGTAGAGTTCCGGATAAAGCTTCGGCTGAAAAATGACATCGAGCGCGGAGAGTTTGCTCTCCTCCTTGGTCTTGAACGAATCGGGGTCGTCGAGGACTTCACCGTCGCGGTTCCCCAGGATGTTCGTCGAGAACCAGCCATCGAGTCCGAGCAGGCGGGACTTCAATCCGGGGGCGAGCAGCGTCTTGATAAAGGTTTGGCCGGTCTTGTAATCCTTGCCCGCGATGGGCACTCCCTCAGCCTTCGCCAGTGCGATCAAGGCGGGTGTATCCACGGTGAGGTTCGGCGCGCCGTTGGCGAAAGGCACGCCGGACTTCAGCGCCGCGTAGGCGTAGATTTGGCTGGGCGCGATCTCAGGGTCGTTTTCCGCCAGCCCTCGCTCGAATGCAGCGGGACTCTGGTGCACTTCACTGGGCTTCTGGAAGATCTCGGTGGAGCCGCACCAGACCATCACCGCACGCTCCGCGCCCGTGCGTTCCTTGAAGTTGCGGATATCGTCGATCAACGCCTCCGCCAATTCCATTTTGTTGGCGCCCTTCTTGATGTTCGGGCCGTCGATGCGGGTGACGTAACGATGCTCGAACACCGCCGGCATGGGTGTCACGGCCTGCATCTCGGTTTTGACTTGATCGAGCAAGTCG
This sequence comes from Bryobacterales bacterium, assembly GCA_965218555.1. Classification (GTDB taxonomy): domain Bacteria; phylum Acidobacteriota; class Terriglobia; order Bryobacterales; family UBA6623; genus JAPPLB01. Next base: position 3,281,788 of record OZ244625.1, read on the forward strand.
GACTGCAGCACCCCGGCGTTTACGGCGGCGTCGTAACAGTTGTCCTCGTAGATGTCCCAGCCGCCATAGACCAGGTTGGAGATGTCGGTCAGCGGGACCAGTTCTTTGATCAGCGGATTGCGGTCTTCGGTGCGCTTGCCGAGCCGAACGTGACCGATCTGGGTGAGCGAGCCGATGGGCGCTGCATTACCCTTCTTGACCGCCTCCACTCCGGCGATGAAGGTCGTGCTGACCGCACCCATCCCGGGCAGCAGGACTCCTAGTTTGCCCTCAGGGGGTACAATATTCGGGGTTTCTCGCACTGACACCAATACTGACTCCAAGTCGCGGATCTGTTGCTATCAAGCTGGACGATGGAACGCTTCGCGGGAGGGCTGAATGAGCTGCTCCACCACGAGGCCCTATGAAGGAGGCCTGAGCATCGTAGTTTACACAATCAGATAGAGGGCTGTCCGCGCCACGCGCTTCTGTTGTCGCACACGTCCATCCGCCTCGCGGTCTTCCGGACATCAACAAACAGATATCCGCTGGGCTTCTGATACACTCATCAACTCGGGAGGGCCAGAATGAGGCTTCCATACCGCCTGCAAGGCCGGAGCGCGGTCGAAGTCCTTCTGTTGATTCTCTCACTCTTTCCGGCGGCGCGGCCGCTTCAGGGGTCACCTCCGTCGCTTATCGTGCTGATCACGTCGGAGCAGCTCCGCTCCGACTATCTTCAACTCTACGAAGACAGCTTCAGTGCCGGCGGCTTCGGACGTCTGCTAGCGGAGGGTGCGGTGTTTCCCACGGCGCGATACGACCACCTCGCGACGCTGGCCGGACCGAACGCGGCCGTGCTGGCGACGGGCGCATACCCGTCAGTGCATGGGATCGTTGCCAACCGATGGCATGAACGGCCCTCCGCCAAGGTCGTGAGCGCCCTCGAATCGGGACTGGCGCAAGACACACTCGTCGTATCGCCGCTTCGTCTTGTTGGCTCAACTTTCGCCGATGAGCTGCGATGGGCGACCGACGGCCGCTCGCGCGTACTCGCGGTTTCGGGCAGCGCCGAGGGCGCCGTGTTTCTCGCCGGCCGCCGCCCGATCGGGTGCTATTGGATGGGGCCCACCGGCGACTTCCGGACATCGAGATACTATCGCCAAGCTCTACCCGGCTGGGTCGAGGAATTCAATGCTCTGCACGGAGCGGTTCGCGCTCAAGGCCGGAAGTGGTTCGTACTCGGGCGTCCCACTGATTCCGTTCCCCTGCGTGTCATCAACGCTCGTACGGAAAACGACCTGGCCGCGCTTTACCGGGCGTCGCCTTTTGCGGCGCAGGACACATTCGAGTTGGCGTTGCGGTCCGTTGAGGCGGAGGAACTCGGACAGGGTGACTATCCGGATCTACTCGTCGTAAACGTGAGTGCGCCCGCCCGGTTGGCGGCCGAGACAGGCGCCCGCTCGCCGCTGATGCGAGATATGATTCTGCGGCTCGACCGCTTGTTGAGCGCCTTCTTCGATGACTTGGATCAGCTCCTTGGGCTGGAAAATGTAGGGATTATCCTGACCGGTCTGCACGGCGTCGCCCCTTTGCCGGAAACGATCAGGAATGAAGGTTTGCCGGCTGGACGCATTCGCGGTGAGGATGTCGTCCATTCGATTGACACAGCACTGCTGGATGCCTTTGGCCCGGAAGTCTACGTCGAGAAGTTCGTTTGTCCCTATGTGTATCTGAGCGACGAAGTGCGCACTGCCGTTCCGGAGCGCCGAGCCACGATCCTCAGAACGGCGGGAGAGGCCGCGCGGACCTTGACAGGGATCGCGGGGTATTACTCTCCGGAAACCGGCTCGGGGACCGCCCCGGGCGCAGACAGGATTCAGCGTAGCTGGCACCCGGATCGAGCGGGCGACTTGGCCCTAGTCTATGAGCCGTATTATTCCGAGGACTTCGGCAACGGCCGCGGGACGACCCCGGGCTCGTACTACCGCTATGACACCGACGTACCGTTGATCTTTTTCGGACGCGGGTTTCGAGCCGGCCGCTTCCAAGGAGCAGCCGATGCGTCCGACGTCGCACCGACGCTTTCCGCATGGCTGGGCATCGCCCCACCTTCATCCGCGACCGGCCGGGTTCTGGCCGACGCTCTGCTTCCAAAACCAACCACGAAGTTCGTCGATCCTGACTTCGTAGGTCCGCCGTCTACCTCGCCTTGAACACGGTACCCGACCTCACAACCGAAATCTGCGGCATCCGCCTCAAGAATCCGGTGATCGCCTCGAGCGGGACCTTCGGTTACGGGCTCGAGTTCGCCGACATCGTAGACCTCGACGCCCTCGGCGGTTTTGTAGTCAAAGGGCTTTCCCGCGACCCGATCGAAGGCAATGCGCCGCCGCGGGTCGTCGAGACGGCTTCAGGGATGCTGAATGCGATCGGTCTCCAGAACATCGGAGTTCGTTCATTCGTCGCCGAGAAGCTCCCAAAGCTCGCACAGCTTGATACGGCCGTCTTCGCCAATGTGTTCGGGTACACCCCAAAAGATTACGTCGAGGTGCTGCGGGTCTTGGAAGACGCCGACGGCTTGGCCGGTTATGAGCTGAATGTTTCGTGCCCGAATACGAAGCACGGAGGGATGCAGTTCGCTTCTGACCCCGGCCTGCTGGGCGAGGTCGTCAGGCTGGCGCGCGCCGCCGTGAGCAGGCGGCCCCTGATCGTCAAACTATCGCCGAACGTGACGGACATCACCGTTATGGCGCGGGCCGCCGAGGAGGCGGGGGCGGACGCGATCTCGTTGGTCAATACTTTCGTTGGCATCGCTGTTGACGCCGGCGAGCGGCGGCCTCGTCTGGGGGCGAACTTTGGCGGCCTGTCGGGGCCGGCGATCAAGCCGATCGCGCTGCGCATGGTCTATCAGGCGGCGCACGCGGTGAAGATGCCGGTCATCGGGCTCGGCGGCATCGCGACGGGCAGGGACGTAGCAGAGTTTCTGATCTGCGGGGCGCGCGCCACGCAAGTAGGGACAGCTACTTTCTGGGACCCGGAGACCCCGCAGCGGCTCATCGGCGAGTTCAACCGATTCTTGCAGAAACAAAAGCTGGGGTCGGCCCAAGAACTGGTCGATACGCTACATCTGAACGGTTAGCAGCCCGCGCCGAAGGTACAAAGGCTGACTGTCGCCAGAACACTCTTCCGGCACAGGCTGTCAGATTCGCGAACCCACACCCAAGGGTGGTTTCGGGCGCTGCGCGACTACATCAATGCCGTCGGACGCCGAGTCCAGGAATTGCCTTTTTCTTCCGCAATCGATTCAAGCGCGGTCACATGCGCTGTCGCTTGCGTCAACACGTGGTGCAGGTCGTTGCCGATGCTGATGAAGGTAAAGCCCTTGTCGAGGAACTCGCCCACGCGGTCGGTGCCGAACAGAAACAGGCCGAGGATGATGTTGTTTTTTTGCGCCTCGCTGACCAGCTTGTCAGTGGCCGCGCCGAGTTCATCCGACGTATACATGTGTGGGAACTCGTACTTCTCATAGAGGCCCATCGACATGCACAGATCGTTCTGGCCGAGGAACAGGATGTCGACGCCCGGCACGGCGGCGATTTCAGCCATGTTCTCGATACATGACGCGGTCTCGACCTGCAGCGCGACGATGATGTTGTCGTTCGCCGGGCCTACGTAGCCCAGTAGTCCGGCCTTGTTCGTGCTGCGCTGCGGGAAGTAGACCGAGCGCGTGCCGAAGGTCGGATAGCGGGCGCAGCTCACGGCTTGGCGCGCTTCCTCGGCGCTGTTGATGTAAGGGATCAAAACACCGTCCGAACCCAAGTCGAGCGCCTGCTGGATCCCTGGGCGATCGTCGTAACCGCCTACGCGCACCATCGATTTGGCGCCGCCGCTGCCGATCGAACAGATCATGGCGGACAACTTCTCGTGGTCCATCGGGCCGTGCTGCGTATCGACCAGCAGCCAGTCATAACCGCTGTGCGCCAATTGCTCGGCCACCGTGGGTGTGTGGGCGTTCAAGAACAGCCCCATCTTGGGCGCTCCGTTGCGTAGCTGTTGCTTGAACTCAGCCCCGGTTATCTCGGACATCAGAATCTACTCCTGTCTTTGGATCGGATTGGATTGCCGGCCGGCAATCTCCATGAAGGTGTAATTCCCACCCTACCGAACCCCCACGATGCATGTCAAAGCGCGGATGAGCCGTGCGGGCGTCTGTCATGACCACCCATCAGGGCCGTGCTTCACCATGAAGGGACTAACCCCGTGACGCCGAAATCGGGCGGACGAAGGCCCGAAGGCATCGAGCATAACGCCATTTCCTTCTGAGAGGCCCCACACTTCGTGAGCTTCGTTTGGAGAGAAAACCTAAACCCCTAAAGCTGGCGCTGAGGCGACCAGGAAATCTAGTAGTCCCCGTGTCGGCGAAAGGCGGGTCCCGCCGCGCGATCACCTGTCGCCCGCGCCCCGAAATCGCGGTTTAGACACAGGCTGTTAGGGGTTGCCGTGTGTTTGTCGTGAAGCCTTGTTGGCGTAAAACGAGTGTGACACCCGCCTCCACGTCAACCAGGTTGATCGTTGGCTACGCCCGGGTCTCCACCCGGGACCAGGACTTGACCCTGTCATGCGAGGAACTCGTTGCAGCCGGTTGCACCCACATCTACGCTGAGAAAATCAGCGCCGGACGGCCCTTCTTTCGGTCTGAACTCGAATGTATGCTGGACAGCCTTCGGCCCAACGACCTGGTTGTCGTCACCCAGTTAGACAGGCTGGCTCGACACACTTCCGATCTGCTCAAGATCAACGATCGCATCCGGGACGCCGGCGGCGCCATGCGTTCCTTGGCCGGGCCCTGGGCCGACACCACCAGCCGGGCCGGCAAAAGGTCATGACCACCCATCAGGGCCGAACTTCATGCAGAAGCGGTTTGCGGGCCAAGCCCAAGGACAGATTCTCCACCGAGAGCCGGGCCAACTCGCGCCGGGTCTCAATTGTTGCGCTGCCCAGATGCGGGACCAGCGTCAGGTTGTCGAGCTGCAACAGGGGGTGATCCCGCGGAAGAGGTTCCGGTTCCGTCACATCGAGTGCCGCGCTACCGATCACGCCGTCCCGCAGCGCCTCATTCAGCGCTTGCGTGTCGACCACGGCCCCCCGAGCCACGTTGACCAGCGTCGCCGTCGGTTTCATCTTGGCGAGCGTTTCCGCGTTGATCAGGTTCTGGGTCTCGTCCGTCAGCGGGCACGTCAGCATCACATAATCCGATTCCCGGAGCAGGTCGTCCAGCGGACGATACGCGACGCCCAATGCCTTCTCGTCCTCCCGCCGGCGTCGATTGTGGTACAGAACCGTCATGTCAAAAACCCGCGCGCGCTTCGCGACCTGGCTGCCGATGGCGCCCATACCGATGATACCCAACGTCATTCCGTGCACTTCGCGGCCCAGCATGTAACCCGGGTCGTAGCGTGTGAACTCCGGTGACCGGGCATGGCGGTCTCCTTTCACGATGAGGCGTGCCGCGGCAAGGAGCAGCGCCATCCCCATGTCCGCCGTCGCTCCATCCAGAATGCTTGGCGTGTTGCCCACTGGGATCCCTCGGGTCGCCGCATCCGGCAAATTGATGTGGTCCACGCCGACGCCGTAGTTGCTGATGATTCGGACGCCCGGCAGCCGGTCGAGCATCTCTCCGTTCAACAAGGGATGTCCGTACGTGTAGATCCCGTCGATCTGCTCGGACGAGCCTTCGCGCGCGACATCCCAAGCCAACAGTTCGAACCGATCCGCCATGAATCCGAGAACCGTTTCATCGAGAGGTCCATCCGCTACTACCCTGGGTCGCTTCCGTTCTCCTGCATCCGCCATCATCCTTTGCCCCCGATATCGTGTCCGCCATTGCCTATTATGGGCACGAGTGGCTTCGGAAGCTCAGGAGCAATAACTGCCGGTAGAGTTGTAGAAGCGTGGAGTGAATACACATAAGCAGGCCACCTTCTCTCGACACTTTGACACGCCACAGCCAAACTCTACTGACGGGATCCGTGGAACGGCTATGGAAATACACAAGACCGGTGAGCCAAAAGTGCCGCTCCACCAGCGTGTCAGTTACCAGTTTCGGGCTTTCTACCACCTAAACCGGCCATGTGACGGCGCTACCGCCATCAGATAGCATAGAGCGGTGTCGGGATGTTCACAGTCGATGCATGCTAAAAGCATCAGATAGCATGATCAGACATGAGAGTATTCAGCATTGGAACTGACGGCGGATTCACCGAGTACGAGCGGTTGCTGTTCAAGGTCGATCACGAGGAATCCGTCCTTGAGGAGTGGTTGGAGTCCAACCCCGACGGTATTCTTGAAGACGGTCGGGTTCTGATCATCGGGCGTCAGGTCCGAACCGACCTTGGGGGGGGGCATCGACCTGCTTGGCGTAGATCGCGAGGGGAACGTGGTCGTCGTCGAGTTGAAGCGGGACCGCACTCCGCGGGACGTGGTCGCGCAGGCGCTCGAATACGCTGCATTCGCCGCCAGGCTCGACGTTGATGCACTGGAGGGCATCCTCCGCGTATGTCAACAAGACGAATCACTGAGTCTCGCCGACCACCATCGGGAGTACTTCGGCGTCGATGAGACCGAGGCAGTCGCGTTCAACAAGGATCAACACATCGTGATCATCGGCCAGCGGGTGACGCGAGAGATCCGACAGACCGCGTCGTTCTTGGGATCCAAGGGAATCTACGTCACCTGCGTAGAATTCTCGTTCTTCCAGGCCGCCGGGGGCGGTCGTTTGCTGTCTCAGGAGATCGTTGTCGGGAGAGAAAACACGAAGCCGCACCGCGTGATTTCCAAACCTCTGTCCATCGTTTCGGAAAGCGAGTTCCTGGAGTCCTGCGACGAGTACGGGAAGGCTGTCTTTTCCGGGATTCTCGAATTGGCGCGCCGAAAGTCCATGTCGATCCACTGGGGGACCAAGGGTTTCTCAATTGGCGTCGATATTGATGGAGCCCGGGTGGTCGTCTGCTACGCATACCCGCCTGGCAGTGTTTTCAAGCAGACGCTCTATACAGCCCTGCACGACAGGGCCGGCATCCCGAAGACTGGCGTGCCTGCAGAGGCCGTCGAGCGACTGCGGGACTCGGTGGAGTCGACACGGCTATTCACGCCTGCGGGCCGAGACTTGAAATGTCTCATCGACCGTGCGTTCACGGACAGCGAATTGGACAAGCTCGTTGCATGGGGCGAATCAGTGGAGCAGGTGATTCTAAAGCACGGACTGAAAGGGAAGCTCGAGCAATAGCAGTGGCTTGCCGGCGTTGAGGATGGACCCCTGTCGAGCATTCGGCCGTGCCATCATCACGCGGCACTCTGCCTGGTTTCTCACTGTTTTCAAGCAGTCTGAGAACGAGTTTTTCCGGCTCATTCAACAAGCCTCAAGTCTGCTCTCCAACAGAGAATCGCTGCTGCGGGCATGCAGCCCCCATCTAGTGTACCGTCCCGGAAATACATGATATATTAATGGGCAACTTTTGGTTTCTGGAGGTATGCCCATGCCACGCGGTCGCCCCGTTGCTCCCATCACTCTCCGTGAAAGCGAGGAAACGGAACTGCGGAGCCTCGCCCGCTCCCGAACGCTGCCGCATAGTCTGGTGCGGAGGGCCCAGATTGTGCTCGCCTGCGCCGCAGGCGTTCCCGGCTCGACCGTAGCCCGGCGTCTCGGTGTCACCAATACGACCGTTGGCAAGTGGCGCAAGCGCTATCGTGAACAGGGAGTCTCCGGACTCCACGATGAACTGCGTCCCGGACGCCCCCGCAGGCATGACGATGAACGTGTTGCCGAAGTCATCAACACGGCCCTCGGAACCGACCCCCCGGATGGTTCGCACTGGAGCGTGCGTTCGATGGCCCAACACACGGGAGTCTCGAAGAGTACTGTCCAGCGGTGGTTCGAGCTGTTCGGCGTGCAGCCGCATCGCCAGCGGCATTTCAAGATTTCCAACGACCCGTTCTTCGTCGAGAAAGTCCGCGACATCGTCGGTCTCTACCTCAACCCCCCGGACCACGCCGTGGTGCTCTCGGTCGATGAGAAGACCCAGGTCCAGGCTCTTCAGCGGACTCAGCCCCTCCTCCCGATGGGCCTTGGCTACCTCGAAGGCGTCACCCACGACTACCAACGTCACGGTACGACCACTCTGTTCGCTGCTCTCGATGTTGCCACGGGGCAAGTCATCACACGCTGTAAACCGCGACACCGCCATCAGGAGTTCCTCGCTTTCCTGCGTCAGATCGACGGCAGTGTGCCGCGCAACCTCGACATCCATCTCATCGTCGATAACTATGCCACCCACAAACATCCCAAAGTTCGTGCCTGGCTCGCCCGGCGTCCTCGCTACCACCTTCATTTCACCCCAACCTATGCCTCCTGGCTCAACCAAGTCGAACGCTGGTTCGGCATCATTACCCAGAAGGCCATTCGCCGTGGTTCCTTCTCCAGCGTCAAGGCTCTCGTCCGTAACATTGAGCGCTTCGTCGAACACTACAACGCCAACACCAGCCCCTTCGTCTGGACCGCCACGGCCGAATCCATCCTCGCCAAGATCGAACGACTTTGTTTATATATTTCCGGGACGGTACACTAGTTCCCTCCCCAGGTCGCTGCTAGAATAGGCGCTCGCTTGCTGCGCCCGGAGGCACCAGCGCGGTGTCCATTCAACTTCATGGCTGACCTTGATCTTTCCTGGATTCGCAACCAATTCCCTGCGTTGCGCCTGGAAGTCAACGACCGGCCGGCCGTTTTCCTCGATGGCCCCGGAGGGACCCAGGTCCCCCAGCGTGTCATCGATGCCATCGCGGACTACCTCGCGACCTCCAACGCCAATACTCACGGTGCGTTCCTCACGGCCGAACGCACCGAACGAATGCTCAACGAGGCCCACGCGGCGGCGGGCGACTTTTTGGGATGTAATGCCGACGAGGTCGCGTTCGGCCCCAACATGACGACCCTTACGTTCGCCCTCAGCCGTTCCATCGGACGTGAGCTGAACAAAGGTGAGGAGATCATCGTCACGCAACTCGATCACGATGCGAACGTCGCCCCGTGGCGGGCTCTGGAAGAGCGCGGTGCCGTTATTCGCACCGCCGACATTCGCATTGAGGACTGCATACTCGACCTCGATCGACTTTACGCGTTGATCAACGAGCGCACGAAGCTCGTGGCCGTCGGCTATGCCTCCAACGCCGTCGGAACCATCAACGATGTCGCCGCGATCACGCGAGCCGCACACGCAGCGGGGGCCTTGTGCTTCGTTGACGCCGTTCACTACGCTCCTCACGGCTCGATCGACGTGAAGTCGATCGATTGCGACTTCCTGACCTGCTCGGCTTACAAGTTTTTCGGGCCGCATGTCGGCGTGCTCTACGGCAAAGCGCAGCTTCTCGAGGAACTGCATCCCTACAAGGTGCGGCCCGCGCCCAACGAAATCCCTGACTGTTGGGAAACCGGCACCCAGAACCACGAGGGACTCGCCGGAGTGATCGCGGCCATCGACTACATTGCCGACGTGGGCCGCCGCCATGTCCCCGAAGGCACGGAGACTCGCCGGGATGCCCTCGTAACGGCCATGAACCTCACACAATCGTACGAGCGCGAGTTGTCGCAGAGGCTCATCCCAGCGCTGCTCGAGATCCCTGGGCTCACGTTCTACGGTATCCGCGACACGAGCCGCTTCGATCGCCGCACGCCTACCGTTTCGATACGCATGGAAGGCAGTTCCCCACGCCAACTCGCGGCCTTTCTCGGCCAACGTGGTTTTTTCGTCTGGGACGGCAATTACTACGCCCTCAACGTCACGGAGCGCCTTGGCGTCGAGGCATCCGGCGGCATGGTCCGCATCGGCTGCGCCCACTACAACATGCCGGAGGAGATTGAGAGCCTGGTAAGAGCGCTTCAAGACTTCTCGCGGAATCGCTGAGCATCGCTGACGCCCGCAAGGACCCTTGAAGGCCCTCTCGCGAACTTTGCCTCTTTGCTGGAAACAGCATCGGCTCGGCAGACACCCGGGAACCCTCAATTTCGGCTAGGATCGGATTTGCAACGAAGTCCGGCGGCCCTTTAGCAGGAGCTGTACATGCCGAACACACTTCTGACCGCATTCGATCTCCGCCTCCTGACCGAAGGGAACCGCTGCGACAGCTACGAAAAGCTCGGCGCTCACCTGGTCGAGATCGAAGGCGTCAAGGGGACCCGCTTTGCCGTATGGGCCCCGAATGCCAAGTTCGTCTCGGTGATTGGGGATTTCAATGACTGGGACCGAGACTCTCATCCGATGAGGAATCATCCTGAAGCCGGTGTTTGGGAAGTCTTCGTGCCCGCAGTTGGACCGCGCACCCTCTACAAGTACTTCATTCGCTCACCCGCCAACGGCTACGAAGTCGAGAAGGCCGACCCCTACGCCTTCGCGACCGAGATGCGCCCTAGCACGGCCTCGAAGGTATGGAACTTGTCGGACTACGACTGGGGCGACTCCGAGTGGATGGCCTCGCGCGGCCCCAAGAGCGCTCACGACGCGCCCATCTCCATCTATGAGGTCCACCTTGGCTCGTGGATGCGCGTGCCGGATGAGGGAGGCTGGCTCACGTATCGCGATCTGGCTCCGCGTCTGGCCGAGTACGTCGTGGAACTGGGCTTTACGCACGTCGAACTGCTACCGGTCACCGAGCATCCCTTCGACGGCTCGTGGGGGTATCAGACCGTCAGCTATTACGCGCCCACCGCGAGATTCGGGACCCCGCAGGAGTTCATGTTTCTCGTCGATATGCTTCACCAAGCCGGCCTCGGGGTATTAGTTGACTGGGCGCCGGCTCATTTCCCCAAGGACGAGCACGGCCTCGGCTACTTCGACGGAACCCATCTTTATGAATATGCGGACCCTCGCCGGGGCCATCATCCTGACTGGGGTACGCTTATTTTCAACTACGGCCGCAAAGAGGTAGTGAATTTTCTGATCGGCAGCGCCCTGTTTTGGCTCGATCGTTATCACATCGATGGCCTGCGCGTCGACGCGGTCGCGTCCATGCTCTATCTCGACTACGGCCGCAAGGAAGACGAATGGGTGCCTAACCAGCATGGTGGGCGTGAGAATCTGGAGGCGATTGATTTCCTTCGGCGCTTGAACGAGCGTGTCTACGCCGAGTACCCGGACACGGTCACGATCGCCGAGGAATCCACAGCATGGCCGATGGTTTCGCGACCCACCTCCATGGGTGGGCTGGGCTTCGGATTCAAATGGAATATGGGCTGGATGAACGATATTCTGGAGTACATCGAGAAAGACCCGCTGCATCGCAAGCACCACCACGAGAAGATCACCTTCAGCACGCTCTACGCCTTCACCGAGAACTTCATCCTGCCGTTTTCCCATGATGAAGTCGTTCATATGAAGAGATCGATGCTCGGCAAGATGCCGGGCGACGAATGGCAGAAGTTCGCCAACCTGCGGACGCTCTACGGCTACCTGTTCACCTTCCCGGGCAAGAAGCTGCTCTTCATGGGCAGCGAGTTCGGCCAGGGCAGGGAATGGACGCATGACGAGAGCCTCGACTGGCACCTGCTCGACTACCCCCGGCATGAGGGGCTGTGCCGATGGGTGCAAGACCTGAATCGCTTATACCGGTCCGAAGGCGCATTGTTCGAGAGCGATTCCGACTCCCGCGGGTTTGAATGGATCGACGGCAACGACCGCCAGAGGAGTATCATCAGCTTCCTCCGCCGCGGAGAAACGCTGAACGACGAGCTTGTGGTGGTCTGCAATTTCACTCCCGTTCCCCGCGAGTGCTATCGCATCGGTGTTCCCCACGATGGCTACTGGAAGGAGTTGCTCAACAGCGACGCGACGCTTTACGGAGGGAGCGGAGTCGGCGACCTTGGAGGTTTAAATGCCGAGCCAGAGCCGAGCCACAGCCTGCCCCATAGCCTGAATCTCACCCTCCCGCCCCTCGGCACTCTCATTTTCAAGAGAACTGAGTACTGAGTTCCTTCGTTGACACCCCAAAAAACATGCCGATACGATGAAATCATCCTTGGAGTTTGCCGGAGTAGCTCAGGTGGTCAGAGCGAGGGCCTCATAATCCCTAGGTCAGCGGTTCGAGTCCGCTCTCCGGCACCACTTCTTCTCCCGCCATTGCATCGCGTCTCGCACGTCTTTACACTGCTGCTGGCAACCTCCGTGTTGCTGGGGCTCTCCGCTTGTCATGGCGCCGACGACAGCGCGCCCGCTCAACGGCCGAACATTCTCTTCGCCATTTCCGATGATCAATCGTGGCTCCATACGGGAGCGATGAGCGACCCGAATGTCGAGACGCCGGCATTCGACCGCGTAGCGCGCGAGGGTGTGCTTTTCACGCACGCATTCACCGCCGCACCGTCGTGCACGCCCTCTCGCAGCGCCATCCTTACCGGCCAATCCATCTGGCGGCTGGAGGCTGCCGGACTGCTGATGGGAACCATCCCGTCAAAGTTTGCACTCTTCCCGCTCTTGCTCGAAGACGCCGGTTATGAAATCGGTTACACAGGCAAAGCCTGGGGCCCCGGCGACTGGCAGGCCGGGGGCCTCAAGCGTTATCCCACGGGACGTGAATTCGCCCGGCGCACCTACGAATCCGTTCCGCCAGGCATACGGAACAACAACTACGCCGCCAACTTCGATGACTTCCTGGCGCAACGCGAAGAGGACATGCCGTTCTTCTTCTGGTACGGCGCGTCGGAACCGCACCGCGCCTACGACTATGACGCGGGCGTGAATAAAGGCAAGACCCCCGAGACGGTTTCCGTCCCAGCCTTTCTGCCGGATACCGACGAAGTTCGCCGCGACATCCTCGATTACTACGTCGAAATCGAATGGTTCGATGCGCATCTGCTGCGTATGATCGAGGCGCTCGAAAAGGCGGGAGAGCTCGACAATACCATCATCATCGTCACCAGCGACAACGGTATGCCCTTTCCCCGCGCGAAGACTGCGCTTTATGACTGGGGTGTCCGCATGCCGCTGGCGATCCGCTGGCCCGCGAAAGTTCCGGGCGGGCGCCGGGTCGACGACCTCGTTGGTCATGCCGCTCTCGCGCCGACATTTCTCGAAGCGGCGGGCCTTCCCGTTCCCGAGATGATGACAGGCCGTAGCCTGCTCAACGTTCTCACGGCGGCAGAGGGAGGCCGTGTCGACCCCACTCGTGACCGTGTCTTCACTGCCATCGAGCGGCATACGTGGACCCGCCCTAACGGCGCGCCCTACCCCAGCCGCGCCATTCGAACGCTGGACTACCTCTACATCCGCAACTACGAACCCGACCGCTGGCCTGCAGGCGACCCGGACCTGGATGCGGAGCCGCAGAGCTTTTACGGCGACGTCGACCGCTGTCCCACCAAGACCTTCATGTTGGAAGAGCCCAACAAGCGGGAGTTTGCCCGCGAGTTTGATCTGAGTTTCGGACGACGCCCCGCCGAAGAGCTCTACAAGATCGCTGACGACCCCGGTCAGATCAACAACCTGGCGAACAACCCGGACTACGCTGACACCCGCAAAGAGCTCAGCGAAGCTCTGGCCGCCCACCTCACGGAAACCGGCGATCCACGCTCCGGCGGAGAGTCCCCTTGGGACTACTACCCCTATCGCCGAAGAGGCAAGGTACAGGTAGCCGAGCGAAAATAGGGAAACCGCGCGGCATAGGCGGTTGCTTCATCAGCCGATTGATTTCAGCCATCCGACCCGTTCCGCCTGCGAGCCGCGGTGCGTGGTGCGACTCACTCCGGAAGGTCTGTATTGTCATCATGGACCCTCGGCGATACCTGCTTCTCCGGCCAAACTGCGTTGCCAACGTTGATGACGCTATCGGGTACGGGGCTATCGTGTCGACGCGTTCGCCCGGCGGAAGATTCTCCATCGCCTCCAGGCTTCGGGCCCAAGAAAGCCGCCTTGAAAACGGCAAGACGGCCATCGGCCGCTTCTTCCATGCAGAAACCGACGATCATCTGAACGACGATCTCATCCGGGTCCAAAACTGCTCTTCGGATGCTTCTGTAGCGTGGAGGTTGCACGAGGTCAGTACTGTCTCGAAAGAAAGTAGAGACCTGTATAGACCTTCGGATCGACCAGAAAGTCCTCGCCGGCGCGTGCCGCGAGCCAAGCGTCCACTTCATCAAGAGGGACCAGGTGAACCTTGATGTCCTCGTTGCCGACTCCTCCGCCTTCGCCGACTTGCACAAGGTCCTCAGCCTGGAGGAAAGTGATGATTTCCGAAGCCATGCCGCCCGACGAAGGACCGTGGCCGATCAGCCGCATCCTTCCGGCGCGGTATCCCGTTTCTTCTTCGAGTTCGCGGTTCGCCGCTTCCAGAAGATGTTCGCCCTCGAACTCAGGTTCATCTCCCACAATGCCGGCCGCCCATTCGATCACGCGGGCCCGAACGGGTTCGCGGTATTGGTCGATCAAGACGGCCTTGTCGTCAGCCGTGACGGCGGCCACGACCACTACCTCATCGACGCCCTTGCGGGCGACGTATTCCCAGCCGTTCCGCTTGCGTAATTCGAGGAAGCGGCCTCTGCCGAGAATCGTTTCGCTCTGCTGATCTCTCATCCTCTATTGCTATTGCCGGTTTCATTTTCCGGCGGCCGTCAACGGACCGGTCCAGCCTGGATATCTTGCACCGCCAAGTGATGAGATGTCCGGCTAGACTTCATCGCTTGCTACAACCCGCGCGCCGGCCTCTCTCATTTCTTGGAACGCACGATCCACATCGCCGGGCTTCAGGTCGATGCCACGGCAACCATCCTCGATGACCGCCACCCGGAAGCCTTCGCCGGCGGCATCGAGCACGCTGAACTTGACGCAGTAGTCCGTCGCCAACCCAAGCAGATAGACCTCATCGACACCCTGTCCGCGCAAATAGCCCGTCAGCCCGGTCGACCGCCGATGGGCATTGTCGAAGAACGTGCTGTAGCTGTCGATTCGCGGATCCTCCCCCTTGGGAAAGACCTTGTCGATCACCTGCGTGTTCAAGCCATGGTGGAATGAGGCGCCCCAGGTCTCTTGAACGCAGTGGACCGGCCAGAGTACCTGCCTGAGGCCGGCCAACTCAATGACGTCTCCGGGCTGGCAACACTCGTGGCGCGACGCAAAGCTACAGTGATTCGGCGGATGCCAATCCTGGCTGGCCACGACCCTGTCGAATCTCGGCATCAGCCGGTTCGCTACTGCTACGACCTCGTCGCCGTGCTGAACCGGTAAAGCTCCGCCCGGCATGAAGTCGTTCTGCAAATCGACGACGATCAGGGCTCGCATGTGCCTGCGTCTCATGGTAACCGAAGCACCCGGGAACGGCCCCCTGGAGAGTATTCCGGCGTGTTTGCCGGAGGGCGGCTCCAATGGTCGGTCACCTGCAGGAGTCTCTTAGCGGCTCGTGGACTTCACTCTTGGCCTGCCGGCAACTTGAACGCGAATGACTTCAATGCGGACGAGGCCGAGCCAATCCGATTAAGCCGCATGCCGCACAGGACTGCTCTACAGGATGTGCTCGATCGGTTCCAGGGTGAAGGACATGGAACCCCGTCAGACCCATATCGAAGACGGCGACCCGCGGCGCATGATCCCGTGTGCCGAGAGCGCTCATGCCGCTGCCGCGACGGTTTCCCACCGGCCGCTCTGGCCGGAGCGAAACAGCGCGTCGAGAATGCGCATGTTGCGGACCGCGTTCTCCTGCGGGAACTCCAGGGGCTCGCCCGTGCGAATCGCCAGCGAAAAGTTGTCTCCCTGCGCCGTATACTGATCGACGATCTCGAAGGTCTCGGTCATTGCTGACGAGGTCGATGGCGCGCTGCTACCGGTGTCGACGAAAATGCGGCACGGCCGGTCCGGCGGCGCGTTGAACGGGATCTCGACCTCGATCCGCCCGGCCGTTCCAAACACCTGCATCCTTTGATAGGGAACGAGTTGAGTCGAGCAAACAAAGCTCGCCTGCCCTGCGTCGAACTCCAGGATCGCGCTCGCGAGCCGGTCGGTTTTCATCTCGGGATCTGTCTCGATCAGGGCGATCACCCTGCTCGGTTCCGCTTCAAAGACGAACCGCGACATCGTAATGGGATAGCAGCCGATATCGTAGATTCCCCCTCCGCCGATGTCGGCCTGATTGCGAATATTCGCCGGGTCGAGATTCGTGTAGCTGAAAAAGCCCTGCGTCGCCCTCAGAGAGCCAATCCGGCCCTCGCGAACCAAGTCCCGCACTCGCCTCCACTGCGGATGATGGCGAACCATGAAAGCCTCTTCGATCAACATGCCGGTCCGGTCGCGCACATCGACCAGCGTTTGAGCCTCGTCGGCGGTCAACGCCAAGGGCTTCTCGCACAGCACGTGCTTCCCCGCCTCCGCTCCCCTGACCGACCATGGGACGTGCAGGTGGTTCGGGAGAGGGTTGTAAATCGCCTCGATCTTCGGATCGTCGATCAATTCCTGATAAGAGCCATACGCTTTGGGGATATCCAGGTCCTGCGCAACCTGCCGAGCCCGCTCCGGATCACGAGACGCGATTGCCATGACCCAGCTCAGCCGACTCCGCTGCATCGCTGGAATGACCTTCTCTCGTCCGATCTTCGCCGTGCTCAGCACGCCCCATCGAACGGGTTCGTAAGCAACCGTCTCCGTCATTGGCCTACCGCATCCTGCCGGGCAGGAAGGGTGTATGTTAGCAGGCCCTCCGGCATGTTCTCCGTCAGAATAGGCAGAGGAAGGCCGGCGCGGCGCGCTGGTGAGGTCCGGCGTGACGGAAACCGAACGAAAGACCCACTCTTCCGTACTGGCCCGGCAGCAGGCCTTCAATCGCCGTACGCGCAACAGCGGATCGCTCTATCTTTCCCACCGGCGTAAAGTGACCGAGGTCATTGTCGGATCATCGCAAGTAGAGCACCGCCGCCTTTGTATTCTGGGAGCCGGGAATGCCAATGATCTCGACCTGCCGGTCTTGGCCCAAGCCTTCGAGCAGATCCATCTCGTGGATCTCGACAACGAAGCGCTCGCCGAGGTTGCCCGTCGCCATCCTGAACTCGACGGCCTCGTCACCCTGCACGGCGACACCGACCTCAGCGGCATCGCGGCGCGGTTGGATGCGCTTTCCCAGCCGCTGCTTGATCGAGCGGTTGACCTGCTGATTGACTCTGCGCGTCGCGTCTCCCCACTTCGAATCGGCGAACCGTTCGACGTCGTCGCTTCGACTTGCCTGTTGACGCAACTCTTGCATGCCGCCGCGGCCACTCTCGGTCAACATTCCGCTCGTCTCTCCGTGGCGTTCGAGGCGATTCGTGTCGGCCACCTTCGATTGCTTGCCGATCTCACCGCTCCCGGCGGCGCCGGCCTGCTCATGACGGATCTGGCCTCATCGGATGATGCTCCGGCAATCGCATCGGCCTCCGAGCGAGACCTTCCTGCACTCGCCTCCCGTCTAGCCGCCGCAGGAGCCTGCTTTGCCGGGATCGAGCTCGGCGAAATGGAGGATCAATTGTCGACCGATCCCTTCCTGGCCTCGCTAGTCCGGGAGGTGAGGCAGCTCGGCGTTTGGCGCTGGCGAATCAACAAGACAAAAACGTTTCTCGTCGGCGGCCTGTCGTTCATCAAATGTGAATGATCCCGATCGGATTGCTCATGTTTTACTACCGCGGGATGAGTGGAATAGTAGCTTGTCGGTGAGGGCGTCGGTGATTGGAACCCGCGCAGGGCCGGCGCGGCGCGGTCATGGCCCTTACGACCTTCCACCAGACGAACACCTTTCATTGCTCCTCGGGTGCTGTCCGCACGTGCTACCTGAACCTCTTGCGGGCGGCCGATCGAACGCCGCGCTATCGATTCCCGCTCCCGGGAACCTAAAGAACCTCTTGCGGACTCTTGGCGAATGCCAAACGAAAGGCCGGCCGAAGCTTCTTGTTCGTGATGATCCTGACCGCCTTAACCAGGTATTTCATCGCGATCGGTTCTGCCCTCGATTCGAAGAGCTGAGTGAAGTTCTTCACGCTGCCGTCCATTTGCGTCCGAAAGAACCTCTCACTCCACTTGACCCAGCCCAAGGAATGATCAGGGTACTCGCTCAGAACGTCGCCAAGAGTTTGGATCACCCGCAGGAGGTGGGGCTCCCGGTATTGCGGCATGATTACCATGCGGCTGTAGCCGTCACGGATGATTTCGTCCGCAAACTCCGCGAACGTCGAGGCATTGGTGACGTTCAGCATCGCGTTCGGCTCGTGTCCGTGACGGTCGCCGCCCGAGATCAGCGGCAGTTGGACCTCCTCGGCGAGCTTGGCAACCCGCTGATTCTCCGAACTCGACCGCATCCCGTTGATCTCCAAGGCATGGATCGGGTCGCGATACCGCCGAATGAAATCATAAACGCATTGCGCTTGCGGCCTAGCTCCCTGGCCCGTCTGATCCCACATCGGGTGATTGAACACAATGAGCACTCCGGGCATCGAGGCCAACTCGTGCATCAACTCATCCAGCAGCGCAAGCCGAGGTTCCGCTCTGTAGGCCAACAGATGCCCGAAGATCGTGCGAGCCGACTTCGGCGGAAGATTGTGAACCCCGATATGGAAGTACGTCGCTCCGAACGGCGTCGTCCACTCCACCGAGAGCGGCACATGTTCGTTCCGCGCCGCGAGCTGCAGGTGCATCGGGGCATCGATATTGTCGTGGTCGGAGATTGAGACAATCGGTGCCATCTGAAGCTCGTCTTCAATCTGAGATCTCTCGAGATGAAGCGCCTGACCCGCAGAAAGCGGCGGGGTCCACCAGATCCTGGCCAGTTCCCCTTCCAAGGTGGGGCTGTCGGACCGCGACCGGTAGAGCCGGTAGATCAGCCAGTGCACAAACGAAGATTGCTGCGTCAACCTCTTGATGAAGTTGACGCTTTCTTTCGAATGCAGTGTGTGACTGTGAAGGGAGATACCCGTACAGAAACCCTCGTCCAAAGGACGATCCCGGTCCTTGTAAAGGATTTTGTGGCTCATCCGCACCCCCTGGCGACGAAGTACGAGGTCAAGAAAAACACCTAGGGTGGCCGGGCCGGGCGGCAGTAACCGTCATACCGCTGACCGAGAAGCCACAGTGTACCGCTCGTCTCAGTCTGTTGACAGTCGTTAACGCGGCGTTTGCGGAAGGATTAAATTCGTGTGAAACACAACCCTGTAATTCTGTTTCTACCAAGTCCCTGTTCGTCTTTCTGTACGCTTCCAATGCGGTTTCATTATAGCCGGTTCCGCCACGTCGTGTTGACCACCGGATAGTGAGCCGGAAGTGGGCGCACCACTGACCATCTCGCCGCCGCCGCTTGGCTCCAAGCAACAATCTGATTTCCTGTTTTCACCAATAATTCATCTCCCGGTAAGCACGCAGAGAGCCTCGGGCGGCATCTTCGAGGCAGGACCAACTAAAACCGGTCGGCTCCTGCGGCAAGAGGCGGCAAGAAGGCAGATCCGCTACACTTCGAATGGTTGCCTTTCGAGATCGTCAACGGGAGCCGCGTCCGACATGATCGAAACAACCCGCTCGGAACAAGCTTGGGACTCCGATGCGGGACAGTGGGCTCGGACGCCTGCAAAGCACATCCACCGCGGCCATGACTTGCCGCCGATCCCCCTGAGCCAGGGCCCTTCACACAACGAGGCGGACGCGCCGCGCGTTCCCCGCATCGCCTTGCTCGCCGATAGCTTTCTCGAAGTCAATGGACTCGCCCTGACCTGCCGTCAACTGCACGATTTCGCCTGTCGGCGGCGCTTCCCCTTTCTTACATTCCTGGCCGGACCGAATACGGAGTTCCGGGAAGAAGGCACAACCTATCTTGCGCAGCTCGGTTTCAGCCGCGCGTCGCTGCCGATCGACAGTGGGCTCGTGTTCGACCCCGTTTTCTGGCGCCACTATCGTCGCGTCAAGCAGGCGCTGGAAAATTTTCGACCCGACTTGGTTCATTTCACGGCGCTCAGCAACTGTGGCATTCTCGGCGCGATCGTCGCCAAACGGCTGGGCATTCCAACAGTTGCCTCCTGGCACACGAACATACATGAGTTCGGCGCCTGGCGGCTGGATAAAGCCACATCCTTTCTTCCCGATCGCGCCCGCAAGTCGCTTTGCCGGTTTCTGGAGCGCTTCTCTCTCTCCGGCATTCTGGAGTTCTACCGCCCGGCGCGCCTGCTGTTCGCTCCGAACGAAGAACTGGCCTCCCTGCTCGAGACCCGAACCGGCAAACCGACGCGGATCATGCGGCGCGGTGTCAACTCCCATCTTTTCTCCCCCGAGAAGCGTACTCGCACCGACGATAGCTTCGTTCTCGGCTTCGTCGGGCGGCTGGCCACCGAGAAGAACGTTCGCTTTCTGCCTGCGCTTGAGCAGGCTCTCATCGCCGCGGGTCGTCGTAACTTCAAGTTTGCGATCGTCGGCCAAGGCAGCGAGAAGCCTTGGCTGGAAAAAAACATGCGGTTCGCCGAGTTTCCCGGTGTCCTGGAGGGTGAAGACCTGGCTCGCGCCTATGCCAATTTCGATCTCTTCGTCTTCCCCTCTTACTCGGATACGTACGGCAACGTAATCCAGGAGTCGCATGCCTCCGGCGTTCCGGCCGTCGTGACAAACCGGGGCGGCCCCAAGTTTCTCGTCATGGACGGCGTCAACGGATTCGTTGCCCGGGACGATCAGCATTTCGTCGAGTGCGTCCTCAAGGCCATGGACCCGCAAACGGATATCGCCAAGATGAAGACTGCTGCCCGCGAGCAGGGAGAGCAGGCTTCTTGGGATCGAGTTTTCGAGAAGGTTTACAGCGACTACGAGACTTGCCTCGACATGATCCGCCGCACATCGTCCACCAACAGCAACTACGCGAGCCGGTGAGCGGTCAACGCCCGCGGCCGCCCGGTCGGCTGAGCGGCACCCTGGTAGCGATTGAACTTCCCGGAAAACAACGAGCTCCCAGTCAGTCGAAATAGCCGGACCCTTCCGCGAGATGGGCTCGGCAAACCTCTTCGTTCAGTTCAATACCCAATCCCGGCTTTTTGGTCATCTCCAGGTAGCCGTCTCGAAACACTTTGCCGCTCTCGGTTTGAACGATGTCGTCCCAGTAGCCCAACTCAACGCTGTCGGATTCGAGCGTGACGAACGATCTGATCGCCGCGCAGGCGTGCCCGTTTGCGATCGTGCCGACCGGGGTGCACATGTTGTGGCAAGCCATCGTGATGTAGTAGAGGTCCGCCCAATCGGCGATCTTCTTGGTCTCGAGCAAGCCCCCCACTTTCTGCGGGTCCGGTTGGATGATGTCGCACGCCTGCTTCTCGATAAAGTCCCGAAAGGTGTGGCGGCTGTAAAGGTTCTCCCCCGTCGCGGTAGGAACCGGTGACGACCTCGTGAACCGCGCCATCGCGTCGGCATTTTGAGGCGGGATTGGATCCTCGATGAACCACAGATTCAAGTCTTCGGTCATTTTGACGAAGCGCATCGAGTCACCCATGTTGTAGTTGAAGTGTAGGTCGATCGCCAGCAGGTAGTGCGGTCCCAACTCCAGCCGAATCGCCTCGAGGATCTTCACCCACTGCTCCATTTCCACGAATGAGATGCTGCGATTGAACACCTCCGTGCGGTACTGAAAGGGCTCGCCCGCTATCCATTGGCCTCGGCCCTCCCAATCGAGATCGAACTTTGTCGCTTTGAACCCGTACGCGACCGATTTCTGCGCCTCTTCAACCCACGCCGCCGGGTCGGGTGTCTTGGGCGAGCCGGTGTCGTGGTAGATCAGCAACCTGTCGCGAAACTTGCCGCCCAATAGCACGTACGTCGGCACCTTCAGAATCTTCCCGGCCAGATCCCACAACGCGGATTCAATGCCCGCGATCGACGACGAAAGTGTCCCGGTCCAGCTTCCCGCACCCAGCTTCGCCTCCACCATGCGCTGATACAGGTAGTCCACTTGCAGCGGGTCCTGGCCGATTACGAGGTCTTTGAGGGCTCGTATGTGGTCCAGAACGCCTTCTCGATTGAAGGCCTCACCGATCCCGAACACCCCGGCGTCGGTCTCGACCTTGACCAGGTGGGCCGGGTATTTAATCATTACCGACGCCGTCTTGACATCGGTGATCTTGATCTTGCCAAATTCGGTTTCTGCTTGCGGCATGGCCTTCAGGATCTGGGACCGCTCTGGTACGAATCCGGTAGCCGCCGCGGCCGTAGCAGCTATGAAGTTCCGCCGTGTCAACATGGGCGCCTCCTTCGTAACGCGAGTATTGGATCAGATCCGACACTCGTTGTCGAGGCAATGTCAGGTGAGCCGGCGCGCGGTCTCTCTGCCACAAGTCAAAAAAACGACTTGAGGCCACTGCAGGGACCGCTATTCTGTGAGCGCCACCGGGACGAGCCTGCTTTTCTCTCCATCGAGCGAGGCGAAGCGCGCGTGAGGACTGTCAGGACGAGGACACGCGCCGCTTGGCGCTCCGCCTTGTTGATAGGAAGGCGTACTTGACGGTACCCGTGAGCACGGCTGACAAGAACAACGAATCATGCGGGAGTGGCCGGTGGTCGGTGAGGGTTTCCCTTTCCGGCCTGGCCACTAACCGACTGACCACTGATGCCGGCTGGCCCTATCACCTGCTCCGGCCGACAGTCAGCGAGAAAAAAGCGGACCGGGATGGAGTCAGGTCGGTGACCGCAAGCCCGGGCACCGCTGGCGCCGCTCATACTCTCCCGACCCAAGCGCCGAGTGAAACATCCAAAAGGAATCGGCAGTAACCATATTGCAGGCCACTTGCGGCTCTCGTTATCATGAAGAATAGGTTTACTTCGCGTGACGAGGGGGCTCAGTTGCACGTAACGGTGAGCAGCTTTTTGGCGTCTGTCGGTTAGAGGTTCGGGAGACCGGTAGGCACAGCGTTATGAACGAGACACCAAACTCAGGGTCCATGAACGAGTCGGCTGTGGGTGCTTTCACCATGACCGTCGATTCGATTCACGAGCCTTGGTTCAGCTCGTTCAAGCGCGAAGTCGTGGAGATGTTCTCCACGAAGCCGGCATTGCCCCCGCTCCCCTCATATCGCCCGTCGCTGCCGGGCGAAGAAGACATGGGCCCGAAGGTTCTTGAGACGGCCCACGAAGCCTGGTTCCAATCGCTGCACCGCACATGGCGGACGCTCAGAGAACTCAAAAAGCTTCCGCCGCTGAAGCTGTCGGCTCGCCCGATCCGCGTCAAAAGCATTTGGGGGGCCTACGACTATAAAAAGCCCGGCATTGGATCGTCCTCCGCCGTCCATGTAGTCGTCGTAGCGCTCATGTTTACTGTCTTTGGGCCGTCAGATATCCAGCTAGCGTCCGGCGGCTCGGTTAGTTTGATCATACCGGTGGACATTTCACCCTACTTGGCGGACATCAAGTTGCTCTCGCCGAACTCCGGCGATACCGGCGGGGGTGGCGGCGGCGGTCAGAATTCACCGCTGCCTGCCAGTAAGGGCAAGCTTCCGCGCTTCTCGATGCGGCAGTTCGCCCCTCCAACACCGGTCATCAAAAATGAGAATCCGAAGCTGGCCGTGGAGCCCACCCTGCTCGGACCTCCCGATCTGCAAGTTGCCAACGTTGACATGAACGTGTTCGGCGATCCCTTCGGCAAAATCGGCCCACCCTCGGCCGGCCCGGGGACCGGCGGGGGCATCGGTAGCGGCAGAGGCACGGGCATCGGCTCCGGCTCGGGTGGAGGACTCGGTCCCGGTTCCGGCGGCGGAACCGGTGGCGGGGTGTTCCGCGTCGGTGGCGGCGTGAGCGCTCCGCGGCTCATCAAGAAGGTTGAGCCAGAATACTCCGAGGAAGCCCGCAAGGCCAAATACCAAGGCACAGTCGTACTCGCCGTTCAGGTATGGGAAGATGGCCGCGCGCACAATGTCCGCATCGTGCGCAGCCTCGGCCTCGGCCTCGACGAGAAAGCCATGGAAGCGGTCCGCCAGTGGCGCTTCGTCCCCGGCCGCAAAGAGAACAAACCGGTCAAGGT
Source organism: Bryobacterales bacterium (assembly GCA_965218555.1). Taxonomy (GTDB): domain Bacteria; phylum Acidobacteriota; class Terriglobia; order Bryobacterales; family UBA6623; genus JAPPLB01. The sequence continues at coordinate 3,305,788 of OZ244625.1, forward strand.
AGCGGCCACCATCGAAGTCAACTTCCGGCTTCTGTAGTCCAAACCGCTGACCAAGCGAGAGATCTGTGGCTGTAGACCCATAGATCGATCGGCAAGAACCTCCATAAACCCCACCACCCGTTGGCGCGCCGTCCTTGCCGAATCCTGAGTTCTCCTGACGCGGGACAAGTCCTCCGCGCCGAGAGGCCAGAGTCAAGAAACCAAACGAAACGGTTGGCGGGCCCCCGAGCAACAATGAGCTTCGCTTATGCCTGCACGACTCGCCCCCCAACTTCACGAAACGAATTCAACTCCATCCGCGCGTAGAAGTTCACAGGCAGAAAAAACACGAGCGCGTGATTACTAAATGCGCCGACCGCTCAGAGAAGATTCCGTATGCGATTTGTCGTCAGCATGGGTTGCTCCGAAATGCGTGAAGTGAGAGTCTGAGTTGCGCGAATTGCATGCTGCACTCTCGCCTGCACAGGACTGTCGTGGTTAGGAGTGTCAATAACATCAACAACGGAGGACGGCATGTCCGAGACGGCTCTGCAATCTAAGAAGGAAAGGCGCGTCGGCGTTCTCCTGACCGTGGCCGCGCTCTTCATCATCCTGGCGGGCATGAGGGAAGCGCAGGAGATCCTTCTGCCCTTCCTGATCGCCGTCTTCCTCGCCGTTGTCAGCTCCCCGGCGGTTTTTTGGCTGACGGCGAAGCGCGTTCCCCGCGCCCTGGCGGTTTTGCTGGTTGTCGCGGCCATGGTAGGCGTTGGAACCGGCTTGGCTGCCCTGATAGGCACTTCCTTCAACAACTTCTCTCAGAACATCCCCACCTATCAGTCGAGACTTCAAGAAGAAATCTCGGCTCTCCTGGCTTGGTTGGAAGGGATGGGGGTGGACTTGTCCCTCGGTGTCCTGCTCGACTACGTTGATCCGGGGGCCGCGATGGGCTTGGTGTCCAATCTTCTCACTGGACTCGGCGGCGTTTTTACGAACGCCTTCCTGATCCTGCTGACGGTTGTGTTCATCTTGCTTGAGGTTTCGAGCTTCCCGGACAAACTGCGCGTTGCGACTGTTGAGGCGAAGCTTGTCTTCCCTCACTTCACGAAGTTCACCGAAAGCGTCAAGGGATATCTGGCAATCAAGACCGCGGTCAGCTTGGTTCTTGGCGTGCTGGTCACGCTCTGGGTGTGGGTGATGGGCGTCGATTTTCCGCTACTCTGGGGTCTTCTCGCGTTTCTGCTGAACTACATCCCGAACATCGGGTCGATCATCGCTGCCGTGCCCGCCGTGCTGCTGGCTTTCATGCAGTTCGGATTCGGAACGGCGATGATCGTCACGGTCGGTTACCTCGTGCTGAACACGGTTCTCGGCAACGTCATCGAACCGCGTTTCATGGGTCGGGGACTCGGACTTTCGACACTGGTGGTGTTCTTGTCAGTGATCTTTTGGGGCTGGCTCTGGGGGACGGTCGGGATGCTGCTCTCCGTGCCTCTCACGATGACCGTGAAGATCGCTCTCGAAAGCAATCAGCAGACACACTGGTTGGCCGTCCTGTTGGGACCACCCGTCCCCGAGCGCGGGCCACAAGCCGAGGGGAACGGAGAGTAGCCTGTCCGACAAAGAAAGACACGGTAGGAATACCAAAGGTCTGGCAGGAGCGATCGCGGATCCTTCTGTTCCGCGGACAGTAGATGTGGCCTGCATGGTGGGACGGATGTTGATATTCGCCCCACTTGCCTTGCCTTTTCTCAAGGATCCCGTCTCGAGGCTGGACACCAGGACCAGTGCCGGGACCCTGCCGCCCGTTTTCAACATCGAGGTCGATCCGGTGATGGGGACCATGTTCACCGCACCCCGGGTGAAGCCCCGCCCGGTCCGGTGACCGGGACTGCTGACGGGGTCTTCCTAGCTTGTCTGTAGTATTGTGTAGGGGAAGGGGGTGGGCCGACTTGTCTGGACCTGTTTTTTTATCCGCGCGGACGCTCGTACGAAGTGTGCTCGGCGCGGGGTTGTTGCTCTTCTCGCTCGCGGGAGTCGTGTCGGCTCAACAATACGACCTGCTCCTTAAGAATGGCCTCGTCATCGATCCCGGTAATGAGATCAACGCCGTGATGGTCGTTGCGATCTCTGGGGACAAGATCGCCAAGGTCGCCGAAGACATCCCTTCCGATCAAGCCAAGAAAACGATTGATGTTGCGGGCCTCTACGTAACTCCGGGGCTCATCGACCTGCATGCGCACGTCTTCGGATATTCAGGTTCGCTCTGGCCTGACGACACTCACCTTCTCACCGGCACGACGACCGTCGTCGACTGCGGCGGCTCTGGTTGGCGGACCTTCGAGACCTTCAAGGAAACCGTCGTGGACCGCTCGAAGACCCGCGTCCTCGCATTCATCAATGTCGTCGGCGCCGGGATGGTCGGCACCGAGAGCGACATCGACGACATGGATCACGAGAAGCTCGCCGCCAAGATCAAGCAGTATCCGGGCCTGATCGTCGGCATCAAATGTGCTCACTATGGCCGCCGTGACTACTACAACCTCGAACAAGCCGTCAAGGCGGGCAACATCGCCGGCGTGCCCATGATCGTCGATAACAGCATCCTCACCAATAACGACCGCGACACCGAAACCAAGCTGCTGAAGTACTTCCGGCCCGGCGACATTCACACCCACATGTTCAACGACCGTCATCTGGAGATCGTCAATCGATTCACCGGCAAAGTGCAGCCCTATATGTACGAAGCGCGTGAGAAGGGCCGCCTCTTTGACATCGGCCACGGCAATGGCAGCTTTGTATGGCCCGCGGCCCACAAGTCGATGGAGCAGAAGTTCTATCCCGACACCATCAGCACCGACCTTCACAATGCGAGCATCTTTTCGACCAAAGCGGATATGCCCAACGTCATGTCGAAGATGATGGCGCTCGGCATGTCGCTGGAAGAGGCCGTCTTCCGTTCGACCGCCCGCCCGGCGCAAGTGATTAACAAGTACCCCGAGATCGGCACGCTCGGCGAAGGCAAGGAAGCCGACATCGCGGTACTCGAACTCGAGCAAGGCATCTTCGGTTACTCCGACGCCTGGAGGAAGAAGATGCTCGCCAACCAACGGCTGCGTGCCGTTCTCACCGTGCGTGCCGGCAAACTCGTCTTCGACGAGAAGGGCCTCGGATTCCCCGAGTGGCACACCGCCGGTGAATACGAAAAGATCCCCTAGGGGCACTGCATCCCATGCCCGTTTTCACATAGGAGTGCAAGATATCCAAGGTATTGAAAACACAATGCGGTCATCAAAGACGTTCTTCCTGATACTCCTTCTGGTCCTGACCCTGCCTCTGCCGGCCCAGGACTTCGGCGCCGCCGACACTACGATCTACGATCTGCTCCTGAAGAACGGCCACGTCATCGACATCAAGAACAACCGCAACGGCCGCTTCGACATCGCCATCATCGGCGAGAAGATTCATGCCGTCGCCGAAAACCTTTCGGCCTCTCGCGCGAAGAAAGTCGTCGACCTCAGCGAGTATTACGTCACTCCCGGTCTGATCGACCTTCACACGCATTTCGACCAGTACGGTGCTTGGCTCAACCTCAACCCCGATCACAACACACTCCGTTACGGCGTGACGACTGCCGTCGACGCGGGTAGTTCCGGTCACCAGGGGTTCGAGAAATTCAAAGCAGAAACCATCGACAAGGTGCGCGTTCGCTTGCTGGCGTTTCTGAACATCGTCGGCGCGGGCATGTACGGCCGCGAAGTCGAGAACGACGTTGCCCAGATGGACGTCGACGCCGCCGTCGCCATGGTCAACAAGTACCCCGACGACATCGTCGGTATCAAGACCGCGCACTACCAACCGCAAGACTGGGAAGCGATCGACCGCGCCGTCAAAGCCGCCGAGATGAGCAACAGTGTCCTGATGGTCGACTTCCACCCCAAAGAAGGTCGCGGTTACAAGGAACTGATCCTCGAGCACATGAAGCCCGGTAACATCCACACGCACTTCTACGGCCGGCTGACTCCGCAACTCGACGGGAACAAAAAAGTCCACGACTACATGTGGAAAGCGCGCGAGAGGGGCATCCTATTCGATGTCGGTCACGGCTCCGGCAGCTTCTGGTTCCGCATCGCCGTCCCCGCCATCAAGCAGGGTTTCCTGCCCGACACCATCTCCACCGACATTCACAAGAACAGCATCATGCTGCCGCGCGCTCACCTGAACAACGTCATGTCGAAGTTCCTCAACATCGGCCTGACCTTCGAGCAGGTCATCGAACGCACCACGGTCAACCCGGCGAAAGCGATCCGCCGCAGCGACCTCGGTACGCTCGATGAGGGCACGACCGCCGACATCGCAATCCTCAAGCTCGAAGAGGGCGAGTTCGCTTTCCTCGACTCCGGCCGCGGCAAGCTCACGGCGAACAAAAACATCCGCTGCATGATGACCGTCCGCAAGGGCGCGATCATCTGGGACGCCGAGGGCATCAGCATGCCTGAGTGGAGTTCCGCCGGACCCTACAGCAACTTCCGCTAGGGAGCTCGGGATGTCGCTGCGGCTCGTGACCCTGATTTGCGGACTGGTCCTCGCGGCTCCCGTGGCAGGACAGCAGTACGACTACGTCCTCAAAGGCGGCTACGTGATCGACCCGGCCAACGGGATTGATCGCATCATGGATGTTGCCGTCACGGGCAAGACCATCGCTCGGGTCGCCGAAAACATTCCCGCCGAGCAGGCGAAGAAAGCCATCGACGTCGCCGGCTACTACGTCACTCCGGGACTCGTCGACATCCATGTGCATGTCTTCGGCTATCGAGGTTCGATCTGGCCCGACGACACCCATCTCACCCAGGGTGTGACCACCGTGGCCGACTGCGGCGGGTCGGGTTGGCGCACGTTCGACGAGTTCAAGGAAACGGTGATCGACCGCGCCAAGACCCGTATCTACGCCTTCATCAACATCGTCGGCAGGGGCATGGTCGGGTCGCAAGCCGAGAATGACGTCACCGACATGGACGCTGACAATACCGCTGAAAAGATCGAGCAGTACCCCGACATCATCGTCGGCATCAAGACGGCACACTTCGCCCGCAAGGGTTATCTGCCGCTGGAGCGCGCGGTCGAGGCCGGCACGCGAACGAACACGCCGGTCATCGTCGACATGCAAGTCCTCACTCATCAGGCGCGCGACACAAAGACGAAGCTGCTCAAGATCCTCCGTCCCGGCGACATTCACACCCACATGAACAGCGACCGGCAGCTTGAAATGATCAACCGAGCCACTCGCGAGATGCAGCCCTGGATGTGGGAAGCGCGTCAACGCGGCATCATCTTCGACGTCGGACATGGCGCGGGCGCCTTCATCTTTCCCACCGCCTACGACTCGATGCGGCATGGCTTCCCGCCCGATACGCTCAGCAGTGACCTTCATAACGCCAGCATCGTGAAGACCAAGCCTGCCATGCCGAACGTCATCTCGAAATTCATGAACTTCGGTATGACCTTTCAGGAAGCCATCTACAAATCGACAGTCCGCCCCGCGCAAGCTATCAAACGGTTCCCCGAAGTCGGCACGCTCAGCACAGGCAAGGTCGCCGATGTCGCCGTCCTCAAACTGCGAAGCGGCGTCTTCGGCTTCAACGATGCCAACCTCCGACGCATGGTCGGCACCAAAAAAGTCGAAGCCGTCCTCACCCTCCGCGCCGGCGAGCTCGTCTTCGACGCCCACGGCTTGGCCTTCCCCGAATGGCACACTCGGGGAGACTACAATCTGATCCCCTGACGGGGCGTCGGAACGACTCCACAACATCCGGACTCGTATCGTGGACTTCGTTTTTAAGGTCTGCGGTTTTCGTCCCCAGGCTTGCCAGGCCTTACTCCACCTTAACCATGAAGGCCCGCCCAAGCAGCAGATCGCCCGATGTCAATCCGGCGGCCCACGCCGAAAGGCGCGCCACTCTACCTCTGTCGGTGAGTGTCACGTCTTTTGAGTGTTTTTTGGAAGCGTCTCAAGATTTGCCTCGACGGCTGGCCGCCGCTCGCCATTGCAGGTGTTCGCCACGGCACTGTGCCGGGGTGAAACGAGTGGCTGGTCGATCAGCGGTGCAGGGTTTGGCCAATGGCCGCCAGCGCCGCGATCACTGCGGTCTCGCAGCGCAGAATGAGTGGTCCCATGCCGACTTGTCGATAGCCTGCGCCGATCGCGGCAGACACTTCATCATCGGTCCAGCCACCCTCAGGACCCGTGAGGATCTGAATGGGCTGCTTCACGGTCGAGCGCAAGAGACCTCCGAGAGGGTCCCCGTCCGGATGCAGGATCAGCCTTGTACCCTCGCCTTGGGCGGGAGCCTCTTCGAACGGAACCAGTTGTTCGATCATCGGCGCGGCCAACCGGCGAGACTGCTGCGCTGCCTGTTCGGCAATTCGCCTCCAGCGCTCCAGCCGTTTGGGCGCGGCCTTGACCAGGTGAGTCTCGCTTCGCGCCGCTGCCACGGGGACGATTCGGCTGACACCCAGCTCCGTCGCCTTCTCCACGGCCCATTCAAAGCGCGAGAACTGGAAGACCGCGATCTGTAGTGTTACTTCGGATCCCGAAGAGAGCGCCGCCAGCTCTTCGTCGATGGTGAACTCGACTCGGCTGGAGCCCGCTTTTGCGACACGCGCCCGAAAGAGCCGGAGCCCGTCCGAAAGCTCGACCTCTTCCCCCTTGCGAAGCCGAACGACTCGCCCAAGATGATGAGCGGGCGGACCTTCCGCATGGGCTTGCCGGTCATCCACTCGGTCGACAAATACCCGGCGCAATGCCATTGGAGGTCATCATACCCGTATGCTTGACAGGCTTTTTGATCCACCGCGATAATTCTGGCTCCGGTCGCCGCCGCTCGCATGATTGCCTCTCTCCGCGGAAGGTTACTCGAAAAGCATCCGAACTTCGTCATCATCGACGCCGGCGGCGTAGGGTACGCCGTCACGGTCCCGATATCGACCTTCTCGCACATCGGCGACACCGGCGAAGAAGTTCGGCTGCTGATTTACACCCACGTGCGCGAAGACACACTCGCGCTGTACGGCTTCGCCGATGGGTGCGAGAAGGAGCTGTTCGAGAGGCTGATCACGATCAGCGGGATCGGGCCTCGCTTGGCCGTCACGATCCTCTCGGGGTTGCCTACGGACGAGTTGGTCAACGCCATTCGCGCCGGAGACGCCAAGCGCCTGACCCGGATACCCGGCGTAGGGCGCAAGACCGGTGAGCGTATCGCCCTTGAACTGCGCGAGAAGCTCGAGTTCCTGGACGCCGACGAACGGCCTGAGGGTGTTTCGCTTTCCGACGCCGTGCAGCGAGATGTTGTGTCCACCTTGATAAACCTCGGCTGCAGCCGTGCTGCGGCAGAAAAGGCCGTTAGCAAGGCCGTGGCGGAAGGGGTGGCCGTGGAGTTCGAGCTGCTCTTTCGCCGCTCGATGGAGTTGATGAGCCAATAACGGTAAGCTGAAGAGCAATGTCGGACCAGCGTATCGTTTCGCCGGAGCCTGAAGACGACGATCGCCAGTTCGATCTCACGCTCCGACCGAAATTCCTGCGCGATTTCGTCGGACAGCCGAAACTCAAGGAGAACCTTGCGATCGCGATCGAAGCCGCCAGCGGCCGTGGCGAGGCGCTCGACCACGTCTTGCTGTACGGTCCGCCGGGGCTGGGTAAGACCACGCTGGCGCATATCATCGCCCACGAGCTGAGCGTACAAGTCGACATCACCTCTGGACCCGTACTGCAGAAGAAGCTCGATCTCACCGGTGCGATGACCGCGATGCAACCCCGCCAGGTCTTCTTTGTTGACGAGATCCACCGCTTGCTTCCCGATGTGGAGGAGATGCTCTACGCGGCGCTCGAAGACTTTCGGGTGGACCTCATGGTAGGCGCCGGGCCAGGAGCGCGCACGCACTCGATTCCGCTGCCGCCGTTCACCACCATTGGCGCGACAACCCGTGCTGGCCTGCTTTCCGGACCGCTGCGCAGCCGCTTCGGGCTGACGCTACGGCTCAACCCGTACGATGTTTCCGACCTGACGAAGATCGTTTTCCGCTCTGCCGGCATGCTGGGCGTCGAGATCGACGACGGAGGTGCGGAAGAGGTCGCCCGACGCAGCCGGGGAACGCCGCGCATCGCCAATCGGCTGCTGCGCCGGGTCCGGGACTATTCTCAAGTGCGGGCCGACGGTTCTATCAGCCGGGCAGTGGCCCGCACGGCGCTTGATCTGCTCGAAGTTGACCCTCACGGGCTTGACGAGATTGACCAGAAAGTGATGCGTACTATCCTCGAAAAATACGCCGGCGGACCGGTCGGTTTGAACACGATCGCCGCCTCCGTCGGCGAGGACGCCAGCACTATCGAGGAGGTCTACGAGCCCTATTTGATGCAACTCGGCTTCCTCGACCGAACTCCGAGAGGCCGCGTCGGCACTCGGCTCGCCTTTGCATACTTCGGGATGGAGATGCCACAGGGACCACAGGTGAGCTTGCGCTTGTAAGAGTTCTAATTTTGTGCCATCAGCTGCCGAAAAGCTCTGAAGTTGACCGCGAGTGGGACTCGCCGGGCAATGCTCCGTGTTCGTGCGGCCTGCTTCCCGATGGACCACCGAGCCCGGAGTCGAGGTGTTCCGCGGGCTGCGCGCCGGCATCTCGATATTTAGCACCGGCCGGTTATTGGCGCCCTCTTGGGCAGTGGAGTGGTCGTTATCTCGTCGGTCCGCCAAGCACTTGCTTGAGGCGGCGTGTCAGGGGATGCATCGCCTTGGAGAATCATGCCGATTCCGAAGATCTGCGTGTCGTGACCTCGGTAGCTTTTGGCTGTTTCCGCGGCATGACCGCCAAGCCGGGTCGAAAAACGACCCGCCTCGACGGCTGCCCCCGAGGCTGTGAAATAATCTAGAGTTTGCCGCCCGTTCAAGAAGAGCCGCGCTCTGACGTTTCGTCCTCGACGACGGTTTTATTGAAACAGGTGCTTCCAAGCTGTTGCTCGCGGTTCATCGAATGAGTCCGTCCCGTTATTTCGCTATTGAAGGGCCCCTTCGGGTGGGGAAATCAAGCCTGGCTCAAGCACTGGCTGAGAGGATTCACGCCAAGACGGTTCTCGACTCGGAAGAAAACCCCTTCTTGACAGATTTTTACCGCGGCCAACAGGGGTCGGCCTTTCGGGCGCAGATGTACTTCCTGGTGAACCGCTTCAAGCAGTTGTCCACGGTTGATCCCGCCCGGTCGCAGATGCCGGTCGTCGCGGATTACCTCTTCGAGAAGGACAAGCTGTTCGCCTACATCAACCTCACTGATGATGAAGTGGCCGTGTACGACGAGTACTATCGCCACTTTAAGGAACAGTTGGTTTCGCCGGATCTTGTCGTTTATCTGAAGGCGACGCCGCAGGTGCTTCGCGAACGCATCGTCCGCAAGAATATTGCTTCCGAAGCACATATCTCCGACGAGTACCTCGCCGAGGTCACAAGAGCCTATGAGCATTTCTTTACCTACTACAAGGCGTCGGATGTCCTGGTCGTCGACACCAGCCAGGTCGACTTCGTGCAAAAGGAAGGCGACCTGAAGGAGTTGCTCGAGGAGTTGAGCCGGCCGGTCCGCGGAACGCAGTATTTTTTACCCCTGGGCACCTGATAGTTCGTGGTGCAAGTCACGCCGGGGGCATTACGCACGCTGGAGTAACGTCTGGGCGCTCGACGAACTTGGAGCCGTGCTCTCCGTCCCGCAGACCGGAAGCGGTACGTTCCCCTTGGGGTGACGGACATGGGCAGTCGTCGGCTCTGTCGTTCGTCGAAGCAGATCGACCCGGACTGTCGTCCCGCTCACTCCCCGCCGAGCGACCACGGTAGCCGGTCGCGCCTTCCCCGGGACTTCCACTAGGGGCTGCCGGTCCCCGCCGGCCCACGGCGCGGCTCGCGGTTTCGTATACTCTCTCTCGATGGTTAGTAACGTCCCCGGCCTCTCGGCGGCTGTGGCGTATGGAGGAGAAGAAATGAATAGCAAGGCATTGGTCGCGGAGTTCGTGGGGACTTTTACGCTGATCTTCATTGGGGCTGGCGCGGCTGCCATCAGCGGCAGTTTGGTTGCCGTCGCGCTCGCCCACGGTTTGGTTGTTCTGGGTTTCGCTTACGCCTACGGCCCCATCTCCGGCACGCATATCAACCCGGCGGTCACGATCGGTCTACTCGTTGGAGGACAGATCGATTTCGCGAAGGCCGCGGGGTACATCGTTGTTCAGTTGATAGGGGGCGTTGCGGGCGCCGCGGCATTGAACTTTGTGCTCTGCGAACAGGCCGGAACGCTTGGCGCGACGGTTCCGGCGGAGGGCGTCAGCGTGGCGCAAACGTTCGTCCTGGAGATGCTCCTGACGTTCTTCCTTGTCAACGCGATCTACTTTACAGCGGTGAGTGGTAAGTCAGGTGACTTCGCGCCGATCGCAATCGGCTTGACGCTGGCGTTTTGCATCCTGATGGGCGGCCCTTTGACAGGCGCGTCGCTCAACCCGGCGCGGTCATTGGGTCCGGCGCTCTTCAGCAGCGCTCCCAACGCCCTCTCGACGTTGTGGATCTACTTCGTGGCGTGCCCGTTGGGCGGTGTACTGGCGGCGTTGCTGTACGGGGCTCTGAAAGACGAGTAGAGAATACCGCCGGTCCTGTTGGCCGGCTTTTGAGCGTCGGCGCGAGGGCGGCCCCCGGCGGGACAGGCAACGTGAAGGCGGTTGAGGTGTTCGCCATTTCCGAGCTGCTCGACAAACAGGCCGCGACGGACAAGCCGTGGCTTCCGTCTCTCAAAGCGCCTTTGCTCTACGGAGAGAACGGGCGCGGTAATATCCGTGTCAACGGCGAGTACCGCGCCGCGGTTCCCAGCGGCGGCATCTTCGTGAGAGCTGCTGCGAACAACGGGCGCCGCGGCATCGAAGAGTACCGGAAGTTGCTGGTTTGCTTCTCTCCGACGGAGAGTTAAGGCGGTGGCTGGCGGCGCGATCTACTTGGTGGCCACGCCGCTGGGCAACCTTGAAGACATCACTCTGCGCGCTCTGCGCGTGCTGGGTGAGGTGGACCTGATCGCCTGCGAGGACACCCGCCACACCGGGAAGCTGCTCAAGCATTTTGACATCAGCAAGCCTTTGCTGAGCTTTCACGAGCACAATGAGACCGCGCGGGTACGCGACATTGTTGAGCGGGCGTCGCGAGGAGAGTCGATTGCCGTCGTGTCCGATGCGGGCATGCCGGGGATCTCGGACCCGGGTTATCGCCTTGTCGCCGAGGCGATCGCCGCCGGAGTTGTCGTCGTGCCGATTCCCGGGCCGGTGGCTCTCGAAACGGCCCTGGCTGCTTCGGGGCTTCCCACGGACTCCTTCCGGTTCGGCGGCTTTCTTCCGGCCAAGGCGACCCAGCGCCGCAAGGCCTTGAAGGCGCTCATTGACGACACCGCCACGTTGGTCTTTTACGAGGCGCCCCATCGGATCGTCAAAACGCTGGAGGACGTGCGCGAAATCCTCGGCGACCGACACGCCGTCATCGCTCGCGAATTGACCAAGGTGCACGAAGAGTTTCTGCGAGGCTCGGTCTCGGAGCTGCTCGACAGGCTTGACCAACGGGGTGCAGCGAGGGGGGAAATCACTTTGCTGATTGGCCGCGGTGAATCTCCCCGCCTTGTGGAAGGGACGATCTCTGACCGTGTCGACGCATTCATGAGTCAGGGCGCCGAGCGGATGGACGCCGTCAAGCAGGTGGCGAAAGAACGCGGGCTATCGAAGCGGGAAGTCTATCGCTTGCTCGAAGAGCAGCGTTGGTGCTAGAGTAGTGCATCTTAAATAGCAACGATTATTATCTTGGAGACGTCTATACAATTGAGAGGACGTTCCCGATGCGTATTGCTCTCCAGGTGGAGCTGAACGTGGATCAGCGGTCGCGGTTGGAAGCCATCGTTGGGAGCCGAATGTTGCCGGCCCGTCTGATTGAACGGTCGAGAATCGTGCTGCTGGCTGCCGTCGGCTGCCGCAACAAACAGATCGCTGCCGAGTTGAATATTACTCCGGAGAAGGCGGCGCGGTGGCGGAAAAGGTACCTCCAACTCGGACTCGCCGGCCTGGAAAAGGACGCCCCTCGTCCCGGCCGCAAACCGAGCATCAGCGCGAAACTCGTGAGGGAACTCATCCGCAAGACCACTCAGCAAACTCCGTCCAACGCCACTCACTGGAGTACCCGCTCCATGGCCGCCGCCATGGGAATCAGTGCAGCCAGTGTGCGGCGTATCTGGCAGGCACACGGCTTGAAGCCGCACCGTACCGCCAGCTTCAAGCTCAGCAACGATCCCCGCTTTGTCGAGAAACTCGAGGACGTTGTGGGGCTGTATCTGAATCCACCCGAACATGCCCTGGTATTGTCGGTCGACGAGAAGAGTCAGATTCAGGCGTTGGATCGCACGCAACCCGGCTTAGCGCTGAAAAAGGGGCGGGCCGGGACCAGGACCCACGACTACAAACGCTAGGGCACGACCACCTTGTTTGCCGCATTGAACACGCTCGACGGCAAGGTGATCAGCAGCTGCATGAAAAACCACCGCCACCATGAATGGCTGCAGTTCCTGCGGCTGATTGACCGCCAGACCGCGCCCAACAAACAACTGCACTTGATCGTGGACAACTACGCGACCCACAAACACGAAAAGGTGCAACGCTGGCTCGCCCGCCACAAACGATTCCACATCCACTTCACCCCGACTAGTTCTTCGTGGCTCAATATGGTCGAGAGATTCTTCCGCGACCTCTCTGAGAAGCGCCTGCGCCGAGGGACGTTCCGCAGTGTGAATGAACTTGTCGGGGCCATCGACGCCTATATCGACCAACACAACAACAACCCCAAACCTTACATCTGGACAGCTGCCGCCTCCGATATCCTGGAGAAAGTCAAACCTGCTCGGCGCACTCTCGATAAACGTCAATCTGCTTGACGCACTACTCTAGTGTCCCGTCCCGTGTAACAGTTGACATTTCCACACTCTCATGATTTCATGGGTGGCATGTTTACCGCTGCTGCAGCTTTTGACATTGACGAACCGACCTTACGACAGCTGGAAACGCTGCTGCGTTCTGGAAATACCCCGCAGCGGGTGGTGCAGAAATGCCGGATCATCCTGCTGGCTCAGCGGGGAGTGGCCAATTCCTCGATTGCTCGGGAGTTGGGCCTGTCGCGGCCGACCGTGATTCGAGCGCGGGCGGCGTTCCAACAGGCTGGCGTGGGCGCCCTGACGGCGAAACCGACCCGCAAGCGGTCGCGGCGTGTGCTGACGCCCGAGCTGGAGCGTGCGATTCTGGATGTGACGCTGAAGACCCGACCCGCCGACGCGACGCAGTGGAGCGTTCGGACCCTGGCCCAACACCTGCAGGTATCGCGCATGATGGTGCATCGAGTCTGGCAGCGTTTCGATATCCAGCCGCACCGAGTCGAGAAGTTCAAGATCTCCAACGATCCCCAGTTTGAGGCCAAGGTGCGGGATATTGTCGGTCTTTATCTGGACCCGCCCGACCGGGCTCTGGTGCTTTGCGTGGACGAGAAGAGCCAGATTCAGGCTCTGGACCGGACCGCTCCCCTGCTGCCGCTGCGTCCCGGATGGCCCGAACGCCAGACCCATGATTACAAACGCCATGGCACCACGACGCTGTTCGCGGCTTTCAATATCGTCAACGGCAAAGTCATCGCCAGTTGCTTGCCGCGCCATCGGGGAAAGCAGTTCGTGAAGTTCCTGCATCAAATCGAGAAGGAAGTCCCGGCGGACCTGGAGGTGCATCTGGTGATGGATAACTACTCCACTCACCAGGGCGCTGCCGTCCAACGCTGGCTCCAACCTCGCAAGCGCCGACGATTCCATTTTCACTTTACGCCCACCAGCAGTTCCTGGCTCCATCAGGTCGAACGTTTCTTTGCCCTGATCAGCCAACGCATGATCCGGCGCGGTACGTTCCGTAGTGTTCAAGAGCTGCAGCGCTCCATCTATGCCTGGCTCTCCAGCTGGAACCACCAGCCGCAGCCTTTCGTTTGGAAGGCCACGGCTGATGTTATCCTTGACAAAGTGCAACGCTGTAAAGAATTAGCTGGGACACAACACTAGCTCTCTCGACGTCCGTTTTTGACCTTCTGGTCAACAAATCCGAAACGTTAGCACCTGGAGACCATTCACTGTGCCCCACCGTTGCACTGGGAAGATGCAAGACAATGCCTCGATTCCTGAAAGCCAGGCCGCAACATCTAGACCCTTGGAATACGCCTTATTGATCCCCGCATAGTATATGGTGGCCTTTGAGGGCTTTTTCTTGTCTTTACAGACTTGGGGAACCCGAGAGGAGTACGACGAGATTTTGAGGCTCTGGAGAAGCGGCGGTTTGTGGCCGTGCGGCTGGTCGTGGAGCAAGACTGGAGTCAGTACACAGCGGCGTGGAATGCGTGTCGCCTAAGTTCTTCGAGAGACCAAGCGTTACTCCATCGGCCTCCGGGCGCGTAACGCCGCCCAAGTGACTTTCACCTCGGGCAGCCAGGCCGAGGTGATCGACTTTCTCAATGCACTGCTGCGTCATATTGACAAACCGTTGCTGATCGTCTGGGACCGGCTGCCTGTCCACCGCAGCCGCTTGGCACCGGAGTTCATCGAAGTCTCCGCGGGGCACATCGTGACGGAGTACTTGCCGCCCTACGCACCGGAGCTGAAACCGGTGGAATGCATCTGGTCGTACTGGAAGCAGCACGAGTATCCAATGTCTGTTCAAAGGATTACTGAGAGCTGAGACGGCTTACACGCCGAGCACTGTGCCGCATGAGGCGCAAACCGCGCTTGATCACGGCCTTCTGGAAACAGTCATCTCTTTACTTCGATTAACTCCATATTTTGCAAGACTCAATGATGCGTCGCGTGCCCGATTAGTTAGCCAGGCAGTACAAATAATTCGAAGTGCGGATGAAAATCTGCCCGCCCGATACCGCTGGCGAGGCCAACGTATAGTCGTTCAACTTGTTCTTGCCGAGAATCTTGAACTGGTCGCCCGCTTCAATCACCGTTGTCGTTCCATCTTCGTTCGTAGCGTAGATCTTGCCGTCGGCGAGAAGCGGCGATGCGCTGTAGGTGCCGAGTTCCATGCGGCTGCGGCCCCAAACCTCGCTCCCGTCAGCCACCCGCAGACAGAGGGCGATCCCCTTGTCGTTGACGATGAACAGCCGTTCGCCGTCGCTCACCGGAGTAGGCACGTCCGGCCCATGCTGTGTTGACCAAAGACGGTGCGACTCCGAAACATCCCCGCTGCCGCCTGCATGGAAAGCGATGAAGGGCTTGACGCGGCTCGGCGCAAAAACAATATCCCGGACAACGAGCGCTGAAGCAATCGTGCGATAGTTGCGGGCCTTCTGGGGGTTGAGTCCGCCCGCCCGCCATAGCTCGCGTCCGGTATCGAGATCGTGTCCGGTCAGGTAGTCGCCACCGGCGACAACGAGCCGCATCTTACCGACTGCTTCGACGAGCATCGGCGTCGAGTAGGAATCCGGCGATTCGTAAACCGCATCCGTCGGACGCTCCACTTTCCAGACGGTCTTGCCGCTCGCGGCGTCGACCGCGACAAGATACGACGGTTCGTCCGTCTTCATGCCATGCAAGACCTGGATATAAAGCCTGCCGTCGTGGAGCACCGGAGACGAAGCGTACCCGAACGCCAGCCCGAACGCCCAGTAGTCATCCGAGATGTTGCGTTCCCAAACCAAGTTGCCCTCGAAATCAAGGCAACTCAAATCCCCCAACCCGGTGATCACCCACACGTGCCGGCCATCCGTTACCGGCGTCGGTGACGCCATGTTTTGCTTGTTCAGAAACGTGTTGCCTTCACCTATGACTTTCCGCCAGCGAATCGAGCCATCCTTGCGATGCAACGCAAGCAGAAGGAGCTGGTCACTCGTATTGAAGGCGTTCTTGAGCCGCTCGACCGCACTGTCAACAATCCCAGCTCCCTTGTTCGGCGTAAAGCCCTCTTGCGCGGACGTCACGAAAACCGTGTTTTCCCAGACTACGGGCGTTGCGGCCGCCCAACTGGGAAGCCGGGTCCGCCAGACGACGTTCTCCGTCTCGCTCCAACTCACGGGCAGGTTCTTGGCGGTCGTACTGCGACCGTCGAGATGAGGACCGCGCCAGTGCGGCCAATTGTCCGCGGGGTCAGCCCCGAACGAACTGCCCGCCAGCAGACAAGTCAGAACGGCTATCAGGGAGCGAACGAGTGTCATCGAGATCATTCCACCGGGCACGATATCCCGTCATGATATCAACGTCCCATTCCAAGGAATTTCAGCGGTTACGCCGGCCGATGCGTCTAAACTCTCAACATGACCGAACCACCAAGCCCCACCCACACCAGCGAACTCCGCCGGCGCGTTTACGAAATCATATTCAAGGCCAATACTCCTGCCGGCAAGGCATTCGACATTGCCTTGCTGTGGACCATCCTGCTGAGCGTGCTGACTGTCATGCTTGACAGTGTCGCCGGCATCAGCGCCGAACACGGTAAGCCGTTGCGGATTCTCGAATGGGGCTTCACGCTGCTCTTTACGGTTGAATACTGCCTGCGGATCTACTGCGCGTCTCGTCCTGTTCGCTACATCAGGAGCTTTTTTGGTCTTGTTGATCTCGTTTCCATCCTGCCCACGTACCTTAGCTTCTTTATCGCCGGCTCTCAGTCACTGATCGTAATTCGCGCGCTGCGGCTGCTGCGGGTGTTCCGGATTCTCAAGCTCGCACAATACCTCGGCGAGGCCAGCGTGCTGCTCAACGCACTTAAAGCGAGCCGCCAAAAGATCACGGTTTTTCTGGGCGCTGTGCTTACAGTGGTGCTCATCATGGGCACGTCGATGTATCTGATCGAGGGCAAAGAGAACGGTTTCGACAGTATTCCGGCCTCCATGTACTGGGCGATTGTAACGATGACCACCGTGGGATACGGCGACATCGCACCCCAGACGATCCTCGGTCAGGTATTAGCCTCCGTCCTGATGATTCTCGGCTATGGAATCATTGCCGTGCCGACGGGAATTGTCTCCGCAGAACTCGTGCGTTCCCCTACTGAGGGTGTGAGGACACAATCCTGTCCCGCCTGCGACACGCAAGGGCACGACTTCGACGCCGCTCACTGCAAATACTGTGGAGCCAAACTGTGAGTCGGGCTCCTCATCCAGCGTGACGAACAGAGCTGGAACAAGCCCTCACCCGACGATTATCGGCTCTCAAGAACGCCTGCGAAAAGCCGACCGCCAAACAGGCCGGCAGCTAACCTGCATTTCTCACCATCTGACGGCCGAAGCACGCTATAAGACCGCCATGACTTCGTTGCGCTTGCTTGCCGTGCTCGATGTACTGTCAAAAGTACACCTCCGCGCGCCAAGCGGCTCACGCCTCGTCCTGACGGCCCTCTCACGCACTTCGCCTCGCCACGCGGTGAAAAATGCAGGCTAACCGATCTCAGGCGGGCCTTTCGCCGGTTGTATCTGTCCTTTCGGCCCGGCCGGGGCGCCGGAGGTCTGATCGTGTTCGTTCCGGCGTGGAGCCGACGTTGTCAAAAATTCAGAAAACCAACTGGTGCGGCTTCATTCCACCGCAGCCGTTCTTATGAAACGGACGGCGGCAGCCCCCTGTGTAACAGGTATCTCCGCTGTAGCCGTTCGGATTGACGAACGCCACCCACTCGGCAACTTTGGCTTGGATTGCCTTCACGCCCGCATTCTGCTTCGCGATCATGTAGTTCGCCAAACCCCACATCGATCGCGATACGTTGCAAGGGCAACAGCAGGTATAGGCGCTGTTGTTGCTGCAACAAGGGGCCGGCATGGCGCCGAGCGCCTCTTTCTTAATCGCCTCTTGAGCCGGCGTCAGCTTGATGGTTTGCTCCCACTCGATGAATTGACGCGTCTGCTTCTCAACGTTCTCGAACTCAAGCGCATGGCCGATAGAGCAACTCGAAGCGGCGAACGCCAACGCCAGGACTGCGGCAAAAACGTGTCGATGTGGCACAATCGCCCCCCTGCACGATGAGCCCGTGCGGAAATGCAAAGCCGCTCTTCGGTGATTGTCACCGGAGCACGCTTCCTCCACAAGGCTGCTGACACTCAGGCTAGCAGTCCGGCAGTTCATGCTCAACGAATACCACTGCATCACCCGCCGGCGGGCGGCATGCGCGGTTCAACGGGTCTCCGAGGCCCTGAGCTACGCGGAAGGCTTCCCTTCTAGTGGTGGTCCGTCTACTTCTCTATCAAGGAACTCGATCCCAACGACGAACGCGACTTGGCAAATGTGTACGGCTGTACACCCTCGGTTGGCGCCCTGCACGCTGCAAGGGGGATCCCGCTCGACCAATTCGCGAAAGCCCTACGGATATTCGTTGGAGCCCTTTGGAGATTTCACCGGCCGCGTGATCCGAACATTCGAACAAGACGGTTCGCCGGTCAACATCCCCTGCGATGAGCACATCCGCGCCGAAAAGCCCCTGCTTCGTTATCTTTCGTTCTTGTTCAAACCCGTCTTCTCTGCCAACCATCGCGGGCCATAGCAGCAAACAAAACGAGTTGGTGCGCCGAGAGGCGAATCGTCCTGCTACTGCTTAGCGAAGCAATAGAGGTTCTTCGCCGTCCGCACATACATCCGGCCGTCGGCAATCGCCGGCGTGGCGAAAACGTCCTCGCCCAGGTCGCTCGTTGACAGAATCTCCCACTGCCCGCCCGGCTTGAGCGCCGTGATCTTCCCCAGCATGCTCGCCAGATACACCTTGTCGTCGGCGGCCACCGGAGAAGCGTAGTAATCATCGAGCGCTTCCATCAGGCGCCCTACCTTGAGCACCCTGCCCGTCCTGGGGTCCAGAGTCATCGCGATGCCGCCCTTCTTGACCGTGTACAGCACGCCTTTATACAGCAGCACCGACGGCACGTCGGGCAGCGTCTTCCGATAGCGCCAAAGAACGTGCGTGTCCGTGACATCGCCCTGCCCACCCACCCTCACCGCCATCGTTGCGTTCGTCGAAGTACGACGGCTCTGGTAGTACTTCCAATCGCGGGCGTCGAACACGGTGTCCTTGTTCAGGTCCTGCATCGCCCAATTGCCGGGATGCCACTCCCTGGGAATCTCGGCCTTCGAGAGGTGCTTGTCGTTGTCAGTGTCAAACCGGCTGAGCATCTCGGGGAAGTCGGGGAGCACCAGCCGCACCGCAGGCTCGCCCCCCGGCGCCCAGCCGTTGAAGTAAAGAATCCCGTCTTCGATCACCGGCACCGACTTCACCTGATATGTCAGACCTTTGATGCGCCAGATCTCGTCGCCGCTCGCCACGTCATAGCTCACCATCTGGTAAGAACCGGGAACAATCAACTCCGTCCTGCCGTCCTCTCGTCGGTGCAACACGGGCGTCGAAAAGCTGTGGACCATGTCCGGACGATCCGTCCGCCATGCGACTTTGCCGTCGACTTTGTTGACGGCAATCATGTATGCGTCGATGTCCTGGTCGATAACCATCAGCAGCTTACCGTCAGCGAGAATCGGCGACGCCCCCATGCCATGGAAATTCGTAAAAGGACCCATCGGCTTCCGCCAGCGCTCGTTGCCGTCCGGGCCGTATGAGAGCAGCCCATAGCCGCCAAAAAACGTATAGACGTTCTCGCCGTCCGTTACCGGGCTCGAGGACGCCTCGTCGTTCAGGGAATGTTTCTTCTCGAGTCGCCGACTCGGCGCTGCGCGCCGCCACAGGATTTTTCCGCTCTCCCGATCGAGACAGATCGTGTAAAGCTTCTCGTTTTCATGGGCCGTCAGAAAGATGCGGTCCTCGGTCAACACCGGCGACGACTTGCCCATCGGCAGCACCGTCTTCCAAACGACGTTTTTGTCCGGACCGAACTCCGTGGGCAGCCCGCTGGTCTCAGCGACCCCAGCCCCGTTGGGTCCTCGAAAACGCGACCAGTCACCTCCCGCCAACGGATACGTCACGGCTGCCAGCAGAACAGCAGCCAAGAAACTCCGGCTCGTTCGTTTCGTCATGGCGATTCAATCTTAACAGCCCGTGGCAAAAGGCCCCGCTGCATTCGAGCGGCGATGCATCCCGGCTGAACTGCGTTGCTCCTCGGTCGAATATGCCCGATATGCTCCCTCGTCGCGCCTTGTCAACCGGGCGCCTCGCCACTCTCGGCGCTACGCGGGGTTTCACCACGGGCTGTTAACGCGCAGTGGGACGGAACCGCTCACCTGCCGAACCGAGGTGCGGATGGAAACCACTAGCGCGCGCCGCCGGGTGCGGAAACACGGCGGCCGGTACGCAGGCGCAGCCCGACCCGCCCACACTCATTCCCCCACACTCCCAAAAGCGTAAAGACCCGACTCCGTTCTGATGTAGATCCGCTTCTCCCCAATCGCCGGCGTCGCATACGCCGGCTCGCCCAGATCATTCACCATCAGCACCTTCCAATCCCTACCCGCCTTGGCTACCGTTACCTTCCCTGTCTCACTCGCAAAAAATAGTTTCCCATGGGCGGCAATCGGCGAAGCGTAGTAGTTGTCGATCGCACCCTCCAGCCGTCTCAACTGTCCCACTTCGCCCGTAGCCGCATCCAGTGTCGCAAGGATGCCTCCGTTCTTGACGATATACAGCAAGCCTTCGTAGAGAACCGGCGTCGGCACCACCGGTACGGATCTTTCGTATTCCCAAACAACGTGCGACTCGGTCAGGTCTCCTCTTGCATCCCCGGGTCGGACCGCAATCGTCGCATTCCGCGAGCCGCGCCGCGCGATGTAGAAGTTCCAGTCACGCGCGTTGAGAAAGCCATCTCGATCCAGATCAATCGCCCGCCAGCTTCCCGTCGGCTTCCACTTCTCGGGAAGTTCTTGCGGCGAAATCAGTCCGTCGCCGTTCGGGTCGGCCTCCTTGGCTGCCTCCTCGAACACAGGAAAGAACTTCCTCTGAGCGGGCTCGGCTCCCGGCGCCCAGCCGGTAGCGTAAATCACACTGTCTTCGACAAGGGCGGCCGGCTTCACTTGCCACGTCAGCCCCCGCACCCACCAAAGCTTTTCGCCCGTTGCCGCCGAATACGAAATCAACACGTACGATCCCGGCACGATGATCTGCTTCTTACCACCCGGAGAGACATAGACAGTCGGAGTCGAAAACCCGTGCACGACCTCCGGCCGCATCGTCTTCCAGGCAATCTTGCCCGTGTCTTTCTCAACGGCCAGCACGAACGATTCCGTATCCTGATCGCAAACAAGCACGACCATGTCGTCCACAACGATCGGCGAGGCCGACATGCCATGCAAGTTGGTAAACGGTCCCAGAGGCAGACGCCACCGCTCTTTCCCGTCGGGACTGTACGAAACGAGCCCGGAATCGCCGAAGAAGGCGTACACGTTCGTTCCGTCCGTGGCGGGCGTCGCGGACGCGGAGCTATTCAACCGATGCATGTGCTCCTTACGTTTGCGCGGCGTCGCTCTCTTCCAGAGCAACTCGCCGTTCCGGCGATCCAGCGCCAACGTCAAAAGGCTGTCCGCCGTCCAAGCCGTCAAGAAGATATGCTTCTCCGTCAGCACCGGCGACGACTTCCCCGGCGGCAACACCGTCTTCCAAACAACGTTCTTCTCGGGGCCGAATTCCACTGGCAGGGCGTCCGCCGTCCCTACACCCGAACTATTCGGACCACGGAACCCAGGCCAGTTCGCCGCCGTCAGCACCGAGGCAGTGATCAGCCAAGCCGCCACAAAACTCACACGTAATGAGCGCATTACAAGACTCCTACTGGCAAGAATATAACCCACAGTGATTGTCCGCCGCCTTGTCCGATTCCCTATGCAATTGGTCAAGAAGTTTCCGGTGGTCACTTTCGTTGAACCTCTATCCGCATTCCTGCAGGCACAGAAACTGTTCGCAGAGTTCTTGCAGGCAACCCGGGTCAGGTATCACGTGATGACAGCCAAGCAGGCGGCGTCAGGCACCCTGGGACCGATCGAATAACGCCTGGGCGCTTTAGGAACGTAGCTTAGCGCCCTCCGTGCCGCCGGCCACAGAAGCCCGCTTGCACCTTCCACGGGACTTGCGCCATCGGCTGCTGGACCAAGATATCGACCCCGATCGCGTCATGATTGGATAGCGGCGGCTCGCGTTCCTCCCGGAACTCATGCAGCACGACCGGGTTCACGGCTTGCAAACACCGGGTCGCAAACCAGTCGATCTTGAACGGACATTTGCCGTCATGGTTCCGCAACGCCCATTGGATGAACGCGAAACACCACGCGGGAAGCCACTCCCGCAGGTCCTTGTGAGTCTTGACGTCATCGACATCGTAGGAGGTGGTATGCTCCCCGAGCCGATTGCAAGCCCGGTAGTCGAACCCTCGTGATTCGAGCAACGCGAACAGAGCCGACTCGAAACGATGGTACGGATGCAAGTAGTGGTTGTCGATCACGTTGTCGACGCCCATGAAAACGCGCAGCCAAAAGCCCATGATGGCGTGGACCGCCCGCGAGGAGTTGTAGGTGGTGGTGTTCCAGTCGCCCCCGATAACGACGGGATGATCGCCCGTCAGCCCGTCCAGCACGTCGCACATTTGGTCTCTGCGGTGCGGTTGGCTCGACTGCGCATCAAGATGAACTGAGACGGCGATGACCATCCTGCCCGGAAGAGCCACATCGGCCACGATCGCCGTCTGCTGACCGAGGCGCTTCTCCCTGCCGGCCATCTTGTCCTTGCCGTTCTTAAGTGGGATGCTCCTCACGTTCCGGATCGGATAGCGGCTCAGGATCGCGTTGCCGTGCAAACCAAGCAGGTTCTCGCCTTCTACTTCGTACTCGACTCCGGCTCCCTTCGAAAGATTCACATAGCAAGGAGCGAAGGCATAGTGCATGCCAAGTTCCCGAGCCAGATCGCGTGCGATATGCCGGTTGCCGGACCGCGCCATACCTACATCCGTCTCGGTTAGGAGCAAGACGTCGCAGGTCGTGAGGTAGTCGTGGTTGTTGAGCACCTCGAGTTGCCCTTCATACTGAATGCCCCGTTCGAGGTTCCAGGCGAGGATGCGGTATTGATCGCGGGCAGGCGCTTCGCTCTCCGCGAAACTCTCGGATTCCGTCGCGGTCAATACGTTGTTGACGAAGGGCGCGATGCACCGGTAGGTCGGATGCGAAAACAGTTCGGAAGTATCCCGGCAGGCAATCAAGGCAGGAAAGTGCGGGATGAGTTCCTCACGCAAGATCCGATAGGTGTCCCGCGGAGCGGGATGAACTGGTTGCTGTCCCGTGCTCATTTCGTGAAGCGACAATCGGGGAAGGAGTATCGCATATTGTTCTGCGTCTTCCATGATCCGCCGGATGAAGGTACTTCCGCGACCCCCTCTGTCATAGGGGGAAATGCCTAAGGACAGGTGGCTTGACGAATCCCTGCCTTCAAATGGCTCTTGTTGAGGGCACGCATCGTCGCCCCGTCCTCTGCGATGATAGACGAGTTGAGTGATTCAGTTTCGCAGAGCGAATCAGGCCGCGTCGCCCACTACACCTCTCTCACATCGATCGGCCTGATCGTTCTCAGCACCATCAGCGGGGCAGTGGCTCAGATCCTGCTCCGGTTTGGGGCCGATGCGATTGAGGGAGCGGATCTGATCGGGATCATCACCAATGTTCCCCTCATCGGCGGTTACGCCTGTTTGGCGATGAATGTCGTGCTGGTTGTACTCGCCTTCCGGGGGGGACAGCTTTCCATTCTCTATCCCATCGTAGCTTTGACCTTCGTGTGGGTGACGATCCTCTCTCCGATGTATTTCCCGGATGAGATCGACACGTCGAAGATCGCCGGCCTGACACTGATCGTCGCCGGTGTTTCCTTCATCGGTGCGGGGAGTCGATCATGACAACGCCGGCTTCCTCGATCCTGCTGGTGTTGGTGGCGAGTCTGCTTGGCTCACTCGCGATGGTCCTCCTCAAAGTTGGCGCCGACCGTCACCGGCGGACGCAGCCCCCGTTGCGGTGGCTGTCCGCGGTCACCGCCGGCATAGCGCTTTTCCTGGTTTCATCAGTCCTCTACTTGTTGGGTATCAAGGACGGCAGCTTGACGATTTTGTATCCGATGGTTTCGACCAGCTATGTCTGGGGACTGCTCTGGTCCCGCTGGTTTTTCGGTGAGCCATTCAATCGCAACAAGATCGTCGGCCTGACCCTGGTGGTTGCCGGCGTGTTCTTCATCGGACTGAGCAAAGGCTAAGCCTGCCTTTCTCACCAGGCGGCAAGGCCAAGTGTATGCAAGGACCGTCGGGAAAAGGAGCTAGCCGCTTGGCGCGTGGAGGTGTACTTGACCGTACATCGAGCACGGCAAGCAAGCGCAACGAAGTCATGGCACCCTTATCGTGTGCTTCGGCCGTCGGGTGGTGAGAAAGGCAGGCCAAGCCCTCCTTCCCCGCCCTCCCCGCGCCGATCGGATATCATGCGGAGATCCGCCGGCCTTCCCTTTTTTCCGAGCTGGGCCTTCATGCTCATCACCCGCATCGACACGGCTTTCTATCGTTTTCCTGCACATCGCAAGATCGTTGATGCGATCCAGGAGTTCACCCACATGGAAGTGATCGCCGCGACGGTGCACACCGACGAAGGGTCGGCGGGGATGGGTTTCGGGTATACGATCGGCCGCGGCGGCAGAGCCGTCAAGGTTTTCCTCGATGAGGAGCTTGTGCCGCTGGTTCTCGGGGAGGATCCCACCGGAAACACCTGGACACGGCGTCGCGTTCCACTCGGAGAAATCGCAACCCTACCTCGTCGAGACAAGCTCTTTTCCCGAATAAGAAGGCGCCGCGGCATGCCGGGACAGAGCAATCCCCAACAACACTCGAATAGGCTTGAGACGACCGATAAATTTCCAGCCGGGCAGTCCGCTTGAGCACATCCAACGCCTGCATCAGGCTGGCTCGACGGATTCGCCGGTGTAGAACGCGGTCGTGCGCCTTGCCGCCGAGCGTGTCAGGCCGTCATCGACATTTTGTCCCGAACGCGCTCTCCCAGCGCTTTGATCATGCGGACACACTCTCCGCGGGCCTCTTTCAACCCGGCGGGAATCACATTCCCGGCCTTGATGTAGTCGAGCACGACCTGTTCCGCCGCAGCGAACTCCTCGCAGGCATGGGCGACATCCGACGCGATCTCATGCGGGATCGTCGTCACTCCATTTGCGTCGCCGTGCAAGAGATCCCCCGGGTGAATCGTGATCCCGCCCATGTTCGCCGGCACTCCCAGATCGAGCAGTTGCGGATACCCATGTGAGCAGATCACGCCGTCGCTGAAACAGGGAAAGCCCAGCGCACCTACTTGTTCGAGGTCACGGGCGGCGCCGCTCGTAATCAGTCCCGCCGCGCCGAATCCTTTGTAGATCGTCGTCATCACTTCCCCAAACGTGGCGGCTACCGGTGGACTGTCCAGGTCTTGAACCACCACGACTGTCGGCTGCGGCAGTTTGGCGAACTCTTCTACCTGCTGCTCGAGTCCGGCGTAGTCCGCGCCGGCTCGCGGAGCGGCGGCCGAACGGAAGGTCGCCGTCGATGCGTATCCCACCATCGGCGGTAGCTCGGGGAAGCAGGCGCGGATGCGGCCGTCCATATACCCGCTGGTCTGCGGCCGAACCTGGAAGACTTCAATGACGTTGCAGATCGTTGGCGTGTCGTATTGGCCAAGGAGTTTGAGATCACTCTCGGAAAGCTGCGGAATGCGCACAGGGCCACCTCTCGGAAAAGAGCCCATTGTAGCGCGGCACGTGGCTACGGCCGGTTCTGCTTGTATTGCCAGGCTGAACGAATCACGGACCCCCTGTCGTGGCGGGGGAGCCGGCCGAGCTTCTCCCGCACCAGGCTCGGGTCGGCGAAGAGTTCCGGCGAGCCTCCGGGACGTTGTGCGGTGGTGACTGAGGGGATCTCAGGCCCCGTAACGCGCCGGGCCGTAGCGGCCGCATGCCGATCGAATCCCGTCCAAGCCTGCATTTCTCACCACGTTACGGGGGAAGCACGCGATCAGACCGCCATGACTTCGTTGCGCTTGCTTGCCGTGCTCGATGTACGGTCAAGTACACCTGCGCGCGCCAAGCGGCTCGCGCCTCGTCCTGACGGCCCTCTCACACACTTCGTCTCGCCACGTGGTGAGAAATGCAGGCTAAGGGCTCTCCGGCAGCACGATGAGTCGCTTGTCGAGCGTGTAGGTCGAGGCATCCAGTCGGGGATTCACCTCCGCGGTACGCCCAAAAAGCTCAAAGGCCTTCTCGCCGTCCACTTCCCGGCGGATGTTCCACGGCAAAGTCACTCCAGAGACTTCCCGGTACTTCGAGTAGACCGATTTCTCTTCGGAGGGGATCTTTGTCTTGGGATCGCGGCGCTGATAGACCTGCTGCACCGGGAGCCGATCGGATTGTCGGAGGAAGTATGTGACGCCCTCTCCACGGCTGTCGGTCACGTCGATGGCGTCGGTCGGAACATTGTCGATGATCTCCGTTCCGCGATGGTAGTAGTACATGCCCGATTCATCGAACCGGTATCGCAGAAAGTAGAAGATGTCGCGGCGGGTCGATTCCCGGTATCGAATCATCCGCTCCTGAGGTAGCGGTCTGGCTCCACGGAACGTGACTTCCCACCCTTGTCCGTGCTCGAAGAGGGTGTAGTAGTCTCCCTTTTCCGTGTAGACTTCGCGCCGGGTTACGGGCAGCCAGTCCGGTTCGGGGTCCTTCTTCAGGGGGGAATAATTCTCATAAATCGTGATTCTTACCAGACCCCGGACGTTCGCCCGATAGAAGGCGTAGGCACGTCCCGTTCGCACTACGTCGCGAATCTGCAAGAAACGCTCCCCTCCCAACGCCTCGAGGCACTCCTCGAGTAAGCGCCGCGCGCGCTCCTGACGGCTTTCCGCCTTAAGTACCTTCCAGAACGCGAAGATCGTCGGCGCCAGGGCAAGCACTCGCCGCCGGCTCGTCCCAGAAGCTGCTCGTGGCGGATACGAGCTTAGCTGCGGACCGTCCGTACCAGGGACCGTCTTAGTCACGACACCTCCGAATGTGCGACGCGGCAAGCATCGACATGGTTCCGGTATGACTCAAGTGTAGCGGGCCGGTCTCGCCGGTTCCAGAAGGTGTGCTGCTTAGCACGGAGCAGAGTTGACAAAAGTTACGCTCACGTCCACAATGCAGAGCGTCATTAACGGGAGGTTGTCATGTCACTGTCCGCAATGAGCTGCAAGACGATCCTGGTTGTAGCCATCGCTGTTGGTTACGCCGGCATCGGGTTCTCACCCCTCTCTGCGGCGAAGAAAATGAAGCCGGAAGAGCTCGTCAGCCTTCACCTTGACGCTATCGGCCCCGCCGACGCACGCACCGGCATGAAGTCGCGCTTGTTTCGCGGAGAAGGAGTGTGGCGAGTCTTGCAGGGCGGCCGCGCCCAACTGCCCGGTACGGTTTTCGAGGTTTCCGACGGCAACTCGATCAGCCTGCGCTTTGACACTCGCGGCAACCCGACGTACTACGGCGAGCACCTCGTCTATAACGGCAAGGATATACGCATCTTCCAAGGCTTCCAGGCCGGGCGCTCGCCGCTCGGACAGTTCTGCTTCAACAACAAAGCACTGTTGCGCGAAGGTCTTCTGGGCGGCGTGACGTCAACGGCGTGGCCGCTGCTGCACCTGGAGGCCAGGGGCGCCAAGCTTAAATACGCGGGCCTCAAGAAAGTCGAGAATCGTCAACTGCACCGCCTCGACTACAAGGCCCGCAAGGGCGGCGGCCCTGCGAAGATTCAGATCTTCTTCGAACCCGACACCTACCGTCATGTGCAGACCCAGTATCGCTACGAAGTGCCCGGCGGCATAGGCGCCTCTCCCGACCAATCGGCGGGTGTGCAGAGCACCTACGTGACGCTCACCGAGACCTTCTCGAACTTCCAGGATATCGACGGCCTTATGTTACCCGCGGGTTGGAAGATCCACTACAACCGCTCGAATCAAGGCGGCGGTCCGGGCTCGATGGTCGCCGAGTGGGAATTCGCGTTCAAAAACGCTGTTCACAACCAACCCATCGACCCGTCGCTGTATGAACTAGGGGCCGAGGCCCGGTAATCGGGCGCGCAAGTCTCCGCCGCAAAGCTGGTGAGACAAGCAGGCTGGTTGCCCGCGATTGGATCCCGGAGGGGTTGAGTGAACGACAATTCCTAGCGCGCCACATACCCCTTGCACGTCCGAACCGTCACCCCCGGCCTGTTCACCCGCACTTCCACGGGTCGCCAAACCCCATCGAACTCCTGATTCTTCGGATAGTACGCCAACGTGTAAACGCTTCGAAGCTCCTCGGTCACTTCGCGGAAAGGATCGAGTTGATCTTCCGTCAAGGTGTGCTGCTTCTCACGGAGCAGGTTTGACAAGAGTTACGCACATGTCCACAATGCAGAGAGTTTCTAGCGGGAGGTCGTCATGTCTCTGTCCGCAATGAGCCGCAAGACGATCCTGGTTGCGGCCATCGCTCTTGGTTGCGCCGGCCTTGGGTTCTCACCCCTCTCCGCGGCGGAGAAAATGACGCCTGAAGAGCTCGTCAGCCTTCATCTTGACGCTATCGGCCCGGCCGACGCACGGATCGGCATGAAGTCGCGCGTGTTCCGCGGAGAAGGAGTGTGGCGAGTCTTCCAGGGCGGCCACGCCCGACTGCCAGGTACCGTGTTCGAGGCTTCCGACGGCGACTCGATCAGCTTGCGCTTTGACACTCGCGGCAACCCGACGTATTACGGCGAGCACCTCGTCTATGACGGCAAGAATGTGCGCATCTTCCAAGGCTTCCCGGGCGGGCGCTCGCCGCTCGGCGAGTACTTCATGTACAACAAAGCACTGTTGCGCGAAGGTATTCTGGGCGGCGTGACGTCAACGGCGTGGACGCTGCTGCACCTGGAGGCAAAGGGCGCCAAGCTCAAATACGCGGGCCTCAAGAAAGTCGAGGGTCGTCAATTGCATCGCCTCGACTACAAGGCCCGCAAGGGCGGCGGCCCCGAGACGATTCAACTCTTCTTCGAACCCGACACCTACCGTCATTTGCAGACCCAGTATCATGCGATTACCGAGACCTTCTCGAACTTCCAGGATGTCGACGGCCTCACGTTGCCCGCGCGTTGGAAGATCCACTACAACAGCAGATGGATGTCCGCCGAGTGGGAATTCGCGTTCAAAACCGTGGTTCACAACCAACCCATCGACCCGTCGCTGTATGAGCTGGGGGCCGAAGCCCGGTAATCGGGCGCGCAAGTCTCCGCCGCGCCGCTGGTGAGACAAGCGGGCTGGTTGCCCGCGGTTAAATCACGGAGGGGTTGAGTGAAGGATAATTCCTAGCGCGCCACATACCCCTTGCGCGTCCGAACCGTCACCCCCGGCCTGTTCACCCGCACTTCCACGGGTCGCCAAGCCCCATCGAACTCCTGATTCTTCGGATAGTACGCCAACGTGTAAACGCTTCGAAGCTCCTCGGTCACTTCGCGGAAAGGATCGAGTTGATCTTCCGTCAAGGTGTGCTGCTTCTCACGGAGCAGGTTTGACAAGAGTTACGCACATGTCCACAATGCAGAGAGTTTCTAGATGTGGAACCTCAACAGGTTGTCCCCGGTCAGACCGATTCGACTGATGGGCGGGTTGGCCTTGAGACTGGCGTGTGGGCGGTGCCAATTGTAGCGGTGGAGCCAGTGTCTGAGGTGTTGGGCACGCTGGGTGGAGGTGGGGTAGGGGTGTGCGTAGGCCCACTCGCGGAGTGCGGTCTGGATGAAGCGTTCGGCTTTGCCGTTGGTACGGGGGGTGAAGGGCCGGGTGAAGCGATGGCGTAGGCCGCGTTGGGCACAGCGTGCATGGAAGGCCCCGGAACGGTAACACCCGCCGTTGTCAGTGAGCACGCGGCGGACGCGGATGCCGAGGCGGTGGTAGTAGTCGAGGGCGGCGGTGAGAAAGGCCGCGGCAGTGGCGGCGGTCTGGTCGGGATAGAGCTGGGAGAAGGCGAGGCGGGAGTGGTCGTCGACGCAGACATGAAGGTATTCCCAGCCGGCGCCGGGGCTGGAGTGGCGGCGGTCCCCGGTGACGCGGTGACCGGGGCGGCGAAAGCGGCCGAGTTTCTTGATATCAAGGTGCAGCAGGTCGCCCGGGTGCGGGTGTTCGTAACGCCGGACGGGCGGCGGCGGGTCGAGGGCACTAAGGCGAGCAAGCCCCTGGCGGCGGAGGACTCGACTGACGGTAGCGGGCGCCACCCCGACAGTGGCGGCGATCTGGGCGCCGGTCCAGCGCAGCCGGCGCAAGGTGGTGATGCGATTGATGACAGCGGCCGGTATCGTCCGTGGCGAGCGGTGCGGACGCGAGCTGCGGTCGAGCAAGCCGTCGGCGCCCTCAGCCCGATAGCGGGCTACCCACTTGCGCACCGTACGTGCGCAGACCCCGAAGGCGCTGGCCACCGCCTTCGGGGTCTGGCCCTGGTCGAGAATCCGCCGGACAACATCGGCTCGACTCTTCGGGGTCAACTTGGCATTCTGATGGATGTTCACTCGGTCCTCCTTCCGGGAAACCGTTTGCTTGACACCTTCAGTTTCCTCGGTCGGGACCGAGTGAACAACCTATTGAAAGATCACATCTAGCGGGAGGTCGTCATGTCTCTGTCCGCAATGAGCCGCAAGACGATCCTGGTTGCGGCCATCGCTCTTGGTTGCGCCGGCCTTGGGTTCTCACCCCTCTCCGCGGCGGAGAAAATGACGCCTGAAGAGCTCGTCAGCCTTCATCTTGACGCTATCGGCCCGGCCGACGCACGGATCGGCATGAAGTCGCGCGTGTTCCGCGGAGAAGGAGTGTGGCGAGTCTTCCAGGGCGGCCACGCCCGACTGCCAGGTACCGTGTTCGAGGCTTCCGACGGCGACTCGATCAGCTTGCGCTTTGACACTCGCGGCAACCCGACGTATTACGGCGAGCACCTCGTCTATGACGGCAAGAATGTGCGCATCTTCCAAGGCTTCCCGGGCGGGCGCTCGCCGCTCGGCGAGTACTGCATGACCAACAAAGCACTGTTGCGCGAAGGTATTCTGGGCGGCGTGACGTCAACGGCGTGGACGCTGCTGCACTTGGAGGCAAGGGGCGCCAAGCTCAAATACGCGGGCCTCAAGAAAGTCGAGGGTCGTCAATTGCATCGCCTCGACTACAAGGCCCGCAAGGGCGGCGGCCCCGAGACGATTCAACTCTTCTTCGAACCCGACACCTACCGTCATGTGCAGACCCGGTATAGCAACGCTGTGTACGGCCGCGTCGCATCCACGACGGTTACCGAGACCTTCTCGAACTTCCAGGATGTCGACGGCTTCACGTTGCCCGCGCGCTGGAAGATCCACTACAACAGCAGAAGCGGGATGGTGACGGTCGCCGAGTGGGAATTCGCGTTCAAAACCGTGGTTCACAACGAACCCATCGACCCGTCGCTGTATGAGCTGGGGGCCGAAGCCCGGTAATCGGGCGCGCAAGTCTCCGCCGCGCCGCTGGTGAGACAAGCGGGCTGGTTGCCCGCGATTGGATCCCGGAGGGGTCGAGTGAAGGATAATTCCTAGCGCGCCACATACCCCTTGCGCGTCCGAACCGTCACCCCCGGCCTGTTCACCCACACTTCCACGGGTCGCCAAGCCCCATCGAACTCCTGATTCTTCGGATAGTACGCCAACGTGTAAACGCTTCGAAGCTCCTCGGTCACTTCGCGGAAAGGATCGAGTTGATCTTCCGGCGCCGCGTAGAACACCCTGCCGCCCGAGGCCGCCGCCAGCGCCTCCATATTGTTCTTCGCGGCCTCTTCCACCGGCCGGCGGAATCGACGCTCCGAGGAACCGTGACGGACCAGGAAAGGATAGATCAGCGTCTCGACCCGCCCTGCCGCCTGACGCAGGGTTCCGAACTCGATCTCCGAGGCGGCTGCCAGCAGGTCGCGCCGGGCTTGATCCGCCCGTTCTTGATATTCCAGCCAGCGCTTGTTCTTCTTTTTGTTCTCGGGAATCGGCTTGTACAGCAGCGTTCCGAGCTGATTGTCGACGCCGTCGCTGATGATCACCAACGCATTCCGCTGCCCCGCTCTGGCGCGGAGCTCCTCGTTGTACGCCAGCACGATCGAATCGTAGAGCGGCGACCCGCCCGACATGGGAGGCAGCGCGTCGATCCGCTGCGCCAAATCGTCGCGGTCCGAGCTGAGGGGCGAGACCACCGTGAACAGCTCGTTGCCGAGCGTATAGACCGCAATCCGATCCTCGGGTCGCGCCGCCGCCACAAACCGCCGCGCGACCAGTTTCATCCCAACGCGATCCTCAACGGTACTGGCGCTCATGTCGAGCAATACGACCATGTTGAACGGAGCATCTCCCGTCGTCACCGACACCAACTGCTGCTCCACACCGCCCTCGATTACCTCGAAACTCGATTCATCAAGGGCCGTGACCGGCGTCCCGTCCTCATCCGTGACCGAAACCGACAGATTCACCATTCTGACGTCGGACGAGAATCGAACCGTGTCCGCCGCCAGGCCCTCAGCTCTGCGCAGGCTGGGGCCGTCTGGAGGCTGCTCGCTCAGCGGCTCTCCGCTGAGAAGCGCGTCGAGAATCCCGGGCGCTTGCCAAGGCATCTTCACGACCGAGTCCGCAGGCACGTCCATGTTACGGAAGACGACGCTTCTCGGAGCTGCCGCCCTCACCTCGACTCGCCCGTAGGTGTTCTTGCGTTTGCTGTGCGTGTCTCCCACCGCGAGGGCCGAAGTGCCGGGCTCCGGAACGGCCTCCAGCAGGCCGCCCTCCGGCAAAGCGAATGCCGCCGGCTGTTCTTGCAGCTTGGCGTCCAGGCGCATCGCTTCCCACGGCGCCGTGATGTCGATGGCGCCGCTTCGCGTCTCGACTTTTCCAGAAATCACCATGCCTTCCATCGAGATGTCGCCGCTTTCGCTCTTGCCTTCGAAATCGAGGCCATAGGGCAATTCCAACGCGACGTTGATGCGTGCGTCCTTCGCCACGCATTCGATGACGGTCAAGCCCGGTTCCCGGGTCATGACGACATCGCCTTGCCGCAACGGACGGTCGGAGCTCTCTGCGGCTATTCGAAGCGGGCCGCGCGCGACGATCACCGCCGTCCGCCCCGTGGGGTTGATGACGCGGACGACCGGGTCTCTCCGTTCTTCGTAACGGAGCAGCTTCTCCCAGTCAACGAGTTGCTGTTGCAGCTTCGTCAAATCGGGCGCGTCGGGGACCTTGGCGATTAACTCGCGGTACTGCCCCGCGGCCGCTTCGAAGGCGCTTTCTCGCGCATACAACGTGCCGAGCATCCGGTGCACGCCGGGGAAACGGTCGCTGTCTTCGCGTCGGAGAACGGCCTCCGCCGCCGCGCGGGCCGCGCCGTAGTCGTTGAGTTGAAGATGCGCCATCGCGGCAAAGTAGAGCCCCAACCCTGACTCTTCATCCACCTCGGCCAACTGCTCGCCCAACTCGACCACGGTTGTCCAATCCGCCGCCTGTACCGCCGCGTTGATCTTCTCGACGTCTTCGGCCGTTTCGAGTCTGCTGATCTGCTCCTCCACGAGGTTCCGGTCCACAGCGCCGGGACGAACTTTCAGATAGCTTCGATAGGCCTCGGTCGCCCCCGCGTAGTCACCCTCGCGAGTACGCACCCGCCCGAGAAGTTGCAACACCTCCGGGTAGTTCTCCGCGTGCGGGCCTCCGGCAACCGCTTCGGCGGCTTGCCGCGCGGCGTCGAGATCGTCCAGGTTGTACTCTGCCGTGGCGAGATAGAACAATGCGTCCGCCCTCTTCTCATCGACGCTGAGAATGGCTTCCGAGCGGCGTTTCGCCGAATCCCACTGCTGGTCCCGGATGTCGAGCCGTGCGAGGTGAGCTTGCGGTTGCAGATAGTCCGAATCCGCTTGCGCGGCTTTCTCGTAGGCTTCCCGTGCGGCTTGCTCGTCGCCCAACTGCTCTCGCGAGTACCCCAGCACATTCCACGCCACGGCAAACCGGGGATACCCCTGCACCGCCCGCTGGAGATTCTCGGCCGCCTGGACGTAGTTTGGTGCGTCGGACGCCAGCGCCTCGAAGGCCGTCTTGTAGAGCGTAAGAGAGGGCAGAGGGGCATTATCCGTTGTCTTGCTCGGTGACGGCCCCAGCAACTTCTCGAGACGCTTCCGCTGATCTTCGGCCAACGCCCGTCGAAACTCCTCGTCGTCGTAGAAACCCTTGCGATACTTCAGCCTGACCTCGGGGCGATTGACCGCGATCTTCACCTGGCGCATCCGTCTCGAGTCCTTGCGTTTCGGCGGCGAGTATCCAATCAGGTAGTATCCGCCCAGATCTTTCCTGACGTGGTCGAAGATCTCACCGAGATCATTCGAGTTGATGACCGCCACCCCGTCGGTCATTTCGGCCAGCACCCTCAGGCCCTGCTGGCTGGCTTGGTAGCTGTCGTTCATGCCGGCGGTCAGCGGCGCTCGGCCCAAAAGAAACGCTGGAACTCCCTGCATGATCTGCTCCGGCGAAAAAATCGTCTCGCCGGTCATCCCGAAACCGTGCTCCGGCAACACAGCCCCAACTTCGAGACCCCTCGCATCCACGGCGTAGAGGCTGATCCGCGCCCGCATCGACTCACCTTTCAGACGCTCCAGCAGGTAGGAATCCTGAGCGCCCATGAAGCCTTGCTGAAACCTGTCGAAGCCCATCGAGTGTCCGCGAGAAAACAGCACGATTATCTTCTTGCCGGGATAAACGCTCAGATCGCGTATTAGGTCCACGTAACGCAGCGTGCGAATACGGCTAATATGGTCGTCATAAATGTTGAAGAGTTGTGTGGGTGTGGTCGGATCCACGCCGCGGAGTAGTGCGTTCCAGTCCTGCCGTTGCGCGGCCAACTCTGAGTCGAAATCGCTGACGGCCTGCGGACGAATCTCGGTGAAGTTGTTGCCCGACAACACATCCACCAGTCCGGCTTTGTCGATGAAGGCAAGCAGCAACTCCCGGTCGGACACGAACGGTGTGCCGTTCAGCGAGACGAGCGCGTGATCCGGTAGATCGTTCTCGATAAACTTCCGCACAGTCTTACGGACACGCAGCCGCTCCGCTTCGCTGACGTGCGTGGCGATGAAAATCCGCAACTCCTGCGAAGCGGAGGGACGCGGCGCTGAGGAACGCTGCGACGGGTCGGGGGATTCTATGCCGGCGGCCTGGGTCAAGCGCCCGCCACGCGCCACGAGCGCCTCACCACGCGGATAATCCACATACTCGAAGCTGACGATCTCTTGCGGCTCGCCGTTTTCGAACAACTGGAAGTCTTCGCGGGTAAGACCTTCCACCAGTTCGCCGCGCCGGAGCGTCGCCCTGACCTCGACTTCCATCAAGGCGGTCTCGGTGCGAAAGACGACATCCCCGGCCGCCGGATCGGTCTCATCGGGCGGCTGAGCTTCTTGCGCCGCCAAGTAACCGACCGCGGCCAAGACAGCCGCCCACCGCCAAAGGCGCCCACGCCGATTGCGTTGATTCATAGCACCTCCGCGGGTAGGGGCTAACGGGACTGACTGCCCAGGCATGCTACACCAATTATGCCTCAAGGCAAGAGACGAGACTCGATCTCATCCGGTTCCCTGTATCCTAATGTCACCGACGATCCATATCGCGTGGCTTGATTCCAGGGTGACGCCCCGGCAACCCGCTGGCCTGCCACTTCGCCTTTAAGGTTCGCGACCTTCCCCCGCGGCCCACGCAACCGGCGGCACGAGCTCCGGTAGCTCCTGCCGGCCAGGGCGGACATCTCCTGCAGCGATGGATTGCGGCCTTTCCCCAGGCGCGCCTACCGGGGCCGCACAACCCGGAAGCTGCGCTTCCAGCGTGTCTTGTCGAAAAAGTGCGTGGCCACGTCCGCGAAATGCTCCAGGCTGAAATCGATCAGCCGCTCCGTAGGGGCGTCGTAAGACCAGTAAATCAACCAAGGCTTGCCGATGATGTTCTCTCGCGGCACGAAGCCCCAGAACCGGCTGTCGTCGGAAAGATCCCGGTTGTCGCCCATCACAAAATACTGTCCGGGCGGCACGACAAGCTCATCGTTCCGGATGTGCTTTTCGAGCATCGTGACGGCCTCATCCCGCAGCGCTGCGTAAGGCGGAGCAGGAAAGTTGTCCCTGACGGGCGTCAGGTAATCCGTTTTGTGCACTTTGTAGGGTTCATCCACCGCTGCGCCGTTGCGGATCAACTGTTTGTTCTCGATTCGAATCCGGTCCTCCGGCAGCCCGATGGCCCGCTTCACATACGTCTCTTCGACGTTGAGCGGATATCGAAAGGGGATTACAAAGATTACTTGACAAGCTACGTCCTGTCGGGTCCTGATCGATCTTCCTGATAGCATAAGAAAGATGAGCTTCTACGAGGAACTGCGACGTCATTGGCTAGGCGCGTCTGACGAGGAAATCGGAGCGGGTCACAGCAGCCCGGAAGAAGTCCGCGCCCGACGCGCCCAGAATCTAGCCAAACTTACCGAGAAGGCCCTGGAGAATATCGTCCGGGGTGTGATGGACGGAGACGTTCCGGCTTCGATCTGGCTCGACGAACGGGGCCTGATCGACCTTCCCAATAAGAAGAACGGCGGATAGCCTTACCTAATAAGATTCGCCGCCCTCATAAACACCGTAACCGCTCCGGTATGTAAGCGCCGGAGCGAAAATAGACCACAGGGCGGCCGTTTGAGGCCGCTGGTGGCGGAGCAAAACTAGACCGCCCGCCAGCATTTCATAAAACATTTTTGGGGTGTTTTGTGTGATGCGGGAGGGATGTACTCTGTGGAGCTGTACGCACGCGTTCGCCGAGCGGTCTTTGTCGAAGGGGTCAGCGAGAGAGAAGCGGCGCAGCGCTTCGGGCTGGCGCGCGAGACCGTGCGCAAGATGCTGCGCTACGCCGCGCCGCCGGGCTATCGGCGGCAGAAGCCGATTCGACGCCCGAAGCTCGACGCCTACACGCCGATCATCGACCAGATCCTGGAGACGGACCTAGCGCTGCCGAAGAAGCAACGGCACACGGCGAAACGTATCTTCGAACGACTCCGAGACGAGCACGACTTCGCGGGCGGCTACACCATCATCAAAGACTACGTGCGGCTGAAGCGGACCTCGCAGCGCGAGATGTTCGTGCCGCTGACGCATCCGCCGGGGCACGCCCAGGCGGACTTCGGCGAGGCGCAAGTGGAGATCGGCGGGGTGCTGGCGAAGGCGCACTACTTCGTCATCGATCTACCCCACAGCGACGAGAGTTACGTGCGGGCATTTCCGGCCGAGACGACGGAAGCTTTCTTGGAGGGGCACGTCGAGGCGTTTCGCTACTGGGGTGGCGTGCCGCGACGGATTCTCTACGACAACACAACGCTGGCGGTGGCGCGGATCCTAGGCGACGGGACGCGGCAGAAGACGCAGGCGTTCTCGGAGCTGCAGTCGCACTACTTGTTCGCAGAGCGTTTTGGGAGGCCGGGCAAGGGAAACGACAAGGGGAAGGTTGAGAACCTTGTGAAGGTCGCCCGACGGAGCTTCTTCGTACCGCGGCCCCGGTTCCCCAGTTGGGCAGCGTTGAACGTATGGCTGGAAGAGCAGTGCCGCAAGAGGCGAGAGCGCCGGCAACGCGGGCATCGAGAGAAGATCGGAGAGCGCTTCGAGCGTGATCGACAAGCGCTGTTAGCGCTGCCGGCAGCGGCGTATGAGGCCTGCGAGACACGTCCTGGGAGAGTGACGTCGTTGTCGCTGGTGCGCTACCACACCAACGACTACTCGGTGCCGACCAAGTACGGACACCGCCAAGTGCTCATCAAGGGCTATGTGGACAAAGTCGTCATCTGCGCCGGCAGCGAGGAGATCGCACGGCATCGGCGCAGCTATGGGCGTGAGGGGCTGATCTTTCACCCGCTGCACTATCTGGCCCTACTGGAGCGCAAGACCGGAGCACTCGAGCAAGCAGCGCCGCTGGAAGGCTGGCAGTTGCCCGAGGAGTTTGCTGGACTGCGCCGGCTGCTCGAAGCGCGGCTCGGCAAGGCTGGAGCTCGAGAGTATGTCCAGGTACTGCGTCTGCTCGAGGACGTTCCGCTCGAAGAAGTCCGTGCTGCCGTAGGGGACGCCTTACGGCTCGGCGCGATCTCTTTCGATGCCGTCAAGCATCTCGTGCTGTGTCGCATCGAACAGCGCCCACCCCGGCTGGAACTTGAGAATTATCCCCATCTGCCCACGGCGCGGGTGGCGAGGACCGCAGCGGCGGACTATCTGGCGCTGGTGGACGCGGGAGCCGAGTGACGGCCAAGCCGAAAGTGCTGCTGGAAGCGCAGCTGAAGGCGCTGCGGCTGCCAACCTTCCTGCGCGAGTACGACAAAGTGGCGCGGCAATGCGCGGCCGAAGGTCTGGACTGTCCGCGCTATCTGCTGCGACTCAGTGAGCTGGAGCTGCTCGATCGCGAACAGCGCGCCACCGAGCGCCGCATCAAGACCGCCAAGTTCCCGGTGCTCAAGAGCCTGGAGACCTTCGAGTTCCGCTCGATTCCGTCGCTGAACAAGAGCTTGGTCCTGGAGCTGGCGCGCTCGGAGTATCTGGATCGCAGAGAGAACGTGCTGGCGCTGGGCAACTCCGGTACGGGCAAGACGCACCTTGCCCTGGCGTTGGGGCTGGCCGCTTGTCAGAAAGGCTATCGGGTCCGCTTTGCCACCGCCGCGGCGCTGGTCCACGAGTTGCTCGAGGCGCGTGACGACAAACGTCTCCTGCGCTTGCAAAAACAGCTGGCCAAGCAAGACCTGCTGATCGTCGACGAGCTGGGCTACGTCCCCTTGTCGAAGACGGGCTCGGAGTTACTGTTCGAGATCTTCAGCCAGCGCTACGAGCGGGCCTCGACGCTGGTCACCTCGAACCTACCCTTCAACGAGTGGACGGAGATCTTCGGCTCCGAGCGGCTGACCGGCGCTTTGCTGGATCGTCTCACCCACCACGTCCATATCTTGGAGATGAACGGCGAGAGCTACCGTCTCCAGCAGAGTAAGCGTTCCCGGAAGCGTTCTTCCTCCCCCTGATCCCCCCGCCCAGCCGCCGGCTGTTTCGAGGGGCTTCCACTACGTCCGGGGCCGCCTTAACAGGCGTCCCCCGACTTCGCTCCAGCCCCCAAAACAGCCGCTTTCAGAAACGATGTCAATGTCAAACGAAAATTGCGCACTTCTGACAAACGAAAATTGCACACATTTGAGGGGAGAACCGCCGCGGGTTTGGCGGACTTTCCCCCTTCGTTGCGATGGGGGTTGAGGTGGCCGTCGGAGGGAGCGGAGCGACCGGAGCCGGCCACCTCAAGCTGTGCAGCAGCCGTCATGTTCCCGTCCCTGCGGGCGGGGTGGCTTCGCCGTCCGCGCGTTGCATGGAACGCCACAGCCCCTGGTGAGCCCTCATCCGGAAGCTGTTCCCGCGGATGTTGACGATGTGGCAGTGGTGCAGCAGGCGGTCGATCAGGGCCGCCGCCATGACGTCGTCCCCCAGTACTGCGCCCCATTCT
This sequence comes from Bryobacterales bacterium, assembly GCA_965218555.1. Taxonomy (GTDB): domain Bacteria; phylum Acidobacteriota; class Terriglobia; order Bryobacterales; family UBA6623; genus JAPPLB01. The sequence continues at coordinate 3,345,345 of OZ244625.1, forward strand.
TCGAATCCCTTGTTGGAGGTCAGCACGGTCGAGGCCTGCTCGTGGCGCGCGTTGATCAGCTGGAAGAACAGCACGGCTCCATCGCGGCTGACGGGCAGGTAGCCGATCTCGTCGACGACCAACAGCGCCGGATGGGTCAGCATGCGCAGGCGGCGCGCCAGCTGGCCCGCTGCACGGGCCTGCTCCAGCGACTCGATCAGGCTCGCCAGCGTTCCGTAGTAGACCCGCCGCCCCGACTCCGCCGCGGTGATGGCGAGACTGATGGCCAAGTGCGTCTTGCCGACTCCGGGTGGCCCCAGCAGAACGACGTTCTCCTGGCGGGCCAGGAACCCGAGCTCGTGCAGACTCTCGATCTGCTCGCGCTTGAGGCTCGGCTGAAAGGCGAAGTCGAACTGCGCCAGGGTCTTCACGGCGGGCAGCCGGGAGGCGCGCATGGCGGTCTCCAAGCGGCGGTTGTTGCGCAGGGCGATCTGGGCGCCCAGCAGCCGCTCGAGAGCCTCGCCGGCGGTCACGGCGCCGCTGTCGAGTTGCGCCAGGATGCCGTCCACCGCCTCCAGCGCACCCGGCATCTTCAGGTCGGCCAGCATCGCCCGCAGCCGGGCGCGCCGCCCGTCGGCCGGCGCGCTCATCGCACCACCTCCGCGTACACCCGCAACGGCCGACGCTCAACGGCCACTGGCGTCGGGGCCCAAGACGGAGCCGCCGGGCGCATCCGGCCTCCGACGCGCTGGTACGGCCCGCATGCCAACGGCCCCAAGGCTCCCCGCTCGTCACGCTCGAACCGCTCCTGCGGTCGCTCCCCGGTCGTGCCGTGCCGCCGCACGTTGGCGGTCTCCGCCAGCCAGCGCTCCGCCTGCTCGTTCAGGTCCGCGTCACTGACAAACTCCCGGCCGTAAAAGAAGCTCTCCCGCACATAGCGGATCGGCCGCTCCACCTTGCCCTTGGTCCGTGCCCGGTAGGGCCGGCAGGACCGCGGCCGGAAGCCCCAGTGCGCGGCGAAACGCAAGAACTCTGCGTTCAGCGCCAGCGGCCCACCCAGCAGGCGGTCGTCGGACACCACCACCGACCGCATCTGGTCGAACAGCAGCTCCTGCGGCACGCCCCCGAAGCGCTCGAAGGCGCCCTCCAGGCCGCGGCACAGCACCTCCATCGTCTGCCGCTGGAAGAACCGCAGCCACAGCAGCCGCGAGTAGCCCAGCACCACCAGCAGCGCCTGACGCCGTCCCCACGGCAGCCGGAAGCCGCCGAAGTCTACCTGGCCCTGATGCCCCGGAGGCGTCTCGAACCGTACCACCGGATCCGCTGTCTCCCGTGGCCGGACCTGGCGCACGTAATCCCGCACGCTCCCGTAGCAGCCCGGGTATCCCGCCGCCCGCACCTCCTCATACAGCCGCTGCACCGTCAGCTTCGGATACACCTCCAGGCGCGCCTCGATCATCCCCTTGTACGGGTCCAACTTGCGCGCGATCGGCGCCCGCCGCGCATAGCCGCCCGCCTCCGTGGTCAGCTCCCGGTCCAACTGACCGGACTCGATCCAGTAGTGGATCGTCCGCCGACTGAGCTGGAACCGCCGTGCCAGCTCGGCCTTCGACACCCCTTGCTCCAAGTAATGCTTCAGCAGCATCTTCGCCTCCATGTCGTACATCTCTCCGCCCCTCCATGTGGCCTCGCCCACATGCTGGAGCAGCGGTCTTCCCGCCGGTGAAAAGTGTGCAATTTTGGCTTGTCGAAAATGTGCAAATTAGCATTGCCGCCAACAAACGAGTCCTATCCCCGAGATGGTCTACTTTTACTCCGCCCCAGTGGCCTAATTTTGCTCCGCCCTTGACACTCCGGTAGCCTCATCGGGAGGAAATCCCTCCTGCCGTAGCTGTGCGTACATGGCCCAGGCTGGCATGCATTCTACGGAGGGCTTTCCGCTCCCGGTCGTAATGTCCCTCATCATCTTATGCAGGTTCTGCGCGGTCTTCAGGATGCTCTCGTCAACCCCGGCCTCCTTAATCATCCGGCTCGTTCTGGCGAGCACATCCGAGATTCTCGAGATTCTACGGTCTTCGGCATTCATGTCCGAACAGCGTTTTGCGAACGATCCGAGGATGAACTTGAACCGCTTGCGCGTGCTCTCCTTATACCTTGGTCCGTCCTCGATAATGGCAAGGTTCTGCTCCGGTGTCCTTTCCGGTGCCGCTTGGCACAAGAACCCTACGGCCATAATCACTGCTAGATACCGCTTCATGATCTGTCCCTTTCACTCGCTCTCGCTCGGCACATACGGGTGCCGGGCCATGCGAGTATCCTGTAGGGACAGAAGACCCTGCCTGTTCGCCGTGGTTCAGGGAGCGACCCCGAACCCCAGTACGACGGCTGTTCTATTCAGCAGGAGGCCCGGCTCACGGGCGGTCCCTACCGATACTCGCGCCCCGACTATAGCACGGTTCGGTTGACATTGGGCCTATGTAGTGCGACGATGTAAAGGCACGATAGAGAGGGTAGGCTAGGGGAGTGAGTAACGATTCCAAATGGACGATTGGAACCGGAGCTACCCTGCTGCTAGTGATCCTTGCCGTGTTCGCTATCCTAAGCTCGGAACATGGCAATATTGCTGCCCGTATGGACTCTACCGAGAACCGTATCAACTCGATGGAACAACGCTTAGATTCCCGTCTGCTGTCGATAGAAGAACATCTACGACCAGCGCCGCTCGCCCCTCCCCCGAAGCACTGATTATGAAACCGATGCTCGATCCGAAACGCGACCTCGCGGGCGCAACGCCCGAGACGCTGGCGCGTGCTCTCCTGAGGCCCTTACGGACGCGCCGTAGAACTGAGCCCGTTATCGGCGATCAGGTCGCGGTAGAGAAGCCGCCGTCCGATCAACCGAGCGACCGTATCCCGCATCTGCTCAAGCGTTCCTAGATCGCGGACGTTGTGCCGTCCTGCGAACTCGTTCACGTACCGCTGTAGGTGCTTCGGGGAGAGCTTGTGGAAGGTCCCCTTATGAGCGCGCTTGAGCATCGACCAAAAGCTCTCGATGCCGTTGGTATGAGCGTCGCCTTTGACGAATTCCGAGAGCGAGTGCTTGACCGTATCGTGGTTCGGTAGACCCGCGTAGGCGGTCGCATCGTCGGTATAGACCTTAGCTCCCGGCTGTACGTGAGCCTGAACGAATCCCTGTAGGGTCTGGGCGTCCGTAGTCTCGACGACCTTAGCGCGGACTTGCTTCGTAGCGCGGTCCTTCACGCCCGCGACGGCTACCTTGTCCACTGGCCCGCGTCCGGTAAGCCCCTTCCTCTTGGTGTTGCTCATGTTCCTACGGCGGCCTCCGAAGTAGCTCTCGTCTACCTCGGCAGGACCGCTGAACAGATCGGAGGTCTCATCGGACCATGCTTGCCGGATACGGTGCAGCATGAACCACGCGGTAGGCTGCGAGACGCCGATATCGCGCCGTAGCTTCATACTCGATACGCTCTTCAAGCTGGTCAGGCAGAGGTAGATCGCAATCGCCCACTTACGGAGAGGGACTTTCGAGTAGGCAATCGGTGTTCCGGTCCGCACGCTAAAGTAGCTCCGGCAGTCCTTGCACCAGTACGGCATGGGCTTACGGCGGGGAACTTCGCTGGTCGCTACGGAGCCGCAATGACCGCAGCACCGCTCGCCCTTCCAGACGATATCCTCGAACCAGCTTTCCGCCGCTTCTTCGTCGGGGAATAGCGCCATGACCTCGAATAGATCAATGCCCTGACGGTAGCCTTTTCCGGGAGCCTTACGGGTCGTTTTCATACCCTTATTCTCTCAAATCAGGGTACGTTTGTCAAGTAATCTTTGTAATCCCCTATCGAAAGACAATGATGTCGCCGTGCTTCACGTCTTGATAAGGGAGCAACCTTCCCAGGACGTTATCGGACGGAGCATAGGCGAGCTTGTCGACCCAGAGGTGGTCGCCGATAAGAAGAGTGTTCTCCATCGAGGGCGTCGGGATGACGTAGCCCTGCACGATGCACGTCGACACGAACAGGTAGACGACCAGCACCGTGGCCCACTCCGCGATGACGCGCCTCCAACTCTCGCGGGAGGGCTCTCGGTCAGGTTGTTGCCTTCGCCTCCGGTTCATGTTCTCTTCCCTTTTGACGAGCGAGGTTCCGCGGCGGTAGCAGCGGGCGAGCCGCGACTTCACGACAAGATCTGATACGCGGCGAACGCGCAAACGTATCCCAGCGCGGTCATATAAGCAAACTGGATGATCGCCCATTTCCAGCCGCCCGTCTCCCGCCTCACCACGGCTACGGTCGACATGCATTGCATCGCGAACGCGAAGTAAATCAACAGGGCGATCGCGCCCGGCAGCGTCAGGTCCGACTGCAGCGCGCTTTGCAGTTCCAGCGAGCCCTCGTCGGCCTCCATGCCGTAGATCGTTCCCAGCGTGCCGACGATCACCTCCCGAGCCGCGAGCGAAGTGATCAGCCCGATTCCAATGCGCCAGTTGAACCCGAGGGGTTCGATGATCGGCTCCATCGTGCGGCCGATCGTGCCCGCCACGCTATCGGCGATCTCCGGCGGCTCACCGTTCTGCAAAGGCACGCTCGCCAGAAACCACAGTACGATCGTCGTGGCCATGATCACCGTGCCGGCGCGCCGCAGGAAGATCTTTGCACGGTCGAGTAACCGCAGCCCGATCGACCGCAGCGTCGGCATGCGGTAGGAGGGGATCTCAAGCAGGAACGGCGTCCGCGCGCTCTTGAGCACCGAAGACTTCAATACCGCCGCCGTCAACACTGCTGCCACGAAGCCCAGCAAGTAGAGGCCGATCATCGTGGCCGTCCTCGCGAACACGGGCTCCTCCGGAATGAACGCGGCGATCACCAGCGTGTAAACCGGCAGCCGCGCCGAGCAGGTCATGAACGGCGCAATCAGGATTGTCGCCATGCGGTCGCGCTTATTCGCAATCGTCCGCGTGGAGAGAATCGCCGGGATCGCGCAGGCGTACGCCGAGATCAAGGGGATGAACGATTTACCTTCCAGACCCACTTTCGCCATGGTGCGGTCGGCAATCAACGCTGCCCGCGCCATGTATCCCGAGTCCTCCAGCACGCCGATAAAGATGAACAACAACAGAATCTGAGGCAGGAAAACGACCACCGACCCCACCCCGCCCCAAATGCCTTCGATCAAGAGCGACCGGAACCACGATTCCGGCAATGCGGATTGAATCCAGCCGCCCGACGCTGCGACCATCATCTCGACACCGTCCATCAGCGGCACCGCCGCCTGGAAGATGGTCTGAAAAACCGCCAACACAACCATCGCGAAGATCAACGGCCCAGCGACCGGATGCAGGAACACGCCATCGAGCCGCCGCGTCCAACTCGAGGGCAGCGGAGCGCGGTAGCGGGCCCGCTCACCCACCTCCGCCGACCATTGCCGGCAACTGGGAACATTCGAGATGACCGGCAGTTCAACCGGCCGCGGCACGCCAAGCGCGCCCTGAAGAAACTCCCCGACGGCCGGCAGGCCTTCGCCGGTGCGTGCGCTGACCAGAGCAACGGGTGTCCCCACTTGCTCGGCCAAGGCGTCGACATCCACCATCCCGCCCCGCCGCTTGAGGTCGTCCGCCATGTTGAGTACGACCAACGTCGGTAGCCCCAAGCTCAAGATCGGCGCCGCCAGCGTAAGCTGCCGCCCCAGGTTCGTAACGTCGACGATCAGGACGACCGCGTCCGGCCTGGGGACATCGGCCATCTTGCCGCGCAGTAAATCATGCGTGACCTGCTCGTCTTCCGTACGCGGCTCGAGACTGTACACACCGGGCAGATCGACAAGCAGAACATCCTGACCTTGCAGCTTCGTCCGGCCGAGTCGCTTCTCGACCGTCACTCCGGGGTAGTTGGCCACCTTCTGCCGCAGCCCCGTCAAGCGATTGAAGAGAGTCGACTTCCCGGAGTTCGGCGGCCCCACCAGCGCGACCGTCCGAGCGGCACTCGATGTCCCTGGGGCACGCGCGGCAACGACAGTAGAACTCGAGGGCACGGTGCTCATCCGCCTGGGATCTCAGTAGTCGCTCTAACTATCAACCGCGCCGCCGTCTCGCGTCGCAAGGCCACTTCCGAACCGTCGACGCGGAAAACGCGCGGGTCGCCGAAGGGAGAAGACCGGGCCGCGACGATCCGCGTCCCTGGTAAAAACCCCAACTCCATCAGCCGCCGGGCATCCGGATCCGGCAGATCGATCCGGTCCAGACAGGCTTCCTCTCCCTCACGGAGCTCAGCGAGTGTGGCGGGGCTGTTCCGTGTCACGTGCCGGGAGAGAGTGGACTACTTGAAACACAGTTGCAAAGGGCCTTAGTATCCTTCGCACGAACCCGCCATGTCAAGAGAGGACACCGGGATGGTGCCGAACTACAAACCCGTATCGCAGCCTCCGCTCGGAGGTCCGCGGCCTTTCACGATCCACTCCATCAGCCAGCAACCAGCAGTCGGCGGTCTGCGGGCCGACGACGTTCAACGTGCTCTCCGACACGTACTCGTCCATGCTGAAACCACCTTCGTTTGACAGAGTTTTCACCGCGTTGCTAGTATCACTTCCATATTCAGGCGGCTTTTCGAGGAACGCATGAACGCTCGCCTGACCGTGAACCAACCATCCGCTTTCTGTTTCTCCCGACCTCTCATCAGGCGCAGTTGTGGCTAAGCTTACTCGCAAGCAACTCAAGCAAGACCGGTTCGTCAAAGAAGTCAGCGAAGCCGTCGGCCTGTTTGCGACACACCGCAGGCTGATCATCGGCGTCGCAGTGACGGTAGCCGTGTTGGCTGTTGCCGGCGTCGGATTCTATCGCTATCAGCAGGAGGTCGCTAATGAAGCAAGGCTCGCCTTGCAGGAAGCGATGAGCAGCTACTACGGTGATACCTCCCCCGATACGGACCAGGAGAGCTTCACCTTCGAGACAACCATCGATAAAGAGCAGAAGATCAAAGAGTCGCTCAACAAGGTTGCTCAGGACTATGCCAGCCGGTTGGAGGGCAAGGTCGCCCGGCTGCACCTCGCGCTCTATGAAGTGGCTGAAGGCGATCCGAAAGAGGGTAAGACGATGCTTGCGGGGTTCCTCGATCATCCTGACGACGAAGTCGCCGCCCTGGCCCGCAAGGCTCTCGCCGATCAGCTTCAACGAGAAGGCCAAAGCGAAGAAGCGCTCAAGCACTACGAACACCTTGTGGAGAATCCCACCGAGATGTTGCCCAAGGAGCGAATCGAGCTTTTTGGCCTCTATGATGCGCTGCTGGCCACCGACGAACAGAAGGCTCTGGAACTCGTCAAGTCTATCGAGGAGCGTGATGGGGCCGGCCGCGAGATGGCGGCCCGCCTTCGCGCTGGTTTGGAAAGCCGTCTTGGCGTGATGCCGGCCTCGACGACGCCCCCGTCGGCCCCGCCCCCCCAGTCATAGCCCTCTCGGATCACGCATGCTCGCACGCTTGCGGTTTCCGAACGAGCGCAGCCTCGGACGGCGTTTTCCGGAGGCACCGCACCCTTATCGCAGCGATTACCAGCGTGACCGCGACCGTGTCCTCCATTCACGGGCCTTCCGACGGCTGCAGTACAAAACCCAAGTCTTCACGGCTCCGAACTCTGATCATCTGCGCAACCGCCTGACGCACACGATCGAGGTTTCACAGATCACCCGTACCGTCGCCAAGACTCTGGAGCTGCATGAAGAGCTCGTCGAGGCCCTGGCGCTGACCCACGATATCGGGCATCCTCCGTTCGGTCACACTGGCGAATCCATCCTTGATTTCCAGATGCGAAAATACGGCGCCCGATTCGACCACAACTTGCACGCGCTGCGCATTGTCGAGCGATTCGAGCATCGCTATGCCGCCTTCTGGGGTTTGAACCTGACCTTCGAAGTCCGCGAAGGCATCGTCAAGCACTCTTCCGACTACTCGGCCAACGAATATCCCGATCTCGCCGAGTACCTTCTGGATCAGCAGCCGCCGCTCGAAGCCCAACTTCTCGACCCGGCGGATGAGATCACTTACAACTGCGCCGATCTCGACGACGCCATCGATGCCGGTCTTCTCAACACCGACCAGGTACGTGAGCAGGTCACCTTCTTTGGTCGATGCCTCACGCGAGCCGAAAGCACCTTCCCCGACGCCGCCCCGAAGATTGTCTTCCACGAAGCGCTCCGCGCTCTTTACAACGCCTTCGTCGAGGGCTTGATCGAGGGAACCCGCGATGCCGCCGGGCGTTCCGGTGTCGAATCTGCTGATGACGTCAGATGCTGTCCGCATCGACTGGCCAGTCTGGACCCCGAACTGACCGAAGCCTCTCAACAATTGCGCGCCGTCCTCTTGCGAGACGTATACCGCTCACCACGCCTCGCGGCTGAGCAGACGAACACCAGCGAAAAGCTCTCCCGGCTGTTCGAGTTCTTCATGCAAAATCCCGCGGCGTTGCCGCGCGCCTATCGCGCGCAGGCTGAGGAAGAGCCGCTGCATCGCGTTGTCTGCGACTATCTCGCGGGCATGACCGACACCTTTCTTCTCAAAACCCATGAACAGCTCATGGTGACGCCTTAAAGCGCCTTCCCGCTGCAATCGACGCAAGCTATCCTGGAACAGTGAGGCGTGGTCTGGTCCTGCTCGCCGTACTGATCCTCGGGTCCTACGTGGTCGTCGGCATCCCGCCGGTCGTAAGCTGCCCGTGCGATCACGCCCGGCCCGAGACACTTGCCGGTCGGGTCTGCGGGCTTTGCCGCACCGCCGAGGAGCAGGACGCCGAGTTCTACTTTCTCAAAGACATCAACCCGCACAAGCCCAACCGCTACCTCGCGCTTCCTAAAGCTCATAGCCGAGACCTCCAAGGTCCCTCGTCGCTATCGGACGACGAACGCACCCGCTACTGGCGGGCCACCATCAAGAAGGCCAAGGAACTTTACCCCGGCCGATGGGGACTTGCCGCCAACGGACACTTCTTCCGAACCCAGTGCCATGCCCACATCCACATCGGACCCCTCAGCAGAATCCGCGAGCACCCGGACGGACAGCTTATTGACAAGCCCGCCGACTTCCCCAACGTCGGCCTGGAGCAAGGCATCTGGGTCCACCCCTTGGACGGCCGTTATTGCGTCCACCTCGACCGTGACCTCGCCGAAGTCGTCCTCGTCCGATAAAGCAACCCCACCGTGGCGCAAACCGGCAAGCTTCGCGGGGCGCGCCAGAAGCCCAGTCAACTAACCTTGGCGGCCCTTGCGTCTTGGGCGAGAGATCCTACTCTTCAAGAGAGAGGCGAGAAAATGCACCAACCCGACAAAAGCCGCCAGATATCGTCACCCCCGGCCGCTCCGAACCCGCTGGAGCAAAGCGCCCAGATAGCGCTATACTGACCCTTTTTGCAAAAGACAAGTTCGTGGGTCCGCAGAGTCCGCTCCCGTGGCCGTTTCGGCTCTTCAGTTCGGTAATCCGCCGTTCAGCAAAAAGCGCTTGCGACGCCGAGTTGATCGTGGTGAACTGAACCAGACGAACCTTCGTCAACAAATGCTGAAAGCAGTAAAACGAAAGGCAGGATCAGCGAACCGCCGGCTGCGCGAGCTGCGCATGATCGCGCGCGGTCTCAGTGACACGGACCACCCGGTTCTGGCTCATTTGATCCCGATCCGTCGCTGCAACCTCTCCTGCACCTACTGCAACGAGTTTGACAACTTCTCCGCTCCGGTTCCGATCGATGAGCTTCGTCGCCGTGTCGACCACTTGGCGCGGCTGCGATTGAGCATCTTGACGATCAGTGGCGGTGAGCCGCTCATGCACCCGGACCTGGATGATCTGATCCGTCACACTCGGAAGCACGGCATCATCGCCAGCCTGATCACTAATGGCTATCTGCTTACCGCCGACCGCATCGAACGGCTCAACGAAGCCGGACTTGAATATCTGCAGATCAGCATCGACAACGTTCAGCCCGACGACACCTCGAAGAAGAGCCTCAAAGTGCTCGACAAAAAGCTGGAGCTACTCGCTCAGCACGCTGCTTTCGATGTCAACATCAATTCGGTGATCGGAGGCGGGATCGCAAATCCGCAAGACGCCTACCGCATCTCGTTCCGAGCTCATGAGTTGGGGTTCACGAGCACTATCGGCATTATCCACGACGGCTCTGGTCAGCTCCACGCACTCAGCGAGGTCGAGCGCAGCGTGGTCAACAAGATCAAGGCCCTTGGGAAGCGCTCTTACAGTCGGATCGACGGCTTCCAAAACAACATCGCCGCCGGGAAGATGAACGATTGGCGTTGTCGAGCCGGAGGCCGATACCTCTATATCTGTGAGGACGGCCTCGTCCACTATTGCTCGCAGCAACGCGGTTACCCTGCCATTCCGATCTCCGAGTACACGGTCGAGCACATCCGCGAGGCCTACCTCACCGAAAAACCCTGCGCACCCGGTTGCACAATCTCCTGCGTGCACAAGGTCTCGGTTTTCGATTCCTGGCGTGACCCTCAGACCATCAAGCAGCCGGCTCTTGAAGCCGAGCCCCTCGTTCACGCCGCCACCGCCGACTAGCGCCGGGAATGGATCGCCACGGCCGCGAAGCAATCAGACCGGCGTCGAGTTCTTCAAAGACGTACCGCAGGCTGGCCCGGTGGAGACGGCCTCCGGTTTCGTTGTTTCGAGATGCGGAGGGCCTCTACTCCATCGGCACTTTCGTGGTGATATAACCGATCTCCGGCAGTGGCGCAGTCCCATTCCGGAGCGCCTTGTCATGGAAGGACGTGGGACTGAAGTCCTGCGTCGTGTTCTGGTAGTGCTCCCTCACCCGCAGCCATTCCTGCCAGCCGTGATAGTAGAGCGGCAACTGCGCCGAGGTCAGCTTGGCCCGCAGGATCTTGCTGCGGACCTCTTCTGATTCCTGGAAGGCTCGTTCCCGCAGCAACTCGGCGGCCTCGTCATCGCTCATGTCCATCGCGTGCATGCGGATATCGAGAACCGCGTTCGCCTGGATCCGGAGTTGCTCCTTCAGCCAGTTGATCTGGAACTCGTCGGATCTTTCCTGATAACCTGCGTCCGCTATGACATGCTCAATGTAGCTGGCCCAACCTTCGACGTAGCTCGGATCGGGGAAAGCCGCCCGCAGCAGCCGGCTCAACTCGGGAGCCGGGTCGGGCGCCTCGGGGTCGACAAAGCCTTCATTCGAAAACTCCGATTGCAGGTAATGCCCTGGTATGGCCTCGTGCGCGGTGAGGAGCTTCAGCTTGAACAGGTTGTATTCACGCAGCTTCGACCTCGTTCGCGCCCTCGACCAATCCGACGGAATCGGCGTCACCCAGTAGAAGGCGCTCAATTCCGGCTTCATCGGCGGAGCGCTCACGAATCCCGCCACTGCATGAACGCCGCGCATGAATTCCGGCGTGTCGATCACCTGCAGATTGTTGCGCTTCGGCACATTGACCAGGCCGGCATCCACCACGAAGCTGCTCAACTCATTCATGTCTTTCTTGATCTGGTCGACGAACTGGTCTCCGCTCCGAAGTCGGTTATCGTCCGCTACGACCTCGAGCACTTCGTTCATCAGAGCGATGTTGTTGGGCGGCCGTTGCCCGCCATAGATGGCGCGGTGCATCGGTTTCGCCTTCTCGATTATCTGGTCATAGGTCGTCTGGAGTGCGGCCTCGACCTCTTGCAGGAGTTGGTCCGGGGTCTTGTCCGTGTTGAGCATCACCTTCAGCTTTTCGGAGTAAAGCTGACTGCCCAGACGCCAGTCATGCCCGCCGCGCTTCGGCAAATCGTTCTTCAGATAGTCGTCGAATTCTCGTAAAGCGTCCAGCGCCGGCCCGGCTGCAGCATCGTAATCTCCCTTCAGCTCTGCCGGCAGTTCCGCGGGAATGGCCCTTGCTACAAGGTTGATGACCCCTTGGTTCTCATCGATCGCTACGTCGATCCAAACGGTAGAGGACGCCTTCAGGTTCGCCCTTGCCTGATCCAGGAACGCCGGGATCTTCTGCAGCCTTCCGATCAGGTGCCTGTAGCGCTCGACTGCGGGCGCATACTCGTGCACCATGAGCGTGTGGAGGGCGGTTCCGAGAAGCTCGATGTAAATCCTGGGGTTGTGTTCGTGGGCGCGTTCTCTCTCAAGCTCGAACAGCATCCGGTCGATGTAGTTGTTCACCACTGCATGGTCGACAAACGGGTGCAGCCTGAGATCTTGGTCACGATTGATTTCTGCGTCGAGCTTCGCCCGGAAGTCCTTCATCGTTGCGATTTTCTTGGCAATCGCGTCACTCGAAAAGTCATCCAGCATCTCATCGAGACGGACTTCCGGTCCTGCCGGTTCCCCCTCCTCGCCGGCCGGCGTGTGGACGTAGTAGCCGAGGGTCGTTGAATATACCGGGTTCTGCGCCAACGTCTCGTAGAGAAACGGCTTGGCCGCGGCCTGAAAGACTAAATCGCGGGGGTCCTCGGTCGCACACGCACCCAGGAGCACGGACAACACCGTTACGGCACCAACTAACCCTCGCTTCGTCAACATCGACAACACCTCGACTCCCGTATGGGCTGAAATTCAATCACGCTTCGAAACAGAAAGGGGAACGGGCAAACGAGGGGCTCCGAACCCAGCGGTCCTGCCGACAAGAAAACTATCATAAAGGAGCCATCTGAGCAGATCAACTAAGATTCAAATTCAAAACCCGGAGGTAAACGAGAACTGGCTTAACCACGTCACTCGCGTTACGGCTGAGGCCGGGCGTCAACCCCCGCCCCGCTCGGAGCAAGAATACTCTGTCGTCGGGACGTAGGCCTGTTAGTCGAACCCTATCTGTCGGCGCAGATAGGCCGGCTTCTCCAGGTCAGCCGGATCCGATTCCGCCGGGGCCGATTCCTCTGCCTGAATCTGCGGGGACTCCTCGTAGGGGAACTCGTCCGGCCCAGACGCCGGCTCCGGCTCGGTTTCCTCGGGTTCGGGGACCGCTCTTACACGGCCGCGCGCAACTGCGGCCTGTTGCAGCATCTGGCGAATCTCGGCACTGGCCATCGCCGATTCCGGTGAGACTTGGCGCCCTACGTCGACACTCCCGTTACGGAAGCCTGTCGCGACGACGGTGATCTTCACCTTCGCGCCCATCGACTCATCCTGCACAGCCCCGAAGATGATGTTGGCATCGGGATCAGCGATCTTCTGTACCTCTGACGAGGCCTCGTGAACGTCATGCAGTCCTAGTTGCGACGATCCCGTAATGCTGATCAGCAGCCCACGCGCTCCTTCGACTCCCGCAGCCTCCAGCAATGGACTTGACATGGCATTGCGCGCCGCCTCGATCGCGGCGTTCGTCCCTTCCGCCACGGCCGTTCCCATCACGGCGTATCCCATGCCTTGCATCACCGCCCGCACATCGGAGAAGTCACGGTTGATAATGCCCGGGATCAAAATGATGTCGCTGATGCCTTGCACGGCCTGCCGGAGAATTTCGTCGGCCATCCGGAATGCCTCGAAGAAACTCGTTCCGCGCTCGACAACCCCAATCAAGTGCTCGTTGGGAATCGTAATGATCGTGTCGACGGCCTCTGCCAATTCGGCCAGACCATTCTCGGCGATGGCCATCCGCTGCTTGCCCTCGAATGCGAACGGCTTCGTGGCCACGGCGACCGTCAGTGCGCCCAACTCGCTCGCCAACGAAGCGACGATCGGAGCGGCCCCGGTACCGGTCCCGCCTCCGAGACCGGTGGTGACGAACACCATGTCCGAATCATCCAGTAACTCGATCAGTCGTTCTGTTTCTTCAAGCGCCGCCGCGCGCCCCACTTCCGGGTCGGCGCCGGTTCCTCGCCCTCGTGTCAACCGAACGCCTATCTGCAATTTGATATCGGCATTCGAGGCCTGCAATGCCTGTTCGTCGGTATTGACCGCGATAAAGGTCACGCCTGCGATGCCCGCCTCGATCATCCGGTTGACGGCATTGCAACCTGCTCCACCCACGCCAAACACCCTGATGCGCGTGTTGGGGGCTGTTACGTCGTCAAACGTAAACTTCACGCCTTCATTTGCCATCGGGTTGATCCCCGCTCTCTTGAGTGCTCCTCACCCTTTAATCGAAAGATGGCCTTCAGCCATTCCCTTGCTTTCTGTCGCCGCCGCCTGCCGTGCAGATGCAATCGTTGTCCGTAGAGTACCAAGCCCAAGGCTGTCGCCCAACCCGGCTGATCGAGTTCCTCCGGTAAATCTTCGATGCGCATGGGCAATCCGATGCGGGCGCTGCAATCCAATACGTCCTCGGCCGCATCACACCCACCCGCGATCGCAGCGAGTCCACCTGTCAATACCAGGCCGCCGATCAGCCGTTCCTGAATGCCGACACTGCGGAATTCCTCTCCCAACATCTTGAACAATTCCTCGGCGCGCGCCTGAAGGATTTCGTTCAGCAGACGCCGCGGATACGTTTGCGGCTGATCGTCAACCAGGCTCGGCACTTCGACGGAAACGTTCGAAGGGGTATCGTCCACCACGGCACAGCCGCATTGATGGATCAGCATCTCGGCATCGGCTCGGGAAGTGCGCATCACCTCGGCGACATCGTTGATGAAATGATCTCCTCCCACGGCGACGCTGGTCGCGAGCCTTAGCTTATTCTCGAGGTAGACTACGAGATCAACCGACCCGGAGCCCATGTCCGCCACGGCGACGCCAAGCTCGCGCTCTTGTTCTTCCAGCACTGCTTGCGCGGCCGCAAAGGCCTCGAATACCGTCTCATCGACGACAATGCCGGCCCGGTTCACCACCGCGTGGATGTTGTGGTGGGCCTGCGCGGCGGCCGACACGACCTGCGCGTGGCCATCGAGCCGCCGTGCCTTCATGCCGCGTGGATTCTGTACCGTGATCTGACGGTCGACCGTGAACTCCAGCGGCACGACCTGCATCACCGTCCGATCGTCGCTGAGAGGACCCTGCGCGGCTGCTTTGAAGAGATCTGCGACGTGCTCGGATCCAATCTCAGCGCCCTTGACCGGTAAGTTCACGTAGCTGTGGCAAACGTTGCTGCGAACGTGACTGCCTCCCACGCCGACAACCGC
The DNA here is from genome assembly GCA_965218555.1 of Bryobacterales bacterium. GTDB lineage: Bacteria > Acidobacteriota > Terriglobia > Bryobacterales > UBA6623 > JAPPLB01. The sequence goes on from OZ244625.1 coordinate 3,360,391, forward strand.
CGATTCTATGACCAAACCGCCGTTTCGTTCCGCTTCTTCGATCGCGGCCTCAACTGAGGCAAGCACTGGTTCCTGGTCAGCAATCACACCCCGAGTCCAGCCGCGAGAAGGCGCCGATCCATGGCTGATAAAGCGCAGATGCGAATCCTCTTCGATGGCCACCAGACACCGGGTCCGATAGCTGCCGAGATCCAGCCCAACGAGATAACCGTTACTCTTTGCCATTCCTCAGGAATCCACTCGCCGGACAGCCACTTGCCCCTGGAAGCGCAGATCGACGGAACCGATCCGTCCATACTTTTTCTTCCAACTCCGCACGTACTTGTGAAAGAAATCCCAGCGGTGACGGAACCTCGCGGCCCCCATTTTCAGTTCGACGACATCACCATCATAAAGGATGAGAACACGAGCGTTGGACGAATCAGCAACGTCAATCTCCGACACCTTGTCGCGCTCGTCGCCCAACTCCTTCAAAAGATCTTGCACCAGGGCGATACGGACTCGCCGCTCAGCAGTTGACATCCCGTCGTCAAGACCCGAGACGACGGGTAGCTCGAGATCAAAATCCGCCGGCGGATCGAGAAAGACACCGTTCGGGTCCACGAGCCGGGGGCTTGAGAAATCCGCCGCACCCACTGTCCGCACCCAGGCAACAGGTTCCCGCTCCTCGACATGCACCCAGACCTGGTTTGGCCAAACCCGCAGAACACGCGCTTGCTTGATCCATGCCATCGCAAGTAACTTGAAGCGATGTAGGTCCGTCGGAATCGCCGCCATGCTCCGGCCACGATCGGATTCGAAGATCCGTCGTATCGCTGATTCCTCGACGAAACGCAGTCCGGTGACGCGTAAACTCTGCTCATCGGCGCTGAACCGGAAGGAAGGCGAAGCTTCGACGTAGCGGACGATCGCATGCTGCGCTGCGAATACAAGGCCAAGCGCAATGAGGCCCAGCGCACACCACCGCCCCATCATCCGCGCCCACGCGGCAGGCCCGCGCCGCACGTTAACGGGCTTGGTGCTGCGTAAATAGGCGGACTCTTCGCTCCTTTGGCCCTGCTTTGTCTGTTTGGCTTTTTCGGGCATTCGCTCGCCTCCTTACCCGGCACTCTTGTACGGCATTCGTATGCTTGCTTTTCCAGCAACCAGTCTTTCGAGTAGTCGCGGGCCGGCCTGCGAGATGTTGCCGGCGCCCAGAGTCACAATCACGTCTCCTTCTTGGGCGGCGGCGGCGGCTCCCTCGATGGCTGCATCCATCGAAGCTACGTATTGGACCGCCGGCCGGCTGGCGGCTTGAATCCGGCGTGTCAGCTCTTCCGAGTTCACACCCCCGATCGGATCTTCGCCGGCGCTGTAGATATCGACGACAAAGAGCCGGTCGCAGTCGCCGAAACAATGCGCAAACTCGTCCATTAGCGCAGCGGTTCGCGTATAGCGGTGCGGTTGAAAGACAACAAGTACTCGCTCGAAGGCCGACGTCTTCGCCGCTGCGAGGGTCGCCGCGATCTCCGTCGGATGGTGACCGTAATCATCGATCACCGTCACGCCTCGCGCTGTGCCGCGAGTCTGGAACCGCCGATCGACACCCGTAAACGAACGCAGCCCTGTCCGGATGACGTCCGGTTCCAGCCCCAGCTCCAAACCCACCAGAACGGCGGCCACCGCATTGCTTGCGTTATGGCGGCCCAGACTGTTGACCTGGAACCACCCGAGGTCATCACCGCGGAATGTCAGCCGAAAGCGGCTTCCGGCGTGTCCGCAAGTGATCGAGCTCGCAACCAAATCGGCGTCGGGGGTCGTGCCGTAGGTGCGCACCGGTTTCTGAATCCGAGGCAGAATCGACCTCACTTGCGGGTCGTCGATGCCCAGCAGTGCTGCGCCGTAGAATGGCACCTTGTTCGCGAACTCGACAAAGCCGTCAATGAGCGCTCCATAGGTGCCGTAGTGGTCCAGATGCTCTTGATCCAGTGTTGTGATCACGGCCAGAATTGGCGCCAATCGCAAGAAGGATCCGTCGCTCTCGTCTGCTTCCGCCAGCAGCAGGTCGCTCTTGCCGAGCCGCGCATTCGATCCCATGGAGTCGACGCGGCCACCGACAACGACCGTCGGGTCTTTGCCCGCCGAGTGGAGCACCGCGGCGGCCATCGATGTCGTTGTCGTCTTGCCATGACTGCCGGTAATCGCGATCCCATACTTCAAGCGCATCAATTCCGCAAGAAGTTCACCGCGCTGGATGATGGGAATTCGCGCCTCAACGGCTGCGGCCCGCTCCAGGTTCGACTCCTGGATTGCTGCGCTCACAACGACCGTGTCGGCGGTGCCGACGTTCTCCGCCGCGTGGCCTTGAAAGACCGTCGCGCCTAGCGATTCCAGGCGCTTCGTCATCGCCGTGGACCGCAAATCGGAGCCGCTGACCTCGTATCCGAGGTTCAGCAGAATCTCAGCCAGTCCGCTCATGCCTATCCCGCCTATCCCGACGAAGTGAATGTGGCGGTGAGTAACGGCGATATCTTCGAAAAACATGAATGCTCCCAACTAGGCCTTCCCGGCGACCTCCGCCAGACTCTCCAACAGTAACGCCGCTCTCTCGGCCGCCCCCGGTCTTGCACGGGAGCGGGAGGATTCCTCCATTTTTGCAAGGGCGGAGGGCTGATCCCAAAGCTGCTCGACGTCCCGAACGAGCCGATCGCCCGTCATTGCACGATCTTCAACAACGATCGCTGCGCCTGCCGCGCTCTGCGCGCGTGCGTTCAACAGCTGATGCTGATCGGCGGCATAGGGATACGGAACCAGGATCGAGGCCTTTCCTGCAGCGCACAACTCAACTACTGCCGAGGCGCCGGATCGGCAGATCACGAGGTCGACCTGACCGAAGATCTGCGGCATATCCCGAAAAAAGGGCGCGACCTCGGCGTCCACCTCGCAGTCGTCGTATGCCGCCCGCACTGTCTCGAGATCGCGTTCTCCCGTTTGATGAAAAATTTTCAATTCAGATAGCCTCCCTTTTTGTTTCCAGAGCGCCAGCGCTTCGACGGCGGCGGTATTCAAGGTATGCGCGCCCTGGCTGCCGCCCGTGATCAACAAGCTGAATGGCTCCCGCCGCGTTCTTCGCGGCAGATCGAAAAACTCCCGCCGAATAGGAATACCGATTACTTCTGCCCGCCCTTTGCCGAAGTAGGGAAGCGCTTCCGGAAACGCGACCAAGCCGCGCGACACGAACGGCGCGGCCCAGCGGACCGCCAATCCAGGCTTCGCGTTCGGTTCGAGCACCACAACGGGAATCTCTGACATTCGCGCCATCAACATCATCGGCCCTGAAGCGTAGCCGCCCAGGCTGAGAACCGCCCCGGGATGCCATCGATCGAGCACGCGGCTTGCCTGCAACAGACTCGCAGGCAAGCCCGCCACGGTCTTGAGACGATTGCGCAGCGACAAACCCTTGAGCGCACCCGTCTCGAGCAACTCCAGCGCAAACCCGGCCGCGGGGACAAGCCGCGTCTCCTGACCTCGGCTCGTGCCTACGAACACGCACTCGTGACCTCGCGCGTGCAGCTCGCGGGCGACCTCTATGCCCGGCAGGACATGTCCGCCCGTTCCTCCGGCGGCGATCAAAACCGTCGCACGCTTCATCGACTGACTCGCTTCGCACTAGATCACCCAGCATGCCGGCTGATGCTCAACAAAATGCCCGATGCTGCCAGCGCCATCATGACCGCCGAACCGCCGTAGCTCACAAACGGCAGCGGCATGCCCTTCGTCGGCAGCATCGCCAGCACCACGCCGAAGTTCACCAGCGCCTGGCACACGATCATCGCCGTAATGCCGATCGCCAGAAACTTTCCGAAGTGGTCCGGCGCGTGCATCGCAACGACAACGCCTCGCCACAACAGAACGCCGAAAGCCACTACGACCAGCGTTGCGACGATGAAGCCGAGTTCCTCGCAAATCAATGCGAAGATGAAATCGGTATGCACTTCCGGCAGAAACCGCATTTTCTGGCGTCCTTCCATCAAACCCTGTCCAAACAAGCCGCCGGAGCCCACCGCGATCTGCGATTGAATGATCTGAAAACCGGCGTTGGCCGGATCTGATTCCGGGTCCAGGAACACCAGAAGGCGCTTGATGCGGTAAGGCTCCAACCACACCGCGAGGGCCAGCAGCGGCAGGGCCACCAAGGATGCCAGCACAAAATAGATCATCCGCAGGCCCGCCACCCAGAACATCACAGCGGCGATCAGGGCCAGCATGATGGCCCCGCCAAGATCCCGCCCGCCGAGAACGAGAAGGCCAAACACCCCCAGAATCGCCGATGCGCCCAGTAGCGTGCGCCATTCGTTCAGCTTGTCGCCGTGTTTATCGAGGTAGAAGGCCAGGAACACGATGACGGCAATCTTGGCAAGCTCGGAAGGCTGAAACGAGATTGCGCCAATTCGCAGGAAACGGTACGTGTTGGCCGTCTGTGCACCGAAGAACACCAAGACCAGCAGTGCCACGGAAATACCGACGATGGGGAAGACGACACGGGTCCGCCGCCAGTGCCGGTAGTCGAGAAACATCAACACACGCATCGCGGCAAGACCTAGTGCCAACGCGATCGACTGCTTGATCACGTACCGAGCGGACGCGCCCTCACCACCTGTAGTGGCGCTAAAGACCATCACCAGCCCAAAAAACGACAACAGAATCACCGTGACGCATAGGAGGCGATCGCAATGTAGAAATCTCGGCATGTCCTTCCGTGCAATCTTCTCAGGCGTTCGCGTTCACTTTCTCCCGCAGTTCCCGCACGATCTCCTTGAACCGTCTGCCGCGCTCGCCGTAGTTTCGGAATTGGTCGAAACTCGCGCACGCCGGAGAGAGCAGCACGGTGTCCCCGGACTCGGCGTGACGATGGGCGTACTGTATCGCCTCAAATAGAGTCCCGGCCTGAACCAGCGGCGCCGCTCTGTTCAGCTCGCGCTTGATCTTCGGTGCGGATTCCCCGATCAACAGCACCCCGCGCGTTCGGTCGCGCAACGGCTTTTTGAGTGCTGCGTACTCCAAGCCTTTATCACTGCCACCCAAGATGACCCACAACCCTCGATCAAACGATTCCACTGCCTTGATCGCTGCGTCCACATTCGTCGCCTTGGAGTCGTTGTAGTAGGCAACGCCGTTGATGTCCGCAACGAACTCCAGCCGGTGTTCCGCTGTTCGAAAGGTCTGAAGCCCCTTGGCCATCGCCTCAGGCCCTACGCCTGCCAAAGAAGAGGCTGTCACTGCTGCCAGCGCGTTTTCCAGATTGTGGCGACCCGGGATGTGCGACGGAAGTGCGGCAATCGGCTGTCCGTTCAGCACGATCCATCCGTTTTCTACCCACGTTCCGGGTTCATGGCGTCGGGTTCGGCTGAACCAATGCACGAACCCGGCTGTTTGCATCGCAAATGCGCGGCAGACCGGATCGTCGACGTGCAAAACAGCATAGTCGCGGGCTGTCTGCGCTTGGAAGATCTTGCCCTTTGCCTCCGCATAGGCTTCGAGAGTGCCGTGCCGATCGAGGTGATCCGGCGTCACGTTCAAGACCACTGCGATGTGTACAGGGAACGTCGTAGCCGCCTCAAGCTGAAAACTGGAAAGCTCCAAAACGTTCCACTGCTCGTCGCTCGACGAATCGACCATCGCCAGCACCGGTGTTCCGAGGTTACCGCCCGTGGCTACCGGCAAGCCCGCCGTTTCGATGATGTGTCCGATCAAAGATGTGGTGGTCGTCTTGCCGTTGGTTCCCGTCACGCCGATCACCGGCCCCTTGAGAGCACCCGTCGCAATCTCCAGCTCGCCGGCGATGGCGGTGCCGTTGCGTCGAGCGGCATCGAGTTCCGGTAGATGCCAAGGCACACCGGGCGACGGCACGATCAGATCCTGTTCGAAAAAGAGCTTCGGGGGGTGTCCGCCCAACTCGAGTCGCACGTTCAGCTTTCCCATCTCTTCCGCTGCTTCACGCAACTCACTCAGCGAGCGCCGGTCCGTCGCGGTGACCTGAGCTCCGCGTTCCGCCGCGAAGCGTGCTGCGGCTTTCCCTGATGCTCCAAGTCCGACAACCAACACGCGTTTTCCTTGCCACCTCATCTCAGTTTCAACGTGCTCAGCGCCAGCAGGGCCCAGACTAGCCCCAGGATCCAGAACCGCGCGATGATCTTCGACTCCGGCCATCCGAGCGCCTCAAAATGATGGTGGAGCGGCGCCATCCTGAAAATCCGTCGGCCCCACAGCTTGAAGCTCGCAACCTGCATGATCACCGAAAGCGCCTCCAGGACGAACACGCCGCCGACGAACAGCAACAGGATCTCTTGTTTAATCAACACCGCCACGGTTCCGAGAGCACCGCCGAGCCCGAGCGAGCCGACATCTCCCATGAAGATCTCCGCGGGATGAGCGTTGTACCAGAGAAATGCCAAACTCGCACCGACCATCGATCCACAGAAGATCGTCAATTCCGCCGCCTGAGGCACTGGCGCGATATCGAGATACCTCGCAAACTCCTGATGACCTGCGAGATACGCCAGCACCGTAAACGCTCCTGACGCGATCACCATCAGACCAGACGCCAGCCCGTCCAGCCCGTCGGTCAAATTCACGGCATTCGCCGATCCCGCCAACACCACGAACAGAAAAACAAAAAGGCCCGTAAATGTCAGTGGATAGGTCCACGGCAGCTCCAGCGGGGGCTGCATCACCAACTCCGGCTGTAACCCTTTGAAAAACGGAAGGATCAACCGCGTGTCGTAGCTGCCTCGGACATGCAACCACGCCAAAATGCAGACGATTGACAGTGTGACCACCACCTGCATCAGCAGCTTCATGCGAACGGACAGCCCTAGATTCTTCCCGCGTCGAATCTTCAAAACATCGTCCACGAAACCGATGCCGCCGAAGCCGACCAGCCCGAGCAGTGCAACCCAGATGTAGACGTTGCGAAGGTTCGCCCACAACAGCGTCGGCATCAAAATCGAGATGTTGATAAGCAGCCCACCCATCGTCGGCGTACCGGCCTTGTTCAGATGTGATTTGGGTCCGTCCTCGCGAATCGGCTGGCTGAGTTGGAAGTGTCGCAACCGCCGGATCAACCAGGGCCCTAGGATCAACCCCAACCCCAGCGCCATTAAGCTGGCGGATGCCGTCCTGAATGTGATGTAGCTGAAGACTCGGAACGGGCTGAAATACGGAAAAAGTTGCTCGAAGAAGAGGTGAAAAAACATGATGACTTAGACCTGGACTCTTTCTTCTGCAGCTGTACGGCGATGCTCAAAAACGTCCAGCGCTCTTTCGAGCGCCACTCCGCGCGAGGCCTTGAACAACACCGCATCTGCAGCCCGCAACTGCTCGGCGACAAATCTCCCGGCCTCCTCCGGTTCTTCGAAAAACGATGTCCGCGATAAGGGCAGCCCGGCTAGAGCGGCCTCGTCGACGATCCATCGCGCGGCGCCTGTGACTCCGATCAAGAGGTCGACGCCGGCACGGGTCGCGGCCCGGCCGACGCGCCGATGGAGTTCCTCCGCGCACTCGCCCAACTCCCGCATCTCGCCCAGCACCGCGATGCGGCGGGTGGCTGGTGTTTCCGCTAAAACCCGCAGCATGACCTCCATAGCCCGCGGATTGGCGTTGTAGCAATCGTCGATCAACAATGCGCCGCCTAGTCTCTTCGTCTGTCCGCGACGTCTCGCCGGGCGCAGGCACGCCACGGCATCGACGAGATCCGGAGAATCGACCCCGTACACAGAAGCCGTCGCCAGCGCCGCTGCCAGGTTCACCGCATTGTGCCGACCGATCAAGCCAGTCTGAAAACGAACCACCTTCCCATCGCGCCTTTGGAGGAGAGTGAACCGTAAGCCGTCGGCTCCGCGAGTTTCGATTGCAACCACCCGAAAGTCGGCATCCTCGCTCTCGCCGAATGTGACAACCGGCCCCGCGTGCACGTCTCGAAAGCCGCGCACCCGCAGGTCGTCCGCATTGAGCACGGCCGTGCCGTTCTCGGGAAGGGCCTCGATCAACTCGCGCTTCGCCAGTGCGATTGCGTCTGCCGACGAAAAATTCTCGACGTGCGCTTCGCTCACGTTGGTCACGACGCCCACCGTCGGCTCGGCAATCTCGGCAAGCGCGGAGATCTCATCGCGATGGTTCATGCCCATCTCAAAGACGCCGACCTCGGCCGTGTCGTGCATTCTCAGAATCGATAGCGGCAAGCCCAAGTCATTGTTTAGATTGCCTTCCGTCTTCGCAACCTGAAAGCGCTTCGCCAGCAGCGCCGCAATCGCGTCTTTCGTTGTTGTTTTGCCGTTGCTCCCGGTCACGCCGACCACAGGAAGCCCCCAGCGTCTCCGCACCTCGCGCGCCAGCTGTCGCATCGCCTCCGCCGGATCGCCGACGGCAAGCAGAGGGCCGCGGACTTGATGGGCGGCGGCCCAAGAACTTTTGGCCGCCACAGCCGCAGCACCCGCCTCCCACGCCGCAGCGATGAAGTCGTGGCCATCGAACTTTGGTCCGCGAATGGCAAAGAAAAGATCACCTCTGTCTATCGTCCTCGTATCGATGGAGTAGCCCGTCGCCTCGCCTTGCCTTCCTTGCAAGGAAGTTCCCAGAACGTTCGCAATGTCCGAAAGATCCAACCGCATCAGCCGATCCCATTTCTCATGGCGCTACCCGGCTACGGAACGCACTCCATAACCTAGCTCGTGAAGCACGCCGCGGGCCGTTTCGCGGTCGTCAAAAGGAAGCACCTTGTCGCCGATGGTCTGCGTCGTCTCATGACCCTTGCCAGCCAGCAGCACGATGTCGCCGGCCTGCCCCTGAGAAACAGCCAGGCGGACCGCTACGGCCCGGTCCGGTTCGATTTCATGCTTGGACTCGACGCGTCCCATCCCGACGCGGATGTCGTTGATGATGTTGAGCGGATTTTCCGAGCGCGGGTTGTCAGAGGTAAGAATTACCAAGTCGCTTAGACGACCGGCAATTTCTCCCATCGCCGGTCGCTTTGTGCGGTCACGATCGCCGCCGCACCCAAAAACCGTCAAAATGCGCCCCGATCCTTTCGAACGCCGGCGCAACGCACGGGCGGCTTCAAGCAGGTTCCGCAGCGCATCGTCGGTATGTGCATAGTCGACGATCACCATGAACGGCTGCCCCTCGTCGATCAACTCGAACCGCCCAGGGACAGCGCGGCATGCTTCGATGCCTTCGCCAATCGTGTTGAGGTCGATGTCCAACGTAAGGGCGGCTGTGATCGCCGCCAGCAGATTACTGATATTGAATGCGCCGCCGAGCGATGATCTGACATCCAGAGATCCCCGTGGTGTTGCGGCCCGAAAGTGCAGACTTGAGAGCCGCACGTCTACGTTTTCGGCAACAACATCCGCCCCCGGCCTCACACCGTAGCTCAACGTCTCCGACGAACTTGCGGCCAGCCACTCCTGACCGACCGGGTCATCTCTGTTGATCACCGCGTAGCGGGGCGGTTCCCCGCCGGCATCCTGCAGCAGTCGTCGCTTCGCCGCGGCGTACTCCTCCATGGTTTGGTGAAAATCGAGATGGTCGCGCGACAGGTTCGTGAAAACGACGGTGTGGAAGTCAAAGCCGTAGACGCGGCACAGTGACAAGGCGTGTGAGGAAGCCTCGAAACCAGCGTGGGAGCCTCCTTCTGCAACGAGTTCGGACAGAAAGCGAACAATGTCCAACGATTCCGGTGTCGTGTTCACTGCCCTGAGGCGCCGCCGACCGATCTTATGCTCGATCGTTCCGAAACGGGCAGTCAGCAGTCCGGCGTTCTCCAGAATGGAATCGAGCAGATAGACCGTGCTTGTCTTGCCGTTGGTTCCCGTTACGCCTGTGAGCTTGAGCTGATGATCGGGCCGGCCATAGAAACGCAAAGCCGCCTTTGCCAGTGATTGTCTGCCATGCTGCACTTGAATCCATTGCGCGCCGTGCGCCTCCGGCGCTTTGCGCTCACTTACGATCGCCGCCGCGCCCGCATCCAAGGCCGCCGGGATGAACTGATGTCCGTCGGCGTGTTCGCCAGGAAACGCGAAGAACACATCACCGGGTTCCAGTTTCCGAGAGTCGTATTGCAGACCATGGATCGACTTGCGCCGCAGCCCTGCCTGGCACTGGGCAAACCGGTCAAACAAGTCACCGATCTTCATCGTTTTGCCCCGACCCGGAAGTCTACTGTGACCGTGCCGCCAGGCTGGACAGGCGTTCCAGCGGGCGGCCATTGGCGCCAAGCCTTACCGCTCCCGCGAAGATGAATCGCCAAGCCGAGAGAGGAGGTTTGCGAAATTACTGAGCCCAGCGTCTCACCTCGGAAATCCGGCAAACGACTGCCCACCACTGTCAACCGAGTGGCCGCCAGCTCCTCGAGTGCTCCTTCTCCCGGTGTGACTTCAAAGGCCGAATTCTGTTCCGGGGGGGGCTCAGCTTTCTGTCTGCCCATCGTCTCTTCGGCGGCCAGCGGGAACTCCTCGAATCTGGGCAAAGCAGAATCCGTCGGCGAGGCGACTGTCACTATGACGGCGTCCTCATCCAATGGGACGCCTGAGAACTCGACCTGCATGCCTTTCGGCCAGTCATCGGCGGTCTCCTCGATCGCGAAGTCCGCCCACCACTCTTCGGGAATCGGGGGAGCAGGCTCCTGCTCCAACGGTAGTTCCGGAGGCACGTCGCGGAACCGCAGCACCTCAGTCGCGATCCTGGGAAACAAGGGAGCCGCCACCTGCCCGCCGTAATACTTGCCGACCGGAGAATCGAGCACAATCACGACCACGATCGATGGGGCGTTGACCGGAGCGAAGCCCACAAAGCTCGCGACATAATCTTTGCTTGAATAGCGGCCCGTTTCGGGATCCACTTTCTGTGCGGTGCCAGTTTTTCCCGCCACCCGGTACCCCTGCGTTCGCGCCCGCCGTCCGGTGCCTTCCCGGACGACCCTTTCCATGAGCGCCCGCATGATCGCGGCTGTCTCAGGATTCAGAACGCGAGCGGAATCCCGAACGTCTCTTTCTTCTCTTTCGCCCTGTGGGTTTACGATGGCTTCGACGATCCCAGGTGTTACCAGCGAGCCTCCGTTGGCAATAACACTGACGGCTCGCGCCATCTGGAGCGCGCTCACGCCCACCTCTTGGCCAATCGCCACCGAGCCGATCGCGGCCGGGTGCCAGCTCTCCCACGGCCGCAGTAAGCCGACTGTCTCGCCCGGCAAGGGCAGACCCGTCGGCTGCCCGAAGCCGAAGCCGCGGGCGTAGCGGTGGAGTCGCTCTGGGGAGAGCCGCAGACCCAGCTTGATTGTCCCTACATTGCTTGAGCGAGCCAGGACATCGGCGACACTCAGCAGTGCGAACGGCTTGTGATCCCGAATGTAACGCGACTGCAAGTAAATCCCCCCACTCTCACAGTCGATCATCTCTTCCGGCGTCGTTATCTTCTCTTCGAGACCGGCTGCCACCGTTACGACCTTGAACGTCGAGCCGGGCTCGATCATGTGACTCAGTGCGTAGTTCTTCCGACGATCCAGGTCCATCTCCGAGGGTGAACGATCATTGGGGTCAAAGGTGGGCCAGTTTGCCATTCCCAGGATGTCACCGTTGACGGGGTCCATCACGACGACGGTACCTGCCTCTGATTGCGTTTCCTCGATCGCCCGCGCCAGCTCCTTTTCCGCAGTGACTTGAATGCGCTGATCAATAGTGAGCACGAGGTCGTAGCCAGGCACGGGCTCCTGGATGACTTGGCTTTCGTAACGCTGCTGCAGCGCGTCGACTAGTACTGCGCGCTGCCCCGGAAAGCCCCGAAGCTTGGCATCGAAGGTCTGTTCCAGTCCCGCCAAGCCCGTATGGTCAACACCCACGGCCCCGAGGATGTGGGCCGCAACGGTTCCCTTCGGGTAGTAACGCTTGCTCTCCTTCTCGAAGTGAAGTCCGGCCAGGGGAAGCTCCCGGATGCGCTCCGCCTCACCCGGTTCCGCCAAGCGCCGCACCCACTGGAAGCGCTTCTTTCGCAACAAATTGTTGAGTGTATTCGGGTTTTCTTGAAGCACCTTGGCAAGCAGCGCCGCCACCATCTCGGGGTCACCCACCTTGGCCGGGAATACGCCGATCGAGTCCACAGGTATGCTCCGGGCCAACTCGACGCCGAAGCGGTCGTAGATGCGCCCGCGCCGTGCGGCGAGCTCGATCACATCCTCGTGCTGCCGCTGTGCCTTCTTGGCCAAGCGCGGTGCTTGGAGTATCTGCAGGTCCCAAAGACGAACGACGATCAGGACCAGCCACAAGCCGGCCGTGAGAGCGAAAACAAATAGTCGGAAGGAGGGAAGTCTTTGAAACTCGCCCAGTTCGAGCGCAATGCCGCGCAGCCGCTTCCAAACGCCTTGGTCGCTGGGGTGTCGAACTTTTTTTCGGCGGCCTGCCATGAATAACTCTGATCACCCGGGCCGCTGCGATGGCGAGCCGTCACAGAGAGTATCAGCGGCCACCTCGATCAGGGCTGGACATTCTTTCGATACCAAGCCAATTCGTCTTCCCGTGACACCGGGGGAATCGTCCGGTTCTGCCAAGCAAACCGCTCCGGCGGCGTCTGCTCCAATCCTTGACGCTCCGCCAGGTCCGCTATCCTGCGCAAGTCACTCAACCTCGCTTGGCGGACGCGAAGCTGGTCTTGAATCTCGACCAAGGCTTGATGCTTCTCGTTCAGCTTCTCGAGCCGGTACCCCGAGTGCCGCAATAGCGGCCGCGGGGCGAAGGTCAGGATCATCATCACCAGGCCCAGCAGGCCACAGACGACCAATCGCGACCAGACGACCTTGTCTGTCGGGTCCGGCCGTCGCTGCAATTTCGAGTTGTCCAACTCCTTGACGTGGAAGTACGCATTCTCCATTGGCAGCGGTCGTGAAGATATCGGCCGCCGGGAAAGCTCCGCTCGGGCCTCACGTCCCACGCCCGCACCGTCGTAAACGAACACATCGCGAGCAGGTTCCGGCTGGGGCCTGCCGGTGACTCGATGCCCGGCAGCCCTCGATACTTCGACGGGGCCGAGGGACGCCTCCCGGGGCTGCCCTCGCGCCGGAAACGCTAATTCAGGGGCTGCCATAACTTCGTAGTCCTCTCCGCCGCGCGCAGCTTGGCGCTACGGCTCGCCGGGTTCTCGGCGACCTCGTCCTCTCCGGGACGAACGACTCGTTTCGTCAGAAGCGTAAACAGATCTCGATCTGCCCAGCGACGAAACGACTGCTTGACGCGGCGGTCCTCGAGCGAGTGAAAACTGACAACCACCATGCGCCCCCCCGGGGCCAGCAACGGCGGCGCCGCCTCGACGAGGCGGTCCAGTTCGCTCAACTCGTCGTTCACGGCAATCCGAATCGCTTGAAACGTCCGCGTCGCCGGGTGAATCTTCATGCGAGGTGTCCGAGGGACGGCTTGCGCCACGATCTCGGCCAAATGCGCCGTATCGCGGATCGGCCGCCCCCGAACAATGGCCTTGGCAATCCTTCGGCTTCTCCTCTCTTCACCAAACTCGAAGATCAAGTCCGCGAGCCGCCGCTCGTCGTAATGATTCACGATCACGTCCGCTGTCAGCGACCGTCTCCGGTCCATCCGCATATCCAGCGGGCCCTTGCGCCGCAGGCTGAAGCCGCGCTCGCCGGCTTCGAACTGTCTGCGCGAAAGTCCCAAGTCAGCGACGATGCCCTGCGGACGCTCGTTGCCCAGCACTTCAGCAATGTCGCCGTAGCTTGCGTGATGAAACCTCACTCGTCCGCTCCACTCGCGAAGCCGCCCTCGGGCCAACTCAATCGCATCTCGGTCCCAATCGATTGCGATGAGCCGGCCCGAGTCAAGGCGCGACAAGATCGCCTCGGCGTAGCGGCTCTCACCCAAAGTGCAATCCACATAAATGCCGGAGGGGTCAATGTTCAAAAACTCCAATACCCGCGGCAGCAATACCGGATAGTGCGCCAATCATCACACCCCCAGGTTCGCCGCGTAACGCTTGTCGGCTGCTGTCAGGCGATTCGCTTCGGTCGCTTCCTCGAAGCGGGCCGCGTTCATCACCAATAGATGGTTCGACTGCCACAGAATCTTGACTTCGCCCCTCATGCCCGCGGCTTCCCGCAAAACCGCGGGCACAAGGATGCGGCCTTGGTTGTCCAAGGTCTCGTCTGCCCCAAAACGATTCGCCTGGAACAGAATCTTGTGCTTGATCTCGCCATCGGCCTCATTGCCGGCAGGCGACTTTTTCGATAACCTGGTCTCCACTTCTTCCCACTTGCGGCGCGGGAAAACCTTGACCTCTTCGCCGTCGAGACTTGTGATGAACACCTTCGGTTCCCGGTACTCCTCAACCATGCGAGAGCGGACTAGGGCGGGCAGCTTGAGTCTGCCTTTGTCGTCTACCCGCCCTGTCTGCGTACCTCGGAACATGTTTCAAGACCGGCGGACCGTCTGAGGAGGAACGATCAACCACCTTGGGCCAGAATCAACTACTTTCGACCACTACTGACCACAAGTAAAATCCCATACTCCGCCACTCATGTCAAGCGGAAAATGGGTGTATCTCTAAAAAAATATTGGGCTTACAAGTAGGGTAATAGATGTGGTATGGGATAGTGGATGAATACTATATCTTGTGGTTATGAGATACCAGTCAAGATACATCGGAGTGGTCGGAGGTGGTTGATTCGGACCAGTCTCTTGAAGGTGCAACGGGTTCAGGACACAAAACCGACCACTTCGGGCAAAATCGCGGCGTGATCATCTTCCGCGGTCAACATGCCGGGTGAGGCGGTTCGGCGGTCAGGATTGTAATACCGGGTGCCGGCTCAGGACCGTCGGCCCCCTTGATTTTCCATTCGGGTTCTCAAGGTGACACGGCCGCGGTGAAGAACCAGATAAACAATCCCAGCAGTATCACGATGGCCAAGGAGCACCCGAAGGCTTGGGCCTTGGACGTTTGCTTCTTTTTCTTTCCGCGGGCCAGCTTCATCTTCCTCACGGCTCTTTTACCTCCCCCGCGGCAGCCGTTTGGCGACCTCTGAGAAGAACTCTCTGAGAGTAGCGCGGCTGGTCTCGGAAAGGTCTCGTATGGTCAGCGGTATCACGGGACGGCCGCGCTCGAGCAGGGCGAGCACTGTGGCGAGCCACTGCGCCCGATGATAATCGGGGCCGTAGTCGAGCCGCTTGAAGGTGTCTTGCTCGTCGCTCAGAACAATCGTGCTCAAGGCTCCGCCGTGGCCGATGATCATCTCGTGATAGGAGTGGTTCATCGCGGGGCCTTCGTAGACGTCGGCAGGTATCTTCAAGCGGGAACGGAAGACGCGGTTCGCCGACGAGTCAAGCGCCCGTCGCAACTGTATGCCGGGCCGATGATAGCGGCTGTCTCCGAAGTAGGTCAGCTCGCCATAGCGTACGATTCCCTGTCGAACGAGCCGGTCGAGAGCCGCCGCGTAGACCGCTGCTGCGTTTCCGTGCTCGGCCCGGAGATCATCGTCGCGAACGAGGCCGAGTTTACGGAGAGCCGCCAAGTTGACCGTCAGTCCACCCCGCCATTGCAATCGCAGCGGCGAGTTCGCAAGCCGCTCCCATGCCGGAGTCTTCTCAATGCCGCCCCTGTTGAGCGCTTGGCGGTGAACCCGCGCTGCGATGGTCTTATAAAGCTCAACGCTCGGCTGCGTAACAAAGTTCATCTTCCACAAGTAGCCCAGACCAAAAACCACGTAATGGATGAACTGCATGTAACGAGCGACAGACGCCTCTCCGCTCAGCTTCAGGATCGCGAGCGGATAGCCGGCTCGGCGCAGAACTCCGACCTTCGCGCTGTCCGGGTTCTGCTCGCCCGCGACGTTCACGACCAGGAAGCAACGGTCCTGCGTATCTTCCCTGGATGAGTGGTAGTTGGCCAACTTCAGCTTCTCCTGGATGGCGATCTTGATGCCGAGTTTGTCACTCTTGCCGAGGCTTTCCTCGAAGTCCTGCTTCGTCCAGACCGCGCCGGCAGTCCAGTTTTTCGGGAGGAAGAGTGTGAGCTTGTCGCGTCCCGCTCGCACATTTGCGTCCAGAAAGCCGGCCAGTTGCAAAGCGGCTTGGACTTCCCCGTCACTCAACGTTGTGGCTTGCAACCAGGAATCCAGCTTGCAGCCGTTGAGGGCAAGAGGGTACAGACTGCCCCGCGTCAACGGGCCGCTGTGACGCCCTGCGGTCGTGTTCCCGCCATCGAGCTGCAACGCAATCCGGCGGAACCCGCGTTTCGACGCAAAGCGGTCCAGAACCGAGTCGGGTAGCGTCATGTAGACGAAGTTCGACTGATTGGCGATCTTGAGCTTGCGATAGAGGCCGTCCAGCCTCTCGAGGTTCACCACCGGCTCGTACGAGGTCATGCCCATTGCCATCCCGACGATCAGACATTTGCGTAGCGCCTTGGTCAATGGTTGCTTGTCGGTCTTCTGGATGTGATCGAGGATGGCGCGCAGTTTCGCCGGGTCGGTCGAGTCGAGAAGATAGACACGAACGCCGCCTTTGAGCAGTCCGGCCGCCTGATAGAAAGCCTTGTCCTCGGCCGATCCGCCCATGCCGGCCCAGATCAAGTACTTGAGCGGGACACCATGCGCCGCCCGGATGGCCGCCGCTATATCGGCGACCTCGCGTTCGATCATTCGTGGCCACTCGGGGTGCTCGGTCGCGAGCCACGGGAGGTGCAGAACGCCATACCCGTTCTTGGTCACCCTGCCCTGGCCTTTGCGCTCCGTCCCGATTCGGACAAGGACATCCGATTCAGGTTCCATGGCTTTCAGGCCACGGATACGACCGCGTCGATCGAGTTCACGAACACGCTCGACGACGCGCTCATCGGCAAGGCGCTCGAAGCCGGGGTTGAAAGAGAAAGAATGGAAGGAGAGCGTTAGCGGCGAACGCGCGCGGGACACTCAAGAACTTGTACCTCAGCGAGACACGAAGTGCAACCTGAGGGTTCAATCCGAATCAGATACTTGGATCTGTTGGTCCGAAAAGGTACCTGGCCCCAATCTGAATTGGAAGCGGTCAAGCCGGCTACTGCTTCGTCGGGAATCTCGATGTCGATCTTGTTTGCGAAACCGGCGCGAAAGTAGTCCCGGGCGAGGCTCGGGAACATCCAGGCGATAAAAACCAGCGGAGCCAAGCTTGGCGGAGAAAATTTGCAGAAAAACGCGGCGCTCACCGCCAAGACCGCCAGTTTGGCATGCGACTCCAGAGCCAGGTCGCATGGCAGGCGGTTTCGCAAGTCGACACCGTGGCAATGTGGAGAGTTACCCGCCGCTCGGTCGAAAACCTGCCCTCCGACACGGCCTTGACCTCTCGTTTCTCAAGAGATGGACATGCGAACGGCCGGCCGGCTTGCGGCGCCGTGCGCTCCGGTATCGCGGCCCCGTCAGGCTTCCGCCGGAGGGCCGGCGGCGAAGAGCTGCTCCAGGGCCTCGATTAACCGGTCGATATGCTCCGGTTCAATGATGTAGGGCGGCAAAAAGCGCAACACGGTGCCGGCGGTGCAGTTCATCAGGAAGCCCTTTTCCGCCATGGCCGGGACAACGGACTTGCCGGGCACCGTGAGATTCAGCCCACGCATCAGGCCGCATCCCCGGACTTCGCTGACGAAATCGTACTTTTCGACCAGTTCGCTCAGACGCTCCTCGAAGTGCGCGCCGGTCTTCCGGACGCGAGGCAAGATCTCGTCGAGCACGTCGAGGACTTCGAGCGCGATGCGGCAGGCGAGCGCGTTGCCGCCGAACGTGCTGCCGTGCATTCCCGGCGACAGCACGTTTGCCGCTCGGTCGGTCGCGAGCACGGCGCCGATCGGAATGCCGCCGCCGAGCGGTTTGGCCAGGGTGACGATGTCCGGCCGGATAGCGTCTGTATTGCCATCATTCCAGGCCTGAAAGGCGAAATACTCTCCTGTTCGCCCGAGGCCGCACTGAATCTCATCGAAGAGCAAGAGGGCGTCGTGCTGTTGCGCCAGAACAGCCGCCTTTTGAGCGAATTCGCGAGTGATCCTCACGATGCCGCCTTCGCCGAGAATCGGCTCGAACATGATGGCCGTCGTCTTGTCATTCACGGCCGCTTCCAGCGCCGCCGCATGATTTGCGTCGACGAACTTGACGCCGGGAATCAGAGGCTCGAAGGGCTGGCGGTATTTTGGTTGACCCGTAACGGAGACAGCGCCGAGAGTACGGCCGGCGAAGGAGTTGTCGAGTGCGACGATCTCGATCTTGTCCAGGCTCTTCGAACGCCCGTAGCCCTTGGCGATCTTGAGCGCTGTTTCGACGGCCTCGGCCCCGCTGTTGCAGAAGTACGCCCGGTCGAGTCCGCTCAGCCGCGTGAGCTTCTCGGCCAGGGGGCCCTGGTAGGGGTGAGCATAGAGGTTCGAGCAGTGCATCAAGGTGCCGGCTTGATCACTAATGGCCTCGATCACCCTCGCGTGCCCGTGGCCGAGGGCGTTGACGCCGATGCCGGAGATGAAGTCGAGATACTGCTTGCCCTGATCGTCGTAGACATAGCAGCCCTGCCCCCGCACAAGAACGATCTGGCGGCGCCCGTAGTTCTGGAAGAGATGACGCTCTTCAAGCGCGGAGATCCGCGCGGAGTCGTGGCTGGATTTGTCACTCATTACATGCCTCTTTCGCTAGAAATCAAACTGACGATTGTAGCTTCGGGAAGGAAGCCTCGCCGGAGTGGGAATGGGTCCCGTGCTAAACGAGAACCGTGAACGTGGCTTCCTCGCGTTGGACAGGCCGGTACAAGGTGTCCCGCTCGACCGGCTTGCGTCCAGCTTCCCGGATCAGCCGCAACAGCTCTTCACGCCGCATCACTTGAGAGGTCGTGGCGCCGGCGTCGTGATAGATCTTCTCTTCAACGACGGTGCCGTCAATGTCGTCTGCGCCGAAGCGTTGCGCGATCTGCGCCACCTTCGGCGTCATCATGATCCAGTAGGCCTTGACGTGAGGAAAGTTGTCGAGAAGCAGCCTCGCAATCGCGATGTTCTTGATGTCGGCGAAACCGGTGGTCGCCGGCAGGTGCTGCATGGGCGTGTTGGCGGGATGGAATGCAAGCGGAATGTACGTTTGGAAACCACCGGTCTCGTCCTGCAGTTCGCGAAGCCGGATCAAGTGGTCTACGCGGTCTTGTTCGGTTTCGATGTGACCGTAGAGCATCGTCGCATTCGACTTCAAGCCGATCTGATGCGCAATGCGGGCAGTCGAAATCCACTCTTCGCCATCGATCTTGTGGTCGCAGATGATGCGGCGGACGCGCTCGTTGAAGATCTCCGCTCCGCCTCCGGGGAGCGACTGAACACCGGCGTCTTTCAGCCGCATGAGGGTCTCTTCGATGGAGAGCTTCGCGCGGCGCGCCAGATAACCGATCTCGACCATCGTGAACGCCTTGAGGTGGACGTGCGGGTAGCGCTCGCGCAGGCCGGCGATCATCCCGCAGAACCAGTCGAGTGAGAGTTCCGGGTGTAATCCGCCGACGATATGGAACTCGGAAACCGCTTCGACGTAGCCTTGTCCGGCGACTTCCCAGACCTGGTCGAGTGACATGGTGTAGGCCTGCGGATTGCGCACCTGGCGCCCGAAAGCGCACAGTTTGCAGGCCGCTACGCAGACGTTCGTGGGGTTGATGTGGCGGTTGACGTTGAAGTACGTCTTGTCACCGTTGAGCTGCTCGCGAACGTGATTCGCCAGGTAACCGATGCCGAGCAGATCGGGCGAGCGGTAGAGAGTCATCCCGTCCTCGAAACTCAGGCGGTCTCCGACCATCACCTTGTCGGCGATGGGCCGCAGCAGTGGGTCGTCGAAACGAGGTTGCATGGCGGGTTTGGAGCCGTTCGCGAACACCCCTCCAACCAGAGAATAGCATGGGGGCCGCACACGTCCTGTCCGGACACGGTGCGGCGGGATAGCGGTTGGGAGTCCTGTGGTAGTTTGATAGTGGAATGCGTTTCGCGTGCGCCATTCTTCTGCTTTCGTCGGTTGCGTTGGCGGCCGAGCACACTGGTCTCGCGCCCCTGATCGGCAGCCCCGCGCACCCTTCGGACAATCCGGGCACGACGGAGAAGATCGCGCTCGGTGAAATGCTCTTTTTCGAAACGATGCTCTCGCGGGGAGGGCGACGCAGTTGCGGCACTTGCCACAAACCGGAGTTGCTCTTCATGGACGGGCTCAGCCGTGCCTGGGGCCTGCACGACATGGAGTTGCGCCGCAAGACGCCGGGTCTGCTGAACGTCGGCTGGCAGCGCTCGATGTTTTCCGACGGGCGTGTCAAGACGTTGGAAGAGCAAGTGCCCAAGCCGCTCGAGAACCATCTCGAAATGGACCTCGAGCCCGTAGTCGCGGCGGAACGGGTGGCGAACGACCCCGTCTATCAAAATCTGTTTGCGCGGGTTTTCCCCGGCCAGTCGATTACGTTTGACTTGATCGCGAAGGCCATCGCAGCCTATGAGCGGACGCTCGTCTCGTACGACAGTGACTTTGACCGTTACCTGCTGGGCGACAAGACGGCGCTCAAGCCGGAAGCGGTTCGAGGCATGGACTTGTTCACCGGCAAGGCGGGCTGTGTTCGCTGCCACAACGGGCCGCTTCTCACCGACCATCAGTTCCACTACACCGGCGTTCCCGAGATCTCCGGAGGGACGCCGGATGGGACCAAACACAAGACACAGGGGTTGCGCGACGTTAATCGCCGCTCTTCCTACATGCACAACGGCCATTACCTGAAGCTCCGGTACGTCATCGATCATTACGCTCGCGGGGGTTCCGCGCCTGACGGACTGAAACCGGAGATCGAGCCGGTGGAACTGAGCGGCCAGGACAAGTCGGACCTGACGGCCTTCCTGCGCTCGCTGAACGGCCGAGTGATCAAGTCGATCACTGACTCCCCCGGAACGCCGGACATCTTCGACGTGAAGCCGGAGGAGAAGGCCAACGCTCCCGCCGCAGCGCAAGATCCCAGCTACGTCAACAAGTAGGTTTCAAACGTCGGGAAAGGCATCCCGGCAGGTCCCGGCGGCCGGCCTCAACTCTTCGGAAACCCTGTCCATCGGCGATGCGCCATGGAGATTGCATCGGCCGGCCGGTAGGACCCTGCCCTGCCTTCGGCGGCGAATCCGGGAGTCGAGAGAAGAATGGGGACCCGCCGCTTCGCAGCCTCGGGCGGCTGCGTCACCAAGGGGCGCGTGGCCTTCGGCGCTCGGCAACGACCCCGTTCTTTCAAACCGCGGGCGGCAGCCCGCATCCGTTAGCGCATCGCTCGATTACTCGCCGAGTACGTCGAACGTCGAGGTGCCTCGCTGGCGCACCTTCACATAGATCGCTTCCCACTCTGAGTGGGCGGGGTGGTCGGCATAGACGTCGAGGGCGGCCTCATCATCCAGCTCCATGCAGACACCGTACTCACGGACCCTCTTTTCGCCACTGGAGTTGTAGTTGTTGTACGGCCGGCGAAGCTTACCGTGCCAAACCTTGTTCAACCCCGGGATCTTCCCCGGCAACTCGTTGGTCGCTTTCTTGAAAGCATCCCACTCGGCGTCCGTCGCCTCGGCGATCGGCGTGAAGTAGAAGCAGTGCATGAGCTTCTTTTCGCCCGCGGAAAGCGTGCCATGACTCATAAGGATGAGGACGACCAGAACGGTCGTCAGTACCATTGATCGGCGCATCGTTGTCGTAACTCCTTGTACGGGAGGTTCGGCTCGGTCGGAGCCAAAGAGAAATGATTGTATCAACTCCGGGTTGAGCTGCCTGGCCGTGCCCGGCTTGCCGCTTCGACGGTCTCCGGAGTCTCGACACGGGGGTTCTCGGCCAGCCAGCGCTCAGCGTCGATAGCCGCCATGCAGCCTGTTCCCGCAGCCGTTACCGCTTGACGATAGATATGGTCCTGTGCGTCTCCGCTCGCGAAAACTCCGGCAATGTTGGTGTAGGTCGAATCCGGCTCGGTTCGGATGTAGCCGAGTTCGTCCATGTCGAGCCATCCTTTGAAGATCCCGGTGTTGGGCTTGTGGCCGATGGCCACAAAGAAGCCTCCGACATCGAGTGTCGAAGTCTCGCCCGTCTTGAGATTCCTCAACACGACGCCTTCGACTTCCTTTTCGCCCAGCACATCTTCGACGACGGTATCCCAGACGAAGTGAATCTTCTTGTTCGCCTTGGCGCGGTCCTGCATGATCTTCGAGGCGCGGAGCGAATCACGGCGGTGGATCACGTATACGTCCGTAGCGAAGCGGGTGAGGAAGAGCGACTCTTCCATGGCCGTATCGCCGCCGCCGACAAGCGCCAGCTTCTGGCCCCGGAAGAACGCTCCGTCGCAGGTCGCGCAAGCCGACACGCCGTGGCCGAGCAGGCGCTTTTCGTTCTCAAGCCCCAAGTAGCGTGCGGAAGCGCCTGTCGAAATGATAACCGCGTCAGCCAGGAAGGGCTTCGTCCCGTCGACTATCAACCGGGAGGGGCGTCGCGAGAAGTCGACGGTCGTGACGGTGCCGTAGCGCACGTCAGCCCCGAAGCGCTTCGCCTGGGCCTCGAACTTGAGCATCATGTCGGGCCCCAGAATACCGTCCGGGAAGCCGGGATAGTTCTCGACATCGGTGGTAGTGACGAGCTGACCGCCGGCCTCGGGTCCTTGGAAAAGCAGCGGTTCCAGATTCGCGCGCGCCGCGTACAACGCCGCCGTGAAGCCCGCCGGTCCTGAACCGATGATGATGACGTTGCGGTGTTCAGCCTCGGAGAAATCGACTCCTTCGAATGCTGAAAGATCCGGCGTGTCCACACGGGATCCATTGCCGGCTGGCAGTCCGTGGGAAAAGTCCCGTGGAAGGCGCGGCGGGCTTCTGCGGTCGCTCGTCGCGGAGTGAGGAGGATGGCGATCCGGGTGATCTTCTCCGACGAACGACAAAGCCGACGATCGCAAACGTCCGTCGCCCGAAGGGTTACGCGCCGCTTCCGCTCGGCTGCGCGGAGAGCGCGTCGCTGCGTTCCTGCAGTGGCCACGCGTTACGCAATCGGCCCCGGGGCGCGTAACGCCGCCTGCGTGACTTTTACCACGGGCTGCTAGTGCCATCTGTCCTACTCCGTTTCTCAGACGATGGTCAAACAGTATGACCCATCCGCCTGGCTATTCTGATCCACGCCGGTCGACGCCCACAAGCCGAGCCAACTCGCTTAAAGGCGGGTTGCCATAGAACGCTCCATCGATCTCGAACGTCGGCACGCGCCGTTTGCCCAGGTTGTGCTTCATGACGAGCTCGGCGGCCTCCAGGTTTTGTTCGATGCTGATCTCTTCGAACGCAATCCGGTTCGACTTCAGGAACCTCTTGGCTCGCCAACAGTCCGGGCACCAGCTTGTCGTGTACATCCTCATCGGCATTCTTCCCGGCGATCCCGCCTCGCCGCCGCGCCACGCCTTGCAACCGTGTTCTTCCGAATCCAGATCGATTAGATGAAATGTCGGCGAAATCGATTCACGCCGTTACGACCGTCACCCGGATTCCTCTACGTCCAACACCAACAGCAAATCCTTGGCTTCGACCTGATGGCCCGGCGCAACGAGCACTTCCGCGACACGGCCACCCGACGACGCGTAGATGGTGCTTTGCATTTTCATCGCCTCCAGGCTCAACAGCTTATCGTTACGCTTTACCTCGACTCCCTGTTGAACATAGAGACCTGTGATCAGCCCCGGCGTAGGCGCTCCGACGTGCCCCGGCGCACCGGATTGCGCCTTCGGATGTGTCCGCTGCTTTACTTGCAACGACTCGTCTCGAACCGTCACTTGGCGCGGCTGTCCGTTCAACTCGAAGAACACAGCCCGAGTTCCGTCCGGATTAGCGTCGCCGACCGTGAGGAACTTGATCACAAGCGTTTTGCCAGGCTCAATGTCGATGGCGTACTCCTTGCCGGATTCCATCCCGTAGAAAAAGATCGGCGTTGGCAGCACGCTGACATCGCCCGCCTCGCGCCGGATCTTGCTGAACTTGTCGAACACCTCCGGGTAAAGAAGCGAGCTCAGCACCTGGTTCTTCTGCTCCAGTTCCTGTTCGACGGCGCCAAAGTCGGCCGGCGGCAAGCTCGCTCCCGGGCGGTCCGCGATCGGGGTTCTGCCCCGCAGCAGAATCTTCTGCACTTTCTCCGGCCAGCCGCCGGGAGGCGTCCCGAGCGATCCGGCAAACAGGTCGACGACCGAGTCGGGGAACGCCACGTCGTGGTCCTCGGGCAGGCGCAACACTTCCTCCGGCGTCATCCCCTTCACGATCAGGAACAACGCCATGTCACCCACGACCTTGCTGGACGGCGTGACCTTCACGATGTCGCCGAAGAGCTGATTCACACGGGCGTACATCCGCTCCACTTCCGGCCAGCGGTTCCTCAGGCCCATTGCCGACGCTTGCTGCTTCAAGTTTGTATATTGCCCGCCTGGGATCTCGTGCTGGTATAGGCTTGCGCTGCCTGCCGCCGGGCTATCGTCGAACGGTCTGTAGTAGGTCCTCACCGTCTCCCAGTAGCGTGAGCAATCATTCAGCGCGTCGATATCCAGCCCCGTATCGCGCGGCGTGTTCCGCAGCGACTCGACCAGGGAGTTCAGATTCGGCTGACTGGTCTGACCGCTGAGCGCCGCGACCGCCCCATCCACAATATCGACGTCGGCCTCGGCGGCCTTAAGCAGGGTCGCCGCGTTGAGTCCGCTCGAGTCATGCGTGTGGAAATGAATCGGTATCCCGATCTCCTGCTTCAGCGCGCGGACAAGCTCGAAGGCCGCATAGGGCTTGCACAACCCCGCCATGTCCTTGATCCCGAGAATGTGCGCACCCATCCGCTCGAGCCGCTTGGCAAGATCCACGTAATAGGCCAGGGCGTACTTCGGCCGCGCGGGGTCGAGAATGTCGCCTGTGTAGCAGATCGCCGGTTCGCAGATCGCTCCGGTTTCGCAAACCGCGTCCATCGCGACCTGCATGTTGTCGATGCAATTGAGCGAATCGAAAATCCGAAAAACGTCAATCCCCTGCCGCGCCGCTTCCAACACGAACTCGTGTACGACATTGTCGGGATAGCTTGTGTAGCCGACCGCGTTCGATGCCCGCAACAGCATCTGGAAACAGATATTCGGCACCCGTTCCCGAAGCTGACGCAACCGCTGCCAGGGGTCCTCATGCAAGAACCGCATGGCGGCGTCGAAAGTCGCCCCACCCCACATTTCTAGGCTGAACAGGTTGTGCAAGCGGTGCGCGACCGCATCGGATGTTTGCAACAAATCAAAAGTCCGAACGCGCGTCGCCAGCAGAGACTGATGCGCGTCGCGGAACGTCGTGTCCGTCAGGAGAAGCGGTTTCTGATTTCGAATCCAGGCCGCGAATTTCTTGGGGCCCAATTGCTGCAACCGCTGCCTCGTCCCCGGCGGCAGCGGCGCGCCTTGCTCGAAATCGACGGTCGGCAACTCCTCGAAGTCTTTCGGAGCCGGTTTCCCCTTGACCGTTGCGTTGCCGTTCACGATCACGCCTGCGATATATCGCAGGAGTCGCGTTGCGCGGTCCTGCGGCTTCGTGTACGCGAACAGTTCCGGATGCTGATCGAGAAAGCTTGTGGTGACCTCGCCCGACTGGAACGCGGGATGATTGACGACGTTTTCCAGGAACGGGATATTCGTCTTCACCCCGCGAATCCGAAACTCCCGCAGGGCCCGGTCGGCGCGGTGGCAAGCACCGTCCAGCGTGTTGTGCCACGCCGTCATCTTCACGAGCAGCGAGTCGTAGTAAGGGTTGATCACCGATCCGGCGTAAGCCGTTGCCCCGTCGAGCCGAATCCCGAGTCCGGCGGGCGAGCGATAGGTCGTAATCCGCCCATAGTCGGGAGCGAACTGACTCTCCGGGTCCTCCGTCGTGATGCGGCACTGCAACGCGAACCCGCGGACAAGCACATCTTCCTGCTTGGGCAGCGAGAGCGGCGGCTCGTGCAGACGGCATCCTTGCGCGATGAGAATCTGCGACTGCACGATGTCGATGCCGACAACCGTCTCCGTGACGGTGTGCTCGACCTGCACGCGCGGATTCACCTCGATGAAGAACCACTCGTCCTTGTCGACATCCAGCAGGAACTCCACCGTACCGGCGTTCACGTAACCGGCTTCTCGCGCCAGCTTGACGGCCGCTCTGCAAAGAGCGTCACGCAATGCCGGCGACAGGTTCGCTGCCGGCGCCACCTCGACGATCTTTTGATACCGCCGCTGCACCGAGCAATCCCGCTCATAAAGATGCAACACGTTGCCGTGCGTATCGGCGAGGATCTGCACCTCGACGTGCCGCGCCCGCTCAATGTAACGTTCGAGGAAGACCGCGCCGTCACCCGCCGCCACCAGTGCTTCTTTCTGCGCCTCTTCGAGCTTGCCTCGAAACTCCGACTCCGAATGGACGACACGCATACCGCGTCCGCCGCCGCCGAACGCCGCTTTGATGATGATCGGGAAGCCGATCTTCTCTGCGGCTGCGCAGGCCTCGCCGACGTTGCTCACCGGATCGTCGAGCCCCGGCACCACCGGCACGCCGGCCTGCTCGGCCAGACGACGCGCTTGCACTTTGTTGCCCAATAACGTCAGCAACTCGGGCGGCGGCCCGACAAAGGTAATGCCTGCATCGCGGCAGCCGTCCGCCAATCCCCGGTTCTCCGACAGAAAGCCATAGCCGGGATGAATGGCGTCAATGCCGCGCTTTTTCGACAGCGCAATGATCCCCTCGACATCCATATACGCCGCGACCGGACCCTTGCCGCGTCCGATCAAATACGCCTCGTCCGCCTTGAAGCGATGCAAGCTCAGGCGATCTTCGTCGGAATAGATCGTGGCGGTGCGGAGGCCGAGTTCCGTGGCGGCCCGCATGATCCGGATGGCGATTTCACCACGATTGGCGGCCAGGATTTTCTTCATGCGGATAGCAAAAGTGAAAGGCGGGACTTTTGATTCAGCTTATCCCGTCGGAGCCGCTACCAGACCGGGGCCGCCTGGTGCGCGTTGCGTTCACTCGGCCGCGGTCGCCGGCTTGGTCTCCAACCGCTTGATCCATGCGAAGAGCAGGCGAGCCCCTTGTTCATCCACCAGGTTGGTGCTGGTAGGGGGCATCTGGTTCGTTCCCCTTGCGGCGACACGGGTGTAGAGCATCGATCGCTCGGGGTAACCGGGAGCAACCAGGCGGGCGTCCTCTACATCCATTGTTCCATGCAAGGGCAGTTCGCCGATCAGGTTTGCCTTCTCGAGCGGTGTCTTCAGGCCCAGGTCGAGGTCCGAGTTCCCGCCGCCGCTGCCCACATGGCACATCGCGCAGTTCACGGAGAGGTAGGTTTTTGCGCGGGCGTCGAGGTCGGCCGTGTCGTCGAAGGGGTCGGGAAAAGCGGCATACTCGGCCGGAGGTTTGTCGAGCGGCTTCTTGAAAAGTCCGATGTGTTCGAGGGTTCGCAGTTGGTTGTCGGTAACCGCCCCGTAGTCGTGCGGCCGGTTCATCTGATGTGTACGCAGCCCGAGGACGAACCCGGCTGCCCGCGAGTGGCAGAACATGCACTCCTGGCGGCTCGGGTAGCGCCATGTCTGTGTGCGTTTCCCGCCTAGTGCAGCGTCATCCTTGATTTCGTAGGCGCGGTCCAGGCCGCCGGCCTCGACGAGGTACGCGTCGGTCTGGTCCTCGTTCCAGGCATAGGTGTAGCCGACCCAGTGATCGTCTTGCTTGACGACGATACGTGTCTCGATGCGGCGGCCGGAGTTGGGGTTGCCCTCTTCCATATCGAGCGTGAACGACTTGACCGTCACCGCGCCGTCGTCGAACGCCCAGGCGCGATCTTCCTGGAAATCGATGCCCAAGTCTCCTGGGATCGCAAAGAAACGCTCCTTGCGGGCGCCGTCCGACCAAAAGGGCGCGTTGATCGAATAAGGGATCACGCCGGGCGCGGGCTCATGGTCTTTCACCGAGGTGAACAGGCCTGTTTCGCTCAGCTTGCGAGGAAACGGCGGCGGCTGCTTGGGCCGCGGGTTGTGGTCGAGCTGATAGATCTCCCCTCGGTCGTAGTCGAGCGCGTAGAACGAGCCGTCGCGGCCGAGTCCGAAGCTCGAGATCTTCACCGTCGTGTCCGCCAGCTCCTCGTGCCGCGTCTTCTTCTGAGCCTGGTGGTCATAGCGAATGCCCCACATCTTGCCGTATTGGTAGTCGCCGTAGATGTAGACGCCGCGCAGCTCGGGGAACTTGTCGCCCCCATAGACATAGCCGCCGGTGATCGAACGGCACTCGGTGTGGTGGTGTTCGGCGACGGGCGGAACGATCGGCGTCGGTCCGCGCTGTTTGTTCGGATGGAAGGGATGCGTGCCCTCCATCACGCTCCAGCCGTGATTGCCGCCCCGGCGGACGAGCTCGATCTCCTCCCACAGGTCCTGTCCGACATCGCCCACCCACGGCTGCCCTGTCACCGGATCGAAGCTGAAGCGCCACGGGTTGCGAAAGCCATAGGCCCAGATTTCCGGCCGCGCGCCGGGGTGGTCGATGAATGGATTGTCCGGCGGGATCGAGTAGTTGCGCCCGGGGTCGGGGTTCTCGACGTCCAGGCGCATCATCACCGAGAGCAGATCGTCGACACCCTGACCGGTGTTCTTGCGGTCGGAACTGCCGCTGCCGTCGCCGGTGGTGATGTAGAGATAGCCGTCCGGGCCGATGACGGCCTCGCCGCCGTTGTGTCCCCCTGCGGGCCATTCGATGATGATCAGCTCGGAATCGGGGTCGAGACGCGGCGGGTTGCTTCCCGGAACGAGATGGAACCGCGAGACCCGGCTGATGCTTTTCGAGCGGTCTTTGATCCGGGGGTCGTGCGCGCTGAAGACGAAGACCTCTCCGTTGTCGGCGTACTCGGGGTGAAAGGAAAAGGCCGAAACGTTGCGGCCCATGTCGAGGTAGAGGTCATTCTTGCCGTCGAGGTCCGCGGGGTCGAAGCTGTACACCTTGCCTTCGTATTCGGCGACGATGAATCGCTCGGACGCCGGCTCCTGGGCGATGAATACCGGATGCTTGAAGATGAACTGCGGAAAGGCCCGCACCATCCGGTAGGGCGGCGGCGGATCAGGGGAGCCCACGATGCGGGACGTGGTCCACTCGACCCGGCGCTCGAGCCCATGGGGCTTCTCGTCCCCGGATGGTTGCGCCGACCCGATCGAGCCGCCGGCGAGAGCCAGCGCGGCCATCATCGCCAACCGGGATGAAGGTCGAAGGCATGGCCGCCATCGGCGTGATGAACGAAGTGTCAGCATGAGCCGGGAAAAACAAGCGCCGCGAAGTAACTCAGCATAACCGTTACGCGGACCGCTCACCCTCGACCTCGACGGGAGGCGCACCGTAACGGGCGCTTGCGGTGAAATCGTTGTCACAGCGCTACCTCTCTTGGCGATGCTCACCGAAACTGTCGATACGCCGCACGTGAACGACGCTTCGGCGTTTCGAGCGCATATACCGCTCGTGCGCTGGGCATCGTGGGAGTGTCGATCCCTGTTGCGGGCATCCGGGCTATCCACGGGCGCTATTCGTAGAACCAGTCGATCGGAATCCGGGCCACGTGGAGGCCGTCGCGCTGATGAAAGCTGATGATCGCGACACCGTCGAGGAAGAGCAGGCTGGGATAGCCGTAGTCGTCCTCGGAGCTGCCCCCGATGACACGTTGATTCGACCACGTTCGTCCCTCATCCTTCGAGATCGCCGAGACGAACGGTGTACGCCAACGATTCACGCCATCCGAACAACGCAGCAGCAACAGATCTCCCGTAGACGGGATGCGCTTCACGTTCAGCGCCGAGGAGTTGGGTGGCAGAGAGAGATTCTTGAGGTGCTCTCCGGGTGACCAGGACTCGCCTTGGTCGTCGGAATAAGATCGTACGACGTAGCCGCTGTAGGTGCGGCAGAGCATCATCAAACGGCCGTCCTTGAGCTCGACCACGTGCGGTTCCTGGGCTTCGACGGGAAGTACGTTCACCCTGTTCCTGCTCTTGCGCCAACTGACGCCGTCATCGTCGGAATAGAACGTGTAGCTCACATAGCCGCGGTGGTCGCCGCCCTCCTCGCGCAATTCCATCTCGAGCGGAGCGATGATGCGTCCGGTCGAAAGCTGGACCAGCTTGTCGTTGTGAACGAGGTTGTAGCCCGGGAAGGGAGTGTAGTCGTACTGGTCGGTCCAGGTCTTGCCGTCATCCTTCGAGCGCCGGTAGTAGTTATGGCCGTAGCGCGGCATGGCGTCCGGCCGGTAGATATAGGCCGCCAGGAGGTCGCCGTTCGCGAGGCGAAGAAAGCTCGGCGCCCCATAGGCGGCGCCGTCGTTCTCGGTGGGCTTGGCGAACAACACGAACTCAGGTCCCCAGGTCTTCCCCTGGTCCTCGGAATAGCGGGCCAGGATCGCGCCCTCGGGGTCATAGGAGACGTACGACAACAACAGCCGGCCGTCTTTGAGCAGCTCGATGTCGCCAGGCATGCCCCGGTAGCCGTAGCGGCGCTTGGGCTTCTTGACCACATGAACGGTCGCAAAGCCTTTTTCTGTTGTTGTCTGTGCGGCGGCAGTCGGCAGCAACGACACGGAGCAGGCGAGCAAGGCAAGTGTTCGGATCGACATGTAGAGATTGTACGTTCTGGCAGCCCGTGGGAAAAGTCCCGTGGTACGAAGGAAAAAGCGCGGCGGGCTTCTGCGGTCGTTGCGAAGAAAAAACGCGGTCACGGTGGGCAGCAAGGTCAGCACCCTGGGAGCGCGTACGAAGTAAAAATCTTGCCGGCATCACCGCCGTCGGAACAAAAAAACGTCTGTCGCCCGAAGGGTTACGCGCCACTTCCGCTCGGCTGCGCGGAAAGCGCGGCGCCTCGTTGCTGGGACGGCCACGCGTTACGCAATCGGCCCCGGGGCGCGTAACGCCGCCTACGTGACTTTCGCCACGGGCTGCTAAGACCTGCTCGGCAAAGATGCCCTCTTGATACAATCTCCCCCGATATGAACGCACGAGGGGAATGCCGTCCCAAGCCGCAGAACGTCCGGGCGGGCCGTGCGCCGATGCTGGCTGCCGTACTGCTGGCCGGATACTCGTTCCTGCCCGCACAGACCCCGAGTCCCCTCGGAGACGAGTCGGTTGCCGCATTCCGGGTCCGCTTCGGGCTCACGGATTCCCAACCCCGCGCGTGGGACGGAGAGCTGTCCGTCGACCGCGGCGAAGTGCTCAGGCTTCGCAACTGGAACCCCCACCCCGAGGAACGGATCAACGGCAAGACCGGCTGGCGGCTGGCGACGCGCACGGGCCTGAACTACCCCCGCCGGGTCTATCAGTGGGAAGACCCCCGCGGTACCGAGGAGTATGTAACGATTCCCGGGATCGTCGTGGACGTGCGAATAACATCCAGCACGCGCGTCCGGTTCAAGACTGCGAACGGTGATTTCGAAGTCTGGCCGCGGGAGTTGCAGGTCGGCCGGCCCATGAAGCACCTGGATGGAGCGGTCGAAGTGGACCTGGTCGCACCGGCCGAGCGCCTGTCCCCTGACACGGTCAACAGCGATTTCCCTACGGTCCTTGCCGGAGAAGACGGTGAGCTGTGGGCCGCCTGGGTCACCTACAGCGGCGGCAGCAACCGCGTACAGGCTCGCCGCTTCGACGGCGAATCGTGGGGCTCGATCGAAACGATCAGCGGCGGCCCAGGCGATGTGTTTCTCGTCAAGATGGGCCGCGACAAGCATGACCGGCCCTGGGTGATCTGGTCCGAACAAGTCGATGGCAACTTCGATCTCTACGCCCGCTACCGCAACGGCGAGAAATGGTCTGCGACGAGCCGCTTGACGGACACGCCGCAGTCCGACATGCAACACGCTCTCACGACCGACGCGAACGGCAATCTCTGGCTCGCCTGGCAGGGCTTCCGTAAAGGCAAGTCGGATATCTTCGTCCGTCGTTACGACGGTGAGACCTGGTCACCCGAGCAGAAAGTTTCGACTTCCTCGGCCAACGACTGGAAGCCCGCCATCACAGCCGACAGCACGGGGGGCGTGTACATCGCTTGGGATACCTACGACAAGGGCGACTACGACATCGTGATGCGCCGCTGGTCGGGCGAGAGTTGGGGTGAGACCATCCCGGTCGCGGACACGCCGAGGTTCGAAGCTCATGTCACTCTCGCCTGCGACAGCCAGGACCGCCTGTGGGCCGCTTGGAACGAGAGCGGCTTCCAGTGGGGCAAAGACTCGGGCTTCTTGATCTACAAGGAGGCGACGCGGCTCTACGAGTGGCGGACGCTGGCCCTGGGAGTCTACTCCGGCGGGCGTTGGCGGCATCCCGCGTCTGACGTCAACGCGGCCCTGCCCGCCGAGCTTCGCGGCTTCAATGACCTGCCCGTCTTACAGCGAGATGCCAAGGGACGGATGTGGCTGTTCTTCCGTCATCGTGTGCTGCGCGCCCGGGACACCCCCGATTTCACCCCGGCGCACCGCGCGGCTTGGCAGATCTACGGCACCACCTACATTGGCGACGCCTGGCTGCACCCGCTGCATCTGCCTTTCAGCCGCGGCCGACAGGACATGCGTTGGGGCATCACCCAGGACGCCGAAGGCGCCCTGTTCGCCGCTTGGCCGACGGACAACCGCGACTCCGATCAGTTCTTCTTCGATAGAACCGACGTATACGCCGGCAGGCTCCCGGCGCCCGCCGGAGCAGCCAAGCCTCCTGTCCTCGTTGAACGCAAAGACCGCCGCTACGATACCTATCCGGCTCACCCCAACGAAGAGGCTGACCTGCAGCAGATCCGGGATTACTCCATCAAGTCCGGCGGCAAGACGTATCGTATCTATCGCGGCGACACGCACCGCCACACCGAGTTCTCCGACGATGGTTACAGCGATGGCTCGCTGTTCGAGACCTACCGCTACGCCCTCGACGCCGCCTCGCTCGATTTTATGGGGGTCAGCGAGCACAACAACGGCAGCGGTCAAGACAACGAGTACATCAACTGGCTTCTGCCGCAAGTCGCCGACCTGTTTCATCTACCGGGAACGTTCGCGCCGATCTATACCTATGAGCGAAGCCTCAGCTATCCCAACGGACATCGCAACATTCTCGCCGCGACGCGCGGCATCCCGACCCTGCCGATTCGACCCGAGGAGCGGAGCGGCGAGGTTGGCGCGGCCGAGCTGTATGACTATCTCAGGAAGTACGACGCCATCGCGATTTCGCATACTTCCGCAACGGGCATGGGAACCGACTGGCGCGATAACGATCCGGGTTTGGAACCCCTTGTCGAGATCTACCAAGGCGACCGTGTCTCGGCCGAGTACGAAGGAGCCCCCCGCGCCGCGACAGCAGAGAAGCCCTACAACCAGCAGGGCGGCTTACGCCCGGCGGGTTATGTGTGGAATGCCTGGGCCAAGGGTTTGAAGCTCGGCGTGCAAGCCGCCTCTGACCACATCTCGACCCACATTTCCTACGCCTGCACCATCGCCGAAGACTTCAGCCGCGAAGGACTTCTCGACGCCATGCGAAAGCGGCATTCCTACGGCGCGACCGACAACATCGTCCTCGACTACCGCCTGCAAGCCGGCGGCAAGGAATACTTGCAGGGCGACATCGTCGAAGTCGGCGGCGCGTTCCAACTGTGGATCAACATCATCGGAACTTCGCGCATCGAGCAGATCGATATCATCAAGAACAACACCTTCATGCACACGCGCCAGAACCTCGAAGAAACGGTCCATTTCACCTTTGTCGACAACGAAGTGACGCCCGGTGAAAGCTACTACTACGTGCGGGTGCAGCAGAAGAATCAGGAAATGGCGTGGTCGTCTCCGATCTGGGTGAGAACTCACTGAAACCCGCGCTTCGTCCTGATGGTTGGTCCCCGGCGTCGCTGCCCGCTGGGATGACAAGCTGATGCCGACTCGACTCGCCGCGGACCCAACGCCTGTGTCACACCGGACGGCGCCACCGTACTTTTTTGCCCTCAAGGCAATAACCAGGGTGACTAACTGACGGCAACGCCAAATAGCACAAAACCCAATAGCCCCAATAGCCCCAATAGCACTGTCGGAGCAATGGGAGAAGTTCCCCTGGTGAGCAAAGCAGAACGTTCCCCTTCGGCTCGAGGTACTGAAGCCCTTCAGTCTTGTTTTTGCCGCCCCGGCCGGCATAGCATGACGACAGGGAGGCGGGAATCATCCCAGATCGACTTCCCGTCTCCGCGGCGCTCGCTGCGGCGGCTGCCGCCCTCCGCGCGCCGCGGGCATCCTGGCCCCGCGGAGAAAAAAGCAGAGAAAAAAATCGAGGAGGTGATATCACGCCCATTCGTCTGCGACGAAGTTTGTTCTTCGTAGCGCCGGCAACTCCGGCCGGCACGCCCTCTCGCCGCAAGCCCGGCGAGAGTATCAAGGCCCTCCCCGGCCGACCCGGCTGCGGTCTGCCCGGCGCCCCCAGGCTGCCGCGCCCGAGGCGCGTTCGTCTTGTCGAAAAGAGCCGCACAGGATGCGCGGGCGCTGCGGGCGGACGAGCTTCGGCCCAGGCGCATCGAGGGTGCGTCTTTCTCGCAAATCAGGGGTCGGAATGGCCGTTCGGTCCGCCGTGGGTGCGCAAGGGTCGCACCACCAGAAACCGCCGCTTGGACCGCCGCGCCCGCCGCCCAGTCACTGCTTGCCTGCCCGGAATTGCCCGGAATTGCTCGGCAAAAATATGCCCCTGAGCAAGTGTCCGCGCACCGTCAGCCTTTCTCGGCCGGCCTCACGACGAGCGCCGTTAGCCGCAGCTCCCGTCGCCCTCCGGGCTCCTTCCGCTGCGGCTGACGCCAAAGGAACCCATGCTGAGAAAGGGGAACGTTCTGGATTGCACAAACAGGGGTGCTTTCTATATTGCGTTGACAAGCAGAAAAACCCAATAGCACCCGCGCTGGTAAGCGGTCTATAATTACTGTGGGGTGTTTAGGCTTTGCAATGACTGATCACTTGGCAGGTTCGGTTGCACGCGTTCTGAGCGTGCTGAGTTCGCTCCTTGTTGTCTGCGGCGCGGCGGCGGCCTCCGAGGATCGGGTCAGCTTCAACGCTGATATCCGTCCGATCTTTTCCGACAGATGTTATACATGCCACGGACCGGACGCGAACAACCGCATGACCCCGCTGCGTTTCGACACCCAGGAGGGCGCCACGCAAGACCTGGGAGGGCGTTTCGCCATCGTCGCCGGGGATGTCGGGAAAAGTGAAATCATCAAGCGGCTGACGACCGAAGATCCGGTCCGCCGCATGCCCCCGGCCCACGAAGGCCACGCCAGGCTGAGCGACCGCGAAATCGACCTGGTGCGCCGCTGGATCGAACAGGGCGCCGAGTGGCAATCTCATTGGTCGTTTACTCCGCCTGAGAGGCCGGGTCTGCCGCCGGTCACGGGCAGGACGGTCAACGGAATCGACCATTTCGTCTTGGAGCGTCTCGAGAGGGAAGGTCTCTCCACTTCCCCCGAAGCGGACCGCGCAACGCTCATCCGCCGTGTCACGCTGGACCTGACCGGGTTGCCGCCGACACCCGAAGAAATCGACGACTTCCTTCAGGACACTTCCTCCGGCGCGTATGAGAAGGTCGTCGACCGCCTTCTCGCCTCGCCCCGATACGGCGAGCGCATGGCTGTGCGTTGGCTCGATTCCGCCCGTTACGCAGATACGAACGGCTACCAGACCGATGCCGAGCGCTATATGTGGCGCTGGCGCGACTGGGTCATCAAGGCGTTCAACGACAACATGCCGTTCGATCAGTTCACCGTCGAACAAATCGCGGGCGACATGCTGCCGAACCCGAAACTCGACCAACTGATCGCGACCGGCTTCAATCGCAATCACCGCGGCAACGGCGAGGGCGGCATTATCGAGGAAGAGTACGCGGTGGAGTACGTCGTCGATCGCGTCGAGACGACATCAACGGTCTGGCTGGGCCTGACGATGGGCTGCGCCCGTTGCCACGACCACAAGTACGACCCGCTCACGCAGAAAGAGTTCTATCGCTTTTTCGCTTACTTCAACAACATCCCCGAGAAGGGCAAAGCCTTCAAATACGGCAACTCGGCGCCATTCATACCCGCTCCCACGCCGGAGCAGCTTACCAATCTGGATGGCCTCGACGAGAAAGTCAAGAAAGCGAAGCAGGAGTTCGACCGACTGCAGCCCGAGCTTCAAGCCGCCTTCGAGCAGTGGGAGAAATCGTTGTTGCAGTCCGATTTCGTGGACTGGACGTTGTGGAATAACTTGATCGCGCACTATCGGCTTGACGGCGCCGTAGCGGGAGAAACACCGGGCGGAACCGACGTACGCGCCAAGCTCGTCGACGGACTTCCAAAATTCAAGAAGGGCAAGATCGGCCAGGCGAACGCGTTCGACGGCAAGAGTTACATCGATGCCGGCGATGTCGCCGATTTCCGCTTCCAGGAAGACTTCACGCTCTCGGCCTGGATCTACCCCACCGCAGCCAATGGCGCGATCCTCAGCCGAACTTCCGAATCGACGACGGAAATCAAGGGCTACGGCATCTACCTGGTTGACGGCAAAGTGCAGTTCAACCTGGTGACTCGTTGGCTCGATGATTCCACCCGCGTCGAGACCGCTGAGCCACTCGCCCTGAACCGATGGCATCACGTAAGTGCGGTCTACGACGGTTCGCGGTTGGCGAAGGGCGCTGTTGTGTATCTGAACGGCAAGCCCGCCAAGATGACGGTCGTTGTAGACACGCTCAACCAGCCCTTCGGTGCGAAAGCGCCTCTGCGGATTGGAGCCGTCGCCGGGCCCGGAGCGCGCTTCCGGGGTTTGATGGATGACGTCCGTGTTTACGACCGCGCGCTCAAACCGGATGAGATCGCCGTAGTGAGCACCGATTCGCCCTTGAACGAGATTGCTCGCCTCAAGCCCGGGAAGCGCACGGCGGCCCAAAGCGACAAGCTGCGGCTCTCCTTCCTCGATGAGTACGTGCCCTCCCACATCCGTGAGGCATGGCAAACCCTGAGCGCAACCCGCAAAGAACGCGAAGCGTTCATCAAAAGCTTCCCGACCGTCATGGTCATGCAGGAGCGGGAGATCCTGAGGCCGACTCATCTGCTTGTGCGCGGCCAATACGATCTCCCGGGCGATGAGGTCACACCCGGCGTTCCGGCCGCGCTGCCGCCGATCCCCGAGGGTGTTCCGAACAACCGCCTCGGCTTGGCCCGCTGGCTCGTCAGTCCTTCCAATCCGCTGACGGCGCGGGTGACCATCAACCGTTTCTGGCAGTCCTACTTCGGCACCGGGCTCGTCAAGACGGTCGAGGATTTCGGCTCGCAAGGTGAATGGCCGATGTACCTGGAACTGCTCGATTGGCTGGCCACCGAGTTCATCGATAGCGGCTGGAACGTCAAGCAGCTCCAGAAGACGATCGTCATGAGCGCCACCTATCGGCAGTCATCCCGCGTCACCCCCGCGTTGGCGGCGAAAGACCCTGAGAATCGGCTGTTGGCTCGAGGGCCGCGGGTACGTCTTCCCGCCGAGGTGGTGCGCGATCAGGCGCTGGCGATCTCGGGTTTACTGGTTGAAGAGATCGGGGGGCCTTCGGTGAAGCCTTATCAGCCGGCAGGCCTTTGGAAGGAACTCGCCGGGGGATACGACTACGAACAAGGCCAAGGCAACGACCTCTACCGGCGCAGTCTCTACACGTTTTGGAAGCGCGCTGTGCCGCCGCCGCAGATGCTGAACTTCGATTCGGCGGGCCGCGAGGCCTGCACCGTTCGCGAGACACGCACGAATACGCCGCTGCAAGCGCTCAACTTGATGAACGACGTCACGTTCGTCGAAGCCTCCCGCAAGCTCGCCGAGCGCATGATGACCGAAGGCGGCCGCACGCCGCAAGAGCGC
The DNA here is from genome assembly GCA_965218555.1 of Bryobacterales bacterium. Taxonomy (GTDB): domain Bacteria; phylum Acidobacteriota; class Terriglobia; order Bryobacterales; family UBA6623; genus JAPPLB01. The sequence continues at coordinate 3,398,294 of OZ244625.1, forward strand.
ATCGGATATGGGTATCGCCTGGCGACGGCTCAGAAGCTCAAGCAGGAGAGCAACAAAATCCTGCTGGGCGGTTACCGCCACTACCTCGACAATTTTCAGACCGACCGGCGCGCCGCGCTCGAGTTGGTTCGCCAAGGTGAATCCGAACGGGACCAAGCGCTGGAAGTCGCTCAACTCGCCTCCTACACCACTGTCGCGAGCCTCATCTTGAATCTGGACGAGACGATTACGAAGGAATAGCCCTTACCTATTGACAACGGGAGAGATGCCCATGAATCCGCTCGTTGAACGCCAACTTCAGTTGACGCGACGTCACTTCTTCGGTTTGAGCAGCACCGGCATCGGAACAGCCGTTCTTTCGTCTCTGCTGAATGACGACCTATCGGCCGCCACGCCGCGCACGGACGGTCCCGGCAGCATCGGAGGTCTCCCCGGGCTGCCCCACTTCGCGCCGAAAGCGAAGCGCGTCATCTACCTCTTCCAGTCAGGTGGGCCGTCGCAGATGGACTTGTTCGACTACAAGCCCAAACTCGTCGATATGCGCGCCTCCGAACTCCCCGACTCCATTCGCCAGGGCCAGCGGCTCACCGGCATGACGGCGACCCAGACCAGCTTTCCTGTCGCACCGTCAATCTTCGAGTTCAAGCAACGCGGCGAATCCGGCGCTTGGATCAGCGATCTTCTGCCGCACATCACGAAGGTCGCCGATAATCTCTCGTTCGTCAAATCGATGCACACCACGGCCATCAACCACGACCCGGCCGTGACGTTCTTCCAAACAGGATTTCAATTGGCCGGCAGGCCAAGCATCGGTTCGTGGCTTTCCTACGGCTTGGGCACGCTCAACAAAGATCTCCCATCGTTCGTCGTCATGGTCTCGCAGGGCGAGGGCCGCGGCGGTCAGCCCCTCTATGACCGGCTGTGGGGAAGCGGTTTTCTGCCGACGCGGTACCAAGGCGTAAAATTCCGCGGCGTAGGCGATCCGGTTCTTTATTTGTCTGACCCGCCGGGCATCAATCAAGGAGTTCGACGTCGATTCCTCGACGATCTCGCGAAGATGAACGAACTGAAGCACAACGATTTCGGCGACCCGGAGATCTCAACGCGCATCGCGCAGTATGAGATGGCCTATCGGATGCAAAGCTCCGTGCCCGAATTGACGGACCTGTCCGGTGAATCGGAGAAAACATTCGAATCCTACGGACCCGATTCACGCAAGCGAGGGACCTACGCCGCCAACTGTCTGTTGGCTCGGCGGCTCGCCGAACGCGGGGTCCGCTTCGTACAACTTTTCCATCGTGGCTGGGACCAGCACACGGAACTGCCCAAGGGCATTCGGTATCAAGCGAAGGACACGGATCAGCCAACCGCCGCGCTGATCCAGGATCTGAAAGACCGCGGCATGCTCGACGATACGCTCGTCGTTTGGGGCGGCGAGTTCGGCCGCACCGTTTATAGCCAAGGCCGCCTCACCGAAGATGACTACGGCCGCGACCACCACCCGCGCTGCTTCTCCATCTTCATGGCGGGTGGCGGCATCCAGCCCGGAATCAGCTACGGCCAAACGGACGACTACGGCTACAACATCACGAAAGATCCCGTGGATGTCCACGACCTGCACGCGACGATCCTGCACCTGCTTGGCGTCGAGCACACCAAGCTCACATTCAAATATCAGGGCCGCCACTTCCGCCTGACGGATGTTCACGGCAAAGTGGTCAAGCCGCTGCTGGTTTAGCCGGCGTTAGCCGTTGTCATCAGGAATCCAGTGATCGACCGGGCCGACTTCGACAAGATCGTCGGGGTCGCCTGTATCAAATCTTCCTTCACGCTCCCCGAAAGCCTTGATGGCAGTTCCGCGTGAATCACCGCAAGGATCTTTCGATGGTGACTCACTTCCTCGAGGCCGCCGGTGTGAGGAACTTCGTCAGGCGCCTGCCAAAGGCGATCTTGGAACCCAACGGTTGTTGATCTCACGGATTGCCACCCAAACCGTATCATCGCCATCGCCTCGAACTTTCATGGACCAAGCTGTCAGTATCTACGACCTTATTGGAGACGAGGGCTTCCAGCGCCTCATCCGGGCCTTCTACCGGCAAGTCCCCGATGATCCCATCCTGGGAACGATGTATCCGCCCCAAGATCTCGCCGGCGCCGAACAGCGTCTGCGCGATTTCCTGATCTTCCGATTCGGCGGCCCGCCACGCTACATCGAGCAGCGTGGCCACCCGCGCCTAAGGATGCGGCACTTCCCCTTTGCCATCGATCAGCAGGCACGCAACCGATGGGTCCGACTGATGGACAACGCCCTGGAAGAAACAGCCCTGCCCGAGCCGGTGACAGAAGCCCTCAGGGAGTTCTTCCATGACACCGCCACCTTCATGATCAACCGGCAGTGATCGGGGGGTCGACTTTGATCAGCGAGATTCGTGCGCCCGCTTGACCGCCTGCTCGGTCAAGCGTTGATGAACCGATGCGGCCGCTTCCGCCGTCACCGCGACACCTTCTTCATCGTCCACTCGTTCCGTAATGCGGCCGTGGCTGTAGAGGAAGGAAAGCTTGTCTGCTTCGGTGTGCGGGAAGCGATACCTGACCGTTGACACGGGATCTCCCGGCAACAAGCGGTCCATCGCGACCAGCAGATGTTCGATTCCTTCATTCTTCAGAGCCGAGACCGCCACTGCATCGAGGTGCTCTCCAGCGGCGGTCTCGATGGCGCGAATCCGCTCGCCCTCGTCGGGAGCAATGCGGTCGCACTTGTTCAGCACCAGGATCTGCGGCTTGTCCCTGGCTTGCAATTCTTCCAGTACCTTGTTGACTTCGTGGATGTACGCGCGCCGTTGCGGGCTCGATGCATCGACCACGTGAAGACACATCACCGCCTCGGTAACTTCTTCCAAGGTTGCGCGAAAAGCGCGCACCAGGCCCAGCGGCAATCGGGAGATGAAGCCGACCGTATCGGAAAGCAACACGCGGCGATGCGACGGAAGTTCGAAGGCGCGGATCGTCGGGTCCAGCGTTGCAAACATACGCGAGTCGGCCAGCACGTTCCCCGAAGTCAACGCGTTGAACAGCGTGGACTTGCCCGCATTCGTGTAGCCGACCAGTGCAATGGTCGACAGCGGCACCACGCTACGCTTCTTACGCTGCCGCCCGCGTTGAGCGCGCACCGATTCGAGTTTCGCTTCGAGGGTCGCGATACGCCGTCCGATGCGGCGTCGGTCCGTCTCGAGTTGCGTCTCACCCGGCCCGCGAGCGCCGATGCCGCCGGCCAGCCGGGACATCTCGACGCCGCGGCCGGTCAACCGTGGCGCCAAGTATTGCAACTGCGCCAGTTCGACCTGCAAGCGGCCCTCTCTCGTCCGCGCGTGACCCGCGAAGATGTCGAGGATCAACTGTGTGCGGTCCAGCACGCGCCGGTCAAGCTGTTTCTCAAGATTGCGCTGTTGAGTCGCTGTCAGTTCGTGATCGAAGAGAACGAAGTCGGCGTCAAACTCCGTGGCAGCTACCCGCAACTCGTCGATCTTGCCGCGGCCGATCAGCGTTGCGGAATCGGGCTTATCCCGAACTTGCATCATCGCATCGACGACCTCGGCGCCAGCGCTAGCGGCAAGTTCGGCGAGCTCTGCCAGAGACTCCTCGGCTTGCTCGACAGCATGCGCTTGCCCTTTGCCGCGCAGGGCAACCCCCGCGAGCACACATTTCTCCGGTTCGTTGCCGCTTGCCGACGTCGAGCGAACCGTGGCTGAGCGTGCTCTCGCCATAGCGATTTTTGGTTTGTCCGCGTTACTTGCAGGCAAAAGACCCGCCGGCCGCCGGTGCGCAATCGTTCCTTGCCGCAAGGCCTGCGACCGGCATTTTCGCTGTTCCTCTCGTGATGTTCCGCCGAGGCTCGACTCGATCAGCCGGAGTCAACGGATGACTCGACGACCCCGACTGGGGCCTTGGATTCGAGCGGCTCCGGTAACGGCCGATGACTTTCTGATCCCCGGTGCGACTCGGCTGAGCGGTAGGAGCTCCCACCGCGGTGGTGCTGTTTCGAGGTCACGACGGTCGAAATCGCGTGCTTGAAGATCAACTGTTCCTGATGGTTCGTTTCAAAAACCACACAGTACTTGTCGAATCCTCTCACACGTCCGGAAAGCTTTACGCCGCTGGTGAGATAAATCGTGACCGGAACTCTTTCTTTACGAGCATTGTTGAGGAAGCCGTCTTGCAGGTTTTGACTGGACATATCGCACCACCCATCATCCTGGGAATATTGCTCGATGCGTTGTTGTTCCCTAAACGAGGGGTGAAAAAGAGCGCAAGCGCCACCCCGTCAAGGTCATGTCATTGTAGAGCAACATCCGCCACGTCGCAACGCAATCGTAACCCTGTCCGAGATACCCTTTTCTGCTGAGAAGACCTATCAGCCTGCCTTGCTTTTTTAACACGTTACGGGAAAAGCAGTTGTGCGTCCTGAAGCGTGAGCCTCCGATCGAGGGCATGCAGGCTGACGGTACAATGAAATTTGTCTTTGCCTATCATTCGCGAGATCGGAGCGGCATTCCGCAATCTCGATCCCGAAGAAGTTCGCCGGATGTCGGAACGTCCGATCAGCTTGGGCATCCTGGCCGCTGATGACAATCTGTACTCCCTCATTCTTTCCTTTCTGATCCCGCCGGAGACCTCCGAGGCTAAAGCGCGGCAGGCGTTCGACTGCATGTTGCGTGTCGCGGAAGTCGAGGACTTCGGCCGCTGTGACCTCGGCTTGGCGGAGTCGGGAATCCCTCATCCCGAGCACTTCTACGCGTTCGACTCCCACTTGCCCTCGGCGACCGTCAAGCTGATTCTTGACGACCACGAAGACCTCTGGATACCCCTCGCCAAGCGATTTCTTCCGTTTCGCGAGGCTGCGATACAACGCATCATCTGGAAGATCAGCAAGGAGAATGCATGGTTCACCGTGGCCACGGCGCTGCCCAATGTCGTGCCCAGCATCATCACCGCGCCATGGGCTGTCGGCGAGTTTGCGTCCGACACCGCTTTTCTCACTATGAACCAGGTTCGCATGGCATTTCTGATTGCCGCCGCCAGCGATAGCGACGTCGGCTACAAGCGGCAGCGGGCACAGATCGGCTCCATCGTCGCGGCGGCTTTCGGTTGGCGGGCCATTGCTCGCGAGATGGTGTCAAAGGTTCCGGGGGGCGGCGGGTTGGTATCGAAAGGCCTCGTATCGTTTGCCGGGACGTACGTTGTGGGCGTTGGCTTGGACCGCCTACTGCGATTCGGACGCCATCTTACCCGCGAAGAGAAGCGCCAACAGTATGCCTACGCCTTCGAAAGGGGCCGCGAGGCCGTCCACCAGATCGTGGAGCGTCTCACCGGAATAGGCGGATCGACCGCTAGCGCCCGCGCGGTATCCTGATCAGTTCATTGCACTCCGATATGGCGCGCCGCACCCTCTGGCCAGTCCTCTTATTGCTCACGGTCTTTGCTGATCTGCTCGCTGCGGAGAATACCATCATCCGCGGCCGACTCGCCGACCCGCCCGGACAGCAACCACCCGCCGGCCAACCGCTTGTGTTCGTCACCGCTCAAGGACAAAAGCTGGCGCTGGAAGGAGACGAGTACTCGACAAGCCAACTTGCCGACCCGGAACTCACGGACCGCTACTGGGAACTTCGCGGCCATCTCAAACCCGCCGGCTTCTTCGAGGTGCTGCGGCTATTCACGGTGAAAGACAACAAGCTTTTTCGCGTAACCTACTTCTGCGTGATCTGTAACATCCGCAGCCATCACCACGGTCCTTGCATGTGCTGCCAGGACGAAACCGAACTGCAAGAACTCCCTGTGGCCGAACCATGAGTCTGTGCACGATGATGCGTATGGTTCTCTTGCTGCCGCTCGCCATGTCCGCGCTCGCGCAACCCTACACGGCACAGAAGACGACCGTTGACGGTATCCCTATCGTTCGACTCAATGACAACGAGCGGGACATTGTCGTCTCGATCGCGCCGACCGTCGGTAACAACGCCTACGAGATGATCCTTGGCGGCAAGAACGTCTTCTGGTTCCCTTACGAATCCGTTGCCGACTTTGCTCGGGAGCCGAAGCTCTGTGGAAACCCCTTTCTCGCTCCGTGGGCAAATCGCTTGGATGAGGACGGTTTCTACTTCGAAGGCAAGCACTATCTCCTTGACAAACATCTCGGCAATCTACGCCGCGACGGCAACAACCTTCCGATCCACGGTTTGCTTCTCTACCGGCCTGAATGGGAGGTCGTCGAGTTGGAGGCGACCGCAGAGGAAGCGTACGTCACGAGCCGGTTCTCATTCGCGAGGCATGCGGAGTTGCTCGGTCACTTCCCGTTCGCGCATCAGATCGATATGACGTATCGGCTTCGAGCGGGCGCGCTTACCATCGAAACGCGCATCATGAATCAAGGCTCGCAGGCCATGCCGCTCTCGGTCGGCTATCACCCTTACTTCCAGATTCACGATGCGCCGCGCGACGCCTGGACCGTCCGCCTGCCGGTAGAGCACATCTGGACATTGACGGACCGGCTCGTCCCCACCGGAGGCACACAACCGGTCCGTAACCTATTTCCCAACCCGGAGAGCATCGCGCTCACCGGAACGTTTCTCGATCACGTCTTCGGAGGCCTCCGCCGCGCTGCTGATGGAACCGCCCGTTTCGCTGTGAAGGGCAAACAGCAAGTCATCGAGGTTCGCTACGGGGAAAAGTACCGCGAGGCGGTCGTCTACGCCCCTCCCGGCAAGGAGCGCGCATTCATCTGCTTTGAACCCATGAGTGGCATCACGAACGCCTTCAACCTGGCTCATCGAGGCCGGTACGATCACCTGCAAAGCATCCCGGCGGGCGGAGAATGGATGGAGTCATACTCCATCCATCCCAGGGGTTTCTAGCTGTGGAACCTCAACAGGTTGTCCCCGGTCAGACCGATTCGACTGATGGGCGGGTTGGCCTTGAGACTGGCGTGTGGGCGGTGCCAATTGTAGCGGTGGAGCCAGTGTCTGAGGTGTTGGGCACGCTGCGCGGAGGTGGGGTAGGGGTGTGCGTAGGCCCACTCGCGGAGTGCGGTCTGGATGAAGCGTTCGGCTTTGCCGTTGGTACGAGGGGTGAAGGGCCGGGTGAAGCGATGGCGTAGGCCGCGTTGGGCACAGCGTGCATGGAAGGCCCTGGAACGGTAACACCCGCCGTTGTCAGTGAGCACGCGGCGGACGCGGATGCCGAGGCGGTGGTAGTAGTCGAGGGCGGCGGTGAGAAAGGCCGCGGCAGTGGCGGCGGTCTGGTCGGGATAGAGCTGGGAGAAGGCAAGGCGGGAGTGGTCGTCGACGCAGACATGAAGGTATTCCCAGCCGGCGCCGGGGCTGGAGTGGCGGCGGTCCCCGGTGACGCGGTGACCGGGGCGGCGAAAGCGGCCGAGTTTCTTGATATCAAGGTGCAGCAGGTCGCCCGGGTGGGGATGTTCGTAACGGCGGACGGGTGGCGCCGGGTCGAGGGCACAGAGGCGGGCAAGGCCCTGGCGGCGGAGGACCCGACTGACGGTAGCAGGCGCCACCCCGACAGTGGCGGCGATCTGGGCGCCGGTCCAGCGCAGCCGGCGCAAGGTGGTGATGCGATTGATGACAGCGGCCGGTATCGTCCGTGGCGAGCGGTGCGGACGCGAACTGCGGTCGAGCAATCCGTCGGCGCCCTCAGCCCGATAGCGGGCTACCCACTTGCGCACCGTACGTGCGCAGACCCCGAAGGCGCTGGCCACCGCCTTCGGGGTCTGGCCCTGGTCGAGAATCCGCCGGACAACATCGGCTCGACTCTTCGGGGTCAACTTGGCATTCTGATGGATGTTCACTCGGTCCTCCTTCCGGGAAACCGTTTGCTTGACACCTTCAGTTTCCTCGGTCGGGACCGAGTGAACAACCTATTGAAAGATCACATCTAGCGGACCTTCCGCTGCGCGCAGTGCGCCTGATTCGACGCCCGGGATGCTCGGTCTTTGACCGGATAGCGGGCTGCGTTCATGGGCGGGTGCGCCTGATCGTTGCCATCGCGTGCTTCCGAGTGCCCTAGCCGCGCGTCACCAACGCGTTTCACGGCACACTGTTCGAGTTTCTGTGCAACGAAGCTCTCGACGCCGAGGCGTACTTCCTGAACTTCGAGCTGGCGTCGGGCGAAGCGCGCCGTCCCAAGCAGCAACTCCGGCGCAATCAGTACGGCATGGTTGTGAGCGGCCCGATCGTCAAGAACAAGACGTTCTGGGCGTTCAACTGGGAAGGCCGCCGCGAGCGGACCTCCAGCACCCAGACCGCCTGGTATCCGGACAACACGTTCAAGAGCGGAGACTACTCGCGTTTTGCGGTGCCGTCGCCCCGTGCCGGGGCGGTATGCGGGATCCCATCATCCTCTACGACACCTATACGGGTGAGCTGTTTGCGGGGCAATCAGATTCCGGCTTCGCGGCTCCATCAGGGTGCGCAAACCGCGATGAACGAGCTTCTTCCGTCGCCGTGCTTCCAGCAGGAGGATCCACTCGATTTCACCTGCCGCGAAAACGTCGTGCAGCCGATCGACGAGGACCAGTTCTACGGCCGGGTGGACCACCACTTCAGCGACTCGGACCGCATCTTCGGCCGGATCGCCGTTTCTTCGGGTGAGCGCTTTTTGAACAACATCAACCCCAAGAGGGTACGAATCGACTCCAACGACGTGTACAACCTGGCGACGCAGTGGATTCACACCTTCAGTCAGAACGCGATCAATGAGTTCCGGTTCGGGTTCAACCTCGCCGAAACCAATCCGTTCCACTACTTCACGAATACGGACTTCAATCCCGATTCCCTCGGTATCGGCCAGATCCGGGTGGCAGGAGACAACAATCGGGCGCTTACCCCCCTCGAGACGGGGCCGCCGGCGGTGAACGGCGCTCGGTTCTCATGGTCGGTCAACGGCAACACCAACGTTTTGGACACCTACCAGTTCGGTGATCACTTGTCGATCATCAGAGGCAGTCACAACCTGAAGTTCGGCGGTGAATTCTACTACAAAACCATGGACCGCGCCGCGGCCAACCTGCCGACGGGCCGTTACACATTCAACGCGGCTCAGAGCGGTGACGGGTTTGCTTCGTATTTGCTGGGTCTGCCGTCCCGGACGGAGACGGCCGAAGGCTGGCCGCGTACGGTGCTGCGGGCCGGCCGCCAGGCTTACTATGTCAACGACGACTGGAAAGCCACGTCAAAGTTGACCTTGAACCTGGGCGTGCGGCTCGAGTACATTGGCAACTCCCAGGATGCCCTCGGCCTGCAGCGGGTCGTCGCCTTCCCGGGAGAGCCGTACAATCGCGGATCGTACTTCACGGATCCGGAAACCGGACAGCAGATCCCGACCTTCTTGCCGGAGCCGGTCAACGTTCCAGAAGGCAAGGTGAACCTGTGGAAGCAGCAGGGAGTGTTCTTCCAGCCGCGATTGGGGATCGCCTTCCGTCCAGCGGAAGGTTGGGTGGTCCGCACGGGCGCAGGATACTTCAGCAACATCGACCACATGAACACGTGGACGATTCTGAACCTGAACCCGCCGCTGTCGGGCTCGAACAACTTCGAGGCAGTTACCGACGCTGCCGGCTCCATTACGGTCGCTGGTGTCAGTGGGCCGGTCAACCGCACATTGCGCATGTTCCGTCCCGGCAACCCGATCCTCACGTTGAACGATCCCTACTTGCAGCAGACGGGCGGCACAGCGTCGCCGCGCAACATCAACACCTTGACGGTGCCTTCCGACCAGAAGACGGGTGATGTGGTGAAGTGGAGCTTCGACGTACAGAGGGAGTTGCCCTTCGAGACGTCCCTGACGGTCGGCTATGTCGGCAGCAAGGGCTCGCACGCGGGGAACAGCGTCCGGAACTACAACAGTCCTTTGCCGTCCCCGGATACGAACGTTCAGGCGAACCGTCCCTGGCGGCGGGTGTATGACCCGGCGACGCCGGAACTGGGCGTGCAGAGCCTGGCTGTAATCCGCTACTTGGACAGCTTCGCGAACACGTTCCATCACGGCTTGCAGATGAAACTGGACAAGCGCTTCTCCAGCGGACTGGCGTTCGGTGTGGCTTACATCTTCAGCAAGTCGCACGGCGACGGGGAGAACGGCGGCCAGCAGGGCGCCCAGTTCCAGAATCCCCGCAACTGCCTGACCTGCGACCGCGGCCGCTTCCGGTTCGACCAGCGGCACAACTTGGTCAGCCACTTCGTGTGGGAAATGCCGGGACAGAACCTCTCCGGACCGTTGCGGCACATCATCGGGGGCTGGCAGTCGAACGGCATCGTCTCGCTGCGTTCGGGCTTCCCGATGACGATCGTGAACCCTCGTGGCGACCTCAACGTTTCCGACTCGAATATCCGGCCGGACCGGATTGCCGACGGAGCGCTCAGCAATGCCACCCGGAAGCTGTGGTACGACCCGAAGGCGTTCTTGAGAGTGACCTGCGATGTTCCGGAGCTGGTGGCCGACCGCTGCCACTTCGGCGACGCCGGTTACAACATTCTCGACACGCCGGGACAGGTGAACATGGACTTCGGGCTCTTCAAGAACTTCGCGATCACGGAGACGATGAAGGTGCAGTTCCGCTGGGAACTGTTCAACGCCGCGAACACGCCGTACTTCGGCACGCCGGGGGGTATCGGGTTCTCCAACTCGAACCAGCTCGTGCCGGACGGCTCGCGCAACGGTGAAATCCGGAGCACCCGGACGCCCATGCGGATTCAGCAATTCGCGCTAAAGTTCTTCTTCTAAGAGTTCACGAACCTTTAACCAGCAGGCCGGCCTTCGGGTCGGCCCGTTTTGTTTTTGTGACGCATTGTTCGAGGCGCTTACTTGTTTGAGTACGGCCCCTTTAAGAGCCGCGGGAACGGCATGCCGCAGCGCTACTTTTTCTACCGAGCTATTTGGCGGGGTGGGGTGACACGAAAGCCGCAATGTTGCTCCAGGCGATGCTCCGGGCGCATCCGAGAGCACTCGTTTCAGCCATCAAGGGGTCGTGCTGAAACCTCCACTGCTGAAAACGCCCCGACTCATGGAAGTTGCCTCCAGTACTTCCGAGGATGCTGCGTAGTCCCATGCCGCCTTGGCCGAGAGACACTTGCCGCGCCAGCGGGAAAAGGTGTCGTCTTCGAAAATGCTACCGTGGCATACTGGTTCCTCCTCACGAACCTCGCGCATTCCCGAGAGCGTCATCATGGACCACCGACTGTCTGCGTTCTCCCCATACAGCGGCGAGCCACCAACAGGACGATCTGAGCCGCTTGAAAAGGCCCGTTGAAGCAGCTTCGCTAAGATGGGTGCTTGCCCGAGGCGCCGCCATCACTTGAGACGAAGTCCCTCCGGTCGTTCTGGATAACCCTGATCCTGCTCAATGTAGGGCTGGCCATTGGAGGCTCGGTCGGCGCAGATCGCCTGGACGTGTCCGCCGACTTGGCGGTTCCGATCGTGGCGGCATTTCTTCTTCAGATCTCGGTGTACCTGGTCGCGGTCTTCCCCGAGGCGCGAGCCCGTTTGGAAGCCCGGTTGTCAGCGGATAAGCTGGCTGGCTGTCTTGTCGCCGCGTCGGTCGTCCCCTATCTGGTCTATTCCCTCCCAACCGGCGTTTTTTCGGTGGGGTCGCTGCTGAGGCTGCTCGCTTACTGCGGTGCGGCTGCCTACATATTCGTCTGGTTTCCACCGGCGGCGCGGCGCTTGCAATGGCAGGACGTTGTCGTACTCCTGCTGCTCGCGTATCCGATGTTCGGCGGGACAAGCTACATGTTCAAGCAAATCTACCGTTCGCCAGGAGGGAACGTCCCGGCGAACATGTACGCTCTCGGCAAGGTGATGCTGATTCCCTTCGGGGCGATGATCTATCTCTCCCTGCGCCGCCTTGAGGGCACGAACTTCCGGCTCACGATATCGGCGAGAGATTTCGTGGCGGGACTAAAGAACTACCTGCTGTTTCTCCCGATCGGCATTCCGCTGACTCTTGGTATTGGATTTGCCAAATGGACACCCTTCGTGTTCGATTCCTGGACTGACCCACTTGCCGTACTCGCCCGCATTGTGGGGTTGTATGCGGCGGTCGCTCTGGCCGAGGAGTTGTATTTTCGGGGAATCCTTCAGAATCTACTCTCGTCAACTTGGGGCCGGCCTCGATGGGCGCAGTTCACGGCGAGCGTTCTTTTCGGGCTGGCCCACATCGCCTCTCGCGGGTTTCCCAACTGGCGCTATGCCCTCGCGGCAGCTTTCGCCGGATGGTTCTACGGCAGGGCGTACAACGCCGATCGAAGCGTCGTCGCGGCCGCGGTAGCACACACTCTGGTCATGGGCACGCACGCCTTCATCTTTCCGCCGGGCTGAACTGGGCTCGTCGCGAGACCGTTTACCCGAACGGATTCAATCACGGGCTGTTTCAAGATCGGCTGCATCTCCATTGAACGGGGATCTTTCCAAGTAGACGGCCACGAGTGACGCCCGTCTACAGTGGCCAGGCCGCCGGTGCGCATCGTCAGGCGGGACTACAGGGACTGACGGCCCCTGAGACCGGTGCTCCCTCCAATCTACTCGCTACCACCTAGCCTTACGCCATAATGTGACTTATGGACCTTTTTCACCCTGACTTTCACCCTGACGAGGAGAGTGACCCATGCCTGAACTGAAACCCTCTCGCCGCCGCTTTCTAGGCACGGCCGCGGCAGGCCTTGCCATCCCTCGGCCTGCTACGGCGGCTTCGGCCAACCGAGTGATTGGCGCGAACGACCGCATCAACATCGGGTTCATCGGCGTGGGGGGGCGCGGACGCGGGCATGTCCGCCGGATTTATGCGCGCAGCCAGGAGCAGGCCGACATCCAGATCGTCGCCGTCTGTGACATCTACTCGAAGCGGAAAGAACGCGCTCGCGCGATGGCGAAGCTGGCTCCCAAGGATGTGCACCACGAATACCGCGACATGCTGAGCCGCGAGGATGTCGACGCCGTCTACATCTCCTCGCCCGACCATTGGCACGCGCCGATGACCTTCGAAGCGCTCGATTCCGGCAAGGACGTCTACCTCGAAAAACCGATGACCTACACGCTCCACGAAGCGCAGGAGGTCGCCAAGCGCGTCCGCTTGCATAAGCGAGTCTTGCAGGTTGGAAGCCAGCATCTTTCGGAGCAGCGGTATCACCGCGCCCGCGAGGTCATCGAGAAGGGCTGGATCGGTCAGCCGTTGTGGACGCAAAACACCTACTCGCGCAATTCCTTGTACGGCGAGTGGAACTATCGCATCGACGACGAAGGAACACCGGAGAACATCGACTGGAAACTCTTCGTGGGGCCGGCTCCCGCCCGCGAGTTCAACGCTGACCGGTATTTTCGTTGGCGCAAGTATTGGGACTATTCGGGCGGAATCGCAACCGATCTCTTCTACCACCGATTGGCGCCACTCGAATTCGCGATCGGAATGGGCTTCCCGACTCGCGTGAGCGCAAACGGCGGCATCTACGTTCACAAAGACCGCGAAGTGCCCGACACCTATTCGACCAACATCGAATACGAAGACCACTACGCACTACTGTCAGCTTCGATGGCCTCGGCGGCGGCCAACCAGTGGATGCCGCCCGTCATCTACGGTCACGAAGGGACGATTCAGTTCGTACCGGGCGGCATTGCGGTGTTTCCGGAGCATCAGTTCCGCAAGAAGTTCGAGGCCGCGGCGGGCGCGCCCGAGGTGCTCATCCCTGTCGAGCGGCGGGATATGGACGACGATCACACCAGCAATTTCCTCGACTGTGTTCGCTCCCGTAAAGACCCGGTGTTTGATGCCGACATGGGCTACAAGGTGATGACGGCGATCGATCTGGGCGTCAAGTCGTATCGGCAGAACAAAGTCATGGCGTTCGATGCCCGGCGCGAGTTGGTTCTTGACGAAGCCCACGACCGGCCAAGCTACGAGGGCAGCGGGAAGAACTACAAAGAGCCGCCCCGGCGCTAGCCTGCCGTCGATTGAGTCAAACAAAGAGGACCTCTTGCGAGACCCCTGTTTCTGTTTGACTCGGTCGGGATCGACAATGTGCTCGTTGCGCGAACACGTATCGGCGTTCCGGCTTCCAAGCCACTGAACACCACCACTGGCCCTGCTGCCACGGAAAAGAAAAGCGTGAACCATCTATGCTGTTTCATCGCAATCTTCTCCTGGATCTGTATTGCGCAACCGTGGGACCAACGGCGCGACAGCACGACAGGAGCGGTCTCGAATGTCTGGTTTACAGTGGCTTGAGCATCCGGGACGCTCGCACCAACAAACGATCTTCAGGTAGATCCTACTTGGTTGTGTAAGAACTTCCCCCCTGTGACCGCCGTCTACCGCTTAACGGTCAGCCGCCGAATCGGGCGCGTTGCGGAAGAAAAGGAAGGCGTAGGCGAGCAGGCCGCAAGTGATAGCGAATGCGCACGCGAAGGTGGCGTTGCCAACAAGGAACGCCGCGCCGTAATGGCGGATTAGCGACGAAAGCGCCTTGCCTGCGGTGACTTGGTCGTGGCGTCCGAGGATTTCCAGCCCAACGTGTGTGCTGATCGAATAGAAGAACGGGGTCGTAACAGGGTTTGTAAACAAGGTTCCCACAACGGCCGCTGCCCGATTCAAGCCCAGGCGGCCCGCTAAAAAAAACGCCAACGGCGAACCCACGAAGAAACTGGGGACAATGCCCACGAACGCTCCCAGCGCCAAGCCCGCCGATGTCCGGAGGGGGCTCGAGTTCTCGCGCAGCACTTGGCGCAACTGCCCCTGGATCCAGCATTTGAAACGGCTGGATCGACTCGCAAAATTGGCAACTGCACGCATCTACAGTAGCTATTAAGCAATTGGTGTTCCAATACGGCCTCAACTCCGTAACGAGCACAACGCGGATGTGCTGAAACTCACACACGTCCGCCCGACCCTGGCGTTCTGCCCGGGCTCACCCTTCTCTGAATGGACTAATGACAAGAGCGGCGGATCTACGTGCCCGGTCGGGCCTCCGCTACTTGAGGCGTGGCCGCCGATAGGAAACGCCGGAACTCATCCACATCGCGGGTGCGGCCGGCAAATTCCGCGACGATGGTCTCATCCGGTCGAAGCAAGGCGTAGTAGGGAATAGCCACACTCCCGAAACGTTCTAGCTGCAACTCCTGATTCGCCTGAGACGCTTCATCGTGTCCGTCGGTATAGAGCTCCAGGAGGATCATGTTCTTGGTCAGATCCACGATTTCAGGTTCGGGGAACATGTTGTACTTCATCCACTTGCAATTGGAGCACGAATAGCCGGTGAAGGTGATCAGAACCGGGCTGCCGGTTTGCCGGGCTTTTGCCAGGGCTCCGTCGTAATCGTCTTTGAGCCAGACGTTCTGTTGCGAGTCCGGTCCGCCAACAACGGATGGGAATCCGGAGTAATCGGTGGGCGGGACGTAGGCCTCCAGCTCGCCCAGCCGGCCGTTGAACATGCCGGGGACGAGGCTGAGAGAGAGAACCAGAAACACGCCCCCCACGGCGAGACGCCCTAGCCCGACAGGGGCGGGCGTTTCATCTCCTTCATCCGGGAAGCGGTAGAACCCGAGCAAATAGAATGCGGCCAGCGCAAGCAAGACGATCCAAATCGAAAGGAACCGCTCTCTGGTAAGGATCTCGAGCTGATATATCATGTCGACGTTGCTCAGGTACTTGAAGGCCGCCGCCAGGATCAAGAAGGCCATCGTTTTCTTCACACGGCCCAGCCAGGAGCCGCTCTTGGGAAGACTTGACAGATACGAGGGAAACAGCGCCAGGAAGAAGAACGGCAGAGCCATTCCCGACGAGAACAAGGCCATGCCGAAGACGGGCCACGTCAAGCCGCCCTGAAGCGACCCGGCGAGCAAGGTTCCTACGAACGGACCTGTACAGGCGAACGACGCCAGAGCGAAAACGAGGCCCATAATCAGCGTTCCCAGTATGTCTCCCCGAGCAGACATCTTGTTGAGCGAGGTCAGAGCGCTGCTCGGCACGGTGATTTCAAAAGCGCCGAAAAGGCTGATCGCAAATCCGGCAAACACCAGAGCAATGAAAAGATTCACCCATATGCTCGAACCGAGTTGCACCGTACCGAAAGGCCCCAGCACGACCGAGACAAGAGCCCCGAGACCCGTGAACAACACAACAACGCCGGCGCAGAACACGATCGCCTGAAAAACGGAGTCTCTGCGTGAGCCTGTATCCGTGCTCACGAAATACGACATCGTGATGGGAATCATCGGGAAGACACATGGCGTGAAGATGGCAAGCAAGCCGAAGCCAAAAGCGACAGCGCCGAATTCCACCAAGCCTTGCGACCCGGCTGTCCTCCGGAGTGTGCCTTCCGAGACGCTCTGCGGGGCGGCAGAGCGGCTGCCGGACTGTTGCGGAGCCGGTTTGGCTTCGGAGTAAGCTGCCGCGATGGTAGGCGGATCGCCACTCGCCTGGCGTGCGACCGTCAGTGGGGCAGCGACCTTCCTGGTCACGGGCCGCAGGCAAACTCGGTCGTCGCACACCGAGTAGAACGCGGAAGCTTCGAGCGCGGCTTCACCAAGTGGGGAACTTTTGCTGAGTTGCACCTCGATCAGGAAGACGACCTGATTGTGGTAGATCTCGCTATCCATGTCGAAGTTGGGGTCGTACTTTATCTCCGGCTGAGGTTGATAGACCGTCGCCGCATCAACAAGAGGGGAGTCCGTCATCTCGAGCTTGGTGGGAGTTGGGCCGCCAGCAGGGGTTGTGGGAGCGTAGAGCCGCCAGCCGGATTCAATCGTCGCTGTCAGCTTGCCGACGACCTTGCCTCCCGGCACGGCGGTTGCCGGGTCCCAGCTCAGCGTCCAACGAACCGGGTCCGGACGTTCCCGTTTCTTGGCCTTCTGCTGCGCCGATAAGACGCTGCAAACCACGAGTCCAAGCGTCAACAGGATAAATAAACCTCGCCAGTCTGACATCGCGGTTCTCCCAGGGGTGACAGGTGAGTGGATCACCCCCTAATTATCGCTTCGTAGAGTGGTCGCGCGAAGCCCGTTGCAATATACAGGGCCCGGTGACGGGAAGCTACTGTCTACCTTCGAGTTTGTTGAGCCCATTCAGAGCTGCGATTTTGTAGGCCTCGGCCAAGGTCGGATAATTGAAAACAGCGTCCCGCAGATATTCGACGCTGCCGTCGTGGTCGATGATGGCCTGTCCGATGTGGACCAGTTCCGTCGCGTGCTCTCCCAGAATGTGCACGGCTAGCAGCTTCAAATCCTGAGGACTGAAAAGCAGTTTGAGCACACCGGTTCTGCCCCCGCTGATGTGGGTTCGGGACAGTTCGCGGAAGCGAGCGATACCCGTTTCGTAGGGGACTGACTTTTTCGTCAGCTCTTCTTCGGTCGGACCGATCATCGCAATCTCGGGAATCGTGTAAATGCCGAACGGCAGGCGTGTAAACGTTTTTTGGGTTTCCCGACCGAAGGCATGCAGAGCCGCCAAGCGGCCCTGCTCCATGCTAGTGGAAGCGAGGCTCGGGAAACCGATGATGTCCCCGACCGCGTAGGCGTGATCGAGTTGAGTGCGGTAGTGCTCGTCGACTTGGATACGTCCGCGGTCATCGATCTCGATGCCGACCCTATCCAAGTGCAGGGCGTCTGACGCTCCGACACGTCCCGCGGCGAACATCAGCGATTCTGAGTACAGTTTCTTTCCGCTCTCCGTCCGGACTTCCACCTTGCCGTTCTCCGTGAGCCGAACGGAGGAGACCAACTCCCCGAAACGCAACGTGATCCCCTGGTCGCGCATGTGGTAGTACAAGGCATCTTCGATCTCGTCGTCAACGAAGTCGAGGGGCCTCAGCCGACCGTCCATCAACGTGACACTGACCCCAAGAGTGCGGAAGATCGTCGCGTACTCAATGCCGATTATCCCGGCGCCGACAAAGGTCATCGTTCGGGGGATCTCGCCGAGGCACAGCAGGCCATCGCTATCGATGATCCTGCGGTCGTCAAACTCGATATCAGGCGGCCGAGCCGGCTTCGTTCCGACCGCGATGATGATTTTCTCCGCGGTGAGCCAGCGGAGGGTGCCGTCGTCGCTTTTTACTTCGATGGTGTGCGGGTCGACAAACGCCGCCGTTCCATCGACGATGTCGATGTAGTTGCGAATGAGTTGATCGCGGACTACGTTGACTTCCGTTTCGGTCACGCGCTGAGTGCGGAACAGCAGGTCCTGAATCGTGACCTTGTCCTTGACACGATAAGCCGATCCATAGACCTCCCGCTGCATTAATCCCGACAGGTAGGAAGCGGCCTCGCGAAGCGTCTTGCTGGGGATTGTGCCTTTGTGCAGGCAGATTCCACCCACGCTGCTAGTGCGCTCGATGACGGCCACGGTCTTTTCGAGCTTCGAGGCCGAGATGGCGGCTTTGCGCCCAGCCGGGCCGCTGCCAATGACAACCAAGTCGTACTCGGCCATGCAGATTCCTCCTGTCGGAGCCGCGGTGCAAAACCGGCGTGATCAGATCAGTCGAAAGTGCAGTTGCTCCCGCCGGCCGGCCGAGCCATCTTTCGTTCCGGGTTCTTTCCGAGCCTTATTGTCGGTGTCCAGAGATAGCTCTTCGCCCTCTTCCACCGACACGAACACTCGCAAGCTTTCGGGCCCGGGAATCGACGTCTATACACTCGCCGGCACGACGAACGGCTTGCGGTATCTCCGCGTGAGGTACGAGTTGGCTTCGTCGTCACCGGGGAAGTTTTCCCACGAAGGATCGAATGTCAGATTACGCCCGGTTCGATAGGAGATGTTTCCGAGGTGACAGAGCGCCGAAGACAAATGTCCCTCCAGGATATCGGCGTTGAGCAGACTGTGGTCTCGCTTCCTGACAGCGTCGATGAAGTTCTGGAAGTGGCTGGCGCGCGCACCGTCTTTGGAACTCCCTGGTCCCGGCTCGCCCTTTTCGCCAAGATAGGCTTGCCAGCCGCCCCTTCCTATCGTGAGATAGCCGTCGGAACCATAGAAAATGTTGCCAACGGTGACTCCCTTTTCATCGTTGGTGAACAGACCGCGCACTTCGAAGACGAGCTGCGTGTCGTCGTATTCGAAGGTCGTGAGCTGCGTATTCGGGGTTTCTTGATCGTCGTCGTAGACGAACTTATTCCCCGTACCGTGGATCTTGGTGGGGAATTCGTGCTTGTTGATGCCCCAGCGAGCAATATCCATCTGGTGGATGCCTTGGTTGCCCATGTCGGTCGTGCCATAGTCCCACATCCAGTGCCAGTTGTAGTGGAAGCGGTTGCGGCTGAAGGGGCGCTCGGGAGCCGGGCCGAGCCACAGATCGTAGTCCACGCCTTCGGGCACAGCCGTATTGGGGGTGTGGCCGATCGACTTGCGGCGCTTATAACAGAGGCCTTTCGCCATATAAACCTTGCCGATACCACCATCGTGAATGAACTTGATCGCCTCCTGCATAGCGGGTTGGGAACGGCCCTGAGT
The DNA here is from genome assembly GCA_965218555.1 of Bryobacterales bacterium. Classification (GTDB taxonomy): domain Bacteria; phylum Acidobacteriota; class Terriglobia; order Bryobacterales; family UBA6623; genus JAPPLB01. Next base: position 3,417,792 of record OZ244625.1, read on the forward strand.
CCCCGTCTGGACCAGGCGGTTATACTTGCGGGCGGCTTCGACGATCCGCCGGCCCTCGCTGATGTTGTGAGAGACGGGCTTTTCGACGTAGACGTCTTTACCCGCCTGGCAAGCCCAAATCGCTCCAAGTGCATGCCAATGGTCGGGCGTTGCGATCGAGACGATGTCGATGTTGTCGTCGTCAAGAACTCGGCGGATGTCTTGCACGACCTTCGGTTTCGGCGCGCCTGCCTCTTCGAGGATCTTTTGGGCTCGGCCCACAACGTTGAGATCGACGTCGCAAAGCGTCGTGACCACGGTGTCGGGCGAATCTGTGAATCCCTTGACGTGACTCCTTCCACGCCCCCGCACACCTACGACAGCGACGCGAAGTTGGTCACTCGGTAAGCGCGCGCTGCTCGCTGCCGCGCCCAAGGGTGCTGCCGTCGCGGCGCCGGCAACTGAACCTTTCAGGAACGATCGACGATTCATAAGAGCCTCCCAGAATAACGATAGCGAAAATATCTCTTTGAGTCAAAACGCACCGATATCGCCGAACCGGGTTGCAGGTCCGGCGCAGACTGGGGTACAACTGTCCGAGGCCGTCATGCTGCGATACATCTTGCTTGGAATCTTGACCTACGGGGTCGTTTCTGCCCAGTCTCCCAATATACTGACGGAGCAAGAGCAGAAGGATGGATACCGGCTGCTCTTCGATGGGAAGACGCTCAACGGCTGGAAGGGCGATACGAAGCTGTGGTCGGTCCGCGACGGAGCGATTGTCGGTTCCACGGAAGGCAACAAGATTCCCCACAACAGCTTCCTGATCAGCGAAGAGAAGTTCTCGGACTTCATCCTGCGGCTCGACGTCAAGGTCCGCAACCACAATAGCGGCGTGCAATTTCGTAGCGAAGAGTTGCCCGACTTGGTCGTGCGGGGCTATCAAGCTGATGCCGCTGAAGGAGCATGGTGGGGTACTTTGTACGGCGAAAAGACCGGGAGGGGCGTCATCGCCGCCGGTTATGCCGGCAAGGGTGAGAAGGTCGTCAAGCCTGGCGATTGGAACAGCTACGAGATCATCTGCAAGGGCAATCAGATTACCCTCACGCTGAACGGGCTCGTCACGGCCGATCTGGCCGATGACATGTCGTCGGAAGGAATCCTCGCCCTGCAATTGCACGCCGGGCCAGCGATGCAAGTATCGTTTCGCAACATCCGCATCCGCACGCTGGAGTAGTCGGCGAGTGATCGAAGCCACCCATCAAAGAAGGATGTGAACCATGAAAAAAATCTCACTTGGTAGTTGGGCCTTCGCATTCGGGCCTTACTCGGACAATCCGGTTCCATTCGACAAGACGGCCAAGAGGCTCGCCGAAGCCGGCTATGACGCCATTGAGATCTGCGGCATCCAAGAGCACGTCACTCTCGATGCCTACCCCACGACGGAGTCTCGACAGGAAGTCAAGAAGATGCTCGATGATCTCGGATTGGAGCGGTCAGGCTATGCCTGCGACCAGTACGCATTCGATCCTACCGAGGCGGACAACAAACAATTGTATCTCGATCAGTTTTCAAAAAATCTCGAGTTGTGCAATGACTTGGCCATCCGCGACATTCGAGTGGATACGGTCGCCGATCCCGGCAAGTATTCCGACGATGCCGAATACGAGGCGGCCAAAGGTCGGGTGGCAGAGACTTTTCACGAAGCAGCGCAAAAAGCGCAGGACGCCGGCATCCGGATGCACTGGGAGTTCGAGCCGGGGTTCATCTTCAACAAGCCGTCTGAGATCGTCGAGTTCCATGGCAAGGTGGCCCATCCGAATTTCGACGTTATGTACGACACAAGCCACGCGCACATGGCAGCCGTCGTGGGCTCCCGGCAGCACGGCGAGAAGGAAACTCTCGACGGCGGCATCGAGGAGCTGCTCGCCAACCTCGCGGGCAAGATCGGCGCGATCCACTTGATCGACTCCGACGGCAGCTTGCACGACAATCACACCAGCACACACAACCCGTTTGGGACCGGCAACGTCGACTTCCAATCGGTTGCGCCGAAACTCTTGACGGTACCCGACGTTGAATACTGGGCAATCGACATGTGTTTCTGGCCCGGTTCATGGGAACTGGTCGAAGCTTCTCTGGCGTACGTAAAGAACCTTGTCGCGGAGGCGGAAGCCGCGACTGCCGCAGCATCCTGAACTGAATGTCTCCCCGCGTGCGCGAGATATCTAAGGCCAGGTTGGACGAGCCGCTCCCGAAGGCCTACCGGGCAAAACGTTCCGTGATCGTGCGTTCGTACTCGGGGAAGTAATGTCCGATCAACGGCAGGTCGAATGATCGCAAGATCGATTCCTTCGGCTCGCGTTCGAGCAAGAACTCGAATGACAGGCGAAGGAGTTCTTCGGTTGAGGTCCTGCCGCCGGTGAGCTTGCGGGCGTATTCGAAATTGACCTTGACGCGGTGCGCGGTGGCGCCGCCGCCTTCCTGAACGGTGACGACGTACTCACCGCAGCTTCGTGCCTCGACTTCAATCGCCGGCATGTGGAGTTGATCTTAATCGAAATAAGAGGCGCCGTGCATAGGATCTACAACGGCCAAGGACGAACAAACTCCTACTTCCAAAGCCGCCAAGCCTCGCCCATGCCGATCCAGATATTCACCAACCCTACCCCCGAAACCCCGCCACGCAGGTAGTTGCTCAACCACACCCCATCCAACTGCGGCGTCAACCCAAAGAAGAAATTGTTGTCCCAAAACGGCGTCCACGGCAGGATCATCAGCACAACCCCGATCTCGATGCAGAACAGAGTGAACAGGATGTGAGTCGCCAGCCTCGCCCGCGAGCCTTGCGGAACCGGCTCTGACTCGGGTTCAGACCTTTGCAGGTCGAGGATCTCGCCCATGGTTTAGAAAGAAAGCACCGCCGCTTTGTCCGGCGCACCAAAGGGAAGGACCATCCGTGAATCCGGTTCCGGCCCGAAGCAGGCGCAATCGGCAACCGGCTTGAACGTCATCCGATGCAGCGGCGTCGGACCGTGCTTTTCGAGAGCGGCCAAATGATCCGGGCAGCCGTAGCCCTTATTCGAGGTCAGCCCGTATTCGGGAAACAACGCGTCCCACTCCTCCATCCAATGGTCGCGCTCGACCTTCGCCACGATCGACGCCGCCGCGACCGACGAACTCGTGGCGTCACCCTTGATAATCGACTTCTGCGGAATGGCCAAATCCAAGGTCAGTGCGTCCACCACCACGGCCTCCGCCGCCGGCTCTAAACCGAGAACAGCGGCCCGCATCGCCAAGCGAGAAGCCTGATAGATGTTCACACGATCGATCTGAGCATTATCAACAGCCGCCACCGAGACAGCAATGGCCCGCTTGTGAATCTTCAGGCTCAGCACCCGGCGTGATTCCGCGTCAAGCTGCTTGCTGTCGTTGAGCCCGCGTACAGGATGCCGCGGATCAAGAATCACCGCGGCCGCTACAACCGGCCCGAAGAGACAGCCGCGGCCAACTTCGTCCACGCCCGCTACCAGTGCGTGCCCCAGGGCGCGCAACCCTTGCTCGATCCTCGTGTGAGGCCGATGCTTGGACGCACGTTTGCCGCGGGCAGAAGGCGCCGCGGTTCGTGGCATTTAGGCTTTCCGCGCCCGCTCACGCAACCGCGCCGCTTTGCCGCGCAGCTTGCGCAAGTAGTAGAGCTTCGCCCGCCTTACTCGCGCCCTACGCACCACTTCCACCTTGCCGACCACCGGCGACTGCAAGGGAAACACTCGCTCGACGCCTACACCGAAGCTCACCTTGCGGACGGTAATCGTTTCGCTCATTCCGGAGTTGTTCCGCCCGATCAGGACGCCTTCGAAGACCTGCAAGCGTTCCTTGTCACCCTCACGGATGCGCACATGTACGCGGACCGTATCACCCGACTCGAGTTCAGGGAGATCGTCTCTCTTTCGATCGTCATAAACCTTTTGCAGCACTTTATTGATCATGATGCCCCTCCGCTGCGGCGCCTTTCTCCTGCAGGGCCGAAAGCCATTTCCGATCCGCCGGGCTCAGCAGAGTCGTTTCCAAGAGTTCCGGACGGTTTCGCCATGTCTTTTCCAACGCCGCTTTGCGCCTCCACTGCCGGATCTGCTCGTGATTCCCACGCAACAGAACCTCCGGCGTCTTCCAACCTTCAAACTCAGCGGGACGCGTATAGTGCGGACAGTCGAGAATGCCCAACCGCCCTCCCCCGAGAGGACGAAAGGACTCCTGTTCCGTCGATGCCTTATTGCCGAGGGCTCCGGGCAGCAGTCGCGTCACCGCGTCCACAACGATCCCGCACGCCCATTCGCCTCCACTCAGAACGAAATCCCCGACCGAAACCTCTTCATCGGCCAGATGTTCCGCCACGCGTTCGTCCACTCCTTCGTATCGTCCACAGATCAAAGTGACTTCTTTATATCCTGCCAACCGCAAAGCCATGCTCTGATCAAACCTTTTTCCCTGGGCCGACAGCAAGACGGTCCTCACTCGCTTGTCCCGCTGTGACCCTCGAATCTTCTTCAGAGCCAGAAAAACCGGCTCGATCTTCAGCACCATCCCTTCGTCGCCGCCAAACGGCCGGTCATCCACCGTGCGATGGCGGTCGAAAGTATGTTCGCGAAGGTTGTGGATCTCTATCCCGATCAGTCCGTTCGACTTGGCACGGGCCACAATCCCATGATCGAACGGTCCCTCGAAGAACTGAGGGAAGATCGTGATGACATGAAAGAGCATCTCACGAATTCAACTCCTCGAGTCCCTCCGGCAGACTGACTTGAATCTCGCGCTTCTCCTCGGAAATCTCCCGGCAAATCTCATCCACGAAAGGGACTAGAATCTCGCCTCCTACTCCGGTCACCTGCAACAGCAACGATCCTCCCGGCTCGAGTACTTCGTCAACGATCCCGATCTCCCGGCCGGTCTTTGCGTCCAAAACCCGGTAACCGATAAGATCCGCCAGATAATGCTCGCCTTCCGGCGGCGGACCTAACTCTGCCCCGGAGATCCGCACCTTCCAACCGCGCAGTTGCTCCGCCGCACTGATCGAATCGATCCCTTCAAACTTCAAAACCCAGCGATCGCGCTGTCTCCAAGCCTCTTCCAGCGTCGTTTCGCGACGCTCGCCCTGCAAGCTCTCCAAAAACAACTGGCTCGCCGACGAAAAACGGTCCTCGCGATCCGTCAGATCGGTGGCCATCACCTCGCCCCGATTGCCCCGACTTCGCACGATGCAGGCAAGCGTGACGAACTCCTCTTCCATGCCGCCCGGCTCGCTTACTCCAGGATCTCCAGCGTGTACCGCTTTCTTACTTTCATACCGGCCGCACCGAGCAACGCTCGAATCGACTTCGCCGTCCGACCCTTCTTCCCGATAACCTTCCCCAGGTCCGACGGGTCCACTTGCAACTCAAGCACGCGAACCTGATCCCCCGACACCTTCCGCACAGAGACTTCCTCCGGCTTGTCGACCAGAGCTTTGGCGATCAGTTCCACCAACTCGACAATCGAATCTCTGTTTGCTGCCAATCTCGGTTTCCTCCCTCGAACGTTTGAGAGGTTGGGCAATCCAACGATCGACTTTCGCGATTCTATGCAGAGAACGCAGGAAAGGTTCGTGAAGCGTCGCCTCGAGCGACCCTAGCGTCGATTATATCCCAAAGAATCAACTACCTGCGGCCGGCTTCGACTCCTCGGCCGAGGCCGGTACCTTTGCCGGTTCCGAAGCCGCTGCTTCAGCGGCGACCCCTTCCGCCTTTGGAGCGTCAACCGGCGTGCTCACGCCCGCTACCGGCTTCCAGGTCGGACCACCTTTCTCTTTGTAGGCGATCAACCGACGGACCGTCACCGACGCTTGCGCGCCCTTGTGCAGCCAGTGGTTGATCCGCTCACTTTCCAGCGATAACTCGATCGGATCTCGAGTCGGGTTGTAGTGCCCCACAATCTCGATGTTCTTGCCGTTGCGCGCGTTGCGCTTGTTGATCACGACCACGCGATACGACGGTTTCTTCTTGGCGCCTGCTCGCGCCAAGCGAATAGCCAACATAAGTCTCTCCTTGTTCGGAAAGCTGAACCGGGGCAGGATGCTACCGGAGCAGCGCCTCCAGATTCATTTGTCTCCGGCCCCCAAGCCGGCGTCTGCGTTTCTTGCTCCCCCCAGTGCTTCCCGTCAGCGACCGCATCATCTTACGCGCCTGCCGGTATTGACGGAGAAGTTGATTTACCGCTTGCACCGATGTGCCGCTGCCTTTGGCGATGCGGCGGCGGCGGCTGCCATTGATGATCTCGTGGTTGCGGCGTTCCTTCGGCGTCATCGAGCAGAGGATCGCCTCCACGCGATTGACTTCCTTCGGGTCAATCTCGGCGTTCTTGAGCTGCTTCAGCGGACCCATTTGCGGCAGCATCCCAAGAATCGACTCCAGCGGACCGAGCTTCTTGAACTGCCGCAACTGATCCCGAAAATCCTCCAGCGTGAACTCGTTCTGCAGCATCTTCCGCTGCATCTCGAGCGCGTCCTTTTGTTCGATCGATTCTTCGACCTTCTCGATCAGCGAAAGCATGTCGCCCATGCCGAGAATTCGCGAGACGACTCGGTCCGGATGGAACGGTTCGAAGGCGTCCGACTTCTCGCCCGTTCCGATAAACTTCAGCGGACAGCCCGTGACATGCCGAATCGACAAGGCCGCGCCGCCGCGGGCATCGCCGTCCATCTTGGTCAGGATCACGCCGCTCAGCTCCAACCGCTCATGAAACTTCGCCGCCGATTTCACTGCGTCCTGCCCCGTCATCGCGTCCGCGACGAACAGCACCTCGGTCGGCTCCAGCTTGTCGCGAAGCTGCTCCAACTCGACCATCAACGCGTCGTCGATGTGCAGCCGTCCCGCCGTATCCACCAATACGACGTCGCAGCCCGACTGCGCCGCCTCGACCCTCGCCGCCGCGGCCAACTCCAGGGGCTTGTCGTTATCCCCACCCTTGTAGATCGGCTGCTTGATCTGTCCCGCCACGACACGCAACTGCTCGCGTGCAGCCGGACGGTAGACATCCACAGAAACCAGCAATGGCCGATGACCATTTTTGGAAAGCCATTTCGCCAACTTGCCGGTCGTCGTCGTCTTGCCCGACCCCTGCAGGCCGACGATCATAAAAACCGAAGGCGGGTTGTTCGAATACTTGAGACGCCTCTCTTCGGCTCCCAGCAGCGCGATCAACTCGTCGCGCAGGATCTTGATGACCTGCTCGGTCGGCGACAGCGACGTGAGCACTTCCTGGCCCAGCGCCTTCTGCTTGATGCCCTCGATTAACTGCTTGACAACCTTGAAGTTGACGTCCGCCTCCAGCAGGGCCATGCGAATCTCTCGCAGGGCGTCCTGAATATTCTTCTCCGTCAGCTTCCCCTCGCCGCGGAGGTTCTTGAAGACGCGCTGAAGCTTATCCTGAAGGTTGTCGAACATCAAGGTTTCCCCCCGCGGCGCGGGGGCTCAGGAGGGGCGGACACTACACTCCCGTGCCCTTCCCGCTATTGTACGGCTTGGTTCGAAAACCAGTCAAACACGCCCTGTGAGGCCAATTCCGTCCACAAGGGCGTGGTCCGCCAGGCGGCACCCAAGCCAAACTGACTCGGTGCTACCCTGTCGAAGGGAGAATCCTCCGTTTGCGAGCCAATGCCGTAGCAGGCTCGTACGGATGCGGTAGTCAGTAATCCGGCGACCTGTAGAATACGGCTCGACACAAGCGCGTGCAGCATGACCCAAGGAACGCAAGGTCGATTCCGCCGTGTTGTACGGTGGGTGCTCCCTGCCCTGCTTGCGGCCGTCCTACTTCCGTCGTGGACGCTCTTCTTCTCCGGAGGTATGCATGCAGTCGCTGGCTGGATGGCGCTCAGCATCGCGGGACTTTTCCTCGCGCCGCTGTCTCTGTTGGTCCTGCTTGTCCATGCCGTCCGAAAGCGCCGCTTCAGCCGACCGATGCAGGTATCCTTAGCCTTGGCAGGTCTTGCCCTTTGGCCCGGCCTGTGGAGCTTTGGCTTCCTGACCATCGCGTTCCCGTACGTCCTCGAGAGTTCGAGCCCTTCGGCGACGGTACGGCTGCCATCGAACGAAACGCTGCGGGTCGGCTGGGGAGGTGATGAAGTCTCCACGAATTATCACGCCATGACTCCGGACCAACGCTGGGCTTACGACCTTCTCGTGGAACCGGCCGGGCACGGATCGGAAGTCCTGGAAGACTATGGCTGCTACAACACTCCCGTTGTCGCGCCGATCTCCGCTCGGGTTCACTATGCGGCCGATGGAGCCCCGGACCACGTACCCGGCAAAGTCAGCATGGATCACAAGAACCCGGTCGGCAACCACGTTGTCTTGCAGCTCGAGACCGGCACCTATCTCTTGATCGCGCACCTCAAGCCCGGCAGCGTATTGGTCAGCGAGGGGGACGAGGTGCTGGAGGGGGAGGCGATCGGCGCGTGCGGCAACTCGGGGAATACGAGCGAGCCGCACATCCACATTCACCACCAGCGTCAGGATCCCAAGGACCGACCGCTCAATTTCTCAGAAGGCCTTCCCCTGTATTTCCGGGATCATGACGGCGAGGCCATGCCGAAGGGAGGATTGGAAATTCGCGATGGCGAGATTGTCCTGACCGGAGCGATTGTCCGGCATCTCGGGGCCGACCCGCCCGCCTCATCGAAATAATGGCGCCAGGCCGTTTGCAGCTGGACGTGCTCCCGGAAGCGATCCTTGATGATTCGTACGACTTCGTACGGGTCGCGCCGTCGCCGGTTCCGCTCCGAGGCGCCCAGCGCAGGATCCCTCTGCTACAGTCTCCTGCTCCATTTCGTGACGGCACACCCCCAGTCGCCGCCTCTCAGCCCGCCGCCCCCTTGATCGTCGCGCCCATCCCCTCCTCGACTTCCTCGATCTCGCTCGGCCGGTGCAGCGCAAAGTACACCACCAAGAACACCACGCACGCCAGCGACAGCAGCGCGATCCCCATGATCAGCACCTCCACCAGAGAAACAGCCCCCAGCGCCCCCGACCCTTCCTCCACCGCCACCACCATCCAGTCCAGCTTCGGATACTGCTCCTCCAATCCCAGATACGCAAACGCCAGCCGCGCTCGCCGCCCGCCCGGAAACGTCGCATCGAAGTAGCCCGACGTGCGGCCCTCATAATTCCCCCGCGCGTCCACCACCGCCTCCACCTCCGCTGAACGCTCATCGTCGGCCAGCGTCAATCCGTCCGTACCGAAGATCACCGCGCCGTCCTTCTTCGCAAGATAGACCTTGCCGCCCGCCCCCAAGTCAGCACGGTGCAACGCCGGCAACAGCGACGCCACCTGCACCAGCGCATCCAGCGTCCCCATGATCTGGTTGGTCTCCCGGACCACCGGCACGCCCACCCCGATGTAGTAGTTCTTCGTCGCCTCGTCGTACAGCACGTCGGTCAGACTGACCACCCCGCGGCCGTAAAAGTAGATGTCCTGCCAGTACTCCTCGTCGGCCTGGTAGTAGTCCAGCGTCTTGTGCGTCGCGGCCACCGTCGCCCCTTCCAGATCGGTCACCGTGATGCGCAGAAAACTCGGGTCCACCGTGAGCTTGCGCCGCAGCGCCTCCGAGCCCGGGTTCGACATCGTCCGCTCCACCAGCGCCTCGCCCTGCGGCGTCACCCAGGTCTTGTCTTTCGCCTGCAAGCGCTCCCGGATGAGTTCATCCCGAACCCGAAAATATTGCCGGTTCGAGCTTCGCACCACCTCCAGCACGGCCGCGTCGGACGCCATCAGAGCCGCTTCCACCACCTTCGCCTCGATCTGTTGTTCGATGCTGCTGGCGGCCGCTTGCGCGACCGTTTCCAGGTACCGCCCGGCCGCTGTCGCGGTCGTCTCGCCGGCGCGGGTCGCCGCGTAGAGAGCCGCCAGACTGATCGGAACCACCGTCAACAGCAAGGCGATGACGAGCTTCCGCCCGGCAATGTGGAACACCAATGGTGTAGGCATGAACTAGGCTTCCCTCCCTGCGTCAGGCCGGCTCGCCGGCGCCCTCGCCGGAATGCCGGATGCCGCGCCCGTCACCGCCCTGCTACCGGGCTGCTCAGCGTGCGAGCCGGGGCCTCCCGAGCCGGACCTTTCGACGGAGTCAGTGTAATCGCTCGGCGGCTCCCAAGGCAACCGCCAGGCCGCCCCAAGCAGGCCCCGGCCAAGACCCAGGGGCTCCACGGGCTCTTTGCGTCCCGCCGCGGGTGGGAGGCGTCGTGCCGGCGTCCCCCTTCCCCAAAACAGTCCCGCAAATCTGAGCCTGGATGTCTTGCTGGGATCAAGTCGTCGGCGGTGAGAATTCCTGCGGGGGCCGGACCAGCATAGACAGGTCAGTCCCGCTGAAAGGCGGCCCTTGCAAACGCGGGGCAGCTTGCTGTGCGGCCACCCAAGCCTCGAGCGCCGCCGGATATGCAAAACCGATCGAGCTTGGATAGCTGCTCACAACCCTCTGCCTGACCCTTCTCGACTTCGAAGTCGTAGGCCCCGGACATGATTGATTTGGTCAACAGGTGTGTAAAGGAAAGTGAGTGACCAGATGAGCATCCGTCGCTTGCAGCGAATACTACGGCGAGGCGACGGACATCACCACATCCGTTGGGCTGGACTCTCCCTGGATGGTGACCGAGACGGGAGTCTTGTCTCCGGTTGTGGCGGTGTCCGGGATCCGAACCTGGATCAGAAAGACCCCGACAAGAGCTGGAACCATGCCGGCAGAGATCACTTCCGCAGCACTGCCTCCAATCGTGACCGACACGTCTTCGATCCGATGTGCGCCTATTACCGGAGACGTTTGACCGGTGCCAATGGGGGGCGACGTCTCTCCCTGCCCGGTGCCAAACAGGATGACCGATTCTCCCAGCCGCGCGGGCTTCGACGCACTGATAAACTGGCCACCCTCGTTGAGGACAAGGGCGGACCTGCTTCCCGCTATCAAGAACAACGCCGGCCGAGCGGGCGAGACGGCAAGTGTCGCACGAGGGCTGTCAATGCCGCCATATGAGATTGCCAGCCGCACGTTGGAGCGACCTGCAATCTCGTAGGGAACCTGTGCGTAGATTTGTTCCTCTTGCACGTATAAGAGCGGAATTGGCTCCCCGTCGAGCAACACTCTTACATTCTCCAGGGCGACCGGCAGACGACCCGTGTCGGGGTCAACGGCTCCCCGGGCGGGTGTTTCAGGACCCAGGCCGGCGCCGAAGATGTTTATGATTTCCCCGGGGGCGACCGGCCCCGAGGCGAAACTGGCGGCATGGACTACAGCGTCGCTGGTGAAACGGGGGCCCACCGACCACACCGCGGCGCCTCCGGACCCAAAGCCGGCGATCCGGGACCCGTCAGGCGAGAATACAACACCGCTCCCCCCTCCGAGGAAAATTGTCAGCAAATCACCGGTCATGGCATCCCACATCCAGGTTGTCCCGCCGCGACTCGCGCCCGCCAGGCGCCGCCCATTCTCGGAGAATGCAGCAGATACGAAAGGGAATCTATCTCCATCCAACGTGAGCAGTGCCCCGCCGGTACGGGCATCCCAAACGTGCAACGAGCGGGATCGGCCGCCATACGTCACTACTCGTTTGCCATCCGGGGAGAACCTTGCGCCGACTCGGCTTCCAGATGTCGCCAAGCTGACAAGTTCTACGCCTGTTTCTGCGTTCCACACCTGGACTCTGTGTCTGGCAAACTGTCCGTCGATGGTAAGCAGCAACGAGCCATCGGAGGATTCTTCCAGGTAGCCAGCACCTCTTTCCGGAGTCAGGGAGAGCAGGGTTTCACCCGAGGCCCAATCCAATACTGTTGCTCCGTTGTTCGAAGCAATCAGCAAGCGTTCCCCGTCGTGCGACCAGGCCGCATACTTGTACTCCGTGTCCGCCGTCCCGCTGTCCGGATAGAATTCCAGAGGCCGTGATTCGATGTTGTCAAGGTCCCAGACTGTGATGAAAGAGTATCTCGCCGTGGCGATGCGCCGGCCATCCGGGGACCAGGCCGCGGAATTGACTTGGCTGTCGAGCGTAATCCCGGCTCCGCCCTGTGTCGCATGATCCCAGAGTTCGACAACGTTGTAGGACAGCGAATCCGAGATCGTAAGAAAACGGTCTCCGCGGGGTGAATACGACACTCGTTCGACGGGGCGTCTGGGTGGCCTCAAGCGAGAAACCGGTTCAACGCGTTCCGGCAACTCGTAGAGTTGCATGCCCGTCCCCGCATCCCAGGCCCTGACCGAGCCGTCTCTACCCGATGTGACGATGTGGGTTCCATCGGGCGCGTAGTCCAGCGACAAGACGGCTCCATGTTGGTGGCCCTCGAAGCGGGCCACTTCCCGGTCTGTGGCGCGGTCCCAGACGATTGCTCTGCCGTCATCGCCTGCCGCCGCGAATTGGCTCCCGTCCGGGGACCATTCAACGGCCTCAACGCTATTGAGAAAGATGTCGAGATTCAGCAACTGCGTCCCAGTTTCGACATCCCATACCTTCGCGGTGCCGTCCAGTCCCGCACTGGCGATGTAGCGTCCGTCTGGTGAAAAGTCTATATCGGTGATTGATCCGTTATGGGGTACGAAAGTAGAGTTCTCAGGACCGGGATACCACTCGACCAGTTGTTGGCCGGACTCGACATCCCACACGCGCAACGTCGACGGTTGCGCCACCGCGATGCGCTTGTCGTCAGGCGAGAAAGCTATTCTATCGATCGGGCTTCCGGGACCGATTCGGAAATTCGATTCGTTTTCCAGCGCATGCACCAACTTCCATTCCCGCGTATCCCATACTTTCACCAAGCTATCGTTAGCTGCTGTGGCAAGACGGCTGCCGTCAGGAGACCAGGCTAGCGGCCTTGCCCCCAATCCCGGCGCCGGATCGTGCGCCTGGAAGGCGGCAATCTCCTCGCCGTCTTCGACCCGCCACACTTTGAGCGCCCCGTCCAACTGAAGAACCGCCAAGCGTGTTCCCTCAGGCGACCAACGGACGCCATAAGGGTAAATGGTGGTGGATAATCCTTCAAAGCTGCGCAGCAATTCTCCGCTTGATGCATCCCAAACATTCACCGCTCCGCGTTCTTGTGACGCGATACGGTTCCCTATGGGAGACCAGACGGGCCCACGCAGCCGAAACCTCTGATGTAGATCGAAATCGAGCAGAATCTCGGTTGTCGAGATATCGAGGATGCGGTTGCCGGATAAAGTCTCAACGTATACACGATCGCCGGCAGCAGTAACAGCAATGGTGTAAATCCTCTCTCCGTCGGCAAGCCGGATGACTTCCTCGCCGGTCCTCGAGTCCCAGATGATCAAAAACTCACCCGACAGCGAGAGGATGTTGCGGCCATCCGGCGGCAAATACCGAAGAAAACGCACTTCGTCACGATGACCGGCCATCTCGAACAAGGGAACGGGGCGAACGATCTCCTGTGCGCTAAGCAGCCCAACTGCACCCAGCACCAAAGCCGTCACCGTCCGTATCCAGAGGCGGCTCCTTGTCTTCGACCTCATGCTCCCGGTGTGTCTGTTGCCCCGAGGTAATCGGCATGAATGAAGGAACCGGGTCTTTTCGCTGCTCGGTGGGTGAGTCATCATCATCTCGTTTCTCCTTGTTTGGAAACCGTTAGACCAGAGTTTGGTGGCGTTCGAGGATGACCATTCATTCGTAGAAAGCAGCGACTCTCCGAGCCGAGACATTGGCAGGCTCGGAGTGATGTCTGGTTGTTTCGCAAGGAAGATCGCTGCACGCTCCCACCGTCACATCATCGCCTCGGCCGGAAGCCCTTCATACCAGCAGTCATACAGAGTGACGAAAAGGGCCTCCCCGAGGCTCTCTCGGTCTCTGGTTTGAACGGCACAATAAGACCCTTGCTCCTTGGTTGTGACTCCGCCGATACCGTTCTGACTATACAAAAACACTGGCCTGCTTCTCAACGGAGGTAGATGAACTCGTTGGTGCTCAGGAGCGCCTGAGTGTATTCCGGCCACGGGGGGTAGCCCAGGGAGGCTTCTCGGGATTGGAGGAAGGTTATGGCCTGGTCGAGTTCTTGGGAGGTGGGGTTGCGGAGCAGAGTGTCTTGGTAAAGAGCGCGGATTTTCTCTCGGGCGTTTTTGATGTGGTGGACGCGTTGGGCGAGGCTTTTGGCCTGGTAGTTGAACCATGCGCTGTTCAGGACAAAAAGTTGCTGTAGCGGCGTAGTCGTAATTTGGCGCTGCGGGGTGTGCTGGGTGGCGTCGGGGTAGTCATAGAGCTGGAAGATGGCGTGGGGGCGTCCGCGGCTGATTTTGGAATAAACGGTGCGGCGGGCTTCGCATTCGGTGTCGACGGGGTCGGACGGGCCGCCCATTGCGAGGTTCAGTTCGCCGGAAACGTGTAAAACGGCGTCCCGCCAGGATTCGATGTCGAGGCGGCGCGGGGCATAACGCCAGAGCCAACGGTTGGTGGGGTCGGCTTTGGCGGCGGTTTCGATATGGAGGCTCGCTTGGCGGTAGGCGGCCGAGAGCATGATCTCGCGGTGGAGCCACTTGAGCGACCATCTGTTTTGAACGAAGCGGGCGGCGAGGTCATTGAGCAGCTCGAGATGGGTGGGCCGCTGCCCCTGAGTGCCGAAGTCAGACGGCGTGCGGACGAGGTGCTGTCCGAAATGCCATCCCCAGACGCGGTTGACCCAGACGCGGGCGGTGAGCGGCGCGGCGTCGTTGACGATCTTGTCGGCGAGTTCCAGCCGGCCCGAGCCTTGGCGGAAGGGCTCGAGTGCGCCCTTCGACAGCACTGTCAAAAAACGGCGCGGGACGATGTCACCAGGGTTGGCGACGTTGCCGCGGATGAAGATGGGCAGGTCGCGCGGTTGGCCGGGGCGTAGGTCGATCCAGGTGACAGTGGGTGTCGAACCGTCGATCCATACGCCGCAATCGACCACGGCGTGGGTGAGAGGCGTCGCGTCTTTGGCAAGCACGGCTTCCAGATTTTCGACTTCTTTTGTCATTGCGCTGACTTTTGGATGTAGCTCGGGCGCGATGGTGTCAAGTTCCTTGAGGTTGCCGACCATGCCTTTGATGCGATAGAGGCGTTCGTGGTCCCAAACAAGCTTGTCGGCGGCGGCGGGGTCCATTGCGACGATGGGGCGCTTGACGAGCCAGGTGCTGGCGAAGACGCCGGCGAGGGCGTAGTAGTCCTTGTTGGTGATGGGGTCGAATTTGTGGTCGTGGCAGCGGGCACAGGCGACGGTGAGGCCCATCAGACCTCGCGAGACGGCATCGACGCGCTCATCCCAGTCGTCGGAGGCAAGAGTCTCGATGACATCGCGGGAGAGGCGCGGGTCCTTGTGATACATGGGCGCGTTGCCGATGTAGCCGAGCGCGCGCATGTCGGCGGGCTCGAAGCCGGGCAACAAGTCGGCGGCGAACTGCATGCGGATAAATCGGTCGTAGGGGATGTCGCGGTTGCAGGCCTCGATGACCCAGTCGCGATAGCGCCAGGCGTAAGGGTGGGGGCGGTTGGTGGATTCGCTGGTGGGGTGGTCTTCGGCCCAACGAGCGACATCGAGCCAGTGTCGTCCCCAGCGCTCGCCGTAGCGGGGCGAGTCGAGCAGAGTGTCGATGAGGGCGGCGTAGGCTTCGGGCGACGGATCGGCGGCGAAGGACTCCACCTGGGCGTAGGTGGGCGGGAGTCCGGTGAGGTCGAAAAAGGCGCGGCGGATCAGCGTGCGGGGGTCGGCGGGGGGTGAGGGTTGGAGGTTGTTCTCGTCGAGCTTGGCAAGGATAAAGCTGTCGATCTTGCTCTCGGTCCAATCGGGGTTGGAGGTCGGGGGCGCAGGGCGCTGCCTCAGGGGTTGGAAGGCCCACCATTTACGGCCTTCTTCGATGGGAGTGCCGGGGCCTTCTTGTTTGGTTTCGCTGCTTGTCGTCTCCGCCGGCTTGGAGGTTCTGAGGTCGACCGCGCCGTCAGCGATCCATTTTCTGAAGTCGGCGATGACCTTCTCCGGCAGCTTGCCGGTGGGCGGCATTTTGAGGTTCGCGTCCTTGTAGGTAAGCGCCTTGAGCAGAACGCTTCGCTCGGGTTGACCGGGGATGACAGCGGGGCCGGATTGTCCGCCTTGGCGGAGGGCGTCGCGGGAATCGAGGCGGAGGCCGCCCATGGGTTCATCTAAAGCAGTGGAGTGGCAGGCATTACAGTGCTCGACAAGGACGGGGCGGATTTTGCGCTCGAAGTGGTCGAGTTGGGGAGATTGGGCGGAGACCAAGCCGGCGGAAACAACGAGCAGGGCTGGGATGGAAAAAAGGAGGGCAGTCCGAGGCGCGCCGTTTGTTAGCGCGCAGATCAAGAAGCGCACTCGGGCTGCGATTCGAGAGCGTCGGGGGAAGCCGCTTGACAGCGGCCTTGGGTACGTCATACAGGTCCTCTATGCCGCGAATCCGCTATGAGCTTCGCCACCCACCGACAGCGAATGTCCACCAGTCAAGAGCCGTAGCCCTGCGCGGCTTGCAGTCGCGTCATGCCGTGCCTCTACGGTTGAGATCACGCCAGCAACTCCTTCAATACGCGGCCGTGGATGTCGGTCAGACGGAAGTCGCGGCCGGAGTAGCGGTAGGTGAGACGTTCGTGGTCGAAGCCGAGTTGGTTGAGGATAGTGGCATGCAAATCGTGGATCGAGACGCGGCCTTCGACGGCTTGGAAGCCGAACTCGTCGGTGGCGCCGTGGGTGACGCCGCCTCGGACGCCGCCGCCGGCCATCCACACGGTGAAGCCGTAGGGGTTGTGGTCGCGTCCGTCGCCGGCTTCGGAGACGGGCGTGCGGCCGAATTCGCCGCCCCAGATGATGAGTGTCTCGTCAAGCAGGCCGCGGCGCTTGAGATCGGTGATGAGCGCGGCGGAGCCCTGGTCCATGTCGGGGCAGCGCTTGCGGAGCTTCTCGTTGATTTCCTTGTGGTCATCCCAAGGCTGGCCGGGGCCGTAGTAGAGGTGGACATAACGGACACCGCGTTCGACGAGGCGTCGGGCGAGCAGGCAGCCGTTGGCGAAGGGCGTTGAGCCGTATTCCTGGCGAACGGCGGCGGGTTCCTTGCGGATGTCGAAGACGTCGCTCGCCTCGAACTGCATGCGGTAGGCCGTTTCCATCGCTTGGATGCGTGCGTCGAGGAAGGCGTCGTGGCCGGTTGCTTCGCGGTGTTGGCGGTTGAGCGCCGTGAGCAGGTCGAGCTGCAGGCGCTGTGCGTCGGGGCCGAGCTTGGCGTTCCGAAGATAGCGGATCATCTTTTCCGGGTCGGCCTGGGAGTGGTTGAAATGGGTGCCCTGGTGTTCGGAGGGCAGGAAACCAGAGCGCCAGAGTTGGCTGGCGCGGGGCGAGGGGCTGAGGGCGACGAAGCCGGGTAGGTTCTGGTTCTCGGTACCGAGGCCGTAGGAGATCCATGCGCCGAGCGACGGGTGCGTCGAGGCGATGTTGCCGGAGTGGATGAGGTTGCGCGCCGGCGTGTGCGTCGGGTTGAAGGTGTACATCGAGCGGATGATGCACAGGTCGTCGGCAACGCCGGCGAGTTTCGGGAGGAGTTCGCTGATTTCGGCTCCGCTTTGGCCGTGGCGTTGGAATGCGAAGGGCGAGGGCAGCAAGCCGCCGGTCATGCGTTCGGTGCGCAGGTCGACCGAATCGGGGCGCTGGCCGGCGTATTTATGCAGGGCGGGCTTGGGGTCGAACATGTCGATGTGCGACGGTCCGCCGGTGAGGAAGAGAAAGATGACGTGCTTGGCCTTGGGCGCGAAGTGGGGGCCGATGGGCGCGGTGGCGGCTGCGGTGCTGTCCGCGCCGAGCATGCCCGCGAGGCCGATGGCGCCGAATCCACCGCAGAGGGATTCGACGAAGGCGCGGCGGGTGAGAAGCGCGGGGCCGTTTTCGCGAAACTTGTTCATGGCTGCGGCGGCTCTCTCGATTGTAGCTGGGATCACTCGGAATGGAGCTTGCGGCGCAGTTGCCGGGCAGCTTCGAATTCCTCGGCGATCCGGGGGCCGGGGAGTTCATTGCGCAGCTCGGTGAGTTTTTCGATGTAGTGGTCGAGGGCTTGGGTAATGTTGGCGCTGTTGGTGGCGAGGATGTCTTTCCAGACCTCATAGGGGCTCTCGGCGAGGCGGGTCATGTCTCGCAGGCTGGGGCCGGCGACTTGCAGTGAGTTCTCGCCAGTGACGTTTTCGGCGACAGACGAAGCGAGGGCCGTGGCGACAAGCTGGGGAAGATGCGATGTCCAGCCGACAATGCGGTCGTGTGCCGCTGCAGGAAGGACGACGGGGCGGGCACCGATCTTGCGAATCCACGAGACGAATTCATCGACAACGGGAGCAGTCGGAAGTTGACCGTCGTGCGGGGTCAGGACGTAGGTTGCGTCCTGAAAGAGATGGGCTTCGGCGCGCTCGATGCCGCGCTGCTCCTTGCCGGCCATGGGATGACCGCCGAGGAAGAGGGCGCCGTTTGTGAAGGAGTCGCGAGCTTGATCGACAATCCGGCACTTGGTGCTGCCGGCGTCGGTGACGAGGGAGCCGGATGGGGCAAGCCTGCTGACTTCGGGGATGACTTTGAGGATGCGAGCGATCGGTTGCGACAGGTAGATGAGGTCCGACTGGTTAACAGCCTGGTCGAGCGGCAGGCCTTTATCGATGGCGCCCCGGGCCAGAGCGGCCTCGATGGTTCGGGGAGAGCTGACGCCGAGGATGCGTCCGGTGAAGCCGGCGGCGCGGAGGGCGAGCCCGAAGGAACCTCCGATGAGGCCGACGCCTACGATGCTGACGGTTTCAATGGGCATGCAGAACCGGTTTGGTGACAGAGGCGAAAGGGGTGAGATGTACGCCCCGGAACCTCAAGATGTCGGCTCACTCCGTGCGGGAAGAGACCGGATTTCGTTTTCGTTCGTGCTCCTGCAGGGCGCGCATCTCGGCCATAATCAACTCGAAGATGCGCTCGACGGCTGCATCGCTGAGCTGTCCTTTGTTGAGTTTCTTTAGTTTTTCGATCACTGCTTGCTCGCGCTTGGGCGAGAAAATCGGGATGCCGGCCTGACGCTTCAGGGGGGAGAGTCGGAGGACGCACTCAACCCGCTCGTTGAGCAGTTCGAGAAGGCGGCGATCGATTTTATCGATACGCGCGCGCCAGTCGGAAACGTCCATCAACTATCTCCCGGCCGCGGCTTCCGCCGGAACCCGCAGGCCTTCTTTGAGCCGGGCGGCGAGATCGCACATGCGGTCGGGGAGGTCGGGTACATCCTGGTGCTCTTCGATGATCCGCATGAAAGCACTGCCCACGACGGCGGCGTCCGCGTATGGCGCGAGCGCCCGCATGTGTTCGGGCTTCGACAGGCCGAAGCCGACCGCAAGCGGCAAGTCCGTCACGCGGCGGGTTCGCTCGATAAGCCGCCGGGCTTGATCGGAAACACTCTCCCGCTCACCGGTCACCCCCGCCCTTGACACAAGATATACGAAACCCGCACTCGATTGCGACAACTTGCGGAGGCGATCGTCGGGCGTCGTTTGCGAAACGAGGAAGATGGGGTCGAGGCGGTGCTTGCGCATTTCGGCCAGGTAGAGACCGGCTTCTTCGATATTCAGGTCCGTCAACAACGCGCCGTCGGCGCCAGCAACCGCGGCGTCGGAGGCGAAGCGGGCGAAGCCGTATCTCATGACCGGATTGAGGTAGGTGAAGATGATGACCGGGATTTCCGAGCGTTTGCGGAGATTGCGGAGGATGCCGAGAACCTTCGGGAACGTCGTGCCGGCACGGAGCGCGCGCTCGCCGGCTTTCTGGATGACTGGGCCGTCGGCGATGGGATCGGAAAAGGGAACGCCGAGCTCGATGATGTCCGCGCCGCCTTGCTGGAGCGCGAGGATGAGCTGGACGGTGTGGTCGGGCGACGGGTCGCCCGCAGTGATATAGGCGACGAGGCCTCTGGTGTTCTCGCGGCGGAGGCGCTCAAAGGCGGAAGTGATGCGTTTCATTCGGATATCGGTGTGGCGAGATTCGCGGCCTGTGTGCTGGTGACTATCCGTCGTTCTTCGCTTAAGAACATACCGCCTCGATCGTCAATCCTGGTACGGCGTGAAAAAAGGTAAGAGGCGCCGAAGAGAAGTATTGTACTGTTGCGACAGCCTGTCAGCTGCGCGGGTCAGCCGAGGTCGGGCATGTTCTCCCGGAAAATGCCGATGTCTTTGTCGCCGCGGCCGGAGAGGTTGATGAGGAACGTCTGCCCTTTCGCATCCGGCGCGCGGCGAATCGCTTCGGCGACGGCGTGGGCGGATTCGAGGGCGGGGATGATGCCTTCGAGGCGCGAGAGGAGCTTTACGGCTTCCAAGGCGTCTTCGTCAGAACACGAGACATATTCGGCGCGGCCTTGATCGTGCAGCCATGAGTGTTCGGGGCCGACGGTCGCGTAGTCGAGGCCGGCGGAGACCGAGTGGGTCAGTGCGATCTGGCCGTCGTCGTCCTGCAGGAGATAACTGTAGGTGCCGTGGAGCACTCCCGGACTGCCGCCGGAGAATCGCGCAGCGTGCTCGCCGAGTCCGAGTCCGCGTCCGCCGGCTTCGATGCCCACCATCTTGACGCTTTCGTCTTCGAGGAACGGATGGAAGAGGCCGATCGAATTGCTTCCGCCTCCGACGCAGGCCATGAGAACGTCGGGGAGTCCGCCGGTCAGGTCGTGGAATTGACACCTCGCTTCCCTGCCGATCACAGAATGAAAATCGCGGACCATGCGCGGATAGGGGTGAGGTCCAAGAGCGGAACCAAGCAGATAGTGCGTTGTTTCGAAATGGGCGACCCAGTCGCGCATGGCTTCGCTGATGGCGTCTTTGAGAGTGCGGCTGCCGGTATTGACTCCGATAACCTCAGCGCCCATCAGGCGCATGCGGAAAACATTGGGGCTCTGACGGCGCATGTCCTCTTCGCCCATGTAGACGATGCATTCGAAGCCGAACAGGGCACAGGCGGCGGCCGTCGCGACACCGTGTTGGCCTGCCCCGGTCTCGGCAATGATACGCTTCTTACCCATGCGCTGGACGAGCAGGCCTTGACCGAGGCAGTTGTTGATTTTGTGCGCCCCGGTGTGAAGCAGGTCCTCTCGCTTGAGGTAGATTTCCGCGCCACCGAGATGTCGGCTTAGCCTCCTGGCGTGGTAGAGAGGCGTGGGACGGCCGGCAAAGCGGCGGAGGAGGTTTTCGAGCTCGTCGTGAAAGCTATCGTCGGCGCGCGCTTCGTTGTACGCGATTTCAAGTTGATCGAGCGGAGCAACCAGGATTTCCGGAACATAGCGCCCGCCGTAGGGACCGAAGTGGCCTAAGGCGTCGGGCAGCGCTGTTGTTGTGGTAGTCGCCATAATCTATCGCTAGTCTCTCAGTTCGGAAGTCGCGTGTGCGCCGGTTCCAGCACCCCGCCAGGGCTCGGTCTTTTGGGATCTTGATACTCATTGCTGCAGCAATGGGCTTTCATCTCTTTGCCCCGCCGGTAGAGCGGGCACAACATGCTATGCCCATATATTGCCGTTCGGGGTTTCCGCTTCAAGTCGGGTTTCTCCAGGACCGGGATGTTACGCTTCTTTTCCGGAGAGCGCAGCTTCCAAGTACGCTTTCACCTTGTCCGGATCTTTCACCCCAGGTCTGCGTTCAAGCCTGGAGCTTGCGTCGACCCCGTGAGGCGCGACTTGCCGCAGAGCCTCGCCGACGTTGTCGCGGTCTAAGCCACCTGCCAGGATGACGCGGCCGTGCCGCTTCGCCTCCACCGCAATGGACCATGGAAACGTGCGGCCCGTTCCCCCGTAAGCGCCGTTGGAAGCGGCGTCGAGGAAATAAGCCTCGCAGGGGTAGACTTTCAGGCCGTCAAGGTTGAATCCGGGCGCTACGCGGAAGGCCTTCCAGATTCGAAGGTCGCTCAGCTTCTCGCAGACCGCCGGGGTCTCATTGCCGTGAAGCTGCACGACGTCGAGCCCAATGAGCGCCGCGATCGTTCGAATCTGCTCCGGCTCTTCGTCAACGAACACTCCGACGCGCAGCACTGTCTTCGGCAATACCGCAGCGATCATCGCTGCGTCCTGCGGTGTAACGCAGCGCGGGCTGCCCGAGTAGAAGATAAAGCCGAGCGCGGTCGCACCCTGCTCGGCTGCGAATCGGGCGTCGCCGGCGTTGGTGATGCCGCAGACTTTGACGATTTCAGGCGGCACCTTTGCGCACCCCCTGAATCAACCCAGCGAGCGCCGAGCCCGGCGCGGCGCGTTTCATCAGGCTCTCGCCGATGAGAAATCCGCGAAACCCCACACCCATCAGTCGGAGGATGTCGTCGGCGGAGCGGATGCCGCTCTCGCTGACACTGAGGACGTCGCTGGGGATTTTTTTCGCCAGCTCGAACGATGTGCCGAGCGAGACTTCGAGAGTTTTCAGATTGCGGTTGTTGACGCCGATCAGATCGGCGCCCGTGGCCAAGGCGCGATCCAACTCCGTTTCGTTGTGGACCTCGACGAGCGCGTCCAACTCGAGATCGTTCGCTTCTCTCATCAAGTCGACGAGCTCGTAGTCAGTCAAAGCAGCGACGATGAGAAGGATGGCGTCGGCTCCGGCGGCCGCCGCCTGGATCAAGTGATAGCGATCAAACGAGAAGTCCTTGCGTAACACGGGAAGGCTCGTCGTCGCGCGAGCGGCTTCCAGGTCTGCGAGCGAGCCTTGGAAGAATTGGGGATCGGTGAGGACCGAGAGCGCCGCCGCCCCACCGGCTTCGTAGCCGGCCGCGATGGCGGCCGGGTCGAACTCGCCGGCGATCACGCCCGCGGACGGCGAGGCTTTCTTGATCTCGGAGATGATGGCAGGCCGGGCCATTTCCAGAGCTTCCCGAAAGGGTCGGCGTTCCGGACGAGGCAGTGCTTCGATTTCGTCGAGCGGTGTCTGAGCCTGTTCGAGGAGCAGCTCAGCGCGTTTGCGCGCCATGATCTGGTCCAGCACCGTCATTGCGGCTGCACGCATCACAACGTCCTCGCGGAAAGCAGAATGCGGGGGAGATCTCTCATCGTATCCAGCAGGCGGAAGGCCGTCAACGAACCAGGAAGTAAGGGTTTCATGGCTCGATGCAAACCTTGACCTTGGGTGTCTGCTTGTCTACCGCGACGGGGAAGTCGTCAGCCTGGGAATCGAGACGAAGCGCCCGCTCGCGTCAAACTGAAGTCCGAGGCCGCCGATCCTGCCGTCCGGGGCCGTGCGGAATTCGAGGACGCCACGCTTCCTATGTGGACCCAATCCGAATCCCAGATCGTAAGGTTGATCGCCGCCGGCGCGGAAGCGTTGCCATTCATCAGCGCTACGCCGACTTGGGATCCGTTTGCATTGTTGAAGGGCAGCAGGAGCGAGGGTGCGAGCGCCGGAAGGAGGTCAGTGGGAATGCCGGGTGACTTGAAATGCTCGACCGTCGCATAGCTCGTCACAGGGCCCGGATGGAGGATCTCGGCCCAGCCCACGAGTGCCGCTGCGTGTTCACCGGGCGTTCTCACGTGAAGCGACGACCAAGGCGGGATCGTTTCGCTGATTTCGGCGGCGCTCAGCTCTTCTGAGCGACCGAGTGAATCGAGAGTGAGGGGCACAGTCAGCGGTTCCCCCGCATCGGACCGGAACACGATCCTCACGCTTGCCTCAGACGGTGACGGGTTGAGCAGATGCAGATGGGTCTTCCAGCTTCCGCCGGAGGCGATCTGAGGAAGGACAAGGCGTTGCGGATCTCCATCGGGCTCGATGGTGAGAATGAGCTCGGCGGCGGCTGTTTGCGAATCGCTACCCACAACACTCAAGGTGGATAGGAATGCGCCGGTAGCCGCCAGGGTGCCCGAGAGGAGGCCTTGCGAATCGAGTTGCAGGCCGGGCGGCAGCATCCCATCAGCCACACGCTAGGCATACGGCGGCTTGCCTCCACGGGCGGTGAGAGGCTGCGAGTGAGTACGCCCCGCCGTTCCACTCGGTAGCCGCGCCGGCGACGTGATCTCAAGCCGGGGCGGGATGCGCTCGTCTGGGACGAGAACCGTGTAGCGCTGCGTCGCCAAGCGGGTGGGCGAGGAACTGTCGGACACCGCAATCGTCGGGGTGAAGACACCGGAAGCTCGCAGTTCCCCGCTGAGTAGACCCGAGGGCGCCAGCGTGAGGTCGGGAGGCAGATCCTCGGCGGACCAGCGATACGGCGGCCGGCCTCGCACTGCTTCCAACTGCTGGCGATACGTCGTTCCCCTTTCGGTCGTGGGGCGTATCGAAGAGGTTGCGATCGAGATATCCCGGTCTTGGGCGTTCGGGTTCGAGTCGGCCTTTCGGACACAACTCTGCGGGGTCAGTCCGCGCGAGAAATGATGCTCCGAGCAGGGCTCCGCAGTCATCACCGCGAACATCTGCGTGGGAGTCATCTCACCGCTGAGAATCGCCTGTTCGTCAAAGCCGTGTACACGGTCGATGAAGCCGCGGTCCCAGTCGGCCTTCGCATCGAAGTTCACCCCGAACCTGCGGTCCACGAAGACATTGACGACGTTTCCGAATGCAACGAAGAGATGAAAGTCAAAACGTTCGAGCAGCAGGGACAGGATGTCTTGTGCGCGGATGCCTTCGAAGAGCCCTCCACCGAACAATCGTAGTCGATGTACTCCTCCTCGTAACGATCGAAAACGCGGTTGTATCGGTACTCGATCGGCATTTCCCGCCAGAACCGTTGTACCGCCTCGAGAGCTTCCGGCCAACGTTGGTGGCCATTGCGGCCGATCATGTCGCTTGTCACGAAGTAGCCTCCCGGCCGCAGGGAGCGTTTGACCTCATCCAACAATGTCTCGAGAGCGACGACGTGATGCAGCGACTGGTTGGCGATGACCGCCGTGTATTGCCTGTTCGCCTGCCAGCGGTTGAAGTCGGCTTCCGTGAATCTGAAACAGCCGGCAAACCCGGCTTCTTCGGCTTGAGCGCGCCCGCGGATGAGCATCGCCGGGTTCACATCGAGGCATTCGATCGTGAACTTCTTGACTCCGGACTCGCAGAGCATCCGTGCCACACGGATCTCGGCGTCGCAGTTGCCTGAGCCGATGCTCAAGAATACGGGAGACGTGTCGCCGGTTTTGTCAGCGGCTTGCGCGAGGTACTCGGCGTAGAGTTCCTCGGCGATCGTGAACCCGTATTCCTCGGCCATGGGTCGGACGTAGGTATCCACCCAATAGTGGAAGATGGGCGGCAGGTCATGCACGTCATCCAGGTTGCGAAAGTGGTCTTGTTCTTTTTCGAGCTTCTTCTGATAGTCATCGGACCCGGGTTCAGAGCAGGTCGGCCTGGCAGCGGATGACATTGAGGGAAAACGGCCGAGCGGAGTTCATGACCGTCGAGAACGTATGATACTGCCGGTCGCGACATCCGCGCCTGTGTGCTGGCGGTGTCGCGTTTCGATAAACTGACACTATCGTGTCGCAACAGAGAACATTGTTTCAAAAAATCTGGGACGAACATGTCATCGTCCACAAGTCCGAGAGCCCGGCCGTCCTGTATATCGATCTCCACCTCGTGCATGAGGTGACCTCGCCGCAGGCCTTCCAAGGGTTGCGCGACAAGGGGTTGAAGGTGCGGCGACCGGATCATACGCAGGCTACATTGGACCACAGCATTCCGACGACGGACCGCACGCTACCGATCGTCGACCCGATCGCTGCCAGGCAGGTCGACCAATTGCGGATCAACTGCAAGGAGTTCGGCGTGCCGCTTGAAGACCTGGGCAGCGAGGGTCAGGGTATCGTCCACGTGATCAGCCCGGAACTGGGCTTGACACAGCCGGGCATGACGGTTGTGTGCGGCGACAGCCATACTGCGACGCACGGGGCGTTCGGGGCGCTGGCGTTCGGGATCGGGACGACAGAAGTCGAGCACGTTCTCGCAACGCAGTGCCTGCTCCAGAACAAGCCTCAGACCTATGAAGTGCGCTTCGAGGGTGCGCTGCCGAAAGGCGTCAGTGCGAAGGACCTCATCCTGGCGCTGATCGCGAAGATCGGTGTCAGCGGTGGAACCGGGCATGTTCTCGAATACACCGGCGAGGCGATTCGCTCGCTTTCGATGGAAGGCCGCATGACGGTCTGCAACATGTCGATCGAAGGCGGTGCGCGGGCGGGCATGATCGCACCCGATGACAAGACATTCGAATATTTGGCGGGCCGCCCGAAGGCTCCGCACGGGAAAGCCTGGGACGACGCGCTGTCTCGCTGGCGGCAGCTTCCGACCGATGAGGGCGCAAAGTACGACAAACAGGTTTCGATCGACGCGGCCGCTCTTGAGCCGATGATCACCTACGGGACTAACCCCGGAATGGGCGTGCCGATCACACAGCCCGTCCCGGACCCATCGACCGCGGCGAACGGCGAGTCCATTCGGAAGGCGCTCGACTACATGGCTCTTGAGCCGGGTAAGCCGCTGTTGGGGCATCCAGTGGACGTGGTATTCATCGGAAGCTGCACGAACTCGCGGATCTCCGATCTGCGGGAAGCGGCTTCGCTGATCAAGGGCCGCAAGATCAACCCCCATGTGCGCATGCTCGTCGTGCCAGGCTCGGAGAAGACCAAAAAGCAAGCCGAAGCAGAAAACCTGCCGGAGATCTTCCGGTCGGCCGGCGCGGAATGGCGCGAAGCAGGGTGCAGCATGTGCATCGCGATGAACGGCGATCAGCTCAGCCCCGGACAATATTGCGTCAGCACGAGCAATCGGAACTTTGAAGGGCGCCAGGGCAAGGGCGGCCGCACTTTCCTGGCAAGCCCGCTGACGGCCGCCGCCGCCGCTGTGAGCGGAGCGATTACCGACGCTCGGACATTGATGCAATAGGGGTTCTCAAGATGCAGGCAATCAACACCTTCGCTGGCAAGGCCATCGCGCTGCCCGTCAAGGATATCGATACGGATCAGATCATTCCAGCGCGTTTTCTCAAGACCGTTGACAAGCGGGGTCTGGGCAAGAACCTGTTCAACGATTGGCGATACCTCGAAGGCGGCAGTCCGAATCCGGCATTCCTCTTGAATCAGCCCCGCGCCGAGGGCGCTGTGATTTTAGTTGCCGGAGACAACTTCGGATGCGGCAGTTCGCGTGAGCATGCGCCCTGGGCGCTGATGGGGTTTGGATTCCAGGCCGTGATCAGCACATCCTTTGCCGATATTTTCCAGATCAACTGTCTCAAGAACGGGTTGCTGCCGATCATCGTGGACGAAGCGGCGCACGCCGATCTGCTCGCATCGGCGGGCGGCGATGAACCGATCGAGCTGGGAGTGGACTTGCCAAACCAAGTCGTGCGATTGCCGGACGGCCGAACGGCGTCGTTCCCGATCGATGCGTTTTCCAAAAAGTGCTTGCTTGCGGGTATGGACCAGCTCGACTATTTGCTGCATCAGGACGCAGCCGTTTCGATGTATGAAGCGAGTCATCTGGAGCGCGTGAGCACGCTCTGAAGCCTCTCCGCCACCCGACGAGGTGCCCCGCATTCCCGGCAGGTGAAAGAGTAAAGGCACCTTCCGTCCGGCCGCAGAATATACCCTTTTCGGCCTTGGTCCGCGCGCTTCCGGACCTTCAAGATCGGGCCATGGACGGTTGCATCAAAGAGGCGCGCGCGGTGGGGTCGCAGATGGTCTGCCTAGTCTGCGAACGCATGGATGACAGGAACGCGTTTCGAGGTGTGGTCGAAACCGGCAATGGAATGAACTTCAGGAACGTTCCGGACGAGAGCGTCTGTTACTATCTTCGGGATGCCCACGGACCAGGACCAAGAAGTTCGAGAGAAAGCCTCCCGGTTTTTTCCACGTTGGGAAGAGGCGGACCTGCCGCAAGCGCCGGAGATCACGCTGAAGAGTTGGACCGCCCTGATCGGGCCCGGCGTGCTGATGGTGGGCAGCAACATCGGCGGCGGGGAATGGTTGTTCGGTCCGATCGTGACGGCCCGCTACGGCGGGTCGCTGATGTGGATCGCGACGGTCAGCATCGCCTGCCAGGTGTTCTACAACCTTTCGATCATGCGGTACACGCTCTATACGGGCGAGCCGATTTTCGTGGGCTTCTTCCGGACGAAGCCGGGGCCGAAGTTCTGGAGTGTGCTTTATCTCCTGCTGGATCTGGGAGGGATATGGCCTTACCTGGCATCGAATGCCGCGGTCCCTTTGGCGGCGGTGATACTGGGACATCTGCCCGGCGCCGAAGACGACGCTTTGGTTCGGAACCTGAGCTATGTCATTTTCCTCAGTGTTCTCACACCGCTGATTTTCGGCGGCAAGATCTACAACGCCATCGAGCGCATGATGGTGACGAAGCTGGTGGTTGTGTTGGGGTATCTGACGTTCGTCGGCGTGGTGATGGTCAGCCAGGAGTCGTGGGTCGACATCTTTACGGGCTTCTTCAAGTTCGGGTCGCTGCCGGAGGGCGACATCGATTGGGCGACGCTCGCGGCGTTCGCGGCCATTGCGGGCGCGGGCGGCTTGTCGAATATGAATTTCTCGAACTATACGCGCGAGAAGGGCTGGGGGATGGGCTCGCTGGTCGGTGCGATTCCGAGCATGGTCGGGGGCAAGACGATCCGGCTCTCGCACGTGGGCAAAGTGTTTCCGCTGAGTCAGGGGAACGTCCGGCGCTGGAAGGGCTGGATCCTGCATATCGTCCGTGATCAGGTTGCGATCTGGTCGGTGGGCTGCGTTTTGGGGATGGCGTTGCCGTCGTTGCTCTCACTGGAGTTCATCCCTGGGGCGGAGGTCGAGGGCCACGCCGCGGCGGCGATGACGGCGCGCGGCATCGCCAACAGCTATGGAGAGGTTTTCTGGTACCTGACGTTGTTGATGGGCTTTATCGTTCTCGCGCCGGGGCAGATGTCGGACATTGACGGCATCGTACGGCGCTGGACGGACGTGATCTGGACCGGCAGCCAACGGGCCCGCAAGATGGAAGGCCATCAGGTGCGGAACGTCTACTACTCGATCCTGTTGTGCTACGTGGTCTGGGGATTGATCGCTTTGCGGTTGACGCCGAACCCACTGGTTCTCGCGATCGTGACAGGATCGCTGCGTAACATCGGTCTGGGGATTACGTCGCTCCATGCCCTCTATATCAACCACCATCTTTTGCCACGCGATCTGCGGCCGCCCTGGTATTTGCAGGCGGGTCTGGTGGCGGCGTTCTTTTTCTTCATGGGCATTTCGTCGATTGCGTTCCATCAGAAATGGATACAGTTGATGGGTTCGTAGCTCGATGGGATCCGGTCGAATCGCGTTGCACTAGAGTAGAAAAGTCGGCCATTCGCCCACCTGGGTGACATGCCAAACTACGCCGCAGGAAGTTGCCCGCCCCACTGCGACACCGGATGAGAACCCGCTCCCTCACTGCCTGCTTGCTCCTGAACCTTCTCGTCTCCTGCGGCGGCAGCCGTCCCGATATCATCATCGGCTCGAAGAACTTCAGTGAAAACGTCCTGCTTGGCGAGATGCTTGCTCAGCACATTGAGGCACGGACCGATCTTAGCGTCGGCCGACGGTTGAGTCTCGGCGGCACCTTCATCTGCCATCAGGCCATGCTCTCCGGCGACCTGGACATCTATCCCGAATATACCGGCACCGCTTTGGCCGCGATCCTCGAGAAGCCGGTCATGCAAGACCGTGACGCCGTATTTCAGGAAGTCGACTCGACGTATCGCAGCAAGTTTGCTCTTCAGTGGATGAAGCCTTTGGGTTTCAACAACACCTACGCGATGGTCGTTCGCGCCGAGGATGCCGAGCGCGACGGACTCCGCACCGTTTCCGACTTCGCCCGGGTCAGCGCCGACCGCACGATCGGATTCAGCTTCGAATTCGCCGAGCGGCAGGACGGCTATCAAGGGTTTATCGAAACCTATGAAATGAAGTTCAACAGGGCGCCGAAGACCGTCGACCTGGCCCTCATCTACCGGGCTCTTCGCGATGGCGAGATCGATCTCGGAGTCGGCAACTCGACGGATGGATTGATCCAGTCCTTGAATCTGATCATCCTCGAAGACGACCGCCGCTACTTTCCACCCTATGACGCGGCGGCTGTCGTGCGGCAAGCAGCACTCGACCGGTTTCCCAAGCTACTGGCAGTGGTGAACGAACTCGGCGGCCTCTTCAGCGAACCGGACATGCAGAAGGCCAATCTTGACATCGACGGCAACCACCTGCCCGTGGCTCAGGTCGCTGCCGAGCTCCTCGCCGCAAAAGGTTTATAGAAAAGGCGACTCTTACTTCGCCGCCCGGCTCATCCCAAGCCGGCGGACAAAGAACGGATACAGCCCCAACGCAAGTCCAAAGAGCACGTGGCCAACGAGCATCGTCGGGAACGGTTGGTAGACAACCACCGCACTGCTCAGCAAGGGCCAAAGCCAGCGGAACGCCGCCAGATACCAGACCACGCCGATCAACAGCCCCACCCACAATGACCGGACTGGCCTTGCAACGTACAGGATCAGAATCAGCGAAGCGACGACACCCACGACGCCCGACAACAGGACGTGCAGCGCGGCTCCGCTCACGGAAGCTTGCGAAAAGCCGACGCTGAGGGCGCGCCCCGGGAAGAACGTGGAACCGATCAGGTTGAGAATTGCCCAGGGCCCCTCGCCCCGGAATGTCGTCGCGAGTATCCAGTAGAGGAGAACGGCGGCACCCGCAACCACTCCCGTTTCGAGACCGGCCAGCAGCAGCCAAAGCCGCGCAACCGAGAAGCGTTCCCGGGGACGGTCCCTCCGCACGGCTTGTTTGCTCTCCGCCTTGCGGTACGACTCGTCCAGCAGCTCGACCACATGCATCACGCGCTGACCGCTGCCGAAGCGCTCCGCGCCGACGCGAAGTTGCAGCATGCATCCGGGGTTGGCCGTCACGATCGTGTCGGCGCCGGTCGTGCCGGCCATCTGCATTTTCTTCTCGAGCAGCGCCATCGACATCTCGGTGTGCTCGACGTTGTAGACACCGGCGCTGCCACAGCAGATTTCCGATAGCGGCAGTTCGCGGAACTCGAGCTCAGGGATAGCGGCCAGCATGGCCCGCGGCGGCGTCCGAACCTTCTGACCGTGCAGCAGATGGCACGAATCCTGATAGGTCACTCGCGCGGGGATGGGCGCAAGCTCGCGATTGAGCTCGATCCCGGCCAGGAACTCCGTCACATCCTTGACTTTGCTCGAAAATGCCTGTGTCCGCTCATGCCACTCGGGGTCGTGCTCGAACAACTCCGGGTATTCCTTGACAACCGAGCCACAGCCCGCCGCGTTGGTGATAATGGCATCGAAGTTTCCCCTCTCGAACGCTTCGATATTCCGCTTCGCCTGGCGGCGCCCGATCTCGCGCAGGCCGGCGTGCACCTGCAGCGCCCCGCAACAACCCTGGTCCGGCGGAAGCGTCACCTCGCACCCATTTTTTTGGAGAACCCGAACCGTCGCTTCATTCATCTGAGCGAACGAGATATTCGCGATGCATCCCGCCAGAAACGCGACCCGGTGGCGCGTCTCTCCTTCCGCCGGGAAGACCTTGCCGACCTTGTTGAAGAAGAATGGCGTCTCGACCGTAGGGCTCAGCACCTCGATCTCCGCCAAACGTCCGAACAGCTTCAGAATGCCCAGACGCCGAACGAGCCGCTGCAGGCCACTCTTCTGAAGGACCCACAGCTTGTAGCCGGTGACCTTGAGCAGGAACGGGCTCGTCAGCAAGCGGTCGAAAACGAACCAACGCAGCAGCCGCTGCCACCACGGCAGCCGTCGATTGGCGTCGATTTGCCCCCGCGCCGCCTCGACCAACTTGCCGTACTGCACGCCGGAAGGACAGGCCGTTTCGCAGGCCCGGCAGGCCAGGCAGAGATCAATGTGCTCGACATACTCGTCATTGATCGCCAGATTCCCATCGGCGACCTGCACCATTTGGTAAATGCGCCCGCGCGGCGAGTCCATCTCAAGCCCCAACTCGCGATACGTCGGACAGGCGTTCAAGCACAGACCGCAGTGGACGCAGCGGTCGAGGTCCTGTTGCAGCGGACGATCGTAGGGCGCGGAAAGGTCTTGGATGGCGGTGTCAGGCACGCGTTCAGGACAAGCTCCTTAGTGTAGTACGAGCACCGTTTTTCGCTTGCAATGAGCGGCCTCTTCCGTCATCCTACGGACACGGACACTGCCCCACCCACTATCCACGGAATGTTACGAGGAGCCCCATGACGAAAACCCTGCTTTTGCGTTTGTTGATCATCGCCGCGCTGGCCTGGGCCTGCGGTCCACAGCCCGCCGCGGAGGAATCCGCCGGAGAGGAATCGTCCTCTTCTTCGGCCGCCGCGGTCCGAGGCGGTGCTCTGGCGCGCCTGTCAACGTTGGAGGAGAAACTCGTCGGTCTCGCGGAGGCAATCCCGGAAGACAAGTACACCTGGCGCCCCGGCGAAGGCGTCCGCTCCGTCAGCGAGGCGTTCTTGCACGTGGCCAGCGCCAACTACCGGCTGCCGAACATGATCGGCACGCCGCCCCCAGAGGGCATGGACTTCACGGATTACGACAAGTCGACCAGCGACAAGGCCGAGGTTATCGCAGCTCTGAAGGCTTCCTTCGCCCACTACCGCAAAGCTGCTGAAAGCATCTCCGAAGCCGATCTCGAAAACGCCGTGAAGGTCTTCGGACGCGACAGCACGAACGCCGGCGCCCTGATTACATTCAACGGCCACCTCAGCGAGCATCTCGGCCAGTCCATCGCCTATGCTCGCACCAACGGCGTCGTGCCGCCTTGGAACCAATAGGCGCTCTGCCGCATCGTCAAGGCACACCGGCAGGCCGGGATCGGTCCGCTACTGTTGAGGGAATGTTTGCGCGGCTGAGCCAAGCTCATCGCATGTCCGCAGCGTGAAGCCTTCGGCAGCTTGCTTCAGATGCGGTGGCCTCAGGCTGAATACAGCGGCTCGGCCTGACCGGCCTTGATCGGCTCGGGTCCGGACTCTCTCCGCATGACTCGGGGCGTGCCGCAATCGAGCAACATCCGACACGCTTCTGAAAACGCCAGGATTGCGCCATCCGCAGTCGCCGGCAATGCCGGGATTTGAAAGCACTGATAGCCGTCTTCCCAAATCCTATGGAAAGAAGGGATTGGCGTACTCAAAGTCTAGAGACGCACTAGCGATCCTTCAGCAGCGTGGCCGGAAGACGGAGTCGGTACCGACCCCTTCGGACGGACCTTCAAGAATGTAGACCCAGCGCCCTCCTACGCCGCATACATCGTCGTGCCGCCGACGACGGTGCGCACGACCCGGATCTCCTTGATGCGGTCAGGGTCCACTTCGTGCGGGTCCTCGGCAATGATCACGAAGTCGGCGAGCTTGCAGGCGGTGATCGACCCCTTCAGATCCTCTTCGAAGGAGGCGTAGGCGCCGTGGATCGTGCAGATGCGCATAGCCTCGTCGACGCTGATGCGCTGGTTGGGTCCCCAGACACGGCCGTCGAAGTCCTTCCGCGTGACCATGCTCTGTATCGCCATCAGGGGTTCGTAAGGCCCAGGCGTGTAGTCGGAAGCCGGCGCCACCGGGATGCCGTAGTCCAGGAAGGAACGGTGCGCGAACATCCACCGCATCTTTTCGGGTCCATACTCCACCCACTTGTTCCCGTGGTAGTGGACGTAAGTGTAGAAAGGCGTCGGAATCACGCCGAGATCCTTGATACGCCGGAGCAGGTCGGGGTTGACCAGCGAGCAATGCTCGATGCGGTGACGCGGGTCGGGACGCGGCCACATCCGCTGCACGCGTTCGTAGGCCTTCAACACCATGTCGATCGTGACGTCGCCGTTGGCATGGATGCCGACCTGCCATCCGTTGCTGTGCGCGTCCTCGGTCACCTCGTGTATCTCTTCCTGCGTCATCGTGAGGATGCCGTAGTCGTTTGGGCGGCCGACGAAGGGCGTGCTCATCCGCATCGTGCGTTCCGAAGCCGAGCCGTCGGCCCCGTACTTGACGGCACCGATACGAAGCCAATGGTCGCCAAAACCGGTCCGGACGCCCGATCTCCGGAGGTTCTGATACAGCGCCGAATGCGGAAACAGGTACATCCGGAAACGCAACTCGCCCGCGTTGTAGGCGTCCTGGTAGGCGATCAGGTCGTCGGTCCCCGCGCCGGTTTGATGGACGGATGTCAGGCCCGACCGGGTCATGATCTCCGAGATCAGTCGTACGCCCGCTTGCCGTTGCTCGCGCGTGGACCCCGACGGAATCAGCTCCGAGAAGACCTCTCTCGCGTGCTCAGCGACCTTGCCGGTCAGCTCGCCGTTCTCGCGATAGAACTTCCCGCCCTCTGGATCGGGCGTGTCCGCATGGACTCCGGCCAGCTCGAACGCCCGGCTGTTGTACACGGCCGTGTGTCCGCCCCGATGCCGGACCATGACCGGGTGGCGCGGGACGGCCTCGTCCAGGTCCGTCCGATGGAGCGGGCGGTCTTCGCGCAGCTTCGTGTCGTCGTATTTGAATCCGATCACCCATTCGTCGTCCGGCGTGATGGATGCCCGGTCGCGAAGCGCCTCTTTGATCTCGGCGACGGAACGCAGGTCGGCGTTGACGTTCACCAGCTCGGACACCCCGGCTCCGGACGGGTGCGAGTGCGCGTCGATGAAACCCGGTGTCACGACCATTCCTTCGGCGTCGATGACCTCGGTCTCCGGTGTCGCCAGGGCCGGACGTCGTCGCTCGACCCGACAGCGACAAAGCGGCCGTTCTTCACCGCCAACGCCTCGGCGCGTGGGACCCGCTCGTCCACGGTAAAGATCCGTCCGTTGATGAGGACAAGATCGGGACCGGCGGAAACGCCCGGCTCCTGGAGAGGAATCGTCTGGGCCGGGGCCGGCGGCAGACCCAGGCCGAGCGCGGCCGTCGCGGCAGCCCCTGATTGGATGAATTCTCGTCGTGAAAGCGCCATAGCAACCTCCCTGCGGACAATCCGGACTGCTTCGGAGTGAGCGGTGGACGTCCCCTGGCTTCGACACTGGTCAAAAACGTGGGGACGATCCTATAAAGGGAATTATATGCCTGGCTCAACCAAAGCAGGCTTTGTTCAAACCGTCACCTCGACGATTCACGGTCTCTCACGAAACAACCTGCCCGAGGGGTAGGAGTCGTACTCCACACGAACTTCGCATCCCTCGATCGTAATTCCCCCGGTCAGGCCGGCGGGCCGCCCGTCGAGTGAGACTTCGAGCAAGTTCTGTCCCTTGACCGGCCGAACTTGCTCCAGATGATACTCGAGCTTCTGCCCTTGATAAGCAGCGACGCGCCACGGGAATTCACGCAGACAGGTCTCTTCGCTCAGCGACTCGCCGTTGAGAAACACGCCCAAGCGGTCGGCTCTGTTGAGGGAATGTTTGCGCGGCTGAGCAGGCTCACCGCATGTCCGCAGCGTGAAGCCTTCGGCAGCTTGCTTCAGATGCGGTGGCCTCAGGCTGAATACAGCGGCTCGGCCTGTCCGGCCTTGATCGGCTCGGGTGCGGACTCTCCCTGCATGACTCGGGGCGTGCCACAATCGAGCAACATCCGCCGCGCACGCTCACGGAACTTATCGCGGACATCGCGGGTCGGCGGCCGGCAACGGCT
Organism: Bryobacterales bacterium; assembly: GCA_965218555.1. Taxonomy (GTDB): domain Bacteria; phylum Acidobacteriota; class Terriglobia; order Bryobacterales; family UBA6623; genus JAPPLB01. Next base: position 3,453,374 of record OZ244625.1, read on the forward strand.
GGAAGCAAGGCCGACAAGCTCCATGCAGAGCTTGTCGAGGTAGCCGTCTCCGCTCGTGTACTGTTCCATCTCGCTCCAGAGCCGATAGAAAGGCATGGCCACGCACATCAGCTCTCGCTGAGCCTCCTCATATCGGCGATCTTGCAACATCTCCCAGAGTTTCACTCCCCACTCGGGCCAGTGGTTGCAGATATGGACCTCGATGGCTCGCGCCCCTAGCATGTGACTCGTCACAAAACGTAACTGGTTGTCGATGATACTCAGCCGATCAGAAAATGACGCCACCACCTGCTCGAACTCTATGAAGCCGCTGTCGGGCGTCGCCCACTTCAGTCCGACAACGTTGGGGAGCTCGACAAGCCGCTCCGCCAACGACGCCGATACGCCGGTGCTCGTCCAGTAGGTGTTGTAGACGATGATGCCGACCTCGGCCGCGCCGGAGGCGGCCCGCGCATACTCCAAAAAGTCATCCTCGGTGTGCTTGAAGTAAAACGGCGGCGAGACCTGGATGTACTCCGCACCGCACCGCTGGGCGGCCTTGGCAAGCTGAACCAGTTCGCTGGTGCTGGTGGTCATCGCGCCCATGACGACGGGCACCCTTCGCGCGGCCTGCTCGACCACCGCCTCAGTCGCCGCTATTCGCTCGTCGAAGCTCATGGTCGAGAAGTCCCCGGCCGCGCCCGCCACGAGCAAAACACCCGTCCCGGTCTGAATGCCGCCGTCGATCACGAAATCGACATGTTTCCTCATTGCCGGCAGGTCGACCGTCAGATCGCCGTCCCGGAACAGCGTCGGAATGGTGACGTAACAGCCGCAGAGCCACCGTCGTGCTTTCTCTCGATCCATCGTGGGGGGCTAAAGTCCGTCCTTTCCGTCGGTCAGCCACTCCAAGCTGAACCGGGCCATCGCGATCTGTGAATAGCTGTCGGCCTCGTAAAGGCACAGGATCGTCATATCGGGTGCGATCGCCAGATCCGAATAGGCCGCCGAGCCCGCGTGGAGCACTTTCGCGACGGGGAACGTTTCGCATTCGTCGTAGCTCATGCGCACGGTGAGCTGCGCCCGCTCGGTGGGGCTCGAAGGATGAGCCAGCAGCACCCGGTTTTTCCCGTGGAGCTCCGCTCTCGTAAATCGAACAACGCTTCCCTGCACCGATGGTTCCGGCATGTCCTGGTTGAACCGGACGTCAGACCAGGTTTGCCCTCCGTCCTCGCTCCAGGCATAGGCGCGCCTGCGCTTTTGCTGCCGGCTGCGCATGTTCATATAGATTCTGCCGGCGGCGGTTTCCACCGACATCGATTCGTCGGAGAGGTCGCTTTCGAGCGGAGCGCTCCGTTGCCAGGTTGCCCCATGATCGTCGCTGTACATGGCGTAAGAGAACTGGACTTTGCCCCAGCTTGCCGGCCGCCACGTGCGTGGTCCAGGCGAGGTGTCGCCCCAGCTTGAAATCAGCAGTCTTCCCGACGAGAGTTGAATCCCATGTCCGGGACCGGCCCCGAGATAGCTCCAATTCGGATCGACAACCTGATCGGTGATTTCGCGGGGCTCGCTCCAGGTCGAGCCGTTGTCTCGGCTCTTGGAGACAAACACTCGCTGATTGTTCTTGCAAAACACAAGAACTACATCCCCGGTTTCGCGATCCAAAACCGGAGCGGGCTGATTGACCGACAGGTCACCATCGTCAAAAAGCACTTCGAGAGGTCCCCAAGTCCGTCCTCCATCCCGGCTGCGCTTGAGAACCAAGTCGATGTCAGCATCGTCCCGGCAGCTATCCCGACGCGCTTCTGAAAACGCCAGGATCGTGCCATCCGCAGCCGCCAGCAATGCCGGGATTCGAAAGCAATGATAGTCGTCTTCCCCCGCCGAGAAGACGGTCAACCTCTCGACATCGGCAGGGACCTCGACGCGAGCATCCTCTCCCGCAGGCGGCTCACAAGCGACACACACCGCGACGGCCATCAAGACGGCTACGGCGGCTTTGTTCAAACCGTCACCTCTACGATGCACCGTCTCACGAAACAACCTGCCCCGAGGGGTAGGAGCCATACTCCACGCGGACTTCGCATCCCTCGATCGTAATTCCCCCGGTCAGGCCGGTGGGCCGCCCGTCGAGCGAGACTTCGAGCAAGTTCTGTCCCTTGACCGGCCGAACTTGCTCCAGATGATACTCGATCTTCTGCCCTTGATAAGGAGCGGCGCGCCACGAGAAGTCACGCAGACAGGTCTCTTCGCTCAGCGACTCGCCGTTCAGAAACACGCCCAAGCGGTCGGCGCTGACGAGATTCTTGATCTCGAGTTGCAGAACGACCTGCCGAACTCGCTTCGGCGAGGCCGCGATGTCGTCCGCGATCAGAAAAGGAATGGGGTAGCGCCTGCCGGGATCGGCTTCCGTAATTTCGATGGGAAGCGTGGCGTCGTAGCCGAGTTCGGATGCTCGCTCAGAGCGGCGCCGCTGAATGTATCGCTTGCTCCCTTCACTGATCAAATCGGGATCACCCAACTCGGTCAGAATTCGGCGCTCGGCGTCACCAAGAGGCCATTGCATAAACCACGCATAGATCCCATCGACTCCCCGAGCCCAATGGTTCGCCACCACGCCCCGCGCGACTTCCGGGGTCGCATAAATTCGTACCGGTGAACCCGTCGATTCGTCCTGTACATAGGGCTGCAGCATTCCGTAAACGGCCACGTCATGCTCGTGGGCCCTTTCGACCAGCCATTCGATGGGCATATCCGGGTCAAGCGTGAAATCGATATAGAGCAGCGGGACGACGTAGTCCACCAATCCTTCCTCGATCCACGCGCCGACCTCGAGGCCCTGATCGCGGCACATCTGCTGGGTCGGATAGACGCGAGCACCGATCTGCTTGTCTTTCCCCGATACGGCGCGGACCATCTTCGAGATCTCCCGCACGTAGTCGGTCAGCACCGGTGTGTACTCCGCTACATCTTCCGGCCGCAGGCACAAAGGCATGCCTCCCGGAGCCGCCGCGAAATCCAACTCGACGCCCTCGGTGTCGTACTGCGTCGCCAACTCTTCCAGGACGGCGAACTGATGACTCCGCACTTCCGGATGCGCCATGCCTCGGCCTTCCGGCATACGAAACTTCGCATCCATCCCGCCGTAGCTCGACATGCGCACACTGGCGAAAAAATCCATCCCCTTCTCGTGCGCGCGGTCGACCAACACTTGCAGCGGATCAAGTCCGCGAGCCGAGAGACTCTGCATGTTCTCCCAAGTGCGCCAGTAGGCGGCCATCGTGAAAGGCTGCTTGTCGGCCCCGAATTGCATGCCGACCTTCGAGGGATAGAAAAGACCGTCGCCTCGCTCAACGCCGTAGATGAATGTGTCGACCGGCGTGCCCGCCGCCTCGTCCACCGGCCGCCAGGCGTCTTCCATGGTCATGGGAGGCTCAAAAACAAAGAGATAGTAGTGACGCGCGTCGTTGAAGTAGATGGTTCGCTTCTCGCGCTTCTCTGGTGAGGACTGCAACTGAGGAGTTGCGGCCGACGCCGTGGAGGTGGAAGCGGAAGCGCCCGCGAGACCTTGTACGAACCTTCGACGAGTAAAGCTCACAACTCCTCCTGAGACGTGCAGCCGATCACGACGTTCCGATTCTACCGCCGTTTCGATTTCCGTCAGCGGCAATGTTCCAGCGGGATAACGCACCCGGATGCTGTGAGGCTTTCAGGACGTGCTCGGTTTTCAATCCGAGTATAGCTCGCGAATGTATCTGAACTCCGGTTACCGTTCAGGCAGGCGTTAGCCGAATAGTTCTTGTAAATGATTCATAAAAAATGACTTACTGTTAGTAGTCCGGCTATGTTTCCCTCGTTGTACGCCTCATTGTAAACGGGAATCTACGGGACCATCGGGGCCGCCCGGGGACCAAGCCACACTCATCTTCCGAGCGCTCCACTCCAGAAGCCCCGCGATTTCGTCTTCAGTACTTCCGTTTTGCAGCCGCATTCCGTAGTTACTGCGTTTCCACAACGATTGCACCAGAGATGCGAAGGTTTCCGCCGCGCGTTCGGTCAGTGCCTGTCGGGTCTCGCCCGACCGCAGAAGCTCGGGATTCGAGAAGGCCCACTTGAGCTTGAGGCACGCCACTTGGCGATGAACTCGTGCGGCGCCATGGGAGCATTCAGCCTAACCCATCAGAGCCGCAGCCAGCCAGGCGAGCCGAGGCCGTGTACCGGACGATTTCAACGGTCTTCCGGAGGAACACCGAACAGGTATCCCCTGACGCCCAGCGTGTGACAGCCGTCCTTGGCTGCGCCAGGCATGGAAACGGCGCCTCGAACGGGTGGACTACAGCCCCGTTCGTGAAGGCCGGCAGCGGCCCATGAGAGTTGCGTTGACTCTGTCGTTCCTCTTGCTGCGTAGTGTGATATTGACCTCCTCCGTGCCCAAACCCATAATGAGCACAGCACTGGAGGAAGGGGTATTCGGTCATGATTGAATGGCTTGGCATTGGCCACCTCTTCGAGCTTTCCCGGACGGAAGCGATTGCGGGGTTTTTCACCCCGCTGGTGATCTTCGCCGTGTTTTTCCTGGCGCAGCTCATGCTGCCAGGATGGCGGGTTCCCGGCTACGTCATCAATCCGGAGACCGGTGAACCCCGCAACTATCGGTTAAACGGTCTTCTGGTGTTTGCAATCGCGCTGATCGTGTGGGCTCTCGGTCTCACCGGGATGCCGCGTGATTGGTTCTACCGCTCCTCGATCTATGCTGTGGCTGGCGGAACGGTCTTCACCACGATCTTTACAATCCTAGCGGTGTTCAGCCAGCCGCAAGAAAAGATAAAGAATCCGATCTTGGCGCTGTGGGTTGGGCGGGCCCAGGAGCTGTCGTTCTTCAACAACCGCTTTGACGTAAAGATGTATTTCTATGTCGTCGGTGGGACGATGTTGTCGCTCAACGCCCTGTCCGGGGCCGCGTACCACTACGAACTCTTTGGCGAAGACTCCAATCCAGGCGTTTTCCTGTATGCGGCGTTCTTCACATTCTACGTACTGGACTACTTCATCTTTGAGCGCGTCCAGCTATATACGTACGATCTGATCCATGAGAATCTCGGCTTCAAGTTGTTCTGGGGCGGCCTCGTGGTCTACGGGTGGCTGTTCATCCTCCCGTTGTGGGGCATGGCCGCTTACCCGGACCCCGGTTTCTCGCCGGCAGGGACGTATGTTTGGCTCATCGGAACGGCTGCGCTGTTCCTGTTCGGGTGGAGCATCTCGCGCGGCGCCAACTTGCAGAAATACACATTCAAGCGATGGCCCGAACGCAAGTTTCTCGGACTCATCGAGCCTGAGTACATTGAGGCCGGTGACCGCAAGATCTTGTGCAGTGGTCTATGGGGTGTCGCCCGACACTTCAACTACATGGGCGAGGGGTTCCTTTCCCTGTCAATTGCCCTGGTATTCGGCTACTTCACTAATCCCTGGGCTTGGACCTACTTTGTCTTCATCATCACGCTGTTCACCTTCCGTCAACGTGATGACGACAGGCTCTGTGCCGAGAAATACGGCGCCGATAAGTGGGCAGAGTATCAGGCACGGGTGAAGTACCGGATTATTCCCGGCGTTTATTGAGAGGGCTCCCAGCACCAGCTGCGCCAGTATCATCGCAAGTTGTTGCTCGTAATAGACTTACTACTGATCACGCTGCCCTGATCCCCTCATCACATCCCTCTTTCCGAGGTAGAATCCATTAGCCCGGATATTTCACCAGGGGGTAGAAAAAGGGCTGCCTGTTGTGGCATAGAACATTTATGTCCAAAACGTTAGCGCCACAGAAGACAAGCCGCCCTCCGATAACAGAGTGTAGCCAATCGAGCTTCTCGTTTGGCAAGCACTTTCGCCGCCAAGTAAGCACCCGGTTTGATGGCGGGGTGATCAGCTCCGACGGCGGCGCGCTGCTGTTGCGCGAGGTCGACCGGCGCATCAAGCTGCTGCCGCGCCTGGCGGTCTGTTTCGAGGACCGCCGCGATCCGCGGCGCATCGAACACCGGGTTGCGGAGCTGGTCTCGCAGCGGGTGTATGCGCTGGCGCTGGGATACGAAGACCTCAACGATCACGACGAGTTGCGCAGCGAACCGCTGCTGGCGCTGCTAGTGGGCAAGAGCGACTTGGAAGGGCAGCAGCGCAGCCGAGAGCGTGATCGCGGCAAGCCGCTGGCGGGCAAGAGCACGCTGAACCGGCTGGAACACAGGACCGACGGTTTGGACCGCTACCAGAAGATCTGTTGCGACAGCGAAGCGATCGACCGCCTACGGGTGAACGTGTTCATAGAAGCACACCCGCAGGAGCCGGCCGAGATCATTCTCGATATCGACGCCACCGACACGCCCTTGCAGGGGCAGCAGGAGGGGCGTTTCTTTCACGGGTACTACGGTCACTACTGTTACTTGCCGCTGTACATCTTCAGCGGCGAGCACGTCTTGTGCGCGCGGCAGCGGGTGTCGAATCAAGACGCGGCGGCGGGCAGCGTGGCGGAGTTGGAGAGGATCGTGGCGCAGATCCGGGAAGCTTGGCCGGAGGTGAAGATCCTGCTGCGAGCCGACTCGGGGTTTTGTCGGGACGAGTTGCTGAGCTGCTGCGAGGCGAACCAGGTGGGGTACGTGGTGGGGCTGGCGCGCAACGAGCGGTTGCGGTCGCTGCTGGAGGAGGCGCTCGCAGAGGCGGCGAGGAGGCAGCAGCAGACGGGCCGGCCGGCGCGGGTCTTTAGCGAGTTCGGGTATCAGACGCGGCAGAGTTGGAGCCGGGCGCGGCGGGTGGTGGGGAAAGCCGAACAGCTCTCGGGCAAGCAGAATCCGCGCTATGTGGTGACGTCGCTGGAGGCCCAGAGATGGCCGCCGCAACGGTTGTACGAACAACTCTACTGCCGGCGCGGGGAGGCCGAGAATCGCATCAAGGAGCAGTTGAGTCTGTTTGCTGATCGCATGAGCAGCGAGACGCTGCGGGCCAATCAACTGCGGCTGTATCTGTCGTCGCTGGCGTACGTGTTGCTGGTGGCGCTGCGGCGGCTGGGGCTCAAGGGCACACGGTGGGCGCGGGCCCAGACGGAGACGATCCGGCGGGGGTTGTTGAAGATCGGGGCACAGGTGAAGGTGAGCGTGCGGCGGGTGTACCTGTCGTTGGCCGGCGGCTACCCCGATGAGGAGGCATTCGCGGCGGTGTATCGGGCGTTGCGTCCGCCGGGAGGAGCAACTGTTTGCTAACACGGAGCGAACCAAAAACGGCGCCCCCAGGGGGCGCAGGGGCGAAGTGTTTCTAGAATCGGCAACAACCCGAAAAACGGACTTTCGCGAGCCGCAATGGGCGACCTAAAGCGCCCCGTATCGGCCCTCGCCTCCCTCGCCGCGGAGGATTCCGATCTTTAGACTATATTTCGGCCCCTCTCAACCCATCGCAAAGCCGCTGGTGAGAAAAGGCGGCTAGATCTCCGAAGACGTTCGCGGACAGGCGGCCCGACGGGTGCGGCCGCGATCGAACGGCACTTGGCCGCTTAGATCGCATTGCGCAATAGCCAGCGCCTGGAGGTGGCCATGCGTTTCCCTGCACTCTTGCATGGCCGCCAACATCCCCACAGGTGCGGCCCTGAACCCTGTCAGCGCCTCCGCCGACCCGCAGGCGCGAGCGCGGCGATGGGCCTAGAGTACTCCAGGGATCACCGCCTTCCGACCGGCCGGATAGTCTGCGAACCGTTCCCGGTACCACCGGTGGTGGCTGAGTGCTCTCGGGACGAGGTTGGCCCCTGTGTAGGTGAAGAACGCGAGTCCGCCCAGCGACCACGTCGCCACCGCCCACCCGGACCATTCCAGCAACTCTCCTAGATAGTTGGGGCAGGAGACGTAGCGGAATGCCCCTCCGTGCGGGATGGAGTATCCGGTTCGGCCGGGCTTGCGCAGGCCGAGCAGGATGTTGTCGGAGTGGACATTCAGGGCGAAGCCGGCCGAGAAGATGGCCAGCCCACCCAGGAACCACAGATCTCCCAGCCACTCGGCGCCATATTCGCCAAACTCCGAGATGAAGCGCGCATTGACGTACGCGTTGACCACGTTGAAGGCGAACCCGCTGCCCACGACCGCAATCGGCATTTTCTTGCCCGCGGTTCGCGTGCGAAGAGGGTAGACGAAGGTCCGGTTCAGGTAGTGGCACTGCCAGATCCCCAGAAGGATCAGGGGAACCGGCTCGCTTGCCGCCCTTCCCATGAAGTAGATGCCCGCGAAGAGGACCGTCGCCGGGAGCTCCATGACCACCCACCCTACCCGGTTCGACATCTCCGGGCCCCAGCCGCGCCCCGAATAGTGCCGTCCGTACGGCGCCTTGAGACGCAGCAGGCTCGCGAAGGTGAGGACCGCTATCGCGAACACGGCCCACACCAGTATCCCGTGGAATGTCTGCTCAGTCACCATGTAGCAGGACTAGTCCCGGGAAACGGCACACGGCAAGGACAGGGTTGGCGCGGCAAGGGACCGGGTTTGTGGCTGCGGCTTTCGTCACAGCCTGACCTGCCATTCTTGGCAGATTTGTCGCGAGAGGCCCCATCGGGCGTGATTGCGGGGCCCCCGCACGACGATCGTTTCTGCATCATCCGTCGGCATTCCGGCAAAAACGCTGTCCGCGCGCGGCAGGTAGGCGAAGCGCGCGGCGCGCCAGCTGACTGGTCCGAGTGGAGCGTGCACTGGGGAAAATGAGCCTGTGTTGCGAGGCGGTGGCATGGACGTCTACCGGGGTGAGTTCAACAGCAGGCGGTGGAACAAAACTCTGCGAGCCCGCCCTTCTCGCCGCGAAACCGGCATGACGCAATGAGCATGATGAGAGGCTCATTCCATGTCTGCTTCTCACAATATGCCGCATCAAGGCTCTTGATTCGCACACACCGGCGGCGCGGTGTACTCCAGACCGAGCAGTCGGAAGTAGTTCTGCCCCAGCGCAATGTTCCGGAAAGCATGGTCGTTCAGTTCATGAAGGATCCGACTGGTTGTCTGCAGCTCTGCTCGATAGACCTCTATGTCCTTGTCACTCGAGGCCAAGAAGTCCGTCCCAGGCAGGAACCGTTCCGAGTAGTCATTCAGGAACGAGACATAAAGCGCCCGTGTGTCGGGCTTTGAGAAGTAGGAATCGTCGATCACCCGCCATGAAAGATCCAACATCAGATTCGGATAGTTATCCAACATTGACCTCATCGTTTGGATATGCTCGGCGGCGTCCATATCGACGAGTTCCCGGGACAGCCCCAAGTGCATCCACACGATGTTGTTGTCAGGGTACAAGCGCAACACTTCATTCATCAGGGGCAGGTATTTGGTCGGGGCCTCGTCGTTTCCCAAATCCGAGTGAATCGCGAGCGGGATGCCCCGTTCGCGCAGCACCTCCATGAAGGCCACCCACTCCGCGAGCGCAGCCATGGGAACGGGCTCTTGCCCGTTGTTGAACAGCGCCTGTTTCACCAGATTGACCTCACCCATCCATTTGAACGCTCCGGGGTATTCTTGCTCCAAGAGCTGCATATTCGGCAGGATCGACTCCGGCCGAGACAAGTCCGGGAAGGTCATCGAGAGAGTCAGATGGACGCCTTTCGGTGATTTCGTGGTGTAGTTGGCGGCATTGACGAAATCGTTCTTCAGCGTCGGTATCACCGGTGTGCCGGGACAATCCAGGTAATAGGTGCACGACGACTCGATGGGAAGCATCTGACCAATGCCATAGATGGTGGCGAACAAGACGCCCGTATTCTCGAGGTACGAGACGATCTCCTCGAACCGGACCGCGGGACCTCCAAACGGACGGAAGTGCAGGTGGGTATCCACGACCGCGGTTTGGGGTTGGAGGGAGCGGTCGTAACACGGCGGATCATCGCTCTGGAACATCTCCAAGGTCGGCTCCGAAACGCAGCCGGCGAATCCTATGGCGCTGAACAACAGCAGCACGCCAAGCGATGTTTTTTGCAACTCGTTGTTCATGAACAGGTTCCCCGAACTATAACCCAAGTCGATAAAGCACCGAATACCCCATCATTACGGCCATCAAAGCCGAGGTCACCCAAAGCGCCAGCGTCAGCCAACCCTTCGGGGCGATCGATGGCGGCAGGTGACGGTAACGCAGATACACGGTCGAAAATCCGATGATCGGCAGCATCATGGCTTCCACCGTGCCGGCCATCTTGACCATCATCACCGGTTCCTGGAAGAACATGTAATAGATCGAAGGCACAATCAGCAGCACCACAACAAACAGCCGCTGAAACCGCAGACGCAGGCCATAGTTGCCCTTGTCGTATGCCTTCAGGATTCCCAGCCAATTGGCCAGCATCCGCGACCGGGCCGCCGTCCCCGCGAACACCGTCGAATAGAGCACCGCCGCCGCGCCGCTCAGAAACACGTAGCGCGACCATTCGCCGAGCGTGGCCGTATACATGTTCGACAGGGTCTCGATCATCTCCGTCCCTCGCGGCACCACCCCCATGCCGTTCAGGATGCCCGCGCCGAGCAAGTAGAACGCGATGGTGGCGAACGTATAGATGACCATCGAGTTCACAACGTCGAAACCGAGCACGCGGATCCACCCGTGGGCGCGCCGGGTCCAGGCGGGTGTGTCATCTCGCGGCCCGGTGAACCGAGCGTAGCCCTTCTCCAGACACCAGTAGGGATAGATGCCCAACTCGCTCGCCCCCACCCCCGTCAGGCCCATCACGGCGACCGCGCTCAAGAACCCGTCCTCGGGCATCCGAAACGACAGCCCCTCCACGACAGCGCCCCACGAGAAATATTGCGGACTGTCGAGCAACACGTAAGCCGCGCCGACCGTCATCACCGTGAACCCGGCGACCATCGCCATGGAAACTCGCTCGATCAGCTCGTAGCGCCCGATGCTAAGGACGATCACCGTCCCGATATTGATCACCCACACCCACGCAATGATCGGGACAGAGGGGACAATCTGATGCACCACCTGGGCAATGCCGCCCAACATCCCGCCCACGGCTACCAACGCCAGCGCCAGCGAGAGAAACCACGCCCAAACCACCCACGAAGCACCCAACCTCGGACCCGGTATCCGATCGAAAGCTTCCAGCGAGGTCTCGCCCGTGCCGATCGTGTAGCGCCCCAACTCGTTCTGAACGACGATCTTGATGACGCAACTCACGATGATCAGCCACAGCAGGCTGTAGCCGTGTTCCGCGCCCAGCACCGTCGTCGCGATCAGCTCTCCGGAACCCACGATCGTGCTGGCAAGGATAATGCCGGGGCCGACTCGCAAGGCGATCGCCGAGAGCGTCAGCGGCGGCTCTTCGACGCTCTCCGACCGCAGTTCGTAGGGGTTGGAGGGCTCTCGGTGCGTGGTCAAGAGCCCTGCTTTCGCAACTCGAGTTTGGCGACCGCCTCGCGATGAACTTCATCCGGTCCGTCGGCCAGGCGGAGAGTGCGCGCGTGAGCCCACAGCGCCGCCAACGGGAAGTCGGCCGAAACGCCTCCGCCGCCGTGCGCCTGAATCGCGCGGTCGATTGCGCGCAACGCCATGTTGGGCGCCACAACCTTGATCATGGCAATCTCTGCGCGGGCCGCCTTGCTGCCCACCGTATCCATCAAGTGCGCCGCCTTGAGGGTCAGCAACCGCGCCGGATCGATCTCCATCCGAGAGTTCGCGATGTCCGCCCGGATCGTCCCCTGCTCGGCAAGCGGCTTGCCGAAGGCCACCCGCTCCTTGACGCGCTTGCACATCATCTCCAGCGCGCGCTCGGCCATGCCGATCAGCCGCATGCAGTGATGAATCCGTCCCGGCCCCAGGCGGCCCTGCGCGATCTCGAATCCACGGCCTTCGCCCAATAACAGATTCGCGGCCGGCACGCGCACATCCTCGAAGAGCACCTCGCCGTGTCCGTGGGGTGCTTCGTCGTATCCGTAGACCGATAGCAGCCGCTTGATCGTGATTCCCGCTGTGTCCATCGGCGCCAGGATCATCGACTGCTGCTTGTGCTTCGGGCCGTCGGGGTCCGTCTTGCCCATGAAGATCCCGATCTTGCACCTCGGGTCGCCTGCTCCCGTCGTCCACCACTTGCGCCCGTTCAGCACGTACTCATCGCCATCGCGCACGATGCTCGACCGGATGTTCGTTGCATCGGACGAAGCCACGTCCGGTTCCGTCATCAAGAAGCACGACCGCATCTCGCCGCTCAGAAGCGGCTCGAGCCATTGCTTCTTCTGCTGCTCAGTGCCGTAGAGAATCAACGTCTCCATGTTCCCGACGTCCGGGGCGTTGCAGTTGAAGACTTCCGGCGCGATCAGCGACCGTCCCATGACCTCGCACAGCGGTGCGTACTCCAGGTTGCGCAGTCCGGTACCGTACGCCGGATCGGAGCAGAACAGGTTCCACAGCTCCGCTTCGCGCGCCTTCGCCTTCAACTCCTCCATCACGGGTGGAAGCCGCCAACGGCCGACCTCATTGAGCTGTCGATCGAACGTTCCCTCGTTCGGATAGACATGCTCGGCCATGAACGCTTCCAGCTTCGTCCGGAGTGCAATGATCCGTGGCGAGGGCTCCAGGTTCATAACGCGGATGCCTATTCTACAACCAATCTCCACTCGGCTCGCGCCGGATGTCGGGCTCCGGCCCGCTACGAAGGTTATCCTCGTAGTAAAGTTGCATGAAACTCCTGCTCACCAACGACGACGGCATCGAAGCGCCCGGTCTGGAAGCTCTCCTGCAGGTTGCGAAAGGTCTTGGCGAGATCCTGGTGGCGGCGCCTCGCGAGCCGGCGTCGGGCATCAGCCATGCCACGACGACCGACAGTCCGCTCCGCGTCCATGCTCATCACCCCAAGCGCTATTCCGTCGAGGGCACGCCTGCCGACTGCGTGCGCGTGGCTCTACATCGCCATGAGTCCGGCTTCGATTGCGTCCTCGCGGGCATCAACGACGGATCCAATCTCGGCGTCGATGTCTACCATTCCGGCACTGTCGCCGCCGTGAGGGAAGCCGCGATTCACGGTGTGAAAGCGATCGCCGTTTCCCAATATCACAACCGGCCTTTGGAAACAGCGGACTGGCGAAGGGCGGTTCTTTGGACAAAGCCCCTCATCGAGGATCTGCTGGCACAGCCCTCTCTTCCCGGCCAGTTCTGGAACGTGAACCTGCCGATGCCGGACGAAACCGAAGAGCCTCCCGAGGTCGTCTATTGCGCGCTCGACCCCTCACCCCTGCCACTCAGCTTTTGCGAAGAAAACGATCTGTTGCACTACAACGGACGGTACTCCTTGCGCCCGAGGCGAGACGGTCTCGACGTGGATGTCTGCTTCGGTGGCAAGATCGCCGTATCGGTGTTAAACGTCGCCAACAGCGTGCCCTGAGGCCGCCACCTCACCGAGAAACGATACGGCGCCTCAAGCTTCGATTCGTCGGACGATCCGTCCGGCGACCGGGGTGTCAGTTCCCCTATGGCTGACAAAGACGAGGTGCTACGACCTGGTTCGGAAGCCGCGGGTTTGATGGGATGGGTGATGGTGAAGGGCCGAACCTTCGAAGGTCCGGCCCACAAGGAACTGCCGGTTACGGCAACATCGGTTCCATAATCGTGTATTCAACGTCAAGCGACTTCAAGAACGCCACCAGGTCCGCTTTGTCCTCGTCCGTGAGGTTGGCGTCCTTGGCGTCGGCCAGATTCGTCTCGTCCAACCACTCGTTGGCCTTGCCGCCGGTAGTCATCAGCTCAACGGCATCCTCGAGCGTCGCCACGCTGCCATCGTGCATATAGGGCGCGGACTTGCTGATGTCGAGCAACGTAGGCGTCTTGAACGCACCCGTGTCTTTTTCGTCTCCGGAGACCTTGGCGCGGCCCACATCGGGCGTCTCCGCATCCATGCCGATGCCGACGTTGTGGTACTGCAGGTCCGTCAGCAGCAGGCCGTCGTGGCAGTTCGTGCACTTGGCCTTCTCGCTGAATACCGTCCAACCGCGTTTCGCCTGTTCGCTGATTGCCGAGTCGTCCCCACTCCGGAACTTCACCCAGGCCGAATCGGCAGCCACGATCGTACGCATGAACGAAGCGACGGCCATCGCTACGTTATCCGGCGTGGCGTCCTCGCCAAAGATCGCGTTGAACTGCTCCTTGTAGCCGGCGATCTCGTTCAACTTGGCGCAGATGTCACCCATGCTCGGTGCGCCGTCATTGCCGGATGCGCCCATGTTGCCCCCGCCCCATGCGCCTTGCACCTGTTTTTCGAGAGCGCCCGAACGACCGTCCCAGTAAAGCTCCGAGTGGTAGCCGATATTCCAGAGCGTCGGGCTCGACCGCGTCAACGTCTTGTCGAACGCGCCGATGGCGACCGGCTTGCCGTCGGTCAGACCGTGTTCCTTGAGGTGGCAGCCATAGCAGGAACGATTGCCGTCACCGCTCAGCCGCTTGTCGTAGTAAAGCTGCTTGCCGAGCGCGACCTTTTCCGCGGTCATGGGATTGTCCGCGGGAATCTCCATCTCGGCGTAGCCTTCAAGCTGTGGGAAGGCGGCCGCTTCCGGTTCGGGGTCTTCGGACGTTGGGACGTCGCAGCCCACGAATCCGAGCGCCGCGACCAATACCGCCAAAGCCACGATCACCGCGTGACGGTCTTCTTGCCAAAAGGACAGCATGACGTTCCTCCTTTGAGGCTTCTTCGCAGGGAGACTTTCTGCTTTGAAGTGTAGATATTGTATCGCCGCGTTTTGGCACATATCAAGGGGAAATTCCGCATATCGAGCCGCGCTGACGCTAGCGAAACTCCGCCTTCACCCGTTTGAGTTCCTCCGCCTCCGGCAACTTCCGGTAATAGGGATCGAGCGGAAAGCAGCCCGAGATCATCCCGTTGCGCGGCCCCGTCGTGCAGTCGCTGAACGTACGGCAGATCCGTTTCGTTTCCAGCGAGCCGCTTTCGAGAACGTCCCGCGGCAGCGTCGGATACGACAACACCACGCGACCCAATCCAACCGAATCCGTCCGCCCCGTCCGCACCGCCCATTGCGCCACGTGCGGCAGATACTCCTGTAGATAAGAATACGCGGTGCCCACGACCGTCATTTCGGGGAAACGCTTCCTGATCGCGGCGGCAACCTCGATTTGGCGTGCGCAACCGACAAGCGGGTCTTCGGGGGGCTGATAGCCGTCGGAAGGCGGAAACAGCGCCGGGCGCTGAATGTGCGGGTTGTAGTAGGGGCTGCCGCCGCTCGCGTTCAGCATCCGAATCCCGAGTTCCTCCAGCAGCGTGACGAACTTCTCCGTCTCGCTCAGGTCGTACTTCGTCGGCTCGTCCGTGTCGACCCCGAACCCATACCGGTAGACTCCAGAGAACTCGTCCGGGATGCCCGGCCCGAGCTTCGTCCCCTCGCGCCGGCTCGCATCGGGGTGAAACGGGATCAAATCAAAGGCGCTCATACGAACCGCGATCTTGATCTTCTTCGTACTCGCGAGGATGCCCTGAACAACTTCGCGCAGAAAACGAGTTCGATTCTCGAAAGACCCGCCGTAGGGCCCCGGCCGGATGTGACTGCTGAGGAACTCATGCCCGAGATAACCGTGGCAGTGCTTCACGTCGACGAACATCGCCCCGCACTCCTCGGCGATCTTGCCCGCCGCGATGAAGCGATCGATGATGCGCCGGACATCGTCGTCGGTGAGCACCGGATAGTCGTCCCCCAGGCCAAACTTGCGGTCTAGCACGTGGTGGCGGTAAAGGATTTTTGGCTCAGGCCTGTCCTTGCGGAAAGGTTTCGAGAAGCGGCCCGAATGTGTGAGCTGAAAGCCGACGAGCAGATCGTCCGTCGACCCGAACTCGATACGGTGCGTCTCGAGAAGCTCTTCGAGAAGTTCCGCCAAGCCGTCTTGCGTCTCTTCACTGATGATCAACTGGTTGGGGTTGGCGCGCGAATCGGGCAGAACCGCCATCGCTTCGCCACCCCAAATCCACTTAGCGCCGCTACGGCCGAAGTTGCGCCAACGCCGGCGGACGAATTCGCTCGGCCGTCCGTCGGTTTCCGCGTCCCAGCCCTCCATGGGATGGATCGTGAATCGATTGCCGACCCGAAATCCGTCCACCGTCATCGGCGCGGCCAACGGAGACCCTGGCGCCGTCTCGATGGCGTCTTCGCACTCGATCTTCAGTCCGAGCTTCGCCAAATGAGCCCGAAACGATTCGACCGTCTTGAAAGTGGCAACGCGAGGGTAAGAGGACATACGGGTTGAGTCACCAGTATAGGTTGAGCGGCGTGTCGCGCTCTCTGGCGCGGGCTGAAGAGCGCCCATCGCTCCCAGACGGCGCGGCCGGTGCGCGGCCCGGTTTTACTTTGATACGCTTGTTCTGAAAAACCCATGGCGACGGACACGCAAGGAAAGATCCTGACCGTAACCGGACCGATCGAACCGGAAGATCTGGGCAAGACCCTCATTCACGAGCACCTTTTCTTCGACCTGACGTGCTACTTCCGCCCGCCGCAGGATGAGCGGGGCAAGAGCCTTGCCGACGAGGAGCTGCTGTTGTCGAATCTGGGCTGGGTACGGCAGAACATCATGAGCTCACGGCCCAACTTGGTGATGGACGATGCCAGCGTCGTGGAAGCCGAAGTGGGGAAGTTTCAGGACCTCGGCGGCGCCGCCCTCGTGGACCAGACCATTCGAGGCATCGCTCCGAACCCGCAAGGGCTGGCCCGGGTCTCGGCCCGCACCGGCGTCCAGATCGTTGCCGGCAACGGCTATTACATCCATCCCTCGCACCCGCCGGACATGGACGACAAGACCATTGAAGAAATCAGGGCCGAAATCGTTCGCAACGTGACCGAGGGCATCGACGGCAGCGGCATTCGGTCCGGTCTGATCGGCGAGATCGGGGCGTGTTGGCCGCTTCATCCGAATGAAGAGAAGTGCATCCGAGCGTCCGCGCAGGCGCATCGGGAAACCGGGGCGCCCATCTCGATTCACCCCGGTCACAGTGTCGACTCACCACCAACGATACTGGACATACTCGAAGCGGAGGGAGTCGACCCCAGCCGCGTCATGATGAGCCACATCGAAAACAGGAACCGTGACGAGATCGACCTCTATCGCAGGCTGGCCGACCGCGGATGCAACCTCAGCTTCGACTCTTTCGGCCGGGACATCTACTTCGCATACGCGGGCCGCCATCATCCATCGGATGACATTCGAGTGAACATCATCGCCGAGCTGGTTCGGCAGGGGTACGTCGAACAGATCTACGTCGCACAGGACTGCAGCTTCAAATCGGACCTGGCGACTTATGGCGGGTATGGTTACGGCCATGTTCTCGAAAACATCGTCCCGCGTCTGAAGGCGCGAGACATCTCCGACGATGATCTCGACAAGATCCTGGTCGAGAATCCCAGACGGTTTCTGACGATGCAGTGACCCGGCATCTGAAGACTCATCGCTGTGTGGCCTGAACAGAAACAGCGCGGCGGACGAGAACGCCCAGTCGGACGCGGCGGACGCCAAGAGGCCATCGCACCCAGAGACAGGGGATGCCTTCACGCGGCTGCTTCTGTCTCAGACTGAGGAAGGCGACACGACATGCCTGACTTTGTAAATCCCTTGAAAGCAAGACTCGCGGCCGGTGATCCTGTTCTCGGCACTTGGATCTGGTCCACCGACCCTTGCTCGGCCGAAATGATGGCGCAGTCCGGGTTCGATTGGCTGCTGATCGACGTGGAGCACAGTCACATCGGCCCGGAGTCGTTGCGCAACATCATCATGGCCGTCGATCGTTACGAGTGCGCCCCGATCGTGCGCACCAAGGTGGGCGATATCGACTCGATCAAGGTGTCGCTCGATGCGGGTGCGATGGGCGTGATCATCCCCCAGATCAATACTCCCGAGGAAGCGCAGTGGGCCGTCACGCACACCAAGTACGCGCCGCTGGGGAAGCGGGGCATCGGGGCCTTACGCGCGACGGCCTACGGAACTCGCTGGGACGAGTACCTGAGTCAAGCGAACGAACAGATCCTGACGATCGTGCAAATCGAGGACCGCCAGGCGATCGACAACCTTCCGCACATCCTGAGCACCCCCGGACTGGACGGCGTCTTTGTCGGCGCGCTCGACCTCTCCCAATCGATGGGGATTCTCCCCGGCCTAACCGATCCGAGACTGGATGCATCCGTCGATCGGGTGATCGCCGCAGCTCGAGCCGGAGATCTGGTGGTCGGGGCCTGCGTGACCTGGGACGACGTTGATTCTCTGGTTGCGAAAGGCGTGACGATGCCGGTCATCGGAGCCGACGTTGAATTCATGTTCGAGACAGCTCGCGCGTGCACAAAAAAATGGCGCCAAGCCCGAGAAAAGGTAACCGTCCAGGCCGCCGGCTCCGGCGAATGAGGCGACCGCGCCGTCAGCTCATGACCAGCCCGCCGCTGATGTTCAAGGCCTGTCCCGTGATGTTGGCCACCGCAGGAGACGCCAGAAACGAGACGAGTTCCGCCACCTCGCCGGGCTCGGTGATCTTCCCGAGCGGGATCTTCGCCAGCAAGCCTCGCCGGAACTCATCCAGGGGAACGCCGGCTTGTCGAGCGCCGGTTTCCAGGTCTTGCCGCGCCATCTCGGTCTTGGTCCAGCCGGGGCAGACGGCGTTGACGGTGATGCGACGGGACGCCACCTCCAGAGCCAGCGCGCGCGTAAAGCCGATCACGGCGTGCTTGGAGGCGCAATAGGCGGTCTATCCGGCATCACCGGTCTTGCCGGAGATCGACGCGATGCTGATCACCCGCCCGCCATCAGGCATGGAATACAAGGCGCGGCGCGTGCCGTAGAAGACACCGTCGAGATTGGTCGCCAGAACGCAGCGCCACGTATCGTCTTCCGGATCGTCGATCGGGTTCGCGCGGCAGACCGCCGCGTTGTTGACGAGGATGTCAACGTGTTCATATTTCTCCGTCACCGAGTCGATGAAGCGATCAACTTGGACTCGGTCGCTGACATCGCAACACGATGAGAAGACGTCAATCCCGCCCCTGCGTATTTCTTCAGCCGTGCTGGTGAGCAGTACCTTCCGATACCCGCCGCTGCGCCCGTCACAACGGCGACCTTTTTTCGAAGAGGCATGGGCTTCAGCAAATCACCGCATCGGGCATCCGGATCAACCTTGGGCACGGCATGCGGCCCCCTACGCCGGCCGCGAAGACCGATGACATCTCGAACCCTGTCGACCCCTGCCTTCGGCAGCACGCCCGTCAAGTCGGGCTTGTCCCGTTGCTTGCTCGCCATGTGCCATGGCAGTCGGTACAGGAGGAGCGGTCTCAGTTCAGCACGAACACCAGCTTGCCGTCGGTAAGTTCGGCGCGTTGGGGAAACCGCCGCGCCAGGTCGAGACTGTGGGTCACGGTGATGAGGATGGTGTTCTCCTCGCCGTGGAGCTCGAGCAGCAAGTCCGCTACGGCTTCGGCCGTGTGGCGATCGAGATTGCCCGTCGGCTCGTCGGCAAGAATCAGCGGGACCTTGTTGACCAGCGCCCGGGCGATGGCGACGCGTTGACGCTCGCCGCCGGACAGCTCCGCGGGGCGGTGCTCCATGCGATCGCTCAACCCAACGCGATCCAGCAGCTTGAGCGCCCGCTCCTTGGACTCAGCCGGACTTTGCGCCGAACTGGGCACCATCGTCGGGATCAGCACGTTCTCGAGAGCCGTACACTGCGGCAGCAGGTGATGCTCCTGAAAGACGAAGCCGACTTGTTCATTGCGGAACGACGCCAAGTCCGTCTCGTCGAGCGCGAAAGGGTCTTGGGAGCCGACCGAGAGGGAGCCGGCGGTCGGAGTCTCGAGCGTCCCGAGCATGTAGAGCAGCGTGCTCTTGCCCGAGCCCGAGGGCCCCATGATCGCAAGCGCATCGCCGCGCTTCATCTCGAACGAGACGCCGCCAATGACGACGAGCGGGTCGCCGGGAGTGGGATACTCCTTGCGAAGATCTCTGACCACCAAGTGCGCGGCTGTCATCGACCGATCGATTCCGGTAACAGGATCACGGCGCTGCCTCAGACCTTTCCGAATGTCATCACAGCGGCGCCGAGTTGCTCTCGAAGAGTGTCCGTACTCCGGGTGCAAAGCCGGGTCGCCATGATCGCTGCTCCCTCTGACAACCTAACAAGGAGGTCACACACAGGACAAGCCTGGCAGGGTCATTCTGACGCTTCGGCGAACGGGGCGACCTGCAAAGCCTCGTCCATCACCGGCGGTATCGGCGTCGGCTGCATGACGCCGTCGGGGGTCTTGCTGACACAGGCGATGACAAGACGCCCATGAGCGACTTCTTCCCCGTCGTGGTTGAAAGCGAGTTCGTAGTGGATTGAGGTCCGTCCCTTCTTGACGACCCAAATGTGAATGTCGAGCTCGTCTCCAAAGCTGACGGTCTTCTTGAAGTCGCACTGCGCGGAAACGCGCGGCCTCCAGACATTGTGCTTGTGGGCGATCTTGAGCGGGTCGAGACCGATCGAGGAGAGGAACTCGATCTCCACCTCTTCCATGTAGCGAAAGTAGTTCGTGAAGTGGATGATCCCGGCCATGTCGGTGTCCTGCCAATAGATCTTGCGCCGATAGTGGTATTCGTACGCCATGACGGACTAGGGTCTCCTCTCTCGATACGGAGTCAGGTTTTCGTACAGGGTCAGCATTTGCCCGGCCATCCGTTTGCTGTGGAAGTAATCTTGAACCTTGCGCCGGCCGAGGGCGCCCATCTCCTCGGCCATCTCCGGGTAGGTCATGAGCAGCTCCAGGTTCTTCGCCAGGTCAGCCACATCTCCCGGCTCGCACAATAGTCCGCCTCCGGTGGCGCCGATCAACTCGGGGAAGACCCCGATCCGCGGCTGTACCACCGGCACGCCGCAAGCCCACGCTTCCATCACGTAGAGGCCCTTGGGAGCTCCGTAAGAAGTGGGCACGGACAGTACGTCAAGTCCGCGTAGGAAAGCGATTTTCTGCTCGCGGTCAACTTCGCCGACATACTCGAAGTCTTCATCGAAGCCGGCGGCTTGCATCAGTCGTTCGACGTCGGCGAGAAAAGATCGATGCTCGGGACTGAGCCAACCCGCCACTCGGAGCCGGATACGCAGCCTCCCGGAGGTATTCATGGCTCGCAGCCTGGCCACCGCCTCCGCCAGTGTCCGCAGGCCCTTCTCGGGGGCGACACGCGCAAGATATCCCACCACGAACTCGCCGGCAGCACGCCGTTGCCGACCGGAGTAACCCGCCAAATCGATGCCGGAGTGGACAACCGGAACCTTGTCCGGATGAAACGCAAGGTGTCCGGCCATCTCTTCGGCGTGAGCGCGGCTGGGCGAGACAAACACGTCCATAGAACCTGCCAGCTCGGGCAACAAGGCGAAAGCCCGCTCGCGGTAGGGAGACGGCATGCTCGACAGGAACAGGTCTTCTCCTTGCAGAGAGCAAACGACCGCCGAGCGCAACCGCTTCTTGAGCATCGGCGCGATCCCGGCGAGCATCGAGTTCGTAATGTGAACCACGTCCGGCTGCCATGTCGCCAGCCAATCCACGAGCGGATCGAACTCCCGACGGAACGGCCCCGCCTCGCCTTCCAGCACGCCAACGGTAAGCGCACCGAGCTCTTCCGGCCGCGTGCTGACGGCGAAGCGCGAGATCCACCGCAGCAGCGCAGGCCGGTCAAGCAAGCCGGTGAGCGGCCGCGGCACAAAGCGCATCACCGGCAATGCTTGTTGCAGGTAGATCTTCAGCCCCCCAAGGAACACCCGCTTCGAGCTCACGTCCTGCTCGTCTGTCCGGATCGGGGTGTAGGTAGGAATCAATTGGACCTCGTGACCCAGATCGATCAGCGCCCGCGCCAACGTGTTGTCCCGCAGGCAGTTGCCGCAGATCGTGCCGCCGGCTCCCGCGGTAATGTAGGCGATCTTCACGGGCGCTCACCTCGGTCCGCCGCTACGGCAACGGTCTCGATGGGAAAATGAGCCGCTGTTTTGGCAGGCGAAAAGAATCTGCGGAGCGTCGCCTCCGAGGGCGCGGTTGTGACCAACGAAACGCCGACCAACGTGAGGAGCGAGACCGTGAAGACCGTGGCGACAGGCAACATCCCCAAAAACAAATACGATCCGTCCGTGCCATACTCCGATGCGCGAAAGAGCAGCGCCCATGCGAGGGCCGTGACCGCGACAGATACGATTGCCCCCGTCTTCGTGCAGCGTCTCCAATACAGCGCAGCACACACCAGCGGGAACAGGCCCGCGAATCCGGTAAAGCACCACACGCCGAACGGGAAAACCTGCCGCGGCTCGGTGAGCGACAGCAGGTAGGTGATCGCAACGATGGCCACAATGAAGCATCTCCCCAGAAGAACCCGCCGGCGGTCACCGAAGCGGCCTTCGCCGAAGTAGTGCGCGACGATGTCGGTCGTAAACATAGTCCCGAGACAGAAGAACTGTGAGTCGAGCGACGACATGATGGCGGCCAGGAGGCCCGCGCCGAGCAGTCCACCGATCACGGGGGTCGTAAGCATATGGACCATGGTCGCGAGTTCGGTGTTCCGGGGGGAATCCGCGGGAACAATGAGCGAGCCGTCCGGCAGCATAGCGGACGTTGCCCAAACACCGATCAGGACGCAGGGCGCCCAGACAATCAGAATGAAAATCGGATGCATCACAATGCTCAACCGAAACGTCTTGGCCGAGCGGGCGGTAAGCCAGTGCTGAAAAACATGCGGGAACATGCCCACCGAAAGCGGGATGAAGAAATAGGTGAAGAACTGGAGCTGCGTAACGCTGTCGGCCCGCATCAGCCGCTCGGGATGTGAGTCAAGAACCTGACGGCTCGCGGCGGCGAGCCCTCCAAGTTTCGAGGAGATCAGCCAGAAAGCTAGCAGGCCGGTGAGCATGAAAACTGCCGTCTGAAAGGTGTTGGCCCAAGCTGCTCCCCGGAGTCCGCCAAAGAACACGTAGGAAAGAACGGCGCAAGAGATGATCAGTCCTGTCAGCCAGGGAGGCAGGCCGCCGTTGGTAGCCGCGAAGGTCTCGGGAAAGGCGCCTTGCGTCAACGACTGCACGACGCCGCCCGCACCGAGCAACCCGATTAGCAGGTAGGGAATGACAAGCGCCACGAGGATCGGGAAGAGAATCAACCCCAGCAGATCGCTCTCGAAGCGATCCCGGAAGTACTGCACCTGGGTCACATAGCCGTAGCGCTTGCCGATCGCCCACAGGCGGATACCAATGAAGAAGAACACTCCCGCGTGGACAAGCCCCGACCAGGAAGCCAGCATCCCGTAAACGCCGATGCCGATACGATAGGCTTCGCCTGTACTGCCCACGAGCGCGAAGGCGGTCATCGTAGTCCCGAACAGCGACATCATCAGCAATACCGGGCCGATCGAATGGCTGGCCAGGAAGTAGTCCGCGGCCGTACCCCGAAAGACACGGTTCGCGGCGATGCCCAAGCCTACGAGCAGAAAGAGATAGCCCGCCATGATGACGAGGGATGTCATGGGCGCGGCGTGTCCTCGTCATGCTCTTCGGCAAAGGCTTCCGTATGGGACGGCCAAGCGTATCTCAGAGTGAGATACCACACTCCAGCGACAACGAGTGAATACACGGCATGATATGCGAGCCCCACAGGCAGGAAGCCGAGGACGAGCGTCGGATCGTCCCAAAGCCAAAAGTCCTGGTGCAGAAGGGCGAGTGCAATCAGGAGGAAATAGACGGCTCGCTTGCTCATCAAGTCGCCGATGACGAGTAAGATCACACAGTCTAGCAGAGGCTAGAAAGCGGGTTCGAAGGCGTTCACTGCAACGGCGCGGCAGGCCCTTCAAAAATTTCCGGCAAGGCTCCGATCACTCCGGGCAACCTGACATCTCCGAGAGGGTCTGAGCCCATCTGCAATCATGTTAATCTGATACGGATGTCCCGAACATTTCTGACCAGTGTTGTACTAGCAGCGCTCGCCTCGCAAGCAGCAGGGGCCACGCGCTCCTCTCTTCGCGCCGACTTCCGGTCACAGGTGATCCAGAACGAACGAGCCGACCTCGAAGGGCTGTCGCGCTTCGAAGGCTCCGCCATGATCCAACGGTTTGCGCGGTTGCGATTGTTGGATCAGGTCCCTCCCAAGACACGGAATTACTACATCCACAAAATTCCGGCCCAATATCGCTACTTGCGTCCCTGGGCCAAGTTGTTTCTGGACCGCCTCAGCACCCAGTTCCGCGCGCGCTTCGGACACCCTTTACGGATTACGGGCCTGACTCGCTCAGCCGCATACCAGCAATCTCTGCGCAGACGCAATCGGAACGCCGCCGCCGCCAGTGGCCCGAAACGGTCCGTTCATCTGACGGGCGCCTGTCTGGACATCTCGAAGAAGGGCATGACGGGCAGCCACGTCAGTTGGATGCGACGAGTCCTGGTCTCGATCAAGAAGAAGGGGTTTCTCTTTGCAGTGGAGGAATTCAAGCAGCCGAACTTCCACATCATGGTCTACCGGAACTACCCCGAATACGTTGCCCAGTTACAAGCCCGAAAGCGCTGATAGGACAGTTCCTTTCGCCTCCCTTCCTACTTTTGTCAACCGTCCTTTCCAGCGGTACGTAGTATCATGGAAGTGGTAGAACGTCAGCCGGGCCGCACCGCCCCTGCTGTGGGAGATCATCCCTGATGAACGCTCGAGCAAAGTTTGCTGTGGTATTCGTGTCCACGCTGTTGACGGTCATGCTCGTCATCGGCGCTTTGATGGGCAAGAGCAAGGAGGGAGAAGGCGCGTATCGTCCGCTGCAGGTTTATACGGACGTTCTGGCGCGGATCAAAGGCGACTACGTCGAGGAGCCGAACATGGACAAGGTGACTCGAGGCGCGATCCAAGGCCTTGTCGAGTACCTCGATCCGCTGTCCAGCTACCTGACGGCCGAGCAATATCAGGTGTTTGAGAAGAGTCGGGGGAACGAGGATCGTGGCACCGGACTTTCAACCGGACTCGTGGTCTTCAAACAACGTCTTTCCTACACCCAGATTTTGTACGTCGTGCCGGGCTTGCCGGCCGCCAAAGCCGGCATCCGCAAAGGGGACCTGATCGAGGCGATTGACGGCGTGAGCACTCGTTCGATGGCGCCCGCCTACATGCAGAGCGTCCTGAGCGGCAAACCAGGCTCGCCTGTTCGTTTGCTCGTTCGCCCCGCACGTCAACCTGATGAACCCGAGGAACATAGCGTGGTTCGCGTGAAGGTCACTTTGCCTTCGGTTTCAAGCAAAATGCTGGACGACGGAATCGGATATATCGATTTGGACGTTCTGGATTCCCAGCGTGTGAACCAGGCCGCGGCCGCCATCAAGTCTTTCGAGTCGAAAGGTGTCAGGAAGCTCATCCTCGATCTGAGAGGCAACGCTTTAGGAAACCCCGAGCAAGGTCTATTGTTGGCCGACTACTTCATCCGGGAAGGAAAGCTTGCCTCTCTCAAGGGGCAAAGGCATCCTGAAGAGACATTCATCGCCAAAGCGGACAACACTTTGACGGATGTCCCGGTTGTGTTTATCACCGACCGCGCCACTGCCGGCGGCGCCGAAATCGCGGCGGCTGCGATTCTCGACAGGGGCCGGGGCAAGGTCGCCGGCGAGCGGACCTACGGCTTGGCTGCCTATCAAAAGACGATCTCGCTCGAAGACGGGTCGGCGATCATTCTTTCCGTTGCCAAGTATCATCGGTCGACGGGAGATGCCTTCCAGGATGGCGGCGTCGAGCCGTCTGATCCAGTTTCCACCTCCGAACTTCGGCGCTATCGGCTATCGGAGATGGAGATGATCGAGATGAAATCCGACACGACACCGGAAGTTCTTGACGGCAATCCTGACAAGGATCCCTACCTCAAGAAGGCGATCGAGGTCCTGAAGACCGCCGATGCAGAACCGGCCCGGAAGGCCGCTTAGTCGCCGCCTACAGTTCGACCACCGCCTTCACAACGCCATCCGAATAGTTGGCCACCGCTTCGAACGCTTTCGCCCCTTCCTGTAGAGGAATGCGGTGCGTTATGAATCGTCCGATGTCGATCTGACCGCGAACCAGCATGTCGAGCGCTTCGTGATCGTTGGCATTCGAGCGCTTTTGGACATGGATGCTGATTTCCTGATGCATGGCCCGCCAGAGGTCCACACCGACGAACTGCTGTGAGGGAATCCCGATAATCACCAGGTGCCCGCCGAATCGCAGGCAATGCAGAGCGGCGTTGATGGAGTCGGGCTTACCGGCGGCGTCGATGGCGACATGGGCGCCCAAGCCGTGGGTCAGATCCATCACGGCGTCCCGCACCGACTCGCGATCGACGTGGACCGCAGCGTCAGCGCCGGCTTCCCGGGCGGCCGCCAGACGATGCTCGACCCGGTCGGCAACGATGATACGCGAAGCACCGGCGATCTTCGCCGTGGCGACGCCTAGCACACCAATCGGTCCCGCGCCCATCACGAGCACCGTCTCACCCATCTGGAGACCGGCCAGCTCAACGCTATGCACAAGTACCGCCAACGGCTCGATCACCGTGGCTTCGCTGAAGCCCATGTCTTTGGGAAGAGGGATGACGTTGTGCGCGGGTACGACGGCGTACTCCCGAAGCAGGCCGGGACCCTGTACTCCGCCCAGGAACCTCGAGTTCAGGCAGAGGTTCGGACGACCGATGCAGCAAGGTTCACAGTGTCCGCACGTGAGCGCCGGCTCAACGGCGACGGGCGTTCCCGATGCAAGATGTTCGACTCCCGGTCCGATCTGCTCGATCGAGCCCGCCGGTTCGTGGCCGAGAACCGACGGGTAGACCGCCTTCGTGCCGGCGCAAACGTCTTCCAGGTAGTAGTGCATATCACTGCCGCAAACGCCGCACGCGCGAATGCGGACCAGAACTTCCCCGCGACCCGGCTCGGGCGGGTCTGGCATCGTGGCCACTTCAAGCGTACGCGGGGCGACAAGTTGGAGAGCCTTCATGGACGTTAGGGCGGAGGGAACTTCGGGATATCGTTCGATTGTAACCTCTTGTCCGAGACTTCTTGTCCGAGACTTCCGGCCGCCTTCAGCATCGGCCGCCTCGGCTTCGCCGACAATCGGCGTGCGGCACGCCGCAAAGCCTGAGCCGCGTCTCTTGTGTTGTAGAGTGAGAGTCGCTTCCCGCATGCCGCGCGATTTTTCTCTGGACGACAAATACGCACTGGAATCCGGCCGCGTTTACATGACCGGAATCCAGGCCCTCGTACGTCTGCCGATCGAGCAGATGCGCCGCGACCGCCGCGCGGGTCTGAAGACGGCGACCTGGATCTCGGGATACGAGGGCTCGCCACTCGGAGGATACGATCTCGCCCTCGCTCGCGCCGCCAAACATCTCTCTGACCACAACATCCGCTTCCTTCCCGGGGTCAATGAGGACTTGGCCGCCACGTCGGTCATGGGGAGCCAACTCTTTCAAGCCCTTCCCGACCCGCAAGTCGATGGCGTAGTCGGCATCTGGTACGGCAAGGGTCCCGGTGTCGACCGCAGCGGTGACGTCTTTCGACACGCCAACCTCGCAGGAACCGGCAGCAACTGCGGCGCCCTGGCGCTGGCGGGCGACGATCACGTCTCGAAGAGCTCGACGATCCCCCACCAGAGCGAAATCTCGTTCTACAACCACGCCCTGCCGACACTGACTCCCGGCAACACGCAGGAGGTGCTCGACTATGGCCTGTGGGGCATCGCACTCTCTCGCTACACCGGCGCCTGGACAGGGATCAAAGTTTCCACGGACATTTGCGACGGCGGGGGCACCGTCGAAGTGTCTCTGGATCGAGTCCCCATCGTCGAGCCGGATTTCTTGATCGACGGTGAGCGCTACGAGAAGGTGATGAACCCGCTGCTGATCATCCCCATCTCGCTGCGGCTCGAACGGGAATTGCACTACCGGCGCATGGCGGCCGCAAAAGAATTCGCGCGCTGCAACGACATTAACCAGATCAGGCTGCGGCACACCGATGACCGCCTGGGCATCGTCACCACCGGCAAGAGCTACTACGACTTGATGTCGGCCTTCCGAAACATCGGTATCGGTCCGGCCGAGCTCGAGGCGGCCGGTATCCGGATTCTCAAGTTGGGGATGGTTTTTCCGTTGGAGCCGACGATCATCAATGAGTTCGTCGGGGGGCTCGACCGCGTCCTGGTGATCGAAGAGAAGCGCAGTTTCGTCGAACTGCAATTGCGGGAATTGCTGTATCACCGCGAGCGGCGACCGGCGATTTGGGGCAAGCTTGATCCCGAAGGGGATGAGCTGCTGCCCGCCAGTGGGGAGTTGGACGCAGAGATCATCACGAGAGCTTTGGGCTGCTGGCTGGGCCGGGGTAATAAGGGCATCGAGCGCCGCTTGGCCGAGTTGGCCGAAATCGAGACGCTCTTTGCCCAAAGCAAGTCTGCGCCGCCGCGCATTCCGAGCTACTGCTCGGGGTGTCCTC
Organism: Bryobacterales bacterium; assembly: GCA_965218555.1. Classification (GTDB taxonomy): domain Bacteria; phylum Acidobacteriota; class Terriglobia; order Bryobacterales; family UBA6623; genus JAPPLB01. The sequence continues at coordinate 3,481,803 of OZ244625.1, forward strand.
ATAACCGCTCGACCTATCTGCTCGAGGGTCAGATTGCCGGCGGAGGCATCGGCTGTCATGGCATGGCGGCGTCGCTCGGGGAGGCCAGCCGGGGCATCGAGTACATCGCTCAGATGGGCGGTGAGGGGGCCGCATGGATCGGTGCGTCCCCTTTCAGCGGCAGGGACCATATCTTTCAAAACCTCGGCGATGGAACGTATTTCCACTCCGGCCGCATGGCCGTCAACGCCGCAGTTTCGGCGAACGTCAACATCACTTACAAAATCCTCTACAACGGCACGGTCGCGATGACAGGCGGCCAGGACATCGCCGGCAGCTTGCCGATTCCGGCCCTGACGCGCGAGTTGGAAGCGGACGGAGTCAAGCGTATCGCTCTGCTGACCGACGACCTCACCCGTTATGAGAACCGAACCGGTTTAGCGGAGATCACCGAGGTGCGCCCGCGTGAGGATCTGGATCTTGTCCTGAGAAATCTTGAACGTACACCCGGCGTCACGGTGATGCTCTATGACCAGATGTGCGCCGCCGAGAAACGCCGCCGCCGCAATCGAGGCCGCATGGCGCAGCCGGTCCGGCGGCTGATGGTCAACGAGCGGGTTTGCGAAGGCTGCGGCGACTGCGTCGAGAAATCGAACTGCGTGTCGCTCCACCCGGTGGAGACGGAGTTTGGCCCGAAGACGCGCATTCACCAGTCATCCTGCAACGCGGACTACACCTGTGCGCTGGGGGACTGTCCGTCATTTGTCAGCGTCATGGTCGAGGAAGGGACCGGCCTCAGGAAGCGTCCGCTGCCCGACCTGCTCGAGGCGACGGTCGCCGAGCCCTTGGAGAAAGTCACGGCCGGCCGATCCTATCGCATTCTCATGCCGGGTATCGGCGGGACCGGCGTCGTCACCATCAACGCTGTGCTCGCGACGGCCGCCTTGCTCGACGGCAAGCACACCACGACTCTCGATCAGACCGGACTGGCGCAGAAAGGCGGCGCCGTCGTATCCCATCTTGTGATCGGCGATGAACCGATCGAAGAGTCCAACCGCATCAGTTACGGCGCCGCGGACCTGCTGCTGGGCTTCGATGCTATGGGCGCTGCAGCCGCGGCCAACCTCTGCCGCACAAGTCCCGACCGTACCGTGGCGGTGGTCAACTCGCATGAAATCCCGACCCACGAGTCGATCCGAAAGGGGCTTACGGTTCTTTCGGCCGACGGCTACTTCGCCCGCGCCGTCCGCGAGTACACGCGCGGCGAGCAGAGTATCTTCCTGGACGCATCCCGGCTTGCCGAATCGCTGTTCGGCGGGCATCTCCAGACCAATATGTTCCTGCTCGGCGCAGCCTATCAAACGGGCTTGCTTCCTCTTCGCGCGGCATCCATCGAGGAATCGATTCACCTGAATGGCGTCCAGGTCGACCGTAACGTTGCTGCCTTTCGCTACGGCCGCCAATACGTTGCCGATCCGGCGAAGGTCGAAAGCCTCGCGGCGCCCGAGCGGCCCGCGAAAGCTCCGCAAACTCTCGATGGCCGCATCCGGATCTTTTCCGATGAACTCGTCTTGTTCCAGAACGCCGCCTACGCCAAACGGTACGAACGGCTCGTTGCAGAGGCCTGCCGAACCGAGCAAACGGTTGCCGCCGGCAGCACCGCTCTGACGGAAGCCGTCGCGCGCTACTTCCACAAATTGATGGCCTTCAAGGACGAGTACGAGGTCGCGCGGCTTCTTACACTGCCCGACTTCGACGAGCAGGCGAAGGTGATGTTCGAGGCGCCCGTCAAGCAGGTCTATCATCTTCACCCACCCTTGCTCCGGACGATGGGGCTCAAGCGGAAACTCTCGCTGGGACCTTGGGCTCGTCCCTTCCTCAAGACCCTGGCCGCAATGAAGTTCCTCCGCGGCAGCATGCTGGATCTTTTTGGCTACGCCCATTTGCGCCGTCAAGAGAGGGCGCTGATCGGCTGGTACGAAGACATGATTCGTGGCTTGTTGCCGACCTTGACCGCCGCGAACCTGGAGACAGCCGTCGAGATCGCCCGACTTCCTGACCGCATCCGCGGCTATGAGCAAATCAAGCTCGCATCGATCGAAGCGACCCGCCAGACAGCTTCCGAGATGCTCGCCCGTCAGACTCAACCTGCTGCCGCATAGAGCGGCCCACCGCCGGCTTCGTCTACCCCATTTCACGGATAAGTTTCACTTGACACTATTTAGTTGGGTATCCTAGAATTAATTTTCTAGTTGCCTCGTGATTAATTTAGTCAAGACTAAATTAAGATGGTTCGCAAGCTGTCGGCTGATGGGCTGCTTCATTTTGGCTTCGACACTGATCGGCCAATCGCCCGAATCGGTTGGGAATGATCCCGTTCAATCCCGCCTCGAAATGCTGGAGACGCGCATCCGCCAACTCGAATCTGAGATCGCCGCACTCAAAGGCGAAGACGAAGAGCCCACGGAGGAACCGGAGACCATCTCCCGGCAAGCCGCGGCTGTGGTCCCGGCTCCCGAGCCTGAACCGCTTGTCGAGCGGCCCCTGCCCATGGCCGAGGTCATCCCCAGTGAGGCCGATCGGTCGTCCCGTGAGGACTCCTTCGAGATCCGTATGCCCATCTCGGGCTATATGGAGTCTCACGTCAACAAGGCCGAAGGCGAGCCCGCGATTGGCGACTTCCACCGCTTCGTCCTGCTCTTCGGACACAGCTTCAGCGACCGTATCCAATTCTGGTCAGAACTCGAGCTGGAACACGCCTTGGTCGAAGGAGGAAGACCGAGTGGCGAACTGGAACTCGAGCAAGCCTATCTCGACTTCCTCGTCAAACCCTGGTTGAACTTCCGCTCGGGCATCATGCTCGCTCCCGTCGGCCTCGTGAACGAACGTCACGAGCCTCCGACGTTCAACGGCGTCGAGCGGCCCTTTGTCGACACCGTCATCCTGCCCAGTACCTGGTTCGAACCCGGCGCCGGCATCTTCGGTGACTTGGGCGGCGGCTTCGTTTACAAGGCGTACGCGATGGCGCCGCTGAACGCTTCGCTCTTCAACGCCGAAGAGGGCATCCGTGAAGGCCGGCAGAAAGCCTTCGAGTCGATCGTGCAGAATCCCGCGATTACGGGACGTCTCGAGTATCACGGCATGCCGGGCCTGTCGCTGGGCGGCAGTTTCTGGACCGGAAAGAGCGGTTTCGCCACACCCGGCATCAACCCTCGGGTCAATGTTTTGGAGTTCGATGGCCGCTTCAGCGTCTCGCGATTCGATTTTCGCGGGGAATGGGCGAACCTGACTCTAGATCAAACCGAGCGGCTGAATTCGTTGCTCCAGCGCACAACAGGCATCAACCCGAATATCGCCGAAAGAATGCGCGGATTCTATCTCGAGGGGGCGTATCACTTGCTCCCGCTCCGGCAGCGCTATGACCTGGTCGCGTTTTCCCGTTACGAGAACTTCGATACGCAAAACCGCATGGCCCAAGACTTTCTCCCTCTCAAGGAGTTCGACCGCGATGCACTCGTGACCGGGTTGACGTTCTTCCCCGAACCGGATGTCGCGCTCAAGTTCGATTACACCGTTCTGCGTAACCAGAGTCGGCTCATCAAGACCCGTAATGGGGTGAATCTTGGAATTGGGTGGTGGTTTTGATGCGCTTAACCTGCATTTCTCACCACCTAACAGCCCGTGGCGAAAGTCACGTAGGCGGCGTTACGCGCCCCGGGGCCGATTGCGTAACGCGTGGCCGTTCCAGCAACGAGGCGCCGCGCTTTCTGCGCAGCCGAGCGGAAGTGGCGCGTAACCCTTCGGGCGACAGACGTTTTTTTGTTCCCAGGCCGTCGGCTTTGTCGTTCGTCGGAGGAGATCACCCGGATCGCCATCCTCCTCACTCCGCGCCGAGCGACCGCCGAAGCCCGCCGCGCCTTCCACGGGACTTTTGCCACGGGCTGCTAGGGTCAAGTACACCTTCGCTCGCCAAGAGGCTCGCGCCTCGTCCTGACGCCCTTCTCACACATTTCTACTCGGTACGGAGGGAGAAAGGCAGGCTGAACGCACGAATGAGACACCACACCCGCATGTCGGTTCCGCTGATGATCTTGATCTCTCTGAGCCTGCTTGCGATACCGTCCTCCGATGCCGAGTCCGAACGCGAAGAGCCCGAGCGAGTTATCAGCGTGGTGGCTGAGCGTTTTACCTTCGTGCCTTCCGTCATTCGCCTGAAGCAAGGCGAGGTGGTCGAATTGAGGATTCGCAGCCTGGATACCAACCACGGCTTCCGCATCCGAGAAGCCGGTGTCAATGTGATCGTTCCCAAGCGCGGTCGCGGCGATACCCGTATTCTCTTCCGCGCGCAGAAGAAGGGAGTCTTCCCGTTCGAGTGCTCGAAAGCCTGTGGCGCGGGACACACCATCATGCGCGGTCGGATTGTAGTGCGATGAAGAAACGTTCACCCGCGTTAGCCGCGGTATTCGCCGTGCTTCTATCGGTGACCGCAACGGTGCCCGCTCCAACAGCGAGGGCGGCCGATACACAACACCGACTCTCGCCCCGCACGGACGTGTTGCGAGCTTCCGCTCTGAATCCCAACGGAGCGACAGCGGGACGTCCCTCGCAACCCGGCAATCCGCTCCCCGGTATCACCGAGCAGGAGTTTGAAACCTTTCGCATCGGTCTCGACGATTTCCTCGAAGTCGAGGACGCCGCCGAGGGGCTCGGCCCGGCCTTCAACGGACTCAGTTGCGCGCAATGCCATGCGACTCCCGCGATCGGCGGTATCAGCCCGGTCTCGGAAGTGCACGCCGGCCACGTCGATGAGAACGGTAGCTTCACTGTCATGGGCGGCGACACCATGTTCCACCTCTTCTCGCTCCCAGCCCAGGAATGTCAACCGCGCATTCCGCCGGAAGCGAATGTCTTCGCCCGCCGAGTTCCGATCCCGCTCTTTGGAGCAGGTCTCGTCGAAGCCATCGCCGATGAGACCATCCGTGCCCGTGAAGACCCCGACGACCAAAATGCCGACGGCATCAGCGGCCGAGCGGCCATCGTCATCGATGTCGCCACCGGCCGAGAACGGGTCGGCCGATTCGGTTGGAAAGCACAGCACGCAACTCTGCTTACCTTCGGGGCCGACGCCTACCGCAACGAGATGGGCATCACCAACGACCTTTTCCGCGAAGAAGTCGGGGCCGGTATCGACGCCGAACTGCTCGATCTCTGCGACCTGGCAGCCGATCCTGAAGACGGCCCGGAGCCCCTTACCGGTTTGCGCGGCATCGACGCCTTCGAGGCCTTCATGAAGTTCCTCGCCCCTCTGGACCGCGGCTCGATCAACGAGACCGTCATTCGGGGTGAAACTCTCTTTGCGGCGATCGGCTGCGTAAACTGCCACGTTCCCATGATGGTCACCGCCGAAAGTCCGAACCCGGTCTTCGATCGTCGTGAGGTCTTCCTCTTCTCAGACCTGTTGCTGCACGATGTCGCCACGGGAGACGGCATTCCCCAAGCATCGGCCCTTGCCCATGAAATCCGAACACCTGCGCTGTGGGGTCTGCGCCACCGCCGCCCGCTGCTTCACGACGGCAGCGCCGCCGACCCTGGGCAGGCCCTCTTACGCCACGGCAACGAAGCGCAAGCGTCGGCAGACAACTACCGCAGTCTTTCGGAGGAAGACAAATCGGCCCTGATTGCTTTTCTCAACTCGCTCTAGCAGGCCGTGGGAAAGCGGCTTCGCTGTAGTGCCTGTGGAATGAGTAGATGACGCTGCGTCATCGGGTCAATCCACCACGGATCCGGCAGGCGAGACGGAGTGACCGCGTGGAAACGCGATGCCCGGTGCCAGGCGCGGCCGGGTGACCCCGTCGGCGTAGAACTTCACGCACTTGATTCGACGGCACGCGATCTGGGTCTTCGGCCGTATAGGATGACAAGACGTGAAGCTCTTCCTAAAGACCACGCTGTTCACGGTGGTGATGCCCGGCACGTTTGCGGTTCTCCTTCCGATCCTCCTCCCGGGTGATCGAACGGCCTCCAGCGGCGCAATATTGGTGTTGTCCCTGTTCCTCTTCTTGCTCGGCAGCGTCGTGTATCTGCGCTCTGCGTGGGACTTTGCCGTCTTTGGGAGCGGAACTCCCGCACCAATCGACGCGCCGAACCGGCTCGTGACTCGGAGGTTCTACCGCTACACTCGAAACCCAATGTACGTAGCGTCGCTGACCGTGGTCGTCGGGTGGGCCACCCTCTTCGGAGCTGTCATCCTTGTGGCCAACGCGGCCCTGCTATTCGTGGTTTTCTCCCTGTTCATACGGCTCTACGAGGAGCCGCGCCTTGCACGGGAGTTCGGCAGCGACTATGCAGCGTACGTCTCACAGGTCGGTCGTTGGCTGCCCCGGCGTCTCTGCAGGAAGGTCACTTGAGGCTGAGAAGCCGCAAAGCTCGGCTGCTGAAAGCCTTCAGAAGATGTCCTGACCATGACTCGGCGCGTTGTTCGGCGGCGATTCCTCGCCAACGCTGCCGCTTGATGCCACGACGGGTTTCATCTCGACCTGTCAGGACGCGGGCCATAGCCGCAATCCAGTAAGCGAGGCAATCCACTGTTAATAGATCGTGCTGCTAGAATGGGTTCCGAGTTCCAAGGAGGCGTATATGCGCCTTGATCGACGCGAGTTCCTTGCAGCCGGTGCAGCCGCCGCCACTGCTGCTTGCAGCCGGAAAGCCGCCGACAGCCAGGTGGCCGCTACTGGTGCCCCGGCCGGCACAAAACTCGGTATCCCGGGTCCGTATCCGGGACGCGTAGTGGCCGTCAGCCATCCCGGCAGCATTATCTCGGACCAGTATCAGGCCGAGCCGGTCCGCCGGATGATGGAGCGCGGCATGCTCGAGCTGACACATGCCGAGAGCTGGGCGGATGCCTGGCGAGTATTCTTTGAGCCGGGCGATGTCGTCGGGGTCAAGCTCAATCCGGTCGGCCAGCCTGCAGTGATTTCGGCGCCCGAGGTGCTGCATCCGATCATTGACGGCCTGGAGCAGGCCGGCGTCAAGCGCAAAGACATCATCGCCTACGACCGCTATCACGACCAATTCCTCAACGCTGGGTTCGACAAGTGGCTTCCGGAAGGAGTCCGCTGGATGTCGGCGTCGGAGAAGTTCCGCAACTTTCAGATGGATATGGAGGGATACGACCGCGACACCTATATGGAGATGCCGCTGGTTCACCCGGACTACAAAGAGGAATTCAGCCTGAACGATCCGCACATCCGGCGTTCGTACGTCTCAAACTTTTTCAGTAAAGAGATCAACAAGATGGTCAACCTGTGCCTGCTGAAGCACCACCAGTCGGCCGGTGTGACCCTGGCGCTGAAGAATCTCTCCCACGGGCTCGTCAACAACGTCAATCGCAGCCACGTCACAACCACCGCAAATGCCTGCGGTCTGTTCATTCCGGCCGTAGTCGATCTGCCGATCGTTCGAGAAAAGGCCGTCTTGAACATCCTCGACGGTGTCAAGGCCGCCTACCATGGCGGTCCCGGCACGACGGTCAGCAAGTACGCCTGGGATCACAAGACGATGTACTTCGCCACCGACCCGGTGGCGCTTGACAAGACCGGTTGGAAGGCCATCGACAAAAAGCGCGAGGAGGTCGGCGTAGCACCGATCGCCCTGCTCAAACCGGACGAAGACAGCCGTTGGCTGAATTGCCACGTAGAGCACATCGAAATCGCCGGCAACTTCGGTCTCGGCGTGTTCGACGACGAGCAGATCCGCGTCAAGCGCATCGATCTGGTTTAGCTGGGTTCTCGCACGTTCGTTTCGCGAACTCGATTCTTCTGGCCAGCAAGCCGGTCTTCGCGAAACTTAAGGTAACCCTCGGGGGCGACTGCTAGTCTGACTGATATAGGGTGAGGTTCGTGGGCGTTACCTTCGTAACAAGCCTGATAGCTGTCTTGCTGCTATTCCCCGGGGCGTCGTCTGCCAAGGAGGACGGTTTCGCGATCGTCGGCCAGGCGGTGGTCGTGGGGCCGAACACGGAACGGTTCGGCGCCGCCGGCGCACAGATACGCCTGCAGTCCGTTTCCGAGGTAGAGCCGGATTCCGAATCGCAACAGGGAGAGGCTCCCCCCGCTGAGCCGACTGCCGAAACGGACGAACTCGGAATCTTCCGCTTCGCCGGCGTCCCCGCCGGCTGCTACGTGATTGTCGCCGTCGCACCGGGCATGATCGGCCAGAGCGACATTTTTTGCTTGCCTGCCGAGGAGCAACCTTTCCGGCTCACCATCGAAATGCAGGTCGAGGCGGTCGTGGAGTCCGTCGAAGTGACCGCCTCCGCCATTACGATCGACCCCAGTGAAACGTCCTCTTCCGGATCTGTCGGTATTTCGACGATGGATAACGCGCCCAAGGCAAACAAGCGGTACGAGGACGTTATGCCGCTCATTCCCGGAGTGTTGCGCGGCAAAGAAGGCGAGATCAACCTGAATGGTGTTCGCGCAAGCCAGAGTGGTTCGCAACTGAACAGCGTCGACATGACGGACCCGGTCGCACGGACTTCGCAGTTCAGCCTGCCACTCAGCGTGATCTCGAACGTGCAAGTCCTTTCGACGCCTTACGACGCGCAATTCGGCGGCTTCGCGGGAGCCGTATCCACGGTCGAGACCAAGCCGGCGGACTTGTCGAAGCTCAAGGTCGACCTCCAGAATTTCGGTCCCCGCATCCGGCGCAGAGACGGCGCGATCATGGGAATCGAGTCGTTCACGCCGCGACTCACCGTCAACGTTCCGATCAAGGATGGTCGGCTGGCTCTTCTCCATTCCACGGAATATCAGTTTGTGCGCGCGGATCAGGAAGACGCGAATCTCCCACTACTGGAGCGGGATGTCGAGCGCGAGACGCTGACCGTCTTCAACCAGTTCGACGCCCGCATCTCCAACCGTAATCGGATGTCACTGAGCGTTCTCGTATACCCCGAGAAGCTCAGCTACTTCGGCCTGAACTCCTTTTCCACGCAGCTTTCGACTCCTGACTTGCGGCGGCGCGGCTCCATGGTGACTTTGGGGGATACTCACGAATTCCAGTCCGGCGCGCTGCTGATCTCGAATCTCTCATATCAGGATCTCGACAACGATGTGAAACCGCGTACGTACGATCCCTCCTTCATCGGTCTCGAGCGCGCCAGCGGAGCATTCTTCAACCGGCAAGCCCGGCGCACGATACGCCGCAACCTGTCCGAGCAATACCATCTCGCCCCACTAGGCAATCACCAGATTGTGACTGGTCTCCAGTGGAGCCTCGAGTCCTATAGCGGTGACCAGATCTTCAATCCCATTACCTGGCTGGGCATAAACGACCGGGTCGTCTCCGAACTGGACTTCACGAACCCGACGACCGTTCGTGCGAACAAGAACGACCTTGCCACGTTCGTGCAGGACAAGTGGTCCGTGTCGGAAGCGCTGACACTCGACTTGGGCGCGAGGCTCGAACGTGACTCGATCGCCAGGGAGTGGAATCCCTCCTACCGCGCCGGCTTCGCCTACGCCTTCGGCGGCGGCTCGCGCACCGTGCTCCGCGGCGGCAGCGGGCTGTTCATCGACCGCGTAAGTCTGCTCGTGCCGACGTTCACGCAACTGCCGGTGCGCATCGAGGCGCGCTTCGATCCCGGTGGCCATATCACCTCGGTGAGGCGTTTCGATCCCCGCATTGACGGAAAGATTCGTAATGCCCGAAGCTTCGGTTGGAACCTGCAACTCGATCACGAGTTGATCAACGATCTGTTCCTGCGTGTCGGCTACCAGCAAAGGCGAACAACGCGCAATTTCCTAATCGAGCCGATCATCCCGGTCGGACCGAGCGAGGGGGCAAGCGCTCTGATTCTCAGCAACAACGGGCGAGACCATTATCGGGAATACCAGGCCACGGCGCGATACCGCCTCAAGGGAGAGGGGCACATCACGGCGTCATACGTTCGGTCCTCGTCCGTCGGCGACCTGAACGACCTGGGCTCGATCTACGGTCCGACGCCTCTTGCGTTGATTCGACCGAACGAGCGGGCCCCATTGAGATTCGACGTTCCCCACCGCTTTCTCGCTTGGACGGAATTCCCGTTGCCGTTCGGCTTGAGGGGCATCCCCGTATGGGAAGTGAGAAGCGGGTTTCCGTACTCGGATGTGGACGAGCATCGTGACTTTGTGGGCGCCCGCAACCGCGCAGGGCGCTTCCCGGTTTTCAATGCACTCGATTTCCAGGCGTCGAAGCAGTTCACGATCAAGCTGATGGGCAAAGAGCGGCGTGTCCGAGCCGGTATACGGCTTTTCAACATCTTGAACAATTTCAATCCGCAGGATGTGCAGGGAAACCTGGCGAGTCCTTTCTATGGAACCTTCTATCGTGGTGTGAAGCGCAAGATCCGCGCGTTGTTCGAAGTGGGCAACTAGCCGCCTTTTCTCACCAGCGGCTTTGCGATGGGTTGAGAGGGGCCGAAATATAGTCTAAAGATCGGAATCCTCCGCGGCGAGGGAGGCGAGGGCCGATACGGGGCGCTTTAGGTCGCCCATTGCGGCTCGCGAAAGTCCGTTTTTCGGGTTGTTGCCGATTCTAGAAACACTTCGCCCCTGCGCCCCCTGGGGGCGCCGTTTTTGGTTCGCTCCGTGTTAGCAAACAGTTGCTCCTCCCGGCGGACGCAACGCCCGATACACCGCCGCGAATGCCTCCTCATCGGGGTAGCCGCCGGCCAACGACAGGTACACCCGCCGCACGCTCACCTTCACCTGTGCCCCGATCTTCAACAACCCCCGCCGGATCGTCTCCGTCTGGGCCCGCGCCCACCGTGTGCCCTTGAGCCCCAGCCGCCGCAGCGCCACCAGCAACACGTACGCCAGCGACGACAGATACAGCCGCAGTTGATTGGCCCGCAGCGTCTCGCTGCTCATGCGATCAGCAAACAGACTCAACTGCTCCTTGATGCGATTCTCGGCCTCCCCGCGCCGGCAGTAGAGTTGTTCGTACAACCGTTGCGGCGGCCATCTCTGGGCCTCCAGCGACGTCACCACATAGCGCGGATTCTGCTTGCCCGAGAGCTGTTCGGCTTTCCCCACCACCCGCCGCGCCCGGCTCCAACTCCGCCACGCTGCCCGCCGCCGCGTCTTGATTCGACACCCGCTGCCGCGCGCACAAGACGTGCTCGCCGCTGAAGATGTACAGCGGCAAGTAACAGTAGTGACCGTAGTACCCGTGAAAGAAACGCCCCTCCTGCTGCCCCTGCAAGGGCGTGTCGGTGGCGTCGATATCGAGAATGATCTCGGCCGGCTCCTGCGGGTGTGCTTCTATGAACACGTTCACCCGTAGGCGGTCGATCGCTTCGCTGTCGCAACAGATCTTCTGGTAGCGGTCCAAACCGTCGGTCCTGCGTTCCAGCCGGTTCAGCGTGCTCTTGCCCGCCAGCGGCTTGCCGCGATCACGCTCTCGGCTGCGCTGCTGCCCTTCCAAGTCGCTCTTGCCCACTAGCAGCGCCAGCAGCGGTTCGCTGCGCAACTCGTCGTGATCGTTGAGGTCTTCGTATCCCAGCGCCAGCGCATACACCCGCTGCGAGACCAGCTCCGCAACCCGGTGTTCGATGCGCCGCGGATCGCGGCGGTCCTCGAAACAGGCCGCCAGGCGCGGCAGCAGCTTGATGCGCCGGTCGACCTCGCGCAACAGCAGCGCGCCGCCGTCGGAGCTGATCACCCCGCCATCAAACCGGGCGCTTACTTGGCGGCGAAAGTGCTTGCCAAACGAGAAGCTCGATTGGCTACACTCTGTTATCGGAGGGCGGCTTGTCTTCTGTGGCGCTAACGTTTTGGACGTAAATGTTCTATGCCACAACAGGCAGCCCTTTTCCTACCCCCTGGTGAAATATCCGGGCTAGCCATAAGCGCATCAGAGCGCACAGATCGCGGCGACTACCCGCTCGTGCTATCTGGCGGCGGCGACCAGGAATGTCCTGAATTTTGTGGATATAGGGATCGACATCCTCGATTCATGAGCCGGCGCACTACCCGAACGACGGAGGCATTTTCCCGTGTCAAGATCGACGTCTTGCTCAAAGACGGGGGATGGAGACCCTCACCGATAGGGTGATCGGACTTCTCAGGGCACTCTTGGCCTTCTAAGCGCCCGGCTGAAATCTCTTGAGGCGGAGGCTGTTTGTGATCACGGAAACACTCGAAAGAGCCATCGCGGCGGAAGCGATGATGGGGGACAGCAACCAGCCCGTCCAGGGATAAAAAAGGCCCGCCGCCACCGGGATGCCGACCACGTTGTAGACGAACGCCCAGAACAGGTTTTGCCGAATGGTCTTCATCGTCTTCCGAGACAGCTTGATGGCCGCCGCAACCGCGTGCAGATCATCCTGGACCAGAACGGCGTCAGCGCTCTCGATCGCCACATCGGCGCCCGCCCCAATGGCGATGCCGACATCAGCCTGCACGAGAGCGGGCGCGTCGTTGATGCCGTCTCCGACCATCGCGACGGCGCCGTGTTCAGACTGGAGTCGTTCCACTTCCTGCGACTTTCGGTCGGGCAGAACCGCGGCCCGCACGGCATCGACGCCGATCTCAGCGGCTATCGCATGCGCCGTCTGGCTGTTGTCGCCTGTAATCAGCGCGATCTTCAGGTCCTCCTCTTTCAGCCTGCGAACTGCGGCGACGGCTTCGGGTTTGATCTCGTCCGCGAGTGCAATGGCGCCCGCGAGCCGGCCGTCAGCCGAAGCGAAGATCACCGTTTTGCCGTCGCGTTCCAACCGTTCTCTGATCGCCATCGCCGCCCGGACATCGACGCCGTGGTGTTCGAGCAACGATTGCCGACCCACCAGCCAGGGACGCGAGTCCAGACGCGCCCGTACACCGACACCCGGCCAAGCTCGAAACTCTTCGGCGTGGCTCCAGGGGAGTCTCCGGCTTTCAGCCTGGGCCACGATCGCTTTGGCCAGAGGATGCTCCGATCCTCGTTCAACGGACGCCACCGCGGATAGTAGCTCATTTTCACCGAGCGGGCCTAAGGACGTCACATCGGTCACCTTCGGCTTGCCGGTTGTCAGCGTGCCGGTTTTGTCGAATACGACGGCTCTGACCTTGTGCAGTGTTTCCAGGGTTTCAGCATTCTTGATGAGAATGCCGTTCTCCGCACCGCGGCCCATGCCCACCATCACGGCTGTTGGGGTTGCCAGACCCATGGCGCAGGGGCAGGCGATGATGAGAACCGCGACGGCGTTCAGCACGGCCAGCCGCAAGGCGTCCTCTGGAGGCGCGAGCAGATACCACGCCGCGAAGGTAATCATCGCGATTCCGATCACGGCCGGTGTGAAATAGCCGCTGATAACATCGGCCAGCCTTGCGATGGGCGCCTTCGAGCCTTGGGCTTTCTTGACCAACTCGACAACGCGCGCCAGCATCGTTGCGCTGCCTACTTTATGCGCTCGAAAGCGAATACTTCCCGTTGTGTTGACGGTTCCGCTGAGAACGAAGTCCCCGGCCGCTTTGTCAACGGGTATGCTCTCGCCGGTCAAAGCGGCTTCGTCGATCGCGGACTCTCCGCTCACCACTTCGCCGTCGACGGGAATGCGCTCGCCCGGGCGGATCACGATCACATCCCCTACCCGTACGTCTTCAACTGCGATGTCGACTTCGACGCCCGCACGCACAACGCGAGCTATCGAGGCTTGCAGTTCCAGCAGTCCGCGAATGGCTGACGAGGTTCGACGGCGTGCCTTCGCCTCCAAGAACCGGCCGAGCAGGATCAGGGTGATGATGGCCGCCGCCGTTTCGAAGTAGACGGGAACGTCTTCGGGGGTCGCTGCCCGTGGGTCGATCCAAGCGGGGGCGATGGTCGCAACCAGCGAATAGAGGAAGGCCGCCCCTGTACCGACTGCGATCAGGCTGTTCATGTCAGCCGACCGCCGCCGCAGACCGTTCCATGCCGAAACAAAGAACTGTCGTCCCGAATAGAGCACCACGGGGAGCGTGAGAGTCAGCTGCATCCAATGGCCGCCAGGGAACAACAGTGCGCCGTGGGACATCGCGATGACGAGCAAGGGCAGTGTAAACACCGCCGCCAGAATGAACTTGCGTTTCCAGACGGCGGCTTCGCGTTGCTGCTCTTCACCACGCGCCTCTGTGATCGCGGGCTGCGTTTCGCGGGCTCCGTATCCGGCGTGCTCAACCGCCTCGCGGATGACGGTTACATCAGCTTGAGGGGCCACGTACTCCACCGAGGCCGTGCCCGTGGCCAGATTCACTTCGGCTCGCGTGACACCGGGGACCGCCGCGACAGCCCGCTCAATCGCGCGGACGCAGCCTGCGCAGGTCATGCCGCTGATCTGCAATTCGACGGTCTCCGCTGCGCCGGACGGAGATACGCTACCGGTTGTCATGGCTTCCTCCCCGCCAAGGGTCGCTTCCGACCCGGTCTCTTCGACGCGGGCCGAACCGAAGCGGAATCCAATCCCTCAATGAGCCCGCAGATCATGCCTTCTTTGTCGCCTTCCCGATCCCAAGCGTCGAGAGTCCGTTTCAGATCACGACGGTAGCGCCGCAGTTCCGCCAGCTTCTCGTCAAGCTCGTTGAGCCGCTGCCGCGTCATCTGCCGGACTTCAACGCACGGTCGCCGGCCTTCCCGTGCTTCGGCGATGATCCACGCAATCTGGTCCAGAGTGAAACCAACCGCCTGTGATTTCTTCACAAAAGCCAATCGCTCAAAGACGGAATCGCAATAGAGGCGGTAACCGGATGCTGTCCGCCCGGCCGGTTGAATCAGTCCTCGGCTTTCGTAGAAACGCAAGGTTTCGACAGCGACGTCGCTGAGCTTGGCGACCTCTCCTATCTTGCGGAGGGAGCCGCCGGAATCAAGTTCGGCAGGGGCCATGCCTTCAGTATATAGTCTATAGTCGGCTATAGAGTCGAGGGGCTCGTGGTGCGTGGGACATCCCGGCCGGGAAACGTTCTTCCAAGCTCCGCCGCTACCGTTGCGGGAAAATCCGCTTGGTCTTCTTGGGGATGTCGAGCTTGAAAACCTTGTCGGAGATCTTCGGGTTCAACTTGACGTTGTTGTAAGTGAAGACGCGGTAGTCTTCGCCGCCCGGCTGGTGCAGTTTTTGTCGGACGGCCTGCCAGGTCTCTGTCGAGACCCACATTTCCAGTTTGGGAACCTGCTTGCGCATGCCTTCGGACTTCGGGATCAGTTCGAGCCTGACGGTAGCCTGTCCGTCGGAATTCTCTTCCCCGAGAAATTGAAGCTCGTAGTTCTCGCGAAGATAGTCGGCTGTAGTGCCGAACCCCAGCAGGAAGGCCTGCTGGAATGTGTCCCGATGCTTGGCGATGCTGTATTCTTCAACGGTCGCGATGCGGGGCCGGTAGATCTCCGCTTTGTCGCCGCTGACAGCCAAGTGATAGTTGTAGGGCTCGCGGAAGTTGATGAGCAGCCGGACCTTACCGCTCTTATCCTTGCGGACGTAGATCTCGCCTGACTCAGTCGTCTTCTCTTCGAGAAGCGCCATATACTTCATTCGCGTGATACCGGCTTCCATGCCTGCGAAACCGGAGGCCGCACGATCCATGTTGGCTAAAACCTGCTCCAGGTCAAGGCCCGCGGCCGTTACCGGGGTCAAGACCGCCAAGACAAGGCAAAGAAGTCGTTCCTGCAAGTGCATACCAAGGCCTGTACAGATGTACGTTAAGCTGACGAAACCGGTTACGGAAAAACCGGAAGCTGTTACGGACGGACGTAGACCAGATAGGCGGTTATTTCGCCGTCGGCGCCGCTGGAGGGTCGCGTTTCGACGACCTCCAGATTCCTGCCTGTCCGGCGACGCAGAAGATCCTGAATCGCGGCTGTGACGTCTTCGCCTGTTTTGTCCCCCACCGCCGAGGATTCCACCAGGAACATCCGGGTGCGCTGTTCGTCGCTGAGCGTCTGCACTTCGCGGACGCGGGGCAAGCGGGGCTGATCGTTGAACAGGCTGCGCGGCGTCAAGAAAATGAATGCCAGAATCGCGGCAACGATCAGATCGTACTGCCAAGAACCGCGGCGGTAACTCCAGAACAAGACAGGCCGCATCCCACCCCAGAGCTTGCGAAGCATGCCGTTAGTTTATCGTAGAATGAGATGCGCCCGTTGCCATCAGTGACTGTTGACTGTGACGATGACCGTTCTCAAGACCAGACTCCGCCGGTTCGTGAAATTCGCGGCGCACCTGCAGCTCATGCCCGTCGTGGAGAGCGGCGATGATCCCTTGATCGGCGGGCAGGCCGTGATTGAAGGTGTCATGATGCGCACGCCGCACAGCTACTGCACGGCCGTGCGGCGGCCGAACGGCGAGGTGGTTACGGATGAGTCCCCGATCAGCCGACCGTCAGAGCGCCGAAAGATCTGGGGCTTGTTCGGCGTTCGCGGTTTAGCGACGCTGGGGCAAGCTCTGAAACTGGGGTTCAAGGCGCTGCAGTTCTCTGCGGTGAACGCGATTGACGAGGAGGACGAAAAGGCCGAAAGGGAACCGATGGAGAAAGCGGACAAGAAGCCCGCCGAGATCCCGGGTTGGATGATGGCGCTGAACATCGCTTTCTCGATCGGCTTCTTCATCTTCTTGTACAAGTTTGTTCCGCTCGTAGCGACGACGCAGATCCAGGAAAGCACGGGTTGGCTGCGGGGGAACTTTGGATTCAGCCTGATCGACGGCGTCATCCGACTGGCGATCTTTCTGACGTTCCTCACGCTGGTCTCTCAGATGAAAGACATCCGCCGCGTCTTTCAGTACCACGGCGCGGAACATAAGGTCGTCTTCAATTACGAGTCGGGCAAACCGGTCGAGGTGAGGAATGCGCAGGTCTGCAGCAGGTTCCATCCGCGCTGCGGCACGAGCTTTCTGATGGTGGTGATGATCATCAGCATTGCGGCATATGCTCTGCTGCCGTTCGAGGGCTTCGCATTGCAGTTCCTTTCGCGAATCGTCATGTTGCCGCTGATCGCGGGTGCGAGCTACGAGGTCATTCGTTTCGCTTCCCGGCACGGCAACGGAATGATGAGCTGGCTGGTGGCTCCGGGGTTGTGGCTGCAGCGCATCACGACAAAAAACCCATCCGACGATCAGGTTGAGATCGCGATTCGCGCTCTCAACGGCGCGATGGATCTCGAACGGCGGCAGGGTGGCGACTTGATTGTCGCGTAGCCCGGAGTCTCCCCATGGAGTGGCTGCACAAACTGGAAGAGGTAGAGGCTCGCTATCAGGAGCTGTCCGAGCAGATGGCCGACTCATCTGTGATTGCGGACCCGTCTCGCTACCAGCAGATCGCCAAGCAGACGGCGGAGATGACCCCCGTCGTCGAAAAGTTCAGCCTCTGGAAGAAGCTCCATCATGACGCCGAGTCAGCGCGCTCGATATTGGATGATCCGGATCCGGAAATGGCTGCGTTTGCGCGCCAGGAGCTTGACCAAGCGGAATCTCGTCTTGCCGCCCTCGGCGCAGAGATCAAGGTCCTGCTGTTGCCCAAGGATCCCAATGACGACAAGGGTGTGATTCTTGAAGTACGCGCCGGCACGGGTGGCGACGAGGCCACGCTTTTTGCCGCCGAAGTCTTCCGTATGTACACCCGCTACGCGGAGTCCCAGCGTTGGAAGATCGAAATCATCTCGTCGAACGAGACCGGCGTCGGGGGATACAAGGAAATCATCGCCATGATCACCGGCGATCGAGTCTACAGCAAGATGAAGTTCGAGAGCGGTGTCCACCGTGTGCAACGGGTGCCGCAAACCGAAACGCAAGGCCGAGTGCACACTTCCGCAGTGACGGTCGCGGTGATGCCTCAGGTAGACGAGGTGGAAGTGGCGATCGAGCCCAAAGATCTGCGGATCGATACCTACTGTTCCTCGGGACCCGGCGGGCAGTCAGTCAACACGACCTATTCGGCCGTACGCATCACGCACTTGCCCTCGAACCTGGTTGTCACGTGCCAGGACGAAAAGTCGCAGATCAAGAACAAAGCGAAAGCCTTGCAGGTGCTGCGCTCGCGGCTCTACGAGATTGAGGCTGAAAAGCAACAAGCCGACCAGGCGGAGCAGCGCCGCAGCATGGTCCGTACGGGCGACCGTAGCGAGAAGATTCGCACCTACAACTTCCCACAGAATCGAGTGACGGATCATCGGGTGCCCGGACTCACGGTTTACGCGCTCGATCAGATTCTCGAGGGAGCCCTGACCAAGTTGGTTGAGCCCGTGACTGCTCACTTCCAAGCCGAGCGGCTGAAGAGCGTCCGGGATGCCGCCTGAGCCGTGCGCCTCGTTGGCACAGACCTCGATTTCGCAAGCCCTCCGGAAAGCGACGCAACTCTTCGAGGAACACGGGACCGGCGTCCCGCGTCTGACGGCGGAAGTGCTGCTGAGTCACTGTCTCGGTGTCAAAAAACCACATCTTTACGGGTATCCCCAACAGATTCTTACGCCGAAACAGGCCGTGCGCTACGAGGAATACGTGCAACAGCGTCTGGCCGGCAAGCCTACGCAATACATTACCGGCACACAGGAGTTCTACGGCATCTCGTTTCGCGTTTATCCGGATGTCCTGATTCCGCGCCCGGAGACGGAACTGTTGGTTGAGGAGGCCCTTGCTCACGCCTCGGAGACAGAGCAGATCTTGGATGTGGGAACAGGCTCGGGATGTATCGCCGTGGCCATCAAGTCGAACGCGCCGCGGACTCACGTGATCGCTGCGGACATTTCCAGGCCCGCTTTACGAGTGGCCCGCCGCAACGCGGCCGAACACGGCGTGCACGTGGAATTTGTTCATGGTGATCTTGTGGACGCATTCCGGCGTGAGAGCTTGGGAATGATCGTGTGCAACCCGCCCTATATTCCTCTGAAGGACCTTCCCGGTCTGCAGCACGAGCTTCGCTACGAACCCGGAGTCGCGCTTTTCGGGGGGCAGGATGGCTTGGATGCATACCGCCGCCTGATCAAAGCCGCGGCGGCCTCACTGAAGCCCGAAGGCCGACTATTGTTGGAGTTAGGCTATAATGGCCTCTCCTCGGTCCAGGCGATGCTCTCGGATGCCGATTGGCATCCGCCGATCGTCCGGACCGACTTGGCGGGTATCGATCGCGTGCTCGCCGTCCAACGCCGCTCTTAGCCGGGCGGACTCCGCTCGATCTCTCGCCATCTGGTTCCCCATAATGAAAATCGCAAAAGTTGAAGCCTTTCTTCTTTCATCGCCGCTCGATGAGCCGTTGCTACTGCCCTTCTATGGCGGCGAACGAACCATCCTCAAGCGCGATGCGATGTTGATCCGTATTACGGCGGACAACGGGCTGAAGGGCTATGGACCCGGGCCCGCGCACGAACGCGCCGAACGCGAGATCAACGGCACGATCGCACCCTTCCTCGAGGGCCGCGACCCGGCTCAATGGAGCACGTTCGACTTCCCGGGCGAGCTTGAACTGCAGAAGACCTACCGCGCCGTCGAAGTGGCGGTGATCGATCTGGCGGCCCGTTTCGAAGGGGCTCCGGTGTCGGAGCTGGTCGGCGGTCGCAAACGGGACCGTATCAAGCTGTATGGCAGCGCCGGCATGTACATGAGCCCCGCCGAGTATGCCGCTGAGGCCAAGGCCATTGCCGATCTCGGATTCACGGCCTACAAGATGCGCCCCGCCCGCGGCCCGGAAAAGGACCTTGAAACCATCTCCCGGATGCGTGACGCCGTCGGTCCCGACGTGGGTCTGATGATCGACTCCCACGCTTGGTGGCGTATGGGTGACAAGAGCTATTCCCAACAGACCGTCGAGCAGTTGGCCAGGGACAGCCAACCGTACAAACCGACTTGGTTTGAGGAAGCAGTTCCTCCCGACGACCACGTGGCCTTGAAGAAGCTTCGGGATACGGGTCTGGTCCCGGTAGCCTCCGGCGAGCATGAACCGGACGAGCCGTCATTTATGGATCTGATCGAAACCGGCTCCGTCGACTACGTGCAAATGGACGTTTGCTGCCAGGGCGGATTCGAGATGGGCCGGCGCGTCTTTGAAGCGACGGCTCGCCATGGTTTGCGGTTTGCCTTCCATTGCTGGGGCACGCTGCTGGAGGTCATCGCCGCCGGGCAACTCGGGATTTGCTGGGACGAGGACGTCATCGAGTGGCTGGAATACCCTTGTCACGCCAACCGCGGCAAGCCGGGCATGTATCCATTCCTCTTGGCGGATGACGTCCTGAAAGACCCGCTGCCCATCGAGAACGGCGATCTCGTCGTGCCAAACGAGCCGGGCCTCGGCATTACGGTCGATGAGAGCGTGATAGAGCGGTATCCCTACCAGCCGGGGCCGTGGTCGATTTTCAAGATCGACTCACCGCCGGAAACCATGGCGGTTTCGGGCGACCACAGCGTCATGTGGGTGGACCCTGTCTCAGGGGCGTAGCGTCGAGGCCGCCATCAGCGCGCGCTTCCAGGGGCAATACGGTAGTCGCCCCTCTTGGTCCGGTCGATGAACGTGATGGAAAGGTCTTTGCCGAGGTCTTCCACATGTCGATACCGCCAGACTTCGAGTGGGTACCGTATCTGCGGCGAGCCGACGGGGTGAACTTCGATCTCGTCGGGCGGCCCGTAGACGATGTAGATGCGACCGCGGTCGGACTGCCGGCCAAGCCTGTCGGAGACCGTCTCGAAGCGGTCGTTCGCAAATGTGATGCGGTGAATTGCGGAGCATCCGTAAACGGCAGGGAGGGTGCTGCCGGACAGTACGAACCTTCGCTCTACACCTTCGCGCTAAGCTGGTTGACGCGCCGTTTCACCCGCAGCTATCATCAAGTTGGCCTTTTGCAGGCCCTTGGGAAACAGGAAGAATCGAATGGGACCCCTTGGCGTACCGGAGATGATTTTCATCTTCGTTCTGGCACTGCTTGTGTTTGGGCCCAAGAAGCTGCCCGAACTTGGCAAGAGCTTCGGCAAAGGGATGGCGGAGTTTCGGCGGGCCTCCAACGAGTTGAAGACTACGTTCCAGACGGAGATGGACAACATCGAGCGGGAGACCAAACTCAAGGAAACGGCCAACGAAATCAAGACCGAAGTCAACAAGCAGATCAGTTCGAATCACTACGACGACAGCGAAGACGACTATTACGAGTACGACGACACGCCCAACGATAGCGGGGCCTCGGCCGCAAAATCTAAAACCGCATCCAAGACCGAGACCAGCGAAAGCCCCTCCATCGATGGCGATTCGAGCGTCGGATCCGGTAACGGCCAAGGCGCCCCGGCCGTTGCCAGCAGTGCACTGAAGCCGGCGGAATCGAGCGCCGAACGCCGATAGCTCCAAAACCAAAGCCAGTTAGCAAGGGCTGATGAGTTCTGACGATCAAGACTCGCGGGAGAGCCGCGACCAGACAACTTCGTCCGCCGACGAGCCGGACCGCGAAACCGAAGGCGTAGCGTCGGATGCGTCCGACGCGCCTGAGGAGTCCGCCGCTGGCGCGGAAGAGAAGCCTGAGGCCGAAAGCACGAAGGAGCCCGGAGCTGAAGGCGAGCCGTCCTCCGCAACAGGCGAAACGCCAGCGACCTACTACGACGACCCGTACGACGAGTACGAGTACGACTACCAAGAGCCGTCAGCAGAGACCTCCACCGCGGTCACGACCACCGAGCCTGAGCCGGCAAAATCACCTCCTCCCCCACCGCCCCCAGTCAACACCGAAGAAGAAGAGGACGAAGAGGAGGACGGCATGGTGCGGATGTCGTTCCTCGAGCACCTCGAGGAACTTCGAACGCGAATCATTCGTGCATTGGTCGGACTGGTCGTCGCTTATGCCATAGCGCTGACGGCGAAAAACTATCTCTTCCGGTTCATGCGGGCACCCTTCGACGCCGCGGTCGAGACCATCCGAATCAATTCGCCGGACGTAAATATCCAACTCGTGGCTCTGACGCCGATCGAGCAGTTTCACCTGATCTGGCTCAAGATTCCGATCGTAGCGGCCATCTTCATGGCGGCGCCCTGGTGGATGTACCAAGTCTGGGGGTTCGTGGCGCCGGGCCTCTATCGCAAGGAGCGCCGATGGACCGCGCCGTTCATTCTGTCCGGCAGCGCCCTGTTTATTCTCGGCGGCGTATTCGGGTATTTCGTGGCGCTGAAGTTCGCCCTGACCTTCCTTCTCGACGTGGGTGGAGAGGAAGGCGTCCAACCGCTGATCAGCATCAATGCGTACTACGGCATGTTCGTCAGCATCATGCTCGGGTTGGGCGTCGTTTTCCAGATGCCCATCGTCATCTTTGTCTTGACCACGCTGCGTATCGCGAGCCCCAGCTTTCTGATGGGCAACGTCCGCTACGCCATTCTGGCGATCTTCGTCTTGGCGGCCGTGATCACCCCGACGCCGGACATCTTCAACATGATCACATTCGCGACGCCGATGATCCTGCTGTTCTACGTGGGCATCGGCGTCAGCTACGTGTTCCTGTTGCGGCGCGAGGGCAAAAGCCTGCCTTGGGGCAAGATCATGCTGGCCATCCTGTTCGTGCTTGCCATCATTGCCGTCATCATCTACTACTTGCATGCGGAGTTGGGTTACCAGTTCGTGCGCGAGTTTCCCTGGTTTGTCGCTCCGACCGGGCAGTAACACCGCGTAATCCGCTCTCCTCGCACACGGCGAAGTCAAGGGGCTCTTGCAAGGCGAACGCCTGGGCGGCGTCACGGACGAACTGATCGACCGTCTGCGCGAAGAGGCCGGCGGCTGATGAGAGCGTTGCTGGATAAACGTCCTGACCGCCTTATTGGACGCCGTTCATCTGCATCACAAGACCGCCAAGTGCAGGCCGAGTGACAGGTTGGGCGACCTGACGGATCTCAGGAACCGGCTTTGTTGAGCAGGTGGACGTATTCGTCTTCGGAGACGCTCTCGGTCGTCACGGGCAGACCGCGCGCGGCCCACCCGGGATAGGTCGGTTGACCCATCGGGTCGGTCTCACCGCCCATGCCGCCACGCATATCGACCACGCTGGTGAAACCGGCGTTGAGAAGCTGTGCGGCGGCTTGCATGGAGCGGCCGCCCTTTTGGCAGCCGGTGATGCACTTGACGCTCTTGCCGAAGTTCGCCTCCACGATTTTGACAAAGCGGTAGTTGGGCTGCATCCGTCCGTAAGGATCGCGATCGATGACAGGAATGTTCTTGGCTCCGGGCACATGTCCGGCCTCGAACTCGGCCGCCGTACGCACGTCGAGGTAGATGCAACTTTCGTCGGAGTCGAGAAGCTCTTTGGCTTCTTCGGGAGAGATCCGTTTGAGGGCCATGTAGGAATTCCTATTGTAAACAAACGAGCATATCACGTGCCGGCAGGCCGAATCGCGACGCATCGCGATGGCTCGCGGGCATCACAACCCACGTAAGAGCCAACCCGGTCGCAGATCGGTCAGACGCCTGCTGCGAAAGAAGTTGTATGGCAACTCCATTGCTATAATCGCCCTGCCCGGGAAGAACCCCGAGCGGCAATCTGATCGAAGGAAGATAAACGGTGGACATGATGCCGAGAAGGCAGTGGGTGTTGCGGGTCGTCGTGGTGTTGGGCTGTTTTGTACAGCTCGCAGCGACGCAGACATCGACGCGGATGGACACGTTGTTTCTTCAGTTCGGGATCGGCGTTGAAGAGGACCAAAGGTGGGACGGTTCGGTCGACGTGTTGGGCGGAGAGGTTGTTCTGATCGAAGGGTGGCAGTTCTCGAAAGACGACACCGTGACCGGGCCGAAGTCCTGGCGTCTGACCAACCGCCGGGACGAGGTGGCGGGTTTCGCCCGCATCAACTACACCGAGATGAGTCCGGCTCAACGCCCGCGGATTTTGCATTTTCCCGTGGGCGTTTTCGTCACGATCCGGCACAGCGGCGGCGCAACCGTTTCGGTGCAGACGACGAAGGGCAGCTTCGCATTTTCACTCTCCGACATCGGCCTTGATCCGAGTTCATTTCTGGAGGGACGCGTCTCCGTCACTTGGAGCCCGACAGTCGAGAAGCTGACAACTGACGAATACGAAGATGACGAGGCCGCCATCGCACGGCTGCCCGACGGGTCGCTCGCCACCGCCTGGGTAGCCTATCGGGACCGGGGTGACCGCGTCATGATACGAACCGGCCGTGCGGGGTGCTGGTCGGCACCTGAGGAGGTCACTCCCGAGCCCGCCGACCTGTTTCGATGCTCTCTTGCAGTTGACTCCCAGGGAGGTCTTTGGGTGTTCTGGAGCCGTCGCGACGGGACGAGTTGGCACATCTGGGGCCGCCGCAAACACAACGGCATCTGGCAAGCACCGGTAAAGGTGAGTGGCGCCGGCACGAACACCTTCCACCGAACGTCTTCCTCCAAGGACGGCCACGTGTTCGTTGTCTGGCAGAGCTTTCGAGGTGATCCCGGGCAGGCGCAGAGCGATGTCTACCTTCGGAGCTTCATGGGGGGCGAGTGGACCGACGAGATGCGTGTCAGCGAATCGATGGCCAATGACTGGGAACCGCAGGTCGCCGGGGGCGCCAGTGGCTCGGCCTATGTCGTCTGGGACAGTTACGACAGGGGCAACTACGACATCTTCTTCCGCCCCTTCGAGAACGGCAAGCTGGGTTCAGTACGGCCGGTGACCTCCAGCAGCCGCTTCCAGGCGCATGCTTCCGTAGCCGTGGACGCCGAAGGCCGGCCTTGGCTCGCCTGGGACGAATCCGGAACGAACTGGGGCAAGGACCAGGGCTTCCTCCTCAACCCGTCGATGTCGGCGCCGCTGCATCAGGAAAGGTCGGTACGAGTGGCCATGTGGGACGGCAAGGCTTGGCGCGAGCCGAAGAGCAAGATCGAGCCGTTCTACGTATACCGGTTATATCCGAACTTCGAGAATCCTCAGATCATCTTCGACGGCCGCGGCACTTTGAACATGGTCTTCCGTCACTGGACACGCCAGCGCGCCCGCGCCATCGGCAGCAAGCTCGGTTGGGAGAACTACCTCACTCGCTACGACGGCGAGTCGTGGACGCAGCCCGTCCCGCTCGCACATAGCCGAGGATCGATCGAGAAACGACCGGCGTTGACAACAGACAACGATGGTAGTGTCTGGGCAGCCTGGATGACCGACAACCGACCGTTCGAGGACATGATCCCTCTCAATGCGGAGATCTACGCGGCGAATCTGGGACGATCAAGACTGCCTCCGCGACTTGAAAGCGGCGCCTTTGACGCTTTCGAAGATCCGTTTGCCGAAGAGGTGCCCATCCATCCCAACGAAAAGGCGGACATCGCCGAGGTCCGGGCATACACGATCCAGTCCGGCGACACGAAATACAAGATCTACCGCGGCGACATGCACCGGCATACCGATGTCTCGCAGGACTTCAAGTACGACGGCTCGCTCATCGAAGTCTATCGTTATGCTCTCGACGCGGCCGGTTTAGACTATATCGTCCCGACCGATCACCAGTTGGGCTTCGATCATGAGTTCACTTGGTGGCAGGATGAAAAGCTGACTGACCTTTTCCAAATCGCGGACACGTTCACGCCGTTGTTTGGTTACGAGCGCAGTCTGTCTTTCCCAAACGGCCACCGAAATGTGATTTTCGCGAAACGCGGGACGCGAACCTTGCCGATTCCAGATGACGAGAGGCGTGGCGAGGTAGGCGCGGCCAAGCTGTACGAGTACCTTCACCAGAATGATGGCATTTCGATGCCGCACTCCTCCGGAACCGCCCAGGGGACTGACTTCCGTGACAATGATCCCGAGGTCGAGCCGCTCATCGAGATCTTTCAGGGCTACCGCGCCAGCTACGAATACAAGGGTGCTCCGAAGGCCGCCAGCGATCAAAAACTCATCACGCAGCGTAGCGGCTACAACCCCAACGGCTACTGGTGGAACGCGTTGGCCAAGGGGCTCAAGCTTGGTGTCCAGGCCAGCTCGGACCATTGGTCGACGCATATCTCCTACGCCTGCATCCTAAGTCCCGAGTTCACCCGCGAGGCGATGTTCGATGCGCTCAAGAAGCGCCATGTCTACGCAGCCACGGACAACATTGTTCTTGATTTTCAGGCCGAGTCGGGAGGCAAATCCTACATCATGGGAGACATCATCCCGTCCAACGAGGCCCCCAAACTCAAGATTCGGGCCATCGGTACCGACAAGATCAAGCAGCTCATCATTGTGAAGAACCAAACCTTCGTGTACACCGGACAGCCCAATACCCAAGAGGTTCACCTTGAGTTCCAGGACCGCAACTTCGAGCCGGGAGCGAACTACTACTACGTACGCGTGCTGCAGAACAACGAGCAGATCGCCTGGAGCTCGCCCATCTGGGTGGAGTGATTCCTGCTAGCCTGTCCACGAAGTCAAGGCGGCCTTGTCGCCTGCTTCAGGCGTCAGGTAGGCAGAAAAGCAGGTTAGAGTTTCGGCCGGTAGCCGGCTCTCGTGCGGATCCGGTGCTTGCTGAGCACGTCACTCACGAGCTCGATGCTGATGCTCCGCCAACCGCGGTTCGGGTTAGGTTGCGGATAGTAGGTGATGGTATAAGAACTGCCGAGTTCCTCTCGGATTTCGGTGAAGGCCTCGGCCTGTCTCTGCCAGCTTCTTGCGAAGAAGGCCCGCCCGCCGGTGCTCTGAGTCAGACGGCGGAACACGTTCCGAGAGATCGGGTCTTTGTTCACCTCTTTCGTGCTGATGACGTAGATCGGGATCCCCTCGTCCTCCGCGAGTGCGCGGACATCGTCGGGCGCGACGGCGCTCGCCGTATCGGGTCCGTTCGAGAATACGATCACAACCTTGCGACCGGGCAGTTCGGCGGCGTCGCGCAAAGTGAGAAGCAAGCAATTGTAGAGCGCCGTCTCGTCACCGGCCACGGCAAGACGGAGCCCACGGATCGCGTCTAAGCGGTTGTTCGTCAGCGGTGCGTGGCGGGTCAGATTACGGCTGTAGCCGTAGACGGCCACGGAATCGGCCCCGTCGAGCCCGCGGATGAAATCTGCGATGGCGTCCTCCGCGTAGACAAAGCTGCGGTACATGAAGTTGCTGGTGTCGAAGAGAACAAAAACGTTGGTCCCCACCAGAGACGGATCAGCCGGCGCTGACGTATCCGGTGCTTCCGTCGTAATCGGCGCGGGTGTAGAAGGAGTAATCGCGGCCACGGCGCGCTCCCCGGAAGCGGACAGTCGGCGGGGCGCTTCGTTTCCCTCTGCAAAGGTCGCCAGAGCTTGCTGGATGCCGTCTTCATACACCCGGAAATCGCTCGGCTGCAGATTGCGAACGTAGCGGCCGCGACGGTCGGTGATCGCCACGTTGAGCAAGACCAAATCGACCTCGACCCGGAAAAGCGGGTCTTCGGGGCTCACCTCCTGTCCGCCAACGGGGAGTTCTCCCAAGATGCCCATGGAAAGCAAAAGGGCAAGAGACAGCAGTGAACCCATGTCGCGACGAATGTTTGCCCGTTTCACTCTGATCTCCTCCCTATTCGCTGGCGCTACTCCTGTTCGGCCCGCAAAGGCTCGGCCGTCCGCGGCATCATTTGCTGTCGATAGCGTTCTGCGACAACCCGCATCGAGTGTAGCAACGCGGGCCAATCATCCAGGTTGGTGGCGAAGATGCGTTCGATCGTTCTTTGCGTCCACTCCGGTATCAGCAAGTTCAGACGCACGGGCTCGATATGCAACTCGTCTGCGAGCGCCGCCCAGTACAGATTCGTCGATTCCCAACTCTCAGCCATAATGCGGCTGGAAAACTTCATCATGGTCGGGAAGAGCGGCAAATGCAACAGGTTCGAACGATACGAATGAGAGAGCGCCGGGTGCGGAGTACCGAAGATGCCGGCGATCCTCTCGTAGGCAAACTGCTCGCGATCGCTTTCCTTGAGCGTTCCGACCTCCCGCCAGATGGGACCTCCAACATCAAGAGCGTTACCCCCATACGCCTCACCGAAGACAGTTGTGAGGCGGTACTTCTCAGCGGGCGTCAGCGAGTCGCTCCCATCTCGGACCTGCCCTTCGGCCACAAGCCGGCGCAGCAAGTAGAGCCGGTGCGGGCCCACCTGTTGCCTCAAGATGGGATCGATCTTGGCGGCTAGCTCATCATCGGCAGCCGAGGCGGCCACGAGCAAATGCGCGAGCCGCAGGTGAAGAGCAACGAAATGTTGTTCCGCCCGCGTTACCCCCCACCAACGAGGAACCGTGGCGCCAATCATGATCTGCGGCTCGAGGTCCTGCCAGATCAGCGCCTGCCGCTCGGTCGGAACAAGGAAATCCTGCTCGGCATCAGCCAAGGCGAAAGCGATCCCATTCAGTGAGCCCACCATGCGGCCACCTGCACTATTCGGCCACCCTGTTCCGCTCAGGCGCGGCTGCGCCCAACTCCTTGTTTGCTGCGAACCAAGGAAATCGTGACTGCGCACAAAGAGCGGGTTGGCTCGAATCAGTTCGGCTCCCGGGGGCGAGTAGTAGATGTAGTTCAGGCCCACGAGCGAGTCCCGCAGGATCGCGGCGAAGTTCCCGCGGATGTTCAGCAGACTGTCGGGCTGTCCGCGGGCCTTGTCGACGGCGCGGCTCAAGTTCATCGAACGCTGACGCTGAATGTGTTTCTCGATCCAACTCCCTTGCGCGAACGAGTTTGACTCATCCGATGACAGGCTCGAACGCGGCAGCCGCACTTCCGAGATGCGAGACGCCAGCCGGTTCGCCATCGCGACGTTGAAGCTCTCACCGCGAGACACCCGTTCCAGATGATCCGCGAGGTCGAAGATGTCTTTGACCGAGACCAGCCGTTGCGAGGTGAAGCGGCTGTTCAGCATCTGGACCATCTCTTCATGAATGCTGCGTTCATTCGGATTCGGATTGCCGGCCAGCAACTCGATCAGCCTGTCCTGGGGGGATTCGTCCTCCGACGATCCGGTGGCCGCCAACAAGGCCTTGACGCCCGCTCGGCCCGCCTCGAAGATGGCTTGCTCGCTGCCGACATCCCGCAGCGCCGCCATCAAAGCTCGAAACGACCGGTCGACGTCGCCGGAAGGGATTTGACCCTGCCGGACGAAGATCTGCCACAGGCTAAATAAGGCTTGATGCGTACCGATCGCATCCGTCCGCCGCGAGAGGTTGCGTCCTTTGTTGAATTTCGGCAGTGAGTCGAAGTACGCAACAATCGTCTCTTCCGACAGGGTCGGCGCTTCGTTGAACATGCTGAACTGATCACCGAAATCGGGATAGGCCAAGAGCAATTTCTCCACCGTTGCCGCCGAAAAGGGCTGACCCCGTGCACGATCCATGTTGGTGAGGGAGATGAACATCTGCAGTGGCTCGTTCTCGACCATCTTGCGGCACATGCCGAACATGGCCTCGACGACGTCGTCCGGCTGCGTCCAGTTAGGCGCGGCTTTCGCGAGACGACCGTCGTAATCGCCGTGGGGATGAACCGAAAAGAGGTTCTTCCATGGGCCCATTCCGCCCGGCAGATGAACTTGACCATCCGACTGCACTTCGAGGCGTGTAACGAGCAGCATCAGGTCCGAGTTGGCCCGAAAAATCGGCCGAGCCGGACCGGGACTCGTCACCTTGCCCCGGACAGCCATGTAGAAACGTTCGAGGCGCTCCGGGTCACTGAAATACTCCGCCACCCGGCCGTCCACCCGCCACATCGAGTCGTAGTAGGAGACCATCCAGCCGTCATCCAACTCGACCAAACGCTGCAAGAACTCCGCCCCCTGGTCGGGAGAAACACCAACGAGCTTTTGCCAGACGTTGCGTGCTCTCGGGCCCAACGGAACCACGGCTTTGCCGTTTTTCAACTCGAACATGCCGCCGAAAAAGTCGAGTACGTTGGCGAAGTCGAGCATGCGCTCGCTGTCAATCTTCTCTCGCAACGCCAAAGCGGTGGGACGATGAATCTTGTCCAGCGCGACGTACAGACGCGACATGATGGGATTTGCCAGCAGGGCATCGACGAAGCCGCCTTCGGACTTGCGTGGCGCAATACCCATCCAGTAGTCCTTGCCGAAGAGCACGGGGAGATTGGTTGACTTGTACGGCATATCGAAGGCCGTCTCTTGGCGGAAGGCTTGCTCCATGTCTGCTAGAGGGAACCCTGAATCGATCGACAGAAACGCGCGCGACGGATTCACGGTTTCCAGCACCGCCTCCGGGCCGCACTCGTTCCGCAGCCGGAAGCCCAGGATCTTGAGGATCTGCGCCGTCTCTCTCGATTCGCACGTGGGAATGCGGATCGTCTCGTCAGCTCCGGCGAGTTGCTCCAACTCCCGGGCCTGCGACAGATATTGCAGGATGAGCCTGAGGTACTCCGTCGATACCATCGAGTCCACACCCGATGTGGCCCGATAGCCGCTTGTCACAATGTTGCGCGCAAGCGCCGGGAACAGTTCCTCAGGGCTCTGGTCACTGGAAAGAGCCGCCATCCGTCGGAACGAGAACAGCGGCCCCGGAATGCGAGCCCAAGCAATGGCGTCCTCGTTGGTCGTAGCGGGGTCGACAAGCTGTTCCGCCTGGTGCAATCCCTGCCCGCCGGCATCACGGTACGTTTGCAAGAGCCGGTCCACCTCTTCGTCGTGACCGTCCGCGAGAGCGATGATGACAAGTCGGCGCATGAGGCTTCGGCGATCATCCGCGTCGGAAGCAGGCGTTTTGTTCAGAACTTTCTCGTACGCTTGCAAGCGTCCTGCGTCCCCATAGCGGTCGAGGAACTCGGCGTACGCGAGCAGGTCCTCGCGGCTTGCCTGGGGCGCTGCCGCAGCGTCGGCCAAGAGCCGCCGAGCCTGGGCGGGGTCACCCGCTTGCTCCAGTTCGGCCGAGCGCCTCACAGCCTCACTCGCTGCCCAAAGAGGCAGGCTGCATGCCAGGAAAAGGGCCACCGCCAGAGTGCGCTTCATCATATTCCCCCGTTGAAGGACCCTCCGAAGCCGCTGGATGTTGACACGCCTCTGAGAATCCTTACGTATTGTTGCTCGCTCAGTATCGGTCCGTAGCGTTTTCGAACAAAGCTCGGCGTCCTTCACATCACCCGTCCCACCTTCTCTGGAATGATGAACTTCATGCAGGATGGGAAGGTCATAGGAGTCAAGTGAAGACCCGATTCCAAATTCTGTAAACAGGCATCATCTCCCGGTTCAATCCATTAGTCAGAAACCGGTCTCCTTCCAACTCGAAGTAACAAGTCCAACATTTTGCTATCAGGGTCGCCATTTGGATATTCCGTCAAGAGATCCTGATTGAAAACATCATCAGAGAAACCGTGCTTGGACCCGACCTCAACTACAGTCGGGCCGATTGTAAGTTGCTACCCCGGCTCATGACAAGCGATTGAACCGTTTTTTTTATCTCTCACCCACGGAGATGCAAGAAAACGCACATCGCCGAAACAGCCTCCGGTGAGGGATGCCGGTCGCTCGATGAAGTTTTCTCTAGGTTTCCGCAGCTCCGTTGCGGCGGGAGAAGAAGCGATGGATGCGCTCGGCCTGCATGTGTCCGACGACTTTCTGCAGGTCATCGACCGAGCCGGTTTCGATCTTGCGCAGGCTGCCGAGAGTGCGCAGAAGCTTGCGAGCCGTTTTCTCACCGACACCGGGGATCTCGAGCAGCACGCTACTGAGTCTCCGTGAATCTCGCCGTTTGCGATGGAAGGTGATAGCAAAGCGGTGGGCCTCGTTGCGTACTTTCTGCATCAGGTGAAGCACTGGAGAGAAGCGGTCCAGGTAGACTGGATCGTCCTCTTGCCCGGCGACATAGATGATTTCTTCACGCTTGGCAATGGCGGCGACGGGCTGGTTGATGATGCCCAGTGCTTCGAGGGCCTTGACGGCAGCGTGCAATTGCCCGATCCCGCCGTCAATCAGGATCAAGCCCGGAAACGGCTTCTGCTCTTCCTGAAGACGTCTGTACCTGCGTGTCACGGCCTCCCTCATGGACGAGAAATCATCGATGCCTTCGACGGTCTTGATGATGAACTTGCGGTAGTCGCCTTTCTTCATGCGGCCGTTTTCCCAAACGACCATCGAGGCGACCGTGTCGCTTCCCTGGATATGCGAAATATCGAAGCATTCGATGCGCTCTGGGGCATCGGGGAGATTCAGCGCATCAACCAGTGCCTCCATGATGGCTTTGGACGAGGGTTTCATGACCCGGAAGCGCTGCTCGAAGCCGTGCCGGGTGTTGGTCTCGACCAGATCAAGCATGGCCCGTTTCGAACCGCGCTGCGGCGTCGCGATGACAACCTTGCGGCCCCGCTTCTCGCTGAGCAGCTCTTCCAAGACATCGCGGTCGTCAAAGTCGACCGGCGCATGAATCAGTGACGGCACATATTGCGCATCCAGGTAGATCTGCATCAGCAGGCTCGAGAGGAACTCGCTTTTCTCGAACTGATCAACGTTTTCCCAATAGAACTCGCGTCGGTCCACGACGCGGCCGTTCCGAACGTGAAAGAGGTTTACGGCCACTAAAGGGGGTTCGGCATGGATCCCGAAAATATCGATGTCCCGGCCTTCCGCGGCCGCCACCCGCTGCCGCTCTTTGAGTTCATCGACCGTCGATATCAAATCCCGCAGTGCCGCGGCCTGCTCGAACTCCATCGCATCGGCGGCCGCCTCCATTCGATAGCGCAGATCGCAGATCAACTCAGTATGGCGGCCTTCAAGGAAAGCGCGGAC
Organism: Bryobacterales bacterium; assembly: GCA_965218555.1. Lineage (GTDB taxonomy): Bacteria > Acidobacteriota > Terriglobia > Bryobacterales > UBA6623 > JAPPLB01. The sequence continues at coordinate 3,514,412 of OZ244625.1, forward strand.
GTCGGCTACGGCTCGGCCGTAGACGGCGTCGGTCGTCAGACCCTCGACACACGGTCCCCAACAGCGCTGAATGTGGTATTCGAGGCACGGTCGGGGGTGGTAGTACGTCAAGTCCACACGGCAGGAAGGAATGCGGAAATAGCGGTGAATGAACCGGACGATTCGGTGGGCGAGATTGCCGGGAAAGTAGGGGCCGTAGTAGGTCGAACCGTCCTTGCGAAGGCGACGAGTCACGTAGACACGCGGGAAACGCTCCCTGGTCAACTTGATGTAGGGATAGGTCTTGTCATCCCGCAGCAGCACGTTATAGCGCGGTTGCCGTTGCTTGATGAGGTTGTTTTCGAGTGCGAGCGCCTCCTTTTCGTTGGCTACGGCGATGTAGTCGATATCCCGGGCTTCTGAGAGCAATGTGCCCGTCTTGGCGTCGGCGAGCTTGTCCTCAAGAAAATAGCTGCGAACGCGATCACGCAGACTCTTCGCCTTCCCGACATAGATTACCCGTCCGTGGCCATCCTTGTACAGATAGACACCGGGAAAGGTGGGGAGAGCCGCGGCCTTCTCTTTCAGCGCATCGAGATGGGGGAAGACGCTCAAGCGATGCGAGAACCTGCAAACGATTCTATCAATTGGGCCTGAAAAAACACGCCGCCAGAAGCATAAGACCTAAACCAAATCGTCACTTTGTTTGTGAGCCGGTGCGGATTGCCGGAAGCAGCGTTGGCAGCCACTGGATCGACGGCCTCCTGCCTCAGGCCGCAAAGGATGCTTTGAGCAAGCCCAGGAGTTGAATTGATTGGGGGCTCGACCGGCTCAAGGAAGCAGCACGATTGGCGCTCGGTGGAAGGCGAACTTGCGGTCAATCTCGTCGATAACACTGACTTGGCAAACGTACTCTCCGGGCGCGAGATCGTCCAGCGAAATCTGAAACTCCACCGGCGCCGCTTCGCGTTTCGCTTCGGACTTCTTTGAAACCCGCAGCGGCTCGGACTCGAACATTTTTAAACCATCCCGGTATAGAGCGACGCTGGACGAAAGGGACGCCGCTTCCCGCCGGCCCGTCGCGCCCGGATCATACACCTCGAAGTACACATATAGCGGCTGCTTCTTGCGGAACACCCGCGTGATGCTTGGGATCAGCTTCCGACCGTCCTGCACGAGGGGATGGGATGCAAGAACCTTCTTGTTGCGCTCCGCCGCGCCGATGGCATCGTCAAGCGATTCCCGCTGATTCGACCACACCACCGAACTGATGCGCGCATACGACTTCTGCTCGCCAAGATCGGGGATTTCGAAGCGCGTCTCAAACGTTCCCATCTTCCCCGTCTGGTTTTCCCGCGTCAGAAATTTCAGAGTGTACTCACCTGGCGGTAGAGTGAAGCCGGTGTCGTATTGCAGGTTCCGGGAGGTCAGCCTTTCGGCCTTCGCGCCCCGCAACTTCACCTCGATGTGGTCCCGTAGATTGGCCACCATCTTCCCTCGGCTGTCGCGCACCTGCCCGATGAAATCCAGCCGCTGCTGCTCTTGACCGCCTTCTTGAGCAAACTCCAACTCGGAATCGGGAATCTTTACCGCCACTGGGACAAAGTAGCGGTCGCGGCCCAGCCGGAAATAGTTCACTTCCAGCACCAGCCTTAAGTCGGTCACCGGATCACCCAACAGCAACGCTTCTTCAAGCTGTCGTTCCTTGTCGTCTCGCGAGAATCGCCGGAAGTCCTTCGAACCGAAGTAGCCGGAGCGATAGTCCAGTTTGGCGTTCGGCATCGACTGCACACGGATCTTCACGCGCCGGAACCGCCCGTCCGTCTTCTCGTTCGTACTGTAGTAACCGAGTATGTAGTAGCTCGTAATCTCTTGCTGCGCACGCGTGATGCCCAGCGTCAAATCGTTGTCGTTGAGGAACACCTTGCCGCCGGTGTCGCCAGCGAGGGTAAACAGCGTGTCCTGCGAGTCGTTGAATCGTCCGCGCTGCTGCCGCTGACCTTCACCGGAATAGGCTCTCGTACCACGCTGCGAGCCCACTGTCGCATCACCTAAAGGGGCCTCCGCCACCAGACCGCGTGTATCGATCGGATAGAACGACACGTTGGCCCGCACTGCTGCGTTGACCGTTGAGCGTAACTGCGAGTTGTTCTCAACGCCCGTCCGGCTCACCCCGCTCGAGAAGTAAACAAGCGCCTTCTTCTCCGGTAGCGAGCCCAGCATCTTCGTCGCCGATTGCAGCGCGCTCAGCTTGCGGTCCGTATTGAAGATGTTGAACTCGGTCTCGTCCGCCACGAAGGCCGCCCCGTCATCGACGGCCGCGGCTTCATCCGTCTCCGCCTCGACGGCCAGCTCGCTCGCCTCGCCCAGCCGAAAACTCGCGATTACCTCACGCAGCAACTCACGGTTGTCGGTAAAGTCCTGCAATACCTGCAAGCGGCTTGAAAACGCCATGATCGCTACCAGGTCCACCGACGACATCTGTTCGTCGAGGAATCGGTCCGCCGCCTTCTGGGCGCGAATCTGGTCTGCCGGCAGCATCGACGAAAAGTCGAAATAAAGCACCATAAGCCGCTTGTCGCGATAGCGCACTTTCCCCGGTGCGGACGGTGTGATTTCTTGCTGCCTCTCCGCCGTCGGTTGCAGTTCGGCAGTCTCCCTTTCGGCAAACCTGGGCGGATCCGCCGCGACATCGAGCTGCTGGAACTCAAACACGGAGATCTTCTGCCGCTTGCCGTCTTCCAGAACCTCGAAGTCCTCCGGCTTGAGGTCCTCGACGGGCCGGCCCTCGCCGTCGCGAACCCCCACGTTGACGATGACGAGGTTGGTCGATACGGAGAACTTGAAAGACCCGTCCGGCTCCTGCCCTGACAGGGCTATTGCACCAATCAAGCAGAGTAATATCAGTCGCATCATTAGAACCTGAACCGCAGACTGGCGCGCATCGTGCGCATCGCCGCCGTATTGGTCGCCAAACCGAAGTTCGACGCGTTCACGGTTGTGGCCAAACCCGTGAAGTTGACGTTGTTCGTGGCATTGGCACTGTCCACGCGGAACTGCACCGTTCGCCGGTCTTGGCCGAGGCGAAACGTGCGCCCGACTCCAAAATTGAGCGTAACCAAACCCGGCCCGGGAATCGTGTTGCGCGCGGCATTGCCGAAGCGGTCGGCGGGCGGAGTCGTAAACGCCAAAGGATTGAAGAACCTGCCGCCGCTGTCCACTGGAAGTCCGGTTGCGTCGGCGCGTCCCGATCCCACTATGCCGCTGCCGCCGGTGTTCGATTGGTTGCCAAGAACGACCGCCGTAAACGGAGTGCCCGAGTTGGCCGTCACACCGCCGGTGAAGTTCCAATCGCGAAAGATCGTTTCAAACAGGTTCCTGGACGGAGACCCCTGCGGTCCTCCAACCGGTGACTCGAGCACATACGACAGGGTGAGCGCATGCCGCTGGTCGAAACTCGATAGACCCCGCTCAAGGTTCAAGTTCCGGTCGTAGAGCGCCACTACCGCCGCCCCGCCGCCGAAAGTCGAGACGTTATCGAGGGACTTCGAATACGTGTAGAGCGCACTGACCGAAATGCCTCGGCGGAATCGCCGATTCAGCCGTACCTGCCCCGCATGGTAGATCGAGTTGCCTTCGGAGCTGTCAAACGTGAACCCCACCGCGTTGCCGATGAGACGGCGCTCCTCCGCCGTCAGCGGCGAACCCGCCGGAGCCCGATTCGGCGAACGCTGAATATCGAGCCGCGTACCCTTCGTCCCGAGATAGCCCACCTCAATCACCATCGCCCCCGGCAGATCCTGTTGCACCGCCAAGTTCCAGGTCTGCGCGTAGCCGACGAGGTAATTTCGATCCACAGCGAAGGTGTTCGTGATGTCCTGATCGGGCCGGGCCGCAAAGCCGTTTCGGATTGTCAAAATCCGATCCAGCGTCGTCGTCAAAGTGCCCGTAGTTGCAAACGGCGGCTGTTGACCCAGGCGGCTCGCCGCGTTGTTGTAAACCGAGCCGTTGTAGTACCAGCCATAGCCGGCCCGCACCAGCGTCGAGCGTTTGGGAAACGGCTTCCAGGCGATGCCGAATCGGGGCGCGATGTTGTTGCGGTCCGACTCGATCAATGCTGCCGGGAACAACCCGCTGAAAGCACCGTCCGCGGCCGGCAACACCGGCGCCACGCCGGTGAACCCCGGCGCGACATCGAGGTTCACGATCCGGTTGAACTTTTCGCGGAACGGCGGGAGGAACTCATACCGCAGTCCGAAGTTGACGGTGAAGTTCGCACTCACTCGCCAATCGTCCTGGGCATACAGGCTGAATGCCGAAGCACGGAAATACGTATCGGGATTTCCGAACCGAATCGAGCTTGACTGCGGCAGACCCAGGACGAAATCCGCGAAGTCGAACCCGGTTTTCGCCAGCGGTAAGCCCCGGTCGTCGAACGCGCTGGTCCCCAGACCGCTGAAGCTCACGCTGCCCCGTGCGTTCTGCTCACTGATGTTATTGAGTTGGATCCAGCGGTAGTCGCCGCCCATCGACAAGTTGTGATTGCCGAGCACCCATGTGAGCCCCTCACTGATTCCAAACGTCTGATCACGTCGCAGTATCGGGCTGCCATCGGTGAGATTACCGAAGTTCGTGAATGTCAGGTTTGGCGGGCCAAAGTTGATCGGCGAATCGGACGTCCCCTCAATCCCAAGGTCTCCGGCCACATCCGCACCGAACGCGAAGAACGGAAGCGTCTCGATCCGGTTCCGCGAAAAGCGCAACCGCAAGTTGCTGATCACATTCGTCTTCACGTTGCGCGTCCAACCGAGGTTCACGCTCTGCGCCCGGCTGTCCGTCGTGTCACGGAAGCCGAACAATTGCGCCGCCTCGGAATCCCTCACCCGAAGGTTGTAGGAGACCGACAGCCGGTCCGCTTCGGAAATGCTCCGTCCCATCCGTACACTGAAGTTATCGGAGTCTTGTGGTATCGAGGTGATGAACTGGTAGTTCTGTACTTGGCCCGGCTGGTTCGGTAGTGGGATAAACGGCATTAAACCGAGCGCCGCCGAATCCAACCGTGATGCCGGAATCACGTTGTTGGGAAAGGCCTCACCCGCATCGAACACCCTCACCGGACCCGAAGCCACAGACTGCGAAAAGTCGCCCAGCCGCTCCAACGCCGATGGCAACGTCGATGTGCGGTTGAAGGGGTTCCGGCTGCGTGCGCCGTTGTACCGAAAGAAAAAGAACGTTTTTTCGTCGTCCACGATCTTCGGGATCTTCAGCGGCCCACCCAGCATTGCTCCGAACTGATTCTGCGCATAGGAAGGTTTGTCCACCACTTGGCCGGTGAGTGAATAAGGCCGGGCATCCAACGCCGAATTGCGGAACGAGAAGTCGAGCGAGGCGCGCATCGAGTTTCTTCCGGCCCCAATCCGGTTTCCGAACTGCATCGTCCCGCGCCGCCGCATCCATTCACGCATGCGCGCCAGTCGCTCGGGTGTCATCTCACCTCTTCCCGGACCGCCAGGACCACCGGGGCCTCGGCCCCCCGGGCCACCCGGTCCGCGTCCTCCGGCTCGGCGGCCGCCGGGCCCGCCGCGCCGGCCGCCGAACCCTCTACCGCCGGATCCTCGGCCGCCCCGACCCAATCCTGGCCCGTCGCCTCTGTCATTGCCGCCGCGATTGGCGAAAGGATTCCCTTGCTGCGAGGGACCGCCAAAACCCAGCCCTCGCATACCGAACGGATCGTCACCCCCCGGAGCCTGCAAGCCACGGCTCAAGCTGCCGGACACGAGGAACGATTCATTGGCGTCCTGCTCCGCCGCCATCGTGATCGTCGGATCGGGCATCGCCGCCAAGTCGTTCATGATGCTGTTCTGCTGCGTTTCGTTCACAAGTAGCCGCTGAAAGCGCTCCCTACGCTCCGCCCGCGAGAGCTGTTCTCCGTCTCCAGGGGCCGCCTGCTGTTCCCGAGTCGCTAGTTCCAACTCCCATTCCGTGGGACTCGCGCCGTCGGTAACTTCAATCTCGCGCGTAACCGGCTCGAAGCCGAACATGCTCACTTCCAGCGTCCAGACGCCCGGCTGCATCTGGGCAAAGCGGTACCGGCCCGTCTGATCGGTCGAGGTCACTAGCTTGGTCTCGCCCTGTGTAGCAATGACCGACGTGCCGGGGATCGGCAGCTTGTTCGATCGAACGAGGCCGACATGCTCAGCAGCCGAAACGCTGCCCGCAGACACATAGAGCGCAACAAGGAACCGCGATAGTAAGGTCATCGGCTTTTCCGACCAAGGCGGTCGTAGCTTTCCTTACGTTACCGGCAACACGGCCAAGTAGTGTTAAATCAAGGTAAAATGACCGGCCTGCAGTACCGGGGCATGTTCCGGGAGTTTTGATCCCCGACCCCTCATCGCCGGATCTGACCGGCGCCTCGAAGATTCCTCAGATGAACGGCACGGTTGTAGCGCCGTCCGTCGGCCTGAGCCCCGTCTGGAAACAGTTCGCGATCATCCACGGTGTGAGTGTCCTCGGGAGAATCCAGCCGCCGGCTAGAGCGGCGAGTGCTCATCTTCCCTCTACCGGAGCGAAACGGCCCTGTTCTGAAACCTGAAGTCGAACGATGAGACGGTCTGCTTCCGCCTCGATCTCAAAGTCGAGACGGCTTTCCATATCAACCACGATCCAGACAATCAATGGGTCGTTCTTGAACTGTGCGGTCCGGACTCTTTGCACACCCAGCGCCGAGACATTGATCCTGCGGTGCGCAATGGGTGTTTTGAGCATTCCCTGTGGGATGTCGATCACCAAACGGTCCGGGCTACGGAAAACCATCGACATATACTCCGTTTGAGCACTCGCAGCAATCGTTACAACGACTTGTTCAGACCACGTCTCCACCAAGATTGCAGTGACTGAAACCGGGCCGCCGTAGGATGTGAGTTTCTACCGCGTGGTTGGAGGTTGGGCGGCTTTTATTTGCGACGGCAGCGGGGTTGAGGAAGCCTTTTGCCCGGGCCGGCTTTCGGAAACCTGCACCGGCTCGGCGTCTCGGAGAGCTACCCGAAAGGTAATCGCCTCCGACACGGTGCCGGGGCGAGCGCTACCCCGATTCGCGCAACGCTTGCTCTGTTCGGGTCGCTGCGATAGCCGCCGCCGAGCAGAACGCAATAGCGCGCTCCTTCCGGTCCCTGCGGATCCTTGTCGGGAGACTTGCGGTAGTAATCGGATGAGAAGCCGTCCACGACCCATTCCCATGCCCCATACGTGCCGGCGAAGATACCCCAGGAGTTGGCTTTCTCGGGAATCTCGCACTCAGGTTCTCCCGAATTGTCCTTCGGGACCATAAGTTCATCACCCCACGGGTAGGGTTTTCCCTCGAGTCCGCCGCGGATCGCTTTTTCTCACTCGGCTTCGGTTGGCAGCCGATACCGTCTCCCGGTCTGCTCGCTCAGCCAAAGGCAGTAAGACTGCTCATCATTCCAACTCACACCGGTTACGGGTCGGGCGCTTACGTCCGCGTCTTTCGGCACATTGAGCGGATTCGGGTACGCCGGGCGGAACGCTCGAAACTCGGCGAAAGTCACCGGCCGCTTGCCGATGGCGAATTCGGAGACAAACACCTCATGAACGGGTTTCTCCCAGGTTGCTCCCTCCGCCGAGCCCATCTGAAAACGACCGGCCGCGACTCGAACCGTTTCGGGCAGCGGTTGCGCCGGTCGGGCCCCGGCGACGACACAAACACTCGCCAGTACTCGGATCTGATAAAACACCTTTAGGACAGCGAATCGAAACCCGGAACGCTTTCAAGGCTTGCCGACGTCCAACAATTTGGTGCCCTGGGTGTATGTATGGTACTGATTTGCTGGGCGAACGGGAGTGAGGAACGTTTTGCAACACCATGCGGCGTGCGGTTTTCGGACGAGCAGAGTGCTCTGGGGCGCGGAATCGCCGCAAGGGATGTGTCAGTATGAGCGCCGAGTGGAACAAAAACCTCTCCGGGGAGAGTTCGAGCAAGCACAAGCGGCGGCGGGCAGTCGTCCCGAGCACGTTGTGAATCACTGCAGGAGGGTCCTCCATCATGCCGTTCCACCTTGACTCAGTTTTTTTCCGGCTTGTCGGTTGCCTGGCGCTGCTCTCCGCGACGGCCTGGGCGCAACAGCAGGCCGACTATAGAATCGATACGTTCGCTGGCCTGCAGGGGGTGAGAGACAGCCGGCAGGCCACCGGGGCCGTTCTCAGCTTCCCCTATGGTGTGGCGGTGGACGGCTCGGGCAACCTCTACATCGCCGATACCCATAACGACCGCATCCGCAAGGTCGATGCCGACGGGACGATCACCACGGTGGCGGGCACGGGAATTGACGGCTTCAGCGGGGACTCCGGGCCGGCAACCGCGGCGCAGCTCGACTTCCCCACTGGCGTAGCCCTGGACGAAGCTAGCAATCTCTACATCGCCGATGTTTCCAATCACCGCATCCGCAAGGTCGATGCCTTCGGAACGATCTCCACGGTGGCGGGCAGAGGGACCGCCGGCTTCAGCGGAGACTCCGGACCGGCAACCTCGGCGCAGCTCTACAACCCTGTTGGCGTGGCGGTGGCCGGCTTCGGCAATCTTTACATCGCCGACTATTCCAATCACCGCATCCGCAAGGTCGATGCCTTCGGGAGGATCACCACGGTAGCGGGCACGGGGACCGCCGGCTTCAGCGGCGATTCCGGGCCAGCAACAGCGGCGCAGCTCAACAGACCCCGTAGTATAGCGGTGGACGGCTCCGGCAACCTCTACATCGTCGATACCAACAACCACCGCATCCGCAAGGTCGATTCCAACGGGACGATCACCACGGCGGCGGGCACGGGGACCGCCGGCTTCAGCGGCGATTCTGGGCCGGCAACCTCGGCGCAGCTCGACTCCCCCACTGGCGTGGCGCTGGACGGCTCCGGCAACTTCTACATCGCCGATTCCAACAATCACCGCATCCGCAAGGTCGATGCCGGCGGGACGATCACCACGGCGGCGGGCACGGAGCCCGCCGGCTTCAGCGGGGACTCCGGCCAGGCAACCAGCGCGCAGCTCAACAATCCCATTGGCGTGGCGCTGGACGGCTCCGGCAACCTCTACATCGCCGATACCCGCAACGACCGCATTCGCAAGGTCGATGCCGGCGGGACGATCACCACGGCGGCGGGCACGGAGCCCGCCGGCTTCAGCGGGGACGGCGGGCCGGCAACCGCAGCGCAACTCGACTTCCCCATTGACGTGGTGCCAGACAACGGCTCCGGCAACCTCTACATCGCCGATTCCAACAATCACCGCATCCGCAAGGTCGATGCCGGCGGGACGATCACCACGGCGGCGGGCACGGGGCACCGCGGCTTCAACGGGGACGACGGGCCGGCAACCGCAGCGCAGCTCAGCTTCCCCCACGGCGTAGCGGTGGGCGGCTCCGGCAGTCTCTACATCGCCGATACCTACAACAACCGTGTCCGCAAGGTCAATGCCGGCGGGACGATTACCACGGTGGCTGGCACAGGGAGACGCGGCTTCAGCGGGGACGACGGGTCGGCAACAGCGGCGCGGCTCAACGGTCCCGATGGCGTGGCGGTCGACGGCTTCGGCAACCTCTACATCGCCGATACCCGCAACAACCGCATCCGCAAGGTCGATGCCGGCGGGACGATCACCACGGCGGCGGGCACGGGGACCGCCGGCTTCAGCGGGGACGACGGGCCGGCAACAGCGGCACAGCTCAACGGCCCCGCTGGCATGGCGGTGGACGGCTCCGGCAACCTCTACATCGCCGATACCCGCAACAACCGCATCCGCAAGGTCGATGCCGGCGGGACGATCACCACGGCGGCGGGCACGGGGACCGCCGGCTTCAACGGGGAGGGTGGGCCGGCAACCGAGGCGCAGCTCAGCTTCCCCCATGGCGTGGCGGTGGGCCGCTCCGGTAATCTCTACATCGCCGATACCGGCAACAACCGCATCCGTAAGGTCGATGCCGACAGGACGATCACCACGGTGGCGGGCACGGGGACCGCCGGCTTCAGCGGGGACGGCGGGCCCGCAACCGAAGCGCACCTCAGGAACCCCTATGGCGTGACGTTGGACGGCTCTGGCAACCTGTACATCGCCGATACCAACAACCACCGCATCCGCCTGCTGACGCCGCTGGCGGGCGACGACGACGGTGTTTCGGACGCGGTTGAGTCGGGGGCTCCCAATAACGGGGACGGCAATGGCGACGGCGTTCCGGATGCCGAGCAGTCCTATGTCGTCTCTTTTCCCAACGCCGAAGATGCACGCTACGTCACGCTGCAGGCCCCAGAGCGGACCCTCATCACCAACACGAGAGCCTTGTCCAGGCCCCCGGCGGAACCCCCTCCACCCGAAACCGAGCTTCCGATCGGACTTCTCTATTTTCGTCTCCACGGGCCGGCTCGGGGACAGGCCGCCGCGGTGACCCTTTTTCTTCCAGTGGACGTGCAGATCAACAGCTATTGGAAATACGGCCCCACGCCTGACGATGCCGTGCCGCACTGGTACGAATTTGTCTACGACGGCGAAACCGGAGCCCAATTCCCGGCGGCGGGCGAAATCGTCCTGCACTTCAAGGACGGAGAGCGTGGCGACGACGATCTGCGCCACAACGCCGAGATTGCGGGTGTGGGCGGGCCGGCCCTGACCGTGCGCACGCTTGCGCCGGTCACGCTCGGTGTCCCCGGCGAGGATAATTCCGTGGGAGTGGCCATCCACAATCCGACGCCCGCCGCCAACGCCGTGGCGTTGTCGCTCGTGGACGCCGCCGGCGCGACTCTCCAGCAGGTGGAGCTGGAGGAGGCTCTGGCGGGGAAGGCGCAACTGGCCCGGCTGGCGTGCGAGCTGATCGATTGCCGGCCGGCTAACGGCGACGCCGCGCTGATCGTGCGCGGCCAGCAGGGTCCGGTGCAGAGCTTGTTCATGGTGGGCGATCATGCCGGGCGGAAGCTGGACGGCGTTTCCGGAAAGTTCGAGGCTGGCAAGCGGCTCTACTTTCCCATCGTCGATCCGGGCCGTCACGGCGCGACCCGGTTGTTCGTCTTCAGCCCGACTCTGCAAGAGACAGCAGTGACCTTCACGCTCTACCAGGAGGATGGCAGGATGGCCGCAGCGGCGAGCCGCACGGCGGCTGCTGGCGGCTTCGTGAGCGAGACGGCCGCGGCGCTGTTTGCCGGCGCCGACGACAGCGGGCACGGCTATGTGGAAGCACGGGCCGAGGGTCCCGTGGTGGGATTCGCGTTTCTCCACGATGACGATAGCTACGCAGCGCTGGCCGGCGGGCCGTTTCCCCGGAACTCCGCCAGGAGCAGTAGCCTGTATGCGCCGCACTTCGCGGTGGGCCGCGGCAGCGCCACGAAACTCTATCTGCTGTCGGGCTTGGCGAGGTACACGACGCGGGTGCGGATACGAGCATTCGACAACGACGGCAACCCCTTGGGGGAAGCCGAGCGGGAGCTGGCAGCTGATGCCGACGGCTTGCTGCTGGCCGGCGACGTGGACGAGTTGCTGTCACTGAGCGCCACAACGCGGCAGGACAGCTTGCTGGAGGGCTACTTGCAACTCGATTTCTCGGTGACGCGAGGTCCGGCGCTTCTTTTCGCCTCGCCGCGGGTGTTGGGGGCCGTGGCGGTGGCGCGCGGCGGCGCTCGAACCGTCCTGCCGCTGGCCGCAGCCGCAGGCAGCCTGAACAGCTCTTTTTTGCAGGTGGCTCACAGCGAGTCACCCGACAGCAATATGTACACCGCACTGTGGATTCTCAATCCCGGTCTGGAGACAGCGATGGTGAGGGTGCGAGTGTTCGATCGGACGGGGCGTCCCAGCGCCTTGGAGCGGATCTTGGCAATCGCGGCGGGCACCCGCCGCGGCGGCGAGTTGGAAGCGCCCTTGTTGTTCGGCCCGGCGTTCCTGCAGGTGGGCGGGCACATGCAAGTCAGCAGCGACCGTCCGGTGATCAGCTCCGCGGTGTTCGGCGACCGCGGCGGGCAGTTCCTAGCGGCCATCCCAGGCCGGCCGACGTTTCCTTGACAGCCCTTTGAAGTTGGATAGAAGTTCCAGGCGCTGTCTCGATCCTGCTGACCAGGGCAGTCGATTCCTGCACACCAGCAGTTCGGCAACCGTCTTCGGCGCGCGAGTGAGATCTCCTCCAAGCTTCGCGCAATCGAAACCCTGGCAGAGCTGCACCAGGTGCTTGGGAAGCCGATGGACTTCGTCCCTTTGCTGAAACAGGTTGAGAAGACAAGTAGAGTACATCAAGAACTCTGAAGAATCGATGAGCTACGTGGGAGTGAAGATTCTCCGGCGGCGGCATTGCGATCAGTTCCGCTTCGCTGAATTCGCGGAGCGTCCCGTTGTCAGAGAGCCCTGGTGATCTGCGAGGGATAGCAGCGTCGTCGAGTCAGCCAAGCCCCCACTTTGAAATTGCCCCGCCTTGGGGAACAAGGCAGAGAAACACAGAGCCGTCGGTGTGACGGGCCTTGTTAGACTGAAATCGTTTCGGGGTCTGGCACGTCGAAGACAGGGGTCTGATGTCTGACGGCAAAAGACAGGTATGCCTCGCCGCATCCGTCTTGAGCGGAGCGTGTGTGTTGCTGTGCCTTCTGACGCCGTTACCAGCGCAAGATTCTTGGCAAGAGGCCATCGATGCGGGCGACCGGGCGCTGGCTACGAACCAACACCAGGCGGCCCTCAAACAATTTGCGGCTGCGCGGCGAGTCTCAGAGCGGTTTGACGTCGCCGACCCGAGGCGCGCCGTAAGTCTGGTCCGTTTGGCCCGCGCGTACCGCTCTCTGGGAGATCTGGCCAAGCCAGAGGAGTTGTACGAAACTGCGATTGACGTTGCCGAGAAGGCCTACGGCCCGTCAAGCCTCGAGTTCGCAGAGTACCTCAACGAGGCGGGACGCTATTTCCACTCGCGGCGTAAGTACCAGCGAGCGGAGGAACTCTATAGAAGCGCTTTCGCGAACCGCGTCAAGCATCTCGGCAGGGAACACGCCGAAGTTGCTGACAGCATCAACAACCTCGCAGTTCTTTATGAGAACGAGGTCCGCTACAACAAGTCAGAGGTCTACTATCAACATTCCCTGAAGATCCGCGAAAAGGTGCTCGGGTCTGAGCACACCGATACCGTCGTCACGATGGAGCACTATGCGCGACTATTGGTCAAAATGAATCGCAGCGATCAAGCCCAGCCTCTGTTGGAGCAGGCGGAGGCCGTACGGGCGCGTCACGTGGCTCAAGCAACCGAGGCTGTTTCGGGCGAGGTTTTTCGGCTCGGGCCAGGCGTGATACCCGCGCGGCTCAGTGAGAAAACCGAACCCGAGTACACCGAAGAAGCGCGCATCGCACGCCACGAAGGAACCGTGGTCATGCAGGCAGTCATCACGCCCGACGGAGGCGTTTCAGGACTCAGGCTCGTGCGCAGTCTCGGCTTGGGACTCGACGAAAAAGCCGTGGAGGCGGTGCGAAGATGGCGATTCGATCCAGCCCGAAAGGGCAATGCGCCGGTTCCGTTTCGAGTCAGTCTGGAAGTGAGCTTCCGAATCCTCTAGCAGCCCGAGGCGGCAGGTCGTATTCCGGGACAGAAGTGAATAGACTTGATCGATGGCGCCGGCGCGACGGGATTGCGTGCTATTCGACTGGGAACCAATCCGTATTGAACGGAACACGAATCGGCTCGAAGCCCTCCGACCCTTCAATTTCAATCTCTGAGCTGAGCAGTCGAACATCGCGCACGGCCGTGAACCCTTCCGGCACGGAAGCCATGACGACCAGATAGTGCGCCGTCAACTCGGCCTTCGAGTCGAGCCAGCCGAACGTGCGCGTCCCATACATTTCAGGTTTCGCAAAGTAGGCTTTCGCCGTCCCCGGGATCCGTGTATTCCCGAACTCCATGCCTCGCGTCATCGCCTTGCCGTTCCACGGGGGGAGCTGGATGTGCCGATTTTCTTCCCACACCATCATCCACGGGGAATCCTTGCTCAGGAACACGTACGAGATCAGAAGGCGGTGTTCAGCATTGATCGCCGAGACGAATTCCACATCGCGATCCTCGTCCAACAGGAAAAACGCCATCTTCTGGCTCGGCGGTTCCTGGGCGAAACGCCGGTAGTCCCGCTCAGGTTGATCGGGCGGACCCACCGGCCAGTTTCCGATCAGCTCGTAATCCTTGTCGGCTCCCAGGTCGCCTTTGGTGGCCGAGGCGTCGAAGAAGGTGTGCTCGGGATCGAGAAACGGCGGACCGAACGTCGGATGCTGCACCCATCCGAAGGGCCGGTCGAGCCCCAACTTGTTCAAGGCCGTTTCTTTGACATACAGGATCGGTTGACCGTCGGCGAGCCGCATCGTTCGTGTGATGGCTGTTCCGGAGTTCTTCAAGTCGAGCTTGTGGACCAGTGAACTCTCATCATGTGAAATCTTTTCGGCGGGGAGCAGCGACACCTCGCCGTGATAGGCCATGCCTTGCTTGTACTCCGTTTCCGACGGCGCACCCCAGAAGTCAAAGCACAAATTGTGACCCATGATCCCGGCCAGCAGCGCCGCTTCTGAATCGGTTCCATAGATGTCGCCGTGCTTGTCGACGTCGTATGCCCAAGGGTCGAGCGAAGGCCACGGGGGAATCCAAAGAGGATTGAGGGAGTCGCCGCTGTCCGTCTTCAGAACAATCTCGGCGAGCTGCCCGCCGCCTTCGAGAATGGTGACACGGAGATGGTCATTCTCAATACGCCAAGCGCTGCGATTCTCAAACATGACCATATCCCCGCGTTCCTCCTCCACCGGCTCCGGGGCGCACCCGATCGACGCGAGCAGGAGCAAAAAGCTTACAAGAACAACAACGGCATCAACTCGTCGGCTTGTCATTGCCGTTCATTATGCATCAAAGAGGGAGCTCAGAGCACGGTTCGGCGCCCCCGTTAGCTTGCATTTCTCATCACGTGGCCAGGCGAAGTTCTTGAGAGGGCCATCAGGTCGAGGCGCGAGCCGCTTGGCGCGCGCAGGTGTACTTGCCCCTACCTTGCCACATACAAGGTGGTGAGAAATGCAGGCTTAGTCTACAGGGTATCTGCCGGAAGCGACTCGAGGATCCCGCTTAATACCTGATCCGCCTTCTTTCCCTCGGCGTGCGCGTCGAAGTTGAGGATGATGCGATGCCGCAACGCTGGCAACGCCAGCTCACGGAGGTCACCAAGGCTTACGTTGAGCCGTCCGCGCATCAGTGACCGAACACGGCCTGCCTGCATCAGCGCCTGTGCTCCTCGGGGTGAGCTGCCATAGCGGATGTACTTCTTGGCCGAGATGTGGGCATCCGGTCGCTCTGGTTGAGTGGCGAGAATCAGCCGAATGGCGAAGTCTCGCACATGGGGCGCGATCAATACATCATGCGCTCCACGCCGGGCGTCGAGAACTTGATCGCGATCCATGACTTGGTGGACCACGGGCGACTGCGCCGCCATGGTCCGGTCCACAATCTCCTCCATCTCTTGCTTCGTCGGATACCGCACGATCAGCTTGAGGAGGAATCGATCCAACTGCGCTTCCGGTAGCGGGTAGGTTCCTTCCATTTCCAACGGATTCTGCGTGGCCATCACGAGAAACGGATCTTCGAGCTGATGGGTTGTCGTACCTGTCGTCACCGTCCGCTCCTGCATCGCCTCGAGCAGCGCGGATTGCGTGCGCGGCGTCGCTCGGTTGATCTCGTCCGCCAGCACGAGATGCGCGAAGATTGGTCCGCGTTGGAACTGCAATTCTTTCGACCCAAGCGAGTCAGCCTCCAGCACCATGCTTCCGATAATGTCGGCAGGCATCAAGTCGGGCGTGAACTGAATTCGCGAATCTTCCAGATGCATGGCGCGGCCGAGCGTGCGGAGCAGAGTCGTCTTGCCGAGTCCGGGGACACCTTCCAGCAGCACGTGTCCGCCCGCCACCAGAGCGATGATCACGCCCTCTACCACGTCGTCATGTCCGACAATCACTTTGCCGATCTCGTCACGGACGAGCTTCATCTGATCGGTGACGGTCTGAAGGAACTGCTCGCTGGCAACCATTAATTCCCGTTCTTCTGCCGCAATGTCTCGAAATACTTCTGTACGTAGCGGCGATAGGCATAGGGTATTTCGTCTCGACTCACGCGCCCACCGGGGTCGCGATGTCCCACAGCGGTCGGAGAATAGGGTGTTCGAAGCTGCTGCGGGACGGCCTCGGTCTCGATCAGCACCTCACCGGACATGTCTTCGGCTCGCTGCTGATAGAGTTCACTGAGTTCGCCCATGGCCTGCATTTGCTCGGCGTCGCTCAGTTCCTTGCTCCCGTCGTTGCTTCCCGCTGAGGATACAGTTGACCCTTCCGGAGAAGCCGCCGAACTTTCGCTGCCCGACTCACCTTGGGTCAGTTCCTGGGGCGCCTCGGGTGCTGCTCCGCTCGCACCTTCGGCATCCGTTCCGCTTTGTCCGGAATCGGGCTCCTCTGCCGCCGTTTTCTGACCTGACTGCGCACCTTCGGCGGGCGAAGGCTGACCTGATTGCTGCTCGGAAGATTCACCCGGGTCCGAACCCGACGGTGGGTCCATATTCAAACTCGAAAGCATATTGCGAAAAGCATCTTCGAGACGCGAGAGCAAATTGTTCGATGCCTCGTTCTCCGCGCCTTGTTCGGGCGACCCGGCTTCCGGATTGGGATCACCTTCCCCGCTCTGCTGAGAAGGATCCATCGATTCGGAGTCCTCCTGTTCTTCACCGCCTTCGCCCGAGCCACCGACCAGCTCATCTCCAAATTCGTCGTCAACCGAGAGCCCCTCCACTTCGGGCAATGCCGACAAGCCTTCGCCAATCGCATCTCCTGTCGGGGTCTCGCCGTCGATCACATCCGGTACGGGCTCGGGTTCAGCCGTTTTCGGTGACTTCTCGAGCTGGTTTTCCTTACGTAGCGACTGCGCCGGCTCCTCTCCGGGACTCTTTATTTCCGAGGTATCCTCATGCCGCAGTTCATGGCCCGCGTCGGCAAACAGCGTCGGCGCCTCGATCGGGACCAGCGGTGGCTGCAACGAAAAACTCGATTGTGCCCCATAGCGAATGCCGAGTAGAACTAGAAGCAGTAGCAGCATCGCCGCGAACGAATACCCGGTTTTCGGAACCTCCAGGGGCAGAGCCGCCGCCAAGTCCCCTGAGGCCGCCAAGGGAGCCGCCTGCTTCCTCTGGAAGCGCGCCAGCGGGCCGGCCTTGGACGGATGCTGCGCGAAATAGTAGGCCGTTGCGATTTGATCGTCGGTCTTCCATGCCGAATCAATACGCTGCGCGACACCATAATGGGACGGGCGCCTGCGCGCCCAACGATAGCCCCCGGCCAGCAGGCCGGCCGCCGCGAAAACAACGAGCAGGCCGGTCGGCAGCCAATCCGTCCCGAATACGGCGACCAGCAGCGGGCCGAGCAATGCAATGGTCCCAGCGAGGGCAACCTCTCGCAGCGTCGCTTGAGTGACCGCGCGCGTGTACGCGCGCTCCACCGTCTTCATCACCGGGTCGGAACCTGACATAAGACGAAAAAACGAAAACCTATTATAGTGTTATGTTCCCGGCGATTCGCCGCATACGAAATCCCGCCCTGCGGCGCAAGCGCTGACGGCCCCACCCCCACAGCCTCTTCAGGCACGTTCCGTTCTAACCATCCTCGTCGAACCTCTTGCTGAAGCGGCGACTCCGCACGCGGCAACAATCGGGTACAAGACAGTGTCTCCCGTGACTGGCCGCTGCGCACGACGTCTATCGTGAACGGCCCGGATGATCGCCCCGGTCAGGGTGCCGCGCAGCGTCAAAGCTCTGTCACCGATCCCCGCCTCGCTATAATCTGGCAATGGCGGCGCAACCAGACGCCTTTCCTCGAGCTCGACGGGTGATTGTGGTGGCACCGATGCCGCCGGAGAAGAGTGCTTATGCGCTGGCGCGCTATAGCCGGTCGCCGGACTCGATCACGCAGAGTTTGGAGTGGGTCCGGGAACACGATTCAGCGAAGTTTCTCGACAGCTTCTACTTCCAATACGGGCACGCCTCGATCGCCGACCTCGGCCATACGATCTTCTGCTTCGAGGGCATCTCAGAACTGGCGGCGATCGAAATCGAAGATGAGCAGCTCTGGGACGGGCAGGCGAAATCGAGCCGCTACCAGGATTTCTCCAAGGGCAACATCGTCACGCCGCCCGAACTGCTCGATACCCACGGAGAGGCCGTTTACCGCGCGGCGTCGAAGAAGCTGCTTGACGCCTACCTCGAAATTCACAGGCGGCTGGTGGAGCACCTGACTGAAAAGCATCCGCGTCCCGAGGAGATGAAGGCGGGCGCGTACAAGCGGACGATCGCCGCCCGCTCCTTCGACGTCTCGCGCTACCTGCTTTGGTTGGGAATTTCAACCAATATCGGGCAGGTCACCAGCATCCGCACGCTCGAGAAGCAGATGCAGCGCTTGGGGGCGTCGGACTACGGTGAGGTACGGGACCTCGCTGAGGAGATGCACGGGGCCTGCGCGACACCGCCGGGGTGCCCGTGGTATCCCGAGCAGGATCAAGAGCCCTTGGCGCCGACGTTGGCGAAGTACGCCGAGCCGGACCTGCGCTCGAAAGCCTCACGCGAGAAGGTCGCCGCCTGGGCGAAACAGAACCTCAGTCTTGCAGGCGATGCCGATCTGCCGGACGTGGATCTCGTCCGCCCGACAGATCCGCTTGATGAGACGGCGGCGACGCTGCTCTATGCCGTGACTTCGCATCCGTTCCGGGTCATCCTCGACGAGGTCAGCGGCTGGAGCCGCCCCCGACGGCGGGAGGTGCTCGATGTGGCGCTGGAAGATCGCCGCCGGCACGACGAGCTGCTCCGCGAGTTCTGCAGCGGCTACAGCTACGTTTTCGACATTGTGTGCGACATCGGCGCGTACCGCGATTTACATCGGCATCGGCGCTGCCAGCAAATCCGCCAGAAGTTTACGGAGCGGCTCGGGAATGACCGGCCGGCGCTCGTGGATGAGGCGGGTGTCGGGGATCTGTATGACCAGGCGTTGGCGGACTCGGCAGCGGCCCGCCGGAAGCTGGCGGAGCAGTCGGCCGAGGCGGCGCACTACCTGCTGCCGTTTGCGGCTCGCATGCGATCGCTCTATAAGATGGACTTCGCCGAGGCGGAATACATCGCGCGGGTCCGCTCGGGCGTGAAGGGGCACATCTCCTACCGTACTGTGGCTTGGAAGATGCGCCAGCGCATCATGGAACGAGAGCCGGAACTCGGTGCGCTCGTCCGCGCCACGCCACCGGATGTGGA
Organism: Bryobacterales bacterium; assembly: GCA_965218555.1. Lineage (GTDB taxonomy): Bacteria > Acidobacteriota > Terriglobia > Bryobacterales > UBA6623 > JAPPLB01. Next base: position 3,533,708 of record OZ244625.1, read on the forward strand.
AGACGCGTTGACGCGGTAAGCGCGCGGAGTGCCTGCTCGTGTGACCGCCGCCGACCGGGAACGCCGTTTCCGGGGCCGCCGTAATGCGGCTGAGAAGGCTAGAAGACTTTCTTGTTCAGCCGGCGGACGTCAAAGGAGGCCGTGTCGGCAATGGCCATTACCGCCATCACGCCCGCTTGGATCGGATCGCTCACCACGAGGTCCGCCGCGTCGGGAACGCTGCCGGCCATGTTCAAACAGATGACGATCAGGCCCTTGTCGCGTACCTCACGAACGGCGTCTTCGATTTCGCCGCCCATCAACGCGCCAGCCAGAACAAGCGCCCGCGCGCGCGGCAGCCGCGCCACGGCCCTGACAGCTTCCGCGATCTGCGTCTCTCCGACCAGAGGAATCGTGTCCACCGAGATCCGTTCGCCACGAAGATTGTGACGATCCGCCTCGGCGACCGCACCGACCGCGACTTGTCCGACCTGAGCCCCGCCGCCGATGATGATCAAGCGCTTACCGAAGACACGCTTGAGAGTGTGCTCCTCGGCGACGCGGGCCACCTCGGGCAGATCCTTCAACTGCTCGATAATCGGGTTGAGATCGTCGACGCCGCCAATTTCAAAGAAGACGGTCTCGATCGGCTTGCGGCTGTCGAGGATCGCCACCCAGGTAATGTTGCCGCCGGCGCGCGCGATGATGCCGGTGAGCTGATGCAATACACCCAGCTCGTTCTTGACCTCGACGACCAAACCTCTCGTCGTGTTCTCTTCGTGGACTTCCTGGTTCATCGAGCTGCACCCGGGCGCCGACAGCGCGCTGCAACGAACGCCGCCGAAGAACCTCCAGTATAGCCAGCGGCTTGGGCTGGACCTCTCATAAGGCGTCAGGTATAATGCCCTTCGCTGCTACTCCGCCTTTGCCGGGAGGAACCTCGCAATGATTCCGATCTATTCCCGCCGCCGCATGATGACCATGCTGGGAGCCGCTGCTCTCGGCTCCTCCGTTCGCTTGTCCGGCGCCTCCGGTAAAACCATGAGGGGCGCCTTTATCATCATGGCCACTCCTTATACCGAGGCGAAGGAAGTCGAATACGAGGATTTGGCCGTCGAGGTCGACTTCCTCCATCACTGTGGCGTGCAAGGCATGGTGTGGCCGCAATTCGCCAGCGAGTATCCCTACTTGAAAAAAGAGGAGCGTTTCCAGGGGATGGAGACCCTCGCCAAGGCTGCCAAGGGCAAGAAACCGGCGATGGTCTTCGGCGTTCAGGCCCCGAACATCGATGAGATGCTCGAAGTCGCCCGACACGCCGAGAAGCTCGAGCCTGACGCTCTGATAGCCATGCCGCCGAGAGAAGCGAAGTCTCTCGACGACTACCGAGCCTACTATGGTGCGCTGTGCAAGCTCGCAAAACGACCGGTCTTCATCCAGACGACCGGCGGCGCGGCTGACGTCGAGCCGACCGTGGAGTTCATCGTCGAAATGGGGAAGAAGTACCCGAACTTCGACTACATCAAGGAGGAATTCCAGCCGGTCATTCCTCGTCTCGTCGAGTTGTCAAAGCACCGCCCACACGTAATCAAGAGCGTCTTCAGCGGCGCCGCCGGCCGCGGATGGCCGTATGAGATGCGGTACGACCTGGACGGCACGATGCCCGCTGCGGTGTATGCTGACATCTATGCGCAGCTCTGGGAACTGCACCTTAAGGGGAAACGGGATGAGATCCGCGATCTTTTCAGCAAGCTGATGCTGATGATCAATCTCAATTCTCACATTTCGGGTGTCCGCAACTACATTCTCAAGCGCCGCGGAATCTTCAAGACCACCAAGTCCCGACGAGCAGACTACACCTGGTCTGAGGAAGCGGTTACCGAGATTGAGCACAACTTGGCTGCCCTGGCTCCGCACTTTCGCGTCAAGCTGCCGACCTGAGTCATGATCCGTTCCCATGAACTTTATTTGCCGCCGCTCTTGCGAGTTCTCCTCCTGCGCTATGTTTGTTTGCCGCTGCCGGCCTGACGGCGAACCCCTTCATGAGCACTCGTATCTATCAGGTTGACGCCTTCACCGCACGACCTTTTGCCGGCAATCCTGCCGCGATCTGCCTGCTGCCCGAGCCGCGGAACCCTCAATGGATGCAGCACGTCGCCCGGGAGATGGGCCTCTCGGAAACCGCCTTTCTGACGCCGCAAGAAGACGGGTTTAGCCTGCGCTGGTTCACGCCCACCGTGGAAGTTGCGCTCTGCGGTCACGCGACTCTTGCGAGCGCCCACGTTCTTTGGCGTCACGAGGGCTACGGCGGGGGCAAAAAGATTCACTTCTACACTCGCAGCGGCCTGCTGACGGCCTGCAAGGAGGGTGACTGGATCGAGTTGAACTTCCCAGCTACGCCTGAAAAAAAAGTGCTTCCGCCGCCCGAGTTGCTTCATGGTCTGGGTGCCGACAACGACTACATCTACGTTGGGAAAAACCAGTTTGACTTTGTCGTGGAAGTCTCGAAAGAGGAGACGGTTCGCAAGCTGCGTCCGGATCTGCGTGAACTGAAGGAAGTCGATGCGCGGTGCATCGTGGTGACAAGCCGCTCGGCCGCTCCGTACGATTTCGTCTCTCGGTGCTTCGGCCCCGCCACCGGTATCGACGAAGATCCGGTCACGGGATCTACACACTGCTGCTTGGGTCCCTATTGGCAAGAACGCCTCGAAAAGGATACTTTCCTTGCTTATCAAGCGTCAGCTCGGGGTGGCGAACTGCGCGTCCGCGTCGCTGGCGACCGTGTCTATCTGAGCGGTCAGGCTGTCACGGTAACGCGCGGCGAAATGGAAGTTTGACCGGATCGGAAGGCGGCGGGTATGAGAGGTAAGCCGCACGCACCCAAAACGCCTTCCCGCGCGTAGTAGAATCAGCCGCCAAACGAAGTGCTTGGTTTCCTTCTTGTCCTAGTCTTCGGCTTCGGTGCGGCGGTGCAAGCCGCGGACATCGACTTGCTCGATCTGATCCCAGCCGACAGCCGTATCGTCACGATTGAAAGGCCGCGACAGTTTCGCGGCACACCGCTGGCGAACCATTGGCCGGACCATCCTTTCGGTGACGCATATCCGATTGAGTCGGTCGATCAGGTAGTCTCGGTCTTCGGCATCGCCGAGAACGAGGAGGAAGGATTTCTCCTTTACCTTTTGCGCGTCGACCCGATCGTGCTGCGCGGCTTGGCCTCGGCCGCTGATCGAATCGAACGGGTCCGCGAAGTCGAAATTCTCCATTTCCGCGAAGAAGACGGTCGCAAGACGGTAATCGTGGGCGGGTCGGTGTTGATTTGGGGGGATACTGATCCGGTCGAGGACGCGCTGGAACTGTTTCAAACGAATAAAGTCGCGACTCTGCCGCGGCGAGTACGAACGACGCTCACCACCCTGCGTGAACGCACGCTTACGGCGACCTGGGTGATGCCGCCAAAATATCCCTATCCTCCGGAGGGGCCCCGTGCCTTTGGCGATCGAATCGAGCTACTGGTCGATCAGGCCTACTCGACGCTCCGTTGGGTCGACGGTTGGATCGAGTCGCACGAGGAGTTCGTCGCAGACTCTCCGGAGAACGTCTCCCATCTCGCCGACCTGATTCGCAAGGTCGTCCAACAGGGCGCATCCGTGGACGAAGACACGCAGTTCAGCGAGCTTCTTCTCCGCCACCATCGCAACTTCGGCGAATCCGCCCGGATCACCGAGACAGACGACACGGTTCGGTTGTCCGTCCGGCTCTCCCCCGCCGAGCTTGAAAAGTTGCTGCAAGAGATGGACAATGAATCACCGGAAACCGTCAACCCGGAGGCTCCCGATGAGGCACCGCTTCAGATCTCTCCATAGAACTCTCGTCCTCCTGGCCACCGCCTGCGTCGCGCTCGTTCCTGCGGCGGGCCAAGGCATCAACGCCGCCAAGCTTCACGACGAAGCCATCGTCGTCGATGGCCATGTCCACATCATCACGCCGGTATTCCATCAAGGCATCGACCCCTGGCAAGTGCAGGAGACAGGTCTGTGGGACTATGCCCGAGCCAAGCAAGGCGGACTCGACGTGGTGATCCACACGGTCTACATCGAAGACCCCTACAACAATTACAACTACGCCGTCAAACAAGCCGTTCGGCTGATCGAGACGTTCTATCAGGTTCTCGACGCAAACTCCGACAAGATGGAGCTTGCCCTGACGTCAGCCGATGTGCGCCGCATTGTCTCTAAGGGCAAGATGGCCGCCATCCTCGCTCTGGAGGGCGGCTTCGATACCGAAGGCGACCTCCAAGTGCTGCGGCTCTTCCATCGGCTCGGTGTCCGGATGATCCAACCGATCAGCCACAACACGACGAACACTTTCCTCGATGCCGGACTCGGTGAGAAAAAATGGGGTGGACTCACCGAGCACGGCCGCGAGGTCATCGCCGAGATGAACCGCCTCGGCATCATGATCGACATCTCGCACGCCACTGACGAAGGCAAGCTACAGATCATCGAGACGAGCAAAGCGCCGGTCGTCGGGAGTCACCACGGGCTGCGGCATTTCGTCGACTACCCCCGCAACCTTTCTGACGAAGTGCTGCGCACCATGGCCGCCAAGGGTGGTTTGATGGGCATGCATTCGAGCTCGAGCTTCCTCAGCCAGGCAGTCGTTGAGTGGCTGCAGCGGAGCCAGCCCGCACCAGCCGGGGTCGCTCGACACAAAATCCCAGGATACGAATTCTCTCGGCCCTCCTATGGGGACTTCGGCAAGTACATCCGGTCGCTCGACGCCGAAATGCATGACCGTTGGGTGCGTGAGCGGACGAACCGCGGCGGGACCGGCTACGGCACCCCTTGGCGTGAGCGGCACAAACGTGCCGTCGATGCCGGCGCGCCGCTCCCCACCGTCAGCGACTGGGCGGACCAGCTTGACTATGCTGTCGAGATGGTCGGCGATGATCACGTCGGCCTCGGCCTCGATCTGATGAGCGGCCCCAATCTGCTCGACTTCGATGCCACCGGCTATCCCCGTCTCACCGAAGCCCTCGTCAAGAAGGGCTACAGCGAGCAGCGCATCAAGAGGATCCTCGGCGAAAACTGGCTCCGCCTCCTCGACGCCGCCAAGGCCCCATGAGGGGTGAGGACCGCGTTGCGGCCCTGTCCGTGATCGTTGTATTCCGATCGATGGCGCCTCTCTCGCCGCCTCAACCCATACGTGCCGACGAGGTCGCGTAGAGGAGAAATCCATGCTCCCCTGTAAGTCTGACCGCCTCCGATGTCTCGGGAAGGCTCCGTGACACGACGGCTTGGGCGGTTTTCTCAGAGCCGCCGCAGTGTTATCCTTCGCTTCCGTACTTCAATATCGTCTCGGGAGATCCATCATGAAAAAGATTCTGGTTCTGCTGCTCTTGGTCTCGGCCGCCGCTTCCGCCGCCGACAAGAAGATCCTCCTTCGCGGCGGCGAGACCTCGTTCACAGCCAACGATCATGCCGTCGCTCGCTACAAGAAGGCCGTCGGCGACCGTGCCGACATCGTCGTCGCCCGCTCGCAGGAAGAGTTCGACCGGCACATCGTCGATGCCCACGGGGTGCTTGGCGGCATCAACAAGGAGCAGTTCGCCAAGGCAAAGAATCTCGAGTGGGTCCAAACCGCAAGCGCTGGTGTCGAGGCCTACGCTTTCTGGCCGGAGTTCCTCGAAAGCGATGTCATGTTGACGAACTGTAAGGTCGTGCAGGGACCGTCGGTTGCCGACCATGCACTGGCGCTCTTCCTGGCGCTGGCGCGCGGACTGCAATCCTATATACCCGACATGCAGACCCAGACCTGGAAGTCCCGCGCCCAGGCGCCTGAGACCATCCGTGAGCTACAGGGTATGACGGCCGTGGTGGTGGGCGTCGGGGGCATCGGTACTCAGATTGCCCAGCGCCTGCACGGTTTCGGGATCGAAGTCATCGGCGTTGACCCGCGAGACATCCCGGTATCGAACTTCGTGCCGATAGTTGTTAAGCCGGACGACGTCGATAGTGTGCTCCCGAAAGCCGACGCCGTTTTTGTCGCTGCTCCGTGGACGCCCGAAAGCGAGAACATGATCGGCGCGCGGCAGTTCGATCTCATGAAAGACGATGCCTACTTCATCGTGATATCGCGCGGGGGCCTCTATGACCGCGAGGCGCTTGTCAAGACGCTTGACAGCGGCAAGCTTCTCGGCGTCGGCCTCGACGTAACCCGGCCCGAGCCACTGCCCAAAGACCACGCCCTTTGGCGATTCAAGAACGTGATCATCACCCCCCATATGGCGTCGCTGTCGGACGCCGCGAATGGCCGCCGCCTCGGCGTGATGGTCGATAATGTCGGACGCTTCGCCCACGGCCGCCCGCTCGTGAACCTGGTCGACAAAAGCGTCGGTTACTAATGCAGGGCTCTTTGAAGCCTTCGATCCGTCACGGACACTCCTGGAGGCGAGCTTGCTCTGTGGATTTCTACTGAGGGCTGCTGAAGCTGTGTCCGGTCGGACTCAAGACCGGTGGAAGGGGTTTGTCATACCCTGAAGAGGAGCCGCATGTCGTCGAATCCTCCGCCGCTGTTTCCGCCAAGGGTTATCCGTTACCCGCCGCAGGTCTACGAGACGAGCACGAACGGGGGGTACGTCCCCGATCAGCCGCAGTTCCGACCGCGCAAGAAAAAGATTTGGCTCCACTTGCTGTTGTTCCTGCTGACGGTGGCCTCGACGACGCTGGTGCAAGGCCCTGTCTATTCCGTTTGCGTCCTGAGCATCCTGACGGCGCACGAGTTTGGTCATTACTTTGCTGCCCGGCACTATCGAGTGCCGGCGACCCTGCCCTATTTCATTCCCTTCCCGTCGTTTCTGGGGACTCTCGGGGCAGTCATTCGGATGTCGCCTTACATTCCGAACCGCCGCGCTTTGTTCGACATTGCGGCGGCCGGCCCGGTCGCGGGGTTGGTTGTGGCTTTCCCGTTGAGCTTTCTCGGCATCTATCTTTCCGAACAGGTGCCGACACCGGAGCAAGGGGCGAACTGGATCAACTTGGGCGACCCATTGATGTTTCGCGCCATGCAATGGCTGATCTTCGGATATCAGCCCGACGAAGTCGCACTTCTCTTGCATCCGGTTGCGTTCGCCGGTTGGGTCGGGCTTTTTGTCACGGCTCTGAACCTCCTGCCGATCAGTCAGCTCGACGGCGGTCACATCAACTATGCGCTGTTCGGCCGCCGGAGCCGGATGGTGGCGACCGTCGCGTTTGTGCTTCTGGCGATCGTCACGGTGATTCAGGGGTTTCAGTATCTAATCATGCTGATCCTGCTTTGGTTCATGGGGATCGGCCACCCGCCGACTCTGAACGATGCCGTTGACCTCGGACGCGGGCGCCGGCAGATCGGGTTCTGGCTTTGGGTGATCTTCATTTTGTGCTTCACTCCGGCGCCGTTTCGCATGTAAGGCAGTCGTATAATGTCGCTATGAGAAAATCGATCCGATGGTTCGCTCTGGCTTGCTTGTTCGTGCTCCCCTTGTCCGCCGCCAACAGTGTTCACGATTTCACGCTCGACTCGATAGACGGTGAAGCCACTGCACTCGGCGCTTACAAGGGCAAAGTGCTCCTGATGGTGAACGTGGCAAGCCGCTGCGGCTTCACGCCTCAATACAAAGGGCTGGAAGCGCTCTACCGCAAGTACAAGGACCGGGGGCTGGTGGTCATGGGCTTCCCGGCCAACAATTTCGGTGGGCAGGAGCCCGGCACGAACAACGAGATCAAGGCCTTCTGCTCCCGTAACTTCGACGTGAGCTTCCCGATGTTCAGCAAGATCTCGGTCAAAGGCGTGGATACGCACCCTCTCTATCAGTTCTTGACGGACAAGTCGGCTCATCCGGAAACCGGCGGCGAGGTGCCCTGGAACTTCACGAAGTTCTTGGCGGATGGTGATGGCAAAGTCATCGGCCGTTTCGCGCCGGATGTCGAGCCCGCGAAGATCTCGCCGGCGATCGAAGCCGCGCTGAGGTAGGCAGGTAAGGTCGTACTCGCGGCGCCTTGCATCGTCTACAGCCGGGTCCCGTTGGAGGGAAGCCGATTCGCTATTCTCTAAACTCGGCTGAATGCGCGAGGGCTCCCCGCGAGCAAGGAGCCGCACGGTATGCGGCGCCGATATCCTGGCTCGTGGGGTGTTCGGAGGAACATGTGTCCTCGCCGCAGCCTCGATGAATGGCTGACCTGCACAAAGAAACGGCCGGCGTGCAGCCTGTGCACAACGGTCAGGAGCGTTTGTTCGCGGTGGTGGAACAGCTTGTCTCCGAACTGCATCCGGGGCGCCGCGATCAAGTGCGGATCACAGCGGCAAGCCGCCTGGAGCGTGATCTGGCAATCGACAGCCTGGGACGCGCTGAACTGCTGCGGCGCATTGAGAAGACCTTCGACGTTCGCTTGCCCGACGGCCTGCTGGGCACGGCGGAGTCGATCGCGGATCTCCTCGACGGACTTGCGCATAAAACGGCCGCAGTCGGCGGCCCCGACCTGTTGTCCGTCGCCTCCGCCGCCGAGGGCGTAGCCGCTACGCCGAGTACGGCGACGACACTGGTCGACGTCCTCGAAGCGCATGCCGCCCACGAGGCGGGACGAACTCACATTCTTCTCACGGACGCACCGCCGGACACTGCGACGATCACCTACGGCGGGTTGTCCGCGGCGGCGTGGATGGTAGCCGCGGGCCTTGTGGAGCACGACGTCAGGCAAGAAGACCGTGTCGCCATGATGCTGCCCACGGGGGCAGACTTCTTCGAGGGGTTCTTCGGGGCGCTGTGTGCGGGAGCAACGCCGGTTCCGATCTATCCGCCGGCTCGCCTGTCGCAGTTGGAAGATCACCTGCGAAGACAAGCTGCGATCCTGAACAATGCCGAGGCAAAGGTCCTGATCACGGCGCCGGAAGCCCGCGGCGCGGCGCGGCTGTTGCGAGCCCTCGTCCCGTCACTACGCTTCCTCGACACAGTCGCGGACCTGAAATCGGACGGCCGCTCGATGGATCCCGTCACTTTGCGATCGGACGACTTGGCCCTGTTGCAGTACACCTCAGGCAGCACCGGGGACCCGAAGGGCGTCGTGCTGAGCCATCGTAATCTGCTCGCGAATCTCCGGGCGATCGGTGAAGTCTTCCACCCCGTCCCGGGCGACACCGTTGTCAGTTGGCTGCCGCTCTACCACGACATGGGCCTGATCGGCGCCTGGCTGGGCAGTCTCTACTACGCCCTGCCGCTCGTTCTGATGTCCCCATTGACGTTCTTGTCGCGGCCGGAAAGATGGTTGTGGGCCATTCATCAGCACCGCGGAACGATCTCGGCGGCGCCGAATTTTGCGTACGAGATTTGCGCCGCCAAGGTGGAAGACGATCAAATTGCGGGCCTGGATTTGAGTTCCGCACGGATCCTGATGAACGGCGCCGAACCGGTCAGCGGACTGTCGATTCGCAAGTTCACGGAGCGGTTCAAGACCTACGGTCTACGGCCTGAAGCGATCGCCCCGGTATACGGCATGGCCGAGAACTCGCTGGCTCTCGCCGCGACGCCGCCGGAACGTCTGCCGCGCGTGGACCGGATTCGCCGCAGCTTCTTGATGACGCGTGGTGAAGCCGTTCCGGCAGGCTCGGTGGATGAGGACGTGCAGGAAGTGGTCTCCTGCGGGCGGGCCCTGCCCCGTCATCACCTTCGGATCTTGGATGACGCCGGCTGCGAGTTGGGCGAGCGCCGCGAGGGGAAGATTCAGTTCCGCGGGCCTTCGGCGACGAGCGGGTATTTTCATAACGAAGAAAAGACCGTCGAACTGATACGCGATGGTTGGCTCGAAAGCGGCGACCGCGGCTATCTCGCGGACGGCGAGATCCACCTCACCGGCCGCTCGAAGGACATCATTATCCGCGCGGGCCGCAATATTTATCCGCACGAAGTCGAGGAAGCGATCGGGCAGATCAAAGAGGTGCGGAAGGGCTGTGTAGCCGTGTTCGGGACGACGGACGCGCAGACAGGGATCGAAAGAGTCGTTGTGGTTGCGGAAACGAGGCTTGAGGACAAGGGTGCGAAAGACGCCGTGCGCAGCGAGATCAAACGGATCGCCACCGAAATCATGGAAGCACGTCCGGATGAGGTGGTTCTGGTGCGCCCGCAGATGGTCCCGAAGACATCCAGCGGCAAGATCCGGCGTTCGTCGACGCGCGAACGCTATGAGCAGGGTCTTTTCGAGGCGGGTCCGCGCGCCGTTTGGAAGCAGGTTGCATCACTGACGCTTGGCGCCGCCGCGAGCGGCGTGTCTCGGTTCATCAGAGGAACCGGCCGCTGGATCTACGGCAATTACTGGTGGCTCGTGATACTGGGTTGCGTTCTCGGAACCTGGGTATCGCTGCTGATCCTCCCCAAGCGCGCTCGCTGGACGGCGGTGCGCACGTGGGGGCGGTTGATCCTGGGACTGACGTTCACCAAGACTACCTTGGAAGGCGCTGAACTGATGCCAAGCCGGGGCGGCGTCGTGGTGATCAACCACGCCAGCTACCTTGACTCGATTGTCGTGGCGGCGATGGTGCCGGGGCCTCTGAGTTTCGTTGTGAAAGATGATCTCAGCGAGTTCAAATGGTTCCGGTCGTTTCTCGAACGCATGGATGCCCTGTTCGTCCAGCGTCTGGATGTCGCGGCAAGCGTCGAAGATGCCGGGAAGGTGATTGAGGCGGCCAAAGCCGGCCGGCGAACCGCCGTTTTCCCGGAAGGCACGTTTATCCCCAGAGATGGCTTGTTGCCGTTTCGTCTGGGGGCGTTCGTGGTGGCCGCGGAGACACGAACGCCGGTGATTCCGGTGGCTCTTCGAGGGACGCGGCACATCCTGCGTGACGAGCATTGGCTCCCGAACCGCGGAGCGGTCCACGTCAAGATACTGCCGTTGATTGTCCCGCAAGCAAGCGGCTTCAGCGAAGCGATTCGACTGCGCAATGAGGCGCGGGCGGCGATCCTTCCGCACTGCGGAGAGCCGGATCGGGGTGACGAGCAATTGTTGTTTACGGCCGCGGGTCTGGAGCGCATCTAGGAGATGAACCAAGCCGCGGCGCCTCGCCGGAGCATCCTTGACAGGCTGGGTTTGCATCGCCCGGATCTGCGGGCTTGGGCGATGTATGACTGGGCGAACTCGGCATTCGCCACGACGATGATGGCGGCCGTGCTGCCGGTCTATTACCACCAGGTCGCCGCGGTGGATCTGCCGGAAAATCTGCGGACGTCTTACTGGGGCTATACGCAGACGGTGGCCTTGGTGATCGTCGCCTTCCTCTCGCCGGTGCTGGGCGCGGCGGCGGACAGCCTGGGCGCAAAGAAGAGATTCCTGCGGTTCTTCATTTCGTTTGGGTTCGTAGGGTGTCTGGCGCTTTGGTTCGCTACACAAGGGCGTTGGCTGTTTGCGTCCATCGCTTTCATTGTGGGGAACATCGGGTTCGCGGCGGCGGATGTTTTCTACGAGTCACTATTGCCTCATATCGCAAGACCCCAGGAGATTGACCGCGTCTCGACCGCCGGATATGCGTTGGGTTATGTCGGTGGCGGGTTGCTGTTGGCGGTTCAGCTTGCATGGATCACGTACCCGCAGATATTCGGACTGGCCGATGCCGCCGTGGGATCACGGCTGGCGTTCGTGAGCGTGGCGATCTGGTGGGTGCTGTTCTCGATTCCCCTGTTTCGCACCGTGAAAGAACCGGCCCATAGGGGCAAGGGAATGGCGACACTGGGCGGGGGGCTGACCGACGGCTTTCAGCAGCTCGCGGCCACATTTCGCGAAATCAGGAGTTACCGCGAGGCTTTCTTGTTCTTGCTGGCCTTCTGGCTCTATAACGACGGGATCATCACCATCGTCAAGATGGCGGCCATCTATGGCGCCGAAATCGGCATTGGGCAGACAGACTTGATCGGCGCGTTGCTGATCGTCCAGTTCCTCGGGATTCCTTGCACGTTCGCGTTCGGGGCATTGGCCGAACGGATTGGGGCCAAGCGCGCGATCATGGCGAGTCTTGTCGTGTACACGGGGATTTCGGTGCTGGGCTACTTCATGAGCACGGCGCTGCATTTTTGGATACTGGCTTGCGCGGTGGCTCTCGTGCAGGGGGGAAGTCAGGCGCTGAGCCGATCGCTGTTCGCGACGTTGATTCCGGCGAAGAAGTCATCCCAGTTCTTTGGTTTCTACAACGTGAGCGGGCGGTTTGGAACGATCGTCGGGCCGTTCGTGTTTGCGGTGGTGAGCCAGGCGGCGGGCGGTAGTCGGCTGAGTATTCTTTCGCTGATCGTCTTCTTTGTGGGGGGAATGCTGGTGCTGGCTCGAGTGGATGAAAACGCCGGCAAGCTACGGGTCTCGGCCTGACGAAACAGTCCGATACATCCTCTGGCCGGGGGCCGGTAGCCTGAAATCGAATCCCGCCCGGAGGGAGATCTGCTCGGGGGGGGATCCGGCGCGAGGGGCCCTGCTGCATCGCCGGTGGCCGGCGAGATTCGACCCCGGAGAAGAAGATCCAATACCTGAAAAGAGCTGCTGGACGAGACGAAGGCGCGCGCCGTCAAGTTCCGTGCCGGCGGAAGAATGAGCGCCAACCACTTCGCTGCTTTATCGGGTTTGCTGTGTGGTGTGCAAGGCTAAACAGTTTGGTCGCCGGGACCGGTTGGGGGAGGCTCCAGGGACTGAAGCCCCTTTCCAGGTTTGAAGCGAACTGCCTTGCCGGGCGAAATCCGCACTTCTTCGCCGGTTCGCGGGTTACGGCCGATGCCGGTTTTGCGCGGTCTGACGTTGAAGACCCCGAAGCCTCGTAACTCAAGCCGTTCCCCGCGTTTCATAGCCCGTTTCATCGTCTCGAAGACCGTTTCGACGGCCATCTCTGCCCTCGTCTTGCTCAGACCTGTGCGGTTAACGACGTTCGTAACAATGTCGTACTTGATCATTCTTGATAGGGGTCGGCGGGTTCCACCACAGAATATTGTGAATATGCTAGGTAACCCGCAAGTGCTTTGTCAAGAACCATTTTCAGTTGGTCGAGACAGCACGGAACGTCTGGCGTCAGACGCCTCCGACTGCCGGCGACAACCGTGCCACGACAAGAACTCCGCCTCCTGAGCCGCGGAAGACGTCGGGAAGCGTAAGAGCGGTGCGTTCTTTTTTCCCCGCGAATCCCGGTGGTTGCAACCACTGCAAATAACAAGCGCGGGTTCCCATTGCTCCCGAGCGTCTCCTGTGAAAAGAAATGTAGCTCTTGCTCGTCGAACTCATGGTACAATGACCGCACGTCCGCAACTCGGTGGACGGTATCAAAGCAAACGGAACCATCAGCGACTTGGACGAGTCCATCGTTAGTGGAAGGGGATTGTGAGCCGGTAGCTCGACAATCCCTTTTTTGTTGACCCGGCATCGATCGGGTTGACGACCGAAGTGGGAACACGTCATCTGGTCCCTATGAGACGCAGCGTATTTCGACGGGACGCTTCTCCCGATAGAAGCATGTTGCCCGTTGCGCTTCGAATATCATGTCCATGCGGAGCGGAAGGCGACTCGGATAAACCTCGGCTCCCGCGGCAAGACGCGTAGGCGGCGGGTTCGGATGGCAAACCCCGCCGTCGCGGTCGAGCCTGGGAGTTGAACAACCAAAGGAGGCTTGTTATTTTTCGAAGACCGTTTCGACCTTTCCGGCGAGCCCGGAAAGACAATGTCAATCAGTTCATTCGGGCGAAGCAGGTTCGCGTAGTGTTTCCGAATGGCGAAACCGAGGTCCTGCCGACCCATGTCGGCGTGAGGAAGGCCAAGGAACAAGGCCTTGATCTCGTACTCGTTTCTCCGACGGCGGATCCCCCCGTGTGCAAGGTGATGGACTACGGGGAGTACACGTATCAGGAGAAAAAGAAGAAGAACGAAGCGAAGAAGAAGCAGCACCGGATGGAAGTGAAGGAAGTGAAGTTCCGTCCGAATACCGACGACCACGACTACAACTTCAAGAAAAACCATGCGTTGCGCTTCCTCAAGGACGGCAACAAGGTGAAGGCGGTCGTGTTCTTCCGAGGACGCGAGATCACGCACTCAGACCTCGGCCAGAAGATCCTGGCCAGTCTCGCCAAAGACGTGGCGGACTTCGGGGAAATCGAAGGACGTCCGCGACTGGAAGGCCGCCAGATGCATGTGATCATCGGTCCCCGAAAGAGCAAGAAGAAAGAATCGGCTACGGCTCGGCCGCAGGCAGCCGCTTCGTAGCACACTGCCCGCCCACGACGGCGAATGGGTCGGACACTTCCGGCCTGCCTGTCGGGTTGAAGTGTGCCTCACTCGTCCTCAGCCGTGCGGCGGTTTGCCGGACTTTCTCAGAAAGCGGGCCTGGGGTCTGCGAGAATAGCGCTTCTTCCCGGTAGTGGCCGGGGCGGAAGGGAATTGCGATGAGACAGGTGAAAGCCGCGGTGCTGGTGGAGTATGAGAAACCGCTCGAAATCCGCGAATACCAGAGGCTTGAAAAAGTGGGGCCGGGTGAGGCGCTGGTCCGCGTCGACTTGGCGGGGATTTGCGGTACGGACGTGCATCTCTGGCATGGGCAGCTCCCGATACCGCTTCCCGTGATCCTCGGCCATGAAACCGCCGGCCGCGTCGTGGCGCTCGGTGAGGGCCTGCGCGATGATTGGCGCGGATGGCCCGTAACGGTAGGCGACCGCGTCACCTGGGCCAGCTCGGTGACGTGCGGATCCTGTTACTACTGCCGGCGGAAGAACCAACCGACGCGGTGCTTCGCGCGAAAGGCCTACGGCATTTCCTACTGCGCCGACGAGGCTCCCCATCTGCGGGGCGGCTATGCCGAGTACATATTGCTACGGGCGGGTACCGCGTTGTTTCGGATTCCCGATTCAGTGCCGACGGAATCGGTTGTTGGCGCGGGATGCGCGCTGGTGACGGCGATTCATGGCATTGAGAGAGCTTCGATCTCGTGGGGCGATACGGTTGTCATTCAGGGAACCGGGCCGGTGGGGCTGGCGGCGCTGGCGATTGCAAGAGAGGCCGGAGCTTCAAAGGTCGTTGCGATCGGAGGACCGAAGCACCGGCTTGATCTTGCCCGCGAGTTTGGAGCGAATGCCGTTGTCGACATGGAAGACGCGACAACACCCGCGGAGCGCGCCAGACAAGCGTTGGCCACGGTCGGTTCTTATGGAGCTGACGTCGTGATCGAGTGCGTTGGTCATCCCGCTGTCGTGAACGAGGGTATGGATTTGTGTCGCGACGGAGGCAAGCTGTTGGTGCTGGGCCAGTATGCCGACGCGGGAACCATCGATTTTCGCCCTCACACGATTACTCGCAAGCAGTTGCAATTGATTGGGTCGTGGGGGTTCGAGCCGCGGCACGTCCATGCCGGGTTGAATCTGTTGGAGCACAGCGCTTGGAAAGAGTTGTTTGCCGGCGAGATCACTCACCGCTTTCCGCTGGCGGAGGCAAACGAGGCGCTGGAGACGGTGCGGCAGTGGCGATCCGGCAAGACCGTGATCCAACCGTAGGGCCTCCCGCTGCGTCCTGTTAGAAGGCGATGGCGATTTCGCACACCGTCGCTGGAGTGACTCATGAACAACCTTGCTTCCGTCGTTGTGTTGACGCTCGCGATCTTCGAGCCCCTCAGTGGACAGGCTCTGCGCTTCGCGGACTTGGGCGACTGCAATCTCAAGAACGACTCCGTCATCAAGAACTGTCGAGTCGCCTATCGAACCTTCGGCGCACTCAACGCGGACCGCTCGAATGTGGTGCTGTTCCCAAGCTGGTTCTCCGGGACCACCGAAGACCTGGCTCGTTTCATCGGACCGCGCGCCATGGTCGACTCGTCCAAGCACTTCGTCATAGCGGTCGGAGCGTTCGGTAACGGTGTTTCGTCGTCGTCGTCGAACAGTCCCTCGCAAGGCGGCGGCGCCTTCCCGGAATTCACGATCGGAGACATGGTCACGGCCCAGCATCGACTGCTGACCGAAGTGCTCGGTATCAGACATGTGCGTGCCGTGGTGGGGATCTCGATGGGAGGGATGCAAGTGTTCGAGTGGTTGACCTCCTACCCGCGATTCATGGATCAGGCCGTGAGTATCGTGGGTTCTCCGAGGCTGGGGGCCTACGACGTTCTGCTGTGGCAAGCAGAGCTGAACGCGATCGAAAGAGCGTTGGCGGCGTATTCAGACGTTCGGCAAGCCCGGGCTGCCGCGATGAGCGCCGTGGCGGAATTGCACGAGTTGGCGCTGCGAACGCCGGGGGCGTTCAATGCGGCGAACCAGGCGGCGCACGTCGAAGTACTCATCGCGAAGAAGTCGGCAGACCTCATCCTCAGGGCAGATCCTTATGATTGGGCAAGTCAGTTGCGAGCGATGATGACTCACGACATCTCTCGCGCATCCAGCAGTTCGATGGACCGCATCGCTCTTCCCGTCAAGGGCAGGCTGCTCGTCGTTGTTGCCGAGCAGGACCACATGGTGACGCCCGGCTCGGCGCTGGAGTTCGCTCAAGCAGCTCAAGCGGAAACGTTGGTTGTTGACGGCGATTGCGGCCATCTTGTCTTCGAATGCGATGACGGCAAGGTAGCAGCAAGGGTACGCGAATTCCTGGCTCAGAACCGCGGTTCATTGCAACCGGCGGACCAGCGCGTTATAGATCCACGCGAATAGACAGCCGGCGAAGGCGCCGTCCACGAGTCCGTAGAGAGTGCCGATAACAACGCTCTGCAAAGTGCGGGCGTGCTCGAAACCGGGGTAGACCGAACTGATCGAGGCCATGTACTCGGCGCCATAGGAGGGGTAGGCGAGGTTCACGCAGCCGATGAAGCAGGTGCTGCCTCCAAGAAATAGCCCGGCGGTCAGGGCGAAAGCTTTTACGGAGATTTGCATGGGTCGATCACGCTCTTTCGCACATTGGTTTGGCGCGTCCGGGGTCGTTGGTCCCCGACTGTGGCGGAGATATTCTATCGAATAGGGAGAAGGATGAGCTACGGGCCGGGACCTTCATCCTGAAAAAGGAAGTTCGAATAGCCGGGTCGAGCGCATGAACCGCACCCTCAAGGAAGCGATCGCGCGAAGCTGTTCTTATGGTTCCCAACAGCAACTCCGCGAGCATCTGTCGGCCTTCCTGGACGCCGGCAGCTACGTCCGATGCCGCAAGGAGCTGCAAGCCCGCACGCCTTTGAGTTCCCGCGGCTCTGCGCTACTCTGGGCAGTGTCGACTGTTTCTGATTGAGCGGCGATGGACCGCCGAACCACGAGGGTGTCTATATGTTGTCTGTCTTCTCGTCCCCTGGCCGCTACACCCAGGGCAAGCACGCCACCGCGCAACTCGGCGCGGAGATGAAGGGACTCGGCTTACGAGGCCCGGTGTTGATTCTGGCGGGCCGCTCGGCCCAACGCCTGCTCGCGGAGGTCTGGACCGAGACCTTAGGCGATGCGGGAATCGAATTCAGTGTGACTCCGTTCGGCGGAGAGTGTTCGCACCGGGAAATCGAACGGATCAAGACGGCGGCCCGCGAAGCGCAAGCTCGTGTCGTGATCGGCGCCGGAGGCGGCAAGGTGCTCGACGCCTCGCGCGCCGCCGCAGCCGACCTCGCTCTGCCGGCTGTTAACTGCCCGACAGTCGCTTCGAGTGATGCGCCCTGCAGCGCCTTGTCGGTAATTTACACCGACGAGGGCGTTTTCCAGGAATACCGCTTCTATTCCAGGAACCCTGACTTGGTTCTCGTCGACACCCATGTCATTGCTCAAGGACCGGTGCGCCTGTTGGTAGCCGGGATGGGCGACGCCCTTGCGACCATGTTCGAGGCGCAAACGTGCGTCGAAGGGCATATCCAAAACATGCGTGGCGGCGCCTCGACCGAGAGCGCATTGGCGCTGGCCGAGCTTTGCTACCGCACGCTGCTCAACGACGGACCGGCGGCCAAGCAAGCCGTTGCAAGCGGCGTCGTTTCTCCCGCGCTCGAAAGGCTGGTTGAAGCCAATACGCTGCTGTCGGGGTTGGGCTTCGAGTCTTCCGGGTTGGCAGCGGCCCACGCGGTGCACAACGGACTCACCGCCGCGCCCGGCACCCATCCCTATTTTCACGGCGAAAAAGTCGCTTTCGGAACGCTGGTCCAATTGGTGCTCGAAGGCAAGCCGCAATCGCGCATCGATGAAGTCCTGGCGTTCTCCACCCGCGTGGGCTTGCCGATCACCTTGTCCGAAGTGGGCTTGGCGGATATCGATACCGTATTGCTCGATCAGGTCGCGACGAGGGCGACCGCGGAAGGGGAAACGATTCACAACGAACCCTTCGACATCCGTCCCGACATGGTCGCCGACGCCATTCTCGTCGCCGACGCGTTGGGTCGGGATTGGCGGGACCGGGTGTAATGTTCCTCGGATTACACAGCCCCGGGGGCCTTTGATGGAAGCAACCGTCTTCGAATCAAGCAGTTCGGAATTTCCCGCGGCGCCTCGTAGCGGAGGTTGCGAGCGGCTGTGGGCGATCGGCGACCTCGGGATTTTGGATAGTCCCCTGCTGGGCCTGTTCTGCTCGAAACGCTGTCCGGGCGAGATCATCCTGCTTGCCTACGACATCGCCCGCGCCCTGCGCGATGCCGGCGTCCCCGTCATCGGCGGCTTTCATTCGCCCATGGAAAAGGAGTGCCTCAAGTTTCTGCTTCGAGGGACCCAACCGCTCGTCGTCTGCCCCGCCCGCGGGATCGCGGGCATGAGGGTCCCCGCCGCATGGCGAAAGCCGATCGCTGGTAGGAGGCTGCTGATCGTTTCTCCTTTCGGTCCCCGCCGCAAGCGTGTTGACGCGCCGCTCGCGGAGAGAAGAAACCGATTTGCAACGGCGCTGGCGGCAAGCCTATTGGTTCTGTACGCGGCGCCTAAGAGCCGTCTCGAACGCCTTTGCTCCGCCGTTCTCGACGCTGGCGGGAAAGTCTATGCCCCCGACGCTCCGTCGAATGCCGGTCTCGCCTCGAGGGGCGCGCGGTTGGTCACCATCGACTCTCTTCTTGATCGGTTGCCGATCGCAAACCAAGTCCCGGTTCGGTGCTAGTCCGCGTCCGGGCCGGACTAGGTAGCTGTTGCGATGGCGAAATACTTGTTCACGAAGGGCGGCTCCTTGCGGGACCCGTACCAGATCCGCCAGGTGCCGTCGGCGAGGCGCATGACCGACTGACTGCTGTTGTAGTGCGATTCCCATGGCAAATTGGGGTCCGGACGGAGAACGGGGTTGTTCGGGTTCTTGCGCCAATGAAGGCCGTCCTCGCTGACGGCGAAGCCGATGGCGGTTTTGTCGGCTTCGGCCGCTTCGATCCAGTAGCTGGCGTACCAGAGCAAGTAGAGGCCGTCGACCTTGACTACGGTCGGGTAGAACAACCGGCGATGCTCCCACTCCTGCTCGACGGTGAGCACGGGTTCGGGCGTGACGTCCCAGTGCTTTCCGTCCGGACTTGAGGCATGGCGGATGGTCCACGAGGCAACACCCACGTCGGTGTACCACATGCGGTAGATGGGGCCGTCCCTGATAACGGTCGGAGCGTAGGCGTTTTCGAGAAGGGATTCGGAGGGGACCGACCACTCCAACCCGTCGCTGCTGACGGCATCGTGCAATCGATGAACGCCGTCGCTGAACTCCACGCTGGTAAACCACATGCGGAGTCGGCCGTTTTCCCGGATCGGAGCGGCGTCGGTGTCGCGCAGGACCGTGGGGGTGACGATCGACCTCCGCCCGCCGAACGAGTACACCGGGTTTTCGGCCGCCTTGTCGAATCGAATTCCGTCGGAGCTAGTGGCCAGTCCGACGCGGAAGACGCGGTCTGCAACCGTGTCCCGGGAGCCGGGATACAAAAGCCGGTAGATGCCCTTCTCCAGCACGAGCGAGGGCGCGAACACGTGCATGTCGTCAAAAGCTCCCCGGGCGCCCAATGCGATGACAGGCCCGGCCGTGTGCTTTTTCCAGTTTTGGGGACCAAGCCAGCTTTCGATGGAACTCGACTTGGGGGGAGCCGCCGGCTGCGGCGCCGAACCTCCAAAGAACCAGACCGCACCGATGGCGAAGACGATGAGGATCTTAAGAAGGCTGATGATTCGCATCAGGCGGCCTCTCGTATCTCAGGCATTCTGTAGTGTCTCAGTTTATTCGTTTCGAGGGGCTCCCCGTTCCGCCGCCGCGCGCTGTTGCCGGCTGTGTCAGACTCTTACCGATTCAGTCGCAGAGGGACAACGAACGCATGATTCCGCTGTTCGAGAAGCTGCTGCGCGGTCACGATCTCACACCGGCAACAAGATCCGCGAGTTGACGGCATCGGGCGAAACTCGGTCGTCATGGCCGGCGCGGTCCACATGCTCGACGAAGACTTCACGGTGACACGGAACACCGCTCAAATCTCAGAGTCATGCTGATAGCTGCTCGTAGATTTTCATCAGCTCGGGCTTGGCCTCGACACCGATGCCGGGCGTTTCAGATGGTCGGACACGGCCCTGCTCAACAGGGATATCGTCGGCAAAACCACCGAAAGGCCGAAGATGCCGGGGTACGACTCCGCCCCGCCGAGGCCCAGGCCGGCGGCGATGTGCAGCGCGAACTGGTGACCGCCGTGGGGAATTCACCGTCTGGTTGACCAACCGTTTTCGGCGAGCATCTCGAGTGTCCGCAGGTATTCGACCAAGCCGTAGCTGAGAGCAGGATCCATTTGGAGGAAGTCCCGTTCGTGCTTCATGCCGCCGTAGCGGATGAGATTGCGGGCGTCTTGCAGGGAGAAGAGGTTTTCACCGGTAGCAATGGACGTGGAGGATACGAAGCCGACCTCGCGGTTGAGTTCGAAGTCAAGCGGGTCGCCCGGCTCCTCATACCACTTGAGATCATACGGCTCGAGCGCACGCGCGTAACGGGTCGCCGTCGCCAGATCAAAACGGCCATTTGCGTCAACTGCGAGATGGCGGCCCGAAGGCACAAGGTGCAGCACCGCCTCAATGCGCTTGAGATCTTGTTCGAGAGGCGCGCCACCGATCTTCATCTTGACGGTGTCATAGCCGAGATCAAGGTAACGGCGCATTTCATCCTGCAGGCCGAACAACTCCTTGCCGGGATAGTAGTAGCCGCCGGCGCCATATACGTACACGGCTGTGTCGGACTTGCCCTTGCGAAAGCAATTGGCGAGGAGCTGGTAGAGCGGCTGACCCTCGATCTTGGCCACGACGTCCCAAAACGCCATGTCGAGAACGCCGACGCCGACGCAGCGCTCGCCGTGCCCGCCGGGCTTCTCATTCGACATCATGATCTGCCAGGCTTTGAAAGGGTCGAAGTTCGTTCCCTCGTCGTTGAGCAGGTCCTGGGCGGGTGCTCGCATGAGGCGAGGAATCAACCGATTGCGGATGATGCCGCTTTGCGAGTAGCGGCCGTTGGAGTTAAAGCCATAGCCCATGACGGGCCGGCCGTCTCGGACGACGTCGGTGATGATTACCGCCGCGGAGACGGTCATTTCAGCGAACGAAATGTAGGCGTTGCTGATCTCGGAGCGGATGGAGACTGACTGCTCGCGAACTTCGACGATCTTCAATATCTATTCTCTCTACAAACCCAAAGTCCGTGACCCATAGGACGTCCCTGTCAGCGAAGGTAGTCGGGCTTTGATGTGCGCCGCTTCCCTACGGCGCCGGTCGGTGCGCGTCCGCAGGAGGCTAGTCGAACTCACCTTCTTCCGCAAGCATTTGCACAGCGTCCTCGAATGCTGCGAGCGTCGCGTCGACATCCTGGCCATCGTGCACGCCGGAAACAAGACCCCCGGGCCAACCGGTGAGGTCGACACCGCCGCAGATCGCGGCTAGCCTCACCTTATGGCCAAGCTCGGCGCGCAAGCCATGGGCGAGCACACTCCATGAGACCTTGCCGTTGTAGATATCTTCCCGCGTGACGGTTTGCCGCTCGGGGTTTGTGAAAACATGGAATCCGGAAAACTCACCGTACGCGCACCAGGGCGCTCCGTTCTTTTGTAGGATTTCGTCGATGCCGTTGCGAATGGATTCGGCGGTCTTGTTGGCGCGGTCGATGTACTCGCCCGATTTGAGCAGCTTCAATGTTTCGATGCCTGCGACGGCTGCGACGGGATAACCGTTGAAGGTTCCCTGATGCGGGAAGCGCGGCGGTGTGAAGCCATCCTCGGTTTCGATGTATTGCAGAAGGTCGATAATGTCCGCCCGGCCGACGACGGCGGCGCCGGGATATCCCCCTGCGACGATCTTGGCGACGGTCGTGAGATCGGGCATGACTTTGTAATGTGCTTGCGCTCCGCCGGGTGAGACACGGAAGCCCGTCACGACCTCGTCGAAGATCAGGACCACGCCGTGCTCGGCGGTCACTTCGCGGAGTGAGCGAAGGAATGCCCCGCTCGTCGGCACGTGTCCGAAGCCCGCCCCGGTCGGCTCGAGGATGGCGGCGGCGACATCGTCATGGCTCGACAGCACGGCTTTGACGGCTTCGATGTCGTTGGGTGGGACAACGACCACTTCCTCTACGACCGAGCCAGGTATGCCCTCCGGCTGGTTAACTTCCGGCGCGGGGTTGTTGAACGCCACGTGGTCATGCCAGCCGTGGAAGTGATTGCCGAAGCGCAGGAACTTCGTCTTGCCCGTATGGGCTCGCGACAGCCGCAGCGCCATGTGCGTGGCCTCGGTACCCGAGGAGACCAAGCGAACCTTCTCCGCGCACGGAATCATCTCCTTGATGAGTTCGGCCCACTCGAGTT
Source organism: Bryobacterales bacterium (assembly GCA_965218555.1). Classification (GTDB taxonomy): domain Bacteria; phylum Acidobacteriota; class Terriglobia; order Bryobacterales; family UBA6623; genus JAPPLB01. The sequence continues at coordinate 3,556,433 of OZ244625.1, forward strand.
CCAGCTCGTGCTGAGCGCCGTAGTGCGTGCCCCGCGGCACTTGACGGACCACCGCCTCGACAACGGCGGGATGGGCATGGCCCAGAATCAGCGCGCCGTGACCGCCGTAATAGTCGACATACTCGTTGCCGTCGATGTCCCATTTCCGCGAGCCCCGAGTGCGATCGACATAGAGCGGGTGGGGCTTGAGAAAGCGGCCGACGTGCGTGACGCCGTCGGGAAACGTTTTGAGAGCCCGCTGGTGGGCCTGCGCCGACTTTGGTGTTTTCTTGATATAGATCTCTTGGATCTTGGAGGCGGTATCGGTTTTGACGACCATGGTGCACTCAGGATAGCTGAAAGGCTCGGCGAAGAAAACCGGGGGGCAGGCGGCCGACAGCCAGATCAGGAATCCTCTGCGAGTCGCTCTACAACCCCAGCAACAGGATTGTCGCTGGAGAACAGCACGATGCCCGTATTTCGACGCCAGGCAGGACAATCATTCACGATCAAGGATGCGCTGGAAGTGCGTCTTCTGCAAATCGGGATCGGCAGGATGACCGTTTCCTCAAGTCAGAGGCAAGGTCAGCGTTTCATTTTCTGCTTATGAGGGGGCTTCTTGAGAACGAGAGTCGCGATGTGTTCCAAAACAGCTTTGAAGTACGCGCGGTCGCGCTCCGTGGGGGAAGCATTGTCGGTGAGTTCGCTCGTGGCCCCGGGACCGTAGTCGAAGGGGAACTGATGGGCTCTGGCGCGCGGACAGAAGCCCCAGCCGGCACCGTTCGTGAACAGCGCATCCGCACTCGCGGTTTCGCGTGACAGAGTGGCCAGAGTAGGTTCGGCGCCGTTATCGTCCTCGATCATCCAAACCGGCCGAAGATTAGATCTCAATTCACTCAGTCGCACTCGTTTCTGATCGGGGCTCACGCCGTTGCCCTGCACGAGGACGACATCGCAAAGTTGGGCCAGCGAAGCGGGATACACCATGTTTCCGCCGCTGGAAGCGCCGATCGGGAGAGCAAAAGCCGCGTCGTGGAACCGCTCGCGCACATCCTCCAAAACATGGGCGATGTACTCCGGAATAAAGCTGCCGTGGTCCCAGTTCTGGGCTTCGAGATCCCAGCCCGGCGCGACATCAATCACAACGTTGCGAAAGTTCTTCTCGATGAGCCAATCCGTCATGTTGCGCGCAGCGGCAACGATCGCCCGGGGGGACTCGAAGATCTCGTCCTGTCCGCGTCCGAAATAAGCGAGACAGACGACCATCCCGCGGCGGTCCGTTTCTCGCAGCAGCCGTTCGAGCCGTGCCAGCCAGCTCTCTTTCAAACTGCCGTCGGGCTTGAAAGCGCTGACGAGCGAGCCGTGCTCCTTGCCGGCGTTCGCCATGCCGTTGCGGTTGATGCCGTTGATTTCCTCGCGATAGCCGGGGTCGCCCCCCTGCAGGCTAACACCGATTGCGCCCACTCCATGAGCAGCGTACACATCGAGGGAGGCGATCACACGGTCCGTATTCTCGTCCGGGTCAAAGTCGCGTTCGATCAGCCACTCGTCTTCGAACAGGGCGTTCGGAAGCCAAAGAATCATCAAACGTCCGCGCGCTTTGACCCGATATATCCCACGAGAGTAGGTTTCTTCCCAACGGCCGCCCATGCGCAAATAGAAGCGGCCGGGGTTAAAACGTGGCCCCAGCATCACGCCGGTGGCGATCTCGGTTGCGGAAGCGACGGTTGGCGGGCTGCCAATGCCGGCTACGAGTAGCAGGCCGACCAAGACTTTTCTGATTGCTGACAAGGCGGTCGTTCGAGTACCGCTGGGATGCGTCTTGACAACCAAACGAATCATTCTCGCATCCAGAGACGATTGATTGTGGCCGAGTGTCCGCTGAGAGTGCTGTCAGAGAAGGTGGTCACTTGATCGACCGCATGGAAGAGCACGGCGATATCATGGGGGCATGGCTGATCTGACAAGACTTACCGGCGCCGAGATCGATGCGGCGCTCGCGAATCTTCCCGGCTGGAGAGTCGCGGGCGGAAAACTTCATCGGGAATACAAATTCGCGGATTTCGTCCATGCCTTTGGTTTCATGGCGACCGCCGCCGTGGCAATTGAAGCGATAGGGCACCACCCGGAATGGTTCAACGTCTACCACACCGTGAAGATCGATCTCACGACCCACGACGCCGGTGGCATCACCTCGAAAGACACCGATCTGGCGGCCAAGCTCGAATCGATCGCCAAGAAACTGCAATCCTAGTTCCCACAAGCAGTTGCGGCAAGACGCGGCCTGATGGTTCTTATGACCAGCCTGTAGAGGGGGGGTCGGCTATCGTGCAACGTAACGACTGCGCGGCCCCTACGTCGTTGGCCGCGTGATCGCTCTCAGTCGAGGAACAGCGGAGGAACCGGACATCCTGCGGCAGGATATCAGCCGGTTCGACGGGAACGGCTCGCCGCGTCCGGGGATTAGTTGGTGAGAGACGACCGCCTCGTGGGAGAAGGCTTCTTGCTGAAGCCCCGCAACTCTTCCAATTGAGCCTCGGCGTTGGGCGCGACGGTGCTGTTCGGGAACCGCTCGACGAGGCTTTGCAGCTCGGAACCGGCTTCATCCAGACGGTTGAGTTTCATCAGCGACATCGCCTTCTTGTACTGGGCGTCCGGCGTGATGGTGGCTACTTGATATCGCTCAAGAACCAGATCAAAGTTGCGGGTGGCTTCCAGGTAATCCTGTTCGGAGTAAGCAATCGCTCCGAGGTAGTACTGGGCTTCAACCGCCCGGAGCGTCCGGCCGTAGTCCCTCAGGTAATCGTTGAATTGGACTTTCGACAGCTCGTAGTTGCCGCGGTGAAAGTCGCCAAGCGCCGCGGCGAACAATGTGCTGGCTGAAGACAGATCACCGGAGGCGGAAGACGTCTCATCGCCTTCGAAGGACGGAGGAGGCAGTGTCGTGAGATGACTCTTGATGTCCTCGACTGCCTGCTGCACACGAGATAAGCGGGTGTTGATGGCCTCGACCGCGGCCCGCAAGCTACGGAAGTCGTTCGACATGTTCTCGACGCGGGTACTCATCAATGACACCGGTCGCTCCAGTGATTCGCTCTGTTTGCCCAATTGCCGCTCAAGCACAGCCATGGCCTGATTCATGCGGTTAGCGACTTCGAGGTTCTGCTTCGTCAGTTCTTCGAGGACGGCCATCCTCTCACCATATTGGCTCTTGAGCTGGCGCACCTCGACGAGCAGCATCGACATTTCGCGCTGCAGAGTGATGATCTCTTTCGATGCGGCAGACGCAGCACTGGTCCCGAGGAGAGCCGCGAGAGCCCAAAAAGCGGCTGACTGAACGAGTCGCTGTGGACCTGACAAAGTGGATCTCCTTTGACCCTTCACTTCGCTCACGCCATTGGAATAGGACGTTGCTCGGCCGGCATGGGTTCCACACCGACTTGCACTGTCTCAGTTTACCTCATCAGACAAATAAACGGGGGTTCTCCGCCTCTAATCCGCCCGTAAGAGGGGCGTGGAGTGGAACGATCGGAATGCGCGCGACAGCAAGCACGGTCGGGAGCAGTCAGCTGGTTTCCCCTGCAGAGTGCGTATCAAGGAAAGAGTTGGTGCGAGTCCATGCCGTTGTGTCCGATTCGGCTTCCCCGCGTTGTCGGACCCACGTGATCGAACCTCTCCCCGAGACCGTTCGATCTGACTTCCCAGGCCTGTACCCCTGCTTGCGTCCCCTTATGGATGGATGCGGCCTGTTGGAACGAGTGTGTGACTGTTGCCGTCCGATTGCACAAACAGGCATGTTGCGTTATCCTGAACGGCAGTGGGCTCCGTTCCGGGGTCTCCTTCTGGGGTTTTCTTCCCCTCCATCCTCTTCCGCGCGGTTCCGGCGGTTTTCGTCCATGACGATTGCTGAACTTAAAGAGAAGAACATCACCGAACTCACCCAGATAGCCCGCGAGTTGGAGCTGCCCGGTGTCAGCGGCTTGCGCAAGCAGGAGTTGATCTTTGCGATTCTTCAAGCACAAGCCGAGCAGGAAGGATTGATCTTCGCTGAGGGCGTTTTGGAGACTTTGCCCGAGGGTTTCGGCTTTCTCCGATCGCCCGACTACAACTACCTGCCGGGACCGGACGACATCTACGTCTCTCCAACGCAGGTCCGCCGCTTCGATCTGCGCACGGGAGATACGATCTCCGGCCAAGTGCGCTCGCCAAAAGACGGTGAGAATTATTTTGCTCTTGTCCGTGTCGACGCAATCAGCTTTGAACCACCGGAAAAAGCGCGACAAAAGATTCTTTTCGATAATTTGACGCCGTACTATCCGACACAGCACCTGCGCCTGGAGACGGAAAAGAAGAAGCTCAGCGGCCGGGTAATGGACTTGGTTACGCCGATCGGGAAGGGCCAGCGCGGCCTGATCGTGGCACCGCCCCGAACCGGCAAGACGATGCTGCTGCAGGCGATCGCCAACTCGATCACCACGAACCATCCCGAGGTCGTTTTGATCGTTCTGCTGATTGACGAGCGGCCCGAAGAAGTGACCGACATGCAGCGGTCGGTCAAGGGCGAGGTCGTCAGCTCAACATTTGATGAGCCGTATATTCGCCACGTACAGGTCGCCGAAATGGTGATCGAGAAAGCGAAGAGGCTTGTCGAGCACAAGCGCGACGTGGTGATTTTGCTCGACTCGATTACGCGGCTAGCGCGCGCTTACAATAGCATCGTACCGCCGTCTGGCAAAGTGCTCTCGGGCGGCGTCGATTCGAACGCGTTGCAGAGGCCAAAGCGATTCTTTGGGGCAGCTCGCAACATCGAAGAGGGCGGTTCGCTCACGATCATCGCGACGGCGTTGGTTGACACCGGCAGCCGCATGGACGAGGTGATCTTCGAAGAATTCAAGGGTACCGGCAATATGGAGTTGCACCTCGATCGCAAGCTCGTCGACAAACGCGTCTTCCCAGCCATCGACATAAATCGCAGCGGCACGCGGAAGGAAGAACTGCTGCTTCCTCGGGATGACTTGGCGCGGGTCTGGGTGCTGCGAAAGGTGCTCAGTCCGTTGTCGGTGACGGAGGGAATGGAGCTGCTGCTCGACCGCATGGGCAAGACCCGGACAAACGCGGAGTTTCTGGGCGCGATGAATACCTGACAGCCTGTGGTGAAAGTACCGTGGCAGGAGTGGCCGGTTTCTGCGGTCTCTCGTCTCAAAGTGCTCAGCGTCGCGTTCCTCGAGCGCCCAGGTGTCACTCCATCGGTCCCAGGATGCGTACCACCGCCAGCGTGGCTTTCACCACGGGCTTGCTAACTTCTTAAGAGCGAAGTCGGAGGGCCGGACGCTTCAGCCCTCGGGCAGCTGAGTGACTAATTCCTCCGGGCAGCTTCCAGTGGTTTGGAAGCCCTCGAACGAAGACCACTGGGTGCTCTCAGCCGAGGATTGACCACTGGGGACCAACTTGTTAGGCTTCCCGACTTGAGTAACCTTGGTTAGGCATGAAAGGGTTAGGCATGAAAGCACTGGAATGGACGCTCCGCATCGCTCTCTTCGGGGAGTTTCTCGGCCACGGCATCTTCGCTTATCGGGCCGTTCCCCATTTTCAGGAGCTCATGGCCGGATCGCTCGGAATCTCGACCGAGTCGGCGGCAAATATTCTCCCGATCATCGGCATCATCGACTTCGGGGCCGCAATCCTCGCGCTTGTCTATCCAATGCGAGCGGTGCTGATCTATGCAGCGCTCTGGGGATTGCTCACCGGCCTGTCGCGGCCCGCCTCGGGGAAAGAGATCTGGGATTTCGTCGAGCGCTGGCCGAATTGGGGTGTGCCGCTTGGGCTGTTGCTGGTGCGTGGCTGGCCGAGGGAAGTCCGCGATTGGTTTCGCTAGAAAGGTGGTTCCGTAGGTTGCTTGTCTAGGAAGCGAAGTGATAGATCCCGGCGGCCGTCTTGCCGAGAATCCACTTCTTATCCTCGGCTGTAAAGAAGGGAATGATGTCTTTCATGACGAGTAGCTCGTAGAAGTTGGCGTAGAGCATCCGCTGAGGTCCGAAGCGGTCGTAAACCCTCCGCAAGTACGGCCACATGTCGCGGAAAGGGACCTCCTCTTTCGAAGGGTTGTGCAACGACGTCCGGATGTAGACGTTCGGGAACTTTTCGAGGTCAAGAATCTGGTCGATGCCTTCTTCGTCCGGCCGAGTGATATCGATCATGGCGAAGTGGTCGATGACGATCTTCACGCCGGGGAAGCGCTCGGCCATGTCCGCGACCTGAGCAATCTGATGTGGCGCCAGGAAGATGTTGAACATTGCGCCGAGTTCCTCGGCTTTCTTCCATAACGGATAAACCACCGGATCGTTCATCCAGACAACGTCCCGGTCGTAGATTGGACTGAGCCGAAGCCCCGAAAAGCCCTGCTCCTTGACGAGGCGTTCGAGCCTCACGGGGTTCTCTGGATCGTCGGGGGAGTGCAGGCGGTAGCCGACAAGCAGGCCAATCGCGGCGAATCGGTCGGGGTGCTGTTTGAGCATGTATGCCGGGTAGGCATTGTCCGTCCCGTAGTAGCACACGTGACTGATGACGACCTTGTCGATGTTGTAGAGCCGCATTTGGGAGAGGATGTGCTCCATCGAATATTCACGGTCGGGTCGATTGTTCGGACAGTTCGAGAGCCGGGAGTTGATCGGAAAGCGCTCGTCATGCAGCACCCAGGCGTGCTCGGCTGCGTTGATGATCGGGTCGTCCTCTTTCACAGCGGCGTCCGAAGCCGCGAGCGCGCCAGCCGCGCTGAGTGCAAGGTATTCACGTCGGGTCATAGCAAGATCTCAAGTAGAGTCTAAGCGTTCGCAGGCCCCAGCGGCTACAAAGAACCCGAGCCGAAAGCACTGCCGAAGAGTTTACACAGCTTCTCTGAGCGGAACGCAAAGATCTTCTCCACATCCCTGGCGACAAAAAGACGGTTGACCAGCGCGCCGCCAGCAACGGCGTAAATCACTCGGTCTTCGGCCAGAGTGCCTCCACGTTCTTCGTGAAAGCGGTGCTCATGGTCCCAAAGCCGATAAGGACCGCGAAGCTGCTTGTCAACGAAACGGCGCGGTGGTTCCCAGACCGCGATTTCACTCCGCCACCGGATCGGCATTCCTCGGGCTCGCAGTCGGTAATCGATCGTGACTCCAACGGCCAAGTCGATCGGGCGAGGCGTGAGAACCTCAAACCGGAGCCAGGGAGGCGTTAGGATTTCGAGATTATGAGCATCCGAAAAAAAAGCAAAGACTTCTTCGAGAGGTCTTGGCAGCCAGACCGAGCTATTGTGTTCGAAGGTCGTCATTCGCCGCTTAGCTTCTCTTCGGCGGAAAGGGCTCCGGCGGGAGTGTCCTCATGCTTGTAGAAGAGGAACACGTTTTTGCCGTCGCCCATAATTTCTTTGACTCTGGCGAAGATCTTCCGGCGGTCTTCCGGGGTATAGTCGGCTTTCCTCAGGCGGAAGGGGTAGTTGATTTCAACGCCGTCGAGGCGGGTGGCGTAGTGCTCCAAGTACTTCTCAGCGGCGAGTTGTCGAGGATAGAATTCGGGCTTCCACTTCGGGTAAGAGTATCCGGAAGGGCCGTCGAACAGTTCGGCCATAGTCGATCGAGTCAGACTTGCCAACGAGTATACCCGGTGCTGGGACTTCAGCCAGGATGCCGGGAAATCGGAGGAGCGAACCATGACAGAAACTGGTGTCGAAGAGTTCGATCGTGACTACCCGGAAGGGCCGCGGTGCGCGGGTTTCTCCATCCCGTGGATGGCGGCTCGGCCCTCGTGCTGACTCACGGCGCGGGCGGCAACGTGGATTCCCGCTTGCTCGTTGCCTTGGCGGAAGCTCTCGCCAAGACCGGCGTATCCGTCCTGCGGTGCAATATGCCGTTCCGTCAGAAACGGCCGAAGGGGCCTCCGAATCCCGGGAGCGCCGCCGAGGACCGCGAGGGCCTGAGACGGGCGACCGAGCACTTTCGGGAACGCGCGGCGAGGGTGTATTTCGGCGGACAGTCGTACGGCGGCCGCCAAGCAACCCTGCTGACATCCGAGGATGAGAGAGTCGCGGATGGTTTGTTGCTGATCTCCTATCCACTGCATCCACCGGGCAAGCCGGAGAGGTTACGGGCAGATCATTTTGGCGCGCTGAGAACGCCGTCGCTCTTCGTCCACAGGTCGATGGATCCTTTTGGGACGCTGGAGGAAATGCGCTTGGCGCTGAAGAGGATCTCCGGCCACAATAAGGCTCCTCGAAATCGAGAACGGAGGACATGGCCTGGTCCGGGGCAAGGCAGAGGCTCCCTATCAGGAAGTGGCCTCTCAAACCGTCAAAGTGTTCATCAAATTTTTCCAGCTCGCGAAATGATTTTTTTTGGTTTCCTGTTTGCCTGGAACGCCGTGACGGGGTCTTCGGTAATCTTTTTCCCCGTGTCTGTCTGTTTCCGTTGAGGCAACACTTCTTGAGGATGTCTCGGTCAATCGGCGAGAAGCTTTGGTTCGTTGCGCTGACTTCGACGCGCCTGGACACACGCCATGCACACCATCTCCGCTAGAATGCTTTGCCATGAAGAGATGGATCATCTTTCTCGCCGTGCTCGCGGCGGTACCTGTTTCGGCGCAAACCGATCGCGGAGCCATCCGCGGTTTCACATCCGACAGCGCCAAGGCGCAGCGCGAGCTGGAAGCGAAGATGACCCCCATCCCCCGGGCGGCCAATGTGCGAGAGTACATCCGGGTGATGTCGGAGGAGCCGCACCACACCGGCAGCAAGGCGAGCGAAGATGTGGCGCAGTACGTCCTCGACAAGTTCAAGTCATGGGGCCTGTACGCGGAGTTCCACAAGTTTGAAGGGCTGATGCCGACACCCCTCGAACGGCATCTCGAGCTGCTGGCTCCGGTAAGCTACGTCGCCAAACTCAAGGAACCGGCGCTCCCCGAAGATAAGGATTCCTCCGACGAAGGCCAACTGCCCTCTTACAACGCCTACTCGCCCGACGGCGACGTCACCGGACAGATCGTTTATGTCAACTACGGCATGCCCAGCGACTACGAAGTGCTTGACGATTTGGGCATCGACGTCAAGGGCAAGATTGTTCTGGCCCGATACCTCGGAGGCTGGCGCGGCATCAAGCCGAAGGTGGCCGCCGAGCACGGCGCAATCGGCTGCATCATCTATTCCGATCCTCGCGACGACGGCTATTTCCACGGCGACGCCTATCCCGACGGAGCATATCGCTCGGAATGGAGCGTCCAACGCGGCAGCACGATGGACATGCCGATCCACCCCGGCGACCCCCTCACGCCTGGCTGGGGCGCCGAGCCCGGCGGTAAGCGGCTCGAGATTTCCGAGTCGAAGACACTGCCGAAGATCCCCGTGCTGCCGATTTCCTACGGCGACGCGCTGCCGATTCTGCGCAACTTGGGTGGTCCCGTCGCTCCGGAGAACTGGCGCGGGGCGTTGCCGCTGACCTACCACCTCGGGCCGGGGCCGGCGAAGGTGCGCCTCAAAGTGAGCTTCGATTGGAACATCCCCACCGGCTACAACGTGATCGCCAAGATTCCCGGCAGCGACTACCCGGACGAGTGGATGATCTACGGCAACCATCATGACGGCTGGGTCAACGGCGCCATGGATCCTGTCAGCGGAAACGCGGCACTGATGGAAACCGCGCGAACGCTCGCCGAGATGGTAAAGCAGGGCTGGCAACCGAAGCGAACGATCATCTTCGCCAGTTGGGATGCTGAGGAGTGGGGGCTGATCGGCTCAACCGAGTGGGGCGAGAAGTACGCGGATGAAGTCCGCCGGAAGACGGTCGCCTACTTCAACACCGACAGCAATCGCGCCGGTGTTCTGAGTTTCGCTGGATCGCACACGCTTGAGCGATTCCTCAACCAAGTCGCGCACTCGATCACCGACCCGAACTCGGGCCAAAGCGCTTGGACGGTAATGAAGGAGAAAGCCGTCAAACAGGCCGGCGGCGACGATGCGAAGAAAAAAGAACTCGACTCGCGCCGCGATTTGCGCATCGGGGCGCTGGGCTCCGGGTCAGACTACACGGTCTTCCTCGATCACCTGACCGTCGCGTCGGTGAACACGGCATTCCGCGCACCGGTTTTCGGCGTCTACCACTCCATCTACGATTCGTTCGACTGGTACCGGCGCTTTGGCGACCCCCAATTCGCCTACGGACGCGCACTGGCGCAGGTGCATGCCGTGGCCTTGACGCGCATGGCCAACGCCGAGGTGCTGCCCTTCGAGTTCACCAATCTCGCAGACACCATCGGTGTGTATCTCGATGAATTGGACGCGCTGCTCACCAACAAGCGCAAGAAGGACGCCTCGATTTCGCTCGACCTAAAGCCTTTGCGGGGCGGCCTCGACGCGATCAGCAAGGCCGCCCAGGCCTACGAAAAAACTTTCGCGCAGACACTCGCCGGCGCCGGCCCGACCGGCGATTTGTCCAGAGCGAACGCCACACTACGTCAGGTCGAACAGGCCATGCGCCTGGAGGACGGCCTTCCGGGACAGCGCGAATGGTTCAAGCACGCCCTGTACGCGCCGGGCTTCTATACCGGATACGGGGTAAAGACCATTCCCGGCGTGCGCGAGGCGATCGAGCAAGACGACTGGGCAACGGCAAAGGAGCAGGTCGGAGTCGTGAGAGGCGTCTTCGACAAGGTGGCGGCCCGAGTTCGAGAGGCCGAGTCAGCCCTACGCCGAGCGAGATAGGTCGGCGATGGTGACCGCCACGTACTGCGATCGCCATGTGCAACGCCTGTTTCGTGTAGTCGAACGCTTATCCCGGGCTCTTGCGGAACCGGAGATCGAAGAAGGCTTGCCACAACTTTTGCGAAAGCTCCTGCTACAGGTTCGGGAAGCCAGCTAGCCACGCTCGGAGACCAATAACATGAAGTACTGGCTCGGACTGGACATCGGCACCAGCGGGTCTCGCGCTCTCCTCGTCGACGAGAACGGCCGCGCCGCCGCCGGCGTCACCGCCCCGCACGATGAGATGCAGATGCCCAAGCCCCTCCTCTGGGCCGAACAGCGCCCCGAGGACTGGTGGCGGGCCGCGCAGCAGGCGATCCGGGGTGTACTGCAAGAAGCCGACGTCGCCACGGACGATGTCGAGGCCATCGGTCTGTCCGGCCAAATGCACGGACTCGTCCTGCTGGACGAAAACCACGACGTTCTGCGGCCGGCGATCATTTGGTGCGATCAGCGTTGCCAGGATCAAGTCGACTGGATCAACACAAAGGCCGGGACTGACATGGTCCTTGAACAGACGGCCAACCCGGTCCTCACCGGGTTTACGGCACCGAAACTCATCTGGGTCCGTGACCACGATCCGTCGAACTACGAGCGAGTCCGGCACGTCCTCCTCCCAAAGGACTACATCCGTTTCTGTCTTACAGGTGAATTCGCCGGCGATGCCTCCGATTCGTCCGGCACCGCTTTGTTCGATGTCGTTCATCGCCGTTGGGCCGTTCCGCTGATCGAGAAACTCGGGATCGACCGCTCGATTCTGCCCCGTGTTGTCGAGTCCCCGGAAGTGACAGGGACCGTCAGCGAGATCGGATCGGAGCACACCGGCTTGAGAACAGGGACCCCGGTTGTCGGAGGTGCAGGCGACCAGGCCGCGAGCGCCGTCGGGAACGGGATTGTCGAGCCCGGGCTCGTCTCGGCGACGATCGGGACCTCCGGCGTCATCTTCTCCCATCTCGATCAGGTCGCCTACGACCCTGAGGGGCGCGTCCACACTTTTTGCCATGCCGTGCCCGGCAAATGGCACGTGATGGGGGTGACGCAAGGCGCGGGGCTGAGCTTGCAATGGTTCCGGAATCAACTTGGGCAGGACGCCGTTGTAGAAGCGGAACGCCGCAATGCCGATCCGTACGAGATCCTGACCGAAGAAGCGGCGCAAGCTCCAGCTGGATCGGAGGGGTTGTACTGGCTTCCTTATCTGATGGGCGAGCGCTCGCCGCACCTCGATGCCCACGCGCGCGGCGGTTGGATCGGCCTGACGGCCAGGCACACGCGCGCCCACTTGATTCGTTCCGTGATCGAAGGCGTTTCCTACAGCTTGCAAGACTGTCTTGGCATCGTGGCGTCGCTCGGCGCCGGTGTGAAGATCGTGCGCGCTTCCGGAGGCGGGGCTCGCAGCGAATTGTGGCGGCGGATTCTCGCGTCCGTCTTCGATGTACCGATCGCAATGCTTGAAAGCCAGGAGGGGTCCGCCTACGGCGCGGCGTTGCTGAGTATGGTGGGGAGCGGGAGGTTCGGCTCCGTCGAAGAAGCCTGCCGCACAGCTATCCAGGAGTGCAAGCGCATCGAACCGGACCCGGATTGGCGTAACCGCTACGCCGCGGACTATCCTGTCTTCCAGCGGCTCTACCCTGCCCTGAACGAGCGGTTCCCCGAAATGTCCGGCTAGCCTGCTTCCCCCACATGGGGAAAAAAGTAGGCTAAACGGGCGCAGCCGACGCCGGCGTCAAGTCGATCCCGTAGCGCTTCATTTCCTCTTCGTAGTAGCGCCGGAAGAGCAGTGTCCACTCCTCGCTGCCCTCGGGGATGTCACGCTTCTGATTGCGGATCTTTTCCTGCGCGATCTGATGAATGGTTTCTTCCTTCGTGAGAATGTCCCTCATCTCACGTAGAATCTCCAAACGGATTTCATTCCACGGCTTCTTGACGCGCACCCCGGGCACGCGCGGCAGCTTGCCGGCAAGCTTGTGCGACAGCTCGGTGATCTTGTCGCGGGAAATCTTCATGCCCTCTTTCTCACCGCGAGGCTGGGCCGAGACGGCTTTGCGCTCAGCCAGGATATTCCGTTTCACCTTCCAGAACATCTCCTGGTACGGAATGCGTTCCTGACGTATATAGTCGGTGTACTGGTTCAGCAGTTCCCTGGCTTCGGCGTTGATCTCGTCCTCGAGACTAAGCTCATCGATGAGCACTTCCTCGAAAGCGTCATGAACAGCGGTCTCGTTGGAAGTGTTGACGGCTCCGTGGGTGAGCCGACGGGCCAGTTCCCGAGCCAAGTAAGCGATGAATGTGCGCGGAAGTAACATCCTTCACGAGCGTCAGTTTATCCATGGGGTCCGCGACGTGTCAATGCAGTTACCGCTGGAGACATGGGTTGAGCCTGACTGCATTCAGCCGGGCGCCTCGCTGACGGAGAAGTCCCATACACGGAGATCCACCTCGCCGGAAGTGTATTCAACAACAGCGTAGTCGCCGGTCGTCAAAGGCTCGACCGACCACACCTTGTAGACATGAGGCGCAAGCTGTTGTCGAAAGATCTCGACGGCCTCGTGCGTCTCGAAAACTTCCTTCGATTCAGGAATCCTCTGGATGACCTGCACTTCGCGGCGTTTACTTTTTGATTTGAGCCGCAGAACCTCGAGTCGGGAGATCTTCTCGAGCCGCACGTAGAACATCGGCCTATTATCCGCGGCCACGAAAGCCGAAGTCGGCCCTTCAACCTCCAGGGTTATCTTGTCGGCCGTCGGTAGCGGAGAAAGCACCCTCAACAGGGTTGCCGTCTTGCTTTTGTTTTCGATCAGGTCGGCCTGCTGGACCGAAACGATCTCATTGCCTTTGAGGTAATAAACGCCGTCCTCCAGCGGCACGCGATGCAACTCAGTGCGCGCCTTGCGTTCGGCGGCGCGCAACGCTTGCTCCTGTTTCCGGCGAACCTGGCGGACGGCTTCGTTGCGTTCTTGTTCCTGCTGAGTGCGCTCGAGATCCACGAGCTGCAGCGGAATTACCTCCCAAGCGCTCCGTTCTACGCTGTAGTAACGGACACGATCACCCTCGACGGCGTACTCGCTGACCAGCAGATCGCCGCCGCCTTCCAAGTAGAGCTTGATCCGGGCGCCGGAAAGGGGCACCAGCAACGCCAGAACGAGGATGAGTACCCGTACAAGCATCGATCTGCCGCCGTTTGCGACCTTGCCCTTATAGTAACGCGGAGCTGAATTGCCGTTGCGAGCTTGTCTTTTTCGCCGTATGGCGAGTCGGAATGCGTGAGATGGCTACCCGGGACGAACCGCAGGCCGCATGGCGTGTGGAGGCGTACTTGACCGTACATTCAACACGACAAGCAAGCACAACGAAATCATTGCGGTCTGATCGCGCGCTCGGGCTCGTCAAGTGGTGGATATGACAGGCTGAATGAGACGGGGAGATTGTTTCGGGTTACGCCTGCTATCTGAGTGGAAACGGCAACACCGACTCCTAGCAGCCCGTGGCAGAAGTAGTCATTTTCAGCGAGAGGGGCCGACGCTTGGAAGGGGGATTGCAGTTTCGCTTCGAAGAACGTCCAACCCAACGCATGGCGGCAGCGGCGCCAAGTCCGCCTTGCAGTCTGCAGTCGTCGCGATAGCTGTTTTTCGAGCCGTCGGAGGGCCTTTTTCGCCACCCGCACCCCCCGCGGCGTGCCCGCGCCCAGCTTCTGTCGCAGCACCAGCGACAGGTTGAAGCCGCTCACCTGAATCAGGAGTCGCTTGCAAATATTTCTTCGGCCCCGCAGATGCGTCCGCCTCATCCCGCCGCGATCATACAAATGAGCAAAGCTGCGTTCGACCCGCTCGGCGCGCCAGCGCAATAAGCGTCGCCCCCGCGCCCCGCGGATCCGCCGCCGATTGGCGTACACCGCGGCCCGCGCCTGCGGCTTACCTCGCCAGCGTCGTCGGCCACGATCCGGTTCGCTGATGTAGCAACGGATCTCCAAGTCCGTCAAGTCCGTCAACACGTCGTTGCTGTGATATCCCTTATCGGCCACCACTTCGGTGATCCCCGCCGCCGCCATCTGCTCGTTCGCCTGCTCGTCCGCAGCCACCGCCGCCACTTGTTCCGCCGCCTCGCTCAGCGTCTCGGCCAGCGTCGTCGTGTCGCCTTGGTCGGCGCCTTCCAGCGTTACCGCCAGCACTGCGCCCGTCTCCAAGTCCACCGCCTGTTCGGCCTTGTGGGCCAAGTGCGTGCGCCCGTCTTTCATCTTGGTGATCTTCGCGTCAGGATCATGGGGGTGGCGCCAATCTTTGTTCGAGCCTTTGTTGTTGCGCTTCTTGTCGAGCTTCGCCAACTGCTCCCTCGTCGGCGTTTCGATCCCCGACTCCGCCGCCAGCCGGGTCAGGAACTCTTCGTAGCTCTCCCCGCTCGCCCGCCGCACGATCGTACGCAGCGCCGCGTTCGCCTCCAGCGTCGTGGCGTCCACCCCGATCGTGCCGCCTTTGAGCAGTCCGGCCTTCGCCACAAGCTGTAACACCCAACCGAACACCGCGCGATGCGTTTCCAGATCGATCAGCCGCCGGGTGCGTGAGATCGTCGAGTGCTCGGGCGTCGCCTCATCGAACTCAACCTGCAGGAAGTGCCGCAGCGACAGCGAGTCCCCGATACGCCACCCGATCCCACGCTCGGAGTCGATGCCTTCGAAGTACCCGATCAGCAGGCTGCGGAAATAGATGCCGGGCACCAGCGAGGGCCGTCCCATCGTGGGCGCATAGAACTTCTCGCAAAGCCCTTCCACAAAGTGATCAAAGCCGTGTTCGTCCAGCAGTTCGTTGAGCTTGCGATAGAAGGGATGCGCCGCAGTGCGCGGCATGTCACACACCGCTACCCACAGATCTTTCTGCCGTTGCCGCCGCTTACGTCGCCCCATCGCCATAAAACAATTGTCCCATGAAATGTACTTTTACCACGGACTGCTAGTGTACTGTCCCGGAAATATATAAACAAAGTCGTTCGATCTTGGCGAGGATGGATTCGGCCGTGGCGGTCCAGACGAAGGGGCTGGTGTTGGCGTTGTAGTGTTCGACGAAGCGCTCAATGTTACGGACGAGAGCCTTGACGCTGGAGAAGGAACCACGGCGAATGGCCTTCTGGGTAATGATGCCGAACCAGCGTTCGACTTGGTTGAGCCAGGAGGCATAGGTTGGGGTGAAATGAAGGTGGTAGCGAGGACGCCGGGCGAGCCAGGCACGAACTTTGGGATGTTTGTGGGTGGCATAGTTATCGACGATGAGATGGATGTCGAGGTTGCGCGGCACACTGCCGTCGATCTGACGCAGGAAAGCGAGGAACTCCTGATGGCGGTGTCGCGGTTTACAGCGTGTGATGACTTGCCCCGTGGCAACATCGAGAGCAGCGAACAGAGTGGTCGTACCGTGACGTTGGTAGTCGTGGGTGACGCCTTCGAGGTAGCCAAGGCCCATCGGGAGGAGGGGCTGAGTCCGCTGAAGAGCCTGGACCTGGGTCTTCTCATCGACCGAGAGCACCACGGCGTGGTCCGGGGGGTTGAGGTAGAGACCGACGATGTCGCGGACTTTCTCGACGAAGAACGGGTCGTTGGAAATCTTGAAATGCCGCTGGCGATGCGGCTGCACGCCGAACAGCTCGAACCACCGCTGGACAGTACTCTTCGAGACTCCCGTGTGTTGGGCCATCGAACGCACGCTCCAGTGCGAACCATCCGGGGGGTCGGTTCCGAGGGCCGTGTTGATGACTTCGGCAACACGTTCATCGTCATGCCTGCGGGGGCGTCCGGGACGCAGTTCATCGTGGAGTCCGGAGACTCCCTGTTCACGATAGCGCTTGCGCCACTTGCCAACGGTCGTATTGGTGACACCGAGACGCCGGGCTACGGTCGAGCCGGGAACGCCTGCGGCGCAGGCGAGCACAATCTGGGCCCTCCGCACCAGACTATGCGGCAGCGTTCGGGAGCGGGCGAGGCTCCGCAGTTCCGTTTCCTCGCTTTCACGGAGAGTGATGGGAGCAACGGGGCGACCGCGTGGCATGGGCATACCTCCAGAAACCAAAAGTTGCCCATTAATATATCATGTATTTCCGGGACGGTACACTAGCTCCCAAGCTCTTCGAGGGCCGCCTCCAGCTCACTGCAGGCATGCAAGTCGCCCGAGCGCCTGGCCACCTCAATCCCCCTGCGGTAGGTCTCGCCCGCCTCGGCCGAACGGCCCAGCGTTTCGAGCGCCTTGCCGGCGTGAAAGTAAGCCGCCTGATAGTCCGCGTTGATCGCCAGGATCTTGTTGAACTCCTCGACCGCCTTTTCGTGATCACCCAGCTTCACGTACTCTTGCGCAATGCCGTACCGCGAGAAGCAGTCGTTGGGATTGGCTTCCACGAACTGTTTGAGGATTTCGATTCTGTTCGCCGCCATAAGGAATGAAACGATTTCCGTTGTTGCAGGCCGAGAAGATCACTACTATAACAGTCGACCCGCGAGAGTAGGTCTCTTAGCATCCGGCATGGCCTGCCCCTACTTCGCTCCCACCGAAGCGTTCGCCGACAGGGTCGAGGGCTGCCGTACCAGGCCGCCGTTGGGCGCGCTTTACCGAGGGTATTGCTTGGCCGAAGGTGTTCCGGAAACCCCGCCGGATGCCGATACTCTCGACCGAGGCTGCAATTTCGGCTATGCCCGATCCCTTTGTAAAAACTTCCCGCAGCATGCCAAGCCGGATGCGGTGCGTTTTTCCGTTGCCTGCGACGACGGCCGCCGGGTAGACATTCTTTTTTCGATCGAGATCTCCCATCGACCGGTGCGTCATGGCCGTCTCGAATTCGACCGTAAAGAGGAGGCCTGGAATGGCATTGGATCGGACACGATACTCTACGATCAGGCGCAAGCTTACCTGAAGAGTTATTTGCGCTGGAAAAGCTGCAAAGCAGCGCTGGAAACCCTGTCGTCAGCGTGAGCCCACAAAGTCAAACCCATACAAGGCAAACCCGTACGAGAATCGTATTCCGAACTCTCCGAGCTCGCGTTGCCCAATGACGCCAACGGTCTGAACACGCTGCTCGGCGGCAAGATCATGCACCTAGTCGATATCGCGGGAGCACTGGCCGCAGTTCGGCATTGCCGTTGCTTCTGCGTTACCGCTTCCTTCGATCAGAGGGACTTTCTCGAGCCGGTCCATATCGGCAATCTGGTCGTGTTGCGGGCATCGGTGAATCGAGCCTTCCGGACATCGATGGAGGTCGGCGTGAAGGTGTTCGCCGAGGACTTGCGATTGGCCAAGACGCGCCATGTGGCATCGGCGTACCTGACTTTTGTCGCTGTCGATGCGAACCACGGAACGCTTCCCGTATCCCCCGCCATCCCCGAGACGGATGAAGAAAAGCGGCGCTACGAAGAGGCCGGCGAGCGTCGCGCCCAGCGGCTTGCGAGGCGCCGGCGTTCTGGCCGAACTGCGTCAGATTCTCAGCCGGCCAAGAAGTAACGATAGACCGAGGAATCGAGGCAGGTGCGGCCCAGTGCGAGTCACTGCCCTGCTCGCAGTTCTTTGACCACACGGGACGCTCTGTAGACCTTATCGATGGCTTCCATGATGCCTCGTGAGTCGACGCTCACAGCGCGCGCCTGAGTCTCCGAATAGAGAAAGTTGTTCGACAACGACTGTATGTTGCCGTCGAAGACAATGCCCACGACTTCAGCCCTCTGGTTCACCAGCGGGCTGCCGGAGTTGCCACCGGTAATGTCGTTCGTCGATACGAGATTGTAAGGAGTCTTCGCGTCGATCTTGGCCCTTCGGGAAAGAAAGCTCTGCGGCAGGATGTACGGATCTTCGCCCGTGGCCTTTTCGTACAGCCCACCGAATTCCGTAAACGGAGCGATGGTCTTGCCGTTCTCCTCATACGACTTGACGGCGCCGACAGCCAGCCGCAGCGTGAAGGTCGCGTCCGGGTAGGCGCCGGTGCCCAGCACCGCGAACCGCGCCTGCGAGATGCGGGAACCGTGAGCGTTTTCGATCGCTTCCACCTCATCCTCGTAGCGCTTGCGCAAGCGGCGTGCATCTTCGTCGATATTTCGGACGAGAGCGATCATCGGATCATCCGACTTGCCCGCCTTCTTCGCTTGGTCGGCACCCAGCTCTTTTCGAAACTCGACATCTTTGAGCTGCGTGCCCTTGATGAGCCGTCGAGCGACTTCGCCCGGAGAGCTGTCGCCGAGCACCTTCTTCACCATGGGGTTCGCCTTGCCGAGCCGATCGCGCAGTTCGGTGAGCGACCTGGTCAGCTTCACAATCTCGACATCGTCGTAGATCGGTGCGGGCGAGTAGATCTGTTGGTAGAGCGACTCGAGGCCGGCCTCATGGTACTCCGGAAATCTTTCTGCATTCGGCTTAGGCAGTTCTTGAGAAAGCCGAAACAGGTGACGGGCGATTGAAAAGTACTTCGAAAAAAAGCCCAGCGCACCCGACAGCCGGTACTCCTCATAGATCTCCCGCTTGATCTTTTGCGACGCCGAGATCTGATCCCAGGCGTCCCCGTACCGCTTTTGTTGCTCGGGATCTCTCTCGATTGACTCATGAAGCTCGTTTTCAGCCTTCGCTTTCGCCGCCATCAACCCGGCGGATTTCAGGCCGCCTTGCATGCCGGTGTAGGCCTTGATGCTGTTGTCGAACCGGAAAAGCTCATCGCGGGCAAGGCGCGCTGATTCTTCGTCCTTTTCGCCAAATGCACGGAGGTCCATGGCCATACCGTGAAGCCAATCAAGCATCAGCGGGATCCTAAGCTCGCCTTCAAAGCGAAGCTGCGCCTCGGTCATCAGCCGGTTCGTTCTGCCGGGATTCCCGGAAACGAACACCACTTCATCGGCCGCGGCGCCCTTCTTGCTCCACGGTAGGTAGGCCGGAGACTTGAGCGGCTTTTCGTCCTCGTAAACGCGCAGAAACGCAACATCCATGCAATAGCGCGGATAGGTGAAATTATCGGGATCGCCGCCAAAGAAAGCCGCGTAGAATTCCGGTGCAAAAACAAGACGCACGTCGGTGTAGCGTTTGTAGCGATAGAGATCGAAGATGCCGCCCGCATACAGCTTGACGACGTCGCAGCGCAGCCCCGTCTCATCCTTGCAGGCCTTCTCGACTTCCGCCGTGGCGGCGCGTTGAGCTTCGAAACGATCTTTCTCGGTCATGTCCGGCGTCACCTTCGCGTTGATGCGATCGGTAACGGTCTCGATGCTCATCAGCACGTTTACCTCAAGGTCCGGACACTTCATCTCAGCCGAAGCCTTCTCGGCATAGAATCCGTCCTGGATGTAGTCCTTCTCCTTCGAGCTGAGCTTTTTGATGCAATCCGACGCCACGTGATGGTTGGTCATCACCAAGCCGTTCGCGGAGACGAACGATGCGGACCCGCCGTTGTTGAAGCGCACTGAGGCCTGCCGCAAGCGCTCGATGAACTCCGAGTCGATCTGCACGCCATGAACCTTCTCGATTTGTTCCAACGGCAGGTGATTGAACGGCCACATCCCTTCATCGGCAGCTACAGGCAGGCCGCTCAGACCAAGGGCGATCAAGGCGCCCGGAAAGATTCTTGGCACGTGTATGAGGTTAGTCATCGTCAACCCTCTTGTGGTTCGCGGCAGCGATCAGCGACTGATTCCGCGCTTCGAGCTTCGTACAAACTCGATCAAATGCTCCGTGTGTTCATTGAGCAAGTCCTTCCGGATGCGTTCCAAAGCGTCATGCAGAGGTAACGAAGACCGGTAGAGAATCCGAAACGCCCGTTTGAGATGCCGAATCTGTTCGGTATCAAGCCCGGCGCGGCGCAGCCCGACAACGTTAACGCCCTTTGGCTCGACACGGAAACCGGCGTAGAGAAAATACGGCGGCACGTCCACGTTGACGCCGGAGTTGCCGGCAATCATCACCATGCTTCCGATGCGCGAATACTGCTGGACTCCGACGCCACCCGAGATAAAAGCCCAGTCCTCGATCTCGACGTAGCCCGCGATCAGTGCGCAACTGCAGATCACGTTATTTGAACCCACCTTGCAGTTATGCGCGATGTGGCCGGAGGTCATGATGTAGTTGCCGTCGCCGATCTCGGTGACGGATTCAGCCTCCGTGCCGCGGCTGATCGTGTAATGCTCGCGGATCGTATTGCCTTTCCCGATGCGCAAGTAGCTGCGCTTGTCCGTGAACGATTTGTCGAGAGGGTCGGTACCCAATACCGTTCCGGTGGAAATCTTGTTGTCAGAGCCGAGGGTGGTCCAACGCTTGACCACAACGTGCGGCTCGATTCGGGTGTTGGCTCCGATCGCGACTTCGTCTTCAACGATCACGAAATCGCCGATCTCGACGCCCGGACCGATCTCGGCTCCTGGATCGACTTTCGCCGTCGACGCGACACGTGCCGAGGGGTGGATGGCCATGAATTCGTATGATAGACCGACTCTCGAAGCGCGGCTGTCAGTGTCCCCACACCTCGTTCATAATGACCGCGAGCCGAATCCCGCCCTTGGCAAGTTGTTCCTTCGCGACTTCCCACGCCCTCCGGCTATAAGCATCATCGATGGTCTTGGGTTCCTCGCCGGGCAGTCCGTCGTAAGCCGCTTCCAAGGCCAATTGCCGTGATTCCCAAGTCCATTCTCTGAGATGCCCCCTGCTCCATCGCTTCTCATCTTGAGGACGAATCTCGGACAGCAGTTGGGCGGCGAAAACGTCCTCGTCACTGATGTGCTTGCCGAGCAGATCGGAATCCCAGAGCTTGTGCAGATTCGATTCTTCGCCTTGAAACACTATAGGGATGTCGTTGCCCCCCCGGTCACGGGCAAAAGCAACATGCAGGGGCTGGTGCAGATCACCCATCAAATGAATCAAGAACCGCATGGCATTGAGCCGTTCCTCCTGCTCCTTGAGGCCTAGCCGCACGATACCCAGAAACTCGCGAGCCTTCACCGTGATGCAGTCGCCGCCGGGACAGTCTCTATTCAGATCAAGCACTGTGGCGTCGGGCGGGATATTGATGTAGTGCCATCGGCCGGTCTCCGGGCGCTCTTCCCGGATGTCATCCGCCCAGTTCGCCAACGAAGCCAAACTGGTTCCTTTGCCGGCAAGCAATTGAAGCCGTTTTCGCGTTTGCGCGTGCAGTCGCTTCTCGGCGATCTGCGCCACAATTCGGTGCCCAACGGGACCCCAAGACCAAGCCGGTACGACACCGGCCAGAAGCAGAGTTCCCAAAAGTGCGCAAGCATGCCAACACACCATCCGTCGAATCAACATACTTGTACGATACTAAGGAAGCCGCCGCCTCGGAAAGCACAAGTCCTGCAGGCGGCGATGGGATGACCGCGAACGAAATCGCGAAACAAGTCGACGGCCGCATTCAGGGCGACCCAAACCGGGCCATCACCGGTGCAAATGATCTCCGCGCCGCCGGACCCGACCAGATTGCGTTCGTAGCCGGCGAACAAGCCCTCCCTCTCACCGTAAACTCCCAGGCTGGCTGCCTCCTGGTCGCCGAGGACACCCCCCCGCTCGACGGGCGCACCCTGATTCGTGTCCCCAAACCGCGCAAGGCCTTTGCGCGCGTCCTGCAAATCCTCCACCCACCTGCCCGGCCCGCCCCAGGCATCGATCCAACCGCCGTCATTGCTCCCTCGGCCGTGCTTGGCAAAAGCGTTTCCATCGGCGCTCATGTGAGCATCGCGGACGAAGCACTGGTCGGCGACAACACTATCGTCGAAGCAGGCGTCTCTATCGGAAGCGGTTCTGTCATCGGCGCCGATTGCCGGATCTATCCGCGCGTCGTCATCTACCACGAAGTCGCCATCGGCGACCGCGTGATCCTCCACGCCGGGTGCGTGCTCGGCGCCGACGGTTTCGGCTTTGAACTGGACGACGAAGGCCATGAGAAGTTTCCACAGTTGGGCACGGTTCGCATCGGCAGCGACGTCGAGATCGGCGCCAATAGTTGCGTTGACCGGGCCGCCCTGGCCGTAACCGAAATCGGCGACGGCACAAAAATCGACAACATGGTCCACATCGGCCACAATTGTACGATTGGCAAGCACGTCGTGATCGCTGCGCAAACGGGGCTGTCCGGAGGAGTCGTCGTCGGTGACCATGCCCTCCTCGGCGGTCAAATCGGCATCGGTGACAAAGCGCGCATCGAACCGCACGCCGTGCTCGGCTCGGGATGCGGCGTACTTCCCCACAAGATCATCCCGGCCGGCGAGCCGTACTGGGGAACTCCGGCGCGACCGCTTCGTGAATACCTCAAGGGCCTTGCTCACCTGAGCCGGCTCCCGAAGATGATGCGCGAGCTACGCAAGTTCCTCGCGCAGTCAGGGGAGCGTAAACCCTGATGAAGCTCGTCGTCATCGGAGGCCACAGCCGCAACATCGGCAAAACCACGCTCGCGGCGCGCTTGATCTCCGAGCTCCACGATCGCGACTGGACAGCGCTCAAGATCACGCAGTTCGGGCACAGCGTGTGCTCCACCAGCGGTGAGCCCTGCGACTGTCAACCCGCCAACCTCGACCACCCCTACGCCATCACTCGGGAAGACAACGCCCGCGGCGAAACCGACACCGCCCGCCTTTTGCGCGCCGGCGCCCGTGATGTCTATTGGGTGCGGACGCGCATCGGTGAGCTCGCGGCCGTCATCCCTGCGCTCCGCAAGCTGCTCGCAGGCCGATCGCACGTTCTGATGGAGTCCAACAGCATCCTCGATCACCTCAGCCCCGACCTCTACCTGCCCGTCTTCGACTTCGCGGTCCCGGACTTCAAAACCAGCTCGCGTTACTTCCTCAACCGAGCCGACGCGCTCGTCATTCGCGATCGCGCCGACTCGGCGCCGTCGTGGGACGGCGTCGACTCCTCCCTGCCGGAGGACCGCCCGATATTCCTTGTCCGTCCTCCGGACTACTGCTCCCCGCCACTCGTTCAATTCGTCGCCCAGCACGTCTGAACGCCCCGAGCGCTCTCTCGCGTGAGTCAATCCGCGCACCTGGGAAGCCCCAATAGAACCCGCCGCTACAATGACGGCAATGGACGGAATCATCATCCTCGACAAGCCTGCCGGCATCTCCTCGCATGATGCCGTCCAGAAGCTGCGCAAGCTCACCGGCGTCAAGCGCATCGGCCATCTCGGCACCCTCGATCCCCTTGGAGGCGGCGTACTGCCCATGGTGCTCGGACGCGCGACGCGTCTGGCGCGCTTCTTCCTGAACCACGACCGCCTTTATGAAGCCACGCTGCGATTCGGCTTCGCGACCGACACCTACGACCGCGAAGGGAAATCGACCACCGAACCCGTCGAAGTCGGCCTAACACCTGACGCCCTCGAACCGCTTCTCAACGAATTTCGAGGCAAGTTCGAGCAGGCGCCCCCGCCTGTTTCGGCGAAGAAGATCGACGGCGTCCCCGCCTACAAGCTCGCCCGCAAGAACAAGCCCGTCGAACTCGACCCCGTCGAGGTTGAGGTCTACGAACTCGCGCTGCTCAGCCTGGACGGACCGCGGGCGCGGATTCGCGTGTGCTGTTCGTCAGGAACCTACATGCGCTCCCTGGCCCACGATCTCGGCATCCTCCTCGGCCCCGGAGCCCATGTCGAAAGCCTCCAGCGCACCGCCATGGGCGAGTTCACCATCGACCAGGCCCACACCCTCGAGGATCTTGCCGCTCTTCGGTCTGAAGATTGTCTCGAAGAAGCGCTGACAACCCCCGACCAAGTCCTCCCCGAAATGCCGATTGAACGAGTCGACGAGGCCACTGCCGCCCTCATCGCCCACGGACGCGACTTCCGCGTCTCCGCCTTCGGCAACGGCAAAGGCTCCAAGCGCATCAAGGCCGTCAACCGTGACGGCAAGCTGGTCGCCATCGCCGAAGCCAAATTGCCGCTCCTCTACCACCCCATCATCGTTTTCTGACTCCAGCGTCCCGTCGGTGATCTTGCCGGCAAAAAGTTCCGGAATTCAGGCCTTGACTCAGCTTCGCTCCATCCGGCCCCTTAGAGTCCGGCTCGTCCGGGTCAGGGACTTGTCAGGCCGGCGAGGCTACGGCCGGGGAGTTCCAGGAGGCCAACTTGCTTCAGAAAATTATCGCTCCGGGAAGGTCCCCGTTGGCGCGGCCACGGTCGGGTAGGAGATCCACGAGGCCCCTTCTTTCTTCCTGAACCTGCCGCTTGTCGTTCTTCGCCGTTGTTTGAGCGATGACGCTTGCCCGTTTCGCGTGCCAAGCGGTGAGTTCATCTTCCTGCCAGTGTTTGAAACTGCTTTCGAAAACGACTCCATTCGGGTTCCCGAAACGAATCGAACGTTTCTTCTTGATCGTGGACTCGGCGCCGCCGGAGACCACCAGCGCGTCGCCCTGCACAACCGTGAGTGACGAATCCTCCGCGCCAAGCGCATCGAGTCGATACAAGCCTTTCTTGAGAAGATGGACCTCCGCCGCGCCGACCAATAGCGTCAGCGAGTCCTCGTCGTAGACGATGTGGGCATCGACGATCATCGATCCCTGATGCAGTCTTACGCTCGCCGAGGTGACGCCGGCGGACACCATTTCGATCTCCGAGTGCGGTGCTGTCCGCAGGTAAGAGCCCACCGCGAAAAGCACCTCGGCTCGTCCGTCTTCGGTTCGGAGTCGTTGCCCCGCCTCCATGTGCAGAAAAGTACGCTGGATCTCGAGCAGCGGCTCGTCCTGCAGGAACACTCTGCCTTCAATGTGGTTGATCATTCCGGCCTTGGCGGAGATCACGTCTTGAGAAAACGCCGCCGCGGGCAGAAAGAATGCGGCGGCAGCTTTTAGCAAGGTTTTCACAAGGCCCCGGCAGTTTGCGCGCGCAGTCTGTTGGAAGTCACTCGAAGCCTAAAACGCCTGGTGGAACCGTTCAGCTTGAATCCGCACTCGTGTCAACGCAATATAGGGAGAACCGTGCCGACGCGGCTACGGTCGGGTAGGTCCAGAAGGATCGCTCTGTCGTGCTTACCCTGTCGCTTATGCTTCTTCACCGTTGTTTGAGCGATGACGCTTGCCCGTTTCGCGTGCCAAGCGGTGAGTTCATCTTCCTGCCAGTGTTTGAAACTGCTTTCGGAAACGGCTCCATCCGGGTTCCCGAAACGAATCGAACGTTTCTTCTTGACCTTGGACTCGGCGCCGCCGGAGACCAGCAGCGCGTCGCCCTGCACAACCGTGAGTGACGAATCCTCCGCGCCAAGCGCATCGAGTCGATACAAGCCTTTCTTGAGAAGATGGACCGCCGCCTCGCCGACCAATACGGTCAGCGAGTCTTCATCGTAGACGATGTGGGCATCGACGATCATCGATCCCTGATGCAGTCTTACGCTCGCCGTGGTGAGGCCGGCGGACACCATTTCGATCTCCGAGTGCGGTGCCAACCGCAGGTAAGAGCCCACCGCGAAAAGCACCTCGACCCGTCCGTCTTCGGTTCGGAGTCGTTGCCCCGCCTCCATGTGCAGAAAAGTACGCTGGATCTCGAGCAGCGGCTCCCCCTGCAGCAACACTCTGCCTTCAACGTGGTTGATCATCCCGGCCTTGGCGGAGATCACGTCTTGAGAAAATGCCGCCACGGGCAGAAAGAATGCGGCGGCTGTTATCAAGGTTTTCACAAGGCCCCGGCGGTTCGCGAGCGCAGTCTGTTGGAAGTCGCTAGAGCTTAACACGCCCGGCGGAACCGCTCCGCTTGAATCGATCGTGCGACGGACCACTACCCTTGATTCCGCACCCAGTAGTGGAAGCGGCCGTCAATGAAGCCCGGCGCGTCCGGATACAAACGGTCAGTCACGCTTGGGAGCATACAACCCGCGGCTGCGGATGCATTCCCGGACGTTTCCGGGAAGCCAATCCGCGACTCTCTCATCTGCTCTGAGTCTTCTCCGCAACTCGGTCGACGAAACCGGCACCGCGACATCCCGCAGCCAGTGAACCCGCGCACCCTTGGGAACCTTCTCCTCGTCACATTCCGAGCCCGGTCGGCTCACGACGATCCACTCCGTCCCGCTAACGACTTCTTCCCAACGATGCCAAGTCCGAATATCGACGAACGCGTCGCACCCGATCACAAAGAACAAACGGTCACCGGACGCCAAGCCCGACTTGACCCGCTGAATGGTGTCGATCGAGTAGTTCGGACGACCATCTTGCTGTTCCGCCTCCAGGCCCGACGCCTCAAAGCGCGCGTCTGCCTCGCAGGCGAATTCGACCATGCGGTATCGGTCAGCGTAGGGCGCCTCGGGCCGTCCCCCGCGATGCGGCGGCACTCCCACCGGGATCAAGAGCACCCGCCCGAGATCGAACGCATCCGCAGCCGCGCGCGCCGCCTCCAGATGCCCCTTGTGAATGGGATCGAACGTGCCGCCGTAGAGAGCGATGTTCACTGGGTTGTCAGCGCCGTCTCGCGCACCGCGCGGACCTGCACCCCGAGGTAGCGCTTGAGTTCGTCGATCCCCTCACCCATCACAGAGGAGATGACGAAAAAGGGCATCTTGGCAGCTTCGCAGAAGCGGCGCAAGGCGTCGACCCCGCTCGTGTCTTGCACGGCGTCTGCCTTGGTGGCCACCACCACCATCGGTTCTTGGGCCAGCTTCGGCGAGAAGTTCGCCAACTCCTTGACGACGACCTGGTAGTCCGCGACCGGGTCGCGCTCACTGAAGTCGCTGACATCGATCAGATGAGCTAGGATGCGCGTCCGCTCGATGTGCCGCAAGAACCGCAGACCAAGCCCCAGGCCTTCGTGGGCCCCTGCGATAATCCCCGGAATGTCGGCCACGACGAAGCTGTCGAACTCATCGAGCGAAACAACACCGAGGTGCGGCTCCAGCGTCGTGAACGGATAGTCAGCGACTTTCGGATGCGCCGCCGAGATTCGTGCAATGAAGGTGGACTTTCCGGCGTTGGGGAAACCGACCAGCCCGACATCGGCCAGCAACTTCAGCTCCAAGCGCAGATCGAGCTGTTCACCCGGCTCGCCCGGATCAGCACGCCGCGGAGCCTGATTCGTCGACGTTGCAAAGCGCGCATTCCCACGCCCCCCGCGGCCGCCCTTGGCAATGACAACCTCCTTCCCGAAATCGACCATGTCGGCGAGCTTCGCGCCGCTGGCGTCATCGATGACTTCAGTCCCTACCGGGACTTCCAAGACGAGGTCTTCGCCCTTCCGACCCGTGCGGTTGCTGCCCTCGCCGTGCCGGCCGCGTTCAGCCTTCTGTTCGGGTTTGTGCCTGAAATGAAGCAGTGTGTTGTGTTGGCGGGTAGCCCTCGCGACAACGTGTCCGCCGCGTCCGCCATCGCCGCCGCTTGGACCACCGTGCGGCGCGAACTTCTCCCGGCGGAACGCCATGCAGCCGTTGCCGCCGTCGCCGGCCTTGACCCTGACCTTGGCTTCGTCGACAAACATGAGCCGCTTCGGTGACGGTTACCTTGTTTCGCGCCGCCCTGATATTCAGGCCGCAGCGGCAGGTTCCAACACGAAAAAGGCCTGACTCTCAGCAGGGCACGCATGGAAATGGAGGAGAAACTCCGCCCATGCACTGCTTTGATGTCGTTCAGGGGGCGGCTTCCCCGCATCCCTGAAAACGCTAGGCCGTTTCAGTGGGCCGAACATGGATCAGTCGCCCGTGGCGGCCGCGGTCCGCGAACTCGACCACGCCCGTGACTTTCGCGAACAACGTATCGTCCTTGCCGCGGCCCACGTTGTCGCCGGCATGAAAGCGCGTGCCGCGTTGACGAACCAAGATCGATCCGCCGCTCACAAACTGACCCGCGAAGCGCTTGACACCCAGCCGTTGGGCGTTCGAGTCGCGACCGTTTCGTGAACTTCCCAATCCCTTTTTGTGCGCCATGACTTCTCCCGCGACTAGACCGAGATCGCGTCGATCTTCACTTGGGTGTACTCCTGCCGGTGGCCGTTCTTGCGCCGGTACATCTTACGGCGCTTGAACTTGTAGACAATGATTTTCTTGCCGCGGCCGTGCGCCTTGATCGTACCCGTTACCTTCGCGGACTTGGCCGACGCGCCTGCAACGAGGTCTCCATCGTCGGGCGAGACCGCAAGCGCCTTGAACTCGACGCTCGAGCCCACGTCGCCCACGAGCTTCTCGACCTTGACTTCTTCTCCGGGCGAGACGGGATACTGTTTCCCGCCCGTCTCAATGATGGCGTACATAACCGGAACCTGTGTTGTTAGGGAGCCCGCCGGCCGGCGGGTGCTTCAACCTGAGTTCCTCTGATTATACAGCAACTTCGCCCGGACGCAGTGGGCCGTTAGCAGGCCGCATCTCAAGACTCTGCGCTTTTTGAAAGGCGTGTCGGCCAGCAGCCCGAGCATCCACCCGCATAGGGTAAAAACCAGCCGCGGCAACTGCGTGGGCTTTGCGGGATGATGGCGCACGCCCAAGAGCGAGGTTCCCTTCCCCAGAACCGGCGCCGGCTGACGAGGAAGGCCGGCAAACGCTACGATGGAGAACTTTGTCAGGATATTTCCTGAATGGTTTGAGAAAGGTGTGAGCAGATGAAACTGGTTACATTCACCCACGGCGGGAGCACGCGGGCGGGGCTCGATGTCGGAGACGGCTTGGCGGATCTGGGACCAGGAGGTTATCCGGATGTGCTGTCTTTCTTGGGAGCCGGTGATGCGGCGATCCGGTACGCAATGGAAGTGCTGGCAAGCCCAGGGGATGTCCTGCCACGCTCGGAGGTCAAGATCGAGGCGCCCATTCCCAACCCCCCGAAGTTCATTTGCATCGGGTTGAACTACCTGGACCATGCCAAGGAATCGGGCATGGAGGTTCCGATGACTCCGACGGTCTTCACCAAATACTCGAACGCGGTGATCGGACCCGGTGACGCGATCGAAATCCCGTCCGTGTCCAACGAAGTCGACTACGAGGCAGAGTTCGCCTTTGTCATCGGCAAAGAGGGACGAAACATCCCGCAGGACAAATGGGAGGAGTACGTCTTCGGCTATACCATCGTCCACGATGTAAGCGCGCGGGACTATCAGCTCGCCACCTCTCAATGGACGATCGGCAAGACGTTCGACACCTTCGGCCCGATGGGTCCGGCGATTGTCAGCAAAGACGAAATTGTCGATCCGCACGATCTGCGAATCAGTCTGGATCTGAACGGCCGGACGCTCCAGGACTCGAGCACGAAGCAGTTGATCTTCCGGATCCCGGACCTGGTGGAATATCTGTCGACGGTGATGACACTGTTGCCGGGAGACATCGTGTCGACGGGAACGCCCCCCGGAGTCGGATTCGCCCGGAAGCCCCCGATCTTCATGAAGCCCGGAGACGAAGTGGTGGCAAAGGTAGAGGGTTTAGGGGAGCTAAGGAACCTGTGCGTCGCGGGTGTTTAGAAAAGCGTTCTGCGCAAAGCCGCTAAGTACGCCAGAAAGCTCATCGCCAGCGACCTTCGACTTCCCAGGTTTTTCTTTGCGAGGTTACGGCTCTCGGCGGCTTTGCGAGGACCGCCCTCAGTCCTGGAACAACTTCTTGATCCCTCTTGTCGCTTGCCTGGTTCTGTGCTCGTTCTCCACGAGTGCAAACCGGACGTACCCTTCACCCTCCGGACCAAAACCTATGCCGGGAGAGACCGCGACGAGGGCTCTCTCTAACACGAGCTTGGAGAATTCGAGCGAACCCGCCCACCCGTAGCGCTCGGGGATCTTCGCCCAGAGGAACATGGTCGCTGGGGGGGGCGCGACCATCCAACCGGCGCGGTGGAGGCCGGCGACCAACACGTCCCGCCGCCTCTGATAGGAATCGCAGATTTTTTTTGTTTCCTCTTCGCACTCGCGGAGAGCGATGATCGAAGCGATCTGGATGGGCTGAAAGACCCCGTAGTCGAGGTAGCTCTTGATGCGTCCCAACGCCGCGATCATCTTCGGGTTGCCCAAGCAGTAGCCCACACGCCAACCGGCCATGTTGTAGCTTTTCGACATCGAGAAGATCTCGACGCCGACTTCCTTTGCTCCCGGCACCTGAAGCAGGCTCGGCGCCTTATATCCGTCGAAGCAGAGGTCTGCATAAGCGAAATCATGGACGATCATCGCGCCGTGCTTGTGGGCCATCTGGACCAGCCGCTCAAAAAACGGCAGCTCGACACACGTCGTGGTGGGATTGTGCGGGAACGACAACAGGATCATCTTCGGTGGGCGAATCGATTTCTTGTAGAGGTCTTCGATACGGTTCAAAAAGTCGTCCGGCGAACGGAGAGGCAGGTTGCAGGCGTGGCCCTCGGCCATGACGATGCCCCATTGATGAATCGGGTAGGAGGGGTCCGGTGCGACGACCGGGTCGCCGGGACCGATGACGGCGAAGAGTAAATGAGCCAGGGCATCCTTGGCGCCCATGGTGACGATGGCTTCCTTCTCAGGATCTAATTCAACACCGTAGTTCGCTTGGTAGCGCTTACAGATCTCCTCGCGAAGGCGCGGTATTCCCCGCGACATCGAGTAGCGATGGTTGGCCTTTTTGCGGGCCGCCTCGGACAGTTTCGACACGATGGTCCGCGGAGTGGCGCCGTCGGGATTGCCCATCCCGAGGTCGATGACATCAAGCTGCGCCGCCCTTGCCTTGGCGCGCATCTCGTTGATGACGGCGAACACGTAAGGCGGAAGCTTTTCGATGCGGTAAAACTCTTCGTCTTTGAAAATTCCCATGCTGGTTTCAGTGTAGAGAAACCTAACTCACCGGGAGACGTTGCCAGGGGCGGCCCTGTGACATGGCGACGGCTTGGCTGGTCAAGGCGCCCCGATAGGTGCTCACCGCGGCTTGGAGTGCGGCGTCGCGGCGTACGGCCTCTTCGACTCCATGGTCCGCGAGCAGCAGGAGATAGGGCAGCGTGGCGTTCGTCAGAGCATACGTGGAGGTATTTGGAACCAAGGCCGGGATGTTCGGAACACAGTAGTGTTGGACGCCGGCCTCCTCATAGACAGGCTCGCTATGCGTCGTCGGCCGCGATGTCTCGGCGCAACCGCCCTGATCGATGGCGACGTCGACAAACACCGACCCCTTCTTCATGCGCTGGATCATAGCGCGGCTAATGACTCGCGGTGCGGATGCTCCCGGCACCAGGACAGCACCGATCAGCAGGTCAGCCCGCGAGAGCGATTCGGCAAGGTTTGTGGAATTCGAAGCCAACGTCGTGACGCGGCCTTGGAACAGATCGTCGAGCTCACGAAGACGGCGCAGGTTCTTGTCGATGACGGTGACCCTCGCGCCGGTGCTTATTGCGACCCGGGCCGCATTGGATCCCACGATACCGCCGCCGATGACAACCACCTCGGCGGGCGGAACACCGGGAACGCCTCCGAGCAGTACACCGCGGCCGTGATAGATCCGCTCCAGGTATTGCGAGCCGACCTGCGGCGCCAGCCGGCCGGCGACTTCACTCATGGGCTCGAGCAGCGGCAGCCGGCCATCGGGCTCCGTGACCGCCTCGTAAGCGATGGCCGTGAGGCCGCTGTCGAGCATTTGCTGGGTCAGTTGCTCCAACGGCGCCAGATGGAGGTAGGTGAACAGCGTGAGAGTCGGCCGGAAATATCGAACCTCGGTTGGCTGTGGTTCTTTCACCTTGACGACGATGTCCGCCTGGCCCCAGACGTCGGAGGCCGCCTCGACGAGGATGGCCCCGGCACGGGCATATTCGTCGTCGGTGATCGAGCTGCCTTCACCGGCGCCAGCCTGCACCAGAACTTCGTGGCCGGACTCACGCAGGGTCTTCACACCGCCGGGCACAAGCGCGGCGCGGGTCTCTCCGTTCTTGATTTCTGCCGGTACGCCGATGACCATGGGAACACCTCCCGCTTGTTAGATTCGGGCGGGAAGGAATGGGTTTCTGTCAAAGACGCCGAGCGCCGAAAACTTGCAAAGCAAAACCAGGATTTCTTCAGACGCAAGTCCGCTCCGGAGGAGGCCGACGACAAGCGGAAGCATCCCCTAACCTGCACTTCTCACCACCTTACGGGGAAAGCACGCGATACGACCGCCATGACTTCGTTGCGCTGGCTTGCCGTGCTCGATGCAGGGTCAAGTACACCTGTGCGCGCCAAGCGGCTCGCGCCTCGTCCTGACGGCCCTCTCACGCACTTCGCCTCGCCACGTGGTGAGATATGCAGGCTTATGTTTTCCGGATGAGCTTTGCGGCGCCCGGTGCCTTTGCGAGAAACGCTTAATCGGTGCTGGGCGCGGTCATGAGGGGATGCCCCAGGGTGTCGCCGTTGGCTTGGAAACCGTTGTGGTCGACATCCACGTAGATCGGGTTGGTGTAGGCCACCGGGTGCATCCGGCCATAGGGGTTGAGACCCCAGCCCTTTTCAATGTTTGACTTCTCGCCCGTCGCCACCACGATCAGGTGCTCGTCCCGCTGGAGCATGACACGGATGATTTCATCGAAGTTCACCGTACCGTCATTGAACATGCCGGGGTTCACATCTTTGCGGAAGTTGTACTGCTCGGGCTGGCGGCCGCTGACGAGAACTTGCACGCGGTCGATTTCCAACCAATTGGGCGTCTGGACCTGGATTTTGAGGTCGATAAAGCTGGCGCTCACCACGGTGGAGCCGATGGGGAGTCCGTCGGCGGTGGTCACTTTGAGGAAGGGGCCGTTGGTGATCATCATGCGGCCTGCCTTGGAGTTGCGAATAATTTCGGCGTGGTCGATGTCGCCGGGTTGATCGGTTGAGCTGGGCACGTAGGTCCGCCAGCCGCCCACACCATTGCCGAATACACGATGGGCATCGCTGACGGCCACGCACCAGACATGCCGGCCCTGGTTGAGCATTTGAAGCCAGCCGAAAGTGCGGTTGGCGCCTCGACGGCCTTTGTAGGCGGGGCTGAGATTCAGAATCTGATCGCTCCAAACTTCGGCGCCGTCAATCAACTCCTCAAAACCGACGAAGCCGCCGTCGCGGTCCCCGTCCTGGTCGCGGTCGAAGAATACATTGCCGACATTAGGGTGGTTGGCCTGCACCCAGCGGTCCGGGCCGCCGCCGAAGGGCTCCACTCGATTCCGGGCGTTCGCGAGGGCATCGATTCGGGAGCCTGCGGCGAGAGACGGCGTGCCCCAGTTCCGAAGCACGATGGCGTTGATGCGCGGGTCGTAGGTCCACAACGGCGCCCCACCGTTCTGCGAGAACGGGTCGGGGACAAAGGGGAAGGCGTTGAAGTGTTGTCCACTGCCGGTCAACTCGACGCCGGGGACGGTTTTGATGCGGCTGCTCAAACCCAGGCGGTCGATGTACGGCTCCCAGTCGTACAAGCGTTGATGCTCGGTGGTGGGGGCGAACTCGATGTGCTCGGCGGCCAGGTTGATGATGCGGTCGTTGGTGTTGCAGTAGTTGTCGCCGCTCGGCGTCGAGTGCGCGTGATAGTCGGTGCTGATCCAGCCGGTGGTGTCGATGGTGCGCCGGAGGGTGGCTTCGACCGCGAGAGTCTGCCCCTTGGCGACTGCGATCCGCTCTTTGACGAGGTCGTACTCGGGGCCGAGGGTAATGCGAAGCAGGTAATTGCCCGGCGGGATCTGCTGTGTGACTCGGCCGTCGTGCGTTTGGTATTGGTGGTTGCCGCCGTGGGCGCGGTAGTCGGTCCCGAAGTTGGGGGTCGGGGTCCCGTCGATGCCGATGAACTGGACTTTTCCTGGCGACGGCCGGCCGTCGGCGTCCTTAATCGCGACCTTCACCGTGGAGGCCTTCGAGACAGCGAAGTCAAGCTGGGCGGCGCCGTTGCGTTTTATCGAAACCTGTTTCTCGACCGAGTCGCGGCCGATATCCTCGAACTTGACTTTGTGGTTGCCGGTGGGAAGCCGGAATGAGAAGCGGCCCTCCGTGTCCGGATAGTGAGGGATTCGCTTGCCGGCGATGTCGACGAATAACGACGAGTGGACTGCCGGCTGACCGGCCGAGTCCTTCGCGGTTCCCGACACTTCACCCGTCGGGCCTTCGGCGGCGGCGAGAACACCGTACGCGGCAAGGGGAGAATCCGCCACGGCGATGCGGACCTGGAACGTCTGTTCTTCTCCGGTCTCAAGCGCCATCTCATCGATGAGCGTCGTACCCTTGACGGGGCCGACGGCGTATCCCCGTTTGTCAAACGGGTCAATGCTGTCGCCGACCCGAATGTTGCCGACGGACTGCTCGCCGTCGAGCCCCTTCCATACAGGCGAGGGCGTGATTGTCTTCGCTTCCTGCGACTCGTTGCGATACGTCGAGGAGACCAGCAGATATTGCCAATCCTGTTCCAGTCGATACTCGTGCCGGGTGTAGAGGCCATCGCCTTTAGCGGCGGTACGGACGGCTTCGATAACGGCCGCACCGCTGCCGGACCCGTCATCGGCAATCTTGACGAACGACAGATAACTACCTTCTCCGCCGGGACGGAAAGCGGTGAGTTGATCGTTGTCCTCGCCGCGCAAGTCGAGGTCGAAGAGGCAACCCTGAAGGACAAAGGCGTATTCGGTGGTCATGTTGGCGCGACGGAAAGGCTGCGCACCGGAGATGAGTGCATGGATCTTGTTGTTGCGCAGGATGAAGTCGTTCGGCAAGCCGTCAGCTTCCTTGCCTTTGGGCATCTGCTCGGTGTTGTGGCGGCCGATTTCGAGGGCTTCGACACGGTCGCGCTCGGCGGTGAGTCCCCAGACGAACAGGATGCAGAAGGTAAGAATGACAGCGAGTCGGATTTTCATGAGTGGCTCCCGGAAGAGGTGTACTCCTACAGTCTAGTGAGAGTCAGTTGCTTTTGTTCAACAGGTTGTTGCAAAGGCGCAAAGCGCCGTTAAAAACCGCCACAAAAACCACGATCGCGTGAGGCTCCATCCCTCGTTAGGTGGGCGGATGGGCAGAGGAGGGCGCCCTCCTCTTGTTTTTTCTGGAGAGCCTTGCACCCTGGCGAGCCTTGCGAGGATCACCATCGATCTATAATGATGCGTTTGTAGTCGTTTGGGTGATTCCTTGGCAGAAAACCTTTTTGATCTCACAGGCAAGATTGCGGTTATCGTAGGCGGCACGACGGGTATCGGACACGCGGTCGCGCTCGGCCTCGCTCGGTCTGGGGCGACGGTCGTCGCGAGCAGCCGGCGTAAGGACATGGTCCGTTCCGTCGCAGAGGAACTGCAAACGCTGGGATCGACAACACTGGCGGTCACATCAGACGTTCAAAACCGGGCCTCACTCGAAAACCTACGCGACCGCGTGGTCGCCGAGTTCGGCCGAGTCGATGTCGCTATAGTCACGGCGGGAGTGCTCAAGAAAGAGCCGTCCGCTGAGGTGTCGGAAGAAGAATGGAGCCGCATCATCGACATCAACCTCAACGGGAGTTTCCGCGCCAACCAGATTTTCGGGCGCCAGATGATCAAGCAGGGCTCTGGGGTCATCATCAATACGGCCTCGATGACCAGCTACGTGAGCTTCGCTCAGGTTTGCGCCTATAACTGCAGCAAGGCGGGTGTCAAGATGCTCACCGAGACGCTCGCCGCGGAGTGGGCGCCTCATGGCGTGCGTGTGAACGCGGTGGCGCCCGGCGTCTTCCGAACGCCGATGAACACCAAGGTGCTCGATATTCCAGAGCGCATGGAAGCGATCATCCGCCGTACGCCCATGGGCCGGATCGGAACCCTCGATGAGATGGTAGGCGCCGTGGTATTCCTGGCATCGGACGCGGCGAAATTCGTCACGGGTGTAACGATTCCCGTGGACGGCGGTTTTCTGGCGAAGGGAATCTAGGGAGACCGTCTTGACCTGGTTGTTGTTTGCCCCGGCCGGAAGGGCCATAGGTTTCCGCCGACACCTGGCGGTCGAGGAAGTGTCGAACTGCTTATCCAACAATCTCGTAGCCGCAGTTTCCCGGT
The DNA here is from genome assembly GCA_965218555.1 of Bryobacterales bacterium. Taxonomy (GTDB): domain Bacteria; phylum Acidobacteriota; class Terriglobia; order Bryobacterales; family UBA6623; genus JAPPLB01. The sequence continues at coordinate 3,593,024 of OZ244625.1, forward strand.
GGGCATGCTCGCAGGACAAACATGCGCGGCATGAACGTCGGCGGCCATCGCAAGAAGCGGGTCGCGTCCGGATCTCCGGGCAAAAACGGAGCCCCTGTCCGGGCTGTTCCATGGTAGGATTATATGGGATGTACGTGGAGTTCTGACCTGCCGAAGTCAGCCGTTTCCGTGACGGTTCCCTTCTCCCGTCGTCACAAGCCCCAGTCGAGGAAAAAATGATGCTATCGATCGCGCTGTGGTGCATCTTTGCGGCTTTTGTCATCGCACAGATTTCCAGCTTTTGCACAACGATCTACCTTCATCGAACGGTAACCCATGAAGGACTCAAGCTCCATCCGTTCGTTGCTTTTCTGATGCATTTTGAACTGTCGCTGGCGACCGGGATCAAGCCCCGCGAGTGGGCCGCAGTACATCGCAAACACCACCGTTTCTCCGACCAGGAAGGTGACCCGCATAGTCCCTACATCGAGGGGTTGTGGAAGGTGCTTTTTCTCAATGTCGTGATGTACAAACGTGAAATCAAGAACCAGGAAACGATCGAGACTTTCACACCCCATTGGAAGCACGATTTGATCGACCGGATCCCCTTCGTCGGCGACATGGGGCCGACGATCGGGATGCTGCTTTTAGCCTTCTCGTTCCCCTATTTCTTTGGTCTGAGTTGGTGGGCCGGCGGGTTGCTCGGGATTGCGACTTGGTTCCTCAACGCGGGCATATATATCTTCCTGAACGCCATGATCAACAGCGTTTGCCACAAGGTCGGCTACCGGAACTTCAAGCATCAAAAGGCGACGAACCTGCAATGGGTGGCGCTGCTCACAGCGGGTGAAGGGCTGCACAACAATCACCACGAGTTCCCGCGTTCGGCGACCATGAAGGCGACCCGGGGAGAGATTGATCCCGCTTGGCCGGTGATCCGGTTCCTCGAGAAGCTCAGACTAGCCGAGTACTCCCAAAAGACCTTGGCCCATATGTAAGCCCGAGCTGCTCGACAAGGCAGCTTCAACACAGGTCGACGGCATTGGACGCGCGTGGACGGGAAGAGGCTGACCGCTACAATCAACGCTCTATGGCCAAGCGCCGGGGAAAACGTGGCCGCCCGGAGCAGCCCCGGATATCTCCGCTCAAGAAGTATCTTTTTGCCACTGCCGCCGTGGTCGGGTTCTTCGCGCTCCTGGAGTTGGGGTTGGCGCTTGGCGGCGTGGAACCGCTGACGGCTCAGCGCGACCCCTACTTGGGCTTCGCGTCAAGCATCCCTTTATTCGTTGAGGATGAATCCGACGGGAGCGGAGAGCTTGTTACCGCGCCGAACAAGAGGCGCTGGTTCAATCGCCAGCGTTTCACAAACAAGAAGCCTGCGAATACGTACCGCATCTTCACACTGGGCGGTTCGACAACGTACGGGCGCCCCTACAACGATGAGGTTTCATTCAGCGGCTGGCTGCGCGAGATGCTCCCCGCGGCGGACATCTCGCGGCATTGGGAAGTAATCAACGCCGGTGGGATCAGCTACGCCAGCTACCGCGTCGCGGTGGTCATGGAGGAGTTGATCGATTATGACCCGGACCTGTTCATCATCTATACGGGGCACAACGAGTTTTTGGAACGGCGGACCTATCTGGAGACGATCGAGACGCCTCGGGCGCTGACAGAGGCGGCGGCGTTGCTGAGCAGGACACGGATCTTCTCCGCCGGGGATCAACTGATGCGGCGCATCCAAGGCAAGCCGCCGGTTGTCGAGGACGAGCGGCGGATTCTGGAATCGGAGGTGGATACGATCCTCGCAAGCAGCATCGGCCCCGGCGCCTATCAGCGGGACGACGAAGGCCGTCGACAAGCACTTGCGCATTTTCGGTTCACTCTGCAACGGATGATCGATCTCGCTCGTTCAGCCGGCGCTGATGTCCTGTTGGTGACGCCTGCTTCGAATCTCAAAGACAGTCCTCCGTTCAAGAGCGAGCCGCGGGCCGGACTTCCCGTGGACGATCAGCGCCGAGTTGCCGGACTTTTCGAAGAAGTTCTCCAGGCAGCAGTAAACAAGCGCTGGGAGGACGCCGTGAATGCCCTCGATCAGGTGATCGCCGTCGACGACCGCTACGCCGGCGCCTATTATCACCGTGGAAGGGCGCTCTACGAATTGGAATGCTACTCCGAGGCCAAGAAAGCATACCAGAGGGCCCTGGAAGAAGACGTTTGCCCGCTGCGGGCGCTGCCGAAGATACGGCGGATCATCAAAGAAACCGCAGCGGAAAACGACGTGCGCGTTGTCGACTACCAGCAGTTGACGGAACAGCAAGCGGAGCACGGCATCCCGGGTTCGGAGGAATTTCTTGACCACGTGCACCCGACGATCAGTGGCCATCGCCTGCTCGCCGTCGAGTTGCTCAAGGCGGTCAACGAGATGGGCATTGTTTCGCTCTCCGCATCCTGGAGCGATGAGGCGCTGGCTCGGATTACCAAGCAGGTGGAAGGCCGTCTGGATGAGAAGGCACACGGAGCCGCTTTACGGAACCTCGCTCGACTCTCTTCGTGGCTGGGCCGGCTCGACGAAGCGTCCCGCATGCTTGCCAAGGCGATGGAGTTGCTGGGCAATGACGCGGAAACCATGGATCTGATGGGCCAGAACGCCGCCGCGCGCAACGAGCCCGAACAAGCCATCCATCTGTATCGCCGTGCTCTGGAGATCAACCCCGATTTCCCGGATACATGGCTGCATCTGGGCATGGAGCTTCTGAAACAAGACGAGCCGGCGGAAGCTCTGGCGGACTTCCAGCGCGCTCTTGAGCTAGAGCCGAGCTCCGCCGAGGCGCACACGCAACTAGGAATCGCTCTGGCGTTGACCGGACAGAGCGACCAGGCAGTCATCCATTATCGTCGTGCTCTCGAGCTGCGGCCACGGTACGCCGTCGCGCATAACAACCTGGGGGCTGAACTGGGAGCGCTGAACGACACCGAGCAGGCCATCCGCCATCTCGAGGAAGCGATCGAGATCAGCCCGGACTACGCGGATGCTCTGGTGAATCTGGGCTACATGCATGCCGCCCGAGGAGACTATCGTGATGCGGTGACCCAATACATCCGAGCGCTCGACCTCAAACCCGATTCGTTTGAAGCTCACTTCAACCTCGGCAGCGCGCTGCACCAGATGGGCGACAGTCGGCAAGCCGTCGAATCGTTCATGCAAGCCTTGCAGATCAACCCTCTCTCCGCACAGGGCCACTTCAGTCTCGGCGTTGCGTTGATTGCGTCGAACCGTAGAAAACAAGGCATGGAGCATATCCGGGAAGCGGCCCATCTCGATTCCCGCTTCCTCCAACCGTACTCGCAGTTCAAAAAGAAAATCGAAGAATTGAGAGAGGCCGCTTCTGAGAACTCCGTGGAGGCCGAGGTCGGCGCCCCCTAATCAGTCTGCGACCCGTTACCGCCAAGAGTAACCTTCGGCCTGCCTGCCACGACCCCGTCCGGTGCCTTCGTATTGCATGCTCCCAACCTGCATCCAAAGCTAACGGGCCGGTTATGAGCAAAACAAAAGCGGATTCCTCTTTTTCGATCACCTGACGGATTCACTCGCCAATCTGGAGAGGGTATCGGCGGCGGCTCGTTCCGGGGCGAAGCATTTCGGTGCCGGCATGCTGTTCCTGATGCCGTCGGCCCCTAACCTGCCCTTTCTGTTTATAAAGAAGCACTATCCATCGTTGGATGAGTGCTACAAGGCGTGCTGCGCTCGCGACCTTGATGTGCCATGGGATCACGCACGGTGGATATGGGAACGTGTCACCAAGGCACGAGAGTCGCACGGGTAGAGCCGCTTTCCTCAGCCGCTCCCTCCTCAACGGAAAGGAGATAGCAGTGGGGTTGTCCATCGACAGCTGCCGCTGTGCGCCTAGCAGCCCGTGGCAGAAGTAGTCATTTTCAGCGAGAGGGGCCGACGCTTGGAAGGGGGATTGCAGTTTCGCTTCGAAGAACGTCCAACCCAACGCATGGCGGCAGCGGCGCCAAGTCCGCCTTGCAGTCTGCAGTCGTCGCGATAGCTGTTTTTCGAGCCGTCGGAGGGCCTTTTTCGCCACCCGCACCCCCCGCGGCGTGCCCGCGCCCAGCTTCTGTCGCAGCACCAGCGACAGGTTGAAGCCGCTCACCTGAATCAGGAGTCGCTTGCAAATATTTCTTCGGCCCCGCAGATGCGTCCGCCTCATCCCGCCGCGATCATACAAATGAGCAAAGCTGCGTTCGACCCGCTCGGCGCGCCAGCGCAATAAGCGTCGCCCCCGCGCCCCGCGGATCCGCCGCCGATTGGCGTACACCGCGGCCCGCGCCTGCGGCTTACCTCGCCAGCGTCGTCGGCCACGATCCGGTTCGCTGATGTAGCAACGGATCTCCAAGTCCGTCAAGTCCGTCAACACGTCGTTGCTGTGATATCCCTTATCGGCCACCACTTCGGTGATCCCCGCCGCCGCCATCTGCTCGTTCGCCTGCTCGTCCGCAGCCACCGCCGCCACTTGTTCCGCCGCCTCGCTCAGCGTCTCGGCCAGCGTCGTCGTGTCGCCTTGGTCGGCGCCTTCCAGCGTTACCGCCAGCACTGCGCCCGTCTCCAAGTCCACCGCCTGTTCGGCCTTGTGGGCCAAGTGCGTGCGCCCGTCTTTCATCTTGGTGATCTTCGCGTCAGGATCATGGGGGTGGCGCCAATCTTTGTTCGAGCCTTTGTTGTTGCGCTTCTTGTCGAGCTTCGCCAACTGCTCCCTCGTCGGCGTTTCGATCCCCGACTCCGCCGCCAGCCGGGTCAGGAACTCTTCGTAGCTCTCCCCGCTCGCCCGCCGCACGATCGTACGCAGCGCCGCGTTCGCCTCCAGCGTCGTGGCGTCCACCCCGATCGTGCCGCCTTTGAGCAGTCCGGCCTTCGCCACAAGCTGTAACACCCAACCGAACACCGCGCGATGCGTTTCCAGATCGATCAGCCGCCGGGTGCGTGAGATCGTCGAGTGCTCGGGCGTCGCCTCATCGAACTCAACCTGCAGGAAGTGCCGCAGCGACAGCGAGTCCCCGATACGCCACCCGATCCCACGCTCGGAGTCGATGCCTTCGAAGTACCCGATCAGCAGGCTGCGGAAATAGATGCCGGGCACCAGCGAGGGCCGTCCCATCGTGGGCGCATAGAACTTCTCGCAAAGCCCTTCCACAAAGTGATCAAAGCCGTGTTCGTCCAGCAGTTCGTTGAGCTTGCGATAGAAGGGATGCGCCGCAGTGCGCGGCATGTCACACACCGCTACCCACAGATCTTTCTGCCGTTGCCGCCGCTTACGTCGCCCCATCGCCATAAAACAATTGTCCCATGAAATGTACTTTTACCACGGACTGCTAGTCAGCTTCGGGAGCCGTTTCTACAGGCGACACGGGCTGAACCTCTTGTTCAAGCCACTCCAGATAATTCGGAGAGCCACCGATAATAGGCAGCACGATCATCTCCGGCAGGTCATAGCTATGGAGTGTCTCGAGTGCATTGCGCACCTGGTCGATCAAGCTGCCGGCCGTCTTGATCATCAGAAGCAACTCGGCGTCGTTTTCGACCTTGCCTTGCCAGCGGTAGTAGGAGAGCAGGCCGGGGACCACATTCACACAGGCAGCCAGACGGCTGTCGATGAGGTTGCGCGCGATCGATTCGGCTTCGGTAATATTTCCGCAAGTGGTGTAGACGACGACTTTGTCGGTCACGGATCGACTCCTTCATGCCCCAAAAAGCAGACTCCGATCTTACTGAAACAGAGCAGCTTCGCGTGTTATTCTGGCTATAGCTGAAAGAAGTGTACAAGGATTTGCAAGCAGGAAGAATACACCCCTGGATGCTCTTTGGTCTGCTACTGCTGGGGGGCATAGGTTTCTTTTGGCTGACCGGCTATGACGCGTTGGTCGAGTTGACCGACTCATGGGAGAAAGAAAACCAGTTGGAGCAGGAGATCCTGCGGCTCGAATTGGAGAACGAACGGGTCGACGCAGCTATCAAGGAATTGGCTCCCGACGGCAAGGCTGTGGAGAGGATCGCACGCCAGGATCTGGGCTGGGCCAAGCCCGGCGAAATCGTCGTCAAGATTCCCGAGAAAGAGTGATCATCCGGCCATGCCTTCAAGCGGGCTGCTGGCCGAGGCATAGGAGCGCATCTGCATGCGCCCGGCCTCATAGGCCAGACGGCCGGCGTCGACGGCGAACTTCATTGCCAAGGCCATCTTCTCCGGCTCTTCGGCTTCGGCGATCGCGGTGTTCATGAGGACGCCGTCGGCGCCCAGTTCCATCGCAACCGCTGCATCGGAGGCGGTACCCACCCCGGCGTCGACGATGAGCGGGACCCCGGTAATCATCTCACGCAGGATGCGCAGGTTGTTGTGGTTTTGCACTCCGAGGCCGGAACCGATGGGCGCTGCCAAGGGCATGACAGCGGCTGCTCCCGCATCGATGAGCTTGCGCGCGTAGATCAGGTCGTCGTTCGTGTAAGGCAGGACGACAAATCCTTCTTTGACGAGAACCTTCGTTGCTTCGAGCAACCCTTCGTTGTCGGGGAAAAGAGTCTTCTGGTCGCCGATGACTTCGAGCTTGACCCAGTTGGAGAGACCGACTTCCCGGGCCAAGCGGGCGGTGCGTATCGCCTCATCGGCGGTGTAGCATCCGGCTGTGTTAGGAAGCAGAAAAATCCTATCGCGGTCGATGTAGTCAAGCAACGACTCTTTCGAGCGATCGGTCAGGTTGACCCGCCGCACCGCTACGGTGACAAAATCGGTGGCGGTGAGTTCATGGCATCGAGCCATCTGCGCAAAGCTGCGATACTTCCCCGTCCCGACAATCAAACGCGACGAAAACTCGCGATCGGCGATCTTCAAGCTCATGACCCGATTGTAGGTGTTGGCAGGAAGGGGCCGCAATGAACGGCAGCAGGAAGCTCGGGGGTTGCTTACAGGCAGTGAGGCTGCGCGACGGCGCCTCGCAATAGAGCTAACGGGAGGTTGCTGAACGGTGCGCCTTTATCTCAGCGAAGAAGTCGTCGAGGCTCATGCTGCCCGTGGCACCGCCAGACTTGGCGGCTCGGAGGAGTTGATCCTTCCTGACAGCGACCAAGGGGTTACGAAGGTGGTCGGAGACCTTGGCGTTTTCGCTATCGTCTACGAAGAAAACCCCTTGCCAGAGGCCGATCGTGGGACCGAAAACCGTGGATGTCTTATCGTTGAGAAAAAGCACGACTTGGTCGTTCAACTTCAATTGCGGGAAGCCAACGATCGAGAGCCGCTTGCCGTCCATCTCTCCACCGATCATTCGGAAGGTGTAGCGATGCCCGGCGAGGGCGTCGGGGGTGGAATGCGAAACGAGTATTGCCACATCGGAATTGATGTGGCCCGTCTGCTCGTTTCGAGAAGGGGTGATCTCGACGATCCTGCCGGCAACCACGTGATGCGCCATTTGGCAAAGCCGGGCGAAACTGACCGGGAGGACGGTCGAGGCCGCCAACGGAGCGGTCGATACAGCCAGACAGGCCATGAAGGCGATGCCGCGAATGGAAATCGATGTCATGGCTCAGTTCACATAGATGAATCCGACATTGCTCCAGATGTCCCCGATACGAATTCGGATGCTCACACGTCCGGAAACACCTGCGGGCACTTCCACATTACCCTGTGCCATCCCCATGTAACCGGGGGCCGGCCCAAGGAAGGGTAGATTCGCCTCCTGCCCATCGATCTCGGCTGCGGAGATCGAGATGACCTGTGAAAGCGACCTCGCCGGAGCGGGCCGGCCGGCTGCCGGCGGTGAAGAAACAGCGCCCTGTCCCGTCAAGAAGACACTGACGATGGTGCCGGACAGCGCTGGATTCGCCGCCGAGTTGACGGTCGCATTTTGGTTAAGAAGGAGCGCATCGCCATCGCCCACCAGAAACAGCTCCGGGGCAGCCGCATCGATTCGAATGGAAACCAGCTCCGAATCACCAAACCCATTCCGCACGACAATGTCTCCTGGGCCGAGGCTCGCTCCCGGCGGAATCTGTCCGTTGATTTGTGTCGGTGAGGCGTAGAGGAGCGCCGCGGGCTCGTTATTCACAAGCACCTGGACGCCTCCCAGCGTGTTCGAAAGCGGCCAGGAAGCGGCCTGCTCGACCGTTGTGGCCATGGAGTTGCCGAAGATAGTGAACAGCGAGCCTCCGGCCAGCCGGGCCGAGCGCAAGTTCGCACTGTTGGCGATACCCTCCTGGGACAGAAGGGGTGGATCACTGCCCGGCGCCTCCTCCGCTACGACAACCAGTTCGACCGCGATGCTTACGGGCGGCCCCGAGTGGCCTTCTATGTTGACTTCCATCGTTGCCTGGTATTCGCCCGGCGGCAGAGAGCTCGAATCGACGCTGATTTCCATCTCATCGTCACCGGGGAAAGCACCCTTTTCCGGAATGGCCCGAACCCAGTCGTCGGCCTTGGCGTCGGTCGGCGTCGTGATCGTCCGCTCCCACCGCGTTCCTCGCGGTCCGAAGATCGAAATCATCTGCGGGAATGGAGCGATGCCGCCTTGCGCCACATCAAAACGCAGCGAGTGGTCCCGGTCGAAGATACGCACGGCTGGGGCATCGCCGGCGGGGTACAGGAAGCGGACACCTTCATGCTCGGCATGAAAGAGATCTCTCTTGATTTTGCCGACATCGATGACGGCCCCCATGATCGTCGGACCGACGACGCAGTTGTCGTTGTGATTCAGTCCGATCGCGTGTCCCAGCTCGTGGACCAGCACCGATTCAAAGTCGATCTGGTCGACTCGCGGATCGAGGCTGATCGGCAACGTCGAGTTGAAGAAAATATCGGAATCCGCAATACCTCTGGAGGCGGCGACGTCTTCGACAACCAACGTCACCGCAATGACAGCATTGTGTTCGGGCGTCTCGGAGAAAAAAGCAGGGCCGGAAGATCCGGGCCGCTCGGGCAGCGAATCGGGACAAGCGAACGGTCCGCCGCAAGACGAGATGGTGACTTGCCCGTCCTCAAAATCAGCAAACCTGCTGGTGAGCCCGTGATTTTCAAACGTCCAGTCCGCCCCGCTGATCCCATTCCAACGCTCGATGCCACGGTCGATCGACGGAATCCAGACGCTCTCCGTCGTCAGGAATCGACCATCGAATCCATCTTCGATGTTGACGCTAAGCTTGTCTTCCGCCTTGGGGCCGATTTCGTTGGGGAAGCCGATTATCGTAAAGCTACCTGGTTTACAGGCCTCGACGGGAGATTGCGCCGGCAATGGAGCAGCAATCAGAACCAAGCCCAGACCGATAGCAGCGATGCTTCGCATGACAAGGGGCGTTTCCGGGTCGGTCGGGAGGAGCAACAAGCCTCATCCCACCCAATGTGATCATACCCGGAACCATAGGCGCGAGGCACTCCGGATTTCACTTCAAAACCGCCCGGATTACGCCTTTGTCAGTGGCGGGCCTTGTTCCCGCTTTATTATTCCATGCGAAAATTCCACCGGGAAAGAGTTTTCTGGAACACCCATTGCCGACTGCTGACAGCCGACTGCTGACCCTCACCTGGCTTGGGTCAGCCCATGGCGACCGTATTCTTGAGGATGCCGATCCCGTCGATCTCTACTTCCACCACATCGCCGGCTTCCATCGGATTCGTACTGCCCGGTGTTCCGGTGTAGATTACGTCGCCCGGTGACAGCGTGACGAAATGGCTGATATGGCTGACGACCTGAGCCGGTCCGAATAGCAGATCGCTGACTAACTGCGACTGCTTGACTTTGCCGTTGAGCCGGAGCTGAATGCGAGCCTTATCGTAGTCGATGGCGGTCGCGATGGAAGGCCCGAGCGGACCGAACGTGTCGGCGCCCTTGGCGCGCCACCACTGAACGTCTTTTTTATCGCCCTTGGTGCCATTCTGCCAGTTGCGATCGGAGACATCGTTGCCGCAGGTATAACCGAGGATGTGGTTTGTCGCATCCTCGACCGAGACGGACTTCGCCTCTTTCCCGATTACGATGACCAGCTCGGCTTCGTAATGAACGTCTTTGGCACCGGCTGGGATGACGATTTCTCCCTCGGGGTCAAGCAACGCTGTAGGAGGCTTGTAGAAAATTTCAGGCGTCTCCGGTGGTTTTCGTTCGCCCAAGTGGCTCTTGTAGTTGAGCCCGACGCACAGGACCTTCGGCGGATCGCAGGGGTAGCGAAGTTTTACGTCGCCGACATCGACAGGGTCTCCGTTCGGAGCACGGTCGCCGAAGAGATCGCCTGCAATCGGCTGAATGGAGTCGCCGTCGAGAATACCATAGGAGGTCGCACCCCCTTGTTCGAAACGCACGTAGTGGGTCGCTGAACCCGAACCTGAGCCTGACTGGGCCATTGCTGCACCTCCCGCTGCTAAAGCGGCAAAAAATGTTCTGCGTGTTGTATGCACAGGAATCCGTTGTCAAAAGTCGGTTTGTCTTGAAGAAACTCCACGGCAGCCATTCAACCCGCTATTTTGTTGCGAAGGATGCCGATGCCGTCGATCTCCACTTCGACCACGTCGCCAGCCTTCATTGCGCTCGTACTGCCGGGCGTTCCAGTGAAGATCACATCACCGGGAAGGAGCGTTACGACTTGGCTGATAAAGCTGACCGTCTGCACCGGGTTGTGGATCAGGTCACTGAGCATCTGTTCCTGCTTGACCTCGCCGTTAAGGCGAAGCTGAATCTTCGACTTTTCATAGTCGAGGCCGATTGCAATGGCCGGGCCCATGGGTCCAAACTTGTCGCTGCCCTTGCCGCGCCACCATTGCATGTCTTTATTTTCAGGACCGTCGATCGAGCCGTTCTGCCAATTGCGCTCGCTCACGTCATTGCCGCAGGTGTAGCCAAGGATGTAGTCCGCGGCCTCGGCTTCGGAGACCTTGCTCGCCTTCTTGCCGATCACAATCACAAATTCGGCCTCATAGTGCACATCCTGCGCGCCCTTGGGGAACACAATGTCTTGCTCGGGGTGGGCCAAGCTCGTGATCGGTTTATAGAACGGCTCCGGGTGTTCCGGCGGTTCGCGGCCCGGGCCGAGGTGGCTCATATAGTTCCCCGCCAGCGCGAAAACCTTCGTCGGCTCGATGGGATAAAGCAGCTTCACCTCACTGAGCGGCAGGCTTTCGCCGGTCGGCGTTCGGCTTCCGAACAGGTCGCCTTCAATCGGATACACCATTTCGCCGTCGAGGCCGCCAAAAGCAATCTCACCGTCATGCTCGTAGCGAACGAAACGGCTGAACTCCGTCGGCATCGACGAGCCACAGCTCCATACCGCCACACCCGCTGTTGCCGCCATGAAGGTTCTACGTGTGGTTCTCATGGTTATGTAATGCGCCTCCGTCGCAGGTCGGCGCTAGTTTAACAAATCAGATCGGTTTTCGAAGCTACGGGTCGGTCTCTCTGGAATCCGGATATTCCACGCGGACCAGAAAGAGTCCCTTCGCCGGGGCCGTGGCGCCGGCTGCCGACCTGCGCTTATTGTTGAGAATAGCAGAGACGTCGTCGGCTTTGAACCGGCCGCGGCCGACCTCGAGCAGCGTTCCGACGATGTTCCGGACCATGCGGTAAAGAAATCCATCACCTCGGACATGATAGATCAGCCGTTCGCCGTTGCGGCGCAGCACGGAAGAGAAGATCGTTCGGATGGGCGATGCAACGTCGTCGCCACCCGACGCGGCGAGCGACCGGAAGTCTTGCCTGCCGCTGAATCGCTCAGCCGCCTTGCACATCGCCGCCTCGTCGAGCGGGTAAGGATGATGGTAGACATAGCGGGTGTCGAACGGCGGGCAGATAGCGCCCCGCCAGACCCGATACTCGTAGAGTTTGCCGCTAGCCGAGTGCCGGGCGTGAAACTCCGGGGATGCCTGTTCGAGCGAAACAACCCGAACCGCTTCCGGGAGCAAGCGGTTCATCGCCCTGACGAGATTGTCGGCGGGAATGGGATTGGCGAGTGCAAACGAAGCAACTTGGCCCAGCGCATGAACACCGGCGTCGGTCCGTCCGGCACCCTGCACATCGACAGACCCGCCTTCGATCTCGGCCAAGGCGTCCTTCAGGACGCCTTGAATGGTGGAGCGGTTCGGCTGTATCTGCCAGCCGTGGAAGTCCGTACCATCGTAGGCGAGCGTCGCTTTGAAATGCCGCATCCGAAATCAGAGGCCGTTTGGATCGTCTCGGGCAGCCGCTAATCTTTCAGGCGTCGAAGGCGTCTCTAAAGGGGCGGCCATTGTCACCGAATCAGCGCAGTGTTAGGATAACAAAGAACTTCCGCCACTCATGCCTGCAAATCTTCTGCAGGGTCGCCACACCACAAGCTACAGCAACGACAGCGTACTCGCGGAACGGAGCCGGCCGAACCCAGTTTGATCGCATCCGCTCCGGTGGGAGTACGCTCGCAGACTCGGAGAATCCGTGATGAATCTGATACAGAGATCTCTTGTCGTTATTCTGACCATATGTCTTGCGCCACCACCCACATGGGCGCAAGAGCCGTCGCCGGGACAGCAGATTGATTACAGCACTTTCGGCAACCGTTGGAGCTTCACGAACGTGTACAAGGTGCCGGAGCCCGATCCGGTGGATTTTGCGAATTCTCCGCGCCTCGACCAGTTGATGCGGGGCGGAAAGATCTATCTCTCTCTGGCGGACGCCATTGCGCTTGCGGTCGAGAACAACCTGGATATCGTCTACGCGCGGTACGAACCTCTCAAGGCGGAAGCGGATGTCCTGCGAGCCCATTCAGGCGGACAACTGCGTGGTGTTCAGACTCAGATCAGCACGCTGTCGACAGGCCAATCAGCCACAGGGGGCGTTGGCGGACGGGGAGGTGACGTCACGGGCATCGACACTCGGGCAGGGGGCGGCAGTCAAGGAGCGGCCGGAGTCGGCGACGCAAGCACGTTCTTTGGTACCGCAGTGCCGAACCTCGACCCGCGGATCACCGCCGGTCTCGATTGGGGGCATTTCAGTAATCCGCAGACCAGCGACTTCGTCACCGGCACGAATACGTTCATCAGGGAGACGAGCAACTCGAATGTTACTTTGCGCAAGGGTTTTCTCAGCGGTGCTACGGCTGCGCTGGGATGGAACAATCGCCGCAGTATCACCAATAGCCGCCGAAGCAACTTTAATCCCAACCTCGCGAGTAATATCAGCCTGAACGTGACGCAACCGCTGATTCAGGGCTTCGGCCGGAGCCTGAACTCGCGGATCATTCGGGTCGCCAAGAACAACCAGGAAATATCGGACCTGGCGTTCAAGCAGCAGGTGATTGCAACGGTGGCCCAGGTACAGAACCTTTACTGGGATCTGGTCACGTTTATCGCTGACGTGCGTGGCCGGGAAGAGGACCTTCGGCGGGCGGAGAAGCTCTACCAGGACAACAGACGCCGGGTCGAGATCGGCACGTTGGCGCCGATCGAGATCGTTCGCGCCGAAGCTGAGGTGGCCACTGCCCAGCAGAACCTGACGGCGGCCATCACCAACGTTCAGCAGCAGGAGAACGTGCTCAAAAACGCGATCAGCAAGAATGGTTTGCAAAGTCCTTCCGTCTTGGAAGCCGAGATCGTTCCGACTGACCGCATCGAAGTACCCGCCACGGAAACCATGCAGCCGATTCAGGATCTGATGAACCTTGCGCTCAAGGCGCGACCGGAAATCATCCAGAGCCGGGTGCAACTGACGAATCGTGACATCAACCTCAAAGGTGTGCGCAACTCTCTGAAACCCGAAGTGAACCTGGTCGGAGACGTCACGAACAACGGTCTCGCGGGGGAGGTGAACTACATTTTCCTGCCGATCCCCGGGCAGTCGGTCACCAGGCCCTCCGAGTTTTTCCTTGGCGGATTGGGCACCAGCGTGGGGCAGGTGTTTCGCCGGAACTTCCCCGATTATCAGATCGGCGTTCAACTGCGCATTCCCCTCAAAAACCGCCAGGCACAGGCGGACTTGGCCGCGTCTCTGCTCGAGAGACGCCAAGCTGAGATTCGCCTGCGGCAGTCAGAGAACACGATTCGCCGCGAGGTTCTGGACGCCGTGATCGGCCTGCGCCAAGCAAGGGCGCAGTACGAAGCGGCCCGGAAGTCTCGCATCCTGCAAGAGAAGACCCTCGAAGCCGAGCAGAAGAAGTTCACTCTCGGAGCTTCGACGATTTTCGAGATCGTGCAGGTCCAGCGGGATTTGGCATTCTCCCGAACGGACGAGATTCGGGCCCAGAACAACTACATCAAGGCCAAGATCAGTCTAGATCTGTCCACCGGCCGGACTCTGGAGAAGAGCAATATCTCAATCGATGAGGCTTTCGACGGACGCGTATCGAAGAACGCGGATCCGATCCCTCCGGATTCGCAAGCGGCGCTATTAGACATTCGACGAACTATCGCCCGCTAAGAGGGAAGCGACTGGAGCAGCGGGCTAGGATTCCGACTCTTCGCCCTCGTCCGGCATTGCAAGGTCGGAGATGCTGGTCCGCAGTTCCTCGATATCGCCCTTCTCTAGCTCATAGGTGCTGTCTTGGCCCGGGATCGCGCCATAGACCTGATCGGCAGAGGGATCAGTGATCATGACCTGCTCCGTGCCGCCGTCGCTCGACTGCACCACCTCAGCCTCAATCGTTGGGGCATCCAGACCGAATTTCGCCTGGTCGGACAGCTCATCGGAAGTGAACTCCTTGACAGAAAGCCCTCGCAGGGCATCCAGCAGGGTCTGGACTTTCTCGGAGTCCAACTCTCGATCCTCGTCGGAAGTGAGGATCCATTTGTCCTCTTGTTTGGCGATCGTCAGATGCCTATCACCGTCGCGCACTTGAACGAGTTCTGGATCCACAAAGCCGAAGTCGAACAGCTTCTTGTTGCGAAAGTCCTCCAAGGGCTTGTCGAGCGCCTCCGGGAGCGTTGATGAGACCTCGTACACGCCCTCAAGGTCGCTGCTTTTGGCGTAGTACTTGTCTTCTGCGTCCTTCGCAATCGTCAAGGTGTGCGCGCCCGCCTCGTCGACGACCTCGACCGTGGCGAAAGGACGTCTGAAGGAATACTTGCCGGTAGGCTCACCTGCCTCGAGGACCGCAACCATCTCCGCGTTGTAGGCCGAGCGAGCCAAATCGCCCACGCTGAAATTGTCGGCCCGGAGAGGTTTCGGTTCGAGGATCTGCCAGTCCGCGTCTCCGCTCTTGCCGAACTCGATCGATCGCCGGCCAATGTCGACGGTAACGCGAGAGATCTTGTCTTGGTCGATCTTCAACAGCTTTTTCTCTCTCAGGTCGAAGATTTCCTTTTCGAAGCCGCTCTTGATGTAGTTAAAAACCGTGAACAAGCGGGGATCGCCGTCGAGGCGCGCGAAGACCCCCGAGCCGGTCGGCGTGTCATCACCAAAAATCACCCGGTAGGTCTTTTCCTCTTCGTCCTCTTTCTTGGCGGTCACTTCGACTCGCAGCGACCAGGCATCGCCTTCGACGCCGTAGGGACGCCAGTCAGCGACCTCCTCCTCGACAACGCGGTCGGAGTTCATCGGCGTGAGATTATTCAGCAACAGGTTGATCGACGATTCGTTAACGGGCATCGTAAGCGGCGGTGCGAACTTCCACTCGTCATCTTCGCCTCGCACAACCCTGATCGTGTCGTGCCCGGGACGCTCCACCGTGAGCGCGCGGATGTCGTCCGTCTCGAGATCGACGACGGGCGTTTTTTCGTCGTCGGATACCGGAGGGTTTTCTTCACTCCAATAGACCAGCCCTCCGAGCGCGGCTAGAATGCCGGCGGCGATCAGAAGCCTCATGGGGTTCATGGTCTTGCCTCCCTGCGCATCTTTGACGGGAAGAAGGTCGAGCGGATGATCGGGCGGTTCAGCGGCGCATCCACCACACGCGGACGCCGAAGATCACGATCACCAGCGGCAGTCCGATGACGTTGAACCAGAACAGGCGCGACATCTGCGCCTGCGAGATGTTCAGCGGCGTGTTCTCGGGGTCTTTGGGACGGATGGAAATCAAGTCCTCATCGGAACTCAGCCAGTTCATCATGTTGAGCAACAGGTCGAGGTTTCCGCCACGGCCCAACGCGTAATTGCGGGCGAACCGAGAGGAACCAACGACCACCACTCTCGACTCTTTCTTATCTGTTTCGTCTGACGCGCCTTCGCTGTCTTCCTCATCCGACGCATTGCCGCCGGAGGATTCTTCGGAGCCGGTTGTATTCGACAGAAGGTCATGGGTCGCCGCCACGGCGAGCGTAATGGGACCCTGGCGTTCCGTGGCTGGGTTCCGGATCAACTCACCGTCTTCCACCTTCAACTCGTCCGTGGCGAAAGCCCCCTCGGTGGTGCTGAAGAGCTCCTCGACGTTCCAGCCGGATACGGCGTCGCCCGCGGCGACACCGCGAGACATCGGGAAGAAGCTCGCCGTGTTGCCCATAACGTCGGTAATCGGATGGTCCTCGTAGTCAGCAACCAACGGGGATAAAGGCCCCATGCCGAAGAATTGGCCGACCGGCGAGAAATCGACCACTGTTTCGTCACGGACGCGGATGCCCCAGCCGGCGACCATCTCGGTCAGCGCTGGACTGTTGTCGGGATCGATCATGACGAGCGCACGGCCGCCACCCTCGACGTAACGCTTGAGAGTCTCGACCGCGGGCGGCAGGTAGTCCGCCTCGGGGCCGGGCAGAATCAGCAACGTGCAATCGGAGGGAACTTCAACTTCCTGCTGCAACGACACGACCTTCGTTTCGTAGTTCGCGTCCTGCATCGCCTGCTGGGCGCCAGAGAACCCGTCGCGCTCGCTGTCATCCGTATCCGCCTCACCGTGTCCCGTGAGAATGCAGACGGTCTTGTCCTCGCCCTTGAGTACCTTGATGATGGCGTTCGTGACGTCCTCTTCCTCACTGGAGACAGCTTCCTCGCGGATGTCTCCTACCTCAACGAGCACCGTACCGTAGGTACGGATGTTCATCAGTTGCGCCATTTCAGGTTTGCTATCAGGATCGATGTAGTCGACCGATACGCGGCTGGAAGCATTCTCGTACCGCACGAGCGACGAACGGGCCGCACCGAAGTCCGTACTGCGGTCGAAGTAGTAGATCGTGAGGTCGCGATCGAGGTTGTCCAGGATCTTCTCCGTCTGATCGGACAGGCTGTAGAGCTTGTTCTTGGTGGCGTCGAAGGTCTCGTTGTAGCGGTTCGCAAGGTAGTTCGCCGCTACCAGAATCGCAATGGTGACGACAATATAGAGGGCCGAGTACGCCCCGTATTTCGTCTGCCTTGTATTGACCCAATCCCAAACCATCGTTCGGACAACCTCCCACTTCATGCGCGCCAGCGCAGCGATTCCAGCGAGCGCTTGCTCAGAAAGAGACCAAGCACAATGGCACTCAAGTAGTAGACCGTATCCTTCAGCTCAATCACACCCTTCGAGAACTGCTCGAAGTGTGGCGCGACCGCGATGTATTGACACACCTTGCCGATCGTCGACGTGCTATAGGCGTTCACCCAGTCCAGAACCCAAAGTAGCAGGAACACACCGAAAGTCAAGGCGCCGGCGACGATCTGATTCTTCGTCAAGGTCGAAATGAACGCGCCGATCGCGAGGAACGTTCCACCCATCAGCAACAGGCCCAGGTAGCCAACGAAAAGAGCCTGCCAGTCCGGCGTGCTGAGCAGGAAGATCACCACCAGGTTCAGCAACGAAATCGCCAGCATGCAGGCAAAAAGCAGCACGGCGGCGAGCCACTTGCCGAAGATGATCTCGAAGTCGCGTACCGGCGACGTCAGCAGCAGCTCGATCGTGCCGCTCCGCTTCTCTTCGGCGAACAGCCGCATCGTGATCATCGGCGAGAGGAAAAGCAGAATGATGCTGAAGTTGCCGAGAGTGGGCTGGATGATGAACTGATCCACGTTCATCGGGGGCATCTGCATGCCCATCTGTCCGCGGCTCGCAAAGTCCACAAAAATCGCGACCGCACTGAAGAAGAAATAGCCAAAGATGATCGCAAACATCGTGAGAAGGATATAGGCGATCGGTGAAGCGAAATAGCTCCTCAGTTCTCGGCTTGCGATCGTCCACACGTTTCTCATGATGTCCCGGCTCCTTCCTGTTTCGAGGATTCCTCTTCTTCCGGCGGCGCCTCTTCCGGCCGGGCCGCGGATTCGGCAACGGTCGGCTCCACGGTTTCCTCCTGCGAAGCGGCGTCGGCTTCAGCAGCCGGTTCATCCTGTGCCGCAGCCCCGGCGGCGTCCTCCGACGCCGTCAGCTTGAGGAAGATATCCTCAAGGCTCATACCGACCGGGCGGATCTCATAGAGTCCCCAGCCGGATTCCACCACCACCCGGGCCAGCTCACTTCGGATGGCGGCATCCTTGCTGGTCTCGACTGCCCAACTCGTGCGGCCGCCATGTCCGTTCTTGCGGCTCACACTGTTGACGCCCTCGACCGACCAAAGGCGTTCTTCAACGTCCTCGGGCGGACCGTCGATCTCGACCAGCACGGACTCATGACCCCGCATGCGCGCCATCAAGTTCTCCGGCGTATCGCTGGCTTCGAGCTTGCCGTCACTGATGATGATGATGCGGCTCGCGATGCTCTGGACTTCCGACAGGATGTGCGTGCTCAGGATGATCGTGTGGTCGCCGCTGAGGTCGTGAATAAGCTGCCGGACTTCCGCAATCTGCTTGGGGTCCAGTCCGGCGGTGGGCTCATCAAAGATCAGAACTTCGGGGTCGTGAATCAGAGCCTGCGCCAGACCGACGCGCTGGCGGTATCCCTTGGACAAGTGTCCGATCAGCTTTTGGCGAACGTCTCCCAGCGCACACCCCTCGACGACGCTATCGACGCGTTCAGGCACCTCTCCGCCGGGAATGCCTTTAAGCCGGCCGACGAAATCCAGGTAGCCCTCGACTGACATTTCGGGGTAGACGGGCGGCGCCTCGGGCAGGTAACCGATGCGCTTCTTCACCTCCAAGGGCTCTTCCAGTACGTCGTAGCCCGCCACGCTGACCGTACCCGATGTGGGCGGCAAGAACCCGGTCAGGATGCGCATCGTGGTGGTCTTGCCGGCTCCGTTCGGCCCGAGAAAGCCGACGATTTCACCTTTTTCGACCTCAAAGGTGATGTCCTTGACGGCCAAAGTAGGACCGTACCGCTTGGTCAAACGCTCAACTTTGATCATTGCTCAACAGGTGATCCGGCGATCGCCGGGAAATGGAGGTTCACTACAACAACGTATACTCAGGCTGTCCCGAACAATATCAATAAACTTTATTATGCAGCAATCACCGTGCGGATTGTCAACGGCTTGACGCCGTGCCAGGACGCCTGCTGGAACGGGTTTCAAGCCTCCTCACCGACTCTCAAAACGGCTAAGAACGCTTCCTGGGGAATGTCCACTTTGCCCACCCGTTTCATGCGCCGTTTGCCCTCTCGCTGCTTTTCAATGAGCTTGCGTTTCCGGGTAATGTCTCCCCCGTAGCATTTCGCCAGGACGTTCTTGCGTAGCGCCGCGATGTTATTCCGGGCGACGATCTTGTTGCCGATGGCCGCCTGCAGGGCGACCTCGAACATCTGCCGGGGAATCAGCTTGCGCATCTTTTCGATCAGCACTTTACCGCGCTCGTGTGCTGCATCTTTGTGCACGATGATCGAGAGGACATCCACCGGGTCGCCTGAGACGAGAACATCGAGCTTGACCATCGGCGACTCCCGATAGTCGGAGAAATGGTAGTCGACCGAGGCGTAGCCCCGGGAGGCTGTCTTGAGCCGATCGTAGAAATCCAGCACAATCTCGCTCAGTGGGACTTCGTACGTCAACACGACCCGATTGCTCGCCACATACTCGAAGTCCTTCTGGGCGCCGCGCTTCTCTTCGAGAAGTTTCAGAATGCCGCCCAGATAGTCATCTGGGGTGATGACCGTGACGGTGAACACAGGCTCCTCGACATGATCGATTTCCTGGGTGTTCGGCCAACGGCTGGGGTTGTCGACTTCGATGGTTTCGCCGTCGGTCTTGCGGATGCGGTACCGGACCCCCGGGGCCGTTGTGATGAGATCGAGACCAAACTCCCGCTCCAACCGTTCTTGCACGATTTCCAGATGCAGCAGTCCGAGAAAACCTGCCCGGAAACCGAACCCGAGCGCCGCCGAGCTTTCCGGCTCGAACTGGAACGAGCGGTCGTTGAGCTGCAGCTTCAGCAGGGCCTCGCGCAGAGCCGCGTGTGCATGGGATTCCACGCAATAAAGCCCGGCGAAGACCATCGGCCGGGACTCCTGGAAGCCCGGCAGCGGCTCGGACAGAGGGTTGGCGGCGTCGCAAATCGTGTCGCCGACCTTGGTCTCCATGACTTCCTTGATGTTCGCGACCACCCAACCGGCCTCGCCACAACGCAACGAATCAGTCGCCTGCGCTTTAGGTGTGCGAAAGCCGACTTCCTCTACAGTGAAAGTCTGTCCGGTCGACCACATACGAATCGTCATGCCCTTGCGCAACGACCCGTCGACCATACGGACGAGCATGACGACTCCACGGTAGGTGTCATACCAGGAGTCGAACAGCAAAGCCCTGGTGGGGCCGTCCGGGGCGCCCTGTGGCGGCGGTATGCGCCGGACGACGGCTTCGAGAATCTCGGGCACGCCTTGGCCCGACTTCGCACTCACCAGAAGCGAGTCGGAAGCGTCGAGCCCGATCGTCGATTCGATCTCCTCGAGCACCCGCTCGGGTTCCGCCGCGGGCAGATCAATTTTGTTGACCACCGGGACAATTTCGAGGCCATGGTCGAGAGCCAGATAGGTATTCGCCAGTGTCTGTGCTTCCACACCCTGGGCGGCGTCGACGACGAGCAGCGCTCCTTCGCACGACGCCAAGCTGCGTGAGACTTCGTAGGAGAAGTCAACATGTCCGGGGGTGTCGATCAGATTCAGTTGATACCGCTCGCCGTTGCCGGCCTCGTACTCAAGCCGAACGGCCTGCGCCTTGATAGTGATGCCGCGTTCCCGCTCCAGGTCCATGCTGTCGAGAACCTGAGCCTTCATTTCGCGGGCGGTCAGAGCTCCGGTCAGCTCGAGCAGGCGGTCGGCCAGCGTCGACTTGCCATGATCGATATGCGCAATGATGCAGAAATTCCGGATGTGGGAGGGGTCCATCAGGAGGGCCGGCGGCAAGAAACCGCAGCCGCAGGTTTCAAGCTATCAGCGATCCTCCGAGGAGTCAATCTCGGGGCCGGGAGGCGGCGGATGGTCACACCGGCAGGGTCGCGGCCTTGACCTTCTCTGTCTGCGCCTCGCGAAACCGGATTAGTTTCTCGCGCAGCGCTGGCCGCTTGCGCGCCAGGATGGCGACCGCCAGCAGCGCGGCGTTCTTCGCACCGGCCTTGCCGATGGCAAGGGTTCCGACCGGGATTCCGCCGGGCATCTGAACCGTCGCAAGCAGCGAGTCCAGTCCGTTCAACACGCTGGACATCGGCACGCCGAGGACCGGCAAGATGGTGTGCGCCGCCACGACGCCGGCCAGGTGAGCCGCTCCACCTGCCGCCGCGATCATCACCTCCAGGCCGCGCTCCTCAGCCGTCGAGACAAATGCCACCACCGCCTCCGGCGTGCGGTGCGCCGACAGAGCCCTGCATTCGTGGGGCACGCCGAAGTCCTTAAGCACATCCGACGCGTTTTTCATCGTCTCCCAATCGGACGTGCTTCCCATGAGGATTCCGACGAGAGGTGTTTCCTGATCTGCCATGCCATTGACTCGCTTTGAGGAATTGATGCGTCCGCTGCACGGGGCTCAGCAAGCCCGCCACGCGCCGAACGCGGGGTATACTGTTACGGTTTCTGGACACGAAGACCCTTCGGAGGACCTTGTGAACCGAGCAATTGGGCTCACCATTCTAGCACTGGCTTTGGGTTGTGCATGGCTGATCGGGAGCGGTTGCGCGCCGGCTTCCGATTCCGTGATGGAGAGCATCCCGGCGGCCGGCATTCCCAAGGTCGAGGTCACCGCGAGCATAGCTTTCACCGAGGGCCCAACGGTCTACAAAGACGACAGCGTTTTCTTCACTGATACAAGGAGTCACCGCATCATGCGGGCGATGCCCGACGGCGAGCTTGTTGTCTTCAGGGAGAACAGCAATCGCGCCAACGGCCTCGTTTTCGACGACCAGTGGCGCCTCATCTCCTGCGAAGGCAGCGACGCCAAACTCGACAACCCGAGGCTGACTCGCACCAACATGGAGACCGGCGAGATCGAAGTCATCGCCGAATCCTTCGGGGGCAAACGCCTCAACCAGCCGAACGACGTCACATTCGACAGTCAGGGCCGGTTGTATTTCACTGACCGTCCCCGCAAGGACCCGGTGCCCGACCAGACGAACGTCGACGCTGTCTACCGCATTGACACCGACGGTTCGATCCATCAGATCCTCAAGGCACCCGCTATTGACAAGCCGAACGGCCTCGTCATTTCCCCAGACGACAAGACGTTCTACCTGATCGAGGCGCACCCCGACGCCGACCGCGCCCGGATGATCCGCGCTTATGACCTGCAGCCTGACGGAACGGTCACGAACATGCGGATCTTTCACGATTTCTATCCTGGTCGCAGTGGCGACGGCATGACTATCGACAGCGAGGGCAACCTCTATGTTGCCGCTGGTCTGCATCGTCTGCGCCGGACGAGCGAGACCCTCGACACGAAGTGCGGCGTCCACGTCTTCGCGCCGGACGGCGAGCTGAAACAGTTCGTTCCGATCCCCGAGGACATCATTACGAATTGCGCCTTCGGAGGTCCCGATCTGAAGACCCTCTACGTCACAGCCGGGAAAACGCTCTTCAAATTCAACACCGAGATCAAGGGCACCCGCCGCTAGCCTGCTTTTCTCGCCACTCGGCGAGAGAAGCGGGCAGAAGCGGAACCATCTCGGCAGGAAACGCAAAACACCATGAGACTATCGAGCCGAATGGAAGGCGTCCGCGGCGAGGGCGCATTTGATGTTCTGGTGAAAGCGCGGGCTCTCGAAGCCAAGGGTCACTCCATCATCCACATGGAAATCGGCGAGCCCGACTTCCCGACACCGGTGAATATTGTCGAGGCCGGCCGACAGGCGCTTGCCGACGGCTGGACGAAATACGGTGCGACGCAAGGCGACCCCGAGCTACGCGAGGTGATCGCAGAGTTGGTTTCGAAATCACGCGGCATTGCCGTCAGCGCACAGAACGTCGTCGTAACACCCGGCGGCAAGCCCATCCTTTTCTTCCCGTTGCTGGCGTTGCTCGAACCCGGCGACGAGGTTCTCTATCCGAACCCAAGCTTCCCCATCTACGAGTCCGTCATTCGCTATTGCGGAGCGACACCGCTGCCGCTGCCGCTGCTTGAAGAGCGTGGGTTCTCGCTCGACCTCGACATGCTGCGCGCTAAGCTCTCTCCCCATACAAAGGTTCTGATGATCAACTCGCCTCAGAACCCGACGGGCGGCGTCATCCCCGAAGAGGACATCCGAGCCATCGCCGAGTTGGTCCGCGACCGTGACATCATGGTCCTTTCCGACGAGGTCTACAGCAACATCTACTTCGACCGCAAGCCATTCTCGATCGCGTCGCTACCTGGGATGGCCGAGAAGACGATCATCCTTGACGGCTTCT
Source organism: Bryobacterales bacterium (assembly GCA_965218555.1). Lineage (GTDB taxonomy): Bacteria > Acidobacteriota > Terriglobia > Bryobacterales > UBA6623 > JAPPLB01. The sequence goes on from OZ244625.1 coordinate 3,616,635, forward strand.
CCAAGACGTACTCCATGACCGGTTGGCGCATGGGTTATGGTGTTATGCCGAAATGGCTCGTGGACGGGGTCTGCCTGATGATGGTCAACTGCGTCTCGCACACGGCCAGCTTTTCGCAGCGCGCCGGCATCGAGGCCCTCACGGGTCCGCAAGACGCCGTTGCAGAGATGGTTGCGGAATTCAAGCGACGGCGCGAGGTGATCGTCGAGGGCTTTAACCGCATCCCCGGCTTTTCGTGCACCATGCCCGGGGGCGCATTCTATGCTTTCCCGAACGTCAAGGAAACGAGGATTCCGTCTGACGAGTTAGCCGACCGCATCCTCAACGAGGCAGGAGTGGCCTGCCTAACGGGGACGAGCTTCGGCTCGTTCGGCGAGGGCTATCTACGCTTCAGTTATGCGACCGCGCTGGACCAGATCCACGAAGCTCTCGATCGCATCGACAGAATGATGCGCGAAATCTTGGGCTAGGCGACTTACTATTCCGCCTCGAAGACGGCTTTGCGTCCCGCGCGAGTCGCTACTGTGATGCCTCCCGTGACCGTCAGAACGCCGATGATCAGTCTCGCGGTGAGTGCTTCCTCGAAAAGCCAGCCGCTCAACAATATGCCGAAGATCGGCACCGTGAACGAAAAAACGGACAACGACCCCGGGCTATGCTTCTGCAGCAGGACCGCCCAAGCCATGAAGGTCAGGCCGGAAACGACGGCTCCCTGGTAGATCGTGCCTGCGACCGCCTCCCAGGTCACCGGCCCCCGAATTCCCTGACCCGCGATCCAAGCCGCCAATGCGAAACCGGGCAGCGATAGAACCATTTGCCAGAAGACCAGTTTGGTGGGCTCGATTCGCTGCACAAGCCGTTGTGTGTAGACAAGCCTCGCTCCGACCAGGATGCCGGAGATCAGAACAGCGAGGTTGCCCAGTAGTGGGTTCCTCGCGAGAGCCGCATCGGGGCGGCCTAAGGAGACGATGACGACACCGATGAAGGCGCCGGCAAGACCGAGCACCCGCGCCGGAGACAGCCGGTCTTCGGGCACGACAAAGTGAGCGATGAGGTTCGCAAAGATCGGGTTCGAGTTGATCAGGATGACGGCGTAGGCGGGGGATGTATAGTCGGCGCCGATGTGTAAGATACCGATCTGAACCAGAAACAGGAGAGTGAGTTGCGCCAGAGGGCGGTGCTCATCCGTTTGGATTTTTAGATCCGCGCCGCGCACTGCCCCCCACAGGCCCACGGCGAGCGCCCCGACTATCATGCGGAGAAAAGCGGTGCGGAAAGGGGAAAAGCCGGTGAGACCGAACTTGAGAGCAACTTGGTTTCCGCCCCGAAAGAAGCAAACGCCCAAGGCGATCAGAGCGGTCGGCCAGCCGATCGGCTGCAGTGGAGAGGCCACAGGCAGCCCAGCTTAGCAGGATCCCGCCGCCGGCCGGAATCCGGTCGGACTGACCGCCGACAAGACAAAACCGCTTCTACGCTGCGCGTTTGATCGGCTCGGTCTGATCTTCTGCACTCGGGTCGACGGCCGGGCGGGGTTGATGCCGGGCGACGATGATAATGCCCGTAACGACCCCGGCGGCGCCTGCGACGAACGACGGTGGCAGACTCTCGGAGAAGATGAAAGTGCTGAAAATCACGCCGAACAACGGCGCCGGGAACGCGAATACCGAAATCACGCCCGGCGGATAGTCACGAAGGAGCCGCGTCCACATGATGAAACAGAAGCCCGCCACGATCACGCCCTGATAGAAGATGGCGGCAACCGGCATCCACGTCAGCGGAGCAATAGTTACCGGCTCGAAGATCAGCGCGGTTGCGAGGAAGAACGGTTCGGCGATGACCAACGTCCAAAAAATGGCGCGGGTGGCGTCAACTTGCTGGACGACTCTCTTTGTCGCGACCGAGCGGGCCGCGACAAAGAATGCCGATACGGTGCAGATTATATTGCCCCAATAGGGATGCGGGGCCAAGTGGGCGGCGGGCTTGCCGAGAAAGATGAAACAGATGCCGGCGAACGCAACGGTCAAGCCCACAAGGCGCATTCCCGAAACGTGATCGCCCGGCACAAAGTAGTGCGCCAGCAGATTGGTAAAGATGGGATGCGCACTGATGAGCATCACGGCGTAAGCGGCCGAAGTCAGGTTCACGCCGTGGTTCAACAGCGAGATCTGGATAAAGCAGAACAGTCCGAGCGCCAGCAGCGGTCCCCACTCCTCGCGGTCGGGCCAGAGGCGAATTCCTTCACCGCGCGCCCACAGACCGATGATGACCGCGCCAATGCCCATCCGCCAGAAGGCGCCCCAGAACGGGGCGAAGGCCGACAGACCGACTTTCAACGCAACGATGTTGGCGCCCCAGAAGAAGGAAATGCAGAGAGCAACCAGAGCGACCGCCACGCCCACGGACTTGTTGCGGGGCAGCGCGCCGTTGCCCATTTCGAGCGGCGGAGACGGGGTGACCGCGGGGATAGCGCGAGCCTGCCATCCTTTGAGCAGTGCTCTCATCGCGCCGGCTCCCTGACGGCGGCGGGCCTCCGCGCTCCGGCCCACTTGCCGGTGGCAATCAGGATGCCCGCCGTTACGGCGACAACTCCGAAAATCAGCCTCGCAGTGATCGCCTCACCGTAGATCAAGCCGCTCAACAAGACCCCGAAAATAGGCGTGCTGAACGCGAACATCGAGAGGGCGCCGGGGCTGATGGTCTTCAGCAGCGTCGTCCAAACCATGAAGCAGAAACCCGCAATGACCACTCCTTGAAAGAGGATGGCCCAAACGGCTTCGGCATTGACTGGCTGCAAGAAGGGTTTCTCGAGAGTCAAAGCGGCGACGAGAAACACCGGAAGGGAAAAGATCATCATCCACAGGATGGGCCGAACAGGATCGATCGTCTGAACCAATCGTTGCGTGTAGACGGTGCGAGCGCCGAGCAGGAAGCCGGAGAAAGTGACCACCAGATTACCGAGGATCGGTCTCGCGCCCAGAGAGGCATCCGGCCTGCCCAGGAAAACGACGCAAATACCGCCAAACGCCAGCACGAGACCGAGCACGCGAGTCCACGACAAACGGTCCTCGGGCACGAAGAAGTGCCCGAGGAAGTTGGCAAAGACCGGGTGGGCGTTCAGTAACACGACGGCGTAGGCCGGTGAAGTCCAATGTACGCCGAAGTTCAGCGCCGAAATCTGTATGACGAACAATAATCCCAACCCAGCCAGCAGACGCCGTTCGCCCCGAGTCGGTGTGAGAGGGATCCTTGGCTCCAACCCCACAACGCGACCACTACGATCCCCGCAAGTATCCTCCAGAAGGCGCTCCAGAAGGGTGCAAAGGTCTGCAAACCGATCTTCAGCGCAACGACATTGCCACCCCACAGGATGCAGGTCGTCAGCGCCGCCAGAGCGCCGCTGAGAGTGAGGTGGTTGACTGTTTCCGTTCTCGACATGAGATGAGATCGGCCGGCCTCGCAGGCATCTACTGCCAAGGAGGCATGGCCTGCTAATCCGCGACTGCGTCCCGCAGAATCTCGGCCACGTGGCGCGGACGGCGTGTCGTGAAGTGACTGATCTGTTGGCGGCATGAAACACCGCTGACGGCGATCTCCGTGTCGGGGGTCGCCGCTTCCACTGCGGGCAGCAAGCGCTGGCGGCCGATGGTTTCGGAGATCTCGTAGTGTTCCTTCTCGAACCCGAAGGAGCCGGCCATGCCGCAACAGCCCGAATTGACCTCTTCGACGTCAAGGCCCGGGATGAGTCGGAGCGCGTCCAGGCTGGAGGCGCTGCCGATGTGAGCCTTCTGATGACAGTGGCCGTGAAAGAGAATCTGCCGGGATTCGTCCTTGAACCGAAGTTTTAGTTGATTTGACCGCTGCAAGCGAACCAGAAACTCGTCGAACATCCAGGCGTTCTCGGCCACCTTGTCGACCTGCTTTTCGGAGACCAGGTCGAGGTAGTCGTCTCTCAGCGTGAGCAGACAGCTCGGCTCGCAGCCGACAACCGGGACATCTTGATCGGCGTACGTCGCCAGGGTGCGCACGTTGTGCTTGGCGGCATTTCGGGCGTCTTCGATAAGGCCTTTGGAGATCATGGGGCGTCCGCAGCACTTCTTGTCCACCAGGATGACTTCGTATCCGGCCTTCTCCAGCAGTTCCGTTGCGGCGCGCCCGACTTGCGGGTAGTTGTAGTTCATGAAACAGTCATGAAAGAGTACGACTTTCGGCTTACCCTTCGTGGTCGTTCCGCAGCTGCGACTACGGTGCCATCTCTCGAAGGTCGGCGACGCGAACGGCGGCATCCTGCGCCGCCGGTCGATTCCGACGAACGTGTGGAGCATCCACTTCACCGGCGCAAGGCCCATCGTGAAGTTCGCGAGCGACGGAAAGCGGCTGCCCCACTTGTTCAGCGTCTCGATGCCGGCGAACATGCGAGCGCGAAGGGGCGTGCCGTTTTCGGCATAGTAGTGCGCCAGGAACTCGTACTTGATCTTCGCCATGTCGACGTTTGTCGGACATTCGCGTTTACAGCCCTTGCACTCCAGGCAAAGATCCAGCACGTCGTACATGCGCTTCGACGTCAGCTCCGCAGCCGGCAGCCGCCCCGATAGCGCCGCACGAAGCGCGTTGGCACGACCGCGCGTCGAGTGCTCCTCGTCGAGCGTCGCATGATACGACGGACACATCGTTCCTACGTCACGCTTGCGGCAGACACCCATGCCGTTGCAATTCTCGATCGCCCGCGCAAAGCCGCCCTCGCGTTCGAAGTTGAGCTTGGTGTCGATCTGAATCGTTTGGTAGTCCGCACCCCAACGCAAGCTTTCGGTCGGCTCCGGCGCGTCGACGACTTTGCCGGGATTCATGATGTTCTCGGGATCGAAGAGGGCTTTAACATTCTTGAAAGCGCTGTAGATCTCGGGCCCGAAGAGGTGCTTGTTGTATTTCCCCCGCGCGATGCCGTCACCGTGCTCTCCGCTCATCGAGCCGCCGTATTCGCCAACGAGTGCCGACACCTCGTCGAGAATGCGTCCCATCTTTTCAACTTCGGACGCCTTCTTGAGATTGATCATGGGGCGCACATGCAAGCAGCCCACCGATGCGTGCCCGTAATAGCCGCCGTGGGCGTCGTGGGTCTCGAGGATCTCCTGGAAACCTCGCAGGAAGGCCGGCATCTTCGCGATCGGCACTGCCGGATCTTCCACGAACGCGATCGGCTTCTTGTCGCCCGACACGCTCATCAACAGCCCCAGGGCCATCTTGCGGGTGTTCCAGATGCTGGCCTGCTGCATCGGATCGACAACGGGCAGGTAGCCGTAACCGATCTGCTTCTCTTCGAGGCGTGCTTTGAGACTTGCAAGCTTCGACGTAACTTGAAGCTCGGTGTCGCCGTAGAACTCGACGACCATCAACGCGTTCGCCGCGCGGTCGACGAAGCCCATCTGCTCAGCAAATTCAGGCTTCGCAAAAGCCTGCTTGAGGTTGAAGTCGTCCATCAGCTCAGCGGCGGCGGGCTCGAACCGAAGGATCTCTTCCACCGACTCCACCGCTTCAATCAACGATCTGAAGTGCACGAGCAGAAGGGCCTTCTTCTTCGGCAACGGAACGATACGGATCTTCGCCTCGCTGATGACCGCCAGCGTACCCTCGCTACCCACAAGCAGGCGGGCCAGGTTGAAAGGGCCGGGCCGGCTCGAGTAGCCGGCGCCGTAGTGACCGTTGTTCTTGACCAGCTCGTCGAGGTTATAGCCGCTGACGCGCCGGATAAGCTTCGGGAATCGCGCCAGGATCTCTCCTCGGTAAGTTTCGCCGATGCCGAGAGCCTCGCGGTAGAGACGGTTCTCCAGGCTGTCGCCACGGAGCAAGCTGTCAAGACGACCCTCGTTCAAGGGCCCGAACACTGCTTCCGAGCCGTCCGACAGGACTGCCTTCACCTCCATGACATGGTCGATCATCTTGCCGTGGACGATCGAGTGCGAGCCGGCCGAGTTGTTACCCACCATGCCGCCGAGAGTCGCCCGGCTGCTGCTGGAAGTATCCGGCCCTAGTCCGAACCCGTGTGGCCGCAGGAAGTTGTTCAAATGGTCTTGTATGACCCCCGGCTGTACACGCACCCACTGCCCTTCGGTGTTCAGCTCGATCACATTGCGCATGTACTTGGCGAAGTCGATGTGAACAGCGTTTCCAACGGTTTGGCCCGAAAGGCTTGTGGCTCCTCCGCGCGGCAGGATCGGGACCTTGTGGCGCGCAGCGACCCGGCCGATCGCCGCTACGTCTTCCCGATGCTTGGGGATCACAACACCGATCGGCTCAATCTGCCAGACACTGGCATCGGTGCTGTAGAGGATCTTCGAGTACCTGTCGAAGCGAACCTCGCCCTCGATTTCCTTGCGGAACTGGTCGGCAAGATCGGTGGGGTATTGCTTCATAACTGGCGGAACTTGCCGACTCGCAAGCCGAAAAGTGAAACCGGCCCGCTCCGGAACTCCAACCTGATTGCAGATTCTCGAGCCCCGGAATCACTGAACCGCTCCGCGGGAGGGGTTAACGAGCGGCCCGAGCCATCAGACGGCTGATCTTCTCAAGGCCCAACTCTATATTGTCGTCGCTGACGTTTGAAAAAGAAAGACGCAGCGTATTCGACCCGCTGCCGTCCACGAAGAAGGGCCGGCCTGGAATGAACGCCACCCTCTCTTCCTCCACCGCCTGGCGCAGCAGCGGCAGCGTATCGATTTGCTCCAGCAACTCCACCCACAGGAAGAGGCCCCCTTGCGGACGGTTCCACTTGGCGAGTTTGGACATGTGCCGTTCGAGCGCCCCCTGCATCATGACGCACTTCATTTCGTAGAATGCGCGGACTTCAGCGAGGTGGGCGTCGAGCCAGTCCCGTTTGAGGTATTCGAGAATCAGCTTCTGGCCCACGGTCGAAGTACAGAGATCACCTGTCTCCTTGGCAAGCTCGATGCGGCGGACAATCTCCTTGGGCCCGACGATCCAGGCGACGCGCAACCCCGGAGCAAGGACTTTGGAGAACGTCGACATATACAGGGTGTTCTCTGCACCGTCATAGGACTTGATGGGTTTCAGGATATGGGGACCGCCGCCCGAGAAGTAGACCTCGCCATAGGCGTCGTCTTCGAAGATGAGCAGGTTTTCTTCGCGCGCCACTTCGATCAGACCCTCGCGCGTCGGCAGATCCCAGGTGTGCCCCGAGGGGTTCTGAAAGTTCGGGATGACATAGATGAGCTTCGGAGTCGAGCCTTCCGAGCGGACGTGGCGGATCTTCTTCCGGAGATCGTCCAGGTCCATGCCGACCGAGGTTTTTCGAATGCCTACCATGCGCGCCCGGAAGTTCTCGAATGATGCCGTTGCGCCGATGTAATTGGGCAGTTCTACGAAAACAGCGTCGCCAGGGTCGAGCAGCACGCGGGCTACGAAGTCAAGCCCCTGCTGGGATCCGCTGACGAGAATGGTCTCTGCGGTCGTGGCTTCGATGCCGTGCACCCGGGCGTTGCGTTCACGGACGGCCTCGATCAGCTCGGCGTTGCCGCGGGTAACGCTGTACTGAAAGAGCCTGCCCTTCTCTACAGCGATCAGATCGTTGAAGATCTCCGCCAGTTGCTCGTGCGGGAACATTTCCGCGTTGGGCGAACCTGTGGCGAAGGAGATGACGTCCGGCCGGTTCACTAAACCCGTCAACTGGCGGATGAGCGAAGACTTCATGACCTTGGCGTCTTCGGCAATCATCTCGTCGAACAGCATGGTCCTTGGATTCTATCGCAGCGGTCCGAGGAAGCCCTGTGCAATCCGAAAGACGCCGGTTCATTCATGACGCCCTGATAAAATCGGCCTTATGCTCAACCTCGACAATTGCCGCGAGCGGCAACAACGACTGCTGAAGGTGATGGAACAGGACACCATCGACCTGGCTATCGTCACGAACCCGAAGACGGTCTACTACTTCTCGGGCGTACTCGTGAATCCCGCGTTGCCGCATGCCTTCCTCCTCGATGCGTCCGGCAAAACGGCGTTGCTGACCGACGCTCCGGTCCTCGAGCCCGGAGAAAAGCCCAATGCGGCCGCGGACAAGGTGGAGACGTACCGCTTCCACAGCATGGAGCGCGACAACACCGTGACAAACTGGTCACAAGATGTCGCGGCCATGCTGAAAGCGGCGGCGCAGGAGTTCCTGCCTGCGGGCGGCGCGCTGGGGCTCGAGTTCGACTCGACGCCATTCGCCGTGAGCGACGCGGCACGCGAGGTAGCGCGCAGCGGCCCCAAAAACCTGACCTCCGCCATCGATCAGATGCGCCGCCAGAAGGATCCAGACGAGATCCAGTGCATGCGCCGAGCGGTGACTCTCGTCGAGGCCGGATTAGCGGCGATCAAGGCTCGCCTCGAACCCGGCATGACCGAGTTTCGGGCCTATTCGATCTACTACGAAGCGATGGTGGCGAACGCCGGCACGTCGGTCGAACTCGCGGGCGACTTCGCGACCGGGGTTCGCAACGTCAAGGGCGGCGGTCCGCCAACGCCCAGGCGGGTGCAGCTCGGCGACCTCTACATCTTCGACACGTTCCCGATCTTCCAGGGCTACATGTGCGATTTCACGCGCACCTTCGTCGTCGGCCGCCCCACGCAACTCCAGCAGGACGCTTGGGGGCACGTCATGGAAGCGCACGAGATCGCGCGGCGCAACATCGCGCCCGGCGTTCCCGCGAAGGAAGTGTACGAGGCAATCAAAACGCATCTCGACAAGTTCGAGCCCGCCCAGGATTCCTTCTGGCATCATGCGGGCCACGGCGTAGGCCTCAATGGCTGGGAACTGCCTTGGCTCACCCCCGGCAGCAAAGAAACGATTCTGGATCGCGAAGTGCTCGCCTGCGAACCGGGGCTCTATGCAGACGCCATGCAGGGCGGCATTCGGCTAGAGCACGACTACCTCGTCACGCCCGAAGGCGTCACTTCCCTCGACCGTTTCCCGATGGATTTGACGTAGCAAATGCCCCATCCCGTCAAGGGGAAAAATGTTCGCCTGCTCTTTCCCGGCTCCCCGTAAGGGGAATGCTGCCGTGCTCAAAAAATCGCTATCGACAGGTGCGCTTGTGATAGCGTTCGAAGCCGGCGTCGGCCAAGGTGTTCTGACGCCTGGAATCCGATCTCCTATTCTCTCTTCGGCATGAGCGTCAGGAGTTCACAGAGGACTGATCAATTAGAGTTTCCTCTGAGCAAGCCGCCGCTACGGATTCGTCAGATCCCGAACATAGATATCCCGGAAGCGCATTCGACCCTTGCCGCCGGAATGGAGTTGCAGTGCGATCAGACCCTCTTCAGAGACGGGGTTGGGGTACGTGAAGTCGAGGATCTTGATGCCGTTCAGGTGGACGATATAGCGGTTGCCTTCAACCTGGATCAGCATGTCATTCCAATCGTGCGGACGCATCACGGCGTTGTATTCCGGAGCGGGCCAGGCCACCCAGCCGCGGCCGTCACCATAGATGCCGCCCGTCGGTGAGCGGTTGCCGATCGTCGGGTCGATCTCGATTTGCCGTCCGGCAATGATCTTGGGCGTATCGCCCTCGAACTTCGTGTGGATGTAGACACCGCTGTTCCCCTCGGCCTCGCATTTGAAGCGCAGTGAGAGGTGGAAGTCCCGGTAGGATTTCTCTGTCGCCAGGTAACCGTACTTGTCGGAGATTCCCGCGCCATAGATCGCGCCGTTCTCGTCGACCACCCACTTCTCCGCGCCGACTTTTCGCCAGCCTGTGAAGTCCTTGCCGTTAAAGAGCTGCACCCAACCCGGCTTCAGCTTGCGAGGGCGTGGCCGATTCTGTTGGGAGAACGCAAGACCGGTGGTTAGCAGAGCCAAGGCAATGATCGCAGCGGCCAGGCAGAAAGAGACACTCAGTGATGGCTTCATGACGGTTCCAAGTTCCAGTACGTGATTCGGGGCGCGTAAAGCGGCACGCGCATCGCCATCCTAGTGTAGTGCGTCAAGCAGATTGACGTTTATCGAGAGTGCGCCGAGCAGGTTTGACTTTCTCCAGGATATCGGAGGCGGCAGCTGTCCAGATGTAAGGTTTGGGGTTGTTGTTGTGTTGGTCGATATAGGCGTCGATGGCCCCGACAAGTTCATTCACACTGCGGAACGTCCCTCGGCGCAGGCGCTTCTCAGAGAGGTCGCGGAAGAATCTCTCGACCATATTGAGCCACGAAGAACTAGTCGGGGTGAAGTGGATGTGGAATCGTTTGTGGCGGGCGAGCCAGCGTTGCACCTTTTCGTGTTTGTGGGTCGCGTAGTTGTCCACGATCAAGTGCAGTTGTTTGTTGGGCGCGGTCTGGCGGTCAATCAGCCGCAGGAACTGCAGCCATTCATGGTGGCGGTGGTTTTTCATGCAGCTGCTGATCACCTTGCCGTCGAGCGTGTTCAATGCGGCAAACAAGGTGGTCGTGCCCTAGCGTTTGTAGTCGTGGGTCCTGGTCCCGGCCCGCCCCTTTTTCAGCGCTAAGCCGGGTTGCGTGCGATCCAACGCCTGAATCTGACTCTTCTCGTCGACCGACAATACCAGGGCATGTTCGGGTGGATTCAGATACAGCCCCACAACGTCCTCGAGTTTCTCGACAAAGCGGGGATCGTTGCTGAGCTTGAAGCTGGCGGTACGGTGCGGCTTCAAGCCGTGTGCCTGCCAGATACGCCGCACACTGGCTGCACTGATTCCCATGGCGGCGGCCATGGAGCGGGTACTCCAGTGAGTGGCGTTGGACGGAGTTTGCTGAGTGGTCTTGCGGATGAGTTCCCTCACGAGTTTCGCGCTGATGCTCGGTTTGCGGCCGGGACGAGGGGCGTCCTTTTCCAGGCCGGCGAGTCCGAGTTGGAGGTACCTTTTCCGCCACCGCGCCGCCTTCTCCGGAGTAATATTCAACTCGGCAGCGATCTGTTTGTTGCGGCAGCCGACGGCAGCCAGCAGCACGATTCTCGACCGTTCAATCAGACGGGCCGGCAACATTCGGCTCCCAACGATGGCTTCCAACCGCGACCGCTGATCCACGTTCAGCTCCACCTGGAGAGCAATACGCATCGGGAACGTCCTCTCAATTGTATAGACGTCTCCAAGATAATAATCGTTGCTATTTAAGATGCACTACTCTAGTGTACTGTCCCGGAAATATATAAACAAAGTCGTTCGATCTTGGCGAGGATGGATTCGGCCGTGGCGGTCCAGACGAAGGGGCTGGTGTTGGCGTTGTAGTGTTCGACGAAGCGCTCAATGTTACGGACGAGAGCCTTGACGCTGGAGAAGGAACCACGGCGAATGGCCTTCTGGGTAATGATGCCGAACCAGCGTTCGACTTGGTTGAGCCAGGAGGCATAGGTTGGGGTGAAATGAAGGTGGTAGCGAGGACGCCGGGCGAGCCAGGCACGAACTTTGGGATGTTTGTGGGTGGCATAGTTATCGACGATGAGATGGATGTCGAGGTTGCGCGGCACACTGCCGTCGATCTGACGCAGGAAAGCGAGGAACTCCTGATGGCGGTGTCGCGGTTTACAGCGTGTGATGACTTGCCCCGTGGCAACATCGAGAGCAGCGAACAGAGTGGTCGTACCGTGACGTTGGTAGTCGTGGGTGACGCCTTCGAGGTAGCCAAGGCCCATCGGGAGGAGGGGCTGAGTCCGCTGAAGAGCCTGGACCTGGGTCTTCTCATCGACCGAGAGCACCACGGCGTGGTCCGGGGGGTTGAGGTAGAGACCGACGATGTCGCGGACTTTCTCGACGAAGAACGGGTCGTTGGAAATCTTGAAATGCCGCTGGCGATGCGGCTGCACGCCGAACAGCTCGAACCACCGCTGGACAGTACTCTTCGAGACTCCCGTGTGTTGGGCCATCGAACGCACGCTCCAGTGCGAACCATCCGGGGGGTCGGTTCCGAGGGCCGTGTTGATGACTTCGGCAACACGTTCATCGTCATGCCTGCGGGGGCGTCCGGGACGCAGTTCATCGTGGAGTCCGGAGACTCCCTGTTCACGATAGCGCTTGCGCCACTTGCCAACGGTCGTATTGGTGACACCGAGACGCCGGGCTACGGTCGAGCCGGGAACGCCTGCGGCGCAGGCGAGCACAATCTGGGCCCTCCGCACCAGACTATGCGGCAGCGTTCGGGAGCGGGCGAGGCTCCGCAGTTCCGTTTCCTCGCTTTCACGGAGAGTGATGGGAGCAACGGGGCGACCGCGTGGCATGGGCATACCTCCAGAAACCAAAAGTTGCCCATTAATATATCATATATTTCCGGGACGGTACACTAGGATGCTGCGCCATTCGCTTCCGGATCTTCGCGACAGCCACGGCCCGAGCAGCAATCAAGACGACTTGTTCCGGTTCCTGACGCAGCAGCTGGAATTCCACTTCGAGCAGCGGCTCAAAACCGCCGCGGTGCTCAGTCAGCTATAAAAGAAAGATACGTCCTCGCGGCGCCGGGACCTCGGCCGCCGCCTCTCGTAGTAGCTGTCCCCGCTCGTACATGCAGACGTATCAGGACATCATCCTCAAGCTGAAGTCTTTCTGGGCGAAGCAAGACGCGGTCATCCAGGAACCTTTCGACGTGGAAGTCGGGGCCGGCACGATGTGTCCGGAGACCTTTCTGCGGGTGCTCGGGCCGGAACCCTACCGCACCGTGTACGTGCAGCCGAGCCGGCGTCCGGCGGACGGCCGCTACGGCGAGAACCCCAACCGGCTCTACAAGCACATGCAGCTTCAGGTGATTCTCAAGCCGTCACCGGACGACATTGTCGAGCTGTACATGCACAGCCTGGAGGCCATCGGCATCGATCTGCGGCGACACGACTTCAAGCTCGAAGAGGACAACTGGGAAGCGCCCACGCTCGGCGCGTGGGGCGTCGGCTGGCAGGTGATGCTCGACGGCCTGGAGATCACCCAGTTCACCTACTTCCAACAATGCGGCGGCATCGACCTCGATCTGGTGCCCGCGGAGTTGACCTACGGGCTCGAGCGCCTCGCGGCGTTTCTGCAGAACGTCGACAGCATGTACGACATCCAGTGGAACGATACCTGGACATACCGGGACGTGCGCTTGCTCGACGAGCAGCAGTACTCGGTCTACAACTTCGAGAAGGCCGACGTCGCGGCCATCCGCAAGGCGTTCGAGATCCACGAAGCGGAGAGCCGGCGCTTGGTCGGTGAGTACGAGACCGTCGAGGATACGGCCGAGCGGGCGCGGTTCCCCCTGCTTCCGGCTTACGATCAGGTGCTCAAGTGCTCCCACCTGTTCAACACGCTCGATGCGCGTGGAGCGATCAGCGTGGCCGAGCGGGCGGCGGTGATCCAACGGGTTCGCAAGCTCGCCGTGAGTCTGGCGGCCGCCTGGATGGACCAGCAGGAGGTGATCGGCTGATGGCTGAGTTCCTGCTGGAGATCGGCACCGAGGAGATTCCGGATTGGATGATCGAGCCCGCCTGCGAGCACCTGAAGCGCAATTTCCTGGACGTGCTGACGGAAGCGGGGTTGGCCGAAGGAGTGACCTGCGTCACGCACGCGACACCGCGCCGTCTGGTGCTGGCCACCCAGCAAGTCGCCGAGCGGCAAGCCGACAAGGAAGAGGTGCTGAAGGGTCCTCCCCAAAAAATCGCCTTTGACGCAGACGGCAAGCCCACGAAAGCGGGTGAGGGCTTCGCCAAACGGGCGGGCGTCTCGATGACCGACATTCAGATCGGCGGTGACGGCCGGCTTTTCGTAAAGCGAATCGTGCCAGGCCGCGAGACGCTCGAAATTCTGGGCGAAGCACTCCCGGCCGTCATCCTCAAGATTCACTTTCCGAAGACAATGTATTGGACTGGGAAGTCCGGGCCGCGTTTTATCCGCCCGATTCGTTGGCTTGTGGCGCTGCTCGACGGGCGAATCGTACCGTTCGAGATCGCCGGCGTCGCATCCGGTGGAAGCACACAGGGTCATCGGCGTCTGGGCGACGCCAGAATCGACGTCACGGGCTTCGCTGACTATCAGGATCAACTCGGCAAAAACTACGTGCTGCTTTCGGCGCAAACGCGGCGGGAACGAATCGAAAAGCTTGCGAACGAGCTCGTGCCGGACGGCTTGCGAGTCCGTAAGAACGATAAACTGCTCAAGGCGCTCTGCTATTTGACCGAGTACCCGACGCCGATTCTCGGCAAGTTCGAAGAGGAGTTTCTCGACCTGCCGGAAGAGGTGCTAGAGACGGTGATGCAACACCACCAGCGTTACTTCGCCGTCGATGACGCCAATGGCAAGCTTCAACCGCAGTTCGTTGCCGTGGCCAACCTGGACGGCGACCCGATTGGGGAGATTCAGCGCGGCCACGAGCGAGTCCTGCGGGCGCGATTCAACGACGGGCGCTTCTTCTGGGAAGTCGATCAGAAACAGAAGCTCGCCGAGCGTGTGGGTGACCTGGAGGGTGTCGTCTTTCACGCCAAGCTGGGCACCTATCTGGCCAAAAGCAAGAGGACGGCGAGAATCGTCGATGAGATTGCCTCGGAACTAAGCGTCAACGATGAGACGGCGCGGAATGCGCATCGTGCAGCCGAGTTGGCGAAGTGCGATTTGACGACTGCGATGGTCGGAGAGTTCCCGGAGCTGCAAGGAGTGATCGGGGGCTTGTACGCGGCCCACCAAGGCGAGCCGCGAGAAGTGGCCGATGCGATCTACGATCACTATCTACCCGCCGGAGCGGAAGAAGAGATCCCGAGAGGCCTCTCGGGCAGGATGGTAGCGATTGCCGACAAGCTCGATACGTTGGGAGGCTTCTTCGCGGTCGGCATGATGCCGAGCGGTTCGCGAGATCCCTTCGCACTGCGCCGCGCAGCCTACGGCATCATCCGCATCCTGATCGAGGGTGAACTGCCGCTGTCGGTCGACCGACTATGCGAGATGGCAGGAGCGGAAGGTCACGCCAGCCACTTGCGCGCATTCTTCGTCGACCGGCTGCGTTACTACCTTCGCGAAGTCCGGGGCTACCGCTACGACGAAGTGAACGCCGTGACCGGCGCCTCTTCGGACGTTCCACTGGACGTGAGGGTGCGGACGGAAGCCATTTCACGAGTGCGGCCGACCCCGGATTTCGAACCCCTGGCGGTCAGCTTCAAACGCATCGAAAACATCCTGAGAAAGGCCGGGGGCGTCGAGAAGTACGCAGCGCAGACGGTTACCCAGGACCTGCTCGAAGAGGGCTCGGAAGCCGACTTGCACCGCGCCGTAACCGCTCTTAGCGCAAATGTCAGCCGCCGGAAGAGAACGGGTGAGTATGCCGCAGCGTTGAGCGCCATCGCCTCATTGCGCCCCGCCGTCGATCGATTCTTTGACGACGTGCTCGTCATGGCCGAAGACGAGGCGGTCCGCAACAACCGCCTCGTGTTCCTGGCTCACGTGCTGACCGAGTTCTCTACCATCGCCGATTTCGGGGAGATCGTTTCCGGCTGAAATCGGAAGCGGCGGTCTGCAAAGCCAGACCAGCAAGCAAAAATAAAAAACGGAGCAACAAAAGAAGATGGACAAGTACATCTATGCATTCGGATCAGGAACGGCCGAAGGCAACGGGACGATGAAAGACACTCTCGGGGGCAAGGGCGCGGGCCTCGCCGAAATGAGCCGGGCCGGAGTGCCGGTTCCGCCCGGCTTCACCATTGCAACCCAGGTCTGCAATCTGTATTTCGAGAATGGCAACACGACCCCATCCGCCATCCGGAAAGAGATGGAGCAGCATCTCGCGAAGCTCGAAGGAACGATGGACCAGAAGCTGGGCGATACGGAGAACCCGCTTCTGGTGAGCGTACGCTCAGGCGCCAAGTTCTCGATGCCGGGCATGATGGACACCATCCTCAACCTCGGGCTCAATGATGAGACCACGAAGGTGCTCGCAAAGAAATCGGGCAATCCCCGCTTCGCCTACGATTGCTACCGGCGCTTCATTCAGATGTTCGGCAACGTCGTGCTGGCTATCGACAAGGATGATTTTGAGCATCTGCTCGAAGACCTCAAGAAGAAGCGGAAAGTCAAGCTCGACACGGACCTCACGGTGGAGGACCTCAAGCTCTTGACGGAGCGGTTCAAAAAGGTTGTCCAGCAGAAAACTAAGAAGGATTTTCCCCAGAACGCTCGGCAGCAGCTCGACATGGCGAGGGACGCCGTGTTCCGGTCGTGGCACAACCCGCGAGCCAAGCATTACCGACGCATGAATGAGATCGCCGATGACCTCGGCACGGGCGTCAATGTGCAAACGATGGTGTTCGGCAACCTCGGCGACACGTCGGCAACCGGCGTGGGTTTCACGCGTAATCCCGCGACGGGGGAGAAGGTGTTTTACGGTGAGTTCCTGATTAACGCGCAAGGGGAAGACGTCGTAGCCGGCATTCGCACGCCGCGTCCGATTTCAGAGCTCAAGGAACTGATGCCCGGGGCTTTTGACGAGTTACGGCGGATCACGACCAATCTGGAAAACCACTACCGCGATGTGCAGGATTTCGAGTTCACGATCCAGGACCGCAAGCTCTACATGCTGCAGACGCGCAACGGCAAGCGCACCGGGCCGGCCGCCGTCCGCATCGCGGTCGAGATGGCTGAAGAGGGTCTGATCTCGAAGCAAGAGGCGGTGCTGCGAGTCGATCCGGCACAGCTCGATCAATTGCTGCATCCCGTTCTTGAAGCGAAATCGAAAGCCTCTCTCAACTGTTTGACCGTCGGCCTGCCGGCTTCGCCGGGGGCGTCGGTGGGACGGATTGTCTATACCGCCGACGAGGCCGTCCGGCAGTCCCAAAAGGGACCGGTCGTATTGGTTCGAGCAGAAACGACACCGGACGACATCCACGGCATGGAGGTAGCAAGGGGCATTCTTACCTCGCGCGGCGGCATGACGAGCCACGCGGCGGTTGTCGCGCGCGGCATGGGAACGCCCTGTGTGGCAGGCGCGGGCGAGATCAACGTCGACACCAGAGCCAAGCGTTTGCAGTGCGGTATGACGACGCTCGAAGAAGGCGACTGGATTTCGCTGGACGGCTCGACCGGCGACGTTTTTGAGGGCCAAGCGGCCACAATTGATCCAGACCCATCGAGCGGTCACCTCTCAAACTTCATGTCCTGGGTAGACGAGTTTCGAACGATCGACGTCCGCACCAACGCCGAGGTCCCGCGCGACGCGAAGACCGCTCGCAAGTTCGGTGCGGAGGGGATTGGCCTTTGCCGCACCGAGCATATGTTCTTCGCGGGCGAGCGCATCGACTACATGCGTGCAATGATCCTCGCGGATAACGAGACGGATCGCCGCAAAGCCCTCAAGAAGCTTCTGCCGATGCAACGCAAGGACTTTCGCGACCTGTTCAAGGTCATGGACGGCTATCCGGTCATCATCCGAACGTTGGACCCTCCGCTGCACGAGTTCTTGCCGAAGCGTGAAGACTTGATGGTCGAGATCGCCACCATGAAGGCGTCCAACAAGCGCCGCGGCATCAAGGCCAAGGAAGAGTTGCTCGTTCGCGTGGAGGAACTGCACGAGTTCAACCCCATGCTGGGCCATCGTGGCTGCCGCCTGGGCATTACTTTCCCGGAAATCACCGAGATGCAGGCGCAGGCCATTTTCGAAGCTGCGGTGCAGTGCGCCAGGGAAGGGATCAAGGTCATTCCGGAAATCATGATTCCGCTTGTGGGAAACGTCCGGGAGTTGGAAGACCAGAAGCGCATCGTGGTGGAAACCGCCGACAAGGTGTTCACTCAAGACGGAATGAAGGTGGATTACATGGTCGGCACGATGATCGAAGTGCCGCGCAGCGCACTGACCGCCGATCAGATCGCTCAGAAAGCCGAGTTCTTCAGCATCGGCACGAACGACCTCACGCAAACGACCTTCGGTTTTTCACGAGATGACTCCGGCGGATTCATCCAGGAGTATCAGAAGCGGAACATCATCGATCAGGATCCGTTCGCTGTTCTCGATCGCGATGGCGTTGGCTCGCTGATCAAGATCGCGCTCCAGAAGGGCCGCAAGACTCGGCCGGACCTCGAAATCGGCATCTGCGGGGAGCACGGCGGTGATCCGAAATCCGTCGAGTTCTGCGTCCATGCGGGACTGAACTACGTGAGCGCTTCGCCGTATCGCGTGCCGATCGCCAAACTGGCTGCGGCCCAGGCTGCGATCTCCAAAGGTAAAGAAGAGATGATGCGGACGGCGTAACTCTTGCGCCTGCCCTCAGATGATCAGCGGTAGACCGAATCATCACGGCTTCGGCTCTCTGTTACGGATTCGGTCTTGTCAGTTCGGATGAACCGACCTGCCGAAGCGCCTCCGTGCCTGCGATTTGAGCAAGCCCACAAGCCCAAGCCTGCTTGTCAGTACATCGAGCACGGCAAGCAAGCGCAACGAGGTCATGGCGGTCTTATCGCGTGCTTCGGCCGTCAGATGGTGAGAAATGCAGGCTAAGGCCGGATCACCGACCCATCCCGACGGCGCGTCGTGCCCCAGTGGTAGTCAAACGGCGTCGGCAGCCGGTCCGCCGGATACTTCGCCGCCGCCTGCTCGTCAAGCTCCACGCCCCAACCGGGTCTCTCGTTGGCCCAGAAGTAGCCGTCCTTGAGTTGCGGACAGCCCGGGAAGACCTCTTGCGTCTCTTCTGGAAAGACTGTTCTCTCCTGAATGCCGAAGTTGTAGCAGGCAAGGTCGAGCGCGATATTGGCGCAGTGACCGATCGGTGACACATCCCCCGGCCCGTGCCAAGCGGTGCGCACCCCGAACCATTCACAAAGCGCGGCCAGCTTGCGTGCAGGACTCAGGCCGCCGATCTGCGAGATGTGCACGCGCATGTAGTCGATGAGCCGGTCGGTCACGAGCCCGATAAACTCATGCGGGCTGTTGAACAACTCGCCCATGGCGATCGGCGTTGTCGTGTTCGCCCGGATGTGCTTGAAGTAGCCGATCTGCTCGGGAGCGAGTGGATCTTCGATGAAGAACGGCTTGTACTGTTCGAGTTCCTTGCACAGGTTGAGCGCCTGGTCCGGCGAGACGCGCTCATGCACGTCGTGGAGCAACTCGATTTCGTTCCCCAGGGTCGTGCGCATGTGCTCGAAGAGTTTCGGAACGATCCGCACATATGGACCGGGTTCGTAGACCCGCTCGCGAGGCGGCCCGGCGGGCGGCGGCAGTTCGCTCGCGGCCTCGCCCGCGTCAGAACCTCCTGAACGGCGGGCGCCGTAATTCGCCATGCCGGGAATGCCGACCTGAATCCGCACGTGCCGGTAGCCTTCTTCAATGAAGCCCCGCGCCATGTCCTCGACTTCTTTGAAAGTGTTGCCGGAAGCGTGCGCGTAGCAGTCGGCCGCCATCCGCGTCTTGCCGCCGAGCAACTGGTAGACGGGCATGTTGGCGCGTTTGCCCTTGATGTCCCACAGCGCCTGATCGACGCCGCTCATCGCGTTGTAGAGCACCGGGCCGTTGCGCCAATACGAGCTGACGTACATCGACTGCCAGATGTCTTCGATGTGGTCCGGGTCTTTGCCTTTGAGGAAAGGCGCCAGGAATTCATCAACCGCCGTGACGACCGCCTTGGCGCGTTGGTTGAACGTCGCGCAGCCAAGGCCGTAGAGCCCCGGCTCGCTGGTATCGACTTTGACGACCGTCAGCCGGATTTGCGGCGCGGCGACGAGCACCGCCTTCACGTTGGTGATCTTCAAAGCCGGAAGCCCGTTTTGCGCCTGCCGCTCCTGCGGTCTCGGCCGGTAGGCGAAGGCTTGATGAGCCATCAAGCCGGCGAGATTAACGGCGGCGCCTCCGGTGGCGAGTCGAAACATGTCACGTCGGTTCATGGCATCGGTCTCCTTTGGCAAGAACGAACTTCCTATCATCGGCAAAGAACCCTCGAGCCGCAAGGGAACGGCAGGCCGACAGACGGAGCTTCACGTTCTGCGTTCTCGAACATCTTCGCAGCCCGGTGTGCCGCCGGTCGGAGTACCTGAGTGTACATTTCTGCCTGGTTCCATTGCTATTCACGCCCTGAGCACATCAGTGCCCCTTGTTACATTGAAGATGGAGTCGAGGTCTGCTTTGACCACGACATTCCTGGAGGAAGGAATCATACCGATGAAAAAAATGATCATCATGCTGTCGTTGGTCGCGATTGGGGTTCTCGTGCCGACAACAGTGTCCGCGTCCGGCTCCATTGCGGCTGGTCGAGGCATCAACCCCAGAAACGCATACACGCAGGGCAAGGCGCTCACGTTCAAAAAACTCGTGTGCAAATCCTGTCCTCTACAAAAGGGTGAACTGGATCGGGCGCGCGCTCAAAGCTTGAAGACCAGCCTTGAGGCCCGTGACGCTGCTGAGAAGCCGGGCACTCCGGACGACGAGCACATCCTGGTGCTATGCCCGGGCGCCCGTGGCGCCGAGTGTGACGGCAAGGTGGACGAACAGGAACTCGTCCACTACTACCTCACGCGGCGCTACAAACTGTAACCGCTTCAGTTCTTATAAGAGAAAACCAACCGAGTCATGTAATCGAGGAGCATAATATTGCAACGCAATTTTTTTTATTATTCTGACTGTAATCACAGCCATCGCTATCTACGGGCCGCCGGCATTCGCCGGCAGCTCGCCATGGCTTCCCTCACCGAGGGGAGGCTCCATCACCGTGTCCTATGTGTCGCAGGGCGCCACTGAGTTCTACCGCAGCACCGTGAAAGGCCCAACCCCTGGCGGGGGCGCCAATCTCTCGCAACAAACCGTGTGGGTGGATGGGGTTTACGGCCTTTCTGATTCCGTAGCGTTGGACTTTCGGGTAGGTGAAGCCCGAAGTTCATTCATCACCGGAGAAGGCCTGCCGCCATCGCAGCAGAATATCAACGGCTTGGCGGATATCAATGTCGGCGTGGTCTGGCGCGCCGTCGACGAAGTGGTGAGTTCCGGGCCGAGCATTGCTTTCCGCGTCGCAGGGATCAAGGCCGGGAATTACGAAACCGGCTACATCAACTCGCTCGGCGATGGGGGGAACGGAGTAGAACTGTCGGCGATGGCCGGCAAGTTCATTGCTGATCGGTTTGCCGTATCCAGTGAGATCGGTTACCGCTACCGCGACTCCAAAGCCCACGAAATCCCGTCCAACGTCTTCGCCAGGTTTTCGGCCGGCGTACTCGTTGGCGGTGGAGTCGGGGTGAACCTCAACTACAAGATCGACAATTCGCTGTCCGGTCTGGAGATTGGCGTCCCTCCGTTTTCGGCGAGCCGTTTTCCCGAACTCCAGGAAGACATCCATCTGCTTGGCCCTACCGTGAGCTTCAGCGTGTCGGACCAGGCGAGCATCGCAGTTTCATATGCGAAGGTCGTCCATGGCCGGAACACGGCGGCGTCCAACGTCTTCAGCGTTTCGTTCGGATACTCGTTCAATTGATTCGAGTTGAACCGTCTTGCCGAGAGGCGATGCCATGCGTCCCGGAGTCGACGGTGGTCTAAGCCTCTCGGCAAACGATTCCCACCCTCAACGAGCTACAGCAGGGTGTCTGCGTCTCCGGCTAGCCGTTATCCCAAGAACCTGAGCGAACAGCGCCCCGGTTCAACGTCTGCCTCCGCAGCGGTCCGCGACACATTTCAGGGCTGGTTCAAGCCCCAGTCGTAGTCATAATCCACCGACCCCTCGAAGCTCTTCAGCCGCTCCGCGAGTTCCTTGTCGGCGTACTGTATGAGGTGTTTGATCGCGCCTTCCTCACTGCCGCCGAAGTCCTCCACAAACCAGTCGTAGATGCTGGAGATCACGATGAAATCGTCGTCGACGAAATCGACGCCTCGTGGATGGTTCACATATTCGCATGCTCCGGTATCGAGCAGTGTCTCGGTGTTGGCGGCCGTAAAGGCCGTCGGTAGCAGGTTCGGACACCCCAAGCTGGCGCAATTCACTCCGTAGTGGATCCGATTGTCACGATAGATAGGGCGCAGGATGCCGTGCTCGATGTTGTCCAAGCTCAAATCCAGACCGGCGACATTAGCTTTCACGTCCTCCCAGGGGCCGGAGAACATGAGCCCTCCGAGAAAGCTGTCGCTGATATCACGGATGGAGTCAACGGGATAGGCTTCGAGTACTACGTGGACCGTTAGCGCATTGTAGAGATTGATCCAGTACGCTTTCTGCTCGGCGCGGGAGTAGTTCCTGGGATCGAGTTTCTGCAAGTACGCCAGGTAGTCGGTCAATCTAGTCGTATCCTTGGCGCTGGCCTTGAGAGCGGCGTAGTCGAACCGATTGATGCCCGAGCTGTGCACGCGGAGATAGCGGTCCAACATGTTTTGCCAAGAGCCATGATCAATGCGCTCGACACTGGTTTCGTTGCTAACGTCCCAGGCCGTAATCAGTTTCGATTTGGGCTGGGCGTTCGCGGCACCAGCGATCAGCGTCGCGCCCATCAGAATCGCCGCGATCCGACGCCGTTGTCCCCGGCGTTCGTTGGCGAACTGGCTCCCTGTTGGTTTCACGGTTTTTTCTCCCGGTCGTTACGGACGCGTTCCCTTGAAAGTAGCATCGTATGGCGGATCCAAAGCCGGAAAATCATCGAGAGAATTCCCAAGCTGGCGCCGATGACGCCCCTGACGGTCCCCCCGACCTTCGATTTGCCGAATCTGCGGCGCCGCGTGTCCACCGGCGTCTCTACAAGGCGCATTCTCGATTGAATCGCCTTGACCTGCATCTCCACCGTCCAGCCGTAGGCAGTGTCGCGCATGTCAAGGCGCCGCAGGGCGTCCGCACGGATGGCTCGGTAGGGGCCCAAATCGGTGATCCTATGTCCCCATAGCAGCTGGACCAGCTTGCTCGCCGCGCGGTTGCCGACGACCTGGGGCAGGGAAAGCGCCCCTGGTTCCATCCGTCCGAGAACGCGCGAGCCAATAGCCAGGTCGGCGCCGTCCGCAACGGCTCTCAGCAGGTCGAGGGACTGTCCGACGTCGAATACCTGATCGCCATCGACGAACAAGACCACATCCACCGGTTGGAGGGTCGAGATGGCTTTCAGGCACGCGATGCCGTAGCCCCGCGAATGCTCGACGGCTACGCGAGCACCGGCCTCGCGGGCTCGCAGCGCCGTGTCATCCGTTGAGGCGTTGTCGCACACTACGAGGTCGTCAATGACACGCTGTCCCCCGTCCGTTCGAAGTTCCAGGAGCGCGGTGACAACGGGGCCGATGTTTTCTCCCTCGTTGTGCGCTGGAATCACCGCGCCGACGGTCAGGTTTTTGTACATGACATGTCGGCAACACGTCCGAGGTCATTCCCGCTGCCCGAACTCCGCAAGCGGCGCCGGATGAGGTCGTAGACCAACGCCAGCAAGATCAGGCCGAACTCCATGAACCGCGCCCATGTCGGCTGTTGGTACGGTTGCAATCCGTAGTCATCCAGGTTGACCCCGGTCACGTAGCTGAGGAGAACCGAGGCGGAGGCGGTCCATGCCCAGGCACTCGGGAAGATTGCCGCGAAAGGTAGAAGCCAGAGCAGGTACCACGGATTGATTACTGGTGAAACAACGAGTAACGCACCGTAGAGCCAGTCGCCCCTCGGGACAGGATGCGGGCCGCTCCTTACGAATTTTACTGCATAGATCGCCCAGAAAGCGGCGTACATCAGGCCCAGAACCAGCTTGGCATCGAACGGGCGCAACACGGTCGCAAGCAGGCCGAATACCGCCGAATTGAATTCCCACTCTCTTGCAAAGACCAGCAACGATGCAAGTTCGGTGCCGCCCCTGATAACGAATGGAGCGTACAATGCCGCCAGAGTGGCCCCGAACAGTATCCAGTGCCTGGCTTGTGCGCGCGCCAGCACCAACGGCACTAGCACCAACGCGAACATCTTGGCCCCAGCGGCCATGCCCAGACAGACGGCGGCGCTTCGCCAGCGTCGGTCGCGGGCGAACACGATCGCCGCCAGCAGTAGACAGACGCCGACGCCATCGGGGTGTGCTGTAAAGGCGATCTCTTTGATGACCAACGGGCACCACGCATAGAGCATGACGCCGCGGGCCGGCGTCATGCGCAGCAGCAGCGTGATGGTGACGAGATCGACGAGAATCAAGATCAACTGCAACGCCGTAACGCTGCCCGGTTGCAGCCAATAGCCGAGCAGGAAGATGACTTGCGTGGTCGGGGCGTAGATTGTCGGCAACTCGGGATTGTTGATGCCATCCAGCAACCGGTGAAACGCCGCCGGGACACCTGGATCTAAGAAGAACGCTTCCGGCGCGGGGCCGTAGCAGCCCGTGGCAGAAGTAGTCATTTTCAGCGAGAGGGGCCGACGCTTGGAAGGGGGATTGCAGTTTCGCTTCGAAGAACGTCCAACCCAACGCATGGCGGCAGCGGCGCCAAGTCCGCCTTGCAGTCTGCAGTCGTCGCGATAGCTGTTTTTCGAGCCGTCGGAGGGCCTTTTTCGCCACCCGCACCCCCCGCGGCGTGCCCGCGCCCAGCTTCTGTCGCAGCACCAGCGACAGGTTGAAGCCGCTCACCTGAATCAGGAGTCGCTTGCAAATATTTCTTCGGCCCCGCAGATGCGTCCGCCTCATCCCGCCGCGATCATACAAATGAGCAAAGCTGCGTTCGACCCGCTCGGCGCGCCAGCGCAATAAGCGTCGCCCCCGCGCCCCGCGGATCCGCCGCCGATTGGCGTACACCGCGGCCCGCGCCTGCGGCTTACCTCGCCAGCGTCGTCGGCCACGATCCGGTTCGCTGATGTAGCAACGGATCTCCAAGTCCGTCAAGTCCGTCAACACGTCGTTGCTGTGATATCCCTTATCGGCCACCACTTCGGTGATCCCCGCCGCCGCCATCTGCTCGTTCGCCTGCTCGTCCGCAGCCACCGCCGCCACTTGTTCCGCCGCCTCGCTCAGCGTCTCGGCCAGCGTCGTCGTGTCGCCTTGGTCGGCGCCTTCCAGCGTTACCGCCAGCACTGCGCCCGTCTCCAAGTCCACCGCCTGTTCGGCCTTGTGGGCCAAGTGCGTGCGCCCGTCTTTCATCTTGGTGATCTTCGCGTCAGGATCATGGGGGTGGCGCCAATCTTTGTTCGAGCCTTTGTTGTTGCGCTTCTTGTCGAGCTTCGCCAACTGCTCCCTCGTCGGCGTTTCGATCCCCGACTCCGCCGCCAGCCGGGTCAGGAACTCTTCGTAGCTCTCCCCGCTCGCCCGCCGCACGATCGTACGCAGCGCCGCGTTCGCCTCCAGCGTCGTGGCGTCCACCCCGATCGTGCCGCCTTTGAGCAGTCCGGCCTTCGCCACAAGCTGTAACACCCAACCGAACACCGCGCGATGCGTTTCCAGATCGATCAGCCGCCGGGTGCGTGAGATCGTCGAGTGCTCGGGCGTCGCCTCATCGAACTCAACCTGCAGGAAGTGCCGCAGCGACAGCGAGTCCCCGATACGCCACCCGATCCCACGCTCGGAGTCGATGCCTTCGAAGTACCCGATCAGCAGGCTGCGGAAATAGATGCCGGGCACCAGCGAGGGCCGTCCCATCGTGGGCGCATAGAACTTCTCGCAAAGCCCTTCCACAAAGTGATCAAAGCCGTGTTCGTCCAGCAGTTCGTTGAGCTTGCGATAGAAGGGATGCGCCGCAGTGCGCGGCATGTCACACACCGCTACCCACAGATCTTTCTGCCGTTGCCGCCGCTTACGTCGCCCCATCGCCATAAAACAATTGTCCCATGAAATGTACTTTTACCACGGACTGCTAAGGGTGTGCCGGAGGTCGCGAAGCGGTATCCGTCCCATAGATAGCGGTTGAAGTCGTCCTCGAAGAATGGTCCGCCGATCAAGCCGCAGATTCTGAAAATCACGGCCCAGAAGATCATGCGGCCTAGTGGGAACGGTTCGCCGTGCCGCCGGAAATACCGGTAAAGCCCGAACACAGGCAGGCCGGTCCAGGCAACCAGAATGAAGAACACCGGCAGGTCGGGCTCACCGGGTTGTTTCGCCAGGAAGGCGAGGTAGGCGTAGCCCAACGCGCACCAAGTTCCGACTGCATCCACCAGCCTCCGAGCTGTGGCGCCGGGTCGCTCGTGCCCGTTTGCTGTAGAGGTCATCTCGAATGCAGCAGTATCAGCACCGGGGTTGGGATGGGAAGGGCAGCGCCCCGCTTGCTGTCGGAATACTATCCCAAAGCCGCCGCGCCTTCTCGTCAGCCGGGCAAGAGCTTGCTCGTCTCGATGAATGGGTCGGTCGGGAAACGGCGTTTCTGACTGAACTCGAGGTAGGCCGGCTTCTCACTGAGCGAGATACTGCGAACAAGTGGAGGAACGGAGGAAGGCGGCGGTTTTCAAAGGCAGTGTCGAAGAAAAGGTGCAACGGGGTCAGTTTGCGACTGGTGCCAACAATGGAATGCGGATTGTTGTGTAATCGGATGGTGGAGAACAAGACGTCCGCTATTCCAGATCACTCGGAGCCGTCTGTCCGGAGGAGAAGGCTACGGACGTCTTCCGCTGGTCTAGGAGCTTTTTGAGTCTCGCATAATGCGGGAATCAATAGGGTTCACCAAGCGAACCAGGCTGTAAGCTCACCTGCCGAGACGATAAGGCGTATCCCGCCGTCAAGCGATCTGCTCCACCCGGAAGTAAAAAAGCGATCATGGAAAGCCGTCCATCGCTCATCAGACAACCACGCCCCGACAAACATGAATAACCAGACACGGATCACGAATCACGACACACGCCCCATCACCCGCCGCACCTTGCTCACTCTGGCCGTCGGAGCCCTGGCCGCCGAGTCCGCGACCGGCACGCCCCAGCGAACGCCCCGCTACGACATCCTGATCAAGAACGGCGAGGTCCATGCCCCCAGCCGCGGTTTTCAAAAGCAAGCCGACGTCGCTATCGCAGACGGCAAGATCGCCGCCGTCGAGAGCGGCATCTCGCCGGACCGCGCCGTCGATGTCATCGACGCCAAAGGCCTCTATGTCACACCGGGTCTCGTCGACCTGCACACGCACATTCACACTGGAATGGGCATAGGCATCGAAGCCGACCCGCTCGCCGCGCGCTCCGGCACGACGACAATGGTCGACGCCGGCACCTTCGGCTTCAACCAGATCCGCGGCTTTCGGCGTTTCATTGTCGAGCCGGCGCAGGCGCGTGTCTACGGTTTCGTCTACCTCTATCCCAACAACCGCAACCCCGACACCGACCCCATCAAGTACGTCGAGCGTGACATGCCTCGGACGGGCGAGGCCGCTGTCGCCAACAGCGACATCATCGTCGGGGTGAAGTTCCAGGTGGGCTCGAACATGAACGGCCGCTACAGCCTGCCGTTCCTCAAGATCGCCCGCCGCCTCTGTGACCGTTACAAGCTGAAGCTGATGGCGCACATCAGCTTCGCGCCCCCCTCGACCGACGAAGTCATGGAGCTGATGCGTCCCGGCGACGTCGTCACGCACTGCTACAACACGCACACACTCGGCATTCTCGACAGCAACGGGAAAGTCAAAGCGAGCGTCCGCGACGCACGCCAACGCGGAGTTCTTTTCGATATCGGACACGGCGCGGGCAGCTTCAACTTCGAAATCGCTCGTAAGGCCCTCGATGACGGTTTCCCGCCCGACTCCATCTCGACCGACGTCTACACGCTCAACATCAACGGACCCGTATATGACATGCCCACCATGATGTCGAAAATGCTCCACCTGGGCATGAGACTCGAGGACGTTCTGAGAACCTCCACCGTCAACCCAGCCCAAGTCATCGGCCGCGTCGACATGCTGGGCGCCCTCCAACCCGGTGCTCCCGCCGACCTCGCCCTTCTCGAATTGCTCGAAGGCCAATTCCAGCTCACCGATGCCCAGCGCAACACTGTCACCGCTGACAAGAAGCTCGTCAGCCGCCTGACCATCTGCCGCGGCAGACGATTGCTGGCATCGCTATAAAGCAGGATATTGCTGTGGCTGTGTGCCTTTCCGAGGCCTGAACCGTGTCACAATGGCAAGCGATGCTAGACATGCGAATATCCCGATGGCTGTGGGCGGCCGCTGGTATGGGGCTGACTGGGCTGGCTGTCTTTTCCCTGCCCATGCAAAGTGCGCCCAAGCCCTACGGAATCGATAAGCGCGTCCCCTGGACGAGTTCCCGCGTCGTCGGCAGCCCCGATCCGCCCTCGCCCTACATGGCGGCTCGCGCCTTTCCGCATCTTGAATTCGAACAACCGACGGTCATCACGCGGGCTCCCGGCGCCAAGCGCCTCTTCGTCGCCACCAATAAGGGCCGCATCGTTTCATTTGAAGACCAACCGGACGCCCGCGAAGTCGAGATCATGCTCGAACTTCCGACCACAACGGACCCCCGCAACGGAGCTACCCTCTACCGCCAAATTCACGGCCTCGAGTTCCACTCCGATTTCGAACAGAACCGTCTTGTCTTTGTCTACATCCGCGATCGCTTCCCCCCTCCCGTGTACTCCAAAGTCACGCGCTTTGAAACCTATCCCGACGACCCGTACAAGATCGACCCCTTCACGGAAACCATAGTCCTTTCGTTTCCCTCTATCGGTCACAGCGGGGGCTCGATGAAGTTCGGCCCCGACGGCTATCTCTATATCGGGACCGGCGACGGCTACGGCCAAGGCGACCTCTTTCAGACCGGCCAAGACACCAGCGACCTGCTCGCCTCGATACTGCGCATCGACGTTGACAAGACTAATCCCGTCAGGCCCTACTCCATTCCACCAGACAATCCTTTCATCAACACCCCCCGCACGCGGCACGAAATCTGGGCGTTCGGCTTCCGCCAGCCCTGGAAGCTCAGTTTCGACCGCAAGAACGGCGACTTATGGGTGGGTGAGGTCGGCCAGAACACCTGGGAGTCGATCTTCCTGGTCAAACGAGGCGGCAACTACGGCTGGAGTGTCAAAGAAGGCTTTCAGTGGTACCGCCCGCAGCGGCCGCGCGGACCTGCCCCGCTGTCGCCTCCCGTCGTTTCACACTCGCACGGCGAAGCGCGTTCCATGACCGGCGGTTTCGTTTACTATGGCTCGCGCCTCAAAGATCTCTACGGCGCGTACATCTACGCTGACTGGGAAACCGGAAAGATCTGGGCCCTGCGCTACGACCGCGACGCCGAGAAGGTTACTTGGCACGAAGAGCTGGACGACACGTCCCTTGATATCGCGGCGTTTGGTGAAACGCATGCGGGCGAGCTATACATGCTCACCCACCGCACCGGGCGCATTTACGAGTTGGTCAAGCGTCCTCGGCTTCCCGAAGACCAGAAGCCGCCTCCGTTCCCTGACATGCTGAGCGAGACCGGCCTGTTCGAATCAACCAGGGACCACCGCCCCGCTCCCGGTGTGATCTCTTACTCGGTGAATGCGCCGCTGTGGTCCGACGGCTCTCATAAGGACCGCTTCATTGCACTTCCTGGTCAGAGTCAGATTCGTTTCGACCAACGGGGCCGCTGGCTCTTTCCCGAGGGCGCCGTGCTCGTCAAGACCTTCTCGATCGATATGGAGGAGGGCAACTCTGCCAGCCGGCGCCGGCTCGAAACGCGGCTGCTCACACTGCAATCAGCACCAACAGGCCGAGAGCAGTGGGCCGGATACACCTACATCTGGAACGACGAGCAGACCGACGCCAAGCTGCTCGGAAGGGACCTCCTGAAGGAGATCTACACCCTTCGCGCTGCGAGCGCTCCGGGCGGAACGCGCGATAAGACCTGGTACTACCCGAGCCGCACGGACTGCATGATCTGCCACAACGAAAAAGCGCGCTTTGTGCTCGGGGTCAACATCGAGCAATTGAACCGTGAATACGAATACCTCGGCGGGACTGACAATCAGCTTCGCACTTTGCAGCACATCGGCCTGTTCGAGACGCCGCTTCCCGATCGACCCTCCAAACTCCCTCGATTGATCGACCCGGCAAATGATTCGTACACCGTGGACAAACGCGTCCGGTCGTATTTACAGGCCAATTGTGCACACTGCCATCAGCGCGGCGGCGGGGGCAACTCTGACATGCAGTTGCTGCACGACATCCCGCTGGCCGAGACCTTCATGGTCAACAACTCCCCTCAGCACGGCGACATGGGTCGAGCGGGCTCGATGATTCTCACTTCCGGTGACGCTGAGCATTCCGTCCTTCTTACGCGCATGATGACGCGTGAAGAAGGCGGCATGCCGCACATCGGCACGTTGGAAGTTGATCAGCACGCGGTCGAGCTGATTCGCGAATGGATCAACTCCCAGGAATCTGATTGAAGACGTAGCGGCGCGGTACGCCGTGCCGGGCCCCGGAAGAGATCCAAGCCCTGCTACAACTCAAGCTTCCAAGCAGCCCTGTTTTCGCGAAGCAGATACCTCCGGGCTTCCTTGTTGTCGGTGGTCTCCGTCTGGGGATTCCACTCGATGAGCTAACGGCTCCAGCTCGACGTGTTCGCAAAGTCTTCGGATGGCGGAGTGGGCCCGCAGGCACATAGCCGGACCGTGGCATTGAGAAAGAGGAGGCAATGCATTCTACGCCGAGCCCGCATCGATTAGTGCCGGAAGTGCCGCAAGCCCGTGAAGACCATCGCCAGACCGAGGCGGTTTGCGGCCGCAATGACGTCTTCGTCACGCTTGGATCCGCCGGGCTGAATGACGGCTGTCGCTCCGTGCGAGGCGATCTCTTCAACGCCGTCAGGGAACGGGAAAAAGGCGTCGGAACCCACAACAGTCCCCTGAAGCGGAAGGACCGCCTTCTGCGCGCCGATGCGGGCCGCGTCCACGCGGCTCATTTGCCCCGCCCCCACGCCGGCCGTCTGACCGTCACGGACGTAGACGATGGCGTTCGACTTGACATGCTTCGTGACTTTCCAGGCAAACCCCAGAGCCTTCATCTCCGCGTCGGTCGGCGTTCGCTCGCTCACAACCTTCAAGTCACGGGGGCGGGCGGTCAGGTCATCCTCGGTTTGTGCGAGGTAACCGCCGGCGATGCTCTTGACGACCAGCGTACGGGGAGTCTCGCCAACTTCCAGCAGGCGCAGGTTTTTCTTGCGCGTGAGGATTGCGAATGCTTCCTCAGTGAAACCGGGGGCGGCGATCGCTTCGACAAAAAGCTCAGTCAGCGCCCCGGCCGATTCCGGGTCGACCGGCTGGTTGAACGCAATCACGGAGCCAAAGGCCGAGACGGGATCGCATTCCAGCGCTCTGCGATAAGCATCGACTTGCGTGTCCTGCTCGGCGCAACCACACGGGTTGGTGTGCTTGATGATCGCGGCGGCCGGACGTTCGAATTCGCAAACCAGGCTCCAGGCGGCATCCAGATCGACCAGATTGTTGTAGGAAAGCTCTTTTCCGTGCAACTTGCGGGCGCCGGCGATACCTTGATCGCCGCTCGCATAGAGGGCGGCGGACTGATGAGGGTTTTCGCCGTAGCGGAGAGGCTGTTTACGCGGAACGGCCAAACCCAGAAGTCCCGGTAGCGGGCTGCCATCACGGTTGCCCACTGCGTCGACCGTTGAGAGCGTTCCGCTGATCGCCACGTCATAAGCAGCCGTCACCGCGAACGCCCGCTGTGCGAGCCTCCAGCACGATTCTTCCGATAGATCACCCTCGCCGGCGGCAAGTTCGTCGGCGATCTTGTCGTAGTCGCCTGGATCGGTCACAACGGCGACATCGCGGTAGTTCTTGGCTGCGGCCCGAATCATCGACGGTCCGCCGATATCGATGTTCTCGACGATGTCCTCAAACGTAGCGTCCCGGCGCGCCGCGGTCTTCTCGAAGGCGTACAGGTTGACGACAACCATGTCAATCAGCGGTATCCCGTGTTCCTTGACCGCCTTTCTGTGCGCGGCATTGCCGCGGATCGCCAGAATGCCGCCTGCGATCAAAGGATGCAGCGTCTTGACACGGCCATCTAGCATCTCCGGAAAGCCGGTCAGCTCCGACACGTCGCGAACCGTCAGCCCCTGTTCCCGTAACAGGCGGGCGGTCCCCCCGGTGGAAACGACCTCGACGGAGAGTTCCGCCAATCGGCGGGCAAAATCGGCTACTCCGGTTTTGTCGGTGACACTGATAAGAGCACGGCGAATCTTCGGCATCGAGACCCCTTCGGTAAAAGAACTGATTCTCCCATCGGACCCGGCGGTTTTGCAAAACTCCGGCTCAAGCAGGTCGAGCCGTGGTTTTCCACGGGGCAACGGGATGTGATTGCCAGCGGCGTTTTCACTGCCTTATAGAGGGCTTGGCTGCGGCCCCTGGCAGTCGGGTCGAGCCTCTTCGGGGTCATCTTCGGAGAGAACTGGGGGCTGACGCGGTGGATCATCGAACGCCAGGAGGGGCCGCTCGATGATCCGCCCTGGAGAGTTGACGGCCGTCCGTCTATCGAACTGTCGAGCGAGTGAAGGAGTTCTGTGACCGAGCTGGAGTGACCCTTGTCCGATGCCTTGAGCGCGCTCGCGGAACAGTACGAGCAGGAGCAGCATCGGCTGGCCGGGTAGTACGAGGCTTTCACAAAACAAATGGAGCGGCTCGCAACACAGGTCGAGGACTTACGGCGGCAGCAAGGGTGGCCCGTGGCGTTGGCCGAGGACTTGCAGCAGCAGTTGAGCGAGCTCGAACGGCAAGTCGAACTCTTGGCAGTGGATTACAGGGAGATCACCGCCGTGTTGAGCGGGGAATGAACCGCATCCGGCAGATCACCCGGCAGCGGCAGCGCGAGCCGAAGCGAGACTTAGGGCCCAGCCGCCAGGGCTGCTCTCCGCGTTCGGAGCGCTGCTGTGGTTGGTCCGGGTTCCGTTCGTTTTTTCTGCATGAACTGGGAGCAGTAAAGCCCTGCCCGGCAGAAGATATCGATGATGCTTCACCGAGTCTTGGTCGCACCAGGGTCCTGTTTCTTGACTTTATAGACAACAGGATTTATTTTCATTCCGATAGCTCGGACTGCAAGGCCACCTAGAGCACCGAGTCCGGCTCCGGCCGCCCCGAAAACTAACTCGTCATGAGGCATGTCTAAATTCAATCTACTGGGCAATAAAGCCATGAGAACGGACCCGGCAACCGCCCCAATCACGACGGTGTGGCGCACACGTTTTTTCCGTACGACCAGGCGAATCTGATCCTTGGGAATGCTGACAGCTTGGCCGTTTCCCCTTCTGACAACGAGATGGCCGGCATCGCTTGAAACGTAAGTGCCTACCACCTTGGGGTCCATTCCCTTGAAAGGCTTGACGACTATTCTCTGGCCGGCAATGCCTGAACCCGGCTCCAGTCTTGCCAACGTTCCGCGGCACGAAGCCCCGGCCCCAGCCAAGCCAGGGAAACCATCAAGCCAAGGCCGGTACATATCCGTCCGATCAGGAACCCGAGTCGCATGTCAACACCTCCTGTTGGGCCCGCCCCAAAGGCAGTCCGCAACAGCCCACCGGCATTTCGCCTCACCCTTTCCATTGTTGACAGTATAGGTTGCATCCGGCTGCCCGGCAGTGGCTTCGACGGGAAACGGGGCGCTCTCCTACTTTACCGGGGAAGGCCGTGCCGCCTGCCACGGTACCGGCGGCTTCTTCGCCGTGCTCTCATCCAACTCAACCAGCACGGCCCTGCGGTCGGCCCGCCCCCCCGAGCTTGTGGAACACATAGATCACTGCCATCGGTGTGCCGATAAGCAACGTCAAGGCCCCGGCATTGGTACACCCACCACCAGCGCTGCAAATCGCCTTAGCAGCGGTAAAGCCGGCCACGATTCCGGCGGGGATGCCTACCCACAAGCCGATTCGGCGATTCGTCTTGCGGGGAACCAACCGGATTCTGCGGATGTCTTCCCGCGCAATACTGATCTCGTGTTCTCGGAACACGATCTGCAGGCCCGCGCCGGTCGCCTCGATGAGTTCCCCTTTCACCCACTTGGACGGCTTCAGTTCAACTTCAGTCCGTTTCCTGGGTTGAAACTCACCCCGATCCGGGGTCAACATCACCCGCTGGGACGACTTCAGTTCAACCCCGCTCCTGGGGCGAAACTTACCCCGGGTCAGCATCGCGCGGGTCTTTTCCCAGTCGGCCCGCACGACAACGGTCTCTGCGCGGCCCGTGGAAACCAGCAGCAGGGCAACAGAAAGCAGCAAAGCACAGTGTTTTGACATCTCAACTCCTCCTGCTAATGGCCGTAATCATCCAGTCGCCCATCACGGCTTTTCCCTCCCCATCTCTCCCGGCGCGGATTTTAAACGAGAACCGACGTAGTGCTATGGTCTAGCCAGACCGCAACGACGCGCTGAGCGCGCCGGAGGCCCGTCATGAGCTTGGCAGCGAAGAAGAGCATCCGCAGCCTCACCGTCCTGCTGGCTGCCAATTGGGTGCGCAGCGAGGCGGAAAGATGCACGCCCACTGGACCCTGCGCGGCACGGACGGGGCCGTCGTGGAGGTTCTGTCTCAAGCCCAGATAGCGCTCGGTGTTATTGCGCCGTCACCGATCGGGCCCGCTATAGGGAAGGTCAGAGGTCGGCGTTGCCGCAGCCCCGACGGGCGCCTCGATCGCCGGGCCCGGGCTCGAAAGCCGGGCTATTTCTCGCGCATTCGTTTGATGACGGGTACCCGCTTCACGGGTTCGAAGAGCCCGAACGTGAAGACATCAGTTTTGGCGACCAGAGTCACGTACTGTTTGTCATCGACCATATAGGTAATCGGAGAGGTAAAAAGCTGCTGACCGACGTTGAAGTGCCAAAGGTGCTCGCCGGTCTTCGCTTCCAGTGCGACCAGATGGTGGTCGTCGTCTCCGAAGAAAACGATCCCGCCTTCCGTCGAAAGCGTCCCCGCCCACATGATCGTGGGACCTGTCATCGGGTATTCCCAAACGCGTTCCCCTGAGGTGGGATTCAATGCCCGAAGGTAGAACTGATTCGAATGCCGCGGAGGCTTTTCTCCGCCGGTGCCGGCGAAACCAACCATTGGGACGGGCTCTCGAGCAGAGCTCGTGTAGATATCGCAGCCTTCCAAGGCGATGATGTAGAGCAGACCCGTGTTTGGGTTGAACGACGGTGACATGTAGTTCGAGGCGCCGCGGACCGTCGGGCAAACCTCGACCCCGCCCGGCTGCGGGTCTTGTCCCTCGACGAGGATCGGCCGGCCGTTCTTGTCGACGCCCTTCGCCCACGTGAGTTGATCGACGAAGGCATTGGCGTGGAGAAACTCACCGCTGACCCGGTCGAGAACGTAGTAGAAACCATTACGGTTGGCCTGGACGACCAATTTGCGGTCCTCGCCTTGGTAAGGAAGATCGAGTAAGACCGGAAACTCCTGTGCATCCCAATCCCAGACGTCGTGCGGGGTGAATTGGAAGTACCACTTCATTTCACCGCTGTCGCCGTCGACGGCGATGAGCGAGTCGGAATAGAGGTTGTCGCCAGGCCGGTCGCCGCCGTAGAAATCGGGCCAGGGGTTGCCGGTTCCCCAATAGAGGATGTTGAGGTCCGAATCGTAGCTTCCGGACATCCATGTTGCCGCGCCGCCCCAGTCGAGCGTTTTCGGCCCCCAGGTGTCGGCGCCGAACTCGCCTTTGGCGGGCACCGTCCAGAGGCGCCAAAGTTCCTTGCCGGTTTCCGCGGCGTGGGCGGTCAGGAACCCACGGGCGCCGGAGTCTCCACCGCTCACTCCGACAACGACGCGATCCTTGAAGGCGAACGGGGCAACGGTGCAATGATAACCCTGTTCCGGGTTGGCGTATTGGTGATTCCACAGCAGCGCTCCCGTCTTGCGATGCAGGGCGACCAGGTAGCAGTCGCCCGTGACGAAGAAGACTTTGTCGCCCAGCAATCCGACGCCGCGGTTGGCGCGTGATCCGCCTTCGACGTCCTCTTGACGGTAGTACCAGATCTTGCGCCCGCTGACGGCGTCGAGAGCGTGTACCTCGTTGCTGTTCCCGACGTACATGATGCCTTCATAGACGAGCGGGATCGAACTGAGCCGGCGGCCGACTTCGAGGTGGTACACCCACTTCGGCACCAGCGACGAAACATTTCCGGTGTTGATCTGGGTCAGGGAACTGTGCCGCTGAGCGGCATAGTCGCCGGCGTACGTCAACCAGTCTTTGTCGGGTCCTCGGAGGATGTCTTCGTAACTGACCTGAGCCGTGGCGGGGAGCGCGGCAAGGGCGGCCGCGATGAGCACGGAAGCAATGACGAGACGCTTTTGAGCGACGGAGCCGGACACCGCGGGCCGCTCTCGCGGTCTCCGGTCAGTTGCCCACTGTTCCCGTATCTGAGTCAGGTGTAGGAATGCGCGCGGCTTGGCGGCTGACAAAAGCGAGGATATTCTGAATTTCATCATCGGAGAAGCGGTCGGTTAAGTTGGCGGGCATCCAAGTGTCTTTGAGGAACACGATCTCCTTGAGGCCGCATGTGTCGAGGAGATGCAGCGTGCCGGCGCGGTCCAGAAGCTGAATGGTGTAATTCGTGTAGTTCTTAGCGACGCCTTCGATCGTTTCACCGGAATGGGTGACGACAAGGACGGGATCGAAACCGGGAGTGATACGCTTGTTCGGTTCGAGCACGCCCTCACGCAATTGCAGAACGTAGTTTTGGAGCCCTGCGTTGCTGAGGTCGGGCCCCAGCGCTCCTCCTTCACCGCGGATCATGTGGCAGTTCGAACAGCCCGCCTTGCCATAATAAAGGGCCTTGCCGGCTTCCGGGTCGCCAGGTACATCGACTTCGTAGGCGGGCCGGCTGAGGCTGCTGACGTAGGCCGTCATCTGCCAAAGCTGCTCGTCCGGCATGCTTCCGAAAGGCGGCATGTCTCCGCCTGGCACGCCGATCTTGACCGCGGTGTAAATCTGAGTCGGTTTCTTGTTCTGGGCCGCCGGACCGATTACGAGGTTGGGACCGCGGCCGCCCTCTCCGCCGGGACCATGGCAGCCGCTGCAGGCGATGTTGTAAAGCTGCCCACCGGCAGCGATGTGCTCTTTCTTCCCAATGTAGACGTCTTCATTCGGGTCGCGCACCGCCTCCATCAAGGCGGGGTTCTGAGCGGCCAGAGGCGCTACGAAGACTAGGAAAACAAGCAGGCGTTGCATGACAAACCGAGGCTTCAGAGTAGCAGATGCAAGTATCGGAAACACGGAGGAGAAGTTGATCTGATACCGCCGCTGACCTGCATATCTCACCACGTGGCGAGGCGAAGTGCGTGAGAGGGCCGCCAGGAAGAGGCGCGAGCGCTTTGCTCGCGGAGGTGTACTTGACAGTACATCGAGCACGGCAAGCAAGCGCAACGAAGTCATGGCGGTCTTATCGCGTGCTGCGGCCGTCAGGTGTTGAGATATGCAGGCTAGCCCCGCGCGGGCGGCCCTCAGGATGTCGGAAGCCAGCGTCCTGGGCCGGCGCTGTCGATCAGCCAAATGCTTGCGACGATCTACGAGCCAAGTCACTTCAAGCCGTAGGCTATAATTTCACAGGTGTTGGGCGATAAGAAATCCGGCTTCCGCGGCGGAACGTTATGGTTCGCGCTGATTTCCCTGCTGGTTTGTGCTCCGGGATATTTCGTGCTCCGAGGGGCCGACCCTCAGCCGGTCGAGATTGCTCGGGTA
Source organism: Bryobacterales bacterium (assembly GCA_965218555.1). Lineage (GTDB taxonomy): Bacteria > Acidobacteriota > Terriglobia > Bryobacterales > UBA6623 > JAPPLB01. Next base: position 3,654,126 of record OZ244625.1, read on the forward strand.
CCTTCCTACAGTGAAGGGATCGTCTTCGACCACGAAGGGAACGCCTACATCTCTCACGGCCGCTTTATCACGCAGGTCTCGCTACAAGGTGATTCGAGTGTCTTGTCGTCGATTTGGGCCGAGACCGGAGCGCCCAACGGCCACAAAGTGCTCGCGGACGGCACGCACTTGGTCTGCGACGCGAGCCGGCACGCGGTGCTTCATCTGGACAAGAACGGCAAGGTGATCGGAGAAGCGTCGAATCAATGCGGCGGAAAACCCCTGCGCGGGCCGAATGACCTGACGCTCGATCCTAAAGGCGGTTTCTACTTCACGGATCCAGGCGGCTCGGAAAAAGAGCCCATCGGCACCGTTCACTACGTCGATCCCAGTGGGGTCACGCACTTGGTCGCAACGGGTTTTCTTTATCCGAATGGCATCGTTTTGCGGCCGGACGGCAAGACTTTGCTCGTCGCTGAGAGTGTGCGCAATCGCATCCTCGAGTTTCCCGTGACGGCGCCGGGGAAGGTCGGCCCGATGAAGGTTTTCGCAGACTTGCCCGCTAAGAGCGGTGAGCAGATCGACAATCAGCCCGACGGCATGGCGCTGGACACGGAGGGCAATCTCTACGTGGCCCATTTCGGAATGCGGCAAGTCCAAGTGCTGGATGTCAACGGGAAGCTCATCCGCCGTCTGCCGGGGGGTAACCTGACGACGAGCAACGTCGCCTTCGCGGGTCCGCGGATGGACCAACTCTTTATTACGGGCGCCTTGGGGGAGTGGTCGGGTACGCCGGGTGCGCTTTTCCGACTGGAACTGCCGGGGGTCGAGGGATTGCGGATCCTTCCCCATAAAGCGGCAGCGCGGTAACACCAGTCGTTCAGCCTGCTGCTTGAACGATGACCACCGAATCCTTGTTGGTGATTCTTGCGTTGGCGGGAATCCTGGCGGCCGTATGGCTCGCCGCGAGAGCCCACCGTGCGATGGAGCGGTTGACCGTTCGCCTGGATGAGCAAAACCGCCACGGCGAGCACCTCTCCCAGCAGCTTCGCCAGCAGGCGCGCGACACCGACGAGGTGGTTCGCCGGCTCGACCAAGACCTTCGCGTTCAGCAGACGGAAACCCGCAATACCCTGTTGGAACAACTTGCCGCGGCGAGAGAGCAGCAGCAAGACGCTCTTCACCGGCTGGAGCAAAGCCTGGCGCAGAGCTTCGCGGATTTGCGTCAGAGCCTCGAGCTCAGGCATGGCGCGGCCATGGGGTCGCAGCAGGAAGCGCTCGACAGAGTGATCAGCCGCGTTCATCAACAGCTTGGCGAAACCCTTCAGCGGACAACGAACGATCTCGGTAAGCGCATGGACGTGCTGACGTCGGAGACCGGCCGTAAGCTCCTGGAGATCAGTGGGCAAGTCGATCGGCGGCTCTCGGAGGGTTTCGAGAAGACGACCGCGACCTTCACCGACATCGTGCAGCGGCTGGCTGTGATCGACCAGGCGCAGAAGAAGATCACCGAACTGTCAACCAGCGTAGTGAGCTTGCAGGAAGTGCTCGCCGATCGTTCGGCGCGCGGCGCCTTCGGGGAAGTACAACTCGAAGGTCTGGTCAAGAACCTGCTGCCCGAATCCGCCTACAAGATGCAGCACACGCTCGCGAACGCGAATCGTGTGGATTGCCTCCTCTTCCTGCCCGCACCGACCGGCCATGTTCCCATCGATTCCAAGTTTCCGCTGGAGAACTATCGCCGCAAGCTGGACCCCGATCTGTCAGCCGAGGAGCGCAAGCTCGCCGAGGCCGCTTTCACGAGGGACGTGCGAACGCCTATTCAGTCCATTGCCGGGAAGTACATCGCACCGCCCGAGACTTCAGAGGGGGCTGTCATGTTCATCCCTGCGGAAGCCGTCTTCGCGGAGATCCATGCCGGCCATCCGGACCTCGTTGAGGAAGCCCACCGGCTACGGGTTTGGATGTGTTCGCCGACGACTCTGATGGCGGTCCTTACGACCGCCCGAGCGGTGCTCAAAGACGAGGCGACTCGCAAGCAGGTGGACATCATTCAGGAGCACCTCAGCATGCTCTCCGGAGACTTCTCGCGCTTCCGGGTCCGCATGGACCAACTTCGAACGCACATCCGCCAGGCGAGCGCGGATTGTCGACAAGGTGCATACCTCTGCGCGGAAGATCACCAGCCGCTTCAGCAAGATCGAACGGCTCGAGTTGGACAACAGTGAGCCGCCGGCACTGCTGGAACAGTCCTCTGAGGAAGAGGCGGAGGCACAGCGGTCCTGACCTGCATGTCTTACTACGTGGCGAGGCGAAGTGAGTGAGGAGCCGGCAGCTACCGGCTCCTCACTCACCTCTTGCCCCTACCTTGCCACATACAAGGTGGTAAGACATGCAGGCTGGCAGCCCTGGTGAAAGTCACGCCCGGGCCGCCCGTGCGGACGGTGGTCGACAGCCCGCTGCTGGACCGCCAGCTTGCGCCGATGAAGTCCGGCGGCCCGCCCAAGGGCGATCTGCCCATCGCCTTCCTGCAGCCTGAATGGAATCGCTCCTTCAGTGCGAAGACCCAGGTGGTGTGCCTGACTCGGCGCACCGCCAGCAAGCAGCGCCGCAAGCACGGGAATCTAAGGCCGGAGGCAGAGCCTTTCGCGTGCTTTTTGTCGCAAATCAAGTGTCTGAATTGCCGTTCCGTTCGCCTCTGGCGGGAAATGGTCGTGTAATCAAAATCTGCGACCCCGGATCGCCACGACCTCCACCAAGTCATTGAATCCAAGCTCACTGCTTCCCACTACTGCCCGGCATTACTCGGCTCACTACTTGTGGCAAATCAAGTGTCCCCGCAAACCGGATCGCCGTCCTGCTCACTCAGCGCCGAGTGACCGCTGCGGTTCGCCGTGATTTCCACGGGACTTTCACCACGGGCGGGTGGCCTGGAAATGTCCCCATAGGCGGGATTCCCAGGCTACAGGCGAGTTTTGATCTCGGTCCGGGGACATTTCTATTGGGCGTTGACACCGCGTCATTTTTCTCTTGCATCGGTGCGGGCGAAGTGATATACTCCGAGAGGATAGGGGGACAGTGTCCTCACACACGGAGTTGGTTGGGTAAGCTGACCAGTTCCGGTATCCGATCCTTTGACATCTTGACGGTTTGTGCGAGCCTCCAGGGTGGAGACGCCTAAGGGGTCGCCTGTCGTCAGTGCAAGCTTGAGGCCGGTCGCGGAAGGGATTCCCCGGCCCTGTGGGTAGGGGGAGACGATCTTTCGCGGTCCAGATCTTTGACAATCTGGTTGGACGTGAAGTCTGCGAACGTCTAATTTCGAGTTCTGAGTCGTACGGAACTCCACGAGTTATCCTCGGCGCTCTTCGGAGGGCCGGGGAGACAATCTTTTACTCGAGAGTTTGATCCCGGCTCAGAATCAACGCTGGCGGCGCGCTTAACACATGCAAGTCGAACGAGAAAGCCCCCTTCGGGGGGTCAGTACAGTGGCGAACGGGTGAGTAACACGTGGGTTACCTGCCCTCGAGTGGGGAATAACTCTGGGAAACCGGGGCTAATACCGCATACGATCCTTCGGGATGAAAGTCTTCGGACGCTTGAGGAGGGGCCCGCGGCCGATTAGCTTGTTGGTGGGGTAACGGCCCACCAAGGCAAAGATCGGTAGCCGGCCTGAGAGGGCGCACGGTCACACTGGCACTGAGACACGGGCCAGACTCCTACGGGAGGCAGCAGTGAGGAATCTTGGACAATGGGGGAAACCCTGATCCAGCGACGCCGCGTGAGTGATGAAGCCTTTCGGGGTGTAAAGCTCTTTCAGCGGGGACAATCATGATGGTACCCGCACAAGCAGCTGCGGCTAACTACGTGCCAGCAGCCGCGGTAATACGTAGGCAGCAAGCGTTGTTCGGAATTACTGGGCGTAAAGCGAGTGTAGGCGGTCTGCCAAGTCTGTTGTGAAATCTCCCGGCTCAACTGGGAGGGTGCGTCGGAAACTGGCAGGCTCGAGTGCGAGAGGGGAGAGTGGAATTCCTGGTGTAGCGGTGGAATGCGTAGATATCAGGAGGAACACCGGTGGTGAAGACGGCTCTCTGGATCGCCACTGACGCTGAGACTCGAAAGCGTGGGGAGCAAACAGGATTAGATACCCTGGTAGTCCACGCCCTAAACGATGCATACTTGGTGTGGGCTCTTCACTGAGTCCGTGCCGGAGCTAACGCGTTAAGTATGCCGCCTGGGGAGTACGGTCGCAAGGCTGAAACTCAAAGGAATTGACGGGGGCCCGCACAAGCGGTGGAGCATGTGGTTTAATTCGACGCAACGCGAAGAACCTTACCTGGGCTTGAAGTGCTGGGGACCGCGCTAGAAATAACGTTTTCCCTTCGGGGACTCCAGTAGAGGTGCTGCATGGCTGTCGTCAGCTCGTGTCGTGAGATGTTGGGTTAAGTCCCGCAACGAGCGCAACCCTCGTCCCGTGTTGCTAACTTCGGTGCACTCACGGGAGACCGCCAGCGACAAGTTGGAGGAAGGTGGGGACGACGTCAAGTCATCATGGCCTTTATGTCCAGGGCGACACACGTGCTACAATGGACGGTACAACGGGTCGCGAAGCCGCGAGGTGGAGCTAATCCCTAAAAACCGCCCTCAGTTCGGATCGCAGGCTGCAATTCGCCTGCGTGAAGCCGGAATCGCTAGTAATGGCGCATCAGAACGGCGCCGTGAATACGTTCCCGGGCCTTGTACACACCGCCCGTCACATCACGAAAGTGGATTGTACTAGAAGTCCGTGAGCCAACCTTCGGGAGGCAGCGGCCCAAGGTATGATTCACGATTGGGGTGAAGTCGTAACAAGGTAGCCGTAGGAGAACCTGCGGCTGGATCACCTCCTTTCTAAAGGAATGCAGGCAACTGTCGTGTCAGTGCTGAAGCGACAGGAGTCTCATCTCCGTCAAACAACTCCGAACTCGAGTTAGACTCACTAACAGACTGTTCCCGCAGCCTCGGTTGCGGGCACGTCCAACCGGCCTCAATCGGGGCTGTAGCTCAGTTGGGAGAGCGCCTGATTTGCATTCAGGAGGTCGTCGGTTCGAATCCGGTCAGCTCCACCACATTCAGTCCTGCATCAGGGACGCAAGACCCGTCGGGGGCCTGTAGCTCAGTTGGTTAGAGCGCATCCCTGATAAGGATGAGGTCGCTGGTTCAAATCCAGCCAGGCCCACCACTTGAAGGCCGTAGAGGCTGTGGGTTGTAGATGTCAGACTTCCGGTTTGACGAACGGGAACCCTGACATCTGGAACCGCAGTGCGGTTCTGAATGATCTTTGAAAACTGAATATCGTAGGGCATCTTTAGTCATCGCCGGGTTTACGCCGGCCCCGTTGCGGGGAAGGCGTGAATTCGACGAGCGCAAAAACGTCTCGACTAGATCCGGATTCAGTTCCGGGTCAATTTTATGGTCAAGCTACTAAGGGCGTACGGGGGATGCCTTGGCGCAAGCAGGCGATGAAGGACGTGGCAGGCTGCGAAAAACCTCGGGGAGCTGCGAGCAAGCTGTGATCCGGGGGTGTCCGAATGGGGAAACCCGACCGGTGTGAACACCGGTCATCCTTGTCTGAATCCATAGGGCAAGGAGGCGAACCCGGGGAAGTGAACCATCTCAGTACCCGGAGGAAGAGAAAACAACAGTGATTCCGCTAGTAGCGGCGAGCGAACGCGGAACAGCCCAAACCGGCTGAGCCGTAAGGCAAGGCCGGGGTTGTAGGACCACAGCATGGGATCGGAATGGTTAGCCGAATGTATTTGGAAAATTCGACCGAAGAAGGTGATAGTCCTGTAGGCAAAAACCTGAACGACTCAGTGGTATCCTGAGTACCGCGGGGCACGGGAAACCTTGTGGGAATCTGCCGGGACCATCCGGTAAGGCTAAATACTCGCTTGCGACCGATAGTGAACTAGTACCGTGAGGGAAAGGTGAAAAGCACCCCTGCGAGGGGAGTTAAAAGTACCTGAAACCGTATGCCTACAAGCAGTGGGAGGGCTGGGACTGTTCTTATTCGTAAGAACAGTCGCTCCTGACCGCGTGCCTTTTGCTTAATGAGCTGGCTAGTTATTCTCAGTGGCAAGGTTAAGCATCAGCGAGCCGCAGCGAAAGCGAGTCTGAATAGGGCGTTGAGTCGCTGGGAATAGACGCGAAACGGGATGATCTACCCTTGGCCAGGGTGAAAGTTGTGTAACAGCAACCGGAGGCCCGAACCATTGTCGGTTGAAAACGGCTTGGATGAGCTGAGGGTAGGGGTGAAAGGCCAATCAAATTCCGTGATGGCTCGTTCTCTCCGAAATAGCTTTAGGGCTAGCCTCGCGTATCTGCAACGGTGGTAGGGCTCTGGATGGACTAGGGGGCTTCCAAGCTTACCGAATCCAACTAAACTTCGAATGCCGTTGACATTGAGCGCGGGAGTCAGACTGTGGGGGCTAAGCTTCATGGTCAAAAGGGAAACAACCCAGATCGCCGGCTAAGGTCCCGGAATGAGTGCTAAGTGGGTAAGGAAGTCAAGAGGCCCAGACAGCCAGGAGGTTGGCTTAGAAGCAGCCATCCTTTAAAGAAAGCGTAATAGCTCACTGGTCAAGCCTCTCGGCACCGAAAATGTAACGGGGCTCAAGCACTCTACCGAAGCCGCGGGTTCGAATTTATTCGGACGGTAGGAGAGCGTTCTAAACCGGTCGAAGTCAGTCTGTAAGGACTGGTGGACGGTTTGGAAGAGACTCTGCCAGCATTAGTAGCGAGAAACCAGGTAAGAATCCTGGTCGCCGAAAGTCTAAGGTTTCCTGAGCAAGGTTCATCCGCTCAGGGTTAGTCGGGGCCTAAGGTGAGGCCGAAAGGCGTAGCCGATGGATACGCGGTAAACATTCCGCGACTACCTTGCTTCGTTTGACGATGGGGTGACGCAGGAGGCTAAATGAGAGTGCTGATGGATATGCACTTTGGCCGTCGTAAGGTGTTTCGGGCAGGCAAATCCACCCGAGAGCTATCACTGAGGACGGACGCGAAGGGGCAACCCGACTTAGTCATGACGCCACACTGCCAGGAAAAACCTCTAAGGAGAAGTCAAGGTACCCGTACCGTAAACGGACACACGTAGACGAGATGAGTATTCTCAGGCGCTCGGGTGAAGGGTTGTTCAGGAACTCGGCAAATTAGCCCCGTAACTTCGGGAGAAGGGGCGCCTCCTTCTGGGAGGCCGCAGTGAAATGGCTCAGGCGACTGTTTAACAAAAACACAGGTCTCTGCAAAGTCGAAAACGACGTATAGGGGCTGACGCCTGCCCGGTGCCGGAAGGTTAAGAGGAGGGGTTAGCTTCGGCGAAGCTCTGAATCGAAGCCCCGGTGAACGGCGGCCGTAACTATAACGGTCCTAAGGTAGCGAAATTCCTTGTCGGGTAAGTTCCGACCTGCACGAATGGCGTAACGATCTGAGCACTGTCTTAACAACCTGCCCGGCGAAGTTGTGGTCCCGGTGAAGACGCCGGGTGCCCGCCACAAGACGGAAAGACCCCGTGCACCTTTACTACAACTTACCAGTGAATCGCGGTGCGGTTTGCGCAGGATAGGTGGGAGGCTTTGAATCCGGGTTCTTGGACTCGGAGGAGCCAACGGTGAGATACCACCCTGATCGTATTGCGGTTCTAACCTGCTCCCCTGAACGGGGAGAGGGACACTGGTTGGTGGGTAGTTTGACTGGGGCGGTCGCCTCCCAAAATGTAACGGAGGCGCGCGATGCTCGGCTCAGGCTGTTTGGAAATCAGCCGCAGAGTGCAATAGCATAAGCCGGGTTGACTGCGAGACCTACAAGTCGAGCAGGTGCGAAAGCAGGCTATAGTGATCCGGCGGTTCCGCATGGAAGGGCCGTCGCTCAACGGATAAAAGGTACGCCGGGGATAACAGGCTGATCCAAGCCAAGAGTTCACATCGACGCTTGGGTTTGGCACCTCGATGTCGGCTCATCGCATCCCGGGGGTGAAGAAGCTCCCAAGGGTTGGGCTGTTCGCCCATTAAAGCGGTACGTGAGCTGGGTTCAGAACGTCGCGAGACAGTTCGGTCCCTATCTGTGGTGGGCGTAGGAGATTTGAGGGGGGCTGCCTTTAGTACGAGAGGACCGAGGCGGACGAACCTCTTGTGATCCAGTTGTCACGCCAGTGGCATTGCTGGGTAGCGAAGTTCGGTCGAGATAAGCGCTGAAAGCATATAAGCACGAAACTCTCCCCAAGATGAGATCTCCCAAGCGTAAGCTAATAAGGGCACTCGAAGACGACGAGTTTGATAGGACGGATGTGTACGCGTGGTAACACGTTCAGCTAACCGTTACTAATCGCCCGTTCGGCTTGACCATAAAATTGACTCGGCACTGAGTCGTTTGACATCACGATTTCTGTGATGTCATGACGTTCGCGCTCGACGCGATGACTCGCCCTACGATATTCAGTCCACGGCTTTCGGGTGGCTCTAGCGAGGGGGTCACACCTGTTCCCATCCCGAACACAGTCGTTAAGCCCCTCAGCCCCGATGGTACTGCGCGGGCAACTGCGTGGGAGAGTAGGACGCCGCCCGATTCACTTCGTAAGGCCCCGGTCAACGCCGGGGCCTTCTTCATTCCGGCGCCAACCTGCATTTCTCACCACCTATCAGCAGAAGCAAGCGCTAAGACCGCCCTGCATCAGTAGTCAGCCGCCAGTGACCGGTGGTCAGGAAGGAATGGGAAAACGGGCCACCCAGCCAGTAGTCAGTGAAAGCAGGCCAGGGGGTGGTTGGGCAGTCGACCAGATGGGCCCGGCAGGTCTGGAGAAAACAGTGGTTGTACTCCGATCTACTCCTTCAATTCCAAACAGAAATGCAATATGCAGATTTTCCGGAGTGCGCCGATACGAGGCAAATACTTGGATGGGAACTGCCTGTCTCCTCTGCAACCGACGTTCTCTGCGGGAAGAATTGGGCCGCTGCTTTCTCAACGAGACGCCCGAGAAAGTGTTGCAAGGATCTCCTCGATACTAAACGGCTACTCGATGCCTTGCCGTTTGTACTGCGGGCCATCGTGCCGAAGAGACCCTGACGAAGCTTTCTTAATAGCCCTTCTGCTTGTCGACGACGTTGAGCAACGGCAGGTCCTCGGCAAAGCGCCGGATGTTTTCTTTGACTGTCCCCAGCATGCGGCCGCGATCAAGATCAGACCGACCGGCGACGTGCGGCGTGATGATGGCGTTGTCGAACTTCCACAGAGCGTGACCCTCGGGTAGCGGTTCGGGGTCAGTGACATCGACGCCGGCGCCGGAGAGACGCTTACTGTCGAGGGCCTTCACGAGCGCATCCAGGTCGTACAAACCGCCGCGGCTCACGGCGATGAAGTACGCGCCTCGCTTCATGCTCTCGAACTGGTCCGGACCGATCATCTTGTGACTTTCACGGGTCCAGGGGGCTGCGACGAAAATGACGTCGGCTCTAGGGACCATCTCATCCAGGCGGTCCGGTTTCACGACCTCCTTGACGAAAGGTGAATAGGGAAGATCCTCGGGATCGACGCCAATCACGGTCATGCCATGGGCCCACGCCCGCAGGGCGATCTGCGCGCCGATGCCCCCCACACCGATGACAAGGGCTGTCTTCTGATTCAATTCGATGCCATCGTAGGGCCGCCCGCCCCACGTCTCGGTTTGGCGGTCCGCGATGAACCTAGGGATGCGGCGTGTGAGCGTCAGCAGCAAGGCCATGGCGTGATCGGCGATTTCGGGACCCTGCACGATCTGATTGTTGGTGAGGACGATGTCGCTGTCGCGTAGGTCGTCACCTCCGGAGCGGTGCAGCACGGTTTCGACGCCGGCGCTCAAAGTTTGCACCCACTTGAGCTTCTTGCCGGCGCGGACCTGCTCGGGCTTGATGTAGCCGATCAAGGCGTCGGCGTCGGCAATGTGGTCCATCATGTTGTCTCTGGTGACTGGAACGAGCTTCACTTTCGATGAGACGGATTGCCAATCGGTAATGTCTGCCGCCGATCGGTTGAGAACGAGGATGGTCTTGGTCTGCGCGCCGAGAGTCAAGACAAAAGCAAACAGAATGAGAAGTATTCGGGTCATCGGTTTCAGTCTCCGGAAAGTCCACCAAGATTTTAGCGCAGCGAAGAGTCCCGAGAGACCTCGTCGCGTGGTGAGATGTCCAGGCCAGGCTTGCTAAGGTAACCGGGATCGGTCGGGAGTCGACCGGCTCTACCGAGAAAGGGTGAGTGATGAAGTTGACATTGCTGGGCACAGGAACACCGGCACCTTTGATGCACCGCGCCGGTTCGAGCTATCTGGTTCAACACGACGGCGAGGCGATGCTGTTCGATTGTGGTCCAGGCTCGGTGCGACGGCTGCTACGAAAGGGCGTGGCGGTGACCGCGGTGAGCCACCTGTTCCTGACGCACTTGCATTACGACCACTGCGTTGACTACGGCTACTTGGTGCTCAATCGATGGGACCAGGGTTCGGGCAGAATTCCCGAGTTGCAAGTCATCGCGCCTGCTCCGGCGGCGCGAATGACCGAGCAGCTCTTCGGTGAGGGCGGCGTCTACGGCCCGGATCTTGCGGGCCGCACGTTGCACCCGGGCAGCCACTTCATCTACGAAATGCGCGGTGGGGTGCTGCCCCGCAGGCGGCCGTCCCCGGAGGTGATTCAGGTCAGCCACGGTGACATCGTCGAACCGGAGAACTGGAACGTGCAGGTGGCGGAAGTCGTCCATTGCCAGCCGTATCTGACTTGCCTTGCGTATCGGCTGAACACTCCGGTCGGGTCGATCGTCTTCGGCGGCGATACTGCGCCCACGCCGAGTCTGACCGAGCTGTCAACCGGCGCCGACGTTCTGCTCCACATGTGTCATATGATCAACGGACTGGTGAACGATCCGCGGATCACTGGCTGCTGCTCAGGGCATCTCGACGCCGCCCGGACCGCCAAGGACGCTGGCGTCAAGACACTGGTCCTCGTGCATATTACCGAGCAATTGGAGCGGCCCGGTGTGCGCGAACGAATCCTGCACGAAGCGGCGGAGGTCTTTGACGGGCAGATCATCTTCGGTGAGGATTTGATGGACATCCCCATGGGAGAGATCGAGCCGGTGAAGATTCGCTAGCCTGACCCCTGCCCCTTACTCAGGGAACCTTCATCGGGACAATTTTGTTGCGGAGCAGGCCGATGTCTTCGATCTCGACTTCCATGACGTCGCCGACTTGCATCTCGTTGCGCTTTCCCGGCAGGACGGGCGGGGCCACGGTTCCGGTGTAGATCGCGTCGCCGGGCAGAAGCGTCATGTAGCGGCTGATGTAGCTGACAAGCTGTCGGACATCGTTCCTCATGTACTTGGTGCGGCCCTGCGCCACGACGTCGCCGTTCAGTCGAACCTCGATGTCTAGATCGCGCCAATCGACACCCATGGCAATCACCGGGCCGAGGCAGGCCCAGGTGTCAGTTCCTTTGGAGATGAGGCGGGTGGGCTCTTTGAGTTGGGCGAGTTCCTTGTACCAAGTGTTCTCGCTGAAGTCGTTCCCGACACTGTAGCCGAAGATGTGGTCTTCAGCATCGTCGACGGAGATATGCCGACCCTTTTTCCCGATGATGATGACGAGCTCGCCTTCGAAGTTGAGGTTCATCGCCTCGGGCGGTAGTTCGACGCCACCCTCGTGCCGGTTCAGCGACGTGGGCATCTTTGCGAAGAACCGCGGATGTCGCACGTGCAGCGGCGGGCCCTCGGGAAGATTGGAATTCAGGGCGACACCCAGGACCTTCGAGACCTTCATCGGATCGAGTGGGATCTCAAGCCTTACGTTCGAAAGCGGGAAGGTCTTACCGGTGGGACGAGCACCCTGGAGAAAGTCCCCATCCAATTCGCGAACCGTCCTACCCTCGAGGATGCCGTAGGAGATTGTGTCGCCTTGCGAGAAACGCACGAAGCGGGTGATACCGGTCTGCGCCCGGAGGACAAATTGCGTCAGGCCGAGAAGAACCAGCGTGGCGATGATTCGGCGGGGTGCTCTGTACATACGCTGTGATCCAGGGTCGCTCTTTAAGTCCAGTTTACACCGTGAGGGGCGGCCGCCTTTGTCGAGTCTCTCGGTTCCTCAGGCGTTGGTTTGCGCAATCCGGTAGAGGTGGCCGTAAGTCCGGATGATGAGACTGGTATCGGCTAAAGCTGGAGTGGCCATACACATTTCGTTGAGAGCATTTTTGCCGAGGACCTTGAAGTCGGATCCGGCTTGGATGACATAGGTGTCTCCGCTTTCGCTGAGGCAGAAGATCCTTCCGTTGTAGGCCCAAGGGGAACTGGTGAAATTGCCGCTGCCGGTTTCGATGCGGCGCTTGCCGTAGATTTCTTCGCCGCTGCCGGCGTCGTGGCAAGTGAGGAAGCCACGGTCAAACAGGATGTAGAGGCGTCCGTCGTAGAGCACGGGCGTAGGGTGATAGGGGCCACCTTGGGGGAGGCTCCATGCGAGGTATTGGTTGCTGGTGGTTCCGGCGGCGGGGGTGATGTCGCCGGTTGCGCCGGGGCGAACGGCGTAAACCGGGCGTGTGGGGGTAACGTGGAACCCGGAGGTGACATAAAGCAACTCGCCGACGGAGAATGGCGTGGGCAGCGAGATGCCCGACATGCCGCGGATTTCCCATAGCAGCTTGCCGTCCAGGTCATAGGAGCGAACCTTGTTGCGGCCGGAGGTGACAATTTCGGTGCGTTTCTTGTTCCGCCAAACGTAGGGAGTGGCCCAGGTCGTGGGCTCGTCGCGGTCAACACGCCAAATCTCTTTGCCGGTAAGCTTGTCGAGCGCCAGCAGGCAGGATTGTTGTTCGTTGTCGTTTTGGATGTAAAGGCGGCCTTCGTTAACAATGGGTGAGGATGCCGTTCCGTAGCCGTAGCGCGTTTCTATGCCCGGCCAGAGTTTGGACCAAAGGAGCTTGCCTTGCATATCGAGGCAATATGTGCCGAGATCCCCAATGTGGGCGTAGATACGCTCGCCGTCGGTGGCGGGCGTTTCGGAAGCGTAGGTGTTCTTGCGATGGCGTGGGACCTTGGGAACTCCGCGATGAATAGCGGTTGTCCAGCGGGTTTTGCCAGTGGCAAAGTCGATCGAATAGACGCTCCAGGTGTATTCGTTGGTTGGAATGGGAAGGGATTCGCCGCCTGCATAGAACCCCCCCGGGGGTTTTTCGTCACCATTGGAGCTGATGGCGGTGTTGAGGAAGATCTGGTCGTCCCAAACAATGGGTGAGGACCAACCTTTTCCAGGGATGGTTGTCTTCCAGGCGACATTTTTGGTGGTGCTCCAGATGTCGGGCAGGCGGGGGTTGTCGGGGACCGCGCCGGGGGAATTGCCACGGAAGTGCGTCCAGCGGCCTGCTTGGGCAGTGCTCGCGGCGAGGGAAGTGAGGAAGAAGCGGCGAGTGAAGAGCATGTGATCTAGTTTCTCGCAAAGGCGCCAAGGCTGCAAAGATACCCGGGGCCGCTTGGCTCATCGTTGGGGTCGGGAGTGCGTGCGATAATTGCGCTTTCCCGATAGGGAGTGATCTATGGGTGAACTGGTTGCTGTTTCTCGGTTTGGGGATGTGGCGGTGGTGACGGTTCAGAATCCGCCGGTGAATGCTTTGAGCCCAGGAGTGCCGGAGGGTATTGCGGCGGCTGTGAAGCAGGCGGCGGCGGATGACGCGGTGCGGGCGATTGTATTGATCGGCGATGGACGGACATTCATCGCGGGAGCGGATATTCGGGAGTTCGCAAAGATGCGTTTGGGACAGAGGGAGCGCGGGGAAGGGATCCATCCGCTGCTGTTCACGCTGGAGGATTCTCCGAAGCCGGTGATCGCGGCGATTCATGGGACGGCGTTCGGTGGCGGGTTGGAAGTAGCGTTGGCTTGTCACTACCGCGTGGCGCTCGCATCGGCGCAGGTTGGGCAGCCTGAGGTGAAATTGGGGATTCTGCCGGGCGCCGGCGGGACACTGCGTCTGCCACGGCTTGCGGGGGTGGCGAAGGCTGCGGAGATGTGCGCGATCGGGGATCCGATCACGGCTCAGGATGCGCTGGATCACCATATCGTGGACCGCATCGTGGAGGATGACAATCGTGAGACGTTGCTGGCGGGTGCGTTGGCTTTCGCGGCGGAGGTGATTGCAGAGGGTGCGAAGACGCCTCGCGTTCGCGACAACGACGAGCGGTTGGGTGACGAAGCGACGAATGCGCCGGTCTTTGCAAAGGTGCGTGCGCTGGCGCACAAAAAGAGGCGGGGGCAGATGGCGCCCCGTAAATCGATTGATTCGGTGGAAGCCGCGACAAGGATGCCGTTTGAGGAAGCGCGGGCGTTGACGGCGAAATTGTTCATGGAGTGTTTGCACTCGCCGCAGTCGGAGGCGTTGATTCATGTATTCTTCGGCGAGCGTGAGGTACGGAAGATACCGGATGTGCCATCCGTTACGCCGACGCGGAAGATCGCCAAGGCGGCGATTGTAGGCGCGGGTACGATGGGTGGCGGGATTGCGATGAACTTCGCCAACGCGGGGATCCCGGTGCTGTTCAAAGAGGTGTCCGAGAAAGCGCTGGAGATGGGGCTGGCGCGCATTCGGTCGAACTATGACCGTTCGGTGAGGCGGGGACGGTTCACACCTGAGTTCGTGCATGAGCGGATGTATCTGATCCAACCGACGACGAGCAATGAGGGGTTTGCCGATGCCGACATCGTGGTGGAGGCGGTGTTCGAAAACATGGAACTGAAGAAGACCGTCTTCCGCGAGTTGGATGAGACGACGAAGCCGCAGGCGATTCTGGCGACCAACACTTCGACGCTCGACGTGGATGAGATTGCGTCGGTGACGGCGGATCCTACGCGGGTGATTGGAACCCACTTTTTCTCGCCGGCGAATGTGATGCGACTGCTGGAGGTGGTGCGTGGAAAAGAGACCGCCAAGGATGTGATCGCGACGGCCATGCAATGCGGGCGGCGGATAAAAAAGGTGGGCGTGCTGGTGGGGAACTGCCATGGGTTCGTGGGGAACCGGATGTTCGGGCCATACGTGCGCGAGTCGCAGTTTCTCGTTGAGGAGGGGGCGAAGATTGTCGACGTGGATCAAGCCTTGGAGGACTTCGGGATGGCGATGGGGCCACTGGCGGTGGGAGATCTCGCAGGGATCGACGTCAGTTGGCGGATTCGTCAGGAAGCGAAGCATGAGCAGCCGGAAGGGGTGCGCCAACCGTTCGCTGAAGACACTCTCTACAAAATGGAGCGCTATGGGCAGAAGACCGGAGTAGGTTGGTATCGGTACGGAGAGAATCGAAAGAGGACTCCCGACCCGAAGATGCAGACAGCCATTACGGAAATGGCCACAGGCGCAGGGATTGAGCAGAGGCCGATCAACGCGGAGGAGATTGTCGACCGGACAATCTATGCGCTGGTGAACGAAGGGGCGCGGATTCTGGAAGAAGGAATTGCGCTGCGGCCGGTGGATATCGACATTGTGTACGTGAACGGGTACGGGTTCCCGGCATACAAGGGTGGGCCGATGTGGTATGCGGATTGGATTGGTCTGCAGAGGGTGTACGCGCGGATTCTGGAGTTCGAGGCGCAGCATGGACATTGGTGGAAACCGGCGCCCTTGCTGGCGCGGTTGGCGGGTGAGGGAAAGACGTTCTCGGAGTGGCAGCGGGAGCGCTCCTGAAGACGCCTATGCGGAAAACTTCTCAGCTGAGGGAGGAACGTCTCGCGGTTTGCCGGCTCGGATTGGCGACGCGCGGGAATACGCATCTGCTGATTGAGGATGCCGAGCATGCGGTCGAGCGCGGCGTCAACTATCTGAATTGGTGTGGGAAGCCGGATGGGTTGTCGAAGGCGGTGGCGGGATTGGGCGAGCGTCGCAAGGATGTCGTGTTTGCCGTGCAGTTCAAAGCGAGCGGCCGAGACGAGGCTGCCCGCGAGTTTGAATGGATACTGAAGCAGATCAAGTCGGACTACCTGGATGTGGCCACGTTCTACTACGTTGAGTCGGAGGGGGAGTGGGAGGAGATTGTCGGTCCGGGAGGTGCTTGGGAGATCTTGGCGCGGCTGAAGCGTGAGGGGGCGCTGAAGATGATCGGACTAACGAGCCACCAGCGGAAGTTGGCTGCCGGGTGGGCGCAGGCGACGGATCCTGAGACAGGACAGCGGCGGCTGGACATGTTGATGATTCGCTACAATGCGGCCCACCGGGGCGCCGAGAGTGACGTGTTTCCAGTAACGGATGCGTTGGGAATGCCTGTGGTGACGTTCACGGGGTTGCGATGGAAGGACTTGCTGGGTGCGACGCCCGATGATCCAGCCTGGTTTGCTCCGCCCACCGCGGCTGACTGCTATCGGTTTTGTTTGGCTCACGATTCAGTGGCCGTGGCATTGGCGGCGCCGGGGAATCGGGAGGAATTGGAAGAGGATCTGGCGGTTTTGGATGATTGGGGTCCGCTTGGCAAAGAGGCGATGGAGTCCATCCGGCGACATGGCGACCGGGTACGGAAACATGCCCGGGAATTCTGGTAAGTACTTGATACACTGACGAAAAGGTTGCCGGGGTTCAGAAACCTTTCGGGTTTGTGGTCGTCTGTTCTGTTTGTGGCGAGAGCCCCTTCAGAGGAATACTAAAGCGTCTCTATGGCAGTTCTTACGGCAGAAGAGAAGAAGACGAGTCAGCAGCTCAAGGAGCAAGGCATCGTCATCCTGACGCAGGACTTGTGGAAGACGTATGTCATGGGGGATCAGGAGATTCACGCGGTGTCGGGCGTGGATGTCGAGATCAACAAGGGCGAGTACGTGGCGATCATGGGGCCGTCGGGCTCGGGCAAGTCGACGTTGATGAACCTGATCGGTTGCCTGGACACACCGACCAGGGGCGAGTATTACATCGCAGGGCGGCTGGTCAGCCACATGAATGACGATGACTTGGCGTTGATTCGCAACAAGGAGATCGGATTTGTCTTCCAGACGTTCAACCTGCTGCCGCGGTTAACGGCGTTGCAGAACGTCGAGCTGCCGATGATCTATGCGGGGATGCCCCCGGAGCAGCGGATCAAAGCCGCTCAGAATGCGCTGGGGTTGGTGGATTTGTTGGACCGGATGTACCACAAGCCCAACGAGCTCTCCGGCGGTCAGCGGCAGAGGGTAGCGATTGCCCGCGCGCTGGTGAATGACCCCTCGATTCTGTTGGCTGACGAACCGACGGGCAACCTTGACACTGCAACCGGCGCGGAAATCATGACTCTATTCGAGGAGTTGCATAAGCGCGGCAATACCATCATCGTCGTAACGCACGAACTTGCCGTCGCCACGCATGCCCATCGCGTCATCCACATCCGCGACGGCAAAGTCGAGAGGGACGAGAAGATCAAGTAGATTGCGCTGTTGTCGGAGGTGACGAAACGGCGTTCAGACCTCGGGCGCGAACTCGATCCGTTCGTTCCCACAGATTCCAGCGTTACACTGGGGCGAGGCATGGGTGATCTGGTTCAGATCGGCAAACCGGATGCGCCTCGGGCGAAGCCGCTGGTTCCGGTGTACGACGGTCCGCACCCGGGGCCGGCGGGGCGGCGTCCGGCATGGCTGAGGACACCGGCGCCAGTGGGCGAGAACTATCGGCGGTTGAAGCAGCTCGTCACCGATCTCAACCTCCATACCGTGTGTGAAAGCGCGGCGTGTCCGAATGTGGGTGATTGCTGGAATCGGCGCACGGCGACGTTCATGATTCTGGGTAATGTCTGTACACGGCGCTGCGGATTTTGCGCCGTGCAGAAGGGCGCGCCGTTGGATGTTGACTACGACGAGCCGCGTCGCGTGGCAGACGCGGTGGCGGCGCTCGGATTGCGCTATGCGGTGGTGACGAGCGTGAACCGCGACGACCGTAAGGATGGCGGTGCGGAGTTGTTCGTGCTGACCATCGAGGCGATTCGCGAGCGGGTTCCGGGATGCCGGGTGGAAGTGCTGGTGCCGGACTTCATGGGGTCGCATCAGGCATTGGAGACGGTGCTGGCAGCCCGTCCGGACGTGCTCAACCACAATGTCGAGACCGTCCCAAGGTTGTACTTCGATGTCCGGCGGGGATCGGATTATGAACGCTCGCTTGACATGTTGCGGCACGCCAAGCGCACGGCCCCGGAGATTCCCTCAAAGTCAGGGATGATGCTGGGTTTGGGAGAGACGGAAGAGGAAGTCATCGACGTAATGCGCGACCTGTATGCGCATCAGGTTGACATCGTTACGCTGGGACAGTACCTGCGCCCTTCGCGGGACCATTTAGCGATCCATCGCTACTATTCACCGCAAGAGTTCGTTGCCTTGAAACGCGTCGGCGAGCAGATCGGCTTCCGCCACGTGGAGGCGGGTCCGTTGGTGCGCAGTTCCTATCACGCGGATGCTTGCGTGTGATTCCTGACCACGCTGACTGCTCCCGCCCAATCGTCAGAACATCCGTCGGCGCGAAGTCGCTGCAAGACAGGTTTGAGACCCCGCCGTTAAACTTCGATGCGCAAGGGCGAGCCCAAAAGCGAGAGTTCGAGACGGTTTTAGTTCTTGGCCGGCATAGGGCTGTGCAACTCCCAGGCCGCCGCATCTATTTTCCTTCAGCAGCCCAGGTTTTCATGGTCGCAATATTCTGGACGAGGATGTCTCGTTGGAGGTCGCTGCGAGAGCTGAGATAGACGGCCATGTCGGAGTCGTAGGCTTCGGGGGCCTCGGGGCCTTGGTCGCCGGTGATTTCGATCCATTCATCCAGAGTTCGGCGAAGTTTCTCTAGGGTTTCCTGCTGAGCAGGGTCGGCGGCGAGGTTGGTGAGCTCGTGGGGATCGGATTCGAGATCGTAGAGTTCCTCTTTCGGGCGGGGAACCGTGAAGAGGCGTTCCTGGTGAGGATTGAGTTTCCCTTCGGCGTGTAGCTCGCGGATGGCTTTGATGACAGCCTTTCCATCTTTGTAGCGGTTAGGCTGGAGGTGCGGTCGCTGGGGGAGATAGTTGCGGATGTACTTGTAACGGTCGGTTCGTGCGCTGCGAAGGTATTCAACGGTTTCGTCACACCGGTCACGGGCCGAGACGACGTGGTCGCGTGGCTTGGCGTTCGGTCCGAAGAGCGGGCGGCCCTGCATGGTTTCAGGGACGAGGACTCCGGCGAAGTCGAGGGTCGTGGCGGCGATGTCGATGTGGGCGACGAGGTCGTCGCGTGTGGAGTCAGCGGGGACTCGTCCCGGGGACCGGACGATGAGCGGGATCTTGATGCCTTCCTCGTAGAGGAACTGCTTGCCGCGGGCATGGCTGACACCGTGGTCAGTAAAGAAGATGACGACGGTGTTGTCGGCTACACCCTCGTCTTCGAGGCGCTTGAGGAGGCGGCCTACCTCCCAGTCGACGTGCTCGATGGATTCGAGGTACTGCGCCCAGTCCTCGCGGATGACAGGGTGATCGGGGTAGTAGGGCGGCAGTGTGACGTCGGCCGGGTCGATGCCGTTGGTGTGGACACCCTCACGCGGTTCAAGCGTTTGCTGGTTGCGGAACTTGCCCCCGCGGAGTTGAACTTGGGCGAAGAAAGGTTGCCCGGCCAGGCGCTCAGACCAGTCGCTGCGGTCGTAGAGATCGTCGGAGTAGTCGAAATTGTAGTCGGTTTTCCCCGTGGCGAGTTCGTCAGAGCCGGGCTCGTTGAAGCGGCCGTTGGTCACGAAGTAGCCTGCCTCTTTGAGAATTTCAGGTACGAGCCGAACGGCGGCGGCGAGGTGATTCTTGATCTCTCCTCGGGCACTGCGGTGATTATGGGCGCCGATGCTGGTTTGGTACATGCCGGTAATGAGCGCGGACCGCGCCGGCGAGCAGACCGGGGCGGTAACGAAGGCGTTCGAGAAAGTCGTGCCATCGGCGGCGAGGCGGTCCACGTTGGGGGTCTTGGCGAGAGTTTCACCGTAAGGGCCGTAGTGGTCGGATTGGTCCTCAACGACTATCCAGAGGATGTTGGGCGGCGGCGGGTCGCTGGAGCAGGCAGTGGCGATGAGTAGGAGAACGGTGAGTGCGAGGAGAGGGAATCGCGTGGCGTCTTTGGTGTAAGGCATGGCTTTTAGTGTCAGTTTAGGGGTGGTTTGGGCCGCGGGCAAGTGGTCGAGGGAATACTGCTGGTCGTCGAGCAGGAATAAACGATAGGGAGACGTTTACACTACTGATGAAGATGTCTTTGTTTGGCAACGAAGCGCGGCCGTGGCTGCCGGTGCGATGGTTACCCGCGGGTCGGTGGGAGTGGCTGCTGGAGGCGGCGACGCTGGGCGTCGTTCTGTTTTGGGTTTACTACCTGACTTTCCATTGGGAGCCGCTGCCGGAGCGAGTGCCTTCGGGGTTCGACTGGAGTGGAGCGCCGCGGGGATGGGCTTCAAAGTCTTTCCTCTTGTTCCTGCCCTCCCTGAGCTTGGTGTTGTATGTGGTCTTGACGGTAACGAGCCGGTTTCCGCACAAGGGCAACTTCCCCGTGCAGGTGACCGAGGAGAATGCGCCGCGGCTCTATGCGATGGCTCGTTGGGTGCTCAATATTACCAAGCTCCAGGCGATCGCAATGATGGGCTACATCGAATGGAAGATGATTCAGACGGGGCGTGAGAATGTGGCCGGGTTGAATCCGTGGGTGATGGGGATACTCGTTGCGGCCGCGATCGGAACGGCTCTTTACGGGATATTGGCGATGCGCCGGATGGAGTGAGGTTCAGGCCGGGCTTCCCTCGCTCGGGCGCGTGGGCGGCTGGTACGACCCCTTCCAGGGCCGGGCATTTGTGGCTGCTAGGGTAGGACGCGGCCTAGGAAGAAGTTGATGAAGCGGTCGGAGTGGACATCAACGGCGGCTCGGATCGTCGGGGCGGCAGGTTGAGCCACTCGATTCCGGCGATCGGCGACGAGCATGCCTGCGGTGTGGCGTCCTTCCGTTTCGACATTGGCTTGGAAGTTTTCGAGCGTCACGAAGCTGCGGTCGATTGCGACGCCGACGGCGAGCGGATCGTGCAGCGGGCAACCGCTGAGGCCGCGGCGTTGAAGACTCACCTCGAAGTATTTGCTCGAAATGTCGGTGATGAACTGCGCGACGCGGTCGCGGTGGTCGCGGGTGCGTTTCTTGAGGGCCATCGGGGTGAGCAGGGTGCGCGTGGTCACGTCGAGTCCGATGACCGCGATGGGAGTTCCGCTTCGGATGACCTGCGAGGCGGCGTCGGGATCGGTGTAGAAGTTGAACTCGGCCGTTTCGGTGACGTTGCCGATGCCGTTTACGGCACCGCCCATGAGGATGACTTCCTGCACTTGAGCGAAGGCGGTGGGATTCGCTTCGAGCGCCAGAGCAATATTGGTGAGCGGCCCAAGAGCGACGATCGAGATTTCACCGGGACTTTCGCTGAGCAGACTGAGGATCAACTCCACGGCGCTCAAGTCGACCGGCGAGAGAGTTGGCCCGGGATAGCGTGGGCCGCCACCCGGGTTGGTCAAGCCGGCGATGTCTCCGAGTCCATCTTCTCCATGGACGTGCCGGGCAGGGAGCGGTTCTCGTGCGAGCGGCCGGGCGGCGCCGCACGCGACTGGCGGGGGTTCGGGGAGGTCAAGGACTTCAAGAATCTGAAGCGCGTTGCGCGTCGCGTCTTTCAGCGGGACGTTGCCGCTTACGGTGGTGATTGCTTCGACTTTCAACTCGGGTGAGCGGAGGGCCAGAATGAGCGCCAGGGCGTCGTCGATACCGGGGTCGGTATCGATGATGACCCGCCGAGCCTGCATCTATTCGAGGTTGCCGCCGGGAAGGATGCGCTCGGCGTTGAGGTAGGGCCGCATGGCTTCAGGGATGACGACGGTCCCGTCTTTCTGCTGATGGTTTTCGATGATCGCCACCCAGGTTCGTCCGATGGCCAGGCCGCTGCCGTTGAGAGTGTGAACGAGTTGCGATTTCCCTTTCTTCACGGCCGGGTCGCGATAGCGGATTTTCGCGCGGCGGGCCTGAAAGCTCTCGAAGTTGCTGCAGGATGAGATCTCTTTGAACTCGTTCATGCCGGGAAGCCAGACCTCGATGTCATACGTCTTGGCGCTTGAAAAGCCGAGATCGCCGGTGGAGAGAACGACCGTGCGATAGGGCAGATCGAGCCGGTCAAGGATGTCCTCGGCATCGCGGGTGAGTGATTCGAGTTCGTCGTAGCTGCTCTCGGGGAGAACGAACTTGACCATCTCGATCTTTTGGAACTGGTGCTGGCGAATGATGCCGCGCACGTCGCGTCCGTACGAGCCGGCTTCACTGCGGAAGCAGGGCGTAAACGCCGCAAGCTTGATGGGCAGGCGGTTGATGTCGATGGTGTTGTCGCCCAGGAGGTTTGTCAGGGGCACTTCCGCGGTGGGAACAAGCCAGTAGTCGGTGTTCTCCAGCTTGAACAGGTCTTCGGCGAACTTGGGCAGTTGTCCGGTGCCGAAGAGGCTCGCGGAGTTCACGACGAACGGCGGCAGGACTTCGGTGTAGCCGTGCTCGCGGGTGTGAACGTCGAGCATGAAGTTCATCAAGGCGCGCTCGAGCTTGGCGCCGGCGTTCCAGTAGACGGCAAATCGGGCGCCGGTGATCTTGGCGGCTTGCTCGAAGTCGAGGATGCCGAGTTCGGGCCCGAGGTCCCAGTGTGCCTGCGGCTCGAAGTCGAAGTCGCGCTGCTCGCCCGCGCGGCGAATTTCCACGTTGTCCGCCTCGCCACCCAAGGGGACAGACCCGTGCGGGAGGTTCGGCACGCCCTGCAGGATTTCGGCGAGTGCTTCATCGAGGACCTTGACGTTGTCCTCGAGTCCCTTGATTAGTCGGCCGATTTCGCGGCTTTGTTGCATCGCTTTGTCGGCGTTTTCGCCGCCGCTCTTGGCCTTGGCGACTTCGGCGCTCAGGGCGTTGCGACGCGCCTTGAAGTTCTCGATCTCGGTGACTGCGGTGCGGCGTTGTTGGTCCACCTCCTGAAAACTTCTGAGGGATGCAGCGGCGCCACGCGCCTGCAGGCGCTCCTGGGCGTGGTCAAAGTTTTTCCGCAGGAAGCTGAGATCCAACATAAGAATCCCCAGTGTAGCCGGATCGTTTGAGCGAAGATTCGTGAACGTTACAAATATCCAAGGCTCCGACGGTTGTGCTTGGGTGGGGTGCCGCGCGCCCTGTCTACGATTCAGGGCCCCTCCCCTGGATCTCGTCCAGTTTGTCGTCGGCTGCGGCCATCATCTTTTCGCCGGTGTGCAGCGAGATGACACCATCGCCGATTGCTCTCTGGATAGCTGTCTTCTCGGCCGAAAGCAGATGGGCGCGGGCGA
This sequence comes from Bryobacterales bacterium, assembly GCA_965218555.1. Lineage (GTDB taxonomy): Bacteria > Acidobacteriota > Terriglobia > Bryobacterales > UBA6623 > JAPPLB01. The sequence goes on from OZ244625.1 coordinate 3,677,436, forward strand.
CCTTGGCCTCTGCCGTTGTACGGCCCGCGTCCTCGGAGTGGAGAGCTTCGAGTTGACTGTCGGCGTCGGTCCGGCGGCCTTCTAGCTCGGCGAGGAGATCTCGGTAGACCGGCGCCGAGATCACGTGGCTTTCGCGCATGCGCTCCAGTTCCTCGAGCGATGACGATACGGCCATCTGCTGGACCTTGAGGCGGTCGAACTCATCATCCTCGCCCGTTGCAATGCCGAGCCGCCTCATCAGCGGTTTGATCGTCAGACCCTGCACGACGATCGAGAACGCGACCACGCCGAAGGTCATGGCGAGGATTTGCGAGCGGCCGGGGAAGGAAGCATCAAGACTTAGTGCCAACGCCATCGAGACGCCTCCATGGATGCCTCCCCAGAAAAGGACATGTTGCCAATGAAATGGGATCTCTTTGGCGAAGCGGTTGCTGATGGGCACCATACTGTAGATCGAGAAGAGGCGGCCGAGAAGGACGGCGGCAATCGCGATGCCAATGGCGTCCGCGTACTCGATGAGATCGGCGAGATGAACTTCGATGCCGATCAACAGAAAGACCAGCGAGTTGATAACAAAACCGACGTACTCCCAAAAAGACCACAAGGCGACCCTGGTACGGGAACTCATGCCCGACGGCGCACCGTAGTTGCCGATCATCAGGCCGCTGCCGACGGTGGCGATGATGCCTGAAACGTGGAGGTGCTCCGCGACAAGAAAGGAGCCGTAGGCGAGGATTGTTGTAAGTAAGATTTCGATGCGCGGGTCGTCGAGACGTGCGGTGAGTTTGCTGACGATGTAGCCCAGCCCAAGGCCGAGCGCCCCGCCGCCGAGTGTGACTTTGAGGAAGTGGCCGATCCCTTCGACAATGTCGGCTTGGCCAGTGAGCACGGCGGCCAGGAAGATCTGAAAGACGACGACGGCCGTTCCGTCGTTGAAGAGGCTTTCGGCTTCGACCAGGACCGATAGGCGTTTCGAGACGTCCATCTCCTTGAATAACGCGAGGACCGAGATCGGGTCGGTAGCCGAGATGAGTGATCCAAAAAGCAAAGAGACGAGCAACGGCAGTCCGAGCAGCCAATGAACTGCATAGCCGCTGACGGCGGTCGCGATCAGCACGCCGATGATGGCGAGCAGCAGGACGGGAATGAGGTTGCGTTGGAGCCGGCGGGCTTGAATGTTGAGTCCGGCTTCGAAAAGCAGGCCAGGGAGGAAGATCATGAGGATGACATCGGGTGTCAAGACGTCGGTGCTGCCGCCTGCTCCGAGCCGGCCGGTGAGCGGCACGTGGAAGATGTCGATCAGAAAACCGCCGATGACCAGAGCAATGGTGTAGGGGATCTTGAGCCGAATCGTGGCCATCGCGATAAGCGAGGCGGCGATCAGGAGGATCAGGAGGAACTGGATGATCTCGGCGGCTTCCATGGCGTATGACTATGATGGCCGAAAACGGGGTTGAGGCGTTAGTCGCCGGGACCTCCCGCCGTCTTGCCGTATGGGGTTCGTTGAGCGGAACGATTGCGGAGTGCCCGGATTGTGTGACTGGCGCCCCAAACCGGGTTTCGAGCCGCTTCATGCGGGCACGGCGGAAAGAATGGTGCCCGTTGTCCCACTCGCCCCAGGTTGCGTCGAGACCGAGCAAGTTGCTGCCTGAGTCCGACTCGCGCCCTCTAACGAAGGGACCCCATGCGGAGCGTGCGTTGAGCGACTCCCCGGAGAAAACACGGCGAAAGTGATAACGGCGCATTACGCTATCGTTTTACACAAATGCACAGCGTTGATCAGGTTCTCGCTGACATTCCTTTCGATCGCCCTGCCGCCGCCCGGCGCTCGTTCGAACGGATCGCCGCACAATCAGCGCCGGAAGATTTCGATAGGCTTGCCAAGCTCCTGCGCGATTCTCCCGACCCCGACGCGGGCCTCTCGGGTATCGATCGATTCACGACAGGGGCCGGCGAAACGGCTTATCTCTTCAGCGCCGAACATCGACTCAGCGCCGCCATCCGTCTTTTCTCGCACAGCAGCTACCTGACGGAAACGCTTCTGCGGAGCCCTGAGTTGCTTTCGTGGTACCTCGATGACCCGCAGCAGCAGCGTCTTCGCAGCACGCGTGAGTTGCGGACTGAACTGGGTTGGCTCTCGCCGTTGGCGGATGAGGAATCCTCAGCCCTCATCTTGGCTCGCTTCAAACGAATGCAGCTCCTGCGCATTGCCGCCCGTGACGTGCTTGACTTGGCGATGTTGCCCGAGGTCGCCCTGGAGCTTTCCAATCTTGCGGACACCATTCTCCAGGGGGCCTTGGAGTACATGGTCCAAAAGCTGACCGCCCGCTTCGGCCGGCCGCTCTCGCCCGCCGATCACGGGCCCATCGAGTCCGAGTTCGTCGTTCTCGCACTCGGCAAGCACGGGGGCCGCGAACTGAACTACAGCTCGGACATCGACCTGATGTTCCTCTTTACCGATGAAGGAGGGACGTCGGGGCCGATTGTCATCACCAACAAAGAGTTCTTTACCCAAGTGGCGAATGGGTTGACGGATCTCGTTTCCCGCATCACGCCCGAAGGGAGCTGCTATCGGGTTGACCTGCGCCTGCGTCCCGAAGGCCGCGTCGGAGAAGTTGTGGTTCCGCTTCGCAGCGCCATCGACTACTACCACCGGCGCGCCCGTGATTGGGAACTGCAGATGCTCATCAAGGCGCGTCCCGCCGCCGGTTCAGCCGCTCTCGGACGGCTGTTTCTCGACGCCGTTCAGCCTCTGATCTACCAGACTTCGACAGATTTCTCGATGATCGAACGCATCTCCGAGACTCGGGACCGTATCCAGGAAAAGCTCCGCAGCCGCTCGCGAGGGGGGACGGACGTCAAGCTTGCGCGGGGCGGGATTCGCGATATCGAGTTCATGGTGCAGTGCCTGCAGCGGCTTCACGGCGGCCGAGACGCCTGGCTCAGGAGCAGCGGCACACTCTTTGCTCTGCACCGGCTCATCGAAAAGGGCTATCTCTCGATGCCGGATTACGCGCAACTGGCCGCGGCCTACCAGTACTTCCGTGTCCTCGAACATCGATTGCAACTCGAAGAGAATCGTCAGACTCATACGCTCCCTAGCGGCGCCCGCAAGCGAGAAGTTCTATCGAACAAGATGCGTGATTTGATCTCGCCGCACATGGGCCGGGAATCGATGGAGCAGCAGATGCAACTCCATTTCGATCAGGTCACCGAGATCTATGGGCGGGTCATCTATTCCCAGGAGCCGGCTGCGATCGGTTCGCCCTGGCTGCTCGAACCGGTGGAGGAGAGCGAGGACCTGCCCCCGCTAGCGCCGCCGAGCCTGCATGAGCAGATTCGTCACATCGAGCGACATGCACCCGCCCTCGCCGACGCCGTCCGCTCTCTTCCGATCCTTTGGGGAAGCCGGCGCATGGAGCACCTGTTGAACAGGCTCGTTTCGATGCCTTCGCTGTGTGCCGAAATCGAGAATTCGAAACCGCTGCTTGCGTGTGTGGCCGACCTGTTTGAACACAGCCCTTATCTGGCCGAACACTTGATCGCTCACCCCGAAGACATCAAGCGTCTGAAGGCCGTCGCGGAATCCCCCTCTGAGGAAAACTCTGCTTTGTTTGATCGCGCCAGGGCAGATGTCGGTGAGGAGTTGGCGACCCAGAGCGATCTGAGCGGGAAATCCGATTGCCTGCGACGCTTCTACCGCCATGAAATGTTGCGCATCCTGGCCGGCAGTATCTATGGCCGCCGCCCCATTTTCCATTCACTGGGAGACACAAGCCGCCTCGCCGACTGGGTCATACAAACCGCCTACCGCCTCGCCGTCGACGAAGTATTCCCAAACACACCCCCCGCCCCCGGAGACCCTTCCATGCAGGTCATTGCCATGGGACGTCTGGGGATGAGGGAGTTCGACTTGGGATCGGACGCCGACATTGTCTTCTTCTTGGATGACGCCGCTGCAGGCGATCACGACCGCTGGACGCAAGTCGCCGAACAGCTCATCGAGATTATCTCGAGCTACACCCGCGAGGGCTTTATCTTCGCTGTCGATACCCGTTTGAGGCCCATGGGCCGGGACGGCGAATTGGTGCAGATTGCCTCTCGCTACAAGCGGTACTTCGCGGAAGTTGCCGAGCCCTGGGAAGCCATCACCTACATGAAAGCCCGTACCGTCGCCGGTAACATCCCCCGTGGGACCCAGTCGCTCAACGAGCTACAGGATATCGGTTGGCATCGCTGGGGAATGGATACCGAACTCGCCCGCCTGCTGGTCGAAATGCGGGAACGCATCGAAAGGGAGCAGGGTGTATCTCACCCGATCAAGTCCGGCCCCGGAGGCTATTACGATATTGATTTCATCCTGATGTACCTTCGATTGAAAGCCGCAGGTGTCTTCTTCGAGTCCTTGAACACTCCGGAGCGGATCGCCGTCATCCATTCCACCGGGGGCTTGGATGCGACCGAGGCCGAGGAATTCTACGCCAACGCCGTCTTCTTTCGCGCCCTTGATCACGCTTGCCGCGTCATGACCGGCCATTCCACGAGCAGGATCCCCACCGACCGAGCCCATCGCGGCATCGTCCGAGAACTGGTTTCGCGCTGGAGCCAGACTCCGGCGGGCGACAAGTCGCTACCGGAACTTCTCCAGGATATTCAGGTACAGACGCGCCGCTTGTTCGGGAAAATTCTCCGACACGGCCGGTGAGGGCCGTCGGCAATCAGCGAAGCACCGGCGTGTTGATGTTCCAACACGACCACTTCGTACGCCACCAAGCCTGCAAGAAGATGTTGACTTCGAGCAGCAACCGGTATCGAGTCCGCGCCATACAGACCAGGACCTGTAATACCGTGGCGACCTTGACTAACTAGGAACGGTCGTTGTAATCATGCCGGCTGCATGTGAACCGCTGCTGTTGCCCGTGCAAACCCAGGGGGAGGTTACCAGGCCCGGCAATCTGATAGGCGTATCATATTTGCGCCGAGCGTCTTGTAACGATCTTCGTGGCAGGTCAGAATTATGATCTGAACGTTCTTCGCAGCTCTGTGGAGCGCGGGCCGCATCCGCCTGAAACGTTTGGGGTCGCTGTTGACAAGCGGATCGTCGAGTACGAGTGCAACCGGCTTGCCCTTTTCGCGAAGTAGGTCGGCGAGCGCCAGCCTGGTCAGAACGGCGATCTGTTCGCGCATGCCAATGCTGAGACTCAAGAAAGGTTCTTGGATACCGTTTCGATGTATCCCAACGATTTCAAGATCGTCCCCGTCCAGTTGCAGGGACGCATCCGGGAAGAGCAGCCGAAGATAGGGTTGCAAGCGGTCTTTCACCGGTGTTAGAAACTTTGCTTTCGCTTCGCTCTCGGCCTCTTGCAGCGTGGTCGAAAGCAGTTTCCAGGCTTCCGCATCCAGTTCGATCCGCTCCAGTTCCCGGCGGGCGGACGCCAATTCGCCCTCCTTTCTTTCCAGTTCTTCCGCAAGACCTTTCTGTCCAAGCGTACGCAACTCTACAGTCAGATCACGCGCCTTCTGCTCGTCCTCCTTGATCGTCTTCTCAAGCTGATCAAAGGCTTTCTGAGCGCGTTCCTGCTCGCCCCTGACGCTATCGGGTGACTGCGCTTCGAGCTTCAAAATCAGATCGTCACGTGTTTTATTGCGTCGTTCGGCCTCTCGCTTCGTTTTGTCGGCGAGTTCCTCAAGCCATTCGTCCGTCCTGTCTTTCCTTGCCTTTTCCAGTGCCTTGCTTTCGGCTGCAAGCGTCTCGGCTTCATGGTCGCTTGTCGCCTTGAACTCGATATACGGACCTTTGGCCTGATCGTGCAGTTTTCTTGCACTGTCCCTCGTCCGTTCGGCCTCGCTTGCGGCCTGTCGCACTTCCTCCTGTTTCTTGCGCTCGGCGCTTTCGGCTGTCTGCGCCTGTTCGACGGGTAGCGGATCGTCGTCCGTTTCGACGATCAGTCGGTCAAGCTCACGCCGGCGTTCGCCGACCGTCGCCCGTAATTCGTCGAGTTCACCCCCCGCGACACCTTGGAGTTTTCCTTGCAGTTCCTTGATTTTGCCGGTCAGTTCCTGTTTCCTGAGGTGTGCTTTCTCAGCATCCGCTACCGTTTCTGCCCCGACACTTTGCAATTTCGTCCGCAAGTTGCTTTCCTGGCGCGATAGTTCCTTGCGCAGGTCGGGAATGTCCTCCCCGCCCGGCAGGATCTCCAGCGTTCCGAACCCTTCCAGCCGAATCGTGGTCCTGTCGGTGATTTTCAGCGGCTTGCCGGTATCGACGGACAGGCCGTCGAGGACGACTACGTTGTCGCCATCCGGAGCGAAGATCAGGCTTGTGGCGATAGCGTCGAGAGCGGCTTCGCTCTTAAGAACCTTGCTCGACAGGGTACGAAGCCGCTCAAGGGATCGGTCGTCTATCACAAACCCGGCGAGAATCTCCCGTTCCTGCTCGATTTGCTGGCTCAGCGACTCAGCATCCTGGAGCCGCTTTTCAAGGTCGTTCAGCACTGCTGCTATCTGGGCTCTCTCCAACTGGCGTTGCGCCTCTCGGTGCGCATCGCTCGCCCCTTTGAGTTGTGCTCTCCGTTCCTCGAACGATCGCTCCGCCGCTTTGTAATCCTCCCATGCAGCGTCCCGCACCATCTCCGACTCACGAAACTTCGACTTTGCACCCTCGGCTTTGAGCACCCTCTCCTCCACGGACTTGACCATCTCTTTTCGTCGGTCGCTGTCTCCCAAAGCCGATTCAGCACGGGTTGCCGCCGAGCCTGCCTCGGCCTTTGCGGTCTTGATCTCTTCTTCAAGTCTTTCGATTCGCCGGATCGCCTCATTCGCTTGCATCAGCTCGGTTCTGGCTGCTTCAAGTCGATTGTCGCGTTCGTATTGCGAGAGCCGTCCTTGCAGCTCCTCGAGATCTTCGACTTTCTCGTCATAGTCTTGAACGTCCGCCTTTAGTTTTTTGCAAGACTTTTCCAACTCTTCCACTTGCTTGTGCGGTAATTTCAGCGTGTCGCGTTCGCGGCCTGTAGGCGTAAAGTAATAACTGGTCCTCTTCTTTGCCGCCACCACCAAGGCTCGGCCGCGGTCGCCGCCGAGAATCTGCCCCACCTCTCCCTCGATCGCGTCGTGTAACGCCGTGCGGCTGTCCTCGTTGAGTTGCAACGGCGCGAAAGCGCGTCCCTGCTCTACCCAGAGCAGGCCGGCGAGACCCCGGTGTTCCTCCTTCGCGGCGCCGCGCCCCGGTGGCGTGAAACCGAACAGCGCGCGCAAGGTCTCCTCGGCGCTGTCGTTCTGCCAGGTTCGCTCGCCGCCGTTCCGTTTCAACAGGGCCGACGGAGCCTGACAAAAGCCTTTCTCCAACCGATAGCTGGCACCGGTCAACTCGAAGTCGACCTCGATTTCCGGGCGGACGCTGGAGCCGAAGGGCATCATCTCGTCGATGAGCTTCCCGGTCTGGTTATGTCGATCGAAGAATGCCGACTGAAGCGCTTGCAGCAGGGTCGATTTCCCCTCCTCGTTGTCTCCGACGATCACCGTGAGACCGGGCTCGAACCCATCGATCTCAATGCCTTCGCGCAGCTTGCGAAAACAGCGAACGGCGAGCCGGGCGATCCGCATGGCCTGATCTTTCACCTCTCCGCTTTGACGTGCTCTTCGTACAACCGGATCAAAGCCGCTTCGGCAACCGCGCGATCCGGATCACCGGCGTCGCTTGCGCGTGCGCGCAGCTTTTCGACGGCCACGCGCACGAAGCCGGTGCGGTCGATGCGATCCAGATCGTCGTCGCTGGGCGTGGCCAGCAGCGCCCCCTCGTCGATGCGCAGGAAGCGCAACAACGCTTCCCACCTCTCCAACAGGGCGTGAAGTTCGGCGCGCGCGGCCAGATCCAGAGCGCCCGAGACGGTCAGGGATAGCAGGCAGGTTGCCGGGTCGGGGGCCAGGGAACTGATCTGGTTGTCGAGCGCCTCGATATCAGCGCCATCGCGCACTTCACGAGCAATCGACCGCCAGGTGAACGTTCCGACCTTCAACGGCTCGACCCGCGGCGTCCGGCCCGGTCCGTCAATCGAAACCAGCAGTACATTGCCGGGATCGCTCGACGTGAAACGGTCCGGTTCCGGGGTTCCTGAATACCAGGTTCGCTCGTCGATCTGCAGCCTGCCGTGCCAATCGCCGAGCGCGAGATAGTCCAGACGTGCGGATTCGGCCCTTTCGGCGGCGATGGGGTTCGCCGCCTCCGTGGGATTGGGCAGGCGCTCGGCGATCGAGCCGTGCGCCAAGCCGATGCGGATTGCGCCCTCGGGCGTTACGGCGCCGTCGAACCAGGCTGTGAGGTCGTCCACTTCATGCCGGCGCTGTAGCACGGCCGGTAGAACCACCGCCGCGCCGTCGAGCAGGCTGAGCGGCGTCTCGGGTTTGGTCAGGAAATGAGCGTTCTCCAGAGGATTCCGGTCGGCAAGACGGGTCCAGGCGGAAGCCGCCACCGCCGGATCGTGATTCCCCGGAATGAAGACCCAATCGCCGACGAAGGTCTTCAATGCGTCGAGGGTCTGGATCAGGATTGCGGCGGCGACGGTGTTGTCTTCGAACACGTCGCCCGCGACGAGGACCGCATCCGCGCCCCGTTGCGTCGCGAGTTCGCCGATCTTCCGAACGGTCTTCGGGCGCTGGCCGCGCAATGCGGCTCCAGCGTCTCCGCCAATGCTGGAAAACTGCCTGCCGAGTTGCCAGTCGGCTGTGTGAATGAACTTCAATGCCCCGCACCGAGCACCCGAAATAGAGCAACAAATGCTTTGCTCCAGGATTTCTGTTCTGGCTCTGGTCCGGCCATAGTATACAAGCGCGCTGTCCCCGAAGACACTGAAGACACTGTCTCTTTGCGTTGACCGCTGGACGTCACTTCTGGTGGCAGGCATCAGGGCTTGTCCATCTGACTCGAATTTAAATGGCGCCCGGAATTTCCCCGAATCCCCGGCAGCGCCTCATCGAGTTCAATACGCTCCAAGGCCGTCTCTAATAGCTCTGGGGGATTGGTCGAGGGGTGAATAGCCAAAGCCGTCGAAGCAAACTCACAAGTGGCCGCGTGGTCGAGCGGAGGCAATGGATCTGCCGCCAACCGGGAGCGGTAGTCTCTCGAACGAGAAGGTCCCTGCGAGCGGTTTTGGACGAGAAGCGCGGGCTGAGCTGTGGAGACAGTCTTCCCCTGCCATCCATAGCGGCGCGTTTGGCGGAAGTCGAGCAAAGTGGGCGGCAACGGCCGGAGCGGTCTGCGTTACTTGCCGGGAGTCTCAGCCTCGGGGCCGTCTGCCACGGACTGCACGAGCACGGCTGTCACGTTGTCCGGCGCCCCTTTTGACAAGGTCGCCTCGATCAGTGCTGCGCAGCGTGATTGAAGCGAGCCGGGCTGCTCCAGAATCTCAATCAGTGCTTTCTCTCCAGTGACGCCGTGCAATCCATCGGAGCACAGTAGCAAAGTATCGCCGGGAAGAAAATCGATCTCTTGCGCCGTCACCTCGAGATGATCTTCGGTGCCGACCGCCTTGGTCAGCACGTGGCGGTAAGGATGAACACGAAGCTGTTCCTCTGAAAGCCCCAGCTCCCGGCCGATGTCATTGATCCAGGAATCATCGGTTGTTACGCAAAACAGCTCACCGCCGGTCCACAAGTAGCAGCGGCTGTCGCCGACGTTGACCAGAAGGACTTTCGAGGGCCGCGCCAGAACGGCGACGACGGTCGTGCCCATGCCTTCGTATTCCGGGTTCTGCCCGGCTTCCCGGCGGATATTGTCGTTGGCTAGCCGGACCGCTCTTTCGAGCGAAGCAGCGGTTGCGGCTAGCCCGTATTGGGCAATTTCGGCTCTCAATGTTTCGATTGCGATGCGCGACGCCGTTTCACCCGCTTGCGCGCCGCCCATGCCGTCCGCGACCGCGAACAGGCCCTGCTCGGGGTTCGCAACAAAACGATCTTCGTTGTGGGACCGAACCAGTCCGACATCAGACATGCCGTAGCAATCAATCATTGTTACGAGCGTGGACGGCGACCGGAAGTTGGCATGGCGCCGGAATGATCATCCGTTATTCTTACTGATCACAAACCGGAGAGCACTGACCTGCATGTCTCACCACGTGGCGAGAAGAAGTGCGTGAGAAGGCCGGCAGGACGAGGCGTGAGCCGCTTGGCGCGCGCAGGTGTACTTGACGGTACATCGAGCACGGCAAGCAAGCGCAACGAAGTCATGGCGGTCTTATCGCGTGCTTCGGCCATCAGGCGGTGAGACATGCAGGTCAGGTTTGGCGCATTGAAAGAATGGTCCCGGCAGGGGGAAGCGGCCCACGGCTGTCGATCGGGGCTGTTTCAGACGCACAGCATAGTTTGCCATACACTCGCCCCCGGCGCATGCGACCCATCGAGGCTTGCTGATCGAGACTCCGATACCTTTCTCTTATGCTGTATCGGATACGCTCGTGACGCGGGCTGCATGTCCGCCCACCGTCAGCGAACGATCCGGCCCGGAGGCATCCCGGCGAACGATGCTGAATCCCAGACACGCGCCCATCCTCGGCGAGAAAACCGGGCTTGTGAGCGTTCCGATCTCGCGGCCCTCCGCCCGCACGGCCGACCCGGAAGACGGGGGCTCCGTCGCATCGATCTCCAACCGCACGAGTTGCCGCCTTACCTTTCCCCGGGAGCGCACTCGCTCGACGATCTCCTGGCCCAGATAGCAGCCCTTCGCAAACGAAACCGGGCTCATTTGCCCGGATTCCTGCGGAAGGGTCGTCTCGAAAAAGTCTTGCGTATGCCGGGCAACTCTATTTTCCACCCGCACCACTTGCGCATCCTCGGGTGAGGCAGGAGCCACGCCCGCCGCCTCCAGCCCCCGGATCAACTTGTTTTCCCCACCGGCCTCAGCGAGAAGCCAACAACCCGGCTGACCCGTCGCCGAGGTTGCTACGACCGTCACCCCGCTGGAGGCTAGATGGTGCTCACCCACCTCCGGAGCCGCTCCGAGCTGCTTCTCGACAATCTCCCTTGCCTGCGGGCCTTCAACCGCCACGGCCGCCATCAAGTCCGTCACGTCTTCGAGTGTGACGTCATCCATGATGATGTATTTCTCGAGGTGTTCGGCGAGGCTCTGCCGGGTTTCGGGCTCCGTATCCAGAAGAGTCGAATCTTCGAACACCCAAATCCTCGTGTCAGCCAGGATGTGGCCGTGAGCATCGAGAAAGTACGCCCTCACTCCTTCTCCCGGCTTGAGATCCTCCACGGCGTTGCTCGACATTGCGTGCAGCAGCCTCAGACGGTCCTCGCCGGTCGCACGAATCCGACCGCGCCGGGTAAGACCTAGCCACGCAGCGCCTTCGCACAGCGCCTGATAACCGGACATCGCTAACTGTGCAGGGTTCGCAGGTATGCACCGAGAAGCAGAATCATCAGACCCGAGATGAATGCTCCGAATGCAAGACGCGGACGTTTGGCGTCCTTGTCCGGGTCGCCGCTTGGCGGGGTCGACAGCACGAACAGCATCGCAAATACGTGTAGAGCGAGAAGAAACTTCATCCCAAACGCGATGTGGTAGGCCGTGTCGACACCCGAAGATACGACTTGGTAGAAGTTGTAGCTTCCTGATACGACCAATAACATGATCGAAGTCAACGCCCAAGGTCTCAAGTGCGCCGCTATCTCCTCGCGGAGCTTCGCCTGTTCATCCGCGCCCAGAGCATTCATCGCCGGATGAAAAACGAAACGGGCGTAGGCGAAACCGCCCACAACGACTGCGGCCGCAAAGATATGAGTCCAACGTAAAATGACGTCGATCATCACGAAACCTTAATTCGCCCGCGCAGGGTGGGCGAATAACGACCGGACAGGTCGGCTAGAAGGAACTTGATATTATACCGGCAATGATTCACGAAATACTGCCGGTAGGGCCGTTGCTGTGCAACTGTTCGATCCTTGGAGACGAAGAAACCCGCACGGCGCTCGTCGTTGACCCCGGTGACGAGTTGGAGAAGCTCCAGGAGATTCTCGACCGCCATCAACTCAAAGTCGAAGGCATCATCATCACCCATGCCCATGTCGACCACGTGGGAGCCGCCGCCGAACTGCGCCGCCGCACCGGCGCACCCGTCTACATGAATGAGAACGACCTGTGGATGCGGGAGTATCTTGGCGTTCAGGCCACCCTGCTGAACATGAAGCCGCCCGAGAAACCCGAAATCGATGTCATGGTCCGCGACGCCGACACCGTGAAGCTCGCCGGCACCAACCTCGTCGTGCTCCACACTCCCGGTCACACGCCGGGCAGCATCAGCCTCCATCTCCCGTCCAAGGAAAAGCTGATCGCCGGCGATACTCTGTTTCGCGACAGCATCGGACGCACTGACTTGCCTGGCGGCGACTCGAGCGCCATTCTCGTCTCCATCCACGATAAGCTCCTCACTCTCCACGACGAGACGATCGTCATCCCTGGACACGGCCCCGAGACAACCATCGGTCACGAGCGCGAATACAACTATTTCCTGCAGAACCTCTGATCGACAGTCTTTACTTTCGGGCGCCGGCCTTCGCACGGGGCCGACGGAGAAAGTGAAGCGGTAAGTTTCGTGATGATGGCGTGTATGCCTGAATAGAGCACGGTAAGGCGACCGTGCTGCCGGCCGGTGGCTAGTGTCGGAATCTGAAGCTTGCGGTCGGAACCGATTCAGGCTCGCTCAGTGCGCCCGGGGATTTGTAGCAATACGCCTTGGTGCATCCCTTCCCGGCGGTCTCGAACCGTGGCTGGACGCCCGATAGGATATGCTGTTACCAGCGGGTTCGTTTGCCGCGATTCCCCAAGGGCATGAGTAAAGCGTACGTGCGTCTCGTTTGGGTCGTCGTGCTTCTCCTCGGAGCAAAGTCGCTTCTCGCTGAGGGAGGGGAACTCCCCCTGGCTGGTCAGACGGCCAACTCGAGCGACGTCAGCCCCGGCAGCCGCTCCGTAGCCGGTTCGGATGACACCCCGAAGGCCAGACCCGAAGCGAATGCGGACCCCGGTTCTCCCTCCACCGTACCTGCCGGAGAACCGAATGAGCCCGCTTCAAGAGATCGTACGGACCTCAACCTTCTCGGGGACGTGGATACGAACTCCGGCGAAAGCCGCCGCAATGAGAACGTTCAAATCACGCTGATTGACAACAACGTTCTCAAGGAATTGAACCGCCGCATGGGGATCACGGCGACCGTTGTAAAGGAGTTCGAGGTAGAACGCGGCTATTTTGGAGCGGAATTCGGAGGACCTCCGACATCTTCGTTGCATTTGGATGATTTGAAGGTTTCCCGTGTACGCGGCACTCTCTACGAGTCCCACAACAACAGCATCTTCTCGGCGCGTTCCTTCTTTCAAGTCGGCGATGTCAGACCGGCGCGAACGAACGACTACGGCTTTCAATTCGGAGTGCCCCTGGGGAACGGCGGTGACATCTTCTTCGACGGCAGCCAGCAGCGCATCCGAGGCAACGTCAACGGCAACGTCCTGGTCCTGGCGCCCCATGAGAGGGTGCCGCTCGCTCGGGATCCGGCGACACGCGCGTTTGTTCAGCGGATTATCGATGCCTTCCCCACTGAGCTTCCCAACCGCACCGACATCGATGCTCGAGCTCTCAACACCAACGCCCCGCAGGAGATCGACAACGATGCGATCGGAGCGCGCCTCGATCAAGCCTGGAAGGGCAAGGGCCGGGTTTCGTTCGGATACAACTTCAAGACCCAAAAAGTAGACGCGTTTCAACTCGTGGATGGGCAGAACCCCGATACCACGACCCGATCGCATGATGCTCGCGTCACGTGGAACCGCGCCTGGTCCGCCGCAACGATGATGGACGTCTCTGCGGGATTCAACCGAGTCACCTCTCTGATCGTTCCTGATGAATCCAATCTCGGCCCGATGATCTACACCTCGCGGATTTTGGAGACGATCGGCGCCAGCTCCAGCATTCCGATCGATCGTGCCCAGAATCGATTCCGGTATGCCGGTCGCATCAGACATACACGGGGACGGCACAATCTGACAGCAGGTTTTGACGTCTTGCGTACGCAAGTGAACGGTGTCGAGAGTTCGTCTCACTTGGGGGTCTTTTCTTTCCGCAACGATTTCATGGACGAATCAGGCCAGGCACGCGGCGCCATCACGAATCTTCGCCTCGGGACACCGAGTTTCTACATGCGCGGCCTGGGAAACACCCATCGAGGATTTCGCTACTGGGATCTTCAGTACTACGCGGGCGATGACTGGCGGGTGAACTCCGACCTGACTCTGCACTTCGGCGTGCGCTATCAATCACTGACGAGGCCTGTCGAGGTCAACGGCCTGAGTGACCTTCCTTACGACTGCGACTGCAACAACGTGGCTCCGCGATTCGGTTTCGCCTATCGCCTCAGTGACCAGTGGGGAGCGATTCGTGGAGCCTACGGGGTCCATTTCGGTGAAGTTTTCCCGGCGACGTTCGGGCAGTCCCGGTTCAACCCGCCAGGTAATCTCCGCCTGCGGCTTCCCACTCCCGACCTGATCAACCCACTGGAGGGGGTGATCGTGGACCCCACCGACCCGAACGCGAGAGCCTCATTGTTCGTCATCTCTCCCGACCTCGCGGTGCCGTACTCTCATCAGTACAACTTCAGTTGGGAATTGAGCCCGACGAGCCGGTGGACTCTTCAACTTGGTTACGTGGGAAGTCGCTCTCACCGCCTGGTCAGCATGTGGCCCACGAATCGAGCACATCCGGTCCCCGGGATTCCGCTCCTCACGAGCACCGTGAACGAGCGCCGGGCCAACCCCAAATACTTCGAGAACCGCACCATCCTTAACGGCTCACGAGCCTATTTCGACGCGGCTCGGATCACCCTGACCGCACGCCGTTGGCAAGGACTCAGCTTGGAAACCTCCTACTGGTTCAGCAAAGCCATAGACCTGGGGGCAAATTACTCCAGCACGGGGAACAGCAGAGACAGCTTTCGCGGACGCAGCCAATTCGAATACGACGTGCACGGCGACGTGAAGGCGGTGAGCAACTTTCATCAATCGCATGCTTTCCTCGGACGCCTGGGCTATCAGACCCCATCTTTGACAACAGCAAACGGCGTGGTGAAAAAGATGTTCGGACGATGGGAGATCTTCTCCGTCGTCCTTCTCAAATCGGGCACCCCTTTTTCCTTGTCAAGCGGATCAGATGGCCCTGGTTTCGGTAACGTGGACGGCACGAGCGGTGACCGAGTCCATATCATCGATCCCTCCATTCTCGGACGCAGTATCAATCATCCTGATACCTCCACCGAACGACTCCCTCGCTCCGCCTTCGCCTTTATACAGCCCGGTGAGAGAGCAGGCAACATCGGTCGAAATACCTTCCGCAATGACGGTATCAGTAATGTCAACTTCGCGATCGCGCGCAACTGGAAGGTTGCCGCGGAGAAAACCCTCTCCTTCCGGGCAGAGTCGATTAACTTTTTCAATACACCCCAGTTTGCCTCGCCCAGCTACCAACTCACGGCGCCGAGCTTCGGTGAAATCACCAACACCCTCAACGACGGTCGAACGTTTCGGTTTCTGCTGCGCTTCTCTTTCTGAGAACAGCGTTTGGGGCGGGCCTCCGGGTCGCGCTATGGTGTTCCCTCCTGCTTATCCTTGCATCGGGCAAACCTGTTTCGGACGACTTGGATGGATTTGGCCCTTTGAACTTCATCCCCTCCATGACGAGGAATCGACTTTCGGCGGCAGACACGGAGTATGGCTGCGAAGGCCAATGCCCAAAGCAGTCCTAGCAGCCCGTGGCAGAAGTAGTCATTTTCAGCGAGAGGGGCCGACGCTTGGAAGGGGGATTGCAGTTTCGCTTCGAAGAACGTCCAACCCAACGCATGGCGGCAGCGGCGCCAAGTCCGCCTTGCAGTCTGCAGTCGTCGCGATAGCTGTTTTTCGAGCCGTCGGAGGGCCTTTTTCGCCACCCGCACCCCCCGCGGCGTGCCCGCGCCCAGCTTCTGTCGCAGCACCAGCGACAGGTTGAAGCCGCTCACCTGAATCAGGAGTCGCTTGCAAATATTTCTTCGGCCCCGCAGATGCGTCCGCCTCATCCCGCCGCGATCATACAAATGAGCAAAGCTGCGTTCGACCCGCTCGGCGCGCCAGCGCAATAAGCGTCGCCCCCGCGCCCCGCGGATCCGCCGCCGATTGGCGTACACCGCGGCCCGCGCCTGCGGCTTACCTCGCCAGCGTCGTCGGCCACGATCCGGTTCGCTGATGTAGCAACGGATCTCCAAGTCCGTCAAGTCCGTCAACACGTCGTTGCTGTGATATCCCTTATCGGCCACCACTTCGGTGATCCCCGCCGCCGCCATCTGCTCGTTCGCCTGCTCGTCCGCAGCCACCGCCGCCACTTGTTCCGCCGCCTCGCTCAGCGTCTCGGCCAGCGTCGTCGTGTCGCCTTGGTCGGCGCCTTCCAGCGTTACCGCCAGCACTGCGCCCGTCTCCAAGTCCACCGCCTGTTCGGCCTTGTGGGCCAAGTGCGTGCGCCCGTCTTTCATCTTGGTGATCTTCGCGTCAGGATCATGGGGGTGGCGCCAATCTTTGTTCGAGCCTTTGTTGTTGCGCTTCTTGTCGAGCTTCGCCAACTGCTCCCTCGTCGGCGTTTCGATCCCCGACTCCGCCGCCAGCCGGGTCAGGAACTCTTCGTAGCTCTCCCCGCTCGCCCGCCGCACGATCGTACGCAGCGCCGCGTTCGCCTCCAGCGTCGTGGCGTCCACCCCGATCGTGCCGCCTTTGAGCAGTCCGGCCTTCGCCACAAGCTGTAACACCCAACCGAACACCGCGCGATGCGTTTCCAGATCGATCAGCCGCCGGGTGCGTGAGATCGTCGAGTGCTCGGGCGTCGCCTCATCGAACTCAACCTGCAGGAAGTGCCGCAGCGACAGCGAGTCCCCGATACGCCACCCGATCCCACGCTCGGAGTCGATGCCTTCGAAGTACCCGATCAGCAGGCTGCGGAAATAGATGCCGGGCACCAGCGAGGGCCGTCCCATCGTGGGCGCATAGAACTTCTCGCAAAGCCCTTCCACAAAGTGATCAAAGCCGTGTTCGTCCAGCAGTTCGTTGAGCTTGCGATAGAAGGGATGCGCCGCAGTGCGCGGCATGTCACACACCGCTACCCACAGATCTTTCTGCCGTTGCCGCCGCTTACGTCGCCCCATCGCCATAAAACAATTGTCCCATGAAATGTACTTTTACCACGGACTGCTAGTGTACTGTCCCGGAAATGCATGATATATTAATGGGCAACTTTTGGTTTCTGGAGGTATGCCCATGCCACGCGGTCGCCCCGTTGCTCCCATCACTCTCCGTGAAAGCGAGGAAACGGAACTGCGGAGCCTCGCCCGCTCCCGAACGCTGCCGCATAGTCTGGTGCGGAGGGCCCAGATTGTGCTCGCCTGCGCCGCAGGCGTTCCCGGCTCGACCGTAGCCCGGCGTCTCGGTGTCACCAATACGACCGTTGGCAAGTGGCGCAAGCGCTATCGTGAACAGGGAGTCTCCGGACTCCACGATGAACTGCGTCCCGGACGCCCCCGCAGGCATGACGATGAACGTGTTGCCGAAGTCATCAACACGGCCCTCGGAACCGACCCCCCGGATGGTTCGCACTGGAGCGTGCGTTCGATGGCCCAACACACGGGAGTCTCGAAGAGTACTGTCCAGCGGTGGTTCGAGCTGTTCGGCGTGCAGCCGCATCGCCAGCGGCATTTCAAGATTTCCAACGACCCGTTCTTCGTCGAGAAAGTCCGCGACATCGTCGGTCTCTACCTCAACCCCCCGGACCACGCCGTGGTGCTCTCGGTCGATGAGAAGACCCAGGTCCAGGCTCTTCAGCGGACTCAGCCCCTCCTCCCGATGGGCCTTGGCTACCTCGAAGGCGTCACCCACGACTACCAACGTCACGGTACGACCACTCTGTTCGCTGCTCTCGATGTTGCCACGGGGCAAGTCATCACACGCTGTAAACCGCGACACCGCCATCAGGAGTTCCTCGCTTTCCTGCGTCAGATCGACGGCAGTGTGCCGCGCAACCTCGACATCCATCTCATCGTCGATAACTATGCCACCCACAAACATCCCAAAGTTCGTGCCTGGCTCGCCCGGCGTCCTCGCTACCACCTTCATTTCACCCCAACCTATGCCTCCTGGCTCAACCAAGTCGAACGCTGGTTCGGCATCATTACCCAGAAGGCCATTCGCCGTGGTTCCTTCTCCAGCGTCAAGGCTCTCGTCCGTAACATTGAGCGCTTCGTCGAACACTACAACGCCAACACCAGCCCCTTCGTCTGGACCGCCACGGCCGAATCCATCCTCGCCAAGATCGAACGACTTTGTTTATATATTTCCGGGACAGTACACTAGGGGTGGTGTCTCAAACGATGTTGCTACGACGTAGCGCCTATTGAACTCCTCCCCGCCCTCCGCCAAGGATTCGATCCTCGTATTTGCCACCTATTCACTACAGTTCCCGGACTTCTCTCATGTTGCTACTACTTTTACTCAGTCGCTACCGGGGGTATTAAGGAAGGTAGCTGCTCAGCACCAGGGATAGTGACCACTTAAATTAAGGAATTAAGGCTCTCTCAGGAATTATGGTTCCTGGTTGGCCAATCCAGCTTGGGTGAGCAGCTACCTTTTTCTACCCTAACAACCTCGTGAGTCCCTGTCAAGGTCTTAGATGTAAAGCGAGTGTAAGCAAATAGTGGCTACTTTGGGCCAGGTCAATGACTTTGATTACTATCAGTCTCCATGAGTCTCCGGTAGGGCGCCCTACCGGCCTGGGGTAAGTGGCTAGGTACCTATATACAGCATTTTAACCACCTTCCCAAGGTAGCCACTATTTGCTTACACTCTTGTGGTGGGGCACTCTGGAGGGTGGCTACCTTGGGAAAGCTGTAGGATGTTGCTGTGTTTGCTCAGCAATGTTCCTACCACTTTGGGGGTGGTTAGACACTTTCCTTTAGTAGCCACCCACCACAGTACCCCACAGTACCTTGCTATTGCTCATTAGCGCTCAAGTACGGCCTCAGAACATCAAGCAGCTTCCTGGCTAGTTCTTGGGCGGTGTTCGCCGGTGCCTCTACACACGCTGTATCCTTCACCCATTGACTGTTGCAGGTTTGCCCCAACATGCAAAGTTTCTCGGTGATTACACTAACCAGGAAACGGAGTCGAACAGTGTCGGTACCAATGGTTAGCGCTGTGTCCAGGTGCGTTGCGGCGGGATCAGATGCAAGCAAGTTTATGAGCTTCTCAGCGTCCAGTTGTACCAAGCCGCTTTGGAAGGTACGAATGTCGCTACTTGCCCCTTTGGTTTTGGACTCAGAGAGTTCCATTCTGGCTCTTCCTAGCCTTGACGCCTTGAAGTTAAAGAGCGGTCCGGCGTCTCCATACCCGATCACGGCTCCTACTCCTTCGCCCTGGCAGTGAAGCCATATCGGGTACTCTGTTAGTGGCTCTTGAGAGCTTTCGTTTCTTGCTGTGCCGAGTGCTGCACTAAGCAGCGCTACGCAAATTAGTGCCAGTCTTACAGGTTGCATGGTTTCTCCTTTGACGTTGCATTCCTTTTTAGACGAGTCTAGGTCTACCTAGACAAGTCTTCACCCACTTCCCAGCACCCTAACGGGTGTCGGGCCGTTGCAACGCCATAGTGGTATAGGAGTTCCCACCTATTTGCCCGGGCTAGGATGATCGGTCCTGGCCGTGTTGGTGGGCTGTTTTATTTAGTGGGCAACCCGACTCAGAGAGTCGTGCCTATGGCGTTGCAATGTTCATTCTACCGTACTCGTGGTCTTGTGTCAAGCCCTCAGCACATCTGTTTCACATTCGTTTCACGTCTGTTTAACTGCTATCCTTGATGTAGACAAATTCAAAAAGCCGCGCCGAGTGTTCGTGACACCCGACGCGGCCAGGGCCGTGTTCTGGCACGACCGCGGAGCTTTCGTCATTTTGCCCCGCTGGCAACGAGGGTCACACGGTAACCGATACCGCCATCAGAGGGGTCGGCCCGGTCTGTTACCCGGATTTGATCCGTGCAGGTGACTCGAACTACTCGTCCAAGGCTGTCAGCAAGTCTCGCACAACCTTTTCGCCATCCCCGAACAGCATCAGCGTATTGTCGGCGGCAAAGAGCCGGTTGGGGATTCCGGCGAATCCGGGGCTGAGGCTACGCTTGATCACCATCACGGTCTGGGCCTGGTCCACGTCAAGAATCGGCATGCCGGAGATCGGGCTGCTTGGCTCATCTCTCGCGGCTGGGTTCACCACATCATTCGCGCCGAGGACAATCACGACGTCCGTCTGCGCAAACGTGGGATTGATTTGGTCCATATCGAAGAGTTCGTCGTAGGGGACATCGGCCTCGGCGAGCAGGACGTTCATGTGTCCCGGCATGCGTCCGGCAACGGGGTGAATGCCATAGCGGATGCGCGCCCCGTTCTTCTGGAGCCTGCGGTCGAGGTTTCGGACCGCGTGCTGCGCTTGCGCCACGGCCATTCCATAGCCGGGAACGATAGTGACACTGCGGGCTGCCTCCAGAATGAGGGCGGCTTCGTCCACGGAAGCACTCTTGACGCGCCCTTGATAGACATCGTCGGCCGACGAGCTGGTGGAGTCACCCAGATTACCCGATAGTACGTCCCAGAGCGACCGGTTCATGGCGCGGCACATGATTTCGGTCAGGATGAATCCCGAGGCGCCGACGAGCGATCCGCTGATAATCAGGACGTTGTTGCTGAGGACGAAACCCGTTGAGGCGGCTGCGAGTCCGGATGCCGAATTCAGAAGAGCGATGACGACGGGCATGTCGGCGCCGCCGACCGGTACGGTGAAGAGCACACCGTACAATGCCGCTACGGCGATGAGGGTCCAGAAAGCCCATAGAGCGTCAGGATCAAGGGCGTAATAGACGCCTAATCCCAGGGCCCCGGCTATGCAGGCAAAGTTGACCGTATGCAGGACTCCGCCTCGCGGCTGCATCGACAGCATGCCTTGCAGCTTTGCCCAGGCAATCACGCTGCCGGTCAACGTCGCTGCAC
This sequence comes from Bryobacterales bacterium, assembly GCA_965218555.1. Taxonomy (GTDB): domain Bacteria; phylum Acidobacteriota; class Terriglobia; order Bryobacterales; family UBA6623; genus JAPPLB01. Next base: position 3,698,514 of record OZ244625.1, read on the forward strand.
CGATGATGGCGCTGGCCACGCCTGCGGTATACATCTGCATGCGGGAGACATCGCCGATCATCACAGGGGAAAGAACTGCTGCTGCCGCCACCAAAGCCGAGGCCCCTCCTCCGAATCCGTTGAAAAGGGCCACTAGTTCCGGCATGGCGGTGAGGGGAACCTTGATCGCGGCGGCCGCCCCGATCACTGAACCGATGGCGATCCCCAGGAGAATGAATTCGAAGCTCACGATTTGCCGCACCAGCAGGGTAGCGGCGACGGCGATGAGCATACCCGTAGCGCCGAGCAAATTTCCGCGGCGAGCAGTGCGGGGAGACGTGAGCCCCTTGAGACCCAGGATGAATAGGACCGAGGCCGCTAGATAGGCGACATTGACGAGGTTCTGCTGCACAGTGGGCTCGATCCTCTTCTAGTTCTTCCGCTTGAACATTGACAGCATGCGGTCCGTGACCAGGAATCCGCCGACCACGTTGATCGTTGCCAGGATCACCGCACCCAGACCGATGTAGGCCGCCAGTTCATCCCTGCCCGCGCCCGCTGCCACGAGCGCGCCTACAACCGATATCCCCGAGATCGCGTTCGAGCCCGACATCAGCGGCGTATGCAGCGTCGGTGGGATTTTCGTGATGATCTCAAAGCCGATGACGACGGCTAAGACGAAGATCGTGACGGAAATAATGAGGGCTTCCAAAGCTAGTCTCCTCGGCTCAAGGCCTTGAGGACGGCTGGGTGCGCAACACGGCCTTGATGCGTGACCAATGTGCCTTTGATGATCTCGTCCTCCGGGTTCAACGTGAGCTCGCCGCCCTTGGTGAGCAAGTCGACGAAGGTTGCGATGTTGTTCGAATACATCTGGCTGGCGTGGTAGGCGGCCTGCGACGGGAGATTGACCGGACCCAAAATAGTTACGCCTCGATACACGACGGTTTCTCCAGCGCGGGTCAGTTCGCAATTGCCGCCCTTTTCGGCCGCCAGGTCGACGATGACCGCTCCGGGCCGCAAGTGCTCCGTCATGTCGGCGGTAATCAGAATCGGAGCGCGCTTTCCTGGAACGGCGGCGGTCGTGATGACGACATCGACGGATGCAAGACGCTCGGCAAGCAGCTCCCTCTGGCGCCGATGGAATTTCTCGGACTGAGCCGCGGCGTAGCCGCCTTGCCCTTCCGCTTCGGTCTCGATCTCGAGCTCGACGAACCGTGCGCCGAGGCTTTCAACCTCTTCTTTGACAACAGGCCGGATGTCGTAGGCCTCGACCAAAGCTCCAAGACGGCGAGCGGTAGCGATCGCCTGCAGCCCGGCCACGCCGGCGCCTAGAATAAAGACTTTCGCGGGAGTAATCGTGCCGGCGGCGGTGATTTGCATCGGGAACATCTTTGCCGAGTGTTCTGCGCCGAGCAGGACGGCCTCGTAGCCCGCGATGCTCGCCATCGAGCTGAGGGCGTCCATGGTCTGGGCCCGAGTGATGCGAGGAACGAGTTCCATGGCGAAAGCCGTGAGACCTCGGCTTGCCAGAGCCCGCATCGTCTCCGGTTCGGCGAGTGGTTCGAGGAATCCGATCAGGATCGAACCTCTCTTGAGCCGGTCGAGTTCTTTGGATGGGAAGTCAGTGAAGGCGCCCGGACCACGAACCGTCAGTAACAAATCGGTTTCCGAGAGGAGCGCGCCGCGGTCGGTTTCGACCCGCGCCCCCGCTTTTTTATACTCGCTGTCGGCCTGAAGCGAGGCGGTGCCCGCTCCGGATTCCACCATTACGTCCAGGCCGGCCTGCGAGAGAGCAGTCACGTTGCGGGGAACGAGCGCGACACGCTTTTCACCGGGAAAATTCTCTTTGATGACTGCTGCAATCATGGGTGGCTTTGCTGAGCCGACGACGCCTGTAAAAAAACGCCGCCGGACCCGTCAATCGAGAGGCTGAGCCCCCGCGACGGCGCTTTTCTCTTGTTTGTAGAGACCCGGAAGCCACGGGCTTCAGGGATTCCGTCGCGACCCCTGATTGTCGACTCTCGTAACGGAATCGGACCGTATCATGACTGCCGGTGTTTTGCTCGTTGCGCTCCGGGTTGCCCCTTCTCCTTGCGACTCCATGTAGGACAGAAGATACCATTCTACCTTGTCGGCGGATATGAGCAGCAGGCTCAGCAAAGTCCTGGCTCAGTGCAGCGCTCTCAGACGTTTTCGGTGGCGCGCTTTGCGCCTTTCTTTGCGCTCTGCCTGGTAGTGTCGGGCGCTGGCGAGCCAAGTCTCGAGATCTTCGTCGGTATCGAAGTAAAGATCCTGTTTCAGGTCCTGAGTGAAGAAATCACAGACACCCTCTTGGGGTGAACCCTGCTCGCGGCAGATGTGAGGGCGTTGCTCGTAGATACCGCAACGGTTGTCCCGTTGCAGGTGTATGCACATGGTCCGTATCTCAATGTAGCCATTGCCGTTGTCCATCCCCGTGGCGACTCCCTCGTGCATCAGATACCACCGGATCTGATCGTAGTCGTCGAGCGTGCTCCGCCTCTCGATCGGCAAGGCAATGTACTTGCAGCAGCGGGTCGTGCAATGATGGCACGGCGCCCCGTCCTCCGGGGTCCGGCATGTTCCGGGGTCGGCTGACAGTAGAAGCGTCAGAGCAACAAATCCGGAAAGCGCGCTTGCCTTCTAGGCCCTTGGCCAATTCCCGTCAGCTTTGGGCCGTCTGGTTTTGTTGCCGGCAAGTTGGGGTCTCCCGTTTGCGTCAATCTTAATGATGCGGCATCGTTGGAGGTGTTGCTACCAGGCCGATCGAAGGCCAAGCAAGAAGCTCAACCTATAATCAGGGGAATTATATACGAAAGTGGCGAAAACGCTGAATCAGCGAGACTTGGGCGGCATCACCTGACGCACCTTTACCGGGCGCACCAAAGCCTTGATTGCATCCTCGAAAGTCCCCTTGAGCCGCAAGTCGTCTTGTAGCTCCTTTGCGGTCGGCTGATAGTCCGTGTGAGGTACTTCAACAATGGGAGTTTCGTGGTTCTTTGGCATTTAGTAGAGTCTCTATTCAGAAGAGATAGAATCTAAGTGACGTTTCGGCAACTTCCTTGATGATCGGGAACATCTCTTCCCGTGTCCATTCTGGTTCACGAAAATACATCGACACCGGGGCAAAGTGGTTCTTATCAGAAGAGCCATCCTTTTTGAACACGTAGGTTCTATTCAGAGGGTAAAACTCGTTCATCATTGAAATCTTGGACATGACAAATGAGTCGTTGGTGTACTCGCTGTCAAAGTCACAACCCCACCCAAAACAGACGAACGGGGTAATCTTCTCGTGGTTCATTGCTGCCCTGATCCCGGTCAGATTCTTTCCAAGCCGCTCTATCGCGTTTCCCTGGGCCTGTTTCGGCTTCCCCTCGCTAATGCGTTCCTTGTTGGTGCCTTGCTTCTTAACCTCGGACACGAGTACAACTTTGCGGTAGGTATCATCGTTTTCTTTCTCCAGCCAAACCACACCGCCATCAGGGATGATCTCTCGATTCAGGAATGTCTTGTCAAACTCAAATCGCTGTCCCGAACTCTCGATAATGGCGATCAAATCTCTATACGAGACACTTTTGGTGAAAGTCAAACGATACCCCACTAGATTACTGGCTAATCTCTTCTCCAGGTAAGCGATGCAGTCTACGACCGCCTTGTGTATTTCCTTGTCGCTCTTCTTGGACTCCAGATTCTTGGGTCGGTGCTGGAGCACACTGCGGCGCAAATCCTCAGATTTGGCCATCGAAGAAATAGTGACCATCCAAGTTGTGAACGTTGAAGATCAAAACCTCGCTGTGAAACAGGACTCCATCGTAAACATTTTTGGGGAGCGCCACGATGCAGTTGATAGAAGGGTAATCGCCCATCGTGAACCTCTTCCAGCGCTTTGAATCGGTTGTCTGGTTCAACCGCAAGCCATACGGCGCAAAGAGAGCAATCGGGACACCGCAACCCCATAATTCGACAGTCTTATGTAGCCAGACCTCCGGCAAAAGAGGTCTCCTGCCGAAGTATCTGATTATGACGTCTTTGGTCTTCTGGTCAATGTTGAACGGGGGGTTGGCAATTACCAGCGAAGGGGTCTCGAACTCACCCTTACGCACAGATATGAAGTCACGGACAATAGTTCCCGGGAAGCCTTGATTCTCTATATCTATTCCCTGTGTTCTAAAGCCATGCCGGACAAAAGGATCAAGCAGCGAACCAGCACCAACGCAAGGGTCCAGAACAATCCCACTGGAGTCGATCTTGTCATGCAGCAATCGGAAGAGAAATCTGCTCACCGATGGAGGTGTAAAGACAGTCGAACTTTTCTGCTCTTGATAGAAATTATTTCGATCAACCCGGTACATCAGACAACCACTAAGCTATCAGTTCGTGGAACTTCAAGCGTTTGCCTTCCATGCCACGAGCGACGGCGGATATTTGGTCAATGGTGTTCTGCTCCCGCAGATTGTGCCGTCCGGCGAACTCTTGCACGTAGCGGTCAAGATGCTTAGGTGAGAGTTTGTGGAACGTGCCTTTATGCGCTCTCTTCAGCATTGACCATAGCGACTCGATTCCGTTGGTGTGGATGTCGCCCTTGACGTACTCTGCAAGTGAGTGCCGGACTGTGGCATGGTCAAACGGGAGCGAGTGGTAGGCTCCCGCGTCATCGGTGTAGACGGTGGCTCCGGGCTTCGCGTGGCTCTTGACGAAGCCTTTCAGCGTTTCGCTGTCGGTGGATTCGATGACGCGAGCAGCGACCTGCTTGGTCGCCCGATCCTTCGCGCCCACTACGGCGGTCTTGCCAACCGCCCCTCTCCCCGTATCAGCGAGCTCCTTCCGCTTGGAGTTGCTCATGTTGCGCCGTCGCCCGCCTACGTAGGTCTCGTCAACTTCGACCGGACCTGCGAATAATGTACCACGGTGGTATAACGCAGCGCGCAACCTGTGAGCGAGAAACCACGCGGTTTTCTGCGTCACGCCGATATCCCGATGTAGCTTCATTGACGAAACGCTCTTCAAGCTGGTCATGAGCAGGAAAGCCGCGATGATCCAGTCCTGATAGCCGACCTTGGCGCATTCCATCACGGTTCCGGTTTTCACGCTGAACTTCTTGCCGCATTCCTTCTCGCGGCAGCGGTAGGGCATCGTCTTGTGCTTGCAGCCCGACTGGACATTCACCGATCCGCAGACCGGACAGCACACACCCTTCGGCCACCGCTGCTCGATGAACCATCGCTCCGCCGCTTCGTCATCGGGAAACATCCGCATGATCTGCTTGAGCGTGATTCCCTTGCGGTATGCCTTGCCAGGTGCCTTGTGTGACATGACTTCATTCTACCGCAAAGTGGCGGAGTCGTCAAGCGGTTTGTGGAGATTTTCGCCACTTTCGTATATAATTCCCATAATCAGGATGTAATCTTGCAAGGGCAGCGGCATCCCTGCCGTCGAATCTTCCGCGGGCCGGCCGGCGGATCATCACTGCGGGAGCGATCACTGAGGCGCCGGGGCAGGACCTGTCGGGCGGAATGGTAAATCAGAACAATCGCAGCAGGCTTCTGCTGGAAGCGCTCGGGGAACGGATTCTGGTCCTCGACGGTGCAATGGGGACCGCTATCCAGCAGCGCGATCTCGCAGCTTCGGATTTCGGTGGGGCTGCGTATGAGGGTAGCAATGATCATCTTGTCCTGACACGCCCCGACGTGATTCTCGAGATTCACCGGGGCTACCTCGATGCCGGTTCTGACATCATCGAGACGAATTCTTTCAACGGCACCGCCGGCGACCTCAAAGACTTCGGGCTCGCTCACAAGGCCTACGAAATCAACCATACTGCGGCGAAGCTCGCGCGGCAGGCCGCCGACGAAGCGTCGACGACGGGCAAACCCCGGTTCGTTGCAGGGTCGATGGGGCCGACTACCAAGGCGATGACCGTCACCGGCGGAATTACATTTGAGGAACTGAAAAAGGACTACCACGACCAGGCGTTGGCCCTCGTCGAGGGCGGAGCTGATCTGCTGTTGCTCGAGACCTGCCAGGATACACGCAACATCAAGGCGGGCCTGCTGGGCATCCAGCAAGTGTTCGAAAGGTTGGGCCGTAAAACGCCGGTGATGGTTTCCGGCACGATTGAACCGATGGGCACGATGCTGGCAGGACAGCCGGCCGATGCTTTTGTCGCGTCGCTTGCACACATCGACCTTCTTTCGATCGGACTGAATTGCGCGACGGGTCCCGAGTTCATGACGGACCATCTGCGCACGATTCACGAGATGGCGCGGGTAGGGGTGTCGTGTTATCCGAATGCCGGCCTCCCGGATGAAGAAGGCAGGTACCTGGAAACGCCTGAGTCCCTTACCGCGACGCTCGAGCGTTTCGTCAAGAACGGTTGGCTGAATCTGATCGGCGGCTGTTGCGGCACGACCCCCGACCACCTGTGGGCCATTGCGCAGATGGTCGACGGCAAGCAACCGCGTCGCTACCGCGGCCCCCGACGCACGTATTACTCCGGCATCGAGCTGGTCGAGGCTGGTGAAGACAACCGCCCGCTGCTCGTCGGCGAGCGCACCAACGAGGTGGGCTCCCGAGCTTTCAAGCGGCTGATTTCGAACGAACAGTACGAGGAGGCGTCGGAAATCGGGCGGAAGCAGGTCAAAAACGGCGCTCAGATCATTGACATCAACCTCGAGAATCCCGACCGTGACGAACTGGAGGACATCGACCGCTTCTACCAAAAAATCATCCACAAGGTAAAGGCGCCGTTGATGATCGACACGACGAATTCGGAAGCGGTCGAGCGGGCGCTGACCTGGTGCCTCGGCAAGAGCATCATCAACTCAATCAACTTCGAGGACGGCGAAGAGCGGTTCAACCAGGTTCTGCCGCTTGTCAACAACTACGGCGCGGCGGTCATTATCGGCTCGATTGACGAGGATAAGGAACAGGCGCAGGCGATCACGCGCGAGCGAAAGCTGGCCATAGCGAAGCGCGCTCACCAGTTGTGCACGTCGACTTGGGGGCTTGCTGCCGAGGATCTCATTTTCGATCCCCTCGTCTTTCCGTGTGCGACGGGCGACGAGAACTACATCGGCAGCGCGGTTGAGACCATCGAGGCCGTTCGGCTGATCAAGCGGGATCTCCCGCAATGCAAAACAGTGCTCGGGGTGAGCAACGTCAGCTTCGGACTCCCCGCGGCGGCGCGCGAAGTGGTCAACTCGGTGTTCCTCTATCATGCCACTAAAGCTGGGCTCGATCTCGCAATCGTCAATACCGAAAAGCTGGAACGCTACGCGGCCATACCGGACGGCGAGAAGCGACTGGCCGAAGACCTGTTTTGGAATAGCCCTCCTGAAGGTTCCGGCGCGCCCCAGGACTACCGCGAGCAGTCGCCGGAGTTGAAGGCAGAGATCAACCAGCACCACATCGCGAAGATCACCGAGCACTTCCGCGGGTCGAAAGGGCGCGTCAAGCAAGTTGCCGCCGACCTGCCTCTTGATGAACGCTTGGCGAACTACATCATCGAAGGGACCAGGAAAGGCCTGATTGACGACCTTGAAAAGAAACGGCGGGAGGGAATCGCACCACTCGATATCATCAACGGCCCTTTGATGAATGGCATGAAGGAGGTTGGCCGCCTCTTCAATAACAACGAGTTGATTGTGGCTGAGGTCCTGCAGTCCGCCGAGGCGATGAAAGCGGCCGTCAGCCACTTGGAGCAGTACATGGAGCGCGCCGAGGGGACGGGCAAAGGCAAGGTGATCCTCGCCACGGTCAAGGGCGATGTACACGATATCGGCAAGAATCTGGTCGACATTATCCTGACGAACAACGGTTTCGAAGTGATCAACCTGGGGATCAAGGTGCCGCCCGAGGAATTGATCAAGGCCTTCCACGAGCATTCACCGGACGTCATCGGCCTTTCCGGGCTGCTTGTCAAAAGTGCGCGGCAAATGGTCATTTCGGCGGGCGATCTTCGCGACGCGGGGGTAACCGTCCCCATTTTGGTAGGCGGCGCGGCCCTGAGCGACAGTTTCACACGGCGTAAGATCGCACCCTCCTACGAATCAGCAGTTTGCTACGCCAAAGACGCGATGAGCGGGCTCAGCCTGATGAACCGCCTGATGGACCCCGACGAGCGTTCGGCGGTATTTGACGAACACGTTCCGAGCGGAGAGGACCGGCGGTCTCCACGTCCGGAAACGCCGTTGATCTCGCTGCGGCGTAGCTCACGCGCTCGGGTGGACGTGCCGGCTTTCGCTGCTCCCTATTGCCAGCGCGTGAAGCACGATGTCACTCAACTGGACGAGATTTGGACCTATCTCAATCCCCAAATGCTTTACTCGCGGCATATGGGATTCCGGGGTAACTTCGAGAAGAAGCTTGCCGAGCGTGATCCCAAGGCTCTGAAGTTGCGCGAACTCATGGAAGACGTCAAAGACGAAGCCCGCGGCTTCCTGAAGGTACGTGCCCTTTGGCAGTTCTTCGATGCGGAATCCGAAGGGAATAAGATTCGTATCTTCAGCAACGATGGGGCGGGGTCCTTCGGCGAGTTCTGCTTCCCTCGCCAGCGAAGAGACGATGGCTTGTCGCTCGCGGATTTCGTGGTTCCCTCCTTGAACGGAGTCCGCGACTCGATTGCGGCATTCGTCGTCAGCGCTGGGGAGGGCATTCGCCAACGGGCGGAGCAACACAAGGAAAACGGTGACTATCTCAAATCGCACGCGATACAAGCGCTTGCGATCGAGACCGCGGAGGCCGCCGCAGAATGGCTGCACCGCCGTATTCGAGAGGACTGGGGCTTTGGCGATCCGCCGGAGATGACCATGCTCGATCGGTTCAAATCGAAATACCGCGGCCGCCGCTACAGCTTTGGCTACGCGGCCTGTCCTAACCTCGATGACCAGAAGGTGCTCTTCAATCTGTTGCACCCGGAAGACATCAGCGTCCGGCTGACCGATGGCTGCATGATGGAGCCGGAAGCGAGTGTCAGCGCACTCGTCTTCCAACACCCTGACTGCATCTACTTTGATGTGAATAGTTGAGGCGACGACCCTCTGAGGTTGCATCCTGGTGACTTGAGCGGGGAACCGGCATCTTCCGGCGGGTCGCGGAACTTGAAGGCGCGGTACAAGTCATGGGTTTCGCGCCGCTCTGACTATTCAGGTCAGCTTCCGCGAAAGTCGAAGCAGAGGAGCCGGGGCGGGTCGCCGTCCAGGCTTTTTGTGTTTTGACTTACGTACAGCAGGCCCCGACTGAGCACGGGCAAGGCCCAGGTCTCCCGCGCCTTGACGAGCCACGTGCGCGAGAGTTCCTGGTAGCCCTGCGGGCTGAGGTCGAGCCAGAGCAAATGTCCCCATTCTCCGAGGGCAAGGAAGCGGTCGTCGACCGGCATGAGCCATCCCCGGAAGGTGCTCATGGTGATCTCTCTTGACCGGCCGCCCGTCGTGACCGTTTCCTTCCACTCAGGCTCGATGCGCCAAACCTCCTCGCCGTCTCGCAAGCGGATGCAAGACAAGCCCGCATCGGGTTCGTTGCGGCCGTCGAACGCATAGAGATAGCCGTTCTTGTGAACGGCGGTCGTGAAATGCAGGTCGAAGTCGAAGTTGGTCCAGAGAACTTCCCGTGACAGGTCGGGGAGGATGCCGAGCAGGACCGCGCCTGTCTTGTAGGAAGCCGAGATCAGGATCTGGTTCCCGATCACCGTCGGCGTCGAGGCGTTGACGGATTCGTAGCTGCGGCTTCGCCACGGATAAGTGAAATCCACTTTGCCGTTCGCGGGATCGATAGACAGAAGGCCGCCTGTCGGAGGTCGGCTGTCTCCTCCGGCGAACACGAATACCCGGCGCTTGCCATGGATCACGGCCGGGATCGGAGAAGCGTAGCTCGGGCCCCATTCTTCGCCCGCTCCCCAGACCAACTTGCCGGTCAGCTTGTCGAAAGCGGCTACGGTGGGCCCGCCGGGTGCGCCGACGTTGATGATGAGCAGAGCGCCTTCCACCAAAGGCGTGTTGGAGATTCCGAAGAAGTCCTGAGGCGCCTTGAACTCCTGGGCGATGTTGCGCTTCCAAAGGAGTTTGCCGGTCTTCAATTCCAGAGCATGCAATTGCGCCAGGGCTCCGTAGATGTAGACGCGGTCGCCATCGATCACCGGGCTGGTCCGCGGACCATTGTTGTAGCCGTAGCGATCCCTGTAGTCGGTCGGGTACTCGAACTGCCAGTAGAGGTCGCCGCTTTCCGGATGCAGGCACTCCACGCGTTCGACGTTGCCGACCCGATGCAGGTAGACGAGATACTCGCCTTGAATGGAGGGCGAAGTGTAGGAGGTTCCCTTCCGCAACGCCCAAGCCAGCTTGGGCTGCGTATCGTTGAGTTCTTCCAGCAGATGAGTTTCTGTTGATACCGCGTTGTGGGTCGGGCCGAGAAACGACACCCAATCGTGTGTGACGGCGTCAGGGTGGAGCGGCTTGGGCTCGGCGTAATACTGAATATCAGGATGGATCCTGGGTTGAGGCGGCGCTTTTCCGCTCAAGTCTTGGAATTCCGGTGGTGCGGGATCGACGAAGACCTTGGGGGCAGGTTGCGCCTTGTCGGCGGCCCGGGTTCCCGCCGGGTTGCAGGAAACTGTCAGCAAGGCCATGACGACAACGATCAGGAGCTCAGGTGATCGTTTCATGGGCGGATCGGTTAGCCTGCATTTCTCACCACGTGGCGAGAAGAAGTGCGTGAGAAGGCCGTCAGGACGAGGCGCGAGCCGCTTAGCGCGCGCAGGTGTACTTGACCGTACATCGAGCACGGCAAGCAAGCGCTGCGAAGGAAAAGCGAAGTCATGGCGGTCTGATCGCGTGCTTCGGCCATCAGGCGGTGAGAAATGCAGGTCAGCTTCTCTATTCTCCGGAATGGTGTTGAGAGTAGTCTACCCGCTCCCAGGAAGACGCGGCCTCAGCGGCATGAACGGGAAACGGACTCCAACAGAAACGGCGCAGCCGCCTTTTTTCGATCGATGCCCGTTGCGTTCATCAGCTTTCACGTGAGGATGGCGGCGTTGACAAGTACGGGCTGTTACCGTGGCTTGCAGCGGCATCGCAGGCTTCGAGACTAGCGCACCAGCCGCGTATTGCGAAACTGGGCGTGCCAGCCGAACCAGAACGCCCGGTGCGCGGCAATGCGGTCGCGTTGTTGCCCGCGCGGGCCGAACAGCGCGTTCTCGGTGACCTTCCAGGTCTGTCCTTCCTGATCGACGAGAGTCGCTTGACGATCCCACTCCGAGAAAGTCACTCCTCCCGCATCGTAGACGCGATTCGCGCCGGAACGATCGGTCAGGACTACGACTTGCCGTCCACCGACGGTGTCAGGGTACAACGGATTCTTCTCGAGGTAGGAGGTATCGAAAGCCACCGGATCACGACCGAGGAGCACGGCTAACACTTCCTGCTTGTTCTTGAGCCGCTTATCTTCGAACGGTACGGGGAACATCAACCTGTCCGTCGAGAAGTAGTCGCGATACGCAACGCCTTCCCCATAGTCGCGCCGATGCCCGGTCTCAAGCGATAGCACTTTCGTCGCGGGATGCCGCTTTCGCCACGCCTCCCAGGTGGTTGTGACGATCGGCAACCGCTTCAACCGTAGTCCGGCGCTCACCAGCTTCCCTGTGACGGGTGCCCCTCCCAGCGCCGACCACAACGATCGCGTTTCCCGGTCGTACATCAGCTTGTTCGAACGATAGAGGAAGCCGCTCGTGCCGAACTCGAATTGGCGGTCCTCGATCTTCTGGTCATAGAGGATGGCCGACCCGCAGAGCGTGCAGTAGACCAGCGTCAGGTCCATCCCGCCGACTGTGTCGTTGGTCATCTCATGCCATGCCAGGATACGCTTCGGGTAGGCGCGCGCTTCTCCATTGATGTGGATGCCGAAGACGACGTCCTTTTTACCGAGATAGGTTGCGTCTTTGGCGAGGATTACGGAAGGATGGTCCAACGGCGGGATGCCATCGACTTTGACTCCGCCCCACATGATTTCGTCGAGGCGGATGGTATGAGGCATGCCCTGATAGAACCACCACCGGAAACGAGGATCGATCGACGCATACACCTCTGCCTTGAATGCAGGGTAGTCCGGGTGCATAGTGAAGTCCTGCTTCCAAAGCCACTTGGCCCATCGCTGCCCGTCGCTCCCGAAGGACCGCCCCGTCATTTTCTTGAGCAATTGAGACAGAACCACGGCCCGCGGATCTTCGGGAGGAATGAAATTCATGCTCTCGAGGATAAACGGAATCAGATTCGTGCCCCAGTTCGACCGCAGAACGTCCAGGCTTTTTAGGCGGGTGGGCGTTTGCCGGCCGATAAAGTCGGCAAGGGCTTGCGTCGTAGGGGCCGGACCGTGCAATACGGACTTGTTTGTCGGCGTGCTCGCGGAGGCTTCGTTGCCGCCGACGCCGGGAAGCTCCTGCGCCGCGCCAACGCAGACCCAAAAGCCGATGTGGGTCAGCAGCAAGACCGGTAGCCATGCACCGGGGGACCGCGCTCGCCGGATGATCCCGGGCCGCCGCACTGATTCGGGCAATAGTTTCCACATGGCTGTCCTGACCGGATCTTCGGCTGTCAGGTGCTGCGGAATGCAGGCTCCTGGCCGCTTGTGGCTCACAGCCGCGCCGCGCTGAGCGCGACCTCTCCGGTTCGTCCGCTGGCAGATAGTCAAGAGTGAACGGCTTGCCGTGCACGAGCCCAACGAGGTCATAGCGGGCTGGCCTGATGTCAGCCGCCGGGCAGGGCGATGGGCAGACTAGCGAGGCTCCGCCTTAGACCGACCAGCAGGACAACGGATCGCCGCATGAACTTGACTCAAATGTGAACCTTGGCGAGCGAAGAAAAATAGCCCTATTTCGAACCCAGCGCAACGATCACGTCGAACTCATTCTCCGTCAGCGGCTGGACCGAGAGGCGGCTTTGGCGCACCAGGGCGATGTTTTCAAGACCCTTCGTTTCCTTGACCTGCTGTAGAGTGACCGGGCGCTTGAACGCCTTGACAGGCTTGAGATCAACGACGGACCAGCGTTCGTCTTCGGTCGTCGGGTCCTGATAGTGCTCTTTGATGACCCGTGCGACGCCGACAATACACTTGCCTTCGTTCGAGTGGTAATAGAGGACCAGATCACCCTTCTTCATGGCGCGGAGGTTGTTGCGCGCCTGATAGTTTCGCACGCCGTCCCAGTAGGTCCAGCCGTCTTCGACGAACTCGTCCCAGGAGTATTTGAAAGGCTCGGATTTGACGAGCCAGTAGTTCTTTTCCTTCGTGGTTGCCATGGGGGGAGAAGTTAGCGAACGGGGCCGGATCAAACCCTTTCGGGCAATCGAAAATCCTTGTGGTAGTTGCGGGTGAGCATCTGATTGGCCTGCTCGTCCGACTCGAACGTCTCTGACTTGGGGTCGAAGTTCAGCTCGCGTCCCAGGCGATAGGAGGCGTTCGCCAAGTGACAGAATGCGTTCGAGATATGGATGTCTTCGATCTCGGCGTTGAGCATGTCGTGTTTGCCGGCGCGGACGGCGTCGAACCAGTTGCCGAACTGGGTCCGGTCGATCGGACGGAAGCTCTTCGGGGGCTCCTGCGGGGCCTTGAGGTCCGGTTCGGGCTCCTTGCTGTTGCCCAGGTAGACCTTGAATTTGCCGCCCGGATCGATCTCCATGTGGCCCTTCGTGCCGTAGAAGTGCCAGCGGCGCGGCTCGCCGGTGTAGACTCCCCGGATCTCGCCCACCAGGACCGTGCCGTCCGCGTACGTATAGGTTGAGGTCATCGTGTTCGGCGTCTCGGCCTGATCGCGGTAGCCGAAACGGCCGCCGACGGCTTGAACGCGGCTCGGAAGACCTTTGTCCTTGCCGAGGCCCCAGCAGCAGATGTCGACCGAGTGGCTGCCGTTGTTGCCCATTTCGCCGTTGCCGAAGTCCCAGAACCAGTGCCAGTTGTAGTGGACCAGATTGCCGTGGTACGGCTGGTCGGGCGCGGGGCCGCGCCAGAGGTCCCAGTGCAGCGAACTCGGCGGCGGCTCGGGTTTCTTGAAGCCGATGGACGGGCGATGGCTGGGGAGCAGCCACCGCGTCATGTAGATGTCGCCGATCAGGCCGTCGTGAATGAGCTGGATGGCGTGCTGGAAGTTCGGATGCGAGCGCCGTTGCGTGCCGCCGCTCACGATTCGTTTGTACTTGCGCGCGGCGTCGACGAGCAGGCGGCCTTCGCGCAGATTATGCGAGATCGGTTTTTCTACATAGGCATGCTTGCCCGCCTGGCAAGCAAGGATGCCGGCCACCGCGTGCCAATGGTTGCAGCACGTGATGATAACGGCGTCGATCGAAGAGTCGTCCATGATGCGCCGCAGGTCGGGCTCTTGTCGCGGGGATTTTCCCGTGCGAGCATCCAACTCGCCGGCGCGTTCCCGCATGCGATTCTCATCCGGGTCGCACACGGTGGCCACTTCGATTCCATCGAGAGCCGCAACCGTCTTCATCACGCTTCCGCCGCGGCCGCCCATGCCGATGACGGCGACACGCAGGCGGTCGTTCGCTCTTGCCCAGCTTTGCGATGTGCCCAGCAGGGACGCCGCTCCGAGAGCGGCGGAGGAGGTGAGTAGGGTACGACGTTCGATGGGTTTCATGAGGACCTCACTTGAGACGTTAGAGAATCTTCGGTGGGTTGTCAATACATGGTTGCGGATCGATCACCGTGCTTCGATCGGACGGGCGGAATGGTTTACAATATCCGCAGGATGCGGCGGTTTTCAGCCGGCGGGAAAAGGAGCTAGTGATGGAAAGACGGACCTTTGTGAAGAGCGCGGCGGGCGCGGTGGCCGCGCAGGGAATGGCGTTTGCGGCCAGCAGCCGCGTGCTGGGCGCAAATGACAGAATTCGCGTGGCGGTGCTCGGTGTCAACGGGCGCGGCAAGAGCCACATCGCCGGCTTCGAGCCGTTGGAGAACGTCGAGGTCGCGACGCTCGTCGACCCCGACCGGAAGATCGCCGAGGAGCGCGCTGCGAGCTTCGAAGGCAAATATGGCCGCAAGCCCGCGATCGAGCAGGATCTCCGCCGGGTGCTTGACGACAAGAGCATCGATTGCATCAGCGTCGCGACGCCCAACCATTGGCACGCCCTCGCGGCGATTTGGGGCTGCCAGGCCAGCAAGGATGTTTACGTCGAGAAGCCTGGCGCACACAGCATCTACGAGGGCCAGCAGTTGGTTGCCGCGGCGAACAAGTACAACCGCATCGTGCAGCACGGCGTGCAGCTTCGCAGTTCCGTGGCGATGCGCGAGGGTATCCAACTACTGCGCGACGGCATTATCGGCGATATCTATCTCGGCCGCGCCTGCATCTTCAAGTGGCGTCCGAGCGTCGGCAAAAGGCCGAGTGCAGCCGCGCCCGCGCACATCGATTGGAACATGTGGCAGGGGCCCGCGGAAGAGCGTGAGTTCTCGACCCGCTATGTCCACTACAACTGGCACTGGCATTGGGACTACGGCAACGGCGACATCGGCAACCAGGGCATCCACGAGACCGACCTGATGCTGTGGGGCCTCGGCGTCGGACTCCCCGATGAAGTGATGGCGATGGGCGGCAAGTTCCTCTGGGACGACGACAAGGAAACCCCCGAGACGATGACCGCGCTGCTCAAGTGGAAAAAGGAAAACATCATGGGCGAGATTGCCGTCCGCCCCTGGAGCAGCAACTACGAAGACGGCGTCCGCGTCGGAAATATCTTCTACGGCTCGAAGGGCTTCATGCTGATGCGCTCTTACAGCAGCTACGAGGTGTACTTCGGCGCCAACCGCGACCCGGGCCCCAAGGGCGACTTCGGCGGCGATCACTACGCGAACTTCATCAAGGCGGTTCGCAGCCGCAAGACCTCTGACCAGCACGGACCGGTCGAGACGGCCCACACGTCGTCGAGCGTGGCGCACATCGCCAACATCGCTCTGCTGACAAATCGGAAGCTCGACTTCGACCCCAACACGGAGCGCTTTATCAACGACGACGAGGCGAACTCCTGCTTGAGGCGGAAGGCCTACCGCAAGGGATTCGAGGTGCCGGAAAAGGTATAGTTCCCATCCCCAAGTCGACTTCGGACCCCGGCCGTCGAGCGGTCGGGGTCTTGTTGTATCCGGGGGGCCGTTCCATCAGTTCCGAAGTGCTTTTCGTTGGTATCGGCCTTCTTGCCGGGGTCAGCCGTGTGGGCCTCGATGCAGAAAATCACACTTGTCGAGCCCTCGGAACCCGGCCTGTCGGAAAGTCAGATCGAGCATATCAACTAATTTGGACAAGAGTGGTTGACAGGTCGATCGCAAAAAGGCTTACACCGGTCTAAAAAGTGACAGTCAAGCGGGCTGCCCGAGCAATCCAGGAGCCCACATGATCTACCGGTCTAACCTATTATGATTCACGGGTTCTCAAGCAGCGACGAACCACGATGATACAGGGCAATCTATTTGTGCAACACGAAGCTATTCAGGAACTGGAACAGGCGTTGCGAAGAAAGATTTCGGTTGCTAGAGGATCGCCCTTCATCGCACACTACGACCTGCCGCCGAAACTGGAGGAAGAGGCTCGCGACGAACTCGTCCGCACGGTATCCGGGAGCCACCATAGACTGCTTCAGCTTATGCCGCAATTCCCTTGTGCTTGCACCAGGGTGATCGCGATGTCGCTCGCCGACTCTTACGGCGATGATGGCGATACGAACGTCTATGAGCACATCGCGAGGCGTCTTGGCATGGGCTGTACGATCCCAGATGCTCATCGCGACGACCTTCATTGCTGCTTTCGCCACGCCTGCCAGACCCAGGGTCTGGCGCTTCCGCCAAGAAGGAGCGCTTCGAGACGCATGGTCGATGATTATCTATTTCAGGCAGGAGTCTCTCGCAATCAACTCCCGCGGCTCGCGCAAGCTTTCCTCCGCGCGGAGAGGATTTTTGGCTTGCCGCAACACGACGATACACACCAAGTGGATGACTGGGAAGACAGGGCTGTCGAGTTTGCCCCACCCGGAATGACGGTCCTGCGACGAATAGTCAAAGAAGATCCGACCGGCTTTCACGCCACGGCCTTTGTCAATCTAAGGCGTGCGCCCCATGTTTCCGCAGCTTCGGACTTCGAAAGTGCATTCCATAAAGCGATCCAATACGCGATCCAAGACCCTTCTGACTCGGTGCGGGGAAGCGTCTCTGCTGACCAGGAACCGAGCCTGGAGTTCAACGATGGGGAGTTGCGCGCGGCAGTCCCCCCTGGAGCGAACGCGCTGGACGTCAGAGTTCAACACCGCGTTCATCGATTGAGCAGCGGACGCAATCTAGCGCTGCCTTTGCCGTGGCCTTCGGAAATCGAATGGCTGAGCCATCGCAGCGGAGATTCCTCGCCGGAATGGAAGACGGTCCCTATCTTCTCCGATTCAAACCGGATACTGGTTTTCGACGGTGATTCGGGTCTCCTCAAGTGCGAGGTGAATCCCGAGCGACCGTCCGAGCGGAATGCCCCGGCAGGTCTAATCTGCCTGCTTGCTCAAAGCCTGTTCCAAGCAAATGGAGAGCAGAGCCATAAGCTTGGAGACAGCGCATTCGTACTGTATTGCGAAGTCTCTACAGAACTGAAGATCCAAATCAGCGATCTGGAATTCAGTGTCGACGTCGACCCGCGTTTGCGGTTGCAGGTTGACGGGGTCAGAATCATTCGGAATCAGCAAGCTTGGCTAGTTGCTAAGCCGACTGCCGTCCGGGTCTGTGGCGAGATGGGCACCACTTCAGCGGACCTGGAGGTTCGTGTCACGCATTCAGCCCTTGCGGGCACGCTTCGAGTCCCTGTGCGAAAGGCTCCAGACGGTACCACGATTGCCCAACTCTCCTTGCCGGAAAGCGGCGAATTTGACATGGCGCGAGTCTCCCTGCACGTCCAAGGGCAGGAGCGCGCGCTCTACCGACACAAGTTTTGGTTCTGGCCGGGGCTGAAACAGGTCTTTAACGGGAGACTGTTCGATTCCGCCTCGATTCCGGAAAACCTCTCGGAGGAGAATCTATCCCATATTGGCCGGAACAGTGGTGGATGCTTAGCCATGCTTGAGGATCAGGCGTATCTAAAGGCCCAGATAAGCTTCCGAGTCAATCGCCGGATCGTCCGTTTCTACTTCCCCCCACCGGGGGAATCGATCTCCGTGCGAAGAAGCGATGGTTCGGAGCGACCACTGCAAAAGGGGACTTCGTTGACGGTCAGAGACGACTACGGGACAAGTTTGATCGTGCGTTGCTCCGATCCGATGGCTGCGATCGACCTGAAAGGGCGCCTTATACCTCAAGCGTTTGGGAAGATTGGGAGTTGGTGCGTATCGTTTGCAACTCTCACCCAGGATGGATCCCACAACCGAGTGCGCCTCCTTCGCAACGGCCGCCATGACGCTGCGATCGACTTGGTGAGCATTGTCCCCGAGACTGAACCGAAGTCCTTCGATGCCAAGAGAATCGGACCGAGACAGATTGTCGAAGCAAGCTTCGCGAACCCGCTTGATGCGATTCGAATCGCCGCCGAGAACCTGATTTCCGGAAAGAAGCTGCAATTCGAAATTGCCCTCGGTCAATTGCTGGTTGACGCTCACTATCTCCCTCCAGCCAAGGCGTGGCGGATTTCAGAAGATGGCAAGATCGTAAGAATCGAGCTGGACGGAAACAACTACTGTGACGGAGTTTGGTTCGTTGAGCTCGCAATTCGAGAAGCAGGACGCGAGGATTGGATGCCTCTTATCAATGCGGACGGCGAATCGTACGCATTCTGTGTGGCGCCTGAGTCCTACGAGGTAAACCTCGCCCCCGAGTACGTGACGGAGTGGAGACCGGAGGGCGCGGCGGATATCTTCGTACGCCTCTCCCGTGTCATCGGAATCCCGATCGCAGACGAGTGTCGGAACAGCGTGAACGACCTGCTTCTGAGTGCATGGCGCAATCTTGGAGAATCGCTGGCCAACGGCAGCAGTGCTGACCAAACCTCATTGCTCAAGGCCTGTGCTATCTCTCCCTCTGCTCACGCCCGCGAAAGCTGGCTTCCCCGCCACCATCCTATCGAGGTAGCCCCCAAGCTATTCTCCGCGCCGGCAGTAGAGTTCGGACAACTCGCTTCCAGCGAACTGGTTGGCTACGATGCATTCGAGGCCGTCGGACTCGCCGGAATTACTGAGTCGCTAGATGATGCCAGGGATTTACTGGACATCAGCCCTGCTTTCGTTGCCGCATTCTCAAACGCCAACACAGCCGAAACCGCTGTTGACGTAGACCCGGGAGAGTTTGACTTCCATAGGTATCTCAATCTCGCGGAATTCATCGATGATGACGGACTGCTCTCGAAGCGGTGCCATCGGAGATTCTGTGAACGAATGGCGGATCGCTATGCGAATGTAGCGATGGTCAGTTCCTTGTTGAGTCAACCCCACCCGGACTCACGCTTAATGGGCAAGGCAATGGCCACCGTGTCGCGTTTCAATCCACACCCGACAGACTCATTGGATGTACCTCAGGAACTGGCCGAGGAGTTCCCCCTAATCGCCGACATTCCATGTTTGCTCTCGGCACTGGCCCATGCGAGCCGGAACGGGCGCGTCGCCCAGTTCTGGAACAAGCTGGCCTCGTATACAACAAGATCTCCGGAGGGAGTTCGCAAAGATGTCGGACTCGTTCTGCGCATTGCCCCCGAACTGCTCGCGTTCTACCTTCTTTTTTGGGAACTCGTTGAAAGGAACAAGGGGGAATGCCCGACCTAGACCCGTTACAACTCCGCGACCGTCTTCGCGAAACACTCGAGCGTTACATCGTCACCGCCGTACCGGTTTCGTCAACACGCGCTCCACAGCTTGCGCGTGCTGTCAGGGAAGCAGTCTCGCAAGTGTCACCCTCTCTGGTGAAGGGACCGTTTCTCGAGAGTCTCCCAGATTACGAGAAGAAGGGCACGATTCGATCCCTTGTCGATGCCGGCGTTCTCGGGTCCGCTTGGCGAACCTTGGACCAAACTGGCTTCCAATGGATTCTCGACCGCCCCCTCCATGCACATCAGAACCAAGCCATCAGGCAGGCCGCTCACAACAAGAACTTCATCGTCGCCACCGGAACGGGGTCGGGCAAGACGGAGTGTTTCCTGTATCCGATAGTGGATCGCATTTTACGGGACGGCGACCTACATATGCCCGGTGTCCGGGCCGTCATTGTCTACCCGCTGAACGCCCTCGCCAACGATCAACTGTACTTCCGACTAGCCCCCATGCTTCTAGACCAGTTCGGCGATCCTGGAATTACATTCGGCCGCTTCACTGGTCAAGTTCGCTCAACTGCAAGCCGTCGCGAGGAAGAAGACCGCTTACTGGAAAACCATGCCCTCCGGGCAGCCCTGCAACGCGACGACAGCGCAACGAGTCTTCCTCAGTCATGGTCCCTATCGCGTTCGGAAATGCTGGAGAAGCCGCCGCACATTCTTATCACGAACTACGCGATGCTCGAGCACCTGCTTCTTTTGCCGCGCAACGCTTCACTGTTCAACAGTGCTCGCCTGCAATTCCTGGTCTTGGACGAAATCCACACCTACGCGGGCGCCCAAGCCATTGAAGTTGCCTTCCTGCTTCGCAAGCTCAAGACCAGACTGGGGTTAGAGCCGGGTCATCTACAGGCAATTGGCACAAGCGCTAGCCTTGATCCGGGGAACGCCGCCGAATTGGCCCAATTCGCTTCGGATCTCTTCGGCGAACCTTTTGACGCGAGTCCATCGGCCCTGATCTTCGGCAAGCGTGAACTCCATCCGTCTCTAAGAAGCGGCCGAGCAAGTCTCTCCGCCAACGCGAACACGTGGATCCATTTGGGCGAGTTCATTGCCGATCTGCAAGGGTATGAGAATCTGACAGTTGAGGATTGGAACGACTTTTGCGAGACATATAACGCGCATGGCTTCTCGCTTCATACTGACAATCCGAATCTGAAGCAGTCTTTGACGGACCACCTCGCTACCTTCTCACAGGTACGAGCTGTCGCGCGCGAACTCAGTGGAGGCCTCCGCGATTTCGAGGGTCTGGCCGCGACCATCTTTCCCGCTGAAGCTCCTGCGACCCGCAACAAAGCCCTCCGTTCACTGGTCACAGCTACGGCCTTTGCACGCCCTGACAACTCTGCCTTTCCAATCCTCCCAGCCCGCTACCACTTGGCTGCGACCGGTATCGAGGGCGGAGTGCTACGGCTAGACGCCGATTCGAAGGAATCCTGGTCCGACTTTCGCCCGAAGAAATCCCACAATGACCCGCACGGCATTCCCTACTACAGCGTCCTGGTTTGCCGGAACTGTGGCGAACCGTACTTCGAAGGTTGGCAATGCCCAAATGGGGCCATTGCAGGCAAGCCTGCTCCCAGTGCAAGACGCGTTGTGTTCCGAATCGCGACCCTTGCTCGTGCCGCCACTGTGGAGGTCGGCGCCGACGATGG
This sequence comes from Bryobacterales bacterium, assembly GCA_965218555.1. GTDB lineage: Bacteria > Acidobacteriota > Terriglobia > Bryobacterales > UBA6623 > JAPPLB01. Next base: position 3,719,970 of record OZ244625.1, read on the forward strand.
CGAGGAGCCCGAAGATGACTCCGATGTTCGTTTTATCGCCGCCGAATCCGGACATCCTAGCTCAGCCGGCGCCGCAGGAGGTGTCGGGATCATTTGTTGCAAGCTGAAAGAAGATAAGGACGAAAAACGCTTGTACCTGCATAGGTGCGTCGCTTGCGGATCCCGTTCAGGACGCTTTCCCGAGCCGATCTCTCCCCTGCACCCAGGCGACGACGCCCTTGGTGCTGTAGCTACGCAGGTTCTCTTAGAAGCGTTGCCCGGTGAGCGCGACGATAGTCATCCCAAGCCCTTGGCCGGACGGAAGCTCATTGCATTCTCGGACAACCGTCAGGACGCGGCGTTCTTTGCACCGTTTTTTCAGCGGACAAGCCTCGACTTTGCGATTCGCGCATGCATCGCTCAAGCCATTCGGAAAGATGGTGGGGAGAGCGCAGTTCCTATTTACGAGGTGCGGGACACCGTCTGGCGGCTGATGGGTTCAAACGGGCAAGCCGCCTATAAAGCACATCATTGGGGTGCGCAGTCGCAAGCGATACGAGATAACACGGCGAAGGACAGACTGACCGAGCAGATTGTCGCGGAATTCTGTACTTCGGGGCTGGTGCGAGTCTCCTTGGAAAGTCTCGGTATTGCGTGCGTCGACTATGATCGCTGGTGCATTGAGACCATAGCAGGGGAAATGGTCGAAACCAGCGCCGGCATAGACGAGAGCACGGCGACGGCATTCGCCGAGTTGGTCCTCGACCTGATCCGGCGCTTGCGCGCTATTCACGATCCTGGCGACAGAATCGACCTCGCCAATGAAGCCGTCTGGGGGGCCCACCAGAACCAACCTCGGAGATGCTTTGCTGATCCTGGTTCGCCGACTAAGCAGAACACGTCCTCTTTAAGACTTCTGCCGGCAGGGAGTCACTCGAACCGCTTCACATGGATACTCGAGGGCCGATTAAAGCTGTCACGTGATATGGCCCTCAAAGTGCTCACCAGATTCTGGAACGCCGCGAAGAGGGAAAAGCTACTTGTCCGCCATCCCCCTGGGTTCGCGCTGAATCTCGACAAGATCCAAATTGCCGACGGCCGGAAGCGTACCTTGTACGAATGCGGGACTTGTGGGACTCGAACGTTCCGTTCTGTCCGAGCAGTCTGCCCATCTTGGAAATGCGCCGGGAAGCTGATTGAGGTCTCGGACGAGACACGACAGTCGCTGATGGATCAAAACCACTATGCTCGCCTTTATTTGTCACAGCCGGACACTGAGCGGAAAGGCCGGAACGCGATAGCCAAAGAGCATAGCGCGGCGATCGGAGGACAGGTCCGCGAGGTGATCGAAGAACAGTTCCAAACGGGCCGCATCAACCTGTTGAGTTGCACGACCACTCTCGAGCTGGGTGTCGACCTCGGAGATCTGGAAGCTATTGTCTGTCGAAATGTCCCGCCCGGCATCGTCAATTACCAACAGCGCACCGGTCGCGCCGGCCGTCGAGCTCAGGCCGCTCCGGTCGCTCTGACGATCGCGCGCAACGGCAACTACGACCAAGCGATCTTCAGAAAATTTATCGATTACTTGGCAAGCCGTCCTGCCATTCCCTATCTCGCCTTGGACAACGCCGACTTCTTCCGACGCCACCAAGTCTCAATAATCCTCGCCGGCTTCTTCCGTGAACATATCGCGCTAGGTCACGGATTGGGCGCACCACAGTTGAAGGTGCTGCTAGGCGAGGATCTGAGTGAAGGCCAAGTCAGCGCGTTTCTCGACCGCTTCCGGATGTGGTCCGAGTCAAGCGAAGGCGTGGAGGCATATAGCCGAGCGGGAAGTCTCGTTGCAACGATTCCGGAGCGATTTCGTCAAATTGGATTACAAGGTGAGGACCTCCGGATTCACGCTGTAGAGTCTGTTCGCAGATTTGTCCATGACGTCGCCACGCGATGGCAACTACTTCAGGAGCGTCGAATGGATGCGCGCGATGCCGATCAAGACGTAATCGCCGCAATCATGCAGCGCCAACAGCGCAACTTACTCGCGCAATTCCTTGTTAACGCACTTTCCAGGGCCGCTGTCATTCCAACTTATAGCTTCCCTGTGCATACCTGTCGGCTTGAGATCGTCAAGGACAAAGCCCAGCCCTCGACCCCGTTCGGGGACCTGGAAGCGGAGATTCAGTTGGACCGAACCGCCTTGTTGGCCATTTCCGAGTACGCTCCCGGAGCGGAAGTCGTCGCAGGCGGACGAATCTGGACAAGCGGCGGCATCGTCCGCTACCCCAATATGTTCATGCCGACTCGGTATTACAAAATCTGCGATTCCTGCGGACATGTCGGTATCAAGGACAGCCATGACGGGTTCGGGCCGATTTGCCCTCAGTGCGCAGAGGACTGGAGAGGGGCTCGTCGCAAGGGATCCTTTATCGAGCCGAAGGGCTTCCTGACGACATACACTGAACGACAAGGTCGGGACCCAGGCTCGACCCGCCTGCGTCAGCGTTCAGCAGAGGAGGCCCGACTAGTTGTGGAACCTCAACAGGTTGTCCCCGGTCAGACCGATTCGACTGATGGGCGGGTTGGCTTTAAGACTAGCGTGTGGGCGGTGCCAATTGTAGCGGTGGAGCCAGTGTCTGAGGTGTTGGGCACGCTGGGTGGAGGTGTGATAGGTGTGGGCGTAGGCCCACTCACGTAGCGCGGTCTGGATGAAGCGTTCGGCTTTGCCGTTGGTAGGAGGGGTGAAGGGCCGGGTGAAGCGATGGCGTAGGCCGCGTTGGGCACAGCGTGCATGGAAGGCCCTGGAACGGTAACACCCGCCGTTGTCAGTGAGCACGCGGCGGACGCGGATGCCGAGGCGGTGGTAGTAGTCGAGGGCGGCGGTGAGAAAGGCCGCGGCAGTGGCGGCGGTCTGGTCGGGATAGAGCTGGGAGAAGGCGAGGCGGGAGTGGTCGTCGACGCAGACATGAAGGTATTCCCAGCCGGCGCCGGGGCTGGAGTGGCGGCGGTCCCCGGTGACGCGGTGACCGGGGCGGCGAAAGCGGCCGAGTTTCTTGATATCAAGGTGCAGCAGGTCGCCCGGGTGGGGATGTTCGTAGCGGCGGACGGGCGGCGGCGGGTCGAGGGCACTAAGGCGAGCAAGCCCCTGGCGGCGGAGGACTCGACTGACGGTAGCGGGCGCCACCCCAACAGTGGCGGCGATCTGGGCGCCGGTCCAGCGCAGCCGGCGCAAGGCGGTGATGCGGCTGATGAGAGTGGCAGGTATGCTGCGGGGCGAGCGGTGCGGACGCGAACTGCGGTCGAGCAATCCGTCCGCGCCCTCAGCCCGATAGCGGGCCACCCACTTGCGCACCGTGCGTGCGCAGACCCCGAAGGCGCTGGCCACCGCCTTCGGGGTCTGGCCCTGGTCGAGAATCCGCCGGACGACAGCGGCTCGACTCTGCGGCGTCAACTTGGCATTCTGATGGATGTTCACTTGGTCCTCCTTCCGGGAAACTTTGTGCTTGGTACCCTCAGTTTCCTCGGTTGGGACCGAGTGAACAACCTATTGAAAGATCACACCTAGTAACAAGGGCGCCATACCATCGGTACGAAGAGACGGATTTGGTTGGGGTCCGCACATTCTACTCTCCTGCATTTTCAATGGACGGCGATAAGGACGTGCGTGGGCGATTGTTCATTGTGAATCGCGGTCCTCACGGAGGGGGGTATCTGCGCTGCCCAAAATGTGAGTATGCGGCCCCCGCACCGTTAAATGTGAAGTACGGCAAGCCCGTCAAGGACAATCACAGGAACCCACGGACGGGGGAAGGCTGTCCCGTGACTAAACTACGTTCGCCAATAGACTTGGGGCACATCTTTGAAACCGATGTTCGCGCCTTCGCGTTTGCTAAACGATTGCCCTCATTGGAAGACAATACACAGGACGATGCAAAGGAGAGCTTCCTGCGGACTCTGGCTGAGGCTTTGCGACTTGCTTCAGTCCGCTTGCTGCAAATCGACTCGCGGGACTTGGCTGCTACCTTCCAAATGGACGGCAATCGACCCGTCGCGATCCTCTACGATTCAACCCCCGGGGGAGCGGGTTATTCGCGACGGATTGGCAGTGGCGGAGCTTTCTCAACGGAGAATCTCATCAAGGAGGCAGTGAGTGTCCTTGACTGTCCAGCAGACTGTGCCAGCTCCTGCACGAAGTGCTTGAACGACTATGGCAACCAAGCGAACTGGGAGAAGTTTGACCGGCACGTCGTGCTGGGTTGGCTTCGGACGCTGAACTCGCACACCAAGGCGACGGAAGGCATTGCACCCGAGGGTGCGATCCGGTGGGCCTCGCCTTCGGTCGATAGTCTCCGTGAACGATTGCTCGGTACGCGGAGGATTGAAGTATTTGTGCCTCAGCTTTCCGGCTGCAGGAATCGTGGCCAAGAGGTCGAAACAGCTCGGTTCTTAAGGGATCAATTGGAGGCTTCTCCCGAGCGTGAGATCCGAATCTACGCCGAATGCGCGACGCGTGATTCGGTCACGGATGCCAGTGCGGCGGAGTTGGACGCCCTGACTATGTTGGCTGAGGCCGAAAGGGCAGGGCGCCTCCAGTTCTACTTCTCGGAAAGGATCGACACAAGCGCTGTCATCCCCAGACTCGCTACGGACACTGAGGGGGGTGGCTCTTGTTTCTACGTGGATGAACGAGAGCGACCGTTGCTGGATGGCTTGCTTCCGAGTAGCTGCGTGTTTGTGGAAGGCGCCGGGTCGAAGGAGACCAAAGCAGTGATTCAGGGCATCAGACGCCAATCCCGCCGAGAGCGTGGTGCGCTTGAACACCTCATTCGCGACACCCGGCGATTCGAGTACTTCCCCGGCAAACATCGCTGTCTAAGCGAGCCGTTCTCGCCTCTCAAAGGTGCTGACGAAGCCAAGATCACCATTCGCGACCCATACTTGCTTTCGGGGGCACACAATCGCGAGAGTACTGCGGGCTTCGTGAAGTTCTTGAACTCCCTCTGCGATGGCATCAAGCGGGTGACTCTGGTTTGGAGATTAGAAGGCTCCGGATACAGCGGAGGAAACGAAGGCCATAACTCTGGCGATTCGATCTCTCAATTCAAATCGGTGCTGCGGCGACATGGCCTCAACCCTGATCTCATTCGATATTCACCGCAACGCAAAGGTGAAAGAGGACACTTCCATGATCGCCGCGTAACTGCGGTGATGCATAGGAATGGCTCGGAGGAGCGTTACCGCTGGGACTTGACCTCCGGCGTGGACAATCTCATGGACAAAACAAGAGAAGCTACGGTCTTTGTGTGCCGGGTCAGTTAGACCTCGCCTTCCTGGGTAGCCCGCCGCCCCGGGTCACTTCATGTGGCGATTTTCAGGTCCGTATGACGTGCGAGCACGTCGAAGTCGTTGTCGTTGTGAAGGATGGGCGTATCAGCGCAAATGGCGACAGCTGCAATGAGACAATCGACCGACTTGTGAACGATTTCCCCTTCCCGGCGGCAGAGGCGATACAAAGCAGCCGCGTCGTCATAGTGCATCGGCCCTGTCGGCAAAACGGTTGCGCGTGCGAGCAGCCGTCGGAGGCTATGCAGATGCGGTTCGTCGCGCGCGCCGGCGAGCACTGCCATCCGGACCGCATCGCAGATCGCGGTCTCGCTATCTAGCAGCTCCTCGACTCGATTGCAGGTCGCGGACCCCGTGTCGCGAAGAAATTCGACCCACGCGGACGTATCGATCAGAATCATGCCAAGCGGCTGCTCCGCAACTCGCCGAGGTCGCCCTCCCAACCCGACCCGCGAAAACGCCGGGCTTCATCGACGCTGAAGGGTTCCGCCGCAAGGGCTCGAAGTGCAAAGTTGATCGCCTCGCGCTTTGTCTTCAGCAGGTAACGGCGCATGACCTCCTCGCACGCTTCATCGTCGATATCCACATTGATGCGTGACATGCACCTTTACTACACCACATGCGCGATTTTTGGTGAGAAACCATCCTGGTCCCGCCGTCGGCAGTTGGCGGTGGACTTTTTGCCTGATCCGGTCAGGTACGGAAGCAGGAAACTCCACCAACCAAGGTTTAGGGGTGATCTTGTGTCCGAATCGATCATGATCGGCCGGGTCTCGGCGCAATGGGAGAAGTTCTCCTGGTGAGCAAAGCAGATGGTTGTCCTTCGGATTTTGGTACTGAAGCCCTTCAGTCTTTTTTTTCTGCCCCGGCCTGCTTAGCATGAAGACAGCGAGGCCGGAATCCTGGCCTGCATTTCTCATCACGTGGCGAGGCGAAGTGCGGGAGAGGGCTGCAAGGACGAGGTGCGTGCCGCCCGCGCCGGCAACACGGCCTGTAAGGTTTTGCACGAATCACGAGACACGAGTCACGAAACACGAATGACGGCCTTTACGGTTCACCGGCCGTCAGACATTTCTTTCTAAAGCGAACCAGGCCCCCCAATGGTCTTCACGAATCACGAGACACGAATCACGAATCACGGTTTTTTTTCGAGTCACGGACGTTATGGCCGTTCGGTTCGCCGTGGGTGCGCAAGGGTCGCACAACCAGAAACCGCCGCCCGGACCACCGCGCCCACCGCTAAATCAATGCTTGCCTGCCCTGAATTGCCCGGTATTGCCCGGTATTTCCCGGTAAAAAATATTGCCCTGAGCCAGTGTCCACGCACCGTCCGCCGTTCTGGGTCGGCCTCACGTCGAGCGCCGTCAGCAGCCGCTCCGGTCGCCCTCCGGGCTCCTTCCGCTTCGCCCAACACCGAATGAACTCATGCTGGGAAAGGGGAACGTTCTATATTGCGTTGACATCACGATCGGCAGGGCCGAGTGAATCGAGTAGAGTAGACCAAGTGCCATGAATGAGAAAACACGTTGCTGGGGCGGCCGATTCGCAGGTCTTGCTTTTGTCTTTCTCCTGTCGAACCTGTCCGCACAAACATTCGTCGAGGAGACGTACGAGGACTTCGCCGACGGCAAGCTGGATGCCGCCGGGCAGAACCTCTACGTCAGCCGGGACGGTGCGGTTCGGTCGATCCATCGGTTCGATCTGAATCAAGACGGATTCATTGATCTCGTTTTCAACAACACGCATGATCGGCGTGCGTTCATCCCAGCCACAAGCGCGTCGGTTTCAACCGACGGCAAGATCTCGGAAACGACCGTTGCCGTCGAGGGGAGCCGGCAGACGGCGATCGCCGACCTGAATCGTGACGGTCACTTGGATTTGGTCTTCTGCCCGAACGCCTCGGGCGTGCAGACCCGGAGACGTTTCCTCACGCTGACCTACGGCGGCCCCGACGGATGGCCGCCGCAACGTACGACCGGGCTGCTGCCGGTCCACAATGCCCGCAAAGTCGCGGTAACGGACCTCAACGCCGACGAGTGGCCCGACATCGTCACGCTGAACTCGGAAGCGTGGCTTGCCGAGCAACCGTCCGGGGGGCCGATCCTGCGTGTTTATTGGGGAAGCGAGGACGGGTTCCTTCTGACGCGCCGGCGCGACATGCAGATCAAAAGCGCTCTGGACATCGCGGCGGCGGACATCGACCAGGACGGAGTGGGCGATCTCGCAGTGCTGACCGAAAAAAAGCAGATCATCATCCTGTGGGGCGGGGATCTGCAGGGAGTCGAGGGCCGCTTCGCTCGCGACCATTTGAATCTGCCGGGATCCGGCGCGGCGACTCTTGACGCCGCTGACGCCTCGGGAGACGGACGCCCGGACCTCGTTGTCGGATCGAGCGAAGGACAGGTCTACGTGTTCCGGCGCGGTCGTGAGCGTGGGGCCTCTACAGCGCAGGTCGTACCGGGTTTTCCGGCGTCTCACGTCTCGGTTGGCGAGGTGGACGGCGACAACCTGCCCGAGATCGTCCTCACTCATTTCGCGCAGAACCGGGCCGGCGGGGGTGAGGCTTCGGGGGCCGCCGCGCAGTCAGGAGCCTCTGTGCAGATCCTGTGGGGAGCGGACGGCTGGGACCGCACACATGCGACGGCGCTGGATGCGCCCTACGCCACCTCCACCGCCATCGGAGATCTTGACGACGACGGTAAAGCCGATCTGGCGATCTCCGTTCATCAAAATGACGAAACGTACCGTGCCATGTCGTCTGTCTTGTTGGGTCAAGGGGGACGTGAATTCCGACGGTTGGTGGGCCCTTCCACCGAGGGCGCCATGCACGTGGCCATCGCTTTGAAAACACGCCACCATCCCGCTCGGGCGGTGTTCGCGAACAGTCTTGGAGGCACGGTCGGCGAACGGATCAAGTCACAGGTCTTCTGGGGTTCCGCCGCCGGCTTCAGTGAAGACAACCAATGGATGTTCGACATGCGCAGCGGCTACGAGCACAGCGCCGCCGACCTCAATGCCGATGGTCATGTCGATCTGCTGGTGGTCAACTCCGGACATGCGGGTGCGGCCGCCGCGAATGACCCGACACTCGGCGCGAATATTTTCTGGGGCGGCGCTGAAGGCTTTGATCCCGCAACGAGGAGGACGGTTCTGAACGAGCCCGGCCTCGGCTCGACCAATATCGCCGATCTCAACCGCGACGGCTACCTCGACATCACGCTCGGCTCCTTCGACGTGGGGGAGCCGCTCGTGATTTACTACGGATCGTCCGGCGGCTATTCGCGGGACCGCCGAGAGGCAGTGTCTTCCCCGGGGCGATCCGTCGAAGGCGTAATCGCTGATTTCAATGGAGATGACTGGCTCGACATCGCGGTGGTGTCATTCTCGGTTCATCGCGTACGCATTTTTTGGGGCGGCCCGGAGGGCTTCGATGAATCGCGTCAAGGTCACGTCAACATGCCGTCGGCCATCGGACTCGAGACGGCTGATCTCAACAGCGACGGCCGGCTCGACCTGATCGTAGCCAGCTATCAGGATCCTCTCGCCCACCACCACGACACCGGCATGATGATTTTCTGGGGGCAGGAGGGCGGGTTTCATTCGGCGAACTCGCAGTGGTTGCCGGGGTTCACACCCATTAGCCCGGTGGTCGCCGATTTCGACGCCGACGGCTTCCTGGACATCTTCTCACCGCACTATCACGCCGACTTGACGCGCGAACTGCTGCCCAACTACATCTACTGGGGGTCGAAGAACGGCTTCGCCGCGCGCAACCGGGCTGCGCTGATCTGCAATTCGGCGGACGATGCTCTGGCGGCCGACTTCGACACGGATGGCGCTCTCGACATCGCGGTCGCCTGCCACACGAGCGACGGAGACCATACGACGCACTCGAAGGTCTTCTACAACGACGGCCGGCGTTTCGAGAACCCTCGTGTGGAGAAGCTGCTGACATACGGGCCTCACTGGATGGGTTCTCAGGATATGGGCCACATCGCACACCGCCGCTGGGAGCAGACCTACGAGTCGTCGGTCTTCGAATGGGATGGAGGCGCGACGCAGGGGCGCCTGAAGTCCGAGGCGGATACGCCGGCCGGCGCCGGGTTATCCTTCGAGATCCGCAACGCCGATGATGCTGAAAAACTTGCGGAGCAGCCGTGGCGAAAACTTGCCGCAGAGTCTTTTCAGCTAGATAGCGTCGATCGTGTTCTTCAGTATCGAGCGACCTTCCACTCGCCCAACGGCGACTCGTTCGCTACGCTGAGGCGGGTTGAGATACGGCTCACTCCTTGAGGAATCAGCGTAGAGGACGAGTGTCGGGCGCCGGCGTTCCTGAGTGTCCGGAGCCAAGGTGTAGCCATGCCGGCTGCGAACGTTGTTTGGAGAAGGGCACGCCGACGATGAACTTTCGTGATCCCTCGAAGGAGACTCGACCGAGACAGTCAACTGGTGAGAAGCCGCTCGGCTTCTTTGCGGTCGACAAGACGTAGACTCTCGGCGTACCCTGCAAGGATGCTGTTCCCGGTGCTCACTCGATCGCGGTGCTCTTTTTTCCTCTGGCTTGGGCTTTTGCTGTCGGCTTGTTCGAACCCTCCGCCCGATAAAGCTGTCTATCTTGGTCCGGAAAGGGACCGAGCGGACCTGTTCCTGCATGACGACCTTCTGGTGGCCCGATCGGAGAGCGTAGCCGTCACGCCGGCGACGATCCGGAAACACCCCGGCAATCCGGTGCTTGTGCACGACAAGCCCTGGGAGCAGGGCCTGCTGAATTACACCTGTGTCCTCCACGACGTGGACGAGGGCGTGTACAAGATGTGGTACCAGATGGTGCGCTCATCGACCGATGGGCCTCGCTACAGCGCCTGTCACTATGCCGTTTCCCAAGACGGCCTGCACTGGGAGAAGCCCGCCGTCGGCTTGGTCGCGCACGAAGGCTCTAAGGAAAACAATATCCTTTTCGTCGAATCGGAGAACGTCAACGGCACTCCCTCGTACTGGGTCATCAAAGACTATGCCGACCCCGACCCCGCGCGCCGCTACAAGATGATGCGCCACAGTTGGGATTTCCAGGGCCGTGCGGCGCAAATGGGCTGGTCGGCCGACGGCGTCCGCTGGACCTTCTCTGAGTTCGGCAACCTGCCGGGGTCGATCGATTCCCAAAACGTCTTCTTTTGGGACCGTCAAGCCGGCCGGTATGTCGGCTACTTCCGCAGCCATGTCGGCGGGTTACGGAGCGTCGCACGCGCCACGAGCCCGGACCTCTTCCATTGGTCGCGCCTGACGACGATTCACAGTCCTGACGAAAATGACCCGCCCACCTGGCACTTGTATACGCCGGGCATCTGGAAGATCGCCATGGCACGTCATGCTTATGTGATGGTGACGACTGGTTTCGACGAGAAAAGCCACGAGGCCTACGGACAGCTCGGGGTCAGCCGCGACGGCATCAACTGGCATCGTTTCCGGGAGCCGTTCCTATCGCTGGGCGGAGCGAACGACTGGGACGGCGGGGCCATCTACACCATCGCCTCGGAGACCACGATTGAGGGGCGCACCGCCGTTTTCTATCACGGCAGCAACGCACCGGCCCACAGTAGGGAAGGGCGGCGCGGCATCGGGATCGCCTTCCTCGATCCCGGCAGTTTTGTCGGCCGCACGGCCGAGCAGGAAGGCTACCTGATTACTCGCCCCCTCCAAATCGCCGACGATCGCAGCCGGTTCTACCTGCTTGCCGACGTAGCGCCGGAAGGCTCGATCGCCGCCGAACTTCTCACCACGGACAGAGTGGTGCTCGACGGCTTCTCGCGACATGACTCCAACACCATCGAAGGGCAAGGCGACGCGCTAGCAATCCGATGGCGAGGCGAAGAGAGCCTCAAGCAACATCTGCGGGAAGGACCAGTCCGCCTGAAGCTTTATCTGGAAAACGCCACCGTTTACGGACTCCGGGCAGCGCGGCCTCGAAGCAACTGACCGGCCGGCGGCAACTTCAGGGCTCCTTCAGCACCGTCTTGGTGAAGAAAGGCGCTGCCGAGCACTCCCTCGGAGTCAGCCGGGGACATTACGATAGACTTGGAGCCATGGGGCGCCACCACGAAGTCGTTGAAGCTCGGGGCCATCTCGTTGATTCACACGTCATGGAGAAGATGTTCGACACGATCCTCTCCCGTGACGGTGCTTTTGAAGTGGAGGAGTTCCAGATCGGCCGCACGAACGTTGACGAATCGTACATGCGGATGCGCGTGGAAGCCCCCAGCGAAGAAACCATGGCTGCGCTGGTCGAGGTGCTCATCGACATGGGTTGCGGCACGATCCACGGAGACGACGCCACGCTGCGCACCGTCGAGCGCGACTGCTGCGCTCCACTGGATTTCTACTCGACCACGAACCACCGCACGCAGGTTCGTCTCGCCGGAAGATGGGTGGACGTCGGCAGGCAGCGTATGGACGCTGCGATTGTCGTAGCCGCGGACGGTGGCCCTCGCTGTTCCCGATTGCGGGATCTCCGGGCGGGCGACCAGGTTGTCTGTGGTCATGACGGCATCCGGGTCTTGCCGGAATCCAAGGAGCGCAACCGACTGGCGTTCGCTTTCATGTCGCAGGGGGTCTCATCGGAACGCCAGGTTGAAACAGCGGTCAAGCAGACGGCGGCGCTCATCAGACAGAGCAAGCAGGAAGGGAGGAGGGTACTGGTTGTTGCCGGCCCGGTGGTTGTCCACACGGGGGCGCAAACCGCTCTCGCTTCGCTGATTCGCGGAGGCTTCATTGACGCGATTCTTGCGGGCAATGCGCTCGGAGTGCACGATGCAGAGGCCGCGCTGCTGGGGACGTCGCTGGGCATCCGTCTCGCCGACGGCCGTCAAGCCGAGCACGGGCACCGCAATCACATGCGGGCCATCAACAGCATCTACCATGCCGGCGGCATCCGGCCGGCGGTCGAGAACGGAAGCATCAACAGCGGTATTTTCTACGAGTGCATCAAGAACGACGTACCCTTCGTGCTCGCCGGCAGTCTTCGAGACGACGGCCCCCTCCCGGATACTGTCACAGATATGAATGAGGCGCAGGATGCCTATGCCGCGCAGCTAGCCGGCGCGGGCCTCGTGGTCTGTCTGGGTTCGATGCTGCATTCGATCGCTACCGGCAACATGATGCCCTCGTGGGTCAAGCTGATTTGCGTTGATATCAATCCGGCTGTTGTCACGAAGGTTTCCGATCGCGGGACCGGGCAGGCGATCGGCGTTGTCACCGATGTCGGCCTGTTCTTGCACTTGCTGGATCGCGCTCTGAGCCAATCCTGAATGTCCAGCGTTCCGGAAACGGCGCCGCCGCGGGACGGCGCCGTCCCCCCAAAACATACATCCCCGAACGAGACGCACGCCGGCATTGTGCGGTCGGCGGGTGTGGTGAGCGCCGCGGTCTTTTTGAGCCGCCTCACCGGTCTGGTGCGCGAAGTGGTGTTTGCTCGCTTTTTCGGAGCGGGCATGGTCTACGACGCGTTCGTGGCCGCGTACCGCATACCCAACCTCTTTCGGGACCTTCTCGCGGAAGGCGCTCTCTCGGCGGCTTTCGTCACGACCTTTTCGCAGTGCCTTTCACAAGGCGGCCAGGACAAGGCATATCGCTTGTCGAACCGCCTGGCAAGCTTGCTGGTTCCCGTCATTTTGCTGATTTGCGTGCTGGGGATGTGGCTCGCACCTTCGATTGTCGACTCGATGTTTCCGGGGTTCGGCGAGGTCGAGGGCAAGCGCGATCTGACCGTCCTGCTCACGCGGATCATGATTCCGTTCCTGCTGTTTATGGCCCTCGCCGCGAAAGCCATGGGCGTGTTGAATACGAAAGGGAGGTTCGGAATACCCGCGCTCGCGTCGGCCTTCGCGAATGTTACTTCGATCGTCTGCGGTTTGATACTGGCATTCGTCGTGGGGCCAAGATTCGATCTGCCGCCCATCGCGGGCATGGCGATCGGTGTTCTGCTCGGAGGCCAGGCGCAATACGCGGTGCAGTGGCCCAGTCTGCGGCGAATCGGGCTGCGCTTTCGTCCTGACTTTCATTACAACGACCCCGGGATTCGCCAGGTCCTGCGCCTGATGGGGCCCGCCGTTCTGGGGGCGGCCGCCGTGCAGGTGAACGTCGTTGTCAACAGTATTTTTGCGTCGCAGATCACCGACGCGGCGGGCACGGTGGTCGATGGTCCGGTTTCATGGCTCGGGTACGCCTTTCGGCTCGTGCAGCTCCCGCTGGGACTCTTTGGCGTTGCCGTGGCGTCGGCCACGCTGCCATCGATCTCGCGCAGCGCGGGGGCGGGGCAGATCGATGAGTTCCGGGAAACTCTCGCGAACTCGCTCGGCCTGGTGTTTCTGATGACGATTCCCTCGGCTGGGGGGCTTGCAGTGCTCAGCCGGTCCGTTGTGGGAGTTGTGTATCAGCACGGCGCATTCACGGCCGACGACACCGAGCAGACGGCGCTCGCGCTTTCGCTTTATTGCGTAGGGCTCGCGGGCTACGCGGCAATCAAGGTTCTCACGCCGGCCTACTACGCGCTCGACGACGTCCGTGTCCCGGCGCTGACGAGCTTGACGTCCATCTTCATCAACTACCTGCTCAATTGGACTTTTGTGCGGGTGCTGGGTTGGGGGCACGGCGGCTTGGCGTTCTCGACGTCAACCGTCGCTTTGTTCAACTTTTGCGTGTTGTTCTGGTTCATGCGGAAGCGAATCGGTGGTATCCATGGACGTAGACTCGCGTCGAGCATCACGTTCATTGGACTGGCTGCCGGTTTGATGTGCGCGGCCTGCGCCACGTCGTCTTTCCTCGTGCGTGAGGCTTTCGGGGCGTCGTTCCTCGGCAGGCTCCTCGATTTGGCCGTTTCGATCCCACTCGGCGCCGGCGTCTTGTTCGGCGCCTGCCGTCTATTTCAAATTTCCGAGCTGGAGGTCGCACTCCAAGCGATTCGTACACGACTCGGCCGCCGTGGGACGGCCTGACGGGTTCTTCATCCGAGGCGGTATGATAGAAGGTGCTTTGACTTGGGTCGGCCATGCATCCTGATCTGCCTCGTGTTCGGCAACTGCAAGAACTCGACAATCGGATCCGCGAACTCGACGCCGAGATCAGCCGCCTGCCCAAGTACGTCGCCCGGATCGAAAGCCAACTCGAATCTCACAAGAAGGCTCTCCAAGCCGACAAAAACTCTCTTGAGGAAAACCGCAAGTCGCATCGGCATCTAGAGGGCCGGGTTTCCGATTTCCAGCAGAAGATCTCCCATCTGCGGGTTCAGATGGGAGAGGCCAAAACGAACGAGCAGTTCCGAGCTTTCCAGCATGAGATCGAGTTCCTTGAGGGAGAGATCCTCAAGGTGGAGGACCGCATCCTCGACAAAATGGTCGAATCCGAGTCCCTCGAAGAGAACGTCGCAAAAGCCGAAGCGGCTCTCGGCGAAGAGAGCGAAAAAGTCGCCGACGAAGTGGAGAAAGTGAAAGAACGAGTGGCCGAGGACGAAATGGAGGCGGATTCCAAGCGGTCGCACCGCAAAGAACTGACTCAGGCGATCTCCGAAAACATCCTGAGCACATACGACCACACCCGCAAGACGCGCGGCGGTGTTGCCGTTGCCCCGGCCGACGCGCTGCACTGCTTGGCTTGCCACGTACTTCTCAGGCCTCAACTCAGCCAGATTCTTCGTAACAGCGACGAAATCGTGACCTGCGAATTCTGCGGTCGGATTCTCTATTATCAGCCCCCTGCCCGCGCCGAGTCGGAGAGCTCCGCCGACACATCCGCGGCAGCCAACCCACTCTCGGAGACAGGCGACGAGGTAGTTTCTTCCATAAACTGAAGGTTGCTCCCGACCATGCTCGCCGGCTTCTGGAAGAGATCCCGGAAGCCTTCGATCTCCTATTCGATAAAGATTTCAATGGGTGCCATGGTTGACATCGTCCCAGAAAAGCTCGGAGAGAACGCTACAATCGCTAGCAAGTTGCACTGATGGAGAGTCCTGGCCACCGTCAATCGAGATCAATTTCGTCCTCTGCGGTGTGGGGAGTTTCTTTATTTCAGAGAAGCGTTCCATGGATGCATGGGCGCCGCCCTACTCCGCCGGCAAGACTCGATCCCATGGAAAACGCCCTGCTCGATCCGCTCGAACTCCCGGGCTGCTGCAGGGTCGTCTTGGGTCCGCCTCATCGCTCCTCGAGCTGCAACCAGTCCCTCCGATGCCGGAACGCGCCCTCACAGATCTGAGCGAAGAGGAACGCTTCTTCTTCGATACCGTCCGGCGCTTTGCTCTCGACCGCGTCGGCCCGCATGTCCGGGAGATGGACGAAAAAGGCCGCTTCCGACCAGAAATCATTCAGGAGTTCTTCGGGTTGGGATTGATGGGCATCGAGATTCCCGAGGAATTCGGCGGACAGGGAGGCTCCTTCTTCATGGCGGCGCTCGCCGTAGAAGCGCTTGCCACCGTCGATCCATCGGCTGCGGTGATTGTCGATGTCCACAATACTCTTGTCACGAACGCCCTTGTCCATTGGGCTTCGGACGAGCAGAAGCGCCGCTACCTCACGAAGCTGACGCGCGACACCGTCGGCGCCTATGCCCTTTCCGAGGCCGGAGCGGGCAGCGACGCCTTCGCAATGGCAACCACCGCGCATGATCGGAGAGACCACTACGAAATCACCGGACGCAAGCTCTGGATCAGCAACTCCCAGGAAGCCGGTTTGTTCATCCTTTTCGCCAATCTGAACCCCGAAGCGGGCCACCGCGGCATTACCGCGTTCCTCGTCGAGCCCGGTTTCCCCGGTTTTTCTGTCGGGAAGAAGGAGGACAAGCTGGGCATCCGCGCATCGTCAACTTGCGAACTCATTCTCGACGCCTGCCGTGTCCCGAAAGAGAATCTGCTCGGGGAAGAAGGGAAGGGCTACAAAATCGCTATCGAAACGCTGAACGAAGGCCGTATCGGGATCGGGGCGCAGGCTCTGGGCATAGCCGAGGCAGCGCTCGATCACGCACTCCGTTACGCGCGAGAGCGCAAGCAGTTCGGGCAGCCCATCGTGGAGTTCCAGGGCCTTCAGTTTCAGCTCGCCCAGATGGCATCTGACATCGAGGCCGCCCGGTTGCTCGTCTACAATGCCGCTCGCCTCAAGGATTCCGGCAGGCCCTTTCTCACCGAATCCGCCATGGCCAAGCTGACGGCTTCGGAAACCGCTGTCCGCGTCGCCGCGCAGGCCGTTGACATCTTCGGAGGCGTAGGCTTCACGAAGGAGTATCCGGTTGAGAAGCTCTACCGCGACGCCAAGATCTGCACCATCTACGAAGGGACAAGCAACATCCAGTTGCAGACAATCGCGAAGCGACTCATCTCCGGCGGAACCAAGGTTCTTCCTACCTAAAGCAGATCGTTGTGTTGCCCCGTCTCCAGTTCCCTCACTAGAGCCGAGACGCGCTGAGCATGTTGCCGGGAGCAAACCAGCAACGCATCCGGAGTATCCACCACGATGAGATCCTTCACACCGACCAACGCCGCGAGCTTGCCCGGGGCCTCAACGTAGTTGCCGTGGGAGTCGATTTCATGTATTGGGGTCCGGCCGACGCTTCTTTGACCTTCTTTACGCAATAGCTGGTAGACGGCTTCCCAACTCCCCACGTCGTTCCAACCGAAGTCCGGACAGGCGAATCCGTGGACATTCTTGGCGTGCTCCAACACTCCATAGTCGATGGACTGGTCGTCGCAATCGCCGTAGTGACGCTGCAGCGAAGCCGTGAACCCTCGCGATGCCAGCGGAGCCAAACATGATAAGGCCTCGGCCGTCCGCGGCATGAACTTCGCGATGGCCGCGGTAATTGCACCTGCCCGCCATATAAAAATGCCGGCATTCCAAAAGTAGTTGCCCGCCTTGACGAACCGCCTCGCCTTGGCTGGCGGGGGCTTCTCTTCGAACTGGACGACCGGAAAAAGTTCCGCTGCCCCAGCCTTTACGCCTGCCGGGAAACGAATGTAGCCATAGGCGGTTTCCGGCCCGCTCAGCGGAATGCCCAAAACAATCAGCCGCTCCTCATTCGCAGCACGTACGGCTCGCTGAAGCACTTTCTGAAACGCGGCCTTCCCGTTGATGAAGTGGTCCGAAGGAAATACGCCCATCACGGCGTCCGGGTCTCGCTGCTGCAAGAGCCTTGCAGCGAGCCCGATCGCGGGTCCTGTATTTCTTGGCACAGGCTCCGCGATCACCTGCCTGCGGGGTACATCCGGAAGTTCTCGCAGAACCTTTTTTCGAAGCGCCTCGCTTGTCAGCACCCACAAACGTTCGGCAGGAACGAGTCCTTTCAACCGCTCCGCGGTCTGTCTAAGCAACGACTCGACACCGACCACGGAGAGCAGTTGCTTAGGAAGAGCCCGGCGGCTCCGCGGCCAGAACCGAGTTCCCCGTCCGCCCGCCAGAATGACGCCGTGAAAATGAGAGAGGTCCCGCGCGGACGTCATGGAGCGTCCAACGCGTGTGCGTGGATCAGATTGAAGGTGCGCCGCCAGCGGGTTTTTCCGAAGAAGTTCAACAATATGTCCGTAAGGTGCGTGAGCGAGATGCCGGTATCCTGAAGCCGTTCCGTGGGGGCGTCATAGGACCAGTAGATCAATAGCGGTTTGCCGATGATATTTTCGCGCGGAACGAATCCCCAGTAGCGGCTGTCGAGCGACTGATCGCGGTTGTCGCCCATGGCGAAATAGTTGTTCGGAGGCACAACGATTTCGTTCCCCACGGTGTTCTGCCGGAGCATCTCCAGCGCGCGCTCGGGAATCGGCGTGTTGGGTTGTCCCGGGAAGTTATCTCGGTATTGGTCGATGTAGGCTGTTCTGTGAATCACATACGGCTCGTCGACGGTTTGCCCGTTCAAAATAAGCTTCTTGTCAACCAGACCGAGACGATCACCCGGCAAGCCCACTACTCGCTTGACGAAAGTCTGCGAAAGATCCATCGGATAGCGGAAGACGATGATGTCGCCACGCTTTACGTCCTGGTAGGGCAGCAGATACTCGTCGATCGAACCGTGAGGCGAATAGGCCAGTTTGTCGACCAGCAAGTGGTCGCCGATGAGCAGCGATTCTTCCATGGAGCCGGTGGGGATTACGAAAGCCTGCACGAGCGTCGTCGTGCCGAACAGGAGCAGGATGATCGTCACGGTCCACTCGGCGATGACGCCGCGATGTGGGATGTCACGCGCCCCGTTTTTTTTCTCCGGGATTTCCGCGCTCTCGTGTTTATTGTCCGTTGACTGTGCTTTCACATCCACCTCGTTACCAGAGACCCATTGTAGCCAAACAGTCCCCTCCGCCCCATCGCGGGTATCCGTCGATCCGTGACCGGGCAAGTACAGGCACCACGATCGCGAAACCGAGGATCACGAACAAGAGCTTTGTGCTTGGCACCGCATCTGATATCGACTTACACCACGGAATCCCATGTTTGCCCGAACCGTATTCCAGGCTGGCCCCAAGCGCCCTTATCGACTGGTGGGTATCCGGCGGACCGCTATTCTTCTTAGACGCGCAGGTCCACAGTAAGCGCTCTCGCTGCAGGCTTGTTCACCCTGCATCTACGCCTCGGAGCGTGGTGTTCCGCGCGACGACAGGCTGATACCGGAACCAGGCAACAGAAAATCCTGATTAGAGCACGGCAGGGTATGGACAGGAATGCTCCGAGTATCCTTCGATGAAACGTATTGTCATGGGAAGGTCCGGCAGACTTGGCGCCGGGTGGAGACGGAATGCAAGTCAACTACTCGAACCAACCTGAAAATATGGTGAGATGCGCCCCTACGGACGTGAACCGGACTGTTTGCGGTGCGGCCGGGTGATCATGGTGCGAACGAGAGGACTCGAACCTCCACGGGTTGCCCCACTGGAACCTAAATCCAGCGCGTCTGCCAATTCCGCCACGTTCGCATCGCCGCGATGATCCATATTCTAGCTTCACGGTAGAGCGGGTCGCCCCGGGCCGGCGTACGCCTTGTCGCTCCGATCGATGAACCACTTACGGTGCTTGTTGGATCAGGGGCCTTGCGCGATCATGAACGGCCAAACAGATAGCCGGCCAGCGCGCCGCCCGCGGGCTACCAATTGCCGTGCTTGTAGCGTTTGGGCCAGTCAACACCCTGCCAAGTGCGCATTTTTACGGGTGTTACGCGAACAAGCCAGCGGGGCTCCTGCATTGTCGGCTCAAGGTAGGATGGCCCATGTTCCCCGAGATAGCGGACGGACATCCGCCGTGCGATCTCGACCCATTCACCGCCGATGTTCGGTTCTTCGACGATCTCCGCCACGCCCTTCACCAGGACCCGCCGATTGAAACGCGTCGATTCGTCAATGCAAAGAAAGCAACGCTTATCGCGTTGCAAGTGCCGCGCCCAGGCCGACCTCGCCCGCGGAACAATGAAGAACACTCCGTCGCGGAACTCGAACCAGCAGGGCACGACATACGGCCATCCGTCCGCGTCGAGGCAGCCCAGCCGACAGAACTGCCCCTCGGCTAAAAACGCTTCCATCTCTTCCATGGAAAGCTTGCCGATCTTGCCTCGCCATTCTTCATTCTTTTCCGCCATCGCGCTCTTCACTCGACAATGTGTTTTTCGCCACCGCGACTTTAGGACAAACATACGGCAACGCGTAAGTCCTGTCAAATCAACAGGTGTGAGGGATATATCATAACCTGCGAGTTGCGAGACACGAACAAGCAACCGAGATGAGGTCGGCGCGCTGGTGCGCGTTCCGGCTCACCGCATGCGAATCTGGAGTCTGCACCCGCAATACCTCGACGCGCGCGGGCTCGTGGCGCTTTGGCGGGAGGCTCTGCTGGCGCAGGCCGTGCTGCGAGGCGCTACGCGCGGCTACCGCCACCACCCCCAGCTTGCGCGGTTTCTCCGCCGGCCTTCGCCCATGGGGGCCATAGCGGAGTACTTGCGAGCCGTGTACGTGGAGGCGCTGGCTCGCGGCTGCCGTTTCAACCGTGACCTGATCGGCTCGGAGGGCATGGCCGGCAGGATGTCCGTTACGCGCGGGCAGATTGAGCACGAGTGGACTCATCTGAAGGCGAAGCTCAGGATTCGCGATCCGGAACGGGCAATACGACTCGAGACGGTCGAGTCTCCCGCACCCCACCCGCCGTTTGAAGTCGTTCCAGGAGATGTCGAAGCATGGGAGAAGGCTGGCGCATTCCGTGGATCCTGAAAGTCCTACAGACTCATCCCCAGCCTCGATAGCTACCTGTCTCAATGCGCCGTCCTGGTCGGTCATGTTGCGGACCTCCTGCACAGAAGCATAGGCCAAGTCCTCGGAGACCTAAGCGCGCTCACCGCCAGGAACAGCACTTCTTCGTCGGCTTCGTCAACGGCCTTGTCAAGATGGATCGCCATCTCCGGCGAGATTCACGCATGACCACTGACCACATCGGACGGCTGCTTGCGACTGACCCCAACTTTCTTGGCAGCTCTCGTCACGCCAAGCTCCACCGGCTCCAGAAAGTCGTGACTCACGGACCGGCCCGGATGAGGAGGTTTCGATCAGCAGATCACGATCCAGCTTCAGTGGTAGTCTCGGTTGGAAAGCGAGGGCTGCAAAGAGTCGGCCCTTTTTCTGCTGGGCTTGCCACAGCGCGGCTCTGCCGCGCCTGATGTACGCTGATGAACGCAATAGTTGGCCATTGCATGGTGAGAACACTTAACGGATGGCGCGACATCCACGTACTCGCGCTCGTGTGCGCCGTCGCTACGTTCGCGGCGTGTAACGACACAACGGCGGTCGAGGTCAACGCTCCTTCCCAAGGACAGCTCACATTCAACCGGGATATCGCACCGATCATCTTTGAAAACTGCGCGGGCTGTCACCGCCCAGGTGAAGCGGGCCCATTCAGCCTGTTGACCTATTCGGATGTGAGCAAGCGGACGCAGCAGATCGTTGCCGTGACTCAGAGCCGGTTCATGCCGCCCTGGCTGCCCGAACCCGGCCATGGCGATTTCGCCGATCAGCGGCGGCTTGACGAGAGTCAAGTGACGGCGATCCAACAATGGGCGCAGCAAGGGGCCATCGAAGGCGATCCGGCGGACTTGCCGCTCCCGCCCAAGTGGACCGAAGGTTGGCAGATCGGCGAGCCGGACCTGGTCGTTCAGATGCCCGAGCCGTACACGCTTGCAGCGGAAGGCTTGGACGTCTTTCGCAATTTCAGCATCCCCATTCCGCTCGAAGCAACCCGCTACGTGCGAGGGATCGAGTTTCGTCCCGGCAATCCCAAGATTGTCCATCACGCCAGCATTCTGATTGACAAAACAGAGCGCTCGCGGGGAAGGGAGGACGAAGACCCCGAGCCGGGCTTCACCAGCCGCATGCTTCTGGACGAGATCTTTTCTCCGGACGGTCATTGGTTGAGCTGGACACCCGGGAAACAACCTGTCTTGGAGCCGGAGGACATGTCCTGGCGTCTCGACAAAGGCAGCAGCCTGGTTATCGAGCTGCACATGTTGCCGACCGGGAAACCCGAAAGAATTCAAGCCTCTGTCGGTCTGTTTTTCACAAGCCGGGCCCCCAAGAAAATCCCAGTCAATTTGCGCCTGGGGTCACAAACGATTGATATTCCTCCCGGTGAGAAGAATTACATCATCAAAGACTCTTACGTTCTTCCCGCGGATGTGGGGGTGTTGAAAATATACCCGCACGCGCACTACCTCGGGAAGCAGATGAAAGGCTACGCTGTGCTCCCTGACGGCACGAAGAAATCGTTGATCTACATTAAAGAGTGGGACTTCAATTGGCAGGACGAATAC
This sequence comes from Bryobacterales bacterium, assembly GCA_965218555.1. GTDB lineage: Bacteria > Acidobacteriota > Terriglobia > Bryobacterales > UBA6623 > JAPPLB01. The sequence continues at coordinate 3,742,092 of OZ244625.1, forward strand.
CGCTACGCCGAGCCGCTCTTTCTGCCGAAAGGCACAAGCGTATCCATGGAGTTCACGTACGACAACTCGGATGGGAATGTACGTAACCCAAGCCATCCTCCCCGTCGCGTCGTTCAAGGTTGGCTTTCGTCGAACGAAATGGGAGACCTGTGGCTGCAAGTGTTGCCGAGGCAGCAGCAGGATCTGGCAACCTTGCGGCGTGATTTCCTTCGCAAGGAGTTGATGGATCTCATCGCAGGCTACGAGAAAAAATTGGAAGAAACACCTGGGGGTTTTGAGAAATACAACCTGATCGGTAACTACTACCTGGAGCTGGGTCAGGATGCAAAGGCGCGGACATACTTTGAGCGGGCGATGCGCATCGAGCCGAACTATGCGGACGGTCATTACAACATGGGGGTTCTGCTTGAATCAGAGGGCCAACTCGCTGGCGCCGTGGAACGATATCGAAGGGCGGTTCAGTTGCAGCCCGGTCACGTGCAGGCCCACAACAATTTGGGGAACGTGCTCCTCTCACAAGGTAAACGCGAGGAGGCGTTGCGGCACTATCGGCGCGTGCTCCAGATAAGTCCTGACTTCGCTGAGGCGCACAACAATATGGGCAATGTTCTTCAGAGCAACGGTGAGACTCACGAAGCCATGACCCACTACCGGCAGGCCCTGAAGATCAAGCCGGACTATCCCGAGGCGCACAACAATCTCGGGAACGTGTTGTCATCGCAGGGCCGGTTCGACAGCGCAGTGCAGCATTATCGCCAAGCACTCAGGCTCAACCCGAAGTTTGCTGAAGCTCACAACAACCTGGGTAGCGCGCTGGGGAATCAAAGCAAGCTCACTGAAGCAGTGCGGTCCTTTCGCCGTGCCGTCGAGGCGGACCCCGGCTACGCCGAAGCACACAGGAACTTGGGAATCGCCTTGCAGGCGATGGGCCGGTTGGAGGAGGCCGAGAGGCACTTCCGCTTGGCTGAGTCCGCAGAACGCTGAAGGGTGTGTGCCGACTGGCTCTCGGGTTGATCCGCTCCCGCCAACGAGACCAGTCCCTAAATCAGACTTGGGGCCATCTGAAGTCCACGCCTGGGCACCGGATCAGGGCGTGAGGTCTCGGGAGTCTGATCTCCGGCGCTTGGCCGTAATGTGAGAAACCATGCAACAGAGCGGAAACGGAGTTGAGGCGGCGAGCCCGGATACCTCCCCTCGCCGTACTCCCACGGGCCGGTATTGAAGAAGCGCTTCGAGTGCTAGGACCGCTTGGGGTTGCCGAGTGTCCGCAAGCGGGCCTGAACCCCATCGAATGCCGTCGCCCGGTCATTGTTCATGCCTCGCCGAAAGCCTCGCGAAAGAGGTCCGCTGTGTGTTCGGTCGGACGGTTGGGAAGATCGACCGGCGTCCGCCAATCTTCCGGAACATCGTCCAGCTTCACGGGCCTGCCGCCATTCTCGAGAATGGAGCGAAAACCCGCCAGAAAAACATCGCTCTTGTGCTCGATCTGATCGAAACTTTGGGGCATTTCGCCGTGCAAGGCCATGCGCTGAAACGCCCAGATCGTCGGCGTCCAAGCTGCGGTGCGATTGAACGGATACTCCACGCCGGTACGGATCGGGAATCCTTCGCCGCCGTATACTTCGCGCGTGTGAATGCGCATCGTGCCCCACGAACCGCTCACCTCGTGCAGAGTGCCGTAGAAAGTACGCCCGCCCGCATCCTTGTGCTCGAAGATCACAACGCCGGGAGGGTTGTGCCAACTCTTCGCCTGGTACGCCACCGAAACAACCGGATTGCCCGCTTCGCAAATCGCCCGGCAGCACATATAGACTCCGTGGATGCCGTGCGTCGCATAGTCATCGAACGAATTCGTGGCGCTGTAGCAGATGACCTCCTTGTCCTCAGCCCACTTGCGGGCCCGTGTGATGGCCTCGGTGTGCTCGTGCGCCGATGGACAAAGAATCATCGCGCTGTGCTTCTTCGCAAGATCAATTATTTGCCGGGCTTTCGCGCGCGAGTTGGAGAACGGCCGGTTGATCAGATTCGGAATGCCCGCTTTCAGATATGGCTCGTGCAGGATGTGGTTCCAGGGATGGTTGTAGTAGCCGCCCGAGATCACCGCATCTACCTTGCCGACCATGTCGTCAAAGTTCCGGACCGGCTCACAGTCATACTTCTTAGCGAAGGCTTTAGACTTGTCCCGTTCGATCTCCCAGCAGTGTGTGATGCGCATACCCGTAAGGGGCATCTGTTCCTTCTCATCCGCTCGAGGATTCATGAAGGGAGCCCAGATCGCATCGAGATGGGAGTATTCGACGACATTCAGACAGCCGACGCGAAGAGGTTCGCTGGAGTCCCGCCGCCGAGCTTGCGCCGATGCTGCGCCTGCGGCGAGTGAAGCACCGGCGAGCGAGCCTTGCCGCAAAAACCTCCTCCGGTCCAACGCAGAGTTCGATGACATGATTCGCCTCCCGATTAAGTCTTACCACGTTAACTGAACTGCATAGGAAAATGTCGATGCCTCCGTCAGTCGCCGTGCTACGGGCGGTGATCGCATCCCGTTAGTCAGCGAGGCGGCTAGAATGCACGTAGTGAGTCATCTTGAGGCGACGGGCCTGAGCCAAATGGTCCGCCATACACCGGAGTCGGCGCGCGTTCTCTACTCGACGGCCAGTTTCTTGCTGTTGGGATCGCTTACCGCTCTGTTGGGGGTTCTGCTGCCGCTGTGGTTCCTGAGCCTGTCCATCGACACGACTGCCGTGGGTCGATGTTTCCTGGCATTCATCCTGGGCATCCTGGCCGGCACGATCTGCTGGGCTCGAGCACTGGTGAACCGGCGATCCGCTGTTCGCGGCTTTCTGGTCAGTTCGGGCTTGCTGGCCGCTGCGTCATTGATCGGCTTGGGCGCCGCGCCGCACCCGATCTGGCTCTTGCCGCCGCTGTTCGCTCTTGGAGCAGCCGTCGGAGCTCTTGCCACGGGGGCTTCATGGCTCATCTCCGGCGCCCTGTTGCAGGGACGCGCGCCGGAAGTATTGAACCTGGCCGGCGTGGCGTTCGGGACGGGAACCATCGGGGTCTGCGTCCTGGCATGGGCCCTGCACGGCCGATTTCACTGGTCGGTGACCGTGCAGCTTCTGGCGTTGGCTCCGTTCATGCTAGCGTGGTGCGTGTTCCGGAGCAGAGCATTCCGCTACATGACGCTGTCGGCCCCCCCCATACGAATAACTTGGCGGGAGGCGGCCAGCCCGATGGCCATCCTTCTGACGCTTGCTCTCTTTTTGCAATCGGCGAACCAATGGGCGATGGGCGGCTGGCTGGCGTTCTATCTTCCCCGCAAGTTCGGCATAACGACCTCCGTGTCGCTGATGGTGCTCGCTTTGTTCTGGCTGGGATTGACGTGCGGCCGGGTTTGGGCGACACGGTTACCGCCGGTCGAGGAGCGGATGAGGAATCTCGCCTGGGCGACGCTGGCGGCCGTCATCGGATGTGTCTTCCTGTTGAAGACGGTGGAAACGTCGGGAACCATCGCCGGCGCGCTGCTGCTCGGTACGGCCATCGGGCTGATTTACCCTCTGACGCTGGGCATGGTCGAAAGCCACTACCGGTACTACCACCCAGGACTTCTCAACGGCTTCTTTTCGCTGTCACTCATGGGCGGGATGTTGGGGCCCTGGCTGATCGCGCAGTTAGCTGAGCCTCTGGGAATAGAAATCATCATCTGGCTGACGCTGGGAAGCTCCCTTCTGGTCTACGTATTGCTGGCCGCCGTCTTTGTGGAATCTCGTTTGACGACGCACCCGCAACGACCGGCGTAACCGGTCTCATCATGGAAACCCGCAGCCCTGCCTACATCGCTGTTCTGGCCGTCATCGCCGGTTCGATTCTCATGGTCGGGTCGCTTATGAAACCCGCCGATTCGGAGCCTGAACCCGCCGCCCTGCCCACGCAGGCCGACAGCGCTCGGCTGCGGCGCATGGCGCAGCGACGCTCGCTCGAGGACATGGCGGAGTACTTCGCGGAAACGGCTTCGAACGCGGCGGGGCATCTGGTCCATCTGGAACAAGTCGGACAAACAGGGATTGTGTGGGACGACGAGGGAACAGTTATTACGTCGAACGCGGCGGACCCCTTGCCGTCTGCATTGCAGGTTCGCGGTATGCGGGGAGCGTCTTACCAACTGACGGCGCCACCGGTGCCACCCGAATCGCCCGTTGTGACATTGCGCGCTTCCGATGAGTTCAACATGGACGCGGCGTTGCACATCCCGGCGATGTTGCTGGATTACGGTGATTGGCTCGTGCTCGCTTGGCTGAACAGTTCGTTAGAAAGCGCCTTCACTCCGGCGCTTTATCTCGGGTTGCGGTCGATTCATTGCGGCGGCCGCCCCGCCCGGAAGGTTTCATTGAGCGTGACGCCGGCGCGTGAAATGGCCGGCGCCGGCCTGTTTGATCTTGCCGGGCGGCTGATTGGCGTCGTCGCGTTATGTGACGACCGATACGTTGCGCTGCTGCCGGAGTCCGTCGATGAGGCGTTGGTATGGAACCGTGGTTTTCCCGGCCGTCTGCTTGGGCAGTACGGAATGCGCGTCACAAGCCTTACGGATAGGGAGAAACAGTATTTTGGCGGTGATGAAGAAGTGCTCATTCGGGAGTTATGGCGCGGCTTCCCAGCGGAGACGTCCGGTTTGCGACCGGGAGACCTGATCGTCTCGTTCGATGGCCGCCCCGTCACCAAACCGGACGATTTGCAACCGCTTGTACTGCCGGTGGCCCGGCAACTGCTGGAACTGGTGGTTCGGCGAGGCAGTCGCAGTGTCACCGTCGTGCTGTCGGCGCAGGCGAATCGGGAAGCCTCGACGACAACGCCGCCCAAATCGGGATTGATCGTTGCCGACGACGTAAACGGCTTCGTTGTTCAGAGCGTGCTTGACGGCAGCACGGCAGCGACGTCAGGAGTTCGAGCCGGGGACCGATTGCTCACTGTGGACGGCTCGCCCGTGCGCACGGCGGCGCAGGCGCGCCGCATTCTGTCGTCTGCAAAGAGTAACGGACGGTTCGTGGTTGTCGAGCGGGGCAGAAAGCGATGGGGAGCACTGCTGGACTAGATGAATGAACTTTCCTCACTTGGACTGATTCTCTTGCTGGCTCTGCTGGCGGGACACCTTGTCCAATTCCTGCGGATTCCCGAGGTCACCGGGTATCTACTGGCCGGCGTCGCACTGGGGCCATCGGTACTGGGTTGGGTCAGCCACGAAAACCTGCAAGCCTTGAACGTTCTCAGCGAAGTGGCTTTGGGACTCATTCTTTTTTCCGTCGGGTCGGTCTTCCACTATGCCAGGTTCGTACGATACGGTAACCGGATCTTTTACCTGACGGTTGTCGAGTCTTTGGCAGCAGCTTTGCTGGTAGCGGTCGGCACGGTGCTCGCCGGGCAGTCGTGGCAGGTTGCGGGCCTTTTGGGAGCCATCGCGATCGCCACCGCTCCGGCCTCGACGCTCATGGTGTTGCGGGAATGCAACAGCAAGGGTCCGCTCAGCGATACGCTTCTCGGCATCATCGCGGTCAACAACATCCTGTGTCTGGCAGCCTATAGTCTGGTGGCGGCCTGCATTGATCTGGAGGCGGGATGGGGTAGTTCCGGGGCGTTCATTGACACCTTCTATGGATCCATCTATCCGCTTATCTGGCAATTGATCGGCTCGGTGGCTCTCGGGTTTCTTGTGGGACTGTTGTTAGCCGGCTGGGCCACGAAGGTCAACGAACAGGGCGAGATGTTGATGCTGCTGGCCGGAAGCGTTCTGCTTTGTGTGGGTGTCTCCCGCATCCTGGAGCTTTCCGCGTTGATCTCTTCCCTCGCGGTGGGCGGCACAATGGTGAATCTGTCGGCGCGCAGCCGGGGTCTCTTCCACACGCTCTCCCGGACAGATCCGCCTTTCTACGCAATCTTTTTTGTCATTGCCGGCGCCGACCTCGACGTTTCTCTCGTGCCTTCGATGGGGATGCTGGGGGCCTATTACCTGGTGGCCCGGGCGGCCGGCAAGTTTTGGGGCGCCCGCTTTGCGGCTCGTCGACTGGGGCTCGAGGACATCGTCCAAAGGCTGCTGGGCTTCGGCCTGATGGCGCAGGCCGGCTTGGCGGTAGGCTTGGTGCTGGTTATCGATCGGCGCTTTCCCGACCACGCCGAGATCGTGTCTACGGTCGTGCTGTCTTCAGTCGTGATCTATGAGATGTTCGGGCCGATCAGCACCCGATATGCAGTGATGCGGAGCGGCGAGGCACGCCCTCATCAGCCCGAGCCGGCAAGCCTTTTCGACTAGGCGTGCAAGTACTCATGAGCCTGTACAAGTTGCCCTTCGCGGATGGAACTCACCGCGGCTCCAAATAAAAGCAATACACCCTGTCTGGAGCAACACCGTCCGGGACACGGACTTCAATGGGGTCGACACGGCAATCAGCTACAACGACGATCTCACGAGCGACTCCCCGGCCTCATGCTGTCCCAAGCTGCGGCGGGGGAAGCGACCCCGTCAGCGGGCCGCCCCGGACGCCGAAAACCACCCCGCTCCTGACTTGGGAAGTGGTGCAACTCTTGGGGACGGGTCAAACCGAAACCGCAGGACAAACAGAATCGCACCATGAATCCCCGGGGCTCCAGTAACGCGGTCAAAGTTCGCTCCCGTCCAGACGGTCAAGTCAGGTGGCTGGATATACTGGACTCCAACACGGAAGGAGGGAGTTTGAGATGAGGAACAGTAGGCTGCTTTCAGAAGAAGGAACCGGCCGGAAGGCGCCCTCAGTCACTCGGCGCGCTTTGATGGCGGGGGCAGCAGGTGTCACGGGGCTTACTTGTCTGGATGACATTTCCCTGGCTTATAGCCAGGCGGCGGCGGGGACAAAACGCAGCGGGACGCCGAAGGCTGACCGTCCGCGCAGCCGGATGAAGATCAGTTCGGTGAAAGTGACGCGTGTGGCGTCGCCAGACCGGCCGATCATGAACTGCATCACGGCTCACACAACCCACTTTGTTCGGACAATTACCGAGATCGAAACGTCCGACGGACACCGCGGTATCTCCGAGGTCGGTCGCCGCCATGCTGAGAACATCGAGGCCGCCCGCCCCCTTCTTTTGGGCCGCGATCCGTTCGAGCTTGAGTATTTCCGCCGCAATATCGAAGACGACGAGGCCTTCGCGGGTGTTGAGATAGCCTGCCTCGATCTGATCGGGCGCGCACTGAATCGCCGCGTCTGTGATTTGATCGGCGGCGCCTACCGCGAGGCTGCGCCCTATTCGGCGTACGTCTTCTTCATTCTGCCCACCGAGGACGAAGCAGGTGTGATCACGGCCGAAGCGGGTGCGCAGCAGTTCGTCGACTTCAACAAGAACGAAGGGTTTCGGTCGTGCAAGTTCAAAGGCGGCGTCCTGACGCCGGATGAGGAGATCGAGGCGCTCCGCATCATGCGCCGGCAAGTACCCGACGCCAAACTCCGCATCGATCCCAACGGAGCCTGGAGCATTCAAACCTCCAAGCGCGTAGCCAAAGAGACTGAGCTTCTCGGGATGGAGTATCTCGAGGACCCCACGCGCGGGCAGGAAGGCATGGCGGAGGTGAGAAGGCACACCTCCATCCCGCTCGGAACCAACATGTGCGTCACGCGTCCCGAGCACATCGGGCCGGCCTACCGCAAAGGCGCGATCGACATCGTGCTGCTGGACGTGCACCACATGGGCGGATTGAACAATGTCCGCTATTGGGCTTCCACCTGCGAAGCGCTCGGCTGGGGTTGCTCGGGCCACAGCAACAACCACCTCGGCATCTCGATGGCGACGCTCACGCACATGAACTGTGCGATCTCGCATGTCACCTACGACGCCGATACACACTATCCGTGGACGGCTCCCGACCAGGACATCATCCGGGGCGGCAAACTCCCCTTCCACGACGGCAAGGTGGCGCTGCCCGACGCCCCCGGGCTGGGCGTCGAGATCGACCGTGATCAGATGGCCAAGCTGGAAGAGAACATGCCGCACGTTCAGTCTCGGGACGCGCTGGTTGACCGCTGGAATCCCAACTACCGACGCAAGTCAGGCCAGATGTTCCGGTTCTGAGCGGGCCGTACAGAAGCATTGGCGCGGGGACAACCTGTTGAGGTTCCACACCTGGAGGCTGGCTCCCGGAGAAGCGCGTAATGCAAATCGTTGAGCCCAATTCGCCGTCCTGGGAGCCGCACTTCTGAGGCTCTGATGCTTGCGGCACTGTTCTTCCTCCTCGGATCACAGGCGCTTGCGGCCGCAAGTGCGCAGCAGATTATTGAAAGCTCACATCAGGTTTTCTACTACGCTGGCGATGACATGAGCGCACGCGTGACCATGGAGCTGATAGCAGCCAATGGTCGCAAGCGGTCGCGCGTTCTCACCATGCTTCGGCGAAACAATCCGAACAGCAGCGAGCAGCGTTACTTCATGTTTTTCATCAGCCCGACTCGTCGTCGCGGCGTGGCGCAATCGATACAATCAGCAGCGTCCCCATAGCGCCCTGCGCTATCGCACACCTGCGGAGTTTGCTAGCCGAGATCTTCCAGTTATGCCTGGTGGATAAAAAGGGGGCACGTCACCCCCTAGTCTATGTAGACGAATTCGTTGGCATTCAGCATCACATGAGCCACGGAACCTAACGCGCGCCAACGCGCGGTATACGCCCGCGGCGGTGAGTCCTTGCGCTCGTCGAGCTGAGCACCCCAGTTTTCCTGGAGGGCTGCCAGGTTCCGCTCCACGGCGGCAGATTCGTCCGGCGTCGGAGGACGTGAGTAAAGCCTGAGATAGAGCTGTTCGATCTGCCGGATTCTGTCGTTAGTTGTGGAACCTCAACAGGTTGTCCCCGGTCAGACCGATTCGACTGATGGGCGGGTTGGCTTTAAGACTAGCGTGTGGGCGGTGCCAATTGTAGCGGTGGAGCCAGTGTCTGAGGTGTTGGGCACGCTGGGTGGAGGTGTGATAGGTGTGGGCGTAGGCCCACTCACGTAGCGCGGTCTGGATGAAGCGTTCGGCTTTGCCGTTGGTAGGAGGGGTGAAGGGCCGGGTGAAGCGATGGCGTAGGCCGCGTTGGGCACAGCGTGCATGGAAGGCCCTGGAACGGTAACACCCGCCGTTGTCAGTGAGCACGCGGCGGACGCGGATGCCGAGGCGGTGGTAGTAGTCGAGGGCGGCGGTGAGAAAGGCCGCGGCAGTGGCGGCGGTCTGGTCGGGATAGAGCTGGGAGAAGGCGAGGCGGGAGTGGTCGTCGACGCAGACATGAAGGTATTCCCAGCCGGCGCCGGGGCTGGAGTGGCGGCGGTCCCCGGTGACGCGGTGACCGGGGCGGCGAAAGCGGCCGAGTTTCTTGATATCAAGGTGCAGCAGGTCGCCCGGGTGGGGATGTTCGTAGCGGCGGACGGGCGGCGGCGGGTCGAGGGCACTAAGGCGAGCAAGCCCCTGGCGGCGGAGGACTCGACTGACGGTAGCGGGCGCCACCCCAACAGTGGCGGCGATCTGGGCGCCGGTCCAGCGCAGCCGGCGCAAGGCGGTGATGCGGCTGATGAGAGTGGCAGGTATGCTGCGGGGCGAGCGGTGCGGACGCGAACTGCGGTCGAGCAATCCGTCCGCGCCCTCAGCCCGATAGCGGGCCACCCACTTGCGCACCGTGCGTGCGCAGACCCCGAAGGCGCTGGCCACCGCCTTCGGGGTCTGGCCCTGGTCGAGAATCCGCCGGACGACAGCGGCTCGACTCTGCGGCGTCAACTTGGCATTCTGATGGATGTTCACTTGGTCCTCCTTCCGGGAAACTTTGTGCTTGGTACCCTCAGTTTCCTCGGTTGGGACCGAGTGAACAACCTATTGAAAGATCACAGTTAGGGTACTCGTCCATGAGCCGGCCGGCGAGATACTGTGCGTGACTCCGAACGGTGCTCCCATTCATCAACTGCAGGGCCTGCGTTGCGACAGTCGAGCGCGACCGCTCCGTGCAGTTTGGGCTCAACTGAGGAAGATCGTAGGCATCCATGAGCGTCACCGGAGTGGAGCGGCGGCGCAGGGTGTAGACGGCCCGGCGCCAGCCTTCACGAGATCCTTTCGCCACGGCCTCACCGCTATCCAGAACCTCCACCTCGGCCGGAGCGCCGAAAGGCTTGGGATCGAGCCGGCCGGTGGCGTGGAGGATGGAGTCGTAAAGAACCTCCGCCGACATGCGCCGCAGCGGCATTCGAGACAACAACTTGTTCTCAGGATCCTTCTGAAAAGCAACCTGCGATATTCGTGAAGACTGGCGGTATGCCTGCGAAGTCATCATCAGGCGGTGCATATGTTTCAGACTCCACCCCGAGCTGACGAACTCCACGGCCAGCCAGTCGAGCAATTCCGGATGCGAAGGCCGTGCACCCGTGTTTCCAAAGTTCGCTGGAGTCGATACAAGCCCGCGCCCGAAATGATGCGTCCAGAGACGGTTAACCATCACCCGCGAGGTGAGCGGATGATTCGGCTGGCTCAACCAGCGAGCGAAAGCTAGGCGGCTTCCGCTGGTTTCGCCTGGGCGCGGCGAGACAATCTGCATCGGCTCCACAACGCCGTCGAACACCTCGGGGGCTTTTGGGAAGACTTGCTCTCCTACAAATTGAGGTTCTCCTCGACGTAGCAAGTAGACGGCCGAGGGCTCACCGCCCATGTCATAGAGTGCCCGGATCTCCGGTTTAGGACGGAGCGTCTTCTTCAGTTCAGCAATGGACTCCGTGGTTTTCTTGGCTTCCTCCGCGTAGTCGGGATAAGTCGCCGATAGATCGGCTTCCGATACTTCCAAGATGCTGCGGAACTTGCCCGCGAGGTATTTCTGAATCTCGTCCCTCTCTTCCACCGGAGTGCGGAAGACCGTCAGTAGATCTCGCCGCAGACCCTCTGGAAAGTCGGCGACTCGCCCTTCGATCGCTTTCAGGCGAAAGCTCTTCGTCTTCTCCTCCAACGTCGACTCCAGCCTCTTGATCTTCGCCTCGATGGGTGCATTGTGGGTTTCGGCTTGTCTGCGTTCATCCTCCAAGGCAACTTCGAGAAAACGCTTCGTCGGGTCGACCCAATCGTAGGGATCGTAGGCGGTGTGCAGGATGGCGCTCAACTGATAGTAGTCCCGCTGCGAGATGGGGTCGTATTTGTGGTCGTGGCACCTTGCACATCCCATCGTCAAAGCGAGGACCGTTGAGGAGAGAACCTCGACCTCGTCGGAGACGACGGTGAGCTTCTCCCCAAGAGAGGCGTTCGCGAAAGAATACGTGGGGTCCGACGCCATTCGGAGAAAACCCGTTGCGGCAAGTTGATCGATCGTCTGCTGAGTGATCTGATCGAGGTTCTTGTAGTCGTGAAGCTCGTCGCTGGCGATCTGTTCGGTCAGGAAGCGATGGTAGGGTGTATCGCTGTTCAGTGCCCGGATGACATAATCACGATATCGTCAGGCGTTCGGTCGAATACGGTCCTCATCGATGAGGCCTTCGGAGTCAGCGTATCCGGCTAAGTCGAGCCACACTTGAGCCCAGCGCTCCCCATAGTGCTCCGAATCGAGCAGATGTTCGACCAAACGCTCGTAGGCATCGGGGCGTTTGTCCCCCAGAAAAGCATCGAGCTCGGCGGGGGTGGGCGGTAAGCCGATTAAGTCGAGATAGGTTCGACGTAACAGTTTGGCCGGCTCTGCCTGCGGAGCGTAACTGAGGCCTTCTGCCGCTAACTTTGCCAACAGGAAGGAGTCGACCGGATTGCGTACGAGTTGTGATTCCGCTACCTCCGGGATGGCCGGCCGCTTTGGGCTTTGGAAAGCCCAGAAAGAGCGGTCGTCATCGCTAACCAAAGAAGCTTTTATACTCGGCTCTTCGGGCGCTGGGAGAGCTCCGTCGGCGATCCACTGCCGCAGCAGAACCACCTCAGCGCTGTTCGGGGGCCGAACATTGAACTCCATCAGTAGGTGGGGGGGGCATTTCCTCGGCATCCACCCGCTTGAGAAGTAGGCTCTCACCAGGCTTCCCAGCTACCAGGGCGGGACCTGATTTGCCTCCTTGCAGGCGGCTTTCCCTTGTCCTCAGATCGAGACCGGCCTCTTGGCGCCTTTTGCCATGGCAAGTGACGCAACGCATCTGGAAAATAGGCAAGACATCACGCTCGGTTACCACCGCGGCTTCGACTCTTGTCGGCAGCTCGGCTCGTTCGTCGATCCACTGGTGAATAAGCTCGATCTGACTCGTATCAAGTCTGTTGTCACCTGGCGGCATAGACCCGGACACGATCTTTGCCATCAACAGGCTGCTCTGGGACGTTCCAGCTACGATGGCCGGCCCGGACTTGCCGCCCTTGAGCAGACCTTCGGAACTTCGCAAGTCGAGTCCAGCCTGAGGTGAGTCACCTCCGTGACAAACGACGCAGTGACGTTCGAAAACAGGAAGAACATGCGACTCGAAGCGAGGGGTCTCGACTGCGCGAGCGGTCGCAGCCGCCGCCACCAGGGATCGCAGGACGCGGCGCACCGGAACCGCCCGCTGCTCGGGACCCTCATATTGCAAAGAAAAAGAAATCCACTCAAGCAGAGACAGGCGCTACGCTCACGGATAAGGCTTACGAAATTCTACGCCGGGCCATTATTCAGGGCGAGTTCGAGGAAGGCGCTTTCATATCCGGGCCCGACATCATGAAGAAGTACCGGATTGGACGCACGCCGTTTCGTGAAGCCTGCAACCGTTTGCACCACGAGCGCCTTCTCGAGGTCCTGTCAAGGCGCGGCTACTTAGTGCCCGAAATCAGCTTTCGGACGGTCCGCGAATGGCTCGAACTCCGCGTATTGCTGGAAAGTCTCATCGCCGGACTGGCTGCTTTGAGAGCAACGGCAGAGCAGATCCGCGAGTTTGAGGCGCTGGGTCAACGGTCTTGGTCTGCCAGGGCCGCCGAACCCGATTACGTAGAGATGGTGGAAGCCAACACGGAGTTTCACTTACATCTAGTGTACTGTCCCGGAAATGCATGATATATTAATGGGCAACTTTTGGTTTCTGGAGGTATGCCCATGCCACGCGGTCGCCCCGTTGCTCCCATCACTCTCCGTGAAAGCGAGGAAACGGAACTGCGGAGCCTCGCCCGCTCCCGAACGCTGCCGCATAGTCTGGTGCGGAGGGCCCAGATTGTGCTCGCCTGCGCCGCAGGCGTTCCCGGCTCGACCGTAGCCCGGCGTCTCGGTGTCACCAATACGACCGTTGGCAAGTGGCGCAAGCGCTATCGTGAACAGGGAGTCTCCGGACTCCACGATGAACTGCGTCCCGGACGCCCCCGCAGGCATGACGATGAACGTGTTGCCGAAGTCATCAACACGGCCCTCGGAACCGACCCCCCGGATGGTTCGCACTGGAGCGTGCGTTCGATGGCCCAACACACGGGAGTCTCGAAGAGTACTGTCCAGCGGTGGTTCGAGCTGTTCGGCGTGCAGCCGCATCGCCAGCGGCATTTCAAGATTTCCAACGACCCGTTCTTCGTCGAGAAAGTCCGCGACATCGTCGGTCTCTACCTCAACCCCCCGGACCACGCCGTGGTGCTCTCGGTCGATGAGAAGACCCAGGTCCAGGCTCTTCAGCGGACTCAGCCCCTCCTCCCGATGGGCCTTGGCTACCTCGAAGGCGTCACCCACGACTACCAACGTCACGGTACGACCACTCTGTTCGCTGCTCTCGATGTTGCCACGGGGCAAGTCATCACACGCTGTAAACCGCGACACCGCCATCAGGAGTTCCTCGCTTTCCTGCGTCAGATCGACGGCAGTGTGCCGCGCAACCTCGACATCCATCTCATCGTCGATAACTATGCCACCCACAAACATCCCAAAGTTCGTGCCTGGCTCGCCCGGCGTCCTCGCTACCACCTTCATTTCACCCCAACCTATGCCTCCTGGCTCAACCAAGTCGAACGCTGGTTCGGCATCATTACCCAGAAGGCCATTCGCCGTGGTTCCTTCTCCAGCGTCAAGGCTCTCGTCCGTAACATTGAGCGCTTCGTCGAACACTACAACGCCAACACCAGCCCCTTCGTCTGGACCGCCACGGCCGAATCCATCCTCGCCAAGATCGAACGACTTTGTTTATATATTTCCGGGACAGTACACTAGCCAAGATGACACAAAACCGTGAGTTGATAAGGCTGGCTCAGTCCGCCCTGGAGCGAACGGAGCGACTATCGTACATTGAGTTGCGATCCGGTTCTGTCAGGAATACCGAGATCCGCGCCTTGCATGGACCATTGGTGGAAGCGATTCGAGAGCGGGATCCGGTCGCTGCGCGGCTCGCGGTTATCGCTGATATCCGAAACGGAGAACGCGCCTTGTTTGGTCGTGATGTGAAGGAGCATGACGAAGAGATCTGGGGGGGCAGCGAGGGAGACGAAGAGACAGGGCGCACCCGACAGTCAAGTTGACCTCCTTGTTGCGGTCACGCGGGGGTTGCCAAGCGGCTTCGTTGGATCGATGAGAAACCATGTGCCGACGCCGAGATACAGCACGAGCACGGCGAAATAGAGTCCCACTGACCAGCTCGTCCGGCCAGCGATCCATGGTGTAACGAAGGGCGCAATACCGCCAACATTGCCTCCGGCGTTGAGAAAGCCGCAACAAGCTCCCGCATGCGGGCCCCCGATGTCTACCGCAGCGGCCCAGAAGGGCCCGTCCGAACACGCTGCAAGTCCGAATGACAGGGCCAGCAACGCGACGGCGGCAATAGGGTCAGCTAGGTTGATGCCGACGCACAGGCAAACGCCGCTCAAAGCCAGGCACGCTATGGGGATGATGCGCCGGCCGGACTTGCGCCCAAAGCGGGCCGCCAGACGGTCTGAGACCCAACCACCCAGCGGTGACATCACCGTCCAAGCCAGGAATACAACGGTCGTCGCAATTCCCGTTTCCTCCGATGGCAGTCCGCGGATCTCCCCGAGGTAGTAGTAGAGCCAAAAGAAGAAAATGTATTCGAAATAGCAAACGCAAAAGTAAGCCAGGGTGAGCAAAACAAGGTTGCGGCTTTTTAGCATCTGGGCCCACGGTGCGGAAGGGCTCACCGTCGCTTGCGTCCGAGCAGTGACATCGGTAGAGGGAATGATCCGACCTGCAAGCCCGGGATGCTCCGCGGGGGTGTTGCGCACGTAGACAAGCCACAGCAGAGCAAGTGCCGCCGTGGCGACGGCGGCCCATACGAACGACATTCGCCACCCGGCCGCACCAATCAACCACGAAAACAGAAGCGGAGAGATCGCACCCCCGAGACCGGCGCCACCAGCCACGTAGCCGTGAACGCGGGCCCGCTGTCGCAGCGGGATCCAGCTCGCGTACACCCGGGCGCACGACGGGTAGAGCGGGCCAGTTGCCAGACCGAGGACGAACCGAATCGCGACGAAGGATCCTGCAATGCCGGTAAATAGGCTCCAAACTTCTGTGCCGCCTAAGGCGGTGAGCCCGGTGAAGAGTGCCGCCCCCAGTCCCGTCAGCGTTACGACCAGCCGCGGCCCAAAACGATCCGCCCAGCGGCCGCCCGGAATCATCGTGAGGGTATAGCCGAATAGGAAGGCGCTGTAGACCGCTCCCATCTCTGTCTCACTGATGGAGAACTCACGAATAATTTCAGGACCGGCGATCGAAATGATGATGCGGTCGAAGTAGCTCATCACGCTGAAGGCCACCATCAGCGCAATGATGTTGGTCCTTACACGTGCCACCAGCGAGTCGTTCAAAACGGGTTCCAACGGGTTCTCCTTCTGCCGCTGACCTGCATTTCTCACCACATGGGGGAGGCGAAGTGCGTGAGAGGACTGTCAGGGCGAGGTGCGAGCCGCTTGGCGCGCACAGATGTACTTGATCGTACATCGAGCACGGCAAGCAAGCGCAACGAAGTCATGGCGGTCTTATCGCGTGCTTCCCTCGTCAGGTGGTGAGAAATGCAGGCAAGGTAGGGCATCGTAGCACCTGCTCTCGGCCTGCCGTGTGCCGCACGTCGGAGATGTGTCTCTCAGGGTTGGCTTCGGAGGATCGGTCATCAGCGGCCAAGTGGCTGTGGCTGCTTTCCCTCGCGCCTTCCAAATGTTTTCGGGAGCTTTCATTGCCGGCCGGACGTAGCGATAGCGGGCTGAGGTCGGCGGGTCTGTCTACGGGCTTGTTTCGGAGTCGGCTTGTTGGCGCTCTTCAACGGTAAGGAGCTGATTCACCTTGAGTTCTCGGAGCCGATCGATATGTCCGCTAGGCCACCTGATCTCCAAAACCTCGATGACTTCAGCCTCCCCAACGCCAAAGTGCAGGCGCAGGTCGTTTTGGGAATAGTAGCTCCCACCGCTACGCACTTCTCTCACCTGTCGTATCTCGCCGGTGACACAAACGATCCGGGCTCCGATCGCGCTGCGATTGGACCGCTTCCCCACGAGTTTGACCTGCAGCCAGTTACCCAGCCCCTGAGCGTCGTTTCGCAGCAACTCCGGGATGGCATTCACCGGGTTGACGATGATGTCTACGTCTCCGTCGTTGTCAATGTTACCGAATGCCGCTCCACGCGCCGCAATGAGCTGCTGGACTGCATCGCCGGCCAACCGGGAGACGTCACGGAATCGTCCGTTGCCGAGATTTTCTAAATCCCCGCGTGCCGCCGGTAGGATGGCGCCGCATCGGACCGGTGGGGGGAACTCTGCGAAATCCGCGGCGGGCCTCCTCCCGGATGTGTGCAAATTTCGATTGCCGGAAATGCGCAATTTCCGGTTGCCATTGACATGAAACGCACAGCGTCAATGGCATCACCCCTTGCTGTCGAGGCTGCAGATCTTTTCCGGCTTACGGCTGCGTCCGCTTCGGACGGGCTTGGGGAGGGACACCGGGCCTCGCCTGGATAACGGCCTCACTTACAATAAGGCCATTTGCCGGAGAGGTTTTTGCCGTCGCTTCGGCCCCACCCGTCCCGTGCCGGTCGCGTTATCGATTTCCGCCACGTTCATCGCTTTCCTGAGTTTCTTTCTTCCGGTTTTGACGGCCGAGGATACTTTCGACAGCTTATTGCGACAGGGCTTCGAGCTCCATCAGCAGCGGCGTTACACGCAAGCAATAGCTCCGCTGGAGCGTGCCCACCGTCTCCAGCCCAACGACTATTTCGCAAACCTCCTGCTTGGCATCGATTATCTTCGGACGGGGCAGGCCGTCAAAGCGCTGTCCTTTCTGGAGACGGCAAGCCGGGCGAAACCCACGGACGCAACGGCCTTGGGCTACTCCGCCGAGGCTCACGCGGCCTCGGGGAGAATGGACTTGGCGATGGGAGCCTTGCAGGCAGCCAAACAAAGAGATCCGGCTCCCCAGTGGCGGGCGGCGCTGATCCGTCTCTATCTTGCCCGCTTTAGGGCGATTTCCCATCAACTACGACTCACCAGGGCGGGCTTGGCGCGCTCCTACCGCCTCCAGGCGCGGGCTATGCGTGAACGCAAAGATCCCAAGGAGAGTGACATCCTGCTAAGGGCTTATTCCTTGTCACCTGATTTGGAAGGGATTGAGAGCGAGCTGGCGCATGCCGAGATCCGTCGGCAACGGTTCGATCTCGCCCGGCGGTTCCTGCAGCAAGCCCGCGCGCGAAATCCGAAAGACCTGGACATGATGGCAGCGGAGGCTTATTTGGCGGCTCACCAGGGCGATTGGGAGGTGGCGGAAACAAAACTTCGGGAGCTGGGCCGGCAATCGCGACACCGCGCGCGAGCCGCTCTGAACGAGTGGCCGGATGACGTGCAGCTGCCAGACCGCCTTCGACACGCCGTTGAGCAAGCAGACGCTTCGACGCCCGCCAGGGTGGCAACATCCGCAGACGTTTGGAAGCTGTTTGCCTCTCAGAACTGGGAGGCTGTCACGACTGGCGTCTCCCCCGGCGAGGCCGGTCCGGACGAACTGTTTCGGCTGGGAGTTGCACAGGCGCGGCTCAAACGCTTCGAGAACGCGGTCGCACCATTAGGGAAAGTCTGAACAACCCCATTTCCGAGGGGGCGCGATTGGTCGCGGTTTGAAAATCCAGTTCGAGGACCTATCCGACCGACGAAGTGTTACGTGCCGCAACGGAGAAACGGTCCGAACCGCCAGGAAATCGCTTCGATTTGTCCGTTTCCCGCTCTCGGGCGATCCACGGGCGGACTTGTCCCGCGTTATCCGGTCGCGTAGCGGCCGGCGATGAGCAGATTCGAGAATCCGAGCAGCAGCGCGATGCGTTGCGTGTTCTTCGCCAACCCCCGGTAGCGCACCTTGCCGTACCCGAAGCGCCGCTTCACGTATAGGAACGGATGCTCCACCTTCGCCCGCACCGCCGCCTTGCGCTTCTCCGCCGCCGCCTCGGCGCCGTCCTTGTCGAGCAGGCGACGCTTGCCCGGCTTCATCGCCACCTGCCAGGCGACAGCGGAACCCTCGTTCTCCGGGCGCTTCTCCACGCCCTGGTAGCCCGCGTCTCCCCACGCCTCCGTCTCGTCGCCGCGCAGCAGCCCGCTCGCCTGCCCCACGTCCGCCGCGTTGGCGGACGTCGTCACCAAGCTGTGCGCCAGACCCGACTCGGCGTCCACCCCGATGTGCGCTTTCATCCCGAAGTACCACTGCTTGCCCTTCTTCGTCTGGTGCATCTCCGGATCCCGTTCGCCCTTGCGGTTCTTCGTCGACGACGGCGCGTCGATGATGCTCGCGTCCACGATCGTCCCCGTCTTCAACCGCTGCCCCAGCGACGCCAGATGCGCGTTGATCTCCTCGAACAACCCCGCCCCCAGACCGTGCGCCTCCAGCAGGTGGCGGAAGTTCAGGATCGTCGTCTCGTCCGGCAGCGGCCCGCTCAGCCGCAGACCGACAAAGCGGCGCACCGACTCCACCTCGTAGAGCAGATCCTCCATGCCGCGATCACTGAGGTTGTAGAACAACTGCACGCAGTGCACGCGCAGCATGACGCTGAGCCGATCGGGCCGACGACCACGGCCGGCCTTCGGATAAAACCGCTCGATCCGACTCTCCAGCCGTTCCCAAGGGATCAGCCTGTCTATCTTCTCGAGGAAGATCTCCCGCCGCGTCCGCCGCTTCTTCCAATCGTGCTCCAACTCCGCGAAAGTCGCCTGATGTTCCATGGCTTGCTGACAGCTCCTTGGTCGTTTCGCGAATTATCGCAGAATCGACTTGATCAGACCTTCCCTAGAGGCCCGCATCAACGCCTATGAGTTGGCGTTTCGGATGCAGACGACAGCCCCGGAGGTGGTGGATCTCGGCAGGGAATCAGAGGCGACGAAGAAGCTGTATGGCCTCGACAATCCCGACACCGCCGGGTTCGGGCGGCAATGTTTGTTGGCGAGGCGGTTGGTGGAACAAGGGGTCCGCTATACGCTCTTGATTCACGGCGAGAGGATCGGTCAATCCAGTTGGGACCACCATTCGGACATCAAGGGCCGCATGCCCCAAAATGCGGTGGAGGTCGACAAGCCGGTGTCAGCCCTGCTCACGGATCTGAAGAGCCACGGCATGCTCGAGGAGACACTCGTTGTTTGGGCCTCTGAGATGGGCCGCACACCCTACGCTCAGCAAAGCAACACCCCGGTCTCCAAACCGGGCCGCGACCATAATCAGAACGCGCTCGTGATGTGGATGGCCGGAGGGGACCTGAAGGGCGGATCGTCGCTCGGCGCCACGGATGAATTCGGCATCGGCGGGATCAACCCCATTCCGCTCCACGACGTTCACGCCACGATCCTCCATCTTCTCGGCTTGGACGACAAGCGGCTGACCTACCTGCACCAGGGCCGATACCGCACGCTGACAGATATCGGCGGGCATATACTGAGGGAGCTCATCGCGTGAGCAGAGGCGGAGCCGGCAGGCCCTCTGCCATGTCTGATGGCGTGCGGCGACGATCCGAACGGTAACCTGGCCCCAGGTTGACTTTCGGGAAGGCGTCATCTTCGCGCCTGACAAGCAGGAAGGCAAGATGGTTGGAGACGCTCCGATCTACGGCGGCATGCGGACGGCGCTGCTGGAGGCGAAATTTGAACGAGACCGAAGCGAGTCCGACAGCCTTTGGGTATGCCGCAGTCGCATGGGCGTTCACTTGCGCTCGAACAAGAGCGCCTGGATGCGCGCCGTCTAATTGATCGGAAGAGAAGGACTACGATTCCACGACCTGCGCGGTGTAGCGGAAACCAACCTCCTGGTGGATGGCGTCCCAGAGCAGCGCCTGATGCAAATCGTTGGGCACAATTCGCCGCGCATGGTCTGGAGATACAACTAGATGTCGCCCGAGCGACTACGAGAAGCAGCGCGAATCATGGATAGGCGGTTCGTGTAGCCCGTCGACGATGCAGAGGCCCAGTGATTCCGGCAACCGAATCCGACAACCGGTCATGGCGGGAATGCCGTAAGTGATTGAAGGGATTGGCTCCTCAGGTAGGACTCGAACCTACAACCCTCCGGTTAACAGCCGGATGCTCTACCAGTTGAGCTACTGAGGAGTAGCGTGGCGGGACGATTGATTTTTTTATGCTCGCAGACGGATTTAGGGTTGTCAAACCGGGCGCCGGGGCGTCATGGCGGCTGACGGATCTGTAGCGGTGACGGCGATCCACGCGTAAAAACTGGCTGTTGTGAAAAGGCCGGTTGCCGCTTCAGGCCGTTGAAACGTCGGCTTCGTGCCCTAGCAGCCCGTGGCAGAAGTAGTCATTTTCAGCGAGAGGGGCCGACGCTTGGAAGGGGGATTGCAGTTTCGCTTCGAAGAACGTCCAACCCAACGCATGGCGGCAGCGGCGCCAAGTCCGCCTTGCAGTCTGCAGTCGTCGCGATAGCTGTTTTTCGAGCCGTCGGAGGGCCTTTTTCGCCACCCGCACCCCCCGCGGCGTGCCCGCGCCCAGCTTCTGTCGCAGCACCAGCGACAGGTTGAAGCCGCTCACCTGAATCAGGAGTCGCTTGCAAATATTTCTTCGGCCCCGCAGATGCGTCCGCCTCATCCCGCCGCGATCATACAAATGAGCAAAGCTGCGTTCGACCCGCTCGGCGCGCCAGCGCAATAAGCGTCGCCCCCGCGCCCCGCGGATCCGCCGCCGATTGGCGTACACCGCGGCCCGCGCCTGCGGCTTACCTCGCCAGCGTCGTCGGCCACGATCCGGTTCGCTGATGTAGCAACGGATCTCCAAGTCCGTCAAGTCCGTCAACACGTCGTTGCTGTGATATCCCTTATCGGCCACCACTTCGGTGATCCCCGCCGCCGCCATCTGCTCGTTCGCCTGCTCGTCCGCAGCCACCGCCGCCACTTGTTCCGCCGCCTCGCTCAGCGTCTCGGCCAGCGTCGTCGTGTCGCCTTGGTCGGCGCCTTCCAGCGTTACCGCCAGCACTGCGCCCGTCTCCAAGTCCACCGCCTGTTCGGCCTTGTGGGCCAAGTGCGTGCGCCCGTCTTTCATCTTGGTGATCTTCGCGTCAGGATCATGGGGGTGGCGCCAATCTTTGTTCGAGCCTTTGTTGTTGCGCTTCTTGTCGAGCTTCGCCAACTGCTCCCTCGTCGGCGTTTCGATCCCCGACTCCGCCGCCAGCCGGGTCAGGAACTCTTCGTAGCTCTCCCCGCTCGCCCGCCGCACGATCGTACGCAGCGCCGCGTTCGCCTCCAGCGTCGTGGCGTCCACCCCGATCGTGCCGCCTTTGAGCAGTCCGGCCTTCGCCACAAGCTGTAACACCCAACCGAACACCGCGCGATGCGTTTCCAGATCGATCAGCCGCCGGGTGCGTGAGATCGTCGAGTGCTCGGGCGTCGCCTCATCGAACTCAACCTGCAGGAAGTGCCGCAGCGACAGCGAGTCCCCGATACGCCACCCGATCCCACGCTCGGAGTCGATGCCTTCGAAGTACCCGATCAGCAGGCTGCGGAAATAGATGCCGGGCACCAGCGAGGGCCGTCCCATCGTGGGCGCATAGAACTTCTCGCAAAGCCCTTCCACAAAGTGATCAAAGCCGTGTTCGTCCAGCAGTTCGTTGAGCTTGCGATAGAAGGGATGCGCCGCAGTGCGCGGCATGTCACACACCGCTACCCACAGATCTTTCTGCCGTTGCCGCCGCTTACGTCGCCCCATCGCCATAAAACAATTGTCCCATGAAATGTACTTTTACCACGGACTGCTAGTGTACTGTCCCGGAAATATATGATATATTAATGGGCAACTTTTGGTTTCTGGAGGTATGCCCATGCCACGCGGTCGCCCCGTTGCTCCCATCACTCTCCGTGAAAGCGAGGAAACGGAACTGCGGAGCCTCGCCCGCTCCCGAACGCTGCCGCATAGTCTGGTGCGGAGGGCCCAGATTGTGCTCGCCTGCGCCGCAGGCGTTCCCGGCTCGACCGTAGCCCGGCGTCTCGGTGTCACCAATACGACCGTTGGCAAGTGGCGCAAGCGCTATCGTGAACAGGGAGTCTCCGGACTCCACGATGAACTGCGTCCCGGACGCCCCCGCAGGCATGACGATGAACGTGTTGCCGAAGTCATCAACACGGCCCTCGGAACCGACCCCCCGGATGGTTCGCACTGGAGCGTGCGTTCGATGGCCCAACACACGGGAGTCTCGAAGAGTACGGTCCAGCGGTGGTTCGAGCTGTTCGGCGTGCAGCCGCATCGCCAGCGGCATTTCAAGATTTCCAACGACCCGTTCTTCGTCGAGAAAGTCCGCGACATCGTCGGTCTCTACCTCAACCCCCCGGACCACGCCGTGGTGCTCTCGGTCGATGAGAAGACCCAGGTCCAGGCTCTTCAGCGGACTCAGCCCCTCCTCCCGATGGGCCTTGGCTACCTCGAAGGCGTCACCCACGACTACCAACGTCACGGTACGACCACTCTGTTCGCTGCTCTCGATGTTGCCACGGGGCAAGTCATCACACGCTGTAAACCGCGACACCGCCATCAGGAGTTCCTCGCTTTCCTGCGTCAGATCGACGGCAGTGTGCCGCGCAACCTCGACATCCATCTCATCGTCGATAACTATGCCACCCACAAACATCCCAAAGTTCGTGCCTGGCTCGCCCGGCGTCCTCGCTACCACCTTCATTTCACCCCAACCTATGCCTCCTGGCTCAACCAAGTCGAACGCTGGTTCGGCATCATTACCCAGAAGGCCATTCGCCGTGGTTCCTTCTCCAGCGTCAAGGCTCTCGTCCGTAACATTGAGCGCTTCGTCGAACACTACAACGCCAACACCAGCCCCTTCGTCTGGACCGCCACGGCCGAATCCATCCTCGCCAAGATCGAACGACTTTGTTTATATATTTCCGGGATAGTACACTAGCCGACGACCACATATGTCCGTCGCCCAAAGGGATACGCGCCGCTGCCGGTCGGCAGTGCGGAGAGCGCGGCGCCGCATTCCTGGAGCTCTTAGGGGTTACATCATCGGTCCCATGGCGCTTAACGCCGCCCGCGTGGCTTTTCACCACGGGCTGCTAGCCTTCCACTACCTTCCGCAATTCCTCCCCCTTCTGCTTCCAACTCCGATACAGCAGCATGATGTCCGTCGAAATGCAGAAGTGCTTGACACCGAGATCCATATAGTACTTCGCCTGATCCGGTGACTCGATTTCCGCACGCGGCGCGACCCCGTTCTTCAATGCCGACGCGATCACCTTCCTCTCGATCTCCTTGATGTCTGGAGCGAACCATTCTCCCGGCCTCCCGATGCTCATCGCGTAGTCTGCCGGACCCCACTGCACCATGTCGATTCCCGACACCGCCAGCACTTCGTCGAGGTTCTCAACCGCTGTCTTCTTCTCAATCATCAGCGCTACAACGACATCGCGCAGAGCATCCACATATTTCTGTGTGCCGCCGTAAAGCATGTAAGTGAACCGCCGCGTCGCTACGCCGTACGTTCCCTTATCCTCCGGCGTTTCGGGACGCACCGCGCGTACGCACTCTTCCACGTCCGCCGCCGTCCGGCAATCGGCGAACAGCACGCTCTGAAACCCCGCCCCGATCGCTCGTTGCGCAAGGAACTTGCGCGGCTGCTGATCCACTTTGATCATCGAAGACATGCCGTGCAGCTCTGCCGCCCGGCAGATATTCTCCAGCCCATACAGGTCGAAAGGGGCGTATTCAGACACGAACTCGATGTAGTCGAACATGCCCGTGTGTCCGGCTATTTCTACAACCGAGGGCCAACTGCTGTGAATGTGTGTCGCGATTGACGGTTTGCCGGTCTTGAGCAGTTCTCGGATCTTATTCGGTCTCATGTTCCTCTACACGTCCTTCCACTGAAAGATCACACCCAGCATTTCTTTTTCGCGCCGATAAGCCATCTCATAAGCCTGGGCCATCTCCGTATAAGCAAACCGGTGTGTGATCAACCGCTTCGGCTCAAGCCGGCCTTCCTGCATCAGCGACAGCACGTGCTCGCATGAGCGCTCGGCGTCGAAACGCTCTCCCCAACGCTCTCCCCGTGAAGGGTACAGATAACCGTCTGCCTCGCACACCGCGATCAGCGAGACCCCCTTGATGTAGAAATACTCCATTGCCAGCGGATTGAAGTCCAGGGGCTTTTCGCCGCGCCCCGAAAGCGCCACGATCGACACCCGCCCGTTGTGCCGCACGGTCTCCACCGCCGTACGGTACGCCGGCCACGGATTCGCAGTCAAAATGACCAGGTCCACACCTGCCCCATTCGTAAACTCGTCCAGCTTGTCCTGTAAGTCCGGATCCTCCGAAAGGAACGCCTCGTGCGCCCCCATCCGCTTCGCCATCTTCAGTCGCACCGGACTATTCCCTAGTCCGATCACCCTCGCCCCGAACAGCGGCCCGAGCGCCACCGCGCCCAAACCCAGCACGCCGAGGCCCACTACCGCCACGTACTCTCCCGGCGTAAAGTGCGCTTTGCGATAACACTTGGAGCTCAGCGAATAAAGATGCGAATAAACCGCATCCTCCGGATCCACTCCATCCGGCACCTTCACAATGCACTCCGACTCCATGGCGACGTACTCCGACTGATGGTGGTACCGGGACACGACACGGTCGCCCACAGCAAACCGCGTCACCGCCGAACCCACGCCGCGCACAATCCCCAAATTGCTGTCGCCAACCCAGCGGGGATAGTCCGGCGCTCCCGGCACCTGCTCGGCGCCTTCATAGTTCCCGCGGTCGGTGCCGATCTTGAGCGCCGTAATCTCCGTCTCGACCCAAATCTGATCGGGAGCGAGGGTTCCCGTCTCCAAGGGATGTTCTTCAACCCGCAAGTCACGCGGACCATGCAATATCGCGATCTTCATAGCTGGTTAAGAGTGTCACACAAAACAAAGAGAATGGTAGCGTGTGTGCTCGCCTTTGCGGCTCTCGGCTTCCCCTCGGCCCACTCAACTCTCCCCACCTCTGTCAACCTCCTGCCCCCTGGCCTGTCTTTCTCACCACGTGGGGAGTCGAAGTGCGTGAGAGGGCCGTCAGGACAAGGCGGGGCGCTTGGCGCGCGCAGGTGTACTTGACCCTACATCGATCGAGCACGGCGAGCAAGCGCAACGAAGTCATGGCGGTCGTATCGCGTGCTTCCCCCGTCAGCGACTATGTCAAGCAGGAAGTGGGATCCAGGGTTGATCGTCGCGGATCATGGCATTGAGCGCAACCAGCAGCTTACGAGCGACGGCAATCAGTGCGACCTGCTTCGGCTTACCGACTGCGAGCAGACGGGCGCGGAAGGCGGCCAGCTGGGGGGCACAGCGCACCGCGGCGCGGGCCGCCAGGTACAACGCCTTGCGCACACGGGGACGGCCTCCGGCGATCCTGCGCCGGGCGCGGAATTGCCCGCTGTCACGGGCCAGCGGCGCCAGACCGACCAAGGCGGCGGCTTGTCTCCCGCTGAGTTGTCCCAACTCCGGCAGATCGGCCACCAAGGCCCAAGAGACCTTCGGCCCTATGCCCGGCTCGCTGGCAGGCGGCAGGCTGTTCGCGCAGTGCTCGTTGCACTTGCTGCTCCAGCAGCGCGATCTGCTGGCTCAGAGAAGCGATCACCCGCTCCACGCTCGCCACAGCCGCAGCGCCTTGCAGTTGCTGCTGGGGCGGGTACGCTGCCGGGCTCGTAGGCCCACCAGCGCATCGAGATGGTGCAACAACTCGCGCAACTCCCGCCGTTGCTGGCTCGGCAAGCGTGTCGCTGCGGGTCGCAGCCGCTCACCGAACAGCGCCAACACCTGCGCATCGAGTCGATCAGTTTTCGCCAGTTGTCCCAACGAGCGAGCGAAGTCGCGCACGCGTTTGGGGTTCACCACGGCCACTCTCAACCCGGCGGCTTGCAGCGCCGCCCACACTGCTGTTTCCCATCCACCGCTGGCTTCCATGACCACCAACTGCGGCTCGAATCTCGCCAGCTCGGCTGCCAGCGCGAGGAGTTCTCTGACCCGCCGCGGCCGTCGGCCGCTGGGCTCTGCTTTGCGGTTGAGAACAAAAACATCAACGTACTGCTTGGAGACATCGATGCCAACAATGATGGCAGTAGAATCAATAGACACGGTCGGAACCCCCTTCCTTGTCATACGGGCTCTCGGGCCCCAGCGACTATGCGGGGTCTCCGGCCGAGGCACGCGGTGTCGCTACTGCTGACGGACGGGCTCGCAGCCCTTGGTGGTACGATCGAGCCGACACCGCGTCGGGAGGAGCCGCTAGCTAGCTGTGATCTTTCAATAGGTTGTTCACTCGGTCCCAACCGAGGAAACTGAGGGTACCAAGCACAAAGTTTCCCGGAAGGAGGACCAAGTGAACATCCATCAGAATGCCAAGTTGACGCCGCAGAGTCGAGCCGCTGTCGTCCGGCGGATTCTCGACCAGGGCCAGACCCCGAAGGCGGTGGCCAGCGCCTTCGGGGTCTGCGCACGCACGGTGCGCAAGTGGGTGGCCCGCTATCGGGCTGAGGGCGCGGACGGATTGCTCGACCGCAGTTCGCGTCCGCACCGCTCGCCCCGCAGCATACCTGCCACTCTCATCAGCCGCATCACCGCCTTGCGCCGGCTGCGCTGGACCGGCGCCCAGATCGCCGCCACTGTTGGGGTGGCGCCCGCTACCGTCAGTCGAGTCCTCCGCCGCCAGGGGCTTGCTCGCCTTAGTGCCCTCGACCCGCCGCCGCCCGTCCGCCGCTACGAACATCCCCACCCGGGCGACCTGCTGCACCTTGATATCAAGAAACTCGGCCGCTTTCGCCGCGCCGGTCACCGCGTCACCGGGGACCGCCGCCACTCCAGCCCCGGCGCCGGCTGGGAATACCTTCATGTCTGCGTCGACGACCACTCCCGTCTCGCCTTCTCCCAGCTCTATCCCGACCAGACCGCCGCCACTGCCGCGGCCTTCCTCACCGCCGCCCTCGACTACTACCACCGCCTCGGCATCCGCGTCCGCCGCGTGCTCACTGACAACGGCGGGTGTTACCGTTCCAGGGCCTTCCATGCACGCTGTGCCCAACGCGGCCTACGCCATCGCTTCACCCGGCCCTTCACCCCTCCTACCAACGGCAAAGCCGAACGCTTCATCCAGACCGCGCTACGTGAGTGGGCCTACGCCCACACCTATCACACCTCCACCCAGCGTGCCCAACACCTCAGACACTGGCTCCACCGCTACAATTGGCACCGCCCACACGCTAGTCTTAAAGCCAACCCGCCCATCAGTCGAATCGGTCTGACCGGGGACAACCTGTTGAGGTTCCACAGCTAGCGGCTCCTCACTCGCCTCTTGCCCCTACCTTGCCACATACAAGGTGGTGAGAGATGCAGGCCGGCCAACCCCAGGCATGAACTTTCACACAATGGCGCATTTGAGCGAAAACAGACTGACTGTCACGGGATTACGACGTAGCATTCGGGACCATCACACCTCGATTGCTATACTGAGCCCTCGAACACGACGGGCTAATAACAACGTCCGCCGCCTGCCTGAAACCCGGCGTTTCTCCTTCGACTCTCGATGACACGCGTCCGCTTTGCGCCATCCCCAACGGGGTTTTTGCACATCGGCGGGGCTCGCACCTATATCTTCAATTGGCTCTACGCTCGTCATCACGCCGGCACGATGGTCCTTCGCATCGACGACACCGACCGCGAACGCAGCACTGACGAAGCCCTCCAATCCATCCTCGACGGCCTCCGATGGCTTGGACTGCCTTGGGACGAGCAACACTATCAGTCCGAGCGCCGCAGGAATCACGTCGAGGCCGCCGAAGCCCTTCTCGCCAAAGACCTCGCTTATCGCGACTTCACCGAGCAAAGCGCTGCGCCCGAAGCCAAGGAAACCGCCGGTGCCTGGCTCGCTAACTCCGACATGCGGGAAATGACACGGGATGAAAGCGACCGTCGCGCCGCCGCCGGAGAGCCGTTCGTCATCCGCTTCCGCGTATCCCGTGGTACCGACCGCGCCATCACTTTCCACGATCATGTATTCGGTGAACAGTCACGCAAGATCGCCGACATCGAGGACTTCGCCCTCCTCCGTAGCAATGGCTCGCCGACCTACCACCTCGCGTCCACCGTTGACGACTCAGACCTCAGTATTTCGCACATCATCCGCGGCCAGGATCACCTCACCAACACCTTTAAGCATATTCTGCTGTTCGAGGCGCTGAGCAGCGAGTTCCCCGAGTTCGCCCACCTGCCGCTGCTGCTCGGCCCCGACGGTGCGAAACTATCCAAGCGTAGGCACGGCGAAATCGTCAGCGTCACGAACTACCGTGATCAGGGATTTCTGCCTCACGGCATGATTAACTACCTCTGCCTGCTGGGCTGGTCGGCGAAAGACAATCGAGAACTGCTCACCCGCGACGAGTTGATCGAGTTCTTCAAATTGGAAAGCGTCAATCGCACCAACGCCGTTGTCACGTTTCAAGAAGACTCTGAGCAAAGCTGGGCCGATCCCAAAGCGCTCTGGATCAACGGCCAACAGTTGCGAAGCCTACCCATGAGTGATCTGCTCCCCTACGTCGAAAGCGAACTGCGTGAGGCCGGATGGTGGCGTCCCCAATACGAAGTCGAACGGAAGAACTGGCTTGAATCCACAGTCGATCTCATCCGTTCGCGCTTCAATACCCTCAAGGATTTCACCGAGCGCGGCGCGTCTTATTTCAGCGACAAGTTTCCGACCGACGTTAAGGCCGAGAAGAACCTCAACAAAGAGGGCGTCCGTGAATCCCTGCACGCACTCGCCGAGCGTCTCGCAACCTTGGACGACTACACCGCCGAGTCCGTCGAGACCACCCTGCGCGGCATGGCTGAAGAGCGCGGTATGAAAGCCGGGCTCATGATTAACGGAGCCCGCGCGGCGCTGAGCGGCCAGTCTGTCGGCCCCAGCGCATTCGCAATTTTCATCGCGCTCAGACGCGACCGCGTCATCGATCGCTTGCGGAAGGTTTGATGCTGATACTCGGAATCGGAGGCTGGCTGCATGACGGCGCGGCCGCCCTGCTTGAAGACGGCCGACTCGTCGCCGCTATGGAGGAGGACAAACTCCGCCGCCAGGCTCATCCCGGTGGACTCCCAGAAAGAGCCGTCGACGCGTGCCTCCGCGTCGTGTCTGCGTCCCGCAAAGATGTCGATTGCGTCGCCATCGCGCGGCCCATGGGAGGCGGTTCCGATCCCTCGCAGCACCTCCGCCTCAAGACGCAGTTTCCCCAAAGCCGCTTGGTTATCGTTGACCACCACATCGCCCACGCCGCCAGCGCCTTCTACCCTTCGCCCTTCGAAAATGCTTGCGTCGTCACGCTTGACCGCATCGGCGACATGCGTTGCGGTGCTCTATGGGACGCCTCCGGAACACGCTTGGAGGCGGTCGAAGAACTCTATGCCCCGGACTCTCCCGCAGGTTTTTACAGCCGCATCACGGAGTTGCTCGGCTATCGCACCGGGGCCGAAGAGCACAAAGTCCAGTGGATGGGCGCCGCAGGCGAGCCGCGCTTCCGAGACGTGTTTCTGGAGATCCTCGGCGCCGGCGGCACCTCGCGGCCCATCTTGGATCAAGGCTTCTTCGACACCTCACGCCCCACCGCAGGCGGATTCAGCGATCGCTTCTATGCGAGGTTCGGGCTCGAATACGGAGCACATCTCTCCGAGCAGGACCGCCGCGACATCGCGGCCAGCGTTCAGAGCGCTGTCGAAGAAATCGTCGTTCGCTTCGCCGGTGAGGGTGAGAACCTCTGTCTGGCCGGCGGCCTCATGCTCAACGCGCCCCTCGTTTCGGCTCTCGAAAGATCCGGCCACTACAAGAACGTCTGGGTCCAACCGGTCGCCGACAACGCCGGCACCAGCCTCGGCTGCGCTTTCTATGCCTGGCATCAAATCTACCGCAACACTCAGCGGCATCCGCTCGAGAATCTCTTCCTGGGTCCCTCCTATGATCGCGAAGAGATCAAGCAAGTCCTCGAAAACTGTAAGCTTCGCTTCAGCTACCTCACTACTGACGAGGCCGTCATCGACACCGCCGTCCGCCGCCTCAACGACAACCAAATCGTCGCCTGGTTCCAAGGCCGCATGGAGTTTGGCTCGCGCGCACTCGGTAATCGCAGCATCTTCGCCTCACCGCTCAACCCCTACTCGACCGAGAACCTCAACGTTTACATCAAACGCCGCGAACTCTTCCGCAAGTTCGCCGCGTCGGTCCCTGAAGAGCTGGCGTCCGACTACTTTGACTGCACTGAAAGCGCTCGCTTCCTCGCCTCCGTCAGCCGCGTCAAACAGAAACACCGCAAGACGTTCGAGGCTGCGTTGCTCGGCGGCGAACGCATCCGCGTCCATACCGTCCGTCGCGCCGACAATCCGCTCTGTTGGGAACTCCTCCAAGCCGCCGGCCGCGTCAGCGGTCTGCCCGTGCTCTACAACACGTCCTTCAACCTCTTCGGCGAACGCCTCGTCAATGACCCCCGAGCCGCCGTCCGTAGCTTTTACGCCTCCGGCATAGACACCATGATCGCCGGCAACTTCCTCCTCGACAAATAGGAGCCCCGGCCTCCCCACGGCATGAAGCCCCACCCTAACTACGCATCCACGTATGAACATCGCGTTCTCGTGGATGCTGACAGCACCGTCGGGTAGCGCGGGAAAGCAAAGCAAGGTCCACCGGGCCCGCCGTTTTCGTTCTATCCTAATTGCCACAAACTACTCCGGGTAAGGCGACATCTCACCCGGCCCCGATCCGCCATGCGCCAAACACTTGTCACCCTCGTTCTCTTTCTTTTTCCACTGAGCTCCGGGAGCGCAGCCCTTGACTGTGACCTGAGCGCCTATCAGGAGCAGCAGGGACTTCAGGCGAAACTCAACAACGATACGCTTACTGTCCTCTGGACCGGCGAGCGCGGCTCCAGCTTCCGGCTCGACTTCGGGATTGATGACAAGCAGCCGGTCATTCGTCAGATGGCCGTTCGTGGTCCCGATTGGTCTTGGAAGCCCGTCGCTACCGACCTCAAGCCGGAATTTCTGGTTACCAGCGGGGTTCGCCGTATCTCACAACAGCAACTGAACCCTATCCGGGACCTCGGACAGGAAGTCACTCCCGCTGTGATTGAGAAAGAGAAGTGGAAGGTCTTTTGGGATGCGCCCCTTCGCGTTCCGGGGCTGGAAGGTGTCAACACCGACCTGCCGCGCCGCGCTGATGAAATCCGCCGCTCTCCTGCCACTTACAACGCTACGAGTTGCAAGGTGAAAACGGACGGCGCACGAATCGAGGTCTCGTTCCCGGGCCTTTCGATGGGCATCTTCTCGGGACGCCTGCAGTACACCGTCTACCGCGGCACGAATCTCATCCGTCAGGAAGCCATCGCGAAAACCGACGAGCCGTCCGTCGCCTACAAATACCGCTCCGGGCTGAAGGGCTTTTCGACGGAAGGCAGCCGCGTCCGCTGGAGGGATACGTCGCGGGCCTGGCAGAAGTACGAGTTTGGCGGCGCAGTCAACGAAGGTCCCGTGGCTTTGCGGGCGCGCAATCGCGTCGGTCTCATCGAGACACCCAACGGCACCATCGCGTTCTTCCCTCCGTCGCACAAGTTTTTTTGGGCTCGCGAGATCGAGTTGAACCTCGGCTACGTCTGGTACCGCATGGACAACGAGGGTTCGTTCTCGGCCGGTGTTCGCCACGCCGACTACGAAGAGATGTTCCGGCCCTACGGCCTCTCGGATGAGCTTTGGGACAAGCGGCTGAACCAGTCAAGGCGCTTCGCCCTGGGGAACTTCGCGATGTACAACGCCCCGCCCGGCAGTTGGCAGCGCATGGCGGCCTACTTCTATGTGAGCCCCGCCGCCGGTGATGAGACGCAGCGCGCTGTCCTGGCTTTTACCCACAACGACCAATTCAAGCCTCTCAAGGGCTATAGGGTCGCGGTCAGCCACTTCCACACACATTTTGCCGAGCAGTTGCTGGACGCGGGAACCCTTGATTTCCGTCCGCCGTGGTTGCCCGCGTTCCGTGCGCTCGGAATCAACATCGCGATGATGAGCGACTTCCACGGCGACGGCTCGCCAGACGACCCCGGCGACATCCGCTACAACGATCTCGACAATTACTTCAAGGCCTGCGCCCGGCACTCCGACCGCGACTTTCTGCTCATGCCCGGTGAAGAGCCGAACTCGCATATCGGCGGCCACTACACGGTTGTCTTCCCTAAGCCCGTCTATTGGACAAAGGTCCGGCAATCCGGTCAGCCGTTCGTCGAGGACCATCCGAAGTTCGGCAAGGTCTATCACACCGGTTCCGCGAGGGATATGCTGGAGCTCCTCGAGCGCGAGCAGGGTCTCATTTGGCAAGCTCATCCGCGCACGAAAGGTTCGACGCCCTATCCCGACTCCATCCGCGAGACGGCGCACTTTAACAGCGATCGCTACCTCGGCGGCGCCTACCAGTCGTTGCCCGTCGATCTCTCCGAGAAGCGTATCTGCGAGGCCCGCTGCATCGGCGTCCTCGATGACATGAATAACTGGACGGGCCCGAAATATCTCGTATCCGAGGGCGACACCTACATGAAGTTTCCCGAGGACGAGATCTACGGTGAACTCCTCGTCAACTACATCAAGGTCGATCCGCTACCGCGTTTCAATGAGGATTGGAGCCCGATCACACGCGCCATGCGCGCCGGTGACTTCTTCGTCACGAGCGGCGAGGTCCTCATCAGCGACTATGCCGTTGAAGGGTCCGGCGACGATAGAACCATCTCGGCCCAAGTCGAATGGACGTTCCCTCTCGACTTCGTGGAAGTCGTTTGGGGTGATGGTAAGACGGTCAATCGCCAGATCATCTCGACCACTGATCTGGCGCCGCACTCCAGCAAGCGCTTCCGGATACCGATTCGCGCTAAAGGGAAGAAATGGGTGCGTTTCGCCGCATTCGATTCGGCCGGCAACGGCGCCCTCGCCCAGCCGGTCCATTTCTGAAAGACATCTCTGTAGTCGGCACGGCGCTGCACCTATGAAACAGCGCCTAAGCCAGCCACCGCGAAGGCTCGTCAGGCATCCCGAACAATCTGATGTTGCTGCTCAGAGGATGGGGACGCCGAAGATGTCGGAGGAGCTTTGCTTGAGAATCTTGACGAGAGACTTGATGCGGCTGATGGGGATTTGACCCGTCGTGCCGGTAACGCTGAGGGAGCCGGAGAACTCGTGCAGCCGGTTGAATACCGGAACGGCCACGCAGCGAACTTCCAACTCTTCTTCCTGATCATCCAGCGCGTATCGCTGCCGGCGAATCTTCATGGTTTCCCGCTCCAGGGCTTGCGACGAACTGATCGTCTTACGCGTGTGCCGAATAAAGGCCTTCTTGGATAAAAAGTCTTGCAGCAGATCGTCCCCGCTGTGGGCGAGGATTACCTTTCCGACGCCGCTGCAATGAAGATCCATTCTGCGGCCGATCCTTGTGTCGAACTGGATCAAGCTGGGCGGCTCGGCCTTTTGAATGCATACTGCCTGACCTTTGTCGAGCACGGCGAGGTGGCTCGTAAGGTCGGTACTCTCCACGAGTTTCTGCATCACTGGCCGTGCGACCTCGGCCATCGAGAACGACTTCATCATCCTTTGGCCGAGTCCGTAAGCCTTCAAGCCGAGCGAGTAGCGGCGCGTCGACGGTGCCTTATGCACGTAGTCAAGCTCTTCGAGGGTATAGATGATGACGTGCGTGCTGCTCTTGGGGATTTTCAGCTTGCGGCTAATCTCAGAAATGTTCAAGCCACGCCGGGAACTGTCCAGCGTCTCCATGATCCGGAGAGCGCGGGCGACCATGGTGGCGTGCGGCTTGTCAGAACTTCTCGTGTCCACCATACTGAACGCTATTACTAAATCATGGACACATGTTTGTCAACTCATCGGGATGATTAACAAAAGCAACGAGGTCACGTACCTGCTTGCGCCGTCATCCTGGCGAGCCGATTGCCGTGACCCCGACCACTCGACGGACTTTCCCGGGAGCTATTTGAGGTAGGTCAGCATCTGTTTGAACTCAGGACGGCGGCTGTTGCCGAGTAGCTCGTAAATTGCCATCTCGGTGGAAGAGATCACTGCGCCCGCGTCGCGCATGCGTTGGATGCCGATCTGCCGGTTCTCCATTGTTCGCGAGCCAACGGCGTCCGCCACAACGTGTACGTCGTAGCCTTTGGCCAGTGCCCCAAGAGCAGTCTGGTTGACACAAATGTGAGCCTCGATGCCGCAAAGAACGACTGTGCCTCCGTCCGGCAACGCGGCGTTCAGGTGTCGGTCGAATGCATCGTCACCCAGGCAGTCGAAGCAGATCTTGTCGATGGGCTCTGCCTCGAAAAGCTTGGCGATCTCAGACACCGTGCCGCCGAGCCCCTTGCTGTATTGCGTCGTAACCAAGGTTTGCAGAGGGAGGATCTTCGCCAAGTGGAGAAGCTTTTTCGTGTTGGCGAGTACACCATTGATCCCGCTGATGGCAGGCGTCAACTTCTCCTGCAAGTCGACGACAACCAAGGCTGTGTTCGCGGGATGGATAAGCCCATTCGTAAGCGCCATGGCCCGATTGTATCTGATGAGAGGAGCAATGCAGACCTGGCGCAGGGGGTCTTCAAGAGCATCTTCCGGGCAAGGGAACTGAATCGCGAAGACCAGTTCAAGGAACCGCTTGTTGGAAATCAGTCCGCCGACTTCCGCTAGATCACTGACTGTAGCGATTCCCGTAAGGGACGCAACAAGCGCTACTTTTCCCTGACGCTGCTTCCTGCACCTTCTCCCTCTTCTTGCTGCAATCCTTCTCCTTGCTCAACTTCCAGCGCCGGATTCAGGGCCGGCCTCCCGCTGGGTTGTTGGGTAGCGGAACGCTCCCGCTTTCCTCGGGCTGATATTCGGCACTATGATCGGGAACGCGTCTGCGCTGCTCGACACAGCCGACTTGAATATCTCGCGCACGCTCCTCCTGGACCTCCTGAATCATCCCTCCTGACTCCAGTGACTTACAGTAAAATGAACGCGTAACCGCTTTCCGGAGGGTCGAGGTGAGAACTGGGACGCTTGTCCTGTTAGCCGCCGCAAGTATTTCGCAAGTCGTCGCTGCGGGTCCTGAACTGACCAACCTGCACCCTCCCGGAGGTCAACGAGGTACCGCAGTCAAGCTCGAGCTCCAAGGCTACGGGTTGACGGGCGAGACGAAGATCCTTTCGAACATACCCGGCTCGTTCACGCGGCTGACCACCGCCGGCCCCCAATTGCTTTTTCTCCTAGAGATCCGTTCTGAGGCTCCTGTTGGGATTTATCCAATTCGGGTGGAGACTCAGGAGGGAATCTCCAACATCCAGTTGTTCAGCGTAGGTGCGTTCCCCGAGATCACCGAGACGGAGTCGGAGGATGACGAAACGAAGAACGCCAACGACAGTCCCGACAGTGCGCAAGGTGTTGACGCGCCGGTGATCGTAAACGGCACGCTCGAAGGCCCTGAGCACGACGTTTTCCGAATCAACGCCCATGCAGGCGAGCGCTTGGTCTTCGAGGTCGAAGCACGGCGCATGGGCTCGGCGCTCGATCCCGTTCTTCACATTTTCGATGCCGAAGGCCGTCTGATAGGGCGCAACAACGACGCGCGCGGGCTCGGTGTCGATCCCCGTCTTGCCGTCGTGTTCGACAAGACAGGGGATTACTTCATCGAGGTCTACGAGGCGCGCTTCAGCAAGCAGGACCGCAATTTCTACCGCCTCAAGATCGGAGAGTTCGCTTTCGCCGAAGCCCTGTTCCCCCTCGGCTGGCATCAGGGCGGTGAAGTGGAGGTGGAACTTTCCGGCGGCACTCTCCCTGCACCCGTCACAGTGCGCCCCGACATTACAAACCTGCCGGCCAAGGCCGATTTTGGCGAGGTACGCGTTCCGGGCGCACCCGGCGCCCTGCCGATGCGCTTTCTGGTTGGCAACGGACCCGAAGCCATGGAGCCCGATCGGCCGCCCTCCGGGACCGCGGCATTGGAACCGAACAAGATCATCAACGGCCGCATCTCTGAGCCGGGTGAGAAGGACCGTTACCGGCTCGCGGTTTCTCCCGGCGAGAATTGGTTCATCGAATTACAGTCGGCGGAATTAGGCACTTCCGTGCTCTACGGCACTCTCGAGCTCTACGACAGCCAAGGAAGACCGGTCGCCGAGGCCGGTTACGAGAAGGGCGCGCAAAACCTCAATGTGGTGCGAGCGAGATATCGTCCGAACAGCCGTCCCGTGATTGCATTGGAGATTCCTTCGGATATGCATGAGCTGTTCGTCGAGGTGGGAGACCTTCTGGAAAAAGGCGGTCCCGGATACGGTTATCGCTTGTCGGCTCGGCTGCAACCACCGGATTTTCTTCTCACCCTCGACACCCCATTCGTCAACATTCCCTTGGAAGGCAGCGCCCTCGTGACGGTGACGGCCGAGCGCCGGGGCTTCTTAAAACCGATCCAGTTGAGTGTTCACGACCCGCCCGATGACCTCATGGTCGAAGGTGGGTTCATCCTCGCGGAATCCGATACGAGGCGCACCCTCAGAAAGTTTCAGAAGGGCATTCTGACCATCACGCCCAAGCCGGGCGCCAAGCAGCGAAAGCTGAACTTATCCGTTTGGGGTGAGTCAGTGGCCGACGATGGCACAGTCATCCGCCGTCGTGCTCGCGGTCCGGGCATGATCACTTCGATCAGTGGCCGTGGACAAAATGCCTTCACCGCTCCCTGGCTCGACCTGGAACTGCCGGCTGCCGTCCGTCCCCGGCTTCCGGCCGAGCTCGAGGTTCTAACACCAAGATATGTCCGCCTCGGGCCTGGAACGACGCATGAAGTGAAATGGAGTTTCCAATCGCGAGAGGGAGGGGTCGAACCACCCAAGGAAGTGAGTTTTGCCGGCAGCACGGGAGGGCAGATTCTTGCCACGCGTCCGAAGGAGAAGCAGACAAGAAGCGACCGCGGGACGATCGTCGCTCGTACGACCGAACGGACCACGGTCACCAAGCTGGATGTAGCCCTGAGTGCCGAGGTCAAGATCAACGGCCGCGAAGAAACAATCTACTCCCCTGCGATTCGGTTTGACATCGTGCAGGGCTACTCGATTGAACCTGCTGCCGAAGTGACCACCATCCAGCCGGGCGGCGTGGCGGAATTGACGGGGGTGCTGAGACGCGAGCCGGAGTTTACATCGGCTGTGAATCTGGGGGCGCAGAATCTGCCGCTCGGCGTCGAATGCGAGCCGCTGGATCTCAACCCAAACGAGAATGAATTTCGCCTGCCTTGCCAAGCCGAGAAACCCGCTCAGCCGGGGGAGTACGAGATTGAGCTCATCTCCCGTTCGACGCTGGCCGGTCCTCGCAAGACAAGCGTGCCCTACACCATCGGGCCGCTCAAGATGCGGATGGTGGTGACCCAGAGAACAGAATCGTCCGAACACGTATCGCGCTGAACGGTCGGCTGGAGTCACGTTCAACCGCGAAGGCGCCATGGTTCAGGATCGGGTTCCGTGCCCGTTCGCCGCAGACAGCCCTCCGAGGAGATATTCCTGTGTCCAACAGCTCGGCGATTCGCGGAAAGATGCTCGGGGTGATCATTCCAGGCGCTCGTCCCGACAACAGTTACGAGAGTCGCGAATACGAGGTCTACCGCTACGAAGATTGGATGCAAAGCCATGAGGTCCAAGGTGCTCGTGCGGTCTTTGAGACCACGGTAAGTGAAGGTTCCCATGTGCCGGAAACGGCCTTCGCCACCGGCCGTGCGGACCTTTTGCGGGAGGCGGGAACAAGGCTGGCTGAAGCCGGTTGTAACGCTCTGGCTTGGGCCTGCACTTGTGCAAGCTTTGTAGGCGGACTCAAGTGGGCTCGGGACCAGGCTGCGCGGCTGGCTGAGGCTACTGGATTGCCGGCAACCAGCACCTCCCTTGCATTGCTCGCGGCGATACGATGCCTGGGCGCCGACACCGTTGATGTTTTGAGTCCCTACCCAAAGGAGTTGACCGCTGCTCTGGAGGCGTTTCTGTACGAAGCGAATGTGGAAGTGGCTGCCATGGCTACTCTGGACTGTCCCGGTCCCGTGGAATCTCATGAACTCGACCTACGGAGTGAGGTCGCTCGTTTTCACAGCCGGTTGCCCAGCCGCAAACACCCTCTGGTCATACCAGATACGGCCATCGACACAATCGCCCTTGCCCCTGCCCTTGAGGCGGATATTGGCCGACCGGTGGTCGGGGCTACACAGGCTACGCTTTGGCAAGGTCTAAAACTGCTTGGAATCAGATACCGAGAGGAAAATGGAGGGTTTCTGTGGAGTTGTTAATAAGCCGTGACAAAGGAGCACATAGAAACCACGACGATGAAACTCAATTCATCGCTTGCGGCGTCGCTGCTGCCAACTGCACCAGTTCCTGAGGGATGGAGAAATGGACATTCTCGTCCTCAAGAGCCAAGCCCTCTACCTGGATAGCCGGTGAGGACTTCAGATGGTCAACAATACGCAGAACAATTTCCTCCGGAGCCGATGCCCCGGCGGTCACGCCCACCGACTCGGCTTGTTTCAGCCATGCAGATTTGATCTCAGTTTCGTCGTTAATGAGATAGGCGGGAACGCCGGCCAATTGAACGACTTCTTTGAGTCGTTGCGAGTTGGAGCTGTTGAGTGATCCGACAACCAAGACGAGATCTACCTGGTTCGCCAATTGCTTCACGGCGTTCTGGCGATTTTGTGTTGCGTAGCAAATGTCGTCATTGGGTGGGGACGTCATTTGAGGGAAACGTGTTCGTAAGGCCTCAACGATTTCAGCAGTATCGTCCAGACTGAGGGTGGTCTGAGTTAGATAGATGACCTTGTCAGGATTGGGGACCTCCAGGCTTTCGACATCCTGGACGGAACTGACTAGATGCATGGGCGCTTCGCCCATTGTCCCGTCTATTTCCTCGTGTCCCAGGTGGCCAATCAAAACCAATGAGTAACCAGCCTTGGTGAATCGAATGGCTTCCAGATGGACCTTGGTCACCAGGGGACAGGTGGCGTCAACCACGTGTAACCGCTTCTTGCGAGCCAGATCTCGAATCGACGGTGATACCCCGTGAGCGCTGAAAATGCAGACCGAGTCTTCAGGTACTTCCTCCAGGTGGTTCACGAAGACAACCCCGCGACCGCTGAGACGCTTGACAACGTGCTGGTTGTGAACGATCTCGTGAAAAACGTAGATAGGTGGGGGTAGAAGGTCTAGCGCCCGCTCAACGATTTCTATAGCTCGCACCACACCGGCGCAAAAGCCCCGAGGGTTGGCCAGGATGATTTTTTGAATCGCCATGAAACTTTGAGGGTCACGTCAAGTATACAGTCCCCGGACTCAACAGACTTCTTTGCCGGATGGAACCTTGGATTATTTGGCGGCACACTGATGCCGACAAACGGGGTGGCGTCTCCGTATCGGTGAACGACCAAGGGTCTACGGCCTGCTCGGCTGTCGGGACCAGGTCGGCGGAATCGGTATTCTCATAACACCAGTGTTTTCTATGATTTTAAGCGTTCCGGCACGCTCACTGCGCACTTCAAGGCACTACGGTTTGGGCGCCGTTCGCTGTGTTGGCTACCCCAGACCCTTCTTCTCTTTCTCGCTCGGGGAACCGGGGGTCGCCTCCGAATAGGAGCAAACGAAGTGCCTGTTTCCAAGATTTCATCGTGCGGGAACATGCTCCAGAGCGCCGAGCGCCGTTGCTTGGATGTGACAAGACAGCAGACCAGCGGTTTCGTATTGAAGGTGAGGCTTGTCATGATCGAGAAATCGATCGGGAAGCACCATGGGACGAACCTTGATTCCACGATCCAGAATGCCGTTCTGTGCCAGCAAGTGCAGCACCTGCGTACCGAATCCGCCGATCGCGCCTTCTTCTATCGTGAGGAGGACCTCGTGCTCCCGAGCCAAGTCTCGCACCAGGTCCTCATCAAGAGGTTTTGCAAACCGTGCATCGGCGACCGTCGTCGATACGCCGAGACGAGTCAACTCGTCGGCCGCGGACAGTGCTTCCTGCAAGCGGGCGCCGTAGGACAGGATGGCAATGGTGTTCCCCTCGCGCAGGATGCGTCCCTTGCCGATCTGCAAGATCTCGCCCCGTTCCGGCAACGGGACGCCAAACCCGTTGCCCCTCGGGTAACGAAAAGCGCACGGCCGGTCGTCTATGGCAACGGCGGTTCGGACCATGTGAACCAACTCGCTCTCATCGGCCGCTGCCATCAGCACGAAGCCCGGCAGACAACCAAGGTAAGCGATGTCGAACGAGCCGGCGTGAGTCTGGCCGTCGGCGCCCACCAAGCCCGCCCGGTCCAAGGCGAAACGAACCGGGAGGCTTTGAATCGCGACGTCGTGAACGATCTGGTCGTAGGCGCGTTGCAGGAATGTCGAATAGATCGTGGCGAATGGTTTCATTCCGTCCGCAGCCAGCCCCGCCGCGAAGGTCACCGCATGCTGCTCGGCAATCCCGACATCGAAAGTCCGCTCGGGGAATTCCTTCCCGAACATATCGATCCCGGTTCCCGACGGCATCGCCGCCGTGATCGCGCAGATGCG
Source organism: Bryobacterales bacterium (assembly GCA_965218555.1). GTDB lineage: Bacteria > Acidobacteriota > Terriglobia > Bryobacterales > UBA6623 > JAPPLB01. The sequence goes on from OZ244625.1 coordinate 3,783,073, forward strand.
GTCATCCCTGCGCGCCTCTGCTATCAGGCTGCGGGCAAAGACCTTGGTAAAGGAAGGCGCAGTGGGGCTGGACTTGAACTGCGTGCCGGTCTCGACGTTGAAGCTGGACACACCGTGGAACCTGTCCGCCGACTGCTCCGCTGGGGCATAACCTTTGCCTTTCTGAGTGACGACATGCACCAGGATCGGACCCGGAGTCTCGACATCACGCACGTTCTTGAGGATGGGCAGGAGATGGTCGAGGTTGTGGCCATCGATCGGTCCCACATAGTAGAAGCCCAACTCTTCGAATAGCGTGCCGCCGACCACGATGCCGCGAGCGTATTTCTCGGCCTGCTTGACCCTGCTCTTGACCGCCTCTGGAAATTTATCGGTCATGCCCAGCGCGAGATTGCGGAGAGAGCGATATCGCTCGGACGAGATCAGCCGGGAGAGATAGGCGCTCATTGCCCCCACCGGGGGGGCGATCGACATGTCGTTGTCGTTCAGAATGACGATGAGCCGGGTGTCCTTCGATCCGGCATTGTTCAGCGCCTCATAAGCCATCCCACCGCTCAGTGCGCCGTCGCCGATCACCGCGATGACGCGGTTTTTTCGGCGCTGCAGGTCGCGGGAGACGGCAAAACCAAGCGCCGCCGAAACCGAGGTCGATGCGTGCGCGGCGCCGAAGGGGTCGTATTCGCTTTCCGAGCGCTTGGTAAATCCCGAGAGCCCGCCTCCTTGACGGACCGTGCGCATCTGATCGCGTCTTCCGGTCAGGATCTTGTGCGGGTAGCACTGATGGCCGACATCCCAGACCAGGATGTCTTCCGGGGTGTTGAAAAGGTGATGGAGCGCGACCGTGAGTTCGACCACACCGAGACCGGCCCCCAAATGCCCGCCGGTGCTGGAAACCACGTCGATCGTTTCGGCGCGGAGTTCATCGGCCAACCTCTTCAGTTGGCGTGTGGACATTGCACGCAGGTCGCTAGGCCGCTCGACCTGGTCCAGCAATGGAGTATTGACGGGCATAGCACCTCCCGGCGTCAGTTTAGACGCATTAGAATATACCATCCGACTACACGACGACCTGACTACTGTATATAGCCTTTAATGATCGCAAACAGCCCGTGTTGTCCCTTGTCGGGCGATGCCTTGAAACCCGTCGTCTACTTTCGCATCTTAACTTGTTCTTAAGATCTCGCCAAGCGAGGAGCCGGCGATCTGCACATGGAGACGCTCACCCGCGCTGAGGCCGACGACCACGATCGGCCGGGCTAGAAATTGTAAATCAGGTTCAACTCGATGAAGCTGTCGTGTCTCATCGCATAGTGCAGGTCGGCTCTGTCTACACTGAGAAGAGCGACGCCCTCCAAGTGCATGGACCACTGTCCCGAGATGCGCCGGTCAAATTCTAATGCCAATGCACGTGTGGCACGGCCCACGTCCGACAGAAAACTGGCGGTAATTTCAGTGCTCTGGACATCATTGAACGCAAGTCGCGTGGCGGAGAAGAGATCGTTCTCGAGAGTATTGGGCGAGCGGTTTGGGGTGGCATTCCGGCCCCGCCCATCGTAATTCCATTCACCAAGCAAGGTAACATCGGCAGCCGAGCCGAATACGGAATAGAATGTGTATTCGCCGCCAAAAACCGTAGCGGCATAATCTTCTTCGAAGCCGAGAAGGTTGCGAGCGCCGGAGCGCTGAACGGCCTCGAGCTTGAACAACCAGGAGCCCAGCGTCATCTGGGCGTCCAGCCCGAATTGACGGATCTGCGCATAGTACTGAATGAAGGCCGGCATGTCGGCAGCGTCGCTGCCCGGCAATAAGAAAGGCTCCCGGCTGGTGCCATCGAATAGGCTCACGCCTAGATCGAGCGGGCCGAAACTGTGACTGTAGCGAGAGGCGAAATCAAAATGCCACTCCCCGGCTGCGCTCGCGTACTCGATATGCTCATTGTCAATGACGAGTGGCAGGCGCAGGCGGCCGTTAAGACCTGGAAATGTGCGAGCGCGGTGATAGGGCAGGCCGAATATTTCCGCCACGCCCCAATCTCCAGACCAAGTGAGATGGACCATGGGTTGGCCCAGCTTGTCCTCTCCACTCGGATGTTCTACGAAGTCAACCTGGTTGACGATATCGACCAGGTGCTGCGATTCAGTGACTCCCCAGAACACCCGGTCTACGCCCAGGCGCAGTTCCCATTGATCATCACCGATATCGCCGAGCAGCAGAAGATAGGCTTCTCGCAGATCGAAGTGCGTGCGGCGTGGGTCCGAATGGTCGTAGCGAAAAAATGGCGTCAGAGTGAAGCTTCTACCCGCGGCGTCTTCCAGATAGAGTTTCGGCTCCGCGACAAAACCGTTCGCCAGCGACCGCTGGCCGGGGAAAGCGCCTGTTTCGGGAAACCATCGGCTCTCGGCGCTCAATCGCCCTGAAAAATCGCGGTTGACAATCTCGGCGCCTGCTCCGACGGCAAAGACCGCGGCCAGAATCCAGATGGTGCCGCTCCCCAAGCGGCGCAGAGCAACACTCAGCAGCATCAACGAACCCGTCTCAGCCCGGTTTGGGTGAAGTCGCGTTCGTCGAAGTCGGTTTGGAACTGAAAATCCGTCCAGTTCAGCACGGTGCTCTTCCCGGTGAGATGATTCACCATCGTCATCTCGCCGGCGTACCAGTAACGATCCAGATGCTTCTTGTAGCTCCCGAAGGTGAGAGTCTTCAGATGCGCGTCTTTACGGTCGTAGTACTGTACTTTCCGGACGCGAAGCTCGTCCCGGTCGCGCCAGACCAGTTGGCGCCGGTAGCCCGATCTTTCATCCGCCGGGACACGTTCGGAAACCGTGCATGTCAAATCGCCGCAAGGCTCGTCACGCAGATAGCGGTAGCTGAATCTCTCGACCTCTTGGGAACCCATGTCTTCATAGGCGAATTCGCTGCCCATGAATGAGCCGGAACGGTTCGCCGAGCTGATGCGCTTGACCCGCTTCAACGCAGGCAAATAGAGCCATTGCTCATCCGCGCTTTCCCGGTGGGCGTGGATCAGCAGCGCCGTCTCCTTGACGTCGCGAGGCTCGTCGAACACGAACAGGCTCTTGTTGCCGTCTCCGTCGACTTCGAGAATCTTGAGACGGAGTTGGCGCCGGCTCTCCCGCCCCTGCTTGTTACGCAGAACCATGACTTGGCGCGCCGTGAAATTGCCAAATCCTTTGCCGCGCGCGCGGGCCGCGAGTGCGATTTTCAGCCCGGTTTCCTCGCCAGCAGGGCTTTCTGCACGCGCCAGCGGCGGCGCATTAAGACAAGCCCACAAGGCCAGGTAAGGCGCCAGAAACAATACCTTCGAGAGGGCGGGACAAGCGTGCATCATGGATTCCTCCGGTCGATGGCCATCAGCAGAGTCGGGAGAAGCAAAAAATCGGCGAGGAGTGCGAAGCCGAGCGTGATCGCGACCAGCAGGCCGAGCGCCCAACTGAGCTCGAACCCCGATGAGGCGAACACCAGGAAGCTCGCCGACAAAACCGCCGTCGTGGTCCATAACGCTTGACCTACGGTGCGAAAGGTGGATCGCACGGCCTCGGGCGCCGGGAGGCCCTCGCCGCGCGCTTTCAGATACTTGCTCAGAAAATGAATGGTATCGTCCACGACAATTCCGAAGGCGACGACGCAGACCACCGATGCGGCAATGCCCACATGGCCGATTAGATAGCCCCACAGACCGAAGCTCATCGCTGCGGGAATGAAGTTGGGCAAAAGACTGATGAGACCAAGGCGCACGCTCTTGAAAACCCAGACCAGGATGAACGAAATCAGGGCCATCGCGATAATCGTGCCGCGCAGCATGCTGTTGATGTTTCGTTGGGAAAGGTGCGCGAAGATCATACTGATGCCCGATGCCGGGCCTGCAAGCTGGGGCGTGTTGGAACTCAGCCAAGCCTGCGCGCGCGCATCAAGCTCGCGCTGTTCCCGAGCCGATGAATTGCCGACCACAACGGTCATGCGCGTAGCGGATTTGGCGACGTCGATGCGGTTGTTGAGGTCACTGCCGAACGGAAGGGAAAGCTCGTAAAGCAACAGATATTGCGCGGCAAGTTCCGGATCGTCAGGCAACCGATAGAAGGCCTCATCGTCGCCGTGCATGTTCTTGTTCAGGCGTTTCATGATGTCCGGAAAGGCCTGCACGTGGGTCACTTCGGGCTGCTCCCGGTACCATTCGGCGAAAGCATCGGCTGCGCGCAGATACTCGGGGTCGGTGATGCCGCCTTCGCGTTCCGCGTTCAGCGAGTATTCCAGCGTGTTCAAGCCGGTCAGATTTTCGATGACGAAGTCCGTAGCGCGCCGGAACTCGTAACGCTCGTCGAAATACTGTGTCCAGTTGTCGCTCAGCTCGTTGCGGGGAATGCCCATGCATAGAGCAAGCGCCAGAAGGGCGACGGACCAAAGCAGGAATCTGCGGCGTGCGACGACAAAGGCGCCGAAGCGGTCGAAGAAGACAGGCCGTTCAGCGCGGACACGAGGCGCGCGCAATGGCAGGATCGAAAGCATCGCCGGCAGCAGTGTCATGGAGTAGACGAAGGTGCATGACACACCAAACGCCACGAGATTGCCCAGGACATGAAAGGGCGGCGAATCCGAGGCATTCAGGCTGAGAAACCCGATCGCAGTCGTGCCCGCGGCGAGAAATACCGGATAGGCATTGATGCGAAGCGATTCCGCGATGGCCTCATTCTTGCCCAAGCCACGGCGCATACCCATCAGAGTGCTCGTGACGATGTGGACCGAATGCGCGACGGCAATCGCCATGACGATGATCGGTACACCGGCATTGGTAGGGCTGAACACCGTGCCGATCCAGCCCGCGAACCCCATGGTGGTAGCGATAATGAACACCGTCACGGCAATGATGGAAACGGTGCCAAGCACCGAGCGCAGCAGCAGGGCCGCGCTGACGACGATGATAAAAAACACGATCGGTATGAGGGTTCGAAGATCGTCCTGTGTGGCGTCGGCGAAGGCGCGGTTCATGACGACATCGCCGGTCAGGTAATAGGCAATGTCCGGATAGCTTGCCCGGGCTTCATCCAGCAGAGCGTTGAGGTAATCGGTAATCTCGACTACCGCAGCGTCTGGATTTTCGGGCAGGACGAAATTGATCGCCACCCCGCCCACGCGGCCGTCAGGGGAAACCAGACGCCCGGCAATGTCGATGGCGTTCAGCGCGATCGTCTCGATGCGCGCCAGATCGGCATCAGCGAGCGACTGCGCGTCCTCGACCAGCGGCCCGACCACCAAATCGTCTTCCCCGAGCGCCTCGCTATGGGTAAAGTTGGTGAGCGAGTCGACCCGGCTGGAATGAGGCGCGCGCCACGCGGATTCGGTCAGCTCCTCAACCGCACCGAGCGTCTCGCGGGTGAACACCGAGCCCTCTCGCGGCGCGATGGCGATCAGTGCCGTATTGGATACGGCGTAGGTGTTCTCCAAGGCTTCGAAAGCGGCCAGTTGCGGATTGTTTTCGCCGAACAGAATACGGTAATCGTTCGTGACGGCGATGAAGCGGGCGCCCGCGGTCATGACCAGCATGAGCAGCAAAGCGAGTGCAACGACCAGCCGCCGACGGCTCAGTATGGTGTCAACGTAGCGGTCCAGTAGCACAGGCGTCATTGTCTCGACCATCCCGGGCTGGGGGCGGCAACTGAATCGACGACTCGATGGCGCGGCGCTATCGACACTGCCGACTGCAGATGACTTCGTTCCATCAACCGGCTGAGTCCCTGCTTCCTGTTACCGGACGGAGGCGGTCGCCGTACAGAGCTGGTGGCGCCACGAGTACAAGCATCTTCACCATTTGATTGATTTTGATGTGTAGACGTGGCTGGGCATCCTGTAACTCAGCCCCCCCTCGTCGTACACCGAGATTTGGAGAAGCTGAGTAAAATTTTCCGATCTAACCACCTGGCTTTTCTTCAGTAACCGCTGTATGCGTTGTTTCATCCGGTAACTGAACAGTGTTGTCAGTCCTTGTAGGCCGGGGGTCTTTGGAAACTCGAACTGGTCAGCGAGTTTGTTTCCGATGAGTGCTCGTGACAGGCGGTAGGCCAAAGTTACCAAATTGTCCCTTTCAACCGGATCGGTCACACCCGCAACGGACGGAATGGCCTGGATCAACAGATTCGCCACCGCTATCGAATCGGCATCCGCCGGGGGCTCGCACAGATAGCCGATCTTGTATATTTTTTCCGCATCCGCAGCGTTGGTGTAGAGGATGGTTTCAGGTATCCCCATGAGATAGCCGGCGTAGCGCCAAACGGCAAGAACGCTATCTTTTTCTTCCTTGTTGAACTTCGCGCCCACCAACAAGGAGTATTCCAGAAGGCGCTTGGAAAAGACGGAAATGGCAAAACCCAGGTGCGCCGTGCTTACCGGCACGCCCCAGGTTTCGTGATTCCAATCGTCGGATTTCGCCAGCAGACCCCTTATTCGACTATGAACGAAGCGAATGCGCGTGGATAGCTTCCATCCATCTCCCTTTCTTTGCATGCCGCCGGGAAAAAATATTTCCATCATGTGGCGGTTATTCTGCTGGAGGCGTCTTTTGGTGGATGCCACCCGCCCGGTAATGTTGAAAGACTTGGCGATCAGGGTCGAAAAGCCTTCCACCAGCACCCCCGTGACGAATGCGGTGAGCATGAGGTCTACGTTTGCGTGGAAGGCGCGAACCCCTGGACGAAAGGATTCGTACATGAGCCAGGGAGGCTCCTCGATATTCTTGAAGAAGTCGCGCAGGGCCTGCGGCGCCCTCTGCAGAATCTCATCCTGCTGTTCTATTCCAGCCTCGATGAACCGGTGCAGCTCATGAGGCGGCATGGAGGAGAGTTCCTCCAGAATCGGGTCCAATTCAGGATCGCCAATGGTGGTGTGCTTGACATAGTTGTCGGTCGCCGCTTGATCGTAGAGACGAGCCTTCTCACAACCATCGGTGTACGCTAATGGTATTCGTTCCATTGTGAGCACTCACTCCCACCACTCGCGCGATGTCTTGCCCCGGCCCCGGTTAAGTGGTTTGTTTTGATGCTTTAACCATACACCGCCTCAGGCGGGTTTGCAACGGAGGACAAAGGGTAGCGGCCGGATTGCTGTTTGGAGCCTGTCAAAGCGGAACAACCCCGTCCTGATGAAGGCCGGCGTCATATGACGCAACCCCAAACCCGTTCGTCCGGTCGGCTACGGCAAGCCGGATTGACGAATGGAAAATCGGCATGGGGCGCGTGGAACCTGATCGCTCTCCCTCGGCGAATGGATCGCCGCGCTAAGGGTGCAAACGGCTCTGCGATTAAGCGAACGATGGTAACGCGCAAGTTTCATTTCAGCAGGAAGCCTGACAACAGTCGGCGCGGCCGATACGCGGTTCACATACGCGGCTGCCCTGTTGTTTCTGTCCTATTCCGCACCTCACAAGGTCTTCGCCAGAAAAAAAGTCGCTGAGTCACCCCCTCCGTCGCGAAAGCCAAAGCGCCGGTAAAGCTTCCGAGCCGGAGCGTTGTCTTCCCGCACCTCCAGAGTCACTTTCCCGCAACCTGATTCGCGGGCTTTGGATTCGACTGCTTCGAGCAACAGACGCCCGATGCCTCGTCCCCGGCAGTCGGCGGTAACGGCCAGATCGTGAATGTTGATCAGAGGTTTGGCGTTGAACGTGGAGAAGCCAGTCATGCAAATTGCGACCCCTACCGCACGATGGTCCAGCCAAGCGAGAAATACCAGCGTCCCCGGGTGTCTCCTCAGGCCGGGTACGAGCTGCTCCAACACCTTGGCCGTCAGTGGGGCTCCCTGGCCGATCGGTAGCCGCGCATACTCGTCCAGCAACTGCCGAACCGCCTCGGCATACGTGGAGTTGTTCAGGTCAGCTTCGAGGATTTTGAGATTTGTCATTTTCTTGGTGTCTTTGACGGTGCATTGAGCACAACAAGCAAGCACAAAGAGGTCATGGCGATCTTATCGAGTGATTCGGCCGTCAGGTGGAGCGAAATGCAGGCCGTCCCTATTCAGCAGCCAGCAACTCGGCCAGCCTCTCGCGCAGCCTGGGTCCATATTTCGGGTCCGCCAGGGCAAACTCCACAAACGTCTCGAAGTAACTCGGGTAATTCCCGATGTCGTATCGATGCTCGCCGGGCTCCAGTTGCACGCCCATCACTCGCCGCCCCGTCTCGCATAGTATGCGGATCGCTTCGGTCAACCCGATCTCGTCATGCTTGTCCGGCTTGAGGCGGCGAATCATATCGAAAATCACCGGCTCGAACACATAACGTCCAACGATTGCCAGGTTGCTCGGAGCATCCTCCGGCGTGGGCTTTTCGACCAGATCGCTGATGGCGAAGATGCCGCCGTCGGTTTCTGGTTTCACGACACCGTAGAAAGAAAGGTGCTCGTGTGACGCCGGCTCGACGGCGATGACGGCGGCCGCCTGATGGCGGTCAAGGACTTCACTCATGCGAGCGCAGACTGTCGACCGGCCCCGCAAGCCAATGATCGAATCGCCGAGGGCCACGATAAAGGGGTCATGGCCGACGAAGGGCTCAGCGCACAGAATGGCGTCTCCCAGGCCGCGTTGGACGCTTTGGCGCGTGTACAGGAAGCGGGTATTCAGGTTTTCGAACGCGAGTTCGTCGATCAGATCTTCCTTGTCAGCGGCGCTGAGCAAGGCCAGCAGGTTCGGGTCGTGATCGAAATGGTTCTCGATAGAAGCCTTGCCACGCCCTGTCACGAACAGGATCTCCTGCACGCCAGAGCCGGCCAGCTCCTCAACCACATACTGCACGATCGGCTTCTTCGCCACTGGCAGCATTTCTTTGGGCTGGGATTTCGTTGCCGGAAGCAGGCGCGTGCCCAACCCCGCCACCGGCACAACTGCATTCTTGATCAACGTGACGTTTCCTCGAAGGAGCGTCTTCCCACGATACCAACTCGGACAGGTGGGGTTAAAAGGATGGACCCGGCGAAAATGCTAGAAAGGTTGCGACGCATCGAGCGTCATGGATTGCCCGGAAAGCTCATCCCGAATATGCAGCTTGCCATCCTTGAGTTCGATGTCGCTGACGCCGGCGAAACCGTCGGGCGTGCGCGTCCAGAACATCAGGAAGCTCGTCTCGATGGTTGCGTTCGCGGGCAGCCAGCGATAGAGCAGCTCACCGAAGATTTTGTTGTCGGTGATGACGGTGCGTCGGGGAAGATCGAACGCCTGGGTGCCGAATTCGAGACCTCGGGCCATCATGCCTTCCGGCGGATAACTTTCCCAGATTTGCAGCCAGGGGAATTCCGACGTCTTGAACACGTAGCCCAGCAGCAGGCGTTTTTGGGGATGCAAAGCGGTCACGAAGGCGTGGTCTCTGCCGGTCATCAAGTGGCCGGTGTGATCGAGGGAATTGGAAGGCTTTGGCGCCGCGCGCAGGTCGATCTTCCCGCCTTCCAGCGTTGGGGCCATCGGCCACTCGAATTCGATTGCGGAAGCCAGGCGGTATCGCCAGGGCCGCTCGCCTTCGCGGTGGGGACGTGTAAGCGCCCGGTTCCGGGACATATCAACGACGGTGACGCCCCACTCGAGAAACGGCGAACCAATCGTCGCGTGCTCGGCCCAACAGATCGGCCGATCAAACGCCAGCAGACTCTGCAGCTTACTGCGTACGTAGACTACGTTCTCCCCATCAACCATCTCGATGGTGCGTGACAGAACTTCATGGACCCGAGGAAGCTGAACCGCCTGCGTGATATTGGCCACGCGGCCCTGCTTGGACGATGCCTGCGTCACCCAGGGGAGCGTGTGAGCTTCGCCATGTCCCGGTAGGCCGGCGGCTCGTTCTCTTGGCGAGACCGGACCGAACCCGTCGACACAAACGAAATGGCCGACGGAACCGCCCTCGCGGATAGGTTTTCCGGCCTCGATGTCCGCCCGGAAGGAATCCCACATCGGATTCATCTTCTCCGCGTCGTCTTTGAGGACAAGACTGACCATTGCTCCGCCGAGCGGGAGAATCTTCAGCTCGATCTTGTCGTTGGACATGACGAGGGCGGGTTGGCCGTGGAAGTCGCCGTCCGTCAGGTAGTCGAGCGGAGCGGCGAGGATCGTTGCGGGGAACGACAAAGCGGGCGCCAAAGCAAATGCAAGGGGACGCAGCATGATCCTCGGATTATACGCCGGGGGGCGCCAAATGCCGGACCGTGCGCCATCATGCCCTCGGTCGGATGGAACTCCCGGTTCTGGAGCCTGAAGGATTCCGACGGGTTGAACACCTTGCCGAAGAGTGGCCGCTTCGCCGGATGCAAAGCCGCATCAAACGCCTGCTTCCACCCTTCGCCGGGGGCAGCACCGTCCTGGGCGAACACGGCCGGCGCGTCCGGCGCGGCGCATCCGATCCAGAGCCAAGTAGGAGAAAATGACGGGGTACGCCGCCTGAGCATGCTTGCGGAATACCGCGAAGCGTCCCAATGATAGGTGCGGGCCGCGGCGGACTGCGAACGACAAGCAGAGGAGGAGGAGATGATCAAAGGCGTTCACACGATGTTTTACACTTCCGACGCCGAGGAGCTACGGGCGTTCCTGCGCGACAAGCTGGGTTTTCCAGCGACGGACGTCGGAGAGGGGTGGCTGATCTTCGACCTGCCGGATGCCGAAATGGGCTGCCATCCCGAGGAGACGGGCTCGCCATCAGGGACGCACTATATTTCCTTCTACTGCGACGACATTCGCAAGACCGTCGCCGAACTCAAGCAGAAGGGCGTCGAGTTCACTGATGAGATCACCGACGCCGTCTACGGGCTTGCGACTCGCTTCAAGATGCCGGGGAACTTCTCGGTGGAACTCTACCAGCCCCGCTACACGCGAAAACCTCACGGATCCGGCGATGAGAGTTCCTCGTCATAGCAGCTTTGAGCCGGGCCGAGAATGGAATGCCGGTTCGTGAGTGGGTGTGGTGAGCCGACTTCGAGAGTTGCGGATGCCGTTGATTAACACCCATGGGTGCGCGTGATATAAGGGAGCCGGTTTCTATGCCTGCCTCGCTTTTGCGCTTTGTCAAGGCCCTGAGCCGAAACCGGTCATAGTTTTATGAAGACTGCGCTCATCGGTCTCTCCGTCCGACTGCCCGCCGCGGTTGCGGTCTTTGCACTATTTGTCATTACTACGGCCGCGGCAACCCCCGGTCTGTTCCACGGTGACGATCTGGACCACTGTTGTGAGTTCTGTCACCTCGGTCACCTCCCCATACCGAAGCCGGGCGCGGGCGTCACCTATCAGGCGCCGCCGAGCTTGGCTGTCCCATTCTGGTTCGAATCCGCTCCGCAGCAGAGCCATTCCTCGCTGAGCGTCCATCACTCCCGCGCTCCCCCTGCGTAGACTCTCCTCACCCAATCTCAAGGGTCGCTTGAAAGTCAGGTGGCCCTTGTCGTAACCAGATTGCCGCTCCGGCGGCTATCCGGGCGCGGGCGCACTGCCAGTTCCGGTATTACGGGAAGGGCTGCCGTGTTGACTTGTTGACTCTCGCATAATATAAGGTAACCTTTGGGGGCTTTTTCTCGTCTTACTAGACATGGGGAACCCGAGAGGAGTACGACGAGATTTTGAGGCTTTGGAGAAGCGGCGGCGGGCGGCCGTGCGGCTGGTCGTGGAGGAAGGCTGGAGTCAATCGGCAGCAGCGCGGCAGGTGAAAGCGGCGCAGCAAAGTGTGAGCCGTTGGGTAGGTGAATATCGCCAGCGGGGCGCCGCTGGTTTGCGCCGCGCCGGGCGTGCCGGGCGCAAGTCGCTGTTAGACGCCGCTAGACGCCGCTGGACGCCGCGCAACGGGAACGGCTGGTGTCGCTGTTGCTGCAAGGCCCCGAGGCGCACGGCTTCCCCACGCCGCTGTGGACTTGTCCGCGGGTGGCTCGCCTGATCGGAGACGAGTTCGGGGTCGATTACCACGAAGGCCACGTCTGGAAGATCCTGCGGGGGCTCGGCTGGAGCCCGCAACGCCCGCTCGGCAAGGCGCGCGAGCGCAACGAAGAGGCGATTCGCACCTGGCAGTACAAGACCTGGCCGGGCCTTAACAAAAAGCCCAAACCGAGGGCCGTACGCTGGTCTTCATCGACGAAAGCGGATTGAGTCAGAGGCCGCATCGTTGCCGCAGTTGGGCGCCGCGCGGCCAGACGCCCGTCCTAGCGTTCAACTTCAACTGGCAGAGGCTTTCCGTCGCAGCGGGGCTGACGCTGCGCAACTTCTACTTCCGGCTCTATCCCGGTGCGGTCGGCCAGGCCGAGGTGATCGACTTTCTCAAAGCGCTGCTGCGTCACATCGACAAGCCGTTGCTGATCGTCTGGGATCGATTGCCAGCCCACCGCAGCCGCCTGGTGCGGGAGTTCATCGAACTCTCCGAGGGCCACATCGTGACGGAATACTTGCCGCCCTATGCGCCGGAACTGAATCCGGTGGAGTACATCTGGTCGTACTGGAAGCAGCACGAACTACCTAATGTTTGTCCGAAAGACTACGGGGAGCTGAGTGCGCGAGCCCGCCAGGCGCTGCGCCGCATGCGTCGCAAACCGCGCTTGATTCCTGCCTTCTGGAAACAGTCTTCTCTTTGCTTTGATTAACTCTATATTATGCGAGACTCAATAGAAGAGAGCCCCGCGAAAAACTCGAAACCTGGATGCCAGGTTTTTGTGGAGTGAGAAGTCTCTCGTTCAGGAATACATGCAAAGTCGGGCCGCGTCGCTACGAACCTCCGAGTCAGACTTGTCCCTCGGGTCACGAGCGCTCCAGACAGGTCTCAACTATTCTGCGATGCGAGCACTTGCGGTACTGAAGGACTACCCAATGACGAAGGCGGGTTGCGGTTCTTTGGCTTGCTGCTACGATGGGCCGAGAGGTGGTTTTGGGACGATCCAAGGAAAAACGCGAGGTTGCAGACGCCTCGACGCGGAGCACTGACGAGCCGAGCGGAGACACCCGGGAGGAGATACGTGATGGCCTCCAGATGGCGCCCGAACTCATGCTTGATCTCGCACGCAGGGCGGCGGAGCTTGTGGTGGAACGCATCGAAGGCCTGCCTGGAGGAGATGCCTGGGACGGAGAGTTCCGGCAGGATCTCGAAGCCCGACTGATGGAGGATCCTCCCGAGGACGGCCGACCGGCGGTGCAAGTCATTGAACGGGCCGCGCGCGAGATTCTCCCGGTTGCGACGCGGTTGGACCACCCGCGTTGCTTCGGATTCATTCCGTCCTCGCCCACTTGGCCCGGAGTTCTGGCCGACTTCATGGCCGCCGGGTACAACATCAACCAATGCACTTGGCTGGTCGCGAGCGGTCCGAGCCAACTCGAATTGCTCGTCATCGACTGGTTTCGGCGCTGGCTCGGCTATCCGGAGAATGCGGGCGGGCTTTTCACGGGCGGAGGCTAGGCAGCCAGCCTCGATGCCTTCGTCGCAGCGCGGGAAGCGGCGGGCCGCCCCGAGCGTGCGACCGTGTACATGAGCGACCAGAGCCATAGCGCACAAGTCCGCTCGGCGATGATCATCGGAGTTCGACCGGAGTGCATACGCAAGATTCCGAGCGATGGTCGTTTTCGGCTGGACATGGAAGCGCTTGCCTGCGCCGTAAGCGACGACCGCGCCGCGGGATTCAATCCCATGGCGGTGGCCGCCAACGCCGGAGCGAGTAGCACGGGGGCGATCGATCCGCTGGAAGCGATGGCCGACTTCTGCGAGGCGGAAGGCATCTGGCTGCATGTCGACGCCTCCTACGGCGGCTTCGCGACGGTGACCGAGCGGGGCAAAAGGCTCTTGCGCGGGATCGAGCGCGCGGATTCGATAGGGTTGGACGCACACAAATGGTTTTTCCAGCCCTACGAGGCGGGCTGTCTGATGGTGAAGGACGTAAGCACGCTTGAGAATGCCTTCGCGGTTAAGCCCGACATCCTCCAGGACACGGTGTGGGGTGCGAACCACCCGAACTTCTCGGACCGCGGGCTGCAACTGAGCCGCTCGGTTCGGGCGTTGAAGGTCTGGATGTCGGTCCAGACCTTCGGGATGACCGCGTTCCGGAGGGCCGTGTCGAAGGGGATGGAGCTGGCGGACCGAGCCGCCGAATACATCCGGGAGAGTTCGATCCTGGAACTCCTGACTCCGGTGTCGCTGGGGGTCGTGTGCTTCCGGGTAAATCCCACTCATGCGGATCTAGACAAGGAAGCTTTGGAAAAGATCAACCGGAAAGTGCTCGCCCGCGTCTTTTGGGAAGACCGCGCGTTCGTGTCATCGACGCTTCTCCGGGAGACGTTTTCACTCAGGCTCTGCATCCTCAACCACACCACCACTTGGGACGACGTGCGCCAGACTCTGGAGGCCGCCGAGCGGTTCGGGACGGAGGCGCTTGCTGTCCGTTAGGGATTGCGAGAAACCTCTTCAGGAAATGATCTAGCGGAAAGTCCATCGTGTCGTCCAATTCCATGTCGGCTTGACTCCAAGGCAATCTCAAGCCTCTCGTAGAGGAATGGAAGATCACACCAGATGTGTTTGGGACTGTGACTAAAGACGGGGAAATCTTGACGGGTGCCCAAAGCAAGCGATCCATTGGGAGAAGGGCCGGTACGTGATGCCCTGCGCGTATCACGCTTACTTGCTCAGACAGCGCCTCGCTTCCGGTTCAGACTTCGCAGTACCGCCATGCGTCATCCGAGTCGTGCCATTCACTCGCTCCACACGAGTCGGCATCAATGGTGTTCTGTCCTTCAAGTACCCGCTTGCTGACCTGGCGAGCGAGCGTTTGCCGCCACTCTCGAATGTCCGTGACAGAAACCCCAATCAGCCAGGATTCTTGAGGGCCGAGATGTGAATCCGAATTCTTTGGTGCTTCTGACGGGATACTCCGTTGCCATTGTCTCCGCGGCCCTGCTCGGTGTTTAGGCGCAAAATACCATTCGCTTGACGCACACCCGCATGCAAGCGGCAATGAGTTTCGTCGCCGGCTTCATTCTCGGAGTGGCGCTGTACCATCTGGTCCCACACAGTCTGGCGCAGATTTCGGGCCCTCGAGCCATAGAGATCGCAGTATGGTGGATGGCCATCGGCATGATCCTGATGCTGTTGCTCTTGCGAGTGTTCCCCTTTCATCAACATGATTTTGGTGATAGGGAAGACCACCATCACGGCAATCACCACGATCATGGAACTCGCACGCGTTCGCTGAATTGGCTTGGAATCAGTATGGGTATGGGAATGCATACTCTGGCCGAGGGGGCCGCCCTCGGAACCAGTGTACGGAGCGGGACGCACCATGATCCCGGGACAGATCTGGTCAGTTTCGGAATGTTCCTGGCGATTCTATTCCACAAACCCCTGGATGCTTTTTCCATCCTCGGCTTGATGCGGATTGCGGGGGTCCGCCATCGCACTGCAATAGCAGTCAACGTCGGTATTGTTGTATTGTGCCCGCTCGGCGCGTTCTTGACAAGCTGGGGAATAGGCCTTTTGGGGTCGGCAGAGGGAGATGCAATAGGCCGCGCTTAAGCGTTCGGGGTAGGTGCGATCGTGTGTGTTGCATTGAGCGACCTGCTGCCCGAGGTTCATTTCCACGGTCATGATCGCTTCCTGCTTACCGTGTCATTCCTGGCGGGTATCGTTTTGGCTTACGCTCTGCACTATCTCGAGCGTCTGCCCATCTTTGGGTTGGCCCGCTGAGAGCGGCCGGCCTGGTTCAGAAGAACAGCACCAGTAGTGTGAGAGCGTCTAAGCCGCCGAGTCCGAACGCACCGACACTGAATAAACCCGCAACGGTCGCCGAATCGGCGTAACGGAAAGTCTTCTCCTTGGCTGTGAACATCACTTGGCTTCGGTCGACGTCGCCATCGACGAATTGCTTCAACCCCGTTTCTGCCTGTGAGCTTCCTTGATGGCCACTACGGTCACAAGGATCATTGCCAACGCCGCGGCCAGAGTCCCGACACCGAAGATGAGCAAGGTTATCAATGCCAGCCAGTGGTAGGTGGGTGCGGCGTCCAGAGCCTTAGTGGATGTACTCATGAAACCGATGATCAAAGCGGCTCCGCCCCCATTCCCGAACAGAACCAGGCGCACGGATTCCGTGATCAGCCGGAACATCGACGTGCGGCGCACCGCGACCACCTTGTAGAGTTCGCGGAGCCACTCTTCTCCGATCTCTTCGTCCGAGAATTCGTTCACTCGTTTCACTGGCCATCTCCGTTCGAAAGGTCGGAGCCGGCTAGATTGATAAGTCGAACATAGGACGATCCCGTATTCGTTCCAGGAGCGATCTGAATGGTCCAATCGTCGATATGCACTGGCTGGGGTTGCAATGCGGTCGCCAGAAACGCCTCGCGTGTCGGTTCCCCATCTATCCGACTCAGCACATCGATAACGAAGCGTCCGAGAATATAGCCTTCCAGCGCGACCGTATCGCCAAAGTGTCCCCCTCGCAAGCCCAAAAGCCCTTCGCTTAATCGGTAAATATTTTCAGCACCCTCGATGGCGCTTTGGAATCGCTTGACGACTTGTAAATTCGAATCTGCTGGGTCCGGTACGACCTCGGCTACCAGGATTCGTTCCAGGCTCCGTTCACTGATATCGTCCAGCCTCTCGAACAAGTCATGCGAAGCCACGATGGACAGGTTGGCCATTACATACTCGTGTCCTAATGAAACCGACAGATTGATGACATCCGCGTTCGCAGCATGGCTTCCCGCGAGCAGCACCGGCGTCGAGATCCGCCTTGGCCAGTGTGAACAGGCTTGAATGGACCGCATGCGTGTTGGGGGAATAGGAGGATTTCGCCAAGACTGCCAGGTCGTAGCTGTTGAGAACAGACTGGTAGTCCGCCAGTGCAGAGCGGCCGAACGCATCGTCTTGGTAAATCACCCCGAATCGTCGTTTCCCAAGTTCGTTGACCATGTGGTCTACCAGCACTTCGATTTCCTCGAGATAACTTGCTCGCAGATTCACCACGTTGGGGTATCTTTCGAAGTTACGTAATATACCTGTAAGCGCCGGAGCGAAAATAGACCACAGGGCGGCCGTTTGAGGCCGCTGGTGGCGGAGCAAAACTAGACCGCCCGCCAGCATTTCATAAAACATTTTTGGGGTGTTTTGTGTGATGCAGGAGGGATGTACTCTGTGGAGCTGTACGCACGCGTTCGCCGAGCGGTCTTTGTCGAAGGGGTCAGCGAGAGAGAAGCGGCGCAGCGCTTCGGGCTGGCGCGCGAGACCGTGCGCAAGATGCTGCGCTACGCCGCGCCGCCGGGCTATCGGCGGCAGAAGCCGATTCGACGCCCGAAGCTCGACGCCTACACGCCGATCATCGACCAGATCCTGGAGACGGACCTAGCGCTGCCGAAGAAGCAACGGCACACGGCGAAACGTATCTTCGAACGACTCCGAGACGAGCACGACTTCGCGGGCGGCTACACCATCATCAAAGACTACGTGCGGCTGAAGCGGACCTCGCAGCGCGAGATGTTCGTGCCGCTGACGCATCCGCCGGGGCACGCCCAGGCGGACTTCGGCGAGGCGCAAGTGGAGATCGGCGGGGTGCTGGCGAAGGCGCACTACTTCGTCATCGATCTACCCCACAGCGACGAGAGTTACGTGCGGGCATTTCCGGCCGAGACGACGGAAGCTTTCTTGGAGGGGCACGTCGAGGCGTTTCGCTACTGGGGTGGCGTGCCGCGACGGATTCTCTACGACAACACAACGCTGGCGGTGGCGCGGATCCTAGGCGACGGGACGCGGCAGAAGACGCAGGCGTTCTCGGAGCTGCAGTCGCACTACTTGTTCGCAGAGCGTTTTGGGAGGCCGGGCAAGGGAAACGACAAGGGGAAGGTCGAGAACCTTGTGAAGGTCGCCCGACGGAGCTTCTTCGTACCGCGGCCCCGGTTCCCCAGTTGGGCAGCGTTGAACGTATGGCTGGAAGAGCAGTGCCGCAAGAGGCGAGAGCGCCGGCAACGCGGGCATCGAGAGAAGATCGGAGAGCGCTTCGAGCGTGATCGACAAGCGCTGTTAGCGCTGCCGGCAGCGGCGTATGAGGCCTGCGAGACACGTCCTGGGAGAGTGACGTCGTTGTCGCTGGTGCGCTACCACACCAACGACTACTCGGTGCCGACCAAGTACGGACACCGCCAAGTGCTCATCAAGGGCTATGTGGACAAAGTCGTCATCTGCGCCGGCAGCGAGGAGATCGCACGGCATCGGCGCAGCTATGGGCGTGAGGGGCTGATCTTTCACCCGCTGCACTATCTGGCCCTACTGGAGCGCAAGACCGGAGCACTCGAGCAAGCAGCGCCGCTGGAAGGCTGGCAGTTGCCCGAGGAGTTTGCTGGACTGCGCCGGCTGCTCGAAGCGCGGCTCGGCAAGGCTGGAGCTCGAGAGTATGTCCAGGTACTGCGTCTGCTCGAGGACGTTCCGCTCGAAGAAGTCCGTGCTGCCGTAGGGGACGCCTTACGGCTCGGCGCGATCTCTTTCGATGCCGTCAAGCATCTCGTGCTGTGTCGCATCGAACAGCGCCCACCCCGGCTGGAACTTGAGAATTATCCCCATCTGCCCACGGCGCGGGTGGCGAGGACCGCAGCGGCGGACTATCTGGCGCTGGTGGACGCGGGAGCCGAGTGACGGCCAAGCCGAAAGTGCTGCTGGAAGCGCAGCTGAAGGCGCTGCGGCTGCCAACCTTCCTGCGCGAGTACGACAAAGTGGCGCGGCAATGCGCGGCCGAAGGTCTGGACTGTCCGCGCTATCTGCTGCGACTCAGTGAGCTGGAGCTGCTCGATCGCGAACAGCGCGCCACCGAGCGCCGCATCAAGACCGCCAAGTTCCCGGTGCTCAAGAGCCTGGAGACCTTCGAGTTCCGCTCGATTCCGTCGCTGAACAAGAGCTTGGTCCTGGAGCTGGCGCGCTCGGAGTATCTGGATCGCAGAGAGAACGTGCTGGCGCTGGGCAACTCCGGTACGGGCAAGACGCACCTTGCCCTGGCGTTGGGGCTGGCCGCTTGTCAGAAAGGCTATCGGGTCCGCTTTGCCACCGCCGCGGCGCTGGTCCACGAGTTGCTCGAGGCGCGTGACGACAAACGTCTCCTGCGCTTGCAAAAACAGCTGGCCAAGCAAGACCTGCTGATCGTCGACGAGCTGGGCTACGTCCCCTTGTCGAAGACGGGCTCGGAGTTACTGTTCGAGATCTTCAGCCAGCGCTACGAGCGGGCCTCGACGCTGGTCACCTCGAACCTACCCTTCAACGAGTGGACGGAGATCTTCGGCTCCGAGCGGCTGACCGGCGCTTTGCTGGATCGTCTCACCCACCACGTCCATATCTTGGAGATGAACGGCGAGAGCTACCGTCTCCAGCAGAGTAAGCGTTCCCGGAAGCGTTCTTCCTCCCCCTGATCCCCCCGCCCAGCCGCCGGCTGTTTCGAGGGGCTTCCACTACGTCCGGGGCCGCCTTAACAGGCGTCCCCCGACTTCGCTCCAGCCCCCAAAACAGCCGCTTTCAGAAACGAGTCCTATCCCCGAGATGGTCTACTTTTACTCCGCCCCAGTGGCCTAATTTTGCTCCGCCCTTGACAAAGCCGGCAACCCCTCTCGCTGCCAGATGCTCGTGGGCTCTGTGTGCTCACGATCCGCAGCAGGTGCTACCAGATACGATTACACGTTTCTGGTTGCTACCCTTAGATTAGACAATAGGTGGTATCATTCTCTGCGGTGTTTTTCTCGTGTGCCGCTTCACTCAATATGCGCGCTCCTAAACGTCGCCGGCCGCTAAGGCGTAAGATCCAGGTGCCGCCTTTTCAAACCGATCTCGGCAGCTTGGCGGGACGGGTTCAGTACGTCGGTAGCCCGGAACACAAGGATGTTGTCAGCTTCGTCGGGCTGCCTTGGATACGCGCCGACGCTTCATGCTGCCCGCGTGATCTCTCCAAAGGTCTGAAACAGATCAATGGATGGCTGCGGAGCGCGATTCGTCTAGGTGCCACAGGTGCGCCTTGGGAGGGTTCATTCCCCCGCTACGTATGGTACAAGCATCAAGAGACGGTCTTCGAAGGGCGGCTGGTGAATCGCGAGAAGGGAGATTACAAGGGATATCCGCTCGATCGGTGTGAGTGGCCTACTGGCATTGAGGAGATCTATGGCGGTCAAGTTTGATACTGAGTGGGTAGAAGCGGATGCGGTCGTGGGGTCTGAGTTGTCCGCGACATGGGCGTCTCTGCTCGTTCGTGTCGGCGATTCCGTGATTACGCGCGTTGTAGACCAGCGGGCCGGTAGTGTTCGTGACCGCATATTCGTTCCGCTCTATCCCCTCGCCGAATGGTTGGTCACGAACTGGTGGTTCCTGCTGCGCGAAGTCGAGAACCCGATAAAAATAAGGGATGATGATTCAGCCTTCAGGCGGCGACATTCTCTGGGTGCTTCCAGAGAGGGATATGCATTTCCAAATCTGGAGGTGGTCCCCTCGGGAGTTCGAACGCGTCTTGCCTGGACCTCTGAAGTGCTCCCACTGGCCAGACTTGAGTTTCTGAATCAAGGGCAAGCGTGGGTTGACCGGGACGAGTTTCGCGAGTGTTGTTCCGATTTCGTGGATCGTGTCATCCGGCGACTCGTATCATGCGGCGTGTCGGGTACGTTTCTTCAAGAAGAATGGACGTCGATTCAGGCTGCGGACGAGGACGAATCGATGTTTTGCAGAACCGCCGCCGGGCTTGGATGGGATCCGTACGCCTTGGATGACTCGGAACAGGCGCTCGTATTTCGGGTTGAGCAAATGTTAAAGGGAGCCGTCTTTGAGGAAGCAGTCGCAGTGCTCGATGCCCAGAATTTGGAAGCGAATTTGTCTGCGATTGTCGCGACCCTAAACGGAAAGACCACCAGTATTTCACTCGATCGCTTTCGTGCCATTCGCCACAACGTCTTGCATCGGGCAAACATGCAGTCTGATGGAGTTCCGTGGGATGCTGGCTACGCATTGGCGCGACACGTGCGAGAACAGTTGGATTTGGATGGTGACCCGCTTCCCTCAATGGCCGATCTGGGCACGGCCCTCGGCGAAGAGCCCGATACGCTCAAAGAAGTGACCCGACCTTTTGGCTATATCGCTCTCGTGGATGGCGTGGTGAAGTCGGATGAGAACGGTCTTCCAGCCTTCGCCCTTCGGAGTGGGAGTGACAATTCAAGGAGATTTCACTTTTGCCGCAGCTTGGCTGAAGTACTAGTATCGCCAGGCTCTGATGCCTTACTCACGCAAGCCCACTCGGATCGTCAGCAACGGAGCCGCGCATTCGCGGCTGAGTTTCTGGTCCCATCGGCCGCGTTACAAGCCAGGGTGTCTTGCTCCATAGTGGATGAAGACTGCATAGATGAGTTGGCGACTGAGTTCGGGGTTTCTTCCTTGGTAGTCGCGCACCAACTTCAGAACCACAAGATTGCAAAGATCGGTTCTACCTCAAGTATGACTGGCATGGCAACAGTATGAGAACGGCTAGGAATAGGTGACAGGCATCGGTTGAGATGCAGCGCGTGACGGACCTTTCTGTCTCTATTCCGTGGGGGGTCGCGTGGGCCGCCCTTAAGGCTGTTCGCAGGCCATCGTGGCTGATTAGACGAAACTGGAACGGAGTGTGGCGAACGGGCTTGCGGGTCAGCGTTGCCGGCATCGAGAAAGGACCAACTACTCGTGCTCTCGGGTTCACGGAACCAGCACTAAGGGTCAGCGTGTCGAACACGGGCAAGAGAGCCGTAAGGGTCATGGATCTCCGACTGATGTTCTCTGGGCCATTCGGCCTACCCGTTATTCCTAAAGCCCCGCCTGGTCGCTCACATCCCAAATTGCCCGTTCGGATTACAACGAAAGTTTAGATTCTCCGCAACACTTCGGCAATCTCTTTGTAGTTCGCCACAAGGTGGATGGTCACGATTGATCAGTATTGCCATGTGTGGCCTCTGATGATGCAGGAAGCATCGTTACTGCAATGGACTACACCGACCGGCTCAGATTGGCCGGAGCGCCCAGCCGTCCCCCGCTGTCTCGACGTAAGCGACGTCGGTGATACAGCGGGTACCGTCGGCCTGCCGCCCGACATGCAAAACCAGATGGATCGCTGCTGCGATCCCGGCGCCGACGGTTTTCCAGGAGAAGCCGTCCATGAGGCTCCAGGTTGCCAACTGACGGAGTGCAGTCTGGGCCGACGCTGCACAAGTTGCGAGCAAGCTGCCTTGATAGCGATCACTGCTGAGAGCTCGCAGGACTTCCCCGGCCTCGGGAGGACACACATTACCGATGACCAGGCGCCTGTAAGCGCCGGAGCGAAAATAGACCACAGGGCGGCCGTTTGAGGCCGCTGGTGGCGGAGCAAAACTAGACCGCCCGCCAGCATTTCATAAAACATTTTTGGGGTGTTTTGTGTGATGCAGGAGGGATGTACTCTGTGGAGCTGTACGCACGCGTTCGCCGAGCGGTCTTTGTCGAAGGGGTCAGCGAGAGAGAAGCGGCGCAGCGCTTCGGGCTGGCGCGCGAGACCGTGCGCAAGATGCTGCGCTACGCCGCGCCGCCGGGCTATCGGCGGCAGAAGCCGATTCGACGCCCGAAGCTCGACGCCTACACGCCGATCATCGACCAGATCCTGGAGACGGACCTAGCGCTGCCGAAGAAGCAACGGCACACGGCGAAACGTATCTTCGAACGACTCCGAGACGAGCACGACTTCGCGGGCGGCTACACCATCATCAAAGACTACGTGCGGCTGAAGCGGACCTCGCAGCGCGAGATGTTCGTGCCGCTGACGCATCCGCCGGGGCACGCCCAGGCGGACTTCGGCGAGGCGCAAGTGGAGATCGGCGGGGTGCTGGCGAAGGCGCACTACTTCGTCATCGATCTACCCCACAGCGACGAGAGTTACGTGCGGGCATTTCCGGCCGAGACGACGGAAGCTTTCTTGGAGGGGCACGTCGAGGCGTTTCGCTACTGGGGTGGCGTGCCGCGACGGATTCTCTACGACAACACAACGCTGGCGGTGGCGCGGATCCTAGGCGACGGGACGCGGCAGAAGACGCAGGCGTTCTCGGAGCTGCAGTCGCACTACTTGTTCGCAGAGCGTTTTGGGAGGCCGGGCAAGGGAAACGACAAGGGGAAGGTCGAGAACCTTGTGAAGGTCGCCCGACGGAGCTTCTTCGTACCGCGGCCCCGGTTCCCCAGTTGGGCAGCGTTGAACGTATGGCTGGAAGAGCAGTGCCGCAAGAGGCGAGAGCGCCGGCAACGCGGGCATCGAGAGAAGATCGGAGAGCGCTTCGAGCGTGATCGACAAGCGCTGTTAGCGCTGCCGGCAGCGGCGTATGAGGCCTGCGAGACACGTCCTGGGAGAGTGACGTCGTTGTCGCTGGTGCGCTACCACACCAACGACTACTCGGTGCCGACCAAGTACGGACACCGCCAAGTGCTCATCAAGGGCTATGTGGACAAAGTCGTCATCTGCGCCGGCAGCGAGGAGATCGCACGGCATCGGCGCAGCTATGGGCGTGAGGGGCTGATCTTTCACCCGCTGCACTATCTGGCCCTACTGGAGCGCAAGACCGGAGCACTCGAGCAAGCAGCGCCGCTGGAAGGCTGGCAGTTGCCCGAGGAGTTTGCTGGACTGCGCCGGCTGCTCGAAGCGCGGCTCGGCAAGGCTGGAGCTCGAGAGTATGTCCAGGTACTGCGTCTGCTCGAGGACGTTCCGCTCGAAGAAGTCCGTGCTGCCGTAGGGGACGCCTTACGGCTCGGCGCGATCTCTTTCGATGCCGTCAAGCATCTCGTGCTGTGTCGCATCGAACAGCGCCCACCCCGGCTGGAACTTGAGAATTATCCCCATCTGCCCACGGCGCGGGTGGCGACGACCGCAGCGGCGGACTATCTGGCGCTGGTGGACGCGGGAGCCGAGTGACGGCCAAGCCGAAAGTGCTGCTGGAAGCGCAGCTGAAGGCGCTGCGGCTGCCAACCTTCCTGCGCGAGTACGACAAAGTGGCGCGGCAATGCGCGGCCGAAGGTCTGGACTGTCCGCGCTATCTGCTGCGACTCAGTGAGCTGGAGCTGCTCGATCGCGAACAGCGCGCCACCGAGCGCCGCATCAAGACCGCCAAGTTCCCGGTGCTCAAGAGCCTGGAGACCTTCGAGTTCCGCTCGATTCCGTCGCTGAACAAGAGCTTGGTCCTGGAGCTGGCGCGCTCGGAGTATCTGGATCGCAGAGAGAACGTGCTGGCGCTGGGCAACTCCGGTACGGGCAAGACGCACCTTGCCCTGGCGTTGGGGCTGGCCGCTTGTCAGAAAGGCTATCGGGTCCGCTTTGCCACCGCCGCGGCGCTGGTCCACGAGTTGCTCGAGGCGCGTGACGACAAACGTCTCCTGCGCTTGCAAAAACAGCTGGCCAAGCAAGACCTGCTGATCGTCGACGAGCTGGGCTACGTCCCCTTGTCGAAGACGGGCTCGGAGTTACTGTTCGAGATCTTCAGCCAGCGCTACGAGCGGGCCTCGACGCTGGTCACCTCGAACCTACCCTTCAACGAGTGGACGGAGATCTTCGGCTCCGAGCGGCTGACCGGCGCTTTGCTGGATCGTCTCACCCACCACGTCCATATCTTGGAGATGAACGGCGAGAGCTACCGTCTCCAGCAGAGTAAGCGTTCCCGGAAGCGTTCTTCCTCCCCCTGATCCCCCCGCCCAGCCGCCGGCTGTTTCGAGGGGCTTCCACTACGTCCGGGGCCGCCTTAACAGGCGTCCCCCGACTTCGCTCCAGCCCCCAAAACAGCCGCTTTCAGAAACGAGTCCTATCCCCGAGATGGTCTACTTTTACTCCGCCCCAGTGGCCTAATTTTGCTCCGCCCTTGACAGGCGCCCTTGCGCGGAGAGAAGTGCGCGGGCAAGCACTTCTCTAAGGGACTCTGCGGGGTCATCTGGATGCAGCAGTATTCGATGGCGGCTTGGGCCGTCCAAATTCAGATCGCCGCAGTCATCGAGCAGGAGCAAGGGCTCATCGGCGGGGAGCAGGCCTGCCAGCGCCAGGATGATGGTTGTTTTGCCGGAACCTGTGATACCGGTCACCAGGATGTTGCGCCGCTTGCGGAGACATTCAGCGCACGCCTCAACTGCCCTGGGGGGCAATGTTCCCATCTCGACAAGGTCCCTTGCAGTGTAGTTCGCCATGTATTACGAGTAGCGCACTGTTGCAGATTACGCCACCGCTCGTGTGACCCGAACGGCTCAGTTAGTGCCGCAGAGAGGGTCGTTTCTGCGATGGAAGGAAGGACAGCGATGGCCGCGGAAAGGATGCTTTCTGCGCCGGTGGGGCCTCCCTCTTGAGGTCGCCCCCTGTGCCGCAGGTTGAAGTCTACGTAAGCATCTCAGTTTCGCGCTAGACGCCGGTACAATCTCGCGAAACGGTGCAATCTACTTGCGAACGTTTCAACGCCGGATGAGTGCTTTGCCTGATAGGGCCAGACCAGACCACGTGCTTGTCCCGATGGCCCAGATTGTATTCGCCAGCGAACTGGAGGCTACAGTGGGCTTTTGGGTTCTAGCTTGCTCTTTCATAGGCGGCTCCTTTCCATTCGTTGCTGACAGTCCAACGGCGTAAGCCAATGCCCAGAGGGCAATGAAGGTTAGAAGGCCACCGAGACAGAGCAGGTGAAGGGGAATCGAACCCCAACCAACCAGACCTATCAGGCAAAACACTCACTGCTCTTATCGTAGGCAAAACTCACACCGCCGACACGCCGTGACTTCTGACCCCCAGCTGCCCCTCTGCTGCCCCTGCGGGGATCCCGATCTCTACCGCCGCGGGCTGTGCCAGACCTGCTACCACCGCGGCCGGCGCTCCCGCGCCCGCTTCGCCGGACGCCGGGAAAAAGTCCTCAGCCGCGACCATCGGCTCTGCCGCGTCTGCCGCGCTCCGGATCCGCTCGTCGTTCATCACCGCAGCCTGCGAAGGAAAAAGTCCAACCGCCCCTCGGCCCTGATCACTCTGTGCCGCGCCTGCCACGCGCGGCTCCACCGGCTGCGCGCGATCGACCGCTGGGTCCCGGACCTGCTCGAAACCCTGTGGGCCGAGCAGCACCCCGGCGCCCCCTTGCAGCTCCAGCTCCCGCCCACACGCTGATGCGAGACCCCGAAGGGAAGGGAAGTGCGGCCTCCGTGCTGGTCCCGGTCTCGCCGGCGCCGCTCGTCGACCTGGTCCTCGACTCTCTGGCGAGCGAGCACTCCCGCCGCGCCTATCACCGGGCGTTGAGTGAGTTTTTTGCCTGGTACCCGTCAAACGCCTCCGGAGAAGGTTTTACAAGGGCCGTGCTGGGGCGCTACCGCTCATACCTTCTCGATCGAGGCCTCTCGGCGGCCTCAATCAACCTCGCGCTCGCTGCCCTGCGCAAGCTCGCCGCCGAAGCCGCCGCCCACGGCGGGCTCTCCCCCCTGGCCGCCGCCGGGATCCGCGGCGTCCCCGGCGCCCGCCGCTCCGGCGTCCGGACCGGCAATTGGCTGACCCTCGAGCAGGCCCAGCGGCTGCTGGCCGCCCCTGACCCGGCAACACGGAAAGGCCTGCGGGATCGCGTGCTGCTGGGGCTGCTGGTGGGGTGCGGGTTGCGGCGGGGGGAGTTGGCGGGGCTGGAGTTCGCCGATGTGGCTCAACGAGAAGGACGCTGGGCGATCGTCGATCTCGTCGGCAAGCACGGCCGCGTCCGCACCGTCCCGATGCCGTCCTGGGCCAAGGACGCCCTCGATGGCTGGGCCGCCGCCGCCCAGATCTCCACCGGGGCCGTGCTGCGGCGTGTGGACAAGGCCGGACGGGTCGGGAACGGTCCGATCACCCCGCAAGCGGTCTTCGAGGCGGTCGTTTCCTATGGCGCCCGGGCAGGCCTCGGCAAGATCACCCCGCATGATCTCAGGCGCACCTTCGCCAAGCTCGCCCACCTCGGCCGGTCGCCGCTCGAGCAGATCCAGATTTCCCTGGGGCATGCCTCCATCCAGACCACCGAGCGCTACCTGGGACTGCGGCAGAACCTCCACGATGCTCCGTGCGATCGGTTGGGGTTAGTGGGGTGGGAGGGGTAGGGGATTATTGGAATTGAGAGATGCCGTCGACGAGGGTAACGGGCGTTGGCGAATCAGGTTCCTAGTCTGAGAATGGAACCTCAAAGACCGGGTGGTGTCCATGACCTTTCCCATCGGGATTGTGCACGTAAGACTTCATCACGAAGACACCATCAAAGTACCGTGGCCGTTGCAATTTGATGGTTCTCAAGTACTCGGCTAGGGTTGTTTCATCCAACCGAGGCTCACCGGTCACAATCAAGAGGAACTTGCTTGAAACCGGATTGTCGCGCGACGGTTGAGGCCGCAATGCTCGCACTTCAGCTGCTCGCCGATCCTTTCGCTCGATTATCGCAGCGACATGCTTGTGGAACTTCTCCCGAGGCCAACTCGGTGGCATCGGTGGCTGGGGAAATTCCTGCACAAAGTGTTCCGGCCGTTGATATCTCGGTAGTTCGGGATGGAGTTCAATGGCTTTGCGGTCAACGAGTTCCGTCACTTCGATGCCAATCGTCTTCCCACCCATTTCAGTCAGGCAGTCCGGCGGGTCGGACTCATTCTTCCGAACCGACGCTGTGTCGATCTTCCAGCCCCGTTCGTTCATTTCCCCGGCCCAATCCCAGGTGGCTTCAACTTCCATCTGATCTTGGAATTCATTAGGCGCATGCCAGTCCGGTGCGTGCCCGCGCTTGCGACAGCTGTCCTCAAGCCGTTCCATCGCTTCCAACAGGTCTACCGGCCACCCCAAGGTCTCCACCGTTGGCATCAGCTTTTCCGTTTCGGCTCCAGCATCGACTCTACTTCGGTAGGGAAGGCCATATCCTGATCGTCGTGCGTGGTCCGGAGTGTGATGGGCTAGGACCCTCTATCTGGGCTAAAAACAGGGGCTGAACCTCTCTCTTACTATCCCACACAAGGGATTATGGGCTGTGTTTGGAGTCGCTTCTGGAACTCCAATGGGGCGCGGTCACCCGACCTCGCTTCAGCTTCATGTGCACCGCTGAAATCGTCTACATCAACGGGGGATGACCGCTCCCCGTGACTGTGACCGGCTCGGGACGCTGCTCAAGCATGCGGTGCACTCTGGTATGATCGCGGTATGAAAACAGCAATCTCACTACCGGACGAGCTGTTCCTGTCGGCTAACGAGTTGGCGGAGCGGCAAGGAGTGTCGAGGAGCGAATTGTACGCCACAGCGGTTTCTGAATACCTGGCCAAACACCGTGATGAGGATGTGACGTCCAAGCTAAACGAGGTCTTCGCCGATGAATCGAGCGGCCTCAATCCGGCGTTGAGGGCCGCCCAGGCTCGAAGCGTCAACTCCAGCAAATGGTAGTTGCACGTGGCGAGGTGTGGTGGGCGGATCTGGATGTGCCGCGGGGATCGGAGCCTGGTTTTCGCCATCCCGTCCTCATCGTCCAGGCCGATGCTTTCAATCGAAGCAGATTGAGAACAATTCTTGGTGTCATTCTCACGTCGAATACTCGGTTGCTCGACGCTCCCGGCAACGTCCTGCTTCCAGCGGCCAGCACCGGGCTCTCGAAGGACTCCGTCGCCAACGTCACTCAGATCGTGACTCTCGACAAAACCTATCTCTCTGACCGGGTGGGACAAGTTTCCCGGAAACTCATGGCTCACGTCGATTTCGGACTCAGACGGGTCCTGGATTTGTAATTCTGGGGCGGTAAGGGGAAGCCCCCGCACGTGCAGGCGTCGAGACGCATCCACGACAGCCCGAAGAACGGATCGGCAGAATCGTTAAGGATGTCTTGCAGATGAGTCTCGGGATTCGAGTTCTGCTGTCGCAGTACCGCGGCGTGTGGAGGCTGCGCGCTCGCCTTTCAGATCTGCGGCTCCGCATCTGGAGTAGTGGCTTCCGGGTCCGGCGTTGGGTTGGAGAAGAAGCGGATAGCTCAGCCGCGATCCTGAGCATCTCGAGGCTAACGATCCTCGACATGCTCACGGGTGCGGGCGTTGCGGGTCTGCTCTGGATAGTCGCGCCCTACACCGAGTTCATTCCACCGCTGTGCAGTGAGGCTGCCTACGTTCAACTCCTGGCAGTCATTGCGGGTGTCGGGGGTGTGTTTATCGGTTTGTACTACACGGCCATCACGGCCGCGATGACCGCCGTCTATGCGCGTATGCCGGCCACGGTCCGACAGTTATTGCTGGAGGAACGGTTTGGCAATTCGTACATGCGGCTAGTTGCGACGACTACATTCTTGGCGCTGATTCTTCTGGCTCTAAGGGTCGTTGGCACCACCACGCCTTCCGCGGCGGCTCCGGTACTTGCAGTGCTGTCAGGAGTTGGCGTCTTCGGTTTCGTCAAACTCGGAACGTGGGCTTTTCGTTTATTCGATCCGACCACGATCTCTCACTCTGTGTTTCGGAACCTTCGACTCTCACTGAATCAGGTCAAAGAAGGCAGCTATCGCTGGCGCGAACCAGCGTTCCAAGAGTACTCGCGACGGGGAGGCGCAAGAGGACTTCGAACTCTCAAGGATCTCGCAGTGGTCTGCCGGGACTCGGAGCATCTTCGCGATGGTGCCCTCGCTGGTTTGGCGGCGGCAAGTCTGAAGTTCTCGGAACTGAGCGTCGGGGCCAGAAGAAAAATCCCAACGACGAGCCGTTGGTTCCCGGGTTATTTGCGGGAGGGGCGAAATCCTACGCTAAGCCGGTGCCCGCCAGGCGTCGCGGTCCAAGCACTCCGGTTCAGGTGGCGAGGACCTTCTGGCCCTGCTCACGCAACTGGCCCTGCGGTCCGACGTACCTGTAGAGCGTCACCGGCCTGATGCCGAGTTGGCGGCACAGTTCGGACACCGACGTGTCGCGGTGGGCCATCGCGGCCTGAGCCAGCCGCACCTGGGCTTTCGACAGCGCGAACTTCCTGCCGCCCTTGACAGGCTGCGATGTTTATAAGCTTCTCAATTGGGCCTGGAACTACGCCTTCGTGACGGTAACCAAAGACCAGCGGGCAAAGCCCGGGAAGGGACAGAGACACCCGTGGAAGGCCCAGCACGAGAAGTGGCTAACGAGAGCTGTGCCAGACCCTCTGACAAGAGAGTCGCTCCGCAGACAATCAAGAGTGTCCGAGCGGCGCGAGATGTGGTGGTCGTCGGAGTTGCAAAAATGCGCCGAGGCTGCCGGGGCATTGGCTGAGCCGTTAGCAGCCCGTGTCAGAACCCCGATTTTTGTCACGGGCGCAATGTGGGCGGACTGGGCCGCGGTCTTTCGGATAGGTGAGAGCTGAGCGGTAAACTTGCATCCCGGTCGGAAAGCAAGCGCAGGTATTGCCAACAGAGCCGCCAGAACGCGTAACAAGGCGCAGAATAGCTTCCTTTTCAGGTCCGCCAGACCTCTCGGCGTTCCGGCTCGGGTCATCGTTCGCAGAATCAGCGCCAGGTTGAACGCCGCCGCCTGCAACAACACCCGCTTGGCGACGTTGCCGCGGCCACGCACATGCAGCCTCCGCATCGCACCCGTCTCATACTGATGCGCGAAGGGCCGCTCCAGCAACTCGCCGCGCCGCCGCAACAAACTCTTGCCACGCGCGCCTGCCACACGCCGCCGGTTGGCGTATACCGCCGCTTGCTGCTCCCGTTTGCCTTCCCAGTTGCGCCGTGGTTGCCGGGGAACCGAAACGTAACTCCGCACGCCCATCCCGCTCATCGTCGCCAAACCCGCGCCGCTGTGATACCCCTTGTCAGTCACCACTTCGCGCAGCCCTTGTTCGTGAACTTTGTATTGGCCTTGCGCGGTCGGCGTCGCGATCTGTTCTGCTATCGCCTCACCGGCCGCCGCTAAGGTTTCCTGCACCGATTCGCTGTCGCCCACCGCCCCGCCATGCGTGCTGATCGCCACGATCGCGCCCGTCTCCAGATCCACCGCCTGCTCGGCCTTGTAGGCCAAGTGCGTCGTGCCATCTCTCATCTTGGTCACTTCGGCTTCCCGATCGTGCGGATTCACCCACTCCTTATTCGATGTCTTCTTCTTCCGCTTGCGATCCATGCGCCGCACCGCGTCGTCATCGCTGGCATCGATGCCCGCCTCCGCCGCCAACCGCCGCAGATACCCCAGGTAGCTCTCGCTGGTGTCGCGTCGCACAATCGAACGCATCGCCGCGTTGGCTTCCAGCGTCGTCGCGTCGATTCCTATCGTCTTGCCTTTCAGCAATCCGCGCCGCGCCACTTCCCTCAACACAAACCTGAACACCGCCTGATGCGTCGCTTCATCCAGCAACCGCCGCGTTCGCGAGATCGTCACATGATCCGGCGTGGCTTCGTTGAGTCCGTAGTTCAAAAAGCGCCGCAGGCTCAGGCTGTCGGCCACGCGCCATCCGATGCCGCGCTCGCTGTCGATCCCTTCGAAGAATCCGATCAGCAGCAACCGGAACTACACCCCCGGCGCCAGCGACGGCCGCCCCCGTTTCTGGTGATAGAACCCGCGGCAGCGCTCCTCGCAAAACGCATCGAAGCCCGCTTCATTCAGCACCCCGTTCAACCGCTCGTAAAACGGGTGCCCCGGCGCTTCCACTCGCTCGCTTGCGTAGAACAACTCTTCCTGCCTCTGTCTGGCTCGCCGCGTCCCCATCGCCATACCTGATTTTACGCTGAAACGCTTCTATGGAAAAGTGGTTTTTAGACACAGGCTGTTAGGCAAATTCGGTGATCTTCCTGGTCTTGTTGTATTGCCACCCGGCATCGCCCCCAAGCGAGTTCGCCGCCTTCGAACCCAACTCCGGAATTTCGCCGACGACGTGAAACGTCTCACAAAAGAAAACACGCAATCCAAAGTGTTGACAAGGTGGCGTGCAAAGAACGTCTCCGAGATGGCTGAACATGTCAAAAAGCATCGAAATGGCAGGGTTGATTGGATTGCTCTGTCGTTTCTAATAACCGCTGTCAAGGGCGGAGCAAAATTAGGCCACTGGGGCGGAGTAAAAGTAGACCATCTCGGGGATAGGACTCGTTTCTGAAAGCGGCTGTTTTGGGGGCTGGAGCGAAGTCGGGGGACGCCTGTTAAGGCGGCCCCGGACGTAGTGGAAGCCCCTCGAAACAGCCGGCGGCTGGGCGGGGGGATCAGGGGGAGGAAGAACGCTTCCGGGAACGCTTACTCTGCTGGAGACGGTAGCTCTCGGCGTTCATCTCCAAGATATGGACGTGGTGGGTGAGACGATCCAGCAAAGCGCCGGTCAGCCGCTCGGAGCCGAAGATCTCCGTCCACTCGTTGAAGGGCAGGTTCGAGGTGACCAGCGTCGAGGCCCGCTCGTAGCGCTGGCTGAAGATCTCGAACAGTAACTCCGAGCCCGTCTTCGACAAGGGGACGTAGCCCAGCTCGTCGACGATCAGCAGGTCTTGCTTGGCCAGCTGTTTTTGCAAGCGCAGGAGACGTTTGTCGTCACGCGCCTCGAGCAACTCGTGGACCAGCGCCGCGGCGGTGGCAAAGCGGACCCGATAGCCTTTCTGACAAGCGGCCAGCCCCAACGCCAGGGCAAGGTGCGTCTTGCCCGTACCGGAGTTGCCCAGCGCCAGCACGTTCTCTCTGCGATCCAGATACTCCGAGCGCGCCAGCTCCAGGACCAAGCTCTTGTTCAGCGACGGAATCGAGCGGAACTCGAAGGTCTCCAGGCTCTTGAGCACCGGGAACTTGGCGGTCTTGATGCGGCGCTCGGTGGCGCGCTGTTCGCGATCGAGCAGCTCCAGCTCACTGAGTCGCAGCAGATAGCGCGGACAGTCCAGACCTTCGGCCGCGCATTGCCGCGCCACTTTGTCGTACTCGCGCAGGAAGGTCGGCAGCCGCAGCGCCTTCAGCTGCGCTTCCAGCAGCACTTTCGGCTTGGCCGTCACTCGGCTCCCGCGTCCACCAGCGCCAGATAGTCCGCCGCTGCGGTCCTCGCCACCCGCGCCGTGGGCAGATGGGGATAATTCTCAAGTTCCAGCCGGGGTGGGCGCTGTTCGATGCGACACAGCACGAGATGCTTGACGGCATCGAAAGAGATCGCGCCGAGCCGTAAGGCGTCCCCTACGGCAGCACGGACTTCTTCGAGCGGAACGTCCTCGAGCAGACGCAGTACCTGGACATACTCTCGAGCTCCAGCCTTGCCGAGCCGCGCTTCGAGCAGCCGGCGCAGTCCAGCAAACTCCTCGGGCAACTGCCAGCCTTCCAGCGGCGCTGCTTGCTCGAGTGCTCCGGTCTTGCGCTCCAGTAGGGCCAGATAGTGCAGCGGGTGAAAGATCAGCCCCTCACGCCCATAGCTGCGCCGATGCCGTGCGATCTCCTCGCTGCCGGCGCAGATGACGACTTTGTCCACATAGCCCTTGATGAGCACTTGGCGGTGTCCGTACTTGGTCGGCACCGAGTAGTCGTTGGTGTGGTAGCGCACCAGCGACAACGACGTCACTCTCCCAGGACGTGTCTCGCAGGCCTCATACGCCGCTGCCGGCAGCGCTAACAGCGCTTGTCGATCACGCTCGAAGCGCTCTCCGATCTTCTCTCGATGCCCGCGTTGCCGGCGCTCTCGCCTCTTGCGGCACTGCTCTTCCAGCCATACGTTCAACGCTGCCCAACTGGGGAACCGGGGCCGCGGTACGAAGAAGCTCCGTCGGGCGACCTTCACAAGGTTCTCGACCTTCCCCTTGTCGTTTCCCTTGCCCGGCCTCCCAAAACGCTCTGCGAACAAGTAGTGCGACTGCAGCTCCGAGAACGCCTGCGTCTTCTGCCGCGTCCCGTCGCCTAGGATCCGCGCCACCGCCAGCGTTGTGTTGTCGTAGAGAATCCGTCGCGGCACGCCACCCCAGTAGCGAAACGCCTCGACGTGCCCCTCCAAGAAAGCTTCCGTCGTCTCGGCCGGAAATGCCCGCACGTAACTCTCGTCGCTGTGGGGTAGATCGATGACGAAGTAGTGCGCCTTCGCCAGCACCCCGCCGATCTCCACTTGCGCCTCGCCGAAGTCCGCCTGGGCGTGCCCCGGCGGATGCGTCAGCGGCACGAACATCTCGCGCTGCGAGGTCCGCTTCAGCCGCACGTAGTCTTTGATGATGGTGTAGCCGCCCGCGAAGTCGTGCTCGTCTCGGAGTCGTTCGAAGATACGTTTCGCCGTGTGCCGTTGCTTCTTCGGCAGCGCTAGGTCCGTCTCCAGGATCTGGTCGATGATCGGCGTGTAGGCGTCGAGCTTCGGGCGTCGAATCGGCTTCTGCCGCCGATAGCCCGGCGGCGCGGCGTAGCGCAGCATCTTGCACACGGTCTCGCGCGCCAGCCCGAAGCGCTGCGCCGCTTCTCTCTCGCTGACCCCTTCGACAAAGACCGCTCGGCGAACGCGTGCGTACAGCTCCACAGAGTACATCCCTCCTGCATCACACAAAACACCCCAAAAATGTTTTATGAAATGCTGGCGGGCGGTCTAGTTTTGCTCCGCCACCAGCGGCCTCAAACGGCCGCCCTGTGGTCTATTTTCGCTCCGGCGCTTACAAACCGCTTTTCTCCCAGACGCGCTCCATTCCAGCGCATCTCCCAAGGCGCTTCGGCGCGCCTACCAGCTTGCCCGCAACCCAGCCCCAACTCCGTAGCGAATCCTCGACGGCGCACTTCAAGCTCGTAACTTACCGGCGGGTGGGCTGCCTGATAAGCGCTACAAAAACACCCCCGTATTTGTCGTCAAACCGTTACGCTTCCATTCGGCGACGAAGGCTAGGCTGAGTGCAAATGCTGCTTCCAGTGACGATGGACAGGCAATTGACACACACGAAAGACATCCGGTCTCCTATCGACGAATACATCACGCGGGAAGACCTCGCCAGGCAGCTCGGCAAGAGCACCAGGACACTCGACCGCTGGCATGTGGAGAGGAAGGGCCCCCCGAGGACAAGAGTTGGCAGGTCCATTTTCTACCGCAAGTCTGAATTAGCCGCTTGGCTTGAACAGCAGACAGAACGAATGCCGAGCTGACATGAAGGCGCAACAGACCATGATTCACCTTCCTCACGCCGATTTCCTCTCTGAGCGGGAGTTCGCAACCTTGATCGGCAAATCTCTACGCACGGTCCGCCGCTGGCATGTCGAACGGCGCGGGCCGACCCGCACACGGTTGGGACGATCGGTTTTCTATAGCAGGAAGGCGATTGAGAACTTTCTGCGGCGTCTCGAGGAGCGGGGCGAGCAGTCATGAAGGGGCATGGAGAAAAGCGCAGCCGCAAAGAGGAAGCCGCGGTCTCGGCGCTACTCACCGAGTCCGGGATCGCGGCAGCTGCGAGGAAGGCCGATGTGGCAGAATCCACGCTTCGACACTGGCTCCAAGATAGTGACTTCGCGGAACGCTGCCGCTCGGCCCGTCGACAGGTTCTGGAACAGTCAACCGCCCGCCTGCAACTGGCCACGGTGGATGCCGTGAACGCCCTCCAAGCGGTCGTGACGAGTCAGGACTCGCCGCCATCCATCCGGGTCTCGGCGGCGCGAACGATTCTTGATATGGCTTATCGAGCCGTCGAGGTCGGTGAGCTGAGCGAGCGCTTGCACAGCCTCGAGACCCTCGTCGAGGACATGAAGGTCTAACGAGTGGGATGACACGACAGGGCATCGCCAACCGCATCCGGCATTTAGAGCGGCGTCTGGGATGGAGAGGCACCCCCGACGGAGGACAGGCCCCTTGGCCGACCTGGACCTATGACCAGTTTTTAACCCTGTTCGGACCGTTTGATAGCAGCGATCAAGAACGGTGTAGCCCGATTTTGCGTCCTCAAGGACGCTCGCTTAGTGCGATGGCTTTGCCAAGTGGACCCGCAACGCCTGAGGGAGTTGAAGCAGGCTTACGCTGCCGGGGAGCCCGTGCCACCCTTGCAAGGGACTTCGGCGCTAGTGTAGTGCATCTTAAATAGTAACGTTTATTATCTTGGGGACGTCTCTTCAATCGAGAGGAGATCCCCGATGCGTATTGCTCTCCAGGTGGAACTGAACGCGGCTCAGCGGTCGCGGTTGGAAGCCATCGTTGGGAGCCGAATGTTGCCGGCCCGTCTGATTGAACGGTCGAGAATCGTGCTGCTGGCTGCCGTCGGCTGCCGCAACAAACAGATCGCTGCCGAGTTGAATATTACTCCGGAGAAGGCGGCGCGGTGGCGGAAAAGGTACCTCCAACTCGGACTCGCCGGCCTGGAAAAGGACGCCCCTCGTCCCGGCCGCAAACCGAGCATCAGCGCGAAACTCGTGAGGGAACTCATCCGCAAGACCACTCAGCAAACTCCGTCCAACGCCACTCACTGGAGTACCCGCTCCATGGCCGCCGCCATGGGAATCAGTGCAGCCAGTGTGCGGCGTATCTGGCAGGCACACGGCTTGAAGCCGCACCGTACCGCCAGCTTCAAGCTCAGCAACGATCCCCGCTTTGTCGAGAAACTCGAGGACGTTGTGGGGCTGTATCTGAATCCACCCGAACATGCCCTGGTATTGTCGGTCGACGAGAAGAGTCAGATTCAGGCGTTGGATCGCACGCAACCCGGCTTAGCGCTGAAAAAGGGGCGGGCCGGGACCAGGACCCACGACTACAAACGCTAGGGCACGACCACCTTGTTTGCCGCATTGAACACGCTCGACGGCAAGGTGATCAGCAGCTGCATGAAAAACCACCGCCACCATGAATGGCTGCAGTTCCTGCGGCTGATTGACCGCCAGACCGCGCCCAACAAACAACTGCACTTGATCGTGGACAACTACGCGACCCACAAACACGAAAAGGTGCAACGCTGGCTCGCCCGCCACAAACGATTCCACATCCACTTCACCCCGACTAGTTCTTCGTGGCTCAATATGGTCGAGAGATTCTTCCGCGACCTCTCTGAGAAGCGCCTGCGCCGAGGGACGTTCCGCAGTGTGAATGAACTTGTCGGGGCCATCGACGCCTATATCGACCAACACAACAACAACCCCAAACCTTACATCTGGACAGCTGCCGCCTCCGATATCCTGGAGAAAGTCAAACCTGCTCGGCGCACTCTCGATAAACGTCAATCCGTTTGACGCACTACACTAGCTGTGGAACCTCAACAGGTTGTCCCCGGTCAGACCGATTCGACTGATGGGCGGGTTGGCCTTGAGACTGGCGTGTGGGCGGTGCCAATTGTAGCGGTGGAGCCAGTGTCTGAGGTGTTGGGCACGCTGGGTGGAGGTGGGGTAGGGGTGTGCGTAGGCCCACTCGCGGAGTGCGGTCTGGATGAAGCGTTCGGCTTTGCCGTTGGTACGGGGGGTGAAGGGCCGGGTGAAGCGATGGCGTAGGCCGCGTTGGGCACAGCGTGCATGGAAGGCCCTGGAACGGTAACACCCGCCGTTGTCAGTGAGCACGCGGCGGACGCGGATGCCGAGGCGGTGGTAGTAGTCGAGGGCGGCGGTGAGAAAGGCCGCGGCAGTGGCGGCGGTCTGGTCGGGATAGAGCTGGGAGAAGGCGAGACGGGAGTGGTCGTCGACGCAGACATGAAGGTATTCCCAGCCGGCGCCGGGGCTGGAGTGGCGGCGGTCCCCGGTGACGCGGTGACCGGGGCGGCGAAAGCGGCCGAGTTTCTTGATATCAAGGTGCAGCAGGTCGCCCGGGTGCGGGTGTTCGTAGCGGCGGACGGGCGGCGGCGGGTCGAGGGCACTAAGGCGAGCAAGCCCCTGGCGGCGGAGGACTCGACTGACGGTAGCGGGCGCCACCCCAACAGTGGCGGCGATCTGGGCGCCGGTCCAGCGCAGCCGGCGCAAGGCGGTGATGCGGCTGATGAGAGTGGCAGGTATGCTGCGGGGCGAGCGGTGCGGACGCGAACTGCGGTCGAGCAATCCGTCCGCGCCCTCAGCCCGATAGCGGGCTACCCACTTGCGCACCGTACGTGCGCAGACCCCGAAGGCGCTGGCCACCGCCTTCGGGGTCTGGCCCTGGTCGAGAATCCGCCGGACGACAGCGGCTCGACTCTTCGGGGTCAACTTGGCATTCTGATGGATGTTCACTTGGTCCTCCTTCCGGGAAACTTTGTGCTTGGTACCCTCAGTTTCCTCGGTTGGGACCGAGTGAACAACCTATTGAAAGATCACAACTAGCGACCCAATTAGCACGTATCGCGGACTCTCGATGAGATGAGGCGGCTTGAGGCCGAGGGATTGGTGTTTCCCGGCGTCCGCCAAGGCAAGCCCCTGTCGGATATGTCGCTGACAGCCGTGCTGAGGCGGATGGAGTATCAGCAGATTACTGTCCATGGATTCCGGAGTTCGTTCAGGGATTGGGCTGCCGAGTCAACCAGCTTTTCGCACGAAGTGTGTGAACAAGCTCTGGCCCATACCCTCACGAACAAGGTCGAAGCAGCCTACCGTCGCGGCGATCTGTTCGAGAAGCGTCGCCAATTGATGGCCGCGTGGTCCACTTACTGCGAGCAACCTCCGGGAGCGAAGCTCGTGGAGTTTCCCGCATGATTGCTGAGCCTGCGCTCGGAGCGGGTTGTGGCCGATACTGCAGCGCACGACGAGGCGCCGTGTGAGAGTCACCGCACCCTGAGGAATTCCACAACCTTGTTTCGATCTCAAGCCGTACGCGAGTCCGAAGCGTGCTATCCGCGCCCGCTGTTCAGGTGGGCCAAATTCTCTCGCGAACAGCCCTTTCAGAGTTGGAGGCTGACAGATCGAGGGGGACTTGGTTCATGGCCCGAACCAAGCTACTTCGAGATCTGGCCACGCCGGCTCTAACCAGCCCACAGACGGCATCTGAAACTCATCGGACTTCCTTCCATCCTTCAGGAGTTCCGTAAGGCATTCATTCCGTAAGGATGCAACGCTAATCCATGGCTGAAGCGAATTACTGCTACGCAGCCTCCCGCCTTGCTGGCCGCAGTTCCCACTTTGCATGGGGTTCATTGCTCGGCGAAGGCAACGAAGGCTGCAGAGGAACCCGCTCTACTCCTCAGATGGTGAGTACTACTTTGATCTGGCGCGTCTCTCCGTTGGTCAGTTCCTCGAAGATCCGCGGCCCGGATTCCAGAGGCGCTTCGGAAACAAACTGGCTGATCGGGAAGACCCGTTGCTCGAGCAGAGACAGGGCCGTCTGAAACTCGCGGCGGGTATAGGCGTACGACCCTCTAAGGTCGAGTTCACCAGCCTGAATCATCCTGATGTTCAGTGCACTTCTTTCATCTTCCAGTCCTACCAGCACAACGGTGCCGCCGGCTGCGAGGGCAGCGATCGCGTGCTTTCGTGACAGACCGCTCGCTGCTGCGTCGAAAGCAACGTCCACCCCCCGTCCTCCCGTCCATTCCCGGACCGCTTCGACTGGGTCCCCCTCGGTCGGGTCAACGGTAAGATCAGCGCCCATCCGCTGGGCGGTCTCCCGGCGATATCCGTTTGGTTCGACGATCGCGACACTAGCGGCGCCGGAATGCTTGGCGACAAGATACTGCAAGAGACCGATTGGTCCCGCGCCAAAAATCAGTACCACCTTGCCTTTCACGGGCGGACTTCTCTCCAACGAGTGAAGGGCGGTCGCGAGCGGCTCGACCAATGCACCCTCCAAGTAGGTCATGCCGTCGGGCATCGGGAAAACACATTCTTCAGGTACCGACACATACTCGGCAAACGCCCCTGGTGCGTGGAGCCCGAAGAGCTTGCGATGGGCGCAGCGCTGGTGCTGCTCGGCAAGGCAGTACTGACACTGGCCGCAGGTAGCGAAGGGGTAAACACACACAGCCATCCCTGGCTCCGCCCTCGCGACGGCCGTGTCAACCTTGAGAATCTCGCCACTAAACTCGTGGCCCAAAACGAGGGGAGGTACCCTACGCTTATCCCTGCCGAGAAACCCGCCTTGATCGGAGCCACAAATCGCTGTGGCCCGAACACCAAGGAGAATCTCGTTTGCCCCCACTTCAGGAACCGCGAGCTGACGGATCTCCAGTTGCCGGGGGCCAAGGTAAACAAGAGCCTTTACGAGACTCCTTCTCTAGACATCGACTAGGCGGGCAATGACGGCCGCACGGGTGCCCCTGCTCGTGGTTCGCGGGAACCTTCGACATGAGAGCAGTCCTGGGGTCTCCGTATTCCATGCTGCTTGCAGGGCTTGTCGCAATCAACCTTGCTCACACCTGTATGTCCACGGACATAGGACACGCTGAACCTATCAACCGCTTGACAGTGGCGCGGATACCAGCAGGTGGGTTGGTTGGTGCAGTGATTCAATATAGTGAACTCAATCAGCCCAACTGCCGAAGCGGTTCGGGTTCAAATGTAGGTATTCTAAGGGTGTCCGGTCGAGTGTCAACCCGCGCTGGCCAATCTGTTCAACTGGATGAACACAATCTATTGACAAGGCAATGATGGAAGATCCTCAAGGAAGCAGAGTGCCAGCTTTGGAGCGCGCCCTCACGGTGCTCGAAATGATGGTCCAATCGAATCGCGGGTATACTCTTTCAGAGGTGAGTCGAAAGCTCCTGCTCCCCAAGAGTTCGACTTACCTGATTTTGACCACCCTGGAGCGAAGGGGCTACCTCCAAAAAGACAGTCACAGCAGGAGATATCGCTTGGGACTCAAACTAGTGAGCCTTAGCCGAACTGCCATGGAACACCTGCAACTGCAAGAGGAGGCCCGGCCTTTCCTTCAGTCGCTGATGCACAAGACCGGCTTCTGTGCTCACATGGCGGTCCTCGAGGAAAACGAAGCTGTCATCATCGAAAAAATCAACGCTCCCGGGCCACACCGAATCGCGACTACGTGGCCTGGGCAAAGAGTGCCGGCTCACTGTACGGGAATCGGCAAGGCGATGATCGCATACGTGTCCAACGAGGTGTTCGATCGTCAGATCAGCAGCAAGACCTTGTGGAAGTACAACAAGAACACGATTATTCTCATGCGCAAGCTCAAGCAAGATCTGGAGGACACCAAAAAACGAGGCTACTCGGTCAGCAACGAAGAGAGTCAGATCGGGTTTCGTGGCATCGGCGCCCCTGTGTTTGACGTTACCAGCAAGGTGGTCGCCGGAATCAGCATCGACGGTACGGTGCTGGAGATTCCAACGGAGTTGGTCCCGAGCCTGGGCAGAGTTGTTCAGCAAACGGCGGCAGCGATCTCCGCGTACTTGGCTCACGGGAATTCTCTTGTCTCGGAGTCCAAGGCATCCAAGACACATGAGCGGGCTAATTAGAGAGGCCCTCTTGTCATTGGTCGCCACCCGCTGGTGACCGGGGACGCAGGGCCGTAGCCGGGCGTGGCTGCGTTTGAAAGCCTTACCTGATATAACATGACACGTTGAACCCTGGAGGGTGAGAAGCTGTTGGTCGAGGTCGTGAGTCTTGAGTTGATGACTCTTGCTTGGATCGTGCTGGAGGGCAACTTTGTGTTCTGACATACCGTAGGGCCGGGCCAACGCTGGACGGTCTGCCGTGCTTGCGAGCAACGGCATGGTTGCAACCAGCCAGCCTCTGGCAGCTCAGGCGGGCTTGCAAATCTTGAGACAGGGTGGCAACGCCATCGACGCCGCGGTCGCTACGGTCGCCACGTTGGCCGTCGTGGAGCCAATGATGACCGGTACCGGCGGTGAAATGTTCGCGCTCGTCTACATCGCCCGCACGGGCGAGTTGGCGGGCCTGAACGGCCGCGGGTTTTCCCCGAACGCAGCCAACGTTGAGTTTTTAAGGAGGCGCAACCTCGACCCGATTCCGATAACGGGCCATTCTCCGTAACCGTGCCGGGATGTGTCGACGGTTGGGCGACTCTCTTGGAGAAGTACGGCTCGATGAGCTTGGCTCAACTTATCGAGCCCTCCATTGAGTATGCCGAACGTGGATTCCCGGTGTCGGAAATCATTGCCGCCGACTGGTCCAAAGAGGGTGAATTGCACTCACACGATTCCCACTTCGCACGCGCCTGGAGTTTGGTTGTCTTGTTCCTCAGACAGCACGAGCGTCTCTTGCCTCCGCTAACATGTGTCTGCTGGACCGTACAGAGGAGTTCTGGATGACGCCTCTCGCACAGTTGCTGGGCAGGCTTCTCCGCGCAACTCTACTCCTCATTGCAGTAGTGCTCGGGTTCAAATCGTGGAGCGTATCGGCTGGACCGGCAGCAGATTTCCTCCAGGAGCAAGACTTCCAGGGTCGACCGGCTCTCGTTTTGTCCAATGATGTCCTCGAGCTGACTGTCCTGCCCCACGGCGGAGCACTTGTGCGTTTGCTGCTCAAGAATGATCCCGAGAAGATCAACCCGCTGTGGGATTCGATCCGGGCGGCCAGGGTCGCAAGACGGCCCATGTGTGTAAGCGCCGGAGCGAAAATAGACTACAGGGCGGCCGTTTGAGGCCGCTGGTGGCGGAGCAAAACTAGACCGCCCGCCAGCGTTTCATAAAACATTTTTGGGGTGTTTTGTGTGATGCAGGAGGGATGTACTCTGTGGAGCTGTACGCACGCGTTCGCCGAGCGGTCTTTGTCGAAGGGGTCAGCGAGAGAGAAGCGGCGCAGCGCTTCGGGCTGGCGCGCGAGACCGTGTGCAAGATGCTGCGCTACGCCGCGCCGCCGGGCTATCGGCGGCAGAAGCCGATTCGACGCCCGAAGCTCGACGCCTACGCGCCGATCATCGACCAGATCCTGGAGGCGGACCTAGCGCTGCCGAAGAAGCAACGGCACACGGCGAAACGTATCTTCGAACGACTCCGAGACGAGCACGACTTCGCGGGCGGCTACACCATCATCAAAGACTACGTGCGGCTGAAGCGGACCTCGCAGCGCGAGATGTTCGTGCCGCTGACGCATCCGCCGGGGCACGTCGAGGCGTTTCGCTACTGGGGTGGCGTGCCGCGACGGATTCTCTACGACAACACAACGCTGGCGGTGGCGCGGATCCTAGGCGACGGGACGCGGCAGAAGACGCAGGCGTTCTCGGAGCTGCAGTCGCACTACTTGTTCGCAGAGCGTTTTGGGAGGCCGGGCAAGGGAAACGACAAGGGGAAGGTCGAGAACCTTGTGAAGGTCGCCCGACGGAGCTTCTTCGTACCGCGGCCCCGGTTCCCCAGTTGGGCAGCGTTGAACGTATGGCTGGAAGAGCAGTGCCGCAAGAGGCGAGAGCGCCGGCAACGCGGGCATCGAGAGAAGATCGGAGAGCGCTTCGAGCGTGATCGACAAGCGCTGTTAGCGCTGCCGGCAGCGGCGTATGAGGCCTGCGAGACACGTCCTGGGAGAGTGACGTCGTTGTCGCTGGTGCGCTACCACACCAACGACTACTCGGTGCCGACCAAGTACGGACACCGCCAAGTGCTCATCAAGGGCTATGTGGACAAAGTCGTCATCTGCGCCGGCAGCGAGGAGATCGCACGGCATCGGCGCAGCTATGGGCGTGAGGGGCTGATCTTTCACCCGCTGCACTATCTGGCCCTACTGGAGCGCAAGACCGGAGCACTCGAGCAAGCAGCGCCGCTGGAAGGCTGGCAGTTGCCCGAGGAGTTTGCTGGACTGCGCCGGCTGCTCGAAGCGCGGCTTGGCAAGGCCGGAGTTCGAGAGTATGTCCAGGTACTGCGTCTGCTCGAGGACGTTCCGCTCGAAGAAGTCCGTGCTGCCGTAGGGGACGCCTTACGGCTCGGCGCGATCTCTTTCGATGCCGTCAAGCATCTCGTGCTGTGTCGCATCGAACAGCGCCCACCCCGGCTGGAACTTGAGAATTATCCCCATCTGCCCACGGCGCGGGTGGCGAGGACCGCAGCGGCGGACTATCTGGCGCTGGTGGACGCGGGAGCCGAGTGACGGCCAAGCCGAAAGTGCTGCTGGAAGCGCAGCTGAAGGCGCTGCGGCTGCCGACCTTCCTGCGCGAGTACGACAAAGTGGCGCGGCAATGCGCGGCCGAAGGTCTGGACTGTCCGCGCTATCTGCTGCGACTCAGTGAGCTGGAGCTGCTCGATCGCGAACAGCGCGCCACCGAGCGCCGCATCAAGACCGCCAAGTTCCCGGTGCTCAAGAGCCTGGAGACCTTCGAGTTCCGCTCGATTCCGTCGCTGAACAAGAGCTTGGTCCTGGAGCTGGCGCGCTCGGAGTATCTGGATCGCAGAGAGAACGTGCTGGCGCTGGGCAACTCCGGTACGGGCAAGACGCACCTTGCCCTGGCGTTGGGGCTGGCCGCTTGTCAGAAAGGCTATCGGGTCCGCTTTGCCACCGCCGCGGCGCTGGTCCACGAGTTGCTCGAGGCGCGTGACGACAAACGTCTCCTGCGCTTGCAAAAACAGCTGGCCAAGCAAGACCTGCTGATCGTCGACGAGCTGGGCTACGTCCCCTTGTCGAAGACGGGCTCGGAGTTACTGTTCGAGATCTTCAGCCAGCGCTACGAGCGGGCCTCGACGCTGGTCACCTCGAACCTGCCCTTCAACGAGTGGACGGAGGTCTTCGGCTCCGAGCGGCTGACC
The DNA here is from genome assembly GCA_965218555.1 of Bryobacterales bacterium. Lineage (GTDB taxonomy): Bacteria > Acidobacteriota > Terriglobia > Bryobacterales > UBA6623 > JAPPLB01. The sequence continues at coordinate 3,827,477 of OZ244625.1, forward strand.
GGCGCTTTGCTGGATCGTCTCACCCACCACGTCCATATCTTGGAGATGAACGCCGAGAGCTACCGTCTCCAGCACAGTAAGCGTTCCCGGAAGCGTTCTTCCTCCCCCTGATCCCCCCGCCCAGCCGCCGGCTGTTTCGAGGGGCTTCCACTACGTCCGGGGCCGCCTTAACAGGCGTCCCCCGACTTCGCTCCAGCCCCCAAAACAGCCGCTTTCAGAAACGAGTCCTATCCCCGAGATGGTCTACTTTTACTCCGCCCCAGTGGCCTAATTTTGCTCCGCCCTTGACACCCATGTGGGCTCACGGCTATGTCGGCCATTTCGTCTGTGTGGACGGTTTTGGGCCCGCTTCCACACACGAGACAAAGGCCGGGCTGTCGGGGCATGGCGAGGCGCACACGCTCCCATGGACCACGGAGTCCTCGATCAAGCGAGGAGGCATCGCCGAGTTGGTGCAGTCAGTCCATCTGCCCCGCGTGCACGAAGTGCTCAGGCGTCGCTTGACGATCGCTGACGGCGAGCACGTGGTCTATGTCCACAGCACACTTGAGAACCTTTTGAGTTTCGATCGGCCGGTCCGCTGGACCGAGCACGCAACGATCGGCTCTCCATTCTTGGAGCCCGGCGTTACAGTCGTGGATCTGTCTGGGAATCGGGCGCTGACTCGACCTGACCAAAAGTCCATCGATAACCTGACCCACCGGCTGCCTCCGGGGAAGCCGTTCGCCTGGCCAATCGCGCCCGGAATCGACCGCGCGACCGTGGATATGCGAGTTACACCCTCGCTGCCTAACTCTATCGACCATACTGGTCACCTCTTCGACCGCAACCAGGCGCTAGCGTTTGCCACGGCCCTAAACCCCCGGAAGCGGCTGCTGCTCGGTTATGTCTTCAAGCCCGACCAGTCTCCCTGGCTGCAGAACTGGGAATATTATCCACCCCGCGGAGTGCTGGCTCGGGGTCTGGAGTTCGGAACTCAGCCGTTCGGCCTGCCGCGACGTGAGGTAATCACGCAGAACAAGCTCTTCGACACCCTTCTGTATCGCTGGTTACCGGGGAGTTCCACGATTGAGACGAGTTTTCTGCTGTTCTGGACAAGAACGCCGGCCGGCTTCCTGGGAGTCGATGAAATCCAGCTCGTGGGCGGCATACTGCACATACGAGATGGCCGGTCCGGCCAGACACTCAGCCTCAAAGCGTCACAAACTTTATAGGGTTCACGACGGGTGCATTTTCTTCACCCTTTGGACCCTAGCTGAGCCAAAGTGTGCAATCCGATGAACGATTGGGAAGAAAGCCTTGACGGAGCGCAGCCTTCCGGGCCAACATCTGGGACCGACGGTCTCGTTAACGGTCAGGTTAGCTGGACATGAGTGTTGTTGGCTGCTGGAGGCGGCTCAGCGGATCTAAATTAGCAGGAAGAAAATGATGAAGCGGTTGAATTCCAGACGCGTGCGTGAGGGCTGCCTCGCTTCTGCCCTACTTGTTCTTGTCACTGTCGCCGCGGCTCAGAGGATTAAGGAATTCGAGGAGGAACCGCCGCGCCAGTGGATGCCGCCGCTGATGGGTGACCCAACCAAGCTGTCGCCGGATCGTTATGTCAACGACGAATATCCATCGGTCGCTTTCGACAGGCAAGGACGTCTCTGGGTGGCCTGGTCTTCATGCCGACCCGGGACGGAAGATTGGCCCGGGGACGATCCCAGTGTCAAAGAATGGGAGTGGCCGGATAATGGGCAGGATTCCATCGTGGTTCGCTCGTTCGACGGCAAAGGCTGGTCAGACGAGCAGATCGTTAGTACGGTCGCCGGGGTTAACCATAAACCCACCGTCGTGGCGGATTCGGAGGGCATCCGAGTTCTGTGGACCGCCCGGCGTAGGGGTTGCTGGGCGGCCTACGAGCGGCGGTGGAACGGGGGCGGTTGGTCACAGGAAACTCGGCTGCCTGAAAGCGGCGATACCCTGGAGATCCGCGCCCGACAACTCGGGAACGGAAATGTGCTCGCGGTACTGCGAAAACTCGTACCCCCGAGGATCGAGTTGCACACCAGCCTATTCAGCGCCGGAGGCTGGGAACCCGGCGGCCGACTTGATGAAGGTCAGGGGAGGTGCTTTCGTCCACACCTGCTTGCGCTTCCGGGCGGCCAGTGGTTGGTGGCTTGGGACGAAGAACGCGGCGGCAACTACGACATCTATGCGCGTCACACGGGAGGAGAGGTGGAACAGCTTAGGAACTGTTAGGAAATAACATTTCCATTTCAGATTGTTTTCGGCTATCCTAGAGGGGATGGATGCTGGAGCCGCAGTCAGGACCCGATTCGCCATGTTGAAGAAGGTCCTGGACGAACGCTCCCGGCGTCAGCTGGTGGCCGCCGAGAGTAAGGCCTGGGGACAGAGAGGCGTATCAGCAGTCTCGCGAGCGACGGGCGTTTCCCGCCAAGTCATTCGCCAGGGGTTGGCCGAGTTGCAACAACCCGTGGTGCATCCACCGGGACGAATTCGCCGACCGGGCGGAGGACGCAAGAAGGCCGTCGAAAAAGATCCGACGCTGGCAGCTGAGCTGGAGAAGTTGGTGGAGCCGACAACGCGAGGCGATCCCGAGTCGCCTTTGCGTTGGACCTGCAAGAGCGTGCGCAAACTGGCCGCAGAGCTGCAGCGGAGGGGGCATAAGATCAGCTACCCGGTGGTGGCGCAACTGCTTCATGAGATGGACTACAGCTTGCAGGGCAACCGCAAGACCAAAGAAGGCACCAGTCATCCGGATCGCAACGCGCAGTTCGAGCATATTCAGGAGCGGGTGCAACATTACATCCGCGAGAAGCAGCCGGTGATCTCGGTGGACACGAAGAAAAAGGAATTGGTGGGAGATTTCAAGAACGGCGGGCGGGAATGGCGCCCGCAAGGGGATCCCCAGCGCGTCCGTGTGCACGATTTCCGGATTGAGGAACTGGGCCGTGCGACCCACTACGGAATCTACGACTTGGCGCAGAACAGCGGATGGGTGAGCGTCGGGGTCGCTCACGACACGGCCTCGTTCGCCGTGGAGACGATTCGCCGCTGGTGGTATGCGGTGGGCCAGCCGAAGTATCCGCGGGCCAGTCGGCTGCTGATCACCGCGGACTCGGGCGGCAGCAATGGATCGCGGCTGCGGCTGTGGAAGTTCGAGTTGCAGGGGTTGGCGGATGAGATCGGGCTGCGCATAGCGGTCTGCCACTTTCCTCCGGGTACCAGTAAATGGAATAAGATCGAACACCGACTCTTTTCCTTCATCAGTCAGAACTGGCGCGGTCAACCCCTGACGAGCCTGGGAGTCATTGTGAGTTTGATCGCCGGCACGACGACGACCAAGGGCCAAAAAGTGCACGCCGAGCTCGATACCCGGCCCTATCCAGCCGGTGTCAAAGTCTCGGACAAGCAGATGGCGCAACTGCATCTGCGCAGGGATGAGTTTCATGGCGAGTGGAACTACGAGATTCTCCCCAGAAAAACCGGTCAACATGGCAATGTTATTTCTTAACGAATCCTTACCACTTCCCGACTGTGGGACACCGCTCCGTCCCTGGCTCGCCTCAACGATGGGCGAACCTGGATCGTGTGGGAGCGTCGAGAACCCGTCGGGGGACGCTTCACTTACCGCGGTCGTAGCATCTTCGGCAAGGTTCTCGAGGGCGGACAGTGGAAGTGGGCGCCTTCACCATTTCCGAAGTCCGATCCTGGTCGCCTCACTCGGCACTCGCGTTTCTGGGCGGCACATGGGGTCTCCGAGGAAAGGTACCCGCACCTGCTATCTCGTGCTAACGGCGATTTGAACGCAGCCGCTTCGCGGCAGACGCTTCGCGTGGTAGGATTTGGCAGGGCAACTGCTGATGCGGTCGATCAAACTTGGAGCAGCTACCGTCCCCCTCTCCATCTTCGCGGGGCGACGACACCGCACCGCACCGAACGAGTTGGGATACAAACCCCATAAGTGCAATTGCCCTGCCAAATAGGGCCGCTGCCTTCAAATCGTTGTATCGCAAGCGCTTACTTCAGCGTGGGGTCGACCCTCTCTGCTCCCGGCGCCTGCGATACAACACTCTGATCTGTGGCTCCTTTGGCTCGGCGGAGGACGAATGTCCAGCGTTTCGTTCAGTGGTCGCGTGTGGAGCCGAGGTCGCTGGTCTGAACCCCGGCTGGTCTTCCATGATCCGACGCCGTATAGCGCCTTCCAGTTACCGTCTGTCCGTAAGGGGGTCGAGTACCGCGGCACCTTGCAAGGTCCGTATCAGGTCCCGCTCGCCAATCAAATGGTTCTGGCCCTGGATGACTCGAGGGGAGAACTATGGATGGCGTATGAGGTGCCGAAAAGACGGCACATGACGGACCGCTTCTGGAACTGGAGGTTCCTCCAGCGGCCTTCCGGGTACGGCGCCGACATCTACTGCCACCGAGTGGACTTGGACGAGCGGGAAGTCCGCTTTCCGCGGGTTGTCGAAGATCTGGGCGTGGTCGCGGCACTGAAGGCCCGGTCCTACCGCGACGATCCGTCTCAGACACTGACGATTCATGGCAAACAGCACAGACTTGTCTGGGGCGACATGCACGGTCACACCGAAAACGACGGCATAGGCAGTTTCGATATGTATTACGCCCACGGACTTTTCGTCACCGGCATGGATTTCGTGGCTTCCGCCAACCACGATTTCACACCCGACTTCCTGAGCCAGTCCGAGTGGGCCCAGATCCAAGCCTTGGCCGGCGTGTACAACCGAATCAAGGATCGTGTCGCCTTCAGCGGATGGGAGTGGACGACACATGGCGCAAGACGAGCGCGGTGGGCACCGAGCCATGTACTTCCTCGACGATGACGGCCCGTTGTATCGCTCCACCACGGTTGGCTCCAACACCGTCTGGAAGCTTTACAGCCTGCTGCGGGGCCAGGATGTGATCCTGCAGCCCCACCACAACAACTGGACTGGCTACGATCCCGACCTCCAGCCGATTTTCGAGATCACTTCCACTTGGCGCCAACAGCGAGAAGAGACTGCGGAATTCAAGAAACAAGGCCCCGTCTCAGCCGTGTGGGAAGCGCTCGAACGCGGTTACCGCATCGGGTTTGTCGGTTCCGGTGACTCTCACCGGCTGGGCACCGGGGAGGATTTTGGCATTACCGGGGCCTACGTTCAAAGCTTCAGTCGGAGCGGTGTATTCGAGGCAATTCGCAATAAGCGTGTTTTCGCAAGTACGGGTGCTCGGATGCTGATTGACTTCCAGGTGAACGGCGCGTTCATGGGCGAGCAAACCAAAGCGGCTGGCCCGGTCAGGATGGAAGTGGCGGTCGCTGGCGACGCTCGCCTTGAAAGACTCGAAATCATCAAGGACCACCGTGTGATTCACGCCACAGCAGCAGACAAACTCATCAAGCAGTTCAGTTTTGTTGACCGGAGTGGCCCGCGGCCGGACGGGAGGCCTACTACTACTACCTTCGCGTGACGCAGGAGGACCAGATGTCGGCATGGACCAGTCCGGTGTGGCTGGACTGGGCGTAGACGCAACTGTCTTGGGCTCACATCGGGGAAAGAGGGCTACCCAACGGAGCGAAATGCACGGTTCGCGAATGTCTGAAGGAGTCGCGGTACGACCTCTCCGTACCTGCATCGAGGTAGCCGGCAAACGTTCTTCCTCGCGGTTGGGCATCCACAATCTGATGAGCTACGCCCTGCTGCTTTGCGGTCTGGCCGGGTTGTTACTCGTCTTCTCGATCGAGGTCTACTTCCGGTAGGACTATGCCAAGGTGCACTGAAAGAGTCCAGTATTTCATTTGCCACATCTGGTTCGCAGAAGTGCCTACCTGAGATTTGAGAGCCCGATTCTTGGGAGAGCGCGACCACGATGCGCCAGGTTCAGCAGAGAGTACGCATGGCCACTACCCACCCTTGGCTGCTGGTGGGTTTCATGTGGATCGCTTTGCTCCTCAACTACAGTGACCGACAGGTAGTTTTCTCCATCTTCCCAATTCTAAAGGCCGACCTGGGTTTTACCGATACTCAGCTTGGCTTGACCGCGTCCATGTTTCTTTGGGTGTATGCACTTTGCTCGCCGATTGCCGGACAGGCAGCGGATTGGTTTTCGAAGAGAGCTCTGGTGGTGCTCAGCCTCATCTTGTGGAGTGTCGTTACTTCGGCGACTGGATTTTCGTCAGCACCGTTGATGTTGCTGGGCTGTCGAGCCATGATCGGCGTTACGGAATCGCTTTTCTTTCCCGCCGCGGTAGCTCTGATAGCCAATGCACATGGTCCCAAGACTCGCTCACGGGCTATTTCTGTGTTCGATACGGCTCAGCTTGCCGGTGTGGTACTGGGAGGCTGGTACGGGGGATACATGGCTCAGCACTTTCATTGGCGGGTCGCCTTTTATTCATTGGGCCTTGCCGGAGTTCTTTACGCCGCACCCTACTTCGGTTTCTTGAGGACTGTTAGCGAGGAAGCACAGGTCGAGACGAAGGAATCAGGTAGCCGGCTAGCCGTCTTGGCGCTTATCAAGGTACCAACCTATCGACTACTCGTAGTCACTGCTTCAGCACTGATCTTTGTGCTGTGGTTGCAGTACACTTGGCTACCCACGTTCCTTTACGACAAATTTGCTCTCAGCCTGGCTGACGCAGGGTTCACAGCAACCGCCTACCTGCAATCGGGGACCACGCTGGGACTGCTGTCGGGAGGGGTGATTGCTGATTTACTCTACCGACGAACACCCGCGGCTCGGTTTTGGCTGGTGTCTGCTGGCCTGCTATCCGCCGCCCCGTGCCTCCATTTTGTCGGCAATAGTGACTCGCTTTTGCTCACCAAAATGGCAGCCCACGGGCTAGGCTTGTCGGCCGGCCTGTTTATTGCTAATGTAGCTGCGGCGTCGTTTGACGTCGTTCCGGCTGACACGCGGGCCTCCGCTGTCGGTTTCCTGAACCTGATCGGAGCCTTGATCTCCGGGTTCGGCGCCCTCTTGGGTGGGTTATGGAAACAGAGCGTGGGTATAAACAACCTGATGACCTACAGTTCGATAGGTTGCGTCGTGGCGGGACTGATATTAATTCTGACTATCAAGGTGCGCTTTGAGCGTGATTACGACAGGGTGCACTAGAGAGCTAGCGGCGTCGGGCCTGCTGATGACAAGCACATCTGTCACACTACTATTGATGCTCGCGCAATACTGTGTAGGGGCACAAGCTGCTGCGACCGTTTCAGCGAGGCATTCGCTGTGTTCGACAACAACACTATATTCTGCGGGTATCAATAACTTAAGATACGAAGGAGTACGAAGATGCAGCTGATTGACTACAGGAAGACATCGCAGTTGATGGACGAGGCCGGGATCGATGTTATTTTAGCGTCTACACGGCCAAGTGTCACTTATCTTGCTGACTACTGGCACCTTCCCAGCGACGACTACTATGTGTTATGGGACACCAATGTGACCCACAAGACGTTAGCGGGCATCCCGAAGCACGAAGAAAAGGGCCCTTTCCTCGTGGCTGGGGCCAGCGAGATGACGTTTGTGTCAATGGTTGACCCGTGGATCAAGGAAAGGCATTTCTGGGGACCGGGCTACTACATTCAAAGGTGGAAAAAGCCCAACCCCGACCCTGGCAACCCAATGGATGTCGCGGCACAAGTGCTTGCCGACAAGGGCTTGGCGGACGGCTGTATCGCGGTGGAGATGAGGTACCTGGGAGTGAGTTACTTCGAGCGTCTCGCCTCCCTGCTGCCGAAGGCGACCTTCGTGGACGCCGAAGAGATTCTGTGGAAGCTACGCATGGTGAAGTCTCCCGAAGAGATTCGACGCATGCGGCGGGCTTGTCAGGGCACCATTAAGGTCTGGCGAAGGTGCATGAGCTTGGCCCATTCCGGGATGACCGAGAAAGAGATGGAGCGAGAGTTTATTAAGGCTTTTGCTGAAGAAGGCCTGGACAACGAACGCTCGTACGTCGTTTTCGGCCCCGCTGGCGTCAACTTGTTGAATGGCGCCCCCCTGGCTTCGGACAACGCATTAAAGGAAGGTCAGTTTATTCGTATCGACGTCCAAGGGAAGTACCAGGGATACATTTGCAACCTGTCTCGAGTTATTGCCTTCGGCAAGGTGACCCCGGAGATGGAGAAAGCGCACAGCTTAGTCAAGGACATGGTACAAAAGGTGATTCCAAAGCTGAAACCCGAAGTACCTGTAGGTGACATACGGGCTTTCGAATTGGAGCTCTACGAGGGAAGCGGTTATGAACCGGTGGTACCTTATACCGGCCATGGTGTGGGGCTGAAGGTACACGAGCCGCCGTATCTGTCGCAAGTAGACGGCACAGTCCTCAAGCCCAACATGGTGGTGACCGTAGAGCCCACCGTCCAATTCAGCGCGGACGGCGACATTTTCATCTCCATCGAGGATCAGTTCCTGATCACACAGGACGGTGCCGAGTGGCTCACGGCCGACGCGCCCCTGGACCTTTACCTCTGAGTCCCTTCGGACGACCGTTGTTGAGTCTGAGAGTTGGACCAGGGAGGCATAAGGTTCATCGACAGCCCGAACCGACGTAGCTTTGTTCTGGCATCGCTCACTTCGTTCGCGGCTGTGTCATCACAGAGACGGCCGACTCAGAGGGAGGCTCTTCGCTATGACAGCTTGCGTGTAGTTGACAACCAACAAGACCCGTCCATAACGCTCGAAGCCGAGGAACCGTTGCCAAGATCATCGACAGTACGGCATTCAGTGCACGCCCCCCAAACGAGTATCTCACGGGATGCCGGAGATTGCCCGAGTCATCAGACCGCCTCGTGGCCGGCGCGGTTGGCTGTCACCGCTTGCATTCCCTGCTCGCACTTCCTGGGCTGTCACGAACTGTTCAATGTGTTGAACGGTTTCAAGGAATCCCTTGACAGCCATAGCGCCTGTCCCAAGACTGCCCTGTAGAGGGCCGTTGCAAAGGAAGTTTCACCGTAACAGGCCCTTCGAGGGGATATTCGCGTGACCAGGTGACAGCACCATCGGGCAGGGTCTGTCCTGGGACGCTGACGACTTTTCTTTTCAATTACTGGCGTCGCCGGGAGATGGATTCTTCGTGTGGCGGCCCACAATTGGCAATCAATCAGAAAGGACAAACTTCCATGAAAAAGGGCAGTCAAAAGAGGGGAACTCTTCGGCGAGAGTTCATCCGGACAGGTTTCTCAACACTTGCCACGGCGGCGGCTGCGGTAAGCTCCAGAGCATCTCAGGCTACGCGACGAGCGAGGCCGAACATCTTATTCATCATTGCCGATGACCTGGGCCAACAGTGCCGATGTTACGGGGACCGAATCGCTCGCACACCAAACATCGACCAACTGGCCAGCCAGGGTGTGCTGTTCGAAAATGCTTACGTGACGACAAGCATCTGTAGCCCGTCGAGGGCCAGTATGTTCACGGGTCTGTTCCCCCAACAACACGGTTTGTTAGGCATGGCCCAGTGGGGATACCGGGTCCTCGAAGGTGCCCCGCTGCTGCCCAATCTCCTCAAACAGGAAGGCTATCGAACAGGCATCATCGGCAAGACGCACATGACGTCTCTCGTGCCTTGGCAGTGGGATTATCGGAAAACGCCGGCCGACGAAGCAGGCCGTGCTCAATTGAGGGACCCGCGGAGCTTCGCGGAGAGAACCCAGGAGTTCCTTTCCCAAGACGCGGAAGATCCGTTCTTTTTGTCAGTGAATTTCGTGGACCCCCACACGCCACACTCTCTTCATCGAATCAGCGGTCTTCCAGAAGATCTATATACAAAGGAAGAAGTCAAGCCTCTGCCTTTCATGGGTGAATGGGACACGCCAGTCTTGCGTGAGTCCGTGGTCGGATACTATAACAACGTGTCGCGGCTCGACACAGGAGTCGGGCTCGTGCTGGACGTGCTCGAAAGGTCCGGTCACAGCCAAAACACAATCGTCATTTTTGTCGGCGATCATGGACCGGGTTTTCATCGAGCCAAACAGAGCTGCTATGAAGCAGGAGTCAAAGTTCCTTTCATCGTGCGATGGCCTGGTCACTCCATCGCCGGACTTCGCCGCCAGGAACTCGTCTCGACGATTGACATGCTGCCGACTGCCCTGCGCGTAGCGGAGGCCAGAATTCCGGAAGGACTCACAGGCCTTCCCCTAGGTGAGCTGGTCGAAGGGAAGCAGGTCGAGTGGCGGGAGACGATTCTCACTGAGTATCACTCCAACCAATGTGCGGATTTCTATCCCCGTCGGACCGTTCGCGACAACCGCCATAAGGTCATTCTGAATCTACTTCACGAACGTCCGTGCCCCGCGACCCGCTACATGAGGGCATTCGACTGGTACCTAGTGCCAAACTATGAGGCGCTGAAGGGTACAGCGACTTACAGGGCATTTCAAACCTTCGAGCACCCTCCGAAAGTGGAACTCTATGACCTTGAGAAGGATCCCCACGAATACAACAATCTGGGAGAAAACAGGGACTACCATCAAACCACGGAACGGCTGCTGGGCGAGCTGAGAGCATGGCGGGAAAGCACTCGTGATCGTTACTTGGATGCGGCCTATCTTGGGCGCATGACGGAGTACCACGATCGAGGAGCGGAAGAGCAAAAGAGAACCCGCGAGGTATACCACGCCCGCATGCAGGTGTTGTATCCAGATGGTGGTGACTTTGGGTATATAAAGTGAGGCGTGGGAGATCGGCTGAAGGTTTCCGAATCAGCAGAGTGCTGCTAGACTTGGCCTTTGAGTCCGCCGACTAGTGAGCACTGGGATAGGTAACTGGACGGCAGGTGTCACTGCTTTGCAGCGGCCGCCATGGGCTGGTGCTCCTTCGGAGGACGTCCGAAGTGATCGCTCAGTAGCGTTCCGCGCATCGATCAGGTGTCTCCGTGGCAGATGTGAGGCCCAAACTGCTCATTCTTGGCGACCCTCCAGGGAACTGGATAAAGAAGCTGGGAGAGATCAGGGAAATCGTCGATCTACAAATAGCTCCCAATCCGGAAGAGGCGGAAGCCAAGCTACCAGAGGCCGAAATCGTATTCGACTGGGTACTGGGAGGGCTGTGGCTGCGGAAGTATTGGCACTTAGCCCGGCGTTTGAGATGGGTTCACAGCAGTTCGGCTGGCGTCGAGAAACTTCTGTTTCCCGACTGGATCGATAGTCCCTTCATCCTGACGAACGCTCGCGCAATCTATGCCCCTGCTTTTGCGGAGTTCGTAATCTTCTGTGTCCTGTTTTTTGCTAAAGACTTTCCGACCCTTGAGGCGAATCGGCGAGGGCGCCGCTGGAGACAGTGCCAACCCGTTAAGCTTTGCCATCGGACGTTGGGGATTGTCGGTTTCGGCGGGACAGGCCGTGCTACGGCTCGCCTCGCGAAGGCCTTCGGAATGCAGGTGCTGGCTACGAAGCGCAACACTCAAACCGGTCTAGAGCCGGATCTGGTTGACGATCTGGTCCCCCCAGAAAGTTGGCACGACCTTCTCCCTGTGTCCGACTACGTGGTGACTGCTTTGCCACTTACCCAGGAGACGTTGGGTCTTTTCGGGAGGAAGGAGTTCCGAGCTATGAAAACCAGAGGTTGCTTCATTAACGTTGGGCGTGGAGAGACGGTGCAGGAAGCCGAGCTCGTACGGGCTTTGACAGAAGGATGGATTACCGGCGCGGGGCTTGACGTATTCGAAACAGAGCCCCTCGCGCCGGAGAGCACACTCTATTCCTTGCCGAACGTCATTCTCTCGCCGCATTGTGCTGGGATCACACCGGACAATCGCGAAAGGTGTGCCCGGTTGTTGATTGACAACGTTCGGCGCTACATCAACCAGGAGCCGCTTGTGAACGTGGTCGACAAGCGGCGAGGATACTATTGACTTTCGCATAATATAAAGTAACCTTTTCCCATGCCGAACGTCTTACTAGGCATGGGTAATCCTGCTGGAGTCAAACGCGATTTCAAAGCTCTTGAACGCCGCCGCTTGCGAGCCTTGCGCCTGCTCGACCAAGGCCTCCGCCAGTCCGAGGTCGCCCGCCGCCTTGGGGTCGCACAGCAGAGCGTCAGCCGCTGGGCGCAGCTGGCGGCGCAAGGCGGCTCCCAGGCGCTGCGACATCCCGGCCGCGCCGGGCGCAAGCCGCAACTCAGCGCTGAGCAGTTGACGCAACTGGAGCAGTGGTTGCTCGACGGCCCCGAAGCGCACGGCTATCCCACGCCCTTGTGGACCTGCCAGCGCGTCAAGCGCCTGATCCAAGAGCAATTCGGCGTCGCCTACCATCCCGGACACGTCTGGAAGATCCTGGTGCGGCTGGGCTGGAGTCCGCAGCGACCGGTCGGACGGGCACGCGAGCGCAACGAGGAAAGCATCCGCCAGTGGCGGCGTCGCACGTGTGTAAGCGCCGGAGCGAAAATAGACCACAGGGCGGCCGTTTGAGGCCGCTGGTGGCGGAGCAAAACTAGACCGCCCGCCAGCATTTCATAAAACATTTTTGGGGTGTTTTGTGTGATGCAGGAGGGATGTACTCTGTGGAGCTGTACGCACGCGTTCGCCGAGCGGTCTTTGTCGAAGGGGTCAGCGAGAGAGAAGCGGCGCAGCGCTTCGGGCTGGCGCGCGAGACCGTGCGCAAGATGCTGCGCTACGCCGCGCCGCCGGGCTATCGGCGGCAGAAGCCGATTCGACGCCCGAAGCTCGACGCCTACACGCCGATCATCGACCAGATCCTGGAGACGGACCTAGCGCTGCCGAAGAAGCAACGGCACACGGCGAAACGTATCTTCGAACGACTCCGAGACGAGCACGACTTCGCGGGCGGCTACACCATCATCAAAGACTACGTGCGGCTGAAGCGGACCTCGCAGCGCGAGATGTTCGTGCCGCTGACGCATCCGCCGGGGCACGCCCAGGCGGACTTCGGCGAGGCGCAAGTGGAGATCGGCGGGGTGCTGGCGAAGGCGCACTACTTCGTCATCGATCTACCCCACAGCGACGAGAGTTACGTGCGGGCATTTCCGGCCGAGACGACGGAAGCTTTCTTGGAGGGGCACGTCGAGGCGTTTCGCTACTGGGGTGGCGTGCCGCGACGGATTCTCTACGACAACACAACGCTGGCGGTGGCGCGGATCCTAGGCGACGGGACGCGGCAGAAGACGCAGGCGTTCTCGGAGCTGCAGTCGCACTACTTGTTCGCAGAGCGTTTTGGGAGGCCGGGCAAGGGAAACGACAAGGGGAAGGTCGAGAACCTTGTGAAGGTCGCCCGACGGAGCTTCTTCGTACCGCGGCCCCGGTTCCCCAGTTGGGCAGCGTTGAACGTATGGCTGGAAGAGCAGTGCCGCAAGAGGCGAGAGCGCCGGCAACGCGGGCATCGAGAGAAGATCGGAGAGCGCTTCGAGCGTGATCGACAAGCGCTGTTAGCGCTGCCGGCAGCGGCGTATGAGGCCTGCGAGACACGTCCTGGGAGAGTGACGTCGTTGTCGCTGGTGCGCTACCACACCAACGACTACTCGGTGCCGACCAAGTACGGACACCGCCAAGTGCTCATCAAGGGCTATGTGGACAAAGTCGTCATCTGCGCCGGCAGCGAGGAGATCGCACGGCATCGGCGCAGCTATGGGCGTGAGGGGCTGATCTTTCACCCGCTGCACTATCTGGCCCTACTGGAGCGCAAGACCGGAGCACTCGAGCAAGCAGCGCCGCTGGAAGGCTGGCAGTTGCCCGAGGAGTTTGCTGGACTGCGCCGGCTGCTCGAAGCGCGGCTCGGCAAGGCTGGAGCTCGAGAGTATGTCCAGGTACTGCGTCTGCTCGAGGACGTTCCGCTCGAAGAAGTCCGTGCTGCCGTAGGGGACGCCTTACGGCTCGGCGCGATCTCTTTCGATGCCGTCAAGCATCTCGTGCTGTGTCGCATCGAACAGCGCCCACCCCGGCTGGAACTTGAGAATTATCCCCATCTGCCCACGGCGCGGGTGGCGAGGACCGCAGCGGCGGACTATCTGGCGCTGGTGGACGCGGGAGCCGAGTGACGGCCAAGCCGAAAGTGCTGCTGGAAGCGCAGCTGAAGGCGCTGCGGCTGCCAACCTTCCTGCGCGAGTACGACAAAGTGGCGCGGCAATGCGCGGCCGAAGGTCTGGACTGTCCGCGCTATCTGCTGCGACTCAGTGAGCTGGAGCTGCTCGATCGCGAACAGCGCGCCACCGAGCGCCGCATCAAGACCGCCAAGTTCCCGGTGCTCAAGAGCCTGGAGACCTTCGAGTTCCGCTCGATTCCGTCGCTGAACAAGAGCTTGGTCCTGGAGCTGGCGCGCTCGGAGTATCTGGATCGCAGAGAGAACGTGCTGGCGCTGGGCAACTCCGGTACGGGCAAGACGCACCTTGCCCTGGCGTTGGGGCTGGCCGCTTGTCAGAAAGGCTATCGGGTCCGCTTTGCCACCGCCGCGGCGCTGGTCCACGAGTTGCTCGAGGCGCGTGACGACAAACGTCTCCTGCGCTTGCAAAAACAGCTGGCCAAGCAAGACCTGCTGATCGTCGACGAGCTGGGCTACGTCCCCTTGTCGAAGACGGGCTCGGAGTTACTGTTCGAGATCTTCAGCCAGCGCTACGAGCGGGCCTCGACGCTGGTCACCTCGAACCTACCCTTCAACGAGTGGACGGAGATCTTCGGCTCCGAGCGGCTGACCGGCGCTTTGCTGGATCGTCTCACCCACCACGTCCATATCTTGGAGATGAACGCCGAGAGCTACCGTCTCCAGCAGAGTAAGCGTTCCCGGAAGCGTTCTTCCTCCCCCTGATCCCCCCGCCCAGCCGCCGGCTGTTTCGAGGGGCTTCCACTACGTCCGGGGCCGCCTTAACAGGCGTCCCCCGACTTCGCTCCAGCCCCCAAAACAGCCGCTTTCAGAAACGAGTCCTATCCCCGAGATGGTCTACTTTTACTCCGCCCCAGTGGCCTAATTTTGCTCCGCCCTTGACACACGTGGCCCGCCGCTAAAAAAAGCCCAAAAACAAGGGCGCACGATCGTCTTCGTCGACGAGACGGGCGTAAGCGAGCGGCCGCATCGCTGCCGCACCTGGGCGCCGCGCGGTGAAACGCCCGTGCTGCAATACAGCTTCAACTGGAAGATGCTGTCGGCGGCGGCCGGGCTGACCTTTCACGATCTCTACTTCCGTTTCTATGAAGGCACCATCGCCAGCCAGCAGGTGGTGGAGTTTCTGCAGGCGCTGGAGCGGCAGATCGACCGGCCGCTGCTTTTGGTTTGGGATCGCCTGCCGGTGCATCGCAGTTGGCTGGTGCAGGAGTTCCTTCGCGCCTCCGAGGGCGGATCGAACAGGTTTGGCTGCCGGCCTACGCGCCGGAGTTGAATCCGGTCGAGTATGTGTGGGCTTACTGGAAGCAGCATGAACTCCCCAATGTGTGTCCCAAGGACTACGGGGACCTGAGCCAGACGGCGCGCCGCACGCTGCGCCGTGTGCGTCGTCGCAAACGGCTGATTCCTTCTTTCTGGAAGCAGGCCAAACTGTCTTTTGACTAACCCTATATTATGCGAATATCAATAGAGGAATCCTGAAGGGCTCAACGGTTCGGTCCTGCCGGCCCAGTAAATGAAGTAACCGCGCCCGGACGCGATGGCTCAGCTTTTTCGATGCAGGACAACTCCGGTTCTAGTCCACTAGTCCTCAGCGCAAGAAATCCAGCCGTGATCACTTGCCATAAAGACACGACGAGCCATGGAGTTGAGATTGCAGATATGAACCGAGACGCCGTCGAGATCGAGCGCCCGGCACGTATACAGGAACTTGAAGATTTCCATCGTATCGGCGCGGAAATGCCTAGCGTAGCTAGGGGACAAGCAGCATAACCGCATCATAGGCCGATTTCCTCCGGACAGGGTCCTACGTCTATGAAGACTCCAGAATCTCCGGTGGCAGTTTGTCGGTGAGCACGCGCCCTCCTTCTTCCGTTACGAGCACGTTCTCTTCGAAGGTGTAGGAACCGTCATCGAAACGATCGGGATTAACGACGCCGACTTCGATGGCCAGGACCATCCCCTCCTGAATGGGCTTTTCGTTCGCTCGGTCCAGCCAAGGCGGTTCGTGCAAATGCAGGCCGACACCGTGGCCAATGGAATTCATGTAGAACTTATACCCTGCTCGGGTCAGGACACGGTCTGCAGCGGCGCTAAGCTCGTTAATAGGAACACCCGGCCGCATCGTTTGGATGGCCGCTGCACCCGCTTGGGCAGACGCTCGCATGCCGTTCCGCTGGGACTCCAGCAGCGGCCCGATGGCGATGTGCCGGCAGAAGTCGGTGTGGTAGCCCTTGTAGATCGCGCCGCCATCGACTTTCGCAAAATGGGCTCGCTCGAAGGGGTGGTCGGACGTACCCGCGTCGCGGGTTTGATAGCCCTTCGCGCCCGACATGAAAACCAGGAAGTGGTCTTCTGCACCCTCCTTGTAATAGGTGGAGGTGATCACGCCGTAAAGCTCCCTCTCTGTCATCCCGGGTTTGAGGGCCCTAAAGCCGGCCTGGATGCCTGCCGCCGAGATGTCACAGGCGATCTGAAGTGCTTCGACCTCTAGCGACGACTTGATCATCTGCAGATTCCAGATCAAGTCGGTCGCGTCGGTCCAATTTATCTTGGGAAGCTTGCCTTGAAGAGCTTCCAATTCCTCATGCGTCAGCGCCAAGCGTTGTCCGGCGCCGAACTCCATGCCCACCGTTCCATTCGCAAGCCCCAAGTCCTCGATGGTTCCTGCCAGGACGTCCAGTACGTCGTTCGACCGCTTCCCGTAGCATTCCGAGTTGGTTCGGATGTCCTCCACCCATGTGGTCGCAAGGCAGGTTGCCTCCAGTACTTCAGGGACGACTAGAATCGGTTCCCGCTCACGAGCAGCAGGCAACAATGCAGTGATGGGACGGAGCACGGTCTTATAAAGCCGTGTATTGAGGCCGGTAAAATAACGCACATTCGGTTCATTCGTTACCAGGAGAACGTCGATATCACAACCCGCCATCAGATTTTGCAACTTCGTGTAACGCGCTTCGTACTCGCCTCGCGGGAAGTCTAAAAACCGTCTTATGTTGTAGTGGTATTTGATCATCGTCGACCTACGTTTTTCATCTTCGTAAAAACTCGTACCCCACCTCGACAACCCCGTTAACGTCCCCTTCGAAAGGGTGCAGCTTGAGAGCGTAGGCGGTGAACTTCTCTCCCTTCCTTGCTTTGGCTACTCGTCGCACACCCGTCAAGCCCTCGGACATACCCTCCCCGCTCCGTGTCGGGGTGTGTTGGGTTGAAGAGTGTTCTCCCTGGTCAGCGGCCTTGCCTCCACGCTCTCTGCAGATGATGATCTATCGTTGTTCGAACGTTTCATTGGTACTACACCGCTGTCCGACTGCTCGAAGACGTGCACGTGAGCCTTACGGCTTGTCGCCTTTGCCCACCGGCCTGCCGCTTGGTTCGCCACAGGCGTCTCCGAGGTCTCCCGGTTCTCGTGGATGAAGTTTCCGGCCGTGCTGGGGTCTACGACTACGCCGAAGCGTCCGAGAACTCGCGCTTTCGTTCCCGTCCGTGTTTCCTGCCGCTATAGGGACCACGTCGGCACGCGGATTATGGATTTTCGAAGCTCATGCCCAGCCGCCCGTGCCCCTGTTTACGCCCCAACTGCCACCTCGGGGTGACCACTGCAAGACTCGGGGTCAGGATGGATCGCTACTCCTTTCCTGTGCTCTTTCGTCGGCGGCTTCATGCCGGTTGTCCCGGCGCACCCTATCCTCCGCTCAGCCGCCAATGAGTGTACGGAAAAGTCTTGACACGAGGCCACCCTCTCACGGAAGTCGACTTGCGGTTCCGCAGCCCATTGATAACTTTGCGGCACAAAGGTCTCGCACTGCTGGCGGGCCAACTCCGAGTTGAACTGGCGCACATACTGCCGCACCGGGCGCTCGGAAACTTCGCAGTTCGGTACTTCCTGACGAACCCTCTCCCAGAGGAGACGCGCCGGATGGCGTTGCTTCCGCGGGGCTCGACCGTCGGCCTCCAGGATGTTTTGATCAAGGGAATCGCTGGCCTTATTTTAGTGTACGACCGCCTGGGCTCGTTCCGCTTCGGGGGCCTGGCGTTGGCCAGTGCTTTCCGCACCATCCGCCGGTGGGCGCCCGGCCTGTGGGACCCCTTTTGATCGTGCCGACGCCAAACATTCCGTACTCGCATCGAATCTTTCCGTACAGCTCCACCTTGGCCCTCCAGTCCAGCCGGCCCTCCGTGATGGGTGATTCCCCCAAAGAGTACCGATCCCACGTTTCAGGCTGGCCAAATCAAGCTGCTGAAAGGGGCCAATTCACAGTACTGAAATCAAGGTGATACCAGTGGCCGCTCTTCCGCGTCGTAAGTGGGTGGCCTCAGACCCAGTGCCGAGCAGCCTCCCAGCTGGGCTTCAGGAAGGCTTCAGGAGTCTCGGCGCCTAGGACCCTGGTCGGGTTGCATTTGAACTATCCGTCGCGAAGTGTGTCCAGTGAAGGCTGGCATGTTCAGTGGGAGACAGACCCACCGGGGTAAAAGTCAGAGCCTCGTAGCTTGAGTTGTATCTGTGGAGAAAACGAAGCAGATGAAGCCAACTGACAAAGCCATCCTTGGGATGGTGAGCAAGTCACCGGGCCGTAACGAAAGTGAACCCATCGGTGGCCTCGAAAAGCTAAAACCCCGGAGGCCGAGCCCCCTTCGCGAGGGCGAAGGCAGCATGAGCTGGCGCAGACTGACTGCGGCGTCAGCCCACTCCGGCGGGGTGGTAGGGGCAGCACGGTGACAAGGGCATGCTGAGCAACTGGAGAAGCCCTCCTCGTCCCGTCGAGAAATCGGCGGAGCAAGTCAAGCCGTATAACCGGCGTCAACCGGGAAATCGGCGGAAGGCGAGAGGGTGGCGGCTAGGCCCGCAGTAGCGGTGAAGCGGGGTAACGCCCGTGGAGCGAAGGGGCCTTGCTGCACATGAGGTCTTCGTCAACACCGGGAGGCAGGGACGAATGATAAAAGCGTCCAGCAGTCTGCAAGACCTGAGACGAAGACTATACGTCAAGGCGAAGACTGAATCGTCTTGGTGCTTTTGGGGGTTGTACGTTCACGTCTGCAAAAGGGAAACCCTGTGGGAAGCCTATCGGCTGGCCAAGCGCAACAACGGAGCTCCGGGCATTGACGGAGTGACGTTCGAGGCGATCGAAGCCGAAGGGGTGGAGGGGTTTCTCGACCAACTTCGCAAGGAGTTGGTGCAGCGGAGCTATCGACCCCAGCGGGCCCGGAAAGTGGAGATACCCAAGGAAGGGGGCAAAGTACGCCTGCTTTCGATTCCCACGATCCGGGACCGGGTGGTCCAGGGAGCCTTGAAGCTGATCCTGGAACCGATCTTCGAAGCTGACTTTCAAGGTGGGTCGTTTGGCTACCGGCCGAAGAAGTCAGCGCACGCTGCGATCCGGCGCGTGACGGCGGCGATGGTCAGCGGCAAGACCTACGTCATCGATCTCGATTTGCGGTCCTACTTCGACACGGTGAAGCATCATATCGTGCTGGAGAAAGTAGCGCGACGAGTGAGAGACGAGGAGGTTTTGTGGCTGCTGCGGTTGCTGCTGAAGGCGTCGGGGAAGCAAGGCGTTCCGCAAGGCGGAGTGATTTCGCCGCTGCTCAGCAACGTCTCCCTCAACGAGGTCGATCGGATGCTGGAGAGAGCGAAACAAATCACCCGTCAGGGAAGGCAGGTAGGAGTCGAATATGCCAGGTTCGCCGATGATCTGGTGATCCTGGTCGGCTCGCATCCCCGCTGGCGCTGGCTGCCCCAGGTGGTGGAAAGACGATTGCGCGAGGAGTTGGCGAAACTCCAAGTCGAGGTGAACGAGGACAAGAGCCACCGGGTGGACCTGGCGCAAGGAGAGAGTTTCGGGTTTCTCGGTTTTGAGTTCCGTCGGATCCGCAGTCGGCGGGGACGATGGATGCCGCTGCACGTGCCGCAAGGCAAGAAGCGGACGGCTTTGCTCCGCAAGCTCAAAACGATCTTCCGAAGCTTTCGATCTCAGCCTGTGGGCGAGTTGATCGCAACGATCAATCCGATTCTACGAGGCTGGGTGAAGTACTTTGCGGTAGGCCATGCGAGTCGCTGTTTCACGTATATCCAAGACTGGGTGGAGAAGAAGATCCGAAGCCATCTGGGCAGAGCCCGACAGCGCCGGGGCTTTGGATGGAAGCGATGGAGCCGAACTTGGCTGTACCAGACGTTGGGACTCTTCAAGGAGTACCGCGTGAGCTACTAGCGGCAGAGGGCGGCAGTCGCGCCATGCCAATCAGTCGCATAAGCCTGAGACAAAGTGTGCAGGAGCGCCTAGTGCGGGAAATCCGCACGCTGGGTGCGAGGTGGCGGGAACTGGAAACGGAGCTACGGACACGGCTAAACGGGCACGAAGGGGGAAACCCCGGATACAGCCAAGCCAGGTCCTGACGGGCCACCGCGCCAGTTCCCGACTCTACCTGATCCGGACCGTCTCCCCTCTTCAACGCATCAGATAAGCGTTTCAGATCGCCCCGGAACGGTCGAGGGCGTACCCTCGGCGCGACGGAGCGAACCCTTGATGGCGAGGACCGATGGACTCATGCGAGCAGAGGGAAGGGGGGTTGCGCCCCCCACGCCAGAGCTCCCCACTCAGAGGCCGGAAGCCCCCTAGTGGTGGACTGAGCGTGCGAAAGTGTTCAGTTGGCTGAACACCGAATTCTTTCTCCTTGCTGCCCCCATACATGACATGATATTCATACACAGAGGTGGCCTGCTAGTGTGGCCGCTAGAGCGGCTCGGAGTTGATGTGCGCCCTGGGGACAGTTAGCCCTTTTCCGTGCTCGGACGTGTCTGTAAGTTGCTGATTCTAACAGAGTGCGAAGAGGGATGACGGTACCCGCAGTGAGGGGTCGTACTTCTGGCACGGGCTGCTTGGGTCGCCGTGAACAGGCTACCCTGAAGGCGTTCGGGCGGTGTAGAGGCACGCCGTGGGTTAGAAGACAATCAGGGGAGAGACAATGTTGGCCGGGGACGCGGCGTTCCCCTCCCGCAGCCGGAAGTTTTGGCCCTAGAAGGTAAATTTCAGTTCTCAAAGGGAGGTAAGCAACATGTTGCTTGACGGACGTTTGGTGCGGTACTGCGTGGTTAGCTTTGCGGTTCTAGTGTTATTCCTGCCACCAGCGCTCTTTGGGCAGGGCACCTCTCGCGGGACTCTAGTGGGGACCGTGACCGACTCGACCG
This sequence comes from Bryobacterales bacterium, assembly GCA_965218555.1. Taxonomy (GTDB): domain Bacteria; phylum Acidobacteriota; class Terriglobia; order Bryobacterales; family UBA6623; genus JAPPLB01. Next base: position 3,848,717 of record OZ244625.1, read on the forward strand.
GGGCCGTCGTGCCCGGCGTCAAAATCACCATCATCAACATCGACACCGGAATTCAGCAAAGCTTGACCACGGGCGACGTCGGTGTCTACACTGTTCCAAATCTGTCGGTGGGAAACTACACCGTCACAGCCGAACTAAGCGGTTTTAAGCAGGCGGTCGTCGCGAATATCCGATTGGAAGTTGGAGCAACCTATCGGGCTGATATCGTGCTGGAGCTGGGAGAGATTGCCACTCAAGTAACGGTGGAAGCGAGTACTCCTTTGCTTAGAACCGATGACGCGGAAGTGTCCCATCTGATCGAGCAGAAGCGTGTGGTAGATCTCCCCCTTAACGGGCGAGATTTTCAGCAATTACAGTTGCTGACGCCGGGTTCTGTAAGCTCGTTTAATTTCCAGAGGAGCCAAGGATTATCCGCCGGCGCCAGCGCGCTGACCACCACGCTCACACTAAACGTCTCCAACGGTTCGCGTCCGGGCTCACAGCTCTTCTTGGTCGATGGGGGCGACGCCACCAACCAACACGCACGTACGATTATCATCCCGCCGAATGTGGATGAAATTGAGGAATTCCGCTTCTCAGGAGCTAATTTCTCCGCGGAGTACGGCTATGGGACAAACGTCGTCAATGTTTCCACCAAGGCTGGGACCAATGACCTCCACGGTACCGCTTGGTACTTCAATCGAGATGACTCTCTTGCTGCTCGCAGCTTTTTCCAGAGCGATGTTGGGGACCTAACGCGGAATCAGTTTGGCGTAGCGATTGGCGGGCCCATCGTCAAGAACAAGGCCTTCTTCTTTTTCAGCTATGAGGGGCAAAGAGAAGACGCAGCACGAACATCCCTCGCCACCGTTCCCACCGCGAACATGCGGGGCGGCAACCTGTCCGAGTTGCCGGCGCAGATCTTCGATCCCGCCACGTCTCGCCTCAATGCGCAGGGCGTTGTCGTCCGTGATCCATTTCCCGGGAACATCATCCCGGCTTCTCGCCTCGACCCGATCTCGCAGCTTTTTCTGGAATGGGTGCCGCTGCCCAATGGCTCCGGAATCTCCGGTAATTTTAACAATAACCCAACGGCCGAGAATGACTACAATCAGACTACAGGAAAGGTCGACTACGCGGTAACGGATAAAGATTACGTGATGGGGCGATACACCTATCGGCCTGCGGGCTTTCCGTTTTCTATTGGCCCTTATCACGGATTCTCCAGGGAAGACTACAGTCCCGGCACCATCAACAAGGAAACTTCCAGCATAACCACTGTGGCGAGTTGGATCCACAGCTACAGTGCGACTACTCAGTTGGAAGTGCGCGGTTCGTACTCGTCAGCGTTTGTGGACTTTGTGAATTTAAATATTAAGCCAGGTGGCACCGACTGGACGCAGCAATCCGGAATTCAGGGTTTCGGACCGGGAGTTTCTGATGTGTTTCCCAGCCTCCCTACTTTTCGCATTACGGGGTTTACCGGAGTACCTACCGGCACCGCGTTTAATGTCAGGGAGCATAACTTCAACTTTAGCGCTAATTTCTCCATGGTGCGGGGTGCGCACTCCATAAAGTTCGGACAGACATGGAGGTCTTATCAAGAAAACATCCATCCTTTTGGTGCAGGCTCGGGTAGTTTTACTTACAATGGACAATACTCGAGCAATCCCGCTCAGGGGGGGGCTACGGGGAGTGGTTTAGCTGACTATCTGCTGGGAATCCCGTTCAACGCGGGCCGCTATGTCCCACCCGGCAAGTCTTTCTTTAGGTTCCGGAACAGCTGGACCTACATTCAGGACGATTGGCAGGTCACTCCCAACCTCACCATGAATTTCGGGCTGCGATACGAGGTGAATTTCCCGACGGTTGAGAAATACAATCAGATAGCAACGTTCGACCCGACCGGCCGCGGCGGTCGAGGAGCGATTGTGGTGCCGACCGAGGAGTCGATTTCCGAACAGTTTTGGCCGTTGCATCCGTCCTTGCGACTCAGCCTGCCGGTTTACCGTGAGTTGATCATTACCGCTGCGGAGGCGGGCATCCCGGACAAATCGTTGCGCTTTAACACTTTTAACAATTTCGCTCCCCGTTTTGGCCTGGCCTACCGCTTGGGCTCAGACACGATCATACGTTCAGGCTACGGGGTCTACATTAACCAAGTCGACGGAAACCGGGAGACTGAATACTTGTCACCTCCTTTCTTGATCCGGGAGAACGGTCTTCTGAACGAGGTGGATGCGAATGGCAGGCCAGTTCGGACGACGGGAACCTTCCTGCCGGCAGACTCAAAGTTCTCCCCCCAGCCGTCGCTTTTAGCCCATGATCCGTTGTTTAGTGGATGGGGCAAGCCCTTTGGCGTCACGCAGCAGTGGAATCTGGCGGTCCAGAGATTGTTGCCGGGTCATTTTACCGCAGAAGTGGCTTACGTAGGCACCAAGAGCGACTGGCAGCAGGGTAGGATAAACCTCAATTCTCCTTTGCCCGGACCAGGGGCCATTCAACCGCGTCGGCCTTTCCCTGACTTCAACAGAATCACATGGAACGACCAGAACACATCCTCGATCTATCACTCCTTCCAGAGCAAGATCGAACGGCGCTTCAGGGAGGGGCTGACGGTGCTGGGAGCGTTTACCTGGTCCAAGGGAATAGATGATGCTAGCGAATCGGGGGAAGCCGCCTTCAACCCCCGCGACCGGCGAGGATCCATGCGGGGGCCATCGCAGTTTGATATCCCCTTCGTGTTCGCTTTCAGTGCCATCTACGAGCTTCCGTTTTTCAAGAGCAGCTCCACCTCGGCTGGCTCACTGCTTTCCCATCGCCTAGTGGGCGGATGGAGCATTGGCACGATTGTTACCTTCCAGAACGGATTCCCTTACACGCCCGGATGGTCCGGTGATGTTAGTAACACGACTAGGGGAGCTCGTCCAGTCAGGATCTGTGATGGCAGACTGGACAAGCCCACTGTTGAGCGTTGGTTTGACACGAGTTGTTTTGCAGCTCCCGAACCCTTTACTTTTGGGAACACGGGTCGGAACGTACTCCGGGGGGATACGATTCAGAGCGTCGATTTCGCCCTCTACAAGACCTTCGTGATCACTGAAAGGCATCGTGCGCAGTTCAGGGCGGAGTTCTTCAATCTGCCCAACCATCCGGACTTTGGCCTGCCTAGGACTACCATCAATGCAGCGAACCCTGGACGAGTTCTCAGAGCGTCACCTGGCCGTATCATCCAGTTCGGTGTGAAATATTACTTCTAGGGTGGGTCAGGGGTTGGAGCAGCGCGTTGCGGTCGGCAGGCTGTTCCGGCTTTCGGTCGGAGGACCCTGATATCGCCTGCCTGCGTCGCGAGCGTGGGTCCGGCTGGCACTAGGGCCGGCGCAGACGAAATCGTTGATCGTTATGGGCAATGGAAGCGGGAGTTGGCGGTTTGAAGAAGGCTAGTTTTCCTGCTTGGATCCGTCCTTTGTTGGGACCGGCGGGCGAAGTACAATAGAGGATGGTTGTCGAGCGTCAATTTGCGTCCAGGCGCCGTATTCTTCCGACGGACATCGTTCGCGACGGACGGTTGGAAGCGTATCGTTGAGATGAGCTTGGTGAAGGAGGTGAGCAGGTTGTTATCCGCTATACACGGCAGGCGCATCAGGATCGCGGCCGGGAGCACTCTAGCGCTGTTCCTCGGGCTGGCGTCTCTGGACTTGCAGGGACAGGCGTCTCAACCTGTGGAGGCGGGTGACAAATTCCAGGTCCAGCTCTTTGAAAGCCTGCCCGACGCCTGGCGCGAAGGCTGGTCGTTTGCGGGGCTAAAGCCGGCCTTGAGTTGGACGACCTCGGTGTTGGGAGTGCCGGTCGTCCCGGGGCAGATTTCCCCCGCGGGCCTGACGATGCATCGGAACAAGCCCTTTGCGGTGCGGGTCGACGGCGATCTGGAACTTCCGCAGGGCGAATACGAGTTTCACTTGCGCAGCCGGATGTATGCGCGTTTCTACGTCGACGACCAGCTCATGATGGAGTCCGAACCTCCCAAGCCTAAGGAACTGACGCCGGAGGAAATCGCAGCTAAAGAGGCCGCTGAGAAGAAGGCCCGGGACGAAGCAGCCCAGAAAGAGGCCGAGGCTCAGGCGAGGGAAGATTTACTGCGGCAGAAACTGGAAGATGCTCTCCTGAAACAGAACGAAGAAACGCAAAAAGCCGTGAAGGCGGATCTCGAAAAGGCGACCAGGGCACAAAGAGGTGAGCTGTCAGACACAAATCCTCCCGCCGAGATCGAAGAGGTCGTGAGGAAAATTTCTCTGGGGGCCAAGAACTACCGATTGAGGCTTGAACTGACAGGCGAGCGGCTAGCCCAAGAGGTCTCGATTGTCTACCGAAGGGGAAACGATGAGCTGAGCCTTCTGAGTCAAGGTGATCGCATCCCGTTCACCGAGAGAGCCTGGGGTGAGTGGACCAAAGGGGAGACACAAGAAACTGACGAGCTCGGCGAGGTGGTTCGCAAGCCACGGTTACAAAGGTGGGAGCAGTATTGGAAACAAAGACATCTCGAGCAGGCTCGAGCGGTCGCTGCGACGAGAACACCGGTGGACGTCGAGGTGCCCGCCGGCTTGCCCGAGTTCAACATGATCGACCGCTTTCTTGGCGCTAAGATGGGTGTGCAGCAGGTGCAGGCGGGCCCTCTCACCACCGATTACGCGTTTGTCCGTCGGATTTACGTCGATGGGTGGGGGCTGATCCCAACCGCAGAGCAAGTGCAGGAGTTTGTGAGCGATTCGCGACCGAACAAACGCGAACTGCTGATCGATCGGCTTCTGGCCGCCAACGGATGGGCCGACCCCTGGGTAGGTTACTGGCAGGACCTACTGGGAGAGAATCCGAAGCTTTACGGGGGAGTTCCGCACTCGACGGGGCCTTTCAAAGAATGGATTTACCAGAGTTTCGTGCAAGATCGAGGGTATGACCGGTTCGCCACCGAGCTGCTGCTCATGGAAGGAACGCCGGAGCAGCTTGGAACCTTGGGCTTTCGCGAGTCGTTCGGCAGCGACGTTCCGATGGCCGAGAAAGCCCATGTCATTTCACAGGCTTTTATGGGCGCAAATATGAAATGCGCCCGCTGCCATGACTCGCCTCTCAATCGCTACGAGCAGCGGGATCTGTTTGGCATAGCCGCCATGCTGGAAGGCGAGCCAGTGGCCATCCCCGAGACCAGCAGCGTAGGAGAAGTACCTGGCCGGCGCAAACCGGCGGTTTCGGTGACCAGTAGGCCGGGCGACCTGATCCCTCCATCGTTTGCGTTCGATGAGGGCCGTGACCCCGCCGAAATAGACGGAGGTGACCGGGCCCATCGGGAAGCTCTGGCGGAGTGGCTGGTGGCGCAGCGCCGGTTCGCGCAGGTCGGCGTCAACCGCATTTGGCAGAGGTTCATGGGTACGGGCTTGGTGCAGCCGATCGGCGACTGGGGCCCGGCGCCTAAAGTTTCGCACCCGGAGCTTCTAGAGTATCTGACGGACGAATTCATCGCCAGCCACTACAGCGTCAAACATATTGAGGAACTGATTCTCAAATCCCACGCCTATCAAAGAAAGCGAGACCAGAAGCTCGCCGGGCCGAGCGATCCGGAAGGATTGCCTCTTTTTGCGGCGCTTGGGGCCCGCCGCATGCGTGCAGAGGAGATCGTGGATTCGCTCCATCGCACGGTACGGAGACAGTTTAAGAGCGAGCACATCGCCTATCAAAAGGTTAACTACGGATACCCGGAACGCACCTGGCAGATCGTCTCCCTGTCCAACGAGGAGGACAACGCCGTCCTGGTCAAGCCGCTGCTGCAGGAGATCATTACGCTGGCTAAAGCCTTCGGTTGGAGGGACCAGCGCCCGGACCCTGTTAGCATAAGAAACGACGATCCCCACGCCTTGCAGCCCCTAGCTATGGCGAACGGGGAGTTGATGTATCGCTTACTCAAATTCACCGACCAGTCCTATTACACGGAGCTCTCAAATCGAGATATTACGCTAGATGAATTTGGGAACCACTTGTTCCTTAACACACTCTCGAGGCTTCCCAGCGAGAAAGAAAGAATTTGGCTCCACAGCGAGCTCGAGGCCGTCTGGAACATAAGGCTCGTCCCCCCCGAGCTTCAGGAAAAGCGAGGAAACGAGTCCCAAGTCGCGGAGGTCGCTGTGGGGGATACTCTAGCGGCTCACGAATACATCATGAGGGTCAGGCAAGGGGAACCGGCCACACCGACCCTGACCGAAGGGTACCGCAAGAAAGCAGAGAAAGTGTTGTGGGTGGTTCTCAACTCCCCGGAGTTCATCTTTTTACCATGAGGAAAGCGGTCATGAAAAACTCCAGTTCCCAGATGCATCGGCGCGAGTTCCTTGGAAAGACAGCGAAATTCAGCGCAGCGGCGGGTGCTTCTGCCGTTGTGGGCAGCCTTCTCTCCGAGACAGCGACTGCGGCCGGCAGCGCCAAGACGGAGTCCAACGTTAGGCCTTCGGCGACCGCCGACACCTGCATTTTTGTTTGGTTGGCGGGCGGTATGTGTCATGTTGACACTTTTGATCCCAAACTGAAAGGGAATGGGGCAGAGATTCCGGGCAGCTACTACAACCCGATCAAGACCAGCGTGCCGGGAATCGAGGTCTGCGAGCACCTGCCACGGATAGCGGAGCGCATGGACCGTTTCGCTATTATAAGAACGCTGAACCACCAGTTCTCGAACCACACTCAGGCTGTTGATTACGTCCACACAGGAAGACTGCCAAGTGGAACGATTGTGTATCCTTCCATTGGGTCCATTGTGGCCCATGAGTTGGGCGGATTTGATCCCAAAGCCCCAGCGTACGTTGTAGTGGGCAACCCGATGCAGCCGCGCGGACCGGGATTCCTAGGCGGCAAGGACAACTATATCTACCTCACCGATACGGAGGCTGGTCCCGCCGGACTTCAGCTGCCGGAAGGCGTGTCGCTCCAACAGTACGAGACTCGGATCCGGTCGCTGCAAAATTTCTCAGAGACCTATTTGGAGAAGCACGCCGATACGCCCATCATCCAAGCCTATGCCTCTGTTATGGATCGAGGCTTTGAAATGATGAGCCAGAAGTTTCAAAGCGCTTTCTCGGTACAGAATGAACCTGCCGAACTGCGCGAGGCCTACGGGGAGGAGTTCGGTCAGAGGTTATTATTGTCGCGGCGTCTCGTAGAGAATGGAATTCGATTTGTCGAGTGCTCTTTCAATCTACATTTTATTAACGGCTATGGATGGGACACACACGCTTTTGCCCAAAAGCGGGTCCACATCCTGATCCGACAACTCGACAGGGCCTTGTCGGTGCTTGTCGAAGATCTGGAGAAACGCCACATGCTCGATAGGACGTTGGTGGTCGTGGCGACAGAGTTTGGCCGCCCGCCGGCATTTGACGGACAAGGGGGCCGGGGACACCAGTCCGCAGCTTACTCCGCCGTTTTGTTTGGAGGAGGAGTCCGGGGAGGACAAGCGATCGGTGTCACCGACGAGATCGGTAAGGAAATCGTGGAACGGCCAATTTCCATTCCCGACTTTCACGCCACAATCCACCGTGCGCTGGGCATCGATTCGGGCAAACACCTCATTAGCCCCGACAACAGACCGGTACCGATCACTGATTTTGGCCAACCCGTCGAAGAGTTGTTCAGTTAACGCACTATCGGCCCAGGATGAGATCCAGTGAGACCCGGCATCTTTTGGGGCCAGTGTCAATGTCAAACGAAAATTGCGCACTTCTGACAAACGAAAATTGCACACATTTGAGGGGAGAACCGCCGCGGGTTTGGCGGACTTTCCCCCTTCGTTGCGATGGGGGTTGAGGTGGCCGTCGGAGGGAGCGGAGCGACCGGAGCCGGCCACCTCAAGCTGTGCAGCAGCCGTCATGTTCCCGTCCCTGCGGGCGGGGTGGCTTCGCCGTCCGCGCGTTGCATGGAACGCCACAGCCCCTGGTGAGCCCTCATCCGGAAGCTGTTCCCGCGGATGTTGACGATGTGGCAGTGGTGCAGCAGGCGGTCGATCAGGGCCGCCGCCATGACGTCGTCCCCCAGTACTGCGCCCCATTCTTCGAATCCCTTGTTGGAGGTCAGCACGGTCGAGGCCTGCTCGTGGCGCGCGTTGATCAGCTGGAAGAACAGCACGGCTCCATCGCGGCTGACGGGCAGGTAGCCGATCTCGTCGACGACCAACAGCGCCGGATGGGTCAGCATGCGCAGGCGGCGCGCCAGCTGGCCCGCTGCACGGGCCTGCTCCAGCGACTCGATCAGGCTCGCCAGCGTTCCGTAGTAGACCCGCCGCCCCGACTCCGCCGCGGTGATGGCGAGACTGATGGCCAAGTGCGTCTTGCCGACTCCGGGTGGCCCCAGCAGAACGACGTTCTCCTGGCGGGCCAGGAACCCGAGCTCGTGCAGACTCTCGATCTGCTCGCGCTTGAGGCTCGGCTGAAAGGCGAAGTCGAACTGCGCCAGGGTCTTCACGGCGGGCAGCCGGGAGGCGCGCATGGCGGTCTCCAAGCGGCGGTTGTTGCGCAGGGCGATCTGGGCGCCCAGCAGCCGCTCGAGAGCCTCGCCGGCGGTCACGGCGCCGCTGTCGAGTTGCGCCAGGATGCCGTCCACCGCCTCCAGCGCACCCGGCATCTTCAGGTCGGCCAGCATCGCCCGCAGCCGGGCGCGCCGCCCGTCGGCCGGCGCGCTCATCGCACCACCTCCGCGTACACCCGCAACGGCCGACGCTCAACGGCCACTGGCGTCGGGGCCCAAGACGGAGCCGCCGGGCGCATCCGGCCTCCGACGCGCTGGTACGGCCCGCATGCCAACGGCCCCAAGGCTCCCCGCTCGTCACGCTCGAACCGCTCCTGCGGTCGCTCCCCGGTCGTGCCGTGCCGCCGCACGTTGGCGGTCTCCGCCAGCCAGCGCTCCGCCTGCTCGTTCAGGTCCGCGTCACTGACAAACTCCCGGCCGTAAAAGAAGCTCTCCCGCACATAGCGGATCGGCCGCTCCACCTTGCCCTTGGTCCGTGCCCGGTAGGGCCGGCAGGACCGCGGCCGGAAGCCCCAGTGCGCGGCGAAACGCAAGAACTCTGCGTTCAGCGCCAGCGGCCCACCCAGCAGGCGGTCGTCGGACACCACCACCGACCGCATCTGGTCGAACAGCAGCTCCTGCGGCACGCCCCCGAAGCGCTCGAAGGCGCCCTCCAGGCCGCGGCACAGCACCTCCATCGTCTGCCGCTGGAAGAACCGCAGCCACAGCAGCCGCGAGTAGCCCAGCACCACCAGCAGCGCCTGACGCCGTCCCCACGGCAGCCGGAAGCCGCCGAAGTCTACCTGGCCCTGATGCCCCGGAGGCGTCTCGAACCGTACCACCGGATCCGCTGTCTCCCGTGGCCGGACCTGGCGCACGTAATCCCGCACGCTCCCGTAGCAGCCCGGGTATCCCGCCGCCCGCACCTCCTCATACAGCCGCTGCACCGTCAGCTTCGGATACACCTCCAGGCGCGCCTCGATCATCCCCTTGTACGGGTCCAACTTGCGCGCGATCGGCGCCCGCCGCGCATAGCCGCCCGCCTCCGTGGTCAGCTCCCGGTCCAACTGACCGGACTCGATCCAGTAGTGGATCGTCCGCCGACTGAGCTGGAACCGCCGTGCCAGCTCGGCCTTCGACACCCCTTGCTCCAAGTAATGCTTCAGCAGCATCTTCGCCTCCATGTCGTACATCTCTCCGCCCCTCCATGTGGCCTCGCCCACATGCTGGAGCAGCGGTCTTCCCGCCGGTGAAAAGTGTGCAATTTTGGCTTGTCGAAAATGTGCAAATTAGCATTGCCGCCAACAGCCAGCCAGCACACCATCCATACAGTCCGATGCGCCTGGCTCTTGGGCGGGTTCATGGCGGTTGTCTATCTTCTGAGCTACAGTGACTCTCAGGTTGTTTTCGGGTTTGGAGCGGGTGTTTCGAGCCAGAACCTTGCAGCTTGCGTTCCCGGCCGCAGGGATGTACCATGACCGAGCAGGAGTCTGGAAAATTCCGGGTCTAAGGCTAGCCTTTGGACCGGGCACTCGTAGCGCGTGCTACTTTCGGTGACATAGGAGAGGGAGGATATGCTGAATCGTAGAGAACTCTTAAGTCTTGTCGGAGCTCCTGGCTTAACCATGACCGCCGACGCTGCCAGTGCGGCGTCGGCAATAGATAAAGTTACTAGAATCGGCGCAGTCGGGGTCGGAGGTCGGGGTACCAGTCTGTTGAGAGTCCTGACGAAGCTTCCTGGAGTCGAAATTCCAGCCATCTGCGACATTAACGAAGCCAATCTCAAGCGGGCGCAAGACATCGTTGAGAAAACCGGAGGCAAGCGACCAGAGGGTTATTGGAGAGGTCCGGATGATTTCCGGCGATTGGTAGCTCGCGATGACCTCGACGCTGTGCTCACGGCTACGCCCTGGGATTCCCATGCTCGAATTTGTGTGGCTGCCATGAAAGAGGGCAAATACGCGGCTACGGAAGTTCCTGCAGCGACTACGGTTGAAGATTGCTGGGAACTCGTAAACACCTCAGAGAAGACCGGCATGCCGCTGATGATGCTTGAAAACTACTGCTGGATGAGACCTGTGATGCTGGCGCTCAACATCGCGGAGAAGGGCCTCTTCGGTGAGCTGGAACATTGCGAGGTTGGTTACCAACACGACGTGCGGTTCCATCGGTTTGACCATCCGTGGCATTTGGAGGAGGCTGCAAACAGGAACGGAAGCATCTATTCCACACATGCAATTGGGCCCGCCGCCTGGTGGCTCAAGATCAACCGAGGCGACCGTTTCAATTACTTGACGTCTATGAGTTGCAGCTCGCAGGGGATGAATATCTACTTGGCTCGGAGGCTGGGACCCGACCACCTGAAAGCCAGGAGATCGTACGCGCTGGGCGATGTAAATACTACCCTCATAAAGACTTCCAATGGTGCGACAGCCACCATCTACTATGACTCACAAACACCGCGCCCATTGGATCTTATCCTGCGGCTGCAAGGAACAAAGGGTATCTATTCAGGAGCGCAAGGGCAGATCTACGTGGAAGGCCGCAGCCCAAAGTTGGATGAGTGGGAGAGTGTTGAGACATATTACAGGCAGTACGAACATCCAGTGTGGAGACACATGGGTCGTGCCGCAACGGAGCACGGTCACGGCGGCAGCGATTATCTGGAACTGTACGCCTTTGTTCAATCGGTGCGTCACAAAACGCAACCTCCGATTGATGTCTATGACGCAGCCACGTGGAGCGTTATTGCTCCTTTGAGTGAGAAATCAGTGGCTTCCAAGAGCGCGTCCGTAGACGTTCCGGATTTTACGCGGGGGAAATGGAAGGGTACCAGAGATCTTGCGCTTGGCATCCCATAACTGTGACGCCTTGACAAAGTAGCCTGGAATCTTCGTGCTACTCATGCATCGCAAGCCCGAGGTCGCGACGGTCTGCACAAGGCAGCGCCGAGCCGCAGTCGAGAATCATGCGCCCCTCCATTCCATCCGCGTCGAAATCGGAGTCTCTGCGTACCAGCTGGACCTGCCACGCTCTCCCCATTGCCCGGCTGGACCGCAGAAGTCGGAGGGCCTTTCGAAACAGATCCTATTGGGGCCGAGGTTGGCATTCAACCCATGCGGGATCAGTTTATCGAAACTTCGCGACCTAGCGTAACGCAGATATTGGTTTTCTCTGGGGAAAACACACCATGCGCCTGTTTGACTATTCCAAGGTTTCTCGGCTGATGGCTAGGGCCGATATCGAGCTCTTACTTGCACACACCAAACCGAACGTTGAATATCTCACCGACTACCAATGGGCGACACATTGGACGAGGGATAACTTTCTGACCGAGGACGGGCGCTCTTGCTACGCCAGCTTCGTGGGGTTGCCTCGAAACGAGGCGGCAGGACCGTTCTACATCGGCTTGTCTTCCGAGATTGGATATCCGGAGAACTACGGCATGTGGATCGAGGATCGGCGTTATTGGGGCGCCGGTTTCGAAGTCTCCGGCAGATCAACACAGGTGCCGATTGCCAGTGACATCGTACCTTTGTTGGTCGAAGTCGTGCGTTCGAAGCAGCTCCACCGAGGAAAGATCGGGCTGGAACTGAACCAAATTGAGATGGTCTACTACGAAGCGCTTCGAGAGTCCCTGCCGGACGCGATATTCGTAGATGCTGCGCCGATTTTGTGGGAGCTGCGGAGAGTCAAGCATCCCGACGAGATTCGGCGGATGCGGGAAGCAGCTAAGTTGACGAGCGAAGTCTGCGAGCTGTCTTACTCGAGTGCAACGGCAGGCATGACGGAGCGGGACCTGGATGCGCTCATGGCCCGCTGGATGGCCGCTCGGGGTCTGCACTATGAGTGGATGCATGTCGGCTTCGGCCCTAAAGGGGCCAACTTCGTCGGGGCGACCGACACCCCACTGAAACCCGGGGAGATCCTCCGCGTTGACCTCGGGGGCAGTTACAAGGGGTACGTCTGCGACATGTCCCGCTCCCTGGCTTTTGGCGGGAAAGTTAGCGATGCGGCGCGACGGGCGCACGCAGTGATCCATCAGGCCAACCAGGCTCTTCGGGAAGCGCTACGGCCGGGGGTGACGGGGAGAGAAATGTATCGGCTCTGCATGCAGACGATTGAAGATGCTGGCTATCGTCCGCTTACCCGCCAGGCGGGTCATTCCGTGGGACGAACCGTCCACGAGCTTCCTTGCCTTAACGACGAAAACGATTCCCCGTTGGAGCCGGACATGGTGCTGACCGTCGAGCCATGTATTCGAGTGGAGGACGTGGGGTCGATTAACATTGAGGACCTGATGCTCGTCACCGAGGACGGAGCCGAGTGTTTGACGCCCGTGCCACGCGAGCTGGAGGCGTATCTCTGAATCTATAAGATGTCAAGGGCGGAGCAAAATTAGGCCACTGGGGCGGAGTAAAAGTAGACCATCTCGGGGATAGGACTCGTTTCTGAAAGCGGCTGTTTTGGGGGCTGGAGCGAAGTCGGGGGACGCCTGTTAAGGCGGCCCCGGACGTAGTGGAAGCCCCTCGAAACAGCCGGCGGCTGGGCGGGGGGATCAGGGGGAGGAAGAACGCTTCCGGGAACGCTTACTCTGCTGGAGACGGTAGCTCTCGGCGTTCATCTCCAAGATATGGACGTGGTGGGTGAGACGATCCAGCAAAGCGCCGGTCAGCCGCTCGGAGCCGAAGATCTCCGTCCACTCGTTGAAGGGTAGGTTCGAGGTGACCAGCGTCGAGGCCCGCTCGTAGCGCTGGCTGAAGATCTCGAACAGTAACTCCGAGCCCGTCTTCGACAAGGGGACGTAGCCCAGCTCGTCGACGATCAGCAGGTCTTGCTTGGCCAGCTGTTTTTGCAAGCGCAGGAGACGTTTGTCGTCACGCGCCTCGAGCAACTCGTGGACCAGCGCCGCGGCGGTGGCAAAGCGGACCCGATAGCCTTTCTGACAAGCGGCCAGCCCCAACGCCAGGGCAAGGTGCGTCTTGCCCGTACCGGAGTTGCCCAGCGCCAGCACGTTCTCTCTGCGATCCAGATACTCCGAGCGCGCCAGCTCCAGGACCAAGCTCTTGTTCAGCGACGGAATCGAGCGGAACTCGAAGGTCTCCAGGCTCTTGAGCACCGGGAACTTGGCGGTCTTGATGCGGCGCTCGGTGGCGCGCTGTTCGCGATCGAGCAGCTCCAGCTCACTGAGTCGCAGCAGATAGCGCGGACAGTCCAGACCTTCGGCCGCGCATTGCCGCGCCACTTTGTCGTACTCGCGCAGGAAGGTCGGCAGCCGCAGCGCCTTCAGCTGCGCTTCCAGCAGCACTTTCGGCTTGGCCGTCACTCGGCTCCCGCGTCCACCAGCGCCAGATAGTCCGCCGCTGCGGTCCTCGCCACCCGCGCCGTGGGCAGATGGGGATAATTCTCAAGTTCCAGCCGGGGTGGGCGCTGTTCGATGCGACACAGCACGAGATGCTTGACGGCATCGAAAGAGATCGCGCCGAGCCGTAAGGCGTCCCCTACGGCAGCACGGACTTCTTCGAGCGGAACGTCCTCGAGCAGACGCAGTACCTGGACATACTCTCGAGCTCCAGCCTTGCCGAGCCGCGCTTCGAGCAGCCGGCGCAGTCCAGCAAACTCCTCGGGCAACTGCCAGCCTTCCAGCGGCGCTGCTTGCTCGAGTGCTCCGGTCTTGCGCTCCAGTAGGGCCAGATAGTGCAGCGGGTGAAAGATCAGCCCCTCACGCCCATAGCTGCGCCGATGCCGTGCGATCTCCTCGCTGCCGGCGCAGATGACGACTTTGTCCACATAGCCCTTGATGAGCACTTGGCGGTGTCCGTACTTGGTCGGCACCGAGTAGTCGTTGGTGTGGTAGCGCACCAGCGACAACGACGTCACTCTCCCAGGACGTGTCTCGCAGGCCTCATACGCCGCTGCCGGCAGCGCTAACAGCGCTTGTCGATCACGCTCGAAGCGCTCTCCGATCTTCTCTCGATGCCCGCGTTGCCGGCGCTCTCGCCTCTTGCGGCACTGCTCTTCCAGCCATACGTTCAACGCTGCCCAACTGGGGAACCGGGGCCGCGGTACGAAGAAGCTCCGTCGGGCGACCTTCACAAGGTTCTCGACCTTCCCCTTGTCGTTTCCCTTGCCCGGCCTCCCAAAACGCTCTGCGAACAAGTAGTGCGACTGCAGCTCCGAGAACGCCTGCGTCTTCTGCCGCGTCCCGTCGCCTAGGATCCGCGCCACCGCCAGCGTTGTGTTGTCGTAGAGAATCCGTCGCGGCACGCCACCCCAGTAGCGAAACGCCTCGACGTGCCCCTCCAAGAAAGCTTCCGTCGTCTCGGCCGGAAATGCCCGCACGTAACTCTCGTCGCTGTGGGGTAGATCGATGACGAAGTAGTGCGCCTTCGCCAGCACCCCGCCGATCTCCACTTGCGCCTCGCCGAAGTCCGCCTGGGCGTGCCCCGGCGGATGCGTCAGCGGCACGAACATCTCGCGCTGCGAGGTCCGCTTCAGCCGCACGTAGTCTTTGATGATGGTGTAGCCGCCCGCGAAGTCGTGCTCGTCTCGGAGTCGTTCGAAGATACGTTTCGCCGTGTGCCGTTGCTTCTTCGGCAGCGCTAGGTCCGTCTCCAGGATCTGGTCGATGATCGGCGTGTAGGCGTCGAGCTTCGGGCGTCGAATCGGCTTCTGCCGCCGATAGCCCGGCGGCGCGGCGTAGCGCAGCATCTTGCGCACGGTCTCGCGCGCCAGCCCGAAGCGCTGCGCCGCTTCTCTCTCGCTGACCCCTTCGACAAAGACCGCTCGGCGAACGCGTGCGTACAGCTCCACAGAGTACATCCCTCCTGCATCACACAAAACACCCCAAAAATGTTTTATGAAATGCTGGCGGGCGGTCTAGTTTTGCTCCGCCACCAGCGGCCTCAAACGGCCGCCCTGTGGTCTATTTTCGCTCCGGCGCTTACACTATAAGAGGATGCGCCCTTCAACTCCCGGCCAGTTTGCAGAGCAGTTACTCACCCTTTGCGGAAGTCAGAAACGGCACGACAGCGCTGCTCGTTTCTTGGCGAGACTCCGACAACCTGAGCGGCTAAGAACAGCCGGAGAGCCAGGCCCACACCTGGGGCCAGCGCTGCGCCAACGCGATTATCGAAATGCCGGTGAAAAACACGGAGCAAGCCACCAACCCCAGTTGCATGACCCAACTCGGGCGCAGATCGGGCGGCAGAAACGTGCGGTTCAAATAAAGGGTGTGCAGGGCGGAGAATCCCAGCCCAAAGTTCAGCAGCACTGCCGTAGCGATGGCTAGCACGAGAGGATTTGGTGTGAGCCTGAGCGCCAAAAGACCCCACAGCCCGTAAACTCCCATGATAGTGTAATAGACCAGTTTCACCTGCTGACCTGGAAGGCGGCGCAGATGTTTGCTGCCGACCCAGACAATGTCCGTCCATCGCCGCGTGATGCCGTCGAGGTTGGCGATCTGGCCGGGGGCGAGGATGATAAATCCGCAGGTCAGCGTCAGAGCCCAAAAGATTTCTCCCGCTTCGTTGGCAATGGCGCGTGACGTCATGGCGGCGGCGGCATAGGGCTCCACCTTCGCGCCCGCGATGAAGTGCAAGGAGACCAAAGCGGGCAGCGCGACCCCTAGCAGGCAGCCGACCGCCCAAATCAAAGCCTGGTCGCGCACGATATGGCGCACCCAACCTCGCCAGCGTTGCAAGTTGGCAGCACTGAGGGGAAAAATCTTGCCCACGTGTAACAGGGCAACCCTCTTGCCGCCGATAGCGCTGGGAATGGCACCCACCAGCAGGCCCATACCCCAGCCTTTGTCGCGGACGTAATTGGAAGCGTAGGTGTTCGCCAGCCCGCCCGCTCCCGCGATCGCGGCAAAGGCGGCCATCGTTGCCCAATCGATCTCTTGCTCCGGCAATGCGCCGAATCGGATGAAGCCGCTGAAAATCTCGCCCCACGTCTCTGCGCTTACGAGGAACACGGCGAGAAACGAAAGATAGCCGAGCACCAGAACAACCTTGGTGACCATGATGCGCTCGAGGGTGTTGTACACTTTGCCGCCGAAGATCAAGGGAACGAATGAGCCCAGGAAAATCGCATACCCCAGCTGTCGGACAAACTCATCGTCTGCCGGGCTGGGAAGGTGACCGAGAATCGCCGACGCCAGCGGCACCGCGGCATTCGAGGCGAGGTAGGGCCAAATCGCACCTGAGTCGAGCAGCAGATAAAAAGGAGTCCAGAACCTTGGGCCGGGCGCTGTGCGAAAAAGGCCCACGAAGATCGGCTCGCCCGTGTAAAGCGTGTAACGCATGACTTCTAGGTTGTAGAAAACCTGCAGGGCGATGCTGACGGTGGCGAGCCACATTAACTGTCCGCCATACTGCGCGGTCAGGATGGGGCCGAACATCCACTCTCCACCGCCAATGGCATTGCCGACCATCAGAAGCCCGGGGCCGATGAGGGCACTCCAGTGTCGCCAGCCAAACCTCGGCGGCGGCGGCAGATCTGCGGTCTCCCAAGCGGCGAAATATCTGGCGTGAGCGGCTTTCATCTGGTAGTTGCTTCTTTGGTCGTCCGTTTCCTGGATCACGCCGTTCAAACCCCCAGGTAAACATCCCGCACAGCCCTTTTTCCTCAGAACCTGTTACTCTCTGGCAGAAGCGGCACCTGCCTGGAGGGCCAACTCCAGCCGGCAGCCGTCCGCAAATATTAGCGGCACCGTCAGGCCGGCATCATGGTAGCTTCTCAGTTTCGCTATACATCCCCCAGGCGTTCCAATAGCCTCGAAAACATGACCGACTTCCGCGTTGATGAACCTGCGAGCCAGAAACGTCTTGATGATGTCCAATGGCTGGCCGTCTTCGGATCGTGAAAACAACACCAGACCTACAACCTGTACTTCCCTGGGCGAACTGATTCGAAGATGGGAGGAACAATATTGAGCAGTCAAGGGTTACAATTCATCTTGCAGTTTCGGCTGTGGTTTCGCCTAACCTGGTGACCTTGATTACTCCTTCCCCCTCACGTATCACGATCCACTGGTTTGCTTCGATGTCACGGAAAGTCTCAGTCTCTCCCCGCGGCCAACGAATACTGATATCTCCCTTTGGTCTGCTCCCCATTCCAAAGTGGACGCGAAAGTCGCCCTGGGAAATGTGAAACCCGCCGCTTCGTACCTCGTCAACCTGGCTGTCACCAGCCATCTGGAGGGTAATCTGAGCGCCGACTGCGTCCCTGCCGGAACGTGTCAGGGCTTGTACGAGTATGGAGTTTCCTGTCGGGCCAAGATTCTTCAGTAACGAAGGAGTCTCATTCATGTTGACGACGACGATTTCCACCGTGCCGTCATTATCAAGGTCCCCGATCGCTACACCGCGTGAAGAATGTCGTGCGAGGATGCCCGGTCCCGCCTGCCCGGACAAATCATGAAACTTGCCATCCCGCCGGTTCCAAAAAACAAGCCGCTGCTGGCTAAACGATTCGCTCGACGCCTGCTCATCGACCTCCGGATAAACATGGCCATTTGCCACAAAAATGTCCTTCCAGCCGTCTTGATCGAAGTCAACCAATGAAGCTCCCCAGCCTACGAACTGGCTATGGACTCCCAGACCCGCCGGTATGGTTCGATCTGAGAAGTTCCAGTCGCCGCTGTTTCGGTAGAGAGTCGGAAAATCCCTTGCAAAGTTTGTCCTGAAAATATCAAGAAAGCCATTGTGATCATAGTCTCCTGCAGTCGCTCCCATACCCGCTTGTTCCTGGCCGTCTTCATTGTAAGCGGTTCCGGACGAGACTCCAATTTCTTCAAACGTCCCGTCCTGTTGGTTATGAAACATCAAACTCGGAGTTGAGTCACAGGCTACATACACATCGGGCCAACCATCGTCGTCGAAATCTCCCGTAAGCACGGTGAAGCCATAGTACTCTTTCGGTACCGCAATACCGGCCTTTTCAGATACGTCCTGAAAAACTCCACAGCTGTCGTTGGCATAGAGTGACATCGTCTCTTTCGGCAACCCACGCGGTCCGCAAACTACCGGAGCGCCCATCCAACGGCAATACTCGTTTTCACCGGGCCGGGGAGTTGCTTCCGGATCGAATTGGAGGTAGTTAGCTACGAACAGGTCTAGATCACCGTCTCGATCAAAGTCCAAGAATGCACAACCCGTACCCCAACGTAATTTCTGGGAAGATAGTTGCCGACTTTTCGTCTCATCTCGGAAAGTCCCGTCTCCCTGATTTCGGTACAGGACGTTCTTTCCCCAATGTGTCACGAACAAATCTGTGAACCCATCGTCGTCGATATCCCCTGCACAAACTCCTTGGCCCCAACCCGTGTGACCAATATCTGCTTTCTGTGTCATATCCCGGAATCGTAGGTTCCCCAGATTGCGATACAGGTAGTGCGTAGCACGGGGTGATCGGGACCCGAAGCGGTCAGAGTTGACTAAAAAAATGTCTTGTAGACCGTCGTTGTCGTAGTCCAAAATGGCCACTCCGGTGCCTGTCGATTCAAGAATGAATGTCTTGCGGCGTTCGCTACCCGAGACATTCGGGCCGGTTAGCCCGGCCGCAGCCGCGACATCCTCATATCGCAAAGAAGGGAGTTCCAACCCCGTGGGTAGCGGCGCTGCCGGTTGAGGACTCCGTGATCCAACAGCAACTCCCTGGGAAAGCGCACGGCTTATACCGCTCAGTAGTAAACAGACCCAAACGAAAGAGACCAAGAGGCGGTACCGGCGTGACGTTGAACGCGAGGACAACTGCACGTCTGAGTCCTACAGGGGGAGATGCTTCGGGATGAAGCACCTCTTCCACCGGAATTTCCGATTTAGACTCCGGCTCGATCATCGTACACCGTTGCGGCCGGGAACGCAAGCAAGTTCCGCCTCGGACGTCTCGGAACGGCGGCGGCCCAACAGAAAAACGATGCGATGGCGGTAGGCCTTCTTCTGGAGCGGCTCGTAGCCCAACCAGGCGTCGGTGTGGATGACGCTGCCCGGCTCGACCGATTTCTGCACGAAGGTAATCAAACTGGCTGCCGAGGCGTCGCGTTGCCTCTTCTCAGAGCGCGATAAGAGACCACGCCGTGAGTTTGCCCGGCTGGACCATCGTTTTGGGCCGACGTTATCCCTTTCCGGCCGATTGGACCGATTCGGCCACATACTCCGCCCGCGGCGGCGAGAAAACGTCGATCACCATGATATCTTCCAACGCTCTGGAGCGATGTCTCTCGTTGGGGGCAAAACGGAAGAAGGTGCCGGCCTCAAAGACGATACGTTCTTCCTCTTCACCTATGAAAAACTCGATGCGCCCCTTAATCACATAGCCCATTTGCTCTTCGGTGTGACTGTGAGCTTCAAATTCCGCGCCGGCTTTTGCTTCGTAGCGGGTGACCATCAGGTTTTGGCCGGACACGGTCCGCCGCTGGGCAATGTCAGATACTACCTTCGGGGCCACATCCGAAGCTTTGATTGCTAAAGCCATCTACATTCTCCTTATCTATGTTGTCTGATATCCAAACCGTCTTACAGCATCTACGTCTGCAAGACACACTCCCTTTCGGGAATCGATCAAGCCCCGCTCCTCCAGACTTTCATAGGACGCCGGGGAAGAGGACCCTCGCCTGTTGTTCAAACTGAGCGAATCATGACTGAAAACCCGTTGTGTGAATGCTAAGGTCGAACGTCCACCAGCAGCTTACGGACCGTACGCGTTTTCTTCTGGTTCATCAGCCGCTTATGGGTCGCGAACTCCTTCTGACTGAGGGCCTGTTCGCCGACTCGCTTGTACGTCTGCCCCAGCAAGTAGTGGCTCGGAGCGTGCTCGGGATCGATTTGGACCGCCTGAGCCAGCGCTTCAATGGCCTCGTGATGGCGGCCTTGCTCGGAGCGAATCTTGCCGAGAAGAAAGTAGTTCTCAGACCCCTTTGGCCGCAGCGAGATCGCTTTCGCGAGCGCCAAGTCTGCTTTGTCGAAGTCAGGCTCGGGAAGGCGACGCGCCATTTGAAATTGGGCTTTGGCCTCGAAATGCCAGCTCCAGTAGTTTTCTTTGTCCAGCCGTCTCATGTGCTGCGCAGTCTCGAGCAAACTCTCCCATTTCCCCGCATAGTCATAATTGTCGGCTAGCAACTTATACGCCGGGACGAAGAGCGGATCGTCTTGAATTACATTCTTCAGAATCTCACTGCTCTTTTCTTGATCTCCGTCAAGCTGATGAGACAGGGCCAGAGCGAATCGCAGCCTTTTTGAATCGGGCAGGGCTTTGACGCCGCCTTCAAACAGGGCTATAGCTGCCTTGTAGGCATTGTTGGCGCCAAAAATCTCACCCAGGTCGAGGTAATACTCTTCGTTGGTCGGATGAAGCCGAATCGCGCGCTGGAGGTGCTTTGCGGCTTCCTCGATTCGATCCAGCCTGTACAGGGTGTTCCCAAGAAGGCCGTGCCACACCGCGGAATTCTCCACCTTGTTTTCACCCAACGTGGATAGAAGATCGACGACCACTGCGAATTTCTCTTGCTCGTGGTGCTCAATCGCAAGAGCAAGAATACGTTGTTCGACGTCGGGAATCGACTGGGAGGCCGATCGAATCAGCGCACTAGCCGTCTCAACCCGACGATTCCGTGCAAAGACTACACCGAGAGTAAACTGCACCGCGGGGTCGCCACTTATGACAGGCTTCGCTGTCTCAAGCACGTTCTCAGCGAGGTCAGGTTTCTCAAGCCGCAGATATAGTTCGATGAGTTGGACGGCGATTTGGGTGTCCGTGGGAGCCAGTAGCCAGGCCCGGTGCAGATGCGATTGGGCTTCCTGCCACCGATTGTCTCTAAGCTCAGCTACGCCAAGGTTAAATAGAGCACCGACATTTTGGGGGTTGTGTTTGATTACGACTTGAAACTGTTCGATCGCGTCTGAGATCTGATTCTGCGTGAGGTGGTTGGCCCCAAGGTTATTGCGGAACTCTATCGATTCCGGTTCCAGTTGGACCGCCTTTCGGAAGACCTGATTGGCGAGTTGAAGCTCGTTGCGCTGGGTGTAACAGAGCCCCAGCATGTTGTAGACGGACCCAAAATCAGGCAAGCGGCTGAGAATGTCTCTGTAGTGAGGGATCGCGGACTGGCAATCCCCGTGACGAACGAGTTGATTCGCGTGTTCGAGTTTCTGCCGGATGCTCTCAAGATCGTTCTCACTGGGGCGCGGCTGGCCAGCACCAGAGACCGCCATCAAGAGCAGCAGCCCTACGTGAGCGGTGATTCGTGCCGCTTCCCGCCACCCCATGACTGCCATGCTAATCCTCAAAGACTCTGGATTTGAGAAGATTTGTTGAGCCGCAAACTCAACCTTCCATACTGACATGTCCGGTCAGCTGGAGAGTTGCCCCGGCCCCGACCAAGCTTGAACAAATGCTGGGACAGCCGCGGCCCGCAGGCTGTGCTTGAGAACACAGTGGTTACTTGGGCGCGCCTTAGGCAGCCGCGATTGTTTCACCAACTGGCTGTTCACGTTCCGATTCTAATGCATCTGTACTCTCGGTACACATCTTGCTTGGCGCAGCGGCGCTGGCCTGGAGATAGGCTCTGTCTCCGCCAACCTTCATGTCACTTCGTAGTTCTTGCGCTCATCCCATGTCCACGTCTCGCTCCCAAACCCCGACACCTCGAACGCTTTCAGCCGGTCGCGATCGATTTCTACACCGAGGCCGGGTTTATCGGGCACAGCGAGACGGCCGTTGTGATCGAGTCGAAACGGCGGATCGGCCGCTTGTTCGATCAGCGGGTTACCGACGTTGAATTCAACCAAGGAATGAGTAGACAACGTTGAAACGAACTGAATATCGGTTGCGACACCGACCGCAGTGTTCCACCCGTGCGGGACAAGTTCAATGCCATGTTCTTCGGCCATCCAAGCGATACGACGGATCTCAGAAAGACCGCCGACCTTGGCAACGTCTGGTTGAACGATATCCATCGCGCGCTTCTGAAAATAGGGAACAAAAGATTGCCTGCGTGTAAGCACTTCACCATGCGAAATCTTTACAGGAGACAGCTCCGTCAGGCGCACATAGCCTTCCACATCGTCCGGACTCAGCGCCTCTTCAAACCAGTAGACGTCGTAGTCTTTCAGCATCTTTGCGCGTTCCAGCGCGTCTTTCAAACGAATCGGCCAAAAAGGGTGACTACCGCCGGCGTCGATCAGCAGGGTGGCATCATCGCCGGCAGCTTGACGGGCAAGTCGGACTAACTTTTAGTCCTCGCGAAGGCTTTGCTGGCAAAAAGGCTGCCAACCGAGCTTCATGGCTCGGAAGCCCAACTCGGCCATTCTCTTAATTCTTTGAGAAAGGGTTTCTACAGGGTGAAAGAGAATCGATCCGTAAGTGGCTACGGCGCGATGATGACGTCCGCCCAGCAACACATGTACGGGCTGGCGGAGCGCCTTTCCGGCAACATCCCAGAGCGCGATGTTGATGGCGCTGATGGCGTGCGTCATGGCGCCGCCGCGGCCCAGCCAGAAGGTAATCTGATGTAGCTTCTCGGTGACTCGCTCGATTTCGAGCGGATTCTCACCGACCACAAACCGTTTCAACCAGTCGAGTGCTCCTCGTACCTGTCCGGTCTGTGAAAAGGCGGCGCCCCAGCCGCTCACACCTTCGTCGGTATGAATCTCTAGGAACACGTGGTAGTTTTTGTCCGGAAGGCAGACTTGCCAGTCAGTTATTTTCATGGACTGTTGTGCTTGGCAACTATAGTGTGAGATTCGAATTCATGACTGGCAGGTTTGTGATGGGAGGAGTGCTGCTGCTCGAGAATGGACGCCGAGACCCCAGAAGAGCAAAGCCGCCTGGTCTTCGGAGCGGGTCTGGACCGGCGGTCCGCGGATTACCGCGAAGCCCCGGCCGCCTTCGAGTTGCTCTTGCAGCTTCCGGCGGAACGCGGCAAACGAGGGAAGCGGCAAATCCTCGGCTCGGACGTCGAACAACCTTCGGCCCGAGCGATGGAGTTGGTCCCGATTCGCTGCCAGTTCGGCAATGACCTGGCTCTCGAGTTCATCGATCCAAGAGGTATCCGCCTCAAGCGGGACCTCGCCCGGCGGCCGAGCTGTGTAAGGGTTCGCGAAGGAACACAGTGACGAGTTCTCAACCCGGATTTCCATTTTGGCACCGGTACGGCCACAGTATACACCCGCGCTGCCCCGAATTCCGCGTCTGTTCGCGCTGAACCCTGCACATCACCTCCGCCGGTGGGCACCAGGGCCCGTCCATTCGCTCATAGACGTTGATTGAGCGGGCTGAACGGCTGTCCCTATCGTAGATTCCGTCCGCGTTGAAAACAGTGAAGTTACCGAAGAATGCTACGAGGCTGACTCGGCATTCATCAGGCCCGGCATTTCAGCGCGGATGAGGTCGCGGTCGAACCACAGAGGGCCGCTGGCCTGAAGGGGGACTGTAGATAATCTTGTAGCTGTTCAAAGCACCCTGGAACTATCAGTTTCAACATGTTTCAACAAGCAAAGCCGTAAGTCCTTAACATTCAAGTAGTTGAAAACAGGCGGGTTGGAGTTGAATTGAAATCTGCCTTCTAAGCAGAGGGTCGCAGGTTCGAGTCCTGCCGCGCTCACTACCTGACTCCCGTTCCCAAAAATCCCGGGATCTCCGTTCATCGGGGTTTCGTGATCCAGGTTGCGAGACCCGTCCGTCAGCGCCATTCCTCGGCGCGCTCGGCGAAGATCGTGCCGCCGCTGTCGAACCATTCCGCGAACCCGATGGCTCTGTTCGCGGTCAGGCAAGTGATCGCCGTGTTCATGGTCACCCGCAGCGCGTTGCCGGCGGGCGTGTCGGGATAGCTGAAGGCGCCCTGTTCGTTGCCCCCGGTGTCGATGGCCGTCAGCCGCAGGCCCGGCGTGTCGTGTGCGGCAATCCGGTTGCTGATTTCCCCCCGCGCCACGACATCCACCGTGCCCTCCAGCAATGCACTGATCAGCTCGTCGTCACTGTCGAAATAGAGCACCTCGGGTTGGTCATCCCCGGGCGGCGTCAGGCGGATACGGGTGGCGATGGCGGCGGACCCCGTGCCTGCGGCGATGCGCAACGCCGACTCGCTGTCCGGCTGTCCGGCGGTCAGAAGCGTGCCGTCGGCCAACAGCACGCGGGTCCCTGCGTGGATGAAACCCGCAGAGTCGATGATGCCGGTCAACTCCAACAGCCGCTTCTCTCCGGTGGTGGCCCGATAAGTGCCCACACGGTGTTCCGACGTAAGATCGTCGTGTCGCTCGATGGCGCTCGCCTTGGGTACCAGCAGCGATTGGGAAAAGCTGATATGGCCCACGCCGAAGCGGATCGCCGGCCGGCCCTTCGCATCCCTGGTGCGTTCGGGCAAGGCGGTGATGCCGCCGCCCACCATGTCATGTGGCTCTTGCGCCGCCTTGAGCCAAATTCCGGAGAAGGGATTGTCGATCCCCAGCGCGTTGAAGCTCAGTCTGCCCCCGGAAAAGGTCTCGACGGCAGCGACCAGGTCCGGCTCGTAGCCCATCGGTCGATGCGACGAGGACTCCTGCGCGACAGAATAGCTCACCGGATTGTAGTCGGTGTAGAAACCGTACTGGACACGCATGGCCGGGAAGTCAGCCAGCGTTTGCCGGGCCGCTTCGCAGGCAGCCGCGTCCGCGCTGCCGCACCCGCCCGGCGGCAGTCGATGTAGATTCCGGCGCCGATCAGGATCGGCACCCCCTGCCCCGTTACCTGCTTGATGAAGGCGGCCTTGCGCTGCCATCTCCCCGTCTCGGGATGGATCGCATGGTAGTAGATGCGGCTCTCCCCGAACGCCTCCGCCACTGCCATCACAGCCCGACCGTTGAACAGCGCCTGGGGATCCCGTCCCAACTCCGGAATGCGCTCCCCGTTCCACATCCCCGAAAACAACTGGTTCCCCATCAGATCCATCCCGAACAGGTAGATCGATCCGGCCCGCCAGCGCGGATCGCTCTCCAGCAGCGGCATGGCGAAGTAGCCCTTCGACTCGACCTCCAAGGCTGCGCAGCGGACGAACTCTTCCAGCCTTTCCATGGACGGCTCGGCCGCCAGCAACGCGACGTTGACTTGCGCGGCGTGGCAGGTGCCGGGGATGTCGCGGCGGTAGATCCCCGCGCCGAGCACGGCGTCCTCCCCTTGCCAGTCGAGGCGCACAAGGTAGGCAGCTTTCGGCTCGGTCAGGCCGCTCTCCGGGTTCAGAAACTCGTAATAGCTCCAGCCGCGGTCGCGCAGTTGCAAGATACGAAAGAATTCCCCAATCACGTCCGTGCCGAAGCCGTCGATGAGGGGACCCAGAGGCATCCTCTCGCTGCCCGGATCCGTAGGCTGGACGATGCGCTCCGACAGCTCAGAGCGGGGAGCCAGCATCCTGACGAACACGTAGAATTGACCGCTTTTCCAGCGCTCATCCTCGTGAAAGGCGCGGTACGCTTCCTCGAAGCCCATTTCCTGCACGTATTCATAAGCGCACTGCACAAAGGCCTCGACATCCTCCGTGGAGCGGATGCCGGCGGCCGTAACCGAATTTTCCGCACAGGGGACCACTGGCTGCCCGGAGGCCTCGACAAACGCCCCCGCCAGCAACAGCGCCGCAATCTACGCCAGGACCCTGGATTTGCTCACGGGTTGAGCGTATCGCAATCCTTTCGAGCTTTATAAACAGTGCCTATTCGATATCAACGCAAGAGGGAAAGTTCTTCTGCATGCGCAAGATAGAACGTTCCCCTTTCTTAGCATGGGAGCAGGGGGTGTTCAGCATGGCCCTAGGTGTGATCTTTCAATAGGTTGTTCACTCGGTCCCGATCGAGGAAACTGAGGGTGTCGGACACACCGATCGACGTCTCTTGCTGCAATACGAAAATGGAGCGGGATGCTTTCGTTCATTGAACCTCCCGCTCCCCAAGACAATGCCTCTCAGGTCTTCACGAGGCTCGTCAACCGCTCCCTTATGATGATTGCGTCCCTCGCACCGCCCTTTTTCAGTGCACGGGGGACTCGGGAATCAGCCAATGAAGTTAGTCAATCAATTCGAAAGGATCGTGCTGTGCACAATCTCTTTCCTCTCGTTTATCCAGGCCGCAGATGCTGCGGTCGACGTGCTAGGCGTTAATGGCTGCGGAACTTGATCGCTCCATCGAGGTCCTTTCCAAGGAGAGCCCTCCGCTCTACTTCCTCAGCTACGAGATCAGCCAGCAGGATCGAGCCTCGGTAGTCGCTTCGTTCGGTGCAGTCTCTCAGAATTCTCGAAACGAAGAACGCGTCCTCGACATTGACCTGCGGGTGGGCGACAAGGACCTGGACAACACCCATCCAGCCGGCAGGGAATTCAACTTCCGGATACCGTCGCGGACACAGGTTCCGGTATCCGACCCCGAAGCGCTCCGAACCGTCCTCTGGCTTGCGACGGACAGAAAGTACAGGCAAGCAACCGAGCGGCTTTCCCGAGTCAAGGCAAGCGTCCGGATCAAGGTGGATGAAGAGGACCGGGCTGCCGACTTTTCGCCGCAACAGGCGGTGGAATTCAGGGAGACGCCACGATCCATTGCGGTGGACCCCTCAGCGTGGGCCGAAAAGCTCAAGCGGTACTCAGCGCCGTTCGCACAGGCCGATCACACTTATACCGGTTCGGTGGCCCTCTCGACTGTGGCTGCGACACGGTGGTACGTCAACAGCGAGGGGACCAGGATCAGAACCTCGAGCACGTCGTACCGGTTGAGCGTTTTCGGCTCGACAAAGGCCGACGACGGGATGAACCTGCCCCGCTACGAGCAGTTCTTCGCTTTCAACGAGGACGGCATGCCCGACGACGAGACAGTCATGGAAACGGTCAGGCAGGTTATCGCCGATCTCTAGGCCCTGAGAGTCGCACCGGTTGCGGAACCGTACAGCGGGCCCGCCGTTCTTTCCGGGCGTGCCAGCGGTGTCTTCTTCCATGAAATCCTGGGCCACCGGGTCGAGGGCCACCGGCAGCGTGAGGCCGACGATGCCCAGACCTTCAAGGACATGACTGGCGAGTCGGTGCTGCCCGAGTCTTTCTCGGTCGTGTTCGATCCGACCATCCGCCGCGCCGGGGGGACCGATCTCGCCGGCTCCTTCAAATTCGACAACGAGGGAGTCAAGGGCCAGCGAGTGGTGGTTATCGACCAAGGCGTATTGGAGAGGTTCCTCATGTCGCGCAAACCGATCGAGGGGTTCTCCGGTTCCAACGGCCACGGACGGAAACAACCCGGGTTCGCCGCTGTTGCTAGGCAGTCGAACCTGTTCGTCGAAGTGGAGGAGCCGCTGTCGGAGAGCGACCTCAAGGCAATGCTCCTTGAGCAAATGCGGGATGAAGGCAAAGAGTACGGATTGCTCTTTGACGCCGTCCAGGGGGGCTTCACGTTCACGGGCCGGCGCCTGCCGAATTCATTCAATGTCCTCCCGACCATGGTGTACCGCATCTATCCGGACGGCCGCGAGGAACTCGTGCGCGGAGTCGATCTGATCGGCACACCGCTCACAACGTTCAGCAAGATCGCAGCAGGCGGAAAGGAACTCGCAACGTTCAACGGGGTTTGCGGGGCGGAATCCGGAGGCGTTCCGGTAAGCGCGATCTCGCCTCCGATACTGGTCTCCCAGATTGAAGTGCAACGAAAAGAGAAATCCCAGCAACGCCCGCCTCTCCTGCCGGCACCCTCGGGCTTGGCGCAGAGCGGGCGCCTGCTCGATCAGGGAGGCCTCCAATGAAATGCATGTGGATCTGCACACTTTTCTTGTCGCTGTGCATCGTGTGGCTCCCGGCCGCCGCACAGCCCAGCGTGGTGATGCAGGCGATGCAGGACGAATTGGCTCGCAGCATGAACCAACTGCAGCTGGGCGAACTGGAACAGCCGTACTTCGTCTCGTATACCGTTCAGGAGGTCACGGCGATTAGCGCCACGGCTTCCTTGGGCGGCCTCGCCAGCAGTGGAGAGAGTGCAAGCCGAACCCTGCATGTCGAGGTCAGGGTCGGGGACTGTAAGCGCCGGAGCGAAAATAGACCACAGGGCGGCCGTTTGAGGCCGCTGGTGGCGGAGCAAAACTAGACCGCCCGCCAGCATTTCATAAAACATTTTTGGGGTGTTTTGTGTGATGCAGGAGGGATGTACTCTGTGGAGCTGTACGCACGCGTTCGCCGAGCGGTCTTTGTCGAAGGGGTCAGCGAGAGAGAAGCGGCGCAGCGCTTCGGGCTGGCGCGCGAGACCGTGCGCAAGATGCTGCGCTACGCCGCGCCGCCGGGCTATCGGCGGCAGAAGCCGATTCGACGCCCGAAGCTCGACGCCTACACGCCGATCATCGACCAGATCCTGGAGACGGACCTAGCGCTGCCGAAGAAGCAACGGCACACGGCGAAACGTATCTTCGAACGACTCCGAGACGAGCACGACTTCGCGGGCGGCTACACCATCATCAAAGACTACGTGCGGCTGAAGCGGACCTCGCAGCGCGAGATGTTCGTGCCGCTGACGCATCCGCCGGGGCACGCCCAGGCGGACTTCGGCGAGGCGCAAGTGGAGATCGGCGGGGTGCTGGCGAAGGCGCACTACTTCGTCATCGATCTACCCCACAGCGACGAGAGTTACGTGCGGGCATTTCCGGCCGAGACGACGGAAGCTTTCTTGGAGGGGCACGTCGAGGCGTTTCGCTACTGGGGTGGCGTGCCGCGACGGATTCTCTACGACAACACAACGCTGGCGGTGGCGCGGATCCTAGGCGACGGGACGCGGCAGAAGACGCAGGCGTTCTCGGAGCTGCAGTCGCACTACTTGTTCGCAGAGCGTTTTGGGAGGCCGGGCAAGGGAAACGACAAGGGGAAGGTTGAGAACCTTGTGAAGGTCGCCCGACGGAGCTTCTTCGTACCGCGGCCCCGGTTCCCCAGTTGGGCAGCGTTGAACGTATGGCTGGAAGAGCAGTGCCGCAAGAGGCGAGAGCGCCGGCAACGCGGGCATCGAGAGAAGATCGGAGAGCGCTTCGAGCGTGATCGACAAGCGCTGTTAGCGCTGCCGGCAGCGGCGTATGAGGCCTGCGAGACACGTCCTGGGAGAGTGACGTCGTTGTCGCTGGTGCGCTACCACACCAACGACTACTCGGTGCCGACCAAGTACGGACACCGCCAAGTGCTCATCAAGGGCTATGTGGACAAAGTCGTCATCTGCGCCGGCAGCGAGGAGATCGCACGGCATCGGCGCAGCTATGGGCGTGAGGGGCTGATCTTTCACCCGCTGCACTATCTGGCCCTACTGGAGCGCAAGACCGGAGCACTCGAGCAAGCAGCGCCGCTGGAAGGCTGGCAGTTGCCCGAGGAGTTTGCTGGACTGCGCCGGCTGCTCGAAGCGCGGCTCGGCAAGGCTGGAGCTCGAGAGTATGTCCAGGTATTGCGTCTGCTCGAGGACGTTCCGCTCGAAGAAGTCCGTGCTGCCGTAGGGGACGCCTTACGGCTCGGCGCGATCTCTTTCGATGCCGTCAAGCATCTCGTGCTGTGTCGCATCGAACAGCGCCCACCCCGGCTGGAACTTGAGAATTATCCCCATCTGCCCACGGCGCGGGTGGCGAGGACCGCAGCGGCGGACTATCTGGCGCTGGTGGACGCGGGAGCCGAGTGACGGCCAAGCCGAAAGTGCTGCTGGAAGCGCAGCTGAAGGCGCTGCGGCTGCCGACCTTCCTGCGCGAGTACGACAAAGTGGCGCGGCAATGCGCGGCCGAAGGTCTGGACTGTCCGCGCTATCTGCTGCGACTCAGTGAGCTGGAGCTGCTCGATCGCGAACAGCGCGCCACCGAGCGCCGCATCAAGACCGCCAAGTTCCCGGTGCTCAAGAGCCTGGAGACCTTCGAGTTCCGCTCGATTCCGTCGCTGAACAAGAGCTTGGTCCTGGAGCTGGCGCGCTCGGAGTATCTGGATCGCAGAGAGAACGTGCTGGCGCTGGGCAACTCCGGTACGGGCAAGACGCACCTTGCCCTGGCGTTGGGGCTGGCCGCTTGTCAGAAAGGCTATCGGGTCCGCTTTGCCACCGCCGCGGCGCTGGTCCACGAGTTGCTCGAGGCGCGTGACGACAAACGTCTCCTGCGCTTGCAAAAACAGCTGGCCAAGCAAGACCTGCTGATCGTCGACGAGCTGGGCTACGTCCCCTTGTCGAAGACGGGCTCGGAGTTACTGTTCGAGATCTTCAGCCAGCGCTACGAGCGGGCCTCGACGCTGGTCACCTCGAACCTACCCTTCAACGAGTGGACGGAGATCTTCGGCTCCGAGCGGCTGACCGGCGCTTTGCTGGATCGTCTCACCCACCACGTCCATATCTTGGAGATGAACGCCGAGAGCTACCGTCTCCAGCAGAGTAAGCGTTCCCGGAAGCGTTCTTCCTCCCCCTGATCCCCCCGCCCAGCCGCCGGCTGTTTCGAGGGGCTTCCACTACGTCCGGGGCCGCCTTAACAGGCGTCCCCCGACTTCGCTCCAGCCCCCAAAACAGCCGCTTTCAGAAACGAGTCCTATCCCCGAGATGGTCTACTTTTACTCCGCCCCAGTGGCCTAATTTTGCTCCGCCCTTGACATATACCGGCGCCCGTAAATAGCCCAACGAAAGGGATACGCTCGGCGCGTAGAATAGGCCCGATCCGCTTGGCAGTCGGCGTTCCCACGCCTCCGATGACGGCGAACACATCGCCCTCGGCTACAAATCGCTCAGCACTTTCAGCCGACTTCTCTGGTTCATAGGCATCGTCCGCAGAAACGAGTTCCAGCGACCTGCCGTTGACACCTCCTCGGTCGTTGCGTTCCTAGAACGCTGCCTGGATGCCGGCGTGAAAGCGGACACCCAGATGACCGTTGGGACCCGTGAAACAGGCGATTTGTCCGAACGTGACGGCTTTATCGGTTACTCCCCCCGGTGCCGCTGCCGACGCCCAATACTGAAAGAAGGAGACGGCGATGACAATGTATGCCGTGCGGACCGCAGCCCTATTTCGCCACGTCATTAGCACCACCATTTCCGTCTTTGGGAACTTTCTCCGCCTTGGCCTTCTCCGCCGGTGCCTTCTCGGCCGGGGCTTCCGCGCCGCTTCCCTCGACTATTGATTTCTCTTCCACTTGTTGCACACCGAAGCGGCTGCCAGGAACAACGTCTTGATACTCGAATATCGACAAGGTATCAAATAGCAAGGAGCGAGGAGTGGCGCTGCCCAGATGGTCGCGTTCCCCAAGCCTTTGGTGGAACCGCCCGTCGAAGAGTTCCTTGTCCGAGGTTTCCAAGCCGTGGGTTACCTCCGGCGCCGTGGACACGAGCGGTTTGTCCGGCTGGGTGTCCGCCGTCGGCATCCCACCGCTCACGACCGAAACCGGTGCTTTGCCGACGATGCCGTCGATCATGTTGATGTCGATGTGGGACGTGCTTGCGGGACTTACAGCCGCCAAGTTCGCCTCATCGAAGATCGTGCGCATACGTTTCCAATAGCGCGTGATCACCACCTGCCGCGGCTGCTCGCGGTACGCGGCAAGAAGCTCGGTGAACGCGCCGGCGCTGCTTCGGGATTGGACGAGACGTTAGGAAGCGGGCAGGATGCCCGCGCTCCCAGGGCGTGCAAGCATTCCTGCCTAGTCGGTTGGTGAAGACTGGACCGCGGCTTAGTGAACTAGCGGCGGAGGGTGGCAAGTTTGTCAACTCGCGACTGGTTCATTCTTCGTCTTGTCTTCGATCCATCTGTATATCGCGGGGAGAACAAGCAGCGTCAGGAGTGTGGACGTGACAAGCCCGCCGATCACCACGGTCGCCAGCGGCCGCTGGACTTCCGCGCCGGCGGTCGTGGACAAGGCCATTGGTACGAACCCGAGGCTGGCCACCAGAGCCGTCATCGACACCGGTCGGGAACCGGACTTCCGCGCCTCGCAAGGCCGCCTCTCTGGGAGAAAATCCTTCATCCCGCAATTGGTTGAGGTAGCTCATCAGCACGACGCCGTTCAGCACCGCAACACCGAACAAGGCAAAAAAGCCGACTCCTGCTGAGATGCTGTTTTCGGCACGGGACAATTGCCCTTCGCCCGACGCGTCACACGGGCCACGATGGACTTGAGGTTCATGCGGCTCACGTTCTTCTCACCCCGGATGATCTGATCGCTGGCCGCAAAAGGGTGACAAGGTTTCGAACACGCCGGTTAGAAGAACCGCACCATGTAGGTGAAGCGGACGCCCCGCCCGATCTCCGGAGCGAGATCCTTGATGAACGACAAGTGATTGCGGTACAGGCGGTTGCCCATGTTGAACACGTTGACAGAGAACTTGTGCAAAAGGTGTGGTTGCACGAAGGTGTAGGATGCTTTCAAGCCCAACACAGCGTAGCCGGGCGTTGTCGTCTCATCCGTGAATGTCTGATTCTGCTCGGACGCGAGTATCAACTCGGGAGTGAGGCGGAATGGCCCCTTGCGGATGTCAAAACCCACTTTGCCTCGCAACGGCGGTATTCGCGGCAAGGGCGTGCCGAGGATCGTATCCTGAGCGTCGACAAGGTCCATGCCGAGGTTCAGCCAAAGACTGGGACGCAGGTTGATGTCGAGATTTGCTTCCGTGCCGGTGTAACGGGCGTCCCGCTGCGTGAACTCTATCTCGCGCAGGCCGCCCTGCTCCTCGCCGGTAAGGAACGGGAAGATGAAACCATTGAATCCGTAATAGAAGAAATTAAACTCTCCCCGGATGCGGCCATCGCCATGCCGCAGCGACATATCCACGCCATTACCCCGCTCCGCCTCTAATCCGGGGTCGCCTATTTCGAAGGCGAGGTTCCCTGCGTGCGGCCCGAAATTGTACAACTCCTCGAGCGAAGGCGCGCGGTAGCTGTGCGCGTAGTTTGCAACAAACGCGCCGCTTTCCCATAGGTCAGAGTGGACGCCGACAGAAGCTGATGCTCCCGTAAAGGCTCGATCAATCGCATCCGGAACTTCCTCTTCGTGGTGGGGGCCTTCGCGTTCCGAGAATGCAGGCCAATACCGCTGCGTCTCCACACGCCCGCCGAATTGCACTTTGAAGCGCTTGAAGTTCAACTCTTCGAGCGCGAAGAACGCTAGGCCGCTCTGATCGATCGGCGGCGTCAGAGCCTCTTCGCCAACAGCCTGGTAGGCGCGGTCGATTCCCCAGAAGCCGAATTGTCCGCTTAGCGGCCCTCTCTCGCCTTGTTCGAAGACGCCGCGGTAGACGAACTGGTCGTTCTGGAACGCCGTGCCAATCGTGGAGTCGCCGTCCTCGAAGAACTCAACCTCATCTTGCTCCCAGTCTATGTAGACCAGCTTGAGCACAAAGCTCTCGACCGCGGGCCCGAGGTTGTGCAAGCCCCAGTTCACGCGATAGCTCTCGCGACGGCTCTCAACGGCGACGCGCTCGATCTCCTCCTCATGCTCGCCTTCGTGGTCCTCTTCCTCTTCACCCATCTCCTCGTGGTGCTCGTCTTCTTCCTCTCCGTGGTGGCCGTGGAACTCCGCGGCGAACGGAATGCCGTATTCCCCACGATCCACCCGAGTTTCGGCGCTGAAAAACATCTTGTCACCGTACCATCCGAACCCGCCTAACCCGTTGAGGTTGGTTGAACGAGAGTTGAAGACTTTATCGACTTGCGGAGCCGTGTAGTCGCCGGTCCGAAGTCCTCCGGACTGTCCCCAAATCTGAAACCTGCCGATTCCCGCTTCGAATCCGGCGCTTCCTCCGCCAAGGGAGTTGGATGTCCCGCCCGATCCGGACAAATGTCCGCGCAGCCCTTGATGCGGGTGACGGTGATGTTCGTGGTGGCGGCTTATTGCGTTCACCGTCCCGCCCATCGCGTTGCCGCTATACAGCAGCGTAGCCGGACCCTTGACGACCTCGATCCGGTCCAGTTGTGAGGCATTGATCACCTCGCCATGATCCCCTGACTGCGACGCTAGCGTACCCGTGCGAATGCCGTCTTCCATGACTAGCACCCGATTGCCATCGAAACCACGGATAATCGGACGCGAGTTGCCTGGCCCGAAGCTGCGTTTGGCTATGCCCGTGCCGACTCGATGATCCAGCGCTTCTCCCAGGGAAGCGGCGGGTGTTTCAGACAAGTCGAAGGAGTCGAACGATTCTATGTCCTGGAAAGACTCGAAGGTCGTTTCATGTTTTTCCGATGCTGTGACCGTGATCTCGTATCTCTCCACTTCCAACGACAGCAGAAAGTCCAGCGACGTCTCCTTCCCGGGCTCCACGACTACCGTCCTCGCGTCTTCCGTGAAGAGGTGATCGAGATGCGAAACGACGTGATAGGTGCCCGGAGGAACATTGCCGAAGTCATACGTGCCATCGTGCTCCGTCAGAGTGCTGCGTTCGAGCTCAACAATGAGAACGCTGGCGCCGTGCATCGGCTCTCCGGTCTCCTTCAGTGCGACCGTGCCGCTGAGTTGTCCTCCGGTCTGAGCGATTCCCGGAAGAGCAGTAAGCGCGAGAATGATGAAAGTTTGGAGCACATGACGTACGTACGGCATGAGTACCAAAGATCCCTATGTTAAGTCTGTCAGGAGCGAGACTGAAGAGATAATCTGCGAACAGGCGTGGATCTGTGATGAACGTGTTATAGGAATCGGCATATGGACGGCTCTAGCGGTCATTTACCGGGAAATCGTCCGGTCATGACGCGCTAGCGTGCTAAACCGTTGCTCCGAGTATCGTTGGCGATTCGAAATCTCCTTTATCCTTGCCGCCTCCGAATGACGCCGGGCTCGTGCCCGCAGCCAGTGCGTCCCCCCCATCCTCCGAAAGCATCTCAGCCCGTCCGAGCGCACCACCGTCCCGGGCTACAGGTGCCGGCGCGCCCAGATCTCCAGTTCCTGGAGGCGAAAACCGCGTGTCGGGCTCAGGCGCTGTTGTCCCGGCCGCCCCTCCTCGCTGACCTGCGCCGTCCAGCCTTCTTCACCGTCCGTGACGTTGCCTTCGGCTCCGTGCGGGAGGAGAATCTCGACGCCAAGACAAGTCAGCAAGGCAAGCTGGCAAGCCAATGGTATGTGGGTGCTTTGTCCACGCCGAGTGCTCTTATGAAACCGATGATCAGGGCGGCTCCGTCCCTCGTTCCCGAATAGCACCAGGCATACTGATTCCGTGATCAGCCGGAACATCGACGTGCGACGCACCGCGACCACCTTGCAGAGTTCGTTGAGCCATTCTTCTCCGATCTCTTTGAGTGAGAACTGTGGGGGACTCCGTTTGCCCGGCGCACCCCATGCAGATCTGGACGTGTTCCCGAACCGACTGCCCACCGTCGACTTCGTTGGCCTCTGAGTTCGGCTCGTGCCGACCAAGGGAGGATAGCGCGTCAAGCGGACCTAAGCCCGCTTCAAGAAACGAAGTACGGGTGTTATGTTGGAAACGAGGTCATCATAGCCG
Organism: Bryobacterales bacterium; assembly: GCA_965218555.1. Taxonomy (GTDB): domain Bacteria; phylum Acidobacteriota; class Terriglobia; order Bryobacterales; family UBA6623; genus JAPPLB01. The sequence goes on from OZ244625.1 coordinate 3,884,638, forward strand.
CTCTTCAGCGCTCCTTCGCGGAATCGCCAGACGATCAAGGCAATGAGGATGAATGCTCCGGCCCACTCCACGAACTGAATGGCTGCCGATTCGGAAGCAGCCAGGTTGACCGGGAGCGTCAGCCCCAAGGCAATGACCAGGGCATCGATTGCGATGCCGAGAACAGTCGTCACCGCGATTACGCCTGCCACGTATATGGATGCGAAGCGGGCTCCGAACTGGCTGACGATGATCGCGATCGTACCGCTGTTGGTGGCCGGCCCGGTCATCAGAAATATCAGCGCGGCCCCGGGACTGAGTCCCTTGGCGACCAGCGCCGCAGCGATGGGCGTGCTCGCCGACGCGCAGATGTAAAGCGGGATTCCGACGATCACCATGACCGGATAGGAAATCCAGCGCGCGTATTCGCTCGACATCAGGTTGTCGGGAATCGCCAACAAGAGCAATCCGCCGAGAGCAACGCCTACCAGCAACGCAAACAGAATGTCGTCCGCCACTTCGACAAAGCCGTAACGGAAGACATGCCTGACAACCTTGCCGAGGCTCACTTCATCGGTGTCGGCGTTTTTATCCGGGATTTGAGCGTCAAAGGCCTTGTCTTCGGCCGGTTGGCGATAGAAATCCGGCTTGACCCACGAAGTGGCCTTGACGCCACCTACTCTTCGGACAGTCCTCCGGGTGACATTGCGCAACCAGCCGAGCAGTATGGCCTTCAGTTGCAACGGACTCACATAGCAGTCTTCAGAGGCGGTCATCAGTGGCGTGTGCGCCCCATGATCGTGCTCGCAACTGCCGTGATCGTGCCCACAATCATCGTCGCCAGGGGCGTGGTCGTGATGTCCGCCCGGCTTCGGTTCGTGGCTGTCGTCTCTGATCAGGCCGATGCAGAAGATGCCCGTGACCACGGCCGTGATGAAGCTGATGACCGGTCTGACGACGGCTGCCACGAATCCGAAGAACGCATGTGTGACCAGAATCGAGTCCGCACCTGTCTCAGGCGCAGTGATGAGGAACGACACGCAGGACGAGCGGGACGCCCCTTTCCTCTGCATTTCGGCTACTACGGGCACGACGGAGCAACTGCACAGCGGCACGGGCACGCCGACCGCCGCACTCGTGCAAACCGATTTCAGGCTGTCGTCACTCAGCCACCTGAGGATTGCGGTTCGCGAGATCAGTACGTGGATGAGCCCCGCCAGGAAAAGCCCCAGGAGCAGCATCGGCGACAGGACCAGAAACGATGCCCAGAGAAAGTCAAATAGCCGAATCGCTGCGTCTAACATCTCCGAGACGGCCTCATTTCTTTGTTCAATCGCTCCAGCAACAACTCCGCTTGTCGATAGCTCCAGAAAAAATAGTTGTCAGGTTTGCGAAGAATTTCGAATGCGGAAGCTTTGGGAACTGGAGGACTTCCGACATACCGGCGCTTAGTGTCCCCATCGGGGATGGGTGAAACCCCTCGCCTTTAGGCGAAGCCTTCAGGAGGCTTGCGGTAAGATGGCGAGGTGAAAGGATACCGCAAGGCCTCGCATACAACGTACGCACTACACTACCATTTTGTATTCATTCCGAAGTACCGCAAGCCGGTGCTGCGGGGGGATGTGGCGCAGCGGTTGCGAGAGCTGGTGCGGGAGATATGTCGGACGAACAACATCGAGATTCTGAAGGGGCACATTCGAGTGGAGCACGTGCACTTGCTGTTGAGTGTGCCGCCGCATTTGGCACCGAGCCGAGTGATGCCGGCGATCAAGGGGAAGTCCTCGCATCGATTGCTGCGTGACTTTCGGGCGCTGCGAAAGGAGTTTTGGGGCCGGCACCTGTGGGCGCGGGGGTACTTCGTGGCGAGCAGCGGCAATGTGACCGATGAGGTAATCGCCCAATACATAGAGCGGCAAGGTGCCGAGAGCCAAGACGACGATTTCTTCATAAGTTAGAGAGGGAGCCTGGATCGGAGGCTCGCTTTAGCCGACTTCCAGTCGGTGGCCGAACCCATCGCCTTCAGGCGATGGTAGTTCAGTTACTCGTGGTACGAGGCATTGTAACATTGCACACTGCGCAATTCGATTTTCTAATGGCGCGTATGGTGAAGATTGCGCGAAGACTGAACCAATTGGCTTCACTCATACGACCAGGCACAGAATGTGCGATGCCGGCAGCGGGGCTCGAGAAGCGCGGGTGCGGCCTGCATGCATCAATCGAGCCAAGGCGAGCGCCGGCCTGATGACCCACCCGCGGTCCCCAAGCTGTGCGCGTGTTGAAGAGGGCTACACATCGGTCATGGAGAAACGAATGTTCGCAGTCCTTGCGGCGATTGTTTTGCCGCTTTTAGCCAACGAACTTTTGGCCCAAAACGAACCGATTCCAAACATCCTGACTTTGGAACAGGCGGTCGAGTTGGCGCTGACGCGTAATCCGGCACTCATGGCGGCTCGCAACAGCATCGAAATGGCGGAAGCGGATGCCGTCAGCTCCGGTTTGCATCCCAATCCCGCCGTTACTTTCGAATCTGAGAGCTATCCCTATTTCCGTTCCAATCCGGGCCCATTCTTTAGCAATCAGGAAATCACGGCCAGGTTCGACTACGAGATCCAAACCAAGCGCCGCCTTAAGCTGGGAACCGAAGCGGCGGAGGTTTCCGTTCGGAAAGAAGCGGCGATTTTCGATGACACGGCACGCCGGTTACGGCTCGAGGTTCGGGTGGCCTTTTACCGGGTCTTGCTCGCGGAATCAAATCGGCAGCTAGCCCAAGCGATCCTGGATCAGACCGATCAGGTCATCGCGTTGAATCGCACGCGCTTCGAGGAAGGCGAGATCTCCGGTTTGGAACTGACCCGTATCGAAGTCGAGCGCCTTCGATTCGCCGACGACCTGTTTCAGGTTCGCTTGGAGTCTCAGAATGCCAAAGCCTCCCTGCTCGCCCTGCTGAATGCCCCTGACCTCGGGGCGGACCTGCAGGTGCGGGGAGACTTGAACGAGATGCCCTACTTGGGAATCCCGCTTGCCGCTACTGACGCCGAAGTCCTTCGGATGGCGAACAATCAACGCCCGGATCGTGCACGCGGCGATGGCGGAAATCGAGCGCTCCTCCGCACAGAACCGCTTGCAGCGCGCCATCGCACCCCCGAACATCACGGTTGGAGGCGGGTACAAGCGTGACGGTCCCGATCACAGCCTGGTCGCGGGTGTAACGGTTCCGCTTACGATCTTCGACCGCAATCAGGGAGAGATCCTGCGTTCGGAGGCGGAAATGAGGCAAGCCGCGAATCTCTTCGCTGAGGTGCGAAACCGCATTGCGCTGGAAGTTCGGCAGGCCTATAACGCTGTTCAGATAAATCGGGAACGGGTCGAGTACATCCGAACGCAGCAGGTCCAGCAAGCGGAGGAGGCGAGCCGTGTGACCCTTGCCGCATACCGGCTTGGCGGAGCGCCTCTGATGAACTATCTTGATGCTCAGCGCCGATATCGCGACACGATGCGGGTCTTGAACCAAGCCGTGTTCGACGAGCGCGTCAGCATGTTCGCTCTAGCCGCTGCAATCGGTGAGGGACAAGAAGAGTGAGCGGCCGCAGCTCCCGGCTCTTCGCCGTCGGATGGGCCGGCCCCATCGCCCTGTTAGCTCTTGGAACGGCGCTGGGGTATCTGGGCTACCCCTGGATTGCGTCCTTCGGAGACGAAGCGAGCCTTGAAAATACGCATCTACACGGTGGCGAAGGAAACGCAGCGGGCGAGAGGGGCATTGTGCACATCCCTCTTGACGTCCAGAGCGCCAACGGACTGGAAATACGTCGGGCCGAGGTTCGCCCATTCGAGTCGCCCCTACATGTCACGGGGACCGTCTCTGCCGACCAGACGCGTGTGGCACGCATCCGGCCTCTGGCGCGTGGAGTCGTCGACCGAGTCTTCGTCCAACTGGGTGACCGGGTCAATCAGGGTGACCCGCTCCTCAGCTACGACAACATCGACCTAGGATTGGCCATCGGTGAGTTCCGTGCGGCGAACGCAGACCTCAGGAGCACACGCACGAATCTCGAAGTCAGCGAGACAATTCTCACGCGCAGCCGCGAGATGCTGGAGGTCGAGGCAGTTGCGCGGACCGAGAACGATGTCGTCGAAGCCGAGTTTCGGTCCGCCCAGGCGCAGGTCGATAGCGCGCGGGCTCTCGTCGCAAAGTTCGAAGAACAACTCCACCGATTCGGATTGACCGAGGAAGACCTGAACAGGTTAACCCAGGGAGAGGACCCTGACTACCACCGAACCGCTTCGCGCGCCACGTTGCGCACCCCGTCTTCAGGCATTGTGACCGCTTACGACGTCGGACATGGAGAGGTCATCGATCCCTCCAGTGAGCTGCTCACGGTCACGGACATATCCGTCGTTTGGGTTCTCGCCGGTGTCAGCGAACGCGACTTGAGCGCGGTCCGTCTCGGCAAGCCGGTGTCGATTCACGTTTCGACGTACCCCGGAGAATCCTTTCGAGGGCGCATCGTCCACACCGGTGACATGGTGGAGCAAGAAAGCCGCACGGCACGAGTCCGATGCGTAGTAAGGAATCCGGATGGCCGCTTGAAGCTCGGAATGTTCGCCACGATCGACATTCCATCGGGACGCACTTATGATGCGCTTGCGGTTCCGTCCGAGGCCATTCAGAAAATCCAGGAACGGCCGGTCGTCTTTGTGCGTCGGTCGGGCACCGTGTTCGAGCAGCGCCAAGTCGAAACCCGTCTCTCATCGGACGGCTGGGTCGAACTATTGAGTGGAGTCAGCGCCGGTGACGCGGTAATCGCAGCGGGCAATGCTCTCGCAAAGGCAGAGGCGCTTCGCGACGCGCCGGGCGGAGCCCACTAGACGAGCGGACTGGCCCAGAGGAAGTTACCGCAGAGCGGATACGGCGGGCGGGTTGGAATACTGCCGGCAAATGGGCTTGGCGTCTTTGGATCAGGCGTTGATGTTACGTCGAAGTTTGCGGGCGCGTTCGGCGGTGGAGGTGAACACACCCCGCGCGATGATGTCGCGCGGCACCTTCGAGAACCAAATCTCAACTTGGTTGAGACAGGACCCATCAATCGACGTGAAGTGCAAGGCGATGTCGCGGTGCTTGTCGAGGAAAGCCGCTGCGAACTTCGTCTTGTGGGCTGAGATGTGTTCGAGGATGATGTGACCTGTTGTGTTGAAATGTCTCCACAAGCTTTCTACAGAAGGGCTTCCTGATGCAAGAGAACACGGTGAATGCTCGGCACCAAGGCCGTCACGCCTTTTCTTATCGATCCCGAATCTTATCCAGTCTCTTCGCGATCAGCCTCCTCGGCCTGAATGTCACATCGCCCTTGTCTGGCGAGCGTGTTGATCAAAAAGTGGCTGAATGGGCGCTCAGAGAGGGTGGAACGATCACACTAGCTGGACAAACCGAGCGCATACTAACCCTGAATCAGCTTCCTGATGGAGACCTCCGGCTGGAAATCCTGGACCTTGTCGGAACGAATATTAAGCCACCTGACTTGGCGAGACTGAGCGAACTCAGATATCTCAAGGAACTCCACCTTCCTCAGCCAATGTGGATTCGCCATCCGGAACTCGAAAACAATCAAAACCTTCAAATGCGGCACTTGGTGCCCATCACCTCACTGGAGAAGCTCACGTTCAGCTATTTCTTTCGGGAGTTCAACGGTCGTTTTACGGACGAGGGGATTGAGCAGATTGCTCCTCTGACGAATCTAAAGGAATTCCGCGTGCGACGGGCAGCCGTCCGTGTGACGTGCCCCCTTTTTATCCACCAGGCATAACTGGAAGATCTCGGCGAGCAAACTCCGCAGGCGTGCGATAGCGCAGGGCGCTATGGGGACGCTGCTGATTGTATCGATTGCGCCACGCCGCGACGAGGAGTCGGGCGTGGCGCAGGTTGTGAAACCAGTTCGCATTGAGGCATTCATCGCGAAAGCGCTCGTTGAAGCTTTCGATGAACGCGTTCTGCATCGGCTTGCCGGGCTCGATGAAATCGAGCCGAATCCCTTTGCCGTCGCACCAGGCACGGAACCAACGTGACCGAAACTCCGGACCATTGTCCACACGAATCGTCTGCGGTCGAGGTCGCCGCTCAAGGACCTTCTCCAGAGCGGCCGTTACCCTACGGCCGGTCAAAGACGCGCCGTTTACGCTTTCGCCGGCGCACCGCTCATCCCTGTTCACGGTAGAGGCGCTCGATTCTCTTGTGGTTCACTGTTTGGCCTTCGCGCCGCAGCAGGGCGCACAAGCGCCGGTAGCCGTAGCGCGGATGCGCTGCGGCGAGTTGGCGGAGCCGCTCGCTCATCTCCTCGTCCCGCTTCTCTCGTGGCCGGTAGCGGTAGCTGGAGCGGTCCAGCCCCAGCAGACGACACGAGCGCCGCTCGCTCATCGAGCAGCACTCGATGACGTGCCTTACCTCCTCGCGTCGTGCTACCGGCTCCATCCGTTTTTTTCGATCACCGATTGGAGGGCAACCTTGTCGAGGCTGAAATCTGCCACCAACGTCTTGAGTCGTCGGTTCTCTTCTTCGAGCTCTTTGAGCCGCTTCAGTTGGCTGACCTCCAGTCCGGCGTACTTCGACTTCCAGGCGTAGATGCTCACTGTCGAAACACCGTACTCCCGGCTCAGCTCGCTGACCTTCCTTCCCGCCTCCAGTTGCCTCACTACCTCGATGATCTTCTCTTCGCTCAACCGACTCTTCTTCATCTCCTCGCTCTCCTTCCTGCCGGAGAACTTCCAATCCTACTTGGTCGGGTTTTTCGGGGGCACGTCAGGAGGAACTGTCGGTCGGAACGCAGACGGCGACGTTACCGAAGTCGACCTTACCTACACCTGGATTACTGATGCGGACCTGGTCCACCTTGCTTCATTGGAGAATCTGGAAGAGCTCAATCTTTCCTACACCTGGATCAGCGATCTCGGACTGGAACATCTGAAACCCCTTAAAAAAATTACTCGCCTCAATCTTCGTTTTGTCGAATATATCTCTGACGGTGGAATCGCCCACCTGAAGGGCTGGAAAAATCTATGTCATCTGAACATTCGGGGAACGCAGGTGACAAGCGCAGTTTTCGAACACTTGACTGGTTTGACAACCCTTGAATCGCTGGACGTGGGATTCACCTTGGTGAACGACGAAGGTTTTGAGAACCTGGCCTCGTTGGAGCGACTTCAATTTTCTTGCGAGGTTCCATGCTGCCTTTCGGGCAGGCTTGCCAAATAGCGAACCCAGGTGAGTAACACCTCTTCTTGCTTGCTCGCCTTAAGAATGCGTTCGCCGCCCGCGTGGTCCAATCGATTGGTTGGCTTGCGGAATAGTAGCGATGCCCGAGGCGCCCGGCGGTCGACAAATGACTGAAGGCGTTTCCCGAAAGCGCGAATCTCATCGCGCCGCGCGGTTTCGAGGGGAAACACGAGCCGGGAACCCGATGCGACACCGTGGTTGGAATGGCACAAGCGACACTGGGCATCCTCGAAGAGGGGATACAACTCGTCCACGAAGTACGCATCCGGTCACCCCCTTTGTTTCAGAGGCATTGGTGGTCTGTGGAAGCCCGAAGTCGGCCAAGAGCGCCAAGCAACCAAGAACCGCAACCGCACGACCGGAGGCTCTTCTGATTCCGACATGTTCCAAGACGGAACGAAACGGAAGCTCTGACACAAGACGGCCTTCTTGTTCGGGCACCTTAGCAGTCCGTGGTAAAAGTACATTTCATGGGACAATTGTTTTATGGCGATGGGGCGACGTAAGCGGCGGCAACGGCAGAAAGATCTGTGGGTAGCGGTGTGTGACATGCCGCGCACTGCGGCGCATCCCTTCTATCGCAAGCTCAACGAACTGCTGGACGAACACGGCTTTGATCACTTTGTGGAAGGGCTTTGCGAGAAGTTCTATGCGCCCACGATGGGACGGCCCTCGCTGGTGCCCGGCATCTATTTCCGCAGCCTGCTGATCGGGTACTTCGAAGGCATCGACTCCGAGCGTGGGATCGGGTGGCGTATCGGGGACTCGCTGTCGCTGCGGCACTTCCTGCAGGTTGAGTTCGATGAGGCGACGCCCGAGCACTCGACGATCTCACGCACCCGGCGGCTGATCGATCTGGAAACGCATCGCGCGGTGTTCGGTTGGGTGTTACAGCTTGTGGCGAAGGCCGGACTGCTCAAAGGCGGCACGATCGGGGTGGACGCCACGACGCTGGAGGCGAACGCGGCGCTGCGTACGATCGTGCGGCGGGCGAGCGGGGAGAGCTACGAAGAGTTCCTGACCCGGCTGGCGGCGGAGTCGGGGATCGAAACGCCGACGAGGGAGCAGTTGGCGAAGCTCGACAAGAAGCGCAACAACAAAGGCTCGAACAAAGATTGGCGCCACCCCCATGATCCTGACGCGAAGATCACCAAGATGAAAGACGGGCGCACGCACTTGGCCCACAAGGCCGAACAGGCGGTGGACTTGGAGACGGGCGCAGTGCTGGCGGTAACGCTGGAAGGCGCCGACCAAGGCGACACGACGACGCTGGCCGAGACGCTGAGCGAGGCGGCGGAACAAGTGGCGGCGGTGGCTGCGGACGAGCAGGCGAACGAGCAGATGGCGGCGGCGGGGATCACCGAAGTGGTGGCCGATAAGGGATATCACAGCAACGACGTGTTGACGGACTTGACGGACTTGGAGATCCGTTGCTACATCAGCGAACCGGATCGTGGCCGACGACGCTGGCGAGGTAAGCCGCAGGCGCGGGCCGCGGTGTACGCCAATCGGCGGCGGATCCGCGGGGCGCGGGGGCGACGCTTATTGCGCTGGCGCGCCGAGCGGGTCGAACGCAGCTTTGCTCATTTGTATGATCGCGGCGGGATGAGGCGGACGCATCTGCGGGGCCGAAGAAATATTTGCAAGCGACTCCTGATTCAGGTGAGCGGCTTCAACCTGTCGCTGGTGCTGCGACAGAAGCTGGGCGCGGGCACGCCGCGGGGGGTGCGGGTGGCGAAAAAGGCCCTCCGACGGCTCGAAAAACAGCTATCGCGACGACTGCAGACTGCAAGGCGGACTTGGCGCCGCTGCCGCCATGCGTTGGGTTGGACGTTCTTCGAAGCGAAACTGCAATCCCCCTTCCAAGCGTCGGCCCCTCTCGCTGAAAATGACTACTTCTGCCACGGGCTGCTATGCTCGGACGCTATCGAACAACGTTTATCACGAGTCGATTCCTGATCCTTTCGGTGATCCTCGGTTTGACCTCTGGGACAACTTCCCTCACTTCCTCAACGTGGCCGGCTATCGCACGGCGCACATCGGGAAATGGCATCTTGGACCGGCCAACCCAGGGTTTTTTGACATCTGGAAGTCCTTCAATTCGCAAATTCTGCACTGGGTCGGACAACCGCACAAGTCACCCTATCGGCACGAGGTCCACACCGACCTCAGGATCGAGTTCATCGAGCAGAACGCAGACCGCCCGTTTTTCCTATACCAGTCGTACTACTCACCTCACGAGCCGAATGATCCACCGAAGCAATTCCGCGATTTGTTCCGTGGAAAGAACGTCGATCACGATGACTACTACGCATTCATTTCCGCCCTGGACTGGAACGTTGGCCGCTTGGTCGAGGTCCTGAAGCGCAAGAACTTGCTGGATCGGACCTTCATCATCATCACTACCGAACATGGCCGAACCTGGATTGATCGGCCGGGCACTCTGGCCGGCATGAGCATCGCCTACGACGAGGCTGCGCGGTTGCCATTGATCATGCATTGCCCGGCACTGCTGCCCGAGGACGCCGTGTGGGAGTCGGGAGTCAGCTTGGTCGATTTGATGCCCACGATCATGCACGCAGCTAACGTAGTTGGCCGAGGAGGTAGGGACTATGCCGACCGTAGTCTGCTCCCCGATCTTCAAGAGGGGCGGGATGAGTGGCGGCGCCAAATTGTGATCCAGAATATTTCGCAGCAGGCGATTCAGGGCTCGGATTACGAAGAGAGGGCCTTACGTACGGAGCGCTGGAAGCTGATCCTGCGCAAATTCGATGTTCGTCCGCAGATGCGCGTGGATGAGCTGTACGACATGAAGGCGGACCCCGAAGAGACCAGAAATCTGTACGCTGCAAGGACGGATGTTGTCAGGGAGCTTGTAGCTGCACTCCAAGAGTGGGGCGAAGAAAACGAGGACGCGCTGGCGATTGAGTTGGGACGACGTTCGAGTTCCGGTTGAGCAAGCGATGGTCGGCGCTAGCGGGCCGACGAAGTTCGAAGATCCGGCGGCCGGCCACGATGTTGCCCGCTTTGCGGCACGGAGCGTCTTTGAGAGACACTGTCTTGCATGACCTCCCGTCGCACATTCACCAAGGCCGCCGCTTTCACCGCCCTCTCCTACCAGCGCATCCCGGGAGCAAACGACCGCGTCCGGCTCGGATTCATCGGCGTCGGCAACCGCGGTACGTCGCTCGTCCGCGCGACCAAGGAATACGCCGACCAGCAGATCGCCGCTGTCTGCGACATCCGCCGCGACTTCATGGAAAACGCCGCGCAGATCGCCGGAACGTCGCCGGAGCTTTTCAACGACTACCGTGACGTCATCGCCAAGCCCGACATCGACGCCGTCGTCATCGCTACGCCCGATCACTGGCACGCGCTAATGGGGATCGAAGCTTGCAACGCAGGTAAAGACATCTACATCGAGAAGCCCCTGTCCCTGACGATCTACGAAGGCCGACGCATGGTCGAGACCGCAAAGCGCACCAAGCGCGTCGTTCAGGTCGGCATCCAGCGCCGCTCCGCGCCCTACTGCAGGGAAGCGGCGGAGTTTGTCCGCTCCGGCGCCATAGGACACGTCACCGTCACTCGCGCCGCGCGTGTCGCCAACGAATACCCGCACGGCATCGGCAGCACCCCCGACGTCGAACCGCCGCCGGGAATCGATTGGGACCTGTATCTCGGCCCGGCGCCGGCCGCGCCATACAACGAGAACCGTTTCAGCTACAACTTCCGCTGGTTCTACGATTACTCCGGCGGACAGATCACCGACAATGGTGTCCACTATCTCGACTTGATCCAGTGGGGGCTCGGGCAGGACGCGCCGCTCTCCGTCACCGCCATCGGCGGCAAGTACGCCATCCAAGACAACCGCCAGACCGTTGACACGATGGAAGCTCTCTGGCAGTTCCCCGGCGCAACACTCCTTACGTTCTCGGATTTCAGTTGCAACGCCGCTCCCGTCAACGCCACGAAGCCCTTCCTCGCCGAATGGCGCGGCACCAAGGGGACGGTCTACGTCTACGGAGACGGCTGGGAAGTCATTCCCGAAAAACAGGCCGCCATGCCCGCCCCAGGAGGCATCCCCCTCCCCGGACACCGCGAACGGCGCCAGGCGTTTCGTGACTCCTACGAGCCCGCCATGGAAGCCAAACAAGTCGAAGGCCGCGCCGACACCCGCTTCCACATCCGCAACTTTCTTGACTGCATCAAGTCTCGCGAACCCCCCAACTGCGATATCGAGACGGCCCACCGTTCAACCACGACAGCCAATGTCGCCAATATCGCCCTCAAAACCCGCCAACACCTGACCTGGGACCGCATGAACGAGCGTTTCACCAACAGCGACGACGCGAATCGATACCTCCACTACGAATACCGCGCACCCTGGAAACTCGGCTAGAACACCGTTCGGAGACCCTTAACCCTTCGCATCCGTTCAGGCAGACGCGGCAAGAAACAGAGCCGCGTATGTGAGTAGTTAATTCTCGGGCTCTTTGTGGCAAGTAGTTCGCTCAAGCAGCCGGCCTCCATCAGAGCCCCGGCCTGACGGTGGCATGGGAAAGCCGTGATTCGTATTTCGCGATGCGCAGCTTGACGCCGCATCGAAACGGGAAAGGCCTGAACGCCTGCTCAGACCTTCTTGCCCTGCTTGCGCATCTGCGCGACGACGCTCTCGATCCCCTTCTTGTTGATGATCTTGATCGCCTTGGCGCTGACGCGCATCCGTACCCAGCGCTTCTCGCTGGGGAGCCAGAAACGCTTGTACTGCAGGTTGGGCTCGAAGCGGCGTCGGGTCTTGTTGTTGGCGTGCGAGACGTTGTTGCCCGACATGGGCTTTTTCCCGGTGACGACACAGACTTTCGCCATGTTGACTGTTCCTACCGCTTCGGTTGTTCCGTGGCCGCACGACTCGGGCGAGACGTGCCAAAGTGACTTCATCATAGCACGGGGAAACCCGATTGAATGGTAGAATGGTAACGAAACCACCGTCATCGAGCCCGGTTTCCAGCGGGACTGTAATAACGGGGACCGTGCCAAGTGCCGCCAGCGGCAACCCCATTTGTTGCATCACTGCCGGGAGGCGCGAAGCGGACCGTCTCCGGTTTCCACAGCGCCCAGGCGGCTCGAGCGGACTTTTTCGTTCCCGGATTCCCAAGGAGGACTCAATGGCTGACAAGAATGAACGCCGTAATTTCATTTCCGACGCAGTGAAAATGGGCGGCGCCGCCGGTATGACCGCTCTCGCGATGGCCGTGCCCGCCAGGGGCGATCACCACAAGGTTCAAAAGACCAAGGCAGGCGTTCGCATCGGCAACCTGGTTTTTACGTCTGGTCTGACCGGCCCCCGCAAGGGCGGCCCGAGCGACTTCGGCGGCAGTGTCGAAGAACAGACAAGAACGATTCTGCAGAAGCACAAGGACGCCCTCGAGGCCGTCGGCAGCTCGCTCGACAACGTGCTCAAGGTGACTGTCTTCATGTCGGACATCAAGGTTGAGAAACCCGCCATGAACAAGGCCTACGCCGAGTTCTTTACTAGCCACAGGCCGTCGCGCTCGGCTGTCGGGGTCGAGTTCCCCGACTCCCGGACGAAGGTCGAGATCGAGATGATCGCCTACGTGCCGGACAACGCCTGAACGCTTGCTCCGAGTTCTATCGAGGGGGGACGTGATCCGTCGCGTCCTCAGCGTTTCCCCCTGCCATTTATGACCCGGCATGCACTCGCCTTGGCCGAATGCGCCCTGATCGCTCTCGGCTGTTCTCCGCCCGCGCAGGAGAGCGACACCAATGACTCTCCGACCGTCGCCGACACCGCGACAAAAGCCCTCACGCCCGATGGCCTCTACATTTCGTGGAAAGAGCACCTCATCGACGATCAGCAGGTCAGCGGAGGCGTCGTTTTGCGGGGCGGCGACGGCCTCGAGATGGCGGACCTCGATCAAGACGGGTATCTCGACGTCGTTTCCGTCCATGAGGATAACCACCACATCCGCCTCGCTTTCGGGTCGAAGGACCCCGACGAATGGGAGCTGGCCACGCTGGCCGAGGGTGTGGCCGAAGCCGGGGGGGCCGAGGATGTCTCCATCGCCGACGCCAATGGGGACGGTCATCTCGACGTGATCGCAGCGTGCGAACTTGCCCACTTGATCTACTTTCAGAATCCGGGAGATCAGGAAACCATTCGCTCCGGCAAGTGGCCCCGCGTCATGCCTGATGTTGCGAAAAACCGCGGTTCGTATCTCCGCGTCTTCTTCGTCGACATCGACGGCGACGGCCGGCCTGAAGTCACCGCGGCGAACAAGGGTGAGCAACGCCCTGGAAGCGGCGGCTTTGCAGACAAGGGATTCCCGCTCAAGGAAATCTCCTGGTTTGAACTGCCCGAAGACCCGCTCGACGGCAAGGGCTGGAAAGAGCACGTCCTGAAACGGGTGAAAGTCCCTATCAACTCCGAGCCGGTCGACATAGACGGCGACGGCGATTGGGATGTGCTCGGCGGCAGCCGCGTCGAGGCGCGAACCTTCTGGTTCGAGAACCTCGGCGGCAAGCCGTCGGCTTTCCGCGAGCACAGAATAGATGTCACAGGCCGCCACGCGCCTCAACAGCCCGGCGGTAAGCGCCTGACCGGAATGAATGTCGTTTTCCACGATCTCAATCAAGACGGGCGGCTTGACGTCATCATGCAGGAAACGCCGACGCTGGTTGTCTGGCTCGAACAGCCCGATGACTTCTCGAAGCCGTGGACAATCCACGAGATCGGTGACATTGCCCCCGATTCGTCGACCGGTCTTGCGCTCGCCGACATCAACGGTGACGGCTACCTTGATGTGATGACCGGCGGATATAGCCAGAATCCTCGGGATCACGACGGTGATGAGATCGACGCTTCGAGCCGCACGGGTCGTCTCGCTTGGTTCGAGCAGCCCGAAGAGGTCACGCAGTCATGGTCCCGGCACGACATCTCACGCCGCAAGCGGGGCATGTATGACGTCTTCATAGCCAACGACATGGACGGCGACGGAGATGTCGATTTCGTCACGACACGCGGCAACAGCGGCAACTTCGACGGCGTATTGTGGATCGAGCAGGTGCGCACAGATGAACCCGTGAAGTCGTTTCAACCCGCACGCGGGAATGAAAGCGCACATTTGCCGCTGCCGCCCGGGTAGCGGCTCGACGGCCGGCAACTGCTGGCCGGCGTTTCATCAGCAACGCTTGCCCCTGTTGGACATGCAGGCTGCGTGGGGCCGCTCGTCCGAGCTACTCTGCCGATTGCGGGTCGACCCGCTCGACGACTCCGTCTTGGTACGTGACCCGTACCGGCGCAATCCCGGCTTCGGCGCCGAGCTTGTAGTCGACGATGCGCCTTGTCGAGTGTCGGGATGCTTGGATGATGTTTCCCGCTCCCACGGAGAAGACGACCTGATGCTCGCTCATCCCCGGCTCGACCACGTGGGCCTCAATCATTCGCCAATCTTCGTCCGACCAATGAGTCCACAATTCCCTCGGGTCCTTGAGGAGAAAGAGCTCGTCCACAAAGAATTGGCCCCTGGCGCCGATGGGTAGGGTGTAGCTCGTCCCCCCTTTTTCGAAGATCAACCGCACTTCTCTCCCTGCCTGTCGGACCCTGGTGGGAACGATCTTCTCCAACGGGCCAAGCACCTCGTTGCCCGGTTGGTAAGCCCAGCGAAAACCTTCTTTCACCCAGAGTGGCTTCCCGATGAGCTTCTGAGCCGACTGCAGGCTCGTGACATAAGACTTCGGCGGGTAGACGTACGCGTCGGGATGAATCTTGCGGACCGGCCCCTGCTTGCGCTCCAGGCGCGGACGGGTAGCACGCTCGTAGAAGGTCGCGCCGAGATAAGCTACGGCGACGGCCAGCGCGACGCGCAACGCGATGCGGGTCGGATCGACCCACCGGCCGGGCCGCGGCTCTCTGTCGCTGTCGAGCAGCTTGCTCACCGAGTTCGAATCACGCTCCTCTCGCCGCGGGTGCTCATTTGTAACACAAGTGAAGGACGGAAATTCCTCCCGTGAGGGGTGCCGCTTCGATACGCCGGAACCCCGCCTCAAGGGCCGCCTCGGAAAGCTCCTCGGGGGTGAAGAATTTCTCGACCGAGTGCTGGAGGTAGGAATAGGCGCCGCCCGATCCCGAGAGGGCATTGCCGATCTTCGGCAGGACGTTCCGAAAGTAGAACCCGAACAGCGGAGCCAGCAGCGGCGCGGTGGGTTTGGAAAACTCGAGGATCGCGAGACATCCGCCCGGGGCGAGCAGGCGATGGCATTCGCGCAAACCCGCGTCGTAGTCAGTGAGATTGCGGAAGCCCCAGGCGATCGTGATCAGGTCGAATGACGCGCCCGCGGAGGGGACGTTGAGGGCGTCGGCTTCCAGGAGCCTCATCGGCCTCGACGCAAGGCGCAGTTTGCGGCCTGCTTCGAGCAGCATCGGTCGTGAAAAATCGGCTCCCATGATCGGGACGGCGCCGTCGCCGCAGAGGCTCCTGCGCTCGCGGCCCAAAGCCAGCATGAGGTCGCCCGTCCCGCAACACAGATCAAGCACTCGGACCTCGGCTCTTTCGAGATAGGGCTTCACACTGCGGACGAGCGTGCGCCGCCAGTATTGATCGATCCGCAGTGAAAGGATGCGATTCAGGAAGTCGTAGCGCGGCGCGACGCGTCCGAACATTTCGCGGATCTGCCGCGAAACGGCAACCTGGTTTGCGGGGTCAATGTCGGCTGGTGCCGCTCCGCGCGTCATGGGGAAGCAACCGGCTGAGGTGAGGGAGTGCATACGAGCACCGACGAAAGCGCCTTGCGGGCGGCCTCAGCGACCAGATTTCTGTTCGGATCCCGAACCACCTCGACCTTGCCGATCGCGGTCGGCAAAACGAAGTGGACCCTGCCGCCGATCGTTTTCTTGTCACCGCCGATGCGCGCCACCAGGTTGTGGGCCGAAACCCCGTCGAGCGTCGGAATAGGGCCGTATGCCGATACGGTGCGCTCCAGCGTTTCACGCGCTTCGCCGGAAAGCATGTCGAGCGATTCGGCCAGGTAGGCCGCGGCAATCATCCCGTACCCGACCGCCTCGCCGTGGAGCAGCTGGCGGTACTGCGTTTGGGCCTCGAGCGCATGGCCGAGAGTATGCCCGAAATTCAGAATGCGGCGCAGGCCGCTCTCCTTCTCGTCCCTGCGAACGACTTCGGCCTTGATCGCGACGGACTCGCCGATGATCTTCTCAAGCAGTTTCGGGTCGCGGGCCAGGATGCGCTCGCGATCGCTCGTCATGAGATCGAACAGCGAGCGGCTCCGGATGATGCCGTGCTTGACCACCTCGAACAGCCCGGCCCGATATTCCCGATCGGGCAGAGTGGACAGCGTCAGAGGATCCATCAATACGAGCCGCGGTTGATGGAACGCGCCGACCAGGTTCTTGCCCTCAGCAAGATTGACACCCGTCTTGCCGCCCACCGCGGCATCGACCTGCGCCAACAAAGTCGTGGGGACCTGAATCAGATCGACGCCGCGCATGTAGACTGCCGCAACGAATCCTCCCACGTCGCCAGCGATGCCTCCACCGAAAGCCAGCACGCACGCCGAGCGGTCGGCCCCGGCGGCGAACATCTTGTCGCAGAGTCGTTCGACCTCATCCAGGCGCTTCCTGCCTTCGCCGCCCAGGTAGCTCAAATGCGTGGTTTTCAGGTCGCCCAAGCCCTTCGCAAGACGAGTGTGATGGTGCCGCCAAGCACCCTCGTCGGCGATGATGAAGATCCGCCGGTCACCCACGATGGGCCGGATGTAATCGGTCGCACGCTTCAGCCCGCCGCTGTCGATCACGACATCGTAGCTGCGCTCCGGCGTCTCAATGGGGACGCGTTGCATGGTCTTTTTGTACCACGCGGTCTCAGCTTGCGAACTCCACACGTCGCAACAGGGGCGGGCGCGTCAAGATGATCGCGAGCAGCTCAAAGTGGTTTTCTCTGCCGTGATTGGTAAGAAGCTGGAGTTCGAGCGTGTCAGCCGGAGGCAATACCGTCTGATCGGCGAATCCGAACAACTTCGAGAAGGACCTGAAGTCAGGGTTTTTCGAAGAGGATTGCCTGACTGTCGCTATCTCTGAAAACGGAATTTGCTGAAGGGGTTCGAAACCGTCGGGCGAATCGGGTAGCTCCTGGTTCGGGCACAAGAAATCGGGGCGCGCGCGGGAGCCCCGATGAAGGTGCGGACCTCGCTGGAGGTGTTCGACTCGTGCTGCATGCCGCCGATGGCGATGAGCGGGCTGTCTTCGGCTAATACTACCTTCCCGAGCCATCCTCGAAGGCGTCGACCCGACGGAAGTCGAGGTTCACCGTGAACCGCGCACCTGGCACCGGCAGGAATGAGCGGCGGGCCGTGCTGAGTGACAGTCGGATGCCCTAAAGGAGCGGGCATGGCGCCCCCCGACTCAGATGGCGTCACGGATGGGGACATACCGATGAGAAAGGCAGGGGCGGCGAAGCGAAGCTTCAGGCAGCACTGAGCTACTTTACTCCGTACATGGGCCGGTGGATTTTTTTGTAGACGCGGTTGTTGGGATTTACCGTGGTGTGGCCGGGCGTATCGACTTCGATGATGCGGGCAGCGATTGGTTCGTAGGCGGCACGGAAGGCAACCGCAGCCTTGACAACGAGGATCTTCTGCCGCTCGGGGTAGATGCCGGCGCTAGTGAGTTGATGGATGCTGAAGGGCGTGTGGCGGCGGCTCACGAGCAACAGAACGTTCGGTAGATCGCGAGTGGAGCCTTCGGCATGGATGACGGCGCTTAGACCTTGATCGAGATATCGGCGACCTCCGTGCCGGGCTTCATTCTCGATGTACCGCCCGTCGTAGATGAGTCTTACCTTGCCGCGGATGGATACCGGCGCGCCATGCTCGTTGTTGGTCTTGCCTCCGACATCGGCCTGGAACGCCCCACCGACGCCTGCGCGGACGGCTTGCTCGACGGCCGCAGGGTCATAGATGGCCATGACCCAGCCGCTCGCATTCTGACGGAGTAATTCCCGGAGGACGAAGGTTGCGTCGCCGGGTCCACCGCCGCCGATATTGTCTCCGGTCTCGACGAGGACGACAGGGAACTTGTCGTTGTTTCTGGCTTGCCGCACAGCGCTGGCGGCGTCGGGGAGTTCAAGCTGGAATTGCTCTCGGAGGTCCCAGATTTTGTCGGCGAGGCGTTGGGCTTCGCGCTGGGCCAGGTCGTAGTCGTTGTCAGTGACCACGACGACACTCGGCGCCATGTTCGGTACATCGGCGTAGTGGTAGCTGCCGGAGAAACTGACGGCGAGGAAGCGGGGATCTTTTTCAAGTTGGCGGGTTTCCTCGACGACCGGTAGAAGCGGCGCACGCTTCGTGTATTGGTGAATCTTGGTGATGTAGACCCAGGGTTTGACGATGGCCTGCGTTGGGCGAACCTCGCCACGGACGATTCGGGAGATGATGTGGGCGGCGTGGAGGCCGCACGGGCGCTGGTCGGTGTGGGGGTTCTCTTTGTACGTGATCAGGGCGGTCGAGCGCTCGACGATTTCCGGTGTGATGTTGGCGTGGAAATCGTGTGTAACGACAATCGGGAACTCAGGGCCCATCGCCTTGCGCAGGCGGCGGACGACTTCGGCATCACCGGAATCAAACGACTCGGTGACCATCGCGCCGTGTAGAGCCAACAGCAGGCCGTCTGGCTTCGGCGCTTGCTTTAGGCGCTCGATCATCTCGCCGGTGATCAGCTCGAAGGCTTCATCGGTGACGAGGCCGGACGGGACGGCCCAGCCCACAATCGTGGGGTAGAGGTCGAAGCCGTATTCGCGGGCTCCCTCGATGTAGCCGGTGATCTCGTTGTTAGCCGTCGAGTACTCGGCGAGGATCTCGTCCCCGCGGAAAAGGGCGTTGCGGGTAAAGTCGGCGATTCCGGTGCGGGCCTCGCTGTAGGTGTTCGACTCGTGTAGCATGCCGCCGATGGCGATGAGCGGTCTGTCTTCAGCCAATACCGGGTTCCCGAGGGTGAGCAAGCCAACGATGGCCAGGGCGCCGATGACTTTGGTCGGCTTTGGGGACATGCAGGTCAGTCTCCCGCGGAGACCTCGTCGAGCAGTTGCAGCAACGTCTCGGTGATCTTGACCGACGCTTGCTTCTCGACTCGATTTGTTCCTAGCCAGGTTTCATAGCCCCCGAGCTCGTGCTGTGCGGGTGTTGGCAGGTAGCCTTCGCCTCCGTTGGCGAGTGAGATCGTGAACGTCGGCTTCAGCGGGCTTTTCTCTTTGAGTGCGAGGCCGATTTCGGTAAAGGTTTCGAAAGGCAGGGCAGTGATGCGAAGATCTCCGATGCGGACCGCCTGCAGCTTCACGTCAACGGTCTCGGGGCCTTCATACAGCTCGATTGCACGGCGGGCATAGGGCTTGGCGCGCCGCGGCAACGTGGATTCGTCTTCGACCGTGAGGACTTTCTTGGCTTGCTCGTAGCCTTCGTCGGTGGGCTTGCGGCGGTCGAGTGTGAGGATGCTTTCGGCCATCGCAAGCGTCACGTCGGAGCTATGTTCGATGGAACGGTACGCCTCGAGGGATTTGTCGGCGACCTTGCCGGCGACGATGCGGACCTGCTCGAAGGGCTCACGGCGGGGTCGTTTCCCGGTGAAATCGATATTGTTGACGTCAGCGCTGGTTCCGTTCGAGAGGATGCCGACGAAACCCTCGGGAGCGCCCAGGTGCTCGGCAATAAGCCGGGCGAATTCGCCAAAGTAGTCGGCGGAGACTTGCCCTTTGGGAATGCCGCCGACGTAGTGGAGTGAATAGTTGGCCAATAGGGCGAGGGGCTTTCCATCCTCCGTGCGGACCGAGAGGATGCTGATTTCGGGGTCGACGGGTCCGGCGGGCCGCAGGAGGTCTTTGCGTCCGGGGTTCATCTGGACGGTGTCGGTGGTTCCGCCGAAGGGATCGGGAGGAATCGTGCCCTCTTTCTTGAACCAGCGACGATTGGAAAGTTCTTCAGGAAGCTGAGTGGAACCCCAGCCGGCTTCCGCGGCGGCGCGGGTCTCATAGGCTTGCGTGACGGCATCGGCGATACCGGCCCTGAGCTGTTCGGAGTATTCAGTTTCGTTCGCTGTCAGGTCTTCGCCTCGGTCGATGCGGTAGGCCGCGCGAGGCTTGGCCGGCGGCGCGCTGTGGGTGTGCGTCGCGGAAACGAGCATGTTGCTCGCCGGGATGCCGGTTCTTTCCGATGCGCGCTGCTTTGCGTCATCGAGCACATCGCGTTGGACGTAGCAACTGTCAACGACGGCGATGGCGAGTTGCGTGGCCCCGTCATCCAGAACGATCGCGCTCACGTGAAGCGGGTCGTGGGCGCTCTCGGCCGGACGGAAGCTGAAGCTGCCGATGAGTGGGAGCGGCCAGATCTTCGGGGTGATGTCGGCGGCGGCGGCTCCGGCTTGAAAGCTTGGGGCGGGGCCGGTCGAGCAGGAGAGAGTGGAGGCAACGCTGACGAACAGCGAAACGCAAACCATCCTCGCGCGATTGTTCATCTTGTGCTCCTCGTGATGCTGCGGGGGGGCTGTCCGGCGGAGGCCGTGTTCGCATAACAGTGTACGAGACGAGCCAAGTCAGAACCATTTGGCTTTATCGACGACGTTGCACAGTTCTTCTCCGCGGACGAAGCGGGAGACATTGTCGAGGAGCACTTCGAGGTGCCGCTTGGATATGCGGGGGGAATAGCCGGCGATATGGGGTGTGATGATGACGTTCTCCATGCCCCACAGCGGATGGTCCGCCGGCAGCGGCTCGACTTCTAAGACATCCAAGCCGGCGCCGGCGATCTCCTGTGCTTGAAGCGAGGCCGTCAGGTCCGCAAGGTCGACAATCGCGCCGCGGCCGATATTGATGAGGAACGCGCTCTGCTTCATCTTCCGGAACTGTTCGCGGCGGAAGAGCTTTTCGGTCTCGGGAGTATGAGGAGCGGCGATCACGACGAAATCGCATTGGCTCAGCAGATCCGGCAGGCGCTCAGGCTTCCAGAGCTTTTCGACGCCGTCAGGGGCGTCAGTGCGGAGCGGGTCGACGGCGACCACGCGCATCCCGAATGCCAGGCCGCGCCGAGCGATCTCCGAACCGATATTGCCGAGCCCGACGACGCCGAGCGTCGCGTCTGCCAAGTGCATGTGAGCGCGGTCGATATCGCTCAAGACACCCGGGCCGGTGAAGAACCCGGCTCTGCTGGATTCACCGCCGCAGGGTTCCCAATGCGACATCGTTTGTTGACGGATGTAAAGGTGCAGATTGCGTGCGAAGCAGATGATGTACCCGAAGACCTGGTCGGCAATGACGTCGGAATACAACCCGCGCATGTTGGTGAGATGGCAGGGGTGAGCGATCAGTTCCGGAAAGACATAGTGTTCAAGGCTGGCCGTTGGCGACTGCACCCAGCGGAGTTTCGTCGACGCCGCGAGGAGCGGAGGAGTGAGGCGGCCGATGAAGCCGTCGGCGTCAGTGACGGCGGCACGCGCCTGCTCTTCGTCGGCCACGTTGACGACTTGGGCGGAGCCGGCGGCTTGCCGGATATTGTCAAGGCGCGCCTGTTCGACAGAGGGATAGATTACGAGCTTCATGTTGTGATGAGGGTTCGATGGGCAGGGCAGCCGCCGTGCTCGATCGCCCCGGTCATTATAGATGCGGGTGAGCCGTATGGTGGATTAGGCTGCCTTGTGCTGCTCTTCGGCCGGCAGCGCATCCGCGGCGGCACGCCTCTGTGTCAACGCAATATAGAACGTTCCCCTTTCTCAGCATGGGTTCATTTTGCGTTCGTCGCAGCGGAAGCTGCCCGCAGGGCGACAGGAGCTGCGGCTATCGGCGCTCGTCGTGAGGCCCACCGAGAACGGCGGACGGTGCGCGGACACTTGCTCAGGGGCAATATTTTGCCGAGCAATTCCGGGCAATTCCGGGCAATTCCGGGCAATTCCGGGCAATTCCGGGCAATTCTGGGCAGGCAAGCCGTGACTGGGTGGCGGGAGCGGCGGTCCGGGCGGCGGTTTTTGGTTGTGCGACCCTTTCGCACCCACGGCGAACCGAACGGCCCTGCAGACACCGGATTTGCGAGAAAGACGCGCCCTCGATGCGCCTGGGCCGGAGGTCGTCCGTCCGCAGCCGGCCCAGCCGGGTCGGCCGGGGAGGGCCTGGATAGTCTCGCCGGGCTTGCGCCCGAGGGCGTGCCGGCCGGAGTGGCCGGCGCAGCCTTCGTCGGAGACGAATGGGCGTGATATCACCTCCTCGATTTTTTTCTCCGCGCGGGGGCTGCAGCCGCCACAGCGAGCGCCGCGGGGACGGGAAGTCGATCTCTATGATTCCCGCCTCCCTGTCGTCATGCTATGCAGGCCGGGGCGGCAAAAACAAGACTGAAGGGCTTCAGTACCTCGAGCCGAAGGGGAACGTTCTCCTTTGCTCACCAGGGGAACTTTTCACATTGCGCCGACAGGCGGTACGGCTCTGCTGCGCTCTCGGGGCGCCGCTTGTTAGCATGAACCTCTTTTGACTTGGACCGGTTGACCAGGAGGGCGCTGTGACTTTGGAATCGATGTTCTCACTCATGGGGAAGAAGGCGCTGATTGCCGGGGCCAGTCGGGGCATCGGGTTGGCGATCGCCAAGGCCACGGCGGGAGCAGGGGCGAATACGGTTCTCGCGGCGCGTTCGCTGGAAGTGCTCGAAAAAGAAGCGGCCGCGCTGCGGGATCAGGGTTTTCAGGCCGACGTTGCGCAACTCGACATCACCTCGCTCGATTCGATCGACTCGCTGGCCGCGACTCACGGCGACGCGGACATCCTGGTGAACGTCGTGGGCACTAATGTCCGCAAGCCATTCGAGCAATACACGCAGGACGAGTACAACTACATCATGGAAACGAATCTGCACGGCATTGTCCGCTTGACGCAGAAAGTGGGCGGCCTGATGATCGAGCGCGGACGGCGCGGCAAAGTCGTCCACATCGGCAGTTTGATGTCAGTGCTGGGACTGCCGTATCTGTCGGTCTACGCGATGACGAAGAGCGCGCTGGCCGGGCTGACGCGTGTGCTGGCGGCGGAGTGGGCGAAGTTCGACATTCAGGTCAATTGCATCGCGCCGGGGTTCATCCTGACGGACCTCAACCGGCACATGTGGCAACCTCCCGAAATGGCCGAATGGCTCAAGGGGGCGCAGCCAAACCGGCGCTTGGGGACGCCGGAGGACATCGCGGGCCTGTCGGTATTCCTGTCGAGCCCGGCGGCAAACTACATCACAGGCCAGGTAATCGCGTCGGACGGAGGGTATACAACCACGGCGAATTGGCCCTTTCAACCTTGACTCACGCTTCCCACAACTGGTAGAGGCCCTGATTGCCTTCCTCGCCGAGTCCCTTGTGTAGCGCTTCGGTGAAGAGTTGATGGCTGAGAGCGGTGCCCGGCATGTCGATTCCCAGGTCTCGCGCGAATTCCGCGGCCAGGCGGAGGTCTTTCTGGTGGAGCCGAATCATGAAGCCGGGCGCGAAGTCGCGCCGTGAGACGCGAGGTCCGAGGTGGGTCCACATCCACGATCCGGCTGCTCCGGCTCCCACGGCGTCGAGGGTCCTTTGCGGGTCGAGACCCGCTCGTTCGGCCATCCGGAGGCCTTCGATCATCGCCAGAAGGTTCAGCGAGCCGACAACCTGGTTCACGAGTTTGGTCTTCTGGCCGTTGCCGCTGGGCCCGGTGTAGACGATGTTCTTGCCCATCGCTTCGAACAGCGGCAGGCATCGCTTGAATGCTTCCTGCTCGCCGCCCACCATGATCGAGAGCGTCCCTGCGAGCGCCCCTTTGTCACCGCCGCTTACCGGGGCGTCAAGCATCTCGACCTGCTGGTCCGCGAGACGAGCGGAGAACTCGACGGTTCTCGTCGGTGAGATCGTGCTCATGTCGATCACCACCGAGCCCGGCTCGAGACCTTCGGCGAGACCGTTCTCGCCGAACACTACGGCCTCGACATCGGGCGTATCGGAGACGATCGTGACCACGACTTCCGATGCGGACGCCAGCGCAGACGGTGTCGGATAAGCCTTTGCTCCCAACTGCTTGAGAGCTTCACACTTGCCCGGCGTGCGGTTGTAGACGTTTAACGCGAATCCGGCTCCGATCAGGTTTGCCGCCATCGGCGCTCCCATGATCCCCAAGCCTACGAATCCGACTTTCATAGTTATCTCCTCTCGCGGCGACCGCGCCGCTGAACCACAGTATCCGAAAGTCAACAAACGGAATCCAGACACCTTGCCGCCAAGGCTGGTCAAGCACGAGCGCAGGACGGTGGCAAGAGAGATAATGCACGCATGGATACGAGCAGAAGGGATTTGTTGTGTGGCGTGGCCGCCCTCTCGGCGCTGCCAGCAGCCTCCCAGACTTCTCCGGCCGGTCGTAATGGCCCGCCTGCCTATCGAATCATCTACAACTGGGACGGAGCACCGCACGACTACTCGGAGTTTCCGCAATCGCTCGAGCAATTCCTCGAGAAGACCTACGCACCCATGAAGGATACACAGGTCGACGCCCACTTCTGGTGCATCGGCGAGCACGAGGCCAAGTGGCGGTCCGACCACATGGAGATGGTCGGCGACAGCGAAAACCGCGTCTACGGCTCGGCCCGCTCGATGCGGCACAACGAGGGCATTCGGGCGATGCTCGACCGCGGCGAGGACCTATATGCGGCGCTCGTCAAGCGCGGCCGGGAGCTGGGTATCTCGCCGTGGGCGTCGGTGCGTATGAACGACAATCACTTCAACGGGCTCCAGGTGGAAGACATGGAGACGGCCGTGATGCCCGGCCTGACGCGGCTTCGGAAAGAGCATCCGGAGTGGTGTCTGGGCCGAGGGAACGCCCCAAAGTGGTTCGCCGCCAGTTGGAACTTCGCTCACCTGCCAGTCCGCGAACACCGGCTGCAGCACATCGTCGAAGTCGCCCGCCTGTCGGACTGGGACGGCATCGAACTCGACTGGCAACGGCATGCGTTTCACTTGCCGCTCGACGACGCCTACCGCTTGCGCTACACCCTTACCGGCCTGCAACGCGCCGTGCGGGAACTGACGAACCGCATCGGGCGTGAGCGCGGACGTCCACTGCACTTGGCGGTACGCGTGGCAACGACGCTGGAATCTTGTCGCCGCATCGGTTACGACCTGCCGGTCTGGGTGAAAGAGGGACTCTGTGACATCGTGATTGCGGGCGGCGGAGCGCTCACCGATCCGGGTGTCGAATTGGAAAAGTTCCGTGAGCTGCTGAATGGGACGGGCATCCGTTTTTATCCGGGGTTCGACAGCGGCTTCTGGGGGGAGCACGAGGGACTGATGCCGCGAGAGGAATGGAATGTCGCCTGGGTGCGGGCGCTTGCCGAGGGTTACTGGGCGCGCGGCGCCGATGGCATGTATGTTTTCAACTGGCACGCCAACGAGCGCAGGCGCCGTCCGCTGCTGACCTCGATCGGCTCGCCTGCGACTTTACGACGAACCAACAAGGTCTATGCAGCGCTGCACCGGCACATCAGGGAGGATGCCGTCCCATGGACCGGGGCCGATCTGCATGACCGGATCCATGGGGAAACACCGGTCGAGTTGCATCCGACCTTGTCTGGCGACGGACCGCGGTTCCGCGTGCCCGTTCATGAGTCTCCGGCCAATGCGCGGACCGTGGAACTACACATCGAAATCGATCACTACACGGCGCTCGACAAGGTCCGTGTCACCTTCGACGGGAACCAACTCGGCCAGCCGGCGGTCGGCAGCGCCGCACGGGCACTCAACGACGACCCGGCCGACTTCGGTGAATCGAGTTGGCTCGTTTGGCCGCTCGCTCCACAAAGTGCCGATGTCGGGGCGCACGAGATTCAGACGGTTCTCCTCGAACGCAATCGTCACGTCAGGCCGCCTCTGGTGGTGAAGCACGTCGAGATCCACGTGCGGTATTGAGGCCGCCTGTCAAGGGTCCTGCTCCTTGTGAGAACCGCACTTCGGCCAGACCCTGGCGTGAGGACTTATCAGTGAACGGGCGTTTCGCAAAAGCGGTACTCGACCTGGATTCACGATTGCTGCAACCAACCATTGCGTCCGGGTGTTCGGACACCAATGGTGGTTGCTCGATTGTTCGGGGCTTTTCGCCATGCCGCCATGGCGCGCCGTGTCGCTGGTCTTGGTCAAGGGAACCGCTCAAACCGCGGGTGCTTGGGGAGCGGATCGAAGCCTGAGGCTCGCGAGGTCTCTTCGCCGGGGATGCCCCTTTGTGTGGGCGAGGGCCTCGGTCAAGCCGCCGCGCTTCGCCAATCCGAAAGTAGATTCATGACAGCAAATTCCCGTGCGGGCGGTCGCGTTTTTTCCTGACATCGATATTGAGGCGTTGGATTTTCTGATTCAGCGTCGACAGGGCGACGCGCAGACGGCGGGCGCACTCGGTCTGGTTCCAGCCGGACTTCTGCAGTTCCTGAGTAATGAGCCGCCGCTCGAACTCTTCTACGATTTCCGGCAGGCTGGCTCCTTCCGCCGGCTTGACGTCCGTCGGGATGTGCAGCCTCCGGATACCGTTGGCCGCCAGCAGCGATTGGGGCAGCATTTCCACCGGGACCTCGGGTCCGGTGGCGAGGACTACGGCCCGCTCGACCACGTTCTCGAGTTCACGGACGTTTCCCGGCCATTTGTGGTTCAGCAGAATGTTCATGGCATCGGACGCGAAACGGAGCTCCGACTGTTTGCGGTTGCTCAGGAAACACTCATTCTCCAGGCAGTACTTCGTGAAGAAGTGGTCGATCAGCAGCGGGATGTCCTGGCGCCGCTCGCGCAGTGGCGGAAGATCGATCTGAATGACATTGAGCCGGTAATAGAGGTCTTCGCGGAACTCTCCTCTGGCCACCAACTCGGTGAGGTCGACGTTGGTGGCGGCCACGATGCGGACATCGACACGAACCATGTTCGTCGAGCCGAGCGGCATGAACTCCCGCTCTTGAATGACGCGCAGCAGTTTGGCTTGCGTCTCCAGCCCGAGAGTGCCGACTTCGTCCAGAAAAAGTGTCCCGCCGTTGGCGCGGTCAAAGCAACCCTTCTGAGTTTGCGTGGCGCCGGTGAAGGCGCCACGAACGTGTCCGAACAGCCTGGATTCCAGCAAGTCGACGGGGATGGCGCCCGTGTTGACGGCGACGAAAGGACCGTCGGCGCGCGGTGAATGCGTATGGATGGCGTGCGAGATGAGTTCTTTGCCGGTGCCGCTTTCGCCGTGTACAAGGATCGTCGAGCGACTCTTCGCGACCTGCGTGACCAGTTCGAAGACACGCCGCATTTCCTCGGACTTGCCGATCAGGTTTCCAAAGCTGTAGCGCGTGCGCAGAGCCTCACGGAGGGCCGCGTTTTCCTGCTCGAGTCGAGTCTGTCTGATCGTCTGCTCGATCTCGAGCAGCAGCTTATCGTTGTTCCAGGGCTTGGTAAGGAAATCGTTCGCGCCTCTCCTGATCGCTGTAACGGCATTTTCGACGGACCCATAGGCCGTAAGCATCAGGATGGGAACTTCCGCATTGGTACGGCGGATTTCCTCGACGACTTCCAGACCACTGCGGTCCGGGAGCATCAAGTCGAGCAGGACCAGATCAAAAACCTCATTCTTGAGCGCGGTGATGCCCTCACCGGCGGACTCGGCCATCGCCGTCGAGTAGCCTTCGAGTTGGAGGAGAGTTTCGAGGCTCTCGCGGATCGCCTGTTCGTCATCGACGATCAAGATGCGGCCCTTTGTCGTGACCGCTGCCTCGGCGACAGTTACCCGGCTAGGCATGAATGGGCTTGGCCGCCAGCGGAACCTCCACGGTGAAAGTGGAGCCTTCACCGGGCCGGCTGTCCACCGTTATGGTACCGGAATGTCCCTGAATGATTCCGTAGCTGACCGCCAAACCCAGGCCGGTCCCACGCTTGGGACCTTTGGTTGTGAAGAAGGGATCGAAGACATGCCGCGCCTGGTCGGCGGTCATGCCTGAACCCGTATCCCGGATCGAAACGCAGGCCATGCCGCCCCGCTCGCTCGTACTGACGATCAGCCGTCCGCCGTCCGGCATGGCATCGCGCGCATTGAGGATGAGATTGAGGAAGACCTGCTGCAGTTGTCCCGCGTTGCCGAGCACGCCGGATGCTTCGGGCAAGAGATTCTTCTCGACCGCAATATGCCCCTGGCGAAGCTGTGGTGCGACCATCTCCAGCGTTTCGTTGATGGTGCGCGAAAGATCGAGCGGCGTCTTCTCGCTGCCCGAGGTCCTTGAGAAGTTGAGCAGCGAATTCACGATCCCGCTGGCACGGAAGGTTTGCGAGGTGATTTTGTCAAGTATCTCGGCCGTCTTGGGCGTATCGGAAACTTGGCGGGCCAAGATTTGCGCGTAACTGGAGATCACCGCCAGCGGCGTGTTGACCTCATGTGCTACGCCGGCCGCGAGCAGACCGATCGAGCTCAGCTTCTCGGCCTGGATCAGTTGATTCTCAAGAGTCGAGTGTTCGGTGACATCGTCGAAGATGATCAAGCGGCCGATGCGATCGAACGTCTTTGTGACGAGAGGGGCCACGACGATGTTCAGGACGCGCTCTTCGTCGTCGTGGCCGGAATCAGGACGAAACTCCGCTGGGAAGTCGCTTGCGCGGAGACGGAACTTGTACAAGTTCTTGAGGCCGGTGTCCTCGCGGATCTTATTCAACTCGTTGACCAGCCTGTCGGGCAGCAACTCGTTCAGCCGCCGCCCCATTGCTTGTTGGCGAGAGATGCCGAACATCAGCTCCAGGGGGGTGTTCCAACTTCCCACACGGTCGTCAAGATCCGCCGCGGCGATGCCCACGCTCACCGACTCGACGATGTTCTCGCTGTAGTCCTTGAGGCGCTCATATTGCCGCGCCTTGCGGTCGAGGGAATCATGCAGCCGCGCATTCTCGACCGCGATCGCCAGGTAGCCCGACAACGCTCGAACCAACGCAACGTCTTCCGAGTTCAGAAACTGCCCGCCGCGAGTGCGGCCCAGCCCCAAATATGCAATCGTCCGGCCAGTGACGCGGCAGGGAACATAGTCAGTGAGGTCGAGGTCGACGAGGGCCGACCGATACGGAGCCAAGGCCGAGGGGAACTGCTCGGGATCTTCGATGTGCAAGTGAGTACCGGCGTCGTTCGACGATAGGGCGTGGGTCGTAAGAAACCGCGTGTTCGCGGCCTCGGCCACCTGCTCAAGCCCAACGGCCTTGACGAGCCGGAAGCTGCGGTCGCCGATAGATCCCTTCGCGAGGCCGGTCGCGAAGATGGCGACTTTCTCCAGCCGCAAGGTCTTGGTGAGGCGGTCCGCGACCGAATCCAACATCTTGTCCAGATCGGTCTCGGTGGTGAGCGCTGCGGCGAAGTCGGCCAGCGTCCGGCGGGAATCGTAACGATCGCGGTAATGACGCTGGTCAAGGCGGATCTGGATCCACGACCGTAAAGGTTGGAAGGCCAAGGCGCCCGCCAGCACGGAGACGACCCAGACCGCCGGCCCCAAACCTTCGGCGCTCAAAATCGTCCCGCTCCATGCGAAGAGCAAACCGTAGGCGGCGGCCAGCAGCCCCGATGCAGCCAGTGAAGCAGCCGTCGCACGGCGCGCAAAAAGCTCGACGTCCATCAATCGGTATCGAACGATGGCGTAAGCGAACGTGAGGGGAATCAACCCCAGAGAGAAGACAGACAGTGTCTGGCTCGGGCTCGGAACTTGCCCGGTGACATACGGCCCAAGGTAGAAGATCGCAAACGGCAGGATGCCCCAAAGAGCACCCACGGACAGCCACCTTCGTTGTTGACGCAGAATCGGTTCTTCGGTGCGGCCGGTCTGCCTTCGCAGGATCAGCGCTCCGGCGATGAAGTAAACGCCGTAGAGACCGAAGGCGATGCGATCCAACAGGAAACGCACTTCGACCAGTGGCAATGTGAACTCGACGGCGCCGAGCGCGACAAGATGCTGCACGACAGCCACACCCAATGCCGGCAGGTAGAGCGCTCCTGACGCCCAGGGGCGCCGGCGGTACGCTTTCTCGGCGGTCGGGAAGGTCAGGCAGAAATGAAGGAACAGCGAGGGCGCCAGCAACGTCGCCCAAACATCGGCCCAGTACACAAGGCGGTCCAGGCCGTCGAGGCGAGTCGTGTAGCTGAAGCAATGGAGAACAAACGAGACCAGGGTAAAGAGGTAGAAATGATGGACCATCGGCCCGGCTACCCGGGACAAAAGGACGGTCAGCCCAATCGCCAGGTAGGCCAGACCGACGATCCATTGAAAGGAGGAGGCAACCCCACCCTCAGGCGCGGCTCCGACGATGACGCGAGTCTCGAATCGAGTGCCCGCACGCTCGATGACATACGTCGCTTGCCTCCAGACCCCAATCCGGGCAAGCGTACGCGCTACATCCAGCGCTTCATCGATGATGGAAGAGTCGATCCGTACGAGCCGGTCTCCTGCACGAATGCCTGCCTGGGCACCCGGACCCTCAAGCTCGACGCGCAGTGACTCGACCCCTTCGGGCCGGTCGATCCAAGTGACGCCGTCGTCCGGCAACTGGAAGTCACTACGGTCGGCGAGGTTCAGCAAGGCGATCATCACGCAGGCCGCCGTGGCCAGCAGAAGCAGGCCGGTGACCGCTCGGGGTGTCGTGCTCTTACTCACCTTCGTCTTCGAATCCATGGCCGGAGCCGCGCGGAGACATAACTCAACCCCAAAACGCAGACCATGGAGGTCGTTAGTTTGCCTCGCACGTTCCCTACCAAACCGGATCTATCGCGTAGGGCGTGTAAATGCTTACAAAACAGTAGTATATCGGCCTTTGACGAGGCTGCCGGAAGGGTTCCCCGTGCAGGAATCCCGTTTCTGGAAGCATTGCCTGTGAATCCTGGGATATTTTAGTGTCGTATTCGCCTTTCGTTTGGGTTCGCACAGGACGACTTCCTCAACCGATCCTTCGCACCGCTCGGTTCAAACGAGTGGCTCCGCTCTTGACCGGACTTGCCAAGCGCGCAAACCGCCGAAGCTATTTGGATGACTCGGCCGTCCCAGCCATTAGAGCAGGGGCAGAGTGTGCTTTTGTTCACCAAGATTTACTTGACGCCCCCTGGTTAGGTAGCTAGAATCGAGGCGTGGGTTAGCTTGGTTGTAATCCGTCCGGTCGAAGCGCCGGCCCGAACGCGGTCAGGACAGAGGTGGCTATGCGGCGAATTCTCCATGCTGGTTGGCTTGTTGCCTTCATCGCTCTATGTATCTCTCCCTCAATGGTTGCAGGAGCCGAGAGGGAGGAGCCGAGGCAGCTCTCGAAGAAGGAAGAGAAGAGACGCCTGAAGCAGCTCCAAGATGAGTTACGCGGACCTTTCAGGAAGTGGATGCGTGAAGATGTCCGCTACATCCTAACCTCGGAGGAAAAGAAAGCTTTTGTCCGCCTGACGACGGACGAGGAACGCGAGAACTTCATCGAGCAGTTCTGGCTGCGTCGCGACCCCACACCCGACACGAGCGAGAACGAATACCGAGAAGAGCATTACCGGCGGATCGCCTGGTCCAACGAACGGTACGCATCAGGCATTCCCGGCTGGAAGACCGACCGCGGCCGCATCTACATTACATTCGGTCCACCCGACGAGATCGAATCGCACCCCTCCGGCGGCGCCTACCAGAGACCTTATGAAGAGGGCGGCGGAATGACCTCGACCTACCCCTTTGAGATCTGGCGCTATCGCTGGATTGAGGGGGTCGGCCAGGACGTACTGATTGAATTCGTGGATCCTACGATGACGGGCGAGTACCGCATGACGTTGGATCCCTCCGAAAAAGATGCATTGCTCCACGTGCCGGGTGCGGGTCTCACGCTCGCCGAGCAGATGGGGCTATCGGAAAAACGCGACCGCTTCATGCGCACCGACGGAACCCGCATGGGCACTCCGATCGGCGGTGCAGTGTCGATGCGTTACAACCAGTTCGAAAGACTGCAACGATGGGCCGCTCTGCAGAAACCGCCTGAGGTCAAGTTCAAGGATCTCGAGGCCGTCGTTGACTCCAGTATTGAATACAATACCTTGCCGGTTCGGGTCGAGGTGCAGTATACGCGGATCACAAACGAGAATATTCTCGCTGGTGTATCGGTTCAGTTGGATAACAAAGATCTGGTCTTCCGCGAAGAAGATGGACGGCACAAGGCGATTGTCAATCTTTACGGACGCGTGACGACGATGACCCGTCGTGTAGCGGCGGTCTTCGAAGACGTGGTCAGTGTGGATACCACCACGGAACGACTTCCGTACGAGTCGGAACGATCTGCGCTCTACCAGAAACCATTGATTCTGGCGCCGGGTATGTATCGTCTGGAAGTCGTCTCGAAAGACGTGGTCGGCGAGACCATGAGCACCTACCGTACAGCGCTCGAGGTCCCCCGGTTTGACGACGAACGACTGGCGTCGAGCACCTTGATTCTGGCGGACCGCATTGAGCGTGTTCCGATGCGGTCACTCGGTCTGGGCCAGTTCGTCATTGGCAGCTCGAAAGTACGCCCGCGTATCAACGAAGAGTTCAAGCAGAATGAGCGTTTGGGCATCTACCTGCAGGTTTACAACCTGGGAGAGGACGACTCGACTGCCGAACCCAAAGGTAGCGTGACCTACCAAGTCGCACGCCTCGATCAGCCGGATGAATTGCTGTTGGACTTCACCGAGTCGATCAGTCAGATTCGCGGCGCCACTTCGAAGCAGATGATCGTGGAGAAGCTGTTGCCGCTCAAGACGTTGAATCCGGGAGAATACCGGCTTAGCCTGAGAGTGAACGATTCCGTCAGGAACGAAATATTAACACCTTCAACAACGTTCAAGGTAAGGTAGGCTATCGTCAGAACGGAATAGCAAAGCCCAACCCAATGGCAAACCCAGGACATCGAGTCAAACGAAGCTGTGGCGGGGCTTGCTTGTTGCCGTTGCTGGTTCTGCTGTTCGCGCCGGTTCTCGATGCCACCATCCTCGGTTCCATCCGTGGGTTCGTACACGACCAACAGGGAATCCCCCAGGTAGGTGTCCTGGTGACACTGCTGACGCCGGAAGGCAAAGCGTCGCGCCAGACTCGTACCGATTTCGACGGTGTATTCACGGTGGATAACGTCCTGCCGGGACAGTACTCCCTGCGAGTGGCCCTGGACCGGTTCCTGCCCGTCACGCAAGACGGAATCCAGGTGAAGGCCGGATTGAGCACACTCTTGGATGTCAGCCTGCGGGGCGTGTTCGCCACTCTCCAACTGGCTTACCCTGCGGATGGAAAGATCCGCGACATGAGCGACGACTGGAAATGGGCACTACGCTCGTCCCTGTCGACTCGCCCGGTACTGAGGTTTCGGCGTATCAAAAGTAAAGAAACCAAGAGCGTCATGCGTAAGTTGGCGGGCCGCTTCAGCGACACCAAGGGCTACGCGCAGTTGAGCGGCGGTGGCGTCAAGAGGTCGGCCTTGGCCAATGAGACGGATCTCGGTACGGCTTTCGCCGTGGCCACATCCGTTCTGGGCGAGAACAACATCGTTGTGAGCGGCAACATGGGCTACGGCTCGGCGAGCGGTACGCCGGCGGCTGCTTTTCGAACGAGCTATCGTCGCGAGCTCGCCGCGGGCATCGCTCCGGAAGTTTCTGTAACAGTGCGGCAATTGCAGATGCCGATCGCGGCCGGCCAGGCGATCTACGGTCCGGGGGGGAATCAGAATGGTCTCTCGCTCGAGACAGTGACGCTCGGCTTTTCGGATACTGCGCGGCTGGGCGATCGGACCCGGTTTGATTACGGCTTTCTGTTCGAATCGGTCCGCTTCCTCAATCGACTGAATTTTGTCAGCCCCTATGGCCGCTTGGTGTACGAGCTGGGCAAGAACAGGGAAGTTCAGTTGCGCTATGCGTCGGGTGTTCCCCATTCGACGCAGACAGCGGCAGTGGGTGAGGACGGGTCCTTACGCCAAGAAGTTTCGTCGTTGGGCATGTTCCCGAGATTGGCGCTTCGAGATGGCCGCCCGACCGTGCAACGCGCCGAGCATGTCGAGATCGCCTATCGCGAAGAGAGAGGCGACAATCTGCTCGAACTGGCCGTGTTCAAAGACGACCTGAAAAATGCAGCGCTGTCGGCGATGACTCCAGCCGGGCATTTCTCCCGCGGAGAGGTGTTGCCGGATCTCTTCTCCGATAGCTCCACATTGAACGCCGGCAGCTATCAAACGAACGGTTACCGTGTTTCCTACGCCCGCAGACTTCGTGACCGGCTTCAGGCGGCCATCGGGTACAGCTCAACCGGTGTCCTCTCTCCCACGAGTTCGCAATTACAGACGGCGGATGTGAGCGAGTTGCGGCGGTCACTGAAGGTGAAACGAGCCAGTCTGGTGACCGCGTCGGTTTCAACTACCCTTCCTGGCGCCGGGACTCAAGTCGTCAGCAGCTATCAGTGGTCGAATCAGTTGGCCGCCATCGCGCCGGATCTCTACAATGATTTCGCTTCCCGATCCGACCCGGGACTCAATCTCGTCATCCGACAGCCGTTGCCGTTTTCGGACGGCCTGCCGGGCAAGTTGGAGGCAACCGGATACATCAACAATCTACTGAAGGCCGGATACATACCGGTCCAGACCTTCGATGGACAGCAGATCTACCTATTACCCGCCGTACGGAGTTACAGAGGCGCCCTCAGCTTTGTGTTCTGACGCTCTAAGTTCATTCCGAGGCCGCTGAAAAAGTCATGAAGACGTTCTATTTGGGTTTGGTGTTGGTTCTTGTGGGATTCGCGCCCCATGCGGACGCCGCCAAGGCTATGACTCGTCTGCAGGTCCTGGTCCAAAACGACAAAGGCGATCCCGTACCGCGAGCCAGCGTGATCGTGCGGACCGTAAAAGGGAAAAAAAAGAACAAGGTGACTGACACCTTACAACTCAAAACCAGCCAGCAAGGTACAGCGCCGTTACCGCCGATCCGGCAGGGCTCCATCCTGCTGCAGGTACACGCCCGTGGCTACCAGACCTTCGGAGAAACCATCGAACTGACAGAGCCCGAGCAGACGGTCAACGTCACTCTGAAGCTGCCCCAGGATCAAGCAACCGTCACGCGCTAGCACCGGCAGCCGGCCGCCATCCCGCTCGAAACCCGAGAGACCAATGCATCTTTTTGCAGCACTCGAACTAGATACCAAAGTCATTGCCAATCTCACTGAGTTGGTGCACCGTCTCCGACCGTGCGGCGCGATTCACTGGAGCCACCCTCAGAATATGCATCTCACGTTGAAGTATATCGGCGACTGGGAAGTGCATCGGGTGGACGTACTCGTGCGGGCCCTGCAAAGTGTCAACGTGCCGCCTTCCCTCAGCGTGCCGCTGGCGGGTTTGGGTTTCTTCCCCAACTCCCGGCACCCAAAAGTCTTTTGGGCCGGCGCTGAGAACACCCCGGCGCTCCGCCGGTTGGCGAGCAGCGTTGACAGCGAGTTGCAGATGCTCGGCATCGCTCCGGAAATCCGTCCGTATTTTCCACACCTCACGCTCGGACGTGTCGTCGAGGACGCCCCACTTGACGAGCTGTACCGCAGCGTCGAAGATCTGCCGAGCCGCGAGTTTGGAGCCATTTCGCCAGATCGCTTTGTGCTGTTCGAAAGCACATTGATGGAAGGCGGGTCCATCTACCGAAAAGTGGCTGAGTTCCCGTTTACTAACTGCGCTAAACCGGCCGATGAGTCCGAGACCGTCGGGTCGGTCGTAGCGGGCCGCTGGTAGAATTCCCTTCCCGTATCCCTTTCCACCTTGAACCGAGCAAGGTCAGATGAATTCCCTCGTGCGGTCAGATTTTTGTCGGTCAACGAGCGCTAATCCCTAATACCCAGCGCCGCGCGGACCAGTTGTCCGGGACGTGCCGGCAAGGGCCTAAGACTACTGCAGTAGGAGAGAATCTTGATACACAAGAAGGCTCAGGTGACCGGTGTGAGTGGCCGACCTGTGAATTTCTTCCGCAAGCACACTGCGACGAAATGCGCCTTAAGCGCGCCGAACTGCAGGTCAGTCTCGACCAAGACCTGAAACGGAAAGGGATAGCACAGGATTAAGCTGTAAGACATGGTTTGTACCGAAACGGAAACGCGTGTGGGGAGAACCCACGATTAAGGAGGTGACATGCCGCGGTCAAACAAACACATCCGTAGTGCCGTTACATTTGTCATGCTGTCGGCTTCGATCTCATATTCCCAGGTAGGCGCCGAGGTCACTGCGGTATCAGTACCGTTCGTTTCACCCAAGGGAAGCTATGTCAAGCAACAGGACCGTTATCACACGTTTCGTATTCCAGGCATGATCGTCACGCCGGACGGGTCGATATTGCTCTTTGCCGAGGGGCGACGCGGAGAGGGTAGCGACCCCCGGCGTGATGAGAACGCACCGATCGATCTGGTCATGCGCTGAAGTACCAATAACGGGAGAACATGGCAGCCCATGGCAGTCATCGATTCTGGTTATCGTCCGAACGGAGACCTGGTCGATTTCGCAGACCCGACTCCGGTTCTTGACGAGATGACCGGCACAGTGTTCTTGTTCTACGGACAGTGGCCGGACATTGCTCCGATTACAGTCGCCTACGGACAGAGCACAGACCCCGATGACGGCAACCATGTAGTTTGGGTCCGCTCGAGCAGCGACAACGGCAAGACGTGGTCGGATCGAAAGCAAATCGTGTATCCGGACGAACCCCACGAGACAAGCGACGGGCTCTATTGGAGACAGGCTGAGCCCGGTCCGGGCAACGGCATCCAACTCCGATGGCAGGACGGCTCGGGGGCGCCTAATGGCCGGCTGATCATTCCGGCTAAGCGAAGCGGCTCAAGAACATCGAATGGAGAGGTTACGGTCGAGCCGTTCGTCTACTATTCTGACGACAACGGCAAGACTTGGCGTGTCAGCAACGTCACGCCGGGACCGGATGCCAACGAGGATGAAGTTGTCGAACTTACCGACGGCAGAGTGCTGCTGGATGCCCGACAGAACAGTGGTGATTTCAGGCGTCGCCATCTGAGCACGGATGGTGGGGTCACGTGGGGTGCCGACAGTCCGGACGGCATCCCCATCACCAGGGTAGACGGCTCTCTGGTGCGCTATTCCTCCGAACGAAGCATGCACGACCGTGATCGACTGCTTTTCTCCTGCCCGCGCGGTGAAGGTGGCCTCAACCGCAACAATATCACGGTCTGGACCAGCTACGACGAGGGAAAGACCTTCTCGAATCCGGTTCAGTTCAACACCGGGTTTGCGGCCTATTCGGTGATAAAACGCTTGGCTGACGGCACAATCGGCATGGTAGTCGAAACCGCGAAAAACGAGGGTGTCAGATACGGTGAAATCACGTTCTACCGTTTCGACATCGCTGAGTTGGAGACCAAGGTCCGGGGCCGATAGGTCGTAGCGAGGGAAGTTGGGGCATTGCGTTCCCACCATCGATCGGGCGGCCGCGGTTCTCAGAAGCCGACCCTGTTCCCACAAACCAGACACTTCACACCAGAAGACAGCTCGTGAGAAATCGTCTTACCACCGACTACCCATCGCTTGGGGCCAACTTGGAAAAAGCGGACGAGAGCGAATCGGCTCCCGCTCAGAGCGTTGGCACAAGAGGGGCGCAAGGTTCCAGCGTTCCTGTGACTGCGCCACGCGACTCCCTCCAACTCTCCGACGTTCCTCGCTGTCCGATCATGTATTCACGTTGAAATCGGATTGGACATGATCCGATAGAAAAGGGTTACCGCCATGAACATTCGCGAAATCCATCAGACCGGTCCATATCGGTATACCTACTCGCCGTTTCATCCGCCCATTGCCACGGTTGAGCCGGGTGAAACGGTCGTGATTCATACCGTTGACGCCTTCGAGAACAAGATGACACCCGAGGTACAGCATTTTGCCGATGTCTGCACCTACCCTTTTCTGAATCCGCAAACCGGACCAATCGTCGTTAATGGAGCAGAGCCCGGCGACACGCTCGCCGTGAATATCCACGAAATCACGCCGACCCGCGACCACGCCGTAACGGGTACGATCCCGTACTTCGGCGGTCTTACGTCGACGAAGCTCGACCCAACATTGCAACTGTCTTTAGAGGAGCAATGGTTGTACCTACCTATCGACGATGCGGGCATTCACTTCGATGAGCAGAGGGTGATCCCCTATGAGCCGTTCCTGGGAACGATGGGCGTCGCGCACCGGAGATTGAGGCCGTCAATGCGCTGACGCCCGACTACTACGGCGGCAACATGGACTGCGTGGAAACTCGGCCCGGCAACGAAGTGTGGTTCCCCGTTCACGTCGAGGGCGCGCACTTCTTCACCGGCGACGCTCATGCCAGTCAGGGTGACGGAGAACTCACGGGCGTGGCTCTGGAGATTCCAGCCCGTGTAACAGTCTCGTTCGAAGTGAAGAAAGGGTATGCCGTCAATTGGCCCCGCATCGTGAGCAGCGACTTTCTCATGGTTGCGGGTAGCGCTCGTCCCTTGGAGGCGGCCGCCCGAATCGCTTGGATCGAGCTAATCGACTGGATGGTCAGCGACTACGGCTTCGACCGTATGAGGGCTTACCATCTGCTCGGACAGGTAGGGCAAATGCGACTCGGTAATATGGTCGATCCGAAATACACCATGGTCGCCAAATGTCCTCGGCGCTATCTCGACCAACTCTGGTTTCGATAAGGTAGCAATTCCCTCGAACGACTTGGCCTACACATCTGATGCCTTGCTTCAAGCAGCGCAAGCAGTCCTGAATTTTAGGCCTTCACGTTGCGCCACGGGCTTGAATTCTGGCGCTTCCTCTCGTACTGGACTATCGACGGGAAACCAAGTAACACCGCCGCAAAAAATAGCCCTCCACTCAGGGTGCCCGAGCGGCTCCCACGTCGAAAGGCGACCGGAATTGAACAGGGCATGGCTGAAGGCGGGTGTCCTGCAATTCCGTCCCAATCCTTTATGTTTTCAACTACTTAGGCGTTTCCTTCCGTCGTATCTTGTGATCCTTAGTCGCTGCCACCACTGATTGGGTGCAGATGTGAGGACAGCTCATTACAGTGACGGATCGAGCATGGGCGTCGTTGGACGTCAGCGCGGATACCGACGCTGTCTTTCAGGACGCCGGTCCCGCTAGGGTGTCCGACCAAGATGTTCCAGAAGCGGCTGAAGTTTTTCTTCTGACCCGCAGGTTGGGCTTGACCGAGCCTCTGGTCAAATCGGCTAGGTCAACAACTTGTGAATGACGTTGCCGCCGACGTCCGTCAATCGGAAGTCGCGGCCTTGAAACTTGAAGGTCAGCTTCTCGTGGTCCAAGCCAAGTAGATGCAAGATTGTGGCTTGCACATCGTGAACCGGAACTACATCCTCTATGGCGTTGAAGCCGAAGTCGTCGGTCGCACCGATCTGTTGACCGGGTTTTACGCCGCCACCGGCGAACCACATCGTGAAAGCTTCAATGTGATGATTACGGCCGACCGTCTCCGAGAGTTGGCCCATCGGTGTGCGGCCGAACTCCCCGCCCCACACGACCAATGTCTGGTCGAACAGGCCGCGCTGCTTGAGATCCTTGATCAGCGCCGCACAGCCCTGGTCGATTTCTTTTGTGACGTTTTCTAGTCCTTCGTTGAGGTTGTTCTTGCCGCCGCCGTGATGATCCCAGTCGGTGTGGTAGAGCTGCACAAAACGCACACCTCGCTCGACTAGCCGCCGCGCCAATAAGCAATTGTTCGCGAACGACTTGGCTCCCGGTTCGGCGCCATACATGTCGAGCGTTTTCTTGTTTTCGCTTGAGAAGTCGATCAGTTCAGGTCCGCTCGTTTGCATGCGGTAGGCCATTTCGTACGACGAAATGCGCGTGGCGATCTCAACGTCGCCCGTCTCCTCGAGGTGCTGCAGGTTGAGGCGGCGGATCGTATCGAGCGTTCGTTTCTGTCGGCTCGTGCTGACGCCCTTGGGATTCGAAAGATTCAGGATCGGATCGCCGCTGCTCTGAAACGGCACGCCCTGGTGAGTGGTCGGCAGAAATCCACTGCCCCAGTTGAGAGCACCACCGCGGGGACCGCGCGTACCGGACTGCAGGACGACAAAGCCCGGCAGCTCCTCCGACTCGCTGCCCAATCCGTAGGTCACCCATGCCCCCATGCTGGGATGCCCAAAACGAGATGAGCCTGTGTTGGCAAAAATCTTTGCCGGGGCGTGATTGAAATTCTCAGCCTTGACGGTCGAGACGAAGGCAAGATCGTCGACCACTTGCGCCGTGTAGGGTAGGCACTCTGAGACGTAGCGGCCCGACTCGCCATAGCGTTTGAATGTGCGCTTCGTTCCCAATAGTTTCATGGGCTCTTTTTCGAAGCTCTCCATGAAGGCGAAACGTTTGCCTTCGAGAAACGACTTCGGGATCGGCTTGCCGTTGTACTCTTGCAGTGCGGGCTTGTAGTGAAAGAGTTCGAATTGACTGGGGCCTCCGGCCATAAAGAGGTAAATGACACTCTTCACCCGCGGGCTGAAGTGTGGCTTTTTGGGCGCCAGAGGATTCCTGACCGCTGGAAGCTCGGCTGCAGAGGCGCTCCCGTGCCGCCATAGAGGCGGGTACAGCAAAGAAGTAAGCGCGATTTGCCCCAGCCCGACGAAACACTTCTGTAAGAAGTGACGGCGGGTGTTGACTAGCAGCGGTTCGTCGTGTTGGGACATGGAGGTATCCTCGAGACGGAAGCGCGGTGCTTTCCCGTTCTCATCCAGTGTTTTAGATTCGGTGCCGCGGTTGCTTCAATGGTATACCCTCCTCTACTGTTATGGGAAGCGCCTTCTCCGGTCTGTGCTGTTGCCCTTGAACCGTTCACTGTGGCGGAACGCGCATGCCCCTCCATGTGTGCAGAGATGACGTTGCGCAGAGAGCTACATTGGCGGATCGGGTGCGAACGAAGGATTCGGGTGTTGATAAGCCGCTGGACATGGATGTGTTAGACGCCAGTCTTGGAGGCACTCCACAGGGTCACGGGAAGCCGTTGGGGGACAGCCGCTTAACAGCCCGTGGCGAAAGTCACGTAGGCGGCGTTACGCGCCCCGGGGCCGATTGCGTAACGCGTGGCCGTTCCAGCAACGAGGCGCCGCGCTTTCCGCGCAGCCGAGCGGAAGTGGCGCGTAACCCTTCGGGCGACAGACGTTTGCGGCGGTCGGCTTTGTCGTTCGTCGGAGGAGATCACCCGGATCGCCATCCTCCTCACTCCGCACCGAGCGACCGCAGAAGCCCGCCGCGCCTTCCACGGGACTTTTGCCACGGGCTGTTAAAGTGCCAAGTTAGTCCGTGCAACGGGACCGAAGGACCCTGGTTCATCCTCGCTGTCCAACATCAAAAAAAGGAATAGGCAGGGGGTCGGGCGATGCCGCAAAGAGACCTCACTCAGCACGGTGGGCGAGCTTGTAAGCGCCGGAGCGAAAATAGACCACAGGGCGGCCGTTTGAGGCCGCTGGTGGCGGAGCAAAACTAGACCGCCCGCCAGCATTTCGTAAAACATTTTTGGGGTGTTTTGTGTGATGCAGGAGGGATGTACTCTGTGGAGCTGTACGCACGCGTTCGCCGAGCGGTCTTTGTCGAAGGGGTCAGCGAGAGAGAAGCGGCGCAGCGCTTCGGGCTGGCGCGCGAGACCGTGTGCAAGATGCTGCGCTACGCCGCGCCGCCGGGCTATCGGCGGCAGAAGCCGATTCGACGCCCGAAGCTCGACGCCTACACGCCGATCATCGACCAGATCCTGGAGACGGACCTAGCGCTGCCGAAGAAGCAACGGCACACGGCGAAACGTATCTTCGAACGACTCCGAGACGAGCACGACTTCGCGGGCGGCTACACCATCATCAAAGACTACGTGCGGCTGAAGCGGACCTCGCAGCGCGAGATGTTCGTGCCGCTGACGCATCCGCCGGGGCACGCCCAGGCGGACTTCGGCGAGGCGCAAGTGGAGATCGGCGGGGTGCTGGCGAAGGCGCACTACTTCGTCATCGATCTACCCCACAGCGACGAGAGTTACGTGCGGGCATTTCCGGCCGAGACGACGGAAGCTTTCTTGGAGGGGCACGTCGAGGCGTTTCGCTACTGGGGTGGCGTGCCGCGACGGATTCTCTACGACAACACAACGCTGGCGGTGGCGCGGATCCTAGGCGACGGGACGCGGCAGAAGACGCAGGCGTTCTCGGAGCTGCAGTCGCACTACTTGTTCGCAGAGCGTTTTGGGAGGCCGGGCAAGGGAAACGACAAGGGGAAGGTCGAGAACCTTGTGAAGGTCGCCCGACGGAGCTTCTTCGTACCGCGGCCCCGGTTCCCCAGTTGGGCAGCGTTGAACGTATGGCTGGAAGAGCAGTGCCGCAAGAGGCGAGAGCGCCGGCAACGCGGGCATCGAGAGAAGATCGGAGAGCGCTTCGAGCGTGATCGACAAGCGCTGTTAGCGCTGCCGGCAGCGGCGTATGAGGCCTGCGAGACACGTCCTGGGAGAGTGACGTCGTTGTCGCTGGTGCGCTACCACACCAACGACTACTCGGTGCCGACCAAGTACGGACACCGCCAAGTGCTCATCAAGGGCTATGTGGACAAAGTCGTCATCTGCGCCGGCAGCGAGGAGATCGCACGGCATCGG
This sequence comes from Bryobacterales bacterium, assembly GCA_965218555.1. Classification (GTDB taxonomy): domain Bacteria; phylum Acidobacteriota; class Terriglobia; order Bryobacterales; family UBA6623; genus JAPPLB01. The sequence continues at coordinate 3,927,541 of OZ244625.1, forward strand.
CGCAGCTATGGGCGTGAGGGGCTGATCTTTCACCCGCTGCACTATCTGGCCCTACTGGAGCGCAAGACCGGAGCACTCGAGCAAGCAGCGCCGCTGGAAGGCTGGCAGTTGCCCGAGGAGTTTGCTGGACTGCGCCGGCTGCTCGAAGCGCGGCTCGGCAAGGCTGGAGCTCGAGAGTATGTCCAGGTACTGCGTCTGCTCGAGGACGTTCCGCTCGAAGAAGTCCGTGCTGCCGTAGGGGACGCCTTACGGCTCGGCGCGATCTCTTTCGATGCCGTCAAGCATCTCGTGCTGTGTCGCATCGAACAGCGCCCACCCCGGCTGGAACTTGAGAATTATCCCCATCTGCCCACGGCGCGGGTGGCGACGACCGCAGCGGCGGACTATCTGGCGCTGGTGGACGCGGGAGCCGAGTGACGGCCAAGCCGAAAGTGCTGCTGGAAGCGCAGCTGAAGGCGCTGCGGCTGCCGACCTTCCTGCGCGAGTACGACAAAGTGGCGCGGCAATGCGCGGCCGAAGGTCTGGACTGTCCGCGCTATCTGCTGCGACTCAGTGAGCTGGAGCTGCTCGATCGCGAACAGCGCGCCACCGAGCGCCGCATCAAGACCGCCAAGTTCCCGGTGCTCAAGAGCCTGGAGACCTTCGAGTTCCGCTCGATTCCGTCGCTGAACAAGAGCTTGGTCCTGGAGCTGGCGCGCTCGGAGTATCTGGATCGCAGAGAGAACGTGCTGGCGCTGGGCAACTCCGGTACGGGCAAGACGCACCTTGCCCTGGCGTTGGGGCTGGCCGCTTGTCAGAAAGGCTATCGGGTCCGCTTTGCCACCGCCGCGGCGCTGGTCCACGAGTTGCTCGAGGCGCGTGACGACAAACGTCTCCTGCGCTTGCAAAAACAGCTGGCCAAGCAAGACCTGCTGATCGTCGACGAGCTGGGCTACGTCCCCTTGTCGAAGACGGGCTCGGAGTTACTGTTCGAGATCTTCAGCCAGCGCTACGAGCGGGCCTCGACGCTGGTCACCTCGAACCTACCCTTCAACGAGTGGACGGAGATCTTCGGCTCCGAGCGGCTGACCGGCGCTTTGCTGGATCGTCTCACCCACCACGTCCATATCTTGGAGATGAACGGCGAGAGCTACCGTCTCCAGCAGAGTAAGCGTTCCCGGAAGCGTTCTTCCTCCCCCTGATCCCCCCGCCCAGCCGCCGGCTGTTTCGAGGGGCTTCCACTACGTCCGGGGCCGCCTTAACAGGCGTCCCCCGACTTCGCTCCAGCCCCCAAAACAGCCGCTTTCAGAAACGAGTCCTATCCCCGAGATGGTCTACTTTTACTCCGCCCCAGTGGCCTAATTTTGCTCCGCCCTTGACACGAGCTACATCGCACAGTTTGCAAAGACGTCTCCGACGCGAATTCCAGAGGATTGCGCTGAACTTGACATGGGGCAGGCAAGCGTGGGCGACCCGGCCCAGCGGTGTCAACTAGCCTAGAGACTCGGCGGCGGGAAGTTCTTCTAGCCCTTTGAGGAGGGTGGCTTCGATCTCTTTATTAACGCCCCCTTCGTAGAAGTCGCGGGCAACGCGGATGGCGTTCTTGATGGCGTGGGCGTTCGAGCGCCCGTGGCAGATAACGCAGACGCCTTTGACGCCAAGCAGCGGCGCACCGCCGTATTCGGTGTAGTCGACCCTTTTGCGGAAGTCCTCGAAGGCTCCGCGCGAAAGCGCGTAACCGAGTTGGCGAGTGAGGTTGGCTTCGAGTGACTCGCGTAGCAGGGATTTGATGGTATTGACGAGTCCTTCGCTGACCTTGAGCGCGACGTTGCCGATGAAACCGTCGCAGACGATGACATCGGCATGTCCGCTGTAGAGGTCTTGGCCTTCGACATTGCCGATGAAATTGATGGCGAGCTGCTTGAGAAGCGGGGTCGCCTCGCGGGTGAGTTCGTTGCCCTTATGTTCTTCCTCGCCGATTGACAGGATGCCAATGCGGGGATTCTTGCGGTGACAAACGACATGGGAGTAAGCCGCGCCCATGACGGCGAAGTCGGTGAGCATTTCCGGCGTACAGTCGACGTTCGCACCCACGTCGATCAGGACTGCCAGCGTTCCCTTCAACGTGGGAAAGACCTGCGCGATAGCGGGGCGGTGGACACCGGGGAGGACGCCCATGACGACCTTCGATATTGCCATCGCCGCTCCGGTGTTGCCGGCCGAAATCAGTCCCTGGGCGTGGCCGTCGCGTACGAGCCGGGCGGCGACCCGAATAGAACTATCCTTTGCGCGGACCGCCTTGCCGGCGACATCGGACATCGAGATCACCTTGCTGGCGTGAGCAATCTCGATTGGCAGTGGGCCGACGTCGTCATGTTGGGCGAGTTCGAGCCTCAGTACGTCTTCGCGGCCGACGAGGATGATGCCAAGCCCGTATTCGCGGGCGGCTTGCACAGCTCCCTCGACTTCAACACGGGGTGCCTGATCTCCGCCCATTGCATCGACGACAATCTTGATCATCGGTTTCTCGAACGTGAAAGGAGGGAGCGAAGCGATGCTGGTATTGTGCCACCCTCGTGAAAACGCGGTCAAGCCATGCGCGAGGTGGCAAAGAGCCCCTAATACGGGCTGTGCACTGACTATTCGGTCTCGATTTCGACGACTTCACGGCCACGGTACTGGCCGCACTCGCGGCAGACGCGGTGAGGTAGTTTCTGGGCGCCGCAGTTCGGACAGAGGCCCTGGGTGGATCGTTTGAGTTGGTCGTGGGCCCGGCGCTTATGCGTGCGGGCCTTGGAATGGCGTCGTTTCGGATTGGGCATGAGGTTCCCTATGATTTCATCTTCGATCGAAACTCCCGCAGAGCGTCCCAACGGGGATCGACAAATGTCTCTTCGCAGCGGCAATCAGCTAAGCCGCGCTTGGAGCCGCAACGTGAACAGATTCCCAGACAGTTCTCGTCACAGAGCGCTTGCATTGGCAGCCACAACAAGAGCTGCTCGCGAATCACGTCGCCCAGTTCGATACCGCCGCCTTCGTAGAACCCCAGATCCATGTCGTCCCATTCGATCCGAATCTCTTCGGGGCAAGCAATCATCGCCATCGGGTAGTAGAACAGATCAAAGTTCTCGCGCAGGATTTTCGAAACAGGCTCCAAGCAGCGAGCGCAATGACCATCGGCTCCTCCTTCGATTCTCCCACGGACTCGAATCGTGCGGGAGCCAGATCGGTCAAGCAGTTCCGCCACACCCGAAGCGTGCAACTCCCCGCTCTGTCGCCAATCGCTATTGGCGAGGACGATGGCGCAGGGAGCGAACCGGGCGTTGAAGTGGACCTTTCGACGCTCAAGCTCTACGACTTCAATGAACACGGTTCCAGCCTAGCGAAAGGCCACACCATAAGTAATTATACCCGACGGGATACCCGGGAACCCGTCGCCACTGAAGTCCCCAAACGTGCTGCGCCGGCGGGAAGAGAAGATCTTCGCCGCCGGCGCAGGTGGGTTCGTGTGTGGGAAGAGCCGAGGATTAGCCAGAACACAGTGTGATTCGAGACACTTCGTGGTTGAGGAATATCCTCAACTGCCTTCTGGTTCTCCTCTTACGCAGTATTTGAGACGAACGAGCAACGATTTTTTTTGGCAGGATGGTCCGAGAACTGAGAGAAATCTCACCCGGATGGTCCTTGGGGATGCCTAAACTGTTGTTTCACAGGCCTTTTTCGTAATGATCAAATTGACAGGGATCTGCTGATAAGGCGAAAATGAGGTAGTTCCTGCCGTAAGAACGTCTGCCTGATACGTCTAGTACTTTCAGGCACAGTGGTAATAGGGGCACTGTGCGTTTGAATGTCGAGCATGAGTCTGCCCTTCGCGAAACGGAAGCAGTCTTTGCTGCGTACCGGGAGAGCCTGCTCCGTTACCTTCGGTACCACATGGAGGATAGCTCCGAAGCCGAAGACATTGCTCAGGAGACGTTTGTTCGCTTCTACGAGTCGAGAGTTCGAAGAGAGGAGATTCTCCAGCCCCGCGCTTGGTTGTTTCGGGTAGCCCACAACTTAGTGATCGACTTTGGACGGAAGAAGAAGCCGGTGTTGTTGGACGACGAGGCGTGGATGAATATGGAGCGGCGATTAGTATCGCCCTCGGCTCCCGCGGACGCGAAAGTTTATGTGTCGCAGTTACCGTGGCACCGACTCAGTCAGATGGAGGTCGAGTGCATGAGGCTGCGGACAGAAGGTTTGAAGCTCCGAGAGATCGGAGAAGTGCTGGATCTGGCTATCTCAAGTGTCGTCAGTTATTTGGCCAGAGCCACAAAGAAGCTAGGAGCGATGGAAGTCAGTGAGAATTCGGCATCTAAGCACGGAAGAACTCCTGCTCCGGTGTGAAGGCGAGCTAGGGTTCGAACGAGCAGCGCACCTGGATGAGTGCGAGGCGTGTCGGACCGCTCTCGTCGAACTGGTCGAGTTGCTTGGCGAAGCCGAGCAGGAGTTGCGCGGGACCGTTCCATCGGATACCGCTGCGCAGCGTGCGGCCGCCTGGGATTCCATCGAGCAGCGTATCGGCAAGCCCGTGACGGTCGTTGCCTTCCCGGTGCGCTGGGTGGTGGCTTATGCGGTAGCGGCCGTGTTGGGCTTCGCTGTTTTCAGCGGAATCACGGAAATGGATCTCTTCGGGCCGAGTCCGGTCTCCGATCCTGTTACGAGCTCCGAGGCGCCGCTTTTTGAACCGCCGGCTTTAGCACCTTCCGCGCCGGCGCCAATCCAGCAAGAGCAGGATCCGGTAGAGTCGGCCGTCGCAGCCCAGACGGAGCAAGCGGAAACCGTTGTTGCCGTTCCCGCTATGTCCGCTCCTGTTATAGCTGAAGAAAAGACTTTTGAGTGTTACGTGGCCGAGCCATCCGTGCCGGGGCTTAACCCGGATGTCGCGGTGTTGTCGTTCTCGGAAGCTCCTCAGATCGCTGCTGCGCGACCGACGATGGCGCCGTTGCTGTTTCTGACGGCCGCTCGATTTATCGAGGCGCCGATTGTCGAGTCCACGGTGAGCGAGCAGCCGCCACTCACTTTGGCTGCCGCCAAGGAAGTAATCGAAGGGTACTGGATTCTGCACCGCGCCAAGGTTTGGCGTGAAGACATCGTTCCCACCTGGTCGAATGACGGATTGGTGTTCGTAGGCACTGTGGAGAACGAGCAGATCCGTGACGAAGTTGTCGCAGCGGTCCGCTCCGCGGAGAAGGATCGCGAAGTCCCACTGGAACTGCGGCTGCGACCCGCCTCCCCGAACGCGGCCCGTTCACCTGCTTCGACTTCATGGGAGCGAGGTGTTTCTGGCGGTGTCGTCCGTACAGCTCTCCTTGCCCATTACAGTGACGTCGCTCGCCGGTCGTTCGTGTCCACGGAACCGTCGGAGTTGGAAGGCGAACTCGACCGGTTCATGAATAGCGTTTTCGAGAATCAGTCGAACCTGCTCGCGCATCTCTACGAGTTGAACGCACTGGTAAGCGCTGTGCCGGAAGAGTTGGTTCTGGATGTGGCGCCTTCCAGCCGTTTCGTCGAATTGGCGGTGACCCATGCTAACGCCGCTCGGCAGCATCAGGCTCGGATCTACGATCTGTTGTCCGAGGTGCTGCCGCGCAAGTATTGGAGCTACAAGGCCAAGGATGGCGATGTTCCATTCAAGGGTTTTCAAGGCGAGGCCAAAGCGTTGCTGCAAGATGCTCTGGAACTCGATGCCAATCTCACCACCCTGCTGAGCACTCCTCAGCACCTGTTGGATGCCGGTGACGCGAACGTTTCCTGCGGAGAAGCGCTGAGCCGCATCCGTACTCGTCTGAGTCGCATCAAAGCCGATACCGCTAAACTACGGTAGGCGGCTATGTCCTACCGGGTCGGTATATTCGCATGCGTGGTGACGTGCCTGCTCGGCACGGTTGTTCATGCAGTTGACCCTTGCGTGATTCGCGGTAACGTGATCGCGTCGGGCTCGGAGCCTCTTCCGGATACGCTGGTTGAACTGATCGATTTCTCCACCGGCAAGGTCATCGTTACCCACACGGATTCGCAAGGCCGCTTTGCTTTCGAGAGCTTGGCGACCGGCCGCTACTCCGTTTCGTTCTCGCTCGACCAATACGCGACCCAAAGACTCGGGCCCTACGAGTTGCTGCCCGGCATCCCGCTTGATCTTTTAGTGCAACTGCAGACACTGGCCCCGGCCTTGACACGGGCGAAGGCCGGCCTTGAAGGCATCGCTCTCGAGTACGGACTCGTACGCGAGCAGATCGAAAGTTTGCCGGTCATGGTCGGCAGTGAAGGCCGTACGTCGGTCGACAAGCTGTTGTTGATGGTACCGGGAATGAGTCCGACGACCTCGCTTGAGATCGATCCCTTTTCGGGGCGCGGCGCAGCGGTCTCGGCCAACGGTTCACGGCGCTCAGCGATCAACTACCAGTTCGATGGTGCGCTGAACAATTCCCAGAATCGCATCACCGGTGCGCAAGCCGCGACGTTCGGGCCCATGCCGGAAGCTGTCGAGACTTTTCGTGTTGTGACGCACACCTATTCGGCTGCTGACGGGCGTAACGCAGGTGCGATCGTGGCGCCGGTGTCGCGGCGCGGCGGTAACAATTGGCACGGATCGCTTCGAAGCTTCTGGCGTCCCAGCATGAACAATGCCCTGGAGTCGTTTGACGGCTCGACTGATTCCATCAAAGGATGGACCGGTGGTGGGCAGATCGGAGGGCCGCTATGGCGCAAGCAAGGACTTTTCTTCCTACTAGACGCCGAGGCCTGGGGCACGCAGCGTGAACATCTTGAAATCTCGGACGTTTTGAGCGAAGCAGCGCGCTCGGGGGACTTTTCGGCCGTTCCCACCTTGGATCAACCGCTCGACCCTGATACGCTCCAGCCCTATCCAAATGCGCAGTTGCCCGCGAGCGCCTTCGATCCGTTGATGGCCAAATATCTCGACACCTTTGTGCCACGTGCCAACGTCGGCACTAACCTGCATCGGACGCAGAGCACGCTCGACAGCAGCGGGGAGATGCTGCTTGGCCGGTTGGATTACCGGTGGCGGCAGTGGTCGATGAGCTGGAGTCACCACACCTTCCGTAATACCGTGCGTGACCCGCTGTCGGAGGTGCTGCTAGCCGTGCCCGGGGTGGCCGAACAGCGGCGCCAACTCTCCAACAACTCTCAAATTTCCATCACACACACACCAACGGCCAACTTCACACACTCAGCCGGCATCGCCGGACAGAGGCTGGCGATTAATCGCTGGCAAGGACTTTTGGACTATCGCGATGTGTCGGCCGAGAGTTTCGGATTCAATTTCCGGAGCTACGGCACTGATCCCGGGACGATTCCTGACGTTACGCTTCTTACCAACGACGGCGCCGAGCAACTGCGTATTACACCGTTCTTGTTCAGTGAGGGTTCAGCACAGACGACGCTTCAGCTCCGCGAAGATTTCAACTATCGCCGAGAGCACGTGGGCTTGCGCGGCGGCGTTTCCTATCAGCGCGGCATCTGGCCGTTTTCGAACACCGAGAACCACGCCGGCAGATTCATTTTTGGAACTCCCGCTACCGGGGGGACCCGTAACAGCGTGGCAAACCTGCTGAGCGGTGTCCCGAGCGGCTACCGTTTGCAGACGCCGCGAAGCTTGAATCTGCGTTGGACCGAGTGGGCCTATTACGGCGAGGCCGTGTTGCGGCCTTTTCGGGGTGCGCAAATCACCCTCGGCTTGCGGTATGAGTCTCAGCCACCGGCGGTCGATCGGCTGAATCGCGTGGCGGCATTTCGCGAGGAAGTCGAATCGCAGCGCTTTCCCGACACCTTCTCGAACCTCATCTTCCCCGGCGACCCCGACGGCGACCTCGGCCCGTTGCCGCGCTCGACGGTCGAGACGGATGGCAAGCACTTCGTTCCACGCGTTGGCCTCAGCTATTCCCCGGTATCGGACAACCGGGTCTCGCGTTGGATCTTTGGCGAGTCCGGCCGCTCGGTTTTCCGTGCTTCCTACGGCGTCTTCTACGATTTTGGGACGTTTGCCGGATCAAGTGCCGCGGCGCTGTTTCAGGCCACCTATCCGCCGTTCAGTACCGACAACCGCTTCGACTTCACGCCGTTCTCTGGCACCCAAGGGAGCTTTGAAGCGCCGCTGTCCAACATTCCGATGCTCGACCCGGATGCGATTCGCAGTCAGCATGTCACGTATCCCATCCGAGTGTTTGATCGCAATTTCGACAACGCCTACGCCCGGCATTGGACCATTGGTTGGCAGCGCTTACTGCCCGGGCGCGTGCTGGTGAGTGGGGTTTACTTGGGTACGCGGAGCGAACAATTGCAGCGGCAGCGTGAGTTGAACATCTTCAGGCGCAACCCTCTTCTGCCGTTCGGCTTCATCAGCGGCATGCGTCGGTACTCGCTGTACACGGATATCCGGCAACTCGAGAGCACAGGTACGAGCCTCTACCACGCGGCTCAAATTCGCGCGACGAGGTACCTGAACCGGGGCTTTGCCTTCGACGTGAGCTACAACTGGTCTCGCGCGCACGACGACGGCAGCACCACGTTTGGAGAAGAGTTGAATACAGAGCCCTGGGCTCTGTCGAACTTTGATCGCCGCAACACGTTTACAGCTACGTGGTTCTATCAGATTGGTCTGGCGCCGGGCCTGCGAAATCGCGCGGCTTGGCTTGAAGGATGGATGATCAGCGGCACTTGGCGGTATCGCTCCGGGTTGCCTCTGGATGTCCGGCAAACGCAGGACCCGACGTTCAGCTTCGAACACGTCGGGCGACCGGATCTGGTGGGTGAATTCCGGCGGCTCGATCCCGCCGAGAATCGGACTTTCACTTTAAAGGACGGGCGGGAGATCACCGGCCGATTCGCTTTCGACCCGACGGTGTTTCAGCGGGTGGAGCCCACCGATTTTGACGAGTTGCGGTCAGGAAACGTCGGGCGAAATCAGTTCACCACCGGCGGCTTCCAGCAGTGGGACATGCGCGTCGCCAAGGCGATCAGTTTGAACGAAGCTCTATCTGCGAACGTAGGTCTCGACTTCATCAACCTCTTTAACAACAAAAACTGGGACCTGCCGTTCAACAACATCGACCATCCGTTCTTCGGTGTCGTGCGAATGGAAGGGCTTGATCGCACGCTTCAGTTGAGTGTCCGGCTTCAGTTCTAGAGAGTTGAGTCGATACAGACGGATTTTGTCTTCGGGATAGATGGAGTAAGCCTGATCGCTATAAGGAACTCGCTGCAGTGCGCTCCGCGCTGCCGGCCTGCCGCGGCGCGAACTGTTTGGGGCGACGGACATGTGCGGTCGTCGGCTCTGTCGTTCGTCGGATCATACCGGCCCGGAGCGCCATCCAGCTCTCCGCGCCGAGCGACCGCAGAAACCCGCCGCATCTTCTACGGGACTCTCACCAAGGACCGCTAACGGACCGCCATCACCTGGACTTGTTCGAGTTGGTTTTGAATCACCTGGAGCGTGGTCCGTACAGGCGGGTTGTTGGGGAAGTACTCTTTGAACACCGTATTCATCTCGTCCATGTCGGCGATGTCTTTGAGGTAGACGTGGGCGTCAACGACGTGTTCCATATCCATCCCGGCAAGGTTCAACGTGTCGCGGATCTTCTCCAGCGAGTCGCGCATCTGCTCCGCTACCGTTTCGCCCGCGCCCGACTTGCCGGACGTCCAAAGCGTATTGCCCGCGAGGACACCGCCACCGGATGAGGTCGGACTGGTTCCCATATACGCGGGAACGACACGCCCCTTGCTGCCCGAATCGCGGGTCGCGACGAAGGTGATCTCGGTCGAGATCGTTCCCGGCAATCTCGATACACAGAAGCTGGCCCGGCTCGGCGCGCTGCCAATCGTGAAGAAGTTCTTGTAAACGGAGTTCAGCTTGCCGTAAGTCGGCCCGCGATAGCCGTCGGGTTCGAGGAAGTAGACGTTCACAAAGACGGCGTCTTCGTGGTCAAGACCAGCGGCGCTGAGGATTGCGCCGATGTTCTTCATCGTCTGTTCGGTTTGGCCTTCGATCGTGGAGTCGATTTCGTTCGTCTGCGGATTACGGCCTCCGCTTCCGGAAACGTACAGCATGTCTCCGGCCCACACACCGGGCCGATACGGTCCCATGGCGGCAGGGATTGCGCCCTCGGGAGGAATGACGATCGAGATCTTCGACTTGTCGGCGTAGGCGATACAGGTGACTTCGAGATTGGCGTTACCGGGCAGACCGGGAAATTCGAGTGTCGTCCGAGCCGGAAAGTGGTCGGGGCCGAAGTAGCTGCCGTAAACCTCGTTCATGTCCTTGTAGTTGTCCATGTCGGCGAGTTGAACATGGCACGTGACGACGTTCGAAAAGTCCATGCCGGCCGCGCTTAGGACATGTCCCATATTGTCCATCGCCATGCGGGTCTGGTCCGCAATGCCTTCGGGCTGTTCGCCGGTCTTTGGGTCTCTGTCGATCTGGCCGGAAATATAAAGGTAGCCGTTGACCTGGACGCCGGGCGTATACGGTTTGCCGGGCGCGAATTCGTCCGGGTAGATGAATTGCCTCTCGACCTTGTAGTGATGCTCACCGGGAAGAATGCCCGTCGAGAGTGAGAGGAGCGAGAGGAAAGTGATCAGACAAACAGCGGTTTTCAGTTTCATGGGTGTTCTCCTTGGCTCCTACCGGACGGCAATCATGGAAATCTCTTCGAGCACTTTCGCACGAGGTCCGTCCTGGACTACCTGCACCGTAGTGCGCACGGGCTGGTTAGCAGGGAAATACTCGCGGAAAATCTCCGTCATCTTGGGCATGTCATCGAGATTTTTTAGATAGACATTCGTGCTGACTACGTTTTCAAGACCCATGCCGGCGATCTTGAGAATCCGCAACCGGGATTCGATCGATGCGCGGAACTGTGCCTCGATGTCGGCACCCGCTTTCGGGGCGGATTTCGCCGAGAGATACATCGTGTTGCCGTCGATCGTTGCCGGGACCGCTGTGTGCGAGGGTCGCCGCCCATGCTGGTAGACACGGCCTTTCTTCCGCAGATTGCGCGTTGCAATGAAGGTGATCTCGGTACTGATGGTTCCGGGAAGCCGCGACAAGCAGAAGCTCGCCCTAGCCGACGGACGCCCGAGGTCGAAGTACTCGCGGTAAACCGAGTTCAGCTTGGAGTAGTTCTCGGGTCCCAGGTAGTAAGGATTCACCATCACCGCATTCTCGTAGCCAAGGCCGGCGGCCTTGAGAATCTCGCCGATCGTGTCGAGTGTCTGCTTCGTCTGCCCTTCGATCGATGGGTCGATCTCGTTCGTTTGCGGATTGCGTCCCCCTTGGCCAGATAGGTAGAGCGTATCACCGGCCCACACGGCGGGCGAGTAGGGGCCCATCGCGGCGGGCGTTTTGCCCTCCTCGGGGCGGACGACTTCGATTTTCGACTTGTCGGCGTAGGCGATGCAGGTGATCTCGATGTGCGAGTCCGAGGGCAGGGCGGGGAACTCCAGCGTCGTCCGGGCAGGGTAGAATCCGGACGTGTAGTAGCTGCCGTAGATCTCGTTCATGCCCTTGTAGTTATCCATGTCGTCTAGCTGCACGTGGCACGTTACGACGTTGTCGTAGTTCATGCCTGCGTCGCGCAGCACGTAGCCCATATTTTTCATCGCCGTGTGAGTCTGGTCTTCGATCGTTGAGGGCTGCTCGCGCGTCTGAGGATCGAGACTGACTTGACCGGCGATATAGAGCGTCTCGCCGACGAGGACACCGGGGTTATACGGTTTGCCAGACGGGAACTCTTCCGGGTAAATGTACTTGCGTTCGACCTTGAAGGATGGGCCTTCTGCTTCCGGCGGCGCTTCGGGTCCGCAACCAAAGGCCAGAGCCGTCAAGACAACAATGACAATCCAATGCAGTTTCACACGCTCCTCCAACTTGCTCCAATCGACCCGAATAGGTTAGCAGCAATGACCGCTGATCTCAAAAGCTGGAAGGACACGAGCTTGCTGGTAGCCGACTATGGCGCTCTGAAACCGACTGGTGCAAGGCTGGCCTAGTGCCGCTGTTGAGTTTCGCGGAACCAACCTCGCGGGGATATTCCTGTGCGAAGGGTTCGTTTCGTTAGTCGTCGGCGTTCTGGTAATGACAGCCACTGCATTGGCAACGTGCCGCTTCGTCGAGAGTGTGCTGTTCGATATTTCGCGCCGATGATTCTGTGGCCTTCATCACGCCTGTGCTACTGATACTGTTCGCAGCGTCATAGGCGTGTTCGCGGCTTGTGGTTCATGCTGCTTCGGTGAAGTCGATGGAAGTACTCAGGAAAACAGGGAGCGCCTATCAACCTGCGACCTGAACATATGAATGATCCGTAGAGACTGCGAGCACTCTGCCCATCTGCTGTGGCATAGCGCCGTTTCGGTAGCGCAGGCAAAATGTTCCTACCAGCCCGTCCTAGGCCCCGGATAAGGCCCCACCTGGCGGATCCGAGGGAACGTCTCCACCGTTCCACCCGCTTCAATCACTGCCAAACACTCCCGTGCCGACTGCTCAATCGCCTGCGTATCCACCCCGTCCCACTCCGGTAGATAGCCATGAATCTTCTTGATCCCTTTGCGAAGCTGCCGCGTCGCCCCGACAACATTCCGGTTCCGGTGGTGGTAGAAGCCGACCGCGAAATGAATCAGGCTCTGCAGGAACCAGCGGTCGGGCTGTTGCGTCGGCGTCCAGACCTCTTCCAGCACTTCATGGCAGTCGTAGAACTCACCGCTGTTAAACAGGTCGATGCCCTTTTGGAACAGGCGTTTGGGATCGGACTGCATGTTAGACTCAACAGTTTATTTCACGGACCCTTCCGAGTCCTGAATGCCGTTCAACACCGTGCGAAAAGAGCTGGAGCAAGCCCGCCGCGAGGACGGACGCTTGCCGCCTGGTCAGTCCCTCACTCTCAAGTGGCCGGTTCTTCACGAGGGCGCCGTCCCCGCCTTCGACCCCGAGCGCTGGAGCTTCTCGGTGCGCGGCCTCGTCGAAAACCCTTTCGAGCTTGCCTGGGACGAGTTCCAGCAGCTTCCTCGAACGACGGTCATGGCCGATTTCCACTGCGTCACGACTTGGAGCAAGTTCGACAACCGCTGGGCGGGAGTGCCGTTCTCCGTCATCGCCGAGAAGGCCGAGCCAAAGCGGGAAGCAAAATTCGTTATGGTCAAGGCCGAGGGCGGCTACACCACGAACGTCTCGTTGGCGGACTTGATGCGGGACAACGTGCTCTTCTCCGACAAGCATGAGCCCGAGCCCCTCACGCCGGAGCACGGCGGGCCGCTGCGTCTGGTCGTCCCACACCTCTACGCCTGGAAAAGCGCCAAGTGGGTACGTAGTTTGGACTTCATTGCCGAGGACCGCGCCGGCTTCTGGGAACAGGTCGGCTATCACATGTACGGTGATCCGTTCAAAGAACAGCGCTACCGGGAATCGAGTTGACGGTGGAAGAACCTCCGAGTAGTCCCGTCAAGCCCGCAAGAATATGTCGTGGCTAGGCCGGTTGTTCAAGAAAGACAAGAAAACGCCCCTGCGCGGCATGCGGCCCATCCGCCGTGAAAAGACTTATTCGGCGGATACCGGCTACGTCTACCAATACGTCTACGAGGGTTACCGCGAGTTGAAACAGGCCGACAAATCCGGATTCGAGCATGTCTTCAGCGTGACGTCGGATCGCATTTCGCGTTTCCCGATCAACATCTTTCTGACTCACCAGGTCATCGAGACCTGGCAGGCCGGCAATAATCGCGAACTGACCGCGACCGAGCAATATGCCATCGTCAAGATGACGTTGTTTGCAGTGTTTGACGAGCGAACCGACTTTGAGCGGAACGTCAATGTCAGTCTCGAGAATGTCGAAGAGCACGCTGAGACTCTGGATCTGTAGAGGCGCTACCTATAGGCGTACGATTTCATACAAGCTGTGAAGCGTAGATCAAGCGCCCCGCGGCGCCCGCGAAAAGCGTTTCGCGGCCGTCAACGACGCTATTAACGGGCTATCTATGACTTCTTGATGCTCCGCCGCCCCGATCTCGCAACCTTTATGTTGTTTGCGACGCCATACTGCACAACCGTTGGCCTTGGTCGCAGGGGTTTTCAGTGTTAGCCTTAATGACAGTTCCAGAGTGAATGCCCGTGATCGGGGGATGCTCATGCAACGGATCAAGATTCTGGCTACCGTTCTATTGAGTCTCGCATAATATACCGTCAATCAAAACAAAGAGAAGACTGCTTCCAGAAGGCAGTAATCAAGCGCGGTTTGCGGCGCATGCGGCGCAGCGCTTGGCGAGCCCGCGCACTTAGCTCGCGGTAGTCCTTCGGACAGACGTTGGGCAGTTCGTGCTGCTTCCAGTAGGCCCAGAAGTACTGCACCGGGTTCAGCTCCGGCGCATAGGGCGGCAAGTACTCCGTCACGATGTGCCCCTTGGAGAGTTCGATGAACTCCCGCACCAGGCGGCTGCGGTGGGCCGGCAATCGATCCCAGACGATCAGCAACGGTTGGTCGATGTGACGCACGAGCGCTTTGAGAAAGTCGATCACCTCGGCTTGGCTGATCGCGCCCGGATCGAGCCGGAAGTAGAAGTTGCGCAGCGTCAGCCCCGCTGCGACGGAAAGCCTCTGCCCGTTGAAGTTGAACGCCAGGACGGGCGTCGGGCCGCGCGGCGCCCAACTGCGGCAACGATGCGGCTTCTGACTCAATCCGCTTTCGTCGATGAAGACCAGCGTACGGCCTTCGGTTTGGGCTTTTTTCAAGGGCCGGGGAAGTCTTGCGCTGCCAAGTGCGGAGCGCCTTTTCGTTGCGCTCCCGCGCCTGGCCGAGCGGGCGTTGCGGGCTCCAGCCGAGCCCCCGCAGGATCTTCCAGACGTGGCCTTCGTGGTAGTCGACCCCGAACTCCTCTGCGATCAGGCGAGCCAGCCGCGGACAAGTCCACAGCGGCGTGGGGAAGCCGTGTGCCTCGGGGCCTGCCAGCAACAGCGACACCAGCCGTTCCCGTTGCGCGGCGTCTAACAGCGTCTAGCGCGTCTAACAGCGGCTTGCGCCCGGCTCGCCCGGCTTGACGCAGCCCGGCCGGTCCCTGCCGACGGTACTGCCGCCGCCATGCACTCACGGTTTGCCGCGCGACCTTCAGCCGTCTCGCCGTCTCGGACTGATTCAGGCCTTGGTCGAGCAGTCGCATCGCTTCGAAACGGCGCTTCTCCAGCGCCTGGAAATCCCGCTTCACCCCTTTGGGGTTGACTATACATATATAGATGCTGCAAATTACTAAAAGATGTCATAATATTTTGCGGGACTCAATAGGTTGGTTGTTTACGACGGCTGTCTGGTCTCAACAAGACGGCGGCACCGGCGGCACCACTGGCGGCACGACCGGCGGCACGACAGGCGGCACCACCGGTGGCGCGACCGGTGGCGGTGGCCGAAGTACGGGAAACCTTCCAACCACCGGCGGTCAGCAGGGACGTACCACCGACCCCTACGGGCGGCAGCAACAGCGGCAGCAGTTTCCTCGATCGGACTTCGGGCGCCTGCGGCGCCCGTTGTACCTCAGCGGCAAGGTTACGTTGGCGAACGGCATGACGCCTCCTGAGCCGGTGAGGATTTACTTAGATTGCAATGGTCAGCGCCGGCCCGCCGGCTTCACCAATTCCAAGGGTACCTTTAGCGTCGATCTTAACGATCGCCACACCGCCTTTGCCGATGCGAGCGTAGGAGGGATGGGGCAACAGCGCAGATTCAGCAGCGGCGGCCTCGGACGAGTCAACCTGTTCGGTTGCCAGCTTCTCGCCGAGTTGGGCGGCTATCAAGCTGATCCGATTCCGTTGGGTAGTCGCAGCATCTTTGACAATCCCAATGTCGGAACGATGGTCCTGCGACGCTTGGATGGTGTAGAAGGTATGTCCATCAGTTTCACCAGTCTGTCAGCCCCCAAGAAGGCCAGAAAAGCCTACGACAAGGCATTTAGGGAAATGCAGAAGAGGGAGCCGAACCTGCAAAAGGCCGAGAAGGAATTGGAGACGGCGGTGGGCTTGCACTCCGAGTACGCCACGGCCTGGAATATGCTGGGCCGCGTTCGCATGATGCAGGACGACCGGGAAGGCGGCCGGGCCGCGTTTGAGAAGGCTGTCGAAGCCGACCCGAAATACCTCGATCCCTATCCCGCTCTCGCACTTCTGGCGCTCATCGAGCAGCGCTGGGACGATGGCCTGCAGTGGTCGAATCAGCTTCTGCGGCTGAATCCCCACGTTGCGATTGCGCATTACTATTCGGCCATTGCAAACTTTTATTTAGGCCGGATGGAGGCTTCCAAGAAGTCGGTGCTCGAGCTCAAGGAGAAAAGCGCCGACGGAGATTTTCCCCAGTCGCATCAGATCCTCGGTATGATCCATGCTCAACAGGGGCTCTACGAGCAGGCGGCCATATCCTACCGCGACTATCTCACGGTGCAGCCCGACGGGCCTGTCGCTTCACAGATCCAACGTCAACTCCACGATTGGGAAGTTCTGGGGGTGATCCGGAAACAGCAAGCCGCGGCGGCGCCGACTGCTGCCGTCCCCTAGAACTGACCCGGATATCTCCCAAGCGGTGAGGAGGAGTGTGTGGGCGGGTCTCAGTTGGTGAGATATCCAGGCTTGGCCGATGACATCAAATCGGTTGGGTTCTAATACTCCGCCAGCACCCGTCCCTCTCCATGATGGGTGCGTCAGGTCGACTTCGGGTAGTATCCGGTCTGAGCCTGCACCTTGAGAGTCTTGCGTCGCGTGCGCAAGTTGATTTTGCGAAGTCCGGCGCCGCTTGAACTGCTTTCGGGTGAGAGACCGATGCTGTACTGGCTGCGCAGTTCCTTCCGGATCTCATCAAAGATCTGCCGCAGCGTCCGCTTGCGCGACACCTCGAAGACGTTGCCGCCGGTTTCCCTCGCCATCTTTTTGAGCGCCCCGGAACCGTCGCCCACGAATCCCATCCGACCATAGTAGAAATCGCGGTTGTAGCACCGCACTCCGTACACCACGACATCGGATTTGTGAGCCGTTTCGACCGCTTTCTCACGAGCTGGCTCCGCGAAACCTGCGGATGGCCTCGTGGCGTACGATTTCATACAAGCCGTGAAGAGTAGCTAAACGACCCGGCGCCTCTGAAAACTGCTTCGTGAGAGTCAACAATGCTATTGCTGGCCTATTTATTGACTTTTTGATGCTCAGCCAGCCGCCCCGACCCTGCAACCTTCATGTTGTCGGTGACGCCTTACTGCACGACCGAGGGCCTTGGTCGCAGGGGTTTTCTGTGTTAGCCTTACTCACAGTTCCGGTCTGAATACTCGAGATGGGGGATGATCATGCAACGGATCAAAATTCTGGTTACTGTTCTAGTTTTAATGTGTGCGACGGCTGTCTGGTCTCAACAAGACGGCAGGGGCGGCGCCACATCCGGCGGCACCACCGGTGGCACGACAGGTGGCGGTGGCCGAAGTACGGGAAACCTCCCAACCACCGGCGGTCAGCGGGGACGAACCACCGACCCCTACGGACAGCAGCAACAGCGGGTCCCTCAACCGCAGTTTGATCGCCCGTTGATCCTCAGCGGCAAGGTCATGTTGGGAAACGGCATGCCGCCTCCAGAACCGGTGAAGATTTACTTGGATTGCAACGGCCAGCGCAGACCCGCCGGCTTCACCAGTACCAAGGGCACCTTTAGCGTAGATCTTAACGATCGCAACAACATCGCCTTTGCCGATGCGAGCGTCGGAGGAGTGCCCGGCAGGCTGCGGCAACAACAGGGCGGGTTCGGCGGCGTGGGCACTGACCTTTCTACCCGCGGCGACGGCCTCGGACGTGTCAACCTGTTCGGTTGCCAACTTCTCGCCGAGTTGGGCGGCTATCAAGCTGACCCGATTCAGTTGGGTACTCGCAGCGTCTTTGACAATCCCAACGTCGGAACGATGGTCCTGCACCGCTTGGATGGCGTCGAAGGTTCGTCCATCAGCGTCACCAGTCTGTCAGCCCCCAAGAAGGCCAGAAAAGCCTACGACAAGGCTTTTAAGGAGATGCAGAAGAGGGAGCCGAACCTGCAAAAGGCCAAGAAGGAATTGGAGACGGCGGTAGGCTTGCACTCCGAGTACGCCACGGCCTGGAATCTGCTGGGCCGCATTCGCATGCAACAGGACGACCGGGAAGGAGGCCGGGTCGCGTTTGAGAAGGCTGTCGAAGCCGACTCGAAATTCCTCGATCCCTATCCCGTTCTCGCGCGTCTGGCGCTCGCTGAGAAGCGCTGGGACGACGGCCTGCAGTTGTCGAATTTGCTTCTGCGGCTGAATCCCCACGCCTGGATGGCACATTACTATTCGGCCATTGCCAACTTTCGGTTAGGCCGGATGGAGGCTTCCAAGAAGTCGGTGATCGAGCTCAAGGAGAAAAGCGCCGACAGAGAGTTTCCCCAGTCTCATCAGATCCTCGGCATGATCCATGCTCAACAGGGACTCTACGAGCAGGCGGCCACATCCTTCCGCGACTATCTCATGGTGCAACCGGATGGGCCTGTCGCTTCACAGATCCAACGTCAACTCCACGAATGGGAAGTTCTGGGGGTGATCCAGAAACAGGAAGCCGCCGCGGCGCCGGTCGTTGCCGTCCCTCAGAACTAACCTGGAAATCTCTCACGTGGCGAGGCGAAGTTTGTGCGAAGGGCCTCAGGTGGTGAGATATCCAGGCCAAGCGGATGACATCAAACCGATAGGGTTGTAGAACGCCGACTGTGCCGGTCTCTCTCCCGGCAGGCCTGTCAGGTCGACTTCGGGTAGTATCCGGTCCGGGCCTGCACCTTGAGGTTCTTGCGTCGCGTGCGCAAGCTGATTTTGCGAAGCCCGGCGCTATTTGAACCGCTTGCAGGTGAGAAACCGATGCTGTACTGGCTGCGCAGCTCCTTCTGGATCTCATCGAAGATCTGCCGCAGCGTCCGCTTGCGCGACACCTCGAAGACGTTGCCGCCGGTTTCCCTCGCCATCTTTTTGAGCGCCCTGGAACCGCCGCCCACGAAGCCCATCCCGCCGTAGTAGAAAGCACGGTCGAAGTAGCGCACGCCGTACACCACGACATCGGATTTGTGCGCCGCTTCGACTGCCTTCTCACGATTGACGCGGCTACCGTAGTCGACACCGTCGGAGATCAGCACGATGGCCTTGCGCCCCACTTGCCTCTGCATCATCTCATCGGAGGCCAGATAGACGGCGTCGAAAAGAGCCGTCCCCACCGGCGGTCCTGAACTCGGTACAGGTCCGGGATGGATGCCGCGGTTGGCTCCCTCCACTTGCAGGTCCTCGAGAGATCTCTCCAGCAGCTTATGCGAGCCTGTCAAATCCTGGAGCAATTCGACATTGACGTCGAAGCTGATCAGGAATGCCAGATCCTTTTTTAGCCGGAGCACCTGCGAAAAGAATTGGCCGGCCGCCCGCTGCTCTTCGAGGATCAGACGTTCCTGGCTCACGCTGGTATCGACGAGCAGCCCCACCGTGAGAGGCAGATCCGTCTGTTGAGAGAAGTAGCGAATCTGTTGGCGCTTGCCGCCCTCCTCCAGAATGAAGTCGTCTTTAGTCAGGTCGGTGACCAGGCCGCCCTTGTTGTCCCGCACCGTGGCGAGGACATTTACGACCTCCACGTCCACCGTGATGATCGCTTCTTCCTGAGCTCCGGCAGGTCGGCCCAGCCAGGGGGCCGCCGAGGAAGCAACAAGCAGGGAGATGGCCTTTCTTCGATGCACAGCTCTATTCCTGGGACGTTCAGGCCACAGCGCCGGTTTCCCCGAGCCCGGGCTGCAGGCGGCCGTTGCTGGCAGGCCGACTATAAATTATCGCAGTTCAGGTCCGATATTCGACTCGCCTTTGGCGCGTTCATCGGATTTTGAGTCCGTTGAACGTGGAGCTTCTTTCATTGGCCATGCCGCCCACGGCCGGCAAACCGCCGCGGCTCAGAGCCGACGAAGAATTATCTCGAACAGTGCCCGAGCTATGCCGCCGCAGACAGGCGTCTCGAGCATCAGAGAACGAACGGGTGCTTCAGCACTACCGTCACTCGCTCCGGGTCACGACGGACCACAAGTAGAGCAGCATGCCGGCGCCAACAAGCAAGGTCCCCAGGCACAGGAACAGAAAGAGCGAAATGGGATGGATCCAGAACAGGGTAGCCAGTTCGACCCCAAGCCCCGAAGCGATCAGCAATCCGGATACCTGGAGTCGTCCTGCGAATCCGGCCTGCCGGCTCAGCGATCGAATCCGGCTCATCGTAGGGCCTCAGAGTCCCAGCGCTGGAACCGGTCCAGCTTCGCGATCTCGTGAATCAAGTTGTGACACATCAGACATGACTTCGCGCTATCGAGCAGGTCGGTCCGGAATGGCGTGTGGGCTGCCTGCTCCTCATACGACCGCGCCCCTTCGTGGCATTCCAGACAGGCCCGGTTCTCATACGGCTTATGCAACTTGACCGGATCGGAGGCAGAGCCCCAAACGTTATGCTACACGTGCCTCACGCCGCGGATCTTGTCATCAAGGTCGCCGAACATCGTGTAGTTTGTGTGGCACGTATAGCAGGCTTGGTCGATGGGAATTCGCTTGTTCTGATAGTGCGCGGCAGGGAGAAAACGAGCATGGTCAATGCGGAGACTTTCTCCATAGGGCTGAATGATGTGACAGGAGAGGCAGAACTCCGTTGTCTTGGCTTGTTCGTAATGTTGACTGGCGCCTCCCAGCAGCAGGAGCCCCGGTAGTACAAAGAGAGCAACAAAAGCCAGGATCTTGCCCCCTGTAGTGGCAGCCAACTCGGGCCGACGGAAAAGAACCGCAATCACCGCGAGTGTTGCGATTGCCAGGGCTGACAGGCTAATGACGTAACCGGTCACTGAAAAGGGCTCCGTGCCGCCGGCTAGCGGCTACTGCGCATCTCCCGCGCCAATGTCTTGATCTCAGTCAAGTCCTGCAACATCTCACTCCAACCGTACCAAAGCGCGTAATCCGGATTGTTGTGAAACACGCCCTGAAAAGCTCGCATCCGGTGTTCCAAATGCATCTTGAAGAGTCGCTGTTCGATCACCGAGGGCGCGTCGTGGAATGCCAGCAGATCCGGAAAGTTGTACGCATAGTGGTCCGGCTTGCGCAGCACTCCGTCGCGGTACAGGGAACTGACGATGCGAATCGCCTCGGCCAGCAGCCGGTCCGCCTCCCTGATCATCTCGTCGCCCTTCTCGAGTTCCGCTCGCACAAGATTTGCCGAGTGGCACTGCTCACAAACACGGATCATGCGATCGCGTTCCTTCTGCCAATCCTCTTGGGTCAGCCGGGCGACGTCGGCTTGCTTGACGGCATCCAGGCGCGCGGTCGGATTTCCCTGCGGGTCCAAGACCCCGAGCGCCTGGAGGATGGTTGTTCGATCTGCTGTCCACTGCGGGTCTTCCGGCATGGGCAATCGCACGGCCAGGAACCCCCAGGCTGTCCGCACACCGTGGTCCCCCTGCGGCATGTGACACATCTGGCAGGTGGGCGCCGCGGCCTGCTCGGGCAGCGTTCCGCTCTGCTTGAGTAGATGCCGAACGCCATGCTTGGACGAGGAGTACATCTCCCACTGTGGATGGTCGATGCCCATGTGGCACGTCCGGCAAGCTTGTGGTTCCCGAGCCTCCTTGACGGAAAAAAGGTGGCGCGTATGGCAGGCATCACACGAGGCAAGACCGAACATGACGCCGTCGGCCTTCAACTGCCGGATCTCGTCCTCACTCTTGAGCCCGAGGCGATGGCAACCTCCACAGCTCTTCATGCCGCCCGTGAGAGCCATCGGCAGCCAATGTGTCGTCGGCATGGCGTTCATGCTGACCTAAGCCAGGGCGTGCTTGCCGCCTTGGAACTGCTCTGTCTGGATCGGATGGCAAGTCGCACAAACATCCGGCGTCGCGGTCTTGACCAGAGCGACATCGTCCGCCGTGCGATGCTCGTCACCGTGACACAGGGAGCAGTCCACACCCTTCTCGTTGTGCCGGCTCAGTTCCCAATCCGTGACGATGTTCGGCGTCACGCCGCGGTGACACTCGACACAGTCCGAAGAGGTTCGAGGAAAGTCTTCCCTGCCGCCACACGCTGTCAACGCCAGAACGACCAGCAGCAGGCAGCAACTTGTCCGACGCAGTCGTCTTGCCCTCACCTGGTTGCGGTGAGACCGCCGTCGCTGTTGGAAGGCGCACCCCTCAAGAAGATGGATTCCACGGCAACCTGGATTCAGCGATTCGCGGCAGTAGCGAATTTTACCCTCGACAACGAGTCCGCCTAATGTTCTCAACAATCCGCGCGCGGCCCTGAAGCACCGGCATTGAAAGGGAATCGAACCAATCGGCAAAACAGTCGGGATCGACAATCGCCGCCTGCACTGGTGGATGTGGGGCAGCCCCGTCGAGGCCGACCTGGTGATGATGGCGGATGAATCAAGGGATTCTTCGTCTTGGAGCGCCGAGAGTGCGATTAGATTCGTTCCGGCGGGGTTTGGGTGAAGACGGTCAGGCCCTTGAGGGTTTTGGGCTGGTCGGGAAGGATGAGGCTGGCGATATAGCCGGCGGCGAAGCAGGTGAGCAGGCCGATGGCCGCGTAGAGGAAGAAGCTGACGGCGGTGTGGGTCTGGACCCAGTAGATGACGGCGGCGCTGATGAGGGCTCCGACGAGCGCGCCTCGTCCGTTAGCGCGGCGGGTGAACATGCCGACCGCGAAGAGTCCGGCCATGCCGCTGCTGAGCAGGCCGAGCATTCGCATGAACAAATCCCAGAGAGACTGGATCTCGTAGGTGGCCATGGTCGCGGCGGTGACGGTGGCGATGAGGCCGAGTCCGGCGGTGAGCCAACGAGCCAGGCGCAGGCGGACGACATCGGTGGATTCAGGATGGAAACGGGCGTAGAAATCCGTCACAACTGCGGTGGAGACGCTGTTCAAGCCGCTGTCGAGGGTGGACATCGAAGCGGCGAAGAGGGCGGCAATGACGATCCCGGTGACGCCGGACGGGAGTTGCTGTGAGATGAAGTGGGGGAAGATCGAGTCCGTGGGCAGGTTGGGGCTCAGGAGTTCGGGCGTGAGCTTGTAGAAGACGTAGAGCGAGGTGCCGAGCAGAAACCAGATGAACGTTTCCGGGAGGACGATGGCGGCGTTCATCCAGATGGAATCGGCGGCGCTTTTTTCGTCTCGGGTCGTGAGGTAGCGTTGGACGACGGCCTGGTCAGAGGTGTAGGTGACCAGGTTGATGAAGAGGTTCCCGATGACGAGGACCCAGAGGGTGCTGGTCGTGTAGTCCCAACTCCAATGGACGACTTTGAATTTGTCGTCGGCCATGCCGACCGAGAAGATCGTCGACATCCCCCCGTCGACGCCGAACATCATGATCACGAGGCACAATAGACCTCCGCCGAGCAGAACGATGGCTTGCAGGACGTCCGTCCAGACGACGGCCTCGATGCCGCCGAGAACGGTGTAGAGCGTGCTGAGAACGCCCATCACGACAATGCAGACGTAGACGTTCATGCCGGTGACGGCGGAGAGCGCCATCGCCGGCAGGAACAGAACGATCGCCATACGGCCGAGTTGAAAGAGGATGAAGGCGGTACTGGCGTAGAGGCGGGTCGCGAGGTTGAAGCGCTGCTCCAGGTATTCGTAGGCGCTGGTGAGGTTGAGGCGGCGAAAGAACGGTAGATACAAGTAGACCACTACCGGCGTGATGAGGATGAAGGCAAACGTGTTGACAAAGTAGGCCCAGTCGGTGGCATAGACCTTGGCGGG
Source organism: Bryobacterales bacterium (assembly GCA_965218555.1). Lineage (GTDB taxonomy): Bacteria > Acidobacteriota > Terriglobia > Bryobacterales > UBA6623 > JAPPLB01. The sequence goes on from OZ244625.1 coordinate 3,951,334, forward strand.
CGCGGCCATGAAAGTGATGGCGCTGAGCTGGGTGCCGAAGAGGCTGATGCCGGCGGCCCACCAGGGGATGCGACGGCCGGCCAGGAAGTAGTCGGAGGTGGTTTTCTCGCGGCGAGAGAAGTAGACGCCCATCCCGATGAGCATCGCGAGGTATGCGCCGAGGCAGGCGTAGTCGAGCGTGGTGAAGCCGCTGGGCCGATGGCGGGTTTCGAGTGCAAGGACGTGCGGGGAGCGGTGACCGGGACGGTCTTCGCCGGAGGCGATAACGATGCGGTCGTTCCAGCGCGTTGCCGAGGTTGTGACGAGCGCTTCGGTCATCTCGCCAAGTTCGGTCCAAGTGTCGGTGATGGTGTGGTAGGCGAGGACGGTCTTGGGGAAGCCGGGATGGTCGTCGCCCAGCTCCTGCGCCCGGAAGAAGAGCTCACCGTCGTCTCCGCTGAAGATGAGGATGTGGCTCGGGCCCTCGGTGATGGCGGCGGCCGCGACGACGGGTTGGGGAACGTCGGCGACCCGCTGCCATCCGGCGTTGGGGCGGTAGCGGTAGGCGTCGTTGAGGAAGCGCCGGGTAGTGGTGCCGTCGACGGCGGTGATGAGCTCGGCGCCGCTGAAAACGTAGACCGCGCCATCCTGCGCCGCGACGACGGGAAGGATGCGTGCGGGGCCGGGCCAGGGCTCGAGAACTTCCCAGGCGGGTTCGGGATTACTGAGATTGAGCCGCCAGAAGTTGTTCATCGCAAGGGTGGAGTCGGGAGCTTGCTGGCCGCCGGCAACGTAGATGGATGTGCCGAGGAGGGCGGCGCTGGTCATGGCGCAGGCTTGAGGCAGGTCGGGGAGCTTTTGTTGGTTGAGCGTTCCGTCCTGCCATTGGAGCCGCCATACGTCGCGGTAATGGCGTTGGGAATCGCCACCGCCGAGAAGGATGAACCCTTGTTCTGTCGAAACACTGCCTCCGTAGGCGAGCGGGTGCTCGAGCTGGAAGTTGGTCCGCCAGGTTTCGGAGTCCGGCTCGAGGATGTAGACGTCTCGATGCCATTGCTTGGTCCCGCCCTGAAACGGGGAGGTCGGGAAGTTCGAGCCGCCGGCGACGACGAGCGCATCGTTGGATACGCCGACGTAAGGCCCGCCGAGGCCGAGGGGCGTGGGGAGGTCCGGGAGGAGGGACCACTGGAGGGGCGTTTCATGTGCTTCGTTCGCGGTTGCTGGGAGCGCGCCAGCGATCAGGAGGAGAACGAGGCCGACGACGGAACGTTTCATTCGGTAGCGATCGCCGGGCGTTTGAGGTGCCAGTCGGTCGCCTGTTCGTAGGCGTGGCCGATTTCCAGGATGCCCGCTTCGTCCCAGAAACGGCCGATGATCTGCAGGCCGATGGGGAGATTCTCTTCGGTGAGGCCGCAGGGGACGGAGAGCAGTGGCAGGCCCGTGAGGTTGAGTGAGCGAACGTTGCGCGTGGTGGCGATCCGGACATTGTGTTCGACGCCGTTGACGAGCAGTGTGTTTTGGCCGATCTTGGCGGGAGGCACTGAGATCGTAGGCGTGACGACGGCGTCGACCTGGGCGAGGAGCTCGTTGAAGGCCTCGATGAGAGCGCGCCGTCGGCGCTGGGCGTTCAGGTATTCGGATGCTCGGACAAAGCGGCCCTGATCGAAGAGTGAGCGTACGTCGTCACCGAAGTCGCTTCGTCGTTCGCGCAGCCGTTTCTCGTGCACGGACGTGGCCTCGGCAAGCAGTATGAGTCTGCCGATCTCGTTGAACTCTTTGATGTCGGGGACCTTGATCGAGACCAGCTCGGCGCCGAGGTCTTCGAGAACGGAAATGGCTTTGCGCACGGCTGCTTCTATGTCGGGGTGCAGGTCGTCGAAGTAGAAGTTTTCGGGGACGCCGAGTTTTCGGCCGGCAAGCGAGGGTTCTGGTCCCAGGCTTGGTTCGATCAGCGGTCGATCGGCGCAGCTTTCATCGCGCGGATCTCCGCCCGCCATGGCGCAGTAGACTTCCGCGGTGTCGCGAACAGTGGAGCCGAAGGGGCCGGCGTGATCGAGAGTATGGCCGAGAGGGAAGACGCCGTAGCGGCTGACCCGTCCAAAGGTGGGCTTGAGGCCGACGAGGCCGCAGAAGGACGAGGGAATGCGGATCGAGCCGCCGGTGTCGGAGCCGAGGGAGAAGCTGCAAAGGCCTCCGGCGAGGGCGGACGTTGAGCCGCCGCTCGACCCGCCGGGAATGCGATCGGTGTCCCACGGATTGCGAATGGCGCCGTAGTGCGGATTGTTGCTCGTGATGCCGTAGGCCCATTCATGCAAGCCGGCTTTGCCAAGCATCACGGCTCCGGCGGCGGTCAGTTTCTCGACGACGGCGCAGTCGAAGTCGGGGACGAAGTCGTCCATGATCTTCGAACCGACAGTGGTCTTGATGCCCTTGGTGTAGAAGAGATCTTTGGCGGCGTACGGAATGCCGTGGAGCTTGCCGCGATAGTTTCCCTCCTGGATTTCCTGCTCGGCCTGTCGCGCCTGTGCGAGAGCGTGCTCGGCGGTGACGGTGATGAAGGCGTTCAGGCGGGGTTGCCGCTTTTCGATGAGGTCGAGCAGGTGTTGGGTAAGTTCGACGGGGGAGAGTTCGCCTCGCTCGATTCTGGGAGCGAGATCCGTGATGGTGAGATTCATTGGTTGATTCAAAACGTGCGATCAGCGGCCGGAAGGATGGAACGAATGGACAGGATCGGTGGTGCTCAAGTCCCGATCGAGGGCGCGCTCGGTCTTGTTTATTACTTCTTCCACGACAGGAACGATTGCGTCCAACTCTTCGTCAGGAATATCGAACCGCCACGCTTCGGCGGCTTGTTTGACGGTCATGGGCATAATGGGCTTTCCCTTTGGCGAGCCTACAGTTTACAGTGTTGGTGATGAGACTTCATGGAGAAGGCTTATCCAGTCTGAACTGTTCGACGAGGGGGTCAGATGCCTGAGACCTTGGCCCGATTGTTTCGCCATGCCGTGTCCTATGACAAGCCAGACATGATTCTTACGAAGGTCGAGGGGGCGTACGAGCCGATCGCCGCAAGCGAGGTGTATCGTCGCGTGGCGAGGACCCACTTCGAGTTGCGGGAGGCAGGCATCGCGGCGGGGGATCGTTGCGCCCTGCTGTCGGAAAACCGTTGGGAATGGGCGGTGTCCGATTTCGCCATGATGACCGCGGGCGTGGTCAGCGTACCGATCTATCCCACGCTGCCCGCGGAGCAGATCCACTATCTGCTGGAGCACTCGGAGTCGCGGGTGATTTTCGTTTCGACCGAGGATCAGCTCAAGAAGATTCTGAGCATTTGGGATCGGCTCCCTGCGTTGGAGGGCATGGTCATCTTCGATTCCTATGACACGGATGACGAGCGAATCACGACCCTGGGGAGCCTCTTGGGCGAGAGAGCGCTGTCCGCGGACGAGCGCGAGGATTTTGAGCAGTCGATAAGCGCCGTTCAGCCGCAGGACCTGGCGAGCATCATCTATACATCGGGCACGACGGGAACGCCGAAGGGCGTGATGCTTACGCACGGCAACTTCGGCAGCAACGTGCGCGACAACGGACTCAGGGTCAACGAAGACGACATTGCCCTGTCGTTCCTGCCGCTGTCGCATGTGGCGGAGCGCATGGCGGACTACGCGTTTTTCTACTACGGTGCGACGGTGGCGTATGCCGAGTCGATCGATGCCGTGCCTCAGAACCTGCTGGAAGTCAAGCCGACCGTTGCTGTGGGCGTGCCGCGGTTTTTCGAGAAGGTTCATGACAAAGTGCAGGCCGCGGTGGCGGCCGCTCCGGCGATTCGACGCGGACTGTTCCACTGGGCGATCGGCACAGGGAAGGCGACGGCTCCCTATCGCCTCAATAACGAGCCCTTGCCGCTGGGTCTTCGTTGCAAGTCAGGGTTAGCCGACCGGCTGGTCTTCGCGAAGCTCAGAGGACGACTCGGCGGGCGCATTCGCTTTTTCATGTCGGGTGCAGCTCCTCTTCCGCTGCACGTTGCTGAATTTTTTTACGCCGTTGGGATCAAGATCTGCGAAGCCTATGGACTGACCGAGACGTCTCCCGTCGTCTCTCTGAATTACCCGAACAGTCTGAGGTTCGGAACCGTAGGAAGGGTGATCAAGAACGTCGATGTGAAGATCGCCGATGACGGCGAGATCCTGGTGCGCGGCCCCAACGTCATGCTTGGCTACTACAAGGATGAAGAGAAAACCGCCGAGGTGCTTCTCGACGGCTGGTTCCACACGGGCGACATCGGCAAGATCGACGAGGACGGCTACCTCAGCATCACCGACCGTAAGAAGGACCTCTTCAAGACATCCGGTGGCAAATATGTTGCACCCCAGCCGATTGAGAATCAGATCAAGACCAGCGGCTATGTGTCCACTGCCGTCGTCGTTGCGGAGGGCCGGAAGTTTCCGAGCGCACTGATCGTGCCCGACTTCGAGAAGTTACAGCAATATGCTCAGCAGCAGGGTATCGATGTGGCGAATCGAGGGACGCTGGTTCGACACGAACAGATTGTGATCATGATGGAGAAAGAAGTGGATTCGGCGTGCCAAGGACTTGCAAGGCACGAGCGAGTCAAGAAGGTGGCGCTGCTCGAGGAAGAGTTTTCCATCGACAGGGGGGAGATCACGCCCACGTTCAAAGTGCGCCGCCGGGAAGTCGAGAGGCGATACGCTGACCGCATCGAAGATATCTATTCTTCCTGACCGGAGGAGCAATACCGCAAGCCGCAGAGCGAAGTCGGCGAGAAGGCCGGCTCGTTGTTAGCGCGCCGCACCCTCTCCGCGAAGCACTTTCTTGCCGGCGCATGCACGAGCGCGTCCGAGCCGGATCGTGGAGAGCCGCATCGTTGAGCCGTCTACGGACTGTCGTTCGGATCGGCGCGAGTGGGCCCATGCAACAAGGCTTCTGTGGGCGGCGGCTTTGTTCGCAATAAGGGAACCGACAGGAGTTGACACGCTAGAGAGCGGTTTCGTTGTCCTGCAGGCCTTTGAAGCTGATCACGGCAGATACAGCGGGTTGTCAGGGCTTGGGCCACTCAAGGTGGCGATGTAAAAAATCGAAGCTGCCCTGGGCGTTGATCTCGTGGGGCCCGAGAAAGAATTCGATCTCGGTCTGATCCGCTAAACCTAGTTCCGCATAGTGTTGGCGCACCTTTGCGTACTCATAGGCGACCCACTCGTCGGGCGCTACGCCGTCATGGTGACCGCGCTCGACCATGAACGGGCGGGGCGCCATTATCTTGGCGAGGTCGCTGTAGTTGAAGGTGTTGCCCAGGTTGAACTCGAACATCTCGTACTCACCGGTGAAGACGTAGCTGTAGCGGTGCACATCGCTGGTGTTCTTCCAGATCCATTCGTTGAAGTCCGCGGAACAGATGGAGAGGGCATATGCCTTGAGCAAGGGCGGCACTCTCACCGCCGTCTTTCCCCCATAAGAGAGACCATAAAAAGCTATCTGTTTCCGATTGACAAACGGTAAAGTCTCCAGCCATTCCAGGATTCGGTCATGCTGGCCGAGGATGAAGGAAAAGAGCGATACCCCCAGAGGATTGGCCTTGCGTTGTAAAACGCGAAAGTCATCGCGGCCGATGTAGGGGTTCTGTGGCGCGAATACGATGAAGCCTCGATCGGCCAGACGGGCTCCATAGTGGTGGTAGGGTCCCTTGATCGCGGAGTCGACGAGCATCCGGGGCCTGCCCTCGAGTCCATGTTGGGTGACGACGACGGGGCGCTGTTCGCCGGGCTTGAGATCGTTCGGCAGGAGTAGGATGCCATAGGCAAAGACTTCAGGCCAGACGGGCAGAACCACTTGGTAGCCTTTCCATGCCGCGGTCTCGTACGTAAGCCGGGTGTAGGCTTCGAGCGGTTCGGAAGGGTCGGGTAGGCGTCCGATCACCTCTTCCCAGAGAATCTTTCTGTACTCGTCGGCGCTTCGCTCCCAGTCCGAGACCGAGGCGCGGTCCGCTTTGGCCCAGAAGCGCTTGCGCGTAAACTCGGACTTCCGAACCACCGCCTGCGTATGAGCGACAAGCTCGTCGAACTGCCGCCGAAGACGCCGGGAGGGATCGAAGGCGCGGCGTTGGTCGCTGGGTGCCGAGGGTGTCTCGACAATGGCGCTGGGGGAATCGAAGAGGGAAACAAAGGATTGCAGCGTCGGGCCGGTAAGCGCACCCTGGCCATGACCGTTACTGAGTTGGAATTGAAGATGGTCTGCCACGCCCAACCGCGCAAAGGTGGGTCGGGCTCGCTCTATTTCGGCCCGGACCTCGGATTCCGAGGGCGACGGTATCCGACCCGGCGCCGCTCCACTCCGCTTCGGAGTGACAGGCGGCGGTCCGCTGATTGGCGGTGCGGGCGCTGCTTCGATGTGAAGACGGCGTGGAGCGATGAGACGTGCGATCTCCGCGTCGCCAAACCGTTCCAGCAGCCGCCAGACATTGCGGTAGATGGGTTCGCTCCAGAGCCCCTCTCGCGGACCGAAGTAGCCGCTGACAAGACTGACGTCAATGCGAGTGTCGATGGCGGCGCTGTAAAGGGCGAGCAGACCTCCCTCACCGTATCCGACAACGCCGACTTCCGCGTCAGTGTCCTCGGCCTTGATGGCATCGACCGCCGACAGCACCTTCTGGACCTCGTAGCCGATGATGTGCCGTCCCATCTCGAACGCCATGCTGTAGATGAACTCGCGATGCGGCTGATTGGTGTAACGGATGCGCGGGTGTCCAGACCAGTCGTCGGCGCGGTCAATGAGCGTGGGGACGATAACGCACAGGCCGGATTCGGCGAGCAGGCGCGGGTATTGGGCGGCTTTGGCGACACCCGGGGTCAGTCCCACGGCCGCCTCGGGCGACACGTCCGCATCAGGTAAGGCGATGACGTGTCCGCGCGGTCTTCCCGTCGGCTGGAGCAGAAGCCCCTCCCCGTGAACGCCGGGAAGTACGGGCCAACGGATCGTATGAATTTCGTACGCTGATGTCTTGGCGACCAGCGAAAGTTGACGAGTCGTGCCGACAAGCTCAAATCCGTCGGTTGGCAGTCGATCATCGACGGCGCCGATGATGCGTCGGAAATGCTCGCGGTTGGCCGCCACGGATGCTTCGTACGCTCCCGCGGAGGAATAGTCTCCCGCGGAGGAATAGTCGAGGTTCCAGTGCCACTCGCGCTGGGCGGCCAAGAACTCCGTCGCAACCATCAGATAGCGGTCGATGCCCGCGACCATACGGGCCGCGAGGTCGCCCTCCCATTCGAGAGGCCGGGTGCCGTCCAGCGGTTGAGCGTCGAGGCGGCAAGTCGGACTCTGGGGCAGAGTGAGCGCCAGCAACAAGCAAGCAAGAGGAATTGAACGGGACATGGAAATGGCCCCTTATCGTTGAACACGAGCATACCAGACGCTCCCCGCGTGAGAGCGATACAGGGGAAGTCTGAATATCGAAGACGATCGACGGTAATGTCGAGTGGACGGGGTCGCACGTTTCTGGAAAGTGCGACCCCTCTTTGGAGCAACGCAAGGGAGAAGCCGCCCGACTCCGCTGCGACGAACGAAGTCAGACGGCTACGAGCGGCGCGATTACGAGGGCGACGATGGACATCAGCTTGATCAGGATGTTCATCGAAGGGCCTGAGGTGTCTTTGAACGGGTCGCCGACGGTGTCACCGACGACGGTTGCCTTATGAGCTTCGCCGCCCTTCTGCTCGCCTGCTACTTCGCCCTTCTCGATGGCTTTCTTGGCGTTGTCCCAGGCGCCGCCGGCGTTGGCCATGAAGAGCGCCAGCAGCACGCCGGCTACGGTGGCTCCGGCGAGCATGCCGCCGAGAGCTTCGGGGCCTAGCAGGTAGCCGACGGTGACGGGAGCACTGACGGCGATGACTCCGGGCACTATCATTTCTTTCAGCGCGGCCGCCGTGGCAATGTCGACGCAGCGGGCGGCGTCGGGCTTGATGCCGGGCTCTCCTGCGAGCAGTCCCTTGATTTCGCGAAACTGCCGGCGAATTTCTTCCACCATCAGACTGGCCGCGCGGCCGACGCTCGTCATCGTTTGCGCAGCGATGATGAATGGCAACGTGCCGCCGATCAGCAGCCCGATGACGACGCGGGCATCGTTGATCTGGATAACGACCGCTTCGAGACCTTGGCTGAGGCGGACGGCGTCCACAGCCTGCGTGTAGGCAGAGAAGAGCGCGAGGGCGGCGAGGGCGGCGGAGCCGATGGCGAAACCTTTGCCCATGGCGGCTGTGGTGTTGCCCAGGGAATCGAGCTCGTCGGTGATGGCGCGCACATCGGGTCCGAGGCCGGCCATCTCGGAGATGCCACCGGCGTTGTCGGCAATCGGACCATAAGCATCGACGCTCATCGTGATGCCCACCGTTGCCAGCATGCCGACTGCGGCAATGCCGATTCCGTAGAGGCCGGCTACCTCATGTGCGAGGAAGATCGCAAGACAAATCATGAACACGGGGAAGGCACAACTCCGAAAGCCGACAGCCAGACCCTGAATAATGTTGGGGGCGGCGCCGGTTTTGGAGGCTTCTGCGATATCCCGGATCGGTCCCATCGACGTGTAGTACTCGGTGATAAAGCCAATCGCGACGCCTGCCAAGGTGCCGGCCAGGACCGCCCAGAACACGGCTTGGCTTACTCCGACCGCGCCAACGGCAAAATAGCCACCCGCGAGGAAGAGCGCGGCGGAGAGCCAGGCGGAATAGCGGAGAGCGGATGCCGGGCCCATGCCCTTGAGAACCTGGATGGAAAGGATGCCGAGCAGGGACGCTATCGTACCCACTGCCGCCAGCACGATCGGCAGGGACATCAAGCCGGCCCGGACCGCCTCGACAGCGTTGCCCGCAGCAAGCAGTTGCAGTCCTTCGGTGGACAGCGTGGCGGCGATGGCCAGGGTGGCGATCATCGACCCCACGTAGGATTCGAAGATATCCGCACCCATGCCGGCTACATCGCCGACGTTGTCGCCGACGTTGTCGGCGATGACACCGGGATTGCGGGGGTCGTCTTCGGGGATGCCTGCCTCGACCTTGCCTACTAGGTCGCTGCCGACATCGGCGGCCTTGGTGTAGATGCCTCCGCCAACGCGGGCGAACAGGGCGATGGAACTCGCGCCCATCGCGAAGCCGTTGATGTAGACGGCCTCTTCCGCGCCGAAGAAGACTTGCGCGAAGATTCCGACGCCAAGCAGGCCAAGCCCGGCTACTGCGAGGCCCATCACGGATCCACCGCCGAATGCGACGAGCAACGCGGCGTCCGAACCCTCGGCGCGTGCGGCTTCGCTGGCGCGTGAGTTGGCTTTTGTGGCCGCTTTCATACCGACGAAACCGGCGATCACAGAGAAGATTGCTCCTGAGATGAAGCAAATCGCGGTTTCGACGCTGAGTTTCCAGGCCAGGAGCGCGGCGACAATGACGACGAAGACGGCAAGGATACGGTATTCGCGATAGAGGAACGCCATCGCGCCGCGGTGGATCAGTTCGGATATTTCTCGCATGCGTTCATTGCCTGGCGAACGTTTGCCTACCATGATGAAGAGCAAGAGTGCGCAGAGGAGCCCGAGCAGACCGATATACGGAGTCAGTGCAAGAAGATTGTTCATTTTCCGAGATCAGACAGGACTAACGATGAGGGGTGGGGGACCCCTGCTTGGTACCTTCTATCGACGGCCTTTGAGGACCGTAATGGGATTTCACAGCGTAACATGCGTCCGACGCGGATGGCTACGTACACGACATCGCAGTGACATCGGTCGCCGCCGCAAACGGCATTAACCCGCCGGTCAAGTTTGGGCGAATACCGCGAAGAAGTTGATATCGTAAGCATTCATGGGACGGAACGTAAATGATCATCGGCCTGACAGGCGCCAACGGCGCAGGGAAAACAGTCACCGCTGACCACCTCAAGACGAAAGGATTTCGCTTCTACTCGCTTTCGGACGAGATTCAAACGGAGCTGAGAAGGCAAGGCCGACCGGCGACGCGCGAGAATCTGATTGAGATGGGGAACCGGTTGCGGAGGGAGTTCGGCTCCGCCGTGCTGGCCGAGCGCGTGAAGGCGAAGCTCCGTCCGGATCAGAACTATGTGATCGACTCGATTCGGAACCCGTCTGAGGTCGCGGCACTGAGGGCGAACGGCGATTTCCATCTATTGCACCTGGACGCGCCACCGGAAGTTCGCTACGAGCGTGTGGTCAATCGCGGCGGTGACCGCAAGCCGGTTTCTCAAGAGGAGTTCGTCGAGCAGGAGCGGCTCGAACTGGAAAGTGACGACCCCGCGCGGCAACAACTGCGGGCCTGCAGCGAACTGGCTGACGAAACGGTTATGAATGACTCATCGTCGGTGTCGCTGAAGCGAAGTGTCGACGAAATCGTCATACGCTGGTTGATGGAGGCTCGGCGGCCCGGCTGGGACGAGTATTTCATGGAGATCGCACGGATCGCGGCCCTCCGCAGCAACTGCATGAAACGCAAGGTGGCCTCTGTGATCGTCAAGGACCGTCGGATCATTTCAACCGGCTACAACGGCACGCCGCGGGGGGCAAAAAACTGCAACGAGGGTGGCTGCCCGCGTTGCAACTCGCTTGCCGACAGTGGTACGAACCTGGGCGAGTGCTTGTGTTCTCACGCCGAGGAGAACGCGATCGTCCAAGCGGCCTACCACGGAATCGGCGTCAAGAACTCGACGCTTTACACAACCTTCTCGCCGTGTCTGATCTGTACCAAAATGATCATCAACGCGGGGATCTCCGAGGTGGTCTTCAATCGAGAATATCCACTTGGTGATGTAGCGCTAGGGCTTCTGGAAGAAGCGGGCGTCATGATCAAGCGACAACAGTTGGATTGAGAGTGGCGACTTGGGTTCCCGCAGGCGGCTCAGTGCCAACGCTTGCTGTGTGCTGTCGGGCCCATGGTTTTACGATGGATTTAGAGTTCGATAAGATGAAAGTTCCCCCTATGCAGGTCCTTCCGGTGTCTCTGCTGGTTGTGGCCGCTCTCCTGACGAGCTGCTCAATAATCACCGGCCCCTCATACGCGCCGCCTGATCCCAAGCAGATCGAGCTACAACAGATTCGAAATCTCGGCAAGGCCTTCTACGAGAACCCCGCCACGCAAAACCTCGCGCCGGAGACGTTGCGCAAGGCGGTTGACATCGATCCGAAATCAGCTCGCGATCAGTTGAACTACGGCCTCGCGCTGCTGCGCGCCGGCCTGACGGAAGAGGGCATCGCTACCGTCCGGAAGGCACAGGAGATGGATCCGGAGATTCCCCATACCTATTTCAACCTGGGAGTTGAATTCAAGAAACAAGGCGAAATGGATCAAGCGCTCGTACAGTTCGAGCGGATGGCCGAGCTGATTCCCAATCACGCCAAGACTCGCTACCAACTCGGAACGCTTTACAAACAGCAGGGTGCTACCGACAGGGCGATGGCGGAGTTCGAGAGGGCGGCCGACCTCGACCCGAGCCTCGCTGCGCCGCACTTCCAGATGTTCGGGCTGCAGCGTCGGACTGACCCCGAGCAGGCTCGCGAAGAAATCGAGATCTTCAAGAAACTCAAAGCGGCCCAGGCCGGTGCGGCGGTGGGTGAGGACGTTGACTGGAGCTTCTACTCGGAGTTGTACGATCCGATTCAACCCGCGATGGTGCCGCCGCCCCCCGGCGAGGTTCGTTTCGAAGCCGAGGTCGTTGCGCTCGAGTTGGAAGGGGCGGCCTTGGGGATCGAGGTTCTCGACGCGGACGGAGACGGGACAACGGACATGCTAGTGTGGTCGAGCGAAGCAGGGGTGCTGCTTGCCGACAGCTACGGAGCATGGGAACGGCGGGAATCGCCTGGGCTCTCTGAGATAGCCGGATTGCGGAGGTTGGCGATCGGAGACTCGAACAACGACGGCTTCCCCGACTGCGCGGCGGTGCACAGCGGCGGCGTCGATTTGATGCCCAACGCTTCGGGTCGATTCGACGAACGAACGACCTTGATCGAAGGTGATTTCGCGGATGCGGTCTGGGTGGACTTTGATCATGACTACGACCTCGATCTGATGGTGGTGGGTCAGGATCAAGTTCTGCTTCGCAACAATGGCGACGGGACATTCCTCAACGTCTCGGAGAAGTTTCCTTTCGAGCAGGGTCCGGCAAGGGCCGTGACTACCCTTGAATTGGAAGAGGACAACGGGAACGACATCGTTATCGCCTACGCAAATGCGCTGGTGGTTTTCGAAGATCGCAAGTTGGGCCTGTTCGAACCGCATCCGGTCGAAGGATTTGACACCGGCTCGGGAATCACCCGGCTTGATGTGTTCGATCTCAACCATGACGGCTTTCTGGATGTTGTCTTGACCACCGAATCCGGCTCGCGCGTAGCTGAGAACCATGATGGAGATTTGAAGGCCGGACCGGATCTGCCACGCCTGCTCGCGGTCGGAGATTGTACGAACCGCGGGTGGTTTGACGTGCTGGGAAGCGACGATTTGGTGTTGAATGCAGGAGCATTCCGGTTCACGCCAAGCGACGCGGCGCCAGGACCTTTCAGTGTGGCCGCTGCGGCTGATTTCAACGGCGACGGCGTGGTCGATTTCGCAACGTTGTCAACCGGCGGCGCACTTGCGATCCAGCAGAATCGAACCGAGACGCAAAATCATCATGTCACGATCGCGATCGAAGGAGTGAAGAACCAGAAGCGTGCCGAGGGAGCGCGGGTGGAAGTCAAGGCAGGACTCGGCTACGGAAAGCAGATCTACCGCGGGCTTCCTCTCACGTTCGGTGTTGGAGCGAGCGAGTCTGTTGAGACGGTACGCATTACCTGGCCGAACGGATTGATTCAGAACGAGTCCGAGCAGCCGGTCGGCGTGATGCATCGATACGTCGAGAAGCCGCGGCTTTCGGGCTCGTGTCCGATGATTTTCACCTGGAACGGTGAGGAGTTCGAGTTCATCAGCGACGTGCTCGGCGTAGCGCCTCTCGGGGCGGGTCTCGGCGATGGGCAGTTCTTCCCAACCGACCACGACGAGCACATCCAGGTCGGTGGTGCGTCACTGAAGCCGCGGGATGGTTTCTACGAGGTGCGCGTGACGGAAGAACTGCGTGAGGTTTCTTACCTCGATCAGATCCAGCTCATCGCGCTCGATCACCCGGCCGACACCGAGATATATACGAACGAAAAGTTCATCTCACCGCCGTTTCCGGCTTTCCGCTTATTTGGAGTGAGTGAGCGGCTGCCGGCGTCCTCGGCGATCGACAGCCGCGGGCGGGACGTGCTTGATGAGCTGTCACGGCGTGACCGGCGCTATCCTGAGGGTTTCCGCCGGGACTTCGCAGGCCGGGCCGTGATGCACACGCTGACGCTTGATTTCGAAAGTCTGCGGGGACATGACGACGCCGTGCTCTTTCTGCATGGCTGGGTGGACTGGGCGGACGGGAGTACATTCGTCGGTTCTGCACAGAGCGCAATCAACATGCTGCTGCCGCCTCGTCTTGAAGTTCGCGACGAGCGGGGCGAGTGGGTAACGGCGATCGAAGACATAGGGATCCCGGCGGGCAAGCCGAAGACGATCGCCGTTGATCTGAAGGGTGTGTTTCCGTCTGATGCGCGGGAGATCAGGATCACCACCAACCTGTGTGTCTATTGGGACGAAGCGTTCGCTGCCTTACGCACCAAGGAACCGGAATCTCGACTGACCAGATTGAACGCCGAGAACGCCACGTTGGGGTTTCGCGGGTTCTCGAAAGTAGAGATTCATCCCGAGCGGCGGCAACCCGAGAAGTTCATCTATGCGCAGGTGCAAGCGGCGTCAATGTGGAATCCCACGCCGGGCTACTACACGAACTACGGCGATGTGCGCGAGCTGCTGGCCGACATTGATGACCGCTTCGTCATCATGGGTTCCGGTGACGAGCTGAAGCTGCGGTTCGCGGCCAGGGGGCTTCCGGAACTGCCAGACGGCTGGACTCGTGACTACCTGCTGTTCTTCGACGGCTGGGCGAAGGACGGCGATTCGAATACGGCCTTCAGTTCAGCGGTTGAGCCCCTGCCCTTCCATGGAATGAGCGGGTATCCCTACGGCCCGGATGAAAGCTATCCCGACGACCACCTGCACCTTAAATATCTCGACGAATACAACCAACGCCCGGCGTTACGTCTGCTGCCTCGGTTTTCCCGGCCATGAACACGCCTCGAAGCCTTGCGATCTGCTTGCTTCTGGTTGTCGTCAGCGCTGGGTGGATCTGGGCGTTTCCAGAGGCAAGTGTCTTCTTCGTCGGCACCGTGCTGCTGCATGTGGTGCTCGGCGTGGTGCTCATCGGCGCGGCGTTTCGCCATTGGCGATCCGGGTGGATGGCGTTGCTTCGACGAGATGCGAAGTCCGCGCTCGCCGCTCTGGCGGCCTCAGCTCTGTGCGGCTTGGTTCTCGGGTACGCCGGCGCGACGCGGCCGAACCTGTGGATTGTTCAGATCCACGGCGCGGCAGGATTCCTGGGGGTAGCGCTACTGACTTGGTGGGCGGTCCGTTACGCCAAGGCCTTTGCGCCGTGGGCCGCCGGAGCGGGCGTGCTGGCGCTGTGCCTTCCGACCTACGTGGTGCTCCGGAGTCACTGGTTCCCGACTCCACAGGATCGCATCGTGAACCCTCTGGAAGCTCCCGAGTCGATGAAATACGAGGGCGGCGGCGTGGGAAGCCCTTTCTTCCCTTCGGCCTCGCGAACCAATACCGGCGGATACATCCCTTCGGATTTCTTCCTTGATTCGAAACTCTGCGGCGAGTGCCACAAGGATATCTACGAGCAGTGGAACGAATCGATGCACCACTTCTCGTCGTTCAACAACCAGTTCTATCGCAAGTCCATCGAATACATGCAGGAGACCGCCGGAGTCGAAGCGTCGAAGTGGTGCGCGGGCTGCCATGACCACGCGATGTTCTTCAACGGCCGGTTCGAAGAACCCGTCAGAGGGCAGATCGACACACCGGAAGCACAGGCCGGGCTGGGGTGCGTTTCGTGCCATTCGATTTCGAGCGTCGCGGACACGATGGGCAACGGCGGGTTCACGATCGAGTATCCGGTCCTGCATCCGTTGATGTCGAGCAAGAATCCCGTTATTCGCGCAATCGACAGCTATGTCATCAACACGGCACCGGCCGCGCACCGCCGAACCTTCATGAAGCCGTTCATGCGGCAGGACCGCTCCGAGTTTTGTTCGTCTTGCCACAAGGTGCATCTTGACGTGCCGGTGAACAACTACCGTTGGATACGCGGCTTCAACGAATACGATTCGTGGCAGGCGAGCGGCGTTTCGGGACAGGGAGCGAGGTCGTTCTACTATCCGGCTAAGTCGGCGGACTGTTCGGATTGCCACATGCCGCTCGTCGAATCAGATGATCCGGGCAACATCGACGGCTACGTGCACTCACATCGCTTTCCGGCCGCAAACACGGCTGTGCCCTATGTCAACGGGCATGAAGAGCAGCTTCGGACTACACGGGAATTTCTGGAAGACTCTGTGACGGTAGACATCTTTGCGATGGCGCCCGCCGCGGACCTCAGCGCGCTCGAAATGCGCCGCACGAGTTCAGATGAGCCGATGCTCGCGACCTCTTTCGCTGTCGGCGAAGAAAGTGCGGCGATGGGAGCGGCTGCTGTGCTCCGCGAGGTCGGCGAGACGGCTGCTCCACTCGATCGCACCCGGGCGAGTGTCGCGCCGGGCGATGTTGTTCGCATCGATGTCGTCGTGCGAACACGTACGGTGGGCCACTTCTTCCCAGGCGGCACGGTGGACTCGTTCGATGTATGGCTCGAGCTGTCGGCGACGGACGCCGACGGGGAACCTTTTTTCTGGAGCGGATGGATCAAGGACGATGGTGAGGGCCAAGTCGAGAACGGCGCGCATTTCTATCGAGCTTGGCTGCTCGACGAGCATGGCAATCCGATCAACAAGCGAAACGCCTTCCACATGAGGAGCGCTCTGTACGTCAGGCAGATTCCTCCCGGCGCGGCCGACGTAGCCCATTTCCGGATGCGGATTCCCGAAGATGTCAAAGGCCCGATCAAGCTCCACGCGAAGCTGAACTATCGGAAATTCTCCCACTTCTACACCTCGTTTTCTTATGCCGGCGAGCCGAAGGCCGACGACGGCGTGACGTTCACGAAAGACTACGATGACCGCGAGTTCACCCTCGATCCGGCCGACATTCCGAGCAATGTTGCGGGGGACATTCGCGATCGAATCCCGAATCTTCCCGTGATCGTGATCACCGAGGATCGGAAGACGATCGAGGTTGGCCACGGTGCAGCCGCCTGGGGACCGGTGGTCCGTGAAGAAGACTATGAGCGCTGGAACGACTACGGGATCGGGTTGCTCCTGCAGGGAGACCTGAAAGGCGCTGAATACGCCTTCGAGCGGGTGACGGAAGCGCATCCGGACTTCGCTGACGGCTGGCTGAACGTAGCACGTTCATTGATTCGCGAAGGACGTACTGACGAAGCGGCTGGCTACCTCGACCGCGCGCGAGAGATCGACGACAACCTCGGCAGAATTCATTTCTTCCGCGCAGTCGTAGCTCGGGCGGCCGGGGACTATGACACGGCGATCGAGGCGTTGGAGCGCGTGTTGGACTCCTATCCCCGGGACCGCGTGGTGCTGAATCAATACGCCGTCGTGTTGCGGCTGCAACGACGCTACCAGGAAGCCCTGGAGATTCTCGATCGGGTCGCGCGGATCGATCCCGAAGACCTGCAAATGTACTACACACGCATGCTCTGCTACCGCGGCCTCGGCGATGAAGAGGCCGCCGCGCGCGCCGAAGCACGCTTCTTACGCTTCAAGGCTGATGAGTCGGCGCAAACGATTACCGCGTCGCGCCGCCGACGAAGCGCGGAAGACAACAACGAGCGACAGACGATCCACGAGCACGTCTCAGTGCCCGGCGCTTGGCCGGGAGAGTGAAGCGATCGCTCGCTACGCTTCCTCCGGCATCCCGAGGGTGGCCTTGGTGGTATGGATCTTGGCGAGATCCGCCGGGTCATCTTTACTGCTCCTGACCTATATACTGGGATCGGTGGCACTACGAAAGAGATTGAGGGCTGCTCTTACGGTCTTGGCACTTGCTGGATGCAGCATACCGGTTTCGACGGCTGCCGGCTCGACCGTTGACTGCGCTGACTGGAACTCGGGAGAGTATTTTCAGGTGGCTGCGGTCGAGGACGTGGCCGCCTGCCTTGCATCTGGAGCGGACCCCAAAACGGGGGATGAGCATGACTTGACGCCCTTGCATTACGCGGCCGGGTTAAACAAGAACCCCGCCGTCATCGCCGCGTTGCTGGACGCCGGGGCGGACATCGAGGCGCGGGACAAGGATGGCCGAACGCCCCTGCATAAGGCGGCTTGGTTCAACGGGAATCCCGCCGTGATCGCTGCATTGTTGGATGCCGGAACGGATCACAAGGCGCGGACCGAGGATGGCAGAACGCCTCTGCATATGGTAGCTTCTGGCTGGGGGCAGTGATCCCGCTGAGATCGCCTTGTTGCTGGATGCCGGCGCGGACATCGAGGCGCGGGATGAGCGTGGTACGACGCCCCTGTTTTTGGCGCTTGCCTACAACAACCCCGCCGTCCTCACCGCCCTGCTGAACGCCGGCGTGGATCTCAAGGCGCGATTCCTAGGGGGCTCTACACCCCTGCATGTTGCGGCTGAGGTCAGTAACCCCGCCGTCATCACCGCGCTGCTGGACGCTGGCTCAGACCCCAAGGCGCAAGACAAGGCCGGCAGGACGCCCTGGGACTACGCCCAGGACAACGAGGCGCTCAAGGGTGCCGACGCCTACTGACGGTTGAACGACGCGCGGTTCTGATGCGGCGCGCTGAAACGGCCGGCGTCCGGTCGGCGGGTAAAGCCCGGCGGCTTGTGGCGGCATCCTGGTTGGGTGTTGTTGGCGGCAATGCTAATTTGCACATTTTCGACAAGCCAAAATTGCACACTTTTCACCGGCGGGAAGACCGCTGCTCCAGCATGTGGGCGAGGCCACATGGAGGGGCGGAGAGATGTACGACATGGAGGCGAAGATGCTGCTGAAGCATTACTTGGAGCAAGGGGTGTCGAAGGCCGAGCTGGCACGGCGGTTCCAGCTCAGTCGGCGGACGATCCACTACTGGATCGAGTCCGGTCAGTTGGACCGGGAGCTGACCACGGAGGCGGGCGGCTATGCGCGGCGGGCGCCGATCGCGCGCAAGTTGGACCCGTACAAGGGGATGATCGAGGCGCGCCTGGAGGTGTATCCGAAGCTGACGGTGCAGCGGCTGTATGAGGAGGTGCGGGCGGCGGGATACCCGGGCTGCTACGGGAGCGTGCGGGATTACGTGCGCCAGGTCCGGCCACGGGAGACAGCGGATCCGGTGGTACGGTTCGAGACGCCTCCGGGGCATCAGGGCCAGGTAGACTTCGGCGGCTTCCGGCTGCCGTGGGGACGGCGTCAGGCGCTGCTGGTGGTGCTGGGCTACTCGCGGCTGCTGTGGCTGCGGTTCTTCCAGCGGCAGACGATGGAGGTGCTGTGCCGCGGCCTGGAGGGCGCCTTCGAGCGCTTCGGGGGCGTGCCGCAGGAGCTGCTGTTCGACCAGATGCGGTCGGTGGTGGTGTCCGACGACCGCCTGCTGGGTGGGCCGCTGGCGCTGAACGCAGAGTTCTTGCGTTTCGCCGCGCACTGGGGCTTCCGGCCGCGGTCCTGCCGGCCCTACCGGGCACGGACCAAGGGCAAGGTGGAGCGGCCGATCCGCTATGTGCGGGAGAGCTTCTTTTACGGCCGGGAGTTTGTCAGTGACGCGGACCTGAACGAGCAGGCGGAGCGCTGGCTGGCGGAGACCGCCAACGTGCGGCGGCACGGCACGACCGGGGAGCGACCGCAGGAGCGGTTCGAGCGTGACGAGCGGGGAGCCTTGGGGCCGTTGGCATGCGGGCCGTACCAGCGCGTCGGAGGCCGGATGCGCCCGGCGGCTCCGTCTTGGGCCCCGACGCCAGTGGCCGTTGAGCGTCGGCCGTTGCGGGTGTACGCGGAGGTGGTGCGATGAGCGCGCCGGCCGACGGGCGGCGCGCCCGGCTGCGGGCGATGCTGGCCGACCTGAAGATGCCGGGTGCGCTGGAGGCGGTGGACGGCATCCTGGCGCAACTCGACAGCGGCGCCGTGACCGCCGGCGAGGCTCTCGAGCGGCTGCTGGGCGCC
Organism: Bryobacterales bacterium; assembly: GCA_965218555.1. Lineage (GTDB taxonomy): Bacteria > Acidobacteriota > Terriglobia > Bryobacterales > UBA6623 > JAPPLB01. Next base: position 3,970,552 of record OZ244625.1, read on the forward strand.
CAGATCGCCCTGCGCAACAACCGCCGCTTGGAGACCGCCATGCGCGCCTCCCGGCTGCCCGCCGTGAAGACCCTGGCGCAGTTCGACTTCGCCTTTCAGCCGAGCCTCAAGCGCGAGCAGATCGAGAGTCTGCACGAGCTCGGGTTCCTGGCCCGCCAGGAGAACGTCGTTCTGCTGGGGCCACCCGGAGTCGGCAAGACGCACTTGGCCATCAGTCTCGCCATCACCGCGGCGGAGTCGGGGCGGCGGGTCTACTACGGAACGCTGGCGAGCCTGATCGAGTCGCTGGAGCAGGCCCGTGCAGCGGGCCAGCTGGCGCGCCGCCTGCGCATGCTGACCCATCCGGCGCTGTTGGTCGTCGACGAGATCGGCTACCTGCCCGTCAGCCGCGATGGAGCCGTGCTGTTCTTCCAGCTGATCAACGCGCGCCACGAGCAGGCCTCGACCGTGCTGACCTCCAACAAGGGATTCGAAGAATGGGGCGCAGTACTGGGGGACGACGTCATGGCGGCGGCCCTGATCGACCGCCTGCTGCACCACTGCCACATCGTCAACATCCGCGGGAACAGCTTCCGGATGAGGGCTCACCAGGGGCTGTGGCGTTCCATGCAACGCGCGGACGGCGAAGCCACCCCGCCCGCAGGGACGGGAACATGACGGCTGCTGCACAGCTTGAGGTGGCCGGCTCCGGTCGCTCCGCTCCCTCCGACGGCCACCTCAACCCCCATCGCAACGAAGGGGGAAAGTCCGCCAAACCCGCGGCGGTTCTCCCCTCAAATGTGTGCAATTTTCGTTTGTCAGAAGTGCGCAATTTTCGTTTGACATTGACAGGTGTCCGGGCGGGACGCGAAACCACGATCGACCGACGCCAACGGACCTGCCTGAGTCCAAGCGGCAGGCGCCTCGTCCTGACGCCCTTCGCACTCACTTCGCCTCGCCGCGCGGTGAGAAAAGCAGGCAGGGGTTCTGCGCCTTCAGATCAATCGGCGGTCGAAGGTTACGGATTTGATGAGGGCGAAGACGGGGGTTCCCTTCGTGAGCCTCAGATCTTCGACGGCGGCTCTTGTCAGCCGCGCTCGAAAGCGGGTGGTTCTCAGGGTGACATAGACTTCGGCGAAGGCGGTATCGGGCTCGGGGGTGATGTCATCCACGGTGCCCGGGAGGACATTGCGGATGCTGATGCCTTCGGGGCGCTGGGTGGCCAGGGCTACGTCGCGGGCTCGGATGCGGAGGCGGATGGTGTCGCCGGGCTTGAGGTGGTCGACCTTGGGCATTTTCAGCGTCTCGCCGTCGAGGTTGACATGGGTGAGAGCGAGGCGCGCGTCGTGTCCGATGACACGGGCTTCGACCAGGACGCCGGCTTCGAAGCGGCCGGTGATGGGCTGGAGGTCGAGGCGTTCGACGATCACGGCGGCGGGGCCGTAGGCTTGCGTTCGTCCGTCCGTCAAGACGAGCACGCGGTCGGCGAGCCGGACGACTTCTTCCAGAGCGTGGCTGACGTAGATGGTCGGGATTCCGAAACGCTTCGGGAGCTCTTCCAGATACGGCAGGATGTCGGCTTTGCGTTCGAGGTCGAGGGCGGAGAGAGGCTCGTCGAGCAAGAGGAGCTTGGGGCGGGTCAGGAGTGTCCGGGCGAGGGCGACGCGTTGGCGTTCTCCGCCGGAGAGCGAACCGATGCTCCGATCCAGCAGAGGCCGAAGATCGAGGGCGGCGATGACGTCGTCGCGGTTGAAGCCGGCTGCGCGGGTGTGGCTGCGCTTGTCGGCAAAAGCGAGATTGCCGGCGACGCGAAGGTGTACGAAGAGGCGCGCATCCTGGAACATGAAGCCGACAGGCCTATGGTGAGCGGAGACGTTGACTCGGGACTCGCTGTCGAACCATATTTCGCCGCCGAGGGCGATGCGGCCGGTGCGTGGAGTCTCAAATCCGGCGATCGTGCGGAGGAGGGTGCTCTTGCCGCCGCCGCTCGGTCCGAAGAGCGCGGTGACGCCGTCGAGGTGCAGCTCTTCTGCGACATCGAGATCGAATCCGGGAAAGGAAAGCCGGACCAGGAGCGATAGGTACTCAGCCGACATGCACAGGGAACCTTCGATTGAACGTGTAGATGAGCATCAGGACGCAGAACGAAAAGGCGACGAGGCCCGCCGAGAGGATGTGCGCCTCGGCGTAGCGCAACGTCTCGACATGCTCGTAGATGGCGATGGAGATGACGCGGGTGCGTCCCGGGATGTTGCCGCCGACCATGAGCACGACGCCGAATTCGCCGATGGTGTGAGCGAAGGTGAGCACGGCGGCGGTGAGGAAACCGCGGCCTGATAGGGGTACGGCGACGTTGAGGAAGGCGTCGAGCGGCGAGGCGCGCAGGCTGGCGGCGGCTTCCATCGGCCCGCGGCCTACGGCTTCGAACGCGCTCTGCAGCGGCTGCACCATGAAGGGCAGTGAATAGAAGATGGAGGCGACGACCAGGCCGCTGAAGGAAAAGGTGAGAGCGTCACCGGTAACGTCGACCCAGAGACCACCCAGGAGAGAGGTGGGACTGAGGACGACGAGCAGGTAGAAGCCGAGCACGGTGGGCGGCAGGACGAGCGGCAGCGCTGTGACTGCCTCGACAGCGGGCTTGAGGCGAGATTTCGTCGTGGCAAGCCACCAGGAGATGGGCGTTCCCAGGATGAGCAGGATGACGGTGGTGACGAGCGCCAGATGGAGCGTGAGCCAGAGAGGTCCGAGGTCGGGCATGGGTCAGTCCACGGCGTAGCCGAAGCTTTCGATGACGGCGCGGTAGTCCTTCGTCTTCAGGTAGTCGAGGAAGGCGCGCGCGGCGGGGTTGTCGATGCCGCGGTTGAGCAGGACGGCGTCCTGGCGGATGGGCGTGTAAAGGTGTTGAGGGACGTCCCATCGGCTGCCCTTTTGTTGATTGCGGGGGCTGAGTACGTAGGACAGCGCGACGAAGCCGACATCGGCGTTGCCGGTGGCGACGAGGGCGTGCGCCTGACCGATGTTTTCACCCATGACGATGCGGTGGCGGAGGGTGTTGAAGAGGCCGAGGGCTTTTAGTGTTTCGCGGGCGGCGGCGCCGTAAGGAGCCAGGTCGGGGTTCGCGATGGCGAGCTTGTCGAATGTACCGGCCCGGAGGATTGCGGGGCCGGCATCGGGGATGCGGTTGGGGTCGGGGCTCCAGAGCGTGAGACGTCCGATGGCGTAAGTGAAGCGGGATCCGGCGACGGCATGGGATGATGTTTCGAGCAGTTGGGGGCAGTGCTGGTCGGCAGCCAGGAGGACGTCGAAGGGAGCGCCGTGGCGGATTTGGGCGTAGAGCTTGCCGGTGGAGCCGGTGGTTATGGTGAGGGTGTGCTTGCTTGTGTCCTGGAAGTTGGTTGCCAGGTATTCGGCCGCTTCAGAGAAATTGGCGGCGACGGCTACGAGGGCTTCGCCTGCGGATGCGGAGGAACAGAGGAATGCCCCCACCAGCACAGCCAGGACCGGCAGACCAGGGAAACGTCCTTTTTGCATGCTAAGCACTACGGTTTCCCCAGCGTAACATCGGCGGAGAGGGAGATACGGCCGGATGGCAGCCGAGACTACTCCGGCCCTCCGGGGCCACGGGTGATCCATGGCCTGTCCTTGTATTTCCCCCCGAGATACTGTTGCTCGGACCACAGCGTTGGCGGATCGTAATTCTTACGGACAGATTTTGGTCCGACCCCGCCGGTTTTCCGCTAGGATCGTAGGGGATCTTGGGATAGAATGGCGCTTAAGTCGGTCGTGCAGGAGGAGATCTGATGGACGAACAGTACCGCCCGATGGTTGATTTCTTGGTGGCCGAAGGCACGGACAAGGTTCCGCACTCCAACACGAATTTTTTAGCGCACCTCATCGGGGTCTACACGGATCTGGGAAAGTGGGGTTGCGACGACGCTGTCTGCCGGGCCGGAATGTTTCATTCCATCTATGGAACCGAGCCCTTTCAAGACTTCAAGCTGGGATTAGAGCGGCGGGGGGACGTGCGGGAGTTGATCGGAGAGCGCGCCGAACGCCGCGCCTACCTGAACAGCGCGATGACCCGCACGACCTTTGACGAGACAGTTCGGCAGGATTCAGGACCGCACTCGATGATCGACCGATTCACGGGACAGCGTGTTACGTTCTCGCCGCAAGAGTTCGAGGACCTGCTGACGGTCCACTTGTGCGACTGGCTCGAGCAAGTCGAGCGCTATGGGGAATGGGATAGTCGGCGAGCGACGTTCCGGCGGATTGCCGAGAGGTTGGGCGGCGTTGCGCTCGATTCCTACGACGAAGTCTTCGCGCGCGAGCCTAGCGCTTCAGTAACCGCGCACGCCGCGGGGTAATTCGGTAAGGGGCTGCCCCGGCCCAGCGGCTTGTGTGGACTGCGTGTCCCACACCGCATCAACCTTCACTTCCAGTGCCGCTAATCACTGGAACAACCTTACGAAAAGGCGGCTGCAAACGGAATCGGTCAGGGAGGACAACGTCACCGACCGAAAGTTGCTTTGCGAACACGCACAACCTCCATGCGAGCCCCGGCTCGGTCTGTGGTTCGGCCTTCGATGCGCTGATTCCCATAGGGCGGAGTGACCTGGACGGGGCGTCCGTTCTCAGTCTGTGCGTGGGCCGGCCGTCACGACACTGATCATCGTTGGGGATTGAGGCTAGTTGTGATCTTTCAATAGGTTGTTCACTCGGTCCCAACCGAGGAAACTGAGGGTACCAAGCACAAAGTTTCCCGGAAGGAGGACCAAGTGAACATCCATCAGAATGCCAAGTTGACGCCGCAGAGTCGAGCCGCTGTCGTCCGGCGGATTCTCGACCAGGGCCAGACCCCGAAGGCGGTGGCCAGCGCCTTCGGGGTCTGCGCACGCACGGTGCGCAAGTGGGTGGCCCGCTATCGGGCTGAGGGCGCGGACGGATTGCTCGACCGCAGTTCGCGTCCGCACCGCTCGCCCCGCAGCATACCTGCCACTCTCATCAGCCGCATCACCGCCTTGCGCCGGCTGCGCTGGACCGGCGCCCAGATCGCCGCCACTGTCGGGGTGGCGCCCGCTACCGTCAGTCGAGTCCTCCGCCGCCAGGGGCTTGCTCGCCTTAGTGCCCTCGACCCGCCGCTGCCCGTCCGGCGTTACGAACACCCGCACCCGGGCGACCTGCTGCACCTTGATATCAAGAAACTCGGCCGCTTTCGCCGCCCCGGTCACCGCGTCACCGGGGACCGCCGCCACTCCAGCCCCGGCGCCGGCTGGGAATACCTTCATGTCTGCGTCGACGACCACTCCCGTCTCGCCTTCTCCCAGCTCTATCCCGACCAGACCGCCGCCACTGCCGCGGCCTTTCTCACCGCCGCCCTCGACTACTACCACCGCCTCGGCATCCGCGTCCGCCGCGTGCTCACTGACAACGGCGGGTGTTACCGTTCCAGGGCCTTCCATGCACGCTGTGCCCAACGCGGCTACGCCATCGCTTCACCCGGCCCTTCACCCCTCCTACCAACGGCAAAGCCGAACGCTTCATCCAGACCGCGCTACGTGAGTGGGCCTACGCCCACACCTATCACACCTCCACCCAGCGTGCCCAACACCTCAGACACTGGCTCCACCGCTACAATTGGCACCGCCCACACGCTAGTCTTAAAGCCAACCCGCCCATCAGTCGAATCGGTCTGACCGGGGACAACCTGTTGAGGTTCCACATCTAGGGAAGGTCTGAACAACCCATTTCCGAGGGGGCGCGATTGGTCGCGGTTTGAAAATCCAGTTCGAGGACCTATCCGACCGACGAAGTGTTACGTGCCGCAACGGAGAAACGGTCCGAACCGCCAGGAAATCGCTTCGATTTGTCCGTTTCCCGCTCTCGGGCGATCCACGGGCGGACTTGTCCCGCGTTATCCGGTCGCGTAGCGGCCGGCGATGAGCAGATTCGAGAATCCGAGCAGCAGCGCGATGCGTTGCGTGTTCTTCGCCAACCCCCGGTAGCGCACCTTGCCGTACCCGAAGCGCCGCTTCACGTATAGGAACGGATGCTCCACCTTCGCCCGCACCGCCGCCTTGCGCTTCTCCGCCGCCGCCTCGGCGCCGTCCTTGTCGAGCAGGCGACGCTTGCCCGGCTTCATCGCCACCTGCCAGGCGACAGCGGAACCCTCGTTCTCCGGGCGCTTCTCCACGCCCTGGTAGCCCGCGTCTCCCCACGCCTCCGTCTCGTCGCCGCGCAGCAGCCCGCTCGCCTGCCCCACGTCCGCCGCGTTGGCGGACGTCGTCACCAAGCTGTGCGCCAGACCCGACTCGGCGTCCACCCCGATGTGCGCTTTCATCCCGAAGTACCACTGCTTGCCCTTCTTCGTCTGGTGCATCTCCGGATCCCGTTCGCCCTTGCGGTTCTTCGTCGACGACGGCGCGTCGATGATGCTCGCGTCCACGATCGTCCCCGTCTTCAACCGCTGCCCCAGCGACGCCAGATGCGCGTTGATCTCCTCGAACAACCCCGCCCCCAGACCGTGCGCCTCCAGCAGGTGGCGGAAGTTCAGGATCGTCGTCTCGTCCGGCAGCGGCCCGCTCAGCCGCAGACCGACAAAGCGGCGCACCGACTCCACCTCGTAGAGCAGATCCTCCATGCCGCGATCACTGAGGTTGTAGAACAACTGCACGCAGTGCACGCGCAGCATGACGCTGAGCCGATCGGGCCGACGACCACGGCCGGCCTTCGGATAAAACCGCTCGATCCGACTCTCCAGCCGTTCCCAAGGGATCAGCCTGTCTATCTTCTCGAGGAAGATCTCCCGCCGCGTCCGCCGCTTCTTCCAATCGTGCTCCAACTCCGCGAAAGTCGCCTGATGTTCCATGGCTTGCTGACAGCTCCTTGGTCGTTTTGCGAATTATCGCAGAATCGACTTGATCAGACCTTCCTTAGAGGCGGCGGAGATGGAACCCGCCGTCAACGTCGAGCGCTAGTCCGGTGGAGTAGTCCAAATGGCCGTCGGCGATGGACCGCACGGCTCGGGCGATGTCCTCCGGGGTTCCGAGGCGGTGCTGGGGAAGCAATCCTTCTTCGACCAACTTCTCGTATTTGCCGATGACCGGCGCCACCATATCCGTGCGGATGATGCCGGGGCGAATCTCGAAGACGGTGATGCCATCGGTTGCGAGACGGTCCGCGAAGAGCGCAACGGCCATACTGAGGCCGGCTTTGGAGACGCAGTACTCGCCGCGGTTCGGTGACGACGTATACGCCGAGATGGAGGTGACGAAGACAATGCGTCCGGAACCGTTCTGTTGCATCCAGCGGGCCGCGGCTTGCGTGAGGAAATACGGACCCTTGAGGTTGGCGTTGAGGACTTCGTCGAAACTCTCCTCGCTGGCCTCCAGCAGATCGCGTCGCTCGCGGGGCGCCATCCCCGCGTTGTTGACGAGCAGATCGAGCCGCCCGAATTTTTCCCGGCAAAAAGCAAGCAGCGCCTCGCGGTCTTGCTTTTGAGCGAGGTCGATCTTGAAGATCTCGACGCCGGATTCCTCTTGCAGGCTCCGGGCGGCGTCTTCGCGGCCTCGATAGGTCGCAATCACGCGGTGGCTGCGGGCGAGATCACCCGCAATGGCTCGACCGATGCCTCGGCTTCCGCCGGTGACGATCGCCACAGGTTGCGAGGAGGGATCAGTCGTCATGATCTATCCGGTCCGCTAGACGATTCCATAAGCCAACATCGCATCGGCGACCTTGACGAATCCCGCGATGTTGGCGCCATCGACGTAGTCAATGTATTCGTCCTTGCCATTGTGACCGAACTCGACGCACTTGGCGTGGATGTTCTTCATGATTTCTTGCAATCGGCCGTCAACTTCCTCCCGAGTCCAGGAGATCCGTATCACATTCTGACTCTGCTCCAAGCCTGAGACCGCCACGCCGCCGGCGTTGGCCGCCTTTGCCGGTCCGAACAAGATCCGTGCCTCCCGAAAGGCTTGCACGGCATCCAGCTCCGTCGGCATGTTGGCGCCTTCCGCCACCGCCCGCACACCGTTGGCCAATAGCGTCTTGGCCTCTTCGAGGTTTAACTCGTTTTGGGTCGCGCACGGAAAGGCCAAGTCGCAGGACGTGCCCCAAGGCCGCTGCTTCTCGTAGAACGCGCAGCCGAATTTCTCCGCGTACTCCTTAATCCGCCCGCGGCGCACTTCCTTGAGTTGCTTGAGCCAGTCCAACTTCTCGTCCCGAATCCCGTCGGGATCATGAATGAACCCTCCAGAGTCGGACGCCGTGACGACCTTGGCGTCCAATTCGTTGAGCTTCTCGATCGCATAGAGCGCCACGTTCCCCGATCCGGAAATCACGGCCGTCTTGCCGGCGACGCTGTCTCCGCGTCGGGCCAGCATGTTCTGCATGAAATAGACTGCGCCGTATCCCGTCGCTTCCGTCCGAACGAGGCTTCCGCCAAACGCGAGGCCCTTTCCGGTGAGAATACCCGTGAAGCGGTTTTCCAGACGTTTGTACTGCCCGAACATGTAGCTGATTTCCCGAGCGCCCACACCGATATCACCGGCCGGCACGTCGGTGTCTTCACCGATGTGCCGATGGAGTTCAATCATCAATGAGTGGCAGAAGCGCATCACCTCACGGTCACTCTTGCGCTTCGGGTTGAAGTTCGATCCCCCTTTGCCGCCCCCCATCGGCAGTGTCGTGAGGCTGTTCTTGAACACCTGCTCGAAACCGAGGAACTTCAGCACGCTCAGTGTCACCGAGGGGTGAAAACGCATCCCCCCTTTGTAGGGCCCGATCGCGTTGTTGAATTGAACCCGCCAAGCCCGATTCGCCCGAACGTTTCCCTTGTCGTCCTCCCAGGTCACACGAAAGATGATCACGCGGTCGGGCTCCGTCATGCGCTCGAGGATCTGCGCCTTACGGTAACTCGGATGTTCGATTAGAAACGGCATCAGACTCTCCGTGACCTCAAGGACTGCCTGATGAAATTCCCGCTCTCCGGGATTCCGCCTGACAAGTCCGGCCATGAAGGCATCGATCTCGCGCTGAACCTCGCGCGTAGCTGCTCTCGTCAAGCACAACCTCCCGTCACGGTACAGAAAACACGAAACATCGGTCTAACCGTCCGCAAACAGTAGCAACTTCCGTACAGGATTTCCATCTCCCCGGCCACAGACCTATGGTACTCTGATCCGGCATATCTCCATCCTCAGTCTTCTACTCACTTTCCACTTCAATGCAACGGATTACCAGAGAGCAATCGAGGAAATACGCGTTCAACTGGCAGGACGAGCCGCTGCTGCGGGTCCGGCCCGGCGAAAGCTTCGAAATCGAAACGTACGACGCGAGCGCGGGTTTCTTCCAGACGCCCGAGGACAAGGCCATCCCCGCGGAACGGCCCGGCTTCGATCGGGTTCCGCCGCTCTCCAATCCCATCGGCGGCCCTGTTTATCTCGAGGGCGCCGAGCGCTACGACACCCTTGTCGTTACCATTGAGCATATTGAGGTTGCCGACTTTTCGTGGACCGCGAACGGCCCGAAGCGCGGCCCCCTCGGTGAGTCCAACCGCTGGCCGGAAATCTCCGAGGAGTACACCACCTACATCTTGCGTCACGAGCCCGGGTCCAGCGGTTCGATGCGGGACGGCACGATACACTTCAACGATCGCATTTCGTGGCCGATTACGCCCTTCGTCGGCACGATCGGAGTAGCGCCCGACCGGGAAGTCGCTACAAGCGGCGACGGCCAGGACGCCTGGGGCGGCAACCTCGATATCCGTGATGTCGCGCCGGGCAATCGCGTTCATCTGCCGGTTTATCACGAAGGGGCGCTCTTCTATCTCGGTGACGTTCACGCCAGCCAGGGCGACACCGAGTTCACCGGCACGGCGGCGGAAACGAACGCGACCGTCCGCGTCAAGTTGGAGTTGCTCAAACAGAAGCGCCTCCCGTGGATGCGCATCGAGAAGCCCGACTCCATCGTGTCGGTCTACGCCTATCGGCCCTTGGAGGTCGCCGTCGAGATCGCCACCCTCAATCTCATGGATTGGCTGATCACCGAATACCGCTATCCGCCCAACGACGCCTACGCTCTGGTGTCCACCTGCCCGGACTTCAGGATTAACGTCTATCAGATGGTCAAACTTGCCAAGCTGAATTATGTGGCCGGGGCAGAGATTCCCCGGCGCTATCTCGACGCCTACCTGTAGGGCGCAGGCTGCTCGCTAGACACGACTCGGGGAACGGACATGACGGGACAACGGTCCTGTAGCCGGATGCCCTCATCCGCCGAACTCTGTCGCGCAAGAACAGAGGGCAGGGAACCGTGATGTCCGGCAAACCTCGCTCCACAACTCCGATCTTGCCAGATACGCCGAACTTTGCGGTGCCCCGGGAATTCGCTTCACGTTCAAAAAAGACCTTGACGTGGTATGGAATGACACATATCTCCCCCCACCCGACAGTGGTTCTTCTTGACAACAAAAGCAGTCGGGTGTATCCAATAAGTGTCCTTCTCAAGAAGGACAAAAAAAGTTTGTACAGGAGGTTGTTATAGAACCGCCGGTCACCGGAAGGCGACCGCGCAAGAACACTGGCTCACAGCGGTTTGTGGCGACAAGCCGTTGTCGCTGACGGACGATCAAGCCCGGCGAGACGCGCGTGGCTAGAGGGCGGAAAGCCCACAATGAGGTCGGCGAGGGCTGGTGCAGCGCGGTCGCCTTTTGTATTTCCACTCTCTACGTCTATACGATGCAAGCAACAGGGCATCCCCTCGAACCTTGAACATCCCGAGGTGTCAGCAGCATGCTGCGAGTTGCCTGCTTCAGGACGACCTTTCCAGCAACCTGTATTCCCGGGGCACTATGCCCGTACTGTTCTGCGAGGCCGCCAGCACTTGCCAGAAGCGAGCGGTCCGGATTCGAGCGGTGCGTAGGAGTACGGCGTTCCCGCCCGAAGACCCTGGGCAGGCCTCAAGTCGCCTCGCCATAGAATGGGCGGGTACTACAAAACCCGTCGCCGGCACCCTTGACGGCTCCATCGCGAGATTCATCCGTTAGACGCTGAGATAGGCAGAAAGGTCACGCCGGGGTGAGTGTGAAAGTCGTCTTCGTTTGGAGTTCCCCGCGGTCGAAGGGCATGGAGTGGTAGCGGGCGTTGATCCATTCCGGGAGCTGATTGCCGTAGTGCGGGCTGCCGGGGTGGCCGGATTGGCCTTGGGCATCAACCGCCTGGAAAGTGGGGGGCGAGGTGCTGAGGTCGGTGATGAGCCGGTAGTTGGCCCCCATGAGAGCACCCCAATTGGGATCGTAGCCGGTGTTACAGAGTGTGAGCCCGTTACCTCGAACGGGGATGTTGCCACGGTCGAGGAGTCGGCCGAGATCGCCGCGGCCACTGAGGACGTGGCGGAGTTGAATCTTGTGGAGGCGGCCCCACTGCCAGCTATCGATGTCTGGGCCGAGGCGGCTTTGGAGTTCGTTGAGCATTGCCTGGAAGGCTTCTCGGATAGCGTCGAGGCGGGCGCCGCGACAAAACCAGCCGGCGGGATCGTCCTCAAGAAGGGCCGAGCCGAGACCACCGACGCTGCCCTCCAGACAAGCCGCGGTCTCGTCCTCGAAGCGTTCGCTCACAACTCGGCGCGACCAGTGAACGAAGAATGCGTCGAACAGGGTGGCTGCGACGTTGTCGGGAAGCATGTCACCGTTCCAGGCTGCGAGGTGACGCACGGCCATGCGGACACGTTCGTCAGCGTTGTCCGTCACCGCTGAAACCAAGTGGGGTACGAACTCGACCGCGCGGAGTGACTTTGCATCCTGGTGCATTTGGGCGCAGTCGTCGGGAGTGAGCTTGTCACGCTGCTCGATCATCTGCCGGATGCGTTGGGCGCGGTGGCCGCTGCTCCAGCAGCCAAAAAGGGGATACGGGAAGTCGTCGGGGGCGGGCCGGTTGTTGGCGCTGGCGATCCAGCCGCGGTCGGGGTCGAACCATCGCGGCATGCCGTCGAATGGCGTCAGGCCCTGCCATTGGTGTTCGGGGTTCCAGCCCTCCAGATATCCCAGTTTCCAGTGATTCCGTAGCGGGACACGTCCGACGGCCTGGTAGCCGATATGTCCGTCGACGTCGGCAACGAGCAGACTCCAGGTGGGGGCCTTCCATCTGCGCAAAGATTCCCGGAACTCGTCGCAGGAGCGAGCGCGGTTCATGGCGAGCATCGAGGGGAGCCACTCGCAGTGATCCGTGCCGAGCCAACGGAGGGAAACCGGACCCGTGCCGCGCGCTGCGGCGGGAAGGAGTTCATCGACGATCGGACCGTTGCGCGAGAAAGTGATTTTCTTCGTGACGGACTCTGCGTCTCGGACGTTGATGGTTTCGGTGAGTTCGCAGGCGGGTTCCCAGTTGCCGTCGTAGAGGAAGCAGCCAGGATATTCAGAATCGGTTTTCTCCTGGTAAAGATCGCGCTGCGAGCAGATGTTGTTGGTGATCGCCCAGCCGACGCGCCGATTGGCGCCGAAGACGACGGCCGGAACGCCGGCATAGGCCATCCCCAAGACATCAAAGGAGCCGCCCGAGAGATGGACTTCGTACCAGCACGAGACGGCGGCGAAGGCAATATGGGGATCGCTGGCGATCAGGGGCTTGCCGCTGGCGGTCTTCACGCCGGCAAGGACCCAGTTGTTGCTGCCCTGCCCCTCGTCAGGGTCACTGACGGTGCGTCCGATGGACTCGACGCCGGATTGCGTTGTTGGATAAGAGCCGTGCGGAAGGATGCTCTCTTCGTCGGCTTCACCTTGCAAGAAGGCTTCGAGCAGCGGCCCCTCGCCGAGAGCACGACGAGCGAGCTCAGGCCCGCAGATGATGGGCAAGCGGACGGTGAGGTAAGAGATGAACTCGATGGCGACCGCGAGGCAGTCGAGAGGAGACCAGGGTTCAGGGCTGTAGTCGAGCAACCCGAACTCGATGGGGAGCATTGGGGTCGATTCGATATGGGCGTTGATGCCGTCGCTGAATCGTTGGATGAGAGTGCGGGTCTCAGGCGGCGACTGTCTCCACTCCTGTTCGGCGATGCGGGTTAAACGAAGGCTACGGGCGACGATGTCCGTTTCGAGCCCATCTGTGCCGAGGACTTCCGCGAGCTGCCCGAGGGCTTTGCGGCGCAGGTAGTCGAGTTGATAAAGGCGGTCCTGGGCCATGGCAAGGCCGAACCCGAAGAAGAGATCTTCGTCCGTCTCGGCGAAGATGTGCGGAATGCCCCATTCGTCACGATCGATCGAGACGGCGCGCGAAACACCGGTGGACAGAGACCCGTTCGAGTCCGGGACGCGCGACTGGGTTTCGGTCCGCCACCATACATTGAATTCAGAACGGCTGATGGCTGCGGCTCGGCAGATCTCGTCGATGGACTCGCCGGCGCCGAGGCGGTGGAGCAGTTCGGTTGATGAGAGGTTCACGACCTTGTCCTTTCTGCCTGCGAGGTCACACGACCGTTCCGGCCGCGGGCACTTTCATCCACATGCGAGCATAGTGACGGCGGCGATCGATCTCCGGATGGTCTTCGAAGGTAGTGCGGCTGTGGAGCACGGAGTGGTTGTTGAGGAGCAGGATATCGCCGGCCTCCATCGCAAAGCGGAGTTGCAACTCGGCTCGGTTCATGATGGCATCGAGGCTGTCGAGGGCCGTGACTTGCTTGCGTGAGAGCGGTACGGCTGCTTTCTCGTGGCCATGCTCGATGTAGAAGCGCATGTAGCGCATTTCGAGATCAGAGTTGAACCGCAAGACCGGTGCTTCGAGCGTACGGGATTGGCCGGGTTGCCACTCCGCGGTGCGATCGTGATGAAACGGCCCGTAGAGTTGCTCCAACTTGTCGGGTTGCTCGGCGAGCAGGACGTTGTGGACGGTCTTCGCGCTCACAAGCAGCGTTTCGCCGCCCGACTTCGCGGTCTGCATGGCGAAGAGGCCGATGACGTCGGGTGTTGCGGTCGTCAGGATGGGCGCCGAGTCGGTGTGGAAGTTGAAGGACTCAGTCGTTTTCGAGTAGCGCACGCCGGTTGCGCCGTAGTCCTTCGCAATGCTGTAGCCTTCGTCGCGGACTGAGTAGAGCCGCTCCCCCTTGGTGTTCTGGGGGATGGTTGGGCCGAGCGTGGCGCCGATGCCCCAATAGAGCATCGCGGCCTCCTCGCGCGTATAGCGCTCCATCGGCAGGCCCCGCAGCAAGACCAGTCCGCGTCCGCTGAGGAGATCTTGCAGTAAGGATTGAACAAAGGAAGTGAGGGCGGGAAGCCGGAAGTTGTCGCTCGTGAGGTCGGCGAGACTCTTTGATTCGTGGCGCGCGGAGGCGAGAGCTTGGTCCAGGTCTCCGAGGACCGGATCAGGGAGGTGGGTTGCGAGTCCCGCCGGCGCAACCAGATCCGAGCTCGTCCATGCGCCCGGGTCGATGAAGGTGGTCTGATGAACCGGGGTCGTGGGGATGTTCATGGCAGGCCGAGCCGGATTGTCCCGAGCAGGGGCAGTTTAGCAACTACGGATCGGCGGAGCGCTGCCGGACGCCTGCCTGCAGAGAGTGTTGTTGCTTCAACTTGTCGAAACGCGTCGGTAGGTTGTCGATATGGAGCCAGTGAGGAATAAGAGGAATAAGGTGACGGTCACCGAGGAAAGGCATTGTGTTCTTGACGCTTGCTTCTAAGCGTCGGCGCCGCTTGCGTTGATGTTGACGGCCTCTTCGAAGGATTGCAGCGCCAGGTAGTTGGGGCCGAAACGCTTGATGTGGTCGAGTTGCTTGTCGAACGTATCGTAATGGCTCTCTTCGTCACCCACGAGACCTTCGAAGATCTGCTTCGAGGCTGCGTCGGCGTTGGCGCTACAGGCAAGCGCCCATTTGTTGTAATCGGCGGCGCTCTCTTGTTCCATCTCGGCGGCGCGGGCAACCATCTGTTCGGCGTCGGTAATCTGCTCGACCGGCCTGCGCAGTTGCATCGTGACATCTCCCTTGAGAAAGAGAATCCTTTCGGCGAGCCCTTCGACGTGTCCCATCTCTTGCACGGCGATGCGCTTGAACAGAGCTGCCAAAGGCGCAAAGCCCTGGTCGGCCAGATGGAAGTGAAAGTACATGTATTGGTGAACGGCTTGGAGCTCGTCGGCGACGGCCTTGTTGAGTAGATCGATGCTGATTTGTCTATCCATGGCGGGGTCCCAAACTCATTGTAGCCAGCGGTGCCGGTTTCAGGCTTTCGAGCTGCGGTTTTCGAAGTTGAACAAAAGCGCCAGGCCCACCTGGGCTCGGGGACGACTTGCTCTGGCGGCAAAGCCTTCCACTTTCGCCCATAGGTAGCGGCTTTCGTGCAAAACGATCAGTTGCAGGGGCAAGCCAAGCTTGAGGTGTACATGGTCCGACTGCGTTCGCAGGCAATCGAAATCAGTTGGTTGGTAGGTGTTCGGGGGCATTCTGTGCGATCCTGAAACCTGTTTTGACAATCAGGCGGGCGCTGTGCCGAAACGTCACACCATCATCTATCCCGGATCGTTCGATCCACCGACAAACGGACACCTGGATCTCATCGAGCGTGCCGCGGTATTGTTCAATGAAGTCATCGTCGCCGTGTTGATCCACGATCGGAAGAACCCCCTGTTTACCGTCGACGAACGCGTGGACATGCTCCGCGCGGCATCGTCAGAACTGGAAAATGTGCAAGTGGAAAGCTTCGAAGGCCTCCTTGTCGACTTCGCCCGCCGTAGGGACGCTCGGCTGATTCTGCGCGGCATCCGCGCCGTATCCGACTATGAATATGAGTTGCAGATGGCTTTGATGAACCGCAATCTGTCGCCGTCTCTCGAGACAATCTTCATGCTGCCTGCCGAAGCCTACAGTTATCTGAGCTCGCGACTTGTCAAAGAGGTCTGGGGGCTCGGCGGAGACATACACGAGCTGGTCCCTGCGGTCGTCGAACAGCGCCTCGAGCAGAAGAGAGAAAAACCCTGAGAAGCATATGGAACTGACAAATCGAATCTCACGCATCAGTGAGTCTGCGACGATGGCCGTAAGCGCCAAGGCCTCGAAACTTAAGGCCGAAGGCGTGGACGTGGTAGCCTTCGGCGCCGGCGAGCCGGACTTCGCGACGCCTGACAACATCAAGCAGGCCGCCATCCGGGCCTTGGATGAGAACTTCACGAAGTACACCGCCGCGGGCGGCATCCCCGAGCTCAAGAAAGCGATCTGCGATTGGCATGCGCAAAACTTCGGGACGGACTATGCGCCGAACGAGTGCATTGCCTCCGTCGGCGCCAAGCACGTCATCTTCAATGCCATGGCGGCCCTCATCGACCAGGGTGACGAAGTCATCCTGCCCGCGCCGTATTGGGTCACGTTCTATGATGTCGTCAACTACCACGGCGGCAAGCCCGTCGTCGTCGATACAAGCGAGGAGGAAGGCTTTCGCCTTTCCGCAAGCAGTATCGAAAAGGCGCTCACTGACCGCACCAAGCTTGTGGTCGTCAATTCCCCAAGCAACCCGAGCGGTGCCGTCGTTTCACCCGAGGAATTCAAAAAGATTCACAGCCTCGTCTCCCGCCGCGGTGCGATGCTGCTCGCCGACGAGTGCTACAGCCATTTCGTCTACGACGGCGAGCCGTTCTCGATCGCCTCGGTCAAGGGATCGAAGCCCAATCTGGTCGTTGCGGGTTCGATGTCGAAGACTTTCGCCATGACCGGTTGGCGTTTGGGCTATGCACTCGCCCCGGCGGCTCTGATCTCGGCAATCAACAAGTTGCAGAGTCACTCGACATCCAACCCTACGTCGATCGCGCAAAAGGCGGCCATTGAAGCCCTCACGGGCCCGCAGGACTCGATCAAGCGGATGCTCGCCGAATACTGCAAGCGCCGCGACTACGTGATCCCAACGTTACGGAGCATGCCGGGCGTGCGTTGCGAGGAGCCGGGCGGGGCCTTCTACGCCTATCCCAATATTGGCGAGTTCCTCGGCAAGAACGGAATCGAGACGCCGCTCGACTTCTCGACCGCGCTGCTCGAACAAGCGCACGTCGCCGTCGTGCCCAGCGAGGCGTTCGGCACCAAAGCGCACGTGCGAATCTCCTACGCCACGTCGATGCGCGAGATCGAGCGCGGCCTGGATCGCATCCGCAAGTTTCTCGCGGAAAAGGCTTGACTTCTCTCTATCCGCTACGGCTGCCAGCGTCGTTCCGTGAGCGCATCTGGGGCTCGCACGACCTCACCCCGTTCTTTGGAAAGCAGGAACTGAGAATCGGCGAGGCATGGTACTCATTCGATGAGAACTTTATCGCCAACGGCCCGCTTCAGGGCCGCACCCTTGGCGAGTTGATAGCGGTCTACGGCCGCGAATTGCTCGGCGAATCCGCTGTGTCCTTGGCCGCGAAAAACCGGAGGCTATCCCAAGCTCCGCTCTCGAAATCCCTTTTCAAGAGAGGGCCACAATCGCCACGAAGCGGACCATCCCCATTTCCCCCCGGCCCCTCCACACGCAGCTTCCCGATACTGGCTAAGCTTCTGTTTACTTCAGATCGACTCTCCGTCCAGGTCCACCCGAAGGACGACTACGCCCTGGCGAACGAGAATAGTCCCGGCAAGACAGAGATGTGGTACGTCGTCGCCGCCGATCCCGGCGCGAGGGTGGCGCTCGGCCTGACACGGACCCTATCCCGGGAAGAGTTGCAGCAAGCCGCCGTCAGCGGGGAAATCGAGAACCACCTCAACTGGGTCGAGGTCAGCACTGGGCAGACGGTCTTTGTCCCAGCAGGGACTCTGCACGCGGTCGGCCCCGGCCTCGCGCTCTGCGAGATCCAGCAGGACTCCGATGTCACGTATCGCCTCTACGACTTCGGTCGACTCGACTCGGACGGAAAGCCGCGACAGCTACACATCGCAAAGGCCGCCGAGGTCACCGAGCAGCAACCCTACCCCGGCTCGATCGAGCCCTTTCGATTCCCCCACACAAACTGGACACGCGAGCTGCTCGTCGCCTGCCCCTACTTCGCCGTCGAACACTGGGCCTGGGAGCAGAAGATCGAATATGTCGGCCACCCCGGTCACGCTGATCTGCTCATCTTTCTGCAAGGTAAAGGAACCCTCGCCGACCAACCCTACGCCCCCGGTGACGCCTACCTGATCCCCGCTGGACTACAAATCCTCGATCTCGCACCTGAATCTCCCTCCAAAGCCATCCGCGCCTTTATCCCAGACCTCAAAGCCGTACGCAACGAACTCGCCGCTGCCGGATCCGACGTTCAGACATGGCATCGAGTGCTAACGTGATGGCGTCAGGCTTTCACTCGTGAAGCAGAATGGTTTTCAGTTCCAGAAGGGACTCGTATGCACCCTGAGATCGACAGAACTCCGAGACTACGAAGTGGCGCATCGGCGCGAAGCCTAGCATTCGATAAAGGTTGGATCGAACAGCCTTGGGCTCCCGGCAAGTGTGGTTTCGGAGTTTCTCGGGTGGTTCTACAATCGACAAAGTGATCTCGAGTTGTTAGTGCCAGCTCTGAGACATAGGGGAGCGGTGCTGGTTCCCTACCTGTCGGGATGCCCCTGTCACTTTTTATTTGCCTGCTTGAGCGCGGGCAACGGAAAACGCAGGCCCTTGCACTGCCGTAGACTGGGGCGTGTCGTCCCGTGACCCCAACCAGCAAGAAACAGGAGACACGAAACACGATTACCCGAGGAAGCTAGACTCAGCCGGTGCCGGGCACGGTCTTCAAAACCGTTGTTTGTCGTTCTGCGGCAAAGGTGGGTTCGACTCCCACTAGCTTCCGCCATTCCGCAATAAAACGTTAACACCAGAGCTGCGATCACTGAGCGATGAGGCTGCTTCTCTTCCTGTTCCTTCTCGCATCGACGGCCACTGCGAAGGAGAGCCGTCCCGATCTTCACTCGGCATTGCGAGTTCTGCCGCGGCTACGGTCACCAACGCCGCGGGACCCGACATTCTCGCCTTCGGTTTATCTTGGTGTTCCCGGGCGATCCGCCTCGGCGACCCCAGCCTGCCTTTCTGGCTACGTGGCGAGGCGGAGTACGCGATATAACCGCCCGAGTCCGTGGTCAGAAAGGGAAGGGAAACCCAGTCACTCGTGCATGATCTCGTTGCGCTTGCCGTGCTCAATGTAGGGTCAAACACACCTTCGCTCGCCAAGCAGCTTGCGCCTCTTTCTGACGACCCTCTCACGTTCGCATCCCAACACCTTTCGCGATCGGCCTCCAGAGACAATATCGCCGTTCACCGGCTCTCCGCTAAGCTCAGTGCATGCAGCTTGTCCTTGCCTCGGCCTCGCCGCGCCGCCAGCAGATACTGCGCACCGCACGTATTCCGTTCATCGTGCGGCCCGCTGAAGTGGTCGAAGCTCACCTGCCAGGTGAATCACCGGAAGCGTTCGTAAAGCGGCTCGCAGAAGAAAAGGCGCGGGCCGTCTGGCGGGAAGGAGAGTTCGCTCTCGGCGCGGATACCGTCGTTGTCATCGACACGACGATCCTCGGCAAGCCGACCGATGAAGACGAGGCCCGACAGATGCTTCGATCGCTGTCGGGCCGTACTCATCGAGTGCTGACAGGCATCGTCCTCTTCAACGGGACCGAAGCACGGGCAGACGTCGAAGAAACGATTGTCCACTTCCGGGCCTTGGACGACCTGGAGATCGCCGAATACGCAGCTACGGGCGAGCCCCTCGATAAAGCGGGCGCTTACGGCATTCAAGGCGCCGCGTCAAAGTTCATTCACCGCATTGAAGGTTGTTATTTTAACGTTGTCGGGCTACCCATAAGCCGCGTCTACAGCTGCATTCGATCGAGTTTGCGATGTCTCGAGCGGCCGGACGGAACAGGAGATTGTCATAGCGCGCAACCGCCTCGATAGTAGACTCGGTTCAGGCGGACGGAGGCAGGAGAGCCGACTGTGCTTGATCGGTCAAATATACAGACCGCCTCCGACGCCGAGCTCCCTGCGAAGGAGAACTCTTATCGTAGTGAGCCCGGGGTCATGCTTGAGGAACGGGCGCCAAGGCGACCTCGTCGCCGGGGTTGAGACCGGCAATGATCACCGCTTGAGTGGCACTCGTCGGCCCGATCTCGATCTCGCGGGTGATGAACCTGTCGCCCTGACGGACCATCACGACCGACCGATCTTGTTGCTCCTGGATCGAGGCGCGGGGGATGACAAGCGCGTCTTCATGCTGCGCGAGTAAAATATCGGCGCTGCCGGAAAGGTCCGGGATGACGCGTGCGTCTTCCGCATCGATGGAAACTTCCACTGCCACCATCTTGACGTAGTTGTCACGGCCGCTACGCCAACGGAAACCCGAACTCGAGCTGCTTGCCATGGCGCTGATCGAGGTGACTTTGCCAGGAAGAACGAGGTTGGGATAGGCATCCAGCCGGATCTCGGCTTTCTGCCCCATCCGAACTAATTGGCTGTCGACCTGGTTTACGACACCACTCACCACCATGGCGGAAAGATCGACGACACGCATGAAGAACGTCCCTGGATTGACTTGGTCGCCCACCTGGACCTGCTCGGTTTGACCGCCGCCCTTGTAGAGCGACTCCATCACGACGAGCCCGCCGACGGGGCTCGGCATCTTGAGCCGCTCCAAATCGCGTTTGTGGCGGTCGACGTGAAGCTGATACTTCTCGACCTCGAGTTCCAAGCTTCTTACATCAGCGGCGTGAACCTCCTGCTGGAGCTTCACTTCCGCGGCAATCTGAGCAAGCGTGGCTTCGGCTTCCTCTACCGCCAGCTTGAGCTTTTCAGCTTCGATCTCGGAGCGCACTTCAGCGGTTCGCAGATCGAGCTTCGCCTTGTCGAGATCCGCCTGCGCGACGCGCACGCTCTGTTGCTCGGTCTCTTTGGCAATCATGATCTCCGCGCGGCGTTTCTCGACAGTTGACTTGGACTGCGTGAGTGTCGACCTCACGTCGTCGATATGGTCCTCAAGCCAGCGATTCTCGAACTCGGCAACCACCGTCCCCGCCTGGATCGTTTCGCCCGCGGGAGCAAGCTTCATCAGAGTTTGCTGACGGCGGCCTTCACTGCCGCCACGCATGCGCGGCGCACGGATCGCCGCGAACCGCTTCGCCGCAATGGTTCCGCTCGCGCGAAGCGATTGCCGGAAGTTCTTGACTTCTGCTTTCGCAGTCGGGATCGTCTGAACCTCGGCTCCTGACCCGGCCGAGAAGATCTGCTCGCGCTGCGACCACACACCCAGCCCGATGGCCCCCAGAACGAGGAAGATGACGCCGTTGAGCAGCCTGCTGGGACGCGAAGACGAGGGAGGCGGAGCGGCGGGTTCAAGCTGAGGCCCTGGTGGTTCCGGCTGGTTCTCGTGGGGAACGGTCGGGCTCACGCTGAAGGAGCGTTGCCAGGGTAGGTTCGTGGATTCCATGTCGAGTCCTTAAACCAAAATCGGCCACTCCGAGTCTACCAAAAGCGGACAGGCCTGTGCGGTAATGGCGATTTCCGGGACCAGGAAGTTACTTCCTCCAGGCCCCCGAGTTTTGTCCTTCGAAACGGCTTGTCGATGAACTCGGTGCTAAGATAGAAATCTTTGCCGTGGCCAGTGGGTTGGGTCGCGGCCACGATTAGACGCCTGTGCTCCGGAACGGCGGAGTTGCCGTGAGGGCTCCGAGACGGAGTGCGGTCATCGATGCCATCCCCCGAAAGGCTCAACCAACGAAGGAGAGATTCATGGCCTATACGCTGCCCGCTTTGCCCTATGCTTTCGATGCCCTGGAACCTCACATCGATGCCAGGACGATGGAAATCCATCACGGCAAGCACCACAACACCTATGTGACGAAGCTCAACGATGCGATCGCCGCCCACGCCGACTTGGCTGCGAAATCCATCGACGATCTTGTGCGCGATTTGGACTCGGTGCCGGAAGCCATCCGCACCGCCGTTCGCAACAACGGTGGCGGCCACGCCAACCACTCGCTGTTCTGGCAGGTGATGAAGAACGGCGGAGGTGGCGAACCCGGCGGCGACCTCGGCTCCGCCATCGATTCCGCCTTCGGCAACTTCGACAGCTTCAAGCAGAAATTCGCCGCGGCCGGCGCCACTCGCTTCGGAAGCGGCTGGGCTTGGCTTTCCGTTGACGGCGGCGGGAACCTCTTCGTCGAGTCGACCCCCAACCAGGACAACCCTCTGACCCACGGCAACACGCCCATTCTCGGGCTCGACGTCTGGGAACACGCCTATTATCTGAACTACCAGAACCGGCGTCCGGACTACATCGCGGCCTGGTGGAACGTTGTCAACTGGGACGAGGTCACCGGCCGCTACGCCGCAGCCAAGGGGTAACCCAGTTGGAGGGCATGCTACGCCCCGGGATTCATGAGCGGGCGGCGAAGCGCCGGTGAGTCCGTCCTGTGCTGCCCGATCCTTCTTCCGCTTCGGAACCACTGACCCGCCATGTCCGAGTACACCTTCAAACTCGCCGTCTGTAATGAACTTTATGAGAAGACTGACTTTGCGGCCTCGTGCCGTTCACTGAAGAGGGCCGGCTGGCAGGGCATCGAGATCGCTCCGTTTACGCTGCAGAACGACGCTACTAACCTGTCCGCCGAAAAACGGAAGGAAGTACGAGACATCGTTCAGTCCGAAGGGCTCGAGTTCGTCGGATTGCACTGGCTGACCGTCGGGCCGACCGGCCTTCACGTCACGACCCCCGACGAAGCCATGCGGAAACACAGTTGGGATTTCGTCCGCCGTCTCGTCGATCTTTGCGCCGACCTGCGACGGGGTGACAGTGGAGGAGTGATGGTCTTCGGTTCACCCATGCAGCGTAAAACCACAGGCGGCCTCTCACGGCAGCAGGCGACGGCTCATTTCATCGAAGGCGTGCGCTCGATCGCCGGCCACCTCGAAGATCTCGGCGTCACCCTGCTCGTTGAAGCCCTTCCCAGCGAACAGTGCGACGTCATCGGCTCGCTCGATGAAGCGATCGAGGTGGTCCGCACAGTGGACAGCCCGGCCGTACGAAGCATGTTCGACAGCCACAATGCGATCGAGGAGACAACACCCCACGCCGAACTGGTCGAGAAGCACTGGGATTTCATCCGGCATATCCACATCAACGAGCTGGATGGATCGTACGTTCGCCCCGACGGCGGTTACGACTTCAAGCCCGTCCTTCAGATCGCGAAAGATCGCAACTTCGACGGCTGGGTCTCGATGGAAGTCTTTGACTTCACTCCGGGCGCCGAGAAGATGGTCAACGAATCCATCGCCTATCTTCGCGACGAGATCGCCCGACTGAACTGAGCCGCAGGCGCCGTGCAGCTCGCAAGACAAATCGTACAAGCAGTCAAAGACGGCGACGCCGCTCTTGTCCGTGACCTTGTTCGGAAGGATCCCCGGTTAGCCTCGGCCCGCGACGAGAAGGGTGTCTCCATCGTGATGCAGGCCGTGTACTACCGCCGGAACGAGGTGCTGAGTATCCTGCTGGCAACCAACCCGCCTCTGGATCTATTCGAGGCCGCTGCTCTTGGCAAACGCGAGCTGATGACAATGTTGATCGACGAGGACCCTTCTGAAATTGCAGCCTGCTCGCCCGACGGCTTCACTCCTCTCCATCTGGCTTGCTTTTTTGGGCACTTCCACTGTGCGCAGTTTCTGATTCGAAGGGCTGCGGACGTCAATGCAGTCGCTGAGAACCCCATGGCCGTGACCCCGATCCACAGCACTGCGGCCGGACGGCATCTCGATATCGTCAAACTGCTTCTCGACAACGGAGCCTGCGTCAATGCTCAACAACACGGTGGCTGGACAGCTCTACATGCCGCCGCGATGAATGGCGATGACGCGATGGTTAACGCCCTGCTCAAGGCTGGGGCAGATGCCGGCTGCAAGTCCGGCGATGGCAAGACAGCGGCCGACATGGCCCGCGAGAAGGGTCACGAATCCGTGGCTGCTCTCTTCGACAAGCTCGCAGACTGATGGACTGATATGGTGGGCTCTTGTCGCTGGCTAGCCCCTTGGCTATGTACTGCGGGAAAGACCCGGGAGGCGTTACAACCCCAATCCCTTCAAGTACGCTCGGAACCCCCCTTCCAAATCGTTGCGCGCCAAAGCAAGCTCGACCGTCGCTTTGAGGAAACCAAGCTTGTCTCCGGCATCGTAACGCTTGCCGTCGAAGCGGTAGGCGTAGAGCGGCCCCCGGTCCATTAGCAGTCGCAGGCCATCGGTCAGTTGCATCTCGCCGCCGCTGCCGGGCTCGATGCGGTCGAGGCAGTCGAAAACCTCCGGTGGAAGAACGTAGCGCCCAATGATCGCCAAGTTGGATGGCGCCTCGCCGGCAAGGGGCTTCTCCACGAGGTCAGTGACGCGGTAGAGCCGGCCGCTTGACCCGTTGAAGTCGACGGGCTCGACAGCGACAACGCCGTAAGCAGAGATCCCGTCGCGTGGGACTTCCATCACCGCCATCACGCCGCTTTCGAACTGCTCGTAGACGTCCTTGAGCTGTCGGAGGCAGGGCGTCTCCGCATCGATCACATCGTCGGCCAGCACAACCGCGAACGGCTCGTCTGCCACGAGTTCGCGCGCTACCGAAACCGCATGGCCCAGCCCGAGCGCTTCCTTCTGGCGTATGTAGGAGACATGAATCAAGTTCGAAATGTGACGGACCAGGCCCAACTCCTTTTGCTGGTTACGTTTCTCCAGTAAGTGCTCTAGCTCGAAGCTGACGTCGAAGTGATCCTCGATGGCGCTTTTACCTCGTCCCGTCACGATGATGATGCTGTCAATGCCGGAAGCATGAGCTTCCTCGACGCTGTACTGAATCATCGGTTTGTCGATCAGAGGCAGCATCTCTTTGGGCTGAGATTTGGTGGCGGGAAGAAAGCGGGTCCCCAACCCTGCTGCGGGAAAAACAGCCTTGCGGATGCTCTTGGCCATCGTTCCCCTAGTGTCGCCCAAGGCGGATGCAGTTTCAAATCGGAGGGGTCAAAAAGGTCGTCAGCATGGCGAACCCCCTGAAAACAGGAGGGATTTTGAAGATCCCGGTATAATGACTTGTCATGGGTGAGTCGAGCGTTTTTTGGCTCCGTGTGACACTGCTGCTCTATTCGCTCGGTCTGTGGCACGCCCTTATAACAGTTGTCAAGCGCCGACAGCGGCTTTTCAAGCTGGCGTTGGGGTCGATCTCGCTCGGCGCCGTGTTCCATCTGGTCTCGATCGTCGATCAGGCCATGGCGCAGGGCAGGTTCCCGGTCCACACCCTACATCAGATGGCCTCTTTGGTGGGATTTCTAGTTACCTGTACGTTTCTGGTGGTCTATTGGCGATACAAGTACGAGAGTTTGGCTGTTTTTGTGTTCCCTACAGTGTTCTTGCTGACCATGGTGGCCAGTCTCGGGACGGCCGTCGACCCGCCCAAAGGGTACTCTCTGGGGCGTATGTGGCTGACGATGCACGTGGTGCTGGTGCTGCTAGGATATGCCGCTCTGACACTGACCTTCGTCGCCGGTGTGATGTATCTCATTCAAGAAAAGGAACTCAAATCAAAAAGACCCAGGGTCTTCTATTACTGGTTACCGCCGCTCGGCGCCTTGGACGATCTCGCCTATCGAACCTTGGCGGTTGGGTTCGTTCTGGTGACTTTGGGGCTGATCTCAGGGAGCTTCTGGGCTTTCGTCGAGTGGGGCGCAAACTGGATCGTGGATCCGACCATCGCCCTGGCATTCGTTACGTGGGCGATTTACCTCGCGATGGTATTCAGCCGGTTAGCAATTGGCTGGAGAGGGCGCAAGGCAGCGTACTTCTCGATCGTGGGGTTCTGTTCAGCCGCTCTCACCTGGATCGTCAATAGCGGCGTTCATACCTTCATGCGACCATGAGCGTTCTTCTGGTGGGTCTCAGTCACAAGACCGCCCCTGTCGAGGTGCGGGAGCGCTTCGCCGTGGCGGAGGCGGCGACGGCCGAGCGCCTGGCGGCCTTGGCGGAGCGGCCCGGCGTTTCCGAAGCTTTGATCCTGTCGACTTGCAACCGGGTCGAACTGGTCGTAGGGTCCGAAGCGGGCTCGGACTCAACTGAAGAGATTCTGTCGTTTCTCGGTTCTGAACACCGCGAGCTTGTTGACGAGGTCAAGCCCTACTTCTACCGCTATGTCGATCAGGACGCCGTGCGGCACCTTTTCCGGGTCGCTTGCAGCCTGGATTCGATGGTTCTCGGCGAGCCGCAGATCCTGGGGCAGATCAAAGATGCCTACGCGAGTGCGAAGCAGGCGGGAACGATCCAGGGTGAGCTCGACTTCGTCCTGAATCACGCCTTTCGGGTGGCAAGGCGTGTGCGCAACGAAACAGGCATCGGTCAGATGGCGGTGTCGGTCAGCAACGTGGCCGTCGAGTTGGCTCGCAAGATTTTCGGAGACCTCAGCGGCCGATCCATTTTTGTCATCGGTGCCGGCGAGATGTCCGAACTGGCCGCCAAGCACCTGCGCCGGGCCGGTGGCGGCAAGATCTACGTCACGAACCGTACGCATGGGCGCGCCGTCGAGATGGCCAAGGTGTTTGACGGCAAGGCCGTCGAGTTCAGCCGGCTTCTGGAGTGGCTGACGCATGTCGATATTGTGATCACTTCGACCGGCTCACCCAACTTCATCCTCACGAAACAGGCAGCAGAGGGAATGATCGCGGCCCGGCGGCAGCGGCCGATCTTTCTGATCGATATCGCTGTGCCGCGCGACATCGATCCGGCGATCAACGCGATCGACAACATCTTTGTCTACGACATTGACGACTTGCAGCATGTGGCCGATGCCAATCTCGAGCAACGCAAGAGCGAGGCCGAGCAGGCCGAAAGAATCGTCGAGGAGGAAGTTTCGAAGCTGATGCAGCGGCTCAAGACGCATCAGGT
Organism: Bryobacterales bacterium; assembly: GCA_965218555.1. Classification (GTDB taxonomy): domain Bacteria; phylum Acidobacteriota; class Terriglobia; order Bryobacterales; family UBA6623; genus JAPPLB01. Next base: position 3,997,391 of record OZ244625.1, read on the forward strand.
CGCGCCTACCATCGTGTCCTTGCAGGACAGGCTGGAGCGTCTGCGGCGCGCCGAGCTGGAGCGGCACCGTTCGAAACTCGGGCCTCTCACGCCGCAACAAGAGGAAGCCATTGAGGCCCTGACGCGCGGCATGATTAACAAGATCGCCCATTCTCCCATTTCTCAAATGAAGCGTTTGGCGAGTCATCCCGACGGGTTGCACTTCGTCGAGTTCGTCAAACGCGCTTTCAACCTGCACAAATGAAACCGATTATCATCGGAACCCGCGGTTCCCAACTCGCCATGTGGCAAGCCCAGTGGGTCTCCGACCAGCTTGAAGCACTGGGCGTGTCGTCACGCATCAAAGTGATCAAGACGAGCGGCGACAAGTTGAGCGCGCGGGCTTTCGAGAAGTTGGTCACCACCACCGGCGTCAAAGGCGTTTTTACGAAAGAAATCGACGAGGCGTTGATCAAGCGTCACATCGATATTGCGGTGCACAGCTTGAAGGATCTACCCACGAAATCGGACCGGCGGCTGGCCCTTGGCGCCGTGCCGGAGAGGGGCGACGCTCGTGACGCCCTCGTGGGTGGCGAACTCAAAGAATTCGATGAAGGCGCCCGTATCGGAACCAGTTCTCTGCGCCGCGCCGCTCAGTTCCGCCGCCTGCGGCCCAAGTTGAAAGTGGAAGAGGTGCGCGGCAATGTCGATACGCGCCTCAAGAAATTGGACGAAGGACGCTACGAGGGTTTGATTCTCGCGGCGGCTGGGTTGCACCGGCTTGGGCTGGAAGACCGAATCGCGGAAACGCTCGAGCCGAACGTGATGTACCCGGCGATCGGGCAGGGCGCGATCGGTATTCAGGTGCGTGCCAGGGACAAAGGCATGCAGGAAATCGTCGCGCCTTTGAATCACCAGGAGACACTCACCGCGGTCTCTGCCGAGCGAAGCTTGCTCGAAGCTCTCAGTGGCGGGTGCCAAGTGCCGCTGGGCGGCTACGCCAGCATCCGAGGCGACCGGCTCCGGCTTTCCGCAATGGTCGTATCGCAAGATGGCCGCCGTTCCTTCTGCCGGGTTGTCGAGGGCAGCACCACGTCCCCCGCCGCGGTGGGCGAGGAGACCGCTGAGAGACTCCTGTCAATGGGTGCCGGCGCAATTATGGGCCTGAATCAAACAAAGAAGGCCCGCGCTCGCTAGGGGCATCACGCCCCAAAGCCCCGTTCATCCGCCGCGTCTCTCACCAGCGCTTCCGGCCATTTCAGAGCCTTGGCCTTTCGTTGCTCGCTTGCGGCCATCGCTTCGTAAGCATCTTCCGGATCGTAGCCCGTAGAGGTGCCCTTTACATTCGGCCGCTGCTATCTCGATAATGTTGTCGCGTCGAACCGCGGCCAACAGAGCCCACTCGACGTTGGAAGGGAGATCAACGCGTGAAGATCGGTGTCGCCGGACTGGGTTTCATGGGGAGCACGCATCTGCAAGCGTACCAGAGCGTCCCCAACGCCGAGATCACGGCTGTGGCGAGCAGCGATGACAAGAAGCGTTCCGGGGATCTGAGCGCGATTCAGGGTAATCTCGACCGCCCCGGAGAAGCGATGGACTTCGGAGCGGCCGCCCGCTACGCAACGGTCGAAGAGATGCTTGCCGACCCCAACGTCGAGGCCGTGGATCTCTGCATCCCTTCTGATCTTCACGCACCGCTCACGCTGAAGGCGCTGGAGGCCGGCAAGCATGTCCTCGTCGAGAAGCCCATGGCGCTCACAGGCGAGGAGTGCGACCGGATGGTCGAGGCAGCGCGTAAGCACGGCCGTGTCTTGATGGTGGCGCAGGTGTTACGCTTCTGGCCCGACTACGCGCGGGCTCGCGAGATCATTGCATCCGGCGAGATCGGATCGGTGAAGGCCGCTTTCTTTCGACGCAAGTGCGCCGCCCCGGCATGGGGCAAATGGATGCACGACCGTTCCCGCAGCGGCGGCGGCGTGTTCGACTTGCTGATTCACGACTTCGACTTCGCGCTGCACCTGTTCGGCAAGCCCGCTTCCATCAAGGCCCGGGGCGTCGAGGACATGGCCAAGGGCATCGACGTGGTAGAGGCCGAGTTGGAGTATGAGACCCCTCAACCGGTCGTAATTTCGGGCGGCTGGCACCATCCGCAGAGCTATCCTTTCTCGATGGAGTTTTCGTTCGTTTGCGAGGGTGGCACGCTTGACTTCCACTCCGGACTGCGGCGGCTGACTCTCTACAAGGGCGACGGCTCTTCGGAAGAACCGAAGCTCTCTGAACAGGACGGCTTCGTCGCGGAGCTAGCCGCCTTCGTGGATGCCTGCGAGGCGGGCTCGCCACCGGAACGATGTCAGCCTGAGGAGTCGGCGTTGGCGACGCGTATGACTTTGGCGATGCGGACTTCGCGCGAGCGGGGCGGCGTGCCCATCACGGTTTGAGCACGGCGGGCGCGGCGCCCCGCATGCAACGACTTTTATACACGGGAGAAACTCCAATGGCGGAATGGGAACCTTTACAGGTCGGTGTCATGTTTTGGACAGGCGGCGTTCTGGGAGTGGACGCCTCCCCAGCCGAGATCACGGCCATGGTCAAGAGCCTCGGCGTGCGTTGCGGCCAACTCGGTCTTCACGGACAGGCCGACATCGGTCCTGACGGATCGGCTGCATGGAAGGACGCTCTCGAGTCTTCCGGAATTACCCTGAACACGGTGTTTGCTGCATTCGACGGCGAGAGCTACGCCGACATCCCGACGGTGGAGAAGACCGTCGGATACATCCCCGCAAGCACACGCGAGGAACGCGAGCGGCGCACGCGCGAGATTAGCGACTTCGCCCAATTCCTCGGCGTCCCCGGCATCGCCGCTCATATTGGCTTCGTACCGGAGGATCACGGCGACTCCGACTACATCGCGGTCCGCGACATGATGCGGCGGCTCTGCGACCACTGCGCGAATCACGGACAGACGTTTGCCCTCGAAACGGGCCAGGAGCCCGCGGTCGTGCTGCGCGAATTCATCAAGGATGTCGATCGCTCCAATCTCAAGGTCAACTTCGATCCTGCGAACATGATTCTCTACGGCTCGGGCGAGCCGATGGCAGCACTCGATGTCATCCACCCTTGGCTCGTCTCGGTGCACTGCAAAGACGGAACATGGCCAAAGAAAAAAGGAGTCTTCGGCGAAGAGACGCCCCTGGGCGAAGGCGACGTGGGGATGGGCGATTATGTCGCCAAGCTCAAGGAAGTGGGCTACTCGGGTCCGCTGACAATTGAACGTGAGATTACCGGTGAGGCCCAACGCGACGATATCCTCAAGGCCATCGCTTTGTTGGAGCAACTTCGAGCCGCGTAGCTGCTTGGCGTCGCAGCCTCGAGGGCGCTTTTTCCACGAAGTCGCGGCCCCGATCGAACCAGCCCTGCCGCGGCAGGCTGCCACGGCCAAGAAGCACCAACGCTGCTCAGGGAAACAGAAAGAAGCTGCAGAACAGGGAATCGGCTCGGTTCCGAGGTGACTTCCTCTTATGGAGGTCTGGGAATCCGGCATGGGCGGCTGCGAGCACACCGCCCTATGACACTGATTCAGGAGACCTTACGTTCAATACCCCGGTGCGCGCCGGATCGATGATCTCAGGCGTCCGGGTACTCCATCGTCAGCGGGTCCGGCAGCGGAATCCTCTGGATCTCACTCCCCCCGGCCAGCTTTGAGAACTGGTAGTCCGGCTTATCGGGATTGCCCGCCAGCATCTCTTGAACATTTCCCACGCCCAGAATCACAAGCTTGTCTGGATGGAGATGCTTTTGGGCCACACGCAGCACGTCATCCCGTGTCACGGCGGCGATGCGGTCGCGATACTTATCCCAGTATCCCTCTTCGCGGTCCGTGTACTCATCCGAGGCGAAGGTGCCCGCTACGGCGCCCGCCGTCGCGAAGAAGCGCGGGAAGGTTTCGATGGAGGCGTTTTTGGCCGTCTCCAACTCCACCTCGGTCACTTTCTCTTCCCGGATTCGATCCAACTCCTCCAGGACGATCGTCGCCGCCTGCGCGCAGCGCGCGTTCATCGATTGGAACCCGGCCCGAAACGTGCCCGGGTAGTAGATGCCAGGCCGGAAGCTGCTCCTGGCACTATAGGCCAAGCCCTCATCCGAACGCACGCGCATCATGATCCGTGACGTAAAACCACTAGCCCCCAGAATATGGTCCATGATGCCGATTGCGATGCGGTCGGGGTCATCCCGCCGGATACCGAGGTGCCCCATCGCGACCCGCGACTGGTTCAACTCCGGTTTGTCGACCATGTACACGCCCGCCGAAGGCTCGTGTTTGGGAACCGGCACCGTCGCGACTTTCGGCTTCGACTGCGTGGGCCATCCGTCCGTAAGCTCGCCGCCAAGTTGTTCCAGGATCTCTTTTGTATCGACGTCACCCGCGACAGAGAAGATCATCGACCCTGGGTGGTAGTAGCTTGCATGGAACTCCCGCATGGCATCGACCGTGACGCCTTCGATCGAACCCTCCGTCGCCGGCCACGTCGAGTAGTGTTCGTCTCCCCGCATCAGGCGAGCGAACTCCCGACGTTCGACACCCTGAGCGCGGTCGTTGCGGCGCTGCATCGCCTGCAGGCGGCGTGCGACCGCGAGCTGAAACCGTTCCGGGTCAAAACCGGGATTCTTGAGCATGTCGAAGAAGAGCTTCAGTGTCGGTCGCAGGTTCTGTGTGATACAGTTCAGAGCCGCCGTTGCCGAGGTGCCGCCGATATTGCTGCTGATTCTCGAAGCCAGGAACGCGGCCTGCTCATCGAACTCGTGTGCCGAGATCGTCTTGGTTCCGCCTGCGCGTATCTGTGAGCCTGTGAAGGAGGCCAGCCCCGATTTCTCCCGCGGGACCAGATAGCCGCCCGTCCGGATCGTCACCGAAATATCGATCAGTGGAAGCTGGTGGTCCTCCACGACGTATGCGACCGCGCCCCCCGGCAATTCATGCCGGTAGTCGGCGGGCTTGGGCGGGTCGTAGGTGAGCTTGGGGAACTCCAGGTCGTTCGGGTGAGCCGGAATGCCTTCTTCCGCGGCCCAGGCGGCGGGCGCAAGCACCGTGCCGGCGGTGACCTTCATCCATTCGCGGCGTCTCATGGTCCACCTCCTGGTCCGGGCCGTCCCCCGGGTCGAGGACCGCCGCGGCCTCGCCGGCCGCTCGCACCTTCCTTGGTGTAGTAGATGCCGACATTGCGGTTTTCCAGTTTGAAATACTTTCTTGCGACGGCGCGGACATCCTCCGCCGTGACGGCCTGAATGCGCTCGGAAAACTTGTTGATGTTCTCCCAATCTCCAAGAGCTTCGTAGATCAGAAGCTGAATCATCAGGTTCGTCTTCGACCGCAGTCGCCGGAAGTCGCCTGCGAGTTGCTGGTTCTTGACCTTCCGCAGCTCCCGGTCCCCGACGAGTTGCTCCTGAAGCACCTTCATCTCTTGATAGAGCGCCTGCTCGACTTCTTCCGGCGTATGCCCCTCCGCCGCGATGCCCGACAACTCGAAGTAGCCGTCGTACTTCATGCCGTTCACAGACGCGCCGGCGTTCGTTGCGACCCTTTGATCGAGAACGAGTGACTTGTAAAGCCGCCCCGTCCGTCCGTTCAACAAGCTCGACAATACCAGCAGAGCCGGCTCTTCGCGATGGGCATCCGCGACGGTGTGGTAACGGACCCGAACCGTGGGGCGGGTGTCCGCGTAGCCCGTCATGCGCGTTTCGGCCTGCTGCTCGATCTCCCAGGTGCGGACGGGCTCCGGCTCGCTCTCGCCCCGCTTCAAACGGCCAAAATATTTCTCCGCCCATGACACCGCTTGCTCGGAATCGAAATCCCCGACCAGTGCCACCGTAAGATTATTTGGCGCGTAGTAGGTGCCGAAGAACTCCAGCGCTTCGTCTCGGGTCAGGCCGTCCAGGTCGCTCTGCCAGCCGATGACCGGCCAGTGATAGGGTGACGACTGCCAGAAGAGCGTCTCGAACTGCTCATCGAGCTTGCCCGTCGGCCTCGATTCAACGCGCAGTCGGCGCTCTTCCTGAACGACGTCCCGCTCGCTGTAGAACTCTCGAAAGACCGGGTTCGAAAGTCGGTCGGACTCCATCCAGAACCAGAGCTCCAGCTTGTTCGCCGGTACGTTGATCATGTAGAGCGTCAGGTCATTTGACGTGAAGGCGTTCATGCCCGACGCGCCCTGCAGGGTGTAGATCCGGTCGAATTGGTCTTTGATGATCAGCTCACGCTGTTCCGTGAGCAATCTGCCGAACTCTCCCAGAAGCTGGTTGTGTTTTTGCGACCGGCTCGCGGGATCCTTGGGGTTGTCGATCAGCCCTCGGCGGTGCTTTTCGATCAGCGTTTCTTCCTCATCGCGAATCTGCGCTCTCAGCGCATCGAGCTGTCTGATGATTTCGAGGTCGCGGTCGATATCCTTCGTGCCGATGGTGTGCGTCCCTTTGAACATCATGTGCTCGAAAAGGTGCGCCACGCCCGTCAAGCCCGGCCGTTCGTTCACCGAGCCCACTTTGGCCACCCAGCCAGCGGAGACGTTCGGGTCGCCCTCACGCGGCACCAGCAGAAACTTCACGCCATTGTCGAGAACGTGGACTTGCGCCTCGACTTTCTGAGCCTGAGCGCCGGGACCGCTCAAAGTAGTCAGAGCCGCACTCAACAGGCAAATAGTTATGTAACGACGACGGTCGAAGAAGGACATGTATTTCTGATTATGACGAACCATTCGCTCAACAGGTCACGTCAAAGCCCAAAAGTAAAGCGGTATACGTGGAAGCGCCCGATGCGGCTCTCTTGGGCGAGCCTCTACCGCCAGTTCGGAGTGGACCCTGCCAAGGCGAGCGATAAGCGCACCGTTGATGCCTTTCGCGCAAAGTGCCTCCGGGAGTTGAAAAAGATCAAGACGACCTGGCCGGATCTGAACTACCCGACGGCCAAAGGCGTATTGATCCTCTCGCCCTCGAAGCGCCTGGCGCTCTACGAAATCGCGAAGCAATTCTGCATCGACACGGGGGGACAGAGAGGGCAAGCGGGGGGGAATCCCGGCGTGCGCGAGCGCCAGTCCTGCAGCGGCAAGCGCCCGCCCGGCCGCCGCGGGTGCCGGCCGAATCCTCACTGCCACAGCATCCTCTCGACAGGGCTTTGTACTTCCGGGGTGAAATCATGCGGTACGTGGTTGGTCCTTGCGCCATGTGGTTGACGCAATTGCAAGCGCCGCTGAAGCCGCACGTCCCTGTCGATGTCCTTACACCGTTTCGCTGATCTACGAGGATGAGCGGGCGGAGGTCAGGGTGAGTTCGCTAGTGGCCGACCGCGCATTGCTTTGGTGGGACCCGAAGCGGCCCCATGAGCCGACGCTTTGGGAGAGCAATATCCGCCTCGGCGAGGACTTCTTCAACGAGATCATCAGCCACCCAGTGCCCCTGGATATGAACATCCTGAAGGCCCTCAAGCGCTCCTCGCTGGGTCTGGACTGGTACATGTGGCTCGTTTACCGGACCTTTGCCCTATGGAGGAGAGCGTAGACAGGCTGTTTGAAGTTTCGCATTTCGCAGTCGGCTCGTCGCGTAGGCCCTCCGGATGTTCTCTTCAGGGTCGCGGGAACTGTGCGGTGCGGAAACTAGTATTGGCTCACCGTGTGCTTACAGGCGGATGTGTGAGGGACTGTCCTGGCGCCGCCCGCCGCCTTTCTGGCGTCGGATCAACTAATGAGGTTCGGCCTCCAGGTAGTCGCGGTTCAGGCGGGTGAATGTAACGAACTGATAGTTCTCGCTGACGCCGCGCTCCCAAATGACTCCAACGGTTTTGTCGTCAAGAATGGTGATATCCGAGTAGGCGGCGAGACCGCCGTAGATGGTCTTTTCGTTGCGGAACGTCTGGGCTTCGTCGTAGCTGGTGCGGATGACAAGGTGCTTGCGGCCGGGGCCTTTCGGGGCGGTCCACAAGATACGGTTGCTGTCGTCGCCGGCGGATTTGCGCGTGTACCGTTCGATCGAGGTGGCTACTGGTGTGACGGTTTGTCCGGGCACCGGGTCGGTCCATGTCTCGCCGCCATCCTTGCTTAACATGAGCCAGCGATGATCGCCGGCGCCCTGCCGGGCATCCATCATGATGACGCCGTCGGCGAGCTCGACGAATTGGTTCTCGTTCGTTTGGGATTTGACAAGTTGTCCGCGCTTCCACGTGGCGCCGTGGTCGTCGCTGTAGATGGCATAGGCTCGCATCAAGCTGGTTTCGCCCTCGAAGTCCCCGATGGAGATCGTGAGGTAGTAGTGGTCGGGGCGGCGGGCCGACGGTACGACCAAGCGGCCGCTCGCGGCTTGGATAGCTCCGCCTGGGCCGATGAAGTTGGCGCCCCAGTTTTCGTAGTCCCGTGCGGCGCGCGTGAGGTCGATCGCGTCGGACCAGGTCTTGCCGTTGTCGGAGCTGTGGCGCGCCCAGGTTTGATTGTGATCCGTGCCGGGCAGGGAATTACGGGTGCCGCGTGCAGGCTCCCAACGGTTGTACATGAGCCAGGTCTTGCCGGTATCGCGATCGGTGACAGGGGTCGGGTTTGACGCGCCCCAGCCGGTGCCGGGGTCGTCGAGAACGATTGCGGCGGACCAAGTACGACCCCGGTCGGTGCTGCGTTTGTAGACGAGGTCGATATCGCCGCCGCCGGGGTCATGGCGGTTCTCTTTGCGGCCCTCAACAAAAACAAGAAGCGAGCCGCCCGGCGCCGTGACGATGGTCGGGATGCGGAAGGTATGATAGCCCTCGGTTCCGGCAGTGAATACGTCGGTCTGCTCAAAAAGCGGAGCTGCGGCCATGTGTGTGATGACGCTGAGCGAGAAGGCGAGAAGGCGAACGGTGTGGGCGGTCATGATTTCTTTCAGCACCTACTTTCGGATATCGGAGAGGTGTTCGGCAAGCTCGATGAAGTCGGATACGACGAGGTCGGGCTGAAGCGTTGATGACTCGTAGGGCAGGCCATAGCGATTGACGAAGGCGCCGCGATAGCCACAGGCGCGTGCGCCGAGGATATCAAACGAGTGTGCAGCAACCATCATGATCTGCGGCGGTTCGCAGCCAAGGCGTTGGGCGGCGTAGCGGTAGACCGAGGGGTGAGGCTTGAAGCGTCCAACCTGGTCGACTGAGATCACGCTGTCGAAGGGGGCTCCGATGTTGTTTTCGACCAGGTGCTCCACGAGCCATGTATTACCGTTGGAGAGAGCGACGAGGCGGTAGCGCACGGCAAGGCGGTTCAGACCCTCGACGGAGTCGCCGTAGGGACGCAATTCCTCGAACACACGCATGAATCGCTCGACTGCGGCCTGTTGGAAGTCGATACCGTGTCTGCGGAGGCAGTAGATCAGCGCTCGGCGCGCGGCATCGAGGTAGCCCGGGTGGCCAAGCATGAGGATCGTGTCCTGGTGCTGCTCCAACCGTTGTCGTAAGCGCCATTCGGGCCAGAACTCGGCGCCCTCTACCGCAGCCCCTTGGTCGGTAAGGAAGGCATCGAGCGAGGGGCGGATGCTGCCGACGAGATCGAGGACAGTTCCGAAAATGTCGAAGGTGAGGGTGTGGATACGGGAGAGGTTGTTGGGGGGCATGGGGGTTATAAAACGTTGACGATCTTGACCGCTGACGTATTGTGATACTACGGAACGAGGACATTTTGGCCTGAACATCGAGAGCGACTGCTTCCGGCGTCCGTTCAACTATCCTCAAGTTTCGCCGTGACGGTCTTCTGAGCGCTTCTGGTCAACCAGGACGACACCGTCGGCCGTCTCAAGTCGCCATTCACAGGCTACGGGATCGACATTCGTCTTTGCCGAGGTCAATCATCCGACCCTCGCCTCGATGTACATCGAATTCAGCGGCTTGCTTCATCACCGGAGTGTGTCGTTTGAACCAGGGCCCTGTGCTGGGGCGTCCGATCGAGTGATCCATGTTGTGTTGCGCAAGGCGGGTCCGGCCAAGGAACGTAGTGTGCTGGGACGAGCCGCTCCTCGCGAGAGTGGTCTTACCATGTCGGTCCTGGAGGTGTACGTCGAGCCGGTCGTCCAGGAGAATCGGTCGTGTCTTGGCTCGGGTCGCCGTCCACGAAGTGTGTCACTACATCCGGCAAGACCCAAGTCATTTTCATTACGGCCTGATGCGAGATGGTTTCTCTGGGCGCGAGCCTGTCGAGGACGATTCGCATCCGTTCCTCGAGTGCTAAGGTCCGTCAGCCCCCTGATCAAGGCCGCTGCGGCAAGCAGAACACTGGACCTCTTCCGTGTCGATTTCAGGTCTGATCACCGGTATGTCGGTGCAAGCGAGCCGGCCTTCTCCGCTTCAGGACCAAAAAGGTCGGATACTTCCATCTCGATATCGCAGAGGTCCTCACCGAGGAAGGCAAGCTCTTGATCTGTTAGTGCCGCGACCGCACCTCGAAATTGGCATTCGTGAAGCTGGAACCGAAGTTGGCCGCCATGGGGGCCAACTTCCTTGAAAATCTGGTCCCGGCGGTGCCCCACAAGATCCCTACCGTGCTTACGGACAACCGGCGTCCCGTTCTTTTTCCCTTCGCGCCACGGCAGGGGCCATCCCAACGCCCGTGCAAACCACCCCTTCAAGCTGGGGAAGTGTGGACCAAAGCGCGATAGCAAATATCCGCATTGTAGAGATAAGCTAAGACTCGTCTCTCGGCTATCGGTTTTTCCGTCCGAAGTGCTCTTTCAAGGAAGGCTTGAGGCCGTCTCATACAGGGAGCGGCTCAAGACCTGGAGTACAAAGAGTTTTTTCGGCCGTGTTGAGCCGCGGAAAACGATTCAGGAGCGGACCTGTGGGAAAGAAAGGACGTTGAACCTTGGCAAGCGCCCAGAAGGCCGTAAGGGTGTCGATGCAGATTCCATCGGCACTGTGCAGCTACGCCGGATGCGCCTCGGAGCTTGCTCTGGAGGCTGCGACCGTCGGGGCGGCTCTCGTGCAGCTCAAGCAAAGCCACGCTTCGCTATATCGCTCGATCTGCGATGAGACGGGCGCCGTTCGCCGCCACGTGAACTTGTTTGTGAACAGTGCCAACATTCGTGATTTGGCAGCCTTTGATACCAAGCTCCAGCCAGGAGACGTCATTATCGTACTGCCAGCTGTCTCAGGAGGTTCGACTTGTCTGGAACGTGTGATTCTCTGTATCGGCACCAAGAAGGGGCTCTTCGTTGCTGAGGCGGCAACGAATCGCACTCGTTTCTCGTTGCAAGGACCCTTCGGAGCAGGTGTGCCCGTCTACACTGCGTTGATCGATTTGCGGGGTGAGCCCCTCATCTATGCATCGAGCTGTAATGAGTTCTTCGGAATGAAGATTCTACTCTCGACCGACCTTGGCCAGGAGTTCAGAGAGACACAGTCGGCACCAGCATTTCCGGAGGAGGACGGGCGCGCTCTTGCGAATATATGGGCGCTTGAGGCAGGGAACGATAGCGCCGATCTATTGTGCGGCGTCGAACCTGCTGCGCTCTTCCGAAGTCAGGATAATGGCAACTCGTGGGAGTTGGTCCCTGGCATCAGTAACCACGATCACGCCCGTCAGTGGCAGCCCGGCGGCGGCGGCCTCTGTATGCATACGATCCTCTGCAACGAGAATCGGTTGCATCTCGGTATTTCGACGGGAGGCCATTACCTGAGCGAGGATGGCGGCGAAACGTTTGCCGCGTCCAACCGGGGAATAGGAGCCGGATTCTTGCCCGACCCGTATCCCGAATTCGGCCAGTGCGTCCACAAAATTGCAAGCCACCCGGACGCTCCCGGTCGGCTCTACATGCAGAACCACGGCGGTTGGGCCGAGCGTTCGGGCATCGGTGTTTTGCGCAGCGACGACTATGGGCACACATGGCGGTCGATTGCCGACGGGCTTCCCTCCGATTTCGGGATGCCGATCATCACTCACCCGCACGACCCGGACACTGTTTACGTCATGCCCCTCGAAGCAATCACGCGCACCTGTCCCGGCGGCGCCCCGGCGGTATGGCGCAGTGAAAATGGCGGCGGCTCGTGGCAACGACTCAGCAAGGGCCTTCCGAAGAAACAGAGTTTCTTCACAGTTCTGCGGGATGCGATGACCATTGACGAACTCGCTGCACCTGCGGTGTATTTCGGAACTACGACCGGGCAACTCTGGATCGGGAGAGACAGCGGGGAAGAATGGAGTTGCGTGTTTGATTCGCTGCCGCCGATCAACTGCGTCAAAGTCGCCGTTGTGTGAGACTTGCTCGGACCGCGATCACACACTCACGAGCGTGAAGTGCGGTATGGCGTAACCTTCCCGGACATCCCTGGCGTTGCCGCCTGGGTAAGGCAGGGGACGAAGCTCTCCAAGACACCGAAGAAGCGTTTGCGCGACTATACCGGCGAAGCGGACAAGGCTGGCGAAACAACCATTGCGCCCATCGCCATTGAGGCTGTAGAGATCACGGACGGACAATTTGCCCGTTTTCAACCCGATGATTCGCTTGTCGGGCCTTAGCATGCGCAAGAACCTGTCGCCCGACCAGGGTGTGGTCGCCTTCATCGCTGGCCAGGCCTCCCGACGGGTATGATGCGCACTGTCTAGGCGAAACGGATGGGAATTATATACGAAAGTGGCGAAAATCTCCACAAACCGCTTGACGACTCCGCCACTTTGCGGTAGAATGAAGTCATGTCACACAAGGCACCTGGCAAGGCATACCGCAAGGGAATCACGCTCAAGCAGATCATGCGGATGTTTCCCGATGACGAAGCGGCGGAGCGATGGTTCATCGAGCAGCGGTGGCCGAAGGGTGTGTGCTGTCCGGTCTGCGGATCGGTGAATGTCCAGTCGGGCTGCAAGCACAAGACGATGCCCTACCGCTGCCGCGAGAAGGAATGCGGCAAGAAGTTCAGCGTGAAAACCGGAACCGTGATGGAATGCGCCAAGGTCGGCTATCAGGACTGGATCATCGCGGCTTTCCTGCTCATGACCAGCTTGAAGAGCGTTTCGTCAATGAAGCTACATCGGGATATCGGCGTGACGCAGAAAACCGCGTGGTTTCTCGCTCACAGGTTGCGCGCTGCGTTATACCACCGTGGTACATTATTCGCAGGTCCGGTCGAAGTTGACGAGACCTACGTAGGCGGGCGACGGCGCAACATGAGCAACTCCAAGCGGAAGGAGCTCGCTGATACGGGGAGAGGGGCGGTTGGCAAGACCGCCGTAGTGGGCGCGAAGGATCGGGCGACCAAGCAGGTCGCTGCTCGCGTCATCGAATCCACCGACAGCGAAACGCTGAAAGGCTTCGTCAAGAGCCACGCGAAGCCCGGAGCCACCGTCTACACCGATGACGCGGGAGCCTACCACTCGCTCCCGTTTGACCATGCCACAGTCCGGCACTCACTTGCAGAGTACGTCAAGGGCGACATCCACACCAACGGAATCGAGTCGCTATGGTCAATGCTGAAGAGAGCGCATAAAGGCACGTTCCACAAACTCTCACCTAAGCATCTTGACCGCTACGTGCAAGAGTTCGCCGGACGGCACAATCTGCGGGAGCAGAACACCATTGACCAAATATCCGCCGTCGCTCGTGGCATGGAAGGCAAACGCTTGAAGTTCCACGAACTGATAGCTTAGTGGTTGTCTGATGTACCGGGTTGATCGAAATAATTTCTATCAAGAGCAGAAAAGTTCGACTGTCTTTACACCTCCATCGGTGAGCAGATTTCTCTTCCGATTGCTGCATGACAAGATCGACTCCAGTGGGATTGTTCTGGACCCTTGCGTTGGTGCTGGTTCGCTGCTTGATCCTTTTGTCCGGCATGGCTTTAGAACACAGGGAATAGATATAGAGAATCAAGGCTTCCCGGGAACTATTGTCCGTGACTTCATATCTGTGCGTAAGGGTGAGTTCGAGACCCCTTCGCTGGTAATTGCCAACCCCCCGTTCAACATTGACCAGAAGACCAAAGACGTCATAATCAGATACTTCGGCAGGAGACCTCTTTTGCCGGAGGTCTGGCTACATAAGACTGTCGAATTATGGGGTTGCGGTGTCCCGATTGCTCTCTTTGCGCCGTATGGCTTGCGGTTGAACCAGACAACCGATTCAAAGCGCTGGAAGAGGTTCACGATGGGCGATTACCCTTCTATCAACTGCATCGTGGCGCTCCCCAAAAATGTTTACGATGGAGTCCTGTTTCACAGCGAGGTTTTGATCTTCAACGTTCACAACTTGGATGGTCACTATTTCTTCGATGGCCAAATCTGAGGATTTGCGCCGCAGTGTGCTCCAGCACCGACCCAAGAATCTGGAGTCCAAGAAGAGCGACAAGGAAATACACAAGGCGGTCGTAGACTGCATCGCTTACCTGGAGAAGAGATTAGCCAGTAATCTAGTGGGGTATCGTTTGACTTTCACCAAAAGTGTCTCGTATAGAGATTTGATCGCCATTATCGAGAGTTCGGGACAGCGATTTGAGTTTGACAAGACATTCCTGAATCGAGAGATCATCCCTGATGGCGGTGTGGTTTGGCTGGAGAAAGAAAACGATGATACCTACCGCAAAGTTGTACTCGTGTCCGAGGTTAAGAAGCAAGGCACCAACAAGGAACGCATTAGCGAGGGGAAGCCGAAACAGGCCCAGGGAAACGCGATAGAGCGGCTTGGAAAGAATCTGACCGGGATCAGGGCAGCAATGAACCACGAGAAGATTACCCCGTTCGTCTGTTTTGGGTGGGGTTGTGACTTTGACAGCGAGTACACCAACGACTCATTTGTCATGTCCAAGATTTCAATGATGAACGAGTTTTACCCTCTGAATAGAACCTACGTGTTCAAAAAGGATGGCTCTTCTGATAAGAACCACTTTGCCCCGGTGTCGATGTATTTTCGTGAACCAGAATGGACACGGGAAGAGATGTTCCCGATCATCAAGGAAGTTGCCGAAACGTCACTTAGATTCTATCTCTTCTGAATAGAGACTCTACTAAATGCCAAAGAACCACGAAACTCCCATTGTTGAAGTACCTCACACGGACTATCAGCCGACCGCAAAGGAGCTACAAGACGACTTGCGGCTCAAGGGGACTTTCGAGGATGCAATCAAGGCTTTGGTGCGCCCGGTAAAGGTGCGTCAGGTGATGCCGCCCAAGTCTCGCTGATTCAGCGTTTTCGCCACTTTCGTATATAATTCCCAAACGGATGACGTGAAGTACCGCGCAGCAAGTCCAAGCAGAAAAGTTGATTTTCGAAGTCGGAGATATAATGGATTGCTCTAATGGCGAAGACGATCCTTGTTGTCGAGGACGACGAAGATCTCTGCGGTCTCCTGGAATACAATCTGAGTCGGGCGGGTTATGAGGTCCGGACGACTAATCAGGTCGATGGCACTCTGGACGCCGCCGAACGCATCTCGCCGGATCTGATCCTACTTGATGTCATGTTGCCGGATGGCGACGGCTTCGATTTGTGCCGTGGCATCCGTGCGCGACCGGCCTTGGCTGAAGTTCCGATTCTCTTTCTGACGGCTCGCGACGAGGAAATGGCCCGGGTTCTCGGTCTGGAGATTGGCGGCGACGACTACATTACGAAGCCCTTCAGCCCACGAGAACTCGTCGCTCGCGTCAAGGCGCACCTTCGCCGGAAGACTGCTCCGGTACCCACGACCTCCGGCCCTTTGGAGATTGATGCGCCCGCCCGCCGGGTTTTCGTCAATGGCCGCCAAATCCCTCTGACCGCGACCGAGTTTCGTCTACTTGAGTTCTTCTTGGCCAACCCCGGCAAAGTCTTTAGCCGCGAGAAACTGCTGGAGACGATTTGGGGACGAGATCGGCACGTTACTCCGCGTAACGTCGACGTTCACGTGCGGCGATTGAGGGAACAAATCGAAGAGGTGCCCGACGATCCCAAGTGGTTGCAAACCGTCCGCGGTTTTGGCTACCGGTTTGAAATACCCGAATGACGACTCGGATCTTCTTCAAACTGATTCTGACGCTGGTTGGTCTGCTCGCGGTGACGGCGATCGGCATGCAGTACCTCGTCACTCTGGTTACGGAACGTTCGTATATGGACGAGTTGCGCCGGAGCCTGGAGAAGCAGGCTCGCATCGCGGAGCTTTCGTTGCTAGTCGCCCAGGTGGGAACGGCTGAGCGCACCATCGACCAAATCGCTGAAAAGTTGGGTGTCCGGGTCACTTTGATTCGAGCGGACGGTAGCGTCTTCGCGGACTCGGAAGCGGACCCGGCCACGATGGAGAATCATTCAACGCGCCCGGAATTCGTCTTGGCGCTCGAGGGAGGCGCAGGAAGCGATATTCGCCTCAGCCGTACCGTGGGTACGGAGTTCCTCTACGTAGCCATCCCGACTATGGGCGGCGCGTTGCGGCTGGCTTTGCCCACTCCGGAGATTGATGCCCACACTCAGGAGATTCGGTCGAATGTCTTGCGAGCAGCTGTGTTGGCCGTGATACCGATTATTCTCCTTGCGGGATGGTTGGCGCGGCGGGTTTCAGCCCAGGTATCCGAAATCATTCGCTTCGCCCGCGACTTGGCAAAAGGCAAGTTCGAGGGGAAACGCCCTAGTCTGTCGGGAGGGGAACTGGGTGAACTGAGTCGCACCCTGGAAAGCGCGGCCCAACAGCTTCGCTCTACGTTCGAGCAGGTTCGGCAGGAACGCTCACGCTTCAAGGCGGCCGTGGACGGAATCGGTGAAGGAGTGCTCGTGGTCGGTCGCGATAAGCTCACGGTCCTCGCTAACCCGGCGATGCAGAACATGTTCCCGTCCGAGCCTTGCAGTGTCGGTGGGCGACTGAATTCCTGGTCTCGAGTCGAGATTCGTCACCTGTTTGAAGATGTGTTTCAGTACGGAGAGTGGCGTTCGGTGGATCTGACGACCAATGAGCCCGTCCACCGGGCCTGGAAGGTATCGTGCGCTCCGATCACCGATCCGTCGGGTGGAGTTCAGGCGGCGGTCGCGGTTTTCTACGACATTACGGAGCTCGAGATGGTTGACCGCATGCGCCGGGATTTCGTCATCAACGTGTCCCATGAATTGCGTACGCCGTTGACGGCCATCCAGGGATACACAGAAACGCTGCTTGACGGGGCGATCGATGAAGCAGAGAACAATCGCCGCTTCCTGCGCATCATCCGCCAGAACTCCGAGCGCTTGGCGCAGCTTACGTCCGATCTCATGGCGTTGTCTCAGATCGAAGTGAACGCGCGTGAGTTCTCGTTCTTGCCGCACAAGGTCAAGGAGCTTCTCATCCAGGCCGCCGACGCTCTCCAGACCGAGAGCCAGAAGAAGCAGATCCATATCACTGTTGAACCCGTCGAAGAGGATTTGCAGGTGGATTGCGATTCCGAGGCGATTCGTCAGGTCTTGTTGAACCTGATGGATAATGCGACCAAGTACACATCCCAGGGTGGATCCATCAACCTCGGGGCTTTCCTGGTCGGGGACGAAGTCTGCTTCTTCGTCCGTGACACGGGGATCGGGATTCCGCAGGATCACATCCCTCGGCTGTTCGAGCGCTTCTATCGGGTTGACAAGGCTCGCTCCCGGGCCCTCGGCGGCACCGGTCTCGGCCTCGCCATCGTCAAGCATCTCGTTCTGGCGCATAACGGCCAAGTCAGAGTCGAAAGCGAAGTCGGGAAGGGTTCGACCTTCTATTTCCAAATCCCCATTTCGGCGGCCCGCGAGCCGGCCGCTCTCAGCCAATCTGTACTTTTTTAGCCCGTCTCATTGGTGAGTCAAACTTTTTGAATATCAATGGCTTAGGGGTCTATCACCCGGCCTCTGCCCGAGTGCCTTCGTGTTGCAGACAGTTTTCATGAGAGATTAAACGTATCGTAACCGATTTTTAACGATCCCTCGCTAGTTTTGTGGATGATAGGCTGCTCCATGAAGACGATCGCGCTGATCGAAGACGACCTGGACCTCCACGAGCTGCTCCGATACAACCTCGAAAAAGAGGGGTGCCGCTTCGTCAGTCACAAGAGCGGAAAAGACGCCCTGATCTTCTTTCAGCACGCCCAGCCTGACCTGCTGGTGCTTGACGTCATGCTTCCGCACACCGATGGGATTTATATCTGCAAGTCCATCCGAAGGCATTCGCAACTGGCTGCCCTTCCTATCATTTTCCTGTTGGCCCAGGCCGATGAAACGGATCGCATCGTTGGATTCGAGGTCGGCGCCAATGACTATCTGATCAAGCCCTTCTTCGTCCGGGAATTGATGGCCCATCAATACACACCTGCGCGAGACGCAACCCCGGCCGGAGATTCTGGCCAGTCAAGAGTTGGAGATGGACCGCGGACGGCTTGAAGTGCGCCGCGGCGGCCGAAAGATTCGCGTCACCGCCACGGAGTTCAAACTGCTGGAGTTCCTGATGAGCGGACCCGGCCACGTATGCAGCCGCGAGCAACTCCTGGACGAAGTCTGGGGACGAGATCGCATCGTTGCCGAGCGTGCCGTGGACGTTTGTGTTCTGCGCTTGCGTCACAAGATCGAGGACGATCCCAGCAGCCCGCGTTGGATTCATTCCGTTCGCGGCTTTGGCTACACGTTTGACCCCAACCGTTCTTCTCAGGACCAGGGAAACGCCTAACTGTGGAATCTCAACAGGTTGTCCCCGGTCAAGCCGAGACGGCTGATGGGGGTTTTGGCCTTGAGGCTGGCGTGTGGCCGGTGCGAATGGTAGCAGTGGAGCCATCGCGGCCGGTGCTCTGCGCGTTGTGCGGAGGTGTGGTAGGCGTGGGCGTAGGCCCACTCGCGCAGGGCGGTCTGGATGAAGCGTTCGGCTTTGCCGTTGGCAGGTGGGGTGAAGGGCCGGGTGAAGCGATGGCGTAGGCCGCGTTGGGCACAGCGTGCATGGAAGGCCCTGGAACGGTAACACCCGCCGTTGTCAGTGAGCACGCGGCGGACGCGGATGCCGAGGCGGTGGTAGTAGTCGAGGGCGGCGGTGAGAAAGGCCGCGGCAGTGGCGGCGGTCTGGTCGGGATAGAGCTGGGAGAAGGCGAGGCGGGAGTGGTCGTCGACGCAGACATGAAGGTATTCCCAGCCGGCGCCGGGGCTGGAGTGGCGGCGGTCCCCGGTGACGCGGTGACCGGGGCGGCGAAAGCGGCCGAGTTTCTTGATATCAAGGTGCAGCAGGTCGCCCGGGTGCGGGTGTTCGTAGCGCCGGACGGGCGGCGGCGGGTCGAGGGCACTAAGGCGAGCAAGCCCCTGGCGGCGGAGGACTCGACTGACGGTAGCGGGCGCCACCCCGACAGTGGCGGCGATCTGGGCGCCGGTCCAGCGCAGCCGGCGCAAGGCGGTGATGCGGCTGATGAGAGTGGCAGGTATGCTGCGGGGCGAGCGGTGCGGACGCGAACTGCGGTCGAGCAATCCGTCCGCGCCCTCAGCCCGATAGCGGGCCACCCACTTGCGCACCGTGCGTGCGCAGACCCCGAAGGCGCTGGCCACCGCCTTCGGGGTCTGGCCCTGGTCGAGAATCCGCCGGACGACAGCGGCTCGACTCTGCGGCGTCAACTTGGCATTCTGATGGATGTTCACTTGGTCCTCCTTCCGGGAAACTTTGTGCTTGGTACCCTCAGTTTCCTCGGTTGGGACCGAGTGAACAACCTATTGAAAGATCACATTTAGCTACCACGTGACCCGCCTGCCGCAGCACGATCCGGCGCAATCGCGCCTCCGCCGCGGGTCTACATACGAGCGCGCGTACTGACGTATTGCGGACCACCGCGGGTCAATTGTTCCTGCTTTCCGGACGTGATGTTGATGCGCCAGATTTCCCATTGCCCGCTTCTGTCGGACTCGAACACAATCCACTTGCCGTCGCGCGAGAACCAGGGATGACCGTCGTTGCCCTTCGTGTTGGTCAGATTGCGAGCGTCCGAGCCGTCGATGTTGGCGATGAAGATCTCGTCCTCGCCGGCCGCGGCGCTCTGCCAGGCCAGCCGTTTCCCGTCGGGTGAGACGGCCGGCCGCCGATGCAGATGTTTCGCGTCGGTCAAGTACTGCGCCTTTGCGCCGGGGCCGTGTCCCCACATCCGAATCAAACCGACCTGGCGCGGCTTGATTCCGCGGTTCTTCTCGTGCATGAAGATGATGCTGTCGGGCAGAGCGACGCCGTTCGTCGCCTGCATGGTCACCTCATACCCATCCTCGGGGGTACCTACCCACATTGACCGGTGGTTGCCACAGTCACGGTGGTAAGCCAACAGATCGTCAATCGGCGATATCGTGGCGTGATGCAGCGCGCAACCCGGCACATGCAACATGACTTCCTTTTCGCCGCTGTAAATGTTGATCTTTACCAGCCGCCCTTCGGCATGATGGTCGAGTCGGTTCACCGGAAACTCCGCGTAGAGCACATGCTCCTGGTCCGAGTAGAACGAAGGGTGCTCGTCGTAGCCGTCACCGAACGTCAACTGACGTAAATGCGCACCATCTTCCTCCATGACCCACAACTTGCCCGCGATCACCTGCGCGCCTGTTCCCGTGTCGAGATGGGCCCGCTGGAAAACGATCGGGTTGCGGTAGCGATAGGCCGGCTCTTGCGCCTGTGCGGCCCAAGCAGCCAGGATCATGAGCGCGAAAGTGACGGGGGCGGTGAAACGAGAACGGTAAGGCATCAAAGAGATAGTACTGTACGGCAATGCCGAGTCTCAGGCAGCCGGTTTGTTAGCGAGCAGGCCTTTGATGGACTGATAAATCGCCCGTGTCGCCGTCGAGCGGTTCAGGGTGTAGAAATGGATGCCCGGCACGCCGTCGCGCAGCAGATCTTCGCACTGCCGCGTGGCGTGATAGATGCCGATCTGTCGCACTGCTTCCGCATCGTCCTCGACGGCTTCGATCTTTTGCCGCAGAGCGTCCGGTAGACAAGCACCGCACATCCGGGTGAAGCGCTTGATCTGTTTCACGTTCAGAATCGGCATGATGCCGGCCAGGATCGGCACCCGGATCCCGGCGCCCACGGCACGCTCGCGAAACCGCAGGTAGTCATCGTTGTCGAAGAAGAGCTGGGTAATCAGAAAGTCGACTCCGGCCTCGACCTTCCGTTTGAGGTTGTCCAGGTCGGCTTCGGCGCTCGGCGCTTCCGGATGCTTTTCCGGATAGCAGGCCCCGCCCAGACAGAACGAATGCCTCTCGCGAATGAACGCCACCAACTCGTTCGCATAACGGAAGCCGCCGGGCGTGAGGACGAACTCCGACTCTCCCTTCGGCGGATCGCCCCTCAGCGGCAGGACATTTTCCACCCCTTTGGCCGCAAGATCGTCGAGCACCGAGCCAATCTCGTCCCGGTTGGCGCTGACGCAGGTCAGGTGCGCCATCGACTCGATCCCGATCTCATGTTTAATGCGCTTGACCAGCTCCACGGTCTTGCGGCGGGTGCTTCCACCGGCTCCGTAGGTCACCGAAACGTAGCTCGGATCGAGCGCCTTCAGCGCCTCGATCGTCTTGAACAAAGCCGCGAAACCCGCATCATCCTTGGGCGGGAAAAACTCGAACGAGACCGCCCGGCGGTTCGTCCTCAAAATGTCGGAGATTCTCATGCAGCCTCTGGAATCCTACCCAGTCTAATGGAATCGCATCGTCCGACAGCAGACCCGCTGCGGCGGCGCGACCGCTGAATCCAGCGGCCGGCTTCCGACACCACCCCGCTCTTAAAGCTCCCGGTAACGATGTGCCTCCATGCGCACCCTCCGGCCGGTGAAGCGAACACCCTCGGTTTCCAGGCGCATTCTCTGTTCCAGGCCGGCCTCGCCCGGCAACGCGATGCGGCCGCCCGCGGCGAGGATGCGGTGCCACGGAAGGCCGAGCCCGTGCGGCGCCCGCCGCAAAGCCCAGCCGACCTGCCGCGGCGAGCAACGTGGGTGAACGGCTCGTGCGATGTCGCCGTAGGTGGCCACATAGCCCGCTGGGACGCGTCGAACCGCCTCCCAGATTCGTTCGGCCTGCACTTCAGACTTTGGCGTCAGTTGGCAGCGACCCGTCCGGTGATGGCCTCGCGCAATCCTTCCAGCAACCCTTCGAGCTTGGCTTGGCTATGCTCCAGCCGCGCCACGCGCTCTGCCAGCTGCTTCATGTCTTCTCGCAGCCGCGCCTCCATCCGGGCCATCTCCTCCCGCAGTCCGCGACTGCTGGTCAGGATCAGCCCGGCCAGGGCTACTCCCACCGCCACGACCGCGGTCAAGATGCTGATTAGCTCAACGCTCATGCTTTTCTCCAATCAGTTTTGCCCATTCTCCCATGCCCGAGACAAGAACCCTGAGAAACAAGCCGATACCCATTCGCGAAGAGCCGCGCCTGATGGACAGCGCCGCACCACAGTAAAGAATCCCGTCGAGCAGCCGCCGGCCCTGTCGCCGACGTTCCGGACGGCCGCCCTGCACGACGATACCTGACAACGAATGTACCGCAGAACCAGCCTGACGGAAAGTGTTTCCAGCTCGCGCTAAGCCAGAAGCTTCTGGATCACGTTTCCGCCCACATCGGTCAGGCGAAAATCACGGCCCTGAAACTTGAACGTCAGCTTCTCGTGATCCAGGCCGAGCAGGTGCAGCACGGTCGCCTGCACATCGTGAACCGTGACCTTGTCCTCGACGGCGTTGAAGCCCAGCTCGTCCGTCTCGCCAATCATCTGGCCGGGCCGCCCCCCCCCCCGCCGGCGAACCACATCAGGAACGCATCGATGTGATGATTGCGTCCGATCGTCTCCCGCAGTTCGCCCATCGGAGTGCGGCCGAATTCGCCGCCCCACATTACGAGCGTCTCATCCAGGAGACCGCGGGACTTGAGGTCGCGGATCAGCGCAGCGACCGGCTGGTCGATCTGCCGGGTGACATTGTCGAGAGCCTCATTGAGGTTCTGACCGCCTGTGCCGTGATGATCCCAATCGGTGTGATAGAGCTGTACGAAGCGTACGCCGCGCTCGACCAGCCGCCGCGCCAGGAGACAGTTGTTCCCGAACGAGTTTGCGCCGGGCTCGACGCCGTACATCTCGAGTGTCTTCGGACTCTCCTCGGAGAAATTGATCAATTCCGGCCCGCTGGTCTGCATGCGAAACGCCATCTCATAGGATGAAATGCGAGTCGCAATCTCCGGATCACCCGTTTCCTGAAGGTGATCGAGGTTGAGGCGGCGGATCGTATCGATGGTCCGGCTTTGGCGCCGGCGGCTCATGCCCTCCGGATTCGAGAGGTTCAGAATCGGGTCGCCGCCGCCCTGAAAAGGCACCCCCTGATAGGCGGTGGGGATGAATCCGCTGCCCCAATTCAGCGCGCCTCCCCGTGGCCCGCGCGGTCCGGACTGCAGCACGACGAAGCCCGGCAATTCGTCTGACTCGCTACCGAGCCCGTAGGTCACCCAGGCCCCCATGCTCGGATGCCCGAATCGAGGCGTCCCGGTGTTCGCGAAAATCTTCGCGGGCGCATGGTTGAAATTCTCGCCTTGGATCGTCTTGATGAACGTCAGGTCATCGACCACCTGCGCCGTGTGAGGCAGGCACTCGGATACCCACTGGCCCGACTGGCCGTAGCGCTTGAACTCGCGGCGGGTTCCCAATAGTTGCGGAACCTGCTTCGAGAAGCTTTCCATGAAGGCGAAGCGCTTCCCTTCGAGGAACGATTGCGGAATCTCCTTCCCGCTGTAGCGTTGCAGCTCTTTCTTGTGCTCGAACAGTTCGAACTGGCTCGGTCCGCCGGCCATGAACAGGTAGATGACGCTCTTGGCCTTGGGAGCGAAATGCGGCGCTTTCGGCGCGAGCGGGTTGCTCACCTTGGGCAGGTTCGCCGCGCGTGCGCTAGCGCCCAGGTAGGACCCGAGAGCCAACTGCCCGAGACCAACGAAACATTGATTGAAGAACTGCCGCCGCGTGCGGTTCAGAAGATCCCGTTGCTCTGGGCTCATACCTTGTTCCCCGGTTACCCGAACCCAACAGTATGAATGATATCACCGTGCGGGACGCGCTCCTGCCCGGCAGTCCGCGGCCCGCGACGCCGGCCTCGGCTTTCACATCCGCACCCGTGCGCTCGCGCCGGCCCGGTGAGCACCGCGTGAGTAAACGCAGATCGGAATCTCCCGGCGCGGCCGAGTCGACGATAGCGCCGCTGAGCCGCCCGGCTTCACCGCCGTTGCATGACGCTGGTTGCAATCCGCCTGTGGGAAAATGCCCACATGATCCCGCCCGTGCGCCGCATTCGACCTTTTGCCGTGATCGCGGCGGTCGCCGGCTTTTGGCCGTGCATGGCCTCCTCGGAAGCGACGACGCGGCTTCCCGTCTTCACCGACAGGAGGGCCGCCGCCGGTATCGCCTTCAGGCACCGCGCCAACCCGACTGCCGACAAGTACCTCGTCGAGACGATGGGAGGCGGTGTCGCCTTATTCGATTTCAACAACGACAGCCGACTCGACATCCTGTTCGTGAACAGCGGTTCGTTGATAAAGACGGAACCGGGAGTCACGATCGACCGCTCGCAGGCCGCGTTCTGGAACCGCCTCTACGAGAACAAGGGCGACGGCACGTTCAGCGACGTCACGGAGAGGTCGGGCCTGTCCGGAAGCGATGCCGCGATCTACGGCATGGGTGTCGCAACGGGCGACTACGACAACGACGGTCTCACCGATGTCCTGCTTACAGGATTTCCCGAAGCCCGGCTTTATCGCAATCGGGGCGGCGGACGCTTCGAGGATATTACCGGGAGCAGCGGCCTCGACATGCCCGGCTGGTCCGTTTCCGCCGGATTCTTCGACTACGACCGTGACGGCCGACTCGACCTGTTCGTCACCCGCTACCTCGACTGGGACTTCGCCAAACACATCGAATGCGGCAAAGCCGTGCGCGTCTACTGCACGCCGAAGCGCCACCAGCCTACCAGCAACATGCTGTTCCACAACAACGGCGATGGCGCGTTCAGCGATGTTTCGGTGCGGTCGGGCGTCGGACAGGTGCTTGGCAAGGCCCTCGGCGTCGCTTTCAATGACTACGACGCGGATGGCTGGACCGACGTCGTCGTCGCCAACGACTCAGTTGCTCAGATCCTGTTCCGGAACAACCACGACGGCACGTTCAGTGAGGTGGCGCTCGAGTCCGGCCTCGCCTACAACGATGAAGGCGGCAGCTTCGCCGGCATGGGCGTCGCCTTTGACGACTACGACAACGACAGCCGCCCTGACGTCTTGATCACCAATCTGGCCAAAGAACTGTATGCGCTCTATCGCAACGACGGACAGGGCTTGTTCACCTACGTGACGCGGTCCACTTACATCGGCCGGATCACAAGCTTGATGTCCGGTTGGGGGACTCGCTTTTTCGACCACGATCTCGACGGCCGCAAGGACGTTTTTGTCGCGCAGAGCCATGTAATGGATAACGTCGAGGTCCTTGACTCAGCCCTTGTTTACCGCCAGCCGCCGCTCATGGCTCGCAACATCGGCGGCAAGTTCGAGGATGTTTCGGCTTCCAGCGGCGCGGCATTCCAGCAAAACTACGCGGGACGCGGGGCGGCCTTCGGGGATCTCGACAATGACGGCGACATCGACGTCGTCATGGCGGTGCTCGACGCAGAGCCGTTGTTTCTCTATAGCAACGCGGCTGAACGGGGCGGGCACTGGCTGATCGTCAACCCGGAGGGGAGAGTTTCGAACCGTCAAGGGCCGGGCGCAAAGATTCACATTCGCGATGCGGACGGCGGCGAGCAGTGGGGATACTCGACCACGGCGGGGAGCTATCTGTCCGCAAGCGACCACCGTGTCCATTTCGGACTGGGCGTCAGCGACCGGCTGGAGTGGATCCGGATCGAGTGGCCGAGCGGAGCACTGCGGGAGTTGAAGGACGTCGAAGCAGACCGGATTCTTACCATCAAGGAGCCCGCCCCATGATGCGGCCTCACGCCGCCGCAGCGGTGCGGCGCACTGTGCCCGTTTGTCTGTCGGTGCTGGGGTTTCTGGTGGCTGCTTTCTCCCCTTTCTCTTCGGAGCCGCTGCGTTCGCAAACCCCACTCAGTCCGGAAGTCGTGGCGCACGTGAAAGCGGGACTCCAAGCTCGCCGGGAACAGCGCCACGCCGACGCCCGCCGCGAATTGGAAGCAGCCGTCAAGCTGGCCCCGCAGATCGCCGAGATCCATTTGAACCTGGGTCTCGTTTACCACGAGCAGGGCGAGCCGGCGCTGGCCGTGAAATCGCTGGGGAAGGCGCTCACGCTCACGCCCGAAGTGAAAGGCGCCCGGATGCTGATGGGTTTCAACCTGCTGACGCTCGGGAGCTTCGGCCCGGCCGCGGAGCACCTCGAGAAGGCCTATCAAGAGGACCCGACTCCCCAGATCAGCTACTGGTTGGGGTTGGCCTACTTGAAGTCGGGCCGGCCGCGCGAGGCGATTCCCAGGTTGGAGGCGGCCCTCGACAAACAGCCCGATAACCCCGACCTGCTCTATTACACGGCCAAGGCGTATTCAGCCGTCTCGGCGCAACTCCGGTTGACTTTGCTGCGAACGGTTCCTGACTCCGCTCGCGCCCGCCAGGCGATCGGCGATGACCATGCCCTCAATGGCCGCACGGACCAGGCCATCGTGGAATACGAGGCGGCCTTGGAGCGGACCCCCCAGGCTGTCGGCATACACCGGGCGCTCGGCGACCTTTACCGCGAAGCGTCACGCCTCGAGGATGCCGCTCGGCACTACGAGCTGGAGCTGCGCCGCACACCCGACGACTTGGAGACGCACTACCGCTACGGGTCGGTTCTGTTGCAGCTCGGCCGGTCCGCGGAAGCGGTCGTCCATTTACAGGCCGCCGTTGACGGCGATCCCACACACACCGAAGCCCTCTTCAGCCTGGGCAAGGCGCTTTTCGATCAGGCTGACCTTGACGCCGCGGAAGATGCTTTTCGCGAGGTCCTGGCCAATAGCCCCACCCTGCAGCAAGCTATGTCGTCGCACTACGAGATCGCCCAAATCCTGCGCCGGCAGGACAAGCCGGAAGCAGCCGCCGAGCATCTGAATGTGTTCAGAAAGTTGCGTGGTCAGTTGATCCGCGTGGAGCAGAAGTGATTAGATCCCGTCGCGCACCGTCCCGGTCAGTGTGTGCAGGAAAGCCACCAGCGCTTCCTTTTCCGCGTCTGTAAGCCGTAGCGGCAACAGTTCGCGGTCGAGCCAGGGATTCCGATTGCCGCCGCGATTGTAGTAGTCCGCTACGTCTCTCAAGGTGGCAAGGCTGCCGTCGTGCATGTAGGGGGCGCGGTCGGCGACATTGCGCAGCGTCGGCGTCTTGAACGAACCGCGATCGTTCGCCTGCTCCGTGAACTGGAAACGGCCCAGATCCACCAACTCGCCGTTCTTCCAGGCGATGCCGGTGTTGCGGAACTTCTCGTCGGTGAGGTTCGGGCCCAGGTGGCAATCGGTGCAATTGCCTTTCCCGCGAAAGATCTCGAGGCCGCGCCGCTCCAACTCGGTCAGCGCGTCGCCTTCGCCGTTCAAGTACCGGTCGTAGCGGGAATTGCCCGCGAGAATCGTCCTCACGTAGCCGGCCAACGCGTGCGATACGTCCTGCTCGGTAATGTCGTGTCCGAAGACGCTGTCGAACTCCGCGGTGTACTGCTCATCCTTGCGGAGCCGCGCCACGACTTCCTCCAGCGTCATGTCCATCTCTTTGTCGTTGATGATCGGCTGGAGAACCTGCTCCTCGAGTGTCGGGATGCGCCCGTCCCAGAAAAACGCCGTGCCATAACCGCGATTGAGAATCGCCGGAACGCGGCGAGCGCCGATGCGTCCGAAGACGCCTTCGGCCAGGGGCTTATCGTCGGTGAAGTTCCGCTTCGGGTCATGACACGTCGAGCAAGCGACCGTGCCGTCGCGGGAAAGCTGTTTCTCGTTGAAGAGCCGCCGGCCGAGTTCGACTTTCTTGCGCGTGAGCGGGTTGTCTTTGGGGACGGGCAGGTAGTTGTCGAGTCCGAGAGGGATGTCGAGGCGTTCGGCAGCCGGCAAAGCCGCGAGAGCCGCCGCAAACACGCCGGCAACCAGTGTTGGAAGGCGCATCGCTTTCGATATTTTCCCTCACGAGTCACTACGATGGAAATGAGGCGGAGTATGTTTTTGCGAGCCGGATCAACGCTACTCGACGGTAGGGGCCGCGCTTGGGTGGCGGCCTGCTCGTCTTTCCTGATGACAATGGTCGTCTTGGCTCTGTCGTTGTCCGCCGGGAACGCGGCTCCGGACGACCGTCTTGCGGATTACGTCGGCGCGACCATCTGCGCCGGCTGCCACAAGGACCAATTCGAGCGACAAAGCCGCAGCGGGCACGCCCGCTCTCTGCGACCTCTCTCGCAGCACGAGGACCTTCGCTCGCTGTTGGACGACGCGGAGGTGGAACGGGCGCCTGGATTCCGCTATCGCTTTTTCGTCGAGCAGGACGAATTGCGAGTCAACGTCAGCGGCGGGGACACGCAGAAAACCGTTCCGGTCGAATGGGCCTTCGGCGCAATGGAGCAGGCCATTACCTTCGTCAGCCAGGTCGACGAAGACCGTTACGTCGAGCACCACCTCAGCTACTATGCCGCGGTGCAAGGGCTGGCGCCCACGCCCGGCCATCAGGGGTCACGGGCCGCGAACGCGGAAGAAGCTCTGGGCGTTTTCTACGAAACGTTCGATCCCCAGCCGAAGATCATGCGCTGCTTCCAGTGCCACTCGACCGGGCCGCTGGCTTTAGGCCCGAACCTGTCGTTGGAGCCGCATGAGTTGGGCGTCCGCTGCGAGGCATGTCACGGACCCGGCCGCAGCCACGTCGAGGCGATAGCCGGGCGCGAACCCGCGAAGATCCGGGCGTCGATCCGTAACCCGAAGAACATGTCGGCCCGGCAGCAGACGGAATTCTGCGGAGCTTGTCATCGTCCGCCGGCCTCCGATGGTGCTTCCATCGACTGGCGCGACCCTTGGAACGTTCGCCATCAGCCGGTCTATCTCACGCAGAGCAAGTGCTTCGTCGAAAGCGCCGGAGCGCTCAGTTGCTTCACCTGCCACGATCCGCACAACCCTCTCCTGCAAAATGCCCCGGCGTACTACAGCGGAAAATGCCGCGCGTGTCACGACGCGCCGGCTCACCCGGAGAGTCTGCGGGTGTCCGGCAATCAAGCGGACGCCTGCACCGGCTGCCACATGCCGACAGTCGTTCCGCAAGAGCACCTGAGGTTCACGAACCACTGGATCGGGGTGTATGCCCCCGGCAAGGTGCTCCGGCCTGAGCAGGGGCTCTGATCGTCGATTAACCGATGCGATATTTGTCGATCGTCTCTTCGTTCACTTCGACGCCCAGGCCCGGTCCCTGCGGCACGGCGACATAGCCGTCTTCGATACGTAGCGGCTCCTTGACGAGTGAGCGGCTGAGCGGTCCCTGTGACGTGTTGAACTCGACAAATACGGCCCGGCGTTGGAAGGCGTTCAAGTGCAGCGAGGCGGCCGTCAACAAATCCGAGCACCAGGAATGGGGAATCACCAGCCGGTTCGCCAGCTCCGCCATGTGAACGATCTTGCGGGCCGTCGTAAACCCGCCGCAACGCGTCAAGTCGGGTTGCAGGATGTCCACCTTCCCGCGATCGATCAACTGCCGGAAGCCCCACTCGGTGGCCTCTTGTTCGCCGCAGGCGATCGGGGTCTCGACGCTCTCGGCGACTTTGCCGTAGCCGTCATAGTCCTCGGGATGCAGAATCTCTTCGATGAAGTACGGCCGAAACGGCTCGATGGACCGCACGACGGAGATGGCTTGCTTCGGCGTCCGCTCGATGAACCAGCCGGTATCGACCATCAAGTCGTTCTGATCGCCCAGCTCTTCACGAGCGGCCTCTACCAGGCGCACATCATGATCCGGATTCCGGCCGAAGACGCCCCAGCCGAACTTCACCGCCGTGAATCCCTGGTCCAGATAGACGCGGGCCGCCTGGCGCATGGCTTCGGGCGTGCCTCGAAACAATGTGCTCGCATAGGCGCGCACCTTGTCCCGCCAGGCTGCCCCCAACAGGATGTGGATCGGCTGTTGGTAGAACTTGCCGGCGATGTCCCACAGCGCGATGTCGATGGCGGAGATCGCCTGAATGACGGCGCCGCGGCGTCCGTAGTAGATGCTGCCGCGGTACATCTTGTACCAGAGGCGTTCCATCTCCAGCGGATTCTGTCCGACGATCAGCGATGCCAGGCCGTCAAACGCTTCCAGGCCCGCTTCGGCCCAGCGTGGCGCATCGATCGCCGCCTTCGCCACCGACGGCGCGGTCTCGATGTCCGAGTAGCCCGTGATGCCGGCATCCGTCGATACCTTGACCAGACCGAGAAAGGTTGCCCCCTGGGGTTCCTCCGCGCTTTCAGGAGCGTTGTAGAGCCCCGGCGATTTGAGGATGATCAGTTCGACGTCGGTGATCTTCATGGCGCTGTCAGGAGGCGGTCTCGCGGCCCACGACGTAGAGGGTGACGCCTTTGTTGACCATCGCCCGGAAGTGAAGCATGAGCACCCAGCCGGCGCGGTCCGTGCGAATCTCGAGCGCCGGGGCGGAGTGATCGGAAAAATCATGCAGGCGCCCCAGCAGGTCCCCGGCCTCGACCCGCTGCCCGAGACGGACCACCGGTTCCCACACACCGTCGCGTGGCGTCGGGACGTAGTCATCGAGGTTGGCGGCGTCGACCAACCGGGTAGCCTCGCTGCCCTCTTCGCGAATCCTGACAATATCGCCGTCGAGCAGGCCGTAGTGCCTCAGGACGTTCTTGATGCCTTCGTAGGCATGCCGCGTGCCGTCGACGTTGGTCGACTCTCCGTAGCCGAACTCCCCGCCGATCGTGATCTTGCCATCCGCCTCGGCTTCGTCCGTAAGCAGCCCCGAGGTCATGTCGCTCGAATACACCAGGATGAACGGTGTGTCGAACAGCCGCGCAACACGCTCGATTTCCGCCCGCTGCGCCGGGTCGGGAATGGGATGAAAAGACGAGCAGAAGGGAAAACATCCCTCCATGCCCCCGGAGTGGATATCGAGCACGACATGAACCTGGGGAAAGATGTAGCGCTTCACGAAGTGGGCGATACGGTATGAGATGGTCCCTCGCGGATCTCCCGGGAACGCACGGTTCATGTTCACCCCGTCAAGAGGCGACACCCGAAGGTTGGCCGTGCAGGCGCCGGGACTCAACTGAGGGATCAGGATCACCCGGCCGCGTAGCGCAGCGGCGTCGAGATCATGACACAGGCGCTTGACCGAAACCTGGCCTTCGTATTCATTGCCGTGCGTGCCGCCGAAAGCCACGACGGCGGGCGGGGAAGTCGGGGCTCGGCTGCCGCGGCTCCCGTTGATCACGGTCAGCGGGAGCAGCGAGTAGCCCCAGGAGCTGTCCAAATGGAACGCCGCCTGATAGTGATGCTTACCTGGCTTTTCGAAATCGATCTGCTTCGGATCGTAGACAACCTCTGGCACGGCGCCCTTTCGAGAATGTTCGGCCGAAGCCCGGCCGCGAACAGTCCATTCAAGAGCATCCCATCTGCGCGGGCCTCTTGCCAACTCGCCTGTTCGTATTGCCGGCGCAAAGGGAGAAGTTCCCCTGGTGAGAAAAGCAGGCTGGAGGTACTGAAGCCCTTCAGTCTTGTTTTTACCGTCCCGGCCTGCATAGTTGACGACAGCGAGGCGGGAATCATAGAGATCCTGGGAGCGCGCGGGCGCCCTCTGGGCGCCTTGCCCGCATCGAGGAGGTGAGATCACGCCCATGCGTCTCCGACGAAGGCTGCATTTCTCTCCAAGTGGGGAGGCGAAGTGCGGGAGAGGGCCGGCAGGACGAGGTGCCGTCCGCCCGCGCCAGCAACACGGCTTTTATGTTTTTTACGAATCCCGAGTCACAAAACACGAATCACGGCTTGTGCAGCTTTTGGTACTGAAGCCCTTCAGTCTTGTTTTTGCCGCCCCGCCCTGCCTAGTATGACGACTGGGAGGCGGGAATCATGGCTGCATTTCTCACCAAGTGACGAGGCGAAGTCCGAGTGGGTAACGAGTCACGAAACATGAAACACGGACTTTATGGCCGTTGTGTTCCCGAGGGTGCGCAAGGATCGCACAACCGGAAACCGCAGCCCGGACTGCCGCACCCGCCGCCCCAGTCAATGCTTCCCTGCTCAATTCTGCTCACTATTGCGCGGTATTGCTCGGCAAAAAATATTGCCCAGGAGCCGGTGTCCGTGCACCGTCAGCCATTCTCGGTCGGCCTCACGACCAGCGCCGCTAGTTGGGAAATCCTGCAAAACTGCGCAGAATCCCCTGTCTCCCAGGAAAATGCGCGAAGCGCAGCGTTCGCCGCAGTTCCCGTCGCCCTCCGGGCTCGACCCGCTGCGGTGGACGCGAATGGACACGAATAGACACGAATAGACACACAAAATGGACACACAGCTCCCGCCTCTGCAGCAAAAACGCCCCTCATTCGTGTTGATTCGTGTCCATTCGTGGTGAATGAACCCATGCTGAGAAAGGGGAACGTTCTGGATGGCGCAAACAGGGGAACTTTTTATATTGCGCCGGCACTCGTCTGCTGGTATTTCGTTCGGCATGGGGGACGGGCGAGGCGCGGGAGACGGCGCTCCGCGACAATGCGGAGTCGAGCGCGGACAGGCGGGCAAGCGTGATGCAGGCTTTGTTGGAGCAGTTCTCGGAGCAGGGATTCGTCGTGTTGCCGAGCTTCCTCTCGCGGCGACAGGTCTCTGTTCTGAACGAAGCGGTCGACGAGTCGCTTGTCCGGTATCCGGAAGACTGGTGGCAATTGAGCGACTCTTTCCGCCAGGCTCCGAACGTTCTGCCGCGGACCGCTGCGTTTGACTTCACGATCGAGCAGCAGCCCGTCCTCGATCTGGTCGCGGGATGGTATGGCGCGGACATCTCGTTTGAAGAGTTCTCGATACTGATCCGCGATCCGACCATGAACCTCGACGAGGCCAAGGGGTGGCACCGGGACATCACCCGCGACTATTCCCGGCGGGCCGAGATCGACACCGTTTCGCTGGTCTTTCTGCTCACCGACGTCGGCGAGCAGGACCACTGCTTCAGCATCATCCCCGGCAGCCACGACCGCTGGCTGGACTTGCGGCCCAATGAACACCGGCCCGAGCAGGAGTTTGACATCATCGCCTCGGCCGGCTCGGCGATTCTCTTTCACGCGCGATGCCTGCATTGCGGCAAACTCAAGCCGCGCAGCCGTCAGAGACGGAGTCTCCACATCTACTATTCCCGCGCCGGGGGGCCGCGGACGTCCGAATGGACCGAGATTCCGGAGCGGCTTTACCGCAAGGCCGATCCCTCGTTGCCCCCGCGGCTCTATGCGAAGTGGAACCGGACGGATGTGTTCGACGGGACCGGCAAGAAGCCTCGCGACCTGCCGCCTGATTTGTCGATGGCCGCCATGCTGAAAGAGGTCCAGCGGCGCGCCCGTGAAGAGACGGCGCGACAGTAGTCTTGCCGCCGCCGGAAGAGAGGATCCGGGCCTTTTGTCCAGCCCCTTGGATTTTTCCACTCGCCCGATGCGTTGACGCGGCTTCCGGTCTTGAGCATAATAGGGGCAGATTACGGGAGAGGTGCAGTTTCTTCCGCTCTCTTGAGTTTTGGGGGTAGCGTTCACAGGCCGCAAGGCTTGATAGCACTTGGGGGCAACGGTCTTTCCATTGGTTCGTTGAAAGATCCCGTACCCAGGCCATTGTTTTCACCGCTAGGAGCAGTCGAGATGACAGGAGTTTTCGGAATGAAAAAAATTATGGCGTTGGTGGTTGTCGCGCTGTTTGCGACTTCGGTTCTGTATGCGCAGTTGGGCACACAGGGCTCGATTCTTGGGGTGGTCACCGATACGACCGGAGCCGTGGTGCCGGGTGTGAGCGTGGTCATCACCAATATTGAGACCGGTCAGGAGATCGAGACGCAGAGCAACGAGGTGGGCATCTTCGAGGTGTTCGCGCTCAACCGCGGTTTTTACACGGTTCAGGCTTCGCTGGACGGCTTCAAGACATGGAACCTGGAACGAACGGAACTGTCGGTAGGCCAACGGCTTCGCGTGTCTCCCGTGCTGGAGGTGGGCGAAGTGGCCGAGCAGATCACGGTCGAGAGCGCGGGGGTCGAGCTGATCCAGACCGAGCAGAGCGCCGTGCAGGCCACCGTGGAAGCGAGGCAGATCGTCGACCTTCCCATCAACGGACGCAATCCCGCGCAGCTGGTCAACCTGGTGCCGGGCATGCGTTACACCCGCAGGACCGGATTCGAGCGCGGCAACGAGGTGCAGGGCGTAGGCGTCCCGGTGGAAAACACGGAGTTCCAGATCGACGGTCTGAACGCCAACGCCGGCATGGACGAACGCGGCATCACGATCCCGAATGTAGATACGATCGCCGAGTTCAGAGTCGAAACGAGCAGCTTCAGCGCCGAGAACGGGCGTCAGCCGATCCAGATGATCATGGCGACCAAATCGGGCACGAACGAGGTCCATGGCGCGTTATGGGAGTTCCTGCGCAACGAAAACCTCGATGCCCGCAACACTTATGCGCCGTCGATCCCCAAGCTGACCCAAAACCAGTTCGGCGGAACGGTCGGCGGGCCGATCGTTCGCAACCGAACCTTCTTCTTCTTCTCTACTGAGCAAAACCGGCAACGGCGGGAGCAACTCTTGAACAGA
Organism: Bryobacterales bacterium; assembly: GCA_965218555.1. Lineage (GTDB taxonomy): Bacteria > Acidobacteriota > Terriglobia > Bryobacterales > UBA6623 > JAPPLB01. Next base: position 4,032,028 of record OZ244625.1, read on the forward strand.
GCGTCCCCCCATCCGGACATGCTCCGGGGTGATTTTTCGAGTGTGGCGGCGATCACGAACCCGTACACGGGTGACCCCTATCCGAACAACATGATTCCGATGTCGGAAGTTTCCGGGGCATCGGCCTTCTTCTTCGACCGGCTTCCCGTTCCCAATTCGCCGGGGAACCGTTTCCGAGTGGTGGCTCCGCGGCCCGATGACAGTTGGGAGTACATCAGCCGCGTCGACCACCAGTTTCACGACAGCCACCGGCTTTACGGACGCTGGATCGTCACCAACAACGTCAACAATGCGCTGGGTTCTACACCCGATATTTACCGGCAGACCGACACGCGGCAGAACAATTTAGGATTGAACTACGCCTACACGATCAATCCGACCAGCTTGCTGAACATGAGTTGGGGCTATACCCGGTCGCTGGCCGCCTTCACGAACCCCTGGGTCGGGGCCGAGGTCGGGAACCTGACCGAGCAGGCCGGAATCCGGGGCTATCCAACCGAGGGCCGCGACGAGCACGTCGGAATACCGACCGTCGGCATTACGGGCTACACGGGGTTCTACCCGCCCTGGGGAGGAAGAGGAAGGCTGTGGTTCGAGGCCTACAACGCGAAGGTCAACCTGAACCTGGTGCGCGGCCGGCACACCATCAGCATCGGCGCCGAGTACAACACCCGGAGCACCTACGGCAACCACGGGTCGTGTTGCGCGCGGGGCAACTTCAGTTTCAACGGGCAGTCCACGGGAGACGGCTTTGCCGATTACTTCCTGGGCTTGGCGTCGGTGGCTCGCCGCAACTATCCGATCCAGACGTTCGGCATGGCCGACTCGCCCTATACGGGGCTCTATTTCAACGACGCCTTCAAAGTCACCAACAAGCTCACCATCAACCTCGGTCTGCGCCACGACCACTGGTATGAGAAGGCCGCCATCCGGGGCAACCATGCAACATTCGATCTCAACTCAGGTTTTGCGGTGGCCGGCGAAGACACCAACGGCAACGTCGACCTGACCTCTCAGCCCGTGGCCCCGGCCTTGGCGAAGTTCACCGAAGGACTCTGGAAGCCGGCGTCCGAGTTGGGCATTCCCCGAGGTCTTTTCAAGCCGGACAGCGTTTTCTCGCCGCGGGTCGGCCTCGCGTACCGCCCGTTGGGATCCAGCGACGTTGTGGTTCGAGTCGGCTACGGCATCTTTCCGATGCAGTTCACGGGGAACCGGAGCGCTTCAGCGATTATCGGGCCGCCGTATTGGAACTTCGAGGTTGCGGGGTTTAACCCGGCCGAAAATCAAAGATGGGAGACGGCGTTTCCGGACGACCCGAATTCATTTCTCGGCATCAGCGTAGCCGCTCCCAAGTGGGATCTCAGGGCTCAACAGACGCATGAGTGGAACACCTCGGTGCAGTTCGCCATGCCCGCCCAATCGGCGCTCACGCTGTCGTATGTCGGCAACTACACCACCCAGGCTCACACCGGCGGTTCCGAGCAGTTCAACTTCTCGCCGCCCGGCCAGTACGACGACCTGCAAGCCGCCAAGCCCTACCCGGCCTTCGGCAATATTCAGATGGTGAACAACTACGGCCACACCTGGTACAACGCCGCTCACGTCAAGTGGGAACGCCGCTTCACGGACGGCTGGCTGTTCACCCTGGCCTACGCCGCGGGGAGGTACATGGAGCAGCTTAGGCGTGAGCCCTACGCGCCCGATGCGTACAACCGGGGGAGAAACGGTCAGGACCGAACGCACATCATGACCTTCAACAGCGTGTACGAGTTGCCGTTGGGCCGCGGCCGCAAGTTGCTGCCGGACGCGAACCCGGTCGTCGACGCCATTCTGGGAGGGTGGCAGGTCAGCGGCATTTACCGCTTCTGGTCCGGATCTCCGCTCAGTATCAACGTTCCCGGCGCGACGCTCGGCAATGGGCGCGGCACTCGCGCCGACCTGGTGGGCGACCCGAACATTTCGAACCCGAACCCAGGGGGCTGGTTCAACACGGCTGCGTTCGCAGCGCCGGCGCAATATTCGTTCGGTAACTCGACGATAGGACTCATGGACGGACCCGGCCAGCACGTGATCGACACCGGTCTGATGAAGAACTTCTACATCACCGAAGGCAAGTACGTCCAGTTTCGGTGGGAGATGTTCAACATGCCCAACCACGTCAACTACAACAACCCCAACACGACTTTTGGTCTGGCCAACCAAACGGGACGCATTTTTTCGGCCGGACCTGCAAGGGTCATGCAGTTCGGCCTGAAGTTCATCTACTAGTCGTCCGGCCCGCAAGAGGCTGACAGGCTTCGAAACCCGCCGGGGAAACCCGGCGGGTTTTTCCATGCGGCGGCGCGGGAAGAGCCGGGAGGCTGCATCGGCCGGACCAGCGCCGGGCTATGATGCTAACCTGCATTTCTCACCACCTGACGGGGGAAGCACGCGATAAGGCCGCCATGACTTTGTTGCGCTTGCTTGCCGTGCTCGATGTAGGGTCAAGTACACCTCCGCGCGCCAAGCGGCGCACGCCTCGTCCTGACGGCCCTCTCACGCACTTCGACTCGCCACGCGGTGAGATATGCAGGCTAAAGCATCAGGCTTCATGACCATTCCGCGGAGCTTCGTATTCGTGGCGGGCCTCGCCGCTCTGAGCGTCCCACTGCTTGCCGGGGCGGACCTCAAAGCGGGCCTCGATGCCTACAACAACGGAAACTACCAGCGCGCGGCCGCGGAGTTTCGGCCCCTGGCGGATGCCGGTGACGCCGTCGCTCAGTACAGCATGGGCAAGCTGTACGCGGAAGGCCGCGGCGTGCCCAGGGATCTCGAGCAATCCGCGGCCTGGCATCGGAAAGCCGCCGAGCAGGGGTACGCCCTCGCTCAGTTCAGTCTCGGCCGAATGTACGAGGCCGGTCAGGGTGTCGCGCCGGACGCGGCGAAGGCGGCCCACTGGTACCGCAAGGCGGCGGAGCAGGGGCGCTCGTACGCTCAATTCCACCTGGGTCTTCTGTACGAGGCGGGGCGCGGCGTCGCCCGGGACTACGACCAGGCCGGTCACTGGTACCGCGCCGCCGCCGAGCAGAGCTATCCTCCCGCGCAGTTCAAGCTCGGGGAGGCCTACCACCGCGGCCGCGGGGTTGAACGTGACGACGCGCAGGCGGTCAGGTGGTACCGCCTCGCCGCCGAGCAAGGCCTGGCCGACGCCCAGTTTCTGATCGGCCTCGCCCATCTGGAGGGCAGGGGCGTCGACAAGAGCGACCAGTTGGCCGCCCGGTGGTTCCGCGCGGCCGCCGATCAGGGGTTGCCCCGCGCTCAATACCAGCTCGCCCTTCTCTACGGCGACGGACGGGGAGTGCCCCAGGACTACGCCGAGGCGGCCCGACTGCTCGAGAACCCGGCCCGCGGCGGCAACCCGGACGCAATGTATCGCCTCGGCACGATGTACGCACAGGGCCAGGGCGTCGAGAGAAACGAGGCTCGGGCCGTGGCTCTCTACCGCGAAGCCGCCGCGAAGGGTTCCGTCGAAGCGCAATTCAATCTCGGCACCGTGTACTTCCAAGGCCGGGGCGTGGAGCGGGACCTGCAAACCGCCGCCGGGTGGTATTCGAAGGCCGCCGAGCGCGGTGATCCCAAGGCGCAACAAACTCTGGCCATGCTGTACCAGCGCGGCCATGGAGTGCCGCGGGACGAGGGGGAGGCCGCTTTCTGGTCGGGCCGGACCGCCGAGGCGCGCCGCATGTATCCCCAAGCGCTCGACTCCTACCGCACGGGGGCCGGCCTCGGGAACGCCAAGTCCCAGTTCCGGCTCGGCCGCATGTACTTCAACGGTGTTGGGGTCGATCAGGATCGCGCGCAGGGCGCCGCGTGGTATCGCAAAGCCGCGGAAGGCGGGGTCGCCGAAGCTCAAACCGGGCTGGGCGTCCTGCATGAACGCGGTGAAGTCGTCGAGCAGAGTTTCTCCCAGGCGGTCGCGTGGTACCGCAAGGCCGCCGCCCAGCAACAGCCCGAGGCTCTCCACAACCTTGGAGCCGCGTACGAAAACGGCCGCGGGCTTCCGGCCGACGCCGCCCAAGCGGCGCGCTGGTATGAGAAAGCGGCCCGGCTTGGTGTCGCGCAAGCGCAGGTCGCGCTGGCCGGCCTGTACCGTCAGGGCAGGGGTGTCCCGCGGGACGAGGTTCGCGCGCACGCCTGGCTCCAGCTCGCCGTGCGGAACGACCATACCGAGGCGCGCAAGCAACTGGACGCTCTCCGCCTGTCGCCCGAACAGGTCCGTCAGGCAACCCGGCTCACTCGGCAATGGGCGCAAGCGGAGCCGGCAAAATAGCCCTTATTCCCCGGCGGCTCCTTCGCCTTCTTGCAGCGTGTGATAACGGCCGGTCTCGCGAGCCGGGAACGTTTCGGCAAGGCCACTCGGCCAGCGGACTTCGACGGCGTCGATCTTTTCCGCCCGACCGAGCCCGAAATGCACGCGGAGGTCATTGTGGGAAAGATAGCTGCCTCCGCTGCGCACTTCGCGTGTCTGCCGCATCTCTCCCACGGAGAGGGTGATGCGGGCGCCGATCCCATCGCGGTTGCTTTTCGTTCCGACGAGCCGGAAACCGATCCAGTGGTGGCCGGGCGCCGTATCGTTGCGCAGCAGAGACGGCGGCTCGTTCATGTTCACCACGAGAACGTCGATGTCGCCGTCGTTGTCGTAGTCGGCAAAGGCGGCGCCTCGGCTGGACTTCCTGTCGATGAGCGGTCCTGCGATGTCGCTGGTCAGCTCCTGAAAACGACCGTCTCCGAGGCTGCGATAGACCTGGCGCGGCTCGTGATACTTGGATTCGACGTCGAAGGCGTCGATCTCGGGATATACATGTCCGTTGGCAATGAAAAGATCGAGGAAACCGTCGTTGTCGATATCGACAAACGAAGTTCCCCAGCCCAGATAGGCCATCGACGAGGAGCCGAGTCCCGCGGGAAACGTCACGTCCGTAAAAAACGCCGAGCCGTCGTTCCGGTAAAGGACATTCGAGTCCTGCGAGAAATTCGTAATGAAGAGATCCAGTGAACCGTCGTTGTTGTAATCGCCGACGGCGACACCCATGCTGGCCTGCTCGGTGCCGGCGGCATTCAGAGCGACGCCGGCAAAGAGGCCTTCCTCACTGAAGGTTCCGTCCTTGCGGTTCGCGAAAAGAAAACTTGGCTTCGAGTCGTTCGCCACATAGATCTCCGGGTAGCGGTCGTTATTCAGGTCCGTGAACACGACACCGAATCCATAGAAAGCCGGCTGCGCTACGCCGGCGCTCTTCGTAACGTTGCTGAAAGTTCCGTCGCCATTGTTACGGTAGAGGATATCGGGTTCGCCGGCCAGCCCGCGAGGGCCGCACAGGACATCCCTGCCCATGTACTTGCAAAGCTCGTTGGCTCCGCGCTTGGGGACGGTTTTCAGGTTGAACCGCAAGTAGTTCGCGACGTATAGATCGACGTCGCCGTCGAGGTCGTAGTCGCCGAAAGCACAGTTCGTCGCCCAGGCGGGATTGGCGACACCGGTTTGATCGGTGACATCGACGAACGCACCGGCGCCATTGTTCTTATAGAGAACGTCGGAGCCATAGGCAGTGAGATATACGTCCTGGTGTCCGTCGTTGTCGTAGTCCGCGACACAGGCCCCCATGCCCCAACCACTACGGCTCAGCTTGCCGTCCGCGGTCACGTCGCGGAACGTCCCATCCCCGTCGTTGCGGTACAGAACGGCCATCGGATCTCCGCCGGTAGCCATATTGTCAAGAGTCGAGCCATTGACGACGAGCAGATCCATGTCGTCATCGCTGTCGTAGTCGAAGAAGGCCGCGCCATTGCCATTGATCTCGATAATGTAGTCCTTCGTCTCTTTGCCGCCGCAAACGTTCGCCACCGTCACGCCGGCCGCCGTTGCAGCTTCCGTAAAGCGAATCCGCGGCTTCTCCTGCGCCGATAGCGCGGGAGCCAGGCATGCGAAGACGATCAACAGCGGTGAGCGAAGGGCGAGCTTCATGGCGTTCGGAGCGCCGGCGGCGACTGCAACCACTTCCTAGCAGCATAAGCAATAGTGCGTGATAGGATACCGTTTGTGCGGAGACGAGGAGCCCGGAAGGGTTGGCGTTGGCGCGCATGGGCGTTCCCGGTTGCCGTGCTCGCGGCGGTTTTCGCCGTGCCGCCTATGCGGTCGCAGTCCCCCGCGCAACCCCCTCTGTCGGCCGGTTCCCGCGAAGCCGTGCGGATCCAACCCGACTTCGCCGCCGCTCGGACGAATCTTGCTCAGGTTCGCGGGGGCGGCGGCGATGGTGAAAGGACCAAAGACGCTATCGAGACGGATGCCGCCCCGATCGAGGAGCTGGTTGTACGCGCGGAGTCGGCGGAGCAGGAGAACGACCTCGCAGAAGCCGCTCGCCTCTATGAACGCATCCTGGAGCAGCGCCCCGATTGGGCGGCCGTCAAGTTGAATCTCGGTCTCGTCTACTATTCGCAGCAACGCTACCCCGAGGCGGTGCGGATTCTTTCTCAAGTTGTCGAACAGGAGCCTGCGCTGCGATCGGCGATGTTGTTTCTGGGGGCCTCGTACTACAACCTCGACCGCTACGCCGAAGCGGTTCCCCTGCTCGAGCAGTACCTTGCGCTCGAACCCGCCAGTGAAGAAGCACGGCCTTTTCTTGCGGCCTCCTACTACGCGCTGAACGAGTATGAGGCTTCCGCGTTGCAGTATCTCCGGCAGATCAGCCTGACTCCCGACGACGCTGCGCTCTACTTCCATCTCGGCGAGGCCTACTCCGCGATGGCCGCTGCGCTCGCCAGGCGACTGGAAGATCAGTCGAGTGATGCGCCGGCGGCGTCTTCCGGCAACAGCGGCTACCACTGGCTGTTGACGACCGTCCAGCAGTCCCTCGATGAAAAGAACTTCGCGCTGGCCGAGAGCAGGCTTGGGGAAGCACTGGCCCTTGATCCGGAGTATAACGAGGGACGATTGGCAAACGGCTACTACCGGCTGGCGAACGGCGACCTCGCCGCGGCCAAAGCAGATTTCGAGACCATCCTCGGCAACGAACCCGGACACTGCCGGGCCTTGCAAGGCCTGGTGGACGCATGCATGGGTCTGGAAGACCAGGCAGGCTTGACGGAGGCGATTCGCCGACTGCTGGCAATATGGCCGGCCTGCCTGACATACACCGTGAAGGACTCCGACCAGGAACTACAGACTGACTTCTCCGGCTCGGACGCCGCCCGGGCGAAGTGCCGGCAGGCGGTGGCGAAACGCTCCTTCCAGGCGGACGCGGCCGGGCGCGTCGAACGGTCTCTTGTCATGGCCTCCTGTCTGGAGATCCAGGGTGCGGTGCCTGCAGCCACCTCGACTCTGCTGTCGACGCTCCCCGAAAGACCCAGGAGCCGATATTTGAGTTTCCAGATCCTGCTTCGTCTTGCGCAGAGAGCCTACGGACAATCGGCCCGGCTGGAGCCGGACTCACCGCTGCTTGCCGCGCTCCGCGCCCAGGAATTCGAAAGGCAAGGCAACCTGGAAAGCGCTGAGGCCGCGTATCAAAACGCGATCAGCACAGCGGGTTCCGACCCGCAGACGCTTGTAGCCTACGCTCAATTCAAGGCTCGGATCGGTAAATCCGACGAAGCGGCGCCGCTTCTCGAGCAAGTTCTGCAGGCGTCTCCCCATCACCCGCGCGCCAACGCGATGCTGGCTGATGTCTTGCTGTCCCTCGATCGAGCCGCAGACGCCATCCCGCTACTCCGCCGCGCCGTCGAACTCAACCCCGGCGATGAGCCGTCGCGGCGTAAACTCGCGACGGCCCTCGATGAAAGCGGGCAACTCGATGTGGCGATCCTCATTCTGGAAAGCGCTCCCGCCGACTCCGACGGTCAGATCCACTTTCTTCTCGGCAACATGTACCGGCGTAAAGGGGAACGGCAAAAGGCGATCGAGGCCCTGCGCATCTATCAGCAACGCCGTCGGCCTGCGGAATCCTCGCAGTGAGGCCCGTCAGCATTTGTCCGGTAGGCTGAACAGGGAACGATACCGAGTCCACCGCAAACGGTTTTGCAGTATCCTATGTGAAGGAAAATCAGATTCTTAGCTGGTGGTTTGCGAATGCCTCGACGATGTAGAGAACAGCAACTTTCCCCCGCAAGGGCGCTGGGAGTGCTCGCCGCCATGCTGCTGGCGGCAAATTTCCTCTCCGCGCAGCAACCGGACCCCGCCGATCCTGCCTTCTTCTCGACAAACATCCAGCCCGTGTTCGAGCAGCAGTGCTTCAGTTGCCACAATCCCGAGTCGGACGTATCGAAGCTCGATCTCACCTCGCGGGCCGGCTTGATGCGGGTCGGCGGCAGGGGCCCGGCCGTCGTCCCCGGCAACCCGTCGAGGAGTCTGCTCTACAAGACCATCACCCACCAGTCGCAGCCCTTCATGCCGATGGGCATGGCTCGCATGTCGGGAGAAGCGATCGCGGACATCGCGGCCTGGATCGAGGCAGGAGCGCACTACGGAGAATCCGTTGTCGCCGAAGGCCCGCCGGACGAGCGCCGGGCGAAGGGTGAGCAGCTCTTTCGCGAACACGTCCAGCCTCTTTTCGAGAGCACCTGTCTGAAATGTCACTCGCCCGAAACCAAGGCCTCGGGTCTTGATCTCTCGACGCGCGATGCGCTGCTCGCCGGCGGCGAGAACGGCAAAGTCGTCGAGCCGGGCCAAGCGCAACAGAGCAAGCTCTACAAGGCCGTCGCACACCTCGCCGAGCCGCATATGCCCTTCCGCTCGGAGAAGCTGCCGTCCGAGACGGTCGATCGACTCCGGGAATGGATCGACGCCGGAGCGCCTTTCGAGGGCGCGCTCAAGGCGTCGTCAGGCACGATCCGCAGCACCCACTGGGCATTTCAGCAGCCGCGGCGCCCCGAGACGCCCCAAGTCAACAACACCGCTTGGGTTCGAAACTCCATCGACGCCTTTGTGGCCGCCAGGCATGAGGAGAAGGGCCTGCAGCCGGTCCCGGCCGCCAACAAGCGCGCGCTGTTGCGGCGCGTCTATCTCGATCTGACCGGATTGCCCCCGACGCAAGAGGAGATGCAGCTATTCCTCGCCGATACGTCGCCCAATGCCTACGACAACGTTGTCGACAAGCTGCTGGAGAGTCCCCGTTACGGCGAGCGCTGGGGACGGCACTGGATGGACGTTTGGCGCTACAGCGATTGGTACGGGTGGGTGAGACAAAACCAGGTTCGCTACAGCCATCGCCACGTCTGGCGTTGGCGCGATTGGATCGTCCAGTCCGTCAACGACGACAAGCCCTACGACAGCATGATCACTGAGATGCTGGCCGGCGACGAGCTCGCCCCCCGTGACGAGGACACCGCGCGCGCCACCGGCTATCTCGCCCGAAACTGGTACATGTTCAACCGCAACGTGTGGCTGCAGGACACGGTGGAATACACCGCCACGTCGTTCCTCGGAATCACCATGAAGTGCGCGCGCTGCCACGACCACAAGTACGATCCGATCCTGCAGACCGACTACTACCGCCTGCGCGCTTTCTTCGAACCCCACAAGGTCCGTATGGACCGCGTCCCCGGCGAGCCTGATACGGAGAAAGCTGGCCTATCCCGCGCCTATGACGCCGATGCCGGTGCTCAGACATACCGCTTCATTCGCGGCAATGAGAGCAACCCGGACGAGGATCATCCCCTCAGCCCCGGCGTGCCCCGCATGTTCGGCAGCGACGACCTGAACATCGAGCCCGTGGAATTGCCGCGCGAAGTCTACTACCCGGCGATTCGGACGTTCGTGCATCAGGACTTGCTCGCGAAAGCCAGGGAAGACGTCTCGGAAGCCGAGAAAACCCTTGCAGAAGCCAAGAAGGAACTCGCTGAAGCAACGCGCAAGTTGACGGCCTCGGGCAGTGCTGTGGAAGAACCCGTTCAGTTGGCCTCCGGCAACCGCGACGTCGAATCTACGGAGGGTGAAGCAGCGCCCGCGACCGGGCAAGAGTTGCGCGATAAGCTCCGCCGCACCGAGGCCAAGGTGACGCTTGCGGAAAAACGTCTTGTCGCTGCACGAGCCCACATTCCGGCCTTGGAGGCCCGTATTGAAGCTGACAAAGCGAAGCACGGCCTGCTTGCCGATGCCGATGTCGAAGCCCTGACTGAAACGGCGCTCAAGAAGGAGCGCGAGGCAAGGATCCTCAAGGCCGAAGCCGACGTTTTCGAAGCTCGCGAGGAGTTGACCGAAGCTCTGCTCAATCCCAATCCGAAGGATGAGGAAGCGAAGAAAGACGGCGCTGCGAAAAAGGACGACGGGAAAGAGGAAGAGAAGAAATTCGCCGACGAGAAACGCATCAAAGAAGCGCAGGGCAAGCTGCAAGCCGCGCTGGACGCCCTCAAAGGCCCGGGTGAGACGTACACTTCCATCGGCGAAGAGTATCCGCGGACAACCACCGGGCGCCGCACCGCGCTCGCACGCTGGATCGCCAACGAAGAGAACCCTCTGACGGCTCGTGTTGCCGTGAATCACATGTGGCTGCGGCATTTCGGCGAGGGTATTGTCCCCACGATGTTCAACTTCGGCTCGAGCGGCCAGCCGCCTTCGAACCCCGAGTTGCTCGACTGGCTCGCTGTCGAGTTCATGGAGAGCGGCTGGAGCATGCGCCATGTGCACCGTCTGATGGTGACGAGCAATGCTTATCGGATGCAGTCGTGGGCCGCCACCGAAAACCCGAACCGTGAGAAAGATCGCGACAATATCTACCTCTGGCGCATGAATCCGCGGCGCATGGAGGCCGAAGCCGTCCGTGACAGCCTGCTCTACCTGTCGGGACAGCTTGACTTCGAAATGGGCGGTCCCGAGATCCCCGCCGACCAGGGCGAGGATCTGTTCCGGCGCAGCCTCTACTTCCAGCACACTCCGGATACGCAGATGACCTTCCTGCGCTTGTGGGACGCGGCCAGCCCGAACGAATGCTTCCGCCGCAACGAGAGCATCACTCCGCACCAAGCCCTTTCGCTCTCGAACAGCAAGATCAGTCTGCAGATGTCCCGCGTTCTCACTGGCATTCTCAACGACAAGGTCGGGCGCGAGAAGAGTCACGACACCCAGTTCGTCGAGAATGCGTTCGACATGCTTCTCGGGCGTCTTCCTTCCCAGGAGGAACGGGAGGAATCAGAGAACTACATTCATGAGCAAGGCAAGCTCTACGCCTCGGCTACGGACCTGAAGCCGTTTGACACCGGGGAAAAGAACGAAAAGGTCCCGCCGTCATCCGATCCGCATACGAGGGCGCGGGAGAGCTTCGTGCACGTGATGTTCAATCACAACGAGTTCGTCACGATTCGCTAGGCCTGTGATGAAGAATCGTCTGCCATTCGCCACGACGGGTTGTTGCGGACCAAGCCGCCGTACATTTCTCGCCGATGCAGGGATGGGCTTTACCGGGATGGCGCTCGGAGCCCTGTTGGCGCGCGACGGAATCAGCGCTACTACTCCTACGCACGACACCTGGACTCCGCCAGACGGCAAACCGCATTTCGCGCCCAAGGCCAAGCGCGTCATCTGGATTTTCATGCTCGGCGGCGTCAGCCACATCGAGAGTTTCGATCCCAAACCGGCTGTCACCAAGTACGGCGGCAAGACGATTGCCGAAACGCCGCATAAAGATGTCCTGACGGCGGACTTCGTCAAAGAAAATGTTCAGGCGCTCGTAGCCGGCAACACGCGGCATCTTCGGATGAATATTTTTCCGCTTCAGATCGGCCACCGCAAGCGCGGACAGAGCGGCATCGAGGTGAGTGACTGGTGGCCGCATGTAGGCGAGTGCGTCGATGACCTTTCCGTCATCCGTTCGATGTGGACCACCGACAACGACCACGGCGCCATCCTGCAGTTCCACACCGGCCGGCACATCTTCGACGGCTATCTGCCGACAGTCGGGTCATGGGTCCACTATGGACTGGGCTCGCTGAACGAGAACCTGCCACAGTTCGTCGTGCTGGGCGAACCGCCCGGCGATTGCTGCGGCGGCGTCGGCGCCCACGGGGCGGGCTATCTGGGTCCCGACAACGCCGGTGTGCCGATCGAAGTCGATCCCGAAAACCCGCTGCCGTTCGCATCACCCGGCCCGGATGTCTACCGGGCCGAGCAGAAGCGCGAATTTGAGTTCCTGAAGAAGCTCAATCAATTGGCCGGCGTCGAGTATCCGGACGATCCGAAGATGCGGGCGCGCATCAAGTCATATGAGCTTGCGTACCGCATGCAGACGGCCGTCCCGGATGCAATGCGTCTCACCGAAGAAAGTGAAGAGACCGAGCAGCTCTACGGCCTGGACCACGAGATCACCCGGCCTTTTGGTGAAGTCTGTCTTGCGGCCCGGCGGCTGGCGGAGCGTGACGTACGTTTCGTGCAGGTCTACCACGGCACGTCGTCCAACAGGTGGGACGCTCACAGCGCGCTGAAGAAAAGCTATACCGATCTCTGCGCAAAAGTGGACAAGCCGATTGCCGGACTGCTCAAGGATCTCAAGCAGCGCGGGATGCTCGACGACACCCTCGTCGTGTGGGCCACCGAGTTCGGCCGTACGCCGGGGGCGGACGGCGCAACCGGCCGCGATCACCACCCCTACGCCTTCTCCATCTGGATGGCCGGGGGCGGTGTCAAAGGCGGACACGTGCACGGCGCCACGGATGAACTGGGCTTCCATGCCGTCGAGAACCGCCATTACGTAACCGATGCTCACGCCACGGTCATGCACTTGCTGGGACTCGATCCGAGACGGCTCGAGATTCCCGGACGCAAGCGCCTCGACATCGACTTCGGCCGCCCCATCAAAGACATCATGGTCTAGAGCCCCTATGCGAAACCCCATCCACGACTGCCTGACCTGCAATCGCACCAGCCGGCGAACCTTCCTCGCCGATGCCGGCATGGGTCTGACCGGGCTTGTTCTGGCGACGATGACGCAGGGTGACCGGGCTTTGGCCTCGGAGGCTTATCAAGAGGCCTGGACCCCGCCCGACGGAAAACCGCACTTCGCGCCGAAAGCGAAGCGCGTCATCTGGATTTTCATGATCGGCGGCGTCAGCCACGTCGAGAGCTTTGACCCGAAGTTTGCTCTCAACAAGTACGCCGAAAAAACGATCGCCGAAACACCTTACAAAGACGCGCTCACCTCTCCGCTGGTCAAGGAAAACGTTCAGGAGATTGTCACGGGCCGCAAGATCATGACCCGCCTGTTTCCCATGCAGACGGGTTACCGCCCACGAGGCCAAAGCGGCATCGAAGTGAGTGACTGGTGGCCGCACGTCGGCGAATGCGTCGACGATCTGGCCGTGATCCGTTCGATGTGGACCACCGACAACGACCACGGCGCGCAGCTTCAATTCCACACCGGCCGCCACATCTTCTTCGGCTACCTGCCCACAATCGGCTCATGGGTGCACTATGGGCTCGGGTCGCTGAACGACAATCTGCCGAGCTACATCGTGCTTGGACAGCCGCCGGCCGATTGCTGCGGGGGCGACGGCACCCACGGATCGGGCTACCTTGGCCCCGAGCATGCCGGCATCGGCATCGATGTGGATCCGGAGAACCCGCTGCCCTTCGCTTCACCCGGCCCCGACGTGTTTCGCCAGGAGCAGCAGCGGGAGTTCGAGTTGCTTCAGAAACTCAACAACATCTCGAGCGTCGAATACCCCGATGACCCCGCTTTGCGCGCTCGCATCAAATCCTACGAGCTGGCGTTCCGCATGCAGATGTCCGTGCCCGAAGCTCTGGAATTCGCACAGGAGAATGCAGAGACAAGCCGCCTCTATGGGCTTGACGAAGACAACACCAAAGACTTCGGCCAGGTTTGTCTCGCGGCGCGCCGGCTTTCCGAACGCGGCGTCCGTTTTGTGCAGCTCTACCACGGCGGCAACTCGGGCGCGGGCAGGTGGGATGGTCACCGGCAAATCAAGAAGAGCTATGACGCGCTGTGTCCGCAAGTCGATAAACCCATCGCGGGCCTCATCAAAGATCTCAAGCAACGCGGCCTCCTCGACGAGACTCTCGTCGTCTGGGCAAGCGAGTTCGGCCGCACGCCCGGGGCGGAAGGCGGCTCGGGCCGCGATCATCATCCCTACGGCTTCTCGGTCTGGATGGCCGGCGGCGGCATCAAGGCCGGCATCACCCACGGCCGTACCGACGAGCTCGGATTCCATGCCGTCGAAGACCGCCACTACGTGACCGACATTCACGCCACCGTCCTGCACCAACTCGGTCTCGACGCCCGCCGCCTTGAAGTTCCCGGACGCAAGCGACTCGACCTCGACTTCGGCAATCCGATCCACGACATCATCGCGTGACGACCAGCCATGGCCTTTGGCGCTGCCCAATCGGCCGCGGGCCGGGAGACGGTCGTGGCCCGATGTTCTTTTTGCGCGCCGCCCGATCATCTTCGATGATGCCGAGCCGAACAGACACAAGAGGCGCCAACGGAAGGTTCCCTATTCTGTCAGCGATTCGACTGAGCCTTTTTGCGATTGTCCTGCAAGGCGCCGTGCTTGCCGGAGACAAGCCTTGGACCCTGGACGCGATCATGTCGCTGAAAACGATCAGCGACCCGCAAATGAGTCCCGACGGTTCCCGCGTCGCGTACGTCGTTCGCGGTGAAACCGCGAATCACAGAGCCTACTCTTCCGAGATCCGGGTGGTGCGAACCGACACACCACGCCACGACACTCTGGTGTCCCCCTCTCATCCCTCGGACCACTCTCCTCGTTGGGTTCCCGGCAACGCCGACCGGCTCGCTTTCCTGTCCGCGCGCCGAGGCAAGATGCAGGTCTACGTCACAACGCTCTCGGAGGGCGCGGCGCGGCCCGTCACCGATTCACCCACCGGTGTAATCAGGTTTGGTTGGTCACCTGACGGGCAATCGATGACCTACGTCGCGGTCGATCCCGGCGGCCCCGAAGAGGCCGCGCGCATCGAAGCGGGCGACGATGCGATCGTGCGGGGAGAGAACCTGAAATACAACCGCATTTATATCGTGTCCGACGGCGGCAAAGCCCGGCTGCTCACCAGGCGGGACCACCATGTCCTCTCGTTCGACTGGTCCCCCGACGGCTCCCGCATGGTCTACGCTGCCCAGAAGACTTCTGAAGGCCGTTACGCTTTTCACGTCGACATTCATGAAGTCAACGTCGAGACGGGCGACGTCACCGATCTCGTTACGCAGGAAGGGCGCGACGCAAGCCCTGCCTACTCGCCTGACGGCAAGCAAATCGCGTTTCACACACAGGGAGCCACGCTCAACTACTTCGCCGAGCGTGATGTTGCGCTTGTGCCTTCCGGGGGCGGGGACATTCGCAATTTGAAGAAATACTACGACGGCGACGTTTTTCGAGGAGGGGATTCCTATTGGTGGTCCGAGGATGGGTCGGAGTTGGTTTTCGGCGTCGGTAAAAGCACACGGTATCGCCTCCGCAAAATCAACGTCCGGACACGGAAGCCGATTCCCTTTGAGTCACCGGACCTCACAAGCCCGTCTGCTTTCTCGATGAGTGCGGACGGGCAGACGGTCGCATTCGTACAGTCCCGGAATGATGTCCCGCCGGAACTCGCCCTCGGCCGGATAGAGACTCCGAACAGCATGAGGAGCACGGACCTCACCGCACACAACGCGCATGCCCATGCCTATCCTTCACTCAGGACCGAGACGGTCACATGGCGCTCCAAAGACGGCTCGCTGGTTGAGGGAGTGCTGCGCTACCCGATCGGCTACGAGGAAGACTCGAAAGTCCCGTTGCTCATCGAGCTGCACGGCGGTCCGACCGGCGTGGCCACGGAGGGTTTTTCCACTCCTCGGACCTACCCTACACAACTCTTTGCTCAGGAAGGGTTCGCCGTCTTCGCGCCGAACTTTCGGGGAAGCTCGAACTATGGCGGCCCATGGCGTCTCAAGAACATCCAATCGCAGGGCTTCGGCGACTTCGACGACGTGATGAGCGGCGTTGACTACCTCATCGAAAAGGGCATCGCCGATCCTGATCGCATGGGAGTGATGGGCTGGAGCTACGGTGGCTACCTGACGTCCTGGGTCATCGGCCACACCGATCGTTTCAAAGCCGCCTCGATCGGTGCACCGGCCACGGACTGGATCACCTACTACGGCGAATTCAACGGAGCGCTTGAAGTGCTATGGACGTATTTCGGCGGCAATCCCTGGGACTATGCAAAGAACTACATCCGTCACTCGTCACGCGAAGGCCTGGCCCGGAACGCAAAGACCCCCTCGCTCCTTCTGCGCGGGGAAAATGACTTCGACCACAACCCGGAGATCTATCAGATCCTGAACGACCGTGGCGTCCCCGTCAAGCTTGTCACCATTCCGCGAGAGGGCCACGGCATCCGCGAACCCATGCACCAACGCGACATGATGAAGCGCAACCTGGGGTGGTTCCGCAAGTGGGTGCTCGGATCAGCGACCGAGTTGTAAGAGAAGAGGTCCGCCAGGTTAGAACAACTCGTGGACCGGCTCGCCCGTGGTGTCGTCAATCGAGTTGGCGATCTTTAGCGGCCGGCCGATCGGCGTCATGTATTCCTTGGTCCAATCGATGCCCAAGGCTTTGTAGACCGTCGCGAACAGGTCCCCTACCATCACGCGCCGATCGGCGATGAAAGCCCCGCGCTCATCGCTGGCGCCCACGACACGCCCGCCCTGGACGCCGCCGCCGCCCAGCAGAATCGACCAGCAATTCGGCCAATGGTCCCGGCCGAGAGCCGGATTGTGCTCAGGTGTGCGGCCGAATTCACCCATCGCCACGACCACGGTCGAATCGTAGAGGCCGCGATCAACAAGATCGTCGATCAGCGTGGAAAGCGACTTGTCGAGCGGAGGACACAGCCGGTCGCGATGGCCCGAGTCGTTCTTCGCGTGGGTGTCCCACGAGTTACCGTGATATCCCGCGGCCGTCACGAACCGCACTCCCGACTCGACCAACCTCCGCGACAACAGCAGACTCAGGCCAACCGTGCCGCGCCCGTAGGCGTCCTTCGTCTTCTCCGACTCCGCCGAGAGGTCGAACGCCTGACGCACCTCGGGAGCCAGAATCATCTCCCAGGCCTTCTGCGTAAACGAATCCATGGCAGCATGTTCGAGGCTTTCGACTCGACTGCGATACATCCGGTCAATGACCTTCTGGAATTCCATCCGCTCGGACATCGCGGCCGGCGCCAGCGATTTCGGGAGGCTGAGGTCCGCCACCTCGAAGCCGTCCTTCGCCGGGTCGGGGATCATCATCGGGTCGTAGTCCGGCCCGAGAAATGCCGAGCGGAAGTAATCCTCGTACTGTTTCTTGTTGTCCCAACTCGGAACGAACACGTACGGCGGCAGCGCGTTCGTGGGTCCCAGCTCCTTGCCGACAATCGAGCCCCAACTCGGGAACTTCATCGCCGGGTTCAACTCGTGTCCCGTTGCGGCGTAATGAGTCGCCTGCGGATGATCGTCACCGAACGACCGCATCGAGCGAATGATCGACAGCTTGTCCATCCGCTTGGCGAGCTGTGGGAGCAACTCGGAAACCTGAATGCCGGATACGTTTGTCGAGATGGGCCGGAAGGCGCTGCTGGGCTTGGGATCGAACGTATCTTTCTGGCTCGGGCCTCCCTCGAGCCAGATCACGATCACGGACTTGGCCTTCCCGCCGGGCGCATTGCCGGTACGAGCCGCTACGGCTTGCTTCAACAGCAGCGACTGGCTCAGGTGCATCCCGAGGAAGCCGAGCGAGCCGACCTTGACGAAGTCCCGCCGCGACCATTCCTGTTCACTGGCGCATTGACAACCGATGCGTTTCATGGTTTGCTCCCCGCGACGCCTTCCCGGTAAAACTAATGATTCTCTGCAAACTCGCGCGAACTCAACAAGCCCCACTGCAAGTGCCGCAGTCCCTCTTCGCGGCTCGCCGCCTTCGCTATCAAGCCCTTCAGATCCCGGCGCTCGGCGGCTGTCGAGTAGCGTGTCAGCGCGGCCAAATACAACTCTTCGATGATCTTTTCATCGGAGGCCCCGATTTCATATAAATCATACACCAGGGCGCCCTCATTCCAAAGCTTCTCGTTGAAAGTCGAGCCGACGAGAACGTGCAGCGCCTGTTTGAGATTTGGCTTTGTGTTTCGTTCCGGAACAGCCGCTCGATTTGGCCGTCCGTAAACATCGAGAAACAGAGATTTGAACAGATCCGTTTCGCGGAGATGGATTGCCCTCGTACCGAGCGGCATCTGGCTCTCGCCGCGGGGAGCCCCCGGACCATACGCGGTAAACCTCGCCGCCACGCCTGTGACCGTGCTGATCGCGTCGAGCATAACCTCGGCATCCAGCGGTCGCGGCAGCGCGTGCGAATAGTTCGTCCGATCCGCCCGATTCGTCTCGTTCGTCACGCTCGAAAGCTGATACGTCCTGGAAGAGACGATCAGCCGAATCAGACGTTTAAGGTCGTATCCGTTTGCGGCGAAGTCCTCGGCCAACTCCTGCAACAACTCCGGATGCGTCGCCGGATTTGTCGAGCGGAAGTCATCAACCGGATCGACGATGCTCCGCAGGAAGAAAAGACTCCAGATGCGGTTGACAGCGGCCTCGGCGAAATACGGATGCGCCGTCATCCACTCGGCCAATTCCTGGCGCACGCTCTTCTGATTCTTGTGCGTAAGGACGGTGCCGTCGAGCAAGGTAGGCGGAATCTCCTCGCCGGTGCGGGGATGGAGAATCCGCAGCTCGCGGGCGCCCACCACATCCGGCGCAATCTCCTTGCCCATCGGGTAATCGAACACGACGGAATCCCGACCGGAAGTGCCCGTCCGGAAGACATGTCCGAAGAACGCCGTCAGCCCCCAGAACTGATCCTGCGTCCAGTTTTCGTAGGGATGGTCATGACAGCGCGCGCAATCGAACCGCCGCCCCATGAAGACGCGTGTCTCCTCCATCATCGTGTCGGCCGGCGGCCCGATCACGGCAATCGGAAGGAAGTGCCGCGACGGTCCACTGTAGCCTTGCGCCGCAATGCGCTCACGCGCCATCTGGTCATACGGCTTGTTCTCTGCGATGCTCGCACGAATCCACTCCCAATAATCCTGGCTCCACTTGGCGTTGTTCCCGAGCGCGAAAATCGCGACACGGAGGAAATCCGAGAAACGATATGTCCAGTAGTCAACGTACTCGGGAGATTTCAGAAGGATATCGATCAACTTGTCCCGTTTCCGAGGGTCTTTGTCACTCAGGAACTCCCGTACCCGAGCCGGCGGAGGCAGCGTTCCCGTCACGTCCAGGCAAACGCGCCGCAGAAACTCGGCGTCGCCGGAAGGTTCAGAAGGGATGATGTTGAACTTTCGGAGCTTCGAGAAGACGTGGTCGTCGATAAAGTTGGTCGGCTGGACTTCAGGGTACTTGTCCGGCTCGGGGCCGATCACGCCGATCTGGAAGCCGCTCATCCGGCCGGCGGCCCGCACCAGGACGGTGACCTCGCCCGGCTGCTTGGCTTTGACGAGTCCCGTATCCGACACCTCCGCGATGCCGGTGTCTTCAAGTTCGTAAAAGACATCGGCGGAACGATCCTCTTCCACTCCGTTCGCCAGCCTGCCGGTCACCAGGAGTCGATGCGTCTCACCCGGTTTCAAGAGAAGAAGCTCGGGCACGATGCTCAATCCGGCGATACGGGAATCAGCCGTCTGCGCTTCACCGTAAGGCGCGCCCGCTCGGACCCATTCGAGAATCTTGTTGTAGTCGCTCGACCCCTTTTCGAACCGCACCCCCCCGCCATGCATGACCTGCATGGTCGGCTTGAGGAGAAGCAGGCTGTTTTCGGGATGGTCCTTGTCGATACGGGGAGTCCGGGGACCTCCCGACTCCGCGCTGAGAACCTGATACACGCCACCCTTGACGATCCACTCGTAGTCTTCGCGCGGGTGCTCCGCGTTGTCGGAAAGCTTGAAGCCGTTCTTGCCCTTGACACCGCCATGGCAGGACGCACCGTTGCAGCCGCGGCGAGTGAGAACTCCCCCGATCTCGCGCGCAAAACTGAAGGGGCGTTTCTTCGCGGAATCGCTCACGCGAAATCGAGCTTTTGCTTGCCGCCCTTCGACGGTAGCCGTTACTTCCGCTTCGCCGTCCGATCGGCCGGACAGCATAGCGTCCGCGTCCAGCTCCAATACTTGCGGGTCCGAAACGCTCCACTGCGCGCTCGAAGTGACATCGCGCTCGCGTCCGTCCGTATAGCGGCCGATGACCAGCAGCCGCTGCGTGGCGTCCGCGCCGGTTAGTGTACGTGACGAGGGCACGAGTTCGATCGAGACAAGCTCAGCGCCCGAAGCGGGCACGAGCCCAACCAAAGTCCACACAGCGGCGAATGCCAGCAACGGTTTGATGCGCATACCCTTCATCAGTCTTCTCTTGCCACCCGCTCTTCAGCACCACCGGCCGAGCTGATGATCTCCGGCGGTCGAATCACCATCAACAGGAGTTCCTTCACTGGAATTGCCGGCCCCATCTTCCCATCAAGCACCGGGCGCGCCATGATCCGTACTTTCGAAGGAATTCTTGTCGCGGGCGCATCCGGCTCAGCGATGAAAAGCATCGTAGCAAGCTGGCTCTTGGCTCGATAGCGTTCAATCTTGCCATCATCAAGCGGCGGCGGCTTGTTCGGCTCCACTTCCGTTCCCATGATCGCTTGAACACCTTCGGGCAACCCCTCGGCCTGCAAGCCGATGTAACCGTCAAAGCCCTCTTCTTGATCCGTCCTGATCGAAACCTTCTTGATCTCATCCGGGACCAGATTCAGGTGTTTCGTCCCGATGTGGACGGCGCCCACGTGAGGAACCTGCGGACGCAGAATCACACGGTAACTGAACCGGTCGTCCGCTTCCTGGGTCGTGATGTCGCGGATCTCCAGAGTGAATCTACCGTCGCGCAAGAATGTGAAAACGGTCTTGGGTTGCACCGTCTTCATGATGAATCCGCCATTGTTGTTGAGATTCGAGTGGATATTGGTGAAGACCTCGACCTTGTTCTCGTCAACGACCTTCAAAAAGGGGTTGAAGTCCGGGACAGTGGCATCGGCGGTATCGATCTCCAGCACGACTTTGTCGCCTCGCTTCGCCTCGAATTGCACACGATCGATATCGCCGGCTCTTTCAATGCTCCCTTCGATCAACGCGGGTAACGTTACTGGGACGGTATCCTCTGCGCTGTCGACCCTCGTCACCGGAATCGGCCCTTCGAAATGAACTCCTCCCTCTGCGCTTTCCGCTGATTCTTCCGATTCCGACTCCGTGACGGCTGTCTTCACAGACCGAGACCACAGTGCCTGCATCCGATCGGGCCCGAGTTCACGTGTGAAACTTCGCTCTTCCCATAGAGGGAAATCGGTTTGCGACGGGCGGTGCCGGGTCCGATGCGGGTCCCTGTGTGCGTTCCCGGTTACCGGCGCGACCCTGAGCTGATAGACATGGTTTTCGCTCCCAGGCCCTAAGAAGGTGCCCACCCGCAGGATGTAGCGGCCCGCTTCCTGAAAACGGTATTTCATTCGAGGTTCGCTCGAATTGCCCGGGAAGTGAATCGGCTCATCATTGTAGGCCAGCCTCGTCAGCCGCCCGGGATTCAGCCAGCTTTCCGTCGGCGCAAGAAGCGTCAGCGTCGGATCCATCAAAGCCGTTCCTGAACCGACCTCGAAGAGAAACTCCTCCCCGCTTTGCACTTCGAGTTCGTAGTCGTCGACTTGGCCCTTTTCGTCAATCCGGCCGTGGACGACGACCGGGAACGACGACAGCGAGCCGGCCAAATCCTTTGCGGCTCTCCCTCCTACAGCTTCGGTCAAGCCGGGCTCGGTGTGGACCCTGAAGACCAATGCATCCGAAAGGCCATGAGGCGTGACGAGCCTCATTCGGTGGGCTCCAGGCTGCACGGAATCACCGATGGCTATGGTAAGAACAACTTCATACAGTGGCTGATCTTTGTCTTTCTTGGGTTGGCTCTCGATCGCTGCCACCTTCTCCACGACACCCGACAAACCCGGAGCGTCGAACCACGCGGCATAGGCGCCTTCGAGCGAAGTCCCCCGCACTTGAACTTCAAATTCGCTCCCGGCCTGGCCACCGGAAGGGAAGACGGAAAGCAGCTTCGGCTCGGCGGGCACATCGCCGAACAGGATTGCGGCACTCAACAGCCCGGACACCAGCAGCTGTTTCGCCGTGATGCAGCGCACGAAGTCGTTACCTGGGTTCAGGATACACTATTCCCCGCAACCCGATTATAGTACGGTTCATCAGCACCCAATGCCCTTCCAGCGCGTCGAACGAAATCTCGGGTTCGCAAAAAAAACTGGAACATTCCGAAGCGGTCCAGTGTCTAAGGTTGTAAGGACGAGAGCCGGCCTTCCTTGGAAGCGGTGTCAGGCTAAGGCCGGCCCCCGGGCAACGTGTTCTTGGACCTCACGGCAAACGGCATACGAGGCGAAGACAGGGACCTCCTCTATCGCCTGCAGAATCGCTGTCCGGGGTCCTTCGAAGAGCTGCTCGACCTCTATCAGAAGCCGATCTACGGATTCGTCTACCACATGCTGGACGACCCTTCGGAAGCACCTGACGTTACGCAGGAGGTGTTCATGAAGGTCTTCTGCAAGATCGGCGACTTCCGCGGCGATTCCAGCCTCAAGACTTGGCTCTACCGCATTGCCGTGCACGAGGCTCTAAACCGTAGACGGTGGTTCTCGCGGCATCGCCGGAAAGAAACCGCGCTGGTTGGTTCAGAGAATGAGAGTATTGGACGCGCGCGCCGCTATTTGGTTGATGAATCTGAATCACCCTTCATGGCCGCATATCGTCGAGAACAAAGAGAGTTGGTTGCAAATACGCTGCAGCGTATGGATGAACGCCTCCGAACGGTGGTGATTTTGAGGGATATCGAGGGTCTCAGCTACAACGAGATCGCCGAAACCTTGCGGGTTTCCCTGGGAACGGTCAAGTCCCGCATCCTGCGGGGACGGGAAATGTTGCGGTCGAGGCTGCCGCAGCAGGTGGCGACCACGGTGCCGGCGGGCGCGTCGCTGCAAACGGAGTGAGGATATGACTTGCCGTGCAATACGAAGACAGATGGGCAGATATCTCGACGCAGACCTTGGGTTTCTGAGCTGCTGGTTGCTGCGGCGGCACCTGCTGGCTTGCTCGGCGTGCTTTGACGAATACGAGGAGTGGGGCGGTCTCAGGGATCTCCGGACCGAATTGCCCGCGGTTCCCTTTCCTCTCAGCGTGCGGGCAAGAGTGCTTGTTGCGGTTTCCCACAGGTTGAACGCTCAGCCGTGGGAGCGTCTGAGAAATCAAGTCAAGAACTTCCTGCGGCCCCGGGCCGTCCCAGCGGCGGGCGGAGTGCTTGCGGCCGTGATGCTTTTCGTGGGGTTGTGCTCCGACATCGTCTTCGTTCGAAGTCCGTTTCAGGAAGACGTGCCCCTTACCTATATGACGAAGGCATGGATCAGCGATCCCAGCCTGGCCGAGATTCCCGGCCCGGTGCTCGAAGAGGATGTTACGGTCGAGGCGTTCATCGACCGCGAGGGTCGCGTCTATCACGTTCGCATGTTGGAGATGCCGAAAAATACGCCCGATACAGAGATGAAGATCAAGTCTCAGGTGCGAAATATCTTGTTGACTACCCGGTTTGATCCGGCGACCCGGTTTGGCAAGCCTGTGTTTGGCCGCGTCCTCGTGGCATTTCGGTCGGTGATTCGCGAGACGGTCTACGGATAAAGGATTATTCGGCACGTCAGGTGAATTTCGACGGAACCGGCCGGCGGATGCGTGCAGCTTTCATAGGGGCGGCCGCACCAAATCCAGCAGCCCGTGGGAAAAGTCACGTGGAAGGCGCG
Source organism: Bryobacterales bacterium (assembly GCA_965218555.1). Lineage (GTDB taxonomy): Bacteria > Acidobacteriota > Terriglobia > Bryobacterales > UBA6623 > JAPPLB01. The sequence continues at coordinate 4,055,902 of OZ244625.1, forward strand.
GCGGGCTTCTGCGGTCGCTCGGCGCGGAGTGAGGAGGATGGCGATCCGGGTGATCTCCTCCTTGCGAAGGAAAAAGCGAACGAAAAAGCGAACAACAAAGCCGGCGATCTTAGGCGGTCGGTGCGAAGAAAAAGCGCAGTCACGGTGGGCAGCAAGGTCAGCACCCTGGGAGCGCGGGCATCTTGCCCGCATCACCGCCGTCGGAAAAAAAAACGTCCGTCGCCCGAAGGGTTACGCGCCGCTTCCGGCCTACGAAGAAAAAGGCGTGGAGAGCGCAGCGCTGCGTTCCTGGAGCGGCCACGCGTTACGCAATCGGCCCCAGGGCGCGTAACGCCGCCTGCGTGACTTTTGCCACGGGCTGTCTAGTGCGCCAAATACAACTGACGATTCTCGACCGGCATGCTACATTGAGGGCGTATTCGGTTCGGGCCCGTTCGTGAGTTGGGGTGCGCGGGTAACTTGCTCCGGCCGATCACAAGACGCATCAACGCATCAAGGGGTGGAATGAAGTGATTCTTCATACCAGCCCGGCGTCCAGAGAGTAAACCGGTTCCCAACGAGCCACGTCTTAAAAATGAGCGTGTGTAGCGGTTTCACTCCAGGAGCGATCTTGACCATGAAGGCTTGGTTTCCCATGCGATTCGCATCGGTATTGCTTCTTGTCTGCCTTGCCCCCACTGTCTGGGCCCAAGGCCCTGGTATCCTCACGAATCGGCTCGCCCCGTACGTACCCTCTCCGACGCCGGTTGTCGAGCGGATGTTGACCCTGGCCGATGTCTCCGAGCAAGATACCGTCTATGACCTGGGCTCGGGAGACGGCCGCATCGTTGTCATGGCGGCACGGCAGTTCGGCGCCCAGGCCGTGGGCGTCGAGATTGACGAGAAGTTGGTTGAGCAGGCACGCGAGCGTATCAAGGAACTCAAGTTGGATGATCGTGCCCGGATCCTGCAGCAGGACCTGATGCAAGTGGACCTTTCACCCGCCTCCGTCGTGACGCTCTACCTGCTATGGTCTTCGAACAAGAAGCTCCGGCCCAACCTCGAGAAAGGCCTGCAAGCGGGTTCGCTCGTGGTTTCGCACGATTTCCGCATCGAGGGCTGGAAACCGATCAAAACCGAGAAGCTGACGGGGCAGGGAAGAAACCATACGATCTACCTCTACGAGATCGGTAAGCACTAACCTGCATTCGGCCTGGAACGCTCTGCGAGCTGTTTCGCCAGGCATTTTGAAGCCTGGATCACGGGCGGCGCTCCCAAGCGCTAGCGGCGCCGGCGGCGGCTACGATCCGGCCCACGCCCTTTGATTCAGGGCGGTCAAAACCGCTGAATGACAGCGGGGGGAAATCCCGGCAGCGCGCAGCGCTCCCTTACTCCACCTTCAGCGCCACCATCGTCATGTCATCCGTCTGAGGGGCACCGCCTGCGTGCTGCCTGACGGCTTCGAACGACCGCTCGATCACCTCCTCCGGAGACAGATCGCGAGCCGCCGTGACCACTTCCAATAAGCGCTCTTCGCCGAACTCTTCGAAGCGGCGGTTCATCGCTTCCGAGAAGCCGTCGGAGTAGATCACAAGCAGATCGCCCGAGTGAAGATCCAGGTGCGCCTCCTGATACGGGATCGATACCAGGATGCTCAGCACCGGTCCGCCGACATCAAGGGGCTGCACTTCCTTGTCGGAGAGCAGAATCGGCAGGTTGTGTCCGGCATTGGTGTAGTGGAGACGTCGGCCCGCGGGATCCAGCAGGGCGAAGAACAGTGTGACGAACTTGTCGGAGTCGGTGATTTGATACAGCAGCTCGTTCGATCGCTCGATGCACCGGGCGGCGGACGACTCGATGAGTGTCTGTCCACGCACCGTGGCCTGCGTGCAAGCCATCAACAGCGCTGCCGGCATGCCTTTGCCCGAGACATCGCCCAGGCAGATCGCATAGCGCTCCGCCGCCGGAAAATAGTCGTAGTAGTCACCGCCCACATTGCGGGCGGCGAGCGAACGTCCCGCGATCTGGTAGCCGGGAATCGTCGGCGGTCTTGTGGGCAGCAGCTTGTTCTGGATGTCGTGGGCCATCTTCAACTCTTGCTGCATGAGTTGAAGCGCCTTTTCTTCCTCGCCGAGACGCGCGTTCTCGATCACTTGCGCTGACTGAGCCGCGATGATCGCAAGAAGGCGTTGATCACTCTCGGTGAAACCCTCGTTTCCTCGTTTGTTGAACACGCTGAGAACACCGATCAAAAGGCCTTTGAGTCGCAGCGGAACGCACAGTAGCGAGTAAACGACGCCGTCTGTCTGACGTGTGGTAGCTCGAAAACGATCGTCCGTTGCAACGTCGTTGATGACGAGCGGCGCCTGGTTCTTGATGATCCAACCGACGACCTGATCACTCAGTCGAAAGGGATTGCTCTGCATGTCCGCCTCGACTTTGCGAACCATTGTGCGCAAGGCGGCGGCTTCATCCGGGCCGCTCAACATGAGAACGGCGGCCTGCTCGACACGCAGGTGCTTGACGCACTTCCGGACCACCAGATTGACGACCGCGTCCAGCGACGAGGCCGAGGATACCGCCGTCGCGACCTCATTGAGAATCGACAACTCCTCGACAGCTCGTCGTAATCGGCCGTTTTCCGCTTCGAGGCGATCCAGCTTGGCTTGATGATCGTCGGACATTGTCAGACCGGCGCGGGGCACAGAACCACCATCACCATGAATCTCACTGGCGACCTTAGCGGCCTCTCTACGGGGAAGTCAATCAGGAGCAGGTTTTCCCAAGGTCAAGAACGGCTTCTCCGGCGAAAACATTCAGACGAGGACAGCGTCGGAGAGAACGGTGCGGGCGTTTCTCCATGCCGGACCTCTGGGCGGCGGGTTTTCAGTAGGCCAGCGTGCCCGTGCGGGGTACTTCTTCATCGTTCGGCAGATACAAGGTTTGGCAGCGCTCGCAACGATAAACTTCGTTGCCGGCTGCCAACATCCCTTGGACTTCACCGCCGAACTCATACCAACGCTTGAGATGGCCTGCGCAGATCTTCTTCTTCAGAGGCTCGTTGCAGGCTCGCTGACGGAGCTTTCTCTTCTTTACCTTCGTGCCGTCGGCGAGGGTGGAAACCAGATAAGGATCAGGGGTCTCAACGACCTCGGTCGTTGTTTCTGCTTCAGCCATGAGTCTGCGCCGCGCAGGGCGAAATCGAGTATATCAAACATCGGTTAAAAGCTCGTGGTGGAAGTCCCGTGGAAGGCGCGGCGGGCTCCCGTGGTTGCTCGGCGCGGAGTGGCGAGGATGGCGATCCGGGTCGATCTGCTCCGACGAATGACAAAGCTGACGGCCTGGGCGGTCGCTGCGAAGAAAAAGCGCGGTCACGGTGGGCAGCAAGGTCAGCACCGCCATCGGGAAAAAATGTCCGTCGCCCAAAGGGTTACACGCCGCTTGCGGCCAGTGGCGCGGAGGGCGCGGCGCCGCGTTTCTGGAGCGGCCAGGCGTTACTCCATCGGCCCCAGGGCGCGTAACGCCGCCCGCGTGACTTGCACCAGGGGCTGTTATGCCACGGCCGCCGCCTCTTGGGCACGCCGCTGCGCAAATCCATCCGCAAGCATGCGGCCTGCCCATTCACGCTCGGTCCGCAACGATAGAATAGTCAAGATGAGTTCCGCCTCCTCCGATACCGGCCGCTCCGTCGACATGGAAGGCGTGACTCTGTATCTCGCCCATCCCGATGTGATTCCTGTCAGATGGGTCGGCCAGGAGGAGCTGGTCCGCCAGCTTCAGGCGGCTTGGCTCACCATCCACGAGCACGACCTGCCCATGACGCCTCGGTTGCTCGGCAAGCCCGGCGTCGGTAAGACGACCCTCGCCTACGCCACGGCCAAGAAAATGGGCCGCGATGTCTATATCATGCAGGCGACGCTCGACACCCGCCCGGAAGACCTGCTGATTACGCCGGTCATCGAGGGCGAAGGCCGTCTTCGCTATGTCGCCTCGCCGCTCGTGACAGCCATGATCCGGGGCGGCGTCTGCATTCTCGACGAAGGCAACCGCATGAGTGAAAAAAGCTGGGCATCGCTCGCGCCCCTGCTCGATATTCGCCGCTACGTCGAATCCATCGTCGCCGGCATCAAGATTCATGCTCATCGCGACTTCCGCATGACCGCCACGATGAACGACGATGCTTCCACGTTCGAGCTGCCCGAGTACATCCACTCCCGTCTGCAACCGCAGATCATGGTCGATTTCCCCGAGCGGGATGAAGAGAAGGCCATCCTCACCGAGAACCTGCCCTTCGCCGATGACGCGGTCCTCGACTACGTTACGGACTTCCTCCAAGCCGCTCACGTCGCCGACGAACGGTACACCGCCCGCGACGGCATCAACATCGGCCGCTTCGCCATGAAGCTCCAGTCCTCCGGCAACGGCGCCAGCCAGGACAAGTGTCTGCACACCGCGATCCTGCAGACGCTGGGGCAAGAGGCGCTCCGATATGCCCCCGGCAAGTGATCTCTCCGATCTGCGCCGCGGCTCCATCTGCTATCTCCCGGTCGTGCCGGGCAGGCTCGAGTTTGCTCGACACGTCCGCGAGCGGATCCTGAGCGCCAAGCCGCAATTCGTCGCTGTCGACCTTCCCGTCACTCTCGCATCCTGCTACGAACGAGCCATCGAGCGGCTGCCCGAGCTTTCCGTCATCATCTATGACGACGAAGCGGCCGACCGGGCGGTCTATGAAACGGTCGAGCCCGCCGACCCCTTCGTCGAGGCCGTGCGCACCGCCAAGGAGGTCAACGCCAGGACCGTTTTTCTCGACCCTGATGTTGCCGAGCGTTCCGCCACGCCTGATTCCTATCCCGATTCCTACGCCGTCGAACGAATCGGTTTTCCGCAGTACATCGCGTCCTATCGCAAGAGCGCCCGTGAGTGGAGAGGCAGCCTCGCTGTTCACGCTGAAGCGCTGGCGTCGCAACTTCAGAACATCGACCCTGAAGCCGAAAAGGTCGTCGTTGTGGCTCTGAAGCTTCTCGACCCTCTGCTCGAAGCGATGGAGCGCCCGCAGGCCCGCCCGCTGCGCAAGGTCAGGCGCAAGGGAGTTCGGCTGCTCAATCTCCACCCGGAGTGCCTCACCGAAGTGCTCACCGAGATGCCTTTCCTGCAAAGCATCTACGAAGCGCGGCGCCACGGCCGGCCCCCGGCTCCCGACAAGCCGCCCATCGAAACGAAACAGGTTCGCGGCTTTTCTCTCATCGGTGCTCCCGCCGAAGATCCGAAGCAAGGCGCGGTTGCCCGCGGTTCGCAAGAACCGCTCGACCGACAGCGCCTTCACCTCCGCCTCTTCCGCGAAGCGCAACGCGTCTACGAAAAGAACACCGGCGAATCGGTTGCTCTGTGGCAGAGGCGGATTTGGAGCCGCTACGCGCGCAATCTCGCCATGACGCAGGGAGAGCTCCTCGGCGGCCTGTTCGAGCTGACCGTCGCCGCCCGGTCCACCATCGACGACAACATGGCCTGGGAGATGTGGGAGATGGCCGGAGCCTATGCCCACCAGAAAACCGCAACCGATCTCATGACCGTCAAGCTCTCGGGTGAGCAAATGTGGCTTGATACCCGCCGCATTCGTATCCGCCGCCGACTCCCTCGGCGGAAGGCCGGCATGCGCCCAACCGGCCTCAAAGGGCGCAAGGGAGAAAAGACGCCCGGTGAATGGCGCGAGCGATGGTCCGGCTTCTCAATCTGCTCCTATCCGCCCGAGGACCTCGTCATCGAAAACTACGGTCACTTCCTCAAGAAGAAGGGCAAGAGCATCCTCTCTGAAGAGCGCTCCCACACTGAGCCGTTCACCACCTCATTGCTCGACGGTATCGACCTCCGAGAAACGCTCCGCAACTGGCATGAGAAGAAGATCTACGTGCGCTCCTGGCAACGCGTCTCCGGCGATGTCGGCGCGCTGGTGCTGATCTTCGACGAAGACCGAGACGATCGCTACTCCTACTGCCTCACCTGGCTCGGCGAGCATCAGAACGAATCCGACATGGCCTTCTACGCCACCGACCCGTTCAAGAATATCGTCGGGCCCGGCATCGGCCGCTCCGAATACGGCGGGCTTCTCCTCAACCTTCCTTCAGGACGCATGATGGACGTCTGGCACGACCCCGATTACCTGTTCACCGAGTCCAAGCCGGAACTCCTGCTGCTCGCCGCGCTCGACTATTCGATCGAAAAGCTCGTCGTCTACGTCGCGGCGAAGCCGCCCCGCTCCATATTTCGAAGCATTGCCGCCCGCATGGGCATGAAGATCATCTACATCCCCATCGGCCAACTCTCCCCCGTGGCCCTGAAGAAAATCAGGGTCATGCACGTCCTCGACGGACACGACAAACGCGCCGCTGCCAAAGACTACATCCGGTGACGGCGCGCGGTTGCAGCGGCCGCCGCGTGGAGAGAAAAGCCGGCCGGCTCGAGACCACCTCGGCGCGGGCCGCCTTGATCCGCGTTCCTGCAACATTGCTAGGATGAATCCGGATCTTCTCCCTGCGTGCTCTTCCGGATCGATATGCGAGCCCTGTTCACGCCTGTCGCACTGACGCTGACCTTCATCCCCGTTGCCTTCGCCGATCATCACACCCAAGCTGTCCAGAACGTGGTCGTTTATCGGCAGGCGGCCCGTTTTGGCGGCTGGCCGGCGAATCACGGCATCTGGTCGTGGGGGGATGAAATCGTCGCCGGCTTCGAGGCCGGCCACTACAAGTACAGCGAGCGCAGCCACGCGATCGACTACACGCGGCCCGCCGAACACCTCCTGGCGCGAAGCCTCGATGGCGGCGAGACCTGGTCCATCGAAAAGCCCGAGAGCCTGCTTCCGCCGCCGGGAACGAAGATGGCCAACGTCCCCACGGAACCTGGCGGAAAGCCTGCCGTCGACTGTCCCCTGGCCATCGACTTCACTCACCCGGATTTCGCCTTGACCATCCGCATGGCGAGCCATCAGAACGGGCCGTCCCGCTTCTACTACTCCTACGACCGCTGCAAGACCTGGAACGGTCCCTTCAAGTTTCCTGATTTTGGAGAAGCCGGTGTGGCGGCGCGCACGGACTACCTGGTCAACGGCAAGCACGATCTGACCGCCTTCGTGACCGTTTCCAAGCCGAATGCCCGCGAGGGACGCCCGGTGTGCGTCCGTACGAGAGACGGCGGCAGGAGTTGGCAGATGCTGGCCTATATCGGACCGCAGCCCCCCGGGCGCGACTATGCCATCATGCCCGCTTCGGTGCGGCTTGCAAAAAACAGCATCCTCACCCTATTCCGCCGGCGCCATTGGATCGAGGCTTGGCGTTCCGACGATGACGGGCGCTGGTGGACGTTCAAGAACATCCCCGTGCCCGACACCGGCCGCGGCAATCCACCCAGCCTCACGAAACTCGAGGATGGCCGCCTGGCGCTCGTCTATGGTTTTCGAGCCGAGCCCTACGGCATCCGCGCCAAGATCAGCAGTGACAACGGCGAAACCTGGAGCGACTCTATCGTGCTTCGCGAAGACGGCGGCAATTGGGATTTGGGTTACCCTCGCACGGTGCAACGGACCGACGGAAGGCTTGTGACCGTGTACTACTACAACAACGCGCCCAACGCCGAGAGGTTCATCGGCGGCACGATCTGGGATCCCGGCAAGGGTCAAGGCCTGGCCCGGCAAGTTATTCTTAGTTCGGAAGGAACCGCACCATGACAACGAGCACCCGACGCAACTTCATCGCCGGCGCGACCGCTCTGGCCGCTTCCCCGGCGCTTCCGGCGGCCGCTTCCGCCAATCACTACTGGAGCGACGTTCGGCTGGCGGTGGCAACGTATTCGCTGCGCAAGTTCAGCCGCTCGCAAGCGATCGCGATTGTCAAGGATCTCGGCATCAAGTACGTCAACGTCAAGTCATTCCACATGCCGTATTACCTGTCGAAAGAAGATCTTGCGGCGGCCCGTAAGGAATTTGAAGACACCGGGTTGACGATCGTTTCCGGTGGCAATATCGGCCTTGGCGAAGACGACGAAGATTTCGTCCGTTTTCACCTCGAGTACGCCAAGAACGCGGGCTTTCCCACGGTCGTTTGCGCGCCGACCCACAACAATCTCGGCTACGTCGAGAAGTATGCCGAAAAGTTCGATCTGAAGATCGCGATCCACAACCACGGCCCCGAGGACAAGTATTACCCCAATGGCGCAAGCGTCCTCAAGCGGGTCAAGAACATGGGTCCGCGCATGGGACTCTGTCTCGATCTCGGTCACGCCTCGCGGACAGGCGTCGACGTCATCGAAGAGATCGAGATGGCCGGCGACCGTCTCCACGACATCCACATGAAGGATCTCGCGCACTTCTCAGACAGAGGCAGTCAGGTCGAGGTCGGCAAGGGCAAGCTGCCGGTCGCGGGGGTGTTCGCGACGCTCAAGAAAATGAACTATCAGGGCGTCGTCGGACTGGAGTATGAAATCAACCCCAACGCTCCGCAGGCCGGCATGGCCGAATCGTTCGCTTACATGCGCGGCGTACTCGACGGGCAGCGCAGCTAGAACCTTCTTTCTCCATTTCCCGCGATGGTGGTAATGGTGCCGGAGGAGTCCACCCTGCGAATGCGGTGGTTTTGCTGATCGGCGATATAGAGGTTGCCGGCCGCGTCCACGGCCACGCCTCTGGGGTTGTCTAACTGGGCCTCGACCGCCGGGCCGCCGTCCCCGGCGAAGCCCCGCTCACCGGTTCCGGCGACGGTAGAGATGGTGCCCGAAGAGTCCACTCTACGAATGCGGTGGTTGTTTTCATCGGCGATGTAGAGGTTGCCGGCCGTGTCCACGGCCACGTCAGAGGGGGCGTGTAACGCCGCCTTGATTGCCGGGCCGCCGTCCCCGGAGTAGCCCCACCGACCGATTCCGGCGATCGTAGTAATGGTGCCCGAGGGGTCCACCCTGCGTATGCTGCTATTGGTGGTAACGGCGATATACAGGTTGCCGGCCGCGTCCACCGCCACGCCTGCGGGACTGCCCAGCCGGGCCTGGATCGCCGGGCCTCCGTCCCCCAAAGCATCTCCCCCCCCGGCGAAGGTAGAGATGTTGCCGGAGGGATCCACCTTGCGAATGCGCTGGTTGCCAGAATCGGCGATGAAGAGGTTACCGGCCGCGTCCACGGCCACGTCAGAGGGGGAGGAGAGCCGGGCTTCGACCGCCGGGCCGCCGTCCCCGACAAAGCCCCGCTCACCGGTTCCGGCGAAGGTTGAGATAGTGCCCGACGAGTCCACCCTGCGAATGCAGTGGTTGAATAGATCGGCGATGTAGAGGTTGCCCGCGCCGTCTACCGCCACGTCATAGGGGGAGGATAGCCGGGCGTCGATCGCCGGGCCGCCGTCCCCGGTGTAGCCCTCCTCACCGCTTCCGGCGATCACGGTAATGATGCCGGAGGGGTCCACCCTGCGGATGTGGCGGTTGCCCGTATCGGCGATGAAGAGGTTGCCGGCTGCGTCCACTGCCACGTCATTGGGGGCGTATAGCCGGGCCTCGACCGCAGGGCCGCCAGATCCGTCCTCGTCGTCCTCAGAGTCCTCCCCGCTCTCCGGGATGACAATAAACGTCACCGGGACTTTGACCGGCCAAGCGGTCGGCGGTGCGAAAGAGCTTCGGCGGCCACTCCCCGGTTTATCTTCCGTGATCGTGATCGTGCCCTCGAACGTGCCGGGCTCCATAGCCATCGGGTCCGCTCGAATCTCGATGATGTCGGTTTCTTCCATGGCGGAACCTTGATCGGGCGAGACCGACAGCCAGGGTTGATCCGTGGCGAGCTGGTAGTTCAGTATTCCCTCGCCGGCGTTGCGGACCTCGAGGATTTGCGGCGGCGGGACCTCGCCTTCCCGCGTGGTGATCAGGGAAGCGGGGATGCCGAAATGAGGCACCTTGGCGGCGATCTCTGCCTCCACAACGGTCAGATTGACCCTCAATTGTCCTTGGGCACGCCCTGTATACGTGCGATGGTGGACATTGACGAAGTAAGGCCCCGGTCGAAGAGGCGGACTCGATTCCGGCGTGATGACGATCGACTTGTCGCGGGATGTCCCCCTGGACGAGTGCGCGCTCTCATATCGCACTATCCTGCTTGAGCTGTACACAGCGAACGGTTCGGAGCCATAGTTCGCGTGCAGGTCGATAACGCCGCGGCGGTTATCGGTTTCGAGATGAACCTCGAGTTTCGTGGCGCCCGGCGGCACGACGATCCAGTAGTCGCGGCCGGACCCAGAACTGGTTCCGAAGCGCATGGAAATCGGTTTCCCGGAAACGATCTTGCCCGACGTGAAATTTCCCCAATCCATAAACAGGGCGGCGACCCGTTTAGGGGAGTCCATCAGTAGGGCTTTAGGGTTCTCGCTCCCGGATAAGTCCCCGAGCCAGGAAACGAACTCCCAGCGCGGCCGTTGCGCCGTCAACCACACCGTGGAAGAGAGGTCATGATAGCCGCCATCGGAACCGGGCGGATCTACCGTGATTGCGGATCCACTGCCTCCCGTATCCAATACAACCTGCCTCCGGAAGTTCGCCGCGAGCGTGGGCCGCTCTTCGGAGACGGTGATGTCGTGCGTGTCGGCGCCGTCGTCGCTCCAGCCATCGAATACCAGCCGCTCGCCGTCTATACCGAAATAGGGCTGAATCACTCCTTCGTGTCCGGTATCCTCGCGAACCAGCAACCCCAGCGTATGCGTGCTTCCGGCTTCCCAAGCGAAATTGGCGGGCAGACTTCGCCTCCGGCCGTCCACCGCGATGGCGCTCCCTGGCACGTTCGTGTCGATCGTGGTGAGGAGCTGCCGGGTGAAAATGGCCTGCCTGCCGGTTCTACCCACATGGGGATTGGAAGCGCTGCCATTACCGGCAGCCCAACCTCGCCAACTTCCGAACGAAAAACCTTCAGCGGGTTCAGCAAATACTTTGATGAAAGAGAAATGCGTGTAGAATCCGTCGGAGGAGGGAGGTTCCATCCTGACGGTCCCGCTCTCAGGAGGGTGCGCGAAGGACTCCTGCTTTGACTGCAGAGTGAAATTCGCTATGAAGACGGTGGTCTCCGAAGATGCCGTCACGGAATGGTTTTGCTCACCGCCGTCGCTCCACTTGGCGAATATGTATCGATAGGGGTCACCCACAAGCTTCTGGGGCGCTGGAACACCGATCGTGTGTTTGGAGCCGGGCGCCTAGTCGAAACGGTGCGGCGCGGTGTAGGTTTCTCCATCAACCTCGATCAGGAGACCCGCGGGATTCGTCGTGATCCTCGTTTCGGCAGGTGTTTTTCCGTAGAGCCTTTTGACGCCGTCGATATCTCCGGCGGATAGCGCTCCTGATCCGCAGGGTATGCCGGGTGGAATCGTCACCATGGTTTCAACACAGGGGTAATGCATGACCGAACCGTAATCGTAGGGTCCGCTGTCCAATCCGCGAGCGCCACTTGGCCCGCCGCTGACTGGCGCTACCCAGATATGCCGTCCCCGATCGTTTCGTTGTTGCTCATGCCAGAGGCCAACTACGTGGCCGATCTCGTGAATGACTACGCCCAGGCCGCAGTTGTCGCCGAGGTAGATATCTGACCACCGTAATTCGTAGCTGAAGTTCCCTAAGATCGCCAAGCATAATCCTCTTCCTCCGCTTGGCCTGAAGCGGACCCAACGAGTTTGATCGGTTCTTTCAATGAGTCGGATGGGGGTGTTTTCCTCCCAATGCCGGATCGCCTCGGGGACATGCGGGTTGGTGAGATTGGGATCGATGGTGTAGGGAATAACGCCGCGGGGCCAGAGTTCTTGCTTGTCGGACACCGAAGATAGTTTGGTTTGGCTGTCACGTGCACCGGCAAGCATCGGCCCGCTAGCCGGGCTCAGCTCCTCGGGAGTGCCGAGGATGATGTCGCCGTCCCAGACTGCGAGTCCGTCGATGACCTCATAGGTGACGACTTGGCCCCGGTAGACTCCGGTACGAATGTCGCGGGAAACGGGGTCAAACTGTTGGGCGGATGCGATATCCGTTGCGGCCACCGCGGCTGCCAGGGCAAGGACCGAACAAATAATTCTCAAGGTAGAACCCACACCCTTTATCCCGAGACTAGAGTAACAAACCAGGATTCTGGGGCCGATCAACACAGCTCCGCGATCTGGTTGTGGTGCCTCAACAGGTTGTTCCCGGTCAGGCGGATTCGGCTCATGGGCGGCAGTGTCCGAGACTACGGCAGCAGCCAGGGACCGGGGTTTTCGATGTACTCCCGTAGCGTGCCGAGAAACCGCGCGGCAGGCGCGCCGTCGACCACGCGATGATCGAACGTCAGGCTTAACGGCAGCATTTCGCGGGCAACGATCTTGTCTTCCCGAACGACCGGTTCCGCCGTGATGCGACCCACGCCGAGAATGGCGGCCTGGGGCAGGTTGATGATCGGCGTGAACGTGTCGACTCCGAAGCCGCCAAGATTGGTGATCGTGAACGTTCCTCCTTGCATCTGCCAGGCATGCAAGCTGCCCTCGCGGGCTTGTTTCGTAAGTTGCCGCGTCTCCGCCGCTACCTGCCGCAATGATTTCCCGGTCACATCTTGGACCATGGGCACCAGCAGACCGGCGTCCGAATCGACGGCAAAGCCGATATTGTATTGATCGGGCATGAAGATGCCGTCGTCTCGCCATTGGCCGCTCATCTGTCGATGGTCTTGCAGGGCCATGGCTGAGAGCTTGATCAGGAAGTCGGTGTACCCGGGAACGGGGCCGGCCTCGATCGCTTCTTCCTTGAAGCGGCGCCGCAAGTTGACCAGGCCGCTGGCATCCGCCTTCGTCGTGAGCGTTGCCGGCGCCGCTTGGCGAACACCCGCCAGCATCCGCTCGGCGATGGTTCGGCGGATGGCGCTGATCGGCGCCAACTGACCAGCGGGAGCCGCCGGTTCGCGCTGCGAGACCATGCTGCTCGACGCCGCGGCGGCCGCCTTGCGAATGTCGCTCTCCTGGATGCGTCCGTTGCGGCCGCTGCCCGCAACCCTCGTCCAGTCGACACCCAATTCGCGGGCGATTCGCTTTGCCCGCGGGCTGATGGCGACACGCGGCGTTTTCTGTGGCTTTGCCGACTCCACGGTGACGGCCTCGTCGGCTCGAACTTGTGCCTCCTGCTTGGGCGCGCTACCGGGCTCTGTCTCGGGCGTCGGGTCGCGGCGGGCGGCTTCAAACGGTGCGGCCTCAGCTTCTTCGACCAGATAGGCCAGCAACTGTCCGACCACGACTTCATCGCCCGGCTTGGGGGCGTCAGGAGGAATTCGCAGGATGCCTGCGTCAAAAGACTCTACTTCCTGATCCGCCTTTTCGCCTTCCAGGACGAAGACCATATCGCCGGCGCTGACTCGCTGGCCGTCTTTCTTCAGCCACTCGCCAAAATGTCCCTTGTCCATCGACCAGCCGAGCCGCGGGACGACAATCTCGATCGCCATGGGGTCTTAGTCTTCCAATAGCTGCTGAACAGCTTGCACGATGTCTTCCACCTGGGGCACGATCGCCTTCTCCAACGTCGGGCTGTAGGGAGTCGGTGTGAAAGAGCCGTTGAGGCGCTGGATGGGGGCGTCCAGGTCGTCGAAACCCTCCGCGGCGACGCGCGCCGCGATTTCGGCCCCGATACCGCATGGCTGGAACGCTTCATCGACAATCAACAGCCGGCCGGTCTTGGTCACCGATGCGAGGATCGTGCCGGTGTCCAGCGGCGAGACCGTGCGGGGGTCGATAATTTCCGCGGACACCCCCTCGGCCGCCAACTGCACGGCGGCCTTCTCGGCATGGCGCCGCATCAACGAAAGAGCCACGATCGTCACGTGCGTCCCCTCGCGCACCACCGCCGCTTTGCCGAACTCGATTTCGTAAGGCTCCTCCGGGACCGGGCCTTTGACGGCCATCAACTCGCGGTGCTCCAGGAACAGCACGGGGTCGCAGCAGCGCAGCGCCCGAGTGATCAAACCTTTCGCGTCGTAGGGAGTGGCGGGTATGACCACTCGCAGTCCCGGAATGTGCGTGTACACGGAGTGATAGCTGCCCGAATGGTGCGTTGCCGCCGAGTGCCCGATCCCGATGCAGCCGCGCAGGAGAACCGGCATTTTCAACCGGCCGCTCGACATGTATTGCATCTTGGCGATCTGGTTGATCATCTCGCCGAACGCGTCGTTGATGAAATCGATGAACATGAAGTCGATCACCGGCCGCGTCCCGGTCATGGCCGCACCGCAGGCCAGTCCGACAAAACCGCGTTCACAGATCGGCGTGTCGCACAGGCGATCCGCACCGTATTTGTCATACAGCCCGAGTGTGGTTGTGAAGTTGCCGCCTCGCGCGCCGATCCCTTCTCCCATCACGAAAATGCGCGGGTCGTTTGCCATCTCGTGCGCGAGCGCTTCGAGCGTTGCCGCGACGAAGGTCGTTTCGCGCACGCCGGCCGGCGGTTCGTGACCGGCCGTGTGTCCGGCGGTTTCGGAATAGACGTGCGCCACCGCCGACTGCGCGTCGGGGAACGCAACGGCTTCCGCGAATCGGTGCGACTCGGCGATCAGCTCCTTGACCTCAGCGGCGACCGCGTCCAGCTCGGGCTCGGTGGCCGCGCCCGCATCGAGTATTTGATCCCGCAACCGCTCGATCGGACAGCGTTTCTTCCACTGGTCCACGTCATCGCGCGTCCGGTAGGTGAAGTCGCCCATGCCTTCGGCGTGAGCGCGCGTCCGGTACGTCTTGCACTCGATCAGTGTCGGGCCGCCCCCGTTGCGCGCGCGCTCGATGGCTTCGCCCGCAACACGATGGACCTCCGAGACATCGTTGCCGTCCACCTCGAATCCCGGCAGGCCATAGTTCGCGGCGCGGCGTCCCACATCGGGAATGCCGCTGGAGTATTGAAAGGGCACTTCGGTGGCAAACTGGTTGTTCTCGCATACGAACAGCACTGGCAAATTCCAGATGCCGGCCATGTTCAACCCCTCATGGAACGCGCCGTTGTTGACCGCGCCGTCACCGAAAAACGCCACCGCGACCTGGTCGGTCTTCTTGATCTTGAAGCTGTAGCCGCCGCCGCACCCCTGCAAGATGCACGGGCCCACGATGCCGCTGGTGCCCATCAATCCGATCTCGGGCTTGAACAGGTGCATGCTGCCGCCGCGCCCGTGCGAGCACCCCGCCTCCCGGCCGTACAACTCCGCGATCAGTTCGCGCGGATGCAGCCCCTTGGCCAAGGCGTGTCCGTGACCGCGGTGCGTACTGAAGACGACGTCGTCTCGACGCAGATGCGCGCAAACTCCCGCCGCAATCGCCTCCTCGCCAACGTAGGTATGACATGCCCCGTGCACCAGACCAAGCTGATGCGATTTCGCCAGCCGCTCTTCGCTCTGCCGAATCACTTGCATCGTGCGGTAGAGAGACAGCAGCGTCTCTTTGCCCGGCTCTGTCTTCGTGAGGGTGGCCATGATCGCTTGATCTCTTCTCTCAGACGGCATCGGATCGCTGAACCACGGAGGCCGGAGGGGTCCGCGGATGCTTGATCGGGCCGGAAGAAGGGCCGTCCGGCGATGACCTTTTCAGCTTAGATGCGGGTGCATCCGGCTGCAACGAGTTCCTCGCGTCTGTCAACGCAATATAGAAAGTACCCCTGTTTGTGCAGTTTGTGCAATCTAGAACGTTCCCCTTTCTCAGCATGGGTTCATTTTGCGGCAGCCGCAGCGGAAGGAGCCCGGAGGGCGACGGGAGCTACGGCGAACGGCGCTCGTCGTGAGGCGGACCGAAAACGGCTGACGGTGCACGGACACTTGCTCAGGGGCAATATTTTTTGCCGGAAATTCCGGGCAATTCCGGGCAATTCCGGGCAATTCCGGGCAGGCAAGCCGTGACTGGGCGGCGGGCGCGGCGGTGCGGGCGGCGGTTTTTGGCTGTGCGATCCTTGCGTGCCCACGGCGAACCGAACGGCCATTCCGACACCTGATTTGCGACCAAGACGCGCCCTCGATGCGCCTGGGGCGAAGGTCATCCGCCCGCAGCGCCCGCGCATCCTGTGCGGCTCTTTTCGACATGATTCCCGCCACCCTGTCGTCATACTAGGCAGGACGGGGCGGCTAAAACAAGACTGAAGGGCTTCAGTACCGTCGAGCCGAAGGGCAACGTTCTCGTTGGCTCACCAGGGGTATTTCTCACATCGCGCCGACACGAGTTCCCCGCGTCGCAGCGTCTGACAGCGGCTTGCGTCCCGCCCGCCCGGCTTGGAGCAAACCAGCGGCGCCCCGCTGGCGATACTCACCCACCCAACGGCTCACACTTTGTTGTGCCGCTTTCACCTGTCGCGCCGCCGCGGACTGACTCCAGCCTTCGTCCACGACCAGCCGCACTGCCTCAAACCGCCGCTTCTGCAGAGCCTCAAAACCTCGTCTTACACCTCTCGGGTTCCCCATGTCCATTAAGACGAGAAAACCCTCAAAGATTACCCTATATTATGCGGGAGTCAATAATAGCCAGTTCGGGAATCTCCCCTGGGGTGACGCGAACCTGGGGGTGACGCGAACCTGATTCGCCGCCTCATTACGGAGGAGATACCGGCCAAGGTTGCGGGGGACACCGCCTACCGCAATGCCCGGGAGAATTCCGACTGGCAGAATGCCCGGATCGAGCATGACGAAGCCCTGAGGCGCGGGATGACTGCCGTGCTCAACGACGACATGCAGCTCTTAAAGCAGTTCACAGACAACGAAGGGTTCCAGCGGTGGCTGACAGATACCGTCTTCAGACTGACCTATGCACCGCCGTGGGCCAGGAACCAAACGACGGTCCTGGATTAACAGCGCTGCTCCTCACGGCTGCTCGGACATCCAGGAGCGGTAAATGCCACTCTCTGTTCACGACGAAGGGAGCAATGAGCTCCTCGAGGAACAATTGAAGGTCTTGCCCGGGACCGAGACTCGGACCGCCCACCATTTCATTGCAAGATGTTACGAGCATCCGCCCGCGTGGGGAATGACAGGAGCATTCCGGCCCGGCGAGAACGTCATCGACAAACACTTGCATCCGAGGGGAGCCGGCGACTCGCTTCCGACCATCGGGAGTTACTCGTGCCGCAAGGACGTCATCGGATCGACCCGGGTGACTCGCCGTGCAGGAAGGTAACACGCTAGCAGCGAGACGAGCATGAGAACGGCCGCGACTCAGACGTACGTCAAGGTGTCCGTCGGAGAGATGCCATAGAGAAGCTCCGCGAGCACCCGGGCTGAGAAGACGGCGGCGCTCACTGCTGTCGCCAAACCCAGCGCCGTCAGTTTCAGGCCGTCGCCCATGACTTGCCTGAGAACGGTGGACCTTTGGGCGCCCAGCGCCATGCACAATCCGATTTCGCGAGAGCGGCGGCTGACCATGAAGCGCAATACGCCGTAGAGTCCGACCGACGCCAGCAAGAGCGCCAGAATGCCAAAGGCTCCCAACAATGCGGTGCAGAAACACGGTTACGCGTATTCCTGCTTGGCGGCGCGTTCCTTCGATGGTGACCTCCCCGACCAGCCGGTATTCCCCGGAGCGGGCCGACGTGTAGGCGCACAGCCCGCCCTGCCGCACGGTGCCCTCAACGTCGGCCCCGGTGGCGCCGGCATTGCTTCTGCCTGCCATTTGGAGTTGTGCGTCGTGTAGGTGACGCCGTTGATGCTGCTGTCGGACTGACTGATGCATCTTCCGGTCGACAAGAAGTGGAATGTTACCCGTCTGGCCGATATCCGGAGTCCTTGAAGCGGCGTTTAGTCGCTGCCCGCCGGGGTGTCGCCGCAGGTGGGTCCCCTGACATTGTTGATCCTGCTCAGCCAATTCTGAAACGTCGCGTCCGCCGGCGCGCACAGCCCGTCGTTGTCGTCGAAGAAGAACCATTTCAGATATCGTATATTCGTCAGCGACGAAGGCAGCGTCCCCGTCAGCTCGTTGGAGTCGAGACTCAGCACTACGAGGTTGGTCAGGTTGCCCAGTTCGGGGGGAATCGTCCCGGTCAGGGAGTTCTCGTAGAGATACAGCAACAGGAGTTTGGTCAGGTTGCCCAGTTCGGGGGGAATCGTCCCGGTCAGGGAGTTCTCGTAGAGATGCAGCAACCGGAGGTTGGTCAGGTTGCCCAGTTCGGGGGGAATCGTCCCGGTCAGGGAGTTCTCGTTGAGCCACAGCTCTTCGAGGTTGGTCAGGTTGCCCAGTTCGGGGGGAATCGTCCCGGTCAGGGAGTTTTTGCGGAGATACAGCACCTGGAGGTTGGTCAGGTTGTCCAGTTCGGGGGGAATCGTCCCGGTCAGGAAGTTGTCGTAGAGATGCAGCAACTGGAGGTTGGTCAGGTTGCCCAGTTCGGGGGGAATCGTCCCGGTCAGGGAGTTCTCGTTGAGATCCAGACTCCTGAGGTTGGTCAGGTTGCCCAGTTCGGGGGGAATCGTCCCGGTCAGGGAGTTTTCGCGGAGATACAGCAACTGGAGGTTGGTCAGGTTGCCCAGTTCGGGGGGGATCGTCCCGGTCAGGTGGGTGTCGCTGAGATACAGCCGGACGAGGTTGGTCAGGTTGCCCAGTTCGCGGGGAATGGTCCCGGTCAGATTGTTCTGGAGCAGTCTCAGCCCGGTGACCCGGCCGCGGGCGTCGGTCGTCACGCCGTGCCACTGGCTCAACGGCGCCGCTGTCTTCCAGTTCCTGCTGGAGGTCCAACCCGGGCCGCCCGTCGCGTCGTAGAACGCCTCCAGCACCGCCCGGTCCGCGGCAGCCCCGATGCCCCCGGCTGGGGGGGGGCTGTCGAGCGGCTGGGGGGTGGTGTCGAGAACGGCGGGTGGCAGCGTGCTGAAGGTGCGGATCGTTCCGTCCGTCCGCAGCTCGAAATGCAGTCCGATTATGGCGACCTGCTGATCGCAGGACACGACCACTTTTCCGCCTCGGAAGGTTTCCGGGATCACAATGGCGGCGTTGAGCAGTTGCGCCCGGCTGGACTGCGCCGGCGCGTATAGCACGGCTTCGCCCAGAGGCGCCCTTTGCTTGTCTTGCAGGAAAAGGCGGCAGGAGGCCTCGGCGTTCGTATCGTTCGCGATCGCCAACCCGAGGGTGGCCTCCGGCGTCAGGACCGGAAACTGGAAGAGCCCCCCGGCTTGCGAGCTGAAGACCGTGGCCATGGCTGTCGGCGCGCCCTCCATGTCGAGCGACGCGAACACGACTTGCGCAACGACGGGGTTGACGCAATCGAGAGTCGCGTAGCCGGAGGCCTCCGCCGCTTCGTTCCGGGTGCCCCATACCAGAGAACCGCCCGCCCCCTCCAGCTCGAATGTCGCCGTCGAATCCGCCGCCGTAACGCCGCCGGCGGTTTCGAACCGGTCCACGCTCAGGCCGTGCAATTGCAGCGTGCACGGACTCACCGACTCGGAAACGTTAGTGACCAGCAGGAGTGATCGCCAGCCGCCCCCGTCGGCGATATGCGGCAGGACGTGAAAGCGCTTCGCCGTTTCGTCGGACTGAGCGCCGGCGGGCAGCGCGCCCGTGAGGATCACCAGCAGCGCAGCGAGTATCCTCGCGGGCTTCATCCTTGCTTTTCCCTTCCGACGTACAGGGGTTTGCAGCAAGATCCTAACACACACAATGGAACTGCCAGAGAGCCCTGATCGGGAAGGCTCAAGCTCTCCGGCCGTATCGCGGCAGTTCCTCGCTGGCCGTTGTCAGAGGCGTTTCTGGCCTCGCTCCGGCCCTCTACAGGGTCCGCTTTGCCCCTGCAAGCGCGTCCCTGCCGCACGGTGCCCTCAACGTCGGCCCCGGTGGCGCCGGCATTGCTTCTGCCTGCCATTTGGAGTTGTGCGTTGTGTAGGTGACGCCGTTGATGTCGCTGTCGGACTGGCTGATGCATCTTCCCATCGACAAGAAGTGGAACGTTACCCATCTGGATGATATCCGGAGTCCTCGAAGCTGCGTTTAGTCGCTGCCCGCCGGGGTGTCGCCGCAGGTGGGTCCCCTGACATTGTTGATCCTGCTCAGCCAATTCTGAAACGCCGTGTCCGCCGGCGCGCACAGCCCGTCGTTGTCGTCGAAGTAGAAGAAGTACAGATATCGTATATTCGTCAGCGACGAAGGCAGCGTCCCCGTCAGCTCGTTGGAGTTGAGATACAGCGCCTGGAGGTTGGTCAGGTTTTGCAGTTCGGGGGGAATCGTCCCGGTCAGGGAGTTGTCGTGGAGTTGCAGACTCCAGAGTTTGGTCAGGTTTTGCAGTTCGGGGGAAATCGTCCCGGTCAGGGAGTTGTCGTGGAGTTGCAGACTCCTGAGGTTGGTCAGGTTGCCCAGTTCGGGGGGAATCGTCCCGGTCAGGGAGTTGCCGTCGAGCCACAGACTCCTGAGGTTGGTCAGGTTGCCCAGTTTGGAGGGAATCGTCCCGGTCAGGGAGTTGCCGCCGAGCCACAGCCTCTGGAGTTTGGTCAGGTTGCCCAGTTCGGGGGGAATCGTCCCGGTCAGGGAGTTTCTGTAGAGAGGCAGCTCGTCGAGTTTGGTCAGGTTGCCCAGTTCGGGGGGAATCGTCCCGGTCAGGGAGTTGTCGTAGAGATGCAGCACCTGGAGGTTGGTCAGATTGCCCAGCTCGCGGGGAATCGTCCCGGTCAGGGAGTTGTCGTAGAGAGTCAGACCCTGGAGTTTGGTCAGGTTGCCCAGTTTGGGGGGAATCGTCCCGGTCAGGGAGTTTTCGCTGAGATGCAGCCCTTCGAGTTTGGTCAGGTTGCCCAGTTCGGGGGGAATCGTCCCGGTCAGGGAGTTTTCGCTGAGAGACAGCTCCTGAAGGTTGGTCAGGTTGCCCAGTTCGCGGGGAATGGTCCCGGTCAGATTGTTCCTGGGTAGCCACAGCCCAATGACCCGGCCGTCGTCGTCGGTCCTCACGCCGCGCCACTCGATCAACGGCGCCGCCGTCTTCCAGTTCGTGCTGTCGGTCCAACCGGGGCCGCCCGTCGCGACGTACAACGCCTCCAGCGCCGCCCGGTCAGCAGCAACTGCGGGGGTGGTGTCAAACGGCTGGGGGGTGGTGTCGAGAACGGCGGGGGGCACCGTGCTGAAGGTGCGGATCGTTCCGTCCGCCCGCAGCTCGAAATGCAGTCCGATCATGGCGACCTGCTGATCGCAGGACACGACCGCTTTTCCGCCTGGGAAGGTTTCCGGGATCGCAATGGCGGCGTTGAGCAGTTGCGCCCGGCTGGACCGCGCCGGCGCGTATAGCACGGCTTCGCCCAGAGGTGCCCCTCGCGGGTCTTGCAGGAAAAGGCGGCAGGAGGCCTCGACGTACGTATCGTTCGCGATCGCCAACCCGAGGGTGGCCTCCGGCGTCAGGACCGGAAACTGGAAGACCCCCGCGGCTTGCGAGCTGAAGACCGTGGCCATGGCTGCCGGCGCGCCCTCCATGTCGAGCGCCGCGAACACGACCTGCGCAACGACGGGGTTGACGCAATCGAGAGTCGCGTAGCCGGAGGCCTCCACCGCTTCGTTCCGGGTGCTCCATACCAGAGAACCGCCCTCGAACACCAGCTCGAAGGTCGCCGTCGAACCCGCCGCCGTGACGTCGCCGGCGGTTTCGAACCGGTCCACGCTCAGGCCGTACAATTGCAGCGTGCACGGACTCACCGACTCGGAAACGTTCGTGACCAGCAGGGACGATCGCCAGCCGCCCCCGTCGGCGATATGCGGCAGGACGTGAAAGCGCTTCGCCGTTTTGTTGAACTGAGCGCCGGCGGGCAGCGCGCACAGCAGGATCACCAGCATCGCAGCGAGTGTCCTCGCGGGTTTCATCCTTACTTTTCCCTTCCAACGTACAAGGGATTTGCAGAGTAATCCTAACACACACAATGGAGCTGCCAGAGAGCCCTGATCGGGAAGGCTCAAGCTCGGCTGGCGGGAATGCGTAGAACCCTGACAGGGGGAAAAGCGCCGCCGAAGGCAAGCGTACCCAATGGCAAACCCAAGATCATCGCTACTGCCGTCCTTCTTCCTCGATCCAGACTGACCACAATATATGGGCTTGGAAACTCGCTCGAGCCGCCGCGGCCTCGGTGGAGGAGCCTTGTCCTCTACCGGTTGCGTTGTTTTACGAGTCTACTTTCTTGAACACTTCGGTTCCGACAGAGCCTCCGGCATTCATCGCCAGGTTGCCGCCGTCCATCGGAATCAGCGCGCCGGTGATCCAGGACGAGGCGTCGGAAGCCAGAAACACGGCCAGCCCCTTGATGTCTTCCGGCGTGCCGAATCGGCCGGCGGGCAGGCCGCTGAGAAAACGGTCTCTGATGCGCGGGTCGGCGTCGATCCGGGCGCGTAGATCGGGGTTGGGTACCTGGGCGGGCAGGATCGAATTGACGCGCACGCCGCGTCCGCTCCATTCGGTGCTGAGCTCGCGTGTCATTTGGACCACCGCTCCCATCGCCATGCTGTACGCGATGTGACCGCGGCCCTGCCGACTCCGACTTAGCTGCCAGTGGAGGATCAGAAGCACGCTCGGTGGGTCCGGCGCAGGTCGGACGGGGTCGCCTATGTAGGCTCGTATGTGGAGGGGAATCTGCCCGGCGACTGGGTCAAGTTCAATCGCTGAGACGGACCAAGCCGGTGAGGGAAGCCATCGCGGCATGGAGGGGAAATTTTTCCCCAACCCGGAATAGCTCGACCCCGTCAGAGGGTCTGGGATCGACGATTCTCACAGGGGCGTCAGCCCCTCTCGCCCTGTGGTAACTTAGTTCCCGGACAGGGTACGGAAACGTATGCGATTGGACCCTGGAATGAGTGACTCGAATCTCGCCCTGAAAACCCCGAACCGGCTGGCCCGAACGGACTGCGAAACGGACTTCTTGGCCATCCTCCGCGCCGCCCGAGCTGGCGACACGCGGCTGAAGAATTTCAGGCTAAAGGGGCTGGCTGGCCGAAGAATAGTCAGGTCGGGGTTGGAGCGAATCTTTACTTCGGAGGAGGTGTCTGATGCTAAGGAAGCACGTAGTGTGTGGCCTGGTCGTTGTTGCCCTGATTGGAGGTTTCAGCCCTCGGGTGATGGCCCAGGGTTTCTCCTGGTGGGCTTATGACAGCGTCATTGAGGAGGTCCAGGACCGTGGGACGCTGAGAGTTGGGCTGGGCCTGTTCGAGCCCTGGTCGGCCTGCGATGCGGACGGCGAGCTGATCGGCTTTGAAATCGATGTCGCGACAAGAGTGGCCGAGGATATGGGGGTTGAGGTTGAATTTGCGCGGACGAACTGGAACTATATCATCCCGTCACTGATCGCTGAGGAGTTTGACGTCATCATCAGTGGTATGACGATCCTTCCGGAACGCAACCTAAAAGTCAATTTCACGTCCTCGTACAACCAAACCGGTATCTACCTGGTGGCGAATACAGAGCGAACCGCTGACTTGGAAACGCTGGAAGATTTCAACAGTTATAGTGTCACGATTGCGACCCGGCGGGGAGCCTCGTCAATCCCTGCTATCGAGAATGTTTTTCCTAATGCCATGATCCTGCTCTACGATACCGACAACGCGGTCCTCGAGGCCGTCGTCTCCGGTGAGGCCGATGCTGCGGCAGCGTTCGCGACGACGGGGACCACATGGGTTGAAGCCAACCCGGATACCCTGCGCCTGCCCTTCGAGGATCCGTTTGCCTCGGAAGTGCTAGCGATAGCTGTGCGGAAAGGTGACCACGATACCTTGAATTTTTTCAATGGCTGGATTGCGGTTCGCCATGCCGATGGCTGGCTCGAACAGCACCGCCAATATTGGTTCGAGACCCACGACTGGGAAGATCAGCTCGCTACCGATCCCATCACCATCGCCGAGTGCGATGAATCCTTTCAGTAGCCGGCTTGGGGTGGAAGCGTCTGGACGGTCCGCAAGGTCCCGGCTTCGCCGCCCAGCCAGCCTGCATATCTCACCACCTGACGGGGGAAGCACGCGATACGGCCGCCATGACTTCGTTGTGCTTGCTTGGCATGCTCGATGGGGAAAGGCCGTGATTCGTGATTCGTGTCTCGTGACCCGCACGCACTTCGTCTCGCCACGTGGTGAGAAATGCGGGTTCGTCCCCGCAGAAACTCTGCGTATCTCTCTCCGGTGTCGCGCCGCTCTCGTGACTCGGCTTTTCAGCGACTCTTCGATGCGGGTCAGACTTTCCTCAATACAGTCCCGCCGCGGGATCGGTTCGGGTGCCTTGTCCTCTACCGGTTGCGTTGTTTTACGAGTCTACTTTCTTGAACACTTCGGTTCCGACAGAGCCTCCGGCATTCATCGCCAGGTTGCCGCCGTCCATCGGAATCAGCGCGCCGGTGATCCAGGACGAGGCGTCGGAAGCCAGAAACACGGCCAGCCCCTTGATGTCTTCCGGCGTGCCGAATCGGCCGGCGGGCAGGCCGCTGAGAAAACGGTCTCTGATGCGCGGGTCGGCGTCGATCCGGGCGCGTAGATCGGGGTTGGGTACCTGGGCGGGCAGGATCGAATTGACGCGCACGCCGCGTCCGCTCCATTCGGTGCTGAGCTCGCGTGTCATTTGGACCACCGCTCCCATCGCCATGCTGTACGCGATGTGACCGCGGCCCTGCGCCGTGACGCTCGCCAGCGAACCGAGATTGACGATACTTCCTTTCCCGGCGGCCAACATGCGGCGCCCCGCTTGCTGGCAACAGCAGAAGCGTCCGTAGACCAGATTGCGCCACGTCCACTCGACATCGTCCAGAGAAATGTCTTCCGGTTTCTTGCGTACCGCCTCGCCCGCGATGTTGGCGACGAAGTCGATGCGGCCGAACTCGTCGTCGATCCGCGCGAACATCGAACAGATCTGTTCGGGTTCCGAGATGTCGCAGACCTGCGGCAGGGCTCGGCGGTGGAGCGATTCGATTTCTCCCGCAACCGCCCGCAGCCCATCTTCATTGATGTCGGCCAGAACGACGTCGGCGCCCGCTTCCGCTACCGCCAGCGCGGTCGCTTTGCCCAAGCCGCTCGCCGCGCCCGACACCAGCGCAACACGGCCGGTCAGGTCAAACATGTCGTTATTCTTCGTCATTGGTTCGTTACCCTTGGCGAACGTGTACCCTCATCCCGATCCGAGCAGTTCTTTCAATATCGGCAACTGCCTTTGATAAAAAACCAGCAGCGCCATGCCGAGATAGAATACGCCGCAGCCGGCGATTCCGATGCGATGGATCCAGCCGGGGCGCAACGGCTTCGGCAAGTATGCCAGGTTATTGCGCAAGATGAAGAAAGAGCTGAGCCCCAGCCCGACATTGTTCACGTTGGCAATCAACAACACCATCACCTTGGGATTTTCATACTTCGTGAAATACCAGGCGCAGAGAAACGACCACACGACGTAGAAGATCAGGATCGAGTAGTAGATGCGCCCCACTTGACCCGGCTTCATCCGCTCACGAATGCGGCGGCTGCCGGACCAGAAAATGTCGGTCCAGCGGCGGCACACGTCCTCCACGATCGACATCTGACTCGGCAGCAGCACCAGCAGACCGACGATCAGCATGGCGGTCCACAGGCCCTCTTGCATCGCCGGACCGAACATGCCGGAATGGCGAGCCCCGTCGGCGGAAATGATGGCCTGCGCCCAGTCGAGGCCCTCCGTATCGCGGAACAACGCCGAGTTCGGGGAGAACTGAATCGACAGAAGCGCGGGCAAGGCCATCCCCATGACGCAGCCGGGCCCCCAAATGAAGCACTGGTCGACGACGATCGTGCGCCACCAGCCCTTCCACCGGCGGAGATTCTCTTCCGATAATACGAAGACTTTTCCGATGTGGCTGAGCGTCACCTTTCGTCCGCCGATGGCGCTGGGAATGGCGCCCACTTGTCCTCCCATGCCCCAGCCCTTGTCACGGCAATAGTTGCTGTAGGTGGCGTTGCCCAAACCACCACCCCCGGCATATCCGATGAACGCTCCCAGCAAGGCGATCTGTGTCAGCAGCAAGACGGGCCACTCCCCGTCGCGAAACCGCGCGACGAACAGGTTCGCGACGTTTTCTCCGTCCCACTTGCCGTCGCCGTCGAGGTCGTCGAAAGCGATGACTCTGCCGGACCTGTCGCGCTCCCTGACGGGTTCGACGACATCCAGATGCCCGTCGCGATCGAAGTCTTCGTCCGGGTCGAGCACTCCGTTACCGTTGCGGTCCTCCCCGGCAACAACCGGCATGTTGCCGACCTTCAAGAAGCCGCTGAAGACATCGCCCCAATTCTTCGGGCTGACAAACGAGACGCCCATGATCAGGCAGAAGCCGAGCACGGCAAAGACCTTCACAGTCATCACCGCCTGCATCATGTTGTAGATTTTGCCGCCGACCAGAATGGGCAGCGAGACCACGCCGAGCAACACGAAGGCCAGCATTGTCACCAGAGCACGGTCTTCCTCGCCGGGAACGCGGTCCAGAAACAAGGCAGCGAGCACGGCGGCGGCTTGTGTGGACAGCCCGGGGATCAGAGACCCCAAGCTGAGCAGGAACAACACACCGATCCAAAACGGCGGCCCGGGCCTGGCCCGCATGAACCCGGTGAAGACCGGCTCACCCGTGTACAGCGCATAGCGGCCGCATTCCATGTTGTAGAAGACCTGGCCTAGGATCGCGACGGCGGCCAGCCACATGAGGCTACCCCCGTAGCGCGCCGTGATCTCCGCACCCAATAGCCACTCGCCGCCGGCAATCTGAATCCCGCACATGACGATCCCCGGACCGATAAACCCGGCTATGTTGCGAAGGTCGGGCGCTTTCGGCTCAGGCAAATCCCCGACCGTCCACGTCGGGAGACAAGTCTTGGGAAGGTCGGGCATGAGAGCTGGAAGACTAGAGGTAGTAACAGCGGCTGCCCTGTGGATAACCGGCTGCGCAAACCGCGGAATACGAGCGCAATGATAGCCTACGTTTATTGCCGGCCAGGGTGTGCACCGAAGAGGTGCGGACCCATAGCCACGGGCTGATCCGGGGTTCTTCGCTTTCCGGGTTCATGCGCAAGCCGGGCCGGCTCCCGTCGGCGGTGGTGTTGTTGATATCCGCACGTGGCTGCGCAACCAGATAGGGCCGGAAGGTCAGTACTTCGGCACGCTGGGATCGACCTGGTCGCTCCAAGCCAAAATCCCGCCCGCCAGGTTCCTCAGCTTTCGGAAGCCGGCCGTCTGCAGGAAGTCGATGGCCTTGGCGCTGCGTCTGCCGGACTTGCAGTGAACAACGATTTCGTCCGCCGCATTCAGCTCATGGACCCGGCTCGGCAGTTGTCCCAGCGGAATCAACGTCGTGCCTGCGATGCGGCAGATATCGAACTCGTGCGGCTCCCGCACGTCCAGGACGAAGACGTCTTTGCCGGCGTCGAGCTCAGCCTTCAGCTCGACCGCTGAGATCTCCGCAATGCCGTCTTCGGCCGCGGCTTCTTCCTGTTGCTGCGGGATGCCGCAGAACTGCTGGTAATCGATGAGCTCCGTGACCGTCGGGTTGTCACCGCAGACAGGGCACTCGCGGTTCCGGCGCAGCTTCAGCTCGCGGAAGCGCATGTTCAACGCGTCGTAGAGGACCAGCCGGCCGCTCAGCGTCTCGCCTTTGCCGAGGATCAGCTTTACGGTCTCCGTAGCCTGGATGCTGCCGATGAGCGCCGGCAAGATGCCCAGCACGCCGCCCTCGGCGCAACTCGGAACCAGACCCGGCGGCGGCGGCTCGGGGTACAGGCAGCGGTAGCAGGGTCCGCCGTCGTGATGAAAAACGGTGGCCTGGCCTTCGAACCGGAAGATCGAGCCGTAGGCGTTCGGCTTGTTCAACAGCACACAGGCATCGTTGACCAGGTAGCGTGTCGGAAAGTTGTCCGTCCCGTCGACGACGACGTCGTAGTCTTTGATGATGTCCAGTGCGTTGGCGCTCGTGAGCGCGGTTTCGTACTTGGCGATCTCGATGTTCGGGTTGATGTCGAGCATCCGGTCGGCTGCCGAGTCGATCTTGGGCCGGCCCACGTCCTTCGTGCCGTGAATGACCTGCCGCTGCAGGTTCGACTCATCGACCACATCGAAGTCGACAATGCCGATCTTCCCGACGCCCGCCGCCGCGAGATAGAGCCCCAACGGCGCGCCCAGACCTCCGGTGCCGATCATGAGCACTTTGGCCTGTTTCAGCTTCAACTGCCCTTCCATGCCCACCTCGGGCATGATCAAGTGGCGGCTGTAACGTTGTATCTCTTCGTTGCTCAATTGAACGGCCGCCGGCGGCGCCGCGACCGTGCTTCCGCCCGCGATCGAAGGAACGATGCTGATCGTCCCGTCGCCGGAAACCCGGGTCTGGTCTTTGTCGAGGTAACGAATGTCCTCGTCGTCGACGTACACGTTCACGAAGCTGCGCAGCCTGCCTTCGTCGTTGAACAGGTGACGGCGCAGGCCGGCGTGACGGGTGGTCAGCTTGTCGAGAGCTTCACCCACCGTGGCGGCTTCGACTTCAACGGCGTCCTGGCCGCCGGCGTACTGCCGCAGCGGTGTGGGAATCAGAATCTTGGCCATTACTTCTCTCCGTATTCCAAATCTTCTTTTGCAGCGGATGTCTGGTCCGCGTCGGGGAGCCAACTGTTGGCGTGGTCGAACGTCCCGTTCTTGATCGAGAGGACCACGAACGAATACCACGGACACGAGTTCCGGAGATCCGTCTCGGAAAAATACGCATCGCAATCCGGATGCGAATGATAGATGCCGATCAGTTCCAGCTTGCGCGACCGCGCCTCGGTGTCCGCGGCGAGCAAGGCCTTCTGATCCAAAACGTAGCGGGCTGCCTGCGGGCCGTCATGCACATTCTCCATGCGCAGCGCCTCGGTCACGGTCTTCGCGCCGTTTTGGCTGTTGCCGAGCATCACGCCGACGCACTCATTCGGATAGATCGCCTGCGCATGGGCAACCATCTCCGCCCAAGGCTGCTGCTCGATGCGAATCATTCTTCGTCCCAGAAATGCTCGCTCAGATACTTGTCCGCGGCGTCGCAAAGAATCGTGACGATCACGCCTTTCTCGATCCGCGACGCCACTTCGAGGGCGGCCGCGACATTCGCGCCCGAAGAGATTCCGACCAGCAGGCCCTCCTCTTTCGCAAGCCGCTTGACCAGCTTGTAGGCATCCTCGGTGTCGATGCCGATGTTTTCGTCGGCAAGCCCTTCATCGTAAATGCCAGGGACGATGGCGGTGGGCATGTGCTTCAGCCCCTCGAGGCCGTGAAAGCCGCTGGAGGGCTGCATGGAGATCAGCTTCACGTCGCTCGAGTACGCGCGCAGCCGCCGGCCGACGCCCATGAACGTCCCGCTCGTGCCCAGGCCCGTGACGAAGTGCGTGATGCGCCCGCGCGTCTGATTCCAGATCTCGACGCCCGTACCGTCATAGTGAGCGAGCCAGTTGGCCGGGTTGTTGTACTGATCCGGATAGAAATACTTGTCCGGGTTGTTGCGGTATTCCTCCCGGCAGGCTCGAATCGCCCCGTCGGATCCCTCCGCGGCGTCCGTCAGCACGACCTCGGCGCCGTAGGCTTTCAGGATCCGTTTGCGCTCCGGCGAGGCATTGGCCGGCAGGAACAGCCGCACGCTGTACCCCTTGGCGGCCACGATCATGGCGTATGCGATGCCGGTATTCCCGCTGGTGGCGTCGATGAGCGTACCGCCGGGCTTGAGTTTCCCGGTCCGTTCGCCGTCGCGGATCATGTTCAGCGCCGGACGGTCCTTGACGGAGCCGCCCGGGTTGAAGCCCTCGCCCTTGCCGTAGATCTCGACTCCCGGAAACTCCCGGCTGATGTGCGGCAACCGGACCAGGGGCGTGTTACCGATGTGATCGAGCACCGAGACGGCGCCATCCACATCGCCCTCCGTTCTTGTTGCTTCGGCCGCCATGGGGAAACCTCGTGTCATTGTAGACAACTGTGCTGGGAAGGGTCGGCCGAAATGCTTGAAAAAGAAAGCACTTCCGGGATGTTGAGCCGGTCTCTTCTCAGCCTAGAAAATCACAATCATGTCAGTCAAGAATAGGGTGATTCCATCTTCTTCGATGCTCCACGGACCCTCTGCGTCGCAAGAATCTCGAACTTCCCTGGTCGAGAGCGTAGGTTTCGGCCCCCATCACCCGTCGCAGGCGTGTTCAACGACGGCTGATTGGTGACGGCTGGCGATGGGTTGGTTCGACGCGATCTACCTTCTGAAGCCAAGCGGCTAGCCTGGCTTGTCTGCGAGCTGATGCCCGGTGCAAAGGAGGCTTATATACGACCTTACCTATGAGCCTGCTACGCGGTGGACTTCACTTGTGCTTCATGAACCGCCAAGCCTTCTTCGGCGGCTTGGCAAGGATTGCCGCGCGACGTTCTCCGGCGTGTCCGGGATGGCCCGGATGCGCGATTTCTCCAGTGGACGGCCGCGCGGGCACTTTGGCTTCAGCTTCGGCTTCGTCATCTTGTCCCATGGACTTGGCCTCGCGGGTAGTGTCTCAGTCCTGAGACACTACCCGCTACCGGGGCGACGTGGCGCGCATCTACAGATCCAGGACTAAAATTCGTTCGGCAGTGAGACAGGCTGTTTTCATACCGTCTTGGACGGATACACCCACAGTGTCAACTCCTCCAACGGCGGGAATTTTAGTGGCAACATGCGCACGTCGAACGGCATAGTGGGTTCGTCATCGATCCGATCCAACGCCGAGTCCAAGCGTCCGTGTTTCTCGCAGTATCGAGCCACGATCTTGATGTACCTTCGTAGCAAGAGGATCGGTGGGAAACGCCTCTTGGCCAGCATCCATTCGAGCATGTCGCGCCCACCCTTCGAGCTGTTGCATCGCCGGCACGCCAAGATGAGATTATCGGGCGCATCCGGTCCGCCGCGCATCTTCGGAATCAGGTGGTCGGCGCACAGATGGTGTGTGTCGCCACAGTAATAGCAGGCTTGCGGCATCGTCATCTTGATTCGCTCATCGTCATAGAGCGACCTCATTTTCATCGTGCCATCGATTAATCGACGCTGAAGCTTGGCACGGATCATGTGATCCACCATCGTATATTTCAGCGCACCTCGTTCAAGAGCTGAATGCGCACGCGCCAGATTCGCATAGCTGAAGGCGATCTGCTCGCGGATGGTAGTCGGCTGTTTTGGCATGGTTCCCCGCAGACAGCGTGATCGAATTCGAGGCTGTCAGCTGCGGGCGGTTCCGTCTGTTCGCACCAACGCCGTCCCGGGCGTATCAACCGACCCCGCTAAGGACCGTGTCAAATTGGCCCCGTTAGGTATGTGGTTTTCAAATAGCATCCTGTAATCTCTGGTTTGCAGGCAATATCAGCAACGCCTGAAGCTACTCATCCGGGAACGAATCCGCCGCACCTCGGAACCGTTCCCGCATTCGGGCGTTGAACTCCTGTGTCTTGCCTCGGGGGATGCTCAGCGTCGTCCACTCGTCGGCCCGGAGATGCTTGGCCAGGAACACGATCTGACCCACGTGATAGGCGTTGTGCGTGAGTTGCCGTTGGATCGCTTCAAGGACGGAGTGAGGCTCGTTTCGGATGAGCACGGGCTTTTCCAGGTCTGCCGGGGCAAGGCTCTCCATCGTCTCGAACACCCGTCTCCAGCCCTCCTCCCAGCGATGCAGTAGAGCTTCGCGCGTATCCTCGCCGGCGATCTCGAACTCTTGATCCCGGTGGCGGTCCGGCTTCTCCCCATCGGTCGTGAGAAAGTCCGTCCAACGCGAGCGCAGGTTGCCGGCGACGTGCTTGACGATCAACGACACGCTGTTCGACACGGCGTCCGGCCGGCGGAGGAAGTCTGCGTCGGAGACCTGAGAGAGTGCGTCGTCGGCCAGTTTCTTCAGGCGGCGGAACTCGCGGGTCGCGCCTGCCAGGTATGCCTCTTCCAAGGTCTCAGCCATGTGCTGTTTTCCCGGGAATACATCGCCTCCAGCTCACCCGCGGTGGGCTCTATCCGCTCCACTTCATCAGACGTTCCTCTGACCAATAGAGGTCGTGGAAGGGTATGTTCCGTTGCGGTTCCCTGGGGTCATCCATAAGCCGCTTGAGGGCCTCTCCGATCGCGCCGGCGTCAGCCTCGTCCATCACTCGCAGGTTCAGCGCGATCGTCCCGCAACCCCCCTTGTCGCTGGCTCCGTTAACCCACAGAGCAGGATCGCTTTCCCGGAGTACGTTGGCGAATTGTGTGGCCGTGAGGCCGGCGCTTTCCGGCAATTCGACATGGACAAAAGGCGACCCCGCGGCGTGATGCACCGAGACATGCCGGCCCAGGACTTCCGCTAGACTGTCGAAGCGTCGTTGCTCGCCTTCCAGGTCACGCGAATACCATTGCTCGACCGCCCCCATGCATCCGGCGATCCCCTCCTTGCCGACCTTCATCGCCCGTCCGATGCCCCAGTTCTGCAGATACGTGGCACGAATGAAATCCTTTTTGCCGCAGATCATCCCCGATGTCGGGGCGCCCATCATCTTGTGAGCGCTCGTGATCACGGCCGCTGAACCGGCCTGCACAAGAGGTCGAACATCGGGTTCACCCGCCGCATCAGTGATCACAGGCACCCCGCTCCGACCCGCGATCTCGACGCACGCCTCAAGGGGAATGAAGTTGCCCTCGGGGTGCACCACGCCGTTCTCAACGAACAAGACGGCCGCGGTATGGGGGCCGATCGCGTTGCGAAGGTGAAACGCATCGCAGTGGTTGGCGGTGCCGATGAGCTTCAACTCGGCCCCGGCTATTCGGACCATCTGCGCGACTTCTCCGCCGAAGTTCACATTGTGGCCGAGTTGCATCACGACTTCGTTCTTCATTCCGGTCGTATCCGGCAGTTGGACGATGCGGCCCAAATCGGACCCTGTCATGGCGGCGGCAACCGTCTCGGCGATTCCGGACGCCGAGCAGCCCGTCACGCAGCCGGCTTCAGCTCCGGTCCAGTGAGCGATGACCTTGCCGGCAGCGGCCTGCAACTCGTCGATGTCGAAGCTCATCGACATGGCCTCATCCGAGATCTGACGGACTTCCGGCGGAACGACATTGGCGCCGACGATCGTCGACATCCCCATCGCGTTGAGAATACGCTTGACGCCGTATTTGGATTCGAGTTCAGTCATGAATGGTTATTATGGGCACTGTGATCAAGATAGGAACAACCCTGGAGCGAAAGCTCATCGTAAAGGAAGCGGACTGCATTTCGTTTCTCGGCAACGACGTCAGACCGTCTCTCGCCTCGCCGTGCATGATCGTCCACATGGAAGTCGCGGCGCGCGACGCCGTGCTCCCGCACCTCGCAGAAGGCCAGGACACCGTCGGTACCCGCGTCGATGTATCGCACCTCGACGCAACGCCGCTGGGCGATGAAGTGACGTACAAAGCTATCGTCACGGCCGTCGACGGAAGGAAAATCACCTTTGACGTGGAAGCGATCGATTCACGCGAAACCGTTGGGCGGGGCACCCACGAACGCTATGTGATCGACGTCGAGCGGTTCGCGCGCGGGTTGAAGAAGAAGTTCGGCCAGGGAGGCCCTCAGTCGCCGGCGGCCCGTCCGTGACGCTTCGATAGAATCGTCACGACCTCATTACCACCAAGCGCCGTTTTCGAAACGCTTACGCCTTCCACTTCGAACCCCATTCTTGAGAGTTCGTTCAGTTCTTCCTGCAGGGTCGAAGTACGGGTCGCGGTGAGAAGCTGATAGTCGTACTGTGCCTCGCGGTCGGCTGAGTCTCGTTCGAGAATCACCATGACCTCGAGGCCGCCGAAACTCGTCTCGGCGATAGATTGGCCTCGGTAGCGGAAACCGAAAGCGCCCATCGCGTCGAGCTCCCGCTGCATCATCGAGGTCTCGTTCGTCGCAAGCACCTTGTAGCGCACCGGGCGCGCCTCGGCGGCGGACCGCCTGGACATCACGACCACGACTTCATCCTTGCTGACCGTCTTGCCGCCCATCATGGCCGCAAAGACGTAGCCCTGGGCGGCGGCTTCGTTGAGCTCCCTTTCGAGGGTCGACGTGTTGGCGGCGAGAAGACGGAACGGTTCTCCAACAACCTGCGGCGCAATCCGCGCCCGCGCGGGAACCTCACCGGCTGCCGCGAGAGTCGCGAAGACGCAAGTGAGTAGAACGAAAACGATGGCGGTCTTGGTCGTCACCGGCCCTCTACTCGACGGACGGGCCGGCATCCCGGTTCGTTACATCGATGGCGTCGCCGATGTGAGTTTCGAGACCGTTCAGAGCAGACCCAGGAAACGAGCCGGGTTGGACTTCGTCATCAGGTCAATCTCTTGCCGGGTGAATCCTTGCTCTTGAAGCTGAGCGAGGAAGGCGATCAAACCGTCTGTGTGGATGGGATTGAGCACTTGGCCAAGATCACTCGTGAGGATCACATGCGGCGGACCGACGGAGCGGACAACCTCCGCGAACTCCTCGACGGCAATGCTTGCCGGGGGCAGCATGAGGGCGATCGGGTACTCCAGAAAGGCTCCAAGCCCAGCCGCTTGCCTTTGCAGCTCCAGGCTCATGCCCACATCGGGCAGCAGTGGATGCGTCACGATGATGCGGTCGATGCCGGCCTGCCTGGCAGCCCGAATCAACAGCAGCGACTCCTCCGGGCTCGAATGTCCGGTTGCAAGAGCCAAATCGAGATCGGCCAGCAGCGACAGCATGTTCTTGACCTCGGGAAGCAGCTCACCGCGGCGCGACACCGGCACAAAGGCCGGGTTCGGCTTGACCGTGCGGTGATAGTGCTCGGAATCGAAAGTCGGCATCCAGACGACTCGGCCGCCTCCCCCCGTCGTCTTCGCCATATGCTCCACCGCCGCCGGGTTGAAGCCGCCGACCGAGCGATTGAGCACGATCCCGCCGTAGGCCTCGATGCCGGGAACCGCTTGGGAGACCAGGTACGCCAGCGGAGCGGTCGACGTGTAGTGATTCTTGAACAGCAACGCCCGCATGCCGCGCCGCCGGGCCATCCGTGCGATCTCCAAAGCGTCGATCGAGCGCGGACCGCTGTCGGGCGCGGAATGGACATGCAGATCGATGACGCCCTCGAGCTGCGCGAAAGCGCTCGCCGCCGCCCACAGGGAGAGAAGCACCGCTCTTATAACCAGTTGAGAACTCCTGCGTTCACGATACGACGTTGATGGGCTTGCCGCCCGCGAACGCTTCGACATTCGCGATGCTCAGGTCGAGCAACCGCTGCAAGGCGTCCTCCGTGCCCCAGGCGACATGCGGGCTGACAAGAACCTTCGGATGATGCAGCAAAGGGTCGCCGGGCGCGGGCGGCTCGGGCGCGAAGACATCGGTGGCCGCCGCGGCGAGTTGGCCTTGATCCAGGGCTGCCAGCAGATCCGCGGTGTTCACGAGGGCCGCCCGGCTCACATTGATCAAGGCCGCTTCCGGTTTCATCCGAGCGAAGGCGTCGGCATTGAACATGCCGGTCGTCTGCGCGGTAGCAGGTGCGGCCAGAACGATGAAATCGCTTTGTTCGAGCAGCGTGTGAAATCGAACCGTCGGCACAGCCCGAGTCTTCGACGGATCGCGAACCGTCGCCTTCACATCCATGCCGAAGCCGCGCGCGATCTCGGCAATGCGTCCGCCGATCTTGCCGCATCCCAGCAGCCCCAGCGTTTTCCCGCGCAGCCCCACCGTCGTGTAGGCGAGAGCCGTCGTCCAGGCGCCGGCATGTAGCAGAGGCGGGCCCGCGGCGATCCTCTTGGCCACTCCCAGCAGCAGAGAAAAAGCATGCTCGGCCACGGCATCGGTGCAAAAGTCAGGGACGTTCGACACGACAATCCCCTTTTCCCGCGCCCCGGCCACGTTCAGCGCGTCCGTCCCGGCCCCCTGAACCGAGATGAACCGGCAGCGGTCCAGAAACGGCACGATGTCCACCGAGAGCCGTGGTGTGATCACAAGGGCTTCCGCGCCGCGGCAAAGCTCACCCATCGCCGGGTCGCCGAGCACCGCGTCGTGATACCGCAGCTCGCCAAGCGCCAGAAGGCGCTCTTTCTGCCCTTCGGACATGGGGCAGAGCGAAATCACAGTGATGCGCATTTCGGACGAATTTGGGGAACAGCGAGAATTATACTAGCGGTTTGCGATGAGTCTGCTCGGCAAAACCCGCACGGTGCTCGAGATGATCAAGTTCGAGCACTCCGTCTTCGCCCTCCCCTTCGCGTTAACCGGGGCGCTGCTCGCGGTTCGGGGCAGCGGCCTCGACGGGAGCGAGCTCGCCGGCAAGTTTGCCTGGATCATCGCCGCCATGATCGCCGCCCGCTCGGCGGCAATGGCCTTCAACCGCGTCGCCGACGCGGAGATCGACGCGCTCAATCCCCGTTCGCGGATGCGCGCCATCCCGGCCGGAGCCGTCTCGAAGTCATTCACTTGCGGTTTTATCGCGTTCTGGTGCGGCATGTTCGTCCTGGCGGCGTACATGCTCAACCCGCTGTGCCTGAAGCTGTCGCCGCTCGCCTTGGCGATAGTCCTCGGATACTCCTACACCAAGCGTTTCACCGCACTCTCGCACTTCGCTCTCGGGTTTGCCCTCGGTATCGCGCCGACCGCGGCATGGATCGCCGTTCGCGGCTCACTCGACGCGTCGATCCTCTTGCTGACGGCAGCCGTCACCCTGTGGACAGCGGGCTTCGACATCATCTACGCCTGCCAGGACCACGACTTCGATCGAAAGACCGGTCTCCACAGCATCCCCGTCGCGCTGGGCATCAAGAATGCACTGCTTGTTTCGCGGCTCCTGCACCTGGCGATGATCGCGCTGCTGATCTGGCTCGCGCGAGCCATGGACCTGGGCCTCCTCAGCCTCGCCGGAGTGGCCGTCGTGGCCGCCTTGCTCGTCTACGAGCATCACCTGGTCAAGCCCGACGATCTTTCGAGGGTGAATGCGGCGTTCTTCACGGTGAACGGCTTCGTGAGCATCCTCTTCTTTGTCTTCTGGGCCGCGGACATCTTATGGACGTGAGTCCCGCTGCCGTCCGGAGAGCGCGAGCGCCGCGGTAACCGGCCCAACCCTCATGCAAGCGGGCATTCCTGTTCTCGACCTCGCCATCATCGTGGTCTATCTGCTCGGCGTTCTCGCTACGGGAATCCTCTCGACCCGGCGCCAGAAGCTCGACAGCACGGCCTACTTTCTCGCCGGACGATCTCTGAGATGGCCGATGGTCGGCGCCGCGCTGTTCGCTTCGAATATCTCGACCATTCATTTCGTCGGGCTGGCGGCGGCGGGCTACAACGAAGGGCTCGTCTGGGGCAATTTCGAGTGGGGCGCGTCGTTCACGCTGATCATCCTCGGCCTGGTCTTCGCCCCCTTCTACTTTCGAAGCAAGATCGCCACGTTGCCCGAGTTTCTCGAGCGGCGCTACAGCCCCGCCTCGCGGACCTTCCTGGCCTTCATGGCGATCCTCTCGGCGATGTTTATCCACATTGGAATGAGCCTTTACGCGGGGGCCGCCGTCTTCGAGCAGTTCTTCGGCATCGACGTCGTTACGTCGATCGTCATCATCACCGTCATCACGGGGATCTACACCATCTCGGGCGGACTCAAGGCCGTCGTCGTCACAGAGACCATCCAAAGCGTTGTCCTCATCATCGGAGCAGCCGCGATTACCTGCTTCGCGCTGGCGGCGCTTCCCGAGCACGGCATCCGAAACCTCGGCGAGCTCAAGGCCGCGCTCAAGCCCGATCAGCTCAGCATGCTGCATGCCGATAACCGCATGGGGCTCGCCTGGTACGCCGTGCTGTTGGGCTACACGGTCAACGGCATCTGGTATTGGTGCACCGACCAGACGATCGTCCAACGAGTCTTGGGCGCCCGGTCGGAATGGGACGCCCAGCAGGGCGCGATTCTGGCGGGCTTCCTGAAGATCCTGCCGGTCTTCATCATGGTCCTGCCGGGCGTCATAGCCTACGTGCTCTTCCGCGACATCATCGGCGGCAACGCCAACCAGACGCTGCCGGTGCTCATCACGCAACTGATCCCCAGCGGCATGAAGGGACTGATCTCCGCCGCCCTGCTCGCAGCGCTGATGAGCACCATCGCCTCCGCCCTGAATAGCTGCGGAACTCTCTTCGCGGTGGACATCTTTACGCGCCTGCGGCCCAACACCTCTGACAGGCAGCAGGTGAAAGTCGGCCGCATCAGCGCCGTAGTGATCATGATCCTGGCGATGATCTGGTCGACGCAGGGCGGCCGTTATACGAGCATCTTCGAAGCGATCAACGCTATCGCAGCCCACCTGTCTCCACCGATTACCACCGTCTTCCTGTGGGGTGTCTTCTGGCGCCGCGGCACGAAGCAGGCGTCGCTGGCGACGCTGATCTTCGGCTTTACGCTCGGCGCCCTGGCGTTCGTCGTCGACCTGCCGGTCGTCGGCGAACAGAAGCTCATCACCGAAGGTTGGGGGATCCCCTTCTTGTTGCAGGGCTGGTGGTCGTTCGTGCTCTGCAGCATCGTTTACGTTTTCGTGAGCCGATCGACGCCCCCACCAAGCCCCGAGCAGATACAGGGGCTGACTTGGGAAAACCCTCTGGCCGCTTTCGCAAGCAGCGGCCAGAGGGCGCTGTTGCAGCCGCGCATCGGCGCGGCAGCGCTAGCCGTCGTGTTGATCGTTCTCTACTACGTGTTTCGATAGCCAAGCCGCGGCCGGATCTTGACCGGCGGGAGAACGCGGCGCTCCCGAGTGATGACCGGGGGCTCAAGTTGGCGGCCCGTCGCCGAAGGGTCCCTTGCTGCTCTTTGGCCGCGCCGGCGGATCGGAGTTGACACCACGCCCCCGTATCTGTTGCGATGCATCCTGTTATGAAACGCAGAAACTTCCTCACCTCCGGCGCTGCCGCCGCGGGCGCCGCCGCCTTGCCGGGCTGCAACGCACGAAGCCCCTACGATTCCGCCGCTCCAAAGGAGAAGAAGCCGATCCGCATGCATGTCGGCACACAGCATTGGCGGCCGACGCCCAAGATCTTGCAGTACATCAAGCGCCACGGCGTCGATCACATCGCCTGCTGGCCCCATGACGTCAACGACGACACCATGGCTGACGACTTTTCCCGGGCTCGAGAACTCGTCGAGAAGCACGGCCTGCACCTCGATGTCGTCCAGCCGCCCCTGCTCGGCAGTCCCCCGCCTGCCGCGATCATGCTCGGCAAAGACCCCGACCGCGACCGCGAGATCGAATACATGCAGAACCTGATTCAGGCCTGCGCAAAGAGCGGCGTTCCGGCATTCAAATACAACATGCGCGTACTGTTCAACGTCCGCTCAGGCCTCACTCCCGGCCGCGGCGGTTCGATGTACAGCACCTGGAAGTTCGAGGAAGTGAAGAACGACCCGCCGGAGCCCGAGGTGGGCGAGGTGGATGCGGACCCCTTCTGGGAGCGCATCACCTACTTTCTCGACCGTGTCATCCCCGTCTGCAACGAGTACAAGATCCGGGCCATGTGTCATCCGCACGACCCCGGCGTGCCGCCCTCCGGTTATAAAGGCGTGGATCGCGTGCTTGGCACCGTCGCTGGGCTCAAGAAACTCGTCTCGATACAAGACAGTCCCTATCACGGACTCAACCTCTGCCTCGGCACGACCGGTGAAATGCTCCAGGACCCCGCCCGCGAACTTCCCGACGTCGTTCGCTACTTGGGAGAGCGCAAGAAAATCTTCAACATCCACTTCCGCAACATCCGCGGCAAACGAGACGACTTCATGGAAGTCTGGCAGGACGAGGGCGACATGGACATGGTCGAGCTGGCCAAGGTGCTCTACGAAGTCGACTACCCCTACATGCTCATGCCCGACCACATGCCCCGACACGCCGACGACCCCGATCAGTACCAGGGCTTCGCCTGGGGCTACGGCTACATCAAGGGTGTGTTGCAGGCTCTGGATGCTTTGGTCTAGGCCACTGACCGGAGGCGTTACAGAAAAGTCTCAGCTTCAACATACCCAGCAGCACCAGGAACTCGGAGACGGACCGCCTGGCATGGGCTGCCGGCCAGATGACCGTTGACGCTTTCGGGCCTGACCGGCATCGACGACAAGCCCTACAAGCCTGACCGCCGGCGGATCGGTGTTGACACCACGCCCCCGTATCTGTTGCGATGCATCCTGTTATGAAACGCAGAAACTTCCTCACCGCCGGCGCGGCCGCCGCGGGCGCCGCCGCCTTGCCGGGCTGTAACGCGCGAAGCCCCTACGATTCCGAAGCCCCAAGAAGAAGCCGCTGCGCATGCATGCCGGCACACAGCATTGGCGGGTGACGCCCAAGAACTTGCAGTACATCAAGCGCCACGGCATCGATCACATCGCCTGCTGGCCCCATGACGTCAACGACGACACCATGGCTGACGACTTTTCCCGGGCTCGAGAACTCGTCGAGAAGCACGGGCTGCACCTCGATGCCGTCGCGCCGCCCCTGCTCCACCACGCCCCGGTCGCCGCGATCATGCTCGGCAAAGACCCCGACCGCGACCGCGAGATCGAGTATATGCAGAACCTGATTCAGGCCTGTGCGAAGAGCGGCATTCCGGCGTTCAAATACAACTTGCGCGTGCTATTCAGCGTCCGCACAGGCCGCACGCCCGGACGCGGCGGTTCGATGTACAGCACCTGGAAGTTCGAGGAAGTCAAGAACGACCCGCCAGAGTCCGAGGTGGGTGAGCTGGATGCGGACACCTTCTGGGAGCGCATCACCTACTTCCTCGACCGTGTCATCCCCGTCTGCAACGAGTACAAGATCCGCGCCATGTGTCATCCGCACGACCCCGGCGTGCCGCCCTCCGGTTATAAAGGCGTGGATCGCGTGCTCGGCACCGTCGACGGGCTCAAGAAACTCGTCTCGATACAAGACAGCCCCTATCACGGACTCAACCTCTGCCTCGGTACGACCGGTGAAATGCTTCAGGACCCCGCGCGTGAACTCCCCGACGTCGTCCGTTACTTCGGCGAGCGCAAGAAAATCTTCAACATCCACTTCCGCAACATCCGCGGCAAACGAGACGACTTCGTGGAAGTCTGGCAGGACGAGGGCGACATGAACATGATCGAGCTCGCCAAGGTGCTCTACGAAGTCGACTACCCCTACATGCTCATGCCCGACCACATGCCCCTGCATTCCGACGACCCCGGCCAGCTCCAGGGCTTCGCCTGGGGCTACGGCTACATCAAGGGTGTGTTGCAGGCTCTGGATGCTTTGGTCTAGGCCACTGACCGGAGGCGTTACAGAAAAGTCTCAGCTTCAACATACCCAGTAGCACCAGGAACTCGGAGAAGGACCGCCTGGCATGGGCTGCCGGCGGCCCTGAGCACCGAGCGCATTCAACGCGGGCAGCGTTACGCGCCGGTCGTTGAGCATCGC
The DNA here is from genome assembly GCA_965218555.1 of Bryobacterales bacterium. Taxonomy (GTDB): domain Bacteria; phylum Acidobacteriota; class Terriglobia; order Bryobacterales; family UBA6623; genus JAPPLB01. The sequence goes on from OZ244625.1 coordinate 4,097,198, forward strand.
CGGCGTTGAACTTTATTGGAAAATTAGCGGATGCAACCGGCAACCAAGCCGCGGCGGCATCTGAGCGGAAGACCCGGCCGGGAGGCGGCTGCCTCGCGCGCGGGGGAAGGGGCTCTACGGCCAGGAAATCAACTCCGAGACCTACGCGGCTGCCTCGCGCGCGGGGGAAGGGGCCTGCAGAAAAAAGAGTCCAAGCCCATCACTGAGCGGCTGCCTCGCGCGCGGGGGAAGGGGGGAAGAGCGGAAGCCGCGGGATGCTCTGCAGGTGATTGCTCGCTTGCTGCCTCGCGCGCGGGGGAAGAGCAGCGGAGGAAAGCTCCAGGCGCCGCCTAGTAGTTGAACTTCACTTCAAGCTTCTCTTCGACCTCAGCCAGGGGCACCATGTCGATGGCGTCCCAAGGGCAGCCGTCCAGAAACGTGTCGTCAGGACCCTTGCTGATGCATTTCTTGCAGCCGATGCAAAGCTGGTAATCCACATCGATGCGGCCGAAGGGGGGAGTGTCTTCGTCCTCCACCCAGTACATGCATTCTTCGACCGGGCAGTAAGTGATGCATACGGGAGACCCCGCGCAGCCCGTGCAACACTCGTTGATCACGGCGAGCAGCGGCGGTTTCTTCTTGCGGGGAAAGTTGAGCCCTTCCGACCAGGGCCAGGCTTTTTCCAGACCCAGATCGATCGGGATCTTCGGCTCTTCGGGTGGCTTGGGCCTTGGTCTGAACCTGCCCTTGGGTCTGGCTGCGGCAGCCGGAGGTGGCGTGGCCGGCGCGGCTTTGGAGTCAGGTGTGGCGGCTGGTTGATCGGCCATAAATAGTGATTATATCAATAGTCGCGGGCTTTTCAGGCACCGGTCATCGGATCATCGGCGACCCTTGATGCTTTTCGAAGTAGGGTGAAGCGGCGCCGGGCCGCTGCGATGGGCTTTGTGCGGAACCGCGGGGCAGGGAACGCGAATCACCCGGGTGTCCCTGATAGAATAGGCGCACCGGAGGAAGGTCTGCCCTAAAAGGCGCGCCGGCTTGTTTGGCGCATCGCACGCATCGTTTCCGGACGATGACCGAATCCAGGAGAATCATCATCATCGCCGGGCCGAACGGAGCGGGCAAGACGACTTTCGCGATGGAGTACTTGGCGAATGAAGCCGATTGTCATCTGTTCGTGAACGCCGATCTGGTGGGCCGAGGACTGAGTCCATTGGCGCCTGACCGCGCTGCGTTGTCCGCGGGGAGAATGATGCTCGGCAGAATCCGCGAACACGTGAAACAAGGCGAGACTTTTGCTTTCGAGACGACGCTGTCGGGACGGAGTTACGCTCGTTGGATACCCGTGTGGCAGAAACTCGGCTACGAGGTAACGCTGTTTTTTCTGAGGTTGCCGACGCCGGAGTTTGCCATGGACCGAATCAGGCAACGGGTGCGGGAGGGTGGGCATGGCGTTCCCGAAGCAATCGTTCACCGACGGTTCCATGCCGGTTGGCGCAATTTTGAAACACTGTACCGCGGTCTCGTAGACGTGTGGGCCGTATACGACAATTCCAAGCATCCGCCGGCGTTGTTGGACTCAGGACACAACAGACAATGATCACGCAGGACGTAGCTGGTAGACGGGCGCAAGAGTCGCGCACGATGGGTGCGACCGCTGCCATGGAGAGGGCGGAGGCGGCCGCGATACGCCGAGCCTCACGCACTCGGATCGGCGCCGCAACGGTCAGTCGCGTCTCAGCCGAGCCGGAGGCCGTCAATGAACAAGACTCGTCGTTCGACGGCTCCGTCAGCATGTTGTTACAACAATCGGAGCGGACGCTGCTCTGGGTGGCCGACCAACTGGATGGCCTCAAATTGCCGGGTTTGAGCGACAACAAGCGCCTGAGGGTGGCAGCCGGTTGTCTGCACATTGCCATCGAACACGCCCAGGCGATTGTGGTTCTCACACAGGAGAAATGCTTCGGCTCGGCTTTGGCGCTTCAGCGGCCGCTGATCGAAGCTTGGGTGCGGGGCTTTTGGCTGTTTTACGCTGCAACCGAGGAAGATGTCGACCGCGCCGAGCAGGACAAATTCCCCCCAAAAGGGGAGATCGTCAAGGGTTTGGAGGCCATCGACGCAAAATTTCCGTACTTGGAGGATGCGTCTTGGGCCAGGCTCTGCAGCTATACCCATACCGGATTCGAGCAAATCGAAGCTCGGATGTCGGTTGTAGGACTGCAGTCGAACTACACGCTTGAACACGTCCGGCGGGCGTTACTCTGCGCGGATATGTTGCAACTGGCATCCTCGATCGTGGTTGCGGGAGCTGCCGGCAACCTGCCGCTGGCGCAAGCTATCTACGACCGCCTCGAGGCGTACGCCGCCGAGGACGGCCCGCGCCCCTAAGACGGGAGATTGAAAAATCCTGGAGTTGTGTGCGTCAAGTGCTGCAAGAAGGGTTGAGATCCAGATGAGTCCTCGGTTTTGATGGATCGTGTTTAGTGAAGTTGGCGCCACAGCCGGTGGGGTCGTACTCCCGCCGACTCGCTTTGGATGCTAACCTGCATGTCTCGCCACGTGGCGAGGTGAAGTGCGTGAGAGGGCCGTCAGGACGAGGCGCGAGCCGCTTGGCGCGCGCAGGCGTACTTGAAAGTACATCGAGCACGGCAAGCAAGCGCAACGAAGTCATGGCGGTCGTATCGCGGGCTGCGGCCGTCGGGTGGTGAGACATGCAGGTAGAGTCACTGGAAACCTTGACGGCGACACGATCAAAAACAAGACCAACGGGCGTTGCGAGGCCGCCGTGTGAAACTGCGTCTTGGACGGCGCCGTCAGGGAAAACGGAAGGTAGGGCATCGCCAAGCTCGGCCGGGAGTATGGCCAAGCGCCCTGATAGTAGCGCCGGCTTGCCTGGCGCATCGAACTTGGTTCAGAGAGGAATATCGCATGAGTAAGAAAACATCGAAATCCCAAACCATCTCGCGCCGGGGCGTATTTCAGGCCGGCACGTTCGCCGCCGCCGCGAGCTTCATGAGCTCCACCGCCACTGCGGCGGCCCGGCTGCCCACGCGCGGCAGAGGCCCAAACGTCTACGAGCGCATCGGTGTCACGCCGTTCATCAACTTGACGTCGACGCGCACAATGAACGGCGGTTCGGCGGCGCTGCCCGAGGTTGCGGAGGCGGTGTATGAGGCCTCGTTCTACCACGTCAACATGCAGGAGCTTCTGGAGAAGGCCGGGCCGTACATCGCGGACCTGCTCGAAGTGCCCGCGGCGATGGTGAGCACTGGAGCGGCCGGCGCCCTGACCTGCGCCACGCTGGCCTGCATGGCCGGGGGCGACATCGAGACGCTCCAGCAACTGCCCGACACCGAGGGCATCAAGGACGAGGTCGTCGCCGTCGGCTGGTCGCGGTCCATCTACGATCATGCGATTCGGATGACGGGCGCGAAGATGGTCGATGTCTTCAAGCCGGAAGATCTGGAGCGTACGTTCGGACCGCAGACGTTCATGGCCTTCGCGGGTCAGAAGATCCAATCGCCGGACAGCCGTATCCCGCTCGAGACGTTCGTGAAGGCGGCGCACGACCACGGCGTGCCGGTCCTGGTGGACGCCGCCGCCGAACTGCCGCTGATCCCCGACCCGTTTCTTTCTCGCGGCGTCGACCTCGTGGTGTACAGCGGCGGCAAGAGCGTCAAGGGACCGCAGTCCAGCGGACTGCTGCTGAGCAACCGCAAAGACCTTGCCCGCGCGGCCTATGTCGGCAGCGCGCCGCACCACACCTACGCGCGGCCTCTCAAGGTCAGCAAAGAAGAGGTGATGGGGTTGATCGCGGCGGTGGAGGCGCTCGTCACGACACGCAACATTGCCGATGAGCACGGCAAGTACAAGCGGTGGTTCCGGCACATCATCGAGCGGATCACTCAGGTCCCCGGCGTCGAAGCGCGCATTATCGAGTCGCCCCGGCCGGGCTACTACCCGACGATGCATGTCGAGTGGGACACCAACAGAATCGGACTCGTGGCGCGTGAAGTCGGCGAGCAAATGCTCTCCGGAGAGCCTCGCATCATGACGCATGCTTTCCCGAAGGAACTCGATCCGACGAGCGCCGAAACGAACAACTTCATCATCCGCCCCATGGCGATGTACCGGGATGACTACAAGGTCGTAGCCGAACGGCTGTATGAAGTCTTTCGTGACGCGCCCGCTCCGAAGCCGCGGAAAAGGCCGGCGCCCCCGTCCGGCAATCTCGACGGGCACTGGGAGGTTGACATCACCTACGTGGCCAACCGAGCTCGTCACACGATGTATCTCCAGAACAAGGGGAACGAGATCCTCGGACTGCATCGCGGCCGCATCGCGCAAGGTAAGGTCAAGGGCGAGATCGACGGCGATCAGGTTTACTTCGAAAGCCGCGGCAAGTACGAAGCCGCCCGCATGCGGTACTTTTTCAAAGGCACGTTGCGCGGAGACGAGATGGGCGGCGAGCTCGGCCTCGGCGAATACGGCAAGGGCCGCTGGAAGGCGCGGCGAGTGGGTTGAGACAGACCCCGCCGCGAGTGGCTTAGCGGAAGCGGCCGGGCGTCCAGCGCACATCTCCCGCCGCAAAAGCGCCTTTGAGCAGGCGCACCTCCGGCTCTTTGCGCCCGAGGATGACGCTCACGATGTCGAACCGCATGCGGTTGTGGTCGACGCCGGCGCGGCGTACGTAATCTTTGGCCGTGCGGATGAGGTGCCGGCGCTTGGCGCCGTCGACAGCGTCCTCGGGACGGCCGAAGGCCTCGTCGGCGCGGGTTTTCACTTCGATAAAAGCAAGGTGCTCACCGTCCCACCCGATCAGATCCATCTCCCCCTTCGTGGTGCGTGAGCGGTAGTTGCGGGCGACGATCCGATAGCCCAACTCGGTGAGCCGGCGATAGGCGATGTCCTCGCCGCGGCGGGCGTCACGCAGATGAGCGGGCAGGCGCCGGGCCGCCAGGCCTCGGAGAGAGTCCAGCAGGAATCGCAGCATGGCGGTCGCAAGTTCTGAATGCCGCTGACAACCCGGCACGGCTTCCGGGCGGTTCCCCAAGACGGCGCGAGCGGGGCGCCGGAACCGGGAAATCTTGCCGAACTGTAGCAGCCCCGAGCGCGTGCGCGCAACGTCGCGAGGATGTCGCGAGGATGCGGCGAAGCCGCCCCGCTGGCAAGCATGGCGCTGCCGGAAGCGATCAGGCGGGGCATGTCTCGACGACGCGGCCCGCACGCGGGAATGTCCTGGGATGGCCGAGGCGCCGGCGCACGCACCGCCGCCGGAAGCGGCGCGGCGATTGCTCTCCCCGTTGCGAGGCGGACGGGCGTTTCCTATCCCGACGGAATGCAACACCCCGCACAACCGGGGAGGCCGCCGCGTGGGGGACGTCTCGTCACGCCGTTGTACCTGCTCCGGCTCTCCGCGGCGCCCGGCCCCCGTGATCGAACTTTTCTCCGAGACCGTATCGATCGGTCTTCCTGTCCCTGCGCCCTTGCTTGCGGCCCCTTACGGACGGATCAGGGGCTGGCCCGAAGTCATCGGCATCGCCCGACGAGGCGAGAGCCATGTGCTAGACTTCCTTCGAGTAGAAGTCCGCAGACAGTCGACAAAGACTACAGGAGAATCGCGATGGCGCAACAAGACACCCCTCGGTGGGGAGGAAAGGAAAGATCGGAAGAATCCTTGAATAAAAAGGATAGCACCAAAAAAGTCGATGCACATCCGGCTCTCACCAATCGCATCCGTCGCCTCGGACTAGATCCGGGCTTCGGTGGATTCAAAGTGGGTGAACTTGAAGGGGACAGTATCCGTGTCGAGATTACCCCGGCTGTGGTGGGTATTGGCAAAAAGGAAAGGGGATCGTTGGATTTCCCCACACCAGACCCGCTACTTGGCAGGGATAAGCCACTGAGGGTTAGCTACGGAGGGGTAGAGTATCTGGTGGGACAAAACATTCACCTGTACGCTCGTCCTGTTCAGCGCCTGGATTTCCTGAGATTGTCGGAGGGCCCTGAACTACGATCTCTCATTTACGCATCCCTGTGGCCGATTCTTGGCGACGGCTCGCAGCAGGTTGCCTTGGCCGTAGGCCTGCCCGTTCAGATTCTATCGGATCAGGACCAGGCTGAGGATGTCCTCCAAAAACTGAAATCCTGGCTGCTGGCCAAACATGTTTTCCGGGTCAACGATCAGTTTGCCGAGGTGACCATTTCCCAAATTCAGGTGGTTCCGCAGGTGATGGGCACTTACTATGTCTGTCTGGCGGGGAAGAACGATTCTCTGCGTCCGGCCGGCCCCAACGTACGATTTGGAATAGCAGACATCGGGTTCAACACACTTGACCTGATCGGCATTGAGGGTGGTGCCGTCATCGATCGTTTCACGGGCGGCAGCACCTTGGGAATGCGCCGCGCAGCTGAGATTGTCCTGAATGCCGTGCGTGAGGAGGTGGATGTCGAACTCTCTCTGCAACAGGCCGATGACTTGATTGTGCAGGCATGTAAGGGTCAACGGTCTGTGATTTATCATCCCGAGGGCGAAACCGACGTGACTCGCATGGTGCAACAGGCGCTGGACAACGAGGCTGCTTCTGTTTGCAGTTTCGTAGAACGGGTCTGGGGCAACGGCCGGCAGTTCCGGCACATCTTGCTCACCGGCGGAGGAGCCCATGCGCTTCAAGAGTACTTGCTCAAACTCTATCCCTATGCAACCTTGATACGCGACCCGATAACAGCCAACGCACGAGGCTTGGCGCATTGGGCGTCCCTGTTCAGTGCGTATCAACAGTGAAGCGCCGGCCCCTTTCCGGCGCAAGAAGACTTTTTTGAAGAAGCCCGCCGTGGGAGCCGTGAAGCGCCAATCGGGAGAAAACCGGACTGCGCGGGATGCGGCGGTAGGCGAAGAGCGTCGATCGAAGGAGGAGAACGAAGCGCTCAAGAAGGCCGTGGCGGAGACGGCGCCGAAGAACCGGCGGCTGGAGAAAAGTTCGGGTCTTCAAGACGGAAAAGATATCAGCGCATGGCCTGGGAACGCCGGTGTTCGTTCAGCCGACGGACACGCCCGTGGCGAGCCGCTCCCGGTGGATGCGTCGGGTCTTGGGTTCCTCTCGGCGGATGCGCGCCATGGCCGCCCGAAACGCCCCGGCCTCGTCGGCGGAGAGGCCGAGTTCGGCCTTGGTCCGCTGCAGCCGGGCGGCCAAGTAGGCGAGCAGGTCTGGGGTGTGACCGCGTAGCAAGCCCTCGCGCTTCTCACGGAGTGAGGGGATGAGCTCGGTCAAACCGCCCCGGTGTAGCGCGATCATCGCCCGTCCAGCATCAGTGTAGGAACCGCTAGCCCGGATATTTCACCAGGGGGTAGGAAAAGGGCTGCCTGTTGTGGCATAGAACATTTATGTCCAAAACGTTAGCGCCACAGAAGACAAGCCGCCCTCCGATAACAGAGTGTAGCCAATCGAGCTTCTCGTTTGGCAAGCACTTTCGCCGCCAAGTAAGCACCCGGTTTGATGGCGGGGTGATCAGCTCCGACGGCGGCGCGCTGCTGTTGCGCGAGGTCGACCGGCGCATCAAGCTGCTGCCGCGCCTGGCGGTCTGTTTCGAGGACCGCCGCGATCCGCGGCGCATCGAACACCGGGTTGCGGAGCTGGTCTCGCAGCGGGTGTATGCGCTGGCGCTGGGATACGAAGACCTCAACGATCACGACGAGTTGCGCAGCGAACCGCTGCTGGCGCTGCTAGTGGGCAAGAGCGACTTGGAAGGGCAGCAGCGCAGCCGAGAGCGTGATCGCGGCAAGCCGCTGGCGGGCAAGAGCACGCTGAACCGGCTGGAACGCAGGACCGACGGTTTGGACCGCTACCAGAAGATCTGTTGCGACAGCGAAGCGATCGACCGCCTACGGGTGAACGTGTTCATAGAAGCACACCCGCAGGAGCCGGCCGAGATCATTCTCGATATCGACGCCACCGACACGCCCTTGCAGGGGCAGCAGGAGGGGCGTTTCTTTCACGGGTACTACGGTCACTACTGTTACTTGCCGCTGTACATCTTCAGCGGCGAGCACGTCTTGTGCGCGCGGCAGCGGGTGTCGAATCAAGACGCGGCGGCGGGCAGCGTGGCGGAGTTGGAGAGGATCGTGGCGCAGATCCGGGAAGCTTGGCCGGAGGTGAAGATCCTGCTGCGAGCCGACTCGGGGTTTTGTCGGGACGAGTTGCTGAGCTGCTGCGAGGCGAACCAGGTGGGGTACGTGGTGGGGCTGGCGCGCAACGAGCGGTTGCGGTCGCTGCTGGAGGAGGCGCTCGCAGAGGCGGCGAGGAGGCAGCAGCAGACGGGCCGGCCGGCGCGGGTCTTTAGCGAGTTCGGGTATCAGACGCGGCAGAGTTGGAGCCGGGCGCGGCGGGTGGTGGGGAAAGCCGAACAGCTCTCGGGCAAGCAGAATCCGCGCTATGTGGTGACGTCGCTGGAGGCCCAGAGATGGCCGCCGCAACGGTTGTACGAACAACTCTACTGCCGGCGCGGGGAGGCCGAGAATCGCATCAAGGAGCAGTTGAGTCTGTTTGCTGATCGCATGAGCAGCGAGACGCTGCGGGCCAATCAACTGCGGCTGTATCTGTCGTCGCTGGCGTACGTGTTGCTGGTGGCGCTGCGGCGGCTGGGGCTCAAGGGCACACGGTGGGCGCGGGCCCAGACGGAGACGATCCGGCGGGGGTTGTTGAAGATCGGGGCACAGGTGAAGGTGAGCGTGCGGCGGGTGTACCTGTCGTTGGCCGGCGGCTACCCCGATGAGGAGGCATTCGCGGCGGTGTATCGGGCGTTGCGTCCGCCGGGAGGAGCAACTGTTTGCTAACACGGAGCGAACCAAAAACGGCGCCCCCAGGGGGCGCAGGGGCGAAGTGTTTCTAGAATCGGCAACAACCCGAAAAACGGACTTTCGCGAGCCGCAATGGGCGACCTAAAGCGCCCCGTATCGGCCCTCGCCTCCCTCGCCGCGGAGGATTCCGATCTTTAGACTATATTTCGGCCCCTCTCAACCCATCGCAAAGCCGCTGGTGAGAAAAGGCGGCTAAGCGGAGTCACCGCCGAAGTTGCACCGTGCCCGTGGCGGTGACGTGCCCCCTTTTTATCCACCAGGCATAACTGGAAGATCTCGGCTAGCAAACTCCGCAGGTGTCCCCGGAAGCTGCCCGAGAGGCGGCAAAAAGATCGGACGATCCGGGCCGATTCCCCATGGAGCCGGGACACGTCGTATCCTGATAGACAGATGGACGGCATGCAGAGACTCCGCGGCGGGTTAACCTGCATATCTCACCACCTGACTGGGGAAGCACGCGATAAGACCGCCATGACTTTGTTGCGCTTGCTTGCCGTGCTCGATGTACGGTCAAGTACACCTGCGAGCGCCAAGCGGCGCGCGCCTCGTCCTGACGGCCCTCTCACGCACTTCGCCTCGCCACTTGGTGAGACATGCAGGTTCAGCGTTCTGATGGCCCTTTTTGTTGTCACGGGTCTCGCGCCCGCGCAGCCATCGACGCCTCCCGGGGAGCGCGAGAGTTTGGCGGTGACGTTTCCGGAACGGACCGAGGGGAGAGTTCGCTTGGAGGGGACCGAACGGATGCCGCTTGCGAAGGGCGAAGCAACCGTGCGGCGGCGGCGCGGCACGACCGAGATCGAGGTGAAGCTGGAGCAGCTCAAGCCGGCGATCCTGTTCGGCGGCGACTTCAACACCTATGTGCTTTGGACGGTTTCTCCCGAAGGCGTTGCGGTGAACGCCGGCGAGCTCTTGCAACGCGGCCACCGCAGCCGGGTTGACGCGACGACCCCGCTGAGCACCTTCGGTATGTTTGTCACCGCCGAGCCGCACTTCCTTGTCGATGAGCCGAGTTCTTTCGTCGTACTGCAAAACGCCGAGTCAAGCCTGACGCGGGGCAGCCACATGCAGTCGTCCGTCGTGAAGTACCGTGGGTTTACGGGGCGCTACAACGCGGACCGGGACACGCTGGCGAATGAAGAGGTCCTCGAGGGCGATTTCCGGTCCGAGCGGCAGCAGGCGACGACCGCTTTGAATCTCGCCGAGCGCGAGGGCGCGGGACGTTGGGCGCCCGAGGAGTTGGCGAGAGCTCGCGAAGCCGTCATCAAAGCGTTGGAAGCCTACGGGCCCGAGATGGACGAGAAGCTGTTTGCGATCGAAGCGCGCACGGCGGTGCGTCTTGGCTTCGAGGCATATCGGGCCACCGTTCGCAACCGCGAGCAGGCCGAGGAACAGGCGCAGCGCGATGAACTGGCCGGCTTGCGGGTCGCGAAGGCCGAGGCGGAAGCGGCCGAGGCGTCGGCGCGCGAGGAGGCCGCACGGGCGCGCCGCGAGCGTCAAGAGGCCCTGGAAGCCAAGAGCCAGGCCGAAGAAGCCGCGCGCGTAGCGCAGATACAGCAACGGCGGGCTCGCGAGATGATGGAGACCGCGCAGTCGGAAACCAAACGGTTGACTGCTCTCAAAGCGCAAGCCGAGCGTTATGCGAACCAAGCGCGGTCTCGTCTCGAAGGCGCGCTCAGCAAGGTCGTCGAGACGAGGGAAACCGCTCGGGGAGTGATCGTCAATCTGCCGGACATTCTGTTTGCCTCGGGCCGTTCGACGCTTCGGCCACGAGCCCGCGAAGTGCTGAGCCGCGTCGCGGGGATTCTGCTCGTGACTCCGGAGATCGGGCTCAGCATCGAAGGCCACACCGACAGCACTGGCAGCCAAGACTTGAACCTGCGGCTGTCGGAGAAACGCGCCATCTCGGTCGCGGACTATCTCGCCGAGTCGGGGGTTTCCGCCAGCATCATGTCGACCGTCGGCTATGGCGAGGCGCAGCCTATGGCGGACAACAACAGCCCGGCCGGGCGTCAAAAAAATCGCCGCGTGGAAATCGTCATCGAAAGCACCGGCGATCAGGCGCCGTTCGGGCGGTAAGACCTGTCCGCGGAATTGACATCCATCATCCGGGTTCAGGCCGCTGGGGGACGGCCGCTTCCAGCGGCATCAAGTGGCCGAGATTGATGTCGAAGAAGGGCTTGGACCATTTCAAGGCGAGATCCATGACGACAAGCGCAGGGCGTTCGCCGAACCCCGCACCGCCCACCCGTCTTAGCGGGTGGGGTAGTCGATCTTCGCCTCACGCCACGGGCTGCCGGCTCGGCCGTTGTTGTCGAAAACCACACGACCGGCCCGAACCGTTACTTCGCAACCGAGGTGCTCGCTGCCTTCGATCCGCCCGCGCTTGACATCGACAAAACCGAACCGCCCGCGATCGAGCCGCAAAACGGCGAGGTCGGCCTCGTCGCCCACGGCGATCTGCCCGAGTTCCGGGCGCTTGACCTGGAGCGCGGGGTTGGTCGTCGAGAGCCGGATCACTTCATCGAGAGGAACACCCAGCGCGAGGAATTTCGACATCACGCTGACCATATCGATCATGGCGCCGTTGTTGGATCCCCGATGCCAATCGGTCGAGATCGAGTCCGGCCAAAACCCTTGGCGCACCGCCGGGTCGGCGTTGCGGAAGTGGAAGCTCCCGCTGCCGTGACCGACGTCGAACTTGACCCCTCGCTCACGCGCCTGATGGAGATAGGAGCGAACCTTCTCGTTCTCGTCCAGCAGAGGAGCCGGCCAGCGATAGAAGTGCGTGCTGATATCGCCGGGCCGTAGAACCTCGAGCACTAGCCGCTCATAGGGCCGTTCCGGCAAGAAGTAGCCGAAATCGACCATGACGGGCACACCGGCGATCTCGGCCGCCTCGATCGCCCTTTCGACGGACAGAAAAGTCGGCGCTCGCCAGTGCGCCGACTTGATACCGACAACGACATCGCCGTGCTTCTTGGCCATTTCACCGGTCTTCTTGGGGTCGAGGTCCAACGGATGCTGCTCCAGGTCGTAGTCGATCATCCCGGTACCGGCGATGTTGATCATCGCCAGGACACGAGTGCGGGCGCGATCGATGACCGTTCTGCGGAAATCCTCGAATCTCCGCCATCCGGATGAGCCCACATCCACGACGGTCGTCACGCAGGAACCGAAGGTAACGTGATCCGGAAAGATGCTCGACAGCCCGGCCGTGATGGAACCGTTCTCCGTCCCGGCGAAGGCATGGAAGTGAAGGTCGATCAAACCCGGCGTCACGTAGAGGCCGGCGACATCGAGGGTTATCTTTGCGTCTGAGTCGGACAGGTTTTCGCCGATGGCTGCGATCCGTCCGTTGCGGACGGCGATGTCGCGAACGGCGTCAACGTCGTTCTTGGGATCGAGTACGTGGCCGGCCTTGAGCAAGATGTCGTACCGGTCTGACTGGGCTTGCGCAAGGGACGCCAGCCCCAACAGCAGTGCCATTGCATAAAACCGCATGAACCCTCTTTCCTCCTCTTTCCTTCGCAGGCGATCGCCGGGCTGCCTTGGGTGACAACGGATTGCTCTTCACCATCGCCATCATAGACGGTCGGGCGAATACGTACTGCTGGCCGTCCTGTTTACGAGTGGAGTCCGGCCTGCGGCCGGTCCGGTTGAAGGGGCGGGGAAGACCGCGGATTCGAGAGGTGCGCCACACCCGAAACTCCGCGACGGAGCACTGCCGCGTTACCATAGTCGGTCGCGATGCTCGAAGTCATTGATGAAGGCATTCTCTCGAGAGTCCCCGGGCGCGGCGCCTACATGCCGTCGATCACTGAACTCGGCGACGGCTCGCTGGTTGCCTGCCAACACGCGGGTAGCGAACTCGGTTCACCTGACAATCACATCGAGGTGTTGCGGAGTTCCGACGGCGGCCGCACTTGGGGTAACCAAGGCTCCATCCACGACGTCGCGCCTCCCCATGACGGTTGGGCATACCGAGGACCCGACATTCAGGTGGTTTCTGACGGGCATCTCGTCATGACCGCGACCCGTTTCGAGGTGGGCGAAAGCAAGCTGTTCGACCCGGACTCCGAAGCATTGCAGCGGCCCGAGATGATTCTCTTCTGGTCGGAGGATGCCGGCCGGAACTGGTCGGTCCCGCAGATCGTTCCCGTCGATCTACCACCGGACAGATATACCTGGAACAAGGCCGGCGACTTGTTGCAGCTCGCCCCGGATCGCTGGATGTATCCGCTCGAGACCTGGAAGCCGGAAGGCTATCGGGGGCCGCCCGACCAAAAGGCCGCGGCGGTGTTCTCCTCCGATCAAGGCCAGACCTGGGGCAAATTCACGGTTGTCGCCGACGACCTGACGGGTCGTTGTCTGTGGTGGGACCAAATGAACGCCCGCCTTTCCGATGGACGCATCTACACGATGCTCTGGACTCACTTGTACGGCACCTCCGAAGACCTGGTCAACCATTGGGTGGTCTCCAGCGATGAGGGCCGCTCGTGGTCCGAGCCGCGGCGGACAAATCTGCGCGGACAGGTCTGCACGCCCATCCCGCTGCCGGACGGACGCGTCGCCGCCATCTACAACTACCGCCACGACCCCCAGGGAGTACGGGTCGCGGTCACCGACGACCTGTCCCATTTCGACCTGGAGAACGAAGTGATCGTCTTCGACGCCGGTGCGGAGGCCACCCTCGGCAAGACCGACCACGACAACTTCCTTGCCGAACACCTGTTGATCGGGTTCGGCAAACCGAAGGGGATTGTTCTTCGTGACGGCACTGTGCTCACCTTCTACTGGTGCACGTCAGGCGGCGTTACGCACACCCGGTGGGTCCGCCTTACAATCTGAATACTCGACATGAACTGGAAAAACGCAGCGACGGCGGTTTCTCTCCTGCTGATTGCCATTTTGACCGGTTGCGGCCAGGGGCCCGCGATGGACGGCCCCTTCGATCTGCTGGTCATCAACGCCCGTGTCGTTGACGGCATGGGCAACCCGTGGTACAGGGCGGACATCGGCATCCGCAACGGGCGCATCGCTGAAGTCGGACGGCTCCAAGGCCGGGACGCTGCTCGCACCATCGACGCCGAAGAACGGATCATCTCACCGGGCTTCATCGACATGATGGGTGGTAGAACCTATCCGCTTCTGGAAGATCCCGACGCTGCCGAAAGCAAGTTGCGTCAGGGCATCACCACCATGTTGGTGGGCGAGGGCACGTCTGAAGTGCCGCAGAACGATGACACCATTGCAGGCATTCCGCAAGCCGCCGCGCTCGGTGTCACCTGGCAAACCTATGCCGAGTACGATGCCCTTCTGGAACAGAAGGGCCTGCGCGTCAATGTGATCCATACCGTCGGCGCGGGGCAGATCCGCCGCGTTGTGATGGGAGAAGAAGACGGCCGCCCGACACCCGAGCAAATGGATGCCATGAAGGCCATCGTCAGGCAAGCGATGGAAGACGGTGCGGTTGGGCTATCCACGGCGCTCATCTATCCACCGGGAACTTATGCGACGACGGATGAGATCGCCGAACTCGCCAAGGTCACCGCCGACTTTGGCGGCGGCTACTTCACACACATGCGGAACGAGAGCAACCAGGTCCTGGATGCGATCCGTGAAGCAATCGAAATCGGCGACAAAGCCGGCGTGCCGGTGCATATCTTTCATCTGAAGGCGGCCGGCGAGGAGAACTGGCCGCTCATGGCCGAGTCGATCGAGCTCATCGAGAACGCCCGTTCGCAAGGCAAGGAAGTGACCGCCGACATCTATCCCTACGTCCGCAACGGCATCGGGCTGCGATCGTTTCTCCACCCGCGCCACTACGCCGAGGGCGCCGACAAGTTTATCGCCACCTTGTCGGACCCCGACGTCCGCCGGCGGCTTCGGCGGGAGGTCGAGACGACCAGTGACTGGGAGAACTGGTACCGTCACGTCGGCAAGAATTGGGATAACGTCCTCGTCGCGAAGGTCTCGGACTCGCTTGACAAGGGCTATGAGGGGAAGTCCGTTGCCCAAATCGCCGAAATGCAGGGCAGCGACGACTGGACGACCTTCTTTGATCTCGTGGAGGCACGCGGCGTCAGCGTCAACCCCAAGAGCATGAACGAGGAGCAGAAATACTTGGCCCTGCGGGCGGAGTTCATCAGCGTGGACACGGATGCTTGGCCGATGAATGCCGACACAGTAACCAGCGCGCATCCCCGGGCTTTCGGCGCCTTCTCCCGAGTCCTAGCCAAGTACGTTCGCGACGAGAAGGTGATCAGCCTTGAGAAGGCGATTCGGAAAATGACCTCGCTGCCCGCCAACCGGCTCCGGCTCTATGACCGCGGTTGCATCGCCCCCGATATGAGAGCGGATCTATTGATTTTTGACCCGGCGAAAGTGCAGGACAAAGCTTCGTTTGAAAATCCTGTCGCTTACTCCTCAGGATTCGACTACGTAATGGTCAACGGCGAACTCGTCATCGACGACGGCGTATCAACGCCAGCCCGTCCGGGGCGTGTCGTTGGCCGGAACTAGCGTGTCCTAAGATCACTAACGCGGCCGATCGCCGCCCGCGGTGGTGCGGTGCATCAGCCTCGGCTGCGAGTCGTCGTAGTCATACACTGCGTAGTGCATCGCGCAGCGGTTGTCCCACATCAGCAGGTCGCCCTGGCGCCAGCGGTGACGGTATACATTCTCCGGCCGGGTGGCTCGCTCGTAGAGATACTCGAGGAGCGGCCAGCTCTCTTCGCTCGTCATCTCTTTGAATTGGGAGGTAAAGTACGGATTCACGTACAGCGCCTTGCGATTCGTATCTGCATGCGTGCGCACGACGGGGTGCCGGACGGGTGGCGGAATGTCGGCAATCGGCAACCCGTCGCTCTTGGCGTCCCGGTTACGCTCGATGAGCGCCTCACTGGTGTGGAGGGCTGTGAGCCTGTCCAGCATCCGCTGCATCCCCTCGGAGAGCTCTTCGTAAGCTCGATACATGTTGCAAAACATCGTGTCGCCGCAGCCGGGTGTAATCGTACTTCCGTAAAGTACCGACACGGCCGGCGGCGTCTCCGCGAAGGAAATGTCGGAATGCCAAAAGTCGTTGCGCGAGCCGGGAGTCCCCGGTTTGTTCTCGAAGACGAGGACTTCCGGGTAACCCGCGACCCCTTTCCGCGGACTGAGCGGGTGTCCTTCAACCGGTCCGAACAGCCGGGTGAACGCGACTTGATCAGCCGGCGCAATGGTCTGCTTCGGGAAGACCAGCACCAAGTGCTCATGAAAGGCGCTCTTGATCTCGCCGACGAGTTCCTCGTCCAGCGTACCGGCCAGATCAACCCCATCCACCTCGGCCCCCAGCGTACCCGCCGGCGGACTCACGGTGAAGCGCGATGGGCTTATTGCTGTCTGACTCATGACAGGTGTCTTTGTCCCTCTCAAAGAGATCACCTCCGGCCTGCGGTCATTCGAACTGAATCTGTGTGATGAACAGATTAGGCATTGCCTGATTCCACTCTTCAGGGATTGCGTCAAACGCCAAGCGGAAATCCTTCGCCTCGCCGGGCGTCATCGGGCCCGTGCGTCGGCTAACGAGCATCGCACGCTCCCGCAGGATTTCGATCCCATTGATTTCGCGGAACACGCAATTGACTTTGACCGCACTCACCGTCCGATTTCCGTTGTTGATGATCCTGCCCGTGATGGTAACGAGGGTCTGCTGCAGGAAATCCTCCTTGGCCTGCATCTCGACGCCGGAGAGGTCCAGCGAGGACAGGTATGCCAATGCTTCCTCCGTCAGGGTCGAACCGCCGCTTGCAGCCTGCTGCGATTGCCAATAGAAAAAACCGCCTGTCGCCGCGGCCAGCAGCAGCACAATTCCGATCACCGGCCAAGGGACAGCCGGGCCCGAGGCCTGCCGTAGTTGTTTTTCCTGTTCGAGCAAAGCTATTTGCCAGCCACGGTCATGCGGCGGATCTTCAACGTTGGGGCGACGAAGACGCTGCGATAGTCAAGGTCGGAGCCGATCATATCAATCTGCTTGAACATCTCTTTGAGATTCCCGCCGATCGTGACTTCCGAAACAGCATACGTGAGTTCACCCTTCTCGATCCATAGGCCGACCGCGCCGCGCGAGTAGTCCCCAGTGACAAGATTGACCCCATGCCCGATCAGCTCGGTCACGTAGAGCCCCCGGTCGACGGACGCGATGATGTCCTCAGGCGATGCATCGCCGGGCTGAAGCATGAAGTTGCCCGGACCGATGCCCGGCGAGCCCGCCAGTCCCCGTGAAGCGTTACCGGTTGTCGTGAGGCCGAGTTTGCGGGCACTGTAGCTGTTGAGGAGATAACTCCGCAGCACGCCGTCTTCGACGATGGTCGTGCGACGGCTAGCCACGCCTTCGTCATCGAAGGGTGAACTGCCTAGCCCGCCCGGACGAAGCCCGTCATCCACGACCGTGACGTTGCTGCCCGCCACTTCTTCGCCGAGCTTGTCCGTGAAGAAGGAAGCATGGCGGTAAACCGCGTCGCCGCTGGCCGCTGAAAAATGTGTCCCAGCAAAGATCCAGCGACCCTCGGCTCGAAAATCACCGGCACTTCGGTCGTGGCGATCTTCGTGGAGTGCAAGCGCCTGAGGGTGCGTTCCGCCGCTCGACGTCCGACGTCCTCGGGGCTCTCGAGACCGGCGGCATCCAAGCTCACTGAATACCAGTAGTCGCGCTCCTTGCTGCCGTTCGACTCGGCCACGGGGACCACCGACAGCGAGCAGTATGTCGAGCTGTACTCGCCGCCGAATCCCCTCGAATTCGCGAGTGTCCACCGCGACCAGCCCGATCTGAAGTCTCCGCCTTCGGAGTTCGTGATCCGGGGGTCCGCCTCCAGAGCCGCCGCTTCGGCCGTGCGAGCCATCTCGATCTTCTGCCTGGTTGTCAGCGCCAGCACGTCGTCATGGTGCAACCGGAGAGCAGCGGGGTCGGTTGCGACGCCTAACTGCTCGGCCTCCGGCAGATCGTTGAAGGGATCCTCTGAGGTGAACCGGACCGTCTCGATCGCCGATTTGACCAGCACGTCAAGACCTTCGCCGGAGAAGTCCGATGAGAACGTCGACGCGGCGCGGTTCCCCGAGAGAACCCGCAGGCCGATTGCTTTCGAGCCGGAGTCCTTGACCTGATCGACTTCGCCCAGCCGTACTTTGACGCTGAACTGCGAGCCCTCGCGGACGACGCACTCGGCCTCATCCGCGCCCTGTCTGCGGGCCCGCGAAACAAGATCCGAAGCTAGATCCAAATAGCACATCGAGCCGCGTCAGTCTTGGAACGTAGATCCCGCGCGCAGCACGTTCGTCCCGCCGACGGTGAGTTGATCGACCTTGATCGTCGGGATGCCTACACCCACCGGAACACTCTGGCCCTCTTTGCCGCAGGTCCCGATGCCCCGATCGAGCTTCAGGTCGTGGCCGACGCGGCTCACTTTCGTGAGCACATCCGGGCCGTTGCCGATCAATGTCGCTCCTCGGACCGGTCGCGTAACCTTGCCGTCCTCGATCAGGTAACTCTCTGAAGCGGAGAACACGAACTTCCCGCTCGTGATGTCCACCTGACCGCCGCCGAAGTTCACGCAATAAAGGCCCCGATCGACCGAACGCAGAATGTCTTCCGGGTCGTCCTCACCCGCCAGCATGAAGGTGTTGGTCATGCGCGGCATGGGGATGTGCTTGTAACTCTCGCGGCGCCCGTTCCCGGTAGGCGGCGTGCCAAGGATGCGGCTCGACAGGCGGTCCTGCAGATATCCCTTGAGAATCCCGTTTTCGATCAGCACGGCGCGTCCGGTCGTAGCGCCTTCGTCGTCCACGTTCAGCGAGCCCCGGCGGCTTGGGATGTGGCCGTCGTCGATAACCGTGCACAGCTCCGACGCCACCTTCCGGCCGATCAAACCGCTGAACGCGGAGACCTCTTTACGATTGAAATCCGCTTCCAGCCCGTGGCCCACGGCTTCGTGCAGCAGAATGCCCGGCCAACCCGGACCCAGCACCACCGGCATCTCGCCCGCCGGCGCTTCTGCGGCTCCAATCTGCAGCACCGCCTGACGCGCCGCCTCCTGCGCCAGGTCCTCGGGGGTGCGTTCGGTCTGAAAGTAGTCCAGCCCAATGCGCCCGCCGGTGCCATCGTGGCCGCGCTCGAGCCGTTCCCCCTCGCGGGCGATCACCGAGACATCCATTCGCGTAAGCGGTTGGGTGTCGCTGCGAATCACGCTTTCCGAGTTCGCGATCAACACATGGCGCACCGAATCCCGGTAGCTCGCCTCGACTTGGAATACGCGTTCGTCATAGGCGCGCGCCGCTTCGTCGGCGGCCCTCAGCAGGGCTACTTTCCGCGAGAACTCGACATCGCTCGCCGCCTCGACGACGGGGTAGAGGTTCTGGCTGCGCTGTGGTTGTTCAAGCCCGGCAACCTTCGCCATGGACGGGCCGGCGGCGATCTGCGCGGCTGTTAGCGCAGCGTGAATCAGCTTCTCGGGCGCGAGGTCGTTTGTGTAGGCGTAGCCGGTTTTTTCTCCGCTGATGACCCGCACGCCGCAACCGACCGACACGCCCTGGGAAGCACTCTTGATGATCGATTCATCGAGACTTGCTGAGGTCGTGCTCAGGTATTCGAAGTAGAGATCCGCGTAGTCCCCGCCCTTGGAAAGCGCCTCGCCGAGGTACTTTTCAAGATCGGGCCCGGTGAGGTTGTAGCGGGACTGAATGAACGACATTGCGGGGAGGAAGAGTACGACAGACCTCAGGTTAGCATGGGCCTGAGTGAAACCCTCGGAGCCGGCTTCCCGGCCTCCGGGCCCGATCTATGATCGGTCGGGAAGCAGCGTATTGGGGCTACGCGAACTGATCGCTGTAGGCAACGGACAGCGAGCCGGCGGAACTTCCCGGCATTCGCCGCCATAGCCGGCTGGGATGGCCTATTCCCGGCAAGCCTCCCCAAAGAGGCAGCAACCCGGCTGTTACGCGCTCGCACCGAGGCCGGTTCGGACCGCTTCGCCCGCGTCAGTGTGGTGAGAAAAGCAGGTCGGGAGCGCCTTAGAAGATCCGCTGCAAGTCAGAGAACCGCTCGACGATCTGAAATCGGAGTGACGTTGCCGGGACGTCCTCGTGCTCGAGGCTCCAGGTCATTTCGTGTGGGACGAGGACGGCCCCAAGCCTGCCTCCAAAGCAGGATTGATGTCCGACTTGGGGCTGTTGCCGACCATCCAAGTGGAGTCGGCCTCCATGCCGTGTTCGGATACGACCTGAAGGTACGCCGCAGCGTGTTTCTCGCGCACGATGCGACAGGAGTGGAAATAACCGGCGACACCCGATCTTTCCACCTTGGCCTGTTGCTCCTCTGGATGGCCCTTGCTGAACAGAGTCAGGTGATAGCGCTCGGTGAGGTACTGGAGAGTCTCCGTGACCCCTTCGAGCAACTGAATCGGCCTGTCGAGAATCTCGTGAGCCAGCCGCATGACCTCATCAAGGTCTTTTTCTGTGACGGGCTTCTCCGCCAGTGTCTGATAGCACGCTCGCATGTTGCGCCCAAAGTTGACCGCGCCGTAGCCGTTGACGCGGATGCTGTCGATCTCGATCTCGTCCAGGACCGCCCGCACTTGCTCCGTGGTGAGATTCGAGTGGGCGATCAGATCAACGAACTTCTTGAAGGCGTGTTCGAAGTAGACATTGTTCTCCCACAACGTATCGTCGGCATCGATCAGAAGCCATTTTGGCTTGTGCATGCGGGGTGAACATGCCATGCCACGCTCAGAAGCGCTGGATGGATCTTGTTTCGGGGGGAGCAAGACGGAATGGAATGTCAATGAGGACATCGACTTCGACAGGAATGCCAAGTTTAGTGGCCGGATGAAACTTCCATTGGGCGAGCGCGGCCATCGCGCTGTCGTCGAGCCGATCATCGACGCTTTCCACCAGTTCGATGTCTCTGACTCTGCCGTCCCTCTGGATCACGGCGTAGAGGGTGACGGTCCCCTCGACGCGCTCGTCAGCAGCCGCTCGGATGTATTTGGGGTCGACCTTGAGACGGGGCTCGGGAGCGCTGAGGCGGCCTTGGGAGTCGTCTTCCGGCTCTTCGTCATTCTTTTTGCCGAACCGGGTTGCATCGCGTCGCTTTTTTCCGTTCAGAGTGCGTTCGGCGAAGCGGATCACCCAACTGCCGCTGTAGCTCGTAACGTTCGGGGTGTTGATCGCCAGCACGAACACCTGCCGGTCAAGAAACAGTACATCAGCCCGCTTGGATCGAACCGCTACTTGCTCAGGATCGATCACGGGCGGCGCGCCGAGTTCACGAACATTCC
This sequence comes from Bryobacterales bacterium, assembly GCA_965218555.1. Classification (GTDB taxonomy): domain Bacteria; phylum Acidobacteriota; class Terriglobia; order Bryobacterales; family UBA6623; genus JAPPLB01. The sequence continues at coordinate 4,118,345 of OZ244625.1, forward strand.
ATTTCCTCCGAAACATCAACAGTGCGTCGGCATCGTTGTCCGAACTCCGCGCGATGGTCTTGACATGGCCGAAGCTGCCGCTCCGGTCCCGTTGAACGATAGGACCCGGTTGCGAGGGTGAGCCCCCAACGATGGATAGATTCGGCGCTCGCAGGAATGCTCCGTTTCCCGCGCCAACCACCAAGTCACCTCCACCAGGCCCCCCCTCCGGAGTTGCGGAAAATCGACCACGCCGAGAGCCCAAAGGGATCGACGGGGCAGCGTTCGGCTCGGGGTCAAGCCCGATGACGAGTGCGGCAGGCCCGTCGTTGCCGGGAACGACTACCGGTCTGCCTGCTCCGCTATCGGAGTGCTCCCCCAGTCCGCGGTTGCCATCGGCATGCGAGCCGGCCGAGAAACCTTGATCCTTCAATGCCTCGGCGAGCGAATTTCGAGCCAGGAGTCCGGCAACGCCGTCGCCCGTTCCATCGCCACCCAAACCTTCTGCAAGATCCATTCTCGGCGTAGCTTCGCCGGGCATCAGCGCTGCCCGCTTCGGCGCGGCCGGTTGGTCACCCCAATTCTGGTAGCGCATGCGAGGCTGTTGCATCAACGAACCCACCTGTGGCGCTCCGGACATCTCAGCCTCGATCTGGGGCACGTCGTCCGCCGCGATGGCGTTGCGGCCCGGTGCTTCGGGGTTGTTCCCAGTCGTCCAATACCGCAGACGGGGTGAGGACACGACTTCGCCGAGGTCAAGATCCTCCCGTCCGGCTCCGATCTCGGGCGGCGCCTCTACCCGGATTGCCTGCCGCTCCGGGGTCGTAAGGGAGCCCGCTTCAGGAGTCCAATAGCGCAGTCTCGGTTGCCGACTCAGGGCGGCCAGGTCGACCTTCTTTACGGTGGCCTGAAACTCAGGCGCTTTCCGGGGGGCGAGCGCCTCGCGCACAGGAGCCGGTTCGGACTTCTTTTCCTGCTGAAACCGTAGACGCGGCCTTGCGGCCAGGGGGAGCGGAGGCGCCGCTTGGCGCCGCGCTTCGATCTTAGGCGCCGCCACCGCGCTCACTGCTTCCCGTTCGGGAACCTCCGGCTGCCTTCGTTCCATCCGGAAACGTGGCCGGTTCACCTTCGGTGCATTCCACGCGAGCAGATTCGGCGAAAGGATATCCTGCTGGATCTCGATACTCGGCGCAGGGCCGACGATCTTCTGACGCGAGCTTTGTGGGTCGGGATCATCGGCGACGATCTTTTGCCGGAAGCGATGCCGAGCCCGCTCCGCTCCGTCACGGCCGTCTACCTCGTTTAGCGGCAAAACAGAGGGAAGCTCGCTCTTGGTCGTGTACAGAGTGATCCTGTATCTCTCGTCAGCAAGCAGTGCGTCCGGTGTCAACTGAAGATCTGCCGGCCTGCGAGGTACGTCCACCGTGGCGAGTAGCGTCACTAATCCAATATGGAGAACAAGGGAGAGAGCGAACGACTGGAGGCGTTCCTCCAGCCGGGTGCTCAGGGGAGCCTGCAGAGGAACCGTAAATTCAGCTCTGCGGTCGGCGATCGCCTTGGGGCAGCGCATAGTCCCATTATCGACTTTTTCAACCCGAGTGTTCAGGTTGGGTGCACGAACTGAACTCGACGACTCAGCTAGTAGAAGAGATACTTCCGCCAAGTTTCCTGATGGTTGCCGAGCAATCGCATGAGACTGCGGCTGGTGTGCTGATTAAACGGCCGGGGCCGCCGCCGCATTTCCATCTTCGCTTCATCGGGTAGGCGGTCTCCCTTGTGGTTGTTGCAGCGGCGGCAGGAGGTCACGAGGTTCTCCCAACTGCTCTTGCCTCCTCGGGACCGTGGCATGACGTGATCCAGAGTCAATTCGCTCGCCGAGAAAACATGGCCGCAGTATTGGCACGTGTACCGATCGCGGAGCAGAATGTTCTTCCGCGACAGGGCTCTCGTCTGGCGCGGAATGCGCCGGTACTCAAGCAGACGAATGACCGACGGGACCGGAACAACCTTTGAGGGCGAGTGTACTTCATCGTTGGACAGCTCCTCTGCCGAAGCGACCCCCTTCAGGAGCAAGATGAGCGCACGACGGGCCACGCACACATGGATGGGCTCGTAGCTGGAGTTCAGCACGAGAACGGGGCTGCCGAGCAGGTTTCCGTTCGTCATGATGCCCATCCCTTAGCTTTCACCGCCCGCAAGCTTCATGTCCACCGGATGCAAACGTCGCTTCGCCCTGGCGAGGGTCAGAGCGAACACCGACTTCGCGCCGGCCGTCTTGAGGCTTCGGGCGCAAGCGTCGAGCGTTGCGCCGGTAGTCATCACGTCGTCAATGACGAGGATCACCTTGCCCGCGACGCGGCCTCGTTGGCCCGCGACGAACGCCCCGGCGACGTTTCGTCGTCTTTCAGCATACGAAAGACCGGCCTGCGGCTGCGTGGCGCGGCTTCGTCGTACCGCCTGCTTGTCAAGCGGAATGCCTGTCCGCCGAGAGAGACCTCTGGCCAGAGTGAGGGCCTGGTTGAAACCTCGCCGCCAACGCCGGGTGCGAAAGAGCGGAACGGGCACCAGGAGATCCGGGGTCGGAAGCGATCCCATGGTCACCGCCATCGCGTCCGCGAGCGGTTTCGCCAGCGGCTGCATCTTCTCGTATTTGAGGAGGTGAATCAGCCGGCGCAATGGACCCTCGTATACGCCGAAACTACGGGCGCGGTTAAAAGCAGGCGTCTCGGCGAGACAAGCGCCGCAGCGCGTTGTTCCTTGTAGAACAGCGGCTTCTTCGAAGGGCATCCCGCACAGTTCGCAGGAGCTTACTTCGGGAAGCGGCTTGAGCGTCTCGAGGCAAGCGGCACAGACGGGCGCCGAGGTGAAACTCATCAGCGGCTGTTCACACAGCCGGCACTGATCTGGCACAAGGACGGCGAACCACGCCTTGAGCGGCTTCGCCCAAGAAGCCGTTTCGACGATCGATCGGAAGCTCGTGTATCTACGCGAGAAGATTCAGCTCTCTGCCAAAAAAATTGGCGCTTTGCGGTTATATATTGACGTACCGCGGGTCAGCCCCGCGACGCTCTTCGGCTTCTTGACAATCTCGGCAGTAGCGTGTCCAAGGAACGGCGTCCAAGCGCTTCTTGTCGATCACCTCGTCGCAGGACTGGCAACGTCCGAAATCCACCGATTCTGTCCGGGAAAGCGCTTGTTGAACGAGCTGAAGCTGGGAACGCTCGGTGTCGCTCTGCCGGAACAGAAACTCTTTTGTGTACGAGTTCGCCGCTCGCTCGGCTGAATCTTCCGGAAAATCGACGCCCGTTGCGCGACCCGCCACTCCGGTGCACAAGACAAGAGCCTCCAGCTCGCGTTGCTTCTGTTCGAGTTTCTTCCGGTATCGCTCCCGACGCCTCTTGTCCATATCCGTTATATTGGCTCGATCGGGTCCCTATGAGGAGTCCATTCTAGGAATTCTCCAGGCGGATTTCAAGGGCTTCCATCAAGGTCCCGCTCTCCGAGTTGTCCGTCAGGCGTAGTGCAGGCGAGCGGCTTCCGTGTAGCGGCGGATGTAGGCTGAGAGTGCTTCCTGAAGTCTCTCCATGACCGGCCAGGAGGTTCGGTCGGACGACGCAATCGGGCGGTCTTGTATGCGGTTGACCGGCAGCAGTTCTCGCGTCGTGGACGTAATGAAGACTTCGTCGGCCTCGATAAGATCTTCGAGGCGAAGAACCTTCTCCTCGACCGGCGGGTCAAGCTCCTCAAGCATGATGGCCCGCGTGACACCCGGCAGCGGTCCCGACGAAAGTGGCGGCGTGTAAGTGACTTCGTCTTTGGCCGCGAAAATGTTCGCCGAGGTGCATTCGGCCACTTCGCCGCGCTCGTTGAGCAGGATGACTTCCGTGTAGCCGTTGCGATGAGCGGTCTCCGCGAGCGTAAGATTCCACGCCCACGAAAGAGTCTTCGTACCGGTGAAGGATGCGGCGGCGTGCCGGCAGTGCCGGGCGACTTCAAGGGCGACGGGGGGCTCCCTGCCTTGCAAATCGTTTGTCAGGGCGATGAGGTCCGAGGCATTGCCTGAGCCCGGGCCGGCCCAATAGCCGCCTTGGCTCCGGACAACGCATAGGCGCATGCTCGCCTCTCTGGCGTCATTAGCCTTGATGAGGCGAAGGAGATTCGTTTGCGCCACGTCCGGCGCCTGCGGCAACTCGACATGCAGCAGTTCGGCGTCCCGGGCAAGCCGCTGCCAGTGGCGTTCGAAAGCGAATGCAATACCGCCGTAGATCCGGAGGGTCGTGAACACGCCCCAACCCGATAACAGGCCGATCTGTCCCGGAGTCAGGACCTTCTGGTCTGCCGGGCAGATCCGATCGTTATAGAGGACATTCGGATGCATCGATTTTCATTATCCCGCATGACGTTCCGCCGCCGACACGATGAAGCCTCAGCCTGTTGGCGTTTCTGCATCTCGGCCGGCGCGCGCTTGACCATCTCTTCCGCTGAAACATCCTCGCCAGGCGTGCCGATCCATCACATGGTGTCGTGGGGATTTTGCGCGATCCCATTTCGGTCGTCGTAGAATTGGGTCGGCGATCTCCATATCGACAGTGGTCCGGCGTCGAGGGCTTGTTTGTAGGCCGCGTCCGACGATAAGATCGTGCGCGAGGAGTTCTACGACAACGCTCCCGGACAGCAGGAAAACCTCGACTCCGGGTTCGGTGGGCAGCCGCCTAAGTATGCCCCGCCGAACTTCATTCCCGTTGGATATCCCCTAAGACTTTCTTCCAAGAAGGACACCTAACGATGGCGAAACAACTGCGTGTCGGCATGATCGGTTACGGATTCATGGGCCGGGCCCACTCGAACGCATACAAACGCTTGAACGATTTCTTCGATGTGGAGCACCGCCCGGTGCTGACGGCCGCCTGCGCGCGCAAGCGAGGCAAGGTTGAGGCTTTCGCCGCCAACTGGGGCTATGAGCGGGTCGAGACCGACTGGAGCAGCCTGGTCGAGGCCAATGACATCGATTTGATCGATATCTGTGTGCCGAACCGTTTCCACCGCGATATCGCTGTTGCGGCGGCGCAAGCCGGCAAGATGGTGCTCTGCGAAAAGCCTCTTGCCATGAGCGTGTCCGAGGCCGAAGAGATGACCGAGGCTGTCGAGAAGGCTAACGTGCCGAACATGGTCTGGTTCAACTACCGCCGTGTGCCGTCCATCGCTTTGGCGAAACAAATCGTCGATGAAGGCCGCATCGGGCGGCCCTTCCACTACCGGGCGACATACCTGCAGGATTGGACGATCTCGGAAGACGTCCCGCAGGGGGGCGCCGCGCTCTGGCGTCTCGACGCCAATGTCGCGGGATCGGGAGTGACCGGCGACCTGCTCGCGCATTCGATCGATACCGCGATGTGGCTCAACGGGGCGATCACTCGCGTCGTCGCCAAGACGGAAACCTTTGTAAAAGAGCGTATGCACGCCGAATCGGGCCAGGTCGAGCCGGTTGGCATCGACGACGCCTGCATGTTCCTGACCGAGTTCGCGAACGGCTCGATGGGCACGTTCGAATCAACCCGCTACGCCCGAGGGCGCAAGAACTTCAACACGCTCGAGTTGAACGGCGCCGACGGCAGCGTCTACTTCGATCTCGAAGAGCCCGAGTATCTGCAGTTCTTTGAGTACACGCAGCAGCAGTCCGGTAAAAAGACCGAAGACCATTTGACCGGGTGGCGCAAGATCCACACCACGAACTTCGAGCATCCCTACATGGATAAGTACTGGGTTCCAGGCACCTGCATCGGTTATGAGCACACCTTCTTGAACGCTCTCGCCGACTTCGTCATCGGGATCGAGACCGGCAAACCGACTCAGCCCGATTTCCGCAATGCTCTGCAGACGCAGAGAGTCTGCGATGCCGTGCTCGACTCCGCCAGGGCCGGCCAGTGGAGGGAAACCGGCGTGGAACTGTGATCCGCTGAGCGGGCACGGCTCAGGTTGCTCTGCTAAGCCGCTCGCATTGTCGAAGCGGGAGTTCGCAGCGGATGCGGCCGCCCTGCCTCGTGCATGAAGACGTTCGTGTCGACGAATATCACGAGGTGGCTGCGCTCAGTCGACGCGTCTCGTCGATAACGCTCAGGTGTTCTTCCCACTCCGGTTCGGCTTCGGGGCCTGCCAAGGCGTCGCAAGCCTGGAAGAACTCTTGCAGGCGCTCCGTTGATTCGAAGGGTTCGGCGCGCTGCCGCCGGTCCGCAGGATATCGTTCCAGAGCAGGCGGCATTCTCGCTCCGTCCAGCTCCATTTTCCCCGGCTTGTAGAACTTCTTCATGGCAGGTTCGGCCGCTTCGTCCCGCACCGCCGGCGATGCCTGAAACAGCTTCTTTCGCTTAGCCGTCCGGATCGCAAACCCCGTCCTCGCAGTTGTTGGTGAAACGATAGCGGTTACGGGCAATCCAGGCATAGGTGGCGCGGCAGACGGTGTGTACCACCGGCACCCGATACAACCAGGCCAGATACTTCCAGCCATTGAGCTGCCGGGCGATACCGTACACCGCGTCCGCACCCGCGCTGATCGACCCATCGGTGTCAATCAAGCGCATCCCGCTGTTGAATTCGCTCTCGGCAAGCTTGGGGAAGCGCTCTTCAAGACCCTCCGCCTGCCTCGGTTGGTACTCGAAAACCCCATTCGGGTCGCGCCTCTGCATGCGGTCCAACTGCTTCAGGCAAAAACGGCATTCGCCGTCATAGACGACCACCGGCCGCTCCGGTACGCCTCGGGACAGGGTCTGCGCCGTGCTTGCCACGCTACTTCATTGTAGGCCGGGAATCTTTCCCCGATCTCTCGATCCGTTTTGAGAACGGCTTTCCGCAAGCGCCAGGAACCATGCACATCGCGATGCCGGATGCGGCCTGTCAGAGCCGCCGGTATTGACAGGCCTGGACGGCTTGCGAACGGCAGCCGGCATACAGGAGCCGTGCTGCCCGGAAGACGGTGTTGGCGCATCGTGCGCTCGCCGGAGGGATGGGCGGCGGCAAGACGGTTCCTCTCTGGGAGTGAGCGCCGATCATCCTTGCAAAGCGGCTCCTGTTGCGAGTGCGTCCGGGGGGCTCAAGCAACCGGATCGCACACCGAAACGTCAAACCATCACCGAGACGGATGACCGTTTGCGGTCCCGAACAACGAGCAAGTGCCAATGCCCGGGCTTCGGATGAGGGTGTCTGTCAGACGAAAATCTATCCCCTCTCCCCCCTTGCCAAAAAAGCTCTGCCATAAAATCTACTTGTATTCAGGGCAAAGCTGATGTATGCTGCAAGGTGGTCAGCCGATAACGTGTAGCGTCCAGACCCTCCAGTAGGACGTACTGATTGCATCCGGCAACCAACACGGGCTGATCGCCAAGCAAACGCCAGTCGTTTTTCAAGAGCTGATTTGCTGGCTGACCTGCACAGGCCTTCAGACGGACCCTAAGGGCAGCCTCGACAACCATGCGAAATCAAACCTCAGATAAACGGTCGGGAAGGCCGGCTCGCCCCTTCCGCAAGAAGAAGAGGAAGGGCGGAGCCGGGAACGGCAACCGGCTCGCTCAGGGCCAGCAGCCTCAGCCGCAAGCCGAAGCCGTCTGCCAGAAATGCGGGCAGCCGGCTCCGGACGGAAAACTCTGTACATTCCACCGCAATCTGTTGAATGCGTTGCGGAATGGCGGCCAACCGACAGGGAAGCGCGGGCGCAACCGCAACCCGTCGACCGGCTACGGGTCTTCGGGGTACGGACCGCCCGTATAGATCACCAGCCGTTCTGGTTAGCGGACGCCCACTATGGAGGCATCGGGTCGTTTTGCGTCCGCTTTACGCCGTTGACCGGCATTGCTTTTCGAGCGTTGAGTAAGCTGTCACTTCATCCATCCCTAGCTCGCGTTGCAGGATGCTCTGGGCTCGCTCGACGATCTTAGGCGACGTCTTCGCCACGGCTTGGCATGGGCCGCCGGCAGTCGGGGCGCGTCGATGCCGGCTCAGGCGGGAAGCGTCGTCCTGTTGGCAACACTCGGCGATGCAATGGTCCCAGGGCGTCTGTTGCAACCCAATCGAACTGAAGTGCCGGATTCCGTGATCCGCTAGACTGGCGATATGTCTCGCGGCCTGATCTGCTGTCTTGGTTCGTTATCGCTGCTTTGCCTTGGCAGCACTCGACTTCTCGCCGCCGACTGGCCGCAATTCCGCGGCCCGACCGGCCAAGGAATCTCCGAAGAAACCGGCTTGGCTGTTACGTGGAGCGAAACGGAAAACATCACCTGGAAGAAGGCCATTCCCGGCCATGGATGGTCCTCCCCTGTCGTTGAAGGCGGCCAATTGTGGCTCACGACGGCGATGGACGGCGGCCGGTCACTACGGGCGATCGCGGTCGATCCGGAGTCGGGCGAAATCCTCCACGACATCGAGGTTTTCCGGCAGGCCGAACCATCGAAGAAGCACAGGAAGAACAGTCACGCGACGCCGACGCCGATTCTGGAGGGCGACCGCGTCTACGTGCACTTTGGACCCCAAGGGACGGCTGCCCTCATGGATAACGGTGAGCTTCTTTGGAGGAATCAGGAACTGCGGTACCAGCCTGGACACGGGCAAGGCGGGACACCGGCTCTTTCCGGGGACCTGCTCATCATCAGTTGTGACGGCACGGACCGTCAGTTTGTCGTGGCACTGGACAAGAAAACCGGCAAGATTCGCTGGAATACACCGCGCACGGACGCGGCGATGGCCTTCAGCACGCCGCTCGTCATCGAGCACGATGGCGTCCCGCAAGTAGTCAGCCCCGGCGCCAACCGCGCCGTGTCCTATGACTTGGAAACCGGGCGCGAGCTTTGGTCAATCCGCTACGGCGGATTCTCCAATGTGCCCCGGCCGGTCTACTCACACGGGCTGGTCTTCCTTTCCTCGGGCTACTACAATCCGGCTCTCTATGCGATCCGCCCGGACGGTCGAGGCGACGTGACCGCTACGCACGTCGTCTGGAAAATGAATCGCGGCGTACCGCTTACGCCCTCGCCCGTGGTTGTAGGAGACGAAGTGTATTTCGTCAGTGACAAGGGCATTGCCAGTTGTGTCGATGCGAAGACAGGAGAGCCTAACTGGCGCGCCCGCATGACGGGCGCCTATTCCGCCTCGCCTCTCTACGCCGAAGGACATATCTACTTCCAGAACGAAACCGGACTCACAACCGTGATCACACCGGGAAAGACGTTCAAAAAGGTCGCTGAGAACCAACTCGATGGCGGCACGTTCGCCTCGATAGCGACCGTCGGAAAGGCGATGTTTTTGCGAACGGACACGCACTTGTACCGAATCGAGAACTGACCTGCATTTCTCACCACGTGGCGAGGTGAAGTGCGTGAGAGGGCCGTCAGGACGAGGCGCGAGCCGCTTGGCGCGCGAAGGTGTACTTGGCAGTACATCGAGCACGACAAGCAAGCGCAACGAGGTCATGGCGGTCTTATCGCGTGCTCCGACCGTGCGAAAATATGGGCAAGCGCCATGCGACCTGAAACCAGGCTTGCTCGGAAGGGGCGTATCACGCTGGGCGTCGCGGTCGCCCTGACGTCGCTGATTGTCTGCCTGTTCGTCCTATTCCTGATGTGGCGACAATCCGCCAGCCTGAAGTCTCGGCTGCGGGCAACCGAGGAGCGCGCCGGCGCCCTGACCGGCCGGCTGGAAGAATCTCGCCGGCAAGCCGAGGTGTTCCGGCGCGAGGGAGCACAAGCCCAAGCGCGCGCCGAAGAAGCGGCCGAGCAGGCGCGCGCGCTTTCCGCCGCCCGGCGTCAGGCCGAGCTCGAGCGAGAACTGGCCCGCGAGGATGCCGAACTCTCCCGAGAACAGACCGAACAAGCGCAGAAGGAAGCGGAGCGGCTGCAGGCCGAGTCCGAGCGTATGCGCAAGCAGCGCATAGAAGAGCTCGATCGAATGAGGGAAGCACTCAGCCGGATTGCCGAGACCCGACGTACGCCGATGGGCATGGTCGTGAATCTCGGTGAAGACTCGTTCCTTTTCGATTTCGACAAAGACACCCTCCGCCCTGAGAATCGCGAGATGCTCAGCCGCATCGCCGGCGTACTGCTCGCCTCTCACGGCTATCGGTTGCAGGTCTATGGACACACAGACGACATGGGGCCGGCAGTCTACAATAAAGACCTCTCCGAGCGTCGCGCCAAATCCGTAAGCAGCTACCTGGTCAGCGCGGGAATCCTTTCCGAGCTGATCGATGTAGAAGGCTTCGGTGAAGCGAGCCCGCGCGTGGAAACCACAACCCGCCAGGGCCGCCAAAAGAATCGCCGCGTGGAGATCGGCGTGATCGACACGATCATCAACTACACCAACGAGATCGAATTCCCCTGAGACAGCCTGCCGGGCTCTCGACCGCGCGCATCCTGAAGGCTTGTATCGACGAAGCCCGTCGAGCCGTCCGGGTCCGTCCGCAAGCATGCGATCCGAAAAAACCGGTGCTGAGCCGCACTGAGGAAATCCGTGCACGCCGTCTTGAAGAGATGGAGAGATGATTCTCTTGGCGCAGCCGGTCGTAGTAATGGCCGACGTCCTTCGGTGTGATGCGATCGAGTGTGAGGCCGCGCTCCGCACAGGCGGGGAGGAAGCGTTCGACGGCTCCGCACTAGGCGTTGCGGGTGTGCTCGTTTCCGAGCGTACCGTAGAAGAACTCCTCGACGGCGAAGACGCCGGCAGGGCCGGGGCGGCTGATGACGGCTGGCAGGCCCGGCGCCGGAGTATCGTGCCGGGGGCCGAGGGCGTTCGGGACGGACGAGGGCCTTTCATTTAGCGCATCGCAACATCCTTTGTTCTGCGCAATAAATAGGCTCACGTCTGACGGCGCCGGTCAATTGACTTGACTGATGCGGAAGGGCTTCTGCTGGGACCAAGGCCTGGGGCGAGGCATCGCGGAGTTCTTTCACAGCGCCGCCCAGGCCAAGGGCTCGGTTTCTGAAAGCGGCTGTATCGGGGGCTGGAGCGGAGTCAGGGAACACCTGTAAAGGCGGACGCTGACGTAGTAGAAGCCACTCGAAACAGCCGTCACAGCATGTTTGTCACTGTCTGACGGATTTTGCCGAATGGCACCTCACTCGCTCCGATTCGACGAAGCGTGGCGACTCCAACGGACTTCTGGCTGTCGAGCTCGTCGTCGATAACCTTGGTGGGGATGACAAAGAAGGTCCACTGTGACACATTGCAGACATCGAGCGTTGCCTGGTCACGATGTTTAAGCAGGCAGAACACGTAGATATCTGAAGGCCTCATGGGGTGCTCGGTAAAGGTGTCGGTGTCCGGGTCCCATCCGAGTGCCCGACGAATCGAGAATCGGGGGGAGGAAAGGCCTTTCTGTTCCCAACTCTGAACATATGCCGAGGCCTTGACCTCGACCTTCGTGCCGTCCTCCATTTCCAGGTCGTAGGCTGTCCACTCCGACCGCATGCCATCAGCGATACCTAGATCCAGCGCAACAAAATATTCGGCGAGCCACCCACGAAACGTGTTCCCGACGAGATCAGACCCGGCCCACTTCCAGAAGTCAAGTAACGATCCCCCGACCGGATGCCCGTTGCGATGAATTACCTCGAGGCCGGTGCGTCGGACTGTATGAATCCTATCGAGTGACCCTGCCATGCATTGGCTTTCCAGTGTTATGTCTCCATCTCCAGCGACTCCGCGGCAAACTGCCGCCGATCTGAAATATCCCGCCCGCTGAGGCCCAAGCGCGTTATGATGTGCAAACTGAAGAGTGCGCTATTGCGTGCATGTTGCAGCATCCGGGTGAAAATGTTGTCGGCCAGCAGGCCCACGTCTTCGGCGAACATGCAGAACACCAGCCGGTTGACGAAATGCGCCACCGCCTGCGGGTCGTGGCCGCGTTCCCGCAACGACTGCGTCAGAGATGCGAAGGTTTCCGCCGCTCGCACGGTGAGCGCCTGTCGAGTCTCGCCCGGCTGCAGACGGCCGGGATCGGACATCGCCCATTTGAGCTTGCCGCGCACGGCCGCGTCGGCGAGATCGTCCAGCGCGAACTCGTGCGTCTCGCTCACACTGTTGGTCCAATTGGTGCGGATGCGGAACCGCGCCATGTCGGAGACGATCAGCAGCGACGGGTTCTCCAGAGCCAACGCGTATTGCCGGAGTTGGGCGAAGTCGGAATCCAGATTGGCGTGCTTGCCCTTGTATTCCCAGGAGAAGTGATGACGCTTCCAGACGTCGGCCCAGCCATCGCCGCCGATATCCCTGTGCGCACCGCGTTCGAAGCAATAGCGGTCGCCGGTCGGGTCGGCATCGGCCGGGGTCGGCTCACCCGGCAGCCGGCAGAGGTCGATGAAGTGCTCCTGCGCCGCCGATCGCTCCTTCAGCGCGGAGGCGTGCCACTTGGCGATGAACTCGTGCGGCGACATGGTCATCGCCCGAACGGACTCCTCCTAGCCGGGGCGTCGTCTGCCATGTTCACCTGAATCGACAAGGTTCAATTATCTCCGGATCTGAGTTCTCATTTGTGTTCTGTTCAAGATGCACACTGGTGGCGCGCCCGCAGCAAGGGAAGGCTTACGGTGAACAATCATCAGTGATGCGGCGGCCCCAAAGGGGAGGGCTGACGCGCCCTGAGAAAAGCTTACTCCCATCGATGGTCTATTTCGATGTGCAGCTTGAGCACTTCAGCGATCTCAGCAGGGACCAAGGCAGGCCGTGTACTCCGCCACTCGTGAATCATGCAGCCACGTATGCCGCTTCTCCAACGCGCCTCAGCCAGTGATCCTACACAAGCTCGATGGTCACCCGCCGGCCGACGATCGCCGCTGCTCGTTGCAAGCTGGAGAGCGTGATGTCGTGCTCGGGGTCAAGCAGGCGGTTCACCTGGGTTCGGCTCGTCTTGAGCAGCGCGGCCATCTTGTTCTTGGAGAGCTTCTGCTTCTTCATGGCCTCGGCAAGCTGCCACGCCACCACTTCCTTGATCGCCTGCGCCTGGGCTTCATCGAAGTCACCTTCTTCCTTGAGAAAGTCATCGAGGCTGGATCCCATGTGCTCCTTGCTCATCGTTCTAACTCCTTCTGGTGCTGTCGCGCCTTGGCCAGGTCCGCTTCCGGCGTAGCCCGTGTTTTCTTGATGAACCCGTGCAGCGCCACGAGGTGTTCACGGTAGAAGCAAAGCAGCAAGCGCGCTGTCCGCTTCGTGGGCAGCGCGGTACGGATCTCCCAGAGGCCGTTCCCCAACGGGCGACACAGAGGCATGCCCACCGGCCAACGCCATTGCGCCCGCATCAGATCCCTTCCTATGACTCGACGCTCGGACACATCCAATCCTTTCAGCCATTCCCTGACGGGCTCTCTCCCGTTCGCCATGCGGTAGAAGATCAGCGGCGTTTTCCGTGCCTTCTCTACCATCAACCAGCACCCTTTACTGCACTACTGTACCATAAAAAGTTCATATCTAGAGCGTCTGCCCCACCATCCGCCGCCGTTTGACGCCGTGACGGTCGAGGGGGTGTGGTTTATTTGAGCCATGACGTTCCCTCATCTCAACGGACGGACCCAGTCGTTAGGGCTGCTCGGCGAGCGTGCTCAAGGCGTCCGTCAAGCGTTTTTCCAGCTATGTCATATAGCTCCTTCACTCGCTCGACAGCTCCACGGCAGGCTGCCCACTCTCCAGGGCGGACCGTCGAGCGTCCCCTGCGGCAGCACCACGAACCTCCGCCCCTCGTCTCCCTCGTGCAGAACCACGCCCCATGTCGTCTCCTTGAGCCTCTCGATGGTTCGGCGTTGCTGCTCGATCTCCACCGTGAGCGCCGCCCGTGTCTCGATGAGGCTCCCGATGCTGCTCGACAACTACTGCGTCAGCCCCCAGATCCCGCCCAAGATGCCGAGAAAGAGGCTCAACCCGACCGCCAGGGGACGCAGTCAGGCCTGCCGCAAGATCTCGTTCACGCTCCGCAGCTTGTCCAGGGAGGAGCGGTCGCGCTGGGCGGCGGCCTCCATCCGGCGCCGGGTATCGCGCTCGATGGTAGCGAGCTCGCTATCGACGATGCGCTGCAAGTTCTTCGAGCCCTTGCCAAGTTCGCTCCGGATCAGCGCCTCGATCTGCTGCCGCTCCTGCTCGCTCTTTTGCTCCAGCCGGGTCCGCAAGCCGCTCACGTTGGAAGTCTTGCCATAGAGCGCTCCTTTCAGCCCCTACCGCTCCCCGCTGCCCGGATCATGGGCCGTGAGGCCGTCCTTGCCCTGCCGGGTCACCACCAGGCCCGCCTCCAGCAAGGCCGCCACCACCTCCGGCGCGGTCGCGGACCGCACTGGACCACCACTCAGCAGCCGCAGGTGTATGTCTTTATCCGGCCGCGGCCGAAGAAGGAGCCCAGAGCATCAGCATTCGATATCACTTCAAGTGGACGACTCGCGGTCGCGTTGCGGGGATTGTCTGGCACTGAAATACTCGGTCAGCGTGTAGGCGAGCAGGGATACGGCCAAACCAACGATGACCGGATGTACCTCCGTGCCGACCCAGCCTCCTTGCTGCGACAGGAACCAGCTCATAACTCCGAAGGCCCCCACGAAGATCGAGACGGGAACGGAAGCGCGATGGGGCTTCTCATGCCAGAGGCCTACGACGAGGGCGGCGAAAAAGCACCCTCCGAATAGAGCGCCTGAAAAAGCGGTCAAAGGGACCACATCCGCGGGCGGGTCAAGAGCGACCCACGCCGGCAGAGCAGCGACCAGAAAAATCGAAGTCCGTTGAAGACGTTCGACCGTTTGCAGCGGCAAGCCTTTCTTCCATTCGGCCCACAGGTCGACGACCAGGGCTGCCCCCGCCACATGCAAGACGGAATCGATGGAAGAGAGAGCGGCGCACAGAAAAGATCCGAGGATCAGCGCTCCCAAGGCCGGTCCGAAGAGGTGTCCCACAACGAACGGTACAACTTGGTCGGTGTTATCGAAAAAGTACCCGGACTGCTCTGACGGCACGATGCCGTGCGCCATGATTCCCAGACCGAACAACATCGGTATCGTCACGGCCATCAACCCGAAGGAAAGCCATTGAGCGGTGCGTAGAGATCGAGGTCCGGCGTGCCGGAACAGCAAAAAGCGCACAACGAGCCGCGGTGCGACGATCAGCTTGATCCCTGTCCCCAGTGAAAGACCCAACACGTAGAGCGGGGACATCAGGGCGTTCCATGAAACGAGATCACCTCCGAGCGGCCGTCCGTTGGCGTCAACGTCGGGACTGTGAGCAATGAGGCTCCAATCCGCGTGGAGCGCGACCGCTGCGCAGAGGACGAGAGCCCCCAGCAGCATCAGAACGCCCTGAACGGTATCGGTGTGCAGGATCGCTCCGATCATGCCCCACGAGGTGTAAACCACGACCAGAACGAAAACCGACAGCACGGCGATCTCGTAGGAAACGTTGAGGATCTGCGCAAAGATGTGCCCGATGCCTTTGAACACCGCCAGGATGTATAACAACGAGGCGATGAAAATGATGCCGGCGCTGAGGTATCCCGCCAATGGGCTGTCATACTTTTGGCGCAGATACCCGGGCACGGTGACTTGGTTCAGCCCCACCCGGTCTCCGAGCGTGCGGTGAGCATCGCGGACCATCCGTGGCGCGATGACGAACCACGCAATCCACCCGCATACGACGAAGACCAGGGCGCCCAGCATCCAAACCAGGCCGACTTTGTACCCGAAGCCCGCTTGCCCGAGAAACGTGTTCGTGCTCAGGAAAGTTGCGTAGAACGACAGCGCGATGACGATGGCGCCGGGCCGTCGCTCAGGCCCTCGGTTGGCGTACCACGCCGACAGAACCATCAACCCGACGAACGCGCCCAATATGGCGACGGGGATCCAGTTTTCTGCTAGCCAGCCGCCAGGGTCTTCCATGTGGGCTTGAGATGGCCTGTGTTTCTCCCCACCTTGTATGTGGCAAGGTAGGGGCAAGAGGCGAGTGAGGAGCCGCTAGTTAGCGGCTCCTCCCGACGCGGTGTCGGCTCGATCGTACCACCAAGGGCTGCGAGCCCGTCCGTCAGCAGTAGCGACACCGCGGCAGGTCAGAGAGCTCACCGCGCTGGCAGCCGAGCTGGCGAGATTCGAGCCGCAGTTGGTGGTCATGGAAGCCAGCGGTGGATGGGAGACAGCGGTGTGGGCGGCGCTGCAAGCCGCCGGGTTGAGAGTGGCCGTGGTGAACCCCAAACGCGTGCGCGACTTCGCTCGCTCGTTGGGACAACTGGCGAAAACTGATCGACTCGATGCGCAGGTGTTGGCGCTGTTCGGTGAGCGGCTGCGACCCGCAGCGACACGCTTGCCGAGCCAGCAACGGCGGGAGTTGCGCGAGTTGTTGCACCATCTCGATGCGCTGGTGGGCCTACGAGCCCGGCAGCGTACCCGCCAGCAGCAACTGCAAGGCGCTGCGGCTGTGGCGAGCGTGGAGCGGGTGATCGCTTCTCTGAGCCAGCAGATCGCGCTGCTGGAGCAGCAAGTGCAACGAGCACTGCGCGAACAGCCTGCCGCCTGCCAGCGAGCCGTGCAACTGCGCACCGCGCCGGGCATAGGGCCCAAGACCTCTTGGGCCTTGGTGGCCGATCTGCCGGAGTTGGGACAACTCAGCGGGAGACAAGCCGCCGCCTTGGTCGGTCTGGCGCCGCTGGCCCGTGACAGCGGGCAATTCCGCGCCCGGCGCAGGATCGCCGGAGGCCGTCCCCGTGTGCGCAAGGCGTTGTACCTGGCGGCCCGCGCCGCGGTGCGCTGTGCCCCCCAGCTGGCCGCCTTCCGCGCCCGTCTGCTCGCAGTCGGTAAGCCGAAGCAGGTCGCACTGATTGCCGTCGCTCGTAAGCTGCTGGTTGCGCTCAATGCCATGATCCGCGACGATCGACCCTGGATCCCACTTCCTGCTTGACATAGTCGCTGACGGGGGAAGCACGCGATACGACCGCCATGACTTCGTTGCGCTTGCTCGTCGTGCTCGATCGATGTAGGGTCAAGTACACCTGCGCGCGCCAAGCGGCTCACGCCTCGTCCTGCCGGCCCTCTCACGCACTTCTCCTCGACACGAGGTGAGAAAGGCAGGCTAGATCCTTCCGTACTCCGCAACAGCTTTCTTGATCGACTTGAACTTCTCGATGAAGGGATACATGGCGTGCTCCGTCTGATCGTTTTCGATGGCCTTGTCCAGCACTTCCTTGGCTCGATCGCGGGGCACCACCGCGACGCCGTCCTCGTCCGCCACCACGATGTCATGCGGGCGAACCTTGACGCCGGCGCACATGATCTCGATGTTCGAGCCGACGAAACGATAATGATTGATCGAAGTCGAGGGCACCGCGCCGCGGCTGAACGTGGGGAACTGGATCTTCCGAAGCTGCGGCGTGTCGCGCGCTGCGGCGTCGATAACGGCCCCGGCCAAATCTCTGACTTTCATGGCGGTGCCCATCAACCCACCGATGCCGGCGACGTCTTTGCCGTCCTCGAACGTGATGACGTAAACCGAGCCTGGCGGCGCGCTGTCGATCGCATCCAGCGCTCCCTGGAAGTCGGCGGCTCCGTCCTGGTGCTCCTCCTTCTTGAACGCGACCGTAACCGCCGGCCCCGCGATCTTGGCCGGGAAGAGCGGCTGAATATCGCTGGACATGTGCGCGCGCCGGCCCGTGATCTGCTCGACGGCATCAGAAACCGAGGCGACCTCGACGAGAAGAAAGCCATCGACAAGAGGATCGCCCGTCTTGGCTTGGGTGTAGCTGCCGTCGTTGGGCCAGAGAAGCACAACGGCAGACACGAGCGCCATGGTGAGCATCAAACGTTTGCGAGTCATGGGAAGTCCTTTGGGGATATCGAAGAGTCGATTCTATCAGGCCGCGCAGCGCTGCTCTCCGTACCGGCCGAAGCCGGAAGCCGCCTCAACGGGCGGGCGCGTTGTTCGGCCTTCGGCGGTTCGGGCAGGTTTCACAGGAAACCGGGTCGCCGTCGGGATTGAGGATTTCGGGGCCGCCGCAGGAACCTCGCAGGCAGGGACGCTTCATCACCACGCCGACCGCCATGGCGAGCATGGTGATGGCAATCGCGGCGACCGTGAAGGCGAGAACGGCGAACATGATCAGACCTCTCCCTATTGTCGGTGATGCCGGCGATCGTTGCTGACCGAGCTTGGCCTGAACCTGTCCGTGAGTGCGCGATCCGCCGACTCAGTGGTCCGCGCCGCGCTGTCTCGGCACGACGTAGCGCAATGGATCGAACTGCCCACAGGTTCCGCCCGGGCCTGTTACCGCCACGTTGACGTATACTGGTCCGCATCCGGGAGTAGGGCATGGCCCGAACGGCATCGACAACGAACCCTCTGCAAGGACCGTCGCTTCTCTTTGCGGGTGTCGGCATCGCCCTCCTGCTCATCGCCGGTGCCATCATCCGGCTCGGCGACCGGCCTCTCGATGCCGGTCACCCGGCCATCACCGTTTCTCCAGGCTTCGAGCTCGAAGTCGCCGCTGGCCCGCCTCTTGTCGAACGGCCGATCGTCATTGACATGGACGATGAGGGGCGTCTGTATGTCGCCGAGTCATCCGGCTCGAACGACAATGTCAAGGTCCAACTTGAAGAGCGCCCGCACAGCATTCTGCGGCTGGAAGACAGCGACGGTGACGGCCGCTACGACCGGCGTACCGTGTTCGCCGACAAGATGATGTTTCCCGAAGGCGTCCTCTGGCATGACGGCTCCGTCTATGTAGCGGCACCGCCCAGCATCTGGAAGCTGACCGATACCGACGACGACGGCGTTGCCGACCGGCGTGAAGAGTGGTTCAACGGTAAGACTCTGACGAACTGCGCCAACGACTTGCACGGACCGTACCTCGGCCCCGACGGCATGATCTACTGGTGCAAAGGCGCCTTCGCCGAGCAGACCTACGAACGACCCGGCCGTCCGCCGTTCGTCACGCGCGCGTCCCATATCTTCCGCCGGCGCGCCGAAGGCGGACTGATCGAACCTGTGCTGACCGGCGGAATGGACAACCCCGTCGAAGTGGCCTTCACCCCGGAAGGCGAGCGCTTCCTCACCTCCACGTTTATCGAACAGCCGGCTCTGGGTCGTCGTGACGGAGTGCTGCACGCCGTTTATGGCGGTGTTTACGGCAAGGTGCACGGCGTGACGGATTCCCATCCCATGACCGGCGGCTATCAGCCGGTGATGGCCCAATTGGGGCCCGCCGTTCCGGCTGGGCTGACCTACTACTCGACGGACGTGTTCGGCCGAAACTACCGGGGCGATCTTTTCGCGTCGCTCTTCAATTTGAACAAAGTCATCCGCCTGAAGCTAAAACCGCGCGGGGCGAGTTTCGAGACGAAGGTGACGGACTTTGTCGTCTCGACGAGTCACGACTTCCACCCGACCGACGTGATGGAAGACGCCGATGGAAGTCTTCTCGTGGTCGATACCGGAGCATGGTATGTCCTGTGCTGTCCCAGTTCCTTCTTGTCAAGGCCGGAGGTCCACGGGGCGATTTATCGCGTTCGTCGCCGAGGCGCCAGGACGATCGACGATCCACGGGGCTTGCTCCTCGATTGGGCATCCGCCACTCCTAGCGACCTGGCGGACCGACTCGATGACGAGCGTCCGGCGGTGCGCAACAGAGCCATTCACCAACTCGCGAAGCACGGCAGCGAGGCACTGCCTGTTCTACGCGAGGTGTGGAGCCGGGGGCGTTCGGTCACGGCGCGGCGGAACGCTGTCTGGACGCTGACACGGATTGAGGGCGCGGCGGCCCGCGCGGCGGCCCGCGTGGCGTTGGCGGATCCGGAAGAATCAGTTCGCCACGCCGCGGCGCACTCGGTGAGTGTGTGGCGTGATGCCGAAGCGGTCCAGCCGCTTATCGAGCAACTGACGCACTCTGCCGCCCCGCTGCAACGGGCCGCCGCCGAGGCCCTTGGCCGCCTGGGCGACAGCGCGGCCGTCGAACCGTTGATGGACGCCGTCGGCCGGACGGAAGACGAAATTCTGATCCACTCGCTCAACTACGCGCTCATCGAGATCGCCGAACCGGTGGCCACCCGGCAGGGATTGTCTTCCTCGTCCAGCCGCGTCAGGCGGGCGGCGATGCTCGCGCTCGATCAGATGGAAGGCGGAGGGCTGCCCGCCGACGTCGTGGTCCCCCTTCTGTCGTCGAGTGATCCCGTTCTGCGGGACACCGCAAGTTGGCTCGTATCGCGCCACGTCGAATGGGGAGGCGCCCTTTCCGGCTATTACCGGACGAGGCTTGACGCCATCAAGCCCGGCTCGGTCGACTCGGATGTTGCGGACGAGCTGGCCCGTTTTTCCACCGACCCGGCGATCCAGGACCTGCTGGCCCAAACGGCGCGCGCAGGTCAAACGGAGGCGTCCCGAATCACTGCCCTCCGTACGATGGCCGCGGCCCCGCTCAAGGAAACACCGGCGAGTTGGGCTGGCGCTCTCACCGCGGCATTGGCGAGTACCGACAACGACCTGCTGCGTGAAGCGGTCTCGGTGGCCGAATCGCTCCCGCAAGGCGAAAAGCGCGACGCCGCACTGGACCGCGCCTTGTTGAGAGTCGGTCAGAACGAGAGCCTTGCTGCCGACATCAGAGCGGATGCCCTGGCGGCTTCCGCGGCGGTCCTTGGGTCAGTGTCTCCGCGATTGTTCGATTTCCTGCTTTCACACACCGATTCGTCGAAGCCGGTTCCCGTTCGCTCGGCCGCCTCCCGCGCGGTTTCCGGGGCGCCCCTCGATAGCGGGCAGCAACTCATCCTCGCCAAGGTTCTGCGCGATGCCGGTCCGCTGGAGTTGCCGGTGTTGCTGCGCGCGTTCGAGCAAGGCGGAGACGGGGAACTCGGCGAGGTCTTGATGGAGTCGCTTGAGAACGCCCGAAGTCTGGCCAACCTCCGATCCGACTTGCTTGAAGCAGCCCTCGCGAAGTTTCCCGAGCCGATTCGCAAGAGAGGGGAAGAGTTGCTCACGACGCTCGATGTCGACCGCGTCCAACAAAAAGCGCATCTCGAAGAGTTGCTGGCATCGCTTGCGGAAGGTGACGTTGACCACGGCCAAGCTGTCTTCCGAAGTTCGAAAGCCGCTTGTTCAGCCTGCCACCGCATCGGCTATCTCGGCGGTCGCATCGGCCCCGATCTGACGAGGATCGAGAAGATCCGCAGCAAGCCTGACCTGCTGGAATCGATTATTTTTCCCAGCGCCACTCTTGTCCGGAGCTACGAGCCCGTGGTCGTCGTTACGGCGACCGAAACACACAACGGTGTGCCGCTCGAAGAAACCGACGACTCCATTCTCCTTGCCACCGGCGCCGATACCCAGGTCCGCATCGCCCGCGACTCCATCGAGGAGACTCGCCCCGGCGCCGTCTCGATCATGCCTGCCGGAATCGAAGAAGAGTTGACCCGCGCGGAACTCGCCGACCTCATCGCCTTCTTGCTGCACTCGCGACGGTCCGCCTCGTCACGCAGACGATAGCCGTCTCCCAGCGAGAGTTCCGCATCCATGCTGCCGGCTAGCGACCCGAGCTAAGGGGTCTTCCTTACTCACCGAGATTCTCGTTACACCCCGCATCGCCGCGCTCATCGGACGAGCGGTCCTGCTGCTGTAGTTCCACTTCGGGCACTCGACCGTTTAGCGGCTCGACAAGCCCGGAAGCAGCCCGACCCGTGCGTGTGGCGGAATCATGAAACTGCAATCCGAAATCGAGTCCGACCAACCCCGATTGTTAGAATGAGGCTCCCTCATGGACCTTCTCGCTTCCCTCAATCCCCGTCAACGCGAGGCGGTTCTGCATACCGAGGGTCCATTGCTCATCCTTGCCGGCGCGGGAAGCGGCAAGACGCGGGTCCTGATCCATCGCATCGCCCATCTCATCCACAGCGCGTGCGCTGCGCCGGAGTCGATCCTCGCCGTCACCTTTACCAACAAAGCTGCGGATGAAATGCGCACGCGGGTCGGGGACATTCTCGAAAAGACCGGCATGCCGGTCGAGCAATGGCCCCACGTCTCGACCTTCCACTCCTTTTGTGTACGCCTGCTGCGCCGCTACGGCGCGCCCCTCGTCGACCTGCGTCCCGGCTTCACGTCACGCTTCACGATCTTCGACGGGGCCGACCAGGTCGCTGCCATAAAATCCGTCTATCGCGATGTCGGGCTCGACGAGAAGTTCATGAAGGCCCGCTCGCTGCTGTCGGTCGTCAGCCACGCCAAGAACCACGGTCGGACCTGTCTGGACGCCACCAGTCCTCAGGAGGAAAAGATCGCCGTCGTCTTCGAGAAGTACCAAGCGCTCCTTCAAGCCTCGAATGCCTTCGACTTCGACGACCTGCTGCTTGAAAGCGTCCGCCTTCTCCGGCATAGCGATCAGACGCGCGCGGCGCTGCACGAACGCTATCGCTACCTCCTGATTGACGAGTACCAGGACACCAACCGGCCCCAATACGATCTGATGACGCTGCTCACCGGGAGGCGCCACAATGTATGCGTTGTCGGTGATGAGGACCAGTCGATCTACAGTTGGCGCGGCGCCGACATCCGGAACATTCTCGATTTCGAGAAGGATTTCCCCGCGGCCAAGATCGTCCGGCTGGAGCAGAACTACCGCTCCACGAAGCGTATTCTGGCCGCGGCTGGCGGTGTAGTTGCCCACAACATCGACCGCAAAGGCAAGAACCTTTGGGTCGAGGGTGAAGAAGGCGCGCCGGTCTTGCTGTATCACGCTTCCGATAGCGATGACGAGGCGCGTTTCGCGGCTCGCTTTGTCGACGGATATCTGAATCAGTACCCGGACCGGCGGGCCGCCATTCTTTATCGCGCCAACTGGCAGTCGCGCCAGATCGAAGAATCCCTGCGGCGCATCGACCGCGGCTACAAGGTCGTGGGCGGCGTGAGCTTCTATCAGCGCGCCGAGGTCAAGGATGTCCTCGCGTACCTCAAGTCGGCCATGTCGTCCGCCGACGCCGTCAGCCTCCTGCGGATCATCAACGTGCCGGCGCGAGGCATCGGCCGGACGACGGTCGAGCAGATCGAAGGCCATGCTCGGCGAACCGGTGTTTCGATATGGGAGGTGATGGGGCGGATGCTCGAAGAGGGCCGATTCCCGGCGCGCGCCCGAGCCGCCGTAAGCGCGTTCCGGCGGCTCATCGAGGGTCTTCGAAAGCAACTCGAAGAGGAACCCTGGCACCGGGCGATCTCTTGGATCATGGATGAGTCGGGATATCGCAACATGCTGGAGTCCGACGGTTCGATCGAGGCCGCCGGACGGCTCGAGAACATCAACGAGTTCGCTAACGCCGCCGGCGATGCCTACCGTCGAGGCGAGAGTCTCGACGAGTTCCTGGACCGCGCCGCGCTCGTAGCCGACACCGACCAGTTGGATTCGGTTTCGCCGGTATTGCTGATGACCCTGCACAGCGCCAAGGGCCTGGAGTTTCCCCTCGTCGTGATGACCGGCCTGGAGGAAGGCGTCTTTCCCCACAGCCGCTCTTTGGAAGACTCCGCGGCGCTCGAGGAAGAACGGCGCCTCTGCTACGTTGGGATGACACGTGCCCAGGAGCAGTTGGTTCTGACCGCCGCGCGCAGGCGGCGGCGATTCGGCGGCGGAACCCCAGAGCCGATGGTCCCCTCCCGCTTTCTGAAAGAGATCCCGAGGGACGTTCTTCGAGAGGCTTCGCTGCGTTCCTCTCCGACCTGGGACGCGATCGACGGATACGGCGTGGACCAGCAGGTCGAGCAACACCAGGTGCGTGAGACGGTACAGCGGCGGCTCTATGACGGGCCGGCCTATAACTCGGTCGAAAACCTCTCGGAATTTTTCTCGAAGAGGAATCTGCCCGTTCCGGAGAACCTCGAACGACCGCCTCGAGCGCAACCCGGCGCCGCTCCCGCACGCCGCAAACCTGCCGGCGGTTCCGCCCGCCGCGCACTGCACAGCACCGGCTACCGGCTCGGCGACAAGGTCCGGCATCGCAAGTATGGTGTCG
Organism: Bryobacterales bacterium; assembly: GCA_965218555.1. Classification (GTDB taxonomy): domain Bacteria; phylum Acidobacteriota; class Terriglobia; order Bryobacterales; family UBA6623; genus JAPPLB01. Next base: position 4,142,290 of record OZ244625.1, read on the forward strand.
GGACCGTGATGAAGTTCGAAGGGGACGGCGGCGACACCAAACTCACCGTCTACTTCCGCTCGGCTGGTCTGAAGAAGCTCGTTGTAAAGTACGCCGGTCTCCAACCGGCCTGACCTCCCGGCTCAGGCTGGGCGGAATCTGTGACAATGAGGCGCGAGAGTCTTGCCCGCCATGGCGCGGGGTGGACTCGGGAAGATCCGGTCCCGCACCAAGGGTTCGGCGCCAAGAAAGGAAGGGTTCAATGGCTGTTTCGAATGCTCGCTCTCGATGGTACATGCAACTGCACTGGCGCATTGCGGCGGCGATGTTGCTCGGAGTCATCGCGGGCCTTGTCGGGGGCGAGCCTGTGGCGGATAGCGTGGGTTGGCTCGGCACATTGTTCATCAAGCTTCTGAAGATGATCATCGTCCCGCTGGTCTTGACATCGATCGTCACGGGCGTCGCCTCCGTAGGCGCCGGTGCGGGCCTGGGGCGGCTCTTTGGCAAGACCCTCGGCTACTACATCCTGACGAGCTTCCTCGCGTGCATCGTGGGGCTGGTGATGGTGAATACGATCCAGCCCGGAGTCGGAGCGGATCTGGTTTCGACCGAGACCGAAGAGATGCCGAATCTCACGGTCATCCAATCGCCCGTTGATCTGATCCTGGATATCGTGCCCGAAAATTTCATCGCGGCTGCCGCCGACACCGAGATGCTGGCCATCATCTTTTTCTCCATCGTGCTCGGCATCAGCATCAGCACTCTCAAGCAGTCCCACCGCGAACCTCTGGTGTCCCTGTTCGAGTCGGGCTTTGCGGCGATGATGAAGTTGACCGGAGGAATTATCAACATCTTCGCTCCGATTGGCGTGTTTGCGCTGATTGCCAAGCTGATGGGCACGACTGGCCTGGGAGCCTTCAAGGCCTTGGGCCTTTACGCCCTGATGCTGGTATGCGGCCTGAGTCTGCATTTGTTCATCACGCTGCCTCTGGTTCTCCGGTTCCTGGGCGGCATCAATCCGATTACGCATTTCCGCAATATGGTGCAGCCGATGGTGATGGCGTTTTCCACGAGTTCTTCCGGAGCGACCCTACCGGTCACCATCGACACCGTCGAGAACAAGGTTGGAGTCTCGAACCGGGTGACATCTTTCGTGCTGCCGATGGGCGCGACCGTGAATATGGACGGCACCGCGCTGTATGAGTGCGCGGGAGTCCTGTTCATTGCTCAGGTCATGGGGGTTCAGCTTGGATTCGAGCAGCAGTTGGTGGTGGTATTCACCGCACTTCTCGCGTCGATCGGTGCGGCAGCAGTTCCTTCAGCCGGGCTGGTCGTGATTTTCATCGTACTTCAGGCGGTCAACCTGACCGGTCCTCAGGTAGATCTCATCGTCGGAGCGATGCTGGCCGTGGACCGGCCGCTCGACATGTACCGCACGGTCGTCAACGTTTTCAGCGACTCTTGCGGAGCCGCAATCATCGCACGCTCCGAAGGCGAGACCGGAGTCGATACAGAGGTGCGGAACGCCGCCGAATAAAGGCTTCTCCTGGGATCCTCAGCGCTTTACGGTGACGCGAACTACGGCCCCGCCGGCGACATCCTGGCCATACACGCCGCCTGTCGACTGCGTTACTGTCTGTCATGTGAACTACAGCTACCTCATGCAAGCCATTGACGATTTTCTGGCCGCCTTCGCGGCCTTCGCCTGGGGCCCGTGGCTGCTCGTTCTGCTCCTGGGCGGCGGCTCGTTCTTTTTTGTGTACTCGCGCTTCCTGCCCTTCCGCTACTTCTTCCATGCGTTCGACATCCTGCGCGGCAAGTACGACAACCCGACGGATCGAGGGGATATCTCGCACTTCCGCGCACTCTCCAGCGCCCTCGCCGGCACCGTCGGACTCGGCAACATCGGCGGCGTCGCCATCGCCATCCACATGGGCGGGCCCGGCGCGATCTTCTGGATGTGGCTCGGCGCGTTCCTCGGGATCGCCACGAAGTTCTTCACGTGCACTCTCGCCGTTCTGTACCGCGGTCCCGACAGCCAGGGACACATTCAGGGCGGCCCCATGTACACCATCGTCAACGGCCTGGGGCGAAAGTGGCGGTTGCTGGCCGTCATGTTCTCGATCTGCACGCTGATCGGCGCACTGCCCATTTTCCAAATCAATCAGCTCGTGCAGTCGCTGCGCGAAGTCATCCTCATTCCCAATGGATGGCTCGCCGACCCCGACTCACAGTTCACGTTCAACCTGACGTGCGGTATTGTTCTCGCCGTTGTGGTTTGGCTGGTGGTGGTGGGCGGGATCCAGCGGATCGCCGTCGTAGCCTCGCGCATTGTGCCGAGCATGGTCGTCATCTATGTCGGTATGGCGCTGTGGATCCTCTTGACCAACTTCACCGAGATCCCCGGCCTCTTCGCGCTGATCGTCCGCGACGCCTTCACGGGCGACGCGGTGATGGGCGGAGCGGTCGGCAGCGTAATCATGACCGGAATCCGCCGGTCCGCCTTCTCGAACGAAGCAGGTATCGGCACCGAGGCGATGGCTCACGGCGCTGCCCGCACGAACGAACCCGTCCGCGAAGGACTCGTCGCCATGTTGGGTCCGGTGATCGATACGCTGCTCGTCTGCACCGCGACCGCGCTGATCATTCTCAGCACCGACTTGTGGCGTGGCTCCGAAGCCAACGGAACCACCCTCACCGCGCAGGCAATTCAACAACACCTTCCCGCTGTTGGGCCTTACTTGCTCGTGGTGTGTGTGTTTTTCTTCGCGACCAGCACCGTGCTGTCTTACAACTACTACGGGACGAAAGCACTCGGGTTCCTGGTCGGGTCCGAACACCAGCGGCTCTACAACTACCTTTACGTCCCTTCAATCCTGGCGGCCGCCGTCGTCAGCATCGACGCCGCCGTCAACTTGATCGATGCCATGTTTGCTCTGATGGCCATTCCCACGACGACATCGGCGATCATCCTGGCGCCCAAGGTCATGGCTGCCGCCCGGAACTACTTCCGGAGGCTCGAATCCTCCACCTGACCTGCTTCTCTCACCAAGTAGTGAGAAAGGCAGTCTGATGAAGGGCCGAGCCTACACTCCGGCGAATCTTACCAGCCACAACGTGAGAGAGGGTACATACGTGATGAGAAGCACCGCGACCAGCAAGATCGCCGCATAGGGCAGGGTCGATCGGTAGATGCTCGTAAGCGGCTGATTGAAGCGATAGGACGACAAGAAGAGGTTCTCGCCCATCGGCGGCATCAGATACCCCAACTCCATGTTCGCCAGAAAAATGATCCCCAGGTGGACCGGATCGATCCCGTAGGCCGCGGCCATCGGCGTGATCAGCGGCACGATCACCAGAATCGCCGAATAGATATCCATCAGCGCTCCGACTACGATCAGGAAGACGTTCAACGCCAGAAGGAACAGGATTTTCGAGCCGATGTGCGTCTGCACCCATTCCAACGCTTGCGACGGAACCTCGGCGATCACGAGATAGTTGGTAAATCCCAGCGCCACACCGAGGATGATCATGAAGCCGCCGACCAGCGTGGCGCTCTCCACGAAGACCCGCGGCAAGTCGCCGAAAACGCGCAGGTCCTTGAAGATGAAGCATTCCACGACGAAGGCGTACAGCACCGTGATCGCCGCCGCCTCGACGAGCGTGGCGTAGCCGCCAAAGATCCCGCTGAGCACCACGATCGGCAGCAGGATTTCCCACTTCGCCTCCCACAGCGCTGACAGCGCCACGCGGAAATGGAAAGGCTTCTGCTCAGCTCCCGACGACCATCCGCGATAAGCCGCCCAACTCGCCACCGCAAGCACCAACACAAAACCCGGCAGCAGCCCGCCGACAAAGAGCCTCTCGATGGGCTGCTCGGCATAGAAGGCGTACAGAATCACCGGCAGGCTGGGCGGAAAAAGCAGCCCGATCGACCCCGACACCGTCACCAGCCCGACGGAAGTACGTTCCGGGTACTGCGCTTTCACCATCATGGGCAGCAAGAGCCCGCCCATCGACAAGATCGTGATGCCCGACGCGCCCGTCAGCGGCGTAAAGAATGCGAGAACGACGGTAACCACAATCGCCAGTCCACCGGGCAGCCAACCTACCCAAGACTCGAACAGGCGCATCAACCGCTTGCCGGAGCCCCCCTCGGCAAGGATGTAGCCTCCCAGCGTGAACAACGGGATCGCAGGCAGCATCGGCGACGTGCTCAGCCGATAGGTCTCGCCGGGTACCGCGGAGATGGGTGTGCCCTCTTCCCAAAACAGCAGCGCCGCTGCGCCCCCGAGCGCACAGTAGATCGGCAGGCCCAACGCCGTGCCCACAATGATGACAACGCTTGCCGGCAGCACGAGGCCGGCCTCGAACGGGTTCTCGATCACGCCGAATGCAAGCGGAAGCAGCAGACCCAGGGCAATCAAGAGGCGGCCTCTGATCGTCGGGGCCCCGTGGAAGATCAGCCTCCCCGCAATCGCCGCGAATCCCAGCGGCATGATGCATTCGGCCACCCATACCGGTATTCCCCACGCCACCAGGCCGCCGAACTCGTAGTCAACGCTTACCAGGTCCGTGCTGGCCCAGATCAAAGAGCCGGTGATCCCGACGGCCAGGGTTGACGAAAAGATTTGAACACGGCTGCGCCAGCTCTCCGGAAGAAACGTCGCCGTTGACAGCGCGAGCAACCGGTCGGACCGAGCCGCCAGAGCGGCGCCCAGGAATGTAATCCAGAGGGTGAGGTGTTGGATGACAGGGAACGAGCCGGGAATCCCACCGCCCAGCCACTTCCGAGCCGCGATCTCCATCAGCGGCAGCGCCGACATCAGCGCAAGCACCGCGATCGAAAACACGTTTTCGATGCGTATGGCCAGACCGCTCGGTTCGGACGATTCAGACATCAGGCGTCAGCGGCCGGTGTGATCCGAACCGTCTTTGTTTTTTGTCGGCTATGAGGAATTGCCGGCGCGGTAGGCATCTCGGATGCGCTTGACCTCGTCGAAGAGATCTTCGGGCACCATCGTACCTCGTAAAGTGGGATAGGCATCTTCGGCCTGCTGCCGCCAGTTCGCCAGCGTCGCCGCATCGGGTTCGATAACGTTGAGACCGCGCTGCTTCATCTGCTCAATGGCGTCCCGGCCCAGGGAGCGAATCTCGTCTCGCATTTGGTCCCCCGCCTTGCGCGCGGCTGTGAGCATTTGCGGACGAATGTCCGCGGGAATCCGTTGCCACGCCCGGTCGCTGATGATCGTCGCGCCCACAAGCGGAGCCCACCGCATGTCGATCATGTTGTTCACGGCTTCAAAGGACCGCTCCAGCATCGCGAACAGCGGCGGCGCCTGAAAAGCCTCGATCAGCCCGGTCTGCAGGGAGGTCAGAACGTCCGTAACGGGCAAGGGAACCACATAGAACCCTAACTGCTTATAGAGCTTCTCCGTATTGGGGTCGCCGGTCGAAATCCAGAGTTTGAGCTTGCGGATGTCATCCAATGTCTTCGCGGGCGTCTTCGTGAAGAAGTGCACCCAGCCGATGTCCGTCCAGTTGAGAATGCGGAAGCCCTTGCTCTCGATGCGTTTCTCGATGAGCGGTGTCACCTTTTCCCGGATGTGATCGAACTCTTCGTAGGACTCGACCATCATCGGGATGTTCAGGCAGTTGACGCCTGACTCGATCCGCGACAAGCCGAGGCCCGATATGCCGATCGCGTCCATACCCCGGCGCTGGAGCTTGCGGACCAGCTCGGTATCGTCGCCGGCGACCCCGCCGGCGTAGATATTCATCCTGACGGCGCCATTGGAGATGCGCGCCCAATCCTGCTTCATCTGGTTGAGGGCGTCATGCCAACTCGATCCTTTCGGCGCGCCTGTACCGAGCTTGATGAGTACGCTCTGTCCGAACAGTGGCGAGAGTGCGCCGGCTGTGAAATAGAGCGGCAGTTGGACGAGAGATCGGCGCGTTAGGTGGGCCATCAGGGGCTGTCTACGGAGGTGTCGGTGGAGCCTTCTTCTTCAAAGAATAGCTCATCGGTCTGAGAGAGCAGCCGCCGCGCTTGCCGCTGTGCGAGTAAATTCACGAGGCGGTATTCCACGTTCTCGTCCGGGTCGATTGCCAGCGCCTTGTTGAGGAGCGCCGTAAACTCCGAGCGCTTCTGATGCGGAATCGACACGGCCCTCGCGAGCGCAACGTAGAGCCCGCCCCGCCGGCCTTCGGACAGCGCGAGCGCCCGCTCGAAGTGCTTACGGACGGCCGCTTCATCGGGTGTTCCCGGCTTGGCGGCGGCCAACGTGACCTGGAACTCATGGAGAGAGCCTTTGTCCCATGCCTCATCCAGTTCGAGCGCCCGTTCAAGCATCGCCTCGACCTCGGGGATACGCGCCAGCATCGCGGCATCGTTCTTGGCCACCGAAATCGCTGATCCGAGCGCCGCCGCGGTCCAGTAGAGAAAGGGCAAGTCCTGTTGCTTCTTCTTGCGGTTGTGGATCACGCTGACCGTGGTCGCCGGGTCCGCTGTGAGCCGTGCCCCCAGTCCCGGATAGGAAGTCTCCATTCCCCGCAAGCCATAGCCGAGAGCCCGCATGTAGAGCTTGCGGGCGCGCATCCGCATCTCGCGGGCTTTCCCGATGTCCTCGTCCGCCGCGATCTGCGCCGGGTAGTCCACGTAGGCGTAGGAATACAGCACGAACCCGCGCGCCGCCGTCAGCAGCAACCCGCGATGGCTGGGTGACTCTTGCAGCAGGCTCTCAACCAGCTTCAGGCCGAACGGCAAGGCTTCGCCGACGAACTCGAGATCCTCGTCCGTCTCGTAAACCGAGTTGCCTTCCGCGAGCGCATCGCCCACGGTGTTGATCGCATACTTCTTGATCGAACAACCGGCCAACAGCAGCGTCAACGTCAGGGGCGCGGCGATGCGTAGAGAGGGGAGGTGCACAACAAACCTACGATACCGCACCCGCTTCCACAACCTTGCAAGTGTAGTGAACGGTATGACGAATCTCCGCCTCGCCTCCCGGCTCGATGGTCGGTATGCACTCAGTGGTCCATGTATTCTCCATCTGCACCACTGAGACCAAGTCGAGTAAAACCGGGATTTCAGAGTTGTTGCCGGCCCAGGGCGTGAACGCCTCCGGCTTGGCGGAATCGGGGCGACTGCCGGCGTTTTACGGGCTGACCGCCGGATATCCGTAGTAGTCGCCCTCGGCCACGATCTCGGCGGGTCCACGGATCGTTACGTCTCCGCCGTCCCAGGTGACGTTCAGGTCGCCCGCCGGCGTGACGACGCGCACCGGACTCAATGCCTTCCCGGCGAGAATCGTCGCGACCGCCGCGCCCGTAGACCCGGTTCCGGAACTGAGAGTTCCCCCCGCGCCGCGTTCCCAGAACTTCACATCGATCTTGTGAGTGTTGATGAGCCGGACGAACGAGACGTTCGTCCGAGCCGGAAAACGAGGGTGAGCCTCGATCATCCTTCCCAGAGACCGCCAGTCAAAATCGAAGTCCTCGACAAACAACACACATTGCGGATTACCCACATCCAACACCGTTATGGTGCGGGCGCCGAGATTCGTATCGAGCCTGCACCCCACGTCCCGCGGGTCGTAAGACGGCTTGCCCATCGTCATATCGAAGACGAACTTGCGCCCGCGCCGCTCGACGAGCCGCAAAACCTTCAAGCCGGCTCGGGTCGTGATACGCAACGATTCACCGGATGAAACTGCGTACTGCAGCGTGGCGGCCACGCAGCGCGTACCGTTCCCCGAAATCTCTGCTTCGCTGCCGTCGGAGTTAAAGATGCGCAGCGACGCGTCGGCATCACCGCGGTCGATGCCCGGCGCATCGAGCACCTCGAGACCGTCCGCGCCCACCCCTTGGCGGCGGTCGCACATCGACCGCGCCAGTTCAGGCAGATCGCTTTCGGTAAGTCCAGGAGCCTGCGCATCGCTCCAACGGACAACGAGAAAGTCGTTCCCGGCAGCTTGGCATTTGGTGAATGCTATCTCCTTGGCGGCCATTGGTTAAAAAGCCCCGATTGTATCGAGCGACACCGGCCAAAGAAGAGCGCGGTGCACGAACCGTAAAACTCACACAAGCCTGGCTCTCGGCAGCCGCCCCTCCGAAACCTGTAGAAGCGGATTCCACAAGCCGATCATTGGAGCCGCAAACATGCATGGCGACCTTGCTGTGCGACGGCGACGAGAGCATTGCCCACTAAACTCGCGATCTGCTGCTGAACCCACAGAAGCGAGAGAACAACGAACAGCAGGATCACTTAAGTGCCGATCATATTTTGCGCGGAGGCAAAAAGCGTCCCTTCATGCCGCCGAGTCGCCTGTCTATTCCGAGCTTCCCGGCTTCACCACCGGATAGCCTGCCTCTTTCCATTCGGTGATGCCGCCGAATTCGACGCCGCTATGACCGTTTTTTGTCAGCAACTCGGCGCCGCGCCCGGCGCGCCCGCCGCGCATGCAGTAGATGACCACTTTGCGGTCCTTGGGAATCTCGGAAATGCGGCCTTCCAACTCGTCGATCGTGATGTTGACATAGCCTTCGATCGCGCCGTGCTCGACGAGTTCGTCGGGGCGGCGGACGTCGAGGAGATAGACGTTCTCTCCTCCATCGAGGCGGCTCTTGAGATCGGCGGGATCGAAACGCTTCGCTTCCGCGACTTTGACGGGCTCTTGGCTTCCGCCCGTCTCGTCGGGCACCCCGTCCGCTTCGCTGGAGCAGCCCGGCAAAACCAGCATCAAGGCGAACAACAAAGCTACTGGGAATCGGTAGGTCATAGGGGATCTCCTGGAGAACTAGTATAGCGAGCCCTTGTGCGGGTAGCTGCCGGTCTGTCCCTCGGCGACCCGGCTTCTGCTTTTGGGTGCAAATGGAGCGCAGGCCGTCGTGATTCGCGATGCGTGTCTGGCGGCGCGGCTTGCTTTTTGGATGCAGTTCGGGTGTGGGTGCGTCCCAAAGGCGATACGGCATCCGAGCGTTGAAGACGCCTGGTTCGTTCGATCACGAGTATTCGGGGGGTTGAGCCGATCACAGGAAAAACCCCGCGGACATCAAAATCGAGGTCCTCGCTACAAGCGTGCACGGCTCGCCGTCCCGCAACAAGCCGCCTTAGCCGGTCCTGAGAACATCGGCCGAGTGCACCGAACCTGCGTGGGGTTGCGCTACAATGCTCCCCGTCGCCCTCGAGCGCTTCATGAGCACGCGCGTCTCGCTGTTCGTCACCTGCCTCGTTGATCAATTCTTTCCACGCATCGGACTCGCTATGGCCGATGTCCTGGAGCGCGTAGGGTACGATTGCGATTTTCGCCGGGATCAGACGTGCTGCGGACAACCCGCGTTCAACTCGGGGTTCACGGGCGAGGCCCGCGAAGTCGCGCGATACTTTCTGGAGACATTTGAAGACGCCGAGCACATCATCGTCCCGTCGGGCTCGTGCAGCTCGATGATCCGCCACCACTTCATTGATCTGTTCCACAAGGACCCCGGTGCGCAAAAGGCGGCGTCCGAGCTCGGCTCACGCGTTTACGAGTTCACCGAATTCCTGACGTCGGTGGCGCAGGTCGACGACGTCGGCGCACGCTATGAAGAGGTCGTAACTTTTCATGACTCCTGCCACGCCCTGCGGGAGCTCGGCATCAAGTCCGAACCGCGCCGGCTGCTCGAACACGTCCGGGGTCTCGAACTGCGCGAGATGGAGCGCGTTGAGGAATGCTGCGGATTCGGTGGTACTTTCTCGGTGAAGCTGAACGAACTTTCGAGTGACATGCTCGACGGCAAGATCCAATCGATTGTCGCCACCGGGGCGCGCACCGTCATCGGCCTCGACGCCAGTTGCCTAATGCACATCGAGGGCGGTCTGCGCCGAAGAGGACTCCCCATCCGCACGCTGCACCTCGCCGAAGTGCTTGTCCGCAGGTAGTCCCGATGTCCACCGCCTTCCAGCAGGAAATCCACGTCGCCCTCGGCGATCTCAAGCTCCAGAAAACCATCACGGCGGCGACCGACCGCTTTTCGGAGAAGCGCCGAGACGTCGTCGCGCCCAACGTCCTTCCGGAATACCAGGAGTTGCGTGATCAAGCTCACCGAATCAAGCAGCACACTCTCGACCACCTTGACTACTACCTCGAAACCGTCGAAGCACGGGTGCAGTCTCGCGGCGGACACGTCGTCTGGTGCGCTGACGCCGAAGCCGCCGTCAACGCCGTTCTCGCTATCGGCCGCAAGTACGACGCCCAGCTCGCCGTCAAATCCAAATCAATGGTCAGTGAGAAAATTCACCTCAACGACACTCTTGAAGAAAACGGCATCGAGCCGGTCGAGACCGACCTCGGCGAGTACATTCAGCAACTCGCCCGCGAACGGCCCTACCACATCGTCGCACCCGCCTTGCACAAAACGCGCGGCGACGTTGCGGACTTATTTGTCGAGAAACTCGGCGTCGAGCGCAACGAAGAGCCTGAAGAACTTACACAAATCGCACGCCGCGTACTGCGTCAAAAGTTCCTCAACGCTGACATGGGCATTTCCGGAGCGAATTTCGTGGTCGCCGAGAGCGGCGCGGTCGTACTTGTCGAAAACGAAGGCAACATCCGCATGACGACCTCGTCGCCGCGCGTGCACGTCGCCGTCGCCGGAATCGAGAAGCTCATACCCCGAGCCGCTGACTTGGCCGTCTTCCTGAAGTTGCTCGGCCGCAGCGGTTCAGGTCAGCCCATCACCAGCTACACATCGTTCCTCTCCGGACCGCGCCGCGACGACGAGATCAACGGCCCCGACGAGTTCTACCTGCTACTCGTCGACAACGGCCGAACGCGAGTCCTCGCCGACAAAGAAAAGCGACAAACGCTTTACGGCATCCGCTGCGGAGCGTGCTCGAACGTCTGCCCGGTTTATCGCCGCATCGGCGGACACACCTATCCCGGCACCTACTCCGGACCGATCGGCGCGATCCTCACGCCGCAGCTCGCGGGGCTCGGCCACGAGCCCGACCTACCCTTTGCGTCGAGCCTTTGCGGCGCATGCGGAGAAGTCTGCCCCGTCAAGATCGATATCCCCCGGATGTTGCTCGCGCTACGCCGCGACGTCAAGAAAGGCGAAGCCCGCGAGAACCGTTGGCTCCCGGAAAAACTCGCATTCCGTGGTTGGAGTTGGGTCATGCGCCGGCCTTGGGTTTTTGAACGGGCCGGATTTTTCGGACAGGCTTTCCTGCCCGGTCAGGGCAGTGATTCCTGGATCCGAACCGGTCCCGCAGTGCTCGCCCCGTGGACCGACACGCGTGACTTCCCACCGCTCGCCCCGCGCAGCTTCCGCGAGCTCTGGCGCGCCCGCCAGTCCTCGTCAGCACGGCTTCCCGTACACGCCGCCAAGAAGCAGCAAAAAAATGCCTGACCGCGAGCAAATCCTCAGCAACGTCCGATCCGCCTTGGGCCGCCGCGTCGGACAACCCGTCCCCGATCCGCCGCCGCCCCGCATCGTTGTCCCCGAGTGGGGCCGCGAAGAATGCATTCGCCGGTTCAGCGAAAACTTCCGCGGCGAGACCTTCATCGCGTCCAATGCGGACGAAGCCAGCAGCTTCGTCGCCGAGAAGATCGACGGTCGCGAAACGATCGCCTCCAAAGACGGATTCCTTCGCGATCTCGGCCTTGTCAGTCTCCCTGATGTCCGGACCAGCGTAGACGATCCGCACGAGCTTCGCGGCCTCTGCGCCACGGCCGGCGCCGGCCTGACCGGCACGACCTACGCGATCGCCGATCCGGGCGCGCTCGTCGTCCTGGCCCGAAATGAGGAAGAACGGCTCATCTCGCTCCTGCCGCCGCGCCATATCGCGGTCATTCCGGCACACCGCATTCTCACAAGCCTCGACGAACTTTTCGCGGTGCTGCCCGACCCCGCCCTCGAAAGCAGCTCGTTGGTCTTCATCGGCGGACCTAGCCGCACCGGTGACATTGAGATGTCGCTCACACTTGGCGTCCACGGCCCACGTGAAGTTTATGTTGTGATTATTTAAGGCTCATTACGCCGCCGCACCAGTCCTCGCATGACGACGATTCCAAACCATCGGTCCCCCTTTTGCACGGCCTTGGTTATCGCTCTGCTCGGCGCCCCCCTCCTGTCCGCCGCCTCCGACGACCATGGCCCATGGAGCGGCTCCTATCGCGGACGCATCCTCACCGAGCAATTCCTTCACCAACAATCACTCGCGCGCCGCCCCCAAAGCAAGGCTTCCGGACTTGCACCGGAACCCGCCGGCGTCATCCGGCCGGACGTCGGAAACATCGCCGTAATTGATGCCTCCGACGGCGTCGTCATCGAACCCAACGTCTTCGATCTCCAAAACCTCTCCATCAGCTTCACACGTACCGAAAACGGCTACACCGCCACGCACGGGCCGACGGCATTCAACGACCAATCGCGGGAGAACGGCGTCCCGGTCTCGCTGGGCGACGACGACGCCCAAGAGGTCTCTTTGCCGTTCCCGTTCCCCTACTTCGACCAGACGCACACGCAGGCCTTCGTGCACTCCGACGGCAACCTGACGTTCGAGGAACCCGAAAGCTCCAGCACCAGGCGCTCGCTTGATCGCGCCGTCATCGGCCCGCCTCGGATCGCGCCGCTGTTCAGCGACCTTGACCCAAGCCGCGTTGATACGCCGGTCAGCACCTACTCCACAACCGACCGCTTTTTCGTTACATGGAACGCGGTGCCGATTTACACTGGGCAAAACATCGGCCTCCGTCAGACGTTTCAGCTTGTTTTGCACCGTGACGGGACGATCGACTTCCATTACCGCACGGTACTCATCTCCGATGCCGTCGTTGGCATCATGCCCGGCCGACTCGAGGGTGAAGCGACCGCAGTCGACTTTTCCGAAGGCGCCTCCGGCCCTATCGAAGGCGCCCTCGCCGAGATTTTCCAGGCTGACCGCTATCTTGACGTGCTCGCTTCCGGACAGAAGTTCTACCGCAACCATGAAGACGCTTACGACTTCCTGGTCGTTTTCAACTCTGTCGGCGTGGAAGCCGGCGATGGAGCCTTCGCCTTCGAGCTGACCCTTCGTAACGAAGTTCAGGGAATCGGCGAGGTTTTCGGTAACCGGAGGGTCATCGACTTCGGATCGCTATTCGGCTCGAAGCGCCGCCTCCAGAGTTACATGAACATGGGGCCGCTGACCAACTATCCCCAGAACCCCAGCATCCGCATTTTTGCACTCGGCGAAGACAATACGCTTGACGTCATCTCACATGAGGCCGGTCATCGCTTCCTCACCTTTGTCGACTTTATCGACCCCACGACCGGCCAGCGGTCCAGCTCGCTGCTCGGCCGCCAAGGCGCCCACTGGAGTTTTTTCTTCAACAGCAACGCTTCCTTGCTTGAAGGAAACCGCATCGACGACCGCGCCATGATGACGCCGCGCTTCCTGACCAGCGCTAACGGCGAGCACTACTCCGAATTCGATCAATACCTGATGGGCTTCCGTTTCCCGCACGAAGTCACCCCCTCCTTCCTCGTCGAGCGACCCACCAACTTTCAGCAAGACGACTTCTCGGCATCCAGTAGGCCGCGAACCGGCATCAGCTTTGACGGAGAGCGCAAGGACATCACTGTCGACATGATCATCGAGGCGGAAGGAAAGCGTGTCCCCGACGCCTCTGTCTCTCAGCGCAAGTTCAACTTCGTTTTCATTCTGCTTGTCGACGAGGACTCGGAACCCGCCGAGGCCGACATTCAGAAACTCGAAACCATCCGCGCCGAGTGGGAACCCTTCTTCGAACAAGCGGCCGACCTCCGCGCCGATGCCCAAACCGAGCTCGTCCGCGAACTGCATCTTGCCACTTGGCCTGCTTCGGGACTCGTTATCGGTTCGCCGGCCACGGCCACCGTTGAGATCGCCGAAGCGCTCTCCTCCGACCTCGACGTGATGCTCACCGCCGACAACGGCGGCGTCACTGTACCCGCGGTCGTTACGATTCCGAGCGGCACGATCAGCGTGTCGTTTGCCTTGGAAGGAGTCACCATGGGTGTGACCCGCCTGTCCGCCCACGCCACTGATCCCGGCTACGACACCGCACAAACGCTGATCGACGTCAAGGGAGACGCCTCGGCGCTCGACCTGCGGGTCATTTCCGGCGCCGGCCAGTTCGGCAGCCTCGGCGAACTGCTCCCCGAACCCATCGTCCTCCGCGCAACAGACGCGAACAACCTCCCGTATCCCGGCCTTCGCGTCAATCTCACGGTGAGCCGCGACGGCGTCGTCGCGCCCGTCCCCGCCGTAACGGACGCCCGCGGCGAGATCCGGCTCACGTGGCGGCTGGCAACCGACGGCAATTTAAACACCCTCACCGCGTGGCTCGACGATGCTCCGTTGGTCCGCGCCACCGTCATCACGAGATATATTGGACTCCCGCCTGCCTTCACGGCGGATTCCGTCAGCAGCTCCGCTGGCCTCAATCTCGGCCCGTCCGCGGCGAACACCGCCGTGCCACCGGGAGGTCTCGTTTCGATCTTCGGCACCGGCCTCGCCATCGAAACGCTGAACGCCGGCATATCTCCTCTGCCCTTCGAACTCGGCGGCACATCGGTCACCGTCAACGGCATCCCGGCTGCTCTGCTTTTCGTCTCTCCCACCCTGATCAACCTTCAGATTCCCTTTGAGACGACGGGTGAAACCGCTGAGATCATGGTCACTACCCCCGCAGGGTCGAGTTCTGCCACTGTTGATGTCGGCCAGGCCCAGCCGGGTATCTTCTTCGATCCCGCAACCAGCCTCGGTGCTTTGGTCAACATCGAGACCGGAGACACCCTCTGGGAACAGCCTCTTCCCGCCGGCGCCACCGCCGCCGTATTTTGTGCCGGACTCGGTTCCGTGGAACCGTCGGTCGGCAATGGGCAGCCTGCACCTCGCGACCCGCTCTCGGAAACGGTCCTGACCGTCGAAGCCGAAATCGACGGACGCTCGCTCAACGTGCTCTTCAGCGGATTGGCGCCGGGATTCTCGGGACTCTATCAGGTGAATATCGAGCTGCCTTCGGACCTTGCGCCCGGCCGCTACACCTTGGTCATCCGCGTTGCCGGCCTTACCAGCAACGAGGTTCTTGTCGACATCCAATAGGCCGCCGGGTAGCCGTGCCTGGCGGTGCGGGAGCGGGATCCAGCTCGGGAGGAAGCGGGACTGCCGGCGCCTTCTATTTCCATTTGAGACGGATGTGATAGAGGTCGTCACCGCCTTTCGGGTCGGAGACACGTACCCGAGCGGTGTAGTCGTTTCCGACTCCCGGCGGCTGAAAGAGCATGATGCGGCCGCGGCCCTCCCTTTTTTGAACCTCGAACTTCTTGAAGCCTGCGCGAGGCACAGGTTGGGTAAACTCCGAGCTCTCGTGAACCGGAGGCCGGTGTGTGATGACCTGATAGGAAACCTGGTCGTTTTGAACCAGAACATCGGTCACGCCATCAATACGGACCCGCACGTCGAACTCGCCCTTGCGCAGGTTGGGGTCGAAATCTCGAGCGGGCCGAGCCGTGAAACTCACCGGCTCTGCTGCCGGCGAGGAAGCTACGACGGTGGGCGCACTCGGCGCTTGAGGTTGCGGATCCGGCACGGACGGAGTAGTAGGCAGTGGTGCTGGTGCAGCCGATGATGCCACCTGAGCAACGGAAGGTGTTTCTACGATTCCCAGATATGGATTGAACGTGTAGTTCAACGAGAAGGGTTCCGGCATGCGCAAGTTCCGAGAAATACCGTAGGCCGGATCGAGCGCCCATTGTCCAGTGGCCAGCACCTTCCTCTTGCGCGTGCGAACGTCGTGCCAACCCCAGAAGGGCTTTGCTTTGTTGGATGATTCGGCGCGTCCGTAGAACGCGCCCGCGATCTTGGGGTAGCGCGGACGCGGGCGATTTCCGTATGGTTCGTAGCGGTAGTAGGCGTCGAAGGTGCGATCCTCCTTGCCTCTACCCTCGTGCGCTCGCTTCCACCAGTGGTCGTAGATGGAGAGCAACTCGTAGCCGACCTTACGATCGTTGGTGTGCTTGGGCCTTTCGGCAACTCCTTTATAGATGTAAGTGACGCCCGTGGTGGCGAAGCGATCGTTGCGGACGGAGTACTTGGAATGGCTGTCGTCTGAACCATAGACTCCGTGTCCGCCCGCTTCGATGAAGATTATGGGGTGGCTGTTGTCATACAGCTCGATATCGCCATCGAAGTTATGAATACTCTTCTTAACGGAGCGATCGAGACGATAAGAGTAGATTTTGTTGTGCGCGAGTGACTCCATCACCTGGAGGCGTCCGAACTTCGAGCCATCCTTGGCGACAGTCAGAATGAGACCCTCGTTGTCGTTCTCGTGGCAGGTGCCCGCAACGCACCTATCCGAATAGTCGCGCGGATGGAAGAAGTTGTAGACAAGGAACCAGTGGGTGTCGGTTTCCATCACCGCATAATAGACGTAGGCTTGAGAACTGCCCTCCAGGGTGTTTTTCCAGTTGTTGTCGCCGCGCCAGTCGCCGTCGAGATCGACCCGCGACAAGTAGTCCGACTTGGGTTGAAACCATGTCTCCTGGGCGATCATCGGCGCGTAGTGTTCAACGAGCCCGCGGTACGGATCGCGCGACGCCGTCTCGTGGTGGAAGCTGATCTTTTCTCTGGGGACCCGTGAGGGCGCGTTGCGGTCGCCCCGGATTTCCATGCTTGCCTTCTTGCCGTTGAGTTCAGCCTTGACTTCATACTTGCCCGGGCGATCCGCCGCCGTGAAGAGCACCGCGTCTTGCAAGAGAAAGAGGCTCTGGGCTTGACTAAGCAGAATCGCGCCGAGCCCCGCACTTTCCTTTTGAAGGAACGGTTCGTCGTCCTTGCCCTGAAACCGAAAAGGCTTGGAAAGCCAGCCGGCTTTCGAGTCGCTGAGCTTAACGGACGAGCCGTCCTCACGAAGGCGCATTTTTTTCTTGCTTCCGCCCGCGTCTTCGATTTCGCCGTAGGCTCGGACCTGGATGGAGATGCTCTCGAAAGGCCGTACTCGGTTATCTTCAGGGTCGCTGTGGAGCTTGATTTCCGACACGGTCACAGACGACTGCGCAGCCGCAATAACGGTGGAGATAAGAAACAACTCGACGAGATACCAGCGAGACATTCTCATAGTTTCAGCTTTCAGCTTCTGGCGGGGTAGACAGCATTCGGTTTCGCGGTAACAGCTACATTGCACCATACGGGTCGGCGGGCCGCAATGCATATGGAGAACACGGCCACGCCAAGCCATTTTCTTCTCCACGATGGCGCTCGTCAGAACCCATGGCGGGGGGTAAACCGCAGATGAAACCACGGTTCGCCGGGGACCACATCCACTATTACCAGTGAGCCCAGATTCCAGTAATGAGGTTTGGATTGTGGGGTAGCGGTTGCTTTCGGCGCCGACGTCGGCCTGACGAACCAGAGCAGCCTGCTCGATGAACTCCGCGTCGTGCAGCGGTGACGGCTCCCTTTCAGATGGCGGAGCCGCTGATCTGCCGGCGCCTCCTCTACGACCGCCCCTCAAACCCGCCTTACAGACGCTCGCCCCCCACAAAAACACCGTAAAAAACTCTGGATGGACGGCTTCCAACTCCGTGATCCGGTCCCACGGCGCCTTCCGTTATAGCCAACGCCAACCGAACCCACGCTGAGTAAGGGGAACGTTCTCAATTGCACAAACAAGGGGACTTTCCATATTGCGTTGACCGGGTGACGGTGCAGTGGCGGCCATTTCGCCGGGAATGGTAACTTGGAGTATGTGCGGTTCGAGTTGCAAACGCGCCGGCTCCAGCAAATCGGTCTGAATGCCTATGAATCGCGAGCGTACCTTGTTCTGATCGGCCACCCTCGTTTCAAAGCGCTCGAGGTGGCCGGTCGCGCGCGCATCCCTCGCCAGAAGATTTACGAGGTGCTTGAAAGCCTCATCGAAAAGGGCTTCGTCCAAGTTGTTCAGGGCAAGGCCAAAGAGTACTCGGCTGTCGAACCGAAGATGGCTCTCGAAGGCTATCTGTTTCAGAAAAAGGCGATGTTCGAGCGCGAGTGGCAGGATCGCCACAGTCTGGCCCACCAAGTTGAAGCTGATCTGACCGATGTCTTCGCCGACGGCACCCAAGTCCGCGGAACGTTGGACTACCTGCGCATCGTTGCTGACCTGGGCCAGATTGGCGAAGAGTACCGCCGTCTCCTGATACAGAGTCAAGACGAGTACCTTGAGTTTGCCCGTCCGCCCTATGCTGTTGATCCCGCCGGCGAACCGCTCCTCCCGGATCTTTTGCGCCGCGGTATCGATTGCCGCCTGCTCTATGACCGCCACGTGTTCGATGACGAAGAGGAAAGTTCCCGCCTACAGAGCCTCAAGCACGAAGGGGCTCAGGTTCGCTTGGTCCGTGAACTGCCTTTAAAACTTGCCCTGTTTGACAACCAACGCGGCATGATCTCTCTCGACGATCCGGTTGTCAGTCACCCGCAACTCACTGCGCTTGTATTTGAGCATCGCAGCCTCTGCATCGCGATGAGCCGCCTCTTCGAGGATTTCTGGAAGCGCGGCGACCACCTCGAAGCCTAGAACGCCTGCCCCAAGCAAACCGAACAGCACCCCCACCGAATGGAGATGCGGACCCGCTAAATCACTGATTCCACGTCCGCTATTGCCCGGGTTCCTCGTTGTCGCAAAGCAAGTCTCTTGCACGCGGCGAGGCGAGTGCGGGAGAAGGCTTTCAGGACGGGGTGCGCGCCGCTAGCCGACGAACCGAGGTAGAAACGCGTTACTGCAACAGCACCACCACGAGCCGTTGTCTCAGCGGGGGCAGGGAATTTCGCCCATTGTCACACAGGTAAAGTCGCTGCCCTTGATCGGCAATTCGGCGGAGAAGGTGATGAGCAAGCTGAAAGCCTCGCTGCCGGCCTTGAAACCGGCCGGTTCTGTGTGCTCTGCGACACTCTCGGAACAGCCGCACAGCACCCAGGAGAGGGTTTAGCATACATCTCTCAAGTTGCTCTTTAGCAGTTTCTCAGGAGGTTCAAACCGGCCGGCCCAGAGCGTTGTGCCGGGCGACTGTCGATCCCCGAATGTGAGAAAGAATCCTTTCGATCCTCTCAGATTTGGAATAGGCACTTGCCAACACCTATGAACTTTGGTATATTCAAATAGAGCCGGGGAGGCAACCCCCAACAAAGCGAGACTAACCTCAACCACAAGACCCCTGATTCTTTACTCCTCCCCGGCTCTCCTCACCTTCCTCCCCAAGACCGAATAGCTAGAGTACGCAAGCAGCCAGACGTACTCTATTGCTGTGAACCCGTTCACCCTCGTGCCATCTCCGGGCTCTGTGATAGGGTTGTTTGAGCGGCGCGCGCTCCAGTAAACATGACGCGAGTGGCATTACTCGGTTCGACCGGCTCGATTGGCCGGAATACCTTGCAGGTTGTCCGCGAGATGAAGCCCGACGTAGAAGTCGTCACGCTGGCGGCGGGTCGCAACGTGGACGAATTGGTCCGCCAGACGCTGGAATTCCGGCCGGAGTTGGTGTCTCTCGCCAACGAGTCAACCCTCGATCGTTTCCAGGCGAGGCTTAGACGAGAAGTCGGCCTCGGTGACTATCGTCCAGAACTGCTATGTGGACCGGCCGGCAACCTGGCGGCGGTGCAGTCCGTCGCCTGTGACGTAGTCATTTCGGCTGCGGTCGGTGTGGCCGGCCTGGAGGCCACCTACGAGGCGGTGCGGGCAGGGAAACGCGTTGCCCTCGCCAACAAGGAAGTTCTCGTGGCGGCAGGCGACCTCGTCATGAATGAGGCCGCCCGCAGCGGGGCCGAACTGCTCCCCGTGGACAGTGAGCACAGTGGTCTGCATCAATGTCTGCGCTCAGGGCGCCGGGACGAAGTCGAGAAGGTCATTCTGACAGCCTCCGGCGGCCCGTTCCGCACCATGCCGCAGTCCGAGATGGATCAGGTGACTCCGCAAGCCGCTCTGAAGCACCCGACTTGGAAGATGGGGCGGCGCATCACCATCGACTCCGCCACGCTCATGAACAAGGGATTCGAAGTGATCGAGGCATGTCGGTTGTTCGGTCTGGCGCCGAACGAGGTCGATGTGGTTGTCCACCCACAATCGATTGTCCATGCGATGGTCGAGTTTGTCGACGGCTCTGTCGTTGCTCAGTTGGCGGCCCCGGACATGAAACTGCCGATCCGCTACGCTCTCAGCTATCCGGGGCGCTTGAGCGGAGGCTTTGACGCCCGACTGCGCTGGGACCGTGTGAGACAATTAGAGTTTGAGCCGCCGGATCTGCGGAAGTTTCCGCTTTTGGGACTTGCCTACCGGGCTCTGGCATTGGGCGGCACGGCAGGCTGTGTCTTGAACGCGGCTGATGAGGTTGCTGTCGAAGCGTTTCTGGAGTTGAAAATTCCGTTTCCCGCGATTCCGAAGGTTGTTGAAGGTGCTCTGGAGCAAGCTCGCATCGGCCAACCCCGATCAGTGGATGACGTTCTTGTGGCCGATCAGGAGGCCCGGGCGCTGGCTCGAACACTCGTCGAATCCGCCGCCGTGTCCGTAGGCTCTTGAGGCAAGACAGGTAACAGCTCATGGGATTTCTCAGTTCTGCCGTCGCGTTTATTTTTGTGCTGGGCGTGATGGTCTTGGTGCATGAGCTGGGGCATTTCCTGGCCGCGCGTTACTTCGACGTCAAGGTCGACGCCTTCGCGTTCGGTTTCGGTCCCCGGCTGTTTGGCTTTCGCGGGAAAGAAACCGACTACAAGGTCTGCCTGCTGCCGTTCGGCGGTTTTGTCAAGATGGCCGGCGAGAACCCTGGCGAGCTGCTCGAGAGTCCTCGCGACTTGATGGCCAAGCCCCGCTGGCAGCGGATCGTGATCGCTCTGGGCGGTCCTGTCTTCAACTTCGTTCTGGCAGGGGTACTTCTCGTTGGACTGTTCATGGTGCATTACGAGAAGCTGGCCTATCTCGAAGATCCTGCGCGTGTGGGCTTCGTCGCCGAAGACTTCGGGGCGGCCCAATCCGGGATTCAGAGGGGCGACCTGCTCGTCTCGATAGACGGTCGCCTGACTCCGGACTGGGAGAGTGTGAACTTTGCTGTCGTCCCGGCTGCGAATTCGACGATTCAGGTTGCCGTCAACCGCAATGGCAGAGCGATCGAAGTGCCCGTGAACGTGGGCGTGCAGGAATCCAACGGAGTTGGCGATGCCGGCTGGGAGCCCGAATCGGGCGTGTTGCTGGGCCCGGTGGAGAAGGGTCGTCCCGCTGCACAAGCCGGCATCCTGCAGGGAGACCGCTTGGTGTCCGTCAACGGTCAACGCGTCTACGCCGTGCGGCAAGTGCCCGAACTCGTCAAAAAACTGGAAGGATCGGAAGGCAGCTTCGAGATCGAACGGGGAACAGAACGCTTGATGTTGCATATCGCGCCGGTCTTCCACAAGTCGGAGGTCAGCGGGGACGCCTGGCGGATCGGAGTCGGCCTCCGGCCTGACTACGAAAGGGTGCAGACCACTTTATCTTTCAGCGAGGCTGTCGGTGAGTCAGTTCGTTACAACCTGAACAATGCAACGCTCATCTTCACCTTCTTGAGGCGGCTGGTGGTCGGGCAGATGTCCGCGAAATCGATCGAAGGCCCGATCGGCATCGCACGTATCTCCGGCGAAGCGGCCCGCTCCGGCATCCCGCAACTCGTGATGATCATGGCGATCATTAGTCTGAACCTGGGAATCTTCAACCTGCTGCCGATTCCTATCCTCGACGGAGGCATGATTACCATGCTGCTGATCGAGTCAGTGCTGCGCTACGATTTGAGCCTTGCCGTCAAGGAGCGTGTGTATCAGTTTAGCTTCTTGTTCTTGATCCTTCTCTTTGCGTACGTAACGTACAACGATATCGTGAAGAGCTTTGGTCCCGGCTAGTCGATCTCCCGTAAGCAATACCGTTGTGCGGCGACATGGTCCCGCACTGCCGGTCCGTGGCAGAATAAGAGCAATGCCGTGGCGGAACGCTGAACGGCCAATCAAAGGAGTGAACGGTTCGATGCGAATGACCCGAATGAAATCGCTTGTATTGACGATGGCGGCGGTAGGCGCTTTTTGCCTTCCCGTGGTCGTTTCCGCGCAGACGAAGATCGGCACAATCGATTTCCGTAGGGCGCTCCAGAACACAGCGGAGTTCAAGGAGGCTTTAAAAGCTCTCGAGGCTGAGTTCAAGCCGCGCCAGGACGAGTTGCAAAGGTTGAGCCAAGAACTGGCGGAGATCCAAAAGAGGCTGCAAACCGCCCAGCCCCAACAAGCCGCCCAGTTACAACTGGAGGGTCAAGCCAAGCAGCGCCAGGCTCAGCGAGCCAACGAAGATCTGCAGTCCGACTTGCAGTATGAGCAGGAAGATATTCTGCGTAGCTCTGCGCGGCGAATGCGCGAGGTGCTTACCAAGCTTGCTGAGGAAAAAGGACTTGACGTCGTGTTCAGCGCCGTAGCTCTCGTTGACCCGTTCGAAGGACGTTTAATACACCTCAATTCCGCGATCGATCTGACGGACGCGGCCACCGCCGCCTACGATCAGGCGCATCCCGTCCAGTAGGGAGAACGGTCGTTCGGACATGTCGTTCCTGGGTGAGTACGGGGAGAGCGACCTTCGGCGGGAACGGTTTTTCAAGACGCTTGTCGCGCTGTTCCTGCTCGCCATCGCGCTCGGCCTCGTTTACTATATTTTCTTTCGCGCCTGGGTTCAACAATGGCAGGTGCGGAGCTTCCTCGACGCTCTCGAAGAGGCCCGCTACGAGGAAGCGTATGAATATTGGGGCTGCTCCGTCAGCGATCCCTGCCGCTACTATCCCTACGATGCGTTCCTGACGGATTGGGGACCGGAGAGCGAGATCGGTCCTGTAGAGAGTTTTGAGTTGGGATCTTGGTATGAGCAGAAGACCGGCGTAATCATCCAGGTCACGATCAACGGTCAGCCGCGCAACAACCTGTGGGTCGAGAAAGGCAGCAATCAGATCGGTTTTTCCCCGTATTGAGAAAGGCTTTTTCTACAAAGACGAAGGGGGTATGCCCCCAGGCAGCCCTCGACATAAGTGAGCACTTGGTTCCGAATCGCTTCATCGCTCCCGAAACCATGGAACCAGCGAGTGTCCGGGTTTCGCCGAAACCATGTCATCTGTCGCTTGGCGTAGCGCCGCGTCCTGCGGCTCGTGATCACGATGGCCTCTTCGCGCGTGATCTTTCCATCCAGATAGTCCAAAGCCTGACTGTAGCCCAGCGACCCGAACGGTCGGGCTGACCGGGGGATGCCCGAGGCGAGCAGCCTCTGGGTTTCTCCGACGAGCCCGGCTCTGAACATCCGTTCTGCCCGCCGCTCGATTCCAGCGTATAGTACGTCCCGAGGAGGATCGAGACCAACGTGGATCACTTCATAACCTTCCAGCCGTTCCGTTTCCGTTCGCCATAGAGCAGACATTGGTATACGGGCCAACAAAGTCACTTCAAGGGCGCGGATCAATTTAGGAGCGTCGTTGGCATGGATGCGTACCGCGGACTCAGCATCCAAGCGCGTCAGGATGCGATGCAGATAGCCCGCCGGCTTTGATTGGGCCCGCCTCTCGAGTCTTCGCCGCAGCGTCTCATTACGCTTGGGTCCTTGAAACAGGCCATCCAGCAGCGCACGCAGGTAGAAACCGGTTCCGCCCACCAGCACGGGCAATTGCGAGCTTCTTCGGATACCGGCCAGCACCGGTCTTGCACGTTCGGCGTAGTCGCCCGCAGTGAACAACGCATCCGGCTCGAGGATGTCGAGAAGGTGATGCGGAATGTCGCGTCGTTCTTGGGGGAGCGTCTTCGCCGTTCCGATTTCGAAATGGCGATAGACCTGAACCGCATCGAAGTTGACGATCTCGCCGCCGAACCGCTCGGCAATGTCGAGCGCCAACGCACTCTTACCCGAGGCAGTTGGCCCGACGACGGCGACTAAAGGAAAGAGCGACTCACTGCCGGCCGAACCGATACTCACGATACCGACTGTGAAATACCGTCAATCGTCTCTCTGCGGATGAGATCCTCGTAGCTCTCCCGTTCACGGATGAGCTTGGCCTCGCGGCCTTCGACGAGCACCTCGGCCGCACGCGGGCGCGCATTGTAGTTCGACGCCTGTACGAACCCGTAGGCGCCGGCCGTGCAAACCGCCAGCAAGTCACCGGGCTCAACGGCCGGCATTCGGCGATCACGGGCCAGGAAATCACCTGTTTCGCAAACCGGGCCGACCACGTCGGCGGTAACCGCTTCCACTTCGCGGTGTACAACAGGAATGATTTCGTGATGCGATTGATAGAGGGCAGGGCGGATGAGATCGTTCATCGCCGCGTCGACGACGATGAACTCCTTTGACTCGGCGATCTTGCGGTAGACAACTTGCGTCAATAAGACCCCCGCAGGACCGACGATCGAACGGCCCGGTTCGATCAGTAGCCGCAGGTCCTTGCCCTC
This sequence comes from Bryobacterales bacterium, assembly GCA_965218555.1. Classification (GTDB taxonomy): domain Bacteria; phylum Acidobacteriota; class Terriglobia; order Bryobacterales; family UBA6623; genus JAPPLB01. The sequence goes on from OZ244625.1 coordinate 4,166,741, forward strand.
CAGCGCGGAGGCAAGGCCGGCGGCGTACTCGGCAATGGAAGGCGCGTTTTCATCGAGTCGGTAGGAAACCCCAAGACCCCCGCCAAGATCGAGTTGCCGTATGACGACCCCCGCGTCGCGCAACCGATCGACCAATGCCATCACCTTTTCGAGCGCCTCGAAGAACACACTCGTATCGAAGATCTGTGAGCCGATGTGACAACTGATGCTCTCGAAGCGGAGATGGGGAAAACGCGCGGCATCGCGGTAGATCCGTTCGGCTGCCTCGAAAGGGATGCCGAACTTGTGGTCCCGCAGCCCGGTCGCAATGTAGGGATGCGTCTCGGCGCTGATGTCCGGGTTCACCCGCAGCGCGACGACCGGCCGAGCTTCAAGCTCTCCGGCAATCTTGTTCAGTAGCTCGACTTCCTCTTGCGACTCGCAGTTGAACGAACCGATGCCCGAGCGCAACGCGTATTCGAGTTCACTCGCTGTCTTGCCGACCCCGGAGAAAACCACTTTGGCCGCATCACCCCCCGCCTTCACGACACGGAACAGTTCTCCCCCGGACACGATGTCAAACCCGGCGCCATGGTTTGCCAATAAAGACAGGATGCCGAGCGAGCCATTCGCCTTCACCGAGTAGTGGACCTCGTGCGGCAAGTCCCCGAGCGCGTCCCCGTAAGCGCGGTAATTCGTCGCGATCGCCTCGGCCGAATAGACGTAGCACGGCGTGCCGAAGCGTTGGGCCACTTCGGTCAACGCCACGACTCCGCAGAGGAGCTTTCGGTCTCGGTATGCGAATCCGGGAAACGGCACGATTTTCTGGATGTGTGCGGCGAGTCTAGGAATCGCCTCGTTCGGAGATCTTGATGACGATCACTGTCCGGTCGTCCACGGGGTTCGCGCCGCCCGAGAACACGTTGACATCGTTGAAGATGGCGTCAATCAATTCCTGCGCGGAGGCGTCCGGGCGCGATTCGATCGTGCGAACGAGACTCTTCTCATCATAGTCGGCTCCGGCTGCTGAGGTCGTCTCGGTGATGCCGTCCGAAAAGATCACCAGCAGGTCACCCGGCTCGAGCCCGATACGGACGTCTTCGTACACGGTGCCTTCGAGCAAACCCAGCGGGATACCAACGGCCTCCAGCACCGTTACCTTCCCGGACCGCTGAAGAAGGGGCCGCGGCTGTCCGGCGTTGGCGATGACGAGGCTCCTTTCTGTCGGGCGCCACTGCGCATAGAGCGCCGTGAGATAGCGCGCTTCGATTTTCCTTTCCGTCAGGGCGCGGTTGATTGTCTCGAGCACTACGGCCGGCGACTGGTCCGGCTGGACCAGGTTCCGTAGCAGCCCATTGGCCAACGCCCCGTACAGTGCTGCGGCGGCCCCTTTGCCGCTGACGTCGCCGATGAGAATACCCAGATCGAGGCCCGGCGCCGGAAAGAAGTCGTAAAGGTCTCCGGCCACTTCGTGAGCGGCTTCGTTGTGAGCGGCGATCTCCACTCCCGGGAACTGCGGCGTCGCCGCATAAAGCAGGTTCTGCTGCAGAGCGCGGGCCGCGGTCAGGTCCTGCTCCATGCGAGCCTTGTTGCGAGCAACCTCTTCGTACAGGCGGGCGTTCTCGATCGCCGTGGCAATCTGCGGCGCTAGTAGCAAGAGGGTCTGTACGTGCCGTGTGGTGAAAGCGCCCACTTGCTCGCATTCCATATCGATCACGCCGATCACCTTGTCCTTGAGCATCAAGGGCACGGCCACTTCGGACCGAATGCCCGCGATCACGGCGACGTAGCGGTCATCGAGCTGCGTGTCTCGCACAAGGACCGGCTGCTTCGTCTGCGCTGCCGTTCCTACGATGCCCACCCCCAGCTTGACTTTGTCCCACTGGATGCGTTGGTCGAAGCGGACACCGAAGTAGTGTTGCAGCACGGCGCCGCCTTCTTCCAGCAGCAGTATGCTCAGAGCGTCATACGGAATCACCGGGCGCAACTGAGAGGCGATGTTCTTCAACAACTCGTCAAGTTGCAGAATGCGGCTGAACTCCTGAGCGATTTTCGACAGTGCCTTCAGGACTTTGTTCTGGCGCACGGTTGCCCGATAAAGACGTGCCGCCTCTATGGCGATTGAAAAGCGCGACGCGATCAGCTCGAGAATGCTTCTCTCTTGTTCGCCGAATGCGCCGATCTGCGTCGACTGCAAGTCGATCACTCCGACCAGATCTCCGCTTGCGATCAAGGGTACGGCCAGTTCCGAACGCACCGAAGGGACCGCCGCGATGTAGCGAGGGTCCGCTTTCACATCGTTCACAACGATCGTCTCCAGACCCTTGGCGGCCGCGCCGGTGATCCCTTTGCCCAGCTTGACGCGCAGGTCGTCAGCTATGCCATCGTCGAAACCGTGCGCGAATCGGATCTTGAGCGCATCGCCGTCCGTCTTCAGCATGATCGCGACCAGCTCGCTGTCCACGACCTTTCGCACGAGAGCCACCAGGTTTTTGAGCAGACTATCGAGGTCAAGCGTGTGGCCGGAGACGATCTCGGCCGCCTCTACCAGCAGGTGCAGCGGTTCTGCATCTTGCTCCCTGAGTGGGATTGAATGTGGCATCAGGCCTTCGGCGCCGGCTAGCGGCCGGCGCCGGGCGCGGCACGAAACTCTTCGAGGATCTTGAGACTGGCGCTGGCTCCGATGCGAGTAGCGCCGGCTCTCATCATGTCACGGAACCGGCCGTAAGTGCGGATGCCGCCCGCCGCCTTGATGCCCATCTCCCCCCCGACGACCTTGTGCATCAAGGCGACATCCGTCAGGTTCGCCCCTGAGGGACCGAACCCGGTGGACGTTTTGACAAAGTCGGCGCCCGCGAGCTTTGCCAGCACGCAGCCGTTCACCTTGGCGGCATCATCGAGGAAGGCCATCTCGAGAATGACCTTGACCGCCGTACCCGCTCCCCGAGCAAGTTCCACGATCGAGCATATCTCGGTGTGGATGAAATCCAGCCGCCCCTGCCGCAGCGCACCGACATTCACGACCATGTCCAACTCCTGCGCACCGAGCTTGAGGGCCTGCTCGGCCTCGACACGCTTCACCAGCGTCACGTTCGCGCCATGCGGAAAACCGACCACGGAGCAAATCTTCACGCCTGATCCACGTAGCTCGCGTTCAGCGATAGCAATCTTGTCGGGATGGACACACGCCGAGGCGAACCCATGTTTTCGAGCCTCCTCGCAAAGGCGAATCACGTCGCGCTCAGTGGCGTCCGGTCCAAGAAGCGTGTGATCGATCAACCCGGCGATGCCTTCGGAAGGTGGAGTCCAATCGGGGCAAGCGAGTGCATCAGCGGCCAGGGCGGCGGACTCGGGGCTTTCGGGCTGAAATACCTGCCTGCCGATCTCTTGCGCCAGTTTCTGAATTTCCTGACGGGTCACAGGTCAAACGAAGATTGCACGTGAAAGTCTCCATTCTCGCAGGCCCCGCTGTGTACGGAAACTGATCTCGTGCGGCATTCCCTGCGCAACCCATCAGACCGCCTCATCATCGGCGAGATCCGAGGCGGCCAAGCGGCCGGTCTGCTGAACACGCTCAATAAGGGACACGGAGGCAGCTTGCCGACGATCCGTGCCATCAGCGCTACGGAAGCTCTCTGGCATCTCGCTTCCTGCGCCCGTAGTTCCTTCCTTTGCAGGGCAGAGAGGCAATCTGATGCAGTTTTTCGCGAAGCTCCCAATTAACCTTTGATGACGCCCATCGGGCGCAGGCGCGCTACTTTTTTTGCGAGACCTGCGTTGTGGACGACTTCGATGACCTCGTCGACGTCTTTGTAGGCCTCGGGCACCTCTTCGAGGATTCCCCTTTTGCTGCCGCTGCGAATGAGGATGCCCTCGCGCTCGAGGTCTTTGATGACGCTTTTCACATCGCGTCCCTTTTTCGCAGCGGTGCGGCTGAGCAACCGACCTGCACCGTGGCAGCAGGTCCCGAAGGTCTCGTCGACCGACCCTGATCGGCCCGCGAGGACCCAGGAGGCCGTCCCCATGCTGCCCGGGATGAAAACGGGCTGGCCGACGTGCTGATAGGCGGGAGTCACCCCGGGATGTCCCGGCGGGAAGGCGCGAGTGGCCCCCTTGCGGTGGACAAGCACGTCCTGTGTCTTGCCGGCGACCTCATAGCGCTCTTGCTTTGCAATGTTGTGGCAGACGTCGTAGATCACTTTGAGATGCACGTCGTTGCTGAAGATGCGCCGGAAGGCCTGACGCACGAAATGCGTCATTCCCTGGCGGTTCGCCCAGGCGAAGTTCGCCGCCCCGCGCATGGCTGCGAGATAGCTTTGGCCTTCGTCGGAAGACACCGGCACGCAGGCGAGCTGGCGGTCGGGAAGTTCGATGCCGTATTTCCGCATCGCAGGCCCCATGTCGCGCAGGAAGTCCGTGCAGACTTGGTGACCGAGTCCACGCGAGCCGGAATGAATCAGGACGACGACCTGTCCTTGGTGCAGGCCGAAAGCTTCGGCGGCTTCCTCGTCATCCACGCGCTGAACGTACTGTATCTCCAGGAAGTGGTTGCCGCTGCCCAGAGTGCCAATCTGCGGCCGTCCACGTTCCTTGGCCCGGGCGGAAATAGTCTCAGGGTCGGCGTCCGGCAGTGCGCCTCCTGCTTCGGCGTACTCCGCGTCGTGGGTCTCTCCGTAGCCATGACGGACCATCCAGCGGGCACCCCCGACAAGGACGTCGTCAAGTTCTTTCGGGTTGATCTTGATGTAGCCCGCGCCGCCGGTTCCGCAGGGGACATCGCGAAAGATCTGATCGACGAGGTCCTTCAAACGGTTCCGCACCTCACCGCGACTGAGGCTGGAACCCAACAACCGTACTCCGCAGTTGATGTCGAACCCGACTCCGCCGGGCGAAACGACGCCGCTGGCGCAGTCGACCGCCGCGACGCCGCCGATCGGGAAGCCGTAGCCCTGGTGAATGTCGGGCATCGCAAGACTGGACCCCACGATTCCCGGCAGGCAGGCAACGTTGGCTGCTTGGTCGAGAGAGCGGTCTGTAACGATCTTCTCGAGAATGGGCCGGCTGGCATAGACACAAACGTCGGTGAGCATGCCGGTCCCTTCGACTCGCGGGATACGCCAGCGGTAGTCGTCGACCTGTTCGATGAGATGCGAAACGCTCATATGTCCACAAAAACTTCGGCCTCCCAGCGGCCGTTCTGCTGTTCCACTTTCAGTTGGTGATATGTGATTGCCTTGATAATCAGCTCCCAAGCGTGCCGTTCCGGATCGCGAGGCTCACCGATCAGCGTGGCGCGCAGACGGTCGGCAGCGATGTCGTCGACTCGAAAATCACGGGCTGCGAATTGATCGGTATCGAATAGATAGAGCACCTCGCTGAGCCAGTTGACCATCAGGTCAGGATAGTCGACACCACGAGTCTCCAGTTGTCTCTCCTCACGGCCACTCAGCGTTTCCAGGTCCGCGGCAATGGCCATCATGGCCCGCGCCGCGTTGCGAAAAAGCTCGCCCGGAGAGGGCCCCCAAGCCCGGAGGCCGATATCGGCCGTGTGCTCCAGGATCTTGTATTCGGCCACTGGGTCATTGTAGAGGGGCGGGGCGGGTTGTAGAACGCTGATCCCGAGAATTCCCTGAAGTCAGACCCCTCCCTGACCCGCCCAAATCTTCTTGCTGACCCTGAATGAGTCAAGTCAGCCGGCGGAATCCGGTGTGGTGGATGGGGCCGCCGATGCGTTCAGCGGCATCATTGTTTTCGATGGCTTGTTTGAGTTCGGGAATGATCTCATCCGCGGCAGCGAGATAGCGATCGACATGCTCCGGCAGATGGGCGAGGCTGACGTACAAGGTCGTGCCGGCAAGGATCCCGAGATCGAGCATGCGCGCGGTGAAGAGAGTTTCCAGAGCAAGGGCGTCAGGATGTTCGAAGCTGAACTTCGAGATGGCGGGATGGCCGCTGAACTTCATCGCAACACCGTGCTTGTCAGACAACTGCTTGAGCCCTTTGCGCCAGCGAGTCCCGATTTGAACGGCATGAGCAGGGACATCGATGCGCTGCATCTTGCGAATCGCGGCGACGGCGGCGGCCGGTCCGACGCCTTCGGTCCAATAAGTGCTCGAAATGAAAGTGTCCTGGGCGGCTTGCATCACCGAGGCCCTGCCGATCACTGCTCCCAGGGCGTGTCCATTGCTCATGGCCTTGGCGAAGACAGCGACGTCGGGTTCGACGCCGTATCTGCGATGAGCACCGCCGAGGATGAGCCGCCAGCCCACCGAGATCTCGTCGAAAACGAGCGCCGCGCCGATCTCATCGCACAGCGAGCGGACGCCTTCGAGGAAGCCGGTTTCGGGGTCGGCGGAGCGCGTCGGCTCCATGATGACGGCGGCCAAATCCGATCTGTGTCGAGAGACGATGGCTTCGAGTTGATCGAGCCGGTTGTACTCAAAAGGAAGGATGGTTCCACCCAGCAATGTCGGCACGCCCACCGGGGACAGGCCGGGAAGCAAGTGGCCTTGCAGGGCATCGACGGCGCCGTCTGGAGAGAGGTTGGCGGCAAGATACCAATCGTGCCAGCCGTGATAGCCGCAGATTGCAATGAGGTTGCGCTTGTTGGCGGCTCGGACGATGCGCGCGGCGATAGCCATCGATTCACCGCCGGCACGGGCGTAGCGAACCTGGTCGGCCCAAGGATGGATATCGATGAGCAACTCGGCCAACTCGACCTCCTCGGGGTTGTTCAGCGTGCACATCGACCCGCGTTGCACGCGGCTCATGACCGCCTCAGTCACATCAGGATCGGCGTAGCCGAGCAGGCACGAACCGATGCCCATGATGGACATGTCGAGGTATTCGCGCCCATCGAGGTCGATGATGGTGCAGCCATGCGCCTGCTGGTAGTAGGGCGGCCACTGATCTGGCGCAAACTGCTCGGGGCGTTTGCTCAGGAGCTGTGTGCCTCCGGGGATAAGGGTTTTGGCTTTGCGGTAGAGGGCTTGGTTTCCGGATTGGGTTTCTGAGGTCGTGGTCATGGCTTATTGCTCCGAGCTTGGCGGCCAGCCGAGCAATTCTAACATCGGTTCGGCAAGTTGTATCGTCGGGATGCGAGAGTGAATAGATTGATGCGGCTCTATGTCATCGCTGCACTGACGGACTTCGTACAAGCGCTGTTTCTCTTTGCTGCGACGCGCTATATCGCAGAGTACCAACAGGGTGCGATGCCGTTGGGCATTCTCGGGGCGTGCAACTTCGTCGCCTATGCGGTGAGTTGCGGCATTTTCGGTCATTTGTCGGATCGGTTTGGACGGCGACGTTCGATCGTGCTGGGATCACTCGTCTTTGTCACGGCGTATGTGGTAGCGCTACGGTCGCTGGATCCACCGCTGGTTTATCTGGCGGTCATGCTGTCGGGGATGGCGGCCGGGATGGTGTTTCCTCCCTTGATGGCGTCGATCACGGCCGGGCAGGTGTACGGCGATCACGGCCGGGCAGCGTCGGCGCCGATTATCGCGTTTTGCGTTTGGTGGAACGCGGGCGTGTTCTTCGGGCAGTCGGGTGGAGGTTTGCTGTTTCAAGTTGGGCCGGTAGTGTGTCTGTATACAGCAATGGCGGCCGGTGCGATCATCGCCCCGCTGATTCTTAGCGTCCGCCGCCGGCCGCCGGCCGCAATACCCCCGGATATGGCGCTCAGGTCTGAACCGGAGCATTCTGCCGCGCCGAGGTTCTTCGCCATGGCAGCTTGGTTGGCGAACCTCGGAGGAGCTTTCACGGCGAGCCTGGTGGTCTTCATTTTCCCGAAGCTCGCGACGTCTTTGGACATTCCTTCCTCGACGCACGGCTTCATGCTGGGCACGATGCGGGCGGTCGTGATCGGGATGTACTTTTTGTTGCACTTCAGCCACTTCTGGCGGCATCGGATGTGGCCTTCGCTGGTTGCTCAAACGGTCGCCGGGTGCGGTCTTCTGCTGTTGGCGACGGGCAACACGGTTCCCTTGCTGACCGCGGGCCTGATGTGCGCAGGAGTGATGACCGGCTACGTCTACTTCTCCGGGATTTTCTATTCGACGACAAGCTTCAATCATGAGCGAAAAGGTCTCGCCAGTGGAATCCACGAAGGCACCTATGCGCTCGGGTTCACGGGCGGATCGCTCGGCGGGGCATACCTCGTGAGCGTGGCAGGCATCCGAACGCCCTTCGAGATAGGCATCGCCGTTCTCCTCAGCATCATGGTTGTGCAGTTTCTCGCCCGTGCGTTGGCCAGCGGGCGGATGAAGCAGGCACGGGTCGAGCGCGTGCGCACTACGTCCGGGAGCCGTTAGTTGGCGCCGGCAAGCGACTCTCGTCGCCTTTCAGTTGTTAACTAGAATGAAATGGAATATGGCTATACGAACGGATGCATGATCAGAAAAATTGTTAAATACGGCGACCCGGTTCTTGAGCAGCGCTGTGAACCGGTTGAGGAGTTCGATGAGCCCGAGTTGCATCAACTCGTCGCGGATATGTTCGAGACGATGAAAGATGCCCGCGGCGTCGGGCTGGCCGCACCGCAGATCGGGCTCCTGAAGAGGCTCACGGTCATCGACTGCACGGCGGGAGAAGATCCGAAGCAGAAACTCGTGCTCATCAATCCGGAAATTGTTGAGACGCAAGGCGAACAGATCGGCGAGGAAGGTTGCCTCAGCGTCCCCGGGTTCCAAGGAGACGTCAAACGCGCCCAACGGGTGGTTGTAAGGGCGCGTGACACAAAGGGCGGAAGTTTCGAGTTGGAAGGAGAAGGTCTGTTGGCGCGCGCGATCCTCCACGAGAACGATCATCTGAACGGGATACTGTTCCTGCGGCACCTGACGCCGCTCAAGCGGGAACTCATCAAGCGCAAGATCCGGAAGCTGCGAAAAAAAGGCGAGTGGGACTAAGCCCATGAGGGTGGTGTTCATGGGTACGCCGGCGTTCGCCGTGCCGACGCTTTCCGCGCTGGTGGCTGCGGGCCACTCCGTGGAACTGATCGTAACGCAGCCCGATCGGCCCGCCGGACGCAAGAAGATTCTGACGCCGCCGCCGGTGAAGGTGAAAGCGCTTGAACTGGGTCTGCCGATTTTTCAGCCCCGGCGCGTGAAGACTCACGACTCAAACGAGCAACTCCAAGCTATCGCTCCCGATGTAATTGTGGTTGTGGGTTATGGCCAGATCATTCCCCGAAAGATCATCGACTTGCCGCCACATGGCTGCATCAACGTCCATGCATCGCTGCTCCCGAAGTACCGCGGCGCCGCACCGATCAACTGGGCGATTGCGAACGGTGAAACGCGAACCGGCGTGACGACGATGAAGATCTTTTTCAAGCTGGATGCCGGTGACATGCTGCTGAAGCGCGAAATGCCGATCGGGCTCGACGAGACGGCTGAACAGCTCGGTGAGCGCTTGGCTCCGGTCGGCGCCTCATTGCTGATCGAGACGCTGAAGGGTTTGGCGGACGGCGCTATCATCCCCGAGCCCCAAAACGAAGACGAAGTTACCTTGGCCCCGATCCTCAAACGCGAAGACGGCGAGGTCGATTGGGGCCTGACGGCGCCCCGGATTTACGACCGTCTGCGCGGGTTCACTCCTTGGCCGGGTATATACACCTACTTTCGGGGCCGCCGGCTGCAAATCCACCGCGTCCGGCCGCTCGATAAGAGCGGGCCGGCACCGGGCCGGATCTCGACATCGGGAGGCCGACTTGGCGTAGGCTGTGGGGGATCATCATTGCTCGCCGTGGACGAGGTGCTGCCGGAAGGCAAGAGACGCATCGACGCTTCTGACTTTGTGCGAGGATATCGACCCGAAGAGGGAGAACTATTAGGAGAGAGCCGGCAGTGAATCTACCTCTGGGCTATCGGTTCGCGGCCGTGTATGCCGGGATCCGCAAGAAGTCGGAACTCGATTTGGCGCTCATGGTGTCGGATCCGGAGGCAGTGGCGGCGGGCGCCTTCACACGCAATGTGGTGAGGGCGGCGCCGGTCGTTCTCTGTGAACGGCATTTAGAGAAATCCAAGTGCTGCTGTCGAGCGATCATTGTCAACGCCGGCAACGCCAACTGCGCTACCCCGACGATGGCGAAAGTAGCGCGGGCGACGGCGCGCGCGACAGCGAAAGCCGTGGGTGCGCCTGTGAACCGTGTTCTGGTTTCATCGACCGGCGTCATCGGCGAGCCGCTTGACGAGAAGCTCATCATCGAAGCCCTGCCCACGCTGTGCAGACAGCTCTCTCAGAAGCATTTTCCGGAAGCTGCACAAGCGATCATGACGACAGACACGGTCCCGAAGACCGCCTGGACCCTGGTCGAAACGCCGGCGGGAGTGGTTCGGATTGCCGGCATGGCCAAGGGAGCGGGGATGATCCAGCCGAACATGGCGACGATGCTGAGCTACATTTTCACGGATGCCGCCATTCCCGCCGGCGTGCTGCGCAAGATGCTGAAGACGGTCCTGGGCAGAACCTTCAACCGCATCTCCGTGGACTCGGATACGTCGACGAACGACACGGTTCTGCTGCTGGCCAACGGCGCGTCGGGAGTGGCGATCACGAGAGCGAATCGCGAGAGGTTCGAGTCCGCTCTCGGCAACGTTGCCGAATCGCTGGCGGTAGCGATTGCCCGCGATGGCGAGGGCGCCCGCAAACTGCTGACAATCGATGTTGAAGGCGCGGCGAGCGAGCGTGCCGCCGATACCATCGCGAGAGCGATCGCCAACTCGCCGCTGGTCAAGACCGCGATTGCCGGCGCTGATCCGAATTGGGGGCGGTTCCTTTCCTCCGCCGGGGCGAGCGGCGTCGATTTCGAGCCGTCGAAGGTGGATATCCATGTGAACGGCTTTCGCGTTTGCCGTCGCGGTTGCCGCGCGGATTTCGACGAGCCGGAAGTCCAGAAGACGATGGAAGCGGACGAGGTCCACCTTCGGTTTCACATTCGCGGCGGCGGTTCCGGTTGCGCTCGATTTTGGACCTGCGACATGACCGAAGAATACATCCGGATCAACGCGGAGTATCGAACGTAGGGTTTTTCCAGGAGCGCGTGTGTGGAAGTGACTCGACGGCGGTTCGCGCAACTGGTTGTTTTCGTTGTCGCTTGCCCTGCGGCTCGAGCGGACCAGGAGGCCGTCTCGCGCATGCTGAAGGATGCGAGCCGCGCCCTGCAAGCGCGCAATGCCGCACTGTTCTTGAGCCATTTCGATCGTGAGCGCTTCAAAGCCTACCCCCAACTCGAAGCGAACGTGGTCGTGCTGACTGAGCAAAGGGACTTGGCCTCTTCGATCCGCATTGACGAGATCGTTGAGGAAGGGGGCTCCTTTCGCGGGCGGATCGATTGGCTGTTGCAGATTTCGCCGCTCGGTCGTACGGGGGCCGTTGAGATACGCAGGAGCATGATCGACGTAAAGGTCGCGCGCGCCAAGGAGAAGTGGCGCATCGTCGCATTCGCCCCCGTCGACTTCCTCCGACCTGCCTGATCGGATCGTAAAGCTCCGATTTGCTTGCGGTTAGAACGTGAATCGCAGGACCAGGTGGATATCGCGGGAGTGGCTGGCGTAGAGCTGGTCCGGCCGGTCGAACAGCGGATGTCCCGGGATCAGGTTGTTGCGCGTGATGTTGGAGGAGACCGCCCTCACGCTGTTGAGCGATCCCGGGGTGAACTGGGGGCGGTTGAGCGCGTTATAGAACACAGCCCGGAACTCGATCGCCTTGGACTCGCCCACCGAAAACCGTTTGCTCACGCTGACGTCAAAGTTGTTGATGCCTCGCAGCGGCAGCGTGTTGCGCCCGCCGTTCGGATGGACGCCGGCGCCTGCCTTGACGTAGCGGGCATTCGGGTTGTCGGCCAGATATCCGACGATGCGCCCGTCACTGTTCGTCAGAGCCGTTACGCCGCTACCCGTGCGGTCGGCGCCGTTGGGGTTGACTACCACCCGATCCGTAGCTCCGTCAAGGTTGCGGTTGGAGTCGAGTCCGCTCTGCACCGTGGCGTATTGCGGCGACTCCGCCGTGTACATGCCGGAAAGCACCCAGTTGCCCAGCAGGTTCCTGCGAAACCACTGTCGCGACTTCCGATACCACGGCGCCTCATAGACCCAAGTCATCGTGAAGCGGTGCGTGCGGTCGAGGAATGATCGCCCGCGTTCGGCGCGCATGTCTTGGAAGTCCTGAGGCCGGCGCGGAGCCAGCAGGGTTGAGAAGAGATCGGCGGTGCTGTCGTCGATGTTCTTGCTCCAGGTATAGGCGGCGATGAACTGAAGGCCGTTCGAGAACCTGCGCTTCGCCTCGGTCGCGAGCCCGTGGTAGATCGAGTTGCCGCGGTTCGGGAAGGCGAAGATGAAAGGGCTGAATCCGGCGTCGGCGAACTCCGGCAGGGAGATCGGCTGCGCGTCGATATCGTCGAGGGTAAGGGTCAGCGCATCCAGCTCGGACTGCGTCGGCCGCTGGAAGAACGTGGGCAGCGTGCGCTGCGGATTTGCCCGCGCCATCAGCGGCAGGACGGTCTGCGTAAAAAGCCGGACTCCTCGAGTGCCGAGGTAGCGCGCGGACAGCGTGTAATCCTCTGCGACGACCCGCTCGACCCCGAAATTCCACTGGAGAGAGTAAGGCAGGTGCTGGTCGGGGATGTAGGTCGAAGTGATCGCGTGGGCCGTCTGCTCGTTGAGCTGCTCCGGACGCTGGTCAGGGCGGATGCCGCCGTTCGCGAGGTAATTCGGCGTATCGACTGTCGGGTCGCCCCGGAAAGTGTTCTCCAACTGGGGCGGCTTCTGCAGTTGGCCGAGGTTCGTGAAATAGGTGTCGTACGCGACCCCGAAGCCTGCAAGGAAGACCGTCTTCCCCTTGGATCCCGGTGAATAGGCCAGTCCGGTTCTGGGAGCGAAGTTGCGTTTCTGGGCTTTGGGCGCACCGAAAGTCAGCACTCCCGGAACGCTCGAGATCGAGTTCAACTGTTGCAGCGTGTCTCCGTACGGTATGCCCTTGTATTCGTGGCGGAGGCCGAGAGTGAGCGTGAGGTTGCGTCGGATCTTGGTCTCGCTGCTGAAATACGAGTAGAACTCGGTGTTGTTTCCGTGGTACACGCCTCCGCCGGTGTTGCGCTTGGCTTGAATGTCGGGGCTCAAGTCGAGCAGGAAGCGTTCGAGGGTGGAGTAGTTGTAATCGCCGCGTTGCCTCTGCACGAACAATTCGGAGGTGATGTTCCGTCTCGCGTCGACGCCGAACTTCAGCGTGTGCCTCCCGTCGATCAACGTGGCGTTGTTCACGAGCTGGTAGGTGTTCTGGACTCCCCTTTGGGGCGCGACGGGATACGGGCCGATCTGGATGTCGAGATCCTGCCCGATCGTGATATTCGGAAAAGAGTCCAGCCCCGGAAACTCGAAATCGCCCGCCGGGATGTTGTCGGACGACCGGCTGAAGCCGAGCCGGGTCTCGTTGAACCATCGTGATGACAAACTGCGGAAGTAAGAGAGTGAAACGAGTTGCCTGGAGAGCGTGCGTTGGCTGGCGAAATCGGGCAGGTCCGGGAGCTTGACCGGATCGACCGCATTGGTGGCGTTGCGGATGTAGCGGAAGCGCACCTGGTCCCCTCGCTTCCCGGTGTAGTCCGCGCTGACCAGCCAGGAGCGGTTGTCCTGTTACGCGGGTACGTTGATCGGCAATACCCCGATCGGAATCTCCGTGCCCAAGACCGTCGTGGTGCGCTCGGCGGCCGGAGCCGGCGGCACGTAGCGCTGCAACACTCCCAGGTTCGTGCTCGAAAGGCCTTCGATGCGTTCCAGGGCGGCGAAACCCTCGGCCGTTGGCGACGAGAAGGGACGGCCCGGGGCGGAGGCCAAGCCGACCGGATTCAGTTGGAACGTACCGAAGTAGAAGAGGCGGTTCCGGATGACGGGACCGCCGACCGTGCCCCCGAAGCGATTGTCGTCCAGACGCGGGTTCTCAAGAATGCCTCGTCGTTTGTTGGACTCGTCGATCGCGTTCAGATGACGATTCGAGAAGTACTCGTACAGAGAGCCGTGGATCTCGTTGGTCCCGCTCTTGACGACCGTGTTGAACTGCCCGCCGGTGGAGCGGCCGAATTCCGCGCCGTACTGGTTCTGCAGCAGGGAGAACTCGGCCACCGCCTCGTTGGGCACATCGACGATCCGCCCAGTGACGCCCTTGTCGTTGTTGTCGACGCCTTCGATCATGAAGTTGTTGTTACGGGGCCTTTGGCCGCCGATCGACGGGCCTTCCCCCAGGCCGGTGCCCCCGCTCGAAGCGACGCCGGCGCCCTGCAGGGAGAAGTTCAGAACTCCGAGCGCCAGGTCGGAACTCGGACTGTAGAGCGCTTGGCGGGCATCGAACGACTCGCCCACTGTCGAGGTTGTCGTGTCGATCTGTGCCGAGGCCGCGGTAACCTCGACTGCCGTCTGAACCTCGCCCAATTCGAGGCTGATGTTGGCGGTGGTCGCGCGATTGAGGGAGACGGCGATACCGGATAGCATCGACGGCGCAAAGCCTTCCGACTCGGCGGACAGCGTGTATTCCCCGACCGGGAGATTGTTGAAGCGATAGGCGCCTCGTTCGTCGGTCATCTGTTTCCATTGCACGCCGGTGTTGACGTTTTGACCGTCACGGCGCAGCCCGGAATCGATGCTCCGGTCTGGTCGAGAACGGTTCCGACGAGGTGTCCGTCCGCCGCCTGACCGCGAGCAGCGTCCGGCACGATGAACAGGATTGCTGCTGCCGCAACTACACGGAACCGTTGTCTCATGGAGATTTCCTCATTACGGTCAAATCCCCCGGGCAGGGGATTTTTCGGTCGCCGGAGTTAGTGAGTCAGGTCCGTCGAGGAACAAGTCCACCCTGTGTTGGATGATGAGGTTTGCCAAGCCAAGCCATCTCGTGGCCATGGAGAGCGAACTTGTGACTGAAGCAAACCGTATCACAATACTGGTTCACCTTCCAGCAGGAGTTGTTCCCGCGGCCCGCTGAGACCATCGGCCCCCCAAGGCGAGCGTTACAAGCTGTTCGTCCGTGTGCTGGAGCTTGTGCGGGTCGAGGAATCCCTGCCGCCCGGAGGGGGAGGTCCGGGCTGGCCCTTGAAGGACTGAGCCGCACCGGCTGCACGAGGCGTTGCCGGAAAAGACGCTACCCTGTTGTTTTTTTTGTCAGCGCAGCAATTATTGATCGCTGCGCCGCAACCCACTGCATGCCGAGGACAGCATGCTGACATCCGAACCTGCAGTTTCCGCCAGAGTCTTGTCCCCCAAACATCCCTTTATTCTTACGAGCGTGATGGTGGGGACAAGGGAGATGTTGAATTGCACCGTTCCGGTCATGATGCCGAGGATGTCCTGTCGTGACTCCCAAGACGCCAAACTCACCATTACCGGTATCCCGTTGTAGGTGAGCGGAGCCGCGTTTTCGGCAGACAAGCTGAGCATCCCATCATCGGACACCTCTCCCGCAACCATCCATTCCAAATCTGACTCTTCGATGGTGGACCTCACCTTACCGGTAACCATTGCGCCGGACTGGTCAAGTTCAGCGGTCAGCGTGTAGAGTTGGCCCCCGCAGTTGAGCAGGCCCTTGCAAGACATCAAAACGGGCGTCGTCGAGTCCGTTCTCGTGACGATCATCGCATCCTTCCAAAGCCCGTCCCAAAGTCCGTCGGAATTCTGGAACTGCGGAGTGGGGAGAACAGTGGGCGGCAGCGTGCTGAAGGTGATGTTGACTCCGTCCGGTTGCTGTTCGGTATGAATCCCGATAACCGCGACTTGCTGATCACAGTCAACCGTCGCCGACCCTCCGAGGAAGGTTTCCGGAATTGGAATGGAGGTGTTGAGCACTTGCGCATGGTTGGACTTCGATGGGACGGTCAACTCGATTTCGCCCAGATTCTCTCGTTGAAGGTCCTCAAGGGCAAGGCCGCAGACCGCGTCGGTGTCCGTATTGTTTGCGATCGCAAGTGCCAGTATGGCGTCTTGTTTCAGAATCGGAAACTGGAAGACAAACCCGGGTTGTGCACTGAATACCGTCGCTATTCCCGTCGGCTCGCCCAAGTTGTTGATCTGCGCGAAGACAACTTGCGCCGTGACGGGATCAACGCAATCGAGAGTCGCATAGCCGGTCCCCACGGCCAATTCGTTCCGGGTGCTCCATACCAGATGACCGCCGGATCCCGGCAGATCGAATGTTGCCATTGAACCCTCCGCCGTAATGCCTTTGGCGTCTTCAAACCTGCCCACGGTCAGGCCGTGCAATTCGAGCGTACAGGAGTTCGACGACTGGCCTGCGTTTGTGACAACCAGGGAGGATTGCCATCCACCCCCGTCGGCGATGTGCGGAAAGACATGGAAATGCTTCGCCGTTTCATCGGGCTGTGCGATCGCGGGCAGTGCCCAAACGGCTGTCATTAAGAGAGAAACGAGTATCTTCATGAGTAGGAACCTATTTCAAAGGGGATCGTAGGATGGGGATAGTATACAAAAGACGCGGCAAAGACATCCGGCAGGCCACGTGTCACGGGACTCGACCGCGATCGCGGGGAGCGAACGGCCGGCCGCGAAGTCCGCGCCGACGGCGAAGCCGAAGCGCAAGCGCGGTCGGCTTCGCAAAGGTGAGGAACGGCCGCAGGAGCCGCGTCGGATGGAGTGGCCGGCATCGATGACGCTGCGGCATATGCCGGACGATCTGCCGCAGGCCTGCGATATCGGGGTGTAGCGCAACGCGAAGGGGCATCCGGAGAGCTGGAGCGGATACCAGCCGCACATGTTTGCATCAGCCCGCCGTGACCCTGGGGCCGGACAACAACTGGTGCGCCACCTTGAACCGGTGACTCCGGCCATGATGCGTTCCTCGGACCACAGGACAAGATCAGGAGTCTAGCCCCACGCGTACCGGCCAAGCTGAACATTAAGCGGTTCAAGGTGTCCGGTGGCGGCGGGGTGTCAGCCGCCGGGAAGCCTAATAGGCCTGCTGAGCTTTGAAAGTAACAGTTACTTTTTCGGGTGGAGTTACCCCGGCGGCGATCATCACTTCACGAATCGCCGCTTCGGCCTTGGGCTGGGGCCGAAAGCTTCCCGGCCCTCGGTAACCCGTGGCTATCGCTAATGGCGTAGCCCCGTGCTTGTTTTTCCGATTCCAGATTTCAATACGGGCACCTTTGGCGGCGAGCAGCTTGATAGGCTCGGGCCGATCATAGTAGGCGGCCGCGTGCATCGCCGTTTCGCCGTTAGCGTCGACGGCATCGATATCGACGCCGAGATCCAGCAACAGTTCGATCGTCTGCAGGATATCTTCTTCGGATGCACTCTTCGTACCCGCAAGCATTAACGCGGTGCGGTTGTCTTGATACGTGAGGTGCGGATCGGCGCCCAAGTCGATCAGGGTCTTCATGTAATCTACATCTGCGGTCTGGGCGGCCGCCAGGAATGCCGTCGGGCCGAACACGGCAGAGCCAATATTGATCATGCCCGGTCCTTTCATCCTTGCATTCAAGTTCGCGGCACGAGCCGCCAGCTTGCTGACGAACTCGAGACTGGTCATGTCTCCCGTAGGCTCGGGAGGCGGGTCGGCATCGCCCAGCGAGACTCTGCGCGCCCCGGAAACCGCGTGCAACGGTGTGTAGCCGATGGGGTCGGCGGCATTGGCATCGGCGCCGGCGTCCAGCAGATGGGCCGCCAGTTCGAATTGACCGTTCTCGACCGCCACGTGCAGGGCACTGGCGCCGGGCCTCAGCCGCCCTCCGTAGCCGCGATGGCGCCAGTCCTTGTGAGGATCAATGCGTTTGTTGATATCGGCGCCTGCTTTCACGAGGGTCTTCACGACTTCCGTGTGTCCGTTCCTCACTGCGAAGAGCAACGGTGTGAAACCCGAGGATAGAGTGGTCTGGAAATCGGCGCCTGCCTTGATCAACTCCACGACGACCTCGGAGTGCCCTTCCGCGGCCGCCCAGACCAGGGCTGTCTGTTCCGGTTTCGTCTCAAAGTCAAAAATAGTAGGGTCAGCCAAGCGGATGAGGAAGGCGCCGGCGCCCGCCAGTGCATGCCGTCCCATTCCATGAACTTTGCGGTGAACGTCGGCTCCGCGGGCCAACAGCACCTTGACAGGCCCGACCCGTCCCGTTCGAGAGGCGGTCATCAAAGCGGTCTCGCCACCGGGAAGGCTGCTGTTCGGGTCGGCTCCCGCATCGAGGAGCAGCTCGACGAGCGCGCCATTTCCGTTGGTGCAGGCCAACGTGAGCGGCGTCACCCCATATCGGTTGGCGATGTTCACGCCGGCGCCGGTCTCGACCAGCAGCTTTGCCATCTCGAGATCATCGTGCAGGCAGACCCAGTGCAGAGCCGTCATGCCGTCAACCTGGGCTGCGTTCACGCCCGCAGACTTTTCGATCAGGGCGCGGACGGTCTCCCGATCCATGGTCTGGGCCGCATCCGCCAGCGGTGAGTCAGCCGCGCCCGCCAGGCTGATCGCTGACAGAAGCGCGACCGTAAAGCCGTAAAGCCGCGAACCGCGGCTCCAGGACCGCGGCCGTGAGGAAGCGGCTGATCGAAGCCGCGATAAGCGCTTGCTCCCGCGTGCGGCTTCGGAGTTGTCATCGCTCCAGGCGGCATGTTGCGCCATGGCGTCCCTCCCTTGTGTTCCGCGCGGAATCAGATCGACAGCAGCTCCTCGACCTTCCCCTTGCTGTCGGCGAACGAGTCCATGCGAACGCCCGCCTTTTCCAGCAGCGTCAGATGAAGGTTCGCGAGCGGCGTTCGATCCGCATACCGGATGTGCCGGCCGCCCTTCAGCCTGCCGGCGCCGCCTCCCGCCACCAGAATCGGAAGGTTGATATGGTCGTGCAAATTCGGGTCCCCCATGCCGCTGCCATACATATACATCGAATGGTCGAGCAGAGAGCCGTCCCCGTCCGGCGTGGTCTTGAGTTTTTCGACAAGATATCCGAACAGCGACACATGGTACTCGTTGATCTTCGCCATCTTGGCGATCTTGTCCTGATCGTTCCCGTGGTGGGTCAGCGGGTGGTGCGGGTCCGACACCCCAATCTCGTTGTAGCTTCGCGTGCTGCCTTCTCTCGCCATCTGGAACGTAATCACCCTGGTGATGTCGGCTTGGAGCGCCAGCACCTGCAGATCGAACATCAACCGGACATGATCGGCATAAGCGGCCGGTACGCCGACAGGCCGCTCCGTGTCCGGCGTCGGATTCTCGGTCACTCCCGCTTCTGCGATTTGAATGCGGCGCTCCACTTCCCGCACGCTGTTCAGATAATGGTCCACCCTTGCGCGATCACCCGAGCCCAGATCGTGCTGGAGGCGCGAAATATCGCTTTTTACACGATCCAGCATGCTGGCCTTCTTTTTCAGCGTCCTGCTTTGCTCCTCCGGGCTGCCCTCGCCGAACAAACGCCCGAAAACCTTCTGCGGGTTCGCCTCATAGGGAAGGGGAGTGGTGGGCGAGGACCAGGAGAGATTGTTCTGGTACACGCAGGCATAGCCATCGTCGCATTGCCCCACGATGTCGAGAAGTTCGATGCCCAGCTCGAGAGACGGGAGCCGCGTGTCTTGGCCGATTTCCTTGGCTGCTATCTGATCGACGGTAGTGCCGAGATAGTAATCGCTGCTTTCGGTCAGTTTTGCCTTCGCGCAGCTCAGGTAGGAGGAGTTGGAAGTCGCGTGCGTGCCCGGATAGGCATTCTTCAGCTCCATGTTCGTCACGACCGTGACACGGTCTTTGTGCCGCTCGAGTGGCCGCAGAATGGGCGAAAGCTCCTCCAACGAATGGTTGCCTGGGGGAGTCCACCGGTTGATATCCGATCCCATCGGAATGAAGATGTAGCCCAGACGGCGCACGGGGCTCGCCGGAGTAGCGGCCGTCGCGGTCATGGCCGGAACCATCGCGTCCAGCAGCGGAAGCGCCACGGTAGCGCCCATTCCCCGCAAAAGCGTCCGCCGTGGGAGAGCCTTCCTGGTGATGATCATAATGATCTCCTCATCTGAAACGGTTTGCTTTTCACGATCCCAAGTATAAGGGACGAAAAACGAAAACCCTCGGAGCGCGAATCTCGCACGATCTTTCGAACCGCAGGAGCATCGTAGTGCTCGACCACCCTGCCCAGAGAATACGTCAATAGCTTTTCGACCAGGGTGCCTACAAACAGTGAGGGGCGCTCCAACAGAGCCTTCTCGAGGCCTGACACCCCGTCGAACTCCGCGCCCCCGGGGTAACTTCCCGTTGCGTCAATCGGCTGCCCCCCTTCGGATTTGCGCCAACGGCCGGTGGCGTCATAGTTCTCGAGCGCAAAGCCCACAGGATCCATCAAGTTGTGACAGCCGAAGCAGGCGGGATTGGCGCGATGCTCCTTCAGCCGCTCCCGCACGGACAGGTTTCCATCGATCGTCTTGTCTTCCAGCGCCGGAACATTGGACGGCGGCGGCGGGGGCGGCACGCCCAGCAGGTTTTCCAGCACCCAATGCCCCCGGATCACCGGCGAGGTCCGCGTGTTGTAAGACGTCACCGTCAGGATGCTTGCGTGGCGAAGCATTCCGCCCCGTCTGCTGTCGTCGTCAAGCCTGACCTTGCGGAACCAACTGCCGTATACGTGCGGGATCCGGTAGTGCTTGGCGAGGCGTTCGTTCAGAAACGTATAGTCGGAGGCGATCAGGTCAAGGACGCTTCGATCCTCCTTGATGACGCTTTCGAGGAGCAGTTCCGTCTCGCGCCGCATCGCCTGCCGCAGATTGTCATCGAAATTCGGGAACAAGCGCATGTCGGGGGATACCGACTCCAGATTGCGCAAGTGCAGCCACTGGGCGGCGAAATTCGACAGCAAGGCATGAGCACGCCGGTCGCTCAGCATGCGCCGCACCTGCCGCTCCAAGACCTCGGGGCGGCTCAACTCTCCTCGAATCGCAATGTCGAGAAGCTCATCGTCGGGAATGCTGCTCCAAAGAAAGAAGGAAAGCCGCGACGCCAACTCCAGATCGCTGATCGGGTAAGCCGTATTCGGCGTGATCCCGGCAGGGTCTCTCGCCACACGGAATAGAAAGTCCGGACTGATCAAGATCGATGACAGGGCCATCTCGATCCCGGCTTCGAAGCCATCCTCGGACCGTCCTCGGCGATAGAATGCCGATGGGCTTTCGAAGTCGCTTTCCGTTACCTCCCGCCGGTAAGCCCGGCGCATGAGCGTCGTCAGAATTCGCCTGACGCAGCTTTCTTCGTCTTCGGCGCCCTCCGGCCGGCAGACGAAAATGCGTTCCCGGCTGGGCGTGGCGCCGGGGCCCTTCGCGTCATAGGGACCGATAATCGCGACTTCGTAGACCGCCGGCTGGACCCGGGGATGCCGGTATGCGTTGAAGTGAGCCTGGTACGGCTGCCGGTCCAATTCGAGCACCGCCCAAGGCTTCTTGAGAAACGTGACGCCAAGCTGGTGCGGACCGGCCGAGATCGGTATGCGGGCTTTGAGGTGCTTGTCGACCGCCGAATGATCTCCGACATGGCGCGGCGGCACGACCTCGAACAGACGGATCCGTTCGTTGTCCAGAAGCAGCTCCACCTGGTGCGGCTCTCGCAAGCCCTCGACCTGTTCGTCTCGGTCTCGCGTCAGCCGGATCACGATCTCGTACTCCGCGTCCAGCGGAAAGGTGTGAGGAAACAGCGTTCCGCCGCGGGTCCCCACCGGGAGACCTTCGATATGCCACTCCTGAGTGAAGTCCGGCTTCTTATTGATCGTCTCGACGGAGAGAGAGGTGACGGGCCGCCCGACCGCCAGGCGGGAGATCTTGTCCGCCGCCGCAACGTAGGATTCGAGCAGTGTTGGGGAAAGGTCGCCTACCGTGATGTTGTCGAAGCCCGAACTGGACTCATCCCGAGGCAGCAACGACGAGAGGTCCAGCTCGAGGGCAAGAAGGTCGCGGATGGCGTTCTGGTATTCCGTCCGGGTGAGCCGCCGGAAGGTGTCGGTGCGGCCTGGGTTGGGCCGGGCCGCGGCGGCGCTGTCGAGCGAGGCCTCCAGCGACGACACCACCGCCTCATAGGTTGCTTCATCCGGTCGCCGAGACCCCACGGGAGGCATCTGGCGGCCGCGAAGTTTCCGCACCGCCTTCTCCCAGATCGGGGCATTCTCGCTCACCGGGCGGGCGCTTGCCAAGTCGAGTGCGAGCCCGGCGGTTTTCAGATTCTCGTTGTGGCAGGCGACGCAGTATTGAGCGACGAGGCGCTGGTGCGGGGCGGGGGACGGCGCCGGCTGCTGCGCCTGCAATGCGCACAGGGCACCACTGGCAGCAACCAAGCCCACCAGCCAAGCATGGACCCGTAGCGTCCGATCTACGGTTTCCATTGAGTCCCCTGCGGCAATCGCAGCATAGCAGACCCACAGCGGCGGCGCAAAGGCTCCTCGCGCTGTGTCAACGCAATAGAGAACGTTCCCCTGTTTGCGCAATAGAGAACGTTCCCCTTCCTCAGCATGGGTTCATGTTGCGTTCGCCGCAGCGGAAGGGGCCCGGAGGGCGACGGGAGCTGCGGCCAATGGCGCTCGTCGTGAGGCCGACCGCAAACAC
The DNA here is from genome assembly GCA_965218555.1 of Bryobacterales bacterium. Lineage (GTDB taxonomy): Bacteria > Acidobacteriota > Terriglobia > Bryobacterales > UBA6623 > JAPPLB01. The sequence goes on from OZ244625.1 coordinate 4,189,267, forward strand.
GGGATTGTGAGCACAATCCCGGGATCTCCCGGCAAACGGCGCTTGAACACTTGCTCAGGGGCAATATTTTTATCCGACCAATGCCGACCAATGCCGACCAATGCCGACCAAATGCCGCGCGAATGCAGCGCGAATGTGCGCAGGCAAGCAGTAACTGAGCGGCGGGCGCGGCAGCCTTGGGCAGCTTGGGAGCGCCGGCCCAGCTGGGGTTGCCGGCGCTACGAAGAACAAACTTCGTCGGAGACGTATGGGCGTGATATCACCTCCTCCGTGCGGGCAAGGATGCCCGCGCTCCCAGGTTCGCGGCGACGGCAAGTCGATCACTGACCTGCATTTCTCACCACTGACGGGGGGAAGCACGCGATACGACCGCCATGACTTCGTCGCGCTGGCTTGCCGTGCTCAATGTGTAAAGGCTGTGATTCGTGTCTCGTGACCCTCAAGCACTTCGCCTCGCCACGTGGTGAGCAAAGCAGGCCAGGATTCCCGCCTCGCTGTCCTCATGCTATGCCGGCCGGGGCGGCAAAACAAGACTGAAGGGCTTCAGTACTTCGAGCCGAAGGGCAACGTTCTGCTTTGCTCACCAGGGGAACGTCTCACATTGCGCCGACACGGCCCCTCGCGCTGTGTCAAATTGCCGATTCCCAGAAAGACGCGTTGATGATCTGCCTGTACGCAATCATCGAAGAGCTGCAAGCCGCCAAGGCGGCGCGGGGCTACGGCTTCATACCTCGTCGCCCGGTCGGTCCTTGTTGCCTTTCCCAAGGAGATAGACTAGTTTTATATCTAGTCATTCTTTGACGGAGGTAACGCGGCATGAGCAAGACATGGCAGGTGCAGGATGCCAAGGCGCGCTTCAGCGAGTTGCTCGAGACGAGCCTCAGCGAAGGGCCACAGATCGTGACCAAGCGAGGCGTGGAGGCGGCCGTGCTGGTGCCCATTGACGAGTGGCGGCGTCTGGAGAAGCGCGCCAGGCCGGATCTCAAGGAACTGCTGCTCGCCCCAGAGGCGCGCACGGACGCGCTGACACCGCCACGGCCGCGGCATCGCCGCCGCGTGTCTCCGAGCTTCGAGTAAGCCCGTGTATCTACTCGACACCAATGTCGTATCGGAACTGCGCCGCCCTCATCCACATCCGGCCGTCGTCGGCTGGATTGGAAAGGTGGAAGCCGATGAGCTGTTTCTGTCCGCGGTAACGGTCGGGGAGATCCAAGCGGGCATCGAACTCACCCGCGAGCAGGATGCCGCCAAGGCGGCGGAACTGGAAGCGTGGCTCGGCGCGGTGCTGGTTTCCTATAACGTCCTCCCCATGAATGCAGCCACATTCCGGGAATGGGCGCGGCTCAATCATCGCCGGTCAGACACCCTGATGGAGGACGCCATGATCGCCGCGACGGCCGTCGTGCATCGGCTGACGGTCGTGACCCGCAACGTGCGCGATTTTGATCAACTCGGGGTAGATCTCCTGAATCCATTCGAACACGAATCCGACGTGCGGCGGTAGGCTGGAGGAATTACAACCCATGGAGCGCCGGACACCCCAAAAGACGCTCACCCACTCGGAAACGACGCCGCTGTGCACGGGCGTTATTGCGGCCTGCGAAACCGATCCGAGGCGCATGGCCGACTACTTCCCCGCCAATCCACCCTACGCCAACTTCGCCCAGATGCAGCGATGCAGTTGACGCTCACCCCTCACCACGCCAAGTACTTCGCCCACGATCTGACGCGGCGTGCCAGCAACGGAATGGACCGCCTGTCGATGGCGCTGTTCGACGCGGCCGTCGACCTGAACCCGCATCAGATCGAGGCATCGCTCTTCGCCCTGCAGTCGCCCCTCTCCCAGGGTGTCATCCTTGCTGACGAGGTTGGCCTCGGGAAGACGATCGAGGCGGGAATCGTGCTGTGCCAGCTCTGGGCGGAACGCAAGCGCCGTCTGCTGGTGATCTGTCCGGCTTCCATCCGCAAGCAGTGGGCGTTGGAGTTGGAGGAGAAGTTCAACCTGCCCGTGCAGGTGCTCGACGCGAAGGCCTATCGCGAAGCCAGGCGAAGCGGCCAAACGCCTCTCGGGGCAAGTGCCGTCGTCGTCCTGTCGCACCACTATGCGAACCGCTTACGCGAGGAGCTCAAGACGATGGCCTGGGACCTCGTCGTCATTGACGAAGCCCACAAGCTGCGCAACGCGTACCGTCCGAGCAACAGGGTTGGTCGGGGAATCCGCTGGGCTACGCAGGACTGCCGCAAGCTGCTCCTCACAGCGACGCCGCTGCAGAACTCACTCCTCGAGCTGTACGGCCTCTCGACGCTCATCGACGAGCGCCTCTTCGGTGATGTCAGCTCGTTCCGGTCTCAGTACGCCGGCGCGGGCAGCAATCTCGCAGCCCTGCGGCAGCGGCTTTCGGCTTTTTGCAAGCGGACCCTCCGCAATGAGGTGATGGAGTACATCCGGTACACGGAGCGACGTCCGATCACGCGGCCGTTCAAGCCGACGGTCGAAGAACACGCACTCTACGAGGAGGTCTCCGGCTTTCTTCAGCGCGAGGACAGCTACGCGCTCCCCAAGAGGCAGAGGCATCTCACGGCCCTGATTCTGCGGAAGCTGCTTGCCTCGTCGTCGCAGGCCATTGCCGCCACACTCGACACGTTGCGGGCGCGTCTTGAGACGCTGCGTGACGAACAGGCGGGCAGTGATTCGGAGTTCGCGGAGCAACTCATCGAGGATGAGGAAATCGAGGACGATCTACTCGACGAGATCCTCGCGGAGAGCGAGGACATCGACCCGACCGAGGCGGCTCCGGTCACTATCGACCGTCAGAAGCTGCGGGAGGAGATCGCCATCCTCCGGCGGCTGGCCACATGGGCGCGCGCCATCGGCATCGACACCAAGAGCCGGGCGTTGCTGAAGGCGCTGGAGATCGGTTTCGAGCAGATGGCCGCGACGGGCGCCGCGCGCAAATCGCTGATCTTCACCGAGTCGCGCCGGACCCAGGCGTATCTGAAGGACTTCCTCGAATCGCATGGCTACCGGGGGCAGGTCGTCCTCTTCAACGGCGCGAACAGGGGGCCGGAGACCACCGCGATCTACGAGCGCTGGGCGGAAGAGAACCGCGGCGCCGGCCGCGCCTCGGGCTCACGGGCGGTGGACGTACGCACGGCGCTCATCGAGCACTTCCGGGATGAAGCGGCTGTCCTGATCGCCACGGAGGCAGCGGCGGAAGGCATCAATCTCCAGTTCTGCTCGCTTGTGGTGAACTATGACCTGCCCTGGAACCCGCAGCGCATCGAGCAGCGGATCGGCCGCTGCCACCGCTACGGCCAGAAGCACGACGTGGTCGTGATCAACTTCCTGAATGAACGCAACGAGGCCGACCGCCGTGTCCTGGATCTTCTAACCGAGAAGTTCAACCTGTTCAACGGTGTCTTCGGCGCTTCGGACGAAGTGCTCGGCAGCATCGAGTCGGGCGTCGATTTCGAGAAGCGCATCCTGGGCATCTACCAGGAGTGCCGCACGCCCGAAGAGATCGACGCCGCCTTCCGCAAACTGCAAGCCGAGATGGATGAGCAGATCCGGACGCGGCTCGACGACACCCGCCGCGCACTCTTCGAGCACTTCGACGAGGACGTGCACCAGCGCCTGCGCCTGCGGCTTGCCGACGCCCAGGCCCGTCTCGACCGTGTGGGCGGGCGGTTCTGGTCGCTCACGCGCTTCATGCTCGACGGAAGGGCGCGGTTCAACGACGCGGCGCTGGCCTTCGACCTGGAACGCCCACCCCTCGCCGGGATCCCCAAAGGGCGGTACCACCTGATCTCGAAGTCGCATCCCAAGTCGGGAGCCGACGCCGATGAGGACGGCGCCGCGACGCGGAGTGTCTTCCTCTACCGCCTGTCGCACCCGCTCGGCGAGCATGTCGTGGAAAGAGCAAAAGCGCTTCCCACCCCGCCCGAGCGGATCGTCTTCGATGTGACCCATCACCCGACGCGTCTGTACGTCATCGAGGCGCTACGCGGGAGAGCCGGTTACCTGACCCTGACTCGCCTCACCATCGACACCTACGAACGGGAGGAGTACCTGCTGTTTTCCGGTTTCGATGAGGCCGGAGCACCGCTTGAACAGGAGACGATGGAGAAACTGTTCGGTTGCGCCGGCCGCACCAGCCATGATGGGGACGGCGAATGTGCGATCCCAGCCGCGGTGATGCACCGTCTCGACCGCGAATCCCAGCGCCACGCTCAGGCCACAGTCAGCCGTTCGCTGGAGCAGAACAACACGCACTTCAACGAGGCGCGCGAGAAGCTCGAAAGATGGGCCGACGACATGGTGCTCTCCGCGGAGAAGGCGCTCCTGGACACCAAGGAGCAGATCAAGGCCCTGCGCCGTCAGGCGCGGCAGGCGGTCACGCTCGCCGAGCAGCACGAGATTCAGGAGAAGATCCAGAAGCTTGAACGCCGCCAGCGGCGACAGCGCCAGGAGATCTTCAAGGTCGAGGACGAGATCATCGAGAAGCGTGACCAACTCATCGACTCGCTGGAGCGCCGGCTGGCGCAGCGGACCGAGTCGGAGACACTCTTTACCATCCGCTGGGCGGTAACGTAAGCCGGAGAACGATCAAGGGAAAGGTGCGCAGAAACCCCGCCACGTCAGCCGGAAAATGCGAACGCTTGCGGGAGGGGCGCTTCATCATTCCCGATTTTCAGCGCGAGTTCGAGGGGAAACATGGGACGTTCGCGATCTCATGCGCTCGATATTCCTCGACTATTACATTGGCAGCTTGTTGCTCCAGGCCGCCAAGCAGGCATAGACACCTGTCGATTGACACCATACACTTGAAAAGTGATCCAGCCGTTTCGTCATCACGGCTTGCACAAGCTATATGAGAGTGGGCGATCTGCGAAGGTCGCGCCGGAGCATGTCGCGAAACTTCGCCGCATCCTGACCGCATTGGACCGCAGCAACGGTCCTGCAGGAATGGACCTTCCCGGCTTTTGATTGCATCCGCTCAAAGGCCGCATGCAAGGTCATTATGCGGTCTCGGTGTCAGGCAATTGGCGGGTGACATTCCGGTTCGAGGACGGGCACGCCGTAGATGCCGACTATCTGGATTATCATTAGGAGGGGAAGCCTGCATGTCTCACCACCTGACGGCCGAAGCACGCGATACGACCGCCATGACTTCGTTGCGCTGGCTTGGCGTGCTCGATGTAGGGTCAAGTACACCTGCGCGCGCCAAGCGGCTCGCGCCTCGTCCTGACGGCCCTCTTCACGCACTTCGCCTCGCCACGTGGTGAGACATGCAAGCTGGTATGGCGATGAAGAATCCTGTGCATCCGGGCGCCATCGTGCGGGAAGACTGCCTGAAATTCCTGGGCCTGTCGGTCACCGAGTGCGCCAAGAGGCTTGGCGTCGGGCGCCAAACGCTTTCCAACCTGGTGAATGAAAAGGCGTCCGTTTCCATCGAAATGGCCTACCGGCTGTCGAAGGCATTCGGCTCGACCCCGGAAACGTGGCTGGGCATGCAGTTGGCGTTCGACCTAGCCCAATCCCGTGACCTGGAACGGCGGATCAAAGTCAAACGCATCGCGGCGGCATAGCGCCCTGCTTCACAGAGGCGCGGCAGTGATCGACCGTTATCGATTCGGCAGCCTCGTTTTGCGTCACCATCGATAAGGAAGAGGCCGCATGAGCCAGAAGTACGAGAAGCTGAAAACGCTGCTGATGGAGCTGTTCCAACTCGACCAGCCCGATCTGGACTTCGGCCTCTACCGTGTGATGCACGCCAAGAGCGCCGAGGTATCGCAGTTCCTCGACAACGACCTGCTGCCGCAGGTGAAGGCCGCCTTTGCGCTCTACCGAAGCGCCGACAAGGCGGAGCTGGAGAAGGAACTGTCCAAGGTGATCGCGGGTGTCGAGGCGGCGGGCATGAACCCGGACGACTCGCCCAAGGTCAAGGACCTGCGCGCCCGTCTCGCGAGCGACGCCGTGGATATCGGGGCACTGGAAAGCGAGGTCTACGACCATCTCTACAGCTTCTTCCGCCGCTACTACTCGGAGGGCGACTTCCTTGCCAAGCGCGTCTACAAGCCGGGCGTCTACGCCATCCCTTACGAGGGCGAGGAAGTCACGCTCCACTGGGCCAACAAAGACCACTACTACATCAAGACCAGCGAGTACCTCCGCGACTACGCTTTCCGTCTGAGGCCGGACGACAAAAAGAATCCCTTGCGCGTGCACTTCCGGCTGACCGACGCCGCCGAGGGAGAGCACGGCAACGTGAAGGCCGCCGAGGGCAAGGGCCGCGTGTTCATCCTGGCGGCGCCGGGGGAATCCGGCCGCGGCTTCATCGGCGAGGAGGAGGTCGGGCAGGGGAGGGAACTCGTCATCCGTTTCGAGTACCGTCCGGCAACGCTCACCGACTGGCCCGAGGACGAACGCGGCAAAAAGAGGAAGCCCCCGGCTCAGAAGGACCTGAGCGCGCTCTCCGCCAGGAGCGTCCTGGACGTGGCCGACGCCGCGTTGACGGAGTGGATCGCCGAGCTTGCCAAGCCGCACGTCATGGCGAGCGGCGAACGGGCCGACTACAGCAAGCTGGAGGCGCACCTCAAGCGCTACACCGCGCGCAACACTTTCGACTATTTCATCCACAAAGATCTCGGGACCTTCCTCCGCCGGGAGCTGGATTTCTACATCAAGAACGAAGTCATGCACCTCGACGACGTGGAGAACGAGTCCGCGCCACGCGTCGAGCAGTACCTCTCGAAGATCAAGGTCATCCGCAAGATCGCGGGCAAGATCATCGACTTCCTCGCCCAGCTCGAAGACTTCCAGAAGAAGTTATGGCTGAAGAAGAAGTTCGTGGTCGAGACGCAGTACTGCATCGCGGTCGGTAGCATCCCCGAAGCGTTCTACACGGAGATCGCTGCCAACGAGGCGCAGCATGAGGAGTGGGTGGAACTCCTTGCGATTGACGAGATCAAGGGCGACCTGACCACGCCTGTCTACACCAAGAAGCTCAAGCCGGAATTCCTGAAAGCGCACCCGACGCTGGTGGTGGACACGCGGCATTTCGATGTGGGCTTCACCGCGCGCCTACTTGAGGCAGTTGGCGATGTGGACGATCAAACTGACGCCGTGCTATTTCACGGCGAGAACGCTCAGGCGCTTGCGTTGAACCAACGTCGGCATCGTGAGGGCATCAATGCTCTCTACATCGATCCTCCCTACAACACCGATGCATCAGCAATTAACTACAAGAATGGTTATCGGAACTCGTCCTGGTTAGCGCTTGTTGCTGAGAGGCTTCAGAAGACAGTGCCGTTGCTTCACCCTGATGCGGTTCTCTGCATTACGATTGATGACATCGAGCTCCATAACCTCAGGGCCTCTGTCGATTCGGCCCTAGGGCAATACAACATACTTGGCGTCGTGCCTATCAAAAACAATCCCGCTGGGCGAACAGGCACGGTCGGCTTTTCGGTGTGCCACGAGTATGCCCTTTTCTACGGACTACCGGGTGTGGCTCGCATTGGACGCCTTGAGCACTCCGAGGCTCAGAAGGCACGCTACAAGGAGCGTGATGACATATCTGCCTTCGAGTGGACGAACTTTCGGAAGCACGGAGGACAAAACACATACCGCGTGACGCGACCGCGCCAGTTCTACCCGATTTACGTCGAAGGGGAGCGCCTCCGCCTCCCAGCGATGGAGTGGGATAATGGTGCTCGCACATGGAAGGTGCTTGATCCCCCAAGCACAACGGAGAAAACGCTTCTTCCAATTGACGAAGATGGTCAGGAGCGCATTTGGGATTTCGTCGTTGAGACGACGAGGAAGAACATCCCACACCTCAGAGTCCGAAAGGATTCGCGAGGACACCGCGCCATCTATCGCAAGTGGCGCCTGAACGATGAAGGCCTCCTGCCACAAACGTGGTGGGACAAATCGGAGTATTCAGCGGCGGCGTACGGAACGAACTTGCTTGCTCACCTATTCGGGGAGACACACAAGTTTGCCTTCCCAAAGTCTGTTCATGCCGTAACGGACTGCCTGAAGGTTGCCGGGTTTAGAAATAATGCGAAGGGCGTTGCTCTCGACTACTTCGCAGGTTCAGGCACTACGGGCCACGCCGTCATCAACCTCAACCGTGAGGACGGTGGCCAGCGCAAGTTCATCCTCGTCGAAATGGGCGACTACTTCGACTCGGTGCTGCTGCCGCGCATCAAAAAGGTCACCTTTACGCCGGAGTGGAAGGACGGCAAGCCCAAGCGCCTTGCAAAGCGTGAGGAGGCGGATCGCAGCCCGCGCATCGTCAAGGTCCTCCGGCTCGAATCCTACGAAGACACGCTCAACAACCTGGAGACCCGCCGCGCCGAGAAGCAGCAGCTTCTGCTCGGTGCCCCTGAAGCGCAGGGCGCGGACAGCCTCAGGGAGCAGTACATCCTGCGTTACCTGCTCGACGTCGAGACGCGCGGAAGCCCGTCGCTGCTCAACGTGCGGGCCTTCACCGACCCCACGGCCTACAAGCTGAAGGTCAAGCGGCCCGGTTCGGACGAGAGCCGCGAAGTCAACGTCGATCTGCTGGAGACCTTCAACTGGCTGATCGGCCTCACGGTCCGGCACATCGCCGCGCCGCAGGCCTTCAGCGCCGCATTCGAGCGCGACAGCGAGAAGCGCCTGCGGCTGAAGGGCCGCCTCAGGCAGGACGAGAACGGCCCGTACTGGTTCCGCACGGTCAGCGGCGCCACGCCCGACGGCCGCCGGACGCTCGTCATCTGGCGCAACCTCTCCGGAGAGCCAGAACAGGACAACCTGGTGCTCGAGGAGTGGTTCACCCGGCAGGGCTACTCAGCCAAGGACAGCGAGTTCGACCTCATCTACGTCAACGGCGGCAACAACCTCGAAAACCTCAAGACTCCCGACGACTTGTGGAAAGTGCGGCTCATCGAAGAAGACTTCCATCGCCTGATGTTCGAGATGGAGGGAGAATAATGCCGCGCCGCGCCGTCAAGCGGCCGCAGGTGCCGTTCTCCTACAAGCTGGTGCTCAACCAGTGGCTGCTGTCGCTGTTCAACGTGCAGCGCTTCGAGGAACTGGCCGAGCCCCTTCGCGACGAGGCGCTGGAAGGACTGGACGAGAACAACGTCCACCACTTCCACCACGCGCTCACGGCACGGCTTTTCAACCTGACGCAACTGCCCACCGAACTGCTGCTGGAATACGACCAGAACATCGTCAGGCACACGCAGCGGCTGAACGAACGGCGGATCACGCGCGGCGAGGAGCCGATCGTCTGGAAGTATTTCCAGTACCTGACATTGCTCTTCTGCGAGATCTACCTCGACCGCTACTTCCGCGATCCCGAGGCGCTGCTCAAGGAGCTGAACGCGAAGGTGGCCGCCTGCAACGCGGACAGGCCCGAGGCCGACCGGATCGCCGCGTTCGACGAGACCGCCGAAGCCTGGCCGCAACTCAACAAGCTCGCCTTCTGGATGGCGACCGGCAGCGGCAAGACGCTGCTGATGCACGCCAACATCCTGCAGTACCGGCATGCCTTGAGCCGGCACAGACGGCAGCGCGAGCTGAACCGCATCATCCTGCTCACACCCAACGAAGGGCTGTCACAGCAGCACCTGCGCGAGTTCGAGGCGGCGGGCATCGACGCCGAGCTGTTCAACAAGGACGGCCGCGGGCTGTTCAGCGGGCAGGCGGTCGAGATCATCGAAGTGACGCGGCTGCGCGACGAGATGGGTGACAGGACCATCGCCATCGACGCCTTCGAGGGGAACAACCTGGTGCTCGTAGACGAAGGGCACCGCGGCGCCAGCGGTGGAGAAGCAGGCGCCTGGATGCGCTTTCGCAATGCGCTGTGCGAAAAGGGGTTCTCCTTCGAGTACTCGGCCACCTTCGGGCAAGCGGTCAAGGGCAATCCCAAACTCACCGAGCTGTACGCCAAGAGCACGCTGTGCGACTACTCGTACCGCTATTTCTACGGCGACGGTTTCGGGAAGGACTACCAGATCCTCAATCTCGATGAGGGAACACAACAGAACCAGCTTGAGCTGTACCTTACTGCCTGCCTGCTCTCGTTCTTTCAACAGCAACTGCTCTACCGCGATAAGGGCTCCGCCTTCCGGCCATTCAACATCGAGAATCCTCTATGGGTCTTCGTCGGCGGGCGCGTGACGGCGACACTCGCGAAAAAGGACGCGTCGGACATTGTCGAGATCCTGCGGTTCCTGGACCGCTATGCGGCCGACCGCGCCGGCAGCATCCAGCGCATCGAGCGGGTTCTGAATCAGGGCCTTGTCACCGCAACAGGCAAGAACCTGTTCGCCGGGCGCTTCGGGTATCTCAATACCCGCGGACTCTCGCCGCCGCAGATCTTCGAGGAGACGCTTACGACGCTCTTCAACGCCCCCGGCGGCGGCCGGCTCCACGTCGAGAACCTGAAGGGCGCGGCCGGCGAAGTGGCTCTGCGGCTGGGCGCCGAGAACGAACCCTTCGGCGTCATCAACGTGGGCGACGACGCCAAGCTGGTGAATCTATGCGAGGAGAAGGGCCTTGCCAAGAGTGAACGCGAGTTTTCAGGGTCGCTCTTCCACGAGATCAACCAGCCGCATTCGACGGTTCATCTGCTGATCGGCTCGAAGAAGTTCACCGAGGGCTGGAGCAGTTGGCGCGTCTCGACGATGGGCCTGATGAACGTGGGCAAGGGGGAAGGCGCGCAGATCATCCAACTCTTCGGTCGCGGCGTGCGGCTCAAGGGTTACGAGCTGAGTCTCAAGCGCAGCGGCAGGACAAAGCTCCCCGAAGGCGTCGAGCGGCCGAAACACATCGACATCCTCGAGACGCTCGGCATCTTCGGCATCCATGCCGACTACATGGCGAAGTTCCGTGACTTCCTCAAGGAAGAGGGGCTACCCACCAACGATGACCGCATCGAGTTCCTGCTGCCGGTGATCAAGAACCTCGGGACACAGAAGCTCAAGACGATCCGGCTCAAGAAGACGATCAACGGTGTCAGCACCGAGTTCGGCGACGCCTTCCGCAAGCTCGCGCCCGTCTCGACCCTCGGGCCGCCGGCCCCGGCCAGTGATCCGAGCACCGCCTACCTTCAGCAAAACCAGGTGGTGCTCAACTGGTATCCGAAGATCCAGGCGATGAAGTCGAGCGGTGTTGCGGGCGGCGATGCCGATGCAGCGCCGAACGAGACGCACCTCAGCGCCCGCCACGTGGCCTTCCTCGATCTCGACCGCCTCTACTTCGAGCTGGAGAGCTACAAGGCCGAGCGCGGCTGGTACAACCTGAACCTGACGCCGCAGGCGATCGAAGCGCTGCTCGCTGACCAGAGCTGGTACCGCTTGCAGATCCCTGAGGAGGAACTGACCGGGGATTCGTTCGAGAAGGTGCGCCTGTGGGAAGAGATCGCCGCCGCGCTGCTCAAGAAATACACGGAGCGCTACTACTCCTTTCGGAAGCGGGATTGGGAGCTGCCGCACCTGGAGTACCGCGACCTGGAGGGAAATGACCCGAACTTCCTGGGAACCAAAGAATCACCTGACCAAGGCCACTACCGCATCCTGATCGACCAGTCTCAGCAGGAGATCGCCGCCAAGCTCGAAGAGCTCAAGGCCGCGATCGAGAAGGGCGACCTCAAACCGTGGGAGTTCCAGGGCATGAAGGCCATCTGGTTCGGCAAGCACCTCTACGAGCCGTTGCTCTATCTCAACTCGAAAATCGTCGAGATCAGCCCGGCGCCGCTGAACAAGGGCGAGCGCATGTTCGTGGGGGATCTGAAGGCGTTCCACGACGGGTATACCGGCTTCTTCAAGACCCGCGAACTCTATCTGCTCCGGAATCAGAGCCGGGGCCGCGGCGTGGGGTTTTTCGAGGCCGGCAACTTCCACCCCGACTTCATCCTCTGGCTGCTGGGTGGCGGGCGGCAGGAGGTCATCTTCGTAGACCCCAAGGGGATCCGCAACCTCGGGGCGAGCGATCCGAAGATCCAGTTTTACAAGACCATCAAGGAGATCGAACAACGCCTGGGAGACCCCGCCGTGCGCTTGCAGTCGTTCATCGTTTCGAACACTCCGTCCACAACGATGCGGATGCTGTGGGGGATGGAGAAGAGCGAGATGCAGAAGCGGCACGTCCTTTTTCAGGAAGAGGACAAGGACAGTTACGTGCAGACCATGCTGAATGGGTAGCGGCGACTCTGGGCGCCGTCACGTTGGAGCCGCACGGTTACGGTCGAAGCTCCGGCCTGGTTGCGGGCAGGATGCCCGCGCTCCCAGGGGGAACCCATAACGACCGCTGGTATAATCCGGGCATGTTTCGCCTTTCGTTGCTGCTTTTGGCGCTCTTCGGCGTCGTTTCCATGGCTGTGCACCCGCTGGCGGGTGCTGACATGGAACGGTTGGGGAGGGTGGAGAAGGTCTATCTGTGGCCGATGTCGAACTCTCTCGATCAATTTCTTGCCGAGCAGGTTGCGACCGAGGGTGTTTTCGATGTCGTCGTCGACCCGAAGCGCGCCCAGGCCATCCTGACGGACCGCATCAGCAGCAAGTTTCTCGAGGGCATGGAAGAGTTGTTTCCCACGCCCGAAGAAATAGCCGAGGCTGAAAAAGAAGAAGAGGAAGGAGCGGACGATTCAGCGTCGGTTCCCGTGGGGGCCTATCGCCCCGAACGGTCGCCGATCTACTCCGCGTCGCGGGCCGAAGGGGCCGTATTTCTCGTGGATGTCAGAACGCGTGAGGTTCTATGGTCAACGTTCCTTAAAGGCTACGACACGACTCCGAAGGCAATGCACAGGCAGGCGCGGATGGTCGTGATGCGCTTGAAGAAGCAACTCGCGGGGAGTTCGCTTTAGCCTGCATGTCTCACCACCCGACGGTCGAAGCACGCAATACGACCGCCAGGACTTCGTTGCGCTTGCTTGCCGTGCTCGATGTACTGTTCAAGTACGCCTGCGCGCGCCAATCGGCTCGCGCCTTGTCCTGACCGCCCTCTCACGCACTTCGCCTCGCCACGTGGCGAGAAAAGCAGACCAGGCATCGCCGCCGCTCGACGGAGAATTCAGTCGAGGCCGGCGAATGGTGCCAAGTCCGATTTGGGCCGCTGCTTCGCCTTGGCGCTGAGAACATCCCGGTAGTGCTGTTCCAGCTTTCTTGCCACCACGGCCATATCCCATTTCTCTTCCACTACGCGGCGCGCTCGTTGGGCCATCTCGCGACTCCGGACGGGGTCGGCGAGCAGCCCGCAGACTCGATCGGCGAACGTTTTCGCATCGTCTGCGAGCTCCAGGTAGTCCGAGCCCCGCTCGGCCAAGCCTTCCGCGCCGACCGTCGTCGAGACCACCGGCATACCCGAGGCGAAGGCCTCCAGCAGCTTGACCCGCACGCCCGATCCGCTGAGGATGGGGCAGACAAAGACGGCATACCTGCCCAAGGCGTCGCGGACATCATCGACCCGGCCCACGAACTCGATGCCCGGTTGGGCCAGCCGCTGCTCGAACCCGGGAGGGGCTTGCGCGCCGACGACCATCAGCCTGGCCCTTGGCCGCTCGCGGCGGACTGTGGGGAATACCCGCGAGACGAAGAAGTCGAGCGCCTGTTGATTCGGAGGATGCCGGAAGTTCCCGAGAAACAGAATCGTGTCGGCTTCACGGCCCTGCTCGACATACTTGTAGACGCTGACGTCGATTCCCGCTCGCAGACCTGAGATGATCGGCGTGCCGTTCCCGGCGAACGAAGCGAGATAACGCCGGTTGACCTCCGTGCAGACCTGCACCGCATCGAAGCGGCTGACAACTTTCTTCTCGAAGCGCAGCAGCCGCAGGTATTCGTGGAGGCTTCTCATCCAGAGCGCCGGGTCGCGTATTCCGGGGAGCGACCGCCAGACCGCCTGGAACGCGATGTCGTGCTCGAACAGGAATATGCCGACCCGACTGAATTCGGCGTGGTAGGACGCCATCTGGGTGTACTCGAGTTGCACCACGTCGGCCCGATGTTGAAGGATTGCGCGGTGCAGGCTCCAAAGGAAATCGTCGTGATAGAAGCTGCGGGGCCCATGCGGCACGAGCGAACCGATGCCGCTCTTGCCGTTACCCCGGCGGACGGCGAACTCGGCGCTCGCGCAGATTTGCCCGAAACGTTCGTTCTCCGCCCGGTCCTGAGGCTCATCGAGCAGGCAGAGCAGATGTAGCTTCGACAAGCGGCTGAGGTGTTGAATCGTCTGCTTCATGAAAACCGCGCCGCCGTGAACGGGTGGTTCGATCGGGTAGGGAGAGACGAACAGCACGTTGAGCTTGCTGTCCGCGTCGGGCGGCGGTTGGAAGCGGTCCCGGAAATAGCCGCCGAGCGGCCGGCGGAAAGCCTCGGTGTCATCGATCGCCGATTGGCGTCGAGCCCGGCGGCGCGCTCGCAAGGCCGGCGGCAGTTGCTTCAAGGCTCGCAGGAAGCCGCGGGGAGTCGGGCGGGTCGGCCCTGGACCAAACAACGTGCGGGTCCACAGGCCTACATAGAGCCAACCGAAGTGTTCGGCCAAGCGCCGCCATTCGTGAATGTTCTTCCAAACGAACAGAAGCCGGTTTTTCCGGAGCATGGAATGGATGTAGGCATCGTTGAAGTGCTTGCCGATCGTGCCGCGATGGTCGTGGTAGACGATGCTGCGCGGCTCGTAAAGAATCACCCAACTCCGTTTCCAGGCGCCGTAGCTGATGTCGGTGTCTTCGTAGTAGAAGGGCTCCATGAGCGGGTCGAACCCGCCGAGTTCGAAGAACTTCCGCCGGTCGAAGGCGGTCGATCCTCCGCCGGCGTAGAAGGTCGGGAAGAGTTCTTTCACGTGCGGGTCGATGCGGTGATCGACGCGCAGTTGGCCCTCGATCCAGCGGCCCTGGGTAAGTCCGGTCTCCTCGCGCCGTTTGTTCGGATCAGAGAAAAAGATCTGCGAGGTGACCGCGAAGACACGGGGGTCGGAGAATCCCTGAAGCAGATGCTGGATAGCATCGGGAGCGAGGCGCATATCGTTGTTGAGCAACAAAACGATGTCGTTCCTGGCGGCGCGGATGCCGGCGTTCGAGCCTCCGCCAAATCCGAGATTGGTTTCCAGGGAGATGACGGTGACTTCAGGGAAGGTTTCCCGGAGAAAGTCGGCGCTGCCGTCGGTCGAGGCATTGTCGACGACGATCAATTCATGGCCGGGGTTGGAGCCGAGCGCCGCGACGACGGACGGCAGGTTCTTTGCAAGCAGGTCGCGGCCGTTCCAGTGCGGAATCACGACGCTGACCGCATCGGCCCGAACAGGTTGATCCGCTCGTTCAGCGCCGCGACGCCGGGCACCGAGAAGGTCGCTTGCGCACAACACTGCGAAGGCGCCTGCGAGCAGGAAAGGGGCCGCCGCAAGGAGAAAGACCAAGCGGCCGACCACCGCCAGCGCGGCGATCAGGGCATTCATGATGCGGTGAGGGATACTTCGGCCTCAGGTCCGAAGCGTGCGTTCAAAAACACTTGGCAGGGGATGCGAACGTAGCCGTAGACCGGCTTTCCAGTGTGGGTCATCTGTAGGGTGAGCGCGTTGTCGACCTGGTCGCACACTTCCGCGCGACCGGGCGGGCCTTCGGTCACGGCTGGTGAAAACGAGAAGTTGCCGGGGTAGAGTTCCGGTACGTCGAGCAGAAAGTCGACGGTGCGCATTTCACAAGGTTTCATCGGGGGCAGCTCCAATCCGTCAAGCGCTGCGTCAAAGACAGCGAACTCGAGGCCGATGTGATTCCGCATGGTCAGCGCGACGTTGGGCTTCGCGAGCGGTTCGTTCGCGCGAAAGCTAACCCGTAGGGCCAACGGTTGCTGCGCCTCCATCAGCGAAGCCGTCCGGCCCTCCGCATCAAGCGCCGCCATGCCGATGATTTCCGCGGAGCCGTTCCCATGGCGGGCATCGATGTTCAAAAGCCCCTCCACAGTTTGGGGGATCGGGGCGGCCTTGGCGCGGCCGTTGCCGGACGCCGCCATCGTACCCGAGTGGACGGCTTCTTTCTCCGCCATCCGTGAGAGATAAAACGTTACGACTTCATCGGCCTGGCCGATGGCCTTGACACGGCCCTCCTCAAGCCAAACGGCCTGTTCCCCGATTGCTTTGATGTCGGCCATGCTGTGCGACACAAGGACGATCGTGACCTGCCGGGAGCGCATCTCGTGGATCTTTCTCAGGCAGCGCTGTCGAAAATAGTAGTCTCCTACCGCCAGGGCCTCGTCGACCAACAGGATCTCCGGGTCGGTGTGAATCGCCACCGCGAAGGCCAGCCTTACGAGCATCCCTGAAGAGTAGGTGTTGACCGGCCGATCGACGAACTCGCCGATCTCGGCGAAGCGGATGATGTCGGGGTAGCGCCTGTCGACTTCGGCCGAAGAAAGCCCCATCAGGGTAGCGCTCAAGCGCACATTGTCGCGGCCGCTGAACTCGGGATCAAACCCGGCCCCCAGCTCGAGCAGAGCGCCAACCCGACCCGACGCACGGACCGCGCCGCGGGTCGGTGCAAGGATGCCCGCAGCCAGTTGGAGAGCGGTGCTCTTGCCGGAGCCGTTCTCGCCGATCAAGCAGAAGATCGAACCCCGCGGCACTTCGAACGATACGTCGCGCAGCGCCCAAAAGTCGTAGTGGTAGTTGCGATGGTGAAACGAAGCCAACTCCTTGAAGCGATCGATCGGTGAGCGGTAGATGGCGTAGCTCTTCGAGACAGAATCGAATGCCAGTGCGGTCACGGAGGGATCTCGTTTCAGAGGACGTCGGCAAAGCCGCGTTTGCTGTAGCGGAAGAACAGTCCTCCGAGAACGAAGGTAGCCACGGCAAACCCAGCGAACACGGCCCAGTCACTCCAAGCAGGGAGCGCATTGCCCAAGAAAGTTTCCCGGTAAGACCTCACTACGTAAGACATGGGATTGAAATGCAAGAGGAAGCGAAGCCGGCCGTCAAACTGGTTGCGCAAAATGTCTTCGTAGAGAAAGATCGGGGTCAGCCAGAACCATACGGTGAGCAGGACCGTCAGCACTTGCGCGGTGTCGCGCAGATACACGTGCAGCCCGGCGGCGAACCATGAGAGCCCCACCGTGAGCATGCCCAGCAGGACAAGCAGCGCCGGAATGACGATGATGGTCCAACTCCACTGTCCCACCCACAAGCCCGTCCCGACGACGAGCAGCGCCAAGCCCAGGAAGTGACTGATCAAGTTCGACAGAAATATCGTCAGAGGTATGACTTCAGAAGGGAAGACGCTCTTCTTGATCAGGTTGGCGTACTCCGGCATCGCCCCGGCCGACCTCTGAAGCGATTCAGAGAAAAGAAGCCATGGCAGCATGCCCGCGAACAAGAAAAGAGGGTAGTTGTCCGTCACCTCGTCGGGCGGCAGCTTCACTCCAAAGGCGTACATGAACACGAACGTGTAGATCCCGAGCAGGACGAGCGGGTGAATCAATCCCCAAAGCCAACCAGCGAGGGAGCCGACGTAGCGCATCTCGAAGTCGCGCCGCGCCAGTTGGTAGATCAGGCTGCGATTGCGGACCAGGATACGCAAGAAGTGGGTCCCCGGCAGATGCCAAGCCATCGTATCGGACTGTATCGGCTCAGCCGAGGGCTGTCAAACCGTGATCCGTTCGCAGGTGCGCGGTCAGCCCACCCAAGCGCCGCGCCAAGCCGCCACGGCACGGTATGCAGAAACAAGCGATGACGCCTTGCCGGTGCATGATCCTCCCTTTTTGAGTCGGAAAACCTCCAGCCGCTCCTTCGCAGCCTGCCGTATCTCCCACTGCCGATGCACCCACACTGCCAATAGACAAGCCACCAGCGTGTCAATCGCTTCAACGACCGTCCACCAAGGCCAGAACAACAGCTGCGGCTCTGCCGCTGCAGCGAACGACTTGTTCTGTCTGGCGGGCAGGGGACTAACCTGCATTTCTCACCATCTGACGGCCGAAGCACGCGATAAGACAGCCATGACTTCGTTGCGCTGGCTTGCCGTGCTCGATGTACTTTCAAGTACACCTGTGCGCGCCAAGCGGCTCGCGCCTCGTCCTGACGGCCCTCTCGCGCACTTCGCCTCGCCACGTGATGAGAAATGCAGGCTAACGGACTAGAACAACGTGTGCCACAAATCGAACACGTTCATGAACAGCGGAAACCAGCGGCTCTCCGCCACCATCCGTTCTTCTCGTTCCCAATAGTGAAGCGTTCGCGCCGTCCAGCCATAACCGAAGTCGTAGCTCGTTGGATTCAGATGCTCCTCGAACACCTGCGCGGCGGGATAGCGGTTGTATCTCTCGACCACCGCCCGCATGGTGTCGAGTGATTTTTCACGGACCGCCGCGGCGCGGCGCACCCACCCGGCGCGCTGCTCGCACGATCCGCAATACTCCAGGGCCTTGCGCAGATAATAGGCGTGCCGGATGCGGTCCCATGTCACGCCGAGCAGCAATCGCAACTCTTCGTTGCGCACACCGTCCAGCGGAGGCATCTCTTCGAACACCCGCTCGAACCTCGTCAGGTCCTCGGACAGTGCCGCTCGGCTATCCGCCATGTTGCGCAACAGGCTTCTGGCGTGTACTTTCTCGTGCCAGAACGAAGGCACTTCATCCAGCACGGTCGTGCTTGAAATCGCACGAATCAATTGCCCTTGCTTGATGTGCTTCGTCTGGAAGTCGATGATCCGCCGCCACACCGCCGGGTCTTCGCCCAGCAATTCGATCGCCGCCATCGGATTGCCAAGAAAACTCGAGTCCGCCAGCAACGCCACCGTCCAATCGATCAACCAGTAGCCGAGTTCCTGGCCGGTCGTGAACGTGATGTGGCCGGGGAGCCCTAACGAGCTGATGTAATCGTAGTCGTCCGCCCGCGCAACCATGTAGTCGGTCAGCAACAGCGGAACATCGATATCCATGGCAACGAAATAGCTCGTCTCGGGGTAATACCAGACCGGCCGTTTGCGCCGTTCCCGCTCCAGCAAAGACCGCGTATCTTCGAAATCCGCACGGCCGTATACCGGCGCCGTCTGATCGCGGAGCCCGTAGAACATCACCGTGTGCGCGAAGATCCCGACTCGGTGATCGCTGTGCTGCGGCAGGAAGTAGAAGTTGCCGTAGCGCTCGTCCTGCATTCCGGTCGCTACGTGGATCGTGTTGAAGAGCTGCCGTTTGTTCGCGCTGAGGAGTGTATTCGCCTGATCGATCCATTCCAGCGTGCGCTCGAAATCTGTCGTCGTAAATTCGGTCGTTCCCAAGTTGATATTGATGAAGTCGAACTCGAACAGCCCCATCAGCTCCCGAAGACGTTCTTTCAGCCGCCGGGCAGCGCCGATACCGGTTATTGCCCGCAGCGGTGGAATCAGATGAAAATTCTTCTGCTGAATCCTCGCGAAGCTGACGGCAAGCCCGAAATGCATCCCCAGGCCGTGAGCCAGTTCGATCGACTCTTGCACCGCGGGGATCGCTTCCGGGTAAGCCGTTCGCAGCAATCGCAACTCGACCACGTTTTGCCCGTTGCGCGCGAGCCAGCGTAATGTGTCGTCCTGGATGCCGCGATTGGGGCCCAGGAAACCCGAGACCCACTCGCTCGGATGCGCCGTGTGCATATGGAAGCCGCGGTACCTGACACGCGGCGTCCACGTGAAGACCGCCCCGCAATGCTCCCGCACCTCGCTCTCCGCGGGAGAGATTTGTATCCGGGGATGAGGGAACAAAAACCCCAGCTTCCGCAGTCCGAGATACAACGTCGGCCCCCACTCCTCATCGGTGGCGCGAACCGTGAGAGACACGGTGCTTTTCTCCGCGCATTCCACCGCCACTTGATGGGGTCCTGCCGCTTGCGTCTCGACCTTGAAACCCAGAGATCCCTCCGGCAGACCTGCCCGCGCGAGAATCCGCGACACGTCCTCACGCACGACTGCCTCGACGGCCGAACGCGTCACCGGCAACTCGAAGCCGAACCCGACGAGGGGCGCCGCCAACAACAAGATCTGTGTGCGCAAAGCCACGGAAGCGAGCGGTCTCATGTGATACGCTTGGTTTTTCGGGAACGTCTCCGGTTTTCTCACCGAGTCTATTTCATTTCGACAACCGGAGTGCACCCGCGAGTCGGTAACGGCGCGTCTTAAGATCAGCGGCGCGCGCCGCTGCAAGCGCCCCGGTCGTTCGACTCTTCCCGTCACAATGCCGAATCCCGTTCCTGAGGGCAGCCTGCGAAACGATATCCCGCCCGCGGCGCCATCTCTTGGCGAGGCGCTTCGGCATCTGGTCTCCCATCCCTATGAATTGCTCGTCCGGCGCTGGAACTGGAAGTCAGCTCTGCTCAGCGCCTTGCTGCGCGGCGGGATCTATTTCTTCGTCAACCTCAAGATCGGTCTGGCGGCTGCTTCTGCAGCAATGTTGACCGAGTGGAGCTATCGCGTCGTCACCGCCGGCGCGCTTGCCTCGGCCACGCAGTCGCTTCGGCTGGTCAAGCCGGCCTGGAAGGGCGCCGTGGCCGTCGCGGTTCTCATCCCGCTAGCGAGCCACAGCCTGGAGTATCTCGTTCACTGGCTGCGCGGCACCACGGCGCTCAACGCCAGCATAGCGGCTTCGGTCGCATTCACCGTAGTGTCCTACTGCTTCCAATTCTTCGTCATGCGCCAAGATGTTTTGATCGTCGGGCCGGGCAGCGGCTCTCTCATGAGCGACCTCGCCCGCCTGCCCGGTACGGTTCTCGGCATTCTCGCCGCCCCATTCCGAATGCTGACCCGCACGCTGTGCGTTCCGGCTTTCTTCCTTCTGCCGGCGCAGGCCGCCTCGGACGCCGCGCCCCCGCGTCCCCCGAACGTACTGTTCATCACCATCGATACGCTACGGGCCGACCATCTCTCCTGCTACGGCTACCATCTCAAAACCAGCCCGAACATCGACCGGCTCGCCGAGCAGGGTGTGCGCTATGAGCACGCTTACACCGTCACGCCGCGCACCGGCCCCTCCCATTACTCGATGTTCACGAGCCGCTACCCTCAGGAGCACGGCGCCAAGCTCAATGGTTTCGCCGTCGCCGAGAAAACCAAGTTCCTCTTTCTGCCGCAGATCCTTCGCCGCTTCGGCTACAAGACCGGCGCTTTCGTCAGCGCCTGGCCCCTCACCGCCCACCTGACGCAACTGGATCGTTGGTTCGACACCTATGACGAGGAATTGAACCGCACCTACCAATACATCAACTCCAGCCGCTGGGCCGAGGATGTCACACCGAAAGCAATCTCCTGGCTGGATACGCATGACACCGAAGACCCGTTCTTTCTCTGGGTGCACTATTTCGATCCGCACTCGCCCTACGACCTGCGTGAGGGATTCGAGGCGATCGAGCCGAGCGGGAACCCCGACCGCTGGGCTCCCCACGGCGGCCGCGAGCGCACCGAGCTCATCCGAACCTACGATTCCGAAGTCCGCTACACCGATCACCACCTCCAGAAGATTTTCGACGCTCTCGACAAACGGAAACTCTCCGACTCCACGCTCGTCGTTTTCACGTCCGACCACGGTGAGTGCCTGGGCGAATACGGCTTTCGAGGCCACGGAAGCCAATCGTTCGAGAACATCCTCCAGGTGCCGCTGATCCTCCGATGGCCCGGCACGCTACCCGAAGGCAAAGTGGTCCGGCAACGCGTCTCGCTGCTCGACCTGGCGCCGACCATCATCGACCTGACGGTCCGCCGCAGTCAGCCTGACCAGAAGATTCCCGCGACGTTCGCCGGCCGCAGCCTGGCCGCTCATCTAGTCGAAGACCGCAAGCTGCTCGAGCAGCCTGTCCATTTCGCCGTCTACTCGGGACAGAAGTGGATCGCCCCCAAGTGGATCTCCTGGCTGTGGCTCTGGCGCGGCGAACTGGATTTTCCGTTGCGCATGGGACGCATCTTCCAAGACCGCAAAGTCACCTGGACGGAGAACGAGGACGAGCTCCGCGTTGTCGACCTCAAGACCGATCCGCTGGAGCTCAAGCCACGTATCCTCGGTGACGACAGCCCGGTCTACGAGAAAGAAACCGCCCGGCTGGCGAGATGGTACGAGGCCACCGCCCTTACCGAAGGCGAGTCTCAAATGACCGAAGCCGACCGCAACGCCCTCAGAAGCCTCGGCTATCTCCAATAGGCGCTCTGCGACCGCCACCGCTCGTATTCCTCGCCGCCCTGGCGCGCGCTCGTGGGATGCGGCGAGGACTCCGCCACCGGCCCACCCACCCTTGAAGCTTATTGAGTCTCGCATAGTATACCGTCAATCGAAACAAAGAGAAGACTGCTTCCAGAAGGCAGTAATCAAGCGCGGTTTGCGGCGCATGCGGCGCAGCGCTTGGCGAGCACGCGCACTTAGCTCGCGGTAGTCCTTCGGACAGACGTTGGGCAGTTCGTGCTGCTTCCAGTAGGCCCAGAAGTACTGCACCGGGTTCAGCTCCGGCGCATAGGGCGGCAAGTACTCCGTCACGATGTGCGCCTTGGAGAGTTCGATGAACTCCCGCACCAGGCGGCTGCGGTGGGCCGGCAATCGATCCCAGACGATCAGCAACGGTTGGTCGATGTGACGCACGAGCGCTTTGAGAAAGTCGATCACCTCGGCTTGGCTGATCGCGCCGGGATCGAGCCGGAAGTAGAAGTTGCGCAGCGTCAGCCCCGCTGCGACGGAAAGCCTCTGCCCGTTGAAGTTGAACGCCAGGACGGGCGTCGGGCCGCGCAGCGCCCAACTGCGGCAACGATGCGGCTTCTGACTCAATCCGCTTTCGTCGATGAAGACCAGCGTACGGCCTTCGGTTTGGGCTTTTTTTTAAGGGCCGGGGAAGTCTTGCGCTGCCAAGTGCGGAGCGCCTTTTCGTTGCGCTCCCGCGCCTTGCCGAGCGGGCGTTGCGGGCTCCAGCCGAGCCCCCGCAGGATCTTCCAGACGTGGCCTTCGTGGTAGTCGACCCCGAACTCCTCTCCGATCAGGCGAGCGACCCGCGGACAAGTCCACAGCGGCGTGGGGAAGCCGTGTGCCTCGGGGCCTTGCAGCAACAGCGACACCAGCCGTTCCCGTTGCGCGGCGTCTAACAGCGACTTGCGCCCGGCTCGCCCGGCTTGACGCAGCCCGGCCGGTCCCTGCCGACGGTACTGCCGCCGCCATGCACTCACGGTTTGCCGCGCGACCTTCAGCCGTCTCGCCGTCTCGGACTGATTCAGGCCTTGGTCGAGCAGTCGCATCGCTTCGAAACGGCGCTTCTCCAGCGCCTGGAAATCCCGCTTCACCCCTTTGGGGTTGCCCATACATATATAGATGCTGCAAATTACTAAAAGGTGTCATAATACTTTGCGGGACTCAATAAATTCGCCATCTTCTGAGGGAACCCACGCAACTTTCTTTTGATGTCATATTTTGCTAGCATTGGTTGATCTCGCAGATCGACACACTGACACAAGGAGTCGCCGCGATGAGTTCCACCATCACCGTCCGTGATATCGATCCTGGGGATAAATCCTGGCTCAAGCGCGAAGCGCGTCATGTCGGCGTTTCGATGGAAGAGTTCGTCCGCCGCCTCATTCGTGAAAAGCGTGGGAAGGCCGAACACGGTAAGAAACCTTCGGAGGCCTTCAAGCGATATTTCGGACCCGAGCACGGGGTCGAGTTGCCGCCGCCCGAGCACCATGGCTACAGGCCGGTTGAGTTCGCCGACGAGAACAAAACGTGACCACGCCGGTCGCCTGGCTGCTTGACACAAACGTCGTCTCGGAGATGATGCGGCCGAACCCGGAGCCGCGCGTCGCCGGGTTTCTCGATATGATCGCCGAGGACGGGATCGGTCTTGCCGCCGTCACCGTCTGGGAAATCCTCAACGGCATCGGCCGCCTTGACTCCGGAACGCGCCGGGACGAGCTGGCCGAGCGGTTTCAAGATCTTCTTGGCGAGCTTTTCGAGGAGCGGGTATTCGATTGGACCCTGGCCGACGCCCGGGCGTGCGCCCGCATCATGGAAGTAAAACGGAGACTGGGCGAACCGCTGGACGACCACCTGCCGGACGCCTTTCTGGCGGCAACTGCGGCGTGTCGCGGTCTCGCCATCATCACACGGAACACCGGCGAGTTTCGAAACACCGGCGTCGAGGCTATCGATCCATGGAACACAGCGCAGCGATAAGGAGACGGATTATCCATGGGGAAGCGGTCGAAAGGTTTTCAAACGGCTTCTCGGATGCCGGCCCAGACGAGGTTTCTTGCCGCCGTTTTGTCGTCTGCCTGCCATTCGCCACTGCGCACGCAGATTGTGACCGACCTGCTTGTCGGCAAACAGGGGAGGCCCTATGAAAAAGATCACCGTCAACGAACCGGAGACACGCTCGGCCGACATGGTCGCCGAGAACGTCGAACATCTAAAAACCCTGTTTCCCGAGGCTATTAAAGAGGCGAGAGTCGACTTCGATGTGCTCAGGCAGCTTCTCGGCGGCGAGATTGACGAGCGCGAGGAGAAATACGGCCTCAACTGGCACGGCAAGCGACAGGCGCGGCAGCTCGCTCTGACACCGAGCACGGGGACGCTGCGACCCTGCCCGGAGGGAAGCGTCGATTGGGATACGACCCGGAACCTGATGATCGAGGGCGACAACCTGGAGGTGCTCAAGCTCCTGCAGAAGAGCTACGCCGGCAAGGTCAAGCTCATCTACATCGACCCGCCGTACAACACGGGAAAGGACTATGTCTATCACGACGACTACAGCGACAACATCCGGAACTACCTGGAGTTGACGGGCCAGATCGACAGCGAGAACCGCAAGCTGTCGTCTAACACCGAGGACTCGGGACGGTTCCACACTGTCTGGTTGAACATGATGTATCCGCGGCTGAAACTTGCGCGTAACCTATTACTCAACGATGGTCTGATCTTTGTGTCCTGTAACGATAAAGAAGTATCGAATCTACGACGCCTTCTGGATGAGGTTTTCGGGGAGGAGAACTTCGTCTCGCAAATCGTGTGGAAGAAGTCATACGGCGGCGGAGCCAAGACCAAGCACGTCGTTACACTGCACGAATATACTCTCTGTTTCGCTAAGTTTAAGGGCACTATCGTGAGGCTCGAGCTACCTCCCAACCCAGAGACAAAGAAGTACTACAAGTTCCGTGATTCAAAATTTGGGGTTCGAGGACCATATCGACTTCAGCCGCTTGCCACCACTAGCAATGACGAACGCTTGAACTTGCGCTATGCAATTCCTTATGAAGGCGAGGAGATTTGGCCAGAAAAGCAGTGGCAATGGGAACGCCCGAGGACAATGGAAGCACTCGACAACGACGAGATAGTCATCACAAAAAATGAGGGATGCTGGTCAGTGAATTACAAGCAGTATCTCAAAGATGAGAGTGGAATAGAACGTAGCGCCAAGCCTTTCTCAATACTAGATGGTCCGTACACACAGATCGGAACAGCTGAAATCGCGCAATTGTTTGGCGATCCTAAGGTTTTTCCTTTCCCTAAGCCTTCTGCCGTTATTAGCCACTTCATTCAGTACGCTCACCCATCAAAGAACTTTATTGTGATGGATTTCTTTGCGGGATCGGGCACAACGGGACATGCTATTCAGATCCAGAATGTAGTTGATGGAGGAACGAGACGCTACATTCTTGTCCAACTACCCGAACCACTCGACCCAAATAACAAAGACCAGAAGGTTGCCGCCGACTTCTGCGACAAACTGGGTAAACCGCGCAACATTGCAGAACTCACTAAGGAACGCCTACGCCGGGCCTCAAAGAAGATCAAAGACGAGAACCCGATGTTCGCCGGCGACCTCGGCTTCCGCGTCTTCAAGCTCGACACGTCCAACATCCGCGCCTGGGAGCCGGACCGCGGAGACCTGGACAAGGCGCTGCTCGACAGCATCGATCACATCAAACCGGACCGCAGCGAGCAGGACATCCTCTACGAGATTCTGTTGAAGCTCGGCCTTGACCTCTGCGCGCCCATCGAGACGTGCACCGTTGCGGGCAAGTCCGTCCGCTCCATCGGCGACGGCGCGTTGATCGCCTGCCTCGACGAGAACATCGCTCGGGAAGAGGTCGAGCCGCTGGCCCTCGGAATCGCCGAATGGCGCGCAGAGTTGGAACCCGCCGGTGACAGCACCGTCATCTTCCGAGACAGCGCCTTCGCCGACGATGTCGCCAAGACCAACCTCGCCGCCATCCTGGAGCAACGCGGCATCGGGAACGTGCGAAGCTTGTAGGCATGGCGACGGATCGCGAGCCGGCCGTGCTTTCCGCCTTGCAAGCAAAGGTCAGAAATGGACAGTTCGAGTTTTCGCAACATGCCACCGATCAGAGCATCATTCGGGGGATCAGCGTGCAGGATGTTCGCGACGCCATCCCGGAGTGCGAACTGATCGCGGACTACCCGGATGACAAATATGGCCCGAGTTGCCTCGTCCTCGGGTTCACGGGGTCGGGAAAGCCTTTACACATCCATTGAAGCTACCCATCGAGACCGCTCATCAAGATCATTACTCTGTATGAACCGGATCAGCCAAATGGATCGACTTCAAGGCAAGGAGGGAACAACATGGCTGACAGCCCTGCCTGGAACGAAACGCTCGTAGACATGAGGGTGACGTATCACCTGGAGGTCAAGGGGCGGCTGTTCCTCATCGAAAACGTCCCGGCACGCGTCAACATCGAGACGTGTGAGAGACATTTTGCGCCGGAGACGGTTGAGCGCTTGCAACAGATCGTATGGGGGGAGCGTGGGCCCGTGCGCACCATCCGGACCCCAGTCTACGAATTTGCCTGAGTTCCTGAGGGGTCAGATTCTTGGAACGACGGCGATGAAACTCCACTTCGAACCCAACCTCGATTTCCAGCTTGAGGCGATCGAAGCTGTCTGCGGCCTGTTCCGCGGCCAGGAGGTCTGCCGGAGCGAGTTCACCGTCACACGGGACCCGGCGGGTCCTCAAGCGCGCCTCGCCTATGCCCGAAACGATCTCGGCATCGGCAATCGGCTGACCCTGCTCGATGAGACAATCCTCGCTAACCTGAATGCTGTCCAGCTTCGCAACGGCTTGCCGCCCTCCGAGGCTCTGGATTCCGGCGACTTCACCGTGGAGATGGAGACCGGGACCGGCAAGACGTATGTCTATCTGCGCACGATCTTCGAGCTGAACAAACGCTACGGCTTCACCAAGTTCGTCATCGTCGTGCCGTCGGTCGCGATCAAGGAGGGCGTCTACAAGTCGCTCCGCATCACCGAGGATCATTTCCGTGCGCTCTATTCGGGAACGCCCTTCGAGTACTTCCTCTACGATTCCGCGAAGCTCGGTCAGGTGCGGAACTTCGCCACCAGTCCGCAGATCCAGATCATGGTGGTGACGGTTGGCGCCATCAACAAGAAGGACGTCAACAGCCTCTACAAGGACAGCGAGAAGACCGGCGGCGAGAAGCCGATCGACCTGATCCGGGACACGCAGCCCATCGTGATCGTCGACGAGCCGCAGAGCGTGGACGGCGGTCTGCAGGGGCGCGGCAAGGAGGCCCTGGGAAAGATGAATCCCCTGTGCACCCTGCGCTACTCGGCGACGCACGCGGACGAGCACCACAAGGTCTATCGGCTCGATGCGGTCGATGCCTACGAGCGCAAGCTGGTGAAGCAGATCGAGGTGGCGTCGGCGACGGTCGAAGACGCCCACAACAAGCCCTACGTCCGCCTCGTCTCCACGAGCAACCGGCGCGGGGTGATCAGCGCCAGGGTCGAGCTTGACGTCGAGAAGTTCGGGAAGGTGCGGCGCAGGGAAATCAACGTACATGAGGGCGATGATCTCGAACAGACGACGGGCCGCGCCGTCTACCAGGGTTGCCGCATTGGCGAGATCCGTGTCGAAAGAGGCAACGAGTTCGTCGAGCTCCGCGCGCCAGGCAGCGAGCTATACCTCCGTTTGGGAGAAGCCTGGGGTGACGTGGACGCCCTGGCCGTGCAGCGCGAAATGATTCGCCGGACTATCCGGGAGCACCTCGACAAGGAGAAGCGCCTGCGCCCGCAGGGGATCAAGGTGCTCAGTCTCTTCTTCGTCGACGCCGTGGATCGATACCGCCGGTACGACGACCAAGGCAATCGTGTCAAGGGAGTCTACGCCGAGATGTTCGAAAAGGAGTATCGGCGCCTCGCCAAGCATCCGGACTACCAAACCCTCTTTGCAAGCGTAAATATCGAGGCGGCTGCCGAAGAAGTCCACAACGGCTACTTCTCCATCGACCGCAAGAAGGTGGGCGGCCATACCGTCGAGGTGCTCAAGGATACCCGCGGCAACAGCAAGGCCGACGACGACACCTACAACCTGATCATGAGGGAGAAGGAGAAACTGCTGAGTCTGGAGACGCCGCTCAAGTTCGTCTTCTCTCACTCGGCCCTGCGCGAGGGCTGGGACAACCCCAACGTTTTTCAGATCTGCACGCTCCGTGACATTCGGACCGAGCAGGAGCGGCGGCAGACGATCGGTCGCGGCCTGCGCCTGTGCGTCAACCAGCAGGGAGAGCGCCTACGCGGCTTCGACGTCAACACGCTCACGGTCGTTGCGACGGAGAGCTATGAAGAGTTCGCCGAGAATCTACAGCAGGAGATCGAGCAAGACACGGGGGTCCGCTTCGGCGTCGTCGAGACGCATCAGTTTGCGGCCATTCCCGTCTCCGGCAAAGAAGGAGAGACGACGGCTCTCGGCGTCGAGGCGTCGAGAGATATCTGGGAGCACCTGAAGGCGAAAGGCTATATCGACGCGCAGGGGCGGATACAGGATTCTCTCCGGAAGGCGCTCAGGGATGAGACGCTCATCGTTCCCGAGACGTTCACCGAACAACGCGCGGAGATCGCCAGGGTGCTACGCAAGATCGCCGGGCGCCTGGAAATCAGAAACGCCGACGAGCGCCGCCGCGTGCGCCCGCGTCAGGCGATTCTACAAAGCCCCGAGTTCAAGGCGCTCTGGGACCGCATCAAGCACAAGACCACCTACCGCGTGGCGTTCGACAACGTAGATCTGCTTGCAAAGTGCACTCACGCGCTTGAAACCGCGCCGGCGATCCTCAGAACCCGGCTCCAATGGCGCAAGGCCGACATCGCCATCGGACAGTCCGGTGTGGAAGCGACCGAGACCGCCGGGGCGGCAACCGTGGTGTTGAGCGAAGCCGACATCGAGCTGCCCGACGTGCTGACGGAGCTTCAGGACCGGACGCAGCTCACGCGGCGCAGCATCCATAGCATCCTGACCGGCAGCGGACGCCTCGACGACTTCAGGCGCAATCCACAGCAGTTCATCGAGCTTGCCGAGCAGGCCATCAAACGCTGCAAGCAGCAGGCATTGGTGGACGGCATCAAATATCAGCGTCTGGGAGACGAGCACTACTACGCACAGGAACTCTTCGGGACGGAGGAACTCAGCGGGTACTTGCGGAACATGCTCGACACGAAAAAGTCGGTTTACGAGCGGGTCGTTTATGAGTCTGACACCGAGTCCCGTTTTTCGGACCAGCTTGAGATGAACAGCGCCGTCAAGGTGTACGCCAAGCTGCCGGGTTGGTTCATTGTGCCGACGCCCCTGGGAAGTTACAACCCGGACTGGGCCGTCTTGATCGATTCCGAGGAGGGCGAGCGGCTGTACTTCGTGCTCGAAACGAAGGGCAGTGTGTTTACCGGCGATCTTCGCGGCACCGAAAGCGCCAAGATCAAGTGTGGAGAGGCCCACTTCGACGCCCTCAGAGCGGGGGCGTCGCCGGCTCGGTACAAGGTGGTGACCAGCGTCGTGGAGCTACTGGTAAGCATTGCCGCGAGCCGATCGGCTCAAGAGTGAAATGCGCCCATGGCCAAGACATCCATCAGGCGCCCTAACCCCGTTCGAAGCGCTCAAGCACCTCGACCAGGTCCGTCAACGGGACCGCCTCGCCGTCTCGCCGGAATTGCCGGTCCGCGCCGCCAATAGACGGCGAACTCCGCGACTCCTTGTGCGGCCTTCCGACCACCAACGCGAATCCCAACTACTGGCCGACCGAGCGATGCGCTGTCCTGAGAGCCTTCTACTTCAACCTGGGGCACGGAGTCGGGTTTTTTGTCCTCGATGAGATCCCCTATGCGTCTCGGCCCGTTGGGGACCTCACAATACCCATTCGCCTCCCCTTAGAGATTTCAAAAAGGAGGTGATCCGTCTGCCCGCTCGACGACCTTTTGAACCAAATGGGGCGGGATGAACACCACGCCCATGCGGTCGCCGAGCACCACGTCGCCCGGCATCACGGTGACCTTGCCGATCCGCGTCGGTGTATTCAGACCCGTGAGGATCGCGTTGCCGCGCACTCCAGGGTGATATCCGCGGCTGAAGACCATCGTCTTCATCGGGAAGACGCCGTCCAGGTCACGGAACGATCCATCGACGACGAAACCGTTGCCGGTCGCCAGGAACATGCTGAAGATCAGATTATCTCCGCCGAACGTCCCCTCTTCGATGCGCCCCATCACGTCGACAACCGGCACATCGCCCGGCCCGAACATCTCCATCACGCGTTGCGTCACCGGAGTCGGTACCTCTTCTTCATTGGCGGCCGCGGTTGCGGCCGTCACGAGGATCTCCTCCAGGTCCGGCCGCGACGGCATGAACTGCACCGTGAAGGCCCGGCCGATCAGTTTTTTGTCGGGATGGAGAATGGCCCAACCGTCTTCCCACTGGTTGGGATAGCCTGCTTCCCGCAAGACTTCAGCCGCGATGGTCGTCGACGCGGATTCCAGCCGCTTCAGCCAGTAGTCCGGCACGTGCGGCCGTCCGTCCGCCGAACGTCCGTAGGGGTTGCGTGCGGTGTACTTCAGGAGTTGTTCTCGCCCGAAGCCGTCCAATTGAGCCCACAGCGGAGGAGCAGAGAGAAACGCCAGGCACACAAGCGCCGCGCCCGAGACGCCGGCCGGCAGCCTGCTTCCCAGCAAGTCGCCAAACCTCACTCGATGCCCAGTTCCTTCTTCTTCCCGGCCAGCCAGTCTTCGTACTCTCTGATCAACGCCGGATCCTTCGGACGCGGATACAACTCGCTCGACTTGTATTTGCCCGAGGCGAACTTGTCTTTCGTCCAGATGTCGTGCAGTTCCGTGATCTTCGCCTGACGGTAGACTTCCGGCACCATGTGGGCAGGAATGAACGTCAGTCCTTCACGGTCACCGACAACCAGGTCTCCCGGAATGACGGTGGTGTCGCCGACGCGGATCGGCACGTTGATCCCCGTGAGCATCACATTGCGGAGCGCTGACACGTGGAAGCCCCGCACATAGATCGGCACGTTCTGAGGATGGATGCCGTCCAGGTCACGCACGGCCCCGTCGATCACAAAGCCGTTGCCCGTCGCGGCGTAAATCGAAGCAGTCAGGTTATCGCCCGCGAACGTGCCTTGCTCGATCTTGCCGAACAGATCAACGACCAACACGTCACCCGGGCGAAGCGCGTTGATCACGCGTTGATTGTTGCTGACTGACTTGTCAGGGTTGTTGTCGCCCTCGATGATCTCGTGGACGTCCGGCCGCAACGGCATGAACTGCGCCGTAACGACGCGTCCGATCAGCTTCTTCTCGGGATGAACAATCTGCCATCCGCCCGACCACTGGTTAATGAAATTCGCGCTCCGAAGCGGCCCCCACATCATCTCCGAAGAGGCGGTCTTGAGCCCCTCGATATACTTTTTCGGGATATTCGGCCGGCCGTCATTAAGACGTCCAAACGGGCTCATTGAGGTGTACTTGACGAGATCTTCTCTGGAGAAGCCATCAAGCTGCGCCAGCATCGGTGTGGCCGCAAGCAATAGAGCGAGGATGCATTTCTTCATGGGGCTGAATGTATCACAGACCGGTTGGCGTTGCCCGTGAAAACACTTCCACGGTCACGCTCGGAATCGCAACGAACCCAAAGCCAACCTGGACCCGCCCGCTTTCTCGAACGGCCGTGAGAGCAATCAGCAGTGAATACGCCGGAGAATTCCGTTTCCCACGGCTTGGGTTTCCGCAAGAAGAGCGGGAACGTCAGCCGCACATCGTAGGCGTGTGCCCATAGCAAGTCTTTGGTGAGTGTTTCGAAGGTCTCGACGCCCTCACCCGTGCGTATTGACAAACATTTTTCTCGGCGGCATTTGGCGATTTTTCGAAACATCGCCCGATCTGCGCTTCGAGGCGGCGAGTCTACAGCAATATAATGGGAGGGCGATGGTCCGGACCGTGGTGGTTGCTCTGGTATTCGGTGTGATCGCGCCGTTTCTCGTTCAAGGACAACTCAAGGAGCGCAAGCAGGCTCCCCTTGAACTACCCGAGAACATGCGGGACGAAGATGAGGAAATCATCAGCGAACCCACCTACGCCTTCAATCCGATTCAGGCCAAGAAGGAAGTCAAGGTCGGCAACTTTTATGCCCGTAAGGGAAGCCTTCGGGCCGCCGCGGCGCGCTACCTCGAGGCCACACGCTGGAACCCGAGTTACGCCGAGGCTTTCTGGAAGCTCGGCCGGGCCCGCGAGGAGCTTGGCCAACACCAGCAGGCGCTGGACGCCTATCAGCGCTTTCTCAAGCTCGAAGCCGACGGCAAGCGAGCCAGGGAAATTCGCGCCCGCTTGGCAGAATTAAAAAAACGGGCCAAAGAGGCACCCGACGAGCCGGATACCCCCTCTCTCCCGTCGGCTGCCTCGGTGCCGCCGGCGCTGCGTAACCGCTAGCGTAACCGCTAGTTGAGGTCAGGCTCCTCCCGGAACGGCCGGGCTTGATAAACTGGGGGCGAAACACTTCGTCATGACGCGGCGGCAGACACTGCGGCTTTTGGGGGCCGGGTTCGGCACGGTGGGGCTTGCGGGGTCGATACAGGCTCTGGCGGGGGCGGCGACGGGTGGTCCGCACTTCGCTCCGCGGGCGAAGCACGTCATCTTCCTGTACTTGAACGGCGGGTTATCTCACGTCGACACGTTCGATCCCAAGCCGGCGCTGACGAAGATGGACGGTCAGCCGATGCCGGGGCCGAAGGTGAAGACGGATCGGGCATCGGGCGGGCTGATGGCGTCGCCGTTCAAGTTCACCAAGCACGGCCAGAGCGGCATTGAGGTCAGCGAGATCTTTCCGAAGGTGGGGGAGTCGATCGACGACTTTTGCGTGATTCGCTCGATGTTTTCCGAGAGCATCAATCACCTGCCGTCGATGCTGATGATGAACACCGGGCATGCGCTGCGGGGCGGCTCGCGGCCTTCGATGGGTTCGTGGATCACCTACGGACTGGGTACGGAGAACGAGAACCTGCCGGGGTATGTGGTGCTGTGTCCGGGCAAACCGGTCGGCGGGGTGCGGCTGTGGTCGTCGGCGTTCTTGCCGACGGCTTACCAGGGCGTGCACATCCGCAACGATCGCGACGACCCGAGCGAGTATGTTCAGGATTTACGGAATACGTTTGTCACCACGGCGCAGCAACAGCGGCAGCTTGAACTGCTCGGCAAGTTGAACAGCTCGTTCCTCGACCAGATCGGCTATCAGCCGGAGATCGAGTCGGCGATTGCCTCGATGGAAGTCGCTTACAAGATGCAAACCGAGCTTCCGGGAGTCTTCGACGTCACCCAGGAAAGCGCAGCGGTGCGGAAAAGGTACGGTGACGGTGAGTTCGGGCGAGGCTGCCTGGCGGCGCTGCGTCTGGTTGAGCAAGGGGTGCGGATTGTCCAGGTCTACTACGGAGACAGGCAGCCCTGGGACAGCCACGACGACATTCTTGATCAGCGTATCCATGCCGAGCGCTCTGACGGGCCGATCGCAGCGCTGGTGCAAGACCTCAAAGAGCGCGGGCTGTTCGAGGAGACGATTGTGATCGTCGGCAGTGAGTTTGGCCGGACGCCGATGATCCAGAACAGCGGCACGGAGAAAGTGGGGCGGGGAAGAGACCATAATCCGCCGGGATACAGCATTCTGCTGGCCGGCGGCGGCATCCGCGGCGGCATGACGTATGGCGCGACGGATGAGTTCGGATACAAGGCCGCAGAAAACCCGTTGAGTCCCCACGACCTGCACGCGACGGTACTGCATCAACTAGGCCTTGACCACACCAAGCTGACGTTTCGCTACAGCGGCCGTGACTTCCGGCTGACGGATGTGCACGGCCGGGTCGTGCAGGAAATCCTCACATAACCTGCATTTCTCACCGCCTGACGGCCGAAGCACGCGATAAGACCGCCATGACTTCGTTGCGCTTGCTTGCCGTGCTCGATGTACTTTCAAGTACACCTGCGCGCGCCAAGCGGCTCGCGCCTCGTCCTGACGGTCCTCTCATGCACTTCGCCTCGCCACGTGGTGAGAAATGCAGGCTAACTGTTTTTACGCCAATCGATTGGATCTCGAATGGCGAGGTCCTTCGATCGTTTGCGGCATCGCCCGTCCTTTCCAGTTGTGTTTGTCAAGTTCTATCGTGGCGGCGGCTCCGCGAGTAGAAGCGCGGGAGAGCCCGTCTGGGTAGATGGAGGGCTTGCCCTTTCGGACTTGCAGACCACGCTGGGCGGGCAGACCCCGGTGGTACTTCGTTACTCAATGGTTCCAGTAGCGGGGTTCGTTGCCGGCTTTCCACTTGATGTTGCAGCCGACGCTGGGCTGCTGGTCCTGGGAAACCGTTGCCCCCGCCAATACAGCGCTGATGGCGGCGCGCAAGTCTTCTCCGGTTACCGCGACGCCGTTTCCGGGTCGGCTGCCGTCGAGCTGACCGCGATAGACGAGCTTGCGTGCCCCGTCGAAGAGGAAGAAGTCGGGCGTACAGGCGGCGGCATAGATCTTGGCGACGCTCTGAGTTTCGTCGTAGCAATAGGGGAAGACGTATCCCAGTGTTTCGGCGTTGGCCTTCATGTTGTCGGGTGAATCGTCAGGATGAGTCTCCACATCATTCGAATTGATCGCCACGATGCCCAGGTCGGAATCGGTGTAATCCCTGCCGAGATTGACCAACTCATCATTGATGTGCTTGACAAAGGGGCAATGGTTGCAGATGAACATCACAAGCAGGCCCTTCTTGCCCGTGAAACTCTCGAGTGAGACGGCGTTTCTCGAGACCGTGTCGGGGAGTTGGAACTCGGGGGCGGAAGTGCCCAATTCAAGCATTGTCGAGGGTGTAAGCGCCATGGTTTCCTCCCAGGATGCAGGTCTAGCCTGCATGTCTCACCACCTGACAGCCGAAGCACGCGATAAGACCGCCATGACTTCGTTGCGCTTGCTTGCCGTGCTCGATGTACGGTCAAGTACACCTGTGCGCGTCAAGCGGCTCGCGCCTAGTCCTGCCGGCCCTCTCACGCACTTCGCCTCGCCATGTGGTGAGAAATGCAGACCAGTGCAAGCAGCGAGAGACTCAGGATAGCAGGCTCGGGTTTCCGCAGCGGACGGCGGCCCGTCATGGGCTCGTGCTCTGTTGGCGGGGAGCCCTTCCCCACATGAGTACTCGACCGCGAACCTGCTCCGCTCGGAAATCTTTTTGTCCGACACACAGGCGCCCAAGGCCGGATGATTTAGCGCTTCTTGCGATGTGCAAACTCGGTTTGGAGCATGTCTCGTAATTCGTCGACCTCTCTTGGCCGTGCGAAGCATCTCTTGGGCAGCAGATAATACTCGCCTTGCTCCAGGAACAGGAAGAAGCTAAACGATGTTTCAACCGAGTCTTGGAATGCTTCCCACGGCAGCCAGCCCGACCGCTTGACCGACGAGACGTCCATGCCGTCGTCGTGGAAGCAATAGTGAATAGGGCGCAGTTCGCGTGCAGCCTGCTTGAACCGGCGGCGGGCGTTCCAGGTGACCAGTTCGAACAGAATAGCGGGAGGGCCGAAGGCGCCGGCTACAGCCGCGAGGCCGACTCGCCAATCAAAGCCAGGCAAGCCAGGTGTTCCGGCGACGGACAGATAGAGCACCACTCCGGCAACGGCGCACCAAGCCACGAGCAAGGCGCCTGTGCGGCGAATGAGTAGTTCCCGACTTGCGCGGACAACGTCCTCGGCTTCGAGCTTGACTTCGAGACGGATAGCTTGCTGCGCCACGTTCGCTACTCTTCTTTTTCTACCACTTGGCGGTCAAATCACACGACAAGGGCGCCATGACTTCTTTGTGCTTGCCTGCCGTGCTCACGGCTACCGCCAAGTATGTCTCAATGTCAACAAGGCGGGGCGCCAAGCGATTCACGCCTCGTCCCAGCGGCCTTTTCGCACACTTCGTCTCGCCTTGTGGGGACAAAAGAAGGTTAGCGAAAGCTCCACATCGCGGCATCGGGCAGATGCGGGAGGCTGTTGAAAATGAACATGCGCAGGTCGTCTTCCGCGACTCGGATGGTCGAGATGCCGGAGTTGTAGGTCGCGCCGGCCAGGCTCCAGATCTCGAACGCGGCCAATGAGAGGGCGTCGCCCATCCAGATACCGATGGGCGTGGCGGAAGTGAAAACGGCGAGATTCTCTCTCGAACCAAAGCGCAACAAGGCTTGTCTAGGCTTCGCGACTCGAGCGCGGAAATCGAGCCAGGACTCGCCCGAGTAGGGATAGCGCGCGGCGGTCCATGCGCGGACAATGGCGATGTCGCAGTAGTTGTGGTTGCGATGGACTTCTCCGTCGCCGTTCTCGATAGCCGCCATCATCTCGTCGAACTCCCGCTTGAAGCGTGGGTCGTCCTCGCTCAAAGGGTCGGCTAGCTCGCGGTACACGTCACCTAGATCGAACTCGTCCCAG
Source organism: Bryobacterales bacterium (assembly GCA_965218555.1). GTDB lineage: Bacteria > Acidobacteriota > Terriglobia > Bryobacterales > UBA6623 > JAPPLB01. The sequence goes on from OZ244625.1 coordinate 4,225,975, forward strand.
AGACGGTCCTCGATCAAATCCGGGAAGGCCCGTCCTGCTCGCTCATATTCGTCTCGGACAGCCTCGGCCGTTCGCCGCTGCCGCGACAGGCGGCCGACATAAGCGGCCGAGAAGTGGACACCGTGCGACACCAGATAACGGCCGAGCAGCCGCGACTGCAGCTCGCCGAGCGGCGACAGGCGGTCGTAGTCGTCGCGCGGACCCGCTTGCCCGTGCCGGATGAGGTATAGCCGGCTCAAGGAGCCTCCATAACGAGCACAGCGGCTTCGGCCAGACCCCGGACGCGGTGATGGAAGTCAGCGAAACGCTGGTCCTGGGTTTGACCCACATGAAAGCGGTAATAGATTTGTTGAAGAACCACAGCCAACTTGAACAAACCAAAGACTTCGTAGTACCGGAGTTCGCTCAGATCCCGGCCGCTCTGCGAGGCATAGCGCTCCATCAGTTGTCGCCTTGAATACCAGCCTGGCGCGGCGGTGACGGGGCAGATGGCCTCGCGCCTCATCCACGGATCTCCGGATTCGGACCAGTAGCACAGAACGACGCCGAGGTCGACCAGTGGATCGCCGACCGTCGTCATCTCCCAGTCGAGCACGGCGGTGATGCGGCCCGGATCTTCGGGATCAAGCATCAGGTTGTCGAGCTTGTAGTCGTTATGAACGACGGTGGGCGGGTGTGCGGCGGGGCGCTCCCGCGTAAGCCATTCCGAGAGCCGATCCATCTCGGGGAGCGGTTCGGTGCGCGCCCCTTCCCAGCGCCCGGACCAGCCGCGGACCTGTCGTTCCAGGAAACCCTCGGGACGACCGACTGCATCAAGACCGTGGCGGCGGATATCGATCGAATGCAGCTCTACCAGGCAGTCGATGAAGCTTTCGCTGACTCGCGCTGCGTAGCCCTGGTGAGCGGCGATTTCGGCCGGCACTTGGCGCCAGATCGTCACCCCCCGCCTCCGTTCCATGAGGTAGAAGGGCGCTCCAATGACGGACTCGTCCTCGCAAAGCAGATACACTCGCGGCGCCGGCTCGAAATGCGGCGCTACCTGGCTAAGCATGCGGTATTCCCTAGCCATGTCGTGGGCCTTGGGAGGCAGCGGGCCCAACGGTGGCCGCCGCAGCACGTATTCCCTTCCGCCTACTGAAACCCAGTACGTGAGATTTGAGTGCCCTCCTGGGAACTGCGCAATTTCAATCGGTTCGATCGCGTGGTCGAGGCGGTCGTCGAGGTAAGCCGCGAGTCTCGAAGCATCGATCTCTTCGCCCGCGCGAACCGGAGATGTGTCGTTCGCGGCCATGCCTCTCAAGGCAGATAGGATAGCGTTTGTCTTCGCTGGTGGGTGTGCGCCGGAGGCGGCCTTAGCGATTATGGCCCTCAAGAGAAGCGATGCCGTCTCAGGTAGAGGAATGCGTTCTGAATGTAAGTGGTTGTGCCGGCGGTACGTTCCAGCCCTCGTATGTTGCGCCACAATAGGAGCCTTGAAACAAGTGGTTGTCTGTCAGGGGAGGATGGATGCATGAGTTCATTTGGCAAAGTCGCGATGGTGACGGGGGCGGGCAGTGGTGTGGGCCGGGCGACGGCGGTTGCTCTGGCCGAAGAGGGTTATTCCCTAGTGCTGGTAGGGCGACGTCCGGGCCCCTTGCACGAGACCGTGGCGGAGATTGGTGATAGCAGTCCGGCCACTCTCGTATTACCGGGGGATGTCGGCAGGCCCGACGTGGTGGAGTCGCTCTTCACGCAAACGAAAGAACGCTTCGGGCGGCTCGACTTGCTTTTCAACAACGCCGGCATCGGCGCGCCGGGTGTTCCGCTGGAAGACCTGACCTACGAACAATGGAAGGCGGTCGTGGACGTTAACCTTACCGGTGTCTTCCTTTGCACGCAGCAGGCCTTCAAACTGATGAAGAATCAGATGCCGTGCGGTGGGCGGATCATCAACAACGGCTCGATCTCTGCGACGACGCCGCGTCCGCATTCGGCGCCCTATACGTCGACAAAACACGCAGTAACGGGACTCACGAAGTCGGCTGCTCTCGATGGACGATCGTTCGACATTGCCTGTGGTCAGATCGACATCGGCAATGCCGGTACTCCGCTTACCGCCCGGATGGCAGAAGGCGTGCCACAAGCAAACGGTTCGCTCGCGGTAGAGCCGACCATCGACGCGAACCACATCGCCCAAGCCGTCGTCTACATGGCAAGCTTGCCGCTCGACGCCAACGTTCTCACGATGACGGTGATGGCGACGCAGATGCCCTTCGTCGGCAGGGGATGACCGGCTTGAAGAGGCAGCTCTAATCGGACTTTCCGTCGTTGGGCAGAGCGACTGATTTCGGTGCTGCCCAAGTTCTGCCAGGCTCTGTGTCCATCTTCCGAGTCCATGCACTCCCTGAGCTTTGTTGACTACCTGGTGATCGCCGTCTATCTGGCGGGTGTGGCGGTAATCGGGTTGCGGGCGGCGCGCCGTCAGGATTCCACGAGCGAGTACTTCGTCGCCAATAGCCGCATCCCCGGGTTCGCGGTAGGGTTCACGCTGATGACGACCACCATCAGCAGCGCTACGTTCGTGGCGATTCCCGGTTCAGTGTTCGCGCGGAATTGGTGGCAGTTGTTATACATGTTGCCCGCGTTGCTGGTAATCCCGGTGGTGACGGGCATCGCCGTGCCGTTTTACCGGCGTGTGGTACGGATGAGCGTTTACGAGTACCTGGAGCAGAGGTTAGGATATGCAGCGCGATTTTACGGCTCGGTCGGCTTCGCGGTCCAACGGCTCACAGATGTGGGCTATTCGCTTTACACAACGGCTATTGCGGTGGAAGTGATCGCGGGTTGGAACATCCAGAGCGTGGTTATCGGCGTTGGCATCTTCACTTTGCTCTACACGTTGATCGGCGGGATCGAAGCGTCGATTTGGACGTCAGTCTTTCAGGGAGTGCTGATGATTAGCGGGGCGGTCGTGATCATGATCTCCGTCATTACCGAGTCGGGGCTGGGAGCGAGGAGGATTTTCTCCTACGCATACGATGGGGGCAAGTTTGCGATTGGTAACACGGAACTGAGCTTCAAGAGCGTCTACTACGAAGAGCCGACCGCCTGGATCTACTTTTTCGCCGGGCTGGTCACGTTCGTTCGCCTGTACACGACCGAGCAGAGCATGGTGCAGAGATACCTCGTGGCCCGTACCGACGACGATGCCAAACGCGGCGTGAAACTGGGCATTCTGTCGACGGTACCGACCTGGTTTGCGTTCGGCGTGATCGGGTGCGCTTTGTGGTCGTTCTATCAGCTCACTCCCGAAGAGTTGCCGTCGAGTGTGACGGGACAGCCCGACACGATCTTGCCGTACTTCATCGCCACGCATTTCCCGGCCGGTTTGATTGGACTGATATTGGCCGCGCTATTGTCGTCGTCGATGTCATCGGTGAGCGCCGACTTGAACAGCATTACAACGGTCGCAACGAAAGATCACTTTGTGCGGTTGCGTCCGAAGGCGTCGGATGCGGTGCAACTGATTTTCGGTCGCATCGCGGTGATGGTTGGCGGGATTCTGTGCACGGGAGTCGCACTGGCCCTGACACTGACGCGCTCAACGGCGTCCTATGAGATAGCGGTTTTGCTGGTGTCGATAATGGCGGGCGGCTTGCTGGGCTTATTTGCTTTGGGAATGCTGTCGGAACGGGCTACGCGGCGTGGTGCGTATGTCGGGATCGTAGTCACGCTTGTATTCGTTTGTTGGGCAACCCTTACCAGCACGCTCGGGGTCGACCTCGGTTTCAACTTCGAGATGACACCGATGCTGATCGGCGTCATCAGCCACGCTTTAATGTTCGTGGTGGGCTACGCAGTGAGCGTTCTGTGGGGCGGACCGCCGCCGCAACTCAAAGGGCTTACGATTTGGAGTATGCGCCTTGCGGGTTTAGACCCGAAGAAGAAGAGCACTACGGCTGCGGCGGTAGGTCAGTGAGCGGAGCCGTTCAGCTCATCGTCCGTTTCGAGGAAACGGTTGGGACTGAGGAAGAAGCCGAGAACCAGCGCGCCCTCGGGGCAATGCACTTCATGGCGGCTGCCGGCGGGCCGCCAAACATAGTTACCAGCGGTGACCTCGCCTTGCGAGTCGACCATGCTTCCTTCGAAGACGTAACTCTGCTCGATCTGAACATGCTCATGAAGCGGAAGACGGGCGCCGGGCTGGCAGCGGAACAGGGCGGTGAACAGGCCGGAGTCCGGATCTTCCATAAGGATCTTCATTTCGATCCCGGGAAACTTGGACGGAGTCCAAGGCAGGTCACCTACTTCGACGTAACGAGACGCTAACGCGGGCAGACCCTCGTGGTCTGCATGGGGAGTTTTTGCCGCCATGTTGTGCGGCCCATGCTATCAGAAGGAATGCACTTCCAGGGCCGGCCTCTAGTCGATGGCGAAACAGTAGAAAAACCCGGCGCCGCCGGTGCGTTCGAGATTTGCCTGGCCGCAGCCGCGTGAGCCGTGGGCGGTGCTCCATGATGTCGGGTTGGCGCCACCGCCGGTCCGATCGTGGTGGCCGACGAGCGCGCTGCCGTCGGCGGAGTTGCTCGTCCAGTTGCTGCAGGTGCTGTCGCCCTCGCCCTCCCAGGCCGTGCCGTCGAGCTGCGACCCGGTCAGGATGTCATGCATGTTCGGATCGTCGCCGCGGCCGTTGACGATCCCACCCTTCTCGTTCAACTGGGTTTCCTTGGTCAGGTTGTTGTCGCCCACAAGGTTCTCGACGCTCGACGCGATCTTGACGCCCTTAGCGTTGTACCAGGGACCGCTGCCGATGCGGTCGCGGGCATTGACGCCGGTCGGTCCGGTGGTGCTGAGATACGCGCGCCAGGTCTTGCCGCCCGCGCCCGCCGTCGCGGCTAGCGACTGACAATGGCTGTCGGCACCTTCCAAGCCCCCAAGCGCGGCGCCGTCACCCGGCCCTTTGCTGGTGATAAAGAAGCTCATGTTGTTCTGCGCAAGCGCAGGCAGCGCAAACACAGAGAGGATGATCGAGATCAATACGGGCGTCTTGAGCATGTTTTTCTCCTTCGGGATTGCTTTTGAAGACGGGCTCTACCGCGGCTCCAAGGGTCTATTGTACCTGCGGCAAAAGGTTGATTCCAGGAACCCCTCGGTTATGGATGAACGTAACGTCCGCGTCTTCAGTCGGGACGCAAGCAAAGTCCGCACCGCACAGAACGATGGCAAGGATTGACTACGGGGCTCGGCGTGTGCTCGCGAAGCAGACATCCTAACGCCAGTGAAGCGAAAAGGTGCTGAGAATCTTCTCGCGATGCGGTTCGATGGAATGCATCGCAAACTCCGCGCCCGACTCACTGAACGACGCATCGAGCCAGCCGAGCGGGATATCCTGCTGAAGCGGCATGCCGGCGGAAGGGAGCTGCATCACATGCACTCCGTCGACCTCGTAGCGCAGAAGTTTATGCCAGTGCCCGTGGATGATCGCTTTGACGTTATGGTGCCTTCCAACAATGTGGAGCAGGCGGTCGGCATCGAGCAGGCTGCGGTCGTTGTCATCGAGAGCGTGGTGAAAGCAGAGGATGGTGGGAGTCCCGCTGGATTTGGTCAAGTATTGATCCAGCCACTCGCGTTGCCGGAAGCCCAACATGCCGGGAACGACATCGACCCGGTAGGAAGAGTCGAGGATGAGGAATCGGATACATGCGTGTTCGACAATCACGATCGACTTGGCAGGCGTTTGTCCGACGAGGGGGTGACTGCTGAAAGCCCGCAGGAAGTTCTCTCGCACGTCGTGATTACCCAGGGTGAGGCACACCGGAAAGCGCTCGGCCATTTGAACGAGCGTGGGTTTCACGGCGGCGTAGTCTTCCGGTAGGCCGTGCCGGTAGGCGATGTCACCGAGGACCATCGCGGCCTGCGGCAAGGCCTCAATGGCCTGCTCGGCGGCGAGAGGGAAATTACCGGCGGGATTGTACAGCGGACGGCCTTCCTCGGGGTCAGCCGGAAAGTGAGGGTCTGATAGAAGGGCCCAGTGGGCCGTAGCCTCCGGCGCGTGAATCCGCAGCTCCGTGATCAGGCCTACGTCTTCTTCTCTTGATTCAAGGACGAACCGTGTCGTGCTTTGAGGTGAGGTGAGGACTGAGATGGTTTACTCCTTGGCTGCAAGACGGCTAGTTGGTTTTCGTAACGATGTGCCGGTTCATTCATCCTTCACGGGCATGCCAGCCGCCTTCCAAGCCCGCCAGCCGCCGGCCAGTGAAAAAACGTTGGTATAGCCCATCTTCTGCAAGGCATCGGCTGCCAACGCCGAGCGGTAACCGCCGCCGCAATACAAAACAATCTTCTTGCCCGTGTCGGGAATCGCGCCTTCGATGTCGCGTTCGATAATCCCTTTGCCCAGGTGAATCGATCCCGCGGCGTGAGCGGCGTCCCACTCGGAGTCCTCTCGCGTATCGACCAGCACATGGTCGATGCCGGCCTCCCGATCGTTCTTGACATCTTCGACAGTGGTTTCTTGAATGCGGGTCTTGGCATCGTTGACGATGCTGAGAAACTTGGCAGAGTGCTGCATGGCGGTCCTCCCGTCGAGCAAGAGTCCGATTTTCTCATGACCGGACGCCAGGGCGGCGTCCAAATTCCGGGCCACGCCGGTCTGCCATAATCTCGGTTACCGGAATCAGCCCCAAAAGACAACTTCGATGCGCCCTCGATGCACTGCTCTCGGCTTAAGCCTCGTCTTCGCGACGCTCTTGTTCACGGCATGCTCCCAACCCGAGCCTGCCACGGACGCCCGCCCGAACATCGTGTTCGTCCTGCTCGACGATGTTCGCTGGGACGACCTCGGCGCCAGCGGTCATCCCTGGGTCCAGACCCCCAACTTCGACCGTGTGGCCCACGAAGGCGCGCTTTTTTCAAACGCGTTCGCGACCACGCCGCTGTGCTCTCCCAACCGGGCGACGATCCTTACCGGCCAGTACGCGCACACCCACGGCATCATCGACAATGTCGACCGCAGCGAGCAAAGCCATCGGCTCGTCACATTCCCGCGCCTGCTTCATGACGCGGGCTATGAGACAGCCTATATCGGCAAGTGGCATATGGGCGTAGACGACTCGCCCCGACCCGGGTTCGACTACTGGTATAGCTTGCAGGGACAGGGCTACCACTTCGACCCGGACGTCAATGATAACGGCAAGCGCATCAAGGTCCAGGGCTACACGACCGACATCTTCACCGACCGCGCCGTTGAGTTCGTTCGCAAGGAGCGCGACCAGCCTTTTGCGCTCTATCTCGCGCACAAAGTCGTTCATCCCAACATTTTTCAGAATGCTGACGGCAGTCCGCTAGGCCCCCGAGGAGGCGCCGAGAAATATACGCCAGCACCGAGGCACGCCAATCTTTACGAAGGCATGGAGGTTCCTCGCCGCCCGAACGCTGCAAGCTACGGCAAGGAAAAGCCTGCGCTCCAACGGCCCATCCCCGGCGTCGTGCCTCTCGGTCCCGAAAGCGGCACCGACGACGCCACCATCCTCAATCGCCTGCGCATGCTTTCGTCGGCCGATGACGGCATGGGCGAAATCTTCAAAGCACTCGAAGAAACCAGCCGGTTGGACAACACCGTCGTCGTGGTCAGCAGTGACCACGGCTTCTTCTATGGCGAGCACGGCCTCGGCCGGGAACGTCGCCTCGCTTATGAAGAGACCGCCCGCGTTCCGCTGTTCATCCGCTACCCGTCTTTGATCCCTGCGGGCACCACGGTCGACGACTTCGTGCTCAGTGTCGATTACGCACCCACTATGCTCGATCTCGCCGGACTGGAAACACCCGCAGACATGCACGGACGCTCTCTGGTCCCGCTCCTTCAGGGGGAAACCCCCGCCGACTGGCGCAGGTCTTTCCTGATCGAGTACTACTCCGACACCGTCATGCCCCGCCTCGTCAAGATGGGCTACAAGGCTGTCCGAACCGAGAAGTGGAAGTACATCCAGTACGTCGACCTCGAAGGCGTTGATGAACTCTACGACCTTGAAAACGACCGCTACGAGATGAAGAACCTCATCGACGATGAGGCCGCACGAGAGGCGTTGGGCGAGATGAAGACTGAGCTTGCCCGCCTGCTTGAAGAAACAGCGCCGGTCTCCAACCGATGATTCGATGCAGACTTTTGACGTTGCAGTGCGCGATCCATTGAAACACTTGGCGCCTGGCGATCGCAGAATCACGGGCTCGGGACTCGTCAGAGTCAGGGAGGGGAGCTGTTGTGTGACAAGTGGGCTCGATTGTGCTTGAGAAAGGTGTTGATGGCCCCTGGTTCCGAAGTGTCGGAAGATCTAACATAAGGCGATATCGCGAGGGCATCCGCAATGACAAAGACGTTTGTAGCGTTGGGCCTTCTGTTCTGTCTGTTCACCGCGGAGTGTGCGAAGGGCGACCGAGTTCACTCTTCGGACTACGTGCCGGTCACCAGGTTCGATCCATCCCGCGATGCGGCGAAGGATATCGCGGACGCGCTTGAGGAAGCGCAACGGAGCGGGCGGAGGGTACTGCTCGATGTCGGCGGTGAGTGGTGTATCTGGTGTCACTGGCTCGATGAGTTCTTCGAGGAGAATCCTGATGCTGCTGAGTTGCTCGAGGAAAACCACGTTGCTGTGAAAGTGAATTTCAGTCCGGAGAATGAGAACAAGGAGGTGCTTTCGCGTTATCCCGAGATCGCGGCTTACCCGCATTTTTTTGTCCTGGATAGTTCCGGCAAGGTCCTGTGTTCACAAGGCACGGGCGAACTCGAAGAGGGCGACCATCACGACCGCAAGAAGATGAAGAAGTTTCTGCGGCGGTGGGCGTCGAAAAGGCCTCGATAGGATACTCGCGCTTGTCGACGAGGAGGTGAGCGGACTGACTCCGGCGCCTCCGCCAGCGGAAGAGGAGTGCCTGCGGTTGATGACTTTCGTAGCTGAATTGGCCGATGTCGGGAAGCGGCTGGACCGTTTTCTTGCGGAGAGCATGCCGGATACGAGTCGGGCTCGGATCCAGGAATGGATTCGGGACGGGCGGGTACACGTGGGGGCGGGATCTGCGAAAGCATCGGTGCAATTGAAAGGCGGGGAGGTAATCTCCGTCGCTCCCGCTCCCGCGAAGTTGCTGAGGGCGGAGCCGGAGAACATCCCTCTCGACATTCTCCATGAAGACGACGACCTGTTGGCGATCAACAAGCCGGCGGGCATGGTGGTCCATGCCGGGGCAGGTTGCTCGGACGGAACGTTGGTGAATGCCCTGCTGCACCACTTCGGAAAGCTGTCGAGTGTAGGTGGCAAGCTTCGCCCGGGGATTGTTCATCGGTTGGACCGTTTCACGAGCGGCGTGATTCTCGCCGCGAAACACGACGTAGCGCATCGTGCTCTGGCCCGGCAGTTCCAGAGCCGCAAGGTTCGCAAGACCTACCGGGCTTTGGTTCAAGGGGATCCGGCGACGCATGCGGGTCACGGGCGGACCGTGGAGTTCGAGGGTGTGCGGTGGCTTCGGCTGGAGATGCCGATTGCGCGAGACAGCCGTGCGCGTGTCCGGATGGCCACCCGTAGGCAGGGACGCACCGCTCAAACGGATTTCCGCGTCCTGCGGGGCACGGATCGGTTTTCACTGGTCGAACTGCGCATCGCCACGGGACGTACGCATCAGATCCGGGTTCACATGTCGGCAATCGGGCATCCGGTGGTAGGCGACCGACTCTACGGAGCAGCCCGTGCCCCCGCTGGAACAACTCCCTGCGATCGCTTCTATCTGCACGCGCGGGAGATTCGGTTTCAGCAGCCGAGCAGTGGCGAACTCCTGACGGTAACGGCCCCGTTGGGTAGTGATTTCACAAAGTTGACACGTGATATGGGGCTATAATAAGGACGCTTTCGCCGCAAGGAAATGTTGATGAATCGAACAGCATCGGCGCTCGCGTTGATCCTTCTACAGGCTTTCTCCCTGTCCGCGCAGAATGGCAAGAACGCGCCTCCGGAGATCCCGCCCGCCTTTGATCTCGATACGATCATCCGCGTCGAGGTTTCGCGCGTACCGCTGCTATTCACCGTCACGGACAAAAAGAACCGCTTCATCACGAATCTCGACCGCGAGGATTTTCGTGTTTTCGACAACAAGAAGGAGCAGGACATCCGTGAGTTCGTTCGCGAGAGCAACCTGCCGTTGCGGATCGGGATTGTGCTCGATGCGAGCAACAGCATCCGTGACCGCTTCCGGTTTGAGCAGGAAGCGGCGATCGAGTTCATCCGTGGCGTCCTACGGGAAGAGCGTGATAGGGCGTTCCTGGTGAGCTTCGATACGCGGGCGGAACTGATTGTGGATTTCACGAACGATCCCGAGGAACTGGCGAAAGGGGTGCGGCGTTTACGCGCCGGTGGTGGCACGGCGCTTTACGATGCGATCTACTACGCTTGCCGGGATAAGCTACCAGAGGATTGGCCGCCGGAGCAGTTTCGGCGGGCCTTGATTGTGATCGGCGACGGCGAGGACAACCAGAGCAGCGTGACGCGCGAGATGGCGCTCGAGATGGCTCACAAGGCCGAGTCCGTCGTCTTCACGATTTCGACGAATCGCAGCGGTAAGCGGCAAGACGGAGATAAAGTCCTGCGAACCTTCGCCGAGGAAACGGGCGGTCTGGCGTTCCATCCGTTTCAGGCGACGGATCTTGAGCAGTCCTTCGCTAACATCGCCAACGAGCTACGGCATCAGTACTTTATCCTGTATTCACCAACGGACTTCGTCGCCGACGGCAGCTTCCACAAGGTGGAGATCAAAACCCGCGTGAAGAACACGAAGGTGCGGGTTCGCCGTGGATACTATGCTTCTCCGCCCAATGAAGTTCGTTAACCCCCGCGGCCTGCCACCCGCTTCTCGTAGCCGGTGAGTGCCGGAAGACCCAATTGCCACTTTCGCTTTATATTCGTCTTTTGCTACAATCTCCGCTAGCAGAGATTGGCAATATCAAAGGAGTGTATTGATGGACGATCGTGAGCGCACACGCAGCCTGGAGCATGCTCTCAGTGAAATCGAAAAGGCCCACGGCAAGGGCGCGATTCTGCGATTAGGGTCGCGTGACTCGATCGTGCCGGTGAGCGTGATTCCCACCGGCTCGATCGCGGTGGATTCGGCTCTTGGAGTTGGGGGCCTGCCGCGTGGTCGGCTGGTCGAAGTCTATGGACCGGAGGCTTCCGGCAAAACGACATTGGCCTTGGCAACGGTCGCGCAAGCTCAGAAGCTCGGTGGGGTGGCGGCATTCATCGACGCCGAGCACGCCATGGACCCGATCTATGCCCGCAATTTGGGCGTGCGTGTTGACGATCTTCTGGTCTCGCAGCCGGACAGCGGCGAGCAGGCTCTACAGATTGCGGAAGTGCTGGTGCGGTCCAGGGCGATCGATATTTTGGTCGTCGACTCGGTGGCCGCACTGGTTCCTCGGGCTGAGCTTGAGGGTGAGATGGGCGATACGCACGTCGGCTTGCAGGCGCGGTTGATGTCTCAGGCGCTGCGGAAGCTGGCGGGCTTGGTCTTCAAATCGAACTGCTGCATGGTCTTCATCAACCAGATTCGTGAAAAGATCGGCGTGATGTTCGGGAACCCGGAGACGACGACCGGTGGCCGTGCTCTGAAGTTCTACTCATCGATTCGGATCGACATCCGGCGCATTGCCGCAATCAAAGACGGCGACAAGATTGTGGGGAACCGGACGAGGGTCAAAGTGGTAAAGAACAAAGTGGCTCCGCCATTCCAGTTGGCGGAGTTCGACATCATGTACGGCGAGGGACCCTCGCTGGAAGGGGACCTTTTGGATCTCGGCGTTGCGAACAAGATCGTGAATAAGAGCGGCGCCTGGTACTCCTACAACGGCGACCGCATCGGACAAGGCCGTGAGAATGCCAAGCAGTTTCTCAAAGACCACCCGGACCTGAAAACCACCCTCGAGACTCAGCTTCGCAGGGCACTCGGCCTGCAGGTTGTCGAGAATCCTCAAGCGGAGCCTGTAGAGTGATCCGGACTTTAGGAACAACGTATAACTTGTTGATTTAATTGATTTTACTGGAATTTACCAGCCCGGGAAGTCCCACAATCAGACCCACGACACCAAGAATGAAAAAAGCGGCTCCGTGGAGTAGCTTCCCCCACGCTGAGCCATGCCTGCAATGCGCTATCGGAGCATTTTGCTCAGTGCGCGATGAGCCGCCCGCCGCCCTCGATTCTTAGCGAATGCTCCCGGACCGCGCCCGATTGCCGAGAACAGATTGAACAGCGAGAGCAGACTGTGCAGGAAACGCATTCTCGAAACCCCTTCGTTTCGATAAGTGTACCAGGGATCCGGTTTCCGGGCGGCGTCGCGTGGCTGAATTGGAATAGGTTGTCCAGCTCCTTTGCGCTGTAGGAAGTAGGGGAAACGGTCTCGCCCGTTTTCTACTGCAGTTGAGGAGAAGAGCGTCCAGACTCCTGCGTCATTTACGAACGCAGGTGCGCCTGTCCCAACGCGGCTTTTTGCGCCCGAAAGGAGCTAGGCTTGCTCGGGCTGAGGAGCGTATTTGCGGCGGACGAGGAAGATGTAGCCGACGATCCCGAGCAGAAGCCAGAAGCCGATGGTCTTGATGGGAATGTCGAAGCTACCGGTCTGATCGATGAGCCAACCGGTGAGCGTGGGCGAGACAATGCCAGCCAAGTTGGCTGCCGTATTCTGGATGCCCACCACCATGGCGATGCTGCCGCCGGGAATCAGGGTCTGTGTGAGTGCCCAGTAGTTGGCGGTGGCCAAGCCGAGTCCCCACATGGAGACCACGGCGAAGATGAGCATCAGGTTGGTATCGCTCGTGTAGGCGCCGATCGTCTGCGTAGCGGCGAAGCCAAACCCGAGGATCGTGAAACCTTTGCGAACGCTGATCGGGTCGTAGCCGCGGTTGATGAACCAGTCGGCCAGGGCGCCGCCGATCCAGATCACGACGGCCATGCCTACGAACGCCACGAAGCCGTACCAGCTCATGTCTTTGATCGACATGCCGAACTTCTGCCCGAAGTATTGCGGCATCCAGGTCATGCCGTAGTAGACGAAGTACATGTAGCAGAAGGTGCCGAGCACGACGCCCCAGATGACGGGGCTGGAGAGGATCGCCGTCGTGGAAACGGTCTGGAGCTTTGAGTCCGCGGGCTTTTCCTTTTCCAACACCTCGCGTTGCGATCGGGAGATGGCGGCGATATCGTCTTTCTTGACCCACAGCATCCAAGGGATCAGGATGACGAGCCCGCCGAAGCCCATGATGAGAAACATCGTCTGCCAGTTGAAGGTCGTGATCAGGAATCCCGCCAGCAGCATCCCGAACGCGGGACCGAGTTTGGTGCCGGTCATGTAGAGGCCGACAGCAGAGCCGCGCTGCTTCTCGTCGAAATGCATGCGGATGTACCGCATGCTCGACGGAGTGACGACCGACTCGCCGATGCCCAGCAGGAGGCGAATGAAAAGCAGGTACCACAGCCCGGTTGTCAGCGCCGTCGCAGCCGAAGCAAACCCCCAAAGCAGATTCCCGTAGAAGTAGGGTTTGCGGACGCCGATCTTGTCGACCCAGATGCCAGAGGGTATCTGAAGGAACGTATAGCTCCAGAAAAACGCGCCGAGGGCGATCCCTTGCTGGGTCGGGCTCAACTCGATGGTCTTGATCATCACCGGCAGGGCGATGGTCAGACAGACGCGGTCGAAGTAGGCGTTGATCATCCCGAAACTCAGAACGCACACGACAGGCCATCGCATTTTGTCCTGCGAGGCGGCGGCGTGCTCGACCGTGGCTTGTTGCGTGGCAGTGCTCATCTAGCTGGACTCCTCGGGCCGAGGCGGCTCAACCTCGAGGGGGTTGCGGAAGAAGACGTATTCTTCAACCGGACGGCCCCCGATGATGTGCTCTTGCAGGATGCGCTCGGCAACCTCGGGTGTTACGGAATGATACCAGACTCCCTCCGGATAGATGACGGCGATCGGTCCGTGGGTACAGACGCGCAAGCAATTCACTTTGCTGCGGAAAACGCACTCGTCTCCGATCGCCAGACCCATCTCGGCCAATCGCTTCTTGAGATAGCCCCAGGATTCGTTCGTTACTTCGCGGGGAGCGCACTTGGGCTTGGTCTGGTCCGCGCAGATCAGAAAGTGACGGGTATACCGGCCGGTCGGGATAGTCGGCAGGGTTGGATCAGGCACGGTTCGGACAGGTCCTCGAGATATCACCGCAAGGGCGCGGTCCGCCATTATAGCGGACGTTCCAGGCTTTCTCTGCGTCCTGCTGCTCGTCGTCTCAAGTCAAAATCGTAACGAAACCTGAGGCGTGGCGCTCAAACTCGCTGTAACATAATGGGGACGATGAGTTGTCTGTAACCGACAGCGGCTTCCACGAGTCAAAAAGGGCGGGGAAGCAGCGGCCGGAAGGGAGTCGGAACAGGGGGAACGACAATGCGGAACGGACACCGGTTATTGAATGTGTTGGTGTTGACGGTCTGTTTGGGACTGGCGGGTTGGACAGCATCGTTCGCCCAGAGGAGGGGCCCGCTCACGCCTGGCGGACCCAGGCGCGCCCCAGGGCCGACCGTGGCCAAGCCCGACAAACCTGAAGAATTGCCGCCGATCCAAACCCGAGAGAGGCAGGAAACGCCGGAAGACATGGCGCTGTTCAGCACCGAGACGAACGTGGTCACCGTTGACGTGGCGGTCCTTGACGATCAGGGCCGCTTCATCCCGAAGATTCCACAGGGCAACTTCATGGTGATGGAAGACAACGTCCCGCAGCAGATTAAGAGCTTCGGTGTGTCGCAGGCCCCGATGACGGTTGCACTGCTGATCGAGTTCAACGCGAAGTTCCAACAGTACTGGTCGGAAACCTGGTACCAGACGTTAACGGCCGCCTATGGGTTCACCGAAACATTAAGACCGGAAGATTGGGTGGCCGTGATCGCCTATGACCTACGGCCAGAGATTCTCTCGGACTTCACGAAGGATCGCCGCAAGACCTATCAGGCGTTGCAGCGGCTGCGCACGACCGGTTTCTCTGAGGCGAACCTGTTCGACGCACTCACAGATACCTGCGAGCGCATGAAAGGTATCGAAGGCCGCAAATCCATCGTTTTGATCTCGACCGGCGTGGATACCTTCAGCAAACTGAACTACGGCCAAGCCCGCCGCATCGTGCAAGATGCCGGCGTCACCGTCTATCCGGTCGGCATGATGCAGATGCTGCGGCAGAGGGCCGACGCGTACGGCGCTTTCGACGGGCCCTGGGGTGGGGCGGCACGGATGGACTTCTTGCAGGCAGACAATCAGTTGCGGACCTTCGCGGCCGAGTCCGGCGGAATAGCCTTCTTTCCCAAGTTCTACGGTGAGTTCCCGAGAATCTTCCAAGCCATCCACTACTCGCTGCGGAACCAATACACGCTCACCTACGTGTCCTCCAATCAGCAGAAGGACGGCAAGTGGCGAAAGATCAAGGTGAGGCTCATCGACCCAAGGAACCCCAAGAACGACCTGCGTATTGTCGCTGGCAAGAAGAACAAGCGGGTGAAGTATCAGATCGTCGCCCGTTCCGGCTACCGCGCCCCCAGGCCGGTTGAATAGGTTGCGGTTCCCGCACCACAAGAGCCGGGAAACGTTTGATTCATTCTCCGCGAGGAATGTTTTGTGTGTTCGGAGCGTTCCGGTTTTCGATCGACCGGAGCGCAAGAGCGCCGCGTTGTCAAGTCGAAGATCTCTCGACTTTCCAATAACATCGGGCTGTATTGACACTCATCTTGGGCCTGCGCTACTCTTTGCGATTCTTGATTTCTCGATAATCCATGAAACGATCGCAGGCACTGATGAAACGAACTCCTCCTCGTATTCTATTAATCGACGACAACAAGCACGGACTGTGGGCCCGCCGGACGCTTCTGGAGCAGCAGGGCTACGAAGTCGCCATTGCCTCGTGCGGAAAAGACGGCTTGGCCCTGTTTGAGAAGCAAAGTTTCGACGTGGTCGTAACCGACTACCGGATGCCGGATCTGAACGGATCGGAGGTCATCGCGGAGATTCGCAGCCTCAACAAGGAGGTTCCCATTGTGGTGCTGTCGGGTTATGTCGAGAAGATCGGATTGACGGAGGAACAGATCGGCGCCGACATTGTTCTCGCAAAGGGCCCCAACGAAGATCGGGACTTGATGCGTGCTGTCCGACGACTCGTCAAGAAGAAACCACAGTCCGAACAACCTCGCTCGCGCAGCGCCCTACGCCGTAGGGCGGGCGTCTAGAGCATCTCTCATGCCCGGCACGATGATTACCTGGCTCGGCCATTCGACGGTTTCGATCGAGCTTTCCGACGGCAAGGTAATTCTGATCGATCCTTGGATTGAAGGGAACCCCTCCTATCCCGCGGGATACCGGTTGCAGAGGATCGACCTGCTGCTAATCACGCACGGACATGTAGACCACATCAACGACGCGGTCTCCGTTGCCAAGAAGTTCAAACCGACAACGGTGGCGATCTACGAGATCTGCCAATGGCTTAGTGGCAAAGGAGTGGAAGACACGGCCCCGATGAACAAGGGCGGCGGCATCGATGTCGCTGGCATGAGAGTGACGATGACCCACGCCCAACACAGCAGCATGATCGAGGACGGCGGGCAGATGATCTATGCCGGTGAAGCAGCCGGATACGTGGTTCGGCTGCCGGACGGACGCGCCTTGTATCATGCCGGGGACACAAATGTCTTCAGCGATCTCCAGTTGATCCGCGATCTCCACAAGCCGCAGTTGGCGATGCTGCCGATCGGAGACCGCTTTACGATGGACCCTCGAGAGGCGGCGCTCGCCTGCCGGTTCTTGAACCCGACTCACGTCCTCCCGATTCACTGGGGGACGTTTCCTCTGCTGACCGGTACACCCGATCAATTGAAGGGCTTGCTGAAAGATCAGCCGAATGTCGAGGTCATTGAGACGAAGCCGGGCGAAACATTCGAGTGGTAGAGCTTCAACCTGCTTTTCTCTCCAAGTGACTGGAAAATCAGGTTAGCTCTGACCTGCTCCTCGAGACCTCGCAACCTCCTTCACAACCGTCAGATGCGGTTGATGAGAGTCGCGAAGTAGGCGGCGCCGAAGCCGTTGTCAATGTTCACAACCGTGACGTTGCTGGCGCAGCTATTCAGCATCCCCAGCAGTGCGGCGAGACCGTTGAAGCTTGCGCCGTAGCCCACGCTGGTAGGCACGGCGATCACGGGCACGGCAACGAGCCCGCCCACGGCGCTCGGCAGCGCTCCTTCCATGCCGGCGCAACAGATGATGGCGCGCGCCGAATCCAGCCTTTCACGGTTCGAGAGAAGCCGGTGGATGCCGGCGACACCGACATCGTAGATGGTCTCCACTTCGTTGGCCATGACCTCGGCCGTGACCCGGGCTTCTTCGGCGACAGGAATATCGCTCGTCCCGGCGCAAACGACGGCAATCTTGCTCTTGCCGATCATGGTGCGGTCGCGCCAGACGCGAATCGCTCCAGAGCGCGGCATGTACTCCGCCGACGCTTCAATGTCACGGATCGCATCGGCCATCTCTTTGCTCGCGCGGGTCACCAACAGATTCGGGGAGCGCTCCAGAAGCTTCGTGGCGATCCCTCGGACCTCTTCCACTGTTTTGCCGCGACCGAGGACAACCTCCGGCATGCCATGCCGCAGTGCGCGATGGTGGTCGACCTTGGCGAATCCCAAGTCCTCGAAAGGCATGTGGCGGAGACGATCGAGAGCATCGGTCGTCTCGCAGGAGCCGGCGGCCACTTCGTCGAGAAGTTCTTTCAGTTTTTGTTCATTCATGTATTCGGAGAATAGCCGGTTTTGAACAAGTCTGCCAATGGGATGCGGAAACAACACAATATGGGGGCCGGCCTTCGGGCAGCATCATGCATGGTGAGAAACGAAACGTTTCAGGTTAGAACCGGATGCGGTCACCTACTTGCAACTGATGGGCCGCAGCCTGACCGCCCGCGAGTTCTAGCACGTACTGTGACTTTACAGAGCCTCCGTAGTTTGGGCAGTCGGAAGGGTTTGTCGAGCCGCAGGGCGGCGCGTCGGCCGAGATTTCGACGATCACGCCTTCAGGGTCCATCCAAATGATGTCGAGAGGGATGAGGGTTTGGAACATCCAGAAAGCGTGCTCATCGTAAGTGGCGAAGTTGAAGAGCATGCCTCGGTCGGCCGCAAGTTCACGACGAAACATGAGGCCTCGTTGTTGCTCGGGCGCCCTGCTCACTACCTCGGCGCGGATCACGGCGCCGTCCGGCAGAGTGATCGAAACGCCGTCAGTACTCGGACTCACCGCCGACGGGGAGTCAGAACAACTCGAAAAGCCACCGGCAACGACCAAGAAAACCGCCACGACGGTCGGAACAGCGTGTAACGCATCAATAACCGGAATCGATCTCATGACCGCGGCCGATGAGGCCCCCGTCGGAGCCGAAACGTGGTTGCCGCCAAAAATGCAAGCTTACGGCAACGCGAACACATAGAGCACGCTCTCCGCCGCAACGGCGACATGCTGTCGCCCATCCACTGCATACGACATTGCTGAACTGCGATAGGCCGACCCTAGCTGGCGGCTCCAGAGGAGCCTGCCATCGTCGGCGTCGAGTGCAACGAAGTACCCCCGGTAGGTCCCCCCGAAAACCAATCCGCCTTTCGTTGCCAAGACGCCGATCGTCGGCATCGCCTCGATCAGGTCAAACCGCCAACGGATATCCCCCGTAAGAGGATCCATTGCGGCGATTGCTCCCGGTTGGGAATCGCCTGGATCGAGCTGTTGCCCGGTGCCGGTGTACGGACGTCCCGCGATCGGAGGCTTGGTCTTGCTCGTGTAGGTGGCGCAGGCATCGCGCATCAGCAGGTAGAACAAACCCGTATCGGGACTGAGCGACGGCGCCGACCAATTCGTGCCGCCCCACGCATCCGGACACACGCGGTTCCCCTCCTCGGTCGGGTCGGTGTCGGAAATCACGATGGGCCGTCCATTCGCATCCAAGCCGTCTGCCCATGTCTGATGAACGTATGCACGACCCAGCAGGAACTCGCCCGTCTCGCGGTCCAGCACATAATAAAAGCCGTTGCGGTTGGCCTGGATCAAAAGCTTCCTTTGACGGCCTTTGAACTCGGCGTCAATCAGCACGGGATCCTGGTTTGAATCCCAGTCGTGGGTATCGTGCGGCGTGTGCTGGAAGTGCCACTTCAACCGGCCTGTATCCGGGTCGAGTGCGACGACCGCGTCGGTATACAAGTTATCGCCCTCGCGCACCGTCCCGTCGTAGTCGGGCGCCGGATTCCCTGTCGTCCAGTAGAGCGTGTTGAGGTCCGGATCGTACGTTCCCGTAAGCCAGGTCGGCCCGCCGCCAAACTCTGCCGAGTTCCCCGCCCATGTGTCGCGGGCCGGATCGCCCTCCTGTGGGATCGCCCAGAAGCGCCAAAGCTTCTCACCCGTTTCCGCATCGAACGCGTCGAGAAACCCGTTCAGTCCGCACTCACCCGACGTCACACCGACAAAGATCTTTCCATCGACCGCCAGCGGCGCGAGTGTAATCGAGTAGCCCTTCTTGTAGTCATCCACGGCGACGTCCCAGATCACGTTGCCAGTCTTCGCATCGAGCGCCACCAGCCTTGTGTCGAGAGTCGCCATGTAGAGGCGGTCGCCGAGAATTGCGAATCCGCGATTCGTCATCACCGTGCAGAAGCTGTGAATGTCATCGGGAATCGGGCGCCGGTAGCGCCAGATTCCCGGCCCGTCCGTGCATCAAGAGCCGCGGCATCATTTTTCGGTCCAGTGATGAACATCAGCCCGTCGACAACGATCGGTGACGTCTCTACGGTTCCGCCACCGAACTGATGCGTCCAGGACAATCGAAGGTCGTTCACATTCTCTGGTGTGATTTCATGCAACCCGCTGTAATGCCTGCCCGATAGATCGCCCCAGTAGGTCAGCCAGTTCTCTGGCTCCAAATGGGCCTTGCGTAACCGCTCCGAAGTCACGTTCAGATCCGCCGCCGGTTCCCACTTCGCCTTGGCCGCAGCACCGGCCTCCGGAGGGGCCTTGAGGAGAAAGGCGCTTACATCCTCCACCTGCGACGCACTCAGCGCAGCCTTCGGCATCAGCGATCGCTTTACATGCGTCACACGCACCGCATCCTTCTTCCACAACATGTGCAAGCGTTCTTGCCGATCCATGAACTGGATCGAGAATGTATCCTCGTTGCGCCGGCTCCCCTCGACGATTCGGCCGTCCGAGAACTCGACTTCAATCGTTTCGAATCCCGGCCTCAGGCTCTCACTCGGATCCGTGATCGCCTTGCGCAAATCGCTCACCTTCTTCTCATCGCGGATATTTGTCAGGTCCGGCCCCAGACGGCCACCATGCCCGCCCAGGAAATGGCAGCCCGTGCAGCCTCCGGCTCCTGCTCTTCCTCCGACAACGCTCGCAGGAAGGCAATGATGTCCAACGCGGCTTCCTCCGAAATCGTCGTCGGTGGCATCTGGGTACCGGGAATCCCTTGCCGGATATTCAGTGTCAACTCCGTATCCGAGCCGCCCCAGCGCCACTGGCCTGTTGTGAGATCCGAGCCGCGGCCCCCTTTGGCGTTCTCTCCATGACACGCGGCGCACTTCTCAGCGAACAGCTCACGACCGCGCTCGATCTTTAACTCGTCCCCCCAAATCGGAGAGACCCCCGCTGCCGAAATCGCAAGCAACGCCAGCCAAACGAAACGATAGATGACTCGCATATCCTTCACTTTGCCGGCAGCACTCAACCCAATACCGCCTCGACTGACTCTTTCAGAACCCTGACAATCTGGTCCAGTTGATCCCGGGTCGTCACGACCGGCGGCGCGAGGCAAAAAACATCCCCCCTTAGCCTGCTGAACACTCCTCGTTTTTGTGCCTCCGCATGGACCTGCTCCCCAATCTTGTCGGTCGCAGAAAACTCTTCTTTCGTCAATCGATCTTTGACCAACTCGACCGCGCACATCAGGCCCTTCCCCCGTACCTCACCCACGTGCGGGTGATCCTCAAAAGCCTGTTCCAGACTGCGCAACAGGTACGCACCCTTCTCCGCCGCCTGCTGTGGGAAACCTTCCTCTTCGATAATCCTCAGATTCCGCAGCGCCACTGCGCAACCTACCGGATGTGAGCTGTACGTGAATGCGTGCATCCAAGGCGACGGACTTTCGTCGAGAATGCCCGCAATCTCGTCGTTGACACCGACACCGCCGAACGGGAAATAGCCAGACGTGATCGCCTTTGCGAACTGCATCAAATCCGGCTCGACACCCCAATGATCGAGCGCGAACATCTTGCCCGTTCGCCCGAACCCCGTGATCACCTCGTCTGCCGCGAACAGAACTTCGTACTGATCGCAAATCTCTCGAATCCGCCTGAAGTAGTCATTCTGAGGGACGAGCACTCCACCGGCACCCTGCACCGGCTCGGCGAGAAACGCTGCCACGGTATCCGCGCCTTCGCGCAGAATCGCCTGCTCCAGCTCGTTCGCCGCAGCAATACCTTGACTCACTCCGTCCGGCGCCTCGTATCGATACGGATACGGCGACGGGATATGAATAAACCCCGGCACCCGAGGTTCGAACAGCGGCCAATAGCCCTTGATGCCCGTGGCGCTCATCGCTGCCAGCGTTACGCCGTGATAACCCCACTGCCGCGAGATGACCTTCGTCTTTGCCGGCTTGCCGCGCAGTTTCCAGTACGACCGCGCGACTTTGATGCTCGATTCCGTCGCCTCGCCCCCACCCGAAGTAAAGAAGAAGCGGTTGATCGACGGATATGTGATCGATGACAGCTTCTCAGCCAGCTCGATGGCTCTCGGATTCGAACTGCCGGCGTACCCTGAGCAGTAGCCAAGCTGCGTCATCTGTTCCGCCGCCGCTTCAGCCAACTCATTGCGGCCATGTCCGGCGACAACGTTCCACAGCCCGGCCAGCGCGTCGATGAACTCCTTGCCGTCCGCGTCGAACAGCACGGCTCCTTCGCCGCCGACCCAAACATGTCCGCCCTCGTGCGTCGGGCGGCTATGCAATGGATGAATGAGATGAGCGAGATCTCGCTCGATGAATTCCGGTTTCGTCGCTGTCGCCATCGAAAACCTCGATCCGGCTAGTCTGTCTGCATGTTGTGGTCCGATGCGAAAAACAGCGGCACGGGGCCGCTGTTGTTTGTTCTACTACCATTTGAGACGAGAGAGACGAGAGGAGTCGCGGGGTTTGTCTCGCCTCTTTACTCGTCAAGCCCCTTTATACTTTATCTTTGGCTTTCAGGATGAGGCTGGGGATCTCTTCCGGCTGCACTCGGATGTGTTCGGAAGCCCGAAAGGTGCGATTCTCACTAAGCATTCGGACCACCGCGATGACCGTCTTCGGATCGCCGTCAAAGAAAGCAAGATCATCGCCGAGTTCTTCGGCGATGCGTTCCAGAACGGCGGAAGAGGGCCGGCGCAACGTCCAGAAGCGGTTAAGCCAAATACCTTCTCCACGCCCCAAATTTCGTTTTAGAGTTCCCGTCTTCGCTATCATCGGTCGCTTTCCGTGCGTGAGGCCGTGGGACTCGACGCATCTTGGTTCGTCCGAGCAGGAGGTTCTGCCGCAATCCAGTATAGCTGCCAGGATCTTCGGAAAGGAGTAGTTTCTGTCGCAGGGAGAGTCGTCGATGTCTAAACACGTACTATCGTTGCTGTTTGTGTTGTGCTTGATCGCCATGTCCCCCGCCTCCGCTCAGGACGTGGAACCGCGCTTCACCAAGACCAACAAGCTGTTGCGGCCGCAAGGCTATCGCGAGTGGATCTTCATCGGCGCTACGCTCGGCATGAGCTATGAGCCGAGCACAGAGAAGCGCCAACACCCGAAGTTCCATAACCTTTACATCAACCCGTCGTCTTACCAGGAGTACAAGAAAACCGGCCGCTTTCCTGATCGCACGATTATCGCGATGGAAGTGCTGACTGCGGGTTCGCGCGAGTCGATTAACCAGCAGGGGCACTTCCAGGATGAGTCTCTCGGTGTCGAAGCCGCTGTGAAAGACACATCGCGGTTCGAAGAGGGCTGGGCCTACTTCAACTTCATCGATGAAGACGGCTCCGCCAAAGACAGCGCGAAGGCTTACCCGAGGGAGCGTTGCTGGTCATGCCACAACCAGCACGCCGCTACGGACAACGTTTTCACTCAGTTCTACCCAGTTCTCCGCCGCGGGCCGTAGCGGCCGCTAGGTGATGATCTCCTCGACGACCCGGGCCGGGAACTGATCCGTCAATCGTTCCTGGAGCCCATGGCGCTCGAACACCAATTCGCGGAAGTTCATCCCCAGCAGATGGAGGATCGTTGCATGAAAATCGTGGACGCTGGTGCGGTTCTCTTGCGCCGCGTGACCGAACTCATCCGTCGCGCCGTAGATCGTTCCGCCTTTCGCGCCGCCGCCGGCCAGCCAAACGCTGAAGCCGGGCGGCCCATGATCGCGGCCTTCGCTTGCGGCGTTCACGTTCTTTTGGGAGAGCGGCAAACGCCCGAATTCGCCGCCCCAAATCAGGAGTGTTGAATCAAGCAGACCGCGTTGCTTGAGGTCGGCGAGCAACGCCGCGACAGGCTTGTCGGTCTTGCCGCAAGCGTACTTGTGGCCTTTGACGAGGTTCGAATGCGCATCCCAAATCTGTGACTCGATGTAGAGCTGCACAAACCGCACACCGCGCTCGATGAGGCGTCGCGCCATCAGGCAGCGCTTTCCATAGGAGTGTGTAAGAGTGTCGTTGAGTCCGTAGGCCTCGCGGGTCGCCTCGTCTTCTTGCGACACATCGAGCGCGTCGCCCGCTTCCAACTGCATGCGCGCCGCCAACTCGTAGCTGGAAATCCGGCCGTCGAGACTCGGTTGGAAGGGGCGCTTTTCTCGATGCGCCGCGTCCAGTTTCCGCAACAATCGCCGCTCGGCATCGGCCAACCCCTGGGGCCATTCCGGTCGTGGGTCGAGGTTCATTACCGGCGGCCCCTCGGCGCGAAACCGCGTGCCCTGGTAGATCGGCGGGAGCCATGCGGACTGCCAATTGGAAATACCGTTGATCGGCAGTCCCTTCGGATCGTCGAGCACCACGTAGGCGGGCAGGTTCTGGTTCTCCGTCCCGAGCCCATACGCCACCCATGCACCGATGGACGGCCGCGTCGACACCGTACGGCCCGTGTGCATCAGGAACAGCGCCGGCTCGTGGTTGAAGTGATCACCGTACATCGAGCGGATCAGCGCCACATCGTCGACGTGCTTGGCGAAGTGCGGCATGATCTCCGAGACATCCATGCCGCATTGGCCGTATTTTTGAAACTTGAACGGCGACGGCAGCAGGCCCTCCGACTCATGGGGCGACGTAATGTCCGTCGTCATCTCACGTACGGGGACCTGACCGGCGTACTTCTCAAGCGCCGGCTTGGGGTCGAGCAGGTCTACCTGACTCGGCCCGCCGTTCATGAAGAGGTGAATGACCGCCTTGGCCTTGGGCTCGAAATGCGTCGGTTGCGGGCTGAGATCGTAGACCTTCCGCCCGTGGGCAGGCGCGGCCATCGCAGGGTTCGATCGGAACAGATCGGCCCCGAGCAGCGACGCCAGAGCGGCGCCGTGGAGGCCGTCCCCGAGCCGCGCGAAGAAATCGCGGCGGCTTGGACGGAGATTCCT
The DNA here is from genome assembly GCA_965218555.1 of Bryobacterales bacterium. Lineage (GTDB taxonomy): Bacteria > Acidobacteriota > Terriglobia > Bryobacterales > UBA6623 > JAPPLB01. The sequence continues at coordinate 4,250,680 of OZ244625.1, forward strand.
TTTGGGGAATCGTGGGTCTTCGGTCTGTTGATTCATCACACCCTCAGTCGATAAAGCTGAACTCGGCCGAGTTCAGCATCGTGTGGCAGAAACTCGACAGCGCAAGCCAACGCGACTTCCACCTCATCGGCGCCGGATCTTGGTCTTTCTTTAGCCGGTTGAGCCACATGCCGCTGAACTCGTTGAGAGACGCTAGGCTGTCGCTTTTCTCGTCGGCGGTGGGGCGCCTTGACAATGTCCGCAGAAAGACGGCTTCGGCTTGTTCCTCAGGGTCGGTCCCGATCTCATCCATCAATCGCCCCGCCATGTATCGCGAGTGTTCCCATACGTCCGTGCCGTTCATCATCTGCAGCGCTTGCGTGGGGACCTGCGACTGCCGCCGCTCAATGCAATTCGGCGTCATACGGGGCAGATCGAAGGCATCCAGCAATGTGAGCGGGCTTTGCATTTTCTGCGTGACGTAGAGGCTGCGCCGAAAACCGTTGGCCGATCCTTCCGCGACGACCTCTTTGTTTTCCTTGACTTCCAGTTTCGAAGGCGGGCCGTACATCTCGTCATCCAACCGCCCGGTGACACGCAGGATCGAGTCATAGAGCGTTTCGGCGTCCATGCGCCGCAACGGCATGCGACTGAGAAGCCTATTTTCGGGATCCGCCGCCTCAAGGGCTTCGCTCGTCTGTGAACTTTGGCGATAGGCCGTCGACGTCATCATCATCCGGTGCATGTGCTTGATGCTCCAGCCACTCTCGACGAACTTGGTGGCGAGCCAGTCCAACAGTGCCGGGTGGGAAGGCGGCAGCCCCGAGCGGCCAAAGTTCGCCGGGCTCGCCACGATTCCGCGCCCGAAGTGGCGCATCCAGAGCTGATTGACGAGCACGCGCGCCGTCAATGGATGATTCGGTTGCGTCAGCCATCGCGCCAGCGCCAGCCGGCGACCGCTTGATTCCACGCCCTCATACGGAGTCGTGATCTCATACGGCCGGAGTCCAACCTTGAGCACGGAGGGCACGCCCGGCTCGACCGCCTGCACGGGCGTCACCGGATCGCCCCTCTGCAGTAGATAAGAGACCGAGGACTCGCCTCCCATATCCATCAGGACGCGAATGTGCGGCTCCGGCAACAATTGCCTCTTCGTCGCGTCCAAGTCCTTTTGAATGGGATCGACCCTTCCGGCGATCTCGGGGTATTCCTTCTTCAGTTCGGTGCCCGTGATATCGAGTGTCTTTGCAAACTTACGCGCCAGGTACTGCTGGACATCTGTTCGCTTGTCCTTGGGTGTGTCGCCGAGCGTCCGTAAGTCGTCTCGAACGCCCTTGGGCAATTCGGCGAGCCGCTTTTCGAAGAGCTTTTCGCGATAAGGCCTTTCCTCGCGCGCCAACGCCTTCTCGAGTTGCTCGATCTTTTCCTGTAGCGGTGTGTTGTGTTCCTCCGCCGCTCGCTTCTCGCTCTCAAGCGCCAGGTCGAGTTGCCGCTTCTTTGGCGGAATCCAGTCGTAAGGGTCGTACGCCGTTTGCAAGATCGCGCTGAAGCGATAGTAATCCCGCTGTGGAATCGGATCGTACTTGTGATCGTGGCAACGGGCGCAGCCCACCGTGATACCCATGACCGCGGATGTGAGCACTTGAATCTCGTCAGCGATGATGTTCATCCGCTCCGGGATGAAGCCGCGTTCGGGGGCGTCGGTCGGGTCCGACGCGGTTCGCAGAAAGCCTGTCGCGGCCAGCCGGTCAATCAATTCCTGCGTCACTTTCTGATCGCGATAGTCGCCCAGCTCATCGCCGGCGATCTGCTCCATCAGAAACCGGTCATACGGCTTGTCACTGTTGAGCGCACGGATCACATAGTCGCGATAGCGCCATGCAAACGTTCGAGGGTTGTCGTGGTTCCCGAAACCTTCCGAATCGGTATGTCCGGCGAGGTCCAGCCAGTGCCGCGCCCACCGCTCGCCGTAGAGAGTCGAGTCCAACAACCGATCGACAAGCCTCTCATAGGCGCCGGGACGCATGTCCGCCAAGTATTCCTTGACTTCCTCCTGTGTCGGCGGCATCCCAATCAGATCCAGGTACGCACGGCGCAGGAGTTGAACGCGTTCCGCTTCCTGCGAGTAGGTCAGGCCCTTCGCTGAGAGCTTTCGCAAGAGGAAGGCATCGATGGGGTTCCTGACGCTTTCGGTGGATTCGACAGCGGGGATCTCCGGGCGCTTGGGCGGCAGGAACGACCAGAACCGTCTGTCTTCATCACTTACTAACGGGTCGTTCTCCAGATCGACTGCCAGCGTTTCCCTCGGCGGCCCTTCCGGCGCGCCGGCGGTGATCCAGCGCCGAACCTTTTGCAACTCGTCTTCCGTCAGTGGACGGACCGAGTTCTTCAGTTGCAGTTCGGGCGGCGGCATCTCGCCGGACTCAATCCGCTGAATGAGCAGGCTGCCATCGGGGTCGCCTGGGATCAGGGCCGGACCCGACTTGCCGCCCTTGATGCGTCCGGCCACTGTTCGGAGATCCAGGCCGCCCTCCTGCTTCCGCTTGCCATGGCAGGCCACGCAGCGAATCTGGAAGATCGGCAGAATCTCGTGCTCGGTCAGTGCCTCGTCACCCGGGCCTGAGGCTTGCGTCAACTCCGCGTCGTTGCGGGGCGCCCCCTTGTCGATCCAGAGTCGCAACGTGTCGATGTGCTCTTGAGGAAGTCGTGCATCGCCAGGCGGCATCACGCCGGATACCACCTTTTCCAGCAACAAGCTCGATGCCGAAGAGCCCACCACCACGGCCGGACCCGATTTGCCGCCCTTTACGATCGACGCCTTCGAGCGCAGATCGAGTCCTGCTTGCGGCGACGTATCCCCGTGGCAGGCAATGCAGTTCTCTTTGAAGATCTGCCCGACCTCTCCATCGAAGGTCGGCGGTGTTCCCGGAGCGCCGTCAGCCTGTCCGGCGCAAAGAAAGCTCAGCAGCGCAGTGCAGGGAAGTGCGCTGCCCAGACCACGCCGCAACGATGCTCGCCATGACCGCAAGGCCGCTCCGGACAGCCCGCTGAAACGCATGATGAAAGCCCCTTTCACGGCTGTCTTCTGTCTGCTTGAAAAGATTAGAGCACTATTTGGAATCAACTTCAATCCCTACGCGAGACAGGAGGTTTTTTGCGAACACCCGCGCCCCGGATGGCGCCGTCCTTTTCTTTCTGTCTTACAGCTTTCTGGTCTCGCAGACATCCAACTATTACCAGACCCTCCCAGAGGAAACTATACCGTGACGGATGGGGCGTGTGGGTTTGCAATACGTGCAGCGCGACGGCATGACGCACGATCCAGCGCAGCAGCCCAGTCTGGAATACCGCAAGCTCGGCTCGGCTATTGGAGAGCCGCTGCCTCCAACCGAGCCCATCCGTTAGCCTCAACGCACCTCATGATGGAAAGAACCGACCTCGCCGCTGAGCCGATTCAGGATCGGCTCGGAGTCAAGCGTCCGGCCGACGGCCCGCTACAGGCCGGAATACGGTTACACTCTATTTCTCGCAGTTGATCCCAGCAGAGGAGGTTTCAGGAATGGAACGACGTGATTGGATGCAGTCGGTGCTGGCGGGGAGCGCCGGTCTTGCCGCGGTGAGCGCTAGTGCACAAACGGGCGTCCCTATGCCCGCGACGCATGCCCGCCGGGATACGGAGGTCTACATCGAGCGCGACGAGCCGGGCCAGCCGCACAAGGGCAAAGTATTGGCGGCCATTCAGCCGCATAACGACGACATGCCGATTTACTACGCCGGCGCGGCTGCCAAGATGATCAAAGAGGGGTATACGGCATACCTGATTCGAACCACGAACGACGAAAAGCCTGGGCCGGGAACATTGGCCGACACGAACAAGGCGAACGAGATCGACAATTACGAAGTGGGCCGGGTGATGGGCTTTGAAAAGGTCTACGACTTGGGCTACCGCAATCACCGCATGGACAACGTTTCAATAGTCGAAGTTCGGGCGCGATTGATCTTCCTTTTCCGGCTGCTGAAAGTGAACACAATCATCACCTACGACACCTGGGGCCACTATGACCGCAACCCTGACCATTGGATGACCGCCCGGGCTGTGGAATCAGCGCTTTGGATGGCCGGCGGACGCAAGGACTATCCCGAGCACTTCGATGTCGGCGTGGAGCCGTCGCGGATTCGGGAAACCTATTACTACGCACGAGGTCCGCAGTTGGTCAACCGGATCGTGGATATCTCGTCGGTGATCGATGTCAAGGCGAAGTCCCTCCAGGTTTGCCAGACACAGGGTCCGGGCGGCTCGCGGGGGTCGCGTCTGAAAAAAGAGCTGGCCGAGAAGGGACTGCAACTGCCGCTCCTGCGGGGTGATGAAGAGGCGGCCGATATCTCCTACATCAAGGAGTTTGCCTTGGAGCACAACCGAACGCTGGGCAAGCAGTACGGATTGGATTGGGCGGAGAAGTATCACTATTGGGGTCCCTCGGTCCTGGCGGGGCAGGGAACGGGACGGGTCAACCAGTATGTCGAGGAGAATGCGGTTCCGCTTTAGCCTGTATTTCTCATCACATGGCGAGGCGAAGTGCATGAGAGGGCCGTCAGGACGAGCCACGAGCCGCTTGCCGCGCGCAGGTGTACTTGACCGTACATTGAGCACGGCAAGCAAGCGCAACGAAGTCATGGCGGTCTTATCGTGTGCTGCGGCCGTCAGGTGGTGAGAAATGCAGGTTATCTTCAGGGGCTGCTTTCAGGTACGGCATACAAGTCATTGATATTAAAATCCTCTTTCTACTTCGATCTGTTCATCGATGCAGTAAGAAACGCTTGGAGGCAGGTGCGGAGCCTCGCTAGAACGTTACTCTTGTCATGAGCTGGAAGGTTCTGGGGACCCCCCGGTTGCCATCGATGCGTCCGAACTCGCTTGTTCCGAACACGGTGGACGGGCCGCGCCAGTTGACACCGTTCAACACATTGATGAATTCAAACCGTAACGTGAGATTCGCATCCTCGAACAACGGTGTGGTCTTCTCGAATGCCACATCCCAGTTGACAAGCCGCGGTGTTCTGGCCGCTGCCGTCGTTCGCGGCGTCGCACTCACCTGAAGGCCTTTCGTCGGCGCGACGGAACCGGCGGTCACGTATTGGGCGGCATTGCCGAGCGGGTCGCCCCCTCCGGATACGTCGGCGTTCGCCGGGCGCTGGTGGCTGAATCCGTAAGCGCTCAGCGGATTCGCATTTTGCGTGATGACGAGCGGGAAGCCGCTGCGCGCCGTGGACGCCAGCGAGGCCGTCCAGCCCCCCAGCAACTTGTCTTTGCCCGGCAGCCGGTACATGAGATTGAGGTTGACGTTGTGCGGCGCATGAAGGATCGAGGGCGAGTAGTCCTGTTCCAACACGGGGCATTTCTGGAAGGCGCACTCGTCCGGGGTGTTGTAGACGGAGCTGGTTTCGCTCTCCACCAAGGTGTTGGATTCGTAGATGTTGTCCATGTGCCTCGCGAACGTGTAGTTGAGCCGTGCGCCCCAACGGTCGCTGAATCGTTTTTCGAACTCGAACCGCAGTGAATGGTAGAACGAGTTGCCGGCGCTGACGTGACGAGCGTAGACATTGCGGAAATGAGGATAGGGCCGGAGCAGCTGTCCGAGCGGCAATGTCGTTTCGAGGGCGAAGGAGCCGAAATTCGAGTTGCCATGGAACGGATTCGGATAGTGCTCGTTCAACCGATCGCCGATCGCCAGATACGAGTCGGATAACTGGTTGATGTTGATGACCGAGTCGAGAGTTCCTCCGATGGGCAAGTCGGTCCCCTTGCTGCCGACGTATCCGGCCTTGACCACTGCCGTGTCGCCGATGTTGCGCTGAAGGTCCAAGGACCATTTCTGGATGTACGGAGAGTCGCGGTATTGCTCGTTGAAGTAGACGTCGCCGCCGACGTTCTGGAGGCGTCGGTTGGCGTTGCCGACCGGATCGAGGATGCCGTGCGGGAATGGATTGGATGCCGACGCCTCGGGAGGAGTGATGCCGTCCACGCTGGTTCCGACATTGGTGACCGCCGTATACCCGTACGTTCCGGTCTCGGACGCACTCGTGCCGGACGGAATCGCATACGGGGCCCAGAAGACGGCGTATCCGCCGCGCAGAACGGTTCCCGCGCTCAGGCTGTATGCAAATCCGATCCTGGGTCCGGCCTTGATCGGCGGCGGATTCCACTGGTGGGTGGGATGGCCGTCGACCCCGGCATACATGAGTCCGCCTCTCAGAGGGAAACCGGGAAGCGGCACGTCGATTCCAGGCGCAACTGCCGCCTCCACGGGGAACGGCTGCGTGCGGGCCCAACCGACCGCAAAATCGTTGGTGTCTTCCTTGAGGCCCGTTTCCCTCTCGAGACGAAGGCCGAGATTGAGGACAAGATTCGAAGCGACTCTCCAGTCGTCCTGGACGAACCCGCCGAAGTAGTCCAGAAAAAGATCCGCCCGCGCGCCGAGCGTCGCATTGCCGGCGGCCGGCACACCGAGCAGCAGATCGGCAAGCGCGCTGCCCGAGCCGGTTTCGGGGCTCGCCGGATTCGGACCCTGCGTGAATCTCTTTCCGAAACGCAGCGAAAACCCGTGTCCGAAATCCAGAGTGCGCAGGCCGAGCCGGCGCCACTGCGCGCCGTACTTCAACGTATGGTTCCCGATGAATTGGGAGTAGGTTCCGCTGACCTCTCGGGAAAGCCACTGAATATCGTTGTTGCTGCTCGACCCATGAGTGTGCCCGTCGTCGCCGTACTCTGCAATGTGGATCAACGGAAACTGCCCCTGATAGCCATCCTGCGCGTAGATCTTGTCCAGGAAACTGCCCTCGACCCCAAGCTGGCTCCGAATCTCCTCTTTGCTGTATACGGGATTCTCTCTGGAATCGTTGAAATAAGTCTGACCGTACCTCAGATTCAGCACCGACGTTGTCGTGACGACGAAGGTGTTGTTGACCGCCAGGGCATGGACGTCCCGCCCGAGGCTGGATGCGCCAAGGGCGAAGGCCGGCGGCGAATCCGCATTCAGAAGGTCCTGGTAGTGAGCGAAACCGGGTTCTTGCGATGTGTAGTAGAGGTACGTCGCGGTGAGCTGCCATTTGTCGTTGACCGTGTGGTTCAGGTTGCCGGTGGTCTGTAGCGCCTGCACCGTCTGGATTCCCGAAGTCGAACGCAGCCCCCCGCCGGGATCGAGGCTCGCAAGCAGCCGTGTCAAAGCCGAGCCCGTTGGATCCTGCATGGTCTCCGGGATGCGATTGTTGGGAAACGGGCGCCGCTGGCCGTTTGCATCCCGGTCGAACGGGTTATGGATGTTCGATCCGCTCTCGGAAAAATCGCCCCTTGTCTCAGCCGCTGTCGGAATCGCAATCGACGTGTTCTCGATGGCATCGTCGGAAAAGCCCTCCGCGGCGAACCAGAAGAACGTGCGGTCCTTCACGATGGGTCCCCCGAATGAACCACCGGCCAGATTGTAGGGAGCGTCGCTGAGGTCTTGCTGATCGAGTACGCCCGAGTCGAGCTCTTGCTGCTGAAAATAGCCCGGTTTTCTCCAGAACGTGTTCAGCTTACCGGGTCGGAATTGATACAGGGCGCTCCCCGCCCACTGGTTCGTGCCGCTGCGGTGAATCGTGTTGAACACGCCGCCGCCTGTCCGGCCCATTTCGGCATCGTAGGTGTTCGTCTGCACCTTCATCTCTTGAACGGCTTCGAAGATGGGAATGATCACGGAGCGGTTTCGCAAGTCGGTCATCGAAACGCCGTCGAGTGTGTAATTGTTGCCGCGCAGCGGACCGCCTCCGAGAGAGAGCAACGACGAATTGGTTTGATCCGACTGCTTCACCCAAACCGGGTTTCCCGTGTGCACGACATTGGGTGTGGTCACCGCCATGATGAAGACGTTTCGACCGGGAGACGGCAGGGCTTCGAGTTGCGTGCGGTCGATCATGGAGGAAACCGACGCCGTCCCGTTCTCGACGAGCGGAACCGTTCCCGTGACCGTGATCGTCTCTTCGACGCCCCCGACGCTCAACGTGATGTCCACGACGAGCCAGGACGAGATCTCGATGATCAATTCCTCTCGCACAAAAGGGGCAAAACCCGCCAGTTCGGCGCTCAGCGTGTAGCGGCCGGGTTGCAGGTTCGGGAACGAATACTCGCCGGCTGCATTGGACACCGTGCTTCGGAGTCCGCCGATTTCCTCGTTCTCGAGCTTGATCCGCACCCCGCCGAGAATCCCGCCGTTTACGTCCGCAATCATCCCGCGCACACCGCCCTGAAAGGTCTGGCCCTGAGCGCTCGAGGCGGTCCCGAGAGTGCCAAGAAAGGCGGCGGCCCAAACGAAAAAAATTCCCATCTACACCGTCCGACTTTTTGAGTTTTGGAATTTCATGATCGGTTTTACCGCACATCATAGGTAATACACCCGTCGCCGGAATGCCGGCCGGGCAAGAGAACAACCCGTGTGCTTCCACTCAGAATATTCGATCGTATACAACATTCGCAGACAGTTATGTATTGAACCGGTGGGTGGCGCGTCTCGACGCCGTGCCCGGCCGCTGGTCGGCGAACAGGACACGGCGCCATCCCTGGTGGGTCATCCCCGAACTGCCTCTCTTGAGGTTTTGTTACCTAACAGCCCGTGCTGGAAGTCCCGTGGTACGAAGGAAAAAGCGCGGCGGGCTTCTGCGGTCGCTGCGAAGCAAAAGCGCGGAGTGAGGAGGATGGCGGTCCGGGTGATCTCCTCCTTGCGAAGGAAAAAGCGAACGACAAAGCCGACGACCTAGGCGGTCGCTGCGAAGAAAAAGCGCGGTCACGGTGGGCGGCAAGGTCAGCACCGCCGTCGGAACAAAAATGTCCGTCGCCCAAAGGGTTACGCGCCGCTCCCGGACGGCGGCGCGGAGAGTGCGGCGCCGCGTTCCTTGAGCGGCTAGGCGTTACTCCCTCGGCGCCAAGGCGCGTAACGCCGCCCGCGTCACTTTCACCACGGGCTGCTAACTACGGCGGGGATGTCCTCAGCTGCTGCCGCCCGTTTGGAAACCATTGTTCTGACGTTGCCAGGATTGAAAAGCGCGGCCTGCACGGACCGCCGGAGGTTAGCTGTTTACGAGCTTTGGACCGGTCTCGCTGCAAGGCTCGATCCATTGACCCAAACAGATACTGCTCATGGGAATAGTTGCGGCTATACGGTACGCTCCTCAGCGCCGGCTTTTCCTTCCGTATGGCGCGGTGCGTAGTCAGGAAAAACCCCAAGCCGTCTGAAGCACCGGTTTTTTTCATGAGCCAACCCGCCCGTCGCAACCCGTCTCCGTTGTTCAAGTCGGATATGATCCATTGAGCAAATGATGTCTGGCCTCGTAATAATCCAACCATGCAAGCGATCAAATGCAGGCACAATGAGTCGACCTCAGGACGCCTCGGCCTCGACCGCCGATTCCGTCTGCCTGACGGGGATGACGGTCCCTGACGTCATCGCCACGACCAGCCCGCGCTCGGTTTTGGTCATGTCAAGGTAAGCGCGAACCTGGGCACAATAATGATCGAGGGTCTCGGGCTTAGGGTTGACATCGCTCTTCCAGTCGATCACTACCTGCGGAGCACCGTCTGAATCGAAGGCGATCGCATCGGCGACGCCTGCCGTCACCTCCTCATGCGTGTCTTTCGAGGTAGAGGCATACACGGGAAGCTCAGGTATCAAGCGTGGTTTCAGGACGGCGATCTCCGGAAGCGACAAAGCACGAACGACGCAGCTGGCGAGCTCGGCCGGGGCCAGTCCCCGGGCAGGATCGTCCGCGATAGGGTGTCCCAACGCACGGATCAAGGATTCTGCGCGAGTCATGAGGCCTGTGCGCGTCTCCGCAGTCTCGCCGGTGAGAACCTCCTCGATGAGCTTGTGCAGGATGAGGCCGCGTTCACGCCCGCCCTGGATCATGGCTGCGGCACTGCTATCCGCCGGTGCGCCGTCGGCATCAGTTACAACGATTTCAGGCAACTCCGCCTGGAGAACCGGTCCGGTCGCACTTTCATCTCGGCTCGGCGTCAGCCAGACGATACTCCGCTTACGCTCCATGATCGCGGCGGCTTCCGCTGAGAATATCTCGCGTGTCTGTCTGTTCTCCTCCTGGGGCGCCCCGTCGCCAACCTCAAGTGGAGGAAGTTCAAGGGCGAGCGCCGGCAGTTCGGCCAGCGGCGGATCGATAAGCGAAAGCCATGTCGATTGTTTGGCTTCGACATCGAACCGTGGCAGGATCAGAACTTCGCGTGCCCGTGTGGTGGCAACATACCAGAGGCGGACCCGCTCTCGGTCGAGTTCAGCCTTCTCGGCATCGCGCGCCTCCTCGTATCCAGTCGGCGGCACACCGAACACCGGGCAGTAGAAACGGCCGCTGGCACGATCGGTGACGGCGCTCTCCAGTGTCTTGACCTTGGTCATGGTATTCACCGGAATGACGATCGGCCATTCCAATCCCTTGGCGGCGTGCATGCTGTAGAGTGTCACCGCCTCCTCCTGGACGTCGGGGCGGCCTTCGACGACGCGGGTTGCGTCAGTCCAGGCCGCAGTCATCGCTTCAGCGAAGGCCCGCAGGCCCCGGACTGAATAGCCGCGGCTGAAGCTGAGATAGAGATCGACATTGGCGAGCGCACGTTCGGCTTGGTCGCGATGGCGCTGAAGGAGAATAGGCCGCACGCGCAGCACATCAATGGCTTGCGACAGCAGGTCGTGTGGCGTCGTGGCATTGACCCTGCGGCGCAACGCCTGGAGCTTCTCAATAATGTCTCGGGCGTAGAGGTGGGAGATGTCCTCTGGAGAGACACGGAGATCCAGCCGCGGCAGGCGCTCCGGCGCATCTTCACTACGCGGCAACTGCCAGACGATATCGAGCAGTTCCTCCTCGGTCAGTCCCACCAGTGCCCCTCGCAACAGCGCGCCGAGCGCGAGAGTATCGTGTTGATCGGCGAGGACGCGGGTCAAGGCGATGAGGTCCTGTACCTCCTGGCGTCGGAACAGACCCTTGCCTGCCTGAGTGGCAACAGGGATCCGGCGCCGCTCCAGCGCCTCTTCATAGCGCCAGAGATCGCTTCCGGTGGGGGCCAGCAGAGCGATATCGCCCGCTTTGCAAACGCGGCGCTCGCCGCTCTTGTGGTCGAGAATGGCTTCTCTGCCGATCAAGTGAGCGCACATGTTGGCAACGGCCTCCGCTTCTCCGTCGCGTAGTTGCTGGGCGGAGGCTTTATCCTCTTCGTCGGCCACCTTGATATCCAGGGCAGCGACGGACGGCCCCTCGTCACGTTCAGGTTGAAATGGATCGAGCGAGATGAATCCAGGCTGACCGTTTTCGACCGAGAGCGGGCCTTCGAAGAGTCTATTCACGTAGCGCATGATGGGCGCGCATGATCGGAAGTTGGTAGAGATCGACAGAACGCTGTCCGGAGCCTGCGAGAGGAATGCTTGGCGCGCCCGGATGTAGGCCGTGATGTCGGCGCCGCGGAAGCGATAGATCGCTTGTTTCGGGTCGCCCACCAGGAACAGTGCGCCGGGACGGATTTGGAATAGCGTCCAGTCGTCAATGGCCTCGCCGAGCGGAGGCTCGCCGCAGAGTCGCCAGAAGATCTCGGTCTGCAACGGATCTGTGTCCTGGAATTCGTCGACGAGTACATGGGTGAAACGTGCGGCGAGCGCACGGCGCACCTCGTCGTGATCGCGCAGCAGATCGCGCGCAGCGAAGATCAGGTCGTCGAAATCCAGAAGCGCCGCGGAGCGCTTGTAGTCGCGGAAGCGCTCCATAACCGGCTGCACGAGGCGGATAAGGTCGCTGAGGATACGCGTGGCGACGGACTGCTGAAGTTCCGTCCACGTCGCGCAGCACTCGTCGTAATGGGCGCTGGCTCGGTAGTTCAACCGATCGCCATCGGCCTTGGCCAAGCCCTTACGCTTGGCTGCCTCGGCCCACTTGCCTTTTTTTCGATACTTCCGGAAGTCCCTGGAGACCGTACATAGAACCGAATGGGGGCGAACGAGCAATAGCCGAACAAGTTCAGCGGCCGTTTCGGCCGTCTGAGCGAACGTGGTCTCCTCAGCCAATTCTGCGAAGAGATCCGCGATAACGGCGGTCTCCTCCTCGTTAACGTTTGCATCCCGTACAAAAGCTCTGAAATCGTCACACGCCTTCCGGAAGGCGATCACGAGAGGCCCCAGGTTCCTCGGAGTGTCGCCGATGATAACGCGATGGCTGCGAAAATGGCCGAGTATCATGTGCATCAGCCTGAGAGTTTCGACGGGGTCCTGCAGCACCAGTTCCGCGAGCAGACCGCCGGCTTCGCCCACCAACTCTTCGCGGAGCCAGGTCTCGACGATTTCCAGGAAGACGAGGTCTGCCTGATCGCTGTCCATCACGGTCGCGCCGGGATCTATATCTGCTTCAACCGGATAGGGCTTGATCAGACGTTGGCAGAAACCGTGGATGGTCGAGCAGGTGAGTTCATCGATCGTCTCGCTCGCAGCAACGAGATGACGACGCTGGTGATCCGACAGACCATCGGGCAAGGCGATGCGCAGTTCGAGCGGGATGCTCCCGTCAGCCAGTTCGCTGACAAATTCCCGCACTCGGATGAGAAGTTCGCTGGCGGCGAACTCGGTGAACGTCACTGCCGCAATGGACTTGGGTTCTATGCCATCGGCCAGCATCATGGCGACCCGGCCGGCCATGATCGCAGTCTTGCCCGAACCGGCTCCGGCCTCCACCAGGAATGAGCGATCATGGATCGCGGTGGCTTCTTGACGGGCGGCATGGTCGGCAAGCGGTTTCTGCTGGGCGGTCATCACCTTGCTCCCCAGACGCGTGCGGCGTCCCCGAGACGCTCGGTAGCGGCGTCAAGCTTACGCTTGCAATAGACGGCTCGGGAATTGGCCGGCAAGGCAAAGGCGAGATCGTCATAGATCTCGCCTGTGTCGATGCCCATCACCCCGCCCCCCGAGAGAAGATTGGCGCGCGCAGCCCGCAGGTATTCGGTGATCTGGATCAGAGTGGATTCAGGGTCATCAAGCCGCAGGTCTTTCTTCTCACGCGGATAGAAAAGCGAAGCGCTGATTGCGACATCGTCGCTCAGCATCGCCTTGACGGCGAAGGCGTAGAGGCTTCGCTGCAGTTCCTTGCCCCCGTCGAGGGTGATGTCGTCCTTGGGCAGCCGGCCGATCTTGTAATCGCGCACCAAAGCATGAAGGCCGTCGCCCGAGATATCCAACCGATCGATGTAGCCTTTGATACGAAAACCGGCGCCGGGAATCTCGACGGTCGCATTTGCGTCCCAGGGCGTCGCGGCGTCGTCGTTAGGTCGCGCCCCGCCAAACGGAACCTCGCTGTAGGCGAGCGCGTCAGCAAGTTGCTCGTCGTGATAAGTAAGCGCACGGCTGCCTAAAGCACGCGCTTCCTTGAGGGTTAGCCGCCAGATGAGGGGCGGGGGCACGGCTCGCTCTTTTTCCCAGAGCTGAGCTATCTCGGCGGCGGCGTCACCCACGGCGGCAACGATCCGATCCTCGGCGGCGGTCGAGAGACCTCCATCCGCTTCGAGCATCTGCGAAGCCTGGTGCAGAGTCTGATGAACCAAGTCACCCATGGCCAGCGCATCGAGCACCAAAGGGTCTTCACTGCTTTGGGGAGCATGCCAATGAAGACCATATTTCCAGACGAAACCGAGCGGATTGCGCAACATGAGGCGCAGCGAACTCGCCGACTGGGTGCGATCGAGGATGGCTCGCAGCACCGGATGATCGGCGCGGACCAATCCATCATGAGGCGTGATCTCATTGCGCAACCAGTCGCGCCAGCAGCCATATGCGGCAACCGCTTGGGGCATGGTCCGGAACTCTTTCTGCCGGGCCATCAGTCGATCGGTATCGCTGTAGGCGTGGTCGGGCGCGTCGTTACGCCGCAAATAGATCTCGGCCGGCTCCCCCTGAAGAAGCAGTGCGCTACGGCCAAGCAGCCGGCCATCGCTTTCTCGTCGCGCCCGTGAAAAGACAACTTGGCTCTCAGTGGTGGCCATGATGGTTTTGAAGTCGCGCCGGTCAGCCTCGGCGATCGGCAGCGGATCAAGCTCTCGAGAGGGAATGATGTGATCGGAGAGAAGGCGGTCCTCGGAGATGCCCCGCGGCCAGCGCGAGGAATTGAGACCGAGCAGGCGCACGTAGCGTCTCGGCGAAGCTGCCAGCGCGTTCGCCGGCATCCAGCAGATCGAGTTGCAGGCATCGAGACAGTCATCCTGCTTCAGCGTGTCCAAAGTAAGGTCCAGCGAGGCAGCGGCCGCCAACAGAAGCGCTTTGCGCCAGATCGTCAGGACCCGTCCATGCAGCAGCCTCTCCCCAACCTCTTCAGCGGCCGCGGTGCCCTTGGCCAGCAAGGTAATGATCTTGCCCAGCGCAGGACCGTGATTGGTCTCGTCCGGCCAATCTTCAGCATTCAGTCCGTCAATCAGTCGCGTCCACGCCTCGGAAGAGGCCAGCGGCGCATCGGCCGGTAGGACGCGCGTCCAGCCTTCCGGCAACGCTTGGAACGGGCCGGGATAAACTTTGAGCAGCGCGGTCAGTCGCCGCATCCGCGTCTGGGATAGGCCTCGCATCAAGATATCCGCCAGCGCTGCGGCTGCCTGTCCTTCCCGGGAAGCCATGACTTTGATCCCATGCACGAAATGCAGGTCGAGATTGGCGTCCTCTCGCAATGCCAGGAAATGATCGTCGTAGTCGCCGGTCGAGACGGATGCGATGGCGATGTCGGCGGGCTCGGCTCTGCCGGATGCAATCAGCCGCCGCGCCCAGCGGAAAGCCTCGATGGCCTCGTGATAGGTGGTGGAAGCGCTGACGGTAAGGGTCTCCGGCTGTTGAGGCTCCGTCCGCACGATGTCGATGGCGTCGCCGTCGAGCCACTGCGGAACCGGTCTGGGACCAGCGATCCAGCGGACGTGCACTTGAGCGGCAATTGCGTGCAGCAGGGGCCGCCAGCAGGGGGACAGTTCGGTGATGCCGACGATGTCGATCGGACCAAAGATCGCCTCGGTATGATCCAGGCGTTGCAGCCCCGCGGTCACGAGGTCGGCGGGGCGCATCATCGCAGGCGGCAGTGCTTTGAGGACCGCCTCTTCGAGAATGGCAATCGATTGCAGACGGGGGTGCTGGGAGGCCCGTGCTTGAAGATCGATTCCGGTGCGCCAAGCCTTGCGCAGGGTTTCGCTGGCCGCGTCCACCATCCCGGGAAGGGCCTTGATCTCGTCGAGTTCTCCAAGTGCCGTCTCTGGGAGAACGCTCTTGATGGCAATCCGCAGGGCCTCATCATCAACGGGTCGAGACAAGCCGCCGGCCAGTCGGGCCGCCAGTTGCTCGAAGGTCATGACCTGCAGGCCGTGCCGATGCTCGCGGGCAGCGGCCAGCCGAAGCTCGTGCATCGTTAGACGGCCATGGGCAATTACGGTCCGACGGTAAGCAGTTCCCACCTTCTCCTCACACGGCTCGGCACCTGCAGCAGTGTCGTCTGATTGTACGTCCCCGGAATATTGCGGACCGAAGGGGCGCCTTTCAAAGAGACGGTTTTCAAATTGCCCCAATTCGGTTCTGCCCTTCGGCCGTCCTCCCCCAAGAATCGAGGTGGAGAGTCCCTGGTGGCCAGGGTTGGGGACTGGTGAGTCACCCTTGACAACCCCGGGCGCCTATTCTTTCTCGTCTTTCCCGGGCGGGGAACTGGAGTCGTTTCCGGCGGGAGTTGCGGCGGCTTGAGCGCGGGCCTTGACTCTCCTCGCTGGTCTTCGTTTCGCGGGCGGCCGCTCCAATGGCCCCCCGAGCGGGTCGTCGAGAACGGCCGATTGGCTGACTGACCAGAGCGCTGCCGGGCGTCCGCGCTGGGACCGAGGCGCTGTCGCGGCTTCGACTCGTTTCTCGAAGGCGCCGCTCTCCTGAACGTTGCGCTGGAAGTTCCCCGGATCGAGGCGCGTGTTCCAGACCGCCTCGTAGACGCGGCGGAGCTGGCCGATCGTGAACTCCGGTGGGCAGAACTTCGCCGCGAGAGAGGTGTACTCGAGCTTCGACCGAGTACGCTCGACGGCATCCCTCACGATCCTCTCGTGGTCGAACGCCAGGCGAACGCTGCCGCGCTCGATCTTCTTCACGGGCATCAAGGTCGCGGCCACGGCATCCCCGCCGCCCCGCAGCGTCGGCAAATCGGCGCAGATCGCCCAATAGGCGACGGTGACCACTCGCATGCGCGGGTCCCGGTCCGGAGTCCCGTAACTGGCGAGCTGCTCCAGGTGCCAGGAGCCTGTGCGCAGTTCGGTTTCCTCGGCGAGTTCCCGGGCCGCGGCCTGATCCAGGTCCTCGTCAGGACGTACGAAGCCGCCCGGAAGCGCCAGGGCCCCCAGGAACGGCTCGCCGCCCCGTTCGATGAGCAGCACCTGGAGCGCGTCGTCCCGGATGGTGAAGACCGCCACGTCCACGGTGACGGCGAAGGGCGGATAGTCGCCGGGGTCGTAGTCGAATCCGATGTCGGGTGCCATGTAGAAAGTATATATTGTCGAGTTGACAAAATCAAGGCCGCGATATATTATTGTCATTGTAACAATAACTGTTGGAGGTGAACATGACAATATCGAAGCTCGACACCCTTGCGATCGGCTGGCCCATCACCCGGCTGGGGGTGTCCTTTTTTCCCCTGTATCTGGCGGCCAACGAACTGCCGGCGATCACGACCGGTGAAACCTCGGGGCTCGTCGTGGACGAGCTGGACGAACCGTCCGTGCAGGCGTTGCGGGTGCGCAACCCGGGCGACAAGCCGGTGCTCGTCGTCGAGGGCGAGCACTTCCTGGGCAACAAGCAGAACCGCTCCGTCAACGTGACGGTCCTGGTGCCCTCCTTGGCCGGCCTGGAAATCCCGGTCTCCTGCCTCGAGCGGGGCCGTTGGGGCCGCCGCTAGGCCTCGAGGCGCGATGAGGCGTTCACGGCAGCCACCGTCCGCGCCGAGAAGAACGAGGGTGTTTCCAGGTCCATGAGCCGGAGCGGTTCCCGTGAGGGCGATCAGGAGGCCGTCTGGCACGAAGTCGATGACATGCTGAGCCGCGCGTCCGTTCAATCGGCCACCGCGGCAGCGGCGGACGTGAAGCGCGCGTCGCACCGCCGCAAGCCGTCCCGCGGCGCGGCCGTCAGGGAGCTTGTCGACCGCGGGCCGCTTCCCGGCCAGTGCGGCATCGTCGTCGTCCACGGAAGCTGGGTGACGTCGATGGACCCGTTCGGTGCGCCGCACTTGCTGGCCGCTCACTGGGGCGCGCTCATCCGGTCTCATCTCCTCGAATCACCCGCTGCGAAGGGCAGCCCGTCCGCCACGCGGGTTCTGGACGTTGTCCGGTGCTTCGCTTCGGCGCGCTCGCAGCAGACGCCGGGCGTGGGGCTGGGCGTCGAGCACCGCGTGTCCGACGATCGACTCACCGGACATGCCCTGACTCTCAACGGGACGGTGGTGCACGCTGCGTTCTTCACGAGAGGCCCGCAAAAAAAGGCCCGTACCGGAAGCGCACAAGTGGTTCCTGACAGTCGCGTTCAGTAACTGGCCGACCGCGACCGCGGTCTGACTAGTTGTGATCTTTCAATAGGTTGTTCACTCGGTCCCGACTGAGGAAACTGAGGGTACCAAGCACAGTTTCCCGGAAGGAGGACCGAGTGAACATCCATCAGAATGCCAAGTTGACGCCGCAGAGTCGAGCCGCTGTTGTCCGGCGGGTTCTCGACGAGGGCCAGACCCCGAAGGCGGCGGCCACCGCCTTCGGGGTCTGTGCACGCACCGTGCGCAAGTGGGTGGCCCGCTATCGGGCCGAAGGCGCCTTACACGGCGAGGTGTTTCCGGAAGAAGCCCACGGTGCGATTCCACGCCAGCGCCGCGGCCGCCTCGTTGTAGCGGGGCGTCGAGTTGTTGTGGAAACCGTGAAGCGTCCCCTCGAACATGTGCATGCTGTACGTCACGCCGTTCGATTGAAGCGCCGCCTCGTACTCGGGCCACATCGCGTTGATGCGTCGATCGGTGCCCGCGTAGATGATCATGAGGGCTGCCTTGATCTTCGGCACATCCTCGCTCGCGGCCGAGGGGCCGTAGAACGGCACACCGGCTTGCAGATCGCTGCCGAGCGCGACCGCGAGGCGATTGGTCATCCCGCCACCCCAGCAGAACCCCGTGGCGCCGAGGCGACCGTTGGAGAGCTCATGCGCCTTGAGATACCGGGCGCTGTTGATCATGTCCTGATCCAACTTCGCCGGGTCGAGGCTCCGCTGCAACGTGCGGCCATCATCATCGTTGCCGGGGTAGCCGCCGGCCGGAGACAGCCCGTCCGGGGCCAGCGCGAGGAACCCGGCCACGGCCGCGCGGCGCGCGACATCCTCGATGTGAGGGTTCAGGCCGCGGTTCTCGTGGATGACTACGACGGATGGAAACGGCCCATCGCCGGTGGGTTGCACGAGGTATCCGCGCATGCTCCCCGACGTGCCTCCGGGCGACGGGTACTCGACGTAGGTACCCTTCATGCGCGGGTCGGTGAAGGAGATCGTCTGAGCCTCGGCGTAACGCGGCAGGAGCGCCTGCGCCATCCAGAGCGCAGAGCCGCCGCCGATCGTGATCGCCGCGGAACGGTTGAGAAACTCGCGCCGGTCGATGTGGCCGTGACAATACTCGTCATAGATGTCGAATATGCGTGGGTCGATCTTCTCGTCTCTTGCCATGGGTCGTCTTCCTTTAGCTTGGCGACGTGCCACTCGCTCACGACGCACAAGGGCTATTGCTGTAGTCACCCTCGCTTGAACATAGCCGAGCTTTTCCGGCGGGAGAGAACCAGCGCCGGAAAACGCTTCAGTGGCACATGTTCGGACAAACAAGCTCAAATTAGGTCAGAATGTGCCCCGAAGTCAATGGGAAGTTTTGGTCTGAACTGAATGTCACCGCAGGAGAACCGATGGTATGGACGAGAGAAATCATCTCGTAGGAGAAGATCGAATTGCGGTCGGTGGGCCGTTACTCTGGCCTGCAGCGGGAAGCCATCCGAGCGCCGTTTGATGTGGGTTGTCTCGACCGTGTAGGCCCGGCCGGGGGAAATCGATTTCCGGACGAGCTTTCGAACTCTCGGGTGCTCACGGCCGGGCACGGGGGGTGTTTCCACCACCCCGGAAAACGGCCTTTCTGGCTCAACACCTTGATATTGAAGGGATTAACAGCCCGCGGCAAGAGTCACGTGGAAGGCGCGACGGGCTTCTGCGGTCGCTGCGAAGAAAAAGCGCGGAGTGAGGAGGATGGCGATCCGGGTGATCTCCTCCTTGCGAAGGAAAAAGCGAAGGAAAAAGCGAAGGAAAAAGCGAACGACAAAGCCGGCGATCTTAGGCGGTCGGTGCGAAGAAAAAGCGCAGTCACGGTGGGCAGCAAGGTCAGCACCCTGGGAGCGCGTACGAAGGAAAAATCTTGCCCGCATCACCGCCGTCGGAACAAAAAAACGTCCGTCGCCCGAAGGGTTACGCGCCGCTTCCGGCCTACGAAGAAAAAGGCGCTGAGAGCACGGCACCGCGTTCCTGGAGCGGCCACACGTTACGCAATCCGCCCCAGGGCGCGTAACGCCGCCTGAGTGACTCTTGTCACGGGCTGTTAAGCTCTCTGAACGACTTTCGGACTCGGTCCGGAAGAAATGGAGAATACGGGCGGAACAGAGAATGAGAGGCGGCGGAACAGGACGGATTCGACCGGCGGGGAATGGGGCGGGAATGATGCGAGGAATGCCCAAACCCTTTGAAAACAAAAGGTTATAGTACACTCGTCTCCCCGGAGGATCACCCAGGAGAGACGAGTTGTATTTTGAAGAATGGTGGAGGCGGCGGGAGTCGAACCCGCGTCCGTTCGTGACCGCAAGGGTTGCGGATTTCGTAGCGGCGTTGGATTCACGCCGCCGGGCGATCTTGAGGATCGTCGAGCCTCGCAAGACTCAGCCGAAGGCGGAACGGCCTCAGCAGCCGGTTCAAAGTGTCCTGCGTCGGGTTGTGCCGCGGATGAATCGCACGGAGGACGTTCGGGCTCGCCATCCGCACCTTCTCCGCGAACTCTTTGACGCCCATCGCCCGGATCACCTTCCCGAGTGCATGCTGTATCGGCACGCCCTCCTCCATGGCCGCGAGGAGAAATACTCGCGCGAACTCCTCGTCCTGGAGGTCCTGAGCCAGTCCTTCGTTCCAGTCTCGACTGCGTCGTGCCATGTCACGTCCCCTCTAGGTAGTCTCGCCAGTAGCCCTGAGCGCGACGGATGTCCCCAGCCTGAGACATCTTCGTCCCGCCGGCCAGGAGCAGCACAAGCGATTCCCCGTCCCGACCGAAATAGATCCGATAGCCGGCGCCAAACATGAGGCGCGCTTCCCGGACACCGGATCCAACGTTCTTGTGGTCCCCGAGGTTACCGGTCTCGAAGCGAGCCACCCGCGCCTGGACCCGCGCTCTGACTGCACGGTCGAGCGTCGTCAGCCACTCCCGAAACGGGCTCTTCCCGTCGGCGGTCTCGTATTCACGGACACGCAGGGCCATCACCGCGTGACAGAACCTAACATATCATAAACGATAATATTTGGAGGTGGCGGAAGCAGGTGGCCCGGTTTGTCGGACAGCTTGGCGGTCTCCCATAGATCGACCGGATGGTGCACTTCTCCCACCTCCGATCGACCGCATCAAGACCGGGATATTGCATCGAGGCCGCAACACCCGTTCGGCCTCCCGCGCGCATTGCAGGAATGAATCTATGGTGGAGGCGGCGGGAGTCGAACCCGCGTCCGGAAGAGTCCTCCATGGAGAGCCTACATATTTAGTCCGCTCGAAAGTCTCGACCGATTCGTCGGAACGGACACGACTGAACCCGTCCAGCCCGATTGTGTGTCAGCCTTGCGCTCCGGACAGAAGCCTGGGGCCCATCCCGCCAGATGACGCTCAGCGCCCCCATGCGGGCCTGTGGACGTGAGCGGCTGCCTAATCAGGCAGCGTATGCGAACGAAGAATCGTTGGCAATTGTTGTTTTTCCGATCGTTTTACGGGAGCTCGGAACCCGATATGCCTCTCCACGACGGATGCAATCCCGTCGAATCCGTTACGCCCCCAAGTTTTTTCAGGGTGAAGAGATCTTGCTCTTCTGCCTTCATTGTAACGGCGGTGTGGAGGCCGGCTTCGATTCCTGGGGAGAATCCAGGTTCGTTTCGGCGCGGCCCGATCAGACCGGAACCCTGACAGCCCTTGGTGCGAGTCACGTGGGCGGCGTCAGGCGCCCTGCCGCCGATGGAGCAACACTGGGGCGCTCGAGGAACGACGTGTGCTTCGGGTCAGACTCCGTCCCAGCGATGGGCGTCGCCGGGGGGAAGCCCCAACAAATCGAGAATGCGGTTGACGCTGTGATCGACCAGATCATCGACGCTTTCCGGCTTCGTGTAGAAAGCGGGCAGGGGAGGCGCGATAACGGCTCCCATTTCCGTCAACGAGACCATGGTCCGCAAGTGGCCGAGATGCAGAGGCGACTCCCGGACGGCCAGAATCAGAGGCCGCCGTTCCTTGAGTGTCACGTCGGCGGCGCGTACCAGGAGATTGGACGCGATTCCGGCTGCAATGGCCGACATCGTGTGGACCGAGCAGGGCGCGACCACCATGGCGTCAATGGGATACGAACCGCTTGCGATGGGCGCTCCGATGGCATCGATGGAATGCCAGTGGGTCGCCAAAGCCTTGATGTCCTTGGCGCTGAGCGCAGTCTCGTGGAAGAGTGTTTTCTCCCCTGGCCGTGAGAGCACCGCGTGCGTCTCGATCTCGGGCAGCTTCGCCAGCTTCTGGAGCAGTCGGACGCCGTAGATCGAGCCGCTGGCGCCGCTAATCCCGACGATGATCCGAGTCATAAGGCCCCAATGCCATCCATAGATGCCTTCATGGCCCGGTCCTGGCCCTGAGTCAGGTCGCCGGAGCCCTCGGCGGCAGGCCCCATTCTCTCACGCCACGATTCCAGCCTGCTTTATTCATTACGCGGCGAGCTGGCTGTCGACGACACGCGAACCTGCGTGCGGTTTCGAGCGTGAACGATATGGCTGGGCGTCCTGGCCCGGTCTGGTGGGTGCCGAAAGAGGGCTCTTGTTTCCTTCGGGGTCAGTCATGGGCGGGTTCGTTCAGCTTGTAGAGGCCGGGAACGCCTCGGATATGGAGGTGGTTGAGAGTGCGGCGTTGCGGGTTGCGGCGCTCGAAGCCGGCCGTGGCGCCGCTGAGGTGGAGGGCGCGGGAATCCTGGGACCAGCGGTATTCGAAGGAACGTCCGCCGCCCGGTTCGGATTCGTGCAGCGACACGACCGTTTCGATTTCACCGCTTTCGAACGACCATATGTGCAGGCTGTAAAAGCCGGAGGCGGTGGCGCCCGATCGCAGCAAGGCGCCATGAGTTCGGTCGGGAGAAACGACTAGGCTGTGGCCGGGTCCGATGTAGCTGAGCTTCCGCGTTTCGAGGTCGTAGAGGTAGAGCGAGCGCTCCGGCCGGAGAGTATCGTCGAACCAACTGTTGACGTAGCGGCGAAGCTTGTCCCGGACGGGCATGAACCAGGAGTACCGGCGTTCCAGGACGACGAACGTTTCGCCTTGGCGGAGGATGAATCGCGGCTGGTCGAAGATGACCGAGGACGGCAGGCTGAGTTCTTCGAGACGTCCACTGGCTTCCGACCAAAGATAATAGTGTCGGTCGTCGTCCCGGCTCTCGCCTTCGTGGGATTGAATGACCCATCGGGCGCTCGGTTCGTCGTGGTCGGTTGCTGCGACGCGGCCGCGGACCGGAGCGCCCGGCGGCGCGCTGGGCGCGGTTTGCTCAGGGTGCGGGGTGCGATGGGAAAACTCGGTGCGGTAGCCGGCAAGGGCCGGATGAGAGTGGTCGGTGAGGATCTCGGGAATGTGCTCTTCCATGCCGGAGCCCCAGTTGCCAGGGCCGAGAACGGCGACGCACGAAGCGTGAATGGCCAGGGCGGGGAATAGAAGGGCAAGCAGAACGGCGAAGATCCATCGCTTGGAGCCGGCTTTGTGCATCACTTCATTCTGCAGCAAAGCATACCGACAGCGATTGCTTGCGCCCGTTCCGGGTGGGCTTTGTGTGCGGACGATCGCATCAACAGCAGGAAGAGACCACAGACCCCAAAGGCCGCCCAAGGAGTTTGGAGTCCGGCGCACGTTACTCGCAGTAGCCGGCGGGGCTCGATGAAAAGACCGACGGCCGCTGTCGATAGCCTCGTGTCGAGAGCGCTTCGTACCGGTGCAATGGGAGAAGTTCCCCTGGTGAGCCAAGCAGAACCTTCCCCTTTCGGCTCGAGGTACTGAAGCCCTTCAGTCTTTTTTTGCCGCCCCGGCCTGCTTAGCATGAGGACTGGGAGGCTGTGCTGCCGTGCCCGAGGCGGAGTGCGTGCGGGTCACGAATCACGAATCACGGACTTTATGGCCGTTCAGGTAACCGTGGGTGCACAAGGGTCGCACCACCAGAAACCACCGTCCGGACCACTACGCCCGTCGCCCAGTCACTGTTTCCCTGTTCACTATTGTTCACTATTGTTCACTATTGTTCGGCATTGTTCGGCTAAAAATATTGCCCCTGAGCCAGTGTCAGCGCATCGGCAGCCGTTCTCGGTCGGCCTCACGACGAGCGCCGTTCGCCGCAGCTACCGTCACCATGCGGACTGCTACCGCTGCGGCGAACGCCAAAGGAACCCATGCTAAGAAAGGAGAACGTTCTGGATTGCACAAACAAGGGAACGTTATGTATTGCGTTGACAGTCGAGAGCGCTTCGTTGACAGCCTCAGGGGGCGGTGATAGCGTGAGGAGTCCCGCGACCCTGATGGCTTCCGTAACACCCGCTGTACCCCTCAACCAGACACCGCTGAACGCCGTACACCGGGCCCTTGGTGCGCGGATGGTGGACTTCGGCGGCTGGGATATGCCGGTGGAGTATAGCGGCATCATCGACGAGCATCTCGCTGTGCGCAAGGCCGTCGGCCTCTTCGATGTGAGCCATATGGGAGAGATCGAGATTCGCGGCCCGCAGGCTTTGGCGCTTATCGATCGGGTCACGCCCAACGCGGCTGCGCGACTGGCGGACGGCCAGGCGCAGTACTCGGCGTTGCTGTATCCGCAAGGGACGTTCGTGGATGACATCCTGGTTCACCGGCTAGGACCCGAGCATTACTTGCTTTGTGTGAATGCTTCGAACCAGGTCAAGGACTACGAGTGGATTCGTTCGCAGAACAGCTATGACGCGGAAGTGGAGTTTGCGAGCGACAAATATGTGCAACTGGCGATTCAAGGGCCGCGGGCAGTCGAGACGTTGGGCAAGCTGACGGAGACCGATCTGAACGCGATTCGCTACTACTGGTTCACATGCGGGGAAGTGCTCGGAACGCCGGCGATCATCGCGCGCACGGGATATACGGGCGAAGACGGTTTCGAGGTCTATGTGGCGCCTGATGAGGGTGACCGGATCTGGAATGCCGTTTTGGAAGCCGGCGCCGAGTACGGCATCAGGCCGTGCGGCTTGGGCGCTCGCAATACGTTGCGTCTCGAAGCGGCGATGTCGCTCTACGGGCACGAGATCGATGATACGATTACTCCCTACGAAGCACGGCTGGGTTGGATTGTCAAGCTCAACAAGGGCGATTTTATCGGCCGGGACGTGCTGTTGAAGCAGAAAGAAGAAGGTGTCCGCCGCCGGTTGGTCGGGCTGGAAATGACGGGCCGAGGGATCGGTCGGGACGGTTACTGCGTGTTTGATTGCGGCCGGGATATCGGCTGGATTACGAGCGGATCACCCGCTCCGTTTGTCGGAAGGAACATCGCACTGGCGATGCTGCCGGTAGACAAGGGCAACGCGGGTACGGAAGTAGCGGTACAGGTCAGAAGCCGGATGGTCGAAGCGCGAGTGACGCCAACGCCGTTTTATTCAAGGAAGTGACAAGAAAGCTGTAAGCATGTATCCGAACGAATTCCGTTATACGAAAGAGCATGAATGGGTGAGCATCGACGGTGACACGGCGACGGTGGGTATTACCGACCACGCGCAGAATCAACTTGGCGATGTCGTGTTCGTCGAGTTGCCTCAGGTGGGTGTGCGGACACAGTCGATGCAGTCGTTCGGGACGGTTGAATCGGTGAAGGCCGTTTCGGATGTTTACGCTCCATTGACGGGGCAGGTGACAGCGATCAACGAGACGCTCGTTGATGCGCCGGAAAAGCTCAACGAATCACCACACGGGGACGGTTGGCTCATCAAGATTCAGATCGAAGACAAGACGGAGATCGAGAACTTGATGACGGCCGAAGCTTACCAAGCCTATATCGACGCTGAGAAGGAGTCCTGAAGTTCAGCGTGCGCTATCTCCCCAAATCACCCGAAGAACGACGACAAATGCTGGCCGTCCTGGGAATGGGGTCGGCTGAGGACTTGTTCGCCCACCTGCCGGCAGACGTGAGGCTTGACAGACCGTTGGATATTCCGTCGGGCAAGTCGGAATACGAGATTATCGAGTATTTCAACGACTTGGCGGCACAGAACGCAAACGGCTATACGTCGTTTTTGGGGGCAGGGGTGTATCGGCACTTCCGGCCCGTAGTGGTCGACCCGCTTGCGACGCGGAGTGAGTTCCTGACGGCGTATACACCCTATCAGGCTGAGATTTCCCAAGGCGTGTTGACGACGATCTTCGAGTTTCAAACGATGGTCACGCAGCTCACCGGTATGGATGTCGCGAACGCGTCGATGTATGACGGGTCGACCGCGGTGCCGGAGGCGGGCATGATGGCGGCGCGGATCACGCGGCGCAACAAGCTGCTCGTGGTGCGGACAGTGCACCCGGAGTATCGCGAGGTGCTGAACACGTATGGGCGGCATCAGACGCTGCCGGTGGAGACCGTGGCGTATGACGCAGAGAGCGGTCAACTCGACTTCGACGACCTCGATGCTAAGCTGGACCACGAGACGGCGGCGGTGATTGTACAGTCGCCGAATTTTTTTGGGGTTGTTGACAAAACTCGGGAGGCAGCCGAGATTGCTCATCGCTACGGCGCGCTGCTTGTGGTGATCTTCACGGAAGCAGTATCGCTGGGTGTGCTCGAGCCGACCTACGAGGCGGACATCGTAGCGGGGGAGATGCAGTCGTTCGCACATCCGCCGAGCTACGGCGGGCCGTTCGTGGGTGTGCTGGCGACACGGCAAAAGTATGTTCGGCAGATGCCCGGCCGGTTGGTCGGCGAGACGGTGGACTCCGAGGGGAACCGTGCGTTTTGTTTGACTCTGGCGACCCGTGAGCAGCACATTCGACGCGCCAGGGCAACGTCGAATATTTGCACGAACCAGGCGTTGATCGCGTTGATGGCGACGATTTACATGTCGGTCTTTGGCAAGCAGGGACTGCGGGAGTTGGCGGAGCAGAATTTGTCAAAGGCGCATTATCTGGCCGCCGAGATCGGACGCTACGGCGGTCGGCGGGTGTTCAGCGGACCGTTCTTCAACGAGTTTGTTGTTCGGACGAATGGTGTTGGGGCAACGGAAGTGAACCGGCGGGCTCTGGACGAAAAGATCATCGGCGGACTGGCGCTGAAGAAGTTCTATCCGGAGTTGCAAGATGCTCTGCTCGTGTGCGCGACCGAAGTCAACAAGCGGGACGAGATGGATCGCTATGCAGCGCAGTTCGGCGGGTAATCGGGGTCAATGATTCGCAAAGTACGCAGCCATCAGACGCAGAACGAGCCACTGCTGTTCGAGCGTTCGTCGCCGGGCAAGAAGGGCTATCAGCTTCCTCCTTTGGACGTGCCGGCGGTTGCTCCGGCTGACATGCTGGGAGTTGCGAACGTTCGGCGCGAGGTCGAGGGATTTCCCGAGGTAAGCGAGGTCGAAATCATCCGGCACTTCACACGGCTTTCGACTTGGAACTACGCCATCGACCTGGGGCTGTATCCGCTCGGCTCGTGCACGATGAAGTACAACCCGCGGCTGAACGAGTTCGTGGCGCGCATCGAGGGGTTGGCGCAGGCTCATCCGTATCAGCCGGAAGAATTGGCGCAGGGCGCGATGCGCGTACAGATGCAACTCGAGCAATACCTTCGCGAGACAACCGCTATGGACGCGGTGACGCTACAGCCAGCCGCGGGGGCGCACGGCGAGCAGACGGGGATACTGCTGATCCGGGCGTATCTGGAAGCCCAGGGAGACGCGCGCAAGAAAGTGTTGATTCCCGATTCGGCGCATGGGACGAATCCGGCGACGGCGGCGATAGCGGGCTATGAGGTCGAAGAAATCAAGTCAAACGATCAAGGCATGATCGACTTGGAGGCGCTGGAGCGGGTCGTGGATGATTCGGTCGCCGTGCTGATGGTGACGAACCCCAATACGGTCGGCATCTTCGAGAAGGATATCGCGAAGGTGGCGGAGATATTGCACGCGCGGGGTGCGCAGCTCTACATGGACGGCGCGAATATGAACGCGTTGGTGGGCATTGCCCGACCTGGCGATTTCGGCGTCGATGTGATGCACTTGAACCTGCACAAGACGTTCTCGACGCCGCACGGAGGCGGCGGTCCGGGTGCGGGTCCGGTGGCTGTGAAGAACCACTTGGAGCCGCACCTGCCCGTACCCCGCATCGAGGAAAACAATGGGACGTTGCGGTACAGTTACGAACGAGAGTTGAGCATCGGCCGGGTGCGGGCGTATTTTGGCAACTTCGGAGTCCTCGTCCGGGCGTTGGCCTATATACTCGCGCACGGTGGCGACGGGCTGCGTAACGCGACGATCGATGCGTTGCTCAACGCGAACTACATTCGCAGGGGCATCGAGGATCGCTATGAGTTGCCCTACACAGCTCCGTCGATGCATGAATGTGTGTTCAGCGATGACAGACAGGCCAAGTCGGGAGTAAAGACGGGCGACATCGCGAAGCGGCTGATCGACTACGGTTTTCACCCCTACACCGTCAGCTTTCCCCTCATCGTTCGCGGAGCGCTGATGATCGAACCGACCGAGACCGAGAGCAAGCAGGAATTGGACCTGTTTATCGACGCGTTGCGATCGATCGCGGATGAGGTGGAAAGTGATCCGGAACTGGTGAAGAGTGCGCCTCATACGACCCGGACGAAGCGTGTCGACGAGACGCGCGCGGCGCGGCGCCCGGTGCTGCACTGGAAGGCTCCGGTCGAAGAGAAGCAGGCGGCGGATTAGGGCGGAGAGGGGGCTGAGCTCCGTGCAGCACCGGTCTCGCTGCCTCCGACAAACCATAAAGATCGTCGAAAGCTCATGGTAATCTGGGCCAGACACTGGAGGCCCGGCAGCGCATGGCCAAAGCGGAAACGAGAAAGGCAGTCCCAGCCGTTCTCAGTCTCGCCTTCGCGCTCTTGATGTTGTCGTCCTGTGCGACTGAGACGGAGACTTCCGGTGAGGTGAGCTTTCCAGTGTTTCACGAAGCCGCCGAGGAGACCGGGTTTCACTTCCAGCACTTCACAGGTGCAAGGGGAAACTACTATTTGCCGGAGATCACGGGTGCCGGCCTCGCGCTCTTGGACTACGACAACGACGGTGACCTCGACGTATATTTTCTGCAAGGTTCCGCTCTCGGTTCGGGCGCCGATACATCTTTTTTGTTTCCGCCGCCTGAAAACCACTGGCCCGGCAACCGCCTTTTTCGTAACGATCTTGTCCCGTCCGGGCGGCTGCGGTTCACCGACGTCACCGAAGTCGCCGGTGTGGGTCACGAGGGCTATGGCATGGGCGTTGCTGTCGGCGATTACGACGACGATGGCCACCTCGATCTCTACGTAACAAACTTCGGCCCGAACGTTCTCTATCGGGGAAATGGCGACGGGACTTTCGCTGACGTCACTAACCTGAGCGGCACTGCCGACGCCCGCTGGAGCACCAGCGCTGCTTTCCTTGACTACGACCACGACGGTGATCTGGACCTCTTCTACACGAACTACGTTGACTTCGCGATCGAGAAGAATCGCGAATGTTACGAACCCGCCGGGGCGCGCGACTATTGCGATCCCGCGGTCTATGCGCCCCTTCCTGACCGGTTGCTCCGCAATGACGGTCAGGGTTGCTTCACCGATATGACGGCCGAGGCCGGCATCGATCAAGCGTTTGGCAGCGGTCTGGGAGTGACCTCAGCCGATTTCAACGGCGACCATCTGATCGATATCTATGTCGCCAACGACGGCAATCCCAACCAACTCTGGGTGAATCAGGGTGGGGGCCGGTTCAGGGATACAGCGCTGGTCTCGGGTGTGGCGCTCAATGCCGACGGCCGCTCGGAGGCCGGCATGGGCGTCACCGCGGGCGACTTTGATCAGGACAGCGACCACGACCTGTTCATGACTCATCTGGCGCGTGAAACCAACACGCTCTACCGCAATGACGGCGAGGGTCGTTTTGAAGACGCCACCCATCGCTACGACCTTGCCATGGAGAGCTTTCCGTTCACCGGATTTGGCACAGCTTGGTTCGACTACGACGGCGACAGCTTCCTTGATCTGTTCATTGCTAACGGCGCGGTCACCATGATCGAAAGCCGGCGCGGCAGCACTTACCCGTTTCGCCAGACCAATCAGCTTTTCCGCAATGAGGACGGACGGCGTTTCCGTGACGTGAGCAGCGACGCCGGCAGCGCCTTGAGGCAAGCGGAAGTCAGCCGCGGCGCGGCGTTTGGCGACATCGACAACGACGGTGACATCGACATCGTGGTCAGCAACAACAATGGACCCGCCCGTCTGCTACGCAACGAGAGAGCTTGCGAGAACTCGTGGCTGCAGCTTCGCCTGCAGTCCGATAGTGGTAACCGGGAGGCCCTTGGTTCGGAGGTGAGTGTGGTCCGGCCGGGGAAGCCGCCCTTGGTTCGGGTTGTTCGCCGCGACGGTAGTTATCTCAGTTCCAGTGATGCTCGTGTCCATGTCGGGCTCGGCGATTCCGAAGCGAGCCAGGTCGTCGTTCGATGGCCGTCGGGGAGACAGGAAGCGTTCCTGGTTGAAAACAAACGAGCAACGACCCTCGTGCAAGGCCGAGGCGCGACTCTTGAGTAAGAAGCCTCTTCCGAACAAACGATGTCGAGTCTCCCACAAAAGCCAACCCGGTAGAAAATGAGAAGGATAAAGCCTGGAGGCTGGTGCTATGGGGTCAGGGCGGCCTGCGGCGCTTCAACGGGAAGCCCATACCAAGCGGAATGAACGATCGCGGCAGCCTGCATGCCGCCCAAGTTGGGTTGGGCCTCTATGCTAGCGAGCAGATGCTCGTTGGGCTCTCCTTCATGTGCAGTTGGGGTGCTATGAATTGCACCGAGGTCTGGATCGATGGGGTGTAGGAGAGTCGTCTAAAAACGATTCGCCCGTATTTTACTGGCAGCTCGACGGACGGTTGAGTATATGGGCTGCTCGTCACTCCCGAACTCCTTACTGCCAAGGCCGACTGATCGACTTACCCGACTCGAAGTTCTGACAGTAAGAGGCGCAACAGAGCAGTCGGTTGCTCAGGGGGATCGAAAACACCTTTTTGACCCCCCGGGTCGATCAACCGGACCAATTCTCAGGTCGGGGTACGCCTTCGGGAAGGGTGGTGTCGGCGTCGCCCTTGGTCTCGCTCAGTTGCTCCACGGTGAGATCCTCGGCCGTACGCAGATCGGTGCCCTTCAGGTTGGCGCCCTCGAAGTCCACGCCGATCAGCCGCGCGCCCACAAGATTCGCGCCGGACAAATCAGCGTCCCGAAGATCGGCACCGGACAGATTCGCCATGACCAGGTTGGCTTTGGTAAGAATCGAACTGTTGAGGTTTGCCATCCGCAGATCCAAGTAGGCGAGGTCCGCGTTTGCCAGATCGGTCGCGATGTCTCGGTTCTTCTCCCTCCACGTGTTCCACTCATCAACATCCTTCTTGAGATAACCAAGCTGCTCCTGGTTCGCCATGCTCAAACCCTTTCGCGGGGTGCCACCGAAATCCGGGGCGCCGCCTATGTCGAGGGGGCACCTCCCATTGTGTGCCGAATCGCATGAAGCCGCAACACAGGCCGCGCTACTTAGCCCTGAGCCGTCGGGAAGTAACGCTCGCGCAGACCCTCAGGACCCGGCGGCGTCGCCAGGCTGACTGGGACAACGCAAGCAAGCGAGACAATCATCGACCACACGAACGGATCAAATCCTCCGAAGCTCCGCGTGCCGAATGACAGATATTGCAGGAGAAAAGAAAGGAAACCTCCGGCGATGCCGGCCATGCAGCCCGCCTTGTTCATGCGGGGCCAATAGACGCCCAAGAGTGTTGGGAAGAAGAATGTCGCCGCCAGCCCGGTCCCGGCAAACACAACGATGAATTGCAGAAAGTCCGGCGGTTGCAGCGCGAACGCCAGTGCACTGCCCGCCACCGCAAATGTCGCCAGGTGGCTGAGGTTGCGCGCCCGCTTCTCTGTGAGACGTTCGGGAAGATTGCGTTCATAGAGGTCGCGGACAAGCGCGCTGCTCGTAACGAGGAGAAACGAGCTGATCGTCGACATGATCGCGGCTAGCGGCGCCGCCAAAACAAACCCGGCCAAAACCGGTGGAACTACCGCCAGAATCGTCGCCGGCGTTGCGTGGTCGGCGGCTGCCAACTCGGGAACGAGCACCCGGCCCATGATTCCGATCCCGATGATGCAGGGATACAGCAAGGAGATGTAGATCCCTATCAGGAAACAGGCGCGCTTGAGAGCCCTTGTGTCACGGCAAGCAAGAAAACGCGTAATCGTCGAAGGTTGCGCTGCGCTCGCCAGTGCCCAAACACAGAAGAACGATATCGCTGTCGGAATCGGTAGAAAGTCTCCCGGGCCGGGAGTCGTCAGTAGCTCCGGAGACTGCGCCTCGAGCCCGTCATAGACCGCCTGCAAGCCTCCGAGCTTGCGAATCGCGAAGAATACCGTGATCAATACGCCCGCCAGCATCACGACGGCTTGGAACGCGTCGGTCCATGCTACGGCTCGAAATCCGCCATAGGCCGTGTAGAGACTCACAGTGAGAGCGAATCCCAGCACGCCCCAGTGATAGGGAACTCCTAGAACCACTTCGATGACCCGCGCTCCCGCCACGTACTGCGCCACGAGATAAGCGATGTAGAGGATGATGATTGCAACGCCCGATACCGTACCGATGGCCCGGCTGTCGAAGCGATCACGAAGCAGGTCCGGAAACGTAAGCGCACCCGTACGTGCACCCAGTTCCGCCACGCGCTTGCCGAACAGGCCGAAGCCCGTCGTGGCAACAACCATGTAAGAGCAGATCCACAGCATTACCGACCAGCCATAGGTGTGACCCAGCGCCGGTGAACCGATGAATGTGCCGCCACTGGCCGCGGTCGCAATCCATGTCAGTCCCAAGACCCAGGGGCCGATTGATCGGCCTGCGACGAAGAAGTCCTCCATGAAGCCGGTCTTCGGCGCCTTGCGATGAGCGAGATAGGCAAAATAGAAGGTCGCTGCGAGGTAGAGCCCAAACGCGAGCCAGACCTGCGTGCCGGCGGCGTACATGGGCGGCTATTCGGCTCTTCCCGCCGGCGGTGGCCCGTTTGGCTCATCGTCGTCGCGAATAAAGATGAGCGAGTACCAGATATTCGCAACAAAGCAGGCCAGCCAGGGGAGAAAAATGCCCCATAGCGCCCAATTCGGGATGCCGCCAATCGAATGGACGGGCTGGCCATAGCCCAGCGCTGTGCACGTTCCGATCACCCAGGCACAGGCGATCACAAAGATGATTCCAGCCACGATGGCTTCGCGCCGGCTGATGCGATAATCGGGTTCCACAACAGGCCCGAACAGAGAAGCAGAGATGATAGCACGCGCCACCCGACTCAGCGCTCGGGAGCGCTTCTCAGGGATTGCCGGCGACCGTAGACGGCTTTGGGGCAACACCCCTCCCGCGCCGGCCCTCAGCCACCCGCGTATGCCGATTTGTCAACGGCAACCGAAAATTGCACACTTTCGGGGAGGGCGTCAGTGGGGATGTGACGCTCTCCGGTTGATTCCGCCCACCCGGTGATGGCTCGCCGCAACATCGCTCGTGTATTGACGGAGAAGGTCGAAGAGCGTGCCTTCACCGAAACCGAAGCCGCCGAGTACGCCCGCATGATCCTCCACGACAATCCGGATCGAAAGTTCGGCTGGCGCAGAGCGTAGGGCCTACCTGCAAGTAGAACCGTAGAACTACTCAATCCGTAGAGGGTGCACCGGCGGCCGAGTCTGGCGGCCCACAGGCTAAACTAGGCCTCAGCGAGCGCAACCTCAACGTGCGCCTCTATCCGCATGCAGCCGCGAACGATCGAAACTCTGGAAGAACTCATCGCCCTCGAAGGCCGGGAACTTGGCGTTAGCGACTGGATTGAGGTGACCCAACTGCAGATCAACAAATTCGCCGATCTGACGAGCGATCACCAGTGGATCCACATCGATCCCGAACGCGCCGCCAAAGAATCCCCCTACGGAATCACTGTGGCGCATGGCTTTTTCACCCTCTCTCTCATCTCCTCGCTCCTAAAGCACGTTTTGAGGCTCCGGGGCGACTTCCAACGACTCATCAACTATGGGCTCAACAAGGTGCGGTTCCCGGCCCCCGTCCCTGCCGGCGCCCGAATCCGCGGTCGTTTCACGCTGCAGTCGGTGAGGGAGGTCGAGGACGGCGTTCAGGTCATCTGGTTGGTCCACATCGATCGGGAAGGCAGCGAAAAACCCTGCGTCGCCGCCGAATGGATTACCCGCGCCTATCGCTGAGGTTTTCTGTCACCTCGCCCGCACAACTATAATCAGACCTTTGCGGGAGGTCGCGTGAGACAGAAACCAACCGAAACCCCGTCAGAGACTGCCAGCCGCCGAAAATTCCTCAGCCTCGGAGCCGCAATCGGTGGCGCACTCACGGCCTGTGCAGAGCCCCAGGAGGTCGTCGAGGAGGCGCCGAAACGCCTTGGCCGTCCGCCCGACGAATACGGCGAGCGCTCGCCTTTCGAACGGTCGAGCCGCCTCGGCCGAGCCTCGAAAAATCCCGAGACGGGGTCGACTCGTTCGCCGCTGCAGGATTCTCACGGTATTTTCACGCCGTCATCGTTGCACTTCGAACGCCACCATGCTGGCGTGCCCGACATCGACCCCGCCAAACACCGGTTGATGATTCACGGCATGGTCGAGCGGCCGCTGATCCTGACTGTCGATGAGATCAAAACTCTCCCGTCCGTCTCACGCGTCCACTTCGTCGAATGCTCCGGCAACAGCCGCGGCGAATGGACCGACAAGAAAGGCCCCACCGCCCAGCACAGCCACGGTCTCGCGAGCTGCAGTGAGTGGACAGGCGTCCTGCTCTCCGTCTTGCTCGACGAGGTCGGTGTCAACCCCGAAGCCAATTGGCTGATCGCCGAGGGCGCCGACGCCTGCAAGATGCATCGCAGCCTGCCGCTTGACAAGTGCCGAGACGATGTCATCGTCGCTTATGGACTGAACGGAGAAGCCATCCGCCCCGAGCAGGGTTACCCGCTACGCCTCGTCGTTCCCGGCTTCGAGGGCAACATCAACGTCAAGTGGGTGCGCCGTCTCATGCTCAGCGACCAACCCGCCATGGGCCGCGAAGAAACCTCGAAGTACACGGACCTGCTTGCCGACGGCAAGGCTCGCCAGTTCAGCTTCTTGATGGAGGCCAAGTCGGTCATCACGCGTCCCTCCGGTGGACAAAAGCTGGACGGCTCCGGCTTCCAAGAAATCACCGGCCTCGCCTGGTCCGGACGCGGCGTCATCGAGCGTGTCGAAGTGTCCACCGACGACGGAAACACCTGGCGGGACGCCGAGCTCCAGGAACCGCGCCATCGGATTGCCTTCACCCGCTTCCGCCTGCCCTGGACCTGGGACGGCGCAGAAACCGTCATCCTCTCACGCGCTACCGACGACACCGGCTACGTCCAACCCACCGAGCAAGCACTGATCGAGGCACGCGGCCCCAACTCCGACTATCACAACAACTGCATCAAGGCCTGGAAGATCAGCGCCGACGGGAGCGTGACCCATGTTTAGTCCTCGCAGTTTCCAATGCGTGGGACGCCTCGCGCTCGCTGCCGTCTGCTTCTGCGCCACGACCCTGGCGCAGTCACCGAAGTACAAGGTCGGACGCGCCCCGACGGCCGAAGAGGAGAAAGCCTGGAGCATTTCGGTGCTCCCCGACGGCTCCGGCCTGCCTGAAGGCAAGGGCACTGCCGTGGAAGGCAAAGACGTCTACGACCGCCGCTGCTCCGAGTGCCACGGCAACGAGTTGCAAGGCGGGGATTCCTCCGCGCTCGTGGGCGGACAGGGCACGCTTGCCGCGCCGAAGCCGCTCAAGACCGTCGGCAGCTATTGGCCCCACGCTACCACCATCTGGGACTACACCAATCGCGCCATGCCCTTTGATACCCCAGGCGTGCTCACCAACGATCAACTGTACGCCGTTGTCGCCTTCATCCTTTACAAAAACGGCATCATTAAGGAAACCGACGAGATGAACCGCGAGACCCTCCCCAGAGTCAAGATGCCCAACGCCGACGGCTTCGTCAAAGACGACCGGCCCGACGTTGCCGGAGCCGCCCGCGACTAGCCCGTGTGACTGACGCCAACGATGTCTCCCTACAAGGGCGCACGTTTACGGACGGGTAGTGCTCTGATGCTGCGTTGCTCGCGGTGGCGGCCGAGGCAGGGCCGGATGAGAATGAGCACACTGCTTACGGACCGCTCACGGTCATGCGACGGTACGATTCCGTCAGCTCAGGCACAGCACTTGATCTACCAAGCCACCTCCAAAGGACTCCGGCCGCGACAGGTCCTTGTCTGCGTCATCTTCTTGTTGGCGGCCCTCACCCGCTGTGCTGACCACCCGGTGAAGATCGTCTTTGTCCCAGGGGGCGCAAGCCACGGCTACGGGATGCACGAGCATCGCGCCGGACTTCTGCTCTTGGCCCGCTCTATGGAGCAGCAATGGCCCCGACTCGAAACCGTGGTGACCGAAGCCGATTCGTGGCCGGCTCCCGACGTCCTCGCCGATGCCAACGCTCTCGTGATGGCTTGCGAGGGTAGCAGGCATGTCGTTCTGCCGCACCTTGAGCAAGTCGAAGCCTTGGCCGAGCGTGGACTGGGCATCGCCCTCATCCACTATGCCGTCGACCCGCCCGCGGGCCCCGCGTCCGATGCCGTCAAGAGATGGATCGGAGGCGTTTACGAACGGGGCTGGTCGATCAATCCCGACTGGGCCGCTGAGTTCACCGACTTCCCCGATCACCCCGCGGCCAACGGCCTCCAGCCTTTCTCGGTCTACGACGAGTGGTATTTCAACTTGCGATTCGTTCCCGGCCGCGAAGGTGTTACGCCCATCCTCGAAGCGCGGCCGCCTCTGAGCACCTTGCTGCGCAAAGACGGCCCGAGCTCAAACAACCTCGATGTGCGAAAAAGCGTCCTCCGAGGCGACCGCCAAGTGCTCTCTTGGGTCTACGACCGCCCGGGCGGCGGCCGCGGCTTCGGCTTTACGGGCGCCCATCACCATCACAACTATCGTGACGATAACTTCCGCAAGACCGTGCTGAACGGCGTCGCCTGGGTCGCGGGTCTCGAGGTTCCGTCGGGCGGCGTGGAATCGACGACGCCGAGTTGGGAAGAGATCGCCGCCCATCAAGACTATGAAAAGCCTCCCGCTTGGGAGCAGGAAGCCGGCCTGGAAATGTCCGGCGCTGCAGACCCCGTCTACAGCACGCCGCCAGTTGCCGCGCATGCGAAACAGCCCTTCCCGGTAGAAGTTGTGATCCCGCCCAACCGTTACCGGCACATCTACCTCGTCTTCAAGGCCGGCTCGGCTGTCGAATCCAACGGTAACGCAAGCGGTGTCATCGGCTTGCACAATGTTCGATTTCGTGGCGAGACCGGCAACGAGGCGCCGCTTCATCAGGAAACCCCCGCTCACTTCATCGGCCAGGACGGCCCCCGAGAGCTGCCTGCTCACTGGACCGAGCCCGACACGGCGATGGAGATCCCGGCGCCGTCCCTCGTTCACTATCCGGTCCCGCGAGGCGCTACACATTTTCTTGCCGGCCTGTCATTTCGTCGTGAAGACGCACCTGGACGGCAAGCGAAGTCCCACGCTCGACTCCATGTCTTCTTCGCGCCGCCGCCGCTACGCCATTTTCGGAAGTCTTCACCGCCCGCAGCGCAGTGAGATATCCAGGCTGTCCTTCAGATCTTGCGGAACGGCATGTTCTAGGCGTAGCCCTTGAACGTCAGAAACGCCCCAAGAAGAGCCCAGAAGGTACCGACAATTCTCATCATCATCGGACGCCCCATCATCGCGTTGCCAACTTGCTTCACGACGCTTGGCGCGATGATCCTTGTCGCCCCACCGAGGACAAGCGCCCAGCCAAACAGAGTGACGATCAGGGTCCAGTCCAGCACCCAGACGTTGTGCGTGTTCACAATCGAAAGCCCGGCCGTCAATGCAAGACCACCGGAAACGAGGACCAACGGGGTATCGGCCAAGAAGCGTCTGGTTGTCTCTTGAAGGCTATAGGGCGTAACAACCATGGGAATGCTAAAAACCAGAATGACCGGCCCGAGAAATTTTGAAATCCAGATTGCCATCATCGATCACCATTACTTTTTGAACATGAGCAAGCCCCCCAGGGTCAGCCCCCGATGGCATAGTGTACGAGTGGAATAGAGCCGAGCGCTACTCCATCCTCAGCAAGCGGAAGCCGATGTTGCTGGTAAGACTGTCAGGCGAGTCGAAGTAGCGATCCGACGCCCGGCAGGTCAGGCACGCTACGGGGCTCGACAGGCTAGGGCGTGTTAACACTAACGCAGGGCCTTGACGATAAGAGCGGAGTGAAGGAAAGCGAGGAACATCACATCGAGTTTATCGAAACGCGAGAAGATGCGCCGGAAGCCCTTGCGTCGGCGGAAGAGCCTCTCGACTTCGTTGCGGCGGCGGTAGAGCAGACGGTCGTATTCCCACGGCTCCAGGCGGTTGCGCTTGGGCGGCACGACGGGAATCCACCCGAAATCCAGAGCCAATTGGCGGGTCTGATCGTCCTCATAGGCGCTATCCATCAGCAGCGGCAGCGGCGCGGGCAACGGCCCCAGTCCGGCCAGCAGATCGCGGCCCTGTGGGGCGTCGTGCGCTTGCCCGGGTGAGAGAGCGAACGTTATCGCCGTTCGAGCATTCGCGGCAACCCGATGAATCTTGGTGCTCCATCCGCCGCGGGATTTGCCGATTGCTTGCGGACCGTTTTTTTTAACGCACCCGTGCCGTCGGGATGAACCTTCACGATGGTGGAGTCCATCGAAACGGCTTCGACCCGGATGCGCACCAGTTGCTCGCGCTGGAGTTTCTCGAAGACGGCATCGAGCACGCCGTTGTTGGACCAGCGGTTCATGCGGGTGTAGATGGTGTGCCAGTTGCCAAACCGCTTGGGCGGACCGCGCCACTTGCAGCCCGGCTCAGCAACATACAAAATGGCGTTCAAGACCGTCCGGTTCGAAAGACTGACGTTGCCCCGCTGACGCGGCAGTTCCGACTCGATGCGACAATACTGCTCCGGTGTGATCTCCATGCCTGATTATAAAACGTTCTCGCCCATTAGTGTTAACAGGCCCTAGTTCAGGTACTTGTTTAGGTCGGGGTGGAGGAGCTCGTCGATCTCGGGACGCGCCAGGTCGTCGGCGGTGAGGACGTGAATGGGGGTTTCGATCCGCTTTTCCGGCGTCAGGCCGTTGAGCGCGTCGACGACCGTCTTAACAGCCGCGAAGCCGATCTGGAAAGGATCTTGTACGACCAGAGCGTCGGTGACGCCGTCCTTAAGGTCCTGCTCGATGGTATCGCTGAAATCGAACCCGATGAACAGCACTTTGTCGGCCAGTTCGCGGCTGCGAATCGCTTTTGCGCCGCCTACCGTGCCGGGCTCGGCCGAGGCGAAGATGGCGTCGAGGTCCGGGTGCGCGGTGAGCATGTTCTCAGTGACTTCGAGGGCCTTGGCGCGGCTTGACATGCAATAGCGGGCATCGGCGATCTCGATATCGGGGAACTCCTTGGCAAGCGTGTCTTCGAAGCCCTGCTCGCGCTGCATGGTTGACGAGCTGCCGGGGACCATCTTCACGATGGCGATCTTTCCCTTGTTATCCAAAAGCTCGGCTAGTTTGCGGGCGGCGAGAACGCCGGCTTCGTAATTGTTCGTGGAGACGAATGAAACATAGCTCTCGGTGTTGATGCCCGAATCAAAGATCGAGAGAGGTATGCCCCGTTCGGCGGCCCTCTCCACCGAGCGGACGAGGGCGGTGGTTTCGGTGGGAGCAAGAACGATGCCGTCCATGCGGCCGTTCACCATCGAGTCGACGATCTCGATCTGGCGGGAGAAGTCGGTTTCCCGTGCCGGGCCGATCCACTCGATGTCAACATCGGATTCGCGCCCGGCGGCGACGGCCCCGGCGTGAACGGTTTGCCAGAAGACGTGCGCCACGGCTTTCGGAACGACGCCGATTCTGCGTTTGGCAGAGGGCCGCTGACAGCCTCCCCAGAAGATCGACACTACGAGTGCAACTAGTGCACACAGCGTGGTGAGAGAGCGGTTTCGTGACATGCGGCGCCTCGAACCATTCTTGCGTACTTGCGGTCCATTCCGCAGCAGAAAAAGCAACTGGGAACGGAAATCACGGCCAGATGCTCGACGATGAGTATGGCCTTTTCCTCTGCTTTGTCGCGAGATTCTGATGCTCCGGCCTCAGACAGCGCATCGCAGAATTCGCTTGCCATCATGGGCAAGGACACCGCCTTCCCGCCAAGTGTTTGCAGCCACCCTCCACCGTAGCCATCAACGAAAGAGGACAGGCCGAAGTGTTGTGGTTTGAAGATATCTCTGCGGGGACTGCACAGGCTAAGTAGGGCGACAGAGGGAGAAAGGCCAATCGTCGAAAATGAAGCCTGGAGGGAAATGGCGCAAGGCTACGATCAGAGACGAATCAGACAAGGTCGGGTTTTTTCGCGCAAGGGTGGAACCGGCCGGCTCCAGGCTAGTCTTGCGCGGCCGCCGCCGGTGCGGCCGAAGAACTCGTTGCCGCACTGGCCGGGTGCTTCTGATCATACCGTTCGATGATGTCGTTGGTGATCAGCAGCTCGGTCTTGGCGTCGACAACCGGTGTCTGTGGGTTGGAGATATCCAGAATCAAGGAATAGTCCTTCTCAAGCATATAGTCGCGGATGATCACCCGCACCTTGCTATAGACGTCTTGTTGAAATGCCTGGACTTCCTTTTGAAAAGCGGCTTCGGCGTCTTCTACGGCCCGTTGCGCCTCGCGGCGTTTCGTCTCGATGTTGCGTTGCAGCTTCCGCTTCGCCGCGTCGCTCATGATGTTGCTGCCTTCGGCCAACTGGTTCTGCAGCCTCGCGATCTCAGCTTGCTTGGCTTTGATCTTGTCTTCCTCGGGCTTGAACTTTGCGCGAAGCTCCTTGGTGCGCTGCTGCCCTTCCTGAGTGCGCGTGAGGGTTTCTTGAATGCTGACCAGTGCGATGCGCGTGCTACCCGTATTCTGGCCTTGGGCCGTCAGAGTGACTGCGACAGCCAGGAAAGCGACAAAAACCGATCGACGGAGCATGTTCAACCTCGTTTCAGTTGGCGCGAAAGCGCCTTCAGTCTAGCACAGGAGCGCACACGCTCCGCCATCAGAACGTGCGGCTTACAGTAAAGCGGAATATCCTTGGCTTCTCGAAGAACGGCAACGCGCGGCCGAACCGCGTGACGCCGTCAACGAAGGAGGTCCGATTCGGGAAGAACGACCGATCCGCCACGATGGGAGGCTGCAGGAAGGTCTCCACACGTAACGGATTGTAAGCCCAATAGAAACGGAACGGCGCCTGCACGACCGGCATCATCACTTGTAGCTCAACACCGGTCGAGGCGCGGAGTGCCTGCGACTGGGGGATCACCTGAATGGACCGGTCGATGCCGGCATGGGGAAACATCGCATTCAGCTCGGCGGCTCGATCTTCGTTGAGCCGAACCTGGTTTTTCAGAAGGATACGGTTGAAGCCAATGTCGAAGAAGGGGGCCAAAGTTACGGGTCCGAATAGCGGGATGCGGTATTCGAAGTTATAGACCATGCGGGTATCGCCGCCCGGAAACGAAAGCCGGAACACGGGAACCGTAGTGGACTGAGGAACTTCGCGCTCCACGCCTTCCACGAGCAACACCTGTGTTCGAGGCGTACCGTTGTCATTGAGAATCGGTACGGTGGCGGTGTCAGGGATCCACACCATCGGGATGATGCCGAAGATCTCGAAACCGCGGATATCGGTCTCACCCCCCATATAGGAGCGCCGGAACGGCGGAGGCACCTTGTCGGAAAATCCGGTAAGAAACGAGAACAGAGCCCGCATGCCAATCACGTGGCCCCTTGAGCCGACGGACTTGAAGTACTTCCCCTCGACCGTCGGCGCCAGGAAGTTCGTGTTGCCCCCGAAGCCGGCGATACCGACACTGGCGTACAGGCTCTTGCCTCCTGACGGCGTGATCGGGTGGTTGACCGTGTTGTGGAAGAACCCGGGAACGATTTCGCTGGTCGTAATGCCCTCGAGAGAGTTCGGACCCGACACCCCGAGGAAGTTTTGGAAGCGGAACAGATTATCGGCCGCCGCGCTGAAAGTGGTCAGATCATCTCTCTGCAAGCGATAGGTGACGCTCAAGCGGTTGAAATTCTTCAGCGGATAGCTCACGAACGTCGTGAAGCCGGTGGTGTTCTGACGGAAGTCGAGGTAGTTGTCGTGTCCGAGTTGGTTGAAGAGCGGGATCAGATTCGCGCCTGAAAAAATGGATGCCTCACGTCCCTGGTTGAAGTTGAAGCGGCTCGTAAAGACGGTGAAGCCGGCCTGGATCGGTCGATTGAACAGATAGGGTTCGGTGAAGCCGAACGTAAGGGCGCGCTGCCGGCTGCCGAGCTGGGCGTCGAAACTCAGGGTTTCACCCAGCCCAAGGAAGTTGTTGGTTGCATACCCGAAACCGATAAAGCTTCCTGCAAACCCGGATACGCCGCCGTTCAGGCTGACCGTGTTCTTGCCGCGTTCTTTGACCTTGAGTGTCAAGTCGACCAGACCTTGGCGTGTATCTCGGCGAATATCCGTTGCTTCTTCTTCTTCTTTGAGCGGCTCGAAATAGCCAAGCTGATTAAGACGCAGGATACTCAGGTCCCAGACCCGGGTATTGAACATGTCCCCTTCGTCGAGTAGCAGCTCGCGGCGAATGACCTTGTCTCTGGTCGAGGTATTGCCCGCGAAATTGATCCGCCGCACAAAGAACTGCTTGCCCTCGTCGACGGCCAGGTTGAGATCCACTCTCGGCGGGTCTTCGTCATCGCGGAATTCGAAGTTCGGCTCGGCGACGAAGTCGATGTAACCGAACTCGCCGTAGAGCTTCTTGAGGTTGTCGAGACCATCCCTCAGCTTCTTGATGTCGAAAATATCATCCGCTTGCATCTTGAAGACGCTTTCCAGGACTGCCGGATTCCGGAACAACTCGACATCGGTGAAACTGAGCTTGCCCAAGCGGTACTCTACGCCTTCATCCATGTGGACGGTAACGTCCGCCTGCTTGCCCTTTTTCTTGGAGATCAGGGGGAGCGGAAACAGCTTACGGCCCTTGGTATCCCGCATTTCCAGGTCATGCCGGGTAACCGTGGCTTTGAAATGCCCCCGCTCCTGATACATGTTCCGAACGCGTTCCTTGTCTTCCTCAAGCTTGCGGATGTCAAAGGTTTTCCTGAAGAGTTTCTCGAAGATGATGCTGCGCGGTATGCCCATCGGGTGCAGGTTCTTCATGGCCTTGCGCACCCGCTTGTCGGACATCACCTCGTTGTTTTCGACCCGGATCTTGCCGACCTTGACCTTCGGACCCTCCTCCACGTTGAAAATGACCTCGACCGAGGACGGCGGAATCTGAGAAACCTGAGGTTGTATCTCCGCGTACTGGCGGCCCCTCTCGCCGAGCAGTTCTTGAAGCACGATCACTGCTCGCTGCACTCGGGTAGGGTCATAACGCGATTCGACGCTGAGGCCGACGCGACGTTCCTTGAACCGTTCCAGGATGTCCGAGACGGAAGCCGATTTGACTCCTTCGTACTTGATGCTACGGATGACTCGGCGTTCGACCGCGACGAAGCGGACGATCTTGCCCTGCTCGCTGTCTTCCAACTCCAGTCGTAAATCGTCGAAATAGCCTGTGTTCCACAGCACCATGTAGTCGCGAAGGAGGATTTCCTCGTCAACGATGTCGCCGGGTTTGCTGAAGATGCGTGCGAGCAACCCGTCTCTGGGAATTCGCCGTGTGCCGCGAAACTGGATGGCCTCGATAATGTCGTCTCGCGGCGCAATCGGCGAGGGTTGTCCCTCTTCAGTGGGAATGTCTTCGAAAGGCGAGGCCGGACGCTGTCCTTCGCCCGGAGCATCGGGCACGTCCTCGAACGGAGACGCCGGCCGCTGTTCCTGAGCTTCAGGGACATCTTCAAAAGGGGACTCCTTTTTCTGGGGTTCGCCCTGCTGCGCCAGCAGCCAAGGAGCACTCTCCCCGACAGGAATGCCCTCCGGCTCTGATGTGGTGCGCAGGTAGGGCGGCGGGGAGTTCGAAGGAAAAGCGGCGCTTTTGAGGCCTGTTTGCCCCGCCAGGGGGCTTGCGGCGACCTCGATAAGCGCCAGAAGAAGGGACCCAACAAAGACCGGGCGCCGGACTCGGCAACCTATCATACTTGCTCGGTTCCTCGTCTGGCTGCAGTCATGAAGAAGATACGCACTGTTAATCCGGGTAGTTTCACGCCGTGCGTTTCATCCCGCGACAAGATCTCATTGTAGCCGAACCTCCTCTTCGTCAACGTCCGGCGTATGCGTGCACTCTCTAAGGACGGCAGCAGTCTCGAACAGCGATTCTACAAGGCTTCAACCGGACTTGAGAATTATTCGAAACACCCGAGGCGCCGGCTTCTCAATAACCTGTTCCGGCTCTTGGAAGTGCTTCGTGAGAAACGGATGCGTGATCTTGAACGGAGGCTTGCCAAACGTTACGAACTGACGAACAGCGGATTCTTCTATTCTTCTATTCAATCATGAACAGTACGACGCCGTGAGCCCGTTCACGAACGTCTCTTTGCCTCAGAATAGCGAACCGGGGCGATCACCTGGCGCTGCTGGGTCATGGT
Source organism: Bryobacterales bacterium (assembly GCA_965218555.1). Classification (GTDB taxonomy): domain Bacteria; phylum Acidobacteriota; class Terriglobia; order Bryobacterales; family UBA6623; genus JAPPLB01. The sequence continues at coordinate 4,294,921 of OZ244625.1, forward strand.
GTCATCCGTCATCGGACTCAGACGGCATGGTGTAGTATCTAAGGCAATGCGAAGAATCTCAGCGGCTAAGCGGGCTTCGATCCCTCTTCTCGGTTGCTGGCTTGCGGCTTGGGTCTTTCCAGCGCTGTCGATGGGCACAGAAGCTAGCGCGTCTGCAGCAGCAGCGGCGATCCGACAGTCCGAAGAACCGCAGTCCGGACAACCGGAAACCCCGCTGGCGGCGGAGCTGCTGAGCCTGATCAAGCAACTCGAACCGTTGCGAGTGACGATCCCCTACGTGGATTATCACGATGAAGCACTGGCGGCGCAAACGGCGCAGCGCAAACTGCGGCGCCGAGCCGGCTTCAAGCGTTTGAGAGGTAGACGTAACAGCTACAAAGCAGCTTCGGGCTGGACGCGCAAGGGATCTTCGTCCGTTCGTCCAGGGGGGCGCTCGCGCAACTCGTCGCGATGACGCTCATTCTTCAGTCCGACTGCGCTTCCTCGCGGCACTGAACGCGGGCTACACCCCTTCGACCCGGCAACCCTCTGCAAACTACGCGACAGACCGGCCATGTCGGGGTCTACCCCCTGCCGAGCCGCGACAGGGGTGTGGCCGCCCCCCCGTGTAGTGGCAACGCCTAGGATACTCTGCAGTCGCCAAGTCAAGCTCTACCCCTGGTTGTGACCATGGTCGGGACCATGGTATAGTAGAAGCCATCCAACCTGAGGTCAGGAGAGGGTCATGGCAGTCAGTAACGTCAAGGGGATCGGACCCAAGATGATCAAAGCCTCGGAGTTCAAGGCCAAGTGCCTCAAGCTGATGGACGAGGTTGCGGAGAACGGAGAGGAGATCGTCATCACCAAAAACGGCCGCCCGGTTTCGCGGCTCGTTCCTTATCGGAAGAAGCCTAAGAACCTCTTTGGCATCGACCGAGGCATAATCCGGATCCACGGTGACATCGTGGAACCTATCGATGTGGAATGGAACGCCGAGACGGGCAAGGGTTGGGATGACCAACTTTGATGCTTTTGGATACGCATGTTTTGGTTTGGCTGCGATTCGGAGACGACAGACTCGGGGGGCGGACTCACGACACCGTCGAGCGAGCTTGGCTCTCAGGCGATGTTGTAATATCAGCAGTCTCGTTCTGGGAAGTCGCCATGCTCCATGAAAAGGGGCGACTTACTCTGCTGCAAGATATTGGGTCATGGCGTCAGGCACTCCTCCAGGACGGTCTTGTGGAAATTCCCGTTGATGGAGAGATCGAGATCCGCGCCGCTGGCCTTGCTGATTTCCATGCTGGCCCGGCCGACCGATTGATTGTCGCGACGGCGTTGGGAGGCCACCAGCTCGTCACCGCCGATGAGAGGATCCTCGATTGGCCCGGTGCGCTCAGCAGGTTGCGAGCGACTGATTGAGTAGGGGCAGGGTGGTGCTCGCCCTTTACGTCATGCGCCGGCAAGCAGCACGATCAGCACGATCAGCACGAACACTACAACTGGATATCCTGCATTGATCAGGTATAGCTTCAGTGGCCGGGACTCGAAGACGTAGGACGCGGCAAACTTTGTGTTAGCTCGAGCGCTCCGACAATCGCGTCCACATCGAACACACATCCGCCCCAGGCGCCGCCGCTTGCCGCCTGCAACGCCGCCCAAAGTCGGGTGTCTTCGGGCAGATCGGGATGGGGAGCCAGATCTCCGGGCGTGCTCCTGGCTTCAAGAAGGCGCACTCCGGCCTCAGGACCTGACGCCGCACTGTCCTTCTCACCGACAAGGTCGATCGTTCCTTCCAGCGTATTGCGGTCGATGATGATCTGAATCGAATCGCTTTCGCGCACCTTGCCGATCGGACCGCCCGCGAGGGCCTCCGGGCCGACATGACCGATACAGGCGCCGGTGGAAACGCCGGAGAACCGCGCATCGGTGATCACCGCAACCTGTTTCCCAAAGGAGAGGTGCTTCAGGGCGGATGTGATCTGGTAAATCTCCTCCATCCCCGAACCCATCGGCCCGGCGCATGTGAGGACGATGATGTCGCCCTCATGAATCCGGCCGGCCTTGATCGCCTCCATGGCGTCCGATTCACGGCGGAAGACGCGGGCGGGGCCCGCCATGCGGAACACGCCGTCGGCATCAATCACGCTCGGATCGATGGCGGTGCTTTTGACGACGGAACCTGCGGGAGCGAGGTTTCCGCGGCAGAAGGTGATCGTGCTGGTAAGTCCCTCGGAGCGGGCCTTGTCCGGCGGCATGATCACGTCTTCCGGATCGATGCCGTCCGTTTCCGCCAGATGCCGTCGCAGCGCTGTTCGCCGCTCGCTGACTTCCCAGGAATCGAGAACGGTATCGAGGGTCTCTCCCGTTGCGGTGACCACACCGGTCTCGAGAAGGCCCAACCTCCGCAGATGCAACATTACTTCCGGCACGCCGCCCGCGAGGAATACCTGAACGGTAGGATGCATGCGCGGGCCGTTAGGCAGCACATCAACCAGCCGAGGCGTGCTGCGATTCACTTCCGTCCAGTCCTCGACCGTCGGACGACGCAATCCCGCCGCGTAGGCGACAGCGGGCAAATGCAGCAGGAGGTTGGTGGAACCGCCAAAGGCGGCGTGCACCGTCATCGCGTTACGGACGGCGTCGCCGGTCACAATGTTCCTTGTGGTGAGTCCGGATGCCTCCATCTCCAGGATGGCCCTTGCTGAACGGCGAGCCGCATCTTTCCAGATCGGTTGTCCCGAAGGCGCGAGAGCTGTATGGGGGAGTGAGAGCCCCAACGCTTCACTTACAACTTGTGAGGTCGCTGCCGTGCCCAGGAATTGGCAACCTCCGCCCGGCGACCCACAGGCACGGCAACCGAGCTCCTGTGCTTCCGCGAGCGTCAACTCGCCGTGCGAGAAACGTGCTCCGATCGACTGCACCTTTCCGGCGTCCTCGCCGTCGCTTGCCGGAAGCGTGACCCCGCCGGGAACCAGCACTGTCGGCAGGTCGTGTATCGCAGCGAGCGCGATCATCATCGCCGGCAAGCCCTTGTCACAGGTTGCGACACCGATCACGCCGCGTCGCGTCGGCAGTGACCGAATCAACCGGCGCAATACCTGCGCCGCGTCGTTGCGATAGGGAAGACTATCCATCATGCCCGTCGTCCCTTGCGTGCGGCCGTCGCATGGGTCGCTGCAGAATCCGGCGAATGGGATGGCGCCCTGTGATGTCAACTCAACAGCGGCTTCTTCCATCAACAGGCCCACTTCGTAGTGGCCGGTGTGATACCCCAGAGCGATCGGGCGGCCGTCCGGGGCACGGATACCCCCTTGCGTGCTGAGGATGAGGAACTCCTTGGAGCCGAGAGTCGAGGGGTCCCAACCCATGCCGGCGGATTGTGTCCAACCGAAGATGTCTCCGCTGGGCCGATTGCGGAGCATATCCTCCGTCAACGGCAGCACACCCTTCGGCCCCTCGGCCTGAGTCCGAATCTCGTAGAGTGAGGAGTCGCCCGCGGGAAAGATCTTTTTCGGCATGTTTATGAGTATGCTGGAAGCGGTTGCACGAGGGGCTGAGCGATATAATTCAGCGTGTCCTTGAAAAACCTATCGTATCTCGTCTTGCTCGCGGCAGCCCTTGCCGCATACGTTGTCATGGGCTCCTGCGGGGCTCCACAGGAACAAGTCAAGAGTCCCGGCGAGCAACCGCCGCCCGCCGAACCGGACCGTGTGTATCCTTCGCTTACGGCCGATTTCCGCAAGCAGACGGCCGACTTGGCGCCGGCTCACATTGCCGGCGAACTCGACGCCGCGCGGGTGAGCGCCGCGGAACGAACCGCCGACTGGCCCGGCATCGCCGCCGCTCCCGACGGAACGCTTTGGGCGATCTACATCGAGTGGGAAGGGAAGGAATCCGACCGTGTGGTCGTCAAGAAGCGCGGGGAAGAGGGTGGCTGGAGTGGCCCGATTGTCATCCACGACGGCTACTGGGATCACTATATTCCCGACATCGTGGCGTTGCCGGAAGGCGCCCTCGCCTCCTGGTCCGCGCAGGTGGACGGCGACTTTGAAATCTTCGCTGCCCGGATCTCCGACCAGGGCAAGGTCGCCAGAGTAGAGCGCGTCACCAGCGCCCGCTACAGCGACTACCATGTACGTTCGGCGGCCGATGGCGACGGCAACATCACTCTCGTCTGGCAGTCGTTCCGCAACGGCCAGGCAGACATTTACGCCCGGCGGCTAATGGGTTCAGACTGGGGGCCGGCGGTGCGCGTCTCTCCTAGCGACGCGAATGATTGGGAACCTGCCGTCGCGCTGGATAGCGGCGGCCGCGCCTGGATTAGTTGGGACAGCTATCACGGCGGATCTTACGATGTCTTCCTGGCTTCTTTCGACGGTAAGACGGCAACCGAGCCGGTCGCCATCACATCGGATCCGAGCGCCTCCTTTCATACGTCTGTCGCCGTCGACCAAACCGACCGCGTTTGGATTGCCTTTGACGAAGCCGGACCCAACTGGGGGAAGGACTTCTCGACATCCAGTTCCGCCGATGGGAGTGAGGGACTGCATGCTCGGCGCAGTATCGGCGTTCGCGTTTACGCCCACGGACGTATCTATGAACCCGCCACCGTATCCGATGCCTTCACGGGACGCATGGAACGGTTCGCGGAGCTGCCTACCATCGCAATCGACGGCAACGGCTCGCCCACGCTCGTCTTTCGACACTGGACCATCGCCAAGCCCCATGAGATGTATCACTTTTATGCGACCAGGCTCGGCACGTCCGGCTGGTCCCAACCCTGGCGACTCAAGAACAGCTCCGGCCGGAACACTCAGCGCGCCTCCGTCGCGGTTGCGAACGACGGCGCCGTCAACGCAATCTACTCGAGCGACCTGCGCGCCCCGGATAACCTCCCGAAAGATCAAGAGCACGCTCTCCACTACAACGTTTTCTTGGCGGAACTGACCTTCGGTGGACCCGCGCGCGATGTCACCCTGCGCCAAGTGCCGGTGCCGCCGGTATCGGAGGGGTTCGAGCACCGCCGTCGGGCCACGATGTCGCTGGGTGACAAGCAGTACACTCTGCTTCTCGGCGATTGCCACCGCCATACCGATATTCGCGGTCACAGCAACGTCGACGGCTCGACGGAGGATACGTATCGTTACGCCCTCGACGCGGCGCAGCTTGATTTCGTCGGGCCGAGCGACCACAACGAAGTCGTGGGCGGAAACTGGCCCGACGGGCTGCGCGACTATCAATGGTGGGTCACGCAGAAACTCGTCGACGTGATGACCCACGAGCCGAACTTCTGGGGCATCTACACTTACGAGCACAGCATGGCCCGCCCCGGTGGGCACCGCAATGCTCTCTTTCTGCGGCGTGGCGCGCCGATGCGAGGCATCGATCGTCGCCGGAAAGCTCCCGCCACCGACAACCAACCACCCGCGATGTGGTCTTGGTGGCGCGACAATGTCCTCAAGCAGGCCGGACAGAAGAGCATCATCGTGCCCCACACCTTCGCTTCCGGCCCGCTCGCCGATTGGAACTGGCCCAATGCGCCGTTCGACTGCCTGCTTGAGATCTATCAGGGAGCGCGAGGCAGCTACGAGCGCTGGCGCATGCCCGTGACCGAGAAGCGGGGCGGCACCCAAACCGACGACCCCGGCCACTTCGCACAGGACGCCTTGAACAAGGGCAACGTCTACGGTTTCGTGTCATTCAGCGATCACGGCTCGACTCATAACAGTTGGGCCGGCATTTGGGTCGATGAGCTGACGCGGGAAGCGATGTTCGACGCAATGCTTGCGCGGCGCACCTTCGGCGCCTCCGATGAAATCGTTGTGCGTGCGACCGCTGGAGACCACATGCCCGGAGAGCGGTTCACCGCATCGGTGAGTGTTCAGCCCGAGATCGCGATTTCCTTGGAAGCGCCTGACGAAATCCTACGCGTCGACGTCGTCAAAAACGGCGAGTACGTGTTCACACAACGGCCCGGCGGCCGCTCCGCATCCTTGCGCTATCGCGACATGAGCCCCGAACCAGGTGACACGTACTACTACGTCCGGGCCTTCCAACGCGACCCGGAAAACCCGACCGGCGACCCTGAGATCGCTTGGGCCTCACCGTTCTTCGTCAAGTATGAGTAACCAGACGCCCTTCGAGTCGGGTGAATCCGCGACTCCTAAATTGTCACCGGTGATAGCGGGATCGGCGAGCGGCGGCCTTCGACTACAACAATCCCCGTCTCGCTGACGTGGTACTTTTCGCGGTCCTCGGCAAGGTCATAGCCAATGCGCTCACCAGCCGGTATGACGGCGTTCTTATCCAGAATCGCCCGACGCACTTGCGCACCCGGACCGATGCGGCAGTTATCCATGACGACGGTTTCGTTCAGTTGCGCCCCTTTATCGACATACACACGGCGGCCCAGCACGGAATCGACCATCTGGCACCCGGCGAGAATGCAGCCTTCGCAAATGATTGAGTTCAGCGCCTGTCCCCGGTGGCCTTCGTCATCGGAGATGAATTTAGTCGGGCCCACGTGGTATTCGGCCGTGCGGAGCGGCCAATCGAGGTTGTGGAGATTGAGGGCCGGCTCGACGGACTTCAGGTCCATGTTGGCGTCGTAGTAGGCTTCGATCGTACCGACGTCGCGCCAATAGCCGCGCTTCTGTTCCTCCTCGCCAGGCACGAGGTTGTTGTGGAAATCGTAGGCGTAAAGAACGTGGTTGTTCGTCATCCAGGGCAAAATGTCTTTGCCGAAGTCATGCGAACTGTTTTCGTCCGCGGCATCCCGCTTGAGTTCATCTTTCAATACTTCACCGCTGAAGACGTAGTTGCCCATCGAAGCCAGGCACCAGCCTGGACGTCCGGGAATCCCGGGCGGATTGTCGGTCTTCTCGAGAAAACGTAAGACCCGCCAATCCTCGTCAACCTCCATCGTTCCAAATCTCGCGGTGTCCGCAATCGGAATCGGTAGCGCCGCTACCGTGCCTTCAGCGCCTTTTTGCCTGTGGTAGGCCACCATGCTGCTTACGTCCATGCGGTAGATATGGTCCGCGCCGAACACGGCGACCAATTCAGGCGTCGCCAATTCCAGGAGATGGATGTTTTGAAAGATCGCGTCCGAAGTCCCCTGATACCACTGCGCTCCCTTGCGCATCTGCGCCGGAACCGGAATGATGAACTGGTTTGTCAGAAGATTGGAAAACTGCCAACCGTCACGCAGATGCTGCAACAACGACTGGCTCTTGAACTGCGTAAGAACGTAGATCGAATAAATCCCTGAGTTGATGAAATTGCTGAGAACGAAATCGACGATACGGTATTTCCCCGCGAACGGCACAGCCGGCTTCGATCGCTGCTTTGTCAGTGGAGAAAGACGCTCGCCCTTGCCGCCGGCGAGGATGATGCCGAGAACCGGAATGTGCTCCATAAGGGGGACGGAAGACCGAACTTCAGTATGTCACGCCTCCTGTGATCACCGTGTTTCGTCCGCGTTGCAGACATATTACCTTCCCCGATCTGTCGGCATGGAGACGAGACAGTAGGGGCAGAAGGCGCGGCATGGCAGGAGTGCAGTCGGGAAACGAGAATTTCGATCGTCGCTCGGTGGCGCCGATGGCCCAACGAGCGAAAAGGCCGATCTTCACGTGGCGGCAGAAGAACGCTGATCGACAGTATCGGCATAGGGTCTTACACGACCCCGCGTAGAATAGAGTCATGGGTTTTCCGACCGTGCGTCCGCGACGATTACGGGCGAGCCAAGCGCTTCGAAAGGCCGTCCAAGAGACGCGGCTTTCCCCGCGTGACTTCATCTATCCCCTGTTCGTCCGCCCCGGCCAGGACGAGCGCCGAGAGATCAGCGCCATGCCGGGCAACTACCAATTGTCCGTCGATCAGCTCGTTGTGGAAGCCAAAGAGGCCGAATCACTGGGTATCGCCGGCATCATCCTCTTCGGCCTGCCCGAAGCCAAAAACCCCGAAGGCTCCGGAGCGCACGATGACGACGGCATCGTCCAGCGGGCCATTCGTGCCGTCAAGCAGGAAGTTGACGACCTACTTGTCATCGCCGACACTTGCCTCTGTGAGTACACCAGTCACGGGCACTGCGGTCATGTTGTCGATGGCGATGTCGACAACGACGCGACCCTTGATCTGCTCGCCAAGACGGCGGTGTCGCAGGCCCGAGCCGGGGCTGACGTCATTGCACCGTCCGACATGATGGACGGACGCGTTGAGGCGATCCGCGTCGCTCTCGACGACAGCGGCTTCGAGAAGTTACCGATCCTTTCCTACGCGGCCAAGTACGCCTCCGTTTTCTACGGGCCGTTTCGCGAAGCCGCCGAATCCGCGCCCCGGTTCGGTGACCGGCGATCCTATCAGATGGACCCGGCAAACCAGCGTGAGGCGATGCGCGAGATCCAATTGGACATCGACGAAGGCGCCGACATCATCATGGTCAAGCCGGCGATGCCCTACCTCGACGTCGTTTTTCGGGCGAAGCAGGAGTTCGATCTGCCCGTCGCGGCTTACCAGGTCAGCGGCGAGTACTCGATGATCGCCGCCGCCGCCCGCAACGGCTGGCTCGACCTCGACCGAGCCATGACCGAATCCCTCACATCCATCAAGCGCGCTGGTGCGGACTTGATACTCACCTACTTTGCCAAGACCATGGCGGGCCGGTTATGAACAGGGTTGGTCGGGCGGTCCTGTCCGCCCTTTGTAGAGTGAGAATACTTCTCTTGGGTGACCGTGACCATTTATTACGCAACCGCGATGGCAACAACCCGGCAACACCTCCGGATCGCAAAATAGGGTTGACTGCCAGAACACACTTTCGACATAAGCGGCTGGTCCGCTATGCCTTCGCCGCCCTAGTCTGCTTGTGGTTCACGGCCCCGCCTCTGGACTCCACGGAGGCCTCTCCATTCACTCTTGCGGAGGCCGTCGATGAGGTCCTCGAGAGTCGCACCGCCATCCGTTCCTTCTGGGGGATTCATATCGTCGACCTGGCGAGCAAACAAGTCCTGTACGAACGGAACTCCCGGAAGCTCTTCGTTCCTGCGTCGACCCAGAAGCTTCTTTCGACGGCCCTTGCTCTATCGCGGCTAGGCCCCGACCATCGCTACACCACGGCGCTGGTCAGTGAAGCGGAACTTGACGACGAAGGCGTGTTGCGAGGTGATTTGGTCCTGCTCGGTGGCGGCGACCCCAATCTTTCCTCGCGCATTCTCCCTTACAATCCCCGCCAAAGCTTCCAACGGGATCTCCTGCTCCCCCTTTCCGAACTCGCGGACCAGGCGGTGCAATCGGGCCTGCGACGCATCGAAGGAGCTATCATCGGCGACGATGCGCGCTATGTCCGTCAGCCCCATGCCTCCGGTTGGACCGTCGACGACTCAAAATGGGGCTACGGAGCTCCCATCAGCTCTCTCTCCTTCAATGACAACGTCGTTACGATGCGCGTCCTGCCGGGTCGAGCCGCCGGCCGGCGCGCGCGGGTGAAATTCGAACCCGATGTGCCCTACTTCAACTTCTCGAACCGCACCCGCACGATGCCGACTCGGACCGTCGCCCGCAGGCTGGACCTCGACAGACAGCCCGGCTCAAAAAATCTGATGCTCTGGGGTCAGATTTCCATCCGCTCCCGTGGCCGCAGCATCCAAGTGGCGGTCGACAACCCGGCGCTTTTCGCCGCCACTGCTATTCGTGAACGCCTCGAAGCACTCGGCGTCGAGATTTCCGGCGAGACCCGCGCACGCCATCGACGGCCCCACGAAGTCCCCGATCTCAAAGGCGGAACACGGCGGGAGAGCATGCCGCCGACCGGACTCGCGATGATTCAGTCGATGCCGCTCGCCGCGAACCTCCCGATCATCAACAAGGTCAGCCAGAATCTTCACGCCGAGATGCTGCTGCGAGAGGTCGGCTATGTCCGCCGTGGCGTGGGCAGTTTCGAAGCAGGCCTCGAAGAGATGAAATCCTTCCTCCTGGAAGCAGGGATCAAGAGATGGCAGTTTCGCCTGCGCGATGCTTCCGGGCTCTCCCGCCAGAACCTGATCAGCCCCGAGGCCACGGTTCGGCTGCTCGTTCACATGGCGAACTCCACGCACGGCGAACTCTATCGCTCGACCCTCGCCGTCGCCGGCGAAGATGGAACCCTCGACTGGCGCTTCTCGCGCGGACCCGTGCGCGGAAAGATCCAGGCCAAGACGGGCACTCTCAGCGGTGTGACCGCCCTTTCGGGCTACGCCCGTACGCAGGATGAACGCGACTTGGCCTTTGCTATCTACGTCAACAACTCCAGCGCCCCCAACTCCTACGTCAGGCGTCTCATCGACCGTGTGGCGGAAACCATTGTGACCACTCCGCCAATGACTCCCGTCGACGGTCCCGAGCAGACCCCAAGAACCACGGAGGTGGGAAGTCACAAGCCATCTCCCGAACCCGCATCGCGTTAAGGAGGAGACGAAGCTTTCCCCGTCGAGGGAGACCCCAGCCGTCTCGGAGTGCTACGGTTCGAGGAGTATACGGGCGTTTCCGTTGAAGATGGCATCTCGCTGAGCTTCGCTAAGGTCGGACTCTTTCACCTTCAGCAGTGCGGATTCGAAGTAGAACAACGGGTAATGCGAGCCAAACAGCACGCGGTCGCCGGGGATCTCCTCGATGAACTTGGCAATTCCTCCCACTCCCTCCAGCATGGCGAAGTCGAAATAGACTTCACCGTGGTAGCTGAGTCGGCCGAGCAGTTTGCCGGCGGGCTTCCGCTTGCGGTTCTGAATCACGAGCCGCAAACCAGGGACATTGGGTAGAAGCCGGAGGATCGGGGCGGTATCGACTTCGCTGACACGCACCAGAGGGTGTTGTGTCCGCTCGTCCTCCATGTTGAGAGCAATCTGAACCACCATCTTCCGCTCGGCGGATCGCCGCATCAGGTCAATAAATTGCGGATCGTCAAGCGGATAGCCGTGGTAACCCGGGTGCAGACGGATACCGGGCATCTTGTGCTCTTCCTGACATCGCCGCAGGTCTTCTTTCCAGTCGGGAAGAGCTGGGTTCACGGTGCCGAACGGGATGAGCAAACCCTGCCCCAGCGTTCGGCACGATTCGGCGAGCCGTTCGTTGACGGCGGCGACATCCTCGTGCAAGACGCCGTCGAAGCTCCCTGCCCAGGCCTGCGACACGCCGTGCGAGCGCAGCTTCGCAATCAGTTCGGGAATTTCGTCGCCGGGCAGGCGGCGAAACGGCCAACGCGAGATATAAACGTTGGTGTCGATGATCATGATTCGATCCCCTTGCGCTTGAGGATCGGCGCTAGCATGCATTTGAGGTTCTCGCCGAGGATAAGTTTCTTTGCTTCGTCGGAGATGTTCGCGCCTAGAACCTTGGCGAGTTGGGAGGCAAAGCTACGGCCGCCGGCGTCGCTTCCGTAGATGATGCGTTCCGGTCCTAGCTCACGGACAGCCGTTTCAACGAATCCGTTCGTGGGATCCGAGCCCGCTATGCCGATCGAAACGTTCTTGTGAGCCCGGATCGCTCGGATGCCGTGTTCCCAGTCGCCACCGGTGTGGCCGCAGATGATCGGTATGTCGGGATGGCGCGCGGCTAGTTCGGCGAGATCGCTGGGTGTGCTCTCGCCGGGGCGGTTGCTCGTCACCTTGATCCAGGTGTGCTGGAAGATCACGGCATTTATCGCCGCGGCGCGCTCAACGATCGGGTCGAGCTCGGGTGTATTGCACTTGCGGGCAATCCAAAGCTTGACTCCCACCATCGGGCCGTCCAGTACGCAGCGGTCGAACTCCTTGAGGCTGAACTCGAGATGGTTGGGGTTCAGGTAGACGAATCCGAACGCACGGTGATGCCAGTGCTGCAGGGCTTCTAAAACCTGGTCGTTGATCGTCGTCAATTCCTCAGGTGTCGGGTCTTCAGGGTGAGGCGGGAAGCCGAGGTAGAGCATGAAGCGCTCGATTTCCATGCGATCGGCGAACCTGACGGCATTGGCCATCTTCTCGTGCGGCGTGCGGCCTTCGAAATTGGTGAAGTGAACGTGCAGGTCCCAGATCATCTCAGGGTTTGAGGGTAAGCTTTCACTGGCAGCAGCGCAACGGGAAGGGAAGTGCCGGCGGCGGGCGGAGATCGGTGGGGCTAGCGCTCCTCCACAAGGGGCGCGATGATGCGCGAAGCGTACTGTCGGCTGTGGTGAATAATGTTATCGGCGATGAGCATTTCCTCGGGCGGCTCGATCGTCATTGGCCCGCCGGTATTGGGGTTCGGCTCGTAGAAATTAGCGCCCGTGCTGCCGACAGTCACGCGGATGCGATGGCCTTTGTTGAAGATCTGGCTGAGCGAGTGAATGTCGAAAGCGAGTTTGTACACCTTGTCCGGTTCCATCAATACTTCGCGATCGTAGCCGTCCCGGAAGCGTGCGCGCTGGACCTTGTCCATGATGAGAATCGACCGACCGTCCGGGTAGACGTCGCTGAGCCGGACGATGTAATCCGCATCTTTCACGTTCGCTGAAATGTAGAGTTCGACTTTGACCATGCCCGTCCATTCAACGGGCGCGGCGAGCGGCTCGGTCGTGAAGGTCTGCTGTTCGGGGTGTTGCTCGTACTCGCGAGCATCACACGCACCGGGGAAGGCACGGGTCGGAATCGGCGCCGGGTTGTTGGGGTCACTGCGGTACGCGGTCTTACCTTCTGAGGAGACAGGCTCTTCAAGCACAAGCCCCCCCTCGCCCTGCTCGTTCGCCGGAGTCAAATAGTAAGGGGTTTCCTTGACAGCAATCGGCCAGTCATCGGCCGTCCGCCATTCATTCCCGGGAGCATCGAGTTCGCCAACCGCGCCCATGACGTAGTAGCGGACAGCAGGCTCACGATCCACCCCGTTGGCGGCGCCCTTGAGATGATGGTTGAACCACTCGATCATATGGGCCTTTACGTCGAATGTCGACTTCTCGGGATACTGCAGTTCGCCCACTTCAGGATTCTGCTTGTTATAGCGGCCGTGCAGCCACGGACCGAGCAATAGCTTCTGTGCACCGCGTGAGTTCGGCCCGCCGCGATGCTGCCGTCCGACGAAGCTGCCGATCGATCCGACGCTCATGTAGTCGTACCAGCTTCCGATGGTGAATGCCGGGACGTTCATCTTGTCGAAGTGCTGCGTGCAGTCCTCTTGCTCCCAATACTCGTCGTAGGTGGGATGCTCAAAAGTTTCACGGAGCCATCCGTCGTTGTGCTCGGGGACACGGCAGATCCTGGCCATGACCTTGAACCGGTTCGGTTTGGTGGCTCCGCCGATCCGATAGCCCTCATGAAACAAGCTGAGCCCGGTATCGACCATATACTGCGCAACGAGGTGCGGAGGTTGGGTGACCGCGAGAAAGTTCTGTGCGAAGCCGCCTTGCGACGCCCCGAACGTTCCGATCTTGCCGTTGGACCAGGGTTGCTGGGCAAGCCATTCGACACTGTCATAGCCATCCTGGAGCTCACCCCAGCCGAGCGAGCGGTAACCGTTCCAGACGCCTTCGGAGAGGTGTGCGCCCCGAAAGTTCTGGGCGCAGACTACGTAACCGTGCGAGGCCAGTTCGGCAAGGTTCCGGCGGGTGCGGTCGGCGCGGAGATCGGCATACCTCTGTTCATACAACACAGGCCAGGGGCCTTCCCCTTCAGGGAAGTAGAGATATGCGGAGAGGCGTACGCCATCGCGCATCGGGATCATGACGTGCTCCTCGGTGATAGAACCGAGATCAAGTGTGTCCGTCTCGGTTGGACTCGACGAGCAGGCTGCGAGGATAATCGCTAGAAGAACGGCGACCAGGTTTCGCTGGGACATCATGGTATTGGACACACCTCAGTCTAAGTCGGAGGCGATCTCGATGTACACCTCCTGCAGACTCGGCAGCCGCACCATGAAGCCCGGAGCGGGGCGGAATCACAGGCTGAGACCAACTGATTCCACTTGATGGACTGGGGTGAAGTGGCGCATCAGAGGCGAGGGCTTACGGCGCTCGGTCGTGCTCCAGCCGCCATCATGAGCAAACTAACAACGATGAGATAAAGCCGTTTCTTTCTTCGCATGCCTCGTAGGGGAGTATTGATATACCCCTGGAAAACACCGCTCCCAGTATGCTGAACGCTGTAAGGCTCGACCTTTAAAGCTGACCGAATAGCTCGCGCTGAACGGCCTTTCTCCGAGGAATGGGGAGCTATCCATCCCCTTTTTGCTGACTCCCTACCGGAGGCGGAATCTTCAACGCTTTGCGCGTGCGTGGCGTAGGCACGCCGGAAACATGGAGTTTGTTGGCCTTCTGAAATTCACCCAGTGCGTTCGCCGTCGTGTCATCCAGCACGCCTGAAATCGGCCCGTCATAAAGTCCCTGGTCCTGTAGTGCCGTCTGGACGTTTTTTACGACGGAAGGGTAATAGTTCTCGTAGGTTCCGCCGTCCAAACCCCGAATCATAATCCAACCTTTACCCTTGGAACCGGCCCATCGGATAGGGCCGGGGGTGCTTTGGGCCGGCGTGGCCGCCGGGTCCGGAGCAGGTTCCGGTGGCGGTTCTGGGGGCGCGGGCTCCGGCTCCACAGGCGCAGGCGGCGCGACTACCGGTTCGGCAACCGGTTCGGGGGCCTCCTGGCATCCTCCCAAGGTCAGAGACGCGAACGTTGCAAGTAGTGCCGCTGTTCGAATGTTCATAGATTTACCTCCATCGAAGCTCGGTGCTGCTAAGCCAACTCTCAAACAGACAACAGATCTCCTACTCCGCTTGTTTGAGCATTACTATTCTCCCACCCGCTCGCGGGCGCGTCCGACAACGTCACGGACGATTTTATTATTGCAATGTTTTCTTATCGGCTTTGGACATGTAACGCCGTGACAAGTTCCAGATCAACGCCGGGGTTCCGACAAGGAGCAGATTCGACACGAGAGAGGCGACGACCACCATAGGAAAACGACACATCACTTGACCGATCCTTCCAGCTCCTCCGTGTGTGCCCAAGAGAAGGCGCTCGTCAGGAGGATCAAGGTTGTCCAAGAGTCGCTCATCCGTTCCGCGAGGTTCCTCAACTGCGGTTAGACCGGCTTGGGGAAGAGCAGTGCCCCGCCAAGGCGGTCGAAGCACGCCATAGGCCCGCCATTCCTTCGTTGCGCTTTCATGCGGCACACGGAGGATTTTAGGTCAGAGAATGACGCGTTCGTTGCCGTCGCGGCGGGTGAGCTTTTGCCGGTCAAGAAACTCCAGCAGCGGGATGGCGTATTTGCGACTGACCCCTGCCAGTTCCTTGAAGCGCGCAACGTCGATGCGCCCTGACCGTTCGCGTTCCTGGCGGAGAAGCTGCTCAAGACGATCGATGCCGCCCCGATGGAGCAGTATATCCTCGGAGACTTTCACCAAGATGTCCTCTCGCAAGAGCGCCTGCAGGATACGACGTGCGCGGGCAGCGTCGACCGGCAGGCTCGCCAAAACGTCCTTGACGGCAGGTACGGAGAGCCCGGCTGTTTCGAACTTGGCGATGATGGTCGCGCGCGCCTTGCTTTCCTCATCGCCAAGCACGACAGTGTGGCTGGGGAGCCTGATGAACTCGTTCTCGATCACAATCTCACCTGCTGCATCGAGCGATGTCAGCAGTGTGTCGAGGAAGTTCGCCGGCGCGCTCGCGAAACAACGGCTCCGGAGCTCCTCTTTGGATGTTCCCGGCTGAAGTGGTTCCTTTCGATGGAAGTGCTTAAGGAAGTCAGCCGTCTTTTTCGAAGCCGCCCGGTACGCTTCGGCGGACAGCAAGCGGGAAGGCCCCAACAGCCGAGCCACTCCGAGCTGGCACAGGTCCGCGGCAGCCTCTCCCACCTTGCTCTTGTTCCATCCCGATCGTCGAATCGTGTCTGATGTCTCCAATCCGTAAGGCTCATGCTGAAGCAGCACGGCCAACACCCGGCGTGGCTCGCCGGACCGCAGCTCAGTGAGTCGGCGGCAGTGCGCCGCCGCGTTTCGCTCCGGCCTTGGTTCTGTATCGAGAACGATGCCGCCACCGATCGTGATGACTGGAGAAAAGCGCCGCAGGATGAAGCGATCGCCGTAGAGTGTGAGGACGGGATTGTCAAGTCGGAGCCGCGCGAACGCTTTTCCCTCCGGAGGAAGCTTGCCAGAGCGGCCCAACAGCGCAACCCGGGCGACCGTTTCCGAGGTCCCGCTGTGGAAATGGACAGGCGCTCCGTGCTTGAGGGCGTCTGCTGACGCAAGCAGTTCGATCACGCAGTCCAGTTTGCTCGTATCTCGAAACGGCCCGACCGACGTCGCGACCATACCGCGTCGCAGCTCGCTCGCTTCAATACCTGCAAGGTTCAGCGCGGTTCGTTGTCCCGCCCCGATGCTGCGCACCGACTTGTTGTGGCCTTGGATGCCGCGAACACGGACACGCCGGTCGAGGGGGTGAATCTTGAGTTCGCTGTCAGCTTGGATCGTTCCTGAGACAGGGGTACCCGTAATTACCGTGCCGAAACCCTGTTGGACAAACACTCGGTCGAGCGGCATTCGAAAGTGCCCGCTGCCGTTTCGTCCCGGCGTTTCGCGGGCAGTCTGCGCCAAAGCATCGCGAAGCTCGTCGAGGCCCATGCCGGTCTTGGCGCTGACAGGGATGACGGATTTTCCCGCCAGGAATGAACCGGCAAAGAAGTCTTCCAGCTCCATCCGGGAGAGTTCCAGCGTGTCGGCATCGACGAGGTCAGCTTTGGTGAGGGCGACGAGACCATGCCTCACATCGAGCAGGCGGCAAATATCGAAGTGCTCGCGCGTTTGGGGCATCGCCAGTTCGTCGGCGGCGATGACCATCAACACGAGGTCAATCCCGCTGGCCCCCGCCAGCATATTGCGCACAAACCGCTCGTGTCCGGGGACATCGACGAATCCCAGATTGAGTTCGTCCCCGTTCCGCTCATCCGCGACACGCAGATTCGCAAAGCCGATGTCGATGGTGATTCCGCGCCGCTTCTCTTCCGCGAGACGGTCGGTATCGGTGCCGGTGAGCGCACGGACGAGGGCCGTCTTGCCGTGATCGATATGGCCCGCGGTTCCGACGATGATGTTCTTCATGGGCGAGGCGGTGAAGGGAAATCCCCTTCGTCCCTTCGTCCCTGGGGTCCGAGAAGAGGGACGAAGCGGCAACCGGTGATGCGCAGCGAACGAAGACCGACCGACGAACAGCGCACCAACGTCAAGTCCTGACTACTCTCCGGGCCAACGGGCATGACGAGACGGCCGCTTTTGGGTTCCATCTGTTCGAGCAGCCGGGCCGGCACCTCGGAGGCCGCCGCCGCTACGGAGATCGCGTCGTAGGGAGCGTGAGCCGGGCAGCCCAGAGTGCCATCTCCGTGGACGATCGTGATCCGATCATCGTAGCCGGTTCGGCGTAAGTTCGTCCGCGCCAAGTCAGCGAGATCGGCCTCCCATTCGATCGCATAGACACGCTTGGCGAGCAAGGCGATGACCGCCGCGGCGTATCCCGAACCGGCTCCGACCTCGAGGACGGTGTCGGTTTGGGTCAGCGCCAGCGCCTCGGCCATGACCGCCACCATGTAGGGCTGCGAAACGCTTTGCCGGTGAGGAAGCGATACGGGCTCGTCTTCATAGGCGAACTTCCGCAGCGCGGGCGGAACAAACTCGTGCCGCGGGACCTGCCCCATCGCGGCCAGCACGCGCTCATCACGAATGCCTCTCGAGCGCAGTTGGCGGTCGACCATGCGCCGCCGCAACTGCTCCCACTGTGCCAATCAATGCAACCTTTTTTTGAACAGAATGTCAGCTCCGACGAGGCCATTCTCATCACGCGTCACGATGAACGACCACTGCCGCGTCGGCGCCCACTCGACGCGGACCACCTGCTGCTGAGCCTCGGAAAGGTCATAGCTGTAGATGAGAGTCAGATCCTGAGTGATCTGTTGCTCGGTGGAGATGCGCGCACCCGGGTTGAGCTCGGCGCCACCCGATTGAGGATCAACTTTGAGCCGGCTGACGCCAAAGAAGCGCTGCAACCTTTGCGAGCCTCTCCGCGAGCCGATGCTCGTGGCTCCCGAAACCGTGATGGCGCGGGAAAGGACGGCATTCAGGCCGCTCTGGATCAAAGACTGTTGCTGTGCTGTCTGCTGTGTCGCCAGCACCGGATCGGTGGTTGGCGAGCGGGCCAAGGCGATCAGGTCGAGGAGTTGATCGGTGCGCAGCGGCGGGTCCGATCGATAGCTCAGGTTGGGAAGGCTCGCCGGGCCTGAGATGATCAAGGCGATGTCCACGTCACGGATGCGCGTTTCGAGTTCGATGTTGACGACGGGTTCGATCCGGAAAGGATTGTAGAAGTTGATGTCCCCACGGTTGATCTTATAACGCGATCCCTGGAAAAGGAGTTCCCCTTGCGTGATTGTCAAGTCACCGAGCAGCGAGGGGCTGACGGCCGTTCCTCTCAATTGCAAGTCCATATTGGATTGCACATTGCGGATCAGCGGCGTGTCGATCAGAAGCTCGGGCACGGATGCGATGCGAACGCTCAGACCCATGTTGACGAGGACCTGGTTGCTGGCCGGCGTCTGAGTGGGTTGGGCGAGCGAGGCCATGACGTCGCCCAGGGTAAGGTCCGACCCTATCGTCACGCGGCTCACAATCACTTCCCCGCTGAGCAGGCTCCGCAGGTCCGTTCCCGAGTACGTCAGCCGGCCGTCGATGACGTTGCTGAGAGATTCCGGATATCGGACCCGGACGCTTTCGATATTTGCTTGAAGACGATAGTCCCAGCGTCCGTCTTGCAGCACTACCGTGCCGTCCAGAGTGAGGTTGCCTCCACCAGACTCAGCTCGCACCTCTTCGACGCGGATCATGCCTTCGTTGAAGCGGATTTGGCCGTTGAGTTCGCTCAATCCGTTTGAGAATGAACTGTGGCGCAACGTCCCGTCTTTGACCTGCATCCGGCCACGAATCGCCGGTTGATCGGCGTTACCCCGGATACTCACATCCAACTCGGAATCGCCGCTCGCCGTGACTCCGGGGCGAAAACTTTCAAGGGCCGCCAGATTGAAGATCCCCTCGACCGAGACATCCATCGAATCTTCCTTGCGGGCAAAACCATCCTGTAACCCGATCGTTCCGTCGACGACGATATCGGTCCCGTCGCCGATAAGGCGTACGCGGTCGATGTCCAAGGTCTTGTTCTCAACTTTCCAACGCATCGGGAAGGGATTCCAGACCTCGTATCCGCGATCCGCACCGGGAATATCCGAGTGCGTAAGCTGGAGACGGGTGACCTCGCCGTCGGCGACGAACTTGCCCGCGTCGGTCACCTCGCCGGAGAACCGGAACTGACCATCAACCGTGCCGCTAGTCTGGTGAAGGTTCAAGTCAGCCAACCCTGCCAGGTAGACGAGGTCAAGCCCCTTCACGGTGCAGTGGCCGCTAAACGGACCGTTCTTGTCCGGCCGGAACTCGGCGTACCCCACGAGAGAGCCGAACAGCAGATTGCCCTCCCAGCCGAGGTCCACGCGCCGTCCCGAGGTCGTTAGCTTCCCGGAGAAAGAACCGATGTCCCGTTCGCCCAGCTTGACCTCTTCCAAACCGAAGGACCCGGAAACGACGAGGTCATCGAAGAGGTTCTCTCCGGATGGCAGGCGACCTTTGCCCTCGAGATCGAGCACGAGAAGTCCAGAGGGTGGGTGATCGCTTTGGGAGAAGGTTTGGAGATCGCCAAGATTCCAGCCGTCGGCGGCTACTTTGAAGTGAAACACTCCGGTTGTTCGATCAACCCGGCCGTTCCCTGAGAGTGTTGCTTGGCCGAGCTCGGCACGGATTGAATCGACGACAACCTCGCCTTCGGCGAGTCGGGCATCGGCGACGATGCGGTCGAGGCGCCAGCCCCAAACGACTCCTTCGATGAGCTCGAGGTGCGCGGAGCCTTGTGGGTTCGACGGCGGGCCGCTGAAGCGTACGTCACCATTGAGCGCGCCTGTCAGCGGCTGGTCAAAGGCCGTCGAGCTGAGCAGCGAGGCGACGGGCAAGTTCTTGATGCTGACACGGCCATTGACCGCTGAAACCTTCTGCGTTTCGCGCGATGTTAAGTCGGCCGTTAGGGATATGTCGGCTACTCCGCCGGCACTCTCCAGCCGTGCCGGCTCGACTCGAATCTTGCTCGGTGAGATATCGAGCGACCCGTGCAGGCGATCCCACGGCTTTCCGTGAAGCGTGAACTGCTTGACGTTTAAACTGCCCTGGAAGCGAAGGTCTTGCGATGCGAGCCGGCCGGAGACTTGGCCATTGAGTTGTACTGAACCGGCCAAGCCGACAGGCGCAGCGATCTGTTCGGCGTTCGCTTGCCGCAGCCAATAACGAAGGTCTTCGAGGCCGGTGAAGTCGGCACGAACACGAAGTTGGGCGCGATCTTGCGCCCGCAACGAACCGTTGAGTTGGATGCGACTGTGGGCTGTGATCAGATCGAAGTTGTCGATTCTGAGGGTTTGCGACCCGCTCTCATAACCCATGTCGAGAGCGCCGCGCAGAGGGACTTGATGCTGCCGGGAGGCTTGGGGCGCTTCAAACACGATGCGAGCTTGCGCCAGCAGGTCGTCGCTGCTGCTGCCCTCCGCCTCGATGGTTCCGCTGAGTGCGCTGACCCAGGGAGCGTCGCGGATGCCGGCTGGAAGCTGCGGGACCGCCGCAGTCAAGGGCTTCAGAGGAAATTCCGCAAGAGCTAATGCCAGCCGGTAGCGAGGCGAAGTCGAGGTCAAGCCCTCCAGTCGAGCCTCCCCCGTGAGCGCCCCCCCCAACGCTTCCGCCTCGATGTTTTGGACGCTGAGGGTTTGGGCATCGCCGGAAAAGTCGGCGGTCGCGGATACCGGTTCGAGGACGAATTGATCCGCCTGCGGCATCAGATCGCTGATCGTGAGGCGCCCTGTGTATCGAAGCGCACCTTCGGCTCCGTTCCACTGTCCCTCACCCCGAACGAGCGCTGCGCCACCTGCAAGAGGAGCAAGACCGAGCCACGATGCCCACTCTCGAAGTTGCGCATCAATCCGATAGCGGAAGACTGCTTGGGGCTGATCGAGAGAGTTGATCTCCAGATCTCCGAGGACGCTCGTCCCACCGCTTGCCCATTTGATCTCCGGTGCAACGACCCGGTCAGGATAGACATGGAATACCGCCTCAGCTTCCGACAGGACCGGCCGTTTGTTGCGGATCTCCAACTGCGATTCGCCCAACCGGACATTTGCCCGATAGCGCCCCTGTTGTGGCTCAAAGCGTGTTTGCAGATGGAACCGTTGCGACGAGAATGAAACGGGCACGCTGCCGTCATTCCATTGGAAGCGGCCTCGGTTCACGTCAAACCGCTTGACGGCCATCTCGAACAGCGCTTGTGGCATCGTACCGCTGGTGTCGGGTTGCAAAGGAAATGGAGGTAGGTTATTGGCGCCGTCGGACGCCGCGATCACGTGTATACGCGGTGAATCCAGAACCAATGCTTCCAGGGATAGCTTTGTCGAGAAAAGAGATTCAAGTTTGAAAACCAGCTCGGCGGCGGGCACTTCCAGGAATGGTTCGGATTCGTCAAGGGAGCTGACGGACAGCCCTTCCACGCGCAGCCGTAGAGTTGTCGGCTGAAAATACAGCTCACGCAAGGAGGCCTCGCCGCCGGTAAGCGTTTCGATCTGCGCGATCATCTCATGCCGAATGCGCCCCTGGAACCATTCGGTATAGAGCAGGCCGCAGAGCGACGTCCCGGCCACTATGACGAGGACCACCAGTCCGGCAGCCCATGCCTTCCAGCCGAAGCGCCCCGGATTTTGGAAGAATCTCTTCATGGTGATTCTGTCTCTGCCGAGGCAGGCTGGCGCTCGACGATCATGATGCGCGTCTGTGATCGAACGCGATTGATCCAATCGTTCAGCAGGGGGTCTACTCTGCGTTCGACCAACTCGGCCTCCAAATCTTCGTACACCTGATCCAGCGGCCGGGGGGAGCTGGATGCCGGTAGCTGCGATCGATATTCCGTTGCATAGTACGCCTCCACTTCTTCACGGGGGATGACAAGTCCGGTACGGAAGCGGAAGCCCACGAAGAGCTGAAAGTCCAACTGTTGCCGCAGGAAGTTTTCCAGAATCGTCTCGCTCAAGCCATAGTTGTCCAGTACCTGCTGAAGCCGCGCCACGCCGCCGGACTGACGCCGGATGGAGTCGATTTGTTGCCGGACCTGCTCATCGGTTGCCCCGACAAAGCCCGCCAATTCCATTTCGCGCTGCACCAGCCGCAACCGGATCAGTCGCTCTACGACTTCCCGATAACGCTTGGACGAGCGCTCCGACGGCCGTTCGCGATCGAGGTCTTCCAACGCCATTTGCTCTTCCACTTCGCCGGCGGTAATCGCTCGATCACCAACGACGGCGATCGTCTGGTCCAGAATGCGTTGTCCGGCCGGCATGTTGACCGAAACAGCCGGCAGAGCGATCAGAAGCACCCACGGCCATCGGAATCTGCATGCGGTTTTTCTCATCATCAGAACGTTTGACCTAGGGAGAAGTGAAACTGGAATTGTGAAATGCGCTGCTGCGTGATGGCTCCCGCTCCGCGCAACAGGTCCTCGCGCGTTCCTTCGAAACCGATGAACCTTGGCGGGTTGATGCTGTAAGCCAAGTCAAGTCGGACTGGGCCGATGGGCGTCTTGTAACGAACGCCGAGACCGACGGCATGCACCAGGTAATCAAACTCGTAACCGACCGTCCCGCTGTTCTCGGTCAGAGCCTTCTGCCTGCTTTGGAAGCTGATCTCGCCAGGCCGCGAGTAGACATTGCCCGCGTCGTGAAACAGGACGCCACCCACATTCTTCCAGCGTAGCGGGAAGCGCAGCTCCACGCTGTTGAGGAACTGCGCGCCCCCCCCGATCGGGAATCCGGTAGTCGGATCGCGAGGCCCCGCCTGATTCACGGGAAAGCCACGGTGGGAGTTAGCGCCACCGGCAAAGAACCGCTCCGATAGCGGGATGCGGGGATCGGGCTCAGAGGGCCCGGGAGTGAAGTTGATCGGATCCTGTGTCCGAAAGATGCCGGTCGGCAACAGCAGTCCGAGTTGCAGCGTGCGCGCCAAGACGACACGGCTGTTTCCGAGTCGGTGATAAGTGCTGTTTTGACCTAGGAAACGAAGGAAGTCGGGCTCGGACGCCCAGATTCCGCTGGCAAGGCTCAAGTCGACCGTGTTGAAGATGCCCTTTGTTGAGTCGGTTGGATCGTCCCGGCGGTCTTGAATGTAAGTGCCCGACAACAGGCCCACGCGGACGGGCTGTGAAGTGAGTGGGATCAGGAGAGGAGTGATCTGCAGCGTGTTCTGGTCGATCGACGTTCGCCGGTACGTGAAGCGGTACAGCGCCGTTGACGGTTTGCTGAGTCGCTGGTGAAGCTGAATCGCTCCTTCGAGCCTCCTCCCGGAAAAGGTGCGGACGTTGCGGGAGGTATCGAACAGACTGCTGATGGTCATGTCCCACTTGTCCGACCCTGTCCAACGTGGCGCCTCGTAGATGAACAGCGCTCTTTGCTGCAGATTGGAGAGGCGCGTGCGCAGGCTCATCGTGTGCCCGAGGCCTCGGACGTTGAGACGGGTTACTTCCAGTGTGACGCGGGGACTGAAAGAGGCGTCTCCGAGCGGCGAGGTTACGTTAGCCGTATTGCCGCCGATGCGCGCGAACTCCGCACCGCCGCCGACCCGGGCTGTCCAACGACGCCCCTCCTCCACCTGGATCAGTACGTTCTTGGCTGGCTCTTCTCCGTTGGGGTTCTGAAGTCCGACATCCACCTTGGAGAATACGCCGAGATCGTAGAGGCGGCGCTGGGTTTCGAACATGGCGTTCGCCGAGAAGGGATCACCCGGCACGACCTGCACCTGTTGATCCACGAGGCTGGGGCGGGTATGGCGCAGGCCGGTAATGATCGGCTCGCGGAGATAGAGCGTCTCACCTTCGTGAATCTCATATTCAAGCTCGACACGATGGGGGTCCTCGCTTGGAAGGCTTTTCCAACTGAACTCCGCTCGGTGGTAGCCGGAATCGTGGTAGTCCCCCAGAATGAGATCGCGGTCGGCCGCTACGCTGACTTCACTGAATGGCTGGCCGTCTACCGATGCCAAACGATCCGCAAACGACTGTTCCGAGAGCCGCGCCATGCCATTGATCGTCAGCAGTGAGACAAGAGTCCGATCGCCCTCGCGGATGTCACAGAAGACCGCCATCTGACCGTCGTTTCCTTGGTAGCCAGCCTCCTTGCGGCAGGCGACTTCCGCTTCGCGAAAACCGTTCGACCGGTAGAGGTCGAGGATGACCAACCGGTCCTGGTCCAACAAGCTGTCCGTCAACCGTCCCCTCCGTACGTCAATGTTCTTCGGTTGCACCAGCATCCGCTCCTTGATGGTCAGCAAGTCGAAGGAGCGGTTCCCGGTTATGCCAACGTGCACGAGCTCCTGGCGGGGGCCGCGGTTGACCTCGTAGATGATCAACACTTCGTCCTGCCGGTCACGTTCGAGGACGGGCGTGACGGAAGCCAGGAAGTATCCTTGGGACTGGAAATAGTCGCGCAAATTGTATCCGCCTTCAGCCAGCAGGTCGTCATCGACAACTCCTTCCTCGTAGATGGGGAGGTAGCGGTGGAGCTTCCGCTCGCTGATCTCCGCACCCTCGACCCGAACAACGACCCGCGGGCCGAGCCGGATGTCCACAACAAGACCGACCTCGTTACGGTCGGCATTGAAGTCCCGGCCGACCAAGCGGACTGTCGACTGCCAGTATTGTTCATCGCGGAGATGTTTTTGCAAACGGCTAAGACCTTGCTGAAGCCTGCGCTGTGTGAAAAGTTTGCCTCTGTGCCAACCGGTGATGCGGCGAACTTCCTCGATGGGCAACGGCGGGGCTTCATCTTGTCCTTGTCCGGTGAGATAGATCTCGCCGATCGTCGCTCGCTCGCCGGGCGTCACCACGAACGTGATGTCCTTCTGGCGACTCTCGGGGTGCTCGATCTCGGTCTTGGTGATGTCCGACGAAAAGAAGCCGTTGTTCTCAAGGAGGCGCCTCATCTCTTGCATGGCAAAGCCGACATCTTCTTCAATATAGGGCCGGCCGAGATCGAGTTGTCCCGCATTGATGAGTTGCAGAGGGGTAGGCGGTGCTTCGGCTCCCTCTACCTGCACTTGGCCGACAAACCAGCTCGGGCGGGCCACGAATGTGACTCGGATGCCTCCGGGAACGTCTTCGCTGAGAACCTGAATGTCAGGCTCATAGCGGCCGGTCGCGAACATGCGCTGTATGCTTTCGCGGACCTGCCGGGGGTTGAGCGGCTCGCCCGCCTTCACGCTGACGAGCTTGGACAGGTGCTCGTCCTCCAAGGGTTGTTCGGCGGGCGTGAAGTCTACAGAAGCGACAGTCGGCGCCGTCGCTGGAGTGGGTTCGTCTGCATGAGCCTCCCCGGCCAGAAGGGCCGCCAGCAGAACAATCGGCGGGATGGCTTGCACGAACATTGACGATTATAAGACGGCCCTGCTGGATCCACGTTGCCTCAACCAAGGTGAAACCGCACTCCAGGCGAGGGCTGTTAAGATCAGGGTTCCAACTACGCATCCTTGCTGGAAGCAAACGACAAAGAGCGTTATTCGCGGCAGATTCTCTTCAACGAGATCGGCGGCAGGGGTCAAGAGCGACTGCTGGCCTCGACCGCCGTCGTCGCGGGATGCGGGGCCCTTGGGACCGCGCAGGCGAGCGCCCTGGCGCGGGCGGGAGTCGGCCGGCTCATTCTGGTTGACCGCGACTACGTCGAACTCAGCAACCTGCAGCGGCAAGCGCTGTTCGATGAAAACGATGCTCGTCAGGGCCTGCCCAAAGCCGTGGCGGCGGCCCGCCGTCTGTCCGCCGTCAATTCCCGCATCCGGATGGAACCGGTCGTGGCCGACCTGACCGCGCGAAATGCTGAACGTATTCTGTGCGGGGCCGATGTGATTCTCGATGGGGCGGACAACTTCGAGTTGCGTTATCTGCTCAACGACGTGGCGGTCAAGCACGGCATTCCGTGGATATACGGCGCGGCCGTGGGAAGTTACGGCGTCACGATGCCCATTCTGCCCGGCGTGAGCGCTTGCCTCGCCTGTTTTTTCCCGGAACCTCCGGGCAACCCCCAGGCGACCTGTGATACGGCCGGTGTTCTCAACGCCATTATCTCCGTGGTAGCCGCGCTGCAGGTTGCCGACGCGACCAAGGTACTCGCCGGAAGGCCGGAGTGCGTCCAGCCTCGGATGTTGTCGATCGACGTGTGGAAGAACACTCTTCAGACAATCTCGTCGCGAGAGCCAAACCCGGACTGCGTTGTGTGCACACGTCAAAGGTTCAAGCATTTAGAGTCCTCAAAACGGCGGCCGGTTTCACTCTGCGGCCGTAATGCGGTGCAAGTCCACGAGCGCGATGATGCGATCGACCTGGAGAGCCTTGGCCGCACTTTGGGGCCGCTGGGCAAAGTGCGGGCGAATCCCTACGCCTTGCGCTTCGAGTGTGATCCCTACGAGATGACGATCTTCCCGGACGGACGGGCGATTATCAAGGGAACCGAAGACGCCGGTGTCGCCCGCGGTATTTACGCGCGTTACGTTGGCAACTGAGCGACCTCGGGAGCTTCCAGCGCGGCGGCCACGACGTCATCGAAGCAATGCGCCAGAATATCCGGGGGATATTCCTCGAACGTTTCCGGTCGCAGCCCATACGTCACTCCGCAAGACATCACCCCCGCGTTCTTCGCGGTCAGTACGTCCACGGAACTGTCGCCAACCATCAAGGCGCTCTCCTTTGGTACGTCAAGCTCGGCGAGCAAAAGCTCCAAACCAAAAGCATCGGGCTTCTTCGTGTCGAAACTGTTTCCTCCGTAGACCCGTTCAAAGCGGCTGCTGAGGCCGAGACGATCGATAATCTCACCGCTGAAGTGAACCGGCTTGTTGGTGAGCACGGCGAGCCGTGATCCGGTTTGCGCCAACCGGTTCAGCCCCTCCCTCACACCGGGATACAGATAGGTGTTATCAAGCATGTGGTCGCGGTAATACTGGTAGAAAAAGAGGAGCCCCTCCGCGGCTTGTTGCTCGGTTGCGCCCGGGCCAAGCGAGCTACGGATCAATATCGGCGCGCCTTTACCTACGAAGGAGTAGATCGCTTCGTGGGGAATCGGTTCCATCCCGGCGTTGGCTCGGGTAGCGTTGACGGCAAGGGCCAGATCCAGTTTGGAGTCAATCAGAGTTCCGTCGAGATCGAAGATCAAGAGGTCAAAGCGCATCTCGCCTCAGTCTATCAACCGTAATTGACATGGCCTTCGCTAGACGTGGATGCCGACTCGCCAGAGAATGTAACCCAGTGATTCGCGGGCGTAGAACCAGTGTCTTCGCCACGGGCTGATCTGCCGGGGACGCCGTGGTGAGCCGTAAACTTCGATCCCCAGCGACTCGAACATGCGCTTGATTCGGAAAATGTGGTAGGAGTCGCTGACGACGACGCAGGAGCGCAGTTCCATGCGGTCCATGATTTCCGCGACCGCCAGGGCGCTTTGAACGGTGGATTTGCCCTCTGTTTCGACGGTCACAAACTCAGCCGGAACGCCTTGCTGGGAGAGGTACTCGCGGCTGACCTCGCTTTCGGAGAAGGCGGCTCCCTCGCCAACGCCGCCTGTTGTGATGATGCGCGGCGCGACGCCACGGCGGTAGAGCTGGAGGGCGTGGTCAAGGCGCGCCCGCAGAACTGGTGACGGACGGCCCAAATACTGAGCGGCGCCCAGCACGACGATCACATCGACCTGCCGTGCCTCATCGAGGCGGGCTTGGCGCCAAACGCTGTAGTAGACGTTCGAGAAGTAGGCAACGCCAAGTGCGGCGGCGATTAGAAGAACCCCGGCCCAGAGTCGACGGCGGCGCGGCTTGGCTTCCTCAGTCATCGCAGGTACGGGTCCAGTTCCCGGACAGGTATGGCGCCGCTCCGAATCACGCAAGGCTCGCCGCTGAGATCGATGATCGTCGAAACCTGCCGGTTGGCCGACCGGCCGCCATCGACAACATAACAGAGCCTGGCGCCGAACTGCCGTACCACTTCGTCCGCCGTTGTGGCCGCGGCAAGACCGGAAAGATTGGCGCTTGTGCCTGTGAGGGGTGATCCGATCGATCGGCCGAGCATACGGATCAAGGGCGACCCGGGACAGCGCACCGCGACGTTTCCGGTCCCGGCCGTTACGAGTTCCGGTACGGATTTGCTGGCCGGCAGAATAACGGTCAACGGGCCCGGCCAGAAGCGTGAGGCAATCGCCCGAAACGGATGGGGGAAGGTTCGGACAAGAGGAGCAAGGCGCCGCCACCCGTCGATGAGCAAGAGAATGGGCTTCGTTTCCGGACGCCGCTTGAGGCGGAAAAGCATCCGCACGGCCTTGCTGTCAAACGGATTCGCCACCATCCCGTAGACAGTGTCGGTCGGCATGGCAACTACGGAGCCGCGGCGAATCACACTTGCGATGCGGCGCACCTGCCGCCAATCAGGCCTCTGTGGATCCACGGGGAGTAGCATCACTACTTGAATTCTAATACGCCCGAAACCCCTGATAGGATGAGTGGCGTTTTGGTCCGGCCCGTTTCTGAGCTGCGAAGTCCGAGCAATCCGCTCATCAAGGATGTGCGCCGCGCAGTGACCCGATCCGCTGCGACCCAAAAGGGCCTTTGGGTCGCTGAGTCGTTGCGTTTGTTCGATGAAGCGCTGGCGAGTCGGCTCAGGGTTGACACGGTGGTTGCCGCCGCACGCAGGCGCCGCGAGGTTGAGGCAAGGCTGCGCGGGCATGTTGAAGTGGCGCTCAGCATTGTCAACGACAACCTGTTCTCACAGATCACGAGCACGGAAACAAGCCAAGGCGTGCTGGCGCTCGTGGAGCCCCCGCATTGTGATCTTGAGGAGCTATTCAAGGGCACGCCTCTCGTAGTTGCGCTCGACGCTATCCAAGATCCCGGAAATGTCGGGACGATTGTGCGCACCGCGGAAGCTTTTGGGGCGACGGGCGTTGTCTTGCTGAAGGGGACGGCGCACGCGGCGAATCCCAAGACTTTGCGTGCCTCGGCCGGTTCGCTGTTTCGTCTTCCTCACATCGAAGGCCTTGAACCCAAAGAGTTGATCGACGAAATCAACAAGCGCGGCCTGCGTTGCTTCGCCGCATCTCCGCGAGCGGAAATACCGCTTTCCCAAGCACGCCTCGAGCGAGGCTGCGTGATCGTTCTGGGCTCGGAAGCTCACGGCGTCCGGCCGGCTTTGCGGGCCGTCGCCGAAGATCTGCAGATCCCGACCAGAGCCGTGGAGTCGCTCAACGTCTCTGCTGCAGCCGCTGTTGTACTTTACGAGGCGTCTCGCAGGCGGACCGCCTCGGGCGAAAACCGGAACGACAGGGACACAGGGTGAGCCTTTTCGAGTTTTCTGAGCCGATTTCGGAAGAAATTGCCGGACGGCCTCTCGCCGATCGGATGCGGCCACGCCTCTTGGACGAGTTCATGGGGCAAGAGCATCTGCTTGGTCGGGGCAAGCCTTTGCGCGTGCAAATCGAGCGAGACCAACTCAGCTCGATGATCCTATGGGGACCGCCGGGCGTGGGCAAGACGACCCTGGCCCGCCTGATTGCACAAACCGGTCGCGGTCAGTTCGTACCGTTCAGCGCCGTACTGAGCGGTATCAAGGAAGTGAAAGCCGTGATGGCCGATGCGGAGCGAGCTCGCCGGGCCGGGATCCGGACTGTCGTGTTTGTCGACGAAATTCATCGCTTCAACAAGGCCCAGCAGGACGCCTTCCTACCCTATGTCGAACGCGGCGACGTGATTCTCATTGGAGCGACGACGGAGAACCCGTCTTTCGAAGTTATTTCGGCACTGCTCTCGCGTTGTCGAGTGCATATGCTGCGCGCGCTCACGGCCGGTGAGTTGGTGAGCATTCTCAAAGCGGCGCTGAAAGACACGGATCGCGGTCTGGGCGATACAGAGATTTCTGTTTCCGATGAGTTGCTGGAACGGATGGCTCTCTTCTCGAACGGCGACGCCCGCGCTGCTCTTGCGACGCTGGAAGCCGCCGTCGCTTCAGCTCCGGACGGAGAGATTACCGAAGGGCTGCTCGCGGATGTGCTCGAACGCAAGCTGGTCCGATATGACAAGTCTGGGGAAGAGCACTTCAACTTGATCTCGGCGCTGCACAAGTCGGTGCGGTCGAGCGACCCGGATGCAGCTCTCTATTGGTTGGGCCGCATGCTGGAGGGCGGCGAAGACCGCATCTACATCCTGCGGCGCATGGTTCGGATGGCGTCCGAGGATATAGGCTTGGCGGATCCTCGTGCTCTGGAGCAGGCCGTGGCGGCTGTGGAAGCGTTTCGACTGATCGGAGAACCGGAAGGCGATCTGGTGCTTGCACAGGTGGCTGTGTACTTGGCGGTTGCGCCGAAGTCGGATGCCGTGTATCGGGCGCTGGGGAGTGTCAAGGAAGACGTGAGGAACTCGATGGCTGATCCGGTACCGATGCAGCTTCGCAATGCTCCCACGAGCGCCATGAAGCATTGGGGTTACGGCAAGGGCTACCAGCACGCGCATCACTTCGAGGACGCCGTCACGGCCATGGAATGTCTGCCGGAGTCGTTGCGGGGCCGCCGGTACTACCATCCGACCGAGCGTGGGGTCGAGAAGCGCATCGCGGAACGGCTGCGGGAGTTGCTTCGTGATAAGGGGCACAAATGATTCTGCGTTTGGGGAGAGCTTAGGGGCCAAGTAGAGCCCGATGACTCTGTCAACATCCGACGCTTCAAAGCGTGGGTTCGCTGTTATCGGCGATTCTGATGAACCGGCGGACATGGCAACATAGGACTTTGCTCAGATCCTCTCGGCTGTTCACTCGCCATCGGCTCTGTTCTAATTCCCTGAGATTCTGGACGCCGTTGGCGGAGCGCCGCCGGTGGCGCTGGGAGCGCCAAGTGTGGAAGCGGACGGTACAATGGATTCCTCTCCGTCAAGCATTTTCCCGAAATGACTTTCCCATGGGACCTCTTTTGAAGCGTTCTGACCTGATCGAGAAACGCCTCGCCTGGCGCGAAGCGGGGCAGACCGTCGTGTTCACCAACGGGTGCTTTGATCTTTTGCACCCCGGCCACATTCGCCTGTTTGAAGCGGCGCGCGAGCATGGAGACGTGCTGGTTGTGGCCGTTAACGGGGATGAGAGCGTAAGGCGATTGAAGGGTGATGCGCGTCCGATTCTGTCTGCCGAAGAAAGGGGCGCCGTCTTGGGCGCGCTGGCGGCGGTGGACGCGGTGACGGTCTTCGACGAGGAGACGCCCTGTGAACTCCTCGAACAGCTACTGCCCGACGTGCTCGTCAAGGGTTCGGACTGGAGCCACTGGATCGCCGGCCGTGAGATCGTCGAAGATGCCGGAGGCCGGGTTTTCCCCATTCCGATCGAGCCCGGTTACTCCACGACCGATCTGGTGCAGACGATTCTTGATCGAAACTCTTGATTCTCGTCGGCCTTAGTGACTTCTTCGATGTGGCGTCGCGCCACCCCTCGTTCCAGGCGCTGGTGCAGGCTGTTCGGGGCTCTGAGCCCCAAACATTGCGTCTGTCGGGACTCAACGCCACGGCAAAGGCCCTCTACCTGCTGCTGTTGTACAAGCTGACCGACCGGCCGATGGTCGTGCTGGTTGAGTCGAACCCCGTCGCCGAGGTGCTATGCGAAACGCTCACGGCGTTTCATGATCTGCTCGATTTCTCGAAGCATCGCGGCTCGCCCTTTGTTCTGCCGGCGCATGAGGTTCTTCCGTATCACGGACAGTCACCGCACCCGGAAGTCAGCGAGCGGCGGGGTATCGGGCTGTGGTGCATCGCCGAAGGTAGTGCTTCGATCGCCGTTGTCCCGATTCGGTCCGCATTGATGAAGATCCCCCGGAAGGAGTTCCTTCGTAATCTCGCTTGGCGGATTGAAATCGGAGACGAGTTCTTTGTCGAAGACCTTCTCGAAGGCCTCGTCTCGGTCGGCTACGAGAAGCAGGATCCCGTCGAGATGGTCGGGCAGTTCTCCCTGCGCGGCGGGATCATCGACGTGTATTCTCCCGAAGCTCCGCATCCGATTCGTATCGAGATGTTGGGCGATCAGGTGGAATCGATTCGGCTCTTCGATGCGGAGAACCAGAAATCGATCCAGCGTGTGGATCAGGCCTTGTTACTCCCATTGACAGAGTATCCGGTGGCATCGGCGGGCCGGGTAAATGAGAACGCGGACGAAGATACGGGAGATCCCGAGATCCTACCCCTCGGCTGGGAGTTCAGCGCGCAGACGGCCGCTACGCGCACGGGCTCCATTCTTGATCTGTTAGTCAATCCGCTAGTTGTCTGGTCCGAGCGAGCGGCGATTCAGGCCGACGGCGAAAAGTTGTGGGAGAAACTCGAAGGCGGCTATGAGGCGGCGGGCAGCGTAGAACCGCCCCCCGCGAATTTCTACTTCACACCGTCAAGCTTCGCCGAGAAAGCGCAACGAGGCTCTCAGGTGCTCGTGGAAGAGCTTGCAGTCGAGGCCGTCGGCGAACAGTGGCTGCATCTCGCGACACAGCCGACACCGAGCTTCCAGGGCAACGTGTCACACTTCGTACGCGAATTGCAGGCTCAAGTGAGCAGCGCACGCCGAGCTTTGATCGCCGGACATTCGCCCGGTGACGTGGAGCGGCTCGCTGACATTCTCACTGAAAACGAAATCGGCTATCAGCTCAGTCTTAAAGATCCTTTCAAGGCGGCCAGCCCCTATCTCGAGGAGAAAGCCCGCCTGGCCGGTCCGGTGTCGAAGGTCCTGTTGGCGGAATCGCCGATTCGCCGCGGCGTGACGCTTCCAGACAGCAATCTCGTCCTTTACGGTCACGAAGATCTGTTCGCATCTTCCGACCTGGTTGCGCGGCCGCAGAAAGGCAAATCAGCTCGGTCGACATTCCTTTCCGACTTGCAGGATCTCAATGAAGGCGATTTGATCGTCCACGCTGAGCATGGCATCGGGCTATTCGTCGGGTTGCGGCAAGTCGAGCACGCCGGACGGCGCGAAGACTTGATGCTGATCGAGTATGCCGACCGCGCCCGGCTCTACCTGCCGCTGCATCGGCTCGACTTGATCCAGAAGTATCACGGCGCCGGTGGGAAGCCGCCGCCGCTCGACCGCATGGGAGGGCAGACCTGGTCACGCACGAGAGCCCGTGTCAAAGCAAAGCTGCTCGACATGGCTGACGAGCTGATCAAGCTCCACGCCGTGAGAGGTAAGACGACTGGCTTTGCATTCTCGCCGGACAGCAATTGGCAGCGGGAGTTCGAAGAGGCTTTCGAGTTCATCGAGACCCCAGACCAGATTCAGTCCATCAAAGACATCAAGAAGGACATGGAGTCGGAGCGGCCGATGGACCGGCTGGTGTGCGGTGACGTCGGGTTCGGCAAGACGGAAGTGGCGATGCGGGCCGTGTTCAAGGCCTTGGGGGACGGCAAACAGGTCGCCGTGCTCGCGCCGACGACGGTTCTCGCGTTTCAGCACCACGAGACGTTTTCGCAGCGCTTCGCGTCGTTCCCTATCGAGATCGAAAGGCTCACGCGGTTTCGGACGCGGTCGCAGCAGAAGGAGATTATCGAGAGGCTCGCAGAGGGCACGGTCGATGTTTTGATCGGGACCCACCGCTTGCTTTCCAAGGATGTCACTTTTTTGGATCTCGGGCTCTTGATAGTCGATGAGGAACAACGGTTCGGTGTCCGCCACAAAGAGCGGTTAAAGCAACTCACGAAGAACGTGGACGTGCTCACTCTTACCGCGACGCCGATTCCGAGAACGCTCCAAATGTCGCTTGTGGGCTTGCGGGACATCTCGATCATCCAGACACCGCCGCGCGACCGGCTCGCCATTCAAACAGTCGTCGCTCCGTCGTCGGACCAGATCATTCGAGACGCCATCGAACGCGAGCTGGCCCGCAAAGGCCAAGTGTATTTCATCTATAACCGTGTTGAAACGATCTGGCGGATTGCCGCTTACTTGCAGAAGCTCGTGCCAAAGGCGCGTATCGGGGTAGGCCACGGTCAGATGTTAACCAAGGACCTTGAGAAAGTGATCCTCAAGTTCATGCGGCGCGAGTACGATGTTCTGTTGTCGACAACGATTGTCGAGAACGGACTCGACATCCCGATGGCCAACACGATTCTCATTCACAGGTCGGACCGGTTTGGATTGTCCGAACTCTATCAGTTGCGAGGCCGGGTGGGGCGCTCGAATCGCCGGGCATATGCATACCTGCTTGTCGACGAAGAAGCGGAGTTGTCATCGACGGCACGCAAGCGGCTCGCGGCACTACGGGAATTCAGCGAATTGGGGTCGGGCTTCAAGATCTCGGCTCTCGACCTCGAGTTGCGCGGCGCCGGAAATCTGCTGGGCTCCGAGCAGCATGGGCAGATCGCCGCCGTCGGTTTTGAAACTTACTGCCGTCTGCTGGAAGAAGCGATGCGGAAGCTCGAAGGCGAGGAGGTAGAGGAAGAAGTCCGCACGACGGTCAAGCTGCGATTGGACCTGCACATCCCGACAGATTACATCCGCGACGAGACACAACGCCTTCAGGCCTACAAGCGCCTGGCCGAGATCCGAACACGCGAAGATCGCGCTCGCCTGCTGGAGGAGTTACGTGACCGGTACGGCTCGTTGCCCGAGCCGGTGCATCATCTCGCGGGCCATGCCCTGGTCAAATCTCGGGCCGAGCGGATGCGCATCCAGTCGATTGAGCGCAAGCGAGGCCGCTGGATGCTGCGCTTCCGCGAAGACTCACGGGTGGATACGACCCGTCTGATGCATTTTTTGGCGGAGACTCCCAGCGTGACATTCTCTCCCGATAGACTCTTGGAGTGGCGGCAGATGGAGAAGCAGACGCCCAGCGCGGCCACAGCGCTCAAGGAGCTCGACGCCCTGCTGGACAGGCTCGAACGTAAAACGGAATCCTCGACAGCGCCGGTTTAACGTGTGCCGCCCATATTTCCGAATTCGCGACAAGCTTCTTCTTCCTGTCAATCCAAGCGATCCTGGCGGCTACGGAGTTTTTCCGACTACTGGGTCACTGCTTCTGCCACGAGCTCAGGGCCTCTGTTTAGCGCGGCGCGGGCTTGTGAAAGCGGAACCAGGCTTTACGGATCAACACCGGGACCCCGACCAGGAGCAGATAGGGAATCAGAGCTGCGATCAGTACGACAGGCGGGCCGAGCAATCCTCCGAATAAACTGAACAGGATCGCGAACGGAGTCGCCAGCCCAACGCCAACCATCAAGGCGGAGCGCCAAGCTCCCGTACAGCCCCTCAAGAGGCGTTGCACCAAGCAACCCAACCAGCAGGCCGCACAGAAAAAACATGGCGAGCCCGAACAGCATTGCCGGTATCTCGAGCGGGTTGGACGGTATCCAACCCCCCCCGGCCCCCGAATCGCACAAGGGCCACCAGGATTTGCAAGATGCAGAAGCCCGCGCCAAACACCACGGGCGTCTTCCAATAACCCCAGGAAAATTGCGGCCTCTTAGCCTTCATTTCTTACCACGTGGGGAGGCGAAGTGCGTGAGAGGGCCGTCAGGACGAGGCGCGAGCCACTTGCCGCGCGGAGGTGTACTTGACCGTACATCGAGCACGGCAAGCAAGCGCAACGAAGTCATGGCGGTCGTATCGCGTGCTGCGGCCGTCAGGTGGTGAGAAATGCAGGCTTGGTTGGTGTGGCGTTTTTTGAAGTTCCTGTATCTGATTCCATGGCAATCCGTCGGACGTCGAATTAAAAACCCGACAGTTGTTTGGCGCTCACGATGACCCTCGCCAGCCCTCACCATTTCTTCTACTATCCGATTATGTCTTTACGGATGCACGAAGACAAGGACACCAGATGTATGCGGGCCTCACCTCGCCTTATTGAGTTTCGCATAGTATACCGTCAATCAAAACAAAGAGAAGACTGCTTCCAGAAGGCAGTAATCAAGCGCGGTTTGCGGCGCATGCGGCGCAGCGCTTGGCGAGCCCGCGCACTTAGCTCGCGGTAGTCCTTCGGACAGACGTTGGGCAGTTCGTGCTGCTTCCAGTAGGCCCAGAAGTACTGCACCGGGTTCAGCTCCGGCGCATAGGGCGGCAAGTACTCCGTCACGATGTGCCCCTTGGAGAGTTCGATGAACTCCCGCACCAGGCGGCTGCGGTGGGCCGGCAATCGATCCCAGACGATCAGCAACGGTTGGTCGATGTGACGCAGCAGCGCTTTGAGAAAGTCGATCACCTCGGCTTGGCTGATCGCGCCCGGATCGAGCCGGAAGTAGAAGTTGCGCAGCGTCAGCCCCGCTGCGACGGAAAGCCTCTGCCCGTTGAAGTTGAACGCTAGGACGGGCGTCTGGCCGCGCGGCGCCCAACTGCGGCAACGATGCGGCTTCTGACTCAATCCGCTTTCGTCGATGAAGACCAGCGTACGGCCTTCGGTTTGGGCTTTTTTTTAAGGGCCGGGGAAGTCTTCCGCTGCCAAGTGCGGAGCGCCTTTTCGTTGCGCTCCCGCGCCTGGCCGAGCGGGCGTTGCGGGCTCCAGCCGAGCCCCCGCAGGATCTTCCAGACGTGGCCTTCGTGGTAGTCGACCCCGAACTCCTCTGCGATCAGGCGAGCCAGCCGCGGACAAGTCCACAGCGGCGTGGGGAAGCCGTGTGCCTCGGGGCCTGCCAGCAACAGCGCGACACCAGCCGTTCCCGTTGCGCGGCGTCTAGCGGCGTCTAACAGCGTCTAACAGCGGCTTGCGCCCGGCTCGCCCGGCTTGACGCAGCCCGGCCGGTCCCTGCCGACGGTACTGCCGCCGCCATGCACCCACGGTTTGCCGCGCGACCTTCTCCCGTCTCGCCGTCTCGGACTGATTCAGGCCTTGGTCGAGCAGTCGCA
The DNA here is from genome assembly GCA_965218555.1 of Bryobacterales bacterium. Classification (GTDB taxonomy): domain Bacteria; phylum Acidobacteriota; class Terriglobia; order Bryobacterales; family UBA6623; genus JAPPLB01. The sequence continues at coordinate 4,331,851 of OZ244625.1, forward strand.
TCGCTTCGAAACGGCGCTTCTCCAGCGCCTCGAAATCCCGCTTCACACCTTTGGGGTTGCCCATACATATATAGATGCTGCAAATTACCAAAAGGTGTCATAATACTTTGCGGGACTCAATAGGCATCACGCCGCGCTGACCGCGGCTTGCTATCCGAAATACGCGTCGTGAAGACCGCGATCGATGCTTGAGAACTCGGACTGATCTACACGACGCTAGAGAGGCTTACGCAGGAATCGGCGCCGGGGCCTGAACTTGCGTCATCAAATCATCGTCCCATTCGCCATCGACCTCTACATGGGCCAGGGCGCCCAACTCTACCGCCTCGATCAGATTGTGCGTGAGGTAAGCATAGATGCCTGGCTGCCTGAAAGTGTAGATTGCCGCACCAGCGGAGCCGCCACGGATGAACCATGTCTCAAGTCCGTGGGCAGGGGGATCGGCGAATGAGCCCTGCTCCCATACGTAGTTGCCATGCCCGCCGATAAGGTGCGGTCTGGAGTCCCGGTTGGCTTGGGAGTGGATGAACAGGACGGTTTCGCCAACCTTGGCCTTCATGGCGCCATCGCCGGTGAGCGCGCCGACCCTGCCGTTAAACACCACATGAGACGGCGTGAGCGTGCGCATGGCCTTAAGGACATCGGCCATGCCCTCGGCGTGACCTTCGTATTTCATGAAGTTGCCGTCGGAATTTCGGGGAATGTAGTAGTCTTGCTCGCCGACATAGTAGGCCTTGTCATAGCGGATGGGGCTGTCATCGCGGTCCTTGAGACCGTCCCTTGGAAGCACCATGACCGCCCCATTCATGCCGGAAACAACATGGTATGGAATCATCGATCCACCGGGTGCGCAGTGATAAATGAAGGTGCCCGGCTTGAGCGCCTTCCAGCGGAGTATGACCTGTTCGCCCGGTTGTACGTGCGTAAGGGCGCCACCACCTAGCGCTCCGGTTGAGGCATGAAAGTCGATGTTGTGCTCGAAAAGATTGCCCGTCGGATTCTTCAGCGTGAGTTCTACGTAGTCACCCTCGTGGCAAATGATCAGAGGCCCCGGAATGGAGCCGTTGAACATGAGAGCGTCGATTTCAGTCCCGTCGTCGTCGATAACCCTCTTGCCTTCGTGGGCGACAAGCTCCACCTCGACAATTTTCGGGCCGCCCGTGGCGACCTGCTCGTGCTCAGGAACGAAAGGCGGATCAACAAGCTCTTGCTTGACTCGTGGCAGCTTACTAATGTCCGTTGTGGCGGCGGTGCTTGACTCGTGTCGGCAGCCGCTACCAACGGCTGGCATGACGGCCAATGTGCCACTGGCCTGCAGAATCCGGGGTCTGCTGATGTCGAACATGAACGATCCCTCCCTAGTGGCCGTTGCCTCACAGAGCGGATTCCACTTTTGGCCCGAACGAGTACAAGCCTTCAGATCGCCAAATTCCTATGGTGCGCCGTCGGCCCGCGGTAGGCGGGCCGACGAAGACTTCCCCCGATGGAAACCAACTCGTTTCGTTGATGCTGCAAGGCTTATTCTCCTATGTGCCTCGGACAGAATGCCCACAAGTGGGGATGACGCGCACGGAGAGTTCACCCGGCCCACCAGGAGAGCAGAGCGTCGAGAAAGTCATTGCAGAGCCGCCCGGCAGCCGACTCGGCCTGACCGGGGACAACCTGTTGAGGTTCCACACCTAGTGTCCCGTCCCGTGTAACAGTTGACATTTCCACACTCTCATGATTTCATGGGTGGCATGTTTACCGCTGCTGCAGCTTTTGACATTGACGAACCGATCTTACGACAGCTGGAAACGCTGCTGCGTTCTGGAAATACCCCGCAGCGGGTGGTGCAGAAATGCCGGATCATCCTGCTGGCTCAGCGGGGAGTGGCCAATTCCTCGATTGCTCGGGAGTTGGGCCTGTCGCGGCCGACCGTGATTCGAGCGCGGGCGGCGTTCCAACAGGCTGGCGTGGGCGCCCTGACGGTGAAACCGACCCGCAAGCGGTCGCGGCGTGTGCTGACGCCCGAGCTGGAGCGTGCGATTCTGGATGTGACGCTGAAGACCCGACCCGCCGACGCGACGCAGTGGAGCGTTCGGACCCTGGCCCAACACCTGCAGGTATCGCGCATGATGGTGCATCGAGTCTGGCAGCGTTTCGATATCCAGCCGCACCGAGTCGAGAAGTTCAAGATCTCCAACGATCCCCAGTTTGAGGCCAAGGTGCGGGATATTGTCGGTCTTTATCTGGACCCGCCCGACCGGGCTCTGGTGCTTTGCGTGGACGAGAAGAGCCAGATTCAGGCTCTGGACCGGACCGCTCCCCTGCTGCCGCTGCGTCCCGGATGGCCCGAACGCCAGACCCATGATTACAAACGCCATGGCACCACGACGCTGTTCGCGGCTTTCAATATCGTCAACGGCAAAGTCATCGCCAGTTGCTTGCCGCGCCATCGGGGAAAGCAGTTCGTGAAGTTCCTGCATCAAATCGAGAAGGAAGTCCCGGCGGACCTGGAGGTGCATCTGGTGATGGATAACTACTCCACTCACCAGGGCGCTGCCGTCCAACGCTGGCTCCAACCTCGCAAGCGCCGACGATTCCATTTTCACTTTACGCCCACCAGCAGTTCCTGGCTCCATCAGGTCGAACGTTTCTTTGCCCTGATCAGCCAACGCATGATCCGGCGCGGTACGTTCCGTAGTGTTCAAGAGCTGCAGCGCTCCATCTATGCCTGGCTCTCCAGCTGGAACCACCAGCCGCAGCCTTTCGTTTGGAAGGCCACGGCTGATGTTATCCTTGACAAAGTGCAACGCTGTAAAGAATTAGCTGGGACACAACACTAGAAGGGGAATATACCGTAGTCACGCCGGGGCACATAGCCCGGATAATAGCCGGCTCCGATCAGGACCGGCAGGCCAAAGACTACGACCCTCTTGACGAACGTCACCTTGCCCTGCATCTCGTCGTTGGCGGGATTCCGCGCCGTGTAGTACAGCAAGGTTTCACCGAACGCATCGCCCACGCTCACCACGTCCCGGCCACCGAAGGGTCCGTCCATATGGTCGTTCAACTCGGAAACACCGGCGCCGGGCTGCCCGCTGTCGGGATCGCCGCTGAACAGCGTGCTGCCGTAGGTGTCCACGCCGAACAAGTAGATCGAGCCGTCCTTCCAGCGCGGATCGGTCGCCAGCGTGATCGTGGCGAAATACCCTTTCGACTCCAGCTCCATCGCGGCGCAACGGACAAACTCCCGCAGCCTCTCGTCGGAAGGGTCGGTCTCGAGCCCCATGGCGTTGACCTCTTCGCTCTCGCAGGTACCCGGTATGTCGTTGCGGTAGATCCCCGAGCCGATCGCGGCTAGGTTTCCTTCCCAGTCGATGCCCTTGATGTAGGTAGCCTTCGGCTCATCCCGGCCCGTCGCCGGATTGGTGAAGGAGTAGTAGAGCCAGCCCTTACCGAAGCCACTCACGATCCGATGCTGTTCCTTGTAGTAGTCGTTGCCGAAGGCATCGATCAGCAGTCCCAGCGAGGATCCTTCCCGTTGCCGGTCGGGCGGCCAGACGAAAAGCCGCGCCTGATCGCTCATCGGTGTCGCTTCGGAGATGAAGACATAGATCGGGCCACTTTTCCAACGCTCGTCCTCGTTGAAGGCGCGGCGGGCCTCCTCCAACCCCATTTCCTGGACGAACTCGTAGGCGCACTGAACGAATGCCCGAACGTCCTGTGTCGTGCGCACGGCCCTGGCGCTGACGGAGCGATCCGAGCAAGACAGGGTTTGAGCGGCGCCGACAGCCTGCGAAGCGGCGCACAGCAGAATTAAGGGAATTAGCAATGGGGAGGGACGATGTTTCATCACTGCTTTATCTCCTATGGGATTGCCACAATCTCATAATGTATAGCCGGGCCTCGCCGCCGGTCTCCGCCGTTCGTCCTGCATGCCTCACCCGCGAATCATCTCAACCATGGGGCCTGTGCGTTGAGCGGGCTGGAAAGACCGCGAACAGTGGCGAGCGCTCGCCATGGATTCCAGACAGGTGTCAGCGTGGCTTTCGGTCATCATGCCCTGCCGTCGAGCCGCGGGCTAAGCGCCTCGTCAAACGGATACGGCGTTGTTTCGGGCGATTCAAGGAGGAGTGATTTCAAGAATACTACAGTTACCCAGCCTGACTCGATTCGATCGTTGCTGCTCAATGAGTCGCACCAACGAAAGACGGAACGTGATCCCAACTGGTCGATTTTTCTTTCGGCGGCACAGTCTGTCAAGGGCGGCGCCCAATGAGTCCACTGGACCGGAGCAAGAGTGGACCATCTTGGGGAGAGGACTTCGTTGAAACTGCATTTGGAAGACTTTCGAGAGCAGTGATCGCCAGTCGAATCAAGGCGTTGCTGCTGTGCAGACTCGCTAGGCCCTTCTCATCGCGATGCTCTTTCCGAACACGTGGTGAGCGTTCGATGCGAGGATCTGCTTTTTCGCTTGTTCGGTGATATCAGCGAAAGCGATCTTGGCGAGCTGTGCGCCGGGACTCAGATAGGTGGAGTCGCTCCCGAAGAGAATCCGGCCCGGTCCGGCGGTCGCTACGGTTCGTTCCAAGACCCGAAAGGGCACACCCGAGGCTGCTGTTTCCATGAAGGCGTTGTGGTGCTTCGCCGTAAAGCCGGCCCAATCGTCGATACCACGGCCATAGTGGGCGATGATGAGTCGCATCCCTGTGAACTCCGAGAGGACCCGCGAGAGAACCACCGACAGAGGCTCATTTCTGAGGGTCGGCGTTTCCGCGCCGTGGCTGCTCTTGACGTGAAATAGTACCGGCAGCTTGTGTTCGTGAGCGAATTGGTACGCGCGGCGATAGCCTTCGCCGTCCACGGGATAGTTATGTGCCACGCCGTGCAGCTTGAATCCAACCGGCCCAGGGCCGGGTTCCAAGATCAGCTCGGCCATGGCGAGCGAAGCATCAACAAAATGGGGCTGAAAAACCAAGTAGGCTCGAAGGCGGCCGGGATGCTTCTTCATGGCGGCGATGGCGGCTTCGTTGCCGGCACGAAAGCCCTCTGCGTCGGAAGCGCCGATGGCGGATGAGTTGCTGAAGACCGAAAGATTGATCCCGCAACGGTCCATCGCTCGAAACAGTGTCGCGACACCCGACGGTAGCTTTCCCCCTTCGAGGAAGCCGCTGAAATGGGCGTGAGAGTCGATGACCTCAACATCGAAGGGCTCCCCGTCTCGAATGGTCTGTGTAACCGACAGTTCAGGTGGAGATCCGCCTGCTGCGTTGCGCGCCCAGGCCAAAGCAGCCCCGCTCGTAACCGAATGAGAAACGAATTGACGTCGCGTCAGCATGAGTCGTTTCTCCATCGTCAGGAAACCTGATCGAGTAGTCTTTGCAGATTTCCACCGGCGATCTGCTGTTTCTGTTTGATCGGCAGTTCGGCGTAGTTGAGCATCCCGATGGGCAGGCTCGGGTCCCAGTAGGGCATTTGCGAACCGAAGAACACATGGTTCGCCCCAATCATCTTCACCACGGTTTCGAGTTGCCCGTAAAGAGTATTCAAGGCATGGGTGAAGTAAAGATGCGGGTGCTTGCGCGTCATCATGACGAGTTGTGTTTGGAGGCTTCGGTGAGTTCGCAGCAGGATCACCGGTAAATCGGGAAAGCTGCTGCAGATTGCGTCGATGTCCTCGAGGCCATATCTCGCCGTGACTTCGGGACGGTAAAGCGGCGCGCCCTCCAACAGCAACGGCACACGGTGTTTCTGCAGTCTCTCGTACACCCGCCCGAGCAAAAACGGCTTGAGGATAACAGGAGGATCGGAAGGACCATTGGTCGCCAGGAAGCGGGCAGCTTTAGCGCCTGCTTCGATCAACCTGTCAACATGTTCCTCCAGGCGGTCCTCAGGGCTTCGCAGCGTCAACGGCAGAACCCAGCAGAGTTCGATTCGATCGGACTTCTCGGCCTCGCGCGCACCTCGCTGGTTCGCTCCGTCGCGATAGTAGAACAGGGACTTTTCGATGCCATACCGATCCATCTCGCGGAGCAAAGCGCCCGCGTCGGGCATCTCGTCGGGAATGGGGATGCGCGACGTGCCGATCATGACGTCGCAATCGAAATAGCTCCAATCGGGCATGGCTCGCGTCCGGCGGGTCCGCTCTAAGATAGCTCACCTCACAGCGGGCTGCAGCCAAAGACGGGACTCATCCGCTCGCCAGGATAGCGACGGTGCGGGGCGAGTGCCGGACTTCGATATGATCCCGTTAGGGTCACGCGTCTCTGGGCTCTCTCCATGCTGACTTCCCTTGTTCTGACACTACTGACGCTGGCGAGTTGCGGCTATTTCCTATTTGTCGTGAGGGATCGGCTGAAGTTCGGAGAGTCACAGCGGCAACCGCTGCCCTGGGACGGCGTCGCGTGGCGGCTGCGTCGGGTTTTTGTCGAAGTCGTGTTGCAAACAAAAGTGATCCGGGCGCGGCCCGTCACCGGTGTGCTCCATGCACTCGTGATGTGGGGTTTCTTTGCCTTCGCATGGGTCAGTTTGGAACACATGATGCAGGGGTTTCAAGGGCTCGACGGCGCGCGACCGGATCGAAGTTGGTATGGCTGGTTCGCTGCCGCCTGGGCCGTGGCCGTTCTCGTTGGGATCGTCGGACTCAGCATCCGGCGTTTTATTCTGCGGCCGCAAGTGCTTGGTGACTTGTCGGTCTCTTCAGGGATCGTTGCCGTGCTGATTGCGGTGCTGATGGTCACGTTTCTGCTTGGCTGGCAAGGGTTGGAAGCGGGCAGCGGAGGTTGGCGACTGAACTGGTGGGTGCACACACTGTCGCTTCTCGGCATGCTCTGGGTGATTCCGAACTCGAAACATCTGCACTTGGTGCTGGGACCGGTCGCGGTCTTCTTTCGGTCAGAGACGACGAGCGGCATGCGGGCTTTGCGGGAGGACGACGATGACGATTTCGGGCTCTGGCAAATCAGCAGGTTGTCCACGAAAGACATCCTTGATGTCAACTCCTGCGTGGAATGCGGGCGATGCACGGACGTCTGCCCGGCGAACACCGTTGGTCAGAGTCTCAACCCCAAAGAAATCGTTTTGCAGCTACAACGTGGTCTGCTGGCCGGGGGCCAAGCGCTCGCGGGAACGCCGCACCAAGTCCAAGCCGGCGAGTGCTGGGTCAGTGAAGTCGACTTGTTCCAGTGTCTGTCGTGCGGCGCCTGTGAAGATGCGTGCCCGGTGGGCATCGAGCATGTAGGCCCGAAGATTCTGGACATGCGCCGGGGTCTCGTCAGCGAAGGCCGTACCAACAACGACAAATTGAACTCGCTGTTTACCACCATGGAGCGCTCGCCGCACAACCCTTGGGGCGTGGCGCACGAAACGCGACGAAAGCTCATCGAGACCGAAGGCTTTCCCATTTTCGACGGCCGTCAGGAGTGGCTGTTCTGGTTGGGATGCGGCGTGAGTTACGATCCGCACGGCCAAGACGTAGCCCGAGCGATGAGGAAGGTTCTCGATGCGGCCGGTGTCACTTGGGGTGTCCTCGAGCGGGAGACCTGTTGCGGGGAACCGGCGCGCCGCGCGGGCAACGAATATCTCTATTTGGAGCTTTCCGAAAAAGTCATCGATTCGTTTCGTGCCGCAAGCGTCAAGAAGTTGGTGACCTGCTGCCCGCACTGCACGCGGATGCTCGATATGGACTATCGCCAGAACCCTGTCTATGAAGAGTTAGGCATACGGGTTTTGCACCATACGGAGTTGCTCGCAGAACTCCTTCCCCAGCTTGAGGGAAAACTTCAGAAGAGGGGCGAAACGATCACATTCCACGATCCTTGCTATTTAGCTCGAGGCCGGGGAGTTACCGACGAACCTCGCTATGCTCTCGAGGCGGCGGGTGTCGAGATGGTCGAGATGAAACGCATCCGTTCCCAGACGTTTTGCTGCGGAGCCGGCGGCGCACAGCTCTTCATTGCCGACGACAAGTCGGACCCGCCCGGCGGGCGCATCAATCATCGACGCTTTGCGGAAGTAAGCGCAACCGGCGTTTCCAAGGTCGCCGTGGCCTGCCCTTACTGTCCGATCATGCTCAACGACGCTGCCCGCCACGCCGGACGCGAGGACTTCGTTGTGGCCGATGTGGCCGAGATTGTCGCGGACCGGATTGCTCATGCCGAGCGTTGACGAGTCCTGGCGAGCCTTCTATTTCCGAGTTCTCGGCCCTATACGGGTATTGTGTCTCGATGAGGTGATCTTCATCCCAGTGCGAACGGGTCTTTCACTGAGCAAGTTCCTGGTGTCTTCGCGGTAGTCGTGAAGCGGGGGCAACGAGGTGAACAGAGTGGCATTCGGTACACTGGTTCGGTAATGGCTGACACGCGAGCCTGTAAACCGACCCGCCGCGAGGCTCTGCGAAGCCTGGGCGCGGCCGGCGCGGCTTTTATGACGCGCTGCAGCTCAGGACCCGATTATCCTCGCCCCAACATTCTGTTCGTCATGACCGACGACCAGCAAGCGCAACAGATGAGCTGCGCGGGGCACCCGATCCTTAAGACACCCAACATGGACCGTCTTGCCGGCGAGGGTGTGCGGTTCGAGAACGCCTTCTGTACGAACTCGCTGTGTGCGCCGGGTCGGGCGTCGGTGCTGACAGGATGCTATTCCCACGTTCATGGGATTCGGGGCAATTCCGAAAAGCGCGACGAGATCGAGGCGCTTGATCCCAACCTGCCGACGTTCCCCCGCCTGCTTCGCGAGGCCGGCTATCGAACCGGCCTGTTCGGGAAGTGGCACATTCGCCAAGATCCGAAAGACTTCGATGTATGGAAGGTGTTGCCGGGGCAAGGAGTCTACTTTGATCCGGATTTTGTCCAGAACGGCTCACGCCGCCAGGAGCGCGGCTACGCGACGGATCTCACAACCGACTTCGCGCTGGATTTCCTTCGGCGTCGCGGTGACGAGCCGTTCTGCCTTGTCTATCAGCACAAGGCGCCCCATCGGCCTTTCACACCCGCGCCACGGCACGCCAACTTGTACAACGACATCGCGTGGCCCAAGCCGGAAACCTACGACGACGATTACGACACGCGTCCTCTCGCCAATGAAGCGGAGGACATGAAGTTCGAGATCAGCCTCGCAGGCGACTACGCGGACCTGCCTAAAGGCCTCAGCGCCGCTGCTAAAAAGGATTGGATCTTCGACCGTTTCGTCAAAGATCACCACCGAGCGGTTTACGGCGTCGATGAAAACCTCGGCCTGATTCTGGATTACCTCGATGTGACCGGCCTCGCCGAGGACACCGTCATCATCTATACCACCGACAATGGCTACTTTCTCGGCGAGTATGGCTGGTATGACAAACGCTTCATGTACGAGCCGTCGCTGCGCATTCCTTTCCTGATCCGCTATCCGCGTCTGCCCTTGAAGGGACATGTCGAGGACCGCATGGTCCTCAACGTCGACATCGCGCCAACGATTCTCGATCTCGCGGGAATTGATGTTCCGGAACGAACGCAGGGTGAGAGTCTGGCGCCCCTCCTCCGCGGGAGCCCGCCCGACGATTGGCGCCAATCGATCTTTTACGCATACTACGATAACTCCAGGGCGATGAAAGACTTACCGCCGGAAGCTCGCACAGACCCTTCGTTTCAGTACTTCACGGCCCACCGTGTGAGCCCGCACCGCGGGGTGCGCACCGAGCGCTACAAACTGATCGAGTACTACAAGGAAGACGGTTATTGGGAGCTCTTCGACCTGCACGAGGATCCGAATGAGTTGAGGAATCTCTACACCGAGCCCGGCCACGACGATCTCAAAGCTGAATTAACGCAGGAGTTGCGGCGTCTCCAGGAACAGTATCAAGAGAGAGGCTAATAACAAGAAAGGCATGATGCTCCATGAATGACTCCATCAGCCTCTGGCCGGGCGGGGAGGCCAAGTTCGGCAGCATAACCGTGAAGGAGGAAGAAGAACTCTCTTTACAGCTCATACGCGTGGTCGAAAAAGCGGCCATCGCGGCCGCCCGCACGATGGGCAATGGCGACCGCAAGGAATCCGACCGCGTCGCCACCGAAGCCATGCGCACGGCGTTTGAGGATCTTCCGATTGACGGCACGATCGTGATCGGCGAGGGCGAGCGCGACGAAGCGCCGATGCTCTATATCGGTGAGAAGGTCGGCCCGGGATCGGGGAATGAAGGAGAGTTCCGCGCAGTCGATATCGCGGTGGACCCCCTTGAGGGGACGAACCTTTGCGCCACGGGCACGCCAGGCGCGCTCGCCGTTTTGGCCGCTTCAGAAAAGGGTGGTCTCCTGCACGCCCCCGACTGCTACATGGAAAAGATCATCGTCGGCCCGGCCTGCCGCGGCAAAGTGGACCTTGACCTGCCGGTGTCGGAAAACCTGAAACGCATCGCCCGTGCGCTCGATCGAGACGTGGACGACCTCGCAATCGTCGTCCTGAACCGGCCGCGGCACCAGAAGCTGATCCATGAGATTCGGGAAGCAGGCGCTCGCATTCGACTGATCGGCGATGGCGATCTATCGGCAGGTGTATCCGTCGCCATTCGAGGGACGGGCGTTCATGCGGTCATGGGCATTGGCGGCGCGCCTGAGGGTGTGATCTCGGCGGCTGCGATGCGCTGTCTTCACGGAGAAATGCTGGGCCGGCTTGTGATCGACACGCCGGAACTCGAAGAGCGCGTCAAGAACATGGGGATCAGCGATCCGCATCGCGTCTACAGCTCTGAAGATCTTGCCCCGGGCAAGACGATCATCTTCGCCGCGACCGGCGTGACGGGTGGCCTCAGCGGAGGGGGTATCTTGCAGGGCATCCGGTTCTTTGGCGAAGGCTGCCGGAGTCAGACGCTGGTCATGACGAAAGCGTCGCGGAAAGTGCGCTTTGTCGACTCGGTCCACATGGAGTTGCCGCCGGGTCCGCGGGGAGTGCGGTTGTACTGATCGGGCCGCTACCAGGGCATTTTGCGCTTCGTATACTTGCGGCCGATTTCCGCCGCTTCTTTACCGCCAGAGCCGATTCGCACACCCTCGTCAATCATCTGCTTGACGTTTTCCGGGCTGACGCCGTTCAGGAAGGCGATCTTGGCCTTCTTGGTCGCGTCGAAGACCTTCTTCCTGACCTGTTGCATGATCGGTGAGTTGCGGCCCTCCTGGCCGAGTATGCCCAGGGACATGCCCATGTCACCCGGACCCCATTCGGCGAATCCGATGCCCGGAACAGCGACGCTGGCCTCGGCATTTTGGAGAGCATGACGGTCTTCGATCTTCAGCCCGAGCAGTATCTCGCCCTCAGGATCCAGCGGCCAGGGTTCGGCCCTGCTGGTGTATTCGTCTCCGCTGATGCCCCAGATTTGAGAAGCGAAACCTTGTCCGCCGGCGCCTCGCATTCCTTCGCCGAGACCGCCTGATCCCACAGCCCGTTTATTGGTCACAAATCGCGCGGATTCCACGAACACCCGAACAGCCTCGGGCGAACGGGCATGACACAGCAGAATGCCGTGGACACCTGAGCCCAGCACCTGCTCGACCATCCAGTAGTTCGCCTGCATGACTTCGGCGCTGATGCCGCCCACGGGGAGCGTGCAGATCACGGTGGGCGTGCGGTGACCACTCTTCGTCGGACCGGCATCGACCAAGCCCCGCATGAAGGCCCGCAGACCGGGAATATTATAGGCGCCGTGCTCCATCTCGACGCTGATGTAGTCGGCCCAGGTGTTCACCATCTCCTTGCCTTTTTCGTAGTCGATATCGGTCGCCGCGATCTGGGTGTAGTAAATGGGTTGGTCTTTCTCAAGTAACTCGATCGCGCGGTTGATCCGCTTGGCGGCGGGCGGTGGGGCCGACTCGACGATGGACAAGTTGACTAAGCCGACCGCGGCGAAGACAGCAACGAGTAACAGGAACCTCTTCATGTTTCCCTCCATTGGAAACGGTAGTTTGCACGCATCGAGAAATGGACGGGGTCCGGTGGTCAATGCTGCATTGGGGCTTGAGATTCAGCGGTCAATCATACCATGCACCGGCAGTCTCGACCTCGCGTTGGGGGACGGCGAATCTACCTCCAGCGTATCCCAAAGCATCCGCAATTCTTCGAGATCGAGTTGCTGCGCCCTCAGATCTGTTTCGGGGCGCTGCCGCAGGGTTTCCCTCGCATAGACCCCGCTGAGGTTGTTCAGCAGCTTCTTGCGCGGATGAGTGAAACAGCGCTGGAGGAAGTCGATGAAACCGCGGGTGACGTTCACGTCACGTCGCATCCGTAGCCGCACCACCGCCGAGGTGACCTCGGGAGAGGGTTGAAAAGTCTCCGGCGGCACGCTGAACAACAACTCCGGCTCGGAGTGAAGCCGGCAGAGAACGGAGAGGAAGCCGTAGTCACGCGAGTCTTTGCGGGCGACGAGCCGCAGAGCGACTTCCTTCTGGATAAGAAAGATCGCCTGCTCGATTCGAGCCGCGGCGGAGAACACTTTACGGAGAATGGGTGACGTGATGTAGTAAGGCAGATTCCCGGCGATCACGACATGGCCTGGTGCTCGCTGAGAGATCAGGTCCGGCAAGTCGATCTCGAGGATGTCCGCGCAAATGACCTCGACCCGGGCTTGCCCTTGCCCTTCGTACCTCTGTCGCAGCCCGTCCGCCAGATCGGAGTCAACCTCGACAACCGTGAGCGGAACCCCTTTGGATGCCAGTTGCCCGGTCAGAGCACCGCGCCCCGGCCCGACTTCGATGACATAAGCATCCGGCGACGACACGATGGCGTCAGCGATCCGAGCGCACACGGACGCGTCGCGCAGGAAGTGCTGTCCGAGCGGGGGGCGCGCCTTGCGAGGCGGCATGCCCTCCAGTGTAGGGAGATTCGCCGGCCTGCTTCGGATGCCAGGTGCTCGACCATTCACGGACGCGAGAGTAGGGACGGTCGCGACGCCGCCACCGCGCCCTGCTTTTTGGCAACAGTCAACCGGTCCGACACATAGAGCGTGCAGAGAGAGTAGGGCGGGGCCTGCTCTCGCTGATGTATCGTTACGGGAGGATAGGCGAGCTCCTCAAACCCCTGCAACATGACCACATATATGTCGCACATCTTCACGGCGCCAGTCGGCGCAATGCGAGAAGTTCCCTGGTGAGCAAAGCAGAACGTTGCCCGTCGGCTCGAGGTACTGAAGCCCTTCAGTCTTTTTTTTCCGCCCCGAACGGCATAGCATGAGGACAGCGAGGCGGGAATCCTGCCCTGCATTTCTCACCAAGTGGCGAAGTGCGTGCGGGTCACGAATCATGAGACACGAAACACGAATCAAGGCCTTTCCGCATCACGAATCACGAGTCACGAAACACGGCTTTTTTGTTTTTCACGAGACACGAGACACGAAACACGAATCACGGCCTTTACGCATGGCCGTTCTTTTCGCCGTGGCTGCGCAAGGGACGCACCACCAGAAACCCCCGCCCGGACCGCCGCGCACGCCGCCCAGTCACTGCTTTCCTGCGCGCTGTTGCGCCGCTATGGCGTGGCTATGGCGCGGCTATGGCGCGGCATGGCGCGGCATATTGCCCCTGAGCCAGTGTCCCCGCTCCGTCCGCCGTTCACGGCCGGCCTCACGACGAGCGCCGTTAGCCGCAAAATGAACCCATGCTGAGAAAGGGGGCGTTCTATATTGCGTTGACACACCTTCACGATGCCTTGACAACCCTCCAACCTGATGCCACGATGAACCCCTACGTTTCAGCGGTGTCCAAACGGAGAATCCTATCCATGTCGTCTTATCGAACCCTACTGGCATTCGCGCTCATCGTGCTCGTCGCCCTGTCACCGGCAGCGGCTGAGAATAGCATCGTTATCGACACTCCCATGCCGCCCCCCGGCTGGGCGCTGATGGAGCGCGCTCTGCTTGACGCCAACTCCCGGGCAGTCCTTCACTTCGGCGACCGCTACATCGATGACCGTGGCTATCTGCTGCATACTCCTCGCTGGGGGACGCTCGACGGCCCCGACGACGCGATCGAGACCTACTACAACTGGACCCTGCTGCACGCCCTCGGCGGCTCCGATGAAGTCTTGGAGCTTTTCAAGAAAGGGCTCGAAGGCCACTACAAGCAGTACGGCGAGTTGAAAACGACCCTGACCAAGCTGTCGGAAAACGGCTCCTACCACCAGGAGTTCATCACGCAGTCGGACTGGTTCCATATCGGCGAGGGGATGCGGGGCATTATGTTCCAAGGCCTCTCCGAGCCTACGAACACGACGTTCCGTACTCGCATGAAACGCTTCGCCGGGCTGTACATGAACGAAGATCCGTCCGCCCCCAACTACGATCCCAAGCACAAGATCATCCGCAGCATTTGGAACGGTAGCAAGGGCCCGATGATGCACAAGGCGACGACGTACGACTGGGTCGGCGATCCGGTGCCGGGGATGTTTCACATACTGCACGGGCCTCATGGGCGCAACAAGCTCGTCGATCTCATGTCCGTCTACGACAAGATGCTGTCCCACTGCGCCGAGTATCTCGACAGCGTCGGCGACCATCCGCTCAATCTCGGGGCTACGAATCTGGCTCTGCGCGCCTACATGCTCACCCATGAAGACAAGTACCGTGACTGGGTGCTTGAGTATGTCAACGCCTGGAAAGGCTGGGTGGCCGAAGCCGGTGGGATGATACCGACCAATATCGGGCTCAATGGCAAGATCGGCGGTGAGTACGACGGCCAGTGGTGGAAGGGTACGTACGGCTGGAACTTCACGATCTACGACGGCGAAATCGACCAGATTGCGCATCGCAACACCGTAACGTCCGCTAGCTGGCCCGGATTCAGCAATGCATTCCTGCTGACCGGCGATCAGGCCTACGTTGATGTTCTCCGCAAGCAGCTTGATCTCATCTATGCCCAGAAGAAGATCGTCGATGGCAAGGAAGTCTATCCTTCGATGTACGGCGACCCGCGCCATCACACCAAGAACGGCAAGCCCGAGTGGTACCGCTTCGGCAGCAAACCGCACCTCGGCCGCGCCACGGAGGTTTACCTGTGGTCGATGGACCGGGACGATCTGGGGCATGTCCCCATGGATGGATGGGTCGGATTTCTGGAGGGCAAGAATCCCGATTACCCGGAACAGGCGCTCCAACGCGACTTCGAAACGATCCGGCGGCAGATCCGGCGGATTGATGAGGACGATACCTCTCCCGACACGCGGCTGGCCGACTATCTGCTCGGTTTCTCGCCCGCGCAGACCGATACGTTGACGAACCTGATGCTCGGCGGCTATTTCGCGGGTAAGCTCTGGACCCTGCATAGCCGCGTTCGCTACTTCGACCCCACGAAGCGCCGGGCCGGCCCTCCCGAGGATGTGGCGTCGCTGGTCGAGAAGATGACCGACGACTCGCTCACGCTCACTCTGGTCAATGTGAGCCAGACCGAAGCCCGGCCCGTCACCGTTCAGGCCGGTGGCTATGGCGAGCACCAGTTTCTCTCGGCGACGATCAATGGCAAAACGACGGAAATCGATTCGTCGATCTTGAACGTCCGCTTGGAGCCTGGCTCCGGAGCGCAGATTGTGTTCAAGATGAAGCGGTATGCCAATCAGCCGACCCTCGCACATCCCTGGGATCGAGGGTGGATGGTCAAACGATAGACGCTGTGCGGCCTCCACATCCGCAACCTCGGCGCCAAGCCTGCTTGATCTCCAAGGCCTGATGCCTTCCTTAAACGCGTCCCCAAGAGACGGGGCCAGTCGGCGGGGATCACAGTGAATAGGCGACGTTCACGGCGGGGCTCGGCGCGTTGCTAGACTGAGGATTCGTTGCGATCCGATCGCAACCAGCCGCCGTAACTGTTCATGACCATTCGGTCGAGAATGCCCTATGTCCTGCTGGCGGCTTTTCTCATTGCCCTCGACCGCGTAACCAAACTCGCTGTCGCCGAAAAGATGCCCCTTTACGACAGCAAGCCCATCATCGACAGCTTTTTCAACCTGGTCCACACGAGGAATACCGGCATCGCGTTCAGCCTTTTCGCTGACGCTCAACCATTCGTGAAGGACTACGTCATTCCCCTTTTCTCGATCGCCGCGTTGGTGTTTATTGTCTACATCTTCTCGAAGACCGAGTCCGCCGGACTGCGCACGACCCTCGGCTTGACGATGATACTGGCCGGCGCGGCCGGCAATCTCTATGACCGCTTCTTCTACGGCTACGTCGTCGACTTTCTGGACTTCTATCTAGGTGAGTACCACTGGCCGGCTTTCAATGTGGCTGATAGCTGCATCACCGTCGGCGCCGGACTGTTGTTGCTCGAATCCTTCCGTCCCCGACCAAAGCCCGATCAGGAACCCGAATCGGCTTAACCCGCCATGCGCCCCCGACTCTTCACTCTCGGACCGCTGTCGCTTCCGTGGCTGGGAGAAGTCGGTCCGTTTTCACTGCCGACCTACGGCGTACTCGTTGCGTCAGGCTTCCTCGTCGGCCTCTACTTGCTCGCACGGCTGGCGCAGCGTCACGGCTTCGACCCCGACAAGATGACGAACCTTGGCGTCTACGTCGCCTTGGCTGCGATTGTCGGGGCCAAGCTGTTCATGATGCTGGTGGACATTGACGTCTATTTGAAGGACCCCGGCCGGCTGTTCTCGTTGAGCGCGCTGCAAGCGGGAGGCATCTTCTATGGTGGACTTCTCGCCGCCATGGCCACCGCGTTCTGGTATGCGCGGCGAAAAGGACTGCCTGGCCTGGCCACCGCCGACCTGTTCGCCCCAGCCGTAGCCATCGGACATTCCGTCGGCCGCTTGGGCTGCTTCGCGGCGGGCTGCTGCTGGGGAAAGCCGACCGACGCCCCCTGGGGACTGGCCTTCACCGACCCGGATGCCCACCGATTGGTCGGCGTGCCGCTGAACGTTCACTTGCACCCGACGCAGCTTTACGAGGCGGCGGGTGCCCTTGCGGTGGGTCTCATCCTTTGGCGTCTCCTCGAACGCCCGCACCGGCCAGGGACCGTGCTCGGCTGGTATCTGATGTTGTATTCCGGGTTCCGGCTCTTCGTCGAGTTCTTCCGAGATTCCTCCGTCCGCGCCTTCCCCTTTGACGGACCTCTCAGCACAACGCAGTGGGTCGCGGTTGTGCTGATTCTCGCCGGCGCCTACCTCGTCTTCGCCCGCCGCGACCGGCCGGCGGAAGCACCCGCCTGAATATCACGCTGAAGCACAGTGGCGTGGCATGTTTTGCCCGCCGCCGCCATGAACCGAGCCTTGACCGTCAGGGGGCGGTCTCACCGGCAACACCCGCAACGAGGTATCATTGGCAACAACAGCGGCTACAATGGCCGCGCAAAAGGAGCAGTCATGCACACAGTCCCGTCCCGCCGTTCGTTCTTACAGCGCTTGGCTGGGAGCACCGCGTTCTTGCCGGCCGCCGTTGCCTCCCTCGCGGAACTCCGTCCCGCTCTCGCGGCCACCGCCGGCATCGAGTCGCGTTGGGGGCTCGTGCGGCAGCAGTTTCCGTTCGACGAGTCCAAGGTGCCGATGAACGCCGCGAACCTCTGTCCTTCGCCGCGGGCCGTGACCGAGCAGGTGGTCCGTTTCACGCATGACATCGATCATGACTGCTCGTTCAACAACCGCGGCAAGTTCGGCAAGCTGCTGGAAGAGTCGCGCCGCAAGGTCGCCGAAGGTATCGGAGCCCACCCGGACGAGGTCGCCCTGGTCCGCAACACAAGCGAGGCCAACAACGTCATCAACAACGGCCTCTCGCTCGGCAAGGGCGATGAAGTCGTCATCTGGGAACAGAACCATCCCACCAACAACGTCGCTTGGGATGTCCGGTCCGCGCGTCGAGGCTTCTCGGTCAGGCGTATCGCCGTCCCGAAACAGCCCGAAAACGAGCAAGCGCTTGTCGACGCCATCGAGGCCGCGCTCACCGATCGCACGCGGGTGCTGTCGATCACCCACATCTCGAACGTCAGCGGCATCCGTCTCCCCGTCAAGGCGATCGGCGCGGTCGCGAAGCGGCGCGGCATCTACTATCACCTCGATGGCGCGCAGTCCTGGGGTGCGGTAGCGCTCGACGTTCATGACATAGGTTGCGATTCCTACACGGCCAGCTCACACAAGTGGTTCTGCGGCCCGCGCGAAGTAGGACTCCTGTACGTCAAAAAGAACCGTATCGGCGAGGTGTGGCCGAACATTGTGGCTCCCAGTTGGGGAAAAAAAGCCGAAACCGCTCTCCAGGGAGCACGGAAGTTCGAGTCTTTCGGCCAGAGGGATGACTCACGACTGGCCGCGGTCGGCACCATGGCTGACATGCACGCCATGCTCGGCCCTGCCGCGGTCGAGAGTCGCCTCTACGACCTGGTCCAGACTCTCAAAAAGGGTTTGCGGGATGCCGGCGCGAAGCTCGTGACGCCGATGGACGAGAAGGTCAGCGGCGGCGTGTGCATCGTCGAGGTGCCTGAGCAGAATCGCAGAGACCTGGCCAACGCGATGTATGACAAACACGGCATTGCGGGATCTGCGACCGGAGGGTTGCGGCTCTGCCCGCACCTCTACAACACGATGGAGCACGTCGAGCGCGCCATCGCTGGTGTAACGGACTTCAAAAATCGGCTCGCCTGAGTTGACGTTGTAGTGCGGGCGGCTCTACGGCTGTCCAACAGCGAGGGCGGGTGAGTGATGAAATTGCTAGGTTTGGACGAGCTACAGCCCAACGCCCGCCGGACTCTGCTCCGCCTGCGTGACGAGATGCTGGCGCATCTCGGCCGCACGACAAGCAACACGCCGTGCTGCCGTCGTTGCCTGCTCCCCTATCCCGAAGGGGAGTACGAGGCGTACGATTTCTGCTCATGGTGCTCTCTCTCGATTCGGGGCCGCGAACCCCGCATCGACGAGTCGCGCAAGATCATTCAGCACGTGCGCTGCGGCAACGACGAAATCCAGTGCGGAGAGTGCGGCGGCGAGTACAATCAGCCGACGCTCTACCCGTTCCTCAACTGCCCCCACTGCGGCGCGCGCTTTGCCGCGCATGACGAGCTGCTGATCGAATTGCCGATCCTGGTGTAAAGAGAGCTTGCGCGGAGAACTTGCTTGCCGAACGTTGCATGCAAGCTTTGTCTCATGTTGGTCGATAAGTCATTGATTGGACCTGCCGTCGAAATCGATCTACCGATAAATCGGCAGCAGTTCCGCACCGAGCCTCAGGCCGGTCTCCGTCACTTGCCGAACCTCGATTCTCAGATTCACCGTATTACGAGCCCACCCGGCAATCGTTATAATTTCATCGCTTGGGGCGGCTGGTTCTTACGCTCAGCGGCGGTGGCCGGACAGTCGGGAATATTGGCCTCAAGTTGTTCCCAGAGAAGTGACCCAGGCCGCATTTTGAACCGCTTTCAAGACACTCGGATCTGAGGAATGCCAAGACGATGTTTTGCAGGCAGGCTGCTGAAGCTCCCGTGGGCGCGGCAGCTTGTGCTTCTACTCCTTGTGCCGGCGCTTCCCGCGTTCGGTCAACGCAGCGTAATCAACGAGCTGGTCCGTGTGGCGGATCTGGGTGTCGGTGAGACGCAGGAAGTCGAGCTGAGCAATCGCTTCACGACGACCGTGAAGCTGCTGGGCGTCAACGAGACACGGGACCCCGTCCGCGACGCAATCCGAAAAGCCGAAGTGGATGTCGAGATCGATGGCATCCGAACCACACTGAACTGCGGCAACTATCAGTTGCCGGTGGTGGTGGGCACGGTCGAGGTCGATTGCCCGGTGACGGGCGGCTACCGTTCGAACAGCCATCGCCAGGGAGGGCCCTGGGGGCTCGACAAGGATGCGCGGCTTCGCTTTTGGCCCAAAGGGTATCCTTACATCAAGCCGGGCACGTTCTCCTATCCCGTTAAGCAACGTTGGTTCGCGAGCGATACGCAGATGTCGAACGAGCCGGTCTTTGTGGACGGTGGGGAGAGGCCGTCGAGCCGCGCGATCTACTATCACAGTGGACTCGACATCGGCGGGGCGGAGGAGCTGATCGAGGTTGTCGCAGCGACGGACGGTCTCGTCGTCTCGCTGGGCGACGAGGTGCTCTCCGGGCAGGACGAAGGCACGCCTGTTCAGCCGCGCTATGACGTGATCTACATCCGCGACCGTCGCGGCTGGTACTATCGCTACAGCCATTTGCACTCGTTTGATGAAGAAGTCGAATTGGGGAAGCGTGTCAGGCTTGGTCAGCGGCTGGGCTTGCTGGGCAAGGAAGGCGGCAGCGGCGGTTGGTCGCACCTGCATTTTGAAATCAAGAGCAAGCAGCCTTCGGGCAAGTGGGGCACGCAGGAGGGATACGCGTTTCTCTGGAATGCCTACCATTGGGAGCACAAGCCTTCAGTGATCGCCGTAGCCCGGCCTCACCACTTTGTTGTGGCTGGCGAGAGCGTCACTTTGGACGGCAGCAAATCTTGGGCCGCGAGCGGACGGATTGCGAGCTTTTCGTGGCGGTTTACCGATGGGTCCGATGCTGCCGGACCCACGGTCGAACGCACCTACCACAAACCGGGTGTCTACAGCGAGATTCTCAAAGTTACCGACGACCAGCGGAACAGCGACTATGACTTTGGGGTCGTGCAAGTCGTAGCGAAGACGTCAGGCGCACCGGGCGAGGAGAAAGTGCCACCCACCTTGCACGCGGTTTACTCCCCCACGATGGGGTTGAAAGCCGGCGACACCGTCACGTTCAAGGTCCGCGCGTTCCGCACGACGCACGGCAACGAGACGTGGAGTTTCGGCGACGGCAGCCCGCCGGTGACGGTGCAATCCGACGGCAACGTCAACAAGCACGCCAAAGACGGCTATGCCGTGACGACCCACGTCTATGAGAAGCCTGGTGACTACATCGCGCGCGTCGAGCGCTCGAATGAGCGTGGCGAGAAGGCGATCGCGCAAGTCCGTGTACGGGTCGGCGCGCCTTAGCCTGAGGGGTTTGCACGCCGGCTGCGTCCGTTGCTTTTTGGTGTTGAGGAGATTGTCATGACGAATCGTAGAGGATTTCTGCGCGGTGTCTCGGGCGGCGCACTGCTGGGAGTGGCCGGCTCGGCATGTACGTTGTCAACTCCCGAGGCGCTGCCGCGCGACTATTTCGCCGAGTTGGGACTGACGGAGTTCATCAACGCGGCAGAACCGTACACGATGCTGACCGGGGCGCTGATGCCCCGCGAGGCCGTCGAGGCCTACGTCTATGCATCATCTCGCTATGTCCGTCTCAACGACCTGCACGATGCGGTCGGCAAGAAGCTGGCGGAGATGATTGGTTGCGAAGCGGCGATGGTCACGGCGGGCGCCGCGTCGGGACTGACGTTGGGCACGGCCGCGTGCGTTACCCGTGGCGAGTCCAAAGCCGTTCAGCAACTGCCGAATACGACAGGTCTGAAGAACGAAGTGATTATCCAGAAAGCGCACCGCTACGGATATGAGCGGGCCGTGCTGAATTGCGGTGTCCGGTTCGTGGAGGTCGAAACACGTGAAGAACTCGAAAGCGCGATCAACGAGAACACGGCCATGATGCTGTTCAACAACACTAACGATCCGGATGGGCTGATCAAGGTCGCCGAGTTTGCGGAACTGGGCAAGAAACACAATGTGCCGACGTTCGACGATTGCGCCGCAGACGTACCGCCGAAAGAGCATCTTTGGGAATACCTGAACATGGGGTTCGACCTCGTCACCGTCTCGGGAGGGAAGGGAATTTGTGGCCCGCAGAACGCCGGCCTCCTGTTGGGGCGCAATGATCTCATCGAGGCGGCCCGCGTGAACGCTCCACCGAACAGCCGCGGCATCGGCCGTGGGATGAAAGTGAGTAAAGAGACTCTACTCGCGATGCTCGTTGCTGTCGAGGTCTACCTGCAGCGCGACCACGACGCCGACTGGCAGGAGTGGGAGCGCCGTGTCAAGCTCATCGCGGACGAAGTCTCAAAGATCGACGGCATCAAGACGGAGATGTTCGCGCCGCCACTCCACTACCATGTTCCCCATCTTCGGATTCTGTGGGACGCTGCGAAGCTGGGGTTCACCGCGGCTGAGGTCAAGAAGCAACTCCGCATGGGCACGCCGTCGATCGAACTACGGTCAAGCCCTCCCGATCGGCTCGAGTTGGGCGTCTGGATGCTGAGGGAAGGGGAGGACGAAATCGTGGCCTCGCGGCTCGTTGAGATCATGACGCCGAGCGCCTAGTGGTCCGCCACCGTCTTCAGTTCGCCAAGGTTGTTGCAAAGGGAATGAGACCTCGAACGTGGCTTGTGAGTGCGCTCGTGACAGTCGTCCTGGTGCTCAATAGCTGTTTTGAGGAACGTGGTTTGATTCCGCTCATCCTGGACCACGACGGGGCGCCGGACGACTACATCGCGCTGCTGATGCTGGCGGGTTCGCGCTGTTGTGACTTGCGCGGCGTGACAGTCAGCTACGGGCTGGGATACCGTGACACCGCAGTAAAAACGTCAGGCCTGTTACTGGAGGCCATGGGACTCGATGTGCCTGTAGCGGGGCACGATCCTGCCATGCGCGGGCCGAACAGCTTCCCCGAGACGTGGCGGGATACGAGCAGTCACATCAGGACTCTTCCGATGCTCCAGGGCCTGGATGTGCAATCGACTCGCCGTGATGCCGTTGCGCTGTTGATGGATTTGCTCGAGAACGCCAAGCAACCGCTAACGATCGTGGCGACGGGACCGCTGACGAACATCGCGGCCGTTTTCAACCGGCGGCCGGATCTGTTCGGCAAGGTTGAGCGGCTTGTCGTGATGGGCGGAGCGTTGCGTGTACCGGGAAACGTGCGGCGCCCGGAGAAACCCGAAGCGGTGTCGACGGCCGAGTACAACTTCTTTGTGGATCCGGTCGGGGCCGATCGGGTGATCGCGATGGCCGATCGAGGGCTCGACATTACGATCGTTCCGTTGGACGTAACGAATGACTTGCCCTTGGACCGGGCGTGGCTGGACAGCTTGAGGCGTGCCGGTTCTTTCGGAACCCAGTTGGCCGCGGGAATCCTCGGAGCGGTCGAGCAGCAAATCGAAGCCGGCCGCTATTACCTGTGGGATGGAGCGGCGGTGATAGCCCTGCTGTATCCCGAGGGCCTTCGGTTTGAAACGGATTCTCTTCAAGTGGTGACGACCGGCGGCGACCAAGGCAGACTCCGAACCGACGACAGCCGGACCGCACGGGTGAAGACAGCCACCGGGCTTGCCGACGGAACTCAACCGCTGGACCGCGCCCTGGAGTGGGTCACGAACGTTCCCCGGCAACGCTGACTGGAGAAGGCTGATCTGAAGAGGACGCTTGCTGTTTAAAGAGCTTTCTGCAAGGCTTCGCCGAGCGTCCCGACCGAATCGTCCTGGAGGACTTTCTTCTCTTCGGAACCGGCTTGCACCGATTGCGATTCGCTCGGAGCCGCTTGGCCGTCTTGGCCTTCCCGTCTGCGGCGGCGTTTACGGGGGGCACGGTTCTGGGCCGGGCGGTCGCCCTTGGGATGGGCGGTCTTCGCTCGCAACAGCTTGCCGTCAATCGGCGCTCGATTGAAGCGTTGAATGATGGCCTCCATCTCCTCCTGATTCGGAGCTTCGACAAAGGCATAGCCCTTCGATTCCTGTGTTTCGAAATCTCGAATCACGCGGACCGAATCGCACACCAGATCGCTACTGTCCAGCCAAGACTTGATGTCGGCGGCGGTTACCCACTCGGGGAGATTACCGAGGTAAATGTTATAAGCCATTCTACTGAGGATCTTTCCTGCAAGATGGTCTGTTTGCGCGCTCTTCAACAAGCAGCGGAGACACGCATGGGGAAGAGATAGACTGAAACCAAGGGATTATAGCACGCTCGCTTACGGGCGATGCTGCCGACTTGACCAAAGAGGAGAATGCCAAGGGATGTCAAGGGATTTGATCCCTTTGGTATATAATCCCTAGCCTGCATTGCTCACCACGTGGCGAGGCGAAGTGCATGAGAGGGCCGTCAGGACGAGCCGCGAGCCGCTTGGCGCGCGCAGGTGTACTTGACCCTACATCGAGCACGCCAAGCAAGCGCAACGATGTCATGGCGGTCTTATCGCGTGCTTCCCCCGTCAGGCGGTGAGAAATGCAGGCTAACCTTTGCGTGCTCACAATCAAGAAGGGGAGAGTCCTCCAAGCCGGACGTGCGTTCGGGATCGGTGCGGCAACGAGACCGGCGGCCGGACATGCAGGCCCCTTGATCGAGAGCGATTCGCTGGAATTTGAGCGCGTTAGGTTCCCGCGCCCCGCAAGGAAGCAGACCGGAGGAGCCGGACGAAGAAACTCCCATGAACATGTGGGTAGAGTGCGTTCCTAATGTTTCCGAGGGCCGGGATAAGAACGTGCTGGCTCAAATGCGCTCGGCGATCGAGCGTACGCCAGGGGTCTATCTCCTCGACGATTCGGCGGACGCCGATCACCACCGGTCCGTTTTCACGTTCGCCGGCCGTCTGGAGGACGTGACCGAGGCGGTTCTCAGGCTGGCTGCGGTTGTGGTCGAGTCTGTCGACCTGCGCCGCCATCAGGGTATGCATCCCCGGATGGGCGCCCTGGACGTGGTCCCGCTCGTCCCACTTGAAGGTGTCGGCGTGGTCGAATGCGTCGCGGCAGCGCACCGCCTGGGCGAGCGTCTGTGGACGGAGCTGCGAATCCCGATCTACTTCTACGGAGCCGCGGCACGACATGAGCATCGAAAGCGCCTCGAAAAAGTGCGCCGGGGACAGTTCGAAGGTTTACGCGCTGCGCTTTCCGACGATGAGAATCGCCGGCCCGACGTAGGCGGACCACTCTTGCATGAGACAGCCGGCGCGACGGCGGTTGGTGTTCGGCCGTTTTTGATCGCTTTCAACGTGAATCTGGCTACGACGGACCGGACGATCGCCCGGGAAGTCGCACGGCGCGTGCGGGAATCGTCGGGTGGTTTGCCGGCGGTAAAAGCGTTGGGCCTGTCGCTCGCGGGGCGAGGATTGACACAAGTTTCGATGAACCTTGTTGACTTCGAGCGTACTCCGCCGCGAGCGGCGTTCGAAGCCGCGCGGCGGGAAGCGGCGTCGCTGGGTGTAGACGTCGTCGAGAGCGAGATTATCGGTCTTGTGCCCCGAAGGGCTCTCGGTCCTGCCGACTCGAAAGATCTGCTGATTCGATGTTTCGATGCGAAAATGATTCTCGAGAATCGATTGCGCGCCGTGAGAAGGCGCTGACCAGGCGCCTCCCCGATGCCCGCATTTTGACCCGCGCCGCATGCTGCTAGAATCTACTGGCAGATTCGGGTCGGAGTCATGACTCTGCCCGGCGACGAGCGGTTCCAGGAGTTGCGCTGTGAACAGACGATCCTTCCTTCAAGGTAGTCTCGCGGGATTGGCGGCGACCGCGGCCGCCAAGCCGAAAAAGTATCGCGTCGGTATCATCGGGCACACCGGTCATGGCAACTACGGACACGGGCTCGATACCGTCTGGCAGGCATTTGATTTCGTGGAAGTCGCGGCGGTCGCCGATGCGGATGCCGCTGGCCGGGCCAAGGCCGTCGAACGCACAGGCGCTCGCAAGGCGTACGCCGACTACCACGAGATGATCGAGAAAGAGAAACCGGACTTCGTGGCTATTGGACCGCGTTGGCTTGATCAGCGAGTCGCGATGGTCACGGCCGCGGCGAATGCCGGGTGTCATATCTTCTGCGAAAAACCCTTTGCACAAGACCTTGCCGACGCCGACAAGATGGTCGCGGCGATCGAGCGTAACGGCGTCAAAGTACAAATGGCGCACCAGATGCGCAAGTCTCCGTTTGTCGAGCGGGTGCGCGACATGATTGAGGCGGGCGAGATTGGGACGATCCAGGAAGTCCGCGGCCGCGGCAAGGAAGACCGCCGCGCCGGAGGCGAGGACCTTGTCGTGCTCGGATCGCACATCTGCGACTTGATGCGCTACTACCTGGGCGATCCCAAGTGGGTTTTTGCGCATGTCACGCACGACGGCCGTGAGATCGGAGCTTCTGATGTTCGGACCCCGAGTGAGCCCATCGGACCCATCGCCGGCAATCAAATCGCGGCGATATTCGCGTTCGGCAACGGCGTCCATAGCTATTTCGGATCGAAAGCCAGCGACCAGACGCACCCCCGACGCTTTGGGACGACGATCTATGGAAACAAGGGTGTGATTTATTTGCCGAACCAGATTTATCCCAATGGTCAGCCGTATATTCTGCGTTCACCCGGCTGGGCGCCGGGCACGGGGAGTCAGTGGGAGGCAATCGAGTTGACCAGGCCCGTCGGCGGCAACTTTCTTGCCGAGGGGCGCATGATGGCTAACGCGCTGCTCGTTGACGATCTGTTCCAGGCCGTCGAAAAAGACCGCAAGCCCGTTTGCAGTGAGCACGACGGCCGCTGGACGGTCGAGATGATCACGTCCGTCTATGCATCACAAAAGGCCGCTGCTCGGATTGACTTGCCCCTGGTCCAACGCAAGCACATGCTGCACATGCTGTAGATCCACAGCGTCCCACTCGAAGGAAGATAAAACTCATGAGGCGAAGACAGTTTCTCGGCAATGCCGCCGCGGCGGCTCCGCTGGCGGCGACGCCATTCCAGGCGCCTGCTCCGATGGGCGACAAGCCTGCGATCAAGATCACCGACATCAAGACGTTCCTGGTCTGGAGCGGCGGCCGTAACTGGATCTATGTCAAGGTGCTCACCGACCAGGGCATCGAAGGCATCGGCGAGGCTTATTCCTGCGGGCCTGATGAAGCAACCGTCAAAGTCATCGAAGACTACAAGCTCTGGTTGGTCGGCCAGGACCCTCGGAACATCCAATACCTGTGGGACCTGATGTACAACACCACGCGCTTCCCTGGCGGCTCGGTCGTCAACGCGGCCCTCAGCGGCATCGAGCACGCGCTCTGGGACATCACGGCCAAGGCGGCGGGGCTACCCTGCTGGGCGCTGCTTGGCGGGCGTGTCCGCCAGAAAGTCCGTGTCTATCAGAGCATCGGCGGCAGTAGTCCGCAGGAGGCCGGCGAAAACGCCCAGCGTTTGATCGAGGAGCACGGCTACACCGCCGTGAAGATGTCACCCCACAATCGCGGCGACAACCAGATGCCCTACAACATGGTCACGCGTATCGCCGGTCAAAGGGTCGGCGCGGTGCGTGAGGCCGTGGGCCCGGATGTGGATATCGGCGTCGATATCCACGCGCGCTATTTCGAGGTCCAGAGAGCGATTCGCGTCGCGAAGGAAATCGAGCCCTTCTACCCGTTCTGGCTCGAAGAACCCATCCGCCCCGAGAACTTCGACGCGATGAAGAAGCTCGCCGACCACGTCAACATCCCGCTGGCAAGCGGCGAGTGCAACTACACCAAATACGAGTTCCGCGATTTAATCAACATCCAGGCGCTCGACATTGTGCAGCCCGACATCTGCGTCTGCGGGGGCATCATGGAGATGAAAAAGATCGCTGCTATGGCAGAGGCACAATACATGATGGTCGCGCCGCACAACCCCATGAGTCCGCTCGCCACCGCCGTGAACGTCCACTTCGCCGCGTCCACGCCGAACTTCCTGATCCTGGAATACCGCGCGCCCGTTTCCGGAGCCTCGAAAGACGTTCTCAAAGAGCCCATCATGGTCAAGGACGGCTATGTAGGCATCCCCACCAAACCCGGCTGGGGCGTCGAGTTGAACGAAGAAGCCTTCGCCAGCATGCCGCCGCGGCCCTGGAAGCGCGGCACCGGTTACCGGGCCGACGGCTCTATCGCTTTCATTTAGTGCAGTCCGCCGGGCGGCTCCGGCTTGGCAGGCAACCTGTGGCCAAAGAAATCTGCACTATTCCGGTGCGGCCGGGGTCGTCGTCGAGGTCATTCACGGCCGGCCCAACGGAACAGGCACTCAGCCGAAGCCGTTTCAGCGTGTGATGTCTTCGGTCTGGGTGCTGATAATGCCGTACGCTTCGGGGCGCCGGTCTCGGAACATGAAGTAGCGTTTGCGGGCGGATTCGACCTGGCGGCGGTCGATCTCGCCATAGATGATTTCGTTTTCGGTGCGTCCGGCCTCGCTCACGACTTGGCCGAGCGGGTCGACGATCACGCTCCGGCCGCCCATGACGAAGGTGTCGCCGTCAGCCATCGGCACGGCGCCGACGCTGTTGCACGCCACCACGTACGCGCAGTTCTCGAAGGCTCGGGTGATCATCATCTCGCGCCAGACGGACTTCTCGGTGTCGGAAGCTCCAAACGGAATCAGAATCAGTTCGGCGCCGCCCAGCGCCAGACAGCGGGCCGACTCGGGGAAGAATGTGTCGTAGCAGAGCATGATGCCGGCCCGCCAACCGTTCATCGGGAAGACGGGAAATTTCGATCCGGGACGGAAGAACAGTTTCTCGATCCCACGAAAGGCGGGAATCTGCACTTTACGGTATTTGCCGACAATCTCTCCGTCGGGGCCGATGAGCATGCTGGTGTTGTAGTAGAGATCGCTGCCGTCCTGCTCGAAATACGTGGCGATGATGTGAACGTGGTGCTCGCGTGCTTTGGCCTTGACGGAGCTGATCGCGTGGCCGGACTCGTTCGATGCGAGGTCGTAGTAGTCGTAATCGCGATAAACGGGAAAGTAGCCGGTGCTGAAAAACTCCGGCAGGACGATGCAGTCCGCGCCGCCCTCGGCCGCCTGCTCGATGTGGGCACATGCAGTGGACACGTTGGACTCGATCTCACCCATGCGGCTTTCCATCTGGACCAAAGCAAGTTTCATGAAGCTCCTCCCGGTGGAACTATAAGATCAAAGGCATTCGCAACAGCATAGTCTACCCGTGAAAGGCACAGCGAACCAGCTCGATACACCGGGTTCACGGTTCAGAGTTCGCTGTTTGCCGAGTCGGGATGCTGCTCGACTCAATGTAAACTCCGATTCCGGTCTTTGGCCGTCAACCCCGGAGCGGCGGATCGTTCTTTGAGGCCCGCGGGTATTTGTCCGGGACTCGCTCCCTGACAGTCGTCAGCGGGTTGCGTGGTCCTCCGCAGCGGTCAGGTGCGTCTTTCACGTCGGTAAGAAGGCCGGCTGCCTGATGGGGGCGCCGGAGAGGGATCTGCGGCGAGTAGCGAGGTTCGATCAGCCCGCTCTTGCGGATCTTGCGTGGCAACTTGTTGATCTTGACGGCATTAGAGCCTCTGATCTGAGGATTGCGATCCATTCGTTGCGTATCGTGCGAACCTCCCGGGACGGTCGTGGGGCAGCCCTCGACAATATTTACCAGATATTAACCAGATATTAACCGAGCCATAATATTAACAATATATTAACTAGACATTCACTGAAGCGTAACGAGTATATGAATTGTTACTGCCACCGGGCCGCTATGATTGATCTTCTACATCGGTTCCCTGAACCATATGAGGGCATTCATGTTTCGGAGATTTCTGGCAGTCTCAGTCGTGTGGATTGCCCTAGGTACAGTGATCGCGGCGGAGGAGAGCGGCGAGGTCCTCGCCTCCGCCGCCGCGGCGTCGGCGCCTCCGCCGGCAGCGGTGAAACCCACCGGCGGGAGCTTGCAGGAACGGGAGTTTAATGAACCACGGAAGAAGAGGAGCTTCTTCCGGTACGGCCGGAAGGGACTGCAGGTCGGCGAGAAAGGCAAGGGGTGGTTTGGCGCGAAGGTCAACTTCCGTTCGCAGAAGCGCTTCTCTTCGCCGTTTCAGAGCGCACCGCGGAAGGAGAGCCAATTCTCGCGCCCAGATGAGAACGACTTCCGTTTCCGACGGGCGCGCTTCAAGGTCGATGGTCACGCCTTCACTCCGTGGATCAAGTACAACTACGAGTACGACTTGGTCGACACGCGCAATCTGAACGCGTTTGTGACCGTCTCGAAATGGGAGTGGCTGCAGTTGCGCTTCGGACAGTGGAAGGTCGATTACAGCCGCGAGCGATCGGACTCGTCGGGCGAGCAGCAGTTCGCCGACCGGTCGATCGTGAATAGGGCTTTCACACTGGATCGGCAGAAGGGGGCGGCGATTTTGGGACGCGTCATGAAGGGGACGCTGGGAGATTCGCGCTATTATGTCGGCGTATTCACCGGCAATGGACGAGGGTTCCGCACGGCGCCGGGCAAGTCCGAACTCGATCACGGCGACGGCTCGCCGATGGTGGCGGCGCGGTACCAGTGGAACTTTCTGGGGCGCGACGTCGGTTATTCCCAAAGCGACCTGAATTACCATGAGAAACCGGCGGCCGCCCTGGCGTTCGGGGCGGCTCGCAATCGAAGCCGCTTCACACGTTTTTCGTCCTCTGGCGGCGGCAGGCTTGACGGTTTTGAACCCGGCCTGCTGGGGCAGTATTCGCTTAGCCAGTTCATGGAGGAGGCGGCGATGAAATACCGCGGCTTCTCTCTGCAACACGAGCTGCACTGGAAACGCATCGAAGACAACGTGAATGTCCAAACGACCTTTATGCGGGGCAGCTATGTCCAAGCGGGATACTTTTTTCACTATTTGTTCCCGCGCATCCCCAGGCAGCTCGAGCTTGGCGCCCGTTACGCTCTGGTGGACCCGAACAGTGTGAGAGGGAACGACCTGCAGAAGGAGTTGGCGTTCGTCGTCAACTGGTTCTTCTACGGCCACGCGAACAAGCTGACGTTTGACACGTCGCGCTATTCGCTCGCCCGGAACGGAGCGGAGGAGCTGAAAGACACCCAGGTGCGGCTCCAGTGGGACGTGTCGTTCTGAGGAGCGATCAACAGCGGGCGTGAGAAACCGGCGGTCAGGAGCCGAGACTTTTCTGGCAACTGCCCTGTCGGAAAAAATGAAGCACCTTCACCCCGCGTACTCCGCCTGACGGAACGATTGCCAGTAGCCGCGGCTCGCTCGAAGGGCATGGCAGTTGCGAATGCGGTTGTCATGTCCTCCGCCGTTCCCGCCTTGTTTGCGCTCTCCGCAAGGTGAAACTCATGGGAAGCCCAAGAAGCGATCGGCGGGCCTGGGAAATGTAAATCCGTCTCTCGCAAAGGCGGAAATCTGCCTTGCTCGCCAAGAAGACCCGCGGCCTCAACACGCCTCCGATCAGCCCACCGACGTGAGTCCGCCGGTACAACAACGATATCGGAACCAGGTACGGCGCTCTCCGATGCAGGTGCGTTCCCGGTAGAACTAAGGTACGATCTCAGTGATAAAATCCCTTGGAGCGACCATACAATGACTGCTGAAGAGAACTTGAAACGACTTGGCATCGTCTTGCCTTCACCGCCGCCGGCGGTCGGCAAGTACGTGCCGTGGATTCGCACCGGCTCGCTCGTGATGACATCCGGCCAGTTGCCTTGGGAAGGTTCGGTGATGAAGTACGCGGGCCGATTGGGCCGCGATCTCTCGACGGAAGAGGGCTATGCGGCCGCGCGGCTCGCCGCCATCAACGCCATCGCCCAACTCAAAGACGCCGCGGGAGACCTCGAGAAGATCGCAAACCTGGTTCGGCTCGAGGGCAACGTGTTCTGCGACGAGGGTTTCTCCGAGCATCCCCAGGTTCTCAACGGCGCATCCGATTTGTTCGTCGAGATCTTCGAGGAACGCGGCAAACATACGCGCACCGCGCTGGGCATCCGCGACATGCCGCTGAACGCGGCCGTTCAGTTAAGCGTCTTCGCCGAATTGCGGGATTAATTCTCCCGGCCGAGGGTTTTCTCGCAAGCGATCTGTGTATCCGCGCGAAGGGAGAAATCTCGCATACGGGTCTGGCGCCGGTCAGGCCTGCCGGTTTGACATAAGCCGACCGCAGTCAGTCCGGTGATGGTCTCGCGCCATCTTTCGTCAAACCACTTCGACATCCCAGCCGAAGCCCGGCTCGTCCGACGGGCGCGTGTAGATGCCCTCCGGTCCGCGGGTCAGGTTGTTGTCCTGTTCGTAGCGTTCGTAGACCTCGTTGGGGCCGCCGGGCGCCGGCATGAACATTTCCGCCCAGGGGCTGTTCGGCGTCGCCATCACATAGTGGATCGCGTCGCGCTGACCGCCTCCGTGCGGAATCACCGGAATATCATAGGCCGCCGCCAACGCGCCGATGCGCCGAATCTCCGTCAAGCCTCCACACCAGTGGATGTCCGGCTGCCAGATCTCCGCGCCGTTCGTTCGAAGCAACTGCCGGAAGCCGTAGCGGGTGTAGACGTGTTCGCCGGTCACGATGCGGGTTGATTTGATCTGTTCCCGCAGCCGCCCGAAGCCCTCATAGTCGTCGGGTGGAAGGCACTCTTCCATCCAGTAGACGCGGTAGGGTTCGAAGGCCTCGCACAGCTCGATCGTATACCGCTCGGTCAGGGCCATCCAGCAATCCATGGCCACGATGCCGTCTTTCCCCACGGCTTCGCGGGCGCGTTTGACGAGCGCCACGTTCTTGCGAATACCTTCGAGTCCGTCCGCCGGACCGTGCGGCAGCGCGAGCTTCAGTTTCGTGTAGCCGAACTCGACGTGCTGCTCGATGTCGTTGCCGGTGCAGTAGGAAGGGATACGCGGCTTCGTTTCGCCGCCGAGCAGTCGATAGACGGGAAGCCCCCAGGCCTTGCCGGCGATATCCCACAGCGCCAGGTCAATGCCGCTGAGCGCATTCGGCACGACACCCTTGCGGCCGTAGTACATTGTGGCCCGCCAGAGCAGGTCCCAGATACGTTCGATATCGAGTGCGTTCTCGCCGAGCAGAAGTTTGGTCAGGTGGCCCTCAATGATCGGTCCGCCGCCGGGACCGCCCCGGCCGAGGCCGGTGAGGCCTTTGTTCGTTCCGATCTCGACCCAGAAGCTCGACACACCGCCCGGGTCAGGCATAAACAGGCTACGCATCGGCTTGTACTCGGGATAGATCGAGACCGGGTTCGCCACCTCCACCCGGCCCGTCGACCACGAACCCGGTGCGGGCTCATATCGCGGAACTGGCCGCTTCGGCCGCACCTTCACGATGCGAACCGAGGTAATTTTGAGATCGGTCTCCGGCGGGGAAGACCTGAGCTCCGGCGGCAACAGCGCTGCCGCGGCGCCCAAACCAAGCGTCTTGAAAAGCTGTCTGCGTTCCATGGCGAGCTTTGTAACGCAGCAGAGGGGATCAGGTCAAGAAGTCAGCCAACGCTCATCGAACTCCAGTCCCAACCCCGGCGCGTCGTCGAGTACGATCTCGCCGTTTTCCAGCCGCAACTCTTCGCGGAACAGGGGCAGCGACCAGGGCATATGCTCGACGATCAGGCCATTGGGGACGGCGGCGACCGCCGGCGCGAGAATGTCCGGAGCCAGGTGGCTCACTACCGGCAGATTCCAAGCCTGCGCCATGTGGGCCACCTTCATCCATTGCGTCAGCCCTCCGACGCGCATGATGTCGACCATCACAATGTCGACCGAGCGCCGCTCGAGGAACGACCGGAACGGTTCGACGCCCCACAAATACTCGCCCGCAGCGATCGGCGTATCGAGAGCATCGGCGATGCGGGCCAAGCCGTCGAAATCCTGGTAGTTGACCGGATCCTCCAACCAATATAGTCCGCAGAGCTCCATCTCGCGCCCCATGGCGATCGAGCGGTTGACATCCCAGCCCTGGTTGATGTCGACCATGATGTCGATCTCGTCTCCGACGGCGTCGCACAGAGCATGCATGCGGTCCATCTCGGCGCTGTTCGAAGGCTCGGCGCCCATGCGAAACTTCATCGCACGGAAGCCCTGCTCGACGAGTTCCGCTCCTTTGCGGGCCAGTGCATCGGCATCGTAGGTCCGCCAAAGGTGGCCGCTGGCATAAGCGGGAACACGGTTACGGAAGCCGCCGAGCAGCTTCCAGACCGGCTGCCCCAGAATCTTGCCTTTGAGGTCCCACAGAGCGACGTCGATGGCCGAAACGGTTCGTGTCACCAAGCCAGCAGCGGCCCCGTGTCCGCCGATCTCGAGCAGCTTCTCGCCGATTGCCTCCGTGCGCATCGGGTCATCGCCGATGACTTGCGCCGCCAGCGCGTCCACGGCTTCCTTGAGCGCCTTCGTCATCACAGGTGCCGCAAAGCCTGCGTAACCGATGCCCTCGGCTCCCTCATCCGTCTTGAGCCGCAGCGTGACGAAATCGACGGAGACCTGCACGGGCGCTTCGTCCAGCGCGCCGACTTCGCGAGGAAGGCTCACAACCTGGCTGCTGAAGGTCTCGATCTTCATGGCTGCAACACGCCCCGCAATGCTAACATGCCGGCCGCCGGTGAGGAGTCACGGCAGCTATTGACCGGTCTGGAAGCGTTGGAAGGAAGCCATTGTTCCCAAACCAGGGGGGCGTCGCGATAGAATACGGCCGTGCGCAACGTTTCATCAGGCTTATGGATCGCGCTCGCTTTGCTCTTTGCCTCGCCGGACGTCCTCGCCCAGCACAAAGCCCTGCTGATCGACGGCCAGAACAATCACCAATGGCGGGAAACCTCGCCTCGCATCAAGCAGGCCCTGGAAAGCAGCGGACTCTTCACCGGTGATATCGTCACTTCACCCCCGCAGGGCCAAGACCTGAGCGCCTTCGAGCCCGACTTCGACGCCTACAAGGTGGTTGTCTCGAATTACAACGGCGAAGCCTGGCCGCGCGAGACCAAGGCCGCCTTGGAGGCCTACGTCCGCGGTGGAGGCGGATTCGTTTCCGTCCATGCCGCCAACAACGCATTTCCCGAATGGAAGGAATACAACCGCATGATCGGTCTAGGCGGCTGGGGCGGACGCAACGAAGCCTGGGGACCCTATGTGCGCTATCGCGACGGGGAGATCATGCAGGACGCCACTCCGGGACGCGGCGGCAGCCACGGAACGAGGCACGCGTTCCAGATCATCGTCCGAGACAGCGCGCATCCCATCACGCGGGGGCTGCCCACGAAATGGATGCACGCGGAGGATGAACTCTACGACCGCCTCCGGGGGCCGGCCGAGAACTTGACGGTTCTTGCAACGGCGTATTCGGCTCCATCGACTCGCGGCACGGGAGAACACGAGCCGATTCTCATGACGGTCAACTACGGGAAGGGACGTGTCTTCCATACCACGCTGGGCCATCATACTCTTGCCATGCAGTGTGTCGGTTTCATCACGACGCTGCAGCGCGGCGCCGAATGGGCGGCCACCGGAAAGGTCACGCAAGCCGTCCCAAAAGACTTCCCCGGCGCGGCCGCAACGAGTCTCCGCTAGCCGGACGCGCCCGCTGCCGGCTGAGTTCGTTGACAGCCACTGGTTCGGCCACTATGCTGGATAGAGAGTACGCGCCCCAGGGAGCGTGTACTCTTTTGTCTTTCTACCCATGGCCAACACCAAATCCGCGATCAAGCGTATTCGTCAGACCAAGCGGCAGGGCAACGTCAACCGCCGCAACCGGGCACGCCTGCGTACGCAAGTCAAGAAACTCGCTGGCGCCATCGCCGTCAGCAACGGCGAGAACGCTCAGAAAGAACTGCCTGCGACGGTCAGCAGCATCGACCGCGCTGTGCAGAAGGGCGTCATCAAGAAGAACAAAGCATCCCGGATGAAGTCTCGGATGACGCGCAAGGTCAACGCTCTCTCGAAGGGCGCCTCCGAGTAATTCGCATCGCCCTCCCGCGGCGCTGCACCCCAGTTTCAGCTCGTGAGCCGGAGGACGAGTTGTTCGACGATGACACGATCGTCCGGCCGCTCACGTCGCAGGTCACAGTCTGCCTGAAAAAGCGCAACGAGAGCCCTCTCCAACTCGGCGAGGCTGAACTGGCCGGCCATTCCGAGGATCTGGCGGGCGCGTGCAGGCCAGATGCGTAGGCCCCGCTGTTGAAAAAAGCCGCTGATCTGATGCGGATTCCTGAGTCCGCCCTCTTTCACGACCAGAGCTTGCCGGAACAATCCGGCGAGCAGGTTGATCTGCATCGGCCAGTACTCGCCGCTCTGGGCAAGCGTGTCGAGCACTTCGAGCGCCCGGCCACGATCCCTGCGGGCCAGCGCGTCGGAGAACTCGAACATCCCGCGGCGGCGCGCTTCGGGAACGAGCAACTCGATATCCTCGTGACCGACTTGCTTTTCCTGACCGGCATACAGCGAAAGCTTCTCTAGGTCGTTTGCGATGCGGGCAAGATCGCTTCCCAATATCTCGACGAGTTCCGCCAGGGTGTCTGGCGCCATCGCAAGCCCGAGGCTCCTGGCGATGCTTTGCGCCTCCGACAGCGCTTCGCCCACCGACGGCTGCTCGAAATCGATTCGAACGGGCACTGCTGCAAAGAACTTGGCCACGCGATCGATCTTCGGTTTGTCATCACGGCTTGAGCAGTCGTAGCGCCCCGCTTCGAATAGTATCGTCACGCCGTGGGTCGGATCCGCGAAGTAGCTCTCCAGTGCCGTCGGCGCCACTGCCGACGCACCCGCGCGGCGAGGCAGGGCCTCCTCGGCGTTCCAGCCGATGATCAAGCGATTGCCGCCGAACAGAGTCAGAGTGCGGGCATCGTCGATCAACTCCTCGATGGTTCGCTCATTCAGATCGAACTCCGTCGCACCGTCACTCTCTGCGCCAACGCCGCCCGCATTATCGAGAACCGCTTGATGAAGCGCCTTGCGGCAACGGTCGCGGTAGTACTGTTCGTTGCCCAGGAACAGGTAACCCGCGGCCGGCGATGACTTCCTTAAGGCCTGTAGTGCTTGCCGCGGCTTCACTAGAACCTTTCTAGCACTGCCGACACGATGCTGCGGGCAGTGGCCTCACTGGTTCGCATCAAGGCAAGTTCCCGCTCTTCCAAATACGCGTCCGGATCAGTGCTGACCTCGTAGCGCTCACGATGTTCGAGATTCGGGTTGTCATAGAGCACTTTGCCTGTCCTTCGATCTCGCAGGGAGATACGGATCTGCGTGATGGTCCCGACGCTCGTGGCGCGCCCCACCCCGGGATCGATGACAAGCGGGAATACCAACACGTTCACCACCGTCCCTGTGAGGACCGCATCGGCGAGGCCTTCGTTGGTCACAACGTCATAGCGTGTACGGCTGATGAACTCACGGTGGACCGCTCGGGTGAGATGTTGCTCGATCTTGAACTCGACGGTCTGGTTTTGAAACGGAGGGATCGCGATGACCCCGATGGTGTCCGGCAAGGTGTCAGCCTTGCCCGCAAGCCGGTAGCCGCATGAGGCGCACGTCGACAGAAAGACGAGCAGAATGACAACAGCCGAAGCGCGGCTGCGACGGCAAAGGCCCATGGCGAGGTTCGGTTAGCGCCCGCTCGACGGTGACTCTTCCGGCTGAGGCGTCTTATCTTTCGGCAATAAAGGACGGCGGCGCAATAGATCTGCAATGCGCGTGACAACGCCGCTCGCGACGAACGTGGTCGCCATGGCCAGGAGAACCGGCTCGGAGAAGTTCCAGATCAGGAAGATCAAGGTCGCGAAGAAGATCACCATCACCAGCGAGGGGAGCCGAAAGACGCTCACGTCCTTCAGACTCGAATAGCGCCAGCTCGACACCATCAGAAGCGCCAGGAAGCCGATGAGCAGGAGCCAAAGAACGCTCCCCGGCCACCAACTCTGGATCGGGTAGCCGCCATTGAAATGCACAACGGCCGCGAGCAGTCCCGCCGCGGGAGGGATCGGCAGGCCGACGAAATACTTGCGTCCGGGACGCCCGGGATTCTTCGGGCGGGGATTCTTCTGGACGTTGAAACGCGCCAGACGGGCCGCTCCGCCGGTCACATAAAGGAACGTGACGAGATAGCCCACCGCCGGCAGGACGTTGGCCAAAAACGGATGGCCGGCCAACTCCGGCGGACGGATGCCCCAGGCCACGGCCAACATGGCGGGGGCCACTCCGAAGGTGATTACGTCGGCGAGTGAGTCGATCTCGCGGCCGAAGTCGCTGACGGCGTTTGTCAGGCGCGCGATGCGGCCGTCCATGCCGTCCGTGAAAACGCCCACGCCGATCGCAATAGCTGCGTAGTTGTAGAGACGCGCGGCTTCATCCAAGCGGTCCGCCGGCAATGACAGGGCCTGCACGGTCTTCATGAGGCAGTAGTAGCCGCAGAACAGGGTGCCAACGGTGAAGATCGTGGGGAGGGCATAGGTGCGCCGCCCCTGTAGCCTCGTTTTCGCCTTCATGCAGCTTGCTCCGACCGTCGCCGCGCAAGGACCGAGCTCCCGCCACGCACACGATCGCCTTCCCGCACGGCAAGTTCCCACTCCGGTCCCAAAAAGACATCTGTGCGAGAACCAAACTTGATCAGGCCGAAGCGCTCGCCTTTCTCGACGGGATCGCCGATTTGCTTGTTGCACACGATGCGGCGCGCGACGAGACCCGCGATCTGTCTCACAATCACTCGGCTGCCCTGTCCCTCGATCGCTAACGTGTTCTGCTCGTTTTCCAACGAAGCTTCGTCTCGATGGGCCATCATGAAGCGTCCGGCCCTGTATTCTCTCTCCGTGACTGTGCCCCCGATGGGAGTACGGTTCACATGGACATCGAAAATATTGAGGAAGATGCTCACCCGTCGGCTCTCGTCGTCATAGGTTCGAACTTGCACCACCCGGCCGTCGGCGGGCGATACGGCAACGGGTCCGTCGGGAATAGACCGCTCGGGGTCCCGAAAGAAGTACAGGCAGAACGCTGTGGCCAGGAAGAATGGAAGGGACCAAACGAGGGAGAAAAGTAACCCGATCAGCGCGCCGGCCGCGGTAAAGGCAAGTGCGTAGCAAAGACCGTCCTTTACTACGAGAGAACTCATAGCCGAAACCCTATTGTATCAGTCGTTTGGCTCGCAGCAGGGGCACGGAGTCCACTAGCTCGCCCGGGCCTGATGCTCCCTCAAGATGGCGTGCATGCGGTCTTTGAGTTGTAGCTTAAGCTTCTTCAAACGCTGTTCCTCAACCTGCTCGTCCGTGGAGGGGAACCGTCGGGCACGCAGCTCCTCAAGCCGGCGCTCGTAGTTCGAGTGCTGCCGCGCGAGTGTCCGAAACTCCTCGTTGCTCTCCATCAGACGAGCAGATATATCCTCTGGCGTAACTGTTTCCATGGCATGGCTCCGATGTCGCGGGACCGCATTTCGCAGCGGTTGAACCAGACAGCAGCGGCCGGCATCTGCAACGCGGCTCAAGCCGTCCGGGTGGTTCTTCATACCCGCCAACAAACCTTATCAGATGTTCCCCAAGGATTCAATTTACTGATCGGCGGATACCGGCTGTCCTTCAGACGATCCCGGAGCCTGCACGACAAGAGCATCGCCGGCAGGATTTCGGTAGTTCTCGCGGCGATCCACAACGGCGAAGCCAGCCCGATATCAGTGGCTAGTGGTCAGGAAGGGAAGGGAAGACCGGCCACGAACCAGAGGCCAGTCCGGCATGACTTCGTTGCGCTTGCTTGCCGTGCTCAATGTAGGGTCAGGCGCACCTCCGCAGGCCAAGCGGCGCGCTCCTCGTCATGACGGACCTCTCATGCGCTGTGTCTCGCCAAGTGGTGGGAAAAGCAGGCATTGTGCTGTTTCGGGCGGGGCGCTCTGAACACTCAGCACGGTCGAGAGGCCGTTTCTTGCCTTCCAACGCAGCTCGAAGCCGGGCGCGAACATCATTGACTGAGCGATCCGACAACGGCCAGAGGGAGCTGCACGCCTATGATATGCTGGCTGTGAAAACGGCAGGGTCGGAGGTCCGGATCATGTTGATCAAGGTTCCGCGTGGATGGGAGATTCCGGAGCGGGAAGCGACACCGGAATCGGTCTACTTGCGTCGCCGGGAAGTGCTGCAAGGGCTTGGCTTTGCTGGTCTGACAGGACTGCTTGCCCGTGAGCCGTTAACCGCGAATGCGGGGCTGTATCCCGCGAAGCGGAACACGAAGTACATACTCGACCGCGAGCTGACTCCGGAAGCCGCAGCCATCGGCATCAACAACTTCTACGAGTTCACTCTTGACAAACAACGGGTCAA
Organism: Bryobacterales bacterium; assembly: GCA_965218555.1. Classification (GTDB taxonomy): domain Bacteria; phylum Acidobacteriota; class Terriglobia; order Bryobacterales; family UBA6623; genus JAPPLB01. The sequence goes on from OZ244625.1 coordinate 4,371,690, forward strand.
GGACAAGGTCGGCAGCTTCAAGATCGATCCCTGGACCGTCGAGGTCAAAGGCTTGGTCAACAACCCGAAGAAATACGATTTCGATGACCTTGTCCGGCGGTTTCCCCTCGAGGAGAGACTCTATCGATTCCGTTGTGTCGAGGCCTGGGCGATGGCGGTGCCGTGGACGGGTTTCCCGATCTCAGCGTTGATCAAAGAGGTCGACCCCAAGCCGAAGGCCAAGTTCATTCGGATGGTGACGGCCTACCGACCTCGGCAGATGCCGGGGATCCGTAGCCAGCCGCACTATCCTTGGCCCTACTTCGAGGCCTTGCGCCTGGATGAAGCGATGAACGAGCTGGCCTTGTTCGTAACAGGCATTTACGGTAAGCCGCTGCCGAAGCAGAACGGCGCGCCAATCCGCTTGATCACTCCGTGGAAGTACGGTTTGAAGTCGATCAAGTCGATCGTCAAGATCGAGTTCACCGCCAAACGCCCGCCTACGCTGTGGAACGAAGTCGCCCGAATGGAGTACGGCTGGTACTCCAATGTGAATCCTGCAAGGCCCCATCCGCGCTGGTCACAGGCTCAGGAAAAGCTTATTCCCGACATGAGGCTCGTGCCGACGCTGCCCTACAACGGCTACGAAGAGTACGTAGCTGAAATGTACACGGGCGAGGAATTCTGATCGCAGGCAACAGGTCCCGGTAGACGCACCCACCCCTGAGATCCGTCGAAGGCGGGCGGTATTGTCAGATCGCTGTTTTGTGGCTGCAACGAAAACTCGCGCGGATGCCGTGAGGGGCTGCGCGCACGACGCAGAAGCGGCTTTCGGGACTTTCCTCGAAACATGCCCGCCATCGTCTCAACAAGTGGAAAACAAGCTATTTTCGGAAAGGGAGGTGCGTCATGAACAGGCAGTTGCCCGCGATCGTCGAACGCGAGGGCGATGGATATGTCGCTTTGTGCCCGGAGGTGGACGTCGCCAGCCAGGGAGACACCGTGGCCGAAGCGCGCGACAATCTCGCCGAAGCGCTGAGTCTGTTCTTCGAAACCACCTCCGCAGAGGAAGTTGACAGGCGCCTTCGCAGCGAAGTCTACGTGACCCGCGTCGAGGTCTCGGTTGGCTAGGCTGCGCGTTCTTTCCGGCCGTGAGGTCTGCCGGATTCTCGCATCTCACGGCTTCTCTGAGGTGAGAAGGCGCGGCAGCCATATAGTGATGCAGAAGCGAGCGGAACTGTAACCGTTCCGGTGCCGGATCATGGGGCGTTGCGCTCGGGCACGCTGAGGTCGATTTTCTGACAGTCCGGCCTCCTCGTTTCGAATTCGAACTAAAATCGTGAAACGGGCCAGCGAAACCGTCTTCGAGACGGTCATCGAAGCCCACCTCCTCGAAAACGGCTATGTGCCGGATGTCCGCGAAGGCTTCGACCGTGATCGCGCGATCTTCCCGGGGAAGGCGCTCGCATTCATCCGCGAGACCTGAAGCGGCTGGACGGCTCCATCACCGGATTCAATGAACCCAGGATCGCCATGATTCGAAAACCCAAGCTGGAGGGGGAACAGTCTTCGGGGGAGACCGGACCGAGTGGACCGCAAGCAGTCTTGGTGCAGGCCGGGAGGCGCTTTCATGTTCGATAGGCCTCAGGGGCGGATCGTGTCCCGGCGAGTCGTGTAAGAAGGGCTTTGCGTTTCGTGCGTTCCGGGGGTTGGGCTGTGCTGTTCAAGCGGCCACGGAAAGCAGCTTGAAAGATCAACAACGCCGGTTACGGCACACTGAGCTGCTCGAACGCGCCGGACTCGACGACGATCCGGACAGTGTTCCGGGTCAGCAAATCCAGGTTCTCCAGCGGTCCTGGAAAATCATGCACAACCAGTCTGTCCGGGAGTGCCCACGAGCCGCCTTGGCCTTCGCCCACAGCGACTCGGCCTGCCCGTCTGCGCCCCGTCTTGCCCGGTAAGGTGCTGGACCGGTGACAGAGCTGAATGCCCCTCGCGTTACAGAAAGGTTCTGAGAAGAAGAAATCCACGACCGCCAAATCCCCCCCCTTCTGAAACGCTCCTGACGAAAGCCGACTCGCCGCGCTAAGCAACCAACTTGCGAATGACCTTGCCGCCGACATCAGTAAGACGAAACTGCCGCCCTTGATACGGATACGTCAGCTTGCTGTGATCGATGCCAAGCTGGTGCAACAGTGTGGCATGCAGATCGTTAACGTGGACTGGTTTGTCGACAGGGTTGTAGGAGAATTCGTCGGTCTCGCCGTAGATCACTCCGGGTTTGAGGCCCCCGCCGGCAAGCCAAATCGTGAAACAGCTCGGGTGGTGGTCTCGGCCGTAGCTTTCGTTGGTCATCTTGCCCTGACAGTAGACCGTGCGCCCGAATTCTCCGCCCCAGACCACCAGGGTTTCATCGAGCAGACCGCGCCGGTCGAGATCCTCAACCAGCGCCGCCGAAGCCTGATCGGTATCGGCGCACTGTTGGGCAATTTGATCCGGCAACGACCGGTGCTGATCCCATCCGCGATGAAAGAGCTGGATGTACCTCACCCCTCGCTCCACCAAACGCCTTGCGACCAGACAGTGGCGAGCGAATGTTCCCGGGACTCGTGCGGACTCACCGTACTGGGTGAATGTGGATTCTGGCTCGCTCGACAGATCCATCAGTTCCGGCACCGACGCCTGCATGCGGTACGCCATCTCGTATTGGGCGATGCGTGTCTCGATCTCCGGGTCCGCGAACTCTTCGCGTTGGATCTGATTCAACGCCGCCAGGTCGTCGAGAAACATCCGACGACGATTCCGACTCACTCCCTCCGGGTCCGACAGATAAAGGACGGGGTCGCCCTGTGAACGGAACTTGACACCCTGATAGCGGCTCGGCAAGAAGCCACTGCCCCACAGCCGCGTGTAGAGCGCCTGGCCAACGCGGGCCTTGCCGCGCGAGATCATGACGATGAACGCCGGCAGGTCTTCGTTCTCCGTGCCGAGGCCATAGGAGAGCCACGCGCCAATGCTGGGACGTCCGGCTAGCTGGGACCCCGTCTGGAGGAACGTCACGGCCGGATCGTGATTGATCGCTTCGGTGTGCATCGTTCGGATGAACGAGAGCTTGTCGGCAGTCTTCGCCGTATGCGGCAGCAATTCACTGATCCAAGCGCCGGATTCGCCGTGCCGCTTGAACTCGAACTGACTCTTCTGGAGCGGGAACGTCTTTTGGGATGCCGTCATGCCGGTCAGTCGTTGACCCCGGCGGACCGAATCGGGCAACTCCGCGCCGTGAAGCTGCTCAAGCTTGGGCTTGTAATCGAACAGGTCGAGCTGCGAAGGCCCACCGCTCTGGAACAGATAGATCACATGCTTGGCCTTGGGCGCTATGTGGGGCAAACCCGGTAAACCGCCCTTCCCTGCAGCGTCTTTTCCCATCAAATGAGCCAACGCGGCGATGCCCAGGCCGCTTGCGCTGCGCCCGAAGAAGTGGCGTCTGGTCAGAAGGGTTGCCCAGTCAGTCTGTTTCATTGCTTCGTCACCGTCTCATCCAGATTCAGGATCAAACCCGCGGTCATCGCATATGCCGCGAGTTCGATTCGTTTCGCGCGAACCTGGACCGGACTTTCTCCTTGGGCCAGTAATCGCGCCGCCGCTTTCGGATCTTCCCGGAAGCTCTCCAGTTGCTTGGTGAATGCCCTCTCGAGGATCGCGGACTCCTGACCGCTGGGAGGCCGCGATGTCGCCATCTCGAACCCGTAAGCCAGTCGGTCCTCGGGGGTCTCTCCACCTTCCAAGTACATTCGCTCCGCGAACTTTCGCGACGCCTCCACAAACGTCACATCGTTCATCAGATTCAGCGCCTGCAAAGGTGTGTTGGTTCGCTCCGTCCGCACCGTGCACGTCTCTCGCGTGGACGAATCGAAATTGAGCATCGAAGGGGGGCCAATCGTTCGACGCCAGTAGGTATAGAGGCTCCTGCGATAAAGATCATCGCCGTCGTCAGAGGTGTAGCCTCCACCGGCGGCGATGTCGATCCATAGCCCCTCCGGCTGATAGGGCTTCACGGACGGCCCACCCGATTGTTCGTGCAGCAACCCTGCCAGCAGCAACGCCTGATCCCTCACAGCTTCCGCCGGTAGTCGGAACCGCGGTCCCCGAGCAAACAGCTTGTTTTCAGGGTCCCTGCTCACGGCGTCACCGATCCCCTTCGAGTCTTGCCGGTATGTTGCGCTCATCCCGATCGTCTTCAGAAGCGATTTGACGTCCCAGCCGCTATCAACAAACTCGACAGCCAACCAATCCAAGAGCTCTGGGTGCGTCGGCCGTTCGCCCTGTGTCCCCAGATTCTCCGGCGTCCGGACGAGACCCGTGCCGAACAACATCTGCCAGAATCGGTTCACCGTGACCCGCGCCGTTAAAGGATTGGCGGGATCGACCAGCCAGCGCGCCAGGGCGAGGCGATCGTTGGCCGCCGACTCCGGCAGGGACGGCAGGACGCTCAGAACGCCGGGAAGAACTTTCTCGCCTGGTTTATCGTACGCGCCGCGCTCGAACACGAAGGTGTCTCGGGGCGGGCCCATCTCGGCCATGATCATTACGCTGGAAACCCGGCTCTCCAGATCATCTCTGACCCGCTTCAACCGGCTCAGGGCCGCCCACGAAGCCCGCACTTCCCGAGGTCCGTATTTATCGGCAAAAGCCCACTCGATCTTGCGTTTTTGATCCTCAGTCCGGTCGCCATTCCGGGTCCGTGCGATCTCGCTGAGGTTCTCGGCGACAGCCAAGGTAAGAGCCTCTTCGCTCTTCACCTCCCGGTCGTAGACAACAACTTCATCTACACTCCCGACGAACCCACTGTCTGCGCCTGCGCCCGCGCCGATTCGAAACGGCTCTTTCGTCTCGATATCAGTGTTGGAATAGTCCAACTCGTAGACCGTATCGACCTCTCGGCCGTCAATGTAGAGCGTGGCCCCCGCAGCGATCAGCGAGCCGTCGTACGTCGCTGTCACATGCGTCCAGCGATGCAGCGGTACGGGAACGCGTGAACTGACGATGATCCAGTCGTCCATCCGGCTGATCAGCTTGAGCTTCAGCTTCCCTTTCTCGAGGGCTAGCGTGATGCCCCTGCCGGCGTTCTCGTCATCCGTGTCGAACATCTCCGAGCGACTCAGAATCACGCCGTCGGCTGACTCCGGCTTGACCCATGCGGCGACACTGAACGCGTCGTCGTAGTCGTAATTCAGCAGCTCCGGCTCTTCGATATGGCCGTGGCCCTTCAGGGAAATCGCCTGGCCGACCTGGCCGTCAGCCTGTTCGACTTGGCCGGAAACCGAAGCGCCTCTCAGACTGCTTTCAAAATCGAAGCTCGCCACCAGACCATCGTGAGGGAGCCATTGCAACGGCTTCTTCGAGCGGGCAATCTTGCTCTCCCACCTCTCGAAGGCATCGGAGGCGGACTCGCGCGTCTCACGGAATTGCTTCTCGGCGAGAGCGATTTCATTCGCGAGATCCTTCAGCCGTCGAGCTTCCTCCCTCGTCGGTGCTGGAATCATCGGGGGAGAGTTGAAGGGTCTCACCACCCTGCCTCGCTCGGGAACGTTATTGAAGTACGCGTAAAGCTGATAAAACTCCTTCTGCGAAATGGGGTCGTACTTATGATCGTGGCAGCGCGCACAACCAACCGTCAGACCCAGAAAAACCGTCGACATGGTCTCCACGCGATCCACCACATACTCGACGCGATACTCCTCATCCACGATTCCCAACTCGCTGTTCGTGCGATGGTTGCGGTTGAAGCCCGTGGCGATCAACTGCTCAAGAGTGGGATTGGGAAGCATGTCACCGGCGATCTGCTCCACCGTAAACTCGTCGAAAGGTTTGTTCGAGTTGAACGCTTCGATCACCCAATCTCGCCAACGCCACATCTCGACAGGAGCGTCGTTTTGATAGCCCTGTGTGTCTGCGTAACGCGCCGCATCCAGCCAGCGGCCCGCCATCCGTTCTCCATAACGCTGAGATTCGAGGAGCCGGTCGACCACTCGTTCGTAGGCGTTCGGGGACGGGTCGTCGACAAACGAGCGCACTTCCGCTACTTCAGGCGGCAAACCCGTCAAATCCAGGCTCAACCTGCGAATCAGCGTCCTTCGATCCGCCTCTTTCGCAGGCGGCATCCCCTCTTGCTCGAGACGTTCGAATACGAAGCGATCGATGGGGTTGCGCACACGGTGTTCCCATCGCACCGCAGGCTGGCTGGGACGCTTAGGCGCCACGAAGGCCCAATGCGCACTCCATGGCGCACCGGCTTCGACCCAGGCGCGCAGGATCTCGATCTCCCCGTCAGCGAGCTTGTCATGCCCCATGTAGGCTGGCGGCATGCGCTGCGAAACATCGTCGCTGACGACGCGCCGCAGCGCCTCGCGCGCCATGTTGCGCACCTGATCTTCGACATCGAGCCGGAGGTTCGCTTGCCGCATTGCCGCGTCAGGACCGTGGCATGCGTAACAGTTGTCCGAGAGGACAGGGCGGACGTCTCGATCGAAATCGACCGCGAACGCTGGCAGAACGGCTACCAGTAGCAGCCCATAAATGGCGAGCATCAGCAATCCGCACACAGTATATGAGGAATATAGGGGAAAGTCACATGTCGGAGAACCGCTTCTCGAAGCGCAATCGTCTCACGCGGACGAGTGACTACATCAACTCGGCAGGGGTCGTCCCGATGACCGAGTTGAATCGCAATTCTTTGCGATTTTCTCCATGATCCTGGCGAAAGTGGCCGATCAGGCCCACTCGCGCATTTTCGAGCTTCAGCAAGGAAAAGAGCCGGAGACGCTACTTAGAGTGGCAGGGTCTCTTCACGATCCGGGTCGAACTTAAGCCGGCGCTTTTGAAGGTAAGCGATATTGCCGAGGTGCGAAGCCTGGGCCGAGCGATGCCCGACCCATACGTCGCCGTTGGGGCGCTTACGGGTTCGAACGCAGTCCAGGAAGTTGTTGACGTGGTCGACGGTCATGTTGCCTTCGGCCTCGACAACCGTCGGCTGAGCATCGCGGCCCGGTGGATAGAACTCGTACTTGCTGCGGTCGATGAACAATCGCCCTTCGGTGCCGATGATCTCGATGCCGGCGCCGCGCTTGCCGGGAGCTAAAGTCGCCTCGAACGTTGCGGTCCACTCACTCCTGTATTCCAGCAGGGCATTGATGGTGTCGGGGGCGGTTCGGCCGTCCTTGTAGTGGTATACTCCTCCGGCCGCCACCGCCGAAATCGGATCGTCCTGCTCGAGCAGCATGTGGACGGCATCGATCCAATGCGTGAACAGGTCGGTGATCTGGCCGCCCCCAAAATCGAGGTAGGCACGGAAATTGAAGTACTGTTGCGGGTCATAATCCCGCCACTTGACGGGTCCTAAATAGCGGGCCCAGTCGAGATTGGACGGCTGTGTTTTGAGCGTGTCGGGCGCAAGGCGGAGATGCGCGGAATTGCCGTGCCACCAAGTGCGCGCCAGCGTGACCTTGCCGAGACGGCCGCTGTCGAAATACTGCTCCTTCGCCCGCAGGTAGTGGCGTGCGGAACGCTGCTGCATGCCCACCTGACAGACCCGCTCGTGTAAACGAACTTCCTTGACGATCTTCGGACCCTCCTCGAGATGCAGGGTCAGCGGCTTCTCGACGTAGATGTCCTTGCCGGCGCGAGCGGCATCGATGACGATGCCGGTGTGCCAGTGATCGGGCGTCGCGACCAGCACGGCGTCAACGTTCTTTTGGTCGAGCAATTCACGGTGATCGGAAAAACCTTTGGCGCCCGGGGCCTTCTCCTGAGCCAGGTCAACACGAGAACTGTAGACGTCACAAACCGCGGTCACGTCAACCGCGGCGTTTTTCTGGAAGGAGCCCAAGACGCTGCGGCCGCGGCCTCCGTAGCCGATCAGGCCGAGCCGTACGCGGTTCGCGGCGCCCCAAACTCGCGAGTAGGAAGCGGCGCTCATCGCCATCGCGCCGGCTCGTCGGAAGCAATCTCTTCGGCTGAATCTACCGGCCCTCATCGCCGCCGATCATAGCACAGGGTCCTCGCCGGATCGACCTGACGGGGAGCGGCTTTCGCCGGAATGCGCCCTGGCAGCCCGTGGTAAAAGTCACGCAGGCGGCGTTACGCGCCCCAGGGCCGATTGCCTGACGCGGGGCCGCTCGAGGAACGTGGCGCCGCGTTCTCCGCGCAGCCGGCCGGAAGCGGCGCGTAACCCTTCGGGCGGCGGACGTTTTTTTGTTCCGACGGCGGTGATGCGGGCAAGATGCCCGCGCTCCCAGGGTGCTGACCTTGCTGCCCACCGTGACCGCAGAGGAGACCGCCTAAGATCGTCGGCTTTGTCGTTCGACCTTGGCGAGGATGGATTCGGCCGTGGCGGTCCAGACGAAGGGGCTGGTGTTGGCGTTGTAGTGTTCGACGAAGCGCTCAATGTTACGGACGAGAGCCTTGACGCTGGAGAAGGAACCACGGCGAATGGCCTTCTGGGTAATGATGCCGAACCAGCGTTCGACTTGGTTGAGCCAGGAGGCATAGGTTGGGGTGAAATGAAGGTGGTAGCGAGGACGCCGGGCGAGCCAGGCACGAACTTTGGGATGTTTGTGGGTGGCATAGTTATCGACGATGAGATGGATGTCGAGGTTGCGCGGCACACTGCCGTCGATCTGACGCAGGAAAGCGAGGAACTCCTGATGGCGGTGTCGCGGTTTACAGCGTGTGATGACTTGCCCCGTGGCAACATCGAGAGCAGCGAACAGAGTGGTCGTACCGTGACGTTGGTAGTCGTGGGTGACGCCTTCGAGGTAGCCAAGGCCCATCGGGAGGAGGGGCTGAGTCCGCTGAAGAGCCTGGACCTGGGTCTTCTCATCGACCGAGAGCACCACGGCGTGGTCCGGGGGGTTGAGGTAGAGACCGACGATGTCGCGGACTTTCTCGACGAAGAACGGGTCGTTGGAAATCTTGAAATGCCGCTGGCGATGCGGCTGCACGCCGAACAGCTCGAACCACCGCTGGACCGTACTCTTCGAGACTCCCGTGTGTTGGGCCATCGAACGCACGCTCCAGTGCGAACCATCCGGGGGGTCGGTTCCGAGGGCCGTGTTGATGACTTCGGCAACACGTTCATCGTCATGCCTGCGGGGGCGTCCGGGACACAGTTCATCGTGGAGTCCGGAGATTCCCTGTTCACGATAGCGCTTGCGCCACTTGCCAACGGTCGTATTGGTGACACCGAGACGCCGGGCTACGGTCGAGCCGGGAACGCCTGCGGCGCAGGCGAGCACAATCTGGGCCCTCCGCACCAGACTATGCGGCAGCGTTCGGGAGCGGGCGAGGCTCCGCAGTTCCGTTTCCTCGCTTTCACGGAGAGTGATGGGAGCAACGGGGCGACCGCGTGGCATGGGCATACCTCCAGAAACCAAAAGTTGCCCATTAATATATCATGTATTTCCGGGACGGTACACTAGCGTACGGTGGGGTACTCGATTCCCAACTGTTCGAGGTATGTTTCGTAACGGCTGGGGTCGTAGCGAAGTTTTTCGAGTTCAGGGCGAAAGCGCTTCATCTTGTCGGCATTGAGATGGACCGGTGGCTGCACGTCAGCGGGAATCAACGATTCCCAAGTGGTGTCCTTGGTTTGCTCCCGGAAATACTCCCAGGCCCGGGCAATGAGTTCGGGCTCGGCGAACATCTCGATCGCCGTCATCGCCTGCGCCTTCGCGCCGGCGGTTGCTCCCTTGTGCGCGAGCGGCGTGGCCATGGAAATCGCTCGGGACCAGTGATGCCCGATCAGATTGGGTATGTTCGACGGATAACGCAAGACGACGGTGGGCACGTTCCAACTGACCTCGGCGATGTCGTCGGACCCCGTAGAGGCGGCTAGTGAGCCTTGCAGTTCCGATACTTCCGTCTCGAGTCCCGTCACCTCGGCGTCGAGTTCCTTTTGTACGGCGCGGGCGAGCGTCAGATCCGCTTCGCTCCAGCTCGGCATGCCCACTTTCTTGATGTTGGCGTGGAGCAACTCGGCCACGGGCTTGTTGAAATGCCCTTGCCAGGTGGCCCCCAGAACTCGTTCGCTAACCGTCGTGTCGGTCATCATCGCAGCGCCTTTGGCGATCTTTGTGCCGAGCGCATGCAACTCCTTCACGTTCGGATAGTCGAGTTCGCGAAAGAAGTACCATACGGTCGCCACCGGCGGGACGACGTTCGGCTGGTCTCCTCCATGCGTGATGACGTAGTGCGACCGCTGCTGGAGCCGCAGGTGCTCACGGCGGTAATTCCAGCCGCTGTTCATCAACTCGACGGCGTCAAGCGCGCTGCGGCCCATCCAGGGCGACCCGGCGCCATGGGCGCTGCGGCCTCGAAAAGTGTACTGGGTCGATACGAGTGCCAAACCGCGAATGCCATAGTTCGTCGAGAACTTCGTCGACACATGCGCGCAGAGCATCACATCGAGATCGTTGAACAGCCCCTCGCGCGCCATGTAAGTACGGCTCCCGAGCAACTCTTCGGCAATGCCGGGATAGACGCGGATCGTTCCCTGCATCTTGTGTTTTTCGAGGAGCTCCTTGACCACCAGAGCCGCGGTAACGTTCACAGCTTGACCGCCGTTGTGCCCTTCGCCATGTCCGGGACCGCCCTTGATCAAGGGACGGTGATAGGCCACGCCGGGTGTTTGCGACGTTTCCGGCAGCCCGTCGATGTCGGCCATGAACCCGATGACCGGCTTGCCGGAACCCCATTCCGCGACGAACGCGGTCGGCATGCCCGCCACGCCGTTCTTGACGCGGAAGCCGCCTTTCTCGAGCAGATCCGTAATGTACTTCGCCGACTCGAATTCGTGGTAGCCCAACTCCGAGAAACTGAACAGCGAGTCGGTGATCTCCTGAACCAGCTTTCTGCGGGCCTCGACACCTTCCATCGCTTGATTCTTGAGTTGCTCCCTGCCCGGTCGCTGAGCGGTAGCGAGAGGCGCAAGCAGCGATACGCAGACCAGTACGAAGCCGGCCCGCATGACGGGATTTCCGATACAGCCCTTGAAAGGTCTCATAGCGGTGATGAGACTAGCATTTCGGGGGTGCAGGGTCCACTCGGCGCGAGAGAGGCAGAACTGGCGCTTCGTGAGGCTGCCGGAGGGGACGCTCGACTAGGCGAACAGCATGGCCAAGGGCATCTTTGCGAACACGCCGACCTCTGCTGCGCCCCGCCAATTGCGCCTTCGTTACTATCCAATCGGTCCGATGCGGATGACGAGGTGCTTCGTCACCAGTTCGCCGATCACGACGGCCGCGATGAAGATCGCAACCGCTCGCTTGCCCCGCATGTTGCTGCTGACGGAGAACGCTTTCCACATCAGAGCGATCATCCACAGACAGGCGGCGACGATGACGAGCGTCCCCACGATGAAGCCCCATCCCGGAAAGGCCTGAATTTGGCTCGTTGAGGCGCTGGCTACGATCTCATCGAACGCGCGACGGACCGGCGGCAACACGCAGACCGCGGCTGCCAACAGCAACGGCCACCTCGCCAGAGCCTGCGTCCCGGCAATGTCGACGAGGCGAACCGTGTTCCGGGCGAACAGGAGTACGGCCAGGCTCAAAAACGTCGTGATGACGAGCCAGTTCACCAAGCCTTCGACGACCGGAACCCACAACGGCACCGCATTCCCGGTGTGCAGGTCGAGCAGCCCGTCGAAGCGAACGCCGCCGGCGCCCCCCGCCAAGCCGCTTATCACGATGAAGGTCAGTCCGAGTGCCAGCGCCTGCGCCCCGGCGATGCGGATAAACGGATTGAACAGCCAGCGGCCAATGGTCATCTCTCGCTGGACCGGCACGCTACTCGTGATCTCTTGGGACATCTGTGGTGCCTCCCGTTTCATGTGATTCGATGATCAAGGCCAAACGAGCAATCAGATCATCCAGCCGGTTTCGGACGGTCGGATACGAAACGCCGTAGAGTCTGGCCATCTCTTTCAGGCTGCCACTGCACCTGATGAAGGCGAGTGCGAACTGCTGATCCTCGCTGCTGAGCCGCGCCAGCGGTGGCAGTGGGTAATCGCCTTGTACCGAGGTTTCGCAGTCGGGGCAAGCGAGCTGCGCCACCCGCAAGCCACAACCGCAGCTTGGACACGATACTGGCAGCCGTCCGTTACGAGGCATGCTTCATATTACATGATGAATGTAACTTAATATATCATAAATTGATAAATATTTATATAAAACTTAATTTTTTTCAATCCGTGATGGTGCATCTCTCCTCTGGATCTCGCGACCACACGTTTGATCAGACTCGTCGCCGAACCAGACGAAGCAGCGCAGTCGTGATTTGCGGCCGGGCAGGCTGGACGGCAGGGATCGTGTGAAAGCGACGGCCAATAGCCTGCGGTCCGATACCTCCTTCTCCAGCTCATGAGGCGGAGGAGTCGGGCCACTCGGAACGAGAGAGACCTGTCCGGGTGGCCGACCGGACTTCTCACCCGGAAGCTCCTGCTGCCTGCTTGCCCGTCTCGTATTCCTTGAGCAAGGCATCCTATGGATGCCCACGGCTTCTTTCATCCCAGACGCACTATTCAGGACTTCAAGCGGCGCGACACAATCCCTACCCTTCAACTCCGCCCGCCGTCAGAGAGCGATTCCGGTCCGGGAAAAGAGGCTATTCCACGAGTTGAAGCCGCGACCTCGGGGCAATGGCGGGCTTCGAGGACGAGAGGATCAGCACCCCTTTGGCTGTCGCGTAGCCGAGGATGGGCCAGGCTGCCTCGATCTTCTTCAACTCCCGCAGGTAGTCCTGCCGGATTCGGCCTTTGCGATACAGTGAAACCCCATGCGATGGCCTCATCTCAAGAAGATCGCCTTTCGGTGGCTGTTCGCCTATCTGATGCTGTATTGCATTCAGCTACCACCTGCCTGGCTCTGGAACCGGTTCGTCCCCTGGGCGGGCAAACTTCTCGGTGTCGATGCCACCTATCGATTCAACGGCAGCGGTGACACGACCTTCCACTACGTCCAAGTTCTCTGCTTCGTCCTGATGGCACTAGCCGTCACGCTCGTGTGGTCGCTCGCCGACTACAAACGCACTCACTATCACCGCCTTTACCTGGGACTCCGTGTGCTGGTTCGCCTGTCGCTCGGTATGGCGCTCATCGGGTATGGAGCGGCGAAGGTGATCCCATCGCAGTTTCCCCCGTTGGCGCTGCACCGGTTGGTGCAGCCGTTCGGCGACGCCTCTCCCATGGGATTGTTATGGTCCTTCATGGGTGCGTCTACCCCTTACACGATATTCAGCGGTGCTGCGGAAATGCTGGCAGGACTGCTACTCTTTTTTCCCCGCACAACCACACTCGGAGCGCTTGTCTCGATCGGGGTCATGAGCCAGGTCGTGGTCCTCAATTTCTGCTACGACGTGCCGGTGAAGTTGCTCTCCCTGCACCTTCTGGCGCTGGCGATCTTTCTGGCAGCCCCGGACGCAAGGAGGCTGCTAAGTCTGTTTGTCTTGAACCGGACTGTTGAACCCGCTTTGACGCAGACCGTGTTGCAGCGGCCCGCTTTTCTACGCGCAGGCTTCGTGTTGAAGATATTGCTGCTGGCCGGGGTTACGGTGTCGTCTCTCTACCAATCCCATTCGAGACTGCAAGCGATGTCGGCGAAGTCTCCGCTGTATGGAATCTGGGAGGTGGAGGAATATGCCCTGGACGGCGAGGCCCACCCGCCGCTGATTCCTGTCAACGTTCGCTGGCGGAGATTGATCATCGGCCATTCCGAACAGTTTGCATTCCTTGAACGCATGAACGGTAAGCGCCGCGGTTACGCTCTGGACCTGGACCCTTCTGCCAAGAAGCTGCTCTTGGATAGTGAATTTGCCTACAGCACGCCCGCGCCGGAAACACTACGTCTGGATGGCAGCTATAGCGGCCGTGCTCTCAGCGTCACGCTGCGCCGTGTAGACGAAAGCGAGTTCCGGCTGATCAACCGCGGCTTCCACTGGATCAACGAATCGCCATACAACCGCTAAGTAGTTTGTTTCGCAAATTCGGTTACGTCCGGGTTTGCCATGCAGCAGCGGGGCCCGGCGGGCGTTGACAATCGAAACGTTACTGCGCCCGGCGGCGCGGCGCCTGCCGGCCAACCTTCACGTTTCCGCCGCCGTCGGCTTGTTATTGTATGCGGCATGCGCGATCCCCAAAAACTTCGCAGCGCCCGCTGGTTTGGCGGGTCTGAATATGAAGCCCTCGTTCGCCGCGCCGCCCTGCGTTCCGAAGGCTTGGGACCGGCCGGGTTCGAGGGCAAGCCGGTCATTGGTATCTGCAACTCCTGGAGCGAACTCACGCACTGCAACGTGCATCTGAGGCGTGTCGCCGAAGCGGTCAAGCGCGGAGTCTGGGCGGCCGGCGGGGTACCTCTGGAGTTCCCGACCATCTCACTCGGCGAACTCTTCATGAAGCCCACGACGATGCTCTTCCGCAACCTCATGGCGATGGACGTCGAGGAGTGCATCACCGCCAACCCCATCGACGGCGTCGTGTTGCTCAGCGGTTGCGACAAGACCACGCCCGCCCAACTGATGGGCGCTGCCAGCGCCGACCTGCCCGCCATCATGGTGACCGGAGGACCGCAGCTCAGCGGTCATTGGGGGCAGAAGGAGATCGGTTCGGGCACCGACGGCCGGCTGCTCTTTCAGGAGTACCGAGCCGGCCGGCTGACCGACGAACAGCTCGCCGAAGTCGAAGGTTGCATCGCGCGAAGCAATGGTCACTGCATGGTCATGGGAACCGCTTCGACTATGGCGTCGATGGCGGAATCCCTGGGCCTCACGCTGCCGGGAGCCGCCGCGATTCCCGCCGCCGATGCGCGCCGCTTCCAACTTGCCGAAGACGCCGGCCGGCGCATCGTGAACATGGTTTGGGAAGACCTGAGGCCCTCGAAGATCCTCACGCGAGTCGCATTCGAGAACGCTATTCGGACCGACATGGCGATCGGCGGCTCGACCAATGCCGTCGTCCACCTGCTCGCCATCGCCGGCCGTGCCGGGGTGGACCTGCGCCTGAGCGATTTCGATCGCCTTTCCCGCGAGACGCCCTTCCTGGCCAACATCAAGCCGTCCGGCCGCTATCTCATGGAGGACTTCTACTACGCCGGCGGTCTTCCCGTAGTGATGAAAGAGATACTGCCTTTGCTTGACGGCTCGTCATTGACGGCAAACGGCCGGACCGTTGCCGAAAACGTAGCGGACGCAGCGTGTTCGAACACCGACGTGATCCGCCCCCTCGACCGACCTCTCAACAACGAAGGGGGCACCGCGATTCTTTACGGCAATCTCGCTCCCGACGGCGCGGTCATCAAACAAACGGCCGCCTCGCCGCACTTGCTTCAACACCGAGGCGAAGCAGTCGTTTTCGATCGGTACGAAGAGTTGCGCGCGCACATCGACGACGAGGACTTGAAGATCGACGAAAACTCCGTCCTCGTGCTGAAGCATGCCGGCCCGACCGGAGGGCCGGGCTTCCCCGAGTGGGGACATCTGCCGATTCCCGCCAACCTGCTCAAGCAAGGGATCGACGACATCGTTCGTATCAGCGATGCCCGCATGAGCGGTACGAGCTTCGGTACGGACGTCCTGCATGTTTCGCCGGAAGCCGCGGTAGGCGGCCCGCTCGCCGCCGTCGAGACAGGCGACGTGATCGAACTTGACGTCCCCGCACGGCGCATTCAGCTCCTGCTGGAGGACAACGAGATTCAGAGGCGCCTCGCAGCCTACAAACCGCCTCCGGCTCCTTATCGCCGCGGTTACGGGCGGCTCTTTCTTCGGGAAGTCACGCAAGCGCACGAAGGGTGTGACTTCCGCTTCCTGGAAAGACTTCCCGAGGGCGAAGCCGCCGGCTCTTTCGATGCAAGAAGGCTGCCCTGAGCCTCCATGTCGCCGCCGGTTGATGGTTGACGGTGATTTCAGCCGTCGAGACCAGGCCTGCCGCTGCAGCTTCAGTATTCTCGGTATCGTCCCGAAGCGGCGCTCCGTCGAGCGAACTCGTCGATCCGGCAGGCCAGATGCTCGTGGCTGATTGCGCCCTGATGGGCGCCCGGCAGCCGGCGTTTCAGCAACGAGACCGCCTTGGGCTCCTGGGGTAGATCATTATTCGAGCTTCGTCATGCGCGGCAGGATGAAGCCTCCATCCATGCGCAGTGAACTTCCCGTGACGTAGCCGGCGTCTTCGTCCGACGCGAGGAAGACGACGAGGCCGGCAATCTCCTCCGGCTTCCCCAGTCTCTTGAAAGGGAGTTGCGCGCCCAGGGTTCGAATCTCGTCTTCGCCAGCGTGCTTCCGCTCACCTGGAGTATCGATCCAGCCGGGCTCAATGGTGTTGACGCGGATGCCGTATTGCGCGAGCTCCACGGCCCATGTTCGCGACATGTGAATGACTGCCGCCTTGGCGCCGTTGTAGGCCGTCGACAGCGCGTACGGCCTGACGCCTTGCACGGAGCTGATCGAAATGATGCTGCCGCCGTCGCCCTGAGCAATCATCTGCCGAGCCGCCAACTGCGAACAGTGAAAGACCGACCAGAGTGTCGGTCCCCAGGTCTTCTCGACGTCGGCGACTTCCATGTCGATGAGCAGCTTGCGGACCGAGGCTGCCGCGTTGTTCAACAGGATGTCGACTCGGCCGAGCGTGCTGATCGCATCGACGAACAGACGTTCGCAATCATCCCTGTTGCCGACGTCGGCCTGGGTGAAGACGGCGCGGCGACCGAGCGCTTCGATCTCCGAGACGGTCTCGGCGCCTTCATGCTCCAGAAGATCCGCAAAGGCGATGTCTGCGCCTTCTTTCGCCAGCGCCAACGCGGATGCTTTTCCGATGCCCCGGGCGCCGCCGGTGATGACTGCTGTTTTACCTGAGAGTTTCACGTGCTGATAGTGTCCCCGAATCAGCGATGGTTTTCAATGGTATCGTCTTGAGACGGAATCATGCTGATACGGATAGCGCTTCTGCTTGGGTTGGTGCAGACGGCGAGCGCCGCGGCGCCGCCCAACGTCATCATCATCTTTACCGACGATCAAGGCTATGGCGACGTCGGCGTCTATGGGGCGACGAAGTTTCGTACGCCTCACCTCGACCGCATGGCCCGTGAAGGGGCGCGCTTCACAAATTTTTACGTCGCCGCGCCGGTCTGCACTCCGTCGCGGGCGGCGCTGCTCACGGGGAGCCATCCCGTGCGGGTGGGTCTCGGGCGCCGCGTCCTTTTTCCGTACTCGAACACGGGGTTGCATCCGGGCGAAATCACGCTTGCCGAGCTGCTCAAGGAGCAAGGCTATGCTACTGGCATCGTAGGCAAGTGGCATCTCGGACACCACAAGAAGTTCCTGCCGACTCGTCAAGGTTTCGATTCCTACTTCGGCATTCCCTATAGCAACGACATGGGCAACCATTGGTACGCCCGTGAAAACTTCATGTCGCCGCCGACGCCCATCCTGCGGGACGAGCGGCGCATCGAGCAGCAGCCCGACCAAAATCAGCTCACACGGCGCTACACCGAGGAGGCTCTGCGGTTTATTCGCGACAACAAAGACGGCCCCTTCTTCCTCTATCTGCCTCATAGCATGCCGCACTGGCCTCTGGCGGCTTCGGTTCGTTTCGCCGGCCGATCGGAACTCGGCATCTACGGCGACGCGATCGAAGAAATTGACTGGTCCGCAGGCGAGATTCTCAACGTGCTCGAGGAGCTTGGCATCGACCGCCGCACTCTCGTCATCTTCAGCTCGGACAATGGCGCGTCTTTGCGTCCATGGCAACGCAGAGGCTATCGGCCGGGCTCGAATGGCCCGCTGCGTGCGGGGAAGAACACAACCTGGGAAGGCGGCATGCGCGTCCCCGCCATCATGCGCTGGCCCGGCAAGATTCCAGAGGGGTTGGTGCAAGATGAGCTGGTTACCGCGATGGACATCCTGCCCACCGTCGCCAAGCTCGCCGGAACCCGGCCGCCTCGGGACCGTATCCGCGACGGCAAGGACATCTGGCCGTTGATGTCAGGCCAAGACGGCGCGAAAACGCCCCACGAAGCCTTTTACTACTACCGGGACGAGCGCCTGCAAGCCGTCCGCAGCGGTCCATGGAAACTGCATGTCTACCGGCCCGAGTGGGGAAACTCCGCCGGGAACCGCAAGCCGCTGCTCTTCCATCTCGGCAACGACATCGGCGAGCAGAACGACATCGCCGCTGACCACCCCGACGTTGTCAAGCACCTGCAGGCTCTCGCAGAGCGCGCTCGCGAAGATCTCGGCGATGCCGTCACAGGCCGCAAAGGCGCAAACGTGCGGCCTATCGGAACACTTTGATTCCGCGACCCGGCGAGTTTCCGCAAACACCTGGCCGGGCAGAGGAGTCAAGCCTCGGAAGCAAGCGATTCGTTGAGGAACGCTTTTGGGGTCGCAATAACGTCCTGAACCAGCTCGGCTTCTGCCGCTTTGACGAACTGCAGGCCAAGGGGCAAGTAGAGGGCCAAGTGGTGAGAAAAAGCGTTTTCCGTCAGGGTCCGGTCTCGCTGCAACCGTTTTCCCATTCTGTTTCAACGGCCTCTGCTAGACCAGCTCGAGACGCACCTCGCGGCCGATGGCCGCGGCGGCCTTCCGGAGCGTTGACAGCGTGACAGATTCGTTTTCGGGGTCCAGCAAACGGTCCGGTTGAGAGCGGCTGGTTCGCATCCGCCGCGCCATCTCGGCCTTTGACAGACCGCCTTCGGCCATTACGGCCTGCACCTGACGGGCCAGCACGCGCTTGACCGCGCCGGCGGTCGCTTCTTCCTGGATGCTCTCTTCGCACAGCCAACTGTCAAACGAGCTGCCGATGTTTTTCTTGTTCATCGCTCTTCTCCCTTCTTGCGTTTGAGCGCCAGATCGACCTCCTTCTGAGGTGTCTTCTGGGTCTTCTTAATGAAGCCGTGCAGCAAGACCATGCGGCTTTCATCGACGCAGAAAATCACGCGTGCGATCTTGCGTCCGGTGAGGCTGCTGCACACTTCCCACAGATCCTGACCCAGTGAGCGCGCAAGCGGCATTCCGATCTGCCAGCCGAACTCGACTTCCTTGATGTCTTCGCCGATGATCTTGCGATCGACCGGGTCAAGATCCTGCAACCACTCACGAACCGCCTAACAGCCCGTGTCTAAAAACCACATTGCCGTAGGAGTGTTTCAGCGTAAAATCAGGTATGGCGATGGGAACGCGGCGAGCCAGACAGAGGCAGGAAGAGTTGTTCTACGCAAGCGAGCGAGCGGAGGCGCCGGGGCACCCGTTTTACGAGCGGTTGAACGGCGTGCTGAACGAAGCGGGCTTTGATGCGTTTTGCGAGGAGCGCTGCCGCGGGTTCTATCACCAGAAACGGGGGCGGGGGTCGCTGGCGCCGGGGGTGTACTTGCGGTTGCTGCTGATCGGGTTCTTCGAAGGGATCGACAGCGAGCGCGGCATCGGCTGGCGCGTGGCCGACAGCCTGAGCCTGCGGCGGTTTTTGAACTACGGGCTCAACGAAGCCACGCCGGATCATGTGACGATCTCGCGAACGCGGCGGTTGGCGGCGGAGGCGGGCATCGATGCCAGCGATGACGACGCGGTGCGGCGCATGGATCGCAAGCGGAAGAAGAAGACATCGAATAAGGAGTGGGTGAATCCGCACGATCGGGAAGCCGAAGTGACCAAGATGAAAGATGGCACGACGCACTTGGCCTACAAGGCCGAGCAGGCGGTGGATTTGGAGACGGGCGCGATCGTGGCGGTCAGCACGCAGGGCGGGGCGGTGGGCGACAGCGAATCGGTGCAGGAAACCTTACCGGCGGCGGGTGAGGCGATAGCCGAACAGATCGCGACGCCGACCGCGCAAGGCCAATACAAAGTTCACCAACAAGGGCTGCGCGAAGTGGTGACCGACAAGGGTTATCACAGCGGCGCGGGTTTGGCGACGATGAGCGGGATGGGCGTGCGGAGTTACGTTTCGGTTCCCCGGCAACCACGGCGCAACGGGGAAGGCAAACGGGAGCAGCAAGCGGCGCTGTACGCCAACCGGCGGCGTGTGGCAGGCGCGCGTGGCAAGAGTTTGTTGCGGCGGCGCGGCGAGTTGCTGGAGCGGCCCTTCGCGCATCAGTATGAGACGGGTGCGATGCGGAGGCTGCATGTGCGCGGCCGCGGCAACGTCGCCAAGCGGGTGTTGTTGCAGGCGGCGGCGTTCAACCTGGCGCTGATTCTGCGAACGATCACCCGAGCCGGAACGCCGCGAGGTCTGGCGGACCTGAAAAGGAAGCTATTCTGCGCCTTGTTAGGCGTTCTGGCGGCTCTGTCGGCAATATCTGCGCCGCTTGCGGGCCTGGATGCAAGTTCATCCCTCAGCTCTCACCTTCCCGAAAGACCGCGGCCCAGTCCGCCCACATTGCGCCCGTGCCAAAAATCGGGGTTCTGACACGGGCTGCTAAAGGCCACTGTTCGAACGGTAGAAATAAGCGGGCAGCCGTTTGAGTTCCTGAGCCATAGATAACAGTACCTGAATTGGTACAGATCGTTAAAAGGAAACTATTCCGGGATATTCACCCTTTTCGCGTTTCCCTCAACGGAAACATCCAGTTTTTCTGCCCCATTGCGCTGGTCTGTCCGTGAAGCCGGAGCCAGAAGGTCTTGGCATAAGAACCCGGCGTCTTCAAGCTGCCGGACCCATGAGAACCCTTTCTCCAATATTCACCAGCCGTTCCTTTCGGACGAAGCAAAGACACAATCTACTCGCGAAAAGACCAGCCTGCCGCGAGTGCGAGGAGTCGAGACCCTGGCTGGAGTCGTAGCCGATAAGCAGCCGGACGGAGTTTTTCGTAGTCTGTTGATGATGAAGACGATATCCGATGTGTTCGAGATCAGGGCGGGAGTGCAAGAGCGTTACGCCGATGTGGTGACGCCGAGAGCCCTTTCGGTGCTCGCTGAGTTGGCCGGGCTTGACAGCGATCGCAAGGCTCTGATGCAGGCCCGATTGGAACGCCGCCGCCGGCGAGCGCAGCAGGGTGAAAGGATCCGTTTTTTGGACCCTGAATCCACGATCCCCCGGGCCGGGATCAAGGTCGCCGACGCTCGCGCCGGACGGTTCACCGGCTCCGCGATTCCCGAAGACCTGAAGCGCCAATGGGTGCAAGGGACCGGTCCCGGCGCCAAACCGCGCGCACCGTTGGCAAAGAGCATCCGCAATGTTGCGTATGCCTTGCTCTCCGGTGCTGACGGATGGATGTTCGATGGCGAGGACGCCCTGGGTCAGATCGAGACGATGTCTCTCGACAACCAGCGAAACCTCCGCTTGGCATTCTCGAAGGACCCGATCTTTTTACAGGCGGCCGAGGGTGTGGCGGCGGAGATGAACGCCTGGGGGGAAGATTTCTTCGGACGAAAGATTGTGGAGGACTGGCGCCGGCAACTTGACTTCACCGCCAAAATCTTTCGAGCTCGCGGCCTGCATCTGGATGATCGTCACATTCGCAACGCCGGCGGCAGCGGGTTTTCCGCGTCGATGGTCGACGCAGTCCTCTACATCGTCAGTAACCACGAGTCATTGGCACAACAGGGCGCCAGCCTCGTTCTGTACCTGCCGAAGATTCAGACGGTGGAGGAAGCCGCGCTGTGGCATGACATTCTCAGCGGCGTTGAGGCCTGCCTGGGGTTGTCGAGCGGAGCGATCAAGACATACGTTCTGATCGAGCAGCTTGAGGCCTCGTTCCAGTTGATGGAGATTCGTGCGGCCCTGGGGAACCGGTTTGTCGGATTCAATACGGGCCGCTGGGACTACATCAACAGCGTCGCTGATGCAATGGCCTGGGCTCCGGATTTCATCCACCCGAACATCGATGCGGTAGCCATGACCTACGGTTACATGCGGAATTACGAAGACCGGGTACGGCGGGCGACCAACACTCCCGACAACAAGGGGCAGTGCGCACTCTGGCAAGGCGGCATGGAGCCCAACATCCCGGTCGGATCGGAAGCAGGCGTCTCCGAGAGCATGAAGAGAGCGGTTCTGGGCGCCGAACGGGAACAGAGAGAAGGGGCCAGCGGCAAGTGGGTGGCCCACTGGAAGATGGTGCATATTATCCGCCCGGTTTGGGAGAAGGCCGGCCAGGCGAACCAGGCCGGCCGGTCGTTCCCGCCTCTGTCCTACACGGATGCCGATGGCGACGGTTTGGTTCTTCTCGAGCCCGCCCCCCGGACGATCCGCGGGGCCAGGGACCTGATCAGCGTGGCTGTCCAGTACGGCAACGCCTTCGAACAAGGATTCCAGGCGGCTGCCCTCAAACCTGCGGACTTCTTCGGCAACGACGACGTTCTCTACCTCATGGAAGACATGGCGACTGGCGAGATCCGGCTCAGCATCCTTTGGGAGTGGCTCCACAAGACGGCCGTACTCACGGCGGCGGATGCGGAAACCGGCGCAAAAGAAGGCGATCCTTTTACCGAAGAGATGTTCTCGCAACTCCTCTCTGAAGAATACGCCAAGCTTCAGCGAGCCGGAAACGTGGATGTCCACGACGACTCCAAAAGCACTACGCTCCCGGTTGCGAAAGTGGTGGTGGATGCCTACGTGAAAGTCGCTCAGAAAGCGCCCTGGATGGTTGACTTGCTCAATGTCAACCTGGGTGTCGAGCAGGAATCAACAGCACAGCAACGGACACGCGACTTTCTCGGGCGATTCGCCTCGCAGGGCATTCGCATCACCGAGAATCTCGATTTCGCCTCCGGGTAGCTTTCGCATCCTGTGAAAGCTCATGGGGCTCCCTGAAGGTGGAGGAGGAAATATGACCGAAATGTTCAACCGATTAGACGCTTCTCGATCTCGTCGATACGCTCGGGCAGTGCTGATCTCGCTGGCGGCACTGGCTTGGGGGGCCATGCTCTCGGTTCGGCCCGCCCTTGGGCAGACGCTCGAAGTCAAGGTCGTCGATCCGTTCTCCGACCCAGTGGTCAACGCAACGGTTGTGATCGGCGATCAGGAGGTGCCGACCGACGACAGCGGCTC
Source organism: Bryobacterales bacterium (assembly GCA_965218555.1). Lineage (GTDB taxonomy): Bacteria > Acidobacteriota > Terriglobia > Bryobacterales > UBA6623 > JAPPLB01. Next base: position 4,394,695 of record OZ244625.1, read on the forward strand.
CGCAATTTTCCAAGGGCTGGGCTCCGGACCCCACTCCATCGTCGTCACGGCTCCGGACTTCGCGGCGGCAGTCGAGGATATAGCCGAGTCCGAAGGAACGGTCACGATCACCCTCCAACTGCAGGCGGTCAGTGAAGTCATTGATGTGGAAGCCCATGTGGGCACCCGCTCGCAAGGCGTTCAACCACTCGAATCTGCGGTGCCCGTCGAAATTGTCCTGGGCGAGCGCCTGCGCGGTACCGGACAACTGGAGACCGGACGCGCGCTCCAGATGCAAGTGCCCTCCTTCAACTTCTCGAGCTCTACGATCAGCGACGGGACGGACGCGCTTCGCCCGGCGACCCTGAGAGGTCTCGGCCCGGACCAGACTCTTGTTCTGGTCAACGGCAAGCGGCGGCACAACAGCGCGCTGATTCACGTCAACACTTCCGTCGGCCGAGGCACGGCAGGCACGGATATGAACGCCATCCCGATGGCAGCGATCGAGCGTATTGAGGTGCTTCGCGACGGTGCGGCGGCCCAGTACGGATCGGACGCAATCGCCGGGGTCATCAACCTGGTGCTCAAGGACAGTCCGGGCTTCACGATGGACACGGCATGGGGTCAGACGTACTCCGGCGATGGCGGTACCTTCGTGCACAGCATGCACGGCGGATGGGCGGCGGATAACGGCGCATTCATCAACATGACCTTCGAGACCCGCAACCGCGAGCGCACCAATCGCGCCGGCTGGAGCGCCCGCACTCAATACCCGCTTGTGGACTGCGCGCTGGACGCTCCGTACGCAATCGGCACGGGCGCGGGAAACCCGGGAGCCGGAACGCCCGGCAGGTGCTTCGACCCGCGCGAGTACACTTTCCATCGCAAGAATTTCAGGATCGGCGACCCCGACAGCGAACAGTACAGCGTCTACTACAACGCCGGGGTCCCCATCGGGAAACGAGCCACCTTCTACTCTTTCGGCGGTTGGACGCAACGCGACAATCAGAGCACCGGCTTCTATCGCCGAGCCAACGTCAGCAACACCGTCACCGCATTCTATCCGGATGGATTCCTTCCCGAGATCAACACCGACATCTCCGACATTTCGTTCGTGGCCGGAGTCGACTTTGCCATGGTTTCCGGCTGGAATTTCGACTTGAGCGTAAATCACGGCCGCAACATGTTTGACTTCCTCATTACCAATTCGAACAATGCGACCTACGGCACGGCCAGTCCCCTCCAAGCCGACTCGGGAGGCCCGCGGTTCGACCAGACGGCCTTCAACTTCGACGCTTCGCGCGAATTCGAGGGCGTCGGGCGGACGATGAATCTGGCCTTTGGCGCCGAAGTCCGGCAAGACCGCTACGGGATTCGCGCCGGAGAGCCCATCTCTTACCTGAATTGCAAGGACGATCCGAGTGTGAGCGACAAGTCCTCGTGCTTAGCGGCTCCGGCCGGCATCCAGGTGTTCCCGGGCTTTCAGAGAGATGTCGATGAGGGCCGTACCAATATCGGCGCCTACGGCGACTTGGAGTTTACCTTCAATGACAAGTTCCGAATCGGAACGGCGGGCCGGCTCGAGCGTTACAGTGACTTCGGGACTTCCCTGACCGGCAAGTTCTCGACGCGCTACGACTTCAATCCCCTCTTTGCGGTGCGCGGCAGCGTCAACACGGGTTTCCGCGCGCCCTCGCTGCACCAACTCTACTTCACCAACGTCAGCACGCAGTTCGTGACCAATGCGGCGGGTGAAACCGTGGCCCAGGAGCGTGGGACCTACCGCAACGACAGCTCGGTGGCCAAGGCGCTGGGCATCCCTGACCTGAAGCAAGAGCAGTCGCTCAACTTCAGCGGCGGGATCGTAGCTCGATTCAGCCCCACCACATCCCTTACGGTGGACGCCTTCCGCGTCAAGGTGAGGGACCGCATTGTCATCAGCGGGTCGTTCACCGAGAGCAAGCTGAGCGGTGTTCCGGAGGCCATCGCCGGCTTGGCGGCGGTCAACGCCACCGCGGCGCAGTTCTTTACGAACGCTGCCGAGACGGTGACTTCGGGCATGGAGTTCTCGTTCAGCAGCTTGCACGCCTGGCGCAACGGATCGGTGCTCGACTTCGGAGTCTCAGGCATGCTGGTGAATACCGAACTGGAGGGCAGCATCAACGCCCCGCTGCTGTTGGCAGGGCTCGAGGACATTATCTTCGGAGGCCAGGACCGCTCCATCCTCACCGAGTGGCAGCCGAATACCCGTGTTCAGGGAATGCTGGACTACAGCATCGGACCGTTCAAAGTCGGAGGGGCGCTCCGCTACTTCGGAAGCTACTGGGTCCAAGAGGGCGGTAGCTTGGGTGAGAAGCCTTGCGGGGCGGCCGGCTTCTCGGCGAGCGCCCTGGGTGGCTCGCGCCAGCAGTTCTGCGGCAAGTTCGTCACCGACATGCATTTCGGCTACAAGATCTTCAAAAATACCGAGTTGACTGTCGGAGCCCAGAACCTGCTCAACACGGTGCCTGACCAGAACCTTGTAGGTCAGACCCGTAGCGGCAGGCTCGAGGACTCGAGTGGCCGCGTGATCATCGACTCGCCCGGGATCTTTGTTTTCTCTCGCCGTGCGGCTCCGTTCGGCTTTAACGGCGGTTTTTACTATACCCGCCTCAGTGTTCGATTCTAGATCACATTCAGTTGCTTGCTCGCGCTGGCGCGGGGACGGACTTCATGACTTGCCGCGCCGCCCCCGCGCCGTCTTCCGGCACAGCGCTGCCGGTTTCGCCTTCCGAAGAGGACATGAAGAGACCGACCGCGGCCCGCTCAAACAGAGCGTTGCAAGCTAAGGTGTCTTCTCGCCGGGCGGCGTGCGAAGCTGAATGCAAACTTCGTTACCGAATGCCGGGAAGATTGCCGCCAGAAACTGATTGAGGCGGACCCAAGCCTGATAGTTTTCGAGGCGGCTGCCGGTCCAGCGAAGGATGTGCGAGCCGGCAAAAACCTCCACTTCGAGTCCTAGCCGGGCCGCCAGCCGTTTCCACATTTTCGGATGGAAGGCGGTGACGTGCTGCCCAAGCTGCCGTTTCCCCGACTGCAGTTCACGGTTGTATCGCCGCTGATAGTACGCCGCCACTGGTCTCGACAGCACAGGAGAGCCCACCAGCAGGACTCCGCCGGGTTTCAGAACACGGATTGCTTCGCCGAGTGCGTCTTCCGGGTTTCTGAGGTGCTCGAGGATATGTGAGCAGACGATGATGTCAGCCGAATCGTCGGCGAGCGGTATGGACTGCTCGAGATTGCATTCGTGAAGTTCGTCATACCCGGCAACCATGACGTGCTGATTGGCGACGTTACGGTCCAGCCCGATCCAGTGGGCGCCGGGTACGTGCGGCGCAAGGCTTCTCAGCAATCCGATTTCGGAGCCGACGTCCACAATGGTCGGGCCCCGGTCCAGGCGGCGTGTCTCATCCAGGATCCCCTGATACACCCACCAGTAGCGCAGCAGGCGGAAAGGGTATCTTGTCCGCTTGGCGCCTTCTCGCAGCGGCAGCGCCTGCAGCGGCTTGTGAAAGTCCTCCATGGGATCGAGCGGCCACGAGAGCAACTGAAATCGGCATCTGATTCTCTCTCGCAGCAAGCGTGTTCGATCCCCGGTGCAGGAGGTTCCTGTATGTGAAAACAAGCAAACCCGAAAAGGACCTCCGATTCTAACCGCTTGCTGCTGGGGCTGTCAGCGAAGAGTACCTAAGTGTTGGCGCAAGGTGAGAAGTTCTCCTGGTGAGCAAAACAGAACGTTCCCCTTCGGCTCGAGGTACTGAAGCCCTTCAGTCTTGTTTTTGCCGCCCCGGCCGGCATAGCATGACGACAGGGAGGCTAGGCTGCCGCGCCCGAGGCGCGTTCGTCCTGTCGAAAAGCGCTGCACCGGATGCGCGGGCGTTGCGGGCGGACGACCTCCGGCCCAGGCGCATCGAGGGCGTGTCTTTCTCGCAAATCCGGTGTCTGCAGGGCCGTTCGGTTCGCCGTGGATGCGCAAGGGTCGCACAACCAAAAACCGCCGCCCGGACCGCTGCGCCCGCCGCCCAGTCACTGCTTGCCTGCCCAGAATTGCCCGGAATTGCCCGGAATTGCCCGGCAAAATATTGCCCCTGAGCAAGTGTCCGCGCACCGTCCGCCGTTCTCGGTGGGCCTCACGACGAGCGCCGATAGCCGCAGCTCCTGTCGCCCTGCGGGCAGCTTCCGCTGCGGCGAACGCAAAATGAACCCATGCTGAGAAAGGGGAACGTTCTATATTGCGTTGACATGAAGAGTACCTGAGGATTTTCTGAACCAATGGATGCAGCGCCTGGAAGCCGGCCGTGTAAAGTGTCATGTGTAACGCCACATTAAAACGCCAAACGAAGCTAATCCGACCTCCGCACACCTGCAAGCTCCGAAAATGCGCCCCAATGTGCGATCAGGTTGAGTATCCGTCATCATGAAGCCAGTAAGAGACAACTACGCAAAAGAAATCGCATCGAACGCCGTCGATCGCCGAACGTTCCTCCAAACAACGCTGGCCGGGACGGGCCTGCTGGCCGCTCGTTGCTCGGACACGACCGTGAACACATTGCACCTCTGTCCCTTCCGATTTGACGTCACGCCGCCGCTCGGCCATTCCCTGTGTGGCGGATGGATTCAGCCCGTCGTCGGCGTGGACGATCCTCTGGAGGCCATAGGGTTCGTGTTGCTGGGTCTCGACGAGCCCATCGTGATCTGCGTCGTCGATTGGACCGGTATTCTGAACGCCGCTCATTTCACCTGGCGCCAAGCTCTCGCCGAGGCGGCGGGCACAACGCCCGAGCGTGTCGCTCTGCAAAGCGTGCACCCGCACAATGCGCCCTTCGCCTGCCTGGACGCGCAGGAGATCGTCGCGCAGTACCCGGAACTGCCTCCAACACTCGACCTCGCATTCTTCCAGAGCTGCGTGGAGAGGAGTCAAGACGCGGTGAGCAAGGCCTTGACGCAACCGCGGCAGGTCACCGCCGTCGCCCACGGGCAAGCCCGTGTCGAGAAGGTCGCGTCCAATCGGCGGATTCTGGGTGATGACGGCAAGGTCGGCGCGCAACGAGGAAGCAGTTCACGCAACCCCGAACATCATCGTTTGCCCGAGGGAGTGATCGATCCTTGGCTCAAGACGGTGGCGTTCTACGACAACTCCAAGAAGGTCGCGGCATGCCACTACTATGCCTGCCATCCGATGAGTTACTACGGCGACGGCCGCGTCAGCGCCGACTTCTGCGGCTTGGCGCGCCGGCAGCGGCAGCGCGGAGAGCCGGACTGTCTGCACCTCTATTTCAACGGCTGTGGGGGCAATGTCGGGGCCGGCAAATATAACGACGGTTCGAAGCCCATGCGCCGCGTTTTGACCGAGCGCATGTACCAGGCGATCGCCAAGTCGGAAGCGGATCTCCGGCCGGAGCCCATCGAGTCGATCGCCTGGCGCACGGTGCCATTCCTGCCGGAACCGCATCCCCGCTTCGATGCCGACGAGATCGCCGCGCAGATTGCCGACCCGTCCCGCATCGTCGTAGGCCGCAATCGTCCCTCGTACACATTGGCCTACATGCGCCGGTTCGCTCGTGGGGAACCCATCGTCGTCAGCAGCCTTCGAGTCAACAACATTTCCATGCTGCACCTGCCTGCGGAGTGTTTCGTCGAATACCAGTTGCGGGCGCAAGAGATGCAACCGGAGCGCTTTGTTGCGACCGCGGCTTATGGCGATGACGGCCCCTGGTACATCCCCACGAAAGAAGCCTATCCACAAGGCGGCTACGAAGTGAGCGTCGCCTGGTGTGACCCGAAGGTCGACGACCTGCTAACGACCGCTGTGCGAGAGCTATTGGTTTCCTAGCGAAGAGTCTGCGCCGGCTCCCCGATTCGGGCCAGCTTGCTCACATAGGGCGGGGAAATGGTGGCGATCGGCCGAAGTGCCGTAAGCTGGGAGGACCCCGGCGGGGGTTAATTCATTCAGGAGGGTATGTCTGATGTCACGTTTTCACATGAATCGTCGTTCCTGGCTTCGCGGTCTGGCGGGCGCAGGAGCGCTGGTCGGTCTCGACGCCATGTTCACCGCCGAGCGAACCGATGCGGCTGCGGTGGGACCGAACGACAGTATCAAGGTCACCAAGATTGACACCTTCGTCTTGGAGAACTCGTGGGTCTTCGTGAAGGTCTCGACCGACGCCGGGATCGTCGGCTGGGGTGAAATGCTCAAGGATGACGCCAAGGCCTGCGCCGCCGGCGCGTTGGAAGTCGGCGACTACCTCATCGGGCAGGACCCTTGCCGTGTCGTTCACCACTGGCAGGCGATTCACCGTGGGGCGTTCTACCGCGGAGGTCCGATCAAGACAGCGATCACGAGCGGGATCGATCAGGCGTTGTGGGATATCAAGGGCAAGGTCTACGGTGTCCCGGTCTACAAGCTTCTCGGCGGACCCACACGCGCCCGGGTCCGAGTGTACGGCCGCATCAGCGAAGAAACCGGCGTCAATGCGATGAAGACCGGTCCGCGCGGCAAAGAGCGTCAGGCCATCAAGTACATCGAGGGTCAGAAGTTCGTCGACGAGGTCGTTGAGCGCTTCAAGGCCCTTCGTGACAGGTACGGCGACGAAGTGGATATCGGTCTGGACTTCCACGGCGCTGTGCAGCCACCGACGGCGCTCCTTCTGATGAAGGCGCTCGAGCCCTACAACCCATGGTTCTACGAAGAGATCATCCAAGCGCTCAACGTCGACGTCATGGCGGAATTGGCGCGCAAGACGCACATCCCGATCGCCACCGGTGAGCGGATCTTCACGAAATGGGGTTTCAAGGAGATCCTCGAAAAGCGGGCGGCGGCCATTCTTCAACCGGATGTCTGCTACGCGGGCGGCATCACCGAGCTGAAGATCATCGCGGGCATGGCCGAGGCATACTACTCGCCTCTGGCGCCTCATAACCCGCAAGGGCCGTGTTCGCTGGCGGCGAGTTTTCAGGTGGCGGCATCCATTCCGAATTTCCTCATTCAGGAACGCGGCGACAACGAGTACTTGGATCTGCTCGCCAAGCCGATGCCGCCGGTTCGCAACGGACACCGGCCGCTGTTGACCGACCCGGGTCTCGGGATCACGATCGACGAAGACAAGCTGATGGCGCAGGTGGGCGAGCCGAGAGAGTACCGTCCGCGGTTCGATCCGGATGACGGCTCCGTCGTTGACTGGTAGCGTCACCGTCGAGATTCGTGGGCCGGGGTGGAGGCGGGTTCTTACAGGAGTCGCGGGCTGACGAGTGGTGCTGGACTCCAGGACTTACGCAAGGTCCTCGTCCGCGGCAAGGCCCTCAACAACAGCAGGGCCGAATGCCGTTGCTATGATCCCCTTTAGGCCATGCCCTCACAACACACCAACGCGCTCGTCAACGAAGCCAGTCCGTATCTGTTACAGCATGCTCACAACCCCGTGAACTGGTATCCGTGGAGCGGGGAAGCGCTCACCAAGGCGCGCGAAGAGAACCGTCTGATCTTCCTGAGCATCGGGTACGCCGCCTGCCACTGGTGCCACGTCATGGAGCACGAGAGTTTCGAGGACGAGGAGGTGGCGGCGATTCTCAACCGTGACTACGTCTCGATCAAGGTGGACCGCGAAGAGCGCCCGGACCTCGACGAAATCTACATGAGCGCCACGATGCTTTACACCGGCGGTCACGGTGGATGGCCGATGAGCGTCTTCCTCACGCCCGACCTCAAGCCGGTTTACGCCGGTACCTATTTCCCCAAGAACAACGCCTATGGACGTCCGGGCTTCAAGACGATCGTGGCGTACATCGCTCAGTCGTGGAGAGACAAGGGAGAGGAACTTGCGCAGCAAAGCGAACGTGTCGTTCAGGCCGTGCAGCAGTTGCATACGAGCGGAGAGGCAAGCGGCATCCCGGGCCGTGAGCGAGTGAGCGCGGCCGCGGACCGCATCCTTCAAGCCTACGATCACCAACTCGGGGGCGTCGCCAGCGGAACAAACAAGTTCCCGCCAAGCCAGTCGATGGACCTGCTGCTTCGCCAGTACGCGCACACGGGCCATCGCGCCTACCTGAGTGAGGTTGAGCTGACATTGGAGCAGATGGGGAACGGCGGCATCTACGATCAGCTCGGCGGCGGTATCCATCGCTACTCTACGGATCCGAAATGGCTCGTCCCGCACTTCGAGAAGATGCTCTATGACCAGGGGCTGGTGAGCTCGATCTATCTGGATGGGCTGCAGGCGACCGAGCATCCTGAGTTGCGGAAGCTGTGCGAGCAGAAAGCGCGCGGCATCTTCGAGTACGTGCTGCGAGACCTGCGCAGCCCTGAAGGCGCGTTCTTCTCGAGTGAGGACGCCGACAGCGAGGGTCTCGAAGGCAAGTTCTTCATCTGGACTTTGGAGCAGATCAAGGCAGTTCTCGGTGAGCAGCAAGGCCACATCATCGCTTCGCACTACGGGGCGACCACGGTCGGCAATTGGAATCATCCCGGCGACCAACATGTTCCGTACGGCCCGAAGAATATTTTGCACGTGAGCCGCCCGATCGAAGTCATCGCCAAGGTCGAGAATCTGAGCATCGAGGAAGTCGCTCAAGTCATCGCCGAAGGCTGGTCAAAGCTGCTCGCAGTGAGGGAACAGCGCGTCCGGCCCGGCCTCGACGATAAGATTCTGGCCGGTTGGAACGGACTGATGATCACCGCGCTCGCCAAAGGGGCGGCCGTGCTCGAAGAGGCGCGCTACGGAGAAGCGGCGGCGACGGCGGCCGAGTTCGTACTGCATGAAATGCGCGACGGCGGGCGGCTGTTCGCCGCATACGGTAAGGGCAAGGCGCGCCTCAAGGCGTACAGCACGGACTATGCGTTTCTTATCGAAGGGCTGCTCGGACTATACGAGTGGAGTGGCAACGTGCGGTGGCTAGATGAGGCCGAGTCGTTGACCAACACCCTGATCGAATTCTATTGGGACGAGCGGGTCGGAGGTTTTTTCTTCACTGCCTCGGATCATGAAGACCTCTTGATCCGCAGCAAGACAGCGCATGACGGCGCGATCCCCTCGGGGAATTCAGTGATGCTTCTGAATCTTCAGAAACTCGCCATCCTGCTCGATCAGGAGGACTACCGTGAGCGGGCAGCGACGATGCTCAAAGTGTACGGCGCTGGTCCGGATCGCCAACCCTTCCAGCACGAACGCCTCTTGACCGGCATCGCGGCGTGGCACGATGGCTTCCAGGAGATCGCGATTGTCGGCGTCCCCGACGACCCGCGGACACAAGCGCTGATGCGCACTATCTATAGCATCTACCTGCCGAACAAGATCGTCGCCCGGCTCGACCCCGCCGATGCCGAGACACCAAAACGCGTCCCGCTGTTGGCTGAGCGCGCCCGGATCGACGCGCGGCCGACTGCCTACGTATGCCGCAACTACGCTTGCCGGCAACCGACAACGGATCCGGACGAACTGAAGATACAGCTCAAGAGCAGTGACTACATGCAGGCCGTGTCGGGTTAGTCCAATAGGGCGAGGACAAAGCGATTAACGATGAGTTCGGCAAGGCCGAAGAAGACCTCGAAGCTCGCAAGGCCAGCTTGATACCGACTCGATCCACCGTCCCTCCGCTGGCAACATTTGCGCCCATGGCAACGTCGAGATGCGCCGGCAGGAACAGTGCCGATTCGACAAGGGCTGGGCTTGATATACTTGAGGTTGCCCGTTCACCCTCCGCTTGTCGAGGAGATTCCTTATGAAGACTGAGAAGCGCAGGCTACTGCTGATCGTGCCGGCTGCCGTTCTGGTCTGTTCGCTGCTAGGAGGGGTGTTCGGCTCGCACGTGGTAGTGGCTTCGGCGGCGTCCGAGGGTGATGTTGCTGATTCGATCAAACGTTTCACGGACGTGCTCGACGTCGTCGAACAGAACTATGCCGACCAGATCGATTCGGAGAGGGCGATTTTCAGCGGAGCGATTCCCAATCTGCTGCACACTCTGGACCCGCACTCGCAGTTCTTCGATCCAGATTCATTCCGGCAGTTGCGCGACGAGCAAAAGGGGCAGTACGCGGGTGTTGGGATGCAGATCGCGCCCCGCAACGGAAATACGGTTGTTGTCGCTCCGTTTCCGAAGACACCGGCTTATAAGGCGGGTCTGCGGCCGGGAGACGTGATCGCCGAGGTCGACGGCGAAGCGATGGACGGTCTGAACGTCGGCGAGGTGGCAAAGCGGTTGCGCGGCCCAGCGGGAACGCAAGTGAAAATCGGCGTCGTTCGTCGGGGTGTCGACGACATTTTGAACTTCGAGGTAACGCGCGCTTCGATCCCCTACCCCAGCATCTCGTCATCGTTCTTCATCAAGCCGGGAATCGGTTTTATCCGGATCGACCGTTTTAATGAAACCACCGGCAAAGAACTCGATAAAGCCCTCGCTGATTTCCTAAGGGAGGGCTTGAAGGGGCTGATTCTCGACCTCCGAAAAAATCGCGGCGGCTTGCTGAGCGAGGGCGTCTACGTTTCCGATAAGTTCTTGGAGCGGGGTAAAACGATTGTCTCCCACTACGGACGATCCTCCCCCGAGCGGAAATACAAAGCCAAGCGCGGTAATGGAGGCGAAGTTTTCCCCATGGTGGTGATGGTCGATTGTGATTCCGCCTCCGCGTCGGAGATCGTCGCGGGTGCTCTGCAGGACCATGACCGGGCTCTGATCGTGGGGACGCCGACATTTGGCAAGGGCCTCGTCCAAACGGTATATCCGATGGGGAGAACGGCCGGGCTCGCTCTCACGACTGCGCGCTACTACACGCCGAGCGGCCGGTTGATTCAACGTAGCTATGATGACGTGTCCTTATGGAAATACTATTCCGATCCGTGCAGCGACCAATATGAGCCCAGGACGGACGAAGTTAAGCTGACCGACCAAGGCCGGCGCGTCTACGGTGGCGGCGGGATTACCCCCGACGTGCGGATTGCGGAAAGCAAACTCAACGAGTTTCAGATCACGCTCTGGCGTTCGTACTCACTGCAGACATTCGCGCAGGAATACACGCTCCAGCATCCCAACCTCGAACCGAATTGGGAAGCAACGAACGCGGTTCTCGAGGAGTTCCGGCAATTTCTCTACCGCGAGAAGGTCGAGTTCACCGAAGCGGACTTTTCCGAGAACGCCGACTATATCAAGCGCACTCTCAAGCGCGAGGTCTACGTATCGGCCTACGATCTGCACGAAGGCGAGTACGTCAAGCACACGCTCGATCCGGATGTCCAGAAAGCCCTCGATCTGTTACCCGACGCGAAGGAGCTTCTCGAGTCATCCGGGCGCGTCATCGCGCAACGATAAGCCGCCGGAAGCGGTGGGTCGCGACTACGTCTCGTAAGGGCCTGCCGGCGAGTGGTGCCGGCTCCCAAACACCATATCCGAATAGTTGCCTTCGGGAACCGGCTCGCCCGGCGGCATGGTGTAACGTTCGACTACGTCCTCATCCAGCTCGATCCCCAGCCCGGGTCCCTGGGGCATAGCGATCTCGCCGTCGACAACGACGAGCTGATCGACGAGCAGCTCGTCGATGAACGGATTTCCTGTCTGGTCGACTTCGACGCAAATCGCGTTCGGCAGCGAGGCCACGACATGCATGTTGCCAACCAGCGCGACCGCGTCGCTCCAGGTGTGCGGTGCGACTCGCAATCCCGCCTGAACGGCCAGTTCACCGATTCGTCGTGACTCGCTGATTCCTCCGGCGCGGCAGCAATCCGGCTGAACAATATGCACCATGCCACGATCGATGAGCTCGCGAAAGCCCTGTAATCCGAACTCGTTCTCGCCGGCCGCCAAGGGAATAGCGCCCAACGCGGGCTTCAGCGCCAGGTAGTTGTCCACATCCTCCGGCAGGAACGGCTCTTCCAGCCAGAAGATGTCGGTTTCTTCGAACGCAGGGATCATGCGCCGCGCCTGCTCGAGTGAGTAGCGTCCGTTGCCATCGACGTGCAAGCGAGCTTTGCCCGCCAGTGCTTTGCGGAAGATGCGCAGTGCTTCCGAGTCGTATTCGTAGTTGCGGCCGAGGCGCGTCTTCATGGCGCGGAAACCGTTCGCGAGATGCCGTTTGGCTTCTTCACCGAGATCCCTGGGATCATCCTTCCAAAGCAGTCCGCTTGCATAAGTACGAACCGAATCCCGTTGTGCTCCGAGAATTTGATAGAGGGGCTTGCCTTCCGCTTTACCGAGCAGATCCCAGAGGGCCATGTCGATTCCGCCCAATGCCGAGATCGCTGCTCCTTTTCTGCCATACCAGCGCGTCGCGCCGTACATGCGTTGCCAGAGCTTCTCGACCTCGCGCGGATCCTCTCCGATGAGAAAGTCGCGGAGTTGGTCTTCTATGATGGTCCGCACGAGATCCGGGTGAGAGTAAACCGAACCGAGACCAACGTCGCCCGTATCGCACTCGACGCGAACAAGACAGGTCAACCGTCCTGTACACCGCCCGCCCGCAAAATTGAATGCTTGGTCCTCGGGATACACAAACCGCAGCGCTGTTACTCGGACACTACGAATCTTCATCGCGAGACAGGAGTGTACCAGACACCGCTGCGCGGACTTTGGCTCAACACGTGGCGGGAATCCAGGCCAGGCGAGGCCAGGCGACAGCCCTCTTGGAGAGAGCAGGCCGGTTCCCGTGGGCAAGGACTTCATGGCGGGACGCTTCATCAGCTTCATGGCCGCATTGCCGAACAACGTGGCGAGCCGCCATTTGGTTCCCTAGAATAGAGGCATCTTGATGAACCGGCGTGACTTTCTACGGACGGGGACGCTCGCGTTGGCCGGGTCCGGCCTGAGCGCAACGGACGGAAGCAAGCCACTGAAAATCCCGTTCAAAGGAGACATGTTCCAGCGCGACGACGGCCGGCTCGTTCTGGCCGGGCGTGGTTTGGTCTATGCGGTTTCTGATGACGGGGGACAGCGCTGGTCACAGCCCCGGGAGGTGTTGGACTCGTCATTTCCGGGCAAAGGCCGGCCCGTCAAAAGCGACTCCCATGTGCTCGGTTTGATTCGCTTGCGGTCGGGCCGGGTGGGGCTCTGCTACGGACGTTGGCAGCAGGTCAACAACGACCGCCGCCAGGAGATGTTCTTCCGGACGTCGGTGGACGGAGGACGCAGTTGGTCGGCTGAGACCAGCGTGACGCCGCTGCCCGGCGACGACCTCTACGCTTTCCATGGCAGCTTGACACAGCTTTCCAACGGCCGACTGATCCTACCGGCCTACACGAGCTTTTCGCACAACTATGTAGGGCGGCCGAAGGGAATTGGGCATACCTGGCTGCCGGAGTACTACGCTACGCACATGCTCTATTCCGACGATGAGGGCGAGACGTGGGATGCGACGGGCGCGCTCTTCCACTGGAAGGACAAAGGCCACGGCGGTTCTGCGCCTTGCGGTGAGGCTTGCGTCGCTGAGACAGGTGACGGACGCCTGATGATGCTGGCTCGCTCGACCAACATGCGCGTTTTACGGAGTTATTCGAGCGATGACGGCGCAAGGTGGACGATGGTCGAGATGACCGACCTCAACAACTCGAATGCGCCCGTTCGCTTGGCGCGGATTCCGTCGACTGGTGATCTGTTGATCGTGTGGAATCAGGTGACGGCCAAGGAGCACCGCGACGGCTACGGACACAGCCGCCTGTCGACGGCGATCTCGCAAGACTCGGGCCGGTCGTGGCGGTACTTCAAGACTCTTGAGCTTTCGCCCGGAATAGATGACAGCCGCCGCGTCGAAGATACGGAGCCGCCGCGCTACGTGCGCACGGGGTCAAACACATCGCCCGGCACGGTGCCGAACAATCCGATCAAGGGGTACATCCGCGCATCGTATCCAAACCTGCACTTTTTTGGAGATAAGGTCTACATTGACCACGACCATTGGTTCCGGCCGAGCCTGTGGTCGAGCGAGAAGCGGGATGAGTATCAGAAATTGCACGTGCTGCCGGTGGACTGGCTGTATTCGTGACCGACATGACCCTCCTTGAGAAGTGTGGTGCGCTGTTGCAGCGGGTTTCTCTGTGGCTGGGGCTTGCGTTCTTGTTCGTAGCGGCCAGAGCCAAAGCGCGGCAAGAAGGTGGATCGTCGTCCGTGGAAAACCAACGACCCCGAGTTGGACGACCGAGAAAAAAGCGAGGCTCCGAGCCGTGGAGCATTCGCTTGTACAGGTTCATCACGAACATCGGATCAGCTAAAGGAGAGCCGGAATCCTTGACGGAGGCGGCATGGGGATGAACGAACCCCGCACAGAACGCTTCCTCGAATACCCGCCGCAAAAAGGTGGGCTTGTCGAGCTGAAGGACGGCCGGTTGATGGGCATCATCCGGGGGATGCTGAAGTTCTATTCCGAGGACCGCGGCATCACGTGGAGTGAGCCGGAGCCCGTGCTCGACAACGGCGAGCAGATCATCGCGGAAGCCGATCCGGTAGGCGTGCTGCGGCTGCAATCGGGCGCGATCGGTATCACGAGTTATCGGCCTGTCCGGGAAGATGAGTTGCCGGACCGGGGCCGTGCGACGGCCCGCCGTCTTCGTCAACAACCACAACGCGGTCTCTTCTTTCGCAAGTCGTATGACGAGGGAGAGACGTGGACGCCCGAAGTGCTCGTCGCAGCGCCGGGCATCGTCCGCTGGTACGCGCTGAATGACACGATGATTCAGCTCAGCAGCGGCCGCTTGCTGTGGCCGTGCTACGGAAGCAGCCGCGCGGCGGAGCTGCATCCCAAGCCTCTGGTCGAAGGGCAGGAGCGGGGCATCGGCCATCTGTGGAGCCCGGAGAACGTTTCGCCGGGCAAGTTCTTCTACTCCGACGATGAAGGCCAAACGTGGCAGGCGAGTGACGGCGATCTGATGCTGTGGATCGACCAGGGCTACGGCAACCTCGACTCGATGCATGAACCGACTGCCGCTGAGACGAAAGACGGCCGCATCCTGTGCCTGGCCCGCTGCGCGCAGATGCGCGCCGTCCAAACCTTCTCTGACGACAGCGGGGTGCACTGGACGCTCCCGGAGCTGAGCGAGCTCAACTCGGCGAACGCGCCCACCCGCGTGAGGCGCATTCCGTCCACCGGCGATTTGATGGTGGTGTGGAATCAGGTGACAGCCCAGGAACACCGCGAGGCTTGGGGACGATGCCGGCTGTCCGCCGCGATTTCGACGAACGGCGGCCGAACCTGGATGAACTTCCGCAACATCCACGTCAGCCCCGGCATGGACGAGTCACCGCGCGTTTCCGATCCGGAACCGCCGCAGTTTGTGCGGCCGGGTTCGGCGATCAAGCCATTCGACCCGATTCCCGACAACCCGATCGGCGGACGGCTGCGCGCTTCGTATCCAAACTTCTGGATCTTCGGTGAAGAAGTGTTCATCGAGCATGACTATTGGTACCGGGTCGATCCGTGGGGGACGTACCGGGTGCCCGACAAGTGGAAGCACCTGACGAAAGACCGAAACCGGCGGACGTCTACGGGGCATCTGCTGAGTTCGCTCCCGCGGCGGCTGCACATTCTTCCTTTGAAATGGTTCTACGAGGAGACGTGACCTCGCGGGGCCTCACTCGAGCAGTTCGGAACCTCACCCATGCCCATCAGCTTTGCCAAGCGGCTTCCTGGTCCTCGATGCGCTCCCTGTGGACGGCGCCTCGTCAGGTGGCGAGAAATGCAGGTTAGCGGTCGTACTTGATGTAGGGCTTGAGGACGAACTCGACGATCCCGAAACGCTCGGGGTCATGGAAGCCGTACTCGACACGGGTGGGTGACCAGGCCAGCCACTGCAGGCCTGCAGTGAGCTTTTTGATTTCGGCCTGGATGGTCTTCTTCTCTGCCTCTCCGGATGCGGTGAGTTTTCTCCGGAGGGCGGCGACCTCGCGGCCGACGGGGGCGCCGCTCGGACGCTCGATGCGGTAAAGTCCGACTCGCCATTTATCGCCGACGTTGGGTTTACGCTGCACGCCCCCTTCTCGCAGCGATGTCCACGGAATGGCGATCTCGACGGTCCAGCCGGCGGTGTGCTTGCCCACCGCGGTGCGGAGGCCCTCGATGTCCCATGTGATAGCTTCGTTGGCCGAGACGCCGCGTTGGGGGATCAACAGGTCAACGACGACATTGTGAGGGCTGACTTCGAGTTCGGGGTAGTTCTTGCCATCGCCGTCAGGATCGAGGAAGACCTCGACGACCTCCTGTTCCCAGAGCCGGCTGTCGCGCTTGTACATCGTGCTCCAAGGCGTCGGGTCGATGCAGGCGAAGGCCACGTAGAGGTTGCGGTCGTCCCATGCGACGGCGGCTTCGGTGGGTGCGGCACTGTTTTGGTCGGCTTGGCGAATGTTGATGAAGCGGCCGACGCGCGGGAGCCCGGCCCAGGTGAACTCCGAGAGGTTGCCGTCGATCCGGATGGGGTCGAGGGTGCGGCCGGCTTGGTAGGTCGGGACCGTGTGCTGGGCGGCCAGGGGGATGCTGAGGACAACAGCGAGAGCTAGGCGCAGCATGTGTACAGCTTACCTGAGCGCTAGAGTCCGATGAGGGAAGCGCTGTCGGCGGGAATCCAGCACTGCCGGCCGTCGGGCAGTTCGATGTGGTTCCACTCGTTGCGAGCTTCGAGGAGGACGAACTCGGTGCCGGCGTGGAGAGGGTCCTTGAAAACGGATTCGTAGGATTGGCCGTCCCCGGTTCGGGCGATGACCTGCGGCGCGATGAGGACACCTGCCTGCCGCGACGCCTGCGTGGTGGATTCGACGGCGAGCGAGCCCAAGAAGAGAATCGTGAGTCCGCCGAACAGGCCGAGCGCCCAACCGGGAGACCACTTCGGACGGAAGAGCCGAAGGGCGGCGAGTCCCCAGAACAGCAGAGAAAGGACGCCGAAGAGCATCGAGCGCGTCCCCGGCTGGATGTCGTAGTGCCAGAAGAGAAGGGTACGCATGACCTTGGCGCTCTGGCCCTCCTCGAAAGTGTCTTGGCGGGCTTCGCGGGCGGTGCGCAGGTTACGTGCGAGGTTGCGGTCGCCGGGGATGTATTGCTCAGCACGGCGGTAGTTGAGAATGGCTCGGCCGATGTCGTTCATCCGAAAGTAGGCATTGCCGATGTTGTAGAACAGCATGCCGTTGCGGACACCACCCTCCAGGACGATACGGTCGAAGCGCAGAACGGCTCGGCGATAGAGGTCTTGCGACTCGACCGGATTGACGTTGGCCGTCTCATTGGCTTGACGGAAGAGTTGGTTGGCTTCGGTGAAGAGTTCTCGGGTTTGTTGTTCGCTGAGCTGGGCATGGAGAGTGGAGATAGCCCAGCTAAGAGCCAGCGCTGTTGTCAATGACAGGAGCATGGGAATTCTCATGCCAACTCCATTTCGAGTTTGCCGGCGGCTTCGAGCAAGGCGAAGATGGTTGCGGGGAGGTCCTGTTCCACCAGACCGCCCGGCGCGTAGCGGCCGGCTTCGCACCGCGTGAAGATGCTCTCGAGGTCGCTGATGACTTCGGTGTCCAAGGCACGCTCTTCGAGGTGTTTGCGCACGTCGGCGAAAGTCAATGAGGCTGCCGGGAGGGCGAGTCGGTCAGCGAGGTATTGACGGAATGCGGTGAGGAGCACGGCGTCTTGTTGCTCGGCGTCGCTGGTGGTTCCAGGGAGCTTCTTCAGCGTTTTCGACAAGTCACCGTAGGCGCGGCTGGCCTTGCGAAGTGCTGGATCGGACTGTCGGCGTTTGAAAAAGACGAATGTGAGCAGTGTGAAGTAGGCAAATGGAGGGAGCGCTACGAAGGCCGTCATAAGGGGAGATCTAAGCCATGCCGCGAGGCCGTGGACCTGGTTCTCAAGCGAGTCGAAGCCCTCGTAGTTGTGCGCGATGCCGCCTTCCAGCATCTCAAGCTCGGTCTGAACGACTCCTCCCGAAGAAAACCCCTCGGCATCCCGGGCGGTGATGATCTTGGTGCCCTTGACGTTAACCGGGATGGGTTGCGTTCCCGCCGTCTCGTACGCGCCGCTGTCGAGGTTGAAGTAGCTCAGCTCAATGGGCGGTATCTGCGTCACTCCGGAGTGGGTAGCACGGATGGTTTGCGTGAAGACTTTCGATCGGCCCTCAACGGCACCGGCGGCGCGGTCTTGTGGGATACGGAAATCGCGGGCGAGTGCGCTCTGCTCTTGAAGAGGCGGCAGTTCGACATCGGCGAGATAGCGCGGTCCGGCGATGCGCAACGTCAACGTGATTGGGTCGCCGACGTTCACTTCGGTGGGGGTCGCATCGGCCTCGATTGAGTAGCGCCCGACAAGCCCGTTGAAGTTTGCCGGCCGGCCGGCGGACGGCAGATCGTCAACCTGCAGCGAGACCGGATTCGCCGGAACGACGATGGTTTCGAGAGTATCGCGACGTCTCATCCCGAACGGGTCTCCGAAGAAGTCGTCAAACAGGCTGCGCCTCCGGCCCCTGCGGAAGTTTCTTGCCTGACAGGACACGGTCGCCTGTGGGAATACGATGCGGCCCGCCTGCTTCGGAATGAGCACTTTCTGGAAACGCAAGGTGGTGAAGGTGCGTTCGTCGAGGTCGCCTTGACCTCTTTTGGCGATGGCTTGATCGTCGCCTAGGGCGATGCGAATGAAATCGCCTTGCCGGTTCGGGTCGATCGCCGGATCGAGCGAAGCGATGTGGAAGCGGTCGTCGGCCAATACGGGCACGTTGAACGCGAACTCGCTGACGTCTTTGCCGACGTACCACGTGACCGTCATCGTGACGTGCTGGCCGACATAGGCTTTGCTATCCGACAGGCTGACGCGGAGCTTGAAGTCCTCGGTTTCGCTCGGTGTGCGAGCCTGGATCGTCAGGGGTTGCGTGCGCAGTTCCGTGCCTTCGGCTTTGACGGTAATCGCCGGGATGGTGAGAGAGCCGGCGCGCTTCGGCGTAAGGCGATACGAAAAGACGTAGCCCTTGCTGGAGACGCGGTTCATGCGGCCGTTGATGATGGTGACGGACTGACTGCTGTTTTGTTGGCCGCCAAGCTCCAGGACATTGAAATCGGAGAGACCGGTAAGCGAGGGTTTCTCTGGGGTCTCGCTTCCCTTGATTTGGATTTGCAGCACGAACGATTCGCCGACGAAGACCTGCAGTTTTTCGACCACGGCCTCGGCGCGGAGCGCCTGTGCGGGAGATGGATCAGGTAATAGCGCGAGGTACAGCACGGCCACGAGACCAACAAGCAAGGTGCTCGGGCGGATGTGCATGGCTCGACTACCTGTGCTGCTGCTCATCGCTACCAATCTTTTTCGGCTGGGCGAATGCGGACCATGGCGCGTTGTGCGCGCTGCTGTTTGTTCGCGCGCTCTTCACTGAGAATGTCCTCGGAGTCTTTGAGCGCCTGCTCGCGCTGCCGTAGATCTTCGGGGGACGGTTGCTGTCGAGATTGCTGTTGCTCTTCATTGTCCTCTTGCGCTGAACCAGACATGGACTGTAGCGCCTTATCGAGCTCCTCACGCGCCTCTTCCTGCGACTGCTGTGCGCCGGCGATCTGCTGGCCGTGTAACTGCTCCTCGGCCTCTTCCTGCTTGGCGGCGGCATTTTCGAGGTGTTGCTGAGCCTGCTCGGCGGACTGCTGCTGCTCGGCTGGTTGCGATTGAGAGTCCATCCGATCGGCGAGCTGCTGGGTCTGCTCGTTGAGCTTCTGCTGCTGTTCGGCGAGGGCCTGTGATTGTTGCCGGACTTGTTGTGAGTTGCCTTGCGACTGTTGCTGATCGGCCAGGTCTTTGCTCTGTTCGGCGGCCTGTTGCTGTCGCTGGATGAGGTCTGCGAGTTGCTCTTGTGGGTCCTGCTGCTCCGATTTGTCGTCTTGCTGTTGCTGGCCGGGTTGCCGGGGCTGATTCTGCATCTGCTCGATCATGGCTCTCATCACACGGCGGGCGACCTCGACGTTGTGACGGGCGTCGTTAAGAGTCGGGTCGAGCTTCAGCGTGTCTTGATACAGACGAACGCCTTTTTCGATGGAAGAGAGGGCTTGGCGGGGATCTTGCTGTTGGCGATTGACGCCCTCGCGGAAGGACGCGTTGCCTTGATTGAATTTGCTGCGGGCCTCCAGAAACGGGTCTTGGCTGCGCAGCGCAGCCTGTTCATAGGCATCGATCGCCTTCTCGAATTCGCCCTGCTGGTAGAGAGCATCGCCCTTGTTGAACCAGATACGGGGCGAATCCGGATCCACCTCGGCGGCTTGCTCATAGGCTTCGAGGGCGTCTTGGTAGTTTTCTTGCCGGTAGGCTTCGTTGCCCTGTTGTACGAACTGCCGTGCGGATTGGGCATGAGCAAGGAAACTGCCCGCTACAAGAAGCAGAGCAAGGGCGCACAGTCGCTTCGGGGTCGTCCGGAGACGGGTCTCTTGAGTCTGGCGGTGACTTGACCTCATGGTTCAGTTGCTTCGCCCGGGTAGCCGACGGCGGTCATGCAGCATCGTTTCGACGCAGAAAAGAAGAAAAGCCATCGTGAGTGGGATTTGAAACTTTTCCTCGTAGCGCTCGATGGTCGTCGAGCCGAGGTCGGTCTTCTCTGCTCCCGCTATCAATTTGACGTAAACATCCCCGAAATCGATGGCCCCGGTTGCGACATTCAGGTAGCGGCCGCCGGGGGTGGCGTTGACCATTTGACGCAGCGTATTGGCGTCGAGTCGGCTCCAGACTTCCCGGCCGTTGTATTTGATGTACGCGCGCCGTCCTTGGCGATTGGTGATGGGAATGCGGCGGCCTTCATTCTCGTCACCCAAACCGATCGCGATGAGCCGTACGCCTCGCTTGCCGAGTTCCTGCGCCGCCTCGACGGGGAAGCTTTCGTGGTCTTCGCCGTCGGTGATCAGGATGAGGTCCTTGTATTTCTTCTCCTGGTCGTTGAAGACGTCAGCCATCGCCTTGCGGAGCGCGTCTCCGATGAGCGTGCCGCCGCGAGTGACGCTGTTCGGAGAGATGTCCTCGAGCGTCATGCGGAAGAAGCCGTAGTCGAGCGTGAGCGGACACTTGACGACCGCTGTCCCAGCAAATGCGATGAGAGCGACACGGTCGCCCTGGAGGCGTTGGATGCCGTCGAGGATGGCAAGCTTCGCGCGCTCGAGGCGGTTCGGGACGAGATCTTCGGCGAGCATGCTCTTCGACACGTCGAGCAGAAAGACGATGTCTCGTCCTTGTCTTTGGATTTCGGTTTCGACGGGGTTCCAAGCCGGTCTCGCCAAGGCCAGGACGACGAGAGCGAAGCCCGTCAACACGAGAACCGCCTTCCAGCGGCGGCGTCCGACACTGACCGCCGGGTTGATGTGGGAAAGCAGGCTCGCATCGGCGAAGCGCTCCAGCGCGGCGCGTCTGCGTCGGGACGCATAGAAGTACACTGCAATGAGCAACGGGATCGCCCAGAGCAGATAGAGCATGTCAACCGCCAGCAGCCGCGTTTCGCTCATGGAATCCTCCGGAACACGGTACTGCTCAGGATGATTTCGAAAACGAGAAACCCGAGTCCGGCCAGAAGGAACGGCGGGAAGAACTCGCGATAGTCGACGAAGCGCATGGATTCGATTTCGCTCTTCTCTAACTCATCGATCTCTTCGTAGACGGCCCTGAGCGTCTCGGCGTCGGCGGCGGCTCGATAGAGGCCGCCGGTGGTTTCGGCAAGTGTCTTGAGGGCTTCCTCGTCGACACCGCGGCCGAAGGGCACCGAGAAGTTTCCCAAGGGTGTTCGGATGGTCGATGAGCCGGAGCCGCCGACGCCGATGGCGTAGATTTTGATGTCCCACGCAGCGGCGATATCCGCTGCTTCCTGAACGGTCCTCTCACCCGCATTGTTCTCACCGTCAGTGAGCAGAATGATGACCTTGCTCTTGATCTCGTAGTCGTTCTGTTCGCCGATTTGACGCGCCAGCGTTTCCTCAGCGGTTTGCAGTCGGGCGGCGGCGAGTGCGACGGCATCGCCGATCGCCGTGCCGTCTTCGCTTTCCTGATCGACTAGCTTGACCGTTGGGAGGAAGGCGGAAAGTGCGCCGTGGGCCAGGGTGAGCGGGCAGATCGTGTCGGCGTAACGCGCGAAAGTGATCATCCCGATGAGGTCGGCCGGTCGGCCGGAAAGGTTGGCGCCGTCCCCCTTCACAAACTCTTCGAAGATCTGATTCGCGATGTCGAGACGGGTCTGTCTCCTGCCGCGAAAGCGCAGTTCGGCCGACATGCTGCTCGAACGGTCGATTACCATTTCTATGGCGATGCCCCGGCTGACATCGTGAACCTTCTCGGTGCCTATCTGAGGCCGCGCGAGCGCCAGGGCCAGCAGCAGCATTACCACGACGCGCAAGACGACCGGCAGCCCCATCAGTCTTTGTCGGAGGGATACTCCGGCCTCGCGGACAAGCAGTATCGAAGAAAAGCGCAGGGATGCTCGGGAACCCCGCCGGAACACAACGAAGAGCGCCAGGGCAGGGAGGATCAGAAGCAAGAGCATCCAGGGGGATTCAAAGTGCAGCATTTCGGTCCGACTGGAAGGCAGGTTACTGACCGGAGCTTTCTCTCATTTTAGCGATTGGGACGAAGCGGACGGAGTTGTCGACGTACGACGGGCCGTTACAGGGCGGGCCGGTCGATCCAGGCGGGGCGGTGGTTCGGTTGTCGCACGAAGCCAGGAAGTCGCTTTCCGGAGGGCCATCATCCGTCAAGCGCCGGCAAAGGGTTGTGTGACATCTGCCGCAGGGTGTGTCCCCCTCGCAAGAACCGGTGCTGTTTCGCTGATCAGTGCCCGTGGTCCGAGCAGATGGAGACTACGGGGTGGTCGCACTTAGCTGTTTTGCGGGGAGGTTGCCGCAGGTTCTGACACGGCAGGTTCCGGCAGAAGCTTGGTTTCGTCGATAAAGCTGCGACAGGTTTCCACGGCTTGGTCGCTCTCGGTCTGTGTGGGAGCATGCTTGGCGAATTTGACCAGGTCGCAATGCTCGAGAAAGAGCCGGAGCAAAGATTTCTGTTCCGAGCTGAAGTCGTCGCCGGCGCGTAGGTCGATCAGGAATTCCTCAGTCGTACGCTCGGGAGCTTGGAGGCCGAAGCGGTCTTCGATGTAGTGGCGGAGGATGTTGGAAAGCCTCAGGTAGAAGGTCTTGACCTTACCCTTGGCGAGGAGGTCATCGCGGAGCAGTTGTTCGAGTGCTTCGTAGGCGCGCTCGTGAGGCGGAATGGGTGGGGAGGCTTCCTCCTTGCTTCTACGGCGGCGTTTCCAGAAGTATAAGATGACGGCTGCCAATGCGAGCACGGCCAGGGCGATCGCAACGTACACCCATGGCGGAGTTCCCGGAAGTTCGAAAGGAGGCGCGATTTCCTTGATATCGGGGTCGGCTTCCGACTCGGGCAGGACCGACACAACCTTGATGGTGATTTCCTCGGTTTCCAACGCTTCTCGCTCGTCGCCTTCACCCGAGCCATGCTCGATCTTGAGCGGCGGAATGGCATAGTTGCCGGGGAGGAATGGCTCCAACTGAATAGACTGCGTGACAAGGACACGTCCCTCGTCGACGAGTCGGGGAGCGGAGCGTCGTGAGTCGACGATCTGGAACTCGCCGAGCTTCTCTTCGAATTCGGGGAAGTCGATCTCTTCATTTTCGGGCGAGATGGCTTCGAGCTCGACGACGACTGGGTCGGAGGCGGTGACTTCATTCGCGCTCACGCGCAGGGTCAACTCGACGCTATCCGAGTTGTATTGTTTTTCAATGGCGAAGGTCGGAGAGGACTCGGCGAGCTCATCCGCGGTGCAGGAGGTCAGCAATGCCGTTGCTGCCGTGAAGGCCATGCACGGCAGCAACGTGCCCGTAAGTATCACAAGAGCCTTCATATCCGTCTCTCGCGTACACGGAAGAATTTGACGAGATCGCGGACATAGTCTTCGCCTGTGACGACGGGGATCTGATCGATGCTCATCGAGCGTAGCGACGCGGCGAGATTCTCCGAGCGCGCACGCGTGAGCGCCTCATAGCGCCGGCGTATGGCCGCGTTGCTGCTATCGATGACGACGCTCTCACCGGTCTCGGCGTCTTCGAGCTCAATCAAGCCGGCTGCTGGGAGCGCGGCTTCGCGCGGGTCCGTGAGAGAGACGGCGATGAGGTCGTGGCGTCGGGCGGCGATGCGTAGCCGCTTCTCGTAGCCGGAGGCCTGAAAGTCTGAGACCAGAAAAACGACGGTGCGCCGGTGCGTGACACGGCCAAGGAAGTCCAGCGCTTGCGTGATGTCGGTCCGGGAACGGCGCGGCTGGACGTTGAGCAGATCGCGAATCACGCGCAGCACGTGTGAGACACCTTTCTTGGGCGGGATATACAGCTCGACTTGGTCGGTGAAAACGATCAGGCCGACCTTGTCGTTGTTCTTGATCGCCGAGAATGCGAGCAACGCGCACAACTCGGCGGCCACTTCGTTCTTGAGCTTTTCCTTGGCGCCGAAACTGCCTGAAGCAGACAGATCGACTACGAACAACACCGTCAGCTCGCGCTCTTCGACAAAGCGTTTGACGTAGGGGTGACCCGTTCGCGCCGTGACGTTCCAGTCAATCGTGCGAATGTCGTCACCGGGAGCGTATTCGCGGATCTCGTCGAACTCCATGCCGCGGCCTTTGAACACGCTGTGATACTCACCCGCGAGAACGTCGTTGACGGCCTTGCTGGTGTGGATCTGGATGAGCCGGATCTTCTTGGCGAGTTCCTTGGGAATCATGGCGGCGGTGAAGAGCTTGGAACGGACGACCGCGCCGGCCGACACGGCGCGGCGAGTTGCTACGGGACTTCCACGCTGTCGAAGATCTGCTGCACCACGTCTTCCGAAGTCTTTTCTTCGGCTTCCGCTTCGTAGCTGACGATGACTCGATGTCGTAGAACGTCCATACCGACGGATTTCACGTCCTGCGGCGTGACATACCCACGGCCTTCGATCAACGCCTGGGTCTTGGCGGCCATAGCGAGGAAGATCGTTGCGCGAGGCGACCCGCCGTAGCGGATCAGATCGCTCATGTCGAGCCCGTACCGCTCCGGGTCGCGCGTGCACTCGACGACGTTGAGGATGTACTCCTCGATCTTCTCGTCCATGTAGATCTCGTCTGCCAATCCGCGCAACCGGATGACGTCAGCCGGTTCCAGGATCGGCTCGACATCGAGCCGCGGCGAGGATCGCGCCATCCGCTTGAGGATCTGGTGCTCTTCGGCTTTCGTGGGGTAAGAGACCCTGAGCTTCAGCATGAAGCGATCGACCTGCGCCTCGGGCAGAGGGTACGTGCCTTCCTGCTCGATGGGGTTCTGTGTGGCGAGCACCATGAAGGGCTCTTCGAGTCGGTAGCTTTCGTCGCCGATGGTGACTTGCCGCTCTTGCATCGCTTCAAGCAGCGCACTTTGGACCTTGGCGGGTGCGCGGTTGATCTCGTCCGCCAGGATGATGTTCGCGAAGATCGGCCCTTTCTTCGTCGTGAAGCCGCCGGTCTTGGGGTTGTAGATGAGCGTCCCGATCAGGTCGGCGGGAAGCAAATCAGGTGTGAACTGGATGCGCTGAAAGGCCGCCCGCACAGACTTGGCGAGCGTCGTCACCGAGAGGGTCTTGGCGAGCCCGGGTACTCCTTCGATCAGGACGTGGTTGTTGGCCAGCAGTGCTAGCAACAGGCGGTCGACCAAATAGGATTGGCCGACAATGACACGCCCGATCTCTTCGCGAACCCGCGCCAGCAGCACGCCCTCGCGTTGTACCTTTCCGGCAATTTGTTTGACGTCTACTGCCATGCGGATTGCTGCTCCTTCGATGAATATTTAGTCTAATGTTTTGTGATTTCCGCGAGCGTATCATGCCGTTGCCTGTCGCTGGGCAATACCGCAGGATTGGCCGGCTTCATCGCTACGTACCCAAGCATGTCCCTTGGGCAGCAGGCAAGGCCGAAACCGGCGGCAAGGCAAATGATGACCAACGCCGCGGTCGCCCGGATCGCCGCGGAAAGCCTGATGCGCGCCCGGCTTTCAAGCGACGAAGCCCGTCTGCAACAGATCGCGGTCTTGCCGGAGGTCGAATAGACAAGACCACGGGCTCTTGAGAATCAATGGACGCCCTCTTCCAACGATGCGTCGGGGTTCGTCCCGCACCGACCTTCCGGGAATTTTGGCTGTCCCTCGGCCGCATGCTCGGGGATCAGGTCGCCTGGTCCTGTTCCCGATAGAGCCAACCGCCCGCGAGCCCGGCCACGATCATTTCTGCCAAGCCCCAAAGGATCACGGTGATCAACGCGTCGAGCGGCCACAGATCCATCGCCATCTGGCCGATGGTCGGCAGCGCGTAGGCAAGAAACCACACGGTCGCTCCGGCGCACATTGCCGTCTTCGAGCCGGCGCCGTAGCGCGGACGGACCGCCGCGTAGAGCCAGACCAACGCTATGCCGGTCATAAACCCCATGACGTTAAACATCGCGATCTGGCCGCCGCTGAACTCACCTGTCTTGCCGAGGGCCTGCATGGCGGTCGCCCAAGTGTCTTTCAGCACCCCTTCATGCAGGGCTCCTTGTGACATATTGATGATCAGTCCGGCAACAAGGCCGCCGAGGATGATTCTTTTCCAGTTCATGCTTTCTCCTGCGCTCTTGGCCTCTCGATTCTACCACTGCGGTGACATGAACATGGGGCGTACGTTCCGTGGATTCTCGTAACGGTTCCATGGGTGCGACTCCTGTGGTGAGGGCTGAGAGGCTTTCTTTCACGGGCTCATCCAGGCCGCTGAAGATTTCCCCGCTGGAGACCAATCTGTCCGTTCAGGCAACATGGCTTTCCTTCCTTTTTCCCCCATCCCCGAGATAAGGACCAAGGGGGGCCGACGCATTCCTGGCTGTAGTCATCAATGAAGTTCGAGATGAGCCGGCGCTGTCTCGTTGCTAACGGCTCCGAAAGCAAGTCCGGCGGCCCTCGCCGTTTCGGTTGCCCGGCATCGTTAGGACAGCCCGGTGGAACGCCGGACGGCGTTTACGCCTTCTGTGCCGGACCGAACCCTCCTCCGCCGGGGGTTTTAATGGTCAGGCGGTCTTCTGCGCCGGCGGTGAAGTGGCCTTTGGCGGGCAAGGGGCTTCCGTTAAGAAGGTTCAGGCCGGGTTGGCCGGGTTGACCTCCTTGGGAGCCGTAGGGTCGGGTTTGGCGGCGGTCGGAGAGGAGGGCGAAGTCAGTGTCGGTGAGAAACTCGAACTCGCGAATGACTCCGTCGCCGCCTCGATGCCTGCCCTCGCCTCCTGAGCCGCGACGGACGGCATAGCGTCTCATGAGGAGCGGGTAGAGATGCTCTAAGGCCTCGACGGGAGTGTTGAGGCTGTTGGTCATGTGGTTCTGGACGGCGTCCATGCCGTCTGCTGTGGGGCGTGCGCCCATGCCTCCGGCGATGGTTTCGTAGTATGCGAAGGGGAGTCCGGTGGCGGGGTCGATGCCACCCAAGGAGAGGTTGTTCATCGTCCCGGCGCTGGCGGCGGGGATCTGCTCCGGGAGAGCTTTCTGTAGCGCGCCGAGAAGGGTGTCGGTGATGCGCTGGGATGTCTCGACGTTGCCTGCGGCGACGCTGGCGGGCGGTTGGGCGTCGAGGATGCTGCCGGGTTTGGTGAGCACCTTGATGGGGCGCAGCAGACCGGCGTTGAACGGCGCGTCGTCGTCGATGAGGCAGCGGAAGCAGTACATCGTGGCGGCGACGGTGATGGAGAGATTGGCGTTGACGCCGCCGCGCTGTTGCGGGGCGGAGCCGGTGTAGTCGACAACTGCCCGGTCGCCGCTGATGGTGAGGCGGCAGTGGATGCGGACGGGCTGTGAGCCGAAGCCGTCGTCGTCCAAGAAGTCTTCGAAGTCGTATTCGCCGTCGGGGATTCCGTGCAGCCGGACGCGCATCATGCGTTCGGTGTAGTCCTTGAGGGCATCCATCTGACAGGCGATGCGGGCGCGGCCGTATTTCTCCGTGGCGGCGAGCAGGCGGCGTTCGCCGATGCGATGGGAGGCGACCTGGGCGGTGAGGTCGCCCCGGCGTTCGTGCGGCGTGCGGACGTTGGCGAGGATCAGGTCGAGGACTTCGTTTTGGATCTCGCTGCGCCGAAAAAGCTTGACCGGAGGGATCCGGAGGCCTTCCTGGTAGATCTCGCGGGCGAGGGGCATCGAGCCGGGTGACATGCCGCCGACGTCAGCGTGATGGGCGCGGGTAGCGAGGTAGTAGGCGGGTTCGGGGTCTTCGGCAGTGAAGACAGCAGAGACGGATGTGATGTCGGGCAGGTGCGTGCCGCCGCGGAAGGGGTCATTGAGAATGACGATGTCTCCGGGGTCGATCGCATGGGAACGCAGGGCTTCGGCGACCGAGAAGGGCATGGCGCCGAGATGGACCGGCATGTGGTCGCCCATGGCGATGGTTTCGGCGTGCCGGTCGTAGACGGCGCAGGAAAAGTCGAGCCGCTCCTTGATGTTGACCGAAAAGGCCGTGCGCCGAAG
Source organism: Bryobacterales bacterium (assembly GCA_965218555.1). GTDB lineage: Bacteria > Acidobacteriota > Terriglobia > Bryobacterales > UBA6623 > JAPPLB01. Next base: position 4,423,138 of record OZ244625.1, read on the forward strand.
GACGATGCCCATTTCGTCGGCGATGGAAAGAAAGATGTTCCGAAAAACTTCGAGTTCGAGGTTGAGTCCGCTCATGGGGTGTGGATCAGGGCCTAGTCAGGATGAGGTTGCCGGCGGCGTCGCCGCGCGAAGTCCAGCCGGGCGGGATGTAGACGCTTGAGAAGGCCTCGGCCTGGGTGGGTGCGGCCAGGTCGATCTTGTCAAGCGGCGCAACGGCTCGGATGCGGGCGGTGACGGCCTCGAAGGCGAGGCCGGGATGGTCGTAGCCGTAGCGTTTGCGGTGGGCGTCGTGGAAGCGGTCGCGGTCTGCGGCAGGGACGGTGATTTCGAAGGACTGACCTTCGTAGCGCAGGTCGATCTGGCGTTCGAAGTGCACTTGGGGGAGGCCTTCGGCGTCGAACTCCCGGGCGGCACGGGCTTCGAGTTCGGTGAACACCTCGTTGACATCGCGGCCGAGTGTGGATTGCGAGAAGTCGCGCACGCAGTCGGCGGCGAGCATGCCCAAGGCGGAGAGGACGCCGGCATGCTGCGGCACGATAACGGTTTTCATTTCGAGGCGCGCGGCAAGCTCGCAAGCGTGCTGCGGGCCCGCGCCACCGAAGCTGAGCAGGGCGAAGTCACGGGGGTCGTAACCGCGCTCAACGGAGATGGCGCGGATGGCGCGCTCCATGTTGGAGTTGGCGACCTGAATGATGGCCTCGGCGAGTGTGTCCGGAGACGCGCCGACGGCTTCGGCGAAGCTCGTCATGTGTCTGAGGGTGCGTTCAATGTCCAACGGCATGCGGCCGCCGAGGAACTGCTCGGGGTCGAGGCGGCCAAGCATGAGGTTGGCGTCGGTGACGGTGATTTCGTCGCCTTCGCCGTAGCAGACCGGGCCGGGGCGGGCGCCGGCGCTGCGGGGTCCGACGCGCAGGGCGCCGGCGGAATCGAGATAGGTGATCGAGCCACCCCCGGCGCCGACGCTGTGGATGTCGAGCATCGGCACACGGATGGGGAAATCGCCGATCTTCGATTCGGTGGTGTAGGTGAAGCCGTTGTCATAGAGGGAGACGTCGGTAGAGGTGCCCCCCATGTCGAAGCTGATGATCTTTTCGAAACCCGCCGATCGTGCAACCGCTGCGGCCCCAAGCACGCCGCCGGCCGGACCGGAGAGGACGGTGTGGATGGCGCTGCGGCCAGCGGCCCGAGTGGAAATGGAGCCGCCGTTCGATTGAAAGACGCGGAGGCGGCTGGCGGCAAGTTGCTGATCGAGGCGGCGGAGATAGCGGTCCATCAGCGGCGAGACGTAGGCATTCACGACGGTGGTCGACGCGCGCTCGTATTCACGGTATTCCGGAAGGATTTTGTGCGAGAGGGATACGAAGAGGCGCTCCAGCTTTTCACCGAGCAGCCGTTCGTGGGCAGGGTTCACGTAGGAGTGCAGCAGGCAGACGGCGACGGACTCGGCGCCGGAGTCGCGAATTCGGCGGGCAAGAGTCTCGGCGGCGTCGGCCGTCAACTCGCGTTCGACGGAGCCGTCATGGAGGATGCGTTCGGGAGCGCCGAAAGTGAGGTCCCGAGGGATGAGCCGGGCTCGGGCGGCGGCGAAAAAGTTGTAGAGTTCCGGGCGGTTCTGGCGACCGATTTCGAGGATGTCCTCGAAGCCTTCGGTGGTCACGAAGGCGGTGCGGGAGCCGTTGCGTTCGAGGAGGGCGTTGGTTGCGACGGTCGAGCCGTGGACGATCTCGTCGGCTACGATGTCGGCGAGTTCCTTGATGATGGCACGCGCGGGGTCGTCGGGCGTGGAGCGGGTTTTACGGGCGAAGTAGCGTTCACCGTCCCAGATGAGGAAGTCGGTGAACGTGCCGCCGGTGTCGACGCCGACCTGGATGTGAGGGGTTGGCACTCGCTAAAACCTGAATTGTAGGATACGGGTGATTCGGGCTTCAGAAGGGGCCGAAGCTGCGCTTGGCGCGCAGGGTAGCAACGAAGGCGCTCCATCCGCGATCCATGGCTGATGGGCGTGTCGGATCGTTCTTCCAGACTTTGTCCGGCGCTAACGCCCCGGTCCCGATGGGACTTGGCGGTCGGGTTTGGGCTTGGCGCGGATCAGGCGCCAGGGCCTCTGCCGCAATTCATCCGTTAGTTCCTCGACATTCCGGGAAGCGACGCGGAAGTTCTCGATCGATTCGTTGACGTTCTCCTCGTTCACTGCGACCAGGGCCTGAATCTGGTCCAGCAGTTCACGGGCTTCGCGGAGGGTCAATTCCAACTCTTCGAGGTCGCGCTTGAGAGGCTCACGAGCATCCTGGATCATTCCGTTGAAGTTGGTGACAGTTACATCGGCATTCTTAGCCAGCTTGGTGAATTCGTCGGTCATTCCCTGCGCTTTTTCGAGAGTCTCGCTAATGTCGTCGGTAACCTGATCGATCTTGGGGCGGAGTTCTTCGACGAGCAGGTTCGTGTTTTCGAGCATCTTCTCGACGTTGCGCTGGTTATTGTCGCCGGTCAGTTCTTGGAGGTTGGTCAGGAGCACATGGGCGTCTTCGGCGACCATGCGGAAGTCGCGCTGGACAACCTTCATCACATCCTGTGCGGTGTCGGTAACGTCAGATATTTTCTTGGTGAGGTCGTCAAGGGTTACGGTTTCCATCGAATCAATGGTGCCGCCGGGCTCGACGCGCGGGGCGTTCATTTCGCCCGGCGTCACCTCCAGGTAGTTGTTGCCCAACGCGCTGAGAGAAGCGATCCTGGCGACGGACTTGGCGTTGACGGGCACATCTCCGCGCATCTCCAGCAGGACCTCGATGCGTGTCGGGTCTTCTTTCCAAGGCCGAATGTCGGTAACGACGCCGGCCTTGAGTCCGCCGAAACGGACCGTGTGTCCGGACTCCAACCCACCGGCGTAGTCGAAGTAGGTTTTGTAGCTGACCTTCTCTCCGGCTAACTCTACGTTTGCCACGGAGATGAAGGTCGCCACGAAGATGATCAGGGCAACGATGACGAAGGCGCCGACTTTGGCTTCATTGCTCATGAGGAATCCTAGATTTTCGTAAGCGTCTGGAGATAGTCGTCTTGACCGCCCACGGCCTTATCGGGGACGCGGTCGAGGAACTGGCGGATGCGAGGGTGAGTGCTCTGGCGAATCTCAGCGGTAGTGCCTACAGCAAGAATCTTCCCATGCCGCAGCATGCACATGCGATCGGCAATCAGAAAAGCGCTGGCGAGTTCGTGTGTTACGACGACGATGGTCATCTTGAAGGCGCTCTTGAGTTTCAGAATGAGGCCGTCAATTTCAGCGGCAATGATGGGGTCCAGGCCCGCAGAGGGCTCATCGAAGAGCAGGATCTCGGGATCCATCGCAATGGCGCGGGCGACCGATGCGCGTTTGCGCATTCCGCCCGACAGTTGCGCCGGGTAGAGATTCTCGGCGTCTCCGAGACCGACCTGAGAGAGTTTCATCCGAGTCATGAGCCGGATGGTCGACTCGGCCAGATTGGTGTGCTCGCGCAGCGGCAAAGCGACGTTGTCGGCCAATGTCATCGAGTTGAACAGTGCCGCGCTTTGGAACGAAATGCCCATGATACGGCGGATGTCGTTGACTTCATCCTCGGAAGCGCGTGTGATATCAACGTTCTTGATAAAAACGTGACCGGAAGTGGGCTTTTCGAGTCCCATGATCCGTCGGAGCAGAGTGCTCTTGCCGGATCCGGACCCGCCCATGATGACCATGGTTTCACCGGCGAAGATGTCAAGGTTGACGCCGTCGAGAACCTTCTTGTCGCCATAGCGAACCGCCAAATCGCACACCGAGATGATCGGTGCGCCGGCGGCCCCATGCGCGCGGCTGGTAGGGGGTTTCGGTTCGCTCATCGCCAGAAGAAGTAGAAGAACGCCGTAAACAAAAGGTCGGCCAGGATAATCAGAAAGATCGACTTCACGACGGCGGCAGTGGTCGAGCGGCCGACGCCGACGGGTCCTCCCGTGACGTGAAAGCCTTCGTAGCAACCGACATGGACGATGATCGTTCCGAAAGCAATGCTCTTGATGAGTCCGGATACGATATCACGGAGCAAGAGCGCTTCCAACATGGCTCGAATGTAAAGAGGAAATCCCATATCGAGCGTGAAATATATGAAGATGCCTCCGGCGAGAATACCCGCCGTATTGGCGGCGATGGTCAGGCAAGGGAGCATGAGGAGCATCGCGATGTATTTGGGCACCAGCAGGAACTCGATGGGGTCGAGGGCCATCGAGCGGAGAGCGTCGACCTCTTCGGTGACGACCATGGTGCCGATTTCGGCCGAGAAGGCGGATCCGGAGCGGCCCACGACGACAATCGCGGTGATCAGAGGACCGAGTTCCCGCGTCATGCTTACGGCAACGAGGTTGATCACAAGCTGTATGGCCCCGAGTCGCCGCAGCTCCGCTCCTCCTTGAAGGGCCATGATCAATCCAGTGCAGGCGGCAATCAAGCAGACGACGGGAAGAGCATTGACGCCGACGACTGCCATTTGCTGGATGGTGCTGGTCCAGCGGAGTCGACTGCCGGAGATGGGGTTGGCGCGCCAGGCAGCGGCGACGCCGCGATAGAACTGAATGGTCAGTCCCCCGATATACTCGGCGCGCTGGATGGTGCCTCTGCCGACGGATGCAAAGAGCGACATGAATGTGGGCGAATCGGTGAGTCGTCCGTTGAGTGGCGGCGTCTGTACGACGCCGGGTCGTTCAGGTTACGGCATCCTCCGTTTCGGCGATCTCGAAGACGTTCAGCAGGCGAGTCAACTCGAGCACATGCCGCGGTCCCTCTCGCAGGCCGACAAGGACAAAACGGCGGTTCTGCTTTCTGGCCTCTTGCAACCCCTCGACCAGGCTGGCGATGCCGGAACTATCGATATAAGGCACTTCGGCCAGGCTGACGATGATCTGCTCCTGTTGGCGGTTGCGGAAGAGATCCAAAACCGTCTCGCGCAGCTCAGGCGAAGAGTGGAGGTCGATGTCGCCTTCCACGTGCACTACTGACCGTGTTCCGACCCGTCTGACGTTCAAGTCCATGGCTCAAATTCACTTGGCGTGCGCCTTGATTCGTTTCCTCATGCGCACACAGTTCTTGCCCTCCCGGCGTTCGTACTCGATTTCGTCCATGACCGTTTGCATCAGAAACATGCCGCGCCCGCCCGCGCGCAACTCGTCGGGGGGAGGGATCGGCTGGCTGATGGGGTTGAACGGATCGCCGTTGTCCTGGATTTCCACCTCGATGCCGTCTTCGCTATGTAGGGCGGAAACGGTGAGGCGTTGCTCGTACTCCCCCTGATAAGAGTGCTTGATCACGTTGGCGGACGCTTCGTCGACCGCCAAGACTACCTCGCGCGCCGATTGTGCGTCCAGACCCTTCAACTCGGCGTACTCCGTATCGACGCGTCGAATCAGGCAAAGCCAGCGCGGATGGCTGGCAACTGTGATCTCGACCTCGGCGGCCATTCAGTTCGTTGGGAGCTCTCGGGGACGCCAGGGACGCGTGTTTCAGGCGCAATTATAACATGCGGTCCCGGGACCAACGGGGCCGTCGTCGGCCGTGTGTTCATTGTAGAAATCGGCGGAATTGCTATCGTGAGTCGGTGCCGGATCGGGTGTCACCGGCGCGCCGCGGCGCCTTCCAAACTCTCCTCCGCGTCGAGGCGGAGGATTCCTTCGCGTCCGATACGATCCATGCCGACTCGCAGTTTGCAGTGATGTCGGAGCGTGACCGGGCGCTCGCTCAAGAAATCACTCTGGGATGTCTGCGATGGCAGGGGGCGATCGACGCAATGCTGGCGGAGGTGGCTCGCCGGCCGGTCGGAAGACTGGATCGAGAGGTTCGAATCGCTCTGCGCATGGGTTGTTATCAGATGCGTTTTCTGGATCGGATACCGGATCGTGCGGCCGTTTCGGAGAGCGTGGAGTTGGTCAAGACATCCGGGAAGCGGTCCGCTGCCGGGTTTGTGAACGCCGTTCTGCGTACGTTGCCTCGGCGCGCCGGGGAAAAGGTCGAGCTGAAACGGACCCATCCGCGGTGGCTCGTCGATCGATGGACTGAATGTTTCGATGAAGAGACGGTTGCGGGCATCCTCAAGGCGAACCAGACGCCTCCAAGCACGTATCTTCGATTGAACACGCAGTATCCGCTGGAGGAGACTCTGCAGCAACTTCATCAGGAAGGCGTTGAGACGGGAGCGACGGAACTACTTCACGCGCGCCTGCTCGGAAGAGGCAAACCGATGATGACGGTGTGCTGGCGCGACGGGCGAGTCCGCATCCAGGATCTGAGTTCGCAAATGATCGTTCCGCTGCTCAATCTGTCTCGGGAACACCGGTTTCTCGACCTTTGTGCGGCGCCCGGGGGGAAAACCGTGCAAGCAGTGGAGGCAATCGGCTCGAGTTCGAGAACTGTCGCGGCGGACCGCCATCTTCACCGCCTTCGCACCCTCGGGCAACTGGCGGCGACTCCCGTCAAGAAGGTAGCTCTCGATGCCACGGCTCCACTTCCTTTCCGAACGAAGTTTGATCGCATTCTCGTGGATGTGCCGTGCTCCGGCACCGGAACCCTGGCCCGGAACCCTGAGATCAAGTGGCGTTTGAGGCCGCAAGACCTGAGAGACCTCGTCCTGAAGCAGGAGAGCATTCTTACCTGCGCGCTTGGCGCCCTGGAGCCCTCCGGAGTCTTGGTCTACTCCACTTGCTCGCTGGAGCCGGAGGAGAATCGGGGTGTTGTCCAAGCTGTGCTTGACGAGAGAACCGAATTTCGGGCTGACGCGTATCTGGAAAGAGTGCCCGGTCGGGACCCGGGAGACGGATTCTTCGCCTGTCGGATCGTGCGATTGCGTGATTCGTGACCCGCAGAAAATCACAGCTCCGCGATAGAATGAGAATCAGTTACCCTCCTGTCCGTCTCACCTTAGCCTCGCAAACCATGGTTGAGATCGCTCCTTCGATTCTGTCTGCGGATTTTGCCCACCTTGCCCGCGATGTGGAAGCGGTCGAGCGGTCCGGTGTTTCGATGATCCACGTGGATGTGATGGACGGGCATTTTGTGCCCAACATCACCATCGGCCCGCCGGTCGTTCGCTCGCTGCGCAAGGCGACCGGTCTCTTGCTGGACTGCCATTTGATGGTCGAGAATCCGGATCTGCATATACCGCAGTTCGCGGTATCGGGCGCGCAGATGATTTCGGTTCATCAAGAAGCATGTCCTCATCTGGACCGAACGATTCAGCTCATCAAGGAAAACGGCGCGGCGGCGGGCGTCGTGCTGAATCCGGCAACGCCGGTGCAAACGCTTTCGACGATACTCGGGGCGGTGGACTTCGTCTTGGTTATGAGCGTCAATCCCGGATTTGGCGGCCAGAAGTTCATAGATTATGCGCTGGACAAGATCCGAGAATTGGATCGGCTGCGGCGAGAGCTGCGGTTTTCGTATCGGATTGAGGTTGACGGCGGGGTCTCAGAAGACAATGTCGGCGAGATTGTGAACGCCGGATGCGATATCATCGTGGCAGGATCGAGCATCTTCGGTAGGGACGATCCGGCTGCGGCTGTCGCCGGATTGCGCCGTAAGATAGAGGAGCAAGCACTTCTCCGAGCTTAGAGTACGTAGGGTTGGATAGGTAACGAAATGAAACGAAACATATTGATCATTGCTGTTTGCAGTCTGGCGCTGAGCTTTCTCACAGGGTGTGGCCGCAAGGCCTACGAGAATCCGATTGCCACAAACTCACAGCAGCCGGACAAGATCCTTTTCGACAAAGCCATCAATGATCTCGAGAAGCGGCGTTATGAGTTGACGCGTCTGACACTCAATACGTTGATCAATACCTATCCCGACAGTGAGTACATCGCCAAGGCCAAGCTGGCCATTGCCGACAGTTGGTATCGCGAGGGGACACGCCACGCCCTGGCCCAAGCGGAAGCGGAATACAAAGATTTCATGACGTTCTTCCCGACGATGGAAGAGTCGGCGGAGTCGCAGATGAAGATCTGCAAGATCCACTACGACCAAATGCACAGCGCCGACCGTGACCAAACGCATGTAGCCAAAGCGGACCAGGAATGCCGGCAGATGCTGATGCAATACCCCAACAGCCGCCATGCCGATGGGGCGCGGCAGATGTTGCGTGAAGTCCAGGAAATATTGGCGGACGGCGAGTTTCGGGTCGGCGCGTTCTACTCGTTCAAGGGCAGCTACCGCGCCGGAGCGAATCGTCTGCAGGCTGTGACGGACCACTATCCGCTGTTCAGCCGCAGCGACGAAGCGCTATGGACGCTCGCCGATACGTACCAGAAGTTGGGCGACGAGTACATGGAGCAAAGGGCTGACGCTCTAGCCCGGCTGGTGCGGGACTATCCCCTGAGCGAGTACCTCGATCGCGCGAAACAGGAGTTGGTGGCGATGAATCGGCCGGTGCCTGAGGCGGACCCGGCGCGCTTCGAGTTGATGAAGTACAACCTGGATCATCGTACGAAGAAAAGCATCTACGGCAAGATGTTTGGATTTTTCGGAACCGGCCCGAACCTCCGTAATGCCGCCAAGGCGGGCGACCCGGTGATGACGGCTCTGACGCCGACAACGCCGGTCGGAGTGGGGCAAACCCGCGTCGAAGCCGATGGAACCGCGGGCGTCACCGTCGAGACCATCTCGGGTGAAAGCAAGTTGGACACCGAGCCCGACGCTCGCCGGGGGGCGCAACAGAACGAGGCGGAAGACGAACAAGAGTCCGATCAGCAGGAACAATAAGCGTCCTCCGGGCCGCGCTACCCGGCGGTGCGGTCGATGGAGTGGGCTGAGTGCAAGGTTGCGGATCTCTATGCCGAAATCTTCGCTACGGGTTTAGAGTCCCATCTGCTAGCCTGCATATCTCACCAAGTGGCGATGCGAAGTGCGTGAGAGGGCCGTCAGGACGAGGCGCTAGCCGCTTGGCGCTCGCAGGTGTACTTGACCGTACATCGAGCACGGCAAGCCAGCGCAACGAAGTCATGGCGGTCGTATGGTGTGCTTCGGCCGTCAGGTGGTGAGAAATGCAGACTAGTTGCAATGAGTGTGTTTCGTGAGCACGATCCTGTTGGCTGACGACAACCCCCATGCACGCCGTATGGGAAGTGAGATCTTGGGAGAAGAAGGTCACCAAGTCGTTACCGTCGAGAACGGCGACGAGGCGGTTGCCTATCTCAACTCTCATCGGCCGGACCTTGTTTTGGCGGACACGGAAATGCCCGGTGCGAGCGGCTACGAACTTTGTGGATTCGTTCGGTCGCAACCGGCGTTCGGGAACGTGAAAGTCGTGTTGCTGCATCCTCCGCTGGAACGATTCAACGAGCGTCTGGCAGCGAAAGTCGGCACGGATGGCATGTTGCAAAAGCCCCTGGACGCGGCGGCCCTTATCGACACCGTTTCGTCGTTGCTTGAGAACAACGGCGCTGCTGTGCCCTCAAAGGAGCAACCCGGATTGGAAAACTTGGCCACGGCCGGAATAAGCGAGCCTGCGGCAGGCGATTCGGAAGGCCGGACTGCCGATCCGTTTGCCGAGGCCGTCGAACAAGTGCTATCGGAGCCGAATTCTGAACGTGAGCTTCGTGACCGCGTTTATTCCGCTGTGGCGGAAGTGATGGAGGACGTCATTCCGGCTTTGGTCGATCGGATCACCGAACGGATCCTCCAGACAATGCGCAAGGGATGACAATCTCAGGGACGCAGCGATGGCAATGAACAGCTTCGACATTGTCTGCCACATCGACATCGAGGAGGTCAGCAACGCCGTCAATCAGACAATGAAGGAAGTACGGAATCGTTACGATTTGAAGAAGACCAAGAGCACGATCGTAGTAGATCGGGCGAGCAGTAAGATCGTCGTCCGTAGTGACGACGATTTTACGGTCAAGCAAGTGCTCGACGTGTTGGACCAGAAGCTCGTTCGCCGGGGTGTTCCCCTCAAGGCTCTCACATACGGGCCGGTACGGGAAGCGGGCGGCTCGACGGTGATGCTGGAAATCGCCACGCAACAGGGCATTCCGATCGAGAAGGCGCGCGAGATGGTCAAGCTGATCAAGCAGCAGAAGCGCAAGGTGCAGTCCTCGATTCAGGGAGATCAGGTGCGGGTGAGCGGCAAGAAGCGGGACGATTTGCAAGCTGTGATGGCGATGCTGAAGGAGAAAGACTTCGGAATCGACATGCAGTTCACGAATTACCGGAGCAATTAGCTCATTCCAGAGTTCTTCCGCAGGGAAGCCGCATGGCGCGATTGGTGAAATCCACGTTCATCCAGGGACCCGTGGGCCGTCTTGAGGCGCTCCAAGAGGAGCCGGACGAGGGCACGCGCCTTGATCGGGCTGTCGTCGTGTGTCATCCCCACCCGCTGTACGGTGGTACGCTCCACAACAAAGTGGTCTTCCGGTTGGCGCGGGCGGCCCGGCGGGCTCACTCGGCGGTGCTGCGATTCAACTTTCGGGGCGTCGGGCAAAGCGCCGGCTCCTACGACGAAGGCGAAGGAGAGCAGGATGACCTGCGTGCGGCATTGGCCTACATGAATGACTGTTACCTCGGGTTGCCGTTGGTTGTCGCTGGATTCTCTTTTGGGGCGAGGGTGGCGCTGCGACTGGCTTGCCGCGATGCTCGGATCGAGCGGATCGTGGCCGCGGGCACACCGGTCGTGAAACACGATTGGACCTATCTGGCTCAATGCGGCTGCACGCAGATCTTCTTGCACAGCACGAACGACGAGTATGGATCAAGAGAGAGGATGAAGAGTGTCTTCGCTACGGCGTCGGAGCCCAAGCGAATCAACTGGATCGAGTCAATCGATCATTTTTTCAGCGACAATCTCGATGGCTTTGAAGAGGCGGCGTATGAGGCGATTTGGACGCCCGTCGCGACCTCAACGTGAACCTGACGAGCGGGCAGCATGCGCTCTGGTGACAATCAGTCTTTTTTTGCGCAGGGGCTCTTGGTGGGTGGTTGATGTCGCGGTGGCAAAAAAGTGACAGCCACGGAAGAGAGGCCATGATGCCGTCTCGGGAATGACTGTCCAAATACGACTGCTGATCTCTTGCGCTGGTTTCGGCTAGCGTTTTCGTATGTCTTCTGGCTCGTCTTCCCAATCGCCTTCCGCTGCGGCGTGTGGTTGAACGCGGACATGGGTTGCACGGCCCGCTTGCACTTCGACGACTTCCGCATCGGCCCCCTCAAACTTGACGGCATCGCCGACCTTGAGTAGGCGGCCCAATTTGCTGACGAGCAGCCCCGAGACCGTATCGGCCTTGGAGTCGTCAAAGTCGAGCTTGAGCTCGCGGTTGATGCGCTCGATGGGCAATTGACCCGCAACGAGATAGCGCCCTTCGCCCTCCGGGACGATCTCGGGCATTTCAGTGTCGAACTCATCCTGCACGGCGCCGACGATCTGCTCCAGCACGTTTTCGAGTGTGACGATTCCTACTGCGGTTCCGAACTCATCGATCACGGTGGCCATGTGCTGGTGAGTGCTCTGCATCTGCCGCAGCAGGCGGCTGATGGGCATGGTTTCCGGGACGGTTCGCAGTGGCCGCACGACGCTGTCAACTTGGAACGGTTGGTCCTGGGGAACGCCCAGTAGATCCTTGATGTGCACCAGGCCGAGAGAGTCATCGAGGTTGCCTTCGCACAACGGATAACGCGTGTGTTTCGTCCGCTGGGCTATTTCTATGCAACGAGATAGTTGCCATGTGCGGTCGAAGATGACGACCTCGCGGCGCGGCACCATGATTTGCCGCACGACGAGCTCGTCGAAATGGAACACGGCGCTCAGAAGTTGCAGTTCAGCAGGTGTGATCTCGCCGGACCTGCCGCCCACCTGGATCATGGCCTGGATTTCGTCCTCGGTCACGGAGGGGGTTGATGTCCTCGCGGTGAAGATTTTCGCGAAACCTTGCGTCACCTTGATGATGGGGTAAAGCCCCTGCTGCATCAGCGTCACCGGCCACACGATGAGGTGCCAAACGCCTTTCCAATGGACGGCGCCGTAGGTCTTGGGCAGGATCTCCCCGAGAAACAGGATCGCGACTGTCAGCAACGCCGAGAAGGCAGGCACCCATGCTGCCCCGAACACGGTGGTGGCATACATGCCCGCGATTGTGGCCCCCGCGGTGTTGGCGATCGTATTGAGGATGAGGATGGCGGAAGTCGGCCTCGCGATGTCCTTCTTCATGTCGATGAAGCGCGTCGCAAGCCGGCGGTGCTTCCCGACGGTTCGTGCCGACTCGAGCGCGGCCATGCGGGTCGAGTAGAGCGTCGACTCGAAGAGGGAACACATGCCCGAGATAATGACGGTCAGCGCCGCCACCAAGAGAAGGATGGTCATTCTAAGGTCTCCTTATGCGGAGTGCTGAAGGGTTGTGCACGCGCTTAAAGCCGCCCGCGTGACTTTCACCACGGGCTGCTGACCTGCATATCTCCCCACGTGGGGAGGCGAAGTGCGTGAGAGGGCCGGCAGGGCGAGGCGCGAGCCGCTGGGCGCGCGCAGGTGTACTTGACCCTACATCGAGCACGGCAAGCAAGAGCAACGAAGTCATGGCGGTCTTATCGCCTGGTTTCGACCGTCAGGTGGTGGGATATGCAGGTCAGGGTGTCTCGCCAAACCACTTTTCGTAGAGTCTGCGGTAGGTTCCATTCTCTTGCAGATCAAGGAGGGCACGGTTGACCTCCTCGCGTAGAGGGCTTCCGTTCGGGAACGCCATTCCGTACGACTCGGTATTGAGCAGCGGCCCGACCAAAGCAACCTGGCTTTCAGTGTTTTCTTTCACGTATTGAAAGAGCGGCGGTGCATCGAAGACGATGGCGGCCACTTCTCCCGCCTCGAGAAGGTCATAGGCATCCTCGATTTCTTGGACTTCGACGAGGTGGGCCCCGAAACCGCGAATCACATCCGTGCTGGTGGAACCGGCCACCGTCGCCACACGACACCGGCGCAGGTCTTCGGGCCCGCTGATGTCGGAACTGAGTTGCGCGAGCGTGAGGCCCGCTGACAGCTCTGCGATGATGATCCCGAACAGCGCGATGCCGGTGACCATGACTAGGAGTGCGACGAATCGCCCGATCCAGCGCTGAGGCGTGATGTCGCCGTAGCCGACGGTCGTCACCGTAGCAAGGATGCACCAAGCGGCCTCGAAGATGCCCGGGAAGTAACCTCGGCTGATCGATTTGCTGCCTCGCTCGGCAAAGAACAGAATGTGGGAACAGATGAGCATGAAGCCAAGCAGGTAGCCGAGGGGCTTCACGATGCCGGACTCGGTCACTCCCCGCAGCAGGCGGGAAAGGCTCGACTCTTCGTTATTGACGCCCGCCAGAATACGCAAGCCCGAACGCATGTAGGGATGGCTGAAATCCATCTCGCGTTCTCGTTGCCCGTTGATGGTGATGCCTGCGATCGCAGCGTCCACTTCTCCTTCCTTCACGGCTTTCAGTAATTGCTCGAAGGGAAGCAGCTTGAAGTTGCTCTCGATTTCAGCGACGCGGCGAACTTCTTCCCAGAGTTCGATGTCGAAACCGGTGTAGGAATCCTGTCCGGCGCCACCCTCCATCACGTTGGGGGGGAACAGGGCTATTCCAACAGTTGTTTCGGAATCTGCGCCGGAGAGCGGTGTCGTGGATACAGCGAAAAGGAAGAGCCCAAGCAGCCACGGGGGCTGTCGCATGAAAGGGATTGTAGCAAGCCCATCGGCGACACCGGAATGAAGTCGCCCAGTGTCGATGAGGAAGAGCTGAGGCTGAGCACGGTGCGAAATTCTTTCATGGGTGTGCATATGGTTCATACCGCCGTCACCTACTCTCATGCTGGCCGTTCGCCCGGACGAAAGAGCTGAAAGTACTGAATTCCAAGGGGTTGCGGGTTCCTGTCCAGGACACGGGAAAGGTTTGGAACCCTTATTGCACTGGCTATGGAAAGGATGCGATTGAGCGTAGCCGCCATCAGCGCCAATCGAACCGACACCGTTACCCAAAGGAGAGCCTGATGAGCATAACGACAACCCAACCTCAACCCGAGAAGAAATCCACTTCCGGGCAGATGATCGCATTGGCGCTTGTAATCGTGTTCGCCGCAGCGACGAATGTCTATCTTTTTTCGCGTATGAAGAGCCTGGAAGTCGAAGCGCACACATTGCGGACGCAGATCGAGACGGAGATCACCAAGGTGCACGAGTCTTCCGCCTATCGCAACGTTCAGGCGCGGCGCGAGTTTGAAGACTTGCGCGAGGAGGTCAAGAAGACCCGATCGCAGATCACCAAGCAGACCGACGCGAACACACGGGCGCGCGCCCGGCGGCTTGCCGACAACGTTGCCAAGAAACAGCGCGAGCAACAGGAAATGTTGCTGGGCGAAATCCGAGTGGTCTCCGGCAAGGCTGGTGAGGTCCAACAGGGCGTCGACGAAGTGCGCACCGACGTCCAGGCGATGCAGTCCGACGCCGAAAAGACGCGCGTGCAACTCAATGAGACAGGGGCGATGCTCCGCTCCACGCACAATCATGTTATGGATCTCGATGGGCAGGTGAGCGGCAATGCCGCCGGCATCGAGAATCTCCGCAAACTGGGCGAGCGTGAGCGGATCGGCTTCGCCCTCAAGAAGACGGACCGCATGCAGCGGGTCGGCGGGATCTATCTGCGCCTGAAGAACACCAGCCCCAAAAACAATCGCTTCACGCTCGAAGTGATGGCCGACGACAAGAAGGTCGAGCAGAGGAAAAAGCATATCCACGAGGCGATGCGCTTCTATCTGCCGGACTCGGCGCAGCCGTATGACATCGTGATCACAGCGGTCCGCAAGGACCAAGTGAATGGTTACGTGAGCAGGCCGAAACTGCACGCCAACCGCATTGCCGCGATGGCGTCACGCTAAGTCGAACGTGAGTGCCGGCCCCGCTGACGAGGCGGGGCCGTAATGTTGGTGTGCCGAGCATGGTCGACAGCTTGGAGGTGCAAGTCCTCTATCCAGCCCGATGGCGGCGAAGGATTAGCGAAGCGCAAGGGCGTCGTCGTGAGGCGGGGTCTGAAGGAAGCGTGGAGCAAAGCTGCGACCCGATGGACAAGAACCGGATAGGAGGCCTACCCGGCCGGACGAGCGAGCCAATGATCGCGAAGTCCATAGCCATCAAGGGCCGGGGTGGTAAATCCGGCGGGTGCGCGGTGAAGGCGGTCGGTCTTACCTCGGGAGGTCTGCGTCGTGTCCGGAACCCCCGGACTGAGCGGGACCGCAAGGCCCGTGATCGCGGCGCAGAAGTCAGCAGAGGGAATAGTAGTCGGTTCGCCGATGAAGGCCCGAACGATGGACAGGGTTAGAAGGACGGTACGCTCATGCGGGCCAAGCGGCGGAACATCCAGTTGGAACTGGTCTTGGAGCCGGAGGCGAAGGGTGAAGCCCGGAGCGCCGGAGCCCAAGGGACCGAAGCCCGCAGGGCGCGTGCCGGACCCGAACGCCCGGCGGCTGAGCAGGGACCGTCGATGGAGACGGTCGTCGAGCCCGGCAATCTGAAGAAGGCGCTGGCGCGTGTCCGGCGCAACAAGGGGGCGCCCGGCATCGACGGCATGAGCGTCGATGATTTGGGCGATCACCTGAAGGACCACTGGACCGAGATCAGGACCCGGCTTCTTGACGGCAGCTACACACCGCAGCCGGTACGGCGCGTGGAGATACCGAAGGCGTCGGGCGGCGTTCGTCCGCTCGGCGTGCCCACGGTGCTCGACCGCTTCATCCAGCAAGCGGTGATGCAGGTGTTACAGGGGGACTGGGACCGCAGTTTCTCGGATGCGAGTTACGGGTTCCGGCCCGGACGCTCGGCCCATCAGGCGGTGGAGCGCGCACAGGACCACTCCGAGCGGGCTTCCCCATCGTGGTCGATCTCGATCTGGAGAAATTCTTCGACCGGGTCAATCACGACATCCTGATGGGTCTGGTGGTCAAGCGGGTGGCAGACAAACGCCTGCTCAGGCTGATCCGTGGCTTTCTGACCGCGGGCGTGCTGGAGGGTGGGCTGGTCGGCCCGACCACCAAGGGGACGCCGCAGGGTGGGCCGCTCTCGCCCTTGCTGTCGAATCTGATGCTGGATGTGCTGGACAAGGAACTGGAGAAGCGCTGCCATCGCTTTGTCCGCTATGCCGACGACTGCAATATCTATGTGCGGTCGCGGCGGGCGGACGAGCGGGTCATGGCGAGCGTGACCCGCTTCCTCGTCCGGCGGCTGAAGCTGACGGTGAACGCAGACAAGAGCGCGGTGGACCGTCCGGCGGTGCGGGCCTTCCTGGGCTTCAGCTTCATAGCCGGACCGACAGCCAAGCGGCGCATTGCGCCGCAGGCGCTCGCCCGGCTCAAGGCTCGGGTCCGGGAACTGACGCGCTGCACGAAGAGCGTCAGCCTCACCCATCTCGTCACGGAACTGTCCCGTTACCTTGTCGGGTGGCGGGGATACTTTGGTTTCTGCGAGACCCCCTCGGTACTGCGCAGCATCGAGCAGTGGATCAGGCGGCGGCTCCGTGCCGTCGTCTGGCGGCAGTGGAAGCGTGGGCGTACCCGCTTTGCGGCATTGCGTCGCCTCGGCGTCGGCAAGGGCTTGGCGGCCCAAACCGCCGGGACCTCTTGCGGCCCGTGGCGGATCAGCAATAGTCCCGCGCTCGCCATCGCCCTATCCAACGCCTTCTTCGCGCGGCTCGGCCTCGTCTCTCTCGAAGCCCGTGCAGACGCTTAAATCCATCGAACTGCCGTGTACGGACCCTTATGCACGGTGGTGTGGGAGGGGCGGAGCCGCGAGGCTCCCCCCTATCCCGATTGCGGTCCCGGTAGAGGTCTTTACGGTTTACACGAGATAAGCCCCGGCAGGGCATCGGCAGCGAGGGTAGTCGGTGAGAGCCGCTCCGTGAACTGCTGCTTTGTCGGGGTTTTGACCTTTGTTAGTTCAGGCCAGGAACGGACCCGTCACCTCGAAAGTCATGCCGTCTTCGGATTCACCTGTTGCGCCGCGCTGCGAACTGAAATACAGCCGCGTCCCGGATGGATCAAAGACGGGCCCGGTGATCTCGGACTTATCGTGGCCGACGACTCGGAGCAGGGGCGCCGTTTTCCGGTCGGGTAGAACGGCGATGATCTGGTTGTCGCCGCCGTCTTCCGCCACAATGACATCCCCGCCGGCGGATACGGTGATGTTGTCGACGCCGGTCAGCTCGGGCTCCGCGTGGTCGTCATCGTCATAAATGACGGTGATGGTGCTCGCTGAGATGTCATATGCCCAGACGCGCCCGTCTTGCGTTGTTGTGAAGTAGATGACTTGGTCGTGATGCCAGGCGCCCTCGCCGCCTTTGAAGAGAGTGGCCTGCGGAACCTGCATGCGCGTGGGCTGCACGACTCCACTGGGGTCTTTCACGCGATGCCACACCACTTTGCCGCCTTCCATGACTTCCGCCGCTTCGAGCCTCCCGGCCGACAGGTCAGGCTCCCTGCTCCCCGGGCGAAAGCGGTAGAACAGGCCGTCACCAGTGTCCTCGGTAAGGTAGATATCGTTCTGAACGGGATCGACCGCTGCGGCTTCGTGTTTGAACACGCCCAGGGCGGGGCGAACGATCGCCTGCTTCTTGCCAAGCGGATCGCACTCCCACACACGTCCCTGATCGAACTCTTCGCAGGAAAGCCAAGTGCCCCAAGGCGTAGGACCGCCGGCGCAGTTGGTGCTTGTACCGTCGAGGATAGAGTAGGAATCGATCACCCGGCCCTGGAGGTCGAACCGTAAAGCGCCCACTCCGCCTTGGTTGCCGCCGACCTCGCTATTGGAAACGTAGATCCAACCGTCGTCGGTGGTGAAGACGGCCGCTCCGTCGGGCGCTGCATGCCAGCGATACCCGCAACCCGGAACCGGTTCCTCGCTCGACCGCGCCACCACGCGTGATGTGAAGCCCTCGGGCAACCGCACGCCGTTTTCGTCCGGTGGCTGTAAAGGGCCCAGCTTGCCCAAGCGGTCTCCGAGGGTCCGGCTCGGCGACTCTCCTGTTGCGCCGACGGGGTTCGATTCCCGGCAGTGCGAGAGCATCGACCCGGTGGCCAATACCCCCATGCCCACAAGACCACGCCGCAGGAATTCGCGGCGGCCTCGGTGGTCTCGCTGTTTTTCCGTTTTTGAACTGAATAGTGGCATTTCGATGCCCCCCGATGTGTTGGACTCCCAACCTTGGTTTTTCATACTACCGGACGGAGCATCCGACCCGCGTTCACGCCTGCCAATAAGTTCCCTGGATCGTAGTCACTCCGTCGGAATCTTCTCCCCAGTAGACCGTGAAGAGCCCACCGTCTTCCTGGACGATCGACGTCGGATACCCTAGGTTCGAGCTTCCCAAATCGTCACGCAGGATGATCTCGTTTTCGATGTCCCAGGTTTCCCCTTGGTCAGAGCTCAGACAAGCCCGAATGCCGAACGGTTCGCGGCGATGGCCGTAGACGGTGACGACGCGTTCGTCAGGAAGTTGGACGATGTGCGCCGGATAACCCCAGATCGGAAGTCTTTTGGGCTGTGACCAGGTGCGGCCGTTGTCGTCGGACACTACTTGATACAGATATCGTCCGCCGCTCTTCTCGGAGGTGCGCATGTGGGAGATCAGCCGCCCGCTTTTGAGCCGAGCCAGGCTGGGCTCGAAAAAGTTGACGCCGGGATCGCGGGCGATTTCACGGGTCTCGCTCCAACTGTGGCCGCGATCCTTCGACACGGCCACGAAGGCTACGCTTTTCCCCGGCTTGATCTCGCCGCGTTCATCCCGCTCGTTGCCGAGCGGCTCCAGATCCGGAACCCCACGCGAGTCAAAATACTCGTCGAAGAAGGGGTCGCCGGCAGCCAGCGGCAAAAGAACGGTGCCGTCTTCTAATTCGACCGCCCCCTTCGGGCTATAGCCGCTGATGAACGGACCCGTATCGACCTCGACCGTTTCGTCCCACGTACGCCCACCGTCGCTCGAACGATGCACGTACGTCCCGCGGTGCGTGCTGACCCAGGGATAGGGGTCGCGCGGGACGGCTCCTAGCAGGTCGGGCATCTTGTCCGCGGTCTCCTTGGGATAGAACTGCCGGACGTAGACACTCGCGAGCAGAGTTCCATCGGATAGCACGGCCAAGCCGGGACATTCAGCGCTGGTCCAGTTGAAGCCGGGATAGACGCGCGGGACGTCCCAGGTTTTCCCCAGATTGTCCGAACGTGTGAGGACGTTTTGGAAGCTCGGGTCGCTGGGTGGGTGCTTCCACCCGTCGGGTAGGCGGTCGGTCACTTCACGCATTACCCCGAGCGAAAAGGCCACGACCCATTCTCCCTTTTGCGTAACGGCGATCGAAGGGCCGAGCACGTAACGGTACTTGTCGCGAAAGACCGTGATATTGCGAAACGGGGAACCTCCTTTGCCGGGCGTTTCCTCGGTCAGCGTCTGGCAGCCGGGGATCGAAGCGCTCAAGACCGTGGCGATTCCCACACCGAAGTATTCGTTGAAGTCTCGTCTCGTGTGTCTATTGGTTCCTTGTGCCGGCGTACGGTTCAGGCTGCGCATGATGACTTACCGTTGACGCCCTTTCTCCTTGAGGTCGTTGTCGCGCCGCCTTCCCATTGTGATTTCCGGCTTCAAAGCGGAATCAGCGGCGTCAAACATTCGCCTGCGGATCTTCCCGGAGCCGCGTCAACAACCGCTCGGCACTGCCTTTCACATGGCTGGACTCAATGTTAGCAATCCCCCTGAGAGGATACACTGTCGTCGGGCTTCCTCGTCAAGCCGTCTGAATAAGCTCGGCTGATTTTGAGTCTGGATCAACGGACGGGAGCGCTTGCGCGCATCTCGAGACGCGTTGCAGAAAACGCAATGATGCGCCACCACCCGAATGTGAGGTATAGTTATACTGCGTTACTAGGGAAAGGGTTGTTTGCCGATGAGTACAGTCGCTAAGTTACCGCCGCAATACGAAGGGCTCAAAGAAGCCCAGGAAATCAAGTTCCCCTTCCCAGGAATACCAACGACCTCGGATGGCGCCGGAACAGTGGTGTGGGTGGAGACCCACATCTGCCAGGGGGCATGCGCGTATCCGATAACGTCATCCACGACGATGGGTGGTGGTTTCGAGTCGGCTGTCGCCAACGGCAAGAAGAATCTGTGGGGCGAGGATTTGGTGTTCATCGAGCCTGAATCCGAGCACAGCGCCGCCACTACCTGCGAGGGGTTTGCCGTCAGCGGCGGACGCGTCACGAACTTCACTTCCGGTCAGGGCCTGATTCTGATGAAGGAAGTCCTCTACACGATCTCCGGCAAACGCCTGCCGATCGTGTTTCACATCGGCTCCCGCGCGGTTACCTCTCATTCGTTGAACGTCCACGCCGGCCATGATGATGTCTATGGCGTCGCCGACTGCGGCTGGGGCGTCATCTATGGGCGAAACGCGCAGGAGTCGGGCGACTTGGCGCTTATCTGCCGCCGAGTTGCTGAGGATTCCGACACGCCGTTCCTGAATGTGCAGGACGGCTTCCTCACGACCCACACGATCGAGAACGTCCGCTTGCCCGAACCCGAAATGATGAAGCTCTTCGTTGGGGATCCGAACCGGCGGCTGCGTAATCTGATGGACCCCAAGATCCCTCTCATGTCGGGCGTCGTGCAAAATCAAGACTCCTACATGAAGGGCAAGATCGCTCAGCGGACGTTCTACGACAAGGTCCTCGGCGCTGTCCGCCATGCGATGGATGAGTTCTTTGAACTCACGGGCCGCCGCTACGATCCGGTCATGCCCTATCGCCTCGACGACGCCGAGTACGCCATCGTCGGGTCCGGGTGCATGATGGAGACGGCCGAAGCCGCCGTCGATTGGATCCGGGAAAACATGGGGGTGAAAGTCGGCCTGCTGCACATCAGTCTTTTCCGCCCCTGGCCTTCGTACGACATCGTCGACGCGCTCAAGAACGTGAGAGGCATTTCGGTCATCGAACGCCTCGACATCCCAATGCAGCAGTCGAATCCGCAGCTTTGCGAGCTGAAGAGCTCGTTTGCCGACGCACTGAGCGGGACGCCCGGCTATCCGATGGTCGAGCGCTTGCCGAAGTTGTATGGCGGCTCGGCCGGCCTCGGCAGCCGCGACGTGCGCGCCGGTGATTTCATCGCCGTGACGGAAAACATGCTGAGCGCTGACCCGCGCTATTACTTCAGCTTGGGGATCAAGCACCAGACCGCGCTGGTTCCCGCGGTGGATCCGGACGTTCGCTCGCCGGGGTCGTTCTCGATGCGGGGCCATTCGGTGGGCGGCTATGGTTCGGTCACCACGAACAAGGTGATTGCGACGATCGCGGGCGAGGCGTTCGGTATGGACGTACAGGCCTATCCGAAGTACGGTTCGGAAAAGAAGGGCCTGCCGACCACCTATTACCTGACGATCGCCAAAGAGCATATTCGCTCGCACTCCGAGTTGGAGAACGTAGAGTTCATTCCGCTCAACGACGTGAACGCCTTTAACGTCGGCGATCCGCTGGTGGGGTTGGCCGAGGACGGCATCGTCTTTGCGCAAAGCCATGACACGGATCCGGCTGCGATTTGGAAATCAGTCCCGGCATGGGCCCGGAATCGTATTCGCGACAAGCAGGCGCGCTTCTTCGCTCTCGATACGGTGTCGATTGCCCGTGAAGTCGCTTCGGTAGCGGACCTGCAGCAGCGCATGCAGGGCATCGTTCTGCTGGGTGTCTTCCTCAAGGTGACGCCGTTCTGCGAAGAGTCGAAGATCAGCCACGAGGATCTGTTCCGGGGCGTGGAGAAGTCTCTGCGCAAGTATTTCGGTAAGCGTGGCGAGCAGGTGGTTCAAGACAACCTGACTTGCGTACGCCGCGGTTTCACGGAAGTTATCGAAGTTCCGTCTGAAGTCATGCAGGCGACTGCTGTATTCGACAAAGCCGAGGGCAGTTTGAGGATCATTCAATGAGCACACAGGTCGATCCCATACATCAAGCAAGACTGGCGGATTTCAACGCGAACATTGTTGACGTCGCCGACTTCAACGAGCGTGTCGTCGGCGCCTACAACAACGGCACGGCCGAGATCGGACTCGAGGCGGACGACCAGGTCGCCCGCAGCGTGATCCCCTCCGGCACTGGTGCGCTGCGCGATTTCAGCTACATTGCCCCGGACATTCCGGAGTTCCTTTCCGATCAATGCGTGGGTTGCATGGACTGCGTGACGCAGTGTCCCGACACGGCCATCCTCGCCAAGGTGATCGAGCCCGAAACGCTCGATGCGAAGCTCGAGGGCATCAACGACGAGGGCAAGCGCGAGAAGATGTGCGAGCAGTGGACCGAGACCAACAAGTATTGGAAGGTTCGCGAGCGGAAGGGTCTCGGCGGCGGCAAGTTCGGCATCTTCATCGACCCGACGAAGTGCAAGGGCTGCGCCGAATGCGTCGACGCCTGCGGCGATCACGACGCGCTGAAGATGATTCGCAAGGACGACGAGAACATGGAGTGGTACAAAGCCGCGTTCTCCTTCTTCAATGAAGCGCCCCCGACGCCGAAGAAGTTCATCAACGAGAGGGCGCTCGCCGACATGATGCTGTCCGACGACTCGCTGCTCTACGTGGGCGGTGCGGGGTCATGCATGGGTTGCGGCGAAGCGACGGTGCTGCGCATGATGCTGGCCGCGACCGGATTCGTCTACGGACCGGAGAATATCGGCATCGTTGCGGCCACCGGCTGCAACACGGTATACACCTCCACGTATCCCTACAATCCGTATCTCGTTTCATGGACCAACTCGCTTTTCGAGAACGCACCGGCCGACGCGATGGGGGTGCGGGCGCGCTGGGATCAGATGGGCTGGCAGAACAAGCGGCTGTGGGTGATCGGCGGCGACGGCGCGATGCTCGACATTGGTTTTCAATCGTTGTCGCGCATGATGGCCTCGGGGATGGATATCAAAGTTCTTGTTCTCGATACTCAGGTGTACTCCAACACCGGCGGTCAGGCGTCGACCGGGTCCTACCTGGGACAGAACGCCAAAATGTCGACCCACGGCAAGGTGATTCATGGCAAGAAGGAGCACCGCAAGGAGCTGGCGAACATCTGCATGATGCACAAGGATGTCTACGTTGCTCAGACGACCGCCGCTCACACGAACCATTTGTATCGCGCGATTCTCGACGCCAATGAGTTTCCGGGTCCGGCGATCGTGAACACCTTCACGACCTGCCAGCCCGAGCACGGCGTGGCTGATGACATGGCCTATCACCAAGCCAAGCTGGCAGCGGATTCGCGGACGTTCCCTGTCTTCATCTACGACCCGCGCAAGGGGCCGCGCATCAAGGATCGCCTGAAGCTGACCGGCAATCCGAACCAGAAGGAAGACTGGTACGTGAACCCGAAGACGGGCGAGCAGATCGACTTCATCACCTTCGCCCGATCGGAGGGCCGCTTCTCCAAGCACTTCGATAAGGATGGGAGTCCGTCGCCCGAGATGCTTGCCGCCCGGCAGGACCGCCTCGAGAACTGGCAGTTGCTGCAGGAACTCGCGGGCGTGAAGTAATCGCTGCCGGTCGTTCCCGAAACGGTAAAGACTCGTTGTCGCGCGGACCTGAATGAGCCCTTCGCCGGTGGCCGGTCTGGCGTAGTTC
This sequence comes from Bryobacterales bacterium, assembly GCA_965218555.1. Lineage (GTDB taxonomy): Bacteria > Acidobacteriota > Terriglobia > Bryobacterales > UBA6623 > JAPPLB01. Next base: position 4,446,765 of record OZ244625.1, read on the forward strand.
TCGGCATTCCTTTCTTTGCCCCCGAAAATCCCGGGATTCGCACCGGCCTTCAGGTGCAAGTCGACATCAGGTTTGCGACAAATCGACATCAGAATTGCGACTCAAGCCCATTCAAAGGGACGCTCAAAGGACCACTAAAAGGTGTACCAGCGCGCTGACGCTCCATTTTGCGCCGGGCGTTCACCATCTCGCTGACCGCAACTCGCGACTGTGATGCATGATCCTCATCCACATGCGCCAGCAGTCCGCAACTACCTTAGCGCCTGCCGCGTCCGGTGATTCGCCGCGCTCCAGCTTCTCGGCGGCCTGCACGGCCCGGTCCAGTAGCTCGTGATCCAGCAAGGTGTCCATGAGCGAGGCTCGAACTCAAGCCCTCACAAGGGTAGAACTTCGCAGCTCTTCGCTACAGTTGCTTTGCAACACGGTTGTTTCAGGACATCGGACGCTCGGCCTCGACTTGTGTGGTGTAGCCGCTGCCGCTGATCTCGTGGCTTACGCGGGTGGCGATCCAATGGCCGTGGACGACTCTGCGGAAGCCACTCGGGGTGAGCGAGCTTTCGGTCCGGACAGATCAAGACCAATCGAGAACTGGAGCAGTACGCGCCGTCCCGCTACTCCTACTTCGAGAAGCTGCAGTTCCAGCGCTACCTCGACGAGAAGCAATGGAGGTGCAACAGCCCGGACGGCGGTGAGTGGCCGGGATGTGCGAGGCGGCCGCCAAGCGACGGGCTTCTTTCTCACCCCGGTGATTCCTACGCTCGCTGCCCTGCATGCGAAGATCATCGACATTGCCGGCGAGAACACTTACGAGAACTGGCAGGCAGGTCTACACCTGCGCATCTGAGCCAGTTCGCAGGAAGGCCGGCCCGTCATCATCAGCCGTCGATCCACGCAGAACAAGAGGTGCTCTTCGGAGGATCAGGATGAGCACCGGCACTGTCCAGTACGATGGTCGCTGGCCGATGCAGTGGGAGTGACGCATGCTCGCCGGCCGAATCGGCCCGTTGGTTCGAGCGGGTGGATCGCGACCACCGGAGATGGCTCAGTCCGGTGCCGGTGTCGATTCAGGAGGGAGATCGATGAGCGATCGTTGGTGGATCGGTTCAGGCTTCTCGCTGACTTCCGGTCGGTGTGCAGACATGATTCGTTGACCAATGCCTCTTCTCGCGCGTTGGCGCCCGAGCCTCCGGAGCTTCATTCATCTAAAAACCGGCGAAACGTCGTACCCGCTGTTTAAATCTCCGATCGTAAGGACCGGACAGGCCCTGCACGTTGAAAGCCGCCAGCCCTTTGCGTGCCTGGAGATCACGCGTCACCCGACTCGACCCGGCGCGCTCGTACGCATCTGTGACGGGACCGATCCTACCATGCAGCCCTGGTGGTGACAACAGCCCCAAAACCCGTCCTTGGAGTGCTGATGCTGATGCGTACCAACGTCGGAAGGCTCTTCCAAAGCATCTCCAAAGACGGTGGGGCCCATTGGACGCTGGGACGGCCCACAGATCTCGCGTCGGTCGATTTGAAATGTTATCTGGGCCGGATGCAAACGACGGGCCACCTGGTGGTGGCCTGGAATCAATCGACGACTGAAGAAATCCTCAACGGCTATTCTTGAGGTCGGCTCTCGCTGGCCATCTCAAAGGATGAAGGCAAGAGTTGGGAAAACTTCCGGACCCTCGAACGCAGCCCGGGCATGCAGCCCATCGACCGTGTCGAGCCGCCGCCGGTGAAGCACGTGCGTCCTCGCGAGAACCTGGGCAACTTCCCGGAAGGGTATCGCCGAAACCATTACCCAACCCTTGTGCCCAGGCCAGGCAAACCACTCATTGCTGACCGTTTAGATAGTTGGTCCGGCGGAAAGCCGCAGCGGAAGATCAAATTTAGAGTGATCCCGGAGAGGGATATCAATCTCTGATCAAAAGCCACTGAAGCTCGAAGCCAGACGGAACGGGTGAAGTGTCCCTTTTGAACGAAACGGGACCGGTTGGTGAGTCAGTGGAGGCCGATGATGGTAGGCAGGGGCTTCTCATCGACGTTAGATCGGCCACGTTGGTAAATGTGTCTGCAGACCGTGCCTCGGTCCGACGGGGAGTTGAGCGGCTCGTCTGTTAGCATGTTCCTTGAGTTGAGGATGCCCGCGGGATGAAAGTAACACTCGCTTTCGACAAGACGGGCGCGGAGATCGAGCTGCCCGCGCGGCTGTCCGTTGATGTCTTGGAGTCACGCTTCGCTGAGGTCCTTGACGACCCTGAGCCGGAGCTGGAAGCGGCGCTCAGGGACCTGATCGGATGCCCGCCACTCGAGCAAATGGCGTCCGGCAAGCGCTCGGCGGCGATCTCCGTCTGCGACATCACTCGCCCCGCTCCAAACCGTACCGTCCTGCCTGTCGTTATCAACGCCCTCGAGCGGGCCGGGATACCCTCCTCGGAGATCCGCATCCTCATTGCCACCGGGCTCCACCGTGAGGCGACCGAAAGCGAGCTCAACGAGATCGTCGGACCCGAGATCCTTGCCCGCCACCCGGTCGATTCCCATCGCGCGAAGCGGGAAGACGAACAGGCCTATCTGGGTGAAACCGCTACGGGCACGCCCGTCTACACGGACCGCCGATTTGTTGAAGCCGACCTGCACATCACCCTCGGATTCATTGAGCCGCATCTGATGGCCGGCTTTTCGGGTGGGCGCAAGCTGATCTCGATCGGCTTGGCCGGTGAGAAGACGATCAAGCGGCTCCACAGCCCGCTGTTCATGCGAGATCCTCAGGCGGTGGAGGGATCGTTTCCCGAGAACCCACTGCATCGCGAGCTCATGGAAATCGCGGCCATGGCCCGTCACGATTTCATGATCGATGTGGCGTTGACCCGTGATCGCGGCATCGCCGCCGTCTTCGCGGGAGATCCGGAGGCGGCCTTCGGGCGCGGCGTCGAATTCGTGCGCGCATCAACGTTGGCGACCCTGGACGAGCCGGCCGACGCGGTGATCACCACGTCCGGAGGATATCCGCTGGATCTGACGTTCTATCAGGCGGTCAAGGGCATCACGGCGGCTTCCCACATCGTCAAGCCCGACGGCGCGATCCTGCTCGCCGCCGCCTGCCGCGAGGGCGTCGGCAGCCCGGAGTTCACCTCGCTCGTGCGGCGCGGGTTGCACTGGGAAGATCTACTGGACGAGTTGTCGAACGTGCCCGTCACCGTCGACCAATGGCAGGCGGAAAAGCTGGCGATGGTGGCGCGCAATACGAATCTCTCATTCTGCGTGCCGGGTGTCGCCGTAGAAGACCGGTCGCATCTGTGGGGGCCGGCCTTCGCCGATCCCCAACAAGCGGTCGATGACCTCACCGCCCGCCTGCCCGACGGCAGCTCGCTAGTGGTTATCCCCGAAGGCCCTTACGTCTTCTCCCAGGTCATGCCCGAGCCTGCCCTGGTTGGCTAGCCCCCTGAGCCGGGAAGACTTGACAACCTGTTGTAGTACGCCAGGCAGACGGTAACTTACGGAGGGTGGTGTGGCCGCGCAAGCGGCAGCCCGGATTGGGTGCAATCCACCGCCTGGATCAGGCTCTTTTCGCCGAGCGAAAGCGCCGCCGTGTTTTCGGGAGGATGCAGTTAGAGACCTGCGTAGCCCTTCTGTTTCTCGGCGAACTGTGGATCGTCGCTGAGTTTGTAGGTGGCCACGCGATGGGGTTGCAAGCCCTGCGTTTTCCAGATGCGCCGCATCGACTTTTCACTGATGCCTGCTGCTTGCGCCATCGCTCGCGTGCTCCAGTGGGTGGCGTGGGAGAATTAGCCTTGGAGCGAGAAAGAGACGGGATGGTTTCCATCGGGGAAACCTTCTCCGGTCCGACGGGCCGGTGATAATAACCCCCGGCTGGGTCTATTTCTTTCGGAGGCAAGTTTTGGATCAAGCCCACAGGTCTGCCGTGAGTGCCGGCCCTTTGGGGTCGCATGCCGGAGCGACCAAGTGATGAGCATGAAGCCACGGAACCGACCAAGACCCCGCACCAGCATCCGTCCAGTTTTCAATCTCGTCGCCCTGTCCTTGATCCTGATTGGCTCGGCCTCGACGGCCCTGCCCCAGGGATACTCGCTGGAAACCGCGGCTCAGAAGATGGACGTGGCCGCGGGCCTTCGCGTGAAGCTCTTCGCTGCAGAGCCCGAAGTGCGGCAGCCGAGTCTGGTCAAGTGCGACGAGCGCGGCCGCCTGTGGGTCATTCAATACCTGCAGTACCCCAATCCCGCCGGTCTGAAGAGAGCGAAGATCGACCGTTGGTCACGCACGGTATACGACCGCGTCCCTGAGCCCCCTCCCGACGGCCCGCGCGGCGCGGACCGCATCACCATTCTGGAGGACACCGACGGCCACGGCCGGGCCGACCAGTTCAAGGACTTTGTCAGTGGACTCAACATCGCCACCGGGCTCGCTTTCGGCCATGGCGGTGTATTCGTCCTGCAGCTTCCCTATCTGCTTTTTTACCCGGATCGCAACCGCGACGACGTACCGGACTCCGACCCCGTGATCTTGCTCGAAGGCTTCGGGATGCAGGATACACAGTCAGTTGCAAACCACCTCACCTGGGGGCCGGACGGGTGGCTCTACGGCCTCAACGGCAGCACCAGCACGTGTAACATTCGCGGGATCGAGTTTCAGCAGGGCGTATGGCGCTACCATCCACTCACCAAAGAGTTCGAACTGTTCGCGGAAGGAGGAGGGAACCTCTACGGACTGACCTTCGACCGCAAGGGTAACCTCTTCTACAGCTCCAACGGTGGAGCCCTGTTTTGGCATGCGGTCCAGGGCGGCTATTACCGTAAGAGCTTCGGCAAGCACGGGCCGCTGCACAACCTCTATACATACGGATTCTTCGGGCATGTCAAGCACAGCGGCGTCACCGGCGGCCATCTCGTTGTGGGTGGAACGATCTACGATGCCGACGCTTTCCCTCAGACGTTCCATCAAAGTTTCATTGCAGCCAACTTCCTGGGCCACTCCGCTTCGTGGTGGCGTGTGAAGCCGCGCGGGTCGACGTTCGAAGCCCTGCAGGTCGGGACGCTGATCGACTCCAACGACACCTGGTTCTCGCCTACGGATTTGGCGCTCGGCCCAGATGGCTCGATGTACATCAGTGATTTCCATGACAAGCGGACCGCTCACCCCGATCCGGATGCCGAGTGGGACCGCTCCAACGGGCGGGTTTACAAGATCGAGGCAAAGAACGCGAAGCCCGCAAAGAATTTTGATTTGGAACGGCTGTCGAGCGCCGAACTGGTCGATCACCTGAAAAATCCGAATGGCTGGTTCGCCTACCAGGCGCGCCGAATACTGGCTCACCGCCGCGACAAAATCATTCACGAAGACTTGCGAAACGGCATCGTTGAGGCCGGGAACGAAGACTTGGCACTCCAATATCTGTGGGCGCTCCATGTTAGTGGCGGCTTGGGCGACGAGGTGGCTGTGGACCTCCTGGGCCACCCGGCGGAATATGTCCGCGCCTGGACAGTGCGACTGCTTGGTGACCGACGTGCAACTGCGCCACCGCTTGCGGAACAACTCTCCGTGCTCGCCAGGAGGGACCCGAGCGTGGTGGTTCGGAGTCAGCTTGCCGCCAGCGCCAAGCGGCTCCAATGGCGTGTCGCCTTGCCCGTTCTTTCGGCTCTGCTCGACCGTGATCTCGACGCCCGGGACCCGCACGTGCCGTTGCTGATCTGGTGGGCGATTGAAAGCAAAGCCCTATCTGACAGCGGAGAGATGGTCAGGCTCTTTACGCAGCCTGGGACGTGGGACACCTCGATGAAGCGGGACAACGTGCTGCGGCTCATCCGCCGCTACGCCACAGAGGGAACGGCCGCAGGGTACGCCGCCACCCTGCAACTGGCGCGTGCCGCTCCCACTACCCATCTCGAAACCGCCGTGCAGGCACTCGATCAGGGCCTCGCCGAGCGGGACGTCACGTTGCCCGGGCTAGGGCAGGGCGGACTGTACGAAGAGGTCGCCGCAGTGAAGGGGGACCCCGTTTTTGGGCCGAGACGGCCATATGAGGTCATCGCCTCCCCGCTGAGGCGCTGGATTCGCGAGACCTGGAGCGCCAAGCCGCAGAACCTCGATCGCACCCGTCTTGCCGTCCGGGCCGGCATTGACGAGGCATATCGGACGATCTTGAGCAGCCTGAAGGACTCCGAAACCTATGAAGATCGCCTCATGGCGCTGCTCGATCTTCTGCGCGAGCTCGGTCGCCCCGATTGCATCCCCGCCGTCTTGACCCACTTCGATCTCCGACACAATGCCACCGTTCGTCTGCGGGCACTCGATGTCTTGGCCCGTTTCGAGTCGGACGAGGTTTCGGCGCGCCTGCTGGATACCTACTCGCAAGTGTCGTCGGCGGAGAAGCGAAAGATTCGTGGTATTCTCCTGAGCCGGCGCTCCACCGCCCGCGCGTTTCTCGAGGCCGTTGACCAAGGCCTCTTTCCCGCTACCGACGTCGCGGTTACGGAGCTGCGCCAGCTTCCTCTCTACCGCGACGACGAGATCGACACCCTCGTCCGCAGGCACTGGGGCAACATCCGGCTAGGCAGCACGGAAGAGAAACTAGCCGTGATGCGGCGCCACCGAAACGACCTCAATACAGGCGAGGGCGACCTGCGGCGCGGCCATCTGCTCTTCATCGAGCACTGCGCGAGCTGCCACCGCCTGTTCGGCGAAGGAGGCACGCTCGGTAACGACCTGACCGACGCCAACCGCAGCGACCGAGCCGCTTTGCTCGCGGCGCTTGTTGATCCCAGCGCCACAGTACGGACGGGATACTTGACCTATATCGTCCGTACGCAGAGTGGCCGTACCGTTCGCGGTATCGTGGAGCACGAAGATGCGGCAGGCGTTACCCTTATCGACAGCGCTCACCAGAAGACCCGGATCGCTCGAAGCGACATCAGATCGATGGGGGTTTCGCCCGAGTCGATCATGCCCGAAAATCTGCTCGACCGGCTCAACACGCAAGAGGTACGAGATTTGTTCAGCTATCTCCAGAAGGATGCCCCCTGATTCCATGACTCTCGCCGATCCCGAACACCGAGCCTACGGCCTCAGCCGGCGCAAGTTTCTCGTGGGTGCGGCTGCCGGCGCTACCGCCTCGCTTCGAGCCGCTGAGAAGGACCGCGAACTCCAAGACAAAGCTCTTGTCGCCATCACCCTTGATCTCGAGATGCTGCGTAACTTTCCGACTTGGGAGACGACGCACTGGGACTACGAGAAGGGCAACCTCAACGACGAAGCCAAACGTTATGCTGTCGAGGCTTGCCGCCGGGTGAAATCCTACGGCGGCGTTCTGCACAACTTCGCCGTTGGGCAGGTCTTCGAACATGAAAGCGTCGAGTGGCTGCAAGGGATCGTCGCCGCGGGTCACCCCGTCGGCAACCATACCTACGACCATGTCTATGTCCTGGCGCGCAAGCACGAGGATGTCCAGTTTCGCTTTCGGCGCGCGCCGTGGCTGATCGAAGACCGCGCGGTCCGGGACGTCATTCGCGACAACATCAGCAAGTGTTCAAAGGCCATGAAAGCCCGACTCGGCATTGTGCCCGATGGTTTTCGCACGCCCGGAGGCTTCGCCAACGGACTCACCGGTCGTCCCGACGTGCAACGTTTGCTTCTTGACCTCGGCTTCCGATGGGTCAGCGGCAAGTACCCTCGGCACGCGATGGGGGAAGTCGGCGCGGAACCCGGCCAATCGGTCTACGATGCTATCGTGGCCGCCCAAGCGGAAGCGCAGCCGTTTGTCTACCCGACAGGACTGGTGGAGATCCCGATGAGTCCCGTCAGCGATGTCTGGGCCTTCCGCAATGGACGCTGGAAATTGGATTGGTTTCTCGAAGCCATTCGGCTTGCAGTCACTTGGGCGATCGAGAATCGCGCCGTATTCGACTTCCTCAGCCACCCGTCCTGCCTGTACACCATGGACCCGGAGTTCCGCGCCGTCGAGCTGATCTGCGAACTCGTTCGCAAGGCCGGTAACCGCGCTGCCCTGGTCGACCTCAACCAGATTGCTCGGCGCGTCCGAGCACGATCAGCTTGAATGACATTGGCGATGAAGAGACCGCTGTCCCCCTCTGTGCTATGCATGGCTCCACTGCTGGCGATCCTTGGCCATCTCGCGGCGGACCTGGGACTCGCTCAGACCGTCACCCTCGAAAACACGCAGCCTCTCGATTGGCAAGGGCCGCTGGATGAGAAGATGCTCGACGGCCTGCACGTCTTCATCGACCGCAAGCTGGCTGCGTCGATCGAGACCCGCACCCGGCATTGGTCTCGTGACTTCTCCTCGACGGCTGCGTACGAAACCTCCGTCGAGCCGAACCGCCGCCGATTTCGTACGATCATCGGCCTCGTCGACGAACGACTCCCGCCGTCGATGGAGCGCTATGGAGACGACGACAACCCGGAGCTTGTCGCCGAGACCTCGTTGTTCCGCGTATTCCAGGTTCGTTGGCCGGTAGTCGAAGGTGTTACCGGCGAAGGGCTGCTCATCGAACCCCGCCGTGAGCCGGTTGGACACGTCATCGCGATCCCCGATGCCGATCAGATCCCGGAAATGATCGTCGGTCTCGCGTCAGGTCTCCCGTCGGAAGGGCAATTCGCCCGCAGTCTTGCCGAGAACGGCTTCGAAGTCGTCGTACCACTGCTCATCAACCGGGCTGCCGAAGTTTCGGGTCACCGCGATGTCAATTTCACCAACCTGCCGCATCGCGAGTGGATCTATCGCCAGGCGTTCGTCATGGGCCGTCACATCATCGGCTACGACGTGCAAAAAGTCCTCTCGGCCATCGACTGGTTCGAGCAGCGGCGTAACGCCTCCAAGGTGGGTCTCGCCGGCTACGGGGAAGGGGGCCTCGTTGCTTTGTACGCAGCCGCGGTCGATCCCCGCATCGATGCCACGCTCGTCAGCGGCTACTTCGCGTCACGTCAGCAAGTCTGGGAAGAGCCTCTCGATCGCACCGTGTGGGGACTCTTGCGAGAGTTTGGCGACGCAGAGATTGCCAGCCTGATCGCTCCGCGGGGTCTCGTGGTTGAACACGCCGCCGCTCCCGTCTTCGATGGGCCGCCCGAGGTGCCCGAAGGCTGGCGCAAAGCCGCTGCGCCGGGCGCGATCACGACGCCCTCGTTTCGTTCGGTGGACGCCGAGTTCAACCGTATTGAAACCCTCGTCCCCGACGGTTTCCAGCCCAGGAGCTTGATCACCGGCCGCAACGGCGCGGTCACAGGGCCGGGCTCCTCGGATGCCCTCAACGAGTTCGCATCCTTGCTCGGTGTTCGATCGCCCCTTCACCGGTCAACCGAAGCCCCGACGGATCGACGCAGTGGCTTCGACCCGAAAACAAGACAGCACCGTCAGGTGAAGGAACTGGAAACGAGGCTACAGGAACTCGTTGCCGCTTCGGGATATGTTCGCGACCGCTTCTACATGAACGCAGCGATGCCCGAGTTGGCTCAAATACCGCCCTCCCGTGTTCTGCGTGCCGACACATTGTCAGCCGATCAGTTCGCGAAGGCGTCTCAGCGGTTTCGCGACCATCTCTACGACGAAGTCAAGGGCCGCCTCGAGGATCCTCTGCTGCCGCCCAACCCGCGCTCGCGGCAAATCCACGACAAAGAGAGCTGGACCGGCCACGAGGTCGTTCTCGACGTTCTGCCGGATGTCTTTGCCTGGGGCATCCTCCTGGTGCCGAAGAACCTCAAGCCCGGCGAACGGCGCCCCGTCGTCGTCACTCAGCACGGCTACAACGGGCTGCCGAGGCACGTCGTCGAAGGCAACGACCCCTACTACCACAACTTCGCGGCCCGACTGGCCGAACGCGGCTTTGTCGTTTTCGCGCCGCACAATTTCTACCGCAACACCGACCGCTTTCGCTGGCTCGACAAGAAAGCCAAAGCCCTGAAGCTGACGATGTTCTCGTTCATCACCGCGCAGCACCAGCAGATTCTGAACTGGCTCGGCTCGCTGCCGTTTGTCGACGCGACGAGAGTCGGATTTTACGGCCTCAGCTACGGCGGAACAACGGCAATGATCGTCCCTCCGCTGCTCGAAGGCTACGCGCTGTCGATCTGCTCCGCCAACTTCAACGAAGACATTCACAAGCTGACGGCCGTCGACCGCGGCTACAGCTACATGTATCATCCGACCTGGGAGGTGCCCTACTTCAATCTCGGAAACACCTTCGGCCACGCCGAAAAGGCTTATCTGATGGTCCCCCGGCCCTTCATGGTCGAGCGCGGCCACCACGACGGCGTGGGCATGGACCGTTGGATTGCGGGTGAGTACGCCAAGGTCCGCCGTCTCTACGCCCAGTTGGGCATCGCCGACCGAGCCCACATCCAATTCTTCAACGGCGGACATACCATCCTCGGAGACGACACCTTCCGTTTCCTTCACAAGCACCTCAACTGGCCCGAGCCGCCCCACTGAAGCTGTTCGAGCTTCGACCGACTCAGTTCTGGCGGGAGAAAACGTCATGAACCAGAACCGATTCTCGCGGCGAGACTGGTTACAATCCACGAGTCTCCTGGGGCTCGCCGCGCTCGGAGCGCCCGCCGCCGCCGGCGGGACCGGCGAGGGCGCCGGGAATCAGAAGGCCATCCAGCTCAGACCCGGCCTGAAGCAACTTTTCATGGACGACCGATTCTTCGCGGACCGGCGGGGAATCGAGTTGACCGTCAATCCGCCGCTGAAGGCCGGCCAAATCCTCTCTCCGGAGACCCCCTGGGAAAAGCGTGGGCTCGGATACGCCACCGTCCTCCAGGAAGGCGACATCTACAAGATGTGGTACAGCGGTTACGTCGGGTTTTACGACAAGCAGACTCGCTCCACGCCGTTCAATCTGTGCTATGCGACCAACGCGAGGACGGAATCCGCTGGAAACGAGAAAACGTCAATCTGTTCGACTGGCACGGCCACAATGAGAACAACGTTGTGATGCCGGGGACGACCGCCTCGGTCATGCTCGATCCCCGGGCTGCTCCCGAGCACCGTTATAAAGCGCTCGGGCTTATCTGGAGCAATGACCTTTGGAGCGAATCAGCCTCGGGCTTGGCGGGGCCTGCCAGCGGTCTGCAGCTATTCACCAGTCCGGACGGAATTCGTTGGAAGCGGCTCCCCAGGACCGTCTCGCCGTTCTTCCACGATTCGCTGAATCACCTGCTGTATGACGAGCGCATTGAGAAGTATGTCGCATACCTTCGCCTCTCCAGTCAGAATGCGCCCCGCGACAGCCCGATGTGGTTCAACGACCGGGAGATGTTCGTAGATAAGGCCAGCAAGCTCTATGAGGCCGACCCAAGCGGCAGAGTTGCCTACTTCGATCCCGGCCGAGCCGTCGGCCGCATCGAACTCGACGATCCGATGCAGGCGCCTTGGCCGTATCGCGAAATCAAGACCAAATCCGAAAAGCCTCTCATCTACCGCCAACATGAAGCGTATGACGTGGTTATGGCTTGCGATGAGAACGACCCGCCGCACACCGACGTGCAGATGGCTCCCGTGATCAAGTTCCCCTACGCCCAGGATGCTTACTTCGCATTGTGGACAAACTACCGCCACTGGGGCTATCCGCCCGACGCGAAGAACCTGGACTTTCCTGGTGGGACCAGGAAGAATGATGGCATCCAGGATGTGTCGCTGGCCGTCAGCCGTGACGGGATTCACTGGATGCGCCCGAACCGCTGCCCCTACATCTCTCTGGGCCTTGTCGGCAGCGCCGAGTCGTCGCTGCAATGGCCCGTGCTTGGCCTCCTGCGGAGAGAGGATGAACTGTACCAGTATTACGGCGGGGCGGCTCGCACGCATGGAGAGCCCGCGAATCTGCCCCAGGGCGGCCTGTTTCGTCTCGTTCAGCGACTGGATGGTTTTGTCTCGGCCAACGCCGGTCCGCAAGGCGGAACGTTCACGACGCCGCCCCTGGTGTTCTCGGGCAAGCACCTCGAATTCAACCTGAACGCCTCGGCCCTCGGATACTTGACCGTCGAGTTGCAGGACGCGCAAGGCAAGGCCCTGCCCGGCTACTCACTCGCCGAATCTCTCCCCATCGATCGCAACCGCCTTGCCGCCGCTGCGCGCTGGAGTTCCGGGAAGAACGTAGGCCGGCTGACGGGCACTCCCGTTCGTCTTCATATCGCCATGCGGTCATCGAAACTCTACTCGTTTCAATTCACGGGATGACAGCAACCATCAGGCGCCCGCTCCAACGTGAAGAAGTTGCCGTTTTCGCCGCAGAGGTCCCACCACAGCTCGGCCTGTCCCAAGAAAGCGGTCGGCGAGCAGGTCCAGTGTAGTCTTCCCGGACTGGCGCGGCCTGGTCAGGACCACGGCGGGGAACTTGGAGGCCGCCTTCTTGGGTACTGGCTCCAGCGACGAGGCAGGGATGACGACTGAGGGCGGCAAGGATCATGGCCGGGATAGACATTATCCTGCCTTAGCTCGTTTGGCTCTCGTAGGCCTTCGCACTTGGTGTTGCTCCGATTCGCAGTGCCGTTGCCTTCCACAGCGGTCCATGGCCTGCCTCGGGTCCCGCGATCGCGTGTGCGATCTCGTGCAGCACGGTGTCCCGAATCTGCTCATTGCTTCCCTCCAGGGCATGGGTGCGGCTGATCCGGATCACGCGGTCTCGGAAGTGACAGTCGCCGAGGCGCCTCTTGGCCTCGACGAACGCGAGGCTCCAGCCCCTGAGCCCATGCTCTTCCATCAGCCGCCGGGCCATTCCCGCAACGCCGTTCAGCCGCTCCACGCCGTTCCTTGCGTTTTCCCCTCCCGCCCTGTGGAGCAGACCATAGGGGACGTTCCAGCATGTCTCTTCGCAGCGTACCTTCGCTCTCTTCGGGTTGAGCTTCACAATCTCGCCACGTCTCGGTCCGTCGGGGCTTGTGAACGTCACCTCGTCCCCCACGCGGTAGTCAGATCGCGCTTTGTCGTGCCGTGTGACTATCGTGGCTCGCCGCGCTCCTCCCGAGTGCTTCAACGCCGCCTCCAGGACTTTCCAGGTCCGCTCCTCGGTGTCGATTACCTTCGCGAAGCGGCGCCGTCCCTGCCGTTGGAGGAGATGACCGTGGATCGTTTCCCCCTTGTGAGTGAACTGTACGGCAGACCCGATGGATAGCGGGCGCTCCTCCTGCTGACCGGGCATTCGACCTTCTCCTCTGCCTATATCTGATGCTATGCCTCAGCCGTCGAGGATATCCTTCAACGTCTTGTCGGCTGGCGGTTCGTCCGCCCCAGTTATGAACTCCGGAGGGGTAAACAGGGGGTTGCCCGGCGACCACAGTTCCAGGCTTTCGGCGTGTTCTTCGAAATACTCCGGGTCGGTGGTCACTCGCAGTCGCTCGATCATGCCGGGGGCCAACAGTCCGTATTCTTGATGTCCCAAGGGCTGGACATCGGTCCCCGGCGGCATCACATCGGTTAACCGGATAATCCTGTCGAGATCCCGCATGGTGACAGAGGATGGCGCTCGCTCCGGCACGGCGAGGTCGCTCTCCGTCACCGCATCGATATCGAAACCTCGCTCCTTGGCTTCGTGCGCCTGCTGCTCGATCGTTTCCACGATACGGGTGCGCTCTGCGCCTTCGCGCCCTCGTCCCGACAACACGGCATCGGATATGGCGCGCGGCGCTCGCGCCAGAATCGGCTGCAAGCGGCCGACCACGGATTCGAAAAGGCCGATGCGGCTCCTGAGCGCCCGGTAAACGTCAGTTTCTACCGTGCCCTCGTAGTGCAGGTTGACGATTCGAATGATCCAATGCTGCTGGCCGAGGCGGTCGATGCGGCCGATGCGCTGTTCCACCCGCATGGGGTTCCACGGCATGTCGTAGTTGATCAAGGCTCCGCAGAACTGGAAATTCAAACCCTCGGCGGCGGCGTCGGTGCACAGTAGAACGTCGGCTTCGCCCTCCCGGAACCGACGTTTGGCATCGTCACGCCCGATCCTGCGCCAGGAGCCGTCGGCGGAGGGTATTTCCCCGCCGCGTCCCGAGAAGCACATCAATCTATGATCGCCGGCCTTCAGAAGTTCTCCACGCAGGAAATCCATGGTGTCGGTGTACTGGGTGAAGACCATTGCTTGGCGGTAGTCGCCCTGGAGCAGCTCATGGAGGGCGCTCTTCAGGCTTGCGAGCTTGCTGTCCGGCGGCAGTCTGCCGATGCGGTCAAGCAGGTTTTCGACTTCGGCCTTCTCCTCGGCGGCGAGGGCCTTGCGCTCAAGCAGTGTCAACTCATCGGTATCCAGGACGTCATCCATGGTTTCATCGTCGGGTGCGTCTTCGTCCAGGTTCATCCATGGCGCCTTGTTATCGGAGGCAACAGTATCGAGATGCCTCTGGAGGGTCTTGCGCAGGGCGCTGAAACTGCTGGCGAGCCGGCGGCGATAGATGGTCATGACGAAACCCACCGCCGTGCGCTCGTCGAGGCTGGCCTGGTTGTAGGTGCTGGCGATGTAGTCCTCGACAGCTTCATAGAGCGCCCGCTCTTCGGCTGTCATCTCAAGGAAGCGGTCCTCGACCCGGCGGTCGGCAATCGGCGTGGTCAACATTCCCGCTTTGAAATATCCTCGCAATAACTTACGGGTGTGCCGCGAGACCAGCCTGCGGACTGGCGTGTGTGCCCTCATGATGGTGAGCGCCGCCCGGCGCTCTGTCGTTTCCAGTCTTCGGCGCGGGATGCCGGCAACGTCGCGCAATGCACGGAGGATCTTGTTGGCTTTCAGGCGCGACAGGTCGACGAGGCGTTGCGCCTGCTCGGTCTGAACCGTGCCGTAAGCGCGCTCGGCCGACTGAAACAGCCGGGCCATGCGATCCAACGCATCCGATGAGGGGTTCGGTTGCTCCAGGTCCTGGAAAAAGCCGAGAAACGCCTGGGCCGTCCACTCCGGCGGCAGGCCGAGCAGGTTCAGCAGGTCCCAAACCTCGATGGGATGAACCTGCATCGGCGTCGCTGTCAGCAATATCAAGCCTTGGGTGCGGTCCTTCAATCCTTGCATAAGCCTGAGGAGCAAGTTCGGTCCGCCTTCCTGCAGGCTTCCCGCGGCCCGCCGCCGGGCATGGTGGGCTTCGTCAAGCACCACCAGGTCCCATGGTTCGGCCCCCTCCAGCAGGGCCGCCGCGCGGTCACGCCGACGCATCAGGTGACTCGACGCAATCACCACGGGTTCACGATGCCAGCGATCGCGGTCGACATCGCGCTCGTTCCGCCCGCGCCATGCCGGCGAGGGATACCAGACCAGCTTCCGGCCGTCGTAGATCGGCCAGTTGAGATTGAACTTCTCGCGCAGCTCGATCTGCCATTGTTGGAGGACGGCTTTGGGGGCCAAAACGAGGACCCGTTTCGCCCGCCCGGCAAGCCAGGCTTGGCGCAACAGCATGCCCGCCTGGATGGTCTTGCCGAGGCCGACCTCGTCGGCGATCAGAAGCTTCGGCGGCCAATCGCGGTTGAGGCGCTCAAAAGCCCTCACCTGATGGGGCCACGGGATGACCGCCGAGGTTGCTTCGCCTACGCGCTCACCCCCATGCGGGCGTGAAGGCGCATGTTGAATGAAAGACCAGACACGGCTTCTCAGATCGCCGGGTGGGAGTTCCGCCGGCTTTACGGATTCGATCGCCTCGCGCTCCGGCTTCTTCGGAGAAGGCTTTGCAGGCTTTTTGGGAGTCTCCTTGAGGCGGGAGGGCATGTCGCTTGACGGCATGAAGCGCATCAAGTCCCGGCGCACGGCGGCGGGCACATCGAGCACGATCACGCGCTGCGACTTGCCGGCACACATTGGCGAGCAGGTTTTTGAGGCCCCTTGTGGGATAGGTATTGGCGAAGAAGCGTCCCGGATCGAGGTACTCCTCGTTTCCCTTGCCGACAATGACCTGGGCCAGATCCGCAGCGAAGTCGGCCTCGCTAATCGCTCCCTTGAGAACATCCGAGCGTGGCCGGCATGTCTCGAATATCGTCGGGATGGTCATGGTTGCCGTCCCACCTGCTTTCCCGGGCCATCCGGCCCGACCGCGTTCGCTTCGGTCCATTGGTCGATCTCGCTTTTTCTGAACCGCCAGGAGCCACCCACCTTGAAACTCGGGATCTCTCTATTGGCAACCAACCGGTAAATAGTGCGGGCCTTCACCTTGAGGTATTCCGCTACCTCTCGCACGGTCATGACCTCGGTTTCGGTCATCGGCGCCCTGCCCTTTGATGGATCAAGTCCGGAAAGACCAGCCTGTAGAATGTAACAAAATCGGCAAAGCAACGAGAGAGAAGTCAAAGCTTGCCGGAACCCACCAGCGGAAGAGTTCGAACTCCCGCGCGGGAGTCAGCGGCGCCAGCGCAGTAGGGCATCGAAGAGCTTCTTCACGCGCGGCGTAAGGCGCGTGCGGTTGTACGCGTCGGCCGCCTTCTTGATCACTTCCGCCTGGGTCGGATAGGGATGGATCGTCTTCGCGATCGTTCCGAGCCCCACCCCCGCCGTCATCGCAAGGGATATCTCCGAGATCATATCCCCGGCATTGCGGGCCACAAGGCTTGCGCCAAGAATATGATCCGTGCCTTTCTTGACGTGAACCTTGAGGAAACCGTCGTCCTCACCCTCGAGAATGGCCCGGTCAACCGATGACATTGCGATGGTGAAAGTCTGAATCTCGATACCCTTCTTCGCGGCCTCATGGGGATAGAGGCCGACATGGGCGATCTCGGGGTCAGTGTACGTGCACCAGGGGATCGTGAGAGCGCTCGTGCGGCCGCGTCCGAAGAACAGCGCGTTGCCGATGATAAGCCGCGCCATCGCATCGGCCGTATGCGTGAACTTGTAAGGAAAGCAAATGTCGCCCGCCGCGTAGACGTTTCCGTTCGTCGTGCGGAGGAAGTCATCGACTTTGATGCCTGTCCGCTTGTCGTACTCGACGCCCGCCGTCTCCAAGCCCAGGCCGTCGACATTCGGCGCGCGTCCGGCGCCGACGATGATCTGGTCGACGCGCAACTCTTCTCGCCCGGCGGCGCCGTCGATCTCGAGAATCTTTTCCTCGTCCTCGCTACGCACGCCGGTGATCTTCGCGCTGCAGCGAATCTTGAGACCGTCTCGAAGCAAGGCCGCCTCGACACGCAGGGCGGCGTCTTGATCTTCGCGGCTCAAAATGTGCGACGCCACCTCGAACAGAGTCACTTCCGACCCGAAGCGCGTGAACGCCTGCGACATTTCGCAACCGATCGGCCCTGCGCCAATAACGGCGATATGAGCCGGCAGCCTGGTCAGCGAGAACACCGTTTCGTTGGTCAAATACCCTGCCTCAGCCAATCCCGGGATCGGCGGGGCCGCCGCCCGCGCTCCGGTTGCAATACAGGCTTTCGAAAACACCAGTTTCTTACCGCCGACAGTGACCGTGTTGCGTCCGGTGAACTCTGCGCCGCCAATGAACACGTCGACACCCAGATCGCGAAACCGGGCGGCTGAATCGTGATGGCTGATGCCGGCGCGAAGCCGCCGCATGCGCTCCATGACCGCCGGGAAGTCCACAGTGAAGCCTCGGGGGACGTCCACTCCGAATTTGTGCGCGTCGCGCACGTCCGCGTAGGCGTGGGCGCAACGCAGTAGAGCCTTCGACGGCACACATCCGACATTCAGACAATCGCCGCCCATCAGGGCGCGTTCGATGAGAGCGACCTTCGCTCCAAGGCCGGCCGCGCCCGCCGCCGTCACCAGGCCCGCGGTTCCTGCCCCGATCACGACCAAGTTGTAGCGGCCCGACGGCTTGGGGTTCACCCAGTTCGGCGGATGCACGTTCTGCACGAGCCGCTTGTTGTGTTCGTCCAGCGGCAGGGTCTGCGGTAATGTTTCAGCGATCGTCTTGAGTTCTGTCATCGGGCATCGGGAGAAGGGGAGAGAGCTGTGGAACAGCCCCGAAGGGCGAGGATGGCGCTGCTTCAGGTAGCGCCGGTCGCCAGGGGGCCGCGGTTGAGCGGCCCATCATCGTGCAGCCAGCGAATATTCGGCTCGGCGTCCGGGATATCCAGGATCGAGTTGACCGGACCATGGTCCAGTATCAGCCGCTGCGTGAAGGCATTGTATGAGTTGATCAACAAAGCGAGCTTTTCGTCACAACTCATTTGATCAAAAGGAACGTCCGCGATCGAACGAATGTACTTGTTCAGATTACCCGCGTCCGCGCGAACGCCGTCGTAGTCGCCCCAGCCTTCATCGTCGACGTGATTTCGGAGCAGCGTGTCGAGGAGCGAGTGATCGGAGGTCGCCCCGTCGGCACTGGCTCCGTATGCCTCGTCGCGCACGACCGGCGGCGGCCCCAACAGGCGTTCGAGGCTCGTCCGAACCTGGCCGGCATAGAGCGCCAAGGAGAACAACACCATTGCCACGACGGCTGTGGCGATCACGCTCCAGGGCATGCCCTGGGGTAGCGCTTGCTCAGAGGCTGCTGCTTCTTCTTGGGGTTGCTCAGCGGCGATGGCCGTCTGCTTTTTGATCGCGTTGTTGGCGAGGCGCGTGACGTAAACGGTGACCGCAATCGTCGCCAGCAAGCCCACCACCAACAGAGCCCATTGCCCGGCGGTCCTGCCGGTTCCACCGCCGACGGCCGCCGCGAGCCCCTGGCCTCCCAAATGCCCGAGGTAAACGTACATGAACGTTCCCGGCAGCATGAACAGCGCACTCGCCCCGACACAGGGCCAAAAACGAATCGCCGTCAGGCCGTACAGGTAGTTCTGCAGGTTGAACGGTACTGCGGGCGACAGGCGCAGCAGTGCGACAATCTTCCAGCCACCCTCTCCGATCGCCGAGTCGATCGCGCTGAACTTGGGGTTTCGCGAAGCGATCTCGGCCACCTTCCCGCGGGCCACGTAGCGAGCGATCAGGAACGACAGCGCCACCACCGTCGTTGCCGCAAGCCAAACTGTCAGCGTTCCGACGGTCAGACCGAAGATGGCTCCGCCTGCCAGTGTCAACGCCGAAGCGGGTATAAGCAGCGTCGCGGCAATCGCATAGACTACGCCGAAAATCAGGGGTGCCCAAGCGCCCAGGTCAGAGATCCGACTCTGCAATGCCTGTACGCCGCTGTCCACCGGGAGGGCGCGCGCGAGCAGAATCACCGCCGCCACGATGAGGAGCAGCGAAACACCCCGGATGATGTTGGCGTATCGATGAATCGAACGGGAAAAGCTCATAACCGTGGTTGGCGGCCGACACTTCCAAGGATGATTGCTGCACCCAAGAAACGCAAGCGGCCTGTCAACGCAGTATAGAAAGTATCCCTGTTTGTGCAATCTAGAACGTTCCCCATTCTCAGCATGGGTTCATGTTGCGTTCGCCGCAGCGGAACGAGCCCGGAGGGCGACGGGAGCCGCGGCGAACGGCGCTCGTCGTGAGGCCGACCGAGAACGGCGGACGGTGCGCGAACACTGGCTCAGGGGCAATATGTTTGCCGAGCAATTCCGGGCAATTCCGGGCAATTCCGGGCAATTCTGGGCAGGCAAGTAGTGACTGGGCGGCAAGAAAGCCGCGCAATGCCGCGCGAACGTGCGCCGGGAAGCCGTGACTGGGCGGCGGGAGCGGCGGTCCGGGCTGGCCGGCGCTACAAAGAACAAACTTCGTCGCAGACGCATGGGTGTGATCTCACCTCCTCGATTTTTTCTCCGCTTTTTTCTTCGCGAGAGCCAGGATGCCCGCCTCGCTGTCCTCATGCTATGCAAGCCGGGGCGGCTAAACAAGACTGAAGGGCTTCAGTACCTCGAGCCGAAGGGGAACGTTCTGCTTGGCTCACCAGGGGAATGTCTCCCATTGCGCCGACAAAAACGCAAGCGGCTCTGGCGGTTCCGTTCGAGCACTACGGACGCGAAGTTACCAACGCTAACGCACGGCCCATGCCAGATAAGGTGAGCCTATCGCGATCCCGCCGGGGTAGGGGTTGTTGTTGTCTTGGTTTGTGGGGAACGTAAGCGGTTACCAGATCGTCAGGGACACTTCGGTGTCGGGTTCGTCGACATGAACCATCAGCCCGGACGAGTGTTTCAGGGCGCTCAGCGCACCGGCTGCATCGAACCGTCCGTCCTCGAAGCTGTCGACAATACCCTGTAGCGTTCGCATCGCGAGACGTACCTTCACCTCTTCGCGATCCGTTTGGACGTTGATTTCGATATCCGCGCCTGCCTTCCGGATCACGACCGTTTGGTCCCCTTCGCTGACTCGCACGAGCTCGACCTCGTCAGCGTCCTCCAACCCTTCCAAAAGGGCTTGCGCAAGCGGACGGTACTGCTCGATCTGCGCGGTGTCGGTGTCGAAGTGCTCTTCGTAGTCCGGGACGAACCACAGGGCGGCCTGCGCCAGCTCGATCGGCAGCGGCAGCCAGATCTTCATACCGTCGGGTCCGCGCTCATGGACCCGGACGACTACGAAGTGCAGGCTCGCCAGCAGCAGCAGGACAACGGCGACCGCGGCGAGCAGCGCTTGTTGCAGGCGACTCATGACGATGAACCGCTCTCGTCAATCCAAATACGGACGTTCGTATCGCCGTCGATCACGCGGATGATGTCGCCGCGCTCGCTCCGGAGCCGGTCCAGCGCCCCCGCGATGTCGAGATCCTCGCCTTCTGCCGCAAACAGGGCGTCAACCACTTTGACGGGAATCTCGACCCGCACCTCGGCTTCCTTGCCGTCCTTGAAATCGTCGATCTTGATGAGCACCAGGTCGGCTTCGCGCACGATGCTGACGTACTGGTTGCCGTCTTCGACATTCACAAACTCGCTGTCGCCCGCATTCCGCAGCGCGGTCCACACCCGCCTCATATCCGCGATCGAGATGTCGGCGTTCATCAGCTTCACGCGGCCCTTCTCGACGATCTTCTCCGGCGCGACTTCCAGCGCCACGCCGACCACCGACAGGGGCAGGTTCACGCGGATATTCTTGGGGCTGTCGGCTCCTTCCGTGACGTGAACGTGAATCCATGGCTTGGCTTCCTGAGCGGCGGCAGGCAGCACAGCGAGACAAAGCGAAGCAGCTACCGCTGCGTGGATACAAAGGCGTCTTTTCATTGCTGAAATCCTCACAACCGAATCGGGCACTTCGGTGTGCCTCGTCTCGGGTATACGGAAGAGATGCAGGAAAGTTCAGGGGTTTTCGGGGCGTCTTTTTGCCGTCGGAAGTGGCTTGCCTTTCTCACTTGTCGAGCAAGGCCACTCCGATGTGTGCGTAGACTCCGGCCTTGTCGGTACGATTGCGGCCCTGGCTGTCGATGTAATCGTTGTTCCAATCGCGGGCGGAGTAGTAGAGCAGGCGGCGGTCTCGTAGGCTCACGATGCAGGGCGTGGAGGTGTAGCGGCCGTCGAATCGTTGTTTATCCTTGGTCGATGGGAAAGCGATGTTTTCATGGTCAGTGCGCCAGGTTGAGCCGTCGTCGGAAGTGGCGTAGAAGATTTCGAAGGTGCCCCCTTCGATGTGGCCGCCGTACCACATGCGGTATTCGCCGTCCTCCTTGACAACAAAGGGATAGATCGTCGAGTTCGCCTTGCCGGAGGGCCGGATCAAGGGCGGTTCGAGCCGCTCCCAGTTGAGGCCGTCGGTCGAGGTGAATTCATAGATATTGAGGTAGAGTTCTCGCGCCGGTACCTCCATGCTCGGCCGCGAGTTCATCCACATGCGGTAACGGTTCGGCCCTTCCTTGATCACAGACGGTGAGCGCCCGGATTCGTAGACGGGTTCGGGGTGGACGTCCCACTTGATGCCGTCGGCGCTGGTGGCGTAGCCGAGTTTCTGCGTCATCTCGGTCATGGCGCCGTCGGCGTCGCGCTCCAGGATCGGAGCAGAGACGAACCACAGCTTGTAGAGCCGCTCCTGATCGTCGAACAGAACAAACGGCGTTTGGAAGTTCGGGCCCCAGGGAATGTCGTCGCCGGTGAGGATCGGGTTCTCGTCGTGTTCCCGCCAATGGAAGCCGTCGTCGGATTCGGCGTACCCCAGAGAGATGTCGTTCGACCGCGAGCCGGTCGACGTGCCGAGGTACCACATCTTGAACTTGCCGTCGATGTGCAGGACGTGCGGATTGTAGACGACCACCTTTGACCAGGATTGTTTGGTGGTGTAGGCCGAAAGGACGGGTTCGGGGCGGCGCTGCCAGGGTTGTGGACGCTGGTCGAGGGCGCTGGTCTCCTCTGGTCCGCCTGAAGGCGGGGTGCCGCAAGCGGCAAATACCACAAGCGCAAGAAGGAGCGCGAACGGTCGGAAGCTTCTGGTAAGTCGCATGGTTATTCCGTGTAGGTAACAAAAAACGGCGAGACCCAGGCCAATTCGGAATCGCCCGCGGGGTTCTCGGGGTCGCGTTGGAAAACCCTTAGGTAGTAGTAGCTCTTGCCGGGGGACGCGTCGAGATCACGATAGCTGATGCGGGCTGTCTTGCCCTCGGGGTCAGCCGTGTAGATGTACTCGCCGTTGCGGATGACGTCGATGCGGCGAATCTCGTCGGGCGCTTCTATGGTCGCCTCGATCGACGGCGGGTCGGCCGTAGAGGTGGTGAATTCCTCCCCGGGCATATGGCCGGCGGCGGTGACTTTCACGACAATTTCGTCGCTGGCGGCGTAAGTACGCCGGGCCAGCATGCCGTCGAGAATCCCTTTGCGATCTTCCTGCTCCGCCCAGACGGCGGCCCAACTGTTGTGGGTCGAAAAGTGGTCGCTGAAGGACACGAAGCCGTATAGATTCCCTTTGTCCAAGGCATCGCGCGCGAAGTGGCCGGGCTCGTCGGTCTGGGTTGGGCCGCGCTTTTCTTTATCAGGCAGCCGCCAGGCTTCATAGCTGCCCCGGAACGCCTGATAGATTTCGAGCACGGAATCGTAATAAGGGTTCTGCCAGTTCCAGTCCGCCAGCGGGCCCGACCCAAAGGTGTGCGGCACGGCGACTACCTTCTGTCCCGGTTGCGTGAGCACGTTACCCTCGATCCACTTCCAGAAGTTGGGCGGCTGGTTGTCGGCTTCGTTGCGGCGGCGATCGATCAGGCGCATGGGCGCGCCGCGCTTGAGGAACAGCAGATTGCGGTGTCCGCCGGGACGCTCCATGCTGTGCTCGTAGCTGTAGATGCCCATGAAGTGCGGGACGTGCGTCATCAGGTCGACGGCCTTTTGCGTCCACCACCACTGATAGTCGCGCAAGCCCTCGGGGTTGCGGCCGGCGAGCGTGTCGGTGTGGTCGGCGGTGCCGACGAAGTCCATCTGCGCGGCGTCAATGGCGTAGCGGTAGGTGTCGAGGATTGAGGCATCCGGGCCGCGGTGCGGCTCGATGTCGGTGTGGCGATGGCAGTCGCCGAGCAGCAAATGGTAGGTGCGGCCGTCCACCGTCATTGTCTCGCGCGGACGACGTGGGAGCGCCTGTGCCGGCGGCGGCAGGCGGGCCTCCTGCAACGCGGGCGCGGCTGGTTCGCCGTCCTTGAGCTCCGTAACCCAGACGCCATAATGCAATGCGTGATGTTGATCCCGTGGGCCGTAGTCCTTCCGGCGGGCATCGGACGAATAGGCGACATAGAGCGCGCCGCCCGGTGACGAGGCGAGCGAGGCGAGTTGCGTGGCGCGGCCTGTGCTGCGGGTCAGCCGGTAGGGAAGCGTCCACGTATCACCTGAAAGGCGCGCTACGAAAAACTGATGGACCGTGACGGGTTCGGACTCGGTCCAGTGGCGGAACACCAGCCATAGCGCGCCGTTCTTGTCGAATGCGATGTGCGGCAGCGCGGCGTAGCGCGTCATACCTCCGGAGAGCACCCCGGAAAGATCGGCCTGCGGTTCGAGTAAACGTCCACCGGCCCAGACGCGCAATCCGATGGAGCGTTTGTTGTAGAGGCCCCGGCTGCCGGGCGCGGCGCTCGCACGGGAAAAGTCTTTGCCCCAGTTCTCGCCGCCGTCGTCCCAGGCCACCCAAACTCGATCTTGCGAATCGACCGCGATGCTTGAGTGGAACTGTGCCGTCGACTCCGTGGTTATGGGGGTCACATCGCCCGCTTCAACGCCGTCGAACGAGCGCAGGAAAACGTCATAGTTGCCGTGCTTGTAGGAATCCCAACTGATCCACGCCTTGCCGCTCGAATCGAGCGCGACTGCGGGATCCCAATCACCGGCGGTGCTCGTCGAGATGCGCGTTTCGGGACCCCAGCGGCCGTCGCTGAAACGCCGCGCATAGACGTCTGCATTGCCGTCGCGAAATGACTGCCACACAATCGTCACGGCGCCGGACGGGTCGGCCACCGCGCGCACGTTGAAGTCGCCGTGGGGCGCCCGGGTGAGGCGCTGCGGAAGCGTTGCTAAGCCCTCTGCCGAGAGTTCACAGGTGAAAAGCTCGAAATTGTCCTCGATTCGTGACGGCCAGACGACGAGCACACCCCCGGGAGTCGGCGCGATGGCCGGGGTATAGTGATCTCCGCGGCCGGATAAGTCGAACGGCTTGACCCACTTCCCGTCCGGTTTCTTCGTGCGAACGACGACACGGTCGGCAACGCCCGCGATCCACTCGACGTACGCGACATGCAGGGAGCCATCGCGCGTGGTGGCGATGGCGGGCCAATCCGACGTGTATCCGGCTGTCGAGACGCGGTCTCCCGGCAGCTCGCCTGCGAGTTTCAGTGGCGACGGTTTGTAACGCGTCTCCCGCACCCACTCGCGCTCCGGCTCCTGAGCTTTGAGGAATGCCGGTGTGAGCAGGAGGACCGCGGCGATCCACGAGGAATATGCTCGCAGTCTGCGGTTTTGCACAGTGGCTTAGTCTCCGTGGGCGTCACGCCAGGCAGCGATGCGGTAAGGCGAGATGCCTAACAGATACGCCAGGATGCAGACTTGATTGCTCCACGTTGCGCGCAGAACGCCAAGTTGCCGCCAGCGCCGCGCTGAAGTCCTGACTGCAACCGGGGCGAGTTCGATCCGACCTAGTTTGCAGAGGCGGCGCATCAGTTCGAAGTCTTCCATCAGGGGGATCTCCGCGAATCCTCCGGCGCGGCGGAAGGTTTCAGCCTTCACGAAGATCGCCTGGTCGCCATAGGGCAGTTGGCAGTAAAGCGATCGCCAGTTCGCCATGTTTTCGACCCAGCGCAGCATGCGTCCGGGCCCGTCGACGCCCAGTCGAAAGGCGCCGGCGCTGACGCCTTCACGGGAAAGCAGCTTGTCGATGTGCTCGAGAAAATCCAGCGGGAGAAGCGTATCGGCGTGAAGGAACAGCAGCACGTCGCCCTGAGCTTCAGCCGCGCCCCGGTTTTGTTGCGTGCCGCGCCCCAGAGCGGATTCGATCACTGTCGCCCCCGCCGCTCGGGCCCTACGGCAGGTCTGATCTCGGCTCCCTCCATCGACGACGATGACCTCGCAGACGCCGCTATCACGGAGCTGCTCGATCACTGCACCGATCGAGTTTTCTTCGTTGCGCGTCGGAATGATGACCGAAACGCGCAGACCCACCTCCGGGAGAGGACGCACCTCGTCGGGCAGAGTTGCAACGCGAACCTGCATGCCGCCGGGAAGGGAAGTTACGAGAATACCACGCGGGACGCTGTTCGCCCATCGAACGGTGGTGGAAGGCGGCTACCGTTGGACCGGTATGACCACGGCGTTGCTCCGGATGCCGTTGCAGATCACAACCAGCAGAAGGTTGCCGCTGGGCAGGTCTGCGGGCAGCGTGATGTTGATTTGATATAACCCGACGGATCCCGGTGTCAATCCTGAAAAGAGCACGGTGGACTCTTGGCCGTTGACCTCTACTGAGGGCGTTTGGCGAGTTCGTATCGGGTTGCCGAACGACGCAGGCTCACCGGTTACCTGCGTGTCCGTGACCGGACCGATGCCCGTGCCGTAGACGATGACCGTTTCACCAGGTCGGGCCGGATTGCCCGGAGTAGCCGCGCTGCCGTCAAGATGAGTGATCACTCCCTGCACACGCCCCTCGTACGCGAACTCGAACACACTTGGTGAATAGTCGGACAAATCAGCGACAAACGGCTCGCTGACGCTGTCTTCGATCCGCATCTTGACAAAGACGGAGTTGAGGCCGGCAAACTCCCAGGGGATTTGCAGGTTCGCCTGTGTGTCGCTTACGAAGTAGAACCGTCCGGGCAGGCTGAGGTCGGCCTCCGGGAAGTCGAAGCTCACGCTGGCGTGCTTAAGCGCAATCGACAGGGGTACGTCGCTGTTCGATCCGAGAAACTCGCTGAGGTTCTCTCCGTAGATCGATATGATCGAGCCCGCGCTGATCGGCTGATCGCTGCCAGGATCGCCTGCGTTCACGACGGCGGTAATCACGGGCTTGGCGCGTGCTGCGTTGTAAAAGGGCACTCGCAATCCACCGGCGAACGCCTCATAATCTTGCGGGCCCAGATTCGGTCCCATGTCGACGTCGGCGGCCGCGATGCCGAAGAGATCCGTAGAGTTGTCCGCCTCGTAGATCGCGCCACCACCGTCGACGACGTTGAAGGTCACGTCAAGGTTCGGCACCGGTTGACCATGAACGTCAACCACGCGGAAGATCAGCAACTCGGGATGCGGCTCATTCGCTGTCCCAATGACGCCCGTTCCGGCGATGGCGAACGTATTGAACGGTGCCCCGTCACCGACAACGTAGTAAAAGGGGATGAACAAGTCGAGCCCGCCGGCCAACCGCACGACACGAACGATGCCCTCGTAACTGCCCGCGGTCGGTCGCTCGCCCTCGAGAGTGACTCGCAGATCGACCCATTGGCCGCCCCGGAGTTCGAACTCGACCGCTTCGAAGCCTTCTACCAGAACCGAGGCTGTTGGGTCCGTGTCCCTCGGCGCGACGATTACCTGGTAAATATGCGTCGCGATTTCGGGGTTACGAATCGTCAGCGTACGTTCCACCGGAAGGGTCACATCGTTCAAGGCGCCGAAGCTGATCGTTGAAGGAATCGCCGTCGCCACCGGATCCAACGCTTCTTCAACGTCGAGAATTCCCGCTCCGACCGAGGTGACCCGTGCCAACTCGCCATTCTCGAAGATCTCCGTGGCGGCAGTATTGACGATCGCTGACTTGATCTCGTCGACGGAGAACTCCGGATGGCGTTGCATCACCAGCGCCGCCGCTCCCGCCACCAGCGGCGCAGAGAAGCTCGTGCCGTCCACGGAAGTGAATCCAGTGTTGTCGAAAGTGTCGCCATTGCGGTCGAATCGCTGTGCGGCGGAGTAGATGAAGACCCCCGGCGCGACGACTTCGGGTTTGATGTCGTTGCTCGGACTCGGCCCCCGCGAGCTGAAGGGAGCCACTTGGTCGGGCGTGATGGCGCGGGGCCGCAGTGTCGGATCAAGCGTGACTTCAACGTCGGCTTCCGCCAGTCGGCTGCGGAGGTCCGAGCCGGCGGCGGCTCCGATCATGTAGGCCGGAATATCCGTGGTTTCCAACCCGAACATGACGAAGGGCTCATCCTCTCCCTGCGTGTTTGCAACGAGAACCGCCATCGCCCCCGCTTCGGCCGCAAAAGCCACTTTGAACTCGAACTCGCAGAACCCGCGCTCAACGACTGCGATGCGATCCTGTAGCGCGTCGGCTGTATAGGGCGTACAGCCTGTGCCGTCGCCGAACGAAGCCGCGTCCGCTGCAAGCGCTGTCAGCGATGAGGAAAGTTCGGGGCCCGTACCTGACAAGGCGGTGTAGCTCTGGCCGCCGAATCGAACCTCTTGCACGAACTGCCGTGAGTTGGCGGACGCGCCGACGGTGATCACGTCCGGAGCCGATCCAGGCGTCGAGATCGAGTTGAGTGCCGGAAAGTGCTGTTCTCCAAAAGCCCCGGCGTTGCCCGCCGCGGCGACGACCACGACCCCGAAGTCCCGGACGGCGCTCTGGGCGGCGATCGCCACAGGGTCGCACAAGACCTGTGGATCATCGGAACAGGCGTTCCCTTGCTCGTCGAAAGGGAACTGTGCAACAGCGCCGAAGCTGATGCTGATGACGTCCATGCCGTCGAGCACCGCATCGTCAATCGCTCGGATGACGGCTTCGGCGTTGCTGAATTCGTTGATATCCGCCGAGCCAAAGATCTTGTAGTTGCCGAGGAAGGCCTTTGGGGCGATCCCGGTGAGCGTGCCCACTGGCGAGTCGACCTGTCGCCCGGCGGCGATCATGGCGACGGACGTGCCGTGGCCGACGCGGTCGCGTGGCGAGAAGTCGTCCGGCCGCGAGAACGCCGGCTGATCTGAGCTCAGCAAATTGACGTAGCTGCGCGCCACGATGACTTTGTTGTTCGTGAACACCTGATCCTCGGGGCGCCCTTTGGGGAAACCGGGCGGTGGGACCAGGGACTGGTCGATCATTCCGGGGTGCTCAATGTCGATTCCGCTATCGATAATGCCGATCTTGATGCCCGCACCCGCTTGGCTGACGCCACCCACCGCTTCCCAAGCTTGTGACGCTCGAATCAGATCATCGGCCTCGTTGAGCAATTTCTTGAAACGCGGCGTGCGGACGACTTGCTTCACTCCTCCGAGTTGCCGAATCTGTTCGGCTTGGGCTCGCGTAGCACGAATGAATACGGCGTTCACCGTGTGGCAGGCCGATGTGGTGACCTTCGCGCCGATCGCCGAGATCGCGGTCTTCACCGGCTCCTGCCTGGCGAGTAAGCGGCGTGTCAACTCGCCATAGTCCTTGCTGCCGGTACGCACTCGGCCCTTCGCACCTCTGAGGTTTTTCGGAACTTGGCCGCCGACGGGATTCTCCTTGAGGATTACGGCGTAGCTGCGCGCCGTTTCGGCGGCGGCGAAAGGCGCCCAAAGCGTGATGCACAGCAGAAAGCTAAGCTGCAGCGGCCTTAACAGCCGGAATCCTCTATGCCAGCGGAGCAGGGTCATTGGCAGTGGTCAGTCTTTCGACGTGCCCCCGCAAGCACCCGTTTCTGGCCGATTTCACGCAGTGACGAAACACAAAAATGGCTGTTATGCACCGGCATAGCTCGAACATCTGCCGGGTCGCGCAACGCCCCGTGAACGCAATGCCAACTTCCCGATCCGAATCCCTGCGTCATGCTACGCTAAGAACAGCCTCCTAGAAGGACCCCGGAAACCATGAAAAGAGGAATTCATCCGGTCTATGAGCCGGTCAAGGTGACCTGTGCGTGCGGTGCAGAGTGGGAGACCCGCTCGACCCACAAGGGCGGCATCCACCTGGAGATCTGTTCGGCTTGCCATCCCTTTTTCACGGGCAAGCAAAAGCTCATCGATACCGCCGGCCGCGTCGAGCGCTTCCGACGGAAATACGCCAAATCCAAGGCTTTGAAGAATTAACCTACGCCCGAGCGGCTTGACGAGCCGCCATTACACCTTCATCCGTAGCATTTCGGATGCCAAGCTGCGCAAGCGCGCCAGGTCAAGCTTCCCCGATCCGAGTAGAGGGATTTCCTCCACCGGCACGATATGCTCTCGTTTCGGGATCCATAGCTTCGGCAACTCCGTGTGGCTGAGCTGCTTCCAGAGGTCATCCGGCGTGACCGATTCGTGTTGATAGAGTACGACGATCCGCTCGCCCTTGCGCTCATCCGCCACGGCCGTCACCGCGCAAGATTGCGTACCGAGCAGCTCGGATACCGTCTCTTCGATCTTGACATGCGGCACCATTTCCCCGCCGATCTTGCTGAAGCGTGAAAGTCGGTCGGTAATACGGATAAAGCCGTCGTCGTCGATCTGGGCGACGTCCCCGGTTTTATACCAGCCGTCCGCCAGAACCTCCCGTGTCTTGTCAGGACTCCCGAGATAGCCCTGCATGCAGTTCGGTCCTTTGACGAGCAGCAATCCCTCCTCGTTCGGCGCGATCGGTTCCCCGGACTCGAGATCCACCACTTTCGCCGCGACGGCCGGCAGGGGATGGCCGACAGTACCCTCCTTGTGCCCCGGTTGACGGTAGTGCCTTGTCTCGAATCCCGGTGTGTTGACGGCAACGACGGGGGCCATCTCGGTACAGCCGTAACCTTCTAGCAGCTCGATCCCGAACTTCTCGCGGAACTGCTCCGACAAGTAGTCCCGCAGCTTCTCGGCGCCGACGATCACATGACGTAACGACGCGAATTGTTCCGGCGTGCACTGGCGGGCGTAATTCGCAAGGAAGGTGGGCGTCGCCAACAGGAACGTAGCACCATACTTCAGCGTCAGATTGCCGATCGTTTTTGCGTCCAGCGGATTGGTGTGGTAGACAACCGGGAAACCTGTCAGCAACGGCAGCCACAGAGTGACCGTGAATCCAAAACAATGGAAGAACGGCAGCACGCCCATCAGGCGGTCATTTTCGGAAACCCAATACACTTGGGCTAAGCTTTCGAGGTTGGCAATGATGTTGCCGTGCGAGAGCATGACGCCCTTGGGCCTGCCGGTGCTCCCGCTCGAGAAGATGATCGTCGCAAGCGCCGACGGATCTCGTCTCCCGGACGTATACACCCACTCCAGAAGCCGTGACGGCAAGAAGGCCGCACAGACCGCTGCGAGCCCCTTCTGAAGCGGCGTAATCTCCTTCGCCGCCTGTTCGAGATAGGCCAAACCCGGCAACTCCTCAAGGCCTGCTTTCTTCATGAACACGCGCGAGCTGAGAATCGTCTTGATGCCGCACTGCTCGATCGCCGACACCATCGCCTCGCGGCCCACCGTAAAGTTCAAATTCACCGGAACTTTACCGGCAAGCAGCACTGCGATGTTCGCCACAGCCGCTCCGGCCGAAGCGGGCAACAGCAGGCCGACCATCTCCTGGCCTTGGCATCGCTTCCGAATCCAGCGCGAGAGCGCCAAGGCGCCGATCAACGTCTTGCCGTTGGTCAACTCCTTGCCGGTGGAATCAGCGACGCACAATGAAAACCAGCGGCGTTTCGCCATTCTCAGGAAACGCCGATCCAACAGATCGCCCCTGCCCAGCCGGTGTGCCGCCGCTTCAGCGCCGAGTTCGGCAATGGCCTGCCGAACCTGATGTGCCTTCGCATCCGACGGAATCGGCTTGCCAAACGTCACGGTCACCGGATACGGTATCCGCCGCGGCCGTTTCCAAAGAAACTTCCCCTGCTCGTAGCTGAAGACGCTTCCCCACAAGCGGTCGAGATGGACCGGGATGATCGGCACGTCGAGTCCGCCTACGATGCGCTCGAATCCACGCTTGAAAGGAAGCAGATTTCCGGTACGGCTGATTGCCCCTTCGGCGAAAATACAGACCACGTGTCCGTCGACCAGCTCCTGACGGGCGTGCGCGATGGATTCCGCCACTCCCTTTTTGTCGCCGCCTATCACCGGGATGGCTCTCATCAACGTCAGGATCCATTGGAAGACTTTCATTTCGAAGTAAGGACGGTAAACCAGGAAGCGGATAAACCGCTGTACGCACGCTCCGACGAGCATGCCGTCCATGAAAGAGATGTGATTACACACAAGCAGCGCCGGCCCGCGAAACGGCACGTGATGTCCACCTTTGATGCGAATTCGATAGATCGTGTGCGTGAAGAGCCAAAGCAGGAACCGGATGAGGAAGTCCGGCACGACGGTGAGGATGTACACCGTCGCGAGAAGGCTGAGAACCCCGACGGTCCGGATGACTTCCGCCGGGGCGAGACCTAGCTGATTGCTGAGGAGCCAGCTCGTACCCGCCGCGAGCAGCACGCCGACGTTGCTCAGAAAACCGGCGGCGGCCAACAACCTCCCTCGTTCGTTTTCGTCCGCTTTTTGTTGCAGGTAAGCATTGAGCGGTACGGCATAGAAGCCCCCCGAAAACCCTAGCGCCAGCAGGCAAGCCGCCGACAACTCGTACGACGGTGCGGCCATGGAAAGCAGCAACGAGAACAAGCTCATGCCGAGCGCCCCCAAAGGCACCAGTCCGATCTCCACCTTGTCGCCTGACAAGCGCCCCACCGCCATGCTTCCGATGCCGATTCCGACCGCGAAGAACACAACGAGGATGCTGATTTCCAGTTCACCTCCTCCGAGTGACTCCTTCCCGAACAGAATGATCGCGATCTGCATCAGCGCGCCCACAAACCAGAAGTAGGCCGTGGCGACGACCGTTAGCCAAAGCGGCCGCACGCTCCACAGATGCTTCAGGCCAATCGTGACTTCGGCCCACGGATTGCGTCGGAAACGGCGGCGCACAGTGGGCGCCGGCACTCTCGTAATCCCGAAACTCGACGCAGAGCCGGAGACCGCTATTCCCACGAGCACGACGCCGAGCAACCAAAGCCGGCCGGGCCAGGCCTCGAGCAGTATGCCGCCCACCGCCGTCCCGATGATGATGGCCACGAAGGTCGTCATCTGAAGCACGGCGTTGGCGCGGCTCAAATCCCTGTCGCCGAAGATCTCCGGCAGAATGCCGTACTTCGCCGGACCGAAGAACGTTGACTGTGTCGCCATCAGGAACAGCACCACGAGCATCATCTCGATGCTCCCCAGCGCAAAGGCCACAACGGCCATCGACATTGCGAGCACTTCAAAAACTTTGGTCGCGATCAGCACCACTCGTTTGCTGTAGGCGTCGGCCACATGCCCGGCGTAGCCGGAAAACAGAATGAACGGCAGGATGAACAACCCCTGCGCGACGGAAAGGATCAGGCTTCCCTCGTTTCCGGCGGCTATGCCAACAGCCACCAGCGACACCGCCGTTTTGTAGATGTTGTCGTTCAGGGCGCCGAGGAACTGCGTGCCCAGAAAGGCCGGAAAGCCGCCCCGCCGGAGCACATTGCTGAATCGACCCATCGCCATGAGAACCCTCCAGGGACTTCTCTGCCAAGTAACTATATCTATATTGCTAGGGATAGGGCCGAATCATCATCCAGCAGAAGAACACTGTGGCCGAGGGCGCGGCGGATCGTAGCAAGGCGCTCCATTCGGTCTCCCGCGAACCCGCGAATGGCGATTGGGCAACGCGCCTCTCTCAAGTACACATCACCACCCACGGCTTATCCGAACCGGCGCAAGAAGCTGCTCTTGCTGCCCCTATTAAACTGGTACTGACCGGAACCCGCAGGATGCAGCACTAAATATGAGAGTTTCAGGCTTTTCGATCAGTCGTGTTTCACCGGAAAGGAGTCGAAAGGCTTCGGAAACTCACGAGCGGAGTCCAGGTAAGCTGATAGGCTTGCTGGCGGTCGCCAGCTTGTTCATTGGTGTGGGCGCCGCCCACGCAGAGTCCGGCTTCTACCTGCGCCTGGCTCCGGAGGTTGGCCGGATTACGGTCGAACACACCAAGAAAGTGACCATCCAGGGGGGATCGAGTTCGAGCACATCGTCCACTTCGGGCCTTGCACTCGCCGGCGCCCTGTCGGGAGGGGTGCGCCTGAACCTGCCGGGGAACTGGCTCGTCGGCGGCGAACTTGTTGGCGTTCTTTCCAGCCGACGCAAGCTCAACGGCACAATTTCTCCGACCACGAGCGGGAACATTTACGATGTCTGGCCCGGCCGGTGGGACTTCAGCGATCTGTCCGAGGTAGGCGGCAACTTCCTCTTTGGGCGCGCTCTGGGAATCGGTCGCTCGCAGGTCTACCTCTTCAGCGGGATGAATCGAGCATGGACCGAGTTCGCTTCCGGAGGGACGAATCCCGTGATTGGAGTGGCCGGCGAAGACCGCCAACGCCTGGGAAGATGGCCGTGGACAATCGGCGCCGGAACGACGCTGCGTCTGAAATGGGCCGGTGGACTTCCGAGTCCGCTACTCCCGCTCGCTCACCGACTGGATAATCGACTCCGAGGGGTTGCGACTCGACTACAGGTACAGCGCGCGCGGGGTGTTCTTCTCAGTCGGAGTTCACTTCTTCGATTGACCACCTCGCGTTGATGCCATCAGGGCGCCCGGTCAAACTGGCAGTTAGCAGTGAACCGCGCGGCGCCTTGTAATCGACCGGAGCATCGTGAAGAGCCGAGTGAACGCCAGACTGCTCGAGGAGTTTCGCGAACAGCCCGGTTAGCCTCGTGATGCATTCAGGCGCAACTCCTGAAGACGTGAGCCGGCTCGCTTGGAAAATGCGCTCTCGCATAACCCTCGGGACCCTATCTGAGACCGGCTGCATGCTATAGTCGAATACCGTTCGCTCCAAGTTGAACGCACGCCACCAGGGAGGAATGAACCATGGCCGACTATGCGCATCCCGAGATGCTCGTGAGCACGGATTGGGTAGCCGAACACACCGGAGACGAGAACATCCGGGTCGTCGAGGTTGACGTGGACACGAGCGCCTACGACGAAGGACACATCCCCGGCGCCGTCGGATGGGCCTGGAATACACAGCTTTGCGACACGGTTCAAAGAGACATCATCCCGAAGGATGATTTCGAGAAACTGATGTCCTCTTCCGGCATCGGCAACGACACCACAGTGATCCTTTACGGCGACAACAACAATTGGTTCGCCGCTTGGGCGCTTTGGCAACTGAAGATCTATGGCCACGCCGACGTTCGCCTGATGAACGGCGGCCGCAAGAAATGGATCTCTGAGGGGCGCGACCTTACTACTGATGCCTCTTCGCTCGCCGAAGCCGGTTACACGGCGGCCGATGCCGACAATTCGATCCGCTTGTTCCTTCCCGATGTCCACAATGCCGTCGGCGGCGGTTCTGTGGAGTTGGTTGACGTGCGCAGCCCCGACGAGTTCAGCGGTAGGATTCTCTCACCCCCCGGCCTGCCGGAAACCTGCCAGCGGGGCGGCCATATCCCCGGCGCCAAGAATATTCCCTGGGCAATAGCCTGCAACGAAGACGGCTCTTTCAAGAGCGCCGATGAGTTGAAAGCGCTCTACGAAGGTGCGGGTATCACGGGCGCCAAACCCGTTGTTGCCTATTGCCGCATCGGCGAGCGCTCGAGCCATAGCTGGTTCGTCCTGAAGTACCTGCTGGGGCTCGACGGCGTCACCAACTACGACGGCTCTTGGACGGAATGGGGCAATCTCGTTGGAGCGGCGATCGAAAGGGGCGCCTGAATTCAAAGCTCATGAAACCTGAGGATCATTCCGAGCGTACTCTTGAGCTGGCCGGGTGGCCGGTCCGCGTGACTTCCTACAAGCTGGGCCGCAACTACCGTGCCCGTGCCGATAACGTGTCGCCCGGCGCCAACATCGCCCGCGCCGTGGGGGCGACCAAGGAAGAAGCCGAACAGCGAGTGCTCGCTCAAGCTGAAGAACGGCTGGCGAGTACTCGCATCATGCCGGTCGAATCGTAGTTCCCTGACATCAAGGGCACGAGCATACGTGTAGTGACGGAGCCCGCCGCTCACCCTGTCCAAGCCGTTCGAATGCCCGTGTTATGATGCCGGTTTCTTCACCGGAGACATCGTTTGCCCGCCCGCATTCTGAACGGTAACCGCATCCGCGACCAGATCCTTCTTGAAGTCGAAGACGAAGTCGAAACGCTGGCCTCCCAGGGCATCCGGCCGGGTTTGGCGGCCGTCCGCGTCGGAAATGACCCGGCTTCTGAAATCTACGTCCGCAACAAAATCAAGGCATGCGAAAAGGTCGGCATCCACAGTGAGCACATTACGCCCCCTGCTACCGCGACGACCGAGGAGTTGCTTGGGCTTGTCGATGATCTGAACCACCGCGACGAGATCGACGGCATCCTGGTCCAACTGCCGCTTCCCGATCAAGTTGACGCGGCGAAGGTCTTGCTAACCGTCTCACCACAGAAGGATGTCGACGGCTTCCACCCGTTCAACGTCGGCGCGCTCGTGACGAAGCGTCCCGCGCCCATCCCCTGCACGCCCGCCGGGCTGATCCAGATTCTCAAGCGCAGCGAGATCTCCATTGCCGGCAAACGCGCCGTCATCGTGGGCCGGAGCGACATTGTCGGCAAGCCCACTGCGTTTCTGCTTCTCCACGAGAACGCGACAGTGACGATCTGTCATTCGAAGACCGAAAACCTACCCGCTGTCGCCCGTGAAGCCGACATCCTCGTGGCCGCCATTGGCCGCCCGGCGTTCGTTACACGCGACTTCATCAAACCCGGCGCCACCGTTCTCGATGTCGGAATCAACAACCTCACCGACGCAGAGCAGGTCGAGTCGATCTGCTCAGGACTGCCCAGGAAGCTCGAGCGCTTCCGGGAGAAGAGTTCTGTTCTGGTGGGCGACGTCCACCCCAAGGATGTGGCTGAAACAGCGGGGGCCTATACGCCGGTCCCGGGTGGCGTCGGTCCGCTGACCATCGCCATGCTCATGGTCAACACGCTTCAGGCGGCCCGCCAACGCCGTGCGGTATGAAGCCGCGGTTTCCGTCCCGGTGTGCAAGCAGCCCGTGGCAAAAGTCCCGTGGAAGGCGCGGCGGGCTTCTGCTTCTCGCTCGGCGCGGAGTGAGGAGGATGGCGATCCGGGTGATCTCCTCCGACGAACGACAAAGCTGACGATCGCAAACGTCCGTCGCCCGAAGGGTTACGCGCCGCTTCCGGCCTACGAAGAAAAAAGCGCGGAGAGCACGGCACTGCGTTTCTGGAGCGGCCACACGTTACGCAATCGGCCTAAAGGCGCGTAACGCCGCCTGCGTGACTTTTGCCACGAGCTGCTATGCCAAAGAGAAAGCAGCGATCTCGTCAGCCGCCGGAATCCCCAGCTTCGGGCGGCCACCCCCGGCCGCAACCGCCACAAACTGCTTCCCACCAACCTCATAACAGCAAGGCGAGGCATTGCAGCCCGCCTGCAACTCCCACTCCCAGACCTCGGCCCCGCTCTTGGCATCGAAGGCTCGGAACTTCGGGTCGGCCGTAGCGCCGATGAACACCAATCCACCCTTGGTCGCAACGGAGCCTCCGAAGCTGAGCGTCCCCGTTTTCGGAATCCCGCGCGCCGTCAGCTCAACGTGCTCCCCGAGGACCTCTCGCCAAACGTATTCACCGGAATCCAGATCGATGCAGTTCATCTTGCCCCAAGGCGGTTTGATGGCCGGGTAGCCCTCGGGATCCAGAAGCTGTATGTACCCTGCGTGATTGAACCGGAACTTGTCCTCCGGTTTTCCATCGACGATCGTGCAGAGGTTCGTCGTCTCGTTCGAGTTGACGTACATCCTATTCCGGTCCGGGTCGAAGCTGATGCCGCCCCACAGGACTCCGCCGCTGAACCCGGGATAGATCACCGTCCCCTGCCTGGTAGGCGGCGTGTACAGCCCGCCCGTTCGAGCAGCCCGGAACTTTTTCAAGACGAACTGGTGCGCTTCCGATGAGATGTCCGTTACGAGATCTTCGGTGAACTCGCGCCGACAGAGGCTCACGGGCTTGAGCGGAACCGGCTGCGACGCCGCCAGCTTTTCGTCGGGCAAGTCACTCTCCGGAACCGGCCATTCCTCGATCGGGAATAGAGGTTCACCCGTCTCGCGGTCCAGCACGAAGATCAGGCCCATCTTCGTCGTCTGCGCCACGGCGTCCACCAATCGATCCCCTTTTCGGAGCCGCACCAGCGCAGGCTGCGCCGCCAGATCGTAGTCCCATACGTCGTGCCGAACGATCTGGTAGTGCCAGACACGTTTACCCGTCTTCGCATCCAGCGCCAGGACGCAATTCCCGAACAGGTTGTCGCCGATGCGGTCGCCGCCCCAAAAGTCAAACGATGGCGACCCGATCGAAGCAAACAGCCACCCTCGTTCGGTATCGAGGCTCATGCCGGCCCAGTTATTCGTTCCGCCGTTGACATCCCATGAATCCGGGCTCCAGGTGTCGTAGCCGAAATCCCCCGGAAACGGGATCGTATGGAAGATCCACCTCCGCTTGCCGGTGTACACGTCATAGCCGCGGATATGTCCTGGACCCTCGCGCCGCGGCCCTTCGCCGCCGCCGCCGCTGACGATAATCAGATCTTCGTAGATGATCGGCGGGCTCGTGCATTTGTAGAAAAGGCCCTCCATGTCGCGGTCGAAGTCCTGCTTCAGATCAACGATGCCGTTCTCGCCGAAGCTTTTGATCAACTCGCCTGTGCGTGCATCGAGGCAAAACAGCTTGGCCTGGATCGCCGCGAAGATGCGTTTGTCCTTGCCGTCTTCAAAGTACGTCACACCGCGATTCACGCCTCGTGCCCGGGATGACCGCTCTTTCTCATACGGATCGAAGTTCCAAAGCACTTCTCCCGTCGCCGCGTTGAGAGCCCGAATCTGCAAGCGGGCCGTCGTCAGATACATTGCGTCACCGATCACGATCGGCGTGCATTGGATCATGGTTTTCGGGCGATCGAGCTTATCGCCGGTATGGTGTATCCAAGCAGGTTTGAGGCGGTGAACATTGAAAAGGTTGATCTGGTCCAGCGGCGAGTAGCGCGAGGCGCCCTGGTCGCCGCCGTAGAAGCGCCATTCGCTGCCTGCTCCTGAAAAGCTCTTCTCCGCCCGTGCCGGCGGGGGCATCAGAATCGATCCTCCGGTGGCCATGCCCGCTACAAGCAACTGTCGGCGACTTATTCCTTCAGACACGAACAACCCCTCTTGCTGTCAACGGGCGCGGACTCGCCGCCCGTTCCCCTAACAGTCCGTGGTGAAACCCGGCGTAGCACCGCGAGCGGCGAGGCGCCTGGCTGACAAGGCGCGACGAGGGAGCATATTGGACATATTCGACCGAGGAACAACACAGCTCAGCCGGGATGAATCGCCGCTCGAATGCAGCGGGGCCTTTTGCCACGGGCTGTTGAACTCCATGATTGTACTGGTCTCGCCCTGGAACTCGCTTGTCCGCACCCACTTTGCGATACCATCTTTGGGAAGCTTCCATGGCGAGCCAACCTCAACCCTTACGGCCGGCCGACCGGATTATCACGAGTGAGGACGCCCCTCTGCAGCTCTCCACTCCCGAATGTCAGAAAGGTATCGGCACCCTCATTACGAAACCTGACTCGGCCGAACGGATCGACGGTGTACAAGTGAAGCCCTACAACCTCTGGCCGGACGACAGGGGCTATTTTACTGAAATCATTCGCCTTGGACAGGGGCTGCCCGCCGGCTTCCCCGCAGAATCCACGCAGGTTTCCGCTGCGCTCAGCTATCCGGGCGCCATCAAGGCGTTCCACTATCACCTGTATCAGACCGACTTTTGGGTGCCGGTCCAAGGCATGTTCCAGGTGGCCCTGGCTGATCTGCGGACCGGCTCGCCCACCTTCGGCCAACGCAACACGTTCTATGCCGGAGTCCTGCGGCCTTGGCAGATTCTGATCCCGCCGGGCGTCGCCCACGGCTACAAAGTCATCGGAGAAAGCCCCGCGATGCTGGTTTACGTCACCGACAGGCACTACAACCCCGAAGACGAGGGCCGCCTTCCCTACGACCACCCCTGCATCAACTACGACTGGGAGACTCAGTACAAATGAGGCTGCTCGTCACGGGCGGAGCCGGCTTTATAGGCTCCGCTTTCATCCGGCTTGTGCTCGCACATGACGATTCCGCAGAAATCCTCAATTTCGATGCGCTCACCTACGCGGGGAACCTCGAAAACCTCGAATCCGTCGGCGGGCATGATAACTACCGGTTTGTCAAAGCGAACCTATGTGACGCCAAAGCCACCGAGCGTGCCATCGCCGACTTCCTTCCTGAAACCGTTGTCCATTTCGCCGCCGAGTCTCACGTCGATCGCAGCATCTTTGCACCCAAGCCCGTAGTCGACACCAATTTCACCGGCACTTTTCACCTGCTGGAAGCCGTGCGGCGCCACGGCGTGGAGCGATTCATCCACATCTCGACCGATGAAGTCTACGGAAGCATCGACTCCCCGGCCGAGGCGGACGAAAACTTTCCCCTCCGCCCCAGCAGTCCGTATTCCGCTTCCAAGGCCGGGGCGGACTTGCTGGCGCTCTCGTACTTCGCGACCTACAAGCTGCCGGTCATCGTCACCAGAGCCTCGAACAACTACGGGTCTTATCAGTTCCCCGAAAAACTCATCCCGTTGATGATCGCCAACGCCCTCGAAAACATGCCGCTCCCCATTTACGGCGACGGACAGCAGGTCCGGGACTGGCTCCATGTCGATGACCACTGCCGCGCCATCCTGTCGCTTGTCGAAAAAGGACGTCCTGGCGAGGTCTACAACATCGGCGGCAATTGCGCCCTGCCCAATCTCGAAGTGGTCAAGAGAATCCTCGCCGCCATCGGCAAGCCCGAAAGCCTTCTGCAAACCGTCGAAGACCGCCTCGGCCACGACCGCCGCTATGCCCTCACGAGCGCCAAGCTCGAAGCCGAAACGGGATGGGCGCCCGAAATCAAGTTCGATCAAGGCCTGGCCCAGACAATCGATTGGTACCGCGCAAACAGGGAATGGGTAGAGCACGTCCGCTCCGGCGCCTACCGCGATTATTACGAAGCAAACTACTCCCGCCGCGAACAGGAACTCAACCGCCTCAACATGGCCCGGATCAAACCCTAGCCGGTTGCCGTGCCCGGTTGCCGCTTTTGCACTTGTGCGCAAAAGTGCGTATTTTCCTCTGATCCAAGCTTTCTCGATCTTTTTCAGTCGAGCGCTATGCTGATTACAGGTTCCTGAACATGATGGACGATCCGTCAGTCACTGCCGTAACAGGCGGCGGTGAGGCGAGCGAGAACGGTTTCTCGACAGCCGAAAGTCCGCTGGATCTTAGCGGCGGCTCGCCGGAGCCGGAGTTGCGGAAGCTCGTCGGCGACATGCCGGCTGACGAGTTCCGGCGCTTCGGGCGCCAAGTCGTCGACTGGCTCGCGGACTACATCGAGCACCCCGAGCGATATCGTGTCCAACCCGATGTCAAGCCGGGGGCCCTGGTCGATGCCCTGCCGGCATCGGCGCCCGAGCAAGGCGAGCCGATGGATCGCATCCTGGCCGACTTCGAACGGCAGATCGTGCCGCATGTCACGCACTGGAACCATCCTGGATTCATGGGCTACTTCGCCACGAGCGGAGCGATGCCGGGTGTTTTGGCGGAAGCGCTCATCGCCGGCCTCAACAACATCGGCTTGCTGTGGAAAACCTCTCCGGCGTTGACGGAACTGGAGCAGGTCACTCTCCGCTGGCTCACCGAGTGGTTACGGCTTCCGACGAGCTGGTTCGGCATGACCCTCGCCGGCGCTTCGGTGGCGAGCCTGCACGCGGTCATCGCCGCGCGCGAAGCCGCTCGCGAGCAGGCCCGCGCGACCGGACAGCCGTTCGAGCTCGACAAGCTGACTCTCTACACGTCTGAACAGGCGCACTCGTCGATCGAGAAGGCGATGCTCGTTCTGGGTCTGCCGCGTGACAACTGCCGCAAAATCCCCGTCGACGATGCATTCCGCATGCGCCCCGACTTGCTCGAGGACCAGATCCTCGCCGATCAGGCGGCAGGTCTCCGACCCTTCTGTATCGCCGGAACGGTCGGCACTACCTCGACAACCAGCGTCGACCCGATCACGGCGCTGGCCGACATAGCGGCGCGCCACTCTCTTTGGCTTCACGTGGACGCCGCCTACGCGGGCGCTGCGGGCATCCTGCCGGAGAAGCGGCATTACCTCGACGGTTGTGAGCGCGCCGACACGTTCCTCTTCAATCCCCACAAGTGGCTGTTTACACCGATGGACTTGACGGCCTTCTACTGCCGCCGGCCCGAGGAACTACGGCAGGCTCTGTCGCTTGTTCCCGATTACCTGCGCAGCAAACAGGACCAGCGCGCCGTCAACTTCATGGAATACGCCCTGCCGCTCGGCCGTCGGTTTCGCACCCTCAAACTTTGGTTCGTGATGCGTTATTTTGGGAGAGAAGGACTGGCCGCGAATCTTCGTGAGCACATTCGGCTCGCCGAAGACTTCGCCAAGCGTGTCGACGAGCATCCCGACTTCGAGCGCCTCGCCCCAGTGCCGTTTTCGGTCGTTTGCTTCCGGTACCGTCCGCCGGCCGTCGATCCGGAAGATCTGAATGCCATCAATCAACGCCTGATCGAAGCTATCAACGATACCGGCGAGTTCTTCCTTTCGAGCACGGTGCTCCACGACCGGGTTGCTCTGCGCGTCGCCATCGGCAATATCCACACCCGCAAACAGCACGTCAACCGCCTCTGGAAACTGCTGCTGCAGAAGTCGAGGGAAGCAGCAGCAGCGGGTTGCAAACAGAATTAGCCGCTCACCCACTGAACAGGACCACCTGTGTGGAAACCTCCGGCCCTCGCGAGAGGCGCTGACAGGCGGGCGCGGCCGACAGCGAAGACTCCAAAGGGAAAGAAACACAAGGCGCCATTTCGCCTTGATGGCAGGCCCCTCCTTCGGTTACACTGGTAGGGCGAACAAAAGGAGAACTGTCTGCCTCCCACGAATCTTTCCCTTGAGCTTGTCGATCCGATTCCGCCGGCGCCTCGCAATCCGCTGGCGCGGCAAGATCGTTCCCTCGAGAAAGCGGTCGAACAACTCGAAGTCTGGTCGAAGCAGCCGGGTTCGCCCATCACGGCGCTGTGGCGCAAGCCGGCTCGCGAGGCGGACTGCCGCTCGATCCCGGCCGAGGTGAGTGCGCCGCTGCGGTCGACCCTCGCCGCGAGAGGCATTCGGCAGCTTTACTCTCATCAACTCGAAGCGTGGGAGAAGATTGCCCGCGGCGAGAACGTCGTCATTCCCACGCCGACGGCGAGCGGCAAGACACTCTGCTACAACCTTCCTGTCTTGAACGCGCTGACGGAAGACCCGGAGACCTGCGCGCTCTACCTGTTTCCAACGAAAGCACTTTCCGAAGATCAGCTTGAGGAGCTGCAAAGCCTCCTTTCCGGCATGGAAAGCGACATTCGGGCCTTCACGTACGACGGGGATACGCCGCAGGATGCCCGCAAGTCCATCCGGCAACGCGCCAACATCGTGCTGACCAACCCCGACATGCTGCACAGCGGGGTGTTGCCCCATCACACGCGTTGGGCGCGCTTCTTCGAACACCTGCGCTACATCGTGATCGACGAGCTTCATACCTACCGCGGCGTCTTCGGAAGCCATGTCGGCAACCTTTTTCGACGCCTCAAGCGGATTTGCGATTTCTACGGTTCAAAGCCCTTGTTCATCTGCTGTTCGGCGACGATCGCCAATCCGAAAGAGCTTGCCGAGAAGCTTATCGAGCAACCGGTGTCGGAGATCGAATCGAACGGGGCTCCCCAAGGCGAGCGTTTCTTCGCGTTCTACAATCCGCCGGTCGTGAACCGGCAGTTGGGGATTCGTCGGAGCTACATCGCCGAGACCCGCCGGTTGGCGCTGAGCTTCCTCGAACGCGGACAGCAGACGCTTGTCTTCGCGAACAGCCGCT
Source organism: Bryobacterales bacterium (assembly GCA_965218555.1). Lineage (GTDB taxonomy): Bacteria > Acidobacteriota > Terriglobia > Bryobacterales > UBA6623 > JAPPLB01. The sequence continues at coordinate 4,489,905 of OZ244625.1, forward strand.
TGGCGACTGAGATTCTCGTGCGGTACCTCAAGGACGCCGCTGACCGGGGCGCGCTTCCGCCGGAGTCGGTTCGAGGATACCGGGGCGGCTACCTGCCGCGGGAACGCCGCGAAATCGAAAAGCAACTGCGCGAAGGCGAGGTCATGGGCGTCGTCGCGACGAACGCGCTCGAACTGGGGATCGATGTCGGCTCGCTCGATACGGTCGTGATGGCAGGCTATCCGGGGACGATCGCTTCGACTTGGCAGCGCGCCGGCAGGGCGGGGAGGCGGCAGTCGCTTTCTCTGTCACTGCTGGTAGCGTCGAGTGCGCCTCTGGATCAGTTCATCGTGCAGCACCCGTCGTACTTCTTCGACGCCTCGCCGGAGCACGCGCAGATCAATCCCGACAACCTGGAAGTCCTCATCAGCCACGTCAAGTGCGCGGCGTTCGAGTTGCCGGTCCAAGACGGCGAACTGTTCGGTCCGCATCCCACGGCCGACCTCTGCGAGTTCTTGGGAGAGGCCGGGCTGCTGCATCACGCCGGGAACTCCTGGCACTGGACATCGGAATCGTATCCCGCTGATGCGGTCAGCCTGCGCACGGTCACGAGCGACAACTTCGTGGTCGTCGACATCACGCGTGAGCCGAACGTGATCGGCGAGGTCGACTTCAACTCCGCGCTGACGACGCTCTATGAGAAAGCGATCTATCTTCACGAGGGCCGGCTCTTCCATGTAGAGCGGTTTGATTACAAGGAGCGCAAAGCCTATGTGAAGAACGTCGAGTGCAATTACTACACCGACGCGATCGACTATACGCAAGTCAAGGTCATCGAGACTTTCGAGAGCGAGCCCCTGGGTCCGGCGGCTCGCAGCTACGGCGAAGTGCGGATCAACCGTCAGATCGTGGGCTTCAAGAAACTCAAGTTCTACACAGCCGAGAATGTCGGCGCCGGGAAACTCTCGATGCCTGAGCAGGAGTTGCACACTACAGCCTTTCGGCTGACGTTTCCTCACGCGTTTCTGCAGAGCTTCACGGAGTACAGCTCCGCCGAAAAGCGAAGCGGGCTTGCAGGTCTCGGGAATGTCTTGCGGACGGTCGGCTCGCTGTTGCTGATGTGCGACCCGCGTGACTTGTGTGTGGCGATGAGCAGCGACGTCGAGCGCGCCGGGCCGGAGTCGGACCCCGAACTGTATCTCTATGACAACTTCTCCGGCGGCATCGGCCAAAGCGAGCCGCTCTACCGAATGCACGATCAACTACTGCGACGCTCCCGGGACCTGCTCGCTTCCTGTCCTTGTGAAGCAGGCTGTCCCTCTTGTGTGGGCCCGCTCGGCGAGGTGGGAGAGAAAGCGAAAGAGGTGGCTTCCCGATTCCTGAACGAATTGACGCCGACCCGTAACGCGTGACGCAACAGCGTCGAGGCGAGTTGACCCCGGTCTGTAGGAGCCTTTTGTTTACTACACGATGAAACCGACCCTTAAACAGGACCTGGAACGTCTCCGCCGGCAAATCCGGCGGGTCAAGGGCGGCCGGATGGACCCCGGCGGCGCTCGGGTTCCACAATCCGGCGAGAACAGAGAGTCCTCCTACGAGTCGCTGCCTTACTTTCAGCAGGAACAGCCTGAGCACTACGACGCCGAGCAAGTGCTTGACGGGGAGGTGATGGAGAACCAGTGGGGACGCTATTTTCTCTCGGAACGTTTCTATCCCGGCCATCAACGGCACGGCGGCTTCGAAATTGCAAAGCTGGCCGCATTGCCCGGCAAGTTGCTCAGCTCTATTTCCCGCGGCGGGATTCCGCCTCACGACCCCTCGCGCTGGGCTTTTCTCGATACCGAAACCACCGGGCTTTCTGGCGGAACCGGCACTTGCGCGTTTCTTGTCGGCGTGGGAACCATCGAAGACGGCGGCTTTCGAGTGCGCCTCTTCTTCATGCGCGACTACGACGAAGAGGCCGCCATGCTCGTGGCGCTCGCCGAGTTCCTGCAATGGCGGGACGTGCTCATCACCTATAACGGCAAAACCTACGATGTTCCGCTGCTGGAGACGCGCTACCGGCTGGCGCGCAAGCCTTTTCCGTTCGAGCGCATGCACCATCTCGACTTGCTCCACGGCGCGCGCCAACTGTGGAAGCTGCGCATGGAGAGCTGCAAGCTGACGCATCTCGAATACGAAGTCCTCGGCTTCCTCCGCGAAGGTGATCTTCCCGGTGAGTTGATCCCCTACTACTATTTCGAGTACCTGCGGACCCGGCAGGCTTTCCGCTTGGTCCCGCTCTTCCACCACAATGTGATGGATATCGTGACGCTGGCTTGCTTGACGGGGGTCGTGCTGCCTGCGTTCGCTTCGCCGGCGGACGCGGACCTCCGACACGGTGAAGATATGCTCGGCCTCGCCCGCTGGCTGCAGCGTGGACAGGCGCACGACGATGCCAGTGAGCTCTATCGGCGCGCTATCGACTCCGGACTGCCTGACGAGAGCCTGTTCCGGGCCCTCTGGGAGAAGGCCATGCTCGAAAAGAGGTGTGGGCGTCGTGATCGGATGCTGACGATTTGCCGGGACTTGGCCAACGTTCGCAATGCTTACCGCACCGCCGCTCTCGAGGAGCTGGCGAAACATTATGAGCACCACGAGAAGGACTTGGATCAAGCGTTGTGCTGCACGGCCCAAGCCCTCGACTACGAGCCGTCACCCGAACTGCGCCATCGAAAAAACCGCCTGGTGAGAAAACTCACTCAACGCAATGCGAACCAGCGCCTGGCGCCAATAGCCTCGACGTATAATCCACGATGATTCGGCGGACTTTCTCCCCACGAGATCGACTCCAGACAAAATGATCCTGATTTCTTCGACAAGAAAGCCTTCGCTCACCTGGCGGCATTAATGCCTGCGGCCAGCCGCAGGTAACGCCGGTGCGTCTATCCCAACACGGCTTTTTGCGCCCCTGGCTGCAACATCAATGGAGCGGGAAATTCTTTGGGAATCGATATACTGGTTCCCGACGCGTTTCGTGTTCCTTTCCGAGCATCCGTGTTCGGTTGACATGCACGGCCCCTTTCGATGTGGCGCTGGCGCTATCGCGACTACGTGATGCAAGCGGTCAAGGAGGATATCTGCATGAGATCGCGGCCTGCCTCGGCATCAAGCGGGCCACGTTCTACAAGTGGATAGTCGAACCTCGTAGAGCTGCCGAAGAGCGATGAAGAGGCGCAATGCCTGACCACAACTACTTTGCCAACCTGATCTGGCAGATCGCCGACCTGCTGCGCGGCCCCTACCGGCCGCCGCAGTACGAGCGGGTCATGCTGCCCATGACGGTGCTGCGGCGCTTCGACTGCGTGCTTGCACCGACCAAGGCCAAGGTTCTGGAGGAATTCGACAGGCGGGAATCCAAGTTCCAGGGCGAGGCATTGGAGGCTTGGTTGAACCGGGCCGCCGTTCAGCGCTTTCACAACCGCTCGCCCCTCGACTTCCAGAGGCTCAAGGGCGATCCGGACAACATCGAGAGGCACCTGGTCAGTTACATCAACGGCTTCTCGAAGAACGTGCGCGGCATCTTCGAATTCTTCGAGTTCGAGAACGAGATCGAGAAGATGCGCGAAGCGAACATCCTCTACCTCGTCGTCTCGAAGTTCGCCGATGTCGACCTGCACCCGAGTACGGTCCCCAACGAGCAGATGGGGCTCATCTTCGAGAACCTGATCCGCCGCTTCAACGAGCTGGCCAACGAGACCGCGGGCGACCATTTCACGCCGCGCGAGGTCATCCGCCTGATGGTGAGCATCCTGTTCATCGAGGACGATCAACTGCTCGCCACGCCCGGCGCCGTCCGCAAGCTGCTCGACCCGGCCTGTGGCACCGGAGGCATGCTGGCGGAGGCGCAGAACTACTTGCGCGAACACCACGGCGCGGCGAGGTTGTTCGTCTACGGCCAGGACTACAACAAGCGCGCCTTCGCCACCGCTGCGTCCGACATGCTGATGAAGCAGGTGGACCACAACGGCGGCGGCGACAATATCCGCTTCGGCGACAGCCTGACCGAGGACCGATTCGCCGGGGAGACCTTCGACTACTTCCTCACCAATCCGCCTTTCGGCGTGGACTGGAAGAAGCAGCAGAAGGACATCAGGCAGGAGCGCGACCAGAGCGGCTTCGACGGCCGCTTCGGCGCCGGGCTGCCGCGCGTGAACGACGGCTCGCTGCTCTTCCTGCAGCACATGTGGGACAAGCGCGAGCCCGTTCGCCCCAAGGAGCACAAGCACGGCTCCCGGCTCGCCATCGTCTTCAGCGGCTCGCCCCTCTTTACCGGCGGCGCGGGCTCGGGCGAGAGCGAGATCCGCCGGTGGTTCATCGAGAACGATTGGCTCGAAGCCATCGTCGCCTTGCCCGAGCAGATGTTCTACAACACCGGCATCGGCACCTATGTCTGGATTCTCACCAACCGCAAGGAGAAGCGGCGCAAGGGTAAGATTCAGCTCCTGGACACGCGCGGCGTGTGGACCGCGGGCGGCAGCGAAGACAACAAACGCAGCCTCGGCGACAAGCGCCGCCACCTCTCCAGGGAACAGATCGACGACACCGTGCGCCTCTACGGCCGCTTCGAGCAGAACGACCGCTCGAAGCTCTTCGACAACGCCGACTTCGGCTACACGCGCGTCACCGTCGAGCGGCCCCTGCGCCTGCGCTACCGGATGACCGTGGAAGACAAGGCCCGCTTCCTCGATGCCTGTCCGCACTTGCTCGACGACGTGCAGGCCGTCGACAAGGCGCTGGGGCGGGAGCCGATGCGCGACTGGAATGCGGTATGGAGCCGCATCGAAGACCTGCTTCATGCGCGCCGATCGCACTGGAAGGTTATAGAGAAAAAGCTCTTCCGCAGCGTCTTCACGCAGAAGGACCCCGAAGCCGAGCCGGTCGCCAGAGGCGGGCGCGACGACGGATATGAGCCGGATGCCGACCTGCGCGACTTCGAGAACGTGCCGCTCAAGGACGACATCGACGCCTATTTCGAGCACGAGGTGAGCTCCCACGTGCCGGACGCCTGGATGGACCGCAGCAAGGACAAGGTCGGCTACGAGATCAACTTTAACCGCCACTTCTACCAGTACACGCCGCCGCGGCCTCTGGAAGAGATCGATGCGGAACTGAAGGAAGCAGAAGACAAGATCATGCGATTGCTTCGGGAGGTGACGGAATGACCGGGTACAGCGATAACCGTCGCCGCCGGCTTAAATATGTGGCAACCATAAATGACGATGTACTGAACGAGGATACGGATGACTACTACGAGTTCCAGTACATAGATATTGGCAACGTCTATTCTTCCGGCTCAGTCCAAGAGCCCGTAACTTATCAGTTCAAAGATGCACCCAGTCGAGCGCGAAGGCAGGTGCGTGATGGAGACATCATCATCTCCTGTGTACGCACCTACCTACAGGCAATTGCACAAATTCAGAACCCACCGGCTAACTTGGTCGTGTCAACCGGATTTGCCGTGGTGCGGCCGTCAGATGAGGTTTTGAACACTAACTTTGCTCACTACGCCCTACGGGAGCCCTCGTTCTTGGCTGAAATCGAAAAACACTCGGTTGGTGTCAACTACCCCGCTATCAACGCATCGGACCTTGCTGACATTTCGATACATCTGCCACTGCCCCCACAACAACGCGCCATCGCTGATTACCTCGACCGCGAGACCGCCCGGCTGGATGCGCTGGTGGCGGCGAAGGAGCGAGTGCTCGCGCTGTTGGCCGAGAAGCGCCGGGCGCTCATCACCCGCGCCGTCACCCGTGGTCTCGACCCAAACGTCCCGTTTCGCGACTCCGGCGTCCCATGGCTGGGCAAGATTCCGGCTCATTGGGAGACTGAGCGCGCAAGATGGTTGTTTCGGGAGCGCGATCAACGTTCTGATACGGGCGAAGAAGAACTCCTCACCGTGTCACACCTTACTGGCGTGACTCGTCGTTCGGAGAAGGATGTCAATATGTTCGAAGCAGAGACGACTGAGGGATACAAGATCTGTCTCTCGGGCGATCTCGTAATCAACACATTGTGGGCATGGATGGGCGCGATGGGAGTGTCGCTCCTGGACGGCGTCGTTAGTCCTGCCTACAACGTCTATGAGCCCGGAGCGCGTTTTCATCCGAGTTACGTCGACGCCTTGGTGCGTATGCCGGTCTTCTCTCAGGAGGTAGCTCGATACTCAAAGGGAGTATGGTCATCCCGGCTGCGCCTCTATCCGGAAGGCTTCTTTGCGGTTTCACTTCCTGTACCCCCGCCCGGCGAGCAGCGCCAGATCGTTGCTCACATAGCGAATGAGACCGGCAGGTTGGACGAGCTGCGTGCCGCGACGGAACGAACCACGGCCTTGCTCAAAGAACGCCGCGCCGCTCTCATTGCTGCGGCTGTGACCGGCCAGTTGGAGGTGACGTGACGAGATGAGGGTACGCGAGATCACTCTCCGCAACTACCGGGTATATACCGAGCACCTGCCGTTCAACTTCGCAGACCGGTTCACTGTCGTCGCCGGGATCAACGGTAGGGGCAAGACCGCACTACTTGACGGGCTCGCCATTTTGTGTTCCCGATTTCTTCCGCATGTATCCTCGGCCCGTAGCGGCTATCGCGCCATCACTCCCCGGGAGGTGAATGTAGGCGCGATGTCAGCAGAGCTGGGCATGAAGGTCAACTGCGCAGGTATTCCGATCGAGTACAAGCTCACTTACGACAAGGAGCGCCGGAGGATCCAGACAACTAGGTTGCCTGCAGCGGTCAAGCGAGAGGTAAAGAAAGCATATGGCGACCCCACTCGCTTAGACGATGCAGCGCCACTTGCGGTCTACTACACGACGGACAGGGCAGGCTACCGCCTGCCGCGGAAGCTTCCAACAGAAGTGCCGCGCGGCCAGGCAGCCGCTTACTCGGGTGCGCTCTTGAATCGCACTGTGAATTTCCGCGACTTCATGGCCCGATATCGGAGCGCGATAACGATCGAGCATGAAGAGCGGGGCCGTAACCCCAACTACCTCGGCGACCGCGCCGTCGCAGCGATATCGCATGCCCTTACTACCTTCCTGGGGGGCTTTAAGAACCTACGTGTGGAAGAGGAGCCACTTCGGCTGTTGGTCGACAAGGCTGGTGTGCCTTTGGACTTGTCTCAGTTATCAGACGGGGAGCGATCTTTCTTGGCGATGATCTGCGACCTCGGCCGCCGGCTGGCGCTAGCGAATCCTCTACTCGATAATCCGCTTCACGGCGCCGGCGTAGTTCTGATCGACGAGTTGGAGCAACATCTTCACCCAAGTTGGCAGCGCGAGGTGAGCGAGAAGCTCCGCAGAACCTTTCCAAACATTCAGTTCATCGCTACCACGCACTCGCCCTTCATAATCCAAGCGCTCCGACCCGGGGAACTCATCAACCTTGATCCAGAGGAGTTCGTCGAGTACGCGGACAGAAGCATCGAAGATATCGCCGAGACTGTAATGGGCGTGCAACTGCCCCAGAAGAGCGAGCGCTACCTAAAGATGATAAAAGCCGCTGAAACCTACTTTCGCTTGCTTCGAGCCGCTGGCGAGGACACATCCGAACTAGCCTTGGCCGAACAACGCTTGAATGAACTTACCCTGCCTTTCAGTGACGACCCGGCGTTTCAGGCCTTGCTCAAGTTGGAGCGGGAAGCGCTAATTAGTGGGGGTGGTGATGCGACCAGTTGACAAAGGGGCTGCCCCCACCACTTACGCCCGTTACCAAGATGCCCTTACCGACCTTAGGGACCGCCTTGGTGATTATTGCAGCTACTGCGAGCGGCAGATTGAGACCGGCTTGGCTGTCGAGCATATTCAGCCGCAAGACTGTAACCCTAGGCTACGGAACTCATGGTCCAACTTCCTCCTTGCCTGCGTCAACTGCAATTCAAGCAAGGGGAAAACCCCGGTGGCTCTCCTTGACTACTTCTGGCCGGACCGGGATAACACTCTCCGCGCGTTTGAGTACGTGGAGGGCGGACTGGTACGCCCCAAGGTCGGACTTTCCGCCTTTGATCACGACAGAGCCCGAGACACTATCGCCTTGACCGGCCTTGACAAATTCCCGGGGAACGCGGGTCGGCAACCGACCAAATCCGATCTGCGCTGGCTGAAACGGCGCTATATCTGGATGCTGGCAGTAAAGGATCGCGGTCGTCTAGCTAGCCATGACACCGCCACAGTTCGTGAACTGATCGTCGAGAAAGCAATCTCTCGTGGGATGTTCTCTATCTGGTGGACCGTGTTCGCTTGCGACATCGATATGCGTCGAAGGTTACGGGAGGCTTTCACCGGTACTGATGAGGCATCGTTCGACATCCACGAGAACTTGGCCCCCCGCGTCGAAGGACAGTTGTAGCGATAAGCATTAACAGGCACTCAGAAGCCGCCTTCGAGACCGTCATCGCGGCCGCTTCCGGGCAAAGGAGCGCCGCGCCGCCCTCATCGCGCAGCGCTGAGAGGCCGGGTCGACGCGGAGGAAGTAGAATGAGAGTCGCGCCGCCCAAGCTCCCTCGCTTCCATACCGGGGTGGGAGGTCAAAGCTCATGAACTGGCAAGACCACATTACCGTCGATCCCGAGATCTGCCATGGGAGGGCTTGCATCACGGGTACCCGAGTTCTGGTGAGTACGGTTCTTGACAATCTGGCGGACGGTCTGAATTCGGAAGAAGTGATGAGAAGCTACCCGTCGGTCACCCGGAAGTCCATCCAAGCGGCGGTGCGCTATGCCGCAGAGTTGGCGCGTGAACGGGTCATGGCGCTGTCAGGGTAGGCCGTTGCGTGCGCTTCAAGTTAGACGAGAACCTGCCGGTCGAACTGGCGGAGTTGTTCCGCGAAGCCGGGCACGATGCCGTCACGGTTCTCGACCAGGGACTCGGCGGAGCGAGGGACCGCGATCTCGCGGCGGCCTGCGCACGCGAGGATCGGGCTATCGTTACGTTGGATTTGGATTTTTCGGACATTCGAACATACTCGCCCGGCGCCTATTCCGGCATTGTCGTGTTTCGTCTCAATAGCCAGGCGCGCAACCACGTTCGGGAGGTCGGCACGCGGTTTCTCAAGACACTGTCGGGCTCATTACTCGACGGTCAATTATGGATCGTGGAAGAGTCGCGCATCCGTGTGCGGAGATGACATGAAACGCACGAGCGAAACGGCTTTCGAAACCGCTATCGAAGCGCACTTGCTGGCGAACGGCTACGCGCCCGTCGCCGGAGGCGGCTTCGACCGCGAACACGCCATCTTCCCCGATACGGTCCTGGCCTTCATCCGCGAGACCCAGCCGAAGGAGTGGGCCAAGCTGGAAAGGCTGCTCGGCGGCAAGACCGGCGATCAGGTGCTCTCTGACCTGTGCAAGTGGATGAACGCTCACGGCGTGCTCGCGACGCTGCGGCACGGGTTCAAGTGCTACGGCCGAACGCTCCGCGCGGCGTATTTCAAGGCGGCGCACGAGCTGAACCCGGAACTCGAAGGGCGCTATGCCGCCAACCGCTTGGGGCTTACGCGCCAACTCCATTTCTCGCCGCGCTCCGAGCAGTCGCTCGACGTCACGTTGAGCCTGAACGGCATTCCGGTAGTGACTCTGGAGCTGAAGAACCCGCTCACCGGCCAGACCGTCGAGGACGCGCGCCGCCAGTACCAACAAGACCGCGACCCTCGTGAGCCGATCTTCGAGTTCAAGCGCCGCGCGCTGGTCCATTTCGCCGTGGACACCGAGTCGGTGCTCATGACCACCCGGCTGGCGGGCGCGGCGACGCGCTTTCTCCCCTTCAACAAGGGTTGCGGCGGTGCGGCCGGCAACCCGCCCGATCCGACCGGGCGAACCTATCGCACGGCTTATCTGTGGGAAGAGGTGCTGCAACGCGACAGCCTGCTCGACATGCTCGCCCGCTTCATCCACTTGCAGGTCGACGAGAAGCGCGACGACCGGGGCGCCAAGGTCAAGGCGGAGTCCATGATCTTCCCCCGCTACCATCAGCTCGATGCGGTGCGGTTGCTGGTGGACGCCGCGGGCAGGGAGGGCGTGGGGCGCAACTACCTGGTCGAGCACTCCGCCGGCAGCGGCAAGAGCAACACTATCGGATGGCTGGCCCATCGGCTCGCATCCCTGCACGATGCGGCCAACGAGCGCATTTTCGACAGCGTGATCGTGGTTACGGACCGCGTTGTGCTCGACCAGCAACTCCAGGACACGATCTACCAGTTCGAGCACAAGCGCGGCGTCGTGCAGCGGATTGAGGAGAGTTCGAAGCAGCTCGCCCAAGCTCTCGAAAACGCGGTTCCGATCGTAATCACCACACTTCAGAAGTTTCCATTCGTGTCGCGCCAACTCCTGAAAATGGCCGAGGACCGGGGCGAGGAGGGAACCGGTGTCCTTCCTACCCGGCGCTGCGCCGTCATCGTGGACGAGGCGCATAGCTCCCAGGGCGGCGAGACCGCCACCGACCTCAAGCAAGTGCTGGGCGGCGAGGGGCTGAGGGAAAAAGCTAAAAAACGCGCCGCCGAGGAAGGCCGTGAAAACATGGAGGAGCTGTTCCGCAGCATGGCCAAGCGCGGCCGGCAGGCGAACTTGAGCTTCTTCGCCTTCACCGCCACGCCGAAGCACAAGACTCTCGCTGTGTTCGGCCGCGGCGGGAACCCCGCGCACCGCTACACCATGCGCCAGGCCATCGAGGAAGGGTTCATCCTCGACGTGCTCAAGCACTACACCACCTACGAGACATACTTCCGGCTGCTCAAGGCCTGCGAGGAAGATCCCAACGTGGAGCGCAAGAGGGCGGCGCAGGCGCTGGCGCGGTTCATGAAGTTGCATCCGCACAATGTCGCGCAGAAGACCGAGGTGATGGTCGAGCATTTCCAGGCCGTCACCGGGCACAGGATCGGCGGCCGAGCCAAAGCGATGGTGGTGACGGGTTCGCGCCTCGAAGCGGTTCGCTACAAGCAGAGCTTCGACCGCTACATCCAAAAAAAGGGCTACGCCATCAAGTCGCTGGTCGCTTTCTCCGGCAAGGTGGAGGACGACAAGCTCGCGGGCGTGACCTATACCGAGCCGGGCATGAACCATGGCATCTCCGAGAAGGAGCTGCCCGAGAAGTTCGCGACGCAGGAGTATCAGGTATTGCTTGTCGCGGAGAAATATCAGACCGGGTTCGATCAGCCGTTGCTGCACACGATGTATGTGGACAAACGCCTCGCGGGGATTCAGGCCGTGCAAACGTTGTCCCGGCTGAACCGTACTCATCCGCGCAAGGAAGACACGTTCGTTCTCGACTTCGTGAACGGCCGCGAGGAGATTCAGGAAGCTTTCAAAGCCTATTACGAAGGCGCCGAGATGGGCGAGGAAGTGGACCCTGCGCGGATGTACGCGATCAAGGCCGAGCTGGATGCGTCGGGGGTCTATCTCGACGAGGAGGTCGAGCGATTCTGCGCGGTCTATTTCAAGCCGAAGCGACGGCAGAGCGTATTGGATCACCAAGCCATGAATGCCGCGCTCGATCCGGCGGTGTCGCGCTTCACCATCCGCCGTGACGAGGACGAAGAAGAGGCGGAAGACTGGCGCGGCAAGGTCCAGGCGTTCCTGAACCTGTACGCGTTTCTGAGCCAAGTGATACCTTACCAGGACTCCGATTTGGAGCGGTTGTACGTGTTTCTCCGCCACCTTGCGGCCAAACTGCCCCGCCGCAAGAGCGGACGTGAGTACCGCTTCGATGACGAGGTGCAGCTTGAGTATTATCGGCTGCAGAAGATCAGCGAAGGTTCCATCTCGCTCGCGGAAGGCGAGGCGCGGCCGCTCGATGGGCCAACGGAAGTCGGGACCGGATTGGCGCGCCCGCAAGCGGTCCCGCTCTCGCAGCTCATCGACATCGTCAATGCACGCTTCGGCACGGACTTCAACCAGGCGGACCAGCTCTTCTTCGATCAGGTCGTCGAAGCGGCGATGACGAACGACGGAGTGCGGCAGGCGGCAATCGTGAACCCCGGCGACAAGTTCGAGTTGGTGTTCAAGGGTCTGCTCAAGAATCTGTTCGCCGAACGGATGGACCAGAACGAGGACATCTTCGTACGGTTCATGAACGACGAATCGTTTCAGAATGTGGTGACGAGTTGGATGTCGTCGGAAGCGTACCGGCGCTTGAGGAGCGACCCAGGCGCCGGCCCGGAACGCGAGGTGACCGCCGCACTGCCGCCGACTTTGCGGCTCGTCAAACCCCCGGCCGAGCAACGTTATGCCACCTGCCTGCCTCTGGTGCCTCTCAAGGCCGCCGCGGGCGCATTCAGCAACACCCAGCACGTCGAAGACGATGACTTCGATTGGGTAACGGTAGAGTCGAGACGCCGCCTCCGACGCGGCATGTTCGTAGCCCAAGTCGTGGGAAAGTCGATGGAACCGGCCATCCCTGATGGCTCCTATTGCCTTTTTCGGGCGCCGGTGGAGGGCGCGCGCCAGGGCAAGACCGTGCTCGTCCAGATGCGCGACGATACGGACCCTGAGAGCGGCCAGCGTTATACGGTCAAGCGCTACAAGAGCAAGAAAGTGGCCGACGGAGATTCTTGGCGTCACACGAGAATCAGCCTGAATCCGATCAATCCCGACTTCCAGCCGATCGTTCTGACCAGCGCAGACGAGGGGCAGTTTCAGGTCATTGCCGAGGTCGTTGAGGTGCTCGGCGGCAGCCAATGAGATCCGAGGCCCGCGAGTCCGGCCTCTTGGACAACTGCTCAATATGGTGACGGCATAGCTTCTAATCGAGGTTCCGGCCCGACGAAGATAGTGTGAGCCGGCCGTGCTTCACGCCCTTGGTGCTGATGAGAGCGTTTGCAATCTGATTCACAGCGGCCGCCTTGCCCTTGATGAGCAAGACTTCGAGGCAGTTTTCATGGTCGAGGTGCACGTGCAGCGTCGAGAGGATAGAGTCGTGGTGATCGTGCTGAAGGTCGAGAAGCTTGTCGTTCAGTTGTCGGACATGGTGGTTGTAAACCAGCGTCACGGACCCGACGACTTCGCTTTCGGGCGACTTCCAGCTCTCCTCGACCAGTTCGTTTCGAATCAGATCTCGGAAGGCCTCTGAGCGGTTCGGGTAGCCGCGCTGCTCGATCAGCTCATCGAACTTCTCGAGGAGATCGGCGTCGATCGCCACGCCAATCCGAGTGAGATTACTCATTTGGAAGCCAGCCTACAGCAGACCCGAGCCGGACGCAAGGAGCCCCGATCCGGCCCCTGGCAGCCCGTAGTGAAAGTCACGCGGGCTGCTAGGGCAGGGCAAAAACGTAGTAGGCTCGTCCGCCCGAAGTGGCGACATATTGCTTGCCGTCCACCAGGAAGGAGATCGGGTTCGACCGGATGATGCCGCCGGTTTGAAAGTCCCACAGCGGCTTGCCTGTCGACGCATCAAGAGCATAGAAGTTCCCTTCGTTCGAGCCTCCGAATACCAGCCCGCCGGCGGTAGCCATGACGCCCGTCCACAATGGCGAAGGGGTCCGAAAATCCCAGACTCGTTCACCGGTGTCCGCCCGCAGCGCACGGACCGAACCCCACGCCTTGTCGCCGTCGAGCCGTCGCTCGCCACCGCCCACGAACACCTTGCCCGGCTCGTATTTGGCTTCGCCCTTGAAATAGTACGAGCCCATCTCGCGAACGGGGACATAGAGCAGCTTTGTAATCGGGCTGTACGAAGGGCTCATCCAGTTCGTCGCACCCTGCAAGCTGGGATAGACCAGATTCCCGTCAACCGTCGGCTCCTTGCCGGGCAGCAGAATCGGGCGGCCCGTTTTGTCAATGCCTTTGGCCCAGGTCTGCGTCGAGTACTCCGTCCCCAGAAGGAATTCGCCCGTTTCGCGATCGAGCAGGTAGTAGAAGGCATTGCGATTCACGAACGCGACGACCTTGCGCTGCCGGCCGGCGATCGGCATGTCGATCAGCACCGGTATCTGATTCGAGTCCCAGTCATGTACATCGTGCGGCGTGAACTGGAAGTGCCAACGCAATTTTCCTGTTGGGGCTTCGATCGCCAGCAATGAGCAGGTGTAGAGGTTGTCTCCGGGGCGCGAATCGCCGTTCCAGTCCGGTCCGGGATTGCCTGTGCCCCAATAGAGCAGGTCTAACTCCGGGTCGTATGAGCCTGTCAGCCATGTCGCGCCGGCGCCCGTCTTCCAGCTATCGTCTCCCCAAGTGTCATTGCCCGGTTCGCCGGGTCCGGGGATGGTATAGCTTCGCCAGGCACGCTTGCCCGTCTCGGCGTCGTAGGCGTCGAGAAATCCTCGAATGCCCGCTTCGCCGCCGCTGATCCCGACGATGATCTTGCCGTCAATCGCCAGCGGAGCGGCCGTGATCGAGTACCCCAGCTTGTTCTCGGCGACCTTCGTCTTCCAGCGCAACCCGCCGGACTTCGCGTCGAGAGCGACAAGGTGCGCATCGAGGGTTCCAAAATAGAACGTCTCGCCCAACAGAGCGCCGCCGCGATTGGTTCGACCGAACCCGATGTTCAGCACGCCCTCGGGCATGGCGTGCTGATACGTCCAGAGCGGACGTCCGGTCCTCACATCCAACGCCGTGACCCGCGCCTCGAGCTCCGTCACGTACATCACTCCGTCGGCGGCCAGCGGCGTTGTTTCGATCTCACCGGAGCCCTCTACCTGATAGACCCAGACCGGCCGGAGATCCGAGACGTTCTCAGTGCTGATTTGATCCAGCTTGGAAAACCGTTGCCCATGGTATGCGCCCGAGTACGTCAGCCACGAACCCGGTTCCTGATCGGCGTTGCGAAGGCGCTCGTAGGGTACTTGCGCAATCACGAACTGCGCGCAGATCAGCGCCGCCGGCACGATCGCGGCGAGCTTCACGGGTTCCTCCGAAGACTCGCGAGATACGCGATCAAGTCCTCCAGTTCCTGAGGCGACAGCGACTCTTGGTAGCTCGGCATCAGCGTCTTTCCGAACTCGCGGCGCAGCTCGCGCAGCGTCGTCTTGCGGAGCGAGTGGAAACGGTTCGACACATCGCGGAGTTGAATCGAGAAGACGTCCTCGTTGATCCGCAAGCCCCGAATTTCTTTTCCCCCCTCCGTCACGGCGGCGATGAGCAACAGGCCGTCAGGCAGCGTGGCGCCAGGCTCGACGAGCGCCTCGCGAAGATACCGCGGACCGCGTCTATCGCCGATGGTCGTAAGCTCGGGACCAAGGCTGCCCCCTTCGCCAGAGATAACGTGGCAGATCGCGCAACCCTTGGCCTCATAGATTCGTTGGCCTTCCGATGCGTCTCCGGGAATATCATCCGCCCTCACTTGACCGAGTGCGCGAACGTATCCCGCCACCTGCCAGGTCTCGCTCTCGGATAGCCAGCTTCCCGGCATGCGCCCCTTTACTCCGTCCCGGATGACCTCGTACAAAGCCTTGTTGTCTCGCGCCCGGTCAAGCACGGGACGCTGCAGTGACGGGCCGGTGCCGCCAGCTCCGTCAATACCGTGGCAAAGGGCGCACTGAGCCTTGTAGATCCGTTCTCCATGTCCCAGGTCTTCGTCGCTGAGGCGGGCGACAGGATCATCCTGCGCGATGCCCCGCCAGGCTCCACACGACAGTATGGACACGGTCAATAGCAGCGGCGCCGTCATTCTCCGCATCGACCTATGAAGATGGCGCAGTTGTATGGAGAAAGCAAGCCTGTGAACCAGAG
Organism: Bryobacterales bacterium; assembly: GCA_965218555.1. Taxonomy (GTDB): domain Bacteria; phylum Acidobacteriota; class Terriglobia; order Bryobacterales; family UBA6623; genus JAPPLB01. The sequence goes on from OZ244625.1 coordinate 4,505,581, forward strand.
AAGCGGTTCCTTCCACATAGCTCCAGTCCGACTCCGCGGAAGCACACACCGCGAGCCAGTCAGTGAGCCGAGACGCACATTCTATTCGAGACCGGTTCTCGTCATCGTACGCCTGATTCGGAAACGAACATCGGCACCCTCCGTAGCGAGCCTCACAATCGGGCCTTGGCCTTGTCTGAATGGAGCAGAAGTTTTCAGTTCCAGACCCATCATGCCCTGGGGTATCGGACGCCTCGGGCGTCCTGGGCTCGATTCGGCGGCTCCCCATCCATTCCACCTGCAACCGGCCCACCGGCCACTGCTGGAACTTGCATGGATGCAGTAATCATCATCGCTGCAGCAGGTCAGGTGTAGCTATGTACGGGATCGGCAGACAGCCAGAGCGCACGATTGTCGGCGCGATGGGAGAAGTTCCCCTGGTGAGCCAAGCAGAACGTTCCCCTTCGGCTCGAGGTACTGAAGCCCTTCAGTCTTGTTTTCGCCGCCCCGGCCTGCTTAGCATGATGACAGCGAGGCGGGAATCCTGGCCCCTGCGAAGAAAAAAGCGGAGGAGAAAGCGGAGAAAAAATCGAGGAGGTGAGATCACGCCCATGCTTCTGCGACGAAGTTTGTTCTTCGTAGCGCCGGCAACCCCGGCCGGCAGGATGAGGTGCAAGCCGCCTGCGCCAGCAACACAGCCTTTAAGGTTTACCACGATTCACGAAACACGCAACACGGCTTTTATGTTTTTCACGAGACACGAATCACGAAACACGAATCACGGACTTTGGGGCCGTTCGGTTCGCCGTGGGTGCGCAAGGGTCGCACAACCAGAAACCGCCGTCCGGACCACTGCACCCGCCGCCCAGTCACTGTTTCCCTGTTCACTTTTGTTCACTATTGTTCGGCATTGTTCGGCATTGTTCGGCTAAAAATATTGCCTCGGAGCAAGTGTCCTCGCCCCGTCCGCCGTTCTCGGCGGGCTTCAAGACGAGTGCCGTTAGCCGCAGTTCCCGTCGCCCTGCAGGCACGTTCCTCTGCGGCGAACGCCAAATGAAACCATGATGCGAAAGGAGGACGTTCTCTATTGCGCCGACAGCCCGAGCGCACTATTTGACCGCTCTCCGAACGACTGATAGACTAAGATTTCTGCGATCTTGAGCGGATCTGCGGTGGTGAGTGTGGCCGCTTGTCGCTAAAGGAATGCCCAAGCGAACGTATCAACCGAACCGAAGACAGCGGGCCAAGCGGCATGGTTTTCGCGCCAGAATGAAGTCTCCCGGTGGTCGGAAGGTGCTGGCGAATCGCCGGGCCAAGGGCCGGCATGTGCTCACCGTCAGCTCCGAATGAGCATTTCGATTCCGGAATCCCTGTTTCTCAACGCTTCCCGAAGTCCCGGCGCCTCAGAAAGAGAGCTGAGTTCCAGAGAGTGTATGAGCAGGGTCGGCGTATCCGAAGCTCACTCTTTACGGCCCATGTTCGAGACGCGGAAACGACGGCGCCCGGCCGCGTGGGACTGACCGTTCCGCGCGCCATCGGCAAGGCTGTTGTCAGGAACCGGGTCAAGCGCAGATTGCGGGAGGCCGTCCGGCGGCACTGGCTGGAGTTGCCGGATGGCTTGGAGGTAGTGCTCCACGCGCGTCGCCCGATTGCCGGCGTCGCTTGGTCGCGTTTGGAGATTGAAGTCCAGCGAGTGTTTCAAGCTGCGAAGAATGCAAGCTCGACATAGCAAGGTGTCGAACGGAAGCCATCCGGCCGAACAGCGTGGCTTCGGCCAGCGGATCGTCATCTTCTGTCTACTTTTCTACAAGTCCGCTCTCTCTCCCATGCTGCCTTCGTTCTGCAAGTTCTATCCCACCTGCTCGGTCTACGCCAGAGAGGCTGTCGAGCGTCACGGTGTCCGCCGAGGGTTGGCCCTTGCGGCCCGTCGACTGCTCTCCTGTCGACCGTTTTCTCAGGGTGGTATCGACCCCGTGCCTGATGTCTAACCAAACCGACGAACAATTCATGCAGCGCCGTCTGCTGGTTGCATCGGTGCTTTCGGCGATGGCCATGGTGGCTTATATGTATATGCAGGACCCTCCGCCTCCTGCCCCCGATGAGCCGGCCACAACCCAACAGGCCGTCTCCTCGGACGCCCCCTCAACGCCCACAGACACTCCGGATGGACGCTCCCCGAAACCGGGTAAAGAACCGAGCGATCCTGATGGCGCGCCCAACAAGCCTCGAGGCAGCGAGGCCAAAGCCGCAAGGGTCGAATCGGAGTCCATCATCGAGACGGACGAGTTCAAGGTGCGCTTCTCCAACAAGGGCGCCGTCGTAAAGAGTTGGATACTCAAGGGTTACGAGAACTCCAAACGGGATGGTGAACTCGACTTGGTGCACAGAGGCGGAGCGGATGATCACGGCTATCCCTTCGAGATTGACCTGCCGGGCGGCAAACCGCTTGCGGAACTCAACGATGCCCTTTTCGTAATGACCAAGGAACCCGCGTTCGGTGCCAAAGGCCCGGCCGTTGTATTCGAATATTCCGATGCGAGCATCAACGCCACCAAGGTATTCCGGTTTCAGAAAGAGGGTTATCTCCTAAGGGTGGAAAGTGAAGTCACCAGGGATGGTGTGCCGCAGTCCCACCTTCTGACCTGGAAAGGCGGTTTTGGCGATACCACACAGCTACAAGACGCTCTCAGCAGCGCGACGCTCTATTTCGATCCGGTCGGACGCTCTGTCGAACGCATCGAGGCGGGCGATGCTGAAGACGAACGGCTCATCAACACCGGCCCCTTCACGTTCGCGGGAATCAACGACTTGTTTTTCGCCGCGTGCTTTCTGCCGGCTGAGGAACCGACGGAGTTGCGGCTGGAGACTTCCGCCGTCAGTATCGTCCCGACCGAGGGCGAGGCCGAGCAGAACTTCGCAGCCATGGGCATCAGTGCGCCGGGCCGCAACGAGTTCGATGTCTTTGTGGGGCCCAAGAGCGTCGATATTCTCGGTTCCATCCGGCCCGAACTTGCCGAGATTGTCGACTTCGGCACGGTCTGGGGTTTTGTCGCCGAGCCGATTTTCTGGATGCTCCGGTGGACGCACGCCAACATCGTTTCGAACTATGGCTGGAGCATCATCCTTGTAGCCGTCTTCATCAATTTTGCCACGTTTCCGCTGAAGTGGAAGAGCATGAAATCGATGAAGAAGATGCAAGCCCTTCAGCCTCTCGTCAAGGAAATCAACGAACGATATAAAGGGCTCAGCATGCGGGACCCTAAGAAGAGGCAGCAGCAAGAGGAAACGATGGCGCTGTACAAGAAGTATGGCGTCAACCCTCTTGGCGGTTGCCTGCCGATGGTCTTGCAATTGCCCTTCTTCATCGGCTTCTACAACGTGCTGTCAGTCGCCATCGAGATGCGCCAAGCCGACTGGCTTTGGGTCCAGGACTTATCGACCTATGAGCATCTCCCGATTCGGGTGCTCCCGATTGCCATGGTTGCCACCCAGTTCTGGCAGCAGTCAATGAGCCCTCCTACACCGTCGGCGGACCCTGCTCAGATGCGGCTGATGAAGTTCATGCCGCTCATGATGGGGTTCTTCTTCTACGGGTTCTCCAGCGGCCTTGTGCTATTCTGGCTAACTGGCAACCTCGCCGCAGTGCTGCAGCAGGTTCTTCTGAACCGTTTCTCATCCGAAGAGGTCACGATACAAGCTCCACGCGGCCGAAAAAAGAAAAAGAGCAAGCCTCGAGGGTAGTAGCTCCGGTTGTTGTCGAAATATATGTCGCAAGAGGCGTGGGCACAGGAAGAGATCGCTAAGAAGTTGGACCAGTTTCTCGGACCGGTCCTTTCCGCCGCCCGACTCTCCCTTGATTACGAACTCTACGAGGGCAGAGACGACGGGAAGTTCATCAACCCGGACATTACCGTGAGTTTTGACGGGGATGACATCGAGTTGCTCCTCGCTCAAAAAGGTGAATTACTCCTCGCCTTGGAACAACTCACCCTCGAAGCGCTGCATGTCCCGCACGAAGATCGTTACAGGATCATCTTCGATGCGCGCGATTATCGCCTGATGCGCATCGAAGAATTACGGATGAGCGCCGAAGCAGCCGCCGAAAAGGTCAAGCAAACCGGCATGGCGTTCAGTTTTAACCCCATGACGTCTCGAGAGCGGCGCATCCTGCATCTCGCCCTGCGCGATGCCCCCGAAGTCTACACCACGAGTGAGGGCGTCCCGCCGCACCGGCATACTGTTGTCCGGCTCGCGAAAGAGGGCGGTAAGGCGAACTGACCCAGCAGCCCGTGGTGGAAGTCACATGGAAGGCGCGGCGGGCTTCTGCGGTCGCTCGGCGCGAAGTGGGGAGGATGGCGATCCGGTTGATCTCCTCCGACGAACGACAAAGCCGACGACCGCAAACGTCCGTCGCCCGAAGGGTTACGCGCCGCTTCCGGCTGGCTGCACGGAGAGAACGGCACTGCGTTCCTGGAGCGGCCACGCGTTACGCAATCGGCCCCAGGGCGCGTAACGCTGCCTGCGTGACTTTCACCACGGGCTGCTAAGGCTACGTTGTCCGGCTCCGGGGCTTACTCAGCAATACATCCCGACGATACGATCGTCGCGGTTTCCACTCCGCCCGGCCGGGGCGGCATCGGCATCGTTCGTCTCTCCGGACCGCAGGCCGCCGAAATCGCAGAACAGCTTGTCCGGCGTCCTGGCGCAGCGCCCGCCCCCGTCAGAAGGCCCCTGATCGGTGCATTGCTCGACGATGCCGGCAACGTCGTCGATGAAGTGCTCGTCACCCTGTTCTGTGGGCCGAAATCCTATACAGCCGAGGATGTCGTAGAGATCTCCTGCCACGGCTCGCCCGCGATCCTCGCCTTTGCCGTCGAACGAGCCATCAGCCTGGGCGCTCGCCTGGCCGAACCTGGTGAGTTTACCCAGCGAGCCTTTTTGAACGGGCGCATCGACTTGGCGCAAGCCGAGGCAATCCGCGACCTGATCGACGCCACCACCATCTATCAGGCCCGTGTCGCCCTCCAGCAGGCCAAGGGCGCGCTCTCGAATCGGCTTGCTCCCATCAAGCAGCAGCTCTGTGACTTGATCGCTCTGCTCGAAGCAGGAATCGACTTCGCCGAGGATGACATCGACGTTGCTTCCTGTGACCAATTTCTTGAACGTCTTGAACCCATTCAGGCGGACATCCAACGCCTGGTCGAGAGCTACCGCTACGGAAAAGTCGTCCGCGGCGGGCTCACCTTGGCGATCTTGGGCCGCCCGAACGTAGGCAAATCCAGCCTGTTCAACCGGCTGCTCGAGCGTGAGCGGGCCATCGTTACGCCGCAGGCCGGAACTACCCGCGATTCGGTCAGCGAAGTCTGTTCGATTCAGGGTCTCCCCATCCAATTCATCGACACAGCCGGTATCCGCGCCACGACCGACGTGGCCGAGGTGCAAGGCGTGGAACGGAGTTATCAAGTTTTGGCGGACGCCGACCTCGTGCTCGTCGTCATCGATCTATCGCAGCCTCTGGATTCCACTGATAAACAATTGCTGGCGGAGGCGCACGAACGCGGCAAAAGTCTCGTCGTCGGCAACAAGGCCGACCTCGCTTCTCAAAACGAATCGCCGATCGATGTCCGGGTCAGCGCTGTCACGGGAGAGGGGATTGATGATCTCCGTGAGAGAATTCACGACAGTGTCGTACCCGTTTCCGGTGTCGAGGAAGAGGCCGGCTGGATCACCAATCTGCGGCACGAAACGCTGCTCAAGGAGTCACTCGGATCGCTGCAACAGGCCCGCGAGGCCGTCGAAAACGGCATCCCCCATGAGATGCTGCTGCTCGATTTGTACGCGGCGCTACAGTGTTTCGATCAAATTACCGGTACCACAACAGTGGACGACATCCTCTCTAACATCTTCTCGCGCTTCTGTATCGGCAAGTAACCTTAGAATCTAAAGTATGCACGCAGTCGTTCACGTCACCCTCAAGAAAACCGTTCTCGACCCCCAGGGTCGCACCATCTGCTCCACTCTCAACGGCCTCGGCCACGACAACATTGTTGACGTACGTCAGGGTAAGTACTTCGAGATCGAGCTCAAGTGCGACAGCGATGAAGACGAAGTACGCGAACAAATCGACAAGATTGCCCACGACGTTCTCGCAAATCCCGTGATCGAGGAATACCGCGTCGACTTGGAAGACTAGTCGGGCTTATGTGCGGAATTGTCGGCTACATCGGCCCGCAGCGCGCCGAGCCCATTATTCTTGACGAAGTGCGCCGTTTGGAATACCGCGGCTATGATTCGGCCCGCATGGCGGTCGGCGATAACCGCAAGCGAGCTCCATGTCCGCCCCGCGGTCGGCAAGCTGCGCAATTTCGAAGAAGCACCCCGCCTGCTTCTCGCAGACCGGCACCGGTCTGATATCTCCGCATCCGCGAAATCCAAAAAGGGAGGTCGCAGAGCCTTTCGCTTGCTTTTGTCGCAAATCAAGTGTCTAGATTGCCGTTTGTTCGCCTCTGGCGCGAAATTGTTGTAAAATCAAAATCCGCGAGCCTAGACCACCTCACCCGCCGCCAAGTCACTGATTCCACGCTCACTATTGCCCACTATTGCCCGCCATTGCCCGGCTCACTAGTTGTCGCAAAACATGTGACCGGCTACAACGGCCGCGCCGCCATCAAGGAATCCAAATGCCACGGGGAAACCGGTCCGTTCCTCCCACAGCCACCGCAGTACACCGACGGAGCGGCCGTTTTGCTTCCGAGATGGAGGCTCTGCCGCTTCGATGGAACGGTTCTCCGGCTCCAATCTTGACAGCGAAGTATAGTATCCCCTAATCTGAAAGTTCGAAACCGTACTGATTGGTACAGTTTCTTGTCCGCTTACCGGACGGAGACCACCGCTCTAGCCCGGCCGGCCCTGGAGACCTAATGAGTTCAACAAGCGACCTCGATGTCTTGACCAGCCAAGAATACAAGTACGGCTTCGTCACCGACATCGAAGCCGAATCGGCGCCGCCCGGGCTGAACGAAGACATCATCCGCTGGATCTCGGCCAAGAAGGAAGAGCCCGGGTTCCTGCTGGAGTGGCGGCTCAAGGCATTTCGTCACTGGACGACGATGGTCGAGCCTACATGGCCCAACGTCCACTACCCGCCTATCGACTACCAGGCCATCAGCTATTACTCCGCTCCCAAGTCGAAAAAGGACGGTCCCAAGAGCCTCGACGAAGTCGATCCGGAACTGCTCGAAACCTACGAGAAGCTCGGTATCCCGCTTAGCGAACGCGAAGCGCTCGCCGGAGTGGCGGTAGATGCCGTTTTCGACAGCATTTCCGTTGCGACGACCTTCAAGGGCAAGCTCGAGGAAATGGGTGTCATCTTCTGCTCGTTCTCCGAGGCGGTTAAAGAGCACCCCGAGTTGATCGAGAAGTATCTGGGAACGGTCGTCCCTTTCACGGACAATTTCTTCGCGACGCTAAATTCAGCGGTATTCAGTGACGGCTCCTTCTGCTACGTCCCCAAGGGCGTTCGCTGCCCGATGGAGCTGTCGACCTACTTCCGCATCAACGCTGCCAACACCGGCCAATTCGAGCGCACGTTGATCGTCGCTGACGAAGGCAGCTACGTCAGTTATCTGGAGGGCTGCACCGCCCCGATGCGCGACGAGAACCAGCTCCATGCCGCTGTCGTCGAACTCGTCGCGCTCGACAATGCCCAGATCAAATACTCGACCGTCCAGAATTGGTACCCCGGCGACAAGGACGGGAAGGGCGGTATCTACAACTTCGTCACCAAGCGCGGCGCTTGCCGGGGCGTCAATTCGAAGATTTCATGGACCCAGGTGGAAACCGGTTCCGCCATCACTTGGAAGTACCCGAGTTGCATTCTCATCGGAGACAACTCGGTCGGCGAATTCTATTCCGTCGCCGTGACCAACAACCGTCAGCAGGCCGACACCGGCACGAAGATGATCCACCTCGGCAAGAACACGAAGAGCACGATCATCTCGAAAGGCATCTCCGCCGGGCGCAGCTCAAACACCTACCGCGGCCTTGTGAAGATCCAGAAGGGAGCGCAGGGCGCACGCAACTTCTCCCAATGCGACTCCATGCTCATGGGCGACAAGTGCGGTGCGCACACATTCCCCTACCTCGAGGCCAAGAATCCGACCGCGCAGGTCGAACATGAAGCCACTACATCGAAGATCGGCGAGGACCAGATCTTTTATTGCAATCAGCGCGGCATCCCAACCGAGGATGCCGTGTCTATGATCGTCAACGGCTTCTGCAAAGAGGTTTTTCGAGAACTGCCCATGGAGTTCGCTGTCGAGGCGCAAAAACTGCTGGGTGTCAGCCTGGAGGGGAGCGTCGGCTGACGACCCTCTCCTGACGAGTGTAGGGCCACGGCCTGCCGAGAAACCGGGAGTTCAAAAGAAGGACAATGCTGGAAATTAAGAATCTGCACGTAAGTGTCGAAGACAAGCAGATCCTCAAAGGGATCAACCTCTCTGTCACCGCAGGCGAAGTCCACGCCGTCATGGGGCCCAATGGCTCCGGCAAGAGCACCTTGGCTCAGGTGATCGCGGGCCGCGACACTTTCGAAGTCACCGCCGGATCGGTCACCTATTTGGGCAAAGATCTGCTCGATCTGGCGCCTGAGGAACGCGCCTGCGAAGGTATCTTCCTCGCGTTCCAATACCCGGTCGAGATTCCCGGCGTCAGCAACCTTTACTTCCTGCGCGCCGCCGTCAACGCCGCTCGCAAGCATCGCGGTGAAGACGAAATCGACGCCATCGACTTTATGGCGCTCGCCAAGGACAAGATGGACTCCCTGGGAATGGACGACCAGATGGTCTCACGGGCAGTCAACGTCGGCTTCTCCGGCGGTGAGAAAAAACGCAACGAGATCTTCCAGATGGCGCTGCTCGAACCGAAGCTGGCAATCCTCGATGAGACGGACTCCGGTCTCGACATCGACGCGCTCAAGACCGTTGCCGACGGCGTCAATGCCCTGCGCAGCCCCGAGCGCGCGATCGTCGTCGTCACGCATTACCAGCGTCTGCTCAATTACATCGTTCCCGACTTCGTGCATGTACTGGCCGACGGAAAAGTCGTCAAGTCCGGCGACAAGAGCCTCGCCCTCGAGCTCGAAGACAAGGGCTACGGCTGGCTCGGGCGAGAAGCCCAGCCCGAATTGGCTGCTCGCGCGTAGAGAACTTGATAACGATGCCGGCTGTTACAGAAGAGTTGAGCACCTATCTCGATATCTTCGGGTCCCGCGCCGAAAAGCGCCGGTCTGAGCCCGCTTGGCTCGTCGAACGCCGCAACCGGGGCATGCAGCAGTTCGCCGAGCAGGGCTTCCCCACGACGAAGCACGAGGAATACCGCTACACGAACCTCGCGCCGATCGCCAAGACTCCGTTTCGGATCGCCGATGGCGGCGCGGTCACGCTCGACGATCTCGCACCCTTCCTCTACAACGAGATCAAGGGCGATCGGCTCGTCTTCGTCAACGGACAGTTCTCGCTCTCGCTCTCCAGCGTCGCTGCCCCCAAGACCGTTGTCACGACGATCGGCTCCCTGCTCGCGGACGACCCCGCTGTCATCGCGCCGCACTTGGCGCGCTACAGCACCCAACGTAACAATCCGCTCGCCGCCCTCAACAGTGCGCTGTTCAGTGATGGCGCCGTCGTCCGCATCCCCGCGCACAATGCCTGGGACGCCCCGGTCCATCTGGTTTTCGTCTCGACCCCCGACGCTCCCGACACCGCCACGCATCCGCGCGTCCTGGTCATTGCCGAGTGCGACAGCGAAGCCGCCGTTATCGAAACCCATTGCGGATTCGGTGACACGCCCTATTGGACCAACGTCGTCACCGAGATCGCCGCGGCTGACAATGCGCGTCTCGATCACTATCGCCTGCAGCAGGAAACTCTGTCCGCGTTCCATACCAGCCTCGTCGAGATTCACCAAGGCCGCGATGCCAACGTCACGACGCATTCGATCTCTTTCGGTGGTGCGCTCGTCCGCAACGACGTCGAGGTCGTGCTCGAAGACGAAAACTCCGAGTGCACCATGAACGGACTCTATGCGATCAATGGCCGCCAACATGTCGACAACCGAACCTGTGTCGACCACACCATGCCGCACTGCACCAGTCACCAGCTCTACAAAGGCGTCCTCGACGGTTATGCCCGCGGAATCTTCGGCGGTAAGATCATCGTCCGCCCCGACGCTCAGAAGACGGATGCTTTTCAGAGCAACAAGAACCTGCTGCTCTCCGAGAACGCCGATGTCAACACCAAGCCGCAGCTCGAAATCGACGCCAACGACGTCAAGTGCTCGCACGGTGCAACCATCGGACAAATCGACGACGAGGCGGCCTTCTACCTACGCTCGCGCGGCCTCGGCGAGAGTGAGGCGCGCAGCCTGCTGACCTACGCTTTTGCCGCTGACCTTCTCGAACGCATGAAGTTCGACCAGATTCGCGACCGGTTCGAGTCGCTACTTATGGCGAAGCTCGTCCAGCGAAGGGCAAGTAAGCCATGACCGCTCATCCTGCGACTTTGGATGTGGAAAGAACAGCGGGTCTCGATCCCGAAGCGCTGCGTCGCGAATTCCCGATCTTGTACCAGGAGGTGCACGGGAAGCCGCTCATCTATCTCGACAACGCCGCGACGACCCAGAAACCACGGTCCGTCATCGATGCCCTTGTTCGTTATTACGAGCAGGACAACGCCAATGTCCATCGCGGGGTTCACGAACTGAGCCAGCGCGCGACCAATGACTACGAAGACGCCCGCACTGTCGTCCAACAGTTCCTCGGCGCGGCAGAATCTGAAGAGATCATCTACACCCGCGGCACGACCGAGTCGATCAACCTTGTCACCGCGAGTTGGGGCTGTGCGAACGTCGGCGCCGGTGATGAAGTTCTCATCTCCACCATGGAGCACCACTCCAACATCGTTCCCTGGCAGATCCTGTGCGAGGAGAAGGGCGCCCGGCTCAAGATCGTCCCCATCAACGACGATGGCGAGTTCCTCTTCGAAGAATACGAGAAACTTCTCTCGGACAGCACCAAGATCGTCGCGGTCAACCACGTCTCGAACGCTCTCGGCAGCATTAACCCGGTCCGCGAAATCGTCGAACGAGCCCACGAACGAGGCGCGCTGGTCTTGATCGATGGCGCTCAGGCCGTCGCTCACATGAAGGTCGACGTCCGGAGCCTGGACTGCGACTTCTACGCTTTTTCGAGTCACAAGATCTTCGGCCCCACCGGCATCGGTATTCTCTACGGCAAGCGCGACATTCTCGAGGCCATGCCACCTTGCGAAAGCGGCGGAGACATGATCAAGTACGTCACCTTCGAGAAGACGATCTACAACGATGTGCCCTACAAGTTCGAAGCCGGCACCCCAAATATCGCCGACGCCATCGGTCTCGGCGCCGCCCTGCGCTATGTGAACAACGTTGGCCTGGATGCCATCGGCGCCTATGAAGAAGAACTGCTCACCTACGCCACCCAGCGCGTCGCGGCGGTCGAGGGGGTGCGCCTGATCGGCACGGCGGAGCACAAAGCGAGCGTCCTGTCGTTCAACCTCGACCCGATTCACCCTCACGACCTGGGCACGGTGCTTGATCGCGAGGGAATCGCCGTGCGCGCCGGCCACCACTGTGCGCAGCCCGTGATGGACCGCTTCGACGTCGCGGCAACCGTACGTGCCTCTTTCGCCTTCTACAACACGCGCGCCGAAGTCGACCGGCTGGTCGAGACGCTCCACAAGGCTCGGGAGATTTTTGCCTGATGTCGGACTTGCGGGACCTCTATCAAGAGCTGATCATCGATCACAGCAAGCGTCCTCACAACTTCGGCACGATGGACGATGCGAACCGCACGGCCGACGGCTTCAATCCGCTTTGCGGAGACAAACTCAAGCTCTTCCTCAAGATCGAGAGCGGCGTGATCCAGGATGTCAAGTTCATCGGCGCGGGCTGCGCGATATCGACGGCCTCGGCGTCCGTGATGACCGATATGCTCAAGGGCCAGACGATCGAGCAGGCCGCGAGCCTTTTCGAGACGTTCCACTACATGATCACCGGCCCGAAAGACCCGCAACACGTCGGGAGCGGGTTGGGCAAGCTCGCCGTATTCGCGGGTGTCAGCGAATTCCCGGCGCGCGTCAAGTGCGCCACGCTCGCCTGGCACACCATGAAGAACGCGATCTCGGGCAAGTCAGAAGCGGCTTCGACCGAGCAGGTCAAGTGATATGAGAGACTACAACCCGCTGAGCATTCTCAGGGCGCCCGAACAGCCGAAGCCGAACACGCCGCCGGAGCCGCCGCGGACTTCCCAGCCTGTAGCCACCACGCCGACCGCTGCTCAGACCGCCCCCTCGTCCGCAAACGATGCGTCACCGAAGGAGTTCCCGCCGTTGAACCCGGCGCCCGGAAGTGTCGAGGAGCGTGTCGCGGCTGCCATCAAGGAATGCTATGACCCGGAAATCCCGGTGAATATTTACGAGCTCGGGCTCATCTACGCCATTGAAGTCAACGCCGACGAGCACGCCAGGATCACGATGACGCTGACGGCTCCGAACTGCCCCGCGGCGCAGTCGCTCCCGTTAGAAGTCCAAAGGCGCGTCGAGGCGGTCGAGGGCGTCAAGACGGCCGAGGTGGAAATCACGTTCGTCCCGCAGTGGACACCCGACAAGATGAGCGATGCAGCGAAGTTGCAGTTGAATATTCTGTGAGCGGATGTGAGCTGGACAGACCTTGTGAAAGCTGGTGACACATGTACTTTAGCGCGCAGGAAGAATACGGCCTACGTTGCCTGTTGAGGCTGGCGGCGGGCCCCGACGAGAGCCAGACGACGATCAACGAGATCAGCCGGGCGGAAGGCATTTCGGCGCCCTATGCCGCCAAGATGATGCGCATCCTGCGCTCCGGGGGCCTCGTCACAAGCGTCCGTGGACAGGCAGGCGGCTACCGACTGGCGCGCCCGGCGGGCGAAATCACCGTCAGCGAGACCCTCGGCGTGCTCGGCAGTCCGTTGTTCGAGGGTGAGTTCTGCGACAAGCACAGCGGCAACGAGGACATCTGCACGCACTCGATCGACTGCTCGATCCGGTCGCTGTGGCGCGGCGTCCAAAGGATCGTCGACAGGGTGCTCAGCCGCACGACGATTCAAGACCTGCTCCGCCAGGAACCGCAGATGGACGTATTCGTAAAGGATCTGGTGCTCTGGGCGACGGCCGACAAGCCGGCTCGTGGTGAGACGAGGCGCTTCGGATAGGGGTTCGTGATGGTCAACCAGGAAACAGTTCAGGATGCGTTGCGGGTTGTCATCGACCCGGACCTGCGGCGCGATATCGTCTCCCTCGGCTTCGTGCAGAACCTCAAGGTCCATGCCAATCGCGTCGCTTTCACCTTGAAGCTGACCACGCCGGCTTGTCCTGTCAAAGACGAGCTCAAGAAGCAAGCTGAGGATGCCGTTCGAGCAATCCCCGGCGTCGCGGCTGTCGACGTAGAGATGACTGCCGAAGTTCGACCCAACCCGGGTGCGACCGGCCATGCAATGCTGCCCGGTGTCAAGAACATCATCCCCGTCGCCTCCGGCAAGGGCGGCGTCGGCAAGTCGACTGTGTCCGCCAACCTCGCCGTCGCGCTGCGTCAGGCCGGCGCCGACGTCGGCCTTCTCGACGCTGATGTCTACGGTCCCAGCATCCCGATGATCATGGGCGCGACGGAACGCCCCATGCCCAGCGGAGGGAAAATCCAGCCCGTCGTATCGCACGGCGTGCCGGTCATCTCGTCCGGCTTCTTCGTACAGCCGGGGCAGGCCGTCGTTTGGCGCGGACCGATGCTCGCCAAGATGGTCGAGCAGTTACTCGCCGGAGTGAACTGGGGCGAACTCGACTACCTCGTGATTGATCTACCCCCGGGGACGGGTGACGTGCAGTTGACCCTCTGCCAGCGTGTCCCACTGACCGGCGCGGTCATCGTCACCACGCCGCAGCCCGTCGCCGTGAACATCGCCGAGAAGGCAGTGGCCATGTTCAATCAGCTCAAGACGCCGGTGCTGGGCGTGATCGAAAATATGAGCTACTGGGAATCGAGCAGGACCGGCGAGCGCGAATTCATCTTCGGCGCCGGCGGCGCGGACCGCATCGCGCAGAAGTGGGACTTCCCCGTACTCGGCAAAGTCCCGCTCGCGACCACGGTGCGCGAGACCTCCGACGGAGGCCGTCCGATCGTCCTCGATGAACCCGAATCACCGGCGGCCGTTGCCTTCACCGAGTGCGCCCAGAACCTGGCGGCGCAAGTCAGTATTCACAATCTCAAAGCGGAAGCTGACGATTTGGTGAAAATCACTTTCTGACGGTGCAGAGAGCCCTGCTGCATGAAGAGGATGTACAAGCTTGCCTGGATACATCGAGGCAAGGTTCTGTCGGAGGTCGGGACGGACGAATCTATGTCAGGTCGAAGAAGGGCGTTCCAGTAAGCGTTGCGGGCGGAAAATGAGTGCTCCTGAAACACCTCGTCCGGTCGAAATCGGGCGCGCCAATGAACACGACGTCAAGATCCGCTGGAAGGACGGCGCCGAAGCCGTCTACCCAGCGCGCCTGCTGCGTCTCGAGTGTCCCTGCGCTAACTGCGTCGATGAGCTGACGGGCCGCAACCTCATCCAGGAAGGCGCTGTCGCCGAGGATGTTCACCCGGCCGGCATCGACCCCGTCGGACGCTACGCCATCCAGATTTACTGGTCCGACGGCCACCAGACGGGCATTTATACTTGGGAACGACTTTACGACTTGATGCAGAAGTTGTAACTCTCAATCGGCGGCTTCGACTTGCGGCCGCAGGCCATGGTCGAAGCTGCGGTGGTGCAGCGCGAGGACGTCGAGACTGAAATCACCCGTATAGTCGCGCCAGACCGAGTGGCTGTGGTTACTGATGTTCTGCGTATTGTCGTACTCGATGAGAAACGTCGGGGACTGTACGCGGTAGTAGTTGCCGTTGTGCTCACGGTTGCCGGTCGTCGGGCCGCCGATCACGACCGGCTTCGGCTTGGGACGACCCACACGGCCCGCCCATGCGAACAGCAGCCGATCGCGCGGCGTCTCCTCCGCGGTCTTCATCCGCGCAGCAGCGACTTCCGCAGGCATGTTGAGGGCGTACTCGGCGATCAGGTTCATCAGCAGATCGAACTGCTGGGGCGTCATCTCCGAAGCCGGCAGGCCCTTGCCGGCGTCCTCCAGATCGGCTCGCGTATCCGCCATGGTCAAGATGTCGTAGGGAGCAATTTCCTCAATGAGGGCCTTCATTTTCTGCTTCTCGTCGAGCGAATTCATCAGGGCGACGGCAAAGTCTTCTTCATCCTTGAGAGCGATCATGCCCTTGTGCGGCCCTTGCGCCACTTCATGCGGATTGGCCCCGAAAAACGTCGGGGTCGTCGACATCAACTCGCCGTTCTGGATCGTGTAGTGCAGCGAAAGGTGATGCCCCTCGACACGCCAGCCCCAAGTGCCGGTCGCTGACGGTTCCCCGAAGACGGTGAAGTGGAAGCCGTCGGCGTCACGATGCCCCGTCGTGTCGTCTTCGATGACGCGAACAATCTCCTCGAGCGTCATCACGTCAACCGCCTTGAGATAGCCCTGCTTGCTGAGTCCGCTGCTGAGTAATCCGTGGGCCAAGTGGCGTTGCTGGGGATCCATGTCGGCGAACGTGATGCCGTTTCGGGCGTAGCCGTGCTCTTGCGCAAATCCGCCTTCGGGAAAGTAGTGCCAATTGGTGCGGTCCGGAGTGTCGAACTTGAAGACGGTGTGAGACCGCTGGAAATTGTTGAGAGAATCGATCAGCCGCTGTGCCGTCTCGGCCATCATGACTTCCGTCTTGGCGGCCTCGTAGGCAACCGTAAGCGCCGTCGCGCCAAGAAAGAGAACAAGTAGACGAAGTTTCAAGTTCTTGTCCATGGAGATCCTCCGGTCCAGGGTGAAGTCTCGGTCAATTATACCGTTATTAGACGGGGTATCAAGAGCGGATCGGCCAGAAGTGCTGGAGCATACGTCAGGCTCGAACCGACGACCTGCAGTTTATCGTATCTCGAAAGTCGGGCTGACTGACTGGATGCAAAGTACGATAACGACAGGCTCACATAAGATTCACGGCGATGAGGGTTTAGTTGAGCTTTCGGGGGACTGTGACGGACCAGCTTTTGTTGTAGTGGCGCATTCCGTTCACCGTAATTTCCACTTCGACCATATGGCGGTATGCGGCTTTGTCACTGGCAAGCGTGGACTGGGCGCTGACGTTCACGTCGGAACCGGGCAGCGGGACGCGAAACTCGTAGCTGGATCGGATAACAGCCTCGGCGGGGTCTCTCTGTGAGACCGTGAAACTCGACCGGTTGACTCCTCGGACCGGTGTACCCGACGGGCTGCTGAAGCTGCTGGTTGTCGTGAGATTCACGAGGTCCTGTGTGACAGTGTGCTCGGGGCGCGGCACGTCCTCGAGTTTCGGGTCCGGTTGAGGTGACGGTTTGAAGTCGGGCGCGGGTAGTTTCGGATTCTGTTCCGGTACGATCGGAAGTGTCAGGTGAGAGGGTTGCCGGGCGTCCCGGTAGACAGCATTCATTGCCGGCTTGCCGGCCGGCCAGGCGTTTTGGAAGTCCGAGCTCGTGACGTTCACGCGAATGCGGTGACCCTTTTCGAAGACGTAGGCCATCGATTTCAGTTCAAACTTCAGCTCGTAGACTTGACCCGGCTCGAGCGGCTTGGGGTCGGTGTGAGAATCGCGGTGAGTCGCCAGCAGTCCGCCGTCGGTGATGAGCTTGGAGGTTCCATCCGGAGCGACGTCACAGAGCTTGACAGCGAAGTAAGCGGTGTCAGCCGAAGACGAGACGTACAGTGTCGCCGCAGGCTCGCCCGTGACCTCCGTGTCTTTTTGCAGCGGCGCCGTCGTGTAGCTGAGTGAATACGCCTCATCGATTCGCTGATCGAGAGGCATGGCCCAAGGCGTGATGTTTCCCCTACCGTGCCTGCCGGCTGCGATACCCACGGCCGGATGATACTCGTAACGGTCGTGGGCGTCGCCAGCCGCCTCGGGCGCCTCCGGTCCCAGCCCCCCGTCGGGCTGGAAGTACATCGGAGTGTTGTTCGTCCTGGCGAGCGGCCATGTGTTCTCGTTGCGCCAGAACCCGTTTTCTTCGAGGTAGATCGGCGCCGGTTCCTTGTACTTGCGGATGAAGAGAGTCACCGGCGGCTCGTCCATGACACCTGTGTCAAGGTCCTTGAGCCAGTGGTCAAACCACTTCAAGTACTCATAGCGGCCGTCCACCCGCGGGCCGGGAAGAGCCAACTTTTCCTCGGGGTAGTAATGGCCCCAGGGGCCGACCCAGGCCTTCTTGGGGACGTTGAGGTTTGAAAAGGCCTTCAACAGAGGTGTTGCGTACCAGTCGGCCCATCCACCGACCACGAACACGGCGCACTTGACGCGATCGTAGCCCGGCTGCAACGAGCGTCGCTCCCAATAGGGGCCGTGGAGGATGTTCTCGATGTAACCGATGCTCCACGGTTCGCTCTTGTCCAGACGTTCCTGCCAGATGTCCGACCACTTTGCACCGACGATGTCGATGTCAGGCGGGGCGAAGTTGTAGGCCGTCATCAAAGGGCCGTAGCTCTCGAACATGTAGGGGCGGATGGCGCCGCCCGGGTTTGTCCAGTCGGTGTAGACGTCGTGATTGGCCGAACGCACGATGACGGCCTTCAGAGCAGTCGGATTTTGCACGGCAACCTGCCACTGCACGACTGCGCTGTAGGATTTGCCCAGCATCCCGACCTTACCGGTGCACCAGGGCTGCCTGGCGATCCACTCGACCATCTCGTAGGCGTCTTGGCGTTCTTCGTCGGAATAGATGTCGGTGCTGTAGCCTCCCGAGTTGCCGGTGCCGCGGACATCAAACTGGACGATGACGTATCCTCGCTCGGCCAAGTAGGGAACGGGTGGCGGGTACTCGTCGTTGTGGTCCGGGAGTGGCTTGGCAATACGGCGGTAGGGGTTGTACTCCATGATCCCCGGGAACCGTCCTTCGGCGTCAGGGCGGGTGATCTTGACAGCCAACTCCACGCCATCGCGCATCGGCACACGAATGTCCGGGATGATCTTTACCTTGTATTTCGCTTCAGAGACGGCGGCCTGAGTCGTCATGGTGATAGTGATTGTGGCAAAGACGGTTGCGATGAGGCGGAGCGTCACCTGTCCCGACATATCGTCACTCCTCATTGTGCGTTGGAAGGTCGTCTTAACCGGGCTGTTCCATCCTCTCAGAGACGGTGGGGGCGGGCGGCTCCGGCCGGTGGTGGTTCAGTTGAGTCTTCGCGGGACGGAGACCCGCCAGCTCTTGTTGAAGTGCGGCTTGCCGCGGACGGTCACCTCGACTTGAGTCAGGAACCGGAACGAGGTGACGTCGCTGACCAGCGTTTCGCTGGACTCGACTTTGATTTCGCCCTCCGGGCCGTTCAGAGTCAACCTGCATCCGGCCCGCATAGAGGCTTCCGCTGGATTGGCCCTTGACACGGTGTAGTTGGAGGAGATGTACCGTCCGGTCTGTCTGCGTCCGTCATCGCTTTTGCCGTTGCGCTGCGCCGTCAGGTGAACCGTGACGGTGTCGTTGACCAGATCGCGAGTGATCTCATGCTTTACGGTGTTCAGATCCTCCAGCTTGGGCGCGGGCCGCGGCGAGGGTTTGAATTCGGGAGTCGGCAGCTTTGGGTCCTGGGCCGGTGTAATTGGCAAGACGACATGTGACAGGTTACGGCCCCCACGGTGGATCTTGTTGACGGCCTTTTGCGCGACCGGCCAAGCGTTCTGGAAGTCAGCGCTGGCGATGTCCACCCGGATGCGATGCCCCTTGGGGAAAACGTAGGCCACGAATTTGAGAGGGATGCGCAGCTCGTAGATTTCGCCAGGCTCGAGGGGTTCTGGGGTGGCATGGGAATTGCGGTGCGACGCCAGCAGTCCTTCGTCGGCGATCCACTTCGAAGTGCCGTCCGGCGCGACATCGGTCAGTTTGACATGGAAATAGGCGCTGGACGCGGATGAGCTGATGTACAAGACAGCGGTCGGCTCGCCTATCGCTTCCACGTCTTCTTCGAGAGGCGGCGTCGTGTAGGTCAACGACAACGCTTCGTCAGAGCGTTGGTCGATGGGCATGCCCCAGGGAAGGACGCCCCCGCCCCAATAGATGCCGGACGTCGCTCCGACGGTGGGATCGTAGGTGTACTGATCAGCCTCATCGGGGGCAGCTGCGGAGGACTCCTCGCTCAGCTTTCCTTCAGCGTGCAGATACATCGGCGTGTCTTTGTTGCGCGCCGGCGGCCACTCGTTCTCGAAACGCCAAAACCCGTTGTCATCGATGTACATGGCGGGTTCCGGTTCCTTGTACTCCTTCACGAAAAGGGTCACGGGAGGCTCATCCATCACACCGGTATCCATCCCCTTGAGCCAGTGGTCGTACCACTTGAGCAGCTCGTGGCGACCGTCGATCCGTGGACCGGGCACGGCCATCTCCGGCCACCAGTGCCCCCAGGGTCCGACCAGAGCTTTCTTGGGAACCTCGAGATTGGCGAAGGCACGGAGGATCGGAGTGGGGTAGACGTCAGCCCAGCCACTCCAGAGCAGCGTGGGAACCTTCACACGGCTGTAGTCGGGTTGCAGCGAACGGTCGGTCCAGTAGGTGCCGTGAACCGGATGAGTAATGTATCCAATGCCCCAGGGACGATTGTTCGCGAGGCGCTCTTCCCAAATCTCGGTCCACTTCTGACCGACGAGGTCGATATCGGGCGGGGCGAAATTGAAAGCCGCCATCAGAGGGGAATAGGTGTCGAACATGTACGGCCGCAGCGAGCCACCCGGGTAGACCCAGTCGAGATAAACATCGTCGTTGGAAGATCCCACGACCAGCGTCTTGAGGTGCGGCGGGTTCTTTATGCCGACCTGCCACTGCACCACTCCGCCATAGGAGTAGCCCCACATACCGACGCCGCCATCGCACCAGGGTTGGGCAGCAATCCATTCGACCATGTCGTAGGCGTCGTTTTGCTCCTTCTCGGCGTAGATGTCCTGGCTGGAACCACCGGAGTTACCGGTGCCCCGGACGTCGTAATAGACAACTGCGTAGCCGCGTTCGGCGAAATAGCTTGGCCCATGAGTGGTGTTGCTATACTTCTCTTCGTCGTAGGAGGATTTGACGTGGCTCAAAGTGCGATACGGCGTGTAGTTCATGATTGCGGGGAATTGACCCTCCGCGTCGGGCCGCACGACAACCGCGCCAAGCTCCACGCCGTCCCGCATTACGGGCCGTACGGTGCGATCGATTTTGACTTTGTACCGCGGTTGCGAGACAGCACCCAAGACCGTTGCCGTGAGCAACGAAACCAGAATGAACCGCGCCGTATGTTTAGTAAGCATCAATCGCATTCCTCCTAGCGCGCTATTGTAGAACAGTCCGCGTTGTTCGTCAGCCGTCGTCCGACCGCAAGGAGAAACTTCATTGAAAACAAGCGACTCTACCCGGTCCGCCGTCAACGGCCGATATGACGACAGCGAGCTTGACCTGATGGACCGGGTGGCTTCTCCCAGGTTCAATCCCTGGCTGGCGTTGATTCTGCTGATACTCGCCGGTTTCCTCTACATCTGGATCTGGGGAGCACTGCTGCGGGGATAGCTGGTGGAGAATCTGGAAGCATCCTGGTGGCTGATCGCCGTTTACCTCATCCTGATGCTGGGGATCGGCATCCTGGGGCGTGGAAAAGTAACGACCATCGAGGATATGGCGGTTGCCGGGCGCCGCTCGGGCGTATGGTTGATCGCCTTTTCGGTGGCGGCGACGTGGATCAATGGCACAACCCTGGTGGGCAATTCCGCCCTCGGCAGGGATTTTGGATTGAGCAGCTATTGGGCCGGCGGCTCCTTCCTGTTTGTTACGGTGTGGATCGGATATTATGTGGTGCCCAGGCTTAGAGAGACCGGGATTATCACGATCCCCGAGTTGTTCGAGCGTTTTTTCGGTCCTGCATATCGGTTGCTAGCCCTCGTCCTGGTCATCCTTCGTGATTTAGGCGTCACGGCGGGCACTCTTGGTGCGCTGACGGTCGTGACGATGGCCTTGCTGGACATCTCCGCTATCGAGTCGCAAGCTCTTTGGCTGGGTGTCACGGTGATTTACGTCTTCCTCGGAGGGATGTGGGCCGTCCTGGTGACTGACTCTATTCAGTTCGTCATCATCGTGGCCGGCACCGTGGCGCTGCTGTTCTCGGGGGTTGGGCAATTAGGCGGCCTCTCGGAACTGGGCAGCCGCGTTGACCCGGTCCTTCTGGACCTCTTCGGACGAGCGGGCGGCTTGCAGGTCTTGGGATGGATTGTCATCGGGATCGCAGTCACTTGTGGATATCAGGGTATTATTCAGCGAGGATTCGCCGCTTCCAGCCCGGAAACAGCAAGGAAGGGTTTCCTGTATGGCGGAGTTCTAGGCATCCTTTGGTATATGGTTCCGCCTTTGATCGGTCTGCTCGGCTTGGCGCTCCACGACAGCACCGTAAGAGCGGAAGATACTTTTATTCGAGTGGCTTTTGAGTCGGCAAGCGGTCAGATGGCAACCTTGATCGTCGTGAGTGTTCTCGCGGCCAGTATGTCCACGCTGTCGTCGACGATCAACACCCTGGCTTCGAACTTCACTCTCGACATTTACCAGCGCTTCATCGATCCACGTTCCAGCATGCGGCGTCGGCTCTGGGTCTACCGCGTCAACGTCATATTGATCGGACTCTTGGCGGCCTTGATTTACTATCTCGTTCCACTGCTGATCGAGCTGTTTTGGCTGGGCGGACGAATTATGGGTTCTTCGGTGGCGCCGGCTCTGGTCGCTCTCGTTATGTTCCCGGCTGTCAGGAGAGCACCGAAAACGGTCTTGGCCGCGATGATATTGGGAGCCACGACCGTTGCCGCGTTGCAGATTTTCGGGGCTGTTCAGGAAGTCGGTTCGGTCGTGATCATTTGGCGGCTCGACCCGATACTGGTGGGTTTTCCCATTGCCGTTCTTACGCTGTGCCTGGGCACCTGGATCGAAACGCGACGGACGAACGGCGCCGCGGGCAGTCAAGTCTAGAAAAAAAGTTTTCCACATGAGCACTTTCAGATTGGGTGTCGACATCGGAGGCACGTTCACGGATGCCGTGATGATGAACGAATCGACAGGTGAGATTCGTTTGGTGAAGATGTCGAGCACGCCGAGCGACCCGTCTGTGGGCTTCGTTAACGTCATCGAGCGGATTCTCGAGGAATCGAAGGTCCCCGCACGGAGCGTCACGTACAACGTGCACGGCACCACGGTTGCCACGAATACCATCATCGAAGGCAAGGGAGCCAAGGCCGCCTTGATCGCCACCAGGGGCTTCCGGGATGTTTTTGAAATCGCGCGGCAGATCAGACCCAAGCTCTATGACATCTTCTGCGACAAGCCGAAGCCGTTGATACCTCGCGCGCTGTGTTTCGAAGTGCCCGAGCGACTCGACTTCGCCGGAGATGTTCTCGCGCCGCTGGAGGAACCGAAGGTCCGCGAGGTAGCGCAACTCATCAAGCGGGAGGGAGTCGAGGCCGTTGTGGTGTGTCTGTTGCACTCCTACGTGAACCCGGCTCATGAGAGGCGAGTGGGCGAGATTGTTCGCGAGGAGATGCCGGGGGTGTTCGTAAGCCTTTCCTCGGACCTGTGCCCTGAAATGCGGGAGTACTTTCGGGCAAGCACGACTGCAATCAATGCCTTGGTGATGCCGATCGTCAGCCGTTATCTCGAGCGCCTCGAACGGCGGCTTACGGAAATCGATCTCCGCGCCGGGCTGCACTTGATGACGTCGGCCGGAGGCATCATGTCGTCGCGGGTGGCGCGGCAACAGCCCGTCAATCTTATCGAGTCCGGTCCGGCAGCGGGGGTTGCGGCGGCCACTCACTTGGGGAGCCTGCTGGGGCTGCACAATCTCATTAGCTTCGACATGGGGGGGACGACCGCGAAAGCAGGCTTGGTGGAGGGAGGCGTTCCGAAAATCGTCCCTCATTTTGAAGTCGGCAGCGCGGCGGTCTCCGAGAACCGCTCGGCAGGCTACCCGGTGCGCACGCCGGTGGTGGATCTGGTCGAGATCGGAGCGGGCGGCGGATCAATCGCTTGGGTAGATCCGGGCGGAGGACTGAGGGTCGGACCGCAGAGCGGAGGAGCCGATCCGGGTCCGGCCTGTTACGGCAAGGGTCAGACCGAACCCACCATCACCGACGCGAATCTTTTCCTGGGCCGCATCGATCCCGAGTACTTCCTGGGAGGAGAGCACAAACTGAATCCTGATCTGGCCGCGAACGCGATTGGACATCTTGCCCGAAAGCTTGATTTTCAACCGGTTGAGGCGGCGCGGGGCATTATCGAGATCGCCAACGCCAACATGGTGGGCGCCATCCGGCTGATTTCGGTGCAGCGGGGTTTTGACCCACGGGATTTCATGCTTGTCGCCTACGGAGGCGCAGGACCGATGCATGCCCATGCTTTAGCTCGGGAGCTGCATATCCCCAAGGTGCTGATCCCGATGAGCCCGGGTGTGACGTCGGCGCTTGGGCTCTTGGTAACGGATATCAAGCATGATTACGTCCAAGCCCATATTCGCCCGATGGAGGCGATCGATTTCGACAAGCTGACCCAGGAATATCAGAGCTTCGAACGGCAGGCGCGAGACGTGCTGCATTCAGAAGGCATTTCGGAGGCCGACATCTCCTTTGCGAGATCTCTGGACATGCGCTACGTCGGCCAGTCTTACGAACTGCGGGTGGAAGCTCCGTCTCGAGACTTGAAACCGGGTGACGAAGCTGCACTCAATGCCGCATTCTTCGAAGCTCATCAGCGGGCCTACGGCTACGCCGAAGCTTCCGAACCGACGGAGGTGGTGAATCTGCGGCTGACGGCGCTAGGCCGCATCCGGCGACCGCAGTTGCGGCGGCTCGCGTCCGGAGGGGACGACAGCGCCGAGGCCGTCAAGGGCATGCGGCAGGTCTATTTTTCCGAAGGCGGCAAGCACGTTTCCTGCAAGATATATGACCGCTACCGTCTTCGCTGCGGCAATTCCATTCCCGGGCCGGCGATCGTCGAAGAAAAGGATTCGACGACCGTGATTCATCCGGACTGCCGCGCCGCCGTGGATGAGTACGGAAATCTGATGATTCAAGAGTCACACTGATGTCTACCGTCGCCCCTTACGAAGACCAGCAGCGATCCAAGCTGGAGATGGACCCGATCCGGTTCGAGGTGATCCGGAGCGCTTTCGATGCCGCCGCAGACGAGATGGGGGCGGCGCTCCGGAAGGCGGCTTATTCTACGAACATCAAAACACGAGCGGATTTCTCGTGCGCGTTGTTCGACGCCAAGCAGCGGATTATCGCGCAGTCGTTTTCACAGCCGGTCCACTTGGCGTCGATGTCGCGGATGGTCCCCAATGCTATCCGTCAGTACGGGGTGGGCAAGCTTGAGCCGGGCGATGCACTGGTCATGAATCACGCTTATCGCGGCGGCGTTCACCTGAACGATATCGTGGTGATCGCCCCTTATTTCGGCGATGAGAAGCTGCAAGGGTTCGTTGCAGCCCTGGCCCATCACGTGGACATCGGAGGCTATGCCCCCGGCGGCTACTGCATATCGACGGAACTTTATCAGGAAGGCATCATCCTGCCTCCGGCGAAACTCGTTTCGCGCGGGAAGATCGTCGAGGATCTCTTTCAAGTGATCCTGGCCAACATCCGCTCCCCGCGGCAGTCAGCGGGAGACTTTCGGGCGCAGATCGCTTCCTCTCTATTGGGTCAACGGCGAATGGGTGAAATCATTCGCAAGTTCGGAGAGGAAACGATCGAAACGTTCGTGGACGAGCTGATCGATTATACCGAGCGGTGGTCGCGCCAGGAAATTGCAAACCTGCCCGAGGGCGTGTACCACTCGGAATGTTATCTCGACGACGACGGCATCACCGACGAGCCCATCAAGTTGGCGGTGACCGCCAGAATCCAGGGTGGGCGCGTCTCCTACGATCTGACAGGTTCGGCGCCGCAAAGAAGCTCGCCGATGAACGCCACGCTGACGCAAACCTACTCCCCGCTGGCGTACGTCATCAAGTGTCTGATCGACCCCAACATACCGACGAACGAGGGCTTTTACCGCTTGATCGACGTCAGCGCACCGGAGGGGACTGTCGTCAATGCAAAAGCCCCCGTCGGCGTGGTAGGCGGCTGGGAGGTCGCCATGCGCCTGTGCGATCTCACCTTCCGCGCCTTTTCGGAGGCGATGCCGGACCGGGTGATGGCCAGCACGAAAAGCATCAACTGCCACATGGCGTGCGGAGGGGAAGACCCGCGCAGTGGGGAGTACTACACTTTCATCGAAACGATGGCCGGCGGATACGGCGCACGGCCTACCAAAGATGGCTTGGACGCCGTGCAAAGCCACATCCAGAACACAGAGAACTCGGCCGTCGAAGAGACCGAAAACAACTTGCCCTTCCTGATAACGCGCTATGAGCTCATACCTGATTCAGAAGGTGCGGGCCGCTATCGAGGAGGCCTTGGCATCCGGCGCGATTGGAAGTTTCCTGACCATGAGGCCACGCTCACGGTGTTTTCAGACAACCGCAAGTATGCGCCTTGGGGATTATTCGGAGGAGGGAACGGGGCCAGTTCCCGGTACGTCCTCGACCCGGACGACGAAGCCAGGGAGCTGCCGTCGAAAATTACTCTGCATCTTGCGCCGGACTCGGTGATCAGCTATCGCACACCCGGCGGCGGCGGGTACGGACCGCCTCACGAGCGGGATCCGGAAGCCGTGCTTGCCGATGTTCTCGACGGCAAGGTGACCGTCGCGCGCGCCCGCGAGGTTTACCGGGTGATCGTGGATACCGAGCAACGTTGCGTGGACGTGGAAGCGACCAGGAAACTGAGAGACGCTAATCGATGAGCGGCGCCAGAACCATCACTGCCGGTGCGGGACGTTCGGATATCACTCCCCCGGTCGGGTCGCCCCATTTGAACTGGGGAGCCGCAACGCACCAGCTCGCCGCGGGAGTCGACATGGAGCTGTACTCGACGGCGCTCTATCTCTCGGACGGCGCCTCCGAGATTGTTCTCCTCAACCTGGACGTGGCGACGCTGACCGAGGAGCTTGCTCTCGAAGTACGCCAGGCCGCGGCGAGGGAAGCCGTAGTCCCGCTCGACAGAGTTTTTGTTACGTGGACGCACACCCATTCAGCCGTCCCGTTGCATGACACGCCCTGGATGGAACAGGGCCGCGATGTGTTTCTCGAATACCAGAGCTCGTTTGCGGCGCGGGCAGCGCGAGCGGCCGGCGAGGCCAAGAGGAACGCGCGCCCCGCGAGGTTGGGGTGGGGCAAGGGCCGCTCCGACATCGGAATCAACCGCCGTCAACACTTGGACAACGGCCGTATCATCACCGGCAACAACCCCACAGCCCCGGTCGATCGGGAGGTGGTCGTTTTTCGGATCGACGATACGGACGGGACGCCGATCGCGACCGTGGTGAACTTCGCGATGCATCCGACCATCATGGGCCATGAGAACGACAAGATCACGCCGGATTATCCCGGCGCGATGAAACGGGTTGTCGAGCGCAACCTGGGGGGCCTGAGCCTGTTTCTCCAGGGAGCGACGGGCGACATCGGACCCGTGGAAGGTTTCACCGGTGATCTGGCGGTCTATCGCCGCGCCGGGGCGCGTCTCGGATATGAAGTCTGCCGGGTCGCCGAAGGCATTCGCACCGACGGAGGCAGCCTCGCGTTCCAAAATGTTCTCGAATCGGGAGCTCCGCTGGGAATTTTCAGGTGGCGGGACGAGCCGGAAACGATCATTTCGATCCGTAGCGGGAGCAAGGTCGCCCGACTGATACCGCATCCGGTTGAACCGGTCGAGAAGCTGGAAAGTGAGTATCAGCATCTCGATCAAAAGCTTCGGCTTGCCCATCAGGACGGTGACAAGGACGAAATCAAGCGCTTCCACTACCAAGTCAAGCGCGCGGGGCTACAGCTTCAACGCGCGCAACGACTCTCGCAGCCGGGAGCGGTCGAGATCCCGGTTCAGGTCATCACTATGGGTGAAGCGGCTGTTGTTCTGACACCCCTGGAGCCCTTCTGTGAAATCGGGATCCAGGTCAAGAGGCGATCACCCTTGCCCGCGACGATGTTTTGTGGTTATTCCATGGGCGGCTACTTCCTATGCTACCTTCCGACCGACGAAGCGTTGGACGAAGGCGGTTATGAAACCGGCATCTCTCTTTTCGGCAAGGGTTCGGCAAAAGAGCTCGAGGACACTGCAGTCTCATTGCTGGTGGAGCTTTCGACGGAAAAGTAGATTTGCCGACGACCATGGAGCGATGTTCCGAGTGTCACGGGCTGTTCGCACAAGGGGCAATGTCCTCCGCAGCCGAGCGCGAGAAGGGCGTCAGGTGGTAAAAATGCAGGCTGACGTCTTCTCATGGAGTTGACACGGATGAGGACGGTGCTTCTCTTGTTGTTCACGACGCCGGCGCTGTTCGGGGCCGGCTGGGAAGCGGCCCTGCAACGTGGTCTGGATCATTTCCGCGCAGGCGCCTGCGAGTCCGCACTGCGAGAATTGGCAGCGGCTGTTGCCGGGAACCATGAAATCGCGCAGGCCCATCTGGCCATTGCGATTTGCGAGACGCGCCTGGGCCGCCCGGACCGCGCTACCCCGTCCTTTGAGCAAGTCGCGAAGCTGCGTCCCCATGACTGGCAGGCGTGGAACAACCTCGGCGCTAATTTGATCGAGACCGGGAACCCGGACAAAGCGCTACCAGCTTTCCAGCAAGCCGCCCGGCTCAATGCCGGCAACGAGTTGGTCTGGTTCAACGTGGGATCGACTCTTCTGAGCTTGCGAAAGAACGCCGAAGCCTTTCAGGCTTTGAGCCAAGCCCGGGAAATAGCACAGCAGGATCCAGAAATTGAAGCCGCCTGGCAGGCGGCGGCAGCCCGCGCCGCCGAAGACGCAAACAGGATGTTCGGCCAAGACCAGTACGCCGAAGCGAAGAACGTTCTATCGGCTGTTCGGCCGGCTTTGGAAAACAGCGGTGCTTGGAACAACCTGTTCGGACAAATCGAGTTCAAGCTCAACCAGCCGGAATCAGCACTGCAGCATCTGCAAAGAGCGCTGGAGCTGGAGCCGGGCAACGAACAGTTCCTTGTAGATATCGGTCAGTTTCTGATTCACTATCGTGCTTTCGCTGCAGCGCTTGCTATGTTCGAAGCGGGCCGCGAAAAGTTTCCTTCTTCGGTGCGTGTCGAGTTCTTGCTGGCGCTGGCTTACATTTTGGAGGAGAGGAGACCGGCGGGCATCGAAGTGCTCAAGCAGATTCTTGCGGTCGACAAGGAATTCGAGCCGGCGTACAAGGCGCTCGGCGAGTGCTATGAGCAAGACCGGGACGGCAACGCATTGATCGCGCTTGGCGAGCAGTTCATCGGCATCCGACCGGCCAGCGCGACGGGATATTACCTGAAGGGGATGGGGCACTTGAGGCTGGCGACGGACAACCGCACGTCGATGTTGCCGGCGATCGAATCACTGCAGAAAGCCGTCGAGCTCGAACCGGGCGTGAGTGACAGGCATTTCACCCTCGGCAAAGCGTTCCAATGGGAAGAAAAATATGACCAGGCGATCACGGAGTTGAATGAGGCTGTTCGTTTGGACCCGCAACATGATCGAGCGCACTATGTGCTTGCTACTTTGTACAGGCGCACGGGAAGCCGCGAGTTCGCCGCCAAGGAACTGAAGATCCACCAAAGTCTGCCCAAGCGTGTCCCGAGGGGGATACGGCTGTTGGTAGAGACCCAACCTCGGTGAGCGCCGCCAGCCGGCCTGACCGAAGCTCGCTCGTGGCCTCGGTTATCTCGCAGGGGTGACCGGCAAGAGGATGTGAGACAGATGCTCCGCATCGTGATAGATGGTTTGATGCGCCACCTGCCGTTCGGCATCCTCTCCGATCGGGCGGCCGGTGTTCGGGTTGCGGTCGTACTTGGGGAAATTGCTGCTCGAGATCTCGACCCGAATTCGGTGTCCCCGACGGAATAGATTGCTCGTCGACCAAAGATCGACCAGATACTTCTCGATCTTTCCCGGCGTGACGAGCTTCTGCCGCTCGAACGATTCCCGGTAACGAGCGCGGATGACACCTTCCAATAAGATCTGCGCATAGCCATTCGGCCAAACATCCACCAGCTTGCCGGTGAAGTCCGTATCCGTAGCGTCCGTCGATGCGTACAGCTCGATGAAGACCGGCCCGGTTACCTCCACTTTTTCGGAAAGAGGCGGCGTTGTATAGACGAGGACGTCGTCCCGCCGCTCGATTGCCGTCTGATCATAGGGCCCGGAGGATGCCGGCTTCATCGAAACGTTGCCGCCCAGAGTGGGAACAGGATTGTCGGGGTCATAGGTGAAACGATCGGGTGGTTCGGCTCCGGGCTGCTCGGTTGACAGGGAGCCGTCCCCCAGAAGGCTATTGGCCCGGCCCTGACTGCGCAGATAGTACTCGGTGTATTCCGTGCGGGCCAAGGGCCACTCGTTCTCCAAGCGCCACTCATCCGCTCCCATCACATAGATCTGGACGGGAGGATCATCCATGAAACCGTTCTGCGTCCCTTTGAGCCAGTCGTCCATCCAGCGCAAGACCATCTTTCTCATATCGGGAGCGGCCTCGGGCGGGAAAGTGAGATCGCCCTGTTCGCGCGTCACCCCGAAGCTGACAGCGTGCGTCCAAGGGCCCATCAGCAACTTATGCTTGTCTCGCAAATGTTCGGGGCCGTGACGGACCATTCCAAGATAGTTGTTGATCGTGGCCTGGCTCACCTGGTCATACCAACCGGAGATGTTGTAGGAGGGCACCTTGATCCGATGGTATTTGCCGGGCCCGTTCTTGCCCGGCGCAATGCGGTGGCCGGGCCCGGGCCAGTAGTCATCACGCGTCGGATGGTCCAGCCAATCGGACCAGAACTCCGCGCGAAGCCCCAAGGCTTCTCTGTCAAGGTTCTTGAGGGGCAGGTGCCGGTAGACCTTGTCCCAATCCAGCACGGCGTCGGGATTCTGGTTGGTATGCTTCCCGAGGATCCACGCCAGGTTGACGCTGTTAGAAAGCTGAAAGGCCCCGGAGGGGTATACATTGTCGTAATGATCGTCCGGACTCACCATGGGCACCATGCAGGTGTAGTTCGGATTACCCTCCAGGGCTGCTTCCAGTTGGACAAAACCGAGATACGAACCGCCGGTGGTTCCGATCTTGCCGGTTGACCAGGGTTGCTCGGCCGCCCATGACTGAATGTCGTAGAGATCGGGGCCGTCGTGCGGGCCATAGAGGTAGTTGTCGCCGTCGGAGTCATAGCGGCCCCGCACATCGGCGATGACGGAAGCGTAGCCCCGCTCGGCAAAGTACTGTCCCCATTCCAGGTACGGTTCCCTCATCTTGTCGTAGGGGGTGTTGATGAGGAAGACGGGAAACCGTCCCGGCACGTCCGGCCGGTAGATGATTGCCCGCAAGATGACGCCGTCCCTCGCCGGGATCTCCTCGACGCCGAATCGCAGTTCGCCGTGATAGATGGGTTGAGAGAGCATCTTATGCCAATCCGGATCGGAGGCAGGACTGTTGACCATAGACACGCAGAGCAACGCAACCAAGACGCCGAACCGCGTTGTGGGGAGCCGGGGTTCCCGCTCCACCGTGATCCCCAGGAGCGATAGTAGCTGATTCCTGCATCCTACGTTTTTCCACATGACTCTCCAGGCTCCTCCACAAGCATGATTCGGTTGACCTGATCGACAGGAACGGTCTGCTCCGTCCCACTCGGCCAGCGGACAACAAGAGACGGGACCTCGGTGTGCTCGCCAAGTCCGAAGAAAACCCTCGGGTCCTGCGACGACAGGTAACTGGCTGTTCTCGAAGCGGTTGCGTACTGCTTGTTGCCGTCCGGTGTGGCGAGCACGATCCTCGCGCCGATGCCGTCACGATTACTGGCACACCCTTGCAGCTTGAGTCCGAGCCAGTTGTGGTTCGCGCGGCGGTGACTTTGATTCTTGGCCAGGTAGGCCGGCCCGCCGCAATTGGCGACGACAATGTCCAGGTAGCCGTCATTATCGAGATCGCCGACGGCGGCGCCGCGGCTCGCCCACGGGCGCCGGAAGGTCGACCCGGCCTGCTTCGACACGTCGGTGAATCGCCCATTGCCGTACTTGAGCAACAGAGGCGGCTGCAGATACCGCAGCGAAGATTCCGCGCTCTCGATATTGTCCATAACGTGGCCGTTCGCCAGAAATACGTCTCTCAGGCCGTCGTTGTCAAAGTCAAAAAACTTCATGCCCCATCCGGTATAGGGGTGAGTAATGGCCCCCAGGGTGCTTCGAACGGTTTCGTAGTCGAACATGGCATCGCCAAGGTTGACGTAATAGGCATAGCGCTCGAGAGAAATCGTGGTCGTGAGGATCTCCGGCAGCCCATCGCCATTGAGATCACCCAAGTCGGTGCCCATGCCGCCGAAGTCCTGACCGTCCTCATCGAGGGCGACTCCCGCCATCAGGGCGATCTCGGAAAAGGTTCCGTCTCCTTGATTACGGAACAGGAACTGCGGCACCGAGTCGTTGGCAACGGAAATGTCGACGCGGCCGTCATCGTCGATGTCGCCGAACACCACGCCGAGTCCCTTGCCTTCGGCTGTCCGGATTCCGGCGGGACCACTCACATCGGTAAACGTCCCACCGCCGTTATTGCGGAAAAGATAATTGGAAGTCGGCTCGAACGTATCGGGATGGCAATATGACCGGCCTGCCGACCTGCCGGCAGGGGTGTCCAGCCGGCAGTCGTGGTCGGCGGCAAAGCTCCACTTCACGAAGCGGCAAACGAACAGGTCCAAATCTCCGTCGTGATCGTAGTCCAGGAAACCGGCGCTCGTGGTCCAGCCTGTCGTCGCGATGGCCGACTGCTCGGTGACATCGACGTATCTCTTACCGGACTCGTTGCGATACAGGACGGACGAGCGGTGGTCCCCGGTTCCGAAATTCGTGACGAAGAGGTCCGCGTCACCGTCGTTGTCGTAGTCACCCGCCGCCACGCCCATGCCGTAGCCGCGGCCCTGGACGCCGTATTCGACCGTCACGTCACTGAATGTTTTATCGCCGTTGTTACGAAAAAGGCGGTTCCAGAACTCGGGAGCCGATTTATCGGGCTCCTTCCCATCCGCATGAGGAACCGTGAGCCTTGCGCCGTTCACAAAGAACACGTCCATCCAGCCATCGTTGTTGACATCGAGAACGGCGACACCCGCCGCCATGGTTTCGGGGAGATACTTGCGTGGCGTCTTGGAGTTCCGGTGGTGAAAGACGAGCCCCGCTGTCTCCGTGGCGTCGAAAAAAAACGGCGCGGGAATCGAACTCCCCAACAGTGTCAAGACTGTGCCCATCATCGCCGAGAACAACGGCGCCCTCAACTGCATGCTGAGATTATAGTCTTGCTCGGGTCGGCCGGGCTCGCCCCGGGCTCATTCCTTACGGTCACGGTTCGGTTTCGATGCCGCTGACAAGAATGGCTCGGGACCCGCAGAGGTCCCGAGCCATTCCTTTCAACCGTGCTCAGGTTTTAGAAGTCGTACCGTAGCCCGAACTGAATCGTACGGTTCGGCACGGAGGTGCTTCGTATCGTGCCGGTACGACCCGCGATAAACGGCAGCGATGTATTCGGATTGCCGAAGTTCGGGTGATTCCAAGCATTGAACATCTCGGTTCGCCACTGTATCGTATGGCTCTCCCAAGGCAAGGGGAAGCGTTTCATGATCCCGATGTCCCATAGGTTCAGGCCCGGGCTGACGATACTGCCGCGTCCGGCATTGCCGATGGACCGCCACACATCCTGTCCGGAATCCAAGACTTGCCGCAGCGCTGGCGGATTGACGAAAACCGTGTGGTCGAACCAGTTGTTCAGGGTTCTGGCGGCGTTCGCCATGGGGTCCCCGATCTGGTCCGGCCGGTTGCCGCCCGCGTTGCTGTTGTTAAAGCTTAGAGAGGGTGTCAGCCGATTCCCGCTTTGGAAAGTGGCGATGGCCGAGAATTGCCAGCCTCCGACGAGCAGATCGAGCCCCTTGGAGGCGTTGCCCCCGAAGCGCTTGCCGCGGCCGAACGGCAGTTCGAATACACTACTGACGACCAGCCGGTGGCGGATATCGGCAGGTCCCGAGCCCTTGTCCAGCCTGAAGTTGGTTGGGTTGCGGAACCCTTGGCATTCGTTCTGTGACCCGACGACACAGCCAATGGCATTCGACTTGCCCCAAGTATAAGCGCCGACAAAATTGAAACCGCCGGTGAAGCGCCGCTCCATCCTCATCTGCAGGGAGTCATACCAGGACTGCCCCACATTGCTCACATAACTGATCCCTTGCAGGTGCGGGAACCGGCGTCGAGACACCGTCGGGCCGACTCCGGCTCCGACGAAGTTGGGGTTCCAGCCGTGGACCGTGGAGATGCCGCGATTAGCGACGTACGCGACATCGAGTACCGTTCCGGCGAATATCTCCCGCTGGAGACCAAGCGACCATTGATGGACATAGCCCATCTTGAGGTTATCAGCCACGGCGGTTCCCGTGGTTGCGTCCGCCGCCGTCGGCGTAGCTGGGATCGGCCCGGGAAAAGGGTTCTGAAACGTCAAGCTGGGGACGTCCGGATCGCTGCTCCGCGGATCCTGGAACTGCCACGGAGGAGATTGGTTCATGTTAAAGAACGAGTTGGCGATGCGGTAGTCGTAAAAGATGCCATAACCACCTCGGACGACTGTCTTGTTGTCGCCGAACACACGCCAGGCGAAACCGATACGGGGCATGAAGTTGTTGTTGTCCGGATCAAACCCGGCCCGTGGGACTCCGGGAGTGGCAACCACCGGGCAAAACTGCTCGGTGTCGAAACAGAAAGTGTTGAAGCGGTCAAACCGCTCGTAGATGCCGGAGTAACGCTCCCAGCGCACCCCGAGATTCAGAGTGAAATCCGGACGGACCCGCCAGTCGTCGTGCAGGTATACGCTCCACCAGTTCGATTTCGTGATGTTGTCCGGGAAACCAAAAGCGCGGTTACTGGAAGTCAGGTCCCCCAGCAAGAACTCCGCGAAAGCGTTATCGGGCCCTCCAGGTCCACTTACCAGCTCCGTCGAGTAGCGTGGTCTAAACGCGTATTGGCCGCGGTCGTTCGCATGAAAATGGAGCGGCGACGTCTTGTACGTGAACTCGACGCCCGCCTTGATCGAGTGGTTCGTCAGCTCTTTGCTGATCTTGTTGAAGATCTGGTAGCTGTCGTCCGATTGGAACAGCGGAGCGAAAGCATGTTCGTGAGGCATCGAAAAGCCCGATACCGACAGCGAAGGGAAACCGCCGGTGCGCTGGCCCTCGGGCAGGGCGGATTGCTCGGCCAGGCCCAGTTGCGCCCCGATATCTTCTCCCTGGTGTCCGTGATAACGATTCTGGAAGAAGCGGTTATAACCCAGAAGCAGTTCGTAGACCATGGTGGGATTGATGATCTGGGTGTGGTTGATATTGGCATTCTGGGCCGGGAAGTTTTGAACTTCGTGGAACCCGGGGAACAAGACACTCCCCAAGAAACCCGGGACAATCCCATTCCTCTCGTTCCACGTGTACCGCCCGGAGCTGATGGAATTGTCATTCCAGTGATGATCTCCCTTGAACGTGTACTGGTTGACATCCGTGGTGGCCCCGGGAGTGGCCGTGTAGTTGTTGCGCTCGCCCGGGCCGTTGGGAAGCGGCGTGAAACCCAGATAGTTGTTGGCCACGGCGTCGACGCGACTGGCCGGGATCATGTTGTTCAGAAACGGTGAGCGCGAGTTCGTAGCCGTGTTCAGAGTGGTGGGATCGTAAATGATCTGCGTCCGCTGGCTAAAATCACCCGCCCGCAGCGCCTCATCCGGCACAGTCAGAACCCCACGAGCCTGCTCACGGATCCGCTTGCCCTCGAAGTTGAAGAAGAAGAATGACTTGTTCCTCTTCACGGGGCCACCGATGGAAGTGCCGAACTGATTTCGAATGAACGGCGGTCGCGGTGAAAGTCCCGCCGCGACGCGCTGCTCCGTAGATCGGTCAAAGGTATTCAGCGCAGCCAGCTTGGCGACACGATTGAACTCGTAGACAGAACCATGAAACTGGTTGGTGCCACTTTTACTGATGGTGTTGATCTGGCCGATTCCGGCGCGGCCTTGAGAGGCGTCGTAATTAGATGTCTGGATCTTGAACTCCTGGATCATGTCCATGCTAGGGACGATATTAGGCCGGCCGAAGGCCGCCTCGAAGTTGTCGACGCCGTCGATTTGGATCAGAGTGCCGCTTTGACTGCCTCCGCCGTTGACGAAGACGCCGCAGGTCTCCCCGCAGGCTACGCCTCGCCGCTGCGCTACGCCGGGCGTCAAACGTGCCAGGTCGAGAAACTCGCGGCCGTTCATTGGCAGCTCGATAATCTTCTTGTTGTCGATTACCTGGCCGACCGTAGCGTTCTCCGAGGCCACCACCGGCGCGATCGCTTCCACTTCGATCACTGTACCGACCTGACCAATCTGCAGGGTGAAGTCGGTGCGAGCCACCTGATTCACCTGCAACACCAGGCCGCTCTGCACCTGTGTGCTGAAGGCCTCGGAGGAAACCTCGATCGTGTACGAGCCGGCCGGCAATGGCGCCACGCGGTAGGTGCCCTCGACGTTGGACTGCACTTCGCGGACCGCCCCCGTGGCCTCGTTCGTAGCCTTTACCGTGGCTCCGGGCACAACGGCTCCCGAAGGATCCATGACGGTGCCCACCAGCTCAGCCGCTTGCTGCCCGAAAGCGGGCAACGCGATCAGAAACACCGCGAACGCGGTGACTGTCAAATGGTAAAACCATCTACTGCTTTTCATCAGCTCTCTCCTTCTGAGTGTGCTAGAAATGCATTGCCATCATACGTTTGACCAGTCAAATCTCTTGCGGTCCTTCCACTTCCCCCGGGTGTAGTCGGGGATTTCCTGCGGCATGCCCTTCTCGCGAATCGACTTCGCCGACAGGGGAATCAAGGAACTCCAGGTAACAGCGTCATAAACATCAATGCCGAAAGGTTTACCCTCCCGGATGCAACCGTAGAAGTGCTGCAGCGTGAAATAATCTCCGCCGCCATGCCCGTACGTCCGGGCCTTCTCGGCGTGGCGGAGCCAGTAGGGGTGCTCATAGTCTGCGTAGTACTGCGAGATGGGGTCCCACCCCTTGGATTTGCCGTCGATGTAGATGCCGGCCTCATCATCATAGGAGGCGCCGGTTCCTTGCAGGGTGTAGAAGTCCATGTGATGCGGCCGCGGTGATTGGACGTCAAAGCGCAGCGAGATGACGACCCCGTTTTCGGTCTGAATCAAACTGTTCGTGGTGTCGCCATTCCAGGTAGTAACCTTGCCGGCGGGACTGTCGGGGCCGAAGCGTTTCAGGGCGGTCTCGCGGAAAGTGGCCGAGCGGCTCATCATGGTGGTCGCGCGCAGCATCCGATCACCCCGCGTGATACCCAGCCACATCGAGACGGGGCCGAGGGAATGGGTGGGGTAGGAATTGCCAATCAACTCCGTGGAGCTATTCAACCGGCCGCGCCAGTTCAGGGTGCCGTCGGGATTGAACTGCAGGTCGCGCGCCTCGTGGATGTAACCGCATTCGGCGAAGGTGAGGGTCTTGAACACTCCCTTTTCGACCATGTTCAACACCAGCAGGTTGTGGCGCATGAAACAATAGTTCTCGGCCATGAAGTAACCCTTGCCGGATTCTTCGGCGGCGTTGATCAGATCCCAGCCCTCCTCGATCGTGTTGCAGGCGGGCACTTCGCTAAAGACCCACTTTTTTGCCCGCAGGCTCGCCACGCCCATGGGGCCGTGGAATACCGTGGGTGTCGTGACGAAAACCGCATCGATGTCGTCTCGTTGCAACATCCGTTTGTAATCGTCAGGTCCGTCGGCGAAAAGGGCGGGCTTGTAGTCGAGTTTCGTCTGAATGAAGTCTGCACCGCGGTTGACGGCCTCGCGCCGGATGTCGCACACGGCAGCAACATCAATGCCGCCGATGGCGAGCGATGCCTTCAGCACGCCCATCCCGCGCCCGCCGACGCCGATGACGGCGATGCGCAGTCTCGTTTTGTTGTTGGCGGCCGCGGCGGGTGCAGCCGAGCCGGCGCTGTAACCGGTGAGCGCCGCCGTGGCGGCAGCCGCCTTCAGAAATCGCCTGCGAGTGGGTGTTTGCGCTGTCATGGGGGCTCCTAGCCCGGCGCGCTCCCGAAGTCTGGAATCTTCTTCCACCCACCTGCTTCGCGTGCGGACTCGTGGGCGACGATTCCCGGGGCGCAGAAAGCCACCGCCTCATACACATTGATCGCCGGCCAGCGTTGTTGGGCCACACTACTCACGAATTCATGGGTAAGGTGGGTATGGGACCCGCGGTGGCCGCTGGACTTTCTCAGTTCCGGCGGGAGCAGGGCCTGATGGTCCTCGGGGTCCCAGTCCATCATTTCGTGGGGCGGAGTGCTGACCGTCGCCTTGCCGTTGCCCATCTTGTCAAAGAAGCTCATCCGGGTCCCGTAGAACGCGTTTCTCACCATCCCGGCGGGAGCGCAGTGGCGGAACTCGGTAATGCGCGACGAGTGTCCGCCCGAGGTCTTGAACAGCGCTACCGAGTTGGAGAAGGAATTGTTCTGATAGCGGTTTTCGCGCAGAGCGTCATGATCGTGACCCCACCCCAAGCAGGCCACCTCGGTCAGCCGTTCACCCGTCACGGAGATGACCCCGGCGGACGAATGAGTGATGTAGAACATCGGGGGCAGGCCCAAGCGCCAAGTGGGTTTGCCTTTGAAGTAGAACCACTTGGATTCGTTGCGGAGGTCCTCGATGTCGTGGTTGTATTCCCCTTCCGAGTAGAAGATCTCTCCGAACTTCCCTTCACGCTTCCACCGCCGACAAGTCATCACACCCGGGTAGTAGTAACTGGTCTCGGCATTCATGTAGGTCATGCCGGTGGATTTCACGGTGTCGATCAGACGTCGGCATTCTTCGAGGGTAATCGCGGCCGGAACGGCGCAAACCACGTGCTTCCCGTGCTTCATGGCGTACTCGGCCATCCAGGCATGTTTGGGGACGCCGGTGAAAACAGCTACGGCATCGACCCTTTTGTCTTTGACGAGGTCTTTGAAGTCAACGTAGGCTTCGGCCTTGGGGTTTTGCCGCTGCAGCTTCGTCCGTCGGTCCTGGCGTAGTTCCGCTACGGCAACCACTTCGGAATCCGGGTGCTCGTGCCAGTGAAAGCTGGCTCCGAACCCGCCGCCGACAACTCCCATGCGGACTTTCTTGCCGGCCCTGGGGCCAGGGAGCAAGGCGGAAGGATTAGCCAGGAGGAGACTCGAGGAAGCGGTGATCTTCTTGAGGACTCTCCGACGGGACACTTCGTCCCCATCGGTAACCGGCCGGCAGATTTGAGACATGGTGCAGATACCTCAGACCTTAGTGACCCAAGTCGGGTCTGTAAATCAACCCCGTTGCCTGAGCGGAACCACCGCGCACGGCGAGTATGTCAAACCGGCCTGTGGGTGTCAAGCCTCGATAGAAACGTGTCAATGCAATCTAGAACGTTCCCCTTTCTCAGCATGGGTTCATTTTGCGTTCGCCGCAGCGGAAGCTGCCCGGAGGGCGACGGGAGCTGCGGCGAACGGCGCTCGTCGTGAGGTCGATCGAGAACGGCGGTCGGTGCGCGGACACTTGCTCAGGGGCAATATTTTGCCGAACAATTCCGGGCAATTCCGGGCAATTCCGGGCAGGCAAGCAGTGACTGGGCGGCGGGCGCGGCGGTGCGGGCGGCGGTTTTTGGTGGCGCGACCCTTGCGCACCCACGGCGAACCGAACGGACATTCCGACACAGGATTTGCGAGAAAGACGCGCCCTCCCTGCGCCTGGGACGAAGCTCGTCCGTCCGCAGCGCCCGGGCATCCTGTGCGGCTGTTTTCGACAGGACGAACGCGCCACGGGCGCG
This sequence comes from Bryobacterales bacterium, assembly GCA_965218555.1. Classification (GTDB taxonomy): domain Bacteria; phylum Acidobacteriota; class Terriglobia; order Bryobacterales; family UBA6623; genus JAPPLB01. Next base: position 4,544,688 of record OZ244625.1, read on the forward strand.
GCAGCCTTGGGCAGCATGGGGGCGCCGGGCAGACCGCGGCCGGCCCGGCCGGGTCGGCCGCGGAGGGCCTTGACGGTCTCGCCGGGGTTGCCGGTGCAACCTTCGTCGGAGACGCATGGGCGTGATCTCACCTCCTCCGCTTTTTCTTCGCGAGGGCAAGGATGCCCGCGCTCCCAGGTTCGCGCCGACGGCAAGTCGATCTGTATGATTCCCACCCTCCTGTCGTCATGCTATGCCGGCCGGGGCGGCTAGAACAAGACTGAAGGGCTTCAGTACCTCGAGCCGAAGAGCAACGTTCTCCTTGGCTCACCAGGGGAACTTCTCACATTGCGCCGACAGCCTCGATAGAAATGTCCCCTCAAGGAAGAAGAGAGATCCAGGTTCGTGGCTGCGGGAAGGCAGGCAGGCTAATCCTTCGTGGACTTCGGCAGGTGCGGTCGGCTGTCGCCGTGCCGGCGGGTCCGGCCTCATACGAGCCTGTCCTGAGTTGATTCGCTTGGGGAGGTCAGAGTAGACTGCCCCAGGTGGGGAAGACGGGGCCGAAGGAGGTCGCCAAGGGATCGTCTGCGGGCCTTTGGCTTTGCCGGGCCGTCTTTCTGTTGGCCGCGCCGGCCTGTGTGGCCGGAGCAACGTTTATCGATGTCACCGACGAAGCGGGCGTTCGGTTCGTCCACGACAACGCAAAATCGGAAGAAAAATACCTGGTTGAGACGATGGGTTCCGGTTGTGCGTTTTTGGACTACGACCAAGACGGCCGTCTGGACTTTTTTTTTGTGAACGGCGGCCGGACGCCCGCATACCGGCCCGAGAAGCTGCCGGAAAATGCGCTCTATCGGTCCAATGGCGACGGGACGTTTACGGAAGTGACCGGGCAGGCCGGCGTAGCATCCAACCGGGGCTTCGGTATGGGAGCCTTCACGGGAGACTTCGACAATGACGGCTACCCGGACTTGTACATCAGCGGTTACGGCTCGTCCACGCTGTATCACAACCATCGCGATGGGACCTTCGCTGACGTCACCAAACGGGCCGGTGTGGAGAATGAGGGAAACTGGGGCACCGCTGCCGCCTGGTTCGACTATGACAACGACGGCCACCTTGACCTGATCGTCACCAACTATCTCGATTACGAGTACGCCGTCAATGCCTACTGCGGAGAGCGGCAGGCAGGGGCTCGGATGTATTGCCACCCGCAAAACTATGATGGAGTCCACCCAACGCTCTACCGCAACAATGGCGACGGCACATTCGCTGATGTGAGCGAACCGGCTGGAATTACGGGTCAGAAAGCAAAGGCCCTTGGCATCGTTGCAGCCGATTTCAACAACGACGGGTGGGTAGACTTTTTCATCGCCAACGACTCGATACGCAACCTGCTCTACCTCAACAAACAAGACGGAACGTTCGAAGACGTAACACTGCTTTCGGGCACCGGCTACAGCCAGGATGGAGTCGCCGAAGCGGGGATGGGCGTTGACGCGGGTGACTTCAATGGTGACGGCCTGCTTGACATCTTTGTCACCCATCTCGACTTCGAGCTGGACCGCCTGTATCAGAATCGAGGCGAGATGGACTTTGTCGACGCTACGCTGATTTCGGGAATAGGCCGCAAGGCCGTCCTCAACAGCGGTTTCGGCACGCGTTTTTTCGATTTCGATCTGGATGGTTGGCAGGATCTGCTGATTGTCAACGGCCATGTTCTTGACAACGTCAGCTACTACCGGCCGGCGGTGCAATACGCTGAGAAGAAGATGCTGTTCCGTAATGTTCAGGGAAAGTTCCGTAACGTGAGCGAGACACAGGGCGCCTTCTTTGCCAAACCGAGCGTGGGGCGGGGCCTAGCGCTGGGGGACTATGACAACGACGGTGACCTCGACCTGCTTGTTTCCAACAATGGTCAACCCGGTGAGCTGGTTCGGAACGATCGGGCCGACGGTCACCATTGGCTGGCGCTTTCGCTGCAAGGGGTGACGAGCAACCGGGACGGTATCGGGGCGCGCATCACGGTCGCAGCGGGAGGCCGCGCCCAGTACGCTCAAGCGATCGGCGGAACCAGTTACTTATCCAGTTCTGATCGCAGGATCTTTTTTGGCCTGGGCCGTCAAGCCAAGGCCGATCTGGTGGAGGTCGTGTGGCCGTCGGGCATCGTGGATCGACTTGAAGATGTGAACGTAGATCGGTTCTTGACGGTGAAGGAGGGCGCGGGCCGGATTCCGGGTTCCGAGCCAAGACCCTAATGAATTGGTTGCTTCTTTGTGTTCTAGCCGTCTTGAGCGCGGTTGCGCAGGCGCAGAACCCTCCACTCAGCGAGCGTCACCAAAAGGGCATGGCCCACCTCAAGCAAGCGGCCGTGTACTCTCAGGCTCAACGTGACCACGAAGCCCTGTTAGAGCTGGAAAAGGCTTATGAGCTGCTCCCGCCTTCTTACGGATTGGCCAAGCTGCTCGGCGAAGCCTACCTGAAGACGAATAACGCGCAGGCGGAGACCGTGCTTTCCAAGGCGGTTGAACTGAATCCCGTTCCAGAAGCCTGGGAGAATCTTGCCAAGGCGCTTGCAGCAAACCGCCGTTTCGACAAGGCGATTGACACGTTCTCCGAAAAGGCAAATGCCGAACCGAACAACACCCTGTTTCGCCTGTTGCTCGGTGAAGCCTATTGGAACCGCTCGAGGTTCCAGGACGCCTTAGAGCAGTTCCAGCTCGCCGCCGAGTTGAGCACGGACTCCGCCCGCGCCCACTTCTGGACCGGCTACGCTCAGCAGTTGCTCGGGGATTCCACTTCTGCGAAACAGTCCCTGCAAAGGGCGCTGAAACTGGATCCCGAGCATGCTCTGGCTAACCTGAGCATGGGGCATCTTCTTGCCGATAAGGGGAAGGGGCAGGAGGCCATTCTCTTCCTCGAACGCTTTACCGAGAAGAAGCCGGATGATGTCGAAGTCCGTCTGAAACTCGCACAAGTCTACTTGGACCTGCAGCTCTTCGACAATGCTCTGGCCCAACTGAAGACAGCAGAGCGGTTGGCTCCGGATAACAAGCGGGTTTATTACTTGTTCGCACGCCTCTACAAAGCCACTGGCCGGACGGAATCGGCCAAGCACGCCCTCTCAAGGTTCAACCAGCTCGAAACAGCCGAACTGGAGCAGAAGCGGCTGCAAAAGGCCCCCTACATCACGCCGCGATGACTACACCCTCGTCTATGTAAAACGTTGTCGCCTGGGAGCGGTTGAAGACAGGGGGTTGACCCGTAGCCAACGCATCCCCCGGATCCCGTTCGCCTCAAGCCGGCCCTTCAAGCGCAGGCACCTTCAACTGCTCACCTCCCTTGAGGGCCGAGAGGTGGGCGACGATCCCGGGTACGGTCATGGCCAACGATTCGTAGACATCGATTTCAGGCTCACGCTCTTCGACGAGGGCGTTGATGAACTCCGAACAGATATAGCCGGCGCTGCCGCCGTGGCCGCCGGACTGCACGGCGAGCTGGTCACTTTTCCAGTATTCGGGAAGCTGAATCGTCTCCGGCTTGCCAAATCGAGGGTGCCACACGTCGCCATGGTAGCCCCGCTTGGCCATGTAGAACGACGCCTGGTCTCCGAACCACTGAGCCCGAACCCAGATGCCTTCCGTGGCCGCCACGCGGAACTCGTTGCAGCGCACCATGTGGCCCTGGTCTGTTTCCATCAGCGCCACCTGATTGAAAAAGGTCTTGCCGGAAGAGCGGGCTTTGAGCTTGGCGAGCAACTGTTGGTCTGCCCAACCCAGACAGGCAACCTTGCTGATACGCTCACCGCTAACCCCCACGAGATAGGCGAGCGAATGGGTGGGATAGTGCATCGGCTGCCATCCCTGACGCCAGCTCGCCGAGCCGTCCGGATTCCAATACAGCGACTTCTTGTTCGACAGGTATTTCTCCATGTTGAGGTCGTGGTAGTATTCAATCTCGCTGTAGAAAAGCTCGCCGAAATCACCGTTGCGGAACCGCTCGCGGGCATAGATGCAACCGCCACGGTAATAGCTCGACTCGGCCATCATGTAGCGGAGTCCGGTCTTTTCCTTCATGTCTTTCAGTTTTTCGGCATCCTCGAGCGTATGGCAGGCGGGTACGGCACAGCAAACATGCAGGCCGCGCTCGAAGCTCATCTCAACGTGTTTCACATGAGACGGCGCGTCACTGAAGATCGCCACCGCATCAAGGTCATGACGCCGCCTCAAAAGCTCTTCGAAGGAGTTGTAGACATTGTCACATTGGTACTGCTTGCGCAGGCGGTTACGCCGCGCTTCATGCAGGTCTGTCACAGCAACGACTTCGCAATGCGGATGCTCGTGCCAAAGAAAGGTGGCGCCGAAGCCACCTCCGACCACGGCCAGACGGATTCTCTTCTCGGAAGATGACGGGGCTTGCGAGGAAGCGGTCAGGCCTGCCTGCAGGGGCGCCGCAGACACTGCGGCGGCGGACGTACTGAGGAACTCTCTTCTCGTTTTCATCGCCGCTAACCTCTCTTCGGTTGTTGCTTCTTGCCGTGATTCAGTGGACTCATCTCTACGAGACATTCAAAGACCACAGCTACAAGCCATAGTACAGAAACTCTTCCCTCCAGAATATTAGTGGGATAGAACCTTTCGCACCCGGATGGCGCCGTGGAGTAGACTGGTTGACGAAAAGATGGAGCAGACCGCTTCTCAACGAAGAATCAAATCCGAAACGAAACCCGAAATAGTCGACGAATGCATTCTGGTCGTGGCGACCTCGGCTCGAAGCGCACCCCTCTCCCGGAGTCCGGAGCGCTGAAAGCCCTTAGGGTTGACCGGGCGGCCTTACGTCGATGTGAGGATATAGACCATGCGGACGAATGAACGGCAGGAAAAGCTGCTGCGACGGACTTTTCTGGACTATCAGCCGACCTCGGAGTTTCTCAAGAATCCGCTCATCATGCACAAGGCGGAGGGGTTGTATTACTGGGATGTGGAGGGGAAGCGCTACTTTGACGGTATCGGGGGCATTTTCGTCGCCACGCTGGGACATGGTCACCCGCGCATCATGGAGGCCATGGAGCGGCAGATGCGCCAGCTCAGTTTCGCGCCTCCCATGCATGGGACGGCCGATGTCACGTTGGATTTCGTTGAGAAGTTGGGCGGCGTCACACCGGGAAACCTGAACTACATCAAACCGTTCAGCGGGGGGTCAGAGTCGATCGAGGCCGCCATCAAGTTTACGAGGCAATACTTCAAACAGACCGGGCGTCCTGGCAAGTACAAGTTCATCAGCAGGTACTTCTCTTATCATGGGGCGACGTTCGGGGCCATGTCGGCCAGTGGTACGGGCAGCCGCAAAAGCCGCTTCGAGCCGCAAATGAGCGGCTTCTTGAAGGTGTTCCCCCCGACTTTCTACCGCGATCGTTTCTCCTCCTGGGAGGAGTGCAATCGCTTCAGCGCCCAAACCATCGAAGACGTCATCGTCCATGAAGATCCGTCCACGGTTGCCGGCGTCATCCTGGAACCGGTCAGCAACACCGGCGGCGTGATCACGCCGACCCGCGAGTATTTTCAGATCGTTCGAGAGATCTGCGACCGCTACGATGTCGCGCTGATCTTCGACGAGATCATCACCGGCTACGGCAAGACAGGATCGATGTTTGCGGCGCAGACCTACGATGTCACTCCGGACATCATCTGCGGCGGCAAGGGGCTTTCAAGCGGAGCCATTCCGTTGGGAGCCATGATTGTTCGCGAGGACATGGCCGAGGCGTTCGAGGGCGCCGCGGAAGAGGACGTTCACTTCGCGCATGGACACACGTTTGCGGGCAACCCCCTGGCTTGCGCGGTCGGTATTGCCGTGATTGACGAGATTGTTGAGAAGCAGCTTGATCGCAGGGCCGCTGTGCTGGGAGAGTACCTTGCCGTCAAGCTCCAGGGCCTCGAAGAGTTCGGGGTTGTCCGAGAGGTTCGGGGCAAGGGATTACTGCGCGGGGTGGAGCTGGTGAAAGATACCCGCACGATGGAGCCTTATCCCGAGCTCGGACTCGCGCTGAAACGTACTGCGCTCGAGAATGGTCTCATCATGCGCATCGACCCCACATGGTTTGCTGTCTCGCCCGCTCTCCTCGTGGAGGAGTCGGATGTCGACGAGTTGTGCGAGCTCATCCGGAAGAGTCTGATGGATGCCATCGAACGGACAAAATACAGCCACGCCGTGGCGGTCCCGCTTGCAGGGCGTTCCTAACCAGGCCCACTGCCAGTAGTCGCGTTCTCGAGGCTCCGCTTCTGGAAGACGCCGGAACCCTCCTTGATGATGACGAGCTGGTCTGCGGCCACTTCGGGTACCTTCTCGATCGCACCGTTCGGCCATCGAATTTCCAAATCGGCCGTCGTTTCCTGACCCAGGCCGAAATGCAGGCGGCTGTCGTTTGCGGAATAGAAGCTGGTTTGGCTCGTCACGGCCTGAGCTTGCTTCCGTTCTCCGTAGCGGGCGATGACCGTTGCACCGATGGCGCTGCGGTTGGACTTCACGCCGACCAGCTTGACCTTCAACCAATGATGGACACTCTCGACGTCGTTGCGTAGCAGCGATGGTGGTTCATTGAGATTCACGATCAGGACGTCGATGTCGCCGTCATTGTCGAAGTCTCCAAAAGCACATCCGCGACTGTTATGCGCCGCCGGAATCGCCGGCCCGCCCAGGTCCATCAGTTCTTCGAATTTCCCGTCGCCCAGATTGCGGAAGATCACGCGTGGCGTCTTGTGCGGGTAATTTGGCAACACTTTTTCCACTTCGGGATAGACGCTGCCCGTCACAAAGAAGATGTCCGGCAGCCCGTTGTTATCCAGATCGACGATCCCCGCGCCCCAATTGGTGAAACGGACTTCGACACCAAGACCCGCTCGGATCGTGACGTCGTCGAAATGCGCTCGGCCGTCGTTGCGATAAAGGATGTTCGTGTCGTCGGCGAAGTGTGTTTTGAAGATGTCGAGGTTGCCATCCGAATTGTAGTCGCCCACGGCCAAGCCCATCCCGGCCTGCTCCATGCCATCTTCATTGAGGGCGACTCCGCGTTCCATCCCTTCCTCGGAAAAAGTGCCGTCGTGGTTGTTGCGAAAAAAGAAACTGGGGGTGGAGTCACAGGCGACATAAATGTCGGTCCAGCCGTCGTTGTCGAGATCAGCGGCCACGGCGGTCATGCCGTACCCTCCCTCAGCCGCGGCGACTCCGGAATCTTCGCTTACATCCGTAAACGTGCCGTCTCCGTTGTTGTGGTAGAGAAGATGCCTGCCGGGCGGAAGGCCTCGCGGACCGCAGTTCACAGGGATCCCCTTCCAGTTGCAGGTTCCTCCTTCGCCCGGTTTCGGAACGTTCTTGATGTCAAAGACCAGGTAGTTTGAAACAAAAAGGTCGAGGCGCCCGTCGCGATCGTAGTCGATAAAAGTGCAGCCGGCCCCCCAGCGCATCTCTTCCTTCCTCAGCCCCGCTTCCCTGGTGACATCGGTGAAAGTGCCGTCGCCGTTATTGCGATACAGTACGTTTTGACCCCAGTAAGTAACGAACAAGTCCTCGTGACCGTTGTTATCGTAGTCTCCAACGCAAACGGAAGAGGCCCAGCCCGTCCGCGTTAAGCCCGCCTCGCGCGTTACATCGGTGAAGGTGCCGTCCCGGTTGTTCTTATAGAGTCGATTCGTGACTCCTTCAGGATCACCTCCAAGGCGTGTACCACTCAAAAGAAAGATATCGAGCCAGCCGTCGTTGTCGTAGTCCAAGAAGGCGGTCCCACAGCCGATGGTTTCGAGAATATAGTCCTTGTGGTCAACGGGACCGTAAATGACCGGCGAGCGAAGACCGGCTTTATCTGCAACATCGACAAAGCTTGCATGAAAGGGAAGGCCGGAGGGTTTGCCGCGCGGAAGCGCTCTGACACCTCGTGTGGCCACCCCTTGCGACCATAGTCGGGTCGCCGAAGCTCCCAGAAGCGTCAAAAGGTTGCGGCGCGACCACAACATGACCCGACACTATACCAGCGGAGAAGCCTCGGTCTGTCGCTTCTGGCCCGGGACGGAATCCTTCTTTACACGATCTTGTCCGGTGGCGGATAATCTTGAGCGTCTTTTGCGACCGCGAGTTCAAGTTCACGAGGTCCGCGATGATTGGGAAATCAATGGTAATGCTTGTGCCGCTTCTGCTACTGGCCGGGAGCCGCTCTCTATTCGGCGAAACGGGAGATTGGAGGGACATGCTGTCGAAGGAGGAGCATGAAGTCGCGACCTTGATCGATCAAAAGGTACCGATGCGTGATGGAGTAAGACTGTCGGCGGATGTGTACCTTCCTAAGCAAGAGGGCAGGTGGCCCGTCATCCTCGAACGAATCCCTTACGACAACAGTGGCGAGTGGTACGTCAACCGCGCTCTCTACTTTGCCAGGCGTGGATATGCCTACGTACTGCAGGATTGTCGCGGCCGCTATGACTCCGAGGGCAAATGGTATCCCTGGTTCAACGAAATCGACGACGGGCGCGATAGCCTCGATTGGTGTGGAACTCAGCCGTGGTCCAGCGGCAACGTAGGCATGAACGGTATGTCGTACATGGGGCTAGTGCAGTGGCTGGCGGCTCCCACCGGATCGCCTTACTTGAAAGCCATAATTCCGCAGATGGCGTCCGCGGACTTCTACATCTACGGCATGAACTATTTCGGTGGTGTCTTCACGCATTTCATCAACCTGCCGTGGTCCATCCGTACTAGCAGCCGGTCGATGCAAACCTATCTCCCTTACGACCCGGATGCGCTGTTCAAGCATCTGCCGATTATCGAGGCGGATAAAGCCGCCACCGGCCGTGAGATCGACTTCTATCGTGATTGGGTTCGCCATTCTTCCTACGACGAATACTGGAAGAAGATCAGCAACTACGGGAAGTTTCAAAAGATGGATTTGCCGATTTTACAGATCTGTGGCTGGCTCGACTGGCATGCACGCTCCCTGTTCGCCAACTACGAAGGAATCGAAAAAGACGGAACCGAACACGCCCGCAGGTTTCAGAAAGTGGTAGTCGGTCCCTGGGTCCACACCGATAAGCCGCAACAAAAATACGGGGTGCTCGATTTTGGTGAACAGTCGGTAATGGATCTCTATGAATTGTGGCTCCGTTGGATGGATCGCTGGCTGAAAGGAATCAAAAACAGCGCTGAGGACATGCCGCCATTGAAGCTATTTGTGATGGGCAAGAACCAGTGGCGGGAAGCCGACAAATGGCCGCTGCCGGATACGCGGTGGACCCCCTATTACTTACATAGCGGGGGTCGGGCCAACTCGTTGTTCGGCGATGGGGAACTGAAAAAGGGAAAGCCTCCGCCGGATCAGCCTCCTGATTCCTATACGTACGATCCGTCCGACCCGGTACCTTCGCTGGGACTGGAGCCCAACGGGCAGATCTATCCACTGGACCACCGGCCGATCGAGCGCAGAGATGATGTGCTGGTCTACACGACAGAGCCACTGGAGGACGCTCTCGAAATCACCGGACCCGTCCAGGCCATCCTCCACGCGAGCAGTTCGGCGGTGGACACCGATTGGACGGTGAAGCTGTTGGATGCCTATCCGGATGGCAGAGCCATCAACCTGTGCGACGGCATACTGCGCGCCCGCTTTCGGGAACCCCGGGCGATTCGAACGGCTCTGCCCTCACCCGGACAATACGAGAACCCGGTCCTGATGAACCCGGGAGAGGTCTATGAGTTTTTTGTCGAAATCGGGGTGATCAGCCATATGTTCTTGCAGGGGCACCGCATTCGCATCGAAGTGTCCAGTAGTAACTTCCCCAAGTCGAACAGGAACCTCAACAACGGCGGCAAGTTGGGAATCGATCCTGAGATTGTTGTTGCCAAACAAACGATCTATCACGACGTCGAGCGTGCCTCACACATCCTGCTACCCGTGATCCCGGCCAGCCCTTGAGATCCGACTGCGTTCCCGCACTGAGCTGCGAGTGTGACCAAGCGGGCAATCGACGGCGTAAGCTTTGCGCCTCCACGAGACGGCTCTCACAATGAGAACAAAACGATATGAAAGACGATCCGCGTAAGAACAGGCCGATTGACCTGCGCAGCGATACGGCAACAGACCCTTCGCCCGCCATGCGTCAAGCAATGGCTGACGCAGATGTCGGCGAAGACGGGCTGCACGAAGACCCGACCGTCAATCTGCTGGAGGAACGGACTGCGGAGTTGCTGGGCAAAGAGGCCGCGCTGTTTGTTCCGACGGGAACGATGGGCAACCTTGTCGCGTTGAAGGTTCATACTCAGCCGGGTGAGGAGATGATCCTTGAAGAGCACAGCCACCTTTACAACGCCGAGATGGCCGGGTTGTCGGCCGTCTGCGGGTTGTTGGCTCGGCCGATATCCGGGGATCAGGACGGCATGCTGTGCTGGGGCGACATCCGAGAGAGAATCCGGCCGCGGGTTTACAGCCGTTCACAGACAAGCCTGATTTGCCTGGAAAACACGCACAACCTCCGCGGAGGCACGGTCCTCGACAACAAGCGCGTGGACGATCTTTGCGCCCTTGCCCATGAACTCGGATTGAAGACTCACTTGGACGGTGCTCGGCTGGCGAACGCGGCGGTGGCCGGCGGGCTTTCCTTGGCTGCGCTGTCCGTCGGGTTCGACTCGGTGATGATCGACTTCGCGAAGGGATTGGGCGCCCCGGCGGGCGCTGTCGTTGCCGGACCGGCAGCGTGGATCGAGCGTGCCCGAAGCGTGCGAAAGCTGCTTGGGGGGGCGATCCATCAACCAGGCATTCTGGCCGCCGCCTGCCTCCACGGGCTGGAAGACTTTCCGAAGCGTTTGAGGGACGATCACCGGAAAGCGAGGAGGCTGGCCGAGGCTCTTTCGGAGATCTCCGGTGTCATGGTGGACCCGCGGCGCGTCGTGACTAATATCGTCATTGCCAAGTTGGCGGACGGCTTGAACGGGGCCGCCGCATGTGAGCGTCTGCAGGAAAGGGGAATCCTGGTTCATCTTCTCGAAGACGGACGATTACGATTTGTCATGCATGGCAGTGTCAGTGATGAGGAGCTCGATTTTGCGATCGATTGCCTGCGGGAGGAGATTCCACGGCTCTTCAGGGACAGCAAACCAACCAGGTTCTGACGGATGGCTGACAGGACACCGCCGGTGAGACGATCTGATATCATGCTCGTCCTCGTTGCACTCACGCTTGTTTCACCACCGGCGGTCGGGCAGACACGGATCTGAGCCGTCGGCAAGGCCCTCCATGAAGGCCCTTCACAATGATCGCCTGATTCCTAAAGATCAGACGAACGTGCAGCTCGACACCGTTGCCTTCAAGTACGCGGCGATGGTCTTCGAGGGTATTCGAGCTTACTGGAACAAGAAAGAGGAACGGCTATTCGTGTTCAGACTCGGAGACCATGCACGACGTCTGGAGAACTCCGTCAGAATCATGCGAATGGATACCCGACTGACGGCCAAAGACTACAGCAGTGCGGTACTGCGGGTCCTCGAGGCGAACGCGATTCGCCAGGATGCACACATCCGCCAGATGGTGTATGTCGATGGTCCGGGGGAGATGTTTGGAACCGGGCCCGTCAGTCACTCGGTGGTTGCCGTTCCCAAAGGACGGTGGTTTTCTGAAGACGAGGTCGGTATTCAGGTTTGTGTCAGCTCCTGGCAGCGTATCAGCGACAGTTCGCTGCCACCGAGGGTCAAATGCGCCGCCAATTACCAAAACGGCCGATTGGCCCTTCTTCAGGCTCGCGAGGATGGCTATGACGGAGCCATCGTGCTGAACAGCTTAGGGAAAGTCTCCGAGGAGCCCCGGGGATGCGTTTTCATGGTCAAGGGTGGCCGAGTCTCTACACCCAAGGTCACCGTGTAAGCGCCGGAGCGAAAATAGACCACAGGGCGGCCGTTTGAGGCCGCTGGTGGCGGAGCAAAACTAGACCGCCCGCCAGCATTTCATAAAACATTTTTGGGGTGTTTTGTGTGATGCAGGAGGGATGTACTCTGTGGAGCTGTACGCACGCGTTCGCCGAGCGGTCTTTGTCGAAGGGGTCAGCGAGAGAGAAGCGGCGCAGCGCTTCGGGCTGGCGCGCGAGACCGTGCGCAAGATGCTGCGCTACGCCGCGCCGCCGGGCTATCGGCGGCAGAAGCCGATTCGACGCCCGAAGCTCGACGCCTACACGCCGATCATCGACCAGATCCTGGAGACGGACCTAGCGCTGCCGAAGAAGCAACGGCACACGGCGAAACGTATCTTCGAACGACTCCGAGACGAGCACGACTTCGCGGGCGGCTACACCATCATCAAAGACTACGTGCGGCTGAAGCGGACCTCGCAGCGCGAGATGTTCGTGCCGCTGACGCATCCGCCGGGGCACGCCCAGGCGGACTTCGGCGAGGCGCAAGTGGAGATCGGCGGGGTGCTGGCGAAGGCGCACTACTTCGTCATCGATCTACCCCACAGCGACGAGAGTTACGTGCGGGCATTTCCGGCCGAGACGACGGAAGCTTTCTTGGAGGGGCACGTCGAGGCGTTTCGCTACTGGGGTGGCGTGCCGCGACGGATTCTCTACGACAACACAACGCTGGCGGTGGCGCGGATCCTAGGCGACGGGACGCGGCAGAAGACGCAGGCGTTCTCGGAGCTGCAGTCGCACTACTTGTTCGCAGAGCGTTTTGGGAGGCCGGGCAAGGGAAACGACAAGGGGAAGGTTGAGAACCTTGTGAAGGTCGCCCGACGGAGCTTCTTCGTACCGCGGCCCCGGTTCCCCAGTTGGGCAGCGTTGAACGTATGGCTGGAAGAGCAGTGCCGCAAGAGGCGAGAGCGCCGGCAACGCGGGCATCGAGAGAAGATCGGAGAGCGCTTCGAGCGTGATCGACAAGCGCTGTTAGCGCTGCCGGCAGCGGCGTATGAGGCCTGCGAGACACGTCCTGGGAGAGTGACGTCGTTGTCGCTGGTGCGCTACCACACCAACGACTACTCGGTGCCGACCAAGTACGGACACCGCCAAGTGCTCATCAAGGGCTATGTGGACAAAGTCGTCATCTGCGCCGGCAGCGAGGAGATCGCACGGCATCGGCGCAGCTATGGGCGTGAGGGGCTGATCTTTCACCCGCTGCACTATCTGGCCCTACTGGAGCGCAAGACCGGAGCACTCGAGCAAGCAGCGCCGCTGGAAGGCTGGCAGTTGCCCGAGGAGTTTGCTGGACTGCGCCGGCTGCTCGAAGCGCGGCTCGGCAAGGCTGGAGCTCGAGAGTATGTCCAGGTATTGCGTCTGCTCGAGGACGTTCCGCTCGAAGAAGTCCGTGCTGCCGTAGGGGACGCCTTACGGCTCGGCGCGATCTCTTTCGATGCCGTCAAGCATCTCGTGCTGTGTCGCATCGAACAGCGCCCACCCCGGCTGGAACTTGAGAATTATCCCCATCTGCCCACGGCGCGGGTGGCGACGACCGCAGCGGCGGACTATCTGGCGCTGGTGGACGCGGGAGCCGAGTGACGGCCAAGCCGAAAGTGCTGCTGGAAGCGCAGCTGAAGGCGCTGCGGCTGCCGACCTTCCTGCGCGAGTACGACAAAGTGGCGCGGCAATGCGCGGCCGAAGGTCTGGACTGTCCGCGCTATCTGCTGCGACTCAGTGAGCTGGAGCTGCTCGATCGCGAACAGCGCGCCACCGAGCGCCGCATCAAGACCGCCAAGTTCCCGGTGCTCAAGAGCCTGGAGACCTTCGAGTTCCGCTCGATTCCGTCGCTGAACAAGAGCTTGGTCCTGGAGCTGGCGCGCTCGGAGTATCTGGATCGCAGAGAGAACGTGCTGGCGCTGGGCAACTCCGGTACGGGCAAGACGCACCTTGCCCTGGCGTTGGGGCTGGCCGCTTGTCAGAAAGGCTATCGGGTCCGCTTTGCCACCGCCGCGGCGCTGGTCCACGAGTTGCTCGAGGCGCGTGACGACAAACGTCTCCTGCGCTTGCAAAAACAGCTGGCCAAGCAAGACCTGCTGATCGTCGACGAGCTGGGCTACGTCCCCTTGTCGAAGACGGGCTCGGAGTTACTGTTCGAGATCTTCAGCCAGCGCTACGAGCGGGCCTCGACGCTGGTCACCTCGAACCTACCCTTCAACGAGTGGACGGAGATCTTCGGCTCCGAGCGGCTGACCGGCGCTTTGCTGGATCGTCTCACCCACCACGTCCATATCTTGGAGATGAACGCCGAGAGCTACCGTCTCCAGCAGAGTAAGCGTTCCCGGAAGCGTTCTTCCTCCCCCTGATCCCCCCGCCCAGCCGCCGGCTGTTTCGAGGGGCTTCCACTACGTCCGGGGCCGCCTTAACAGGCGTCCCCCGACTTCGCTCCAGCCCCCAAAACAGCCGCTTTCAGAAACGAGTCCTATCCCCGAGATGGTCTACTTTTACTCCGCCCCAGTGGCCTAATTTTGCTCCGCCCTTGACATCACCAATGACATCCTCGAAAGTATCACCCGTGACACCCTGATGGTGCTGTTTCGGAACGAGCAAGGCGTCGACGTTGTAGAGCGGGACATTGATCGGACAGAGCTGTATCTCGCCGACGAGCTGTTCATTTGCGGCAGCGGCCTGGAGGTCACTCCCGTTCTCTCCATCGACAGGCATCAGATCAGCAGCGGAAAACCCGGGGAAATGACCAGCGCCATTCGCGAATCCTATCTCAAGGTGGTGCACGGGGAACTGCCACAGTACCGCCACTGGCTGAGCAAGTATTAGCTGCCTTTGTCGCCTGTGGCGAAGCGGAGTGAATGCGGCGGCCGTCAGACCGCCGCTGTTACCAGCAGATTGCCGTAGCGGTCGACCTGGGTCCGAAAGCCGGGATGGATCAATGAGGTGGAATCGATCTCCTCGACAATCGCCGGGCCTGGGAAGGTGTGGCCGGGGCACAACCGATAGCGGTCAAAGACTGCTGTTTGTTGCATGTCCTGGGTTTCGGCGAAGAAAACCGGCCGTACCTCACGCCGGGCATCTTTCAGGTCGATGGAGCGGCTCGGGAGTTCACGGAGTTTCGGACGAGTGAGCCGCCCGGTCGCGGTCACCCTAAAGTTGACAAACTCGACGCTCTCTGCGGGATAGCCATGCCCATAAGCACGTTCATGTTCCTGGTGGAAGCTTGCGATGACGGCGTCAACCGTGCTCCGGCTCAACGTTCCGTCCGGCCAGGGAATCGGGATCTCATGAGACTGACCTACATATCGCGCTTCGACCTCTCGCTGGAAGTGCATCTTCTCGGGGGGGATGCCTTCTCGGGCTAAGGTGCACTTCCCTGCGTCCTCCAGCGCCGTAAAAGCACGGGTGATTTCTTCCAGATTGAGGTTGTCGGGCGTGATGAGCGAGGTGTGTGAGTAGACATGCTTGAGATCGCTGACCAGCAGGCCCAGCGCCGAGGTTGTGCCCGGACTGGGGGGTATCACCAACAGTGGGATTTTCATCTCCGCCAGCAGGCGATTGGCATGCAGCGGCGCGGCGCCGCCGAACGCCACCATCGCAAGCTCACGCGGGTCGTAACCGCGGCGCACGGAAACCAGCCGCAGCGCATTGATCATGGCGGCGTTCGCGATTTCCACGACGCCATTGGCCGTCGCCATCGCGTCCAGGCCCAAGGGCTTGCCACAACTCTCCAGCGCCGTCTGGGCTGCGGCCGCGTCCAGTTCCATCTCGCCGCCGAGGAAGTAACGAGGGTTGATGCGCCCCAGAACCAAGTTGGCGTCGGTGATGGTGGGTTGCTTTCCGCCCTGACCGTAGCAGATCGGGCCCGGGTCAGCACCGGCGCTGCGCGGTCCGACCCGCAGAATGCCACCCGAGTCGACCCAGGCGATGCTGCCGCCTCCGGCGCCGATCTCGACCAGATCAATAACCGGGATGCGAATCGGGTAACCGCTTCCCCGCGACTGCCCAACTCCGGGGAGTGCCTCGCTGCCTACTTCATACTCCTTGGTGACTTTCGGTTGCCCATCGAGAATGAGTCCCGTCTTGGTGGTGGTTCCGCCCATGTCGAGTGAGATCAAGTCCTGTCGTCCCAGGGCATGGGCGACAAAGTTCGCCGCGATGACTCCCGCCGCAGGCCCGGATTCAACCATGTAGACTGGTTTCTCAGCGGCCGTATCGAAGCTCAGCACACCGCCGTTGGATTGCATCACCAAGAGTTCCGCCTGCATCCGACGGCCCGTCAGTTCGCTTGCGATACCTTTGAGATAGGAGGCGACGACCGGGCGCAAGCAAGCGTTCACGACGGTTGTGCTGGCCCGAAAATACTCGCGGAACTCGGGCAGAACGTCTGACGAGAGCGAGACGACAAGCCCGGGGGTGTGCATCTGCAAAATATCCCGGACGCGTCGTTCATGAGTGGGATTGAGATAGGAGTGGAGTAAGCAGACGGCAACCGACCTGACATCTTCTTTTTCGAGTTGCTTGGCGATCTCGACCACCGAGGCGTCATCGAGCGGGAGCAGCACATGACCGTCGGCATCAAGTCTTTCCCGCACTTCATAGGCCAGGTTGCGGGGCACTAGAGGCCGCGGCTTCATGAAGTGCACGTCGTAGAGCGAGGGTCTGACCTGGCGAGCGATTTCGAGCATGTCACCGAAGCCGGCGGTGGTGACAAAAGCGGTCTTGGGCGTTTTGGCTTCGATGAGCGCGTTGGTGGCCACGGTAGTGCCGTGCACTAGGTAGGCAATGCTTTTCGGATCGATGTTGGTTTTTTCCACAACGCGAGCGAGGGCTCTGATAAAGCCGACGGAGGGGTCTTCGGGAGTCGAGGGCACCTTGGCAATGTGCAGTTCGCCGGTCTGTTCAGAAAGCAAGACGGCGTCGGTGAAGGTTCCGCCGACATCGATGCCCAAGCGATAGGAGTCAGGCATCGTCCGATGCCCTCCGCCGCCGCTCGCGGTATAGGTTGGCGGTCTCTCGCGAATCGAAGCCGCGCAAACGTGCATCGATCGCCACACCATAACGCTCCCTGCCGCGGGCCACGCTGACCTTGAGCTCTCGTACATCGCCGAGCGCAAGCTCGGGACCTCGTTCCCAGGTAGGGCAGTAGCCGCCGAAAGTCTCCATGCGTAGCTGAACCGCTTGTCGAAGTGTGTCTGCCCACTTATCGGAGAGGAAACACAGGTCGATGAGGGCGACCGACAAGGGGCCGTCGTTGAGGACGAGCGCGGTGGCCCGCAGATCCATATCGAGTCCGGCGGCGCGAACGTGCTTCTGGGCCATCCAGGTCCCGGCGGGGATATGCGCGGGAGGATTGATCAGCGTGCGCCCGAAGCCTGCGTGGAGTGCCATGTCGTTCTGTTCGGGCTCGTCACACGCGCGCAGTGTACAATGTCTCGTGCGCTGCGGCAACCCGGCGCGTGCGGAGCAGAGACAATCGAAGCGCTACGGAGTCAACGATGACGGCTTGTGAAAGGCGATTGCTCGCTGCTGTTTTTATTGCGCCCGCACTGTTGGCAGCCGACGTCCCCGTGCTGCGCACCGAATCCAGCCAGTGGGTGACGATCTTGCACCGCGGGCTGGCGGCGAGCTGGAGGATGCAATTCCCCGAGGCGGTCGGGACTGCGGACTCCTTCCACCTAGTCTGGCACCCGATCCCGGTGCACTGGCGGACTCACCCCGATGGGGCGATTTCTTATGACTGGCAGGCCTCCGGTGAGTGGATTCGCGAGGCCACGGAGAAAGTGGATCTACGGGGCTATGCGCTCAAGACGGGTATCGGTCTCACGGCCCGGATGAGGGCCTCGACCGACAGGATCGATCTGTCGCTAAGGTTGGAGAACCTCAGCGACGCGCCGCTGCGGCAGTTGTGGTGCGACGGCGGCGACTTGCAGCATCAGACCGAGCGTTTCATCGACCGCGACGCATCCCGCACCTTCATCCGCACGGCCGGAGGGCTGGTGCGGTTGTCGGAGACTGATCGAACCCAGCGCATCCGGGCGCTGTACGTGTTTGATCCGCTGTGGTACCAAGCGCGGCGAGTGCGGACATGGGAATACTTTTGGGGCCGCAGCGACACGCGGCCGCTGGCGACGCTGGTTGCTGCCGAGGCGGCCGAGGGCAGCGGTGCGGTCGGCATCGGCTATGAGCATGCCATCGGACTGATGCAGAACTCCGACAGCCATCACTGCATGCACTCGCTGCCGTTTTTCGGGGACTTGGCGCCGGGTGAGGCGCGGGTGCGCCGGGGTGTGATTCTTTTCGGATCGAACGTTGCGGAACTGTTCCAACGATTTGCGAAGCTGGGCTATCGGCCCGACCTCACCCCACCCGAGCCGGCGGCAGCTTCGCAGCGGCCGGCGGAAAGGAAGTGAGCAATGGAAAAGACCGCGGACGCCGTCGTGATCGGCGGCGGCATCATGGGAGCCGCCACGGCCCATTTTCTGGCCAAGCAGCAATTCGGCAAGGTGGTACTGCTGGAAAAGAGCAGACTGGCCGCCGTGAGCACCGGCCACTCGGCGGCCATTGTACGAACCTTCTACTCGAACCCGCTGACCTTGCGGCTGGCGTTGCGGGCTCGGGAGATGTTCGAGAACGCCGAGCAGGAGTTGGGGGGCGACTGCGAATTCCGGCGCACCGGCTATTGCTGCATCTTTGCGGAGAAGGCGGCCCCGACCGGCGAGCAGTTGCTGGCGATCGAGCGGCCCGCGGGGGTGCTGGCGGAGCGGGTATCGCGCGCCCAGATCCAAGAGTTGGCGCCCCTGCTCAACGTCGATGATGTGCTGTTCGGGATCTACGAGCCCCTTTCCGGTTACGTCAATCCGGTCAAGACCACCGCGAATCTGGTGGGCCGCGCGAAGGACTGGGGCCTGCGGGCCTATGAAGGCGTCCGCGCCACGCGCATTTGTTTGCAGGGAGAGCGCGTCAGCGCCGTCGAGACCGATCAGGGGACGATCGCAACCGGGGTGGCCGTCAACGCGGCCGGCGGCTGGGGGCGCGCCCTGGGTCTGACGGTCGGGTTGAACTATTCGTTGCGCTGGAGCCGCGAGACCGACCTCGTCATGCAACGGCCGGCGGGCTGCGGCAGCTTCCCCGTTATCGCCGACCCCAACCTGCAGGTCTACCTGCGGCCGCACGGCGACAATCAGGTGCTGGCCGGGCTGGGGCCGCCCAAAGAGATCGAGCCGCTCGACATCGACGACTATGATCCCTTGATTGACGCCGCGCAGCGGGGACGCATCGAGAAGGGGCTGTTTCAAAGGATGCCGGCGCTGCGGGATCAGGACTATGTGAAGGGCTGGGCCTCGATGTATACCGTCACCGATGATTGGCATCCGCTGATCGGACCCGAACCGGGCCTGGAGGGCTACTATGCGGCCTTCGGCGGCAGCGGCCACGGCTTCAAGCTGGGACCACCCGTCGCCGAATCGCTGAGCAACATCATCGCCGGGCTGCCCCCGCCCATCGATATCCACCCCTTCCGCCCCCAGCGCTTCATCGAAGGGGAACTGTTTACCTCCGCTTGGGGCAGCGGCAACCGCGCCTAGCTGTGGAACCTCAACAGGTTGTTCCCAGTCAGGCCGAGACGGCTGATGGGTGGGTAGGCTTTAAGACTAGCGTGCGGCCGGTGCCAATGGTAGCGGTGGAGCCAGGGTGCGAGGCATTGGGCGCGCTGCGAGGAGGTGTTGTAGGTGAGGGCGTAGGCCCACTCGCGCAGGGCGGTCTGGATGAAGCGTTCGGCTTTGCCGTTGGCAGGTGGGGTGAAGGGCCGGGTGTAGCGATGGCGCAGGCGGTGTTGGGCGCAGCGCGCATTGAAGGCTCGGGAACGGTAACACCCGCCGTTGTCAGTAAGTACGCGACGGACGCGGATGCCGAGGCGGCGGTTTGGTCGGGGTAGAGCTGAGAGAAGGCAAGGCGGGAGTGGTCGTCGATGCAGACAAGGAGGTATTCCCGGCCGGCGCCGGGGCTGGTGTGGCCCCGGTCCCCGGTGAGGCGGTGACCGGGGCGGTGAAAGCGGCCGAGTTTCTTGATATCAAGGTGCAGCAGGTCGCCCGGGCGGGGATGTTCGTAGCGGCGGACGGGTGGCGCCGGGTCGAGGGCACAGAGGCGGGCAAGGCCCTGGCGGCGGAGGACCCGACTGACGGTAGCAGGCGCCACCCCGACAGTGGCGGCGATCTGTGCGCCGGTCCAGCGCAGCCGGCGCAAGGCGGTGATGCGGCTGATGACGGTGGCCGGTATCGTCCGTGGCGAGCGATGCGGACGCGAGCTGCGGTCGAGCAAGCCGTCGGCGCCCTCGGCCCGATAGCGGTCTACCCACTTGCGCACGGTGTGCGCACAGACCCCGAAGACGTTGGCCACCGCCTTCGGGGTCTGGCCCTCGTCGAGGATCCGCCGGACAACAGCGGCTCGACTTTGCGGGGTCAACTTGGCATTCTGATGGATGTTCACTCGGTCCTCCTTCCGGGAAACTGTGTGCTGGGTACCCTCAGTTTCCTCGGTCGGGACCGAGTGAACAACCTATTGAAAGATCACAGCTAGTGTACTGTCCCGGAAATGCATGATATATTAATGGGCAACTTTTGGTTTCTGGAGGTATGCCCATGCCACGCGGTCGCCCCGTTGCTCCCATCACTCTCCGTGAAAGCGAGGAAACGGAACTGCGGAGCCTCGCCCGCTCCCGAACGCTGCCGCATAGTCTGGTGCGGAGGGCCCAGATTGTGCTCGCCTGCGCCGCAGGCGTTCCCGGCTCGACCGTAGCCCGGCGTCTCGGTGTCACCAATACGACCGTTGGCAAGTGGCGCAAGCGCTATCGTGAACAGGGAATCTCCGGACTCCACGATGAACTGTGTCCCGGACGCCCCCGCAGGCATGACGATGAACGTGTTGCCGAAGTCATCAACACGGCCCTCGGAACCGACCCCCCGGATGGTTCGCACTGGAGCGTGCGTTCGATGGCCCAACACACGGGAGTCTCGAAGAGTACGGTCCAGCGGTGGTTCGAGCTGTTCGGCGTGCAGCCGCATCGCCAGCGGCATTTCAAGATTTCCAACGACCCGTTCTTCGTCGAGAAAGTCCGCGACATCGTCGGTCTCTACCTCAACCCCCCGGACCACGCCGTGGTGCTCTCGGTCGATGAGAAGACCCAGGTCCAGGCTCTTCAGCGGACTCAGCCCCTCCTCCCGATGGGCCTTGGCTACCTCGAAGGCGTCACCCACGACTACCAACGTCACGGTACGACCACTCTGTTCGCTGCTCTCGATGTTGCCACGGGGCAAGTCATCACACGCTGTAAACCGCGACACCGCCATCAGGAGTTCCTCGCTTTCCTGCGTCAGATCGACGGCAGTGTGCCGCGCAACCTCGACATCCATCTCATCGTCGATAACTATGCCACCCACAAACATCCCAAAGTTCGTGCCTGGCTCGCCCGGCGTCCTCGCTACCACCTTCATTTCACCCCAACCTATGCCTCCTGGCTCAACCAAGTCGAACGCTGGTTCGGCATCATTACCCAGAAGGCCATTCGCCGTGGTTCCTTCTCCAGCGTCAAGGCTCTCGTCCGTAACATTGAGCGCTTCGTCGAACACTACAACGCCAACACCAGCCCCTTCGTCTGGACCGCCACGGCCGAATCCATCCTCGCCAAGATCGAACGACTTTGTTTATATATTTCCGGGACAGTACACTAGCCACCCTCTTGCATGTCGAACGGCTGAGAGTAAGCGATAAGCCGAAAAAAGGCTGTAGAGAATAACTTTGCGATGTCGAAGTTATTGAAAACAAATGGAGCCACGGGTCGGAGTCGAACCGACGACCTGCGGTTTACGAAACCGCTGCTCTACCAACTGAGCTACCGTGGCCTAAGGCGAGAACCTTTGTATTTTATCAACGAGGTGTCTCACCATGATCCCATGAGTACGTGGAGTCGGGGTGATACAGAAATTCAACGAAGGCGAGGGTTCGCGAGATCTTCGTCTCGATCCACAGATTGCTGTATTCGACGGTCCTGGGAGCGGTTGTCCCGCATGTGAGCCCGTCACGCCCGCACAGTACGAGGGCGGCAATGGCCGATCCATCAAATTCGCAGGGCAGGTAGAGCTTTAAATCCGCCGTAATTTACATGCGTGCATGGTCATTCCATCACGCACTGCAAGACCTGCCTCCACGCATCGAGACGTTGCTCAGCGGCCGACCGTCACGCGGTGAGGACTCGACCAGGCTTGATGGCCTTCGGCTACTTTAAGGTTGCCTGGGTAGTGGGGCGATACGCCTTCGATCTCGATGCGCCAGTAATACCAGTGAAAGCCCTTTGCCGGCGTGTCTGTATAGGACTTCTGAAGCGACATCCGGCCGTCGCCGGGGACAACGAGAATCTCGTCCCCATCCTTGACAAGGACAGCCCGCACGAGCGTCCGGGGCGTGCGCACATCGAGTGTCAGCTCGACCGGACCCGCGCTCTCAACGTCCTGTCCCATGAAGACACCATTCGCGCGCGCGTCGATCTCGATGCGTGATCCGTTCGTGGCGAAAACGCGGCGGTCTTTAATGGCTTGGAGGATCGCGGCCGGCGTCAGCTCGGGGGCGTAGATCCCGGTAAGACCGCCGCCCGTACCGGGGCTGCGGCGATGGCCATCGCTTGTGGCGACGAAGCCCACCTTGAATCCAGCCGACAAATCGCGGTGAATCTTCTCAGGCTTGTCCATGAAAACGGCCCAACCCGAGGCTGCCTCGATATTGCCTTCGCAAGGACGCCGAATCAGCCGAAAGTGCGGGTGCTGCGTATTCATCACCCCGCCCGCGGCTTCGACGAGATCACAGAGTTCGTCGAAGTTGCCGTTGTTCTCTGCGTGCCGGATCAGCGGCGTCTCGTTACCCGCGAAGATCACTGTCCGGTGATTGGGGCGCTTATCATCCGTGCGGTCGGACCACTCCCAGCCGGGCAGGGCAATGAACCTTCCAGGCTCCGTGTACTTGCGGCTCAGATAGACGCCGAAACGATAGGTCGATTCCGGCAACATTCCGCCGCGGAGAGAGCCCTGAGGATTGGCGTCAAGCCACGAGGAAGCATCGTTTTCCTGCAAGACGATGACGTCGATCTTGGCCTTATCGCGGGCATAGTTCAACAGCTCATCGGGCTCGCCTTCGGCGTCTTGCGTCAAGGCGCTGTGTGCGTGTAGGTCGCCCCAGTAGAGATAGTGCGTTTCACCGCCGATCTTGATGGACCTCCGTGGGCCGAAGTCGCGTAGAGGAAGCCTTTGCGGTTTCCATCCGGCATCGCTAGTGGGTATTCGAATCGGTTGGGCGCGCGCGAGATCGACGTGGAGCGTGCGGTAGTTGTGCATCCGGTCCATGCCGAGCAAGGTCAGCACGCCGTTGTCGGCGCGGCGTGAGTTAGGCACTTCATAGCTGATGAGACCAGCGTGGACACGAACGGGTTCAGACCACTCTTTTCCATCGAACCGCAACCCGAACAACTCGCCGGGCTCGGTGCTTCGGTCGACAACAATTTTGTGCTCCCAAAGAAGCCAGACGTGACCGGCGTCTTCAACCAGCATCGGGTGGCGGCGACGGCCGGAGTAGCCGGTGACGATCGCCGGCTCGGGCTCCATTGGGAAGAGCAGGCCGTGGCTCAGGTTCGCGATGTCCGTGCTTTCGTCTTTCTCCAGGAGCCTCCACTGCCCGCTCTCCCTACGCGCTGCCTGCAGGGTGTTCCATTGATCGATTGCGCCGTCTCCTGCGGTCACATCGATGTTCGCGATCCAAGCGACAACCAGACCCGTCCCCGAACCGTAAACGGCCGTGGGCTTAAGGCAACTCTTCCCGGGTGGCGACAGACGTTCGATCGGGCCGGGCTCGGGGGTGATACGGCGTCCGAAGACCGCGTAGTCCGGGTTCTCATAGCGATCCCAAAAGGCCCACAGTTCGCCTTCCGGACTGGCGGCAAGCGTGGGCCGATGTGAAGTCTTTGTAGGTTCTGACACGGTACCGGTACGTCCCCAATGCTCGCCGTCCCAGACACGCACCCGGATGCGCTGCGGTTCGCCGCCATGGTCTTCCCATGCGACGGCGACCTTGCCCGAAAATACCGTCGCCGCCGGCAGGAGAGCATGCCGCCCTCGGGTGCTGATCGGTTCGATCGGCTCCCAAAAACCGTCGTTCAGACGCCGCTCGACGATTCGCCAGAAACCGTCTCTCTCTACCTGCCAAAAGGCCCAGCCCGACCGAGCGTCCGTCGCGACGAAGACGGGTTGGTAGTAGACGCCGACGCCGGCAGTGAGTTGCCGTGCATGGGCACGGCGGGAGTTGTCGAAACGCGTTGAATAGATCCTTTCGTGGTGCAGCTTATAGGTGTTCCAGACGTAGGTAATCGGGCCGTTGGGGTGGAGGTCAAAGGTTCCTTGATGGGCGAGGCCGTGGTGGTCGGCATTGACGACCATCTCGTAGGGGAGGTGCTGAGCGGGCGAGATTCCGGCCAGAGTGAGAAGTAAGGCCGAGAGAAGGAGGTGTTGCTTCATGTCCGGCATGATAGCAACCAAGGCGGGTTGGACTTGGGGAGGCTGATGAGTCGGAGAGCCAAGATCAAGGTCGGCTTGGCGGATGGAGAACCTGCGGCGGTACGGGGTTCCGCTCCGTCCTTATTCCAAATACGGTTATGCCTAGTCGCCCTCGGCTGAACTCTTGGCCATCGTCGAGCTCAACATCACCGTGTCCTTGCGGAATCGCAGAACTGCCTCCACCACCAGCCACAGGCTTAATAAGAATATCGACAGCGCTACGAACGTCAACAGCATCTGCCCGCCCGTTGCGTATTTCCGCAGGTCGAGTAACATCGCGGTCACGGTCATTACCATCATGAAGGCCATCGGAACCGCCGTATACCAGTAGTTTCGCCCGCGTTGCCGCAGATAGATGCTGATCGTCAGCAGCGTCAACGCACCTAGAACCTGATTCGTGCTGCCGAACAAGCTCCAAAGCGCCAACCCGGCCGGTTGTCCGTCGATCTGATAGAACGCAAAAAAGCCGATCAGCGAAACAGCGATCATCGAAGCCACGTAACGTCCACCCAATTGCGGCACGCCGATCGAGTTCGCTATCTCGCCGATGTTGTAGCGCAGAAGACGCGTTCCGGAATCCAGGGAAGTCAGAGCGAACGAAACCGCCACCAGCGCGATGAACGCTTGCGCCAAGTCCATGGGCAGTCCCAGCTTCGTGATGAACAGTGCAGATCCTTCGATGAATGCCCGCATCTTTTCCGATAGCCCACTCGCGGCACCCCAGCTCGAATAGTGCGCGCTCCACGCCTCAATCGATCGGAACCCCGCCGTGCAGGCCAACACCGCTAACAAGCCCAGCAGCGACTCGCCAACCATCCCGCCGTAGCCTACAAACACGGCATCCGTTTCCTTGTCGATTTGCTTCGACGTCGTTCCCGACGAGACCAGTCCGTGGAAACCCGACACCGCACCGCACGCAATCACGATAAACACAAACGGAAAGATCGGCGGCGCGCCGGCCGGATTCGTGCTCACCGCCGGTGCCGCAAAGTCCGGCATCAGCAGGAAGAATCCCAAGTACGCTGTTCCCAAGCCCAAGTACAGCAGCAGCGAATTCAAATAGTCCCTTGGCTGGAGCAGCAGCCAAACCGGCAGAATCGACGCCGCCAACGCGTAAGCCAACAGAATCAGGATCCACGAATCCGCCGTCAAGTCCGGCCGCGCGATCTGAAGGCCCACCCAAATCGACAGCATCATTAGCGCAAAACCAATTGCCGTCGCCTTGCCGATGTCTGCCGAGTGCTTGTATACCCTCCACCCGATGATCATTGCGACTCCCATCAGGAAGAACGTCGGAAAAACAGACTCCGGATAGAAGGCCGCCGTGAAAAGCCCCGCAATCGTCCGCACGAAAACGCCCATCACCAAGCAGATCAAAAACAGGATGATCAACAGGAAGATTGATTTTGCACGGCGCCCGATCAAGTCCTCAGCCACTTTGCCAACGCTCAAACCCTTGTGCCGCATCGACACGACCAGCGCTCCGAAGTCGTGAACCGCGCCGATAAACAGCGTTCCCAGCACCACCCACAACATTCCCGGCAGCCATCCCCAAATCACCGCGATCGCCGGCCCGAGCATCGGAGCCAGTCCTGCGATGGACGCATAGTGATGCCCGAAAAGGACCGCTCGCCGGCAGGGCACGTAGTCTACACCGTCGTTCATATCGTGCGCCGGTGTGCTCTTCGTCGGATCAAGTTGGAAGATCCGCACCCCCAGATGCCGTGCATAGAAGCGGTAAACAACGAAGTAAAGCAAAAAGCAACCCGCCGCTGCGAATACCGGCGCCATAAACAACCCCCTGGTCTTCCGCGGCCAAGGGCAACTCGATCTCCCTCGCCGGCGGCGCTCCTATCATAAACGACCCACCCCTCCCCAACACAACCGGTCCCGGTGGGGCGGGGACACGACGCCTACTCAGGCCAAACCCAGTCGCGACAAATCCCGCCCCACCCGCATCCGAAACCGTCTGGCCGGGTAAACTCTCAGCAAACATACTCGGAGCCGCAGGCGTGAGCCTGCGCTGCGAAACCGCCATGGCGGCTCTACCGAGGCAGGGAACCCGCAAGGCAGCCGGTCGGCGCTTCGCAGTTGACGGTAGTGTTCAACACAGGCTTGCGGAATGCCTATCCTTGGTAACGTCCGTGGAACAGCGCAGATCAGCACACTGACGAGGCACTATGCGGGGCTGTGCTGCTGAAGCGGTTTTTCAGGATCAATCGCCAACCAGAAGAGGGCGCTGACGGCATAGTAGCCCGCCGCGATCAATAGCGGAATCCGCCAAGAACCGTACGTTTCGACCAGCCAGCCGAAGGCCACCGGAGCGATGACCCCGCCGATCTGCCCGAGTGAATTCATGGTGCCTGAGACGGTGCCGGCGTGCTCGCGGCCGATGTCGAGGCAGGTCGCCCAGCAAACAGCGAGGATCAGGTCGGAGGCGCCGAAGCTGAGCACGAGGGACGTGATTGCGATTGTGTTGTTTTCGGCGAGTGCGGCGACCGAGATCAGAATAGACGCGGCAAGAAGGCTGCACATGCTGGGAATGCGGCGGGCCCACCGAAGCCGGATGCGGCGGGACAGGTAGTCTGTCAACCAGCCGCCCAGAAAGTTACAGGCTGCCCCCGCGAGCAGGGGCAGCATCGCATAGTAACCAACGTCGCTCAGCGTGATGCCGCGGTCCTCTTCGAGATAGGTGGGGAGCCAAGTGAGGTAGAAATACAGTCCGTAGGCGTAGCCGGAATACATCGCGCACAAGGCCCAAACGTTGCGACTGCGAATCAGGAGCGCCCAGGGGACCTTATGCGAGTGCGTAGAAGCTGCGCGGCCTTTCTGAATGACGGCCAATTCTTCGGCGTTGACCGAGGGGTGCTCTTCGGGTGAGTTGCGATACCAGGAAGTCCAAAACACGGCCCAGACGAGTCCGAGTCCGGCGAACACCCAATAGACGCCGCGCCAACCCATGATGCTCATCAGAGCGATGACCAGCGGTGGTGCAAGGGCGCCGCCGAGGCGGCTGCCGACCATGATCACGGCTTGGGCGCGTCCGCGCTCGGAGAACGAAAACCAGTGTGAGATGGCCGAAGCCGAGCCCGGAAATGCCCCCGCTTCCCCGCAGCCGAAGAGGAAACGGACGACGATCAAACTGGTGTAGTTCCAAGCTAGGCCGGTGGCTGCCGTGAAGACGGACCACCAGATCACGATGCGCGTGAGCAGGGCCCGCGCGCCGAATCGATCGGCGAGCCGGCCTCCGGGGATTTCGAACAGCACGTAGCCGAGCACAAAAGCGCTGAAGACTTCGCCCATCTGTACTTTGCTCAGACCCAACTCGGCAGACATAACGGTTGCCGTGGCGCCGATGCAGACGCGGTCGAGGTAGGTAACCAGCGTGAGCGCGAACATCAAGCCGAGCACTTTGTAGCGCGCGGGCATTCCCGACAGGATACTATGCGGTGCGCGCCAAGCTGGCGGACGGCGGACGGTTCAGCCACCGGACAGTAAGCCGGAGTCGCTTCACGCGGCGATTGACGGTAAAGAAGAAAAAGCGTTCTACGACGAGAAGTACGCGCAACATCCGGATGCTTCGGATCACGCTCTCGCTTGCAGCCAGGAGATTCCGATGCGACGGATCAACGACCCGGCGCGTCCCTTCCATGAGTTCCGGCGGCTTTGTCAGACTGCTCTACGTGAGCTGCTGCGAGAGCCGGACGAAGCGGGGGAGGGGAATATCTTAGCGGGGAGGGTGTGGCGGTCCTTGAGCGGGATGCAGCCGTTTCAACGTCGAGCCTCTGAAACTGTTGGTGATGAGCAAGCGGCTCTTTCGCGGACGGCGCGTGAACCCTCTCGTCCGCACAGCAATGGTGGGGTTGGAGTTGGTGGGTCGAGTGCTGCTGCGAGCGTTTCCTTACCTGAAGCGGTTCTTCAGGTTATTATTGCGGTGAAGTAGATTTTTCAGGCCGCTGTACGCCTGACGGCATTGCCGCCGGCGAGCAGTTGGCCTATGCTTGAAAGTGTTTCGGCGAGCGAGTTTCACCGTTCCGCCTCGGGGGCGTCCGATGTCATCAGTGCCACTTCAAACCCTTCGCATCGCGGTCCTTTGCGGTGTAGCCGCGTTCGCATGGGCCGGTTTGGCGACGGCAGCGTCCGTGCCGCTGCAACCGTTTGCGCAACAGGTGCGCCGGTTGGAAGACGCGCTCAACTACATCGGCCAACCGCTGCCCGCGGCGGACCACGCTGCGATCAATCACGCTTTGGCGCTCGCGGACGAGGCGCAGGCCGTCACGCGGCTACAAGAGATCCTCGATCAACATGTCTTGGCCGAGGTCGACATTAACGCCGAGAGCCGAGTAAAGGTGCGGCAGGGCAAGGCCAAGCCGGAGTTGGTGGAAGAAGGGACGCGGATGTTTCTCGTGAAGGTCAGTAACGGGGCGGGCGTCACAGCGCCGCTCGTGGTCGAGAGTCCGAACAGTGGGCCGACGTCGCTGCGCTCGCGGGGCGAGAAGGCACCGGCGATGGAGTTAACCCAGGAGCATGTCACGGAGCGCTGGGCGAATCTCGAGATGTACCATGATCCGCCGATGGCGCCGCGGCTTTCGGGTTTGGGCATCGAGTACCAGATCCTGCAGATCTACAGCCGGGACCGCGGTAAGCGCTCGGCGAAGA
This sequence comes from Bryobacterales bacterium, assembly GCA_965218555.1. Taxonomy (GTDB): domain Bacteria; phylum Acidobacteriota; class Terriglobia; order Bryobacterales; family UBA6623; genus JAPPLB01. The sequence goes on from OZ244625.1 coordinate 4,573,843, forward strand.
TTGCGTTCAACGTCGGGCAGGGAACGCAAGACATCGGCTTCCGCAACGACATCCTAGTGCTGTTCAACACCAAGGAGGCCCGGCCCATCACGATGCGGGTCCGCGATGAGAAAGGCAAACCGTCGATCGCGTCCTTCACGATCAAGGATCTGCAAGGGCGGATCTATCCGAACCCTTCGAAACGGCTCGCCCCGGACTTCCCGTTCCAACCGCAGGTCTATCGGGCCGACGGCGAACAGGTTCGGCTGCCTGACGGCTACTACTCGATCGAATATGGAGGTGGTCCGGAATTCTATAGGCGCACGAAGGAATTGCCCATCGACGAGAACGCGCCGGACGAGCTTTCGTTTCAGCTTCAAAGGTGGATCGATCCGTCGAAGTACGGCTGGTGGTCGGGCGACCACCATGTGCACGCTTCCGGCTGTTCGCACTACAAAAACCCGACCGAAGGCGTGCAGCCGGAGGACATGATCCGGCAGATTCTGGGCGAGAACCTCAACATCGGTGCTGTGCTGACGTGGGGGCCGTCTTGGTACTACCAGAAGCAGTTTTTCAGCAGCAAGGATCACAAGCTTTCCGAGGCGGAGCGGGTGATGCACTACGACGTCGAGGTTTCGGGTTTTCCGTCGAGCCACGCCGGCCACTTGGTGCTGCTGGGTTTGCAAGAGGACGACTATCCCGGCACGACGCGTGTCGACGAGTGGCCCTCCTGGGACTTGCCGGTACTTCAATGGGGGCAGAGGCAGGGAGGCATCGTGGGCTTCTCTCACTCGGGGTGGGGACTGGAAGTCAAGAGCGACAAGCTGCCAAACTACGAAATGCCCGGATTTGACGGCATCGGAGCGAACGAGTTCATTGTGGACGTGACTCACGACGCCGTCGACTTCATCTCGAGCGTCGATACGCCGTCGGTTTGGGAACTCAACATCTGGTACCACACACTGAACGTAGGCTTTCGGACGCGGGTAAGCGGTGAGACCGACTTCCCCTGCATCTATGACGACAAAGTCGGGCTGGGGCGCAGCTACGTCAAGCTCGACAAGCTGACCTACCAAGGTTGGATCGAGGGTGTACGAGACGGACGCTGCTATGTGAGCGAAGGCAAGAGCCATTTGATAGACTTCGCCGTCAATGGTGTGGAGGTTGGAACGAACAAGAGCGAGGTTCACCTCAAAGGGCCGCAGAAGGTGCGAGTCACCGCCAAGACGGCGGCTTTCCTCGACCGCTATCCGGACCCGACTTTTTATAACCTCGGATATACGGAGAAGCCTTACTGGGACGTTGAGCGGGCGCGCGTTCCAAATACGCGCGAAGTGCCGGTCGAATTGATCGTCAACGGGGAAGCAGTCGCAACACAGAACCTTCTTGCCGACGGGCAGGTGCGAGAGATGGCATTTGATGTCTCGATCGAGAAGAGCAGTTGGATTGCACTTCGCATCCTGCCCTCTTCGCACACGAACCCGATTTTTACGCTGGTGGACGGCAAGCCGATTCGCGCTTCGCGGCGCAGCGCGGAATGGTGCTTGGCGGCGGTCAACCAATGCTGGAGCCAGAAGGCCCCTCGTATTCGCGACGCGGAGAAAGAAGCGGCGCGCAAAGCGTACGATCACGCCCGCGAGGATTATCGGCAGCGGCTTAGGGAGTCGTCGCTATAGCCTGCGTTTCTTCAGCATGATCTGGGCGGTCGGGAGCCTGACCGGCTGCAGCGGAAAACGCAAACGGCGAGCGGTGGAATGCGGGATGTAGGGCCACCGGGGCGGCAGGGACGTTCACCATCCCGGTGACCTGCTGTATCGAGGATGAGTTCCCAGCGGTCTGCCGGTACGGGCATCGGCAGATGAAAATCCACCGGTGTGCCGCCGCCGTTGAATACCACGAAGAGGTCCGCATCTTTGGTTTCGGACCCTTCGTGCGGGAAGGGGCGCCAGACGCCGAGACAGCGAGAATCAGTACGGCCCCAGTCCGAAATCTCCAGTTCTCGGCCCGACGGCACGTACCAAGCAATGTCTTTCGGCTTTCCCAGTTCGGGAGATTCGCCTTCAAGGAATGTGTCCTGGCGCAGCGCAGCGTGGCGCCGACGAAGCATCGAAAGGCGGCAGACGAACCGGAGCAGATCTTGCTGTTGCGAGTCCAAGTCCCAGTCGAGCCAAGTCAGCTCGCTGTCATGGCAGTAAGCGTTGTTGTTGCCGTGTTGGGTTCGTCCCATCTCGTCTCCGGCGGTGATCATGGGGACGCCCAGCGAGAGCATCATCGTCGTCAGCAGGTTTCGTTTTTGCTGTTCGCGGGTCTGCTGGATCTCCGCGTCGTCGGTGGGTCCCTCCACGCCGTGGTTTGAACTGTAGTTCGCGTTGTGGCCGTCTTGGTTCTGTTCGTGATTGGATTCGTTGTGTTTCTCGTTGTAGCTAACGAGATCATGCAGCGTGAAACCGTCGTGCGCGGTGATGAAGTTGATCGAAGCTCGAGTGCCACGGCTCGATCGGGCGTATAAGTCGCTGCTTCCCGCCAGACGAGTTGCCAAAGCATCGATCCCGAACTCGCCCTTCCAAAAGCCTCGAACTTCATCCCTATAGCGGTCATTCCATTCCGACCAACCCGGTGGGAAACCGCCGACCTGATAGCCGCCCTGGCTTACATCCCAAGGCTCGGCAATGAGCTTGACGCGTGACAGGACGGGATCTTGCCGTACCGCCGCCAGGAAGGTAGAGTGCGGGTTGAAGGCATCGGGAGACCGCGTCAGCGTTGAGGCAAGGTCGAAACGAAATCCATCGACATGCATCTCTTCGACCCAATAGCGGAGGCTATCCATTACAAGTTGAAGCACACGAGGCTCAGTCAAATTGAGGCTGTTGCCGGTGTCGGTATAGTCGACGTAGTGGCTCGGATCATAGGCATTCAGCCGGTAATAGATGGCGTTATCCAGACCGCGCAAAGACAGGGTAGGCCCCGCCTCCCCGGTTTCGGCAGTATGGTTGTAAACCACGTCCAAGAGCACCTCAATACCGGCTGCGTGAAGTCCGCGCACCATGGCCTTGAACTCGTGCACGACGTTCTCGGGTGCAGGATCGCTTGCGTATCGGCGATTCGGCGAGAAAAAGGCCAGAGTGTTGTATCCCCAGTAGTTCTTCAGGCCGAGTCGGATCAAGCGATGTTCATCGATGTGATGGTGAACCGGCAGCAGTTCGACAGCAGTGACTCCCAGTTTTCGCAGGTGATCGATGGCGGGTTCCGAACAGAGCCCGAGATAAGTGCCACGGATCGATTCCGGAATGTCGGGATGCCGCTGCGTGAAGCCTTTGACGTGTAGTTCGTAGACCAGTGTCTGCGACCAGGAGACATCAGGCGGCCGGTCCTGCTTCCAGTCGAACGACGGATCAACAACAACACCGAGGGGCGCGTAGGGCGCACTATCATGCGTGCCGCTGACGAGACCCCGCTTCAGATCGTCGGGGAAGTAGCTGTAGAGCGCGGCATGCCACTCCAGATCGCGTCCGACGGCCTTGGCGTAGGGATCGAAAAGCAGCTTCTGCGAGTTGAATCGGTGGCCGCGATGCGGTTCGTCAGGGCCGGAGGCACGGAAACCGTAGAGTTGCCCCGGCGCGAGTCCCGGGACGTAGCCATGCCACACGTCGTGGGTGCGCCCTGGAAGCGGAATACGGTGGCTGTGAGTTTCGTCCGTGGGACTGTCAAAAAGACACAGGTCGACTTGGGTAGCGTGGCAAGAGAAGACCGCGAAGTTGACGCCGCGGCCGTCCCAAGTCGCGCCTAAGGGGTAGGGGCGCCCGGTTTGGATGTCCATTGGGTCTTGAGTGTTTGGGGACATGCTGCGCCGTTGCGTTTGGAACAACAGGTGGACTTCTTATGGCCTCGATTCAAACAGCGTATATAGTGTCTTATTGTCGTCTTGATCGCCGCGGTGATGTGCATTCAGGGTGATGTTCCAGTTCCCAAGCCGTCTTTAAATTGCTCAGCAGCAGTATGCGCCTGGTTTGAGACGGATCGCTGACAAGCCCAGTGATACGATAGGGAGGGGGATATGCGGATTCTGCAAGCGGGAGACCAAGAGTTGCTCGGGCTCGAACCCGAGCGAGAGGTGCTCGAGAATCTCGTCTCGCAGGCAGGTTTTGATTGCAAAATCCAGGAGAGCGGTCGGCAGGTTGTGCTGGAAGTCTCGCCTACGTCACCGAACGATCCGATTCTCCTCTTCGATGCGGTGCACCCGGCTAACCTGGGTTGGTTCTCGCGTTGCCGGTTTTATGTGGATGGCTTTTCTGGTGCTGTCCTGCAGACTCCGCTGACAGTGGCCAACTGCCGCGATGCGGAAGGGCAAGCGCTGCATCGCCTGCGGATTGCCCTTTCGAAAGAACTGCCTACCTCGTACCGTGTTCCGGGGCACGATCAGGTCAGCGAGCAAATTGTCTATACGGTCCTCTACAACTTGCTCGTCGCCCTACGGGAAACCGGTGTCGCCGTTTGCGGCGGCAGCGGCGTCGAACCTCTTGCCGGTCCTCGCTCCAAGGATACCGGCGCCAAGTCTTCTCGGGATATTTCGTAGCGGCCCGGAGAGGGTCTTCGATCCTGCGGGCCCGAAGGGTCAACTTCCGCCGTGTGGTTCCAGACCCGGACGGCCTGACTTAACTCAAATACAAAACAAGGGATAGCGATTCCATTTCTGTAAGATCGGCGAAATTCGGCCGGTGTCAACGCGACTATTCCAGCAAGCAAGCACAGCCACAAATCAACACCAAAAGACGATTGTCGAAAGCTGTCCAGGGGAGAGGCAATCTTCGACTTTCAGGGACGATTCGCTGACGTAGCCGGGTGGGCACACTTCAGTCCAGTCCGGCTGTATTTATTGCCTCATGGATGCGAAGCCGACTATGGACTTCTCCAAGGCGCGTCGCCATTACGGCGTTGGCCGCTGGTTGGCTCTGCTAGAATTGCGCCCGGAAGGAGTTCCTATGATGACCAGCAAGAATGGCGTGAACCGCCGGGAGTTCGTAACGAGCACCGTGGGAGTCAGCTCGGCTGCGGCGATGGCTTCGAGCGCGAGCGCGGCGAGGCCGTCAGCCAGGAGGATCATCGGTGCGAACGACCGGATCAACGTAGGATTTGTCGGTGTTGGCGGCCGCGGCAGCAGCTTGATGCGTTTGGTCTTGCGGATGGCCGAGCAGCGTGCTGACATCAATGTAACCGCCGTCTGTGATGTTTACCAGAAGCGCAAGAGGATAGCTCAAGAGCGTTCCGGGGCTGATTTCGCAACGCTGGACTATCGCGAGGTGTTGGCGCGGCCCGGTGTGGATGCAGTGGTGGTGGCGACCCCTGACCATTGGCACGGCCAGATCGCGCTCGACGCTCTCGATCAAGGCAAGGACGTGTACCTCGAGAAGCCGATGTGCCACACCATCGAGGAAGCGCAAAAGGTGTCCGAGAAGGTGAAGCAGACGAAAGGCGTCTTGCAGGTTGGCTCACAGACCACGTCGTCGCGGCAATGGTGGAAGGCTCGCAAAGCGATCGCCGACAGCATGATTGGCCCTCTACTTTTGAGCCAAGGCTCCTATCATCGCAACTCGGTACGGGGCGAGTGGAACTACGATATTGATCCGGAAGCCGGTCCGGCGCGCGCTGGCGACAATTACATCGACTGGAAGACTTGGCTCGGCCCGGCGCCGAAACGGGCTTGGGATCCGGAACGGTTCTTCCGATTCCGCAAGTATTGGGACTACTCGGGCGGGATTGCGACCGACCTTTTCTACCACGTCGTCGCGCCGCTTAACATTTGCTGGGAGGAGCCGCAGTTTCCCTACAAAGTCGCTGCGACGGGTGGTATCTACGCCTTTAAGGACCGCGAAGTGCCCGACACGTTCAACTTGCTGGCGGATTTCGCCAAAGGGCACAGCTTGGTGCTGAGCTCATCGATGGCGAACTCGACACACATTCCAGGGCTGCTACGCGGTCAGCACGGGACGATAACGATGGTGGACCACGGGAAGTTCGAAGGCCGGACGGACCACATCACGGTCTCTGCAGAGCGTGCGCATCTTGAAGAGTTTGTGTCGAAGTGGGGATATCAGTCGGTAGACATTCCCGTGGAGGAGACGCCGCGGGATGCGCATATGTCGAACTTCTTCGAGTGTATGCGAACGCGTCAGAAAACAGTGCTGGATGCGGAGACAGCGTACCGGGCTCAAGTCACGATCTCGCTGGGTGTCGAGAGCTTCCGGCGCGGGAAGATCTTGTACTTCGATCCGACAAAGGAGCGGGTTGTTGAGAAGGCGCCTGCACCAGGGTAGGGAAGGGAAGTAAGGCCTCTAGCTGTGATCTTTCAATAGGTTGTTCACTCGGTCCCAACCGAGGAAACTGAGGGTACCAAGCACAAAGTTTCCCGGAAGGAGGACCAAGTGAACATCCATCAGAATGCCAAGTTGACGCCGCAGAGTCGAGCCGCTGTCGTCCGGCGGATTCTCGACCAGGGCCAGACCCCGAAGGCGGTGGCCAGCGCCTTCGGGGTCTGCGCACGCACGGTGCGCAAGTGGGTGGCCCGCTATCGGGCTGAGGGCGCGGACGGATTGCTCGACCGCAGTTCGCGTCCGCACCGCTCGCCCCGCAGCATACCTGCCACTCTCATCAGCCGCATCACCGCCTTGCGCCGGCTGCGCTGGACCGGCGCCCAGATCGCCGCCACTGTCGGGGTGGCGCCCGCTACCGTCAGTCGAGTCCTCCGCCGCCAGGGGCTTGCTCGCCTTAGTGCCCTCGACCTGCCGCCGCCCGTCCGGCGCTACGAACATCCCCACCCGGGCGACCTGCTGCACCTTGATATCAAGAAACTCGGCCGCTTTCGCCGCCCCGGTCACCGCGTCACCGGGGACCGCCGCCACTCCAGCCCCGGCGCCGGCTGGGAATACCTTCATGTCTGCGTCGACGACCACTCCCGCCTCGCCTTCTCCCAGCTCTATCCCGACCAGACCGCCGCCACTGCCGCGGCCTTTCTCACCGCCGCCCTCGACTACTACCACCGCCTCGGCATCCGCGTCCGCCGCGTGCTCACTGACAACGGCGGGTGTTACCGTTCCAGGGCCTTCCATGCACGCTGTGCCCAACGCGGCCTACGCCATCGCTTCACCCGGCCCTTCACCCCTCCTACCAACGGCAAAGCCGAACGCTTCATCCAGACCGCGCTACGTGAGTGGGCCTACGCCCACACCTATCACACCTCCACCCAGCGTGCCCAACACCTCAGACACTGGCTCCACCGCTACAATTGGCACCGCCCACACGCTAGTCTTAAAGCCAACCCGCCCATCAGTCGAATCGGTCTGACCGGGGACAACCTGTTGAGGTTCCACATCTAGGGAGTTCCGAGCGCGATACTGCGGGTGCTGAGAAGCTCGCCGGTGGCCTGCAGCAGCGTGAGCAAGCTACGGCGGTAGGCGATCGCCTGGGCGAGCACCTGTGCTTGTGCGTCCACCAAGTCGTTCTGGGCCTGCAGCACGAAGAAGGCGGTGTTGACACCCAGGTCGTACTTTTTCTGTTCAGCGTCCAAGCGCTTCTGTGCGAATCCGAGAGCGATTTTGGCTTGGTTGACGGCGGCTTTACTGAGTTCAACGCCGGAAATGGCTTGGAGCACTTCCAGGCGGACCGTTTGCTCGTCACTCCGCAGGTTATACAGGTTGCGTTTCTTCTGAATAGCGGCATTGGCAAGGTCGGTAGCCGCTCTGCGGTTCCGGAGAGGAAGCTGTAACACGAGTCCGAATCCATAGGTCGGATATCGGAACTGGAAGAGCTGATCGAAGGCCTGAGGAAAGCCTCCGGGAATGACCTCGACCACTGAGCCCCCAAGCCCCGATCGGTCAAAGAAGTTGCCGCTACGCCCTTGCGAACTATAGTTGGCGTTGATCGAAAGGTCCGGACGAATGTCGTTCGTGAAGCCTTCGATGTTCAGGTCGTCGATCTGCAAGGCGCGTCGGGTCTGCTTGAGTTCAGGCCGATTCCTGAGCGCTCGAGCTACGACCTCTTCGGGGTCCGGGACCTCCATGTAGAAGCGGGGTTCGACCGATTCGGTTAGTACGAGCGGATAGTGGCGGAAGTCGGGGTGGAGGTCGGCCCCGATCCAGCGCCGGACCGCGTCCTCGAACTGCTGTAGCCGATAGCGCTCCTGAGTAACGCGAACCTGGGCGTTGGCGAAGTTCTGCTCTGGTTGGAAAATATCGAGTGGAGAGATCGCTCCGAGTTCCAAGCGCCGCTTCTCCTGATCCAGGAAGGCTCTAGAGATTTCAAGGTTGTTCTCCTCAACCTTCAGTTGCTCGCGAGCGTTGATGGCGTTCCAATAGGCGCTCTCGGCCTGAAAGATCAGCGCCAATACGCGCTCTCGGACCTGCTCTTCCGTCTGCGCCAACCGCGACTGCGCAACCATGATCGGAATACGCTGGACGTAGCGCCCGCGGCCCCGTAACAGGTTTTGGCTCACGGTGAATTGCACGTTTTGGGTGATGCTGGGGTTGAAGTTGGCGAACTGGCTGTTGTCAGCGAACTTCCCTCCCGTGTAGCCAATGGAGTAGTCGGTGCCGGTGTCGAGGCTCTGGGTGTAGGTGAACCCGCCGGTCTGGTTCAGCCGCGCGCGAACATCGGCCCCTTGGAGTTGATCGATTGACGGTGTTGTGGAGCGGTTCGACCGAAAGTCGGCTATGACGCTTGGGTCAAAAGGACTGTAGGCGCGCTGAATGTTGTTCTGCTCTTCGATGATCGCGAGCTTCTGGAGATTAACGTCGGGATTGTTCGACATCACCAATTCCAGGTAGGTCCGCAGCGACAATTCGAGCTTCGAGTCGTAGAGAAAGTCCCGCAGATGCGATACGGGTTCGATTTGGACATTGAGCGGCGGACGCGACCACTGCTGCCGAAAGTAGCTCTTACTGGGGAACGTGCTGAATTGTGCGGTCAGAGAGAGTACTCCAACCAGGATCAATGTGATGAGTCTCTTAACCATTTGCGTCGTACTTCAGTTCTAGAACCAGGCAGAGAAAAATGCCGAAGCGATTGGGCCCCCGACAGGAGGGCGGGCTGACACGTTATTCGTAGCGGATGGCCTCGATGGGGTCGAGTTTCGCGGCCTGCACCGCCGGGTAGATTCCAAACAACAAACCGATAAACACCGACACCCCGAAAGCCACGACGATCGAAGTCGCAGTTACCACGGTGGGCCATTCGGCGATGTTGGCGATAATGAGCGACCCGCCGAATCCGGCTCCAATTCCGATCAGACCCCCCGCGATCGAAATGAGAACCGCCTCGATCAGAAACTGGCGGACAATATCCCGTTGCCGCGCTCCGATCGCACGACGAATTCCGATCTCGCGTGTGCGCTCGAGCACGGTGGCCAACATGATATTCATGATCCCGATGCCCCCAACGAGCAGCGAGATGCCCGCGATGCAAATCATAACGACTTCGAAGATGAACTGCGTCCGCTGGCGCTGGGCAAGAAGGCCGGCGGGTACGGTGACCGCAAAATCGCCGGCTTCATTGTGCGTCGCAGTGAGAATTGCGCGCACGACCTCGGCCGTCTCGATCGGATCGGCATCGTTGTACACGCGAAGAAAGACGCCGTCAATCTCATCCTTGAGATAGCTGTTGGTATCGTCAAAACGGCGCATCACCGTATTCAGGGGTGCGACCACCAAATTGTTCTGGTCATCCGTCTCAAGGCCCTCGATGTCGGCTTCCGCCGACGATTGAGGAGCCATGACACCGATCACTTCCAGCCAAACCGAATCCATCTTCACGTGCCTGCCGACAGCCGGCCCGTAGCCCAGCAAGCTGATCTTGGCGCGTTCGCTGAGCACACAGACGGGTGCCGACCGCAAATCCTCCTCTGCGGTAAAGAACCTGCCTTCGAGCAACGTGATGCTATAGATATCGGTGTAGTTGGGGAGAACGCCGATCACCGTGGGCAGCTCCTGGTCGGACCTTGGCAACGCTGAAGTCGGTTGAAACCGTTTACGCGGCGACATCGCCTCGACGTTGGGGACGCTTTCGGTGAGGGCGCGGTAGTCGCGAAACGTCAGGCCCGGCGATATTTCGCGGACCGCGAGAAGAGTTTCCCGATCCGCAGCCTCGATTGCTTCGACGATGATGTTGTTGACGCCCAAGAGATCAATCTGACGCAGAGTTTCCTGCTGGGCTCCGGCGGTGATCGAGAGCATCGCGACAACGGCGCCGACGCCAAAGATCATCCCCAACATCGTGAGCAGGGAACGAAGCTTGTGAGCCAGAAGGCTCCCCAAGCCCATCCACAGCTCGGGCAACATGGTTGGCACGGCCTGCATTGCGCTAGCGAGGCCCCCGGCGTGCCCTGTCCGGAGTACCCTCGGCCCCGGCTCCAGGGCCGCCGACGTCTCCCGGGAAGGAGGGCCCCGCGGATTTCTCCCGGTCAGCTTTCTTTTTCTTCGAGGTCTTGCGCTGGTCGAGCGGCGGTCGCAATGAAATCGTCTCACCTTCTTCCAGACCACCGAGAATAGCTATGCGGGTTTCGGTTTGCCGGCCGGTTTCGACACGGCGCGGCACGAGGCGGCCGCCGTCGAAGATGTAGACGATGTTGTTTTCGCCGGATTCGAATATCGCCTGCACCGGCACGTGAAGCGTGTCGGGGATTCTCTCGATGACAACTTCCGCGTCGGCCAGCAGACCTGGGCGGAGTAGAACTTCGACGTCAGAACCCTCCTTGGGAGGAAGTGGGAGTCGCGCGTTTTCGCGATCAGCAGTGGTAAACTGCTGCTTGGCGGGACGGGATGTAGACGAGGCCGGGAGCGTCGGGATCGGGGTGGCTTCCGGTCTCCCACCGCCTGGAGCGCCCTGTCTGCTTCCGCCTTGGCTGTCTTGAGCGCTCCGACCAGCGCCGCCACGGGCCCCGGAACTGCCACCCATGCGTGCGCGCATCTGCTCAAAAAGTGCGCGACGCTCTTCCTGGCTCATGGATTGGATGTCGCGGCCTCCGGCGAGCTCTTGCATCATCTTGCGAGCCCGTTGGCGGTCCTCCTGCGACATATTGCGGCGGCCTCCTTTGCGCTGGGATTTCGACGCGTCGGATTTGTCCGAGGCCTGTGCATTCTTGGTGCTTGCGTCTGGGGTTCCCCTACCTGACCACGATGGAGCGTCGCCGGCGCGAGGCGACGCGGGTTCCATCGACCTTTGAGGCGGTTTCGTTTCTGCAGCCGCGGGGATGGATGCCGAACCTGCCAGGATGCGTTTGATCTGATCAGGTGTTGCACCGACGTGGGTCAGCAACTTCGTCATGTCCACACTGAGCACGCAATCAAATTTCTTTGTCGCTTCGCCACTGAAGAAATTCGCGGAGGCCGTACTGCCGAGCCGCTTAATCGTTCCCCTGACTGATCGCCCCGGGAGGGCGTCCAGATGGATCACGGCTTCCTGCCCTTCCCGCAACCGTGCCCGTTCGACTTCCTCCGCCTTGGCGACGAGTTCCATTTCAGAGAGATCGAGGATCTGGACGATCGACATGCCGGGCGAAACCTGGTCGCCTTCCTGGACGGGCGGCGCAGACTGGCCGAAGGAGCGTCGCCCCGACCGATTCTCGAGGGTCGAGACGAGCCCGCCCATCGGCGTGAGAACGCGGGCGTTTTCGATGCGGCGGCGATCCTGGGCGACTTCGAGCTCCGCTTTAAGGATCTCCTCCCGAAGTACCGCCAACTCGGCCTCTCGCTGTTCTAGGCGTGACTCAATGTCGGATTCGAGCTTCTGAAGCCGGCGCTTAGCCTCCTCAAGAGTCAGCTCGTTTTTCCGGGCGTCGATTGCGGAGATCAATTCGTTTTGCCGGACATCCAGCTCGGCGAGCCGTACAGCAAAGCGGGCGCGCATGAGCTCGACTTCATCTTGGCTCTTGAGAATCTCGAGCTCGGTTTCGCCTTTCTTCAGATCCTGTTTGGTCTTATCGAGATCAAGCAGGGTGTCTGCGAGAAAGACACGGCGGTCCGAGTCGTCGAACTCGGCGATAAGGTCCTTCGGTCTCGCCAACGACCCCGGCGCGGCCAACTGGGTGATCTGGGAAACCAATCCCAGATTGGGGGCCGCGAGTGTCGTTGAGCGGACAGCTTGTAACGTCCCACGGAGGTAAGACTTGACAACAAGCTCTCCACGCTGCACGGTGGCAAGCGCCTGCTCCGGTTGTTCATCAGAAATGCGGCTGATCAAGTAGTAGGCCGCCCCCGCTGCTGCGAGGAGGACGAGCAGGATGGAAAGCCGAATGAGAATCTTCTTCATGAACGGGACGTGGGTTCAACCTTGCTTGCGGCTGTTCAACTCCGGGTTCTCGAGGGCGATCACTTCTCCCTCGCTCAGCGCATCGGAAACGACGATCTCGTTCGCGTTGCGCACGAGAACTTCAATCGTGCGTCTACGGAAGCCGCTTCCGCTGCGGACGAAGACGGTAGGCTTGCCGTCGATCTGAAAGCTGGCTTTCGAGGGGATCACGAGTACATCGGGCCGTTCCTCAACGATAACTTCTACGCTGGCGCTCATCCCGGGGCGAAGGCGATCGTCCATCTTGTCGATGCGTGCACGGGCCGGGAAATTCTTCTCGGGTGGGAAACTGCGATAGATCAAAGTGGCGATCGGGCTGAGCCATTCGACCTTTCCTTCAAACACGGCGCCCGCCACGGCATCGACGCGGACACGAACCTTCTGCCCCATCCGGGTCCGCCCCCGATCGATCTCTTCGACCCGGAATTCAACAACCATTGTGGACAGGTCCGGGATATCCACGATCTCGGCGCCGGCCCAGACGGAATCTCCCTCTTGGAAAGGCGGTCGACTGCGTCTTGATGAACCTTGTGCACGCGGGTTCGGCCGAATCTGGACGACGCCATCTACCGGCGCCCGCAGCACCATGTTGCCGAGATAGCCTTTGGTGCGCTCCAGGTCGCGCATCGCCTTGTTCTTCTTCTCCTCGAGCTGGACGATATCAGAATCCTGTGAGATGTCCGTGGCCCTAGCGGTCGTCTGCGCCTTCATCAGCTCGCCTTCGGAAACCTTGACGGTGATGCGGTTCTTGAGGCCCTCGATTTCCGACAAGATTTCCTGTTTGCTGGCTTCCAGCTTGGCGCGTTCAAGATCGTATTCCGAGCGCATGACCAGCATCGCGTTTAGCTCGTCGGCAATGGAATGCTGTGCTCTTGCCTGGACGATCTCGCTATCGACCTGCCTAACCTCGGTCGACTCCTCGAGGTAGCGCTCCTCCTGGGCCGCGGGGTCAAACTCGACGACGACTTCTCCTCGCTTGATCGGCTTGCCATCAGCGGCGAGCCAGACGATCTGCAGATCCGGCGTCTGCGGCGCCGCGATGGGGACCATATGCATACTCTTCACTTCGCCGCGGGTCCGGACGGTCTGAACGAACTCCCTGCGCTCGACACGCGCTGTGGGAACTGTCCGCGTCGCCGGCGTCCAGAACTGCAGGCCGGCGTAGGCGACGGCAATCACCACCGCCAGCACGAAAAGCCAGCGTACTACTTGACTCGATCTTGACGACTGCTCCGCCATCTCTTGTGGGTGTGGAAAATCGACTCTTCAAGTGCCGATCCCCAGAGGGGACACGGGCCGGCTGAAGACAGCCCCCATTGTCAATTAAGACGCTGACTGCCTAACAAGGTTATTGTCTCCCAAGAAAAAGTGGGAGACAACTCCCGCTTTCAGGTCGACTCGGGAAGGTAGCGGGCTTTTTAGTCACCGGTCGAACCAGCGGGCTGAAGTGAGCTCGGCGTCGTCACGCCGACTGCTCGGCGGGTGCGGAGTTTCTCCGACCATCCCTCCAGCGTGAAGTACACGACGGGAATGAAAACGAGCGTGATGAGAGTCGAGGTTGTCAGGCCGCCTATTACGACGCGCGCCATTGGGGCTTGCAACTCACCGCCTTCCCCAAGGCCGAGAGCCATCGGGCTCAGGCCGAGCACCGTGGTGACCGTCGTCATGAGAATCGGGCGCAAGCGACGCCCGCCGGCGGTGACCACGGCTTCTCGCAACGTGTGGCCGTGCCTGCGGCGAAGGAGGTTGGTGTAGTCGACCAACACGATGGTGTTGTTGACCACGATTCCCACAAGAACGATTACACCCAGAAAGCCCTGCATGTTGAACGTCGTCTCGGTCAACAGCAACATCAACACCACACCAATCCCGGCGAGTGGAATTGAGAACAGGATGATGAACGGATCCCGAAGCGACTCAAACTGCGCGGCCATCACCATGTAGACCAGGACCAAGGCGAGGATTGCCGCCAAAGTCATTTGTTGGAAGGCCTCCTGCTGTTCTTCGTACTCGCCCCCCAGGCGGAACTCGTAGTCGCCGTTCTCAGGCCGGGGAATCTGCGCGAGAGCCGCCTGGAGATCGCCCACGACGCTGCCGAGATCGCGATCCACGATGGTGCCGGTGACCTCGATGATGCGTTGCTGGTCGGCACGGGTGATCTCGGTGGGACCTTCCTGACGCTTCATGCGGACGACGCTTTCGATCGGGATGGTGCTGCCGTCGGGAAGGGTGATCGGAACATTGTTAACCTGGCCGAGCTCCAGCCGGTCTTCCTTGCGCAATCGAACCAAGATGTCGTACTCGTCGCCCTCCTCGCGATAAAGAGAAGCGCGGGTTCCACCGATAGCCGTCTCCAACGTATCGGCGACTTCAGCAACGGAAAGACCGAGGCTGCTGGCCTTGGCGCGGTCGACCGAAATCAGCATCTCCGGCACTCCCGGCAAACGGCTGAGCTGCGCGCTCACAACACCGGGAATGGAGGTCATGGCCTCCCGCACCTGCTCGGAAAGATCGAGGATGGTTTCTATGTCGTGTCCGCGGACCTCGACGGAGAGCCGGTCGTCACCCTCGCCGAAACCGCTGCCCCGTCGGCGGAACAGGCCGCTGCTGACGCGTGTGCGTACAATCATGCCCGGCTCGAGGGCCAGGAGAGGCCGAAGCACGTTGGCAACGTCGGCTGCCGAGCGGTCGCGCTGACTCTGATCAACGAGATCGATGCGCGCCCGACCCTCATTGGTTCCGCGGAAGCGATACGTACTGCTGCTGCCCGCCTCGGTCATGATGTAGGCGGCCTCGGGGACTTCCCGGTTGATGATGTCCGTCATGCGCATCATGGTCTCGTCCGTCACTTCGACGCGCGTGCCCGGTTCGAGCTTCACTTCGATGCGGATTTGGCCTTCGTCGACCTCCGGCTGCAACTCCACACCGATGAGAGGCATGAGGTAGTAGGACATCGTGAACAGGCCCACGGCGAGAGCGACAACGATCACTCTGTGGTCAAGGGACCATTCGAGCGCACTCATGTAGGAATTCGCCCATCGTTTCTGAACCGATCCTGTCCAGCGGTACAGGGCTCCTCCGAGGCCGCGGCGTTCCTTCGAAAGGTCTTGCGTCAAGAAGCGGGAGCTCAAGACGGGAACGACGGTGAGCGCGATGATCAATGAGCAGAGCAAAGCGAAGGAAACGACCCAGGCAAGCTGTTGAAACTGCTGTGCTGAGACACCTCCCATAAAAAGCACGGGCACAAAAACCGCGATGGTTGTCAACGTTGAGGCGGTAATTGCCATGCCGACCTGGCGGCTCCCGAGAACCGCGGCGGCCTTGATGTCCTTGCCGCTCTCGCGTTGACGGAAGATGTTTTCGAGAACGACGATGCCGTTATCGACGAGCATGCCGACTCCGAGCGCCAGTCCCCCGAAAGAGACGGTGTTCAAAGTGAATCCGTTGAAGTACATCAGCGCGAACGTCGAGATGACCGAGGTCGGAATGGCCACGCCGATGATGAGCATGCTCGAGAAGCTGCGAAGGAAAAAAAGCAGTACGAAGATGGCCAATCCGGCCCCGGCAAGGGCTGCATCATTCACGTTGTTGATCGATTCTCTGATGAAGTTTGCAGAGTCCCAGGTGCTCTCCATGCGCACGGGCAGACCTTCGGCGTGGATCTTATCGACCTCTCGCCATACGCCTTCGGAAACTTCGACCGTATTGGCGCCGGACTGCTTGTAGATGTACATCCGTACGGCGGACTCGCCGTTGACCCGGACGATATATCGGATGTCTTCGTGCGAATCATCCACCGTTGCGATGTCGCGGACGTAAACGGGTACGCCGTTGCGAGTGGCGACGGCTACGTTCAAGATGTCCTGCAGATTTTCGAACTCACCCTGAGTACGCAGCAGCACCTCGTAGCGGCCTTCGAAAACGGGACCGACCGGGCGGTTGAGGTTCTCCCGGCGCAAGGTCTGGACGATTTGCGAGACCGAGAGATTCAGGGCGCGAATCTTCTTGAGATCAAGATAGACGTGGATCTGGCGTCGGAGTCCCCCGCTGACCCGCGCTTGCGCGACGCCCGGCGTTCGCTCCAGCCGATACTGCAAGTTTTTTTCGGCGTAATGGCGTAGCTCCTTGGAGTCCATCGTGTCGGAAGCAACGCTGAGGAACATGATGGGGAACTGCGAGACATCGAACTTGTACATCACGGGCGATTCGATATCCTCGGGCAACAGATTGCGGCGGCGGTCGATGCGCTCGCGCAACTCGTTGGCGGCTTCGTCGAGGTTCGTGCCGTACACAAATCGGACGCGCACTCTCGCATTGCCCTCGCTCGAACTCGATGTAATCTCCTCGGCCCCGGGGGCGGAAGCCAGCGACTGCTCCAGAGGCCGCGCGATAAGTGTTTCCATCTCCTCAGGAGCGACGCCCTCGTAGCGGGTGGTTACGCTGATCGTCGGATACTCCGTCTCGGGCATCAGATCGACGGGGATCTGAATGAAAGCGATCGTGCCGAGAAGCATGGCGATCAGGCACGCCATGAGCACCGTAACCGGCCTGTGGATCGAAAACTCAGGAAGGCTCATCTGACACCTCGGAACTGCTATTCGGACGACCGTCTACTCTCGGCGCTCTGCTGCGCGGAGCTCGCGCTCTTTTTGGCCGGAGCGCTGGCGCGGTCCGGCGGCGACTCCGCTTTGCCGGGCCGGAACGCTACATTGATTCGATCGCCCTCTTCAAGGATCGTGGCCCCCCTGCCCACGATCTTGACACCCGCCTCGATATTCGCCAGAACCTCGACATTGTGCTCCCGCGTCAGTCCGGTCTCGATGGCCCGGAAGACGGGTCGGTCGCCGTCAACGACATACACACCCGGCTGCGTGCCCCGATAGACCAGGCCCTCGCGCGGAATGAGAATCGCGCTCCGCAGGGTGCCTGTGTCGAGGCGAATGCGCACGAACATCTCTGCCTTGAACTGGTTCCCCGGATTGGGGACATCGATCTCGACGAGCGCCGTGCGCGTTGCTGCGTCCAACACCGGGGCGATGCGGGCGACACGGCCGGTGAACGTCTCGTCGGGAATCGCGTCCACCTCTATTTCGGCGGGATTGCCGACGCGCAGGCGGCCGATGTTGCGCTCCGGCACATTCGCGAGAGTGACCATGGTCGACAGGTTAACGATTTTCAGAAGCGGCGTCGTGGGGCTGATGAGAGCCCCCACGTCGACGAAGCGGGTGGCGACGAACCCGGACATCGGCGCATGGATCTTTGTCTGCTCCAGTCGAATATTCAGCTCCTTCAACTCGGCCTCGGTCTGTTTGGTCTGCGCGCGGGCAAATTCAACCTGCGCATCCACGACATCCAGTTGTGTCTTGGTGAAGGCGAAGTCTTGCGGCGAGATCAGGCCGTCGTCGAGCAGACTCTGAGCACGGGTTAATTCGACCGTCGCGTTTTTCCTTTCGGCTTCTCGTTGCTGCATCGAAGCGCGCGCCACGCCGATCGAAGCGGTTGCGCGGTTCACCTGTTGCTGGATTTCGTCATCCTCGAGTTCCGCGATCAGGTCGCCCTCGCGGATGGGGTCCCCGATCTGAAAGTAAAGCCTCTCCAATCGCCCGGTGACTTTCGCCGTTACATCGACCTGTTCTTTGGGTTTCAGCGCACCCGTCAGCAGCAGGACGTCGCGTAACTCGCCGGTGCGAGCCTCGGTGAGCGCGACCGTGATGACCCGGCCGCCCTTATTCTTCTTGGCCGCTTTCGGGTTCGCCTGCTTTTCCTGGATCTCGTAGACACGCATGCCGGTGAAGAACACCAGGCCCGCTCCCACGAAGATCCAAATGATGCGCTTGATCCACATGTTTAGGAAAGCGTATGAGTGCCCGCTGCCTCCACCCGCTGTTCACAGTAAGGAAGACCTGACAAGCAGAGCGGCTGTGCCGGGTCAGCTACGCTCCCGACCTGTGCCTGCGCTCTGCCGCGGGGCGGTCTCATGCATATTGTACTCCTTAGGGCCGACAACGCGGTCGGTAGAGGCCGGCGTATCTTTTCTCCCTTAGCAGGCGCTCCAATCGGCCGAATAGTTACCTGGTCGGAACCTCGCTACGCTGCGCACCTGCTGCATGCGAGTAATCGCCCGAGAGCCGTTCCATGTTGTCTTTCGCCTGAATGAGGAGCGGTAGTTTGTCCGCATCCGTCTGCATTGCCCAGTCCTCTTGCCCGCACTCACCGAGGTACGCGTCGGCGGTCTGTACCGGCGATATCGGCGTTGATATCGGAAGACCGATTTCCGGCTTCAGTACATCATCGAGAACCCGCCGCCGCGGAGCGAACAATGGCTCAACAAACATGTGGGGGATTTCGTGGCGCAACGTGACCTCGCGCTCGTGAGGACCATCATTCCGCGGGCTGCAGTGGTTGGGAGCGGGAGGGTGAAATGTATTGTGTTTTGGGTGGTGGTGGGGACGGCGGGTGTCCGGCGCTGCTTTTGGGGTGTGCGTTGATGCGGAGTGTTGCCCGTGCGCGGCATGAAAAGACCACCCCGGATCAATAAGGCGGGGCGCCAAGCGGCTCGTGCCGCGTCCTGACGGTCTCCCCACGCACTTGGTCCCGCCACGTGGTGAGAATGCAAGTCAGTTGAGGTAGATGAACTCACTGGATCCGAACAAGGTTCGGCAGAAGCTCTCCCAGGCGCGCTCGCGGCGCTTGGGTTCATCGGGCTCGCGTTCTTCGAAAGCAGCTTCCATCTTGTGGATGAAGGTAAGAGCGCGGTCTCGTTCGTTGACGTCGGGCAAGCGAGAGAAGGCCTCTTCGTAAGCGACATCGACGCGACCGGCGTCGGTCAGGTCGTGTCGGCCGAGCAAGCGAGAGGCCCATTTGCGGGAGTGCTTCAACGGAAGGGAGCCGTTCATGACAAAAAGCGCCTGGGGCGCGACGACGCTCGATTGGCGGTCTCCGTTCAGCGCGGAGGGATCGGCGAAGTCAAACGCTTGGAAGAAGTCGTATAGGGTGCTCCGCACGACGGGCATGTAGACGGCGCGGATGTTGCGATCGTAGTCAACCTCGCCCCCCTTTTTTGTGTTGCTGAAATACTCCCTGGGTTTGTATCGCTCCAGCAAAGTGCCTCCGGTGGTCAGGTCGAGGTCTCCCGAGACCAACATGATGGCGTCGCGGATGCTCTCGGCTTCCAATCGCCGGCGGGGCATGCGCCAGAGAAGCCTGTTCTCGGGGTCAACGGAAACGGCCTTGTCATTGACCGCGGTGCTCATGCGATAGGTGTTTGAAAGCACGATCAGCCGATGCATCTTCTTGATCGACCAACCGTTTTCGACAAACCGCAGCGCCAGCCAGTCGAGCAGGGGTTGATTGGTCGGACGGTCGCCCAGCTTGCCGAAGTTGTCGATGGAGCCGACGATGCCGCGTCCAAAGTGCCAGCGCCAAAGCCGGTTGACCATCACTCGGCTTGTAAGCGGATGATCGTTACGCGTCAGCCAGCGGGCCAGTTGGAGCCGTCCGCTCTCGTTGTTTCCAATCGGTTCCGGCTCACTCCGCGAGACCACTCGCAGGAAACGTCGGGGCGCGGTATCGCCGAGAGTCCAGTGGCTCCCGCGAATGTGGATCGGAATATCGCCGATCTCCTCGCCTTCGGTGACGCCCATGGCTTTCGGGTGTTCCGGCGTGGCCGCCTCAAGAGCTTTGCGCTCCTGTTCGATGCGAGTGATCTCGGCCCGGGCTTCAGCAGAAAAGTATTGACGGGAATCCGCCGGAGGCCGGAAGGGACCGTACTTTTCGTACAGCACCTTGCGCAGTTCTTCGAGGCCGTCGTCTTCGAGGTTCCTCTCGTCCTCGCCCTTCTTGTAGCGCTCTCTCTTGTTGAAATCGACTTCTGCTTCGGGATAGCGTTCCTGCCACTGAGAGACAGCTTGGCGGAACAAGCTTTCGTAATGCGCCGCCAACGCGCCGCGGTCGGCCGGGCGGAAGTCGGCAAAGTGCTTCGCAGCCGGTGACAGCCAGTCATCAAGAGAGGCATCCACGCCGAAGGCATGCCAAGCGTAGAAGACGGAGGCAGGGGCGCCGCGGCTTCGCCGGAGGCGATCGATCCATTGTTTGAGGAAGTCTCGGTTGACGTCGTATTCGCGCGCAAGCTGCTCGTGAGTCTTGGGCGGACGTATCCCCTCTGGCAGAGGGTTGGGAGCGATCAGTATCTTTTTGAAGTACGGAAATCGCTGTTTGTGCTCAAGACGCAGGACGTTAGTACCGGCTTTGAATGCAAAGATTCCGGTGGCCCACCAGCCGCCGATGTCGGGCGACGCGGCGCGGTTGAGGATCGGCTCCAGGCCGCTCTTCATCAAAACGCTGTTGACATGGATGTCCGCCGTGCCGTCGCCCTTCTCCTGGTTGAGGAAATCAACTTGGTAGAGACCCTCGGCCGGAACTACGAGTTCGTATTCTGCGAAGTAGGCGTCCGTAGCATTTTTCGGCTTAGCCCCGGCTGCTGCAATGTTCTTCTTGCCTTTCTCGATTTCACGGCTGACAGTGCCTCGGTCGAAGCTTGCGGCGTCCCGCAAGATCCAGTCGGGCTGCACCGGCTCGCCCTTCGTCCAAACCGGTTGCAGAGCGACCTCCTCATCTTCAAGTGCGTGTGTGGCGGCCAACAGGTACGAGCCGATCTGCTTTCGCCCCGCGGCGACGAGCTTGTGGTTCTCAGCCCTCGTAATCTTTTGAATCGCGTCGTTCTTCGTTTTGATCTTTGCGAGGTGGGCGTCGAGCGCGTCCCGTTGTTCTTTCGGCGCGAGAACGTACTCATGCCATGTCGCGACGACGTTGAAGTCCTCCATGGTCTTGGAGCTCTTCAGAATGCCGGCGAGCGAGTAGTAGTCCTCAGTGGGGATCGGATCGAACTTGTGATCGTGGCAGCGCGCGCATCCGATCGTCAGGCCCATGAAGGCCCGTCCCAGCGTGTCGAGCTGTTCGTCCACGATGTCCATCTGCATCTTGACCGGATCATCCTCCGCCAGCATCTTCGCGCCGAGGGAGAGAAAGCCCGTGGCGGTCCAGCGCTCGTACTGGGTTTCGAGATCGGCGGGCTCAGGTAGCAGGTCGCCGGCAATCTGCTCTTGGACGAACTGGTCGTAGGGCTTGTCCGTGTTGAACGCCTGGATTACGTAGTCCCGGTAGCGAAACGCATACCGATAGACGAGGTTCTCATCGAGGCCGTTAGAATCCGCGTAGCGGGCCACGTCGAGCCAATGGCGACCCCAGCGCTCGCCGTAGCGAGGGGATGTCAGCAGACGGTCCACGACCCACTCGAATGCCCGCGGCGACTCATCGTCCAGGAACGCGCGGATCTCCTGCCGCGTCGGCGGCAGGCCGGTGAGATCGAAAGTCACCCGCCGGAGGAGCGTTCGCTTGTTGGCGGGCGGCGCCGGTTCCAGACCCTTTTCCTCTAAAACAGCAAGGATGAAGCGATCGATAGGCGACATGACCCAGTCTTCGTTGCTCACCTGAGGTAGAGCGGGTTCCCGAGGTGGATCAAATGCCCAAAACGTTGCAGGGTCACCGGCGGCCTTCTCGTTCCAGTCGACGCCCCACGGCGTCCCCATGTGGACCCATCTTGTCAGTGTTGCGATTGTCTCGTCGGGCAGTTTGCCCATCGGCGGCATTCGGAGATTAGGGTCAGTGTGCCCCACGGCTCGCAGGAGCAAACTGTTTGCGGGCGTTTTCGAGTCGACGGGAGCGCCGCGCGCGCCGCCTTTTCGGAAAGCCGCTTCGGTGTCGAGCTGAAACCCGCCCATGACCGGGTTGCTTGCAATCGAATGGCACGCGTAGCAATGCTGGGCTAAGATCGGCCGGACCTGTTTTTCAAAGAAATCAGCGCCTTTATCTTGCTGCGCGCAAAGGATCGCGGGCAGTCCGCATGCGAGGATAATGAGGAGTTTCCGCCAGAGAGTCCGTGCCGCCATGGGAGATAAGACTGCCGCAGGGACGGATTGCGTTGTGCTGAGCCGCCACCACCAGCATTCTATCATCAGTAGTCGGCGCTTCCGGCGAGATGCGAAGGCCGAGCGTGCGGTAGAAGCGGTGGATGCACCTCACGAGGTTCCAGATCTATTGAGGGAATGCGATGAGATTTGAGATGAATCGAAGACGGATGCTCTATGTCACTGGGGGAGCGCTTACAGCGGGCGCATGCGGGAGCGAGTCAACTGAAGAGCCCGCGACTCCTTCGGCTCAAGGCGCGATTGCCGCCGCGGGAACCGAGCACCCGGTTGCCGTCGGAGAATCGGTTTTTGGTCGCGGCAACGCCGTGGACACGGCTGTTACGGCGGCCTTGACAGCGGGTGTCACCGAGCTGTCCGCATGCGGAATCGCGGGTTATGGGGGCCACATGGTGATCGCCCTGGCTGACGGCCGCGTCACCGCAATCGACTACAATTCCGTTGCTCCCGCCGCCATGAGGAACGACACGTTCGCGCCGGATGCGGACGGGGCCGTCCCCGACGCTCACGATCACGGCTGGCTCTCGGCGGGCGTGCCGGGCACCATCGCCGGCATGCAGTTGGCGCTGGAAAAGTATGGTACGAGGACTTTTTCGGAGGCGTTGGAGCCGGCCATCGAGGCTGCCCGCGAGGGGTTCGAAATTCCCGAGACTGTGATAGGGTACCTCGTCCGATCACAGGAGATCCTCGCTAAAGACCCAGTTTCGCGGAGATTATTGTTTCCAGGTGGAAAACCGCTTGCCGCCGGCGTGCTCTTCCGCAATCCCGAGTTGGCCGATGTCTTGGAAGCCCTGGCCGAGGCAAACTCTGTGGAGCCGTTCTATCGGGGCGAGATTGGTGAAAAGATCGCGCGTGCGTTTCAAGACAACGGCGGCATTCTCACAGCGTCCGACATAGCGGACTACGCAGCCTCCGAGGTCGAGCCGGTGCATCTCGAGTGGCGCGGGTACGACATCTATACGGCGCCGCTAACGGCCGGCGGCGCCACGAGCCTGGAGGCCGTCAACATCCTCAAGGCGCTCGGTTGGGAAAACCTCACGAGCGAGGACGAACGGAACCACGCGCGGCTGGAAGCACTCCGCATTGCCTGGCGCGATCGTCTGACGCTGTTCGGCGATCCGTCCAAGGTGGATGTGCCGCTGGGGCGGCTGATGTCAGACAGTTATGCTGAACGCATGGCGGAACGAGTGCGGCGGGCGATCAACAGCCGCGAGCCGCAGCGGATCGCCGCGCGGTCGCGGGAGCAGAACGGGACGGTTCACATTAGCTGTGTCGATGCCGCAGGAAACATGGTCGCGATGACGTTGACGCACGGCGTGAACTTCGGCGCGCGCGTCACCGTGGACGGCCTCGGGTTGATTCTCGGGCACGGGATGTCACGCTTCGATCCGAATCCCCGGCATCCGAACTCGCCAGGCTCCCGCAAGAAACCACTTCACAACATGTGCCCGACGATCGTGGTGAAAGACGGTAAGCCAGTACTTGCCATTGGTGGCCGCGGGGGACGGCGGATCCCCAGTGCGATTTGCGATGTACTGGTGAACTACGTCGGCCAAGACCGCTCGATGGAGGAATCGATCGACGCGCCCCGCATGGTGACGCAAGGCGGGCTCACCGTCCAATGCGACGACAAGTGGACCGAGGAGGGCAAGGAGTACCTCGCCAAGGTTGGCTACGAGGTGTCAGACTCCCAGAGCGCGCGCATCAGCGCGGCGGCTTTTGATCCCTCGTCGGGCGCTACGACAGCGGTTTGGCGTTGAGGCGCCGGGAGTTCTATGAGACAACTTCTTCTCTTGCCGGCGGCCGGGATTCGGGCGGCTGTCGCGATCGCTCTACTGTGCTTCTCGCTTCCGCTCTGCGAGGCCCAGACAGCGGACCGTGCCGACCTGATTCTCTACAACGGCAAGATCGTCACCGTCCAAGACAACTTCGAGATCGCCCAGGCCGTGGCGGTCAAGGGCGACCGCATCGTCGCCGTCGGGAGCGATAGCGAAGTGAGGAAGCTCGCTTCGTCGGCGACACGGAGTATCGATCTGAGGGGAAAGACCGTGCTGCCGGGCCTCATGGATTCCCACGTTCACTCGACCGGCGCCTCGATGTATGAGTTCGACCACATGGTCCCCGAAATGAAGACGATCGAGGATGTCCTTGCTTACGTGCAATCCCGGGCGGACGTTCTCGACGAGGGCGACTGGGTCCGGGTCCGACAGGTCTTCATCACGCGGCTGCGGGATCAGCGTTACCCCACGAGAGAAGAACTGGATCGGGTCGCCCCCAAGAACCCGGTCTACTTCAGCACCGGCCCGGACGCTTCCCTCAACTCCCTGGCGCTGAAGCTGAGCGGTATCGACAAGGACTTCCGGATCACCGACGGCAAGCCGGGGAGGATCGAACGCGATCCTCAGACGAGCGAGCCGACAGGCATCATTCGCAGCGCGGGCCGTTTCGTCGCGTACCGGTCGAGCGAAAAATCGGCTTCTAGAGAAGACCGGCTTCGCCGTCTCAAGGAGTTGCTCGCCGACTACAACAAGGTGGGGCTCACGAGCGTTGCCGATCGGAACGCCAATGACAGCGCCGTCGAGTTGTACCGGGAACTCAAGGAGCGCAATGATCTCACCTGTCGGGTCTTCCTCTCCTTGTCGGTGAGCGCCCAGGACTCGCTGGAGAAGATCGAGGCGCGTATCCGTAGAGCGGCCAGCAGCGCGCTCCACGAATACGACAACATGCTTTGGCTGCGAGGCATCAAGACCTTTCTCGACGGCGGCATGCTCACCGGCAGTGCCTACATGCTCAAGCCGTGGGGCATTAGCAAGGTATATTCGATTGACGATCCCGAGTATCGAGGGATGCGCTACATCGAGCCCGGCAAGCTGTTCCAGATCGCGAAGCTGGCGCTCGAGCACAAGCTCCAACCCACTGCACACTCGGTGGGAGACGGCGCGGTCCACGCCTTGATCGACGCCTATGAGGAGATCAACAACTCGTTTGCCGTTAGAGACGGACGTCCTTGCATCACACACTGCAATTTCATGACACCGGAGGCGATCGACAGGATGGCCAGGCTGGGTATCGTGGCCGACCTACAGCCGGCATGGCTGGAGCGCGACGGCGCCACTCTCACGAAACATTTTGGCGATGCCCGTCTCAACTTCTTCCAGCCGTACAAGTCGCTGTTCGCAAAAAACGTCGTCGTGGGCGGTGGCTCCGACCACATGCAAAAGATTGGAGGGCAGCGCTCGATCAATCCGTACAATCCTTTTTTCGGCATGTGGGTCACGCTCACGCGGCAGCCGCGTTGGACCGACAAGGTGCTGCACCCGGAGCAACGGATCACGCGAGAGCAGGCCATTCGGCTCTACACCATCAACAACGCCTACCTGATGTTTCAGGAAAAGGAGAAGGGTTCGCTGGAGAAGGGCAAGTTGGCGGACCTGATCGTCCTCGACCGGGATATTCTTACTTGTCCGATCGAGCAAGTGAAGAGCATTCAGGTGGAGCAGACCTATTTGGGGGGCAAGTTGGTCTACTCGGCTGACTAAGCCATGCCCTCTTGCGCACCCCAGGGCTCGATCTGCCTGAGCCCTTTTCTTTCGAGCGCGTCGTAGCAATCCGGCAGGTCAAAGCTTGTGAGGACACCCGGCAGAAGGGCCGACAGGGGCCAACTGTAGTCCACCGATTCGGCCACGTCCGTGTATGAGGTCAAGGCATTCTTGAGCGTGACCTGCACAACGGCGTCTGAGAGCAGGGCCGCGAACGTTCCGGGTATAGCGCCCCAGCCCTTTGCGGCGAGGTGAATCTCAGTGTGCCCGAAACTTCCGAGCCAGTCGATCACGCGCAGCAGATCGTAAGTCTTCTGTCCGATGTAGGGGTAGTCGAGCATGATCGAGTGCATGGCGTAGAAGTAATCACTGCCGTAGGGCTGAAGAAAGCTGTCGATTCCACAGGTGCCGGGGCGCGAATCACCGATTCCCCGCACGTCGCATGTGAAGAAAGCCGAGTCGGTCTCGGCAGCCGCCAATTCCTTGACCAGCGGTTCCTCGCGCAACTCAGCGTCCGCCGAGTGGTGAGAGACATAAAGCACGGCGCGCTTTGCCCCGAGAAACGGGCGGGAGTAAATTCGCTCGTTGGACAGCCGGTAGACCAGAGCGTGAATACCCGGTTCGGTGTCGACGACATAGGTGATCGAGTAGGGCTTCGGGTAGCTGCGCGCACGGCGCGTGCGGAGGATCCGGTACTCGGGGACTCGACGTTCTTCAGGCATGTTGAGGGCATTGCGCACAGCCTTCGCGAGTGCCTTGCCGCGCAGTCCCTTGCGGGCCTTTGCCAACTCCTGTGACGTCGCTTTTGTGAACGAATGGATGGGGCGCGACTGCATACCGGCCACCTGTCCCCGGGGTGTGCAATAGAGGGTTTCGTCTTCCTCTAACTGCAGTTCGGGCTCGTTCTGCATGTCGGAGTTCTTCGTCACGCCGTTGAACCAGCGGTACATCGCTTCGCGATTTTCCTGCGAGTAGCCATGGTAGGTGGGGCCGATGAACAGACCAATGTTCTCTTCGGCGTCTAGCAATTTGTACAGCCGCTTAAGCCGGAGATAGGCCTCCTGGGTGCCGCGCGCGTCGAAATAGTCCCTTTCTTTGGCCAGGACGATGATCGGCTTCGGAGCGAGGGCCGCGAGAAAGTCGTCCTGATCGAGTCCGAGCGCCAGTGAGCGCGGCGGGCACTGCTCGGTGTCCGCCGGCAGCTCGTTCTCGAGATTGCGGCGGAAGGTGGTGATGAAGCAACTCGGCGCAGCCATCGTCCAGCGTTGCTCAATGCCGCACAGCCAGGTTGTCATCGTGCCGCCGCCGGAGTTGCCCGTTACGCCGATGTGCTTCAAATCGACTTCTTCGCGCGTGAGAAGATAGTCGAGAGCGCGGATGCCGTCCCAGGCCCGCCAGGTCCCGAAGAATTCACCCGCCAGGAACTGCTGATTGCCGGCATAGATATGCTCGCGCGTGCCGTAGCCGATACGGGGCTTGAGGTCGTCATCGGTGTATTGCATGCGTTCGCCTTGCCCGATGGGATCGTAGAGCAGCACGACGTAACCCATACGCACCAGGCCTTGAGCGAAGGATTGATAAGCTTTGGCCACCTTGCCGTTGCTGGCATGCCCGCACGTTCCTACCACGCCTGGCAGGCGCCCATTGCGATTCTTCGGCAGGTAGAGATTGGCGGTCACGAGAAAACCGGGGCGGCTCTCGAAAATCAGCTTCTCGACCTTGTACCCATCGCGGTCCAGGACCCCTGTGATGCGCGGGTTGAGCGGCGACCTCTCGGGCAGGGGACCGAAGCATTGCCGAATCTTGGCTTGCACGTCACGAACGTACGCCTCCGCGTCCGCCTTGCTCTTCAGTCCGTTCTTGACTTGGAGTGCGCGTCGCTCAATCTCGCGTACCTTGCCGACAAAATACTCATGGACCATGCGCGGAAAGCGGTTCCAGGGCTGAATCACGGGTCCTTCGGCTGCGGCAAGCGTTTCGACGAGCGCAGGACCCAAGGACGAAACCCCGAGGCCGTAGATTCCGGCGGTACGCAACAAGTCTCTGCGGGTTGGAAGCGCGGCGGGATGAGACATATCAACACTCCTTGCAAGAAACCCGCTCAGGATAGCATCGGCGCGGGCGTTTCCAGATAACCGTCAGGTCTTCTCTGTCTTACAATAGGCCGACTCAGGTATTGCCCATGAACACGGCTTCCTCCATTCCACGGTTTGTCCTCTTCTTCGCGATAGCCTGCCTTGGCTCGACCCTCATGGCCTTCGAGATCACTTCCGGGCTTGCCGACTACCAAGTCCTGCAGCGCGGCGTGGACGGGACTGCCTCGGTGACTCTGAAGGGGCTGTCGAGTCACGCCGGTTCGCTGCGAGTGGGTGTTACCAGAGGCAAACACCAGTTGCGCGTGGCGGGATTCGTGGACAAACCGCTTGCCCGGATTCAGGCAGGAGACTGGACCGCCCACCTTTCAGGACTTCCCACAGGCGGTCCCTATCGCTTGACGTTCGTCGTGGTAAACGATGCCGGAGCGGAACTCGTCACGCATACCGTTGAACAGGTTCTCGTCGGCGACGTGTGGGTGCTTGCCGGCCAATCGAACATGGTCGGCCGCGCGGAACTCAAGAACGTCGAGAAGCCGCATGAACTCGTCCATGTTTTTCGGCCGGAAGGCGGCTGGGCGCAGGCGAAAGAACCCCTCCACGAGCGGCGCGAACGCAACGACATGGTGATTGGCGCGGGACTCGGGCTGCCTTTCGCGAAAGAGATGGTGCGGAGGACGAATGTACCGGTCGGGTTGATCCCGACCGCACTGGGAGGGACTTCTCTCTGGCAGTGGGACCCGGCGCTGAAGACGAAAGGCCGTGAGTCTCTGTACGGCAACATGCTGGCGCAGTTCGAGGCCTCCGGCGGCAAGGCAAGGGGTATGCTCTGGTATCAGGGCGAAGCGGATGCACGCCCGGGACGCGTCGAGCAGTATCTGGATCGCTTCCGGGAATTTGTCGCGGCCATCCGCGCCGACCTGCGGCACCCGGATCTGCCCATCTACACCGCACAACTTTCGCGCTACGTGATCACGCCGAGCGTTCGCACCGACGCCACCTGGAGTGCCATGCGCGAGGCACAGCGGCAAGCGGCAAGGACGATCGAGAATGTGGGAATCCTGTCAGGGATCGACTTGGGGCTTGTCGATCTGATTCACGTCGATACGGAAGGGCTCAAGACGCTCGGTGTTCGCTTCGCCAAACGCGTGTGCCGCGACCTCTGCGGCGATGAAGGCGGCTGTGCCGGTATCGAACCCGGCTCTCGCCTTGAAGGGGTGAATTGGGACGGACCATACCGCCTGCGAATGAAGTTTGCCGGAGTGAACGGGACTCTCGTCGCACCAGGGCGTGTCCTGGGATTCGATGTCCGGGATAGGGAAGGGAATCGTCTGCCGCTGGTCTTCCGCGCTGAGATAACCGAAGCGGATGAAGTGCTGCTCTGGTTGGTCAGAAGGGAGCAGGTGCCCGATCCCGCCTTTCTTGCCTACGGCTATGGGATGGATCCCGCGGCGAATCTGATCGATCAGGAAGGTCTCGCGGCGCCGGCGTTCGGCCCGATCCGGTTGCCGCCGCGGCCTCCTGCGCCGGCAAGCCGGTAAGGCCTACTTGCCGGGAACCTTGTTGCCCGCGATGTAAACGCTGTCGACGGTCTTGGTGTTGTTGATGTCGGCCAGCGGGTCTTCGTTGAGCACGATCATGTCTGCCCACTTGCCTTGGGTGAGCGTGCCTACGCGGTGCAGATTAAGGCAAGCCGCCGCTTGGCCGGTCGCGGCCATGATGGCTTGCATCGGCGTCAGCCCGGCCTTCACCATCAGCTCCAGTTCCATGTGCTCGAAATATCCCTGGAAGCGCGCCGGTGGGCCGCTGTCGGTGCCAAACGCGATGGTCACACCGGAATCGGCGAGCTTCTTCAGATTCGCCGAAGCGACTTCCAGCGCCTTCTTGTACTGCTGTGCGCTCTTGCTCTGCTGTATCTTTTTCTGGCGTTCCGGATCCTTGAGTTGCTCGATCACATCCGGGTCGGTCTCTTTCTGGAAGAAAGGATCAGCGAAGAAATCCGGTTCGCTTTCGTAGACGAAGGTCGAGACCTCTCGCGTCAAAGTCGGGCAGAGGCAGACTTCTTTCGACAGCAGAGCGTCGACCAACTCCTGATCGACTTCCTGATCGCGCACGCTGTGCACGATGTAATCGACCCCTTTATCAAGCAGTCCCTTGGCGTCATCCAGATAGTAGAGATGCGAGGCCACCCTTATGCCTTTGCGATGGGCGTGTTCGATGACCGCTTGATAGACGTTGGGCCGCATCTTGCGGCTGGATCCGAGGTTGTCGTCGACGCGGATTTTGATCCAGTCCACTTTCATGGCCGCGTTGTCGTCGATCATCTTGGTGACGGCTGCCGGCGTTCGGCCGTCGACGACAGTGCCGGCAACATAGATACGCGCACGGTCTAGGTCCTTCGTATCCTGCTCATCGCGCAGTTCGATTGCTTCCGATCCGTCACCGCCCAGACTCACGACTGTCGTTACGCCATAGCGTGCGTAGAGTTGCAGTTGCGCCAGTACATTGTCTTTGCCGTAGACATCGGGCCCGGATTCGAGCCCGCGCGTCTGGCCGACGTGCCCGTGGGCGTTGATCAGGCCGGGAATGATCGTCTTGCCGCTGACGTCAACCAGATTCGCCGTTGCGGGCGGCGGCAGCGCTTCCTTTATGCCGACGTCTTCGATGCGGCCATCGCGCACAATCAGAACGGCATCTTCAATGGGCGGATTGCCTGTCCCGTCGATCACCGACGCGCCCACGAAGGCGTACAGACCTTCCTCGGGTTCGGGGGGAGGACCGCTGCAATACAGCAACAGGAGCGTGATGGAAAGAACGGTGAGCAGCCGGATCGAACGCATGATTACCTCCACGCACGGAACCCTATCACAACGCAGCCCAATTGGGAAGTGTGCCGGACCCATTGATGGGGGACAGGTGAAGCAGCATCTATTTCGACAAGACGAAGGTTCCCCGCCCGAATATAGAATCGTCCGCTTTTCCAGCAAACGTCCGTGCGGCGTCGGCAAGATCGGGTCGGGTGGGAAGGAACCCCTCGTAAGCACCCTGCCGAAGAATCGTTTGCCGTTACGAGAGGTCTTGAAGCAGCGGATGTAGTTCGTTTCCGGATAAACTGTCTGTCTGCCTCGTTTCGGTTACGGGTGGAGTATCCGTTACGGGAGGGAGTCCAGGATCCAGACATGAACCACTTGACTCGGGGAATCGTGGAGTTGATCTGTGCCGGGCTGCTCTGCCTGTCTGCCAGCCATGCCCAGCAGGTTGGTCCGATATCGCTGAGGCCCGAGGAGAAACAACTGTTCCTTGACGACCATGTTGTCGAAGAGCTTTCCGGTTTGAGCCGCGTCATGCACCGACCGCGCAAGCGGGGTCCGGTGCTGAAGGCGGACGTTCCGTCAGATGGGAAGTACATCGCGGCTGTCTCCGCGCCGATCTGGATCGAAGAGGAAGGTCTGTACAAGCTCTTCTATGAAGCGCGTTACGGAGACTTCAGCCGGCACCGCTACGCACTTGCGGTTTCCGAAGACGGCGTGAACTGGCGCAAGCCTCATCTGGGTCTTGTCGAGCATGACGGTTCGAAGGACAACAATCTCTTTCCGACTCCGGGCGATGAACGCCTGTGGCACGTTGTTTTTGATCCCGATGATCCTGACCCGCGGCGGCGCTACAAGGGTTTCGTGGGAGCGAACGGCCGCCGCTCGGCGGTGAGCCCGGATGGCCTGCACTGGAGTCTTGTGGAAACGCCGCGGCTACCCTCCGACGACGCCGGCACGTTGACCTACGACCGAGAACACGGACAGTTCCTGGGATTGCTGAAGTTCCCGGGCAAGTACGGCCGCTCCTATAATCTCTCGACAAGCAAGGACTTCGTCACGTGGAGCGAGCCCCGCTACCTGTTCGGGACCGATGACGAGGATCAAAAGCTTGCTGTCGAGACGATTCGCCGCAGATTGGCGGACCCCGGCCTGTCCAAGCCGCTACAGATCGACCCCGATCCGGCAATCGGTTGGCGACCGCCGGAAGGCCGGAAACTCAGGCCGACATGGCGAGCCGAGTGTTACAACATCGGTGTTTTTCCCTACGAGGGTGTCTACATCGCTTGGCTGATGATCTTCTATCCGACGGGACAAAGACTGCCGGAATGGCGCAACACCGATGGCTTCCATCTGATTCAGTTGGCGATGACCCGGGACCTGAAGAACTGGCGGCGGCTCGGGAATCGCGAGCCGTTCATTGGGCCATCACGACTCGACGAAGGGCGCGTCGGGAACTATGACCGGTTGCAGCTCATGGTGTCCAATCGCCCGGTCGATCGCGGCGACGAGCTGTGGTTCTACTACACCGGCATGAAGCGCCGGGTTGAGCAGCACGACCGCTATACGGATGGAAGTCCCAGGTCCCCTGAAACTCTTTCGCCCACGGAACGGGCTGATTGGTTGGACGATACACACAGCGCCGTTTGCCTGGCGGTCCTGCGCCGTGACGGGTTCGTCTCTTTTGACGCTGACACCAATGGCGGTTACCTGCTCACGAAACCTCTGAAGGCGTCAGGCAGCAGGCTCTTTCTCAACCTGGACGCCGGGAGACGTGGAAGCGCGCGCGTGGAGGTCGTCGACCCATCGGGCCGCTCCGTGACCGGATTCACAAGCGCGGATGCCGTTCCGGTCGTCGGTGATGCCATACGACTCCCAGTGAGTTGGAAGCAGAGCGAATGGGCGGGCCTGAGCAACCGCACTGTGCGGCTGAAGGTTCATCTGAATCAGGCAAGCCTCTACGCCTTGTGGACCGAGTAAGAGTCACACCCAGGCCGACATTTCCGCGTACCACTCTGCGGGAAAGTCCATTGCTTCCGCGGCGATGGCGTTGTCGAGATGAGCAGTGGAACGGGCTCCCGCCAAGACCGTGTCCACAACAGGGTTTTTAAGCACCCAGCCGATGGCAAGCCGCAGGACCGGAAGGTCAACGCGCTCGGCGAAGGCGTGTAGTTTATCGACGATCGCGAAGTTCTTTGCGCTGAAGTAGATGTCGGCGTGGCCCGGGATGACGTGAAAACGTGTGCGTTTCGGGAAGGCGTTCCGATCGGGCGTGTACTTGCCGGTGAGAAAACCGGCGCCCAGAGGGCTGTAACTCATCACTCCTATGCCGTTTTCCTGACAGAGCGGCAGCGTCGCCGACTCGATATCGCGGACCAAGAGGTTGTAGTTCGGTTCAATCACTTCGAACGGACGCAAGCCTGACCTGGCAGCGGTTTGCAACGACTCGCGCAGTTGCTCGGCATCGTAGTTGCTGCAGGCGGCATGACGAGCCTTGCCCGATCGTACGACGTGGTCCAGCGCGGCTACCCTGTCGTCAACAGGCGTAGCGGCGTCGAAGCTGTGATACATGTAGATGTCCACGAAGTCGGTTTGTAGCCGCTGGAGACTGGCGTCAAGAGCTTGCGTGACGTGATCCCGGCTGTGGTTCGTCGTGACCTTGGTGCAAAGAGTAATCTGGTCCCGGCACTTGCGACTCGCCAGCCATCGCCCGACAATCTTCTCGGACGAATGCGCTTCGTCCGTCACTTCGCGGTTGTCTTGTACGCCGAGATAGTTCTTGCGATATTCCTTAGCTTCGGCGCCGCCATAGGCCTCGGCGGTGTCGAAGAGCGTAATGCCGTTCTCGAGTGCGTGATCCATGATGGCGAAGCTCGTGGCCTCGTCGATTTCGCGTCCGAAGGTCGTGCAGCCGAAGCCGATGCGGCCGACCTGCAAGCCTGTTGAGCCAAGGGTTCTGATTTTCAAGCGAAGTTCCTTTCACGGGGAATGCGGTGTTTTTCATGCAACGGAAATGCCGGAAGAGAAGTTTGCGTCTTCCGTAAGGCGACCCGGGTGAGCAGCTCGTCTTGTTGGCAAGTCCTGGTTTGCATGAGACGGACCGGAGATTCCTATCCTACGCCGGTTGTGAGCGCCGAGGATCTGAGTAATGTCTCCTTTTTTTGTCGGTGAGCGGTGTCGGCAACGGCTCGCTTGCTAACGCGCCGGCAAGAAATATCTTGGTGCAGCCTGCGACAGCGTACTCTACACAGGCAGCGGCTTGGAGGTAGCCCCGATCGTTCGCCCTTCGATCGAAGGCGGTTCGACGGATGAGTTAGAATCGACGTGTGAACCGTAGCATACCCGTTCGAATCGCTTGTTGCAGCCTGTTGCTTGCACTGGCTGTATCTTCCACGGCGGCCGAAAAGGTCACGGTTTTTTTTGTGGGCGCGGTAGGAAGCTCGGCCTGGAAAGGCGCCGAGCAAGGCATCATCGAAGCAAACATACTCGGACGCTTCACGGGCCAAGGCTACGAGCTGAAAAAGGGTTCCGCCTCCGTGGTTCCGGAGGGCGCCGCCGCGGTCATCGTGGCTGCCGGTGGGGCGACAGCGGCCGGGATCTCCAAGCGCGTTGATGCCGCCGTAGTCAATGTAAGTGATGAGAGTGACTCGCTGAGAAAGGGCTGCCGCGCCAATCTGTTCCACACGATTCCCAGTGACCGGATGAGGGCTGACGCCTTGGCGCAGTGGCGTCAGAATTCCAAGTCGAACAACAACCATGCGCGGGCATGGCATCCGGACTTCGTGAAGTTCGCCGCGCGTGACCTCAATAACCGTTATCGCAAGACCCACGGCGAGGCAATGGACGACGAAGCCTGGGCGGCGTGGGCGGCGGTGAAGACAATCACGGAGGCCGTCACGCGCGGGCAGACGACGGACCCAAGTGCGATTGCGCGCTATCTGCGCGAAGAACTCGAGTTCGACGGGCAGAAAGGCGCGCCGCATTCCTTCCGCGAAACCGGCCAGTTGCGCCAGCCGCTATTGATTGTCGAGGACGGTAACCTCGTTGCGGAAGCGCCCGTGCGCGGTGTCGCCGATCCGGACGATCTTGATACGCTGGGGCTTGCGGCCTGTCCCTAGACCCGCCAGGAACTTCATCACTATGAGATGTTTTCTGCTTTTCAGCCTGTTGGTGTTTCTGGCCGCTTGCTCGGCGCCTGACGATGCGACGTACAGACTGTTCGTCACCAATGAGGCAGATGGTACGGTCACGGTGATCGACAGCCGCTCGCTGGAGGTCGAGAAGACCGTTGCGGTGGGCAATCGGCCGCGGGGCATCGGCTTCTCACCGGACCGCCGGCTCGTCTACGTCGCGTTGGGCAATGACAATGCCATCGGTGTGCTCGACGCTCGGTCGCTCGATCTCGTGAAAAAGATACCGGCAGGCTCCGACCCGGAAGCTTTTGCTGTTCATCCAAACGGAACGATCTATCTTTCCAACGAAGACGACGCTCTGGCGACGGCCCTGAATCCGGCCACCGGCGAGATTCTCGCCGAGATTCCGGTGGGCATCGAACCGGAAGGCGTGCAGGTGTCCCCCGACGGCAAGGTGGTTGTCGTGACAAGTGAATCGACCAACATGGTTCACCTGATCTCCGTTCCCGAGCACGAGGTCGTTGACAACATCCTGGTCGCCGCTCGTCCCCGCGAAGTGACGTTCACGAAAAGCGGCAAGACAGCGTACGTGACGTGCGAGGTCGGCGGAGAGGTCATGAAGTTGGACGTCGAACAGCGCAAGGTTGTTGGCAACCTGAGGATGCGGCGCGAGATCAAGCGCGTCAAGCCGAAGGGCATCCTGCTGAGCCACGACGAGAAAACGCTCTACGTGTCGACCGGGCGCGGCAATTCGATCGTGACGCTCGATCCGGCTACGTTGGAAATCCAAAAAATCATTCCGGTGGGCCGGCGTGTCTGGGGCATTGCGCTATCGCGCGACGGCACACGCCTTTTTACCGCGAACGGCTTGGACAACAACGTCTCCGTGGTCGATACCGAAAAGCTGGAGGAGATCCGGAAAATCCCGGCAGGCGGCCGCCCTTGGGGTATAGCGGTCGATGACTGACTGATCCGGAGAAGAATGTAGCGGGCCGGGTCCCTGGATTCAAGCCCGGGCGTGATTCAAATCCGTCAGTAATGCCTGTGTTCCGTCAACAAATGAAGAGGGTCCCCCAACGTTAGGGTTGTAAGGAGGCAGGTAAGCGGCTTGGCTTTGATTGCCGCCCCCGTGACCGCCTCTTCTTCAAACGATGAGTGCTTCGACCACGTTGCCGTGCACATCCGTCAGCCGCATGTCGCGGCCGCTGAAGTGGAAGGTCAGCCGCTTGTGGTCCATCCCGAGCAGGTGCAGGATCGTGGCGTGCATGTCGTGGACATGCACCTTGTCTTCGATCGCGTAGTAGCCGTACTCGTCGGTCGCGCCGTGGATGTAGCCGCCCTTTGAACCGCCGCCGGCCATCCACATCGTGAAGCCCCAGGGATGATGGTCGCGGCCCACGTTGTCGTAGCCCTTGCCCTGCGAGGTCGGCGTACGGCCGAACTCGCCTCCCCACACGAGTAGCGTTTCGTCGAGCAGGCCGCGCGACTTCAAATCTTTGATCAGGCCTGCCATCGGTCTATCCGTGGCTTTACAGTTCGTGGCGAGCCCGTGCTTGATGCGGCCGTGCTGATCCCAGCGGTCAACACCCTGTCGCTTCGGCGACAGCAACTCAATAAAACGGACCCCGCGCTCCACAAGACGCCGCGCGATGAGGCACTGCCGTCCGAACTCCTCGGTATCCGGTTCGTCGAGACCGTACATCCTTCGGGTAGCCTGAGTCTCGTTCGAGAAGTCGATAAGGTCCGGGACTTCCGTCTGCATCTTGAACGCCAACTCGTAATTGTGGATGGCCGCTTCCAACTCGTCGACGGCGCCATAGCGTTGGCGCACTCTCTGGTCGAGTTTTGAAAGCAGCCCCAGCTTGTTCCGCTGTAGTTCCGGGCTCGTTTCACGCGGGGCAATATCCGCGACCGGCTGCGCGCCCTTGCGGAACAGCGTGCCTTGATAGCTTGCCGGCAGAAAACCCGGGCCGAACACGTCGAGTCCGCCCGGTGGGATCATGCCGCTGTCAAGCACGATGAATCCCGGCAGATTCTTGCATGGGCTGCCTAGTCCATAGGTCACCCAAGCACCCATGCTCGGACGGCCTTGCAATGCGGACCCGCTGTGCATGAAGTAATTGCCGGCGGTGTGCTCGGAAAAATCCGAAACCATCGAGCGAATCACACACAGATCGTCAGCGCAGCTAGCAAGGTTGGGGAAGAGCTCACTGATCTCCATCCCGCTTTGGCCATACTTGTGGAAGTCCCAGAACGAGCCGAGAAGCGTGGTGTTCGAGGCATTCGCGGTACGCGGCAGCTTGAGCGGCAGCGGCTTGCCGTTCTCTTTCCGCAGCCGGGGCTTCGGATCGAACGTGTCCACGTGCGACGGCCCGCCGTCCATGAATAGGAAGATGACCGACTTCGCCTTCGGCGCAAAATGGGGTGTTCGCACAAGCAACGGATCCACCGAGCGATCCGTCGCGGCGGCCTCTTCAGCGAGCATCGTGGCCAGCGCAAGTGCTCCGAATCCGTTGGCAGATCGGAAGAGCACCTCGCGGCGGGTGAGATCCGTCCTCTTGTTTCGGGTTCCAATGTTTGTTGAGAATGGCACGGTTTTCGGACTTTCGTTCCTATCGTACTTCTGTTTAAACCGCGAGTCGGTGGCTATCGAATAAAAATGAACTCTTTCGCGTTGATCAGCACGTGCCCCAGGTCCGCCCAAGCCCGATAATCGTCGGGGTCGGCGCTCCGATACAGCTCCAGTTGTTTCTCGACAAACCCGTGGGAATCGCTAATCTCGCTCGGTTCCGCTGGCCGCCCGAACGCCCGCAGGAACATCGACTCGATCCTCTCGTTCCATTCCGGGCTGGCGGCGATTTCCCGATCGGCCCACTTCTCCGTCTGACGGGCCACGAATTCATTGTTCATCAATATCAGCGCTTGCGACGGGACGGTCGAGACCGTGCGCCGGCCGCGCGTCATAACCGGCACGGGGTAGTCAAACGCCAAGAAGAAAGGGTTGATGAAATTCCGCTGCACCTTGACATAGATACTCCGGCGACCGCCCCCATCCAGGGGGCCGCTCTGCGGTTTTCCTCGTCCGTCCTGGTAAGGGCTGATGAAGGGCGTAATGCTCGGCCCGTAGAGCGTCCGATTCAACGTGCCCGTCACCGCGAGGACCGAATCCCGGATCGACTCCGCCTCCAGCCGTCGGACGGGCATGTGTTGCAGCAACAGATTCTCACCGTCCACTTCCGCCGCCCGCGGATCGAGCTCGCTCGACATCCGGTAGGTGCTGCTCAACACGATCGACCGCTGAAGAGCCTTGATCGACCATCTACTCTCGATGAAATGCCAGGCCAGCGCATCGAGCAGTTTCTCGTGCGTCGGTCGGCGGCCGGTGTTGCCGAAGTTGTCCACCGTCGCCACGATCCCTCGCCCGAAGTAATGCTTCCAGATTCGGTTGACCGCTACGCGAGCCAGCAGGTGCCGTGCAGCGCCGGTCGTGGCTTCAGCAAGCTCGAGCCGACCGCTGCCCTGGGTGAACGAATCCGAATCGTTATCCGAGAACACCTGCAAGAAACGCCGCGGCACTTCATCCCCCAGCTCGGTATGGCTGCCGCGGATGTGAATGGCCGCATTGTGAGGCAGGTCCTCGCTATTGATCAGCCCAAAAGTCGAATCCGGAATGCTTTCCCCCAACGCGGCGCGTTTTTTCTGAAGCTTCTTGAAAGCCGACCGCTGGCTCTCCCCTACGAGCAACGAAGGCTCTTCGAGCATTCCGAAGGGACTGACCGCGCTGAGAATCCACTTTCCGCTGGCATCTACCGGCGGGTTCGCAAGAACGTCTCCCAGCAATTTCTGATACGCCGTTGCCAAGCTTTCCAGCGAATCGGTCTCCGTGTCGGCAAGCATCTTCAAGATCCGAGGATTCGGCGCCGAGGCCAGTGGCGGAGGCTTCTTTGAATCGGAGAAGACAATCTTGTCGACAACAATATGGGCATCCCGAGCACGATCGACAATCTCGATATGTGACACCTGTCCCGGCGTTCGCGTAACGTCAATCGTCTTCCAGTGGAAGGCGCCCGTGCCGTCGGCCGTGACGGGCCGGAACCGCCCGCTCGTCACTAGCGCAAAATAGAGTCGGCCATGCTTGGCGCGGCTCGTGCTCCGCTTGCTGCCTGCGATCCGCACGTGCAAGTATGGCTTCGTCATCGCGAAGCTCTTCGACGTCAGCGTTCCCACCCACTCATCCGAACCGCTCGCAAACGAGTTCGCGATCCCGTTACCCTGATACCCGCCGAGAGCCAGGTTCGGGGCGAGGTACCGTGACGGCCCTTCGTCAAAAGCCGGACCCGACACCCGCCATTTCGAGAAATCCACGCCCTCGAAGTCTGCGAACACGACATCTCCGCGCTCCGTGTGGATGGCGTGCTCCCGGTCCGCCTTCGCGATCCATGTCTCCAGATCGGCCCGAACCTCCACGACTCTCTCCTCGAACGTCTTTCCTTGCTGACTGCGCGGTAGCGGCGTCGCAAGCTTCGCCAACGGATAGAAAACGTTGTCCGGTTCCTCGTCCGCGCGCTGTAAGACTTCAACCCAACGCTCCACTACCCTCGGGTCCAGCCCGAACGAATCGGTTTTCGAAGCATCGTCGTCGGCGCCTCGCCGTGACGAGCTCTCCGCCCCGAAAATCGTCGCCGCGGCCAACAAGTACGCCTTGATTTCATGCAATCGCTCCAGCCGCGCCGTGCGCATCATCGCAGCAATCAGTCCATTGACTTCGATCATCTCTTCGGCGATCTTTCTCATCAGTCGGACGATCGCGGGTGAGTCGAGGCTCTGTTGCACGTCCTGGGTGCTCTCCATCACGCCTGCCAGGGCGTAGTAGTCGTGCATCGTAATGGGGTCGAACTTATGGTCATGGCAGCGCGCACACCCGAGCGTCAACCCGAGAAAGGTTTTCCCGTAAACATCAATCTGGTTGTCAATGCGGTTCGCCCGCACTTGTCCCACATCGTCGGCCGCATTACGCTCTTCACCGAGCCAATAGAACCCTGTGCCGAGTGGAGAATCCCAATGCGCTCCTCCGGGAACGAGCCGCTGGCGCGCCAGAAGATCCCCTGCGATGTGTTCTCGGACAAACTCGTCGTATGGAAGGTCCTGATTGAAAGCGCGGATAACGTAGTCCCGGTAGCGCCACGTATCCGGCTTGTCGGGATCGAACTCGTGTCCCATCGTCTCGCCGAAGCGAACCAGATCCAGCCAGTGGCGCGCCCATTTCTCACCGTAGTGCGGGGAGGCGAGCAGCCGTTCCACGACAGTCCGATATGCCTCCGAAGAATCGTCCGCAATGAAGTTCCTGATCTCGCGCGGCGTTGGAGGCAGGCCCGTCAAGTCGAACGTCACTCGCCGCAACCAGACACGCTTGTCGGCTCGGGAAGCCGGCGCAAGTGACTTCGCCTCGAGTTTGGCCAGTACGAAGTGATCGATGAATGTCCGGGGCCAACCCTCATTTCGTACGGCAGGGGCGGTGGAATTCTTCAAGTGCTGGAACGCCCAGAACTTCCGGGCTTCATCCCAATCGATTCCGGCCGCCGCTCGTCGATTGCTCACAGTACGTGGATCCGGCGCGCCCGCTTCGATCCAGTGCCGCAAGTCTTCGATTTGCGAATCGCTCAGCCGCCCGGTCGGCGGCATTTTCAGTTCATCGTCTTCATGCCGGACAGCCCGCAGCATCAAGCTCGTTTCCGGGGAGCCGGGGACCACCGCTGTCCCGCGCGAGCCGCCCTTGAGCACACTCTCCTTCGTGTCCAGCTTCAATCCGCCCGAAGAGATCGTTGTTGCGCTGTGGCAGGCGTAGCAGTTCTCAACCAATAACGGCCGGATCTTCTTTTCAAAGAACTCTATCCCGTCTCCGCTTTGGGCGCAAAGCAAAGGACCTGCAAGTACGAGCAACATGCTCGCCACCCACGATGTCATCTGCCAACTTGGAGCACGAATGCACACGCCGGATATACAGGACCACAGCGAGTTGAACTTGCTAGGATTATCCACCACTCTTTTCTGGGATTCAAGTGGTAGTCTGCCCCGGCGGCGGCATGACGCGCCACAGTTCGAAACTCAGCCGGCACGCCTCCGCCTGAGCCGAGGATCTCGCCATCTGGGATAACCGCTCCGTCTGCCACGGGCTGCCGGCGGTTCACTCTCGTGAGGCGTCGCGAGAGCGGAGATGCTTCGGAGAAGGAAACAAGGCGGCCTCCTGCTGCGAAGGCCACCTCGTTTCAAGATTCCCGTATGAAACTTACTCGGTCGGACCGAAGAGCCACATCATCCCAAGGGTCAAAGTATCCTGGTCATTGGCGAAGCCTCCGAATCCGCCTCGGGAGAAGAAGTCGGTCGTCGACCAGTCACGCCGGAACTCGAACCGTGTGATGAAGCGCGGTTGGGGGGCGTACTCGAACGTCAGTGTGTACTCCCTGAGAATTTGTTCGACACCGGTGGAACGCGCTTCGGTGTCGTCGAAATATTCGTACCGTTGGGCGATTCGGAACTTGTCGTGCGGGTTGAACCGCGCATAGCCGGCGACACCCCATGATTGCTGCCTCGTGGCGTCCGGGTTTTCATTCCAGATGCCATCGAAGTTCACCATGACTTCGAACATCTCATGCAGGCCGGCGTAGAAGTTCCAGCTCACGTCTTTCTGCCAGCCCACGTTGGTGAGGTCGTTCTCGGGGCCGTGGATCCAGGTGAGGGTGGTATTGAAGCGGTCGTTGGGCGCCCAGG
This sequence comes from Bryobacterales bacterium, assembly GCA_965218555.1. Lineage (GTDB taxonomy): Bacteria > Acidobacteriota > Terriglobia > Bryobacterales > UBA6623 > JAPPLB01. The sequence continues at coordinate 4,615,481 of OZ244625.1, forward strand.
AACCCTGCACGCCGTAGGACTTGCCGGAGTTCTGGTCGAACGCGTTGTCGAAACCGTTGACCAGCATGACAGTTCCCGTGAACGTGTCGCTCAGCGGCGCGCTGTACTTCGCGCCGACGTGCGAGAAGGGCTCATTCCAAGCCCACAGAATGGCGCGGGTGTAGTTCCAGTTGAGATGCGACTCAGCCACTTCGAGGCCCGCTATGGTTCCGAACAGACCCACATCGAGCTGGGAGCCGTTGTCCCACTGGTAATAACCGTACGCTTGCTGAAGATAAATGACGTCTTCCAACGGGCCGGGCTCCAAGCCGTCGCGGAAGAGGCGGGCGAAAGAACCGAACCAGATGTCCGATCGAAAACCGATCGGGCCTTTGCCCTTGGCTTCGATCTCCAGCTTCGCCTGACTGAGCCCGAATCCTCGCGAGTTCGGGTTCGTGAAGTACAGAGTGTTCGTTCCGTCCGCAGGGTTGTTGAAGTTCTTTGTGTAGTAGGTGTCGAGGATACCAGTAATGGTGAGCGGCTGCCCCCCTGTCGAAACAATGCCTTCGGGCACCTCAAGCGAGGCGGCCTGTGAAGCCGGCTCGGCCGTCGCTGCCGGCTCGGGTGTGGCTGGCGGAAGATTGGCGTTGATGAGTCGTGCTTCGCCCGGCGCCAAGGCGTGCGCCGACACCTTGCTTTCCGCGTTCGAGGCCATCTTGGCCAGCAAACCTTCCAGACGGGCCAACCGCTCATTCAAGTTCTTTACTTCCTGCCTTAGAGACTCGATTTCTTTCTCTTCGCCGGGCTGATCGGACTTCTTCTCGTCCGCCCAAAGTGAAGTCGCCAGCGTGAACACAGTCAAACTTGCCACGGCGATGAAAAGCTTTCCACTTCGCATTTGATTTCCCCTTCCTGATTAATTAATGGAACAACCTTCATTGCCTTGCTTGAATGTAGCGAGAGCCGGTCGGCGGGCCGGGCCGTCACTCGACAGTATTTCGGTTGAAGGTTGAACAAATCGGTAGAAGTGTATCAGATCGCAGGCGATCATCACGATGTCGTAGACAATCCTTACGCTCACTGACCCACGACCTAGTATACTTGGCGCTAGTATATCGAACTTCCAGATCGATACGGAAGTATTGTTGGATTGCCGTTAGTGCATGAAAGATTCGACTATGACTCAAAAAAGTTCTTATGCATTCAATAACCAGCTTTTTGGCTGATGCTTGGTCTTGTCCGAAGATGACCGAAGAACTGCATGGGAGGCCTTCGATGAGTGGTGTATGTAATTGGAGACAAAGCACGTCTGCAAGTCTCCCGTGATTCGGTCGTCTCCGGAACGCCTGTATCCAAATAATTTATGGGAGCAATAGAAATAATCTACGCTTTCTCGCACAGACGCTTGGCTATAATCATCTTGTGTCGATCAGGCCGTGACGTCCGATCAATATCGATTCCGAAACGGATTCGAATTGTTGGCTGCTTACTCAGTGCATATGAAGCGGCTTGTCAGCGGATGTTCACGGGCTCGGTGTTTCTCATCCGCGCCGAGCTGCTCTCTCTGCTTCTGCAAGAGCTTGATAACCCAGGAGCAAGGAGAGATCCGGTCATAACGGAACATGAGGTTTGAGATGAAATTTTCAGCGAACCCCGAACTTGGCGGTGTTTGCCGGAAGCGGCTTCCATCCACGGCCGCTGTACGGCGAGCGGAGGGGGTAGCGAAGCTGGAAGATTGCATTTGATGCTGTGGATACAGTTAAGGAGCCGAATACATGAAACCGAGCACCCTGTCGCGTTTGCTGACAGTACTGTTGTTCCTGACGGCGCTACCCGCGCTGGCGCAAACTGAGGAGGCCCAAGTTGACACCGGCGACAATGCCTGGATTCTGGTCTGCTCAGCTCTCGTTTTGTTGATGACCGGGCCCGGTCTCGCTCTCTTCTACGGCGGTTTGGTTCGCAAGAAGAACTTGCTTGCGACCATGATGCAGTCGTTCATGATGATGGCGGTGATCACTGTTCTGTGGGGAGTGGTGGGCTATTCACTGGCCTTCGCTCCCGGGAATTCGTTCATCGGTGGCCTCGATCATCTCTTTCTGAACGGGGTTGGTACGGAAGCAAAAGGATCGATTACTCACCTGACGTTCATGATTTTTCAGCTGATGTTTGCGATCATCACGCCCGCCCTGATCAGCGGTGCGTTCGCCGAGCGCATGAAGTTCACGAGCATGTTGATGTTCATGGTGCTGTGGGCGCTTGTCGTGTACCTCCCGATGGCTCATATGGTCTGGGGGCCGGGAGGTCTGATGAACGCGTTTGAAGGCGGCCTGATCGGCTGTCTTGACTTTGCGGGCGGGACGGTCGTCCATATCTCTTCGGGTGTGTCCGCCTTGGTTTGTGCCCTGGTGATCGGGAAACGCAGGGGCTATCCCAGTGACTCTATGCGTCCCAACAATCTCCCGCTGAGCTTCATCGGCGCCTGCCTGCTGTGGGTCGGTTGGTTCGGATTCAATGCCGGCAGCGCGTTGGCCGCCGACGGAATCGCGACTTCGGCGTTTGTTGCGACGCACTTTGCGGCGGCGGCGGCTGTTCTCGGATGGCTGCTTGCGGAATGGATGCGCGACGGCAAGCCCAGCATGTTGGGTGGGATCACCGGCGCGGTAGCCGGGCTGGTGTGCATTACTCCCGGCGCCGGATTCGTCTCGCCGATGGCGGCCTTGATCATCGGCTTCCTGGGTGGCCTGGTTTGCTATTTCTCGGTGGCCGTCGTGAAGGCGAAACTGAATTATGATGATTCACTGGATGCCTTCGGGGTTCACGGCGTCGGTGGAACGCTGGGTGCGATCCTTACGGGCGTGTTCGCCACGAAAGCGATCAATGATGGGTTCGATGGAGCTCCCATGGGGTTGCTGGAAGGGAACATGGGCCAATTCGTCAACAATATCCTGGGCGCGTTGCTAACGTGGTTGCTGGCTGCGGTCGCGACCTATATCATCCTCAAGATTGTCGATGCGACCATTGGCCTTCGTGTCGATGAAGCGGACGAGCTCGAGGGGCTCGACTTGACTCAGCACGGAGAAGAGGCGTACCTGGAAGGGTAAATTCGAGGAGAACTAGATGAAAAGACTGGAAGCGATCATTCAGCCCTACAAGACGGATGATGTCCGCGAGGCGCTCAAGAAGATCGGCGTTGACGGCATGACGATATACGATGTGCGCGGGCACGGGCGCCAAAAAGGTCATAAAGAGATCTACCGCGGCCAGGAGTATGAGGTGGATCTCCTGCCAAAGACGAAAATCGAACTGATCATTGCCGACGACCGGGTCGAGGAGACGATGAATGCCATCGTCGAATCGGCCTGCACGGGCAAGATTGGAGATGGCAAGGTTTTCATCTACCCGATCGAAGACGCGATTCGCATTCGCAACAAGGACCGCGGCGAAGCAGCGCTGTGAGGGTGGGCTTTTCCATTCCGCTCCAGACCGGCGACCGTCCGGGTATTTGCCCGGACGGTCGCGCCAGTGAGGGTTGAGCCGCCCATCGAGCGTACTGTCATATAGGCTGCGGACCTCGAAGAGGGGGTCCGTGCTACGGGTTGCTGCTCCGCCCGCCCGATACGGTCTCATTCCTGCCACGATTCCGGTGTTACACTCCTGCTCAGACGATGTCTGAACGTTTGGTCTATCTCAACGGCAATTTCGTCTCGGAGAGAGAAGCGCGTATCTCGATCTTCGATTGCGCGCTGATGTACGGCGACATGGTGTTCGAAATGACGCGGTCGTTCGGTCAGAAACCGTATCGGCTGCGGGAACACCTGGAACGCCTTTATGCCTCACTGCGCTACGTCGAAATCGATTGCGGGTTGTCGATTGACGAGATGGAGGCGGCGACGATGGTGACGATCGAGCGCAATCTGCCGGCGCTCGAAGACTTCGACTTTCAAATCATGCATGACGTGACGCGGGGCGGGATGATGCTCTATGAAAGCATCGTCAAAGAGGGGACAGCACCGGTAGTCACGATCAATGTCTTTCCGCTGGTTCGCCACATCGGCTGGATGGCGGAGAAGTACGAGACGGGAGTTCACTTCGTTGTCACACCGCAGCAGTCCGTACCGGCGCGCTACATCGACCCGAAAGCAAAGAATCGCAGCCGGGTCTACTACAAGATCGCTGAGCTGCAAGCCGCGCGCATGGAGCAGGGGGCGATGGCGCTTTTGACGGACGAGAGAGGATTCATCACGGAGGGTACGGGCAACAATTTCTTCATCGCCAAGGATGGGGAGATCTATACGCCCAAAGGGCACGAGATTCTGCGCGGCGTCTCGCGGGGTGCTTGCATCGAATTGGCGAGGAAGGCGGGCATGCGAGTCCATGAGGTGGACATCGGGCCTTACGATGTGCGTGAGGCGGATGAAGCGTGGTTCACGAGCACGACGATTTGCATGATTCCTTGTACGCGATTCAATGATCAGGCGATTGGGGAGGGCCGTCCCGGACCGATTTACAGTCAGCTTCTGGAGGTTTGGTCCGAGGAGGTAGGCCTGGATATCGCTGCCCAGGCGAGAGAGTATGGGGACCGGGCCGCAACATGGAGACCATAGGCCGTCGGCATTGATTCTCCGCAAGAGCGCGGCGTAGACGCTCGCCATCTCCCGCTGCGCGAGAAACTAGCGCTTTAGGCTCTGGATCCATTCGATGAACTGCTGTGTGGTGGTGAACGTACGGCTCGGGTTAAGGGCGGCGAGGGACTCGTAGCTCGCCGTGGGGGACCAGGCGGCTCCAAGGGCGGTGGCTCCGATTTCGTGCGCGGACCGGATGTCCGAAGGGGCGTCGCCGACGCAGGCAACTCGATCGGCTGGGAGATCCCAGGCGCCGAGCACCTTGAGCATGCATTCCGGCTTGATGCCGCCGCGTGGAGAGCCGGCTTCCACGAAGTCGAACGCGTCGGCGAGGCCCATCTCTTCAAGCGAGATCCGGGCGCTGCCGGGTCCCTTCCCGGTGACGATAGCCGTGCGGAGACCAAGCCGCTTGACGAGCGCGAGGGTTTCGGGGATGCCGGGAAAGGGTTTGCGGCAGTTCTGGTGAGCGCGACGGTATTCGCTGAGGTACATCGCACAGGCCTCTTCCCAGAAGTCGGGGAACATGTCTTGGAAGATACCTTCTTCGGTGGGGCCGAGCATGGCCCGGATTTGCTTGTCGCTGTAGTGGCGGTTGAGGTAGCGCCGGAAGGTGATTCGGAAGGCCGTGAAGCAGACGGGGAGCGTGTCGCCTAAGGTTCCGTCCAGGTCGAAGATGAGTCCTCTGAGGTTCAAGGGTTTCTCGCAAATGCGCCAAGCACCGCAAAGCTTGCCAAGAAAGGCTTGCAGCGACGAATGCTGATCGCAATAGCTCGGAGGCGGCCTTAGTGGTCGGCAATACCTCCGTCTGGGAAGCGGAGTTGGTGTCGGATGTGGGGCGTATACGGGCGTTTCTTGGCGACTTCTTCGTCGAAGCCAACGCCGAGGCCGGGCTTGTCAGGTGGGAGGGCAAAGCCGGATTCGTAAGTCGGCTTGCCTCCTTCGAAGAGGTCGGCCCAAAAAGGATCTTTTCCGCGGTGGCTGATCTCCTGAATGGCAAAGCTCGGCGTCGAGAAGTCGACATGCAGCGATGCCATTGTGCTGACGTTGCTTTGCGGGTTGTGTGGGGCAAGCTCGACACGATGGGCTTCGGCGATGATGCCGATCTTCTTCATTTCGGAAATACCGCCGCAGTGCACGACGTCCGGTTGGACGAAGTCGACGAGGTGCCGGCGGCAAATCTCGGTAAAGCCCCACTTCGTGAACAGGCGCTCGCCGGTGGCTAGAGGGATATTCGTTTTGCGCCGCAGATGAGCGAGCTCGTCGATGTCTTCGATTTGCGTGGCCTCTTCGACAAAGTACGGAGCGTACTCCTCGGCGCGGCGGCAGAAATCGACGGCCATCGTGGGCGTGGCCTTCCCGTGGGCGTCGATACAGATACGGAAGTCGGGCCCGACAGCTTCACGGACGGCTTTGAGCCTGGCAATCCCGTCGTGAACAGCACGGGTGCGGTTGATCTGATCACCCTGCGCGCTGAGAAAACCACCTTTACAGGCGGTCCAACCCTCATTCTGAATTTGCTTCCAGTTTTGGGCGTACTCTTGCGCGTTGCTTCCTCCGGCGTGGACATACATTTGAACTCGCTCACGAGCTTTACCGCCGAGCAGAAGGTAAATCGGCTGGCCGAGGGCTTGTCCAAGGATGTCCCAAAGGGCGATCTCCACGGCGCTGATGGCGGAATTGAGGATAGGGCCGCCACGCCAGCGCGCCCAGCGAAACATCGCCTGCCAGTGCATCTCGATGTCGGTTGCGTCACGGCCAACGAGTAGGCGTTTGTGTTCCTCGATGGCGGCGGCCATGGTTTTCGCCTTGCTGGTGACGGAGCCTTCGCCGGTGCCGATGATGCCCTGGTTCGTGAAGATACGGACGAAAACGTAGTTCGAGCTGTTGGGTCGTCCGCTACGGCTGATGATGTAGGTCTTGAGATCGGTGATCTTGAGGTGGAGTGGCTTGGCCTTTTCCTGAGCGGCGGCTAGCAGCCCTTCAGCGCCGCTGAAGGAGGCGAGTCCGGCTGCGGCGGTTGCCGCGGCGGTGTGCAGGAAGTCTCGTCGTGTGGTTTGCATGATTTTTTTATCCGGGATTTGGTTCGGGTCACGCCTGCGATTTGGTTCGCAGGCTTCGGGCTTGCCACCAAGCCAGGCTGGCGCAGACCAGGAATGCGCCGGCGGCTGTCTCGTAGCCGATGGTTTCGTCCAGAAAAGTGTAACCGATTCCGGCTCCGACGATGGGCTGGACGAAGAGGCTCAGCGCGACGTGGCTGACTGGTACGACCTTGATGACGCGGTACCAGACGGTGTAGCCAAAGACCGACGGGAGGACGGCGAGGTAGATGACACAGGCCCACGCTTTCCAGGAGAAGGCGGTGAGATCGGCGGACAGGATGACAGGGCTGAAGAAAGCTGCCGCCGCCAGGAATCCGGCGGCCTTCATTCCGAGCACGGCGTGGCTGGGCGCATAACGCGACGCGAGCCGCGCTCCGCCAACGGTGACGGCGGCCTCGCACAGCAGCGAAATGGTGAACAGGGAATTGCCGAACAGGCGGTTCGAGGGGCCGGCGTCTTGATCGACTAAGCCGATGCCCGAAAGAATCAGCATCCCGACAGTACCGAGCAGCAATGCCCCCAGCGTAAGATTCGACGGCCGCTCGCGGAGCGCCAGGGCGGCGAGAGCGACGGTCATCATCGGTTCCAGGGCGATCAGGACAGAGACGTCGATGGCTTGGGTGTGCTTGAGTCCGGTGATTTGGAGCGTGGGAGCGAGCGTAAAGTTGAGCGCGCCCAGGGCGATGACGAGAAGCCAGTCACGGCTTTGCAGTCGGGGAAGGCCGTTCCAGGGCGCGGCGCAGAGCAGGAGAGCCGTGGCGAGCCCGTAGCGGAGAAAGACGATCAGGCCGACAGGCATTTCCTGGCCGGCGAATATCATGGCGATGTAGCTGCCGGACCAGATGGACTGGGTCAGGACGAGCAGAAGCCAGTGGCGGAGATGCACGAGTGAGCCTTGAAAGGCCCATTGTAGTGGCGCGATCGGCGGCGGCGGGTCAGTAGGGCTGGTCGACGCCCATTTGGGAGAGGCGGTAGCGCAGAGCGTTGCGGGTAAGGCCCAAAAGGCGGGCGGCCTGACTCTTGTTGTCGTCGGTGCGACGGAGGGCTTCCCGAATGAGTTCCTGCTCGTACTGCTCCATCGTCATGCCGTCGGGAAGGAACGGTATTCCGTCGGTGGCGGAGGTCGAGACGGCGCGGGCATCGAGTTGAATGTCTGCGCCCTGGATGACATCGTTGCGGGAAAGGACCATGCTGCGCTCGATGATGTTTTCCAGTTCGCGGACGTTGCCGGGCCAGTGGTAGGCCGTGATTTTTTCCAAGGCTTTGGGAGAAATGGAGCGGGCCGCACCGCCGGTGTCGGCAGCAAACTTCTTGAGGAAGTGGTCGACGAGGTGAGGAATATCCTCTCTGCGCTCACGCAGGGGAGGCAAGTTGATCGGTACGACATTGAGGCGATAGTAGAGGTCTTCGCGGAAAGTGCCTTGTTCGAGGGCGGCTCGAAGGTCTTGATTGGTGGCGGCGATGATCCGCACATCGACATGGACAGTCTTTTTCCCGCCGAGTCGTTCGAACTCGCGTTCTTGCAGCACGCGCAATAGCTTGACCTGAATGGGCAAGGGTACATCACCGATTTCGTCGAGGAAGACGGTGCCTTTGTCGGCTTGTTCGAACTTACCTGCGTGCGATTGGCTTGCACCGGTGAAAGCGCCTTTCTCGTAGCCGAAGAGCTCTGACTCCATCAGGTTCTCGGGCAACGCCGAGCAGTTGATCTTGACGAACGGTCCGTCGGAGCGTGGTGAGTGGTGATGGATCGCTCTCGCAAGCAGACCCTTGCCCGTGCCGCTCTCGCCGCCGAGTAGCACGGTTGAGCGGGTTGGCGCGACTTTCTCAGCGGCATCGAAGACCTCGGCCATTCTGATGCTGCGTCCGATGATCTCTTCGAAGTCGTAGAAACGGCCGAGCTCGGCTTTGAGGCGCTTATTCTCGTGCCGAAGTGCATGGAGCTCGAGAACCTTCTCGATCGTAATCATCAAGTCTTCGAGCGCAAAGGGCTTGAGAACGTAGTCACTGGCTCCGGCCTTCATGGCCTCGACGGCGGTCTCGACGGTGCCGAAGGCTGTCATGACAATGATGGGCAGAGCCGGTGTTTCTCGGGTAACTCTCTTGAGGAACGACAGGCCATCGATGCCGGGCAGGCGCAGGTCGGTGAGCACCAGAGCGAAGGATGCGGGGTCGGCGTTGGGACTCGCCAGGAGCGCAAGGCCTTGCTCGGCCGAGGCAGCCTTGACGACTTCGTAGCCGGCGCCTTGGAGATGAATCTCCAAGACGCGCTGCATCTTGGCCTCGTCTTCGACAACGAGGATTTTCTTTCGGGTCACGTCTGCAAACCCATCGGTAGTGCGATGCGAAAAGTCGAGCCTTCGCCCGGTTTGCTCCTTACGTAGATCTTCCCTCCATGACCGTCAATCGATTTCGAGACAATCGCCAAGCCGAGTCCCACGCCGTGGGGCTTCGTCGTGAAGAACGGGTTGAAGATGCTTTCTAATTGGTCGTCCGGGATGCCTTGGCCGCTGTCACTGATCTCGACGATCGCTGTTGAGCCGTCGCGGCTTGTCGTAATTTCCATGGCGCCGCCGTTGGGCATCGCGTCGCTGCCGTTCACCAATAGATTGACGATGGCGCTTCCAATGAGCGTTTCGTCAAAAGAAAAGCGCGGCAACTCGGCGAGGTTTTGACTGACGTCGTAGTGCGGCTGCCCGTTCCGCAAGCCTTCGCCGAACTGGCGGACCGCATTGCGGACCACTTCGTTGAGATCGTGCGGGGCGCGCTCGAGCTGTGACGGTCTTGCGAAATCGAGGAAGCGCGTAACGAGCGAATTGCTGCGGTTCACTTCGCTGCGAATATAACCGGCCATCTCTTTTGCGACATCATTCTCGACGTTCACGTTGCGTTCGAGGACTTCGGCGGAGGCGGAGATTACGCCCAAGGGATTGCGAATCTCGTGCGCCAGGCCTGCGGAAAGTTGACCGAGAGCGGCGAGCCTTTCCGAGCGGCGGACTTCGGCTTGGGCCTCAGTCAACTCGCGGTTGGCGTCGGCGAGGTGCTCGGTCTTGCGGCGATTCTCGGTGGCCAAACGGTTCACGACGATGGCGATCAGAAAGAAGAACGGGACGCGCAGGGCAAGTTCGCGCTTGCCTTCGGGGAGCAGATAGTAGGTTTCGAAATCGACGAAGAGGAGAAAAGAAAGATAGAGCGCGACGGATGCCATCGTCGTGATGAAGACCCCTCCGAGTTCGAACAGGGACGCAGCGGAAACGATGGGCAGAAAAAAGATCAGATAGTAGCTGCTTTCAATGCCGCCCGTTACGGCGACGAGCCAGTAGCAGAGGGCCAGCTTGACGGAGACGGTGAGAGCGGCGGTGCGGCGGTCCGTACTGACCGGAAGGCGCGTTTCGATCATCTGGATGGCGCCGAGCGCGATCAGAACGAACCATTCGTAGACGGAATGCGTCTCGCGGAGCAGTCCGACAGCGGCGAGGGCGGCGAGGAAGATGAGCCAGACCGCGTCGATGGGGCGTATGGCGGGCACGGGGCGGAAGCGCTGCCCATCAGCCTACTACAGAGCAGGTGGTGGACTGTTAGTTGATGCATGAGCCGGGTTGCACCGGGTATCCGTGGGCTGGAAAGCAGCGAATTCTCTATCGCCAACCGTCAAAGCCCCTCGCCGCGGCGTTGTCGGAGCAAGGTGAGAAGTTCCCCTGGTGAGCAAAGCAGAACGTTCCCCTTCGGCTCGAGGTACTGAAGCCCTTCAGTCTTGTTTTGCCGCCCACGGCCTGCATAGCATGAGGACAGGGAGGCGGAAATCCTGACCTGCATTTCTTACTACGTGGGGAGGCGAAGAGTTTGAGGGTCACGAGACATGAATCACGAAACACGAATCACGGCCTTTACACATCGAGCACGCCAAGCCAGCGCAACGCAGTCATGGCGGTCGTATCGCGTGCTTCCCCCGTCAGGTGGTGTGAAATGCAGGTTAGGCCCAGGCGCATCGAGGGCGCGTCTTGCTCGCAAATCAGGAGTCGGAATGGCCGTTCTGTTTGCCGTGGGTACGAAAAGGTCGCACCACCGAAAACCGCTGCCCGGACCGCCGCTCCCGCCGCCCAGTCACGGCTTGCCTGCCCGGAATTGCCCGGAATTGCCCGGAATTGCCCGGAATTGCTCGGCAAAATATTGCCCCTGAGCAAGTGTCCGCGCACCGTCCGCCGTTCTCGGTGGGCCTCACGACGAGCGCCGATAGCCGCAGCTCCTGTCGCCCTGCGGGCAGCTTCCGCTGCGGCGAACGCAAAATGAACCCATGCTGAGAAAGGGGAACGTTCTGGATTGCGCTGACACGCCTCGTCGCGGTGTTTGAGGTTTTCCCGTCATGTATAGGATGATGATTGATGGTTTCCTTGTGCGAAGACGTACCGGCATTCTGAGTGCGCTTGTCGCCTCGGTTCTGCTAGCCGGCTGTAGCGGTGGAACGGAGGAGCCCGCGGCGGCTTCGGTTCTGGAAAACTGTGCTCCCCAGGGCGATCCGGTAGACGCGTTGTGCGCGACGATCGAGGTGTTTGAAAATCGCGCGGCGGGCAGTGGCCGGAAGATCGGTCTGAAGGTTGTCGTTTTTCCCACTTTTCAACGCGATCCGGCCCCTGACCCATTGTTCGTTCTGGTAGGTGGGCCGGGACAGGCGGCGGCCCAGATTTCCGAGCGGCTGATGACGTTCTTCGAGGGAGTCCAGGAATCGCGGGATGTCGTTTTCGTCGATCAACGTGGAACGGGGTCTTCCAATCCGCTGACCTGCTCGTTCGACGAGGACGATCTGGCCGCCCTGAGTCGTGTCAAGTTTCCGATCGAAGATCTGAAAGAGTGTCTTGAGGGTTTCGATGCGGACCCGCGTTTCTACACGACGCCGGTCGCGATGGACGATCTGAATCAGGTCCGAAAGGAGTTGGGGTACGACAAGATCAATCTGTGGGGCGGATCGTATGGGACGCGCGCGGCGCTCGTGTATTTGCGGCGGCATGGCGAGACGGTGCGGAGCATTGTGCTGGACGGGGTTGCGCCGACGGGGATGCGATTGCCCCTGTCGTTCCCGGCCGACGGACAGCGCGCTCTGGACCTGATGCTGAAGAGCTGTGAGGCGAATGCGGCATGCAATGCGCGCTTTCCGGAGATTCGATCGCGGTTCGAGCGATTGTGGGCTCGCCTTGACGCCGCGCCGCGCGAAGTGACTCTGCGGCATGCGCGCACCGGTGAGGAACTGGAAGTCACGCTTCGTCGGGAGTTGCTGAGCGGGGTGCTGATGGGCGCGCTGTACTCTCCGGAAATGAGTGCGCTGTTGCCTTTGTTGATCGAAAGGGTGGAGGCGGACGACTTTCAGGGGTTTATGGCGCTGGCTTCGCTGAATGAGGACTCGCAGGAACTAATGAGCCTCGGGATGTTTTTCTCAGTGCTCTGCGCGGAGGACCTGCCTTGGATTGAGAAGGCGGAAGTGGAAGCGGCAGCGGCGGGGACGTTCCTGGGGACGGCCGCGTACACGGCTTGGACGGAGGCATGCGAGGTGTGGCCGGCGGCCGAGGTGGGTGAGGCCTATCACGATTCTGTTGAGTCGGATGTGCCGGTGCTGATTCTGTCGGGCGAGCTGGACCCGGTAACGCCGCCTCATTGGGGCGATCAGGCCGCCGGGACACTGCCGAACTCGCGGCATGTCGTGGTGCCGGGCATCGGGCATGGGACGACGATGGTGGGCTGTGTTCCGAATCTGATCGCGGAGTTCATTGACAAAGGAACAACACAGGAGATTGAGGCGGCCTGCGTGGAAAGGCACGAGCGCCCGCCTTTCTTTCTTACGAATGCGGGTCCGGTAGCGGAGGCGGGGGAATGATCGAGGTCCTTGGGATTCGCAAGCATTTTGGTGATGTGGCTGCCGTGGCGGACGTGTCGTTCGCTGCCCGCGACGGTGAGGTGACGGGCTTGCTGGGGCCGAACGGGGCAGGGAAGACGACGACGCTGCGGATGCTCTACGGGCTGATCAAACCGGACGATGGCGAGTTGAGGATTGACTCGGTAGATGTCTCGCGAGACCCGCTGGCGGCGCAGGCGCGGATCGGCGTGCTGCCGGATATGCGTGGCTTGTACCCGCGGCTTACGACTCGGGAACATGCGCGGTATGCGGGCCGTCTGCACGGACTGAACGGGACGGACTTGGAGACCCGCATCGATGGCCTGGTCGAGATGCTGGAGATGTCTGCGATCGCCGATCGCCGGGTGAGCGGGTTCTCGCATGGGGAGCGGGCAAAGGTGTCACTGGCGCGGGCGCTGGTGCATGGTCCACGGAACGTGTTGCTCGATGAGCCGACCAATGGGCTGGATGTGATGAGCACTCGGGCGATGCGCAGGTTGATTCGGCGTCTGCGCGAGGAGGGCAAGTGCGTGCTGTTTTCGAGCCACATCATGCAGGAGGTTTCGGCCTTGTGCGACACGATCGTGATTCTGTCGGCTGGCCGGGTCGCAGCCCGGGGCACGCCTGAGGAACTGCGTGCGCAGACGGGGCACGAGAACCTCGAAGACGTTTTTGTGACATTGACAGGTATCGATGAGGTAACCGCATGAGGTCGGTAGGGGGGCCTTTGTGGGCCGTGCTCCGCAAAGAGTTGGTGGATGGCATCCGTGACCGCCGGTCGGTGATGTCGGCGTTGATTCCACCACTGGTGTGGCCGCTGATGATCGTGCTAATGCTGAACTTCATCGCGGAAAAGAGGCGCCAAGCGGATGACATCGAGGTGCCGGTTGTTGGAGCCCGGCACGCGGAGACGCTGGTGGATTGGCTGAAGCAGCAGCGCGGCGTGGAAGTCGTGGATGGGCCGGAGGATCCATACGCGGCGGTGCGTGCCGGTGATGTGAAGTTTGTGATCGTCATTCCGGAGGACTACAACGAGCTTTTTTCTCAGTCGAAGGTGGTTGAAGTGGAGCTGGTGATCGACCGCTCGGATGATGACGCCGGGGTGTTTGTGCGACGAGCGCGCGGGTTGCTCTCCGCCTACAGTGCGCAAATCGGGATCTTGCGGCTTGTCGCGCGCGGAGTGAGTCCGGCAGTGGCGACTCCGATTCGAATTGATGAAGTGGACGTGTCGAGCGCTCAGCAGCGGGCGGCGATGGTGATGGCGTTCCTGCCGATGTTTCTGGTGTTGGCGGCGTTTGTGGGAGGGATGCAGATTGCGATCGACACGACGGCGGGCGAGAGAGAGCGGGGGTCGCTGGAGCCGCTGCTGGTGAATCCGGCTCCGCGGAAGTCGATCGTCGCAGGTAAGTGGTTGGCGTCGGTGGTGTTCGCGTGTGTGAGTGTGCTGCTGACGTTCGTCCTGATGCAGCAAGCGTTGGAGCGGGTGCCGCTGGAGAGTCTCGGGCTGCGATTCCAGCTTGATGCGGGAGACGTTGGCGCGGTGCTGGCGGCTGTGACTCCGTTGGCTTTTCTGGCGTCGGGGCTGCAGGTGTTGGTGGCCAGCTTCGCACGATCGTACAAAGAAGCGCAAACCTACGTTTCGTTCCTGATGTTCGTTCCGATGTTGCCGGCCTTTACGATGATGTTTTCGCCGATCGATCCGCAACCGTGGATCAGGCTGGTTCCTCTGCTGGGGCAGCATCTGCTGATTACCGAAGCGTTGCGGGGACAGCCGGGTTCGTTGCTGGTGTTCGTGGGCGCAGGGGTGACGGTGACTTTGAGTGGGCTGGTTTGTGTGGCGGTGACGACACGGTTGTTTCAGCGGGAGAAAATTATCTTTGGTCGGTGAGAAGGCGGTAGCCGCTGTTGTCCGTCGTCCATGCTGTCAGTGTTGAGCGGCCAATCTCAACAGGATTTCTGATCTGTAATACTAAGTCTTTTCATTCGTTGATATTATGCGGATAACCTAAAGTCGCATCCCGAACCGTATCTATCCAGACAGACTGCCTCCCGGAAGGTGTTTCGCCTCCAGTGATTTGCTGTGCTGCTTCGCTCAGGCTGTGCTGAGAGTCCAGCTGCACGGCCGCCATGACCACGGTCTGAACCCTCTACTATTGACAGATATGGGCCTGCGCACTCCGCATCGTGAGACCGATGTCATTGTCGTCGGGGGTGGAGGAAGCGGTCTGGCGGCGGCGGTCGAAGCATCGTGGCAGGGGGTGGCGGTAACCCTCCTGGAAAAGCGGCCTCAACTCGGCGGCACGACGGGCATTGCCGTAGGCTCCTTCACCGCCGCTTGCAGCTCCCTGCAACGCGCAGCGGCGGTTGAAGATCGCACCACCTGGCACCAACAAGATATCGCCAGGTTCGCGCCGCACCGGGAACCGAAAAACAACACGTCTCTACGCGCCTGGCTTGCCGAGCACGCTGCGGACACGCTCGAATGGCTGCTCGCAATGGGTGTGGAGTTCAGTGGCCCTCATCCCGAACCGCCGAATCGCTTGCCGCGCATGCACAACGTGGTTCCGAACGCGAAGATCTACATCTTCCGGCTGCAACGGCGAGCCATGAGCCAGGGTGTTGAGATTCTTACAAGTCATGCAGCAACCAACCTGACCGTGGATGAGTCCGGCCGAGTCGTCGGTGTGGAGGTCCGCGAATCGACAGGCGAGGCAACTACCATCTACGCCCGACGCGGCGTCATCCTGGCTGCTGGGGACTACTCCAGTGGCGTCGCTGTCAAGAACGAGTTCCTCAGCACGGAAACTGCCGCGATCGAGGGCATCAATCCCCATTCTGCCGGCGACGGCCATCGGCTGGCTTGCGGCGCTGGAGCAACACTCGTGAACATGGACGTGATCTACGGTCCGGAGATCCGCTTCGTGCCGCCGTCGGGAGATCCGTTTCGCCAGTTGCTGCCCGCATCCACCGCAGCGGCCGAGTCGATTGGCCGGGAACTGGACACTCTGAGGCCGGAAGCACTCCAGGCGCATGCCAAGCAGTTGCTGTTCACTTGGCAGCATCCGGAAGACTCTCTGTACGAGAGCGGAGCGCTTCTCGTCAACCGTGACGGCGAGCGCTTCGTAGACGAGACGCGCGACCCGGCAATGGCGATCCCCAAACAACCGGGCAAGCTTGCCTACGTGATTTTTGACCACAGGGTGGCTCGGCGGTTCACAAGATGGCCTGACTTCATCTCCACAGCCCCGGAAATCGGCTATGCCCACATCGACGACTTCCGCCGTCTTCGCCCGGACCTCTATCACCAGGCGCCGGCCGTCGCGGACTTGGCCGCGCGGATCGGTGTCGACGCAAAAGCTCTCGACGTCACGCTCACCCATTACAACCAGGCCGTCACACGAGGTGTTGCAGACCGATTCGGCCGCCGCGGCTCGGGCGCGCCTGTCGAAACACCGCCCTACCACGCACTCGGACCCGTTAAAAGCTGGATCGTAACGACCGAAGGAGGGGTTCGCATTAACCAATCGATGCAAGCGCTCGATGACGCAGGGAACGTGGTCCCTGGCCTCTACGCCGCGGGTTCAAATGGCATGGGCGGTCTGATTCTGTGGAGTCACGGCCTGCATATCGCCTGGGCGCTCACCAGCGGACGCCAAGCCGGGCGAAGCTCAGCGCAGGAGTCGCCCTCGGAACGAATCTAGCCCTCGAACATCCCAAGGCCGTGGCCCATCGATTGAGGCTCGATCAACTGACCCGATGTCACGGTCGCCCACGGCTCGAGGAAGATGCGCAGATGAGCCGCGTCGACCCCTCGTGGACGACCCGACCATTCGGCCAGCACACCTCCTGTTGCGGCGGGTGCAGGCATGTCCGCGATGCGAAGCTGCAAGGCGGAACGGTAGCGTGGCTCGTCATAGCTGGTGAATCGCACAGGTGTACCGGGCAGTACATCAGCGGTCAGTCGTTCCAGCAATTCCTGAACCGACCGCAACTCGAGAGGGCCGGCGACCATCCAGGTCAGATCGAGGACATCGCTGATTCGGGCGCTCTGAAGACCCGCCCGAAATGTCTGTAAGTCCGCACTGTCCTTGAGGAGTTGTTACGTCGTTCCCTCCGCGCCTTTGGTGCTCCGAGATACAAGAGTTCGCGTCACATGCAGAAAGGCGCCCGGTCGTCCCTCAGCGAAACCGGGAGGCCGGAGCGCTTTGAAGTGTTCGAGATCTCCGGTGTTCGTTGTGGCGCGTGTCAGCGCTTCTCCAACGTCAGGTGTCCAGGTCCGAAAGTCGGGCAGCGCCTGCCGAACAAGCACCACCACTCTGCCCACGGGATGGCCGGGGTCCGACGCACGAGCTGAAGGGCCCGTGAACCGTTGCGCCAGTTTGCGAACTCGGTCCGCGGGTTCTGCTCCGTCGGGGGCCTCTTGACAAGCCTCTTCCAACTGAGCTTTCGAGTGGAACAGGTCGATCAACTCCTTTGGCACCGGGCGAAGGGCCAGCGATTCCCTGACTACCTGATAGAACGACTCGCCGTCAGCGTCGTCCGGATTGTCGATGAGTTTTCTGAGCCGGCCGATCTTGCGGTTCTGTTCTTCGTTCACAAACGCTCCTTTCTGCAAGATGTGTTCGACAGCGTTGCGGAGCCGTTTGCGGCCCTCGTGCATACGGCGTCGGAAGGTGCCGTCCGGAATGTCCAAGAATCGGGCGGCAGTCGTTGGGTCGTACCCTTCGAAGTAGAACAACGACACCACTTCGCGCAGGCGGCCCGGCAGCTCCGATACGGCGCGTTGGACGACAGCCCTCGACTGAAGATCTGCCAGCTCGTCGTCCGGTCCGCGTCCGGGATCGGCCATCGCCGCGGCAAGTGAACTTTCGGTCTGTCGACGGTTTTGAAGGACCCGGGCTTTGCGCATCACAATCGTTCTCAACCAAGGCGCGAATCGATCGGGGTCGCGCAGGGAGTAGATGCTCACCAGCGTCTGGCGGAACGCTTCCGCAGCCGCATCTTCGGCCGACGGGATGTCCCCGGTCACTCCAAACGCGGCTGAACGTGCTGCACGCCAGTAACGCGAGAAGAGTTCCCCGAGTGCATCACGATTGCCCTGTTGCGCCTCTGCCACTAGCTCCCTGTCTGCGCGCTCCCTCATGTATTGGGTAAGTGTGTCCATCCGTGTCATTTGTTCGCTCCAGCCCACGTTACCGGAGGTGCTCTTTCAAGTCGTGAGACACATGGCAGGTCGCGTTGTCGCTCGAGGCTCATGTTGAGCACTGTCAATTTGGATGGAGTTGAACGCATTGTGACAGGTTGATACGCACTCTCTGGATCCACTCATCCGTCGAGGCGAGCCATCAGAATCCGGCGTGGTCGTACGGGCCCAGGTCTCTGTCTTGGCCGCGGTGGAAGTTCTTTCCGAGCAGGTATTGGATTTCCATCTCGACGTCACGGAGGAAGACCTGAGGCGTGACATCGGGGTCTCGTTCCGTAAGGGAGACTTCGATCGCGTTTCTTCCTTGGAGAGGCCAGTGATCGCGATCGAGCTTGAAGATGAACCAGTAGCCGGAGCCGGTCCGGTAGCGGGGGGCGCTCATGCGGTACATCTCGTTGAGGGTGCGGCGAAGATGGTCGGGGAGTGGCTTGCCGTTGAGCTTGAATTCGAGGCGGTCCAGTTCGGTGGTGTTCATGACGCGGAAGCGTAGCAGGACTTGGTGGACACGTCCCGTCTGATCCCAGCGCGGCAGGTCGTCGCTGATGGGCAGTTCGAGTTGCACCGGCTGGTTGACGTGGAGATCGGCTGGTAGCTGCATCGTCAGGCCGGGTTCGAGACGCGGCTCGGGATAGCGCCCGGTCATGGTGGGGATGTAGTAGGTTTTGTCCTTGGGCGCCATGATGTCGGCATGGGGGATCTCGCGGAGTATCTCGTAGAACGGCGCTCTGTAGGGCCAGTAACCGAACCAATAAGCGAGATAGAGGCCGTCAACGCCCTGGGCCCAATAGTTCGAGGCGGCCGCGCGGAGCATCTCGTTGGTTGCTTGATGCAGGCGGTCGGAATCAACGAGAGCGTGGAGCGCGGCGTGGACGCGGGTTGCGGCCCCTTCGGCGGCTTCGACGAGGGGCCGCAGGTTGCTCGTGTGATTGAGGAGCTCGGGCCCCCCAAAGGTCTCACCAACGACTACGTCCACCAGGCCATCCGCGATCCAGCGGCGCACATCCAGGCCCACCGAATAGCAGGCATCGATATCAGCCGGGATGCGGATGACGAGTTCACGATGGGAGCCGCTTTCATCGAGTAGGTCTCGGACGCGGCGAATCCAATCGGTCATGATGGCGCGGCCGTCAGCAATTTCGGAGGGATGGAAGTAAGAAGCTTGATAGTTGAGCTGGAGCTCGAAGCCGTCGATGGGATATCGATGGACCGTCTCTTGAATCAGAGCCAGGCGTTCGTCGCGGACTTCGGTGTGCTTGAAGTCGAGGCATGAGGCGCAGGGGTGGTCGGAATCGATGTCGCCGCGCGCGCCGATTTCGAGATGCCGGTTGTTGAAGCGGAACTCGGAGCCGCGTACATTGACAGAGCGGTCGCGTGTTCCCTGCTGGACAAGGAGGGTAGGGTAGAAGAGCAGTCCTTTCTCGTGCGCCCGGTCGCAGACGACACGCAGAGGATCGTTGCCGGTATCGATGAGGTGTTTGGCGTTTTGGTGGGCGCGGCGGAAGATGAGGTGCGGCCATTTGTCGACATTGTGCCCCCAGAGTTCGCCGACCTTCGTGTCGTGCAGGACGGTGCGTCCGTCGCCCAGGCAGAACATGAGGGCTTCGACGGGGGTGCCCGCGAGTTCATCGACGGCGGCTTCGTATTGTTCCTTCTGCATCGGCGGCTCGTACATGTATATCAGGGGATGGCGGCCGTCGTGATAGAAGAGGAGTTTCGGTTTTTTGCCCGGCTTTTCCGTTGTGGCCGAGGCGGCTGTTGATGAGCTTGCGGCGGCGGCTCCCGCGCTGAGGCCGGTTTTTAGGAAGTTGCGTCGGATCATAAGACACCTCGCGGCGCGGACGCGCCTTGACAATGCCAGTGTACTCGGCTGTTTACGCTACGTAAACGGGTGCTCCGGCTGTGGAGCCGGAGCCACCGATGGCGTGCCCCGACATGTCGCTGTGCGAGTTACTGGACCTTGATGGGATCGTGGTGAATGCGGGTATCGGGTACCTGCTTGGCGTGGAGGACCTTCACGGTTTCGCGAATCATGATGGGCGCCCCGGCCAGGTAAACGTCGGCCTTCAGGGGCGATGGAAAGTGCCGGTCGAGAACCGCGTTGATGTAACCGGTTTCGCCCCTCCATTCGTCGGCGCGGTCGGGGTGGGAGAGCGCCAGAGTGTAGTTGAAGTTATTCCTGTGGCGGGACCAGTCGGCAAGGTCGCCAATCAAGAAAAAGTCCCGCTTGGTGCGCACTCCGAAGAAGAAATGGATTTCTCGCTGCCGGTCGAGTCCTTGATCGAACCAGTGTTTGAGTAGTCCGATGAAGGGGCTCGCGCCGACGCCGCCCGCGACGAGAATGATCGGGTCGGTGGAGTCGTTCGGCATGTAGAGGCTGCCGATGGGATCGCTGAAGGTAACGGTGTTGCTTGGGCGCAGGTGCTGGTGGATGAAGGTGGACGCGAGGCCCGGTGGGACATCTTTGCCCGGTGGTGCGGGGTAGTGCTTGACGATGAGGTCGAAGTATGGCGATTCGCTCGGTGCGGATGCGAAGGAGTATGGGCGGGAAACGTTGGTGTGTTCGGTGCCGTGACGCTTGTTGAATGCCTTCAAATACGATTCGGGCAGCTTGAGCAGGATGAATTGGCCTGCCTGGAAAGTGAAGTCGTCGCTTGCCGCTTTGAAACGAATACGCTTGACGTTGTGGGTGAGGCGTTCGATCTTGACTACCTGCGCTTCGTAGTCGGCGCGCGCCTGGGGTGGGTGAGCCCAGGCCGCTATCAGAAAGCAGAGGGCGAGGCTGATGCGGAGCGGCGTGGCGGAGCGAATTCTAATGAGGGTCATGCCTGAGGCTTCTTTCCGGCGGCGTCGTCTTCGGATTGCGGCCTGCCGGTGGCGTCGCCGCCGAACCAGCGGTAAGGGCGCGGGTAGAGCGCCAGAGAGCGATCTTCGAGAGGCAGCTTGACCGGTTGATTGCCAAGCTGGGCGGAGAGCTTTGACGCGATGGCGATCTCCAGTGCTTGGCGCAGGTCGTGTCCGGAGATAAAGAGATCGCTCCCGGTCGCGACGGCATCGACAAATGATCGAATGGAGCTGACGAGGTAATTGTCTGTCAGGCGCAGCGAGGGACGGTCGAGGATGTAGCGCCAGGGGAAGGGCGGGTAGTTCGCGGGGATTTTTTTTCGGGCTCCTGAGCCGGAACTCTCGTGGATGTTGGGTGGGGCCCAGTCCCAGCGGACGAGCGTGCTTTCCGTCCAGGCGTCAACACCACGATAGGGAGTTGCTTGTCCGAAGACCTGACAGTCAATGCCGCTGGTCATGCGAAAGAATCCGCTAATTTCAAGGCCTTCGTCGGTTTCTTGCTCGAGGGCTTCGGGGGGTTGTCCCCAGGCCATGACTTCCTCGACTTCCGCTCCGGTGAAGAGGCGAAGAACGGAGAGGTGTTGACAGCCGCCGCCGGAGATCTCGCCGCCGAAGCGGTGGACGACTGCGCCTTTGATGGGTCCGTAGTCCCCGTTTCTGAGGCGCCCGGCCGCGTGCTGGACTTCCCACATGGCGCGTTGCAGATTCCCGCCGGCGAAGACGACGTTCCGCTTCTCGCAGGCATCGACCATGGCGTCCGCATCGGAGAGGCGCGCGGCGATGGGTTTGTCGGTCGAAACGCCTTTGACGCCGGCCTCGGCGCAGGCGATAACGGCTCCTTTCATGAACTTCGTGGGCGTGATGACGGCGGCGAGGTCCGGGACGACATCGCGGAGCATCGCGTTGACGTCTTTGAAGAGGGCCTTGACACCAAAGCGCTTGCCGACGATTTCACGGCGTGTGTCGTTCCACTCGGCGATGGCGACAAGTTCGGTGTCGGGGAGGGCGCGATAAACTTCAGCGAAATATTGGCCCATGCGGCCGCAGCCGATGATGCCGACCCGTAGTTTCTTGCGTTGGCGGGCCTCGTCGGGGGTTGCGAGGCGGGTGTTCGGGGCGGCGGCGGAAAGGGCCGTGGCGGTAGCTAAGGAGTTGAGAAGAAACTGTCGGCGCTGCATGGGCGTCACCTTCGGGCGGTTTCGAGCACGAGAGCTTCGATGCCTATGATAGCCCTAACCGTGTCACACGGGTCAGAAGGCCGCAGCATGATTCGTGGGTAGCGGCGACCTTTTCCGGCGGAAAGCAGGGCAGGGGTGCGCAAGGTTTGCGGGGCAAGTGATTGCAAACGCAGCGGACAGGCGGCGTCGAGGCTACACGCAGGAGCACGCTCGGCTACTCTTGTCCCGGAATTTGACCTTCTGCCGCGGGTTGCCAACGGAAGCCCAGGTCTACGCCTTGACTCATTGGGCGATGATCGTCTGTTCATCGATTACCCTGGGAAGCTCCGGGAGGAATTCCATCCAGCCATCCACTCAAGAACTGAGGCCACGCCGCACGAGAAAAAGTGTCCGTGGCCTCTGAAAGGAACGTCGAGAGACCGCTTTGAATTAAGAGACTTCCTCTTGCGCAAGGACTACGTCATGCGCTTCGACCGTCAAATTGGGAGAAAAGTAGGCTAAAATCTTCAGACTCGGTCTATGGCTCTCACCACTCTCGACTTCCTCGTCATCGTTGCGTACCTGCTGGGAATGGCTGCTATCGGCCTATACTTCTCCAAACGCCAGACGTCCCAAGAGGAGTACTTCCTCGGTGGTCGCCGAACCCACTGGATCCTCGCCGGCGGGAGCATTCTGGCCACGCTGCTTTCGAGCATCAGCTATCTCAGTCTCCCTGGAGAGATGATTCGCTACGGGTTCGGGTTCTTCGCGGGCGTGCTGGGAGTGCCGCTTGTTGTGCCACTGATAAATTACACGCTGCTGCCGGCGATCAAACGCCTGCCGATCACAAGTGTCTACGAGTACCTGGAGCGGCGCTTCGACGCTCAGATACGCACGCTGACGGGGTCGATCTTCCTGGTGCGCACACTGCTCTGGATGGGCTTGATCGTATACACGGCGAGTTTCGCGATGGTCGAGGTCACCGGTTGGGATATCTACGCAACGATCTTGATCATCGGATTGATCACGACCTTCTACACGAGCGCCGGCGGCCTGCAAACCGTCATTTGGACGGACAACCTGCAATTGCTGATTCTTTTTGGCGGTGCGGTGACGATCCCGGTCTTCATCGGTGTGAATCTCGGGCAGGGACCGATCGATTGGTGGAGCTCTTTCTCGCAAGCGGGACGGGCGGAGATCCAAGCCTTCAGTTGGGACCCCATGGTGCGCATAACTTTGTTCGGGGCGGTAATGGGACAGTTTTTCTGGAACGTTTGTACGCAGGGCTCGGACCAGGTAGCGGTACAGCGCCTGTTGAGCACGCCGTCGCTCAAGGAAGCGCGGCGGTCGCTTTGGATGTACGCGGCAGCAAATGTGACGCTCCTGTTCTTCCTGGCTGTCTGCGGACTCGCGTTGTTCGCCTATTACGCCGATGAGTCGGGCCTCTCGATGCAGGCGTTCCAAGAGCAGGTCGCGCCGGAAGCGGACAAGCTCATGCCGCGGTTCATCGTGCAAGTCTTGCCGTCAGGGGTTTCGGGTTTGCTCGTAGCGGCGTTGCTGGCAGCGGCGATGTCAAGCCTGAGCTCGGGCATAAATTCGATCTCGAGTGTTGTCAGGAGCGACTTTCTGAACAGCTCGGGAAGAGTAGGTGAGTCTCTGTGGTTCGATCGATGCAGCGGAGTCGTGGCAGGGTTGGCCGGTGTCGCGATGGCCTGCTTGATCACGCTTGCGATGCAAACCTCGGACTGGAATTTGGTGGAGTTGACAGGTCGGGTGAACCACATCTTTGTCGGGCCGATCGGCGTGTTGTTCTTCGTGGGAATTCTGTTCCGCAGGGCAGGGAAGACCTCAGCGCTGGCAGGCTTCACTGCTGGTACTGCGGTCAGCCTGTACATTTGCTTCGGCCGCGAGTGGTTCGGGCTGGAGCAGAGTGTGTCTTTCCTGTGGGTCGTTCCAGCGTCTTTCTTGGTGGGGCTGGTTGTGTCCTGGGTGCTCAGCACCATCACGGAACCGCCGCGCGAGGATAAAATACGCGGCCTCACCTATTCGAGCGGTGGGAGTGATTGATGCCCGAGATTCGATACGTCGAGGGACACGTTCTTTACGCCAATCCCAAACCGCACGTTCGCAGCCGCCAGGCTTACTTCCCGGGCTTGGTGAAGCTGCCCTCGGGCGATCTGCTCGCGACGCTGATGATCGGAGAGGCTTTCGAGTCGGCCGACGGGACAACGTACCTCGCGCGTTCGAAGGATGCCGGTCGAACCTGGTCGCTAGAAGGCAAGCTGTATGACGCCACGGCGCTTCCCAACCCGATGAGCGACTGCCTGAAGCCCACCCTGCTGGCCGATGGCTCGCTGCTGGCGATGGGTTATCGCTTCCAACGAGACGACCCCGAGCAATCGATCAGCATCTCGGAAACGGGCGGTATTCTTCCCGGTGAAGATATCGTTTTGTTCTCCAGCGACAAGGGTCTGACATGGTCGGCCCCGGAGGAGATTCCCAGGAATCGGCCGGAGTTGTATGAGTTGTCAGGTCCGGCCGTGCAGCTTAGGTCTGGTGATCTGGTCGCCGTCGGGGCGCTTTACAAGATGCCGGACGGATCGAATCCGTCGGGACAAATCGGCGTCCTGTTACGAAGTAGCGATCGAGGCAAGACCTGGGAAGACAGCACGGTATTCTTCCTGACCCGGGCAGGTAACTTGACGCCCTTCGAGCCCCGCCTCACTGAGATGCAGGACGGGCGTCTCGTCGCGCTGGTCTGGGCCTACGATCAAGAGGCGGATCGTCACTACGCAAATCACGTTGTGGTGTCCGAAGATAACGGGCACACCTGGTCGGAGCCGGTCGATACCGGAGTCATGGGCCAAGCGTCCAACCTGACTTGGCTCGGTGATGACGGCTTACTGACGATTCATTCCCATCGCGGCGTACAGATCGGGATCTGCGTTCGGATCGTGGACTTCGCGCACAACAACTGGCGTATCTTGACGGAAACCGTGATCTACGGACAAGGAGCGGGCACACAGACCAAACTAGGTCAGACCGCGGCGGAGATGTTCAAGTCGCTGCGTTTCGGCCAGCCGTCGTTGTTGCCGCTCGGCGACAGCGAGTTCCTGGCCGCCCATTGGTACGTCGAGGACGGGCAGGGGAAGATCCGACTCCACCGGCTTGCGATCACCTGAGTAGTAATCTACTGTTCCGAAAAGAGCCTCCCTGGACCTGAAACAGCAAGACGGAGATAGCGTATAGCACGCACACCTATTGCCAGGGAACTAGCTATGACAGGAACCTCCGTTTCGAGCGAACGGAGTCAATCTGCCTCCTATTCCTGTATCTCACCCAATTTATTTAACATAATACATGTTATGCGACGTTTTGCAAAGCGCGTCAGCCCTGCTGCCTTTAGCCAGCTAGGCCCTCCTTCATCAGGGTTTCCCGCACCTCCCCCGGTGAGCCGATCTCCACCACGCGCAGCCCGGCGGCAGCAGCGGCGCTGATCCCGACCTCGGAATCCTCAAATGCCAAACACTCCTCGATCGCGATGTCCGGTTCGCCCTGCGCCTCCGCAGCCTTACTCGCTCGTTGGATCGCCAGTAGATATGGTTCGGGATCCGGCTTCAGGTTCTCCACATGATCCCCGCAAATCAATAGACTCAGTGAGGTGTAAATCCGGCTCTTGACCAGGATGGGCACAACCTCGTCCTCCTGACTTGAAGTCACAACTCCGATGTACAGGTAATCAGGAGAGTTACGAATCCAAGATGCAACCGACATCTCGATGCTGAGTTCATCCAGGAATCGTGCCTTGTAGGCCCTCGTCTTTGCCTGACAGGCGTTGGTGACAAGATCTTCCCTCGGGTCAACGCCCGCTCGAGTGAGCAACAACCGGCCCGCATCGTGGTCGCTGCGGCCAGTCAGGAGTTGATAGTATTCCGGCCATGAGATGTGTCCGCCGTAGGGTTTAGCAGACTCCATCCAGCACTCATAGTGGAGACGCTCACTATCCACCAGTGTCCCATCAAAGTCGAAGAACACCGCTCTGATGTGATGATTTGTGCAGCTCGCGCCCATTGTGCAAGTCCGTCTGCTGTGGGGACGCCACGGAAAGTGGCATGTTTTGAGGGTCAGATCGGAACTGATCGCATTCTGACTCGGATGAAACAAAGATCATATAGAAGAACCCCTGTACCCGTTTGCCGGCTATTGATCGCATCATCTCGCGCTCGTTGGAAACAGGAGAGAGGAAGGTTTTGAGGCTTCTCCTTGATCGGATGCAGCGCCCTGCTCGGGCTTCTTGGGAATCTTGACACGCCCGGCGAGAAAAGGTCTGACTGTTCACCAGAGCCCGGTTCGACACGGCCTGTCCGGCGGTAGTGATTCTCGGATGGGGCATTCAGTGCCATAATGGAGGTTTATATGAGCAGAAGGAATAGGGCATGATTCAGGCAACGGAGAAGATCTGGCACAACGGGACGATGATTCCCTGGGACGAGGCGCGCGTCCACGTGCTTACCCATGCCCTCCACTACGGTACGAGCGTTTTCGAGGGCATCCGTTGCTACTCCACTCCCGAAGGACCGGCGATCTTTCGCGCGAAGGAGCACGTCCGGCGTCTCTTTGACTCCTGCAAGGTGTATCGCATGGACGATTTCGCCTTCACGCAAGAGGAATTGATCGTCGCGCTGCGGGAGCTGGTCAAGGTAAACGGGCTGGACTCCTGCTATCTTCGCCCGATCGCGTTTCGCGGCTACGGCGAGGTCGGTGTTCTCTCTCTGAAGAACCCCATCGAGATCTACATCTCCTGTTGGGAGTGGGGCAAGTACCTTGGCCCCGAAGCACTTGAGAAGGGCGTCGACGTCTGCGTATCCTCATGGACGCGCTTGGCGCCCAATACCCTGCCGGCCATCGCCAAGGTAGCCGCGAACTACATGAATTCGCAGCTGATCAAGATGGAGGCGGTGCTGAACGGATACAGCGAAGGCATCGCGCTCGATGTCTCGGGCTATGTATCGGAAGGCAGTGGTGAGAATATCTTCGTTGTCCGAGACGACAAGACCTACACTCCGCCGCTGGGCAACTCCGTCCTTCCCGGCGTCACGCGAGACACCGTACTGCAACTTGGCCGTCGCATCGGGTTGGAGTTTGTCGAGCAGATGATCCCGAGGGAGATGCTCTATATCGCCGACGAAGTCTTCTTCACCGGGACGGCCGCCGAGATCACGCCGATTCGCTCGGTCGACAAGATCCCCATCGGCAGCGGCATGCGCGGACCCGTTACCGAACGCCTCCAGCGCGAGTTCGAACTGCTCCTGGCCCTTCAGGCGCCCGACCATCACGGCTGGCTGACGTTTGTCGACGCGCCCAAGGCCGTACCGGCTTAACTCTACCGCCATCGGACGTAGGCAGGCCGGGTCGTCCATAAATCCAGTCATCGCTCTTCCGTGAACCTTAGTAGCTGCGTCGGGGCTGCCTCGGCATTCTCACGATCGAGCTTCGGCCGGCTACCCAGCCGGGCTCTAACGCGGGTAGTGGGTTTTTTTGTGACTATGCCCAGGAGACGGGAACAGTTAGACAAGCCTTCAAGGCAGGTCTGCCAAAGTTCTTCTGTCTCGTAGTGATCCGGACCACGGAACCTCTCCCTCGGCGTGTTGCCCATAGTTCCCTGCCCTTGTTGTCTTCGGAGTGAGATCGGTCACCGAAATGATATTCTGATCTCACGATGTCGGAACCGTTACTGCATGTGGGAACCGCCGGCCCTGTCGCAACGATCCGACTAAACCGGCCGCAGCAGCGTAATGCGCTGTCGATGGATCTTATGCACGATTTGATCGTGGTGATCGAAGGCATCGGGACGAACCGTGAAATAGCGGCTGTCATTCTGGCGGCTGAAGGTTCCGTTTTCTGTGCGGGACATGACCTCAAGGAGATGGTCGACCGCGACATCAATGAATACCGGCAGATCTTCGATCGCTGCACGGATTTGATGACGGCGATCCAGCGGATTCCGCAACCCGTCATCGCCCAAGTCGATGGCATGGCGACGGCGGCGGGTTGCCAGCTCGTCGCAGCATGCGACTTGGTCGTTGCATCGGAAAATGCGCGCTTCGCTACGCCCGGCGTGCGGATCGGCCTGTTTTGCAGCACACCGATGGTTGCGTTAACCCGAGCGATCGGACGCAAGCGCGCGCTCGAAATGCTCTTGACCGGGAAGTCCATCGATGCGGCCACGGCCTGCGAATGGGGTCTCGTGAACCGGGTTGTCCCGAAGGATGCTCTCGCGAAAACAACGCGCGATCTTGCCTATGAGATTACGCAGGCAAGCGAAATGGTCGTCGGCCTCGGAAAAGCGGCGTTCTATGCCCAAATCGACCTCGACCAGTCCAAGGCCTACACCTACGCCAAAGAGGTGATGAGTATGAACGCGCTTGCTTCCGACGCTCAGGAGGGAATGAGTGCCTTTCTGGAAAAGCGGCCCCCATGCTGGACCGGACGATAGCTCTTCGTAAAGTCGCCGGTATTCTCACGGACGGACCTGCTTACGAAGTTCTTTTATCGGTATCATTCACATCGCAATGAGGAATGAAGATTCGCGCCAGGCGGCCAGGAGCGAATGACGACCGACGACCAGCGAAGGGATCGCGAACCAGCTGAAGTGGAGCCGCCGTGGATATCACCCGCCGACCGACCGCTGACCGAACTCTGGTTGCGGGTCGGGCCGGGGGTGCTCGTGCTGCTGGTTCTAACCGTTGCAGCGATCGAAGTTTCCGGTTTCGATCCGTCCTGGGCGGCACCGGTCATCGTGGTTCTCGCCGTTGCCGCGGGTCTCACACTCAGCACATCCATCGCTAAGCTGCAACAGAGCCGGCGGACAATTCATCAATACCGCGCCGCCCAAGGGCGTCTTTGCGCTCAAACGCTTGCACAGGCCGCGGACGCCATTCTGACAGTGGATTTGCAAGGACGGCTGATCGCCGCCAATGAAGAAGCCGCCGCGCTTTTCGGCTACTCGGCTGGGGAACTGTCGGAGGTGTCCCTCTGGCAGCTCGTTCAGTTCACGGAAACTATCGAGGACGGCGTCAACCAGGCTTTATCACTGCCGGCTTTCGGGGAGAACGTGCAGGCAAACGGAACAACCAAGGTAAAACGATCGCTGTCACTCGACGTCGTGAGCATAGAGCCCCCTGTTGCAGACGGCAGCAAAGTATGGCTCCTGCTGTGGGACCGCACGGAGTTGCTGGAATCGAGGCGCAAACTCGCACGTCTTGCGTTCATCGCCGAAGAGAGTCCGCACCCGATTGTGGAGGTGGATTTGGAGGGCCGGGTCTTTTTCACGAATGCGGCGGCCGAGAGCCGGTTTCCGGAATTGCGTTTGCAGGGCTCGGCGCATCCGCTCCTGCAGGACTTGTCAGTCGTGGCGGAGCGTTTGCAAACGGTCCGCGAGAAAAGTCTGCTCCGTGAAATCGTGGTCGGATCCGGCTTGTTCGAACAGCATATTTCGTACGTGCCGTCAAACGGGACTCTACGAGTTTTCTCTTTTGACGTGACCGACCGTCGAGAAGCGCTTCGCGACGCACTGACGGGCCTGCCGAACCGGGTGTCATTCACTCGCCGATTGAACCGTGCGGCCGCCCTCGCCGAAGGGGATCCGACGTATGCCTTTGCCGTGCTGTTTCTTGATCTCGACCACTTCAAGGTATTGAACGATACACTCGGCCATGCCACCGGGGATGAGCTTCTTACGTCCGTAGCGGAGCGGCTGGAAAACTGTCTCCGGCCGAACGATCTGGTGGCGCGGATGGGTGGGGACGAGTTCACCGTCTTGCTCGACGGCGTCCGCGATCAGATGGACTCGGAGGCGATCACTAGGCGTCTACTCGAACGACTGCAGCATCCATTCGAGTTGACCGCACACACGGTGTTCACTTCGGCAAGCATCGGCGTCGCGTTGAGCACTGTCGACTACGAGGAGCCTCTTGATCTCGTCGCCTTTGCTGACACTGCCATGTATCGAGCAAAGACGGAAGGCCGCGCGAGACAAGTCGTTTTCGATTTAGCGGTCGACGGACAGGCAGTTCCGGGGCGCTTGTTCTAACAAGGCTCCGACTTCGACTGCCTCAGGGTCGCTCTTACTACTTGTTCTTTAATTACTTGAGTGAGGTGCACTTTAGTCGCAAGATTGGGTTTGTATGAGTAAACTTTAGGCGTGGGGAACTCCCCCGTCTGTGGACGAATCCCCCGGTGGAATCGCCGTAGGAAGTCCCAGGAGCGGTTTTCAGCGGTTCAGGCGCATGAAGGATCTTCAAGGATTCGCAGGAGCGTCAGAGGACAATTCTTGCGCCAGCAAAGGGGACTTGACGGCAAGCTCGTGGGTCACTTCTTACCGAACATGAGCCGAAACTCTCGGACTCTCAGCGACTTAGTCCGAACCAGTCAACCGCAGCCATTTTCCTTCGTGGAAGTAGTGCACGTTGGAAGCCTTCTCAAGAAAAGCATCGTTGATGCCTTGATGATCGATCGGGGGCGGCTTCGGGCCTCCATAGGCTTGGTAGCGGGCCAGGATGAAGTCAGCCCCGACTGGGGCCAACCCACGCGAATAGCCGATCTTGCCGCCCCCAATACCCTGTAAATGACCCCAGTCGGGGGCCGATGCGAGTTCGGCCCGCACTTGGCCATTCTCATCGACCACAATAATCGCTGATGACCGATTTCGAGAGCAGAGCGCGGCCTACTGCGTCCGTCCGGCTTCCATGACTGTAAGCGCCGGAGCGAAAATAGACCACAGGGCGGCCGTTTGAGGCCGCTGGTGGCGGAGCAAAACTAGACCGCCCGCCAGCATTTCGTAAAACATTTTTGGGGTGTTTTGTGTGATGCAGGAGGGATGTACTCTGTGGAGCTGTACGCACGCGTTCGCCGAGCGGTCTTTGTCGAAGGGGTCAGCGAGAGAGAAGCGGCGCAGCGCTTCGGGCTGGCGCGCGAGACCGTGTGCAAGATGCTGCGCTACGCCGCGCCGCCGGGCTATCGGCGGCAGAAGCCGATTCGACGCCCGAAGCTCGACGCCTACACGCCGATCATCGACCAGATCCTGGAGACGGACCTAGCGCTGCCGAAGAAGCAACGGCACACGGCGAAACGTATCTTCGAACGACTCCGAGACGAGCACGACTTCGCGGGCGGCTACACCATCATCAAAGACTACGTGCGGCTGAAGCGGACCTCGCAGCGCGAGATGTTCGTGCCGCTGACGCATCCGCCGGGGCACGCCCAGGCGGACTTCGGCGAGGCGCAAGTGGAGATCGGCGGGGTGCTGGCGAAGGCGCACTACTTCGTCATCGATCTACCCCACAGCGACGAGAGTTACGTGCGGGCATTTCCGGCCGAGACGACGGAAGCTTTCTTGGAGGGGCACGTCGAGGCGTTTCGCTACTGGGGTGGCGTGCCGCGACGGATTCTCTACGACAACACAACGCTGGCGGTGGCGCGGATCCTAGGCGACGGGACGCGGCAGAAGACGCAGGCGTTCTCGGAGCTGCAGTCGCACTACTTGTTCGCAGAGCGTTTTGGGAGGCCGGGCAAGGGAAACGACAAGGGGAAGGTCGAGAACCTTGTGAAGGTCGCCCGACGGAGCTTCTTCGTACCGCGGCCCCGGTTCCCCAGTTGGGCAGCGTTGAACGTATGGCTGGAAGAGCAGTGCCGCAAGAGGCGAGAGCGCCGGCAACGCGGGCATCGAGAGAAGATCGGAGAGCGCTTCGAGCGTGATCGACAAGCGCTGTTAGCGCTGCCGGCAGCGGCGTATGAGGCCTGCGAGACACGTCCTGGGAGAGTGACGTCGTTGTCGCTGGTGCGCTACCACACCAACGACTACTCGGTGCCGACCAAGTACGGACACCGCCAAGTGCTCATCAAGGGCTATGTGGACAAAGTCGTCATCTGCGCCGGCAGCGAGGAGATCGCACGGCATCGGCGCAGCTATGGGCGTGAGGGGCTGATCTTTCACCCGCTGCACTATCTGGCCCTACTGGAGCGCAAGACCGGAGCACTCGAGCAAGCAGCGCCGCTGGAAGGCTGGCAGTTGCCCGAGGAGTTTGCTGGACTGCGCCGGCTGCTCGAAGCGCGGCTCGGCAAGGCTGGAGCTCGAGAGTATGTCCAGGTACTGCGTCTGCTCGAGGACGTTCCGCTCGAAGAAGTCCGTGCTGCCGTAGGGGACGCCTTACGGCTCGGCGCGATCTCTTTCGATGCCGTCAAGCATCTCGTGCTGTGTCGCATCGAACAGCGCCCACCCCGGCTGGAACTTGAGAATTATCCCCATCTGCCCACGGCGCGGGTGGCGAGGACCGCAGCGGCGGACTATCTGGCGCTGGTGGACGCGGGAGCCGAGTGACGGCCAAGCCGAAAGTGCTGCTGGAAGCGCAGCTGAAGGCGCTGCGGCTGCCGACCTTCCTGCGCGAGTACGACAAAGTGGCGCGGCAATGCGCGGCCGAAGGTCTGGACTGTCCGCGCTATCTGCTGCGACTCAGTGAGCTGGAGCTGCTCGATCGCGAACAGCGCGCCACCGAGCGCCGCATCAAGACCGCCAAGTTCCCGGTGCTCAAGAGCCTGGAGACCTTCGAGTTCCGCTCGATTCCGTCGCTGAACAAGAGCTTGGTCCTGGAGCTGGCGCGCTCGGAGTATCTGGATCGCAGAGAGAACGTGCTGGCGCTGGGCAACTCCGGTACGGGCAAGACGCACCTTGCCCTGGCGTTGGGGCTGGCCGCTTGTCAGAAAGGCTATCGGGTCCGCTTTGCCACCGCCGCGGCGCTGGTCCACGAGTTGCTCGAGGCGCGTGACGACAAACGTCTCCTGCGCTTGCAAAAACAGCTGGCCAAGCAAGACCTGCTGATCGTCGACGAGCTGGGCTACGTCCCCTTGTCGAAGACGGGCTCGGAGTTACTGTTCGAGATCTTCAGCCAGCGCTACGAGCGGGCCTCGACGCTGGTCACCTCGAACCTACCCTTCAACGAGTGGACGGAGATCTTCGGCTCCGAGCGGCTGACCGGCGCTTTGCTGGATCGTCTCACCCACCACGTCCATATCTTGGAGATGAACGCCGAGAGCTACCGTCTCCAGCAGAGTAAGCGTTCCCGGAAGCGTTCTTCCTCCCCCTGATCCCCCCGCCCAGCCGCCGGCTGTTTCGAGGGGCTTCCACTACGTCCGGGGCCGCCTTAACAGGCGTCCCCCGACTTCGCTCCAGCCCCCAAAACAGCCGCTTTCAGAAACGAGTCCTATCCCCGAGATGGTCTACTTTTACTCCGCCCCAGTGGCCTAATTTTGCTCCGCCCTTGACAATGAACTCGCCTCGAATCAGATTGCGCGGTTTTACGGTGCCCCAGGGTTGCGGAATCCGGCACCCTGGTTGGCTGAGGGTGGCTTTGACTGTTTTCGGTGCTCCAACAAAGTGAGTCGGCTGCAGTCGAACCGTCTCCCGGTCCGCGCGATCAAAGTCGGGGTCGAGTTGCGCCCCGCTCGAGTCCGCCCAACAAATCAACGCAAGGGCCAAAACAAGGGGGTTTTTCTCATGAATCCGGTCTCCTTGGGGTTCCTCTCTACTCACGCCGTCAGGTGCCGTCTTGCAGGATCATCGCGCCCATGCCGGTCCACAATGGTTGCAACGGCTTGGTGAACTGGGGTTTCCCGTGCACGATTCTACCCGGCCGTCGAGCAGATCGTTTGTCGGACTGCGATCTTGCCGCTCTCGGAGTCGAAGTCGAAGAGAATGAGGTCGGCGAGATCACCGGGTTCGAGAAAACCTTGGCGTCCGGCGATGCGCGCGTGCCGGCCTGCATTGGTGGTAGCCATCTTCAAGGCTTCACAAAGAGAAATCTCCGCGAATTGGATCAGCTTTGCAAGGCCGCTGTCCATCGTGAGGGCCGATCCCGCAAGGCGCCGCGAGGACGTCAGCTCCACGCGGTTCTCAGGCGTCAACTCGACCTCCAGGTGGCCGATGCGATAGATGCCAGGAGGACAACTTGCGGGAGCGACGGCGTCGGTAACGAGAATGCACTGATCGAGTCCCTTGGCTCGGACAGCGATCTTTACGAAGCTGGGGTCGAGATGAATCCCATCGACGATGAGGCCGGCGCAGAGTTCGTCCGACGCCATCTGGT
The DNA here is from genome assembly GCA_965218555.1 of Bryobacterales bacterium. GTDB lineage: Bacteria > Acidobacteriota > Terriglobia > Bryobacterales > UBA6623 > JAPPLB01. The sequence continues at coordinate 4,649,406 of OZ244625.1, forward strand.
CGAGGATGTAGTTTGGAAACCGTGCGATTACCTGATGCGAGCCGTTGCCGAGGTGCGTGCTCATCGTCGCGCCGGCTCGGATGGCATCCTTGATCCGGATAGTGTCGGCGTTGGTGTGCCCAAGAGCAACGACCACTCTTCCCTGCCCCACGACGTGCTCGATCAGGCTCAGCGCGCCTTCCTGTTCCGGCGCAAGCGTAAGAATACCGATGTGGCCCTCGGCCGCGTCTTCGAACCGCTTCCATTCCTCGACGGTCGCAGCGCGCACGTGCTCCTTCGGATGCGCTCCGCGAGGACCGTCAACCGGTGAGATCCAGGGGCCTTCGACATGGAACCGCAACAGCGAGTTCCCGTTCGACAACTGTCGCTTCGCTTGGGCGAGGTTGCTGAGAGAGCCGGTGATGTTTTCATGCGAGCCGGTGATTACCGTTGGGAAGAAGCGCGTGACGCCGGTACGGCGAATCACTTCAATCGAGCGTGCGATCTCGTCCTGAGGTGTGTCGGGCGAGTTGTAGTCGACTCCGGCGAATCCGTTGACCTGCAGGTCGATCATGCCCGGCGCAATACAAGGTCCGCCATGGGAGCGGCCCGTCTCCTCGACCGTGACGATGCCGCCGTTGTCTTCATGGACGTGAAGGAGTTTGCCTGTTTCCGGGGATCGGCCGCTGTAGATCATTCGCTGTTGTCTGTGAGATAGTGTCGCACGGCGGCGTCCCAAACTGATATGGGCCGGGACCCGCCAAGCTGATGGTGAATCGCGCATTACCGATGGGTTATACGCAGGAAAGATACTCCCTTTTCGGGCGGCGACTCGTGTCAGGAAAGTACGCCTACAAACCTCGCAAGGGTTGCCTTTCCCAGGCCCCGCGGGGCATAGTATGTGACTGATCCGATCTATTCACGACCTGCCCATAAAGGAACCTGTCATGAACAAGCCTCTGTTGGTCTGCATCGGTCTTCTGCTCGCATTGAGTTGCGTTAGCGAGCCGCCGGCTGAGCCGGAATCGGCCGCGGCGAACGCGATTGTCCCTGAGGGGGCAACACTCGAGAAACTCTTCACGCGGTCGCTACCCATCCAGGGAGGACTCACCGAAGGCCCCGCCGTGGCCCCTGACGGCAGCATCTACTTCTCGGACATTCCGTTCGGTTCCGACAAAGGCAAGATCATGCGGTTCGACCCCAAGACGGGCGAGACAACGGTTTTTGCCGAGGACAGCGGCAAATCAAACGGTTTGACCTTCGACGCCAAGGGGCATCTGATCGCCGCCGAAGGGGCCGGTGAGGGCGGCCGACAGATCTCGCGGTGGAACGTCGAGACCGGCGAGAAGACCACCGTCGCCGATAGCTACGACGGCAAGCGCTTCAACGCCCCGAATGACCTCGTGCTCGACACCAAGGGCAGAATCTACTTCAGCGATCCCCGGTATCTCGGCGCCGAAGACCGCGAGCTTGAACACATGGCCGTCTATCGCGTCGATACAGACGGCACGGTCGCCGAACTGACGCATAACGTCGAGAAGCCCAACGGCGTCGCACTCAGCCCCGACGGGAAGACATTCTATCTCGCCGACCACAACAACGGCAGCGAGCGGATCACTGCTCCCGATGCTCCGCCGGGCGAGCACGGCGCGATGAAGATCTACTCATTCCCGTTGGGAGACGACGGACTGATCAGCGGTCCGCAAAAAACGTTGGTCGACTTCGAAAAAGAAGCTGGCTGCGACGGCATGACGGTCGATGTGGAAGGACACGTCTACCTGACGTCACGCAGTCTGAAGCGACCCGGGGTGATGATCATCACCCCCGACGGAGAAGAGGTGGGATTCATCGCGACCGGACCCGAGAACCAAACCGATCCCAAAAACGCGATAGGCCTGCCGAGCAACGTCGAGTTTGGCATCGGCGAAGAAGCGAACGTCCTCTATGTCACCATCGATCTGAGTCTGTATCGGATCACGCTAGGCGTGAAAGGCTATCAGCCCTATTGAAGCGCAGTCTTAGATGTGGCCGTTCAGAGCTTCAACCACTTTTCCCTTGGGGACCGCACCGACCAACTGCTCGACGACCTGTCCTCCTTTGAACAGCAACAATGTGGGGATGCCGCGAACTTGATAGCGGCTGGCTGACTGCGGATTACTATCAACGTCGAGCTTACCCACTTTCACCTTGCCGACATAGTCATCGGCGACCTCGTCGATCACAGGAGCCATCATGCGGCATGGGCCGCACCAAATAGCCCAAAAATCCACGAGAACAGGCATATCCGACCCTAAAACATCGCTGTCAAACCCCTCGTCGGTGAGGGTAACAGTATTCGCTCCAGCCATTCATTCCTCCGGGAATATCCTCAACGTGGAGGGCTCGCGCCACCTCGCCGGCAACCAGCAAGGAGAGCCGCCCCCGTTCTTCAGTTTCAGATTACCAGATCGCTCGTCGGCGGGATCACCGTCACAGCGGCTACGATGCAGCAACGCGATTCGATCGGATGATTTCCTGATAGAGCTCGACATAGCGCTGGGCGGAACGTTCCCAGGAATGATCCGCCGTCATGCCGTTGCGCATGATGATTGACCAGGCGTCGCGGTCCCGGTACAACCGGAGCGCCTCCCGGATCGCTCCCAGGAAAGCTTCTTTCGAGTCGCCGGAGAATCGGAAGCCGTTCCCCGTCCAAGCTTCGTCGTCCCACGGTTGAACGGTGTCGAGCAAGCCGCCCGTCGCTCGCACCACGGGCACTGTACCGTATCTGAGGTTGTACATCTGGTTCAGACCGCAGGGCTCGTAGCGGCTGGGCATGAGAAAAATATCCGCGCCGGCTTCGATCTTGTGAGCGAGCGGGTCATCATACGCGATACGGACCCCGACACGCTCGGGATAGCGGCCCGCAAGCGTGCGCAAAGCCTGTTCCAAGCCGCTTTCTCCCGTTCCCAGAACGATCAGAAGTCCTCCCGCGTCAACCACGTCGGGGGTCACGGCAGCTACCAGATCAAGCCCCTTCTGCCAGGCGACTCGCGACACGACACCGAAAAAAGGCCGGTCCGCTGCAGACGCAGGGAGACCGAATTCCCGCAGCAGGTCCAGCTTGCAGTCGCGTTTCCCCTTGAGATCATCGGCCGAGTAGTTCGCCGCAATCAGACGGTCGCTCGCCGGGTCCCATCGGGTATAGTCCACGCCATTCAGAATGCCGACCAGGTCTCCCTTGCGCAGGTTCGTGATGCCTTCCTTGCCGAGCCCGTATTCGGACGTGAGGATCTCACGGCTGTACGCTTCGCTGACCGTACTGATCCGGTCGGCATAGAGAAGCCCTCCCTTGAGCAAGCTCACCTTCCCGTAGAACTCCAGCGCATCGACATGAAACAGTTCGTCGGGCAGCCCGATCTTCGTCAAGATGTCCTTCTCATACAGTCCGTCGTAGCCCAGATTGTGAATCGTGAAAAGAGTCGGTAGCGGGCCCGGGCGGCGGCTCGGGTCATGCCCTGTCTTGATCAAGACGGGAGCCAGGCCGGTTTGCCAATCGTGACAGTGCAAAATGTCGGGGACAAACTCAACCGAGGCTATGGCCAGGGTGCCCCGAACCAAGGTCATGAAGCGTTGTGCGTTGTCAACGTAGCCGCCGTCGGATGTCCCGTACAGGCCCGGGCGGCCATAGTAGTCGGGATCGTCAATGAAATACCACGACACGCCGGCCTCATCGACGCGTACGACACGAACGTGGCGCTGTTCATCGCCGAGCGCGATCGGCAGGTCGTCGGAGACGATCGTCTGGGGGCGGCCAGTGAGAACGGGCGCTGTTGCTTCGTAGAGAGGCAGGATAACGGCCACGTCCTCACCGAGGCCCGCAAGATGTCGCGAAAGGGCTCCGACGACGTCGCCGAGTCCGCCTGTCTTTGCGTACGGTTCGGCCTCCGAGGCCACCATCATGATCTTCATCGCTTTACGTCCGAGACGAAGAGTGTAGCGCTTAGCGATTATCGATCGTAATCAAAGACAGCTTGTTTGCAGGGTGGGGTCGATCTCGTTTCCGGAGACGCGTCCTTCGGCCCGGACAGTGGGGATTCCGGGGCAAGTCGATCGCGATTCCGGGCTGATGTCGATCAGCGTTCCGGAATGAAGCCGATCAGTGACCGGGCATTGTCGGAATCATGATCGGGACCGCGGAATCGGGTAGCAAGCGGCGCTGGACAGTCCGGCGGCACAACGATCTCCACTGGGAAGTGGAGGAAACCATTGTGCCGCTGTGTGGCGGTGCTTGATTAAGGCATTCTTTGTTTACGGCTTCGCAAAGAGCGACCGGGATAACATCCGCCGGAACGAACTACAGGCGTTCCGGAAGCTCGCCGACGAGATGCTCGGCCTTGATGACAGGGCATTGGCAGCGGCGAAGAGAAATGGAACGATCATGGCGATCAGTTGCTATGGGGAAGTAGCAGTATAGGAATAAGAGCGCTGTGCTGGCGACGGTGCACGAAACCGCGCTCGGTCTTGCCGAGGCGGGCGTCCTGGACAAACAGACGATGAAGACCTTCGATGCGATGTGTCTGACCCCGATTGAAGAACTGACGCCGGGGCAAATCCGCCAGATCCGGCTCCGCGAGAAAGCAAGCCAAGCCGTCTTTGCCAGTTATCTCAATGTGACGTCTGGGCTGGTGAGCCAGTGGGAGCGGGGCGACAAGCGCCCCGGAGGATCCTCGCTCAAGTTGCTCAACCTTGTCGCCAAGAAAGGGCTGCAGGCGGTAGCCTGAACGACTGATTTAAGGAGCGGGCGATGGCATGGGGGGAAACGGCAAAGGAAGCATCTCGCATGCAAGGCGACCAACTTTATCACGAGCGCGCCCGCGCGGCGCTGCCATTGCTGGTCCGCCAGGCGAAGGCTGGTGAGCCGATCACTTATGAAAGCCTGGCCAAAGAGCTGGGCATGCCAAATGCACGGAACCTGAACTATCCGCTTGGCAGTATAGGAACCAGCCTGCAACGACTTGGCGAAGAATGGAAGCAACACATTCCGCAAATACAGACCCTCGTCGTCAACAAGAACACGAGGCTCCCAGGACCGGGTATTGGCGCGTTCCTGGACGGTTCGAAGACCGATTTCGCAAGTCGGGTCAAGGACGAGCAAAGCGAAGTCTATGCTTATCGGCGATGGGATGATGTGCTTCGCGCTCTCAAGCTGAAACCGGCGACCTCAAACGCCAAATCGCTGGTCGAAGCTGCCAGAGTTACGAACGAAGAGATTCTCAGCCATTTGGCGATCGTTCCCTATGATCGCGACGATAGGCACCCGCCGGACACCTATCGGCATGGCCAGTTCGTCGTCGGCTGGGAGGACGCTGCCGTTCGAAGGCAGAGGTACACGGAACACACATTAAAATCGCTCACCTGGCGCAACCTCGGGTTTCGTTTCGGTCAGCACTTCGGGAACAGGTCGGAGGAGGAAATCGAACAGGCCTGGGTCGTTCTTACTTCTCACTACGAAAGAGCCCGCGGAACTGGAGCGGCGACCCTAGTCGAAGAGATCGATCCACCTCCGCTGGTAGAGGGGGCAGTAAAGAATGTGACCGTCAACGCATACGAACGGAATCCAGCAGCACGCGCTCAATGCTTAGACACTCACGGAGTGGTATGCGCGGTGTGTGGCTTCAACTTCGGTAAGCAATACGGTCTTGTAGCAGAGGGCTACATACATGTTCACCACCTTCGGCCACTCTCAGAGATCAAGGCCGGCTACATGGTTGATCCGAAGGAGGATTTGCGTCCGGTCTGTCCCAATTGCCATGCAGTCATTCACCTCCGCAAACCTCCATTCACATTGGAGGAGGTACGTGCCATGCTGGCTGAGGGGACGATTGTGACAGCGCGAAGGTCCGGTAAGGTCAGCCATAGGTAGAGATCCAGACCCAGCGAAGAGTCGCGGTAGCGGCCCAGGATCGTATCGTTTTGCCCGGCGATGCCGGGGTGCGAGAGGGCGCACTCGTCCTCCTTCTCGCGCCAAATCCTCAAAAGAGTAGCGCCCAGATTGCTGTTGAAATACAACATAAGAGTGGCTCGGAATCAATCCCAATTCAGATTGTCCGGGTCCGAAACACTCGGTTTCTTGTCTTTCCGCTCATGATTGCTCAGCGCCTTCTCGTTGCCTCCACTCGTTGCTCGGCCACAGGCGCCGGGCCACCGATTCTCCTAATCTGATAAACTTGCAGCCCGACGTAGCACCGGGGAGCATTACGAAAATGTCCGGCACTGGCGGAACCCATGTTGTATCCGGGGCGCGCGGTGGTTTGGGAGCGGCCATGGTCCGCGCGCTGCACGGCTGCGGTCTCCGCGTGCGCGGCGTCAACAGCAGTGGCAAAGCCGATGCCCCCGCAGGAGTCAATGTGCTCGCGGCCGACCTGTCGTCTGGTTCCAGGCGCGACAGAACCAGGAACACCGCTTCGCAATGAAGCTTGCCGCGGGCAAACTTCGGCCTGATCTCCTCAAGGAACTTCTCGATTCCATCCCGCCCGTCGATCCCTCAGTGGTTGTCGGCAGTGGTCTCGGCGAGGACGCGGCCGTGATCGACCACGGCGGCGAAGACCTGATCGTTGCAAAGACGGACCCCATTACGTTCGCCGCGGCGGACATGGGGCGCTATCTTCTCGCGGTCAACGGAAACGATCTCGCAACGATGGGGGCGGACCCGCGGTGGCTGCTTGTCACCGCGCTGTTGCCGGAGGACATCGAGGTGGATGATGTGCGCGAGCTCTTCGCTGGCGTCACTCGGGCTTGCCGGGAATACGACGTGGCTCTGGTGGGCGGCCACACCGAGGTCACGGTCGGACTCGACCGGCCTATTCTGAGCGGCTGCCTGTTGGGAACCGTCCGACGGGATGCCGTTGTGCGGACGGCGGGGGCTCGCGTTGGGGACGCCATCCTGCTGACGGCAGGCGTGGCCATCGAGGGAACGGCCATCCTCGCTTCCGAACACGCCGGGCTGCTGCGGGAACGGGGCGTTCCCGACACTGTGATCGAGGACGCTTCCCAATGGATGACAGGCCCGGGCATCTCTGTTCTGCCCGCGTGCCGTGCTCTGACGGATGCCGTGCCGATCCATTCGATGCATGACCCGACAGAGGGCGGCATGTTCACCGCGCTTCACGAGGTTGCCGAGGCGGCCAACGTCGGATTGCGCGTCACGCTCGAAAAGATCGAAGTCCTGCCGGAAACAAGCATCATCACTACGGCTCTGGACCTCGACCCGCTGGGTCTGCTCGCGTCAGGCGCCCTGCTTGCAACGGTTCCAGCGACCGCGGTATCGGAGGCGATCCGAGCGCTCGACAACGCGGGCATCTCTGCTCGGGAGATTGGCGCGGTCGTCTCCGCCGGCGACGGTGTTGTGCTCGTTCGTGACGGCCGGGCTGAGCCTCTTCCGGTCTTCAGGCGTGATGAGTTGGCTCGCTTTCTCGAAACCCGGTAGCCCGGCCCTGCTGCGCCGGCAGTGGATACTCCTCGGATTCCACACGCGCTCGCGAAAGGATGTCCGCAATCTCTTTGCGGAGTTCCGGCTGCTTGTTGGCAACGTTGTTGCTCTCGGATCGATCTGCTTCGAGGTTGTAGAGTTCGATCGGTTCGCCCAGCCCATGCCGCACCGCTTTCCACGTCCCTTTTCGGACGGCCTGATGGAAGTTGCCGCCACGGGCAAACTCCCAGTACAGATATTCGGGGTCGGACTGCCCTTTACCGAGTAGCGTCGGGACGATGGAGGTGCCGTCAATATGGCCCGGCGTTGTCGCTCCGGCAAGCTCAGCGGCTGTCGGGAGAAAGTCCCAGAATGCCCAGGGATGGTCGCTGACCGCGCCAGCCTGGATTTGGCCCGGCCAACGTGCGATCGCCGGCACTCGGATGCCTCCCTCATACAGGTCCCGCTTGATACCCCGCAGCCCGCCGCGGCTCCCAAAGAACTCCGGGTCATGCCCGCCTTCGCGGTGCGGCCCGTTGTCGCTGGTAAAGACGACGATGGTGTCTTCGTCGATCCCAAGTTCCTTCAGCTTGGTCATGATGCGACCGATGTCGCGGTCCATGCGAGTAACCATCGCGGCGAAGCCCTTTTCGGTGTTCGGCCAGATCTCTTCGCCGTAGGCTCCGTAGTCGGGAACTTCCATACCGTCTCCCGTGAAACGGACCAACTCGTTGTTCGCGTGCGGAATCGTAAACGGGAGGTAGAGGAAGAACGCTCCTCCGGAGTGATTATCGAGGAACTCGAGCGCGCGCTCTACAAACAGATCGTGGCTGTACTGCTGCCGCGCACCACCACGATTGCCGGGGAGGAAGAACTCGCTGTCGTTGTCCCAGAGGTGTTCCGGGTAGAAGTTATGTGCGTGGCCCTGGTTGAGGTACCCGAACCACTCGTCGAAGCCCTTCTTGGTCGGAATGCCCGTGCTGCCGGCCTCGCCCAGGCCCCACTTGCCGATCATGGCGGTGCGATAACCAGCCTCGTGGAGCACCTCGGCGACCGTGAGATCCGAAGGCCGGAGAGGAACACGCCCCATTGTGGGACTCGAGTTGTTCCGGATGCGCGTGTGGCCCGTGTGCTGCCCTGTCATCAGACATGATCGCGAGGGCGCGCATACGGTCGAACCCGCATAAGCATCCGTGAACCGCATGCCCTCTTCCGCGAGGCGATCGATGTTTGCGGTGTCAATACGGTCTTGGCCATAGCAGCCAAGATCGCCGTAACCGAGGTCATCGGCCAAAATTAAAATGATATTCGGTTTCCTGGGCTTGGCCGTTTGACTTCGAGCGAAGTGAGGAAAAACCGCCGCGGCGGTTCCCAGGAAATTTCTACGATTCACGGTTAGCTCCGATCGCGAAGACGTCTCTCCTTGTGTCCCCTTGTTGAAAGGTCCCGGCCAATTCCGTATGATGATCGCTGCCCGTGGGGCTTCTCAGCCCAGAGGACAAACCCATGAAAACTATCATTACGCTGCTCGTCTGCCTGGCTCTTGCGGTTCCGTCATCGGCCCAACTCTTCAGCCTGACCAAGGAGCAGATGATCGAGTTTACCAAGCAGAATCCCTACGAAAGATTTCCGGACGGACGGCCGAAAGTGCCGCTGAATCTGATCGAGCGCGTCGCGGAGTTGAGCGTCGAGGAGGCATGGGGCATTCTGCGGGGCAAAGGATATCTGCGGCAGTACGCGGACGGGTTCGAAATCCTCAAGCCGGGTCAGCGGCTTGTCGGACGCGCCGTCACGGCGAAATACCTGCCGCATCGGCCCGACCTGCAAGAAGTCGTCGACGCCGACGCGAAGAAGAAGGGCTTGGCGCGGGGTAACACACAGAAGGTCATAGATGCGCTCGTCCGCGATGATGTCGCCGTGGTCAACTTGATGGGCGCCACTCCGGGACACAACTTCGGCGGCGACAACCTGCACTCGGCAATATGGGGCCAAACCCGCCGAGGCGCGGTCGTCGATGGTACGATCCGCGATCTACAGGGTACATTCGACCTGCCGCTGAATCTCTATTACAAGAAAGCTCATCCCTCGGCGGTCAGCGGGGTTCTGATGGTTGCCCTGAACATTCCCGTCGAGATCAGCGGTGCGGTCGCCATGCCGGGAGATATCGTGTTGGGTGATCGCGAGGGCGTGATCTTCATCCCGCCACATCTGGTCGCAGAGGTGCTCGAGCGAGCTGATTACATCCACATCAAGGACGAGTGGACGAAAGGCAAGCTCATCACCGGCAAGTACCGCGCGAGCGAACTCTACGGCAGCAAGCTGACTCCTGCCTTGCAGAAAGAGTTCGATGCCTTCAAGGAGAAGCGGATGAAAGAGATTAAGGCGGCGCGGGGTGAGAACTAGACACACCGGCTGAGGAAATTTTTCATCACAGCCGCCTTACACTATAGGCATGGCCGATCAACGCGGCCTGGTCAAAGAAGCTCCGGCGCTCGACGTCATCCGTCCTTCCCTACTTCTCGACGCCTACCGCAACATGTATCTCTCGCGGCGTCTCGACGACCGCGAGATCATTCTCAAGCAGCGGAACGAGATTTTCTTCCAGGTTAGCGGCGCTGGCCATGAGGCAGTGCAGACCGCGGCCGGCATGCTCCTCGATGCGGGCTTCGACTGGGTCTATCCCTATTACCGAGATCGTGCGCTGTGTCTGGCGCTGGGCGTTACGCCGCTCGACATGCTACTGCAGGCCGTGGGCGCCGCGGCCGACCCCGCTTCGGGCGGACGGCAGATGCCGTCGCACTGGTCGAACCCGAAGCTGAACATCGTTTCGGCCTCGAGCCCTACGGGCACGCAGTTTCTTCAGGCCGCGGGTTGCACCCACGCCGGCCGTCTCAGCAGACGCGACAGCGAAACCCCGAAATGGACGCGGCATCCGGGACGGGACCTCGTTCTGGTCTGCTCGGGTGAAGGCGCGACCAGCGAGGGGGAGTTCTGGGAAGCTCTCAACGCCGCCTGCATGGAGCGTCTGCCACTGCTCTTCCTGATCGAGGACAACGGCTACGCGATCTCTGTACCCGTTGAAGCGCAGACCGCCGGCGGGAGCATCTCGCGGCTCGTGCGCTCGTTCCCTGACTTGGACGTTCATGAAGTCGACGGCCTCGACTTCCTCGAAAGCTACCACGTCCTCGGTGAAGCGGCGGATCACTGCCGCGAGGGTCACGGGCCGGCACTCGTTCACGCGCGTACGATTCGCCCTTATTCGCACTCTCTGTCCGACGACGAAAGCCTCTACAAGCCTGCTGCCGAGCGTGAGGATGAAGCTGCCAAGGACCCGATTCGCAGACTGGCAGCGCATCTGGAACGCGAAGGGATTGCCGACGAACACGCTCTGCTGACGATTCATCACGAAGTCGATCTCGATATCCAAGAGGCGGTCGCGGTCGCGTTGAAAGCGGAAGCTCCGCCGGTGGGATGGGCGATGAAACTTCTCTATTCGCCGACCGTAAACCCGACCGCGGACGAGTTTGACAACCCTCCCCGCTTCGCCGGCGAGCCGAAGACGATGGTCGATCTGATCAACAACTGTCTCCGCAAGGAGATGCAGCGCGATGGCCACATCATCATCTTCGGCCAGGACGTGGCAGACTGCACGCGGGAAGAGCACCTCAATGAAGTCAAGGGCAAAGGAGGTGTTTTCACGGTGACGCACGGCCTGCAACGCAGGTTTGGAAGCGATCGCGTCTTCAATGTTCCCATCGCGGAAGCGGCCATCGTCGGCCGTGCGATTGGCATGGCGACGCGCGGCTTGAAACCCGTTGTTGAGATTCAGTTCTTCGACTATATCTGGCCGGCGATGATGCAAATCCGCGACGAACTCGCTACCCTCCGCTGGCGATCGAACAACGGCTTCTCGTGCCCGATGGTCATTCGCGTCCCGATCGGCGGCTACCTAGGCGGCGGCGCGGTGTATCACAGCCAGTCGGGCGAAGTGCTTTTCACGCACATTCCCGGTTTGCGCGTCGTCATGCCTTCCAACGCGCTCGACGCCAACGGCTTGCTGCGGACGGCCATCCGTTGTGACGACCCCGTTCTGTTCCTCGAACACAAGAAGCTCTACCGTGAGACGTACAATCGTGCCGCCGATCCCGGACCCGAACACATGGTGCCCTTCGGACGGGCCCGGCGTGTCAGAGAAGGCACGGACCTGACATTGATCACCTACGGAGCGCTTGTACACAAAGCCTTGCTCGCCTCACAGCGCATTGAGGAGAAGCATGCCGCCAACGTCGAGATTCTCGACCTCCGCAGCCTCAGTCCCTATGATTGGGAGGAGATTGCCGAGTCGGTCAGTAAGACCAGCCGTGCAATCGTGGCCCATGAGGATTGCCTTTCCTTCGGTTACGGAGCCGAAATCGCCGCCCGCATCGGCAACGAGTTGTTCGATCGCCTCGATGCGCCGGTAGGCCGGGTCGGCGCGAAGGACACCTGGGTTGCCTACAACCCTCGCGGCGAGAACCGCATCCTGCCCCAGACGGCCGATCTCGAACGCGAAATCAAGAAGACGCTCGCCTACTGACCCCGCGACCGAAAGCTGCAAGTTAAGATAGGGGACTTCCGATAGCGAGTCCTATACCATGCAACCGAACTTCGCGCGGCGCAAGCTCCTCAATGGAGAGGTCATCTCAGGCCCGTCGATCTCCTTCCCTTCCCCGGAAATCGTCCAGCAAGCACTCCAATACGACTTCGACTTCCTATGGCTCGAATGGCAGCACGGCGGCTGGTCGGAGCCGACGCTGAGCGCCGCTCTGAGCTGCTTTATCGGGACGGGAACCGCGCCGATCGTGCGCATCCCTGGACTCGATCCACTTTGCATCGGACGAGTGCTCGACCTGGGCGCCCTAGGAATCGTGGTCCCCATGGTCGAAACTGCGGAACAGTGCGAGCAGGCGGTGCAGGCGGCAAAGTTCCCGCCACGCGGCGGACGCTCGGCGACCGGTTTTCGCAATGCCCTGCAGGGCGACAACGATTTTTTCCACTACGTCGAGCATGCGAACGACGAAATACTCGTCATCGTGATGGTTGAGACGCCGACGGGCGTGGGCAATGTCCGCGAGATGATGGCCGTCCCCGATGTGGATTGCGTTCTCATCGGCCCCTATGATCTGTCCCGGTCCGTAGGCGCCGCCTCGATCGAAGAAGACCTGGTCCAAGATTTGGTGGCCGAGGTCGCCGACGCATCCAAGGAGACAGGCGTCGCGGCGGGGTATGTCACCGCGTCCGTGGAGCAAGCGAAACACCGTGTCGATCAGGGCTTTCGATTTGTGAATCCCGGACACGACCTCAGTGCACTACGCAGCATGTTCGAGACGATGAAGCAGGGGTGCGAGAGACTGGACGGGGCGGTAAAGTAGGCGGCGCAACATAACACAAGGACATGTACAATCCAAGCGTTTTCCATCATTCACGACGCTACTGGTTGCGAACTGCAAGCGTGGCTGCGGCGGGCGGCCTGACGACACTCCACTGCCTGTCGAAAAAATCAGGGGGAAAGCAAACGTTTCTGCTTTCTGATCACGGATGTGGCCGCGCGAGCGCATATGCCGAGGCCAACAAGATTGTCACGAGCGGCGATCAGACCCACGTATCTTGGCTTGATTCACCTCCCGAAGGATTCCGTGTGCGTGTCCGGACACTCAACCGCCGAACGGGAGATTGGTCTCCGACCGTGACGGTCGGTGAGGCATACGACAACCATGGCGGTCCGGCGCTCACGATCGACAGCGCCGGCTTCCTGCACATTGTCTACTACCCGCATCATCACGCCATGCGTTACCGAAAGTCGAAACGGCCCAACGACGCGTCCGAGTGGGGAGAGGAGGTCCTTATCGGTGAGGGGTTGACGTACCCCACGTTCATTTGTGGAAAGGATGACGCGTTGTATCTCACCGGCCGGCGCAGATTTCGGGACAAACCTTGGGAGGTCGAGTTATGGAAACGCCCGGCCGGGGAAGCATGGCGGCACCTGGGCTCGATCCTCGCGTCGCGCCATCCTGGCTACGCACACTTTCAGGAATCGCTCGCATGGGGACCAGACCACCGCACCCTACATCTCTGCTGCCGCTTCCACGAGAGATCCGACAAAGATGCGTATGGCCGCCTACAGACGGTCACGTATATGGTCAGTCGCGATTTCGGCGGGAGCTGGCAAAGAAGCGACGGACGGACCCTGACTCTTCCTGTTACGGTCGACACAGCCGAAGTTCTCGTAAGGGGAGGTGTCGACCAACAGCGGGTTGTGCGAGCCGGCGCGTTGGCGGTGGATCGTAAGGGCCGGCCTCATCTTCTATACAGCATCGAAGAACTGGGACGAGGGAGGCTTTTCATTGCGCGCCTGGAAAACGATGGACGCTGGCACAGAACCGACCTGTCTCGGTTTCTGCCCGACAAATGGTCGTCCTGGAGTCTCATCACGGCCGGCGGAGTCACTTTCGACTCGCGAGGTGAAACGGTCGTCGTGGCAACTCTGCAAAAGCTCAAGGGCGACGAATCCGGTTGGGGCCATCCGTCGAATGAAGTCGTGCAATTGCGGTCCGCGGACGGCGGCGCCTCGTTCTCGTTCTCGATGGTCAGCTCGGAGGACGTACTTGAATCACATTGGCTGCCGAACATCGAACGACCCACCGGCCATCATCAGATTGGGGCGGATGTAGGTATTCTCTATACGGCAGGCGGGCCAGGTCCGGGGCTCAAGGATTTGCTCTCCAACAAGGTGTTCTTTTCACAGGTCACATAGCAGTCCGCTGTGAAAGTCCCATAGAAGACGCGGCGGGCTTCTGCGATCGCTCGGCGCAGAGTGTGAGCAGGACGGCGATCCGGTTCGATCTGCTCCGACGAACGACAAAGCCGACGTTCACCCATGGCCGTCATCCCAAGGGGTAAGTGCCTCAGGCGTTACTCCATTGGCCCAGGGCGTTTACAGGATACGAGCGATCAACGCACTGGTTTACTCGGGTTCTCCCTTGGGTTCGCCTGCGACTGCGAAGTGCGAAGGATGAATCTCGCGGATGATCAAGCGCACCCGCTCGGGAGACACGTCGAGGGCGCGTACGGTTGCGTCCGTCAGCTCTTTGATGAGTGTTTTCTTCTTCTCATAGGAGCGCCCTGTCATGAGCGTCACGTCCAGAATCGGCATGGCGTGAATTGTAGCAGCCGCGTCAGACGGGAGGGTGGGTTCGTAGAATGAGACGATGCTTCGAGATCCTAGCCTGATTCCGTTGTCCCATCAGCATCAGCATGGCTTGGCCCTCACCGTACTGATAGATCGAGGTCTCAGGACGGAGCCTACGCAAAAGAAGGCACTGGAACTCTCGCACAAAGTCGCCCGGATGGCCGAGATTGAACTGCTGGGCCACTTTCATGTCGAGGAAAAAGTGCTCTTTCCGTCGATCCGATCGAGACTCGAGTCGGATCAAGTCGTCGACGACCTCATAGCACAACACCGCAAGCTGGAGAAGCTCGTCGAACGTATAGCAGCCGCGACCGACAGCGACCGCATTCCCTTGCTCCGGGAATTCGGGGAACTGCTTCACCGCCACATCCGCATCGAAGAACGACAACTCTTTCAGGAGATTCAGGCGAAGCTCGACGAAGACCAACTCGCAACATTAGGCAAGGAAATCGATTTCAACGTTCAGAAGGTTTGCCCGATAACCAGCCGGCTTCCCTGGAGCCAGGACACGTAAGTCGGGCGCCGCCTCGCAATCTCTACGGGCCGACAAGTCCGGTCGGGCCGGCCCTATCGCGCCACAAACTGTCCCCGGTTTCGATTCATTGACAGCGGTTCAGAAGCACCGTAAACTTGCCTTCAGAGCGTGTCATCTCTGACCACAGACAGCGCCAAGTCGAGGGGGTGTACCCAAGACGCCGTAGCCCTGTCTTGCCGTGTTCTTCCTGTTTTCGTCTTTGCTCTCCCGGCACTTCTCGCTGCCGCTGATCCCGTTTCCTACACGAAGGAAATTCAGCCGGTTCTCAAAGAGAACTGCTACGTCTGTCATGGAGACGGCGCGAAAGAGTCGAATCTCGACCTGCGAACTCCTGAAAGCATCCTCAAAGGTGGCGAGCGCGGTCCGACCGTTGTTCCCGAGAGACCTTCCGAGAGCCTGATGTATCTGCATGTGTCGGGTAGCGCGGCTCCGCCGATGCCCCTCGGCGGTTCGCTGGAAGACGACCAGATCCAGACAATCCGTGACTGGATCGAACAGGGAGCGGAGTTTGACCAGCGAGAGGAAAGCTCCGCTGCGGCAGAGAGCGAGACTTGGTGGGCATTCCAGCCGCCCGTGCAGCACGAGATTCCCAATGTTCCGCATCGCGATCATCCCGTTGACGTTTTTGTCTTCAGCAAGCTCTCAGAAAAGGGCCTGACCCCGGCGCCCGCAGCTGACCGCCGAACCTTGATACGGAGAGCCTATCTCGACCTGATCGGACTCCTCCCCAAGCCGCACGAGGTGGAAGCCTTCGTCGCCGACTCGTCTCCGAAAGCGTTCGAAAAGGTCATTGAGCGATTACTTGCCTCACCCCACTACGGCGAGCGCTGGGGACGCCATTGGCTCGACGTCGTCCGCTATGCCGACAGCCATGGCTACGAGCACGATTACGACTATCCCAATGCCTGGCGCTATCGCGACTACGTGATACGCGCGCTCAACGACGATAAACCTTACAACCAGTTCGTCCGTGAACAACTCGCAGGTGATGAACTGGACAACCCGACACACGACAGTCTGATCGCTACCGGCTTCTATCGAGTTGGGCCGCGAGTCGGCTTTCGTGAAAAAGATAATCCGCAGTATCGTTACGCCTACCTCGACGACATCATCGGCACTACGAGCCGCGCCTTCATGGCCCTCTCGGTCGATTGCGCTCGCTGCCACGATCACAAGTTCGATCCCATCTCGCAGCTTGACTACTACCGGATGATGGCCATCTTCTTCCCGTACGTACGGTACGACCATCCGCTGGCGCCGGAAGATCAGGTCAGGGTGTATAAAGAGCAGAAAACGGCGGTCGAGGCGCTCCTGAAGCCGCTCAAGGACCGTATTGCGGAGATCCAGGCTCCTTACAAGGACATTGCTTTCAAAGAGAAGCTGAAGACCTTCCCCGAGGATATTCAGATCGCCGTCAATACCCCGGAAGAAAAACGGACACCCGGACAGAAGCTCCTCGCGGCGCAGGTACTCTCGATCGGCGCGGGCAAAGTGAGTCATCTGCTGACACCCGAGGACAAAGCAGAGGTCGAACAACTCCGGCAAGCGATCAAGGAGATCGAGACGACCCTGCCCAATCCGCTTCCCATGGCCATGGGTATTCGCGACGGCGACTATCGCTTCGCGCCCGACGGCCGCGGCGACGAGATCAAGCCCGGCAAGGGTGAGCGAGAAACCTACGACTTCGTGGGAAGCTTCTTGCCCGTTGAGGGCAAGCCTTTTGCGTATCCGAAGGCCCACCTTCTGCCGACCGGCGACTACCGCACGAAGGGTCCGGAAGTTCAACCAGGCTTCTTGACAGTATTGAACCGAGGCGGCCGTTTCCGCGCGAGCCCTCCCGTTAATCGTACCGATACCGCCGGCTACCGTCGTGCGCTTGCAGAGTGGATTACCTCGGACAGTCATCCGTTAACAGCTCGCGTCATTGTGAACCGCATCTGGGCTTTTCATTTCGGCAGCGGACTCGTGAGCACCGCCGGTAACTTCGGCCGTCTCGGCCAAAGGCCTTCTCACCCGGAACTGCTGGACTGGCTCGCGATTCGATTCCGCGAGGGCGGCTGGAGCATCAAGGCGATGCAGCGCCTGATTATGTCTTCGGCCACATACCGGATATCCTCCGCCGGAGACCCCGTGAAGAACGCTGCCGATCCTCAGAACCGCTATCTCTGGCGCTTCCCCCAGCGTCGCCTTGAAGCGGAGACGATTCGCGACATCGTGCTTGACGCCGCCGGGTCGCTCAATCCGGAGATGGGCGGCGAACCCTTCTTCCCACCCGTGCCCGAGACCGTATGGCGCGCATCCGGTAAAGGCAAGTGGATTCTTACTGAAGAGGGGCCCGCTGTCTGGCGCCGCAGTGTCTACTCGTACTGGAAACGCGGACTGCTCTATCCCATGTTCGAGGTATTTGATCAACCCAACTCGAACGTTACCTGCGAGCGCAGGAACATCTCAACCGTGCCCACGCAAGCTCTCACGCTGCTCAACAATCCGTTCCTGATTGGTCATGCTAGGTTGTTCGCGCAAAGGGTGGCCGAAGACAGTAGCGACGACGCGGACCGGATCGCCGACGCGTATGCGATTGCCTTAAGCCGTCCGCCGACTGACCACGAACTGGAGGCCAACCTTAGCTTTCTTGCGCAGCGGCGGCAGGGGCATGCATCCCGGGGGACAGTCGACGCCGGGCTCGCGGCGCTCGTTGACCTGTGCAACGTGATCTTAAACTTGAACGAATTCGTCTATCTCAATTAGCTACTTACGTTTATTATGTCTGCATGTGACACACAACAGAGCCAACGCCGCCGCTATATTTCCCGGCGCGACCTGCTTTTCAAAGCCGGCGAGGGGATCAGCGGTTTGGCCTTGACCTATTTGTTGAACCGCGAAGGACTGCTGGCAGCGGACAAAGATACGGCTTGTTCGGCGACAATGGACGTCCAAACACCCGTTTCTCCGCGCCCTACCCACTTCGCGTCACGCGCTAAGTCAGTAATCTCGCTCTTCATGAGCGGTGGCGTCAGCCATGTCGACACTTTTGACCCCAAGCCGATGCTCGACAAGTTTCACGGGCAGCCGCTCGAAGGCAAAGGTCGTATCCGGGTTCGGCAGGGCTATCCGGGACCGCTCATGCGCAGCCCGTTTGGCTTCCGGCAGTTCGGCGAGAACGGCATCAACGTCTCGAACCTTTTCCCGCATGTCTCCGGCATCGTCGATGAGATCGCCCTTGTGCGATCGTGTCAGGGCCGCTCGAACGATCACGTGTTGGCGCACTACGAATGGAACACTGGCTCGCTGCGGATGGGCTTTCCCAGCGTGGGCTCCTGGGTAACGTACGGTCTCGGCACCGAGAACCAGAGCCTGCCGGCATTCGTTGTCATCTACGACCCCCGCGGAGGCCCCTTCAGCGGCCCGACCAACTGGAGCAGCGGCTTCCTCCCCGCCGCTTACCAAGGGACGGTTTTTCGTTCAAGCGGCGACCCTGTCCTGGATCTCAATCCGCCGGCTGACGTCACGCCCGAGCAGCAACGCGCCCGGCTGGACCACTTGGCGATGTTGAACGATGAGCATGCAAAAAATCATCCGGGCAGCGCCGAATTAACGGCCCGTATCGCTTCTTACGAGCTGGCCTACCGTATGCAAGGGTGTGCGCCCGATGCCGTCGACATCGGCGGCGAGAGCGATGAGACCAAGGCGCTCTACGGTTTGAACGATCCCGTCACGGAGCCTTTCGGTAAACAGTGCCTACTCGCCCGCCGGCTCGTCGAGCGCGGCGTACGGTTCATTCAGCTCTACAACGGTGCGTTGGTGCAGCAGGACATCGATACCTGGGATGCCCACTCCAATCTGGTCGAGAACCACACGCTCCACGCATACGAGATCGACAAGCCGATGGCCGGGCTCATCAAAGACCTGAAGCGCCGCGGTATGCTCGACGAGACGCTGGTCGTTTGGCATTCCGAGTTCGGGCGCATGCCGATCTCGCAGCGCGGAGTTGGCCGGGATCACAATCCGGGCGCGCTGACCATCTGGATGGCGGGCGCCGGGATTCAAGGTGGACAGGTGATCGGCAATACCGATGAGTTCGGATATAAGGCGATCGACCCCGTCTACACCTACCACGACATTCACGCGACGATCCTCTATCTGCTGGGGATCGACCACAAACGGCTTACGTATTTCTTCAACGGTCGGCATATGCGTTTGACCGATGTGCACGGAGAGCTCATTCCGGAGCTTGTTGCCTGACCCCGCTGCACGTCCCTCGCGCGGGCCTGTACAATGACGGTCCGCCTGAAGCTGCCTTGCTTGCCATCGCAGTGATCTGACGTACTCCAAACCTATGCCTTCGAATGGAAAGTTTCGTGTCGCCATCACTCCCGAATGGGGTCCGCGCACCGATGAGATGATCGGTCCTGCGCTCAAGGAGGTTTTCGGTCCCCATCCCGACATCGAGCATGAGCTCCTGCTGGTCCATCCGGAGGAGATCGGCGTCCCGGAAGTAATCGACCAATATGACGCCATCATCGTCCTTGGTTACGGCTTCCCGGCATCGAGTTTCAGAGGACTGAAGCGATTGGTATGTCTGGCGCGGTGGGGTGTCGGCTACGACAAGATCGACACCGAGGCAAGCACCGCAGCTGACGTTCTGGTCGCCCTGACGCCGTTGGGGGTGCGCCGGCCCGTCGCCGAGGGGATCATCACTTTGATCCTGGCGGTTGCCAAAAATCTCAGAGAGCTGGAAGCACGCACCCGAGATGGCCGGTGGCAAGAAGGGCTCCGGTCGAAGAGCATCTGTATCGAAGGCCGCACACTTGGTTCTGTGGGTGTTGGCAGCATCGCGAGCGAGATGTTCCGTATAGCGAAGGGCATGGGCTTCGGCCGGCTGTTGGGGTACGATCCCTACACGCCGAAGGAGCGCGCCGAGACGCTGGGCGTCGAGTTGGTTGACCTTGACACCGTCATGAGCGAAAGCGATTTCGTAGCGGTGAACACATTCTTGAACGACGAAACGCGAGGCTTGGTCGGCGAGCGACAGTTTTCGCTCATGAAGAAGACGGCCTATCTGATCAATACGGCCCGCGGTCCGATCGTCGACGAGAAAGCGCTGATCGCGGCTCTACAGGACGGCGAAATCGCGGGTGCGGGCCTCGATGTTTTCGAGGAGGAACCCACTCCGGTCAACAATCCCCTACTACAGATGGATAACGTCGTCGTCGCGCCCCACTCGATCGCGTGGACCGAAGAGTGCATTCGCGACAACAGTCTCCATTCGGTGCGCAACGTGTTGTCGGTCTACAAGGGCGAAGCACCCGCTCACGTAGCCAATCCACAAGTGGTCGATCGGTCGGGCTTCCAGGCAAAATTGGCCGCACGGAGGTCCTGATGAAACCGAATCGAGTACGGCAACTGCTGGCTGAGGGCAAGACGCCCATCGGCCACATGATCATGGAATTCAGCACGCGAGGCATCGCGAAGATTGTCGAAGCCGCCGGCGTTGACTTCGTACTGATCGACGGTGAACATTCCGGTTTCGATATGGGGCAGATTGACGATCTGCTGGCATGGTTCAAAGCGACCCCGATCGCTCCGTTCGTACGCGTGCCATCAAGCGACTACCATTTCATCGCTCGCGTGATGGACGCCGGCGCCCTCGGCGTGATGGTTCCCAATGTCAAATCCGCCGAACAGTCCAAGGCGATTGTCAATGCCATGCGCTACGCTCCAGAAGGCGAGCGCGGACTCGGCCTCGGGGGCTCTCTCAACGACTTCGTCCGGCCGAACCCCAAGGAGTACATGCGCGAGGCCAACCGCAACAACATGGTGATCTGCCAAATCGAAAGCAAAGAGGCCCTCGCCAATCTTGACGCGATTGCCGCAACACCGGGTGTCGATGTCCTATGGGTGGGACACTTCGATTTGACGCAGTCGCTCGGCATCGTGGGCGAGTTTCACCACGATGATTTCCTCAATGCTCTCAAGCGCGTTGTAGAGGTCACCAAGCAGTGTGGCCAAGCCGCCGGCATCCAGCCGGGAAGTCTGGAGCAGGCCCGCTCCTGGATGGATATCGGGTGCAACATGATCTCCTACTCCGCGGACCACGGCGTCTATAGCGCCGCGCTTCACTCCGCCGTTGAAGACCTACGCGGATAGCCCTTTCGGTTCATGGCAACCGGGCAACCAAGTCTCCCAAGTTCTGAGCGGTTACGATTTTCAGGTTATCTCGGCCTCCCAGGGCGTGACTCAGGATCCACTCTTCCTGTAGCAGGACCGGTTCCTGGACCCGATCTCGGCACGCTTCGGAATACCCTTCATCTTCTGAGGGGTGCGTGACATTTCACTGAACACATTTGTGTTTGCAGCAACAGCGCCAGCTTGGAACAACTCTGTCATAGCTTCATGAAGAGTAAACCTGGTCTGGTGCCCAACTCCTCCTAGGGGAAATAGACCAGCGTAACCAACAGGCCGACGATGAAGGGACCAAAGGCGAAGATAATTTACCGCCGTGACAGAGGCGCGAGCTGGAGCAAGTAGGAAGGGATCTCCTTCCATGGGTGGCTCCCGAGGCCATCGGTTCACATGAAGTACAGACCGCCAGACTTAAAATTGAGTGGGGGGTCGTTACAAGCAACAGCTACGAGAGCGACCTGCGCTTGCGCAAGGCGAAACAGCTAGTTGCCGTCGCCCGTGAGATCGGGGCGGCTCGGACCGGCGGTACTCTGATGCGAACGCATAAAACCATCAATGTCCGTCGCTAGCTTCGCCACGCTCGCCGCCGCCGCGGCGCTCATTTTGGAAACGACAGTTCGTACGTCCCGGGTTTGAACCCCTGCCGTTTCTTCGTGCGCCCCGCTCCAGAGCGGTTCTCGGTTTGCGACACTCAACACGTCCGCGGACACGCGCAGCGCGACGCTCACTGTCGAGCCGTCAGGCGAATCCACTTCCTCCAGGCGTTCGATACGGCCGCGGATAATGTAGTCGGCAGTCGTCCGGCCGTCAAACAGCACGATGCGGTGGAAGGTTTTTTTGCTTCGCAGATGATCCAGCAAAGACTGTGCGATCGTGGTTCGAGGATCCTCCGCCCAGCGGTGGTATTCATAAAACCCCACTTCCTCGCCGTTGGGCCGGTAGATGATCTTGTCTTGCGTCAGCATCTTCGAGCCGTGAAAAGGCATCAGAATCGCCGTCTTGCTTCCCGCCCCTTGCGCCGCAAGGGGAGCCGGAGGGATGTTCAACTTGTAGTAATGGGTCGGCGGAATCTCGCCGCCACAGGAAAACGCGCTGAGAACCACCATCACGGCGGCGACAACACAGGCAGTACGGCCGTTCCTGAACTGTGGGGAGACGTTGAACCTGGACATCCAGTCAGAGTAATCTTGCACGTATCATGAACAGTTTAGCGCTCAACTGTCACCACTGCGGATTTCAGCTCAAGCTCGTGAGTGGGATGAAGATCCACCGCCGCGATACCTGCGATTCCTGCGAATCGGATCTTCATTGCTGCCGCAACTGCCGTTTCTTCGATCCCGATAAGAGCAACCAATGCGCCGAGCCGCAAGCCGAGTTCGTCGCAGACAAAGAACAATCAAACTTCTGCGACTACTTCGAGCCGCGGACCACCATTGATCTTGTCAACCGCACCCAGAGCAGCGCCGAAGCCGCCCGCAAGAGCTTCGATGCTCTCTTTAAGAAATAGTCGTAAGTAATTAGAATCACATTCCGTTGTGGGTCCATGTAATACAGAAGTACTGTGCCCGTTAGCCCAGCCCGAGTTTCGCATAGAAAGGCCGTAACTCACGCACCTGCGCGTCCGTGAAGCTCTGCTCCGGCGGACGCAGCCAACGTTGCGCCACGCCGAAGTGCTCCAATGTCGCCCGCCAGAAGGCATGAGACCACTTCACGAAGAACGACACGTCGTAGTCCAACACGACCTTGCGGGCCGCCTCGATATCCCCACGTTCAATTGCCCCCCAGAACCGCATCGCTATCTGCGGCGCAAACGTCGAGAACGTGCTGTAGTAGGCCTGCATTCCAAAAGGCTGATACATCAAAAAGCGCGACTTCTGACCACCGGCGAAGATGTTCAACCGATCCCCGTACAGCTTGAACACCTCCATCGAATACTTCTGGGGATACTCTTCCTTGTACGCCGACACTTGATCGATCGTCACGATCTGCTTCAACGCCGCCAGCGGGACCTGCCCCTGCATCCCGAGTGCAATGTCGCCGCCGGCCTTGGCAATCTTGCGGAAGTGCTCGTAGAGAGCGTCCTGGGACCCATGCCGAGGCAACTGCACCTGAACGCAATCGGCACCGAGCGACTTGGCGTAGCGTGCGTAATCCTCACATTGTCCCGTCCACCACGGGCCAACCGCAGCGATGGTCACTCCCCTTCCCGCGACTGTTTCGACCATGGTATTGGTCAGTGCGCGCACTTCTTGATAGGTCAAGCGATCGTACTGATTGTTTCCCGACGTGAGGGCGAAGATCTTGACGCCATTTTTCGCCGCCAGTTCGATTTGGTTCTTGATGCCCTGGTGGTCGACCTTGAAGTCTTTCGTGTAGACCGTCGGCATCGAAAGGATCGGTCCTCGGAGGCGTTTGCGAAATTCTTCGGGACTCAACGTCGCCGCGCGCGCCGATCGCGGAGGAGGAACAGCCACCAAAGAAGCGGCCGCGGCCTTCAGGAACCAACGTCGGTGGAAGGTTTGTGTTCTCAACATGGCTGATTTTGCCCAGAAAATCCGGCCAACAGCCTCCTGATCGGAAGCTCGATCCGCTACTTGCAGTGGGCCTTTCTTTTCTATCCAACCTAGCTTCTCACGTACCAACTTCACATGCATCGGTTCATACAATCCCCACCGGCAAAAGACTGGGGGTTTTCACTCACCCGAAAGTCGCGACCACCCCCAAGGTGCTACGCTGCTCCGCGAAGTGTTACTGGTATATCCAGCAAAAGCGAGTGTATGTATCCCCGAAACACCAGTGGCCAAGTGACTGTCAGCTTTTTAGTCCTTCACCAGTCACACTGCCTCTACGAGCTGCTAAAGAACGTGAAAGTATCCGTTTTTCTCGATCACTTCGAGCGGCATATCAAACAAACTCGAAAGCCCTTCCGACGACAAAATCGTATCCTTGGATCCGTCGCGGAAGATGCACCCATCCTTCATCAAGACGATTCTTTCGATTTCCGGAATGATATCGGGCAAATGATGCGTCACCAACACAATGCTCACACCCGACCGCGCTACCTTGCGCATCGTCTCCCGCAACTCATCGACGGCTCGCAAATCGAGGCTGGCCGTCGGCTCGTCCAGAATGAGAGCTCGAGGATCATGAATCAACGCTCGGGCAATGATGACGCGTCTCGATTCACCTGACGACATCTCCGACATGTCCTGTTCAGCCAAATGTGAGATCTCGAGCTTTGCCATAACCTCGTCGGCTTGCTTACGCATCGCTGCGGCAACCTCATTGTGCGGCCAGATCTCCGCGCTGCTGAAGAATCCCGACAGTACCGCTTCCCTAACCGTGATCGGCCGAGTGCACATCTTGACCCAATCCGGCGACACGATCCCGAGCTGGGGACGGAGGTGAAAGATATTCCAACGCTCTTTACCTAAGATTCTTAATGACCAGTCATCGACGGTCTGCAGCGGATGAAGCTCACGCATGATCGTCTTGATCAGCGACGATTTCCCCGAGCCGTTCGGACCAACAATCGCCACATGTTCACCGAGGTTGATCGACAGCGTCAGCGACTGCAGCACTGTCCGCCGGCCCCGCATCACGCTGACGTTGCGAAAATCGATCAACGACCCGTAGCGTTTCTGGTCGGCCCCGTTCTTACTCATTGACAATGAATAGCCTCCAAAGTCCGGCGCTGTCCCATGCAAAAGGTTTTGGCGGCTCGTCGACCCGGCAACGCTTCACGGCGCGCTCTTGGCCCCAGGGAGACTGTAGATCCTGGTCAAAAACCCGAAACGCAGACCTCGCCTTTTAGCTTCAAGGCCTTCCCCGCCTTACAAGCAAGTCTCAACGGACCCAAATCTCACGACCGCACAAGAGGGGCTATCCTAACAAACCCTTACATCCTTCCGCCCTGAACGAAGTAGGTCCTCGGCATCCCGCTCCTCGGAGCTTGCAATCCCAATTTCATCCAATCATGCGAATAAATCAACACTCAAAAAACCGTAGTGCAGACCTCACCGCCGATGGAATAATGCCTGGTCACTCCAGGAACACGGTACGTGCATCTTTGAGCTACGAACAAGGGCGGTCGTCTGCTTGGTGGTTCGTTGAAGCAGATCGACCCGGATTTCCTTCCTACTCATTCCACGACGAGCGATAGTGGAAGCCCGCTACACCTTCTAAAGGATTTGCGCCACGGGATATTAGGCTTGGCTCACCTCCCGGCCGAACGATTCACCGGAGTAAACTAGAGCCATGGATTCCCACAGCCAACAGAACCTTCTGCTCACCCGCCGCCAGCTTTTCGGCCGCGCGAGCACTGGCATCGGCATCGCCGCCCTCGGCTCATTGCTGGAAAACGACCTTTGCGCCATGCCCAAGGGCCCAGACGACCGTACTGTCGATGTGCGCAGCGGCGGTCTCGCCGACCTCCCTCATTTCGCGCCAAAGGCCAAACGGATCATCTACCTGTTTCAGTCCGGCGCACCGTCGCAAATCGACCTTTTTGATTACAAGCCGATGCTGAGCAAGTTCCACGGCCAGGAACTCCCTGACTCCGTCCGCCAAGGCCAACGCATTACGGGCATGACTTCCGGGCAGGATTCCCTTCCAGTTGCCTCGTCGATTTTCAAGTTCAGCCAACACGGTCAAAGCGGCAGATGGCTCAGCGAACTCATCCCTCAACAGGGCAAGATCGTCGACGATGTCGCCTACATCAAGACGATCCACACCGATGCCATCAATCATGACCCTGCAATCACCTTCATCCAAAGCGGATTCCAACAGCCCGGCCGCCCCAGCATGGGCGCGTGGATGAGCTATGGCCTTGGCAGCGAAAACCAGAATCTGCCCGGCTTTGTCGTCCTCGTTTCGCAAAAGAACTCGCTCAACAACGCCCAGCCGCTGTTCTCACGTCTGTGGGGAGCAGGCTTCCTTCCTTCTCGCTATCAAGGCGTCCGTTTCCGCTCAAGCGGCGACCCCGTTCTCTACCTCTCCGACCCGCCTGGAGTCAGCAGGAAGAGCCGCCGCCGCATGCTTGACAGCTTGGCTGAACTCAACAATATGCGCTCTGAAGCATTCGGTGATCCCGAAATAGACACGCGCATCGCGCAATACGAGATGGCCTACCGTATGCAGACCTCCGTGCCCGACCTGATGGATCTCTCCGACGAGCCGGACCACATCTTCGATCTCTACGGACCCGACTCGCGCAAACCGGGCACCTACGCCGCGAACTGCCTGCTCGCGCGCCGCCTGGCCGAGCGTGATGTCCGCTTCGTGCAACTTTTTCACCGTGGCTGGGATCAGCACAATGATTTACCACGTGACATCGCTCTGCAGTCAAAGTCAACCGACCAGCCCTCCGCCGCCCTCATCCAAGACCTCAAGCAACGCGGCATGCTCGACGATACCCTCGTCATCTGGGGCGGAGAATTCGGCCGCACCGTCTACTGCCAAGGCGAGCTCACCGCCACCAACTACGGACGCGACCACCACCCCCGCTGCTTCACCATCTGGATGGCCGGCGGTGGCGTCAAGCCAGGCATCAGAATCGGCGAAACCGACGACTATTGCTACAACATCGTCGAAGACCCCGTGCACATCCACGACCTCCAAGCCACCATCCTCCACCTCATGGGGATCGACCACAAGAAACTCACCTTCAAGTATCAAGGCCGCCATTTCCGCCTCACCGACGTACACGGCAACTTGGTCGAACCACTCTTGGCGTAGGGAAACTTCGCCTACTTTCAGGACTGCCGCTAAAGCAAAAGCTGACGGCGGACGAGCCCATGGCAAGCACCGCCTTCAGGCTAGCGGCGTATTGGGTCCCGTGCGAAGTTTCGATTCCTGGGCACTCGATAACAAACTGGTGACGAAAAAAAGGATGGATGGGCTGGAAAATCGCTATTCGCGGGCGATGGTCATGAGCAAAGGCAGAGAGCAACCGATCGAAGGAAGGCTGAAGTACTAACGGATTGGTTGTGCTGGCCGAGAGATTAACCTTTCCGATGGGGTTGGCAAGCAGATCGATGAAGAGAATCTCAGATCTGGAACGACCAGTTTCTCACGGCCTCAGCCTGTACCCACTTACGGATGCCTCCAATTTGGTTCTCTCGCCAGTATTCGGGCCAATCGATCGTCTCGGGACCCCACAGCAGTTTTTCTCGATCGGAGGGCGACAGCATACGGTAGGCGGCCCGTATATTGTATGTCTCGTAGACATAACGGTTTTCGAGGATAAAGGGCAAGTATTGGTCGATGGTCTGATCGCGGAAGCGAGCTTGGAGTGCTAGCGTTCGGAGAGAGCCGAGCCAGTCGTCGACAACCCCGTTGGCGGGAATGGGTGTTCGTTTCAGACGTTCCTGGAACGCGGTCAAGAGTCGGCGGCTGGCTTCGATGCGGTGGATTTGGGCATCACGACTTTTCTGGACTTCAGTCGGCGGCAAGAAGCGTAGGCGAGAGCGAGATTGCAGCCAAAAAGGTTCTGTGTGTTTCCAAAAGCTTTTATCGTTCAACCGTTGGGCTTCTTCTAACAGGAGTTGGATGAGTGGACCGAGTTCGAACGGGTTCGTATCGGCCGATGCAAGCTGGTAGACCGGTTGGTGTTGACCGGCCAATAGCAACGCGCCACACGCCAGAGTCGCGGCGGCAATCTGATCGACAGGGACGATCTCAAGTGGGATGTCAGGACGCGCCGGCCATTCAGTAAGTCCGCTGAGAGCCATGAGGACGAGCGGCGCCGCTGTGCGGCCACCTTCGATCCAGCCGGGAAACGGGAAGCGCCAAGAGCTCTCAACGATAGCCGGGCGTACAATGGCCCAATCGAGGCCCTGCGATTGCGCGAGGATTTGCTCGCCAAGGCTTTTCGAATACGTATACGTATTGACCCAACCCCAGCGGGCGGCTCGGCGGCGTCCGATCGAGATGAGTTGGTCAGCCTTCGCACGCTCCCCGGCAGACGAGGCTCTGATGCGATCGATCTCTTCGCGAAGGGACTGAAGTTCTGCAGCAGCATCAAAACGATGGTCATCCGGTCCTCGGCGCTCGGGGTAGAAGCCCGGGATCGGTTCCGTCTCTTCAATCAGACCGTCCGCCTTCCCGGCGACAAAGCAGGTTGAGACATGGAGAAGCTTGGCGCCGGCGCGTTGGGCGAGGACGGAGATTTGCTCGACGGAATCGACATTGGAGCGAAGCGAGTGGTCTACCGGAGGAAAGAACTCGACCAGACCGGCGCAGTGGATGACGAGATCGATACAGTTGCTCCAGTCAGGATCGGCAATGCCGGCGTTGGCATGTGCGGCGTCGCCGGACCAGACGGTGATCTTGTCACGGAAGAAGTCCTGGCCGTGTTGATTCACGAGCGGCTCGAGCGGAGGCGAGTCGAGGATCTCTTTTTCAAAACGATCCTGAGCGGACCGGTCTTTTCGGGAACGGATGAGAAGATGGACCTGCCCGACTTCGGGGTAGCGATCGAGGAGCAGGGCCAGCAGTACTTTGCCGAGGAAGCCGTTAGCCCCGGTAAGGAGGATATTGCGGCCGGCTAAACTGGATGAGACGTCAAGCAAGAGCGATGTTCCTCGACCAAGGCGAGCGGCTTGTTTCTCGCAAAGACTCCAAGCCTGCCAAGATAACCCAAAGGCGGGGAGCCTTGTTCAGACGAATAGCGCCTGCCCATCTGCAAGAGTCGAGCTTCATGTGACCTGAATCTATTTTATGAATTGTTGCGTGCGGCGGCGTTGTCTTGATCTGTGAGCTGATCTGTTTTCCTACGGACATCGCGGCCAATGTAACTGGGTGCCCGCAACTGCAATGAAACCTGTGCCCCAACGTGGCGTTCCCTCCTCCCAGTACATCCGTCTTGCCGACGCGAAGACCATCCTGGCCAAGACGAGGGGTTTTATCGCGGAAGCCGGCTTCACTCATTCGCTAACACCTGCTCGCAACTGTACTTTCGGCTGCATATACTGCTACGTCCCCACGCTGCGCATCCAGGGCGGGCTGCGTCCGGAAGACTGGCGGCATTGGGGCCGCTTCACCACGTTCAAGGACAATGCCGCCGAGCTGCTCGACCGGGCCTTGCGACCCGACCAAGTGATTTATTGTTCGCCCTTGGTAGACCCCTATCAACCTGCGGAAGAGCATCGCCGGTTAATGCCCGAGTTGCTCGCGACGCTGATTCGAAAACCTCCTCGAGTGTTTGTGCTACAAACGCGCGGACCGTTGGTACTACGAGACGTCAAGCAGCTCAGGGCGCTCGCTACCCGGACCCGGCTGCGCGTCAGCTTTTCTCTCACAACGAACCGCGACGACGTTCGCAAGCTCTATGAACCGCTCTGCGCGTCCGTCGATGAACGTCTGGTCACCCTTGCCGCGCTGCGCGACGCCGGGATTCAGACTTATGCGACACTCGCGCCGCTGTTGCCCTGCGACCCCAGTGAACTGGCTCGACTGGCGCTCGCCTTCACCCATCAAGACATCATCGGCGACCCGTTCCATGTCCATGCCGTCAAACGGCACGGCGCCACTACTCGGCCTGAGGCCTTGCGGGTCGGCCAAGTGCGTCACTTCGAGGATTGGCACCTGCCGGATTTTCAGTCGCAGGTCGTCGCAACCCTTCAATCCACAATCCAAGCCGCCGGACGACGATTCGGCATCGGCCCCGCCGCCTTCAGGTGGCTGGCTCAGCCATAAACCCAGAGAACCGGAGCGGGGCATCCGACGGCCGAGATACGGGGTCGAGGGGCCGTCACAAGAACTGTCCACGGTGGTTTTCATGCACACTCCCGTGGGGCTGGCCTATCATAGGGCCTTCAGAGGAGAAGGCCACCTCGCATGCCAGACCCCGCCGCTCCACAATCAGATTCCGCCTCAAAAACCGGCCTTGTGGCCGACAAAATATCGTGCGATCACGACACGGGACCTCGTCACCCGGAACGGCCCGAACGTTTCGATGCCGTCGTGAACGCGCTCGAGTCCGCGGGTTTGATCGAAGGCTTGACGAAGATCCCGCCGCGCCTCGCGACCGACGACGAGTTGGCGCTCTGCCACACCCGCGGCTACGTCGATCTGACCCGGCGCGACATCACCGCCGGCGCATCTCATCTCAGCACCGGCGATACCACTATCGGTCCCGGCTCTCTCAAAGTCGCGTTGAACGCCGCCGGCAGTGTGCTCCAAGCCGTCGACGCGGTGATGGCAGGCGAAGTCGCCAACGCTTTCTGTGTGCTCCGTCCGCCGGGCCACCATGCTACGCCCGACCGCGGCATGGGTTTCTGCATCTTCAACAATGTCGCGGTCGCCGCCCGCTACGCCCGGCAAAGGCACGGCGTTGAACGTGTCCTGATTGCCGACTGGGATGTCCATCACGGAAACGGCACTCAGGACATCTTCTACGAAGATCCCTCCGTCTTTTTCTTCAGCACTCATCAATCGCCGTGGTATCCAGGTACAGGCAGGATCAACGAAATGGGCGCGGGCACTGGCCGGGGAACGACGGTCAACTGCCCCTTCCCCTCCGGCGCGGGCCGCGATGAGATCCTGGGCGCTTTTCGAACGAAACTGCTCCCCGCCGCCTGCCGCTTCCGTCCCGACATCGTCTTCATTTCGGCGGGCTTTGACTCCCGATTCGGCGATCCGCTGGGAGAGTTCACCCTCGACGACGGCGACTTCCGAGACTTGACATCGATGATCATGGAGGTGGCCGAGGGATCCGCGGGCCGACGTCTCATCTCGGTTCTCGAAGGCGGTTACAACCTGGACGGCCTGGGGTCTGCCGCTGCCGCTCATGTCCACGCCCTCAGCACCGATAGCTCAACCTAACTCTCACGTTTGGCAAGAACCCGTAGCGTGCCGCTTCGAGATCTTCAGCCCGTTGCTGACTGAAAGTACGCATCAAATTTGCGACCCAGTGTTTCGGCCCTTGTTTTTTACCCGGATTTGCCCGGTTTTGCCGGGCATTTGTGGGCTTTGGTGGGCAGAAGCCATGCGTTGCTCAGGTAACTGCGAGTGTGACCCGGTCGCCGTGGGCGGTGTTCCGGTTTTGCGACCGGTTCCCGCGAAAAGGCCAAGGTTGGCCGAAATGAACAACTGCTATGCACGGTTGCGGAAGGGCGACGGGGCTCAAAAAAAGATTTTACGCAGGGCACGGTGCGAATGCGCGGCGGCGCCATGCCCCCTACCTTAAGCCGGAGGGACAGCCCGCGACAAGACTGAAATGCTTCAGTAGGTACTGGGTGGAAGGAGCTGCGAGGGGAGCCTTACTCGCAGACCACGCCGCCGCCGGAGGCGTCCCGCAGGTGGTGGTAGGCCGGATGGCCTCGCGAAACGAGTGCGATCCCGCACTTCCGCGCTTCGGCGCAGGTGATGCGGCCGTTGCCTTTGTCGTCGTAGAGCCGCCGACCGACAGCACACGCTCCAGCGCGTCGGCCCCCAGTCGATCGTCAGCCTGTATTTGCGGCGCACCTCGACGACGCAGGCGGCGAACCAGCACTCACCTGACGGCCGAGTAAGCAGATAGCAATGAGCACGCCATGCGGGTCGTTCCGGCTAGAGCCGGCCTGTACCGAGGGTGAAATAGGGGGATGCGAGATCGTTGGGGAAACCGGTTCCCGTGACACGGGAAGGCTCTGCGAGGTGTACTGCGGAATCCGCCGATGGGACTGCGGTCAGCGTCCGCGGCTCAGTCGGCGGAAGTACTCCGCGACGGCTTCACGATACTCTTCCGGAACGGGTTCGGAGACCGAAGTACGCACCTGGCTTCCCTGCTCTTCTTCAGCTTTCCGCCTCACCTGGAGTTCCAGTTGTTCCAGCAGCGACAATAACCGGCGGTATTCCTGAGCCAGCAACTCCGGGTTGCCTGCAAAACGTGAGTTCGGCAGCCCTTTCACAAAGCGGCGAATCTCCTCCAAATCTTCCTTGTAGATGCCGCTCGTCTGCAGATCGCGAGTCAGCCGCGGGACCGGACGCACACCCTCTCGCAAGGTCTGCTCCAATTCGCGGCGCGCCTGCTGGTCCCAGAGTCCGATGCCTCCCGTACTGCCGGGTCTTCGCATCCCGCCGTAGTTGGATGCTCCGCCGATCGAGCGCTGCGGTCCGCCAAGCCGACCTCCCCGCGCAGTCTGCGAGGGAGCGCCCTGTTGCGACTGGCCCTGCCGGGTGCTCGCGCTTTGCGTTCCTTGCTGCCCGCCAGGCTGTGTGCCCGGCTGCCCCTGAGAACCCTGTTGCTCTCCTCGTTGATCGCCATCCGCAGCGCGCTCCAAACGCCGCCGCATGCTCTCCAATTGCGCCAGAGATCGCTCCAACCCGCGCTCGTTGCTCGGCCCGTTGGCCTGGGCAAGCCGCTCGGCTTCCTTGAGACTGTCACGTAGTTGCTCGAGCGATCGGGTCACCATGTCTTCGCCCTGCGCCGCATGAGGAGCCAGTCCCCGCCGGATGTACTCGGCAACAACGCGCAGCCGCGTGCCGATCTCGTTTTGTTGGATTTCCCCAAGCGCTTCCCGCAACTTGCGAGACGCTTCCCGCTGCGAATCATCAAGCCGGCGAATCGTGCCCTGTATCTCACGCTCGATCGCCTCGAGCTCTTCTTGCATCGCTTTCTTGCGGTCCGCGAGATCAAGCGCTACGGTCGGGGAAAGATGGCTCCGCAGCCTGCCTCGTCTGCCGGATTCGGCCTCGGCTTTCTGCTGGGCCTTGATTGACTCTCGCAGATCCTGCTTCAGTCGATTGCCGATTTCCCGCTGATCACGAGCCAGCATCTCCGAGCGCTGAGCCAACTCGGAAAGCGCGGACGCGTTCTGTCCGCGCCGCTCCCTCGTTAACTGCTGCAGCGCTTCTTGCAATCGCTCCTGAGCCCGTTGCGTCGCCGCCGGATCATTACCGGCTCGTTGCTGGGAACCATTGGAGCTCGACGGATTGGTCTGCATGTCGCGCGTCGCTTGGTCGAGCCGCTCGATGATCTGCTGCAGGTTCTGCGGGCTTGCGGCGCCCCCTGCAGACCGGCTTCGTCCCGCCGCCCGGCTCGATTGTTGTTCGCTCTGCCGATCGGATTGCTGCTGACCTGATTGCGACTGCCCGGTTTGCTGTTGCGAGCGGTTGCCGGACCGGGCCTGCATCGCCTGCTGTTCCCGCTGCCGCCGTTGCAACTCTTCAAGCTTTCGTTTCAACTCCAGCGCCTCACGCCGCAGCATCTCCTGCTGCCAGCGCTGCGCAAAGGTCATCTCCTGCTGCTGCTTGCGCCGCTCGGCCAGCTTCTGTTGCCGCTGCGCCAACGCGCGCAGCTTCTCCATCAGTTCATCGGCCTCACGCTCGAGCTGTTGCTGCGAAGAACCACCGCCCGTCTCGTATTGGTTCTTCGTCAAATCCATCTCCAGCTCGAACATCTCCGCCAGGTCGAGTTGTGCTTGGCCGCCCCCCTGCCCGTTGCCCCGGCCGAAGCTGATCTGGAGTTCGCGGAAAATCGCCTCCGCTCGAAGCACATATTGGAGCGCCTTCTGTTCCGGGACCACTGCCTCTGTTAACTTCATTTCGTGCAGCTTGTCTGCTGCGGGCTCCATGTATTCAGCCGCATTTTCGAGATTCTCGATAAACCGCCCGATCTTCTCATCCGCGCCCGTCAGTTGCCGCGCCTTCGTTCGCTCCACCAACGTGCGCGCCTGATCCCGCAGTGTGAGCTGAATATCGGATAAGACGAGCGCGTTGTCGTGAATCTCAGAACGATCTGAAGGTTTCGCTTCCTCCAACGCACGGATCAAATTCCAGGTGGCCGCAGTGATTTCTTTCTGCCGCTTGGAGATTTCGTTCTGCCGCTGCTCGCCGCCACTCATCCCTCCGGCACCCTGCTGGCCCTGGCGAAAAACCAAATCGAACGGCCGTACCTCGATGAAGTACATGTCCGTCTTAGCCGCCAGTTTGTGATCGCGGGCCACCGCGTAGTAGGTGATCAGGTCGCCTGGCATCAGATGAGCGGCCTTCAACTCCTGCTCCTCGCCGTCTTCGCCACGCACTTCGCGCGGACCCTCTCCCTCCCTCATCTCTTCCAGATAGAACGTGTGGTGGCCACGCGCTTCCGTGAACCCCCGGCGCTTCACGGAGACTTTTTTCAACTCGCCGCCGTTAAGCGAATAGAAAAGGTCCAGCGAAGCGATACCGAAATCGTCCTCGGCCTTCATCTCGACAACGACTTCCTCAATATTCGTCGACTGAAAGTCGCGCCCCGGCCTCCCGATCTCCAACGTCGGCTTGCGGTCGGGAATCACCGTGATGAAGAATTCATCACTGATGCGGACCGCGTCGCCCTTGTAGATCTCGGCCACGTTGTAGAGTCCGTCGCCATTCACCATGATCCGCCCGACGCTCGTCAGTCCGTCTGCCTCCATCCTGGCCGCCTGCTCGCCATCGACCAGAATCACGCCGTCTTCCATCGGTTTGTCGGTCTCAACCTCGATCTCGACTTCCGTTCCCGCGATGGCGTTGATATCTCCGCCCGGATCCTCGACGACATTCTTCAAACCCGTCCACTTCGGGTAGTGATACGTCAGCTTGAGTCCCCGCACAACCGGCATCGACACGACGTCGACGGCAAACTCCTCACTGCGAATGCCGCCCGCCGAAACGTAGTAGCCAAAGGGATCCCGTACGCCCGCGAACAGAAACTCGAATCCCGTGCCGTCCAACTGACGCCGCATCGGCGCTTCTTCCCATTCGACGCTGTCGGCATATTTGACATATACCTGCGCCGATGGGCTTTCGAAGCCTACGACCTCCGCGGTCATGGTGAGATCAGCCCCGCGCTTCACCGTCGCGTCGCCGGGCTCGATTCGTAGCTCGTAGTAGGAAGATTCGTTGGACTCCAGCCATCCGGCCCACAACCGCGATGTGCCATAGCTCCAATACCCGGGCCCTGAGGTCCCCAGCCATAGAAGTGCAAAGAAGCCCGTTGCCGCAAGTGCAGCGAACGTGATGATCCGATGCCAACCAACCACGGATTCGGCCGGGGCGGCCTCGAGGACCTGCAGCGTATCCTCAGCGAGCAAATCGAGCATCGGATTTGCCGCGGCTCCGTCCGCGCCCTGCGACTGATCGACAAAAGTCTCGATCCGGCCATCGAAAGCGGGTATTTCTCGCTCAGCATGTCCTGCCGCCTTCTTAATGCCCAGACCCCGCAACGGCCGCCAAAGCGCCAGGATGATGACCGCGATGATGGCCCCGAACAGGATCGTTCGGCCGCCGATCACGCTTCCGTCGGAGAACGCAAATTCGTTCGCGATCGCAACGCAGAGAATCGTCAGCGCCACGGCAACGCCGACGGTAAGTCCAATCCCGCGCGAAGCCGTCCGTGCACGGAGCCGCCACTGTATGCGGCGCACGTAGTCCTGTAACGACCAGGCCGGCGATAAAGGGGCCGGATACACGTTCTATGTCTCCCGCTGCACTTTGAGGTGATAGTTTCCGAAGATAGATTCTACCAGTGCGATCAAAACCAAAAGCACCAGCAGCATCTTCCAAAGCTTTAGCGGCGGGGGTACAAAGAGTGATTTCTCACCCTCCATCGGCGCCGCTTCCTGATTTCGGCCCGTTTCCTCCCACATCGAGACCATGCCGGCTTCCATCGGACGCAGGTTGGACTCTCGTGGATCGGGATTCACCGCGGCCAATTCCGTCACTCCGGCCCGACGCAGCTCGTAGAATCCCAGCTCGGTCAGACGCAGGTCCTCGCCCGCTACTGATCCGGCCAGCGTCAAGGCGCGATCTCCTGAAGGATCAAAAACCTGCACGCCGGAACCGCGCCGGCCACTCAACTCCAGAATCGAGTCGATATTCGTCTGCTGCAATCCTCGGTCAAGCCCCGAGAGATAACGCGCCGTCTCCAGCACGAACGGGACAAACACCGGGTTCACCGGCAAATCGTTCCAGATGTTTCCCAGCGACGACGCCAGGATCAGCAAACGCCCTTCGCCCAGTGGCCGCTCGACCAGCAACGGAGAGCCGTCCGACAGCCGCGCCAGCACATCGTCCTTTTCGCTGACGGGCAGTTGAGCGTAGCGATAGAACTTCACGCCCTGGAAGCGCTTCACCCGGTTGAGCACGGGATGCGACTCATCGAGCGAACCGGCGAACTGAAAGCGTTGCCGTTCACGTCCCGCGTAACGTGATTCCTCGAAACCCTCCTCCAGCAGCACGGACTGCCCCGCGAGCGACGATTTCGGACCGACCACGATCAGCATCGCGCCGCCCGCTTTCGCATATGATTGGAAACGCTCCGCCGCCGTGTCATCAAGCTGTGGGATATCGGAGAAAATCACCAGTGCAAACTGCTCAGGTCGACTTTGCTCGGCTTGCGCCACCGAAGCCCCTTCCACCCGGAACATCGCCTGCGACGATGCATCCAACGCAGCCCGGAAGAAAGTAAGATCACGCCTCCGTGGATCGCTGTGGACGAACAGAATCTTCGCCGGCTCGGCATTACTGATCGCTACCAGACGCCGGTCATCCAACGGCATCTCATCCGCTGGCTCCAAGACCAACTCGCCCTTGTTGTTTCCCACCGGTGCGTCGAACCCCTCGAACACCACCGAGGCCCTCCCCACCGCCGGTACATCCACCGACTGCCGCGCAACCTGCTTGCCGTTCAGGAAAAACGTCAATGTCTTGCGTGCTTTTTCCGTACCGAAGCCGGCCACGATCGCTTCCAGGCGGGTGGCCCGTCCACCGAAGACCCGTGTAGTTCCTCTGATGTTTTCGATCGTCCAATTCGGTGAATCCGGTTCGGCCACGTTGTGGACCGCGAGGCTTGCCATCGTTGGCAGCGCAACGTCGGAGAAGCGGCCCGGCATCGCCGACCACTGAAAATCGGAAAACAGGTGCACCGTCACCGGCACGTCCGTGTCCGGGGCCAGTGTACGAACGGCCTCTGCCAGATCTCCGTATGAATTCCGCGACGCCGTCGGCTCCAGGGTTTCGAGCGCGGTGCGCAGTTCCGCTCGGCTCCCGGTCGGCTGTGTGATCACTTGAACGCCCGGCCCCATCGCCAGGATCTGCGCCCGGTCTGCCGGCTTCAGGACCTCGATCACGTCTTCGGCTTCCTGGACGGCACGGTCCCAGCGATCGCCGTAATTCATGCTGAGCGAGGTATCGAGAGCGAGAATGTGCAGACCCGGCAAATCGCCCAACCCGGCTACTGCCATCAACTCCCAGACAGGCTTGGCGAACGCCAGGGCAAGCAACAGAAACAGGGCGATCCGCAGCGCCATCAGAGCGCGATAGCGAAACCGTCGCTCTTTCATCGAGCTTTGCCGGCGACGCTCAAAAAACATCAGCGAGCTGAAGGGCAGGCGGATCGGGTTTTCGCGCTCCAGCAAGTGCAGCCATAGCGGGAGGCCGATCGCGAGACCCCCCAACAAGAACCATGGCGCTAGTAATGACATCCGTTCGTCCCTCTAGTCAAAGATGCCGCATACCCTGTGTGTGTTCACTCACTCCGGACTCAACGCCGGCGCTGACGTACCAGAAGATACTCTCTCAAGGCCAAATCGAGCGGTTTCGACGTGTCCAGCAGTACATAGTCAGCCCCAATCCCTCTCGTCTGGGACCTCAGTTTCTTGATGTGACTTTCCATCCGCTCGATGTACTCGCGCCGAGCGAAGTCCGGTGAGATTTCCATTTGATCGCCTGTCTCCATGTCCTCCAACAGAATCGAGCGATCGAACTTCGGTTTCAACTCCGCCGGATCCAGCACATGGAAGAACACCATGTCCTGTCCCTGATAGGCCAGCGGACGAACCGCCTTTACAACTGAGTCCGGATCCATATAAAAATCCGATATCACCGCGACGAGACCGCGCAGACTCGTGTATTGCCGGAAGTGATCAAACGGCAAATCGAGATTCGTACCGGTGGCGGGCTCTGCCCGTTCCAACATGTGCAGCAAACTCAACAGGTGTCCCGGGCGCGCCGACGGCGGCCGATAATCCCGTATCTTCTCATCGAATACAATCAGGCCCGCCGCGTCGTGCTGCCGAATGGAGAGATACGAAAGTGAGGCCGCGAGAAACCGCGCGTACTCCATCTTGGTGACGCCATCCGACGCGAACCCCATCGACGCACTCGCGTCGAGCAGCAACATCAGATGCGTGTTCGTCTCGCCCAAGTAACGCTTCAGATAGGTACGCTCCGTGCGCGAGAAAACATTCCAATCGATGAATCGCGGATCGTCACCCGGTGTATAGGGGCGGTATTCGGCGAACTCGAGACTGAATCCGAAAATGGGAGCACGGTGCAGGCCGGTCAAGAAACCATCCACGACCGTCCGCGCGACCAGTTCGATGCTCGAGAGGCGCGCGAGAACCTTCGGATCGAGAAGCGCCTGAACCGCCATCTAGAACTCAAGTGCGCGTTGGAGGCTTCTCTGCGATGAGGTTCTTCAGGATATCGTCGGTAGTAACGCCGTCCGATTCGGCATGGAAGTTCGAGAGAATGCGGTGGCGCAGAACGGGCAGCGCCAGCGCATGCAAATCCTCGATAGTCACGTGATAGCGCCCTTGTATCAGAGCGCGTGCCTTGGCCGCCATCACGAGAAACTGCGTGGACCGCACGCTTGCCCCATAGTTCACGTACTTCCGTATCATCTCAGTAGATTCGGGGTCTTTGGGCCGCGTCGCACGAATGAAGTTCACCGCATAGCGAATCGTGTCTTCTGAAACAGGCACCTGCCGCACCAGCTTCTGGAACTCCAGGATTTCCTCCACTGTCGTGCAGGCCTCCACTTCAGGCAGCCCGGCCGTCGTATTGCGATTGACGACGTCCATTTCCTGCTCCGTCGTCAGATAGTCGAGCACGACGTTGAACAGGAAACGGTCAAGCTGCGCTTCCGGCAGGGTGTAGGTTCCCTCCAGCTCTATCGGGTTCTGCGTAGCGAGAACGAAGAACGGAGGTGACAGTTTATAGGTCGTCCCACGCACTGTCACGCTCAGTTCCTGCATCGCCTCGAGCAGCGCAGCCTGCGTCTTCGGGGGGGTGCGGTTGATTTCATCCGCCAGCATCACGTTCGTAAAAATCGGCCCCTCGACGAACGTCCACTTGCGATGTCCGGTGGTCACATCCTCATCGATGATGTCGGTGCCGGTCACGTCGGAGGGCATCAAGTCCGGAGTGAATTGAATTCTCTTGAACGTCAATCCCAGGGCCGTGGCGAGAGTCCGTACGAGTAGCGTCTTCGCCGTGCCGGGCATGCCTGTAATCAAACAATGCCCACCCACAAGCAGGGTCAGCAACAAGTGCTCGACGACATCTTCTTGGCCGACGATGACACGTCGGACCTGTTCGCGGATTCGTTCTTGTGCGTCACGAAAAACCGTGACAAGATGCCGTGTGTCCGTCGTATCGACGATGGAAGCGTAAGGAACAGTCATCATTAAGAAAAGATCGGATCGTTAATCGACGATTTCCAGCAGAAGCTTCTGCGCGGGTCGGTAGCTCGGGGCCGCTTCCAGTGCAGATAACAAATGTCTCCGAGTGTTTTCAGCGTTCCCCATCATATGATATGCACGGGCCAGGTTGAAGTGAGCGCCGGCGAGGTCAAGCGGTTTTGACACCAGATACATGCGAAACTCCCGAACCGCCTCGGCGTGGCGTTCTTCCTCGAGGAGCCACTCGCCGAGTTGCATGTGCATCTCCAGATCGCCGGGCGTGATGTAGATCAGCCCCTCCAGCGCCTCGATCGCCTCCGCCCGTCTGCCCAAATCGTCCAGCCACTTCGCCAGCTTCTTGATGTAATGGGGATTCTTCCCGCCCCGAGCCTGATACTCCTTCAGGTATTTCGCAGCAGCCACCTTGTCGCCCAATTCGTCGTGAGCGGTGGCCAGAACCACATAAGGATTCGCGGCCTGCACGAAGTCCGGGAAAATATCTAATGCATCGGCCGCCGGCTCGAGAACGTCGTCCCAATTCTTCGCCTTCGCCGCGCCCAACGCCTTCTTCATCGCCTTGCGGAAGTCCGGCAGCCTCTGAAGCAACGCACCGAACTCTTCTTGCAGATAGTCCTCGAACCGCTTGTCGAATTCCTCCGTTGAGACTCCCAGCACGGCATCGATATTCTCCGACGTCGTTATCTGTTCTGAGAATCCCTTCAGCAACTCAACCAGCTTCGGGAATCCCCATTGATCGGCAATCAGTTGACAGACGAGCCCTGCTTGAAAATACGACACCGCTACCTGGCTCTGATATCGCGGTCTTACGAAGCCCTTGTCCAGTTCCGCGATCGGCAGCAGCTTGTCTTGCTTCATCGCAGCGAGGAAATCGGTCGAGATCCGCTCACCCCAGCCCGGACGCGCCTGCCACTCCTCATACATTGAAATGCCTTCGCTATACCAGCGCGGCACGAGATGCTCCGTCGCCTCCAGGGTGAACACGTGCGCCAACTCGTGCCAGAGCGTAGTCCCCCAATGAAAACTACCCGGAGTCCGTCCCGAAGGACTGTCCATCGCCACGACGTAACCGAACGTCACGCCAAGCAATCCCAGGCCGGGCATGCCCATCGTTCGTACGGCGAAGTCGTCGTGGTCCGGATACAGCTCGATGCGAATCGGCTGCTTCGGCTGGAACTCGTACTTGTTTGCGAAGACCTCGACGCTTTCCTCAGCCAACTCCATCACGTACGGCCGCAACACCTCGGCTTCCTTGCTGTGTAGTTGCAGAATGATCTCCGGGTTGTCGACCGAAGCTTCGAGCTCCTCGGGTGTCTTGAGCAACACATCATCCTTGTTCGAGCTCGTTTCGAAGTTCTTCATACTGTCCAGCAGTCGCAGCCAGTTTGTCGTCTTGGGATTGAAGGCGTCTCCGTGATAGGCCATTTCGAAATGCTTGCGGCCTTCTTTCTCGGCTCCTAGGCGCATCAGGTTCACTCCCAGATCCGCGTGCGCCGACCACAGTTCGGGGTCCACCTCGATCGCATTCCGAAGCAACTCCGTCGCCTCGCGATAGCGCCGCGAAATCACATAGAAATGCGCCTGATCGGCGTAGATCTTGCCGTATATCGGATTGTGCTCCAACGCCTTACGCGTCCATTCGCTATCCTTCTTGCCCTGCAGCAGGTCGAGCGACGCCCGCAGGGTATAAAACTCGAGCGGTGAGTCCCCCAGTTCCTCGGCAACCTCCAGGCCCTTCGCGATGTGCTCCTCGGCATTCTCGTAATCCTCTTCCTCGATGGACATGCCCGCCAGTAGCACATACCCTTCGATCAGCTTGGGATCGGCCTCTAGCGCTTCCTCGACAAGGTCATGCGCCTTTCCTTCGAAGCGATTCGCGAGCACGGTCGCTGCCCCAACCTTCGCGGGCGCGTGGTCTTTGTCGATAGACAATGCCTCGTTGAACAGGTTGACCGCCTCTGCCGCCGAATGCGTGTCGAGATAGAGATATCCCCACCGCACCCGGATGTAGGGATCCTTCGGACGCAGGTTTACCGCTTCTCGGAACAGATCGTTCGCACGATGCATATCCCGCAAGGCCCACGCCGCTTCCGCCCGAACCAAAAAACTCGCCGGGCTGTTGAGCAGCCGGCTATAGCAGCCGTTCGCCTCGCCCCGGTGGCCTCGGTCCATCGCCTGGTCGCAGGGCTTCAGCGCCGCATCGCGGCCCTCGGTGACCATAGCCTCCTCGGCCGCAAGCAAGCCGACCGCCAACAGCGCCGACAACATGACCGAAACGACTCTCACTGCTCTTGCCCCCCGGCAGCCTCGTCGATCGCGTTCTGGGTCCGCGCCAACTCAATCAACAGCTTTTGCAACTCAGCCGTGTACTCCGCCTCTGCCATCTCATCCTTGCGGCCCTTGAG
Organism: Bryobacterales bacterium; assembly: GCA_965218555.1. Taxonomy (GTDB): domain Bacteria; phylum Acidobacteriota; class Terriglobia; order Bryobacterales; family UBA6623; genus JAPPLB01. Next base: position 4,691,608 of record OZ244625.1, read on the forward strand.
TGCCGCGATGCGCCGCTCGATGTCATCACGTTTGTCGAGCAGCGGACGCAACTTCGGATCCGACAACTCGGCGAGCGCCTTCCCGAGAAGAGCCAACGTGAAGTTCCCCGCCAAGTCGCCCTCGATCCGTGCATGCTCGGTCGCCAGCTTCATCTCGGCTTTGTACGCATCCTGCACCTTCGTGTCCGTATAGGTGAAGGCCTCGAGTGCTGTGATCACCTCGTCTTTATTCGTGTCCGCCTCGGGGTTCCGCAACGCCTCGACCCAGTGTTCCGCGAACATAGTGACGGTTCTTTCCATGCCGCTCTTGGTCGCCGTGATCACGATCCTCCGCTCGGCCTTCAATGGCTCCAGGGAAGCGCCGCTCGAGCTCGTCGCGATCGCGATCAACTGATCCTTCGCCGGCAGCCCGTCCAGCATTTTTTTGAGCTGTCCGGCCGTAACGTCACGTCCGGGAATATTGAACTTGTAGTCTTGGCCGTCAAAGCTGCCGTGACCGATCAGAAAAACCGCTACGATATCATTCGCCTCGGCTTCCCGGCCCAGTTCCGCGATAACACTCTCGATCGCTTCCTTCGTGGCCGCCGGGCCCTTCAAAACATGAACCAGCGAGTCATCCCCGGCGGTCTTTTCGCAGGTCTCCTCGAGGCTGTCGACATAATCCGCCCACTGCTTTGTGTAACGCGGCTCTCCGCCCAGACCTCCGACAATCACAAAGTGCGACTTCGCCGGGGCCACCGCGGGTAAAACGAACCACAGCATCCAAAGCGCCGCCCGGAACTTCATACCACACCCCATTGCCGCCGGCACAACCACTCGCCACCGCGCAACCCCAACAAGAGTAAAAAGAAGATCGGCATATCCCACAGGTCCAACGTCTCTCGCGCTGTGATGCCCGATTCAGAAAAACGGATCTCCTTCGGCAGAGCGTCGACGTCGTCGAGCGTCCAATACCGCCCGCCCGTCTGCTCAGCCAGCGTCTCGAGCAGCTCTCGATTCTGCTCCGGATGAAAATCTTCCGCCAACCCGTCTTCCCGTCGAAAATGAACGACATCGGAACCCAACAAGTCATCGCTCACATAAGCTTGTACTTCCGCGCGGTACGTGCCCGTCCGATCCGCCGTCAGGTCCGCCTCGAACACTCCGATTTCATCCGCAGACGGATGCATCTCGACCGTAGTCAAATCACCCCGTTCCGAGGAGATCGTCGCCGTTACCGTCGCATTCCCGGCCGGCACGAATTCGGCGTTCCGCACCTCCGCCCGCAGCTTCACGCGCCTTTCATCCACGTACAGGCTGCGGTCACTCGAAAGCGCCAACTGATTCGGCGAATGCACCGTCAAGCTTCTCAGCAACTGCTGCCAGAACGTGTGATGCCGCGTATCGTCGTGCGGCAGTTGCATCTTCCAGCGCCAAGTGCCGCCCGTCGCCAGAATCACCGCCCTCCCACGCCCGTAATACTGCTGGACGAGCAATGGGAACGTATCGTTACCCACTCTGCCATTGACCAGCCGAATCGCCGCCGGTTTGAGTGCGCCGATGCGTTGAAAATCCGCCAGATCCGGCAACCCGCTCCAAGCCTTGCGGTTCGCCGCCGGGTCTTCGTCCAACCGGCAGACCACCGAATCAAGCCCCAGTTGGGTCAGCTCCACGGCGGCCCTGCTACGCGAAAACGTCTCCTTCGAACTTTCAGGAAGCTGTGCCGGCAATGCCTCCGCTACCTTCGACACCCCCCAGCCGCCGTCACCCAGCCCACGTCGTCCTCCCAGCAGTAGCAGCGTGCCGCCGCGCCGGCTGACAAACTCACGGATCAGATCCTGCTGCTTGGGTTTGAAGAACGCTGCTTCGATACTCCCGATGATCAACGCGTCGTAGCCGAACAGTTCCTCTGCTGTCACTGGAAAACCATTCACCAGTTCCGTGCGGTCTCTTACGCCCTGACGATAGAACTTGTTCGGCGTCGTCCGAAGCATCGTAACCAGCCGGATATTCTTGTCCTTTCCGATCGCCCGCCGGATAAACTTGTATTCCCAGCGTGGCTCCCCTTCCACGTACAGGATGCTGCGCTCACCGCGGGGCACGTCCACAACCCGCATCTGTGCGTTGTTGCCGAGAATCGTTTCATCCTCGATCGGGTCGAGCGAGAACCGAAGATTTTGAACACCCGCCTCCCCAGCGTTGAAATCGATCGCCTCGGTCTGCACCGTCTCGCCGCGCCGCAGAGTGACCGTCTTCGACGCCAACATGCTCACATCGTCTCTTACCGTCAACCGGGCATCCGTCTGCCGGCTTCCGTGGTGACGAATCGTCATGTGTGCGCTGACCTGCGAATGTGGCAGAGTTCGGTTCGCCACTCGCACATCACTCAACTCGATGTCCTCGGGCATGTCGGTCCGTCCAATGCCGACCGTATGCACCGGCACCTTCCTCTGCCGGATCTCGGCAATCAATTCGCGGTTGAACGCGCCCGTATTGTCCGAGCCGTCGCTCACCACGACAACGGCTCCGAGAGGCAACACCGTCGATTCACCCAGCAAGCCCGCGACTGTCTCGCCGATCCGCGTACTCCCGCCGTGCGGAACAATCGTTTCCAACGATGGCACGCGCTCGAGCCCGCTTGAAAACGCGTACAGGCGAACCCGGAACTTCTCTTCCAATTGTTCCAGGAACCCGCCGTCCAAAGCCGCCCGAACGTGCTCCAGCCTAGCCAGCCCATCCTCTTCGATCGCCATGCTGCGCGACGTGTCGACGAGCAACGAAACGACGTTCTGTTGCGAACGCAACGATTGGATGCTTACAGCAGGCTGCCACAACATCAGCAGCGCCAGAGCCGCGGTCAAGAACTGCAGCACGCCCACTGCTTGTAATGGACGTCCTGCCAGCCGCCCCGAGTTCTTCCGCAGGTGCCAGGCCAAGCCGCCGCCGGCCGCCAGAATGACCAGTACGAGCAGCCAGCCCGGCCAGCCGTTCGCAAAGACAAATTCGCCTTTGCGAAAGACCGTCTGCGGATATTTGAAAAGGAACTCAAACACTGTGGTACGTCAAGAGATCGAAAAAACTCAATGCGTCATCGCATAGACGATATAGTTGATGCCGAAACGGTACGCGAGAGCTGTCATCGGCTCGGGGTACTCGGGCCAATCGGCATGCTCCCAGGCGTCACCAAGGTCCATATTGAAGTTGATCGCCACCATCAAGCGGCCCTCATCATCATAGATGCCGCGCCAATGGGGCACGAAGCCGTCTTCCTCGTAGGTGACGCCGCTATATATGAAACGACGCCCGGGGATCTGAATTCGTTGGTCCAGATCATAGAGAACGTGCAGGATTGCCTCATCCGACTCGATCTCCAGAATCGGCCGATCCGGAAACACCCGTTGCATGCTTTCGAGGAAGCTTGCCCATTCGTAGGTGCCGTGAAAGTCGTCAACCATCAGGAAACCGCCCCGTAACAAGTACTCCCGAATGCGGTCGGCTGTGTCCTGCGTCAGATGCCAGCCTCCGACTTCCACCGCGTACAACCAGGGATGTTCGAAGAGTTCGTCATCCAATGGGCGGACAAGCTTCCCTTCGGCAGCCGCGTCGATGTTCGTCAAACGCTGCACGCCCTGCATGAAGTGATACTCGGCCTCGGGATAGTCCGTGGCCCAGCCGCCCCGCCAACCCCAGCCTCCCCAGAGGCCGTCGTAGACGAGCCGCACGAAGTAGAACTCCGCACCGTCCGTATCCGGCGGCGGCGCGTAGGCGATGATCGGATCTTCCAGACGCAGTCCTCGTGTGTGGCGCTGCAGCGCCAACAACAGGGGCGTACCGGCAAATAGCAGGAGTGCTGCCGCGACGCTCCAACCACGGTGCCGGCCTTGTAAAGTCACTGACCTTCTCGCTCCAGCCCAACAAAGCCTACCATAGGGCTTCGCCAAGACTGCATGATCTCGGCTAGCAGTCCGTGGGAAAAGTCCCGTGGAAGGCGCGGCGGGCTTCTGCGGTCGCTCGGTGCGGAGTGAGGAGGATGGCGATCCGGGTGATCTCCTCCGACGAACGACAAAGCCGACGGCCGCAAACGTCTGTCGCCCGAAGGGTTACGCGCCACTTCCGCTCGGCTGCGCGGAGAGCGCGTCGCTGCGTTCCTGCAGTGGCCACGCGTTACGCAATCGGCCCCGGGGCGCGTAACGCCGCCTACGTGACTTTCGCCACGGGCTGCTAGCCTGCATTTCTCACCACGCGGCGAGACGAAGTGCGTGAGAGGGCCGTCAGGACGAGGCGCGAGCCGCTTGGCGCGCACAGGTGTACTTGACGTACATCGAGCACGCCAAGCAAGCGCAACGAAGTCATGGCGGTCTTATCGCGTGCTTCGGCCGTCAGGTGGTGAGAAATGTAGGCTAGGACCGCCGAACGAACAACGAAGTTCTGGTGCTCTAACAAGCCCCCGCGCGCTTGGCCGCCCGTTAACTGTTGATCCCGCTTTTTGCAGGAATTGATGTCCACCTCGAAGCAGAAGCAGTAATGACGTCCGCCGCTCAACGGTAAGTTACAGTGGTTGTGGAAGAAGGAACCGGCTGCGCTCTGGACGGCGCGGGCCGCGGCAACGTGCGCGACGGCACATTCATCCTCGGGCTCTCGGCTTACTACCACGACTCGGCCGCTTGCCTGGTGCGCGACGGCGAGATCATAGCGGCTGCTCAGGAAGAGCGTTTCAGCCGCAAGAAACACGATCACCGCTTCCCGAGCCACGCTGTCGAATACTGTCTGCATGAAGCCGGCATCGCCGCTTCCGACCTGGCCCACGTCGTCTTCTACGACAAGCCCTTCCAGAAGTTTGAACGCCTGCTCGAAACCTATCTCGACTACGCCCCCTCCGGCTTCCGTTCGTTCCTGCAGGCCATGCCCCTCTGGCTGACAGAGAAGCTCTGGATGCGCGAGCAGATCGCCCGGGAAACGGGCTTCGCGGGCACAGTTCTCTTCACCGAACATCACGAGTCGCACGCCGCCAGCGCCTTCTTCCCTTCTCCGTTCGAAAGCGCCGCCATCCTCACCATCGACGGCGTCGGCGAATGGGCCACCGGCAGTTTCGGCGTCGGCACCGGCAACCGCATCGACCTGCTTGCGGAAACGCACTTCCCGCACTCGCTCGGGCTGCTTTACTCGGCCTTCACTTACTACCTCGGCTTCAAGGTCAATTCCGGTGAGTACAAGGTCATGGCCCTGGCCCCCTACGGCGAACCGACATACACGCAGAAGATCCTCGACGAGGTGATCGACCTACGCCCCGACGGCTCGATTCGCCTCAACTTGAAGCTCTTCAACTATTGCCAGGGCCTGACGATGACCAACAGCGCCTTCGACCGGCTCTTCGGAGGCCCGCCGCGCAAGCCCGAATCGGAAATCACCCAACGTGAAATGGACCTCGCGCATTCGATACAGCAAGTCACCGAGATGGCGATGCTACGCATGGCGAACCACGTCTACAAAGAGACGCGCGAGAAGAATCTCGTACTGGCCGGCGGTGTGGCGCTGAACTGCGTTGGCAACGGACGCCTGCTGCGCGAAGGCCCCTTCGAGAACATCTGGATTCAGCCCGCCGCCGGTGACGCCGGCGGAGCCCTCGGAGCCGCTCTTTCGGCCTGGTATCAATACCTCGGCAAGCCCCGCACGGTCTCCGAAGTCTGCCGCGGCCGCATCGACGGCATGAAGGCAGCCTGCCTTGGACCGTCCTTCCGCGCCGCCGAGGTCTCCGCCATGCTTGAGTCCCAAGGCGCCCGTTACCGCCGCATGGACCGAAGCGAGCTCATCGCGTGGACGGCCCGGCAACTCGCCGAAGAGAAAGTGGTCGGCTGGTTCCAAGGCCGCATGGAGTTCGGTCCGCGCGCCTTGGGCGCCCGCAGCATCCTCGCTGACCCGCGCTCGCAAAAAATGCAATCGATGCTGAACTTGAAAATCAAGTTCCGCGAAAGCTTTCGGCCATTCGCTCCGTCAGTGATCCGTGAGGCCGTCTCCGACTATTTCGAGATGGACTGCGACTCACCCTACATGCTGCTGGTGGCGCCGGTCCGGCAATCCATCCGCCGCCGCATGACGGCCGACGAAGAGCGCCTCTTCGGCATCGACAAGCTCAACGTCCCGCGGTCGGACATTCCAGCCGTCACGCACGTCGATTACTCGGCGCGCATCCAAACCGTGCGCCCGGACGAGAACGGCATCTATTACGACCTGATCGCAGAGTTCGGCCGCTTGACGGGTTGCCCGGTCGTCGTCAACACATCGTTCAACGTCCGGGGCGAGCCGATTGTCTGCACGCCGGAGGACGCCTTCAGGTGCTTCATGCGGACCGAAATGGACATATTGGTCATCGGCAATCTTGTCCTCGAGAAAAGCGAGCAGGGCGAGTTCGTGGAGCAAGAAAACTGGCGGGAGGTCTTTCAGCTTGACTAGCCTGCATGTCTCCCCACGTGGGGAGGTGAAGTGCGTGAGAGGGCTGTCAGGACGAGGCGCGAGCCGCTTGGCGCGCAGAGGTGTACTCGACAGTACATCGAGCACGACAAGCAAGCGCAACGAAGTCATGGCGGTCGTATCGCGTGCTCCGACCGTCAAGTGGTGAGAAATGCAGGCTAGCTCGTACACCCGGCAAGAGGCGAAACAAGCCCGCAAGTCGGCGCTGGCCGTGGGCGTGGTCTTGCTGGGCATCGCCGCCTGGAATCTCTGGAATGATCGACCGCCCGTCTACCTCACGACCGGCGGCATCGGCGTTGCTCTGCTGATCATCAGCTTTGCCTGGACCACTGGCGCTCTCGTCTTCCACCGCAATTGGATGCGCATCGCCGACATGCTGGGCTATGTCAACTCCCGCATCATCCTCGGTATCACGTTCTTCTTTCTCATCACGCCGTACGGCCTCATCATGAAACTCTTCGGCCGCAACCCCCTGCGACGCCGCGGACCGCAACAAGACACCTATTGGATCCCCCGCCCCAAACCCCGCCAGTCGGCGCGGCAATTCGAGCGGCTTTTCTGAAAGAGCTCCGAATCAGCAGCAACGTGCCGAGGGCTGAGAAAGTTGAACTAGTCCGGAGAGGGGGTGTCACTTGGCCGGAAGGGATCCGGCAAACTTCGCTGCCCTGTCTACCCACGCTCTCAGATCATTCTCGGATTCGATGCCCGCGGGCTCCACAAGTGCCCATCCCTTCATGACCCGACCGTTCATGTCAGCCGGCTTCGTGTGCGGTTCAGCCAGCATCTCGTCGTGTTTGTTCTTGTCGAGGCGCACGATGAGCGATCCCTTCCACGTCCCGACACACATGTTGCCGTTGATCATGAAGCAGATGCCGCCGAACATCTTCCTCTCGGAGACCCCCCTCCGCCTCGAGAGAATCGGACGTATGCGCTCACTCAGCGCCTTGTCGGTCGCCATGTCCGACCCCCCTTCGGCTCCGTGCATGCTCCTGAAGATGACAGCGGCAGCTTCGCCGTCCCTGGGACGTCGCGCTCCGACGCTAGAATGGAGCCCTCCGCCGGCACATGCCTGTGCCCTCGGCACGACGCTCCGCCTCTCACGAGTGCCATTGTCCATATGGAGACAAGCCGCCGACTATACCCTAAAGTCTCTGACTTGTGCTACGGCCATGGCCGCCGCTCTTCGTTGCCGGCTTGGCAACTGCCCTATATCACGATGGTTTACAATGCCGTCGCTGCCTTGCACATGCGATGCAGACTGGCTGACAAGGCAATGAAGCAGGCGGCCCCCTTAAACACTATGGGCAGCGAGATCCGATCATGAACCCGAATGCGATCGATGTAGGGGAACGGAAACTTCTAAAGGTCCGATCGATCCGGAGAAACGAGTGGTCCGGCTTCACTCCCTGGCTCGCGGACGATGAGTACATCACGCGTCGGAGCGCTGCGCTCGGAATCGAGCCGGAAGTGGAGTGCCCATAGCCACGGATGCCGGCGCCCATGTGGAGGATACAGAAATGAAGCGGTTTCGATTCGGACCCGGCCTGTTGGTCACGGCGGCGTTCATCGGTCCCGGGACCCTCGTCACCGCCAGCCGCGCCGGCGCGGGCTACGGCGTGGCGCTGCTGTGGGCCGTTCTGTTCTCGGTGGCCGCCACCGGCATCCTCCAGGACATGGCGGCCCGCGTGGGCCTCGCCGGCCGGCGGGGTCTCGCGGAAGCCATCCGCGACAGCCTGGCCAGTCGCTGGGTCCGGGTGGGCGCGCTCGGCCTGATTGCGGGGACGATCCTGTTGGGCAACGCCGCGTTCCAGACCGGCAACCTGATCGGGGCGGCGCTGGGCCTGAACCTGCTGTCGGGGCAGCCGACGGCGCTGCTGGCGCTCGGCATCGGCATGCTGGCCGCAGGACTGTTGATGACCGGGACCTATCGGACGATCCAGAATACGATGGTCGGGCTGGTCGTGCTCATGAGCCTCGTGTTCTGCGCAGTCGCGGTGCTCACCGCCCCGGATCTCGGCGACCTGATCTCGGGACTCCTGATCCCCCGCCTTCCGCCCGGGTCTCTGCTGACCGTCTTGGCGCTCATCGGCACGACCTTCGTTTCCTACAACCTGTTCCTGCACGCCAGCACCGTGCTGGAACGCTGGCCCGACGCCGGCCGTAACGACGAGAACCTTCGGGAAAGCCGCTGGGACACGGTGTTCGCAGTGGCTCTCGGCGGCCTCATCACGGCGTCGGTCATCGTCGCCGCCTCCCCGCTCCTCGGCCAGGGCGCGGACGCGGCCAACGCCGCCGCCGTCGCCGAGCAGCTAACCCCGATCCTCGGGCGCGCCGCACCCGTCTTCTTCGGCCTCGGGCTCTTCGCGGCCGGGCTGACCTCGGCCATCACCGCACCGCTCGCCGCCGCGTACGCGGTCAGCGGCGCACTCGGGTGGCCGCCGGACCTGCGGAGCGGCCGGTTCCGGATGCTCTGGGGCTTCGTGCTCGTGACCGGAGTGGTTTGTGCGGTCACTCTCGGCGGCGCGCCCTACAAGGTCATCCTGCTGGCGCAGGCGGGAAACGGCATCGTGCTGCCGCTGACGCTGATCCTGCTGCTCATTGTCGTCAACAGGAGCAAGATCATGGGATCCTACCGCAACTCACGTCTTGCCAATACCCTGGGCGCCATCGTCGTAGTGGTGATCTCGGGGCTGTCGCTGATGCAACTGGCCCGTGTGCTGGGACTGGCCGGATCGTAGACGGGTGCTGAAAACACACACCGTGAAGTGGTACTGGCGGGGGGATTCGAACCTCCGACCTCCTGATCCACAATCAGGCGCTCTAACCGACTGAGCTACGCCAGCATGGGACGGTAATGCTTTTACTTTGAGTCCCTTGTGGGGCCTCTGTCAAGCCAAGGCGGCGCTCCTCGGGTGTCGAGGGTTGTGGCGTTCGTGTTCGATTTCCCTTCCCCGGCTCCCCACGCGCCATGGCGTCCCAATACGAAATAGGGACCGGCGGCGGCCCGCCGGTCTCATCGCCACCACTGCGGCCCCATCGGCGGCGAACGAGAGAGCGCGGCAGAACCTGGAGCGAATAGCGCAAGTCCCGATCCTCGACGACGACATCGGCGGCCCCGGACGGATGACAAGCAAGCTGGGCTTGCCGGCTCAAGCGCCCACGAGGGTTCCCGGGATTCTTACAAGCCGCTTGAAACCGTCGAAAAGGTTCAATAACCAGTAGTTAAAAGCATGTAGATTGGGCCTGGGGTTGAGCGGAATCACTTCCGGCACCCAGCTTTGCCAGTCCTCCGGCCTGGATCTGAGCCGCTCCAGACGGTCCGAACCCTTGTCCGACAAGAACACTCCCATCAGGAGATACACGTAGGCGCTGACAGCGCCTCTGTAGTAGAAGATCGGCCTTCGTGGACCACACCCCGGCAACAGGAAAGTATGCCGGGTTTCCCGTGGAACCTTGAAGTAGTCGCAAGGTGATTCGCTGTACGGCGTTTCCCAAATGATCAACTTCCTGCTGAAAGGTTCCAGCCGTTCTTCCACAGCAACATACGGCGGATGATGATCGTTGGAACGTGCCGGGAACCAGCGGACGTAGATGATGACGGAAGTCTCTTCCGGGTGGTCCGCGGCCCGCAGTGCTTCGAATGCTTCGTCGATCGAGTCCGACTGAGAGATCCGGATCAGCGGGCTTGCTCGCCGGGCCCAATCAACCAATCGTCGATGGTACCGATCACGCGCGCCCACGATGAAAAGGGCTTTTCTGTCGCGTTCGGCCATGTCTACCTACTCCTGGCGCCATGCTACCAAAGGCCGTACCGTGCAATCGAGTTCGGCCAACCGGTTGTCAACGCAAAATAGAACGTTCCCCTTTCTCAGCATGGGTTCATTTTGCGTTCGCCGCAGCCCAAGCAGCCCGGAGGGCGACGGGAGCGGCGGCGAACGGTGTGCACTTCGTGCGGCCGATCGCAAACACGGGATTCTGCGCACAATCCCGGGATTTCCCAGCTAACGGCGCTTGAACCCTTGCTCAGGGGAAAGAGAATGCCGAGAAATTCCGGGCAATTCCGGGCAGGCAAGCAGTGACTGGGCGGCTGTTGTTGGTTGTGCGAGCCTTTCGCACCAATGGCGAACCGAACGGCCATTCCGACACAGGGTTTGCGACCAAGACGCCTCCTCCCCGCGCCTGGGCCGGAGGTCGTCCGCCCGCAGCGCCCGCGCATCCTGTGTGGCTCTTTTCGGCAGGACAAACGCGCCTCGGGCGCAGGCGCCTAGCCTGCATCTCTCCCCACCTGAGGGGGGAAGCACGCGATAAGACCGCTATGACTTCGTTGCGCTGGCTCGGCGTGCTCGATGTAGGGTCAAGCACACCTGCGCGCGCCAAGCGGCTCGCGCCTCGTCCTGCCGGCCCGCTCACGCACTTCGCCTCCCCACATGGTGAGAAATGCAGGCTGGGGCAGCTTGGGGGCGCCGGGCAGACCGCAGCCGGCCCGGCCGGGGAGGGCCTTGACGGTCTCGCCGGGAGTGCGCGCCGAGTGCGTGCCGGCCGGGGTTGCCGGCGCAGCCTTGGTCGGAGACGAATGGGCGTGATATCATCTCTTCGATTTTTTCTCCGCATTTTTCTTCGCGAGGGCCAGGATGCCCGCGGCGCGCGGGGGGCGGCAGCCGCCAGAGGCGAACGCCGCGCCGACGGGAAGTCGATCTCCATGATTCCCGCCTCGCTGTCATCATGCTAAGCAGGCCGGGGCGGCAAAGCCAAGACTGAAGGGCTTCAGTACGTCGAGCCGAAGGGCAACGTTCTGCTTTGCTCACCAGGGGAACTTCTCCCATTGCCCGACAGGTCGGCCAACCGGTGCGCGAAACCGCGGGCGGCGTCGCGGAAGGCCGTCGGCAGCAAGTAGAACTCATCTTCCGCCGGTTGAGATCGGCGGCTCCGTTACTGTTTTTCGGGTTCCGGCTGGGGGTCGGGGGCTTCTTTGTTGTCGAAGTCGATGTCGGAATCGGTTTGGAAGATGGTGGACTCGGCTGAGAACTTGCGGTAGTTGCGGAAGTCGATCTTGTTCCAGTTGCAGCGCAAGTCGCCTCGCATGCAAGAAAGATTTTCCGAGTGGACGGGGAGAAGGTACTCTTGTCCGCCGATGCGGACCAGGCCGTAGTCGATGTTGAGCTCCAGCGTGTCGGCGGGGAAGCTTAGGGGCAAGTTCACCGCCTCCATCTCGATGCGGAGAACGCGCGCGGTTTCCTCGTCGATCCAGATGGCGCCCCGGTACTCGGGCAGATACGACACCGAGGCGATGCGGGCCTCCCAATTCGAGCGCGATTGCTCGACGTGAAACCAGTAGACCTTGCTCTTCGGCCTCGTGGAGGTGTCGGTCTTTCGGAACTTGAAACTGGTCAGGGACCAAGGCTCGAAGATGTTGCTCAGGACGGTTCCGAACTCTCCCGTGGACCACGAGCCGCCCTCGACCGCGCTCATTTCCTGCTTCTTGAGAAGCTTGCCGTTGACCTTGATCGACTGGTACGACTCCATACCCTCCTCGATGGCGACCTCGGCCTCCAAGATGTCGAGCGCCACCCAGTCCGCGGGTTTGGACTGACTCTCGAACCGCGAGACGAGTTGGCGGCAGATGAAGTTCGGAAGATTGGCCGTAAAGGCTGCCGCTTTGGCGCGTGCCCTCTCGATAAGTGGATCGGGCGGCGGGGGATCGGTGTTCACGTCGAAAGTTTCGACGCCTTCGCCGGGCGCGGGAGGGGACTTCGGCGGCGAAGCCGCTTTGGCCGCTCGCTCTCTCCGGATGCGAGCTGCCTCCTTCTTGGTCTTGCGGCGGAGAACGGGCGGACCGGGGTCGTCGCTGTCGACCGGAATGTGTGCCTTGGGCGGCGGATCGGAATAGTCCCAGGTGTCGGCGCCGGTTCGAATCGTAGGGCGATCTTCGGGTTGCGTCGGGGCCGCCTCGGCCTCGTCGGTCGGTTGAGGCGCTTCTTCGCCTTGGGCCTGGGGCGGGTCGTCGATGAAAATGCGTGTCGCGCTCAGGAAGCCTTTGGGGGAGCGGTCCGCTTCTACGCGGACCGTGTCGCCCTCTTGAAGATCCGACAGCTTGACCTGTTCATCTTTGCGCCAGACCTCGGTTTCCTTGAAGAGGTCGAACGTGATGAAGCGTTTGTCATCCGTGACGATGACGAGCCGCTTTGCTGCGATCTCGTCCACGGTTCCGTAGTGGATCTGGGGACCGCTGTAGGGCGGCAGGTCGGGCGCGGGAACCGTCTTTGTCGTGGTGCGGCCGCTGCCGGGGAACGGCGGATACGGGGTGGGAGCGCGCGTTGTCGGGACACGTCCGCCGCTGGGGTCGGGAACCGGCAGAGGCCCCGGGAACCGCTGCGCGTGCATCGGAATCGTCGCTGCAAGCAACAGCACAACGGCCAGAGCCGTGGGGAGCTGGCGTAGGAGAGTCAAGGCTCGGTGAGTCCGTCGGCTATCGATGTAGAGACGTAGTTCGTCGAGAAATCGGTACAAGGTGTTTGCCGGGTGGACACTCGGGTGGCGCCGATGATCAACCGGGTTGTCGTGGACGCGGTTGTCACGATGCATTCTACGATACCGCGACTTGAAGACAAACATACGGCATCGCGTAAGTCCCGTCAAATCAATAGGTGCTCGGGGTGTACCATAACTTCGGAGTTGTGAGACACAGCAGAGTCGAGAAGGTCTCCCTAAAAAAGGCTCTTCCGGACACCCGCAAATGAACCGTATTGCGAGAGCAATGATGAAGGTCGCTTGGGCGGCGACCGTCGTCGGAATCGTCGCTCACGCGGAGACGCTTTACGATCAGGAAGGAATCCAACTTCAAGGGACGGCGCGGGTCGTGACCTACGCGGCCAGCATCTGCCGCGTATTGGAAGAACGTCACTCCGAGACGGAGTACGAGGAAATGCAGGCGAACCACGGCCGGCCACTGCACGTCTGGCAGCTAGACTTCTCCGCTTACAACGGGACCGGGAAAGCACTCTCGTACCTGAAAGCCGGCTTCGAAATTGAATCGGAGTGGCCGCCGTGCACCAATTGGAGCGGCCCGTCTGGGAGTTATTCCAAGCCAGTGCTCTGGGCAGGCAGCTTTCAGTTGCTGCAGAAGCCCGGTGGGATGGAACCGGGCGAGGTGGTCCGCGACACAATCTTCTTACTCGTGTTTCACGAACATCAGCCGGTGTTCAAGAGATGGGGTGTCAATTTCGGGTTGGCTGAAGCAGGGGGAAGAAAAACTGACGCCGACCCGGCGAGGCCGGCGCCAGTACAGCGCCCCACCCAGCCATCGCGAGATGCTGCCCCCAGTCTTTCGAGTAGTGACAGGTCTTCGAAATGGGATGATTTGCTTCGACAAGGCGAAATCGCCGAGGACAACGGAGACTACAAAACTGCTAAGGAATTGCTCAGCCAAGCCTGTGGGCTCTTGGACGCCAGTTTGCCCGATGCTGCAGATCGGGCAAGCGCATGTATGCGATTGGCGAAGCTTCATGCGGTGCAAGGCGAGTTCAACAAAGCCGGCAAAGTCCTCCGTCAACTCTTGAAGACTCTGCGGTCGCCTGCTTCTTCGCAGCCGCTCAACATCGTCGAAGCGCTCCTTTTTCTCGCAGATGTTTACGCGGCGCAGTCCCCACTGGACTCTGCTGCAGCGACTCTGCACGACATCATTCCGCTTCTCAATGAGCTGACTCAGCCACAGCGAATTCGCGCCCTGGCTCGCATGAGCGGGTTCTACCTCGCTGCTAACTACCCGATAACAGGTAACGACAGCAATCGGATGGAACTTAACAACCGCAACCGGACGGCACGAGAATTCGGAACTCGTCTCTTGGAGCAAGCTCAGGCGGGGCTCGAAGCACAGCGTGACTTCGGCCCTGCGGAATACGTTACCGCTGCGACCGAAGTGGTTGGCGTTCTTCGCTTGTCTGGCAGAGAACAAGCTGCAAAAAAGTTGGACGAAAAGATCAAGGAGTGGAGGAAAAAGATCCCCCGAAGCTCTAGTGCCCTTCTGACCAGAGTCAAAAACGATTCGGCTCAAGAGGACCGTCCTCACCGCGTCGGGAAGGGGGTCGTATCACCAAGACTCGTGCGGAAACAGGAGCCCTCCTATACTCCTGGAGCAAGTAAGAGCAGTGTGGAAGGCACAGTTATGCTTTCCATCGAAGTCTGGCCGGATGGTCGGGCGCACAATATCCGGGTCATCCGGCGCCTTCCCTTTGGTTTGTCGTGGGCGGCGATTCAGGCTGTGCGCACATGGCGCTTTATACCCGGCAGTAAGTCGGGCGAGCCGGTCAAAGTGGCGGCGATCGTTGAAGTGAACTTCCGCCTTGTCCCCCCCCGATGATCGAAGGCTTCCCCCGCAACTAGAAAGTGGCTTCGAATCAGCCGACCCAAGGGAGGAAAGAACATCATGATTCAGCGAACGGTTTCCGCATTGGCCACGACAGTCGTTCTAACCTGTGGGCTATGGGCCTCCACCGTGATCCAGGTCAGCTTCCAGGAAATGGTCGCCACAAGTGAATTCATTTTCGAAGGCACGGTAATCAATCAGGAGGCGATTCGGCCCGACGGATCGACCAACATCTTCACAAGGGTTACGTTCGCGGTTTCGGACGTTCTCAAGGGAGACTACGATGAATCCGCGGTATCGCTCTATTTCATGGGTGGAACGATTGGGTCACTGACGCTCTCGATCAGCGACATGCAGATTCCCAAGAACGGAGAGCGGGGCATCTACTTCGTGGAGTCGATCGCAAAGCGGCAGGTTCATCCCTTGTACGGTTGGAATCAGGGCCGGTTCCTGATTCTGAATGATCGAGACGGTAACCCGCGCATACACACGGCCAAGGGCAAGCCCGTCCGAAGCGTTGGCAAAATCGCTACCCCTACCGTGGCGGCGCTGCTTGACGGCGCGTCGGCGGCGGCCCTCGGCGTCGAGGTTGCCGCAGACCCAGCCGGTGTCGGAAGCGGCCTGACGCCCGGCGCATTCAAACAAAGAATCCGTGACATCGGCGGCTTACGTTGAAAAAGCTTTGCCTTGCGGGTGTTTTCGCCGCGGTGCTCATCGCGGTTCCGCTCATCGAAGCCTACGAACTGCTTGGGTACCGTTGGCCGAAACCTTCAACGACTTTTTACATTGGAGGCCTCGGGGATGGAATCTGGAACTCCTCCTTCGGCGAAGCCATGTCACTGTGGAACGAGCGGACGATCTTCAGTTTCAGCAGCGTCCCCGCCTACGCGGACCCCTGTTCCGATCCATACGAGAATCCCCGAAGGAACGGCGTCCATTTTTCCGACACCTTGTGCGGAGAGGATTGGGGTAGCACTCCGCCATTGGCTGTCGCCTCGACTTGGTCCACTACAAACGGCGTGATCCTCCAGAGCGGTATCGTGTTCAACAGGACTTACAAGTGGGATGTCTACAGCGGCCCGTACCAAGCCGGCAATTGGTATGGCATCCACGATTTCCGCCGTATCGCCGTACACGAACTCGGCCATGCGCTTGGGCTGGACCACGAGAACGACGTCCCCTCCATCATGTCCATACGCACGCCATATGACATCGAAGCGCCCCAAGCCGATGATATTGCGGGCGTCGCGGCGATATATGGAGAGGCCCCGCCTCCCAACAACGACAATGCGTTCGCGACCTTGATATTCCCGCAGATTGCCGATGGCTCTTCCAGCGACGGCTCATTCTTTCGAACCACGATCTCGCTGACACGCAAGGCCAGAGGCGATGCCAACTGCCGCCTGATCCTGTACGGCATGGACACGGACTTTGGCGCGGGAAGGGGATCATTGTTCACGCTGACCGTTCCGGGCAACGGCTTTATGTCGTTCAGGACGACGGGTGCCGACCGTCTCCAATCCGGCTATGCAACGGTGGGCTGTGACAGGCGTATATCCGGGCATCTCACCTATGCAACCTATGACGCATCTGGAACGAAGTTCGCAGAGGCCACGGTGTTTCCGACGGAGGTTGAATCTTCGAGCTACAGCATGATCGTTGACGGTCGCGACGGAGCGCGGCTCGGGCTGGCGATTGCGAACAATACGGATCTCTCGAGAACCTATAACCTCACATTGCGGGACTGGGCGGGCTATAGGGTGAGCACGGGCTCCGTGACCGTCCCGGAGCGCTCAAACGTTGCCCAATTCCTCAGCGAACTGATTTCACCACCCCCGGCTTCGGGGATTGTCTATCTCCTGGAGGTCCGGTCCTCCGATCATTCGGATTTTTCAATGATTGGACTCCATGTAACGGGGTTCGTTTTTTCGACAGTACCTGCCAATTAGGCTGCACAGCGCCGTCTTCTTCACCGGCCTCAACAAGCTGGGTCACCTGATCGAAGCAGGTGAGGTGGTGCTACATCCGTTGCGAGGATGCAAAAGATTTTCTTCATTAGGAGCCATCCGTGCCAACCTCTTTGACTTCTGCAGAAAGGTCATCAAGCCTCATGGGGTTCGGAAACTTCGCGCAACCGATCCAGACTGTGTGAAAACCCACCGGGGGGGGCTGCCCTGCCTGCTGGAGGTAGAATGGAGCATCGCATACATCACTGGGGCAGATCGCGCTCAGGTGCTTCTGCTGCCGGATTCGGTAGATGACTATGTGGGTGCAGACACTATGCAAGTACGGGTGGGTGCTAGAATCCACGCGCTTTGGCGCCTCCACGAAGACCGGTTTTCGCCGATCCGCCATCGAAACCACGGCAGGGTTCCGAGACACCGCACCTCAGAGGGGAGTCCGCGCGGATTGGGCGGGATAGCGGTTGCCGGTCGAATCCTCCCGGTGGCGAGCTTGCCCGCCTTCGGGCAGAACCCGCAGCAATTCCTTGCCGTCGTGGTCCAGGGGGAGTGCGGCGGTAGCTCCGCTGAAGGCCGCTCGGCAGGCGGACCCGGCGGGTCGGCCAGCAGCAACTTCCTTTCCCGGGAGATGCCAAACACAGTAGAATCATCTACGGAGACGAAATGGCTGAGGAAATCATTTTCTCCGTTCAGGAATCGCCAGAAGGCGGCTACGAAGCACAAGCCTTGTCTGCCCCGATCTTCACCGAGGCAGACAATGTGGAGGAACTCCGAGCGGCTGTACGGGATGCGACCGAGTGTCATTTCGAGGAAGGCGAACGTCCCCATCTCATTCGACTTCACTTCGTGCGCGATGAAGTCATCGCCGTATGAGGTTGCCCCGCGACCTGAGCGGAGCTGATCTTGCCGGCAAGCTCATCCAGCTCGGTTACAAGCAGACTCGGCAGACAGGAAGCCATCTGCGGTTGACGCGGACGACTGCTCAAGGCACTCACCACATTACAATTCCACAGCATAAGGCCCTCCGCATGGGAACACTCAACGCCATCCTGGGCGAAATTGCTCGCCATCTCGAAATCAGCAAAGCAGCATTACTGGATCAGATTCACTAATACGGCCCTTACTCAGACACCCGCGAGTTCGAGCAGGAGTGCCTCCTGCGCTGTCGCCGTGGGCAAGGACCCGCGGATGGTCGTCCACAACGCCGTGACGGGCGTCGTGGAAACCCCGATGCACTTGCTGAGGGAGCATCGCGTGACTCCCAAAGAGCTTCTGTTCGTCCGGAACAACCAAGTTCTGCCGGGGAGCCTGACGCTAAGCCCGTATCCCGCCGCCAACTGGGAGCTCGAAGTAAGCGGCCTGGTAACACCGGCGCTGACGGTCAGCTTTTCGGATTTGGCCCGGATCGCGCAGGCTGAGGACGTTGCGGTGTTGCAATGCGCGGGTGACGGCCGCGCCTTCTACGAACGAACCGCCATGGCCAAGGGCACGCAGTGGCAGCACGGCGGAATGGCCAGATTCGATGGCAGGGCGTACTCTTGAAGCAGTTGCTGGACTCCTTCGGCTTGCTGGTAAGCGCGGATGGTCGGTTCCTGACGGCCGAGGGGCGCGATTCGGTCTTGTTCAGGTCAGGTGTCGGTACGGTAGCGTCTCAACTGATCTTCGTCGAGCTCGACGCCGAGGCCGGGGCCGCTGGGCGGCTTGGCGGTGACAGGGCCGATGGAAAGGGGTTTCGTAATCATGTCGGCGTCATGGTACAGGGGACCGAGAAGGTCCGCCGGGTAGGTTTCGCTGTCGATCGCGTGCCCGGCGACGGCCAGTTGCAGCATGGCGGCCGTGCCGATGCCGAGTTCGAGATTGCTGCCCATGGCGCACACGATGCCCGCCGCGCGAGCGACCTGACCGATCTCAAGTGTCGCTTGAATTCCTCCGTGTTTACCCGGGTAGACACTGAGGATATCCGCGGCATGATGCCGCGTCAGATGGAAAGCGTCGTTAAGCGTGAAGATGCTCTCGTCCGCCATGATGGGTATCGTGGTGGAACGGCGGACATCGGCCATCGTAGCGGGGTCATGCACACCGACGGGCTGTTCGGCGAACAGGATATCGAGTTCTTCGAGTTGGGCCAGCATGCGGCGAGCCTGAGCGGCGTTCCAGCCGCAGTTGGCGTCGATGCCGATCGGGATGTCGGGTCCGGCGAGTTCACGAACCGCCTTGACGCGGGCAAGATCGCCGGCGGGATCGAGTCCGACCTTGACCTTGAGGCATTTGACTCCCCAGTCGAGGAAACGCTCGGAGAGGGAGCATGCTTTGTCGATTCCGAATGCCCCGACAACCATTTTGATGGGCACTTCGTCGCGAAGACGTCCGCCGAGGAGCTGATAGACAGGGACTCCCGCCGCCTTGCCCGCCAGGTCCCAGAGGGCCATTTCGACGGCGGCCTTGGTGAAGGGGTTCTGTTTCAGGACGCGGTCCATTTTCTGGCGCACCAACGAGACACGCGTCGGGTCTTCGCCATAGATCGCCGGGCCGAGGAGATTCCGGAGCGCCTCGACACAGCCCACGCTCGTCTCGCCGCTCCAGCGGGGCGCAACGGTGGCCTCGCCGAGCCCGATGAGGCCTTCGTCGGTATGGACGCGGACGAGGACGTAGGGCGAATCGATGTGCTCGCCATGAGCGGTCTTGGTCGTCAGTCCCTGCTTGAGGGGTACGTTGATGGGGATGGGCTCGATTCGGGTGATTTTCATTTCGCGCTGCCGTTCGGGTGTCGGGTTCGTGCCGGCGGCCCGGTGTCAGAACAGGACGGCTTCTGTCATCTCTGTTGAGAGTATGAGAGTAGCGTACATCGGATGAGGCCGGATCGGTTCGTCTGGCAGTTATCCTGTCGTTCAACACGTGAGGAGGCAAGGTTCCTTTGATGGACGTCAGTTGGTGAGACAGGCAGGCTGAGGTACTACCGAAGGACGACGGGCTCCCGGAGGACAAGCTGAAGCGAATACACTGAGATTGAGGTTGATCTTCGCCGCCTGCCGGAGTTCTTTGAAGTCGGAAGATCCGAGTCATGAACCTGAGACACATTCCGTTGCTGGCCGCCCTGCTTACGGCCGGCTCCGCCCTGGGAGCGGACATCGAATCCGCGAAGCCCGTCACAGCCCGTGAGGCGCTGGGGTGGAAGCTTTTCTTCGATCCGGTCCTGTCGCGTCCGAAGAACTTTTCGTGCTCGAGCTGTCACCTGCCGGATAAGGGTTGGGAATCAGGCGTGGCGCTGGCGAAAGGCGCGCACGGCGACCTGCTGCCCCGCCATGTCCCTACCGTCGTGAATCTCGACGAGGCCGAGTTCTTCTTCTGGGACGGGAGAGCGGGTTCGCTCGAGGAACAGGCGAAAGGGCCGATTACCAGTCCGATCGAGATGGATCTGAAGCTGGACGAAGCCGTGGCCCGAGTGAGTACTGAACCGCACTACCCTAAAGCGTTCGCAGCGCTGGGTGTCAAGAGAATTACCATCGACGATATTGTTGGCGCGATCGCCGATTTCGAACGCCGCCTTGTCACCGGTGAGACCGCCTTCGACCGCTGGCTGCAAGGCGACAGATCGGCTCTGAGCGAGGCGCAGAACCGCGGGCGCATGATCTTCTTCACCACCGGTCAATGCGCCCTCTGCCACATCGGCCGAAACTTCACCGACGGGGATTTCCACAACATCGGGACCGCTACCGAAAACGACAAGGGACGCTACGCCGTTACCAAAGACGAAGCGGAAATGGGCATGTTCAAGACGCCTTCCCTCCGAAACTGGAAGGGCCGCGAGCCGTTCATGCACGACGGCCGCTTCGCCACGATGCGCGACGTGGTCGATTTCTACAGCAAGCCGCAAGACAGCGGGATTGGTGAGACGGAGATCGATCCGCTCGAGCTCGGCGACGATGAGAAAATCGACCTTCTCGCCTTCATGGAAGCGCTCAACGGCTCTTGGCCGGACCTCACACCGTTCGAGGCGGCCTGGCGGAAGTTGGTTGAATAGAGTCGGCTCTGCACGAGCGTCGGGCATCCCGCTTGGACGATCGACCTGCGCCGGATCGGATAGAATCCCATCATGATTCGCATCGCGTTCTTACTGCTTCTCGCCGTATCCACCGCCGCGGCGCAGAGCGAGCCCTTCGCGGCTGTCGCTCGCAAGACGTTCATCGACCTGCTGAAGTTGCCGCAGGAGCACCCCACGGTAGACGTGGCGGCGCACGGGACACGAACCGAGGAAGGCCTGATCATCGAAGACATCTCGTGGAAATCGCTCGATGAGGAGACGGTTCCCGCCTTTGTCGTAAGGCCCGCGAAGATCGACGGGCGGCTGCCCGCGGTCATCTGCCTGCACGGTTCGAGCGGCAGCAGGGACGCGATGGTCACGAAGGAGTTCGGCCCCGGAGAGTGGGTGCGCTACGGCCGCGACAAGCCCCACACGCGAATGCTGGGGTGGGCTCGTGAACTCGCGCGGCGCGGCTATGTCGCGCTCTCGATGACCCAACGCGGTCTCGACCGGCGCGGCCCACCGATCAACACGCAATCCAACGTACTTCTGACGCGGAATCGCACCGGCATGGGGGCTGTGCTGCATGAAATCCGGCAGGCGGTAAGCTGGTTGGTCGAGCGCCCGGACGTCGACCCGAAGCGGATCGGCGCGACGGGCATGTCGTTCGGGGGTATTACCTCTTTCTACATGTGGGTGATCGATGAACGCATCGCGGCTGCCGCTCCCCTTTGCGGCGGAGTGGGGTCCGTGGATGTGTTCGCTCGCAAGGGCCGGATCAGTTATCACGGCACCTATTGGTGGGTTCCCGGAATGCTGGCCAAAGGTGACCAGGCGGACTTCGCGGCGGCGATTGCGCCCAAACCGCTGATGCTCTGGGCGCCGACCGAAGATGTCGGAATGCCGAAGGAGGGCGTCGATCAGTTTGTCGCCACGGTGCGCCCTGCTTTCGAGCGCGCCGGTAAACCCTCGTCGTTTATCGTTCATCAGCAGCCGGGCGGCCACTCCTTCACCATCGCCGCTTTTGAGGCGATGGTCGAATTCTTCAACGAACACCTGTAATGCCCGGCCGCCGCGGTGCCATCGTTGGTCGGCGAGCCTCGCGGCGCGGCCGGTCGCATGTTTTCGATCCGGGATATAAAATATTTGTTCCCAACCCTCATGAACCGTATCGGTGATTCAACTACCGCATTCAAGGCCGGCGTGACATCGGGCCTTATGGCGGTGCTGCTATGCGGCCTCGCTTTTGGCGCCGAGGTGACGCCAAAGCGGCTGAATGAATCGCGGAGCGAACCCCATAACTGGCTCACCTACTACGGCTCCTACGACGCATGGCGCTACAGCGAGCTCGATCAGGTCAACCGCGGTAACGTCAAGAAGCTGACTCCCGTCTGGACGTTCCAAACCGGCGAGATTGACGGCGGGCTGCAATCGTCACCCATCGTTGTTGACGGTGTCATGTACATCACCGGCGCCTGGAACCGCGTCTTCGCGATCGACGCCGTGACCGGCGAAGAGTTGTGGCACTACTACCACCCCCGGACCGAGGAGATTCCCGGTCTGTACGGCACCTGGAACCGCGGGGTTGCTGTCGGGCACGGCCTGGTGTTCATGGGGACGCTCGACAACAAGCTCGTGGCTCTCGACGCCGAGTCCGGCCGCGAGGTCTGGCAGGTCGAGATCGAGAACGCCAAACAGTGCGGCTGCAACATCACCGGCGCTCCTCTGATCGTCAAAGACAAGATCGTCACCGGCGTTACCGGCGGCGATTCAGCCCACCGAGGCTACATCAGCGCATTCGACGCGAAGACGGGGCGGCACGCCTGGCGCTTCTGGACGATCCCCGGCCCCGGCGAGCCGGGTAACGATACCTGGAAGGGAGATAGCTGGAAGTTTGGCGGCGGCTCGAGCTGGATCACAGGGTCCTATGATCCCGAGCTCGACATTCTTTACTGGGGAGTGGGGAACCCGGCCGCGGATTTCTATGGCGAGTCCCGCAAAGGCGACAACCTCTACACGGATTCGATCGTGGCGCTCGATCCCGATACGGGCAAGCTGCTGTGGCACTATCAGGAGATTCCCTACGACGTTTGGGACTGGGACAGCGCCTACGAGATCGTGCTCGTCGATCTTGATTACCGCGGCGAGAAGCGCAAGCTGCTGGTGAATCCCAACAAGGGCGGCTTCACCTGGGTGCTTGATCGGACCAACGGCAAGTTCATCAATGCCTGGCCCTTGGCGGACAACATCGACTGGATCTCGGGCATTGACGAGAACGGTAAGCTCCTCGACCGCAAAGAGCCCAAGGTCGGCGAGACGATAAAGATGTGTCCATCAATTGGCGGCGGGCGGAGTTGGAATCACGGCGCCTACAGTCCCAAGACCGGTTGGTTCTATTCGACAGGGATCGAGTGGTGCCAGGACGTGCTCTCCCGTGCCGAGGAACCGCGCGAGGGCATGACGTACTTTGGCGGCGAGTTCACCTTGGCCCATACCTACAAGGGCGAGCCCGGAGGACATCTTTCCGCCTACGATCCGATCACCGGGGAGCGGCATTGGCGGATCCACCACAAGTACCCGCTGCTCGCTTCGCAACTTGCCACGGCAGGGAACCTTCTGTTCACGGGTGACGCAACCGGAAAAGCGTTCGCTCTCGATGCGGAAACCGGCAAGGAACTCTGGTCGTTTCGGACCGGATCAGGGATCCGCAGTTCGCCCATGACGTACGCGGTCAACGGCAGGCAGTACGTTGCAATCCCAAGCGGGTGGGGTTCGGCGCTGGCGGGATTGATCACGCAACTCTGGCCGGAGGCCGAGGACTTTCCGAGCGGCGCGACGCTGTTCGTGTTCGCTCTACCGGAGTAACTTACTTGATGGCCGGCATGATGCTTCGCAATCAATCCAATTCGCAGCTAGCGGCGGTCCGGGAAACTCGGCCGCTGCTGACGGTGATCGCTGTCGCCGCGATCTTCTCCGCAGGGGCCTTGACCGCCCAGACCACGGTGAATCTCAAGGATCCTGCCTTCATTGCCAATGGCGCCGCTCTTTTCGCACAGAACTGCGCGACCGGCTATTGCCACGGCTCCGAGGGCCGCGCCGCACGCGGCCCCGACCTGCGCAACAAGGATTGGGACCCGCAGGCGCTCTACGACATCATTTACCGCGGCATGCCCGGCACGACCATGCCGCCCTGGAACAACATCCTGCCGAGCGAGGATATCTGGGCGGCGACGGCTTATATCATCAGCCTCGGTCCGGGGAACCTCGCATCGTCAACGATCACGGTGGCGCGTTCGGGCAGTGGAGCGGACACTCTGACTGGCGACGCCAAGCGCGGCCACGATCTTTTCTTCGATCTGAACAACCAGAAGCGCTGCGCCGTCTGTCACAAGCTCGGAGGGAAAGGGACCGCCGTCGGTCCCGACCTCTCCTTGGCGGCGCCGCAAAAGTCGGCGGATGCGTTGATGACGGATATTCTTGACCCCGGTGCTTCGATCGCCGAGGGGTTTGACCAGGTTGTCGTAACGGCCGCGTCCGGTAAGACGGTCGCGGGCGTGAAGAAATCGGAGACGAATGACCGCATTCAGGTCTACGACAAGGAGGCCGTCCCGCCTCCGCTCCGCACTTTCTACAAGGACCAGGTCAACAAGGTCGAGAACCGGCAGGCTTCTTCCATGCCGGCGAACTACGAATCCATCTATGCGCGCGATGAGCTGGAAGCGATCGTGGCCTACCTGAAGTCGGGCAACTTCTGACCTGAAACATCCTCCTGATCAAGCGGCGTTGACACCGATCCGGATGTTTCCTGCTTGAATGATCCGCACACGAGCGGAGGAAAAACTAGCCCGCATGTCTCAGTGCGCCTCGAAAGGCGCTTTTCCTTAGCGGGTGTGAATCCCGTAGAGTAAGGGTTCGCTGACTGACCCATGCCTGCTTGTCACACCCTCGAAGAGTTCCAGCGCGAGCATGATTTCTTCGTGGCCCTCGACTCCGACGGCTGTGTCTTCGACTCGATGGAGATCAAGCACAAGGAGTGTTTTACACCCGCCTTCATCAAGATCTGGAACCTTCAAGCCGCTGCGAAGTATGCGCGGCAGGTCTGGGAGTTTGCCAACCTCTATTCCGTCGATCGCGGCATGAACCGCTTCCCGGTTCTGATCAAGTCCCTGGACTTGCTCAGCGACTACCCCGAAGCCATGCGCCGAGGCATCGAGATCTCCGATCTTGAACCGCTGCGGGACTTCGTGACTTCCGGACTGCCGCCGAGCAACGCGTCGCTCGAGCAAGTGCTCCAACAGAAAACCGATCCCGTGCTGGCCCGCACGATGACATGGAGCCTCGCCGTCAACGCCGCGATCGCCGACATGGTGAGCGGCGTGCCTCCCTTCCCCAACGTGGTCGAGTGCCTCGACCGCATCACCGCCTCCGCCGACCTCGCCGTAGTCTCCGGCACGCCCGGCGAAGCACTGCGCCGAGAATGGGACGAGCATCAGATCGACCACTATCCAGCCATCATCGCCGGCCAGGAACTCGGCAAAAAGACCGAGCACCTCAGCGTGCTGACCGCGGGCAAGGGCTATGCCGGCGACTGCATGCTGATGATCGGCGACGCCCCCGGCGACCTCAAGGCCGCCCGCGCCAATTGCGTCATGTTCTACCCAGTCAACCCGGGCCACGAAGAAGACTCCTGGCAGCGCCTTCGCGGCGAAGCGCTCGACCGCTTCTTTGCCGGCTCCTACGGAGGAGACTACGAAGCCGCTCGCATCGCCGAGTTCGAGAAGCTGCTTCCCGAGACCCCGCCCTGGAAGCATTGATGTTCATATGGCGCAGCCTGCCCTCCGAAAGCGAGTGCGTTAGAGAACATCCACGGTGGCAAAGACGGATTCGATCCTCTACCGTGGCGGCGTTGCCTCGGCTCGGTTTATCGTCCGGATTACGCGCTGATGGGCTGCGGAATGCAATGGCCCCCACTCGTCAGCTTCAGTGCCGCTCCCCTGCCCCCCTTGCGTCTTGGCGCACGCTCCACCGAAACTGAAGAATCGCAAATCAGGCGCGGCCGGCGTCTCACAGAAGGAACCTGCACATGATCCACGTACCACTCATCCGTTGGGGAGAGCCCTATCAGAGCATGGACGTCGACAAGGTCGTCCACTTCAACACCGGTGAGCCGATCGCCGAGGTGAGCCAAGCCCTGCCCGGCATGGTGCGGCGCGACATGCGCAAGACAAAAGCCGCTCGCGGCATCCTGCGCGAGATTCCCTGCCGCCGCTTGATCGAGATGGTCCAGAAGGCCGGTGAACTCTTCATGTCCGTAGAACTGCCGCTCGGCGACAGTTCGCAAACGCCGGATGATTTCGTCCTTCAGCAATCGGCCACAACCGGCCTGCCCGAACACATGTGCCGCAAGAACATGGACAAGATCGCGTTCGTGCTCAGCCAGATGGATCGCATTCTCGATTCGCTCACGCGCGGACTCGATCTGGACATCCTCACGAAGGGGCACGGCTTTGACGCCGCAGGCCGACTGCTCAGCTACCAGTCGCAGACCGACGTGCTCGGCATGGTGCTGCCGAGCAACTCGCCCGGCGTGCATACGCTCTGGATGCCCGTCATCCCGATGCAGATCGGCCTTGTCCTCAAGCCCGGCCCACAGGAGCCGTGGACGCCCTACCGCATGACCCAGGCCATGATCCAGGCGGGCGTGCCGGCGCAGGCCTTCTCCATCTACGCGGGTGCAGGCGATGTCGGCGCGGCCGTGCTCCAGTCCTGCCGCCGAACGATGCTGTTCGGCAGCCAGGCCACGGTCGACCAGCACGCCGGCAACCCCGGCATCCAAGTCCACGGGCCCGGCTACAGCAAGATTCTCGTCGGCGGCGACGAGGTGGATCACTGGGAGAAGTACCTCGACCTCTTCGTCAGCAGCATCGCTCTCAACAGCGGACGCAGTTGCATCAACTGCTCCGGTATTTGGGTCCCTCGCCACGGCAGGGCCATCGCCGAGGCCATTGCGCAGGAACTGGCGAAGATCGAAGCCCTTCCACCCGAACATCCGGAAGCCGCTTTGGCCGCCTTCACCGTTCCCGGCGTTCCCGAAGCCGTATCCGCGGCGATCGACGCGGACCTCGAGGCCACCGGCTCCGACGATCTCGTCCAGAAAGTACGGGGCAAATCGCGCGCCATCTCCCGCGAGCACTGCGGCTATCTGCTGCCGACGCTTGCCTACTGCGCCTCCCCGCAAGAACCGATCGCGAAAAAAGAGTTCATGTTCCCGTTCGCGACCGTGGTCGAATGTCCGCAGGACGAGATGCTGGCGAACATCGGCCCCACGCTGGTTTGCAGCGGCATCACCCAAGATCCCGAGTTCCAGCGGGCGCTGCTCGATTCCGATGACATCGACCGCTTGAACCTGGGCGCCATCCCGACAACGAAGCTCGACTGGTTGCAGCCCCACGAGGGCAACATTGTCGAGTTCCTCTACCGCGCTCGAGCGTTCCAATCAGCCTCGGCGGCTTAGGCCCGCATCGATGTCGACGAACTCCCTTTCTCGGGCGGTCGCCTTCAGCCGCTCGATGATCTGACGGACCGCGTCGGAACCCAACCATGGGTTGCATGTGATGAGCTTCACTTTGAGGCGCCTCGGAACAGCATCCCGGCCTCACCGCCGCGTTTGCGCATCGCGGCTTGCGGCTTCAGCGGCGTCCAGCCGATCTCCGCCGCGCGGCAGACCATCGGAAACGGGAGATCGGTCACAACGCCACAGGACCTCATGCGCCATTGCCTACCAGCATTGCCTCAAGCTGGAACGCGGTAGATGCGCCTTTGCAGGTCTCCGGACAGAACGGAAACCACGCCGGGGACAAGCGGTTGCAACTCCTGTAAACGGTTTCGGGCGGCGATCATGATGATGACCGGTAGCGGCAGGGTGTCCGGGTTCTGCTCGTGCGCGATACCTTGGTCCACGGTGACGAGGACATCGAATGCGTGATCGGCCGCAAGGCGCAGCAGATCGCCGTTGCTGCTGCCCGCCCAACCCATCTGCTGCACCGTGCGCACATCGAATGGACCGGGGAAAAACGAATCGAGCCGCCGTGGTACGGATTCGTCAAGCAGCAGCTTCATTCCCTGTGCCTACCAGCATCGCCTTGGCGCGTTCGAGCAATGCTATGGCTTGGTCCCGCGATACCGTGGGGTAGTCTTCCAGGAATTCGTCGAGCCGGTCGCCCGCCTCCAGATGCTCCATCAGGATGCGCACCGGAACCCTGGTCCCCGAAAACACAGGAGTCCCGCCCAGGACGTCCGGATTCCTGTCGATGAGAGTGTCGGTCATTGCTCTCTCCTCCGGGAACTCGGCCACGACTATGGCATCGTAGCACTGTGCATCCTGCGAATGATTGCCTGCGGGAGGATCCGTCTTCGGATGGCCTTCACAGATAATCACTCGTTCCGGGCGCGCCGGGCGATTACGGATGAAGCGAACGACGTGCTCGTCAGCACGGCCTGAGCCTGGGAGATCGCCGCCAAACATCGCCTCGGCAAGCTGCAAAGCATTGAGGCGGTCCCGCTGGATATTGCCGGCCAAGGCTTCGAAGAGTTGGCGATCACCGTAGACGCCGCCGGGCGATCACGTCAAGCCGTGTCCAGACATGCATCGACTTCCGCGTCGGGCGTGAGAACTCCCGCCGAACGGCGCGTCATTGCATGATGTCAGCAGAAAGCCGTCAGGCATCGGCGGGGTGAGGACGGTGCGCCAGTCATCTCCTTACATCGTGGCTTTTCCAATCGGGGACGTGGGCCGTCATCAATGCCTTGAAGAGCTTGCCGTGGTTGGGGACGCGGAGGTGCAGCAGTTCGTGCGCGATGACGAAGTCCTGGAAGCCTGATGGCTTATCGACCAGATCGGCGGCCAGGGTGACGATGCCCGATGTCGAGCAGGAGCCCCACTTCCGCGTCATGCGCTGAACGCGAACCAGCCGCGGCCGGACGTTCAATCGCCGCGCCCAGCATTCGACGCGGTTGCAAATGACCGCGCGCCGTTCGTCATGCGTCCGCATCAGCGCCTTCGTTCAGAAGCATGGCGATGACGAGCTTGACGACACGGCTCCGTTCGTCCCCATCGAGTCTTAGCAACGGCCGGTACAGGGCGGCGCGCAGCCGTCGCTTTTCGTCGGCGCTGACAGCCGCGTTGGGGAAGCGGGCGAGGAGCGCTTCCGCTTCTCGCGCCAGGTTTAACGTCGAGACGCCGGCCGCCCCCAGGCTCGGATCGTCCTTCAGCACCCAATGGACACCGAACGCGCGCGGTGAAAGGCCGCTTTCTCTCGCCGCCTTGACGGCCGCTTCCTTCTCTGCGGCGAGTGCGGCCAGCAGATCCATCGCCGCAAGCCCGGTCGTCTTGCGTTCCTCCAGGTCCTTCAGGATGCGCTCGGCGCGGTCCTTGAGCGTTTGGAGCATCGGCGCCGCGTCCGGATCGCCTTCGATCTCGGCCCGCAAGCCGCGCACGAGGTTGAACACTTTGGCCTCTTCCGAGCCCGGCTCGTTGCGAAGCGCCTCCAGGGTTTTCACGTCGAAGGTCACGCTCTTCGTCAATCGGCCGAGGCCTTCCTGGGCGGCGCTTTCCTGCACCAGTCGGCGCGTCTTGTGGGCGAGGTCAGCCGCGTAGCTCGTACGGTCCGCGTAGGCGTTCCGGACGGCCGCGTAGAGCTGCGCGAGCCGCTTGAACGTGTCGATATGGTCGCGAAGCTCGGGCGACGGTGAGAGAATCTCCCAAAGCGCTTCGATCTCCTTGTAGGTCTCGAAGAACGCCTTGCGCGGCTCCGGGTCCAGAAAGCGCCCGTAGATCATCTTCTCGAGGCGTTCGTCCGGCTGTCCTCCACCGCCCTCATCGAGATAATCCGTCTTCGCCTTCGCAATCTTGTCGAGGAAGTCCCTCATCAGCAGATCGAGGTCCTCGATGACTCCGCTTACGTCGGCGGAATCGAACTGCAATGCCTTTTTCAACTCCCGCAAGACGCCGACGAAATCGATGATGAGGCCGACCCGCTTGCGAGCGCCGTTCGCATCCGCATGTGGGCGGTTTACGCGCGCGATCGCCTGCAAAAGGACGTGGTCGCGCATCGGTTTGTCGAGATACATGCAATAGAGCAACGGCGCGTCATAGCCCGTCAGCAGCTTGTCGGTAACGATCAGGATCTTCGGGTCCGCATCCGCTTTCTTGAACAACAGGCGCGCGTCCTCCTCGCGTTCCGGCGAAAGCTGCAACTCCGCGACGAGCGGACGGTCGATCGTGTCGGCGGCGTTCTCCGTATAGACAGGAGCCGTCCATTCGGGCGGCAACAGCTTGTCGAGCGCGCGCTTGTACTTGGCGCAGGCCTCACGGTTCACGCCGACGAGAAACGCCTTGTAGCCGAGCGGCGCAACGTTTTTCTGGAAGTGCTCGGCCACGAAGGACGCGACCTTCTCGATCCGGTCGTCGGCGGTCAGGAAGGTGCGCAGGCCGACGGCGCGGTCGAGGACCTTGTTCAGTTCCTCCACGTCGGTGACGCCCTCGGTCGCGGCCAGCGCGAAAAATTCCCGGTCCAATTGCTCCGCCGGCGCCGTCATGTCGCTGGGAGCCATCGTGTGGCGGATCGGCAGCGTCGTCTCGTCCTCGATCGATTCGGCGATGGAGTACTTGTCGAGATAGCCCTGCTCGTCGTCCGCGCCGAATATCTTGAAGGTGCCCTTGCCCTGGGCCGTCTTGTCGATGGGCGTGCCGGTGAAGCCGATGATGGTCGCGTTGGGCACCGCAGCCATCAAGTAGGTGCCAAGCTCCCTGGCGATCGAGCGATGCGCTTCGTCGATGAAGACGTAGATATTGCCGCGGGTGTTGGCGTCCTTGTCAATGCCCTTGAACTTGTGGATCATCGACAGGATCAGGCCGCTCTTGTCGGCCCGCAGCAGGTCCCGGAGTTCGTCCTTCGAGCCCGCGCGCCAGACCGCAATGTCCTGCTGCTGCATCTCGCCGAGCAGCTTTTCGGCCCAGCCCTTGAGCTGCCCTTCGAGCTCGGTGCGGTCGACGACGACGATGACCGTCGCGTTCTGAAAACGCTCTTTCCGTTCGAGGATCAGGCGCGCGGCAGTGAGCAGCGTGAAGGTCTTGCCCGAGCCTTGCGTGTGCCAGACGAGCCCGCGGCGCTTGGCCGGCTCCTCGCAGCGCGCGGCGATGCGGTCGACCGCCCGGCGCTGGTGCTCGCGCAGCACCGATTTCCGCGTTTCGCCGTCCTCGACGTAGAAGAGAATCCAGTCCCGCAGCGTGCGCAGGAAGTCGGTCGGCTCGAAGAACGACTGCACGGCGAACCGGTAGCTCTCCTCGCGCTGCTGCTTCCAACGCGCCATGAAGCGGCGCGAGGCGTTCCAGGTGACGCCGTACCAGTAGTCAAGGAGATGCGTGACGTTGAAGAGTTGCGGCGCCCCGAGCAGCTCGGGCGTCTCCTTCTCATAGCGCTTGAGCTGCGTCACACCCCGTTCGATGGCGTCGCTGTCTTTGGGGTTCTTGTGCTCGACGATGGCGACCGGAACGCCGTTGATGACGAACATCACGTCCGCTCGGTTGCCCTTGCGCGCCGGAGGCTTCAGCTTCCATTCCCAGGTGACGTGAAAGGTGTTGGCGTTCGGCGCGTCGAAATCCACCAGCCGGACGCGCCGGTGCCGATCCTCGGTATCGTCATACCACTGCCGCTCGCCGCGCAGCCAGCCAAGCATCTCGCGGTTGCCCTCGATGGTCGGCGGGACCGCCTCCAGCCGCTCGATGACCT
Source organism: Bryobacterales bacterium (assembly GCA_965218555.1). GTDB lineage: Bacteria > Acidobacteriota > Terriglobia > Bryobacterales > UBA6623 > JAPPLB01. The sequence continues at coordinate 4,723,189 of OZ244625.1, forward strand.
GACGGATCGCGTCGGCGCTCATCCAGGGGTTGAATGCGCCGAGCTTGACCCTGAGCTCGTCGCGGAACAGCATCCCGGCCTCACCGCCGCGCTTGCTCATCGCGGCTTGCGGCGTCAGCGGTGTCCAGCCGATCCCCGCCGCGTGGCGGACCATCGGGAACTGGACCGAGCCCGCCTCGGTGACCGTGAGATCGGTCACGCCGATCTCCCCTTGTTCAACCTTCGAGAGGTGAATCTATGCGGTCGAGGTTGGCCGCTTGACACAACATCAATATTAGTCATATACTTAGCTAATCTTGTTGCTGGGAACCAGTGATGCCAGTTGTGAACGTCCATGAAGCGAAGACCCATTTGTCGCGCCTGCTGGCGCAAGTCGAGGCCGGCGAAGAGGTCGTCATCGCCCGCAACGGCAAGCCGGTGGCCCGGATGGTGCGTGTCCAAAAGCAGGGCAAGCGGCAATTCGGCTCCATGAAGGGCCGTATAAAACTCGACGACAGCTTCTTCGATCCGCTACCGGAAGAGGAGTTGGCTGCTTGGGAGGGTAATTGAGCGTTGCGGCTACTGCTCGACACCCATGCGTTCATTTGGTGGTTTTCCGGGAGCAGCCGCCTGTCGCTACCTGCGCGGCAGGAGCTTGAGGATGACGGCAACGACGTAATGGTCAGCGCGGCGTCGGCCTGGGAAATCGCCACCAAACATCGGCTCGGCAAACTCCCGGACGCGGAGGCGCTGGCCCTCGACATTACCGGGGCAATAGCTGGACAGAACTTCGAGGAACTGCCAATCACCGTTGAAGACGCTGCGCGCGCCGGCGCGTTGCCGGGTCCCCATCGCGACCCGTTTGACCGCATGCTCATCGCCCAAGCACTGGCGCGCAACCTCGTTCTCATATCGAGTGAATCACTCTTCGACCGGTACGGCGTCCGCCGCCTGTGGTGACCCGCGACACTTCATGTCAATAGCAAGCATCTTGCGGTTGCCATCGATCCCCCTGCGCAGCATCCCGATCTTGGCCGCGCCGAATCGCTGCTGAATTACCCGGACAACAATCACCGCCCGGCCCTTGCCCCCTGTTGCTGTAAGAGTTATGTTGACTACCAAAGGTCCCCCCCGATGACAAGAGCGCCAAGGGTACTCTCTCCGGCGACGGAGTAGTCGGGGGGGTCAAACTACCGCCGCCTCGTCCGCACAGGATACACAGGCTGTCGGGAGTCCTTGCAGGGTTCGATATAACTTTAGCTGCCTGACATCATCTACCCTCCGCCGGGAGGACCGTTTCTGAGCAACGATGTCCATCAACGCTCCGTTTTGACTCGCAAGAACTCGCCACGCACAGCGGGTCTGATACGGTCCTACCAGGCACGTTCCCCTCTCTGCCAATTTTCAAACCTCGGCAGGGCTCATAATTCTGGTATCAACTCCTTTTCAGAAGGGAAGGGTTCCGCGAGTGAGACTATGTTTAGGCCACTATCCAGAAATTCTTTGGCGCCACATGCCTTCACCACTATCTGCTTCTCTCCAGCCGTCAGTCGCTCGGAAATGAGAGACTTCGCATCGGTGGCAGATCGGTTATCGCCAGGCCTGACCACCGCAAGAAGTTTGCGAGATTGATCTTGGCGAAGAGACTGCTGTAGGATTCCATTTATATGATCGTCGTTGAAGCCGTAACCGACGCAGATAATGAGACGTGCAGCATCCAGTGTCCACCGTCTTAGTTCATACGCGAGAAAAAGAAAGGGATCGACGTATTGTAGCTTGTAGGAAGTCCCAAAAATAAGTGCGATCTTCTCGTCAGAAATTGTTGACGGAGAGTCGGTGTATTCGACCCTTCCGTTGTCAGTGAAGAGCCAGTCCATTGAACCGTGCAGCTTATAGAGCAAAAGTGGGCGCTGATCATCGGATGTTTCGTCGAACAGTCGCCAATCCCAAGTCCTTCCGGAGAATCCCCTTTGTACGTTCTCGTGACCGCAAACTTCCTCGACACAAAGGTCATAGTTTAACGAGAACACACGGAGCGGGTACTCGTATTCTCTCTGAAACTGCAACAGTCCCAAGTAATAGTCGGCCTTCTCCCTCTGTGGCAACGCAATCCATTCGTTTCGGAGAATTTGCATAATAGCGCTGCGGAAATTGTGGACACATTTGAATCCCGTGTCAGCTACATCTAGCAACTTGGGATTCCACGCCCCTACAAACGGATATAGAGTATGATGTTCCTTCTTGCGTAGTTCGTCCAAGACGTTCACAAGGCGCTCGATGTTGAAGGGGACATTGTCACCAAAGATTCCACCTAATCCTTCTGCGTAAAAAACTGCACTTCGGATATAGCGATACAGATCCCTAAAACAACACCAGCTAGAATCTTCGTCAGAGATTGCAGCCTCTATGTTATGAACCATCTTGCTAGAATCAGGTATGTTGGCCTCTACGCTTGCACCGGCGCCAAGCAGCACGATTATCTCATCACGTTTGAAGGAAGTATTCATCATTAGAGAAACCAGGGTTTGAGTGTGTTGACGTTTACCTTGGGAAGTCCATGGCTTTCGAACTCCTTCAGGTACTTAGCGATTATTTGCGCGTAGTAGACAGAGACCGGTAGTGATTTAGCGTTGAATCCACGCCAGTTAGCACCCGATAAGTTGATGGCGTCTTGTAGATGCGCTCGTTGTAGGTGCCAGGACAGTCTCTCTCTTGGATAAGTGAATTGCACGTGCAACGGCCCCCCAACCATTTTGTTAACAGTTGGTTGGCTGTATTGCAGTCCCTCAAACCAAACTAGGAATTCGTTGCCCGCAAGAGAGATAACGGTACTTTCATGTGGCACACGGCTGTTGTGATCTACTGCAAATCCAAAAAAGCGGTTTACATCGTTGAACTTGAGTGAGACAAATTCACCGATACCTTCTTGTTGCTCTTGTTGCTCTGCAAGTACCTTTGCAACGCTCTCTAGTTCTCGCTGCTGAATCGAAAAAGTAGCATGTACTACAAAGCTTGAGAAATTGTTGGAATAGTCATCGAAGATTTTTCGTAAATTGGTGGAGAAATTCTCAATATAGTTGTCCTCATCTGGATCTTCTCCAAGGACCCGGACTTCTGTAAAAACGCCACTCGAATCAGTGAGTACTGAATATGCAAAAAACCGATCGATGCCCTTTATAGACTTCTGGTGGGCCTGTCCGATACCTACGATCAAACATCTCTCTGTTCGAGGTCGGACCTTCCACGGCGTTCCGCCTGCTTTCGCAAAGATTTGAAGGCCGATACCTGCCGTAGACCACTTAAGTTTATTTTTGTCTGCTACTGTATCAGTGGCAACCACCTGAATCGGGAGGTCATTTGAAAGAAAGGCATGCTTCAGATTCCAGTAAGCAGCGTTTTCTTCTGGATCATCATGCCTGCTGAAAGGGCTCAATACTACTGGGACAACGTCACGGCCGGCGGCGTCCGCAACCACTCGATTGCAGATTCTATGTATCTCATTAGCGCTAAAGTCAGACAGGGTGGCACCACTTACGTTTTCCTTTGAGATCGGAAGTCGGAACATGCTCTTCATTCCTGAAAACGTACCGAAGGTGTCGCCTCGCAGGGCTCGATACAGATCACGCGACAGGGGACGATCCTCCTGCCTGTAGAGGAAGTATAGATGGGTATTTTGCGCGCTCTGCTTGAACGGACCAGCCTGCTTGACACCCATGAATTGCGATTTCGATTCGTGATCAGAGCCTACCACGTAATGCTTCACGTCAAGAGTTTTAGGTTCGAGTTCGACTAACTGTGGTCTAACTGTCACCTCTTGACTACCTGGCATCTGGATCGGGAATATTCTATCGTGGAACTTCGTAACATAGTCAGCAAGATGTGAGTAGCGATCAGCATAATGGTTCAGATTTTGCTGTCCATGTTTGTCGAGCGATAGACTGAGTTGAAGGGCCTTCCGTGTGCCACGATGTCCTTCGGCAGGATGAAACCGAAAATCTGCAAGAAAGCCAAATTCGCGTCTTGAGCGTAGCAGATACGGCTCTAACACAACGACCTGTTTCCCTTCAGGAAAAGAGGTCATTATGATTTCCACATGGCGACGGAAGCTGTCAGTAACATGGAAGCAATCTGAAGGGAGATGGCTGGTGCAACTTTGGATCAAAGCCAATCTGAGGGCCTCTATTGTTGCATACACGTTGTCGAAAGGGTTGCACACTACCTCTGTGCTTTCATCAGTTCGCTGAAACAACGTCCAATATGGTTTGTACTCACCATCTACGTCTAAGCTCCGACAAATAGCTTTTTCGGCTCCACTTGTGGGACGCTTTCCTTCGACAAAGGGCAAGCGATAGAGCGTGATCGTGAACTGATCCGTTTCGAGTGGGAAAAAATTTAGGGCAATTCCGCGCATCTATCTACTCCTTGCGTATACGGCTGACCCAGCGCCGACAGATCAAGATCGGCGACGCGGATTTTGTCCGTCATCAGCTTGTGTAGCAGCGACTTTAATAGGTCATCGAGCACGGCGCGCTTGCGCCGATGCAGGTCGATCTTGCGGTTGATGGCGTCGAGAACTGTCACGATCTCACGTTGTTCGTGGACCGGCGGAACGGGAATCGGTAGACCTCGAAGAAAACCGCAGGTCAGTGCTCCCTTTGTGCTTCCACCCCCAGCACCGACTTGGCGAAGATAGACATACAGCGTTTCTAGATAGCTCCTGACGAATAGAGAGTCCGCCTTGCTCTGGTCAATTTCAACATATGCAAGATGTTGGTTGATCGTCGCTTCTATACCAAGTACTGCGCAATGACCAAGTGTTTTTCCTTGACCGGTTATCGCAATCAGAACTGTGCCCGGCCGAAGACGGGGCAAATGACATTCAGAAAGCGCTCGATTTGTCACATGCTGATCGGCTTGGACAATTTCACGATCATAAACTTTGGCACTAGTGAGCCACGGATACGTACCGCTAGTCCAATATTCTGAGATTGCCTTTTTCGGCGTCGAGCCGTTTCCGATCTTTCCAAGCGTGCCGAGATCAACAACCCCCCAACTTTCCGGTACCGGGCCGATTTCGGTTTCCTTCAGCGCCTCGCCCCTGAGTCCGCGTGTGAACAGCGCCCGCATCGTGGCGCGTTTGAGGGCCATTGTTTTCTCAATAGTGGTCACCTCATTTGCAATAGCATTCTCGGCGGTATCGAGCACGAGTGCTATTGACTGCTGCTCGCATTGGGGGGGCAGTTGAACCTGGATCGAATAGACATTTTCGCGATTCAAGCCCGGAATCGTACTGTGGCTATTCAACCCTTTCAGGCCAATGCTTGAAAGAAGATGATAAAGAAATCGCCAGTCGTGACGGTTCTTGTTGACTACGTAATAGGTGGTATCAATCGGCCAGAAGTCGCTCTCTGAGTAGACAACCTCTCCAACAGAGCCTTTGCGTCCGACAACAATACCGGGGCCAGGAACCAACGATGCCGAATGCTGTCCCACACAGCCGTTCGAGCCAAACACACCGAATGGACCCCTCTCTCGTGCATGCGCCGGAAGGGATTTTCCGTAAGCGAGTTCAATTTGATCCCCAATACGGACTTCCTTCCAGTCGATCATTGTGTAACCTTCATCAACATGGCGAACAAACGCTCATCCGCTACAAGAATGTCCTTAGATAGCTTCCGAAGGGAGGCCACTAGCTCGGGAATATCAGCGACATCATCAGCTTGAGCCTGCGCCACCCACCGGCTCGGACTGAGGTTGTAATCCGATTCCCTGGCTTGGCTTTGCGTGATGACGGCGATCTCGCCTTCGACCGGCTCGCCCTTGAGGAACGCCGCCGCGAGCGGGCGGATGTCGTCCTCGGGGACGAAGTTCTTGGGCCGTCCCTTCTTCACGCGCCGGCCGGCATGCAGCAGCACGATCTTGTTCCTCCGCGCCGCCGGCTTGCGCTTCGACAGCACGACGATCGCCCCGGCGGCGGTGGTGTTGTAGAACAGGTTGTCGGGCAGCAGGATCACGCCGTCGATCAGGTCATGGTCGACGAACCACTTGCGGATGTTGCGCTCCCTGTCCGCGTGCTTCGATCCCGAGCCGCGCGTCACCGCGCCGGTGTCGAGCACCACCGCCGCCCGCCCGTGCTCGTTCAGGCAGGCCAAGGTGTGCTGGAGCCAGGCCCAGTCGCCCTTGCCCGTGGTGACGCCGCCCGCCGGACGGAAGCGGTCGAACGGATCGTTGGCGAAGAGGTCCGGGTTGAACGGCTGGTTCCACATCGGATTGGCGACCACGATGTCGTGCGTGCTGATCTTCCCGCCCGCCGTCTTGAACTTCGGGTTGATCATCGTGTCGCCGCGCTCGATGTCGGCCTCCATGTCGTGGATGATCGCGTTCATGCAGGCGACGGCGTAGCTCTCGGCCTGCAGCTCCTGCCCGCGCAGCTTGAGCGGCACGCGGCTGGTGGGGTCGAGCTCGCGCGCCACAAGCTGGAGCTTCACCAGCAGCCCGGCGGAACCGCAGGCGTAGTCGTGGCAGTCCTCGCCCGGCTTCGGTCGGAGGATGTGCGCCATCAGGAACCCGACCTCGGTCGGCGTGAAGAACTCGCCCGCGCTCTGGCCCGAGCCCTCCGCGAACTTGCGCAGCAGATACTCGTAGGCGCGGCCGAGGAAATCGGGTTGCACGTCGGCCAGTCCGAGCCGGTAACGCGGATCGGAAAAGATCTCGACGACGGCTGTAAGCTTAGCCGGGTTGATGTCGCGCTCGCCGTTGCGCTCGGCCGCGAAATCCACGATGTCGATGACGCCCGACAGCGAAGGGTTGTGACGCGCGACCGCGCGCATGGCCTTCGTCAGATGCTCGCCGATGTCCCGAGGCCCGTCGCCGCCCTCTCGCCCTCTGACGGCCGCCCAACGAGCTTCCGGCGGCAGGTAGAAGCGCAACAGGCCATGGTCGGCCTCGACGATCTCCAGCGCGGTGGCGCGGTCGCCGTATTCCTCGGACAGGCGCGCGATCTCGTCGTCGAAGACATCGGACAGCCGCTTGAGAAACAGCAGCGGCAAGAGATAGTCCTTGAACTTGGCGGCGTCCTTCTCGCCCCGGATGGAGCAGGCCGCGTCCCACAGCATCTGCTCCATGGTTTTCGTCGAGGGGGTGGAGCGCCGGCGTGCTCCGCCGGTGCGCCGCCGCGTCACGCGCGCCGCCGTTTCCGCAGGCTCGGCGGCCGAATACCCTGCGTCGACTCCCGCTTCGGCGGCCAGCGCGGCGATGGCTTCCCGCGCCGCCTTTTGAGGCATGATCGCGCCGCCTTCCCAGCGGTTGACGCTGGTGTAAGCGCCGGAGCGAAAATAGACCACAGGGCGGCCGTTTGAGGCCGCTGGTGGCGGAGCAAAACTAGACCGCCCGCCAGCATTTCATAAAACATTTTTGGGGTGTTTTGTGTGATGCAGGAGGGATGTACTGTGTGGAGCTGTACGCACGCGTTCGCCGAGCGGTCTTTGTCGAAGGGGTCAGCGAGAGAGAAGCGGCGCAGCGCTTCGGGCTGGCGCGCGAGACCGTGCGCAAGATGCTGCGCTACGCCGCGCCGCCGGGCTATCGGCGGCAGAAGCCGATTCGACGCCCGAAGCTCGACGCCTACACGCCGATCATCGACCAGATCCTGGAGACGGACCTAGCGCTGCCGAAAAAGCAACGGCACACGGCGAAACGTATCTTCGAACGACTCCGAGACGAGCACGACTTCGCGGGCGGCTACACCATCATCAAAGACTACGTGCGGCTGAAGCGGACCTCGCAGCGCGAGATGTTCGTGCCGCTGACGCATCCGCCGGGGCACGCCCAGGCGGACTTCGGCGAGGCGCAAGTGGAGATCGGCGGGGTGCTGGCGAAGGCGCACTACTTCGTCATCGATCTACCCCACAGCGACGAGAGTTACGTGCGGGCATTTCCGGCCGAGACGACGGAAGCTTTCTTGGAGGGGCACGTCGAGGCGTTTCGCTACTGGGGTGGCGTGCCGCGACGGATTCTCTACGACAACACAACGCTGGCGGTGGCGCGGATCCTAGGCGACGGGACGCGGCAGAAGACGCAGGCGTTCTCGGAGCTGCAGTCGCACTACTTGTTCGCAGAGCGTTTTGGGAGGCCGGGCAAGGGAAACGACAAGGGGAAGGTCGAGAACCTTGTGAAGGTCGCCCGACGGAGCTTCTTCGTACCGCGGCCCCGGTTCCCCAGTTGGGCAGCGTTGAACGTATGGCTGGAAGAGCAGTGCCGCAAGAGGCGAGAGCGCCGGCAACGCGGGCATCGAGAGAAGATCGGAGAGCGCTTCGAGCGTGATCGACAAGCGCTGTTAGCGCTGCCGGCAGCGGCGTATGAGGCCTGCGAGACACGTCCTGGGAGAGTGACGTCGTTGTCGCTGGTGCGCTACCACACCAACGACTACTCGGTGCCGACCAAGTACGGACACCGCCAAGTGCTCATCAAGGGCTATGTGGACAAAGTCGTCATCTGCGCCGGCAGCGAGGAGATCGCACGGCATCGGCGCAGCTATGGGCGTGAGGGGCTGATCTTTCACCCGCTGCACTATCTGGCCCTACTGGAGCGCAAGACCGGAGCACTCGAGCAAGCAGCGCCGCTGGAAGGCTGGCAGTTGCCCGAGGAGTTTGCTGGACTGCGCCGGCTGCTCGAAGCGCGGCTCGGCAAGGCTGGAGCTCGAGAGTATGTCCAGGTACTGCGTCTGCTCGAGGACGTTCCGCTCGAAGAAGTCCGTGCTGCCGTAGGGGACGCCTTACGGCTCGGCGCGATCTCTTTCGATGCCGTCAAGCATCTCGTGCTGTGTCGCATCGAACAGCGCCCACCCCGGCTGGAACTTGAGAATTATCCCCATCTGCCCACGGCGCGGGTGGCGAGGACCGCAGCGGCGGACTATCTGGCGCTGGTGGACGCGGGAGCCGAGTGACGGCCAAGCCGAAAGTGCTGCTGGAAGCGCAGCTGAAGGCGCTGCGGCTGCCAACCTTCCTGCGCGAGTACGACAAAGTGGCGCGGCAATGCGCGGCCGAAGGTCTGGACTGTCCGCGCTATCTGCTGCGACTCAGTGAGCTGGAGCTGCTCGATCGCGAACAGCGCGCCACCGAGCGCCGCATCAAGACCGCCAAGTTCCCGGTGCTCAAGAGCCTGGAGACCTTCGAGTTCCGCTCGATTCCGTCGCTGAACAAGAGCTTGGTCCTGGAGCTGGCGCGCTCGGAGTATCTGGATCGCAGAGAGAACGTGCTGGCGCTGGGCAACTCCGGTACGGGCAAGACGCACCTTGCCCTGGCGTTGGGGCTGGCCGCTTGTCAGAAAGGCTATCGGGTCCGCTTTGCCACCGCCGCGGCGCTGGTCCACGAGTTGCTCGAGGCGCGTGACGACAAACGTCTCCTGCGCTTGCAAAAACAGCTGGCCAAGCAAGACCTGCTGATCGTCGACGAGCTGGGCTACGTCCCCTTGTCGAAGACGGGCTCGGAGTTACTGTTCGAGATCTTCAGCCAGCGCTACGAGCGGGCCTCGACGCTGGTCACCTCGAACCTACCCTTCAACGAGTGGACGGAGATCTTCGGCTCCGAGCGGCTGACCGGCGCTTTGCTGGATCGTCTCACCCACCACGTCCATATCTTGGAGATGAACGCCGAGAGCTACCGTCTCCAGCAGAGTAAGCGTTCCCGGAAGCGTTCTTCCTCCCCCTGATCCCCCCGCCCAGCCGCCGGCTGTTTCGAGGGGCTTCCACTACGTCCGGGGCCGCCTTAACAGGCGTCCCCCGACTTCGCTCCAGCCCCCAAAACAGCCGCTTTCAGAAACGAGTCCTATCCCCGAGATGGTCTACTTTTACTCCGCCCCAGTGGCCTAATTTTGCTCCGCCCTTGACACGCTGGCGAACGAAACGCCGAGCCGATCCGCGAGCTGCTCCTGCGTGAGGTCAAGCCCGGCGCGAATGGCGCGCAGCGTGGTCGAGACGGCGCGTGAATCTTCCATGCATTTAATATAACAGACATAACAGACATGTCAACCTTACAAGGAAGTTCTTCGCTCACCGGAAGTCCGTTACGAGAGCCAGCACCGGAACGAGGAGAGAGACGTGCCGCGCAAACCTGTCCGTGATCTATGCCCGCCTTTGAATGCACGAACGCTTCATTGCTCGCTATTGGTCGGTAAAGGTCAGTAAAGGTCGGAATTACGGTCTCAGGCCGTATAGCGCAGGTGGACTTCCAACTTCTCGAGAACGATCTCCGTACCGGGGCGGTACGGCGCCCGCTGGACGATGCGGATCTCGACGTGGTTCTCGCCCTGCCGACACAAATGCGGGTCAACCTTCCATTCCAGGCGCAGGAGCCTCTGGTCGGGATCGACTTCGAAGATGCCGCTGCCCCCGGAAATGCGCTGCGGCTTGGGGGAAAAGACCTGGGGGTCTTTCCACGAGGGGTCGCGTAGCAGCGGCGGGAGCCGAACACCATTCAGCCTTGCCTCGAACATGTCGCCTTCTTTGAACTCGACGTCCGCACGGTCCGGTCGCCGGAAGAGCACGGCGCGCAGGCGGAGCGAATCCACGCTCTCCGCGGATGTGTGCACGGGGTCGGCGATCCGGATCGCCAGCCTGGCCGGCCGGCCGTGGTTGGCCAGCGTGAGGGGCAGTGGAGAGTCCCCGTTGTGGTTGAAGTAGCCTGTGGACCACGGATATCCTCCACGGCGCTCGACAAAGAAGGCTTTGTCCTTCCAACGCAGCGTTTCCGGGCTGCCAACCTCGTGATAGGCCTGCCGTTGAGAGAGTGGGCCCGGTCGGGCGCCGATCTTTTTACAGGCTTCGGGCGGTGCGTTCGACCAGTTGAAGGTCACAACACTGTCTGCGCCCTGCTGCCACCAGTTGGCAAAAGCGCCCCGAAACACTTCGATCGGCGGATTGCGATAGCCGTCGGTCGTGTGATGGTCGTCGAAGCAGGGTTGCAGCTTGATGTTGCGGCCATCGATCGCCCGGCGGTAGCCCTCGACATCAACGTCCACCGAACGCGAACCCAGTGTCAGGATGTCCAGCAGATTCTGCCGTGCCCACTCCTCGATATCCAAACCGTCGACTCGGCAGCCCTTCATGCTGCGTGGGACACGGGCCGCGAGTAAGATCGGCCTACCGTTCTTACGGGCTACGTCGAGCAGCGTCTCCCGCACCATGCGGACAAACGTGGTGACATGCCCGCGCAGCTCCCACTGGCGTCCCGGCGGGAGGCACGGCATGTGGCGGGCAAAGTCCAGTTGGAAGCCATCGAGCTCGTAGTTCTCCGCCAACTCGCGCAGCACCTTGATCTTGAAGCTCCTCACACCGGACGCGGAGAGATTCCACATACCCTGCCACCACCAGGTCTTGATCACCCAGTCGGGGTTGGCCTCTTTGATCGGATTCAACCGCTTCATCTCAAGGCCGCCTTCCGGAGTGATTTCAACTTCACTGATGCGGTGGTTCCAGAAGACTTCAAGCTTGCGTTGCCGGGTCTGCTTGACCAGTTCACCGACCCAGTCGATGCCCTGCTCTCGCCAAGTATCGAGTGCCTTGTAGTTGAAAGCGGGCAGGACCTTGCTGGGATACGTGGCCGTGCCGGGGTCCGCGCCGATGTCCCACCACAAGCTGTCGATCTGGCTGCCGTCCTCGTCGGCGTAACGGAATCGATAGTCGATCCACTGTCGGAAGTCGGTGTCGAATTGGCTGAAAGCATCGAATTGAACGACGATGCGCCTGCGGCGGTTGACAGCGGCAACGTGGCCTTCAGGGAGTTGAACCGGATCGCGGTCAGTCCCTTCCGCAAACGTTGAGAGGGGTTGGGTGCATGCGGCCATCGCGCCGGCTTTCAAGAACGACCGCCGCGAAGAAGACCGATGTTTCTCTCTATTACTCATCGTCGACGCAACTCTTCCTTCCCCGACAAGGGTGGCAGCTACGAACCTTCATGAAACGGCCGCCGGCTACCGTCTTTCGGCCTTCACCGCATTCGCCTTCAAGCGGGGTTCGGAGCCTGGCTTGGTTTCCTCAATGCTCCCTCGAAGCCTGTAAATCAAGCTCGATTCGGGAGTGGTCCCCGCCGCTTCGCCTTCCAATGCAAGGTCGTAGGTTTGACTGAGCCCGGTAGGCGTGAACGTCAGACCTTGCGGCATGCTTTCGATGATACCCCGCACTTCGACTTTCGTGCCGAGGATCTTCGTTCCGTCCTGCGTGATGCGGGCAAGCAGCGGTGTCAGACGCACTCGGTTTTTTGGGGCAAGGTGCATGACCGCCACGCCGCGATCGGGGTCGGTCTCGACTCTCTCCATTCCGCGAACGCGGCCCAGGCGACCTTCAAGAGAAGCGATGCAAGAGACGCAACCCGTATCCTGGAAGGCGACTTCAACACAAAGAAACTCCGCCTCTAGAGAAGTTGCCGCCGTAAGCAGCAGGATGAGGATGAGGCGCGGCATCGTCGAAAAACGCAAGTGGTCTCCGTCCCGTCAAAAAATTCCGAAGCGCTTTCTCTTCGGCGCCTTTTTTCTCGACTCCAGCGCTCGCATGATGGCGTCATGGGCAAGCTGCGCCATGACCTGGTAGCCAGCGTTGTCGGGGTGCAGACCGTCGGCGGCGAGGTCGGCTTGTAAATAACCATCCGAATCGACCGTCTTTGCAAAGTAGTCGAGATACACAAAGCCGCGTCGCCCGCACATGTCGGCTATCCACTGGTTCAACTCAAGGATCGTGGCGGGTGGGCGACCCGGCGTCCTCTCGAAATTCGGATTGGTTGCTTTGTGATAGTCACTGACCGGCAGGATCGACGCTAAGACCGGCGTGACACCGTGAGCGACGGCCAGGTCAGCGATCAGCGAGAGGTTGTTCCGGATGGTCTGCTGCGAAATGCCGCGAGCGATGTCATTAGTGCCCGCAAGCACGACCATCACTTCAGACTCAAGGTCAAGAACGTCGGCCTTCATGCGAGCCAGCATTTGCGAAGTGATCTGACCGCTGATCCCGCGGTTGATGTAGTCGCGACCCGGAAAGTACTGATTCAAGGTCCAGCCATCAGTGATGGAGTCACCGAGAAAAACGACTCGCGGTTCTTCCGGTGACGGTGGGCCGAGTGTGCTATTGGCTTCGTCGTAGCGGGCCAGGTTGTCGCGGTCGGCATTGCGCAGCCGCCCTTCCTTCACATCAAGCAAGGCCCGGAAATGCTGTTCGATTTCGCCGACATCAATTCGTAACTCTGCCAACTGCCGCTGGACTTCGTCACTAAAAGGATTGGCGAGGGGCACGGTTTCCGCGATTTGGACATAGATCTTGGCGTTCAGCAATAGTTTGTAGATGACTCCGAGGTGGTCGCGTGTGGCGCCGACCTGCAGCAACTCCGTGGCTTGGCGGACGTTCTCCTGAAGCGGCGCCCCCGCGCGGGCCAACTCCGGCGCGGCGGCCATTGCGGTGGCTTCCATGCGATCCCCAATGCTCTTGTAAATCGCGACGGCCTCGCTGTGGGTAAGCGGATTCGTCTCGGCTTGAGCCAAGGAACCTTGCAGCGCGAGTGTAATGAGAACGGGGAATGCGAAACGTTGGAGGCGCATAGTCCTCTCTATCGTAGAACCTTTGCGAATTCCTGTTCCGGTTGGCTTGAAGTTCCTCGAGCGGCATCGGCCCACCGCTGAACCCTTCCAGGTGCTTCCCGCACTGTGGGTGAAGATGGCCCAACAGTGAAGTGAACCCCATACTTCGCTTTCCCCTCAAGCAAGTCCGATACCGGTGACAGGGAGTGGGCTGTCGGACTCTTCTCGTTCGGATCAGTTCCGTTGGAGTATGGGCGAGAGAAGTTCCCACACATCGCTCGGACGGATGGCCCGCATGACGGGACTGGACCACTGCTCATGCTTATAGCTCGTGACCGCCGTGGATTCGCGGAGTACCCGAAACGTGGGACCATAAGGTCCGTTGCGCACGGGATCGGTCTGCCCGAAGACCGCAACCCCGGGACGACCCAGGGCCGCGGCAATGTGTACGGGACCACTGTCGACACCGACCACGGCTCGCGCCCGCCGTGTCGCTGCAATCAAGCCTTCAACGGACGACGCATGCAGCACACCTGCGCCGGCCGGCGCCCGTTCGACAATCTCTTGCGCCGCATCCTGCTGAAACGGAGCGCAATCGATCACAAGCGGCATCCCGGCTTCGCGGAACAGAATCGTTGCCAGCTCGGCGAAGTATTCCGGCGGCCACTCCTTGGCTTTCCAGCCGGCGAAAGGGCTTGCGAGGACGTAGTCCCCTTCCGGCAGATATGGCTCGGGCTTGCCCAGCGGCATCGGGAACTCGACCGTTGTCTCCAACACCGCCGGGCGAACCTCCCTACCTGATCGCAGACTTTGCTCGACGGCTCTTGCCAAATCCAGGTTCCTGTCGACGACGTGAGCAGAGTCAGTAGGTACACTTTCTGAATAAAAAGCCGCGGCAAGGGGCTCACGGATTTCGTTTCCCGGAAAGCCGAACACCTTGTCGGCCCGGCTGAAGAAGGTTACTGCCGCGGATCTGAGCAGCCCTTGAAAGTCGACCGCGACGTCGAAGTGGTGCTCGCGCAGTAGCCTGCGTGCCGCGCCCACTTCCCGCAATGTCCCAAATCGGAACGGTCCCCGACGAGCTTTGCCGGCCGGCAGCACGATAACGCGGTCGACGCCAGGGTTGTCTATGAGCAGCGCGCTCCAACGCTCGCGCACTACCCACGTCAGATCCAGCCCCGGGATCGTTCGCTTCAGATGGGCAACTGCTGGTAGAGCGTGAATCACATCGCCCATCGAACTCAGGCGAACGATGAGGATATGGGGTGCGTTCCTACTTGCGCCCGTGTCGGCGTAAGACATCAGCGACGACGCTGCCGGTAACCGACTGCTCTGCGTCCACCGAATCAGCGGATGGCAGGAGTTGGAGCAGCTCCTCCTGCGCAGCTTCGTCACAGAGTACCACGCTGTCCGCCACGCCTAATGCTGCGACAAGCTGGACCCGAGACGACTGATCGAGCACCGTGGGCCGGATGTCCTCATCGGGCCGAACGAAGACCAGTAACGAATCACATCCCCGCTTGACTTGCGCCAGTGCCTCGGCGTGTTCGGCACGGATGATATCGAACCAACCATAAGCCACGGCAATCACCTGTCCTATAGAAGATAGGGATTGGATGCGGTGCCGTGTTTCCTCAAGAGTGAGGATCTTCTTACGGGTGTCCATGCAGAAGCTTTTCGAACGAGCAAACGGGAAAGCGGGTAACGCCGGGAGGGTGTTCCTCTATGGTGCCACACGGAGATGAACTTCGCAGTCGCTTGCTTGTCGGTCGCCGCTCATCCCGATGCGTCTATCTCCCATTCGCTACTTGCGGTCAAGTCCGACAGACTCCGAGGAAGGCTGGTGATAGAATCACGGTGGGCTCGCCGGACAGGCAGCCGCCGCGCCGTTTTGGCGGGGAGGAAAGTCCGGTCTCCATAGGGAAGCGTGCCGGCTAACGGCCGGGGGGCCGCTTTCAACGGTGGTTCACGGAAAGTGCCACAGAAACATACCGCCGGGCTTCGGCCGGGTAAGGGTGAAATGGTGCGGTAAGAGCGCACCGCGCCCGAAGCGATTCGGGTGGCAGGGCAAACCCCACGGGGAGCAAGACCAAATAGGGGACAAGCGGCGTCCCGTCGCGTTCGAGTCCCGGGTAGGTTGCATGAGTCCGGCAGCAATGCCGTACCTAGTTGAATGGCTGCCGCCTTGGTCCACCAAGGCACAGAAACCGGCTTATCGTCCGGCGAGCCCGGAAAATTTTAAATCCTGAACCTATCGATGGGCGATACTCCAAGTGGATTGGAATCGTCTTGCAATCCTGCCACTACCCAGGTCGAGCTTGTCGGATTTGGAGTTGGTGACACGCCCGCAAACGGGCGGCTACAACCTGCCTGCGGCGCGGAAGCCCTGTTAATTCCTCTCTTCCGGAGGCATGGGAGGGCACACTGGTGTCGTCGGAATTGGATTCCTTTGGCAGCGCGTGCGAGTAGAAGAGAGTGACTGAACACCGCGAACTCGGTTCTCGGCAAACGCCGGTACCCTGCACGCCGCATCCAGACCAGCGTTTGACACACACGAACCCGACCGTTAACCTCAAACAAGTCTGGGTGAGGCACTCGTTGCCCCACTCCAGCGCTTCAAGCTTGCAGGTGCCCCTCATGGGCGTAACAGGGAAGTCCGGTGCGTATTCCGGCGCGGTCCCGCCACTGTAAGTGGGAAGCAGTCGCCAGATCACCACTTAGCCGTTTACGGCTGGGGAAGGTTGGCGGTCGCACTGACGGCTTTGCAGCCGTCGAGACCCACGAGCCAGGAGACCTACCTGCAAGCATTCATGACTCGGATTCCGCGAGGAGACGGAATGATCGGTTCAGAAACATTCTTCAACCCACCGATATCTTTCTCCTGCGCGGAGAAAGGTATCTTCTATGGCTATGCACCAAGCCCGTGGGATGCGAGGCACATCCCGCCGGGGCAACACTCGTTTTCTATTCACGGTAGGCGTTTTCTTTTCGCTCACAGGCCTGTGGGCGGCCTGGGGACAAGAGGCTCTAGTTCTTAGGGGGATCGTCACCGATCCGTCGGGGGCGGTGATTGCACAAGCAAAGGTTTCGATCTATGCCCGCGACGGAAGCTTTCAGCGCTCGACCTCAACAAATGAGCAGGGCAAATATCAGTTCGGCACGGTTGCCCCGGGCGAGTACATCGTGGAAGTGGCGGGGCCGGACTCATTTCGTGCTGTTTCGCGTTCAGTCGTTGTAGGCTCCGAAACCGAGCCATTCGACGTCAGCCTCCCGCTCGATCAGCTTCGCGAAGAAGTCATCATTACCGCCTCAACGACGCCGCTGACCGTCGAGCAGACGTCCAAAGCGCTCGATACGGTAGACCGGGCACAGATGGATTCGCGTGTCGAGTACTCGCTGGCAGAGAGCCTGCGGCTGATCCCGGGCCTGCGTGTGCGGCGGCAACGGGGCCCAGGTGGCCTGACGGCAATTCAGATCCGGGGAATGCGGGCCGAAGACACGGCGGTGCTGCTTGATGGCTTCCGGCTGCGCGACGGCGCTGATATTGGTGGCTCGGCGTCACCATTGCTCGATGATCTGATGGTGGTGAGCACGGAGCGAGTGGAAGTGCTTCGTGGGAGTGGCTCGACGATATATGGTTCCGGATCGACCGGTGGAGTCGTTAACGTCGTCACGGACAAAGGGGGCGGAAGGCTCCATGGCAAGATTCTGGGTGAAGGCGGAGGGCTTGGATTGGCGCGCGGCTTGGCCCGAATCGGTGGAGGAGCGCTCAATGACAGATTGAACTTCAGCTCTGGAGTTACCCATCTGAACGTAACCGACGGGATTGACGGCCAGGATGCGTACCGTAACTCTGGCGCGCACGGATCGGTGCAGTACGTGCTGAACCCGTCGGCCAGCCTGAGTGGCCGCATTATGGCTTCGGACGGATTCCTGCAATTGAACGACAGCGGATTCATACCCTTTGAGGCCGCCGCAAACCTGCCGGCAACCGGCCTGCACCGAGCGATCCCTCTGCCGGTCGATCAACAACTCCTTCTGGAAAGAGGACAGCCTTTCCAGATCGGCAACTCGACGTTCGTTGCTGACTTGAACGACCCGGACAACCGGCGTTCTTCGACGTTCTTCGCCGGTTCCGCGCAGTACACGCAGCAACTCGGTCCGCGAGGTTCGTTCCGCATCGGCTATCAGGGACTGAAGACGAACCGAAATTTCAGGGACGGGCCGGGAGGCATCCGGTTCGAACCGGTGTTCAACAATTCAAGCGCCTTCAATGCCCGTATCGATACGCTGCAAGTGCGGGCCGACTGGGAACAAGGCCGGCACCAACTCCTTTCTTTCGGATACGAGTTCGAGCGGGAGCTTTACGATTCGCCGTCGTCCAACGAAAACCCCGATCCGTCTCTGCAGGTGAATACGCGCATCAGGAGTGAGCAGCGGCACCAATCAGTTTTTGCCCAGGACCAATTCCGCTGGCTCGACAGCCGCTTGCAGATCTCGCTCGGCGGGCGTATTGAAACTTTCGGTTTGTCTGAGCCGGCCTTCACGGGAGGTGCATCACCGTACGCCGGCTTCGAACTGAACGCGCCGAAGGCCGCCTACACCGGAGACACGGCGGTCTCCTACCACTTCTCGGAATCGGGAACCAAAGTGCGAGCGCACGCCGGCAACGCGTACAAAGCTCCGTCTCTGTATCAGCGGTTCGGGTCTTCATTTTTTTTCGGGTCCTTCAGTCCCTTCGGCGACCCGCGACTCAGCCCTGAACGGACGGTGGCGTTTGACGCTGGCTTGGATCAATCGCTCGCCGGAAACCGGGCCCGCTTTAGCGCCACCTACTTCTACATGCGGCTGCGAGAGGTCATCGTCTTCGACTTCACGGGCGGCATCAATCCGGCGACCGATCCGTTTGGCCGCTTCGGTGGATATCGCAATACGGGCGGCGGACTAACGCGGGGAGCGGAAGTGAGTCTGTCGGTCGCACCGTCGAGCGGGACTGACCTGCGAGCTTCCTACACCTACACGAACGCCGACGAGGCGACTTCTTCGGTGGCGACGGGCGATTTCTTCAAGAGGTTCTTTGTCTCCGACCACATGTTTACGTTGAACGTACTGCAAAGGTTCGGCCAGCGGGTTGATGTCGCGTTCGACATCTTCGCGGCATCGGAGTTCCCTGCCCCTTTCTTTACGTCCATTGGTACGCGGGCTTTTCTCTTTGAGGGCCCCATGAAAGCGGATGTGACGGCGAGTTACAAGTGGCCGCTTACGGACCGCAGGAGTTTGAGAGTCTTCGGCAAGATCGAAAACGTCCTTGACCGGGAGTACTTCGAAAGCGGTTTCCGTTCAGCGGGGATTTGGGCCACTGTGGGTCTGACGTTCGAGCTCTAGCCAGCACGTCGGCATCGATGATGCCGGACGAACCCTTCGGGGCAGTGGACACTCCATGGCGCACCCCCAAGCGTCGCTCCGCGCCTGTGCTGAGGGAGTGCACACTCACGGACCGATTTGAGAGGGGAAGTTCCGTTTTGGGGGCCTCGCGGACTGCGTGACGCCCACGCTACACTGATCGAGTTGCTTGCGGTTCATTACGTGGGAGGAGACGGAGCATGGGATGGAAAAGGTTAGCAATCCTGGCAGTGGCCACTGTTTTGGCTTTCATCGGTTGTTCGCCGGCTGAGGAAGCGGAAAGCGATGCAGAATCCAAGCTGGCAAGTTCTCCGACTGTCAACGAATTGAAGCAAGCCCTCACGTTCCACGCGTCGTTCGACGAAGGGCCGGACGCGGCTTTCGCAAAGGGAGACCGCCGCATCTACACAGCGCCGAGCTATGACGAGCAAGACAAAGCTCTGCCGGGCATCGGCAATCCGGATGTTGAGATCGTCGAAGGCGGCCGTTTCGGCTATGCCCTCAAGTTCAACAAAAAGAATGTTCACGCGATCTTCTATCGCGGAGCCGACAACGTGGGCTTTAGCGAAAGCAACTGGACCGGGTCGGTTTCGTTCTGGCTCAACCTGAATCCCGACGAGGATCTGGAACCGGGTTACTGCGACCCGATTCAGATTACCGATTCGGCCTACAACGACAGCGCGGTTTGGGTGGACTTTACGAGGGACGATACGCCGCGGCACTTCCGGTTAGGGGTTTTCGGTGATCTGAAGGCGTGGAACCCCGAAGAACTCCCACCGAACGACAACCCCGATTTCCTCAACCGTTTGGTCGTGGTCTCACAGCATCCCTTTGAGCGAGGCAAGTGGACGCATGTGGTAGCTACCTATTCCGGCCTTGGAACCGGTGCAGGCGTCGCGAAGCTGTACCTCGACGGGCAGTTGCAGGGTGCATCCGAAGGCATTGACGAGCTTTTCACGTGGGATATGCAGAAGGCGGCTTTTCGGATTGGAATGAATTACGTGGGCCTGTTCGATGAAGCGGCGCTGTTCGACCGTGCTCTTTCGCAAGAAGAAGTGACGGCTCTACACAAGTTGGAAGACGGTATCGTAGCGCTACACCCCTAGCGGCGTTTGGTAGAAACGTGCGTGGGTGATAGTCACTGCAGGACAGCACGGTACTAGGAACGGGCATTCAACTCGACCACAGCAATCAACAGGAGGAATTACAATTTTGGCACTGCAGGAAAAGCGTTTCAAACACGTCATCATTTGTGATTGCGGCGCAAAGATCGAGATGGTCGCCGTAACCCGTTACGAGGAAGGTGGTTTCGGCAAAACCGAGCAGTCGATCGAGAGCGAAGAGTTCTGGCAGCACATGTTGCATTGCGTCGGGGAGTAGCTTGGAATGGTCCTGACCATCAAAAAAGCAGCGGAGTTACGGTCCGCATCGAGTTCTTTGTTTCTCTAAAACCATGGGGCAAGTCGTTGGAATCTATCTGAGGCCTTCAGCACACACGCCGGTTCGCTCGGTCGACTCTGCGGAAGCCATTGTTGGGCAGGGACTGGAAGGCGACCACGGTGGCGGTGGAAATCGCCAAGTGACCCTTATCGAACAGGAGAAGTGGCGTGCTGCTTGCCATGAGCTTGGGCGCGAACTGAGCGCCGGAACGCGTCGGGCGAACGTGGTCGTGGAAGGCCTTTCGCTCTCACAGGCCATCGGAGGTCGGTTGCGTTTGGGCGACGTGATGATCCATGTGAGAGGAGAGACACGGCCCTGCCGATTGATGGAAGACACGGCGGCCGGCCTGCAAAACGCGCTTTCTCCGGACTGCCGAGGGGGCGTCTACGGAAAGGTTGTCGAAGGTGGAGTCGTCTCCATCGGAACAGTGGTCGAACTTGTGGAGATTGGGGAGGAAGAACCATGCGAAAGCCGGCTCTAGCCGCTTTGGCCGTCTTGCTGGCGTCCTGCGACATCCCAAGCGACGCACCGAAGGAACCACAGGTGGCAAAGGCGCCGCCTCCCATTCAGAAGCCGCGCGATGAGACACGGCGTTTCCCCTCGCAAGATCGCATCCGTGTCGAAATCATCGACGATCAGATACTGGGGAAAGAGTTCCTGCCGGGGGGCAACCTGGCCTTTTATGAGCGCAACGGCAAGAAGTGGCGACAGTTTCTCGTGCAAGCGGACTCAGCGACGGCGGCGGCATTGCTCCTGAATGAATACAGAGCAGCGATGGCAGACCCGAAATACCTGGCGCACATGGGCGGCTACTTCGGCAAGGACGGGAACGACGATGTGCTTGTGATACAGAAGGGTCGCTGGGTTATGGGAATTGTGGGTTTGCCGGAGAAAGATGCGGACATGGTGGCGCGTGGATCTGCCGCATGGCTGGATTGACACGGGCTTGTCTGTTAACGTCAGCACCCGGGCTCCTGGGAGAACCCGGCCCTTCAGCGCTCCCGCGGGAGCGCTGAAGGGGGGCGCTGGTCGGGCCGTCACGGGCTTGGCCGTTCGGGGCCGTTTAGCAGTGTGGCCGCCACCGTCCTTCCCAACGTCCTGAATGCATACATGAGCATCATGGCTCGCATGACAAGCACAGCAGAAGGGAAAATGACCAACCATACCATCGGGATCGATATCTCGAAAGCCCACCTCGACGCCTACGCCGCGCCCGAGGGCAGGGCGGCCCGCTTCTGGAACGATGCGGCCGGCTTCCAGAAGCTGATCGGCTGGATCGGCCCCGAGGCCGAGCGCATCGCCTACGAGCCCAGCGGACCTTGGCACCGCGACTTCGAGGAGGCGCTGCTGAAGGCCGGTCTTCCGCTGTACGCGATCAATCCGTACCAGGTCCGGTGCTTCGCCAGATCGCAGCGACGCCGCGCCAAAACCGACGCCGTCGACGCCCGCACGCTGGCGACGATGGCGGACGCAATCGTCGACCTGCGCCCAACCGCGGCAAAGTCCCACAGCGACCGCGACCTCGCCGAACTGCAACTCGTGCGCGACGCGCTGGTCGGCGACCGCACCGCCATCGGCAACCGCGGCAAGCACTTGCGCCATCCTCTGGCCATGCGCGTCAACCGCGAGCGGCTCGCCCAGAGCGAGCGCCAGCTGAAGCGTGTCGACGCCGAGATCCGGAAGCTCCTCGAGACCCGCGAGGATCTGAAGCGCCGGTTCGAGATCCTGACCTCGATCCCCGGAATCTCCAACATCACCGCCGCAGGACTCATCGTCCACATGTCCCAGCTCGGCACCCTCACCGGCCCTCGCGCCGCCAGCCTCGCTGGGCTGGCACCGCTGGCCCGCGAGTCCGAAG
The DNA here is from genome assembly GCA_965218555.1 of Bryobacterales bacterium. GTDB lineage: Bacteria > Acidobacteriota > Terriglobia > Bryobacterales > UBA6623 > JAPPLB01. The sequence goes on from OZ244625.1 coordinate 4,745,426, forward strand.
CCTGCAAGGGACGCAGCTTCATCCAGGGCGGCAGGGAAAAGGTACGGCGGTTGCTCTACATGCCCGCCGTCGCCGCCATCCGCTGCAACCCCCACCTCGGGAGGAAGTACACCGCGCTGCGCGACGCCGGCAAGCCGCCCATGGTCGCCATCACGGCCGTCATGAGGAAGCTCGTCGTCCTGCCCAACATCCTCGTCCAACAGGACCGCCTCTGGATCCCCGAACCGGCCACGGCCAACTGACATGCGCCGCCCCCCGCTCTTCGCACCACCCGCCGTCTTCAGAGCTTAAAACCGACCCTGGAGCGAAACCTTGACACATGGATACTGCTAGGTTCCGCTCGATCCTATCTCAGAACCCTTCTTTCGATCGATCGCGCCGTGCCAGTGTTTTCGTCCACTTCGATGATGGCGGATGAAAAGCGAACATCGCCGCGTGCCGGCTCAAAGCGTGCGGGGAGAGCACTGAGAAAACGGCCAATCGAGGCTTCCTTCTCCATGCCGATGACGGAGTTGTAAGGTCCCGTCATTCCGACGTCCGTCAGGCAGGCCGTACCTTGCGGCAGTACACGCTCGTCGGCCGTGGGCACATGGGTATGAGTGCCGACCACCGCTGCAACACGTCCGTCGAGGTACCACCCGAAGGCGATCTTCTCGCTTGTGACCTCGGCATGGAAATCAACGATGCGGACTTTCACATCCGGATCAATCGACTCTAACAGGGCGTCGGCCTTACGAAACGGGCAGTCGATGTAAGGCAAGTAGACTCGCCCTTGCAGATTCAGGACGGCGTAGCGGACTCCTCGCGCCGTCGTACCGACGTAGACGCCGTGACCGGCTGCTCCTGCGGGATAGTTCGCCGGCCGCAGAATGCGCGGCTCGGAATCGAGATAGCTGAAAATCTCGCGCTTATCCCACACGTGATTTCCGGTTGTGAGCACATCGACACCGGCCCAGAGCAATTCCTCTGCCAACGCAGGTGTGACCCCGAAGCCCGCAGCGCAGTTCTCACAGTTGGCGATGACGAGGTCGATGTCTTCTTGCTGAGCGAAGTCGGCGGTATGTTCCTTCACGATACGGCGACCGGGCTTGCCAACGATGTCGCCGATAAAGAGGATTTTCATGATGGGTGCGGAGCAATCCGCTGGCTGCGGAAGGCCGCTCTGAGCCATACCGGCCACGCACACCGCAGGACACGGCGCCTAGTCGGCTGAGTTGTATTAGGGCGCTGCCTCTTCAGCCTTGTCAAGCTCGTCCAGGAGCGCGGTGATCCGCTCGCTCTTCGTCGCCATTCCCTGTTCAAGACCGACCAAGCTCTTCCGGACGGTGAGGTATTCATCCGCCAAGTGCAGCGCCGCGAGAACAGCCACTCGGAAGCGGTCGGGCGTGCGGACCTGAGATGCGATCAGATTCATCTTCTGGTCCACGATCTCGGCCGCCTCACGGGCTTGATCTTCGTCACCCCCACCCTGAATGTTATAGAACTGGCCAAAGATCCTTACTTCGGTGGTGCTATTGGCACTCATACAAATTCTGCCCTAGAAAAGGGATTGCGAGCACGGCGAACGGATTTCGGAACTAGGCTCCTAAAGCCTCTACCCGGCCAAGCAAAGTCTCGATGCGCTGCCGAACTTGGTCGCGTTCGGAGCTTAGCTCATCTACTTCACGCACCAGCCGCTGGATCTCGTCTTCCTTTTGAGCCAACTGACTTTTGGCTTCTGTTGCGTCTCGTTCAGCGTCCATATGTCGTTGACGAGCGCCCAGGAATTGCTCGATTGCCCCCTTCAACCTGTTTTCCAACTGGTCCAGCACCGCCAGTCCCCTTGCAGCGGACTCCGGTACGAAGTCGTTTTGTTCCATGTGAACCCTGAATCGCCTCATCTCTATCCTAGCGCACGAGGCAAATGACCGATTTGTTTGTACTTGCTTCCGAATCTATCCGTAAGGACACGCAAGCAGGAGTGCAGGGACGGAATGACAGATCGAACGGTCTCGGGGAGAGGTCCGATAACGTGGGCCGAACACCGTAGAGAGCCGGAGGCAGCCGCATCGTCATGACGATACAGCCCGCACCGCGCGCCAGCCTCCCCAACTGTCCAGGGTATTGCATTCTGTCGGGATGGGAAACGCCCACCCGGCACAGGGGCACGATCGGTAACGGCTATCTTGGCAGCGAGGCCGACAGCTTTCGCCGCGGACATCTCGACGAGGTTCGACTTGTACGCCAACAGGTCAGAAAACCCTCGATACGAACCCACCTGCAAACAGTGCCACGGTCGTCCTGGTGCTTTCGGTTCACGTACCCTATTCCCGAACAAAACGAGCAACCTGGCCGTCAAAGGACTCCGGTTGATCCTTTGAGTACCGATACTTTGCTCGTGAGAAGCAACACCACCAACACCACTACCGTGAACGCTGACGGAACTGATGCGGCACACGGAAGTACGACTGACAGCGTTACCCGTCGTTCTCTGGCGATCTGCATGCGTGGAACAGAGTATAGGCTCGGTCGGTATAATAAGTTGCCGTCTTTTTTAACGAAACCGGACCTTTTTTCTATGCCGGTCCTGATTCTTCACTACCATGAGATCTGGCTCAAAGGATATAATCGTAAGTTCTTCATTTCAAAACTAAAAAATGCTGTCCAACATGCGTTGAATGGTCTTCCAATCCGCACCGTCCGTCATGAAGAAAACCGCATGCTGGCTTGGCTAGACGCCGGTGGCGATCAGGATCCTCAGGGGATTACGGACGAAGCTGTTCAGCGGCTGACGAAGGTTCCGGGCATTGCGTACCTGGCAATTGCTCAGGAGTTTCCACCCGAGCTGGACCAGATTGTCGAACGCGGCGCGGAACTCATGCTCAAGGCTCCGTTCCGGACCTTTGCCGTCCGCGCCAAGCGTTCGCGGAAGAATATCCCGTTCCGGACGGCCGATATCCATTACCAACTCGGACGCCGCATCGAGGAAAGAGCGCGGGAAGTCAGCCGACCCGTCAAGGTCGACCTTGACCACCCTGACATCACCTGCCATGTGGAAGTCTTGGAGCAGCGCGCCTTAGTCTACACCGAGAAGATTCCCGGCTTGGGCGGGCTGCCGACCGGCACGGCCGGCAGGCTGGTATGTCTGTTGTCAGGTGGTTTCGACTCGGCCGTGGCCGCTTACAAGATCCTGCGCCGCGGCGTGCGCCTTTGTTTTATCCATTTCTACGGCAACCCGGCGCAACCGGGCGAGGACAGCCCGCCGATAGCCCGAGAGTTGGTCCGAGTGCTGACGCCCTACCAGGGGCGATCGCTGCTTTTCTTGGTTCCCTTCACCGAAGTGCAACAGCAGGTTGTGGCGTTGGCGCCGCAGGCCCTGCGGATTCTGCTCTACCGTCGGCTCATGCTCCGCATCGCCGAGCGCATCGCCCGCCGAGAGCGTGCGCACGGCACCGTTACCGGCGACAGCATCGCGCAAGTCGCTTCCCAGACGCTGCAGAACATGGAGGCCGTTGGGGCAGTCGCGACGATGCCCATCTACCGGCCGCTCGCCGGCGATGACAAACAGGAAATACTCGACACCGCACGCAGAATCGGCACCTACGAAATTTCGAGCGAGCCGTTCACAGATTGCTGTCCCCTCTATCTACCAAAGAGCCCGCGTATCTTCTCCACCGCCGGAGAACTTGATGCCGCGGAGTCTGCGCTCGATATTCCGACCATGGTGAAACGCGCGGTCGATGCGAGCCGTAAAGAGAGATACGAATATCGAGCGGGCAAGGTCAACCTGCTGCACTCAGAGGAACGACAATCAGGGCATGAAATTGCTCCGGCAGGCGTGGTCGTTCAGGCGTAGCTTGGCGGCGCTGATGGCGTTGGCCGGGATCCTGGCGGGTTTGGTGTATACGACTCCGTCGGAAGCCCAACGACGCCGTCGTAAGAATAAGCCCCCCGAACCTATCGCCATCACGCAGGCCGACATCCTCGACACTGAGGACGGCTACCCGATTCCTCTTGATAGCGCCTTCTTCCCAGGCGAGACCGTGCATCTGCGATTTTATGTGGACGGCTACAGCCGCGGCGAGTACGACCGGGTTTGGCTCACTTGGCGCATCGATTCATTCGGGCCTTCCGGGGATCGCTTTGTGATGGCGGAGACCGGGAGTATCGACACCGAACTCGCCCCACAGGACAAGAACTGGCGTCCAATCATTCGGCATTCACCGGCGATTCCAGACCACGCGGAGGCGGGAGTCTATACGGTTACGGTACGAGTGACCGACGAGCTGAAGGCATCGACGGCCGAGCGCAAAGTGGCGATCCGTGTACGAGGCGAGAGCGTAGCACCTGATAGGGAGTTGACGGTTCGCCGTTTCGTGCTAACAAAGACGGAAGGCGGTGCGCCTTACGAGCAAGCTCTCTTCGAGCCGGGCGACACGATCTGGGGGGAGTTCTTCATTACGGGCTATCGACTTACGGAAACGAACTCCTTCGATATCCACGCTACGTTGCAGTTTTTGGATCAAGAGGGCGAAGTGCTGTACAACTTCCGGCCGCAAGATGAGCAGGGCGCGCCATTCTATCCCCGCCGCTGGCTACCCGCAACGTTTCGTCTCGACCTCGATAAGACACTCATGCCGGGCCGCTACCATATCGCACTGCGGGTCAACGATCGTCTCGGCGAGCAAACCTACGAGGCCCGAAAGCCTTTTTGGGTCGAATAGGGCCTTTTCAGCGACTGGGCGCTGGAGCTACTGCCTCCGTTTCCTGGACGGTATCTCCTTCGAGGAAAACGACTACCGGCTCGGTTCTATCCCGTCAATCTCTGGAATCGGCGGAGTCACACCCACTCTGCGCAGAAAGTCAACAATCTCTTTCTCCATTTCCGCTGAATCGATTTGCTCGTAGCCCCGATTTCGTCTTGACCGGCGGCGGTAAGCCACGCCACATCAGAGAGCCGATGCCAGAGATATCAACCTCCGTGGCGTTGTGCCCCAGAACTCGGAGTCAACGCCGAGCGTTTCAAGAGCACAGACAGCTCAACGAGCATGGCGGCTATCCGGCAGCAGTGCAGCAAGAAAGCTAAGTTACAACAATCGGTTCAGCTCGGCGGGCTGTTATTGCCTCCGTGACCGCCTCGCGGAAGGCGGCCAGAGAGTCATCAAGAGCCTCCCGCGTGATCATCAGCGGAGGACAGATCTTGACCGTCCCTCCGCCGGGACCGACGGGACTGAACATCAACAGGCCTTTCTCGATTGAGCGCTTCACGATGTCGAATGCCAAAGCGCCATGCGGTGCACCCGTTTGCGGATCCGCAAGCACGAATCCCGCGACCAGCCCTTTACCCAATACCACTGCTACCTCTTCGTGTTGATCTTTCAGTTCGTGAAGGTTACTGTGGAGAACCTCGCCCATTCGCTGCGAATTTCCTGTCAGGTCCTCATCGATAATTGTCTCGATACTCGCGAGCGCGGCGGCGCAGCAAACAGGGTTGCCCGTATGGGTCGAAGTCATGCTACCCGGAGAATGCAGGTCCATCACATCCGAGCGACCCGCCACCGCCGCCAAGGGCAGTGAGCCGGTGATTCCCTTTCCGAAGCAGGCCAGATCCGGCACCATGCCGTAGTGCTCGAAGCCCCAGAACGTACCTGTACGGCCGAATCCCGCTTGCACCTCATCGCACACGAGCAACGCATTGTGCAGATCGCACCATTTCCTCAAGTTCTGCATGAAGTCTACGGGGGCAAACGCTGTTTCGGCACCCTGATAGGTCTCGAGGATCACGCCCGCCACCGCATCGAACTCGACACTCTGGTCCCGCAGTCCCCGCTCGAACGCCTCGAAGCTCGTATCCGTTTGCCGAAAGCCGTCGGGAAACGAAAGTTGGACGAACCCCGGATCAAGATGGCCGATCCACTCCTTCAGTGCCGGGATTCCGCCTGCCTGCTGGGATCCCAGCGTCCGGCCATGAAAGGCATTCTCGAACGAGACGATGATGGTCTTCCGTGAGTTGCCAACAATCGCGCCGTATGTACGGCAAAGCTTGATCGCGCACTCCACCGTTTCCGAGCCCGTCGTGAGGAGGAAAATCTTCTTCAACGGTTCCGGCAGCAGCGAAGCCAGTCGCTCGACGAGGGCCAAGCGGACTTCGCTCGGGAAGCAATAGTTCGTGAGCAGGCCGTGTTCGACCTGCTTCCGGATTGTCTCGTTGACGCGCGGAGCGTTGTGACCGGCATTCGCGATAAGGACGCCCGACGACCAGTCGATCCACTGGTTGCCCCAGCGGTCCCGAACCAGAAAACCCTCAGCTTGGTCCCAGATCACCGGTGGCTGCCCCTGCATCGCGCGGGGTTCGGCGGCCTGTAAACGCTGGATCAGGGAAACCGACTCGGGGACAGGCAGTAGGGTTGCGATCCGGCGGAACTCAGTCTCGACAAGGGGGACGGACCTCGGTTCAAGAGAATAGGCAGGCATGGCTATCTCACGGGCGAGAAAAAAGTTCATTCTATCTCAACATCTTCGGAACAACGGCATGCTCACGGGCCGCTACGTCTGGCGTACTCGACTGAAGAAGGGCGTTTTGGTCATTGACCTTCTTCCGTGTCAACCGACAAGGGGTCGAGGTCCCATTCGGAGTAAGGACGAGCGCCCTGGGACTTCAATTCCAGGGCAAGGCCTGCGGTCATGAGATAGACTCTGTTTGCGCGGGATGCCACGGCTTGGTTTACTTGTCCCAGAGTGTCCCGGTAGACGCGACCCAGCAATGAAGACGGCACGATGCCCAAGCCAACCTCGTTGCTGACGAGTATCCAGGTTGCCTCCGTCTCTCCGATAAGATCCATTAATTGCCAAGCGGAGTCCAGAATTTCGCTGCCTGCGTTCGCGTTGCCTTGCTTACTGAGCAGCAGGTTGCTGACCCAGAGTGTGAGACAGTCCAGCAGAAACGTATCGTAGCGATCCAGGACGGGGCGAAGCGCCGCAACCAGGTCCACAGGTTCCTCCAGAGTGTCCCAGGCCGAAGGACGCCGGTCGCGATGGGTGGCAATGCGTCGTTTCATGTCTTCGTCACGTGCCTCCGCCGTGGCGACGAACAGCAGACGCCTACCCTGACGCGCGAGTCTTTCAGCAAAGGCGCTCTTGCCCGAACGTACGCCTCCAAGGATGAGACTGAGTTCCTTCTTCAAGGCTTCAACCCTGCCATGCGGTAGATGGTATCCATGTTTCGTCTTAGCGGTTCAGCCGGCTTGTCATTCTCCCTGTCCATGCCCGGAACTGCCTCGTCGGGCAGAGAGATGTTTTTCTTGCGGCCGGATGAAGCAACAAGTTAAGGCATAAGTTATGGTTATAAGACAGGACATGATGTAAGCCTTCAGTGTCAGGCCCTCCGAATCTGGAGAGCCGGCGCGAGTATCTGCCGGTTTCCTCGATCGTTCCCTGATAGGGAAAGGTGTGGCTCGGTCGCCAACGGTCCGGCCATTGTAAATTTCGCAGCCCTTGATTTGACCGCCTTGGCTGCCTGTCATCAGTCCACTTCAGGACACAATCCCGGATTGCACTTGATGCGTCACCTTTGAACTTGTTAATGACGAATTCCTTGATCAAGGGCCGTTCCTCCGGCTCCGGTAGCTCCACCGTGCCGAACAGGCAAGCAATGACTTCGTACCGGGCAATGTCTCCCGCCTTCGCGTTCCCGTCATACTCCATAACCCTCCCCGAAATGGCCGGTGTCATTAAGGACGTCCAGGACGGTATTTCCGTCGTCGAAGACGCTGACGACGGAAATACCGGCATTGGCGAACCTGAACCTCCACATCTTTTCTGCGGGAAGACCAATCAGACATGTGATCAGAGCGCACAGAGTTCCGCCGTGAGTGACCACCAGTATGTTCCCACTGTGGCCTGCGTGAGCCTCCAGTAGCCGGTCCGCGATGGCCTTGGCCCTCGCATAAAGCTGAAGATCGCTTTCGCCGCCGGGCGGAGCGAATGAGAGGTCTCCAGTCATCAGTCCGTTGTGATACAGCTCTGGATAACGGGCCTCCACATCGAGGAAAGTCATACCCTCCCACGCTCCGAACTGCTTCTCCCGCAGTTCCGGCATCTCCTCCAGGGGGAGATTTCTGCGCAGCAGGATGGCTGCCGCCGTGTCCGAGCCTCTGCAGAGATCGCTGCAGTACGCCGCCGTGAAGGGTATCGATGCCAGACGAAGACCGAGACTACGGGCCTGGATGCGTCCTGCTTCGTTCAGTGGCGTGTCCAATTGCCCTTGGATTCGACCCTCGGAGTTCCAGTCCGTTTCCGCGTGTCTGACTAGAAACCATTTAGACATCTTTGTCTGCAACCACCTTCTTCAGCACATGAACAAGCCGACGGCTGTCCTGCATGTTCCTCACTCCAACTCTGATGTAATCCGGCAACCCGAAGGAACCACAGTCTCGCACGCAAATCTTGTACCTCTTCAGAAGTTCCAAGCGTAAACAGGTAGCCTCGCCCCCCTGATCAGCAGAAAGTTGGCGGCGGAAGGCATGCACTCCATGCCAATGCCACTCAGAGCTCTTCTGAGGAACTCCTTGCTGCTGGCAACCATCTGCCTGCCGAGTTCAACGTGCTCCTGTTGGCCGAGCGCAGCCATTCCGGCGGCCTGAGCCGGAGCATTGACGCTCCAGCTGTACTGGTACTGGCCGACCTGTCTGACGACAGCGCCTGACGCAAGCATGTATCCGAGCCGCAGACCCTCAAGAGCGTAGTCCTTGGTCATGGATCGAAGCAACACGACGTTTTCCATTCGCAGCAATGGATGAGATGTCCAACACTCGTCCACGAAAGACCGATAGGCCTCGTTTAGTACAAGCAGGCCGCAGTTGTCCAAGGTCTCGGCGATCTGACGCACCTCGTCCTCTTTCAGGTGAATGCCGGTTGGGTTGTTGGGATTGCAGACAAAGACCGCGGTAGGCTTCAGGTCAGCGATGATTTTCAATGCCTTCGGCATGTCCCAACGGAAACCCTCGTCCTTGTTTGACGAGATGAGAACGGGAGCCACTCTTTGGAGTCGGCACGCGGCCTCGTATTCAGCAAAAGTCGGGGCAAAGATCACTGCAGTGTCACCAAGGCTCAGGAATGCCCTCGCAATCAGATGAATCAGTTCCGTCGAGCCGTTGCCAACCAGAATAAAGTCCGGCTCGATGCCCAGATACCTACCCAACGCCCGGCGGAGTTTCAGGCAGTTCGGATCAGGATAGGTGTCCGGCGGCACCCTCTGTACTGCCTCCGACACGCCCGGCGCAGCCCCTAGAGGGTTGATGCTGGCAGTGAAGTCCAGAACATCTTCGGGGCACAAGCCGATCGATTGCAATTCTGCGACATTCAGTCCGCCGTGGACGGGTAGCGGGTGGGTTTTCTTGACATTGGTTCTCATTGATCTTTCCATCATTGCGTAGCCGATTCAGGGGACAGCACAGCTCTTGAGGCTCGTGTCATTCTCCCCGCGGAGCTCGCAACACAATCAGACCCGTCACCACCGGTAGGGATATGTCTGCCAACGCATACATTACACGCACCGACTCTCCGATGTCTGAGGGGGATGGTTCGGCTAGCCCGGATATTTCACCAGGGGGTAGAAAAAGGGCTGCCTGTTGTGGCATAGAACATTTATGTCCAAAACGTTAGCGCCACAGAAGACAAGCCGCCCTCCGATAACAGAGTGTAGCCAATCGAGCTTCTCGTTTGGCAAGCACTTTCGCCGCCAAGTAAGCACCCGGTTTGATGGCGGGGTGATCAGCTCCGACGGCGGCGCGCTGCTGTTGCGCGAGGTCGACCGGCGCATCAAGCTGCTGCCGCGCCTGGCGGTCTGTTTCGAGGACCGCCGCGATCCGCGGCGCATCGAACACCGGGTTGCGGAGCTGGTCTCGCAGCGGGTGTATGCGCTGGCGCTGGGATACGAAGACCTCAACGATCACGACGAGTTGCGCAGCGAACCGCTGCTGGCGCTGCTAGTGGGCAAGAGCGACTTGGAAGGGCAGCAGCGCAGCCGAGAGCGTGATCGCGGCAAGCCGCTGGCGGGCAAGAGCACGCTGAACCGGCTGGAACACAGGACCGACGGTTTGGACCGCTACCAGAAGATCTGTTGCGACAGCGAAGCGATCGACCGCCTACGGGTGAACGTGTTCATAGAAGCACACCCGCAGGAGCCGGCCGAGATCATTCTCGATATCGACGCCACCGACACGCCCTTGCAGGGGCAGCAGGAGGGGCGTTTCTTTCACGGGTACTACGGTCACTACTGTTACTTGCCGCTGTACATCTTCAGCGGCGAGCACGTCTTGTGCGCGCGGCAGCGGGTGTCGAATCAAGACGCGGCGGCGGGCAGCGTGGCGGAGTTGGAGAGGATCGTGGCGCAGATCCGGGAAGCTTGGCCGGAGGTGAAGATCCTGCTGCGAGCCGACTCGGGGTTTTGTCGGGACGAGTTGCTGAGCTGCTGCGAGGCGAACCAGGTGGGGTACGTGGTGGGGCTGGCGCGCAACGAGCGGTTGCGGTCGCTGCTGGAGGAGGCGCTCGCAGAGGCGGCGAGGAGGCAGCAGCAGACGGGCCGGCCGGCGCGGGTCTTTAGCGAGTTCGGGTATCAGACGCGGCAGAGTTGGAGCCGGGCGCGGCGGGTGGTGGGGAAAGCCGAACAGCTCTCGGGCAAGCAGAATCCGCGCTATGTGGTGACGTCGCTGGAGGCCCAGAGATGGCCGCCGCAACGGTTGTACGAACAACTCTACTGCCGGCGCGGGGAGGCCGAGAATCGCATCAAGGAGCAGTTGAGTCTGTTTGCTGATCGCATGAGCAGCGAGACGCTGCGGGCCAATCAACTGCGGCTGTATCTGTCGTCGCTGGCGTACGTGTTGCTGGTGGCGCTGCGGCGGCTGGGGCTCAAGGGCACACGGTGGGCGCGGGCCCAGACGGAGACGATCCGGCGGGGGTTGTTGAAGATCGGGGCACAGGTGAAGGTGAGCGTGCGGCGGGTGTACCTGTCGTTGGCCGGCGGCTACCCCGATGAGGAGGCATTCGCGGCGGTGTATCGGGCGTTGCGTCCGCCGGGAGGAGCAACTGTTTGCTAACACGGAGCGAACCAAAAACGGCGCCCCCAGGGGGCGCAGGGGCGAAGTGTTTCTAGAATCGGCAACAACCCGAAAAACGGACTTTCGCGAGCCGCAATGGGCGACCTAAAGCGCCCCGTATCGGCCCTCGCCTCCCTCGCCGCGGAGGATTCCGATCTTTAGACTATATTTCGGCCCCTCTCAACCCATCGCAAAGCCGCTGGTGAGAAAAGGCGGCTAGACCGTTGCCGATGCGGTAATGGCCGGTGTTCTCCAGCGCGACACCCAGCAGCCCAGACATGGCGCTGATGGTCCAGCCGGCATTGAGACTCTCGGTGAGATGGCGGTCTCTTCCAATCATGTGCCACCCCCGACCTGCCGGCATTCCCAGTAGACCGCCGGCCACCAACATCAAGACTGCGCTGAGGCGCGCCGGAATCAGATTCGCGAGGTCATCCAGCCTTGCCGATGCCTTGCCCAGATACTCATACCTGCCGTGATAGCCGACCATGCTGTCCAGCGTGTTCAGAGCACGATAGCCGAAGGCGCCCGGGAACCCGAGCATCGCGAAAGCCAGCCACGGCCCGATGGAACTGTCGGTCGTGTTCTCGGCCACCGACTCGATTGCCGCCATCGACACCAAAGGGGGTGTCAGACTCCTCACGTCTCGACTGACCAAGCTTCTCAGATTGATCCGGGCTCCGTTGATCTTCGCGGCTTCCAAGGCTTGCTGCGTACTCTTCGCGGCTTTTACCAGACCCTTGACCGCAAAGGTCGTCTTCAACAGGAGTGCCCCACCGACTAGATAGGGAACAGGGCCGAGATTCCTCAGTCCAGTGGCGGCGAGCCAGACCAGCCCGCCACAGCCGACAGGCACGATCACGGCAAGTCCCAGACCAATTAGAAAGGGTGTCGTGGATCCCTCACTCGGCAGCGCTCTTTTCTCAATCCAAGAAACAGCAGTTCCCATCCACACGACCGGATGGAGCAACCTCGGCGGCTCTCTGAAGGCAAGATCCAGAAGCAGGGGCCCCAGCAGCATTGCCACATCCAGGTACCACTCGCCCGTCCACACTCGCCACTCCACCCTGTGCTACTCCAATGGTCACAGCAGCGGCGACCGGAACGCTATTGATGCACCGGCGGACAGGAATGCGGCGAGAATAAGCACCGAGACTTCCGAGATCTCGTTGACGGCTCCGTAGATGTCTCCTGTCAGACCGCCCAGCAACCTTGCTACCCACGAGCCCACAGCCCACGAGATGGCGCTTGCTATGGCAAAAAGAACAACTCCCGGTATTCCGGTGAGTGCAATGGCAGCGGACAGGGTAATGCCAAGCCCTACGATCAATGGCCACTTGCCTTGTTCTCGAAAAAACATCGTGCCGAAACCCTCGCTTCTGACGTAAGGAAACAGTTCCATCACCAGCAGCATCCCCCAGCGAGACAGACATGGAAAGAGCATTAGAACTGCCAGCCTGTTCACCTGGGGTAGGGCGGCGATAGCCGTAAACTTGATGAGCAACAGACTGATGAGTCCAACCACAGCAAAAGCTCCCACGTGAGGGTCCCTGAGTATCTCCAACCGCCGCTCGCGCTCAAAACCTCCCAACAGCGCATCGCAGCTATCCATGAAACCGTCCAGATGCAGAGCCCGGGTCAGCACCGCAAGAGCGGCTGTCAGAAGGGCACTAGTCAAAAGAGGTGGGAATGGCCCATTCAGTAGCAGGTCGGCAGCCGCCAGTATCGCTCCAAGCAACAACCCGACCAGTGGAAACCACATGCGGGCCGCGGCAAGATGGTCCGGTGCGCTTCTCGGCGCAATGGGGAGAATCGTCAGAAAACCAATGGCGGACCTCAGGCCGTTCATTGGTATTGGCCCTCCTCCTGCACAGTTTTTCTGTCGCGGTCCGTGACGCCCGCCTCATCAAAGGTCGACATTCTGGAAAGGCATGCCGCCGCCGCTTCGATGATGGGCATCGCCAGCACGGCGCCGGTTCCCTCACCCAGACGCATCCCCAGTTCCAGAAGCGGGGACATGTTCAGGTGCGACAGGACCGCTTGGTGTCCCCGCTCCTCCGATCGGTGCGAGGCAATCATGTAATCTCGAACGGCGGGACACAGAAGGCGGGCCAGAAGCGCGGCTGCTCCGGAGATGAAGCCGTCCAAAACGACGGCGCGCCGCATCATGGCCCCTCCCAATACAACCCCGGCCAGCACACCGATCTCGAACCCTCCCACTTTCTCCAGCACGTTCAGGGGATCAAGGGGGTCCGGCCGGTTTACCTCCAGCGCCCTCCGCACCACATCAATTTTTCTCTCCAATTGATCGGGCGTGCGTCCCGTGCCCCGTCCCGTCGTTTCCTCTGGACATCTGCCGGTAATGGCGGCTGTGATTGCGCTTGCAGGAGTGGTATTGCCGATGCCCATGTCCCCGGTGGCGATCAGGTCCGCACCGGACTCGGCGGCTTCGACGGCAAGGTTCACCCCAGCCGTAACACAAAGCTCCGCCTGCTGAGCGGACATGGCCGGCCCTCGAGTGATGTCGCGCGTGCCCCGTCCAGCGCCAGTAGAGCGGAGGTCGGCGTGACCTTGGATATTGCCCGCTACCCCCGCATCAACGATGATCTGTCGAACTCCGAGCAGCCTTGACATGACACTGACAGCCGCGCTGCCTTGCAGGAAGTTCCGCACCATCTGCGCGGTGACCGCTTGGGGATAGCCTGTCACTCCCTGTTCGACGACACCGTGGTCTGCCGCCGCTACGATGACTACCTTGCCGCGGATCTGAGGCTTCTCGTTGGCGAAGATGCCGGCCAGTTGAACCGAAACGTCCTCAAGCCGACCCAGGCTGCCCGGAGGTTTGGTGAGACTGCACTGTCTGGCCTCGGCGCGGCGCATAGCCGCGGCGTTTAAAGGACCAATCTCCTTTACAGCTTTGGCCAGAGTGATCTGTTCCATTCGGGGTCAGTCTAAGATCGGTAAGCGGCTGCAACGTTTGAAGCTGTTACCTGGGGCTGTCAAGAGCATTTCCAGCTTTTTATCGCCCGTCTCCCAAAAAAAATCGGGACGCCAATAACCCAGTAGAACCGCCGGGCGCAGCGCCAGTCAATCTGCTTCATGTTTCGTTGCGCCGCGACAGTTCGCGTCGGTTCCTCGGGTTGAATGGGCGTGGCAAGCCGTTGCCGGGTGGCGGCACTCGGCAGGCCGTGCCTGTGCCCGCTCCAGCGAGTTCCTAACTCATCATCACAGTCCGCCGAGCAAACTCCAGGAAAGTTGTTTGTTAGAAGCACGTCGGGCTTTGAAATCGCCCCGGGCAACGCCGTTGAGGGTGTCGGTGGGCACGGCAGGCAGTAGCGGGTAGAAGTGATTCTAGTGTTGTGTCCCAGCTAATTCTTTACAGCGTTGCACTTTGTCAAGGATAACATCAGCCGTGGCCTTCCAAACGAAAGGCTGCGGCTGGTGGTTCCAGCTGGAGAGCCAGGCATAGATGGAGCGCTGCAGCTCTTGAACACTACGGAACGTACCGCGCCGGATCATGCGTTGGCTGATCAGGGCAAAGAAACGTTCGACCTGATGGAGCCAGGAACTGCTGGTGGGCGTAAAGTGAAAATGGAATCGTCGGCGCTTGCGAGGTTGGAGCCAGCGTTGGACGGCAGCGCCCTGGTGAGTGGAGTAGTTATCCATCACCAGATGCACCTCCAGGTCCGCCGGGACTTCCTTCTCGATTTGATGCAGGAACTTCACGAACTGCTTTCCCCGATGGCGCGGCAAGCAACTGGCGATGACTTTGCCGTTGACGATATTGAAAGCCGCGAACAGCGTCGTGGTGCCATGGCGTTTGTAATCATGGGTCTGGCGTTCGGGCCATCCGGGACGCAGCGGCAGCAGGGGAGCGGTCCGGTCCAGAGCCTGAATCTGGCTCTTCTCGTCCACGCAAAGCACCAGAGCCCGGTCGGGCGGGTCCAGATAAAGACCGACAATATCCCGCACCTTGGCCTCAAACTGGGGATCGTTGGAGATCTTGAACTTCTCGACTCGGTGCGGCTGGATATCGAAACGCTGCCAGACTCGATGCACCATCATGCGCGATACCTGCAGGTGTTGGGCCAGGGTCCGAACGCTCCACTGCGTCGCGTCGGCGGGTCGGGTCTTCAGCGTCACATCCAGAATCGCACGCTCCAGCTCGGGCGTCAGCACACGCCGCGACCGCTTGCGGGTCGGTTTCACCGTCAGGGCGCCCACGCCAGCCTGTTGGAACGCCGCCCGCGCTCGAATCACGGTCGGCCGCGACAGGCCCAACTCCCGAGCAATCGAGGAATTGGCCACTCCCCGCTGAGCCAGCAGGATGATCCGGCATTTCTGCACCACCCGCTGCGGGGTATTTCCAGAACGCAGCAGCGTTTCCAGCTGTCGTAAGATCGGTTCGTCAATGTCAAAAGCTGCAGCAGCGGTAAACATGCCACCCATGAAATCATGAGAGTGTGGAAATGTCAACTGTTACACGGGACGGGACACTAGTCTCCTTTTCCAACCGGGACTGTAGCCTAACTGCGAGCGATTTCAGAGAATGTATCGGGGTTCATACAAGGGAGCCTTGCCAGCCTTCGTGGCCCGCACCTCCGATCCAAGCCTCAGCCTCTAGTCGGCTTTGGCGAGTCTGTTGCGAATCGGCTCGTAAGGATCGTCCGGGCCAACATTCGGATCGACATATCGCACCAGATCTCGCATTGCGATCACCGTGCAGCCCTGTTCTTTCAGGTACTCCATGTAACGAATGAAGTCCTCAGTGCCGGTGTGAACCCAAGGGTGCTCGACGGCAGGCACTCCGTGGAACGTCAGCACGGCAATCTTGCCGTCCTTTGCTTGATCCACTGCCCACACGAGGTCTTCGAACCCCCATTGAGGACCTGCGTAGCCGGTCGTCGGAATCAGGAGGGGGTGATCCTGAGCGGGGTCATACGGGAGTCCGCGCGCCCCCCTGCCTCCGTCAGGTTTCTCGGGACTCACTCCTCGGCGCGCAAAGACGTATTGCCTTTCGGCGAGAACTTCGACCACCGGTAAGCTGTGACGCCACCCTGGATACACGAAGGTCTCAGGTCTCGGAATGCCGTGCTGCTCGCAACGCTGCTCAATGAGTTCGAGATTGGAGCGGATCTCACCTTTGGAGAGCTTGGTCATGTTGGGATGGGAGCCCGTATGGTTGCCGACTTCGAACCCGAGTTCATGCATCTGACGGACGTCTTCCCACGAGACGTAGCGCTCCTTGTTCGGGTCATCTTCGTATCCGAGCCCTTCGGTGACATAGAAGGACGCTCCGAATCCATATTCCACCAGCTTGGGAGCGACAAACAAAATATCCGACTTGTTGCCATCGTCAAACGTCAATACGACAAGGCCGTCCGGAATGGGAGCCAATCCGGATTCTGACGGGACGTTGCAGGCACCAACAGCAGCGACTAGCAATGCGGTGGCCAAGCGATGCTTCCGTCCCATAGTCGCTTCTAGTGTACGTGCGGAAACGTGCTGTTGGCTTGAACGTGGAAGACCTGACGGAAACAAGCTTCTCAATGACTTCGAAGACCCTCTCTATTGACGAAGCAGCCCCTTCTGTAAGCGCCGGAGCGAAAATAGACCACAGGGCGGCCGTTTGAGGCCGCTGGTGGCGGAGCAAAACTAGACCGCCCGCCAGCATTTCATAAAACATTTTTGGGGTGTTTTGTGTGATGCAGGAGGGATGTACTCTGTGGAGCTGTACGCACGCGTTCGCCGAGCGGTCTTTGTCGAAGGGGTCAGCGAGAGAGAAGCGGCGCAGCGCTTCGGGCTGGCGCGCGAGACCGTGTGCAAGATGCTGCGCTACGCCGCGCCGCCGGGCTATCGGCGGCAGAAGCCGATTCGACGCCCGAAGCTCGACGCCTACACGCCGATCATCGACCAGATCCTGGAGACGGACCTAGCGCTGCCGAAGAAGCAACGGCACACGGCGAAACGTATCTTCGAACGACTCCGAGACGAGCACGACTTCGCGGGCGGCTACACCATCATCAAAGACTACGTGCGGCTGAAGCGGACCTCGCAGCGCGAGATGTTCGTGCCGCTGACGCATCCGCCGGGGCACGCCCAGGCGGACTTCGGCGAGGCGCAAGTGGAGATCGGCGGGGTGCTGGCGAAGGCGCACTACTTCGTCATCGATCTACCCCACAGCGACGAGAGTTACGTGCGGGCATTTCCGGCCGAGACGACGGAAGCTTTCTTGGAGGGGCACGTCGAGGCGTTTCGCTACTGGGGTGGCGTGCCGCGACGGATTCTCTACGACAACACAACGCTGGCGGTGGCGCGGATCCTAGGCGACGGGACGCGGCAGAAGACGCAGGCGTTCTCGGAGCTGCAGTCGCACTACTTGTTCGCAGAGCGTTTTGGGAGGCCGGGCAAGGGAAACGACAAGGGGAAGGTCGAGAACCTTGTGAAGGTCGCCCGACGGAGCTTCTTCGTACCGCGGCCCCGGTTCCCCAGTTGGGCAGCGTTGAACGTATGGCTGGAAGAGCAGTGCCGCAAGAGGCGAGAGCGCCGGCAACGCGGGCATCGAGAGAAGATCGGAGAGCGCTTCGAGCGTGATCGACAAGCGCTGTTAGCGCTGCCGGCAGCGGCGTATGAGGCCTGCGAGACACGTCCTGGGAGAGTGACGTCGTTGTCGCTGGTGCGCTACCACACCAACGACTACTCGGTGCCGACCAAGTACGGACACCGCCAAGTGCTCATCAAGGGCTATGTGGACAAAGTCGTCATCTGCGCCGGCAGCGAGGAGATCGCACGGCATCGGCGCAGCTATGGGCGTGAGGGGCTGATCTTTCACCCGCTGCACTATCTGGCCCTACTGGAGCGCAAGACCGGAGCACTCGAGCAAGCAGCGCCGCTGGAAGGCTGGCAGTTGCCCGAGGAGTTTGCTGGACTGCGCCGGCTGCTCGAAGCGCGGCTCGGCAAGGCTGGAGCTCGAGAGTATGTCCAGGTACTGCGTCTGCTCGAGGACGTTCCGCTCGAAGAAGTCCGTGCTGCCGTAGGGGACGCCTTACGGCTCGGCGCGATCTCTTTCGATGCCGTCAAGCATCTCGTGCTGTGTCGCATCGAACAGCGCCCACCCCGGCTGGAACTTGAGAATTATCCCCATCTGCCCACGGCGCGGGTGGCGACGACCGCAGCGGCGGACTATCTGGCGCTGGTGGACGCGGGAGCCGAGTGACGGCCAAGCCGAAAGTGCTGCTGGAAGCGCAGCTGAAGGCGCTGCGGCTGCCAACCTTCCTGCGCGAGTACGACAAAGTGGCGCGGCAATGCGCGGCCGAAGGTCTGGACTGTCCGCGCTATCTGCTGCGACTCAGTGAGCTGGAGCTGCTCGATCGCGAACAGCGCGCCACCGAGCGCCGCATCAAGACCGCCAAGTTCCCGGTGCTCAAGAGCCTGGAGACCTTCGAGTTCCGCTCGATTCCGTCGCTGAACAAGAGCTTGGTCCTGGAGCTGGCGCGCTCGGAGTATCTGGATCGCAGAGAGAACGTGCTGGCGCTGGGCAACTCCGGTACGGGCAAGACGCACCTTGCCCTGGCGTTGGGGCTGGCCGCTTGTCAGAAAGGCTATCGGGTCCGCTTTGCCACCGCCGCGGCGCTGGTCCACGAGTTGCTCGAGGCGCGTGACGACAAACGTCTCCTGCGCTTGCAAAAACAGCTGGCCAAGCAAGACCTGCTGATCGTCGACGAGCTGGGCTACGTCCCCTTGTCGAAGACGGGCTCGGAGTTACTGTTCGAGATCTTCAGCCAGCGCTACGAGCGGGCCTCGACGCTGGTCACCTCGAACCTACCCTTCAACGAGTGGACGGAGATCTTCGGCTCCGAGCGGCTGACCGGCGCTTTGCTGGATCGTCTCACCCACCACGTCCATATCTTGGAGATGAACGCCGAGAGCTACCGTCTCCAGCAGAGTAAGCGTTCCCGGAAGCGTTCTTCCTCCCCCTGATCCCCCCGCCCAGCCGCCGGCTGTTTCGAGGGGCTTCCACTACGTCCGGGGCCGCCTTAACAGGCGTCCCCCGACTTCGCTCCAGCCCCCAAAACAGCCGCTTTCAGAAACGAGTCCTATCCCCGAGATGGTCTACTTTTACTCCGCCCCAGTGGCCTAATTTTGCTCCGCCCTTGACACCCTTCCCACGGTATCCGATACCGTACTGAAGAAATGCGTCATGCAGATCGATGGCAGCAAGCCGAAGACATCCCGCGCCCCGCTGATTCACCATTCTTCGAGCGGGACTTTCGCGAGTTGCGAGGGCAAGTGGAAGCGCTTGCTCGGTAACGGGTCGGGCGGCCGGAAAAAGCCAGTCGGGGCGCCGATCCTCCATAATGATGGGCCATGCTCGTCCGACTCAGCGTTGTCTTGACACTCGCGTTGCTTCCCCTCCCCGGCGCGTCGCCGAACATCGTCTTCATCCTGGCGGATGACATGGGCTACGGCGATGTGCAGGCGCTGAATCCAGAGTCACGTATCCCGACACCCCACTTGAACCGACTTGCTGCCCAGGGAATCACCTTCACCGATGCCCATACGCCTTCAGCCGTCTGCATCCCAACTCGCTACGGTCTGCTCACGGGCCGCTACGCCTGGCGTACACGGCTGAAGAAGGGCGTTCTCAACGGCTATGGTGAACCCCTGATCGAGCCGGGACGACAGACGGTGGCGTCGTTCCTCCAGAGACATGGTTACCACACAGGGATGGTCGGCAAGTGGCACCTGGGACTGGGCTTCGCCAAGACCGCTGACGGCTCCTTTGACTTCTCGAAGCCCGTCTCAGACGGACCGCACACGCGGGGGTTCAAGTATTCCTTCATCATTCCGGCATCACTGGACTTTCCACCATACATTTACATCCGGGATGGTGCGATCGAGCGATTCCCCCTGGTAACGCAACCAGCTCAGAAATTCCCGGCGTTTCTACGGTACGGCGAGCGCCAGTCAGACCTGATCATGGAGAACGTTCTCGACGATCTCGCGTTCGAGGCTGGCCGCTACATCAAGCAGCGGGCGGCAGTAGACCAGCCGTTCTTTCTCTATCTGGCCCTGACGGCGCCGCACAAGCCGGTATTGCCCCAGCGGCGCTTCCGCGACCGCACGACCATTGGTCCGTACGGTGACTTCGTGGCCCAGGTGGACGCCACGGTCGGTGACGTTCTCAATGCCTTGGACGATTCCGGGGCCGCGGACAACACGCTCGTGATCTATACGAGCGATAACGGCTCGTTCATGTACAGACTGGACAGCAGCGATAGCCCAGACCACGTGGACGACGAGACCATCCAAGCCTACCGCTCCGACCGCCACCAGGCCAACCACGTCTTCCGCGGCACGAAGGCCGACATCTGGAAACCGGGCATCATGTGCCCTTCTTCGTTCGCTGGTCGGGGACGATCGAACCGGGGTCGAAAGCCACCGACACGATCTGCCTGACGGATTTCTTCAGCACAGTATCGGAGATCGTGGAAGAGAACCTGCCGGATGACACGGCTGAGGACAGCGTCAGCTTCCTGGCGCAGATCAAGGGCCGCAAGCCGAAGACGCCCCGCGCCCCGGTGATTCACCATTCTTCGAGAGGGATGTTCGCGATTCGCGATGGCAAGTGGAAGCTCGTGTTCGGCAACGGGTCGGGCGGTCGGGAGAAGCCTGTCGGGGCTCCGTTTGAAAAGCCCTACCAACTTTTCGACATGTCTGCTGATATCGGGGAGCGCGCGAACGTAATTGCTCAGCACGCTGAGATGGCGGAGCGGCTGGAGAAGGCATTCGCGGATCTGCGGTCCAAGGGTAGGAGCCGATGAAGGCACCCCCGACGGCACCAGCCGTAAAACAGGAAGCGCATCACCGGCAACCCCGTGTCTGAACACCACTTGCTCCGCCTTGCCGCGTTTTTCATCGTCGGTATTGTCTCTCGCTGGATTACGTGACGGCTGAATCCTCCTTTGACCTCGCACCTGCCGATCTGCGGCATTGTAGCGGGCTCAACGACGGGCTTTCTCAGGCCGGATAAGCTCTTCAGCGACCTTCTGCTGACAATGATGTCCCTTTCGATGGCTGTCATTCCTTTTGAAGGTGGGCTGAGTCTGAGTATTCGAGACCTTGTGAGGTCGACGGGGTCGTCACATGCCTCTCACATCGGCGGTGATGCACGGGACCTCTGCTTGGAATGGATGCTGGCCGTTCTGTTTGGGGCCATCCTGTTCGTGACCGGCTCCGCTCCACAGTCATCATTCCTCTGTTCCGTCACGTCCCGCCTGGCTCCCGTGGCATTGTAGCTGCGGTCTCGTCGATCTTTGCCGCGCGGCTGGTTAAGTTTGGTTACGAGAAAGGGGAAAGGCTCGTGCCGCTGACCTTCGCTGTGATCATCGACACGGTTGCCGTTTACGTTCTCCAGCTGACCGAAATCGAGCGAGAGGATCTCGTTTCCTTCCCTTCAATGTCCCCAAAGGTTGGTTAGCTGCGGGGTGAGCATCTGTTGCGGGGAAAAGCATTGACCCTAAGCATCAAAGAGTCCTTCGGGTTCCCCGCGACCAAACGGCAACATCAGGCAGAGATTCCGCCGTGTCGGCTGCGAATCGCAGTTACCTGCGCCATTGACAGAGCGGGCTATTGCCCTTCGGGATCGGCCTGCTGCATGATCTCGGCCATCCGCCTCTCCAGTTCCTCTGGCGGGACTTCCTCAACATGGGTCGCAATCGTCCACAGATGGCCGAAGGGATCCTGCAACGTTCCCGACCTATCCCCATAGAACTGGTTCTGTAGCGGCCTGACGATGGTCGCGCCTGCCTCGACTGCTCGGGCGAACCTCTCGTCGACATTGTCGAAGTAGAGACACAGTGAAACCGTTGAGCCGCCCCTTGACTTCGGTCCCAGGGCGTCCAACTCCGGGTGTTCGTCTGCAATCATGATTGGCGAGTCGCCGATCACGATTTCCGCATGCCCGATCTTGCTGCCGTCCGGCCATTCGAGCCGCAGCTTTTCCGTTGCTCCGAAGGCATTCTTATAGAACTTCAGCGCCTCTCTTGCGCCGTCGACGATCAGGTAGGGAGTAACCGTGTGGTACCCATCCGGGACTGTTTTCACTGCCATCGAGATATCTTAATCCTAACAGTGCTCCAGATAGGGCGTCAGCCGAGCTTGACTCTTTCATTTTGTGAGCTGACTTTCAGTCGCTCTACTAGCCGGGATGTGCCCCTCTGCCGGATGATCTCGGGGTTGTCTGAGCGTCGTCAGGGATTTGGGGTTCAGCCCCGAGCCCACGAGTCGCTGATTGCTCTGGTGGGCGGTCGGGATTCAGACGAGAACAGGCAAGTCAAGCTGCTTCAACGTAGACAAGCCAGATAGTCAGGTAAATCCTTCAGTCTCTCAAGGACCTTCTGTTGCTGGTACTCCGCGAATTCGTCCCGTGTCGTGTATCCCGTGGTGACTGCGACGAACGGCATGCCCGCACGTCTTGCAGCATCGGCGTCAGTAAGGCTGTCTCCCACGTAGACAAGTTGCTCGACGTCCAGCGATAGTTTGCGCGAGGCAATCTGAAGCCCGTCGGGATCGGGCTTCCATTTCGACACGTCGTCCCCGCCGACGATGACCTCGAACAGGTCGAGCAGGCCATCGCGTTCAAGGGTCTCCCGGATGCGGAAGCGGTACTTCGTCGAGACGATACCGAGTCTGTGCCCGCGCAGGGCAAGTTCGCTGATCGTCTCGGGTACGTCCGGTAGGAACAGCGTCCAGTCGACCATGATCTCGTTCGACCTCGCGCGGAAGTGAGACCGGAACTCCTCGACCTGATCGGTTCCGTCTTGGCCCGATAGAACGCGGAACGTCTCCGGAAGGGAAAGACCGATGGTGCGCCGCACTACTTCGGCCGGCATAGCCGGCAGCTTCAGCTTCTCAAAAGCCACGCGAACGCACTCCACGACGGCGTCGGAGGAGTCCGCCAAGGTGTAATCGAAGTCGAACAGGATGCCGGTTGGGGCCGCCATCACTCATCGTAAGACGGAGAAGCGTCAGCGGGCGGGGCGTCCTCTATAATGACGGGTCCTCATGTCGAAACCCGCTCTGGTAGGACTCGTGTTCGGGCTCGTTGTGCTCGGTGTGCTGATCTACTCGACCGTAGGCTTGAGTCAGTATGCCTGTGAGGTGTGTATTACCTACAACGGCCAGCAGAACTGCTCGACCTCTTCGGCGCCGACAGAAGAAGAAGCTGTCCGTACGGCCACGGACGTTGCATGTGCGCCGATCTCCTCGGGGATGACGGAGAGCATTCAGTGTTCCAACACGCCTCCCGACAGCATTGATTGCGGACGCAAGTAGCTGAGTTTCCGCGCATGGCGGCTCGGTTGCGTCGCTCACACCGGCGCTTCTATTGCTTGGTCAAGTCGGTATGGACACCAGGATCGTGTCGATCCCCGAAAACCTCTCAAGCAGGAACGGTGGCGAGAAACGGAAGGATTATAGTTCAGTGTGCCGGAGGTGAACCCGTTCTGATCCCCAACAGCCCTTAGTAAACGTCACGCGGGCGGCGTTCCATGCCCTCGGCTGATGGCGGATTGCCCGGTCGCTCCGGGAACGCAGCGCCAAGCGGCCAAAGAAGCCGGTCACCCTTTCTACGAGACTTGCTCCGCGAGCTGCTAAACGCCGTCGGCCAATACATCGTACTTCCGCTTAAGCTTCGGCCGCTCGTCCTCTTCCTGGTCGTCGGGGATCGGCTCGGCGTCGACCAGGATCTCATCGTCCGGAGCGCGCCGCTTGAGCGTTGGGCGGTTGGGGTCTTTCGCCTGTCGGCGAGCGCTCGACATCACGTGAATCAGTTCGTCCTTTACGCGACTGAACTCGCTGCCGCCCAGCGCATATTCGGATCGGTCCGGCAGAATCTGATCGATCGCCTCCTGAGCCAGCTTGATCCGCTTCTCCGTCAGCGGGTGGCTTCGGAACAGCGCGGAGAAGCCGCCGCCGTCTTTTTTCTTTTTCTGCGATTGGAGCCGCTCGAAGAAGGTAATCATCGCCGTTGGGTCGTAGCCGGACTTCCAGAGGTATTGAATCCCGAGCAAATCGGCTTCCTTCTCGAAGTTCCGCGAGAACTTCAGGAAGGTGACAGGAATGATGAAATTGGCCGCCTGCTTAATCCCGTATGCCGCCCAGCCGCCTCCGAGGAAGATCAACGGAATCGTCGCCAGATTCGCAATCTGACCTTTGGATGCTTGCCGCGTGCCGTGGCGGGCCGCGATGTGGGCAATCTCGTGTGCCATCACACCGGCCAACTCCGCCTCGCTATCCGCTAGGCGAACCAGACCGGTATTGACGAAAAAGTAACCCCCGGGCAGCGCGAAGGCGTTCACTTCGTTGCTATCGATAACCTTCACGTAAAGCGGAACCTCGAGGTCCGAGTTCCGCGCAATATTCTGTGCAACGCGATTGACATACTCGCTGATCACTGGGTCATCGACGATCTTCGAGTGGCGCTCGACGTCCTCGGCAAGCTGCTTGCCAAGAGCAATCTCCTTTTCGAGCGAGTAAAAGTTGACAGCGCCGTCAACGTCCCTTTCACCAATCGCCGATACATCGTGCTTCGCATTTTTGCCGGGGTCGAAGTCAGCCAGACCACTGGACGGAAACGCCAACAGCGATACCAGCAAAATCGTGATGAGCCTGCGCATCTCTTAAACCCTCCTCATGGGGATCACCTGTCCTGATGCTCTATGGGACGTAAGCGCTGTGAATTCCGGTACAACTTTCGAAGCGACCCAGCTCATCAAGCCGTTGTGTGGCATTGACGGGGAGACGGTTGGAACGTTTGGTGAACCGAGCATTGCGTGTGGAACTCAGAATAGGAGCCGATCCCGTTTACGCTGACGTTCTTCGGCCGTGACGAGCAGCTGAAGCTCCCGTGTGGAACGGAGACACCTTGAAACACGCTAACGCTGGCCCATCGATCCATAGCCAAGACATCAAGGAACCTTCTCCTTTTTCAGAGCCGTCCAGCGCTCGCTTCCTGTGTTTGTCTCGTTTGGTTCGTTGTTCTCAGCTTCCACAACTCCTATTATATTTGTGCTTCCATGAATCCACGCCCAAAGAACCGAGGCCTGTCATGAACCGTAGTATCAACCGCCGTCGATGGCTTCAGCATGCTCCCACCGCGTTAGCGACTCCTCTCTTGCTCGGCGGCACTGCAGCCGCAAGCGCCGCCGGCCGGGCCTTCTCGGCTCACGGACTCAACGGCTGTCAACTACTACCGGGTGCGGAGTTCTACGTCGGCATCGACAACAAGGGCCTCTGGCCGAATCTCACGAAACTCCCCAGCGGCGAACTGGCGGCTGCCGTATACAACCATCCAAGTCATGGCTACGGCAGTAACAGTGATGTCGAGCTTTGGATCAGCAAAGACGGCGGCGTGAGCTGGAGTTTCCGCAGCCAGATCACCGACCATCCGGAGGAGCCCAACGCGATCCGGATGAATCACGCTGTGGGCTTGAACGCCGCCGGCGAGCTTGTTGCTCTCGTCAGCGGTTACCACGAGGGGCAAAAGAAGCCTTTTCTGCCAACGCAGTGCTGCATTTCCAAGGACCAGGGACGCACGTGGCAACGTACCCTGCTCGATCTAAGCGAGGTGCCGCATGGCGACATCCTTCTGCTTCCCGACGGACGACTCGTTTGCCCGACCTATATTGGCGTCAGCACGCAACCGAGACGCTCTCGTTCGGCTGTCTATTTCAGCGGCGACGACGGCCGGACCTGGGATCATCCACGCCGGATCACCACCGGCGCCGGCGAAACTTTTGTTCTACGCCGTGGTGACGGCGCCTGGTTGGCAGTGGCGCGGACCAACTGCATCGACAGGATGGACGGCGTACTGCCGCACGGTTCCGGCGAAGTCCTGCTCAGATCGAAGGACGAAGGCCGGTCCTGGTCCGAACCGAAGCTGCTCTCGCCGCAAGGCCAGGAGAACGCCCACCTGCTCGAGCTATCTGACGGCCGCCTGCTGTGCTCCTTCACGAGCCGCATTCCCGGTCTGTTCGGCATCGTGCTTCGAATGAGCAGCAACGGCGGTGATACCTGGTCGTATCCTGTAATACTGCTCTCCACGCCAGCCTACGACTGGCACAAAACGGACGCCGGTTACCCATCAAGCGTTCAACTCGATGATGGGACGATTGTCACCGCGTATTACTTCGGGCCTACAAAGCCGAAGTGGGCCGCGCATGGCCTGCCGTGGCACCAGCGATATCACATGGGTGTCGCCCGCTGGGACTTGTCAATGTGGCCAGAGGGCGTGTAACGCTGATTTTACGTCCAACACTCTTGAACCTAACGGTCGGTGAACTCCAGCGACATTGCCAGGACAGAAGGTTGATGGGAAACCTTCGTCCAGGTTGAGGAACCCTGGTCAACTCCTCCGGAACCGGCGCGTTCTTTGTTGCCGAGACAGTCTCATTCAGCTCAGACCATTCCGCTCCGTCGAATGGCTTGCATTCCAGAATTCTGGAGGTCTCTGGATCACATGGTTATGTGCCTCCCAAACACCGGACACGACCGCAAGGAGACAAGCAGCACGGTGACCAGGAGAAAGCTGCCGGAAAGCCGCAGGATCCGCCTAGCAACTGAATGCCCCGGCAACACTGGCGCCACTACCGTTTTCCTGCCCCAGAATCGTCCTCGCTGACAGCCCTGGGGGGGCCGTGCGCCTGGCAGTTCGGTCCGGCCTCCTCGCATCAGGGAGTAAAGGCCGTGATTCGTGTCTCGTGACTCGTGTTTCATGATGCGTGGCGCGGGCGGCGGCTTTCGGCAAAAGGCCTACGGCTCGGCGGGGAGGGAAAAGCCGTGATGCGAGACTGGATGATTACGGCCATTAGCAGGAGGAGTTGAGATGTCAAAACACTGTGCTTTGCTGCTTTCTGTTGCCCTGCTGCTGGTTTCCACGGGCCGCGCAGAGACCGTTGTCGTGCGGGCCGACCGCAGGGCCGTGCTGGTTGAGTTGGATGAGAGCACGGCGAAGAAGCCGCCGGTACCGTGGCAGGCGGCACGGCCTTCCCCGGTAAAGTAGGAGAGCGCCCCGTTTCCCGTCGAAGCCACTGCCGGGCAGCCGGATGCAACCTATACTGTCAACAATGGAAAGGGTGAGGCGAAATGCCGGTGGGCTGTTGCGGACTGCCTTTGGGGCGGGCCCAACAGGAGGTGTTGACATGCGACTCGTGTTCCTGATCGGACGGATAGGTACCGGCCTTGGCTTGATGGTTTCCCTGGCTTGGCTGGGGCC
Source organism: Bryobacterales bacterium (assembly GCA_965218555.1). Classification (GTDB taxonomy): domain Bacteria; phylum Acidobacteriota; class Terriglobia; order Bryobacterales; family UBA6623; genus JAPPLB01. Next base: position 4,772,777 of record OZ244625.1, read on the forward strand.
GGGGCTTCGTGCCGCGGAACGTTGGCAAGACTGGAGCCGGGTTCAGGCATTGCCGGCCAGAGAATAGTCGTCAAGCCTTTCAAGGGAATGGACCCCAAGGTGGTAGGCACTTACGTTTCAAGCGATGCCGGCCATCTCGTTGTCAGAAGGGGAAACGGCCAAGCTGTCAGCATTCCCAAGGATCATATTCGCGTGGTCTTAGGGCAACGACGTCAACGCCACACCGTCGTGATTGGGGCGGTTGCCGGGTCCGTTCTCATGGCTTTATTGCCCAGTAGATTGAATTTAGACATGCCTCATGACGAGTTAGTTTTCGGGGCGGCCGGAGCCGGACTCGGTGCTCTAGGTGGCCTTGCAGTCCGAGCTATCGGAATGAAAATAAATCCTGTTGTCTATAAAGTCAAGAAACAGGACCCTGGTGCGACCAAGACTCGGTGAAGCATCATCGATATCTTCTGCCGGGCAGGGCTTTACTGCTCCCAGGTCGTGACATAAAAAACGAACGGAACCCGGACCAAACATAGGAGCCCCCGGAACGCGGAGAGCAGCCCTGGCGACTGGGCCCGACTTGCCGGCCGGCGTGAGGTCGAGACAGCCTCCTGCGGCATGGGTCCGGTAATCTCAGAGCAGTGATGAGACTGACCTTCTCGGCGACGATCTGGTGCATGGCCCTGGCGGTCTCGGCGACGGTGGCGTCCGCCGCGAAGCTGAAGCCGGAGACGGTTCGCGCCTTCGATCGCTACGTGCAGTTGACCGAGGCGCGCATGCAGGCGGAGATCGACGGCCGGACCGGATTCCTGTGGCTCGACCGCCTCTCCGAAGCCGACCGGGAGGAGGTGCTCGCCCGGCTCCGATCCGGCGAGATCGTCATCGAGCAGCTCGAGACGCGGGACGGCGGAGACGAGGTCGAAATCCCGTCCGGCATGGTGCACCACTGGATCGGCACCGTCCTCATTCCCGGCGTCACCCTCGATCGGGCGATCGCGATGATGCAGGACTACGACCGCTACCCCGAGATCTACGCGCCCGACGTGCAAGCCTCGGCGGTCCGTGCGCGGGAGGACAACCGCTTCGAGGTCTACCTGCGGCTGTATACCAAGAAGGTCCTGACGTGGGTGGCCGAGACGGAGCATCGCGTGGAGTTCGTCGCGGTCGACGACAGGCGCATGCACGTGCCGAGCCGCAGCACACGAATCCTGGAGATCGAGCATCTGGACACACCACGGGAACGCACGAGACCCGAAGGGAACGACCGCGGGCTCGCGTGGCGGCTGAACAACTACTGCTCGTTCGAGGAACGAGACGAGGGAACCTTCATGCAGTGCGAAGCGATCAGCCTCACCCTGGGGGTCCCACCCCTTCTCGAAGCCATTATCCGGCCGTTCTTGATGGCTGTGCCCCGGGAGAAGGTGACCCTGACTCTGGAGGCGTCCCGGCGCTGGCTCACGGCCGGCTCGTGACGCCGATCGGTTCAGCCGGGGGGAAGCGGCACGACCGCACGGCCGGCAGAGAACACCAGCGGTGCTCACGCTGCCGGGTGCGGTTCATTCCCCGCTCAACACGGCGGCGATCTCCCTGTAGTCCGTCATCAAGAGTTCGACTTGCCGTTCGAGCTCGCAGGAGCTGCTACTGCAAGTCCTCGACCCGTGTCGCGAATCGCTTTATCTTCCTACCACCCACGCTCCAGCTCGCTGGGCGTGAGACCCGGGCGGTGACGGTGCGCCTCACGGCTTTGCGGGGGATCGAAGGTCACAACCAAACCTGCCTCGACAGCTTTCCTGCCCTGTAAGATAACGCCTGTCATGCAAGGTACTTCCCAAGTGCCGTTGACTCACGACCGGCTGCGAGTGATCACAGCCGATATCACGACACTTGACGTGGACGCCATCGTCAACGCGGCAAATACGAGCTTGCTCGGCGGTGGTGGCGTGGACGGCGCGATTCACCGCACCGCCGGGCCGGGCCTGCTGGCCGAATGCCGCACGCTGGGTGGGTGCCCGACCGGAGACGCTAAGATCACTGCCGGATACAACCTCCCTGCTCGACACGTGATCCATGCCGTCGGTCCGGTCTGGCGCGAAAAGGGTCACGGGGCGAGCCTGAGCAGCTCGCCGGATGCTATCGCCGCGCGATCGAGCTGGTGCAGCAGCACAGCCTGTGCACGGTGGCCTTCGCGGCGATCAGTTGCGGCGTCTACGGCTACCCTCCGGAACAAGCGGCCTCGATCGCTATTCGAACGGTGGGACAGTCGCTGGCCGATGCGGCAAACATCGACCGCGTCGACTTCGTCTGCTTCGACCCACGCATCCGGGCGGCGTTCGAACGCGCGCTCGGGGCGTCTCATGCTCCCTGAGAGGGCCGCTTGAGTGCCTCCAGGGTGTTCATGTCCAGTGGCACGGGATGGCTGATGATCTCGTGAAAAAACGCCTCGCCCAGATAGGTCTTGCTCTTCAACAGCACTTGCTCATCAGGCCACTTGGGGTCACACCAGAACTCGGTGCGGTTAGCTGAAACGAACTCACGCTCATTATTCCTTGCTATATTCTTCACTGGCAAATTCCTTGAAGCCATCCGGCTTCCATCAGTGGAGGATTTCAATGAACTACATCATTGCGGTTTCGCTTCTGTTGATGCCCGCTTTCAGCGGCAGCGTGCTGTCAGCCGATGAGGCCCATGACCAAGCAGCTAAGGCGATCGAGGAATCCGGCGGCGCCGTTCGAAAAATTGCAGCGAATGACGAACGAGTCGAGGTCGACTTTCACCTGATCCGCGAGGACGCCAAAGACGAACATCTTTCTCCGCTTCCGAAGCTTACCGGAGTGTATCGGGTGCATCTCGGAGGGACCGGGATCACCGACGCGGGCCTGAAGCACCTGCAAGGGCTGGACTCGATCGAGTACCTGCATCTCGAAAGAACAAAGGTGACGGACGCCGGGCTCGACATCATTGCCGGCCTCAAGACCCTGACGTACCTGAACCTATATGGGACAACAATCAGTGACGCCGGCTTGAAGAAGCTCGCCAGCCTCGAAAACCTCAAGAAGCTCTATATCTGGCAAACCAAAGTGACCGACAAAGGGGTCGAGGCACTGCAGGAGAAGCTCCCCGACACCAAGATCGAGAGGGGTTGGGACACAGCCGATTTGGAGCCACCGGAGAACAAAGAAGAAGCCGAGCCTGACAAGTAATTGGGGAACACGCTTCGCAGCTCGGCTTCTTACAATGCAATGCGCTTCAGCCGGGTCGTGCTCTCGGCTCGTGATGTTGGTCTGTGTTGTCTGGGCCCAGAGTTGACCACAAAGCCGATAAGCCGTCAACGCAGCTTTCATGGGCGGGCCGGTCGATGTCGAGGCAAGCAACGATGGCGGATCGTGACGCGCACAGGGCTCCGGAAGGAACGCAGGACCACCGCGCTGGCCGGTAGACAGATCCCCGGGGCGGTTCCCGCCATCTTCGCGTCGCTAGAGCCGGTGCACTCGCGTGAAACAGGCATGCCGTTGCGGACTGTGCCGGGTAAGACTCCCGCTGCCAGTTCCACGTTCGCATCGAGCCGCAGCTTGATTCGAGCCATCACAATTGCCGGATGCGTCGTTGCCTGCGCCTCTTCCGCCAGGGATGGAAACCGTTTCTTCCCGTTCTCGCTCCTCCCCCGGCGCATGTCGCGCGCGATTCTGCGGTCCGGGAATCAGGCATCAAGGTTGCTTGTTCTTCCTGGAAGTCGGACATGCAGTGTGGATTCGTCAACTGACGATGGCCTGTCGGTCGACTGCCTCCCTCCTCCAAACGACGGGAGACCATTCGTGTGACATCAGCGTGACGTTTCAAGCTGTATCGGTGACAGCCAGCATTTCCCAATCCAAGGATGATCCTGAAATGCGGTTGGGCGGGCCAGGGACAGCGCAGGGTGTGGATCTCCTTTCTGAGGGATTCAAGAGGGGGGAGCTCAGCTCGGTTGTGGCTGGTCCGAGGAGATTAGTTGAGCTTCCCCCTCCCCTGCCATCACTGCCGAAATCGGGGCCGCCAAGCCCCGCTCGACTACGCTGGGTTTCATCACCGGGAGCGATACTGGGCCAACAGTTTTCTCTTGACTCCCTGCGGGCGCAGAGCGCACTCGGTGTCGCTCATCCGTCGCGCCTGCCACTCTAGCAGGGCCGCGCCGGACCAAACCACGGGCGGCGCCCGGTTCTGCGCCGCCGCGCGCCGTCCGGACGCAGCGGGCGGATGCGGCGCGCGCTCGGTCCGAACTGCAAGCAATTCCAGACTTTCTTGTATGATTCATGGAACTTTACATTTCATTTGTGATAAGTTCAGCCACTGATCAGAGGGAGCTACTATAATGAAGACAGGTCAGTCAGTCCTAGGTAGTGGAAGTTCGAACCGGTTCGCCGCGTTGTTGCGAAGCGGCGGGGGTGTTCGCGCCGTCAAGCTTGCCTTATGCGCCGTGCTTCTCGCGGCGGCCGCCGGGGCGCAATCTTCCGCGAACTGGAGAATCGACACGTTCGCCGGTCTGCTGGGTGTTCGGGATAACGGTCCGGCGACCGAGGCTCGGCTAGACGACCCCATTGGCGTGGCGGCGGATTCCGCGGGCAACCTCTTCATCGCCGATACGAGGAACAACCGGATCCGCAAGGTGGACTCCTCGGGGGTCATCAGCACCATCGCGGGCACGGGAGAGGGCGGCTTCGGCGGGGACGGCGGCCCGGCCACCGATGCCCAGTTACACTTTCCCCAGGGCGTGGCGATAGACGGCGCGGGCAACCTCTACATCGCCGATTCGGGCAATCACCAGATCCGCAAGGTGGACTCCGCGGGGATCATCAGCACCATCGCGGGCACGGGAGAGGGCGGCTTCGGCGGGGACGGCGGTCCGGCGAGCGAGGCCCAGCTAGCCGCCCCCCGGGGCGTGGCAGTGGACGGCGCGGGCAACCTCTACATCGCCGATAGGCAAAACCACCGGATCCGCAAGGTGGACTCCACGGGGACGATCACCACCGTAGCCGGAGGGGGAGTGGGAGGTGGTGCTTTGGGGGACGGCGGCCCGGCGATCGAGACCCGGCTAATCCGTCCCAATGGCGTGGCGTTGGACGCCGCGGGCAACCTCTACTTCACCGAATCGAGCGCCCGGATCCGCAAGGTGGACGCTGCGGGGATCATCAGCACCATCGCGGGCACGGGAGAGCGCGGCTTCGGCGGGGACGGCGGCCCGGCCACCGAGGCCCAGCTAGACTTTCCCTATGGCGTGGCGTTGGACGCCGCGGGCAACCTCTACTTCGCTGATCAGGTCAACAACCGGATCCGCAAGGTGGACTCCTTGGGAGTCATCAGCACCATCGCGGGCACGGGAGAGCGCGGCTTCGGCGGGGACGGCGGTCCGGCGGTCCAGGCCCAGTTCAACTGGCCCCGTGGCTTGACGATGGACGGCGCGGGCAACCTCTTCATCGCCGATTCGAGCAACAACCGGATCCGCAAGGTGGACTCCTCGGGGGTCATCAGCACCATCGCGGGACCGGGAGAGAGCGGGGACGGCGGTCCGGCGGTCGATGCTCTGCTAAGGTTCCCCCGTGACGTGGCGCTGGACGACTTGGGCAACCTCTACATCGCCGAAGAACACGACCACCGGATCCGCAAGGTGGACTCCATGGGGACGATCAGCACCGTCGCAGGCACTGGAGAAAGAGGCTTCGGCGGGGACGGCGGCCCAGCCACCGAGGCCCAGCTAGACTTTCCCAGTGGCATGGCGACGGACGCCGCGGGCAACCTCTACTTCACCGAATCGCGCGCCGCCCGGATCCGCAAGGTGAACTCTATGGGGACGATCAGCACCGTCGCAGGCACTGGAGAAAGAGGCTTCGGCGGGGACGGCGGCCCAGCCACCGAGGCCCAGCTAGACTTTCCCAGTGGCATGGCGACGGACGCCGCGGGCAACCTCTACATCGCTGATCAGGTCAACAACCGGATCCGCAAGGTGGACTCCTTGGGAGTCATCAGCACCATCGCGGGCACGGGAGAGCGCGGCTTCGGCGGGGATGGCGGTCCGGCGGTCCAGGCCCAGTTCAACTGGCCCCGTGGCTTGACGATGGACGGCGCGGGCAACCTCTTCATCGCTGATCAGGGTAACCACCGGATCCGCATGGTGGACTTCGCGGGGACGATCAGCACCATCGCGGGCACGGGAGAGCAAGGCTTCGACGGGGACGGCGGCCCGGCGACCGAGGCCCAGCTAAACTCACCCCCTGGCGTGGCGGTTGACAGCGAGGGCAACCTCTACATCGCCGATCTGGTCAACCACCGGATCCGCAAGGTGGACTCCTCGGGGGTCATCAGCACCATCGCGGGCACGGGAGAGCAAGGGTTCGGCGGAGACGGCGGCCCGGCCACCGATGCCCAGTTACACTTTCCCCAGGGCGTGGCGATAGACGCTGCGGGCAACCTCTACTTCGTCGATAGGCCCAACCACCGGATCCGAGTCCTGACGCCAATTCCGGCCGGCGAGCGAGCGCCGCTGTTAGAAGGAATACGCGGTCTGATTCCACTTCCACCACGATGATGCTCAAGGGTCTTATCGACAAGTACGTTGAGGAGGAAAAAAGTAATGAACTTCGCAAAAATGGTCACGCTGTTTCTTTTGGCCCTGAGCTCGATGGCGCAAACCCTGCCGCGGCCTGCCGGCCCCTACTTCGAGCCCATCCCGGATGGGCAATCCAAAGCGGCCATATCGCCGCCCGGCATCGTGATCGCCCCCGGCGACACGATCATTCCCCAGATCGCCAACAGCGGGACTCCGCAAGAGGGGGGATTCTTCATGATCTTCCAAGCCGGCAACGTCGCGACCACCATGGCGACGTTCCAAGTGGACTTCTTCGACGCGAACGGAGAACCCCTGAACATGCCGATGGCGGCAAATGCTGATGACATGACCGGCGCGCCGGCCACTGGATTTCAGGGGACGCTTTCCCCGGGAGGCTACGGGGCGCAAGTGACGATCCCGAACGGCTCTCCCACGGCCATCGGCTATGCCGTGGTGACGATGGATCCCGCCGAATCGGTTGCGGTCAACGCGACGTTCGTGAATCTCGTGCCGGGCCGGCCGCCGTACATGGCCGGCATACCGCTGTCGAGCGTCCTCCATAAGACTGCATTCATGCCGTACCTGGCAGGGGGCGGGTTCACTCCCTCCCTGGCGTTGGTGTCGATGCAGGCTCAGGAGGTGACACTGATCGCCCGCAACGGCTTTGAGGGGGCCGAACTTTGCAGAGCCACCATGAACTTCGGCAAAGGGCATCACCGACCGTTCCTGTTGAGGGACGTTCTGCTCTGTACGTCTGAAGCGGAGGGAATGCTCGAGATTCAGGGAGACCCTCTGATGCCGGGCTCGATAGCCGGGATTGGCTTTGAAGGGCATGAGGAGGGAGCGTTCGTGACCCAGCCCATCTGGACGAACCCGGCGCGGGGTCTCGAGTAGCGCATCACCTCTTTGTGACAAACGGAAATCAGGAGTTGAGGATCAGAAGCCGCCGAATACATGCTACGAGGCCGAAGCTCACAGAGACCGATCGATGCCGCCACCGAAGCAACGCACGGAGTCTCAATACCACCTGAGCAGGGCGGCCGCGGACACTCGATTTGCGAGGTGTCTCGGCCCGCTCTCAATCTGCACCCTGCTGTGCTTGGGTGTTAGCGAGCCCTTAGCCGCTAGGCAATACGAAGCTTTCCCCTCCACGGCGTCGCGAGGCGAAGAGATTGAGGTGTCTCTCACCAGCGAGGGCTGCGAGGCCGAGAATCGCCACGATCTCAAGAACATGCAACTCGATGCCCCGGAAGGTCTGGGCATCAAAGTCAGCACCGTGTTTGCCGAAGATTGCTTACTCGTCGGCAAGATCACCGTGGCGAAATCAGCACGCGTAGCTAATATCAAGCTTTGGGTGCGGCCGTCCTCAGATGCGGATTCCGGCACAGAGAAAGGTGGCCGCAGCGACCCCGGCCAAGCCGATTTCTCAATCACCGCGATCACTGCGCAACCGCTGCCGCCCGGCTTGGACGCACAAGTCGAGGTGATGTGGAAAGTGCTGCCCAAGAAGGTGGTCCGAGACAGTTTCGGCACTCGAGTCGCCAATAACTATTATGGCGTGGAGGTGGTCATCGGCAATAACTCCGGCTTCGCTTTGCAACTGGCGGCGGTGGGTTTTAGGAACTACAAACCATTGCCGGAAGGCACGAAGGGTTGCTCGAGCTCTGAGACCGGCCGGGAGTATCCTACGATGCCGATTGATAGTTACCAAATTGTTCGCAGCAGCCTTGAGCGCGCGCAGGAGGTCGGCTTTCGCCATAAATTATTGAGCATCTTTAAGATGTCAGGCTTGTTGATGACGGGGTTTCTTCCTTTCTACGAGGCCCCTGGCCGTGCCAAAACGCACTACTCAGGGTTTACGAACATAGTGAACGGTCCGGTGGTCAGCGGACTCGGGGCGATCTACCCGGATACGACGATCAATCAATTGCGACGGCTCGACATCCAAGCGCTACGGGATGGGATCATCATTGCCCACAACACCCACCGCCGCACGATGACGTTCATCTCCAAGCGCATGCTCTTCTGCGGTACGGTCAAACCCAGCAAGGATCCTCTCCAGGTGACCTTAGCGCTCGGCGATCTCGTCTTGATAGGGAACCAGGTACAGTATCTGCAACGGGTGCAAGTGGTGAGCAACGGCTCCGGCGCGGCCACGCCGCCGGTCGTTATCGCCTTGCCGGAGACGGAAAAGAAGATCTCCCGCGGACTGCCGGTCGCCACAGAGTTGACCCTCAGAGGCAGCAGTCTCAACAACGCCACGGTCGAGGCGCCCGCCGATGTCGAGGGCATCAAGATCACCGAGCAGACAGTCAATGACGCGGGAGATGAGATCAAGATCGAGGTGACCGTCTCCGAGGAAGTCGATCCCGGACCCTACCGACTCAAGGTCACCACGCCCAACGGCTCGACCGACGTCGAAATCCAAGTCGTTGACCCGCCACCCTCCGCCAAAGTCGGCCCGATCGGTCAGGCGATCACGATCGGAGCTCCAGAGGCGAAGGAGGTAACCGTCAGCGGAATCGCTCTCAAGCCGGTGACTAAGATCGAGGCGCTTGATGGAACCGCCGTGGTCAGCGAGGTCGTTTTCTCCGAGGTCAGGGCGAACAACGCCGGCACCGAGATATCAGCCAAGGCCACGGCGGCAGCCACCGTGCAGACGGGAACCTACAAGCTCCGCCTCACCCACCCCGGGGGCACAGTCGACACCGAGGCCACAATCGAAGTGGTCTCGGCCAAGCAAGACTAGCTTGTTTGAGCCAGTGAAAGCAGAAAGACAGCTGCCGCAAGAGTCAGCAACCAATTGGTCAAAGTCCATGGTAACGGTTGACTCGGTACGCTTTCTGACAGACTCTCAAGAACCCGACGCAGAGGAATCTCGCCTATGAGTTGGATATCCTGGTCAGGGATGAGGACGAGTTCGTCATAAAGCGCCTACCGCTGAAAGGGGTGTGCAACAGCTACGACTTTAGTTGCATTGCCGAGAGCCTTACAGTTCCAGCGGGACAGACACGCACGTTCCAGGACAGTGTGGATCTATCCTTCGACAACGACCCCAGCAGTGAGGGTCTGGAATTCCATGAGTTCAAGGAACTCCCATTTAAGGCCATAAGAGATCTGGGAGCTTGTCCCACAGAACGAAAGCTGCCAATTTTTTGTCAACATCTTGGGTCTGCGATCAAGTCTGACTACAACTGGTTGGGGCCGAAATTTTCTGTAGGATAGGCTCCTAGCCGGCGACGGCCCGTCCGGTGATGGACTCGCGCAACCCTTCCAGCAAGCCTTCCAGATGCGCCATGCGCTCGCTGATCTCATGCGTCATGCGCTCCTGCGATTCACTAATTTGGGACTCAAGGCCATTGATCCTCCCATCGAGCCTCGATTCCAGCCGCGCCATGTCTTGTCGCATGTCCTGCCGCAACCCGCGAGTGGCGGTGAGGATCACCCCCGCAAGCGCGACGCCCACAGTCAAGATGGCGATTATTTCTCCGCTCATGCTTCCTCGAATTTTAGCCTACCTATCCTGCCACGTCCATAAGAGGGTGATAGGCCCTGTGCGCGACATTCTCCAACTGCCAGACCCCGAAGTCGCCGTTCATCGAAATGAACATGCCGAAGGATGAGACCGACGCCAGACAGAGATGTTTGGCCTAGCCGGCCTTTTATGACCCCCGAAAGCTTCACGAACCTTCTGGCATAGCGGCGAGGAGGACTTTCGGCGCCCCGGCGCCGGTGTCGAGGGCGACGAATACGGACGGGACCCTTGATCAGACAAGTCTAAGTCCTTTGGATAGAATGAAGGAGCCATGGCGGAGGCTTGGGAATCCACGTCGGCTCGTGTATTGATCGTAGATGACGAAGAGGATCAACGTAACGGTCTGGCGAGTCTCGTCTCCTCCTGGGGCTTCAGTGTAGAGACGGCCTTCGACGGGCAGGACGCGGTCGAAAAACTTCATGTGTTCCCAGCGCAGGTCGTCGTCACCGACCTCAACATGCCGCGCATGGACGGCTTCGAGTTGCTAGAAAAGCTCTCGAGCAACGACGGTGGGCCGGTGTCCATCGTCCTCACCGCATTCGGCAGCATCGAGAATGCGCTCAAGACGGTTCACGATCTCGGGGCGTTCTGGTTTCTCGAAAAGCCGATTCAAGCCAACGCCCTGAGGGTCTTGCTCTCGCGAGCCGCCGCACAGGGCCGCCTCGCGAGCGAGACGGAGCGTCTGCAACGGGAGCTGAGCTATCGCGGAGTTCTCGATGACCTCGTCGGCCCCTCCAAGGCCATGCAGAAGGTCTTTTCGCTCGTCCGGCAGATTGCGGACAGCACGGCTGCCGTGCTGATCACGGGCGAAAGCGGCACTGGCAAGGAACTCGTCGCGCGTGCGATTCACAAGCTCAGCCGGCGCAACGATGGGCCGTTCGTTGCCGTCAATTGCGCCGCTCTTCCCGAAACGCTTATGGAAAGCGAGCTGTTTGGCCACGAGAAAGGCGCATTCACGGGCGCGCTACAGCGGCGTCCCGGCTGCTTCGAGCTTGCGCACGGGGGTACGCTGCTGCTCGACGAGATCGGTGACATGCCTGTCGGCACTCAGGCCAAGCTGCTGCGCGTCCTGGAAGACTCACGAGTTCGTCGACTCGGCGGCAGCCGGGAACTGAGGGTCGATACTCGCGTGATCGCTTCCACCAACAGGGACCTCGCCGAGGCGCTCAAGCAAGGCGGGATGCGTCGGGACCTTTACTATCGCCTCAACGTCTTTCATGTTCACCTTCCGCCCCTGCGGGAACGCTCCGACGATGTTCTGCCCATCGCCGAAGCCCTCGTCCGAGGGATGAACGAGAAGCACGAATGCAAGGTCGTCGGCATTCACGCCGAGGTCGCCGAAAAGCTCCGCCGATATCGCTGGCCCGGCAACGTCCGTGAACTGCGCAACGTTTTGGAGCGAGCGATTATCCTCGCCGGCGAGGGAACGATCCGGCCGGTCCATTTGATCGGAACATTGGACGAGAAAGAATCAGCCGCCGACGTTTCCAGCGATCCGCATGATGTGTCGCTGCGAGTGGGAACAACCGTGCGGGAAGCCGAGAAGGCCTTGATCCTGAAGACCCTCGCACACACGAACAACAACAAGACGCGCGCCGCCCGCATTCTCGAGATCAGCCTCAAAACGCTCCACAACAAGCTCAAGGAATACAGTTCCGAGCCTGAGCGGGAAGCAGCGATCCTCGACTGAACTACCACGATGGAAGCCCGGCAGCCCAAGTTCTGTGGTCAGACGCCAGTGGCCCGCGGTCAGGAAGGAAAGAGTAAACCGGCCTCTCTCGCATGAACTTCTTGCGCTTGCTTGTCGTGCTCAATGTACTCTCATGTACACCTTCGCGCGCCAAGCGGATCGCGCCTCGTCCTTACGACCCTCTTTCCACGCCATGTGGTAAGACAATGCAGACCGGCCTGTCGGGCCGCCGAGCACGCGAATGTCTCTTCGAGCGCGTCTTCGAACGTTCATCATTCTGCTCGTAGCCGTCGTTGTCGGCGTACTCTCGGTCATCAACGTCCGCGACGCGATTGAAACGCGGCTGAGCGACGCCCTGTACCTCGCCGCAAGCAACGCGCAATTCGTCGAAAGCTTTCTCATCCCGCTCGTCAACGAACAGGCATCGCGCCGCATACCGCAACCGGAGACGCTCGACGAGATGAAGCGTGTCTGGGCGCAAATCGTCGAACTCGATACTGATTTCACGCTGTTTCTGCAACGGATGACCGGTGGCGCGCGCTACATCGTCGAGATTGTCATCACTGGGGAAGATAATCGGATCCTGGCCGCTTCGCTGCCGTCGCGACAGGGTCAAAAGCTGGACCTGCCGCCCGAGCTGACGGAGTTCACGTCGCGAACCTTGACGGACCGGGTCAACGAGATCGTGTCCCAGAACAAGGACTATCGCGTGACACGGGAACTCGGCTTGCAAGGGCAAGACGACCCCATCCTTGCGGTCCACGTGATCGTGTCGACCGTTCTTCTGCGGGACGAGGTGCTGCCGCAAATCATCAACCTCGGACTCGTTTCAGCGATCGCTCTGTTGATCTCCGTTGTCGTTGCCGTCATTGCCTCAAAGTGGGCCTTCAAGCCGCTCGCGCGCATCGGCGAGGTTATCGACCGCATCGCCCGCGGAGAGACGGCGCGCGAGGAGTCACGGAGCGTCTCGCGGGAAGAAGCGGCCGTCGAATCGAAGCTCAGTCTGCTCGGCAAGCAGTTCCACGGCGCGCAGGCTGATGTCGCGGAACTGCGGTCCAACCTCGATCAACTGATGGATCGGATGGAAGAGGCCGTCCTGCTGTTCGGACGCAACGATCGCCTTGCGCTGGCGGGCCGCGGAGCCGAGCGGCTGCTGAGCCGGGGGCGCTGGGAAGTCATGGGCAAACATCTCCACGATGTCTTCCCTTCCTCTACGGAGATGGGCGCCATCATTCAAGGCGCGGTCCACGTGCAGCGGGAAGTGCGCGACCGTCCACTCGTGCTGGAGCGACCCGACGGTTCGAAAGTCGAAGTGCTGCTGACGGTCGAAGTCGTAGAGGACTTCCCGAGCCGTGAGCGCGCCGGGACCCTGGTGACCATCCGCGAGGCTGCGCCGAGGCGTCAAATCGAGTCGCAGCTTGATATCTCGACGCGCCTGGCCGCCATCAGCCGGCTCACGAGCGGGGCCGCTCATGAAATCAAGAATCCCCTCAACTCGATCGTCTTGCATCTTGAAGTGCTCAAGAGCAAGTTGCAAGGCAGCGATACCCAAGCGGAAACCGAACTGAGCGTGATCTCACGAGAGATCACACGGCTGGATCGCGTCGTCAAAAGCTTCCTGGATTTCACGCGTCCTGTCGAGCTGAGCATGGCGGCGGTCGATCTGGTCGAGATTGCGTCCGAGGTGGCTTCTCTCGTCCGTACCGAAGCTGCCGGCCAGCAGGTAGAAGTCGTCGTCGACAAGAAAGTCGAGGCCGCACGGATACAGGGCGACCATGACCTGCTCATGCAGGCTATCCTGAACGTCGTCGTCAATGGTGTGGAAGCGATGACGAACGGTGGAACGCTGACCATCTCCGTCGAGGAATCCGCCGGCGTGTGGCTGCTCAAAGTGCAGGATGAAGGCGCAGGAATAGCTGTGGAGTTACAGGAGAAAATCTACAACTTGTACTTCTCGACAAAGGGTAAAGGCACCGGTATCGGGCTCGCCATGACCTTTCGGGTGGTGCAACTGCACAGTGGTACAATCGACTTCACCAGCAAACAAAATGAGGGCACAACGTTTCGGTTGTGCTTCCCGCATGATCGGAGTGGAAAGTCCGCCGACGCGGCTACCGTCGAGGAGCGGGCCGAATCGCAGATGGGAGCAAACGGCGCCTGAAAGGGCTCGGAGTCAGTGAAGAGCGGCGTCCGCCAGGACGATGGATCTCATGTTATTCCCCTGCAGCGCCGATTCGGTTGGCGCGGTCGCTTCAAGACCGCGAATCCGCACCCAAGCAGTCCGAATGCCGGCAGTGGGCTTGTTGCTTGCCGCAATGATCACGCAGGCTGGATGCGGAAGGAAGACAAACGTGGCGCCTCCTCCGGCTCCGGTGGCCCCCGAGCCGGCTGTCGAACCGCCGGAGCGTCCGGCCGGCGTGGCCTGGGAACTGCAAACGCAGGAGAACCTGCCACCTCCACAGCCTATTCCGCCGGAAGCCCTCTCATCCGAGCACAGCCCGTTGAGAATCGAGAGGCCGGAGCAGACCGACGAGGAAACAACGGAGGCGATTGCGGACAACGAGCCGACCGCAGAAGAGCGGGCCGCAACGCCCCCCGAGCCGGCGACGAATCCCCGGACGCCGTTTCGACTCGGCATCATTCTTTCCTCCGAGGAACGCTCCGAATACAACCGAATGATCGACCGCGATCTTGCCGCTGCTGAAGAGAGTCTGAGCCGGGTTCTGAACGGCGACGGACTCCGGGAACGCAGCACCCAAATCAAGCGGGTGAGAGCGTTCATGCGGCAGGCGGAGGGTGTACGCGGAGATGACCTGCCGCTCGCGAGAAACCTGGCCGCACGCGCCCGCCTGCTCGCCGAGGATCTGGCCGGTGCTGCGCCGTGACAGCGAGCGTCCGCCAGAGACTGCTTCCTGATGTCTTGGCAGCCTGCCTGCGACTCCCAGGACGTGGTCGTCATCGAAGCACGAGGAGTCGCTCCTTATCGCGTGCACCCGGCACAGGCCTGCATCGTGCTGGACGTGACAGGTTCCTCTGATGATGAAATCCTTACATAATGCAGGCTTGCAGTTCCCAAGCGCGCACAGTGACGACACAGCACCAGGCACGGGTCGAGCCGCGCACCTTCAAAAAGCGCGTCCGGAAGCTGCGCCTCGACTTGGCGAAGGCCGGCCTCGAAGGTAACGACTGCTTTCTCGTCTCGGCGGGACCGAACATTCAATACCTTTGCGGATTCGCCGGAAGCTACGGATTTCTGATCATCTCAGCCGACCGCGCCATGCTATATGCCGACGGACGTTACACGACCCAAGCGAGAGCACAAGCTCAGGATGTCGAGGTTTGCGAATCGACGCAACGTCCGCTTGACTTGCTCTTCAGCGATCTCAAGGAAGAGCAAGTCCGTCGGCTCGCCGTCGAAGAGAACCGCATTTCGTACTCCCTCTATCGAACCCTGCGGCGCAAACTCCGTAGGACGCGGGTCGAGCCGATCGACGGCTTGGTTGAGAAGCTTCGCCTCGTCAAGACGCCTGACGAGATTGCCAAAATTCGGCTCGCTGCGCGTCTCAATTCAAGAGCGTTCGACAACGTCTGCTCGCGGGCCCGGGCGGAATGGACCGAAGCCCGCTTCGCGGCCGAACTGGATTTCGAGTTCCGCAGCTTGGGCGCGGACGGGCCGGCGTTTGAAACGATCGTTGCCAGCGGCCCTCACTCGGCCCTGCCCCATGCCCGCGCCGGTGCGGAGCGCATCGTTCCCAACTCACTCGTTGTCTTGGATCACGGTGCTATACTCGATGGCTACAACAGCGACATGACCCGGACGGTATGTTTCGGGCAAGTCGGAAGCGAACAGCGGCGGATCTTTCGAGCGGTTCGGGAAGCCCAGAAGGCGGCCGTGGACCAGGTTCGATCTGGTGTAAAAGCCGCAACAGTGGATCAAGCGGCGAGAAAGGTGCTGGCGGAATTCGGGTATGGTGATGTCTTCCCGCACGCCACCGGTCACGGAGTCGGGCTGGAGATTCACGAGCAGCCACGAGTGGGCGCAGGCGAGCAGACGCGGCTGGCATCGGGCATGGTAATCACGATCGAACCGGGCGCATACGTCGAAGACGTAGGAGGAGTACGGATCGAGGACCTGCTTCTCGTGACCAAGACAGGTTGCGAGCTGCTCAGCCGTACGCCTCGACAACTGCGAACGTTGTGACCAGCGGGAGCGAGCGCCGCGCTCTCCTTCCCAAACCAGAACAGGTTTCACTTTAACGGTGAGTAACGGGATGAACCTGGACGAAATCAAGGAACTGATGGATGCCCTTGCGGAGCGAGACATCCAGGAATTCGAGCTCGAAAGAGGCGACGAGAAGGTTCGTATCCGACGAGGGTCGTCCGATGACGGAAACCGGCCGCCTTATGTCATCGTCGCACCCGGCGTTACAGCCCCGCCGATCAAGGAGATCCCCTCCCCCGCTGGGCAAGAGCCCCCCAAACCGTTCGATCCACCCGCTGAACCCGCCGCTGCGCCCGAATCCTCCGATGCAGGACTCACGCAGGTGAACTCTCCCATAGTGGGGACTTTCTACGAGGCGTCCAGCCCTGACTCCGAGCCCTTCGTTGAAGTTGGGGACAAGGTCACTGTGGGGCAGGTGCTATGCATCATCGAAGCGATGAAGCTGATGAACGAGATTGAAGCCGAAGTGGCGGGAACCATCGAGAAGCGGCTCGTCTCGAACGGGCAGGCCGTCGAATACGGCGAAGCACTGTTCGCGATCCGGCCGAGCTAACCTTTCCAAGCGGATGTTCAAAAAAGTTCTCATTGCGAACCGAGGCGAGATCGCGATCCGCGTCATCGCGGCTTGCAGGGACCTAGGGATTCGCACGGTCGCTGTCTATTCGGAGGCGGATCGAGAGTCGCTGCACGTCCGCTATGCCGATGAAGCGCTCTGCATCGGTCCGCCGCGCAGCAAAGACAGTTACCTGAACGTCCCGGCGGTCATCAGCGCAGCGGAAATCACCGATGTCGACGCGATCCATCCAGGCTACGGATTCCTTGCCGAGAACGCCGGCTTCGCGGATGTCTGCCGCGGGTCGGGTATTCGGTTCATCGGCCCGGAGGTCGAAACGATTCGTCAGATGGGCGACAAAGCCGAAGCTCGCAAGCAGGCACGCGCAGCCGGTCTTCCGATCCTGCCGGGGTCCGAGGAGCCGCTCGAATCCGCCCGCGAGGCTCTTTCCCTGGCCAAGGAAATCGGCTTCCCCGTTATCCTCAAGGCGGCCGGCGGCGGCGGGGGACGCGGCATGCGAATCGTTCGAGAACCAAGCGAACTGCCCGAACTGCTCCATCAGGCGCGGCACGAGGCGGCAGTAAGTTTTCAATCGTCCGACGTCTATCTCGAGAAGTACATCGAGGGGCCGCGTCATATCGAATTCCAGATTCTCGGAGACAACCACGGGAAAGTCTCCGCGTTAGGTGAACGGGAATGCTCGATCCAAAGGCGGCATCAGAAGCTTATCGAAGAAGCGCCCTCACCCCGTATTGACCAGAAAACACGCAACCGAATGTGCCGGCGTCTTGAAAAGACTTTCGAGCGGGTCGGCTACTCGAATGCCGGAACGGCGGAGTTCCTGATGGATGATGAGGGCGAGCTCTACTTCATCGAGCTGAACGCCCGCATCCAGGTCGAGCATCCAATCACAGAAGCGGTCACCGGGATCGACCTCGTAAAGAGCCAGCTATTGCTTGCCGCGGGCGAACCGTTGTCGTCAATTGTGTCCGGTAAGATCGAGCCGCGCGGGCATGCCATCGAGTGCCGCATCAACGCGGAGAATCCCAAGACGTTCGTGCCCTCGGCGGGACGCATCACGCAGCTGCTTCTGCCAGGTGGTCCAGGCATCCGTGTAGACACGGCGGCGTACTCAGGCTGGTTTGTTCCGCCATACTACGACTCGCTTGTCGCGAAACTCATCGCGCATGGCCGAGACCGCACCGAGGCCATCAGCCGCATGCAGCGCTCCCTTGGCATGATGCTGGTGGAGGGAATCGACACTTTGATCCCCTTTCACGAACGTGTGATGGCCGACGAGGATTTTGTCCTCGGGAACTTCGATACACACTACCTTGAGCGGTTCGCCAACCGGCGGTCTGACGCCAGCGTGAGCCGAGTTGTCAATTAGCCGCCACGTTGCGGCAGGGCGCGGCGGCGGCTTACACTCGCAAGCAATGACGCCTTGTCCAACGTTCGCTGAGCCTGCCTTTCTCACCTCGTGTCGAGGAGAAGTGCGTGAGAGGGCCGGCAGGACGAGGCGTGAGCCGCTTGGCGCGCGCAGGTGTACTTGACCCTACATCGATCGAGCACGGCGAGCAAGCGCAACGAAGTCATGGCGGTCGTATCGCGTGCTTCCCCCGTCAGCGACTATGTCAAGCAGGAAGTGGGATCCAGGGTTGATCGTCGCGGATCATGGCATTGAGCGCAACCAGCAGCTTACGAGCGACGGCAATCAGTGCGACCTGCTTCGGCTTACCGACTGCGAGCAGACGGGCGCGGAAGGCGGCCAGCTGGGGGGCACAGCGCACCGCGGCGCGGGCCGCCAGGTACAACGCCTTGCGCACACGGGGACGGCCTCCGGCGATCCTGCGCCGGGCGCGGAATTGCCCGCTGTCACGGGCCAGCGGCGCCAGACCGACCAAGGCGGCGGCTTGTCTCCCGCTGAGTTGTCCCAACTCCGGCAGATCGGCCACCAAGGCCCAAGAGGTCTTGGGCCCTATGCCCGGCGCGGTGCGCAGTTGCCCGGCTCGCTGGCAGGCGGCAGGCTGTTCGCGCAGTGCTCGTTGCACTTGCTGCTCCAGCAGCGCGATCTGCTGGCTCAGAGAAGCGATCACCCGCTCCACGCTCGCCACAGCCGCAGCGCCTTGCAGTTGCTGCTGGCGGGTACGCTGCCGGGCTCGTAGGCCCACCAGCGCATCGAGATGGTGCAACAACTCGCGCAACTCCCGCCGTTGCTGGCTCGGCAAGCGTGTCGCTGCGGGTCGCAGCCGCTCACCGAACAGCGCCAACACCTGCGCATCGAGTCGATCAGTTTTCGCCAGTTGTCCCAACGAGCGAGCGAAGTCGCGCACGCGTTTGGGGTTCACCACGGCCACTCTCAACCCGGCGGCTTGCAGCGCCGCCCACACCGCTGTCTCCCATCCACCGCTGGCTTCCATGACCACCAACTGCGGCTCGAATCTCGCCAGCTCGGCTGCCAGCGCGGTGAGCTCTCTGACCCCCCGCGTCCGTCGGCCGCGGGGCTCTGCTTTGCGGTTGAGAACAAAAACATCAACGTACTGCTTGGAGACATCGATGCCAACAATGATGGCAGTAGAATCAATAGACATGGTCGGAACCCCCTTCCTTGTGATACGGGCTCTCGGGCCCCAGCGACTATGCGGGGTCTCCGGCCGAGGCACGCGGTGTCGCTACTGCTGACGGACGGGCTCGCAGCCCTTGGTGGTACGATCGAGCCGACACCGCGTCGGGAGGAGCCGCTAGCTAGCGGCTCCTCACTCGCCTCTTGCCCCTACCTTGCCACATACAAGGTGGTGAGAAATGCAGGCTAAGCTTGTCCTCTCTACGTTTTGTGTTCTGACCCTGCTCGGTGTGGCTTCCATGCCAGCCGCCGGCGGTGACTGGACCCGTTTTCGCGGGCCGAACGGCAGCGGCGTCGCCGATGCGACCGGACTGCCTGCCGATCTCGGTGATGAACGAAACATCCTCTGGAAGATCTCCCTGCCGTGGGGCCATTCCTCGCCCATCATCAGCGGCAACCGTATCTTTCTGACCGCGGCCGAGGGTGGCGAGCAAACGGACGCTGGGCGCGAGAAAGTGGTTGACGCCGGCGGCAAGCTCGTCACCTTCGCGATCGACCGCGGCAACGGAGAGATTCTCTGGAAGAAAGTAGCTCCGCGGCCGCGCATGGAGCGTTACGAAATAACCAACTCACCTACATCGCCGAGTCCGGTCACCGACGGCGATAACGTCTACGTCTTCTTCGGCGACTTCGGTTTGATCTCCTACACGGTCGAGGGAGATGAGCGTTGGCGGCTGCCCCTGGGGCCATTCAACAACGTCAACGGGCACGGCTCGTCACCGATTTTGGTGAACGACAAAGTGATCCTCGTTTGCGACTCCGACACCGCGCCCTACATGCTCGCGGTGAATAAGGACACGGGTGAGGTCATCTGGAAGACCGATCGCCCCGAGACCACGCGGTCCTACGTGACTCCTGCCGTTTTCCAGCCGAAGGAAGGGCCGCTCGAAGTGATTGTCCCGAGCGCCTATTTCCTCGCCTCCTATTCCGCCGATACGGGCGAGAAGCTTTGGTGGGTCAACGGCGGCGGCTGGCAGACCAAATCGACTCCGATCATCCACGGCGACATGATCTATTCCAATTCCTGGGAAAGCGGCGTCCGCATCCCGGCGGATACGATTCCGATCTTCGCCGAGGCGATCAAGAAAGCCGACAAGAACGGCGACGGAGTCATGAACGCGGAAGAACTCAAGACCGTCGAACCGAAGCGCAAGCTCTTTCTCATCGACCTCGATCATGACAAACTTGTTGACCAGCGCGACTGGGAGTTTCACCGTATTCGCCGCATGTCCAAGAGCAGCCTGATGGCCGTTCGGCACGGCGGCCGAGGGAACCTTACCGAGACCGATCACCTGGTCTGGAGTCTGGAGAAGTTTCTGCCGAACGTCCCTTCCCCGCTCATTTATAGCGATGTTCTCTATCTGATCAAGGATGGCGGCATTCTTTCGACGCTCGATCCCAAGACCGGCAAGATCTTCAAGCAGGGACGTCTTAAAAAAGCTCTTGACAAGTATTACGCCTCGCCCGTGGGAGCGGACGGCAAGGTCTATATGATCAGCCAGTTGGGGAAAGCCACCGTGCTCAAGGCCGGCGCGCAGTGGGAGATCCTGACTTTCCACGACTTCGGCGAAGAGGTCTACGCCACGCCAGCCATCGTCGACAATCGCCTGTATATTCGGACTCGCAATACGCTCTATTGCCTGGGCAGACAGCAGAATCCATAGCAGCCCGTGGTGAAAGTCATACATTCAGCGTCACACGCCCTGGAGCCGATGGAGTGACGCCTGGTCGATTGAGAAAGGCGGCACCTCGCTCTCCGTGCGATTTGATGATCGAGGAAGTTTGAATACAGATTTCCGAGTCGCGCGCTTCCATCAAGGCGCTTAGCTCTCACTCGACGCTCAGACGTCACGGCGGAAGACTTCTGTCACGCAGGCTCTAGTCCGGCAATAGGACTTCCCGCCAGGGACTCGACCCCTACAATAGGGAGCTTGTCATAGTGAGCCCGCCCCCAACTCCTGCTCAGCAACTCGTGGAAATCTCTGGCCGCGCCATCATTCTGGGTCTCGCCATCGGGACGGTGATGACAGCGGCCAACACGTATCTGGGACTTTATGCCGGGATGACCGTTTCGGCAAGCATCCCCGCAGCGATCGTCTCGATGGGGATCCTGCGCGGCGTTCTGCGGCGCGGCACGATCCTCGAAAACAACATTGTTCAAACGATGGCTTCGGCGGGCGAGTCCGTCGCGGCGGGGATCATCTTCACCGTTCCGGCCCTTGTAATCGCCGGCGTTTGGACGAACTTCCCGTACTGGCAAGTGACGATGATCGGCTTGCTGGGAGGCGTTCTGGGCGTGCTGTTCATGATCCCTTTACGGCGGACTCTCATTGCCGACGACGCCGATGAGGAGTTGATCTATCCCGAAGGTGTTGCCTGTGCTCAGGTGCTCGAAGCTGGGCAGGAAGGCGGCCGTTCGCTGGGGCGGATTCTGATCGCGGTGATCGTGGGCGTGTTGTTCAAATCGGCCATCGGCGTGGTGGCCGTCCTGCGCGGCGTTGTGGAAGGCGCGGTTCGCGCCGGCAGCACTCTGCTCTACTTCGGAACGGACGTCTCCGTAGCCCTGCTGGGTGTGGGCGTGATCGTCGGGTTGGAAGTGGCGACACTCGTGTTTGCGGGCGGCGCGATCGGCTGGGTGGTGTCGATCCCGATCTACTACGTCACGACGCCCCTGCCGGAGGGCGAGGTGCTCGACGCGGCGTGGGGGGCTTGGAGCGGACAAATCCGCTACATGGGTGTGGGCGCGATGATCGTCGGTGGCCTGTGGTCGATGATCCGCATTCGCAGCGGTATCGTTAAAGGCTTGCGCGAAGCCTTTGACGGTATTCGCTCGCAGCATCCGGCTTCGCGCGATCGCACTGACCAGGATCTCCCGACGGCGCAGACGGCCGTCATCCTTCTGATGGCTGGCATAGCGACGGTTGTGCTCTACCGGATGCTCACCGGTTCGATGACCATCGCGATGGTCGCCGGTGTAGTGATGATCATCGCGTCGTTCTTTTTCGTCGCTGTGTCGAGCTATATCGTGGGATTGGTCGGCAGCTCGAACAACCCTGTTTCGGGGATGACGATCTGTGCACTGCTGTTTGCTTCGGTTGTGTTGCTGTTGCTGGGCATGACCGGAACCGCGGGCACGCTCGGCGCGCTCGGTGTCGCGGGCGTTGTTTGCTGTGCGGCAGCAACGGCGGGTGATACGTCGCAAGACCTCAAGACCGGATACCTCGTGAAGGCGACGCCGTGGCGGCAGCAACTCACACAGTTCGTCGGCGTCCTGTTCCCGACGCTGATTATCGCGCCCATTCTGACGCTGCTCCATCAAGGCTACGGAATCGGAACTGGAGCCGAAGGCTCGCTGCGCGCACCCCAGGCGACGCTGTTCGCCAGCATCGCTCAGGCCCTCTTCGGCGGCGATTCCCTGCCCTGGACCATGGTTCTGATCGGCATGGTCATCGCGGTCGCGCTGATCGTCACCGATGAAGCCCTCCGCAAGGGCGGCAGCCGCTTCCGGGCGCACGTAATGCCGGTGGCCGTGGGCATCTATCTGCCGCTTTCGCTCTCGACGCCGATCTTCGCCGGGGGGCTTCTGGCGTGGGCGCTCGCGCGTTCCCTGGCCAGCCGGGGAGAAAAGGCGCAGGGCGCGGCGAATCACGCGGCGATCCTGATCAGCTCAGGCCTGATCGCGGGCGAAGCGATCGCGGGCATCTTGATTGCCGTTCCCCGCACTGCCGGAGTGGAATTGCCCGTCCCCCTACTCGAGAGCGACATCATCTCCGTCGCTGCTCTGCTGGGCGTGACAGCTTGGATTTACGTTGCGTCGAAACGAAGCGGCGCATCGCACCCCTAAAGTCGCCGCGAGCAAACCGATCAGTCGTCCGGGCAGTCTTCCAGCGCGAACACAACGATAGAGTCATCTTCGAACCGCGGCTCGCCGCAAGACTGCGACAGCTCCGACCGCATCCGTTCATATTTCTCGTCAGGGATGCCGCCCAGGCGTCTTACTCGCCTCCGCTGAACCATATCGCCGAGATCGGACGACGCCAGCACACGCTCGCGATAACTCTGGATGCGCTTTTTGTGAATCACCACGAATGCGAAGCCCAGACTTTTGAGTCGCCCCGCATCAACCGCGTGCTCAAGCTTGGGAATCGCTGTCAGATCGCTGAGCGCCTGGTCCTCTTCGATAAACGATTGCGCACGAGGCGCGATGGTCGAGACATAACCGCCATTGATCGGACGACCGTGAAACGTCTGCGCGACAAGGTTGTGGGTCGAGCGGCTGCGTTGGTTCGACGGGATATCGAAGATAGCACCGTCTTCCGCCGTACCTGCCAACTGATCGTAGATCGGTGACGTCTCGACCGGGCGGGTCGGCAAGGGCAGCCAGGAAAACTCGATCAGAATCGCAAGGGCGAGCAAGCCGAACTTCCAATCCGGTTTCTTGCGAAACGCCGCCCATCCCAAGCCGGTCAAGACCGACAGTCCCAAGCCCGTGAGGATCATGAAACGGTTCGCGAGCCGCAAAAGGTCAAAAAGCGGAAGCTGCTCGAGCAGGTAGAACGGCAACGTGATGTCCTCGATGACCTTGTGTCCCCAATAGGGGTGGCGCCCGAGCGCCAGCACGGTCGCAGCCAACACAAACAGCGCCCAGTAGATCGCCCCCGGGCACCTTCGCAGCAAGGCCAGGAAGGCAAGTAGCAGCGGGACAAAGCCCAGGTAGGCTACAAAGCCAGGGGAGCGGTAGGGTTGATCGAGATACGCCCGCGACGCCATGTCACCCCATAGCGAGTGCCCATAGTGGGGGACAAAGAGATATGCCGCTTCGATCCCTCGGTTCTGCGGCGGCTTGCGATAGTAATCGTCTTCCACGACAGCCATTTCGACCATTAGCGGCGACAGCAACGGCAGCATAAGCAGAAAAGCCACGAGGCCGGCGAGTATCCAGTCGCGGAGCAGCAAGCGACGCGACCGTGAACGACGGATGAAATCAACAACAGCCATCGGCATGAGAGCCAATATCAGTTTCAACCCAGAATGCCAGCTACAAAGCGCGTTCAAAGCAAAGCAAAGACCGGTTCTGACGACGTTGCCAGATCCGCCCACGCGGTTGAGCCGCACGAAATAGAAAAGGGTCAGCGGCATGAATTGCAGCGAGACGAGATTCAAGTGCTCCAGAATCTGCTCCATCGTCTGCGGAAAAAATGCGTAAACCAGCCCCGCCAGAAAAGCGCCGCGCGCTTCCGAGGTCAGTTCGCGCACGAGCAGATACATCCCGAAACCGGAAATCCAGAGCGCCAGGAGGATGCAGAAGTTGTAGGCCGCCGCCGGACCGAGGGTGGCCGTGATCGGCAATGCGATCAGCATGTTGAACGGCGAATGCGTGTGGAAGATCAGCTTGCCTCCGGTCGGATGGAAGATCATCGGACTGAAGTACGGATGCTGCCCAAGGTCCAGCAGCGCCGTCTTCCACCACCAGAAATTCCAGTAGTTCTGCCACAGATCGCCCGCGCCGCCGGGCACGGACCCGATGAAATCAGCGGCGAGCGGCCAGGTCATCAGCACGGCCAGCGCGAGGTACAGGCCCGCTACTATCCGTGGGCGACCCAGCAGCCGTTCGACGCGGGTCTGCGCGGAATTGTCGGTCATCGAGAAATAGGAAGGAGCACCGGCGGTCAGCATTAGCGCCGGTCAGCAGGAAGTCGCGTTTGTGATCGCCACGCGCGGCTTGAACCAACGATCATAGCAGCGGTCCCGGCCCGGACACGCACCGGCTCGTGCGTCACCAAGTCAGTGCATGCCCGTCACGCCGCGGATCAGCCCCGCCGGCCAGCGCCCCGGTCCGGGGATCTCGATAGACGCCCTGCACCCCGCCCGCATTGCCTGGCTTCACCAGGTTGTGTCCAAGTCCGCGAAGGTCCTCGAAGACCTGCGCCGGAAAACCCAGTTCCAGATACGTTCGCGAGTCGGACGGAACCGGCGCCCGGCCACCGCTGCGGTTGACCATCATGCGCGGCGACGCGATGGCCTGCTGCACTTCCATGCCATAGCCAAGAACCTTCGTGATCACCTGCCCCACGGTCTGCGGGATCGTATACCCTCCTGCCGCGCCGACGGCCATCAATAGCTTGTCGTCCTGCATGACGATAGCCGGCGTCATTACTCCCTTGGCGCGCTTGCCGCCCTCAAGCAGATTCACGTGGTCCGGTGGGTCGAGTACAAAACCGTAGCGATGACCATTGTTGAGGAAGATGCCCGTGTCACCCGCGATCACACCACTGCCGAATCCGCTGACCAGCGACTGCGTAAAGGCAACCGCATTGCCCCAGCGGTCGGCGGCGGCGAGACTGGTGGTGCCGACGGTCGGGAGCAGCGGTCCGGGAAAGGCGGCTGCTTTCTTGCCGTCGATCTTCTTGCGCTGCTCGGCGGCATAGGATTTCGAGATCAGGCGCTCGACCGGGATGTCCGCGTCTTCCTTGCCGGTGTTGTAGCGATCATCGTCGGTCAGCGCAAGCTTCGCTGATTCGATCCAACGATGTGCGAAGTCGGTCGAATACAGATCCACCTGCTTAAGGTCGAAACCCTCCATGATGTTCAACATCTGGAACATCGATAGTCCGCACGACCCCGGAGGCATCGCGTAGAGCCTATGCCCGAGAAAGTCGATCGAGATCGGATCGCGCCAACGCACATCGAAGTTCTCGAAATCGCCCTTCGTGAGAATCCCGCCATTGCGCTGAAAGAACCGGACCACTTCACTACACAAATCACCCTTGTAGAAGTCGTCGGCGCCGTGCAGCGCGACTCGGCGGAAGCTGCGGGCAAGGTCTTTTTGCTTGATCACCTCGCCCATGCGCGGCGGACGCCCCTGCGGCAGGAAGACGCGAGCCGACGTGGGGAACGCGGCCAGCTTGTCAGCCATGCCGCGCAAAGACAGTTCGTCGTACTTCGAGATCACGAAGCCGCGCTCGGCCAACTCAATCGCCGGCTCGAAGACGTCGCCCAGGCTCATCGTGCCGTAGCGGTCAAGCGCCGCCGCCCAGCCCTTCAAAGCCCCGGGGACGATCGGCGCGAGATAACCCTGGTCGCAATCCTTCTCGGTGAACATGTCGAGCCGCGCGGCCGACGGGCTCTTGCCCATCATGTCGAGCCCGACGACTTTGCCCTCCGTCGCCAGGTAGATCAGCATGTAGCCGCCGAATCCGCCCATGCCCGACATGTAGGGCTCGGCCACGTTCAACGCAGCGGAGGCCGCCACGATGGCATCGATGGCGTTGCCTCCTTTCATCAACACGCGCAGGCCCGCCAATGAACCGTGCTGGTCGGCCGTCGCTACCGCGCCGTTGCGGCCCCAAACGACGCGATGCGCCTTGCCCTCGAGCTGCGGGTGGTCAAAGCGGATCGTGTCCCCAACCTGTTGCGCATTCGCGAGAGACGCGGCGCCTGCGCCGAGCCCGATAGTGGATAGAAAACGGCGTCGATTCATCATTTCTTCTCCGTCGATGCTGAGCCCGTCGTACACGAGCCAGGTATTGAACGTCTATAGCCGCGGTTTCAGCGGCTTCACAGCCTCCCAAGGCAGCACGCCTTTCACGCGCATGCGCCGTCGGAACACCTTGTCACCAGCCGTAACATACAGCGTATGAAGGTCGGGACCCGCGAAGACAGCATTCGACAGCGGTCCCGGCTGCGGCTTACCGATGATGCCAACCACACGTCCCGGCTGATCGCAAATCTGCAATCCGACGCGGCTTGTTACGAAGAGATGTCCGTCACTTGCCATCGTCATCCCGTCCGCACCGCTGCGGCTTGACTGGTCGGGCGTTTCAAGGCGGTAGAACGGTTGTCCGTTGGCCAGCGAGCCGTCTCTCTGAATCTGAAACGACCAGACCCACTTGCCCCACGAATCCGCCACCGTCAGCAACGACTGATCCGGTGACAGCATGATGCCGTTCGGCCGGTCGATGCCTTCGTGTACGACGCGCTTGTTGCGGTCGTTGTCAACCAACCAGACTTTCTTGTTTCGCGGGTCGGTGAAGTAGATCTCGCCCTTTGCCGTCACCACGAGGTCGTTCGACCGCACATCGTCGACGACGGTTTCCTCGCTCCCGTCCGGCATGTAGGCCATGATCTTCCCACGGCCGTTTGCACAGGCATAGAGCTTGCCGTCAGGGCCGAACATCAACCCGTTCGCCGCGCCGGTGTTCTCCTGGAAGACCGTTACTTTTCCCCGCGTGTCGATCTTGTGTATGCGGTTGTTGGGAATGTCGGTAAAGAAGACGTTCCCTCGCTTGTCGACCGCCGGACCTTCCGTAAAGCGATACCCTTCGCTCACAAGTTCCCACTCGAAATCCGGATGGAGCATCTCGGTGATCAACTGCCGCACGCCTACCGACGTCGGCTTCTTGATCGGCGTGCCATGGTCGCGCCACAGCCAACGCAGGACATCGGGATAGATGGAGCGGCCGTGCTTGTTGTCGTGCCCTCCCGTGCCGGCTACCCACTTCGTTTCGTAGCCCGCAAATTTGAGAGCGGCAGCCATGCCTTGGTTGGCGAGCCACCAACTACCGGCATAGTGGTTGAGGTCGTTCGAGCCGTCTTGGAGGAACACGCGCAGCGGCTTCGGTTCCATCTTGCGAATGAGCGTGGGATAGATTTGCCCGCCTCGCAGGTTAGTGTAGCTCCCAATGAAGCTCAGAACACGCCGAAAGGCGTCCGGCCGATTCCAGGCGACGGTAAAAGCACAGATTGCCCCGGAGCTGAGGCCGGAGATCGCCCGGTCATTCGGGTCGTCCGAGAGGTTGTAGCTCTTGCCAACCTCCGGCAGGATCTCCCCGACCAGAAACCGCGCGTAGCGGTCGCCCAACGCGTCGTATTCGAAGCTGCGGTTGTAGCGCGCCTGATGATTGTCGCTGAGGGCGGGCAGCACTCCCGGGCTGATGAAGATGCCGATCGTCACCGGCATATCGCCTTTGTGGATCAGGTTGTCGAAAACGGTCGGAGTGAACCAGCCCTTATCCCGATCGTCGCTGATGTAACGATGCCCGTCTTGAAAAACCATCACCGCGGCGGGCCTGTCGGCTCTGTATTGCGCCGGCGCGTAGACCCAGTAATCGCGTACTGTGCCGGGGAAAATCTTGCTCGTCCACACATGCTTGGTGACTCTCCCTATCGGCACTCCGGGCTGACGCTCGAAATCGGGCCCGAGCGGGTACTCCTCGCCCGTCAATACCGCCGGCAGCCAAAGGCAGAGAAAGAGAATCCGTTGCGCGGGTCGGGGCATGTTTTTCTCTCGGCGCGATTATAGCCCTACAGCGGGTACAGAAGAAAATTCAACTGCCATGCCACGTGCGCTATGATGCTTCGCGATTATCGATGCAGGCCCACCTCAGCCGCCGCGCCTTTGCACGCCTAGCTATCTGCGCCACTGCCGCAACCCTGCCGTATAGCGGCTGCAGTTCCCGCAACAACCCCTGCCGCCTCGCCGAAGTCCCCAACGTAATCCTCGCCATGAGCGACGACCAGGGCTGGGGTGACACGGGTTACAACGGCCACCCTCACCTGCGTACGCCCTACCTCGACGAGATGGCGCACACGGGCCTGCGCTTCGACCGTTTCTATTCCGCCTCCCCCGTGTGCTCACCTACACGCGGCAGTTGCCTCACCGGACGCCACCCTTACCGCTACGGCATTTTTCATGCCAATTCCGGTAACGGCGCTTCGTTCTATCCACTCCCGCCCGAAGAGTTGACGCTCGCCGAGGCTCTCAAGCCTCTGGGGTATGCCTGCGGACACTTCGGCAAGTGGCACTTGGGCGACTTTCAAGGCGAGAAACAATCGTCTCCCGCCGACAATGGTTTCGACGAATGGTTTTCAACGGTCCGCAAGACTCCGACTTACGACCCGGAGGGCTATTGGGCGAACGGCGAACCCGTCACGGATGTGCTCGAGGGTGACGACTCCACTCATATCGTGAGCCATGCTTTAGACTTCATCCGGCGTCAGGTCGACGAGCGCACACCGTTCTTCGTGGTGCTTTGGTTTCACACACCCCACTTGCCTGTCATTGCAAAGAGCAACCACCGTACCATCTACGGCGGCCATGCCGGCGAATCGCCGAATTACTGGGGCGCGATCAGCGCCATGGATGAACAACTCGGCCGCCTGCGGCGCGAACTGAGGCGTATGGATGTCGCAGACGACACGATGCTCTGGTTCTCGAGTGACAACGGACCGGAAGGTGCGGAACAGTCCCCCGAGCGGCCCGGGTCCACGGGCGGTCTCCGAGGCCGTAAACGCAGTCTCTTCGAAGGCGGAATTCGCGTCCCCGGTCTGCTCGAATGGTCTTCGCGAATCTCCGAAGGCCGCGCTACCAACATTCCCGTGGTCAGTTCGGATATTTACCCAACGATTCTGGATGCTTTGGACCTGAGCCCTGAGAATCAACCTCAACCGATTGACGGGATCAGCCTGCTTCCCCTGATCGAAGGCGACATGAGCGAACGTTCCAGCAACATCGCTTTCGAAACCGATCGTCACGGTGATCGCACGCCTAAGCTCGCGCTCATTGGCAACCACTACAAATTGATCTCCCGATTGGATGACTCACCGGATCTACTCTTTGATCTCGTGGACGATGTGACGGAAGAGAAGAACATCGCGGAAGAGCGCCCCGAGACTGCTGCGGCGATGCGGCGGGAACTGGAGGAATGGCGCGCGTCCTGCGACGCAAGCCGCAAGGGCAGCGACTACGTTGCACGCAGCCAGGGAGACCGCGCTTCCTGAGGCGTTCAGAAGGTGCGACCCAGGCGTGGAGTTGGGTGGTAGTACAACCTGATCAGCTTGTGCTGCGTTGCAGCACAGTCGGTTCTCAGAAGTCGGCTGCATTTTTCAGCATCAGGAACTCCAGCTCAGGTAGACAATGACCGCGGCGAGAATGCAGAGGACATATGCGAAGCGACGCTGCAAAACCCGCGGGTTGGATCGCAGCGTGATCCGAGGACCGATTTGGGCTCCCACCGCTACCAACACGGCTGGAATAAGCGTAGAGAGCCAATCCGGAGGCGACACCGCAATGTGCCCAGCGAAGCCGCTCGCCGCGGTCAGCATCACCATGAAGGAGGCGCAGCCGAAAGCGATTTCGATAGGCATCCCGAATAGCAAAACCATCAACGGGATCTTCAGAAAGCCCCCCGCAGTGCCCGTAAGTCCGCTCATGATCCCGATCACGAACCACAACGGCGGCCCGGCGATCAGATTCACGACATATCGTTGACCTCCCAGCTCCCGATGCCAGTGCCAGGGAGCTGAATTACCAGCGACTTCTCTGCCGGGTCCTCCGTAGTTCTTGAGCATCGATACGGCAGCCAACAGTACGACCGACCCCAGAACGGCCATCAGCAACTCGGGCGAGAACCTAAAAGCATAAAGCCCACCCAAAAAGCCACCCGTACCGGCGGCCATTTCGAGCACGATCGCCATCGGCCAGTCGATCCTCCCCGCACGGCCGAAGATGATGGTCGAACTCAATGCCGTAAACACAATGAAAAGCTGACTGCGTGTGGCCGCGAGGTGGAAATCGACGCCGAAAAACACCTGCACCGGGGTATAGAGGACACCGCCGCCTTGGCCGTGCATCGAAAAGACCAAGGCGCTCGCCCCGATAATCAGGGCCATCGACAGCAGCTTGAAGCTCAACATCTACTAAGGGGTATCGGTGAAGCGGGGTCTCCCCTTCGGGCCCCGCATCCGAGGGGAGAAAGACAACCATCGCAAACCAGGACACTATCTCGCAACCTGATCGCTGCCTGATATCCGCACCTTCCGCCACGAGCTGCCCGGAACGGCCTTCGGCGCTCGGCGCTCGATATCATGGCAACAGACACAAGAAAGCGCACAAGTGGCGCATCCATCATGCGATTCGCAGCGTCCCTGGCCCGTTCTCCTGAATCACCCAACAAGAATTGTGTCGTGCGCGGCTTAGCACACCAGTGGCGGGCGGCGGCAAGTCTGTGTTGAAAAAACAAGCCTCTATCTGACCGTCTTTCCACTCGCCCTCTCCACCGTCTCGGTAATCCAGGCTTTTGAGGCTTTTGCCTTGGGCATTGGCGGCTGCAGTGGCCGTCCGGTGGTCGAACATGCAGCAGTTGTTACGTGGGGAAAGAAACGAACGAGATCTGCAATCCCGGACTCGCCTGCCGTCCGGACACCTCGATCACCGGTGTTCGTCCGAGGCGCCGTTGTCAAAACTCGGCAGAACGTGACTATGCAGACCGATCAAATTTCAAACGACTTGCTCCCAGCGGCGTGAGCGGGACGCTTTCTCCACGGCGTGCAGAACCTTCTGATTCTTCAGTCCGTCTTCGAAATCGGGGTGGATTTCGCCGCCCGATGCCAGCGCCGTCAGAAAGTCACTCACGCTGTGCGTGAAGCTGTGCTCGTATCCGAGGATGTGACCGTCCGCCCACCAATGATCGGCATACGGGTGCTTCCCTTTCGAGCAGGCGATGATCCTGCGAAACCCCTCGACATCGGCTTTGTCGTCGGCGGACAGAAAGTCGAGGTTGTTGAGGTTCTCCAGGTCGAATGACAACGACCCCTTGCTGCCGTTGATCTCGAATGTGTTGTGATTCTTGCGCCCCATCGCGAACCGGGTCGCCTCGAGAGTGCCAAGCGCGCCGTTGGCGAAGCGAACACACATGACGACGGCATCGTCCACGGTGACTGGCTTCTTTTCCTCGGACCCTGGTGCGGCGGGGCGCTCTTTGATATAGGTGGCCATCGCCGCCGAAACTTCCGTGATGTCGTCGCAGAGATAGTGGGCGAGGTCGATGATATGCGACCCCAGATCGCCGAGCGCGCCTGAGCCTGCGAGATTTTTGTCGAAGCGCCAGAGCATTTGCAGTTCCGGCGACATGGCCCAGTCCTGCAAGTAACGCGCTCGGAAATGGAAAATCTTGCCGAGCCGACCTTCATCGATCAGCTTCTTCGCCAGCGTCACGGCGGGAACGCGCCGATAATTGTGCATCAAGAAGTGCCGGACTCCGGCATTGGCAACCGCCGCAGCCATTCGCTCCGCTTCCTCGAGCGTGTTTCCGAGCGGCTTCTCGCAGACAATATGTTTCTTTGCCTTGGCCGCTTCGAGCACCATCGGATCGTGCCAATCACCCGGCGTGGAGATATCCACCAAGTCAATGTCCTCGCGATGCATGACGGCTTTCCAGTCCGTTGACGCCTCTTCCCAGCCATAAGCGTTCGCGGCTTCTTTGGTCTGTTCCGGGTCCCGTCCGACGATCACTTTCATCTCGACTCGAGGGGCTTCGGGGAAGAACATGTTCACACTGCGATAGGCTTGGCTGTGCGCCTTACCCATGAACTTCGTTCCGAACAGCGCTACTCGCACGGACATGATTCGATCAACTCCATTGAATCGATTTTGTGGCGGAGGGCAGATGTTCAGATGAACATCTCTTCGTCCTGCGTGGCTTGATCGACCGAGGATCGGCGTCGGCCAGCGAGGGTGTCGATCATCGCCGCGATGCCGACTCCTACCGCTCGAATCTGTTTGACCGGGGTCAACAGGGCTTGCTGCAACGAGAGACTGGTCTGTTGCACTCGCTCGAGCAGGATCTGAACGGTTTCGTCGATCTTTTGCGCCTGAAGTTGCGTGGTCTTCGAAACTGCATCGATCGTTGCGTCGACCTTGTCGACCTGTGCTTTGGCAACTACTGTCAGTTCGCGGACCTGCTTGAGAATCTCGGTTGATTCCCTACCCACTTCTTCGAGAGTTTTCTGCGCGTCATCCGCCAGCGGCTCCCAGCGATCGAGGAACGAATTGACCCGCGTCTTCAGGCGGCGCATTGTCAAACAGATTCCGATCAGCGAAGCCATCTGGACGAGCAGGGCGATGGCGGCGACGCCGGTGAAGGCCGCCATAATCTGCAGCAGCACTATCTCGTTGTCCATTCCGTTGACCTCAGGAGACCGGAGTCGGCAGCGCCGACTTTCGGCGTCTTTACGACGAGTCCCCCATCTCCGTCTCTTCCGAAGACGCTTCCTGATAGGCCCGGCGGCCGGCCTCGAGAGCGGCCGCGAACTGTTCGCGTTGAGTCGTTACGTTGCTGCGTCCCCGCTCGAGAATCTCCTCCGCCTGATGACGTAGTTCACCGCTCCGTTGCCAAAGAAAGTCACGACCCTCGCTCGCTCGCTCGCGCAAGTCTCCAATCAACTCGTCACCTGGCTTGGAGGCGAACAGCAGCCCGACGGCCGTCCCCACACCTAGCCCCAAAAAGAAGCAAGACAGCCTCGAATCAGCCATAAGTCGTTACTTTACAGTTGCGTTTGAGGCAGCGCTGCAAGGCTGATGTTAGCACATCGTTCCTGCGTCCCGGAAATCTGCGTCGCAATCCGTGTGATGGCGAATTTCCTTTGTAGAGGGTCCGCGCGAACGAGTCGTGACGCGCCCTTGCATTTGCCAAAGAGACCTCACGGAAACGGATATCCGTGTTGACCTACCGTATGCTTACGGACGGGATCGGTGCGGCGGCGTCCCGTTTGGCTTTTATGGGGCCGACGTTGCACACTGGATAAACCTCGATACGGCGTCTTGGTCACGCCGGAAGGGAAATATCACATGAATCACAGAAGTCATCTAGGGCACCTGACAACGGTGCTATTGCTGGTTGCAACGCTCTCGGCCGGGCCGACAGTGGCGGCCGCCGAGGATCGGCTGTTCGAGATCCGTACCTATACAACACACGAGGGGCGACTCGATGCCCTCCACAAGCGGTTCCGGGAACACACGAACAGCATTTTCGTGAAGCACGGAATGTCTCTGATTGGCTACTGGACTCCGACCGAGGGTCCCGAATCGGAGAACACGCTGATCTACATCCTGGCCTATCCGAGCAAAGAAGCTCGCGATGCAGCGTGGAAAGCCTTTCGAGCCGACCCTAACTGGAAAAAGGCCCGCGCCGAATCGGAGAAAGACGGCAAGATTGTCAAGGAAGTGAAATCGCAGTTCCTTGCGGCCGTCGACTACTCACCTATCCAATAGCGTCAGGTTGTCTGTGCAGGTTTTCGCACCATCAAAGCCAGCATCGCTCCGACCACGGCAAACACGGTGAGGGTCACGTAGACCTCGTTGTAACCGGCAGCCAAATCTCCGGCGGCTCGCGCCTCATCCATAACGCCCGCGAAGTACCCGGGGACAAAGTAGCCCGACAGACCATAGGCCGTAAAAACGATTCCGTAGTTTGCTCCGACGTTCTTCGCACCGAAGTAGTCCGCCGTAAAGGAAGGTAACAGTGCGAGGTAGCCGCCAAACGCGAAGCCCACCATGCAGAGGCCGATCAAGACCGGCCAGAAGCCGCTCGCGGATCGCAGAAGGAAAAGGCAGGCGACGATATAAACCGCATACATCGCAACGGTCGTGCTGTTACGGCCAATCTTGTCCGAAAGACTGCCCCACGAGAGCCGTCCGATGCCATTGAAGAAAGACATCACGCCCAGAGCCACGCCGCCCGTCAGCAGGGCACCTTCAGCCGCGATCTCACGAATGATCGGGGAGGCCTGCCCGATCGCGACGAATCCGATGGACGTTCCGGAGGCGTAGAGAACCCACAAGGCGTAAAACTGCCAAGTTTTGAGCATCTCGCCCGGAGAGAAGTCCTGTTTCACGCCGGCGCCCGACACGGCTGCCGGCGGCTCCCAACCTTCCGGTTTCCAGCCGCCCGGAGGAACTCGATAGATCTGCGCGGCGCCGATCACGAAGACGTAGAACACCGCCGACATGATCATGAAGGTTCGAGGAATCGACTCGGCGAACATTGTGGCGTCCGAACCGATGAGCGACTCCAGCAATGGCGCGAAGATGAGCGACCCGGCGCCGAACCCCATCACCGCCAAGCCGACGATCATGCCGCGCTTGTCAGGAAACCACTTCACGCAGGTGGCGATCGGAGTGACGTAAGCGAACCCGACGCCCATTCCTCCTATGACGCCATAGGAGATGATCAGGCCGAGCGACGTATCGCCAATCAGCGCGGCCAACAGACATCCCGTTCCAAGCAACAAGCCTCCCACGCTGCCGACAAGACGCGGCCCCTTCTTGTCCTGCCAGAAGCCGGCAATGACCATCGCAATAGTGAAGAAGAGGAGCGAGAACCGGAACGGAGCAATGCTCGTTTCCTTCGACCAGTCATTGAGCGTTTCCAGCGGAACCCGAAAGACACTCCAGGAATAAAGCACGCCCAAACAAAGCTGCATCACCAGCGCCGCGCCCACAAAGCGCCAACGATTTCCGACAGGTTCCGCCATTCTCAGCCCCCCTCTGTCGACTCAGCCGAGCCGACCAAAGCGTAAAAATGCTAGCACAGGCGGAGAGCCGAAACTGCCGGCCATCGTTTTGCCGTGATCCACGTGCATACAGGTTCCTCTCGATTACGGGGTTCAAACGGGCGTCTCGGGGTTCCTACCGTCTGTCGCGTCGGTCAGCCGATTCGTGTTCGTGGTTGGTTGTATCCGCCCGTTCCAGGGCGGGCCGTCTGACGACCTGGATATCCAACACGGGAACAGTGGGTCTCACTTTTCGCCCCCTCGAGGGCCGCGGGCGCTTTTCAGGAAGAGTTTGGCGACGGGTTACACTCGAGTCAGCCGGCTGTTTCCCATCTTCCGACCTCTCAGCAGCTAGGCGTCCGTTAGTTCCGCGTCAGATTTTCGGCCAGCGAACGTCGGCCCGCATCAGGTGACACGCGGCAAAGACGCTTTCCGAGGCCCTTGCTATATTGGTCATTCATAGGCACTTCCCTGCCCTGTTCCATGGAAATTAAAAAGGTTTACGAACCCCGGCAGATCGAGCCGAGTTGGGCCCAGTCTTGGGTCGAAGATGAGCTTTTTGTCGCGGGTAACGATAGCGAAGGACCCACCTACAGTTTGGTGGCGCCCCCGCCAAACGTTACCGGCGCGCTGCACATCGGCCACATGTACGAAATTGCGCTGACCGACATCACGATGCGATGGCGGCGCATGAAGGGCAACAACGTGCTGTGGCTTCCCGGCACCGACCACGCAGGCATCGCGACCCAAATGCTGGTCGAGCGGCACCTTGGCGAACAGGGCATCGATCGCCGCCAGATCGGTCGAGAGAAATTCCTCGACCATGTGTGGGCCTGGAAGGAGGAATACGGAGGGCGCATCATAAGGCAGTTCAAGCGCATCGGCGCAAGCTGTGATTGGACCCGAGAGCGCTTTACCATGGATCCGGGCCCGTCGCGCGCCGTACGTGAGGCCTTTGTTCGCCTCTACGAAAAAGGACTCATCTATCGCGGCGAGTATCTGATCAACTGGGACCCGGGAACACGTACGGCACTGTCGGATCTCGAAGTCGTTTACGAAGAGCAACAAGGCCATTTGTGGCATATCCGCTACCCCGTTACCGGTACGGATGAGTACATCGTCGTAGCCACGACACGTCCCGAAACGATGTTGGGCGACACGGCAGTCGCCGTTCACCCGAGCGACGAACGTTACAAGCACCTGTGGGACAAGACCCTCACGCTGCCGCTGATGGAGCGCCAACTCCCCGTGATCCGAGACGAATTCGTTGATCCCGAGTTTGGGACCGGGATCGTCAAGGTGACGCCGGCGCATGACCCGAACGACTTTGCGGCGGGTAAGAAACACGGTTTGTCTTTTATTACGGTCCTCGACGAAGACGCCACTATCAACGAGAACGGCGGCACGTATCAGGGCATGCCGCGCTATGACGCCCGCAAGAAGATCGTCGCTGATCTGCAAGCCCTCGGCCTCGTTGAGAAGATCGAGGCCTACACCAACAACGTCGGCCTCAGCCAGCGTTCCGGGCAGATTGTCGAGCCACGTGTTTCGACGCAATGGTTCGTCAGAACGAAGCCGCTTGCCGAGCCTTCGATCGAGGCAGTTGAATCGGGCCGCATGGAGATCATCCCCGATGTTTGGCGCCGTAACTACTTCGAGTGGATGTACAACATCCGCGATTGGTGCATATCGCGACAGCTTTGGTGGGGCCACCGGATCCCCGCATGGCACTGCAACACGTGCGGCGAGACCACCGTCGCACGGGAAGATCCAACCGAATGCTCAAAATGCGGAAGCGATCAGATCGAGCAGGACCCCGACGTCCTCGATACCTGGTTCAGTTCCGGACTGTGGCCTTTTTCGACGATGGGCTGGCCAGACGAGACACAGGATCTCAAGGCCTTCTACCCGACATCGTTGCTGGTTACGGGATTCGACATCCTCTTCTTTTGGGTCGCTCGCATGGTGATGCTCGGCATCGGGCTTGTCGGCGACATCCCTTTTCGCAAGGTTTTCATTCACGGGCTGGTTCGTGACGCCGACAAACAGAAGATGTCGAAGACGAAGGGCAACGTGATCGATCCGATCGAGATGACGGAGAAGCACGGCACCGACTCGGTCCGGTTCGCCCTTGTCTCTGCCGCCGGGCAGGGTTCGGACGTTGTCATGTCGGAGGAACGGATCGCTGACACACGCACCTTCGCCAACAAGATCTGGAACGCCGTGCGCTTCGTGTTTCTGAGTTTGGAAAAGTCCGGCGCGGACGTCTGGTCACCCAAAGACCCTGACGCCTACCTCCCTGAAGGCTCTTGCGGCCAAGTTCCGTTGGAAGATCGTTGGATTTTTTCACGTCTCAATACCGTTGCCGAGCAATCGAACGATCACATTGAACGCTTTCGCTATCACGAAGCAGCCAATCTGCTCTACCACTTTTTTTGGGGCGAGTTCTGCGACTGGTACATCGAGCTGAAGAAGTTGTCGTTCCAAGATGACTCCGGTCTTACGCCCGGCTGGAAGAACATGCTGGCTGCCACCGAGCGAGCACTGCGTTTGCTGCATCCTGTCATGCCGTTTATTACGGAAGAGCTGTGGCAACGGGTGACCGCGAATACCGCCAAGCGGCCCAAGTCGATCGCGCTAACAAGGTACCCGGAGACGAACCCCGGACTTGCCGACGAACAGGCCGAGCGCCAGGTCGCCGTTCTGCGGGACTTGATCACGGCCGTGCGCAACCTCCGCGCTACACTCGGCGTCGGCCCCAAGATTGAACTCCAAGGCATCGTCTATGCCCACAACGATGACGCCGCGGAGGTCATCCGGGAACAGTCCAAAGCCGTCACCCGACTCGCCCAAGTCGCGATGCAAGTCGAACACGGAGCGGCGCCCCAGGGCAAGGCAATGCACCACACCACGGACTTCGATCTGGTCCTGCACCTGCCGGAAGCGGAAATGCAGACCCTGCATGACCGGCTCGCGAAGCGACTCAAGCCGCTCGAGAAGGCGCGGAACTCGGCCGAGAAGCAGCTTGCCAATGAGCAGTTCGTCTCGAAGGCGCCGGCTCATGTAGTCGAGTCCATTCGAGGCAAGTTGGCAGATTACGATTCGCAAATCACCCGTATACGCGGAACGCTCGATAGTTTGCGATAGCGTTCGAGATCAACCTTGCCAAGATGCGAGTCCTCAAACATTGAATAGAGCCTTAGAAATGAATCGGCCGGATAGTCCCGACGAGACGTCCGCCGTTTCCCAAAAGCCTGGCACTCATCCGTGAAACTGCATTGGAACCACCCGGAGATCACTGACATCATCTCGTGTGCGCTTGCGGAGGATATCGGGGCGGGAGATGTGACAACAGACACTTGTGTCCCCGCGGACTCGTGTTCCAGCGGCTTCTTCCTCGCCCGCGAACCGTTTGTGGTTGCTGGCATCGAGCTCTTGCAACAGATCTATTCAGAAGAGAAACCCGAGATCCTTATCGAAAGCGGCGTTCCCGTTGCGGCCAACGATGTCATCGCGCGCGTATCGGGATCGACACAGCGTCTTCTTACCCTGGAGCGTACGGCGTTGAACTTCGTGCAACGCCTGAGTGGTATCGCCACCCTCGCGGCACAGTTCGTCAAAGCGGTAGAGGGTACCGGTTGCCAGGTTCTCGACACCCGGAAGACGACTCCGGGGCTGCGGCGCGTTGAAAAGCTCGCGGCCCAAGCCGGCGGCATCACGAACCATCGGATGGGGTTGTATGACGCCATTCTCATCAAGAACAACCACATCACCGCGGCAGGCGGCGTGAGACCCGCTCTTGAACGATTTCGAGACTGTGACTTGCCGGTTAAGATTGAAATCCGCTCCTTTGCCGAGTTGGAAGACGCCATGACCGCCGGTGCGAGGCACGTCCTGCTGGATAACTTCACGCCGTCCGATGTTCGGATGTCGATGGCCAAGTTGGCCGGTCGCGCAGAGGTCGAGGTCTCCGGAGGTATTACCCTAGGAAACGTCCGTGAGTACGCAGAAACCGGGGCTGATTATGTGTCATCCGGTGCAATCACGCACTCGGCGCGTGCCGTCGACATCAGCTTCCGCCTCGACCGGAGTCACGGATAAACTCATCAATAGCAATGACGGACAGGACCCGAGATGCGCTCTCGACGTTTGGGCACTCCTGAGTGCCGCTTCGCGTCGGTTGACTCGACGATGATCGAGGCACAGCGGCTTGCCGAGTCGGGCGCCGCCGAGGGCGCCGTGGTCATCGCTGAAACACAGACGGCGGGTCGCGGCCGTCTCGGTCGTGCCTGGGTTTCCGAGCCGGGCGTCGGACTCTATTTCTCACTCCTGCTTCGCCCGAGTGTAACCGCTGCCCGATTACCGGTTCTGACGCTGGCGGTTGGACTGGGCGTGGCGGAAGGCATCGAACGGGCCTGTCATGTGGAGTGTGACCTTCGATGGCCTAATGATGTCCTGCTCAACGAAAAGAAGTGTGCGGGCATTCTCGTAGAAACATTGTCGGAAGACTGCGGGGCGCGCTATGCGATCGTGGGTGTTGGCGTGAACGTCAACCAGGTTGCGATGCCTGGCGAACTAGCCGATATCGCGACATCAGCGCGCATTGAAACGGGCTGTGCATACGATCGAGAGGAAGTGCTGCATCAGGTCCTCCGAGGCATTGAGCGGTACTATGGGGTGTTCCTCGATGAAGGCGCTGAAGCCATCGTCTTGGCTTTTTCTCAGAAATCGAGCTATGTCCGCGACAGGCGAGTCGCCGTAGGCAACGGCTCATCGGAGATGTTCGGCACGACCGTCGGCCTCGATCCCCATGGAGTGTTGTTGCTGCAGACGGACGAGGGACATGTCGAGCCGATTCTCGCGGGTAGCGTTCGGCCGATCGATGGTCGCTAAGCCATGCTACTAGCTGTCGATGTCGGCAACACCAACCTTACGCTCGGCGTCCATCGCGGCAGCGATTGGATCGCGGACTGGCGGCTGAAGACCGATACATCGCAAAGTGTTGACGGCTGGGGTGTGCTGTTTCGGAATCTTTTTCTGCTGGCTGAGCTCAATATCGCTGAGGTTCGTGGGGTCATCATCTCTTCGGTCGTACCGCAGCTTGATTCGTCGCTCGGGCAGATGGCTCGCCATTATCTCAATGCGCAACCGCTCTTTGTGACCGCCGCCGTCGACACGGGGATTACCATAAAAACCGACCACCCGACCGAGGTCGGCGCGGACCGGATCGTCAACAGCGTTGCCGTGTTCACTCGTTTCGGCGGACCGTGCATTTCGGTTGACTTCGGTACGGCCATTACGTTCGATTGCGTTTCCGCAGCGGGAGAATACCTCGGAGGCGCGATCTGTCCGGGCATCGGCATTTCCTCAGAAGCACTGTTTCGGAAGACCGCGCAGCTCCCGCAGATCGATGTTCGCGAACCCGACAAAGTCATCGGAGCGAACACGGTCGCCATGCTCCAGTCAGGTCTCTACTACGGCACGGTGGGCATGGTCGATTCCATTCTGGAGCGTATACTGGCCGTCCTCGGGGAAGACACCAAGCTCGTCGCGACCGGCGGGCAGGCGGGCGCCATTTGTCCGGGGTCGCGATACATCAAAGAGATTCAGGAAAACCTAACCCTTGAAGGCCTGCGTCTTATCTGGGAGCGAAACGCACCCGCCTCCTCCGACCGGCCTGCTCCTGTTACCACCTGACGGCCGGAGCACAAGATAAAGCGCCATACGCTCGTTGCACTTGCTTGCCGTGCACGCGAGTATCGTCAAATACATCCCATAACGATAAGGCAGGGGCGCCAAGCGGCTCGCGGCTCGTCCTGCCGGCCCTCTCACGCACTTCGCCTCGCCACTTGATGAGAAACGCAGGTCAGTCGATCCGAACCCGGGCGGATTGAATATCACCCCACTGCTCGTCGTCGCCGAGCGCGATGCGCGCCCAGACAATGACAATAGTTCCCTTGGAAAGTTGGGTGGCCGATGGGTAGGTCACTTGACGTCCCCAGATCGCATCACCCTGTTGCGGGCGAGGTACAGCGGCCAAAGTGAATGGCTCGGACCAGCTCCTGCCGTCACCCTCAGACACCCTCACGGTTAGCGGCGACCGGAACGGAGGCGGAGACTCGTTATGGGTCAAAACAAGCCTTCCATCTTCTGTCCGGAAGAGATTGTGAGAAGCTGCGGCGGCGAGCATGTCCGTCTTCTCGGGCACTGACCAAGTCTCGCCACGGTCGTGCGAGACGGTCCGCCAGAGATGACCGTCGCTCGTCCTGAGGAACATCATCACGGCCCCTGATTTCAACTCAGCGATCGTCGGTTCCGCCTGCCCCGCCGGCGTTGAAACTCCGGTATGGCGAGTCCACGTCTTCCCGTCATCCCGAGACTTCAAAACCCCGGAGTCTTCCCCAAGCAACAGGTGCGTGGGCACCAATAGTTCGCCGCTGGAGAGGCGGATTCCATTCGATCGGCAATTGTATCCACGCTCGATGGGAAGCGCCTGTGGCGCTGACCACGTCTCACCGGAATCGTCGGTATAACGATGGAACATCTGAAAGGACTTGACTCCGATCCCTCCATCGCGCTCACCACGAACAAACGGATAACGATTCCAGCGGCCTCGCGAGAAAAACAGCCACGTCCGTGATCCGTTTGATAAGAAGGCCGGGTCGAAGTCCGAAGTGTGAGGAAAATCCTGCAAGACTTCCGCGTCCGACCATGTCCTTCCGCCATCGGACGAGTACGACGCCAAGATCACCTGATCAACCGAAGCTTCAAACGGGCCCGAGAACCAGGCACAAAGCAATCGGCCATCAGCAAGCGTTGTCACGCTCGGCGCATGGTTGAACCCGAATCGGTTCGCACGGTCGTAGGGATCGCTGTTTGGATGTTCAAATACCGTCGATCGAGATACAACCGTGATGTTCTGTCCCCAGAGGGCGGAGCCACAAGTGCAGCCGAGCAGCCAGAAACCGAGACTCAAGACAAGGTAAGGTCGTAGTCGCCATCGGAGTAAACCCATATGAGAGGCCCTCATGATTCGGCCTTGGCCGATGAATCCGGTTGATGGAGCCGGGATTTGATCCCCTCCGGGAACCTCGCCTCCGGCGCGGCGACCCACTCCAGAAATCGCCATCGCAGGAACAAGCATCTCGCCCCCTCCACCTTCACCTTCACCTTCGGTGTGTATTCGTCGAACGATTCGACCCGGTAGTAACGAGCCGATAGGTCTGCGGTCCCTTCCCATGGGCGCGTTCCCCGGCCAAAGACCCCTGTGTGGAAGGCGATGGCCGGCTCGGGGTTGTTGACAACGATCTTGAAGTGAACGACACGGTTCACGGCGATTCCTTCCGTTCGCTTACTAGCGGGCGAGAGAGTAGCGAACGATCTCCTTGTCGTTCCGGGTGATCAGATGACGGTTTGCATAGGCAGGATGGGTCCAATTGATGGCCCCGAGTTCGCGACGGCGGTTCACGTAAGATGTCGGCGTGATGATCTTCGTACGATCGATCTCTTGGTA
The DNA here is from genome assembly GCA_965218555.1 of Bryobacterales bacterium. GTDB lineage: Bacteria > Acidobacteriota > Terriglobia > Bryobacterales > UBA6623 > JAPPLB01. The sequence continues at coordinate 4,815,810 of OZ244625.1, forward strand.
GCCATCGGGAGATAATTTGGCGATGATCAGCTCACCACGATCGTTCGAAATGAAATAGCGGTCGCCTTGACGCACGATCTGTCCCGTCGACCAACGAACTTTCTCCTTCGTTACGTCCATCGTTTCCCAGACCCGTTTCCCTGTTCGGGCATCCAAACAGCGGAACTGCCCGTAGCTACAAATGCCGTAGATGTAGTCACCCTGGATGACCGGCGTGCTTACAAGCGAATGCAGCCCATCGGTCTCGATCTCGCTCGTGGAGTTGCCCTTCCACATCAGGTCGGCTCGGGGCGCGCTCGGACTGAGCTTGAGCATCCGAGAACCTTCATAAAACGCAGTGACGAGTAAGCGATTGCGGTCGAGAACCGGCGTCGCGACCGTCAGACCATGGTGCACGTCAAAGGTGTGCTCCCAGTAGACCGCGCCCGTCTCGGGATTTAGTGATGTGATCGCACGCGGGTGCCAGATGATGAGTTGTCTCGTTCCGCCTACCTCGATCAGAAACGGCGGGTTGTAGCCCGGCTCCCAATCCGACGAAAGCGCGCGCCATATCTCTTTGCCGGTCATCTTGTCGAAAGCGACAACCTTGGCGTCGGGCTCGCCGCCGACGAGGCAGATCAGGCGATTGCCGTCAACGAGCGGAGCCCCGGCGATGCCCCAAGTGGGCAAACTGGTGTTGTATTCATCGATGAAATTCTTCTTCCAAACCACGCCGCCGGTCTTCGCGTTGAGACAATGCAGAATCCCGGTCGCACCCAACGTATAGACGCGGTCACCGTCAATGGTCGGCGTCGCGCGAGGACCATTGGAATACGACATGCCACTGTTGTCCGCCGCCCATTCGTGCTTCCACAGCAACTGGCCGCTATTCTCGTTGAGGCAAAGCGCCCGCTCCGTGCCACGATTGGCCTGCTTGTTGACGATGTCGGTCACGTAGACGCGACCGTCCGCGACGGCGGGGCCGGCATATCCGTTGCCAATTTTGCCGCGCCAGCTCACCGCGAGCCCGCCCGCCGGAAATGTCTCGACGATTCCCGTTTCTGTCCAAACACCGGCGCGTCCTTCGCCACGCCATTCCGGCCAATCTTCGGCCGAAGCCAGCGGCGTCAAGAGCACAGTGATGACAAGCAGCAGAAAGCGGGCAGCGGCAACCATGAGGAAACTCCGGAGCTTGAGAAAAGAAACTCCATTGTAGGAGCTTCCGAATTCCCTTCGTGGGAGGCGTTCGGCCGAATACCCTCCTCTTATTCAATTAAATATGAAGCTATTTCTTGTAAGTCATTGATTGTATTATACATATCTATTTAGAGGTCCCGGGATAGCTTGGCAGCGCGCCGGGATGCGGCCGTAACGGCCTCAACGAATGCTTCCCACACCTTGGCCTCCTCCAGCACGGTCAGCCCTTCCACGGTTGTGCCTCCCGGTGTCTTGACCTGCTCGATCCACTCGTTCGGCGTCAAGTTGGTTTCGATCGCGAGCCGTGCGGCGCCTTGCAGCGTTTGTCGAGCTAATCGATAGGCAACATCCTTCGGCAGTCCCGCCTTGTCACCGCCAGTCGCAAGCGCGGCCAGCACACGAAAGACGAAAGCAGGGCCACTTCCCGAAAGCCCGGTCGCCGCATCCATAGCCGTTTCCTCGACCCACTCTACGCTGCCGACGGTTCGAAACATCTCCTCGACAGTGCATCTTTGTTCACTAGTCGCCGAAGCATTCGCGCAGAGCGCCGTCGCACTCTCACCCACGGTCATGGCTATGTTCGGCATGGCTCGAAACACCGGCGTTCCTACCGGAAGTAGCCCCTCCATGCGCCGGATCGGGACGGCAGCCGCAAGAGAGATCATGTTTTGCTCGGCGCTGAACACAGGCCCGACGGCGGCCAGAACCTCCGGGACCTTGCCAGGCTTGACGGCCAAAATGACAGCGTCGGCTCCTGCCACCGCCGCGTCGTTGGAACCGGCGGTTACGTGTAGACCGTATTTCTTCCGCAGCAGTTCCGCACGTGCGCTCGTCGCGACGGTCGCGTGCAGTCGCTCAGCGGTCACCACGGCTGCGTTCAACAGGCCGCGTATGAGCGCCTCGCCGAGATGTCCTGCTCCCAGAATGGCGATACGCAGGTCTTTTGGCATTTATGATTCGATCGGTCCTTTCGAGCGGAAGGCCGTGAGGCTCGGTCGAAGCTAAGTCAGAGTCTCTACTAGCAGGTCAACGTCCGCGAGGTTGTTAAAGACTGATGGCGAGACCCGCATTTGCCCGGGCTTGCCGTTCCTCAATGTGACAATCACACCCGCTTTCTCCAGCCGCTGACTGGCTTTTGCCACATCAGGAACCAGAAACGTCGCAATGGGACTCTCGTTCCCACGCGGGGTGATCGAGGGATAGCCGATTGCCGGCAATTCAGCTTGGAGCTTTCTGATCAACGGCCGCACATGGGCCTGGATGTTTTCGACTCCCAACTCGAGTATGTAGGCCAGGGCTTCGTCCTGACACACAAAACCAACGTGATTCGGCGTGCTGACCTGGTACTGCCGAGCATCCTTCGCGCCGGACCCCTTGCTGCCGAACTGCACCGGCCCCAAAGCCCCGTCGTGCAATTCTCCCGCCACGTACAGGTACCCGAATCGGCCCCCCATCAGCCATTTGTAAGCCGAGCAGGCCAACAGGTCGACGCCCATTGTCCGGACGTCGATCGGCACCGCGCCGGCGGCCTGAATCACATCGATGAAGACGTACGCTCCGTGCCTATGCGCCAGTTCGCAGATCGCCTCAATGTCGTGCAAATAGCCGTTGACGTTTGAAACCAGCGCCAGTGCAACCAGTCTGGTCTTACCATCGATCGCTCTCTCCATATCGGCGAGGTCAATGGTGTAGTCCTTGTGCTTCACAATGCGAACGTCCAAGCCCCGCGCCTTTCGTGAGCGGTAGTTGAACAAACTGCCGCCGTAGTGCAAGTCGTTCGTGACGACATTGCCTCCGGATTCATGAACACGCAAGCCGTCCACCACGAGATTCTCCGCAATCTGCGTGCTGGGCACGAACGCAATCTCGGTTGACTTCGCACCGATCAGCCGCGCGAACATCCCCCGGACGTTCTCCTGCAACTCGGTGTTCTCGTATTTGGCCCGACCCGCATCCGGACCGTTGGTCAGGTATCCGATGTATTCCTGCATCGCGGCGGATGAATGTTTTTCCAGGGGGTGCTCCAACGCGCAATTCAGGTAGGTTTCCCGCTCGGCCCAGGGAAAGTCCGAACGGGCCGACGCGACGGATCTTCGGCGTGGGGCAGCACTGCCGGCATGCGAGGCAAAGCCGGCGGCTCCGAGAGCCGCAGCCGCGCCGATGAGTTGGCGACGATTGAGTTTCATTGGTTCCTCCCGGTCTTAGCGTGTTTTTCTCACCATCAGACGGCTGAAGCCCGCTAGGCAAGTGCGCCCAGCAGTTTGTCGACGTCTTGATGATTGTTGAAGACAGAGGGTGAAAGCCGCATCTTGTTGCCGAAACGCATGGCTACGTGAACGCCCGCAGCCCGAAGCTTTTTTCTCGTCGAAGACGGATCGCTCGCTTCGAAGACGACGATGGGGCTTTCATTTCCCTTCGGCGTGATCGATGGATAGCCGAGTTTGGGCAGTTCGTCCTGCAAACGATTCGTCAAGCCCCGAACGTGCTTCCGTATGTTCGCTACACCGAGCTGATGAATGTAGTTCAGGCTCTCCTGCGCACAGACTACCCCCTCGTAGGACGGATAACTGACTTCATAGCAACCGGGCCCAGGCCTCGGCCGGAATGTGATCTCGTCAAGCGCGGTATCGGGCCGTTCGACCCACGGCTCATAGTTGAACCGTACGCCGCCAGAATGCTGCGTCGGCTTCACGATGTTTCGCTGGAGGTCCTCGCGAACATAGAGGAAGCCAAATCCCTTTACGCCCATCAGCCATTTGTACGTCGAGCAAGCGGCGAAATCGACGCCCATGGCGCGTACATCGATCGGCACCGCACCGGCTGCCTGAATCACGTCGACGTAGAGGTACGCGCCTTGCGAATGAGCAAGGTCGCTGATGACCTTGACGTCGGAAAGATACCCGTTCACGTTCGACACCAAGGTAATGGAAACGAGCTTCGTGTCGCCGTCGATTGCGTTCCGCATGTCGTCGATATCGATGCTCCAGTTTCGATTCTTGACGATGCGCAGATCAAGCCCTTCCTGCTGCCGCATCTTGTAGTTGTAGAGGGCGGCCGTATAGTGCAGGTCGTTCGTGACAACGTTGCCTTTTGACAAGACGTCCGCCATCCCGTTCAACAGATTGCTCTCCGCCTCGATCGTGCTGCGGGCAAAGGCAATCTCCGAAGGCTTTGCGTTGATGAGTCGGGCAAACAGATTCTTTGCTTCGCCGCGGGGCGGCGCCCACGACGGCCACCACGGTTCGCCGACCTGATGGGCCGCCCAATCGACGTAGCGGTGCAGCGCCGCTGCGGAATGCACACTGAGCGGATGGGATGAGGCGCAGTCGAAATACGCGGCCGTTCGCGCTCTCGGAAAATCCGCGCGCACCGCTTCAAAGTCAACTTCGGTCGCGGCGGCCGGGGCCGACCGCGATGCCGCGCTCAGAGCCGCGGCCGTACCCAGGAATTGGCGTCGATTCATAGCATCCCTCCGACCGGCTTCGATATCTCTACCCGGACGCGAACTTCGCTGTCTCTGGACTCACGGCAAGCTTGCAGCCGGTCGCAGACAGGATAACCAACCATCGCCGCTGTGCGGATGCATCCTTCGTATGGGATCAGCAGACCCGGTTTCAGCGACAACAGATCAAAGAGCGAACTCTGGCTCATCGTTGTTCCCCAGGGGCGATACGGCTTCAAGGGTAGCGACCAGATTGCCTGACGCTACCCTTACTCACACTTGGCGGTCGCTTCCTCGAAAGCAAGCGTCGACTCGGCGTCGAACTTGCGGCAGTCGTACCACTCGATGTCGTCTCGTCGGAGATAGGGCGGTCTGGACATGTGATAGACATACCGTGCCCCCACGGGCAGCAGGTACGTACTTGGGCCGATCGGCATGTAATCGTAGTCGAGACGAAAGGAGGATTGCCGGACGGGATACTCGGGCGGGATGCCCAGCCTCTCCCTGACGTCGAGACGCAGGACTTTGCCCGTCTCTTTCTCTATAGATCAGACCCTTGTAGCCGACGTTGACGGGCCACATTTTCTTGCCAAAGGTGTCGAACCCCAGGAACAGTATCCCACTGTAGCGATGCTTCGGAACCTCCACGCGGAAGACGTGCACATCGCGCCCGCCGAGAACGGCGTTGCCGGAGCACCTGAAGACGGCCTCGGATTCAGGTCGGAACAAGTTGAAAAGCGTGCGTCCGAATTCGCCGGAGACGTTGCCGGCGCCTACCTGCCTGAAGTTCTTGTTGGACGGACGGCCGTTGACGGTGATGGTGCGGTAGGATTCGACCTTGTCGACAAAGCGCACCTCGGCGACCGTTTCAGCGGTCTGCCGCCAAGCGGAACCGTCGCCGGAGTCATCGCTGAACTTACGGTTGACCTGCGTGCAGATGAAGTTGTGAAGGTTGTCGATGTAGGCCAGCGCGCTGCTGCGGGTGCGCTTGATGATGTCGTCGCCCAGCGCCGTGGCGGAGTCCTGCGCGAGGCCGACGGCGGCGGCCGGGGCCGACGGCGATGCCGCGCTCAGAGCCGCGGCCGTACCGAGGAATTGGCGTCGATTCATTGCACCCCTGCGAGCGACTTCGATACCTCTACCCGGACGCAAACTTCGCTGTCACTGGACTCGCGGCAAGCTTGCCGCCCATCGCAGACAGGATAACCTCTGTCTGTCCTTTGAGAAAATCGGTGCGGCAGACGTGGGCTAGACACCGGAAGACACCGAATCCGGCCTGGACTGGTCGGCCTTGCGAAGCAATTCCTCGCTCAACACCGTCGGGCACCAGTATTGCTCGATATGCTCGATCACCATTTCCGTGCCGCGCTCATGGGATACATAGGGAGCATCACGCGGATCGTACATGGCGTCGGTGAGGTCGCGAACGAGCACGACGTTGCGGCCCAGCCGCTTCATCTGACGGATGCCAAAGGGCCGTCCCAGCACGCACATGTTCGTGTGAACGCCCGTCATGACAATGTTGCGAATCCCGAGCTGTTCACAGTAGTTGTAGATTTCCTGTCCGTTGTCGCTGATCCCGTCGTAGGGACCGATCTCGATATCGGGGTGCTGGCGGTTATACATGCGTACGCGCGGCCGAAGCACTTCGTCGTCGCAAGCCTCGTTCTGGTCGTCAATGGGCAACGCTGCTTCCATTTCCCTGTCGAGATAGCACCACCTAGCGATCGGCACCGGCGGCGTGACGTGAGGAGCATCGATCATCCGTTGGCGCTGCGGGACGTCCTTATAGAAATCCATCGTGTTGCTGGGTGAATGGATGATCGCGACGCCGTTGTCGCGCGCAGTCCTGAGCACCTGGTTGAACCGCGGAATCATCACTTCCATGCGCCGCACCGCCGAAACGCAGTAGAGGTCATCCCACATGTCGCAGATGAGCAACGCGGTTTCGGACGCCTTCCAGTCAAGGTTTCGCTCAAAGAGTTGGGTCTTCCTGCCGCCTGCGGGCATCTCAACCCGGCTGCGTGCCCGCAGGAGAAGGCGACCGCTTTTTACGGGGCGGTTGGGAAGCGCGGTCAGGCGCGTGAGGGCGCCGCCGGCAAGACCGCCGGCAAACAGAGCAAGAGCAGAACGGCGAGTGATCATGTGGGAGCCTCCGATTCTGGCTGTATTCTATCCCCGACGACAGACTGACACAAGCTAACAACCCGGCATGTCAACGCAATAACGCAATATAGAAAGTTCCCCTTTCTCAGCATGGGTTCATTTCGCGGCTAACGGCGCTCGTCGTGAGGCCGACCGAGAACGGCTGACTTTTCGTGGACACTTGCTCAGGGCAAAAAGAATGCCGGGATAATGCGCACAATACCGGGATATCACGGCAATCGTGGTCAGGGAAGCAGTGACTTGGCGGCAAAAAAGCCGGTAAATGGCGGTAAATGGCGGGCAATAGCGGGCAATCGTGGGCAGGGATGCAGTGACTGGGCGGGCGCGGCGGTCCGGGCGGCGGTTCTTGGTTGTGCGACCCTTACGCACCCACGGCGAACCGAACGGGCATTCCGACACCTGATTTGCGACAAGACGCACCCTCCCTGGGCCTAACCTGCATTTCACACCACCTGACGGGGGAAGCAAGCGATACGACCGCCATGACTTCGTTGCGCTTGCTTGGCGTGCTCGATGTAGGGTCAAATACACCTGCGCGCGCCAAGCGGCTCGCGCCTCGTCCTGCCGGCCCTCTCCCGCACTTCGTTTCCCGACGTGGTGAGATATACAGGCCAGGATTCCCGCCTCCCTGTCGTCATGCTATGCAGGCCGGGGCGGCAAAAACAAGACTGAAGGGCTTCAGTCCGTCGAGCCGAAGGCGAACGTTCTACTTTGCGCACCAGGGGAACTTCTCACCTTGCGCCGACAGCCAACAACGCGGCAATGGACGCTGCAAACGGAACGCCCCGGCCCGGCTACCCGGCCTGCCTTTCCACCCCACATCCCTACTCCTTGATACGCGGTGCTTCAATTACCTCCACATCCATCACGCTGTGCTCTACATCGACCACGTCGCCGGCCGGCCGCCGCATCGACTGCCGGCTCCACTTACGCATGTGCCACCACATGCGCACACCGAAAAAAACCAGCAACAGCGCTCCGACAATGAGAAACACCGTGAAGAACAGAAGCAGCCCGGCAACCGCCACCACGCCCAGAAGAGCGGCCAATACCCGGCCCGGACCACTTCGCAGCCACGGCGGAAAGTTCACTGCAGCTGAACCCAGATGCACTTTGAACGGCATGGCCATGTCCCCGGAGCCGGCGCCCCGTTATTCCACCCTCCTCAGTACGACATTACCGACAGCGCTGTTGTCCGTCACGATCTCCCGGTCGCTTCCCGGCGCCTGAGCCCATACATCCAACTCCGCGTCTCCGGAGGGCAGGTCGAAGAACGCATGATCCGAACCCGGCGCCAGATCCTTCGCTTGCACGACGCCGTTCACACTCAGATAGAGCGTCGCCGGCCCCTCCCACCAAGCCTCTTCCTCTCGTTTCACACGGACTTCATACCGCCCTGCCCGCTCGATCGCAGTCTTCCATGTCGTTGGGCGACCGCCGACATAGGTGGAATCCTGATACCGCGAAAGGACGGCCACGGTCTCGGCCCGGGAACCGATATGAATGCCCCCCGGCTCGAATGAGCGCGTGCTGCGAACATCTTCGAACCAAGCTTCGTAGCGCGCTCGCAGATCCTCGACGATGTCCGGTCGTTCCTCGCCGATGTTCTTCTCTTCGCCCGGGTCCATGCTCAGATCGTAGAGCTCCGTTGGCGGTGTCCCGGTGAAGCTCCAAGCTTCATCGGAGAAAGTCCCGGGACTCAAAACCAGTTTGCACGCCTCACTTCGCACCGCTGCATTCTGATACCGCTTCGGGGTGAGGCCGCGATGGCACTGGAAGAACAGAATCCGATCGCCCGGTCCGGCGGGTTCTCCGCGGAGCACCGGCAGCAGGCTGAGCCCGTCCATTTCGTCGTCCGGTTCGACGCCCGCGGCTTCCATAAGAGTTGGAGTCACGTCGATGTGCGCGGCGATCGAGCTCAGCTTCGCCGGCGCAGCCAGAACCGCGGGCCATTGCCACAAACTGATTGCCCGGATGCCACCCTCATACGTAGATGCCTTCCTGCCCTTCAGCCCGGCGGTGTAACGACGCTGCTGCGGACCGTTGTCACTCAGGAACACCACCAAGGTGTTCTCGCGCAGTCCCAACTCGACCAGCTTGTCCTGCAACCGACCGAAGTTGTCATCGATGTTCTCGACCATCGCGTAGACCTTGGCGGTGTCCTTGTCGAGCCCCGCGTCGAGATATGGCCGCGCATACTCATCAGGGACGATCAGCGGCGTGTGCGGCGCGTTCGTCGGAATATAGGCGAAGAACGGTTCACCTCTGTTCTTTTCGATGAACGCCAGAGCGGCGTCAAAGAAGACATCGGTGCAGTAGCCCTTCGCTTCGAACCGCTGCCCATTCTTCCAAAGAAGAGGATCGAAATAGTCGTTCGGACGATCCGGTGTCTGATTGATTCCGCCCGATTTGTGGATCAGCGACTCCTCGAACCCCTGGTCCATCGGACGGATCGGATAGTTGTCTCCGAGGTGCCACTTGCCGAAGATTGCCGTCCGATACCCCGCTGCTTGCAGTCTCTCCGCGAGGGTGACCTCATCGGCATGCATCTTCGCCCCGCCGCGCGAGGTGTGGATGACGCCGGTCCGGTAGTAGTAACGTCCCGTTAGCAGGCTCGCACGAGTCGGCGCGCATACAGGACTCACGTAGAAGTTGGTGAATTCGACCCCTTGCGCGGCGAAACGGTCCAGATGGGGTGTCCTGATCCTGTCGTTGCCGTGCGTTCCGAGGTCTCCGTAACCCTGATCGTCGGTCAAGACGACGATCACGTTGGGAGGGCGTTCCGTGTCGCCTTCCTGGCCGCAAGAAACAAGCACCAGGGCGATCCCAACCGCGGCGCTAACGACCCAAACCATCTTTCTTGCAAAGTTCACTGCGGTTTCACCGACCGACGTTCGAAGGACGACCCCATTCTAGCCTCAACCCGTCGTCTACAATGACGAGGAATGGTCCAACGCGCCGCCGGGGCTACGACCGGGAAACGCTACGACATCGCACGGTCTTACGACTGGAACTACGATAACGTTCCTGCGCCGCCGGAGATTGAAGTTCCCGACGTACCCGGAGAATGGCATTTCTGCGGCCTGCCAGTCGCCTCGCCGCTCGGTATCCCGGCCGGTCCTCTCCTGAACAGCAAGTGGATTCTCTACTACGCGCGGTTGGGCTACGACGTCCTGACCTACAAGACGGTCCGATCGAGCTACCGCGCCTGCTACGAACCGCCCAATCTCTTGCCTGTCTCCGTGCAGCGCATGTCGGGTGATGGCGCCGAGATCCCCGCCGCTCCGTACAACGGCCCCTATGACACCTGGGCGATCTCCTTCGGCATGCCCTCGAAAGACCCCGCCACCTGGCGGGCTGACATCGAGAAGGCTCGCGTCGGGCTCGGGCCCAGGCAAGTCCTCTCGGTCTCCGTAGTCGCTTCGCCGGAAGCAGGCTGGAGCCTCGGGCAACTGGCCGCCGACTTCGCGCAATGCGCGAAGTGGGCCGTCGATTCCGGGGCTCATGTCGTCGAAGCGAACCTGTCCTGCCCCAACGTCTGCACGAAGGAAGCGGACCTCTATCTCGACGCCGAAGCCGCCGCCGAGATCTCCGCCGAGATTCGCGCGCGCATTCCGGCAACGCCCCTGGTCCTCAAGATCGGCCTTTTCCACAACCCGGACCAGGCCGAAGGTGTTGTGAGAGCCGTCACTCCCCACGTCGACGCCCTCAGCTCCACCAACTCACTCACCGCTCCGGTTCGCGGTCTTACGGGTGAACTGCTGTTCGGAAGCCTCCGCCGCGGGGTCGGCGGCGGCGCGATCACCGAACGCTGCAACGAAGAGTTGAAGATGCTGTCACAAATCATTGATTCAACAAAGTCTTCGCTTCTTCTTATCGGAGTAGGAGGCGTGATGAACGCGAGCGACGTTCGAGACCGTCTCGCCGCCGGCGCTCACAACGTTCACCTCGCCACGGCGCCCATGCTCAGCCATCTCGCCGGCATCGACATCCGGCGGTCCCTGGCATCATGAGCCGACCACCCGGGTTGCTTTGAAACCAGTGCGGCTTTGTCGTTGCAGATGCGCGTTTGAGTTCATTGGTAAAGACCAAGTAGTCCACCACCAAGCTGTCCGGCTTGTCTCCTAAATACGCGATTTACGCGGGTGATGGCCTCAATCAGCCCGTGGACGCGGATCCGCTTGTCTACTTATTGAGTGTCGCATAGCATACCGTCAATCAAAACAAAGAGAAGACTGCTTCCAGAAGGCAGTAATCAAGCGCGGTTTGCGGCGCATGCGGCGCAGCGCCTGGCGAGCACGCGCACTTGGCTCGCGGCAGTCCTTCGGACAGACGTTGGGCCGTTCGTGCTGCTTCCAGAAGGCCCAGATGTACTGCACCGGGTTCAGCTCCGGCGCATAGGGCGGCAAGTACTCCGTCACGATGCGCCCCTTGGAGAGTTCGATGAACTCCCGCACCAGGCGGCTGCGGTGGGCCGGCAATCGATCCCAGACGATCAGCAACGGTTGGTCGATGTGACGCACGAGCGCTTTGAGAAAGTCGATCACCTCGGCTTGGCTGATCGCGCCGGGATCGAGCCGGAAGTAGAAGTTGCGCAGCGTCTAGCGGCGTCTAGCGGCGTCTAACAGCGGCTAGCGGCGTCTAACAGCGGCTTGCGCCCGGCTCGCCCGGCTTGACGCAGCCCGGCCGGTCCCTGCCGACGGTACTGCCGCCGCCATGCACTCACGGTTTGCCGCGCGACCTTCTCCCGTCTCGCCGTCGCGGACTGATTCAGGCCTTGGTCGAGCAGTCGCATCGCTTCGAAACGGCGCTTCTCCAGCGCCTCGAAATCCCGCTTCACCCCTTTGGGGTTGCCCATACCTATATAGATGCTGCAAATTACTGAAGGTGTCATAATACTTTGCGAGACTCAATAGATGCGGGTGCATCCGGCTGCAACGAGTTCCTCGCGTCTGTCAACGCAATATAGAAAGTACCCCTGTTTGTGCAGTTTGCGCAATCTAGAACGTTCCCCTTTCTCAGCATGGGTTCATTTTGCGGCAGCCGCAGCGGAAGGAGCCCGGAGGGCGACGGGAGCTACGGCGAACGGCGCTCGTCGTGAGGCGGACCGAAAACGGCTGACGGTGCACGGACACTTGCTCAGGGGCAATATTTTTTGCCGGAAATTCCGGGAAATTCCGGGCAATTCCGGGCAGGCAAGCCGTGTCTGGGCGGCGGGCGCGGCGGTTCGGGCGGCGGTTTTTGGCTGTGCGTCCCTTGCGCACCCACGGCGAACCGAACGGCCATTCCGACGCCTGATTTGCGACCAAGACGCGCCCTCGATGCGCCTGGGGCGAAGGTCATCCGCCCGCAGCGCCCGCGCATCCTGTGCGGCTCTTTTCGACATGATTCCCGCCACCCTGTCGTCATACTAGGCAGGACGGGGCGGCTAAAACAAGACTGAAGGGCTTCAGTACCTTGAGCGGAAGGGGAACGTTCTGCTTTGCTCACCAGGGGTATTTCTCACATTGCGCCGACACGAGTTCCCCGCGTCGCAGCGTCTAACAGCGGCTTGCGTCCCGCCCGCCCGGCTTGGAGCAAACCAGCGGCGCCCCGCTGGCGATACTCACCCACCCAATGGCTCACACTTTGTTGTGCCGCTTTCACCTGTCGCGCCGCCGCGGACTGACTCCAGCCTTCGTCCACGACCAGCCGCACTGCCTCAAACCGCCGCTTCTGCAGAGCCTCAAAACCTCGTCTTACACCTCTCGGGTTCCCCATGTCTATTAAGATGAGAAAACCCTCGCTGTTCCATCCGCCGTGCGGTTTGCCGATCGCTTGGAGACCGTTTTTTTAACGCGCCCGTGCCGTCCGGATGCACCTTCACGAGGGTCGAGTCCATCGAAACGGCTTCGACCCGGATGCGCACCAGTTGCTCGCGCTGGAGTTTCTCGAAGACGGCATCCAGCACGCCGTTGTCGGACCAGCGGTTCATGCGGGTGTAGATGGTGTGCCAGTTCCCGAAGCGTCGGGGCAGGCCGCGCCACTTGCAGCCCGGCTCGGCGACATATAAGATGGCGTTCAAAACCGTGAGATTCGACAGGCTCACGTTACCGCGCTGGCGCGGCAGGACGGGCTCAATACGGCGTATTGCTCCTCGGTGATCGCCATGCCTGATTATAAAACATTCTTGCCGGTTAGTGTTAACACGCCCTAGCGTAGACCATGTCAGTTTGTTTCTCACGAGGCATTGTGTAGACGCTGCGCTGGCACGACCTCATGGATGCCGGGGGAAAAGCCGCGGCCGGCATCTAACGAAGCCACATCCGCTCCGATCGCCTGCCAGCGGCCATCGGCAAGCAACCGGCCGGCGGTCGAGCCGGAACCCGCGCCTCACTTGGGTCGATCTGCGGATCGCCTCACGACCGGCCCAGCACCACGCCAATCACGCCGCCGGTGAGACTCATTCGCACCGTGTTGACCAGCGTGTCGACCGGGATTGTCGCCGGTCCAGACAAGTTCATCGTTCCATACATCTCGAGGTTCAATCCCAAACCAAGCAGCAGGCCGAGCAGCGCGCCGGCCCTGGCCCCCGCGCCAAAGCTCGTTATCCCAGACCATCGACTCAGGATCACGGTAAGAAACGCAGCCAAGACAAGCTCCCCGAGAATCAGAGGGACCATGTCCGGCATGTCCTTGCCCACACCCGGCGTCATGTTGGCCCCGAAGAACTCACTCAACAGCAGGCCGTAGAACACAAACCCCAGGAGAAACAACATGACTCCCCCGGCCACCGAGGCTATCGCAAACTTCTTCGCATCCATTGTCAACAGATCCTTTCGCGCCCGCTCATCCCGGCTCGAGCGTACACCCCCCATAGTGTAGGCCCGCCGCGGACCGCATCGCAATGAACGGTCTACGGAGGCGGACCGATGCAGGCATGAGTCAATGAGAATTGCTCATTCGACCCCTGTCGCGCCGTGGGGATGCCGTAGCGAGCCCCTGCTTCCTATGGCGTGACGCGGCGTTGCTCATTGCGGACGGCAAGCCGACAGACGGGTTCGAGAGGGCGCGAAAGGTTTTTTTCGCCCAACTGGACAAATAGCGCTCCGAACCTATCTCAGCAGGGCTACGATGAATATTTGCGGGCCGGAGTGGGTCCGCCGTACGGCCATGACCGGCTTTCCTGCATCCGATCGAATCCTCGATCGCAACCGACAATACATTCCCGGCGGCATCTCTTCCATCAATCGCCTCACGGACCCGAACATCGCCTTCGTGCGCGGCAAAGGTTCGCACATCCGGGATGCCGAAGGGCGTGAATACATCGACTATCACGGGGCTTTCGCACCGCAATTCCTCGGCTACCAGCACCCGGAAGTGCATGCGGCGGTCCAACGCGTATTCGAAGACGGCCTGGACCTGTGGGGCTCCGGTCCGACGGAACTCGAAGGCCGGCTGGCGTATCTGATATGCGAGAAGATTCCCTGGATCGAGCGGGTAGCCGTGCTCAACAGCGGCAGCGAAGCGACGGCCCAGGCGATACGCCTGGCGCGGGCGGTGACGGCGAAGGATCACGTCATCGTGATGCAGGGCGGCTATAACGGCTGGCACAACGACGTCGCGGTGAACCTGATGACACCGCTCGATCAACTGGGCCCCCGCCGCTCGCCCGGAGAATACGAACTGGCCCCGCTCAGCGCCGGCATTCCGAATGCCCATCAGGCGCTGCTGCACGCCATCAATTTCAACGACCTCGATTCGGCGCGGTACGTTTGCGAGCGGTACCCCGTGGCGGCGCTGATCACCGAGCCGATCTTGCAGAACATCGGGCTGATCAAGCCGCAGCCCGGCTATTTGCAAGGCCTGCGAGATCTTGCCGACGAGTTTGGTTTTCTGTTGATCTTCGACGAGATCAAGACCGGCTTTCGGCATGCATTCGGGGGCTACGCGGAGGTTAGCGGGGTGTTGCCGGATCTGGCCGTTTACGGAAAAGCGATCGCCAGCGGCTATCCGCTGGCCGCGATCGCCGGACCGGCCCGCTGGATGGAGCACTACGCTCACGACGATCCGTCCCGGCGCGTTCTGCTCGCCGGAACGTACAACGCCCATCCGGTACCGACAGCCGCCGCGGTGGCGACGCTCGAGTTCCTGCTCCGAGACGGCGGCGCACTGTACGAAAGGCTCGAACGACTCGGGTCCCGGATCGAGAAGGGCCTGACGCAGCGGCTCGCCGCGCACGAGATGCAAGGCGTCGTCGTCCGCCAGGGCAGCGCGTTCGTCGTTTTCTTCATGGATCACCATCCGGTCGATTGGCATGACCTGGCGGGGAACCACGACTACGAGCTCGACAGGGCCTTCCGCCTGGCGCTGATTGAAGACGGCATCTTCTTCTTCCCCATCGCCACCAAGCAGTGTTCGATCACGGCCGCCCACACCGAAGCGGACATCGACCAGACGATAGCGGTCGTGGACCGCGCTCTGACGGCTGTGCTTGCCACCCGCTAGTGTGCTGTCTCTCAATTCTTATACAGTGAGCCATACCCTCGTCCGCACCTCCGAAAGACCCCGAAAGGAAACTACCAATGGCAACCCGGACTGAACCGCCCGCCACAGAGACCACTGGGGCGCTTTTTCGCGACCTCCGCAGTGCCGGCGTCGAAGCCGATCTGGCCTACCGCGCCGATGACGAGGTCCGGGCTCAAGCGGGCCAGAATGTCATCACGGTCGTCAATGCCCGCTTCGCGGAGCTTAGCGCCAAGATCGATGCCCAAAGCACCGGACTCAGCACCAAGATCGACGCTGTGAACAGCCGTATTGACGCTGTGAACAGCCGCATCGACACCTTGCAGCGGGTCATCTGGCCGCTCGTGGTGCTGCTGGCCTCAACCGTCTTCGGTTTGCTCTACCGCGTTTTCACTTCTTGAACGCTGCTCTCGACCAGGTTTTTCTCAAGCGCCGCCAAGCGCTGCCCGACGACCGGAGCGCGCTGACCTCAAGGCACTTGGAGCCCCAATGTCGGGAGATACTGTCACTCGGTGCTTCGGCTCGTGGAAGAAAGCTCTTGAGCTGACTGCCCAATATGCCGACAGAAAACGTCAGTCGGAACCACCGGAATCGACGTCAACTGAGCGGATGCCCTCTACAGCACGCGCAGACAGGGCGAGTCTCTCGATTCGCAAACGGTTTCTCGTGCTGAAACGAGACAGTTACAGGTGTCGACTCTGCGGGGCGGCGGGTGTGCGGCTTGAGGTTGACCACGTCGTTCCTGTTGCGCGTGGCGGAACAGATGCGCCGGGTAATCTTCAAACACTTTGCTTCTCTTGTAATCGAGGTAAGCGCGACAGCCTCCAATGAGTCCCGACCTGGAGAGTCCGCGGGGCCTACATGCATGATCGTGCAGCTAGAGCATTTTCAGCGATAATGAAGACGGCTCTGGCGAATGCTTCGACGCGAAGACGATGGCGAAAGCCTATGCGGACGATTTGCGCCGCAAACTCATCGAGGCGCATCAGCAGGGAGAAGGAAGTCTGGAAGTGTTGGCCCGGCGATTCCACGTCAGCGTGGGCTGGGCCAAGAAGGTGTCGGCGACGTTTCGACGCACCGGCAGTTGGGCGCGCCCACCGTCGGGCCGGCGAGGTCCGCGCAGCAAATTTACTGCGGAGATACGCCGGCAGGTGGGCGCATGGATCGAAGAGCATCCCGATCTGACTTTGCACGAACTGCAGTCGCGGCTGCGCGACGAGTTGCGGCTGAGAGCGAGTATCGGTCGGTTGTGGAGTCTGTTGCGCGAGTTGGGGCTGCGCTTAAAAAAAAATCGCTCTAGGCCGCTGAGCAAGACACCGCCGCCAACCGACAGCGACGTTCTCGGTGGCGGGAACAAGTAAGACGGATCGACCCGGAAAGATTGATTTTCTTGGACGAAAGCAGTGTGGCTACGGAAATGACTCGACGCTACGGGCGCGCACGGCGAGGCCGACGCGTGCGGGAAGGCGTGCCTGCGAGGCGTTGGCGAA
This sequence comes from Bryobacterales bacterium, assembly GCA_965218555.1. GTDB lineage: Bacteria > Acidobacteriota > Terriglobia > Bryobacterales > UBA6623 > JAPPLB01. The sequence goes on from OZ244625.1 coordinate 4,832,589, forward strand.
CGTTGAGCGTCTTGGGGGCGATTCGCCGTTGCGGATGGGTTGGAGCCATGACCATCGAGGCGCCGACCGACGGCGAGATATTCCTCGCCTACCTGCAGCAGGTGCTGGGCCAACAGCTCCAACCCGGCGACGTCGTGGTGATGGACAATCTGGCGGCCCATAAGGTCGCAGGGGTACGCGAAAGCATCCAGGCGCGCGGCGCCGAGCTACTCTATCTGCCACCCTACTCGCCCGACTTCAACCCCATCGAACCGTGCTGGGCTCAGGTCAAGCAACAACTGCGCACCGCCAAGGCCCGCTCGCTTGCCACGCTCGAGACATGCCTCGCCGCTGCCCTCGCCGCTGTGACTCCGCACAACATTCAAGCTTGCTTCCGCCACTGCGGCTACGGACTATGAAATCTTTGAAAATGCTCTAGCCAGGCCACTGCCGCTGCTCAACGCGGTGGATTCGATCCGTGCCCGGATTGAAACTGTGCGGGCACGCGGGGATAATGGCGTGCAATGACGAGCAGCTACGATTCGGCGCTTACGCGAAGACTGTTTCTGAAGGCCGCGTCGGTATCGGCGTTGGCAGCCGCCGCGCCCGGTGACGCGCCTCCGATCTATCTGGCGGACATGGGCAAGTGTCTGCCCGAGTCGGCTCTGACGAAAAAACCGCAGCGCGGGCGTTGGCGGTTGCTGCCTTACGAGACGGAGACCTTCTCCGGCGTGATGCTGGTAGCAGGACGGAATACCGGGGCTCCTGAGATTCGCTATCCGCTGCCGCAGAAGGGATGGCACCGCGTTTCGCTTGGTTTGCGGTCATACCGCGGCGGCGAGTCGGCGACGCTCGTCGAGGTGCGGCTCGGTCGGGATTCCAACTCCGTCATGGTGCGGCATGCCCACGGCGAGGAGGACCGCATCGACGACTACTACTGGCGGACCGTCGAGTTGACCGGCGGTGACGAGCTGGTATTCAGGCAGTGGCGCCGGCGGCTCGTGCCGGACGATGCAGGTTCGGTGGGCAACTCGTGCAGCGCGGTATGGTTGGCCTACATCAAATTGGAACCACTCGATCAGGCGGAGGCGGCCCGGCTTCAGGAGGAGCGGCGCTCGGGAAGAACGCGCGTGCTCTTCTGCCATAACGATGCCTGGAGTTACACGTATCGATACCGTCCGACGAGCGAAGCCGAGATCCGGCGGGAGATCGAGTCCTTTCGGGACACGGACTTCTCGCGCATCTATTGGGAAGCGGGCATGGGCGACCGCATGTATTACCCGACGAAGATCGGGCGGATCACCGCCGCGGACGATTGGATCGACGACCCCTACCGGGTGGGGGATCGGCTCGCGAAAGAGACCTGGCGGACATGGCGCAAAAAGGGGATTGATCCGCTGAAGGCGGCCGCAGACCACGCTCGCGAGATCGGGTTGGAGTTTCACGCGACGTACAGGCCGAGCGGCTTTCACTTCCCGGTGCCTCAGGACGAGTGGAACGAGGGCGGGGCCTATGACCGGCACCCGGAATGGCGAGGGCGCGACAAGATGGGTCGGCCCACGCCTCGACTTTCTTATGCGTTCAAAGGGGTGAGGGACCTTGTTGCGGGTTTCATGAAGGAGATCAGCGGCTATGAAATCGACGGGGTCTGCATGGCCTACAACCGGCGTCCTCCCTATCTGGAATATGAGCAGCCACTACTCGATGGGTTTCTGAAGACGCATGGCAAGGACGCGCGAGCGGTCGGCGACCGGGATCGTGAGTGGCTGAAGTACCGGGCAACGTTCATGACGTTGTTCATGAAGCAGGTTCGGGAAGTAATGGAGACCGCGCGCCGGCAAAAGGGCCGGACCAGGCCGCTGGAGGTGTCGGCGATCGTTCTAAGCAGCGAGACGGAGAACCTCTATTACGGATTGGACCTCGAAGAGTGGGTGAAGCAGGGGCTGATCGACACGGTCATGCCGTACTCGTCGGTTCGGGGAATCAACAGCTCCAAAGACTCCTGGACCAACCCGGCGGAGGCGGAGTTCTTCCATCGGATCACGGAGGGCAGCTCGTGCAAGCTGGCTCTGAACTTGATGCCACGCCAGTTGAGCCCCGATCAGTATCGCGAGCGGGCCCATGCCTTGTACGAGGCGGGTTCCGAACACCTCTTCTTCTGGGACACGAACGCTCGAAATGACTTCGGCCCGTCGTGGGATGTCTTGCGCCGGCTTGGCCACCGGGACGAATTGGCGCAATGGGCCCGCGATGGGAAGCCTGCCTACGAGGCGCCAGGATCGCTGCTGCGGAAGCTGGGAAATTGGAACCTGGGGTACGAAACCCCGGGTTAGCCAGGGTATTTTTTCCGCTTGGCTACTGACCTACGGACAGGCCCGAAGCTAACTCTCAGGCTCCTATGTTAAATAGACAACCGTCTCCTCCTTGCCACCCAACGGCGGAGCCAAGCTGCATCGCAGGTCTGTTTTAAGAGAACGCTCATGAGCTGGTACAGGTCAACCTGTCGTTGACAGGGCTCTCCCTATACCCACTCATTGATCCACGGTGCCGCCGGCTTCTCGAGATGGACGTCATGCACGGCGAAAGTCACTCCGACGATCTGCTCATCGAGGTTGCCTGCGGGACATCTGAGCCGCTGATTCTTCGGCTACAGGCCTGGGCAGATTCATACGCTGCCAGTGCCGGAGGCTTCAGCCCAATGCACGGAACAGCGCTGCGTTTACAGGCTGCCGAGGGGGCAGAGCAGGAGCGTTGTCGCCAGAATCCCTTTGCACGGAGCCGCTACGCGACGATCACACAACCTGCGAAGGCCGAAGGGCTTGCGGAAGGAGTACCGAACCAAGCCGTCTGCGAAAATCTTACCGTAAGAAAAACACCATATAACGGTAGTGTACCAACTATACTGGGAGCGTCGGCACGGCTACAGTAGGAATTCGGGTCCATGATGATTGGTAGAGTTTCAGGGACCTGATGGGGTCAGGTCAGGAGGTGTCAAGTGCTTCGGAAAGCGGTTCATGGGCTAACTTTCGCGTTTGTTCAAAGAGTCATCACCGTGACGGGAATCTTGATTGCGGTGGCCATTCCAGCGGCCGGGCAGGTTCTCACGTCCAGAGTGGATGGGACGGTGCAGGATCAAAGCGGCGCCGTCATACCGGGCGCTTCGGTGACGTTGACGAACGTCGAAACGAACTTGGCGTTGCAGGCAGAGACGAATGAAGTCGGTCTCTACGTGTTCCCGCAGGCGCCCGCGGGACCCTACACCATCACCACACAGCTATCGGGGTTCAAGTCAACCGTGCTCGAAGGCATCCAGATCGAAGTGGACACACCCGCTACCATCGACGTTGTCCTCGAGGTGGGCGTAGTGGATGAGACGGTCGTGGTGACCGCGTCTCAACCGGCGATGAACACGGTCAACGCGGAAATCAACACCAACCTCAACCGGGAGCAAGTCAAGGAACTTCCCCTGAACGGACGCAGCGTGACCCAGTTGGCTCTCACGCAAGCCGGCGTGACCAGCCGCGGCGGTGCTCGTTCGGCTTCCATCAATGGAAGTCGAGGCACCTTCAACAACTTCACGCTCGACGGGATCAACAACCAGGACACGTTCATACGAACGGATGCTCTTTTCGGAACCATTCCTCTACAGGAAAGCTTCATCGAGGAGATCAACATCACGACCGCCAACTCGGAGGTCGATGCCGGGTTGGGAGCATCGCAGACTCAATTCGTAACCCGTTCCGGAGGCAACGCGTTTCATGGGGAGGCCTTCTACTACAACAGAAACGACGCGCTCAACGCGAACACCTTCTTCAACAACGCCGCCGGGATCAAGAAAGAAAAGGTTCTGATCCACCAGTTCGGCTTCAACGTAAGCGGTCCCATTGTGAAGGACAAGCTGTTCTTCTTCTTCAACTATGAGGAAGAACGCAGCCCCGGTACGGCCTCCGTGGTGCGGAGTGTCCTGACGGATTCCGCGCGCGCCGGAAATTTCAGCTACGTCAGGCAGGACAACGGCCAAGCGGTCACGCTGGACCTGTTGGGACTCACCGGAATCACCATCGACCCGGCCATCAGATCACTGATCGATTCGACGCCGCAGCCCAACGACACCAGCGTGGGTGACGGCAGGAACGTCTCCGGCTTCCGCTTCAACAGCCCTGACAAGTCCAATAGCGACTGGCTGATTTTCCGGGGAGATTACCAGATCAACCGGAAGAATTCCTTCACGGGAACCTTTCACCAGTTCAGCCTGGATGTGCCGAACTCCGTGTTCAACGGCATCGGTTCCGTGTTTCCGGGTCTTCCCGGCGCGGGGCAGAGCTCCACCCGCAGACTGGGTTCCTTTTCCGTAAGAAGTACGTTCAGTCCGACCATCACCAACGAAGGGAGATTCGGGTTCCAGGCCTCGAATCCGCGATTCTTCACGAATGAGACCTTTGCCCAGGGCTATCGTCTGGACGTCTCGGTGTTCAGCAATCCGGTTCGGAGTTTCCTGCCCCAGGGCCGCGACACCCGCAATCTGGACTTGATGGACAACATGACATGGGTCAAGGGAAAGCACACCATCAAAATAGGCGGGAGCGCACGCTGGACCACAGTCGACCAGTTCAATGACGGAGGTATTGTACCGACCTACACCCTCGATTTCGGCCCGGGGAACCCGGATCCACTGGTGCCCGATATCTTTCCCGGCGGCATTTCTTCCGGTGAACTGAGCACCGCTTCCGGGCTGTTGAGCACTCTGGGCGGGTTCGTCGACTCGGCGGAACAGTCGTTCAACGTCACCTCGACAACTTCGGGATTCGTCGATGGGGCCTCTCAAACGAATCTTCTCACCCAGAACTTTGTCAACTTCTACCTGGGGGACACGTGGCGCGCCACCTCTAAACTCAGCCTGACTTTCGGAGTCAGGTGGGAGTTCCACTCGGTCCCGGACGAGGCGAACGGCTTGGCCCTGTTGCCCGTGGGCGGCGTCGAAGCGGTGCTCAACCCCGACGCCGTCATCGATCTCGCCGGCTCGAGCAATGGAAGGCCTTTCTTCAACAACGACGGAAACAACTTCGCTCCCAACGTGGGGTTGGCCTGGCAGATTACCGACAAGACTGTTCTGCGCGGCGGATACGGGCTGAACTACGTGGTCGACAACAACTTGACAACGGTGCTCAACGCCCTGCGAGGCAACGACGGCCTGAGCCAGACCGTCAACCTCGCGGGACTCAGCGGCACGGTCAGCGGCGGCGGGCTGGCTCCCATTCCGGAGCCCGAGTTCAGGATTCCGCGGACCGCGCGCGACGGCATCCTGGCAGATGCCACCGGGGCCATCTTCACGATCGATCCGGGCTTGCGAACCCCCTACGTGCAGCAATGGAACATCGGGTTGCAGCATCAGATCATGCCGGACACCGCCGTCGAGCTGCGCTACGTGGGAAACCACGGCATCAAACTCGGCCGCGCCATTGATCTGAACCAGGTCCTGCTGCCCACGGATTTCGTCGAGGACTTCCGGCGGGCCCAACGGAACCTCGCCGCCAACGGGCACCCCGCTGCGGGTGAGCCTCTGCAGATCTTCCCGCAACTGGGTTTCGGTGGATTCCTGCAAGCGGGGTACGTCCAGAACTGGATTCGGAACGGTGAGATCGGGCAGTACAGCGGTGGTTTTCTGGCGCCCAACCGGATTTTCTTCTTTGCCGGTGAAGGAGGAGAGAGATTCGGCGCCACCCTGCCGATCAGCTATTTCCTGCGCAATCCCAATGCCTTCGTCGGCGATTTCGTCGGCAACAACGCATTCTCCAGATACAATGCCCTTCAATTCGAGATCAGGAGGCGTTTCCGCTCGGGTTTGACCGGCCAGTTCAACTATACGTTCGGCAAGGTGCTGACGAATTTTGCCGGCTCCCAGTCCAATTTCCGGGGGCTCTTCGACAACGCCCAACCGCACCTGGAGATCATGCGCCCCGATTTCGACATCACCCACACCTTCAATGGCAACTGGGTGTGGGAGATCCCCGTCGGTCAAGGACGCAAATGGATGAACACCGGCAACGTCCTGAACGCGATAGCCGGCGGATGGGACCTCAGCGGATTTCTCAGGATCCGTTCCGGCGAGACGGTCAACATCGTTTCCGGGAGAGGAACCATCAATCGAGGCGGTTCCAGAGCCCTGACGAATACCGTTCATCTGATCGGCATGGATATCAAGGAGCTTCAGAGCAGGACCGGATTATTCCGCGGCTCGGAGGGCCGCATCAATCTATTCCATTCCAGCCTCATCGCTCCCGGTGGAGAGGGCAATCCCAGCATCTTTCAAAATCCGGGTTTGCTGGAGGCGGGATCGCTGGGCATGTCCCCCGTCAGCGGGCCCTGGTTCGCGTCGCTGGACGTGGGGCTCCGCAAGAGCTTTCCCCTGCCCATCACGGAAGAATCACGTTTTCAGTTCCGCTTCGATTTCTTCAACATTCTCAATCACAGCAATTTCAACGTGGTCAGCACGACGTCGGGATCACTGGACAGCCTGGGTGTTTATAACCGCCAAAATCCCAACAGCACCTCGTTCGGCCGGATCAGCAGCACCTTTTCCGCCCGCCAGATCCAGGTCGGGATGAAGGTCATCTTCTGAGGAACTCGATATTCGGATAAGACGAGCCGTCATGGGTTGAGCAGCGGGGCATCGGCGGCGTTCGGAACGCGAATCGCCACGGGCGGCCTTCCCTGTCTATGGCCGGCGTTCCACCATGAGCCGGTTCCGGCCCTTCTGGAGGACCCGGCCATCCTGGTTGCCGAGCTCGATCTCGAGAGAGACGACGCCGCGGTCGGGCTTGCTGCGAGAAGGCTTCTTGCCGGCGACGCGCACGACGGCCTTGACGGTGTCACCGATGAAGATCGGACCGACGAAGTCCCAGGACCAGTGCAGCGAGGCGATGGCGTGAACCTGGAAGCCGGAGCGGTTCTTGAGGCCGTCGCTGATGGCCAGACCCAGTAGACCGTGAGCCACGCGGCGGCCGAATTGGGTCTCCCTGGCGAACTCTTCGTTGGTGTGCAACTCGAAAAAGTCCATCGAGAGGCCGGCGAATTGCATCACGTGCCAGTCGGTGATGGTCACGCCGGGAGTTTCGTGTTGCTCGCCGATCTCGATTTCGTCGAAGTAACGCTTGGGCATGGTGGGGTTATGGTAACAGCCTGCTGAAAAAGGCCCCGCTGCATTCGAGCGGCGATCCATCCCGGCTGAGCTGCGTTGCTCCACGGTCGAATATGCCCGATATGCTCCCTCGCCGCGCCTTGTCAGCCGGGCGCCTCGCGCTCTCGGCGCCACGCGGGGTTTCACCACGGGCTGTTAGCGCAGCGTAGCTTCCCGGGCGGGTGACAGCGCACCTCGACATCCAGGGACGTGATTCATGATTCGTGATGCGTAACCCTTCGGGCGACGGAAGTTTGCGTTCGGCGGCGGTGATGAGGGCAGGATTTTTCCTTCGTACGCGCTCCCAGGATGCCGGCCTTTTTTCTTCGCAGCTGCCCACCGTGACCGCGGAGGCGAGCCTTGGGCGGGTGATAAGATTTGGTCTCGCCGATGACCACCGGACTGGAAAAGGCTTTCGTGAGCGCGGATGAGGCGGCCGCTCGGATCGGCGACGGCCGGACGGTCGCCATCGGCGGTTCCGGATCGGGGCATTGCATTCCCGACATTCTGCTGGAGGCCCTTGGGCGGAGGTTCAAAGCGACGGGACACCCGCATCACCTGACGCTGGTGCATGCGTTCGGCGTCGGCGATCAGAAGAGCCGCGGTTTGCAACACCTGGCCCAACCGGGCCTGTTCCGGCGGGTGATCGGCGGACATTGGTCGATGGCTCCGGAAATGGGCAAGCTGGCGGCGGCGAACGAGTTCGAGGCTTACAACGTCCCGGCGGGCGTGATCGTGCAGTTGTTCCATGCCGCCGCGGCGGGCAGTCCGGGTTGGATGACCGAGGTCGGTCTCGGCACGTTCATCGACCCGCGGCTCGAAGGCGGGAAACTGAATGCGGCAGCGCAGGAAGACATCGTCGAGCTTGTCGAGCGCAACGGGCGTGAGTACCTGTTCTACCCGGCGGTTCCTATCGAAGTGGCCTTGATCCAGGGAAGCACGGCCGACGAGCACGGCAATATCGGCATGAACCGCGAGGCGGGCTTCTGGCACAACTGCGCCATGGCGCAGGCGGCGCGGACGGCGGGAGGAATCACGATCGCCGTCGTGAAAGAGCGGGTTGAGGTGCGCGGGATTCACGCGCGGGACGTGCGCGTTCCCGGCTGCTTCGTGGACTTCGTTGTCGTGGATCCCCGGGCCGGCCAGACCTTCCAGACGCATTTCGAGCCGGCGTATTCGGGCGACTCGCGGAAGCCGGATAGCGAGTTCGGCGGCTTTCCCCTGGATGCGCGCAAGGTGATTGCACGGCGGGCGGCGTTGGAGCTTGCGCCGGGGACGGTGCTCAACGTGGGGTTCGGGGTTCCCGATGGGGTGATGAAGGTGGCTCGAGAACAGGGCATCGCCGACACCCTGGTCCCGACCATCGAGCATGGTCAGTTCGGCGGCATACCGGCGGAAGGTCTCGATTTCGGCGCCACCTACAACAGCGAAGCGATTCTCGAGACCGGACACATGTTCGATTTCTATCAGGGTAGAGGCGTGGATCAGGCGTACCTGGGTTTCCTCGAAATCGACCGCGAAGGAAACGTCAACGTGAGCAAGCTGGCGGACACGATCATCGGGACGGGCGGTTTTATCGATATCGCCCAGAAGGCGCGGAAAGTTGTTTTCTGCGGGACGCTGGCCGTGCGGGCGAAGACGGAGTTGGCGAACGGGACCGTGCGCTTCATGAGTCACGGGAAGCCCAAGTTTAAGGAGACGGTGAATCAGGTCACGTTCAGCGGACGGTATGCGCGGACCCATGGGCAAGAGGTGGTTTACGTGACGGAAGCGGCGGTCTTTCGACTGACCGAGCAGAGCGTGCGCCTGGAGGAGGTCGCGCCGGGGATTGATATCGAACGGGACCTGATGCCGCAGTTGGGCTTCAAACCCTTGATGGCCGAGCCGATGGGCACGATGGCGGCGGAGTTGTTCGGCGAGGATGCGCTGCCACGACGGCTGTTTCGGTTCTATGGCTGACTACGGCTTTTGCAGTCCCGGCGCCAGGACGGATGGAGCAAATGCGTTACCGCCGCTCCCGCCACGGGCTGCCGCAGCTCACTGGACGGTTGCGGAGGTTATCGTTTAGCATGCTTGACGGAAGTCCCTGACAAACAAGATGACACGACTCGTGATGGCGCTTTGTGTATTCGCCGCTACGGCTCCCGCGGTGGAGGTACGGGGCATCTCCCCGACTGACGGACAGAAGCCGGCCGGCCCCTACACGTTGGGCGTGATGGCGGGTGATTACCTCTATGTCTCCAGCCAGGGTCCGCGAAGGCGGGACGGAACGATTCCCGGAACGATCGAAGAGCAGGTCGATCAAGCTGTGGCCAACGTCGAAGCGATCGTGCGGGCCGCGGGGCTTACCCTCGATCACATTGTCTATGCGCACGTCTACCTCGACGACATGTCGCTCTACGACGGCATGAACCGCGCCTATGCCAGGCACTTCGGAATGAATCCGCCCGCGCGCGCCGTGGTGGGCGTCTACAAACGCGACAACGGGATGCACGTCACGATCAATGCCGTAACGGTTCGTGATTTGTCGATGAAGAAGATGATCACACTTCCGGGGATCGACCTGAAAGAACCTTATTCGCCCGGAATCCTGACTCACGATCGACTGTATGTCTCCGGCATGCCGGGCCGGGACTTGACGAGCGGGCGAATCCCGGATGGTATCGACAAGCAGGTCGCGCTGGCGCTCGATAACGTCGGCGAGGTGCTCAGGGCCGCCGGGCTCGACCACCGCCACATGGTGTTCGTCAATCCCTACGTTGGGCCGAACATTGCCTATGGCGAAATGAACAAGGTCTATGCGACGTACTTCGAGTTCGGCAATACGCCGGCGCGGGCGACGATCTTCGTGACTTCCCTGCCCCACAACGCGCGCATCGAATTCACCGGCGTCGCTGTACGCGACCTGTCGAAGCGTCTCGCGGTGCGTCCGAAGAACATGAAACCCAGCCCGACCGCCAGCCCTTGCGTCTTCGCCGGCGACACGTTCTTCTGTTCGGCCAAAAGCGGCTTCATACCAGGCTTCAACGGCGGGATCTGGGCATCAACCGTCGAGAACCAACTTCGGCAGACCATGCGAAACCTCCTCGATAACCTCGAGGAGGCTGGGATGGACTTCAGCGACGTGGTGGCGACGAATCTCTATCTGGACGACCGTGCCGATTACGACAAAGCGAATGCCGTCTACAAACTGTATTTCCCGGACCTGCTTCCCGCGCGAACAACGGTGCAACAACTGGCGCCCACCCAACGCCGACCCCGACCGAACGGACGCTGGCCGACCCTGGAGCAAATCTCACTGGTTGCCGTGAAGCGGTAGAAGCAAAACCGTCAGGCAAAACATTTCAGAAGAGAACCGTCTTGCTTCAGAGGGGCGGGACGTTCAGATCATCCCGGATTCCCTGACGACAGGCGGGCGAGACGCCCGCGTTCCCAGAAACCGTCGCTTTTGAGGCCCTCTGATAAAATGAGCCTTACCCTTTTCAGACATGCTTGAGAGCCCATCCAACGACAAGAATCCGGCGGCGCCCGAGGCCGATCCGACGGTCGCGCACGATGCTGACGAGTCCGCGGCAACCGCTTCGAAGAATGGGAACCAAAGCGGAACGGACGGCCAAGAGAGCGAGTCACGCGACGAGATCGCAGTAGAGCCCGACCCGATTGAAAAGCTCGAAGCCGAGAAGGTGGAGTTGCTGGACCGCTTCCAGCGAGCTCAGGCGGAGTTCGAGAACTTCCGCAAGAGACTCCTGCGCGAGAAGGATGAGGTGCGGGAGTACGCTGCTATGGATACCATCCGCTCTCTGCTGCCGGTCGCGGACGATTTCCAGCGCGCACTCGACGCCGAGGGCCTCGATGCGGAAGTCCGCAAGGGCCTCGATCTGGTACTGAAGTCGATGTTCGACGTGTTCACCCGGGCCGGCCTCAAGCCACTCGAGGACGGCGGCTTCTTCGACCCGAACATCCATGAAGCCGTGGACCGGGCCGCCGCCGAAACCGACGAAGACGACCAGAAGATTCTCGATGTGTACCAACGCGGTTACCACTTCAAGGACCGCTTGCTGCGTCCGGCGATGGTCAAAGTAGCCGTCAAGGACTGAGCCCGCACCGCGATCCACACCCGCCAGGGATACTTCAACGTGGCCAAGCCTGATTACTACGACGTTCTCGGCGTAGATCGAGGAGCTTCCGACCAGGACGTCAAGAGCGCCTACCGCAAGATGGCGCTGAAGTATCATCCCGATCGCAATCCTGACAACCCTGAGGCGGAAGAGCAGTTCAAGCTCGCCTCAGAGGCCTACAGCGTCCTCAGCGACTCCGACAAGCGCGGCCGTTACGATCGCTTCGGTCACGACGGGCTCGCCGGAAGCGCGGCTGGTTTTGATCCGTCCCAATTCACCGACTTCTCCGATATCTTGGGCGACTTCTTCGGAATGGGTGACCTTTTCGGTGGCGGCACGGGTCGCCGGACGCGAGCCCGGCGGGGCGCCGACTTGCAGTATGACCTGGAAATCGAATTCGAAGACGCCATCTTCGGCTTCAATACCGAGATTCAGTTTCCTCGCTCACAGCCTTGCGACGACTGCCACGGCACCGGTGTGGCGGGAGGTGCGCAACGGCGGACCTGCAGTCAATGCGGCGGTCGAGGCCAGGTTCATTACCAGCAGGGATTCTTTTCTGTCGGCAGGACGTGCCCTCGATGCGGCGGCGAGGGTAGCGTCGTTGACAATCCCTGTGGGGCTTGCGGCGGGAGGGGGCAAGTTCGCAAGCAACGGAAGCTCAAGGTGAACATTCCGCCGGGCGTCGACGGCGGCACCCGCCTGCGGCTCAGCGGCGAAGGGGAAATCGGCGCAAATGGCGGACCTCCCGGCGATTTGTACGTTCTACTGCGGGTCAAGGACCATGCGATCTTCGAGCGCGACGGCACGGATCTCTACTGTGACGTGCCGGTCAACGTAGCTCAGGCGGCGCTGGGCGCCGACATCGAGGTCCCAACCTTGGAAGGCGACGAAAAGGTCAAAATCCGTCCCGGCATGCAGAGTGGTTCACGTCTGCGGCTGAGAGGCAAAGGCGTGCCGTTCGTCAACAGCGGCCGCCGCGGCGATCTCATTGTTCAGGTCGTCCTTACGACACCGACGAAGCTCACTCAGGAGCAGCGCCGGCTGTTCGAAAAGCTGAGTGACATCCTTCCCATCGACAACCAGCCCTCGGAAAAGGGCATTTTCGACAAGGTCAAGGACTACCTGACCCAATAGCCGGAAACCAGTCCCGCAAACATCTATGCGGGGTCCCTCCAAGGCGACTCTCTGTCCCAGCCCTCGAGGTGGTCCCTCCAGATCCGCAGGCGCTCGCGCATGGCTTCGAGTTCTCTGTCGTCCGTACGAACCCGATTCACGAGCTCGTAAGGATCGGCTTCGAGGTCGTACAGTTCTTCGAATGTGGGGTCGGTCTCAACATAGCGCGTGTACTTCCAACGGTCGCCCCGTACCGCCTCGGTCTTCGGGATCGTCTCGTGCTCGAACAGATGCTCGTAGAACCACTCACTCCGCCACTCAGGTGACTGCCCCTGGACTAGCGGAACGAGACTCCGGCCCTGCATAGTGACCGGAACGTCGACACCCGCCATCTCCAGAATTGTCGGCGCAATGTCGATATTGAGCGCTGTCTGCGCGCGACGAGCGCCAGCGGCGTGCTTGCGCCTCGGATCTCGAATGATCAACGGCGTCCGGATCGACTCTTCACGCGTCAGCCACTTGCCGGCCCAACCCCATTCACCGAGGAAGAAGCCGTTGTCGGCCGTGTAGATCACGACGGTGTTGTCGTCCCAGCCGCGCTCACGCAACTTGTCCATGATACGCCCCACCTGCGCATCGACACCGCTGATCAGCCGATAGTAGCGCTTGACGGACTCCTGATATCTCTCTTCTGTCCCAAACCGACGCTCCCAGCGAATGCGCCCCTCGTAGTCACCGCGAAGGAACGCCGGGAGAGCCGCATGGATATCGGGGTCCGACTTCGCAGCCGGTGGGATCGCCACGTCTTCGTAGAAGTGATCGTAGACAGGATCATTAAGGAAGTACGGTGGCTCGCGATCCTGGACATGAGGAGACTTGAAACTGATCGAAAGGCAGAACGGCGTATCATTAGTGCACTCGTCGAGGAAATCGAGTGCCTGTCCGCCCATGACCCTGGTGAGATGAATCCGCCGGCCCTCGACCTCGCGGAAGGAGCGGCCTTGCCCGGAAAACCCCTCGAAGAAATCAAACCGGTCTTTGGGAAGCGTACGGCCGACTCCGTATTTTCCGATGAATCCCGTCTGATATCCTGCTGCCCGAAGGAGCGCCGGATACGCCGCCGCGTGCTGCTCGGCCGTCAGTGACTTGCGAAACCCATGAATGCCATGTGTTCGCGCGTATTGTCCGGTGAAAAACGAGGCCCGCGAAACGGCGCAGATGGACGTAGTGACAAAGCTGTTCTCAAACAGCACGCCTTGTTCGGCAAGCCGGTCGACGTTGGGTGTTTGGACGATCGGGTTGCCGGCGCAGCCAAGGGCGTCAGCGCGCTGGTCGTCGGTCAACAGAAACAGGATGTTCGGTGGACGTTCCGGTTCGACCGAGCAACCCGAAGCGGCGAGGCCCGCCGCGGACAAGCCGCGAATAAAGTCCCGCCGTGAGGAAGCCGTTGCGTTTTGTGCTGATTGCAAGTCAAATCACCGGCCGCAAAGAAGATGCGCGGAGCGTTCAAGATAGCACCCGGCAACAAGCTCACACGATAGCTCGATCGAGATGCTGCGTAGACGGACGCGTCAATCCGTGTTCGATCTTCAATCAGAGCAAGAGTTCGGCTACCACTCGTTGTACGGCGTGCCGTCGATAGCGGTCCGGTCGGAGCCGCTTTTTACGTCAAACAATCCGGACTCACCGCTGGGCCCGGTGTCGGAAATCTCCTCCCAGGTGTCGTTCGCCTGAGTAAATGGGTCGTACGGGATGGCTCGGATATAGCCTTCCGAGACCAACTCGTCAAGCGATTGCGGCGGCGCTTCTTTGTCGTAGGTGTACTGGTCTATCAGATGGCGCATCGTAGACAGGTTGTGCTTCAGCACCGCTTCCTTCGAACGAATGAGTGCGGTGTGGTACATCGGGATCGCGATCGAAATGATCGTCAGCAGGATGGCCAATACGACCATCAGCTCGACCAGTGTAAAGCCGAGTCTCGGATATCGGCTGTTACCAGTCACGGAAGTAGGTGCCGTCGAGAGCCTGATCCATGCTCTTCGAAAACACGTCGAACACATTGTCGCCGCTCCAACTGAACGACTGCGGATCGTCGCCCAGCGAACGTATCCCCCAATCAGCCTGGCCGGTCATGGGGTCAACCGGGATCTTGCGAAGGAAACGAATGGTCTGCTCGCCATCTTCGCTGTCACCCATCCCGCCGATACCTCCGATACCGCTACCCGAGCGGCCCCTGAAGCCGCCCCGCGAACCACCCAATCCGCTCGATGAACTTCCGAAGGCGCCTCCGCGTCGTTGGTCTCCAAACGCGCCCCCGCTTCGTTGGCCACCGAAGGCGCCGCCCGATCGGCCGCCCATTCTGCCTTGCGTGCCCGGACCCAGGCCGGCATCCATTTCCATGCCGCCTTGGGCCGAGACGCCTTCTACCAGCAGTTCCAGGCTTTCCGGGTAGCCGTGGTTGTCGGGGTTAAGCCGGCCGAGCTTGCCCGCATCGGCGGCGTCCTTGAAACGGTCGACGGCCTTGCGGATCTCACTCAAGCGCTCGCGCAGCAGACGTTCCTTCTCCCGCTGTACTTTGATACGAGCCAACGGCAGCGCCATGGTGGAGAGAATCATCAAGATCGCGAAGGCCACGATCAACTCCACCAGAGTGAGCCCCGACCGGTTCCGGATCGCGAATCCCATCACTCTTTTCTTATGAACCGTTGTTCCTTCTGACCTACTGAACCGTAACGCGGGTTTCAGCCGACTCGATCTTGAGAGGTCTCAAATCCCCATCACGCGCTCCCGTCGGAATCACTCGGAGGCGCGACTCGCCGGAGGATACGCCTTCCACAATCAAGGTAATAATCAGACCTTCGCCGTCCACGCCACCGGTGCCCGGGAATCGTGAAATGTTGACGGCGGCCTGACCCACTTCATTGCGGATGTTCTTCGAAAAGATCAGATCACTTTCATCGCCTTCGAGGAACGTGCCTTTCGTGATGTCAGCCAGACGCAGGACCCGGCCGTCAAATCGAATCCGCAGCGGAACACCGAACAGTTGCTTCACATTCCGGACAATGACATCGACCTCGGTTTTCCCGCCGACCACGACCGTGGGGGTCGCGGGCCGCAGAACGAACCTGGCGCCGTCACCGGCCGGCTGTTCTGCCTGAGCTTGTGGAGCCGGGGCCGGCCGCGGCTCGGGTTGTGGCGTAGCAGGCGGTTGGGCGGCAGACTGGGCCTCCGCGGATTGCTCAGGAAGCACGGCCGGAGCGGGCGCGGGCGCCGTGATTGAGGTAATGGCAGGCGCCTTCTCGTCCGGTCGGGCTTCTGAGACTTCGACCGGTTGGTCCGCAGGCTGCGGATCGTTGCCAAAGCTCCTCAGGGGAGATCTGCCGTTCCCTTCCTCTTCATAGCGGACCCGGAAAACCTGATCCGTTCCGGAAGCCACCGAGCGCAAGTTAGCCCTTTTCACATCCGGCATTCTCACGATGTGAGGCACCAAAACGATCAAGATCTCGTTTTCCTTCACCTGGACTTCTTCGGTGCTGAAGAATCGGCCCACGATCGGGATGTCCGCCAACAGAGGCACTCCTGCGCGCGTATTGAAAGTCTGGGTCTGCACTAATCCACCAAGCACGCTTGAATGACCCTGCTCGATGCGGACGTCGTGTGTGACTTTCCGCTGGCCGAAGACTGGCTGTGAGATGCCACCGATTTCGAGGAAATCAGCCACGTTCGAGACCTCGACCTCGATGTGCAGCGATACCTCATGGTCGTTGTGAATCCGAGGCTGCAGATCGACGTTCACGCCAATCTCCTGATACTGGAACTGCGTGTTGACGAGCGGGTTGATTCCGACGCCGCCGATACCCGGCTGAAAGCTGCCCGTGGCGATTGGAATACGCTGACCGATGCGCAGGCTGGCCTTGAAATTGTCCGCGGCTCGCACCCGTGGCGACTGGAGCAGTCGTGTGTCCGATCGACTGAGCAGAGCCTCGATCGTGCCGCCCGGCAGTGTCGTCGCCCAATCTCGGCTGCTTGAGCCGCCCAGGCCGCTGAGCGGGACCGAGCCCCCTCCGCCCGCTCCGACACCCCCTCCGGTGTACGTCACCGGGATGTTGACGCCGGGCATGCCATTGGAGACAGGAGAGATCCCGAGATCTCTTGTGGAGGACTTGCTCGTTTCGAGCACCAGGACGTCAACGATCACCTCCGGCCTTGCCTTGTCGATATCCGTGATGACCTTCTCGGCCAGAGCGATCTTGTCTGCCGAGCCGCGAACGACCAGTGCATTCAGCGAATTCACCGGGAAGAGCCTTCGCAGATCCGTGAGGCCGCGGATCGCCTGCACGACCTCCTGTAGTTCCTGGGGCGTGCCGACGTTCGTCAAATAGAAGGTCTTGACGATCTCGTCGTCGAACTCGCGCCGTTTGTTCGGGCTGTCGTTGGTTACGAAGATCGCGTTCTTGGTGAGCGGCTTCCAGTAGGCCTTGGCGAGCAGGCTCGTATAGTCCAACGCTTCGTACAGAGTGACGTTCTTCAGCTCGAACGTGATCTTTGCGTCATCGTAGTCCGAGTCGAACAGGACATTGATGCCCGCCAGCTTGCCGATCGTCTCGAATACGACTTTGCTCTCCTGTTCACGGAACGTCAGTGTCTCCAACGGGCGTGTTGAGATCGGTTCGAGTACCGGAAGACCTCTGAGCCGTTCCATCTTGCGCTCACGTTCGGCGCGGTCCGTTTCCAGCGGTGTCTCGATATCGATCTCTCCGCTTTCACTCTTGCTCTGCTGCTCAATCAGATCGAGGGTCCTTTTCCGCTCCTGATTGGCGATGGTTGACGCCGGATCGATCTCGAGCGCACGCAGAAACTCATGGGCGGCTTCCTCGAAATGCCCCTGAGCACGCTGTCGGCGGCCAAGCATGACATGCCTCTGTCCGGCAACGAAACGCATCCGCCGCGGAGCTAATTGGTACCGCGGGTCCTCGGGATCCTCGGCGAGCGCTTGGTCATAGAGATCCAGGGCCTGGTCAAAGTCCTTCGCTAACTCGGCCTGGCGGGCCTGATTGTAGAGTCTCTTGGCCTTTCGCGAGCCGGCCCATCCGGGTTCGGAAAAGGCGAAAAGCAGGCAAACCGACAGCAGCGCAACCACCCGTCGAACGGAGCCCGCGCCGCTGTGTCGAGGTCGGGACCGTCCATCCGTAACTTCTTGAAAACAAGTCTCTGAGGAGATGAGTTGGCCAGAGGGGGTCGGCATCACACAATCCATCCTGTTAAGTTGACGAGTGGGCGCCATCGAACGTGTAGCCAAATGAGCGAGCCAAACGGCATAAAGGTCCTCACGAACAACCGCCGGGCCCGGCATCAATACCACCTTTCCGACTACCTGGAAACCGGCATGGTGCTGACGGGCAGTGAGGTGAAGTCCGCACGCGCGGGCAAGATTCAGCTTGCCGACGCCTATGGGACGCTCCGAGGCCGGGAACTATGGCTCGTCAACGCCCATATCAGCCCGTACGGGCCGGCCAATCGCGAGAACCACGATCCCATCCGTCCGAGAAAACTCCTTGCTCACCGCCGCGAGATCGACCGGCTCGGCGTCAAGACACGTGAGAAAGGATTGACCCTGATTCCCACGAGAATCTATCTCAAGAAAGGTAGAGTAAAATGTGAACTTGCCCTTGCCAAAGGCAAGAAACTACATGACAAGCGTGATGCAGAACGCAAGCGCGAGTCGGAGAAGGAAGCTCGATCGGCGATCCGTGACCACCGCGGTTAGCAGGTCTTCCGCCCGCCCAGAGCGTGGGTCCGGCTCTGAAACTCAGGGCTCTGTGCCGGCCAGGCCCTGCATCACAAGTGATGCGAGCGAGTGAGAGACCCCCTCCGCTCGTACCAGACAGATAGCACCCCTGCCACAAGCCCCCAGGGACGGTCCAAGCTAAAAATTACCGCTCCCACGATGGCTGCTCCAAACGAACCGACGTTCAGCGCCATGGGGAACCTCTATCGCTCGCTGCTTATTGGCTTATTGCAGGAACTTGATGCTGAACGGATAACGATAGTGCTCGCCCCGGCTTGCGGCCAAGGAAGCCATGATGATGAGGATCAAGTCCACGATCCCGAGGATAGCCAGCAGAAACATGCCGACGTAAACCAGCACCAGGAACACGGATACCATCAGGGCAATCGTGAAGGTGATCTGAAAGTTCAGGGCTTCCCTACCCTGTTCCTCGATGAACGGATGCTCATCCTTCTTGAGCAGCCAGATCATGAGCGGTCCGATGACGTTGCCGGGGGGAACAATCAATCCCAGCAATCCGCACAGATGACAAAGAGACGCCAGGTTCCGAGCATTCTTGTCATCTGTCCCATGATCGGCCTGTGGGACCTCGGTTGGGTCAGTGGCTTGCGGTTCTACTTCCAATTCTCACTCCAGGATGCTACGCCCGTGACTCAGACAGCATCGGCGAAGCACCTACATCATCGCACAGTGCCGGAAAACGGCCGGGCACTGAAGTAGTGGAATCGTGAATGGCGATTCGGTTCAGCGTGGTGCGCCGTTTCCCCAGCTAGCCTGTTTTGCGTTACTCGCAAGGGGGCAAAGTACTGCAATACTCGCCAAAAAGCCGGATAGGATTTCCTGGAACCTACAACGTACTTGCTACATCACTCGGTTCCAGGGGAAGGCCAAGGCCGGCTGATGAGCAAACCGGCGCATCCCGATCCGCATCTCCGCCCCCGAGCCGGGCTTCAGGTGAACCGTGAAGTCGCGGCCGTCCACGGACGTCGCTTTGCCGACTATTTCGACAGTCTCAAAATGATGCTCAGCATAAGCACCTGCCTGGACGGTGATCGACCGCGCATCCACCGGGTTGGTATTGACGAGTGTCAATGTGATGCCACCCGTATCGATCTTGCTGACCAACGCTCCGACGTCCTCGGGGAGTCCGGCGCGACGTTTGTCCGGATCGAAGTAACGGACTCGGCTGTGCAACACGTTGCCCGCGGTGCCCGGCGAGTTGCCCCCCAAGGTCAGATTGACGAGAGCTGACGTAGCCGCCGGGTTGTAGCGTTGCGACGAGTCGGACCCGCGTTGGTCAGGGCTGGTGGGATCCTCGCGCAGGCCCTTGACTTTGCGGCGCACCGACTGCAGTCCCGCTTGCAACGCCTTGAGAGGGTAACCGGGGTTTCTCCCATCGAGGTAGGCGATCCAGGGGTCGTCTTTGATGCGCTCCTTGTCCTTGGGATCCATCGACCACAGATAAACGTCCCGTTGGACGTCGAAATGCTGATTGGGAGTGTAGCCGTACCAGCCGTCGTCGCCGTGCTTGTTCGGCAGGAGGATGCGGCCGTTCTCAACCATCTTGACGGCGTACAGGTTGTTGATTTGCTGCCGCAGCGGTCCGACGAAACTCTGGTCGGCGGTGAGCATCAGCGCTTCACCGAGCGCGATGCGCGGTCCGCGGATGTAGTAGTTGCGGCTGGCGGTTTGCGGCCAGAAGTTCCAGCCGAAGGTCCCGCCGTACCACTTGCCGTCCCATTCACCACCGATCTTGCCGTTAAGTCCAATGTTGGTCGGGATATTACCGTCGTTATCGAGAATGCGATCGCGCCAAGCTGAAACATACTCGAGGAGCCACTTCTTGTACTTGTCGTCACCGGTCAACATGTAGGCATTCATGCCGAGCGTCGCCGCGCAGAGATTCAGCGGATTGTCGCCGCGAATGTTGGCCGCGGTCGCGTAATTGTCCATGCGCTCGGGCTGACCTTCGACCGGCAGTCCGCCCCAATCCATCTGGCTCGCATCGCTGATCTTCGAACCACGGCTGCCGTTGTGCAGGCTGCGAATGATTTTGTGCTTCGGATCGTAGTTGTTCGCGTAAGGATCTTCACCGTTGTAGAAACCAGCGAAGCGCTTCAGGCGCTTCAAATAGAGCGGATCGTCCGGCTTGCCCAGTGCGTAGAGGTAGAAGGCCGCCAGACCTTCGCCATTGTGCTCCCAATCGAAGGCCGTGATGAATTCACGCCAGTACATGCCGTGCTCGGCCATCTCGATGCCGGGCGCTTTCGCTTCGGTGTATTGCAGGATGTGCCCTTCCCAAGCTTGCTTGTAGAGCTTGAGCACCGACTCGGGCGCACCCAAGGCATAGAGCAAGGTCCAGTTGTTGAAGTTCTCCATGGCGTCGTCGGGGCCATCGAGTCCACCCCACCGCTCGACACATTGCAAGTATCCGCGATCGTCGAGGTAGCGGTCGAAGAACTCATTGACGCCATCGGCGCCGGCTCTGAGCAACTCGTGTTCGGCCAGCGCCCACGCGGGCGGCACCATGGGTGTGTGGACGACGATCGTCTTGGCGCCGGCTAGCGCGAAAAACGGGGCGAGCAAAAGAGATAGCAAAAGGACTTGCATTCTGATACAAAGACCTGACATTTCGTTTTGTCTCCTGCTTGTGCCATCACAACGATGTCTGAGTCGACGCCGCAGTCGAAGGGCCGGCCGGCGCGGTCAAGTCCGCAGGACATGCCCCCCGGAAATGCGGGCAGCGGTAACAGTGCGAGCCGGCCTTGAGAGGAAATGCCACGCGTGACTGTGCCGCGAAAAACTCCTCTGTGAGTTTCAAGGCGCGATCCATGGCCTGCGTCTCCAAGTCGATGTCGACAGTTACATCCGGGCGCAAAAAGTGTAACACCGCCCGGTCCGGTTTGCGCCCGCGCCACTTCTCGATGCCGAGGCTATAGAGCTGGAGTTGGATAGCGTAGGTCTTGGCCGTCGGCTCGACATCGGCTCGATCGAGACGATCGGTCTTATAGTCAACAAGGACTTGTTCCCGGCCGTCGTCGAACCATAGATCGATCTGTCCACGAATCAGGCGGCCATCGACGGCGAAGAGCAGGCTCTCCTCACTGATCGACTGTGAAGCTTCCCGGGCACGGCGTCCGAGGTCGCTTTGCCCGAATCGCCGCACGAGGACCAGAACCTCCTGCTCCTCGTCCTCTTGCGGCGGCTTGCCGGCCAGAATCTCGTGGACCCGTTGACCAAGATCGGTGGCAGTTATCCCGGTCGTTGTTTCGAGCTCGTGATCTTCGATCGCAAAGGCATCCGCCGCTTGTTGACCGTAAGGAAAACCGAGATACCTCGACAAGTAGTAGCGGCGCGGGCAGTTGGCGAACAGTGCGATCGAAGTAGCCGCCGCAGCCGAATCGGCCTGATCGCCCGGTACGGCCGGTTCCACGGAGAGCACCGGCGTGGGAGCGGCCGTCGATCGAAGACGCGGCTCGGACACGGAAAACGAGGGGTATTCGTTCGTTACGAGGCTGCGGATTTGCAGTCCCTTTCGTGAATAGATCTTAGGAGCGTTCGTGATCTCCTTGAAATCGACGCCCAGTTGATTGCGCAGGTGCTTCGACCAGCCGCGCGCGGACACATTTCCCCTGAACGAGGCGGTGAGAACCAAGTGCTCTTCCGCTCGAGTCATTGCTACGTAGAACAGGCGGTCGGCTTCATCTTTCTCTCGCTGGTCGTATTTCTGCTTGATCAAGCCGTAGGCGGGGTCGTCCTCGGCTTGATCGGAACCCGGCAGCGCCCAGCGCGCACCGACACCGTGTTCGGGGTGGTACAACACATTCGTCTTCCTTCCCGCCCCTTGCCGCTGCAACGACGGCAGGACGACCACGGGAAACTCAAGCCCCTTCGCGGCGTGCATCGTCATAACCTTGACGGCGTCGAGGTCCTCTTGGGCGAGAGCGGCTTCGGGTTCATCGAGCGCCGATTGCTGCAACTCGTCAAGACGCGCGACCAATTCGTCGAAACCGAGCCGGCGGCGTTTTGACAACCGCCGTATGACACCGAGCAACTTGCGAACATTTGCGGCCTTCAGATCGCTGCCAGCCGATCCCGCGAGATAGGCTGCAAAACCGGACTCGCTGAGCAGCCGCGAAACGAGTACATGTGCGGAGACATTGTCACGTTGCTCACGGAAGGCGGCAAGACGTTCACGGGCCAGCACGACCCGCGATGAGTCAGGCAAACCGTCCACGTCAACCTCAACCAGGGCGTCCGCCAGATTGCGGTATCCGCTGCGGCGTTTCAACTCAAACAGAGCGTCGGCGGAGACTCCCGCGAGCGGCGAGCATAGGAAGGCCGCCAACGCAATTTCATTCCGAGGGTTGCGGGCCGAACGCAGGAAGTTGAGTAGGTCACGGACCTCCGGCGCGTCGAAGAAGCCGCTCCCTGCCGCAAGCTGATAGGGTATGCCTGCCCTTCGCAACGACGGGAGGATGTCCGCAATGACGGGGCGCGTCCGCGCAAGAATCGCGAAGTCCTTCCAGCGAGGCGACTGCCTGTGCTTTCCGATCGACAGGGTGCGCCGCAGCTCGAGAATGCGGTCCGCGATCAGTAGCGCTTCAAGTTCCCGTGCGTTCCCGCCCCTCTCTGTGCGAGTGACGAGTACGTCAACGCATGGTGATTCTTTCGTGGGCAGTTCGCGCGACGCGGAAAGCTCTCTGCGTTCCACTCCTGAATCGGACCGTTCGAAGATCAGCTTGACCGATTGCAGAATCTCGGTGCGGCTGCGGAAGTTATCTCCCAACTCGACGACGGTTCCCTGCGCTTTCGAGACCTTCAAACGCA
The DNA here is from genome assembly GCA_965218555.1 of Bryobacterales bacterium. GTDB lineage: Bacteria > Acidobacteriota > Terriglobia > Bryobacterales > UBA6623 > JAPPLB01. Next base: position 4,855,594 of record OZ244625.1, read on the forward strand.
GGCCGCGAAAGATCTCGGGGTCGGCATGACGGAATCCGTATATCGCCTGGTTGACGTCGCCGACCGCGAACAAGTGGCACGAATCAGCTCCGGCTCTCTCCTGGATCAGCTCGATCAACCGCTTCTGCAAATAATTCGTGTCCTGGAATTCATCGACGAGGATCGCCCGAAACGGGAAGCGTACTGCCGGCGAGGACTCGATCAAATCGATCGTTTCCTGCTGCAAATCCGAAAAGTCGAGCCAGCCATAGCGCCGTTTCGATGCGCGATAGTCTTCCTCGACCTGTGTAAGCGTTTCGACGAGCCAGGCCCTGCCTTCCTGCTGAAGCGGAGAGAACTCCGCGCAATCCCCGCCCGAATCGGGCCTCGCGCCCCACTCACGCATGGTTTTGTAGAGCCCACCGATCTCCTTGTGCACGCTCGACTGTTCCGTGCCGTCCACGTAGGCGCCGGATCCATAAAAGTTCATGAGAAACGTAAGCGTGCTCTTCCGATCGGTCAAATAGCGGCGGTCCAGAACACTGGCGACCGAGCGCCGGAGTTGAATCTCGGCCTCCCAGGAATCCATCACCTCGAACGCCGGATCGAGCCTGGCGTGAAGAGCATGCTCGCGCAATAAACGGGCGCAAAAAGCGTGGATGGTGGATATTCGCGCCAGTTGATAGGCTTGCCGATTCTCCGGTTCGCTGCGAGCCACAAGCCGTTCCAGCATGTTTGCAGCGGCCTTCTCGGTGAAGGTGATCGCTGCTATTTCGTCCGGCCGTATGCCGTTGACTGAAACGAGCCAACGAAAACGCTCAACGAGCACCGTGGTCTTGCCGGAGCCGGGGCCGGCGACGACGCACACGTCTCCCTGCGTCGAAGCTTCGATCGCTCTGGTTTGGCTGAGGGTCGGTGTCACGGGCGGATACGGCAGACATCTCGCAATTCGCAGTAGCTGCGGCAGGGGTCGAGGTCGTAGGGATCGGCCTCCATGCGACCGTTTCGGATTTCTTCGACGGCACGGGTCGTGGTCTCACGGGCACGCTCGAGCATCGCGCGCAGTTCCTCAGATGGAACCACCCGTTCCCGGCCTTCCAACATCTCTCCCGCGAGTTCGTTTGAGATCCAACCAACCCGAGTGGTGTCGCCTCGTAACCCCCAATAGCGGATGCCGGCCGGCTTGACTCCGAGCACTTGTTCCAAACCAATCAAATAAAGCGCACCTTGAATGAGTCGGCCTTCTTCATGGGCGGCGGCCAGCTTGGCCATGCTTGTCTTGCCTGTGTACTTATAGTCAACGACGACCGCCAGGTTCTCCTCAAAAAGTTCGTAGCGATCGATGCGGCCACGCAGTTGAAACGGTTCCCCACCCGCCGGTTCCTCGATGAATCCAACCGGGGTTTCAAGGAGGCATTCCCGTTCCACCGTTCCCAGACGCTTCTCTTCCTCGCGGGCAAACGCTTCCAAGTCAGCGCGTAGAGTGTTGAACGTTACGGCCGTGCGAAAGCTCCACTGAATCGACTCCCGATCGCATGCGTCTTCGAACACCTCGGACAGCAAATTGGCGATGGGCGTCTCGGGTGAGTTCACCCAGCGCCGCAGTGTCTCATGGACCATGGTACCTACCAGCAGATTGGTGATGCGCCACTCCGGATCTTCGGGAGCACCTTCGAGCTTCAGCGTGTGCTGACCAAAAAACAGAAACGGACACTTTAAGTACGTCTCGACAGCACTCGGCCAGAAGTGTTTATGTAGGGCCAGCATGCTTTCCTTGATTTCCTTTACATGGAGCCGTTCCTGGCGCGGCTCTTGGAAGTCGGCCGGTATCTCTTTGACGAGCAGGTCGGGCGCGCTCGTGTCGTCGTCCTTCGATGTCTCGATGAAGAACGACCGTACGTTGACCCGCCCTCCTTCGTCGGACTCGGGATACGTCAGGACAAGCGAGTCTGTTGCACGCGTCGTCGCAACTTCGAACAGCAAGCGCTCCTCGTCCTCGCGGTTGGCAAGCGTGCGGACCGGAATGCCCTGCTCCTTCATGCGCCGGCAGTCAGCATCAGAGAAGAAGAGGTTTTGTGTGGGATGCCGCGGAAACTGGTTTTCGATGAGGCCGCAGACGAACACGACCGGCAGTTCCCATTGCCGTGCCTCGTAGACCGTTAACACGTTGACGACGTTGCGTCTTCCATCCCCAACAGGCAGCGGCGCGTTGTCGAGGCTCGTCGTGAGTCCCTGGAGGTAGTCGGCGAAATCGACTTCTTCGGATTCCGGCCATAACTCGGCGGCTTGCGCCGCGGCCTGCTCAAAGCCTTGTAGCGCACGGGCGGCGCGCCGTAGATCGAGTACTCTCTGCATCGGGAGACCGTCGGTGATCTCCGGCAGCCGCAGGAAACTCTGCGCTAATTCACAAACCCGCCGGGCCCAGGCCGAAGCCGGCTTCCTCTCATGAGACCAACCCGAGAGAGCGTCAAGTCTTTTCAGGAAATTCTGCACCCTCGGGAATCGGTCCGCCTGCCGCAGAAGAAACTCGAACCCGTCGCCGGGCAGTTTCTTACGGACCTGAAAATCGTACTCGTCGGCTTCCTTTGTCAGACCCACCGGGCACCACTGCTGCCCGAGAAGGGCAAGCAAGTCCGTTTCATTGAAACCTTCGGCGATGCCTCGCAGTATTTGACGGATGTAGGCAACGGCTCCGTGCTGTCCGAGAGAGGTTGAAGCCCTCATGCGAAACGGAATCCCGAAGCGCTCGAAGACGGTCTCGATCAACGGCCTATAGACTTCCGGCGTACGCACGACAACGCCGCACTCGTGGAAGGGCCGCTTCGTTTTCAGGATGCGACGGGCGATGTCCTCTACTTCGTGCTCCGGGTTGCGCGACTTCACGACCTCAGGCTTGGGCCGCGGCCGATGCACCGTCTCCAGCCGCTTGATGGGCAGCTTCGTATACATCGCCTCCAAGTCGGCCGGGACCGTCGCTACGAATCTTTCGACCTGCTGAGCCAGCGAGCCGAGCAATGCGCGCTCGCCCACCGAGGGTTGAAAGAACCCGTCGAGATAGACTTCGCGAACCTCACCAAGCCCTTCGGTCCTGATTTCCTTCGCCGCTTGCAGGAGTTTCTCTCCATGAACGGCGTAACCGTTTTGTTCGAGTCGTGCCTGGAAATTCTCGAATAGCACTAGGAAAGCGAATTGATGCGATCTTTCCGCGAACGGCTTCAGATCTGCCGGGCGACAGCCGGCCGCCATGAACTCTCGCATCGTGGAGAGAAGGTGTTCGCGAAAACCATTCCGCGCCTCGACCTCGCGGAAGGCAGGATGTGGGGCCTGTTGCAGCAACCGGTCCAGAAGCCACGACTCGACGGCCGGTTCAGCCTCGCGAAGCTCGGGGGTGAGGTCCTCGACGAATTTCGCGATCGTGCGAATCACGTGCGTCGGCACGGCCACGCCGCGGCGGGCGAGCGTGTGAACGAGATGCTCGGCCATGCTGGCCGTGGGAACGACCAGAACGACCTCGCGGTCCCGTCCTTCACGGACGGCGGACTCGATCGCCTTCAAAACGAAGTGTGTCTTCCCGGTTCCGGGTGGACCTACGAGCAGCATGCTTGCCGGTGCCTTGCGATTCTAGCCTACATTTCTCCCTGCCTGACGGGCCGATTCTCTCGCCCTACACCGCTGCTAAGATGTACACCTATGTCACACCTGCTGACGCTTGTCTTGTCCCTCGGCCTCACGGCGGTGTTAGCGCCGGCGGCCGAAATCAGCACGATCGCGGGTACGGGAACGGCGGGTCGTTCCGGCGATGGCGGACCGGGCGTTGCAGCGAAGATCGCCAATGTATATGGCCTCGAAATCGGACCCGACGGCGCTCTGTACTTCTGCGAAATCGACAACCACATCATCCGGCGTCTCGATTTGAGCAAAGGCACGATCTCAACGGTTGCGGGCAAAGGAACGAAGGGCTACACAGGCGATGGCGGACCCGCTCTGCAAGCGTCGCTGAACGAGCCATACGAGATTCGGTTTGACCTTGACGGCAATATATTCTTCGTGGAAATGCGTAATCACATTGTGCGCCGCGTCGATGCCAAGACCAACATCATCTCGACAGTCGCCGGGAATGGAGCGGAAGGGTTCGGCGGTGACGGCGGCAAGGCCACGCAAGCGCAGCTCTCTCGCCCTCACAGCATCGCTCTTGACCTCAAGGGATCCCTCTACATCGCTGACATTGGCAACCATCGGATTCGCCGGGTGGACTTGCAGGCCGGGAGGATCGAAACCTTTGGCGGAACCGGAGCGAGAGCCGCCACTCCCGACGGCGCACCCGTAGCCGGTACGCCGCTCGATGGCCCGCGCACCATGGCTTTCGACAAGCGGGGCGACATGTTTCTTGCGCTGCGGGAAGGTAATGCGGTCTATCGCATTGACATGAAAAAGCGAACGCTGCACCACATTGCGGGGACTGGAGAGAAGGGCTATACCGGCGATGGCGGCGCTGCGAAAACAGCCAAATTGTCGGGCCCGAAGGGCATTGCTGTCGGCGGAGGCGGTGTCTACATCGCCGATACCGAGAGTCACACAATCCGCCGCATCGATTTGAAGCGTGGCATCATCGAGACGGTCGCCGGTGATGGAACGCAGCATGACGGCCCCGATGGCGATCCCCTGCAATGTGGATTGGCGCGGCCCCATGGTGTTTTTGTGGGTAGCGATGGCGCAGTCTACATCGGAGATAGCGAAAATCACCGAGTACGCTTATTGAGGTGAGTTCGCAGCCGGCGAGCGAGCGAAGCGGTCCGGCCGGAAGGCTTCCGCAGGTAGATCGCTCATTCCCCGGGTGATTATGTCAGCGAGTATTTTCCCCGTACCCGTGCTCTGCATGATGCCCTTGCGGAAGTGCCCGGCCGCCACGTACATGTTCGCTCGACCCGGCACCGCTCCTATCACCGGCTTCATATCTTCGCAATAGGGTCGGAATCCCGACCACGCGCACGCCGTCGGAAGCTCACTGAGAGCGGGCAGCAACTGATTCATTTCTTCGCGGATCTCTGCGGTAGTGCCAGGATCAACGCCCCGCCGAAAACCAACGTCGTCGAGCGTGCCGCCTCCAGCAACGTGTCCCGACGCAAGTTGCCAGTGATAGAAGCGTTTCGCCAAGATCGTGTGATACAAGGTCTTTTTTATCGGACCGACCGCGAGGAGCGTGCCGCGAACCGGCCGTATCGGCGGCTCCCAACCAAGCACGCGGGTAAGCAGAGGCGTCCAGGCTCCGGCGGCAATGATAACGGTCTTTGCATCGATCGATCCGCGCGAGGTCACCAATTCACTCCGCACATCGTCCACCTCGACGCTCGTGCAGATACGCACGCCGCTCTCGTGCAAAGATCTGAGCAAGACCGAAGCGAGCTTGGCCGGATGCAGATGCCCTTCATCCGGGTAATAGAGGGCCCCGCTTGTGTTGATACCCAAGGACGGCTCGACCGATCTGACCATGCGCGCATCGATACTCTCTACACGGAACCCTGCGGTGCGCAAGCGTTCGGCCCGCGCCGCAGCCTCTTCGACTTCTTCGTCGGAATCGAGCAGTTCCAGCATGCCCGAGCGCTCAAGGCCGAACGAACATTCCACCGCAAGCTCGCCGTAGAGACGGCTGCTCTCCCGGTTCAGCGCGGCGATCGCGCCCAGCTCGACGCTCTCATGCGCAAACCATAGCCCACCTGCATTGGCTCCACTGGCCTCGCCGAGAACACTCCCCCGCTCAACGACACAAATGTCGCGCAGCCCGCAACGGACGAGATAGTAAGCCGTGGCGAGACCGACCATTCCGGCACCGACGATCACGATTTCGGCCGTACGCGGCAGTTCGTCGCAGCGTTCGAAGGGCTCTCGTTCTCCTTCATCGAGAGTTCGAAACCAGATTGAATCCTGCATTGTTCGATTATCTTTGAGAAGGAGGCTTTCGCACACCGCCGCTCGATACTGTTCCTTTGCGTTTTGGATCACAGGAACCCGGCATGCCGAGCCTGCGTGCTCGCAGGTTCTATTCCTGAGATCCGGGCGTTTCCCTTTGCTTCCTGATTGCTGAATCCGACATCGTCCGGCTCCAACTTCGCCACCGGTACAGACTGATGTTCGTGCGCCTCTGGAATCAGCGCAACTTGCCCTGGTTTCACAATCAAGATCGCAGCCCGGGCAGGTCCATGTTCCGTGGCGGCCGCGCATCTTGCAGCGCGGTCAGTAGACGTCCGATATGCTCCAGATGGTCAGCGTTTCGCCTGCGGACAGGTCTCGTTCGTGGAATCTCCACGGCCCTTTGTGCGAGCATCTAACGCCACAAATATACCAATACCCTGGATCGCATTACGTTGCAAGCTGACGGTTTTCTGGAGGTTAGTGGTCTGAAAGTGCCTTGATGGAGGGTTCGAAGCGCCGTTGAGAGAGTCGTCGGAGTGGCCGTGAGAAGAGACATGAGCCGCCCCACAGATCAAATCGGGGGTTGGTGAGGCAAATCACTCTTTGCATCCAGTTGCAAAAAGAGCGGTATCCCGCCGCGAACAGCCTGGCACGGAACTGGAACCGATGCAGAAGAGCTTCGCTCACTGTGGTGGCCTTTGCTTCCAAAGCCACCGCCACGGATCAACGCACATTCAGACCACTACTCACAGTTTCTGGCTCCCGGGTCTACGGACTATCATGAGCACATGGGAACTCTTGTTCGCGGTCTCCTGCTAGTTGCCCTGGCAGGAGCCTTCGGTGTGGCCTTCGCCCAAGGCGACGTCGAGAATCTGCTGAGGCGAGCGATTGAGTCGTACCGGAAAGGCGAGGTCGACGAGGCGTTTGCGCTGGCGAATGAAGCGGTGTCCAAAGCGCCGATGGATCGCACGGCCTACTTCATTCGAGCTTCGGTCTACGAGTCGAAGCAGGAGTATGACTTGGCGCTCGCCGACTACAACCGGGTCGTGAAGGCGAGTCCGGAGCAGCCCCTGATTTACAACCGGCGAGGCGCTCTCTATTTCAAGCTCGGCCGCTTTGATGACTCGATCGCCGATTTTGACAGGGAGATCGAGTTGGACCCGCGCAGGGAACTGAACCATTGGCAACGCGGCCTCTCTTACTACTACGCGGGCCGCTATGAGGATGGCGCGAAGCAGTTCGAACTGGCGTTCAAGACGGAGAACCCCAACGATTACGAGAACGGCATCTGGCATTTTCTATGCCGCGCCCGCTTGGACGGCGTGGACAAGGCACGGGAGTCGATATTGGATATTGAAGGGGATGAACGCATACCGATGCGCGAAATATATGACCTGTATCGAGGTCGTGGGACCGCCGACGATGTAATGCAGGCTGCCGAACGCGGGTATCCGAATGCGGCGGAGTTAAAAAATCGGCTCTTCTATGCGCTGTTGTATGTCGCGTTATTCGATGATGTGAGCGGCGATACGGGAACAGCGTTGCGGCTCACCGAGAGGGCGGTGTCGAACTTCCAGGTAACTCACTACATGTGGGACGTGGCGCGGATTCACCTGGAGACGCTCAAGCCGAGGGTTGGGAAACAGCAATAATCCATCGCACGGAACGCACCACGGACGGGCAGGCCACGGACCCCCTTGGGGGGCTTGCACCATCCTGCTGTTCTAGGCCCTGCTGATTCCCGGCGGCATTGCGCAGCAGGTCAACGACCTCCTCGGCAAGGGGTTGACCGCCGCGCGACGGAGGATCAACTCGACGACGGCCCGAAGCTTCCGAGCCTGGATGTCAAGAAGGGGCCGGCAGATCCGACTTGCTATCGCGCATCACCAGGTCAGGCTCTATTACGAATACTCACTCTCGTGAGGCGGCGGCGCGCAAACACATCACGATGGCGGCGAATCAGTACGCGCAGCCACCCTGACTGCGTCAAGCGGCGCGGCTTCATGCAGAGAAGTTCGAGCGCGGTTAAGCGGCGGCCGGCCCCGACCTTAGCGGAGGGGTAGCGTCAATCTTGTGCAAGCCTTCACCGGTATTTGTCGAGAGATATCTCGAAGTAGAAGAGATCACGTCCTGTGTTGAGGTTTCGGATGCCGGAGATGTAAATGGCGGCACCGGGAATGGGATTCGATTCCGTGCCCGTTTGGTAGTAGAAGAAGCCGCCGACGGAGCTGCGCGGCGGGACGACGGGTGCCAGGAATGCCCGGCTGGAAATCTCTGGTCTGGCAAGCGGACCTTTCTTGACTTTGGGACGGTTCATGCCGGGGATGCTGGGGATGTAGCGTGGGCGCTCCTTGGGGCGGGTGTTGGGCTGATAGTAGGCGAGGTCCTCGGCGGAAGTGGGTTCTATGCCGTCCCGATCGGATGTGATGAAGCGGACCTTGAGGTCCTCGAGACCGAGCGCATCATCGCTGTTGTTGTTGATCACAACGAGAACCGGCAAGAAACCGTGCTTCAACGGCTTGGCCTTCCCGAAAACGCCCTTGGTCTCTTTGTCGGTGTGAAAAGGCTTCACGGCGACGGTGACTTTGCCTTGCTTCTGACGGGCCGGGTATTTGTTAGCCGGCTTCAGCTTGAAGGTATTGTCTGCGGCAATAGCCGAGCAGCTGATAACGAGGGCCAGAACAAGACCGGCGAAGCTGGAGAAGCGGCTTCTTGGCATAATGGAATGGGTTGCGGTTGACATATTTGGCGTACAATCTGCTGGCGGCTTTGGCGGCGATTGTTGCCGTTCCCTACGATCTGATCCGCGGGTTGGCGCGCGGTCGTCCCTGGAGCAGCCTAGCACAGCGGCTCGGCTGTCTTCCTCTCTCATTTCATCAGACTGCCTCCGACTCAATCTGGTTACATGCCGTGTCGGTCGGAGAAGTAGCCTCTTGCGAGAGGTTGGTTCGGAGGCTGAAGCAACTGCATCCCACTTTACCCGTTTTTGTTTCGACCGGCACGGTTACAGGACAGGCTCTCGTACGGGAGAAGCTGTCGGACTTGACGGCAGGCGTGTTCTATGCGCCGTTAGATCTGCCGTTCGCAGTCCGCCGCGTGCTGGATACCATTCGTCCACGATTGGTGATGATCGTCGAGACGGAGATTTGGCCGAATCTCTATCGGCAGGTCAAGCAGGCGGGCGCGGCATTAATGATCATCAACGGTCGGATTTCCGACCGGGCCTTGCCAAGCTATCGGCGCTTCCGGTTTCTGTTTCGGAATGTGTTGCGGCATGTGGATCTGGTACTGGCGCAGTCGGAAAAGGACCGCAAGCGAATGATTGCCATCGGGGCGGATGCCGCGCGGGTCGAGGTTGGAGGCAACTTGAAGTATGACTTCCAGGTCTCTGACTCCGTGGTTCCTGATGCCGTGCGCCGGTTCCTTGTTCAGGGTCAACCCGGTCCGCTGATCATTGCGGGCAGCACCCGAGAGGAAGAGGAACGGCCCGTGGTCGAGGCGTTTCGGCAGGTCGCTGAGCGCTACCAAAAAGCGCTGCTGATCGTAGCACCGAGGCATCCGCGCCGGTTCGAAGAGGCGGCGGCGGCATTGGCCGCATCGGGCCTGCCGGTGGTGCGTCGTTCGGCGTTGAACCCGGCGTCAGCAGAAGTGGAGTTGCCGGCAGTCCTGCTGTTGGATTCACTCGGGGAGTTGTCGTCGCTGTATTCGTTGGCGGATGTAGTGTTTGTCGGTGGCTCGCTCAACGGATGGGGCGGGCACAACGTCTTGGAGCCGGCGTTGTCGGGGCAGCCCATCGTGGTCGGACCAACGATGCAGAACTTCGCCGAGATTGCGAAGGCTTTGCTGGCCGAGCGGGGCATGGTCCGGATTGGAGGGGAGGAAGAGCTGGGATCGGCTTTGCTTGATCTGTTGAGAGACCGTGACGGGGCGCTGGCCATCGGCGAACGCGGACGCCGGGTGGCCGAGGCGCAGCGCGGCGCGACGGCGCGCGCCATCGATGCGGGGATGCGGCTGTACGGCGAGGCGGTTTCGGTCGCCTTGCCGAGTTGGGCGCGCAGGGCATTGCTGGGCGGGCCCGCAATGGTGTGGGGCGATGTGGCCCGACGGCGGGCCGCCTCTTTCTCAGCAGGCAACAGCTCGGCGGGGCGCTTGAAAAGTTTTACTCTTTGCGTGGGGAATCTCTCAGCGGGCGGCGAGGGCAAGACGCCCGTGGTCTCCTGGGTCGTGGAACGCCTTTGCGAGCGTGGTTATCGTCCGGCGGTGTTGACGCGGGGATACCGGCGGGACTCGCGGGAGCCTCTGATCATCGTGGGGCCGGAGTCTGAAGCTAAAGCCGAACACATTGGAGATGAGGCCTATCTGTTGTGGCGAAGGTTTCGGGATTTGGCGTTAGCAGTTCCGATGGGAGTGGGTGCGGATCGGTTTCAAGTCGGCACGGAGTTGGAAGCCCGGTTTCCGATAGACGTAATCGTGATGGATGACGGCTACCAGCATTTCACCTTGAAGCGGGATTTCGATTTGCTCGTGGTTGATGCAAGTCGGCCCTTCGGCGGCGGGCGGATGTTGCCCCTCGGGCGCTTGCGCGAGCCGATTTCGGGTGCTTCGCGAGCCCGAGCGATCTTGTTGACGAAGACGCAGCCCGGAGTCCGATACAACGGCATCGAAGAGGTGTTGCGGCGTGCAAACCCGGAGGCGCCGATCTTTCATGCTCAGACGCGTGCGGCGGCGATGGTTGACGCGTTGGCGGCGGCAGAGATACCGCCTGACCGTTTGGAGGGCGAGAGATGCGTCGGGTTCTGCGGACTGGGGAGCCCGGATTCGTTTTGGCGCACTCTGGAATCAGTGGGGATTCGCCCGGTGGAGCGTTTGGCGTTTCCAGATCACCATCGGTACTCGGCGCGCGACATCGACAAGATCGCGGAGGTGGCGCGACGGGCGGGCGCCGGCGTATTGTTGACGACGGAGAAGGACTTCGCGAACCTGCAGTCGGCCTTGGAAGTACCTGAAAAGCGCGACAATGCGCGGGCGTGCGCGTCTTTCGGGCCGTTGCGCTTGTTCCGGCTTCGCGTTGAGCAAGAGATGGAGCCCGGCTTGTTGGAGTTCATCTTGTCGGCGCTGCCGAGTTCGCAAATGCGCCCGAACGCGACATGGGGGCCTCCCGCGGTAGCGTCCTCACGGGAGCCGTGACTGTTGGACGGGCACCGCATGAAGCTGCTTGTTCGAGCCACGAACTGGTTGGGCGACGCCGTGATGTCGCTGCCTGCGCTACGGGAAATCCGGCGAGCGCATGCCGCTTGGGAAATCGTCCTGCTGGCACGGCCTTGGGCGGAGGATCTTTACGGCCGCGAGGGGGTGTGCGACCGGACGATTCCCTATGAGCTCACGGGGCGGCATCGATGGGCACTGGGAAGGTGGAGGTTGGCTCGTACGTTGCGCGCGGAGAGGTTCGACCGTGTCATTCTGCTGCCGAACTCTTTTGATTCGGCGCTCGTGCCCTGGCTGGCCGGCGTGAGGGAGCGGATCGGCTATGCGCGAGACGGCCGCAGCCTGCTGCTGACAAACGCGGTTCGGCAACCGCTCGCTGGCGAGATCCCGCCGCACCAGCGCTACTACTACCTGGAGATGCTGCGCCGCGCCGGATTACTGGCGGACATGCCTGAATACCGGGAGATTCGGCTGGCTTGCGCCGAAGAGGCCGCCGCTGCGGGACGGGAGTTCTGGTCGGCACAGGGCGAGAACGGAACGCGCTGGATCGGGGTGAGCCCGGGGGCGGCCAACAGCGTCGCGAAGCAGTGGCCGCCGGAGCGGTTCGCCGAGGCGGCTTCCCGGCTGGCTCGCGAGATGGGCGCGAAGGTGGTGATCTTCGGATCCGGCGCGGACGCGGAGAGCGGGCGTTCGATCGCCGAGCGAGTCGACCTGCCGGCATACAATCTGGTGAATCAGACGACGCTGCGTCGGTTCATTGACCTGACGGCCTGCTGCGATGTGTTCCTGACGAACGACTCGGGTGGGATGCACGTGGCGGCGGCGTTGGGAGTGCCCACGGTCGTGATCTTCGGGCCGACGGATGAAGCAGCTACCGGACCGGCGCATTCATTCTCGCGGGTAGTGCGAGAGCCGGTGGATTGTAGTCCGTGTCTGCTGAAGACATGTCCGATTGACCATCGCTGCATGACACGCGTGACGCCCGATCGGGTGGCGGCGGAAGCGTTGCAGCTCGTCCGGAACGAGAATGCAGCTCAGTAGATCGGGGGTGCTAGACTGGCTCTCGGAGGTGGTTCGAATGCGGACTTTGCTGTTTCTTCTTGTGATCGGATCGTTGATGGTCGCGTCGGGCGCTGACATGGTCTCGACCTCGGCCGGCAACGTGAAGATCACGCCGGTGCTGCACGGCACGGTGTTGCTCGAGATCGAGGGCAGGGCTTGGTATGTGGATCCTTGGAGCCGTGGGGATTACTCGTCGCTGCCGAAGGCGGACGTGATTCTGATTACCGACATTCACGGTGACCACATGGACCCGAAGGCGATCGCTGCTATTCGCAAGGCGGACACCCAGATCGTGGCTCCGGCAGCGGTGGCCAAGACCGTGACGGAGGCCAAGGTGCTGGCGAACGGCGAGACGACCGAACTGCACGGAGTCGAGATTGAGGCGATCCCGATGTACAACGTGCAGCGGGGCCCGGCGCCGGGCAAGCTCTTTCACGACAAAGGGCGCGGCAATGGGTACGTCCTTACCGTCGGCGGGAAACGATTCTACTTTTCCGGGGATACCGAGGGCGTTGCCGAGATGCGGAACCTGAAAAACATCGATGTCGCTTTCGTATGCATGAATCTTCCCTATACGATGCCTCCGGAAGAGGCCGCTGACGCGGTAAAGGCCTTCAAGCCGAAGGTGGTTTATCCCTATCACTATCGAGGCTCTGACTTGAAGGTCTTCGCGGCGGGACTCGATGGTCAGGGGGTCGAGATCCGCGAGCGGAAGTGGTATTGAGCGGATGGCAAGCTGCAGGGCAAGGCTGCCGCCTCAAGGATTCTGACTGTATGAGTACGAACACGATGATCTACCTGAAGTGGATTCGTCCGCGACCTGGGACAAAAATCTGGTTGAGGGATTGACTGCGGGTAGACTGTTGTGTTAGTTACAAATAGCAGTCTCAAGAAGGGGGTTTCCTTGAAAGACTCTAGAACTAATTTCACGCGGGTGGTTCAGGCTTTTGTTGCGCTGAGCCTTGTCTTATTCATGACGGCGAGCGCTTCGGCGCAAGTCACCGCCGGCGGCGTGCGAGGGGTCGTGACCGATGCGGCCGGCGCCGTCGTGCCCGGTGTCGCCATCGAGATCACAAACCTCGAAACGGACTTTACAGCCAGCGCCGAGAGCAGCGGCGCCGGAAACTACGTCATGGTGAACATTCCGGTGGGCCCGTACCGCCTCGAAGCGACGACGGACGGCTTCAAGACCTATGTGGCGGAAGACCTTCAGGTCCTCACAGCCACCACATCGACATTGAACATCACCATGGAAGTCGGTGAGCTGGTGCAACAGATCACGGTTTCCGAGACGATTGCGCCCATCACGGTGGTGGAGACCTCCGAGGTCAGCACGAACGTGGAAGAGCGCGTCGTCATGGACCTCCCGCTGCAGGTGCAAAATGGCCGCCGGCAGGCCGAGAACTTCATTTTCTTGACGCCCGGCGTTGTAGGGGACACCTTCTCGAAGTCCTATAACGGCAGTCCCGACCTGGCGCAGGTGGCCATGGTGGACGGCATCGCCTACGCAAACGCGGAGGTGCCAGGCCGGTTCACCACCTTCGCGCCGCCGTTCGAGTCGGTCGAAGAGTTCAAGGTTTCGAGCACGCTGTACCCGGCGGAACTGGGCCGCGGCTTCGGAGTCACGAACTACAAGATCAAGTCGGGCACGAACGCATTCCACGGGAACGCTTTCGAGTTCCTGCGCAACGAGAAACTGGACGCCAGCGGGTTCTTCGCCGGATCGCGGGCGCCGACGCGGCAGAACGAGTTCGGCGCCAGCATTGGCGGACCGGCGATCAAGAACCGTACGTTCTTCTTCTTCAACTACACGGGTTTTCGGCGCCGCGGCTCGCGTCCGACCTCGCTGTTTAGGCTGCCGCCCACCGCCTTCCGCTCCGGCGACTTCTCCCGGCTCATTCCGGAACAGGGCATCATGGTCTACGATCCTGCCACCACGCGCTCCGACGGAATGGGGGGATTCGTTCGTGATGCGTTTCCGAACAACATGATCCCGTCGAGCCGCCATGATCCCTTGGCGCTGGATGTGATCGGGCTCATACCGCCCCCGGATACCGACGCGCTCTTCAACAACTTCCTCAACCGCGGGGAGGCTCCGACCAACGAAGACTATTTTGTGTACCGGGTGGACGAGCAGATCAACGCCAGCAACAAGTTCTCCTTTACGCACTGGTGGGACCTTGATCCGGGCGGGGCGGCGATCGGCGGCTTGGGCCCGGATCAGCCGCTGGACACCGGTTTCCCTGGCGGAGGTTCGTTTCACGGCATTCGGGCGAACTGGGACAGCGTTATCAGTCCGACTCTGCTGAACCATTTCGCGTTCGGTTTCTCGGGCACCTTTGGATTCGGCCGTGGGTTCGATAAGCGGGACGGCGCCACAATCATCCCCGTACCGGGCTTGCCTTCGTCGTACGCCGGTACGACCAGTTTCCGTATTTCCGACTACACGAATTTCGGGAATGCCGGGGCGCAAGGTGATGCCCGTTGGGACCACACGTATAACTATTCGGACACCATGACGATCATCCGAGGCAAGCATCAGATCAAGTTCGGCGGCGAATACTGGGCGCAGTCGTTCCGGGACTTCCAAGTCATCAACGGAGGAGGCGTGGCGGGCACGTTGACTTTCAACCGGCTCTTCACGTCCCAGCCCAACGCCGACAACTTTGCCAGCCAAGGCGACTCCTTCGCCAGCTTCCTGCTGGGTCAGGTCAATTCGCTTCGGCGGCTGATCGGGGCGGAGGAAAGAACGCTGAGAATCCCCTACCTGGGGTTCTTCTTCACCGACACCATTCAGATGGGCCCCAGGTGGACACTGAGCCTCGGGGTCCGTCACGACATCGCGTTTCCCTGGCGAGGCAAGGATCCCGACCGGGCCTCCGCCATCGATCTCAACTTGTCCAACCCGGGCGCCGGCGGGCTGCCGGGGGCGCATGTCTTCGGCAACGACGCCATCGTCCCCGGCCCGGACAAGGGGGCATTCGGCCCTCGAGGCAGCATTGCCTATCAACTGGACGACAAGACCGTCGTTCGCCTGGGCTACGGGATCATCTACAGCATCTCGAATGCGTCGACCACAGGGTCGGTGCAGTTCAATAAAAATTTCGACAACGGTTTTCTGGGATTCCAGGACATCCAGAGCACCGACAACGGGATCACGCCGGCCAGCCTCCTGAAAGACGGTTTTCCGCAATTCACGACTCCGCCGCGCGGTCCCGATTTGGGCATCGCGCAAACGGTTGATTTCTACAATGGGGATGGGGGTAAGCAGGCCTACCAGCAGACCTGGACGTTGAATATTCAGCGCCAGCTTCCCTACCAGATGCATCTGGATCTGGCCTACGTCGGCAACAAGGGACAGCGGCTTTCCGCAAACCTGGAGAACCTCAACCAGGTGCCCGTCAGCTTCCTGAGCCTCGGGCCCTTGCTCAATCAGCCGTTTGATTCGCCGGATGCCATTGCCGCCGGCATCAAAGCGCCGTGGGACGGCTTCGGGGCGGCGCTCGGGGGCGCGGCATCTGTGGGCCAGGCGTTGCGGCCGTTCCCGCAGTACACCGGCATCAACAATCCCTGGCAGCCCATCGGTGCGTCGAGCTACCACTCTTTCCAGTTGAAGCTGCAGAAACGCTTCTCGGACGGCCTGTCATTCTTGACCAGCTATACCTTGAGCAAGAACATCTCGAATAGCAGTCTCGCGGCGTTCGCGGCGTTTAACGGAGGCGCGCGGGACACCGCCAATCGAGGCATCGAGAAGGCTATCGCGCCCAAGGACCAGACGCATAGCCTCGTTTCGAGTTTCGTCTACGAGTTGCCTTTCGGCAAGAACGCCTCGGGGGCGGCCGCCGGGTTCCTTAAAGGCTGGCAAGCCAGCGCCATCGTCCGTTACGCCACCGGTCAGCCTCTTGGAATCGGCGGGGGACCGCCGATTCCGCTGTTCGGAGGCGGCAATCGGCCGCACCGTGTCGCCGGTGTGGAAGGCAGGTCGAACGTGAGCGCGGGCAGCTTCGACCCGGGGCGAGGGGACCGGTACCTGAATCCGGCGGGGTGGGTGCAGCCGGCTCCCTTCACTTTCGGAACGGGTGCTCCGCGTGAGCCGAACTTGCGGAACTTCGCGTTCTTCAACGAAGACTTTTCGATCATCAAGCGCACGTATATCGGTGAGACGATGAATGTCGAGTTCCGGACGGAGTTCTTCAATCTGTTCAACCGAGTGCGGTTCGGCAACCCGAATACGAATTCCACCAGCGGCGGCTTCGGCCTTATAGGGGGGCAAGGCAATCAGCCCCGCCAGATTCAGTTCGCGTTGAAGTTCAACTTCTAGCGTAAGCCGGCCCGGGGTGGGAAATACCGCCTCGGGCCGGCATCGCCGGCAATACGTCAAAAGGGGGCGGCGGTGAAGACCGCGCCCCTTTTTTGTCCAAGGACAACAGAAAAGTTGCAGGTGAAGCTGCGTGGGATCGGGTTGTGCAGCACACAGGAGCAGGACACTCTACCTGCCCGTTTGATGGAGGGGCATCGTGATCTCGAGGTATTTCACTTCCCCTTGGCGCGCTCAAATCATGATGGCCACTTCCTTGCGGTTGAGGGTCTGAAGGAAGCCGCCATGGTCTTGACGGCGGTCCAACCATGAACACCACAGGAAGCGGGATGGACCAACGGCTGCATTCTTTCATTACCCCTCTCGGTTTCGCCATTGCCTTTGCGGCGGCTGCGGCCCAAGGCGTCGCGGAATCGGACTGGACCAGACCTTTCACGCCGGACGAGCATACGGTCGTGCTCTACCATTTCGACGAGGGCCGGGGAAACGAGACCCTTGACGCCTGCGGCGATCCCGAGCTGACGTTGCGCGCCAGGGAAACGGCGCTATGGGGCAGTCGGCCCGGTTTCGGAGCCACGGCCCGCTTCGACCGGCGAGACGCCGGCATCCGGATCGGTCCCGTGAACAATGACAAACTTCAGTTGCGCACCTGCCCTCAAGAATGGACCGTCGAAATGTGGGTGCGATACACGGGTCCCGGCGGCAAGGATCACTGGAAGGCGTTCACCGGGAGAGAGCCCATTGAAGGCTATACCTACGCCAACCTTTGTGGAACGGACGATGAAGGATTCAGCCTGCCTCACGGGTACCGGCACGGCTGGAGTTTCTCTCTCCACACTACCCGTTGGTCGACCCCTGAAGGCAAGGTCACACTAAAGGACGGAATCCTGCCTGGGGCCAGATTCCTGGGGTATCACCGGGGCAGAGACCCTCGGAACGATGCCGGCGGCTTTTTCCCGTGGACGCATTACGGCTGGATCGACAGGGAGCGGGCGCACATCCGTGACAGGGACTGGCATCACGTGGTCTGGCAGTTCCGCTTCCGGGATCAGACCGGTTTCCTCTATGTTGATGGCAAGATGGTCAGAAAGGTGTCGCTTCCGCCGCCTGACGAGCCTCACAGACTCGGCATCATCAACGACGCCCCGACCAGCGGCATTCCTTTCATGGTAGGCGGCATTCCTCATTCCGACGACCCCCCGACGCACTTCAGTCCGGCGCTCGGCAACCTGGAAGGCGAGATTGATGAGCTTCGCATATCGAATATCATGCGCTACCCGGTGGCGGCCAAACTGGCCATTATCCGCCAAAAGCTGCCTGACGCGGGACTGAAGATCCCTTACCAGGTTCAACTGGATACGGATGCATCCAACGGCAACGTCACCTGGAAGATCATAAACGGAGACCTGCCCGAGGGGTTGTCGCTGGATGGAAAAGCCGGCGCCCTTCGTGGCGTTCCCGAGGAAACGGTGGCCGACCGCAAGGTGACCCTCCGCGCCCGGGACGAGGCCGGGCAGACTGACTCGCACACTTTCACGATCACGGTCGACCGCGGCCGGTTGCTCACCGAGTCCCTGCCGCCCGCCTTCGAATCGAGCATGTATTTCGCTCCGTTGGAAACGAAGCATATGACCCACCCGCTTCGTTGGGAGATCGCCTCGGGAACCCTGCCGCCCGGCGTCAAGCTCGAACCGCGGACCGGGCTGGTGACCGGGGCTCCTGTCAAAGCAGGCCGGTCACCGCTTTCTGCACGAGTGACCGACGCCAACGGCTTGAGCGATCGTGCGGAGCTGTTGCTCAGAGTGCTCCCCGAAAAGCTTCGAACCATTGGCGCCGACCAGAATACGGTGGTGCTCTACGACTGGCAAGGGCCCAGCGGCCGGTTATTCGAGGAACGCATCAGCCGCGACAAGGCACTGACCCTCACGTATACGAACATGGGCGGCGACCGTCGTTATAGCCGGCCCGGCCGAGAGGGACGATTTCCGCAAGAGACCGGGCACGGCGAACACGGCTACGCAAATATCGGCAAGGACTGGTGCGTCTACCCGCGGGCCAGAGATCGCTTTGAAGCGGACCCTCGTCTTGACCTGAAGACATGCAACAAGGAGTGGACCGTAGAGGCGTGGGTTCGCCGTGGCGGAGCTTATGAGGCCTTCGGTAGCGACAAGAAGAAAAGGAAGTTCGAGTACGGCCATATCTGCGGCACCTATGACAACACCAAGCGTGGCGTGTGGGAGTTGTATCTCTCGAGCATCAATTCACCCGATGGGAGCATGGCCCCGGGAGTCCAGTTCCAGAGTGCAGACTATATTTGGAAGGATCTCGATCCATGGAAGCGTCCCGAGGGCATCGTGGCCGATCGGCCGGAAGTCGGGATCAGCGACACCGAGTGGCACCATGTGGCCTGGCAGTACAACTACGAGGAGGATCTACATCAGCTTTTCGTGGACGGCAAGCTGATCTGGCGTATGAGGAACCCTGACAACCGTAAGCTGGTCAACGATCGCAAGCACAAGTCCCAGTTCAGCGTCTTCACTCGGCTTGGAGGCTATGCCAAGTACGGCGGGCGGTTCAACTTCCTTGGCTTTGGAAACTTCTTTGGTCAGATCGGGGAGATCCGCATCTCGAACGTTCGACGATACTGAGCAGCGGCCCAGGCGGCCAAGTACATGTACGGGAGTAGTCGTGAGATGTTTGACCCTTTGTTGTCGGGGGTTGGCAGCCTGCCTTGTGGTGATCACCGGCTTGCAGGCACAGGACCGTTCAGATGCATATGCCGGGAGCGAGGCTTGCCAGGACTGTCACCCACAGCTCTACGAAACCTACTTCAAGACGCCAATGGGCCGAAGCAGCGGTCAAGTTGGTGCTGACTTCTTTCCCGCACGGTTTCAGACAACCTCCTTCCAACACGCATACTCGGGCATTCTGTACCGGATTTATCGAGACGGCAAGGGACAGCACCTGGCCTTCGAGAGCACGCGCCCGGCCACGGATCAGGAGGCGTTTCGCGGCAGCCGGCGCCTCGAATACTACATCGGGTCGGGCGCCGCCGCGCGGGGTTACATCTTCTCGATGGAGGGTTACTGGTTCCAGTCACCCGTCTCCTACTACTCCCGCCGCCGGAAGTGGGACGTTGCACCGGGCTATGAGCAGGACAAGAGCCTGGACATATCGCGGCCTGTCGACCGAGAGTGCCTGGAATGCCACGCTAGCCGGGTTCAACACGTCGAGGGCACCCAGAACAAGTATCGCGGGACACCTTTTCTCGAAGGCGCCATCGGCTGCGAGAGATGCCACGGACCTGGCACCGCTCACGTCAACCGGATGAGCGCTGGAGCGGCGGCCGGTTCGAACGAGATCGTCAACCCGGCTCGACTCGAACCGGTTCAGCGCGACAGCGTATGTGCACGATGCCATCTGACGGGTGAGATCAACGTTGCCCGCTTGGGACGATCGTTGTCGGGCTTTCAGCCCGGTGACGTGTTGAGCGACCACACCGTTGCTTTCGTGTGGTCGCCCCCGGAAGAAGACGGCATCAAGGTCATCGGTCACTTCGAGAGACTCTGGCAGAGCCGCTGCAAGCAGGTGTCGGGCAACAGCTTATGGTGCGGCACCTGCCACGACCCTCACTCAGTTCCTTCAGATGCCGAGAGGGCCGAGCACTTCCGGGCGAAGTGCCTCGCTTGCCATGCATCGAAGCTCAACGCCGGCCATGCCAGGCTGGCCGAGCGCCGAGACAACGATTGCACGTCGTGCCACATGCCGAACACGCGGGCTCGTGATGGCGGCCATAGCGCTTTCACCGATCATTCGATACCCCGCACGCCCCATCGGAAACGCCGGCCGGCAGAGGCGCGGCGAGAACTTGTCCCCTTCTGGACCGGGTCGGGAGCCAATCGGGAATTGGGATTGGCCTATGCCCGGCTGGCCCTCCGGGAACAGGACCGATCCTATGCTATCCGTGCTTTCCAGCTTTTGGAGAAAGTCCGGGCGCGCAAGGACCCGCAAGTTGCATTGCAACTGGCGTTCCTCTACGACCGCCGAGGGGACCAAGCAAAGGCTATGGAACTCTACAGAGACGCGGCGTCTTTGGATCCGAGCCTTCTTACCGCAACCGTCAACCTGGGTGGCAAACTGGCCCTTCTGGGCCGCTACCAAGAGGCGTCAAAGCTCTGGGAAGACGCCCTCGCGCGTAATGCCGGACTGGAGGCGGCGCGCATCAACTCGGCTATCGCCCACAGGCGGCTGGGAAACGAGGCGGACGCGCGAAAGCAACTCCTGAAGGTGTTGGAGTTCAGCCCCGGCTCACAAGCCGCCAGGAAGCTTCTGAGGAACCGCGAATAAGGTAGACCTGGCCGCCACGATAGATCAACTCGAGCTCCCGCCGGGAATACGAGGTGCTCTGCATTCCCTACGGCAGTGAACCGGCCACCAGGAGCGTGCAAGCCAACTTGTGACCCCGCTCTCTCGGCCTTCAGGCTTAATTGCCCGCGGCAGCCGCGTTGTTTTCCAACGTGTTCTTGATCACCGCTAGTTGGGCGTCGCTCGGGTCCAGCTCGATGGCGCAATTCACGGCCTCCAACGCCTCTTTGAAGCGGCCCAGATGGCCATAGGAGAGCGCCAATCCCCGGTAGGCGAGTGGACCCTCGGGGTCGATATCCCGCAGCGCCTCGAAGTGAGCCGAAGCGGTTGCGAAGTCCATATCGTACATGGCTTCCTGCCCCAGATCAGGCAGCATGCGCTTCTGAAGCTCTTGCCGCAAGGTCGAGAACTGCCCGGCGTCCATGGCGGCGGCCGCATCGGCTTCGGCCAGAGCCTTTTTCTGGTCCAGCCGTCCCGCGTACGCGCGCGCCAGATTCGCTCGCAGAACGGCCTTATCGGAATGCGCCGTGACCAGAACCATCAGACGATCGACGGCAGTCTGATAGTCTCCGCTCTCCAAAGCGCGTTTCGCCTCCTTGTTCAGTTGATCAAACTCCTTCTTTCTCAGCAGAACCTGCTTCATGTCGGTCTCACCCTGTAGCTGAAGGGTTCTCTCCATTGAGATGAAGGTCTTGAGCTGAGCTTCGAATCGATATGAGCCGGGGTCCAGATTGCGGATCACGATCACACCCACCTCGTCGGAATCGAGGTATATGGGGTCGCCGGCGTTCTTGCCGCGAGCATCCAGCCGGGTCAGTCGGATTTCGACGTCCTTGAGCCGGGCGCCGTCTGTGTCAACAAAGATGCACCGCAGCGTCTCGGCATCGGCAACGCATGGGATCAAAAGAAAACAGACGGCCAAGCTTGCGATGACCCTGGCCGCTCGGGCAGGAGGTGAGCTCCGCATATCGTTCATGGAGTTCTCTCAACCGGGACACGCCACACCACAAGGGCCTGCCGGCAACCCTGAACTCTTGACTTCGCCAAAAAATACGGCGCGCCCTTTCGTTTCCGGGAATGGACCGCGGCAACTTTCAAACCGACGCACCGGACGCTCCAAGGATCATTCTAGCTTGCACCCTGCCGGTCATGGGTCTTCTCTGTACGTCCGCCCGGGGAACTCATGCATGGAATTGGCATAATGGAGACGTACCGGCGATCGCTTCGGAGCAAATGATCGACGTTGTTGCACAGCTGGGTGAGACCACTTTTTCAGCAGATGACAGATCAGGTTTAGCGAGAATGATCCGGGTGCTTACTCGCGTACCGACATTCCTGATCTTCGCATGCGTCATCTCGCTTGCTCAATCGCCGCAAGAGCTTGCTTCGCAGGCGGGTAGAGCGATGCAGAGCAAGGACTACCCCGCCGCCGAGTGGCTCTACCGTCAACTCATCCCTTACGCTCCCAAAATGGCGGAGCTCCACAGCAACCTCGGCTTGGCCTGTCATTTGCAGAACAAGGGGGACTGCGCGGAACAAGCATTCCTGAAGGCGCTCGATCTCAATAAGGATCTGTTTCTCCCGAACTTCGTCATGGGGGAGAAGCGGTTCAAGCAGAACCGCTATGAGGAGGCCCTGCCTCTGCTCGAAACGGCCTTGCAATCCCAGCCGAGGCAGCCGGAAGCACGTCAGTTCTATCTGGCGACGCTTGTCGGGCTTCACAGATACCAAGCCGCCGTCAAGGAATACCGCGCTTTGATTCAAGGGAACCCGTCTGACGTCGAGGCTCACTACGGCTTGGGCACCGTTTATATGAAGATGAGCCAACTCGCTATCGATGGTCTGAACGGTCGAGAGGACAACGGCTACCCTTTCCTTCTTACCGCGCGGCACTACGCCCCGGAACCGCGGTGGCTTACGTTTGCGCTCAGCGCCTATGAGGATGCCTTCGAAGAGGGCATCAACCTTCCCGGGGCACGAGTCGAGTACGCCAAGCTACAGCTTTCACAAAAAGCTTGGCAGGCGGCCCGCTCGGCGCTCGAAGCGGAACTCGAAGTGGACCCTTACAGTTATGAAGGGCGTTTCTATCTCGCCCAGCTCGCTCTGCAGGAAGGCGATGACCAAGAAAGTGCTCGGCTGCTGGATGAGGCTGTCGAGATCCGTCCCGAATTTTTTCATGTGCCGCAGCCCTGGCTCTTCGAGCCTGACGGTGAGCTCCGCCGGCAGCTCGCCGTCGCTCTGAAGAGTGCAGACATCAGCT
Source organism: Bryobacterales bacterium (assembly GCA_965218555.1). Taxonomy (GTDB): domain Bacteria; phylum Acidobacteriota; class Terriglobia; order Bryobacterales; family UBA6623; genus JAPPLB01. The sequence goes on from OZ244625.1 coordinate 4,878,693, forward strand.
TCGGCTCCGCGTATCTTCTGGCGCGCTTGAGCGGCGTCGATGACTCATCCTCAGATGCGAAGACATGGCTGGATCGAGTAGAGCAGGAATGGACACGATACCTGAAGCCTGTCAGAGACCCTGCAACCCGGTCTTCACGTGACGAAAAGACGGGCTTGGATCTGCTACGACGCAAGCGTTATGAAGAGGGTTTGGAAATGCTCCTGCCCCTGGCCACGAGCACGGAACTCCGACCGAGTACATTACGGGAGATGGCAAGAGGCCTTACGAGGGTGGGCAAGCACGAAGACATGGCCGCACTGGTCGGGCTCGACAAAAGCGAAGATCCGGAAACGATCTACCTCACGGCGCTCAGCTACAGGGAGGCTGCTCTCTCCCACCTGAAAAAGATGGTCGAGCTGGACCCCGGCTCCGTAAGAGCGCACCAAGTGCTGGGAGAGTCTTACATGGTGCAGGAACGGTTCGGCGACGCTCTTCAGGAATTCGAGAAGGCGGTTGACCTCGAAGGGGAAAACGCCGAGTTGCACTACCTGCTCGGCACCGCCTTCTACAAACAGATGGAGTTTCCCCGAGCTGCCGAAGTGTTCGGGCAAGCGACGATCTTGGACCCGCTCCACGCCGAAGCGCACCTGATGCGTGGTGACGCCCTGGTGCAGATGGGTCAGGTCGAGGCGGCGATTTCCGCTTTGCAGAAGAGCCTCAAGCTCAACCCCAAGCTTGCGGACGCCCATGTTCTACTGGGCAAGGCCTTTCGAACCGTGGGCCAAGACGAACAAGCCCTGCATCACCTGGAGAAGGGCGCTCTCACGGATACCGATGGATCGATTCACTATCAACTCTTCATGCTCTATCGAAAAACGAAGCAGCCTGAGAAGGCCAAGGCGGCGCTAAAGGTGTCTCAGGAGCTGCGCGCAAAGGACCGAAAACCCACGATCTAGATCCGGAGTCATAGGTGAAGGCAAACGGTAAACGAATCAGCGGATGCCCACCAGATACAAAGCCGGCCGCATCCCCTCCATGAAACTTGGGTTAGCTCTCTCCCTGGTTATTCTCTTCTGTCTACAAGACGGCTTCTCCCAGTCCGCTCGTGACGTCGAAAAGAGAGGTCGGGAGGACTCAGCCCCCGACTACATCCTCGCCCGGCCGGGCGTCATCTTGGAAGACCCGGCGGCGGCCCGGCAGAACTTGAACGACGGGGCTGAGGAGTTCCCCGAGCTACGATCCCTGGCCCGCGAACGGAATTGGGACGAGTTGGCGAATAAAGCGCAAAGCCTGATCGTCGTATCAGACGAGCCCATTCTGCACTTTTGGCTGGGGATTGCTCAACTGCAACGTAACGACTTTGTGAATGCGGCCATCGAACTGCGCAAGGCCGAGCGGCTGGGCATGAAGGCGGCGATACTTTCCAAGGCTCTCGGTATTGCCTACTATGGGCTGCGCCAGTACACGCTATTCCGTGAGCAGATGGAGAAGGCGATCGAGGCCGACCCTCAGAACGGTGAGCCGTATCACTTTCTGGGCCGCTACCACGAACTGGACCTCAACGACTTCAGCACGGCCCTTTCCTATTTCGATCAGGCACTGGCTCGTAACCCCGAAGACGTCAAGAGTTATCATTTTCGAGCCGTCTGCCTTGAGATGCTCGACCGTCGTGACGAGGCGGAGCAGGCTTATCGCGCGGCGATCAAAATGGTCGAGCGGCAGGGCAAGTCGTATAGCTGGCCCTTCGAAAGACTGGCCCTTCTTTTGCTCGGCCGGGACCCAAAGCTGGCCTTGCCTCTCGCGCAGCGAGCCGTGGATCTCGAACCCTCACGCATAGAGAACCGGCTCGTGCTGGCCAAGACCTACGAGAACCTGGACCGCCCTCAAGATGCCTTGCCGGTGCTTCAGGAAGCCGTCCGACAAAAGCCGAATCAACGCTCGATCCGCTATGTTTTGTTCCGGATCTACCGCAAGCTGGGCAGACCGGAAGAGGCCGCTCGCGAACTCGCTATGCATGAAAAGCTGAAGGCCGTGTACGGGACCTCGCAACAATAAGCTCGGTGTTGAGGCTGGTATGCCGTGCTCAGCACGACTCGGAACGGCTAAGCCGTGTGCCGCAAGTGGAACGCATCAGGACGGTTCGGTCGAGAGATTCTTTCGTTACAGGTCAGACTTGAGTCACGGTGACCAAGAAGTTTTTCATTTACGGATCGGTGGCCGGCGCACTGGTCAGCCTCCTCCTGTTGCTGTTGTGGGGAGTCCTGTTCTATGTCCGTGGGGAAACCACGGCGCAGTCCCTCGGACTGGAGGCGGCGATCTTTCTTCTGAGTTCCATCGTCAGCTTCCCTTTTTCGCTGGCAGTGATGGAGGCTCTTGATGAAATCGAATATCCCCTCGTACTTGTGCGACTCGCGATCATTCTGGGACCGGTCGTCAACTGGGCTTTGTTTGGACTCGTAATCGGCGCGGTAACGGATGCTGTCGTGTGGCTTAGGAACCGCTTGAAGAAGGTCCGGATTCGCTAGCGGAAATGGCCTAATGCATCTGCTGCGTGGGTGGCACGTACTCAGGCGGAAGCTGACTCCCTTCCCCGAAGAAGAAGTCTTCCATGTGCTTGATGATGATCTCTTGGGCTTCCAGGGTGGCGGGGTTGAGACGGTATTCGTTGATGATCATCTTCAGATGCTCCGCCCACATCCGCCAGGCGTCCAGAGACACGTTTTGGTAGATGCGCTCTCCCAACTCGCCATCGAACGGCGTCTCCTTCAGTCCCGGCAGTTCCTTGCCGAACTTCACACACTTGACCATGCGTTCCGCCATGCAGATTCCTCGCTTGGTCTCTATTCTATGAGGGATGAGGCCGGTAGCGCAAAAATCCAAGACCCAACGGGCGCCTGAGGAGAAAAGCAACCTGAGCCGCCGCGACTTCACTCGAGGTTCCATGGCCTCGTTGGCAGCCGCTGCGCTTGCTCGTCCCGCTTCGGCGCAGCAAGGAGAAACCATAGTCGATGACTTCGACCGGCCCGACTCGTTCTATCACGGCGACGGTTGGGAGTCGCTGAATCCCGGCTACTGGAAGCTTCAAGACCGAGCGCTTCGCCGGAGTCTGCAGACCCGCGGCCGCAAGGCTCGTGCTACGGGTTTCCCCTTCCATCGGTTCATGGAAACGGAGTACGAGACGCGGCCTCCATATGGCATGATCTGGCGGCGCGACTGGCGACTCACCGGCAACTACAGCATTGCTATGGACGCGACCGTCCGGTCACAGCCGGAAAGCGATCCGGAGCCTGGATATTCCTTGATGGGTATCTGCCTCGGCGGACGCACCCTCTACGAAAGCTGGAACGGAGCCGGCAAGCCGGAAAACGCCTGTTGGTATGCGGCTTGGCGCAGCGACGGCACATTCGGCATCTTCGGCCATACTTCGGACGAAGCAGTCAAGGTTCAGCCCGGCTCGGCAAGCCGGCAAGCCTGACGTAGGCGAACGCGTCCGCATCGAACTCGAAGTCTCCGGTGGGCCTTCCGGCCCGGCCACTGCAACCGCCCGGCTCATCCGCAGCGCCGGCGAGACAACCATCCGCTGCGCCAACGTCAACCGAACTGCCTTTCTCGAAGGCTATTTCGGCCTTGCCGCCCGCGGCGGTTTGGATTTCGAGGTCAACGAAGTCCGGTTGGAACCCGCCGAAAATCGGCCCATCACCGCCCCCGTCAACGAGCTCCAGATCTGCTATCCACTCGGCGACTCGCTCCGCCAAGTCGACGGCCATTGGCGCTGCAACTTCATCACGATCTTTCGTCAAGAAGGCCGCCGCGCCGAAATCCGAATCGCCGATGCCGAGAACGCTGGCTCCGACTGGGGCGATGTAAAGGTCGCCGGGCGCGCCGACATCGTCACCAACTGCTTCCGCCGCGCTACCGCCGTCGTCGACTGCGTGCTGCCCCGCAATCCCGCTGAGACGACTCTTTACTACACCGTGTGGAAAGACGGGACCGACGTTACCATCGACCAGCGATCCGGTGCGCGCCAATACGTAGGCCGGCTCCCGCAACTCAAAGCTCCCTACCGCCTCTGCGGCCTAAGCTGCCACGCCATCAGCGGCCGCAAACCCGGCATGGATCGCACCGAGAAGTTTCAGGAGAACTGGATTCACGACCAACCCCTCCGGGATGCCTACCAACACCTCGACGACTACGGCTTTCAAGTGATGGTCTGGGAGGACGACATCTGGTACCTGGAGCTTGTCCTCTATACCACCAGCACCGACGACGCCTATAAGATCATCACCACCACTTTGGCCGGCCCCACGACCCGCCTGCAGATGATGCGGTACTGGAATGTGCTCAACCCCGGCGATCACGATCACGGCATGGACGATGTGAAAGGTCCGGAGCAGATCGCCGTTCGGACCCGTCATGATCTCGGTCAAGACCCCGAATACATGCAGCGCAACTTCGAGATTGTGCAACATCTGATCACCGGCGACGACAGCCCCTCCGGCACTGCGAACCCCAAGCGCTGGCGGCGTTGGAAGATGCCTGACGGCGACTTTGCCCTGCTGATTTTGGACGCGCGGCTGTGGCGCAGTTCGCAGGACACTCATATATGGGCCACCGAAGGCTGGGCCGATCTCGGGCACATCTACGACCGCAAAGATCCAACTCGCTCCTTGCTTGGCGAAGAGCAGTTCTCCTGGCTCCAAGAGACGGTCCGAACCGAAACCGCACCGTTGATTTGCGTAACGGGCCTCAACGGTCTTCACACTGTCTGGCAGCCCTCTGCTGAAGCCGAGCAACGCAACCGCGTGGCGGCTGACTACGCCGGGTGGGTCAAGGCCGGCTCAGACCGCGTCATCGAACTGCTCAGCTCCCGGGAAGGCATTGTTTCCATGTATGGAGATGTTCACATCGGGTCCATTCTCAAGAACCGTACGGCGAGGCTCTATGAGTGCTCGTTCGGGCCCATCGGGCGGACCGGCGGCCGCCGCGTGAAAGATGGTTTCGGCCGCCTCATGAAGGACTACGACGGGCGCGAGATCGACTTTATCGCTCTGTTCCAACAAGACTACGAAAGCCCCGACTTGAAGCCACAAACAACGCCGGGATACTGGAACTTTCTCGAAATGGTATTCGATCCTGCCCGCCGGGAGCCGCGCATCGCATTACGCGTTCGGCGGCTCAATGACCCGGGCAGGCGTGAGCCACGCGGCGGCGGCTCGGTGGATGTCAGCGCATCGAGCACCGGACGATTACATTCATGCCGACTCCCTGAAATCCGTACCCTGCCTCTTGCCGATGTGCGCTTCACAATGTTGGATGGCCGTCCCATTCGCGGTGTGCGGAGTCTGGCTGACGGCGCCGTGCCGGTGACGGGCCTGGTCGACGTTCCGCCCGGCGCCGAAGTCCTGATGACGGCCCACGCGGCCGGCAAGGTCGAGGCTCGGGCGATACGGACCACACCACTTGACTGAGACCCATGCATCAACCTGAACCTCAACGTCACCGGGAGCGAGAAAGCCTCGATCACTCCAGCCGAATTCCATCTATGCCAGTTCGTTGCCTGCCAATCCTCACCCTGGTGGTGCTTGCCGGGTGTAGCACAGTACCCTCCAGCTACCCGGACTGCTCATCGGACGAAACTCTCATCCGCGAAGCCATAGACCGCGTGGTCAGCGCGTTTGGAACCGCCGACATCGAAACACTGATGTCCCTTCGCACCGAAGACTCAGTCGTCCTCAAACCGGGCTCCGAGCCCCTTCTCGGCAAAGAAGCCCGCCGCGTCTCACTTGAGGATGTCTTTGATCAGTTCGACGTCAATGAGACCCGAACTGTCGAAGAACTCGAGGTCGTCGGTGACCGCGCCATCGTATGGGGCACCTATACCGTCACGTTGACTCCCAAGGACGGCGCCGCGTCTACGAACGAATCCGGAAACTACATCGACATCCTTCATCGGCAGACCGACGGTTCCTGGCTCTTTGCCCGTACGATTTGGAACGCCGCCTCGATAAACGGACCCTGACGCCCCGTCTGATAGAGTGATTTAAGTTACACACAACTCAGCTTTAGCCTGCCTTTTTCACCACATGGCAAGGCGGAGTGCTTGAGAGGGCCGTCAGTACGAGGTGTGAGCCGCTTGGCGCGCGGAGGTGTGCTTGACAGTACATTGAGCACCGTGAGCAAACACAACGAAGTCATGGCGGTCTTATCGAATTCTTCGGGCGTCAGGTGATGAGAAAGCAGGCGCGAAAGAAAATGAGCGCCCCGAACGTCAGCGATCCTCCCCCGCCCCACACTCACAAAATGCCCGCGCCGGTCCCAGCCGTGCCGTTGACCCTGGATGGGTCGAGCGTGCTTCATCAGATGTTTCGTATTCGCTGGAGCGCTTGGCGCTCCCTGTCGTCCGAAAAGCGTCAGTGGATCACGGGTGAGGCGGCAGCAGTGCTCACGCCTCTCGAATCACACCCCGAAGGAGGCACGGCGCTGTTCTCGCAACTTGGCCACAAGGGCGACCTGATGATCGTTCACTTCCGCAGGTCGTTCGAAGGCTTGAACGAAGTGGAGTTGGCCCTCTCCCAACTTAGGCTCGGCGACTTTCTGGAAGCGACGACCTCTTATCTCTCTGTCGTGGAACTCGGCCTTTACGCCTCCTCTGTCCAACTCTACGAGGAGTTACAAAAAAAGGGTGTCGAACCGGGCAGCGACGAATGGCAACAGGCTGAGGCCGAGAAGCTCGAGGAGCAGCGACAGGCAATGGCGCCGCGGCTTTGGCCCAACATTCCTCCTCACAAGTATCTTTGCTTCTATCCGATGGACAAGAAACGCGGCGACGCCCACAACTGGTATTGGAAACCGATCGGCGACCGCGGACGCATGATGCGCGATCACGGCCTCATTGGACGCCGCTATGCCGGCAAGGTCAAGCAGATCATTTCCGGTTCCATCGGATTTGATGATTGGGAGTGGGGCGTCGATCTTTTCGCCAATGATCCGCTCGTCTTCAAGAAGCTCATCTACGAGATGCGTTTTGACGAGGCAAGCGCTCTGTACGCCTTGTTTGGTAAGTTCTACATTGGATTGCGGCTGCCGGTCTCGCAACTGGAGCGGTTCCTGAACGGCATGGTGCCCGAATATGAAGCTCCCGCGGAAACCGGATACCCCGGAGGACGTCCGCCGGCCTAAGACCTGTGGCAATCGCGACGGCCCGTATTCAAGAAGCCTCTTGAGAAGGTGAATCTGTATGTCCGCGAACGAGAATACAGCCGATCGTCGCGGCGCCCGCCAACGAGCGCGGTCGCTTGCGCAGTCAGCCGGTATCAGTTTCTGGCTGGCGACACTCTCGGTTCTCGTAGCTGTGGCGGTCAGTGGATACTCTTTGTATGTCGTTCACATGTCGTCCCGACAGTTGGACGAAACTGAGCAGCGACTGCGCATCGCCGGGCAACGTGTTCAGGAGGCGGAGGAATCAGCCCGTCATGCACGCGAATTGGCGGCCCTTGCGCAGCAGCAGGCCGAGTCCGCTGCCGGGAAAGCTCGGGACGCGGGCGGTATGGCGATGCAGGCGCGCAATCAAGCCACCTCAGCCGAGCAATGGGCGCAACGGTTGCGCGAGCGCGCCGAAAGCGCCGACCGGGAAGCGATCGAAGCCAGCCGGCGTCTGAGTGACGGCCTTGACCGCATGGTGCGATTGGAAGAGGATCTCCGTGACGCACAATCGCAACTCGCCCATGCCATGGATCGCCTCGCCACTTCAGAGCGGCAAGCCGAACAGGCAGCCGACGATGCCCGCTTCGCGCGCGAGGAACTGACTACGGCCGAGGCGCGAGCCCAAGGAGTGGAGCAACGCTACGAGCAGTTGGAGGCGCGCCTTGCCGAGGCGCTGCATGCAGCACGCGCCGCCATACGCCACGCTCGACAACAACAACAGCGCTCCAACCGCAATCAGGCGAACGCCGAAGCGGCATTGGGACACGCCTTTCGCCGTTTCGGTATTGCTCCAGACAGCGACCCGTCGTCGAGTCAAACGACTCCGGACCTGCACGACTACCGCAACATGGAAAAGCGTGCCCGAAGTGCACGCGCCGAGGCCGGCCGCGCGTTGGATCGCGCCCAGGCCGCTCTCGACGACTTGGTTCTCTCCACCACGTCGCATTAGCAGACTTCCTGCGGCGATGGACGTTCCCCTCTGGATTGAAAGGATCACGGGCGGTGACGTGCGCCTGCTCGCGCGGGCCTTGAGCGAAATCGAGAATCGCGGTCCAAGGGCAAACTCGTTGTTGGAGGCTCTGTTTCCTCACATGCGGAAGTCTTGGACCATCGGTGTAACCGGCGCTCCGGGTGCCGGCAAGAGTACGGTCGTAGACGCACTGGCTGCGTGCTTTCGCAAACAGAGCAAACGAGTCGCTATTCTGGCCATCGACCCTACGAGCCCGTTCACTGGAGGGTCGATTCTCGGTGACCGCATTCGCATGCAATCCCATGAAGCGGACGACGGCGTCTACATCCGTTCGATGGCCACCCGTGGTTCGCTCGGGGGGCTCGCTCCCGCGGCGGCAGACGTGCTGGTCGCGCTCGATGCCGCAGGCTTCGAGGTCATTCTGATCGAGACTGTCGGCGTTGGCCAGGCGGAGGTCGACGTGGTTCAGCTCGCGTCGACGGTGGCGCTGCTCCTTACTCCGTCCAGCGGCAGCGATGTACAAATCATGAAAGCCGGCATCATGGAAATCGCCGACGCTTTTGTCATCAACAAAGCGGACCTTCCCGGTGCGGACCTTCTTGAATCCGAATTGCGTGCGACGCTTTCCCTCAAAACCGATGCGCAGGAAAAAGAGCCGCCCATCGTTCGCACGGTGGCCACTGTGGGGACAGGCATTGACGAACTGGCAACTTTGCTCAAAACAGCGCCGTTGCCCGTTGAACGACCCGCAGATTACTGGAAGCGGCGTCTCGTGGAGATGGTGCGCGAGCGCTTGATGGATGCGGTTGTTGAGAAAGCCCTGCCCGCCGAGCGTTTGAGCGAGGCCGCGCAACGGATCGCAGCGCGCCGGCTCAACCCCTTCTCGTTCGCCGACGAATTGACTCGCGACCTATTGCCCAATTCATTGCTCAATCGGCCAAAGGTAGATTGACGGTCGAGCCGCGCTCCACGGACCGAAAAACCGCTTCCGTGAACTCCATGTATTTCACACCTTCAGCGAATGTGGTCCGGGCGGGCGTGCCCGTCTTGATGAGATGGATGAAGTCCTGCTCGACGGTCCATTCCTTGGCTTCATCATCGGGAACAGGAATCTCGGAGAGACCATCCGCACCCACTTGTGCCCCGAGGATCGTATCGCTGTTCAGGTTGTAGATCAACGTGCCTTTTCGGCCATAGGCCTCGATGTGCGGTTCGACTCCAAAGCGAGCGACGCCGGAGAACAGAAACGCAGCCGTAGCGCCGCTTTCCATCTTGCCCGTAACGTAGACCGTGTCGGGCCGCTCCACCGGCCCGCTTCCCTGCCCTGTGGCAAGCGGCCGCTCCCGCGTGAACGTCCGGGCTTGTGCCGAAACGGTCTTCATATAGCCGTACCAGCGTTGAACGGTCTCGACGACGATGCCCATGGCCAGTGCGTTCAGGCCCGAATACCGCGCGACCTGACGCCAGTGGAGAGGCCTCTCGACATCAGCGACATCACCTCCGAGCAACCGCGCGTGGACGTTGCGGATCTCACCGAGATAGCCGCTGTCAATGAGCCGCTTAATGACGTTGTGTCCCCTGAGCCCGAACGGGGACGGACAGATCTGTGTCGCCAGACCCGTCTCCTCTGCTTTCGCGTACATCGCTTTCGCCTCGCGAAGGTTCATCGCCATGCGGGCTTGCACGAACGTGTGCTTGCCGCGATCGAGTGATTCCAGCACGAACGGGCAGTGCTTGTAGGGCCAAGTGCCGATCATAACGGCGTCTATATCATCCCTCGCCATCATTGAGTGCGGGTCGGTCATGATGTCCGGATCAAGGCCGAATTCGTCCGCGATGGCGGCGGCGCTCTCTGCGGAGCGATTGGAGATGGCAACGACCTTGGCGTCGTCAATCTTTGCCAATCCGGGGAAATGACGGCGGCGGAAGATGTCGCCGGCGCCGATGATGCCGATGCGGATGGGATTGCTCATGCGTTTCTCTCTTCGTTGGCGGTGCGTGGCCGCCACGCCCCCTCCCATCCGATGAGTATAAGCGGGATACGCCCTATCCGCGAAGGTCCTTCAAGGCCGGGGTGCGATAATACCTGATTCCCATGACCCGGAAGCGCTCACTGACGTATGCCGACGCCGGCGTTGATATCGACGAGGCGGAGCGTGCTACAGCCAAGATCAAAAAGTACGCTCGGCGAACTTTCGATGCCAACCTGTTGGCGGGTATCGGGGCCTTCGGAGCAGCCTACGACTTGAAAGCTACCGGCTTCAAGCACCCAGTGCTGGTGAGTTCGGCGGATGGCGTGGGCACCAAGCTCATGGTCGCCTTCGGCATGGACAAGCACGACACCGTCGGCCAGGACCTCGTCAATCATTGCGTGAACGACATCGCTGTGCAGGGGGCGCGGCCGCTCTACTTTCTGGACTACTTCGCTACAGGGAAGTTGAAAGCGGACGTCGCAGCTCAGGTCGTCAAGGGATTGAGTAAAGCCTGCCGCGAAAACGGCTGCGCACTCATTGGCGGTGAGACCGCCGAGATGCCCGGCATGTATGGCGAGGGTGAGTACGACTTGGCGGGGTTCATAGTCGGGGCGGCGGAGAAGAAGCACCTGATCAGTCCCCAGCATGTACGTGAAGGCGACATGCTGCTCGGCTTCCCCTCGACGGGACTCCATACCAACGGCTATTCGCTCGCACGCAAGCTGTTCATCGAGGTGGCGGGATACAGCCTCGATCAGCAAGTCAAAGCGCTTCGTACCACGGCGGGCCGTGAGTTGCTGAAGATCCACCGGAGTTATCTAAGACCTTTGCGAGCATTGATGGATCAACAGTTACTCCATGGAGCCGCCCACATCACCGGTGGCGGTATCACCGACAATACCCCGCGCATGTTGCCGGACGGGTTGGCGGCTCGGGTGCGGACCGGCGCCTGGCCGAAGCTGCGGGTGTTCGATCATCTTTGTGAGATCGGCGGCCTCGCGGAAGAAGAGGCCTATCGGACTTTTAACATGGGTTTGGGCATGATCGTCGCTGTGCCGCGACAAGCCAAGGATCGAGCCGTGCGGCTGCTGGCGTCTTTGAAAGAACGGGTGTACGAGGTCGGCGTCGTCGAGCAGGGGCGGCGGCGGGTAGTCTACGAATGAAGAAGCTTGGCATCCTCCTTTCGGGGCGCGGGTCGAACTTTCTGGCAATCGCCAGGAACGTGCAAGCGAGGAAAATCCCGGCGGAGATTGCAATCGTCATCAGCAACAAGACGGACGCCCAGGGACTCGAAATCGCTCGTGGGATGGGTCTCAAGGCAGTTTGCATCCCGTCCAAAGGCCTCAAGCGCGAAGAGTTCGACTGCCGCGTGGTCGCGTTGCTCAAGGAGAGTCAGGTTGACCTGGTTTGCCTGGCGGGTTTCATGCGCCTGCTCAGCGCCTACTTCGTCGAGCAGTTTCCAAATCGCATCCTCAACATCCATCCGGCGCTGCTGCCCTCGTTTCCCGGACTCGACGGGCAGCAACAAGCCCTGGAGCACGGCGTCAAGTTCACCGGCTGCACAGTTCATTTCGTAGACGCAGGTTTGGACTCGGGGCCCATTGTCGCCCAAGCTGTCGTACCGGTAAACGACGATGACACTCTCGCTTTGCTCGCGGCGCGCATCCTTTCTGAGGAGCATCGACTTTATACCGAAGCGATTAACATTGTATTGAGCGGCAAGTTCCGTACAAAAGGCCGCCGGGTCATGAGGACCGAATAGCGGCCGTAACGGAACAACGCGTTCGGGGGGATTCCAGAGTCGGGCCAATATGACACCACAAGCCGGGTCTTAAGGCAGAGCCACTCAACATACCCGTTCAAACGCCTCCGCCCCATCCATGACCATCGACCAACAACTGGAATACCTGCGCAAGGGCTTCGTCGAGATCATCCCCCAAGACGAACTCGAGCAACGCCTCATCGCCGTTCAGAAAGAAGGACGGCCGCTACGAGTAAAGGCCGGTTTTGACCCCACAGCGCCTGATATCCATCTCGGCCACACAGTCGTCATTCGCAAGCTCCGGCACTTTCAGGAATGCGGACACACCGTGATCTTCGTGGTCGGCGCAGCGACAGCGCTGATCGGCGACCCTTCTAGCCGCGGCGCCACACGGCCGCCCCTGACACGCGAGGAAGTCGAAGCGAATGCCGAGACATACAAACAGCAGGCGTTCAAGATCCTCGATCCTGAAAAAACAGAACTGCGCTTCAACAACGAGTGGCTCATGCCGTTGCAGTACGAAGACCTGATGCGATTGGCTTCGCGCTACACCGTCGCCCGCATGCTCGAACGCGACGACTTCAGCAAGCGCTACCAAGCCGGACGGCCCATCAGCATCCACGAGCTTCTGTACCCGCTCGTCCAGGCCTACGACTCCGTGGCGATCGAGGCGGATGTAGAGCTGGGCGGGACAGATCAGAAATTCAATCTTCTCGTCGGCCGCGAAATCCAACGCGACTACGGGCAGTCCCCGCAGATCATTGCCACAACGCCGTTGCTCGAAGGTCTGGATGGCACTCAAAAGATGTCGAAGTCGCTGGGCAACTACATCGGCGTCACCGAAACGCCCGAGGTGATGTACCGCAAGGTCATGCAGATCAGCGACGAGCTGATGTTTCGCTACTACGAGCTGCTGACCGACATGAGCATGCCGCAGATCGACTCGCTCAAGGCGAAGATTGCAGGCAGCTCCCTGCACCCGATGCGGGCCAAGCACGATCTCGCCGTGCACATCGTCTCCGACTATCATTCCGCCGAAGATGCCGAGCAGGCAGCTGCCGTGTTTCGCAAAGTCGTGCAAGAACGCCAAGCGCCCGACGAGATGCCGATCCACGACTTGCCGGAAAAGATCCATGGGGAGTCCGCGATCCGCATCGACAAGCTTCTTCGTACGATCGGACTCTGCAGTTCCGGTGCCGAGGCAAATCGCAAACTCAAGGAAGGCGCGGTGTCCATCAATGGCGAGAAGCACCGTACAATGAGCTTCGAGGTCGCGGTCGGCCTAAGCGAACTAACGATTCAGGTCGGCAAGAAGTGGGCTCGCGTTAAGCTCTAGCAGGTCACCGATGGAACTCGTCTTTGTCTCACTCGCAGCTCTGTTTGTCGCCGCCCTCACCCTCTACTCCGGATTCGGACTGGGCACGCTACTCATGCCCGTCTTTGCGCTGTTCTTTCCGCTGGAGGTCGCTGTTGGCGTCACAGCGATAGTCCACCTGTTGAACAACGTCTTCAAGGTGTGGCTCGTAGGACGCCATGCATCGTGGCCGGTGGTCTTACGGTTCGGTCTGCCTGCGATACCAGCCGCCTACTTGGGTGCGCTGCTGCTGACAAGCATGTCCGAGCGCCGCGTCATAGCGGCTTACGCGCTCGGCGGGCGCGAATTCGAGGTCACCGTGATCGGACTTGTCATGGGAATCCTCATTGCCGCGTTTGCGCTGCTCGATCTCCTTCCGGGTTTCGACCGACTCCGTTTCAGTCCGAAAATCCTGCCGCTGGGCGGCCTGTCGTCCGGCTTCTTCGGCGGTCTCTCAGGCCACCAAGGCGCTCTTCGCTCGGCGTTCCTACTGAACACTGGACTCTCGAAGGAAGCTTTCATCGGGACCGGAGTACTATGCGCCGTCGCGGTCGACGTCACCCGCCTCGCCGTCTACAGCGCCGCCGCGTGGAGCGAACAAGCTGAGTCGCTATTCACTGGCGAAGGACTGAGGTTGCTGCTCACTGCGACCGTCGCCGCCTTCGTCGGCTCCTACTTCGGCGCGAAGCTTGTCAAGAAGGTCACCATGACCCTGGTGCGCCGCTTGGTGGGTGTGATGCTTTTGCTGCTTGCCGTCGCCATTGCCGCTGGCTGGATCTAGAAGCCCGAAGTGAAAGTCACGTGGGCGGCATTACGGACCCGGGGGCCGATGAAGTAGCTCCTGGTTGTTCTGAAGTACCCCCCGGGTAAACCCGACCAAGTAGAATTGGACGTTCTCGGGCAGGAAGGACTACGAGGAGATGAAGAAGAGTTGTTTTAGCGAAGAGAAGATCATCGAGGTGCTGAAGCAGCTGGAGGCGGGGAGAAAGGTCAGCGAGCTGGGCCGCGAGTAAGGTGTTTCAATAGCAAGCATCTATGCCTGGCAAGCGAGATATGCGGACTAGCCGGGAAAACTCCCCACCCATCCGGGTTACGCGGGACCGGTATTCGGTGTGCCTCCGCAGTCTGAACACTCGCACGATAGATCTCTTCGATGAAGGTTGGACTTCAGCCTACAGCAGAATGCCAGCGATAATACTACGTTGTCAACAGCAGCTCCAAGGGGGCCGCAAAAACCATCCAAAACTTTGCCAGGCCAACGGCCAAATGCTGTTGCCATTGGTGGACCTGATCGCGGAAGCGCGCCTAGCAGTGGACGAAGTCATCGAGTAGGCCGAGCGCTCCCTGATTGAAACGATTCTCACAAAGACGCCTGGCAAAGCCTTTGGCGAGGTGTGCTGGCACGGCCGCCAAAAGGGCCGCCTGCGGCTGGCCGACCGTCAACTGCGCATCGAGCGGTTGCGCCTGCGCCGCAATCCTCCGGTGTCGGCACCCGCCCAAGGATCAGTGTGCTCAAGGTAGGAGAGCTACTTCTTGAGCAACATTGCGGATCTCTTTCCCGACGGACTGGTGAAATCTGAACTGGGCGAGATACCGGAAGGGTGGGCGGTGAAGCCCTTGGGGAGTGCTTCGACCTTACGATGGGGCAATCACCGCCAGACAGCACTTACAATGAACACGGTGACGGCTTGCCGTTTTTCAGGGGCGGTCTGACTTTGGCTTCCGTTATCCTGAGAACAGTAAGTTTTGTTCTGCTCCGACTTGTCAAAAGGGCGGAGCAAAAGTAGGCCATCTCGAAGAGGGCTCGGTTTCTGGATGCGTCTCCATGCGGCCTACGACCTAGCGCAAGTGCGCTATATCCGACGGCCGACTGGATCGGGTTATCAGTCGACGACGACCTATGCACAACAAAGTCGATCAACCTGAAACGCAGAGTACGGCGGCACTCTACCTTGGACATCTCGCTCTATGGTTCGGGGTATTGTTTGCAACTCCACTGTTCGTAGCTGCGCATAATTCGGCTGACATCACGATCTCGCTGTGGGCGCTCGCCGGGATCTCCGCAGTCTCCTCGATCATGCTCTCCGGGATCACATTTTCACTCAGCACGTGGACCGGGCGTGTATGGCACAAACGGATTTCGATCGCTTTCTTGGCGATGGCGTTCGTCTTAGCCATTCAAGGTAATCTGATCCATGATCTTTTCCACTACGGCGATTTCAATGGAAGCCCTGTGGATTTTCGGGCCAACGGCTGGCAGTTCCATGCGGAGTGGATTGGGTTCCTGCTAGCGATTCCCTTGGTCAGTTGGGCACTAGCCCGTATCCGACAGATTCCTACCTGGATTCCGATGCTACCAATCGTTTCCTCTCTTATGCTCGTCTCGCCAGTGCTGCTCACCCCAGTTGATGGCGTATCGCCGAACACGGACAGGGACGAAGTTGACTCAGCCGTGTTCCAGTTTTCAGATGCCTCGAATCTAATCCACTTACTTCCCGATGGCCTCCAGGGGGATATCGTAGAAGAAGTCCTGAATGAGGACTCCGGGCTGGCGAGCCATTTCGAAGGCTTCACGCTGTTTGCGAACCATGTGGGGCGTTACCAGGGAACTGCTCCCGCAGTTGCAACGCTCCTCACAGGCGAACCATTCCAATTTGAGCGAGGGCACGATTACGGGTGGGTCATACCCTACCTCCAGGAAAACGCGTACCAGAACTCTCTCTACGAAGCTGGATTCCGGATGGACTTGGTCCCAAATTCTCAACTTTACTGCATCGGTGAAGCCGACTCCTGCCATCCGCGGTCTTTCAACGATATGAAAGCGCGAGGCTATACCCGGCAAGCGTTTGGCAACGCCCTGCACTCGGTTTTAATCGTGGCAGACTTGACGCTTTTCCGGCTTTTTCCAATGGCCGTGAAAGAGGAGATCTACGATCAAGGCCACTGGTTTCTGTCGGATACGAACGCACACGGAATATCCCCTTATCCCGACCCCGTCATCCGCGAATGGACAACCCAAATGGAAGTCACTAGCGATAGGCCTGTCTACAAGTGGTACCACTACATTGGAACTCATATCCCGCCGCACTGGGATGCCAACTGTAACTACATTCGTGAGCTAGCTCACGAAAGGGAGAATTACAGGCAACAGACTGTCTGTGTCCTAACTGGAATCGCTGATTTCCTTCAGAAACTGAAGAGCGCGAACATTTACGATCAAACGGCAATTGTCATCACAGGTGATCATGGCATCAACATCCCTCCGTCCGACCAGTCGCAGCCGTCTATTAACGCGAGTCTGTACGCGGGAATGAGTGGTTCAGCCCGACCGGCCTTCCTTGTAAAGAGGATGGATCAAGCAGGCCCCCTTCAGGTGAGTGAAGCTCCGACCGCGCTGGAGGATGTTGCAGCAACGGTCTTGGAGCTCGCCGGCCTTGATGAGGAGAATTACGGAAGGTCAGCCTTTTCCCTGGATGATGGCGAGGACCGGCTGAGACTCTTCACCCCCTATTCCTCCAGTCAGCTCTGGGGAACCAACCCGGTTCCCCACGATGTTTATGAGGTCAAGGGGAATATCCGTGACGGTCAGAACTGGGTCCTCAAGGACATCCTGGTATACGAACCGGCACCATCGAGCTACCCCGCAGTAAACTACGGATCAGCCGGCCAGTTCATGCGCGGAGCTAGTCTGAATCCTAACCGGCCCGAAGAAGAGTCCTCTTGGATCAGCGGCCACCAAGTTGCTTTTCTCATGACGCCGGATCCAGATGTGCGGAGAGGCATAGAGATGATATTGACTCTCCATATTCCGGAATGGGTAGGGCCACAGAGCTTCGAAGTGTCGGTCAACGATGAGCAGCTCGGATCCACGATCGAAGTACCTGTTCGGAACGACCTATTCTGGCAGGAACTGGCTGTTCCAGTGCCCGCCCAGACGTTCCGGGAAGGAAACAACTTCGTCTCAGTCGTCTTCGACACGGTGGCCCAATCGCCACAGACAGAAACATTTAGAGTGTCGGCCCTTCTAAAGTCGGTGCATCTTCGACCATAGATGCTGCCTTCATGACGACAGCAGGGAGGAATCCTCTTGTCTAACCGCCCACTTCCTGGTTGGCAATCAGAGACGCGGCAACCGTCGGATGGGTCCAATGAACGAGGGGTCCGAGTAGCAATGGAACGAAAACCTTGTGTTTTCGCATCGTTCCGGGGGCAATTAAAGCGGGCGAGGAAGGTGCCCAGGAAACGAACCGTGCCCAGTTGGACAGCGAACCCGAGCTTGTTGGGGTTTCGGTGACGGCAGGAGATGCGCCGTCGATCGGTCTCATCGAGATGAAAGTACTTGGCGAGTTGCTCCCGGGTGGGCTCGCCGGCGAAGCGGCCGTAGCATTGCCCATGCTCATGGCGAAGTCCCTCCATCGAGACCTCCGGACGGCTGATGTATGCCGTGCATGGGGCCGCTGACACGGTTTCTCGAATCGGCGTTACTTGCACTGGCGGTGACCGGCGATGAGGGGGAAGCCGGCGAGAACATCCAAGTAAACGGCGCTTATGTTCCGCGCGAGGGCACAGACGATGGGTTCGTCAAGTCTGCAACCCCTTGTCGTGGTAGATGGCTCGTGCGCGCTGCAGTGGAAAGGTGACGCCGGGAGTGCGCTCCCGGTAGCCGCCTAGGACCAAACGGTTCTGCGCATGTCGGAGATGAACCCGGACTTCCAGGGCTACCTGTTGGCGCGCTGCAACTTCGAAAGTGCCCTGGGCTATGCGTATATCACGGATTCCGAGGGGCAACCGCAGAGCTACCTGGCCATGGTGGACCCGAATTGAGACGAGCCGCTAGCGAGATACGTAAACCGAACTTGTGAAACGCCGTGCTGAGCCGGTGTGTTGAGCAAGCCTGGGGGCCTGACCGCTCTCGCGGCCCCCTTACGGGCCCGGGGGGCTCGGAAGCAGCATCGGCCTGGGCCAGAGGAGTCTTGGACGTCGATTCAAGGGGATTCTGGCGGCATGAGTGACAACCGGAAAACACCTTAACCAAGCCGCCAGCCTGACCGACTAACCGAGGCCACCTCAATCATCGCCTTGAGTTCGCCACGTACTGGGGCAACGGAACGACCAGTTCCTCTGTCGGGCAACAAGCCGGGTGCGACGTTCTACACTCACATCTCGGACCAGTACGCCCCATTCCACATCAAGCTCATTAGCGCCACTGTGCGGGACGCCACACACGTGCTCGACGGGCTGCTGTATCACGAATCCGATCTCCACATCGAAGAGCACTACAGGCATCGTTTGCGAGTCAGACGGGAAAGAGTCATAATGGCACAGCGCGGGGACGGGGAATTTCCGCCACTTCCCTCCCAGGGCGCGAGTGTGGAGGAAGAATGAATTTGAACAGGATCTCCCGGACGGTGCTCCTGCTGGCAGCGGCTCTCCTCTTGTTCCCCCGGGAGGCGCATGCCTACCTGGACCCCGGCAGCGGGAGCCTGATCGTTCAGGCTCTGGTGGCCGCCTTCTTTGCCCTCTCCCTGGCCATCAAGGTCTACTGGCAAAAAATCAAATTGTTCGTGAGGGGTTCCTTCTTCACTGGTCCGGAAGTGCGGGACGGGGATGACTAGTTCGTCTCTCTCATCTCGATCCGTCGCCAGAGCGTACTGGAAAAAGGACCCCGTCGCAGGGGGGTGAGAAGAGATGGAGGTTAGCGGCACCTCCCGGCTGGGCGCCTCTTTCAGGGACCCCAGCGGTTTCGTCTTCGTGCACGCGCGACAGATCCATCGGCAAGTCAATCTCAGCTACCGGGAGGACTACGATCACCTGATGAGTTCCGGCCTCTATCAGGAGTTGGCCGGCCGGCTGCTCATCTCCCACCAGGAGGTGAGCGATCCGCCCCCTCCGGATGGGGAGCAGGCCTACAGGGTGCTGAGGCCCGAGCAGATTCCCTTTCTGTCCTATCCCTATGAGTGGTGCTTCAGCCAGCTAAAGGACGCCGCCCTGGCCACCCTGAAGATTCAGAGCCGGGCTTTGCACTTTGACATGACGTTGAAGGATGCCAGCGCCTACAACATCCAGTTCCTGAAGGGCAAACCTGTCCTGATCGACACCCTATCCTTCGAGAGATACCGGGAAGGACAGCCCTGGGTCGCCTACCGGCAATTCTGCCAGCACTTCCTGGCACCGCTTCTGCTGATGGCCTACCGCGATGTTCGCCTGAACCAGTTGCTGCGGATTCACCTGGACGGGGTCCCGCTGGATCTGGCCCGTACGCTCCTCCCCTTCCGCGCTCTGGTCCGGCCATCGGTTCTGGCCCACATCCAGCTCCACTCCAGGGGCCAGCAGCACTTCGCGGCCAAGGGCGGGGCGGCCAAAGGGTCGCGAGTGAGCCGGAGTGGGATGGCGGGCCTGCTGGGGAACCTGGAGGCCCTGGTCAAGGGGCTCACTTGGCGGGACCAGAAGACGGAGTGGGGCGACTACTACTCAGACACCAACTACACCGAACAGGCTCTGGAGGAAAAGAAAAGCTTGGTGGGGCAGTTTGTGAGCCGTAGCCTGGAAGGGATGGTCTGGGACCTGGGAGCCAACCGGGGCCTTTTCAGCCGAATCGCCAGCCAGCAGGCAGGGGTGACTATCTCCTTTGACATGGATCCGGCGGCTGTCGAAAACAACTACCGGGAAGTGGTCAGACGCAAGGAGACCGGGCTGCTCCCGCTGCTGGTGGATCTGACCAGCCCCAGCCCGGCCATCGGCTGGCACAACCGGGAGCGCCAATCACTACTGGAGCGCGGCCCGGCCCAGACGGTTCTGGCCCTGGCCCTCATCCACCACCTGGCCATCTCCAACAACCTGCCCCTGGCCTGGCTGGCCGATTTCTTCGGCGCCATCTGTCACACGCTGATCATTGAATTCATCCCCAAGGAAGACTCCCAGGTGCAGCGACTCCTCTCCTCACGAAAGGATGTTTTTCCGGACTACACGCGGGAGACCTTCGAGCAACAGTTCAGCGGTCTTTTCGCTATCCAGGAGAGCGCGGCCATCCCGGATAGCGGGCGGGTTCTCTACCGGATGACTCGCCGCGCTGCCGCCGGCTGAGATCCTTCCAGCCTGTCGGCGGGCGGGGGCCCGCCCCCTGGATGTGGCCGACCTCATCGCAAGCAGTGTGGCAATTCATCGATTCTCTCGTATGTGGGAGATAGCCTGAGCGCGCATCTCTTCGAGTCGCCTCAACGCCTCGACTATCCCGTGCCCAACCCTTTGTCCCTGTAACAATCTGAAATGGATCAGTAGCCCTTGATCCGCACGCCGGCACAGCGACTTCGCCCCCGCTCTTGCGGCGCAAGCGCGGCCGCTCGCGGCCCCCTTGCAGCTGTTGTTGACAACGTGGTATTTCCGTTTCACGGCGGTTCTCCTTTTGATTTCAGCCCCCCGATTCTACGGAATCGGAGGGGCACCGCCGTCTCAACCTTCAACTATTGCTGGAACACCCGCCGAGTCGATGGCAGGCATACACCAAACGCTCAGAGAAGCGCGGGGCCTTTATGAGGAAGTTCGCAAGCTGCAACAGCAAGATCCTGGCTTGCCACGACAAGGCACGGGAGTCCATCGAGAGGATCCAGGACATGCGCATCCAATGCTAGGTGTCAATCGCTGGCATTCTGCTGTAGGCTGAAGTTCAACCTCATCGAAGAGATCTATCGTGCGAGTGTTCAGACTGCGGAGCCACACCGAATACCGGTCCCACGTAACCCGGATGGGTGGGGAGTTTTCCCGGTACAAACAAATGGAGAATGCACTTCTGCCGAACCCACCGCAAGATTTCCTAGTTCCGGGGTACTCATACCCGGCGGGAAAGGTCGTCAACTTCGCCGCAAGCTATCTTTACGCGGTCGGCAGTCGCGTTAACTGGCGCGAAGTGCTCATCTGCCCCGTAACGGGCCTGAACAACCGGATGAGGGCCACCGCTCACATTCTAGACATGGAATTGGGGATCCATCCCGATGACGCGATCTATATTTCCGAGCAGGTAACGCCCTTCTACACGTTTCTTACTTCGAAGTTCCCGAACGTAACCGGAAGCGAGTATCTGGGAGAAGCCACAGAATTTGGCAAGACCGATCATCGCGGTCTTCGGAACGAGGATCTGACTCACCTGACCTTTCCCGACGAGAGTTTCGATTACGTGATCTCCATGGACTGCTTCGAGCACTTCGCAGACTTCAACGCTGCCTTCCGGGAGGCCTATCGGATTCTGAAACCCGGCGGCACGATGCTCTGGACGGTCCCTTTCAACCGTGACGAGGAACAAAATCTGATCCGCGCTCGGGTCAAAGACGACGGGGCGATCGAACACCTGATGGAGCCCGAGTATCACGGAGACCCAATAAGCCAAGCGGGCTGCCTCTGCTTTACCCACTTCGGGTGGAAAATGCTCTCCGAGGTCAAGGTTGCGGGGTTCTTCGACGCCTACGCGATGTTGTTCTGGTCTCGGCAATTCGGCTATCTGGGTGGAGAGCAGATACTCTTCGTTGCGCGAATGCCCTCCCGTAGGGTTTTTCCTCCGCTATTTGCCCGCCTGTGGTCCCAATTAGCCCCGCACCACCGACGGTAGCGCTGTTCCTCCTTCGTTTGCCTTTGGCAACTTCTTTTGGTCCACTTGGGGTCATCGCAAGGTTTGTACCTGAAATTACTCTAAGGAAGAAAAACGGCTGCACAGGCGGGTTCAGTACAGCGCTTTAGCAATCCTGTAAGCCGTTGCCCTGCCAATCCCGAGCTGTTTGGCAGCCTCGCCGGGCGTCAATCCGGCTTCAATCAGTTTTTGGGCGGCTGAAACGGTGTCCGGGTGAAGCGGGGGGCGACCGGGTCTTTTACCGCGTCTTTTGGCGGCGGCAATGCCGTCGCGGGTGCGCTCGGAAATCAGTCGCCGCTCGAAATGCGCAATGGCGCCGAAGACGTGGAAGACCAGTTCGCCCGCGGCCGAGGCGATCGAGACGGGTAACCGAGAGGCGGTCGCCGGGCCGGGCATGGTCGATCAGTTCCGCCAGGGCCGGACGCTCGAACCGTCGGCCCGAGATCACGTCGACGAACACGCGAATGGCGCCGGCCTCCCGCAGCCGGTCCTGCTGCCCGGCGGCATCCTGTGCTGCAGTCGAGACCCGGGCATAGCCTCCGAAGCGCTCGTGCTGCCACGTCAGCACTTGAACGCGCCAATCAACAATGGTCACAGGACTTCGTCAGCGACACGACCGCAGACGATCCGCATGGACATCGGCCCGGAGTTCCGATCGTGCTGCTTCCGCGCTTGGTGCGACGGCAAAGGGATCCGGCTTGATTTCATCGAGCCGGGCAAGCTGATCCAGCACTCGTTCATCGAAGGCTTAAACGGACGTTTCCGTGACGAATGCTCAATGCGAACTGGTTTCACAACCTGCGTCACGCCCGACTCGTCGCCGCGGCCTGGCGCAGCAGACACAATCATCAGCGGTCCCGCAGCTCCCTTGCCTACCGGACGCCTGCGGAGTTTGCCAACTGAGATCTTCCAGTTGTGCCTGGTGGAAAAAAGTGGGCACGTCACGCCCAACTTCCACAGGACTTGCGCCACGGGCTGTTAAGCGATGATCTTCTTCGCCACAACGCCCGCCACATCCGTCAGACGGAAGTCGCGCCCACTGTAGTGGTAGGTCAGCTGCTCGTGGTCGAAGCCGAGCAGGTGCAGCACCGTCGCATGGAAGTCGTGGATGTGCATGCGGTCTTCGACGGCATGGTAGCCGATTTCATCCGTCGCCCCATACACGAACCCTGGTTTGAGACCGCCCCCGGCCATCCAGATAGTGTAGCCGTAGGGGTTGTGGTCGCGTCCGTCACCTCCCTGCGAAACGGGAGTACGTCCGAACTCGCCGGCCCAAATGACAAGCGTATCGTCGAGCATGCCATGTGACTTGAGATCTTTGATCAGTCCGGCGATGGGTTTGTCGACTTCGGCGGCATTCTGGGTGTGTTTGCGAAAGAGGTCGCTGTGCTGGTCCCACTTGTAGCTGTGCGTGCATTGGATGTAGCGCACGCCGCGCTCAGCCAGACGGCGCGCCAGCATGCACTGCCACGCGAAGTCTTTGGTGACCTCTTGGTCATAGCCGTAGAGCCTCTTCGTCGCGTCGGACTCCTGTTCAACCTCGAAGGCCTCCGGCGCCTTGACCTGCATCCGGAAGGCCAGCTCGAAAGCCTGAATGCGCGCCTCCAGTTCCGGGTCATGCTTGCGCAACTCCGCGTGCCGCCGGTTGATGTTCTGCAGCATGTCGAGCTCATAGCGCTGCTGCTCTTGGGAGAAACCCTTGTGGACGAGATATTCAATCGGCTCGTCCTTGAACTCCTCGATCTTGAGACCCGAGTGACCGATGGCGGTTCCCTGGAAAGCACCGGGCAGAAACGCGGACGACCAGTTCTTCGCTCCGCCGTGCGAGAGCGCCGGCTTGATCGTGATGTATCCGGGAAGATCCTGGTTCTCCGTGCCCAGACCGTAAACAGCCCATGAGCCCATACTCGGCCGCGTGAAGGTGCTTGATCCCGTGAACGTCTGCAGAAGCGCCGCGCCGTGATCGACACCCTCGCCCACCATCGATCGGATGACCGTCAGATCGTCCACCACGGACCGCATGTGCGGGAACAAATCGCTGACGGGGATACCGCTGTCGCCGCCTTGGCGGAACTCCCAAAACGGCTTCATCAGCGGGCCGGGAGGCTTGTCGTCAAAAGCCAGCGGCCGCTTGATCGGGAGCGGCTTGCCGGCGTCCCTGAAGAGCCTTTCCTTCGGGTCGAAGGTGTCGACGCTCGACGGCCCGCCGTGCATGAACAGGAAAATGACTTGCTTCGCCTTCGGCGTGAAGTGTGGTTCGCGGGGCGCCAGCGGACGTGTGCCAATCCCATCGGACGCTGCCCGCAACAGGCCTGCGTCAGCGAGAGTACCCGCCAAGCCGAGGCAGCCGAATCCGCAGGCAGCGTCGCGAAGCATCGCGCGCCGGGTGGTGACCCTCGGGTTGCTCGGGAGCTTCGGCCGCTTCGGTTCCATTTGCTCCTAGTCTACATAAATGAAATCGTTCGACGCCATAAGGACGCGGCATAGGCTCATCCAGGCATCAATGTCCGTCGTAGTATCGGGGAAGCGCTGTTTAAGCTGCGAGACATAGCTTAGTCCGGTGTCGATCTCATCCGGTTCGGGAACTCGGTTCAGCGTCGCCAAGTATGCTCGTTTCATCCGGCGTGAATTATCCTTCGCATCATCGCTCAGCAACTCGCTCGCCAAGTTGCGGGCGCGCGCGGCGACGAACTCGCTGTTCATCAAGAAGAGCGCCTGGGGAGCGACGTTCGTCACAGGGCGCTTGCCCAAAGGCGTCGTCGCGTCGCCGAAATCAAACAAGTTGAGCAACGGCGCGAGGTTGGCCCGGCGAAGCGGGATGTAGACGAGCCGGCGATTGATCTCGTCGGGATTCATACTCAAGCGGTCGTTGCTGTTTTCACGGTCCGTCCCGAAACCCGTTTGGAGTGTGCCTCCCATCGACAAATCAATCGAGCCATCAATCGCCAGCAGGCCGTCGCGCATCTCTTCGACCGCGAGCCGGCGTCTTTGAAAGTGCGACAGCAGCCGATTCTGGGGGTCGGCGGCGTCCTGCCTGTCGCTGACATTACTGCTCATCCGGTAGGTGCTCGACAGCATGATCGTGCGATGCATCTGCTTGATCGACCAGCCGCTCTCAATGAAGCGTAGCGCCAGGTAGTCAAGCAACTCGGGATGTGTCGGGCGCTCGCCCATCTTGCCGAAGTTACTCGGGGTGCGAACGATCCCATACCCGAAGTGACCGTGCCAGATACGGTTCGCCATCACCCGGGCTGTGAGCGGATGGTCCGGCTTCGTCAGCCAATTCGCAAGCTCCAACCGGCCGCTGCCTGTGGCCACGGGCTGCTGATCGTGGCCTTCGAAGATCACCGGAAAGACTTTGGGAGCGTCCTCACCTGGCGCTCCATAGTCGCCCCGGACAAAGACCTTCTGATCGACCGCCTCACCTTCCCGAACGGCGCATGCCATGTCGGGCTCCGGCGGCATCGTCTCCTCCAGCATCTTCCCTTCCGCCTTCAACTCGGCCAGCTTATCGCGAGCTTCCTGGCTGAACACCTTCTCGCGGTCTTCTTCATCCAAGGCAAAAGGGCCTCCCTTGACCACCGAAACCTCGTGAAAGAAGCGATCTTCCCCGGGGACGAACTGGGGCTTCATCGGCGGCGGCATGTTCTTCGCCTTCAGGCTCCGGGCGACGGTCTCGCGCCATTTCGCCAGGCGTGCGTGCCACTCATCGAGCCGTTCCTGGTATCGCTGCTGGTAGCCTTGCGCGATTTCCTCCAAACCTTCAGCCGACGCCTCCCGCCACTCCGTCAGGTGCGGCTGCGGCACTGACTTCGGCTTGAGATACTCGACCCAGCGACCAAGAATCTTCGCATCCAGACCGCTTGCCTCCGCAACGTCGTCCACCGACGCGGCGTCCTCAGCCTTTCGCGCCGCAAGCATGTAGTCAGCCAGCTTCGGACTCAGGCTGTTGCTGTATCCCTCGAGCTGCTCGTCAACCACGTTTGTGATCGCGATCTTGTTGTCGTCGATCTTGTCCTGGTGAGCCGTGTAGGCGGCGTACTCCTCCTCGGACACGAGCGGTGTGAATAACAGCTTCGCCACATGCGTTGTCGGGTCCTTGAAGCTGCGCGTGCTTGCGAACATGCCGATCAGCGAATAGTAGTCCTTCGTGAGGATCGGGTCGAATTTGTGATCATGGCAACGGGCGCAAGTGATGGTCAGACCCAGGAAGACTTTGGAAACGACGTCGAGCTGTTCGTCGTAAACGTCGTAAAGCATCTTCTTCTTGTCCTGCTGCGCTATGGCTTTGGGCCCTAGGGCGAGCAAACCCGTTGCGATCGTCCCGCGCCGATTCACTTGACCGGGCTGGTCCGCCGGGAGCAGGTCTCCGGCGATTTGCTCCCGGATGAACTGGTCGTACGGCATGTCGTCGTTAAAGGCTTGAATGACATAGTCGCGATAGCGCCAAGCGTATGGATAGCGATGATCCTCGTCGTTGCCGGTCGAGTCGGCATACCGCGCCACGTCAAGCCAGTGGCGTCCCCACTTCTCTCCGTAGCGTTTGGACGCCAGCAGCGAATCGACAACTTTGTCGAACGCATCCTCGGAATCGTCTTCAAGGAAGGCTGCGATTTCCTGCTCGCTGGGTGGCAGACCCGTCAGGTCATACGAAGCACGCCGCAGCAGCGTTGCCTTGTCAGCCGGCGGCGCGGGCTCGAGTCCTTTTTCTTCCAGTCTGGAGAGAATGAAACGGTCGATCGGCGACTGGATCCAGGCTTCATTCCTGACGCGGGGAAAGTCCGGCTCTTTCATGGGCTGGAAAGCCCAGAAGTTCTTTTCCTCCTCGGTGAACTCTCGAGTAGCCGACTCGGGTCGTTTCTCGGCCACCTGCCGCGGGCCGGACCATGGCGCGCCAAACGCAACCCACGTTCGGAGCGCATCGAGAGCTTCCTGGCTGAGCTTGCCCGTCGGCGGCATCTTGAGCCGCTCGTCGTAACTTGTGACCTTGAGAAGCCGGCTCTCGGCGGGGTTCGACTTGTCGACAAGAGGTCCGCTCGCGCCCCCGTGCATGAAGCCTTCAGCGGTCGAGAGATCAAGTCCACCGGTCTTCATTTGCGGGTTGTGGCAAGCCTGGCAGTTGTTCGCAAACAACGGCCGGATGTTCTTTTCAAAAAACTCGACTTGCGCGGCGGTTTGAGCGAAAACCGGAGCTGAGAGAAGAACAACTACAAGCGCGAAGGGGAAAGAAACGAGGCGCGTCATCCCACATGGAAGTATATCAAGCAGGCACCCATTATCCGGCGCTAGCCGGCAGTCGCATGTGGGCGCCGACCGCTCTTGTACATGGTTGTCTGTCAACGCAATACAGAACGTTCCCCTGTTTGCGCAATATAGAACGTTCCCCTTTCTCAGCATGGGTTCATTTTGCGTCAACCGCAGCGGAAGGAGCCCGGAGGGCGACGGGAGCTGCGGCCAACGGCGCTCGTCGTGAGGCCGACCGAGAACGGCGGACGGTGCGCGGACATTTGCTCAGGGGCATATTTTTGCCGAGCAATTCCGGGCAATTCCGGGCAATTCCGGGCAATTCTGGGCAGGCAAGCAGTGACTGGGCGGCGGGCGCGGCGGTCCGGGCGGCGGTTTTTGGTGGTGCGACCCTTGCGCACCCACGGCGAACCGAACGGCTCTGCAGACACCGGATTTGCGACCAAGACGCGCCCTCGATGCGCCTGGGCCGAAGCTCGTCCGCCCGCAGCGCCCGCGCATCCTGTGCGGCTCTTTTCGACAAGACGAACGCGCCTCGGGCGCGGCAGCCTGGGGGCGCCGGGCAGACCGCAGCCGGGTCGGCCGGGGAGGGCCTTGACAGTCTCGCCGGGCTTGCCGGCGCTACGAAGAACAAACTTCGTCGCAGACGTATGGGCGTGATATCACCTCCTCGATTTTTTTCTCCGCTTTTTTCTCCGTGGGGGCCAGGATGCCCGCGGCGCGGGGGGGCGGCAGTCACCACAGCGAGCGCCGCACCGACGGGAAGTCGATCTGTATGATTCCCGCCTCCCTGTCGTCATGCTAGGCCGGCCGGGGCGGCAAAACAAGACTGAAGGGCTTCAGTACCTCGAGCCGAAGGGTAACGTTCTCCTTGGCTCACCAAGGGAACTTCTCACTTTGCGCCGACACTTGTACATGGTTGTCTTGGTCACGCCGGGTGTATGGTATTACCGTGGCTTGGCGTGACGCTGAGACAGGGAGATGAACCGAGTGAAAGTTCCAGAGAAGATTTCTGTTTGGTCCGCATGTATGGTTGTGACCCTTTGTACGTGGAGTTGTGTGAAGCCCGTTTCCTCTCAGGAAGAGTTCCCGATCGGACTCGCCCAGGGTGTGCTTGCAGGTGAGGTGGCGGATACGAGTGTGCTGCTGCAATCCCGTCTGACGTCAACACACCCCATGGTCGATCGGCACTGGTCGGGGATCGTCGGCATCCAGGGATTCGGCCGATTCGAGATCGCGGAAAACAGTGCGTTCCGAGACAGCCGCTTCACCGAGTGGATCGAAGCCGTTCCGGACCACGACTTCATCGTCAAGACGAAGGTCAACGGCCTCAAGCCGGGAACGCGCCACTACTATCGTCTCTACTACGGGCCTGATCGAGAGCGAACGCGGACCTCGAAACCGGGGACCTTCACGACACACTCCGGCGCCGCAGGAGAGGACGAGATTTCGTTCGCAGTCGTGACCGGAATGAACTATTCGGCCTTCCACCACTACGGTCAGCGGAACCGTTGGCCTCCCTATCAAGGTACAGACAAGCATCTCGGTTATCCTGCCTTGGCGGCGATGCTGAAGAAGAAGCCGGACTTCTTCGTCGCAACCGGCGACAACGTCTACTACGACGCCCCGGCGATCGGCCGCGCCGAGACGCCGCATCAGATCCGGCTGAAATACCAGGAACAATTTTCGCAGCCGCGATTCCTCGATCTATTTCGTGAAACGGCGACCTACTGGATCAAGGACGATCATGATCACCGCTTCAACGACTCCGACTCGGTAAATCCGTTCCTGCTCCGTGAAGTAGGCCGCGTTTCGGATGAGACATATCCCGACGAGAACGTGCGGCCCTGGATCTCCGGCTCCGGACACTTGCCGACTCATGAGACCGGCATCCACATGTTTCGCGAGCAGGTGCCGGTTGTCGATCCGAAGGACCCGGACCCGAAGACATACCGCACGTTGCGCGTGACGAAGTCGCTGCAGGTGTGGTTCGTCGAGGGCCGGGATTACCGCAGCCCCAACGATATGCCGGACGGTCCGGACAAGACGATCTGGGGCACCGAACAGAAGGCCTGGCTGAAGCGGACATTGCTCGAAAGCGACGCCACGTTCAAAATCCTGTTCAGCGCAACACCGATGGTGGGCCCGGACAGCATCAGCAAGCGTGACAATCACGTGAATCTGCGCGGCTTTCGCCATGAAGGGGATGCATTCTTCCGCTGGCTGGTCGAGAACGACTTCCTCGACAAGCATTTCTATATCGTGTGCGGCGACCGGCATTGGCAGTATCACGCCGTACATCCGACAGGATTTGAGGAGTTTTCCTGTGGGGCTCTGGTGGATGCCAACTCAATTCCAGGTAGCCGGCCGGGAGACGCCAACTCGACCGACCCTGAAGGGAAGATCCGGCACACCTATCACAATGTGAAACCGACCGGCGGATTCCTGCTGGTCACGGTCAAGCCCGGTTCTGGGAACGGCACGACGGCAACATTCGAGTTTTTCGATGAGAAAGGTGTCAGCCTCTACCGGCACGTCAAGCGAGCCGACTAGTTCGATCCGCGACCGGTGCTCAGAGGCGAGCCATTTGCCAGAGCGCGATTGCTGATGGCACAGGCAGGTTTTCGGAAAACAGCTTGAGCTCGAGGCCCGCCCGGCCCTTCAGCGTCGGCTGAAAGCGCGGGTCATGCTGTTCCCCATGACTCTGAGACCTATCCATTTTCTTGCCACTACCCAGTGATGGAACCAGGATGCCGTGCTCCGC
The DNA here is from genome assembly GCA_965218555.1 of Bryobacterales bacterium. Taxonomy (GTDB): domain Bacteria; phylum Acidobacteriota; class Terriglobia; order Bryobacterales; family UBA6623; genus JAPPLB01. The sequence continues at coordinate 4,908,562 of OZ244625.1, forward strand.
CTTGGGCTGTGTGCACGGCGCTATTGGCGGAAGCGTCGTTTACGGGCCTCGTCGACAGCGACAGCCAGGATGATGATCGCTCCGATAAAGGCTTGTTGCAGATAAGGGTTGACGCCAAGCAGGTCGCTGCCATTCGAGAGCAGACCCATGATAAAGGCTCCGATGAGGGTGCCGATGACGCTGCCTTCGCCGCCGGTGAGGCTGCCGCCGCCGATGACGACGGCCGCGATGACCTGGAGTTCATAGCCCTGTCCGGCTGTGGGTTGGCCGGTCATCAGGCGTGAGGCCTCGATCATACCGGCAAGTCCGGTGAGCATGCCGGAGATAGCGTACACCGCAACCGTATATTTGGCAACGGAAATCCCGGCATAGACAGCGGCCTCCTTGTTGCTGCCAATGGCGTAGGTGTAGCGGCCGAGCTTCGTCGAGTGCAGAATGACGTGCGTAAGGACGGCACAGACGCCGAGCACGAATAGAACGGATGGAATGCCTGCGAGTGAGCCTTCGGCCAGAGATTCGAACTTGCGTGGGAGACCGACGACGGGGAGTCCGCCGGAGATGATGAGTGTGACGCCGCGGACGATGCCGAGGGTGCCCAGGGTCACGATGAAGGGAGGAATCTTGAGCAAGGTGGTAAGGACCCCGTTGAAGAACCCCCAAAAGAGTCCGCAGAGAAGCCCGACGGCGATTCCGCCGGAAACAGGAAGGCCGTTCGCCATGGCCATGGCGCCAATGGTCCCCGCAAAGGCGAGAATGGCGCCGACGGAGAGGTCGATGCCGCCGGAAACAATCACGAGCGTCATGCCGAGCGCCATGACATTAATCGTGGCGGTTTGGCGAATGACGGCGGCAAGGTTCGTGGGCGTTAGAAAGTTCGGAGAGGCGATCGAGAGGAAGATGAAAAGCGCAGCGAGGCTCAGGAACGGCAGGAGCCGTTGCCACGTGGCCGATCCGGTCTTCATGCGCCCACCGCCGCGTGTTGCATGATTTCCTGCTGCGTGGTCGAGCGAGGCAGTTCGGTGACGACAGCGCCGTCGCGCATGACAAGGATGCGGTCAGCGATCTGGAGCAGTTCGGGGAGCTCGGAACTAACCATGAGAAGAGCCGCACCGTCGCCGGCGAGTTGGTCCATCAATCCGAAGACTTCGGCTTTGGCGGCGACATCGATGCCGCGCGTGGGTTCGTCGAAGAGCAGGACCTTCGCGTCGCGGAAGATCCATTTTGCGATCACGACTTTCTGCTGATTGCCGCCACTGAGGCGTCCGGCGTGTTGCTCGACCGAGGCGGCGCGGATGCGCAGGCGCTCACGGAAGCGTTCGGCGACAGCCTGTTCGTCACCACGGCTGACGAAGCCGTTACGAGTAACACCGTCAAGGTGAGCGAGGGTAATGTTGGCTCGGATGGGCATCGACAGAGTAAGGCCGGTCCGCTGGCGGTCTTCCGTGATGAGCGCGATGCCGGCTCGGACAGCATCTTGCGGTGAGTTGATCGATACGCGACTGCCGTCAACAAAGATGGAACCGTGGATAGCGGGAGTGATGCCGAAGATCGTTTGGCAGAGTTCGGTGCGGCCGGCGCCCATGAGTCCGGCGATGCCAACAATCTCTCCAGCGTGGACTGTGATGCGGATTCCAGGAAGATCGACGTGAAGGCGTTCGGCACCCGCCGTGAGCCTTTCGCGTTCGTAGATGGTGGAGATTTCGCGGCCAACCATGTGATGAACGATTTGTTCCGTCGAGAGAGCGGCGATGAGACCGCTGTGGACGGTTCGACCATCGCGGAGGATCGTGATGCGATCGGCGATGGCGCGCAGTTCAGCGAGACGGTGCGTGATGTAGATGATGCCCATGCCGCGGTCTTTGAGATCCTGGGCGATATGGAAGACTTCGGCGGCTTCAGCGTCGGAAAGGGACGAGGTGGGCTCGTCGAAGATGAGCAGGCGGGACGCGCTGTGGAGGGCACGGCAGATCTCGACAAGTTGTTTTCGGGCGGGACTGAGCTCGTAGACGTTCGAGGAGGGGTCGAGCGGGAAGCCGTGTTCGTTGATGAGGAGGCGTGCTTCAGCCTCCATGCGGGGGTGGTCGAGGAGAGGACCCTTTCTGGCTTCGCAACCGAGAAAGATATTCTCGGCGACGCTGAGGTGTGGAGCCAGCAGGGATTCCTGGTGAACCATCGAGATACCGGCTTGATGGGCTTCGGCGGGCTGGGTAAAGTCGACGGGCCGGCCCTGCCAGTGCATCACCCCGCCATCGCGCCGGAGCATGCCGGCCACTATTTTCATCAGGGTGGATTTGCCCGCTCCGTTTTCGCCGACAAGGGCGTGGATTTCGCCGGCCGCAACCTGGAGGTCGCCGTTCTCGAGGGCGGTGATCCCGCCGAAATGTTTCTCGATGCCTTGGAGGTCGAGCAGCACGGCCGATCAACAAGCGAACGATGCAAGGTAGCACAGGCGGTGGCGCCGTGTACCTATAATTGGCCCATGACCCGCCGAGACGCGCTGAAGACGCTGACAGCAGCCGGCGCAGCCGGTTTCCCCAACATCGGAAAGGCCCGTAACGATCGCCCCAACATCCTGTTCATCATGACCGACGATCAACGCTGGGACGCGATGAGTTGCGCCGGGAACAAAATCCTCAAGACGCCGAATATCGACCGCTTGGCGGAGGGGGGCATGCGCTTCACGGAGGGGTTTGTGACGAACTCGCTCTGCGCGCCAAGCCGGGGCACGATTCTGACCGGGCTGTATTCCCACGCGCACGGCGTGACGACAAACGCCGGCGGCCCGCCGGCGGATTCGCACATGATCTACAACTACCGGCGCAGCGGGCGAACCATCACCGACAGGTTGAACCTCAACTCGTCGAGCGTGCTGCGCTCGAATGTAGCGACGTTCCCGATGCTCTTGCAGCGTACCGGTTACCACACCGCGATGGTCGGAAAGTGGCACCTGAAGTCGAATCCCAAGGGGTACGACCACTGGGCGATTCTACCGGGGCAGGGGCGGTATCACGATCCGCAAATGATTGTGAACAACGGTCCGGCGCAGTTTCGCGGTTACGTCGATGACGTGATCGGAGACCAATGTCTGGAAGTGTTGAAAACGCGTCCGCGGGACCGCCCCTTTTGCTTGCAGATGCAGTTCAAGGCGCCGCATCGGGCCTGGGTTCCGGCCAAGCGGCACGAGACGGTGTACGACGACATCGAGATTCCTGAGCCGCCGACGTTCAACGCGCCTCTCGATGACCGGCCTTTCGCTGTCCTGAACACAGACATGCAGATCGGCGACATGCCGGACTTCATTGAGCGGGGCGCTCCGCGGGGGCTTTCGCCGGAAGAGAAGAAGAGGCGGAACTTCCAGATTTTCCTGAAGAACTATTACCGGACGATCTTGGGTGTGGACGATAACGTGGGGCGGGTCCTGGACTATCTCGACGAGTCGGGCCTAGCGGAAAACACACTGCTGATCTATACGGGGGACAACGGGTTCTTCCTCGGCGAGTTGGGGATGTTCGACAAGCGGCTGATGTATGAGCCATCGATTCGCGTGCCGATGCTGGTGCGGTATCCGGCGCGTATCCGGCCGGGACAGGTGGATAACGAACACATGGTTCTGAACAATGATGTGTGCCACACGATTCTCGACTACACGGGTGTGCGGAGGCCTCTGGCGATGGAGGGCCATGGGGAGAGTTGGCGTCCGATCTTCGAAGGCGCTGCGCCGCATTGGCGGAAGTCGTGGATGTATGAGTACTTCGAGTATCCGGGGTATCACTGCGTGGGCCAGCTTCGCGGCGTGCGGACGAATCGCTGGAAGTTCACGCACTACCTTCAGGAGCCGGAGGGATTTGAGCTGTTTGATCTGGAGAGCGATCCGCTCGAGATGAATAACTTATACGACGATCCGGGGCAGCAGGCACGAGTGACGGAGTTGCGGAACGAGCTGGAGCGGATGCGGGATGAGTTGGGAGATGACCGGTCAGCGGACGGGCAGCCGCTGCCGGATTGCGGACGGACTCGCATGAAGGACATGTGAGGCGGCGCCCGCGGACCCTTCGAATGATGACACAGGCCTGAGCGGACTTCCTCAAGGCTGAAGCGCCGCAAGCTCGGTACGTACATCGATACGCTTCTTACGCTGATGCTCCGATCTTGAGTAAAGTCGACGTCGAGATGAACGATCCCGAAGCCGGCGAGCCTGTCCGGACATGGATTGGGATGGTCGTTGACCGGACACGGTCAAGGATAGAGCAGCCGTCCCTTGCGATCGGTTTCCGTTCGAAAGAGATGTCCTTCGGTGCTGGTCACGTAGAGCGTCGATAGATCCCGGCCGGCGAAAGTGCAGTTCGTGGGGCGCTTCGCCGCGACGGGGTGACTCTCAATGACCTGGCCGTCGGGAGCAAAGACGTAAATGGATGGCCCCGGACCACCGAGGTCCCAGCCGGCGGTGGCTACGATGTTGGCCTCGGTGTCGAGCACCATGCCGTCGATGCCACGGTTCTCTCCGAAGTCGTGAAGAACCTCCGCTACACCGAGGCTGCCATCAGGCCGCACGGGATAGGCGCGAAGTTGGCGCTTCTCGTCCTCGCGGCGCCCACTTTGCGCGACATAGAGGACTGTGTAGTCCAAAGAGAAGAGCAGTCCGTTGGGGCGAGTTGTATCGAAGGTGACGCGCGTCGTCGTCCATCTGCCGTCGGGTTGCGGATCGACGCGGTAGACGGAGTCGTGGTCGAGTTCCTTGTTGCCGCGGTCCTCGCTCCAAGGGCCCGCAGCACCTTCGTAATAGGGGTCGGTGAACCACAGACGGCCCTGCAGGTCAAAAGCGAGATCGTTGGGGATGTTGAACCGTTTCCCTTCAAACCCGTCGGTTAAGACGGTAACCCCGTCTTCCTCATAGCGGACGACACGGCGGGCGTCTTGTGCAAGGCCGCCCTCGCAGCCGTACAGGAGTCCCTGGGCGTCGAACATGAGTCCGTTGGCGCAATTGGTTCCTTCTCGGTAGACGGAAACTTCGCCGCTGGCGGGGTCGAAGCGCAGGATAATGCTGGCCGGGATGTGGGTGAAGAGGAGGGCGTCGCCGTCCCACGCGGGTCCTTCGGTGACACCCCCGTAGGGTCCGGCGAGTAGTTCGAATTGCCAACTCATGGTGGTCTCCTATTGGTCAAAGAATGATGATGGCACACCGGGGCGGCAAGCCGGGTGCTTCCGGAAAGGGTCTGACCAATGCTCTGGTTTCGGTCAATTTACCGATCTGTGGCCGTCAAAGACTCCACGGGCTCATCAAGACCTCAACAGGGGGGCTCTTTTGCTCAGGCGTTCCGGGACAGGCCGCTCGAGAACTCCAACGAAGGAGCAAGAGCTCCGCAGAACGGACATCTCCGCCACTACGATGGAATCCGGCACATGCTGGGTGCTTCCGGCGACAGTCAGTCTTTTTTGGCTCCGGAACGGATGAGAAGGTCGTCGATGCCATAGCCGCTCCGAAGGCGACAATTATCGGAGCGGGTCAGCACCCGATGCCTTGCCACTTGACTCGGTTCGTTTCACGGGCTCATGATTGGACTGAAAGACGCTCGGCCGTCGGCCCCGTCATGCCCCGCTGATGTCTATTATCAGTCGCCGAAGCTTTCTGCTCCAATCTACCGCAGCCACTTGGGCCGCTCGCGCGGCAACGGCGGCCGACCTGTCCGGCGACGTCTCCTACTCGGAAGAGCATCCCGACATGTTGCTCTCCTACCTGGGCCGACGCCTTGAGCAACTCGATGCCCATTGGGACCGGGAGCGGGCGGAGATTCAAACGCCAGAAGCGCTCGAAGCGCGCAACGCATTCGTCCGCGAGAAGTTCGAGGAGATGATCGGCGGCTATCCTGAGCGCGCGCCGCTCGATCCCGTGATGGTCGATCGCTTCGAGCGAGACGGTTATCGCGTCGAGAACGTGATGTTCCAGAGCCGCCCGGACTTCTGGGTGACGGGGAATCTTTATGTCCCGAGCCGCGGCGAAGGGCCGTTTCCAGGAATCATTTCGCCCTGCGGCCACTATGCTCTGGCGCGCATGCAGCCGGACTACCAGTACGCGTATCTGAGTCTGGTGAAGGCCGGCTTCGTCGTCCTGGCGTTTGATCCGATCGGACAGGGCGAGCGGCGGCACTATTGGAATCCGCAAACGGGCGAAACCGAGGTGGGCAACGCGATCTACGAGCACTCGATGCCGGGACAGTTGTTGCTGCTGCTCGGCGAAAACCTGACACAGTACCGAATCTGGGACTGCATGCGCGCGATCGATTACCTGCTCGAGCGACCGGAGGTCGACCCTGAACGAATCGGCTGCGCCGGTCACTCGGGCGGCGGCACGCTGACGCTGTTCGTGAGCGCGCTGGATCAGAGGGTCCGCTGCGCGGTGGTGAATCAAGGCGGGACGGGTCATCGCTGGCCTTTGCAACTCAAGCCGGAGAGCGCCGTGGGGCCGGCGGATGTCGAGCAGAACCTCTTCCCGGCGGCGATTCATGGCGCGGACCTTCCGGACCTGCATGCGGCGATCGCGCCACGTCCGCTGCTTGCGCTGATTGAACACTTCACTCCACGCTTTAACAAAGCAGCAGAACAGATTAAAAAAGATTATGTTACAGCCGGTGTCCCTGACAAGTTTGCGACCGAGGAAGCCGGCGATCCCCATGCCTGGACCATGAAACTGCGTCAGGCGACGACGAACTGGTTCAGCCGCTGGTTCTACAACAAGCCGGGGCCGAAGCAAGAACCGAACTTCGAGCACGAGGCGCCAGAGAAACTTTACTGCACGCCGAGCGGCTCGATCCGAACGGCGCGCCGGGGTCATACGATCTTCTCGCTCATCCTGGAGAAGCAGGCGAACCTCCCTCCCGATCGCGAATTGCCGACGGTTTTGTCCGACCTGGAATCGCAGCAAAAAAAGGTAACAGACAAGATTCGTGATTTGACGCGCTTCAAGGTGAACTCGTCGTTTCCGTTGAGCGTGCGTCACCTCATGACCACGCCGCGTAAGGGCTACCGAATCGAGAAGCAGGAGTTTCTGTCCGAGCCCGGCATCCATGTTTCGGCCTGGGTCTTCTTGCCCGACGGCGCACGAGCGCCCTACAGGGCGACCATCTTCGCGAACGGCAATGGCAAGCGCCGGGACGGTATGGAGTTCGGACTGCTCGAAAAGCTGGCGCAAGACGGCCACATGGTCGTCGGGGTGGATGTGAGGGGGGTCGGCGAGACGCAACCGAATCACGCACGGCGGACCCGCCGCACAAACGAGTTCAGCCACCTGTTCGACGTTGAGACGGCGATGGCGTACATGGCGTGGTTCATGGACGAGTCCCTGCTCGGCATGCGGGTGGGGGACATCGTACGGAGCATCGACTATGTGCTGGCGCGCGATGACGTCGAGAAGTCGGGTGTGCGGCTGATTGCTCGCGGACGCGGTGCGCTCTGGTCGCTGTATGCCGCCGCGTTGGACGTGCGGGTGCGCGGTCTGCTGGCCGATCACGTGCTGCTCAGCTATAAAAGCCTGACGCAGACCGACCGCTATCTGCACGGCGCGAATATTTTCGTGCCGGGCATACTGACACGGATGGACTTGCCCCATGTGGCGGGCGCTGTTGCCGACCGCGATCTGGTTATCCTCGACCCCGTAGATCCGATGGGCCGTACGGCCGACATGCACCTCTCGCAGCGGACCTATGCCTGGACCAGAGCTCTCTACTCGGCTGTCGGCGCAAAGGATCGGTTCGAAGTGATGGCGCGGCGTCCGGGCTCGGACCCTGCGGATGCGTATCGCAGCTTCTTGCATCGTGGGAGAGCCTAGTTGGGTAGATTGAGCAGATTCGTCCTCACTGCCACGCTGTTCAACTCGGCGTTCGGTGTGGCGCTCGCCGCTGATCGTTCCATCGCGGAGTGGGTCATCCGCGAAGGCGGCAGCGTAGTTCTCGCCGGGCATTCGCGGCAGATCTGGGAACTGCGCGACTTGCCGTCGAGCGAGTTCCAGTTGAAGGCGATCAACCTCGTCGACACGAACTACTCGGCGGAAGACGTTCAGCGGATCGGAACGCTGCCGCATATCAAACACCTCTACATGACGGGGCGCACGCGGCGCCCGTTCTCGTTGAAAGTCAAGACAGTCAAGGTCTACGAGGACGGCAAAGATCGTGACCTTACCGACGGCTGGGTCTTTCTACGGAAGCTTCCCAACCTCGAAACATTGCTCATCAGCGCGACGGTTTTCAGCTATCCCATCCCGATTACGGATGAAGCCATTGGTTTTCTGGCCGAGCACGGCACGCTGCGGGAACTGTACGTGAGCAGGACCGGCGTGGTCGGACATACGCTCGCACCGTTGGTGAGACTGCGCCACCTCGATGTGAGCTACACGGAGTTCGATGACGAGTCGATGGCCAACCTGGCCGGCATGACGGAACTGCGCACGCTCAACTTGCGGGACACCCTAATCACTGACAAAGGACTGGCGTCGATCGCCCATTTGCGCGCACTCACGGAAATCGACCTTGGGGGCACGCAGGTGACGGACGCCGGGGCCGCGTCGCTGTCCGGTATGAAGGAGGTGCGGCGTCTGAGTCTGTTGGGCGCCGGCATCAGCGACCTCGGACTGGAGCAGCTCGCGGGGATGGATAATCTCGAAGAGTTGAATGTTTACCGAACCGTGATCACGAACAACTCGGTGCGGACGCTTCGCACATTCAAGAAACTCCGGTCGCTCGACATCCGATACACCGACATCACCGCGGCTGGGATCAGCTCACTCCGGAGAGCGCTGCCGGATTGCCATATTCGTTTCCTGCGCAGTGCCGCTCCGGCGCGATTGAGTGAACCGACGCTACTCTCCGAACGATCGCCGGGGGCGGTGGCCGAGTGGGTGCGGTCGATGGGCGGCAAGGCGGTCTTTGCCGGAGCGAGGCTGAGCGAGATTTCTCTCGCGGGCAGCCACGTGACGGATGGTGAACTGCGAAACCTGGCGCAGCTTGAACACCTCGAGAAGCTCGATCTCAGCGGTACGGAAGTCAGTGATCTCGGCATGCAGCACATTGTTGGTGGGGCGAAACTTGAAGAACTGAATCTCTCCGACACGGCCGTGGGAGACGCCGGGCTTGCTGCGATTGCGCGGACCTCTTCGCTTCAGACGCTGTGTCTTGATAACAGCCGTGTGCGGGGTGAAGGCCTGAGCAACCTGTCACCGCTCACGAACCTGCAGCGGCTTTCGCTTGCAGGATTGCCGCTCGACGATACTCATTTGGCTTTCCTGAAGCCCCTCTCGGGGCTCACAAGCATCTCGCTCGCATACACCGACATGACCGATGCGGGGGGCAGCCACCTTGCTGCCCTAAAAAACCTGGTCACCCTTGACTTGGCGGGCTCGGATGTGGGAGACGAAGGACTCCGGTCGCTGGGGCAGTTGACCGGACTGGAATCCCTCAATCTTCGGCACGGCCGCTTTACCGACGAGGGACTGAAGCATCTCGCCGGGTTAGGGCGGCTCAAGCACCTCGATCTGGCTCGCACACGAGTCGGCGACGAGGGACTGAAAATCCTGGCGGCGCTGCCTCAACTGGAGACATTGAATCTCGACTACACGCTCGTAACTCGTGACGGCCTGGCCCATCTTGCGCAGGCCGAGCAACTTGTCGATCTGCGGCTGAACAGCTCTAACGTCAACGATGACTCCTTGCAGCACCTCATGGGGCTTGGCAACCTGCGGCGATTGAACCTCTACCACACGTTCGTCACGCAGCCGGGCATCGGAAAATTACAAAAGGCGCTGCCGGAATGCGACATCGTCTGGGATCCCGACTCCGGATTCCCGACTCGCAGAGGCAGTTAACCTGCATTTCTCACCACCTGACGTCCGAAGCACGCGATAAGACCGCCATGACTTCGTTGAGCTTGCTTGCCGTGCTCGATGTACGATCAAGTACACCTGCGCGCGCCAAGCGGCGCACGCCTCGTCCTGACGGCCCTCTCACGCACTTCGCCTCGTCACGTGGTGAGATATGCAGGCCAGGCTGAGGCCGTGCTGACCGCAACCTTGGGCGCGGCCCCGCGATACCGCTGCTAGAATACCTGCCGACAGGAGCTTGGACCATCTATGAGATCCCTTGGCGCTGCTTCGTTCAGTCTCTTTCTCCTTCTCAGCAGTTGCGGCGGCGGTTCGGATCAACAGATCGCGATACGGCTCGTTGACCACTTCAACCAGAAGATGGTCAAGAACGTCCCGACACGGGTGACCCGGCCCGAGCCGGCGGGCCTCTGGGAGTTCGGCGAGACTCCGGAGAAACCGCCGGAGGAGTCGCCCGCAACGTTGGGATGGAAGGCGGGCGCCGGCGTATCGTCGTTGCGAATCGAGGATGGCCGACTGCAAGGCCGAACCACGACGAACTTTCCCATCGTGTATGTCGAGCGAAAGGAAGGGCTTGATACACCAGACCTGCTGCACGCCGTCGAGATTCGGATGCGGGCAAGCAAGGGGGCCAACTTGAGCGCAGAGTCGCAGGGCTCGGGAGACTTGAATGTCGACCGAATCCTGGAGCGGGCCCGCGGTCTCAGCGAGCCTTGGAATCTGAACGCGCCGCTCATCGCCGGAGAGAACATCGAGACGTACCTGTTGACCCCGCCGCGCAACACCCGGCTGTCGAGCGTTCACAAACTACTGATCCGTCCCTCCGATGAGGCGGGTGCGGAGTTCGAAATCGAGTCCGTCAAGATTGTTTCGCGGCGAGAGCATCTGTCGCGGATTCCGTCGGGAGTCGGCTGGCAAGGCTTGGGCGAGATCTACCGCGAGACACTGGTATCGCGTTCGCCTGAATCGATACAGATCGGTCTGGACCTTCCCCCGGATCCGTGGCTTGATCTGCACGTGGGCTCGGTTGAGGACGCTCCGGTCACCTTCGAGGTGCGCGTCGCGACGGCGGGTTCCGACCCTGGCGAAGGGGAGCTGCTGCTGGAGCGGACGGTGACCACGCCGGACCGCTGGGAGGAAGCGGCCCTTGACCTTTCCGCACACGCCGGGCGAAGCGTTACGCTGGCCCTCGACGTGCGCGCAGAGAACGCCGGAGCACTGGGTTTCTGGGGCGGACCCGCCATTCGCGGTCGTGTCGCTGCTTCACCGGCCGCTACCGAACGCCCTCAGGTGGAAGCCGTGCCCGGGGCTCCCGCGCCGCAGGGCGTCATTCTCGTCGTTGCCGACACGTTGCGCAAAGACCATCTCAACTTCCACGGATACGAACGAGAGACCGCGCCGTTCCTGGCGCGACTCGGCAGCAAAGGGGCCATCTTCCGTGACAATCTGGTGCAAGCAACATGGACGAAGGTTTCCGTCCCGACGATTCTCACCGGCATGTATCCGCTGGCTCATCGGGTGGCGGACATGAGGGATCGCCTTCCCGCCGCGGCGGTCACTCTGGCCGAGGCGTATCGAGAGGCCGGCTACGCTACAGTCAGCTATTCATCGGTCACATTCAGCGGCAAGTTCACCAACCTGCATCAAGGGTTCGAAGAACTGCACGAGAGGAGTTCCATCGAAGAATCCGGAAGCAAGACCGCCCGCACCTATGTCGATCGTTTAACTGGTTGGCTTGAAGCACGAAAGGACGGACCGTTCTTCGCATTCCTGCACGTCTTCGACCCGCACTCGCCGTTCGAGCCGCGCCGGCCCTACAACGGACTTTGGGCGGATCCGGCCAAGCGAGACGCGCACGACAAGAACGTGGAGACGGTCAAGAAATTCATCAAGCATCCTTCGGACAGGAACCGCGTCATGCCGATGCTGGATGAGTTGAAGGCTTCCGGCGTCGATCGGGACGAGTTCATGGCTTACAACAAGGGCTGGTATGACGGCTCGCTCCGCGGAATGGACGCGGAGATGGCGCGGCTGGTAGAGAAGCTGCGGCAGCTCGGCCTGGCGGAGAAGACGTTGATCGCGTTCACGGCCGATCATGGCGAAGGCTTCCACGAGCATGGATTCATGTGGCACGGGCAACACATATACGGCGAACTCACGGGCGTGCCACTGATGTTCTACGGACCGGCTTTCGTACCCTCCGGGCTCGAGTTCGACGAGACCACGCGCAGCATTGACATTGCTCCGACACTGCTGGAACTGAGCCACCTGCCTCGGCCGGAGACGATACAAGGGCAGAGCCTCGTGCCGTTGATGGCGGCAGCGCGGGACTTGCCCAAAGACGCCTCTCTCCGCGAGGCCGCCGCTGCGAACGGTTGGGAACCGCAACCGGCGATTGCGCAGAAGGCGGAGACGAAGCAGTCGGGCGGGCCGCGTCCTTACGAAACCGAAGCGTATGCGATCGTCTCGGACGGCTGGAAATTGATTCACCATACGAAGCGGCCGGAGGGAATCGCGGCATACGAACTCTTTCATCACGAGGAGGATCCCCTTGACCTCAAAGACGTGAGCGAAGGGAACCCCGAAAGGGTAAAGATGCTGTCGTCGTTGTTGGAGAATGAACGGGCCAAAGTGATGGAAGGCGCCTTGGCCGAAGACGGGTCGAGCAGTAACTTGAGCGACGAAGAGCTGCAACGGCTGCGGAGCTTGGGGTACATCCAGTAGGGTTCTTTGGATGATCAAACACTGCGCTCTGGTTTGGACTTTGGCCTTGTATCCAGCCGTGCCGGTCTACGCCTCGGACGTTGGCGCCGCCGATCTGCGCAGCCGGGTTGCCGCGCAAGGAGGAGAGGTCGAGTCCGACGACGCCGGTGATGTTGTCGGGGTGCGGTTCGGGTTCACCTGGGTCGCCGACGGAGACCTGGACCACATCGCCGGCATCAATTCTCTCAAGCGTCTCGACTTGTCGCTAACCCGGATCACTGACCTGGGTATCGAAAGGCTCAGGCCGCTCACCGGGATCGAGGAGTTGAACCTCTACGCCTGCGAGCACATCTCCGACACGTCGCTCGCCCACCTGCGCCACTGGAAGAACCTGCGCCGGCTCAACCTGCGAGGCACCGACATCACGGACACCGCCCTGACTTACGTCGCCTCGCACCGCCATCTTGAAGCCCTCGACATCAGCGTCACGCAAGTCACCGACAACGGGATGGAGCACCTTGCCGAACTTGCCGAGTTGCGCGAGCTGACCCTGGGGGCCAACAAGATCACCGCGCTCGGCCTGCACGTCCTTCAATTGCTGCCGAACCTGAAAAAGCTGAGTCTCAGCGGACGTCAGATGCGCAACTCGGGCTTCTGGTCGGTGGCCGTGACGGATCTGGACATCGATGTGCTCACGCAACTCGACCAACTCGAGCACCTTGACGCGGCGGACCTCAAGCTTACGGACCTGGGCGTGAAGAAGCTGGCGGCGTTGCGCCGGCTTCGCGCGCTCGACCTCAGTCGAACACAGATCAGCGAGGCCGGTGTGACGGCCCTCACCGGACTTGGCGAGTTGCGAACCTTGCACCTCTCAGGCGCGGAGCAGATCGATGACGAAGCGGCGAAACATCTGATGGCGATGGGCCATCTGACGACGCTCGATCTCTCGTCAACGAAAGTGTCTGACGAAACTCTTCGCGTGCTCTCGAACCTGCCCAACCTGAAGACGCTCTACCTCGATGACACGATGGTCTCGGCGGAAGGCGTCAAAGAGTTGCGCGAACGCAGGCCGCATTGCGAAGCTCACTGGAGCGGGCAGCATCGGGTTTCACAGGACCCTTGAGAGCGGTCACGCTAAGACTCCGGACGGCGCGCCGCCAGCCCCAGGACCCAAATATCCGATCACACAAGGCTGCCGGGCCGCACTTGGAGGCAGCGTTGCCGTTCACCGATTTACCATTGACCCACAGGGCTTGCTTCGCAGCCTGTCAGGACGCAGAGGATAACCGGATACAAGCCACGCTCCAGCAAGAAACCTTTAGGGGAAGAAGCACCGAGTTCGCATTACCGAGTAGTTAAACCGGCGCGGAATGGGCGTATCATGTTAATGTTGAGCGAACGGGTGATGCGACGACTGTCCCGGCGTACCTTTCTTGGTGGATCGGCTCTCGGCGGAGCCGCGATCCGCATTGGACTGCCCCCGCTCGAGGCGATGTTCAACTCGTCAGGGACGGCCTACGCCGCTGTGAACGCGGCGGGCCGGGTCACCGAGTCTCCGATGGAATCGCGCTTCCTCGTCTGGTTCAACGGCAATGGCATACCGGAGCGCTACTGGATCCCGACCGAGACCGGTACGGATTTCCGAATGACGCCGTGCCTCTCGCCGCTCGCACCGTTCCGCAACGACATTCACATTCTCAGCGGACTCGACAACGACATCGCACGCGTACCTGGTCCTGGCAATGATCATCACCGCTCCATGAGCGGACTGATGACGGGCGTTCCGTTCACCGGGCGCGGCGCCGGAGGACCCTCGATCGATCAAGCCATCGCCGCCAAGATCGGCGGTCGGTCGCGGTTCCGGTCGTTGCAGGTCGGCGTATGCCCGGAGTCCCACGGCGACAGCATTCAACGCAACATGAGTTGGGCCGGCAAGGAACGAGCACTCCCGCCGGAATTGATTCCGCAGAATCTGTTCGACCGCATCTTCGGCATCAAAGATCCCGCTTGGGTCGATCGCAAGAAGGGCGTGCTTGACACAGTGCGCGAAAGCTCAACGCGGCTAAAGGCTGACCTCGGGCGCCAAGATCAAGAACGTCTCGACGACTACATGGCGTCCATCCGTGACTTGGAGCGCGCCATCAGCAGCCTGCCCCCCGAGTACGCTGTGGTCGAAGAGCCCGAGATCAGCGGCGACATGAAAGACTGGCCGCACATCGCGAAGCTCCAAACCGATCTGATCGTGCACGCCTTCGCCAGCGGGCAGACACGCGTCGCTTCCTACATGCTCACGAAGTGCCAGAGCTTGACGCGCATGCCCTGGTTGGGCTACACGACGCTGCGGCACCATGACTACACGCACCACAAAGCGGACAGTCCGACAGGCCAGCGCGTGTTGCGTGACATCTGCCGCTGGCACGTACAGGAGTTCGCGTATCTGTTGGGCCGGTTGAAATCGATCCCGGAAGGCGACGGTACATTGCTCGACAACTCCTGCCTGCTCTATATCCACGAACACGCCGAAGCCAATGCCCACAAGAACAACGGCCTCATCTCCATCATCGCAGGCCACGCGAACCATCTGATCACGGGCCGCCACACCGAGACCACCGGCACTACGGGCGACCTCTATCTCACGCTGGCAAACGACGTGATGCAAGCGGAACTCGACAGCTTTCCGAACGCACGCCGCAAACTGCTCGGCATCGTGTAGCTGGCCCCTCAACGTATCGGCGAAAACGGCAGCGGTCGTAAAAACGTATTCGAGATGTTCGAGACAGCCTCGGCGTTGGTCCAGCCGGGCTTGTTTCGGATACGCTTCCAATCGGGGTCATCCAGAAAGCGCTTCCAGGCCGCCTCGCGGGCACGCATGTCGTCGTACCAGACCATGTAGGTCAAGTTCGGCTGGCGCGGCCCGTAGAGCGAATGTCCAAAGAAGACAGGATGAATGCCGCAGCGGCGAAAGATCTTGATCTCCTCCCGATTGAACATATCGACCTTGCGGCCGACGTCGCCGAAAGTCTCGGCTTCGTACGTCCTTAGATCGAAAAGCCGCGGCGCCTTGCCGGGCTCGATCGCAGGCTCTTCCAAACGAGGCACAGCGTCGAACGCCCTTAGCAGCCAAGTCTCGACATGATCGAAGAACGGATCGTCGGCCGAGCCCGCCGCATCGAAGGCCTTGCGCCACCTCTCATCGGCCATCATCGCGCCCTGCTTCTCGGCGACTTCGGCCCAAGAACGATAGGCGGTGACAATCAAGACCTTCGGCATCCCGGCGCCCAGATAGACCTGCATGTAGCCCACCGGACCAAAGCCATTGCGCTTCGTCATCGGCAGGTGATGCTCTTCCAGCAGACTGACGAGCCGCCGCTGTTGATCGGCCTTGCTGTTGCGCAGTTGAAAGAACCGAAGTTCGAAGTACTGGTTGGAGTCTTGATGTACGGCAGCCGTGGAGCTTGCCGCGAGGCCAGCCACCGATGCGCCCAGGAAGGAGCGTCGATTCATGCTCCCTTCTTATAGCATGACCTAACCTGCATATCTCACCACCTGACCAGGGAAGCACGCGATAAGACCGCCATGACTTCGTTACGCTTGCTTGGCGTGCTCGATGTGTAAAGGCCGTGATTCGTGTCTCGTGACCCGCACGCACTTCGCCTCGCCACTTAGTGAGACATGCAGGCTAAGAACGGGTCACGCATGGACGAATGGACCGCGTCCTTGACCGACTTTCAGCGCTCTTCTAAAATCTTGGGTGACTGGCGCTATCGTCTAAGGGTTAGGACAGGGCCCTCTCAAGGCTCAAATACGGGTTCGAATCCCGTTAGCGCTGCCAGACCTTTCTCGTGGATTCAATCCGTATTTTCAATTGAATCCGGTATTCCGACCTTCTCAGCGGCGTTCAGCGTCTGTTTTAACTGGGGTCCGATCCCGGTCAAGACGTCATGGAGGCCGACACCCCAGAGGTAAATACGAAGACACGCCGACGTTTCGGTTACGCGGCTCGAAGCAGAAGCAGAACCGCGGCGCGGGACGCTCCGCTACAGGCTGCAAAGGTCTAACCTGCCTTTCTCACCAGCTGACGGCCGAAGCACGCGATAAGACCGCCATGACTTCGTTGCGCTTGCTTGCCGTGCTCGATGTAGGGTCAAAAGTACACCTGCGTGCGCCAAGCGGCTCGCGCCTCGTCCTGACGGCCCTCTCACGCACTTCGCCTCGCCACTTGGTGAGAAATGCAGGTTAAGGCAGTGCAAGAACCATTGCAGTGCGACCCTGGTTCGACTACTCTATCTGGGTAAGGATGGCCAAGAGGAAATTCGGGGCCATCGACTTCATGAGAGTATTTCGTTCACATAATTTATGACTATATTCTCAGCTTTACGGAACCGGCGTTCTCTTATCTCTTCCATTCGGCGCTCTGTACAGCAACGGAGAACCGTTCTGGCGCTACTGCTGGCCGGAGGCGTCCTGGCGCAAGCCCAGACCAACACCGGCAACATCCGCGGCCATGTGTACGACGAAACGGGAGCGATCGTCCCAGACACAAAAGTGACGGCCGTCGAGCAGGGCCGCGGCACGAGGCGGCAGACAAGCACGTCGGCTGCCGGTGAATATTTCCTCAGTCATCTCGATCCCGGCCTGTACACGCTACGCTTCGAGGCGGAGGCTTTTGCTCCGTATCTCGTTGAAGATTTCGAGGTGCGCACCGGAGAAACGGAGTCATTTTCCCCCCAGCTTGTAGTGGCCGTGGCCGAGGAGCAAATCATCATCTCGGAGGAATCAGACCGGTCGGCCATCGAGCCCGATAGAACCCAGCAGTCCGATCATATCGATTTCGTTCGCATCCAGAATCTTCCCATCAACCGCCGCGATTACCTCTCCCTGGCGCTGCTGACACCAGGCGTCGTAGACGTGAACTACGTCGCCAACGCGACGGACCGTCGAATCGTTCCGACTCCGAGTTCCGGTCTCGGCATCGGCGGCACGAACGGACGCGGCAACACCTTCATGATCGATGGAGTGGCCAACGTTCTCAACACTGGCAGCGTGCGCTCCGCAATCAGCCAAGAGTCGGTCCATGAGTTCCAGGTCAACCGGAACTCTTTCTCAACGGAACAGGGCGGTGCTCCCGGCGGCACGGTCAACATCGTCACGAAGAGCGGCACGAACGAGTTGCACGGGTCTCTGTTCGGCCTGTTACGCAACCGCCGGTTCCAGGCCCGAAACTACTTCGATCCGGGCAAAGGGGCCTACACGAGAGCGCAGAGCGGCGCCTCTGCCGGAGGTCCGATCAAACGGAACAAGACTTTCCTATTCGGCGCGTACGAACGCTTGGACCGACACGAGACGCTGATCGTGCCGCTGCTTTCCGACAGATCGTTCCTGACCTCTCTTACGGACTCGCAGCAAGCTCTGGTCGACGTTCTCAGCGTTGCAGCGCCAGTGCCGTTCCGTCCTCTGGTGGGCCAGCTCGCCGGGGCGCTCATTCCAGCCAACCACCCCGGCGTCGTGGATCTCTTCGAGAAGAACAGCGGGGTTTTTCCGTTTGCGGAGCAGCGGCAACAAGTGGTCGCTCGCTTCGATCACACTCTGCGGGACGGACACAACATTTTCCTGCGTGCGAACGCGACATGGCAGGACAACCAGAACACGGCATTCGGCGCGCTGACGGCACTGAACCGCGGACACAATTCCGAGGTTAACGACTTTTCGATGGCTTTCGGAGATACGTACGTGATCAGTCCCCAATGGGTCAGCGAGACGCGCGTCGGCTTCGGATACCACGACTTCGGCTCCTATCCGACCGATCCGTACGGTCCGTCGATCGACATCAATGGATTTGGAAATTTCGGCCGGGATTTGATTCTCCCTGCGCGCATATTAGAGCGCGTCTACCAAGCGCGTCAGAATTTCATGCGTATTACCGGCCGCCAGACACTCAAGTTCGGAGCCGACTTCAACCCGGCTCGGGATTGGGTGCGGTCGGAAACATTCTTCAGCGGCCGATTCATTTTCGCCGAGGCGATACCCCTTTCCGGTGTGATCGACAGCGCAGCCGGTCCGGGAACTTCGCAACTGCTCAAGGGCTTGCTAGCGGCAGTCGGCTCGAGTCAACTGGCGGGCGCGGTGGACGAGCCCATATCGTCTCTCCAGGCATTCGCATTAGGGCTTCCGGCGGTTTACCAACAGGGTTTCGGCGACCCTTATTGGCTGGGTTGGGCAAACCGCTACAACTTCTTCGTGGAGGACGCGATCAACGTCACGTCGAATTTTCTGCTGACCCTGGGCCTTCGCCACGAATTAGAGTTGAAGACAAGATTTCCGCGCGACTACAACAACTTCGGTCCGCGGGCGGGATTTGCCTGGAGTCCGGACACAAAGACGGTCGTTCGAGGGGCCTTCGGAATCTTCCACTCTCGAATCGACGGCCAGACCGCGTACGTCAATGACCTCCTCGGCGACAAGCAGCAGATCTATCAGGTTTTCATCCCCTTGACCGGAGCGCCGGGCATCCAAAGCGCCCTCACCGGTGGTCCGCTGACCTCCGCCGAGATCTACCAAACCCTGCAAGCGAGGGGGGTACTCGGCCAGAGGGGCATCACACCCGCGGACTTGGCGATCCACGGCATTGACCCCGGTCCCGGCTATCCGTTGCGAATCGGATTCCGCCTTGCCCAGGACACGGTGAATCCCTATTCGCAGCAGGGCAGCTTTGAAATCCAGCGCCAGATCGGCAGCTACGCCCTGTCGGCAGGTTACAACTACAACCGGGGCATCCATCTCATACGGCCCCTCGACCTCAACATCTACCAAGCCGGCACCAACGAAGCCGGAAGACCCATCGTGGGCTTCCACAACCCTCTCATCCTGCAAGACAACGTCTACGGCAGTTGGGGCAGATCGTACTATCACGCCATGATCGTGCAGCTCAAGAAACGGTTCTCGAGGGGATTCACGATTTCCGCACACCACACCTGGAGCAAGCACATCGACGAGAACACCGACTACAATTCGTCCTACGAACCCCACTTGCAGTGGGACGCCCGCAACGAGTTGGCGCTCTCCCATTTTCACCGCAGCCACCGATTCGTCGCACACGCCGTGACACAATCTCCCTTGAAAGCGGGCAAGGGCCGCGGGTTCGGGCACAATCTGCTAGCTGACTTCACGCTTTCCGGGATCATCATTGCGCGTTCGGGTGCGCCATTCAACCTGAACGCCGGCTTCGACACGATCGGCGATCGTCACAACGACACCCACCGCCCGTGGGGGCTCGGCCGCAATGTCGGGAGGGGGCCAAGCTTCTTCGGAATCGACATGAGACTAGCGCGGTCGTTCTCTCTTACGGAAAGTTTGAGCCTGCAGGCCATCGGCGAGGCGTTCAACATTCTGAACAAAACGAACTTCAGAGGGGTGAACGGCGTGGTCGGGAACGCCTCGATCGAAGACCTGCCCGCCCAATTAGTCGGCCGGCGGGGACCGGTCACGGAACCCTTTTCGTTCGCGTCAGCCTTCGATCCGCGGCAATTCCAGTTTTCGCTGCGCCTCAATTTCTAAGCGCAGCGGCGGAGGCGGTTCCGCTCCGAAGCGCACGGTGCGTTCGTGTTCGAGCGGTTGTGCGTGAAGATGGCGACCGGCCCGGGGATCTTCAACTGGGCGGACGACCGATTCCGGTGATTGCCGCCGGCGGTCAGTGCCGAAGCAGCGACACGTCGGCGGGGACAAAGTCCGCCGTCTGCTGCACAAGGCTGGTCACGCTGACATCCAGCAACTCCATCAGCGGGCCCGGATACACTCCCACTAAGAACACCATGATTACCAGGGGCACGAGGGTCGCCATCTCTCTCATGTCGAGATCGGGAAGAAGCTCGGCCGCCGGTGTTGACGCCTGACCCAGAACGACACGCTGCAGCATCCAAAGCATGTACGCCGCCGCCAGGACAATTCCGCCCATAGAGAGCAACACCCTTGGAAAGCTTGTATGAGAGGCGCCAACCAGCACCAGGAATTCGCCGATGAAATTCGCCGTTCCGGGCAAGCCGAAAGCCGCCACTGAGAAAACGGCCAGTAAGACCGCAAAACGAGGCATTGGTTTGTGCAGGCCACCGTAGTCGCTGATCAAGCGGCTATGCGTCCGATCATACAATTGGCCCACAGCCAGGAACAGTGCGCCCGTCGTGATGCCGTGATTGAACATCTGCAGCACGGCGCCCTGGATGCCCTGACTGTTGAACGCGAAGATTCCGAGCGTCACAAAGCCCATGTGAGAAATCGAAGAGTACGCCACCAGCTTTTTGAGATCAGACTGAGCCAACGCCAGGCATCCGCCATACAGAATGGCCGCCACCGAGAACCACAGAATCACAGGAGCGAAGGTCGCTGACGCTTCCGGAAGAATGGGAAGACAGAACCGCAAGAACCCATAGCCGCCCATTTTCAACAGCACGCCGGCCAGGATGACGCTACCGGCTGTAGGGGCTTCCGAGTGGGCGTCCGGAAGCCACGAATGGAACGGGACCATGGGCAACTTGATGGCGAAACCCAAAAGGAGCGCAAGGAAAATCCAAAACTGGACCTCCGAGGGAAATGTCTTTTCCGTCAAGGCCAAGATATCGAAGGTGCGTCCACCTTCCCAGTAAAGGCCGAGAATCCCTACCAACAGCAGCAGACTGCCCGTCAAGCTGTAGAGAACGAACTTGATGCCGGCGGCTACTCGCCCCGGTCCGCCCCAGAGAATGATCAGGAAATACATGGGAATCATCGTGACTTCCCACAACATGAAGAAAAGGAATAGATCCAGAGCCGTAAAGACCACGATCATGGCGCCTTCCACCAAGAGGATCAGGCTCATAAAGGCCTTTACTTTGGTATCGATCGACTTCCACGAGGCCAGCACACAGATCGGGGCCAGCAACGTCGTCAGCAGGACCAGGAGCACACTGATGCCGTCTACGCCCACCGCGTAGTGAATGTTGAAGGTGGGCATCCACTCCAAACGCTCGACGAACTGCATGCCTTGCTGCGAGGAATCGAAACCGGACCACAAAGCAAGGGAGAGTCCAAGGGTAACGACCGTGCTGGCGAGTGCGATGCGCCGAACCCATTGCTGGGTTCGCGCAAAGGCCAAAACGGCAATCCCTAGAAACGGAACGGCAATCAGCCAGCTAATCAGATGATCGGTGAGAACAGCATTCATAGAAAATACTCCGGTTCACGCGCTTCAAACGATCGACTGCCCCGGCGGGACAAGCGCCGGCGCCAACTTCCAAGTCCGCGCGGGATCATTCCGGCAGGCTCAGCATAGCCGAGCCGCGGCCCTGCAGCAATGCCGTACCCGCGACGTTCACCCTGGACGATGCCCCCTTCAGCGAATCGAAAAACCGGCACCGCGCTACGTGGCCTCATAGCACCAACCAGTACAACAGACCGATAGCCAGCACCAACCAAACGACGGCGACTACCAGATTGTGCTGAAGCGTCCGCGGCTCGATCCTCCGCAGCACTCCGCCGGTCTCTTCGCTGAGACGCCCCAGTTGTTGCACGGCCCGATCCGTCGCGCGGAGATCAACTACTCTCCATAGCCAGCGCGACAGCGATACCCACGCACCGGCGCCTCGTCGGATCGTCCGTTCCACCGCTTGCAGTTCAATAGCCGTCCATAGCCACCCGGACAGGCGAAGCGACGATCTCGCAATACCTTGAACCAGACCTTCGAGGCTACGAGCGTCTACCGCTCTACCCAGCCACCGAGCAAAGCTTCGGGAAAAGCCGGCTATGCTGCCAACCAAGCGATCAATTCCCCGAAGATCCACTTGACGCCACAACCACCCGGAAAATCGAATGGCAGGCTTGACGACACAAACATCGTAAATCTCGTCAACATACAGCTTGTTCAATAGCAACACATACACGGCGTTTGCCCACTCGCCACGTCCGACAGCCGCAAATCCGCGGCTCCGACGGAGGTACCAGGCAACACTCCAGCCTCCGACCGCAGCCAGAAACGGCGCCACAAGCCAAGGGGAGAAGCCCCCGGAGGACACAGGCAAGCCGCCCGGCTGCGCCCCAATCGCGGGCGCCAGGAAAGCCGTGAACCACGACCAAAGGAAAACAAGAAGACATCCCACCAAGGCCGTCAACAACCCCGTACCGAAGACATGCGCCGGGGAAAACAAACTTGGCCGAACGACGTCTGATCCCGGGCCCGCGGCGCCCGGACGTCCAAGACTCTGCTGAAACAGAGAGACGACCGCTCGAAAGGTGTACGCTCCCGTCAGAAACACGGTACCCAGAGCAATGACCCAGAACGCGATTCGCGCCGACGGCCAATGATGGGCGCTCCACATCTGCTCATAGGTCCCCGAGAAGAGCACGAGTGGTGGAATGCAAGCCAGCAGCAAAGTCCCAAACAACAGTGAAGGGGCGACCGGCGCAGTGGAGCCGTGCCCTTCTCCGCCTTCGGCGTGGCCGTGAGAGGTTGCCGACCGCAGGGCGTCGCCGGTCGAAAGAAACAGGAAGCCCTTGAGAAATCCATGAGCCAGAAGGTGAAAGATCGCCGCCACAAAAGCACCGACGCCACAGGCAAAGATCATGAAGCCGATCTGGCTGATCGTGGAGTAGGCCAAGAGCCTTTTAATGTCCGACTGGGTGAGCGCAACCAAGCCTCCGAAAAGCGCGGTCACGGCGCCCACGGTTGCGATCACCGTCATGGCCGAGGGAGCGAGCATGACCAACGGACTGAGCCGCACCAGCAGAAAAGGTCCGGCATTGACCATCGTGGCGGCATGAATCAGAGCCGACACCGGAGTCGGGGCTTCCATCGCGAAGGGGAGCCAAACGTGGAGAGGAAACTGGGCCGACTTGCCCAGTGCACCCGTCAACAAACAAAGCGTAATCAGCGTATTGCTTTCGACAATCCACTCGAAGCCGGTCCATGCCAACAGGTTGATGCCGCTGCCGCCCACGCTCGCAGCCGCCGCCAGAATTTCCTGAATGTCAAGCGTGTCATACGTGGCGAGAGTCAGGATGACGCCGAAGCCGAGTCCTACATCCGCGACAGCGTTAACCAAGAACGCCTTCGTGGCAGCTCTGCAGGCCGATTCTCGATGCGCCCAGTGCGAGATCAACAGGTACGAACAGATCCCCATAACTTCCCAGCACATATACGTGACGAGCAGATTGTTACTCATCACCAACATGACCATCGCGAAGGTAAAAAGCGCCATCACGGCGAAGAATCGCCTGTACCGCGGATCGCCGACCATGTAACGCACCGAATAAACATGAACGACGAAGCTGCCTGCGGTGACCAACAGCAGCAGCAGCACGGTTAGCTGGTCAACGTACAAATCGACGTCGACGGCCAGCGCACCGACATCGACCAGCCGATAGATGGGGATGGAGATCGGTCCGCTCGCGGCGACACTGAAAAACGCGCCGATCGAAAGAGCCAGCGTCAAACCGACAGCAGGGACGCCCACCTTGTGGCTCGACTCGCCCAGAGATTTGCCGCCGAGGGCAAGAATCAGGAACGCCAATAGAGGCAACAGCGGAATGAACAGGTAGATCGACATGTTATTCCGTGAGACCCACTCGTTCCGTCATCGTCCAAGACCGCGCGTTGCGTCCAGCAACACGTTCACGACGCGATCGCTCCACAAGCCAAGACCCATGATGGCGGCCGTCAGCGCCGCGATGCCGGTGCGGAATGATAACGGCGTTTCCACGTCCGGCGCCTGCGGCGACTTCCGAGCGCCCCGAAACAGTCTCTCCAAGACCCGGGCAAAATACGCCAGCGTAAGCAGAGTCGTAACGATGACAGCCGCGACAGCAAGATAATTGCGGCTCTCAACGGCGCTGAGAACGATATACCACTTCCCAAAAAAGCCACCGGTGGGAGGAAGACCGACCATCGACAGGGCCGCGACGACGAATGCTCCCAGAACCCACGGACTTCCGATGTTCATACGGTCGAGATCATCGAGAGTCCGAGCTGCGTATTGATGAGCCAGGATGCCCGCCAGGATGAATAACGTGCACTGCATCACGGCGTCATTGACCAGGTAGAACAGACCGCCGGTCAACCCCGTGTGACTGCCCTGCCCCACTCCAATCAGCACCAGCCCGACATGAGCTATGCCGCCATAGGCGAACATCTTTTTGAGGTCCGTCTGGATGAGCGCGAGCACGGCGCCGCCTACCGACGCGAGAACTCCCAGAGCCCATACCAGCGCGAAAATGTCAACGGGCTGCGCTGCCTCTCCCGCGCCAATGACCCAAAACAGGATTCGCACCCACACCAGCAAAGCAACTTTCGTCAACAGGGCCGCAAGGATCGGTGAAGCCGTGTCCGGAGCGTCAGCATAGGCGTCGGGCAACCAGGCGTGCAGCGGCATCAGGGCCATCTTGATCCCAAGCCCGATAAACATGAAGATCAAGCCGCCGATGGCCGCTTTGGACTCCAGGAGACCGGGGGCTCTTTGCGCAAGGTCGGCGATGTTGAGCGTGCCGGTCACGGCGTAAAAGTAAGCCACGCCCAGCAGGTAGAAAGACGCGCCCAGCGAGCCCATGATGAGATAGCGAAAGGCCGACACCAACGCCCTTCCCCCGGGTACGGCTACCAAGGAGTAACCCGAAATCGCCACGATCTCGAGAAACACAAAAATGTTGAAAAGGTCTCCGGCGTAGATCACCCCCGCGAGGCCGGACACCAACAAGAGAACGATGGTGTAGTACGGGACCCTTCGTCCTTCCAGCGGACCCGTCGGCAAGGGGGAAGAATACAGCACACAAACCAGGGCCAGCAGGCTCGTGGCAGCCGCCATGATCGAGGCCACCTCATCCGCCACCCATTCAATACCGATCGGCGGCGCCCAGCCGCTAAAGGCATAGCGAATCTCACCTTGAGCCAGGACGGACCAGAGACTCATCAGGGCCACGACCGCCATGACGGAAAGAGCCGCCAGTGCGATAGGCCTGCAGCGCCGCTCGTCTCTGAGCCCTATCAGCGGCACACTGATAGCGGTGACAAACGGTATCAGGAACACTAATGCCGGAAGATGATAAGTCATTCCAGCCGCTTCAAGATTTCAGCCTCATGCAAGGAGCCGAACCGTCGATAGATAGCTGCGACCAACGCCAGAGAGACGCCCAGCGTGGCAACTTGAACCACAATCGCGGTTAATGTCAGAACGTGAGGCAACGGATTCACATACATCTCCGGTCCGCCGGGACTCGCCTCAGAAATCAAGACAGGAACCGTCGCTCCTGATTTGGCGCTGGTTGTAACCAGGAAAAAGATGACGCTGGTCTGGACCAGGTACAGACCAATCAGCTTCTTGACGAGGTTATGATGCACAACGGTGATATACAAGCCCCACAGGAACAAGATCACGAAAGCGATAAAGTTCGGCCTGTACAGCCATGCCTGGATCAGTTCAACCATTGGACACCTCGTCGCTACTGGCCGAATACAAACTGAAAACGATCGAAACCACGGCCACCGCAATATCGACCGCAACGCCAATCTGAGTCAGGATGATCCCAAAATGGCGCCGCATTGGATCGTCGAGGCCCGGTAGCTGCATGTTGGAGTAGTTCAGGAACTCGCCGCCGCCGATCAAACACACCCCCCCCACGCCCGCAAAGATGAGCAGGCCCAGGCCGTCTGATTTCAGCACCCTCTTCACCGCAGCCCCTGGTTGTCCCTCAGGGCCGAATATCAGGATGCCCGCGATGAGGCTCGCTCCCAACATGACCCCTCCGACGAAACCGCCGCCGGGGCCGTATTGGCCGAAGAACAGGACATACAGTCCGAAGAGCTGTACGAGAGGAATGAGAAACGCACCCGACCGCCTCACGATCATGCTGTCATGCGCCGACTGAATCATGAGATCCTCCGCCTCAGCACGAGCCAACAGGCGATACCGGCCGTAAAGATCACGGCCGTCTCCATCAGCGTGTCCAGCGCCCGATAGTCCATGAGAACTGCCGTTACGACATTGGGAGTCTGAGTGTCGCTGAGGCTGTTTTCCAAATAGAACGGTGAAACATGCACGCTGGCGGGCGCTTTCAGGTCGCCGAACGCCGGAAGATCCTCCGCAGCATAGAGAAGCAGCAATCCAAGCAACGGCAGGGCGATCACCGCAGCCAAGGGTGGGGGAGCACGCCGAATCAGAGTATCCTTCGGCGCCATGCCGAACAGGGTGAGCAGGAAAAACACCGTGGCCAAGCCGGCTCCGACGACCGCCTCGACAAACGCCACGTCCACGGCCCCCAACCATGCCCAGACAAGGGCGAGGAAAAAGCTGTATGAGCCAAGGATGAACACGGCGCTGACCAAGTCCTTGACAACGATGGCGCCGCCTGCGGTCAGAACCAGCAGAACCAGCAGAGGCAATTCGAACGAGTACGTCATCCGCTCTCCCGGCTCCAAGGTTTCATACCGGAACGAAGCGCCGCCCGGACCGTTGCGTGCGCGATAACGGGATTCAGCATGTAGAGCAACGCCAGGACAACGAGGATCCTGAGGGCATTCGGGCTGAACCCATGTTCGACAGCCAAACCCGCCAGAAGAAATAACGCCCCGAGTGAATCCGTGAGCGCTACAGCATGAGATCGTGTAAATACGTCAGGCAGGCGAACCATCCCGATCGCAGCTACGAACAGAAAGAACAAGCCGACAAGCATAAGGCCGGCGCCGATCAACGTCATTCAGGCGGTTCCTCGCTGTTCCAGGTATTTAATGATGGCCAGAGCGCCCACCAGGTTCAGGAGAGCATAGCCAGTCGAGATGTCGACGAACATGTCTACTCGTTCGTAAACGGCGCCGATTACAACCAGGAGGATGATCGCTTTGGTTGAGATTCCGTTCAGCCCCAAGATTCTGTCGTAAACGGTAGGTCCGCGCACCACCCGATACAAGTAGATAATGATCATGACCGCGAGGATATTCAGCACAAACAAATGGAATCCCGTCATCCCCGAGCCTCCCTTCGCTTGAACAGGTTTGCAATTTTTCGATCGAGCCGGAGAGTCGTCACATCTTGCGCGGAGTAGTCATCCATGGCGTGGACGAGAACTTCATCGGGATTGGCCTCGACGGTGAGCGTGCCGGGAGTGAGCGTTATGGAGTTGCCGAGAAGGACGATCGCATTTTCGTTGGCCAGCTCCGTTCGATGGCGAATCATTTGGGGGGCGATGGGCAGACGCGGATGAAGGATCAAAAACGAAAGGTGGAGACCACTCAAGAAAATCCGTCCGAGGAGCCAGGGCAGGTACGCAAACAGCCTTAGCCAGTAAATGCTATACGCGGCCGGCGTCAGTCTGTTGGTGTTCAAAAGGGCCACGCCAAAAGCCGCGGCCAAGCCAATCGCCATGTGAAGAAGGTTGTAACTCTCGGAAAGCAGCAGCCAAAGAACGAAGAGAGCCGCTGTCTTGTGCAGCAGCGTTGTGGAGAGAAGGACGCTCATGGTTTGATCTCAGGGCCGCAGAGCGCTATGCGGCCCGCGATAGCGGCACAACAGCCCGTGGCAAGAGTCACGCAGGCGGCGTTACGCGCCCTGGGGCCGATTGCGTAGCGCGCGGCCGCTGCAGGAACGCAGTGCCGCGCTCTCCGCGCTTTTTTCTTCGCTTTTTTCTTCGTAGGCCGGAAGCGGCGCGTAACCCTTCGGGCGACGGACGTTTTTTTGTTCCGACGGCGGTGATGCGGGCAAGATTTTTCCTTCGTACGCGCTCCCAGGGTGCTGACCTTGCCGCCCATCGTGACCGTGCTTTTTCTTCGCAGCGACCGCCTAAGATCGCCGGCTTTGTCGTTCGCTTTTTCCTTCGCAAGCAGGAGATCACCCGGACCGCCATCCTCCTCACTCCGCGCCTTTTCTTCGCAGCGATCGCAGAAGCCCGCCGCGCTTTTTCCTTCGTACCACGGGACTTTTACCACGGGCTGCCAGCCTCCCACGTAGAGTCAGGATGATAGCGGTGAAATTGCCTTGTTTGCGGATCAAGCGCCAAAAGATTCATCCATCGATTATGGAAGACCTGCTGCAGGATGGCGTGCTTTTGGATGGTCGAAGATATTCGCTGCTTCGGGGCCTCGATAATGGCCAGGAGCCGCACTGGTTCGTGATAGTGGACGGCGCCGTCATTGACGCCTTGCAAAGGGAGGCCACTCTGGAGGTCACTTTGGCTCCCGAGCATCACGCCTACGCCGGAGACAACGTTGTGGATCACCTTGCTACCGCTGCCGTAGAACCATGGATCGACAGCGGAGAAGTAATATTCCATGTTAATCCACTCGCCGACGATCAGCGGGGCCGTCATGATCTTTTCGAGCAGCGCGCCGTCGGCGTCCGAATCCGGATCATAGGAGTGCAGGAATGCCCGTGCGGACAAATCAAGACCTGCGGTCACCTGGCGGCGCCCGATGATGAATGCGGCGTTGCTCGACAGACCCCATTCGGGCCGGACGTTCGCCCAGTCCGTGCTTCGAGAGAGCGCATGCGCGTAGGCACGTTTGGGCGACATGCCCTTCGGGGTGCGAGGAAGGCGGCCGCAACGCTCGAGAGCCTGACGGGCGCCCGCTTGATCGAGGTCGCGGGCAAGTACATGCAGGTCTTCGGCATGGCTCGACGGCAAATCGACTACGTCGTAGAATGCGACCCGATCGGTCGTCGTATCGTGCTTTCCCGCCAGGAACCAGGTATCGTCCGGGATGACGAGCCCATTCCGCCGGAGCGTGCTACGGACGTCGGGATAGTTCGCCATTGCCGCAAAAACGCGTGCATTCGGGTCGCCATGGCTACCGCCGCAGGCACCGCAGTTATAGGCGGCGGCATACGGGTTGTTTTCCGAGATGGCGCCGTGCCCGCATACGATGACGAGGCGGCCGAAGCGTTCCGTCAAGCCGATGATCCTCAGGCCGGTTCCGACGAACCTTGCCTGTTCCTCGAGAGTGAACCCCGGCAGTAGTCCGAGTTGCGACTCCGCTGTTTGTTCGGAGCCGGGTCCAGACTCGGATCTCGAGAAGGGTATTTGGGTCTTGAGCGGGTGACTGTACCTTCGCCTCACCCAGTCCCGAGCGCTGATAAACGGCTTTTGAAGCAAAGTCTTGCCGATCAGTCCGATGCTGAACAGGAGTCCCAGCGCATCAATCAGCATGAAGGAACTGATTGGGTTCTGCTTCAGGTCGTGAAACAGCTCGTCTCCCAACCGCCGCCACCGCGTCCCCGATGCATAAGTCTTCAGGGGACCCTGTTCGCCGGAGCGAGGCGTTTCGGCAACCGCGTGTCCGGGCTTGAGCAATACCGGACATAGAGCCAGACGCTCCGTGCTGTCAAAAGCTTGATGGCTCATCGGCACGCCGAAGAATCCTGCGTAACCGAAGGTTTCATATGGCCCCTGCGATTCTACATGCCGCCGAAAGGGTTCGGAGCGCGCATCGATGCAAAAGATCAACTGGGCTCGAGGACGGTCGTCTCTTCCCTGCCCGCTTCCGCCGTGCGCGGACAGCTTCTCAACGAAGTCCTCTCGGAAAGCGTCTTCATAGGCTTCGAGCCAGACGGGCCCGTGGTCGTCCGCCGGAAACGAATCCAACCATCCCAGCAGTGTCCGGCAATCGGCCGAGGACAGCGCTTGCACGTTGTCGGGCGTCAACTCCAGGCTGCGGGCAAGTCGAAAGAGCCGCCATGCATCACGGCATAGCGAAAGCGTCCGATCGTCCCCAGGATGGGAGCCCGGCTCTGTCAACTCACCAGGCCGATCAGGATTGCTCCGACAATAGGAGGTGATTGCAGACAATGTCCCGGGAATACGCCACTCCCGCTCGCAAAAGGCATTGACGAGCTCCACTTCGTAGAAAAGACGTACGGCCAGATACTGAACCAAGTCGATCGGGTGCTCGTGCTGGCCGGGATACTCGGGGTTTTCGCTCCGCCATCGAACGAAACCCGTCCAACCGGGCAGTTGAGCGAAGTGGCGCGACTGATAATCCTTCCAACGGGCGGGCGGCAGCTCCAGCCGACGCAAGCAGAGGGCGACAGCCTCTTCCGGCGCATCGGGCAGCGACCGAACCTTCCGTGCGAAGTTCTTCACGCCGAGGAAGCGGCAGGAAAAATCGCGCGCGGCAAGCTCTCGCCAGCTTTGATAAAAGCCCCGATTTCTCGAAGGCATCCCCCATCCGGCCAGGCCTTCGTCGAGAAAAGCCGCGGTCCACTTGATCATCTGGGCGTTGATCCGCTCGACAACCGAAGCTCCCGCCAGCAAGTCCAGCCAATCGCCGATGGTTCGTCCGTCAGGCAATACCGCGTCCGGAGCAGCGCCAGGATGACCTGCCTCCTCACGGGGCGCATCTTCCCTGGATGCATGCGGTCCGCCGGTGAGTGGTTCTTGACGGTACAGAACGGACAATGTGCAGTCCCACAGATCTGCCGCACTGCTCTTTCCATTTCTTGCAGTCGGCGGGTCCCCTCTCAGCGGATTGCCAAGGCCTTCCTCCTTCAATGTCCAGTCCAGAAGAGAGGGTTCTAACGCTTCGATTCCCGCCAGCAGGTGCAGGCGGAATACATCCGACGGGACGATCCGCCGAGAACCCGACTGGACGGCCGCCCTCGAGTTTGCACTCGGCCCGAAACGGTCCAATGCACGCCGGACATTCTTCTCCGTGATGCGTCCGTCCCGGTAGAACTGACGATACTCGTGATTCGGGAGGTATCCGACCCCTCCCTGCAAGCGCCTCCCTTCTCGAACAGCTTCATCGAAAGGCAGATGCTCGTACCCTCTCACAGGGTTCCGGTAGGCGAAAGTCTTGAGCGGCCACAGTTGGGCGACCGATTGACATGCTTCGACAACCTGACGCCGGACGCCCTCTCGTTCCTCAATCGATAGAGTCGCCAAGGATTGTGGGGTCGATTGTGATGTCGTCGTGTCCACTTCCGATCACGTCCCAGCGCAGTCGCAGTCAGGCGCTGATCGAGAGGCTCCTAGGCGGGGCCATGAGCGCGCCTGACCCTGGCCGACGACGGATGCTCTGACAGTTTCCGATGCGAGCTGAGCCCCTCAATGACCAGCTCAGAATCATGCTCCCGAAATTCCTGCTGCATCTCGCTGAGCCTCTCCATCACCGTATGATCAACCAGAACGGTTTCCGACAAATCCAGGACAACACGCGGCTGATCTCTCACGCTCTGCAGCTTCTTCTGCAAGCCGATCCAGGTGCTGAACACCGCAGAGTCTTTGACGCTGACTCTCACTTCGTCCTTCTCGTTTCGGTCGATGTTGACCCGCAATCGAAACAGCGATGCAACAGGAGCCCGATTCACGAGATGGATGATCGCCTTGACACAGATACCGATCGCAATGCCCATAAGCAAATCGGTCGCAAGGACGCCGACGATGGTTGAAACATAAATGATCAACTGCTCGCGCCCGATTTTATACATATGGACGAACTCGTGTGGGGACGCCAGCCGAAACCCGGTAAAGACCAGCATCGCTCCCAGCGCGGCGAGCGGAATTTGATTGATCAGCGCAGGCGCCAGCGCCACAAACACGAGCAAGCACAGACCGTGGAACATGTTGGCAAAGCGTGTTTTCGCGCCATTATCGATATTCGCCCTGCTGCGCACGATCTCGGAGATCATCGGCAACCCGCCTACGAAAGCGGAGAGCGTGTTTCCGACGCCAATCGCGAGCAGGTCGCGGTCGTGATTCGTCTTTCTGCGCCAGGGATCGATTTCGTCGACGGCTTTTGCGCTCAGAAGAGACTCGAGGCTTCCAATCAGCGCAAACAACACAATGTATTTGAAGCCAGTGGCTGTCGCTACGCCGGAGAAGTCCGGGAAAGCGAGCGCACTGAACATGTTGTAGGGGACACTGACCAGCAAGTGAGGGCCTAACGAGTAATCCCGTCCGCCGAACGAATAGATGTGCTGCTGGCTGACTTCGAAATACAGACCCAAGGGGACGGTGATCAGCAAGACGACCATCGGGGCCGGAATCTTCCTGAGCAGCGAAATCTTGACAAACGGGTGTCCGAACATCACGACCAGGCTGATGATCCCGATCAAGCCGACTACAGGATTCATATCCGCTATGAATTGGGGAATCTTGGCAAGCAGTTCCAGCGGCGCTCCTTCCGACCCTAGACCCATCGTGATCGGGAACTGCTTGGCGATGATGATCACGCCAATTGAGGCGAGCAGTCCATGCACGGCCGCAGTGGGGAAGAACCCCCCAAGAATACCCGACCGGAACACCCCGAAAAGTATCTGGATGACCCCGGCCACTACGCCCACTCCCAGAGCGAGCCGATACGCTTGCATATCCGCTGCAGGGTCCCGCCCCGCGGTAAAGCCGAAGTCGGTGACGCAGCCAATCGCGATGACGATAAGGCCAGCCGCGGGTCCTTTGATCGTGAGCTCCGAGTTGCTCAAGAAAGCGGAGAGAATGCCCCCGATAATCGCCGTGAAGATTCCGGCCATGGCCGGATATCCACACGCGAGGGCGATGCCTAGACACAGAGGGAGTGCGATGAGAAAGACGAGAAAGCCGGAAAGCAGATCGGAGGTCCAGTGTTTTCGGAGTCCGTCGAGTGTGCCTCTCGGCACCTCTTCTGAAGGCAAGTTCATATTCATAGCGGTCTAATCCTGCATTTCTCGCCATCTGCCGGCCGAAGCACGTAGTGAGAAACGCAGACTAAAAGTTTGGGATTTTACCACAACATCCTCGCAATTCCGCAACTAGGGAGACTCTGTCCCGGAAACCCGGCCCAAACTGCCGAGGGGCCAAATCATTGTTATCACACTGCACTTCCCGGACCGACCGAGAACGGCTGACTGTGCGCGGACACATGATTCGGGGTATTTTTTGCCGGGAAATGGCGGGAAATAGCTGGAAATAGCGGGAAATAGTGGGCAGGGAATCAAGGCGGTGATTCGGGAAACGCCGTGTTTCGTGTATCGGGAAAAGCATAAAAGCCGTGATTCGTGTTTCGTGTCTCGTGATTCGTGACTCTTGATGCGCGTGGAAAGAGAGGGGGGCAGCGGACATCAAGCTTTGACGCCATAGGCTTCGCGGATGATCTGGCGCATCCGCTTGGGGTCGATGGCGGCGCGCTTGGCGTCCTTGGCCTTGGCGGCAGACTCCTCAGCGGCCTGGCGCTTGATCTCGCGATCACAGCGGACGAAGATCTCTCTCGAACGCTCCAGGCGCTGCGCCATGAGGCTGATCTTGCCGGCGGTCTCGACGACGCCGGGTAAGGAATCATCGTCGATCTCGCGGTCCTGGAGATGCTGGAGCCGGGAGGCGAGGTCGAACACCAGCGCCCGCAGCATCCCGGTGACGAGGTGTCCGAACTGCCCGGCGGGCGCCGAGCCCAGCTTGTCGGCCCAGACCTCGGTGACCTGGCGCGTTTGGAGCAGCCGCTCGCAGACCGCCCGCATGCGCTGGTCGTAGCGGTTGACGGCCGTCCGGCTGACGCGCTCGGCCAGTCCCAGATCGTCGAGCAGGGCGTTGGTCCGCTCCCTCGCCTCGGTCTGCGTGATGGCGGGGTCGCGCAACCAGCCGTGGAGCGCCTCGCGGACGTCGCTCGGCAACCGATCGATGCTGCTGGGCTTGGACATTTTTTTCAGCCCCCTCCTACTCAGGCTTCAAAAGGCCGTGGTTCGCCTGCCTGTCCGGCAGACAGGTGTTTCGTGACTCGTGTCTCGGGAAAACCGTAAAAGCCGTGTCTCGTGATTCGTGATGCCTGAAAAACCCTTGGAAGCGGCTTGGTGTCGCTCAAGGAGGAAACGCCTGACGGCCGGTGAACATTCCTTTCGTTTGCGCCACGATCACGCATCACGAGACATGCGTCGATCCGTGGGCCATTTGCCGGAAGCCGCAGCCGCACGCGCCACGAATTACGCATCACGAGTCGCGAGACACGGCGTTTCTATCCTCATGCTATGCAGGCCGAGCCGGGGAAAGAAAGACTGAAGCCCTTCAGTACCAAAGGCCGTGTTTCGTGATTCGTGTCTCGTGATTCGGGATGCACGGCGCTCGATCTCGTCCATCGAGCGGGGTTGTACATCTTTCCTCGCTGACGATGTAGGAGGCAAACGCCTGTCAGCGATTCCCCGCCCCGGCGCTCTGAATGAGTTGGTCCAACTAACCTGTATTTCTCACCATCTGACGGGGGCAGCACACGATAAGACCGCCATGACTTCGTTGCGCTTGCTGGCCGTGCTCGATGTGTAAAGGCCGTGATTCGTGTCTCGTGATTCGCACGCACTTCGCCTCCCCACGTTGGGAGATATGCAGGCTAGTTTTTCCTCCGCTCGTGTGCGGATCATTCAAGCGGGAAACATCCGGATCGGTGTCAACGCCGCTTGATCAGGAGGATGTTTCAGGTCAGAACTCATTGGACCGCGTTTGCGCGGTCAATCTGCTCTTGTCTCTTCATTCGGGAAACCTCCCTGCAGATAAAAAAGGGCCACCCGTACGAGTGACCCTGGAGCAGCGGATGGACGAAGCCGGCTAGAAAATGTACTTGAGGGCGAGCTGAATGCGCCGCTCACCTTGAGAACCGCGAACCTGGCCGAAGGTTTGGCTCCTGACCGAGCGGCGGACTCCCTGGAAGGCCGGGGTGTTGGTGAGGCCGAACGCTTCCGCGCGAAGCTGGACTCGCTGTTTCTCGGTAATCGGAAAGAACTTCTGAAGCGATACCGAGAGGTCGAACAGTCCGGGGCCTCGGAACGTGCCGTTGCCGGCTGTGCCGAACGTGCCCAACGCCGGAATGGCGTAGGCGGACGTGTCAAACCATTCGCCGCCCAGACCCACCGTCCGCGGGCCGTTGCTGCCGTCACCGATGCGATCCGCACGGGCGCCGCGAGAGCGGGTGCGGGAGTTATCGGAGGATCGAACGGTCATCGCGAAGCCGCTGCGCATGTAAACCATGCTGCCGAGTTGCCAGTCTCCGAAGACGCCTTTCATCAGGGCGTTCCAGTCGGCCCCTTCCGGCAGTTCGTAGACCAACGACAGCGTGGCATTGTGCCTGGCGTCGAAGAACGCCGGACCCCACTCGGCCTGACGGTCGTTGAGGTTCTGCCAGTAGGCAGAGGTCCGGCTACCTGTCCGACATCGCCAAAGAAGCCGAGCGAGTCGGTCATGGTCTTCGAGAAGGTGTACGAGAACTGATACGTCAATCCGGCGTTCAAACGGCGGCGGGCGTTAACCTGCAACCCATGGTAGATCATGTTGCCGTTCGACTCGGTTCCCGAAATCTGCGAGATGCCCGCGAGAGCCGGGTTGCCGCTCAGATACGGGCTGGGCTCCGTCGTGCCGTCAGCGAACAAAGTCCGCTGGAAGTAGGGCATCGGAACGATCAGGTGATGCCCTTTCTGACCGATATAACCGACGGAGAACACTGTCTGATGGGGCAACTGGTTCTCGATGATCAGGCTCCACTGCTGGCTGTTGGCAGGGCGCACCTTCGGGTCCCAGAGGCGAATGTTGGCGTTGGCGAAGGGATCGCTGGGGTTGCTCTGCGCAACGATAGATTCAGAGGTGCTGATCGCGGGTCGCGCGAACGCGCCGTCGTCAAAGCGCGCTTCGGTCTCCTGCTGGAACGGAGGATTGATCGGCAGCCTGAGGTTGGTGCCGCTGCCCTCCATGTAAGAGGAGATGGTGTAGGCGCCGCGAACGACGATCTTGCGGCCAAGGGCGGCCGGAGTCCACGCGAAGCCGAAGCGGGGCTGGAAATCCTTCTCGAACGGATCGTAGAGTGCACGGCTGTTGCCGTTCTGACCGGCAATGAGAAGCTCGCCGGAGAACGGGGAGAAGTTCGCCTGGCGGTCGAAGACTTCGACCAAGGGGCTGTGATACTCCCAGCGCAAGCCGAGATTGAGCGTCAAGCTGTCGGAGACACGCCAGTCATCCTGAACGTAGAAACCGAGGATGTGCTTGCGGTGACCCCAAAGGCTGGTGACGCCGCGCCCGACACGCGAGGGAGCTCCGAGGAAGAAATCCGCCTCGGCCGACCCGGTTGCACCCGGATTCGCGCCAGTGAAACGTCCATCGAAGCGAATGAAACCGGTGCGGCCCGTGTTGCCGGTATAGAGCGTGTTCATGCGCTGCCGCAGCCACTGCCCGCCGAACTTCATCGTGTGGCGGCCCTGAATGAGTGTCATGTTGTCGGCGAGGTGAAAGGTGGTGTTGGCAAACAACGCCTGCGAGCCGATGTTCTTGTGTCCGATGTTGTTGGCTCGTCCGTTTCTGAACTCAATCTGCGGCAAGCCGGGGCCGCGGTCGTTGGCGCCAACGATGCCGAGCTGTTCGGCGAGATCGCCGAGACCGTTGTCGAGGCCGCCGTTGTCGATCGTGATGCGGTTGACGCCGTAGCGAGCCTCGTTGACGATGGACGAGCCGAACGTCTTCGTATGATTGAGAACCGCGGCTTGGAACGGCGACTCGCTGAAGCGACCGAAGCTCAGCGGAAACGTCGTCGTGCCGGGACGGCTCTGGCGTCCAATTGAATAGCGGAACGAGATGTCATCCGCAACACCGGGCTTGTAATCGATCTTGATGTCGCCCTGGTCGGTCGTCAGCGTGCTGCCGCGCCGGTCGTTCTGGTTGAACTCGAGCCCGCCGGTCAGCGGCTGCGGGTAGAGGCTCGGGTCGCTGAACAGATTGTCAGCAACCGGATCGATGCGGCTCATCGGGATTTGGTTGTTGGAGAAGGGGTCGCGGTTGCCGCGGGCGTCCGTCGTCAGCGGATCAAAAAGCTGAATGCCAGCGACGGCGAGCAGCTCGGAGAAATCACCCTGGCGGAATCCGGCCGGGATGACGTTAAAGTTGTTGTCCGCTGCCGGGCGAACGCGGCGGATACCCTGATAGTTTCCGAAAAAGAACAATTTGTTCTTGAGGATCGGTCCCCCAAACGTGCCGCCGAAGGTATTGAGGCGGACCGGCGGGCGAGGGTTCCCCCGCCAGTTGCGGGCCCAGTTGTTGGCGTTGAGCCTGTCGTTCTGGAAGAACTCGAAGAGCGTGCCGTGGAAATCGTTGGCGCCCGACTTCATGACAACGTTCATGATGCCACCCTGGAAGTTTCCGAACTCGGCCGAAGCGTTGTTCGTGATCATGTTGACTTCCTGGATGGCGTCAACGTTCGGCTGATAGTCGGTGTAGTTGTCCGACACCTGGTTGTTGTCAATGCCGTCGAGCAGGAAGTTGTTGGCCTGCGCACGGTTGCCGTTCACATAGGGCCGCGCCTGGCCATAGCCGCTGCGCTGGCTGTCACGCATGCCGGAAAGACTCGTTGTCGTCGTGCCCGGCACCATCAGCGTCAACTCGATGAAGTTGCGGCTGGCCAGCGGCGTTTCGGTCAGCGATGAGGTATCGAGCGTCTGGCCGACGATGGTCGTGTCGGTGTTGAGCAGCGGCGCCTCCCCAATAACCTCGACGGTCTCGGTCAACGCACCCAATTCCAGGGTGATGTCGATGCGGGCGCGCTGATTGACTTCAAGCAGGATCTGCGACTGCCTGTAGGTGCGAAAACCTTCCAATTGGACGGTCAGTCCGTACGTGCCGCCCGGGATGCGCGGAAAAATGTAGACGCCCTCCGCGTTGGTTTGTGTTGTGTACTCGCTACCACGGTTGGTTTCCTGAGCGGTCACGTCGGCGGCAACGATTGCCGCCCCGCTGGGATCGGTGACAACACCCGTCAAGCCGGCGCTTACTTCTTGAGCCGGAGACGGAGTTGCGATGGACAAACAAAGTACAGCAACAGACAGCAATGGCGCTGTCCGAAAGAATGTTCTCAGTGACATGTAACACCCCTATTCCATTTCCCCAAACCCCCGAAGACCACGGCGAGTCAGGTTATGCTGCAAGAGCTAGCCTGCATTTCTCCCCACCTGACGTCCGAAGCACGCGATACGACCGCCATGACTTCGTTGCGCTTGCTTGCCGTGCTCGATGTACTCTCAAGTACACCTGCGCGCGCCAAGCTGCTCGCGCCTAGTCCTGACGGCCCTCTCACGTACTTCACCTCGCCACGTGGTAAGAAATGCAGGCTGGTCGCGTCCTCCGGTCCCGCCAGAGCCGAGCAAGGCCAGCATGATCGGAAGAAGCCGCCACTTACATCTCGTATCCTTAGACTGTCACCGATTTTCAGTGGGGTGAAGTTTATTACGGTTATGTTACGGTTATGCTCCGTCCCTGCCATGTAAGATCCATGAAATCAATAACTTGTGGCTAAGTATTCTCGCTTTCGTGAAGGACGTTACACAATGTTACACAGAGTGCTGATGGCCGAAAACAGCCTGTGATAGACTCAAGCTGGTGGAGAGTCTGGAAGAGCTTCACAAAGTCGCGTCGAGCGGCACGTTTCAGGGTTCAGACACCCTGAAGAACGTTCTGCTCTACGTCGGACGGCGATCGGTGCAATCGCCCACGGCGGCTATCAAGGAATACGAAATCGCCACCCAAGTCCTGGGGCGGAGAAAGGATTTTGACTCCCAGGCCGATTCAATCGTGCGGGTAACGATGAATCGCCTGCGACAGAGACTGGCGGAATACTATCGGACAGAGGGGTCCGAGGACGAATGCATCATCGACATTCCGAAAGGGCACTACCGAGTTTTTTTCCACGACCCTAAAGTGACGGCATCGGGCCGGCCGGTTAAGGACGGTGCTTCCGCGGACGGAATGGCACGGATGGGGAACTCGACGCTCAGCATGAGATACTTCCCGGACGCGGCGGTAGCGGCCCTGGTAGTCATCCTGATTGGCGGATGGATCGGGTACGGGATTCAGCCCCCTGCGGACCGCGCCGCAGAGGCGAAGTCGGAGAACATCGTGAGCTCCTTCTGGAGCGCCTTCGCAAGAGGGACGGAGCGGCCGACGGTCGTTTACAGCAACGCTCCCTTTGTCGGGAATGCCGGGACGACGGGCCTTTTCTACTTCGATGCATCCGTGCACCGGCGCAGTGAGCTTGTCTACACCTATACGGGCGTCGGGGAAGTCATGGCGGTCCAGGCGCTCGGCGAAGTCTGCTGGCGTATGGGCCGCCGGATCGATGTCAAACGGGGCGGCCTGCTGGGGTGGGACGACGCGAAGAACGCAAACATTATTTTCATCGGAGGTCCGGTGGAGAACCTGCCTGTTAGCGAATTGCGGGAATTGCGTGAAGAAGGAGAGTTTTTCTTCCGCCCTCTGGAACCATTCGTGGGCAGCTACGGCGCGGTGATCGTCAACCGGCAGCCTCGCTCGGGGGAGCCTGCTGTCTTTGACGGGTCGCGGACCGACCCGGGACGGCGAGACTACGCGCTGATCCGCTTGTTGCCGGGCTTCGCGCCCGATCGGCGCATCCTGCTTTTGGGCGGGGTGACGACGCAGGGCACGCAGGCGGCGGTGGAGTTTCTCTGCCAGACAAACAAACTCCAGACGCTCGTCACGGAGGCCGACGTGCTTTCTGACGGGAACATTCTACCCTTTGAATGCGTCCTGGAAGTCGACCTCAAGAGCGGTGTGCCGATCGAGAGCCGGGTCGTGGCTACCCGCAGCGGGGTTGGGAAAGAGATGGCGGTAGTAGAAAACGCCAATGAGTAGAAGAAGGCCTCGGGAGCGGCAGACTCTCCGCCGAAGCCTACGCTACCACGGACGAGCCCGTACCGAGCATTTCCTCTACTCAATCGGGCCTTCGTACTCATGGCTCTTTTCCCCGTGTTGAGAGGGTAAGAGGGCCGAACAAGACCAGAAGAAGTCGCCACGCACATCTCGTATCCTTAGCCTGTCACTGATTTTCAGTGGGGTGAAGTCTATCACAGTTATGTTACGGTTATGCTCCGTACTTACCTGATAAGACGGTACTTATGTACTTGACACTGCGGCGTGAAGTACATAAGCACCCAACTGATCGGCGCGCAGCCCAGCTGGCACGGCGAAGAGTTCGACGCGCTGGTCGAAGAGGTGCCCGATCATCCCGATTTCATCGCCGGTCTCGAGGCGCGTGGCATCACCGATTCGACCTTCCTCGACTGCGGCACGGGGCCGCCCGGCTACTTCGGAACCGAGGAGGAACGCGGACGCCGTATCGGCAATGTCAGTTGCTCGGAGTCCCGCGGGGTCCGCAACTCCTGGACACGCCGCGTCGAAGGCCTGAGCGGCCGTCGTCGATCTCGGCTCGGGAGAGGTGCTGCGGGTGGTCGACGATGGCCCCGTGCCTGTCACCGGGACCGTCGCCGACTTCGATCGCACGACGCTCGACGAGGCGCGAGACGTTCCCGGGCCGATCGACACGCGCCAGCCGCTCGGTCCCGGCTTCGAGCTGGACGGCTATCAGGTTCGCTGGCAGAATTGGCTCTTCCACCTGCGGCCCGACCAGCGGACCGGCGTCTCCTCGAAACGGACATCGTTCTCTGGCACACGGTCGGCATGAACCATCTGCCGCGTGCCGAGGACTGGCCGGTCATGCCGACCATGTGGTACGGCTTCGAACTACGGCCGTTCGACTTCTCCGACTGCAACCCCACGCTCGACCTGCCATGAGGCGTGTTGCAGCGGCACCGCCGGGCTGACGGGATGCTCGGCCAGCGGGTCAGCCGGTCCCGGCGGGGTGATACGCGCTCGCCCGGCGGCCGAAGATCGCCGTATAATGCCGGCCCTGGCGCACCACCTCCAGGCCCGCTTCCCACAAGGCCGAGACCATCGTGGCCCGGTGCGCCACAACCCCGGTCTCGATCTGCTGTCTCAGGTAGCCGGCAATCAACCTCCGGGGGTTTTTCTCCTTCTACAACAAGCGCGGCACGGCGGAGCAGTGGATCAAAGAAGGTAAGCAGGCCCCGCACTTGAGGCGGCTGTCGTGCCACCGTTTTCGGGCCAACGAAGTGCGCTTGCAGCTGGGTGTGCCGGCCGATGACCTCGGCAACCTGTGGCGGCGACTCGGTCTGCCGCAGCGAATCAAGAGTTGGCCACCGACGAGCTTGCAGCAGCGCTTGATGAAGACCGCCGGTCGGCTGCTCAAGCACGCACGATATTACTGGCTCTTGTTAGCCGAAGGACATCTGAACCGGCGGCTCTTCGGCGGAATGCCGGGACGGATCCGGGCGTAGCCGGTGCCGGGCGGATGGTTGTGCTTCGCCAGGTGAGGGTGTAGACTGGTACCGTCAGAGGAGCCAAATCGGAAATCCTCAAAAATACGACCGCGACAACGTCACCGCCATGGCGAGGAACGGATCCCGGTAGTTGGCGCGCGGGCGGAGCGGATCTCCGGAACACTGTTCCAAGACTCGAGTCTTGACTTCATCCGGCTTGCGCAGGTGTCTTCAAAGAGAATTTGGATCGCTTCTTGACAAACGACGCTGACGCTGCGGACAGATTCCCAACACAGCCTTTGGAGTTCGCCAGACATGCGAATTCCGACCTCAGTCTCTGCATTCCATCGGTCGGACAGCCGCATGGTGCGGGATTTCGAGTGTGACCATCAGCTCAACGCGGCAACTCTCGCTCGCCGTAGGACTCGCCCACGTCTTACTTCTGATCTGTGCTCCGCGGTTGCACGCAGAAGAAGCCACCCGCACAAGAAGTCACCGTGTTCGAGAAGCGCTCTCTCTCGGTGGAAAGCATCTCAGACACAACCAGGTTCAAGAGGCGATTGGCCAGTTCAAGAAAGCTGTCTCTCTAGACCCCCAATCGGCCGAAGCGCACATGCTCTTGGGCTATGCCTACCGTGTTCAAGGACGATACGAGTTGCTCGGTGAAGCAAAAGCCGAACTACGGCAAGCTCTCGCCC
This sequence comes from Bryobacterales bacterium, assembly GCA_965218555.1. Taxonomy (GTDB): domain Bacteria; phylum Acidobacteriota; class Terriglobia; order Bryobacterales; family UBA6623; genus JAPPLB01. The sequence goes on from OZ244625.1 coordinate 4,950,891, forward strand.
TTGATCCGACGCTCGTGTGGGCACGATTCTACCTGGCCAAAATCTACGTCGACTTCGGGCGGCTACAGGATGCGGACGCTCAGCTAGGCACCATTGTCAAATCGAATCCCGAGATACCTCGGGTCCTTGCATTGCTCGGAGAAGTGAAGCGTCAATTGAGCGATCCCACCCTGTCCATCCAGAAAAACCAGAAGGCGCTGGAACTAAGCCCGACCCTCACGACCGCACATTACTATCCAGGGCTGGCGTATCTCGACCTACAACAGGTGGCCGAAGCGCTGCAAGAACTGAGAGTCGCTGCGAACTCAGAGGGTGCGAATGCTGATGTTCACTTGGCTCTGGGATCCCTCTACTTAGAGCAGAACATCCTTGATCAGGCAATTCAATCATTCCATAAAGCGGTCAATCTGGACCCCCTGCGCCCCGAAGGACATCTTGGGCTAGCACGGGCTTACCGTCGAAATGGGTGGTTGCATCGTGCGCAAGCAGAGTTGCGGCTGGCGCTGTACCAGGTTCAGAGCCTGTGAAACTCTCCCTACTTTCAAAAAGTGCGTTCGGAGATTTTCTTCGAAAGTGGTCTCACGCATGAGGAGAACAAAAATATTTCAATGGCGATCGAAGCTTACCGAGAAGCCCTGAGTTTCAAGCCCCAGAACGGTGACGCTCATCGTCGCTTGGCAGGGGCTTTCTTGCGTCAGGGAGAATACGGTCACGCCCTGGAGCACGCGCTGAAAGCGAACGGCTTGGGGTCGCCAGTCGATCCATTGCTCCTTGGAAAGATCCGTGCGAAGGCGGCGGCGATTCAGTGAACCTGTGTCAACGTCAAAGGGTGGCTTAAGGATGAAGGGACAGATGAAGCGTCGCGGCATGCTGAAATCCATGGCGGGACTGACGGCGTTGCCTCTGCTTCCCAGCGGAACCGTACCTGCGCGTGCCTTCCCGAGCGATAATCGTACCCTCGAAGAAAACAGGAAAGCCGGGACCGTCGAATGGCAGCTGCAATATCACCGATTCGATGACCCAAGAACGCTGGCTTCGTACCCGCTGAATCGCCGTATACGCTCCTCTGCGATCGAAGGCTACGTCCCAAGGACTAGCGCTTTACCGGGACAAGACGTCGACTTCATGGTGAGTCTGGACCCGCCCGGTAGCTTTGTGATCGATATCTACCGGATGGGCTACTACGGCGGCGCCGGCGGACGACACATGGCGAAGCTGGGGCCGTTCAAGTGCGGCACTCAGCCGGTGCCGTTGATGACGATTGAGCGCCTGCGCGAATGCCAGTGGGAGAAATGTACGAGACTGAGCATTCCTAAAGACTGGCCGAGCGGAGTTTATCTTGGCAAACTCACCCGCGATGAGCCGGGAGGCTTTCAGAGCTACGTTATCTTTGTGGTGAAAGAGCATCGCAAGTCCGATCTGCTATGCCAAGTGAGCGATCTCACGTGGCAGGCCTACAACAAGTGGCCAGGCAACGACTCTCTTTACGACGACGGCACGCCCAACGTTTGGTACACCGGTTCGAACGTGAGAGTCAGTTTCGACCGACCCTACGCCAAGTACTGTCAAGTCCTCGATGCTCCATTGTCAGCTGGATCAGGGGAGTTCTTGCTTTGGGAGCACCCCTTAGTCTATTGGCTCGAGCAGCAGGGTTACGATGTGACGTACTGTTCGAACCTCGACCTGCACTTAGATCCACAGATCTTGGGACTCAGCAAAGTGTTTCTTTCCGTGGGTCACGACGAGTATTGGTCCCGCGAGATGTTTGACGCCGCTGTGAAGGCTCGCGATGACGGATTGAGCTTTGCCTTCTTTTCAGGAAATTCTGTCTATCACGAAATCGTTCTTTTTGACAGTGCAGTGACCGGTGCACCTTGTCGCAGCTTTGCACGTGTCAAATTGTTCGAGGATGAAAAAACTCTGATGGGTTCCACCTCTTACGGGTCGGGGTACGGCGATTGGATTGTGACACAACCCAAACACTGGATCTATGAAGGAACCGGTTTGAATGCAGGCGACACGATTCCCGCCGTCATCGGCTGGGAATACCACGGCCCTCCACTGCCCGACCTCCCCGGTCTCGAAGTGGTGGCGTCAGGCCCGATCTACCCGCCGAGGAGCACGGACGCGGAGCCGCGTGAGCACAGGGCTGTCGTCTACCCGGGTCCCAAAGGCAATTGGGTCTTCAATGCGGGTACGATCTGGTGGCCGGAAGGACTGTCGCAGCCACCCGGTCACGTTCCCGCCCGAACCGGAAATATGGCCGGCACCTTCGGCGTGAATCCGCAACAGCAACGAATCACAGCAAACCTGTTGGGGCGGATGATTAGCGAATCTCCCCGGGCCTGATGTCTTTGATGCCCATGAAGGCCAGAGCCCTAACCGCTTTTCAGCACGTCCACGTGCCTCTCATCTTCATCCCGGCGTCTCTTGTTTTCCTTTCTTTGCTTGCCGCAGCCGCCGAGGCGGACGAACCAAGTCGGTTTGTGGGGGCCCCATCTTGCCTGCCCTGCCATCAGGAAATCTGCGAAACGTATGTGCAGACCGCACACTTCAACACCTCACAGCCGGCCAATGACCGTTCGATCAAGGGGAGTTTTGCGTACGGGCACAACGTCTTGAGGACCAGGGATCCCAACGTCTACTTCAAGATGGAGAAGCGACACGACGGCTTCTACCAAACGGCCTATCGGAGCGCGGTATCTTCTGTCGGATCGAGAAGCGAGCGTTTTGACGTCGTAATGGGTTCAGGTAGAAAGGGACAAAGCTATCGCAACACTTCGGCAATGTATGGACACATGCCGCTATTGGGGATCAAGCAACTTGTAGAGCCTTTCTACACTGGCCAGAAGAACTCAGCATACTGGGAGGACTACCCGCCCAACTACATCATCGCGAAGGCCGCCAAGGATCAAGGAGGCGCTGTCTGTTACACGCACCCTTCCGACGGACCTGAGATCCCAGTGGGCTTTCACCTGGCGCGCGAGTTTCCTATCGACCTAGCGCTTGGCGTTGTGGACGCGCTGGATATCTTGGGAAACAAGGACGAAGAGGGCGGATGTTGGATGTATTATCGCGTGCTTAACTGCGGTCTGAAATGTACAGCGTCGGCGGGAACAGACTCACAAATGGATGCCGCCCGTCACGCGCTGCCGGGAGGGTCAAAGGTGTATGTAAGGTTAGACCCTCCGCTTACGTATGAGAAGTGGATCGAAGGCTATAAAGCAGGCCGGACCTTTGTTTCGAACGGGCCTTTGCTCTCGCTGAAAGTGGATGGGAACGAACCTGGCGCGGAGATACACTTGCCGCTTCCCGGTACCGTGCGTGTGAGTGCGGCGGCAGTTTCCAATGTCCCAATGGATGTGCTCGAACTGGTTGTCAATGGGGAGGTCGCGGCACAGGTGAAGCGTTCCGGTGACGGCACCTCACTCGAGATGGAGCAGGTGTTACCACTAGAAAAGAGTAGCTGGGCGGCGGCACGCGTTTGGGGGCCGCCTCACCGCTTTGTCATGAATGATCCTCATGTTTTCGCGCATACCAGTCCGGTCTATGTGTATGTCGGAGATCAGAAGATCGCAGTGACCAAGGACGCGGAGATTCTTGTAGCCTGGATCGACCGCTTGATTCGCGATGTAGCCGAATCACCCCGCTTTGCCACCGAAGCCCGGCGAAAGGAAGTACTCGCGCTGTTCAAAAGAGGCTGAAGGTACTACGAAGAGATATCAGGACGGCAGTGATTTCCGAAAGCGGATGGAGCCGCGAGCTCAGCCCAGGAAACGCCCTTGTTTGGAATCCTTAGTAAGTGGACACGCTGCGTCCCAATGATCGTTCTGAGCAACCAAAATGGACCCCGGACGGTTGGCTCTATGTCACCGACGGCCGGCACGGGTTCGACATCCAAACGACAGGGAAAGCCGCGCGCGTTTGGTGCTACCATCCGGTACTACCGGATCACCAAGAGGCTCAACGGAGACTAGATGGGTATCGTCTTTAAGCCCGAGGATACTTGCCTCAGAGCACTGTCACCCTCAAGTTCAAGCGGAGATGCATCATGAACAAGACTTTCTTGCGCTATTTAGCCGTGCTCATCGCGGTTGGCATTGCAGTCGCAGCTACGGCGACCAACGACGGCCGCGACAGCGCCGTGCGACCCACGAAGGTCATTCGGATTTTCGACGGTACCTCACTGGACGGTTTCTATACCTGGATGCAAGACACGAAGTACGAGGATCCGCGCAAGGTGTTTCGCATGACTGACGGCATGCTCCACATCACAGGCGACGGTCTGGGTGGATTGCTGACCGACAAAGAATACCGTGACTATCACTGCATTCTGGAGATCAAGTGGGGCCCGCGCACCTGGGGCAGGCGTACGAAGAGGACGAAGGATTCCGGACTATTGATTCACAGCGTGGGCGCCGACGGCGGGTATAACGGCATCTGGATGCCGTCGATCGAAGCGCAAATCATCGAAGGCGGTTTCGGCGACTTCATCCTCGTTAGAGGCAACGACAAAGAGGGCAAACCAGTGCCGCTCTCGCTGACCAGCGAAACGGTGCGCGATCGCGACGGCGAAGTCATCTGGAAAGAGGGCGGGCGTCGCGAAACGTTCGACCTGCAAAACCGCAGACGGATCAACTGGTATGGCCGCGATCCCGATTGGGAAGACGTGCTCGGCTTCCGCGGCCAGCACGACGTCGAAAGCCCCGACGGCAAGTGGACGCGGATGGACGTCATCTGCGACGGCGGCCACATCCAGATTTTCGTGAACGGCGTCAAGGTCAACGAAGCGTTCGACTCGTTTCCCACGCACGGCCGCCTGCAGTTGCAAACCGAACTGGCCGAATGCTTCGTCCGCCGCTGGGAACTGTGGCCGCTGGGGAAAGGCCCCAAACCCGCCCCGGCCGAGAATGAGTAGCGGCCTGAATCGAGAGACCGGATCGCACATCGAATCCTGAACCGGAGAACCGAGCCGACTATGGGAAACCCGTCTTCGGGGTTCAGACACCCTAAAAACGTTCTTCTCTACGTCGGGAGGCGATCAGTGCAATCGCCCACGGCGGCTATCGACTCGTCGCGGACCGACCCGGGACGGCGAGACTACGTGCTGATGCGCTTGTTGCCGGGCTTCGCGCCCGATCGGCGCATCCTGCTTTTGGGCGGGATGACGACGCAGGGCACGCAGGCGGCGGTGGAGTTTCTCTGCCAGCCGAACAAACTCCGGATGCTCGTCACGGAGGCCGAAGTGCTTTCTGACGGGAACACTCTTCCCTTTGAATGCGTCCTGGAAGTCGACCTCAAGAGCGGTGTGCCGATCGAGAGCCGGGTGGTGGCTACCCGCAGCGGGGTTGGGAAAGAGATGGCGGTAGTAGAAAACACCAATGAGTAGAAGAAGGCCTCGGGAGCGGCAGACTCTCCGCCGAAGCCTACGCTACCACGGACGAGCCCGTACCGAGCATTTCCTCTACTCTATCGGGCCTTCGGATTGGCGGCTTTTTTTTCTGTGTTGGCAGGGTTAGCCACCTATTGCTTGAAAGTGATTCATAACAGATGACTTGCTGTCGGTAGCCCGGCTGTGCTTCCCTCGTTGCACCCCTCATTCTAGAACAGGAATCTACGGGACCATCGAAGCCGTCCGCGGACCGCACCATGCCCATCGTCCGAGCGACCCGTCACTCGTGGCGCCCGAGCCAGGCGCGCAGGCGCTCGGCCTCTTCGGCTGCGGACGGATCGAGCTCCGCCTGATAGAGCCGGCTGCGAACAACGAACCGGTCCATCTCGTCCGGTGGCGTGCCCCGTTCCAAGATCTCCTGCACCTTACGCCACAAGAAGCTGCTCCAGTCCGGCTGCCGTCCATCGAGGTCGGTGAAGCCGTACTCCTTCGCCAGCGCCCAGCTCGAGAACAACCCGCCGCTCTTGGCAGCCACGTTCGGGTCGGCGGCAAGGGCGGCGATTGCGCGGCCGACCAAGCACGGCGTCTCGGACTCGGCGAAGTACGCGTCCTTGTCGATCGCCTCGCGCCAGTTGGCCTCGGTGACCCCCAAGGTCGCGAGCACCGCCTCGGACCGCAGGAATCCGGGGGTGATTGCCAACGCCGTCACGCAGTGGGCATGGAGGTCGGCGGCCATCGCGTAGGCGAGCCGGATGACCGCATTCTTCGCCAGGTCGTAGAAGAGGTTGCCGCGGTATCCGAGCGTGTCGCCGTCGGTGACCTCGACGATGAGCCCGGCGTTGCGTTCGACCATCAGCGGCGCGCCGTGCCGGCTGGTGATGATGTGGCTGTGGACGGCGCGCTCCAGCATCTCCATCCCCTTGGCGGTGGAGAGCTTCCAGAAGGGCGTTCCCCACTCGGTCAGCGCGTCGCCGCCCCAGACGTCGTTGACCAGGACATCGAGCCGGCCCGCCTCCGCGCGGACGTGGGCAAAGAGCTGCTTGACCTCGGGGATTATATACCAAAGTCACAATTCAGCTTGACGCCTTGATCTATGAGTACTGAGTGGCTGTGATAGGCTGGGTTTTACGTGTCGGAGCAAGAACAAAACGATCACTACGCCAAGCTGCTCGTCGAAGAGCGCCTCCCTCTGACCAGAGCTTCACGCCGACGAGCCAGCAGTCGTTGGCATCCTGGCAAACCGGACACACGATCTGATTTGCAGTGGCCTGAACAGTTCCCCCCTGCCGAGCCAGGAGTCTCCCATCAACGTCCAGTGAGTGGTCGGCGAGCTTTTTTCCGGGTCCTAGGAGCCGGGCTTTTGTTTTCACCTGCGCGGCGCGTGTTGTGTGCAGATGAGAAATGGTCCGGGAAGCAAGGCGAGCCCCGTATCCCCAAGGACTTGAAGCCGATCTACCCTCAAGAGGTTCCCCCGGAGCAAGTCCGCGCCAAGCTGTACGAGCTGCTTGGGTACGAACCTGTCCCCGCGCAGGTGGCATTCAAGACCGGCGAGAGCGAGACGACGGAAGACGGACTGCGGCTGACGAAGCTGACCTACCGTAATGTCCTGGGAGAAGAAGTCCCGGGGGTGTTGACAGTGCCCGTGGACGCTGGTCCGCGGTCGATGGCCGGTATTGTCTGCATGCCGGGCACCAGCGGAAGCGTCGAGCGGCTCGTCGACCCGGAGTTTCATCGGGACCTTCCCGACAGGGGGCCGCTGGTCGGCTGGGGGAGAGAGCTGGCCCGGCAAGGCTTCGTTACCTTGTCCATCACACTGCGGGGCACCACCGCACGACACATCAGCAGGAACCACTGGCAAAAGCACATACGGTTCCTGGCCCCCTATGGCCGCGGCTTCATGGGAGTGATGGTTGACGAAGCGCTACGGGCGGCAAGGATTCTCGCCGCCACCGAGACCGTGGACCCAAAACGGATCGGCCTGACGGGGATGTCGCTGGGAGGGAACGCAACCTGGTATGGCATGGCGTGCGATCCCACGATTCGCGCCGCCGTGCCCGTGTGCGGCTCGGTGGGCAGCATGGCTATCGGTATCCACGAAGGGGACGTTGAACGGCACAGCTCCTACTGGTACATCCCCCATCTGCTGCGCTATTTCGATCATCCGCAGATTGTCGTTGCGTGTATCACTCCACGCCCGTTCCTGTCGATTGCGCCAACTCATGATGAGGATATGCCACGTGCCGGCGTGGACGAAATGATCCGTGTCGTCAAGCCCGCATACGACGCGGCAGGGCACCCGGACCGTTTCAAGGTGCATCAGCCGCCTGGGCGCCATGTCTACAAGAAGCAGTACTTCGATTGGATGGCGGAGTGGTTCCAGCAGCATTGCTGATCACGAGGCGGCACCCGCCTCCAACGTGAGTATCAGAGTTTGTAACGGGGTCACACTTGCATTGCGACCGACTCCCATGCCCGGGCGACTGCAACCGCTGAGTTGCGGAGAAACAAAAGACATGGACACCGAGTCTTGCAACTCGGCCAACTTGGATGGGCGGAATCTTCCGACCGGAAACGAGGGAACGGCGCAGACCCGGAATCCTCTCCGGTTCTTTTCTGGTTTCTGCTGACTCATCGTCAATCACCTCACCCTCCCTTCTTCGCAAGCTTGTCCGAAGTGAGTGCCCTTCCTTCCACCCGCGTTACCTGGCTTCGCCGGTGCCGTGACCCTGCGCGGTGAGAGACTCGGGTTGCCTGTAAGCGCCGGAGCGAAAATAGACCACAGGGCGGCCGTTTGAGGCCGCTGGTGGCGGAGCAAAACTAGACCGCCCGCCAGCATTTCATAAAACATTTTTGGGGTGTTTTGTGTGATGCAGGAGGGATGTACTCTGTGGAGCTGTACGCACGCGTTCGCCGAGCGGTCTTTGTCGAAGGGGTCAGCGAGAGAGAAGCGGCGCAGCGCTTCGGGCTGGCGCGCGAGACCGTGTGCAAGATGCTGCGCTACGCCGCGCCGCCGGGCTATCGGCGGCAGAAGCCGATTCGACGCCCGAAGCTCGACGCCTACACGCCGATCATCGACCAGATCCTGGAGACGGACCTAGCGCTGCCGAAGAAGCAACGGCACACGGCGAAACGTATCTTCGAACGACTCCGAGACGAGCACGACTTCGCGGGCGGCTACACCATCATCAAAGACTACGTGCGGCTGAAGCGGACCTCGCAGCGCGAGATGTTCGTGCCGCTGACGCATCCGCCGGGGCACGCCCAGGCGGACTTCGGCGAGGCGCAAGTGGAGATCGGCGGGGTGCTGGCGAAGGCGCACTACTTCGTCATCGATCTACCCCACAGCGACGAGAGTTACGTGCGGGCATTTCCGGCCGAGACGACGGAAGCTTTCTTGGAGGGGCACGTCGAGGCGTTTCGCTACTGGGGTGGCGTGCCGCGACGGATTCTCTACGACAACACAACGCTGGCGGTGGCGCGGATCCTAGGCGACGGGACGCGGCAGAAGACGCAGGCGTTCTCGGAGCTGCAGTCGCACTACTTGTTCGCAGAGCGTTTTGGGAGGCCGGGCAAGGGAAACGACAAGGGGAAGGTCGAGAACCTTGTGAAGGTCGCCCGACGGAGCTTCTTCGTACCGCGGCCCCGGTTCCCCAGTTGGGCAGCGTTGAACGTATGGCTGGAAGAGCAGTGCCGCAAGAGGCGAGAGCGCCGGCAACGCGGGCATCGAGAGAAGATCGGAGAGCGCTTCGAGCGTGATCGACAAGCGCTGTTAGCGCTGCCGGCAGCGGCGTATGAGGCCTGCGAGACACGTCCTGGGAGAGTGACGTCGTTGTCGCTGGTGCGCTACCACACCAACGACTACTCGGTGCCGACCAAGTACGGACACCGCCAAGTGCTCATCAAGGGCTATGTGGACAAAGTCGTCATCTGCGCCGGCAGCGAGGAGATCGCACGGCATCGGCGCAGCTATGGGCGTGAGGGGCTGATCTTTCACCCGCTGCACTATCTGGCCCTACTGGAGCGCAAGACCGGAGCACTCGAGCAAGCAGCGCCGCTGGAAGGCTGGCAGTTGCCCGAGGAGTTTGCTGGACTGCGCCGGCTGCTCGAAGCGCGGCTCGGCAAGGCTGGAGCTCGAGAGTATGTCCAGGTACTGCGTCTGCTCGAGGACGTTCCGCTCGAAGAAGTCCGTGCTGCCGTAGGGGACGCCTTACGGCTCGGCGCGATCTCTTTCGATGCCGTCAAGCATCTCGTGCTGTGTCGCATCGAACAGCGCCCACCCCGGCTGGAACTTGAGAATTATCCCCATCTGCCCACGGCGCGGGTGGCGAGGACCGCAGCGGCGGACTATCTGGCGCTGGTGGACGCGGGAGCCGAGTGACGGCCAAGCCGAAAGTGCTGCTGGAAGCGCAGCTGAAGGCGCTGCGGCTGCCGACCTTCCTGCGCGAGTACGACAAAGTGGCGCGGCAATGCGCGGCCGAAGGTCTGGACTGTCCGCGCTATCTGCTGCGACTCAGTGAGCTGGAGCTGCTCGATCGCGAACAGCGCGCCACCGAGCGCCGCATCAAGACCGCCAAGTTCCCGGTGCTCAAGAGCCTGGAGACCTTCGAGTTCCGCTCGATTCCGTCGCTGAACAAGAGCTTGGTCCTGGAGCTGGCGCGCTCGGAGTATCTGGATCGCAGAGAGAACGTGCTGGCGCTGGGCAACTCCGGTACGGGCAAGACGCACCTTGCCCTGGCGTTGGGGCTGGCCGCTTGTCAGAAAGGCTATCGGGTCCGCTTTGCCACCGCCGCGGCGCTGGTCCACGAGTTGCTCGAGGCGCGTGACGACAAACGTCTCCTGCGCTTGCAAAAACAGCTGGCCAAGCAAGACCTGCTGATCGTCGACGAGCTGGGCTACGTCCCCTTGTCGAAGACGGGCTCGGAGTTACTGTTCGAGATCTTCAGCCAGCGCTACGAGCGGGCCTCGACGCTGGTCACCTCGAACCTGCCCTTCAACGAGTGGACGGAGATCTTCGGCTCCGAGCGGCTGACCGGCGCTTTGCTGGATCGTCTCACCCACCACGTCCATATCTTGGAGATGAACGCCGAGAGCTACCGTCTCCAGCAGAGTAAGCGTTCCCGGAAGCGTTCTTCCTCCCCCTGATCCCCCCGCCCAGCCGCCGGCTGTTTCGAGGGGCTTCCACTACGTCCGGGGCCGCCTTAACAGGCGTCCCCCGACTTCGCTCCAGCCCCCAAAACAGCCGCTTTCAGAAACGAGTCCTATCCCCGAGATGGTCTACTTTTACTCCGCCCCAGTGGCCTAATTTTGCTCCGCCCTTGACAGTTGCCGGACCCATCGGCTCCGGCGCGTCGCGTGGCCTAAGCCTTCCCCTCTGTTTCCTCCCGGAACGGATCGAGCTTGTCGGCTCGGATCCTCGTAACCAGCCAGATCGAGATTGCCGCCGTCAAAAGCCCGAAAACGAAGCTGGCTGGAAATCCGAAGTGGTCGGCCAGGGCGCCGTGGGTGGCCGGAGCAAAGGCCGAGGCCGGCGAGCTCAGGTTGAGCAGCGTGAGATTGCTGGGGCCGGCGGCCACCGGCGAGATCACGGCCCCGAAATTGGGCATGTAGGCCCCCCCGAGCTCTCCAGCTCCCATGAATCCAAACGCCAACAGGTACGGATAGCCCGGCACCACCCATGCCCACAGGATGCCGGCCGCCAACAGGCCGATGGTGGCCATCGCCCCGGCCCGCAGGCCGTAACGCAAAGACAGTTGCCCCAGGAAATAGCCGCCAACCGCCTTGAAACCAAAGCGAAGCGCCATCATCAGCCCGGCAAAGTCTTTCGACTCCCTTCCTAGAGCGACTTTGGAGTACAGAGAAAGATTCGGGAGCGCGTTCAGGCTGCAGTGCCACAGCCAGTACCCAAGCCACAACAGCCCCAGCGAACGAGAGGAGGCGAAGTCCCGGATTCTCATGAGCCAATAACCGAAGAAAGGCTTGCGGGGCCTGTCCGCTACAGCAGCCAGCCGATAGCGGCGCACCAGCCCGGCGCGCATCACGATGCAGGGCACCGCAATCAGGTAAAGGAGGGCAAAGTCATAGGGGAAAGAGATGCCGGGAGTGCCCGGATAGAGGATGTACTGGGCTCCCAGCGAGCCGAGCACGGCTGACAAGGGACCGTAGGAGTAGGTCAGTTTCATGGCCCGCACGCGCCCGTCAACGGTCGTGCCCCGGGTCAAACATTGGAACTGAAAGACCTGTGTCAGTGACCCGGAAAATCCCTGCAAAAGCCCCTGCATCATCAAGGCGCCGACGACGACATCACTGGGCAGGGTAAGAATCAGCGTCAGGAAAACAAGAAACAGCAAAGAGGCGGTTGCGACCGAAGCCCACACGACCACAGAACGCTCGAGCCGGTGCGGGACCAGCCAAGCGCCCAACAGGGGCGCCACTTGCCCGAACTGGTAAAAGCTGAGCGGCAGATTGGCGACGGTCGCGCTGGTCCCGAGCTTGTCGCAAAGAGCCGCCTGCACCAGGCCGATGTAGGCGACAGGCGCCGAGAAGTACATCAGGAGTTGACCGTACAAAAAGATCCGGCCATTGTGGCGGTTCATCTCCTCGGTGATCGGTCCCTTCGGAGAAGGCGATTCTTGCGAGGGGCTATGCGCGGCCGAGGAGTGATTCTCCATGTTGCTGCTGCTATCCGGCGAACGAAAACACACCCAGACCTGCGACGCTGCTCTTCGTTGCCAGTCTCAGAGATCCGTGCATGGCTGAATGATTCCTTCGCGGAGCGGCATCAATCCACCCCGAAACGCCTGTCGGCCCGAGCAGCCCACGGTTGCGTGCGACGCGTTCTTAGGCTACCCCGCCGATCGGGCCGAATAGCGGAGAGCAGAATAGCAGAAGAGCCAGAAGCATGACATTGCCAAGCCTGCAGGTGCGTCTTGCACCGTTCGTCACAGCTGGAAACAGAAGCTTCCCGTGCGAGACGCCAGCCGGCACGACAGGGCATAGAGGCTCACGGCTATGGAAGCAGCAGCGGCCCAAGAAAGCCCTGATAGACCGCAACCCCTATCGCTATTCCAGCGACCATGGACATGACGGCGGTCCAGCGCCGGTCGCGTGGAAAGTATCTCGCCAGCCACACCCATGAACCGACGAGGGCAATGACTCCCGGCAAGGTCAGGACACCCAGGGGAACGCTAGTCAACATTGACAGCACACATTCGTCACAGCCGCTTCGCACCGTAGCGCCAAACGCCTCGAGCAGGACTATGGACACCGGGGCCACGATGCGCAGGTTGGAGAGATACCCGACCGCCACCAGCAACGGGTGCGCGCGCCACTTCTCGCACAGACAGCAACACGCGATCACAACGCTGTAGGTAGCCACCAAGCCCATACCGAATCCTGCCGCGGCTCCCCACAGCGGGGCCAGCTCCACGGCGGTCGCGAAGTCACCTTTCATCACGAACTGAATGAACGCGCCGCTCTCTCGCCAGCCCGCGGAACTGTAGTGCAACGTTGCCTCCGGCAGGCCAAGTGCCCAGAAGACGAGGAAATGACCCAGCTCGTGTGAGAGAACCGCCACCGGCGCCGCGGCTGCACCACTCAAGAACCACCGAAGTGCAATGCGCCCTCGCGAATCGTGTTCCTGTTCCGCGCCCGCGAATTCCATGCTCGTCGTCACCACGCAAGCTTGCCCGCGAAGGCCCTTCGGAGGTCAGCCCTCGGTTACCGTTTCGACTATAGCCGATGGTGCAATAAAGAGCCCTTTGGTTTTCGCGCAGAAGCCGCGGTCACCTTCATAAATGACCGGCAGCGGCCACTTCAAGTATCCTGATTTATCAGGGATACCGGAGCCATCATGTTTCATCTCGACAGCTACAGCTCGAAGATCCAATCCATCCTGCAGTCACACGAAGCAGGTCGGCGCCTCATGCCGCTGGCGCCACGTAGCCCACTGCAGGGCGAAGGGCTCGACCTGCTCAAGAATATGCGCGTCGACGAGTTGTTCGACGGGGCTCCTATCGCCGCATCCGACTTTGCCGAATGCGTTCGCAGCGCTCTGTTCCTTTACTTTTCTGATCTCGACCGCTCACACAAGATCTCCCAAAACGTTCGCTCGACCACGGGCAGCTTCTGGCACGGCATCATGCACCGTCAGGAACCCGACTTCAGCAACTCGAAGTACTGGTTCCGCAAAGTCTCGAATCACGAGGTTTTCCCGGCGGTTCGCGCAACGGCCTTGGAACGATGGGCCGCCGCCGGCGAAGAAGGCGCGAAGCGTCTGCAAGCAGCGGCAGAGAGCCGCCCTCAGTGGGACCCCTTGTGGTTCATCGACCAGTGCGAGGCGGTCCGGCACGGTTCTGCTGCCGAGCTTGAGGCTCCTCTCAAGGAAGCCCAGCGTATCGAGTGGCAGATCCTGTTCGATTACTGCTGCCGGAAGGCTGTTGCGGCCAACTGAACCGTCTGAACCAGTGCCAGGGAATCAGATTCTTGAAGTCAACCGAAGATCGTCTTGACCCATCTGGTCAGCGCTGTATTTCGAACTTGCTCAGAGAGCTCGGTGACAGCCGGAGGAATCCTCTGCCCGAGAGCTTGCTTCCTTGCAATTCAGACTGGGCGTGGGTTAAAAGGGAGAAAGCAAAGACGGTATCCGCGTGAACGATCTCACCACCCTTCGGCAGCAGCTTACTGACAACGGGTATTGCGATCTGGGAAAACTGATTCCTTCAGACCAGATCGACCGGGTCCGGCTGGAAGTCACCCGCGACGTTTGGGAACACAGCCTCAAAGAGAGGCCGAAGGGGTACGTGCCGGGATTTTTGCGATTCAATCAATCGCTTGCTCCCTTTCTGACCCATCCACGCTTGCTCGGACTGGCGGAGTCCGTTCTCGGTCCGCACGTTCGCATCTCGATGTTTACGGGATCGGTCAACGCTCCCGGTCTGACTCGTGGCCGGCTCCATGCCGATTGGCCGTTCAACCAGCGCAGCCGGGCACATGTCCCTGCCCCATATCCCGACGCCGTGTTCCATCTGGTCACCTTTTGGATGTTGACTGATTTCCGGCCCGAAAACGGCGCAACGATCATCGTGCCCGGCAGTCACAAGAAGGACTGGAATCCCAGCGCCGACGCCCATGCCGACAAGCCCCACCCCGGCGAGAACCGCTTGATCGGTGAAGCCGGAACAGTGATTGTTTTTGACGCTCGGCTCTGGCACGCCGAAGCACCCAACGTGAGCACTGAGGAACGAGTATCCGTCATCGTCCGATACGCGCCCTGGTGGCTGAATCTGGATACGTTGCGGCCCGGAACGGTCGATCATCGCAACATTGTGGAAGCTAACGGGGGCCGGGACTCGGTTGTTCCCGGGCTTCCGCGGGAGGTCTTCGAGCGTCTGCCCGAAAACGTGAAACCGTTGCTGCATTACTCCGTCGAGGGGAGCTAGGTGTGGCACCTCAACAGGTTGTCCCCGGTCAGGCCGAGTCGGCTGTTGGGCGGCTTGGTGTTGAGACTGGCGTGTAGCCGGTGCCAATGGTAGCGGTGGAGCCGGTACCTGAGGTGTTGGGCACTCTGGATGGAGGTGTCGTGGTGTGAGCGTAGGCCCACTCACGCAGTGCGGTCCGGATGAAGCGTTCAGCTTTGCCGTTGGTACGGACGGACTCTCGATTTTTCACGAGCACTTTGGCACGTACGCCTGTAGTTAGATCCCTTAGGTTGTCCGGAAGTAGCGCCACCACGCCTGAGGAAAACACAGCCCAGGCAAGCTGACCCACAGCAGCAGAGGGCTGGCGCCCCACGTCGAGGTACAAGCCGGCCGCAAGGTAGAAGTCGGGTTTGAGCGGCTAATGTCCAAGAGAATCTTTGATTAGAAGAATCGCCCAGCCCTGTACACTGGAAACGGATTGCTCAGAGAGGTTGAGAGAGGCAGATGAAGACGAACGCGCTACCATCGACCCGCCGAGAGTTCGTGCGTCAAGGCGCGGGTGTTGTTGCCGGCATGGCGGCGACCCGGGTCCCGGCTGGGGCACGGCCGACGGCTCGGACGGTAAATATCGGAATCGTCGGCGGGCGGTTTGGCAGGAGCTTCCAGTGGCATTTGCACCCGCACTGCAAGGTGGAGGCGGTTTGCGACATTCAGCCGCAAGCTTTGCGGGATTTGTCAGAGGTGTACCGATGCGGAAACATCTACGACAACTTCCAGGCAATGCTTAAGCATCCCGACCTCGATGCGGTCGGTGTGTTTACGCCCGCGCCGCTACACGAGTGGATGGCCACTACGGCGATGAAAGCGGGAAAGCACGTTATCAGTGCGGTGCCTGCCGGGTTGTCGGTTGAAGAACTGGAGCGGCTGATCGACACAGTTCGCGAGACCGGAATGCGGTACATGATGGCGGAGACGAGCTACTACCGTCCCGAGATCATGACCTGCCGAGAATGGGCGAAAGAAGGCAAGTTCGGCACGATTTTTTACAGCGAGTCGGAATACCATCATGAGGGGTTGATCGAGCTGATGTATGACGACCGGGGCCTGCCGACTTGGCGTCACGGGTTTCCACCGTTTTGGTACCCGACGCATTGCACGGGGATGATTGTCCCCGTAACCGGCGAGCGGCTGGTGGAGGTGCAGGCGATAGGATGGGGCGACGGGCATGAGGTCGTCCGGACCAACCGTTACCAAAACCCGTTTTGGAGTGCGACTGGTTTCTTCAAGACATCCGGTGGACATGCCAGCCGCATTGCGGTGTTTTGGCACGTGGCGGCGGGCGGAACGGAGCGCGCGCATTTCTACGGTGACCGCCGCTCTTACATCATGCACCGGCCGGAAGGTTCGCCGGACACGGTCGTCGAGATTCTCCAAGACGGCAAGATGGTCATCGACGGCAACGGTTACCCGGCGGGACGGGTGCGCAGCCAGCCTTTCGATCAGCCGGATCACTTGGAGAAGCTGCCTGAACCGTTGCGGGTAAAAACCGGCCACGGCAATTCACACACGTTCCTGACTCATGAATTCGTTCAGTCGATCGTCGAAGATCGGCACCCGAGTGTGAATGTGTGGGAAGCCGTGGCGTACACGCTGCCGGGGCTCGTAGCCCACGAGTCCGCGCTGAACGACGGTGCGCCCCTCAAGATCAGGGACTACGGGCGTCCGCCTGAGTCTTGATTGCCGCAGAGCAGAGAAGGTCCGGACGCCCGCGTGGTGTGACTTGGCGGGCCGGCCCGGATGTAGGTCACGGGCGCTGCGCCATTTGTGGGCCTGCGTTGCTTTGCTTCAGAGCTGCGACCTGGGTGGAGTGGTGAGGACGGTCGTATCGGCCGGGCAGTGCAGTCCTCAAAGACTCGAACCACTATACGGCTTGCATACGCGCCCGGCTCTGAATGGACTTTCAACCGTTAGTCGATTTTTGCACGCCGCGGCCTTACCGAATCTCCACCAGCAGCCTTCGAAGCTGACGCTTTTTCTCGTTCGCCTGAGCCTGCTTGAAAGTCTCGAAGGCGGACTTGCTTTCCTCGATCTTTCCAAGCTGCCGCAGCGTCGTGGCCAGCAGGTAGTGTGCGGAGGGCTCGTCGGGATTACGGACGGCCGCCCTGCGGAGAGCGGCTACAGCGTCGCCGTGACGTCCTTGTTCCAACAAGACTTTGCCGGAGAGAAGCTGTGCGCGCCAAGCGGCTCGGGCCTCTTCCTGACGGCCCTCTGACGCACTTCGCCTCCCCATGTGGGGAGATATGCAGGCTAGTATTACAAGGACCGTTCCGAAGCCGAGGTTCAGATGGCAGGATTCACTTGGCTGGACTATCTCATTGTGGCTGCATACTTGGCCGGTGTGACCGTGCTCGGCAGCCTTTTCGCCTCAGGTCAAAAGAGTTCTCGTGACTTCTTCTTGGCGGGACGTGGCATGTCGTGGTTTCCGATGGCTTTGAGCGTAATCGCCACGGATTTCTCGGCCATCAGTTTCTTGGGTGCTCCGGGGTATGTCGTCGCCCATGACCTGGTGATCGACCTGCAGCCTCTGGTGTTCATTTGGGTGCTTCCCATCTCCCTGTACTTGTTCGTTCGGTTTTTTCACCGCCTGGAGCTGATCTCGGCTTACGAGTACCTGGAGAAGCGATTCAGCCTCGCTTTGCGCACCGGTTGCAGTCTGCTTTTCATCTGCCTTCGGGTGAGTTGGATGGCGACGGCGCTCTATGCGACGAGTCTGGCTCTTACTCAGGCGACGCCTCTTCCGTTCTGGCTGTGCGCGGTTCTGATCGGGGGCTTGACAACTTTCTACTCCAGCCTCGGCGGAATGAAGGCGGTGATCTGGACCGATGTCTCGCAGTTCTTCATTTTCGTCACAGCCATCGCCTTGGTCCTCGTCCGGGCAGTAGGGGCGCTCCCTGGCGGAATCGTCATGGCTTGGGATACCGCCAACCGCGCTGGCCACACTCGGCTGCTCAATTTCGAAGGGGGATGGGAGGCGATCACAACGCCCGCGGTGCTGATCGGAGGAAGCTTTCTGATCCTGATCTCCTATGGCGTCGACCAGGTTGTGATCCAACGTTACCTCACCGCTCGCAGTATCGATGAGATCAAGCGCAGCATGGTTTTTCAGGTTTGCGCCGCGCCGGGCCTGCTGTTCATGCTGGCCGTGATCGGACTGGCGGTTTTCAGCTTCTACAGTCACTTTCCTGAACGGATTCCGGCGGGACTCGAAACCGACAAGTGGTTCCCCTACTTCATCGTCCACGAGTTGCCGATGGGCTTTTCCGGGCTGGTTATCGCCGGATTGTTCGCGGCCACGATGTCATCGATTAGTAGTGGGGTCAATAGCATCACCGCTTCTTGTGTCATCGATTTCTATCGACGCTTGCTTGCCGGGGACACTCGGGTGATCGAAGAGCAGGGAGCTTCGCCATCGTCGTCCGCTATCGCTCAGCGAAACCAGCGCGAAATCCGGATCTCTCGGATCCTCTCGGTCTTCTGGGGCGCCGTAGCGACCGCCCTGGCATTTGTAGTCGGACGCATCGGTGTAATTGCCATAATCGCCAAGACACTGAGCGGCTTTTTTGGGGGCGTGCTGTTGGGGGTATTCTTGTTGGGCATCCTGGCTCCGAGAGTGAACGGTCCCGGCGCGCTTCTAGGAGGGCTGATCGGTTTCGCCACGATCTCAACGGTGGGCCTGGCGACCCCGATCAACTTGTTCTGGTATGCTCCCATCGGTTGCTTGACCACGTTTGTTGCCGGGGCGGTTGTGAGCCGTTTCTTTGCGCTCCCTTCCGTGGATCAAACCTCAGGCCTAACGTTGAAGGCCCACTAACAGGCGGCCCTGGCAGCCCGTAGTACAAGTCACGCGGGCGGCAATACGCGGCCCGTGGTCGGTGCGCTCGACTCGGTGGACGTTTACGTCATACTTCGCAGACCAACGGCAAAATAGGGCTCAAGGACGGCCTCAGTAAGCGAATCCGGATGCTTTTCCAAGACTTCGCGCACCCAGGCATCGCGTTCGAACTTGTGTATCTCGAGTTCCCACACGCACGCGATCACCCGCAGCGGGGCAAGTGAGGTGAGTTTCGGCGGGTCGCGGTCGCAGTCATCGACGCGGAAAGTACTCGAACGCAACATGTTTGCGTCGTACCAGGTATTGATCAGGAGGTAGTCGCCGTCTGCGGCCCAGTGCAGAATTGCAAAGCCTATCTCGTGATCCGACTCTGCGCCGAGATCCAGCAAGCCGACCTCAAGCATTCGACGAAAATTCCTTTCAGGCGGCAGTGTCGCATGCGCATGCCGAGGCGCACGCAGGGTGTGAATCTTGAGCCGATGGTCGTGAACCTCCAATACACTGCGGAACTCGACTTCCCGAGGCTCGTAGGTTAAGGGATTCATGGAGTAGTGACTTCGTACAGGGTCACGTAGTATATCTTCTTCATCTCTCCTGGCTACGTACAAAGCTCACCCTAAGCACCTACACCGCCCTGTCAGCCGTGGCGAAGGCACTGGACAGCGCTCTCGCTAGCGTCCCAGGTCGGCTGCTTCGGCTCCACGGATTCTCGTTAATGCCTGCCGGCCCCGAGCTATCGTTCGTTCTAGCCGATCTACTCGCACGATCCGAAGCACTTCTGGCGAGACTTTACCGAGCCCGCTCGCGCCTCCTTCGCCTCCTCGAAGTGGCGGATCGCGGCGCCGGGGGATAGATTAGCGCTTTAAGTCGCAAGAGCAGATTCTTTGCCCCCGATAGAGGCGGTCGAACGGTTCATTCCCGCTGCCGGAAACCTTGACGCGTCCGTCAGGCGGCAAAGCGAAAGGCGAACAGATGCGCGTCTCGAAGCCGAATCCTCAGCCGTACCGGGCGATCCGACAATGAGCCGACCTCGGTTCGTTCCTTCCAGTGAACAGCCGCGTCAATCTTGTCACCGAAGATCGGCGGGCAATCGTCCAGCGAGAAGCCGGTTATCGGCCTGCCGTCTTGTTGTTGGATCTCGACCAGGATGGTCCCGCCGCCGCTGGTGTGGTAATTCAGCTTGAGTTGGTTTCCAGAAAAAACCAGGGGTGGCGTGGTGAACTCTCCCCATCCGGCGTAGGGCCCCTCGACGGAAACAAAGCCGTCCGTTCGCAGGGTGGCGCGGCGAAAGTGACTCTCCGGGTAGCGTAGGAAATCTGAATAATACATCGAGAGTTCGTCGGGCGCGGTTTGCAGGATCCCGACCCCAATGATCGGGTTGCGGTCGCACCAGCTTCGTTCGTCCCGTCCCGGACCCAAGAACGGCTTTCGCCTGCGGACCCAGCGAATGCCGTCACGGCTTGTGGCGAACTGCGTGTCCGACAGCCCCGCGAAAGTGGGCGACAGGCCGGGAACCGTGCTGGTCGTTTGCGGTCCCGGCGCCTTCTCATAATGCCTTCGGGTGTAGAGAACCATCGGAAACATCAGGTAAGCTCGCTGGGCGCGTTCGTACTTCACCGTGGCGTTGGTGTAAAGATTCAGGTCTTCCGGGTCTTGGCCATCCGCAGAGACCACCAGCTCCGGCGTAGACCACCGCAAGAAGTCCTCCGACTCGGCTCGCCGAATCGCCCGTATCCCACCTTTGAAGTCACCGGGGCGCGAACGATCGATACCTCGTAGATAGATCACGTAGCGTTTCTTCTCGTCATCCCACAGCAGGATATTGTGGCTGTCGACCGGGGGATTATCGATCAGCGGGTTTCCGGCCACCGGTTTCCAATGCAGTCCATCGCCCGAAACAAATCCCAAAATCTGTCCACTCGGCCGCGTGATCATCTTGTAGCGTTCGTCGCCGGAGCCGTTCGGATCCAGAATGATGGACGGGTTGATACCCTTCACCTCACCCGCGGGCAATACGAGGTTGTTCTTTTTTGTCCCCTTCCATTCGACGATTCCCAGGTCGGGCTTTTCCCAATGGACGCCGTCTTTGCTCTCCGCATAGCAAGTGAGCGCCTTGGCATCTTCTCCCACATCCACCCGGTACCACATCCGAAAGCGGTCTCCATCCTTCAAGACACAGGGATAGTGCAAGCCATGGGCTATCGGTTCCCAGGCATGGTCCTTCGCGCGGATCACCACCTCACGAGGCGTGGGAGTGTGAAGCGCTAACCGTACGTTTTCCTTCTTGTCGAACCAAAGATCGTCGAGAAAAAGCTGGCGACTCGAACCGACATCGACCGGCCCGTTCGTCGGTGCTTCCGAGACCGAACAGGAGACGGAGGGAGCGAGCGCCGCCGTGGCCACGCTGGAGAAAAAGTCACGACGTTTCATGGGGATGTCCTGCTTCAGGAGATTGATTGAGAATGGATGCAAGTCCTTCCGGCGGCAAACGCGAGCTTACGATGGATCGGCGCTTCCGGCCGAGAGGCCGCACCTAGCATCAAGAAGGCCGTGACCTTTTGTCAAGAGTGAAAGCATGCCTGTGAAAGCGTAGCGCAGTAGCGGTTTCGTCTGTTCATCCCAACCGTTTCCCCCAAGAGTCCATCGCCGGCTGCGCCAAAGGTAGCCGAACCGCCGAGCCGGAGTGTGCGGACAAAGCAACGGCTTCGCAGAACTCCATGTAGCGCAGCCCTTCTTCGAAGGTTGGCGAAACCGTGCCGCCCCTCCTTATCGCATCGATAAATTCTCGATCGGTGGTTTGAGAGCGTTCTTCTTCCGCTGAGACGGCCATCGGAACCGGTTCGCTGGCGCCCCCGGTTGCTCCGAGAATTTCTTCGGAGAAGAGTCGGTAGATCAGCGCCCCGCGAGACCCGTAGATCTCGACACGGTGACCGGGAGAGAACGAAGCGGACTGGCTCAAATGGTAGCTGAAAGCGGCTCCACACTGCAGGGTTCCGGCGGACACCACCGAATCGGGCACGGTGGCCTTCACGCTCTCTCCTGTTGCACTGCGGCGCACCGGGTGGTGTACCTTCGCAACCGCGGAAACGAGCGCCGCCGTCCCGACCCAACGATGAGCCACCTCCACCCACAGGCCGAGAGTCAGCGTGTTAACGCCCACCACCTCCGGGTCGAGCCGCCAATCGTACCCGGCGGGCGGTCTCTCGAAGGACATCCCGGTTACACGCAGTTCGGTCACGTCGCCGACGAAGTTCTCCTTATGCAACAGCCTCTTCATGAGGCGGTCGCCTTTGAGTCCGGGACGGGGAGGATAAAGGGCCGTGACGAGCCCCGATGATTCCGCGGCCGCAACCATCCTTTGCGCTTCCGATAGATTGCGAGCCATGCGCGCCTGGCAGAGCACATGCTTGCCCGCGTCCAGCGCCCGCAGGGTTGCGGGGCAGTGAAGAACAGGAGGGGTGGCCACGACGACGGCCTCGATATCAGTGGAATCGCAAACTTCCTCCCAACTCGGAGCAACGGCCGGGATGTCGAACTTCCGAGCCAGTTTCCGGGCCTTAGCGGGGTCCCGGGACCAGATCGCGCGGCAAGAAACGCCCGGAATCCGGGCTAACGCGGGCAGATGCCGGGTCTCGACGACCCAGCCTGCGCCGATGATCCCTACCCGTATGGTCTCCATCGCAGCTCTCCCGACAGCGTTTCTTGTGCGCCGTACAATCTAGCACGAGTTACGGCACACCTTCGATTCCCCAAAAGTGACCCGAGCACGAGCCAGGGCTGCGGCCCGCCGGCGTCCTGTGCGTGTGGATCTCGCTCCTTTGTTGTCAAGAGCAATGGGACGGTCTCGCCGGCCGATCCGACTCATGTTTCCTGCATGCCTGTCAGTCCTGACGCTTTTGCAGACAGCTCACTTCACACAAAGCCGGCACCAGCGCGATTGAGTGACGCACGCTTCGGTGCACCAATAGCTCACCAGAACGTCACCGCCGGGTGTGGCCGCTGCGTGCGGACGGCCAAACGCGATCACGTCGTGGCTAGCCGGGTAGGAATCTTTAGATGGAATGCCGATGGTTTCCCGTCCCTTGGCGTCCCAGATCACGACATTGCGGTCCAGATCCCAGGTCTTACCCGCGTCCTCTGAGAGAACGCCCCGAATGCCCGGCGGATCCAACTCCCGGACGGTGTATACCGCGAACATGCGCCCGTTGCCCAAGTCGACGGCCCAACTTGTCTGCGCCGGAATCGCTGTCGGTTGCGGCACGTCCCACTGACGGCCCGTCTCGTCGGATGTGGTGAGATGCAAGTCGATAAACTTCTTGCTCCGTAAGTCCTGAGTCCACAGCAAGGTGAACAGTCGCCCGGATTTCAGGGCAATCACTCGGCCGTGCCAGAAGGCTTTTTGTTCTTCGGGAGAGATGCCGGCGAAGCAGTGCAAGTCTCCCCAACTCTGGCCCTGGTCACTCGAAAACAACGCCAGCATCTCGGCCTGTACGGGGCGCGGATCGTCGTAGGCCTTCCCGATATCGAACGCCAGAAACCAGCCCCCGTCGGGAATCTCGATCACCGGGCCTGACACGTAGGCGATGATGCCGTCGGGCATCTCGATCACCTGGGGGGCCGACCAGCTCCGGCCGTTGTCATGGGACCGAAACAGCAGCGTCTCGACCGGTAGAAAGCCCCCGGTATCAGGGTTGACCATGAGCCGATCCGGGTCCGTGCAATCGTGCCGCATGGCCGAGAGGGTGAGAGTGCCATCCCGTAGACGGCTCAGGAACGGTGCGGAGTAGGTGTAGGGCGTGACGTCCTGTCGTGGGTCGTGGACGAGCCCTTCCTCTTTCCAGGTCGTTCCTTCGTCCGTCGAGCGCAGAACCGCCAGGACGCCGTCGTGCGAATAGAAAGCCGTGCCGCGCCGATGAACGCCGACCCATTCGCCTTCGGCGGGTGCCAGGACAGTAGGGAGATAGCTGTTGACGACGCGGTGACCCGCCAGCGGGTTCCGGAACAAGACGCCGTCAGAGATGATTTCGAGCTGGGCCATGAAGATCGTTCCCGTTCGGCTGGGCAAAAAATGGAACCCCGAGCCGCTAGTGGTCAGCGAGCAGTGCCGGATGAGTCGTTTGTCACGGCTTCCTGCAGGTTTGTCAGGCCTCCCGGAGAAAACTGGCGGCGATGTACTTCTGCTTTCCGCCGTCGGTCACGCTGTTGAAATAATAGGCGACGATCGCGGTGCCGTCGGGTAACAGGGCGGCCAAGGGATAGCCCAGGTCACGGTTGCGCCCGTCATCGCGGATCACGAATTCTTCGGCCTCCGCGATGCGTTCGCATTCAGCATCCAGCAGCCGCGCCCGGATCCCGAAGGGCTCACGGCGGTAGCCGTAGGCCAACAGGACTCGCCCGCTGGGCATGCGGATCGCTGTGCAGGGATAACCCCAAAATGCCTCCTTCCGAGGCTGCGACCAGCTCCGGCCGCGGTCAAGCGAGTGAGCCGTATAGCTGTACCCCGCTGGGTTGCTGCGCATGAAGGCGACCAGCTTCCCTGAGGCACACTCATAAAGAACGGTCTCGTTGAATCCAGTCTTGGCGTCGGGCCGGGCGATCGTTCCTCGCAACCGCCAATGCATACCCCCATCAGTGGACTCCATGAGATACGAGGTCTCCAGCCGGTCCGCGCTGTAGACCGGGATCACCAGGCTTCGATCCGAAAGAACAAAAGCCGGGTTGCGAATCGCCGTTGGACTCGGCCATCCCGGCAAGGTCTCTCGCATGGCACTCACTGGCGAAACCCAATACCGCTGGCTCCAGGTCCGGCCGTTATCGTGAGATCGTCGCACATAGGTCCCCGTCTTGGCGCTATAGACATTCCATTTTTCGTAGTGGCGAGCGCGCCACTCGTTGCGCGGATCGGAGCGGATCTTCTCGTAAAGTCCTTTTGTGATCAGACGAGATGCGTGACTGGCGTGGAGAATGCTGCCCTCCGGCAGCAGCGTCAGGTTGGAATTCCTGATGTTCCCGGCATCGAAGACGCGCGGTCCGCCGCTCCAGGTGCAGCCCTCGTCCTCGGAAGTCAGCAGGCACATCTCGACTTCCGGATTGAAGTGGCCCGAGTCGGGCGACCGGCGGAAGCCCATCAATACCTTGCCGCCGGGCAACACCAGCGGCGAAGGCCCGGGGCCGCAGTAATACTTGGGATCTCGATAGACGTCTACATCGCCTCGGGCTTTCTGCAACCGTCCCGGGTCGGAAGGAGCAGCCGGGTCCTTCGCCGCAGGTGCGCCCTGGATCGGAATAAGCCCCGCTGCAACACTGAACGATCCACCGAGCAGGGCGGCTCGCCGCAGGAACTTCCTGCGGCCGTATTCGGTAGGACTGATCATCATGGAACGAACACCCTTCCGGGTCGGCGCTAGGGCGCCCACCCTTGATTCAAAGGCCCAGTGTAAGCCGTCATCAGAATTGCGACTAGTGCCATTGTAGGCGTCCCCCATGATGCTGGTAACCGGACCGTGAAGGCTGCCGAGAAGCTGGATCACGCCGATTGCTTGCATTTTTTGTCGCAAACCATGTGTCTGAATTGCCCGTTTTGTTCGCCTTTGGCGCGAAATTGTCGCAAAACCAAAAACCGCCACCCGGACCGCCACGCCCGCCGCCAAGTCACTGATTCCCCGCCCACTATTGCCCGCCATTGCCCGGCTCACCAGTTGTCGCAAATCAAGTGTCTCCCCAAATCGAGGCTTGACAAACAAACACGGAATCCTTTGACGATCTGGCAGCAGCGCTTTATACTGGAGTCTGCAGTTGCTTGTCTTCCCTTGCGGTTGCGTTCTACGGGGCAACGTGTGTCTTCCGTGTTTTCGCTAGGATAAAGAGAAGGTCCGGGCTGGCGTAGCTCAGTCGGTAGAGCATCTGATTTGTAATCAGACGGTCGGGGGTTCGAATCCCTCCGCCAGCTCCAACTGAGTCGGCCGGTGGGCCATATGCGGGTTCGGACGGCGGTCGGAGTTCCGGTTTTGGCGGGAGTAACTCAATGGTAGAGTCACAGCCTTCCAAGCTGTTGGTTGCGGGTTCGATTCCCGTCTCCCGCTCCAGAAGTCTCCTCTGAGAACCCGAGGGCAAGATACGCAGGTTAAGCAGAGTGCCGATGTAGCTCAGTAGGTAGAGCGCGTCCTTGGTAAGGACGAGGTCACCGGTTCGAGCCCGGTCATCGGCTCCACCGCTGCTCGGCCAAAGGGGTTTCGCGCCAAGCAGCGGGTGGGAAAGTTTTGTCGCGAGACTCGGAAGGAGCAAGCTGCAGAGGAACAAGGTATCGCGGACGGGTGGCCGAGTGGCTAAAGGCAGCAGACTGTAAATCTGCCGGACTCAGTCCTACGGAGGTTCGAATCCTTCCCCGTCCACCACGAACTTACGCTGTTCACCGAGATCAGCGAGGAGAGAAGCTAACGATGGCGAAAGAGAAGTTTGATCGATCGAAGCCGCACGTGAACATCGGTACGATCGGGCACATCGATCACGGCAAGACGACGCTGACGGCGGCGATCACGAAGGTGCTGCAGAAGAACGATCCGACGGTTTCGTTCCGTTCGTTCGACTCGATCGACAACGCGCCGGAGGAGAAAGCGCGCGGCATCACGATTGCCGTGGCGCACGTCGAGTATCAGACGCAGCAGCGTCACTACGCGCACGTGGACTGTCCGGGACACGCCGACTACATCAAGAACATGATCACGGGCGCGGCGCAGATGGACGGCGCGATTCTGGTGGTGGCGGCGACAGACGGGCCGATGCCGCAGACGCGCGAGCACATTCTGCTGGCGCGGCAGGTGGGTGTGCCCTACATTGTGGTGGCGTTGAACAAAGTGGACGCGGTGGACGATCCGGAACTGCTGGAGTTGGTCGAGCTGGAAGTGCGGGAGTTGCTGTCGAGCTACGGGTTTCCGGGCGACGATCTGCCGGTGGTGGCGGTGTCGGCGCTGGGGGCGCTGAACGGCGAAGACCAGTGGGAAGAGGGCATCGACGAGTTGATGCAGGCGGTGGATGATTACATACCGACACCGCAGCGCGAGAAGGACAAGCCGTTTCTGATGCCGATTGAGGACATCTTTTCGATCTCGGGGCGTGGCACGGTGGTGACCGGGCGCGTCGAGCGCGGGACGGTGAAGGTGGGCGAGGAGATGGAGATTGTCGGCTTCGGCGAGACCCAGAAGAGGGTGATCACGGGCGTAGAGATGTTCAAGAAGCTGCTGGACCAGGGCGAAGCGGGAGACAACGTGGGGCTGCTGGTGCGCGGTTTGGAAAAGGACAAGGTGGAACGCGGTCAGGTGGTGGCAAAGCCGTCGTCGATTACGCCGCACACCCGGTTCAAGGGCGAAGTGTACGTGCTGAAGAAAGAGGAGGGCGGGCGGCACACGCCGTTTTTCAAGGGCTACCGGCCGCAGTTTTACTTTCGGACGACGGACGTGACGGGAGTGGCGCAGTTGCCGGAAGGGACCGAGATGGTGATGCCGGGCGACAACGTGCAGATGGAAGTGGAGTTGATCGCGCCGGTGGCCATGGAGAAGGGCCTGCGGTTTGCCATCCGCGAAGGCTCCCGCACCATCGGCGCCGGTACCGTCTCCGACATCGTCGAGTAGTCGAAGCAAGCGACAACAGGGGAGGTTCGCAGATCATGCCGCGGGAACGGATCACACTCGAGTGTACGGAGACCAAGGATCGAAACTATACGACGACTAAGAACAAGAAGACGACTCCGGGGCGTTTGGAGTTGAAGAAATACTCGCCGCGTTTGAGACGTCACACGGTTCACCGCGAAGTGAAGTAGCCGTTTGCGCGTCCACCACAAGGAAGGAGTGGCGGATCAGGCCCGTGAATGCGACAATGAAACTTGATCTGTCTCTTCTAGGGGCGTCGGTTAACGGTAAACCAGCGGTCTCCAAAACCGCCAATGGGGGTTCGATTCCCTCCGCCCCTGCCAATCACATAATGAGTTGCGTAGCGGTCGGCGGGGAGAGCCTGGAGTGGGTGTGAGAAGGACGTAAGGCGATGGCAACGATAGCAAAATCAGCATCGCACGGAAAGGGCGGAACGAAAGCCCCCGCAAGGACCGGTCCCTCGGGGTGGCTGCAGAAGGCGCAGGGTTGGCCCGCGGAACTAAGCAACTACATCGAAGGTCTCAAGCGCGAGATGCGGCTTGTGACCTGGCCGAGCCGCCGGCAAGTCCAGGCAACCACGGTTGTCGTGCTGGTGACCGTCTTCTTCTTCGGCCTTTTCTTCTTCGTGGTCGATTACGTGCTGACCCTGGGACAGACGAATCTCTACGAACGCTTCACGCAGTGATAGTCGGGATCCGCTTATGAGCGAGAACGAGCACACCGAGCCCACACCGCAGGAAGATGGCGCCGGCGAACCGTCGACGACGAAGGCTACTGCGTCCGAGCAGTCCCCGGAGGAATCACAAAACGGTGCCGCTGACACGCCGCCAACCGGCGTTCCCGGAATGGATTGGTACATCATCCATACCTATTCGGGATTCGAGAACAAGGTGAAAGAGAGCCTCTTCACGAGGGGCGAGGCGTTCGGCCTCAACGACCGGATCGGTGAGATTCTCATCCCAACCGAAGATGTCGTTGAGATGCGCAACGGCAAGAAGGTAACGTCGAAACGACTGCTGTATCCGGGTTACGTTCTTGTCCAGTTGAAGATGGACGACGAGATGTGGCACGTGGTCAAGAACACGCCGCGGGTCACCAGTTTTGTCGGCAGCGGTCAGATACCGACTCCGCTCTCGGCCGACGAGGTCAACCAGATCCTCCACCGCCAGATAACTTCCGCCGAGAAACCGCGACCGAAGATGACCTTCGACCGCAACGACCGCGTCAAGATTATCGACGGCCCGTTTTCGAACTTCACGGGCACGATCGAGGAAGTCAACGAGGACCGCAGCACGTTGAAGGTGATGGTTACCATCTTCGGGCGCGGCACGCCGGTCGAGTTGGAGTATTTCCAGGTCGAGAAAGAAAAAGTGTAGTCAAGCAGGTTTCCAATGGCGAAGAGCATCACTGCGCAAATCAAGTTGCAGATCATGGCGGGCAAAGCAACGCCC
This sequence comes from Bryobacterales bacterium, assembly GCA_965218555.1. GTDB lineage: Bacteria > Acidobacteriota > Terriglobia > Bryobacterales > UBA6623 > JAPPLB01. The sequence goes on from OZ244625.1 coordinate 4,979,687, forward strand.
GCGCCTCCAGTGGGTCCGGCGCTCGGTCAGGCCGGCGTGAACATCATGGATTTCTGTAAGGCCTTTAACACCAGGACGGCGACGAAGGAGCTGGAAGGCCTGGTTGTTCCGGTCGTCATTACGGTCTATCAGGACCGTTCGTACTCGTTTGTTACCAAGACCCCGCCGGCGGCGGTTCTGCTCAAGCGCGCCGCGAACCTCGCCAAAGGGTCCGGCGAGCCGAACCGCAACAAGGTGGGGGCCGTAACGAAGCAGCAGGTGGAAGAGATCGCCAAACAGAAGATGCCCGACCTGAATGTGCACGATCTGGAGGCGGCAACTCGCATCATCGAAGGGACGGCCCGCAGCATGGGCGTGATGGTGGATACGATCACACGTTGAAAGTGGATGGCGCGACGCCGGTGGGTCCGATCGGCAGCCGGGTTGCAGCCGCAGGCTGAGGTAAGAAGATGGCAGGTAAGCGAGGCAGGAAATACAGCCAGGTCAGCGAGAAAATCGAGGATCGCAGCTACACGCTCGCCGAGGCGATTCCCTTTCTGAAGCAAAACAAAGTGTCGCGTTTCGATGAGACCGTCGAGGTACATATGAACCTCGGTGTCGACCCCAAACATGCCGACCAGATGGTGAGAGGCACCGTGGTGCTGCCTCACGGACTGGGCAAGACCAAGCGCGTGCTCGTCATCGCCGGCGGCGAAAAGGTCAAGGAAGCGGAAGACGCCGGCGCCGATTTCGTGGGCGGCGAGGACATGGTCAAGAAGATCCAGGGCGAAAACTGGCTCGACTTTGACGCCGTCGTGGCTACGCCCGACATGATGAAGTTCGTCGGGCGGCTGGGCAAGGTGCTCGGTCCGCGCGGACTGATGCCGAATCCGAAGACCGGCACCGTCACGATAGATGTCGTCCGGGCCGTGCAAGAGATCAAGGCGGGCAAGGTCGAGTTCCGTGTGGATAAGGGCGGCGGCATCCACGCTCCCGTCGGCAAGCTGAGCTTCGACGACGCCAAGTTGAGCGAGAACGCCTCCACCTTGATCGAGGCGGTCGTCAAGGCCAGACCTTCCGCCGCCAAGGGCAAATACGTGAACGGAGTAACGCTTTGCTCGACGATGAGTCCGTCTTTGGATCTTAACGTCGCCGAGTTGACGAGCTAAGAGGGCAGCCTTCATGAAAGTGAAGACAAGAAAGGAAGACGACGTCAAACAGCTCCGGGCGGATCTTGCCGAGTCGCCAACGATATTCGTCTGTGCATTCGAAGGCCTGAAGGTGCAGGAGGACTTCGAGTTGCGCAAGCGGGTGCGGTCGGAGGGAGCTTCGTATCGGGTGGTCCAGAACCGTCTCGCGCATCTCGCCGCGCAGGGCACCCCCTATGAGAAGGCTCTGACCGGACTTCGCGGCATGACTTCCATAGCCTATGGCGGTGATGATCCGCTGGCCTTGATCAAGACGCTCGTCGCTTATGTCAAAGACCATCCGGTTTTTCAGTTCAAGTCCGGCGTGGTCGAGGGCAAAGTTCTTGACCTCGACGGGCTGAATGCATTGGCGAAGTTGCCCTCGAAGCAGGATCTCCAGGCGAAGATTCTGTTCTTGATACAGTCGCCGGCGCAGCAGCTCGTGAGCGTTCTGAACGGGCCGGGCCGGGACCTCGCCGTGGTCATCAACCAGGCTGTCGAAGAAAAGAAGTTCGCGGCTGAATGACTGATATCGGCGCCCCATGACGGCATCGGCCAACAGGGCGCCAGCATAGTTTAAAAGGAGTTCGAAACACATGGCAGACGTAAACGCAATCGCCGAGCAGATTCAAGGACTTACCCTCCTGGAGGCCTCAGAGCTCATCAAGTCGCTTGAGGAGAAATTGGGCGTCTCGGCCTCCGCGGCAATGGTAGCCGCCCCCGCCGGGGGCGCTGCTCCGGCGGCGGAAGCAGTGGCGGAAGAGCAGACGGAATTCTCCGTCATCTTGACCGGCGTCAGTGGCAACAAGATCCAGGTCATCAAAGCGGTTCGTGAAGTGACCAGTCTCGGATTGAAGGAATCCAAGGCGTTGGTCGACGGCGCTCCCAAGCCGGTGAAGGAAGGTATCCCGAAAGATGAGGCCGAAGCGCTGCAGGCAAAGCTGTCGGACGCCGGAGCGACGGTCGAAGTCAAGTGAGCCTCGGCAACGAAGCTCGCGCGGCCGTACCGTTGGCCCTGCCTGGCGGCGGCACAAAAATCACCACTTGTAGGTTGCCATACTGGACTGATATACTGTGCTTAGCGGAGTTGGTGCGCCCCGATAAACTCTTTCCTGATTTCTAGAACAGCGAGCAGACGTGTGCCCGGCGTGTGGCGACGCTCGGGGAACCACGCCCTAAAGGGTTGGTGTATTTCAACTGAACGCGGTGGGAACGGCCCCGCTGACGGACTTTAAGATTTGAGCTTTCTCATATCCCACTCCGCTGATTCGGGCCTTGTGGCAGGGACCGGTGTCCGTGAAACCCGCTGGCGCACCGTTGTTAGGCCGGTCCCGCATTCGGCCTCGGAGAGCCGCGCAAGCCGGCGCCAGGAACGGCCGAGGAATCGGCCAAGCTGATACGACTCGGGAGATTTCACAAGATGGCATCCAGTGTCAATGGTTCGACTGTCGAGCGGCATGATTTTTCGAAGATCAAGACAGCGGTTCCGATTCCGAACCTGATTGAAGTACAGAAAGACTCTTACGAGCGCTTCCTGCAGATGGACGAGTTGCCCGCCGAGCGGGACGATATCGGACTGCAAGCGGTGTTCAACTCGGTCTTTCCGATTTCTGACTTCCGTGGCCTGAGCCAACTGGAGTTCATGGACTACTCCATTGGCGACTGGGAGTGCAAATGCGGGCACTTGCGGGGCCTGCACCATCTCCGCTCCAACTGCAAGAAGTGCGGCACCGCGATCCGGACCGACCCCTATGGCCCGCACGAACTGTCTTGCTCGCAGTGCGGAACCTACAACGACAACAAGGTCACCTTCTGCTCCAAGTGCGGAGACCCGGTCGCACTGAAGCTCAAGTACGACGTCGATGAGTGTCAGGAACGTGGCATGACCTTCGCAGCGCCGCTGAAGGTCACGATCCGCCTGACGATCTTCGAGAAGGACGCCGACACCGGTAAAAAGTTGATTCGGGACATCAAGGAGCAAGAGGTCTTTTTTGGTGAGATCCCGCTGATGACGCGCAACGGTACGTTCACCATCAGCGGCACCGAACGCGTCATTGTTTCCCAGTTGCACCGCTCGCCGGGGGTCTTCTTCGAGTCGGCCAACCGACGCACCTATTTTCTCGGCAAGATTATTCCCTACCGCGGCAGTTGGGTTGAGTTCGAGTACGACCACAAAAACCTCTTGTACGTCCGCATCGACCGCAAGCGGAAATTCCTCGGCACGGTCTTTCTTCGTGCCCTGGGGCTCAAAACAGACGAGGAGATTCTGCGCCGTTTCTATCGAGCGGATTCAATCGTCGTTGACAAGAAATCGCTCTATCGCGAGGTGTCGGAGACTTTGATCGGGACTCGTCTCTCGGAAGCCGTCGTGAACAAGAAGGGTGAAACGGTCTTCCCCAAGGGGCGCAAGGTTACCCCCCACGTCTTCAAAGAAATCCAGAAGGCCAAGATCAACCGGCTGCCGGCGTCGACGGATCTCGAAGGCGCCTACTTCATAAGCGACATCACCGATACTTCCACCGGAGACGTTCTCGCCGAGGCCAACACGGAGTTGACGGCCGCCTTGATCGAGAAGTTGATCGAGGCGGACGTCAGCGGCTTCGATGTGTTCTTTCCCGAGCGCGACGAAGTGGGCGTTGTGATCTCGGCGACCCTCAAAAAGGACACCATCAGGACCCAGCAGGACTCTCTGATCGAGATCTATCGCAAGCTCCGACCGGGTGATCCACCGACGCTCGAGACTGCCACCCAGCTCTTCGCGGGGATGTTTTTTGACCCGCGCAAGTACGACTTCTCGCGCGTGGGCCGGATGAAGTTCAACATCAAACTGCACAATTCGATCGATGCGGCGCCTCTGGACCGGCGGACGTTGAATGCCACCGACTTTTTCGAAACGATCGGCTATTTGCTGCGCCTGCGCCGCGGGCTGAGCGAAATCGACGATATCGACCACCTTGGAAACCGGCGTGTCCGCGCGGTGGGCGAGCTGCTGGAAAACCAGTTCCGCATCGGTCTGGTTCGCATGGAACGGGCCATGAAGGAGAAGATGTCGGTTTACCAGGAGATGTCGACGGCGATGCCGCACGACCTTGTGAACGCCAAGCCGGTCATGGCGGCAATTCGGGAGTTCTTCGGATCGAGCCAGCTCTCGCAGTTCATGGACCAGACCAATCCGCTCTCCGAGATCACTCACAAGCGCCGTCTCTCAGCCCTTGGACCCGGTGGCCTCTCACGTGAGAGAGCCGGTTTTGAGGTACGTGACGTTCATCCGACGCACTACGGCCGGATCTGTCCCATTGAAACCCCGGAAGGTCCGAACATAGGCCTGATCAGCTCGATGTCATGCTTCGCTCGCATTAACGAATATGGCTTCATCGAGAGCCCGTATCGCCGAGTCGAGAACGGAGTGGTCGTCGACGAAGTGCGTATTCTGCACCCCGGAAGCACTCCATTTGAAGCGGGCCAGACGATTCCGCGTTCGGAACTGGAGAAAGCCCTTCAGCAATTGAGGCCTCAGGAACGACTCCCTCAGTACGATCCTTTCTGCCACTACTTGTCCGCGTGGGAGGAAGACCGCTACGTCATCGCGCAGGCCAATATCGAGGTCGATAACAATGGGCGTATTGTTCCCGAATTAGCCAACTGCCGCGTCGCGGGCGACTTTCAATTGAAGCGGCGCGAAGAGATTCAATACGTCGACGTCAGTCCGAAGCAACTGGTCTCTGTCGCCGCGAGCTTGATTCCCTTCCTCGAAAATGACGATGCCAACCGGGCTCTCATGGGTTCGAACATGCAGCGCCAGGCCGTCCCGCTTCTGCGTGCCGACGCGCCGCTCGTGGGGACGGGGATGGAAAGAGTCGCCGCGCACGACTCCGGCGCCGTCGTGCTCTGCCGCCGCGACGGCATCGTCGACTCGGTCGATTCCGAGCGCATCATTGTGCGCGTGGAGGGTGTTTCCCACGAAGGGCAAATGTCGCGCGAAGTGGGCGCCGACATCTACCAGCTTGTGAAGTTCAAGCGCTCCAACCAGAACACCTGCGTCAATCAGAAACCGATCGTGTCCAAGGGCGACAAGGTTGTGACCGGGGAGGTGCTCGCCGATGGCCCCTGCACGGCGGACGGCGAGCTGGCTCTGGGGCGCAACGTGCTCGTTGCGTTCATGCCCTGGCGCGGCTACAACTTCGAGGACGCCATCCTGGTCAGCGAACGCCTTGTCAGAGAAGACTACTACACTTCGATTCACATCGAGGAGTTCGAAGTCGAGGCGCGGGACACAAAGTTGGGAGTGGAAGAAATCACCCGCGACATCCCTAACATCGCGGAGAGCTTCCTGCGTAATCTCGACGAGAGCGGCATTATCCGCATTGGCGCAGCCGTGCGACCGGGCGACATTCTTGTCGGCAAGGTGACGCCGAAAGGCGAGACGCAGCTTACGCCGGAAGAGAAGCTACTGCGTGCCATCTTCGGTGAGAAGGCAGGCGATGTGAAAGACGCCTCGCTCTACAGCCCGCCGGGCATCAACGGTATCGCCGTCGACGCCAAAGTCTTCTCGCGCAAGGGTCAGGAGAAGGATGAGCGGGCGAAGTCAATCGAAGCCTCCACGATTGCGCGCCTGCAACGCAACCTGGAAGACGAGAAGCGGATCCTGTTTGATGAGCGGGCCAAGCGCCTGGGTAAGTTTCTCGACGGCAAGCTGGTGCTGGCGGATCTGCACGATGACCGCACGAACAAGAAGCTGCTCGCCAAAGGCAACATCCTCGAACGGAATCTCTACAGCAACCTCCGGGCGCGCGACTTGAAACGGATGCGCCTCGAAAACAAGTCGCCCGACATGAACAAGCGCGTCGACGACATCGAGGATATGACGGTTCGCCAGATCCAGGTCTTGGAGAAATTGACCGACGAGCGTGTAGCCAAGCTGAAGAAAGGCGATGAGCTTTCGCCCGGCGTCATCAAGATGATAAAGATCTACATCGCCATGAAGCGCAAGCTGTCGGTCGGCGACAAGATGGCCGGACGTCACGGCAACAAGGGTGTGATCGCACGGATCCTGCCCGAGGAGGATATGCCTTTCCTGCCGGATGGAACTCCGGTGGAGATCGTACTCAATCCGCTGGGTGTTCCGTCGCGTATGAACGTGGGCCAGATCCTGGAAACCCACCTTGGTTGGGCCGCCAGCGCCCTCAATTTGCAGTTCGCATGCCCAGTGTTTGAAGGTCCCGGCGAAACACTGATCAAGAAGAATCTGCGAGCTGCGGGACTGCCCGAGTCGGGCAAGACGATTCTTCACGACGGGCTGACGGGTGAGCCTTTCGAAAACGAGGTGACCGTCGGTTTTATCTACATGTTGAAGCTGTCCCATCTGGTCGATGACAAGATCCATGCCCGCTCTATCGGGCCATATTCACTCATTACGCAGCAACCCCTCGGCGGTAAGGCGCAGTTCGGCGGCCAGCGCTTCGGTGAAATGGAAGTGTGGGCGCTCGAAGCCTACGGCGCCGCCCATATCCTTCAGGAGTTGCTGACGGCAAAATCGGACGACGTCTATGGACGCGCCAAAATCTACGAGGCCATCGTGAAGGGTGAGGCGGCGATGGAACCGGGCGTTCCCGAGTCGTTCAACGTGCTGATTCGCGAGTTGCAATCCTTGTGTCTCGACGTGGAGCTGATCAAGACACAGCAGGATGTGATCGAAACCGCCCTCGCGGCGGACTAGGCAGTAACACCAACCGTCTTCGCTTTGTCGAAGGCGCGCTGTTCGAGTATTGCAAGGGAGGCCGCTTTGTTCCGATCCAGTCCTTACGATCGTGTCAGCCTGATTTCCGATTTTGACAGCATTCGGATCGCCCTGGCTTCTCCCGAGAAGATCCGCAGCTGGTCGCACGGGGAGGTCACGAAACCCGAAACGATTAACTACCGGACCTTCAAGCCGGAGCGTGACGGGCTCTTCTGCGCCAAGATTTTCGGCCCGGTGACGGACTGGGAGTGCCTCTGCGGCAAGTACAAGCGCATGAAGCACCGTGGCGTCATCTGTGACAAATGCGGTGTCGAGGTCACTTTGAGCCGTGTCCGCCGCGAGCGCTTGGGCCACATCGAACTGGCGTCTCCGTGCTCTCATGTATGGTTCTTCAAGGGCCTTCCGTCTCGCATCGGTCAGCTTCTCGACATCACCCTGCGCGATTTGGAGCGCGTCCTCTACTTCGAAGCATTTGTCGTCGTACAGGCGGACGAAGAATCCGGACTGGCCGAGGGGGAGGTGCTGACGGACGACAAGAAGCGGCACCTCGAGCAGGACAAAGAGAAGGCCGGCACGTTCATCGCGATAATGGGCGCCGCAGGCATCAAGGAGCTGCTCAAGAAGATCGACCTGGATCCTATGGCCGATGATCTCCGCAAGAAAATGAAGACGGAGAGCTCGGTCCAGAAGAAACTCAAGTTCGCCCGCCGTCTCAAGGTCGTCGAGTCTTTCCGCAAATCCGGCAACAAGCCGGAGTGGATGATTCTCGACGTGATACCGGTCATTCCCCCAGAATTGCGCCCCCTGGTCCCGCTGGACGGTGGCCGCTTCGCCACGTCGGATCTGAACGACCTCTACCGCCGTGTCATCAACCGCAACAATCGCCTCAAGAAGCTCATGGGGCTGAGCGCGCCGGATGTAATCGTCCGCAACGAAAAGAGGATGCTGCAAGAGGCCGTCGACGCATTGTTCGACAACGGCAGGCGCGGAAATGTGCTGCGCGGTGCGAACAACCGCCCTCTCAAGTCGCTCTCCGACACTCTCAAGGGGAAGCAGGGCCGCTTCCGCCAAAACTTGCTCGGTAAACGCGTCGATTATTCGGGACGCTCGGTAATCGTGGTCGGGCCCGAGCTGAAGCTCCACCAGTGCGGTCTGCCGAAGCAGATGGCGCTCGAACTTTTTAAGCCTTTCATCTATCAGCGCCTCGAGCAGCGTGGCCATTGCACCACGATCAAGCAGGCCAAGGAACTCGTCGAACAGCAGAACCCGGTGGTCTGGGACATTTTGGAGGAGGTCATCAAAGACCATCCCGTCCTGCTCAACCGCGCGCCGACACTGCACCGCCTGGGGATTCAGGCGTTCGAACCGGTCTTGGTCGAAGGCAAGGCGATCAAGATCCATCCGCTGGTCTGTACCGCCTTCAACGCCGACTTCGACGGAGATCAGATGGCCGTCCACATTCCGCTATCTCCCGAAGCACAGGTTGAGGCGGAAGTATTGATGTTGAGTTCGAATAACATTCTGTCACCCGCGAACGGCGCGCCGATCACCACGCCTACCCAGGACATGGTTCTCGGCACCTATTACTTGACGAAATCCAAGACGAATTCCAAGGGTGAGGGGCGTACTTTCGGCAGCATCGAGGAAGTGCTGTTGGCCCTGGAAATGAGCGAAGTCGAAACATTGACTCCGATCAAGTTGTACTATTCGGGACCGGTCATCGACCTGACGACGAGCTTTGACAGCCAGAATGTGATTCACTCCGAGCCGATTCAATACTCGAAGCAATACATGGAGACGACCGTCGGCCGGGTCATCCTGAACGATCGTTTACCCAAACGCATGCCCTTCGTCAACGGCCTGCTCAAGAAGAGAGGCCTGACGCAGCTCGTGCAGTACTGCTATCTGCATTTCGGCCGCGCCGAAACCGTCGAGATGATCGATGGCCTGAAGAGCCTCGGGTTCAACTACGCCACGAAAGCGGGCCTGTCGATCGGTATCAACGACATGGTCGTGCCCGCCGAAAAACAACGCCTCGTCAAGGGCGCGCAGAAAGAAGTGATGTCGGTCGAGCAGCAGTATCTCGACGGCGCCATTACCCACGGAGAACGCTACAACAAGATCATCGAAATCTGGTCGAAACTCACTGAGCGAGTCTCTGACAAAATGTTCGCTGGACTGGAATCGAGCGATACTTCAGGGTCGGAGATCAATCCGATTTACATCATGGCCGACTCCGGTGCTCGCGGTTCTAAGCAGCAGATCCGACAGCTTTCCGGAATGCGCGGGCTGATGGCCAAACCCAGCGGCGAGATCATCGAAACCCCGATCACGGCCAACTTCCGCGAAGGCCTCAACGTGTTGCAGTACTTTATCTCGACGCACGGCGCCCGCAAAGGCTTGGCCGATACGGCGCTTAAGACCGCCGATTCAGGCTATCTGACGCGGCGACTCGTCGACGTGGCGCAGGACGTCATCATCATGGAGTCCGATTGCGGCACCAACGACGGTATCTATGTCGAGCCGATCGTGGAATCGGGTGAAGTGATCGAGACGCTGCGGGACCGTATCGTGGGCCGCGTCTCGCAGGAACAGATCAAAGATTACGAAAGCAAGGTCATCCTGACGGTCAATCAGGAAATCACCGAGGAGTTGGCGGCGGCCATTCCGGCCGCCGGCATCGAGCGGGTCAAGATTCGTTCCGTGCTCACCTGCGAATCAGAGCGCGGTGTTTGCCGCATGTGCTACGGGCGCAACTTGGCGACCGGGCGCCTCGTCGAGGGCGGCGAGGCGGTGGGCGTCATCGCCGCGCAGTCGATCGGCGAACCGGGCACGCAGTTGACCATGCGCACCTTCCACATCGGGGGCACGGCCACCCGCGTCAGCGAACAATCAACCCAGGACGCCAAGTCTGACGGCTTCGCGAGGTTTGTCAATGTCGTCAGTGTCCGCAACGAAGACGGTGGTCTGGTGGCAATGAACCGCAACGGCATCGTAGCTGTTGACGATGAAAAAGGCCGTGAGAAGGAACGTTATCAGGTCGTCTACGGCGCGAAACTTTGCGTCGAGGACGGCGCACCTGTCTCCCGCCACCAGGTTCTTCTAGAGTGGGATCCTTACACCTTCTCGATCTTGACCGAGGTCAGCGGACAGTGTCACTTCGTTGACCTCCAAGAGGGCGTCACCCTGCAGGAGCAGGTCGACGAAGTGACCGGCATGTCGCAGTGGGTCGTTACCGATTCACCGGATGAGAAACGACAGCCACAGATCGAGATCCGCGACGCTAGCGGCAATGCGCAACGCAAATACTTGATTCCGACTAACGCGCACCTGATGGTTCGCGACGGTAAAAAGATTCGCGGCGGCGACGTCGTTGCGAAGATCCCGCGCGAAACTACGAAGACGAAAGACATAACCGGCGGTCTTCCCCGTGTCGTCGAACTGTTCGAGGCGCGGCGGCCCAAGGAAACGGCGGTCATGTCTGAGATCGACGGCGTGGTCCGCTACGGCGAAATCGTCAAGGGGCAGCGCAAGATATTCGTCATCGCCGACAACAAGGAAGAGCGCGAGTATTCGCTGCCCCGCGGCGTACATATCAACGTACAACAGGGGGAGCGGGTCAGGGCCGGGGAACCACTGATGGACGGCCCTCGCGATCCGCACGACATTCTGGCCATTTTGGGCGAGAAAGAACTCCAGAAGTATCTCGTCAATGAAATTCAGGAGGTCTACCGGCTGCAAGGCGTGAACATTAATGACAAACACCTGGAAGTAATCGTGCGCCAGATGATGCGTTGGATCAAGGTCCAGCAGGTCGGTGACTCCGAACTGTTGTTGGAGGAAGTCCTCGACAAGTTCCGGTTCCGGAAGATCAACCAGAGTCTCGAGAACGAGGGCGCGAAACCAGCGGTCGGGCGTCCGTTGCTCATGGGTATCACGAAAGCCTCTCTCGCGACCGACTCGTTCATCTCGGCGGCTTCGTTTCAGGAGACGACTCGCGTCCTCACCGAGGCCTCGATCAGCGGTAAGATTGACCACCTGCGAGGTCTCAAGGAGAACGTCATTGTCGGCCGGCTGATTCCGGCGGGCACGGGCGTCGACGATTACCGCAAGATTAAGATCGCCGGCGAGGACAAACCGGAAGAGATGATTCCCGAGATCGAATACCTCAGCGGCGTGCCGGGCTTCGGCGATGAGATGCCGATGGACTATCCTCCAGGCTTCGGTGAGGAATTACCCCCCGACGCGGCAGTGATCCCGCCCACCCCCATCAAGTAAGGCCTTTTTTTACCAACTCCCGTTCGAAACGTTCCTGCGGAGCTTACGGCGGGCGTTGCCGCCTCTTGATTTCACCCTGCCTGTGCTGCGTTAGGATAATCGGTGGGCATGGACTTCGCCGCTCACGTCAAGTCTTCGGTGGACATCGTCGGCGTGGTCGGCGAATCGGTTCTACTTCGCAAGCAAGGCCCTAATCGCTTCGTCGGGCTGTGTCCATTTCACACTGAGAAGACCCCTTCTTTCTCGGTGCATCAAGGACTGCAGATCTTCAAGTGCTTCGGCTGTGGGAAGGGTGGCGACGTCTTCAACTTCTTGATGGAGATGCAGGGCCTCACGTTCTACGAGGCTCTACGGTCGCTGGCCGAGGGCCACGGGATCCCCATGCCGGCTTCCTCTGGCGGCTTGTCGAGCGATGCCGAAAGCCGCCTTCGTGATGCTCTTGATCAGATGCATGAAACGGCGCAGAGTTGGTTTCGCCAACAGATTCAAAGTCCGGCCGGTTCCTGTGCTCGGAAGTATATCGAGGGGAGAGGGTTGTCGTCGTCGATGCAGGAGTTGTTCGGTCTTGGATACGCCCCGGCGACGGGTGGCTTCTTGGTCGCTGGTTTCAAGCGTGAGGGAAGAAGCGAAAAAGCGATGGAAGCATCCGGTCTCGTGGCCAGGCCCGCCGAGCGCCCGGGGTTTTACGACCGGTTTCGCGATCGTCTCACGTTTCCGATCCACAACGAGAGAGGAAAGATCATCGCTTTCGCGGGTCGTGCGCTTCGCCAAGACCAGATGCCGAAGTATCTGAACTCGCCGGAAACGGCGATCTACAAAAAACAGAACGTGCTTTACAACCTGCATCGGGCGCGAGAAGCGATTCGGCGCGAGCGGATGGCCGTACTGGTCGAAGGGTATATGGACGTGATCGGAGCCTACCAGGCCGGTGTCAAGCACGTGATCGCGAGCTGCGGCACTTCGTTGACGCAAAACCATGCGCGCGCTATGCGGCGCCATGCCGATACGGTCATCGTCAACTTCGATCCCGATGCCGCCGGTAAGGAAGCGGTCGAAAAATCTATTGACTTGCTCATGCAAGAAGGACTGCGCGTGCGCGTACTGCAACTACCCGACGGACTGGATCCCTACGACTACTGCAGCAAACAGGGAGGAGAAACTTACCGCGGCAAGCTCGATGAGGCGCCCGGTTACCACGACTGGCTTACCGACCAGGCGCGGAGCCGCTTCGATACGAAGACGGCTGAGGGCCGTTCGGCGGCCATCCGATTTGTCGATCCGAAGATCCGCTTGCTGAGCGAGCCGATCCAGCGTGCTCTTGTTGCCGAGCAGGTTGGTCATCGCATGGGACTGGATCGGCTGGTGCTGAGCCAGTTCGTGCAATCGTTCGCGAGATCACGGAAGCAGGCGAAAGCGATCGTCAACGAAACGCGTCTCAGCGAGAGCGAGAGGATTCTTCTCCGGCTCCTGATCGGATCCGCGGAGGCGCGCCGGGAGTTGCTCGGCGATGCTCTCGAGCTGGCCGCGAAACAGGACTTGCCGAGCCGTAAGATCTTCGAAGCGATCCAGGCAGCGGCGGAACAGGATGCGGCGTTTCCGTATAGCGCGCTCGAAGGTCGTCTGGAACAGCAAGAAAGAAAGTTGCTCGATCGCACGTTGCTGGCCGCGGAGGGTCCGGAGCCATCGATCGAGTCAGCCCGCCGTGCTGTCGAAGCGTTTCACAGAGAAGCACATAAGCGCGATTACCAGGCAACCCTCAGAGACATCGCCATCGCGGAGCAATCCGGTGATAAAGAGAAGTTGCTCGACTTGTTGCGCCGTAAGAAGAAATTTGAGCGTATCCTTCGTCAATAAGAAACGCGCGACCGCAGTTTCCCGAGTTGGAGCCTCCTGATCGTGAAGCCAGTTTGATTGTCGGCAGTACGTATGAGTGTTGTTGACTTCTCGTATCTGAGCGTGGATGCGCCTGTCTTAGCGTTGTTGCGCATTGTAAGATGGGAGGGCTTTCGTTCCCGACGCCGATGGGGAGCGGGTTTCAAACCGGCAGATCGGAAGTTCGATTGATGTCTTTACCTCCGCGACGGACCGTTGGCAAAGGTGCAGGGCCCGAAAGAGGTAACCTCGTAAGCCGGCGATCAACCGACGTTGGCACTGTAACCCTACGGATTCCGCGTTCTCCTCTCTTAGCTTTGCCAACGCATTGTCGACAGCAATTCGGATGCAAGCAGTGAACCAAGACCTCGAAAAAGATATCCGGACCGCCGAGCAGGTCGACCGTCTCCTCGACGACTTCAATTCTGCGGAAATGCCGGAATTGGAATCCCGCAAACGGGACGAAACGACTGCCTCACTGCTCGCCAACGACGACCCGGACGATCTCGACCTGACGCCCGACACGAAGGAGAGGAGCGAGGATCCGGTTCAGGTCTATCTGCGCGAGATGGGCGCTGCGCCGCTGTTGACCCGTGAGGGCGAGGTAGAGATCGCCAAACGTATCGAGCGAGGGCGATTTCGAGCCCGCAAAGAAGTCTCACGGTGTCCGACCGTGGCCAAAGAACTCATCCGTCTCGGTGAAGATGTAGCGCAGGGTTCCGTTTCCGTGCGGGACTTTCTGGATTTTCATCTCAACGAGGTCACGGATGACCTTCTCGTCGCACAGAAGGAACATTTCCTGAAGGTTATACGTGACCTGAAGAGGAACCTCCGCAACTCTGAACAGTGGCGTAAGAAACTGCAAGCTATCTCCCGCTCACAAAAGCCCACGCAGGCCCGGCGACTGGCGCTCAAGACAGCTCGCGCGCGCATTCGCATGTCGAGGCTTATTCGCAGCCTGGACTTCACACCGCGGCTCCGGGAGCAATTTGTCATCCACATCCAGAACGTTGTTCAGGAGTTGAAGTCGCTGGATACCACCCTGGTTCACGCGAAGCACCATTTGGAGCAATCGAACAATAAGAACCCGGAAGAGCGGAGGCGTTTGCGCTCCAAGATGCGTGCCGCGCGGCGTGGAATTGCCACGATCGAGGATGCAGCAGGCGCAACATCCAGCGAATTGCGGGCGGCCTTGCAGGTGATTCGCCTAGGACAACGTCTTTCCGAGGCGGCTAAGCGAGAGTTGGTCGAAGCCAATTTACGGCTGGTCGTCTCGATCGCAAAGCGCTATGTCAATCGCGGACTGCAGTTCCTCGATCTGATTCAAGAGGGCAACATCGGTTTAATGAAAGCAGTCGACAAGTTCGAGTACCAGCGCGGCTACAAGTTCTCGACTTACGCCACCTGGTGGATCCGGCAGGCTATTACGCGCGCCATTGCCGACCAAGCCCGAACGATCCGTGTCCCGGTCCACATGACTGAGACGATCAACAAGGTCATCCAGGCATCGCGACGGCTCGTGCAAGAGCTGGGACGTGAGCCGACCAGCGAGGATCTCGCCGAAAAAGTCGAGATCCCCATCGCGAAAGTGCGTCGCATACTTAAGGTGGCTCAAGAACCGATTTCGATCGAGACCCCCATCGGTGAGGATGAAGATTCACATCTCGGTGATTTACTCGAAGACCAGGGGCAGGTTTCACCCGCAGATGCGGTGATCAACATGAATCTCCGCTCGCGGACGGCGCAAGTGCTCAAAAGCCTGACGCCACGCGAGGAGCAGATCATCAAGATGCGTTTCGGCCTTAACGATGGTAGCGAGCGTACTTTGGAGGAAGTCGGCCAGAGCTTCGCGGTTACACGTGAGCGCATTCGCCAAATCGAGGCGAAGGCTCTGCGCAAACTGAGGCATTCCAGCCGCAGCCGGCAACTACGCGCGTTTACCGATTCGGACCGGGACGCTTAACCCGCCGACCCACTAACCGTCTACGATGTGCCCGTCACGCATGTGAAGCGTGCGGTGAGCACAATAGGCCGCCGCCTCCGGGTTATGCGTGATCATGAGGATCGTCTGTCCGAGCTGTTCGTTGAGCTTCTTGAGAGTGTTAAGAATAGCCCGTGCGTTCTCCGTATCCAGGTTGCCGGTCGGTTCATCGGCGAGAAGCAGCGGCGGGTGATTCACGATTGCCCTCGCAATGGCGACCCGCTGTTGTTCCCCTCCCGAGAGCGCGTACGGCTTGTGGTCCAGCCGGTGATCGATTCCGAGGATCTTGACGAGATCATCGAGAAACTGATCGGTCTCCTTACTCGTCCCGGCGATGTGGCGGGCCACCTCGACGTTGTCTCTCGCGGTTAGCGTCGGGAGAAGGTTGAACTTCTGGAAGACGAATCCGACGGTCTGCCTGCGCAGGTCAGTACGCTCGCGATTCGTCATCCCTGCGAGATCCCGGCCCGCGACTTTGACGGTTCCCTCTGTGGGCGGCGTGAGCCCACCGATGACATGGAACAGCGTTGATTTGCCGGATCCGGACGGACCGAGGATCGCCAGGATCTCGCCGCGGAGCGCATCCAGGTCCACTCCCCGGAGCGCCGGGACTTCAACGCCGCCCATTCGGTAGACCTTTTTCAGGCTTCGTATTTCGATCATCTTTTCCTGGGACATAGGCACTTCTAGTCGTAGGTCAAGGCGTGGATCGGATCCTGCCGGGCAGCACGGGTGGCTGGGTAGAGCGTCCCCAGCGCAGCTCCCATTACAGCCAGCAGGGCGCTAATAAGAATCCAATCTGTCGTGATCAGAACTGAAACGAGCGGGAAACCGACTTGTAGCCCGGCTCGTATGGTGTATCCTGCCCCAATCCCGGCCACAATACCGAACACGCAAAGGACCGCGACTTCCCGCAGCAACACGGTCACAATGAACCCGTTTGTAGCCCCGAGAGATTTGAGGATGCCGATTTCTCGAGTACGTTCCAGGATCGCCGTGTACATGGATAGTAATACAACCAGAAAGCCAATGACGATTGCGAGGGCAACGATCGCGTAGACGAACTGAGAAGACATCTCGCGAATGTCCGCCTCCGCCAGAGACAGGAATTCCTCCATCGCATACACAGGATAGGAAGGAAGCTGCGCTGCGATCTCTTCGACCATTCGCTGCGTATCGGCCGGATCGCGCAGCTTAACGAAGAGCTGGCTGAACCGGCCGCCCCACCCCATAAGATCCTGCATGGTTTCCAAGGGAATGAAGATTCTCGACATCTTCCCGGTTTCGACCACTCCGGCCACATGAAAGTCTTTGTTCAACAGCTCAAGGGTGTCCCCTACCTTGACTTTCTTGTAGCGCGCGTAGACTTCATCGACGATCACGTCATAAGGCCCGTCCGGCGGCCCGCCGGAGAAGTAGTACGTGCCTCCGGTCATCCGCGTAAACTCGTCCCACTCGACGCCGGTGATCGTCTGGAGATCGCCCTGGATATTCAAGGTAGTCCCCATGGCCATCTCGATCTCGTCGTACTTCTCCGGAAGAAACGCCGCCAGCTTTGCGGGGATGTCGGCGCTCCCCAGCGCCATGGCGGCACTGCTGGCCGAAGGGCGAATCAGAATATCGGCCCCAATGCTGCGCGAACGACTTTGGGATTCCTCAAGAAGGCCTTCGGCCAGCCCCACGACCAGCAACATCATCGTCACTTCCATTGCGACGGCAAGAATGCTGAGACCGGTGCGGATCGGCCGATGCAGCAGGTTGCTGGCAACGAGGCGATTGATCATTGCCCACCCGCTTGAGACTCTTCCTTCGAAGAAGCCCCGATTCGTTCGACCTTGACCCCCTCCGGCGGATTGAGCACGAACGCCTTGGTGGACACTTGTTCATTCACGCCCGCCTTGAGTACCTCCACACGCAGCATGTAGCCGTCTTTGGGTCGGTCGATCTGGATCACGCCCGGGAAAGGGATCGTCTCCGTAGGAAGCCACTGCCGGTACCATGCATCCGTCGCGATTTCCCCGTCAGCCTCGTAAATGGCTTGCCGAACGATATGGAGGGACTCCCGGTCGAACCAGATTTCGCGCGACAGCAGGGGCCGATCGGTCTTCCGGATCGATACCACATGGTAAGCCTGCCCGGAATACGTGACGTTGCGCAGGAACGCTATCTCCTCGTCTTCTAGCGGAGGGTCGATCAATAGGGCGTCTCGAATGTGTTGCGGTCGCACGTTCTCAGAGCGTTTCTCCGAAGGTTGCGTTAATTCGTTGCGACCGACCAAGAATCGTTCCTGCGTGGGGAGATGGACCTTATAATCCGTGCCGTCGGAAGTCATGTCGAACACGGTCGAACCCACGACGGGGAATTCCGCTTTGACTCGAATGAAACCGGGTTTGCGGATCAGAATGGCTCCGCCGGCCTCCGTGAATTCCTTGATCTCCTTCCGGTCTTCGGTGACAACGGAAAGCTGCAGCCTCACGCTCGATCGTGTGGTTTTGATGTCATCCAACGCCTGAAGCCTGGCGGACAATTCCTCTAGTGTGGCCGTCTTGACAATAGTCGATTTGATCGTGGGTGTGCGTGCGCGCACCAAGCACCCTGCGTGTGCTCCGACAACTGCCAGAGTCGCAACTAAAGCCGATGCAGGGAGGCGAGAAGGGACCCTTCTCATGGGATGAGACAACCCTGATTATATCGCGGGCTTCTTCTAAGCATCCTTGCTAGAAGGCTCGCCGATTTCACTAGGAAACCTGCCCAGACGGGCTTTGAGCCAGTGTGAAAAGAGGCTGGGTGACTCCAGCCAGACTAGAAACCACTGCAAAATCTCGAGCCTCTCGGCGCGCTTCGCAACCGGCTGATTTTTACGGCGGAGCAGCATGCGCAAGCGATCTTTCGCCTGCCGGACGGCTCTGCGGCAATCCTCGCAGCGTATCCGATCGCCGACCTCAAGTGAAGATTCGTATTCGCACTGTAGGTCTGCAAGCGACTGCGCCGCCTCTCGGGGACTCTTGAACTTCACGCGATGGCGCAAATCTACCGGCAGCCCGCCCAGTGAGCGAGCAATGGGGACGCCCGTGTGGCTGAGCACGTCGAGCAAATACGATCGGGACAGCGGCTTCGGCCGGCCGAGTTCGGTCTGCGCATATTCCTCCAACACGGTCAACCATTTCTCGTCGATGATCTCCGGCTGCTCTTCCGCCAGCCGGCGCAGAATCGTCGTCCGAATCGATAGGCGGCTCGGTTGGGTGCTCAACGGCGGCGGCTCCGGCGGTAAGCCTGAACAGCCTGGTTATGGGCTACCAATGTCTTTGAGAAAACATGTCCCTTTCCATTGCCTTCGACAACGAAATAGAGGTAATCCGTTTCGGCCGGTTTGGCGGCCGCTGCAAGAGCCTTCCGGCCTGGATTTGCGATCGCCCCCGGCGGCAGACCGGGATGCACGTAGGTGTTGTAACGATGAGGGGCCTTCAAGTCGGCTTCGCGAAGCCGCCCCCGATAACGGTTCTCAAGGGCCAATCCGTAGGCCACAGTCGGATCGCACTGCATCAGCATGCGCAGCCGCAGCCGATTGTGGAAGACCGAAGAAACCACGCGGTGCTCTTCCGGTTCGGACGTCTCTGTCTCAACCATGGAGGCAAGCACAACGATCTCGAACGGCTTGAGCTGAGACGTCGCGCCTTGGGTCGCTTCCGGGAAGACCGCGTGGAAGCGACCCGTCATCATCTCGACGACGTTCTCGGCTGTGCTGGTGTCATCAAGATAGTAGGTGTCGGGGAACAGAAAGCCCTCGAGATCCTCTGCTTCGGGAAAATCTCCCCTCAGATACGCTGTATTCTCAGTAGCCGCTAGAAACTCCTGCTTGTCGATCCGTTCTGTTGCGGCCAGTGTTTCGGCGATCTCGATCCGTGTGAGGCCTTCAGGAATCGTCACGGGATAATATTGGACGCTCCCTTTTCGCAATGCCTTAAATGCCTCCCACTCCGACGTCGGTCTAAGGAAGCGGTAGGAACCGGCCATCAACGTGTTGTTGTGGTGCCATCCACGAATCAGTAAAAAAAGCCACTTGGAAGAGATCACTCCCTTGGCTTCGAGTTCTTCCGCAATATCCTTACTGGATGTCCCGCGCTCGATTTCGATCACTACTGGTTCACGGAACTGCTCTTCCTGTAAGTCCTTCGATACAGAAGATGCGCATGCTGCATGGATCATCAATGCAAGCAAGACTGCGCTCACTGTGTAAAATCGCATACCCATGTATTGCGGGACCGCCCCGCCGCGGCAATCATGGCCGGTCATTCTCCAGATAGCTTTCAAGGATGAGCACGGCGGCAACCTGGTCGATGGTCATTGCGCGCTCTTCACCCCTGAGCCGCCGGTCCCGAACGAGTTGCTCGGCCTCCACCGAAGTCAGGCGCTCATCCCACAGCCGGGTCTCAACTCCGCAGTATCTCTCGAGCCGCTCCGCAAAACGCTCGACCTTGACCGATTGCGCACTCTTTTCTCCGCTGATATGAACGGGATTCCCAAGCACGACAATCTTCACTTCATACGTTGCAATGAGCTTTCCCAGCACTTCGAAATCGGTCCGCCGATTCTTACGCGCCAGAGTGGGAAGGCCGCGCACGGTGAGGCGGAGTTCGTCCGTAAGTGCAATCCCGATGCGGCGTTGACCGACGTCCAGAGAAAGAATTCGACCCTCCGGCTTCGCCAAGTTCCATTGTATCCCAGGCTCGCCTCTGACCAACCCGGGACCGTTTCGCACATGGAAATAAAGCCATGCCGTCTTTGGGAGAGCACGGTCACGGCATGCCGTGACCACGACCTCAAAGGGACCCAAGATGGAGTCATAGAGCCACGGCAGTGAATATCAAAAGGCCCGGAGAGACCCGTCCGACATCAGGCAGTTTCAGCAAACCTCCCTCCGCTAAGCTAGGGGGAGTCCCGATGCCTCTCAGCTCGTTCGATACGCTGATTCAGGAGTGGTTTGCCGGCGTAGGCGAGCCTACCGAGCCGCAAAAACTCGGCTGGTCCGAAATCCGCTCCGGGCGCGATGTCCTTATCTCCGCGCCCACAGGGTCCGGCAAGACGCTTGCCGCTTTCCTCAGCTGCCTCGACAACCTTGTCCGCCTCGCCCGAACCGAAGACCTCCCCGACGAGACCACCGTCCTCTACGTCTCGCCGCTCAAGGCGCTTTCGAACGACATCCAGAAGAACCTCGATCGTCCGCTGGTCCAAATCCGCGAGTTGGCCGACCGCAGCCGCGTTCCACTGAAAACGATCCGTACCGCTCTGCGCACCGGCGACACGAAAACCTACGATCGGCAGCGCATGACTCAGAAGCCGCCGCATATCCTCGTCACAACGCCCGAATCGCTCTTCATCCTGCTTACGGCCGAAAAGAGCCGCCAGATCTTGAAGACCGTCCGCACCGTCATCATCGACGAGATCCACGCTGTCGCTGACGACAAACGGGGCTCCCACCTCGCCATCTCGCTCGCCCGCCTGGAAAAGCTCGTTCTTTCCGAGGGAAATGGTCAGCGCCCCCAGCGCATCGGCCTCTCGGCAACCGTCAATCCACTGAACGAAGTGTCGCGATTTCTCAGCCCGGAGTTCACCGACGGCCGAGGGCGTCTGGTCTCCGTCGGACATCAACGTAGGATGGACTTGGCGGTCGAGGTCCCCGGCGACGAACTGACCGCTGTCGCCCCGACCGAAACCTGGGCGGAGATCTACGACCGTCTCGCGAACCTCATCCGGGCTCATCGGACAACGCTCGTCTTCGTCAACACCCGCCGGCTCTCTGAGCGTGTCGCGCATCAACTGCAAGAGCGGCTTGGCAGAGAGGCTGTACTCCCGCACCACGGTAGCCTGTCGAGGCAACTTCGGCTCAACGCCGAACAGCGTCTTAAAGAAGGACAACTCAGAGCCGTGGTCGCCACCGCCTCGCTCGAGCTTGGCATCGATATCGGGACCGTGGATCTGACCTGCCAGATCGGTTCGCCTCGCTCGATCGCCGTGGCTTTGCAGCGCGTCGGGCGCTCCGGACACTGGGTCGGCGCACTGCCCAAAGGACGCTTCTTTCCCACTACCCGCGACGAGCTTGTCGAGTGCGCCGCGCTCGTGCGCGCCATTAGAAAGGGCGAACTCGATCGACTCGAAATCCCTGAAGCTCCCCTCGACATCCTCGCCCAGCAAATCGTCGCCGAGGTAGCCTGCAGCGAGTATTCGGAGACGGAGATGCTCGACCTGATCCGCTCCGCCTATCCCTACCGCAACTTGGAGTGGAAGGAGTTCGACGAAGTCATCGACGTGCTCTCCGAAGGCATCACCACTTCCCGAGGCCGTAGTGGCGCATATCTCCATCGTGACCGCGTGAACCGGCGGTTACGAGCCCGCCGTGGTGCACGCTTAACGGCGATCACCTCTGGCGGGGCCATCCCCGACAACGCGCAGTACGCCGTCATCGCCGAACCCGAGGGCGCGAAGGTCGGAATGATCGACGAAGACTTCGCCATCGAGAGCGCCGTTGGCGACGTCTTCCTGCTAGGCACAACGTCATGGAGGATTCGCCGCATCGAGTCAGGCCGCGTGCGTGTCGAAGATGCGCAGGGCGCCTCGCCGACGATACCGTTCTGGATGGGTGAAGCGCCCGGCCGTACGGTCGAACTCTCGCACGAAGTCTCCGTCGTGCGTGAAGACGTGCTTGCCGTCGTCGAAAAAAGCGGTGCTTCCTCCGTGAGCACCGACGACTTCGCCGCCGCCCGCAGGCTCCTCATCGATGAGTGTTCACTCGATCCCCGTGGGGCCGAGCAGTTGATCGAGTATGTTCTCGCCGGGCGTAGGGCCCTCGGAGAGTTGCCCACACAAAACAGAGTAGTCGCCGAGCGTTTCTTCGACGAGGCCGGCGGTATGCAACTCGTCATTCACGCACCCTTCGGTGCGCGCATCAATCGCGCTTGGGGACTGTCGCTGCGCAAGAAGTTCTGCCGCTCCTTCAACCTCGAACTCCAGGCCGCCGCCACCGACAACGGCTTGCTCATCTCACTTACCGAGCAGCACGCCTTCCCGCTGGATTTGGTCTTCGAGTTCGTCCGCCGAGTCACGCTCGATCACACGCTCACTCAGGCTCTGCTGGATTCACCGATGTTCGCTTCGCGATGGCGCTGGAACGTCTCGCGCGCCTTGGCCGTTCCGCGCTTCAGCGGCGGACGCAAGACGCCTCCGCCGATCCAGCGTATGCGTTCCGATGACCTGTTGGCTGCCGTCTTCCCCGATCAGGCCGCGTGTGCCGAGAACCTCACCGGTGAGATTCGCATTCCCGACCACCCCTACGTTCGCGAGACGATCGACAACTGTCTCTATGAGGCGATGGATCTCGCCGGACTGCGACGCATCGTCGAGCGAATTGAGTCCGAAGCATTGGAAACGGTCGCCACGGAGACCGCTGAGCCTTCCCCGTTCAGCCATGAAATCCTGAACTCAAACCCGTACAGCTATCTCGACGACGCCCCGCTCGAAGAGCGTCGCGCCCGCGCCGTGCAGATGCGCCGGACGTTGGCCCCCGAGATGCTCGACGGTCCCGCGGCCCTCGACGCCGAAGCCATCGCGATCGTCTCCGAGCAAGCCTGGCCGATCGTGCGCGATGCCGATGAACTGCACGACGCACTGCTCTCGCTCATCATTTTGCCCCCCGTTCCCGAGTGGGACGAATATCACGAAGAACTATGCCGCAATCGGCGGGCGACGACTCTCTGGGCAAATGATAAGCCGCTGTGGGTAGCCGCGGAACGCCTCGCAACCGCTCGACTGCTTCACACCGACGCGGCGATTGAGCCTGTCATCGAGGCGTTGCAGCCATCACGCAACGAGTCCGGCACAAGGGAAGCCGCCGCTGCGGGCGTTCTACGAGGCTGGCTCGATGCCATCGTTCCCGCAACCGCATCCGAGTTGGCCGAGCGACTATCGCTCCAACTGGCCCTTGTCGAAGCCGGACTCACCCGACTCGAAGGCGAAGGCCTCATCCTTCGAGGCAACTTCTCCCCCCGCAACGTCGAGGCTGAAGACACACGCGAAACCGAGTGGGCCAATCGCCACCTGCTGGCCCGCATTCACCGCATGACTCTCGGCCGGCTCCGGCGCGAAATCGAGCCTGTAACCACATCCGATTTCGTTCGTTTTCTTCTGCGCTGGCAGCACGTCATGCTGGCAAGCCGTCTGCACGGCGTCGACGGCGTATTGCAGGTCATCAAGCAGCTTCAGGGATACGAGAGCTCCGCGGCCGCTTGGGAATCAGAGATTCTGCCACGCCGCGTCGCGAACTACCAGCCCGCATTGCTCGACCGCCTCTGCCTGGCGGGCGAGGTTAGCTGGGGACGCCTGTCGCCGCACCCGGCTTTCTCCGGCAATGCGGACGAATCCGAGAACCGCGCCCGCGCCCGTCGTGTTCGACCGACCCGAGTCGCTCCGCTCACCATCTTCCTCCGCGAGGACGCCCGATGGCTTCTCACCGGTGGCCTCCACGCTGACCCACAAGCCGTGGATGCCCTGTCGCACCCGGCGCGCGAAGTCTGGGAAGCCCTGCGGAAACGAGGCTCCTCTTTCTTCGCTGATCTATGTCGCGCATCGGGCCGTTTGGCAAGCGAGGTCGAGGACGGACTCTGGGAACTTGCTGCCGCCGGTCTCGTTACAGCGGACGGATTTGAAAACCTTCGCTCCCTGATCGACCCCAAACGCCGCAGAGGCGAAGGGCGAGGCCGCAACGCCCGTCCCCGCCATGCCGCTGGTCGCTGGGCACTGCTCGAAGAGGCCGTCCAAGCCGCCGCTGACTCGGATGACGATGACCCGGCCGAGCAGTTCGCCCGTCAACTACTGCGGCGTTGGGGTGTCGTCTTCCGCGACATCATGCGCCGCGAATCGCTTGCTCCCCCTTGGCGCGATCTGCTCGTCATCCTGAGGCGGATGGAAGCTCGTGGCGAGATCCGCGGAGGCCGTTTTGCCGCCGCCTTCGTCGGCGAACAGTTTGCTCTGCCCGAAGCGGTCGCCCTTCTCCGGAAAGTCCGGCGCACCGAACCCCAAAATGAAGAAGTCATCCTCGGCTCCGCCGATCCGCTTAACCTCGTCGGAGTTCTTCTTCCCGGTCCCCGCGTCAACACCAATACCGGCGAAACGATCCGCATCCGCAACGGCGTCGTCACCGAACAGCCTACGCCACAGACCTTCCGCATCGAAGGCGCCCCCGCCGCCAGGTAACTCCGGCTATTTAGCGCCGTATCAGCTATCGTGCCCGTAAGTCAGTAGTTCTTCGTGCCCGAAGCAAGAGCTGTCAATACCTTCCCCGCCGCATCAATCGTTCCCGTCACATCCTCATCCGAGTGCGCTGCGGACAGGAAGGCCGCTTCAAACTGCGAGCACGGCAAGTAGCATCCCAGATCCAGCATCCCACGGAAGAAGAAAGCGAACTGGTCCATATCGCTCTTCGAAGAGCTTTCCCAGTCCGTTATAGGACTATTATTAAAGAAGAAGGTGAACATCGAGCCGACACGATTCACCGTCATTGCAACGCCCTCATCGTGGGCCGCCTTCTCAACGCCCTCGACGAGCAGCCCTGACTTATCGTCCATCTGATGGTACAGCTCCGGTGCATTCTTGAGCACCTTCAGCGTCGCCAGACCGCCCGCAACCGCCAGCGGATTTCCAGAGAGAGTTCCCGCCTGATAGACCTGTCCCAGCGGCGCCACCTTGCTCATCACATCCTTACGGCCTCCGTACGCGCCGATCGGCAGACCGCCGCCAATCACCTTGCCCAGCGTCGTCAAGTCCGGTTCGATTCCGTACAACCCCTGCGCGCCGCCGAGTGAAACTCGAAAGCCCGTCATCACCTCGTCGAAGATCAGCAGCGCGCCGTGCTTGGCCGTAATCCGACGAAGCTCCTCCAAATACCCCGACCGCGGCGGCACGCAACCCATGTTACCGACCACCGGCTCGATGATCACGCAAGCGATCTGGTCGCCGTGATTTCTAAAGCACTCCTCCAACGCCTCGAACGAGTTGAAGGGCAGAGGGATCGTCGTTGATGAAAAGGCTGCCGGCACGCCGCCCGAATCCGAGATCCCCAATGTCGCCACGCCCGAGCCGGCCTTCACCAACAACGAATCCACGTGGCCGTGGTAGCAGCCGGCAAACTTCACCACAAGATCGCGGCCTGTAAACCCGCGAGCGACCCTTATGGCGCTCATTGTCGCCTCAGTACCGGAGTTCACCAGACGCACCATCTCGATCGACGGTACAAGCTCGCAAATCAACTCGGCCATCTCGACTTCGCGTTCTGTCGGGGCGCCGAAACTCGTCCCTGCCTCGATAACGTTGTGGAGGGTCTGGGTCACTTCCGGGTGCCGGTGCCCCAGAATCAGCGGCCCCCAGGAGCCGATGTAGTCGATGTAGGAATTGCCGTCCGCATCGTAGAGATGAGGACCCGAGCCGCGCTCGATAAACACCGGATCGCATCCCACAGCCCGAAACGCCCGCGCCGGCGAGTTAACGCCGCCGGGAATCATCTCTCGCGCCTGCTTGAAAAGTTCGCGCGACCTTGCGTGCTGGGCCGGCTTCTGGCTCAAAGGTGACTATGCCTCTTACTCCTAGTTGAGGTAATACGTTCGGTACAGCGTATCCCGCTGCTTGGGGACAAAGCCGGCATCCCGGATCATTCGCCGTAGGTCCTCTTCGCTGGCCGCATGTTGAGCTCCGGCTTGGCGGACGACGTTTTCCTCCAGCATCACGCTGCCCACGTCGTTTCCGCCGAAGCGGAGACCGAGCTGGCAGACCTTGAGCCCTTGCGTGACCCAAGACGTCTGGATGTTGACCACGTTGTCGAGGAAGGTCCGCGAAACCGCGAGGGTCTTCAGGAAGTCTACGGCGGTTGTTTCTTCCTTGATCCGCCGGCCAAGAGAGGTGTTCTCCGGCTGGAACGGCCACGGGATGAACGCCGTGAATCCGCCGGTCTCTTCTTGAAGCTGCCGGAGTGTCTCGAGGTGATTGACGCGGTGCCGGAGCGTCTCGCCGCAGCCGAACATCATCGTGGCCGTCGTTCGCATGCCGAGTTGATGGGCGGTGCGATGCACATTGATCCAGTCCTCGGTCGTGCATTTGAGGCGGGCGATCTTGAAGCGAACTTCGTCGTCGAGAATCTCCGCCCCCGCCCCAGGAATCGAGTCCAGTCCGGCGTCACGCATCCGGGCGATCGTATCGCGGATGGAAATCCCGCTCACCTCGGAAATCGTCAAGACCTCCGGAGCAGACAGGCAATGCAGATGGATCGAAAATCGCTCTTTGATCGAACGGAACAGATCCTCGAAGTATTCGATTTTCAAATCCGGATTGACGCCGCCTTGCATCAACACACCGGTCCCGCCGAGATCCACTGTCTCTTGAATCTTGGCGAAGATCTGCTCCTTCGGGAGAACGTAGCCCTCCTTGTGCCCCATCGGGCGATAGAAGGCGCAGAAGCTGCAGTATTCGGTGCAGAAGTTCGTATGGTTGATGTTGCGGTCAATGATGTAGCTCGCGACGCCCTCCGGATGAAACTTGCGCCGGACGGAGTCAGCTTCCATGCCGATGCCGATCAGGTCGTCGCTTTGCAGGGCGTCGAGTGCTTCCCTTTTGGTCATAAGGTCTGCTCGGAGACCACCGCTTCGACGTAGCTCGGCTCGGGCATTTTGGGGGCGAGACCGAGATCAGCCGCCGCCCGCAGGAAGTACCCCAGACTGCTCTGTTCGGCGGCGCCAAACTCATACGAGATGTGCTCGGTCAAGTAACGGCGGGCCAGGTCAGCCGGATAGCCTCGCCCAACGCCCTCTCTCTTGACGATTTCGTCGATGTGCGAGAAACCGTATGCGGCGGAGGCCTGGAAGACAGCCGGGTCGTCGGGATCGGCCGCAAGATTCTTGACGGCCCAAACGGCGAATACCATCGGCAGCCCGGTCGTCTCGACCCACTCCGCGCCCAGATCATAGACGAAAAGCGGCCGGCCGCGCCATTCCGATAAGCCTGGATCGAGATGCAACGCCGGATCACCGATGATCAGCGCCGCATCGGCTAGTTCAAGCATCTCGTCGAGCTTGGGAGGATAGAGCCACACACGAGGACGCGAACCAAACTTGCTCGCTAGCCATATCTGCGCCAACACGACCGATGTGCGCGAGCCCGCATCGGCGGCGAAAGACTCCACTTCCTCAATCGGTTTGCGGCTGAAGAATAAAATGCTTCGCACCGGGCCTCGGCAAGCCACGGAGCAACCGGGCAGCACCATCAAGTCAGTTTGGCTGGCAAGCTCGATCGCCGGGACGAGTCCAATGTCCGCCTCGCCCGCACGCAACTCCTCGGCACACTCCGACGGAAGAGAGAAATGCACGTCGAAGATGCCGCGCTGCGGACCATGCAGGAGTCCCCACACCAGCGGAGAAGTGTTCAGAAAGCGGACAGCGGAAACGCGGCGGCGGGCTCGCATGGAGAGAAGCCCATTGTATCAACGGGCTGATTTTGGCGGCGCGGAGAGCGCCCCGCCAACGCGGGAGTGGCCGTCTCGTCAAATGTGAGAAGTTCCCCTGGTGAGCAAAGCAGAACGTTGCCCTTTACCCGACCTGCATTTCTCACCAGGTGGCGAGACGAAGTGCGTGAGAGGGCCGCCAGGACAAGGTGCGAGCCGCCCGCGACAGCAACATGGCCTTTAAGGTTTTCACGAGACACGAATCACGAAACACGAGTCACGGCTTTTGCAGCTTTTGGTACTGAAGCCCTTCAGTCTTGTTTTGCCGCCCCGGCCGGCATAGCATGAGGACAGCGAGGCGGAAATCCTGGCCTCGCGAAGGAAAAAGCGAAGGAAAAAGCGAAGAAAACATCGAGGAGGTGATATCACGCCCATGCGCCTCCGACGAAGGCTGCATTTCTCTCCATGTGGGGAGGCGAAGTGCGGGAGAAGGCAGGCAGGACGAGGCGCGAGCCGCTCGCGCCGGCAACACGGCTTTTGTGGTTTTACGAATCACGAGTCACGAAACACGAATTACGGTTTGTACAGCCTTTGGTACTGAAGCCCTTCAGTCTTGTTTTAGCCGCCTCGGCCTGCCTAGCATGATGACAGGCAGGCGGGAATCCCAGCCTGCATTTCTCATGAAGTGGCGAGGCGAAGTCCGTGCGGGTCACGAAACACGAATCACGGCCTTTACAGCCGTTCGGTTCGCCTTGGTTGCGAAGGGGTCGTACAACCAAAAACCGCCGCCCGAACCGCCGCGCCTGCCGCCCAGTCACTGCTTGCCTGTTCACCATTGTTCACCATTGTTCACTATTGTTCGGCATTGTTCGGCTGAAAACATTGCCCCTGAGCCAAAGTCCGCGTACCGTCCGCCGTTCTCGGTCGGCCTCACGACGAGCGTCGTTAGCCGCAGCTCCCGTCGCCCTGCGGGCTCCTTGGGCTGCGGCTAACGCAAAATGAACTCATGCTGAGAAAGGAGGACGTTCTCTATTGCGTTGACAATAGGGCATACTGTGGAGACACACGCCCTGTAATACTGGTTGCTTCGAGACAGTCCACAAGAGATAGTTGACCGCCCTCCGGAAGGAGATTTTTTTAGGCAAAGTACTGCCGCGAGTCCGGGACAATATCGTGAACGGATTCGTCTCTTTGGCCAAGTTTGGCGTTCAAGTGGCTGGTGCAAGAGGACGACTCGGAAGAAACCGATACTCTTGGCCGCTTATAGTACAGCCAGGGGATTCGAACGAACGGCAGCGCCGTGCCTCAGGCGCGGGGTGTGGGGGAAAGTTGATCGTAGAGGCGGCTCTGGATCTCATAGAGAGCCTGCTGTCGTCGCGGCTTGAGTTGCACGAGACGCCTGAGCCTTGTGGCACGGTGCTGGAACTGGCGAACGAACCCTGCTATTGCTAAGGGACAGTCTGGGACACGTATTACCTGGCGCCGGCGGATGCCTAGGCGGCAATCTGTGGACCGCCGGCGAGAAGTTCCACCGCAGCGAAAGTCCCGTCACCGACTGCTTGTATTGGATGGGACAGTTCATTGCGCCAGGGTAGCGAATAAAGACATCCATGCCGCGAATCTTCGACAACCTTCAAGCCAACTCCAGTCTCCTGCCCGCCTTGCAGGGAACTTTGGGGCTCTCTTCCCGTGCGGACTTCTGCGTCGGTTACTTCAACCTGCGAGGCTGGGGAGGTCTTGCATCCTACGTGGACGGCTGGAGCCACGACGACGGCCCTTGCCGCGTGCTCATAGGGATGCAGCGTCTGCCCCACGAGGAGCTTCGAGAGGCCTTGAGCCTGATTGACAGGCCCTCTGGTGTGGACAACCAGACGGCGCACCGCCTCAGGGTTCAACTGGCCGAGCAGTTGCGCCGGCAGCTCAGCATGGGAGCGCCGACCAACGCGGACGAGCGCACCCTGCGGCAACTGGCGGCCCAGCTTCACGCCGGGAAGGTCGTCGTCAAGCTCTTCCTGCGGCACCCGCTCCACGCGAAGCTCTACCTGCTGTTCAGAGACGATCCCGTCAACCCCATCGTGGGCTATCTGGGCAGTAGCAACCTGACCTTCGCCGGCCTCTCCGGCCAGGGCGAGCTGAACGTCGACGTGCTCGATCACGACGCCGCTCTCAAGCTCAAGAAGTGGTTCGAGGACAGGTGGAACGACCGGTTCTGCGTGGACATCACCAGTGAGTTGGCCCGGATCATCGAAGAGAGCTGGGCGCGGGAGGCCCTGATCCCGCCCTATCACGTCTACCTCAAGATGGCCTGGCACCTCTCCCACGAAGCCCGCGCCGGCCTGACCGAGTTCAGGATCCCCAAGGTATTCGGCGATCGCCTGTTCGACTTTCAGACTGCGGCGGTCAAGATCGCGGCCCATCACCTCAACAAGCGCAACGGCGTTCTCATCGGAGACGTGGTTGGTCTTGGCAAGACCCTTATGGCTACCGCCGTCGTCCGCATCTTCGAGGACGACTACGGACTCGAGACCCTGATCCTCTCTCCAAAGAACCTCGTCCCCATGTGGGAAGACTACGTTTACCAGTACCAACTGCGAGCCAGGGTGCTGTCGCTCAGCAGAGTGCTTACCGAACTGCCGAACCTGCGCCGCTATCGGCTGGTCGTCATCGACGAGAGCCACAACCTTCGTAACCGCGAGGGCAGGCGGTACCGGGCCATCCAGGAGTACGTACGCGCCAACGAGAGCAAGTGCATACTGCTATCCGCCACGCCCTACAACAAGACCTATCAGGACCTGTCGAACCAGTTGCGTATCTTCGTAGAGGACGACCAGGACCTCGGCATCCGACCCGAAAGACTGCTGAGGGAACTGGGGGAAGTGGAGTTCAGCAGGCGTCATCAAGCATCGCCGCGTACCCTGGCGGCCTTCGACTTCAGTGAGCACGCCGACGACTGGCGGGACCTGATGCGGCTCTACCTGGTGCGCCGTACCCGTAGCTTCATCCAGGACAACTACGCGGAGACGGACCAGGAAACCGGACGAAAGTTTCTTACCTACGAGGACGGCAGCAAGTCGTTCTTCCCAACCCGCGTGCCAAAGACGGTCAAGTTCAGCATCGACGAATCCGACCCTGACGACCAGTACGCCAAGCTGTACTCGCAGAAAGTGGTCGATACGGTGAATGATCTGTGTCTACCCCGGTATGGACTTGGAAATTACATATCCGCCAACCCTGATGCGCCGCCCACTACCGCGGAGAAGCAACAGATAGACGACCTCTCACGGGCTGGCAAGCGGTTGATGGGCTTCTGCCGCACGAATCTGTTCAAGCGGCTTGAGAGCAGCGGCGCAGCCTTCCTGCAATCCGTCGAGCGTCACGTTCTCCGAAACTACGTCTTCCTCCACGCGATCGGTCACGGCCTGCCGTTGCCCCTCGGCGCTCAGGATGCCGAGATGCTGGACTCGCGATTCACGGACGAGGACGAGGCGGAGGGATCACTCTTCGACCCTGACGACGACGAACAGGAAAAGGGAGCCCAGGAGACCGGCGTCGCTTGGACGGCTGCGGATTTTGAAAAGCGCGCCGCCGAGATATACGTGGAGTACGAGGGCCGCTACAAAAGACGCTTCAAGTGGCTCCGCCCCGACCTCTTCCTCATCTCCCTGGAAAACGAGCTCCAGTCGGATGCCAATGCCCTCTTGGACCTGCTACGGACATACGGAGCGTGGGATCCGGATCACGATGCCAAGCTCGACGCGATTCACACGCTCCTGACGGAGACGTTCCCTGACGAAAAGGTTCTGGTCTTCTCCCAGTTCGCCGATACGGTCCTCTACCTGGAGGCGCAGCTCAAGAGGAGAGGCGTGAGCGCTCTGGCGGGCGTCACGGGATATTCCATCGACCCAACCGAGCTCGCCCGGCGTTTCAGTCCGGTGAGCAACCAGCGGCCAGGCCAGCCGGCGGCAGAGCAGGAACTCAGAGTCCTCATCGCCACCGACCTGCTCAGCGAGGGCCAGAACCTGCAGGACTGCCACGTCGTCGTGAACTACGACCTGCCCTGGGCCATCATCCGGCTCATCCAGCGCGCGGGCCGCGTCGACCGCATCGGGCAGAAGGCGGAGGAGATACTCTGCCACTCCTTCCTGCCCGCCGAAGGCGTCGAGCGCATCATCAATCTGCGCAACCGGGTCCGGGCGCGGCTCCGGGAAAACGCCGAAGTCGTCGGCGCCGACGAGGCGTTCTTCGAGGACGAGGCCGACGAGCCGACCATCATCAACCTCTACCACGAGCGCGCCGGCATCCTCGACGGCGACCCTGATGGCGAGGTCGACCTGGCGTCCCATGCCTACCAGATCTGGAAGAACGCCATCAGCGCGGATGCGCGATTGGAGAAGGCCGTCGCGGAACTGCCCGGCGTAGTGTTCTCGTCCCGCCAACACACGCCTATCGCCCAGCGGCCCGAAGGGGTCCTGGTATTCATGCGCACGGCGGATGGCAACGACGCCCTCGCCTACGTCGACCGCGAGGGACGGAGCATAACGGAGTCGCAACTCGAAATCCTCTCAGCCGCCGAGTGCAGGCGCGACACCCCTGCGCAACCTCACCACGAGAGTCATCACCGGCTCGTGGCCGAGGGCGTCAAGCACGTCGTCAGGGAGGAGAAGCGAGTCGGCGGTCAGCTCGGGCGGCCCTCCGGTGCTCGCTTCCGCACGTACACGCGCCTCAAACAGTACGCGGAGGCCATCAAGGGTCAGGTGTTCGACGTGGACGCGCTCCGCAAGGCCATCGACGACATCTATCGCTACCCCCTGCGCCAATCGGCGGTAGACACCTTGAACCGGCAATTGCGTAGCGGAGTGGACGACATGCAACTCGCCGAAATAGTCATGTCACTGCGAGAGGAGGACCGGCTGTGTCTGACCGGCGACGACGCCGACGAGGTCCAGGAGCCGCAGATCATCTGCTCTCTGGGACTGTTCGACAGTGAGGAAAACTCCTGATGCCTGTCTCGATTGAAGAGCTCCTGTCAATGTCAAACGAAAATTGCGCACTTCTGACAAACGAAAATTGCACACATTTGAGGGGAGAACCGCCGCGGGTTTGGCGGACTTTCCCCCTTCGTTGCGATGGGGGTTGAGGTGGCCGTCGGAGGGAGCGGAGCGACCGGAGCCGGCCACCTCAAGCTGTGCAGCAGCCGTCATGTTCCCGTCCCTGCGGGCGGGGTGGCTTCGCCGTCCGCGCGTTGCATGGAACGCCACAGCCCCTGGTGAGCCCTCATCCGGAAGCTGTTCCCGCGGATGTTGACGATGTGGCAGTGGTGCAGCAGGCGGTCGATCAGGGCCGCCGCCATGACGTCGTCCCCCAGTACTGCGCCCCATTCTTCGAATCCCTTGTTGGAGGTCAGCACGGTCGAGGCCTGCTCGTGGCGCGCGTTGATCAGCTGGAAGAACAGCACGGCTCCATCGCGGCTGACGGGCAGGTAGCCGATCTCGTCGACGACCAACAGCGCCGGATGGGTCAGCATGCGCAGGCGGCGCGCCAGCTGGCCCGCTGCACGGGCCTGCTCCAGCGACTCGATCAGGCTCGCCAGCGTTCCGTAGTAGACCCGCCGCCCCGACTCCGCCGCGGTGATGGCGAGACTGATGGCCAAGTGCGTCTTGCCGACTCCGGGTGGCCCCAGCAGAACGACGTTCTCCTGGCGGGCCAGGAACCCGAGCTCGTGCAGACTCTCGATCTGCTCGCGCTTGAGGCTCGGCTGAAAGGCGAAGTCGAACTGCGCCAGGGTCTTCACGGCGGGCAGCCGGGAGGCGCGCATGGCGGTCTCCAAGCGGCGGTTGTTGCGCAGGGCGATCTGGGCGCCCAGCAGCCGCTCGAGAGCCTCGCCGGCGGTCACGGCGCCGCTGTCGAGTTGCGCCAGGATGCCGTCCACCGCCTCCAGCGCACCCGGCATCTTCAGGTCGGCCAGCATCGCCCGCAGCCGGGCGCGCCGCCCGTCGGCCGGCGCGCTCATCGCACCACCTCCGCGTACACCCGCAACGGCCGACGCTCAACGGCCACTGGCGTCGGGGCCCAAGACGGAGCCGCCGGGCGCATCCGGCCTCCGACGCGCTGGTACGGCCCGCATGCCAACGGCCCCAAGGCTCCCCGCTCGTCACGCTCGAACCGCTCCTGCGGTCGCTCCCCGGTCGTGCCGTGCCGCCGCACGTTGGCGGTCTCCGCCAGCCAGCGCTCCGCCTGCTCGTTCAGGTCCGCGTCACTGACAAACTCCCGGCCGTAAAAGAAGCTCTCCCGCACATAGCGGATCGGCCGCTCCACCTTGCCCTTGGTCCGTGCCCGGTAGGGCCGGCAGGACCGCGGCCGGAAGCCCCAGTGCGCGGCGAAACGCAAGAACTCTGCGTTCAGCGCCAGCGGCCCACCCAGCAGGCGGTCGTCGGACACCACCACCGACCGCATCTGGTCGAACAGCAGCTCCTGCGGCACGCCCCCGAAGCGCTCGAAGGCGCCCTCCAGGCCGCGGCACAGCACCTCCATCGTCTGCCGCTGGAAGAACCGCAGCCACAGCAGCCGCGAGTAGCCCAGCACCACCAGCAGCGCCTGACGCCGTCCCCACGGCAGCCGGAAGCCGCCGAAGTCTACCTGGCCCTGATGCCCCGGAGGCGTCTCGAACCGTACCACCGGATCCGCTGTCTCCCGTGGCCGGACCTGGCGCACGTAATCCCGCACGCTCCCGTAGCAGCCCGGGTATCCCGCCGCCCGCACCTCCTCATACAGCCGCTGCACCGTCAGCTTCGGATACACCTCCAGGCGCGCCTCGATCATCCCCTTGTACGGGTCCAACTTGCGCGCGATCGGCGCCCGCCGCGCATAGCCGCCCGCCTCCGTGGTCAGCTCCCGGTCCAACTGACCGGACTCGATCCAGTAGTGGATCGTCCGCCGACTGAGCTGGAACCGCCGTGCCAGCTCGGCCTTCGACACCCCTTGCTCCAAGTAATGCTTCAGCAGCATCTTCGCCTCCATGTCGTACATCTCTCCGCCCCTCCATGTGGCCTCGCCCACATGCTGGAGCAGCGGTCTTCCCGCCGGTGAAAAGTGTGCAATTTTGGCTTGTCGAAAATGTGCAAATTAGCATTGCCGCCAACAGCTCCGGCCCCACCTGCGGGACTTCGACTTCACAGGCCTTTTCGTGGACGGTCTGGGCTGGAACCACTACCAGGCCAAGCCGCTGGCCGTTCTCGTGAACGGCCGCGAATACTCCCTGAAACCCGTTGCGGAAAAGGCGGGATTCGCCGTCTTCGCGTGCGCCGCGGACCAGGACGGAGCGGTTCCTCCTTACCCCGTCAGGCGCAAGATAGAGAATCAGATCGCCAAGAGCGCCTTCGAGCACCTGGTCATCTTCGCCGACGAACAACGGACCACCCAAGTATGGCAATGGGTCAAGCGGGAGCCCGGCAAGCCCGCCGCCTGCCGCGAGCAGCAGTTTCACGCGGGACAGGGCGGCGATCCCCTCCTCCAACGCCTGGCTCAGATTGCCTTCGACCTGGACGAAGAATCAGGACTCAAGATCTCGACAGTTGCTTCCAAAGTCCGCAAGGCGCTGGATGTCGAGAAGGTGACCAAGCGCTTCTACGAACGCTTCAGGACCGAGCTGACCTCCTTCGGCAACTTCATCGACGGCATCACCGCCCAGGGCGACCGGGATTGGTACGCCTCCCTGATGCTCAACCGCATGATGTTCGTCTACTTCATCCAGAAGCAGGGCTTCCTCGACGGTGACCCTGACTACCTCCGCAACCGCCTGCGCATGGTCCGGAACCGCAGCGGCAAGGGACGCTTTCAGCAGTTCTACCGCATCTTCCTGCTGCGCCTCTTCCACGAGGGACTCGGGCAGCCCGAAGCTCAGAGAGCGCCCGACCTCGCCGCCTTGCTGGGCAAGGTCCCCTTCCTCAACGGCGGCCTGTTCGACGTTCACGACCTGGAGCGGGACAACCCGGACATCAGCATCCCCGACGAGGCCTTCGAGCGGGTCTTCGACTTCTTTGACGGCTACCGCTGGCACCTGGACGAGCGGCCCTACCGCGAGGACAACGAGATCAACCCGGACGTTCTGGGCTACATCTTCGAGAAGTACGTCAACCAGAAGCAGATGGGTGCCTACTACACCAAGGAGGACATCACCGGCTACATCTCCCGCAACACCGTCGTCCCGTTCCTCTTCGACGCCGCCAGGAAGGAGTGCCCCGTGGCCTTCGGGCCGGACGGCGGCGTATGGCGGCTGCTGCGGGACGACCCCGACCGCTACATCTACCCGGCCGTGGGTCACGGCATCGTCTGGAACGCGCGGCAGGCCGAGGACCCCAAGCGGCTGGACGGTCCCTTCGATCTGCCCGGCGAGATCGCGGCGGGCATCGCCGACGTGTCCAAGCGCGGCGGCTGGAACCGGCCCGCCCCCGACGACTACGCCCTGCCGACGGAGACTTGGCGCGAGGTCGTGGCCCGCCGCCGGCGATACGCCGAAGTCCGCGCCAAGCTCGCCTCGGGCGAGGTCCAAGAGATCAACGACCTCATCACCCTGAACCTGGACGTCGATCAGTTCGCCAGCGATGTCATCACCCAGAGCGAGGGGCCGGAGTTGCTGCGCGCCTTCTGGCGCGCCATGCGCGACGTCTCGGTGCTGGACCCCGCGTGCGGCTCCGGCGCCTTCCTTTTCGCTGCGTTGAACCTCCTCGAACCCCTCTACACCGCCTGCCTGGAGGGGATGCAAGGCTTCCTCGACGACCTGGAACGGACGGACCGACCCCATCATCCCGACGCCCTGCGGGACTTCCGCGAAGTTCTGGAACGGGTCAAGAGGCGCCCCAGTGAGCGGTACTTCATCCTCAAGTCCATCGTCCTGAACAACCTCTACGGCGTCGACATCA
This sequence comes from Bryobacterales bacterium, assembly GCA_965218555.1. Lineage (GTDB taxonomy): Bacteria > Acidobacteriota > Terriglobia > Bryobacterales > UBA6623 > JAPPLB01. The sequence goes on from OZ244625.1 coordinate 5,016,117, forward strand.
TGGAAGAGGCCGTCGAGATCTGCAAGCTGCGCCTGTTCCTCAAGCTCGTCGCCCAACTGGAGACCTACGACCAGATCGAGCCGCTGCCCGATGTCGACTTCAATATCCGCGCCGGCAACACCCTGGTGGGCTTCACCTCCCTGGACGCGGTACGTCAGGCGATGACCGTCACCCCCGGCGGGCAGTTTCGGGCTCTGTTCGAGAAGGAAAGCGCCGCCCTCGAGAGGATCGAAGAGGAAGCCGAAATCGCAAGCGCGGCTTTCAACCAGTTCAGATCGCAGCAGACCGGGCTCGGCGGAGAAGTGACCGCCGCTGATAAGGCAGACCTGCGCCGCCGCCTGCGCACCCTGAGCGGCGAACTGGACCGCTACTTGGCCACCGAGTACGGCGTGGAGCCTGGCGACACCGACGCCTACGAGGCTTGGCGCGCCGGCCACCAGCCCTTCCACTGGTTTGTCGAGTTCTACGGCATCATGCACAAGGGCGGCTTCGACGTGGTAATAGGGAACCCACCGTATGTGGAGTACAGCAAGGTGCGGAAGGACTACACCATCAAGGGATACCAAACGGAGTCTTGTGGAAATCTGTATGCCTTCGTGTTGGAACGTTGCAAGACGCTGGCAAATCGACAAGCGGCGCTAAGCATGATCGTGCCGCTTAGTGGCCACAGCACTCAGCGTATGCAACCGTTAGTTAGGAATTTCTACGAACACTACACTTCTTGCCATCTTTTTAACATCAGCGCGGACGCCAACCCCAGCGTTCTATTCGACGGTGTCAAATTCAGGCTTGCAATCTTCGTTGCGTCGAATTATGGCACAAGTATCTTCACAACCAGTTACTCTCGTTGGTACGCCGAGCAAAGGGATAATCTCTTCAACCTGCTGGAATATACCGACATTGGAGACCTACGGTATGAATCTGCCATTCCCAAGGTGCATGGACCACTTCATTTGCAAGTTCTACGGAAGATGTCGAATGCAAAGTGCTGTGTGCGGGATGGGCTCACTGTCAAAGGTCGGTCTTTGCATCCCATCTTGTACCATTCAACTCCGGTGAGTTGGATCAGGGCGCATACCTCCGTGCCGTACTTTTGCAGCGACCGCGACGGCGAAAAGGTTCCCAACGGTCTAAATATCCTCACGCCGAAATCTAAGGCGGAACGCAGCATCCACTGCATTCTCTCTAGTACGACGTTCTTCATCAGATGGCTGTCGTTCTCCGATTGTTACCACCTTAACCGGCCAGAGGTACTCACATTTCCGATGAGCCAGAACGATACCCTAGACTCTCTCTCCCAAGAATTGGAAGAGGACATGGGAGCGAACTCCATACGGCGCGTCTACCACTATAAGACGACTGGCCGGGTCGAGTACGACGAGTTCTACCTCAAGCTATCCAAACCCATCATCGATAAAATCGACCGCGTGCTCGCCGAGCACTACGGCTTCACGGACGAGGAGCTGGACTTCATCATCAACTACGATATCAAGTACAGGATGGGACGAGATAAATGATCATGCTCCCCCAGGATAGACGGAGCTACATGGCACTTGATAGCGAAACACTGGAGAGTCCGCCGGGGCTGGAATTCCCATGCCTGTAATACTGAGAGAGGGTCCTTACCGATTCTTCTTCTATTCGGGAGATCGGGACGAACCCCGCCACGTGCACGTGGCGCGCGATGATCGAGCCGCAAAATTCTGGCTGGACCCAGTGAGAATTCAGAGCAACGGCGGACTGCGGCGGTCTGAGATACTCCGGTTCAGCGAACAATCGAGGAAAACCACAGATTGCTCATGGAGGCGTGGAATGATTATTTCAACGATTGAGGCGCAGATACCGGAAGCGCAAGAAGTGTCGGTTAGCGAGGACACGCTGAAGGCTGAGCTCGCGGACGGACGCACCATCTCCGTGCCGCTGGCCTGGTATCCCAGGCTCGTCCACGCCACTCAGGAAGAGCGCAACAACTGGGAGCTCATCGGAAAGGGTCATGGCATCCGCTGGCCCGACTTGGACGAAGACCTCAGTGTCGAGGGGTTGATCGCGGGCCGTCCTTCGAAGGAGAGCCAACGCTCTTTCAAGCGATGGCTCGAAGCGAAGCGGGCAGGTCGTAGCGTGCTGCTTTGCGACCTGACAACTGCTGAACGAGAAAGTGACGGCAGGAAGTAGCAGATGAAACGGACCGGCGTCATCGAGGCGAACGCCCAGGCTGCGGTTCCGCTGCCGCCGGAGACGGCCCACCGGGGCAACCTGAGGCTGCTCGAAGAGCCGCTGACCGCGCTCTTCTGCTCCGTCCGCTGCCCCGGCGACCTGATCCTCAAGACCTACGATCTGGCCAGGGCAATGCGTGATGCTGGCACACCCGTCATAGGCGGATTCCAGACGCCGATGGAGAAGGAGTGCCTGCGGCTGCTGCTCCGTGGAACCCAGCCTGTGGTCGTCTGCCCCGCCCGCGGCATCGACAACATGCGCATCCGCCGCGACTGGAGGGACCCCCTGAAGGAAGGTCGCTTTCTGGTCCTCTCGCCCTTCCCATCCACCCAACGTCGACCCACAGCGGAGCTGGCGGCCCGGCGCAACGATCTCGTCGCCGATCTTGCCCGCCAAGTCATCATCGTCCACGCCGCCCCCGGCGGCAAGACCGAAGCCTTCGCCCGCAAGCTGGCGGAATCCGGCAAGCCTCTCCTGACCCTGGACAGCCCCGCCAACGCGAACTTGATGGAGATGGGGGCGCGGGCGGGGGGCCAAGACGCCAATCTCATGGTTTGATGGGGTGTATCACCGATTATGACCAATGATCACAACCCAGGCGCCTCGAAAGAGGCCGCGGGCCGACCGATGATCCTGGCCAATGGCATGGTAGTCGACGGAACCGGCTGCGCCGCCAGGAAGGCGAATGTCCTCGTGCAGGGCGACACCATCGAGGAAGTGGGCGCTATCGAGCCTTCGGCCGATTGGGAGACAAGCGACTGCTCAGGGCTGCATATCGCTCCGGGTTTCATCGACGTTCACAGCCACGGGGACCAAGAAGCGCTCGATCACCTCCCCAACAAGGTTCTTCAGGGCGTGACAACGGAAATCGTCGGCAACTGTGGTTTTTCGCTCTTTCCGACGCACCCCAACCCTGACGGCGAACGGCTGACCGGGGAACTCTTTGACGGTGAGCCCGCCGAGGGTATGGCCGATACCGATGCTTATTTTTCCGCCTTGGCACGGAGAGCCAGCCGCGTGAACGTTGCCGCATTGACGGGTCATAGCACCCTCCGAGCATTCGTCATGAGAGCACGCCGCGAAGCACGAGAACCGGAGCTGACGCAACTGGAACGGGCTCTTGATGATTGCTTGGCTTCCGGGTCCATCGGTTTGTCGGCTGGTTTGAACTGTATCCCCGGAGCTTTCGCTGAGTTTCAGGAGTTGGCACGGCTCTGCCGTGTTGTCAAGAAGCATGGGGCCTTCTATACGAGCCACTTGAGGGACTACAAGTTCAAGGTTGTCGAAGCGGTGGACGAAGCCATTGCGTTGGGACGGGCCACCGGCGCTCCCGTTCAGCTCTCGCATCTTCAGGTAGTCGGCAAGAAGAACTGGCACAAGCTGGACTCGGTTCTCGAGCATGTCGATCGCGCCCATCGGGACGGCCTCGATGTCGCCATGGATGCCTATCCCTACCTGGCGGGCTCCTGCTCACTGACCCAGCTTCTGCCGTCGTGGTCGCTGGAGGGAGGGATTCCGGGTCTGCTGCAGCGACTGTCAGCGGTCGGGGATTACGAGCGCATCGCCGCTGAGGCGGATAATGGGATGTCGAATACGTGGGATGACATCTTGATTTGTCAAGTCGGATCGGGTCGCACCGAAGGGATTGTGGGGCGGTCGGTGGCTCGCATTTCCGCCGAACGCGAACGCCGGGCGGCGTTCGTTGCACTCGATCTGTTACGGGAGTACTCCGGTAACGTGCGCATCATTTCTATCAACAACAACGAGGGCAATCTCAAGAGTGTGCTGACGCACGCCCTGACCATGATCATCACGGACGGGCTGGTGATGGAAGGCATCTCACACCCGCGGACGTTCGGGACCTATCCGAAGTTTCTCGGGGAGTATGTCCGCGAGAAGAAATGGATGTCGCTGGAACAAGCCATCGTCAAGACCAGCGCTTTGGCCGCGCAACGCTTTCGGCTGCAAGGCCGAGGTACGGTCAAGGCCCGTAATTTTGCGGATCTCGTTGTCTTCGATGCCGACAGCATTGGTGCGGACTCCGACTATCACGGTTGTCGGCGCGATCCGGAAGGCGTTTGCCACGTCTTGGTTAACGGCCGTTTTGTTGTTCGAGATGGAAAGCTGACCGATGATCTACCAGGAAGGGCCATTCGGCACTGATTATCCGCGCCGCGGCTCCCGGACACGCCTTGCTGTGCACGCAGCCCTGGGCACGATTCCTGATCAGCAATGAGACAAAGCGAGGATAGTGGGATGTCCCCCAAAAACGTACTGGCAGCCAGCAGATTGCTTCTCATCTTGATCGTTGTGGGCGTTTGTGCGCCAGCTTTCATACCGGAGCGCCTCTATGCAGATTCGGGAACCATTGTCTCCCATAGCCGCTACGAGGACTTTGCTCAGGGAACACCGGGCAATTCCGGGGCCAACCTCTACGTGTCGAAGAACGGACGCGTCCAAGTCGTGAATCAGTGGGACCTGAATCGCGATGGCCATGTGGACATCTTGATCAGCAACGACCATGACGTCTTCGAAACCGCTGACGCCTTCATCTATTGGGGGGACAAGCAAGACGGCTACCGGTCGCTTCTTCCGGATCTTTGGCGCAGCCGTCCTCTGGCTCAGGTCGTGTTCCAGCTCATGGACGAGCAGAATCACCTCACGCGTCTTCCAACCTTTGGAGGTGGACGATCCATTGTCGTTGATTTGAACCGTGATGGTTACCCGGAGGTTGTTTTCTGCAACTTCATTCACAATTATCCGGGCCTGCGTAACGCTTTTGTGTACTGGGGGTCGTCCAGCGGCTATGACCCCTCAAAAAGAACCGAACTTCCTACTAACTGGGCCAGCGGAGTCGTCTCGTCCGATCTGAACGGCGACGGTTATCCAGAGTTGGTTTTCGCCAATCGCGGGGTCGAGCCTGGATCAGAGAGGTTTACCCCTCAAGTCGAACCCGTGTCGTACATCTATTGGAACAGCGCCACTGGTTTCCGGTTCGAGAACCGCTCGAATGTTCGAACTCCTGTCGCACGTGATGTTACCGTCGGACGCCTCAACCACGACAATTTCCCAGACCTTGCTTTCATTAGCGATGGCCCGGAAGGCGGCAAGATCAAGATCTTCTTCGGAAATGGTGACGCGGCATACACCGATCGACAGAGCCTTTCAATCCCTGTGTCTGAGCCCACCAGTATCGGCGCCTTCGATGTCAACGGCGACGGCTACGATGATCTGCTCGTTACCGGAGGGTCAGGCGACCAGACCATCGCGATTGGAGAAACCGGAGACACGCCTGAAGATACGAGCTCAGCAGTCTGGCTATATCCCGGATCGAAGACCGGTCCTGCCCAAGCGAGCGCTGTACCGTTACCCTCTTACAAAGCCGCTGACGCCCTTGCTGTCGATCTCAACACCGACGGCCATCAAGACATCGTGATCGCCAACACCTCGCGCGGCAAGAAGGCGACTGTTGATTCCTTTATCTACTGGGGGTCCGAGCAAGGTTTCTCTTCTGACCGGCGCAGCGAGTTGCCCACACTTGGTGCGAAAGCGGTTGCGGCCGCGGACCTCAATGACGATTCATTCCCAGACCTTGTTTTCGCCAACTCCAATGACGGCAAGACCTACGACGTTCCGTCGTATGTCTACTGGGGAAGCGCAACCGGGTATGCCGGCTACCTGAGATCTGAACTACAGAGCTTCGGAGCCGTCAGCGTGAACCTCGCCGATCTGAATCAGGACGGTATCACCGAGATCCTGTTTGTCAATCAGTACAGCGGCAAGGTGAGCGGCCAAGTTGGGTCACACATATTCTGGGGTAACCCCCACCATCACTATTCGACAAGTTCAATGACGTCCCTTCCCACACGGGGAGCCTATGACACCACCGTGGCGGACTTGAATGACGACGGCTTCAACGATGTTGTGTTCTCGAACTCCTACATCCCGCAGTCGTACGTCTACTGGGGAAGTGAGCACGGTTTTTCCAAGGAAGACCGCCAGGAAATCGACCTGGAAGGCGGGGTCTACACGAGCAACGCGGCAGATTTGAATCGAGACGGCTATCTCGATCTGGTCTTCATCGGCAGGGCGGGCAATCTTTCGCGGGCAACCCTCTTGTGGGGGTCCTCCGAGGGGTTCTCTCGACACAACAGCACGCGCCTTTCGATTGAAGAGGAACGCAGTCTCGGCAATGTTGTGGCGGACCTGAATCGCGATGGCCACCTCGATCTGGTCTTCTCCGGAGACTACTTCGGGACGATCACGATCTTCTGGGGAAGTTCGAGCGGTTATTCAGAACAGAAGCGCTGGTCCCGCTTCGTCTCCGCCGGAAGCATAAAGCTGGCTGACCTCAATCGCGATGGGCTATTGGACTTCGTCCTCTCCGGTTCATTCGATCCGGAGAGGAAGTCACGCAACACGCAGACACGCATCTTTTGGGGTACGGCAGACGGCACCCCGTCCGAGCAGCCTTCGTTCGAACTGGAAGCATATCAGTCGCTTGAGTGCGGAATCGCTGACCTGAACCGAGATGGCAATCTCGATCTGGCGCTTTCTAACTACATGTCCGAAACCACTCGCGCTCTGCCTCTCTTCATCTATTGGGGTGATGACATCGCTTCGTTCAGCAACCGGCGGCGCACTGAACTGCCGGCTGACTCATCCGCAGGCATTCAGACCATCGATTTGAACCGCGACGGCTATCGTGAGATCGTCATTCACAATCACCTAAGGGATGCGAATCACTCGATCCACAGCGCCATCTACTGGAATGGGCCAGATGGGTTCAGCAGGCAGCAGCGAACAATGCTGCCGACCTTCGGCCCCCACTTTTCGCAGGCCGTGGACCCCGGAAACCTGTATACACGAGAACTCGATGAAGAGTATGTCTCTCCCGCCGTCGAGATTCCGGCCGAGAAAACGCCGGCTGAACTGCGTTGGCGCTCCCATGAGCCGCATGGGTCCCAACTGCGCTTCCAAGTTCGAATTGCCACATCACGGGAGGCTCTCGAAAACACATCTTGGAGCGGCACCCAAGGAAGCAATACCTACTTCGAAGCCTCGGGTTCAGATCTGCCACCGCAGGAGGCCGGGCGCTGGATGCAATATCGCGCCGTCTTTCAGTCGCCAGACGGGGGCGCATGGCCGATCCTCAACGAAGTCAGCATCGTATTCAGGTAGCATCGACAATGTCGATTGCTTGCCGGTTCGACCCGGGCATAACCCCCATGTTTGCCCGGTTTTTATCTGTCGCGTCCGTCTGTAAGCTCCTGCGGTTTGATGCGGTTTGCCTGGCGGGCGTTCGGAGTAGCTTCATTGACACTCTTCGTGGCCGACTAAAATGATGAGACTGCGTGGCGTCCCCCTCGAGTAAAGTAACCGTCGGGCTGGTACAGCAGTCGTGTTCCTGGGATGGCGATGCCAACCTGACCCGGGCACTCGACGGCATCCGCAAAGCGGCGGAACGCGGAGCGCGGGTTGTTTGTCTACAGGAACTCTTTCGCTCGCTGTACTTCTGCCAGGAAGAGAATGCTGACTGGTTTGATCTGGCGGAACCGATTCCCGGACCAACCACGGATCGTCTGTCGGAAACAGCGCGTGAGCACGAAGTCGTTGTGATCGGGTCTGTGTTCGAAAGGCGGGCCGCGGGCCTTTATCACAACTCGGCAGTTGTGATCGACGCGGACGGTTCGCTGTCGGGCACGTACCGCAAAATGCACATCCCCGACGATCCGCTTTATCACGAAAAGTTCTATTTCACCCCCGGGGACCTTGGCTTCCAAACGTTCGCCACTCGCTACGCGAACATCGGCGTACTGATCTGCTGGGACCAGTGGTACCCGGAGGCGGCCCGTCTGACGGTGCTCAAAGGAGCAGAAATCCTCTTCTTCCCGACGGCCATCGGCTGGCATCCATTTGAGAAGGAGGAAGCAGGCGCGCGACAGCTTGAGGCTTGGCGCACCATCCAGCGAAGCCATGCCATTGCCAACGGTGTCTTCGTGGTGGCGCCGAACCGTGTTGGGCATGAAACGCCGCTGGCGGGTTCGCCGCGCCGACCGACCGACTATCAAGGCATCGAGTTCTGGGGCGGGTCGTTCGTCTGCGATCCCTCCGGGGTCGTCTTGGCCGAAGCGCCGCACGATCAGGACTATGTTCTGGTTGCCGAGTGTGATCTCAGCCGCGTCGACGACACACGCCGAAACTGGCCCTTCCTGCGCGACCGCCGCGTTGATGCCTACGAAGGCCTGCAGGCCCGCTACCTGGACAGCGGACAGTAAGGCATGACAGGCGGCCCCATGCCCCACACACGTGGGTTTCGCATGCCCGCCGAGTGGGAACCTCACGAGGCGACCTGGCTTGCCTGGCCTCACAACCGCCACGACTGGCCGGGGAAGATTGCGGCGATCTACTGGGTCTACGCCGAGATCGTCCGGCATCTTCACCGGCATGAATTGGTCCGGCTGATCGTCCCGGACAGCGCCCGAGAAAAGCAAGCACGCCGCGTCTTGCAGCGGGCGGGCATTGAGAACTTTTCACAGATCGAGTTCCATGGCTTCCCGACCGATCGCTCTTGGGTGCGCGACAGCGGCCCGCTGTTTGTCGTGAACAAGGAGGAAGTTGCCGCGACATGCTGGCGTTTCTCGGCATGGGCTCGGTATCCGAACTGGCGGAAAGATGATGCCGTGGCTGAGAAGATCGCTCGCCGGTGCCGCGTGCAGGCCTGGCGTCCCAAGCACGGCGCCCGTCGTATCGTTCTCGAAGGAGGCGCGGTCGACGTGAACGGCTGCGGCACAGTGCTCACGACGGAGGAGTGTCTGCTGGGCAAGCAACAGCAACGCAATCCCGGCATGACGCGCGAAGACTACGAACAGGCTTTTCGCGACTACCTCGGAATCCGGCACGTTCTGTGGCTGGGACGGGGCATTGCAGGGGATGACACGTGCGGTCACATCGATGATCTTGCGCGGTTCGTCGCACCGGGAACCGTCATCACCGTCGTGGAATCCGATTCACGGGCCGCCAACTACGAGCCGCTCCGAGACAACTTGAAGCGACTCAAGACGATGCACGATCAGGATGACCGTCCGTTGGAGATTGTCGAGTTGCCGATGCCCAAGCCGCTGACATTCGACGGCTACCGCCTGCCGGCCAGCTATGCGAATTTCTACATCGCCAACGGGCTTGTGCTTGTCCCGACTTTCAATGACCCGAATGACCGTGTCGTGCTCGATATCCTGGCCCGCCTGTTCCTCGATCGCGAGGTCATCGGCATCCACAGCACCGACTTCGCCTGGGGCTTCGGAACGCTGCATTGCAGCACCCAGCAGCAGCCCGCCCTCTGATCACGAGAGATCGTGAAGCAAGGGCGATCCGCCCAAGAGAAAAAGGCTCGATCGGCTATAATGACCACTCTGATGGCCGCTGTGACGAGGGTGCGAGTCCCGGCATCGAGCGCCAATCTGGGATCGGGATTCGACACTCTCGGTCTGGCTCTCGATCTCTATCTCGAGTGCATCTTCGAGCCTTCGGATGCACTGACGATCACGGCCAACGGCCGCGACATCGATTCGATTCCTCGCGATGAAACGAATCTGATCTGGCAAACGGCCGAGACGGTCGCCGAGTCGCAGCATCGCAAGATGCCGGCGATTCGACTGGAGATCTTCAACGATATCCCGATCGGCAAGGGGCTCGGATCGAGCGCGACCGCGCTCGTAGCCGGAGTGGCCATGGCCGCCCGCGCACTGCATCTCGACTGGGATCGGCACCGAATCCTCAACGAAGCTGCACGGCTGGAGGGCCACCCCGACAATGTGGCGGCGGCCGTCTTGGGCTCGGCGGTCACGGCCGCGATCGGCGCGGACGGCGTGACTCGGGCGGTGCGCCTGGAAATGCCGCCAACTTTTCGAGTAGCGGTCGTTTGTCCGGGCTTTGTGCTCTCGACAGACCGGATGCGGTCCGTGCTTCCCGACTGCTATTCGCGCGAGGACGCGGTTTTCAACTTGCAGCGAGCTACGCTTCTGGTAGCCGGTCTCGCAACGGGGAATCGCCAGGCCTTCCCCGAAGCTTTCAAAGACAGGCTGCATCAGCCTCATCGCATGGCGAACGTCCCGGGCATGGAACAGATCTTGAAGCTGCGGGCTCCCGGCCTGCTGGGGTGCGCTTTGAGCGGCGCGGGCCCGTCGATTCTGGTGTTCTACGAAGAAGGTTCTGAAAGCGTGCTTGACCTGGTGCGCGACGAGTTCCGCCGCGCCGGCCAATCGAGTGAAGTGGTTGCGCACGGTATTGACGAGGAGGGTTTGCAAATCACATGACGGGATCACGGCAGTGGCTCGAGAAAAATGGCTGGCCGGGCGAAGACCCACGGGACTGTCCTTCATCGATGAAACGTTTCGATGACGGAGCGCAATACCGGATCGAGATCCCAAGCACGGAAGGACCACGATCCTTGCGCGCGGTTCTGGACGAAGCATCGAAGCGGTCCGTGCAGGTTCATCGGATCAGCCAGGGCAGCGGCATCATGTTGCAGACCGACGATGAGATCCGCGAGATGGTGGAGATCGGTCGGGAGAACGACATTGAGGTCAACTTATTCATCGGTCCCCGCGCGACTTTCGATATCGGCGCTCAGGTCAAGGCGGACGCGGGCAAACCCATCGGACTGAGTTTGAGAGGTTCGGATCAGCTCGTGTTTGCGCTGGAGGACGTGCGCAGAGCGGTTTCGTTAGGTGTCAACAGCATCCTGGTGTCGGATATCGGGCTGCTTGCGGTCATGGGAAAGCTGAAGACCATGGGAGACCTACCTCCTGATTTGATCATCAAGACGTCGGTGATGATGGCGCCGACCAACGCGGTGTCGGCACAGGTTCTCGAAGATCTCGGCGCGACGACAATCAACGTGCCCTCGGATCTGACGCTACCGCAACTGGCCTCGATTCGCGCTTCGATCGACACACCCATTGACCTCTATGTCGAAGCGCCCGACAACATCGGCGGCTTCATCCGGCACTACGAAGTGCCCGAGTTCATTCGTGTCGGGGCTCCGCTTTACGTGAAACTGGGACTGCGCAACGCCCCGGATATCTATCCCAGCGGCTCTCACATCGAGGATCTGGTGGAAAGGCTTTCCCGCGAACGCGTTCGCCGGGCTGAAATGGTTTGCGGGATGATCAAACGGTATGCGCCCGAGGCAGTGATGTCGCAACGCTCGGTTGTTGCGATGGGCTAGGGACGGCATAGCTTGACAGCATTTTGAATGGAGGTCGAGCGATGAAACGACGTACGGTGATTCAGAGTCTGGCGGCGTCAGCCGCTGCTTCGTCGGCCGGGGCAACGACCGGTTGGTCAAACAGCTTTGCGAAGCAACTCTGCGACGACATGCTGAGCCACTGGCTCAGCACGGCGGAATACTCGCTCGAAGTGCTGGAGGCCATGCCGCCCGAGCATTTCGATTTTCAGCCTGTTGAAGAGCAGATGACCTTCGCGGAGCAGTTGACCCATTTCTCCAGCGCAAACGCAGGATATTTCTCCGGCTTCGGCAAAGGTGTAGGCGGGCCGCGGCCTGAGCGGCCGGCAAAGCTCACGAAGGACACCGTGCGGAGTTTCTCGAAAGCAACGTTCGCCTATGTGCAAGCAATCCTCAGCAACCTGACCGAGGCGGATTTCTTTCGCCGGGACATCCAGTTCAGTTCTCGGTCCGGCCCACACACCGCTCAGGACATTTTCTTTCGAGCCTACATGCACACCGCGCACCACCGCGGAACGATCATTGCCTATCTGCGGTTGAAGGGTATCACTCCGCCCCGCTGGCGCTTCCCTCCGAATGGCGACTCAGTATAGTTGTACCGCTCACCTACAATGGTTTCGATATGGCAGCGAAGAAAGCGGAGCCGGAGAGGGACGACCAGCAACCCTCTTTCGAGGAGGGACTGGCGGAACTAGAAACAATCGTCGAGCAGTTGGAGCACGGCGAACTGCCGCTTGAGAAATCACTCGAACTCTTCGAGAAGGGCGTGAAACTCAGCGATACCTGCCGCAAGCAATTGCAGGAAGCCGAATCGAAGGTCGAGATTCTGCTCAAGAAAGAAGGCCGCGTTGAAGCCGAGCCGTTCACGCTGAACGACCGAGAACCTCAAGAGTGAACCTCGACGAGTATCTGGCGAGCCGACGGGGCCGCATTGATGCAGCGCTCGAAAAGGTCGTCCCGTCCGAGCGTGAATATCCAGAAACGATCCACCGGGCCATGCGGCACAGCCTGTTCGGCGGCGGGAAGCGTATCCGTCCAATACTCGCGATCGCTGCCGCCGAAGCGGTCGAGCCCCAGGCGAATGGGATAGAGAGCGCTGCCTGCGCCCTGGAGCTGGTGCACACGTATTCCCTGATTCACGATGACCTTCCTTCGCTCGACAATGACGACTTTCGCCGCGGCCGGCCGACTTGCCACAAAGTCTTCGGTGAGGCGATGGCCATCCTCGCCGGGGACGCGTTGCTGACGTTGGCCTTTCAAGTGCTATCAGACCTCAGTGATGTGCCCGGCGAGCGACGTATACGTATGGTGACCGAACTTGCGACCGCGGCGGGCACCGTGAACGGCATGATCGGGGGCCAGGTCGCCGACCTCGAAGCCGAAGGAAAACAGGTCGATGCCGGTCACCTCGACTACATCCATCGCTCGAAGACGGGCGCGTTGATTCGCGCATCGGTTCGCATTGGCGCAATCTATGCCGGTGCGAATCGAGCACAGTTTGAGGCCCTCAGCGAATATGGGACACACATCGGCCTCGCCTTTCAGATCGTTGACGATATTCTGGACGTGGTGGGATCGACAGAAACCCTCGGCAAAACGGCCGGCAAAGATGAGGCACAGCAGAAAGCGACGTTTCCAGCTCTATACGGCTTGGAAGCGTCCCGAGATCAAGCAAACCGGCATCTCACCAAGGCGGTTGAGGCGCTTCGCCCCATCGGCGAGCCATCTGTCCGCCTGCGGGAAATCGCCGGTCGCATCGTCGCTCGCAACGCATGAAGCAACGTGTTCGCATGGATTTCCTGCTTGTTGCTCGCGGCGTTTCTGAATCTCGCGAGAAGGCGCAAGCAATGATCCTGGCGGGCGAGGTGCTCGCGGATGGCCAGAAGATCACCAAGTCAGGCCACAAGGTTCCGCCTGATACGGACATCCGTTTACTCGCCAAAAAAACGCGGTTCGTAAGCCGTGGGGGTGAAAAGCTGGAAGGCGCCCTGGACTACTTCGCCATCGACGTTGAAGATAAGATCTGCCTCGATGTCGGGTCATCGACCGGGGGCTTCACCGACTGTCTTTTGCAGCGCGGAGCAGCAAAAGTCTACGCCGTGGATGTGGGTACGGCTCAACTGCACTGGAATATCAGGCAGGATCCGCGAGTCGTGGTCTGCGAGAGAGTGAACGCGCGGTATCTTTCCAAAGAAACGGTGCCGGAATCGGTGGAGTTCGTCTGCTGTGACGTCAGCTTTATCTCCGTTACACTGATTCTCCCGGCTCTCTTGCCACTCATGATGTCCTCCGCAGACTTGGTTGTTCTCGCGAAGCCCCAATTCGAGGTCGGCAAGGGGGAAGTGGGCAAGGGTGGGATCGTGCGGGATCCCGCACTGCACACATGGACGGTCCAGAAAGTGTCCCGCTCATTGGTGGAGTCAGGATTTAAAAAGCCGCAGACCATGGAAAGCCCGATCCCAGGAGCCAGAGGCAACAAGGAATTCCTGATCTATGTCTCGGAACGGCAGTGAGCAGGCCCTCCGCCGGGTGGGCATTGTGTCGAAACCCGGACGCGAGGACATTCCCAACCTGATCACGAGCGTTGTCTCATGGTTGGGAGAGCGAGGCATCGATGTGGAATACGACCTCGTCACCGCCGAGTACTTGCGGCGGAGCACCGGATTCGACCGGGACGAGCTGCCCCCCGGGCTTGACCTGCTGCTTGTCCTCGGCGGCGATGGAACGCTTCTCTCGGCGGCGCGCGGGTTGGGACGAAGCCACACTCCGATTCTTGCCGTGAATCTCGGCGGACTGGGCTTCATGATGACGACCGGTCCCGACGAGCTGCTGCCCCAGCTTGAGCGCGTCGCGGCGGGGGACTACACCACCTCATGCCGCTCCGTGCTGTCAACTGAAATCGTCAGAAACGGCGCGTCGCTGGGTTCCCACCACGCACTCAACGACATCGTGATCAACAAGGCGGCCGTCGCCCGCCTCATGCTCCTCGATGCGTATATCGATCGAGAACTGGTCTCAAGCTACCGGGCCGATGGCATGATCGTTTCGACACCGACCGGATCGACCGCCTATTCGCTCTCTGCGGGCGGACCCGTGATCTATCCTTCGGTTTCGGCGATCTGCCTCACGCCGATTTGCCCACATACGTTGACGAATCGTCCGCTGGTTCTGCCGGACGCCGCGACAATCGAGGTGGTCGTTCGCGGCGGCGAAAAAGATTCCTATCTGACGATCGACGGTCAGGTCGGTCTTGAGCTCCAACTGAATGATCGCATCCGCACTCGACTTGCAGATTATTGCGTCCATATCATCCAACCGGATCGGCTTAGATTCTTTGAAGTGCTTCGCAGCAGGATGAAGTGGGGCTGAGCGAAGACCTTGCGGTCTTTGTTATTCCAGGATCGCAGCTAAAGGGCCGTTTTTCTGGCGGTTTTTTTCGATGCCGTCTTCAGGAACAAGAGGCAAGGTGGACGGGTGCTGAAAACACAGGAGTTGAGTGGTGGGCGCGCCCAGACTCGAACTGGGGACCTCCTGCGTGTGAATCCCGATCTCCAATTAGATGGTCTTCATGCAATGCTCTGTTTCCAGCCACTTAGATCAACTGGGGCAACCTGCTTTCGCTCACCTCAGAAACCGTTTGGTCACCGTAGAAGGGTGTTTGGGAACACTCTTGGAACAACAGACCCTACTGGCCGACTGAACGGGCTTGAGTGGCTCTCCATGGATGTCCTTGATTCGTAGCAGACTCACTCCGCGATTCAAGACGCCTGTAAGCGCCGGAGCGAAAATAGACCACAGGGCGGCCGTTTGAGGCCGCTGGTGGCGGAGCAAAACTAGACCGCCCGCCAGCATTTCATAAAACATTTTTGGGGTGTTTTGTGTGATGCAGGAGGGATGTACTCTGTGGAGCTGTACGCACGCGTTCGCCGAGCGGTCTTTGTCGAAGGGGTCAGCGAGAGAGAAGCGGCGCAGCGCTTCGGGCTGGCGCGCGAGACCGTGCGCAAGATGCTGCGCTACGCCGCGCCGCCGGGCTATCGGCGGCAGAAGCCGATTCGACGCCCGAAGCTCGACGCCTACACGCCGATCATCGACCAGATCCTGGAGACGGACCTAGCGCTGCCGAAGAAGCAACGGCACACGGCGAAACGTATCTTCGAACGACTCCGAGACGAGCACGACTTCGCGGGCGGCTACACCATCATCAAAGACTACGTGCGGCTGAAGCGGACCTCGCAGCGCGAGATGTTCGTGCCGCTGACGCATCCGCCGGGGCACGCCCAGGCGGACTTCGGCGAGGCGCAAGTGGAGATCGGCGGGGTGCTGGCGAAGGCGCACTACTTCGTCATCGATCTACCCCACAGCGACGAGAGTTACGTGCGGGCATTTCCGGCCGAGACGACGGAAGCTTTCTTGGAGGGGCACGTCGAGGCGTTTCGCTACTGGGGTGGCGTGCCGCGACGGATTCTCTACGACAACACAACGCTGGCGGTGGCGCGGATCCTAGGCGACGGGACGCGGCAGAAGACGCAGGCGTTCTCGGAGCTGCAGTCGCACTACTTGTTCGCAGAGCGTTTTGGGAGGCCGGGCAAGGGAAACGACAAGGGGAAGGTCGAGAACCTTGTGAAGGTCGCCCGACGGAGCTTCTTCGTACCGCGGCCCCGGTTCCCCAGTTGGGCAGCGTTGAACGTATGGCTGGAAGAGCAGTGCCGCAAGAGGCGAGAGCGCCGGCAACGCGGGCATCGAGAGAAGATCGGAGAGCGCTTCGAGCGTGATCGACAAGCGCTGTTAGCGCTGCCGGCAGCGGCGTATGAGGCTTGCGAGACACGTCCTGGGAGAGTGACGTCGTTGTCGCTGGTGCGCTACCACACCAACGACTACTCGGTGCCGACCAAGTACGGACACCGCCAAGTGCTCATCAAGGGCTATGTGGACAAAGTCGTCATCTGCGCCGGCAGCGAGGAGATCGCACGGCATCGGCGCAGCTATGGGCGTGAGGGGCTGATCTTTCACCCGCTGCACTATCTGGCCCTACTGGAGCGCAAGACCGGAGCACTCGAGCAAGCAGCGCCGCTGGAAGGCTGGCAGTTGCCCGAGGAGTTTGCTGGACTGCGCCGGCTGCTCGAAGCGCGGCTCGGCAAGGCTGGAGCTCGAGAGTATGTCCAGGTACTGCGTCTGCTCGAGGACGTTCCGCTCGAAGAAGTCCGTGCTGCCGTAGGGGACGCCTTACGGCTCGGCGCGATCTCTTTCGATGCCGTCAAGCATCTCGTGCTGTGTCGCATCGAACAGCGCCCACCCCGGCTGGAACTTGAGAATTATCCCCATCTGCCCACGGCGCGGGTGGCGAGGACCGCAGCGGCGGACTATCTGGCGCTGGTGGACGCGGGAGCCGAGTGATGGCCAAGCCGAAAGTGCTGCTGGAAGCGCAGCTGAAGGCGCTGCGGCTGCCGACCTTCCTGCGCGAGTACGACAAAGTGGCGCGGCAATGCGCGGCCGAAGGTCTGGACTGTCCGCGCTATCTGCTGCGACTCAGTGAGCTGGAGCTGCTCGATCGCGAACAGCGCGCCACCGAGCGCCGCATCAAGACCGCCAAGTTCCCGGTGCTCAAGAGCCTGGAGACCTTCGAGTTCCGCTCGATTCCGTCGCTGAACAAGAGCTTGGTCCTGGAGCTGGCGCGCTCGGAGTATCTGGATCGCAGAGAGAACGTGCTGGCGCTGGGCAACTCCGGTACGGGCAAGACGCACCTTGCCCTGGCGTTGGGGCTGGCCGCTTGTCAGAAAGGCTATCGGGTCCGCTTTGCCACCGCCGCGGCGCTGGTCCACGAGTTGCTCGAGGCGCGTGACGACAAACGTCTCCTGCGCTTGCAAAAACAGCTGGCCAAGCAAGACCTGCTGATCGTCGACGAGCTGGGCTACGTCCCCTTGTCGAAGACGGGCTCGGAGTTACTGTTCGAGATCTTCAGCCAGCGCTACGAGCGGGCCTCGACGCTGGTCACCTCGAACCTGCCCTTCAACGAGTGGACGGAGATCTTCGGCTCCGAGCGGCTGACCGGCGCTTTGCTGGATCGTCTCACCCACCACGTCCATATCTTGGAGATGAACGGCGAGAGCTACCGTCTCCAGCAGAGTAAGCGTTCCCGGAAGCGTTCTTCCTCCCCCTGATCCCCCCGCCCAGCCGCCGGCTGTTTCGAGGGGCTTCCACTACGTCCGGGGCCGCCTTAACAGGCGTCCCCCGACTTCGCTCCAGCCCCCAAAACAGCCGCTTTCAGAAACGAGTCCTATCCCCGAGATGGTCTACTTTTACTCCGCCCCAGTGGCCTAATTTTGCTCCGCCCTTGACACACGCCGTCACGATGGGCCGTACCCACTGCAGCCGCATAGATCTTTTGACCCCTGAAGGCGACCAGCAAGGACGGTACAGGACCTCTCGTCACTACGGGAGAAACTGGAAGGAATACAGTTTCGCGTCCCGCATTACGAAGCGCAGTTTGACGGGCTTGCCGGCCAGGGCAGTGACGTCCTCACTGTTATTCCAGGTAGCCGCGACACGGAGATAGTTGCCGTTGACTTCATCCGCATCTTCCGCCGCGAAACCCGTGATCGGCTTGCCCGATCTATCTTGCACCTCGAGTTGGACCGTCCCCCCGGCGCTAGTATCGACGTTGAGTTGGAGTTTGCGGCCTGAAAAAATCAGCGGCTTCGTCGTCAGCTCGCCCCCCGTGTAGGCGGCATCCGCGGAGATGAATCCATCGAGCCGAAGGATGGCCCGTCCCCGAGCACCGTGACTTTCGACAAGCGACTGTTCCTTGTGGGAAACGTCCAACCCCGCGAAAAAGATCCACAGTTCATCCTTCACACGGATGACGTTACTGGGCCAGAGGGTGCTGCTCCAGAAGGTCCCCTTGCGACCGAGACGAATAAACGGCTTGCGGTTGGGCGTACGGTGCCATCGAATCCCGTCTCTACTGGTTAATAACTGGACATCCATCGTCGAGGGAAGCTGGACCGGGATGCCGCGCCACCATTTGCGGGTCATGTCGAACTTCCAGTGGTAGTAGGCGTTGGGTAGTGCGATATAGGCGTTGGGGGCCTCGGTGTATTTGGTGACATTCGGTCCGTAAAAATCCATCCGCGTCAACCCATAAGGAGAGTTGGCCTGGTCGATTGCATCAGGTGAAATGGTGACGATGGGATGAAGGGAGGGATCTTCCCAGTAGTATTCATCCTCGTCGCTCCAGTGGAGGAAATCGTCCGACACGAGCCTTCCAGAGACCAAAACGACGGACCGGCCTCGAAAGCCGTACTTTTTCTGGTAATACTGCTCTTGCGCTGGACTGTGGCGCCTGCGCCGGGTATAAGCCACATATTTGTTAAGTGCCTCGTCCCAGAACACCGAAAACTGCGTATCGTTGTGTTTGACGGGAACCGGATCTTCGCTGACAAGCTTCCAATGGATGCCATCTGGCGAGGTGAAGGTGTACTGGCCTTTGACCAACTGGTTCTCGTACCTGATGCCTTCCAGGCCCGCCTCGTCCGACTTCGATTTCGCCATTTCCGCAGCCGAACGCTTACCGCGCTGTGGCTTGCGGATTGGCGAGATCTTCACCATCATCTTGTACTCTTCGTCCGAACTCTTCGCGTTGGGATCGATGAACACCCAGGCACCCTCGATTTCCGAAAAGGGGTATTTGAAATCATCGTTGGGGAAGAGGATGTTGTTTTGCCGCGAGCCTTCCCACGAGTAGAGACCCAAGTTGGGCTTTTCCCAGCGGATGCCGTCTCTCGATTCGGCATAACAGAGAATCCGCTGGTGCGGCTTTCCCCAAAGGCTCCTGTACTGCTTCGACGGATCGAGGTCGCCCTTGGTCACGAAATAGTAGGGAAGAGCCGAATAGTACATGCGGAAGCGGTCGCCGTCCCTGAGCACGAACTGCCGCATGTCGAGCAGCCCGGTCCCCTCCCACGGTTTGTCCAACACTATCAGCCGCTCACCCGTAACGTACGCCCCGTTCATTGTCATCGTCACGTTTTTCATCGACTCGACCAGGTGGGCGTCTCGGCCGTCCGCCGTCCAAGGACCGAGGAAGAGCTGTTTGTTGATTCCGATCTTGAGCGGTGTGAATTGTCCGAAGGCTGTCGCGGTCAACGTGCTGAGGGCAAGACTGGCTGCGAGCGTAAGCAGGGTGTATATGTGGAGTCGTGGTGGCCGCAGAATCACTGTCAAGTTTCCTCGTAGGGGCTGCTGCGCTGCCTAGATCAGGGCTCCCCGTGGTCGCTTGTTGACAATCGTGTGGGCAACTCGCATGTAATTTCCCCCGATGATCTTTCGGATATCGTCATCCGAGTAGCCGCGAACCACCAAACCTACCGTCAGGTACGGAGCGTTCGTCCAGCTCAAGGAGTTCGGTTCGGTCTCCCACTTCCAATACGCTTTGGTCCCCTTAAGGCCGCTGGATCGGAATTTGCGGGGCTTCTGGATTGCGACAAGCTCAGGCGGCTCGACGGATCGTCCCATGGCACCCTGGTCGGACCCGATGCCGACATGGTCGACGCCAACGAGCTTGACGGCGTAGTTCAGGTGCTCGTAGAAAGTTTGTGTCCCGTAACCACCCAGGAGGTTTGGCACGGTGATGATACCGATCATACCTCCCTTGTCGGCCACGCCCTTGATGGCTTCGTCGGTGGCGTTTCGATATTTGCTTTTGCCTCCTTCCGCCAGACTCCGGCACGCTGTATGGCTGATGACGACCGGATCATCGGAGGCCTTGATCGCATCGAGGACCGTCGTATAGCCCGAATGGGAAAGGTCGATGATGATCCCAAGCTCGTTCATCCGTTTGACGACCACCCTGCCGACATCCGTCAGCCCCGTGTCCACTTCCTGATTGTGCGAGCAGCCCACCTGATTTTTCGTGCTGTTGGTCAACTGGCAGTGCCGCACACCGAAGCCGTAGAAAAGGTCCAGGTTTTTGATGGGGTCGTTGACGTGCGGGCCGGCAAAGCAAGCATCGGGACGGCCGATGTGCCACACTATGCCGTGTTTCGCCTCCTTCTTCCATCGTGAGACGTCTCCCATGTGCAAGAACTTTTCGACATGCTCATAGTGGTCGAAGATATAGGCACCGCGGGAAATTTGCTCGATCGCAAAGCGATCATCCTCGCCTTCCGGAGCCCAGGCGATGTCGTTGAGGCCCAGGTCAATTCCGGAGGCGTCCCACGCAAACCTGTGATTGGCGCGTACCTGTGCGTCTTGGACCGCTTCGAGGGCTCGCCACTTTTGCAGTTGCGCCCGCACTGACCGCAACAATTTCTCCTTGCGATCCGGGTCCTGCTCGTGTTCGAGCTGCTCCAGGGCCCAGCGCTTCATGCGTTCGGAATAAAAACCCCAGAGGTGATTCGCGTTGGCCCCGCCATAAAGATCGCAAACAACGGAGTTGCGATGCAGCTCGAGGCCGCGCTCGAGCTGGCTCCTTGTCGGGTTCAATTCGTCCAGAATGGCCCGCTTGGCGCCTTCGATGTATTCCTTCAAGCGGGGACTGGCGGTCTGTGCAGGCTGCTTCGCTGCCGCTGCGGCCGAAGGAATCGTGGCTGCCCACGCAGGGGAGAGGCCGGCTGCCCCCATGCCACCGAGAAACGTGCGCCGGCTTTGTCGTGAATGACTCATACGCCTTTACCTCCTGAGTTGGCTCCAAGTTAACGCATGTGAATGCTAGCGGCCCAAAGAAGCTAATCCCTTCCAGGAGGCCGGACGCAACGGAAGCCGTAGACGGTCGCCTTCTTCAGGTACAGCTTCAAACGAACCGGTCCGTTCCGGAGGTGTTCTCTCGGAGCATCCGCCCCCTTCCAGCGGATGGGCAGGTCCGTGCCTTTCCCGTCAATATCCCCACAGTCTTGCCGGGAGAATCCGGGAATGACCTTGCCGGCCACGTCGAGTAGTTCTGCACGGATCGACCCACCGTCGGCATCGGCATTCAGGTAAAAAGTGCTGCGATCGTCGCGGACCCGCAGAAGATAAGTAACCAAAGTGCCCTCATTCTCAGCACGGCGGCCGACGAAACCGCCTTCGTGCAGTAGAGCGAGCCCGATGCCTCGGACACTGTCATAACTGTGCGCCGGCTTATCAGCTCCCTTGTAATAGATGGCCGTCTGGCCCTCCACTACGATCTCGGAACCGATGGGATAGTTGGAACCACTGTCCCACTCACCTTCCTTTCCCAGCGGAATAAACGGCTTGCGGAAGCGGTGCCACTGGATGCCATCACGGCTCAATCCCAGCTGCCCGTACATCGTATGTGTCACTTCATCAAAGCCCGCTGTAATCATCACGTAGGTGTTGCGGGCCGGAGTGTAGGGAAAGATGCCCGGTGTGTAGAGGTGCCAGGTCGGGGGATCTTGCGCATCGGGTGTGTGGACCGTCACCGGCCGCGACCAGTGGAAACCCTCGGGGCTGGTGGCTCGCGAGATGCTGCGCCGGCCCCCGACGTGGCTCCGGAAGTATGCCACATACTGTCCCACCCGTTCGTCCCAGAACATGATGTTTTGTGAATCGAAGGGCCCCAAAAGGTTCCCGTATTTCGGTATCGTCCAGTGGATACCGTCGGGAGAAAAGGCGATCCGCGCGGAGCGCCCCCGGAAGTCCCACGCCTGCAGCATCATCTTGTAGCGCTTCTCGGGGTCCGGCTCAGCATAGTCTTTGATGACCCAATAAGAGGGCGTGCCTCGGATGTTCTCAGACTCGTGAAAGAGAATGTTGTTCTGCTTCGTGCCCTGAAACTCGACAATGCCCAGCGACGGTTTATCCCAGCGCACACCGTCTTTGGATTCGGCGTAGAGACACCAGCTTTCGTTGCCGTCGTCCATTGGCTGAATCATCTGGTACCACATCTTGTACAGACCTTCTTCCGGATCTTGTATGACGCAGGTGTAGTTCAGCAGGCCTTGTTCCCAAGGACGATCTTTCAGCAGCACGGGATTGGCGGGATGCTTGCGAACCTTCGCGGTAACAAGCACCAGGCCTTCTGTCTCGGCCACGAGAAAGTCGTCGTGCAGGAACAGGTCCGCCCGGTTTCGTTCGGGCCCGAGTTGGACGACGCGATCTTGCTTCAGCGTGGAGGCACAGGAGCCGGCAAAAGAAGCAGCGAGCAGAACGACACAACCAACGTGCGCCACTCGCCATTCAGGACCTGACCGTGAGTGCTTCATCGATCAATCTCGCTGACAAGGACCTGGCACGGGAAAGCGCCTCCAAGACATGACCAAGCTGATAGATGGCAGGCTTTCGGGACTGTTCCGTTGCCCGGAAAGGCTTGCTGTCGAGTATACCCAAGGTCTGGAAGTTCTCAAAACTCCCTCCCAGGACCGCCGTTCATAAGGCTTTCTCCAAGTCATTGCGAGCGTCTTCGACGAGCCGCACAGCGTTATTATAAAAAACGTCTTCGATCTGCGGGAGAGTCAGCCCGGCAGACCGCGCCGCACGTTTCATGGCGCGCAGCATTTCATAGCGAACGAACGTGAAGCCGCCAAAACAGTGAGAGCGAATAAGTGTCTGATTCGTGTCGTCCATTTGGCTCCAGCAATAGCCCCAGGCCACGTACTTGCCTCGCGTGACTCCGACAGTAAAGTCGTCGCTTCCGTAGCAGACTCGGCTATGGTCCACGATCGACAGCAACGCGGAGAAGGCATCCGATTCACAAATCGACGAACCCTCGAACCAAAGATTGGGAATCTTTCGTAACCGCTCGGCAGCTCTCAGCAGGGGCCAATCTGAATAACTTCTTGCGCAGTGCGCCATCATCCAGCGCACGCGCGGGTACTTCGCCGTCAAGCGCTCCAAATCCTCGAGGTTCTCGGGGTCCGAGATCGCCCGAGACTTCGCAATGTGCATCCGGATGATCAACCCGTAGCGATTCGCGACCTCGATTTGATGTTCCGCCATGAAGTCAGTGATGCGGCATTCATTGGTGTCGCCGGTCTTCGAGAAATAGCGGTAGGGTTTGAACCCTAAGAACTTGTACTGCGTCACAAGGCGTTCGACTTCGGCGGCGCTCATCTTCGGGTGGACCAGCATCTGCGCCGGGGTTCCAGGCTTCTTTGCGGCTTCTTTGGCAATGAACGGGTTGGACCTTTCGAAATCCACCTGGGGATGCGGCGTGGGTGCCAAAATATGGCGGACTTCTCGACCCGGGTACAAGAGCCTCTCCGCGGCCTCGAGCAATTCCAGGCTGCCGTACTTGGCAAAAGGCCCCGAGGCCAATTGGTAACGAGCCGTGCTCGCTTTGTTGGGATCGAGATTAAGCTCGTAGCGGGTCAGGTGACCGTGCATGTCAAAGAGCCGCTCGGGCACAAAGTCGTCGAGTTCCTCTTCCCAGATTCGTCGATCGAGGTCGTTGATCTGCAGTATCTTGGCTGCGTCGGGAATCTCCTCCGCTGGAGAGGCCGGAACCTGTGAAGCTACCGCCCCAGCGGCAGATCCGGCCAAAAAAGAACGCCGAGACAAGCTACCCGACTTTGATCCGCCGTCTTTGTTTTCCGTCTCGTCTGACATGGGTTCGTCTGGCGTCGTCTTTGCGGATACCAGATGAAATACGCTCAGTGTTTTAGCAGGGCCGATCCCGCAAAGGTTTGAGTGTCGGGCGTATCCTGCCGTTTCAGATCAACACCCCACGAGGACGTTTGTCGAGGACAGCACTCGTCACACGCAAGAAACTGCCGCCGATGATCTTCCGGACCGCTTCATCCGAATAACCTTGACACACCAAGGCCACCGTCAGGTAAGGAGCGTTCGTCCAGCTCAAGGCATTCGGCTCAGTGTCCCACTTCCAGTGCCTTTCCGTGCCCTTGAGACCCTGGGGGAGAAACTTGCCTGGCTTCGACGCTTCCAAGAGTTCGGGCGGCCGATTGGCCACACCCATCCCGCCCAGGTCAGAGCCAATGCCGACATGGTCCGCTCCTACAAGCTTCGCCGCGTGATCGATATGCCTCAAGAACGGCTCGACGCCATAGCCCCCCAACAAATTCGGCATCGAGCAGATCCCGATCATGCCCCCCTTCTCCGCCACCGCCTTGATCGCTTCATCCGTCGCATTTCGATATTTGCTCTTGCCCCCCACGGCAACGCTCCGGCACGCAGTGTGACTAATGACGACAGGTTCGTCAGACGCATGGATCGCGTCGAGGGTGGTTCGATGGCCGGAGTGGGAAAGGTCGACGAACATGCCGAGCTCGTTCATACGATGAACGACAGCACGTCCTATGTCGGTCAAGCCCGTATCACGATCCTGATAATGGGAGCAGCCGACTTGGTTTTTTGTGCTATTCGTCAACTGGCAGTGGCGAACCCCCAATCCGTAAAAGAGGTCCAGGTTCTTGATTGCGTCTTTAACACGCGGACCCGCAAAGCACGCGTCGGGCCGCCCGATATGCCATAGCACGAGGTGTCTTCCCTCCCGCTTGTGCCGCGGGAGGTCGTCGGAGTGAAGAAGCTTTTGCAGGTGCTCGTAGTGGTCATAGATGTAGTTTGCGCGAGATATCTGCTCGAGGGAGAAGCGTTCATCGCCGCCTTCGGGCGCCCAGGCGACGTCTTCCAGACCCACATCGATCCGCGCAGTCGCCCAAAACGCGCTGTGCTCGGACTTCATGACAGGATCATGAACCGCTTCGAGGGCCATCCACTGGACGAGCTCTCGGACAATCGAAGGGACCATATTCCTTTTCTGGTCCGCATCCTTCGCCCCCGCGAGGCGGCGCAGCGCCCACTGCCTCATCGACTCGGAGTAGAGCGCCCAACTGACGTTCGTCGGCACGCCGCCGTAGAGATCACACACCACAGAGTTGTCATGCAGCTCGAGCCCGCGTTCGATCTGGGCGTTCGTTGGTTTCAGCTCCTGCAGGATTGCCTGCTTCGCCCGCTCGATGTATTCTCTGCGTCTGCGCCTCGGCTCAGGTGACGGTTGCTTTCTCTTTGCGGCCGCCGACACGGCAAATGATGACCCCGCCACAGAAGCCGACAAGGCTGCCGCTAGCACGCCGGGCGACGAACGGAGGACCGTGCGACGGTTCGAGTGCCAATCATTCATGCGTATTCTCTTTGGGACGTTAGCCGGCGACAGGCACACTCGAGCCCCACGTGGCATGGGCCTGTTGGACAGCCACAATCATACCGGCAGAAAACGGTCAGATGAGTACCCCTCGAGGGTTCTTATCGAGCACCGCACGAGCCACACGCAGGAAGTTTCCTCCGATGATCTTCTGGATCTGGTCGTCTGAATAGCCTTGGCACACTAACCCCACCGTGAAGTAGGGGCCGTTCGTCCAGCTCCAGGAAGTGGGCTCATTATCGTACCTCCAGTAAGCCGCAGTTCCCTTCAGGCCGGTGGGGAGAAATCTCGCGGGCTTCCGAGCAACGGTCAGCTCTGGAGGCTCGTACGCGAAAGCCATGCCACCGTTGTCGGATCCGATGCCTACGTAGTCCGCGCCCACCAGCTTTACTACGTGGTCGATATGCTTGTAGAAATGCTCCAGACCGAATCCACCTAGCAGGTTCGGTATTTTGATAATGCCCACCATGCCACCCTTGTTCGCGATCGCCTTGAGAGCTTCGTCGGTCACGTTACGATATTTACTCTTGCCCCCTTCCGCAAGAGCACGGCAAGCGGTGTGGGTAACGGTAACCGGGTCATCCGAAGTCTTAATCGTGTCCAGTGATGTCCGGTAGCCGCAGTGGGCAAGGTCGATGATCACGCCAAGCTCATTCATACGCTTGACCACGGCCCGTCCCACGTCGGTCAGGCCGCGATCCGTTTCCTGGGCGTGGGAGTAGCCGATCTGATTCTTCGTGCTGTTCGTTAGCTGGGTGACGCGGATGCCGAAGCCATAAAACAGGCCAACGTTCTTGACCGGATCCTTGACGTGGGGTCCCGCGAAGCAGGCATCCGGACGGTCGCAGTGCCACAAAACCGCGTGTTTTCCCTGCTTTTTCACGTCAGGAATGTGCTCGGCTCGAACGAGCTTGTGCACGTGATCGTAGTTGTCATAGATATAGGTCCCACGAGAAACCTGCTCCAAACTGAATTGGTCGTCGCCTCCTTCCGGCGCCCAAGCAACAACATCCACCCCGACGTCCACCGCACCAGCCTCCCACAGAGCACGATGGTTGGCTTCAACTGTGGGATCGTTAATGATTTCGAGGGCTCTCCATTTTAGAAGCTCATCTGCTATGTCCCAGGGCAGCTCTCTCTTTCGGTCGGGGTCCTTCTCCTGGTTGAGACGCTCCAGTGCGTACTCCCTCATGCGGTCCGAGTACAGCCCCGCCTGGTGAGTCGTGTGCACCTGGCCATGCAGGTCACAAACGATCGTGTTCCGATGCAGCTCCAGGCCCCGCTCGATCTGGGCCTTGGTCGGCTTCATCTCGCGCAGAAAATCCTGCCGACCCCTTTCGATGTAGGCCTTGACTCTGGGACTTACCTGGTCTGGCAGATCTTTTCGGGCTGCGGCCGAACCCACGGCGGAACCCGGCGCAGCCACCCCAGGCAAGAAGACCGACGCCCCGGCTGCCGTACCAAGGAATCCACGCCTGCTTTGGCGAGAAACACCCATCGCTGATACCCGCCTTTCCGTCCCGACCAGATCTTACCCTGTACATCTGCAACCGAGCAACCGCGAGCGCCAAGGCCACGACTCGAACAGGAAGACTCTGTGCCGTTGCCCACGGAGTGTAGATCTTCCAAATTGACAGTTCAGCCACCGACAAACTGGTACGCGTAGAGCTTGCAGTCTCGCAGCTTAAAGTGGAGTTTTACCGGTCTGCCGGCCAGCGCCGAGAGATCCGTCCTGCCCTGCCACGAAACGGGCATTCGCACGCTGTTGCCATTGAGCTCGTCAGCCTCAGCCAGGGTGTAGCCGGGCACTGGTTTTCCCGAGGCTTCCTGAATCTCAATTTGCGCCACGCCGCCCGCGCTGGTGTCCAGGTTCAACTCCAGGCTCTTGCCCTCAAAAATGATGGGCGGGGTCGTGAGCGTCCCCCCGGTGTAGGCGGCGTCAGCGGAGACAAATCCATCGAGCCGCAGGATCGCTCGCGTGACTCCTGTCATGCGTTGGCCCGCCTTGGGATCGACACGGCCGGAATGGTCGTCATTGTTCCCGCTGTAGTAGATCCACAGTTCGTCGCCCATCCGGATCGGCTGAGGCGTGAACCACACCCACTTGGAGTAGAAGCTTCCGGCGGGCCCCAGCCGCAAGAAGGGCTTGCGTCCGCCGAGACGTCGAAACTGCCTTCCGTCCCGGCTGACGGCGAGCTGGACGTCCGCCGTGTCGGGCCACGACTTGCCCTCGTCCATCCGCCAATGATAGAAGGCCGATATCATGGCGAAGTAGATCCCAGGGGCTTCGCCGTACTGAAACACGCCCGGACCATAGAAGTCCATCACCTTGGCCGGAATCCGCGTGAACCCTTCGATGGCTTCTCCGGATTCGGCGTAACGGGTCAGCCCCTCGGGCCGCCCCAGGTCTGTCTCGTCCGCCCTGATGACGATCATGAAGCTGTCCCAGTGCAGCATCTCGTCCGACTCGTTGTAGCCGCCCATGCGGGTCCGCTTTCCGGACCCCAGGTCCGGCTTCTCGCGGCTGTATCCCCGGTAGCGCTTGATGAGCTGGTCCCAGAACCAGGTGGGCTGCGTGTCGGCGGCTCTCAGGCCCGTGGGCATCGTGTCGTAGAGATGCCAGTGCAGGCCGTCGCCCGAGTACCAGAAGCGGTTCGCGCCGCGGTAGGTTCCGGCCGTCTGATAAAGCTTCGACCAGGACTTGTAGCGCTCGGCGGGCGGGCAGCTCGGGTTTTCATCTCGGAACACAGAGCCTCCGCCCACGGTCATTTTCGACAGGTCTGCAGGAAACACCAGGTTGTTCTCTTTGGAACCCTTCAGCTCGACCAGCTTGAGAATGGGCTTTCGAAAGTGGACGCCGTCCTCGGACTCGGCATATGCCACGGCCCGAAAACCATTTCCCGGGACTCCTTTACCTTCAATCAAGTCGTACCAAAGGCGAATCCGTGGACCGTCAGGCCCCTCCTCTTTCAGAATGCTGTTGTAGCTCCCGATGTAGGCGCCCTGTTCCCAGGGCTGGTCCGTGGTGAGAAGAATCTCTCCCGTCTGGTAGGGCGGGTTCATGACGAGCGTGACACCTTCCGAAGATTCGATGAACTTGTCGTCAATGAAAAGCTGCTTGTCGCCGCCCACGAAGATGGCTGATTTTTCGGCCGCAGACGCCGGCAGAGTGAGAAGCAGCAAGGCGTATAGGACCGCAACCTGAGAGTGATGCGCTACGCCGCTTGGGTGTGCCATGGTTGTTCCCCTGCACCCTTACAAGGAGGAAACCGGACCTTCGCTGAATCTGTCCTGGATTGTGAGAGGTTGCTCTGCTTTTGTCAACGGGCAGGAAGCGTGCTGGTCTTGGATAGTCGAAGGAGAATGACTCGCTCCTGCGATCGCGATCGAAGTTACGGTAGGGTTGAACTCGTAGCGCCTTTCAGAAGCTGAGCGACTCCTCGGTGTTAGCACCGTCGTGCCCGACCGTCATCGTGCTGTTCGTTTTCTCGCCGCCGTGCTTGTGGGTGGATCGTCCCTGATCGCCCAGTCTCCGGATCCAGAGGCCTAAGACAACGAGACTACCCGGCGAGCTCTATCTCGTCGGTGGCGAACGCCATGGCAGAAGCTTTTTTCCGAAGGTGGACTATTCCGAAATAAAGCCGCTGAAGGAAACGCCATTCTCGATCCTCGGGTCTAAACAGGCCATCTGATGAAAAAGGTGCCCGACGGCGACTGGATGGTCTACCCCGAGGGCCTCGACGACGATCTCGACGGCAAGTACAACGAGGACGGCATCGGCGGTCTCGACCTGCACCGCAACTATTTGAAAAACTGGCGTCCCGAACCAGTCCGAGACGCGACCGGGCGTGGCTTCACACGAGGAGCCTCCGGCGCCTTCCCTCTGTCCGAACCCGAAATCCGCGCCGTCGTCCTGTTCCTGCTCACCCACTCCAACATCTCCATCGGCCAGTCGATGGATACCCCCATGCCGATGCATCTCCACCCACCGTCCACCAGCAAGAGTGAAGAGCGCATGTTCGAGGAAGACCTGAAGTGGCACCGCTACTTCGATCGAGAGGGTAAAAGAATCACGGGAAAACTGTGGGCCGGCGAAGTCTACCCCGATTACCGCACCCGCATGTCCACCGATCTCATCACGGACGAGCCGACCAAACCCCGGCCGCTGCCCGAGGGACCTGTTGCGGAAGATCCAAGAAGGCAGTTGCGGGACGGGGAGGCGCTTGGTGTGATTGGCAGCAGCCTCAGTCTTACAACAACGCCGTATTGAGCCTTTGCCGAGTCTTCCCGAATGATGGGGCACCCTGTCAAGGGAAAAGTCGATTCAATCCACTTACCCCCCCTTCGGCTCGCTATTTGGGGCAACTGGGTGGGCAAAGTCTGGGCAGGCCGCGGAGGGTAGGGCTGACGATCCTGGAAGGGTCCGTCCTGACTTTGTTTCGCCATTTACGAACCCTAGAGCGGCGGCGAGGACACTTCCTCCCGTTTCCATCGAGTACTCCTTTTGGCTAATGAGGTGCGCGATCATCTCTTGCCTTGCTTCGGCTGGGTCTTTTCTGCAGATCGCATCGACCACACCGGCGTGAGCGCGATGACTGCTCTTTCCCTCCCGTTCCCGACGGATTTGAGCTTGCACGATGGCTTCCCGCGAGCTCCCCTCGGCATACACCTCCAGCGGGGGGACAGCCATCATGAACGGCCAGAACACCCTCTCCAGTTGATCGTAGAAGACCGGTTCGTCAGCGACTTTCCAGATGAAACGGTGGATCGCTGCATCCCATCGCAGAAGTTCCTCCAAGCTGGTGAATCCCTCTGGTGGGAGACAAACCTTCTCGCGCAGGCGTTTGCCATCGCTCCCGGAGATCTTGTAGGCCGCCACAGCAGCCGCAACCGCTTCGAGCGAGACACGAAGCAAAAACAGTCCCTCGGTTTCGTTGGGAGTCGGAGCGAAAACGGAACGGCCGCGAAAAGGATCACTTCTGACCAGCCCGGCCCCCTCCAGGACTTGAAGAGATTCGCGAGCAACGTGGCGGTGTAAGCGCCGGAGCGAAAATAGACCACAGGGCGGCCGTTTGAGGCCGCTGGTGGCGGAGCAAAACTAGACCGCCCGCCAGCATTTCATAAAACATTTTTGGGGTGTTTTGTGTGATGCAGGAGGGATGTACTCTGTGGAGCTGTACGCACGCGTTCGCCGAGCGGTCTTTGTCGAAGGGGTCAGCGAGAGAGAAGCGGCGCAGCGCTTCGGGCTGGCGCGCGAGACCGTGCGCAAGATGCTGCGCTACGCCGCGCCGCCGGGCTATCGGCGGCAGAAGCCGATTCGACGCCCGAAGCTCGACGCCTACACGCCGATCATCGACCAGATCCTGGAGACGGACCTAGCGCTGCCGAAGAAGCAACGGCACACGGCGAAACGTATCTTCGAACGACTCCGAGACGAGCACGACTTCGCGGGCGGCTACACCATCATCAAAGACTACGTGCGGCTGAAGCGGACCTCGCAGCGCGAGATGTTCGTGCCGCTGACGCATCCGCCGGGGCACGCCCAGGCGGACTTCGGCGAGGCGCAAGTGGAGATCGGCGGGGTGCTGGCGAAGGCGCACTACTTCGTCATCGATCTACCCCACAGCGACGAGAGTTACGTGCGGGCATTTCCGGCCGAGACGACGGAAGCTTTCTTGGAGGGGCACGTCGAGGCGTTTCGCTACTGGGGTGGCGTGCCGCGACGGATTCTCTACGACAACACAACGCTGGCGGTGGCGCGGATCCTAGGCGACGGGACGCGGCAGAAGACGCAGGCGTTCTCGGAGCTGCAGTCGCACTACTTGTTCGCAGAGCGTTTTGGGAGGCCGGGCAAGGGAAACGACAAGGGGAAGGTTGAGAACCTTGTGAAGGTCGCCCGACGGAGCTTCTTCGTACCGCGGCCCCGGTTCCCCAGTTGGGCAGCGTTGAACGTATGGCTGGAAGAGCAGTGCCGCAAGAGGCGAGAGCGCCGGCAACGCGGGCATCGAGAGAAGATCGGAGAGCGCTTCGAGCGTGATCGACAAGCGCTGTTAGCGCTGCCGGCAGCGGCGTATGAGGCCTGCGAGACACGTCCTGGGAGAGTGACGTCGTTGTCGCTGGTGCGCTACCACACCAACGACTACTCGGTGCCGACCAAGTACGGACACCGCCAAGTGCTCATCAAGGGCTATGTGGACAAAGTCGTCATCTGCGCCGGCAGCGAGGAGATCGCACGGCATCGGCGCAGCTATGGGCGTGAGGGGCTGATCTTTCACCCGCTGCACTATCTGGCCCTACTGGAGCGCAAGACCGGAGCACTCGAGCAAGCAGCGCCGCTGGAAGGCTGGCAGTTGCCCGAGGAGTTTGCTGGACTGCGCCGGCTGCTCGAAGCGCGGCTCGGCAAGGCTGGAGCTCGAGAGTATGTCCAGGTACTGCGTCTGCTCGAGGACGTTCCGCTCGAAGAAGTCCGTGCTGCCGTAGGGGACGCCTTACGGCTCGGCGCGATCTCTTTCGATGCCGTCAAGCATCTCGTGCTGTGTCGCATCGAACAGCGCCCACCCCGGCTGGAACTTGAGAATTATCCCCATCTGCCCACGGCGCGGGTGGCGAGGACCGCAGCGGCGGACTATCTGGCGCTGGTGGACGCGGGAGCCGAGTGATGGCCAAGCCGAAAGTGCTGCTGGAAGCGCAGCTGAAGGCGCTGCGGCTGCCGACCTTCCTGCGCGAGTACGACAAAGTGGCGCGGCAATGCGCGGCCGAAGGTCTGGACTGTCCGCGCTATCTGCTGCGACTCAGTGAGCTGGAGCTGCTCGATCGCGAACAGCGCGCCACCGAGCGCCGCATCAAGACCGCCAAGTTCCCGGTGCTCAAGAGCCTGGAGACCTTCGAGTTCCGCTCGATTCCGTCGCTGAACAAGAGCTTGGTCCTGGAGCTGGCGCGCTCGGAGTATCTGGATCGCAGAGAGAACGTGCTGGCGCTGGGCAACTCCGGTACGGGCAAGACGCACCTTGCCCTGGCGTTGGGGCTGGCCGCTTGTCAGAAAGGCTATCGGGTCCGCTTTGCCACCGCCGCGGCGCTGGTCCACGAGTTGCTCGAGGCGCGTGACGACAAACGTCTCCTGCGCTTGCAAAAACAGCTGGCCAAGCAAGACCTGCTGATCGTCGACGAGCTGGGCTACGTCCCCTTGTCGAAGACGGGCTCGGAGTTACTGTTCGAGATCTTCAGCCAGCGCTACGAGCGGGCCTCGACGCTGGTCACCTCGAACCTACCCTTCAACGAGTGGACGGAGATCTTCGGCTCCGAGCGGCTGACCGGCGCTTTGCTGGATCGTCTCACCCACCACGTCCATATCTTGGAGATGAACGCCGAGAGCTACCGTCTCCAGCAGAGTAAGCGTTCCCGGAAGCGTTCTTCCTCCCCCTGATCCCCCCGCCCAGCCGCCGGCTGTTTCGAGGGGCTTCCACTACGTCCGGGGCCGCCTTAACAGGCGTCCCCCGACTTCGCTCCAGCCCCCAAAACAGCCGCTTTCAGAAACGAGTCCTATCCCCGAGATGGTCTACTTTTACTCCGCCCCAGTGGCCTAATTTTGCTCCGCCCTTGACATGGCGGCTGATCTGGTATTTCTCAGCCACATCCGCTTCCACGAGCCGCTCCCCCATGGCATGCTCGCCGTTCATGATCGCCGAGCGAATCAAGTCTGCTGCTTGCGTCGACAGAGGTTCTTTACTAACCAGAGCTGAGGCTTTCTTCACGTTCCGATCCCAAGAAGAGTGTTCCCGACAGGCCTTTAGTACGTCGAATGTAGCACGCCCACCTCGTCATGGGCCTATGGCCCGACGACCGGACCGCTCCCTCGCGCTCGCTGCACGGAAGCACGGCCCTTAGGAACGCGACAGTTACGTGATATTGACGTCAAAGTTGTGTTGACAGGACCAGGTCCGGTTGTATAGACTTTCTGCAGATTTCGGACAATCCGATATCCATGTCACGCCTACGGGGCGTCGATCTGGGGTCGTAGCAGCGATGCCCTCGATTGTCTGGCGTGCGTGCCGTCAGCTACAGGGGGATGACCATGAGAGCGAATCGCTGGCTACTGATCACGGTGGCCCTTTTCACAGGGTTCACCGCCTCACTCCAAGCCCAGTCAACGCAGGGCTCGATTCTTGGCACCGTCTCGGACGCGACGGGCGCCGTCGTCATCGGGGCCGAGGTCGAGGTGAAAAGCGAGGCCACCGGCTTCGTGCGCAACACCACCTCCAACGAACAAGGCTTCTACCTGGTAGATAAGCTTCTGCCGGGACAGGCCTACACGGTCACGGTAACATCGGCCGGCTTCAAGGCCTTTGTCCGGCCTGGGGTGTTCATCGAAACCAGCGCCGAGATCCGCATCGATGCCACGCTTGAGTTAGGCGCCATCACCGAGCAGGTGACCGTCACCGAGGCCACACCCGTCATCGAGACGGAAAGCGCGCGCATCGGCACCGTCATCGACCGCATGCAGAACCTGACCATCGCCACTTCGGCGCGCTGCAGTTACTGCGTGCTGATGACATCGCCGGCGGCGTTCTGGAGCGGCACAGGCTACAGCATGAACGGCTCGCGCGGCGGTCAAGGCGGTTTTCGGGTGGACGGCGTGGACACGGGCAACCCGGTGGACGGCAACCAGAACAGCGAAATGTGGATGGACATTGAAGCCGTTCAGGACCTACGCATCAGCTCAGTCAACAACTCCGCCGAATATGCCGAGGTGGCCCAGATGAACCAGACGACCCGCGGCGGTACGAATACTTTCCACGGGATGTACAACGTCTTGTGGGGCCGTGGGGAGCTTTGGGCTCGGCGGTTCTTTTCCCGAACATCGCCACAAGATAAACAACGCTTTATGTACGGCAATATCGGAGGGCCTATCAAGCGCGACAAGACCTTCTTCTTCTTTCACTGGGATTACAAGGTGGCGCCTGGACTGCGCAACGTGGTGGCCAATGTTCCTACCGATGCGATGCGCGCGGGGGACTTCTCCGGGCTAGGGACCATCAATGATCCTACGACGGGCCAGCCGTTCCTGAACGCCCAGATCCCAGGCAGCCGGTTGAGCTCCAGCGCCGTGCGCTACCAGGATCGTTTCTACCCCCCGGCGAATGTGGGCGATGGCATCTCTCCCGGTGCAGCCGGCAACTACGATTCGCCCCGGAACCGCATCGACAAAGCCTATGTTACACGCTGGGATCACCGGATCAGCGACGACCAGACGTTCATGTATCGTTTCTTCCACTACGGCAGCGTGTTCCACCGGCTGGACTCGGGCGAGTTACCGACCTTCGACAACTACATCCGGGCACGTGACAACTATACGCACGCATTGAGCCACACCTGGACGCTGAACCCGACGACGGTGAACGAGGCTCGAGTGGGCTGGCAGAGGATCAACTGGCCGAGTGGAAGTCAGGTTTTCGGCGCCGAAGTCATTCAGGACATTGGATTGACCGGCTATGGGCCGCTGGATGAGG
This sequence comes from Bryobacterales bacterium, assembly GCA_965218555.1. Taxonomy (GTDB): domain Bacteria; phylum Acidobacteriota; class Terriglobia; order Bryobacterales; family UBA6623; genus JAPPLB01. The sequence goes on from OZ244625.1 coordinate 5,051,176, forward strand.
AGCTATCGGGAATACCGGCCGTGAGCATCTCAGGTATCAAATCCATCAGCGTGCGGAATGTTGGCCGGAATATCATGAACGAGTGGGATGTTTCGGACTCGCTCAGTTTCCACCGCGGGGCGCACACGCTAAAGACCGGCTTCAACTACCGGCATGTCTATTTCTCGCGGTTTCCCACTTCGCCGAGCGCGCAATTTGGCCGCTTCAGCTTCAACGGGCAGTTCAGCGACCAGCCCTATGGCGACTTCCTGTTGGGCGTCCCTCGAACCGGCAGCCGCTCAGCCGCGATCGGACCGTTCTACGGCCGCCGCGAGCAGATCGGTCTCTACTTCCAGGATGATTGGAAGGTTCGGAACGACCTGACCTTGAACCTCGGCGTGCGGTACGAGTTTGCCCCGCCGTTCTCTGAAGAGAGCGATCGGATTGCCAACATTGATCCTTCCACGGGCAGCTTGGTCGTGCCCAACGACCGGACGATCGGCGCGTTGCATCCGCTATTCCCGTCCGACATTCCGGTGATCACGGCATCGACGGCGGGTGTGGAGCAGCGAACGCTGATCAACCGCGACACGAACAATATTGCGCCGCGTATCGGCATGGCCTGGCGCACGAAAGGGAACCTCGTGATTCGAGGGGGCTACGGGATATATTTCAATCCCATTGCCCGGAAGGGGTTCACCCAGATGACCAGTGCCCCGTTCGCGGCTACCGAAACGTTCGACAACAATTTTAAGGACGGGATCCCGCTCTTTGCCTGGCCGCAAGCCTTTCCGGCAGCGGGTGGTGCGAGGCCGATTCCCACCGGCACCTTCAACATGGGCGGCACCTCTTTCGGCCTTAACGATGCTTACGTGAACCAGTGGAACTTTACGATCGAAAAGCAGATCGGGGCCAATGGTCTTCGCGCTTCCTACATTGGCAGCAGCGGCATTCAGCTTCCCTATCGTCGTAACTTGAACCAGCCTCCCGCCAGCGACATCCCGTTCAGCCAGGATCGCAGGCCGTTCCCGTGGTTTCGCAATGTTACCTTTGCAGACTCGGGTGGAACCAGCAGCTACAACTCCCTGCAGTTCCAGTTCACACGCCGGATGACCCAGGGCCTTCAGTTCGACTCTCACTACACTTGGTCGTCAAACATCACCGATACACACGACACAAGCCGTCTCGGGGACCTGATCGAGAACGCCTACAACCGGCGCGCGGAACGGGGCCGGGAAGAGTTCAATCCGAGTCATCGTTGGATCACCAGTGCGATCTGGGAATTGCCTTTCGGCAAAGGGCGAGCCTATCTGAGCGATGCCCCAGCGATTGTCCACGGTTTGATAGGCGGATGGACCGCCAGTGGGCTGATATCCTTGGCGAACGGCGGTTGGTCTACGCCCTACTTCACTGGCGCGGACACCTCCAATACGAACCTCACGAAGGCGCGTCCGGATCGCATCTGCGATGGCAACCTGCCCAGCAGCGAGCGTACAATTGAACGCTGGTTTGATGTGTCTTGCTTCGTGCGGCCACCGAAGGGGATCGGGCGGTTTGGAGACGCCGGTAACAACCTGATCGAAAACCCAAGCATGGCGATTACCAACCTGCGTGTTTTCAAGTATTTCGACATCACCGAGCGCGTGAAGATCCGCTACGAGATGCTGTTCGATAATCTTTTCAACCACCCGACCTTCGGGTTCAACACGTTTGAACGTGACAGGGGCATGAATATTATCTCCTCGAGTGCTGGAAGGATCACTCGAACGTCGCGAACACAGATCGGAAACCAGTCCTCCGAGCGCCGCATCTGGTTCGGACTCCGTGTGGAGTTCTGATCGCGTTCACTTCGAAGACCGGACCTCAAACGAACGCAAAGTTGAGCGCCTGGGTGTTTTGAGTGCACCACACGGGAACGGATGGTGCGATCAGGACGCTCAAAAACGTCCGTAAGCGGGCGCGGGCGCCTTGACTCAGGCGAACAGCTCCCACCAAGCTGGGTTCAACCCATCTGGGTGGGGGCGCAGCAACCATGAGCGTTTTGCTTGACCCGCTCAGATGCGATGGGCTTTCAACTGTTCAGTAATCCTCAGGAGGGTTGCGTGTCTCAGATCCAGGCATCCCCAAGCCTCACAGCGCGACCCGACAGTCGCCGCAAGAATCCAACAGCAGTTCGATTACTGCTCGGCTTGATGGCCTGCTTGCTGGTAGCGTCGGTTGGAGGTTCTCAGGGAACCTCGGTTCGGGCAAACCCTGCTGTGCCCGAAGACCGTAAAGCCCGCCGGGAGCCATCTACTCCGCAGGTCCTGGGAACCGCTCAGAGCGACGACGAGTTCCAGGCCTACCGCAATCTTTTCGGAGCCTCGACACCGCAGCAGGTAGTGAGCGTTGCGGAAGACTTTCTCAAGACCTACCCGCAGAGCGGTCTGACTCCCTACGCTCACCAGACTGCCGTCACGGCCTACCGGCAACTGAATGACGTTAAGAAAGTGATCGTTCACGCTGAAGCGGTGCTTGTCGATCTGCCCCGGAACCCAGTGATTCTCACGATGCTAGCTCAAGCTTATATAGATGCACATCGGCCGGAAGAAGCGATCGATCGCGCGGAAGCCGCGCTACGCTATGAGGAAGAACTTCCCCTGGCCGCCGTCGGTGGGCATAAGCAAATCTCGGAACTCAAGGCCGACAACTATGCCACTTTGGGGGCGGCCTATCTCATGTGGCTTCATCAGGGCAAAGATGATTGGCCGATGGATGTCGGCCTGACGAAAGTCGTTGAGAACCTCGCCGCGGCTGTCAACCTTAACCCCGCCCACGCCGACGCTTCCTACTACCTGGCGTTGGCTTACTTGTTACAGGGCGATGATGAAAGGAGCCTGCGTTATTATGCCCGCGCGGCTGCTCTGGCAGGCCCAACGGCTGAAAAGGCGAGAACAGACCTGGGTCGGCTATATAGAAAGTTGGGCAAGGGCGGACCGAGCGGAATCACCAAGCTGATCGCGAGGGCAAGGAAAGACATTCAAACCGAACTCGCACGAATACCGGCTCATCTGGGCGAGTCTGCACGCTAGCCTTCTTCGGGCCATACATTCTTGTACGACACAAAAGGAGAAGGACACCCTTCACTCTTCCCGGAACGAAGAATCACATTTTTGTTCATGCCATTCCACAAGATCCCTAAACTCCTCACCACCGTCGTCAGGGAAGGGCCGTTGCGGGGAGTTTTTCGCCGGTCACTTTTTCTCTACGTACTCCCATCAATAAGCCTTACTTCTGCTGTTGCCGTCAGCGCCTCTGGAAATGGCCAATTCGTTGATGTAACGAGGAAGTCAAGAATCGATTTCGTACACGTCAACGGAGCGTCCGGCCAGAAGTATTTGGTGGAAACAACGGGTTCGGGAGCGGGGTTCCTGGATTATGATAACGACGGCTTTCTCGACATCTTTCTCGTCAATGGAGGACGGACTCCAGGCTTTTCGTCGTCGGCCAGTACAGACCATGCACTCTACCGGAACAATCGCGATGGAACCTTTACGAACGTCACGAGCCAAGCCGGCATTCGAGAGAACCAGTGGTTCGGCATGGGCGTGGCTGCCGCCGATTATGACAATGACGGCTTCGTCGACCTCTTCGTGACCCACTTTGCCGGCCGGGACCTTCTCTATCACAACGACGGTGACGGCGGGTTCACGGAAGTCTCGGAGGCGGCCGGAGTAATGGGGGACGGTAGTTGGAGCTCAAGTGCCGCGTTCTTTGACTACGATAAGGATGGCCACCTGGACCTGTATGTCGTTAAATACACCGACCACTCCTATCAGCGTAACTACATCTGCCCTATCGGGATCCCCCCGGAGAAGGCTTATTGCTCCCCGGATGTCTACCAAGGCGTTCCCGATGTCTTGTTCCACAATAACGGCGACGGCAGCTTCAGTGATGTGAGCCAAACGGCTGGCATCGCCATCCGGGCGGGAAAGGGTCTGGGCATTGTTACGGGGGACTACGACGGGGACGGTTGGCCGGATATCTATATCGCGAACGACCGCGTACGAAACTTTTTGTTTCACAACGACGGGGACGGAACTTTCACCGAATTGGGTCTCGAAGCAGGCGTTGCACTGGATGAACACGGGCAAGCTCAGGCCGGCATGGGTACCGATATCGGCGACTACGACCGCGACGGCCTCTTCGACATAGTGGTCTCCAATCTGGATACGGAGTATCTGGCCCTCTACCGGCAGGTAGGCACGGGGTCCTTCGAAGACGTCAGTCGAGCCGTGGGTACGATTGTTCCAACGCAGCCGTTCGTGGGCTTTGGCGTCAGGTTCTTAGACTTTGATAATGACGGCTTGCTCGATCTCTTCCTCGCCAACGGGCATGTCATGGACAACATTCAACTGATTCGTGCGAGTGGAACGTATCGCCAACCCAAGGTGCTGCTTCGAAACACAGGACAAACTTTTCGAGACGTCACGTCGCTGCACGGCAAGGCGTTGCTTTCCCCGCAGGTCAGCCGCGGAGTCGCGTTCGCAGACTACGACAACGATGGCGACGTCGACCTTCTGGTGAACAACTGTGGCGGGCGACCGCAACTGCTTCGCAACGACATTGGCCATCGCAGGGAATGGTTGACCATTGAGCTACGGGGCACGCACAGCAATCGGTCCGGCATTGGGGCCCTACTCGAGGTGGTTGTTGGGGGCAAGCGAAGAGTCTTTCAGACGGTTGGGGGAAGTAGCTTTATGGCGGCAAACGATCCCAGCATCCACATCGGTTTGGACAAGACCAGAGAGATAGATGAGCTGCGAATCCATTGGCCTAGTGGTGTGACAGACCGTTTCGACGATGTGCGGTCTCGACAGAGGTTGGTGGTTGAGGAAGGGCAGAGCGGCAAGGGCCAAGTAAACAAACCCGTGGAGGATTCACTTCCAGAATGAGAGAGTAGTTTAGTCTTTCCGTGCGTCCTACGTCGCCGCTCCGAAACCTTCAACTGAGTTTGGGACTAGCGCCAACCGTGGCTGGAAATCGCAAAGCCGCAAAGTGTTGATTCCATGGGGTGAGATTGGTGGGCGCGCCCAGACTCGAACTGGGGACCTCCTGCGTGTGAAGCAGGCGCTCTAACCAACTGAGCTACGCGCCCTTGGAGTTACTTCTTTGATTCTAAACCACTTGCAGATTCTGTTCCGTCAGCGAAACCGCGGGAAAAGGCTCGAACTGTATCAAAACTGTATCACAAGCACAGTTTCGTTGGCCCGGAGTGTATCAGAACCCTGCTCCTCACTCGCCTAAGGTTCAGGCTTCACAGCTCTTCCCGTTTCATCGCGAGAATCATCTGCCAGCACTTCTTGATCGCCGAAAAAAACGGGTGCTCCGAGAAAGCCGGCTCGCAAGCAAAAGGCGATTTTCCTGAGAGGTAATTCCAAACCAGTCTCGGGAGTCGGCAGGCGCGAGAAGAGGCTTCCCTGTAAGCGCCGGAGCGAAAATAGACCACAGGGCGGCCGTTTGAGGCCGCTGGTGGCGGAGCAAAACTAGACCGCCCGCCAGCATTTCATAAAACATTTTTGGGGTGTTTTGTGTGATGCAGGAGGGATGTACTCTGTGGAGCTGTACGCACGCGTTCGCCGAGCGGTCTTTGTCGAAGGGGTCAGCGAGAGAGAAGCGGCGCAGCGCTTCGGGCTGGCGCGCGAGACCGTGTGCAAGATGCTGCGCTACGCCGCGCCGCCGGGCTATCGGCGGCAGAAGCCGATTCGACGCCCGAAGCTCGACGCCTACACGCCGATCATCGACCAGATCCTGGAGACGGACCTAGCGCTGCCGAAGAAGCAACGGCACACGGCGAAACGTATCTTCGAACGACTCCGAGACGAGCACGACTTCGCGGGCGGCTACACCATCATCAAAGACTACGTGCGGCTGAAGCGGACCTCGCAGCGCGAGATGTTCGTGCCGCTGACGCATCCGCCGGGGCACGCCCAGGCGGACTTCGGCGAGGCGCAAGTGGAGATCGGCGGGGTGCTGGCGAAGGCGCACTACTTCGTCATCGATCTACCCCACAGCGACGAGAGTTACGTGCGGGCATTTCCGGCCGAGACGACGGAAGCTTTCTTGGAGGGGCACGTCGAGGCGTTTCGCTACTGGGGTGGCGTGCCGCGACGGATTCTCTACGACAACACAACGCTGGCGGTGGCGCGGATCCTAGGCGACGGGACGCGGCAGAAGACGCAGGCGTTCTCGGAGCTGCAGTCGCACTACTTGTTCGCAGAGCGTTTTGGGAGGCCGGGCAAGGGAAACGACAAGGGGAAGGTCGAGAACCTTGTGAAGGTCGCCCGACGGAGCTTCTTCGTACCGCGGCCCCGGTTCCCCAGTTGGGCAGCGTTGAACGTATGGCTGGAAGAGCAGTGCCGCAAGAGGCGAGAGCGCCGGCAACGCGGGCATCGAGAGAAGATCGGAGAGCGCTTCGAGCGTGATCGACAAGCGCTGTTAGCGCTGCCGGCAGCGGCGTATGAGGCCTGCGAGACACGTCCTGGGAGAGTGACGTCGTTGTCGCTGGTGCGCTACCACACCAACGACTACTCGGTGCCGACCAAGTACGGACACCGCCAAGTGCTCATCAAGGGCTATGTGGACAAAGTCGTCATCTGCGCCGGCAGCGAGGAGATCGCACGGCATCGGCGCAGCTATGGGCGTGAGGGGCTGATCTTTCACCCGCTGCACTATCTGGCCCTACTGGAGCGCAAGACCGGAGCACTCGAGCAAGCAGCGCCGCTGGAAGGCTGGCAGTTGCCCGAGGAGTTTGCTGGACTGCGCCGGCTGCTCGAAGCGCGGCTCGGCAAGGCTGGAGCTCGAGAGTATGTCCAGGTACTGCGTCTGCTCGAGGACGTTCCGCTCGAAGAAGTCCGTGCTGCCGTAGGGGACGCCTTACGGCTCGGCGCGATCTCTTTCGATGCCGTCAAGCATCTCGTGCTGTGTCGCATCGAACAGCGCCCACCCCGGCTGGAACTTGAGAATTATCCCCATCTGCCCACGGCGCGGGTGGCGAGGACCGCAGCGGCGGACTATCTGGCGCTGGTGGACGCGGGAGCCGAGTGACGGCCAAGCCGAAAGTGCTGCTGGAAGCGCAGCTGAAGGCGCTGCGGCTGCCGACCTTCCTGCGCGAGTACGACAAAGTGGCGCGGCAATGCGCGGCCGAAGGTCTGGACTGTCCGCGCTATCTGCTGCGACTCAGTGAGCTGGAGCTGCTCGATCGCGAACAGCGCGCCACCGAGCGCCGCATCAAGACCGCCAAGTTCCCGGTGCTCAAGAGCCTGGAGACCTTCGAGTTCCGCTCGATTCCGTCGCTGAACAAGAGCTTGGTCCTGGAGCTGGCGCGCTCGGAGTATCTGGATCGCAGAGAGAACGTGCTGGCGCTGGGCAACTCCGGTACGGGCAAGACGCACCTTGCCCTGGCGTTGGGGCTGGCCGCTTGTCAGAAAGGCTATCGGGTCCGCTTTGCCACCGCCGCGGCGCTGGTCCACGAGTTGCTCGAGGCGCGTGACGACAAACGTCTCCTGCGCTTGCAAAAACAGCTGGCCAAGCAAGACCTGCTGATCGTCGACGAGCTGGGCTACGTCCCCTTGTCGAAGACGGGCTCGGAGTTACTGTTCGAGATCTTCAGCCAGCGCTACGAGCGGGCCTCGACGCTGGTCACCTCGAACCTGCCCTTCAACGAGTGGACGGAGATCTTCGGCTCCGAGCGGCTGACCGGCGCTTTGCTGGATCGTCTCACCCACCACGTCCATATCTTGGAGATGAACGCCGAGAGCTACCGTCTCCAGCAGAGTAAGCGTTCCCGGAAGCGTTCTTCCTCCCCCTGATCCCCCCGCCCAGCCGCCGGCTGTTTCGAGGGGCTTCCACTACGTCCGGGGCCGCCTTAACAGGCGTCCCCCGACTTCGCTCCAGCCCCCAAAACAGCCGCTTTCAGAAACGAGTCCTATCCCCGAGATGGTCTACTTTTACTCCGCCCCAGTGGCCTAATTTTGCTCCGCCCTTGACAGGCTTCCCAGCACTCTTCGTGCTCATCGAGAAGATCAAGCCAGGATCCCATGGACGACTTCGCCATGGATGTCGGTCAGGCGGAAATCCCGGCCTGCGTAGCGATAGGTGAGCTTCGTATGGTCCAGCCCTAACAGATACAGGATCGTGGCATGCAGGTCGTGGAAATGAACCTTCTTCTCGACGGCATAATAGCCGTAGTCATCTGTGCGGCCGTAAGTGAGGGCGGGCTTGACGCCGCCACCAGCGAGCCACATGGTGAAGCCGTGCGGGTTGTGGTCGCGGCCATCAACCCCTTCGACAGTTGGGGTCCGCCCGAACTCACCGCCCCAAACCACTAGCGTGTCATCCAGCAAGCCCCGACCCTTGAGGTCGCGGATCAAGCCGGCGATCGGCTTGTCCACCGAACGGCACTTATTAATCATGTTCTGTTTTAGCTTCTTGTGGTGGTCCCATCCGTTGCTATTGCACTGCACGAAACGCACACCCCGCTCGGAAAAGCGTCGCGCCAGCAGACACTGCCGTCCAAAGTCCTCCGTAGCAGGATCATCGAGTCCATAGAGTCGGCGCGTGGCCTCGCTTTCGCCCGAAAGGTCCTCCGCCTCAGGCTCCTCCGCTTGCATCCGAAACGCCAGCTCGAAACTGGCAATGCGGCTTTCCAGCTCGCTGTCCGGTCCGACCTTCTCCAGTTGCCGCTGCCCCATCCGGCTTAACATGTCCAGTTCCAGCCGCTGCAGGCGTGCTCGCGCCATCCCTTCGCCGATAAACGGGATCTTGGCATCTTTCACCTCGATGGCTCCGTGGCCCAGCGGAGTTCCCTGATAGGCTGCCGGCAGGAAGGCCGAAGCGTAGTTATTCACACCCCCTTGGGAAAGAGCCTGACAGATGGTGATGTACCCCGGCAGGTTTTGGTTCTCACTGCCTAACCCGTAGGTGATCCAGGAGCCCATGCTGGGGCGGATGAACGTGTCACTGCCAGTGTGCCATTCCAGGACGGCTCCGCCATGGCGTGGGTTCGAACAATGCACCGAGCGGATGAACGTCAACTCGTCGATGACAGTAGCCAAGTGGGGAAATTGGTCGCTCACCCAAGCCCCGCTTTCCCCGTGCTGTTGGAACTGAAAGGGAGAGCCGACCAAGTTGCCCATCTTTTGGGGGAACGACAAGACCCGGGGCGCATCAAACGGCAATGGTTTGCCGCTATCGCGCGACAGGATCGGCTTGGGATCGAACGTGTCAAGGTGAGACGGCCCGCCAAACATGAACAGCATGATCACCCGCTTGGCGGCGGGTGCAAAATGCGGTGATCTGACGGCCAGCGGATTCGTCCCGGCGGCCGAGCACTCGTCGGCCAGCAGGGCCGCCAACGCCAGGCTGCCAAAGCCCGCTCCCATACGCTGCAGCAGTTCCCGGCGCGACATCGCTGTCTCTCGACGAAAGCATCTGGCTGGACTTTGCATGGCGGCTTCTTCACCCGGGATTGGGAAAAGCGGACTCGGCATTCAGTCTACATATACGAACTCGTTTGACGACAACAGCACGCGGCATAGCCCTTGCCAGACTTGTCTATGCTGTGAACCGCTTACCGCGCCTTCGCTGTGCTGCGCCCGCTCATATTGCGCCAAAAACTCCAACCATTCCTGCGTTTCCTGCTTCGACGGTGGACGTAACAATACCAGTTCGTAGGCGCGAGCGATCCGCTGCTTATCATCCCAAGCCGTCACGGCAAGCAACTGCTCCGACAAGCGGTTAGACGCCTCCAGCATCAGCTTGCTGTTCATCATGAACAGCGCCTGAGATGCAACTGTCGTGCGGCTCCGTTGCCCGTTGGTCACCGCCGGCGCAGGAAAGTCAAAGGACTGGAACACCTCGTATAAGGCACTGCGGAGAACCGGCAAATAAACGCTCCGCCGCTTGGAATCATACAGGGCCGGATCGCGTGCTTTACCCTTACCCGAAAGATTCACAAAGTTCATATGTGGTAATAAAGTGCCGCCCATCGTCAGGTCGAGCTGTCCACTCACGGCAAGTAACGAATCACGAATCACTTCCACTTCCATGCGGAGGCGGTCGCGCCGCCACAGAAGCCGATTCTCGGGATCGACGCCAATGGCGCGATGATTCGAGGCAGTACTCATTTGATACGCACTGGAAAGCATGATGTGCCGGTGCATGGCTTTGACAGACCAACCGCCTTTGATGAACCGAATCGCCAGCCAGTCCAGCAGCGGTTGATTGTCAGGCCGTTCACCCAGACGGCCAAAATTGTCTGGAGACCGCACAATTCCCTGCCCAAAGTGCCATTTCCAAATCCGATTCATCATCACACGGGCGGTGAGGGGATGATCAGGGCGCGTCAACCACTCCGCGAGTTCCATGCGCCCGCTTTGTTTGCCGCTGATGAGCCTCTGCTGGTCGCCTGCAAGAATCCGAGGAAACCCTCGGGGCACCAACTTGCCGGGGGTCAGATGATTACCCCTCAAGAAGATCGGCAAGTCCTCGACCTTGCCTTCCGTCACTGCCATAGCTTTAGGAATCGAGGCATATTCCCTCTTGGCCGCTTCCAAACTTTGCTCGTGCTCTTCTCTCTCCTCAGACGACATCTTCTCCATATTGCCGTTGACCAGAACGTCGTCGTGCGCATCAATCTCACGTTCCAGTTCCGAGAGTCGTTCGTTGAGATCCGAGCCCTCCAATGCTGTGGCATTCCACTTGGAATCGACCCGATACGAGATCATGGTCCTGCTGCTTTTGAAAATACCTGCGAGGGAGTAGTAATCGGCAATCCGCAACGGGTCGAACTTGTGATCGTGGCAGCGTGCGCAGCCCATGGTCAGGCCCATGAACGTCCGGGCGCTGGTATCCAACTGTTCGTCTGCGATGTCCATCTGCTGCTTGACGGGATCGTCCTCCGCCAGCATCTTCGTCCCAACCATCAGCAAACCGGTTGCGATCAGGCCCTCGGCGCGATTTTCGTCACTCCAGGTGGTGAGTAGATCGCCGGCCAATTGCTCTCGGACAAACTGGTCGTAGGGCTTATCTGCATTGAAAGCGGCAATCACGTAGTCGCGATAGCGCCAAGCATCGGCATAGGTGAGATTGTCGTCCATCCCGTTGCTGTCGGCGTACCGAGCGACATCGAGCCAGTGACGCCCCCAGCGCTCCCCATATCGTGGAGAGGCGAGCAACCGTTCCACGATCCGAGCGAAAGCGCCGGATGAATCGTCTGCCAGAAACGCCGCTATCTCCTCAGGAGTCGGGGGCAAGCCGTGAAGGTCGATCGTCGCCCGGCGAATCAGCGTTCGCTTGTCCGCGGCCGGCGCCGGAAGTAGTCCCTTGGCCTCGAGTTGCGCCAGCACAAAACGGTCAATCGACGTTTGCGCCCATCCGGGATTTTCGACAGTTGGGACCGCCGGCTCAACCACCGGCTGAAAGACCCAAAACGACTTTTCCTCCTCGGTAAACTCCGCCTGGTCGCTGTTACCAATGAATGACTGGGCCGCCGGAACCTCGGCGTCCGGCCACGGCGCCCCTGCCCTCACCCACTCAGTCAAAGTCTGAATCTCTGCCTGCGGCAGCTTTGTCTTCGGGGGCATTTGCACGAACGTGTCATGGTTGATCGCGAGGATGAACAGGCTCTTGCGAGGATCCCCCGGCACCATCGCCGGGCCGGAGCGGCCGCCCCGCAACATGCCGGCGAGTGAGTCGAGGCGTAGTCCAGCTTGACCCTCGCCCACATCAGGTCCATGGCACGGGTAGCAGCGATTGGCAAGAATCGGCCGAACCTGCTTCTCGAAGAACTCCAGCATTGCAGGGTCAAGCCCGGAACCGGAGCGCTCACTCTGTGCAAGTAGAGATTGAAGGGAAAAGAAGAAGGGGAACAGACAACTGACAAGGACCCTGGCACAAAACCGGATCACAACCACCACCCAACCTCAATCATAGGGCAGAAAGTCCAGCGCAACGTAGTCGAACTCATTGACCGCGCCGGCCGGGAATCTCGCGCGGAAGATCTGCCCGCCGCGCATATCCCCATCTCGACTCGTTTCTCGTGCACTTGTTTCCACTGAGCTGCTACCCTGCTGCCCCTCCTCACTCCATCACGATTGTTACGGCGTTCGACGCGGTCCCATCGGCGGTGATCATCACGGCAACCTCGCCCGCGTCAGCCAAGCTGCTCGACAGCGGACCGATGTTGACCTGATCCACGCCTACCAACCCCGGACTAGGAGCGAAGTTGAGGACGGGAACACTCTCGTCCCTTACTGTTGCCTCAACCAGCTCGGCGCGACGAATGCCGGTTCCGTACAGCCTCAGGTATACTTGGCCGAGGTCAAGGTCGATCGGAACGCCGACCCTGACTCCGGCCTCGTCATCGAAGCGAAAGACGTCCACCTGTTGGCGCGAACCGTCGGAAACTTCCCGAATCGCTTCTATCAATCCCACGCCCATGCCTGTTCCGTTGGCCGAGAAAAGCCCCGGCGAGATAACGTTGACGACCAACCGCGACGACCCCACAACCTCCCCGTCGTGCAGAAGCAGCGCCGCGGCCCTTCCGGGCATGATTTCGTCTGGAATGTAGAAGTTGATTTGACTCGGATTCGTATAAAACAAGCGAGTCACGTGTACGACCCCTGCGCTGTCGATAATCTCCACCCTGACGGCCAATCCAAAAGGAAGCGGCTGCCCTGTCGCGACAGCCGTTTCTGGAGTTAAGTCAACACCAAACAGGCTTACAATCGAGCCCGGTGCGGATCCGGTAGCAAAGCTGGCTGCGTTCGCGATTCCGTCGGGGCTGGCCTTGAGCAGGATGGCCTCGAATGGCCATGGGATGTTGTCAGGAAAATCGGAAATGCGACGATGCACCTGCATGTCACCCAACTCATTATCGAAAATGATCATCAGATCGCCTTCTTTTGAGAAGCCTCTGACTTCGAGGAACCGCCAGACCTCGGTTGGATGGTATTTCCATATCCAAAAGACAGGAAGCTGTTCGTCCGCCCCTCTTTGCTCGCCAGGCTTTGCCCAGCCATGGGTGGTCTTCTGCCACGGTTCCCCGTTCGGTCGCGAGACCGGCTTGGTAGGCGGCACGTTTTCCGGTCTGAAAAAAGTAAACGCAGTAACCGCAGGAGGGTCAGGAGGTTCAGGAGGGGGAGTCTCCTGAGACCAAGCGGTCGCGGCCACCCATAGCGCCAAGCCTGCGATTCTGCTCCTCATCGGGTTCTCCTGCAACTATGGTACGTCTACGCTCAGGAAACTCGGTAAAGGTTGTTGACCTTTGCCCCGCCAGGGTATCCGTGACGATTAAGAGATTATCCATTAGATTTACCCGCGGTAGGTCTCGACGTGAAGGGCAAACTAAACACCAAGGAGCAGGTCATCAGGTTTCTGCCAAGCGCATGAAGCCAGCGCCAAAGTCGCCGGTCTGGTCCGTGGTCATGCTTTTCCGAATAGTGCTTCTAGCGATGGAAGTCCAAGTAGGGCGGCATGCAAGTCTCAGAAATGAGGCATCTGTGTGGGCCTGCGGCAGAGAACGCCCGTCTGAAGAATCTTATTGCAGAGGCGAAACTCGACAAGGCGTTACTCAAAGAATCTTGTCAAAAAATGGTAAAGCCGTCCGGTCGAAAGCGGCTGGTCGACTACTTTGAGAGCCACTATGACATCAGTGAGCGGTGGGCTTGCGGGACCATACTGTGCGGCAACAACGGCCGCGCCTTATCGCCTCGTCGTGCAGATCGGGGATCGCCAAGTGTGTAAATAGAGTCCCGCAGCTGTAGAACAAGCCTACGATTCTTGTCGCCACCAGAAAACACATCAGGTCGCGGGTCGTACAACCCGAACAACTCCACAGATTATTCCATTCGTCAAAGTTCTTCTCCGCGCGCGCCTGCTCGCAAAAATCCTGACCATTTTGGCCCGGACATCTGCGGAGAGGCGGGGACGCCCCAGCACAGCTCGTCGCCTGACAAGAGACGCCCTGAAGAAGTTGTGATTGCCATCATAGCGACGGGCATGGAGTGAAGCGTCAGTAAGTTGTTTTACTCGTTCGGCTGGTTCTCTTCCCATCCCTGACATCTGCCACGGTGGTGGCCAGATCGCTCAAATACCGCGACACGACGCTCAGATGGTTTGGGGTCAAAAGGAGGTGGATTCCAGGAGGTTCGGTACAGCGATTAGTGACCCACCCCAGGTCATCCAACCCGTCCGCCACTGCGAACATGTCGAGCTGATGGGATCTGAACGTGATAATTCCTAGCTCAGGTTCACCGCAAATCTCCAGCCCATTGATGGAATTGATTCCCTCGATGAGCAGATCCTGAGCCCGCAGGGTGTCGCGAGCCAAGCGAAGATAGCCTTCTTCCCCAAGATAGTTCAAGACCGCCCAAGCGCAGGCTACCGGTCCACCAGAACGGGTCCCGGTAAAGGTCCTTGTCAGATAGCGTCCTCTAGGCCAGTCGTCGAAGTCGAAAGGGCTGTACTGGAACCGACTTTCGTCGCGGAACAGCACCATCGAAGCGCCTTTTCCGGCATATCCATGCTTGTGGAGGTCGGCCGACAGGGAGCACACGCCCGGAACCGTAAGATCGAAGTCCGGTAGAGGATTGCCCAGCTTTCTGACGAACGGGGCGAGGAATCCCCCGACGCAAGCGTCCACGTGAAGCCAAAGTTCCCGGGTTTGCGCCAATCTCCCCAGTTCACGGATGGGGTCGATCTTGCCGTGAGGATAGCCTGGCGCCGACCCGACCAGCATGATCGTATTGGGTGTAAGGGCGCGTTCCATCGCTTGCACGTCGGCTCGGTAATCCGGACCCAGGGGAACCCTTTTTACCGTCAGACCCAAGAAATGAGCCACCTTGTTAAAGGTCGGATGCGCGCTGCGCGCAGCCACGATCTCTGGAGTGCCCTTGATTGAACCCTGCTCGCAGGCCCATTCACGGGCTGCTTTGACTGCCAGAAAGTTGCTTTCCGTCCCGCCGGAGGTCATGACTCCTCTGGCAGCCTCACCTCCTCCCAGCAGTTGAGCGGCCATATCAATGACCTCAGTTTCAAGGCGAGCCAGACCGGGAAAAGCCTCGGGCACCACCATGTTCTCGGAGAAAAACATGGCGTAAGCATCCATCGCAACACGCAGGACATCGTCCCCGGCATAGTAGACCATGCCCCAGAGTCGGCCCGATTTCCAATCAGCGCCGTTTCTCCTCGCTTCACTCAGCGCACTTTGAATCTCAGCCGCGCTGAGACCGCCTTTTGGCATTCTCGTCCGCACTGCTCATGTCTCGCGGGTTCTTGGTATGCAGGCCCGAAGGCCGCATTATTATACACTTCCACTCCCAACTCAACATGGTCTTGAGAGGGCAGTAATATCAATGCCTGCTTGTGCATTCGGGACTGAGGCACCGTGCCGTTCGGGCAGGACGACCGAGTCCGTTTGTGGTTAGTTCGCCTGCCTCCTCTGCGATAGCCAGAGCACAATCCAACAATATTTGCCGGCCGGAACAATATCTCCCAGTCAGAACTGACGGCGCCATGCCGGGCAGGGCTGCAAAAGGGGGTTTTCATCAAGGAGATCGCGAGGACGACAGCAAAGATCACGACAAACTCGGTGAGCAGCCGTTTTGGCCGCGCCGACTGCCGATCTGTTTCGTCCCAAGGCCGGCCTCTGCCTGAAATTCTCTTTGTTATGTTTGTCGTGGAGGTCTGCGGAACTGCGCTGCTGTGAGTGGTTGAAAGAAACGAACTCCAGGCAACCTCATTCTCAAGACGCGCGTGCTAACAGCTTCGACTTCTGGCGAATCACGCCAATACAGCTTCGACAACCTTGGCGGGATGAACGTCAGTGAGCTTTTCATCCCTGTTCCCATGGCGGAACGTGAGGTGCGCGTGGTCCAGTCCGAGCAGGTGCAGGATGGTGGCGTGGTAATCCGCGGTTGACACTGGCTGGTCCACGACACGATATCCGAAATCGTCTGTCGAGCCATAGCTGACCCCACCCTTGACCCCGCCTCCGGCCATCCAGAGGCTAAACGCGTATTTGTGATGATCCCGTCCGTCGGTTCCCTCCGCCATCGGCGTGCGGCCGAACTCCCCGGACCAGATGACGAGGGTTTCATCGAGGAGTCCTCGTTGCTTCAAATCGGTCAGCAGGGCGTCAACCGGCTGGTCGGTCTGGCGGCAGATCTTGCGCGTTCCTTTTTCGTTCTCCTTGTGGGTGTCCCAAGGCTGACCTTTGTGAAGCACTTGCACGAAGCGTACGCCTCGCTCAGTCAGACGTCGTGCCAGCAGGCACTGACGCCCGTAGATTGCCATGTCCTTGTTATCGATGCCGTAGAGTCGTCGCGTCGCTTCGGACTCGCGAGACAGGTCAAGCGCGTCCGTCGCTGCCACCTGCATCCGAGCGGCGAGTTCAAAGCTCGCGATGCGAGCATTGAGTTCAAGCTGATCGCTATGAGTCTTGAGATGTTCGCGGTTTAGTTGCTGCAGCAGCTCCAGCCGATCCGCGCTATCCTCGGCCGAGCCGCGCGTTTCGAGGTTGAGCACCGGCGCTCCCTGGGCCCTCATGGCCATCCCTTGGTACACAGGCGGCAACCAGCCGCTGGAGAAGTTTTTTGCGCCGTCCACGGGAAGGCCCTCAGGATTAAGAATGACGACGTAGGCGGGCAGATTCTGGTTTTCTGTTCCCAATCCGTAAGTGATCCAAGATCCCAGGGCGGGCCGTCCGGGATTGATGAGGCCCGTATTGATGTTGCGGATGGCTTGCTCGTGATTGGAATGCACCGTCACCATCGAGCGGATAAGAGCGATCTCATCGGCATGTTTGGATAAGCCGGGGAGAAGTTCCGACAGCACCAACCCGGACTGGCCGTGTTTGGAAAACCGAAAGGGGCTGCCGAGCCACTTGCCTGTCTTCTTTACGTCGACGGTATTGATGTAACCCTCGCCTGGCTGTTCTCCCTGACGTTTGATCAGTTCAGACTTGGGATCGAACAGGTCGACGTGGCTCGGACCGCCGTTCTGAAAGAGCAGGATGACGCGTTTCGCCTTCGCGCGGAAGTGAGGTTTCTTGACGAGGACATCGTAGGGGCCCCGCGAGGCCGCACCCAGAGTCTCGCCGAGCAGCGAACCGAGGGCGATCCCGCCGAGGCCGAAACCGATGTTCCCAAACCAGTCTCGGCGAGTGAGAACCTGTCTCATGGGCGTAAGGCGAACATGGCCGTTAGCAAGACTCGCCATCGTGGGACCTCCATCCTTCAGTCAATGTAAACAAACTCATTGGCGCCCAGGAGCGTCTGGCCGAGATTGGAATACACGCGCAGCGCGAGGGCCTCGCCGGACAGATCCGCATGCCGATCCGCCTGCTTTTGGACGAAAGTCAACAGCATGTCGCGCTCACTCGGAGTGGGTTTCCGGGCGAGTGCCAACCGGAAGGCGTACTCCACGGTGCTGCTGTCTATAGGACTCCCGGCCGCGGGCGGGGCCTCTCGCAGTACCCGATGAGCAAAATGCTCGGCCTGCGCGCCGATGAACTCGCTGTTCATCAAGGCCAACGCTTGCGAGGCGGTCGTCGAAGTCGTGCGTCGTGTACAGTTGACCTCCATCACCGGCGCATCGAACACCTGGAGAAAGCTTTGCGGAGCCGACCGGCGCATGATCTGGTAAATCGATCGCCGCCCCGCAGCCGTTTCTCTTTCCGAGGACACTTCGCCCGTCGGCTTTGTGGTCGTCTTGATCGGTTTGCCGAATAGTCTTTTCTCCAGAGTGCCCGCCGTGGCGAGCACGGTGTCGCGTACGATTTCCGCCTCAATCCGCCGGGGAGTCATTCTCCATAGCAGATGATTTTTGGGATCGATTCTCAAACCATCGGCGTGGGGCCGCGAGGCCTGACGGTAAGCGGTGGACGTGATGATCAGACGATGCATCGACTTGACGCTCCAGCTTTGACGAACGAACTCGGTCGCCAGCCAGTCCAGCAGCGGCTGATTCGTGGGGCGCTCTCCCGACTTTCCGAAATTATCGGTGCCGGGTACAATCCCCTGGCCGAAGTGATGCGCCCAAATGCGGTTGACCATGAGGCGAGCCGTCATCGGATGATCGGGTCGCGTGAGCCACTCGGCGAAGGCACGCCGCCGACCCGTTGTTTTCGCCTCCGGGACGGGCGGCGGAACCTTGAAAGGCGCATCCGGTTCATCCAGCACGGCAGGAACCCCGGGATTCACCTCAAGCACTCCTTCCTTCTCGAAATCACCGCGCGGCAGAACGTAAGTACGGGGCGGCTTGGCATCCACGTCGTAGAGCGCCCGAATGGCCGGTAGATGGATTCGCTTCGCCTCTTCCTCTTCCAACTCCTTTTTGAGCCGCTCGGCAATAGCGGCATACTCTGAGAACATCTTCCGGACTTCTTCTTCGGTCGCCTCCGCCTTTTTCGGATGCCGGGCCCGATACTGAGCCAGCCGGGCTTGCTGCAAGGACTTGAGGGCTTTCACGACCTCCTCGAGCGGCTCGTTCACCGTTTTGGCCGCTTCTTGCTCGGCGCTCGTCGCTTCGCTGATGCGGCGCTCCTTAGTTACCAACGGGGGGCTCTTGGGGCGAATGGCGCCGGCCAGGATCGCTTGCAGGCGGTAATAGTCTTTCTGGCTGATGGGTTCGTATTTGTGGTCGTGGCAACGCGCGCAGTGCAGGCTCACACCCATCAAGGCGGACCCGACAATCTGCCCGGTGTCGAAGAGCATGCGCCACAGGTAGTGCCTGTTCAACCCATCGGGGTGCGTCGCCATCGTGCCGTCGGCCGCCATTCGCAGGAAGCCGGTGGCCTCCAAAGACTCGATCGCGTCCGGCGGCAGGCCATCGTACTCCCAGTACCGCGAAAGCTCGTCACCCGCAATTTGCTCTTGGAGAAACCGATCGTAGGGCTTGTCGGCGTTGAAGGCGCGGATAATGTAGTCGCGATAGCGCCAAGCAAGATCGCGAAGCTGATCGGCCGCCTCGCCGCCTTCTGAATCGGCATAGCCGGCGATATCCAGCCAGTGACGTCCCCAGCGCTCGCCATAATGCGGGCTTGCAAGCAAACGGTCGATCAGATTCTCGTAAGCGTCGAAGGAGCGATCAGCCAGGAACCGGTCCACCTCCTGCGGAGACGGCGGCAGGCCAAGCAGGTCGAAGTAGGCTCGGCGCACGAGGGTGACTCGGTCCGCCTCGGAGGAAAAGGTCAGTTCTTTCTCTTCCAGCGCCGCCAAAAGGAAGGCATCGATCGGTGTTCGGACGCGGCTTTCGTTCTTGAGCCGAGGGGTAGAGGGCCGCCTGGGTGGCCGGAAAGCCCAATGATTGCGGTTGTCGTCGTTCGTGCCGGGCTCCGGTGGCGGAACGGCATCCGCATGCGCAGCCGGGGCGCCGGCGTCGATCCACTGTCGAATCTGCCCGAGGTCTTGTTCGCTGAGCCGCTCGCCACCCATCGGCATCTCGCCTTTGCGAACACGCTGGTACAGCAAGCTTCCCTCAGCGGAGCCGACCACAATCGCGGCGCCGTTTGTCCCGCCTTTCAGGAGACTCGCCCGCGAGCGGACGTCCAGGCCGGCCTGCGGAGCCGAACCACTGTGACACTTCACGCAGTGAGCCTGCAGAACCGGGAGAATCTGCTCCTCGAACGTCGCGGAGGGCGCAGACTGACCTGCCGTATCGCTCTGAGCCGACAGCGAGGCCGAGACGACGAGCACAACGGCAACGAGGACCCAACGAACGAGCTTTGGCCGCCTAAGATAAACCCGATTCCTCACTCCTGCCTCTTTACTCTATACCCATATACCCAAAGTGCAACACCTGTTGTGGCCAAACACTCCAGAAATGCGGAACGGAGTGGAAATCACAGTCCGGCTGGCCGATTTCGCGGCGCACCCTGCATGATTGTTCGTTAGCGTTCGGCCATCGCCTGCCCCACTTTTCTCAGGGTCGCGGTGACAAAGACATCTCCGTGATAGCCCACTGGGGTCGCCACGGCGGCGAGCGATCAGCTCATCAGGAAGTCGAGCGGCTCGTGACCATCGGCGACTAACTTGACGGGACGTCCGATATTGCTGTGGTACTCCTTTTGGTAGTCGATGTCCAGCTTCTTGTAGACGGCGGCGATCAGGGCCGGTACCTGGACCGGATCGCTCTTGACGAACATGGCGTTTGGGTCGGTCTCACCCCAGACACGGCCGCCGGTGATGCCGCCTCCGGCCATCGAGAGCGAGAACGCGTTGGGCCAGTGGTCCCGCCCGGCGTCGACGTTGATCTCGGGCGTGCGGCCGAACTCTCCGGTCACGATGACCAACGTCGACTCCAGCATGCCGCGCTCGTGGAGATCTTCGAGCAGTGTGGCGTAGGCGCGGTCCAGTTCGGGGAGGAAGGTGTTGGCCAAGTTGCGGAAGATGTCTTTGTGATGGTCCCAGGTATTGAACCCGCGTGAGACGGTCACGAAACGGACCCCGGATTCCACCAGGCGGCGCGCCAAGAGCGCTCCTTGCCCGAGAGAGGTGCGCCCGTATTTCTCGCGCAGCTTCGCCGGTTCTTCAGCAATGTTGAACGCCTTCTTGGCGCGTTCGGATCGCATCAAGTCAAACGCAGTCTGGTAGTACGAATCCATCGTTTCGGAAATGCCGGTCGTATCCATGCGACGAAACTTTTCGTCCACTACAGAAAGCAGTGACCGACGGTGATCGATGCGAGACCAGTCCACCCCCATCGGCAGGCTCATATCGCGCACCTGGAAGTCGTCCTGGTTAGGGTTGCCGGCGTTGAAAGGGTTGTAACGCGGCCCCAGGAAACCGGCTTTTTCCCAGTCACCGGTCACACCCGGGATGGAGACCACCGCAGGCAGTTCGTTGCGCGGACCCCGTTCTTTGGCCACCACCGTCTGGACGGCCGGACTCTCGATCGTCGCGAGAGGTCGATGGCCACTCAGAATCAATCTGCACGCCGCTTCATGAGCGGCCTGTTTATGGGTCATCGACCGAATGACCACATACTTGTCGGCTTGGCGGGCGGTCAGCGGCAGGTGCTCGCAAATCTGAATGCCCGAAATGTTCGTCGGAATCGGCTTGAAGAGGCTTCGATATTTGGAATCGATGCCGGGTTTCATATCGAAGGTGTCGAGCTGGCTCATGCCCCCCGTGCGCCACAAGTGGATCACCGACAGGTCCCGTTTCGGAGGTTTGGCGGCCGCCGACTGCGCCCGCAGGCGCAACACATCTCCGTAGCCGACCCAGCCGAACAAGCTTAGGGAGCCTATTCTCAGGAACGCACGTCGGTCGAAGTGTCCCATCATCGCCTCGCTAATGGTTGAAGAGGAACTCCTTGGCATTGAAGATCACCCAATACGTATCTTCGAATGCCTCGCGCCGCGCTTCGGAGCCCTTAGCGCGGATCGGCGCCAGCGCCAGGTTTCGCTCGCGCTCCGTGGGGGTTCGCACGAGGGTGGACAAGAAGATTCTCTCAACGATTTCTCGATCGTTCAGCGAGTTGTCCGAGACCCAGCGGGCGAGCGTACCGTTCTCGGCGGCGATGTTTTCCGTCAGGGTGTCACCGCTGATGAGGTGCATTGCCTGGGCCATATCGGGCTCGGTTTCGCGCTCGCAGATCTTCTCCCGGCGGATTTGGCGTCCGAAGGTCGTAAGGAAATAGGACGGAGCGCCGGAGGGAATCGTCATGGCTCGCTTACCCGTTCGATGTCCCGGGAACTTGGGCTTCGCGCCGGTGGCCTGCGAGATGGCGTCTATCAATTGCTCGGCCAGCAGTCGCTTGACGTAGTAGCGCGAATAGTTCAGCTCATCTTCGCGGTTGGTGTCATTGGGCTCGCTCGAGAGTTGGTATACGCGCGAGTTGAGGATCGTGCGGACCGTATGTTTGAGGCTGAAGTCGTGCTTGATAAAGTCGTAGGAGAGAGCGTCGAGCAGAGCCTCGTTCGTCGGCGGATTGGTCACCCGCATATCGTCCACCGGCTCGACGATGCCGCGGCCCAGATAGTGCTTCCACAGGCGGTTGACGATGTTGCGAGCGAACCAGGGATTGTCGGGTGAGGTAATCCATAGCGCCAGCTTGTCGCGAATGTCTTCGTCCACTTCTTCGGTCTCGTTCGGTCCATCGAGATATTTCGGTGCAAGCGGCTGCTTCGTGCGCGGATGGATGACTTCGCCCCTATCTCACAAGGTGATCTGGCTCTGGTCGCCTCCGTAGGTGTCCTTCACGCCCATGCGGGAAAAGAAGGCGGCGAAGCCCCAGAAGTCGTCCTGGGTCCATTTCTCCCACGGATGGTTATGGCAGCGGGCGCATTCGAGGCGCACGCCGAGAAATACCTGACTGATGTTGGTGGCAATGTTTTCGGGCTCGGAGCGCTCGGTAATGTAATAGAAGTTGGCAGTAGGGTTGAACCAGAGATTGCCCGAGGCCGTGACGAGTTCGGTGACGAACTCGTTGTACGGCATGTCTTCGCGAATCGCCTTGCGCATCCAGTTGTAGAAAAGGTAGGCGCCCTTTGAGCCCTGGTCGAGCAGGCCGACGCGGAACAGGTCGCTGAAATTGGTGGCCCACACCTCAGCGAACTCCGGACGGTCGATCAGCTCATCGATCAGGCGGATGCGCTTGTCGGGCTCCTTCGAGCCGAGGAAGCGGTCGGTTTCTTCAAGAGTCGGGAGCAGGCCGATCGTATCCAGATAGACGCGGCGCAGGAACTCGTGGTCGCTCGACAGCTTCGCTGGGATGATGTTAAGCCGCCGAAGTTTCGTGAAGACCGCCTCGTCGATGAAATTCACTCGAGGCACGTCCGGGTAGTGCTCCATCGGGGCTTGGGCCACTACCTCGACTTTGGCGGCTACCGCTTGGCCCAGCGTGCGGACCATGATGGCAGTCTCACCGGCTCGTAGGGTGGTGATCTTGCCTTCCGGGCTGATCTCGATCACCGACGGATCATTAGCGCTGTATTGCACTTTTCTCACGACGTTCTCGCGGGACCCGTCGGTATAAGTGGCCACGGCGTTGAGTTGCATCGTGGAGCCAATGCCCCGCAGCGTCACCTTATCGGGCGTGACGGCCAACGACGCGATGCGGGGCGAGCCGGGACTGTCGAACGACGCCCCCTCGCGCAGCCACTGCAAGATAGCGTTGTATTCGAGCGACCCCGTTTCGAACCGCACTCCGCCGCCGTGCTGGATTTGGAAGGTCGGCTTCAACAAGACCAGGCTTTTTTCGGGCTCGCCGCGGTTTACACGCCGGCCCTCGTTGGCCCGCGTGATGGCTTCGTAGTCCCAATCCGGGGCATAGCCGAACAGAGAGAGCTTGAAGTCGGCCTTTCCACGAATCGAGCCGTGGCAGTTCGAGTTCGCGCATCCGGATTTTGTGAGGATAGGGACAATGTCGCGGACAAAGCTAAGTCTTCTGGTCTCAGCGGCCGAGACCGTCACAGCCAAACAGATAGCCAAAAACAAGACTCGCATCACGGATCTTCTCCGGTGGAGATATTGAGCTCAATCGGAGGCGAAACAACGTTCCCCGCCTGGAGACGAATCGGATAGGCGCCCGTCTTCACCTGATCCGAGAGCGTCAGCATGATCTCGGTTTGATTGGCTCCCGGCGCGATAATATTGTTACCCAGAGTGATACCGGGGAGCAAGGAGTCAAGCTCCAACTTTAAAGGCGTCCGAACGTCGTCGAAACGAGCCGCAATCACCTTCAAGCGGCTGGTCTTGCCGGGCAGAAGCGAGAACGTTTCCGGCGTTTCGATCACGACCGGCGGCAGATCGGTCACCGTGACCAGCAACTCTTGCCTGGCCGTCGGGCCTTTGATCTTCCCAACCGAGCCCCAGCGATAAATGACGTCCGCTTTGTGCTCGACGACCCTTCCGGCGGTCTCGCCGCGAGCCCTCAGGCGAATCGGATAGCTGCCCAAGGGTGCGTCGGCCGCGACTTCCAGGCGCAGATCGACGTTCGTGCCGTCGATCCACAAGTCCTCGCCGCAGGTACCCTTATAAGGAGTGTTCTTCGGCTCAGCAACCACCTTGGCGGCTTGAATGCCGGGAGGCGGGTTGTCGAGCCAGATTTCGACAGGTCGAACCCACCCGCCCAGGCGTCGCACTCGTAGCGGCAAGAGGTTCGTCTCGCCACGAAACAAAGTGTGAGTTGGGGTGAGCGCCCGCAGTTGGAAGTCCGGCGCCACCCGGCGAATCAGCATCCGATACGCGTTGTTCGGGTGGCCGCGCTGCGAGGCATCTCGAATCATTATCACGTAGCGACCGCTCTCTTCAAAATCGTAGACGAGGTAGGGATCCAGGTTGGGCTGCTCCTTCCCGCTGTTCGGAGCGGGCTCATCGAGATAGGCGAGCTGTTGGCCCTCCGCGTTGTAGAGAAACAGGGCCGGGTCAAGCGGATAGTCGAGCTGCATCGAGTGAACATCGAACTCGACACGCTCGCCGGCTGCGACTTCAAATGAGAAGAACTCAGCGGCGCGGCGGCTATCGAGCACGCCCGTGATGGCCACGGGAAGTTGGACCTCCTGAGGAGAAGCCCGTTTTCGGGGCGCGGACGAGATCCGTTCCTCCACATCGGAAAGCAGGATCGGCAAGGGCAATGGGGCTTCGAACGACTCTGCCTCCGCACGGAGTTGGTGCCGGCCCACTGTGACGTCCGGCGGCACGCTCATGCTGAACCTCAGGCGCCCGGGGCTCGCCTCGAGCACGTCGCCAAAGGCAACGGAATTGTCCAGAACGATCCTCGTAATCCGGTCCACGTTGATGCCGTGGATCTCGAACTCCGTGGTCTCACCTCTCCGGCCGCCCAAAGGCAGGACTCTTTGCATGACCGGTACGGACCCGAGTACGAGACGGTAGCTCGAATGGGGCGAGCCCTGCTCCTGGCTGCCGGAAACCCGAATCAGGTATTCCCCAGCGCTCTTTGCGGTAAAGCTCAGATGAGGGTCCTTGAAGATATAGTAATCATCGACGAAGTCGAGTTCGTTCCCGCGATGATCGAGCAAAGCCAGCGTCGCATCGAGGGAACCTCCCGCGCGCCGGGCCGTTACATCGGCGACCACCGTCTCTCCGGCTTCCGCCCAAAAGCGAAACACATCGTAGTCACCCTCGTCGGCGACGCCGTCAATCAGGACAGGCGTCGAGACGCTCTGCGCGTCGGCGAACTCGTCATTGGGTTCGTTCTCGTGTTGTTGGGGAAGAGACCCGACGTGGAAAACGCCGACGTGACCGCCGCGGGCCGTGGTCAGGCGAAAGTCGTGCAGGCCGGTCGGCGCCTGGGTGCCGATCGTAACGCGGGCTTTGGCTTGATAAAAGCTGCTTTCCAGGAGTTCCGCGTTGATATCCGGCCGTGCGAACCGAATCTCCCGGATGCCGTCGAGGTTCTTGCCACGAATCCGGATCTCCGTGCTGGCCCCGCGCTGCCCACCGAGCGGAATAATGGCGCTTACGGTGGGCCCTACTTCCGCTAAAGCCTTCTCCCCGCCCTCAGCAGCAGCACCCGGGAGGGTGACCAAGAACAACAGAGCTATTCGAAGTCCCATCAATCCGGTTTTCTTTGATGATACCCCAACCAGGAGCACGGTCGAGAGTCGGACTCGGGGGGGCTCACACCGAAGGGTCGGAGCGCTGTCTCGGGCCCCGCAGGTTCGTCGGGGGCACAGCGGTGGGCCTCACACGACGGTCCACGTCCCTGCGACGGTTGACTTGCTCTACATCCCGGTGCCACGATGCTGTCGCATTCCCATGCCTCTCCGTCGACACCGGTCTAAGAGCATCGCTGTATCATTCTTGGCTCTCGCCTTCACCATGCCGGCGTTTACCCAGACGTTCAAAGACCGCGCCGCTTCCTTCTACGAGCAAGGGGAATTCATGAAGGCCGCCCAGGCGCTGGAAACTCACGTCAAAGAAAATCCCGACGATTTCTCCGCCCGTCTGCTAATCGGGCTCTGCTACCAGCAGGCCAGCGATCCGCTGGGAGCCACCGCAGCCTACCAGCGGGCGGTGGAGCAACGCCCGAAGGACTCTGTGGCGCGATTCCGACTGGCACAGGCGCAGTACTTTGCAGCAAAGTTCAGCGAAGCGGAAAAAAACACCCGCCTCGCGCTGGAACTTGGAGGCTCGCCAGTTTATATCTTTAATCTCCTCGGGCTGCTCCTGGAACAAAGGCACTCCTATGAAGACGCACTGGCAGCGTATACCAAAGCGATTCAGGCCGGTCCGCATGAATATTCTGAACCGCACTTGAACGCAGGGATTCTGCTCCTACGCTCGGGGCGGGCTTCGGAAGCGTTAACGCGGCTGCAAGCGGCCATCGAGATCGACCCCGAATCAAGAGAGGCCTTCTACCAGCGGGCCCGCGCGCATCTGGCTCTCTCGAAGCTGCAAGACGCGGAAAAGGACCTCGTGCGCGCCGTGGCCATCGAGGACTACGAACCGGCGAAGCGACTCCTCGATCAACTCCGCTCCGGAGGTATTCAGCCGGCCGGCGAGACCCGAAAGCGCGCCGGTGCGCCCGCTCCCATCCGCTTCCAAAACGTCGCATTCGATGCCGGCCTCGAATTCGTCTTGGAAAACCACCCAACGCCGGAGAAGCACGTCATCGAAACCATGGCCGGCGGAGTGGCCGCTTTCGACTTCAACAATGACGGCCTCACCGACATCTTCTTCGCCAATGGCGCAACCGTGCCGGAGCGGGAAAAATCGTCACCCAAGTATTTCAACCGGCTCTACCGCAACGATGGCGAATGGAAGTTCACCGACGTCACAGCCGCTGCGGGGGTCGCCGGCTCCGGCTACTCCATGGGCCTGTCGGCTGGTGATTACGACAACGACGGGCATGTTGACCTGTTCATTGCCGGCGTCAAGCAAAACATCCTGTATCGCAACACGGGCAAGGAAAAGTTCCAAGACGTGACGTCCCGGACGGGCATCAAGAGCGACGTCTGGTCGGTGGCTGCCGGTTGGTTCGACTACGACAACGATGGATGACTCGACCTCTTTGTGGTGAACTATCTGCAATGGTCACCCTCGATGAACCCGTTTTGCGGTGACCCGGCGACAAAGGTGCGTTCCTACTGCGATCCTCGGCACTACAAAGGACTGCCGAACACTCTTTACCGCAACCGCGGCGACGGAACCTTCGAAGACGTCTCGCGCCATTCGGGTATCGCCGCCCATGTCGGTAAGGGCATGAGCCTTGCTTTCGCAGATTACGATGGGGACGGTTTCACCGATGCTTTCGTGACCAATGACGCGCTGCCGGACTTCTTGTTTCACAACCGCCGCGACGGAACTTTCGAGGAAGTCGGGCTCGTAGCCGGTGTTGGCCTCACCGACGACGGCCGTCCGGTCTCGAGCATGGGTGCGGATTTCCGCGACTACGACAACGACGGGCTGCCTGATGTGGTCGTGACGGCGCTCGCGCGCGAGACGTTTCCGTTGTTCCGAAACCAGGGCGCGGGTTTCTTTCGAGATGTCACCTACCCGAGCCGCTTGGGTTTCTTGAGCGCTCCTCGAAGCGGCTGGAGCAACGGGTTCTACGACTTCAACAACGACGGCTGGAAAGATCTGTTCTCCGCCAATTCCCATGTGCTGGACAATGTCGAACAATTTCGCCCCGACGCCTACCGCCAGGCGAATAGCATCTTCGCCAACCAGGGCGACGGCACGTTTCGGGATGTCTCTGAGAAATCAGGCAAAGACTTCCAGCAACCCGCCGCGCACCGAGGGTCCGCCTTCGCCGACTTCAACAACGACGGCAAGATCGACATCGTGACCAGTTCGCTCGGCGGGCCTGCCGAGCTGTGGCGGAACGTCAGCCCGGCGGAAAACCATTGGATTCTTCTCAGGCTCGAGGGCGCGAAGAGCAATCGCGACGGGATCGGAGCAAGTGTCCGAGTGGGAAATCGACACAACCAGATGACCAGCGCTGTGGGCTATGCCTCGTCCAGCCATCAGGGAGTGCATTTCGGCTTGCGAGACCGCAAGGTGATCCCCGAGATTGAAATCACCTGGCCCAGCGGAGTCGTCCAGACCGTCAAGGACGTGAACGCCGACCAGATCCTGACGGTCCGAGAGCCCGAACAATAGGCGTTGCGCCGACAGCGCTCTCGAAGCCGGTCAGCTTCGAGCGCCCGCGAAGCCACCCAGCGCCCAGGGACAGGCGGCAACCGCCTACTGGACCGCGCCTATGGCCGACCGTTTCAGAGCAGGCCGCCGTCGAAAGACGAAGACCCTTCCCATACGAACCAGGCGGCGGGCATCACCAATATTGAATGACAGATCGGTCTCCACGTGGACACGGCGTCCAAGCGGACACAGACGCTCACGCGTGTGTGGTTACCCGCAGGAACTCGTAGCAAACGTTCCAGGTGAGAAAGGCCGGTGACGGATCGTCGCGAGCCTGTAAGACGCTGTTGCGGCAGGGACCATGAAATGGGAGTCCTGGTCAACCGCGTAGACAAGCACGTTCGTAGACCAGCACTCACTCCTCTTCCAATATCCGGTAGAGCACTTCGCGGTTGGCGATGTCGACCCGGAACCCTCCGCTTCTCGAGGTCGGCAGCGGCGGCAGGGTATCGGGCTGCGCATGGGAGAGCTTAGGCCTTGCGAGAATGCGCCGGAGCCCCGCCTCTGCCAGGGCCGACATCGTCGTTCCCCGTCGAGCGGCCTCTTCGCGCAACTGCTGCATCACCGTGTCGTCGATGTTGAAGGTTGTTTTTGTATGTCATGCCATACAGCCTGTATGCCTATATGGTCAACTTCCGCAGATGCTATAGAAGCAGCCCTGCGACGGAGTGCCGTACACCTCTCAAAACCAGCCGCCATTTGGCCAAGAACTCCCTCAAAAACCGCGCGACAAGCTTGGCAGTCTGTTAAAAACGGATACCTCTTGACGCTATATAAATTTTGCTATAGTATTATTGATACAGTGCGATGAGCCTGGAAAACATTCTCCTGGGCATGCTGGACGAGCCGGCGAGCGGCTACGACCTCAAGACTGCATTCAGCGAAGGCGCCCGCCATTTCTGGTCGGCGGAGCTGAGCCAGATCTACCCCACGCTAAAGAGGATGGAGCAGAGGGGCTGGTTGTGCAGCGAGGTCGCATCTTCCGCAAAGGGTCCTCCGCGCCGCGTCTACCGCCGCACCGCCGATGGCCGCAAGCAGTTGCTCGAGTGGCTGCGGTCGGGGCCGCGGATGGGAACTGAACGGTTCGCCTATCTGGCGCAGCTTTGTTTCATGCATGAGCTTGGAGACTTGGAACAGACCCTGGACTTCATGCTCGAGTTGCGCTCCAGGCTTGCCGACTTCTTGTTGCTGCTGAAGCACGCTGAGGCCGAGCTGGCCGCAGCGGGCGAAGAGTTTCCCGAGTCGCTGAGCGAGGCGGATTTCCACGGGTTTCTGGGCATTCGCATGGGCATTCACTCGCTCACCGCCAAGGTGGCCTGGTGCGATGAGGCCCTTGAGCGCATTCGTGAGCGACAGAGCCCACGAGTCGTCAGATCAACAGCAAGGGAGGCAGGATCGAAGGAAATCGGCAATGGCTGAAACCATTCATAGCGTGCTACGTGTATTCCACATCTCTTTAGGTTTTCTGGGTCTCGCGGCTTTCTGGGCGCCCGTTTTCGCGAAAAAAGGCGGCAAGGTGCATGTGAACGCCGGGAAGGTCTTCACCGCCTCCGCGTACGTTGTGGCTTTGACAGCTCTGGGGTCGTGCTGTTGGGCTTTAGCGCATCCCTCCAGTTTTACGGGGCGGGCGGTTACTTGGTCCAAGATTCCGACCGACCAGGTGATGTTTGTCGCCATCCTGGGATTGCTGGCGATCTTCTTGTTGCAGAACGTCGAAACCGGCCTGCGTGTGCTGCGGACCCGCCGGCAACCGGAACAGTACGCCAGCCAGCGCTTGCAATCCGTTAACGGGTTGCAAGCGCTGGTCAGTGCAGACGTGCTCCTCTTTGGGGCCTACCATCTGATAAGAGGTCGCGGGCCCTTGTTTTGGATCCCCGTCGGGCTCGGCTTCTTGGGCCTGCAGGACTTCCGAGAGAACCGGCGGTTCCTCGCTCATCCCCGGCCCACGCCGATGGCTTGGTGGTACAAGCACATGGAGTGCATGCTGGGCTCAGGCATCGCCTTTCACACGGCATTTCTGGTATTCGGCGCCTGGAGTCTCTTCGGCGGCTCTCTCATCGAGGGGTCGTGGTCCCTTCTGCCTTGGGTTCTGCCGACCGCGGTGGGACTGCCCGCCGCCCACTTCTGGACCCGCTACTACAAGAGAAAGTTCGGGGAGTTGCCCGCAAGAGGCGCAGGAGTGGCGGCGGAGCTGCAAAGCTAGCTTCGGGCGTTGCCGGCCGGAGCGCTTATGCGCCGTGCTCAGGGTGGGTGCAGCCTACGAACTCGGCCTGGGGACGGTTGCCTTTATACTGCAACTCCTGGTGAATCCCGATTGCCGACGTGTAGTAGCCGTCGATGGTTCTCGATTTGAGAATCGTGAAAAACTTCTCGAGTTCGGTCGTCGGGCGATCCTCGTTCGCGGAGATGGTCTGCATGACTTCGTCCTGCCGGGCCGCATCACACTCCAGGAACGGCTTTCGGTAACGTTCCTGTGATTCGTTCTCCACGGCGCGCAAGCCGCGGGCCCACTGGTCCTACACGTCCGGCTCGCTGTGGGACACCATGAGATCGATGAACAGGCTCACCTTCGCCTCGTGGGCGCCTGGCGAGTGGTCATCAGCCGGAATGATCAGTTCGGTGAGGCGATCCAGCAGTGCGTTCTGGTCGTCGCTGAAGAAGCGGAGCTTGTATTCGGCGGGGGCTTGCGCCAGGGCGATCAACTGCCGGCCGGCGACCTGGACCCGCTCGGCCACGACGCCGGCGGCCACCAGTTTCAGCGCTGTGCGTCGTTTCATGCCGTGCTCTCCTTGCCGGGCCACGAGCGCGGGATGCTACGTTCCTACAGCTCGCCCGTTTTCATCTGGTTCACGATATAGTCAGACGCCCGCGTTGCCAGGGCCCCGATTGTAAGCGTCGGTCCGTAGCCTCCTGAAGTCACAAAACACGCGCCGTCGACCACGAAGAGATTCTTCAGATCGTGAGTCTGATTGAACTTGTTCAGCACACTCTTCTTCGGGTCTGCGCCCATACGGGCCGTACCCATGCCGTGGATGGCATAGCCGGGGGACATCAGCCGATCCCGGACATTGACGTTTTCCGCCCCCAGCGCCTCCATCAGGGCCTTCAAGTTCTGGATAGCGTCTTTGGCCATCTCGCGTTCGTTGTCGCTCATACGGCAGTTGAACTTGAGCACCGGAATGCCCCAGGCATCCGCAAAGTCTCTGTCGATCTCCACATAGTTCTCGAAACGGGCGAGCATCTCGCCGCGAGTGCCGAAGGCGATGGGGGTGGTGTAGTAGCTCCGCACCGTCCGCTTGAACTTCTGGCCGTAGCCGCTCATAGACCTCGCGAAGCTCGGGAACGCACGCGCACCCGAGCCTCCTTCATGAACGTAGGAGCGGATGAACTTCGGATGGCGCGAATCGATGTTGCGGTAGGGCACGATATCGACTCCACTGGCCTTGCCGTCTTCGTTCACCACTTCGCGGTCCCGCAACTGCGGCAAAAGGCCGCTGATGCTCGGTCCGCCTATGTTGTCCATCAGATAGTGGCCCAGCACGCCGCTCGAGTTGGCGATGCCGTCACGCCAGTGGCGCGAAACCGAATTCAACATGATGCGGGTCGACTCCAAGGCCGACGCGCCCAGTACGATCACCCGCCCCTTCGCCTTGTAGTCTTTCTTGCTCAGGCGGTCGACGAAGCTCACACCGCGAGGCTTGCCGTTGTTGTCGACGACGATTTTGCGCACGACGGCGTCCGTCCGCAGTGTCAGTCGTCCGGTTGCCGCCGCCGCCGGGATCGTGTCGGAAATCGAGTTCCAAAACGCCCCGATGTCGCAACCCCGGCCGCAGTGACCGCAATAGTGGCAGGCCGCCAAACCGTTGATGCTTCGTGACCGCATGGCCGCGCGTTTGGGAATCACGCGCATGCCAAGGCCCAGTGTGGGCGCTACTTTTTGGACGATGCGCTCTCCGCAGTTGAGAGGAAACGGCGGCAGATATTTCCCATCGGGCAGGTGCGGGATGTTTTCTATCGACGCGCTGACGCCGACGAAGCTTTCCAACTTGTCGTAGTACGGAGCGAGGTCTTCGTAAGTGATGGGCCAGTTCTCGCCGTAGCCGTCGCGGTCGGCCGCCTTGAAATCGTAATCGCTCAGCCGGCGCGCATTGCGGCTCCAATGCAGGATCTTTCCGCCCACGCATCGCGACCGCACCCAGATCCAGGATGTTCCCGGCGCGGTCGTATAGGGGTGCTCGCGCTCATCGATATAGAGGGGCCGGGTGTATTCACTCGAAGTCCATTGATGAGGGTAGATCTTGTCCTTGTCGCCCGGCTTGTCAAACCCGCGAAAGGGCATCTCATAGGGCCAGCGGTGGGAGAGGAAGGTGGACGGCTCGAGCTTCGGTCCCGCTTCGAGCACCAGCACGTCGAGACCGCCTTCGGTCAACTCCTTGGCAGCCACCCCGCCGGCCGCGCCGGTGCCGACGACGATGGCGTCGTAGGTTTTCTTGAGGTCGAGTGTCACGACAGGTCACGACCCTTCTCCCGGGTATCCGGAGGCCGGACTGGATCTGACTCGCGCCTCGAGACGGGGTCAGCCGCCGCTTCGCGGGCGATAAGCACCCACTTTCTCGATTCTTGCAGCTTGCTTGACTTTTCTCGAACAACAGGAGCATACCGTAGTCGGATACCGGCGGAAACAAGGTCGTTACAGAAACACGCCCCGGGATGCATGGACGCTGAACCAAGCGCCACCAGCGGGGCGAGGAGGCGGCTCGCATCGATCACCGGGATTCACAATTACGGACCGACGAGAAATTTACTTGAACCAGACGACAGACTCGGGGGCTGAACGACTCGACCGGTAACGACGGACAGAGTCGAGTTTCAGGGTTTTCTGACTGAGTCGACAGCCCGCAAGACGGAGACCCTCAGATCGTGTAGGCGAAGGGGGGTTTCTACAGCACAGCTTCTTCGGAAAGGGGAGATTTAAGAATGTTTCGTCAAGCTCGTTTTCTTCTTCTTATAACGCTGGCAGCACTTGTCTCTGCGCCAAGCCTCTTCGGCCAGGCGCGCAACACTGCTTCCATCTACGGCACGGTCAGCGACGCCCAGGGCGCAGTAATCCCTGGAGCGAACGTGGCCGTGACGAGCGTTGCCACCGGCCAGGTGCGCAGCGTCGGTAGCGACGGCGCAGGTGGGTTTGTGTTTTCCCTCTTGCCGGTCGGAACCTACGGCCTTGCCGTGGAGCTCGCCGGCTTTCAGCGCTACGAGCAAGCCGGCATTCTCATTCAAGCCAACGAAAACGTCCGGGTGGACGTGACGCTTCAGATCGGCAACGTCCAGGAAACCGTCACGGTCGAGGCCTTGGCGACGCAAGTCGAGTCCCGCGCCATCACGCTGAAGGAAACCGTCGATCAGAGGCGGGTCGTTGAACTGCCGCTGAACGGCCGCAATCCAGCCGACCTTGCGCTGTTGACTCCGGGAGTCGTCCCCGGGACGGGCAACGTCGGCGACAGCCCGGAGGCTGGCCGCCGGCCCCGAGGCACGAAGCAGCTTACCGTCAACGGCTCACGGAACAACAACTTGGCTTATACGCTCGACGGCGGCGACAACCAGGACAATCTCAGCAACTACAACCTGCCCTTCCCGTTCCCCGATGCCGTCCAGGAATTCTCCGTACAGACGGCCACCGGGGGAGTCGACCAGGGCAACAGCTCGGCCGGTTCGGTGAACATCGTCACCAAAAGCGGCACCAACGAGCTTCACGGCAACGTTTTCTGGTTCATACGCAACACCAAGCTGAACGCCAACAACTTCTTCTCCCACGCGGAAGATCAGCTCAAACGCAATCAGGCCGGCGGTACGGTCGGCGGGCCCATCGTCAAGAACAAGGTCTTTGGTTTCTTCGGGTATCAGAGGAGCTGGTTCCGCAAGGCGTCCGGTGCCAGCCGGAGCCAGACCGTGACGGCGGCCGAACGAGCGGGTGACTTTTCCGGCGCGCCGGTAACGATTCACGACCCGACAACGGGCTCCCCTTTCAGCAACCAGCAAATCCCAAGTAGCCGCTTTTCGCCGGCTGCGGTGAGCTTGCTGAAGGTCTCGCCTCTGCCCGACGCCGATGGGTTTACACGCTATACGTTCGCCGAACCCGAGGACGGCGCGCAGTACATCACGCGTCTGGACTATGTCATCAACGACAACCAGAACCTGATGTTTCGTTTCTTTCAGGACGATCAGGCGATCCTCCCGGTGTGTTTCGACCCCAGCAATATCCACACCACGCGCCCCGAGTCGTTTCAAGACACCCGGAATGCCACCTTGAGTCACAACCTGATCTTGAGTCCAAACCTGATGGCCCACTCTCAGGTCTCCGCCTTCCACCTGGAGACAGGCCGCAACTCCCAGTTCGAGGGGGACTACACGGACTTCGGTATCGATCTGGTTCCGAACGGCACCCACATCGATATCCGGACCAACCAGACCGGGATCAGGTTTGGCACGCCTTGGGGTGGTAAGTTCGGGCGGGCCTCGCAGCAGATTTTGCATGACTGGACCTGGAACAAAGGGAATCACACTCTTACCTTCGGGACTCAACTCGCCTGGCGGCAGTACAACGAGGACATCAATTGGCGCGCATCGGGGGCTTTTCGATTTGACGGGAACGCCACCGGCACCGGTGACCAAGTCGGTTTTGACCGGGCCGACTTCATGCTCGGGCAGATCTCGTTCTTCGTGCAGAACAACGGCGAGTTGGAAAATCGCCGCCAGTTCACGAAGGGATTCTTCATTGCCGACACCTGGAAGCTGAGTCCGGGGTTCACGTTGACGCTGGGTCTGCGCTACGAGCCGTACGCCTACTTTTGGGACAAGTTGGATCGCATCCAAACGTTCGACCTGCCGAGTTGGCAACAAGGGGTCCGCACCCAAATGTTCGACTTCGCTCCCCCCGGCTTGTTCTATCCGGGTGATAGCCGGCCGGATGGCGGCACGTTCGGCAGAAGCCTGATGCGGTCTGACAACAATAATCTGGCTCCTCGTCTCGGCATCGCCTGGGACCCCTTCGGCGACGGAAAGACCTCCGTGCGCGCCGCCTACGGCATCTATTACGACGCGCCGCCGATGTGGGGCCAGAACAACTACAACCTCGTTGCGCCATTCAGCTACAACGCCCAGTTCAACGACGGAGTGCTGGATGCGCCGTACATGGGGCGCGAGGATCAAAACCGCTTCCCCGTGACGCAGTTCACCCGTGATACGCCGTACGGCGATCCTCTGGATACGCTGGTTGCCGACAACATCTATGTGACTTCGTATACGCAGAGCTGGCACTTCACTGTCGAACGTGAAATCTTTCCGGACACACGTTTGCGGCTCGGTTATGTGGGCAACAAAGCGTCGAACCTGCTGGGGGAGTTCGACCAGAACGCGCCCATCTATGATTTCAACCGCTCTCTTTCCGAGAACCGTGCGGATGTCGACGGGCGGCGCCCGATCCCGGGATTCCAGAGGATCGTGAGGATGATGTTTGGGCTGAATTCGGCATACAACGGACTTCAGGTCTCCTTGAACAAGCGTTACAGCCAAGGATTCACGATCCTGTCCGCCTACACCTGGTCCAAGACCCTCGACTATCACTCGAGCAACGGTTTCGGGGGCGGATTGCAGGCCAATAATCCCTTCGACTTCTTTGCCTTGCGAGGTCTGGCTAATCAGGACCGCACCCATCGGTTTGTCAACTCCTTTGTCTGGGACATTCCCGGGGTGAGCACGGATGGGCCGGAGGCGCTGAAGGCGATTACGCGAGACTGGCGGCTGGGAAGCATCTTGACGTTCCAGTCCGGCCGTCCCTTTGATATCCGCTCGGCCGGAGATCCTGTAGCACGTGCAGGCCGCGCGCGTGCCGACCTGGTTGGGAGTGGCGGCAATCCGGTGCTGGATACCGGTCGCAGCAAGGGCGCCAAGATCGAACGATACTTCGACACCTCCCGTTTTCAGAACGCCGCCCCAGGCACCTACGGAACGCTCGGCAGGAACGTGTTACGGGGCCCCGGATTCGCCAACGTCGACCTATCGGTGATGCGAACATTCCCGATGCCATTCGGCGAAGCCGGGCGCGGAGAGTTCCGGTTCGAGGCGTTCAATCTGTTCAACGCGACCCACTTGGGAAATCCCAATACCAGTATCACCAACAGTAATTTCGGCAAGATTACCGGCACCGACGGAGAACCACGGATCTTACAACTTGGGCTCAAATTCTTCTTCTGACGCCGCGGGGCCGAATGTCTCGCGGCGGATCGTTCTAACCCGCATTCTGGCTGGGGGAGCTTGCCTGATTGGCTCGCGATCCGGGGCCGGCCAAGCTCTCCCCCAGCCTGCAATCAGCAGCTTCGACTTCTCGCTGCTGAACGACTGGACGACCCCCAATCAGTTCTTCTTCGTTCGCGAGCACTTCCCTCCCCCCAAGACATTGCCGGCTGACTGGCGCCTTCGGATCGGCGGCGCGGTCGAAAACCCTTTCGAGATCTCACTCAGAGAGATCGTTGACGCTCCCCCCATCGAGTTGCCGGTGACTCTGGAATGCGCCGAGAACGCCGTTGGCGGCGGGCTGGTGAGCCATGCTGTCTGGAAGGGAGTCTCTCTAGATGGACTCCTCAATCGGGCCAAGCCTCTCCCCGAGGGCCGTTTCATCCAGCTCACCGGCGAGGATACGTACGTCCGCAGCCTTCCCCTCTCCAAGGCGCGACATAAGGATACGTTGCTTGCCTACGCGATGAACCGGGAGAAACTTCCTCTTGTCCACGGCGGTCCTTTGCGGGCTCTCATCCCTGGCTGGTACGGTATGGACTCCGTCAAGTGGTTGCGCCGGATCAACGTTGTCGCGGACAGCACGAAAGAATCGTACGTGCGCCGCATCCGGTCAGGCGCCGGCGCTCCCGTGGCCCGAATGAGCGTGAAATCCGCGTTTGCCCGGCCTCTGGAGGGAGCGGTGCTGTTTGGGCGCCGGCTGGTCGTTCGCGGGGCGGCATGGGCCGGTGAGCGCAAGGTGCGCCGGGTTGAAGTCAGCGTCAATGCCGGAAGCTCCTGGCAAGAGGCCGTGTTGCTGGACGATCCGCAAGCGTACGCCTGGGTTCGCTGGCAATACGACTGGAAGATCGCCCGACCGGGCAGGTACACGCTATCGGTTCGCGCCTCTGACGACGGCGGACGCACCCAACCCTCGCAACGAGACTCCGACAGGCTGGATTCCTACGAGCAAGACGAATGCCAGCGTATTGACGTGACGGTCGTATGAGGAAGCTGCTCATCGGTCTGTTTCTCGTTGCAGGTTTGTGGGCGCAGGAGCCGCTCATCCAACAGGCCGGGCAGGCTTTTCGATCGGGGCAACTCGAAAAGGCCGCGTCCCTGGCGGAACAGGTTCTGGCGCAAGCCCCGGAGTCGGCGACGGCTCACATCATCTTGGGAGTCATTGGCGCCCAGGGCAAGCAATGGAGCACCGCTCGCCGGCACTTCGAGAAAGTAACCGAACTGGCGCCTTCCGATCCGAATGGCTATTTCTATCTGGGACAGGCGTACTTCTACGAACAGCAGTGGGCGAAAGCGGCGGACCACTTCGCGAAGGCGCTCGAAAGAAATCATGCGGACCGCGCGCGGCTTATCGTTCAGTTGGCCTTTGCTCAAAACGAAGCGGGGCGCGCGCGCGAGGCCTTGTCTACCCTCAGAAAGATACAGGCACCGGCAAGCGGCCCTCATGCCGCCCAATATCACGCCGTGAGGGCGTACGCCCATGCAAAGCTGAACGAGCCGGACTCCGCTGTGGCATCCATGCGCCGTGCCCGCGAGCTCGATCCTGAGAACCCGGCGTATTGGGAGTTCATCGTCTCGCAACTGGTGCAGTCAGACCGCCTGAGTCTCGCCGTTTCGGAGTCCGTGGAAGCCCAAAAGAAGTTCCCCGACTTCGAAGGCATCCACTACCTCTTCGGCGTGTCGAGTTCTCGACTCGGGAATATCGACTTGGCGCGGTTAGCACTTCGCAATTTGCTGGAGCTGAATCCCGAAGATCCCCGGTCGCTCCTGCTGCAAGGCATCGTCCATCGCCAGGAAGGACGAATGCAGGAAGCACTGCAAGTGTTTGCTCGGGCTGCCAGGCAAGATATTCCGGATTCCCACTTACTGCTCGGTCTGGTCCTGAAGGACTCGGGCGACCTGGATGCAGCGGAGCGCGAGTTTCAAAGAGCACAGCAACACAATCCCAAAAACGGACAGGCCCGGTTCGAACTGGGCAAGTTGCTGTTGTCGCGGGGAAAACTCCCGGAAGCGCGTATCCATCTCGAAAAAGCCGCGCAGTACATCCCACGAACATCTTCTGTCCACTACCAATTAGCAAACCTCTACCGCCGCCTTGGCGAACAGCAAAAAGCCCGGCAGTCGCTTGCGACCTTCGAGCGTCTCAAGAAACAGATGGACCGGGCCATAGCCGAGTCGCCGATGGCCTCGACGAAATAAGCGCTCCTTCAAACTGACAAGAGACCGGGCTCTCCGACCAGGTGATTCCGTCTAACTCTCTCCGTGGAACCATGGCTGCAAGAATGAATTTTCCGTTGCGCCGACAGGTTCTTCAGTACCGGCGCGGCTGCAGCGCCTCCTCGCCGGACTGCTGGCGTAGGGGCTTTTTCAGGGCTCGCGAGGCGTCGAGACTGGTGAGCCAGGGCGCCGGACAATCCAGGCCCTCTGGTTGCTTGCTCTTCGACAACAGGCTGATCAGCAGCGCACACCTGTAGCGCCCTGCTAGCGTTCCCGGTACATTGGGATGATGCGAATTGACGGCCGGCGGGCCGACCAAGTGCGTGACCTGAAGATCACGCCCGGCTTCATGCCGACGGCCGAGGGCTCGGCCCTTATCGAAATCGGTCACACCAAGGTGATATGCACCGCGTCGTTGGAAGAGGGCGTGCCCGCTTTCCGCCGGGGCAGTGGGAAGGGGTGGGTGACTGCTGAGTACTCCATGTTGCCGCGGGCGACGTCGACGCGCACGCAGCGCGAGGTGAACCGCGGGCGGGCGGGCGGCCGCACGCAGGAAATCCAGCGGCTCATCGGCCGCTCGTTGCGCGGCACCACCGACCTCGACACTCTCGGCGAACGCACCGTCCTCATCGACTGCGACGTGATCCAAGCCGACGGTGGAACGCGCACTGCGTCCATCACCGGAGGCTGGCTCGCCCTGGCGATGGCCTTCCGTCAAATGCTCGACTACAACGTCATCAAAAAGAATCCCCTGAACGAATACCTGGCCGCCATCAGTGTCGGCATCGTCGCTGGCGTCCCCTTGCTTGACCTTTGCTACGAGGAAGACTCGCGGGCTGATGTTGATATGAACGTCGTGATGACGTCGGCGGGCGAACACGTCGAGGTGCAGGCCACGGCGGAGAAAGGCAGCTTCTCGCGAGTCCGGTTGGATGAGCTGCTCGACCTGGCGGGAAAAGGAGTTGCGGAACTCGTCGAAGCGCAGCGAGGCATCGTGACGATTTGATGCCGATCGAGCTGTTCTGCGCCACGAGCAACAAGGGCAAGCTGCTCGAGTTCCGGCAAGCCTCGGGCGAGGACGTGGTGATCCAGGGGCTCCCGCCGGTTGCTTGCGCCGAGGACGGCCGCAGCTTTGAAGACAATGCCGCCGCCAAGGCGATTTGCTACGCGCAATCATTGCGCGAGAGTCTCGACAAGTTCTCCGAGCGGTCTCCGCTGGTCTTCGCGGACGATTCCGGTTTGGAAGTCGATGCGCTGAACGGCGCCCCCGGCATCCAGTCGGCGCGCTTCGCAGGCTCTGACGCCGATGATGCCGCAAACAATACGCTCCTGCTCGAGAAGCTTCACGACGTTCCCCTTCCCCGCCGCACCGCGCGGTTCGTTTGTTGTATCGCGCTCACGCGGGACGCGCGTCTCATCAAGACCTTCCAAGCCGACGTTAAGGGCATGATCCTCAAGGAGTCCCGCGGCGATGGCGGGTTCGGCTACGATCCCCTCTTCTATGTGCCGGCCCTGGATGCCACGTTCGCCGAACTTACGCCCGAGAAAAAATGGCGGCACAGTCATCGCGGTCAGGCGTTTCGCGAAATGCTCGACTGGCTGCGTGACAACTTGTGACCAATACGTAATAGAGGGCTTCCGGGGAACTCTTTTCAGGGGCCGCAGGCACTCCGTGGGACCCCCTGCTTTTTTCTCATGCGGCGCGGCGCCGGGCTTTGCGAGTCGTCAGCTTATCGACGGATGGCGTGGCGGATCGAATGCCGCTGCTGGGCTATAGTGAGCTTACAGGTAACTCATGTCGTTCATCAGCGTACCCGAAGCCCTCGAAGAGATCCTCGCCGGCCGGCAATTGGTCATCGTTGATGACGAAGACCGCGAAAACGAAGGTGACCTGATGATCGCCGCCGAGAAGGTCACCCCCGAGGCGATCAACTTCATGGCCACGCACGGTCGCGGGTTGATCTGCCTCGCTTTGACCGAAGAGCGGCTCGACCATCTGCGGGTCCCGCTGATGACGGAGCGCAACACCTCACCGCTCGGGACGGCCTTCTGCGAATCCATTGACGCTGCGCAAGGCGTGACGACGGGCATCTCGGCCGCTGACCGCGCCCACACCATACTGACCGCGATCGATCCGGCGACGACTCCCGCCGACTTGGCGCGCCCCGGCCACATCCCGCCCTTGCGGGCGCGCAAAGGCGGAGTCCTCGTGCGAGCTGGTCAGACGGAGGCATCGGTCGATCTCGCTCGTCTGGCCGGTCTCATTCCCGCCGGCGTGATCTGCGAAATCATGAACGAAGACGGGACGATGGCTCGTGTCCCGCAACTCAAGAAGTTCTGCGAGCGGCATGACTTGCGCATGCTGTCGGTCGCGGAGGTCATCCGCTATCGTATCGAGCATGAGCGATACGTCGAGCGCTTTGCCGAGGGAGTTCTTCAGACCCGCTTCGGCACGTTCCGCACCATCGCGTATCGCAGCGAGATCGACGACGAGACCCATCTGGCTCTCACCTATGGCGATGTCGAGGGCGCACAGTCAACTCTCGTACGGATGCATTCGCGCGATCTCATGGGCGATGTCTTTCACTCCTCCGAATACCCGTCCCACCGCGTTATCGAACGTTCGATGGAGCGGATCGCGGAAGAGGGTCGCGGCGTGCTCGTTTACTTGCATCAAACCGGGCTGGGATACGGGTTGGAGAGCCTTCCCGACGGCAGCCGTCGGATCGTCCCGCACGCTAAGGAATCTCTGCGCGAAGACGGCGCGGACGGTGAGCGCCGCCGGCAGTATCAGGTCGGCATCGGCGCGCAGATTCTCCGTGATCTCGGCCTCGGAAAGATCCGTCTGCTCACCAACCACCCGCGCAAAGTGGTCGCCCTCGAAGGTTTCGGCGTGACGATCGTCGAGCAGATTCCCGTCCTCGAGACCGCAAACTCAGTCCGATTCGACTGAATACCTCCTTGGCGCTGTGCGCATGAGCGGGCTGACGAGCGGCCGCCTCCGCTGCAGGCGCTATGATGGGAAAAAGCTTCCGCCACGCCGTGATAACGGACGGACTTATTGATTCTCGCATAATATAGAGTTAATCGAAACAAAGAGAAGACTGCTTCCAGAAGGCAGTAATCAAGCGCTGCGACGCATGCGGCGCAGCGCTTGGCGGGCTCGCGCACTCAGCTCCCCGTAGTCTTTGGGACAACCATTAGGCAGTTCGTGCTGCTTCCAATAGGCCCAGATGTACTCCACCGGGTTCAGCTCCGGCGCGTAGGGCGG
Source organism: Bryobacterales bacterium (assembly GCA_965218555.1). GTDB lineage: Bacteria > Acidobacteriota > Terriglobia > Bryobacterales > UBA6623 > JAPPLB01. The sequence continues at coordinate 5,093,080 of OZ244625.1, forward strand.
CAAGTACTCCGTCACGATGTGGCCCTCGGAGAGTTCGATGAACTCCCGCACCAGGCGGCTGCGGTGGGCCGGCAATCGGTCCCAGACGATCAGCAACGGTTTGTCGATGTGACGCAGCAGCGCTTTGAGAAAGTCGATCAGCTCGGTCTGGCCGATCGCACCGGGATAAAGCCGGAAGTAGAAGTTGCGCAGCGTCAGCCCAGCCGACACCGAGAGCCTCTCCCAGTTGAAGTTGAACGACAGCACGGGTGTTTTCCCGCGCGGCGCCCAACTGCGGCAACGATGCGGCTTCTGACTCAATCCGCTTTCGTCGATGAAGACCAGCATGCGGCCTTCGTTTTGGGCTTTTTTTTAAGGCCCGGCCAGGTCTTGCGCCGCCAACTGCGGATCGCCTCTTCGTTGCGCTCCCGCGCTCGGCCGAGCGGGCGTTGCGGGCTCCAGCCGAGCCCCCGCAGGATCTTCCAGACGTGGCCTTCATGGTAGTCGACCCCGAACTCGTCTCCGATCAGGCGAGCGACCCGCGGACAAGTCCACAGCGGCGTCGGGAAGCCGTGCGCCTCGGGGCCTTCCAGCAACAGCGCCGTCAAGCGTTTCCGCTGCGCGGCATCTAACAGCGGCTTGCGTCCGGCGCGTCCGGCGCGGCGCAAACCAGCGGCTCCCCGCTGGCGATACTCAGCTACCCAACGGCTCACACTTTGCTGCGCCGCTTGCACCTGCCGCGCCGCCGCGGACTGACTCCAGTCTTGCTCCACGACCAGCCGCACGGCCTCAAACCGCCGCTTCTCCAGTGCCTCAAAATCTCGTCGTATCCCTCTCGGGTTCCCCATGTCTAGTAAGACGAGAGAAATCCCCAAAGGTTACCTTATATTATGCGGGAGTCAATAGGTCCATCGAGATCCGTGCCCACAAGAACGCTTTCAGGTTCGAATTAGCCCTGGCCGCGTTCAAAGGACGAGAAAGGACCGACGAAGGAGCTGATTAAGGCTAATGAAACCGGATCGTGACTGTGTCATCCGATGTTTCTTAGAAATGCCGGAGAACCTCCAGCGGATGATGGAAGCGTCGGACAACGGCCGGCCGGCCGTTGAACCACTACAACACGACCTGCTTGCCGAATTTGGCTTGGCCGTCACGGAGGACGCAATCAAGAACAGGATCGGCTGGGTGGCCAGGGAGGTCATGGAGGCGAACGGCTACAAGAAGTGCAGCAGTGGAGTGCCGGCTCAGCCTCAGCGTCTGTTTACGGTCGCCTGTCAAGGGCGGAGCAAAATTAGGCCACTGGGGCGGAGTAAAAGTAGACCATCTCGGGGATAGGACTCGTTTCTGAAAGCGGCTGTTTTGGGGGCTGGAGCGAAGTCGGGGGACGCCTGTTAAGGCGGCCCCGGACGTAGTGGAAGCCCCTCGAAACAGCCGGCGGCTGGGCGGGGGGATCAGGGGGAGGAAGAACGCTTCCGGGAACGCTTACTCTGCTGGAGACGGTAGCTCTCGGCGTTCATCTCCAAGATATGGACGTGGTGGGTGAGACGATCCAGCAAAGCGCCGGTCAGCCGCTCGGAGCCGAAGATCTCCGTCCACTCGTTGAAGGGCAGGTTCGAGGTGACCAGCGTCGAGGCCCGCTCGTAGCGCTGGCTGAAGATCTCGAACAGTAACTCCGAGCCCGTCTTCGACAAGGGGACGTAGCCCAGCTCGTCGACGATCAGCAGGTCTTGCTTGGCCAGCTGTTTTTGCAAGCGCAGGAGACGTTTGTCGTCACGCGCCTCGAGCAACTCGTGGACCAGCGCCGCGGCGGTGGCAAAGCGGACCCGATAGCCTTTCTGACAAGCGGCCAGCCCCAACGCCAGGGCAAGGTGCGTCTTGCCCGTACCGGAGTTGCCCAGCGCCAGCACGTTCTCTCTGCGATCCAGATACTCCGAGCGCGCCAGCTCCAGGACCAAGCTCTTGTTCAGCGACGGAATCGAGCGGAACTCGAAGGTCTCCAGGCTCTTGAGCACCGGGAACTTGGCGGTCTTGATGCGGCGCTCGGTGGCGCGCTGTTCGCGATCGAGCAGCTCCAGCTCACTGAGTCGCAGCAGATAGCGCGGACAGTCCAGACCTTCGGCCGCGCATTGCCGCGCCACTTTGTCGTACTCGCGCAGGAAGGTCGGCAGCCGCAGCGCCTTCAGCTGCGCTTCCAGCAGCACTTTCGGCTTGGCCGTCACTCGGCTCCCGCGTCCACCAGCGCCAGATAGTCCGCCGCTGCGGTCGTCGCCACCCGCGCCGTGGGCAGATGGGGATAATTCTCAAGTTCCAGCCGGGGTGGGCGCTGTTCGATGCGACACAGCACGAGATGCTTGACGGCATCGAAAGAGATCGCGCCGAGCCGTAAGGCGTCCCCTACGGCAGCACGGACTTCTTCGAGCGGAACGTCCTCGAGCAGACGCAGTACCTGGACATACTCTCGAGCTCCAGCCTTGCCGAGCCGCGCTTCGAGCAGCCGGCGCAGTCCAGCAAACTCCTCGGGCAACTGCCAGCCTTCCAGCGGCGCTGCTTGCTCGAGTGCTCCGGTCTTGCGCTCCAGTAGGGCCAGATAGTGCAGCGGGTGAAAGATCAGCCCCTCACGCCCATAGCTGCGCCGATGCCGTGCGATCTCCTCGCTGCCGGCGCAGATGACGACTTTGTCCACATAGCCCTTGATGAGCACTTGGCGGTGTCCGTACTTGGTCGGCACCGAGTAGTCGTTGGTGTGGTAGCGCACCAGCGACAACGACGTCACTCTCCCAGGACGTGTCTCGCAGGCCTCATACGCCGCTGCCGGCAGCGCTAACAGCGCTTGTCGATCACGCTCGAAGCGCTCTCCGATCTTCTCTCGATGCCCGCGTTGCCGGCGCTCTCGCCTCTTGCGGCACTGCTCTTCCAGCCATACGTTCAACGCTGCCCAACTGGGGAACCGGGGCCGCGGTACGAAGAAGCTCCGTCGGGCGACCTTCACAAGGTTCTCGACCTTCCCCTTGTCGTTTCCCTTGCCCGGCCTCCCAAAACGCTCTGCGAACAAGTAGTGCGACTGCAGCTCCGAGAACGCCTGCGTCTTCTGCCGCGTCCCGTCGCCTAGGATCCGCGCCACCGCCAGCGTTGTGTTGTCGTAGAGAATCCGTCGCGGCACGCCACCCCAGTAGCGAAACGCCTCGACGTGCCCCTCCAAGAAAGCTTCCGTCGTCTCGGCCGGAAATGCCCGCACGTAACTCTCGTCGCTGTGGGGTAGATCGATGACGAAGTAGTGCGCCTTCGCCAGCACCCCGCCGATCTCCACTTGCGCCTCGCCGAAGTCCGCCTGGGCGTGCCCCGGCGGATGCGTCAGCGGCACGAACATCTCGCGCTGCGAGGTCCGCTTCAGCCGCACGTAGTCTTTGATGATGGTGTAGCCGCCCGCGAAGTCGTGCTCGTCTCGGAGTCGTTCGAAGATACGTTTCGCCGTGTGCCGTTGCTTTTTCGGCAGCGCTAGGTCCGTCTCCAGGATCTGGTCGATGATCGGCGTGTAGGCGTCGAGCTTCGGGCGTCGAATCGGCTTCTGCCGCCGATAGCCCGGCGGCGCGGCGTAGCGCAGCATCTTGCGCACGGTCTCGCGCGCCAGCCCGAAGCGCTGCGCCGCTTCTCTCTCGCTGACCCCTTCGACAAAGACCGCTCGGCGAACGCGTGCGTACAGCTCCACAGAGTACATCCCTCCTGCATCACACAAAACACCCCAAAAATGTTTTATGAAATGCTGGCGGGCGGTCTAGTTTTGCTCCGCCACCAGCGGCCTCAAACGGCCGCCCTGTGGTCTATTTTCGCTCCGGCGCTTACAGTCGCCTCCCGATACGAGAAGAAATAGGGCTGATCCTAGAGCAACAATCAACTATGCACGCGACTGGGGGGATGTGCCCCCTCATGAAGCGAGGTACTTACGTCTCGCAAGCAGCTCACTGAGCGGGAAGCTGCCGCCCGAGAGGAAAGACCATGCAGCAAAGAACGAGCTACATCTTCGAAGACATACGCAGGTTCAAGGAGCTGCAGGTCGCCGGGTACACCAACGATGAATGTGCCTGGGAAATAGGCTGCTCGGCCGCGCGCTGCTCCCAGTTCAAGGCTTATTTGATGGCCGTGGAAGACGAGGCGATTTCGCCCTTTCTCGCCCGAGTAATCGAAATCCACAACAGCGAGGGTCGCCCCAGCAAAGATTTCTTTTCGTTCGATGGGGTTTATGCGCTCCTGGGCATCAGACAGGAGTATGGTGATGGGATTGCCGAGCACTACAGTGAGTACGAGCAGGAGGCGGCACTTCAGGCTGCACTTAAGGCGGTGCTGCCGAGTGCCGCGATCGAGGACGCCTCTGACAACAATCTGCGTCTGATTCGCTTCTCTGACTTCAAGCAAGCTCTGAGGAAAGCTAGATGAGCGATGATTGAAGACCCCGATTTGACCCTTGCAATTCTGAAGTACTTTGCCCGCGACGACGTGACGTTTCCATCTGATCAGACGGTTGACGATCTAACAGAGCACTTCGGTGGCCGCCAACAGGAAATCGAATACCACGTTATTGAGCTCGCCGGATCTGGTTTTCCAGAGTGCGCTTTTTCTCCTTCTGAAGGTCCAGGAACTCTTTCTTGCTCCGGGCGAGGCGCTGCTGTAGGTCGCGCTTGCGGGTTTTGAGGTCTTCCAGGCGCTCTTCGAGGTCCATTGACAGCGTGATAGGATACCTTGGCAGGAGGGGTTTTGTACAGGCCCTCTTGTAGGGCCTTTTAGCGTCCCTACTCAGGAGCGCTTTTAGATCTCGAATTGAAGAGAAGAGCACTATACATGTTTCTCTTTGAGAAACATGCCGTGCTTTGGATTGTAGGAAAAGGGCGATAACCGTGGCCGTTTATCATCTCAAAATGAGCGTCGGTTCCCGTGCTGGCGGACAGTCGGCCCTCGCCAAGAACGATTACATCGAGCGCGAAGGCCGCTACGAGCTGGACCGGGAGGAACTGGAAGACAAAGAGCACGAGAATATGCCGGAGTGGGCCGAGGATGCCCCGCGCTCTTATTGGGCGGCGGCGGACGAGCACGAGCGGGCCAACGGGCGGCTGTACCGGGAAGTCCAGTTCGCGCTTCCTAAGGAGTTGAACGAGGCCGAGCGGCGGGAGTTGGCCTCCGGGTTCGCGAAGCGGCTGACCGAAGGGGAGCGGCTGCCCTATACGCTGGCGATCCACCAGGGCGGCCCGGACGGGGAGAATCCCCACGCGCACCTGATGTTCTCGGAGCGGGCCAATGATGGGATCGGGCGCAGCCGGGAGCAGTGGTTCAAGCGCTACAACGCGAAGGAACCGGAGAAGGGTGGAGCACGAAAATCCCGTGAGGCGGTGCCCCGGACGTGGCTAGAGCAGACCCGCAAGGCGTGGGAGCGGGAGGCGAATGAGGCGCTTCGTCGGGCGGGCCGGGAGGAACGGATCGACGGGCGCAGCTTAGCGGATCGGCGGGACGAGGCGTATCGATCCGGCGACCTGGAACGGGCGGCGGAGTTGAGCCGGGAGCCGAATGTTCATCTCGGCCCGCAGGCGTTTGGAACGTTACCGGGGGAGACGGACTCGTTTGTCCAGCAGAAGGCCGAGCGGGTGGAGAAGGACAATCAGGAGCTTCGGCGGGAGCACGGAGGCGTGGACGAGCGGATTGACGCCAAGGCGCAGGAGATCGGCGGGATCGAGCGGGAGATTCACCGGGTCGAGGCGTGGATTCGTGAAACGGTCGAGCGGATCGCGGAGCGGGCGCGGGATCTCCGGGACCTGGGACGGGATTGGGGTTGGAGCCGGTAAATGGCGGGCATCCACCAAACGCTCAAGGAAGTGCGCGACCTCTATGCGGCCATGACGGGGAGCGCCGAGCGGGCCGAGCGGGCGGTGGAGCGAGTGGAAGATTTTGAGAAGCGGGTTGCGGGGTTGGTGCATAAAGTGGATGAGACCGCGCGGATCCACGAGGCACGGCTCAGGGAGGCGTACCGGCAGATGGGAAATATCGTGGACCATGAGTCGCGTATGGTGTTCTGGTTTAGCTGAACGTGGATTTTTCTCCTGGCCCTCATGTGCGCAGGATTCATGGGGGCGACGGCGTACCACCTGTCGCGGACGTTCACCGGTTGGGTGGAGAGAACGATCTCGAGTTGGTGGGCCGGGTGAGCCTTCTCTCTCCACCTCCTGTGGCGGGTTAGGAAGCAAGATGCACAACTTCAAGAACGCACGGAAGTTTTATCTCACCCGTCACGGGGTCCGCATGTTGCTGCTGGCCCTGCCGCTCATTGGCTACGGCGCAACCCTGATCAGCGATGCGACGCTGGCCGATGTCTTGTTAGCCGGAATGGTGCTTGCGGTGTTTGGTGCCTGGCGGAGATGGGGGCGGTTTCGAGGAGAAAAGCCTGAGTGGTACTAAGTGCATCGGAACAGCACGATAGAGCTGCTTATCGTGCTGTAAAAAGCGTGCCTTGAGAGAACCCGGAAGCATTTTGGGAGCTTCGGTTTTCTTCTTTCTCAGAGCCTGGTAAACACTCGTTTCCCGTGGGGCGAAGTCTGGGGCCTGTGGGAGAATGGGCGGAACGGATTGGGAGGAAGCATGAGTGTTGAGCTAATCAGCGTCTTGATTGCAGTTCTGGCGGTGGGAGCGACCTTGGGTGGGTTGATCCTGACCGGCAATCGCGGGCTACGGCAGGACATACGGCAGGACATGGCCCGGATGGAATCGCAGCTGCGAGAGGACATGGGGAAGCTGGAGTCACGGCTGCGAGACGACATCAAACAATTGGGCGATCGCGTGGGACGGCTGGAGCATAGCCAAGCTAGGCTGGAAGGGCTGCTGGAAGGATTGCGCGAGGCCATTACCGGACGGATCGCGGCCAGCTAGGCCCACATCCAAGATCGTCTCTCGAACGGTTAGCGAGGGGAGATCGATCCCCGCCAACTGGCGGTACGCTCCGATCTCCACGATGTAACATGGACCGCCGTGTTTGATTTAAAGTGACAATCGTCCGCCGGTTGACCGAGGCGAGCATGACCCGGCGGCAGCAGGTGTTGCCGCTAGGAAAAGGACCGCTGCCGTCATTGCTGCCCTCAAACCCACGACGCCCGGCAATACCTTGGCTTTGGCCGAGCGATAATTTCGGTTGATCAAAATGCTTCTCCCTTACCGGCCAACTAAGTGTGTTCCCTCAGAACTTGATTTCGGCTCCGAACTGCCAGATGCGCGGGTCATGCGATTGCGAAATCTGACCGAAAGAACTGGAGTTTACATTGTCTTGGGGATTTCTCAAGTTCGTATGGTTCAACGAGTTGAAGGCTTGCATGCGGATCCGAAGAGCGATCTGCTCGGTGAGATGGAAATCGCGGTGCAATCCGAGGTCCAACAGAAAGAAACTTGGTCCCCGATTGTGAGCGTCCCGAATCGGCGCGGTACCGTAGCGTCCGTCCACAAGCGAGTAGGCATCCGGGCTAGTCCAGATTATGTTTCCGTTCGACGCCACAGTCCCGCGGACGCTCCTGCTGGCCTCGCCGGCGTCGGTGAGTAGATCAGGACGCTGACTACCTGGCAGTCCGTTACTGGCGCTCTGGCGAACTGCAAGTGGGGCACCGGACTGAGTCATCAGCGTGCTTGTTATCTGCAAGCGCCCCAGCAGGATGTTGAGGGTCTTGTTGCCGGAATACCTGCCCCCTGAGCCAAATGGGGAATCATATACCAAATTAGCGACTAGGTTCTGCGGCCGGTCGTAAGCACCCACAGCCCGAGCGTCCCGCAAGTTGTAGCGGTTCTGCTCGCGTCCCCTGATGTTCCCGCTGGCAGAGGCGCTGACGTTGTCGATCTCCTTCGACAAGGTATAGCCAACCAGGAAGGCAAGCCCGCCACCGAACCGCCTCTGAAACGTAAGCTGCAAGGCGTGGTAGAGTGAGTCGCGATCGTTCTGAAACGCCCCTGCGCCGCCATACTGGGGGAACGGATGTGAGGCGCGCTCGCGAGTGATCGTAGGAGCGCCAAGAGTGCCTGGGACGAGGCCGGCAAGCGGGTTGGGAACTCTCTCATCCAAGAACGTCCGAGCGGCCCCCTGTTGTCCGCTAGCTTCCTGCAACGCGACAGCCTCCTGAATCAGGGACTCAGGGGCAAGATTGTAGCTGCGATTTGAAAGCAGGCGTAAGCCTCTGTTCCCGGTGTAGAGGATCTCTAACAGCGTGTTCCGCCACAACTCCCGCTGCACTCCGAAATTCCATTGATAGATGCGGGGATTTTCAAGCTGCCGGTTCAGTGGATTGGTAAGGCCAAGACCAAGATAGGCGGCTTCCCCACGCGGCCCATCTGCGGGAGGGAGTTCATAGTTCCCTCTCAGTACCAGAGCCGGCTCGGCGGAGGCGGGCTTTAGCGGGCTGAAAGTCGTCTCAAACCCTGGCGCGGCGGCGAAATACCCCGAGGTCGGAATCGGCGAGTAATTGACACCGAAACCCCCACGAATAACCGTACCTGCCAGACGACTCGGAGAATATGCAAATCCAAACCGAGGCGACCAGTTGTTGTAATCGCCGATCCGAATATTTCGCGAATTCCCCCCGATGCCCGCGTACTGGAATACCCCCGGAAGGCTGACAATCGAGTTTACGGAAGTTGTGTCTAACCAACCGACTTGATTGTTCTGCTCCAACAAAGGCCCAACCGCTTCCCAACGCAACCCGAGATTCAGTGTTAACGTGGGTAGAACCTTAAAGTCATCCCCAAAATACAGCGCTGGAGCGCTCTGATGAACACGGACGAGCGGCTGCCGCTGAATCCTCACAGCGTTAGGCAGGCCAAGCAGTCCGGACGCCACAGAGTGCCCGGTGCCCGACGTTCCCTTCCCGGTCTGACTTGCGCTGAAAGACCACGATCCGTTTGGCAAGCCGGTGGCGACGAGGCCCGAGAGATACTGCACACGTAGATCGGCGCCGAAACGCATACTATGCTCGCCTTTTTGCCAGGAGAATGCCGGATTGATCTGGAAATTTTCAGAAATAAAGCTCTGTGGACTTCCTGTGCCGATAGAGTGGAAACCGTCGAAATTAGCGCGAGGAGTCAGGTTCAGGATATTCCCCTCCTCCAAAGCTGGCGTGATGCTGTACCCAAAGAGTGAAGTTCCTTGGGTGTTCTTCGTCAAATCGGTGATCTGTCGATTCCATTTCGTATACCCGGCGCTTGCAGAAAACAGCAATGAGGGACTAAGAGCGTACGAATAATTCGCTGTCAGGTTGGAGGAAGGAAATTTAATGAATTGGGACGCGGGATCGTGAAGACCTAAGACCTTATCTGAATCTGCGTCTGATCGTACTCTTGTGACTTTGAACATCAGCTTCTGCCTGTCGGACAAGACGTGGTCGACTCTGGCCGTCATGTTATCGACTTTGACAAACGAAAAAAACCTTCCCAGGAAGTTGGAACCGGGCCCTACTCCCCTGTTTGGTTCAGGATAGACACGCAGCATCTGCTCCCCGAAGCTATTGAACTGCGACACGGGAATTTGATTGTTGGGGAATGGCGTGCGATCAGCGGCAGAGCTCGCACTTGCGGGGTCAAATACGGCCCCGCTGATCTCAGAGAAATCACCAGCACGCATCTTCAAAGTTGGGATCGTGGTGACTTGAGGGAATTTCCGAATCCACCGGGCTGAGTCCCATCCGAAGAAGAAGAATGAGCGATTTCGTGCGATCGGCCCGCCTACACTGCCACCGAACTGGTTGTAGACATTGGGTGGTTTGGCGGCTGTTGCGGGCAGAGCTAATCTTGTCTGGGTTGCCGTACTGCGGTGAGCATAGAAGAGGTTGCCGTGGAATTCATTGCTGCCGCCTTTCGTCACGAAATTGACTACGCCGCCCACCGTATGACCATATTCAGCCGACATCGCCCCAGACTGCACTCGGAACTCCTGGAGGGCGTCCGCCGCTGGAAGCGCCAGTATAGAACCATCGCGTAAGTTTGTTACGCTAATTCCATCCACCAGATATTCCTGATAACCACCTGTGCCGGTGCGAATGCCTCCATTGATGTTGTAACGCGACGTGATGTTTGCACCGTCGCTACCTGGCCGATTGAACGACGCATTCCCTTCTCTGGTGACCACCCCGGGGGTCAGCATCATCAGGGCGAGAGGATTCCGTGTTTGAAGAGGCAAGGATTCGAGCTGGCGCTCGGTTACGATTTGCCCCTTAGTGCCAGTGTCATAGTCAAGTAACGTGCTGTCAGCGGTAACAGTAATAAATTCCCGAGTGGAAGCAATTTGCAGAACCACATCGACCCTGGTCACTCGGTTCACCTCGACCGCGATCGCGGTGACGCGAACCGGATCGAAGGCGGTGTGCGTGGCGGACAAGATGTAACTCCCCGGTTGTAACTGCACGAAACGATAAATCCCTTCGTCGTTCGATTTCGTTTCGAATGACACACCGGTCAGGTCATGCTGGAGCTGCACTGTCGCGCCGGGGATGATGGCCGGGCTCGAGTCGCTCACAGCTCCTGTGACCGTGCCAGTGGATTGGGCTATTCCCGCATGGGGAATGGCAAACATCAAGAGTATCCAAACAACCGAGAATACTCCTAATACTCGGATCCTTTGTGGTCGTGACTGAAGCATTGAAATAACCCTCTCATAACCCTTTCGTTAATCTACTTCCGGGAACCGTCGATTGCGGCGTCTGCACGCCTCAGCGTCTCGGAAGCTTTTGACTGCCCGTCCTCGTCGGAGCTAATGTATCGCCCGTATGACAACTCGATGTGTTCACGAACCGCCTCGGCGATGGCCTGGCCTTCCCGGCTTCGGAGGGCCGCGACAAGGGGCTCATGCGGCCGGACAACTGCTGTAAGATTCTCACGAGACCGGCTGCGACACTCACAGAATATACGCGAACAGCGGTATCGTTACCTGCTCCAAGATCCGAGAGAGAAGGGTGTTGCCCGACTTCTGCCAGATAAAGCGGTGAAACTCCAGGTCCACTTTTTCGACTTTGTAGTAGGCGTTTTCGGAAGCGAGTATCGAGATCTCCTTGGCTCGCTGCTGTAAGATGTCGAATTCTTCGGGGGATAGCCGGGCGGCGGCTTCAATTGCAGCGTACTGTTCCAAGCGAGTCCGAACAATACAGCGCTCGTGTACTTCACTGGGGGATAGTGCAACGACGTAGGTGCCTTTGTTGGGAACCCGCACTGCCAGATGGGCGCACTCCAGTTGAAGCAATCCCTCACGGACAGTGGCCTGGCTCACCTTCAGCTCACGCGCGAGGTGGATCTCTCGGAGAGCAGCCCCGGGCTGAAGCGCGCCAGAGAATATTGCTGATCTCACGGCCTCGAAAACCAGATCAGGGGCCGATGAAGGCTTGAGGGGCTCAAACTGAACCGGGGGTGTGGGCGTCATCAATTAATGGATCAATGCCCTACTGAATTATCGTTAGATCAAATTATTTATACTGAACCCTCCGGGGTTTGTCAAGCAAAATCTGACCAGCCTGTCAAGACTCGATAGAAATGTCCCCCTGGGCAACTCGGGCAGTTGCTCGCGCTCGATGCGGCCGTTGATCCATCTGAGACGGAAGGCCTCCGAACCGCCGAGGCAGATCACGCCGTCCGCGCTGGGTTCCCTGGGAATTGCGCGCAATCTGGCGTCCGTTGGAATGAGGAAAAGCGGGGACTCCTTTGGTTTCACCGATCTTGAGAACCGCCGGAAAATGTCCAGACTGCTAACTGCTTTGTTTGCTGCTATTTAATTGTCGCCGAAATGTCGGCGGAGGGCAGATTTTCCGTATCTTTTCTGGTACAGCGGTGGCATGATCTCTTGCAGCCACTCGCAGCACTCCTTCAAGGTACGAAAAACGCCCTGCCCAAGAAGGCGCGGGGGCTCAGCGGACGGCGGGCGCGGGGCGCTCTACCCGCCAGCTTCACGGGGTCTCTCTGGCTGTGGAGCCTGAATTACAATGGCGCGCGATAGCCCCGCAGGTGTGGGTAGGCTTCGCAATCAGCGTAGTCGCAGCATGGCTACTATGGGATGAAGGGGCGGTATGGTTCGCATGCGCGGTCGGAACCGGAGTAATCCAGTTCATGGCAGTGAAAAGGAATCAACAAGACTTCAGAGCAGCCTTGCACCGCCGCTTTGACAAAGCTTTATCTGATGAAGACTTCCCTGAGGTAATCGAGGAAGTCATCGCCGCAGCCAGCGACGAAACACCCAGATGGATCGAGTGGTCACAAAGGATCGCATTCTTCGCGGCCTGCGGACTACTCATCGCCGGATTCATCATCTGACGTGAGCATCCGATCTTGCGCCGACGGTACGAGGCACCGGCTTGTGACATGGGTGCACCTCCTGTGGTTCTTGTCTGGCGAGCATGGGAGAATAAGCCATGCAGTCTAAACGAGACGGGTTGGTTCCCATCGGGGAAGTCTTCTCTGATCTGGGCGGCCCGGTGAAAGCAATCCGCGAAGCCTCACCCCAAGCGTTGCACCACTTCACCCAAGCCGATCAGGTGCACCTGCTTGTTTCGGCCAGCGAAGCGGACCCGGAGCGCGGCTTCATGGCGCGGATGATGGCGCTGTGCTCGTTGCCCCGCACCAACCCCGGCAACCAACACCAGTACAAGCGGGGTCAACGGTCCGTTCAAGCTAATCATGTCGGTCACCGGGGATCACAAGCTCCCCTTCGGCAACCTGCCTCGCCTGTTGTTGGCTTGGGTGTGCACCGAAGCCGTGCGGACCCAAAGCCGGACGTTGATCCTGGGGCCGTCGCTGGCGAAGTTCATGAAGACCCTGGGGGTCTACAGTAGCGGCGGGGGGCGCGATCAAATCAAGCCCCGCAATCAAATGAAGCGCCTCTTTGGTTGCACGGTTTCAATGATCTACGAAGACGAGCACGGGGAGCAATTCGTATCCTCGCTGATCGCCGAGCGGGGCGAGTTTTGGTGGAACGAGCGCAAGCCCGATCAGTCCTCGCTGTGGGACAGCAAGATATATCTGGGTGAGGCGTTCTTTAACGAAATCATCCGGGCCACCCCGTACCGCTCGATATGAACACCCTCACGGCCCTCAAACGCTCCACGTTGGGCCTCGATCTCTACCTCTGGCTCACCTACCGCACCTTCGCCCTCCGCGCTCCGCTACGGCTCACTTGGAAGCAGTTGTACCAGCAGTTCGGAGCGCACCCGGCCCAAGCCAGCAACAATGTGACCGTTCAAATACTGTGCTATACAAAGCGGCCTCCTGGCTGCAAAGGTCTCGGCTGTGAGCACTTTTGAGGGGCGTAGCTATACGTTCTCGTTTATCGACGGCCTTACGCCGGCAGGAGGCAACTACGTCCGTTCGGCCGCTTCCAGAGGGGGATCTGTGGGGCAGCAGGCCATTGACCGATTGGCAGACACCGGGGTGGAGATCACCACTGAGCTTTTGAAGGTCACGATGCAGCGGATCATCGGCGAAGCCCTCAGTCCTTGAGGTTCCAACTGCAACAGACGCTGTGCGGCGGGCGGTACCCGCGCGAACGTAAGAACAGGAGAAAGAGCCATGCGAACTGTGATTCTGAGCATTCTCATCCCCCTAGTTGTGATCTTTCAATAGGTTGTTCACTCGGTCCCGACCGAGGAAATTGAAGGTGTCAAGCAAACGGTTTCCCGGAAGGAGGACCGAGTGAACATCCATCAGAATGCCAAGTTGACCCCGAAGAGTCGAGCCGATGTTGTCCGGCGGATTCTCGACCAGGGCCAGACCCCGAAGGCGGTGGCCAGCGCCTTCGGGGTCTGCGCACGTACGGTGCGCAAGTGGGTAGCCCGCTATCGGGCTGAGGGCGCCGACGGATTGCTCGACCGCAGTTCGCGTCCGCACCGCTCGCCACGGACGATACCGGCCGCTGTCATCAATCGCATCACCACCTTGCGCCGGCTGCGCTGGACCGGCGCCCAGATCGCCGCCACTCCAGCCCCGGCGCCGGCTGGGAATACCTTCATGTCTGCGTCGACGACCACTCCCGCCTCGCCTTCTCCCAGCTCTATCCCGACCAGACCGCCGCCACTGCCGCGGCCTTTCTCACCGCCGCCCTCGACTACTACCACCGCCTCGGCATCCGCGTCCGCCGCGTGCTCACTGACAACGGCGGGTGTTACCGTTCCAGGGCCTTCCATGCACGCTGTGTCCAACGCGGCCTACGCCATCGCTTCACCCGGCCCTTCACCCCTCGTACCAACGGCAAAGCCGAACGCTTCATCCAGACCGCGCTACGTGAGTGGGCCTACGCCCACACCTATCACACCTCCACCCAGCGTGCCCAACACCTCAAACACTGGCTCCACCGCTACAATTGGCACCGCCCACACGCTAGTCTTAAAGCCAACCCGCCCATCAGTCGAATCGGTCTGACCGGGGACAACCTGTTGAGGTTCCACACCTAGTTGTTGGGAGTCCCGCCGGTAACGGTTGCCCAATCTGCGGACTGCAAGGCGTGGGAAGAGCCGAGCTTTTGGAAAACGGCAACAGTCGCGGACGTAGCCGCCTGTCTTGACGCCGGGGCCGACCTGGAGGCGCGGGATAGGAGGGCTACGCCCATGGACAATTGCCAGCGGTACCGGACCCGTCCCCGGAGGTATTGAGCCGGGCCTTCCGGGGGGCCGCGAGGCGCGTGGTCAGCGTTCCCCGCAGAGCCGGCGCTTAAGCGAAGATGGCAGCTTTGCCTCGCACACGTTCTTCGCCTTGTCCAGATCCCCCCCGCTCAGGTCCGTATCTTCGTCAATGCAAGCGCCGCGCAGATCCGCATCGCGCAGGTCCGCTCCGCGGTTTGCTCCGCTCATGTCGTGACCGGAGCAACCTAGCGCGACTTGCCAGATGATGACTGCGACCAAGATTGTCACTAGGAACGCCCAAAGAGCACGGGATCGCATAGTCATTTTTGACATGGCACCAGCGTATCGGAGCACCGAAGCCCTGGGGCGGGCGGCGACGTGTTGAGCGATCTGCCGGGCGCTTGAGCGCATGAGTGGCTGACGACCGTTGAGCTGTCTGACCGGGATCGCGGGACCTCGCCTGTTCGCAAGCCGCGGCGCTTGCGACGTCACGCACGACTGAGACCTCGGAGCCGCTCTACTCGGTTGGGCGGGATCGGTGCAGCGGCTCGATCGCGCATCACTGCCAAGACAGAAAAAGCCGGCAGGCTGAATGCCTGCCGGCTTTCTGTGTCAGTGTCATCGAAAGAAACCGGAGCCGCCTTGTTCAGACCGGTCCCCGTCGGGTCTGCGTACTCGGCCGCGTCCCGATCCGCGCCGCTCGCCTAGCCCCACCGCTCCTCGGGCCTCGCGGGCTTCGACCGAAGCCGCGCCTTCCGAAACCGCCTTCGGGCACGGCCAGCAAGTTGGCTCCGACCGCCTGTCGTGCGACTTGCTGCAACGCAAGCGCCTGTTCGAGTTCGGAGAGCGCAGCTTGCTGTTTCTCGTCGAGCAAAGCGACCGCCTCTGCCCGTGACGCTTCCCGCGCCGCTTTGACTTGATCAACGAGTTCCCTCATCTCGACGTTCAGTTTGCCGATCGTACTCGCGTCCGGTGTCTCCGACCGCATTTGTTCACGAATCTGATTCCGCTTCTCTCGCATCTGCTCCACCAGTGGCCGGGTCGTTTTGCGAAGTGCCTGCCGGTTGGCCCGTAGAGCCTCCTTCTGCTGTTCGTTCAATTGGAGATGCTCTTGGAGCGCTTCGCCTCGTGATCCGCGCGGGCCTGACGGCCTTTCCGGTCTCTGACCTTGCGCCAATGCCGGAGCAGTAAATAGAACTGCTGTCAAGAATGCAGTCAAGAATTTCATAGCCTCATCCTCCTTCAGTTAGATAGCTCGATGTTTACGTCGCTTCTGTTTCATTAGACGTTATGGGAGGACGGAAGGATATGGGAGCGGAGTTAAATCGAAGTAAAAGCTTCTTTACATCGTTTTAACAACCGTTTGGATGGATGCGCGACGCCGCGCAATGCCGCGCAACGCGGTTCTTTCCGGCAAAACTATCAACCTGTTGTGAAAGTCCCGCGGGCGGCGTCAGGAGACTGGAGCCGCTAAGGACGTTCCGCCGTCCTTGGACTCGGCGAACTTATAGCCGAGCCCATGCACCGTGAGGATCCATTGCGGTTTCTTGGGATCTTCCTCCAGTTTTTGGCGGAGCCAAGCCACGTGGACATCGACAGTGCGGGTCGTGGGAGTCGCTGCGTACTCCCATACTTCGTGTAAAAGCGTATCACGCGAAAGTGTCTCGCCACGGTGTTCGAGCAGATAGCGAAGGAGCTGGAATTCCTTGGCGGAAAGAGTCACCGGCCGGCCATCGCGAAACACCTCGGTGCTGCGCACCACGACCCGTACCGTCCCGAATTGATAGACGGCTCCGGGAGCACGGGTCGATGTCTGCTTGCGGCGTAGCAACGCTTCAATCCGCGCCAGAAGCTCGATCATTTCAAACGGCTTCGTGACGTAGTCGTCGGCGCCGATCTTCAGTCCGACGACTTTGTCCAAAGTCTGGCCGCGCGCGGTGAGCATGAGCACCGGCATTGTCAGGCCTTGCTGCCTCAGGTCACGGCACACGTCGAGGCCGCTCTTCTCGGGCAGCATCAGGTCAAGGACGATCAGGTCGAAGCCGCCGTTGGATGCACGGTCAAACCCCTCGGCTCCGTCGGGAGCCGTCTCGACCTCATAGCCCTCATTCCGCAAGCGGTCACCCAGAGTGAGACGAAGGCCTTGTTCGTCTTCCACAATCAAGATTCTTTGCGCCATGGTTCAAGCGGATTCGGACGAGGGCGCGCCGTTCGCGGAGGCGGCAGGCAGGTGGATCGTAAAAGTGCTGCCTTCGCCCGGCGCGGTTTTGACGCTGATTCGCCCTCCCATGGCTACGACCGCGTCTCGCGCCAGGCTGAGACCCAGGCCGGCGCCGTGAATCTGGCGCACAGTCGCTTGTTCGCCCCGGAAGAACGGATCAAAAACGTGAGGCAAATCCTGGGAACGAATCCCGAGACCCTTGTCCTCCACCGAGATTCGCACTTCCCGCCCGCCGCCGGGCTCTTCAGCCGCCTCGGCTCGCACGCCCACCCAGCGATTCGCTCCACCGTATTTGACAGCGTTCCCAATCAGGTTCTGGAGCGACTGTGAGAGCGCCGCGGCATCGACCTCAACAGACGGCAAATCCATATCGACGGTCTTCTCGAGTCGATAGTCGGCGTTCTCGATGGCGGGCGCCGACTGATGCAGCGCCTTTTCCACGATCTCCGCGACCCAATGCCTCTCGAGTTGATACGTCTTGCGATTGGACTGACCCGCGGCAAAATCCAAGGTCTGCTCAACCATCCCGGTCAGTCGGCGCCCTTCGTCACGAATCAAAGTGCCATATCGCGTCACCTGTTCCTTGGCTCCAACTACGCCGTCCGCCAGATTCTCCGCCGCCGAACAGATTACAGCCAGCGGTGTGCGCAATTCGTGAGACACGCCGGCGACGAAGTCCATCTGCGCCTTGGCCAGACGTTGCGCACGCTGTGCTGAGACGAGAATCATCCCCATGCTCATACACAGCAGCAGCAATACGCCGAAGCTCACGGCCAAGTTACGGTTCCGATAGGCGGCTACGACTTGCTCTAGTGATCCTTCGCCATGCCGAACGACAAGCTCCCACGCCGCCGCCCCGGGTGGTGAGAGAACGAAATCTCTCACAACGCGCGGCCGGCGAGCCGGGTCCGGCGGCGGGCCGTCTCTTGAGGCGCCGCCTCGCGGACGCTGCCGGCCAGCGGATGCCCGGCTTCCAGGCGCACCCGCTGCGCGTCGACCGACCAAGCGCGATGCCAACTCCTCCTGACTCCACAGAAGGGGTTCTCTCGCGTCGGCCACGGTGATGTCCGAAGAAGGTTCAGGATGTGAGTGGTAGAGGAGCTTGTCATCTTCCATGACCCACACCTGAAAAACCAGACCACTCGGGCCGCCGAAATGCCGCGCGGCGAGTTCAGGCAGGAGCGCATCCCGCATGAAACCCCGGTCCAACTCGACAAGAACATAGCCCTGAGCACGGCGGTTCATCGGGCGGCGCACTCTGGGCGCACGCGGCTCGATATTTTCGAGCACTATCTGAGCCAGCACCGGACCTTCGTAAAGAATCGTCCAGGTGAAAGGGTTGATCGCGGGCCGTCCGGGACGATCCTGCCTCCCCTGCAGGCCGCTAAGCATCCGTTGCAGGCCGCGGAGACGGCCCGGCCAATCAACGGACTCGAACCCGCCGCGATCGGGGTTCAGCTCGAGCAGGTTCGCTTCATCGCCGCCGTCATGTTTCAAAAAGAAAACGGAACGAACCAGGCCCGTGTAACTCGACCGCTGCCGCCAGTCTTCGAATCGGCGGGCATAGGATAGCCCGCCGTCATCCACAAACCCGAAGAGCGACGGTTGGAGCGCCCTGCCCAACTGCCTGAGTTCACGATTGAAGTCCTCGCGCAACTGCCGGACCGAGTTGTCGAGAGCGCGCTGCATGCGGTCGCGCTCGGCTTCGCTGACCTGGATGCTCCAGTGATACTGCAGGACAGCCAGCACGACTACTATCGCCGCCATCAAAGCAGTGAGGAGCATGGACCGCCGTGAGCCGCTCCCGAAGCCAACCATACCCGCAGCATACGGTTGATTCGTGAATCCCGCAAGCCGCATGGAATGGAGCCGCGGCTACAACGTAAGCCGATTCATCGGGGCGGGCGGGGTTCCGGTCAAGATCGTCTTGAACGCTGACGGAACCCTTGCGGCCCTGTTAGCGTGGATTTCAAAGGCTGAGAAAAGCCGCCCTTGGACGGATTGATCGTTCAAAATAACAGTGTGTTGCGCCAGACCTTTCTCCTTGCAGGCGGGCTCCTTGCCGTCTCGGCCACCCTGGCCCAAACCCCCTCCGCCGCTGAGATCATTCGCTTGGCCTATGAGCGCGATGAACAGAACGACGTGATCGCTCGGCAGTACACCTTCCGGCAGAGGGTCGAGGTGCAAAAACTCGACAAGCAGGATGCGATCCATTCCTCCAAGTCACGGACTCATGATGTGACGCTGCTCGACGGCTCCGAATACAAGCGGCTCATCGTAAAAAACGATCAACCCCTCAGCCCCGAGGAGGAGCGGAAAGAGCAGCGCAAGCTCGACAAGAGCATCCATAAGGTGCAAAACGAGACACCAAGGCAACGAGCCAAGCGCTTGGCCGAGCGGGACGAGGCGAAAGAAGAACAGCGCAAGTGGATCGCCGAGATTCAGAACACCTTCCACTTCCGGCTTCGGGGTGAAGAGACTGTCGCCGGTATCGAAACCTACGTCATTGAAGCCGACCCCAAACCCGGCTACAAGCCCGCATTCGGCAAAGCGAAGTTTCTCACCAAGATGAAAGGGATCTTCTGGATCGGGAAGACCGACTACTCATGGGTGCGTATCGAGGCGGAAACGCTCGATACGATCAGCTTCGGCTGGGTCTTGTTCCGACTTGGGAAAGGCTCGGCGATGCGGTTCACCCAAACAAAAGTCAACGATGAAGTCTGGATGCGTGATTCCTTCCGCGTGCGCCTGAATGGCCGTGTGGCGCTGCTGAAAGATATCTATCGAGAGATATTGGGCGCGTACAGCGAGTTCCGCAAGTTCAGCGCCGACTCCAACCTCACCTTCACCGGCATGGTGGAGCGAACCCCTCAAGTTCGGTCCCGCGGTTCAACTCCTCGCGAGTGAACCCCGCGGCGCGCTAGAATCTAGCTGACAGCCCGGCGGGTTCTCGTCGCGGCTGTCAAATACCTGTGTGAGGTGAAGTCCGTGAGAAGCGTTCTGACGGCTTTACTCGCCTTCGGGTTCGCTTTGCTGTTGCCCGCGCAAGAAGGCGATCTTGAGAACCCCTACGCCTCCGCCGAGGACATTGCCGCCGGCAGCCGCATATTTCGTTCCCATTGCGCCGTGTGCCACGCGATCGATGGCTCAGGCGGCCGGGGATCGGACTTGACATCCGGTGAATTTCGTCACGGTTCCAGTACGGAGGCGATCTACGAGAACATCGGGGAGGGCATACCGGGAACCGAAATGCCGGCCACCTTCTTTCGCGGCAAACAATTGTGGCAGTTGGTGGGATACGTGCGCTCACTGAGCGAGGCCCCCCAGAGCGTGGCGGACCTCGGCGACGCCTCAAGGGGACAGTCTCTATTCGAGGGCAAGGGCGGTTGCCGCAACTGTCATCAAATCAACGGGCAAGGAGCCCGGTCGGGACCTGAACTGACCTACATCGGCGGACAGCGCTCGGTACCGGATCTGAGGGCGTCGCTGCTGCGTCCCAACGAACGCGTACTTCCCAAAGACTACAGAGTGAGCGCCGTCACGAAGAGCGGGCAAAAGATTACCGGCAGGCGGCTCAACGAAGACAGCTTCTCGATCCAGTTGATCGACACGAGCGAAAATCTCGTCTCGCTCTCGAAGGAGGACGTTTCCGACTTCAGCATCGACAAGACCTCATCGATGCCGACGATGGGCGAGATGTTCAGCGAGCAAGAAATGGAAGACCTGCTGGCCTATCTTGTAACGCTGCAGCGGAAAGGGGACCTGCAATGAAAACGATTCGGATGGTGCTTCTGTCGGTGCTTGGCGCATCGCTTCTTGCCGCTCAGGTGAGCTATGAACGCATTCTCGACGCCGACAAGGAGCCTGGCGACTGGCTGACCTATTCGCGCTCCTACGAAAGTCAACACTACAGCCCGCTCGATCAGATCGACAAGAGCAATGTCAACGACCTGGAGTTGAAATGGGTGTTCCAGGCGGACGAGACGACGAAGTTCCAATCGACACCGCTGGTCGTCGACGGCATCCTTTACGTCACCCACTCGCCGAACGACATCGCCGCCATCGACGCTGCTACCGGCCGTGTGTTCTGGCGGTATCGCCACACGATCCCCGAAGGCATCAGCGTTTGCTGCGGGCAGGTCAACCGTGGGCTCGCCATCCTGGGAGACAGCCTTTTCATGGCGACCATCGACGGGCGCTTGATGTCGTTCGACGCCAAGACCGGCTCGATTCGCTGGGATGTGAAGGTTGTTGACAACAAAGACGGCTACGCACTCACGGTTGCGCCGTTGGTCGTCAAGGACAAGGTGGTCATCGGCACCGCCGGCGGCGAATACGGCATTCGTGGGTTCGTTGACGCCTACGAAGCGAAGACGGGCAAGCATGCCTGGCGCTTCTGGACGATCCCCGGACCGGGCGAGCCGTATCACGAAACATGGGAAGGCGATTCCTGGAAGCGCGGCGGGGGTTCCGTCTGGGTCACCGGCTCCTACGACTCCGATCTCAATCTCATGTATTGGGGCACCGGCAATCCCGCCCCCGATTGGAATGCCGACGTCCGTCCCGGTGACAACCTCTACACGGACTCGGTTATTGCACTCAACCCCGATACCGGCGAACTCGAATGGCACTTCCAGTTCACGCCTCACGACTGGTGGGACTGGGATTCGGTGCAAATCCCCGTGCTCGTCGACATGGAGTTCGAGGGCAAGCAGCGCAAGGTCATCCTATGGGGCAATCGTAACGCCTTCTTCTACGTGCTCGATCGAGCAACGGGTGAATTCCTGCTCGGCAAGCCCTTCGCCTACCAGAACTGGGCCGTCGGCCTGGATGAATCCGGGCGGCCGATCGTTCGCGACGGCATGCAACCCACCCCCGAAGGCACGAAAGTCTACCCCAGCGTTCAGGGCGCGACGAACTGGTACGCTCCCACCTATCACCCGCGGACAAAACTGTTCTATCTGGCTGTCTGGGACCGCTATCCCAGCATCTATCACAAAGGCGATGCCACCTATGTTCGCGGGACGCGCTATCCGGGCAGTTTCCCCGAGGGGATCTATCCCGACATCGTCAAGGACGAGGAGATCGGCTTCGGCGCCATCCGCGCCATCGAACCCGCCACCGGCGAGCGCAAGTGGGAGTTCAGGCTGACCGGCGTTTCCGAAAGCGGCTTGCTCTCGACCGCGGGTGACTTGATCTTCTCCGGCAGCAAGGAAGGTCACTTCCTGGCCGTGGATGTGGACGAAGGCAAGTTACAGTGGCGCATCAACCTTGGCAGCCGCATGGCCAACTCGCCGATCACCTATCTGGCCGGCGGCAAGCAATTGATCTCCGCTGCTTCTGGTTACGGCCTCTTTACGTTCGGACTCCGCGAGTAGGGAGTTCAGATACCGTTCAGAAACCTCGACGGAACGGTCTACGAACGACTCGCCCCGTGGAGCCATCCGGGAGAACCTACTGTTGAAAATCACCGACCTCAAAGTCCTCCACACGCAGGGCGGACACGCCAACTGGATCTTCGTTCAGCTCTTCACCGATCAGGGAATCATCGGCGTCGGCGAGGCGACCATAGAACGCCACCAACTACCGGTCATCAAGACTCTGGAGGCGTTCAAGGACTTT
The DNA here is from genome assembly GCA_965218555.1 of Bryobacterales bacterium. GTDB lineage: Bacteria > Acidobacteriota > Terriglobia > Bryobacterales > UBA6623 > JAPPLB01. The sequence continues at coordinate 5,115,505 of OZ244625.1, forward strand.
CTGGTCGGGAAGAATCCGTTCGAGATCGAGGCTATTTGGAACGCTCTGTACAAGCAAACCTTCTGGGAGGGGCAGCTCGTGGTGCTGACGGCGCTTTCCGGCGTCGAACAAGCTCTCTGGGATATCAAAGGTAAAGCTTTAGGAGTTCCCGTCTACGAGCTGCTCGGCGGCAAGTTGCGCGACGAGATCCGCGCCTACGCCAATGCCTGGGCATTCGAGGGCGTCATCACTGAACCGAGTGCGAAGGATACCGCCGACTTGATTGCCCGCAAGGCGGTGGACACGGTGGCCGCCGGCTTCACCGCCCTCAAATGGGACCCCTTTCGCGAGGGCGGTCAAGTCATTCCGAAGTCGGAAGAGAAATACGCAATCAAAACAGTGAAGGCCGTGCGCGAAGCCGTCGGACCCGATGTCGATCTGCTCATCGAGTGCCACGGCCGTTTCAATATGTGGAGCGCCATCCGAATGGCTCAGAAGCTGGAGCCGTTCGATCCGTTCTTCTATGAAGAGCCGATCCCGCCCGACAACATCGATGCGCTGGCCGAGGTGCAGCGGTCGATCAACATCCCCGTGGCGACCGGCGAACGCCTCTACACGCGCTGGCGCTTCCGGCCGCTCTTCGAGAAGCAGGCGGCGCGCATCATTCAGCCGGATGTTTGTCACGCCGGCGGGATTCTGGAGTTGAAGAAGATCGCCGCGATGGCCGAATCGTACTATGTCTCGATTCAGCCTCACAATTCCAACGGCCCGCTCTGCGTGCTCGCGAGCCTGCAAGTTGACGCCTGCGTGCCGAACGTCATCATTCAGGAGTTTTTCTACCCCTACCTCGAGCACTACAACGAGATTCTCACCCAACCGATCGAGTATGCCGACGGTTTTCTCAAGATGCCGAAAGGCCCGGGGCTTGGGGCCGATCTCGACGAAGAGGCCATCCGGAAACGCCCGCCCATTGACCTTCCCCACGAGGCAGGCTGGATGGGCAAGTACTGGTTCTGAGGCGGCTGAGTGAGGGCGCCAGGCACTGGAGCTGTCGAACGATGGCCCAGCATTACGGCGCCAGTCCGGCCACGGTGTAATGGCTAGCCTGCATTGCTCACCACGTGGCGAGGCGAAGTGCGTGAGAGGGCCGTCAGGACGAGGCGCGCGCCGCTGGGCGCGCGCAGGTGTACTTGATGGTACATCGAGCACGCCAAGCAAGCGCAACGAAGTCCTGGCGGTCGTATCGCGTGCTTCGGCCGTCGGGTGGTGAGAAAGGCAGGCCAAGGCCGCTCACGGGTTAGAGCCTCATCGTGGGCCCACCCGTCAGATCGATCGGACGCCCGTCGAAATGGACGGCCCGGAACATTCCGCTGACGGGACGATTCGGGGGGCAGGATTTGGGAATTCGACGGAGTCGTGACGGCTCTCTGGGTAATTCGGCTTTCCGTATCCCATTCGTCCAAGCTGCCGGCAGCACGGATGCGCGCCGCTCGAAGCCGCCGCTCTCTCAATCCTCCACGCGCTCAATCCGAAGTGCTTGCGTTCCCTGCGTTCGGATACGGCCGCATGCTTGGGCAAAGTCGACCCAGTCGTACTTCCAATCTCCGGGAATGCGCGCGAACAGATTCCCGAAGCTGGGCACGCCTTCGGCTCCTCGCAAGGTGACACCGCGCCCGAAGGCCAACAGAATCTCGGCAACAGGCCGGCCGTCGCTGGTGACAGGTGATCCCGAGTCCGCCCAGTAGAGAATCTCTCCAGGCAGCGGAAGCTGCGTCCGTTTTTCGTCCGGCGCCGGCTGGAACTCGTCGAGCAGCACAAACGCTTCCATCCCCGAGTAGCGACCGTGGATGAGGTCATGTTGAATGGGCAGCATGTCCCAGACAAGCTGGCACGTGCGGGGAGCCTCGTCATCGAGCAGTTCGGCCACAACCGATTCACCCGTTTCGACAAAGGTCAAACGTATATGGCGTCGTGGCGGTGGCATGAAGTTCTCCTTCCCGTCGTGGAGCTGATATTGCCGAAGATGGCTCTCCCGAATTTAATTTTATGCTCTTCTGCCATCTCGAGCCTCGCAAATACGATTTGCCGATCTGTAGGTCCCCACCAGATCTTCGAATGTCTCGTCGGAGGCGAGGATTTAACAATACTACCGTCCTGCCCGATCCTGGTTGCCCTTTCCCGTTCAAGGCCATCGTTCCTCCAGACGCGGTCATCGGCAACTGCCTCCTGACCATGAAATCGACTGAAGTCAACGGGGCGTCTTCCGAATCCGATGCGGCGTCTTCATCGCTGTAAACGTGCGAGTCCCACCTGCCCGGCGTTCCAAGCTACAATCGTCTCCCTATGGCCGTTGAATGGAAATCAGACGAGGAACTCTTCGAGATCGCCAAGCGCGAACTGTTTACGGCCGTGGTCGGCGACTCCATGGACAAGCTGGGGCTCGTCCATCAGTTCCTGCCGCCTCAGGTTCGTCCTCTTGAACCGTCGATGCGCGCTATCGGCCGAGCAATGCCTCTTCTTGGCGCAGACTGCGTCGAGACGCCGCCCGAAGTCGAGCGGAACAACAAAGTCCTCGAGCAGCCCTTCGGCCTGATGCTGCGGGCGCTGGACGACCTCGCGCCCAACGAGATCTACTTCCCGGCCGGCGGCTCACCGCGCTATGCACTGTGGGGCGAGCTGATGGCGACGCGCGCGATGAAGCTCGGCGCCGCCGGCGCAGTGATGAACGGATACTCGCGAGATACCCCGGGCATCCTCAAATTGAAGTTCCCAACCTTCTCGTGGGGACCCTACGCGCAAGACTTCGCGGCTCGGGCCAAGGTAGTCGATTTCCGCTGTCCGATCGAGGTCGAGAGTGTCCGTGTCAATCCGGGTGACATCGTCTTTGGCGACATCGACGGCGTCTGCGTGATCCCTCGTGCATCCGAAGAGGAAGTCTTCACGAAAGCGCTCGCGAAGGCTCGTGGCGAGAAACTCGTCAGCAAGGCGATAGAGGGTGGCATGTCAGCCACCGAAGCCTTCCGAAAGTTCGGGATCATGTAGAGCCGCCTTTTGACTCAGGTGTGGCCGGCCCTCCTTTCTGCCGTACTTGTCGTCGCAATCTGAGAAGTTCCCCTGGTGAGCAAAACAGAACGTTCCCCTTCGGCTCTTGGTACTGAAGCCCTTCAGTCTTTTTTTTCCGCCCCGGCCTGCTTAGCATGAGGACAGGGAGGTGGGAATCCTGGCCTGTATTTCTCACCAAGTGGCGAGGCGAAGTGCCTGCCTGCTGCAGGCAGGCGTGAGAGGGCCGTCACGACGAGGCGCGAGACGCCCGCGCCAGCAACACGGGTTTATGTTTTTCACGAATCACGAGTCACGAATCACGGTCTTTACGGCCGTTCGGTTCGCCGTGGGCGCCAAGGGTCGCACAAGCAAAAACCGCCGCCCGGACCATTGCGCCCGTCGCCCAGTCACTGTTTCCCAGTTCACTATTGTTCGCTATTGTTCACTATTGTTCGCTATTGTTCGGCTAAAAATATTGCTCCGGAGGCAGTGCCCTTGCCCCTTCCGCCGTTCTCGGTGGGCCTCACGACAAGCGCCGTTCGCCGCATTTCCCGTCGCTCTCCGGGCTCCTTCCGCTGCGCCGAACGCAACATGAACCCATGATGAGAAAGGAAAACGTTAGATTGCGTTGACACTCTTTCTGCCGCACTTGTCACTTTCTGCCGCACTTTGCGCCTGTCCGAGGAAACAGCTAGGCTGAGAGCCATTCGCAACACTCGCTTTCCTTTCCCAGGAGGAACCCCATGTCGATTCTCAAAGCGCTCCGTCGCACGCAACCCGGCGGCCTCAGCCGCCGCGAACTTTTCCGCAACGGCGGCCTGCTCGCCGCCGCCGGTCTCGCTCCTGCTGCCGTTTCCTCCGCTTCCGCCGCACCCGCGATGAACTTCGGGTCGGACATGTATCAGTCCATCGGCGTTCGTCCGGTCATCAACGCCAAGGGCACGTTCACGGTGATGAGCGGCTCGCTGATGTTGCGCGAATGCCGTCAGGCCATGCAGGAGGCTTCGCAAAACTTCGTCCAAATGGACGAGCTGATGGAAGGTGTCGGCAAGCGCATCGCCGAGATCACGGGCGCCGAATCCGCCATCGTCACTTCGGGCTGCGCCGCGGCTCTCGTGCATGCCACGTCCGCCTGCATCGCGGGCGGCAACCCCGAGCGCATTGCCCGGCTACCCAATCTGGAAGGCCTGAAGAGCGAAATCATCGCTCCGTCCTGGTCGCGCAACACCTACGACCACGCTGTTCGCATGCTGGGGATCAAGTTCATCGAAGTCGAAAATGAGCAAGAGATGCGCCGCGCCATCGACGCCAAGACGGCGATGGTGATGGTGCTCGCAACGACTCGCGACAAAGGGCCCTTCGGGCTCAAAGAGATCGCATCGGTTGCCCACGAGTACGACGTGCCGGTTCTCGTCGACGCGGCCGCAGAGGGTTTGACCATCCCCAATGTGCACCTCGAACGAGGCGCTGATCTTGTTGCCTATTCGGGCGGCAAAGCGTTGCGGGGACCGCAGAGCGCCGGCCTGCTGATCGGACGCAAAGATCTGATCGCCGCCGCTTGGCTCAACAGCGCGCCGCATCACGCCTTCGGACGCCCGATGAAAGTCGGCAAGGAAGACGCCATGGGCATGCTGGCCGCTGTCGAGATGTGGGTCAAGCGTGACCACGAGGCCGAGTGGAAGGCCTGGGAAAGCTGGCTCGCCGAGATTGCCAAGAGCGTGGAGCGCGTGCCGGGAGTGACCACCGAGGTCTCCCAGCCCCGGGGCCTATCGAATCGCTCGCCGCGCCTCAACGTGAAGTGGGACGGAGACAAGATCGGCATTTTCGGCGACGAGGTAGAGAAGCTCCTCTTCCAAGGGGATCCCCGCATCGTGCTGGGCGGCAGCCGCGGTCGACGGCGCAGAGGCGGTGAGACGTCGGTGACCATCATGCCGTGGCAGATGAAGCCCGGTAACGCGAAAGTCATCGCCGCCGAACTGCACCGCGTGCTCTCGAAACCTCCCGAGATGGGTTCGAAGAGATCGCCAAGCGGACCCAACGCCGATGTCGCGGGCCAGTGGGAGTTGCACATCGACTACGTTTCAGGTAGCGCCAAGAACGGGCTCTTCCTCGAGCAGACGGGCGACGACCTCTACGGGACGCACGTCGGAGAGGCCACCGCGGCGGACGTCCGCGGCTGGGTGGAAGGCAATCAGGTCCACTTCATGGCTCGACATCGTTACGAAGGTTCCGGCTTCGGCTTCACCTTCTCCGGTCAGTTGAACGGAGACACCATGGAGGGTGAGGTCGATCTCGGCGAATACTCGCCCTACGGACCCGCCAAGTGGTCCGCCAAGCGGCATGAGTACGGCCAACCCGGCCCGGTGTTTCGGCCGCAAAAAAACGTCTAGAGCGAGGGCCGCATACCGGCCGCCCGTCACTGCCCTAGCAGATTGTCTCTTCGCGCACGGACAGCGCGTCGATGTAATCGCGGTCCAACTCGTACCCGAAGCCGACCTCATCCCGAACGGCGATCGTTCCCTCGGGGCCGACTTCGACAGGCGGACAAATGATGTCGCGCTTCCAATATCGTTTGCTCGCCGAGACATCGCCGGGCAGCGTGAAATTGTCCAGCGTCGACAGAGCGATGTTGTGAGCCCTGCCGATGCCGCTTTCGAGCATACCGCCGCACCATACGGGGATGCCGTGGGCGTGTGCGACGTTGTGAACCAACAAGGCTTCGGAGAAACCACCCACCCGGCCCAGCTTGATGTTGATGATTCGTCCCGCCTTCATCTCGATCGCCTGCTCGGCATGACGCGCCGTGCGGATGCATTCATCGAGGCAGATCGGCGTATCGAGCCGGGCCTGGAGCCGAGCGTGGTCGATGATGTCGTCGTGCGAGAGCGGCTGCTCGATCATCATCAAGTCGAACTCGTCGAGTCGTTGTAGATGCGCCGCATCGCTGAGCGCATAGGCAGAGTTGGCGTCGGCCATCAGCCGGATTTTCCGAAAGGCCTTGCGCACCTGACGCACTACCTCGACATCCCAACCCGGTTTGATCTTCATCTTGATGCGCTGGTAGCCTGCTCGCACCTCGCGCTCGATCAGCTCCAGTAATTCTTCCACCGAGTCTTGAATGCCGATCGATACACCGCAGTCGATTTCGGTGCGGCTCCCTCCGATATGCCGCCAAAGCGGCAAGCCGAGCTTGCGGGATTCCAGATCCCATGCCGCTGTCTCCAGTCCGCCGCGAGCCATGTGATGGCCGCGGATGTGGGAACACCGCCCGGCCACATCGGCAGCGGAGGCGATGTCGATGTTGAGAATCCGCGGCGCAACAAAATCGCGCAGGATCAACCAGGCCGTATCGACCCACTCCTCGTTGTAAAAAGGGCGCTCGCCGCAAGTGACCTCACCCCATCCCACTGCCCCATCCTCTTCGACCTCCACCAGCAGGATGCGCCGCTCGGTCGTGCGGCCGAAGCTTGTCTCAAAGGGATGCACCAACGGCATCCGGATTTCACGAAGGGTGATGCGATCGATTCTCATGGCTATTCAATCCTAGTCCTAGAAGCTACTGATAATAATGGACTTATCCTATCATCCCGCCCGACTGTCCCACAACATCGCCAACTTGAGACAAAATGAAAAAAACCCCGCGCTTTTTTTCATTTCGGGGGAGCAAATTCGTCAGATTGACGAATTTGAACCTCGGGGAATGAGCAGGACCGCGCCCGCATGGGCGACGGACGCGGCCCTACTCCGTCAACAAGCCGGATTCTTGCATCGCGGTCAAGGGAGGTAGACCGCCTGCTACCAGCTTGTTGAATGCTGAGGCGCGGCCCGCAAGATCGTGAGCCCACAGGCCGCGCAAGTCGAATGACAGGCCAGGGACGCCCAGCTTGTCGGCAAGCTCAGAACGGACTACACCGTTCAGGACTGGTTCAGCCGTTCCCAGGACGAACCGCCTCCAGCTTTCCCGCTGGCCCGTACCGTCCTCATCGACAGCGAGACCCACAGGGACGCCGCAAGCCGAGAGAACGGCCATGCTCGCCTCGGATCTCAAGGTTACCAGGGGAGCCGGTGGACTTGCTCCGAACCGTTGCGGTCGCCAGTCGCTCGCCGGAGCGCTGCTCCGGCCTTCACCCCATCCGGCGCTTGTGGTCTCGACGAACAGCGCCCGGCCCTGCGCGTTTCTAACGTCCTTCTTGAGAGACGCCAGCGGATCATCGTCTCCGCCGTCGCCGCCATCAGCAGGGACAGGGAGCAAAAATCCAGTCGGAGAGCCGGATTCTTCGGAGGTGCGCTTTTCCAGGTTCGCGGCCAAAGCTGCGGTATCCCGCGCCCATCCCAACGGGGAGATACCCTGCCAGGGCCTAGCCGGATCAACTGCGTATCGGAAATGCAGCACGGCAGCCGCAGGTACGAACCTCGTAGCGGAGCCGGACGGCCCGTGCAAATCGCACCTGTAAAACCAGTCCCGTTCATCGAAGCCGCCGCGAATGTCCCACGAACCAACGGAGAGAAACCTCAAGCGGCCATCCTCGACACTCAGGATAAAGATACACTCCCCGCGCCTGCAAAGCTCACGCCCGATCATGGCAAGGCAGCCGGGGGAGATTGCAGCCAAGAGCGCCGAATCCTCGGGGGAGACCTTCGCGGCCATGAACGCCCGCGCCCACATGGACGCGCACGTCTCTAGCGCCCCGATAGCGGACGGATCGCCGGGAGTAGAGCCGCCCGATGCCGCGATGATGGCTTTGACGACCTCATCGCTATAGCTCGCCTGCCGCGTCTCGGGTTTGGACCACGGCCAGCGCATCTCAGTAAGACCTCAGCAGGACCGCTTGCGTATATCGCTGTCTAGGGCCGTTACCCCAATCCTCGCTGTGCTCGACCATGTACATGCGGTTGAACCAGCGGACCTCATCAGCCGGGCCGGTGTCATTCGCCGCCCGCAGCGCGTCCGGCTCAGGGACAAAGACTTTCACCCGCTCGACGACCCTATCTCCCTCACGCTCGGGCTCGCTCTCAAGCTCGACGGGTTGGACGGAGCAACGGTGCTGTGATTCTTGCGGCAAATCGTTTTGCCACAGGCCATCGACACGACGCCCTGACGTGCGTATCCTCGTGATGGTGTCCGGGAACCGCCGTAGGCTAAGGCGCATTCTCATATCAGACCGCCCCTTCGGACTTTGAAGCCGGTGAGCAACGCCATAGCGCCGGAATGCCGTAACGCCGATAGATAGCCACGGTGGTATCCGGTCATCACTTCCCCGGTGCGCTCGCTACGGACGCTCGACGGTGGAGACTCTTGCAAGTGTCCAACAATTCTCACGATTGACTCATTCTTGATGGCTGTGGGAGCCAGGGGAGCATACCGCTCGACTAGAGCAGACCCGACCTCGACAAGCCGCACGGTCTCCGCGTCGTCCAAGTCAAGCCCGGCGCTCTCAAGCCCCGCGAACTCCTGCCTGATATCCGACGCTCGCCTCCGGTCGTCTTGAGGCGTACCGCCGCTCATAGCCATAGACGCCGCCTACGGCCCGTAGAGCGGACCTCGACGCTACTATCCGCGTAGCTTGGGGAATCGACAAGCCCCGCGCCCACCAGTAGCGCCTTTTGCACGACGCGCAAGCCGTCCCGGAACGTCTCGCGCTCAGCACGGAACTCGACACTGAGGCCGCGCAACGTCCCATTGCGGATCAGCGCCGCCGCGTCCCGTGCTCGGGCCGTATCCGGCAACGCGAAGCTAACGCGAAGCTCGTCGCCCATATCCTCGGGAATAAACCTCGTGATCGGCGCTTGCCGGTTGTGTTGCTCGCGCAGGACAACGCCTCCATCAGGCCAGGACAATGACCCGCGTTCAAACATCTCGGGCCGGTCACTTGCGCGTTTTTCAAACGGCATCAGGACGCCCACGATAAGCCCCGGCGATTGCCGCTCAGGGTCATCGGCTATGCGAATCTCGATACTTCGATGTTCGATCATCGACGACGACCTCCGCCGCGCCCGCCAAGCCGTAGATACCATCGTCCCATCGCTTTCTCACAATCCCTCGACAGCTTGCCGGTTCGCCGGTTGCTCAGGCGAGCGCGTATCGTGCGCTCGCCGGGGTCGATGACTACCTCTTCGCTATCCGGCCCGAGCAATTCCAACATCGCTTCGCGCCGCCCGAGGTCACCGTCACTATTGGTCACAACGACTGAGATATCCCGCTGGCGAGCGCCCGTTATGACGGCCCGCCGCGTGTATTCCGTGATGGGCAACGACCATGCAGGACGGACGGGATAGAGGCCCTCAGCGTCTCGCTCCAGCAAGAGAAGGCCAGCCGCGATAGCTGAGAAGTCAGCCGCGATAGTGGGCTCGCCGGAAGCTCGCAGCCGCTCCCGTGCTTCTTGGCTCTTCGCCGCTCCCGCTGGGCCGCTCAACAAGATGTTCCTCGCCATAGATCAAACCCGATCCCGGTCTCCGACTTCCTCGACGATAAAGCACACCACACCGCGCGACACCCATAACCAGGTCGGAAGGCCGGACCACAGCGCCAGCCTGAATTGCTCGCCAGGACGGTGACGGAACGCCGGTGCGGTCGGGTCGGGTTGTGTCGCGCTACGCAGGCGGAAGATCGTCCGCGTCGCGCTCAGGTTTTGACAAAGGCCGCTCCAGATCGACGAGTTGACTCCGGTAACGCCCCGGCCATCGACACCGAGCAGCGCCGCTAGGTCTTGCGGGGTCTCATTGATGATTACGGACAGCATCAGGCAATCTGTATCTCTTGCTTTCGGAAGCCGTCCGCCCGGAGCAGCTTGGTCGCGTGCAGCAAGATCGCGGTAAGCACGATCTCGCCTTTTTTCGCGCCGGTGACTTCATCCCGGATCAACGTTGTGGATTCCCAGATCGGACAAACCATATCGCGCCGCGCGCCGCGCCGGACGATCACGTTTTGCTTGCCGGACACGACGGCGGGGACGTGAGCCGAGACGCGGACGCCGCCCGAGACGCGCATCAGCGAATCGAGCGCCGAATCGTCGGCAGTGTTGCCCCGGTAGGTGGTCGCCGCGTGAGCGTAGACGGCGGAACCCATCACGGCGCGAATATCGCCCGCAACGGACGCGAAGCGCCCATCGATCCGGCTGTAAGCAAGCTCGCTCCGATAGGTCGCGAACGTCGCGACGGCGCTTGCATCGTTCGCCGTGAGCACGCCCGCCCCGAGCAGGCCGTTTGCTCCGGCGATTACTTGCGCGTCCAGCGCGTCGCTGAGCGCGTCGTTGAGATTCTGCCGCAGCGCCTCGCTCATGCCACGGAACCGGGCCGCGTCGGTGCGCCGGTAGCTGAAGCTCGCTTGCAGCCGCGCCGGGGAGAGAACGTCAGCCGTAAACGCGCCGGTCGTCTCCCCTACCTCGGTTGAATCGGTGTGAGGCCCGCCCACGGTCGCCCGCGAAGTCAGGACGGGATAGACGGCATCGCCCACGGGAACGGACGGCATATCGACGCCCAGGAACGCGGCGACACTGCCGGGGAACACTGCCGGAATGATCGGCGCTTGCGACGCGCCTACGTCGGTCGGAGCCGGTGTGATGGCCCTGTGCTCCTCGACAGCCGGGGGACGGATCAGGGAGAGCGGGATCTGATTCTCTCCGATCCCGTAGTGCGCTTGCAATTCCGCCTCGGGACCGTCCGGGGACCGTCCATTGACGACGCTATCGAAGATCGCGCCCAGGGACGCCCTCGACTCAAGCTCCCGCAGCTTGGCGTCGTCTCCGAATTGCCCGGCAGCAGCCGTTTCCGCTTCCGCTTCCACGATGAGCGCCGAACGATAGCGCCGCTCCAGCTCGGGATACTCGGTTTGCAGCGCGGTTTCCTCGGTTCGGATTTCGGCGCTGTAGGCATCGCCCTCAAGCCTGCCGATCACGTTGAGGCGCTCCCTGACCTCGGAGAGTCGGAGCGCGTGTTTTTGTGCTTGCGTCATGCCCCAAATGTAGCACTCTAGGGGAAACGATGCAAACCTCTATATAGTCAGGACTTAGCGCTATATAGACTGGCCGCGTAGCTCATCGCGGAGCCGCAGCCAGGGGAGCCGCCCAGGTTTGGTATTCTCACGAGCGGTCTTGTCAAGGTGGCATCGACGACAAAGGCTTTGCAGGTTGTCCGGATCATACGGGGAGCCGCCGCGCTTGAGAGGCCGCACGTGGTCTATTTCCAACCTGCCGGAACATTTGCACAACGCGCAGCGGTAGCCATCCCGGATCAGGATACGTCTCCGTAGATACCGCCAGCGGTTCTTGTCGATCTTGCGGTCGTGGTGGTGACTCATGCCGCGCCCGCATAGCGCCAGCGCCGGGGAGACACGACGGCCTCGCCCTTGCCCGCGCCGCGCCGGATACCCTCGCTCACGGCCAGGATCGCCGCCGCCGCCGCGTCGTCTCGTGCAAGATCACGACGCCCGCCCTCGGTTTTCTTGCTCAGCTTCGCGTTACCGCTCGGATCGGAGACGGTCCTTGCTTCCGCCATCGCAGACCGCATGAGCAGCGAGCGCATGGGCCGGACGTGACCTGACAGACAGGCCCGGCGGAACTGGCGCACATCCTCCGCGCCGTCTTTGAACCCTTGCCCGCGCAAGCTCAGAGCGGCCAGGGGGAACCGCGCATCACCGAGCGCCTGCCGTAACTCTGCCTCACGCCAGCGGTCGGACACGACGGCCAGCGGACGGCCCCAGCGCCGCAGGCACTCGCTCAACAGAAACGGAACGTCGGATACGAACTCCCCGGCCAGGAGTAATTCGCAGCGCTTCTGCATGTCTTGATACAGCGAGCCGACACCATCTAAGCGCCCTCTCTCGTCTAAGGCCGGTTTCTCGGGAAAGACCGCGAAGCTATCGAGAGCGCCGGTGTTCACGAAGTACGCCGCCGCCGCGCTCATCGCCGCCGATGTTCCCAGGTCCACGCCCAACACGAAAGGCCCGCTCCGATCCGGTTCTGCCGTCTCGATACTCTTCCAAACATCAGGACTCACCAACACGCTTTCGCCCACGTCGGACACGCCCTTATTGAGGCGCAGGCTCTCAAACGTCGGTAGCAACGCCGGATCGCGCTTAGCGTCCGCCATTTCCTCTCGAATGCGCGCCGCAAGGTCAGGCATGATGCCTAGTGAAGGGTTCGCCTTTAGAACAGTACGCCAGTGAAACGGCGGATCGTCCTTGCCCGCCGCGTAGCAGAGAGAAAACGCACAGCCGCCCGGTTTCAACATCTTTCTAAACCAGTGCTCCCGAGACGCGGGCCGCGTTCCGATGGCGAGCAACCGCGATCCGGGAACTTTGCCCAGGCCGGTTCTTAACGCCGCAAGCATCCGATCCGTCTTCGCCTTGTCCCATTGTGCAGGCTCATCAGCCAGCACCAAACGCGGACGGAGACCGTGAGCCCTTCGCGGATCAGAGCCAATGCAGCGTATTCGCGCCCCGGACGCCCTGTGCTGGATCGTGGCGGTATTGACGGAATCTTGCACCCGCCACGCCCGGCGCTCTAGTCCGGTCTTGTCTCTAAGGATGCTCTGGCAATCTTCGTAAATAATCCGCCCTTGCGCGAAGCTCGAAGCCACTACCACAACCTCGTGCTTGGGACCGTGCAGCGGCCCGGAAGGATCGACCACAGCGCACGCAATCCCGGCTACTAGTCCGCTCTTGCCATTGCCTCTGCTCAAAGTCATCGACACGTCCCCGGAAGTGGCCTCGAAGCCTTTGAGAAACTTTTTCTCCCACGGCAACACGTGGAACAGATCGCCCACGCCCGGCCCTTGTGGGACCGTCAAACCGCCGATGTAGTCAGCCAGCGTCAAAATGTGTTATCTCCCATCTCCCCCTTTCGTCTATCCCCCGGCGATACCGTTTTCGCGGTGCCATCGAAGGCCCTAACCGTCGTCCCCGAGCATGACAGCGAACACGCCGGGCCGTGTTATCGAATCCATCCCAACACGCAGGCCCGGATACCGCTCGCGGAATAGCAGGAAGACCGTCTCCGCGTCGTCTTGCTCTTTGAACGATGCAATTCGCTTCCAGTCTTTGCCGTCTCGTTTCTCGATGTGATACCCCATTGGTTGTCTCCATTATCGCCCAGGGGACGCCGAAGCGCCCCCCGGGGTTTCCTTGCCCAGCCGCGCCACGCCTGGCCTTGCCATTCCATACCAGGCCGGACGCCGCCAAGCCTTGAAACCTTGCCCTACCACGACCAGCCATGCCTCGCCTCGCAACGCCGGGAGGCCTTGCCTCATCCTCTCACTCAAATTCGTAAGATTTACGAATATTAGAAAAACGAATACTAATCCTGAGCGAGCGCCTATGTAGGCTTACCCGATCCCAAAGTCGCCCCTTGGCCCAGTGCCTTTGCCGTGGACTTAGGCTGCTGTAGAGCCTGCCTGCGCGAAAGTGCCGCGTCGTCGATTCCTACCGCTTGCCCGCGTCGAAGTGCCAAGTGCGAGCAGCAAAAGCTCAGTCCGATGAGCAGTCGGACGGACTCCCGAGTGGCCCAGGTTCGGTGTTGGAATCGGGAACGTGACACAACTAGTTTGCGCGTGCTTCTCCATCGTAATTCCCCGCGCGCGCCGCCCGATGGAAACCTGTGAACGGCAGGGAAAACCCGCACGCGGAGCAGCGCTATATAAGGCAGTTGATGTATGATGAGTGTTGGCCATCGCGGTGCTACGCGAATGCCGCCGCCGAAAGCCGCCGGGAAAACGGCTGAGGCAACGGAAGAGCCCGCCTTTCGGTGGGCTCCACGTTATCGAACCCCAGGGCGAATAGCAAGCGAATGTCCTACATAGAACGTATCGGTTTTTTCGTGTTTTTGCTCCAAATTACCAAGATTTGTTAATTTGAAGCCACCACTAGCCGGTGGTGTACTCTCCCCACGCCTCCATCAGATCGCGGCGCCGTTAACGGCTTAGGACAACGGACCCCGTCGGAATCCGCCCGAAGGGGACGCTGTGGTTAGTCTTCAGGTCCGCTCCTGATACGTTGGAACACTGCCCTCAACACGAACCACAGGCCAAGTCCACCCAACCCGGAAAGCATCTTGTCCGCAACAAGTATTGCTGTTTCCCGCTGGCTATCCGTTCCATTGAAGAGCATATGTAGAACGACCCCAACCACAGCAGCCAAGCCGACTATCACAAACGCGACTAGGCCGAAGTTGTATCGGCGTCGTTCACGGGAGCCCTGTGCTCTCAAGTCCAGCTTCTTGGAGTGATATTCGAACTGGCGCTGATCGGTGGCATCGGCCGCGATGATCACTTTTTCCTGGAGTTCAGTTCGACGGTCATTGCTTTCAATCCGCTGACGCTCAACTCCAAGTACTTCTCTGATGAGGGCGTGGTCAGCGGCGGGGACTAACTCAGATCCTGTAGCTTCACTCATCGGTACACTGGAGGTGCTTCACGCATATCCCTTGAAGGAACGCGTTTAGACTTAGACTCTACACGGCTTTGGAGATCTTCGATGTAAATCTCGGCAGGAACACTCCGGATGCGGTAGCCGCCATATGGTGACTCCTCGTACACTGTGATCATCTCATCTTCCGAAACAGAGTCCCTGGACGCCTTACGGCGCTTCAACTCGGAGAAAACTTCATCGAGAGTCTCAAAAAACATCGGCAAAGAAAATCCCATACAACACCGCCTCTGTCAACATGATAAGTCAAAATACGTTCGCTGGGCTGAACGTTTGGGTTGTATCACACTGGCGTCTCCTCGATCAACTTCTCCAGAGACCACGGATCGTCGGTAACGCCCGTTTCCATCGCTAGCATCACCCCAGGTAGTCCCCCCACGCCTGCATCAGTTCCCGGCGCTTGTCGAACAGATCGCTCCGCATATAGGCTTGCTCCGTATCCGATCCGACGTTGTGAGCAAGCGCAAGCTCGGCAGCCACACGATCAACGCCCGTCTCGGCGCACCAGTCACGAAACGATGATCTGAGGCCGTGAACGGTCCCGGCGATCTTCGCCTTGACGAGCAGCCGAGACAGGACCGCGCCCCGAATCGCTACCCCTCTCTTACTCGGGAAGATCAAACCCGAGCCGTTGTCAAGCTCCCGAGCAGCCGTCAGGACCGCGACGGCGCGATCCGACAGCGGTACGCGGTGCTGACGTGCCGACTTCATCCGATCCGGCGATATCGTCCAGACACCACGTTCTAGGTCTACCTCATCCCAAGTCGCACGCCGAACCTCAGAGGATCGGCAGGCCGTCAAGATCAGGAACTCAAACGTCAGCTTGAGGCCGGCCCATGCATCAGCCTCTCGAACCCTCGACAGCGCCTCGGGGACCTCGGCATGAGGTAGCGCGTCGTGATGGTGTTTCTTGCCGTTCACTTTGGGGAGAGCCGCCGATATCGCCTCGGCTGCCGGGTTGTCTTGCCGGAAGCCTTGCGCGATGCACCACTTCATCACGGCCCCGAACCGCTGGCGTAGTTTCTGAGCCGCCGCCGGTTTCGCCGTCCAGATCGGACGCAATACGGTCATCACATCCCGCGTCGTGATTGAATCAACTCGAATCCGCCCGATACGCGGCGGTAGATGATCCCGGAAGCTCGCCCGCCAGTGCTCTGCCTGTCGTGGGTTCTTCCAGGTCGGCTCATGCAAGGCGATCACTTCCCGGATAGCATCAGCCAGCGTCGGGATATCCGCTCCCGATCTTAGGGATTGCGGGTCGTCACCCTGTAGGCTCATCCTGCGGAACTCAAACGCCCGCGCCCTCGCCTCGCCCAAGCTCATGTATGGGTACTTGCCGACGGCCCGATCCACGCGCCGCCCTCGAACGGTCCCGCGCCATATCCAGGACTTCGCCCCGGTGGGCAGTACCCGCAACATCAGGCCGTGCTCGTCACAGTGTTTCCCAGGCCCCGCCGCCTTGATGAATGAGACCGTCAACCGCCTGCTTTGTCTCGCATAGTGGAATCTAACTCCCTCTGACCAACTTAATGTCCCACTATAATATCAAAGGCCCCAGATGGCCTGTCAACACCCCAGAGAACGGACCCAAACCGCCCGATCTGTCAAGCTATCGAGCGTAATATTTTCACTATAAAGGACTTACTCCTATATAGGCTCACTTGACAACTACTTTACAAAACACCCCGGATCAGGCCCGAAACCGCCTAAAATGGCTCTAGTTCGGTCCTCATGGCGACCCAACTGAAAAGCTCCGCCCGCCTCGGTCCGTTCGTAGCCGATGACTGCCAGACCCTTCCCGAAGCATTGCTGAAACTCCTGACGCACCCGATCCTGCACGGCGCGCGCGCGTTCAGGGTCGTTGGCCCGCCACTCATCGACCTCTCGCGGAACGGCAATCGTCATTTCGACTTGCCGGTCGGCTAGAGCGCCACCGGCGACCACCGTCTCCACCCGCTTGCTCATTACGTGCCATTCGGCGACGAGGCGGTCGGTCGGCAGCCCGCCGTGCAGCGGCGACGAGGTGATGCCGTATTGGTTCGGCAAGAAGCGTTTCACCACGCAGCCGAGCTTCTCGATATTGAAGCGCGCGTTGCGAATCTGCAGCGAATCGAACAGCCACTCGACCAACCCCACCTCCGAGGCGATCGCTTGCTCGCGCTGCTTCAGCTTGATCTTGTAGCCGATGCCGCGGTTCTGATAGCCATCAAGCACCCCCGTCATGTGGCTATGCCAATAGCGCGATCCATCGCGCTTCATACCCGGCAGCGAAAAGCTGAAGCCGATCATCTGTTCGCCGTCGTAAGCGCCCAGGATCAGCCCGCCGATGTACTTGGCCACGCTCAGAATGCGCGGCGGCACCTGGTCGACCTCGGAGAATTTCCAAACACCTATTTGGATGTCGAGCGTCGCGCGGAACTCTTCGTGCTCGCAGAGCACGCGTACCTCGATACCATCCGCTAGCGGCTCTTGGCCTGCTGCCATAGCTGCTCCACTTCCTCGACGCCGGCTTCTTCGATCGTAAGGCCCTTGTCACGAAGTTCCTGTTCGATGGAGCCGAAGCGTTTGCGGAACTTGCGGTTGGCCCGCCGCAGAGCAAGCTCCGGGTCGACACCGGCGCGGCGCGCAACGTTCACAAGCAGTAAGAAGAGATCGCCGATCTCTTCCTCGGTGCGGTCGGGGTCCTGGCAAGCTCGCGCTTCCCGAAACTGCTGCATCTCCGCGCCGACCTTTTCGACAAGCTCGTCCGTTTCGCGCCAGTCGAAACCGGCTCGGGCAGCCTTCTTGCTGATCTCGTGCGCTTCGAGCATGGCGGGTTGCGCTCGCGTGACGTTTGTCAGCAACCCCGCTTTCTCTCGGTCCGATGAGCCGTGGTTCCCTGCCTCGGAGCGCTTTTCTTCCGCCTTGATCTCTTCCCAGCGCTGCAACACCTTGCCCGCTGTATCGGCCGACTCGGAGCCGAACACATGCGGATGCCGCCGGATCAGCTTGTCGTTGATGTGCCCGAGTACGTCATCGATGCCGAACCAGCCGTTCTCCTTGGCGATCTGCGACTGAAAGACGATTTGCAGCTGAATGTCGCCGAGTTCCTCGGCCAAGTCGGCCCAGTCTCTGCGCTCGATGGCGTCGATCGCTTCGTATGTCTCTTCGACCAGGTAACGGCGCAATGATTCCAATGTCTGGTCGCGGTCCCAAGGGCAGCCGCCAGGAGCCCGCAGTCGCTCCATCAGTTCCAGCAGCGTCTCGAAACGAGAATCAGCCATGGCACAATGAGCGAACCAGTAGCACAATGTAGCACAGCGTTTTTTCACTTCCCCGTTCAACGATTGTTACGATGAAGGCCGTCGGCATCATTCCCGCGCGCTATGCTTCGAGCCGTTTTCCCGGCAAGGCTTTGGCAATGCTGGGGGACCGCACGCTGATCCAGCATGTCTACGAACGGGCATCTGAAGCCGAGACATTGTCGCTCGTTGTGGTCGCCACCGATGACAACCGCATCGCCTCGGCCGTGCGGGACTTCGGGGGCAAGGTCATCATGACTTCGTCGCGGCATCCCTCCGGAACGGATCGCGTGGCGGAAGCAGCGCGGGATCTCGACGTGGACATCGTTGTTAATATTCAGGGCGACGAACCGTTCATCTCACCGAAAGAGATTGATCAAGCGGTCGCACCGTTTGAATCCCGGCCCGAGTTGGCCATATCGACCCTTTGCCACGCGATTGCGGACGAGGCGTCGCTTCACGACCCCAATATCGTCAAGGTTGTATCGGACCTGCGGGGCTATGCTCTCTACTTCTCGCGGTCGCTGATTCCTCACCCACGGCGCGGCCAACGGGAAACGGCCTTTGCGCACATCGGGCTTTACGCCTATCGCAAGGATTTTCTGTTGCGGTTCGCCTCTCTGCCCCCGGGCCGTTTGGAACAAACCGAAGCTCTGGAGCAGCTTCGGGTTCTCGAAAACGGGGAGCGGATTCTGGTGATTCCGACCGAGGATTATGTGGGCATCGGCGTGGACGTTCCGGCCGACCTGGAGCGCGCCGAGAGCTTCCTGAACGACTCGCGAGACGCAACCTGAAAGCGGCCTCCGAGAGTGGTTTTGCCGGGATCATTTCGATGGTATAATTTCTTGTTGTGCGCGATTCGTTGCTGTAATACAGTAATCAGCAGGGGGCTCTTGACACCCCCTATACCTAAGCGGCACGCTATGAATTACCGCATAGCCGGGTTGCTCCAAAGTGTCAGTACCGGCAACGTTTCTCAGTGACAGAAGAGGGATAGATGGCTGACTCGAACGCGGGCCAAACCGGAGCGGAGCGGGAGGCTCCGGCCGACGCTAAACCTTCCTTCCTCTCCCGCCTGATCGAAGGATTCAAGAAGACGGAAGCAGACAAGGACGCGGTCCGAACGCGCCGTCTGTTCGTCGGCTTCGCAATCTCCGGCTTCTTGACGACCAACTTTCTGATGTTCCTGCGGTTTTTCTTCCCGCGGACCATCTTCGAGCCGCGGACGGTGTTTCGCATCGGGACGCCAAACGATTTTGGCATCGGCATCGACACGAAGTTTCAAAAGTCACAACGGATCTGGGTGGTCAAGAATACCGAGCGGTTGTTCGTGATTAGCGCGATCTGCACCCACCTGGGCTGCACGCCGGATTGGAAACAATCTGAGCAGAAGTTCAAATGTCCGTGTCATGGCAGCGGCTACGACCCGGAGGGGATCAACTACGAGGGCCCGGCACCACGGCCGATGGACCGCGCCCGAGTGGAGCTCGACGCTGAGGGACAGATCGTCGTCGACACCAGCGTGGTTTTCAAAGAGGAAAAAGGCAAGCAGACGCAGTTTGATGACCCGGGGGCGTTCATACCGGTTTAAGCACTTGCGGGACCGGGTCAGGCGGTTCGCCGGAGCAGGGCGGGACAGGTTTTGGAATCGCCTTTTGCAGATCGCGGCCGGGCTTCCAGCCTGACAAGGAGTTGGCGGCATGGCGGAACAGACAACGAAGACGAAGGAACAAGCGCAATCGACCAACAGCGCCTCCGACAACGGGAAGCGGCTGTTCGGCATCGATCCGGACGCCATCAAGACAAAAGCGACTGAGGACATCAACGCCTTCAAGAAGCCCACCAAGACCGACCTCTACAAATCGATCTTTCGCGTCAAACACGACGATACGCCTCGTAGCCGTACGCTCGGTGTGCTGAGTAATGTCTTCTTGCATCTGCATCCGGCGAAGATCAACCGTGACGCGGTGGCCTACAACTACACCTGGGGGATGGGCGGCATCTCGTTCTACCTGTTCTGGGTGCTCACCTGGACCGGCGTCCTGCTGATGTTCTATTACCACCCGACAAAGGTTCAGGCGTTTCGCGACATTCTGTATCTCGAGCACGACGTACCCTTCGGCAAGCTTCTACGCAACATGCACCGCTGGGGCGCACACGCCATGGTCTTGACCGTGTGGCTTCACATGTATCGGGTTTTCCTGACTGGTTCCTACAAGAAGCCGCGCCAGTTCAATTGGTTGGTCGGCGTGATCCTGCTGGTGCTCACGCTGCTTTTGTCGTTCACGGGTTATCTTTTGCCGGACGATCAGTTGGGGTTCTGGGCCGTCACCGTCGGAACGAACATGGCGCGGGCCACCCCCTTGCTGGGCCACGAAGGGCCGTTTGGCATTCAGTTGGGGATGACGGCGTACAACGACGTGCGGTTCGCGCTGCTCGGCGGGTCGATCGTTGATTCGAATGCTCTGTTGCGAGCCTACATTTGGCACTGCGTCGCGATACCGGGCTTCGCCGCGACATTCATGATTGTTCACTTCTGGCGGATACGTAAGGACGGCGGCATCTCGGGCCCCGCGCCGATGATGCTCGAGAAAGAGATCAAGCCGCTCAAGAGATAGGGTCGGAGAAGGACATATGGACTGGCATCAACTTTGGACGATCATCTCGCTCCCGGACAACATTCCAATTGTCGGTTTGATGTTCCTCATCCCGTTTTATACCTGGTACGCGTTTCGCCAAGCCTTCGCGAACGACCGCCTGATCGATCAGCTCGAAACGGACCCGGAGATGGCCAAGACCCATCACCGCAAGACACAGCCCTTCCAGAAGGGCTGGGCGCGTGAAGTGCACGTTTGGCCTTACCTTCTGAGGATCGAGTTCCTGTCGGCGATCATCGTTACGGCCATCCTTATGGTTTGGTCGATTACTCTCGACGCACCGCTGGAAGAGCCGGCCAACCCGACCCTCACAATGAACCCGTCGAAGGCGCCCTGGTACTTCCTGGGGCTGCAGGAAATGCTGGTCTACTTCGATCCGTGGATCGCCGGCGTGCTCATGCCGACGTTGATTATCATCGGCCTGATCGCGATCCCGTACATCGACACCAACCCCCTGGGCAACGGCTACTACACCTACAAGCAAAGGCGTTTCGCGATTTGGACATTCCTGTCCGGCTTCGTCATTCTTTGGTGCGCCATGGTCGTGATCGGAACGCTGATTCGCGGACCGGGCTGGATGTGGTTCTGGCCGGGACAGACCTGGGATCACAACAAGCTGATCTTTGAGGTGAACCGCGACCTGCACGAGATCCTCGGCATCACCGATCCCATCCTGTACGGCATCTTCGGTTTTCTGGTGGTCGGGGGATTTCTCCTGATCACAGCCTTCGGCATTCACAAGCTGATGACAATGACCGAGTTCAACCGTAAGATTCTGGGCCGTATGACCTTGCTGCAGTACCTCACGATGCAGATCTTGCTGATCGCGATGATCGGGTTGCCCGCCAAAATGGCGGCCCGTCTGCTTTTCCGGATCAAGTACGTCTGGGTGACTCCGTGGTTCAACATTTAACGATCTCCGGGGACTAGCAAAGACCGCCCGAACAAGAAGACCTCCTACGAAATGCCGAAACCTGTTGACACTGATCAGGACCCCGTCGTAACAAAGTCCCTGAGCGTCCCTCTATTGATCTCGACGCTCATCCTGACGTTCAGCCTCGTCTGGGCTATCTACGACGAGGTATACGTCATGCGTCCCTGGAAGCGTTTCCAGGTTGACTTTATCGAGCTGTATTCGTCGTTTTTGACCAAGCTCAAGCCCCGGCAAGCCGCGGCGGAAGCGGCCGTCAAGGAATCACCCGAGTATCAGGCCTTACAGCAGGAGCTCGACGCGGCGGAAGAGCTGGCCGCGCAGCGCGTGGGGGAGATCGACACGGTCGTCCGTCACGGCGTGACGCCTCGATTGTTAACGGCGCGACAGACTTTCCAAGTGCTGAAAAGCGAGATCGATGCCATTACGTATCAGATCGAGACCGAGACGAGCGAGTCAGCGAAGCAGAGCCTGCAGAAGGACATTGACGGGATCAAGGCCCGCGTCCTCGAGGTCGAGCTCGCCAGTGAAGACGGCTCGGGCGAAGTCGAGATGGTAGAGATGAAGTTCGAAGCACTGCAGGCCGAATTTCTGCGACTGCAAGAACGGCGGGTAGCCTTGCAGGCCGAGAGAGCGGAGGTGCTGGAACCGGCGAGTGAAATCGGGGCTGAGCGCGACGCTCTGCTCGTCGACCGCCTTGCCGGCCTGACCGCGCAGCAAGTCGATGGCCTGGTCAACAGAATGGAGAACTTCAACGTTGAGATCAAGCAGGTCCACCTGAACGATATTGACTGGGTTGACCGCTGCGAATCTTGCCACCTGGGAACTCGGGAGCCCGTCACCATCAATGCCGAAGACGTCGGCGGGCGGGCGGAATTCGTGAGCCATCCGTCGCTCGACCTGCTCCGGATCCACGAGCCCGAGCAATTCGGCTGCTCGACCTGCCACAACGGCAACGGCCGGGCGACAAGCTCGGTCGTCAAAGGCCACGGCAGACATAAGTTCTGGCTTTGGCCCCTATGGCACAAGGAAAACATCCAGGCGGGTTGTCACCAGTGTCACGCGAAGGAAGTCATCACCGAGCAGGCTGATGTACTCAACAAGGGGCGGACGCTGTTCCTGAACAAGGGCTGCTGGGGATGTCACCGCTTCGAAGGGTTCGACCGTGAATCGGACGAGCTCGCCGCCGTCCGGCAACAAACGAAAATCATTGACGACCGGCGCAACGCGAACCTCAAAGAACAACGCGAGAGCATTGCGGCCGGTGATGTCGTGGAGGACATGGATGAGGCTGATGCTCTGTACGCGAGGGCCGAGTTGCTGAGCCTGCGCAACGCCAAGCTCGACGCCGAGTACGATGCCCTGAAGGTGGAAGAGAAGTCGCTCATTCTTGAAACACGCAAGTTCGGTCCGAACCTCAAGGAGATCAAGGTAAAGCTTCGCAAAGAGTGGATTCCGGTTTGGCTGACCAATCCGCACGAGTTTCGCCCCGGCACGAAGATGCCCGAGTTCCGATTGCTGGAGGACGAAGTCCAAAAAATCTCGGCGTACCTTTGGCAGAACGGGATCGCGGGTGAGTTGGCCGCACATCCGCCGGGAGACCCTGAGCGCGGCAAAGAGCTGTTCGGCACCCGAGGCTGTCTGGGTTGTCATTCGATGGGCGAAGGAGACGCAAGAGAGGGCGGCAACTTCGCGGCTAATCTGACGCGGGTCGGTGAGAAAACGAACTACGATTTCCTGGTTCGATGGATCAACGATCCGAGCGAGGTGACGCCTGATCCGGAATCCGACGCGGATGCGCCCCACCCCATTCCGATCATGCCCAGCCTGCGGCTGAGCATCGATGAAGTGCGCGACGTCGCCAGCTACCTGATGACCAGGAAGACCGACGCAACCTACGATCCGGCGGACTACATGGACGACCCCGCGATGGCCGAAGAAGGTATGGCATTGATCCGTCATTACGGTTGCGCCGGATGTCATGAGATTCGCGGGCTCGAACAGGAAGGCCGCATCGGCACTGAACTCACCCTTGAGGGCAGCAAGCCCGTCGAGCGGCTTGACTTCGCTCTTCTGACGCACGAGGCCGAGATGGAGGGCTGGTACAACCACAAGGGCTTCTTCGAAAGGAAACTCAAGGATCCGGCCATCTACGACCAGGGCAAGATGCGTGTTCACCTCGAGAAGTTGCGGATGCCGAACTTCCATCTCAGCGACGACGAAATCACCGCCTTGACGACCTTCCTGCTGGGAGCCGTAGACACCAATCTGCCGGCGCACTACCGCTATGAACCGGAAGACGATCGCCGCTACATCCAAGAGGGCTGGTGGATCGTGCGGCGCTATAACTGCGTGGGATGCCACCAGATTTCCTTCGGCGGACAAAGCGCTCTGATGGGTGTCCCGCTCTACGAAGATCCTGATTGGCAGGAGCAGTTGCCTCCGCAGCTTTATACGCAAGGCGCGCGGGTGCAGCCGGATTGGTTGATCCGCTTCCTCGACAATCCGGCGCTCCACGAGACCGACATCCACCGCAACGGCATTCGCACCTACCTGGAAGCGCGCATGCCTACGTTCCACTTTTCGGAACGGCAGGTGATGAAGCTCTCCCGTTTCTTCATGGCGCGGTCGTCGCAATCGATGACCCATGTTGATCCTGACCTCGAGCCTTTGACGTCGCGGGAGACCTCGTTAGCGCGACGGCTCTTCCAAAGCCGCGGCGCCCCGTGCTTGAGGTGCCATATGACGGGCAACCCATCTCATGACCGCGATGCCACCGCGCCGAACTTCTTGACCGCGAGCACCCGTCTCAAACCGGACTGGACCTATCGCTGGATGTTGGAGCCAGCCAAGATCGCGCCCGGCACCGCGATGCCTTCCGAACTGTTTCGCAAAGAGGAGGATCGCTGGGTCTTTGCAGGACCTCTGCCGGCGGCGTTCGAGGGCTATGAGAAAGATCATGCCGATCTGCTCGTTCGATATATGTTCCAACTCGCGCCGGCGGAGTTGAGTCGGCTGACAGAGGCGGGAGTACAATGAGGAACTCATCCGGTATTGCCTGCCCCCGCCACGTTTAAGCGTAATTGCAGCATTCAGACAAGGAAGGTGTTCACATGAGATTTTCAAAATCGGTTCCCGGCTGGATGGTGGTCGGACTGTTGGTCTTCGCGCTTGCCTGCGGCGGCGGGGAAGACGCCGGCGAAGTAGCAGATGCCCCCGAGATGGAGGAAGCCGTCGTAACCGTCGATCCGGCGAAAGCCGCCACGATTACCGGCAAGGTCAAGCTGGAGGGTGATGCGCCCAAGATGCCCGCCATCAATATGAGTGCGGAACCGGATTGCAGGGGGCTGCATGAGGCGGCGCCTCCGGCGGAAGTCGTTGTGGCGGCCGACGGAATGCTGCAGAACGTTTTTGTCTGGGTCAAAAGCGGCCTTGAAGGCAAGTTCGCCGTTTCATCGACACCGGCCATGCTCGACCAGAAGGGTTGCATCTATCGCCCGCACGTTCTGGCGGTGCAGGCCGGGCAGATGGTGAAGATCTCCAACAGCGACCCGACGACACACAACGTGCATCCGCTGCCGAAGACGAACCGCGAGTGGAACAGGTCCCAGCCCTCGCAAGGACCCGATATCGAGTACAAGTTCCCACGCCAGGAAATCATGATCGCGGTGAAGTGCAATATCCATCCCTGGATGCGCTCTTACATCAGCGTGGTGAACCACCCGTTCTTCGCGGTCTCGGGAGCCGACGGTAGCTTCGAGATCAAGGGCCTGCCGGCCGGCAGCTATACCGTCGAAGCCGTTCACGAGAGGTTCGGCTCCCAGGAAATGAGCGTGACTCTGGGTGACGCCGAGTCCAAAGACATTGAGTTCAGCTATTCCGCAAGCTAACCGGGAGTACCCGGCGGCACGCGGACTGCATCGCTTCGCGGTCTTCACGGCCGGCGCAACGTTTCTGTTGATCGTCGCGGGGGCCCTGGTGACCAGCCGCGACGCCGGTCTTTCCGTGCCGGACTGGCCCCTGTCCTACGGCCGGCTCATGCCCGAAATGATCGGCGGCGTTTTTTACGAGCACGGCCACCGCATGATCGCCGCTTTTGTCGGCTTTCTGACGATGATCTTGGCCGTGTGGACTTGGTGGGCGGACCAGCGGCGTTGGGTGCGTCATCTCGGCTGGGCCGCGCTGGCCGCTGTGATCGCGCAAGGCTTGCTTGGTGGACTCACGGTGTTGTTCCTGTTACCCACCGCGGTGTCGGTGAGCCACGCTTGCCTGGCCCAGTTGTTCTTCTCGATCACCGTGGTGCTGGCGTTAGTCACGTCGCGGAGTTGGCGCGAGCAGGGCCGGCGACTCGCCGCGCCAAGGTCGCCCTGCCGGCCGTCGTTGCCGGTGCTTTGCGTCACGACGAACTTCGTGACCTTCGGGCAGCTTTTATTGGGAGCCGCGTTGCGGCACAAGGGACTTGGTATCATTTTTCATCTCGTCGGCGCCGCGGCGGTCGCGGCGATGGTCTTTTGGGTGCTGGCGCGTGTGGCTCGCGAGTACTCCGGTGACGCGGGGATTTTTTTCTGGGCGCTGGCTTTGAACGGACTGGTGATGCTGCAACTGCTCCTCGGAGCCGGTGCATATTGGATTCGCGAAGTCACCCGCCATGCCGTACAGCCGCTCTGGCCGATGGTCGTGATCACGGTCGGACATGTAGCGCTCGGAGCGCTCATCCTGGCCCTCGGCGTAGTGTTGACGTTTCAAGTCCATCATCGATTCGGCCGTCAAGCCTCGTCTTCATTCGAGCCCGAGGGAGTGCCCGTAACCACATGAGACCGGACTCCTCAACTGCCCCCGCTGTGCTCGCCGGCGCACATGCGGTGCTGCTCGACTATTGGGAACTCACCAAACCGAGCGTTGTCTGGCTGATTCTGATGTCGACGGCCGTCGGCTTCTATATGGGGACCTCCGGCTCGTGGCCGCTGATTCTGTTGGTCCACACAACAATCGGGACCGCCTTGCTGGCCGCGGGCACGGGCGCTCTCAACCAGTGGTGGGAGCGCGAGGCCGACGCCAAAATGCGGCGCACCGAGAATCGTCCGCTGCCTGCGGGCCGTTTGCGGCCCGGTCCGGCGCTGGTTTTCGGCATTTGCCTGGCCGTCGCCGGCACGATCTACCTGTGGGCGGCTGTGAATGTGCTTGCCGCCGTTCTCGGATTTCTGACGCTGGCTTGTTATCTGGGGCTCTACACGCCGTTGAAGAGCCGCACGCCCGCTGCGACGTTCGTCGGCGCTTTCCCCGGCGCGATGCCGCCATTGATCGGCTGGGCCGCTGCTCGCGCGAGCATCGGTATCGAGGGCTGGGTGCTGTTCGCGATGCTCTTCCTGTGGCAGTTCCCGCACTTCTACGCCATTGCGTGGATGTACCGTGAAGACTACCAACGAGCGGGCATCCAGATGCTTCCGGTCGTCGAGCCGGACGGCATCTCGACCGGCCGCCAAGTTGTCTGCTACACCCTCGCTTTGATCCCGGTGAGCCTCGCGCCGACGCTGTTGGGCATGGCCGGCTTGCTGTACGCCGCTGGTGCGCTCGCGGCAGGCATCATCTATCTCTACTTCGGGATTCTGATGGCTCGGGAAAAGACCCGGCCACAGGCCCGCCGCCTGCTGCAAGCTTCGGTCTTCTATCTACCGCTGTTGTACTTTTTCCTCATCGTCGATAAGCTGTAGCAGGTTGACCTCGTCGGTCTTCCCGACTTTTTATTCGATTCGCTAGCATTGGTTTTGAAGCTGTTCCGCAACTCGGGCCGCTGATGAATCTCGCTGAAATCGCCTTTATCGCACTGGCCTTCGCGATGGCTGTGCTTCCGCTGCTTGGACGTGCCATTCAAATGGCGCGGAAAAACAGACGGCAACGCGGCTAGCCTCACCGGACACGAATCATCACCGACCTGCCCCCCGTCATCACGGACCATTCACCATGCCGAAAACAACGCCAATCAAAAACCGTGCCCGCCTGAGCCGCCGGGACATGTTCCGGGGAGGAGGCCTCGCCGCTTCGGGTTTGCTGGCCGGGGCGGCCTCGACGGCCGCCGCCACGATGCCTGCGTCGCCGAGTGTCTACACGCGGGTCGGCGTCAAACCCTTCATCAATCTGACGGCGGCCGTCACGATCAACGGCGGCCTGCTGACGTTGCCCAACGTGAAGCAAGCGATGGAGGAAGCATCCCACTTTTCCGTCAACTTGGACGAGCTGATGGAAGGCGTCGGCAAGCGCCTCGCAGAGATCTTCCAATGCGAGGCGGCCATCGTCACGTCCGGAGCGGCAGGGGCATTGACGCATGCCACCTCAGCTTGCCTGGCCGGGGGCGATCCCGAGCGGATTCAGCAGTTGCCTGATCTGACGGGGCTCCGCACGCAAGTCATCTCGCCCCGCGAGTCGCGCAATACGTATGACCATGCGATTCGTGCTCTCGGCGTGAAGATGATCACCGTCGACACCCGCGAGGACTTTCAGCGCGCACTAAGCCACAACACCGCGATGATTGCCGTGCTCGGCAACGCGGAATCGCGGGGGCCGATCCGCCTCGAGGAGTTCATCGAAGCCGGACGCAAGTACGGAGCACCCGTGCTCGTCGACGCTTCGCCGGAGTGGCCGCAGTCACCGGACCCCTACCTGGCCCGCGGCGCCGACCTCGTCGCCTATTCGGGCGGCAAGATCTGCGCCGGCCCACAGTGCAGCGGCTTCTTGATTGGCCGCAAAGACCTCATCCACGCCGCTTGGGTGAACAGTGCGCCTCATCATTCATTCGGCCGCATGATGAAAGTCGGCAAGGAAGAGATCATGGGCGCACTGGCCGCCGCCGAGTACACCTTGAGCCGGCGCAACATCGAGAACGAACTCGACAAGTGGAACGGCTGGATCAGGCGGATCGACGCCAAGCTCAAGCAGGTTCCGGGCGTGCGGACGAAGCACAACCCGCCGCCGGGCAAGAATCCGCATCCCGTTCTCGAGATCGCCTGGGACCCCGAGCGCATCGGCTACACCGCGGGCGAGGTCCACGATGTCCTGATGGGCAGCGAGCCGCGTGTTCAGACGCACGCAGGGGGCGAGGGCCATAGGTTCGCCATTCGGGTCGGCAATTGCCGCGAGGATCAGATCGATGTGGTGGCCGACCGCCTCGCGGAAGTTTTCCGCAGCGCGCCCAAGCCGAAACCGGAACGCCAAATCCTTCCGGCAGCGGATGTCTCAGGCCGTTGGGACGTGGAGATCAGCTTTGTCCGCAGCTCAGCCCGTCATAGCCTGCACTTCGAGGCCAGCGGCTCTCATCTGGGTGGAACGCACATCGGGCAACGCGGACAAGGCGAGCTATCCGGCTCCATCAGCGGCAATCACGTCCGCTTCCGCAGTCAATTGACCTACGACTCCGAGCGCAGCGGTTATCAGTTCGACGGAGAGCTGCAGGGCGACGAGATCGCCGGCGCTCTCGACCTCGGCGAATACGGCAAGGCCACGTTCAAGGCGTGGCGTCACGAATACGGAAAGCCGCGTCGCAAGGACCCTTCCGTCGCCGGAAAGACAGAGAAAATTTAGAACGCTTGCGGCATTCCGAGGAGCAGGACTTACGCGGTGACAAGCAGGGGTTTCAAGCAGGTGCTGACGGCCGCAAACACATGCAAACTTTTTTGAAAAGCACCTCGCAGTGATGCCGTAGCCGGCGTCTCTATGGCGGTTTCTAACGAGCCGGCCTGCTTGGAGATCTGGATTCCCGGACTTCGATTGTGCGATCGCATTCGATATCTGTCAGGGTTTGAACCGAGCCATGGGGCCAGATGACCTCAAGTTCGCGGATAGAAGTCTCTTCCCCAAGGCCGAAGTGGACAAGGATATCGCTCGCGGAAAGATAGCTGCCCCCTGACCCCACAAACGACTCCTGCACGCGGCCCGACCCGGTTTCGATACGGATACGCGCTCCTCGGCCTTCGTTACTGCCTTGCGCCGCGATCAACTGAACGCTGAGCCAATGGTTCGAGGACTCCGTAACATTCTTCAACACCATCGCCCGCTCGTTGTTGGCGTTGACGACGATGTCCATTCGTCCATCGTTGTCGAGGTCGCCAAACGCGGCGCCGCGGCCCGTGGTCGCTTTGCGGAACGCAGAGCCGGCGTTCTTCGATATATCGAAGAACCGCCCGAACACGTTTTTCAGCAGCAAGAACGGCTCGCGGTAAGCGAGCGCGGGATCGGACCACTCGATGTCATCCATAACGTGACCTTGAGCAACGAACAGGTCCCGCCAACCATCGTTGTCGAAGTCGACGAGGCCCGCTCCCCAGCCCGAGTGCAGGTCGGTCAGTGGACCGAGCCCGCTTGATCTCGATGCGCTGCGGAACTCTCCGCCGCGGTTGCGAAACAGCCAGTAGCTCTGGCGTGCGAGGGCATTGACGAAGATGTCAGTCTGTCCGTCGTTGTCATAGTCGGCGATGGCGACACCCATTCCCGCGAAGTCGCGGCCGTCGGCGTCATAGGCAACCCCGGCGGCCACACCGACCTCCTCAAAGCGCTTGCCGTCGAAGTTGCGGAAGAGCTGTTGCGGGTAAGCATCGTTTGCAACGAAGATGTCGACCCAGCCGTCTCTGTCGTAGTCTCCGAGAGCCACGCCGAGACCCTTGCCGGGGTAAGCACTGATGCCGGTGGTATGAGAGACATCCTCAAACTTTCCTTGGCCGATGTTTCGGAACAGCAGATGTTCGATGGGCGCGAAGCTTCGCGGATGGCAGTAGGAGCGCCGATCGGGCAGGCCGTTGCCGCACGGAATGTTCTTGGAAAAGTCCCAGTCCAGGTAGCGAGCCATGAAGAGATCGAGGCGGCCGTCGCGGTCATAGTCGACGAAGGCGGCGCCCGACGACCACCCCCTTCCCCCGACCCCGGCGTCCGCGGTCACGTCTGTGAACGAGCCCGCGCCGTCGTTTTGTAGCAGGATGTTGCGGCCGAAGTTCGTGACGTAGAGGTCGGGGTCACCGTCGTTGTCGTAGTCTCCGACAGCCGCACCCATGCCGTAGCCCCGGCCCGCTGCACCGGCGGCTTCGGTGACGTCCTTGAAGCGCCAGTCGCCAAGGTTGCGGTAGAGCCGGTTCCAGTAGGCCGGGTCGGGCTTGTCGGGCTCCGCCCCGGCAGGCATGGGGGCTTCGAGCGCGGCTCCGTTTACGAGATAGATATCGAGCAGTCCGTCGCCGTCGTAGTCGAAGAGAGCGACCCCCGAGCCCATCGTTTCGATCAGAAACTTCTGCGATGTTCGTCCGGAACGATGCTCGAAAGAGACGCCGGCCGACGCGGCCACATCAACGAACCTGGGCGAAACGAGCCCCGGTTGAGCCTGAAGCAGGAGAGTGACTCCGAGCGCGCCGGCGATCAGTACAGTACGCAGGATGGGCATCGCGATCAGAACCCACCATAGCGGCAACGAGCAGTACTGACAATTGCGGGGGCGGGGGCGGCGCCGGCGCCGGCAACCGCCTCAACTGATGGCGGTAGACGTGGCGGGTCGTCTTTACGTCAAGGAAGTAAACGAAAAGCGCATGCAGAGGATTCGACGCCGTCATGGAGATGATGGATAATAAGGTCCACGGCAAATGATCGACACGCTTCGAGCGATCGCCTGTCTCTTGCTCGCCTGTGGAATGACGAGCGCGCAGCAGTCGTCTCCCCAGGCACGCGAGCGCATGGAGCGAGCGCATCAGGTTCCGCAGAGAGCGCCGGCTTCGGAGGTTGCCCAGGAACTGACGCAGCAGGCGGCGGGGGTACGACCAAGTGGCGCGGCTGTGAAGACGCCGGTCGCGCGAAGAAACTTCATCGACGAGCATATCTTCGGCCGGATTGAGCGCGACGGCATCCCTCATGCCGGGCCGGCGTCGGATCGTGAGTTTGCGCGTCGTGCTTATCTGGACGCGACGGGTCGCATCCCGCCAGTCGATGAGTTGCTGGCCTTTCTCGACGATACCGACCCCGAGAAGCGCGACAAGCTGGTGGACCGGCTGGTCGATAGCGAGGAGTTCGTCGAACGCTGGTCCTACTACTTCGAGGACCTGTTCCGGGCGGGCAACCGCATGGGGTTCGGCAAGAACCTTTTTCACTATTGGATCGTGGAATGGCTGCGTCTCGACCGCTCGTACGCCGATGTGGTCACGGACTTGTTGACCCAGGGTGGAAAGAGCAGCCATTCGTCACCGGGCGCGCTGTATTTCGCGCGCGATTTCGTCAAGGCCAAAGACGATCCGGACGAGCCGGACGCGCTCGATCTGGTGAACCGCGCGGACTCGATCGATGAATTCACGATCACTTACAGCAAGGTTCTGCTGGGCGTAAATCCGGGATGCATCTCTTGCCACGACGGAGCGGGGCATCTCGAGAAAGTCAATGTGTTCTTCTCACGCAAAACGCGCGAGGAGTTTTTTCAGCAAGCGTCTTTCTTCGGAAGGACGCGGATGGTGATGAACTGGGAGGACGGCTTCCAGGCGAATACCGAATACACGGTGGATGATGTCGAGCCCGGGTATCCGACCACAGGCGAAAGTATCGTTCGCGTCCCGCGGACGGGCGGGTCGAACGAGCCGCGATTCATCCTGACGGGCGAGGCGGCACAGCCGGAAGCCATGCCCCGGGATGAGCTGGCGCGGCTGCTGACGGGGCATATCCAGTTTTCTCGAGCCATAACGAATCGCATCTGGGCAGAGTTGATGGGGTTCGGCATTGTCGAGCCAGTGAACGATTTCGACTTGGCACGGTACTACCCGGACCAGGAGCTGCCCGAGGGCTGGTCGATGCAGCCATCGCACCCGCAACTGCTGGATGCGATGGCGCGCGACTTTCAGAAGCACGATTACAGCTTCAAGCATCTGGTGCGGACGATTATGAAGTCGAACGCCTACCGTCTCTCTTCGAAGTTCGACGGAGAATGGAAACCGGCATACGCGAACTACTATCCGCGGAAGTTCGTGCGCATGCTGAGCGCGGCGGAACTGCACGATTCGATTGTCACGGCGCCGGCGCGGCCGGGGTCCTATAAGAGCGGAGTGGATGATGTCGCCACGGCGATGGCGTTGCTGGATCCGTCGCACGTGAATCGCGAGGTATCGGAGTTTCTGCGGACGTTCGGGCAGCAGAGCCGCGACGCTCTGCCGGCGAAGACGCCGAGGTCGTCGCTGCAGGCGATGCTGATGATGAATTCGCAGGTTGTTCTCGATCGCGTGAAGGCGGAAGGCAACAGCCGGGTGGATCAACTACTCGGACGCCTCGAAGATGACCGTATCGTGATCGAGCAGAGTTTCCGTACGGCGGCCGGGCGCGAGCCGAGTGCGGAGGAACGGGAACGGGTTCACGACCGCGGCTTGGTGGAGAAGATCTATCTGGCGACGCTGTCGCGGCGCCCGTTGCCGGCGGAGATGGATATCGCGCTGAGCGCTCTTCACGCGGACCGCAAGCAAGGGATGGAGAACTTGCAGTGGGCATTGCTGAACAAACCGGAATTCCTGTTCAACTACTAGCACGAGGGAGGATCACATGATCAAGACCGTTCGGGATACTCTTCCTGTCCGCCGGGACGTGCTGAAGTTGGGAACGCTGAGCCTGCTGAGCGGGTTCGTGGAGCAGGGCTTGTGGCCTCCGCGGGTGCGTGCGGCGGGCCAGTCGAATCCGCGGGGGACAGCGCGGAACTGCATCGTGGTCGAGGCGGCGGGAGCGATCAGCCACACCGACACTTTCGACTTCAAGGAGAACGCCGGCACGCAATCCGATTTCGACGTGCGGCCGATTCGGAACGACCTGTATCTCTCGCACTGCTTATTCCCCGAGTTGTCATCGGAGATGGACAAGGTGGCGGTCGTGCGCTCGCTTTGGAGCCACGAGGTGGTTCACTTCCGCGGTGAGTACTACACACGGGCCGGACGTCCTTTGAACCCGGCGCAGGTTTCCGAGATTCCGCCTGTGGGTTCCGTGGTGGCTTACGAGATCGAGCCTCAACGGCGTGAGACGGATACGTTTCCGACGTTCGTGACTTGCAACCTCGGTTCGGCGGCACTGCCGAGTGGATTCCTGCATCCAAGCTTTTCCGGACTGGATATCAATGCGCAGGCTGGTGTCGGAAGCGTGGCGGCTCAGGGCGAAGCTCTTGATCTGCTCCAGGAACGATTTCGGTTGCTCAGCGAATTGGAGAAGGTCGTCGCCAAAGACAACCGAAGCCGTGGGCGCGATCTGACTGCCTTCAGCACATTCCAGCAGGACGCCTACCGGATCCTGGGAGACGGGCGTTGGCCGAGGGCGCTCGAACTCAAAGATGAAGATCGCAAGCGCTATGGCGAGAATGCGGTCGGGCTCGGTTGTCTGCTGGCGCGGAATCTGATCCAGGCGGACGCGGGCACGCGATACGTTCACGTAAAGCATCCGGGGTGGGATCACCACAAAAACATCTTCGACCACTCGAAGAAGAACAATCACTACAAACACTGCACGTCTCTCGACAGAGCGGTAGCCAACCTGCTGCGCGATCTCGGGAAAACTCCTTCCCCACATGATCCCGAGAAAACGCTGTTCGATGACACGATGGTCGTCGTGCCGACCGAGTTTGGGCGCGTGCCGGGGCCGCTCAACGGCGTGGCCGGGCGTCATCACTACAACAAGTGCTACATCGGCCTGTTCGCGGGCGGCGGCGTAAAGGGCGGACGGATCATCGGGCGCACGGACGCCGAAGGCGAAAACGCCACTGAGACCGGTTGGAAATACGGCATGCAACCGAAGACGGAGAACATCTACGCCTCCGTGTACTCGGCCCTCGGCATCGACTGGAGAAAAGAGATCAGCAATACGCCTTCCAAGCGCGTCTACCGTTACGTAGACCCCCTCGGCGCGACAGAGCCTTGTATCGACGACGAGATCGCAGAGCTCTTCGTGTAGGACCGAACGATCCGATGTTGCCGCGCACGGCCCTGCTGCTGTTGGTGATCGTATCCGGTGCGTTTGCGGACGAAGTGGGTTCGCAGGACGCTCCCGCAGGCATGGTGCTGATACCGGCGGGTGAGTTCACGATGGGACGGATGTTCGAGACCGCTGATGACAAGCGAGGGATGCGGCCTCTTGTGTTGCGCGATGATCGTCCGGCGCACGTCGTGCGGTTGGGTGCGTATTTCATGGACGCGCGCGAGGTGACACAGGCTCAGTACGCGGAGTTCGTGAAAGCGACGGGTCATCGGACACCCTATCACTGGGTGGATGGGGTGGCGCCGGAAGGCAAGGAAGACCATCCTGTTCACAATGTCGATTGGCAAGACGCCGATACCTACTGCGCTTGGCAAGGCAAACGCCTTCCAACCGAAGCGGAATGGGAGCGGGCAGCGCGCGGCGGAGAAGAAGGCAAGCGCTACCCATGGGGTGACGACAAGCCCGACCGCCAACGGACGCTTTTCAATACACCTTTGGGGCCTGGGCCGGTCGGAAGTCACCCACCCAATCCGTTCGGTCTGTATGACATGGCGGGGAGTGTTTCCGAGTGGTGTTCGGACTGGTTCGATAGGACGTATTACGAGCGGAGTCCGAAGGGCAATCCCCAGGGACCCGAGGAAGGGATGTACAAGATCATCCGGGGCGGCTCCTGGGCGGATGGACCGCAGCGGGTGACTGTTTTCTTTCGGAACTGGGTGCGGACAAATCAACGAACGCCGAACTTGGGGTTCCGGTGCGTGCAGGATGTGCCGCAGACGGGAGCGGCGCAGTAAGGCCGGGGAGCATCCGGAACTCGTGAAGCAATGGAGTGAACGGCTACACACGGGCCGGCAGGCTGCCTTGCCGGAAGGTGCATGAAGTACGGCGACGCATTGAGCCGCGATAAGGACTGAGCATGACGAAATTCGCGAGGTTGGCTCTCATCTTGATGGTTTGGTCCCCACTGGCCTCCGCCGAAGACCTCACTGTTCTGTCAACGGACAGCAAGGGGGTAAGGCCGGACCAACAGCTCGAACAGCATCTCAAACAGCAGTTCTACCGGCGGCTCGAAGATCGCCGCGCAGCGTTCGAAAAGATCAAGAGCCAAGCGGCCGCCCATGCCTGGCAGCGTGAACGGCGCGAGTTCATGGTTCGCCAATTAGGGGGCTTCCCGAAGCGCACACCGCTCAACGCGAAGACCCTTGGACATCTCAGCGGTGAAGGGTTTCGCATCGAAAAGGTGATGTTCGAAAGCCGCCCCGGACACCACGTCACCGCATTACTCTACCTGCCGGGCGGCGCCACGCAGAGAGTCCCCGGCGTGCTCCTCCCGTGTGGCCACAGCCACAACGGCAAGGCTGCCGGATGGTACCAGCGTGCAGGAATCCTCATGGCTCGCAACGGCATGGCGGCCCTTTGCTACGACCCGATCGGACAAGGGGAGCGTTACCAATCGCTCGCAGCAAGCAACCATACGCATTTTCCAAGCGCACTCCGATACCCCGTGCCGCACCCAAAGGTACGCTTCTTGCCGACGGTCGAGCACACCATGATGGGAATCGGCAGCATTCTGGTGGGTTCGAACGTTGCTCAGTACCGCATCTGGGATGGCATGCGGGCGATCGATTACTTGCAAAGCCGCGATGAAATCGACGCAACCCGCATCGGCTGTACGGGAAACTCCGGGGGCGGAACTCTAACCTCGTATCTGATGGCTCTCGACGATCGGATCGGCGCGGCCGCGCCCGGCTGTTTCTTGACGACGTTTCGCCGACTCATTGACACGAAGGGAGCACAAGACGGCGAGCAGAACATCTTCGGCCAGATCGCTTTCGGCCTGGACGAGCCTGACTACGTGATGATGCGTGCCCCCGTGCCGACGTTGATTCTCGCCGCGACGAGGGATGCGACGTTCGACATCGCGGGGACATGGGATCTTTTTCGTCAATCGAAGCGCTTCTACACGCGTCTCAACTACCCCGAGCGGGTCGATCTGGTCGAGGCGGACGCTCCCCACGGATACTACATTCAGCACCGCACGGCCGCTACGCGGTGGATGCGGCGCTGGCTCCTTGGCGAGGACGATGTCATCCCCGAGGTGAACCGCCTTCCCGATCCGCTCACGGATCAGGTTTTGCGAGAGCAGTTCCGAGAGGGAATGTGGCCCAACGAGGAGCTTCTGGTTTCCCCAGAGGGTCAAGTAATGCTCATGAAGGGGGAGAAGTCAGTGTTCGATCTGAACGCCGACATCGCCTCGCGACTCGCCACAGAAAGACAGCGGCGTTGGAGCAAAGCATCTGCCAATGAATGGCGAGAAGCCGTGCGCAGTGCTCTCGGAGCCCGCGATTCATCGGAACTACCCTCGCCGCATGTCGAGAATCGAGGTACCGTCCAGCGCGACGGTTACCGGATCGACAAACTCGTTCTGCTCGGCTCCGATGAGGCGCTCTCTTTGCCGGGACTGTTGTTTGTTCCGGAACGCCGGAGTGGGAAATCGGTTCTGTACCTGCATGGGGAAAGCATGAAATCCGACGCCGGAGCGAAGGGGCCGATCGAATGGCTTGTCCGGGAAGGACACGTGGTCTTGGCCGCTGAGCTGAGCGGGATCGGTGAAACAGAGACCGGTCATCAGAAGCGCGATTACGGCCGGGGTCGCTTCGGACAGGATTCGCAAGAGATCTATCTCGCCTACCTGCTCGGCAAATCGTTCGTCGCAATGCGCACGGAAGAGGTACTTCGCTGGTCGAGTTATCTTGCCGGCCGGATAACGGAGAACGAGGGAAGTATTCAGCTTGTGGGGATTGGCGAGGCCGCCATTCCGGCGCTGCACGCCGCGGCCTTCGAGCCGTCCCGGTTCGAATCAGTGTTACTGAGAGGAATGATCCGCTCCTGGACGGAGTTGGTCGGTGCGGATGAAAACCGGAACCAGCTTGTCAACGTAGTCCACGGAGCGTTGAAAACGTACGATCTGCCCAACCTGATCCAGCTTGCTGGGGCCGACAAGGTCGAAGTTGACCAATCCGTCGACCCCTCGGGGCAGCCGCTGGCGCGTTGACTGGCATCTAGCGCCACCGTGGGGCTAGCCTATTTTGCGTCACTTTTCAGTGAGAGGAACCGATGGGGCGATGAAGCGCCGAGATTTCTTGAAAGCAGGCGTGGGCGGTCTGGGCTCGATGGCTGCCTGTACTGACGACACACCGCCGTCCGCCGCGCCAAGCGGACTGCAGATCTCCGTCGAGCGCCTGAACGTCAATACCCGAGTCTTCCGCTGCGTGAGCCACTGGGGTGAATGCACCTTGCCCCGACGCAAATCCAAGCGCCGAAGCGCCCATTCCCTAAATAACTGTCGCCGTTTCATGAGACTCTCCCTATGATCTAGGCCCCCGATTCCAGCTTGTGCGGATTTTAATCAGACTGCGCGCGTTGCTACCGCTTCGACGTCGATTCCTCGAACTTGTTGAAAGCAGCACCGGTCCGGCAAGGTGATGGTTCGTTTCCTAAGGCTGACTGGTGTGGCTACCCCTCACGCAAGCCAGCTCAGCGAAGCTGACCGTCACAAGAATCCCAACAACGCTCCACAGGGTGACGAGACCTCTTAGCGAGAGTCCGAGATTGCCGAGGAGTAACCACGCGGCTAGGACGAATGCAGCGCAGAGGTTGATCGCGATCGCCCCGTGGAGCCCAAGACCCCGCGGCAATACGTGCGTTCCCCGCTCCATACAGAGGGCGATTCCGATGCCGAGGAGTACTGCCCCAAGAATGTTCGGATAGAAGGTGGAGGCAGGCCTAGATATTTCGAGGGCAGTGGCGATCGTCGAAGGAAACACAACAAGGAGCACGCCAAGGCAGAGGTTGATGACGCCGTCGATCGTGAGCAGCAATGAGCGTGTCATGGTTCAAGAAAGCCACACGAAAGCCTTGGGTGTCAATCCGGCGAGCTTCAATATTGGTTTCTAGCTGTGGAACCTCAACAGGTTGTCCCCGGTCAGACCGATTCGACTGATGGGCGGGTTGGCCTTGAGACTGGCGTGTGGGCGGTGCCAATTGTAGCGGTGGAGCCAGTGTCTGAGGTGTTGGGCACGCTGGGTGGAGGTGGGGTAGGGGTGTGCGTAGGCCCACTCGCGGAGTGCGGTCTGGATGAAGCGTTCGGCTTTGCCGTTGGTACGGGGGGTGAAGGGCCGGGTGAAGCGATGGCGTAGGCCGCGTTGGGCACAGCGTGCATGGAAGGCCCTGGAACGGTAACACCCGCCGTTGTCAGTGAGCACGCGGCGGACGCGGATGCCGAGGCGGTGGTAGTAGTCGAGGGCGGCGCTGAGGAAGGCCGTCGCCGAGGCGGCGGTTTGGTCGGGGTAGAGCTGAGAGAAGGCGAGGCGGGAGTGGTCGTCGACGCAGACATGAAGGTATTCCCAGCCGGCGCCGGGGCTGGAGTGGCCCCGGTCCCCGGTGACGCGGTGACCGGGGCGGCGAAAGCGGCCGAGTTTCTTGATATCAAGGTGCAGCAGGTCGCCCGGGTGCGGGTGTTCGTAACGCCGGACGGGCGGCGGCGGGTCGAGGGCACTAAGGCGAGCAAGCCCCTGGCGGCGGAGGACTCGACTGACGGTAGCGGGCGCCACCCCGACAGTGGCGGCGATCTGGGCGCCGGTCCAGCGCAGCCGGCGCAAGGTGGTGATGCGATTGATGACAGCGGCCGGTATCGTCCGTGGCGAGCGGTGCGGACGCGAGCTGCGGTCGAGCAAGCCGTCGGCGCCCTCAGCCCGATAGCGGGCTACCCACTTGCGCACCGTGCGTGCGCAGACCCCGAAGGCGCTGGCCACCGCCTTCGGGGTCTGGCCCTGGTCGAGAATCCGCCGGACAACATCGGCTCGACTCTTCGGGGTCAACTTGGCATTCTGATGGATGTTCACTCGGTCCTCCTTCCGGGAAACCGTTTGCTTGACACCTTCAGTTTCCTCGGTCGGGACCGAGTGAACAACCTATTGAAAGATCACATCTAGCCGCCTGCCGGCACTGGAACTCCCGGAAGTGAGTCGGTGCCGTGGGTTCCTAATTCCCCATGAACGGCGAAGGGATGAATTAGCCCGACCACATGGTTTTTAGTCGGTAAACCGTTCTTGTGGTCACTTTGAACTACAAGGTGTTTTCATGCACTTCACCTCCGCGGCGGTTTCACGGACGCCAACCTTTCAGCCGTTTGACTTCCTCCGCGGCATCCCTGCGTGCTACACCGCCGACAATCGCGGCCGATAGATCCGCCTCTGACGGCGTGGCATTCAACCAACTCGTCTCTGTGAAGATATCACTGGGCAATGTGAGCAACGAGTACCGAAGCAACACTTCGCTAGATTTTGGGCATCGTTAGTCACCATAGTGTGCGAGCCATGGCGATGAATCGACCTCACTCAACATGCTTGTTGTTCCTCAACTGGAAATGTAAAAGGCGCACCGTGGTCAAAGCTTCGATTGCCTCTATCTGAGATGTATGCACAGAAGCCGCAAGCGAACCGTGCGGCGATATCGTTGTCAAGTGTGGGGTTTTTCCGATGACGATCGGAGGCAACGGCTCTATGCCATTGACAAGATTGGTCGGGCCGCCGAGATTTGAACTCGGGACCTCTTCCACCCCAAGGAAGCGCGCTACCAGGCTGCGCCACGGCCCGACTGCAGAAAGTATCCATATTTTATCGTGTGCGGCCGATATATCGTGAGATTTGATCGGCGAACGATTTAAGAGCAACTTTGCCGCGTCAAAGAACGGCGCCGTCTCCGAACCGGTAAGGGCCGCCAGCGGTACTCCACAGTGGTGATGACGGTGTTGCCGTCGTACTAGCGACAGGGCCGAAATCCGCATGAGTCGATCGAGCCGCCGATCGCGGGCTGCAGGTAGAACGGTACGTTCCGTTGGTCGTCGGGATACGTTACCCAGTCACTCTCGCAGAAGCCGCAGAGCTTCCAGCAGGCCGCTGCGGTCGGGGTCCTCGTCCGGTTCCGCGCCCTCATCCGAATCGCCTTCGCCCGGAGCCAGGAAGAGGTTCTGCTCGACCCCGTGCTGGCGCATATACAACTCGTGGTAAAGGCCTCCCAGCACGAGCAACTCGTCGTGCCGGCCGCGTTCGACGATGCGACCTTCGTCGATCACGAGAATCTGATCCGCCCGGCGAATCGTCGACAGCCTGTGAGCAATCACGAAGGTCGTTCGGCCGCGCATCAGGTACGACAGCCCCTCTTGAATCATCGCCTCCGATTCGGAATCGAGGCTTGACGTGGCTTCGTCGAGGATGAGGATTCGCGGGTCGGCCAGGATCGCCCGTGCGATCGACACCCGCTGCCGCTGGCCGCCGGA
The DNA here is from genome assembly GCA_965218555.1 of Bryobacterales bacterium. Classification (GTDB taxonomy): domain Bacteria; phylum Acidobacteriota; class Terriglobia; order Bryobacterales; family UBA6623; genus JAPPLB01. The sequence continues at coordinate 5,156,108 of OZ244625.1, forward strand.
AAGCTTGACGCCGCGCTCACCGACAATCGTTTCATACCTGTCCTCGAACACTTCCGCGAATTCATCAACACGGGCGATTCGGCCGGCGGCGATAATCTCTTCCTCGCTCGCGTTCGGCCGGGCGAAAGCGATGTTTTCGCGGATCGTGCCGTCAAACAAGAACGTGTCCTGCAAGACGACGCCAAGCTGTGAGCGATAGGACGCCAGGCGCGTGGTCGAGAGGTCCGCACCGTCGATGGTAATGGCTCCCGAAGACGGTTTGTAGAACGCGGCCACCAAGCCGATGAGCGTTGACTTGCCGGAACCCGAGGGGCCGACCAGGGCCGTGACCGTACCGGGTTTGGCCTCGAACGATATCTCGTGGAGAACGGATTTGCCCTCTTCGTACGCGAACGAGACGTTGTCGAAGCGAACCTCTCCGCGAATCTTCCCGATGGCCACGGTCCGAGCCGGATCTTTGTCTTCGGGGCGCTCGTCGAGGACCTCACGGGTACGCTCAAGTCCGGCGAGCGCTTCGGTCACCTGCGTTCCGATGTTGACCATCTGGTACAACGGCGAAACCAGGAACGCCACGAAGGCCGTAAAAGTGACGAAGCTGCCCAGAGTCATCGTCCCGGCGAAGATTTGCTGGGTGCCCACATACATAACGACCGCGCCCACCAAGCCGAGCAGCAACACCGCCGAGAGACTGACGAGCGCAGTGCTCGTCATGGTCTTGAGAATGTTCTCGAGCAGCCGCTGAACACCTCGTGAGAACACGGCGGCCTCCCGTTCCTCGGCGTGATAGCCCTTCACCACTCGGATACCACTTAGCGATTCCGATAGACGTCCCGTCACTTCAGCGCGAATTCTTCCCCGCTCCCGAAAGATCGGCCGGATATGCTTGAACGCATACGAGAAAACGGTCACGAAACAGATGACGATCGTCAACGCCATGCCGGCCAACAGCGGGCTGATCCAGAAAAGCACGCCCAGCGCGATCACAGCCGTCAGCAGCCCGCCCACCAGCTCGACAAGCCCGGTTCCGACCAGGTTTCGAACACCCTCGACATCGCTCATGATGCGGGAGATCAGAGATCCCGTCTTGGTCATGTCGTAGTAAGCGACCGGCAGCCGGCCGACGTGCTCCTGGACCTGGCGCCGCAGGTCGGCGATCATACGCTGCGCTGCTTTCGAAAGCAGTTGAGTCAGCGAGAACGCCGTAGCGCCCTGCACCGCTGTCGCGCCCAAGACGGCTACGACGAGCGGCATGAGCAGCTCTTCTCTTCCCTGCCCGATGACATCGTCGATCAGAAACTTCGTCGATGCCGGCAGCACCATGCTTGCCGTGCGGCTGATTGCGATCAAAACGAGGCCGAGGGCCATAGCTCTGCGGCGCGGTTTTACCAGCGCCCAAACCTCGGAGGCAAGCGACTTGGCGCGCTCCTTGGTGAACGGTTTCCTGGCAACATCGCCGCCGGGCCGTGCCCTTCCGCCGCTCGCGCGCTCATAGCGTCCTAAAGATGCGCCGTGTGATCTCATCGCATTAGCACAGGCACTCCATTCTCGCAGGCGGGCGCTCGACAGGGGCCCAATCAGTCCGTCATCTTATGGTTCGCCAAACCGGCGCTGCGTCATGCCGACAAACAAGCAGGGGCATGCATCAACGCGCCCGAGGCGCCGCGGAGGCCGAAGTGTGAAGCCGATAAGCCCCGAGCCAAGCCAACCGCCTTCAGGCTGTTTCCGCGCAATGCGCGTGCAGCCCGGCTCTTTGCATGCAAAGGGAGACCCCACCGTTTTTGACATTGCCGGATGGGACCGCTACACTGCCGTAGTTTTCGAGGCTGCCGCTCAAGGAAGCAGCCGCCTCGTCCTTGTCGCTTCCCCGACTCTCAAATGCAGGGGCTTTACTGAATGAATCCCGGCCGACTGTTCTTCGCCAGTTGTCTGGCGCTGGTGACCACCTCGATGGTCTTCTCGATTCGCGCGGATATTCTCGACGCGCTCGCCGCCGACTTTCAACTCACCAAGGAGCAGGTCGGTTGGGCTCTCAGCCCGGCGTTCTGGGGCTTCACCATTTCGATCCTGATCGGCGGCTCTCTCGTCGATTTCTTCGGCATGCGCAACCTGTTGCTGCTTTCGAGCGGAGGTTACATCGTTGCCGTCGTTGCCGTCCTGTTCGCGCCGCTCCCGGCCGGCCCGGTCGATCCCTACTATACGGACCCCGGCTTCGTGACGCTGTTCGGAGCGATGCTGCTGATCGGACTCTCGCAGGGACTCGTGGAAGGTGTCATCAATCCCTTGTGCGCGACGCTCTATCCCCAGGAGAAAACGCATCGTATGAACGTGCTTCACGCCTGGTGGCCGGGCGGCTTGATCGTCGGTGGACTGTTGGCCTTCGGAATCACCAAGCTGATGGCGCTCGACTCGGGGAGCGTCTCCGCAGCGACGGCCACTCTGGGTTGGAAAATCAAGCTGGGAACGATTCTGCTGCCTGGAGCGCTATACGGTGTTCTGACCCTCGGGCAGAAGTTTCCGTTGACAGAACGGGTGACCGCCGGCGTATCGGCCCGCGAGATGTTCCGCGAGTTGTTGCGGCCGCTGTTCATCCTTCTTTGGCTGTGCATGTGGATGACCGCCATCACCGAGCTCGGCACGGACCAGTGGGTCGGCTCCCTCATTACGAACCTCACCGGCATGCAGGGCATTCTGATTCTGGTCTACACGGCCGGGATCATGTTTGTCCTGCGGTTCTTCGGAGGACCGCTGGCGCATCTCTTCTCGCCGATGGGCTTGCTCACCGGCTCCGCGGTCCTTGCCGCGATCGGGCTCTACGGTCTCGGTGCGGCCTCCACGCCGTTCACGGCTTTCGCAGCGGCCACGGTCTTCGGGGTCGGCAAGACCTACTTCTGGCCGACGATGCTCGGCGTCACCTCGGAGTTGTTCCCGAAGGGCGGCGCGGCGACCCTCGCCATCATGGGCGGCACCGGCAATCTGGCTGTGGCCTTCATCCTGCCGGTTATGGGCGGTTGGTATCAGGATTACGGAGCGGCCGCCGCCTTCCAGTACGTGGGCGTGTTGCCGATCATCCTCACAGTGATCTTCGGCGCCCTGTTCTTCTATTTCAAATCCCAGGGCGGCTACCGGGCCGTCCGTCTCGAATCGAAAGAGCCCGCCTAGTCTGCCTTTCTCACCACATGGGGAGGTGAAGTGCGTGAGAGGGCCGTCAGGACGAGGCGCGAGCCGCTTGGCGCGCGCAGGTGTACTTGACCCGTACATCGAGCACGGCGAGCAATCGCAACGAAGTTATGAAGGGCTTTATCGCGTGCTTCGGCCTTCAGGTGGGGAGAAATGCAGGCTTAAGCCCGTGCGCCTTGCCCGCTGGAGCGAAACCTTTCAATCACCGAACGGACCCCCGGATGGAGCAGCGGCAAAACGCAACTTCCGAAACACGCCTCTCCACGGACCCGGCCCGCCTTCAACTACGCGCTCCCGGCAAAGAACTCTACTTCGGAGCGAGTGAGACGGCCGCGCCCCGGGACCCGATGCAGCGGCCGGATTCCATTCAGGCTTCAGCAAGCGCTTCCGTATCCATGAAGTAGTAGCAGATCATGTGAGTGATCACCATGTGGGCATCTTCGACGCGGCCCATATGATGATCGTCGACGTGGAGGCTCAGGTCGACGAGGGGGCGCAGTTTTCCGCCGGTTATTCCGGTGAGGCCGATGGTGTAGCAGCCGGCAGAGCGGGCGTACTCGATCGCGCGAATGACGTTCGGCGAGTTGCCGCTGCCGCTGATGGCCATCGCCACGTCACGGGGCCGGGCGAAGTTCTTGAGCTGCTCCACGAAAACGGAGATGTAACCCACGTCGTTGGCGTAGGCGGTCATGGTGGGAACCTGCTCGCTGAGCGCCATGATGCGGAAGCGCTTCTCGCGGCCGTAGCTCGCTCCCTTGACGACGTCGCAAGCGAAGTGATTGGCGGTAGCGGCGCTGCCCCCGTTGCCGAAGACGAAAATCTGGCGGTCTTCTTCGCGCGCCTGGGCAAAAACGCGGATGGCTTCGTCGACTTTGGCGGCATCGATCGTTTGCAAGGCCGCAAGCAGTTTCGTTCGATAGCCAGTGGGGAAGCTCATGACACGCGTGGGCCGGGCCGCAACAGGCCGGCAAGAAGGGCAACGCCGCCGTACACTTCCAGGGTAGCAGCCCGTGGAAAAAGCCCCGTGGTACGAAGGAAAAAGCGCGGAGGGCTTCTGCGGTTGCTCGGCGCGGAGTGAGGAGGATGGCGATCCGCGTGATCTCCTCCTTGCGAAGGAAAAAGCGAATGACAAAGCCGACGGCCTTAGGCGGTTGCTGCGAAGAAAAAGAGCGGTCACGGCGGGCAGCAAGGTCAGCACCGCCGACGGAACGAATCGGAACAACAAAGTCCGTCGCTCAAAGGGTCACGCCCGCCGGAGAGCTCGGCCGGAAAGCGCAGAAAACACGAATCACCGTTTTTCACGAAACACGAGACACGAAACACGAAACACGAAACACGGCTTTTGCGAGGCGCGTAACGCCGCCTGCGTGACTTTTGCCACGGGGTGCTGACCCTCAGCGGGCTCACGCCGCTCCGTTGCCGAGAGCGCCGGCCCGCGCTACGACTTCCCGGGCTGTCGCGGCGCCGGTTCCGGGCTTCTCAATCGTCAGGCTGGCAACGACACTCGCAAACTCGGCGGCCAGCCCTAGGTCACCCGACGCCTTGAGCGCCAGCACAAGCCCGGCCGTATAGCTGTCGCCGGCGCCGCAATCATCGACAAACCGGGCGGGCGGAACCGCCGGGATGGTCCGACGGCGTCCGTCGTCGAAAAGGAGAGACCCTTTGGCGCCTCGGGTGACGATCAACGGCGTGGCGCCGATCGTCTTCCGCAGCCGCGGATAGTCGATTCGCCCAAAGAGTTTCTTGCACGCCGTAATCGCTTCCTGATGGTTCGCTTTGGCCACGATGTTGCGAAAGCGCTCGATGCGAGTGCGCGAGTCGGCGAGGACGATTTTGTCGGGGCAGCGTTCGGCGACGCCGGCGATGATCTCACGAAAGGTGGCTGAAACGACACCGCCGTGCTCGGTTTCGGATTGGTCGGAAACGACGATGACATCAAAATTCTGAAAAGCCGAGTAGAAGTTGACGATGAGCTGGTCTTCGACAACGCTGGGCAGCGGGCGATTGTTGATGAAGTCGACACGCGGCTTGTCCTCTTTGCCGCTGTTCGCGTTGATCAGCTTGCTGTAGGTGAAGGTCTGGATCTCGGCCGATGCAACGAGAAGACGGTAATCGATGTTGCGCGCCGCGAGGGCTTGTTGGAGCTCGAAGCCGAAGCCGTCCTGGCCGATCGCGCCCAGCACGGCGACACGGCCCGCGCCGAGAGCGGTGAGATTGTTCGCCACTGTCCCGCCCGCTCCCGGCGTCACCTCGCTGCGCACGATTCCCAGCCGCGGAATCCTGGTCTCGCGAGACGGGTCCGATTCGCCCGGATCGTATCGGCACCAGCGGTCGAGGCAAATGTCGCCCGCCACGAGCACCCGGATGTCTTTGAACTTTTTGACCAGCGACGCCGCTTTCATGAGGATTCGCCTGCCGACAAGGCTTGGCGGAGAGCGGGAATGGTCGCTCGGTGGTCACCGCAAATGTAGTGGCTGCGTCCGCCGTCGGCGACGGTACGAACGAGAATCGTCTTGTGCGGCCGGAAATAGTAACCCGGGTCGGTCTTGGGCAGTTCCTTGTGGTAGTCGCCCTCGATCGGAATGAGATCGAAGACGGCGGTCGTGAAGTCAGCGATGCGCCGCCCTGCCTGGTGCGCCACGTTGCGGGCCATCGAGAGAGCCTTGAGATAAACCTCCGGCCCCATGATCGCGGACCCGAAGCTCAGCATGACGCCGCCTTCGAGATTCTCGACCGCATGGGTGTACATGAGGAAATCACGATAGCTCGTTTCGCCCAGAGCCGCCCCGTTGCAGTTGGGGTGCTCGTGGGTGATATCGTAGCCGACTCCGATGTGGACCGAAACCGGAATCGAAGTCTCGTAGGCGGTGGCCAGAATGCTGACGTCGCGATGCGGGTAGTCGCTTTCGAGAATCCGGCGGCCGATGTATTCGCCGAGTCCGAGCCCCGCGCTTGCGGCCTCGCAAGCCCAGTCGTTGATCAGCCCGGTCTCTTCCCACAAGCCGAACTCGCCGCTGCGAATGTAGCGGGCGACGCTTTCCGTCGTCGCGCCGATGCGCGCGAGTTCATAGTCGTGAATGGTGCAGGCGCCGTTCACCGCGAGATGGCTGATCCAGCCGTTGCGTAAAAGGTCGATGATGTGGCGCGTTGCGCCCATCTTGATCACATGAGCGCCCATCATCCAGAGGCGGGCGGCGTTTTCCTCGCGGGCAGTATGCAGCGCAGAAGCGATCACGGGAAGATCGGGGTGCTCGAAGGCCGGCGTTTCGTCGGCGAGCGGGAGCACGTAGCCGAGATCCATGTCATGGGCTCTTTCGGCCAGTGGCCGCAGGCGCAGGCGAGTGCGGTCGAAAACAGGGTATTTCGATGTCATGAAGTAGCCGGAAGCGCTAGCCTGCATTTCTCACCAAGTGGCGAGGCGAAGTGCGTGAGAGGGCCGTCAGGACGAGGCGCGAGGCGCTTGGCGCGCACAGGTGTACTTGACCGTACATCGAGCACGGCAAGCAAGCGCAACGAAGTCATGGCGGTATTATCGCGTGCTGCGGCTGTCAGGTGGTGAGAAGTGCAGGCTAGGATATCCATTCCCGCGCGGGCAAGGCTGAGGCCGCCGGCGGTTACGTTCTTGCCGGCGACAATTCGCGGAGGCGTGTGACGACGCTCGACACCTTATCGACAACGTAATCGACTTCCTCCTCGGTATTCCAGCGGCCGAGACCGAAGCGCAGGGAACTCTGAGCGAGAGAGCGGCTCACTCCGAGAGCCCGCAGGACATGACTGGGCTGGGCCGTTGCCGTCGTGCAGGCCGAGCCGCTCGACACGGCGATGTCATCGAGACGCATAAGCAACGCCTCGCCGTCCACCGCGCCGAAGCTGACGTTGAGGTTGTGCGGGAGCCGGGCGTCGAGAGCGCCGTTGACCGAGAGGTCATCGAGACAGCTCCGCAAGCCGTCCAGCAATCGATCGCGGAGGGCCGCGAGCCGCTGGGACTCTCCTTGCATTTCGGACCCTGCGATTTCGCAGGCCTTGCCGAGTCCCACGATACCAGGGACGTTCAACGTACCCGAGCGGAAACCGCGCTCGTGCCCGCCTCCGTCGATCAAAGCCGGAACGTCGATGCGAGGGTCTTTCCGTCGCACGTAGAGCGCGCCGACACCCTTGGGGCCGTAGAATTTGTGGGCGGTGAGCGACAGCAGGTCGATCTCGTCCCTCTCGATGGAGACGGGAATCTTGCCCACAGCCTGTGCGGCGTCAACATGGAAGGCGATACCGTGTCTACGGGCGATCCGGCCGATCTCGCCAACCGGCTGAATGACGCCGATCTCGTTGTTGGCCAGCAAAACCGAGATGAGGATCGTCTCGTCGGTTATCGTGCTTTCCAGCCGCTCCAGTTCGAGCAAGCCATCGGGCGCGACCGGCAAATAGCTGATACGGAACCCCTTGCCTTCAAGATGCTGGAGTGAGTCAAGAACGGCCCTGTGCTCGGTCTGCAGCGTGATGATGTGGTTGCCGCGCGGCCGCCGGGCGGTGGCGACCCCTTTGAGCGCCGTGTTGATCGATTCCGTCGCACCGCTCGTGAAGACCATCTCGCGAGTGCGCGCGCCGATGAGAGCCGCTAACTGAGCGCGGGCGGCCTCGACCGCTTCCTCTGCGCGCCAGCCAAAGAAGTGGTTGCGGCTCGCTGGGTTGCCGAAGGTTTCGGTGAAATACGGCGCCATCGCCTCGACGACACGAGAGTCGACCGGCGTGGTGGCATGGTGGTCCATGTAAACAGGCCGCTTCATCGGAAGGCTTGCGGTCGGAACCCCGAACACCTTCATCCTAGCCTGCATTTCTCCCCCCGTGGCGAGGCACAGTGCGTGAGAAGGCTGTCAGGACGAGGCGTGAGCCGCTTGGCGCGCGCAGGTGTACTTGAGCACGGCAAGCAAGCGCAACGAAGTCATGGCGGCCTTATCGCGTGCTTCGGTCGACAGGTGGGGAGATATGCAGGCTAACGTCGGTGCAAGCCCAGCGCCATGCGGCCGAGCCTCATCAGGTGAGCGTGAGCGGCGTAGCCGAGGAGATAGACGAACACGAAAGGAAAGGCGAGAAACCGGGCCAAGGTGCGCGCTGCGGATGCATCGAGCAGGCCCGCCCGATGCATCCAGAAACGGACCAGGTGATTAAAATGGCCACGGTCAAGCCAGAAGAAGTCGGCGTTTTCGTTCGCAATGAGAAATTTCGCCGGGATGAGCAGCAAGCTCGCCGCGCGCCAGCGAGCCATGATGGGATCTCCCGCATACAGCACCGCGGCGATGCCGTGCCGCCGGTTGCGGATATCGCGCAGCAGACGCCAGCGGGCGTGATCGTCGGTGTATTCGGTGACTCGCCAGACTTGACGATCGGGGTCAGGCGCGAGCTGCGGGGGCAAACCCGGCCAGCAAGTGAGAAGGTCGATAACGACGTTCTCGCCGAAGGACATCTTCAAGCGGGGGATCAGCTTTTCCGTAACTTCGCGCTTGCCGCTCTCGACGAGCAGAATGCGCTTCGTCTCCGGAACGCGGCGGCTGAGAAACCAGCGCATCGCGCTCATTCTAGTCTGCATTTCTCACCACGTGTCGAGGCGAAGTGCGTGAGAGGGCCGTCAGGGGGGAGATATGCAGGCTTAGGCGCGCAGGTGTACTTGACCCTACATCGAGCACGGCAAGCCAGCGCAACGAAGTCATGGCGGTCGTATCGCGTGCTTCCCCCGTCAGGTGGTGTGAAATGCAGGCTAGCCCCCACCCTCTCGATCCCGCTGGGAGGCAGCCGGACCCTGCTTGATATAATCGGAACAGTAAAGCGTGCCTGTTTGTGACAATCCGGCTAGGATGCGCCGTCTCGAAACGAGGCGCGGCGTGCTTGGGGTGGAGCTCGGGCCGCCGGTTTCGCTACAGGCGAGCAACCCGTCCCTGTTGCCCGGGATTTGGCGAAGCATCATCCCGGCCGAGCCGGATGACCCTCGCGGAGCCGTTCGCTTGCAGCCCGGCTCATCGGGCTCCGGCACGGGTCTGCTTCCTGTTGGGCGGCCCCGACACTGATGGCAAAGTTTTTTACATTGCAGGAAGCCGAGGACTGCATCCCAGGCCTGGAGGACTTGCTGCGGACCGCCATCGACTCCAAGAAGGGGGCGGCGCAGATGGAACACGAGCTGCGAGCGATCGGCGAGCGCATCCATCTGCTCGGCGGAATCGAGATCAACCCCGTCAAAGTCGCGGAGAAGAGGGCCAAGCAGCGCGTTTGCATGCAACGCCTCAAGTCTTCGATAGAGACCATCGAGAATACGGGCTGCCTGGTGAAGGATCTCGATATGGGCTTGCTGGACTTCCCGGCACAGCTCGAAGGAGACGAAGTATATCTCTGCTGGAAGCTGGGGGAACCGCGTATCCAGTTCTGGCATCGCCCGGAGGAGGGCTTTGCAGGGCGCAAACGCATCGGCTCGCAGTTCGGCTCATCCCGCGGCCCTTCAAGAACTCATTAGCCTGCCTTTCTCCCCCCTGGCGGTCTTATCGCCTTCTTCGGCCTTCGGGTCACGAAACACGAATCACGGCCTTTTCGCATCAAGCACCGCAAACAAGCGCTACCAAGTCATGGCGGCCATATCGCCTGCTTCGTTTTTAGGGTCACGAATCACGAAACACGAGACACGAATCACGGCCTTGACCACGGCCTTTTCCTACAGCTTGTCCAGGCCTTCGGTGAGCTCGATATTCGTGCCCCAGGGGTCCGTAAAGAAGGCGATCGAGAAACCCAGTCGCGGCACCTGCTGGTAAGGGCGGTCGAACTGGACGCCTTGCTCTGCGAGCTTTCGGCAGAAGCTTTCCAGATTATCGATTTCAAAACCGATGTGGTCGAGCACGCGGCCCTTGATGGGCTCTTGCGGCGTGTCGGTGGGAGAGTACGTGAGGTTGACTCCGGGCAAGTCGGCCGCCTCGAAGGGGCCGCGCTGCATGGGCTCCGCGCCGAAGATTTCGGCGTACCAAGCCTGCATTTTCTTGACTTCGTGACCGGCAAAGTGGATGTGATGATTCGCCAAGGGCGTCTTCAAGGCGCGGTTTTCGAACATTTCGATCTTCAGGTCGTCGGGCCCCATGATGAACGCCAGATAGCGGTGCTGGCTGGGGCTGAAGAAAATGTCTCCCTTGGCGCGGTTGCGGCTGATTTCCACCTTCGTCACCACCGGCACACCGGCGGCGCGCACCTTCGCCACCATCGCGGGGACATCGGGAAACTGGATGCCGATGTGATTCACCGAGCTGCCCTTGGTGCCCGCGGTCGGCTTCTGCTCGCGGAGAAAGAGGAGGGCGTTGGGGTATTTGACGTATTCCATGTCGCCGAGCTTCGCTGCCTCCGCGCCGATCACGTCGACCCAGAAGCGCTTGTGCTTGTCGATGTTGGTTACGTTGAGGTGCATGTGGCCCATCGCGACGGGCGCCTCACGGGCCGCAATGAGCTGCGCCTGGACGGGAATCGAGAGCGCTGCTGCGAGCAGAGCGGTGGCGAACAGTCTTTTCATCATTCGTTCCTGCTTTCCGCCCTCGGCGCGGGGCGGGAATCGAACCGTGATTGTAGCAACGTCGGCGGGGCGTCTTGCGAGTTTCGGCGCGCGGCCGATCCGTATAGAATGAATACGACATTGAAGGAGGTCAATGGCGAAAGAAGAAGGCATCGAAGTTCAGGGCACCATCATCGAGAAGCATCCGGGCGGTACGTTTGAAGTGCGGCTGGACGACAAGCACGTCGTTCTGGCGCAAATCGCAGGCAAACTGCGCAAGCATCGCATCCGCATCCTCACCGGCGACCGCGTGACGGTCGAACTCTCACCCTACGACCTGACGCGCGGGCGCATCACCTACCGTTTTCGTTCGTAGCCATTCATCGATACCAGCCTGGGAGCGCGTACTAAGGAAAAATCTTGCCCGCACGTTCACGGGCGAGCGGCCTTTCGCCGCGGCATCAGCGGCGCAACGAAGTCAAGGCGGCCGTGCCGCCTGCTTAAGTTTTTGGGTCACGAATCACGAGACACGGCCTTTTACGAGCTTCTTTTCGATCAGGCCGAGGCCGAAGTCGGCGCCGAGGGCCATCAGGGCGGCCGGCACGGCTCCCAGCAGGATGAGGTTCGAGTTGACCGTCTGCAGACCCCGGTAGATGAAATCGCCCAGGCCCCCGGCGCCGATCAGGGTCGCCACGGTGGCGACGCCGACTCCGGTCACCGTGGCCACCCGTAGTCCGGCCATGATCGTGCGGGCGGCCAGCGGCAACTCGACCATGCGCAGGATCTGCCCGTCCGTCATGCCCATGGCCAAAGCGGCCTCTCGGACAGCGGGGTCCACTTCCTTGATGCCCGTATAGGTGTTCCGCACGATCGGCAGCAGCGCGTAGAGAACCAGGGCAACGATGGCCGAGCGCGGCCCGATGCCGCCGATGACGGGCAGCGGGATCAGGAACCCGAACAGCGCCAGACTGGGAATGGTCTGTACGGCGTTCGTGAAACCAAGGACCCAGCGCTCGATCTTTGGCTGTCGCGTGAGCAGGATGCCCGCCGGAACGGCGATCGCCGCCGCGATGAACATCGCGGCCCCCACCAGCCAGAAGTGCTCCCCGATGCGGGCTATCAGTTGCGGTTGGTATTGATCGAAGATTTCTGAAAAGGTCATGCAAGGCTCTCTCGGAAAGCGGCGATACGCGGGTCGGACCCGGTACGGAATTCGTGGGGCGTCCCCATCCAGACGAGGCGGCCTTGATCCATGAAGCCGATCCGGTCGCCGAGCAGCAGCGCCTCGCGCAGATCGTGCGTGACGAAGAGGATCGACTTGCCGAGGGCCTCCTGGATGGCGAGGAACTCGCGCTGGATCTCCGCCCGCGTGATCGGATCGAGGGCGCCGAAAGGCTCGTCCATCAACAGAATCGGCGGGTCGGCGGCCAGCGCGCGTGCGACGCCGACCCGCTGGCGCTGTCCGCCGGAAAGCTGGTGCGGGTAGCGCGAAAGAACGCCGGCGGGCAGCCCGACCTTATCGAGCAGCTCGCGCGTCCTGGCGTCGATACGATCGGCTTCCCAGCCCTCCAGCGACGGCAGCAGCGAGATGTTGCGGGCCACCGTGAAGTGCGGGAACAGGCCGACCTCCTGGATGACGTAGCCGATCCGCCGCCGCAGCCGGATCGGGTCCCAATCGGCGGTGCGGCGGCCCTCGACAAATACCTCGCCGGCGGAGGGCATCAGGACATGGTTGACGAGCCGCAGAGCGGTGGTCTTGCCCGATCCGCTGCGGCCCAGCAGAACCACCGTCTCCGCGTTCCCCACTTCGAAAGAAAGATCGCTGACGAGGGTCGTGCTCCCCACCCGATACGTCACTTCCGACAGACGGATGGGCGCTTCGCTCGACATCTCCACGTGGGGTTGCCAGTCTATCACGCGGGCCGCGGCATCATGCCGCTTCCCGTCGCCAACGGCCTGCGACGGCTGGGGCCGCTCACTCAACGTGCGAGAGGCCGAATGGCCCGTGTCCGGCGCCCCTAGCCGGCGGTGGCTGTGGACCAGCGACAATGAACGGACATGAAGCACTCCGGAAGACAGTCGTAGATTTCCGCGCCATGGATCAACTGACCCTGGCGGAGCGCACGGGCAGCGCCTCGGTCTCCAGCGTGGACAGGTCAAAGCGCTGGGACGCGTGGTCGATGTCAAAACCGATCACGTTGCCGGCTGCGTCGAGATCGACGTTCAGCCCATCCGAGACCTCGCGTGTCTCCGCGCCCGGTCCAGCCTTGAGTTCGACATAGAGGCTGTCCGTTTCGGGATAGTAATGAAGCTTCATGGCTGGTCCTTTCGAAATCTCCGATCGAAAAAGGCATTGTGGATCGTCTCACCGTCATAACGCAGCATACAAGCCGCCAAAATGAGTCCGGTCGATGCCATCAAGCTGGCATCTGCCGCTATCGGTTAAAGCCGCGCGAGGTTCGCGTGCTTACCCCTCGAGAACGCCAGGACGCTTCCCTGACCGGCATCACGGCGTCGGCGGTTCTTCGGACACGGAAAGGACGCGGCGCGCAGGATAACGCACGTAGTCGCGGCCGGATGTTTCCTGCATCGTTCGAATGTCCCGGAAAATCGCCGTCACGTCATAATCGAAGCGTGCCGCGTGCCGGTCCCGCACGGCCCGGAGTTCGGCGATGATCGGGTCAGTCTCTGTCGTCTGCATGATCGGCCTCCAGCAGCTCGTTGGGAGCGCAGATGACCGGAGGCGTGTAGCCTGCCCGCCGACCGCCAAAAAACTTGCTCGATACCGGACCGCATAGCCGCGTTGGCGATGTGTCGGAAGTTCCAGGTTACCGGAAAATCGACTCAGTTGGTGACCGCGAGGCAGTGGGGGAGAAGTGCATGGGTTGAAAAATCCGCATCCAGCAGGTCGCCCGCGTGCGCGGCATCAGTAGGCAAGGCTGAAATAAGGACCCTTGCCGTTATAAATCAGAACGCAATGCCACAGAATGTCTCGTCCGATGAGTGCGTGAAATCCCTGCGTCTGCAACAGCTCGGCGGCGATTACTGGAACAATGGAAAAATGAAGTGGAGCGTCATTCTTGGCCGCCCCTGGAATGACAATTGCCAGATCGTACTGATCGGTGATGTGAGGATTGTAGCCGGTTGATGGGGTGATGACCTGTACGCTTCCGGTTGGCGTCAACTGGAGTTGATCGAGAACGGTTGGATCGACGCTAGTACAGCTTGCTCCGGTGTCAATAAGCGCACGACCTTGAACCAGATTCGGCGCCTCAACGCCCTTTTCCCTCAACGCCCGCGCACGTGGTGCGCTGACGTGGAACCCGACGTTGACAATCGGACCTTCTTGAGTCAAGGGGAGCGTGAAATGAGGCACTCTGCTACTGCCCTTCGGCTCTCATGAACGGGGCGTGTAGCCGTGAGATGAAGTGGGTCTGTTCAATGGCTTGGACCTGCTTCACGAGGAATGGTTCGAGGCCGAACCGTCCGTACCCCGCTTTCAGCGCATCATCATACGAACTGAAGAAATCGACGGCTTCGGACTCATGGATCAGGACGTACTTGCCTTCCTGATCAGACCATCCTTCCAGGCTTTTCTGGTAGGTTGCGAGTTCTTGTTCCAGCGCCATGGCATCTGCTCCTCGTGAGGCGGTTTCAGCCTAAGCAGATTGGAATCATGCTGTCAAGCTCATCATAGCGCGGCCTTCGTCAGAAGATCTTCCACGCTCGACAAGTGGCCGGTGATTCCCGCCTCAATCGCCAACGACCTGCGACGGTGGGGCCGCTCGCTCGAAGTCCGTGAGGCCGAACGGCCCGAGGCCGTCGCCGCTACCCGGCGGTGGCTGCTAACCAGCGACAATTAACGGAAAGGAACAGACAGCCATGCCGATGAAGAATCCGCCGCATCCCGGCCGCATCGTCCGGCAGGATTGTATCGAAGCTCTGAATCTGACCGTGACGAAGACCGCCGAGCTTCTCGGCGTGACGCGTCAGGCTCTGAACAATCTGGTCAACGAAAAGGCGGGTATTTCCGCCGAAATGGCCATCCGCCTGGAAAAGCTCGGATGGTCCACGGCCGACCAGTGGATGAGGTTACAGGCCGCCTACAACCTCACCCAGGCGCGCCATAGGCAGAACCAGATCGAGGTTGAACGCTATGAGCCGCATCATGTCTGAAGAAGAGCACGAACCTGCATGTCTCACCGCCTGACAGGGGAAGCACGCGATAAGGCCGCCAGGACACGTCCCTGACCGGCATCACGGCGTCGGCGGTTCATCGGACACGGAAAAGACGCGGCGCGCAGGATAACGCACGTAGTCGCGGCCGGATGTTTCCTGCATCGTTCGAATGTCCCGGAAAATCGCCGTCACGCCATAATCGAAGCGCGCCGCGTGCCGGTCCCGCACGGCCCGGAGTTCGGCGATGATCGGGTCAGCCTCTGTCGTCTGCATGCTCGAAATCCAGCAGCTCGTTTGGCGCGCAGATGACCGGAGGCGTGTAGCCTGCCCGCCGACCGCCAAAAAACTTGCTCGATACCGGACCGCATAGCAGCGTTGGCGATGTGCCGGAAGTTCCAGGTTACCAAGAAGTCGACCCCGTTGGTGACCGCGATGGCGATATGCAGAGCACGCGAAGTCTTGCAGCATGGGCAACCATATGCCTTCAAGACTGGAAGACAACCCGTGGGACCGTGGGTTGAAAGAGCTTTCAGTTCGTAGACGGAGGCGAAGTGCGGGTCACCCCGATACTACGATACCCTTCTTCGGCATCGAAGGCCTCGATCTCCTTCCTCTTGTCAACAACCGGAAACGTGAACTCATCCGGAATCTCCGAGAAATAGCACTTATATCCCTCGCCCTTGAAAATGTATAGGTCATGGCGCCCCCGATAGTCCGGCCCCCACAGAATTTCCAATCTATCACTAAGGTCGTCCCATCCGTCAGAATTCATCCTGACGGTCAACCAGTCGGTGTATTTCCTCTGGCGTTTCCATCGCATCCTCCGGCTATGAGTGTATCGTGACGGTTCGAAACGACCATTGCTTGCGTATTCGACGATTCGGGTACACCCGAACACGATTTCGTGCAAATAATCCACGCTGACTAACGGTATCTTTTTGCTTCGCTTTTCCTCAATAGGGAAGTACCGCCAATCGAATGATCCGATATGATCTCCGCGATCGTTTTTGTCGCCGTCAAGATTCAAAAGAAAGTCGTCAAGTGATATGAACGGAAATTCCCCTATGTTTCCGCCAATGGTTGCTCGGTAGTCGACGTAATATTCGCGGAGGATCACCTTGTCGCTTTCATCAAACAAGTTGAATAGGTCAGACAGCGAATGTTTTCTGGGCACCCCCTTCTCGCGAAGGTACAGAAGTGCCTTGAACGATTGCTCGACTAGAAAATAACCAATGACAACGTAGCCCCAACCCTGCGCAGCTTCGTAACCAGGAGCGAAGTCTGGCACTATCGGACATTTTTTGTATTTCTCCTTTTCCTTCTTCAAGGTCGTATCCAGCCATGCTGTGATCCACAATGGCTTTTTGAATTTGATGGTTTGATTTACCGCCACAATAACGCTCCTTTACGTCATCCTCAGTGCGTCAAAATCTATCTACTCAGAATGATTGCTGAAATCCGCCGTGCCGTATCGGTGAAATGCTGGACCTCCTCGGGCTTGAGCGCCCGTCCGAGGATAGTGCGCTCACGATAGGAGAGCCATTTCTTGAGGACTTGGTAACCGCCGAGCTTGTAGCGCCAGACGGCGGCGGGGACGTTGCGCCAGAAGGCATTGTCGTTGAGATACACATCGAAGGTGGTCTCGCCGAACGCGGGCAGGGCGTCGCCGAGCACGGCGCGTTCGTCGGGCGTGTAGGCGCGTTCGACGGCGCGGCCCTGGCCGGGCATCACGGCGTCGCCCGAGCCGTAATGTCCCCAGCCGGCGGTGAGCGCGAAGTCGCCGCCCGCCATGTTGCGCCCGTGCGTCGTGGCGGACACGGCGATAGCGGCGACCTCGGGGCGCAATACACCCGTCGTGACACCGGGCATGGGGGTTTCGGGATCGAGCAGTGCGGCGAGGTTGCGCCCCCGCGCCGCCGAGTCGGCGAGCGCCTCCGCCGCGCCGTCCGCCTTGCCGTCTGGCCAGCCCGGAAGCGGGATGCGCGGCCACTCCATACGTAGCGCTCCGCTGTTGGCCTCACGATAGACGGGATCGTGGAGGGTGGCTAGGGCATGGTGGAACAGGTCTTCCACACTGAGGCCTAGACGGTCGAGGTAGCGTTGGGCCGTTTCTGAAAGATTGGGATGACGTTGCTTCTTGTTCCCCTCGATTCCGAGGCCGTCATCGCAAAGCCAAGCTGGAAACCAATTAGCGCCACGCTCAATCAAATGTCGAGCGCCGATATATTTCGTGAACCAGGTCTGCGCTTCTTCCGAGCCCTTCCGCAGGTGCTGCGCGGCGGACAGCCACAGATTCCCCTCGAATATCTGGGGCCGGTAGTCGGCTCGCTTCTCGTCGAGTAGCTTCGTGTCACCCTCCCAATAAAGCCAACGATTGTCGAAGGGCCGGTAGGCATGACGGACAAAGCCGTCTCCATCAGGGCCACCGCGTGCCAGCAACGCCTCGCGCACCGCACGGGCGTCGAACCGAGCCGTCGCCTTCATCACCCCCGGATAGCACCGTGTGATTTCCTCATGGCTCAAGCTCTCGTCAAAGTAATCGGCGACACGCACCTTTAGACGGTCGAGATCGGTATCGACGAGAAACCCGTCGCGGCTGGTCTGAACCCCGGGAAACGATACCGGAAACAACTCAGTCAGCGCCGGCCAGTTGAACCAATCTTCGCTCACCGTCATCGGCTTGAACGGCAAGCCGAGTCGAAAATTGGGCTCAAACGCGGAATAATCGGCATCGATTTCGGAAGCGTCGAGACTGTCCAGCAGCGCCCGCCGTCTTTCGCCGGCCTTTGCCTGATGGAAATCGCGATACAGGATACGCCCGCCTGTCGACGTACCGGCATCAGATCCCGATCTGGAGAGCAGGGCGATGCTGGTGCCGACTTTGATGCCCGGCGATTGTCCTCTAAGTGCAAAGACCGTTTCGCTCGTCCGCCCGTCGGGCGCGTATTCCGAGATGATGCGGTCGCCGTGCAGATTGTCGATGCGGACCGCGTCGAACGCCTCCAGGTATCTCTCCCGCATGCCGGTGAACGACAGGCCGTCGAGCCAGGAGTAGTTGGAGATGAAGCAGATGACGCCCCGGCCCGTCTTCTCGGCGATGCGCCGCTCGGCCATGCGGAAGAAGCGGACGTAGAGATCGTTCAGCCCCTGGCCCTCGGGCCGGCGCACGCGCTTCGTCGAGCGGTAGGCTTCCGACAGCTCGTGTTCCTCGTCCACCGCCATGCCGGCGAAGCCGTTGTAGGGCGGGTTGCCGAGGATCACGAGGATCGGTGTCTCCTGCTTCACACGCTCGGCGCGTTCGCGTTCCTCCTCCAGCTCGGGGAACGGTATCGGCTTCTGAATCTTCGGCTCCCAACCGGTCAGCGCATTGGTGAGAAAGACACCGGCGCGCTCGGTTCCGTCGTTCGCCAGCGGCGCGTCGAGCGCCTGCATGGTGAGCCCGACCTGCAGGTGAGCGACGACGAAGGGCGCAGGCATGATCTCGAAGCCGAACACGCGCTCCGCCGCTGCCTGCTTGACCTGTGCGCCGGCAAGCGCGCCCAGGCCGCGTCCTTTGAGATTGGCGGCGATGCGGCGCAGCACCTCCGCCAGGTAGGCCCCGGTGCCGCAGCACGGGTCGAGCACGTAGACGTTCTCCGCCGCCAGCCCGTCCGGGATGCCGAGATCGTCCTTCAGCGCCTTGTCCACGCGGGCGACCATGTAGCGG
Source organism: Bryobacterales bacterium (assembly GCA_965218555.1). Taxonomy (GTDB): domain Bacteria; phylum Acidobacteriota; class Terriglobia; order Bryobacterales; family UBA6623; genus JAPPLB01. The sequence goes on from OZ244625.1 coordinate 5,174,680, forward strand.
ACGACTTCGGCGGGCGTGTACCAGACGCCCAACTGCTTGCGCAGATCGGGATCGAACGCTTCCAGGAACGGCTCGTAGAAATAGGGCACCGCCTCGCCCTCGTTGAACTTCGAGAAGAAAGCCGTCCGGTCCACCCGGTCGAGCGCGGCGGCGGTCCAGTCCAGCACCTCGACGAGGCCGAGCGGCTTCAGGCGTCCGGGATCGGAAAGCTGCTGGAACAGCGCCCGCAGCACCGGCGCGCGCAGATGCCATACGGCCTCATGCCAGTTGAACCGTCCCGCCGGCGGCGGCAATTGCCGCGCCCACAGCACCCAGGCGGAGAAGACGCCGTAGAACAGCGTCTGCACCAGGGTCGAATGAAAGAAGCGCGCGCCCCTGTCGCCCTCGAAGCGGACGCCCAGGGCTTCTTCCAGCGCCGCACGCACCGCCGTCAATGACGGAGCGTCGCCCGCCGCCTCGACCCGCGCCAGCCCGTCGCGGGCATAGGAGGCGAGCAGCCAGGCCAGATCCCTCGGCTCGGCCAGCGCCGCCCGGTGGGACAGCGCGCGGGAGAGATACTCGCCCAGGCCCACGCCAGCCTCGCGGGCGAAGGCGCGCGGCTTCTCCAGACAGCGCTGGAAGTCGTCCGGGCTTTTGGCCAGCCGGAAGGTTTCGAGCTTCGCCGTTTGGCCCGCCGCGTCTTCGCCGACCAATACGAAGTCGCGCAGGTTGGTCACCAGCACCAGCCGGTAGCGGCCCCAATAGCGGCTCACCTGCTTGCCCTCGGCGGTGACCCAGGCGTCGTCGCCAACGGCCTTCACCTCGACCACGCCGCGCTCCGGCGTCTGCCCCTCGCGCAGCCGGCCCTTCTGCACCTGCTTCGCCGCATACAGGCCGAAGTCGGGATGCCCCGCGCCCAGGTTGGCCAGCTCGCCGACGCAGAACACCTTCGGCTTGAGCGTCGCGCCGACGGCGTTGAGCAGGTTGCCGAGCGGTCCGTAGCTCGACCGCTCGCCGGTCGAGCCGCCTGAGCCGCGCACCTTCCCGAGATCCGTAAAGTACACCTCCACCGCCACCGTCAGCCTGCTGTTCGTCCCCGTCATCGTCTCCGTTGCTGCCGAATGCGGCGAGGCGCGCAAGACTTGCCGCTATTGCGACGCCGGCCGTGGCATGGACCGCAACCTGCGATGGCCGGACCGGCGTCGCCGACGATCCGGCGATTCGTGTCGTGCGCCATCCTTTGACGTCCGCCTGTCTCCGGCGCAATGCGTCGTTATCCGCGCTTCCTATCATGACATTCGCAAGCCGCGCGACGGGCCGGGAACCGTTTCTCCACCCGCGCGGCGGGCGCAGCCGCTCAAGCGCCGCTGGGGTCAACCTCTGGATGCACAACGGTTTACACCGCCCCGGTCCGTGAGTGGACCGGCAGGACGATGCCGACGCCGGGGTCGGGGTCAGCTTATGGGTTACGGGGCCGTGAGGACGCGGTACAGGAGGCCGAAGACGGTCGAGGCCAGCAACGCTACGAGCGGCCAAATGACGCGCTGCAGGGTGTCGATGCGGCTGTTCACGGCGTCGATTTTAGTGCTGAGTTCGTCAAAGCGCGCATTCATGACCGTGATGACGTTCTGGCCGGCTTGCGAGCGGACCTCGTCATCGGCGCGGTAGGCCAGATCGGGTTCGACACCGGCGCTGCGGAGGGCGCGAAAGAGCGCCCCGCTGGTCTCAGTGGCGGCGGGTTCAGTCCGGGTTGCCATCGTTGGTTTCCTTGCGGGGTCTGCCGGAGTCAGGGACGAGGAAGCGGCGTTCGGAGCTTTGGACGTCTTCCTTGACCATAGCAGTCCAGGAGTCGCCGCCGCTGGTCCGAACGGCGATACGAGCGCCGGCCAAATCGGCCGGCAGAGCAGCGGCATCCCGCTGAAGAGAACCCCCCAGGAGCCGTCCTCGATGCGGCAGGGGCGCCGGCCCGCAAGCGGAGGGGTATCTGGTTCCCTTGTGCCCCGTGGCCCACGCCTCGACAGCGGGATGAGGCGACCGGCGCATCAACTGGGACACGACGTTGGTGTCAAGCAGGATCATCGCCGCCGTCTCAATCGAACCGGGGCGGCTCCCGCGCGGGCTCGCGCGGCGGGAGCTCCAAGTCCACGCCATTGGACGGCCCGAAGCGACTCCGGATGATGCTTGCAAGGTTTTGCGAGCCCGGCTTGCGCCCGACCGCCTCACACAGGATCAGCCGTGCTTCCTCTTCCATGGAACGGCCGTTCCCCGCCGCCCGCATGCGAAGTCTGGTTTTCACTTCGTCGTCGAGATTGCGGATCGTGATGCTCGCCATGGCCATACCCTCCGTCTGCATTGTATAGCCTGCATATCTCACCACGTGGGGAGGCGAAGTGCGTGAAAGGGCCGTCAGGACGAGGCGCGAGCCGCTTGGCGCGCACAGGTGTACTTGACCGTACATCGAGCACGGCAAGCAAGCACAACGAAGTCATGGCGGTCGTATCGTGTGCTTCGACCGTCGGGTGGTGAGAAATGCAGGCTGGCCCGTCCGCCCGTTCTGTCGGGCCGCCGCGCAGTTGGTTCACGCGAAACTTCCAATAGCCGGCCGGCCCGCAGTGGCCCTCTCCCGGCGTACTTGCGCTAACTCGTAGCTCGCCTGCATTCGCAGCCAGTGTTCGGCAGTCCCCCAACCGATGTCCTCCAGCGCTAGCGCCATGTTCGCGGACACGCCCGCCTTGCCGTTCAGCAGGCGCGACAGCGTTCCGCGCTCGCAGCCTAAACGAGCCGACGTCTCGGTGACGCTCCAGCCGACCTCTTCCATGCTCTCGCGGATCAATTCGCCCAAATGCGGCGGGTTCAGCATGGGACTTACACGCTCGCCATCGTCGTTGCTCATAAGCCGATGCTCCTTTGCCGTCAGTGATAGTCGATCAGGTCCACGTCCACGGCCTCGCCGTCCTCGAAGCGGAACCCCACGCGCCAATTGCCCGAAACGTGCACGCTCCATTGTCCCGCCCGGTCCCCCTTCAGGGGATGCAGCCGGAAGCCGGGTGCGTCCGCGCTGCGTGAATGCGTTGCCTCCTGCAGCCGGAACAGGATGCGCCGAAGCCGTGGCACCAGACCGGCAGGCAGCCGGGCCGGGTCGTCCCGTTCGTGCAACGCCCGCAAACCTTTGTGCCTGATCTTGATAACTGTATTGTAACGCATAGCGCTACGCGCCTTAAGCGGCCGCAGTGCTATCGGCTCACCCGCCGACCTCAGCGGCCATTCGCCGTCATGACAATTGATCGGGTGCGGCGAAGTTCTGTCGGTGCTACGTACACCTCTCGGAGACGGTGTGTGCATCAGCCCGACGGGACCACACCGGCATGTGCCGGACGTGCTGACCCCACACGCCAGCACCGTGCCACGTTCGCAAGTTCGGTGCGGCGCGGTAGCCTATGCAGTAGAAGTTTCAGCATGCAGGGAACATATGCGGTAGTGGCCGTTGCGCATAGCTCTCCCGAGCATTGCCCTGTTACCGTGCGCTTCCTATACTGACACCCGGAAGCCCCACGGCGGATCGGGAGCCGTTCCTGCACCTTGTGCGGCGGGTGCTGCCGCTCAAGCGCCGCTCAGGCTGACTACCAGATACGGAACGGTTTGCAGCACCCGAGTGCTTGAGGGGACAGGAAGCGGGTCAGCGACGCCCTGCGGCATTTCGTTGTCACCCCACGATGCAGCGGCGCAAATAGCGGACCGATCCCAGTACGAGCATGTCCACGACCTACGATGCGTTGTTGATCCTCTCGTTCGGAGGGCCGGAACGGCGGGAGGACGTCATCCCCTTCCTGGAGAACGTGCTGCGGGGCCGCAACGTCCCGCGCGAGCGCATGCTCGCAGTCGCCGGGCACTACTATCACTTCGGCGGTAAGAGCCCGATCAACGACCAGAACCGCGCGCTCATCGCCGCCCTGAGAACCGAGTTCGCCGCCCACCGGCTCGACCTGCCGATCTATTGGGGCAATCGAAACTGGCACCCGCTGCTGGCCGATACCCTGCGCGCGATGGTTCGTGACGGCGTCCGCCGGGCGCTGGTGTTCGTCACGTCGGCCTACAGCTCGTACTCGAGTTGCCGCCAATATCTCGACGACATCGTTCGCGCTCGGGCCGAAGTCGGCCCCGAAGCGCCGGAAGTGCACAAGCTCCGCGTCTTCTACAACCATCCCGGCTTCATCGAACCGATGATCGAGAACGTAGGGAAGGCTCTGGCTCGGTTCCCCCAGCAGGAGCGCGCCGCCGTGCCGCTGGTGTTCACCGCGCACAGCATCCCAAGTTCGATGGCGCGAACGTCCCGTTATGTCGAGCAACTCGAGGAAGCCTGCCGCCTGGTCGCCGCCGGTGTGGGGCGCAGCGACGGAACCCTGGTCTACCAAAGCCGCAGCGGGGCGCCGTCGCAGCCCTGGCTCGAACCGGACATCTGCGACCATCTTCGCGCCATCCACGAGGCCGGAGCCCGCCGGGTCGTGGTCATGCCGATCGGCTTCGTTTCCGATCACATGGAAACGTTGTACGACCTCGACACCGCAGCGAAGGAACTGTGTGATCGGCTCGGCCTGCGGATGGAACGCGCCCCGGCCGTCGGAAACCATCCGAAGTTCGTCGCCATGATCCGCGAACTGGTGCTCGAGAGATTCGACGAGAAACGGGAGAGGCGCTTCCTGGGAGAACTCGGGCCTCGGCCCGATGTCTGCGCCGAGGACTGCTGCCCCCGGCCGCAGAGGCCCGGCGCCGGACCGCCGGGCCGTCGATGATCGAGGGCCCTCTTCCGGTGACGGCCGCCTCTTTGCGCGCCGCCGCAGCATCGACGGCTCACGGTGCGTTCCGGCCCGACAAACGGCTGGCCGTCACCAGGAGATCACCGGCTCAAGGGCCGCCGGGTTGCTAAATGATGGGATTGACCATCACGTAGCCGGCCACCATCAACATCGCGAAGGCAACGGCTCCGCCGATCACACCCCAGGGCGTTCCTGCGTTCTCGGTTTGTAGCGAATTCTTGAACATGGCTCATTCTCCTTTTTGTGCATGGCTCTTTAAAGTCAGTACGATGAACCTACGGCCGGTGTTCCCTGACGGCGACCCGGTGCTTCCGCGTCTGGCTGAGGGCAATGCTGAGCGGCCACAGGGCTCCGCTCAAACTCAACATCGCCGAGAAAAACAAGACCAGAATCACCGTCTCCATGGGTTTCTCCTTCCGCCGGTTTCTCTGACAAGCCTGCATTTCTCACCACGTGGGGAGGCGAAGTGCGTGACAGGGCCGTCAGGACGAGGCGCGAGCCGCTTGGCGCGCGCAAGTGTACTTGACCGTACATCGAGCACGGCAAGCAAGCGCAACGAAGTCATGGCGGTCTTATCGTGTGCTGCGGCCGTCAGGTGGTGAGAAATGCAGGCTTTCATGCCGGCTTTCGGCTTCTGTTTCAACCAACACTTAAAAGACGTGCAGGGTTGCGGAGCCGTTAGCCGAGAGACGGTTAAATCGAAGTAAAAGCTGTTTTACACCGGCTTTACAAGAGCGGACCGGCAGGGCGCTCCAGCCTGCATATCTCACCACAGGACGAGGCGAAGTGCGTGAGAAGGCCATCAGGACGAGACGCGCGCCGCTTGGTGCGCGCAGGTGTACTTGATCGTACATCGAGCACACCAAGCAAGCGCAACGAAGTTATGGCGGTCTTATCGCGTGATTCGGACGTCAGGTGGTGAGAGATGCAGGCTTAAGTGCGCGCAGGTGTACTTGATCGTACATCGAGCACACCAAGCAAGCGCAACGAAGTCATGGCGGTCTTATCGCGTGCTTCGGACGTCAGGTGGGGAGAGATGCAGGTTAGCGAAGACGGTCGTACTGCTCGGGAAGGTCGATGTCGCAGAGAACCCCCGGGTCATCCACGTCCACGAACAACGTTTCAGCACGATGCGATCGAATCACATCTTTCGCCGATGACTCGGGACCGAGTGCGAGGATCTCGTCAAGCACCGAACGCCTGAGAATCACCGGATGGCCGCGGCGGCCGCCGTGGCGGGGAATGGCGATGAGCGATTTTGTCTTCTCCCACTCGCCGATGAGGAGCTCGACCGTCTTCTCGGCCACGGCCGGGTGATCGACCAACGTGAAAAGCGCCGCTTCCGCCTCGGCCGGCAGCGCACGGATTCCCGCCTGGAGCGACGTCAGCATCCCAGCCTTGTAGTTCGCGTTCACGACCACCCGGGGGCCGTCGGGAACCACTTGCCGAATGGTTTCCGCATGATGGCCGAGGACGACAACGAGAGGTTCGACGCGCGGTGCGAGCAGCGCGATGATGCGCCCCAGGAAGGTCGTTCGGCGGAACTCGAGCAAGGCCTTGTCACGGCCCATGCGTCGAGACTCACCGGCGGAGAGGATGATGCCGGCGGGCTTGCTGCTCAAGACTCAGCTTTTTCGCAGCGACGGGAGTTTCGCCGGCAGCGGCTCAGCGGATGCGGCTGAGGAAGCTGCGGAGGCCTGGGGCGCGTGGATTTGCAACGCCTTCGGAACGCCTTCGGCGAAGATCGATTTCGAGTTGGGGTTCCACGAATGGCCGGGGTTGCGGCGCCGTTCGATCATTTCGCTCACCACGGCGACGGCAATCTCCTCGGGCGTGATCGCCCCGATGTCGAAGCCCATCGGCGCGTGCAGACGGGAGAGCTGCTCGACGGGTATGCCTTCCTTGATGAGATGCTTGGCCACTTCGAGTGTCTTGCGCTTGCTGCCGATCATTCCGAGGTAACGGGCCGGCGTCGTCACCGCCCAGCGCAGCACGCGCATGTCATCGCGGTGACCGCGCGTAACGATGATGATGTAACTCGCCTCGTTCACTTCCAGTTTCGGGAAGATGGTCTCGTAGTCGTCGGCATGTACTTCCGCGGCTTCGGGGAACCGCTCGCGGTTCGCGTACGTTTCCCGGTCGTCAACGATCACCGTCCGGAAGCCGGCCAGCGTAGCGACTTTCGAGAGGCTCTTCGAGATGTGGCCCGCACCGCAGATGTAACAAGTAGGAATGGGGAGTACCGGTTCCACGTAAACGTTCAATTGCCCACCGCAGATGAGCCCCTGGTCGTAGGCGGCTTGCTGACCGAGGTTGAAGCTCAGCATACGAGGTTTCTCGGTCTCCATCACCTCGCGGGCGGCGTTCCACACTTCGGCCTCGGTGCATCCCCCGCCGATGGTGCCGACCATCGAGCCATCCTCGCGGACCAGCAGCTTCGCGCTCTGAAAACTGGGAATCGAGCCGGCTACCTCGACGATCGTCGCCATGGCGGCCTTCTTGCCCGATCGCCGCAGGTGCACAAGCTCTTCGTAGACGTCTGTAGGACGGCCCATAACGTTGTCGCTCGAAGGCTCATTATAATACGGGGCTGTTTTCGATCCGTCGTTTCCCCCAACAGCCGAGGTGAGTCCCATGAAGGCCGTTCGCATCCACGAGCACGGTGGTCCGGAAGTTCTCCGCTACGAGGATGCGCCTGAGCCCGCCTTGCGCGCCGATGAGGTGCTCATCAAGGTCGGGGCGTGCGGGCTGAATCACCTCGACCTGTTCGTCCGAGGCGGCCTGCCGGGACTGAAGCTCGACATGCCCCACATCCTGGGCAGCGACGCCGCCGGCGAAATCGTCGAAGTCGGCGGCGCCTGCGATTCCGCCAAGGTCGGGGACCGCGTACTGATCGCGCCGGGGAAGAGTTCGCGCCGAGGGGCGATGGCGGCTGCCGGCCTCGACAACCTCAGCCGGGACTACGGGCTGTTCGGCTATCAATACACGGGGCTGAACTCGGAATACGTTGCCGTACCCGAAGTGAACGCGCTTCTCATTCCCGGTGGCTTGAACTACGCGGAAGCGGCGTCGATCCCGCTTGTCTTTCTCACCGCGTGGCACATGCTGGTCGGCATCGCGAAGATCAAGATGCTCGAAGACGTGCTGATCATCGGCGCAAGCTCCGGTGTGGGAATCGCCGCCGTGCAGATCGCCAAGCTGTTCCACTGCCGCGTGATCGCCACGGCAGGCGGCGAAGAGAAGATGGCGAAAGCGAAAGAACTGGGCGCCGACCACGTCATCGACCACTATCGGCAGGACATCCGCGCCGAGGTGAGAGCGATCACCCGAAAACGCGGTGTCGATATCGTTTTCGAGCACGTCGGTCAAGCCACCTGGAAGCATTCCGCTGCGAGTCTGGCGCATCACGGACGCCTGGTGACCTGCGGCGCCACCACAGGCGGCGAAGTCGGCCTGAGCGTAAGTCATCTCTTTTTCCGCCAGTTGTCGCTGCACGGCTCGTTCATGGGGACCCTGGGTGAGCTGTACGAGGTCCTTCGGTTTTTCGATCGGGGTCTGCTGAAGCCCGTCGTCGACAAGGTGTTCCCGCTCTCCGAACTTCGCGCCGCCCACGAGCACCTGGAAAACAAGCGGCAGTTCGGAAAGGTAGTGGCAACGCCGTCCATCTGATCCTGCTTTTCCTTTGTGAACAGCAGAGGCCAGGCAAACAGCAGGCCGGCGCTGCTACATGGCTTATTCTCTCATGTTCCCCAGACAAGACAGGGACACCGGGCGCTCTATTCCTGAGACATCCTCTCAGCCAACGGCACCACCGGCAGGGTCGTGAAGATGCGGGTGTCGGGGTCCATTTCCAGGGCCACGGCGCTGAACAGCCCCTCCCCGACTGCATCGCAGCGCACCGACCCCGCGAAGTCGGACGTATCGGCGGCGGGGAATCGCCCGTCGATGAGCCAGGACGTCTGCCCGTTGGCCTCCAGAGGGATACTCACCGAGTCGCGCAGCACGCCCTCTCGCAGCAATGCGCACCGCACCAACTCCGGACTCGATTCCAGGTTGTGGATCGCCACCCCCGTGTTGATTCCTCCCTCCCGGCGGCGCACCGGGAAGATGGCGTCGCTGAGGGGTGGGCCGGGCCCCACCACGGCCACGCCGACGTGGGGGAGGTCAAAGCGCAGCATCCCGCCGATGGGACCCTCCGAGACCACCTTCACCGATCCGCTCACCAGCGCCCCGCGCCCGTGGGTCGAGACCGTGAGTACTCCCAGCGGTTCCATCTCCGTCCGGACCGTTAAACCTCCGTCTTCTTGCACCTCCAGATCGCCCGTAACGTCCACCAACGATGCGGCGGCAATCGGATTGCCCTCGGTGTCGTAGAAGTAGAGGGCGGGGCGGGGCGGGGCGGAGGGATGGCCGTATGAAAGGGGGTGGGCGCGGGACCGCTCCGCTGGGTGGATACATTCACGAACACCAGATCGGAGGTGGCGCCATCCCCATTGGCGAAATGCGCAAAGTCCAGGGCCGCCGCCCCGCCTCCGGCGAGCCGGTTTACCGGAAACAGCGGCAGGGTGATGAAGATGCGGGCGCCGGGGTCCATTTCCAGGGCCACGGCGCTGAACAGCCCCTCCCCGACTGCATCGCAGCGCACCGACCCCGCGAAGTCGGACGTATCGGCGGCGGGGAACGCCTGGTCGATGGGCCAGGACGTCTGCCCGTTGGCCGCCAGAGGGATCTCCACCTCTTCGAGCACAGCGCCGCCGCTCATCAATCGGCAGCTCACTTCCATCGCTTCCTCTCCCAGGTTGTGGACCGCGACCCCCGTGTTGAAGCCTCCCTCCCGGCGGCGCACCGGGAAGAGGGCGTCGCTGATGGGTGGGCCGGCCCCCACCACGGCCTCGCCGATGTCGGGGAAGTCAAAACGCAGCACCCCGCCGATGAGACCGTCCGAGACCACCTTCACCGATCCGCTCACCAGCTCGCCGCGCCCGTGGGTCGAGACCGTCAGTTCTCCCAGCGGTTCCATCGCCGTGCGGACCGTCAGCCCGCCGCCGTCCTCGGTGGCCTCCAGATCGTCCGTCACCTCTACCACCGAATCGGCGTCAATCGGATCGCCTTGCTGATCGGAAAAGTACAGAATGGGCTGGATCGGTTGGGTCCCCACATTCACGAGCACGACCTCGGAAGTGATGTCTTCGCCATTGGCGAAATGCGCGAAGTCCAGGGTGGACACTTCCGGTTCCGGCGCCATCGGGGTCGCCTCGACGCGGTTGGAAGCAAAGCTCTGGCCAACGCGGTTCACCGCCCGCACCTCGAAGACGTAGGTGGTGTCGTTGTCAAGGCCGCTGACGGTATGGGTGGTGTTGGTGGAACCGGTCGATATCCAGGGGTTCATCCGGTCGATGCGGTACTCGTATTCGCTGATCTCCGCGCCGCCGTCTCTCTCCGGAGCGTCCCAGCTCAGCACGACCTCACCGTCCCCGCCGACCGCCGTCAGGTTCCAAGGAGCGGAGGGCGCTGTTGTGCGGCTGCCGCCGCCTCCCCCGCCTCCAAAGCCAAAGCCACCTCCGCCTGGCGGCGGGGGAGGAGGTGGGGGTGGGGGAGGGGGTGACGAGTCACGCTCGAAGACCCAGGGGCGGGCCTGCTTGATCGCCAGGATATCCTCGCTGGTGATCTTGAACTCGATTTCCATGGCGAACTGTTCATCGGGTGCGGGGTTGTACAGCCCTGCAAAGTGGTCATGGATCACGGCGAGGTGCCTGCGCAACTGATCGATTTGCACGTCACTCATCAGGAGTTTCCCTCGGTCTACCAGGTTGGAGAAGGCAAGGACAGTGTAACCATCAGTATCTCGACTCAACAGGAGTTCCTCGGGCACCGAGTGAGCTTCGGGATTGGTGACCAGATCCTCACCGAGCTGCGTGTTGACGTAGTAGTACCCGGCCCAGCCGCGGATAGGATCAAAACTCACCGCAACCCCGTTGGCCAACTCGTCGGAGTAGTTGGGATGCACCAGTACCCCCATCTTCGCCGCCAGGTGATCGATGCGATGGAACTCCCGCTCGGTGAAGGCGCGGAAGGTCCACAGGCTGGCGAACACCTGTTTGAGGGATTTGTCGATGCCGTCCTCCTCCGTCTCGTCCGGGTCTTGGGTCTTGGAGTCGTACAGGCCCGCGCCGTTGAACCCCGGCAGATCTTCGTTGTTGGTGCTCGACCGGTAGCGCAGGGATTGCCCTTCGGGATATGTCGCGTGCATGGCGGTCAGGGCATCGATGATCCACTGCGGCGTCTCCGCGTCCTTGATGTCGTCGCGCAGATCATCGAGCCTGTCATCCTGGACCTCGAAGTCCGTCTGGAAGTCCTCGTTTGCCAGCATGGTTTCAATGCGGGTATAGAAATCGTGGGCCTTCATGAACTCGTCGTAGAAATAAAACGGGATCGCAAACCCGTCGGGAACCGTTCCCGCTGGAAAACCCAGTTTCCCCAGCACAGCCACGTTGGCCGCCTTGACTCCGAACGCCTTCCAGTCCGCGAAGCCGATCTCGCTGAGGGGCGTGATCCCAGTGACCGAGAGGTCGCGCTCCGGTGTCTGGGGCTGGGCGGGCCTGGACAACTCGTAGTGGGCCTCGACTTCCTCGGGAGTGGCGGCGCGCAGACTCCAATCCCTCCCGGTCACCTCGTAGCGGACGAAGCCGCCGAGGAGGGGCGCGGTGTCAGGATAGTCGAGGACGTCGCGGATATAGGCATTGGGGATGCCGTTCTGGACGGCCCGCAGGTTGACGTGCGAGAGCGGGGTCTGGGGAACGGTGGTGATGATGCCGGCCACGCGGGGCAACTCGTTGGGCAGCGCCTCGTAGATCACGATGTTGCGGGGGTGGGGACGGTCGTCCGGCTCCAGGACCTGCAACAGGCCGTACCCCTCCCCCAGGTTCAACGCCAGGAAGCCGGTTTCAGGGTAGAGATCGTCCTCGAACAAGGGATTGAGGCGGGATGCCTCGTAGAGCGCCAACTCGTGCTGGTAGGCCGGAAGCACGAAGTTTGGAATGTGCAAGGCGAGGTTGTCATCGAACAGTGGCATGCTGGCGGCGAGCAGTGTATAGGTGCGCGCATCAAGGCTGAAGGAGGGTGATCCTTCTTCCAGCCAGTAGTAGTAGAGTCCCAGGGTGCCACCAGGGGCAACAAGTTGCGGGTCATAGACTATAGAACCGACGATCACGTTGCCCTGCTCAAGCCCTACAGCATCCAGGAAGGATTGGTGGACCGGGTGCGTGGTGGTGTTCATGAAGTAGACGCCCGGGGTGGCGGTGTTCCAGCCTAGCAGAATGAACTTGAGGTGCAATTTTTCGCCGCTGGAATGGTAGGAGAGCCTCTCGAATGTTCCCCGCTCGGGAACGGCCACGGTGCCATCGCTATATTCGATGACGGGGGCAGGGTTCACCGGGCTCATGCCCACAGGATCGCCCAGCTCAGTTATGTCGTCGACACAGTCGCGGTCGACGTCGGCCGGGTCGGCGACGAGGTACTTCTCCACCCGGTAGCGATCCTTGGACAGCGCCTGCACATTCTCGGCCAGCGTGGTCGTGCCCGCTGCGCCCTTCTTCACCAGAACTGGGATCTTCACCTCAGTACCGTCCACATCGTGCCTCACATAGAGCACGAAGTAATCCGCAGTCGTGGACTCGACCGCGATGGGAACGGCCCCAATCTCTATCGCCGTCGGCGTTGGATTATATAAACCGTCTCCGGAACACGGCTCAGGGTCGCTCTGCCCCTCGACCGTGGCCGGGAACAGCGACACCAGCACTACGACAGTAACCGCCGCGAAGACGGTGGGCAGGCCCGCCGACACGGTGGCGAGAAAGCCAAGGAGGGTCCGTCCGCACCCTGAACAGGCGGCGGAAAACATGCTAGGACGACAGTGATTTAGGGTGACGGGGTGCCGCATATCATTCGCCATAACCCGATAGCAGATTCGACCTGATTGAAGGATCTAGCTGGCCTTGACCCGCCCGGTGATGGCCTCGCGCAAGCCTTCCAGCAGCCCTTCGAGGTGCGCCATGCGCTCCCGCAGTTTCACGCAGCCGCCTGCTTGCGCCTCTCCTGCGCCAAGTCATAGGCCGCCTGAAGACGCATCCAGTGATCCGCGTTGCTCCAACCGATGTTCTCCAGCGATAGCGCCATTCGTGGCGAGATTCCAAGACGTCCATTGAGCAGCCGCGACAGTGTGTTCCGCGCCACGTCGAGACGCTGGGCACACTCCGTCACAGTCCAGCCGACCTCTTCATCTTCCAGGATGTCTCGGATCATCTCGCCGGGATGTGGTGGGTCGTACATAGGCATGGATGCTTCCCCCTAGTGGTAGTCGATCAGGTCCACGTCCACCGCCTCGCCATCGGCGACGCGAAAGACGATTCTCCAGTTTCCTGAGACGCGCACACTCCAGAGGCCGCGCCTGTCGCCCTTCAGCGGATGCAGCCGGTAGCCGGGTTGATCCAGGTCTGTCGGAGAAGACGCAACGGCCAGATCCGCCAGCACGCGCCGGATGCGCCGCACATGGGCTGGGTTCAACCGGCGGCTGTCACCGCGCTCGAACAAGCGTCTCAATCCCGCGTGCGCTATCCGCACTGGCCCATTATCGAATGCAACACTTCACGTTGCAAGCGGAACAGCACGATAAGCAGCTTTACCAGACTATTCCGGGGGGGGGGGGCGGTCTACAAGTCCAACCGGCACCACCGGCAGCGTGGTGAAGATGCGGTTGCCGGGGTCCATTTCCAGGGCCACGGCGGTAAACAGCCCCTCCCCGACCGCATCGCAGCGCACCGACCCCGCGAAGTCGGACGTATCGGCGGCGGGGAACGCCTGGTCGATGAGCCAGGCCGTCTGTCCGTTGGCCTCCAGAGGGATACTCACGGCGTCGAGTAGCACGCCCTCCCGCATCAAGTCGCACCGCAGCAGCCCCGCACTCGATTCCAGGTTGTGGAGCGCGACCCCTGTCGTGATTCCTCCCTCCTGGCGGCGCACCGGGAAGAGGGCGTCGCTGACGGCCGGGCTGGCTCCCACCCCGGCCACCCCGAGGGCGGGGTGCTCAAAGCGGAGCATCCCGCCGATGGGACCGTCCGAGACCACCCGCACCGATCCCGACACCAGCGCCCCTCGCCCGTGGGTCGAGATCGTGAGCACTCCCAGCGGCTCCATCTCGGTCTGAATGGTTAGGCCGCCGTCCTCGGTGACCTCCAGATCGCCCGTCACATCCACCACCGATGCGGGGGCCACGAGCGCGCCGCCGGTGTCGTAGAAATAAATAGCGGGACGGCTCGGAAGGATGGCCGTGTGAAAGGGGCTGAGGGGAGGACCGCTCGGCTGGGTCTCCAGGTTCACGAACACCAGATCGGTGATCCAGGTCCCATTGACGAAATGCGCAAAGTCCAGGACCGTCTCCCCGCGCCTGCCTCCCGTGCGGTCCACCGGCACCACCGAAAGCGTGTTGAAGATACGCTGGGCGGCATCCATCTCCACGGCGATGGCGGTGAACCGTCCCCTGCCGGGCGCGGTGCAGCGCACCGACCCCAGGAAGGCGGATGTATCGGTTGCGGTGAACGTGTCTTCGATGAACCAGGACGCCTGCCCGTTGGCCTCCAGATGAATCTCCGCCTCTTCGAGCGCGACGCCCCCGCTCATCAATCGGCAGCTCACCCCCATCGCTTCCTCTCCCAGGTTGTGAAGAGCCGCCGCCGTGCGGACTCCTCCCGCCTGGCGGCGCACCGGGAACAGGACATCCCGGACGGGTGAACTGGCTCCCACCCCGGCCACCCCGACCTCCGGGACGCTATAGCGCACCCCACCGCCGATGGGACCGTCGGAGAGGACCTTCACCGATCCCGACACCAGCTCGCCTTGCCCGTGGGTTGAAATCGTGAGTTCTCCCAGCGGCTCGATCGCCGTGCGGACCGTCAGCCCGCCGTCGTCCTGTTGGACCTCCAGATCGTCCGTCACCTCTACCACCGAATCGGCGTCAATCGGATCGCCTTGCTGATCGGAAAAGTACAGAATGGGCTGGATCGGTTGGGTCCCCACATTCACGAGCACGACCTCGGAAGTGATGCCCTCGCCATTGGCGAAATGCGCGAAGTCCAGGGTAAACACTTCCGGTTCCGGCGCCAGCGGCGTCGCCTCGACGCGGTTGGAAGCAAAGCTCTTGCCGATGCGGTTCACCGCCCGCACCTCGAAGACGTAGGTGGTGTCGTTGTCGAGGCCGCTGACCGTGTGGGTGGTGTCGGTGGAACCGGTCGATATCCAGGGGTTTCTCCGGTCGATGCGGTACTCGTAATCGCTGATCTCCGCGCCGCCGTCTCTGGCCGGAGCGTCCCAGCTCAGCACGACCTCACCGTCCCCGCCGACCGCCGTCAGGTTCTCCGGCGCGCTCGGCGCCGTTGTGCGGCTGCCTCCCCCACCGCCGCCGCTTGGCGGAGGTGGCGGGGGAGACGGAGGAGGAGACGGAGGAGGAGGAGGAGGCGTAACACCCGCGTCGCTGAACACCCAGGGGCGGGCCTGCTTGATCGCCAGGATGTTCTCGCTGGTAATCTTGAACTCGATTTCCATGGCGAACGGTTCGCCGGGCACGGGGTTGTACAGCCCCTCGAAATGCTCATGAATCACCTCAAGGTGTTGTCTCAACTGACGAAGTTGGTCGTCGCTCATGAGGAGTTGCCCCGGCGGCACCTGATTGGAGGTCCCAAGGACAGTGTAGGAACCGGACTTGTGTGCCAGGATCTCCTCCGGCAGCGAGTGCGCCTCGGGATTCGTTACCAGGTCCTCCCCGACCTGCGTATTGACGTAGTAGCTCCCGTATCTGCCGTAGATGGGGTCGAAGCTGACCGCGACGCCGTTGGCCAACTCGTCGGAGAAGTTCGGATGCACCAGCACCCCCATCGCCGCCGCCAGGTAATCGATGCGATGAAACTCCCGCTCGGTGAAGGCCCGGAAGTTCCACAGGCTGGCGTAGACCTGCTTGAGGGATTTGTCGATGCCATCCTCCTCGGTCTCCTCGGGATGCTGTGTCTTCGAGTCGTACAGCCCCGCGCCGTTGAACCCCGGCAGATCTTCGTTGTTGGTGCTCGACCGGTAGCGCAGCGACTGCCCCTCGGGGAACGTCGCGTGCATCGTGGTCAGCGCCTCGGTGATCCACTCGGGCGTCGCCGCGTCCTTGATGGCCTTGCGCAGCTTCTTGAGTTCGTCCTCCTGGGTGTCGTAGTCCGACTGAAATTCGGGATCGGCCAGCATTTCCTCGATGTCGTCGTAGAACCCGTTGTGCTTCATGAACTCGTCGTAGAAATAGAACGGGATCGCGAACCCGTCGGGCACGGTCCCCGCCCTAAACTCCAGCGTCCCCAGCACCGCGACGTTGGCCGCCTTGACGCCGAACGCCTTCCAGTCCGCGAAGCCGATATCGCTCAAGGGGGTGATCGACCTGACCGACAGGTCTCGCTGTGGTGTCTGTTCTGCGGTGGGCCGCGAAGACTCGTAGTAGGCCTCGACTTCCGCGCGGGTGGCGGCGCGCAGCTGCCAGCCGTCCTCGCTCACCGTGTAGTGGACGTAGCTGCCGAGAAGAGCATTGATGTCGGTCTTGTCGAGGGCGCCGCGGATGTAGGCGTTGGGGATGCCGTTTTGCACGGCACGGAGGTTGACGTGCGACAGCGGGGTCTGGGGCACGGTGGTGATGATGCCGGCGACGCGGGGCAGCTCGTTGGGCAGAGCCTCGTAGATCACGATGTCGCGGGGGTGGGGTCACTCGTCCGGTTCCATCACCTGCAACCGGCCGTACCCGTCCCCCGGGTTCAACGCCAGGAAGCCGGTTTCGGGGAAGATGTCCTCGTCGAACACGAGGTTGATTCGGGATTCCCTGAGCAACGGCAAGTCGGATTGGGAATGCGGAAGCGCCGAGTTTCGTATGTGAAAGGCCAGGTTGTCATCGAGCAGCGGCATGCTGGCGGCGAGCGCCGTATAGGCGAGATCCACGTGGCTGCACGAAAAGAAAGAGGACCATAACCGGACACTGTAAACTCCCAGACTGCCATCAGGGGCAGCCACTCTCGGGTGATACACGATCGAGCCGTAGAACCTCAGGAACGGCTCGATATGCGAGAGGCCTATAGCATTCTCGAACTCACTATGTAGCTGGTGCGTCTCGGTGTTCTGGAAATACACACGCGGGAGATCGGCGTGAACGTAGTAGCGCTTCTCATCAAGGCCAACCAGCACGAACTTTACGACCTCGAGGTCAGCGAGATACGTGTCAATACGCGTACCCTGGTAGGAGAGCCTCTCGAATGTTTCCCGATCGGGAACGGCCACGGCGCCATCGCTGAATTCCATGGCGGCAGCGGCGTTCACGGGGTTCATGCCCACCAGATCGGCAAGTTCGCTGATGTCGTCGATGCAGTCCCCGTCGACGTCGGCCGGGTCGCCGACAAGGTACTTCTCCACCCGGTAGTGCTCTGCAGGCATTGCCGCAACGTTCTCGGCCAGCGTGGTCGTACCCGCCTCACCCAAAGTCACCGCGACCGGCACCTCCACCGTGATGTCCGCATCCAACTCGTGCTGCACATAGAGCACGAAGTAGTCGCCGGTCGTGGACGTGACCACGATGGGAACCGCCGTCACCTCCACCTCCACGGGCGCCGGGTCGTAGCCGCCACCCGGACACGAATCTTCAGGGTCGTTGCCCTGCGCCTGAGCCGATGCCGGCATGATCACCAGCAGTGCAGCGAGCACCTCTAGCAACCCTAACGACGCGCGGCGAGACCCGGCGGCCGCGGAGCGGGCGAGGCTTGCCAGACGGGCGAAGACGGCAGTAAGGAGGGTCCGTCCCCACCCTGGACAGGCGGCGGAAAATATGCTAGAACGACAGTGATTTAGGGTGCCGGGTGCCGGGTGCCGGGTGCCGGGTGCCGGGTGCCGGGTGCCGGGTGCCGGGTGCCGGGTGCCGGGTGCC
Organism: Bryobacterales bacterium; assembly: GCA_965218555.1. Taxonomy (GTDB): domain Bacteria; phylum Acidobacteriota; class Terriglobia; order Bryobacterales; family UBA6623; genus JAPPLB01. The sequence goes on from OZ244625.1 coordinate 5,192,461, forward strand.
GGGTGCCGGGTGCCGGGTGCCGGGTGCCGGGTGCCGGGTGCCGGGTGCCGGGTGCCGGGTGCCGGGTGCCGGGTGCCGGGTGCCGGGTGCCGGGTGCCGGGTGCCGGGTGCCGGGTGCCGGGTGTTCATTCGCCATACCTGATAGCGGATTCGATTTTCCATCTCCCGGTAACGAGCAGATCGGTTGGGGAACGACTGCTTCTCACACAGGCTTCAGGCCGCTCTCGTCGCTAGCCGGCCGCCGCCCGTCCGGTGATGGCCTCGCGCAATCCTTCCAGCAAACCTTCGAGCTTCGCCATGCGCTCGCGCAGCTCGCTGATCTCATGCGCCATGCGTTCGCGCAGTTCGCTGATCTGGGACTCCAGCCCATTGATCCTCCCATCAAGCCGCGCTTCCAGCCGCGCCATGTCCTGCCGCAACCCGCGATTGCCGGTCAGGATCAACCCTCCCAATGTCGCTCCCACCGCCAGCACCGCAATCAAGACGCTGATTAGCTCAACGCTCATGCTTTCCCCCCAATCCGTTCTGTCCTATTCTCTCACGCCGTTCAAGATAAGCCCACCGTCCAGCCCGCTGAAGGCTTCACCAATGGGAATCAACCCGTCTCGGTCATGCTGCATGGCTCATTTCTCCCACACCCCTCCGGCCGGAAGACAAGCACCCCCGCTTTATTCCTGAGGCACCTTCTCTTCGACCGCCACCACCGGCAGCGTGGTGAAGATGCGGTTGCCGCCATCCACCTCCACCGCCAATCCCGTGAACCTCCCCTCCCCCGGCGCCGTGCAGCGCACCGACCCCACAAAGTCCGTCGTATCGGTCGCGGTGAACTCGTCTTCGATGAACCACGACAACTGCCCGTTGGGCTCCAGTGGGATCTTCGCCTCCTCCAGCACCGCGCCCCCGCTCATCAATCGGCAGCTCACCTCGATCGCTTCCTCTCCCACGTTGTGCATCGCCGCCGCCGTGCGGATCCCTCCCTCCTTCCGGCGGGCCGGGAACAGCGCGTCCCGCACCGGTAGGGCCGTTCCCACTCCGGTCACCCCGACTCCCGGGACGCTGAAGCGCAGCACTCCCCCGATAGGTCCTTCCGAAACCACCTTCACCGCTCCGCTCACCTGCGGCCCGCGGCCGTGGGTCGCTATCGTCAGTTCTCCCAGCGGCTCCATCGCCGCCTTGATCGTCAGCCCGCCGTCGTCGGTGACCTCCAGATCGTCCGTCACATCCATCACCGATTCGGGGTCAATCAGATAGCCCTCTCGATCGTAAAAGTAGATCACCGGTCGGCTCTCAGGGACAGTTGGATGAAAGGGCGTAGGGCCGCGACCGCTCGGCCGCGTCTCCACATTCACGAACACCATCTCCGAGATGATGCCGGTCCCATTGGCGAAATGCGCGAAGTCCAGCGCCGTCGCCCCCTCTTCCCCTCCTGCCTGACCCACCGCCACCACCGGCAGCGTGGTGAAGATGCGGTTGGCGCCATCCACTTCCACCGCCAATCCCGTGAACTTCCCCTCCCGGGGCGCCGTGCAGCGCACCGTCCCCACGAAGTCCGTCGTATCGGTCGCGGTGAACTCGTCTTCGATGAACCACGACGTCTGCCCGTTGGGCTCCAGTGGGATCTTCGCCTCCTCCAGCACCGCGCCCCCGCTCATCAATCGGCAGCTCACCTCGATCTCTTCCTCACCCACGTTGTGCATCGCCGCCGCCGTGCGGATCCCTCCCTGTTTCCTCCGGGCCGGGAACAGGGCGTCCCGGACGGGTGTGCCGGTTCCCACCCCGGTCACCCCGACCCCCGGGGCGCTGTAGCGCAGCACTCCCCCGATGGCGCCGTCCGCAACCACTTGCACCGATCCGCTCACCAGCTCCCCGCGGCCGTGGGTCGCGATCGTCAGTTCTCCCAGCGGCTCCATCGCCGTCTGAACGGTCAGGGCTCCGTCCTCGGTGACCTCCAGATCGTCCGTCACGTCTACCACCGAATCGGCGTCCAGCAGCTCGCCTTGCTGATCGGAAAAGTACAGAATGGGCTGGATCGGTTGGGTCCCCACATTCACGAGCACGACCTCGGAAGTGATGCCCTCGCCATTGGCGAAATGCGCGAAGTCCAGGGTAAACACTTCCGGTTCCGGCGCCAGCGGCGTCGCCTCGACGCGGTTGGAAGCAAAGCTCTTGCCGATGCGGTTCACCGCCCGCACCTCGAAGACGTAGGTGGTGTCGTTGTCAAGGCCGCTGACCGTGTGGGTGGTGTCGGTGGAACCGGTCGATATCCAGGGGTTCATGCGGTCGATGCGGTACTCGTAATCGCTGATCTCCGCGCCGCCGTCTCTGGCCGGAGCGTCCCAGCTCAGCACGACCTCACCGTCCCCGCCGACCGCCGTCAGGTTCCAAGGAGCGGAGGGCGCTGTTGTGCGGCTGCCTCCCCCGCCTCCAAAGCCAAAGCCACCTCCGTTTGGCGGTGGCGGGGGAGGTGGTGGCGGCGGCATGATTGTTCCCGGCACGGTCACCGAGACCCGTGCGCTTTGCGCCGCTTCACCCCCCTTGACCACGGCAGCCACCTGGTAGGTGTAGGTCGTAGCGACGGTCACGTCGCTGTCGGTGTATTGGAGTCCGCCGGCGCCCTCCGCAAGTGTCTTGACGGTGTCGCCTTCTTCGCGGTAGAGGGTGTAGCTGACATCCGGCATCGGCGACCAGTGATTCGCCGTCACCGCGGTCCAGCTCAGCACCACCTGCGTCGTCTCCGCCGCCGCCGTCAGAGTGGGGCCTTCCCGCAACTGGTAGCCGAACTCCTGCCACCTCACCTGCTGATCCCCATTCACGTCCATCGACAGGACCGGATACTGGCTGGCCGTACCGAAGTGCCAATCGTTCACACTGTCGCCGTCCAGGTCCAGGTTCCAGCCCTGATAGATGCCGCTGGAGCCCGTGGGCGCCTGCAACTCCAGCGTCGTCTTGCCTTGGCCGAAGCTTCCGGTCGTGTGTCCCGACGTTCGCGTATCCCAGTAGCTGACGATGATGGCGCCCTCGTTCTCCCCAACTAGACCAGCGGCATCGGTATCGCCAGCCACGAGGCCCGTGGCGTAGCTGGCGCGAATCTCGCCCGTGGATTGGTTGTTCCCAACCAGACCGCCCACGTCGGATTCACCCGACACGCGGCCCGTGGCGTAGCCGGCGCTGATTTTGCCGCGGTTGTCTCCGACCAGACCGCCCACGTCGTCTTCGCCCGACACCCGGCTTGTGGCGTAGCTGGCGCTGATCTCGCCATCGGATCGGTTGATCCCGACCAGACCGCCCACATTGTCTTTACCCGAAACGCGGCCAGTGACGTAGCTACCACGAATCTCTCCGGCGTTGAACCCGATCAACCCCCCGGCAAGTTCGGCTCCCTTCACATCGACATCGATCAACCCCACATTGCGGATGCTGGAGGAGGCATAGCCGAACAAACCCACGAGAACTACGTTGTTCGTATCGATATACAAGTTGCTGACGATATGCCCGTTGCCCTCGAAGGTCGCTGTGTACGGATTTCTCAGGAACAATAACGTCCCCCTAGATGAGCTGGCGTCACCACCGATGGGCACCCAGCCCTCGCCGCCGTTCCAGTACGTGTCGCCAGGGCCGACGGCGCCGCTGTTGTTGGTGTCGAAATCGAGGGACGCCGTCAGCTCATAGCCGCTGCACCCTCCGGGGCACCCCACCAGCGAGCTCTGGGCGAAGGCCGAGGCCGAGTAATAGGACTGCCAGTCCGATGCGTCATCCACCACGCCGTCGCCGTTCAGGTCATAGCGCACCGCGTCGAGTTGCGTTAAGTTGCCGATTTCGATGAGGCCATCGTCATCGACGTCATAGTCCCGGTTGCCCAACGCAACGGTGACCAGGAAGGACTGCACCGCACTCAAGCCGCTGGGATCGGTCGCACGCACCATAACCTCGGCAAGGCCCGGCAACCCCGGCGTCAGCGTCAACTGAGACCCCGTTAGGGCGACCGCCACTCGATCGGTGTCGCTCGACAGCGCGTTATAGGTCAACGTTTGGTTATCCGGCTCGGAGAACGCGCTCGCCACGTTGACCGTTACGGAGCCGGCGCCCCGTATCATCGTCCGGTCGGCCAGCGTGCCCTCCACCTCCGGCGCCTGGTTGCGGTCCGCCACCGCCACATCCACCGCATCCACCGCGCCGGGCGCCATCACGATGCCGGCGCCGGAGTCGCGATCGACGCCGGTTGCCTCGATATCGAGCGACGCTCCGGTCATCGCCGTGCGAAGCGCCGCCGGCGTCACGTTGCCGGGGCCGCCGGCCGCCTCCAGCATCAAGGCCGCAATCGCCGCCGCGTGCGGCGCCGCCGCCGAGGTGCCGCTGAGCGTTGAAAAGCCGGGAGTCGAGGTCGAAACTTTGTCGGCGGCGGCCAGATCCGGTTTCTTCAACTCCCGCCCACCCGTGGACGAAAAGTTCCCCGCCGTGATCGGTGTGCCGTCGGCCTCGAAGAAGATCCGCCGCGGACCGTCGGAGCTGAATGTCTCGACCGACTCCGTGCCGTTGAAGACACCGCCGGCACCGCCAGCGGTCGTAACATCGACAGCGGCCACGCCCACCGCATCCTTCGAAGCGGAATGGCCGAAGGTGTGGCCAGCCGTCGTTTCCTCCAACCCTCCTCGCACATAGTTGAGACGCAGATAGCGATCCGCCGCGCCGGAGGTCTTGACAATGATGAGGCGGGTGTCTTCGAGGTCATCGGAGCATGAGCCTGAGATGTACTCGATGGGATCCTGCGTGTCGTTCTGCGTATTCGTCGAACTGTCAAGCACGTTGTCATCCGCATCGACCAGGAACAGGTCATAATCGTTCGCCGACCCACCATCTGGATCGGCCCACTGAAGGACGATGGGGCGAGTGCTGTTCCTCTTGATCCGGTTCCGGATCACGCCGCCGCCGAAGTCGTGTGCGGTCCCGACTGCTACGCCGTTGACGGTCAGCGTACCCCCCGCGGCGAAATCGCCCTCCCAGACCCCTGCCGTGCCGTCGTTGAGGTTTCCGCCGTTCCCGGCCGACGATAAGTAGTAACAGCCGTTGGCGACCGCCGCGCTGACCGCTTGGGCGATGACGCCGTCCTGGAATGCCGGCGCCAGCAGATAGCCGATGTCATCGACGATGACGTCAGCCCCGGACTCGCAGAGGTCCTCGATGTTCTGCGCCATCTGCGCCCGCCCGCTGATGCCGGTGGCGAATAACAACTCGGCGCCCGGCGCAAGGTCGTGGACGATCTCGAGCATGGCCGTCCCCTCGCTTCCCAAGCTCCTACCTCCACAGGAATATGAAATTGCATTGCCCTCCTGTCCCGGCAGGACCGTGACCCGCGCCGGCACGTCACCCGTCGCCTGCTGGTCGGTGAGCGTGTCAACGCCGTCCGAGATCACACCGATGCTGATGCCCGTGCCGTCCACGCTGTAGGTCTGGCGCGCCACGTTCGCCTGGTGGGCGACGTCACCCTCGGACGTGTCGACCGCTCGGGTCGTAGCAATATTCGGCACGCCCGCCCGGGCGGCGGCTGAGCGCTCCATCACCTGGTGCGTGATTGGCTGGTCGGCAGGCCGGATGAACTGGACGGCCCCGAGCGCGGCAAGCGGCTCCAGAGCAGCCAGCGGCAGCCGTGCCCGGATGGCCCGATACTTGGGGACGCTGTTGACGACCGTGCCGCCCAGGGCCTGGATGCGCGCCAGGACCGCCGACGTCACCTCGGCCCGGATGTCCACCGTCACCAGCTCGTCCACAAGGGCCGCACCCTTCGCCTGCCGGCGAGCGGTGATGGCCTCCCATCCCGCGTCCAAGAGCTGGGAACTCACCTTCCGCTGCAAAGGCGTCCGTTGCGCCTTCGCGGCCAGCAGCGCCTCGATCTGCCGCACGGCCTTCAGCGGCAGTTCGCCGCCGTCCTGCGCCGACGTTGGCTGCGCCCGGACGGGCCCCGCCAGCAGCGGGATCGCCACCGCTGCCCCAGCAGCCCACAAAACGGGCCGGCGCCAGCTCAGGCCATGATTCCTGGCGCGCATGGCAGCTTCAAAACCTCCCGGCGGATCGAAATATATCTCTGACCCATTTTAGGTCCAGGTCGAGAGTGAGGAATTGGTGAAATGGTCCGCTACCTGGAACGAAGGCTACGATTCTCAGCTTTCACTTCGCCCCACAGAAACTCAGCGATCTCTACCTTGACTTCGCCAAAGGCTTCTTACAAGTCTTCCCGATTGTGCGGCGAGTGGAAAGCAGGGCGGTAACTTCATTTCAGCAGGAAGCCAAACAAGAGCCGACACGCATCAGAGGGACGCTTCCCGCGGCTAGTCCCTGGTCTGCTGAAGCTCCGAGAGTTGCGCTTAAAAACTTCCTGCCGCACAGAAGGCAACCGGAAGTTCGATTACCGGGCTGCGGTGTTTCACCGGGTCCGATGCAGGACTATAACGGCAGGGCGAACCGCCCTTCTGAAAGCACCTTTTATAAGTCCGGTCTGGGGTGAGCCTGCATTTCTCACTACCTGACGGCCGAAGCATGCGACAAGACCTCCATAGACTTCGTTGTGCTTGCCGGACGTGCTTGATGCAGGGTCAAGTACACCTCCGCGCGCCAAGCGGCTCGCGCCTCGTCCCGACGGCCCTCTCACGCACTTCACCTCGCCAAGCCGTGAGGCTAGAACCCCGGCGGGTCGAGCGCGCCCTTGACGCGAGCGACGCCGATAATCAGCAACTCCAGGTCTTCAGAACCATTGTTTGCAAACGACTGCTCATCACGAAGCAGCATCGGGATGGCATCGCCCTTACGGACGGCCGCGGTCTCCTGGTTCACGTGAACCGACCCCGAGCCGGCCATCACGTAGTACACCTCCTCGACTCCCTGATGAACCCGCTTCCCGGTCGACGAGCCCGGCGGGATCAACAAGTGGTCGATGTAGGACCAGTCCGTTTTGAAAACCTCAGGCGGAATCGCCCGCCGGTAGTGGACCGTACCCTTGCCCCCGTAGTAATTTTCGACCGGCCTGAGCAGGGCGCGGTCAAAACGCGTGTTGACGAAGATCGGTTTGGGATCTTTCGGGACACCGACGCGATCATCGTTGGTGTCGAAGTTGTCGTACTTGCCTTTGACGCTGCTCACGGCGATGTTCATCCATTCGACGGGTTTGTCGGTCGCGTTGTAGATGGCGTGCGATTGGCCCATCTTGCAAGGTGCGGCGGCCGGCCCCTTCAGGGTGGACGTGCGTCCGTCGATCGTGAACTCCGCCTCGCCGTTGAAGATGACGTACATCTCCTCGATCGTGTGATGGAAGTGATTGCCGATGCCGCCCCCCGGCTGAAGGCGGCCGCGATGCAGGAACAAGAACTTCGTGTTCAGCGCGGTTGCATCGAGCAACCCCATGTAATGCAACTCGCCGGCGCCCTTGTGCACGTTCCTGCCCTGGTTGTACTTCGCCGGATCGTTATGCGCGATGCGGCGGGCCAGCGGGTCGCGGGCGAAGAGCGGAAGCGTGATCAGCAGAAGCGAAAACAGGATTTGCATGGTTAACCTCTCAATGGACAAGGTGCGACACGTCTAGGGCAGCTCGCCTGCCTCACCCGGGTCCGCCGCCCTGGTTGACGGCGCCAGGTCACGGCAGGAAGGATCTCCGGACAGTTCCGCTACGGCATCGAGATCGATCGCAATGCCCAGGCCGGGGCGGTCCGGGATCGGCAGCATGCCGTCGTCGTCCAACTGCCACCCACCAGCGGCGATTTCGTCGATGAACGGCGAGCCGACGAGATATTCCACCAGGTCGGTATCGGCGAACGCCGAAGCAAGATGCAGGTCTGCCGCCAGACCCAGGGCGGTGTTCCAGCCATGCGGGATGAAACGAATACCGTGATCCCTCGCCATCTGCGCAATCCGGCGCTCTTCGCTGATCCCGCCGACTTTCGTCACGTCGGGCTGCACGATGTCGAACGCCCCGGCGCGCAGCCAAGGCTCGAAGGATTGGCGTCGCGTGAGCACTTCGCCTCCGCTGATGGGCACTTTCGATGCACGGCGCAAGGCAACGAAGTCGTCGAGAGCATCGGGAGGCAACGGCTCTTCGAACCACGCTACATCGTAATCCCGAAGCATGTCCGCCGTATTGAGAGCCCACTTGTAGTTGCCGGACCAAAAGGGATCGCTGCCCCCGGCATCCACCATGAGCATCGACTCCGGGCCGACCGCGGCGCGAGCCTCGCGGACGATCGCCTCGTCGGTCTCCCGGTTGCGGCGTCCGAACGGCCCCCATCCGATCTTGAACGCACGAAAGCCCTGCGCCTTGGCCGGCCGAAGCACATCGGCCATGCGGTCCGGCTCTTGCATCAGCAGCGAAGCGTACGGCCGCACCCGCTCGCGATAACGTCCGCCAAGAAAGCGCCCCACCGGCTGGCCGGTGACCTTGCCGAGGATGTCCCACAGCGCGATGTCAATGCCGCTGATCGTGTGAGTGACCGAGCCGCCGCGCCCGAACCAGAATGTGTTCTGATGGAGCTTTTCGCTGACGCGTTCCGGCTCGAGCGCGTTCTCGCCTTTGTACAACGGTTTCAGAACACTGAGCGAAGCCTGGACCAGCTCATCGGTCGTGAACACGCTGCCCCACCCTATGGGTCCGTCATCGGTTCGCACCGCGATCAAGGTGTGGACGCAGTCATCGGGTTGCAGTTCGTTGGACCAGCCTCCTTCCGGAGTGAGGCCACGTAGCCCGAAAGCGCGGATTTCAGTGATCTTCATGACCCTTCGTTGATCCATCACAGTGGATTATACGCGCCGGACGGTCAGGCAAGGCGCCGCCATCGCGCGGGAACACTCCCAACTCTCCGTCACCGTACGCTCGCGTTCGGCGAGGGGCGTCCGCAGCGGCTAGCCTGCATATCTCACCACGTGGGGAGGCGAAGTGCGTGAGAGGGCTGTCAGGACGAGGCACGAGCCGCTTGGCGCTCGCCAGGTGTACTTGAATGTACATTGTGAGCACGGCAAGCAAGAGCAACGAAGTCATGGCCGTCATATCGCGTGCTTCGGCCCTCAGGTAGTGAGAAAGGCAGGTCAGGTTCTCAGATACGGCTTCAGCAGCTCGAAGTCGTGTTCGATCTGGGCGACGGCTTCCCGCGAGAACGTGTAGCCGCCGCGGCGGGAGACGGTGGTCTTGAAAACGCCTCGGCGCTTCATCAGGTAGTACTTGAGACCGGGGATGTGCCGTTCAAGGTTGGTCATGACCAGCAGCTTGGAGAACACCTCACGAACCTCGTCGTGGTGGCCCGCAAGGTGCAGTTCCCAAATGTGGGCATAGACATCACCGTACATCGGACCGCCGGTCAGCGTCCCGTCCATACCGAGACGCATTTCGTACGTCCAGCCGAGAGCACGTTGTGCGCCGAGGATGCTCTTGATGGGGCCTGGGCGGTATTTCCGCAGCTCCTTCATACGCGAAATCGAATCCTTGTACTCTTCTTTCAGGTATCCGAAGTTATCGAACTTGCGCCCCATTTCGACGATGAACTCGACGGTAGGCTCAACTTCGGGCGCTCCGCCGGCGGTCTGGCAGAAAACCGGGCGGCGAGCGATGCGGCAAAGCGCCGAGTAGTACTCGCGGTAATCGTCGAGTGACTTAGCCTCCGTAGGGGGGATGGCGATGACGGCGTCGGGTTCGAGCTCCTCCGCGTGACGAGCGTATTCCAGCATCTTTTCCGTGTTTTCTGCCTGCACACCCAGCACGAGGGCCGGCTTGGTTCCCCGGGCCGCCTCGGCGAGAACCTCCATGCCGCGCATGCGCTCTTCGTGAGTGAGGAACCTGAGGTCGCTCGCGTGCTGAGGCCACACCATGCCTTGCACTCCGCAGCGATCAAGAAACTTGACCTCGGCGGCAAGGTCCTCGTAGTCGATGGTTTTGCTTTCGGTATAGGGCGTGGCAACAATCATGAAAGCGCCGCGCATGGACTTGCGAGGGGGCGCCGCGGCGGCCGCGGCACATGGAACGAGTGCGGCTCCGAGAGTGCTGAACCACTGGCGGCGGCTGTAACGGCTTCCTGTCGACATGAGCACTTCTCCTTTGATGCTAGGCGGGGATCACTGCGTCCCCATCGAACCCGGTCCGGCGACCATGCCGGCCTGTCCCCTAGCCATGTTAGCGAGTTGATCGGCAAGCCGCATCCCGGATCGAACAGATGTCGGAGCAAGGTGAGAAGTTCCCCTGGTGAGCAAAGCAGAACGTTCCCCTTCGGCTCGAGGTACTGAAGCCCTTCAGTCTTGTTTTGCCGCCCACGGCCTGCATAGCATGAGGACAGGGAGGCGGAAATCCTGACCTGCATTTCTTACTACGTGGGGAGGCGAAGAGTTTGAGGGTCACGAGACATGAATCACGAAACACGAATCACGGCCTTTACACATCGAGCACGCCAAGCCAGCGCAACGCAGTCATGGCGGTCGTATCGCGTGCTTCCCCCGTCAGGTGGTGTGAAATGCAGGTTAGGCCCAGGCGCATCGAGGGCGCGTCTTGCTCGCAAATCAGGAGTCGGAATGGCCGTTCTGTTTGCCGTGGGTACGAAAAGGTCGCACCACCGAAAACCGCTGCCCGGACCGCCGCTCCCGCCGCCCAGTCACGGCTTGCCTGCCCGGAATTGCCCGGAATTGCCCGGAATTGCTCGGCAAAATATTGCTCCTGAGCAAGTGTCCGCGCACCGTCCGCCGTTCTCGGTGGGCCTCACGACGAGCGCCGATAGCCGCAGCTCCTGTCGCCCTGCGGGCAGCTTCCGCTGCGGCGAACGCAAAATGAACCCATGCTGAGAAAGGGGAACGTTCTAGATTGCGTTGACACCGGATCGAACAGGTCGAAGAGCCGCGCTCGTGAACAGGTACAATCGGTTAGCCTGGAGATCTCACCACGAGGCGCAGCACGGAGCGGATGTGCGCGGGAAGACCGTCAGGACGAGAAGCGAGTCTCCCGGCGCCCGTCTTCCCTGCCCCCTTGACCAGCGGTCACCGGCGGCCGGCCAGTGATGCCCGGTGATCTGACCGCGGGCTTCGGCGTCGGGCCGGGAGACGTCATGGCTAAAGGCGGAACCGTTTGCAGGCCGCGAAGGAGACCTTTATGACGCTCTTGAAGAAAACAATGACATCCAACTGGAGCCGCCGCGACTGGTTCCGTATCAGCGGCACCGCGGCAGCCGCGAACTTCGTCACGGCTCTGCCGGGGACGGCCGCCGCGAGACTCCCTGTGCGCGGTCAGGGACCGGATGTATATTCGCGGATCGGCGTGCGGCCGTTCATCAGTTGCACCGCCACGACCACGATCAACGGCGGATCGTCACAACCGCCGGAAGTGCTGGACGCCGTCTTCCAAGCCGGACACTACCACGTCAATCTCGACGAGCTGATGGCCAAGGTGGGGCCGCGCATCGCGGAACTGCTGCAGGTCGACGCGGCCATGGTCAGCTCGGGTGCTGCGGCGGCCGTGACCTGCGGCACGCTGGCCTGCGTCGCGGGAGGAGACCCGGAGAAGATTCAGCAACTGCCCGATACGAAGGGCCTGCGGGACGAGGTGATCGTTCCGAGCTGGTCCCGCAGCATCTACGACCACGCCGTGCGATCAACGGGCGTGAAGATGATCGAGGTCGAGACGCTGGATGACCTCAGGAGGGCGTTCGGGCCCAAGACCGCGATGGCGACCGCCCAATCGAGCATCCTGTGGCGGAAAGGGCCGTTCTCCCTGGACCAACTGGTGGCCGAAGCTCACCGGCGGAACATCCCTGTTCTGATTGACGACGCCGGCGGGCTGCCCGTACCGCCGCACCCGGTGTTGTCGCACGGCGTCGACCTGTGCGCCCACAGCGGGGGCAAAGTGATCCGCGGCCCGCAGAGCGCCGGGTTGCTGCTGGGCCGAGAGGATCTGATTCGCGCAGCCTTCATCAACAGCGCTCCGCATCATGCCTTCGCGCGCCCCATGAAGGTGACCAAGGAAGAGATCATGGGCATGCTCGCCGCGGTCGAATACCTGGTGACGAAACGCGACCCGGAGGCGGAAGAGCATGAGTGGATGAGTTGGTACCGTCACATCAAAGACCGTGTCTCCGAGATCAACGGTGTCTCGGGAGAGATCGAGGACTTTAGATGGAAGCGCTTCGGATACCATCCGAGGCTGATCGTGCGCTGGGACTCGGAAAAGATCGGCCTGCTGGCGAGAGATGTGGAACAGATGCTTCTCGACGGCGAACCGCGCATTCGGATCCCGCCTTCGGACGAGGGCCACTCGTTCGTCATTCGCGGCGCCGCGATGTACGCCGGTGAATACAAGCTCGTGGCGGACCGGCTTGAGGAGATCTTCCGATCAGCGCCGCCGGCGAAGCCGCGGCCGGAGCCCGCGCCGCCGGTTTCCGACCTGAGCGGACACTGGGACGCGGAGCTGGAGTTTGTTGTCGGCTCGACAAAACACGCGTTTCACTTCGACGCGCAAGACCACCGGCTGACGGGCATGCATGTGGGGCGCATCACGCATAGCCCGCTGGAAGGCACGATCGACGGCGCGGCCGTCGAGTTTCGGTCCTCCGGACGCTACGAGGGCGCATCGATCGGCTACCGGTTCAGCGGGACGGTTCACGGGAACGAGATGACCGGCGCCGTTGACCTGGGCGAGTATGGAACGGGGACCTGGAAGGCCCGTCGGAGCCCGTCTCGCGGTTAACGGATCACGGAGACTGTTCGCAAGCTGGAGAAACGCAACCGCCCCAGCCTGCGTCTGAAACAGAAACCGAGGCGCCCCCTCGGTTGCCTACTTGGCTCAGAAACGAATTCGAGGAGAGGGCCCCGTGAGTTCCAGAGTTCCGCAACGCCTTGTTGCTGTGCTTGTTCTTGGTGTGTTGGCTGCTGTTATTGTGTTCCTGCCAGGTTGTACATACCATAAGGAGCCGCCGCCCGGGAGTTCCGTCGGGCTGGGCGAAAGTTCCGGCCCGCCACGCGGGGCTTCTACCCTGCTGCCCGAGGATTTCCCCCCACAGACCGACTTCAACACTGAGGAATACGGCGTTATCGACGAGCCCGGCTTCGCCGCCGCCGTGAACACACCGCTCTCCACTTTCTCTATCGATGTCGACACCGCCTCGTTCGCTAACGTGCGCCGGTTCTTGCACGACGGCCGGTTACCGCCTGCCGATGCGGTACGCATCGAGGAACTGATCAACTACTTCGACTACGATTACCCTGATCCCAGCGAGGGTGAACCCTTCAGCATCGTCACCGAGATGGCCGGTTGCCCTTGGGCGCCGTCCCATCGGCTCGTCCATATCGGTCTGCGTTCGAAACCCGTGGCGATGGCGAACCTGCCGCCCAACAACCTGGTCTTCCTGATCGATGTATCCGGGTCGATGGCGGCTGCGGATAAATTGCCGTTGCTCAAGAAGGCATTCTCACTGCTAGCCCAGCAGCTTCGAACGCAGGACCAGATTTCCATCGTCGTCTACGCCGGCGCTGCGGGCATGGTGCTCCCACCCACCTTCGGCGCGCAGAAAACCAAAATCCTTAGATCCTTGTCACAACTCGACGCGGGCGGTTCCACCGCCGGCGGAGCCGGTATTCACCTTGCCTACAAGCTGGCTCGGGAGAACTTCATCGAAGCCGGCAACAACCGCGTGATCCTGGCGACGGATGGCGACTTCAACGTCGGCGTATCGAGCGACGGCGAACTCGTCAAGATGATCGAGCGGGAGCGTGAGGCCGGAGTCTTCCTCACCGTCCTCGGATTCGGGACGGGCAACTTGAAAGATTCGAAGATGGAAAAGCTCGCCGACCACGGAAATGGCAACTACGCCTACATCGACAATCTTCTCGAAGCGAGACGGGTGCTTGTCGAACAGATGGGCGCGACGCTGCTGACCGTCGCCAAAGACGTCAAACTCCAAGTCGAGTTCAACCCCGCGCAGGTCAAGGCTTACCGGCTCATCGGGTACGAGAACCGGCGCCTGCACGACGAGGAGTTCAACGACGACAAAAAAGACGCTGGCGACCTCGGCGCCGGACACAGCGTCACGGCTCTCTACGAGGTCATCTTGGCCGGTTCGGATGAACCTCTATCGGGTGTCGACCCGCTCAAGTACCAGCAGACCACCGTCCGACCCGATGCCGAGGGCAGCAATGAAGTGCTCACGGTCAAGCTGCGATACAAGCCGCCCGAGGGGTCGGAGAGCCGCTTGCTGACCAGAGTGCTCGCGAAACCCGGCGACGGCGCCGTACCATCCCAAGCCTTCCGCTTCGCTTCCGCGGTGGCGGAGTTCGGGCTGCTGCTGCGCGACTCGCCCTACAAGGGAGCCGCCGATTACGATTACGATCACGCTTTCGAACAGATCCGCCAAACGCTTGGCAACGACGAAGATGGCCGGCGCTCCGAGTTCCTCTTTTTGATCAAGACAGCCAAGAAGCTGACAACAGCGTCCGAGGTCAAGCAGTCGAGTTCGAGAAGACCGCCTGGGTCGGACTCGAACCGGACCGCTACTTCCGGGCGGCGGGCGGGCACCGCCAGGGGGGCGTCGTAGATGCACGCCTAGGCCGTGCGGGCGACGGTCTCGACGGCTCTGGTGAAGCGGTGCATCATATCGTAGCTGTAGATCTGGGTCAGCGTCGTGAGGCTCAGCCTCGTGATGGTTTGCGTGAGAACGTCGCCGTTTTTGTCGCGGGTCGTTCCATAGCTGAAGTTCGACATGAGCATGTTCGTTCACTCGCCCTGCGGCCGAACTGAACAGGGGTTTTGATACAATTCGAGCCGGTTTTGGCAATTTCGCTCATGGAACAGACTCTCCGAGTTGTTTGGAATCAACGAGATAACTCCTCGTGGCGCATAGCTCCGTTTGCTAGAGCACCTGTTTCAGACGGAGGACTCATTCCGTGACCAGAGCCATGGCGGCGCTGGTTGTCGCGACGTTCGCCGCGCATGGGGCGAGCGGCGCCGAGGGCATCTGCGCCGCCGAAGAAGTCGAAACGACCGTTCTGGTCGTCCGGCACGCGGAGAAGACCTGCCGGCGCTGCGACGAACTCTCCGAAGTCGGATTGCATCGAGCCAAGTCACTTCCCGCGGCCGTCCAGAACGTCACGAACGGGCTCAGCGCCGTCTATCACAGCGATACGAAACGAACCCGGCAGACCGTGGCCCATCTCGATCCGAAGCCGCACATCGAGTACGCCAGGAACAACACGGAAGGCGAGCTGGTCGCCGAGATCTTCGAAGATCGCTGCGGACAGGACGTGCTGGTGGCGGGGCACAGCAATACGGTCCCGATGATCCTGGAGCTTCTCGGCGTCCCGCCGGCGCAAATCGACGCCGACGCATGGTTCCCGGAAACGAGGTCTGACGGCGCGAGGGAGATCGATCACGAGGACTACGATGACTTGTTCGTCGTGAAGAGGTGCGGCCCTTGCGGCAAGGACGGGCGCAGCATTCTGATGCATCGCAACTACGGGACAACGACACCAACACCGGCGAGCGTGAAGGGACTGAGCGGCCTCTAAGAGCGGCAGGCCGCCTTCACGCGGCGATCACGGCTGCGTTGCGGATTCTTGTCTTCCATCCGGAAAACGGTGATGACGGTGCAAAAGGAACGCGACCCCGCCCACGCCATGAAGATACCCGCCTCTCGTTGCACAATGAGTGGTCGATCATCCCGTGGTCTGTGATAGGGTTTAACTAGTCATGCAGGCATCAAGCCTCGTCCGGGCTGCGGCGTTTCTCGTCTGGGGCGCACTCCCCCTTGCCGCACAGCAAGGTGATGACAAAGCGTTCTCAGCCGACGCACTCCGTTTTTTTGAAAACGAGGTCCGGCCTCTGCTTTCAACCAAGTGCGCAGCTTGCCATAACGACAAGCTGCTCACCAGCGGCTTATCGGTAGAGAGCCGCGAATCCATACTGATGGGCGGCAACCGCGGGCAAGCAGCGTTTCCGGGGTCCCCGGAAGACAGTCTGCTGATCCATGCCACTCGCCAAAGCGACGAACTCAAAATGCCTCCCGGCGGCAAGCTGGCTCCCGGGGAACTTGCCGCGCTCGCCCGCTGGGTCGAGTTGGGTCTTCCATGGCCCACTGCGACCCGTGCGAAGGGACCCGCGGACGATTCGTCGACGCATTGGTCTTTTCGACCGCTTCGCCGCCCCCGCCCGCCGAAGGTTTCCCAGGCGTCGTGGGTACGCAATCCGATCGACCGTTTCATCCTGGCGCGTATCGAGAACAAAGGTTTGACGCCTTCACCGGAAGCCGAGCGGACCACATTGATCCGGCGGTTGTACATCGACCTGGTCGGCCTGCTGCCTACGCCGGAAGAGGTCGATGCTTTCGTGAAGGACGACCGTCCCGACACTTACGAACAGCTTGTCGATCAGGTGCTCGATTCTCCCCATTACGGCGAACGGTGGGGACGTCACTGGCTCGATCTGGCGCGCTACGCCGACTCGAACGGATACAACAACGACGGCGAACGCAAGATCTGGATGTACCGCGAGTGGGTGATCGAAGCCTTCAACCGCGACCTCCCTTTCGACCAATTCGTGATCGAGCAGATCGCCGGAGATCTCCTGCCGAACCCCACCAAACAGCAGATCGTAGCGACCGGCTTTCACCGCAACACCCTGTTGAACCTGGAAGGCGGCGTCGACTTCGAGCAGTATCGCGTCGAAGCCGTGGTTGATCGGGTCGACACAACCGGAATGGCTTTCCTGGGACTGACGCTCGGCTGCGCGCGCTGCCACGATCACAAGTTCGACCCGATCACGCAGCAGGATTTCTATCGATTCTTCGCTTTCTTCAACAGCATCGACGAGTTGAGCGGAGAGTTTAAAGACCGAGAAGGGCGTCTGCGTGCTTTCGAGCCGGTGCTGGAGTTCGGCACGCCCGAGCAGCATACGCGGCGCGAGGCAATCCGGGCTCAGCTCAAGGTCATGGAGCAGGAGTTGGAAAACTACAAGGACCAACTCCTGGAGAAGCAATCCGAGTGGGAGGCGTCTCTGGACAGCGATGCGCTCGAGAAATTGACGCCGGGGCAACGCGCCATCCTCGATATCCCCATGGAGGAACGCCACGAGGTACAGCACAATGTCATCCGAGGCGCCTATTTCGAGCAGGATTTTGGACATCAAGCGCGTAATAAGGCGATCGCGGCGGTAAGGAAGATCGAGCCCGAGATACCCAGTACGCTCGTGATGAGGGAATTGCCGATGCCTCGTCCGACGCACGTATTTTTGGGCGGAGAGTTTCTGAACAAGGGCATCCGAGTCGAGCCCGGCACGCCCGCGGCTTTGCCCCCGCTTCCGCACCAGGACGGCTATACCCGCGTCGACCTGGCTCGCTGGCTGGTGAGCGAGAAGAATCCCCTGACGCCCAGGGTCACCATGAACCGCATTTGGCAACGCTATTTCGGCCGCGGCATTGTCAAGACGGAAAACGATTTCGGCACCCAGGGTACGCTGCCGACGCACCCCAGCCTGCTGGATTGGTTGTCCGCGGAGTTCATCGAGCAGCGTTGGAGCCTGAAAGCGATGCATCGCTTGATCGTGACCTCGGCGACGTACCGGCAATCATCGGCGCATAGGAGGGACACGGCGAAGAAAGACCCGCTCAACGACCTGCTCGCACGGCAGAATCGGCTGCGGGTCGAATCAGAAATCGTGCGGGATCTGGCTTTGTCGGCAAGTGGAATGCTGACGCCCAAGATCGGCGGGCCCAGCGTCTTCCCCGCCCAGCCGCCGGGCGTCATGATCCGAAGGACGTGGCAGGAAAGCAGCGGACCCGCGCGCTACCGCCGCGGCCTGTATACGCATTTCTGGCGCACGAGCCCTCATCCGGGCCTGATGGTCTTCGACAGCCCCGACACGCTGACCATGACAACGAAACGCAACCGGTCGAACACGCCGCTGCAAGCGCTCACTCTGCTGAACGATGCGGGCTTCCAGGAGTTCGCCCAAGGGCTGGCTCAGCGCGTTCTCGACGAGCGACGGGATGCTTCGAACTCCGAGCGGGCCGAACATGCATTCCGTCTCTGCCTCGCGCGACCGCCGCAAGAGCAGGAGAGAGACCGGCTGGAGCGCCTGCTGGCTTTACAGCTTGATGACTTCAGGACCCATCCGGACGAGGCGAAAGAGGCCTTGCCCTTGGAACTTCTCGAGGGGGCTGACGTTCCCGAGACGGCAGCCTGGACCATGCTGTCGGGAGTGCTTCTCAATCTCGATGAATTCATCACACGGGAGTGATCTCAGCATGCAACAGACGAATCTGCGTGACAGAACCCGGCGACACTTTTTCAGCCAATGCTTCATCGGTCTCGGCAACATCGCTCTGGGCGGTTTACTCAGCAACGGCAAGCTGACGGCCAGCAACGTGCCGCGGGTCGAAAACCCGCTGGCGCCCAAGGCGCCGCATTTTACTCCCAAGGTCAAACGCGTCATCTACCTGTTCATGGCCGGCGCGCCGAGCCAATTCGAGACGTGGCTCTATCGACCCAAGCTGGGCGAGCTTGACGGGCAACCGACTCCTGATTCATTTCTCGAAGGCAAGCGCTTCGCTTTCATGGAGAGATTCATGAAAGACAAACTGAAGCTGCTGGGTCCCCGGAGGAAGTTTCACCAGCATGGCGAATCGGGCACATGGGTCTCGGAGATCTTCCCTCACATGGCCGGCGTGGTCGATGACTTGGCTCTGGTGCACTCGCTGACGACGGAAAACTTCAACCACGCCCCGGCGAAGCTCTTCTTCAACACCGGCTCGACCCGATTCGGACGACCAAGTATGGGAGCCTGGCTGAGCTACGGGCTGGGTAGCGAATCGCAGAATCTGCCGGCGTTCGTCGTGCTGCGTTCCGGCGAGCGGAGTCTGATGGGCGGCGCGAACCTCTGGAGCAGCGGTTTTCTGCCCACCACCTACCAGGGCGTCGAATTCCTCCGGTCGGCGGATCCGATCCCAAACCTGTCAAGTCCGAACGGCATTTCGATGAAGCGCCAGACGGCGCGGTTGGACGCGGTCCGCGACTTGAACCTGGCGCGGTTGGCTGAGGTCGGCGACCCTGAGATCAGCACTCGGATCTCGTCTTACGAAATGGCCTATCGAATGCAAACGAGCGGGCCCGAGCTGATGGATCTCGCTACCGAGAGCCAGGCGACCCTGGACCTCTACGGTGCGAAGCCCGGCGAGCAGTCGTTCGCAAACAATTGCCTGCTGGCGAGACGCATGATCGAGCGAGGGGTGCGATTCGTGCAACTCTACCAGACCGGTTGGGACCATCATGGAAACCGGCAAAACAACCTCAATGAAAAGCTCGACGAGGTTGCTCTGACGGTTGACCGCCCCGCGGCCGCTCTCATCAAAGACCTCAAGCAACGTGGTCTGCTGGAAGAGACGCTTGTGATCTTCGGCGGGGAGTTCGGGAGGACGCCGATGGGAGAGGTCCGCGAGTCAGTCGGGCGCAACCATCACATCGAGAACTTCCCGATGTGGTTCGCCGGCGGCGGCATCAAGGGCGGTCAGACGATTGGCGAAGTCGACGAGCTTGGCTTCTTCATCACCAAAGACAAGGTGGAAGTGCACGACGTTCAGGCGACCATTCTCCATCTGCTCGGCCTTGATCACGAGAAGTTGACCTTCCGCTATCAGGGACGCGACTTCCGCTTGACGGATGTGGGCGGACACGTCATCAAGAAATTGCTTGCATAAGTGTCCTGCGCCGCAGGCCAGTTGCATCAGCCGAGAAGCGATGCCGGAGGATGGTCCCGGATTTATCCGTAAAGCGGCCCGTCCGGTCATTGTCGATCTGCCGTGCCGTCTCACCGTGTATACTGCTCTTAGCTCAGGCGCAGCCCATTCCGCAGGCTGCTCACTCGTTTCCACAAGAGGTAAACATCATGAACTGGTTGAGACCCGACCGTCGTTCCATTCTGCGCGGCTTGGCCGTGCTTCCCGGCATGGGAGCCCTGATGCCCGCTACGGCCTCGGCCGCCCGGCTTGGCGGCGGGCGTCGCGATGTGATCCGCGAACTGGGAGTTCGCACTTTCATTAACGCCGCGGGCACCTACACCAGCATGACCGCGTCGCTCATACCGCGTCCTGCGTGGGACGCCATGACGGTCGCGTCGACGAAGTTCTGTCCGCTGCAAGACCTGCACGACGCCGTCGGCAAGCGCATCGCGGAGCTGGCCAAGAGTGAAGCCGCGCTCGTCAGCGCCGGTGCGGCTTCGGCGCTGGCCATCGGCACTGCCGGCGTCGTAGCCGGAACCGACCGCAAAAAGATCAGGCAACTACCCGATACCCGCGGCATGAAGAACGAGGTGATCGTTCAGAAAACGCACCGCAACGGTTATGACCACGCCGTGCGAAATGCCGGTATTCGGATGATCGAAGTCGAAACCGTGGCCGAGTTGGAAAGTGCTGTCCACTCGCGCACGGCGATGATGTTCTTCCTGTATTCGGCGGACAACAGGGGACAGATCGGCTACGAGGAATTCGCCAAGCTGGGCAAGAAACACAACGTTCCCACGATGGTCGACGCCGCAGCCGACCTGCCCCCGGTGGAGAACCTTTGGAAGTTCACGCAGGCCGGTTTCGACCTGGTAATCTTCTCCGGCGGCAAGGGCATCAAGGGGCCACAATCGGCCGGGCTGTTGCTGGGCCGCAAAGACCTGATCGAAGCCGGCCGCATGAACAGCAGCCCGAACTCCGATTCACTCGGCCGCATCAGCAAAGTCAACAAAGAAGAAATGGTCGGCATGCTCGTGGCGCTCGAGATGTTCGTCAATCGCGACCACAAGGCAGTCTGGAAAGACTGGGAGAACCGCTGCAACCACATCGCCGGTTACACGAGAGTCGTGAAGGGCATCAAGACCGAAATCAAAGTGCCCGAACTCTCCAACAGCGTTCCGCACCTGCACGTCACCTGGGACCACGCAGCCGTCGGGAAAACACCGCAGGACGTGGTCAAGGAACTCCGCGAAGGCAACCCGAGCATCGAAGTCCGGCCGAGATCGAAAGAAGAGTTGGTCGTCGCCGTCTGGATGCTCGAACCCGGCGAAGACCGCATCGTCGGGCGGCGCTTGGGCCAGGTGCTGAAAGGCTAAGTTGTTCGTCTCACCACACGGCGAGACGAAGTGCGGTAGAGAAGCAGGCAACGTTGTTTCAACCAGCCGGGCGGTCCGAGTGCGGGTCGCCCTGATGGGCGGAGTCAGCCGATCTTTTCTGCTGGTCGTGCAGCAGCGACTTGAGGTTGTCGATCTGGCCTCGCAGATCTTTGGCGCGGCTCGCGATGGAAGCCACGTAGAGGATGTGAATGATCCAGGCCGCGCTGAATGCGTACCAGAGCCATTTGAGGTTTTCTTCCATTTCGACTGCCTTCTTGAATCCCGGCGCCTAACCCAGAGCGAGAACCATCCGGCGCAGGCCCTCCGCCTCGCGTTGCATCACAGCCAGTTTCCGCCGCTGCCTGACCAGATACCAAAGCACCGTCAGCAGCGCCACCGTGGTAAACGCCAGTACGATTCCCATGCGGGCGTCGAGGCCGCCGCCGCCGATCACGGGCGCCGGGTGCTGCGTCCTCCACCAACGATTCGCCATGTAGATGATCGGAATGTCGACCATCCCGCAAATCGACACGACCGCGCAAACGACCGCGCGCTGCGACGGCTCGGTCACGGACTGGCGCAGAATCAGATACCCGATATAAATCACGGCCAGCAGCAGTGCGCTTTGGCCGCGTGCGTCCCAGGCCCACCAGATGCCCCACACCGGCTTGGCCCAGAACATGCCTGTCACCAGATTGACGATGCAAAACACGAGACCCGCTTCGTTGCACGATACCGAGAGATCATCGAGTCGGCCGTCGCGGCTGATCAAATAGCGAATCGCGGCCACCCCGCCAATCAGGAACGCCACCCACGACGTCGCCGCCGACGACACGTGGAAATAGAAGATCCGCTGCACGACCCCCATCGTGCTTTCCATGGGGACCCACACAAAGATCAGATACAGCGCCGCCACTACCAGCACAGCGCCGGCAACAGCCAGGACAGGGGTCAGTTTGTCAGCCTTGGTCGAGTCGACTTCAGCCATAGGTTTTCTGCGGTGAAAGCAGCCCACCAGTGTATCAGCGGCCGGCGGGTGCCGTCGGTCCGACTGACAGCGACGCTCCCTCAGTTTGCATCCGGGGACCCATGGCGGCGGATTGCTACAGGCCGGGCTTCGTGGGCGTACCAACGCGCCCGAGGGGGCGCTTCAACACCCTTCCGCGTTCACCAGCAGCGGAAGCCGGCTCGGCAAGACCCGCACTTCCAGCGGCAGGCTTCCCACCGCTTCCCCATCCAGCTCGATCCGCGTCACCTCCTCAGATTCGGCCAGAATCGTCCTGACGCGGTGATGCCGGACCTTCGGATGCCTGTATACGTCATCGGAATACAGCACCGGCAGATCCCGCACCAGCTCGAACATGTTGAGGTAGTCAATCGTCGTCACCTCCAGCAGCCCGTCATCCAACACCGCGCGTGGACAAGGGTGCATTCCGCCTCCGTGGTAGCGGCCGTTGCCGATGGCGACGTTCGTGATCCGCAACTCGTTGTGGAGTGGCGCGCCGTCAAGCGTCAGGCGAACCCGTTTGGCTCGATAGGTAAGAAAAACGGCGAACGTGGCGTAGAGAAAGGCGGTCTTCCCGCCGAGCGGCATCAGGAAATTCTTTGCCCGGACGGACACGTCGCCGCCCATGCCGAAGCTCGTGAGGTTGACGAAGCAGCGCTCCAGAGGATGTCCGTCGTGGCCTTGCATGCGCGCCGCGCCGACATCGATGGTGCGGGCAAAACCGCCGGCGATGGTTTCGACGGCCCCCTCGATGTCGGACGGAATCCGGACGCTGCGTTGGAAGTCGCCGCCCGTCCCTATGGGAATGATGCCGAGTCGCGCCTCGGGATTGACCGGCTCGCCGCCACTCAGAAAACCATTGGCCGCCTCGTTGATCGTGCCGTCTCCGCCGACAGCTATGATCAGCCGCCGGCCGTCCATCAAGGCTTGCCGTACGAGTTGCGTGGCGTGTTCGGGATGCGCCGTGAAGCGAGGCTCCACGGGCCCGAGCCTGTCGGCCAGGATCGCGGCGATGCGCGGCCATCGCTTCGACGCGCGGCCTCCGGCGGCGCGCGGGTTGAGAATGACGACGGGTTGGCCTGGTTTACGCAAAGGAATGGGTTAGCGCGCTGATGTGAAACAAAGTTCCGGGCGCCGCAAGTGTGGCCGAGTCGGGTCCTCACGAACATCGTACAGCAGCTACTTGTTTCACATCAGTTCGGGATGCCTTTGGCGCAGATCATCGATCGTATCGCGGAGAGTATCCATCGGGTCGCGGGTCTCAAAGTCAAGCTCGGTGCGGGCTTTGGCCGAATCGCAAAACCAGTAGAGCGCGGACATGCGGATCGATTCGTCGTCGAGCTTGAACTGCTGACCGATCAACGGCAAAATCCTGCGAGCGATGTTGGCCAGAACAAGGGCCGCGCCCAAAGATGGCGACAGCAAGGGCGCACGCACGCCCGAAAGAGCTTCGACGCGATCCATCCATTCGCGGAATGTCCAGTTCTGTCCGCCCAGCAAATAGCGCTCACCGGTTCTTCCCTTCTCCATTGCGGCCCGCGTGCCGGCCGCCGCATCGCGAGCGTCCACAAGATTCAGCCCGCCGCTCGGCACCGCCTGAATCTGGCCCTCTAGAAAAAGCCGCATGTCTTTCGTGGACGATTCCCGCTCGTCCCCCGGACCCAGCAGAAGGCTCGGGTTGACGATAATCAGCGGCAAGGAGCGTCGTTCGCAATACCGCAGCGCCAGCTTCTCGGCGTAGATCTTGCTCAGGTAGTAAGGCCATCGCGCGACGATCTCGGTCGCATAGCCGGATTGCTCGTTCCTCTCCAGCGGCTCGCGTCCGACGGCAACCGTGCCGGATGAGGAAGCGAGAATCATTCTCTTCACGCCATGACGGCACGCGGCTTCGCAAACGTGGCGAGTACCCTCGACGTGCACGTCATAGAGAAACCTTGGGGCCGCCGGCTCCCTCTCGACCACGCCGGCGAGATGGTAAATCTCGTCTGCTCCCTCGACGGCTGTGTGCACCTGCTCCGCGGCGGTAACATCTCCGGCAACCGATTCGATTTGCTCAGAGCCATTCGCCGCGCTCGCGCCGCGGCTCATCAATCGCAGGCGAGCGTCGGGCTCCGACTCGCGTAGTTGCTCGACGAGATGTGTCCCGAGAAAACCGGTTGCGCCGGTAATCAATATGGTCTTCATGGAGGGCTAGACGGTTTCCGCCACGCCCGCAACATCGACCATATTGATCGGCGGGACATGGACGTGCGTGATCGAGGGCGGACGCCCGACATGCGAATGCGCCATCTCGATGGCTTCTTCCATGGATGAGGCGCAATCCCAGCCCATCACGTGAGCGGCCTTCTCGTCCTCGGCTCCGACGACGATCACTTTGCCGCAATGAGCCCGGCCGTTCTCTCCCCAGTACCACATGTAGAAGGGGTGAACGCCGTGATAGGCATATCCGTGGCGGTACATCTCGATGTATTCCGGGTTATGCGCGAACTCCGCCTCGTACTTTTGCTGCAGCTCGAATGAGTTGTTCGTCTCCGGCATGATGCGATGGAAGAACTCGATGTAGGACGGATGGCGCCGCGGATCGAACTCGTCATACAGCGGGTGAGTCAGGATCATTACGCCGTTCTTCTTCAGCACCGGCATGCCGCGGTACATGTTGAAAAAATATCCGAGCGCGAGCACCTGAACGAGCAGCGGGTTCAGGATCGAATTGACGTTGTAGGGCGAGATAAACGGGATGCCGAAAATGGCGACATCGCTCTGTCCCTCGACAGGCACCGAGTACTGCTCATAGCAGTAAGCCAGCGTCTTCTCGTGCGTCGGCAGCGTCGCACCGGCGTGAACGGCCGTCACCGCGTAGGAAGCCGGCACCGCAAACAGGATCTTCCGCTTCGTCTTGCGCGGCAGCGCCCGCAGGGCCGACTGCGCGACCCGGAAGCACGCCTTGTCAACAGCGTTCCATCTATCCTCGTTCTTCACAAAAAAACCCATCGCGGGGTTGAACATCGCGTTGTTGACGGCGGTTTCAATGTGAAAGACCTTCAGGTGATCGTTGATGATCTTGGCCATCCGGTCGCAGGAATGCGTCAGCGCCGAGTGATTGTGGTCGAAGTAGGAATCGCATTTGAGAATCGTCTGCGGCGTGTGATGAGCACGCAGGGACGGATAATCGCAGAGCCCCACAGCGGTCGACTTGCTACCGCCGTCCATCGAGACGAGGTTGATGTTGACATAGATCAGCAGATCCGATTCCGCGGCCCGCCGGTTGATGCGGACACGCTCGCCCAACTCCGTGCGCCCCAGCTCGACCATGCCGTCGGGCGCCTCGCCATCGTGGTTGTAAAGCCGATCCGGCGCGTAGGCGTCATAGATGAGGTCGCCGACGGCGTGACGCAACTCAAACTCCTCCATCCGCCGATGGAACGAAGTCGCCACGATGATGTGAACGTCGCTAATCCCCTTCTCGGCGAGCAAGTCCAAGACGATCGTCAGCACCGACTCGCGAATGTCGGGCCGCGGCATCTTCGGCAACGGCAGAGAGATGTCATCGATCGCGATGGTGATTTTCATCCCCGGACGCAGCAACGCCTCGAGGGGCTCCATCTCCTCCGGGTTCTTCAGCGCGTAGCGGATGCCTTCGTCCCGGTCGGGGATTCCAGGGATTGTCGGCTTGGGATAGACTACGCGCGTTCCCGCAGGCAGCTTCACGTCGAGCAGGTCTTCGCCGTGCCACAACAGCCGCTTGGCGGAGTTCGCTTCGAGGTGAACGACGCAACCTTGCGACGAGACCAGCGCGTTGCGGCCAACAGCGTTAGGCGTCGGGTCTCCGAATGCGAACTCGCGCTGAAGGCGGATCTCCTCAACTTGGGTCGCCATGATCGGTTCTCCGTGGTGTGGGTGCGCTTAGCAAATCGAGGATGGGCCAGCCTCGCTCCCGGGCGGCGCGGCGCAATCCGCGATCCGGATTCACGGCGGCGGGTTGGCCCACGCATGCAAGCATCGGCAAGTCCGAAAGGCTGTCGGAGTAGGCCTTGGAGCGGGCTGCGTCCACATTATACTCGCGGCAGAACCGCTTGATCGCCCGCGGTTTTTCCTCCTCCGCCAACAAGGGCGGCACGATGTCCCCGGTCGCAACGCCGTCCTGATATTCGAGACGGTTGCATATCAGGTGATCAAATCCAAAGTACCGAACAGCGGGCGCAATGGCAAAATCCAAGCCGCCGCTCACCAACACGAGACGGTACCCGGCCTCTCGCTCCGCTTTCACAAGCGACGCCGCCGCGGGAAAGACCTTCGGCAGAATGTCACTTGCAAACAGATCTTCCCCGAGTGAAAAAAGCCATTGTTTCGATAGACTTCGGTACTGTCGGTAAAAGACTTCGTTAAAGAGACGACGGGAGAACATGTCAAGCCCGATCCACAGCGGAACCGTCGCCAGCAGCTTGCCGTACCGCCACCAGGCCTTTGCCCGGTTCGGGTGGCGCTTCGCGAAGAAGGCGTACCGCGTCACCACGTTGCTCGACACAAGCGTCCCGTCAAAATCAAAGAACGCCGCTTTGGAAACCGTATCCATCGAGCAACCTGTGCGCAAGACCTCCACGCCGAGATCGTCTCCTAGTAAAACACGCAGCGGCAGCGATGGCGGGGCTGAGCCTTGTACGCAGCCCCCTGCCCGCGGTTCCAAAGGCGGTAATCCAGCTCCATCGAAGTCATGCTCCCCCCTCTGCGCGTTACTTCCTCACGAATACGCTCTACGGCCGCCACCGCGCAGGCGCGAATCTCGATCTCTTCGGGACTTCCCGCTGCAATCAGTTCCTGCCTGTCAATACGATCACGCAAGTGAGCGTCGTATTCGATAAGGCCGTCCACTCTAAGGACGTGCGGCACCAGATTGTCAGCAAAGATCGTAAGTCGATCCAGATCTTCGAACCGTCCGGGGCCTTCGCCACCAAAAGCCAGCGCGAGGTCCGCGGCGGTAAGCTGAGCACGCTTGTAGAAGGGAACCTCAAGGTTGCCGTATGGCTGCACATCGCGATAGAACGGCATCGTCACCAGCATTTGGACCAACTTCTCAGCCGACTGCTCTGCTGATTCCACGAGCCGCATAAAACTCCCCTTGAAGCGCTCTGTCAGCAAATGTCCCAGATCGTTCAGCGCCGAGGCGAACAGGGCCATCAACTCGAACACCGTTTCGTTTTTTCGCTCCTGTCCGAAGATCGAGCCGCAACTCTCAGCCGACAGTTCGGACAGTTGGTCGGGCGACAACGGCCCGTGCTCGGAGTAATAGTCGTTCAACGACGAGGCAACGGTGAAGTAGCCGGATAAACCGCAGCGCTTCCGCAAACGAGGAAAATACCCGGACCCGAAGTTCACGGCGTCGAGCGTCAGGATGAACGCCACGGTGGCCGGCCCGTGCCCGACACAGTGGTGCGCGGGGTCAAGTTCGGCAGGCACTGCTTCTTGCATCAGCAAGGAACCCGCGTAGTCTGGAATCCTCTCTTCACGAATCCGAACGAACCGCGCCTGCTCCGCAACCTGCGCGCACCGCTCCGGGATCTGATGCAAAAGTGATTCGCCCACGACTAGCCGGCAAACAGATTCCGAAAATTCTGCCGGTGCCGCCAAGCCAGGAAAACCGTCATCAGCGCCGCGTTGCGTACGTCCGGGCCGCCGACCAGCAATGCCATCAAGATCGTAAAGAAAAGCCATGTCGAGATCGACGCGATCATCCCCGCTTCCCGCCACTTGCGGCGACTCCCCCACAAGCGCACCGCCACGAAAAACACCAGCGCCGCCGCGGCCCATTTCGGGAAAAGCGCCAGCATCACGCCGGCGGACGTGGCAATGCCCTTCCCTCCGCGGAACTTTAATAAGGGCGAATAACAGTGGCCGAAGATCACCACAAACCCAAACAGCCAGCCCTGGTAGTAGGGGTCTTCAGGTCGCAAGAAGAGCCATACGGCGAGAAAACCTTTACCAAGATCGCCGATCAGAGTGAGCACGGCGCGCGGCATGTTGACCCGCAGCACGTTGTTGAAGCCCGGATTGCCCGAACCCACCTTGCGAATGTCGATACCTGTACCCAGCATGGCCAAGATGGCGAACGGGATGGACCCCAGCAGGAAGCATCCCAACAGGCGAAGGAGGGTTTCGGTGTCAGGCATGTCTTAGTCATCCGTCGGCGCGGGCCGATCGTCATTCATCAATCGCTCAATGGCGTTGCGCAGGGCTTGCCGTGTCTCGGTACAGCTTGCTCCGTTGAGCCGAAGGGGTCCTCCGATCCGCAGGAAAGCACCTGCCGATGAGGTCCCGCCGATCGCTGATCCGTTGACGTCCCCGGCGTAGACGGGAATCAGCGGACAGCCGGCCTCCATAACCGCCTCGATCGGTTCCAATCGAAAACGGCTTCGCTGCGGCGTCGAACCCACGGGAGAATCGGCTGCGAACACGACCGACGAGCCGCTCGCCAACGCATTTCGAACGCGCAGCCGCAAGCGATCCGCAGTGGAGCCCCGTGTCTCATCGTCCTCGACGACCAACGACTCCAAAAGGAACGCCGCGTTCCAGGTCAATCCTTCCAGCAAGCGGGCATCGCTGATCTGCACAGCTCCTCGGATGTTCTCCACGAGTGTCAAAAGCTCGGCAGCCGCCGCTCGATTGGCCGCGAACAAAGACGGCGTCACACCGAGCACCGATCCATCCCGCTCCACGCGCGTATGAATGCCCCCTACCTTGCGAAGGACCTTGGCCGTGTGGCGCACAATAGCCGAAGATCCGGCCACCGTTGGGGCAAGCCGGGCAATGAAACCGCCGGTCATCGCCACACACGCCGGCAACACCGCGGCTGCTCGGCCGGTAGCGAGATCGCTGGCTTTCCCAACGGCCCGCTCGATCGCTGCGCCGAAATTCGAGACCCACAAGCGCACCAGTTGAAGCCAAGGCGGGTGCTTCTTCGGTCGCAACTCCCCTTGCTCGTAGAGACGCTTTGTTTCGTTGCGGCGAATCTTCCCGCTGGATGTCTTTGGAACGGCCTGCGGTGGGACAAGCTCCACAACGTCCGGCGGCAGCCCGACTTTTGCGTCGACTTCTCGGATCACCTCCAACCGCATTCGACTTCGCTGATCCAAATCACGCGAGCGCGTTTCAGCGACTACCACGAGTCGTTCCGTGCCACTCGACGGGTCTGTCAATCCGAAGGCCGCGACGCACCCGCGACGAACGCCTGCGACATCGGCGGCAGCCGCCTCCACTTCTTGCGGGATGACGTTGTGGCCGGCCTTGATGATGCAGTCCTTGAGTCGCCCGGTGATGTGAACTTCGCCGTTCGCCCAATAGGCGAGGTCGCCGGAATCCATCCACCCGTCGGCGTCGACGACCGCGGCCGTCGCTTCGGGATTGCGAAAATAGCCGCCTGTCTTCGAGGGCCCTCGGAAGATCAACCGCCCTTGCACTCGCTCACCGACATCGCGGTTGCTTTCATCGACGATCCGCACTTCGTGTTCCGGTAGCGCACGGCCGTTCGCCACGAAACGCAGAACGTTCGTCTCGTTGGCCGCTGCCGGAACAGCTCTTCCTTCCTGCTCGAACGCACTGCGGTAAATGCGGTCGATCGCCGGAGGCCGATTGATCGGCGGAAACGTTAGCGCCACCGACGATTCCGCCAAGCCGTAACAGGGCACGTAACTCTCGGGCCGGAAACCCCTTGGCGCGAACCGTTCCGCAAAGCGCTCCAAAGTGTCCGGAAGGACGGGCTCGCCCGCATTGATCGCCACGCGCCAGCGGCTCAGGTCCACGCCGTCCATGGCGTCATCCTTTATCTTGCGCGAGCAAAGCTCGTAAGCAAAATTCGGGGCGGGACACAGCGCGCCGCCGGAGTCGCTCAACGCCCACAGCCAACGCTCCGGCCGCGAAAGAAACGCCAGAGGCGACATCATCGTGATGGGAAACGCGAAGAACACGCTGAAAAGCCAAGACCCGATCAGACCCATATCGTGATAGAGCGGCAGCCAACTCACCACGGCGTCATCCGGTCGCGCCTCGACCGCCCAGCCGATGCATCGCACGTTTGCGAGAACATTGTCGTGGGTGAGCACAACCCCTTTGGGGTCTCCCGTGCTGCCTGACGTGTACTGAATGAAGAAGGTATCCGCGGGTTTTACCCGGGCGCGGGGGGCGCCGGCCGCCCGTGCCCGCAGAGCGTCCGCCGTCGTAACCTCTTGCAGACTCGGAACACCGAGCTGCATCACTTGCGACACCGCTCTCACGGCGTCGAACGAGATGAGAAACCGCACCCCCGCGTTGCGCAGAATGAGCGTTTGCCGACGGACATACTCCTCAATCTCGTTGGGCCGTGCCGGCGGATAGATCGGTACGGCGATGCCACCCGCCAAGGCGATGCCCAGGAACGCATAGAAGAAATCCGGGCATGTCGGCAGCATCACTGCGACGGCTTCGTTGCGCTTCAGCCCTGACGCAGCCAGTCCGTCCGCGACCTGCTGTGCCCGATCCAGCAGACGTCCGTAGGTGATCTCCTCGATTTGCCCTTCGTCAAGCAAATGAGTCTGCACCCGGTCCGGATTTCGCTGCGCTTGCTCGCGTAGAACTTCAACGAAATTTTCCGCTTGCGTGAAAGGAGTCGGCGCGTCGCCCGGCTGGCAGATCGCCGGCCGCTCAGAGTGCCGCGGCTCGTCACTCTCGAAGAGCGATCGGACCCATTCCGCCGGCGTCTCCGCTTTCTGAGCAAGGGTCTCCGGAACGCGAACACCCAGCCGCTGCTCGGTCCGAACCAGCAGTTCCACGCGCTCCAGACTCCCCAAGCCCAGGTCGCAATCAAACGACGAGTCCGGAGCCACTCGAGCAGCGGCCTCGTGAGCACCCAACTCCGTGAGCAGTTCCTTGACCAGAGAGAGGGTTTCTTGCTCGACGTGTGAGCGTTCAAGCGTTTCAACAGGCATGATGCGAGGCGGACTTACAGTTTACCGTTGAACTCTACCGGAGGCGCAGCGGCCTAAATCGCACCGGCATCATACGATTCGCGAATCATCGCCGGTCTCGCCTGTCTCGATTCTTGATCCGAGGAATTAAGGAGTACATCGTCCCCAGGATCGTGAATGGTATCACCCCCACCACTGGCGCGGAGGGCGGCTTCCGACTGCCGGAGGCAACCTGGGGGAGCTCGGACCTACGGGGAGCGGTCAAGCCGCTGCCCGGCCGGATCGACGTTGCGGTGGGAACGCAGTCGAAGACGGCGCGGCTGACAAAGGCAATACAGTCGGTCGAGCGGTTCGCCTCCCTGCAACAGCCACGCCCGAAAGCGGCAACGCAGATCACACCGGGGGAGCCCGCTGACTTCCGCCTGGGACCGGTCGACTCCCCGACGCTCTTTGTCGGCGATCACTCGTTCCGGCTGGAAGTTCCTGAGGATGCCACCCGCATCACCTTCACGCTGTAATCCGTCGATCCCAACGTAGATGTGGATTTGTTCGTCCGTTTTGGCCAGAACAACACCATTCAGGATGGGGAGCCTGTCTCGGACCACTTCTCCTTGAGCTTTACGGGCAATGAACGGATCGGCATCACCCGCCGCTCCGATCCGCCGCTTCAAGCCGGAACCTACTTCGTATCGATACTCGTCTTTGATACCGGCGTCGTCGCCGAGGGCACGATCACGGCGGCCGTGGAGACGGACGCCGCGGACTGTCACCTTGACGTGAACTGCTACCCCGAATGGTCGAGTTCCGCAACAGGAGTCGCGATGATTGTCTTCGAGACGAG
Source organism: Bryobacterales bacterium (assembly GCA_965218555.1). Lineage (GTDB taxonomy): Bacteria > Acidobacteriota > Terriglobia > Bryobacterales > UBA6623 > JAPPLB01. The sequence continues at coordinate 5,224,326 of OZ244625.1, forward strand.
CGAGGGCAGTTTCGCCTGTTCGGGCACGCTGCTGAACAACCGCCGGCAGGACCTCACGCCCTACTTTCTCACCGCCGCCCACTGCGTGGCTACCGAGGAGGAAGCGCGGAGCGTGACCGCGTTCTGGTCATACCAGACACGAACCTGTAACGGAGACCTGCCGGACTTGCGGAGCGTGCCGCGGACCGAGGGAGCGCGCCTGCTCTCGACCTTGGGCGGCGCAGGTCATCCCGACGGCGATATGACGCTGCTGCAGCTCGAAGGCGATTTGCCGGACGGCATCGTGTTCCAGGGATGGGATGCGGCCCCTCAACCCGTCGGCGCGCAAGTCACCGGCATTCATCATCCCGGGAGCGATGATTGGGGCTTCTTCAAGCGGATTTCCTTCGGTCAGATCATTCCCGAAGCGGGTTCTGGAACTTCCGACGATGCCTACTTCTTCGTCTCCTATCCAGTGGGACAAGGCTACACGGAGCCGGGCTCTTCCGGGTCCGCCATCTTCAGCAACTCTGAAACCGTAGTGGGGGCACTGAGCGGCGGAGACATTGTCGGGTATGCCTGCCCTACCGAGCCCGTTCGTGACTTCATAACACACTTTTCGGTTTTCTATCCCCATATCCGGCCATTCATTGACAGCGACAGCCCGCAGTCTGCCGGCGGCGTTCCTAGCACAATAGGCCCTGTCGTGACGCTCATTCTCGCCGCTCGCGATCGTTAGCGTCTTCGGCCAGGGGATGGGGTCGTGAGCGATGAAGCGGGGTCGCCAGTAGGAGGAAAAAGTGATAGCTTTCGCAAGAGTGGTCACGCTGTTTCTGTTGGCCCTGAGCTGCATGGCGCAAACCCTGCCGCGGCCCGCAGGCCCCTACTTCGAGCCCATCCTGGATTGGCAATACAAAGCATCCATTGCGCCGCCCGGCATCGTGATCGCCCCCGGCGACGAGATCATTCCCCAGATCGCCAACAGCGGGACTCCGCAAGAGGGGGGATTCTTCATGATCTTCCAGGCCAGCAACGTCGCGACGACCATGGCGACGTTCCAAGTGAACTTCTTCGACGCGAATGGGGAATCCATGAACATGCCACTCGCTGAAAATTCGGATGACATGACCGGCGCACCTGCCAGTGGATTTCAGGGGTCGCTCTCCCCGGGAGGCTACGGGGGCGCAAGTGACGATCCCGAACGGCTCTCCCGCGGCCATTGGCTATGCCGTGGTGAAGATGGATCCTGACGAATCGGTTGCGGTCAACGCGACGTTCGTGCAATTAGTGCCGGGCCGCCCGCCGTTCATGGCCGGCATTCCCCTGTCGAGCGTCCTTCACAAGACTGCATTCATGCCGTACCTGGCAGGGGGCGGGTTCACCCCTTCCCTGGCTTTGGTGTCGATGGAGGCTCAGGATGTGACACTGATCGCCCGCAGCGGCTCTGACGGGGCCGAACTTTGCAGAGCCACCTTGAACTTCGACGCCGACGAGCACAAACCGTTCCTGTTAAGGGACGTCCTTGCCTGTACGTCTATGTCGGAGGGAACGCTTGAGATTCGGGGAGATCCTCTGATGCCTGCCTCGATAGCAGGGATTGGCTTTGAAGGGCATGAGGAAGGCGCGTTCGTGACCCAGCCCATCTGGACGAACCTGGAGCGCGTTCTCGAGTAGCGCATCACCTTCTTGTGATGAAACATGGCCTCGTCTGGCGATTCCGGCGATGTCGATCAGGGATTTCCGGTCTGATGACGATCAGTTCGGCGCGAAGCGACGCTAGTGGACTGTCTTAGCACTCATTCAGACCCGCAGCCACTCTGCCGCGTCGCGGGCGCACTTCTGGCGGCGGTTCACCCTTGGCCCGGCCAAGGTCAGGTTGAGCAGATCACAGGCAAAGCGCCGTCGCGTCTCCCCGTCCGGGTGTGCAACGAATACTTTGGAGAGCCGCGTCAAAAGGACGCGAGCCATCGGGTCTACCGCACTCCCTGGCCGGGAGACCCGCGAGTGAACATCCAAAACGACAAAGGCATGGCAAACCATTTCCAGTCCGCCAAGTCATCAAGGCTATCGAGAAATGGGAGAGCTGCTCCAGACGCTTGACAAGCAGGCCGTTACCGTACACCACGAAGACGCGGTCGTGCACCAAGCTGTTGCACCGGCGATCGACGTCACCGTGCTCAGTCCAAGCCGGCGGTCGTTGTGGTTTTCTCGGTAACGGAGCTCAGCGTGTCGGCATAGGACGAGATGCCCTTGAAGAGCGCCTCCGCCACTTTGTCACGGTAGGCGCTGGTCTTGAGCAGCTTTTCGTCGGAGGTATTGCTCAGGAAGGAAACTTCGGCCAGCACCGCCGGCATCTTCGCGTCCATCAGCACCAGCATCGGCGCCTTGCGAACGCCGCGGTTGCGCAAGCCGCGTGTCTGCTTTGAAAGAGTGCCATAAAGCGCCGACTGCACCGTCGAGGCGAATTCGCGCGACTCGGAAAGATTCTCGTTGCGCGTGATCTTGGCCACGAGGTCCTCCAACTCATGAACCGACCGCTCGGCGGCAGCATTCTCGCGTGCCGCCACCGCCATCGCCCAGGAGTCCGTCGTCAGATTGAGGTAGTAGGTCTCAATGCCTCGAACGGACCGCTGCCGCGCCGAGTTCGCGTGGATGGAAATAAAAAGGTCGGCCTGTTCCCGATTTGCGATCCGTGTCCGTTCGCGCAGTGGCACGAAGCGGTCATCCGTGCGTGTATAGATGACTTCGCTACCCAGCCGCTCTTCGATGAGACTGCCCAGCCGTTGCGCCAAGTCGTTGACCAAGTCCTTCTCCCGGAGCTTGCCCACTCCAATCGTGCCCGTGTCGTGTCCACCATGACCCGGATCGATCACTACCTTGCCTACCTTGAGACCCAGTGTCCTGATCAGGTTCCTCTTGCCCGAGCTTGTCGTCTTGGCGGGCTTCGGCGCCGGCAGGTCGAGAACAGGCGGCAGCGTGCTCTTCCCGATCGCCGGTTTCGGAGCGGCCGGTGGCTCAAGCTTCGCCGTCACGACTTGCTTTTGCAGCAAGCCGAGATCAACCTCCGGATGCCCGACCGACGACTCCGTCACAACCGGCGGCGCCCCCGCCTCCACCGCACGCTTCGACGAGATAGGCTGCTCCACGCGAACCGGTTCGAACCCCTCTCTTCTCGGACTCGTCGCCGCCGCTTCTTGTAAGAATGCCGGGATGATCTCCTCTGACGTTACCCTCGGCCGTCCGCCGGGCTCTCTCGTTTCGAGCGGCTCGCTTGCCGGGTCTACCAAAGCGGCATCTTCCAAGACGAGTTGGTCAAGCTTATTCCGGGGCGATGACGAGACCTCCTGCACCGCCGTAACCGAAGCAAGCCGGTCGGGTTCGGCGCGCTCTTCGGCGGTATTTTTCAGCCGTGGGACCGGCGCCGCGACCGGATTCCCCGCCAGCATCTCTTGCGGTCGCCGGCGCATCTCGACAACCAGCCGCGGTGGGTTGGCAAGCCACGATGTCGTAAAGTGCGCCTGAAAATCAAGGTCAAAGACCACTCGGGCCACGTTGCGATGATTCTGTCCGGCGCGAATGCGCTGCACCAAACCGTCCTCGATCTTGATCGTCGAGGTTGGCCGTAGTGAGCGATCGAGTCGCGCACCGACAAAATCGAAGAACAACCGCTCAGGCCCGCCAACGCGGTTGTAGCGAATATCAGTCGCGTCGTCCAATTCGATGACGATGCGCGTGTAGTCCGTCTGGGACCAATGCCGTATCCGGCGAAGAACCACATTGCTTTCAGTCCGCCGCTCCGTCGAAGTGAACTTCACAGGACGCAGGATCTTCGCTCCTGTTTCCTTGACCGAAGTCGGCTGGGAGTCCGCCATCTTCGTGGGCATATCTATTCCCAGCCCGCGCAATGATGCCAACGCCTTTGACGTGTAGGGGCTTTTTGAGAATCGGGCGGCAAGCGTACGGTAAACGTTTACGGCCTTGTCGCGGTAAGACGGATCTTTGAAGCGATCGCTCAGTTCCTGGTACAGTTCGCCCGTGACGAACAGGCCTTGGTCACTCTTCGGATGCTTCGGATTTTTTTTGGCAACCTTCTCGAAAGCACCGATCACCAACAAATACTGTTTCGGACCCAGCTCGTAGGCAGGCACCGTCCGCAGGTCATCGAGCAGAAGCTCTGCATAAGAGTACGCGGCGGGCACGGGTCCGCCCGCCTTCGCGGCGAAGGCAGAGAGAGGCACACATAGCAGTGCCAGGATTCCCGCCGCCCGGGCGCAGTCGCCCGGGCGCATCTGCCGGAACATCGACATAACCGGCTCTTCAACGCATCTCGAAAACGAGAGTTCCGGCCGAGTCCACGCGCACAGTTACGCTGGACTCTTCCGGAACCTCATCCGAAACACCACCCAGTGACCAGTACCAACGACGCACACGATCGACATAGTCTTCCGTCTCGCGATACGGCGGCACCCCGCCGTATCGATCGACAGTTCCCTCGCCGGCGTTATACGCCGCCAAGGCCCGTATGCGATCGCCTTCGTACCGGTCCATGAGATGACGGAGATACTTCACTCCGCCCTCGACATTTTCCGCGGGATCGAAAATGTCTTTCACCCCGAACCGCAACGCGGTCCCGGGCATCAACTGCATCAGTCCGCATGCCCCTTTGACGGAAACAGCGAACACATCATAGTTACTCTCCTGCCGGATCACCGCGTGAATCAAGTCCGTATCCACGTCGTGCCGGAGACCGGCCTCTTGCACCAGGAAATCAACGTCTACTACCGTGCGACCTTGGACAACCGTACTCCCTGCTGCGCCAGCCGGGCCGCCCGAAGTTTGCTTTGACCGCCGAACCAGCGACGTGACTCTCGCCAATCGCCCCGTCTCGGCGTCTTCGCGAACCTCGTACCGGCGAACCCTGGACGACCCTTGCGACATGCCCCCGGCCTCCAAGATAGAAGGCGTCAAGAGCAATAGCCCCAAACCGATCGCCCGATGCTTGTAAAACAATATCATAGTGAATGTTTTGAAGGCAACCAGTTTCCTTTCAATAGATTAGCCTTCTCCGAGCCTTCCTGACACTGTTCCGGCGTTCGGTATCCGACAAGATACGCCACATATCGCGTCCGCCCGCCCTGCCCCGCCTACACCTTGCGGCAGCACAGAGCGGCGGCGTCAGGCCGCGCAAATTCGCTCCAAAGGCAGCTTCAGTGAAAAGACGCCTGACCAACCTGTTTGGACGAACCGCTGCATCAAGGCGCCTTGCGCCACGCCTCTGTTAGAATCCCGCCATGAATCGGCTTTTTCCCTTCATCGCCCTCCTCGTCCTCTCGGTCTGCGGAGACCGCATCGAAACCATCTCGGAATCACGCCAAGCCACCGGAGTCAAGGTCGGCGAGGTAACCGACACCTCCGCTATCGTCTGGATGCGTGTCACTGAAAAACCCGAGCGCCGCCGCGACGGTATCGAGCGCCGAGGCCGCGTCCAACCCCTCGATCCCAAATTGAAGCCTCGCGACCTCGAGGGCAGCGCTCCGGGGGCGAGCGGTCAAGTCCGCCTCCGCTACGGGACGACGGAAGACCTTGGCGACGCCGTCGAGACCGACTGGGTCGACGTCTCCACCGAGCACGACTACACTCACCACTTCCTGCTCACCGGCCTCGAACCCGCCACCGTGTATCACTACTCGGCCGAAACAGCCGGTCCGGAAGGCAGGCCACTCCACCAACCGCTCAGGGGCTACTTCAAAACCGCGCCCACTGCCGACCAATACGGCGACGTCACATTCACCGTGATGACCGGGCAGAAGTATGTCTCCGCCGACCATCCCGATGGATATATGTTCTACGAAGCCATGGCCGCACTCAAACCGAAATTTCTCGTCCCTACCGGCGACACCGTCTACTACGACAGCGACGACCCACGCGCCACCAGCATCGACCTCGCCCGCTACCACTGGCACCGCATGTACAGCTATCCGAAGGCGATCGCTTTCCATCTGCAAGTCCCCGGCTACTGGGAAAAGGACGACCACGACACCTTCTTCAACGACGGCTGGCCGAAACAGCAAGTCGACGTCATGGGGACCTTCAATTTTGGAGAAGGCCTGCGCGTCTACCGCGAGCAGGTCCCGATGAGCGAAAAACCCTATCGCACTTTCCGCTGGGGCAAGGGGCTGCAAGTCTGGTTCACCGAGGGTCGAGACTTTCGCTCACCCAACACCGACCCCGACGGACCCGACAAGACAATCTGGGGAGCTGATCAAAAGCGATGGCTCAAAGACACCCTGCTTGCCAGCGATGCCGACTGGAAAGTCCTGGTCAGTCCGACTCCCATCGTCGGCCCCGACCGTACAAACAAACACGACAATCATTCGAACGACAACTTCACCTACGAGGGCGACGAGTTCCGCGACTTCGTCAAAGAGCACATGCCGGACAACTTCTTCGTCGCCTGTGGAGACCGCCACTGGCAGTACCACTCGATCCACCCCAAGACCGGCCTCCACGAATTCTCGAGTGGCCCGGCCAGTGACGACCACGCCGGCGGCTCCCCCGGCTTCGACCCCGAATACCATCAATTCCACCGTGAGCTCGGCGGCTTCCTGGCCGTCACGGCCAGGCGTGAAGGAGATCAAAGCACCCTCAACTTCCGGTTCCACGCCGTCGACGGCAATGTCGAGTACGAGTATTCGCGTTCGCAACCCGTCAACTGACAGGTTGCCCCAAGACCCCATAACGGGACCTCGAAGACGGTCTTCCGAGCGCTACGGTTTCAGAGATTGTGAGCTGGTGCACTCCCCAAACCTGCCCCAAACGCAGGGGTTTGGTGGTTTGCAAAAAGCTTTTGGAATCATGGTGCTGGAGGTGGGGGTCGAACCCACATGCCCAGTGAAGGGCGCTGGATTTTGAGTCCAGTGCGTCTGCCAGTTCCGCCACTCCAGCAGGCAGGAGGACGCGGCGGCGTATCGCTGCCGTCGCTCACGCTATTGTAACGGACGACCAACGGAGAGCTTCATCGATACTTGGGAAGCAACTCTCCGTGTGTCTTCTCCGCGGGCGGGTCAAGGATGCGAGAGGAATCCGTTCGGCCGCGTGCTGTAGCCCGAAAGCCCTTGCTACAATGGGGCTTCGTCAGCTTAGACCCAACAAGGTATCCTCGATGCTACCCGCGTTTCTCATCCCTGAGACAACGATTGATTCCAATGGATCAACGGACCCGATCGACCTCGGCGAATCCGCCGGCAATATGCTCCTGCTGACTCTCGGCATTCTCGACATCGTCGAGCAAGAGAGCCTCGACATTACCATCTGGGGCTCAGAGGATGGCGAGGAGTGGGGCGAGAAGCCGATTAGCGCCTTTCCACAGAAATTCTACGCCGGGACTTACCAGATTCTTTGCCCGCTCGACGCGAACCCCAATATTCGTTACCTGCGCGTCGATTGGAAAGTCCATCGCTGGGGCGTGGGAGCGACCACGCCGATGTTCAAGTTGTACCTCTTCGCCGAGCGTTTCGCAGCATACGCTTCAAAGAAGACCGCCTAAGTCCCGTTCCTGCCAGCCGGATCGTTATTGTCCGCGGGCGGGCATCTCAGTGCGAGGCCCCGGTTGAGGCTTGCCTTCAGCGGCAGGGCCTGCCGTGCTGCTGCCTCCCTGCACTTCCCTGCTTGCCGGCGTCCCTACTCCGGCGGAACCGACCGATGCTTGCTCCGCTCACATCCCGGCCGCCGGCAACCTGTCCCGTTTCTCAGGCGGGTCAGCTTCAGCCTTGCACGTTGCCAAGCCTGCTCAACGCTACCCCACATTGCGGCCCGTGTGCGGGAACACTTGAATTGCGACAAGTAGTGAGGCGGGCAATGGCGGGCTTTTGTGGGCAGTAGTGGGCTTGGAATCAGTGACTTAGCGGAGGTCGTGGCGTTTCGGGGTCACAAATTTTTGTCTTACGACAATTTCGCGCCAGATGCAAACAGAACGGAAATACATACACTTGATTTGCGACAAAAAGCAAGCGAGTGTCAAGGGCGGAGCAAAATTAGGCCACTGGGGCGGAGTAAAAGTAGACCATCTCGGGGATAGGACTCGTTTCTGAAAGCGGCTGTTTTGGGGGCTGGAGCGAAGTCGGGGGACGCCTGTTAAGGCGGCCCCGGACGTAGTGGAAGCCCCTCGAAACAGCCGGCGGCTGGGCGGGGGGATCAGGGGGAGGAAGAACGCTTCCGGGAACGCTTACTCTGCTGGAGACGGTAGCTCTCGCCGTTCATCTCCAAGATATGGACGTGGTGGGTGAGACGATCCAGCAAAGCGCCGGTCAGCCGCTCGGAGCCGAAGATCTCCGTCCACTCGTTGAAGGGTAGGTTCGAGGTGACCAGCGTCGAGGCCCGCTCGTAGCGCTGGCTGAAGATCTCGAACAGTAACTCCGAGCCCGTCTTCGACAAGGGGACGTAGCCCAGCTCGTCGACGATCAGCAGGTCTTGCTTGGCCAGCTGTTTTTGCAAGCGCAGGAGACGTTTGTCGTCACGCGCCTCGAGCAACTCGTGGACCAGCGCCGCGGCGGTGGCAAAGCGGACCCGATAGCCTTTCTGACAAGCGGCCAGCCCCAACGCCAGGGCAAGGTGCGTCTTGCCCGTACCGGAGTTGCCCAGCGCCAGCACGTTCTCTCTGCGATCCAGATACTCCGAGCGCGCCAGCTCCAGGACCAAGCTCTTGTTCAGCGACGGAATCGAGCGGAACTCGAAGGTCTCCAGGCTCTTGAGCACCGGGAACTTGGCGGTCTTGATGCGGCGCTCGGTGGCGCGCTGTTCGCGATCGAGCAGCTCCAGCTCACTGAGTCGCAGCAGATAGCGCGGACAGTCCAGACCTTCGGCCGCGCATTGCCGCGCCACTTTGTCGTACTCGCGCAGGAAGGTCGGCAGCCGCAGCGCCTTCAGCTGCGCTTCCAGCAGCACTTTCGGCTTGGCCGTCACTCGGCTCCCGCGTCCACCAGCGCCAGATAGTCCGCCGCTGCGGTCCTCGCCACCCGCGCCGTGGGCAGATGGGGATAATTCTCAAGTTCCAGCCGGGGTGGGCGCTGTTCGATGCGACACAGCACGAGATGCTTGACGGCATCGAAAGAGATCGCGCCGAGCCGTAAGGCGTCCCCTACGGCAGCACGGACTTCTTCGAGCGGAACGTCCTCGAGCAGACGCAGTACCTGGACATACTCTCGAGCTCCAGCCTTGCCGAGCCGCGCTTCGAGCAGCCGGCGCAGTCCAGCAAACTCCTCGGGCAACTGCCAGCCTTCCAGCGGCGCTGCTTGCTCGAGTGCTCCGGTCTTGCGCTCCAGTAGGGCCAGATAGTGCAGCGGGTGAAAGATCAGCCCCTCACGCCCATAGCTGCGCCGATGCCGTGCGATCTCCTCGCTGCCGGCGCAGATGACGACTTTGTCCACATAGCCCTTGATGAGCACTTGGCGGTGTCCGTACTTGGTCGGCACCGAGTAGTCGTTGGTGTGGTAGCGCACCAGCGACAACGACGTCACTCTCCCAGGACGTGTCTCGCAGGCCTCATACGCCGCTGCCGGCAGCGCTAACAGCGCTTGTCGATCACGCTCGAAGCGCTCTCCGATCTTCTCTCGATGCCCGCGTTGCCGGCGCTCTCGCCTCTTGCGGCACTGCTCTTCCAGCCATACGTTCAACGCTGCCCAACTGGGGAACCGGGGCCGCGGTACGAAGAAGCTCCGTCGGGCGACCTTCACAAGGTTCTCGACCTTCCCCTTGTCGTTTCCCTTGCCCGGCCTCCCAAAACGCTCTGCGAACAAGTAGTGCGACTGCAGCTCCGAGAACGCCTGCGTCTTCTGCCGCGTCCCGTCGCCTAGGATCCGCGCCACCGCCAGCGTTGTGTTGTCGTAGAGAATCCGTCGCGGCACGCCACCCCAGTAGCGAAACGCCTCGACGTGCCCCTCCAAGAAAGCTTCCGTCGTCTCGGCCGGAAATGCCCGCACGTAACTCTCGTCGCTGTGGGGTAGATCGATGACGAAGTAGTGCGCCTTCGCCAGCACCCCGCCGATCTCCACTTGCGCCTCGCCGAAGTCCGCCTGGGCGTGCCCCGGCGGATGCGTCAGCGGCACGAACATCTCGCGCTGCGAGGTCCGCTTCAGCCGCACGTAGTCTTTGATGATGGTGTAGCCGCCCGCGAAGTCGTGCTCGTCTCGGAGTCGTTCGAAGATACGTTTCGCCGTGTGCCGTTGCTTCTTCGGCAGCGCTAGGTCCGTCTCCAGGATCTGGTCGATGATCGGCGTGTAGGCGTCGAGCTTCGGGCGTCGAATCGGCTTCTGCCGCCGATAGCCCGGCGGCGCGGCGTAGCGCAGCATCTTGCGCACGGTCTCGCGCGCCAGCCCGAAGCGCTGCGCCGCTTCTCTCTCGCTGACCCCTTCGACAAAGACCGCTCGGCGAACGCGTGCGTACAGCTCCACAGAGTACATCCCTCCTGCATCACACAAAACACCCCAAAAATGTTTTATGAAATGCTGGCGGGCGGTCTAGTTTTGCTCCGCCACCAGCGGCCTCAAACGGCCGCCCTGTGGTCTATTTTCGCTCCGGCGCTTACAAGCGAGAGGCTCTGCGACCGGCCTTTTTTGATTTCGCAGATGCGGAGATATCAGCCCGCTAAAAGAAGGCGATTTTCCAAGGCACACGAGAATAGCAGGCTAGCCGACTTGCGGGTCGGACCAGCGCAACACGCGTCGCTGGTCGGCATCGCGGAACTCGCCTGTCACGATCAGGACGACATCGAAGATCACTCCGACCGATAAGAAGCCCAGCGTAAACAACCAAAGCAGACCCGTGCCGACCTTGCCGACGTAGAAGCGGTGCAACCCCAGGAATCCTAGAATCACACACAGCAGAAGCGCGGCCAACCGGTTGCAGGGTGAGGGGTTGGGGTCTACGAGCCGTTGTGGAGGTGGTGTGGGCGACACCCGGCTGTCCCAACCGCAGGAATGACAATAGGTGTCGCCGCAGTTCATCTCCGCACCGCAGGCGACACAAAAGACCGTATTCGCCTTGTGGGCAGATCGTTCTTGCTCGTCCGCTGTGCCAACAGGATCGGCTTCTGCCTGGTCGGACGTAGCCTTCGGTTGCTCCGCGTCTCGCGGGGCTGTGGTGTCTTCACGAATGGGCAGGTCGTTGGTCGACGGACCGACCGGCGCGGGTGATTCCGGCTCAGCTCCCTGGTCCATGACCGTCCCCGAAACGGCTTCCTGTTGACCGTCTGCCGTGTCGGGCATATGGTTTTTGTGGTTGCTCATTCGATGATGCCCCTCTGCACAAGAATACGAGAGCAACCACCGAAGGTTCCCTTTGAAGGAAGCCTAACGGCACGCTATCTCGTCCACAGCTCTTCAGCTATTCTTCGCATGGAAGGCGATTCTCAATGCTTTGCGGGTAACCGTTGTCAGGGGTATCTCCTCAAGAGTTTGCTCCGGCACCCAGCGATATCCGGCAGGCGCTTTCCCGTTGATCTCGGCTCGGTAGACCGATCCCCGGTAGGAGCGGAACGTAATGCCATGGCGGAAGTTCCCGAGATGCTCACCACGAAGGATGCCGAGCGCATCAAAGCAATTGTCCGCGAGTGCTGCGCCCGATACCTCCGGCAGTTCCCAAAAGCCGGGCATGAGGTCGGAGTCCGCCGGCCGCTCGCACATGAGGTAGTCTGAGCCGCGCCTGACCACAGCGATCGCCATCTTGAGTTCGACCGTGCGCTCCTTGCCGGCTTTGACCGGTCGTAATCCCTGGACCCCCAGCCTGCGTGCTCGGCAGTCATCCCTCAGCGGGCACAACAAGCAGCGAGGATTGCGCAGCGCGCAGACAGTTGCGCCGAGTTCCATAACGGCTTGATTGAACAGGCCGAAGCGCCGGGGCGCTCCGGCCTCGCCGAGAGCCTGCATCCTGCGGCGCAGCCTCTCCTTCGTCTCGGTGCGGCTCACATCGCCGTTTTCGTTGATGAGCCGGCTCATCACGCGAATCACATTCCCGTCGACCACCGCATGAGGACGGTTAAACGAAATACTCGCAATGGCGGCAGCGGTGTAAGGGCCGATTCCCGGAAGCGCCAGTAGCTCGTCGTAGGAGTCGGGAAACGCACCGTCATGTTCGGTGACAATCACCTTTGCCGCCTGCTGCATCTGACGGGCGCGACGGTAGTAACCAAGGCCGCTCCACACTGCCAATAGTTTGGCTTCGGGTGCGCCGGCCAATGCGTGGACGTCCGGAAACTCCTTGAGGAACCGCTCGTAGTAGGGCAGAGCCGTGTTGACCCGAGTCTGCTGCAGCATGATCTCCGAGACCCAGATCTGATACGAGTCGTTGGTGCGGCGCCAGGGCAGGTCGCGATGGTGACGGCGGTACCAACGGAGCAGCGCGGAGACGAGCTTCTTGTCGCAGGCCTTGTCGGCTGGGAGGGTCATTCTCCGCGCAGAAGGGCTTTCAGGTAGTCGCGATTCATCTGCGTGCTGGTGTTCACGCTGATTTCTCTTCCGGACAGACCGCTACGCAGTCACAGGTATTGACGCAGCGGACTTGACCCGCCCGCGGGCGTCTCAAACCTACCCTGACGGCCCGCTTTGTCAAACGGATCGAGTATCCGTGTCCGTACACAAATCGATCAGGGTCCCTGCTCGGCGAAAGAGCCTACTGAATATTCAACAAAAGGTAGCCCGCCCAAATCGTCCCTGCCGTCGCTGCGCCATAGCAGAAGGTGAAAATGATCTCATTCAGATGCTTCACCTGCAAACAATCGTAAAGCATAAAACGAAATCGGTGGGCCCAATGGAATAGCCCGAGAAAACAGAGCAGGAAAAGATACACTCGCGTGAGGGGAAGCCGAAGCAGGACTTGGAGACTGTCGTAGCTGGGTGCATCGAGCCAACCGAGTGGGAACGCTATGCCAAACAGAAGTATATGGACGGGCATGAGAAACGCCGTCAGCACACCCCCAGCGCTGAAGAGGGACCAGAGAAAGGGCTCGTTCGACTTTTTCGGCATCTACTTTCCCAGAACGAACCACCCCACCACGGCGGAGATGACGAGCCAGGCGACGTAGTTAGGGGCCGCGACTAGTGGGTCCGGCAATCGCTTGCCCCTCACGCGTACGACAATTGCCCGGGGTGTCAGGTTGAACCATGTAACGGTGTGGAACACGACAAACAAGAAACTAACCGCACTTAGCAGAATCCAAACAGGCGACTGTAGCCGGGTTTCGAGTTGCGCATAGGACTCCGGCCCTTCGACCAGCGCGCTGATTTGAAGCAACGTCACCACAACAAAAAAGGCTACCGGGACACTGCTGAACTCTCGGAGAAAGAATCGGAAGTGGGCCCACCGGTGGAGCCACCAATAGGTCGAAACTCGAGGCCGGTAGCTCCTTGGCTGCGGCGCCGAATGGCTAGACCTGTGGGCCACGCTATTTCCCTCCCCACGGCATGAGCAGCGATCGGAACCAGTCCGTCGTGGCTGTCAATTTGTATTGCTGAATGGCGCCCGCCGGATCCACGTTTTTGGGACAAACGCGGGTGCATTCCCCGACAAACGTACAACCCCACATGCCTTCTTCCTGGGACAGAATCTCCAGTCGTTCGCCCGCTGCCTGATCCCGGGAATCCATGTTATAGCGCTGGGCCAGCGCGATAGCCGCCGGCCCAATAAAGTCGGGCTCCAACCCATAGACCGGGCACGCCGCGTAGCAGAGCATACAGTTGATGCACATGCTGAACTGCTTGTAAGTGTCCAGCTCTTGCGGTGTCTGGCGGTATTCGCCCTCAGACAGAGGTTTCTCCTGGTCACGTGAGATCCATGGCTTTACATGCCGCAGCTTCGCCAGGAAATCGCTCATGTCGATGACCAGATCGCGAACCACAGGGAAGTAGCGGAGCGGCTCGACCCGGATTGGCCCCGGAAGGTATTCGTTGAGAAACGTTGCGCAGGTCAATTTCGGTTCCCCGTTGACCATCATGCCGCAACTGCCGCAGATCCCCATACGGCAGGACCAGCGGTAGGACAGCGACCCGTCCAGTTGGTCTTTGATGTAGTTGAGCGCATCCAGAACAACCCATTCCTTCTTTAGCGGCACCTCGTAAGTTTGAAATGTCGGCTCCGCCTCCTCCTCGGGACGATAGCGCGTGACTTCCAAACTGATCGTGTCAGCCATCTGTTCCTACCTTCCGTACACCCGCTCCGCCGGAGGCCAGCGGGTGATCTTCACGGGCAGCAGATCTACCCGCGTGGAGCCATCCTGATTACGAGATATCAGCGAATGGGCAAGAAACTTCTTGTCATCCCTCTCAGGGAAGTCTGTGCGCTGATGAGCACCTCGGGACTCCGTTCGGTGGAGAGCAGACCGGACCATTGCCTCCGCGACGTCGAGCATGAACAACAGTTCAAGCGCGGCGGGAACTTCCGTATTGAACGTCCGGCTATGGTCGCTGATGGCGATGTCCTTGAAGCGCTCCTTCAGCTCACTGATTTTGTCGGAGGAAGCCCCGAGCGAGGTGCCGGCGCGATATATTCCAACACCCTCTTCCATGGTCTCCTGCATCTCGCGGCGAATGGTTGCAATGCTCTCGCGCCCCCCGGTCTTCTCGAGAAAGTCCTTCCTCAGCTTCTTCGTCTCGTCCCTCGCCTGGAGCAGAACCTGGTCGCCACTCTCCCTCTGCTCCACAGTGTAGGAGGCAGCCGCCTTGCCGGCCCTCGCGCCGAAGACCAGCAATTCGGTCAGCGAGTTCGATCCCAGCCGATTGGCTCCGTTGATGCTTACGCAGGCGGCTTCGCCAGCGGCATACAGCCCGCCAATCGGGGTTGCTCCGTCCATATCGGTGTGGACACCGCCCATAACGTAATGCACAACGGGTCGTACGGGAATGAGCTCCTTGACCGGGTCGACGTTTTGATACTTCTGGCACAGCTCGCGAACAAAGGGAAGCCGTGTGTTGATCACCTTCTCGCCCAGATGGCGCAGGTCGAGGTGAACTACTGGGCCGTAGGGTCCTTCGATGGTGCGTCCTTTCTCTCGCTCTTTTTCGAATGCTTGGGACAGGCGGTCCCGGGGGCCCAGTTCCATACTGCGTAGGACAGGCTTTGGTTCCGGCCTCCCGAGATCGTAATCTTGCAGATAACGGTACCCGTCCTTGTTGAGCATGTACCCACCCTCGGCTCGGGAAGCTTCGGTAATCAGGATTCCGGTAAACGGCAGCCCTGTCGGGTGGTACTGGATGAATTCCATGTCCTTCAGTGGAGCGCCTTCGCGGTAGGCCATAGCCAAGCCGTCACCGTTCTTGATGTTGGCATTGGTGGTAAAAGGGAAAACCTTCCCGCAGCCTCCCGTAGTGATGATCACCGCCTTGGCTAGCAGAGTTTGAAGCTTGCCTGTGGCGATCTCAATAGCGACTACGCCCCGCGTATGGCCGTCTTCGACCAGTAACTTTGTGACAAACCACTCGTCATAACGCTCGATCGACTCATACTTGAGGCTTGTTTGAAAGAGCGTGTGCAGCATGTGGAAACCCGTTTTGTCGGCGGCGAACCAGGTACGCTTCTTTTTCATGCCGCCGAAGGGTCGCACGTTCACACGGCCATCGTCGCGCCGGCTCCAAGGACACCCCCAGTGCTCCAGCCGCAACAATTCCTCGGGTGCTTCGTTCACAAAGGATTCGACGGCATCTTGGTCCGCCAGCCAGTCGCCCCCTGAAATCGTGTCGTAGATATGCTCTTCGAGACTGTCGTCATCAGCAATGACCGCGGCCGACCCCCCTTCGGCGGAAACGGTGTGGCTGCGCATCGGGTACACCTTGGAAACGATTGCAACGCTCAATTCGGGGTTGGATTCGGCTACGGCGATGGCCGCACGCAGACCCGCACCTCCACCACCGACAACGAGAACATCATGGGAGAGAACTTCCACGAGGACTTACGATCATACGATCCGTCGCCTTTACATTTCAAGTCGGCACCGAGTCGGGCTACTGGAGACACGCTGGCTCCCTCACAGGGTGAAGAGAGGGAAAGTACGTGAGAGGCTCGACATTACAAGGCACGTGCAGCTCAGCGCGCTGATGCGTGCTTGATGAGTACGTTGAGCACGACAAGCAGCGCCCTGAGAAACTGCGGGTCCATCGCGCGTTTCGCCGTCAGCCGGTGAGGAACGCAGGCTGAGATCGCGAATGTGACAGAGTGCTCGTGCCCGGGAAGTACGTCACGATGGATGGCGACAAGGGACGCAGGAAGTCAGGCGCCACATCCGGTCGCTCGCGAGTTCGCGATTCTACCCCTGTTCCTTCTTGAAGATAATTTCGTCGATCAGACCGTACCCTTTGGCCTGCTCCGCGTCGAGGATGAAATCGCGCTCGACGTCTTTGTTGATCGTCTCAGGCGGAAGTTTTTCTAGTCTTGGGCCTTTTTGAAAATGATCTCGTCGATGATGCCGTATTTTCTGGACTGCTCGGCACCCAAGATGAAATCGCGCTCGACGTCTTTGCTGATCGTCTCCACGTCTTGGCCGGTGTGGTTGGCAAGGATCGTATTGAGGCTTTCGCGCATCCGCAAAATCTCGCGCGCATGAATATCGATGTCGGTTGCCTGACCGGCAAGCCCGCTTATCGAAGGCTGATGCAGCAGTATCCGGGAATTGGGCAGGGCGTAGCGCTTCCCCTTGGCGCCCGCGGCCAGCAGAACCGCCGCCATCGATGCGGCCTGGCCGATGCAGACCGTTGTGATGTCGGGGCGTACGAACTGCATGGTGTCGTAGATCGCCATGCCCGCCGTGATCGAGCCGCCGGGCGAGTTGATGTAGAGCCAGATGTCGCGGTCGGGGTTCTCCGCTTCCAGGAAAAGCAACTGAGCCGTGATGAGGTTGGAAACGCTGTCGTCGATCGGGAATCCGACGAAGATAATGTTGTCCCGCAATAGCCGGGAGAAAATGTCGTACGCGCGTTCGCCACGGCTGGTCTGCTCCACCACCATGGGAACCAATCCGGCGTGTGCTTCGTTCATTGCGACCATGCCTCCTGACCTGAAACATCCTCCTGATCAAGCGGCGTTGACACCGATCCGGATGTTTCTCGCTTGAATGATCCGTACACGGGCGGAGGAAAAACTTGCCCTGACGCCCTCATTTGCTGCTCTCGTTGCTCCCCTCTTCCGCAGGGGCGTCGACCTTCTGAGCCTCATCAAAAAGAAAGTCGAGCGTCTTGTCGTTGCGCATCTGTGAGCGGATTCGATCGAGCGCGCCGTTCTCCGCCAACTCGGCGCGAGCGGCCGACACGCTTTTCTTCTGCCTTTCCGCATACTGCCTGATGGGCTCGTCCAAATCTGCGCTGCTTGCCTGAATGTCTTCCGCGTCGGCGATGCGTTCGAGGATGAGGCTGGCGCGCACATCGCGTTCGGCGAGCGGTTTCTCGCGCTCGCGAACCTGCCGCCAGTCGAGGTCAAGGTTCGACGAGTCGACACCTTGCTCTTGTAGCGCGCGTAACCGGCGCTCAGTCCGCGTAGCGATCTGCTGATCGACCATCGTCTCGGGAACCGGAAACGTGTGGCGGTCGACAAGCACATCCACGAGCTTGTTTTTTGCCGCGCTCGCGGCTATTTGCCTGCGACGGGCGTCGATCGCCTCGCGGATCTGGTTTTTCAGCTCCACCAGCGACGAAAAGTCGCCGACATCCTGCGCAAAATCGTCGTTGAGCTCCGGAAGCTCCTTCTCGCGCAACTCCAGGATCTCGGCATGAAATGCCAGCGTCTTGCCCGCTAGTTTCTCGGTACCGTAGTCGCCAGGGTACTTCACATTGAAGTCGGCCGTATCCCCCGGGCTCTTACCTCGCAGGTTCTCCGAAAACTCCGGCAGCGTCTCGGCCTCGCCGATAGTGATCATCATCTCGTTCTGCTCGACCCTCGGGCCGCCGTCGATCGGCTCGCCGGTCAGCTTCAGCACGGCGATGTCGCCGTCCGCAAGCGGCCGCGGGTCGAGGTTGCGGTAACTCACATGCCGTTCGCGGAGATGCTCCAACTCAGGGTTCACATCATCGTCAATGACTTCAGGCTCGCTGTAGGGAACTTCAATGCGTCGGTACTCGCCAAGTTCGAACTCCGGGTAGATGTCGAACTCGGTTTGGAACGTGACCGGTTCACCATTTTCAAAGTGCAGGTCGGTCAAATTGGGCGACCCGACGACCTTGAGCCCCTCTTCCCGAGCCTTGTCCCAGAAAACGCGCGGCAACAGGTTCTTCAGGACCTCTTCCTTGATGTCTTTCCAATATCGACTGCGCACCAAGGACGCCGGGGCCTTCCCGGGACGAAAGCCGGGCAGACGCACCTGCCGGCGGAATCCATTGACGACCTTGGCGACGTCCTTTTCGACTTCGGCCCACTCGACGGTGAACTCGAGTTCGCGCCTGCAGCTTTCGGCCTCGGCCATAAGGGAACTAACCGTGAAATAAGGCTGAGAGATGCCCTCGGCGGACCACTCGGAGATCCCTTGCGAGAGGAACGACGCTTCAGCCTCACCGAAGCGCCTTAGACGTGGATGTCGTGGAGAACCGTACTCTCGACCTGAACTATCATCTTATCGCAGAGGGCCGCAGCCGACGCCATAAAGGCGGGCGCCGGAGAGAGGGATGGCCGAATAAGCCGGCTTGTCCGGCGAATGACGAAACTTCGGTGAACGCCCCCTTGGCGAACGGTCTCTCAAGCTCGAGCCGAGGCAAGTTCTCACCGGCGATCTTGCAACGCCCCAACATCCTTCAGAGGCTGCTCACCGCCTGCACGAGACCTCGGATATAGCCGTGAGTGAACGTCCGGCCGGTATGTCCCCAGCGCGAATCGCCCTCGACTCTCGGCGTGTGATCGGAAACGAACGGACCATTGAATCCCGCGTCCCGATACGTCTTCATCGCGTCAAGCATGTCAATATCACCCTCATCCACGAAGACCTCGCGATATTTCGGCACCGTGCCGCGTACGGAGCGGAAGTGGACCAGCTTGATACGATCCCGTGACGCAAAATAGCGAATGTCATCAAGGACGTCTACGCCCATCTCGGTAATCGTTCCCTGGCAGAACGTGATGCCGTTGAAGCGGCTCGGAATCTCGCGAAGCAGCCTCCGGAGCGCGTCCGTGTGGTGAAAGATCCGTGCGGCCCCGCGCATACTTTTTAGCGGCGGGTCATTCGGATGCATCGTGAGCTGAACGTCGGCTTTCTCGGCGGCTTCGACGATTGGCTTCGTGAAATAGAGGAAGCGTTCCCACATTTCGCTCTCGCTGACCTCGCCCACCTCCGGGAACGGCCCGCGATCGGCGACGCGGCTATAATCAAAGGCCTTGAGATTCGCCCCGCCGCGGCCTTCCAGCCGGTAGTAACCGACGCGGTGATCCCAATAGAAGTCCGGCCAGAAGCGCCACTCCATCGTCCGCACTCCGGCCTCGCCCGTTGCCTGAATCGTGCGGATCACATTCTCGATCTCTTCGTCGCGCCCCGGCCGGCCGAATCGCGCGTTCGTATACAGCCCGATCGGAATCATCATCGACAGCAGTTCGACGCCCGCCTCGTCGCACCTGCGCTTGTGATAAAGGACGTCATCCTTTGTCCAGTAGCCCTTGCCGCTCGCATCGACATGATCCGTTCCTTGAAAAACCGCATGCTTCAGTCCAAGTTGCTTGAGCCAACGCAGCGTTTCGTTCTCGACGTTATGCAGGTTCTCCGAAACGATGGGATGCCAATCGCCCCGGCGGTCAGCCGCTGTCGCGGATCTCGCCACCAGCGGTGTCGCCCCGGCGGCGGCAAGGAAGGTACGTCGCGTGGTTTTCATCAGCGCCTCTCAGAGCAAGAGTACGAGAAGCTTCACCCGAAGGCAATCCGGGGGATGTCATTCGGCCTTCCGGGGCCGGGTCTCTTCAAGGCCTGGGGTAGAATGGGTCCATGAGTTGCAAGCCCACAGTAAGCGCAATTCTTGTGCTTGGAATGCTGGTTCTCGTGGCTGTTATGGGAACCCAAGCAGTCCACGCCCAGGAAGGCGTTTTCTTCGAGCCCGAACCAGAACCCGCCGCCGAAGGCACGCCGCCCGGCAACGCCCTCGACAAGACGGATTTAGAGTTCTTTCTCCGCCATCTCTACGTCATGAACTCCGACATCAGCGTCGAGATCACTGACTACAAGCCTTCATCCATCGAAGGCCTGATGGAAGTCACGCTCAAGGCGACCCAGGGAGAACGAACGCAGCAGCGGTCTTACTTCGTCTCGAAGGACGGCAAAAGCATCATCGAGGGGCAATCCTATGACATTACGGAAAACCCGTTTCATGAAAACCTCGAAACGATCTCGAATCTGGGCCGGCCCGCCTTTGGCAAAGAGGGTGTTCCTGTCGTCATCGCGGTATTCAGCGACTTCCAATGCCCGTATTGCGCCAAGGAAGCCAAGGTTCTGCGAACTCAGGTGGCCCAAAACTATCCCGACAACGTACGGGTCTACTATCACGACTACCCGCTGAAGAGGCATAAGTGGGCTTACGAGGCGGCGATCGCCGGACAATGCATTCAGCAACTCGCCCCGGAAGCCTTCTGGAAATATCACGATTGGATTTTCGAGAACCAGCACTCGATCAGCGAACAGAATCTCCATGACAAGGCCGGCGAGTTCGCCTCCACCCACGGGCTCGACACGATGAAGCTCTCTCTCTGCATCGAGCGACAGGCGACGAAATCCGGCGTTGATGAGTCCATCCGGTTAGGGAGAGATTTGGGCATCCGCTCCACTCCGACGATGTACGTGAACGGCCGCCGGCTCACCGGCAAGATCCAGTGGGCGCAGATCAAGCAAGTCATCGACTACGAAATCGCTTACCAGAAAGTCACCAGGAACGCCGGTGACGATTGCGGGTGCCAAGTCGAACTCGACCTCCCCGGCCAGGACTAAGGAGCTTCTTTGAAAAGCAGACGCAGCACCGTCGCACGGTACGTCCCTCTTTGTCTCGCCGCTGTTCTACTCGCCCCAGCGGCGGGAGCCGCGGAACTTGCCAGGCCGGACGCAGCTCGATATCTCGACCATGTGAAGTACCTGGCCGCCCCCGAACGCAAAGGGCGCGGTGCGGGCATGCCCGAACTCGAAGAAGCCGGCCGCTACATCGCGGAGCAGTTCCGGAGCTACGGGCTCCAGCCCGGGGTTAATGGAACTTCATTCCTGCAACCGTTCACCGTCACGACCGGCGGCCGCATGGGCGCCGGAAACCAGTTCCTCGTGAAGAGCGACGCCGGCGAGACCGCCCTCAAACCGGGTGAAGACTATGTCCCCGTCAACTTCTCCTCCGCTGGCCGCTTTGCAGGCCAAGTCGTTTTCGCGGGCTACGGAATCAGCTCGGATGAGTTCGGATACGACGATTACTTCCACTTCGACGTCACCGACAAGGTCGTTGTCGTCTTGCGCTATGAACCCAAGAGCTTCACGAGCAAGCGGCGCGGCGCTCGCCGACGCTACTCTCATCATGCGCACCTGATCTCGAAAGCCATCAATGCCCGCGACCGAGGCGCCAAAGCCGTCATTCTCGTCAACGGCAAGCTCGACGGCGACAAAGATGAACTCGTGAAGTTCGGCGCTGTGTCCGGCCCCGACGACTCGGGCATCGCCATGCTCCACGTCAAGAACAAAGTGGTTGATCGCTGGCTTCGTTCGGCAGACACGTCTCTCAAGCAGCTTCAGGAAAAGCTCGGTAAAGGCGAAACGAATTCGTTTGGCCTTCCCGAAGATCTCACTTTATCTATTGAGATAGAAATCGATAGGGAAAAAGCAACACTCCACAACGTAGCCGGCTACCTGCCGGGCAGGAGCGACGAGTACCTCGTCATCGGCGCTCACTACGATCACCTCGGCCTGGGCGATCAGAGTTCCTTGGCGCCTTCGAAGATCGGCACGCCGCATCTCGGCGCCGACGACAATGCGTCGGGCGCCGCCGGCTTGATCGAGCTGGCCCGCGTCTTCTCCACGCGCCGTAACCCGCTGGACCGAGGCATTCTCTTCCTTGCATTCAGCGGCGAAGAGACTGGCCTGCTCGGCTCCGCGCATTGGGTGGAGCACCCTACTCGCCCCATCGAGGACGCCATCGCCATGCTCAACATGGACATGATCGGACGCGTCTCGAAGTCAAAACTCTATGTCGGCGGCACCGGAACCGGCAGCAGCTTCAAGAACCTGCTCGGCGATCTCAAAGGCGCCCACCCCTTCGAGCTGTCATTCTCCGAGAGCGGTTACACCGCGAGTGACCACACCTCGTTTCTGCCCAAGAACATCCCGGTGCTGTTCTTTTTCTCGGGACTGCACGGCGACTATCACAAGCCTTCCGACACTTGGAACAAGATCAACACGGACCAAGCCGTCGAGGTCGTCAACTTTATTGGCGGCGTGGCTTCCGAGTTGATCGCAGCGGACAATCCGCCGGAGTACCGCAAGATCAGCGGCGCGAGCCACGGTAGTTCCCAGTCCGGCGGAGGCGGCGGCTACGGCCCCTACTTCGGCTCCATTCCCGATTTCGCTCCCGTCGAGGACGGCGTCAAATTCGCCGACATCCGCCCCGACTCACCCGCGGACAAAGCGGGACTGAAGGGCGGCGACATCCTCAAGCAATTCGGCGACAAGCCCATCCGCAACCTCTACGACTTCACCTACGCCCTCCGCGCCAGTGAAGTGGGCGACGTCGTTGAAGTCACCGTGGAAAGAGGCGGCGAAACGCTTTCGATGAAGGTGACCCTCGAGCAAAGACGATAGCCGCTTGAAGTGGCGTGATCGAAAGGCCCGCCGTGCGGAGGCATAAACGCGCGTGTACAATCGCATCTCTGTCGAGCGGGTGAGCGGCCGGACCCTACGGATGACTCCGCAAGAGCGCCGGGTCGATTTGCCACAAGGCTCGGACGGTTGCGTCTTGTTGGGTGAAGTCGGCAGTACGGAGGGCTCGGCCCCAAGGGCCGGCGCCAGCGTTGCTTGACCTCCTGTCGACCATCGCAGCCACGAACTCGTTCAAACCGCTGAGAACGCCGTGCATCTCCTTGGCGTCTTCGGGAGATTCCGTGAAAGCTTGCAGGCGCAATTGCAGGGTTGATGCGTCCCGGCCGTATCCCACAGTGAGGTAGGCCCACGTGGCTTGACGGAGAGCCCGCGCAAAGAGAGCGAGGTTCATCATGTCTCGTGGCGGATCTTTCATGACAGCCTCCAGGCGCGACGGTTGCAGGGTCATCCACAGAACAGCTCCTTCCCGGATGCTTTGCCGGGCGGGGGCGGCGAGGAAAGCGGCATTGCCGGGGTCGGCGGGCTCGACGGTTCGAGGCGGCCGGTCGACGATCTCGAGCAGGTTTTTACTGGGCAACCGAAGTCGGATGTCGGCTTCGGGAGAATCGACCGAGCAGGTGAAGCCCGCGGGCCGGTCTTCGCAATGCCCGCCTTGGCGTTCGACGTGCGCCATGAGCTCCGGCGCGGTGAATCGTCCGCTGAAGACGGCTCGGAGTTCGTGCTCACCGACGGAAAGCGCCGCTCCTTTCACTTCCGCTTGGGAGAGAAACACACGATGTTCGTCATAGCAGCCGCGGCGGTCGATGAGTTCCCAGCCAGGCATCGAGGCGGCATCGGAAAAGAGGGCGGCTTCGCGCATGGCCTCGATATCCGCGTAGACATACAGGGCGTGGTTGTCGGGCAGCAGCGGAAACAAGCGCCCGGGGAGATCCGGGATGAGGTATCGCCAGAACAGGTATCCGAGAACCCCTGCGGCAAGGCCCATCATGGGCCGCCAGCGCCGTGCAAGCGTCTTCAGGCTGTTCAGCATCACAGGCTCAGTATAGGAACGGATCAAGCCAATCCTGACAGCCCGTGGTGAAACCCCGCGTACCGGCGAGGCCGATACCGATTCCACCCATGCCGCAGCACAACTCGACCGCCGCGTCTCGGGGCTCTGGAGGGGGGTCGGCCATGGGGGTCGGCGCGGCGGTCGTCGTGACGTTCATGCCGCGGCGAGGTCCGCCTTTCTCCGGCCTCGTCCGGTCTGAACGCCCGGCCCAGTTCCTTCAGGCGATCTCACAGGAAAACTGACCTGAAACATCCTCCTGTTCTAGCCTGCATTTCTGACCACGCGGCGAGGTGAAGTGCGTGAGAGGGCCGTCGGGACGAGGCGCGAGCCGCTTGGCGCGCGCAGGTGTACTTGAGCTGTACATCGAGCACGGCAAGCAAGCGCAACGAAGTCATGGCGGTCGTATCGCGTGCTTCGGCCGTCAGGTGGTCAGAAATGCAGGCTCGCGGCGTTGACGCCGGCCCGGATGTTTCCCGCTTGAATGACCCGCGCACGGGCGGAGGAAAAACTTGTCACGGTTGCCGGCCGGCCGCCGGCGCCACCCGGAACCCGAGGGAGGCCGCGTTGTCGCGAATCCGATCGTCGAACGACAGCACCTGCATGTCGGGCGACAGGTTCCGAACCGCCAGCGCTGTTGCGAGATGAATAGCGTCGAGCGCGCGGACCGGTTCGCAAGGAAACGACCGGCGGGACCGCTGGACGATTTCCGCATCCATGCCGTGGAGGGTCCAATGGGCAGAGGCCGTGTCGATGATCGCGTGAAGCTGCAACGATTCGCTCGCGGTAACTCGTCCGGTGGCGGCGGCGCGGTGAAACACCCGATCACATTCGATGAGGGTCAGGTCGGACGTAAAGATGACATCGGCGGCTGCCAGTTGAGCCCAGGCACGATCACTGTACTCTTCGTCGAGGAGCCACGCCACTACAGCGCTCGTCTCCGCGTACAGATTCACCGCTCACCCCGAACCTCGTCGAGCAGATCCTGCACGATCCGGGAAGGCAGCCGGCGGGACGGGCGGGTGTAGAGGTCCGGCCGGTTCGGGGCGCCGAGGCGAACGCTCCCTGCTCGGGCGCGGCGCCGCAGTTCGGCGTGCGCGGCTTCCTCGGTGGTGTGGGTGGGCGGCCCTATCTCGGCCACGACCCGTCCTCGATGGGTGACGGCCACGCGCTCGCCGTGCTCCACCATGCGCAGGTAGGCGCTCAGGCGGTTTTTGATCTCTCGAACACCTGCTGTCTTCATCGCGGCAATTGTAGACACATGAGGCCACAATGTCAAGGTGTCCTGCGTGCCCCGCTGCTTTCCCCACGGCGTCCCATCCGCATCCGCGCACGAACAAACGGCGGTCGAGCAGTCGGAATCCCTACCTCGGCCACGGAGCCCGCGCCAAGCCGGCAAGGTGCGGCGAGGGAGCATATTGGACATATTCGACCGAGAGGAGCAACGCAGCTCGGCCGGGATGCATCGCTGCTGGATCCAGCGGGGCCTTTTGCCACGGGCTGTTAGAATCCGAGCATGACGAAATCCTCTCGAGTTTGGATTGTCAACACCGTAATACTGATTACGTTTGCCCTGATCGGGTTGAAGGCGGTCAGTGAGCCGAAGAATGACTTCCGTTTCGCCATCATGGGCGACCGCACGGGCGGAGCGCAGCCGCAGATCTACGGACGCGTTTGGCGCGAGGTCGATCTGATGCACCCCGAGTTTGTCGTCAACGTCGGCGATACGATTCAAGGCACCGAGGACGAATTGGCTGAATCACAGTGGATGGAGTTGCGGCCGGTTTGGGCGCGCTACAGCCACTACCCGCTCTACTTCACACCGGGCAACCATGACGTGTGGTCGGACTTCTCGAAAGACCTCTACGAGAAGGAATCGAGCCGGAAGGCGCATTACAGCTTCAACTATCAAGATGCGCATTTCACGATTCTCGATACGAGCCGCAACCGCAGCCTCGATGACGAGCAGCTCGACTTTCTGGAGAAGGACCTGGAAGCCCACAAGGACAAGGATCCGAAGTTCGTCATTTTTCACCACCCGTACTGGATCCGGAAGATCAACGACGGCGAGGACTTTCGCCTGCACAAGCTGGCCAAACGCTACGGCGTTGATCGGGTTCTGAGCGGACACGGGCACCGCTTCTTGCGGATCGTGCACGACGGCATCCCCTACATCGAAGTGGGCAGCTCGGGCGGATCGATGAACGGTGCGCGGATGCGCGGCGAAGGGTTCCCTGACGGCATCTTCTACCACTGGGTCTGGGGTCATGTGAAGGGCTCGAAAGTCTTCCTGACCGTGAAGGAAATCGACGGGCCGATGGGTCAGGGCCGGATGTTCAAGGCGGAAGACTGGGACAGCATGGACGGCGGACCCGCATTCAACATCGCCGACCCGGCCTTGTCGATCCACCCGGAGACCTGATCCTGACGCCGGGGAGAGGCAGCGGTTCGCTTTCCTGTTCGCGGCGCCGGCGCACATCGGGGACCGGACCCTTCGGAGACAAAAGGACGCTTTACATAGTTTTCTGCCAACTCCTTCCTTTCGTTGCAGTCACGCGGTTTCAGGGCGTCTGCTTTCGCTTGCAACGCCTACAACCTGTCTCGCTTGATGGGCGAGTTTTCTGACGGTTTCTTGACGGTGGTTGCTGCCACGGCTTCTGGGGCTTCCTGCTTCACGAAGCGGTCCGGAGCAGTCCGGTATCTCGTCAGGCTCATAACCTGAAGATTGCAGGTTCAAATCCTGCCCGCGAGCCGCCCGAGACCGATACCCTGGGTGACTGCATGCCGGTTCCGTGCCTATGGCCGGACCTTCAGGGAGAAAAACGTGCGGTCTGCGAATACTGCAGATGCTGGCGCTGGCACAGAGTAGCTATTCGCAGGACCCCGATATCGCTGGTGCCGTCCGTTCTCGGTCCCATCCTGCATCGACCAGACGGACGGGTTCCCTATTCGTCACGCCGCCCTCGCAAATTCACCTCGAACGGCCTGTTGCCAGACGTGTGCATAGACCTCGGCGGCGACAGCCTGCTTCTCCTCGGCGGTGAACGGCGGCGTCGGCAGGCTGGCGTATACCTTGTCGAGAATGAACACCTCGATAGCCGCCTTGGTCTGCTCCTTCTCCCAGAAACGGTCGATCTCGGAGAGACGCGCCTTGATCGACGCCAACAGGTTGCGGCTCTCCTGTTTGACGCGCTCCCGCTCAGTCTTTGCGAGATCGTCCTTCTTCAGCAAGTCGAACAGCGCGAGCTCGTCCTCGTCGAGGCCTTCCTCGACTGCGCGCTTCTGCTCCGTGTCCAACTCTTCCATGAGTTCCATCAGCCGGCGGAAGGTCTCCTCGATGGTGACGCGGTCCTTCTCGCGGTTGTACTCGGCGACGATCTCCTCGTACTTCTGCTGATAGTCCATACGCGAAGGGTTGCGCGCCAGCATCTCGAAGAGCTTCTGCTCGACGATCTCGCAGATGTCCTGAAGCGCCGTTGCCTTGTGCCGGACTTTTGTCGCGAACTCGTCGCGCAGCTTGTTCATGTCGATCCGGCTGAGGTCGAAGGTCAGACCCTCGGCCTGGTCATCGCCCGGCGCCTGCGTGCGGATCGCCTCGTTGACGATCCGGTGCAGTTCCTTCAGGAGAGCTGTCACGTCCGCCGTATCGCGCCGCTCCGTCAGCTTCTTGTAGATCGCCTCGATATTGTCGTGCCGTTCGGCGAAGGCAAACGCCGACGGCTCCATCAGCAATGCCTTGAAACGGACGAAGACCTGCCGGGCGAGGGTCTCGAATCGGCGCTTGGCCTCGTCGCTGGAATAGACGGCCTCGACCGCATCCTTCAGACCCTTGATGCGCGCGAAACCGGTCGAGCCGACGAGCGTCGCCGGGTCGAAGCCGAGCCCGCGCAGATGCGCCTCCGTCGCCTCGATGGCCTCGATCAGGGCCTGCACACGCTCCTCGATCGGCGCGACGATCTCCTCGCCGGCGCCGCTATCGCCGTCATCGCCGAGCGCGTACTGCGCCAGCGCCTCCCGCAGGCTTTTCAGCATGCCGTTGTAATCGACGATCAGGCCGAAATCCTTGCCGGGATACACCCGGTTCGCCCGCGCGATCGCCTGCATCAGGCTGTGCGCCTTCATGGGTTTGTCGATGTAGAGCGTCGAAAGGCACTCGACATCGAAACCGGTCAGCCACATGGCGCAGACGATGGCGACGCGGAAGGGATGCTCCGGATTCTTGAAAGCGGTTTCTACATCTTCCCTCTTACCGTCGGAGGTCTCGAAGCCCTTCTTCATCAGGGCACGGTGCGGGATGATGTCGAATCCCCATTTCTTGAAGTCTTTGACCTCGTTCTGCGCCTCGCTGATGATGATCTCGACGATGGTCTCATCGAGCCAGGCCGCTTGCGCTGCCAGTTGCCGCGCCTCCTCCTCGAGCGCGGCGCGGCGGGTCTTGTCACCCTCCGCCTGCGCCTCCGAGCGTTTCACGCCGGCCGCTGCCCGGACCGACGCCGCCCGCGCCCGCCATCGTGGAACGATCAACTGGTGCATCCGGGCACATGTGATCTTGTCGATGCAGACCAGCATCGACTTGCCCGATTCCCAGCGGGTCGCGCAGTGCTCGACGAAATCTGCGGCGATCTTGTCGAGCCGTTCGTCCGCGGTGATGACCTCGTAGTCCTGACCCAGCAGCTTCTCCAGCAGCGCCTCCTGGTCGGGGTCCAGTTCGGCCTCCTCGATCTTCGCCGCGATGCGGTCATTCAGATCATCCCGCTTGACGCCCAGCTTCTCGCCCCGGTTCTCGTAGACCAGCTTGACGGTTGCGCCGTCCTCCTCGGACCGCTTGAAATCGTATCGAGAGACGTATTTGCCGAAGATGCGTTTGGTGATCTCATCCTGCTTGAAAAGCGGCGTGCCGGTGAAGCCGATGAAGGCCGCGTTCGGCAGCGCGAGGCGCATGTTGCGCGCCAGCCGCCCCGCCTGTGTGCGATGCGCCTCGTCGGAGATCACGATGATGTCGTCGCGCTCGCTGTAGGGCCGCTTCGGATCGACATCCTTGTTGAACTTGTGGATCAGGCTGAAGACGTAGCGGTGGTTCTCCCTCAACAGCTTTTCCAGATCGTCGCCCGACGCGGCCCGAGGCGTGTTGTCGTCGGCGATGCCGCAGCCGACGAAAGTGTTGTAGATCTGGCCGTCGAGATCGTTCCGGTCGGTCATCAGCAGGAACGTGAAATTGCCTTCCAGCTTCCGCCGCACCTTCTCGGCGAAGAAGGCCATGGAATAGGACTTGCCGCTGCCCTGGGTGTGCCAGAAAACCCCCAGCCGGCCGAGTTCGGGATGCGCCCGCTCGACAATGTTGACCGGCCCTTTGGGAATGAAAGGCGATGCCGGCAAGTTCTCCGAGGCCGCACGGGATTCGAGCGGCAGTTCCACGAGGCGATGCATCAGGCGCTGATCCGGCGGGAGCTCCCGTTTCAACTCTTCCTGCCGCGACACGGACGCCAGCGCCCGGTTGACGCCGAGCACCTGGTGGTTCCGAGCAATGACCTTGCGCGTGGCGCCCGGCTTGCTCTCGTCGAACAGGATGAAGTTCTCGACAATATCCAGCAGCCGATCGTGCGCCATCATGCCGTTCAGCAGCACCTCGGCTTCCAGGCTGCCCCTGTCCGCCTCGTCGAGCCGCTTCCACTCGGCAAAATGCCCCCACTCGCTGGTGATCGAGCCGTAGCGGGCGCGGGCGCCGTTCGACACGATCAGCAAGGCGTTGTGATGGAAGGCGTGGGCGATGACGTTCTCTTCCATGTAGTCGGAGAGGTTGTTGTCGAAGCCCTCGCGGATGTTCTTGTGGACCGCCTTCAGCTCGATGAAGACCAGCGGCAGGCCGTTGACGAAACAGACCAGATCGGCGCGGCGGTTGTAGTTGGGCGTGCGGATGCCGGTGAGCTTCAGCTCGCGCACGGCAAGGAAGCGGTTCGAACCGGGCGCGTTGTCGAAGTCGATCACCCGGGCGCGGGCGGATTTCCGCCGCTCCTGGGCGTCCCGGTATTCCACGGGCACGCCATCGCGGAGCAGCCGATAGAAATCGCGGTTGTGCTGCACCATCGAGCGGCTGACGTCGTACACGGTCAGGGCCCGCATGGCGTCGCCGATGGCGGAAGCCGGCAGGCCGGGGTTGAGCCTTACCAGCGCCGCTCGCAGGTCGCGGGTCAGCACGGCTTGCTTTGTGTCGGAGCGGCCGAGGGTGCCATCGGGCCCGAAAGTCTCCTCGTTCCAGGCATAGACGCTTCCCCAGCCGAGTTCCTGCTCCAGATGTTTGGCGAAGGTCGCCTGCACCAGCCGGTCCTCGCTGTTGACGGGCGTCACCGCCATCGCACGTGCTCTCCCGTGGTGGCGCCGGGTGCTCGCATCAGACCGCGATCTCCCCGTTCATCAGGCGTGGCAGGAGGAGGTCGCGGGCTTGAGCGAGTTTCTGGTTTTGGGTCGTAAGATTTTCGATGTTTTGATCGATATCTCGTGCATGTTCCTCGAACTCAGCCAGAACTATTTTAGGTGGCTTAATCAGGGTTTGGCCCTCAAGCTCCTTCTTATTAGTTGCCGCATAAATGGCCCCCGTACCAATGATATCCTCGGCGTAAAAGCGGTTCTTCAGTGCGTAGAGCAAGAAAGATTGGTGCTCGGTTCTTGATCTAACCGCCGCGAGGCCTCGACCGAGAACAATCTTGTCTCGTGTGATGTTGATCCGACCGACAGGTGCGCGGACACTGACCAGAATGTCACCGGCCTCTGCGAGCTTCGTAACTGCTGTCGAGTAGATGCGATGGGAGACGAAGCGGAAGCCATAGTCGGTTACGCCTTGATGAAAAGGAAGGCCGTCCCCTGCTTCGTTGTAGTATTGCGATTTGGGACTTTGCCCCATAACTACTTCGGCAAGTTCAACAAGCGTCCGCCGCTTCCACCCCTCGGGGAGGCCGTCGATGATCTTGACGTGTTCGTGGCCGGGGAAGCGGAAGTGGACGAACCATTCGCGGTAGAGCAGCCGCGCCGCCTCCTCCAACAACGCAATCCGCCGCCGGTTGTTCTCGATCAGGTCGTCGTAGGCGGAGAGGATGTCGGCGATCTGCTTTTGCACTTCGATGTTAGGACACGCCAATGGGAAGCGCGAAACGATCTCGGCACTAAGATTGAGCATTGTTGATCCAACTGCGTTTTTTTCCAACCAGTCAACGGACCCCATTGCCCCCATGTAGTAATAGAGGTACTTGGGCCATATCCGTCGTCCAGTAGCTTCGATCTTTAGGCAGCCCGTTCCGCACAGCCAACCTTCTTGGTTCGGACGTATAAAGGCACGCTTTGTGACTGCACCCCGTCTAGGAAGAACGATTCCGTAGGCTCGTATCTTGTGCCGACTCAGTCGGTCGGCGGTTGCCTCAGGCACGTGAGCCACGGTTTTAGTATTGACTTGACCGTTTTCTATATCCTTTGGCATGATCACCGGAACGCCATAGTCGGTATATTCGGCCTGCTTTAGCTGAGATCCGAAAGGACCGGTCTGTAACAGACCTCCATCCGCCTCGATAAGTGAACCCAGCTCATAAATTGGCCAACTCACAGGCCCAACTCCTCGAAGTTCCGGGCTATCTGCGCCGCCAGTTCTGCAGCCTCTTCGTTCAGTTCCTTAAGGTCGATGTGGATTGTACGAAGCGCCTGCTCGAAATCAAAATCCTCGTCCTCCTTCTCTGGCGCCACGCCGACATAGCGGCCTGGAGTCAGGCTCCAGTCGTGCGCTTCGATCTCGTCGCGGTCGACCAGCTTCACCAAGCCTTCGACATCGCGCAGTTCGGCCTCGGGGAAACGCTCCTGCAACCAGTCGGCCTGCCGCACGAAATAGAGCGCTTGGCGGAGCGCTTCGACGGCCCTGCCCCGTGCGCCCTCCAGCGCCTTGCGCGCCTTGTTGATATCGGCATTCGCCCAGAGGTCTGATTCCCGCGCGTCGAGTTCCTTCACGGCGATATCGACCACCCGGCCAGCCAGCTTCGCCGCCAGATCGATCTGTTTGGACAGGTCCCGGCAGCGTTCGGCCATGCCGTGCAGGCCTTCCCGGCCCGCATGAAGAGCGGCATTGTCCCGCGTACCGCCGTTCCCACCCTCGTTCCAGTTGGCGGCTCGCGCCGCGGCTTCGGCCGCTAACGCCGCGTTGTCGGCCGATAACGTGGCCTGTGTGGAGGTCAACTCCTTCCAGGTCGCGGCCAGCGGATCGGGATCGCGCTTCCCGGTCGCAAAGGGTTCGGCCAGACCGATCAGCTTGCCGAGGGCATCCTCGAACGCTGCCAGCGGCTTGTTGGTCGCCTGTCCCTCCACGACGGCCTGGGAGAGGTAGCTCTCGACCAGCTCGAGGTAACGGTCCGACTGCCCCCGATGAAGCCAGACGATGGCGGCGATGTTCTGCTGCTGCTCGGGAGAGAAGTCGAAGATGGCGCGCGAGACCTTGCGATAGATAGTTCGCGCATCGAGCATCAGGACGCGATCGGCCCGCTCGGGGTCTCGCTCCTTCGCGCGGTCGAAGAACCAGAGCTGGCAGGGCACGGTGCGGGTATAGAAGAAGTTGCCGCGGATGTCGATCATCACGTCCACGGCGCCGGTCTCGACCAGCTTCTGCCGTACCTTGGCCTCGTCCCGACCGGCGCTGGAGCCCTGCGACGACATGACGACCCCGGCCCGGCCGGTCTTGTTCAGGTAGCTGTAGAAATAGGAGAGCCACAGGTAGTTGGCGTTCGAGACCTTCTTCGTCTTGTTGACGCCGGGCAGGCCGAACGGCAGGCGCTGGTCGCCCTTGACCTTCCCGGCATCCACTTCGTCCACGTTGAACGGCGGATTGGCCATGACGAAGTCGCACTCGCCGGCCAGTTCGTGCGGGTCCTTGTAGTAGGTGATGGCTTCGTTCCCGGCCCGGATGGCGCCCTGCAGCCCATGAACGGCGAGGTTGATCTGAGACAGCTTCGCGGTGGTCTCGTTCTTCTCGTGGCCGTAGAACGTGGCCCGCTCCATCGTGTCCTCGCCCTCGTCCTCGATGAAGTGGCTCGATTGCACGAACATGCCGCCTGAGCCGCAGGCGGGGTCGAGGACGACGCCGTGGTCGGGCTCGATGACGTTGACGATGGTCTGGACGATCGAAGGCGGGGTGAAGAACTCGCCGTTGTCGTGAGCGCCCAGCTTCGAGAACTCCGCGAGGAAATATTCGTAGATGCGGCCGAACACGTCGCCCGAAGCCGTGCGCAGCGCCTCGGAATCGAAGGTCCGCATCATCTCTTCCAGGACATCGTTCTCGAAGCGCTCATAGTCCTTCGGGAGCTGGCCCGCGAGCGGCGGGAAGTGGTCTTCCACGGTTTCCATGGCGGCGGTCACGGCGGCGCCGAGATTGCCGTCTTTGGGCATCTCCAGCAGAACGTCATAGCGCGCCGCTCTGGGCAGCATCAGGGCGCGGCGCCTGGTGAAATCGGACTCCGAAAGCGGGCGATCCGGCATCCTGCCCGCGGCCCTGTCTTCTTCGATCGCCGCCATCGCCTCGTAGTAGCGGTTTGTGGCGTGTCGCAGGAAGATCAGGCCCAGTATGGGCATGAAATACTCGTTCGACGCGAGGTTCGAATTCGCCCGCAGGTTATCCGCTACCTTCCAGAGATCCGCCTCGAACTGCTCGATGCCGGTCAGGTGGTCCGCAATCATTCGCTATCGGTCTTTCCTGCGCTCTTGTCTTTTTCTCCGGCGCGGACGCTCTCCAGCGCCTTCAGCCACTCGTATTCCTCTACCGAGAGCACGACGACGACGGGCCGCCCATGCTTGGTCACCGCGATCGGCTCGGCCCGGGAGAGATCGACCAGCCGTCCGAAGCCGTATTTTACGTCTTTCGCGCTCAGGGTCCGCATGCGGCTCCTCATTGGTTGTAGCACCCATTTGGGCCCATTTGCCCGAACACGCAATGGATTTCAGATTCCTATGGAAGCCCTCAAGGAAATCTAGTCGCCGGCGATGAGCCGCTATTCCCCGCCAGCTTCCTGATGGATTGGCCGCCTTCCAGCAGGGATACTTGGGTCGGGAGCGACTCTCCTGAGTGGTAAGCGTGCTGGTGCTCGGTACACCTGCTCGTGATACGCCAGCGGCAAAATAGGGGGGCGTCCCGTCCCGCCCCCTGTGTCCAAAATAGACCAGTGGATCCGGGAGTAGAGCCTTTCCTACGAAGAGCCAGGGAAAGAGCAGCGGTTCGCTTTCCAGTTCGCGGAGCCGGCGCACAGCGGGAACCTGCCACTTCGGAGTGACCCTGCTCAAGCTGGCATAAGACAATACTGCCTGGTATTGTTCTTGCTTGCTTGATCCTCGGTCAGTCGTTGCGGGCAGTTGGTAAGATTCGGGCTGATGGAACGTTCACAACCGACGCGGCGACAGGCCTTGCGGCGACTCGCCGGCGCCGCGCTTACTTCAGCATGGGCTGGCGCGCCCGTGTTCGCGCAATCGAGCAAACTTCCCAATATCGTCTTTCTGATCTCTGATGATCACAGTGCGCCGGACCTGGGCTGCTATGGGAACTCGGCGGTCCGCACGCCGCACCTCGATCGCTTGGCGGCGGAGGGGCTGCGGTTCGACAACGGTTTTGTCGCATCGCCGCAATGCAGCCCGAACCGCTCAGCGATCTTTGCCGGGTGCAGCCCGCACACGATTGCGACCAGCCGCCTGCATACGCCCTACCCCGATTGGGAAACGAGCTTTGTCGAGGGTCTGCGGGAGGCGGGCTACTTCACGGGCGCCTACCGAAAGGTGCACCAGGGTGATGCGTTCAACAAGCGCTTCGACTTCTACCGCCCGAGGGGAGCCGCCTTCCAGGAGTTCTTCGACAAGCGGCCTCCCGACAAACCATTTTTCTTGCATGTGGGGTTCCATGATCCGCACCGGCCTTACCGCAAGGGCGCCTTCTCGCCGCCGCATGATCCGGCGAAGGTACAAGTCCCGGACTTTTTGCCGGATACGCCAAAGGTGCGCGAAGACATCGCGTTGTACTACGACGAGGTCGCCCGGATGGACTCCGAATGCGGGCAGGTGCGCGGGCTGCTGGACCGCTACGATGTGGCGGAGAATACGCTCGTCGTGTTCATGGGAGATAACGGGATGCCGTTTCCACGGGCCAAGGGGAGTCTGTATGACCCGGGGATCCGGGTGCCCACGCTGGCCTGCTGGCCGGGACGGATCAAGCCGGGTCAGGCGACACAGGCTTTGATGTCTGCGATCGATCTGCCGATGACCTGGTTGGCGATGGCAGGTCGAGAACCGACTCGGAAGATGCGCGGGCACAGCCTGTTGCCGCTGTTCGACGATCCGAAAGCTGAGTTGCGGACGGCCGTCTTCGCTGAACGTAACTGGCACAACACGCTGGACCCGAGCCGATCGGTTCGCACGCAGCGCTACAAGCTCATCTTCAATGCGCAGCCCCGGTTCCCGTACCGGCCGGCCTCCGACTTGGAGCGCTCGATGAGCTGGCAGTCGTATTTGGAGGAAGCCCGCAAGAGCGGCGGCGGAGCGCTCAAGGCCCGCCATTGGCAGTTGCTGGCGCCGAGCCGGCCGAGCATCGAGTTGTACGACCTGAAGCAAGACCCCGGTGAATTCCACAATCGAGCGACGGACCCGGAACTGCGCGAGTTGAGGCGAAACCTCGAGCACAAACTCAGCGACTGGATGCACGAGACCTATGACTTCCTGCCACCGTTGTGGAAGCACCACCCGAGCAACGGGGTCTATGGTCGTCGGGATCGGATCTGATGTCGGAGCAATGTGAGAAGTTCCCCTGGTGAGCGAATCAGAACGTTCCCCTTCGGCTGGGCGGAGAAAAAAGTGCTGAAGCCCTTCAGTCTTGTTTTCCCGCCCCGGCCTGCCTGGCATGACGACAGAGAGGCGGCAATCCCAGCCTGCCTTTCGCACCAAGCGGCGAGGCGAAGTCCGTGCGGTTCACGAAACACGAATCACGAATCACGGCTTTTATGTTTTTCACGAGACACGAAACACGAATCACGGCCTTTATGGCCTTTAGTACTGAAGCCCTTCAGTCTTTTTTTTCCGCCCCGGCCGGCATAGCATGATGTCAGGCAGGAGGCAATCCTGCCCTGCATTTCTCACCAGTTGGCGAGGCCAAATCTGTGCGGGGCACGAATCACGAGACACGAAACACGAATCACGGCTTTTATGTTTTTCACGAATCACGGCCTTGCAGGGCCTGAGTCGGAGGGGGGATGAGAAAATAATGTCACAGCCCAGCAGCATCGATCGGTTGCCGAGCGAAGCCCGCGAGACGCTCCACGGCTGGTTGCGCGACCCCGCCATCACACAGACCGAGGCGACGGAGCGGACCAACGCCCTGCTCGACGATCTGGGGCTGCCGAGCGTGTCAGCCGGCTGGCCGTCCACCGTTACGACAAGCGCATGCGGGCGGCCTGCGAGCGGGTGCTCCAATCACGTCAGGTCTTCGAGGCTTGGGCCGACAAGCTCGGCTCGGCGCCTGCCGGGCCGGGCGGCCTCCTCGTGACCGAGATGCTGCGCACGCTGGTGTTCGACTTCGGCTTCCGGCTCCAGGACCGAGATATCAACGATGATTCCTTGCCCGGCGTCGTCGAGACCGCCGGCAAGATCAGCCTCATGGCGCAGCGCCTGGAGCGTTCGAGAGAGATCTCCGTCCGCTGTGATCGCGAGATCAAGCGCCAGGCAGCCGAGGAGTCTGCCGCCAAGGCCAAGGATGCCAAGCGCGCCGCCATCGACCCCAAGCAGGTGCGCCGGATCATCCGGGAAGCCTATGGCCTCAAAGATTGACATCCGATGACCCCCTCTGCTTTGCCGGAGCATCATGAGTCACCAAACAAGAAACACTCGTCGAGCTGAAGGCCCTTTGCAAGACGCCGTAGCCGCCTGCTCCACGCATCACGAGGCACGAGACCTGCCTGCGCCGCGGGCGCGGCAGGCAGGCGCGAAACACGGCTTTTCCCGAATCACCGCCTTGATGTCCTGTTCACCATTGTTCACTATTGTTCACCATTGTTCGCTATTGTTCGGCAAAAAATATTGTCCCAGCAAGTGTCCGCGCGCCGTCCGGCGTTCTGGGTGGGCCTCACGACGAGAGCCGTTGGCCGCAAAATGAACCCATGCCAAGAACAAGAAAGGGGAACGTTCTCGATTGCACGAACAGGGGAACGCTCTATATTGCGTTGACACGGGATCGGATCACATTGACAGGTTCAGAGGCCATTGATAGATTGGCCGTAGGGAAGGCTGCCCTCTTGCGGATTCTACTGATCGCTCTTGCTGTCGCGGCGCTGAGCCCATGCCTGGCGGGCGAGGCGGAGAAACTCGAATTTTTCGAGACGAACATAAGGCCTTTGATCATCGAAAACTGCTTTGCATGCCATACGCAGTCGAAGATGGGTGGTTTGCGGCTGGACTCGCGCGAGACGATGGTGCGCGGTGGCAGTTCCGGACCGGCGATTCGTCCCGGCAACGCGGCAGGCAGTTTACTGATACAGGCGGTCAGTCATACGCATGACCGGCTGAAGATGCCGCCGTCGGGAACCCGGCTCTCCGACAAACAAATCGAGGCGCTGGCGGCATGGATCCAGGACGGCGCAGTTTGGCCCGACGAAGACCTGACACCCCAGGTGGCCGAAAGCACTTCGGTTACAGTCACACCGCAGCGGCGAGCATTCTGGTCGTTTCAGCCTGTCTCGATGCCCTTGCCTACGGAGATAGGGGATGATTCCCAGGTCATTGCGCCGGTTGACCGCTTCATCCTGGCCAGGCTGCAGGAGAAAGGAATCAAACGGGCTCCGGCCGCGGATAAGCGGACGTTGATTCGTCGCGCCACGTATGGCTTGATCGGGCTGCCTCCGACGCCGGAAGAGATCGACGCATTTCTCGCCGACTCGTCTCCGGACTCTTTCGAGACGGTCGTAGAGAGGCTGCTGGCTTCGCCGCGCTACGGTGAGCGATGGGGAAGGTACTGGCTGGATCTGGCGCGCTATGCGGACGGGAAAATCGGAACCAGCGTGGACGATCCGTATCCCAACGCCTTCCGCTACCGGGACTGGGTGATTCAGGCATTCAACGATGACCTGCCGTATGACCAGTTCGTTCGCGCTCAGCTTGCGGCGGACCTGCTTCCTGAACCTGAGCGCGAGAAGCACTTGGCGGGACTCGGGTTTCTGGCGCTCTCGCCCAGCGGGGATGACCGGGTCGACGTAGTGACGCGGACGTTCCTTGGCCTGACGGTCGGCTGCGCCCAATGCCACGACCACAAGTACGACCCGATACCGACCAAGGATTTCTATTCGCTGCAGGGTGTGTTCGCGAGCAGCGCATACGAAGAGTATCCGCTGGCTCCCGAGGAGCAGGTCAAGATTTATAAAGACGCCGAGAAGGCCATCGCCGTCCAGAAGGACGCGATCAATAAGTTCATCGAACGGCAGACGGAACAACTCATCGACGTGCTGCTCGATCAGACCTCCGAGTACATGATGGCGGCTTGGGATGTGATGCAGGAAGGCGGCCCGAGCGCCGAGGCCGCTGCAAAGGAAGCGGGCCTGGATGCGGAGATCCTCGAGCGCTGGGTGATGTATCTGCGATCTGACAAGGAACACAAGTTTCTCGACGACTGGGACGCGCTGGTCGAACGCGGAGGAACGCGGGAGGATGCGCTCCCGCTGGCGCAGGCCGCGGAAGATTTCATCCGGGGGGTTCACAAGGAGAAGTACGAGATCGAGGACCACAATTACGTCAAGCTGGGCGGCGCGAAGGGTCTGCTGGACGAGAGGACGCGGCAGTACACCAACCTCGAGTTCCTCGATCTTAAGAAATGGTACCTGTGGCGGGATTTGGCCTCGCCGCCGTTCTCGCAGAACGGATTTCCGTTCCCCGGCGGCGTTTACTATTTCGGGCCGGAGAAGGACAAGTCGATCGACCGCTTCTTGGGCGGTGTGTGGAAGGCGCACCTGGAGGGCTTGCGGGCCGAGTTGAAGCGGTTGGAAGAAGCGTTGCCGGAACCGTATCCCTTTATCCATGGATACAAAGACGGTGAGAAGATCAAAGACCTCCAGGTTCACATCCGCGGTGACAGGGACAACCTGGGTGAGTTGGCGCCACGGCGGTTTCTGCACATCTTGAGCGAAGCCGAGCCGGAGCGTTTCACGCAAGGGAGCGGCCGTCTGGAGTTGGCGAATCACATCGTCGATGCCGGGAATACCCTGACGGCACGGGTGATGGTCAACCGCATCTGGCAGCACCACTTCGGACAGGGGATCGTCGCGACGCCAAGCAACTACGGACAGCTCGGAGAGAGGCCGTCACATCCAAAGCTGCTGGACTATCTAGCGGTGCGGTTCATCGAAAGCGGGTGGTCGATCAAGGCGATGCATCGGGAGATCATGCTGTCTTCGACATACCAGCTGAGCACTGACCACGTGGCTGACAGCTTCGAGAAGGATGCCGCCAACAAGCTGCTCTGGAGAGCAAATCTCGTACAGCGGCTGGATGCCGAGGCTCTGCGGGACGCGATTCTTTCCGTGGCTGGCAGCCTTGATGAGAACGTGGGAGGGCCACCCGTCGATTTTTCCGACGACAACCACCGCCGCACGGTGTATTGCACGGTGGGCCGGACGACGACGGATCGGACAATGATGCTCTTCGACTTTCCAGACCCGAACAGCACCAGCGAGAAGCGTTCCGTGACGATCGGACCGATGCAACGACTCTATTTCCTCAACAGCAATTTCGTAATGAAGCAGGCGAAGGCGCTGGCGGAGCGGCTGGCGAAGGAGGCGGGGGATGACGACGCCGCGCGGATTCGACGAGCCTATGAGTTGCTCTTCGGGCGTTCGCCTTCGACGGATGAGGTTCGCGTCGGCCTTGACTACATTGAGGCCACGCAAGATCCCTGGCCGAAATACGCTCAAACGCTGTTGGGGTCGAGCGAGTTCAGTGCTGTGAATTGAGCCGGGAGCGGTAATCAGGAATGACAGCCGCCGAAGTCATTGGTAACATTGCAGTGGAGCACCTGCTATGACACGTCGAAATGCTCTCCAGATGATCGGTGCCGGGTTTGGTACGGTCGGGTTTGCCGGTATGTTGGGCGCGCAGACTTCAGGCCCTCTCGACCCCAAGGCAGCCCACTTCGCCCCGAAAGCAAAGCGCGTTATTTTTCTCTTTCTCAACGGCGGATTGTCACAGGTCGATACCTTCGACCCCAAGCCGATGCTCGCCAAACACGACGGTGAGCCGCTGCCGGGGCCGAAGATCAAGACCGACCGGGCATCCGGCAACTTGATGAAGTCGCCTTTCACGTTCCGGCGGCGCGGCGAGTGCGGATTGCCGGTAGCCGACATCTTTGAGCGGGTCGGCGGTCTGATCGACGACATTTGCGTCGTTCGGTCGTGCTATTCCGACAACGGCAACCATGGCCCTTCGCTGTTCCTGATGAATTGTGGCCACCAGTTGCCCGGCCGGCCGTCACTGGGGTCATGGGTTACGTACGGGCTCGGTTCGGAGAACGAGAACTTGCCGGGCTTCGTCGTGCTGTGTCCCGGCTATCCGGTGATGGGACCGTCGTTGTGGTCAGCGGCGTTTTTACCGAATCCCTACCAGGGCGCCTACATTCGCAACGATGAAACAGACCCGGAAAAGCTCGTCCGGAACATCAGGAACAAGGTTCTCAGCGACACAGAACAGACACGGCAGCTTGAACTGCTCGACAAGCTGAATCGTTCGTACCTCAAGAGGCTCGGGCATCAGCCGGAGATGGAGTCGGCGATCGCGTCAATGGAAGTCGCCTATCGGATGCAAATGGAAGTTCCGGATGTGTTCGACATCAACAAAGAACCGGAGCGCCTTCGCGAGCGTTACGGCGACAGCGACTTCGGAAAGGGTTGCCTGATGGCGCTGCGATTGGCTGAGAACGGCGTCCGGATGGTGCAGGTGTATTACGGCAATTGGCAACCGTGGGACAGCCACGACGATATCCTGGTTCATGGCAAACTTGCACGGCAAGCGGATCAGCCGATTTCGGCCTTGATCGAGGATCTGAAGGCGCGGGGCCTGTTCGAGGACACGCTACTGGTCATCGGCAGCGAGTTCGGACGGACTCCCATGATTCAGAACAGCGGCTTGGAAAAGATCGGCAAGGGCCGCGATCACAATGTCCCAGGTTACACGACGCTGCTGGCCGGCGGCGGCGTGAAAGGTGGAATGGCGTACGGTGCGACTGACGACTTCGGTTTCAAGGCGGTCGAGAATCGCGTCCATCCGCATGATTTGCATGCGACGATCCTTCACCTGCTAGGGCTCGACCACACCAAGCTGACATACCGCTACAGCGGCCGCGACTTCCGTTTGACGGATGTAGCCGGCCGGGTGATGCACGACATCATCGCTTGAGGCTCACCGAAGTAGCCTCCAAGGGCGCTTACGCTTGGGGACCTGCGGCCTTCACAGCTTCAGATACACCGCTGAACTTCTCGAAGTTCTCTCGGAAGGAAGCGGCCAGACCACGCGCGGCCTCGTCGTAAGCAGCGCTGTCAGTCCACATCCCTCGGGCGTCAAGAACTTCGGTGGGTATACCAGGGCAGCTTTTCGGAACCGTGAGGCCAAAGATCGGGTGGTGCTCGTAGTCGACATCGTTGAGGGCGCCCGAAAGCGCCGCCTCGAGCATGGCCCTGGTGTACGGCAGGTCCATGCGCCTGCCGATACCGTACGCACCCCCAGTCCAGCCGGTGTTCACCAGCCAGCAATCGACCGGATGCTCCCGGAGTCTCTGCCCAAGCATCTCGGCATACACCGCAGGCTTACGAGGTAGAAACGGCGCGCCGAAGCAGGCACTGAACGTCGTCGAGGGCTCGTCGCCGAGACCTCTTTCGGTACCGGCGACCTTCGCCGTGTAGCCGCTCAAGAATTGATACATTGCCTGCTCCGGAGTCAGTTTTGAGATAGGCGGCAGGACCCCAAAGGCGTCGGCGGTCAGCAAGACAATGTTCCGCGGCTGCCCCGCAACACCGGGGATGACCGCATTGTCAATGAAATCAACCGGGTACGCCGCACGCGTGTTTTCGGTAATCGTGTCATCGTCGTAGTCCGGCACGCCCGTGTCATCG
Organism: Bryobacterales bacterium; assembly: GCA_965218555.1. Lineage (GTDB taxonomy): Bacteria > Acidobacteriota > Terriglobia > Bryobacterales > UBA6623 > JAPPLB01. The sequence continues at coordinate 5,266,282 of OZ244625.1, forward strand.
TCCAGCACGACATTTTCAAGCACCGAGCCGAACCGCAAAGCTTTCCAGATTTCCGGTTCCTTTACCGGGGAGAGCCGAATGCACTTGGCATAGCAGCCGCCTTCGAAATTAAAGACGCCGTTTTCGCTCCAACCGTGCTCGTCATCGCCAATCAGCCGGCGGTTCGGATCGGCCGAGAGTGTTGTCTTGCCTGTGCCTGAGAGACCAAAAAAAAGCGCAACTTCACCGTCAGGTCCGACGTTCGAGGAGCAGTGCATGGGGAACACACTGCGGGCCGGCAAGAGGAAGTTGAGCACGCTGAAGACAGATTTTTTCATCTCGCCGGCGTAGCGTGTCCCGCCGATGAGCACAAGCTTCTTTGAAAAGTTGAGGATGACGAAGGCTTCGCTGCGGGTTCCGTCGTCGTTGGGGTCCGCCTGGAGGCCTGGGGTATAAATGATTGTGAACTCCGGAGAATGAGATGTCAGCTCTTGCTCCGTCGGGCGAACGAAGAGCTGACGTGCAAAGAGGCTGTGCCAAGCCAGCTCGGTGATCACGCGGATCGGCATACGGTAGGCTGGGTCCGCGCCGACAAAGCAATCCTGTACGAAAGCGTCTGTGCTCTGCAAGTAGGTCAAGACCTTCCGATGGAGTCGTGCGAAGTTTAGGGTCGAAATCGGCAGGTTGACTTCGCCCCAGTCGACGGTGTCCCGTGTCACATCGTCCTCGACGATGTAGCGGTCTTTGGGAGATCGGCCGGTGTAAGGTCCGGTGAGAGCCACGAGCGCGCCGTTGGCAGCGAGACGGCCTTCTTGACGGCGGATGGACTCCTTGACGAGTCGAGAAACGCTCAAATCGCGATGTAATGCGTTGCTGTTGGACAAGCCGTATGGAGCCGGCGAAGAATCGGCCCTTGTGTCTTGGATTGCCATAGGGATTGAGATCGCTGGAAACCTAACCGTTTCCTTGTGAATCGTTGGGGAAGCGACTGGGCCGGAAAAAGAAAAAGGGTTATACCTTCGTACGATACTTGGTTTGAAGAAGGGTGAGCTTTTCGTCCAGCGAGAGCTTCTTGATTTCCCGTTCTTCGCGCAGCTTTTCTTTTCCGGACGGCCCAAAGGAGCGGCGGGTCACCTTGGTTTCTCGCCGCATTTCTTTTTGATTGCGCCGACGAGGCGCATTCGAAGGTTTCCGGGCGTCGACGCGCGTGCGGCCGGGTCTTTGCGCAGCCGCTGCTGCGGGGTCCCTGATCGAAAGGGAAATACGCTTCCCACCCTCTTCCAGGGCCAGCACGTAAACCTCAACCCGATCACCGACTTTGACAGCCGCCTTGGGATCTTTGACAAACTTATCTGACATCCGGGAGATGTGGACAAGACCGTCCTGGTCCGCACCGATATCAACGAAGGCGCCAAAGGTGGCGATATTAGTAACCACGCCCTCGATTTTCTTACCAATCGCCAACTCCTCATCCGTGCGAAGTTCCACTTCCCGGCTAGGTCGGACAAAGTCGTCTCGGGGATTGCGCACGGACGGCTTCAGTTGCTGAACAATCCCTTGCAGCACCGCAAGCGGAAACTCAGTGCTTTGGTATTCCTCTAGAGCGATACCGTCGAGGGCTTCCGGTTTCTCCAATGCCTCGCTCGCGGAAACGCCGGCGGCTGCCAGGATCTTTTCGGTGACCGGGTATTGATCAGGGTGAATCCCGGTTGCGTCCAGAGGGATATCGCCGCCGTATACGCGAGTGAAGCCAACGACTTGTTTATAGATACGTTTGTTTAGCCCACTCACTGCATTCAACTGTTCGCGCTTTGTAAAGTTGCCCTTTTTTTCGCGGTGCTCGACCACACGCTTGGCCAAGCGATCCGTCATGCCCGGCGCGAGCGCGATCAGATCGACGGGGGCCTTGTTGAGATCGATGCCGACAATATGGACCGTCGATTCCAAGGTCGCACGAAGACCTTCTCGGAGTTTGTGGGGGTCAACGCTGTGGTGGAACTGCCCGAGGCCGAGAGTGCGTGGGTCAACGTGAGCAAAGGCGGCCAGCGGGTCCTGAAGCCGTTTCGCTAAACACGCCGCTCCGCGCTGGGCCACGGACACATTCGGCATGTCGCGCCGCGCGGCCTTTGAAGCCGCGTAGATCCAACTGCCCGCTTCATTCACGGTGGTCCAGAAGATGTCCTTGCAGCCTGCTTCGCGGATCGAGCTTCTGACGAGCCTCTCGACCTGTCGGACACTCGGACCACCGGCCATGACGATCGCGTTCACCTCGTTGCGGCGGAGAAGTTCTACCAGGGGAGTCATCGACTCTCGGGAACCATCTCCATTGGAGTTTGCCAACGGTTTACCAGGAAGGCTCTCGGGAGCAGGCTTTTTCACCGATCTGCCGGCCTCGGAAGCCGCGGTCGATGCCGGCTTTTCATCCACCGGCTTGAAAATCTCGGATGCAGCCTCGATGCTCGCGGGTGCGGCGCCAGAAGCAGAGCCGTTCGCAGCGGACGGTTGCTCGGGCGGGTCTGCCGGCTGGGTCTCTTGTGCGGCAGACGCACTGCCGTTTTGACTCTGTGTGGAGGGAGCAGATTCTTCAGAAGTCGTGGGCCGTGTTTCGTTCTCAGCGGGTGCTGTCGTGGCAGCCCCGGCATCTCCCTTTTCGGATTCCGGCGTGGCCGGCGGACCTTCGGTTGAGACTGCCTGCAAGCCGCCGTCACGATGGATGATCGCGCCTTCGACAAATTCACCGTCAGCGTTGATCACAGCAGCGCGCCAGCCGCCGGGACGCCCGGTTTCGAGTCCAACGATGCCAATCCGTCCAGCGGGAGGAGTCATCAGGATCTTGCGGAGGTTTTTCTGAAAGGCTTCGACCGCTTCTCGATCGCAACGCTCGTTGAGAACCTGGAGCAACTCCTTGGCAAACGTAGGTGCAATATACGCTTCGAACGCCCGTGCCGTTACCGCGCCGAGCTGGAGTCGCACCTGCGGTGAACCACTGGTAGCTTTCGTTTCCAGGAGAAACGAGACAGCCTTGTTTGTAGGCAGTGTGATTTCGAAGCGCAGGCCAATATCCTGGACGGCTCGCCGGAGCGCCATCATCTGCCGCCAAGTGACCTTGTTGCATCGAGCCTGATAACCCTGCAGATTCTTGTACTTGCCTTTCGCCGCCGTCCTTCGAGATTGACCGTTGTGAACAACGAGACGCGCGCGTTGGCGCAGGAGTCGCCGCAATCCACCCCGCACAGCGATGTCTTCACTCCACGACTGCGCGAGAATTTCACGGGCTCCACGCAGCGCGGCCGCAACGGTCTTGATACCGGCCTTTTCATTGAGATGATCGGCGGCTAGGGCTTTGACATCTTGATCCTCAGGATTCTGCGCCTCCAATCGACTCGCAAGCCCTTCCAGACCCTGTTTCCTGGCCGCATCCGCTGGGGATTCCCGCTTCTGCTTGAAAGGCAGATACAGGTCTTCGAGCTCCCAACGGTCCGTCGCCGACTCGCATTGTTCGCGCAACTCGGGAGTGAGGCGACCTTGTTGATTCGCGGAGGTAAGAACGGCAATACGAAGGTCCTCAAGCTTAAGGAACTGCTTAAGGCGATTCTCGACTTGGCGAATCCGCTGCTCATCCAGACCACCGGATACGTCCTGACGATAATGTGAGATGTATGCAGGTGTGGAGCCGGCCTCCAACTCCTGCACAAGCCGTTCGAGAACAGCCAAGGGGATCTTCGCTTCCTCAATGGTCTTCAAATAGACCGAAGGAGGAAGGCCGGTTAGCGATTTCATTACCTCAACGAACGAAAGAACCCTGAGAAGTTACTGTATCATAATCGGCATGTTTTTCGGCCCGCGCATCAAGGCGTTGCGAGGCATCGCAATCGTTCTTGTCTGGGTATTCTCAGGCACATGTCTAGCGGTCTTCGGGCAGGTAATCGAGTTCACCTCGAATGGGTTGAATTACATGACGTTGAGCCGCGAGGGGCTTACTCTCATGTATGCGCCGTTGCCGATGACGATCCGCGATTTCGCGGTTATCCAGGTCTCTTACAGCAACGGTAGCGGCGAGAATCAACCCGTCAGCCCGAACGATTTCGTTTATACATCGCGCAGCGGACAGCGTATTCGTGCCTCTTCGGAGGAGGTCGTTGTACGAGAGTTGTATCGGAAAGCGCGCCGGACCGAAGTCGTGAAACTGCAGGCGGTCTACGAAAAGGCTCTCTACGGTAGCCAGCCGATCCGCTCGAGCAACGGATACGAGGCAAGACGCCGCGCAGCGATCGCGCGGGGCCCGGAAGGCTTGCGGGCGGCCGCAGCCGCCTCGGCGCTCTCGTTCGTCACGATGCTACTGAAGCCGGGAGAGTCAACGGATGGCGTGGTGTTCTTCCCTAATACCGGCGAGCCTTTAGACCCTGGGACGCTCGACGCCCGACTGGCGAACGGAAAGCGTTTTCAATTTCCAGTTCGCTAGAGGAGTAGCTTCTACCGGCATTCCGCAAAAAAAGTACATTTCATGGACAACTGATATATGGCCGTGTGATGACCAACAGGCGGGGGCGGCAGAAGGTTGTTCGGGTGCTCCCATAGCACCCTTAAGTGTCGTCTCGCTTAGTACCGACAACCGTTTGTGGGCTGACAGGTGTAGAATGGGGGAGCTGGCGGTGAGGTGATGGCATGGGTTTGACACGACGGGGTTTTGTCCATGGCAGTCTGATGGCCGGGGCGGCGGCAGTAGTCGGCGCGGTTCCGGAGGTAGAGGGGCGGGGCGAGGCCGCTATTGGTTCGCGGCCTTATTTCAACGTTCATCCGTTTATTGAGGCGAATCCCAAGGCGGTGTTCATTCGCCGGACGAAGGTCGCGCACAAGTTCGATAACGATCAGAAGCTCGAAGAAGGGCTGGCGCTGGCGCGGGAGATTTTTGTGCCGTCCGACGAGGCGGGGATTCCGGTTTCGCACAAGGTGGTCCTCAAGCCAAACGTTTGCAGCGTGACTTCGAAAGACCGTCCGACCGAAGACATGTGGGGGACCGGGACGGACCCGCAGTTCTACGAAGGCATGGTGATGGGCCTCAAGGAAGTGGGGCTGAAGGACTTCGCGTTTGTCGAGGCGAACAATTACCACAGTTGGAACGTGCGCGGGTTCGTCGATATCAATGAGCGGCACGGCGTGAAAATGAACGAGTGCGAACGGCGTGTGCGGAATTTCGAAGAAGGGTACCAGATGAACTGGACGAAGGTGCCCGAGCCGGTGGTCTACTCGCATGTCCCGCACTACACGCCGGTAAACGACAAGGACTCGTGGATGCTCAACATCGCGAAGTGGAAGGCGCACGGGATGTGTCTGACGCAGTCGGTGAAGAACGAGCAGGGGCTGGTGGTGAAACCGTATGTGCGGTTTTGTCCGGGCTGGCGGATGGTAACGGGCGCGCCGGACTTTATGCAGCCGAATGTCCACCCCAAAGTAGTCGAGCGCGTCAACAAGTTTTTCGAGAATCACCGGCATCTGGGCTATGCGCGGTACGACTCTCCGGCGCCGCTAAGTCCGATGCATCAGGAGATCTGGGCACACAAGACGTGCGACAACATGCAGACTCTGAACACCGGGCTGGCGATGATCGAGGGCATCTACGGGCGTGACGGCAACGGTTTCCAGATCGGCAACGATTACATGGCGAATTTGGTGATGTTCAGCAAAGACAAGTTCCGACTCGACATGATCGGGCTTTGGCTGGCCGGGCACGAGCCGGGCAATGTGAATCTGTACCGGATCGCCAAGGAACGCGGGTTGAGCGATACGTTCAACCCATGGGAAGTGCCGATCTATGAGTGGGTGAACGGCGAGCCGCATCCGCGGAAGTTGACGGATTTCGAGCGGACACCGCTGATTACCTACTACTTGCAGAAAAAAGGTGAGCCGGAATATCACCTGGTGGATGAACCCTTCGACTATGACAAGGTGAAGGTCTAACCTGTTGTCTCGCCACAAGGTAAGACAAGCAGAATAACAACCTTGTGACTTATTTTCGTAAGAGCTGAAAGTCGGCTTGGCTCGGTTCTAAGGTAGGTTCTTCAATTGTGGCAAAGCTTGCACATGATCTCTTTGGGAAAGATCAGGTGCTTTGCCGCCGTTGATCCGTGCGCGTTGTGGCAAGTGCCGCATTCCACGAACGTGTGCTCAAGGTGGGCGTGGATTTCCGCGAATGTCTCCTTCTCTTTCTGATGGCAGTCGAAGCAGCCGCCCTTGAAGCGAAACCGCCCCCGCCGGCTTAGGCCGTGACACTGCGTGCATTGGACTCCGGGCACTGGCGGATGGCGCTGAAACAACTTGAACTCTTCCGGGGGATTTTCGCCTACAAAGAACCGGACTTCCTGCTTGCCGTCTTCCCATAGGATCGCGAGCGCATGTTCGCCGGGACCTGCCGTGACGGAAGTGTGGAAGACATTCGGGAAGGGCTCTTCCGCTTCGATGGGCTTGCCATCAAGCTCAAGCTTGCCAGCCGGAGCTTTGGCGATGATGTCGATTTCACCCGAGGCGTAAGCCGAAAAATCCGCCGGACGCATGATGCGTCCTTTATCCTGAGCGAACACAGTCGAACCAAGCACAAGAATGCACGGAAGAAGGATCCCGCGGCGAGCTGAAAGCATCATCATCCGAGGTGAACGCGGCAGATGTAGCCGGCATGTTTTCCGGCGTGATCGCCACCGCCGCGCACAAACCCGGAGTCGCTGTAGTAGAGCACGCCGTTGTGCATGGTCATGCCGTGTGGGTCGGGATCGATGCCTTTTTTGAGTTGGACGACCTCGAGCACATTGCCGTTGCGAGCATCGAGCCGTTGGATCAGATAGTCATTGGAGAACATGCACCAAATCGACTCTCCGTCCCAGGCAAGGCCATGGGCGCGGTCGAGTGTGATCGGGATGTGCGAGATCTCGTTGAACCGGATGTCGAAGCACGTGAGCCGTCCCAACTTAAGTGTCGTTACCCAAAGCGAATTCCCCGCCCAGACCAAGCCGTGCACGCCGCCGCCTCCCGGCACCTGATAGCGCGCCACCGTATCACCTGTTCTGGCACTCACCTTATGGACTTGGCCGGTAGCACTGTCGGTCGGCCGCGCCGGACGCCGGCTCGCCGCGCCGTTCGAACCCAGCCATAGAAAGCCGCCGCCAAAAGCAATGCCGCTCGTGTTCGAAGATTCCGTCTGGACTTTGCGGATTATTTTGCCGCTCTCCCAATCGAGCAGGTAAGCCACGTCAGTGACTTGCTCGCCCACCCAGAGGCCTTCGTCCGTTGCTTCGAGCGCGTTCGGATGTCCGTCGGGAGACTTCCAGAGCGGCTCGACACGAGCCGCTCGTGACGGGCAGTCTCCCGCGAGCAGAAGGTGGACACCGGCGGCCCCGAGAAAAACACGTCTTGTCAGCATGCCGTCAGTGTAACGGGTCAAAAACCTGTGGACATCTCACGAGAGCCGAAGGGCTTTAGCCTGCATTTCTCACCACCTGACTGCCGAAACACGCGATAAGGCCGCCATGACTTCGTTGCGCTTGCTTGCCGTGCTCGATGTACTTTCAAATTCACCTGCGCGCGCCAAGCGGCTCGCGCCTCGTCCTGCCGGCCCTCTCACGCACTTCGCCTCCCCACTTGGTGAGAAAGGCAGGTCAGATCTCACAGATTCTACGGCTGCTCCAACGTCTCACGACCATAAAGAGCACCGCGATTCCCAACAGAATCAGCCCGCCGATCCAGGCGTTCTCCGTCAGCATCGTCATCGTTTTGTCGCCGTACCGAAGGGCCAAATACGCGATGCCGAAGTAGCGCACGATACGAGCGAAGACGAGAACAGCGCAGAAGCGCAAGACGCTCATCTGGAAAACGCCCGCAGCAATGACGAATAGCTTCATGGGCAGAGGCAGAGGAACCATTGTGGGGAACAGCAACACCAGCGCATCCCATTTCTCGATCTGTTTGCGCATGTGCTCGAAGCCCTTCTTCGAGATTCTTTTCTCCAGCATCATGCGGCCGCCCCGCCGGGCCAGCAAATAGAGGATCAGCGAGCCCAGCAGCGACCCGAGGACCGCGAGTGTGGCCGCGAAATAGGTGACCTCGGGTGCTGTGATCGCCTGGGCGACCAGCAGCGCGTCGACACCCTGCGGCATCGGAATGAACGCCGAATCGGACAGCGAAACGAAGAACGTTCCCCAGGGACCCCATACCGCTGTGTATTGCGTCAGCCATTCGCCCAACTTTCGGAGCCAACCCATGTCGCGTTATTCGATGTGTTCCTTAAGTCGGGCTCAGGAGAGGGCCGGTACTCGGCGGAGTGTCAAACTATGCTTGACCGATTTTCAAACCGTCTTGTCTTTGGAATAACACAAATCTTCGAGGCTGCATTGCAAGCAGCGAGGCTTGCGGGCAACGCAGACCTGCCGGCCGTGATGAATGATCTGATGGGAGTACAGAATCCAACGCTTCCTGGGCAGCAGCTTCATCAGGTCCTGCTCGATCTTCTTGGGATCTTTCTGCTGGGTGAAATCGAGCCGCCTCGAAATCCTCTGAACATGCGTATCGACCACGACTCCGGTCGCTTTTCCGAACCAGCTTCCCAAAACCACGTTCGCGGTCTTGCGGGCGACGCCAGGGAGCTGCAAGAGGTCGTCCATTTTACCGGGGACCTTGCCCCCATGCCGCATCATGATGATTCGAGCGGCGCCGATCAGCGATTTCGCCTTGTTGCGAAAAAAGCCGGTCGACTTGATTTCCTGCTCCAGCACGTCTTGCTGAACGTTGGCCATGTCTTCGATCGTCGGCAGTTTTGCAAACAGCCCCGGGGTGACCATGTTCACCCGTACATCGGTGCACTGCGCGGATAGAATCGTGGCCACCAACAATTGCCACGCCGACGTGTGATGCAGCGCACACTCCACGTTCGGGTAATCTTTGTTGATCCGCCGCAACAGGGTCGACACTCGCCGCTTGCGGTCCTCAGCCGTGCGCGGTTTCAGCACTTTTGTCATACGTTGATAACTCTTGAAGGGCTTGCCTCTCGAAGTATGCCGCCCTGGGTGGGGTCAGGTCAATTGGGGTAGTGCCCTAATCGTGCGGTTCCGGGTCAAGAGGCCCGGCAGGCGCTATCACACTTTGCGGTCTGTGGTTCTTGCAGATATCACAGTTACAGGTTACGGGCGAACAGTGGCGCAAGCCAACAACAACACCGCCATGGCGATCAGCTCTTTGGAAGATCCTGTTGAACAGGTCGGTCTCCTGATTCTCAAGGTAGCGCCGAAGGGCGTACGCGCATAGATCTGCGACTTGAACCACGCTTGTCAAGCGGACGTGTAAAAAGGTGCCTTCCATGCCCGCTGCCCTGTATAGACTCAATAGGGAAGGCCACACCAAAGCGGTGGGTAGCAAGGCCGCGAGACGCTTGACCCGGGAACACGGGTAGAACCACCGGCCTCGCGGCCGTCAACGAGCGTACGAACGATGCGCCGGGATGCAAGTCTGGAACAGCCGTTCGCAGGACCTAACGACCACTTCAATAAAAAGAGATCCGGTTTTGGACGGATCACAGTGGTGACCTTGAAGCTGCCCTACTGGACATGGCAAACTGTTTTGAGGAAACTCCCTCACGCCGTCAAGATCGGCTCAAGAAAAAGTTCACCACTTCGGCTCTTGCCATTAAGGAGGACCCCGATGAAGAGCTATTCGCCCACAACACTTCTGTCTGTACTGCTCATCCTTTCCCTCTCGCTGCCCGGATTCGCATCCGACAAGCTGTTCCCAGACCCGAATCTCGAAGCCGCCGTTCGCAAGAACGTTTTTGAGAAAAGGAACAATGACGAGCCTCTCACCGAAGAAGATGTCAAGGACCTTTCGCAAGTCGTCGCGAAAGGCCGCGGCATCGAGGATCTGACTGGCCTCGAGCACTGCAAACGCCTCGCGTTACTCGACCTCGACGACAACGAGATCAGCGATCTGAGCCCGATTGCAGACCTGAAACAGCTTCAGAGTCTGACCCTTTCAAAGAATCGCATCCGTGACATCAGCCCACTGGCGAACTTGACCCGATTGCAATACATCGAGCTCTCCGACAACGAAGTCTCCGACATCTCACCACTCGCCGCCTTGGAGAACATGCGCTCGCTTTACCTCTCCAACAACAAGATCGACGACATCAGTGCTGTCGGCAGCCTGAAGAAACTGGCGAGTCTGTATTTAGCACGCAATCAAGTGCAGGACATCTCGCCCGTGTCGAGTATCGTGCGTCTGTCCTCGCTGGATGTGTCGCACAATCAAATTTCCGACATCTCACTGCTGAAGCCACTCAATTCACTCTACCGGCTCAACCTCGCCGGAAACCGGTTGAGCGACATCTCAGTGCTGGCTGAGATGGCGTCCAAGGACGCGGAAGGGCCGCAGCGATTCTCGCCCTTCTGGAGCGTTGACCTACGAGGCAACCCGCTTTCAGAGATGTCAGGCAAAGAGCATCTCGCAACTCTCAAGAGGCACTCCACTCGGATCACAGCAGATCAGTAATGGAAGTAAATGGAATACGGTCTTCGCACGTGCAAGCCAGGATGAGGAGGGGGATATGGCGGAGTCAAGGGGGATTGCCTTTTCGCAGGGGAGCTACGTACCGGTCGAGGAGGCAACGATTCCCATGCTCGATCCGGCGTTTACGAAGAGTGACGTGGTCTTCGACGCTGTCTCAGTATGGGACGGCGGTTTCTTTCGGCTGGACGATCACTTCGCAAGGTTCCGTGCCTCCTGTGAATACGTCCGAATGAACCCTCCTTACACCGAAGAGGAGATCAAGGAGATCTTGGCGTGCTGTGTGGACACAGCGGGCTTGTCTCGTTCCATCGTGTACTTCATGTGTACCCGAGGGCGCTATGGCGGCGGTGCGGCGTTCGGCGACCCGCGTACAAGTCGCAACGAGTTCCACGCTTACGCCGTGCCGTATTACTGGGTGGTCCCGAAGGAGCGCGTCGAGACCGGCGCTCATCTTTGGATCGTCCAGACGCGGCGAGCACCGGACGTAGCGATCAATCAGCGTGTCAAGAGCTTCAATCGAATGGACCTGACGCGAGGGCAGTTCGAGGCGCTCGATAACGGGGCGGATCAACCACTGCTGCTTTCGACCGAAGGTTATCTCACTGAAGGTCCAGGCTTTAATGTGTGGATCGTCAAAGGTAATCGGGCTTGGACCCCGGGAGACAATGTGCTCGAAGGCATCACGCGCCTGACGGTGTTCGACCTGTGCCGGGAGATCGGCATGGGCGCCGAGGCCGCCGATCTGAAGCCTGACGACTTGGACGACGCGGATGAAGCTTTCCTCTCCACGTCGGGTGGCGGGATCATTCCCTTCACAATGGTTAACAATCGTTCCATCGGCGGGGGCGAGCCGGGGCCGGTGTCATGCCGGCTGCGTGATCTCTATTGGGAAAAGCGCGCACAAGGTTGGCACTCCACGCCGGTAGCACAATTGTTGGCAACTCCCGCTCCGGCAATGGTCTCGACAACATAGAATCACAGCCTGCCGGCGATCCGTTTCAGAGGGATAACCCTGCTTTGGGTTCTCTTTCATCCACGAAATCGTCGTAGTGGTCGAAACGTGTGTTCAGTCAATAGCTTCTTCCGTCAGAACGACGTTCGAAGCCACAGTAGCCGTTTGCTAGCCGACGGCAACGAGATCGTCACGTAACAGCCATGATGGTTGATTCCGCGGTTACTCGACCGCGATCAGCGACTTGGCTGTCCGGAAAAAGAGGACGCCTTGCGAGATGGCGGGGGTCGCCAGAAGGGGTTCGTTGAGCGGGTTGGTTGCCAGGAGTTGGTATGTTTCGCCAGCGGCAACAACGTGCACTTCGCCTTCTTCGCTCCCGATATAAATCTTGCCGGCGCCGCCTACCGGGGACGCCGTGAACGCACCCGGCGAGAGGCGTTGGCGATAAACGATTTCGCCGGTGCGGGGACGAAGGCAGGCCATGACTCCGTTCCAGCGTGGGAGATAGAGCAGGTCGCCGTAGAGCAGCGGGGTTTGCATGTAGCTGCCGAGACGACGGGCGATCCATTCGAGACCTGCAGAGCGTTCTTTTGTGAGCTTCACGACACCGCGATGTTCATGGCTTACCGCATAGAGGGGAGCGCGACCACCGTGAGCGTTCGTGATGTAGAAGAGGCCGTGACCGGAAACAGGCGTCGGGACCGGTATATCACCGCCTCCTTCGACTCGCCATAGCTCTTTGCCCGTTTCGAAGTCGTATCCGCCGGCATGCTTGAAGCCGTTGACAACAACCTGCGTGCTATCGGCGGTCGAGACAACGAGCGGCGTGCCCCAGGTCGGCACATCGCTTCGTCTGACACGCCAGACTTGTTTGCCGTCCGAGAGCCGGTAGGAAGCGAGAAAGCCGTTCGCTTGCACGTCGGCGAGCACGATGGCATGGCCGGCGTGGACTACCGGAGAGTTACCGAACTCCCACTGCGCCTCAGGGATTTTGAAATAGCCCGCATCGAGGGCGCCGAAATTTTTTGTCCAAAGCACCTTACCCGCAAGGTCGAGGCAGTAGAGTCCTTCTGAACCGAAGAACGCTATGAGTTTCTCGCCGTCGGTTGCGAGGGTCGAGTTGGCGTGAGAAGACTTGGTGTGACGCTTCACCTTCGGGACGCCGCGATGGACCTCACGCTCCCAAAGCAGTTCCCCGCTGCTCTTGCGATAGCAGAGCACCTTCCACACGTGCTCGGACTCGTCATCGACCGGAGCGACGTCGCCGTAAAGGCCCAGGCGTAGATCTCCCTTGTCGGCTTCACTGACTGCCGTAGTCAGAAAAAGCCTGTCCCCCCAAACGATCGGGCTGGAGAGGCCCAAACCTGGTATGGCCACTCTCCACTTGATGTGCTCGCCGGTCTTGACGTCCCAGCGGATCGGGAGTGCATGCCCCTCCGCGATACCGTTTGCCTGGCGACCTCGGAATTGCGGCCAGTTTCCGTCAGCGGGTTGAGCGATGGCTGCCACGACGGCAGTGAGGAGGCAGATGATCCATCGCGCCATGGTGACAGCTTAGCGGTTCCTGGTTTGAGTCGCCTGTAGGTGGCTGATTGTTTCGTCGTTCGCGATATGCGGATACGAGTGATTGCGACATTGCCGCCGTTCGGATGTAAGAACGTTCTTATCTATTGCTCGGGCAAATTAATTGAAACTTGATTCCGAAAGGAACAATTCATGTTTGACGCACCCGATAAAAAAGAGGCCGGGATACCTTGGGCATCATCGGCAGCGGCAGAGCCATCGCAGTGCTGCTGATTGCTGGTTAGCTGATGATTAACCAGCAACCGGCGCGTATACGTGGGGCGGCGCCGAGATAGCGGTTCGAAGAGCAGCTAAGGCGTATGAGCCAAGCAGTGAAAGGGAAATTTTCATGTTCCGCGTCAGGTAGTCCGCAGCATACGAATGTAGACGTTGCGAAAAGCCACCGGTCCATGATCCCCCTGTAGCAGCAGCGGAGCTTGCGGTTTTTCCTCCCACGGCGACCACCCGCGGGTCGAGCCGGTGAGTTCATACTCGTCGTGGATTCGGCGGCCGTTGTGAACCACCCGGAGGAACGAGGCATTCTGCGTCTTCTTACCGTTGCTGTCGTAGCGTGGTGCTCGAAACCAGACGTGAAAACTCTCCCACTCACCGGGAGGGCGGCTGGCATTGAAGCGGGGCGGCTTGCCACCAACGCGCTTATTGCCGATCATGCGGGCATAGATACCACCGTTGTCGCCGTACTTCAGTTCGGTGCGGCCGAAGCTGTCACGGATCTGAATCTCGTACAGGCCCATCATGCAGATACCGGAGTTTGAACCTTGGGCGACCATGGATTCGAGATAAAGCTCGACGTCCGCGTAGTTTTTCTTGGTGATCGGGCTGTCGGATTTACCTCTCTGATTGTTGACGAATGCCAAGGCGTTCGGTGAGTTGGGCTCCCGTTTGCGTGAAAGCTTCTTTGGATTATCGGGGTCGAGCCAGACATCGGCAGCTATCTCCCAGTCGAATGGCTTGGGATCGCGGCCTGGGTCTCGCAAAGGTTTCCATAGATCAAGGTCCCTGCCGTTGAAGAGAGATTCCCAACCTTGCGCTGGATCTTCGATGGACGGCTGCAGCGCCTCGAACTCCGGAGTCGGGCTCTGATCAACGACTCGCGCCAGGGGGACTGCTCCGGAGACAAACGCAGCGGCCGTGAGGAGAAACCTCCGACGTTCCATGGGCTCCATTGTAAGTGAGCCGGCCGTACTAGGAATCCAGGCCATCCGCGGCGTCGGTGAGCCAGTCCAGCGTAAACCGCGCCAAGGAAAGGGTGTCGTAGGCGGTCTCGTCGCCACGCTCGTATAGACACGCGATCGTGTGATCTGACAGAACCGCGAGAGACGAATAGGCCGACGGTCCTGCGTGAAGGGTCTTCGCGACGGGCCAGGATTCTGCCTCGTCGTAGCTCAAGCGCACGGTCATGTTCACGCGATCGGTCGTGCTGGCCGGGTTTGAGAACAACAGACGATTCCTGCCGTTGTCCGCTGCGAGCGTGTATCGCAAAAAACTACCCTGGCAGACCGGCTCGATCAGTGTTTCGTCGAACGCCAATTCGCTCCAGGTCACACCGCCGTCCCCACTCCAGGCAAGTGCGCGCTTGCCGAGGCGGTCAGCGCGCTTCGCAACCTTGCCCCAGTAACTGCGCATGTTGAGCAGCAGCCGACCGTCAGCCAGCTCCACGACCTGTGACTCGTCGGTGTGGTCGGGCAACAGGCCGCCCCGTTGCCAGCTCTCACCGTGGTCGTCGCTGAAGAAAACGTGCGAATGCATGATGCGTTGTTCGCCGACCATCACACCGTGGTCGCACGGAATCACAAGCCGCCCTTTGTGCGGACCTTGCCGCATCTGAATGCTGACGCCGGGCCCGGTGGCCACCCACACCCAATGCTTTTGTAGGATGCTTTCAGAGATGTTGACCGGCGCTGACCATGTCACGCCATCGTCATCACTCTTGGTGATCAGGATTTCCTTGTTGTCCCGGCAGAACGGCATCCAGATCGTCCCGGTGTCTTGATCCACGACCGGGCATGGGTTCCCGATGGTGATCTCCGCGCTGTCGCCTTCTTCGTAGACGATTTCATGAGCAGACCAGGTCTCTCCGCCATCAGTGCTGCGCTTGACGATCAAATCAATGTCACCGTGATCGCGCCGGTTGTTCTTCCGTCCCTCGCAGAACGCGAGCAGTGTTCCGGCCTGCGTCGTCAGAAGGGAGGGGATGCGATAGCTGTGGTAGCCTTCCTGTCCGGCAGTCCAGAGGGGCTTTTGGTCCGGGCCTGCCTGCTGATCCGCCGCGTCGTAGGGCCCGCAGCGTATCGCGGATGCCGCGAGAGCCATCGAGGATTGCATGAGGATGAATCGTCTGGTGAGCGGAGACATATCGGTAGCCATGTATAGCGCGCCGCGTTGGCGGCGTCAAGGACTATCGACTCCAAAACGCAGGTGCTCTGCTTCCGAGTCCTTTCTTCGAGCGAAGTATCTTCACCGCAAGCCAATGTCTCTCCCGATTTTGCTTCGCCCTTTTTTACCGCTGCGAAAGTCTTGTTGGGCATGAGAGCGAATAAGGAGGAGGCTCCAGAGTTTTACTGCTTTGTCAGAGTGATCCTCGCCTCATCACAATCAGCCTTCGTCACTGGCTGCCCCGTGCCTATAATGGTGCCCATCCGAGTAGGGAGGCCCGCACGTGTTCGCCTTTGCCTGTCATCGATTCCTTGTCCTCGTCATTGGCTTGCTGATGGCCGTGTCTCTCACGGCCGATAAGCCGAAAGACCGCCCTTATTGGCGCACCGTCGTGATGGGCACTAACGGCATAGTCGCGGCCGAGCACCCGCTGGAGTGCCGGGCAGCCATCAAAGCTCTCGAGGCCGGTGGCAACGCCATCGACGCCGCCGTGGCTTCGTTCTACATGACGACGGTCGTCGAACAGCATCAGGCTGGACTGGGCGGCGACGGCTTCATCCTGGCGTACCTCGCCAAAGAAGATCGGGTTATCTTCATTAACGGCACGGGACCGGCCCCGAAGCTCGCGACAGCGGAGTTCTACCGCAAGCTCGGCAAGATCCCCGTTGCCGGACCGTATTCGACTGACGTTCCCGGCATGGCTGGCGGCTTTGACTTGGCGCTAAAGAAGTACGGCACGATGTCGTACGAAAAACTGCTGGAGCCCGTGATCGAGGCGGCGGGCAAGGGGCATCCCTTGTCGTTCTGGGCGTCGAGCAACCATAGCAAGTCGATTCCAAAGCTTTCACCGTTCCCGAGTTCCGTCAAGACTCTGCTCAAGAACGGCGGTCCTTTCGAGCCAGGCGATCTGTTTGTGCAGAAGGATCTCGCGAAAACGATGGAGACAATCGCGAAAGAGGGCGCCGAGGCCTTCTACCGCGGACGTCTAGCGCGGCTGTCCGCCGATTTCTACAAAAAGCAGAAAGGTCTTTTACGGTACGAAGACTTGGCATCTTACGAGCCCGAGGAGGCTGAACCGATCAAGACCACCTATGCCGATCTCGACGTTTACCAGAGCGCACCCAATTCGCAGGGCATTGTGATGCTGATGGCGCTCAACATCCTTGAAGGCTTTGCGCTCGACAAGATGGGTCACAATTCGCCCGAATACATCCATGTCGTGACCGAAGCGCTCAAGCTGGCCTTCGCTGACCGCAACAAGTACATCGCGGACCCACGGTTCGCCACGGACATGCCTGTGGAGGGTTTGCTTTCGAAGGCATACGCTAAACAGCGCCGATCGCTCATTCGCATGGACAAGACGCTGGCGCCTCCGCCGCCTCCCGGCGACCCGCGCAACCAAAAAGCCGTGCTGGGCGGCGGTAAGGTCAGCTATGCCAATGGCAAGCGAGCCGTACTT
Source organism: Bryobacterales bacterium (assembly GCA_965218555.1). Lineage (GTDB taxonomy): Bacteria > Acidobacteriota > Terriglobia > Bryobacterales > UBA6623 > JAPPLB01. The sequence goes on from OZ244625.1 coordinate 5,283,174, forward strand.
GAGAGGCCGTACGAGAACACTGACGGGGAGACGTCATCGTTCTCGATCGCCGACCGCTTCGGCAACTTGGTCTCGGTGACGCACAGTGTCAACGGCACCTTCGGCAGCGGCATGATTGTCGAGGGCGGCGGTTACGTTTTGAACAATCGCATGCCGTACTTCAGCCTTGCAGAGGAAGACGTGAACTTTCTCGTTCCCGGCAAGCGTACACGGCACACCGTAAACCCGGCGCTGGCCCTCAAGAACGGGAGGCCGTACCTGGCATGGAACACGCCGGGTGGTGACAACCAGCCGCAAGCGATGCTACAAGCATTCTTAAATGTCGTCGTTTTCGATATGAACGTACAGCAGGCCGTCGAGGCCCCGACCGTTACGAGCTTTGGCTTCGGCGCGTCGATGTATCCACAACCAGTGAAGGGTACGCTCACGATGCCCAGAGTCCTTGCGAACGAAGTGGGTGAAGGAGTTTCGAAGCTTGGACACTGCATCGAAGTGATCGAGATGCAGCAGCCCTATCAGCAGCAGCCATCTGGCGCCGGTGCGGTCAAGATGGTCATGATCGATTCCGAACGCGGCTTGCTGATGGGCGGCGTCAGCCCGGCCAAAGACGACTATGTGCTGGGCTGGTAAGCATGCCTCTTACGGCGGGCGTCTTGTCCATTGAGGTAAACCATGTACGACCTGATCATCCGTAACGGAACTCTCATTGATCCCGCTCAGGGTATCAACACGCAAAAGGACATTGCGCTCACCGGAGGGCGGGTTGCCGCCGTCCTCGATCCGAGTGCCGATGTTTCGGCGAAGCATACTCTCGACGTTCGGGGCCTCTATGTCTTGCCGGGGCTGATCGACCTCCATGTCCACGTGTTTTTCGGTGTCAGCCACTACGGCATTGAGGTTGACCCCACATGCTTGGCCCGAGGAGTGACCACCGTTCTCGACGCCGGCTCATCCGGCGCCCTGACTTTTCCCGGATTCCGCAAGTTCATCATCGACGTTTCGCAGACACGTCTCTACGCGCTGCTGAATATTTCAGCTCTGGGGATGGTCAGTGGATCGGAGACCGTACCGCCGCTCGGTGAGTTGGAAGACCTGCGCTATTCCAACGTCGAAACCGCTGTGCGGATGATCGAGGCGAACCGCGACCGCATTCTCGGCGTCAAGGTGCGCTTGTCAAATTTCCTGGCCGCGGACGGAAAGAACGAACTGCAGGCGCTGCTGCGCGCTCGCGAAGCGGCGGAGGCGGTGCGTCTGCCTCTGATGGTCCATTCGCCGCTTTCGAGCATCCCGACGGAACGGATTCTTGACGAACTGCGACCCGGCGACATCCTCACACACTGTGTTCACGGCCACGGGGCGGGTGGCATCATGAGCGACGATCTGAAAGTGCTGCCCGCGGTACGGAAGAAGGTCGAGCAGGGCCTGCGGCTCGATATCGGTCACGGGCGCGGAAGCTTTACGTTCCGGGTGGCCCGTGCCGCTTTAGAGCAAGGCGTCGTTCCCGGCACCATTAGCAGCGACCTGCATACGTACAACCTGCACGGGCCGGTGTTCGACTTGGTCACGACAATGGATAAGTTCTTACACATCGGGATGGATCTCTATGCGGTGGTTCGGCGTGTGACGAGTACACCGGCGGAAGTTCTGGGCATGCCGGAGGAGATAGGCACGCTGAAGCCCGGCGCCTACGCTGATATCGTTGTGCTCGAGATGCAAGAAGGGGAATTTGAGCTGACGGACACCTTCGGTATAACCGAGACCGGCCATTACCACTTGGAGCCTTGCTATATCTTCCGAGGTGGTCGGCAGGTAGGAGTTCTGCCGCGTCCCGAATGCTCGGGTGACTACTTCCACCCTCCGGAGCTCCCGGAACCGATCAAGTCATGACGCCTGCAGTCAATGCGGCTACATCTTCATGGCGAGATCGACGAGAGACCGCACGCCGAAGCCGCTAGGACCCTTTGGCAGGTCTGGAGCGTCTTTGTCCTGCCAGGCAGTACCGGCGATATCAAGATGTACCCAGGGAAGTGGGTCGGCAAACTGTTTCAGGAACATCGCCGCCGTGATCGACCCGCCCCAGCGCGAGCCGATATTCGCTAAATCGGCAATGGGACTCTTCAACTCGTCGATGTATTCGTCGTCCAACGGCATCGGCCACATCTTCTCGCCGACGGCATCGGCCGAAGCCAGGAGTTTTGACTGCCATTCTTCGTTGTTCGTGAACGCACCCACGCGCAACGTACTCAGCGCGACGACGATCGACCCCGTTAACGTGGCGGCATCAATCAAGTGGGTGCAGCCGAGTTGTTGAGCGTAGGTCAGCGCATCCGCCAGGATCAGGCGGCCTTCGGCGTCAGTGTTTAGAACCTCAACCGTTTGGCCGGACATCGACGTCACGATGTCGCCGGGGCGTTGTGCTTTGGCGCTTGGCATGTTTTCAACCGACGGCACCACCGCCGTAACAGCCACATCGGGCCTCAGTGTTGAGAGTGCGCGCATCGCCCCCAGCATCGCAGCCCCGCCGGCCATATCGTACTTCATCTTGTGCATGTCTTTTGAGGGCTTCAGTGAGATGCCGCCGGTATCGAACGTCACCGCCTTGCCGATGAGCCCCAGGTGGTGCTTCGAAGTAGTGTTCTGCGGCCGATAGCGCACCACCATCAGCGTCGGCGGCTGGTCGCTGCCTTGTGCTACGCCAAGCAGCGTGTTCATCTTCAACTCTTCGAGCTGTGCCTGTTGCAGCACTTCGATATCGAGTCCAGATTCACCCGCCATGGCGGTTGCTCGCGCAGCCAGCTCTGTCGGTGTAAGGATGTTCCCTGGCTCGTTCACGAGGCCCCGGGTAAAGTTCTGGGATTGGGCGATGGCCGCGCCGCGGAGTATGCCCTCCTGGGCGCTTTCCTGAGTGCAGAGAAGGATGCCGGTAACCCCCTTATCGTCAGCATCCATAGTCTTATAAATGTCAATTTTATAATTTGCCAGCTCTATACCTTCGACTATAACTTGAATTTCAACCTCGGCCGGCCTGTAACCGGGAAGATCGATGGCAACCGTCGGCTTGGCGCTTGATCGCAAGGCGCGGATCGCCGCTCCCGCGACCCGACGCAGGCGCGGCGAGTCGAACTCTGAAGTCTTGCCGCCACCGATGAGAAGCAGTCGTTCAGCCCGGAAGCCGGCCGGATGATGAATCAGGGCCTTGCTCAGAAACTTGCCGCTAAACTCTTTTCGTGCATAGAGTTCGGGGATCAATCCGCCTGTCAGTTCGGCGACCCGTCCGCCAGGTCGGCCACCTTCCTCTTCTTCAAATAGAATCAGAACCGCCGCATCGGCTTCCACAGCCTCAATGACGGTACTGGTCAGTTGATAAGTCATCGAGACCATTATGCCGTGTTTGCGAAGGCGTAGATCAGAGAACGACGGTGGTGCGCGATAATCTATGCATGCAACGCCGCTCATTTTTGCTTTCCGGTCTCGGACTCGGTATTGCGGGTCTTTACGAAGTGGAGTCATTGGCTCTAGCCGCCACACCCCCTTCCCCGCCGAAAAAAATCGCTGCGATCATTACGGAGTACCGCAACAATTCGCACGCGGACCTGATCGTCGGCAAGTATCTCGACGGCTTTCGACAAGACGGCCGATCCACAAAGCCACGATCCCGGATTGTTTCGATGTACACCGCGCAAGTGCCCGACAATGACATGAGCCGGGCGAAAGCGAAAGAGCACAACGTACCGATCTACCGCACGATTTGGGAGACTTTGACGCTCGGAACGGACGAGCTTGCCGTGGACGGAGTCCTGCTCATCGGAGAACATGGCGACTACCCGCTGAACGACAAGGGGCAAAAGCTCTATCCGCGCTTTGAGCTTTTCCTGGAAATCGCCGACGCATTCCGCCGGACGGGTCAAGCGGTGCCCCTGTTCAACGACAAGCACCTCTCTTACAGTTGGATCAAGGCGAAGCGGATGATGGAGATCTCCAGAGAGCTGGAGTTCCCCTTCATGGCGGGCTCGTCGGTGCCCGTCACGCACCGCTCCCCGGACTGGGACCTGGAGTGGGGTACGCCGTTGGAGAAGGCCGGTGCTGTGGCCTTTGGCGGCAAGGAATCGTACGGTTACCACATGATCGAAGCGATGTAATCGGTCGTCGAACGGCGTCGCGGCGGCGAGACAGGTGTTGCCTGGACCGAATGTCTGGAAAACGAGGCCGTCTGGAACTACCTTGACCGGACGCCTTGGGCGAAGAAGATTTTTGACGCCTGCCTGACCGTCAGCAAGAGGCGCGTGCCGCGCGACCCGAAGGAACTCGTGAAGGAACCGACCGCATACTTGTTTGGCTATAACGACGGTCTGGAGGCAGCGACGTTTATGATGAACGGTCTCGTCCGTGACTTCAACGTGGGTGTTCTACCGAAGAGAGCGAGTGAACCGAATCCCGTGCTCATGTGGCTGGAGGGTGGCAAGCCCTACGGGCATTTCGCCTGTCTCGTTCAGATGATCGAGAAGATGTTCGAGAGCGGCAAGCCAACATATCCGGTGGAGCGAACGCTGCTTGTGAGCGGCATGCTCGATTTCGCCTTGGAATCGAGCCTCCAGGGCTACAAACGGCTTGAGACGCCGGAGTTGGATGTAGAGTATGAAGCGCCGCAGGAGTCGAAATACTGCAAGGGTGCTCCAGTCTGGGCGTAGCCGACTCCCGGATCAAGCTCCACACACCGTCGGGTTTCGCAAAGGGAAAGGCACAAACGGTGAAGCGTAGAACTTTTATCTCTTCCGGCTTGGCTATGGGTGCCGCCGCGATGAGTTCCAGGTTGTTGCCGGCGCAATCCTCCGGAGTACCGAAGAAAGTTGCCGCGATCATGACGGTTTATAGACCGAACTCGCACTCGGACGTCATTGTCGGCAAGTACCTCGAAGGTTGGTTGCAAGACGGCAAGTCGCCTGGGCCGCGCTCAAAGCTGGTGTCGATGTATACCGCGCAAGTGCCAGACAACGACATGAGCCGCGCCATGTCGGCAAAACACAACGTGCCGATCTACCGCACGATCTATGAGGCGCTGACGCTCGGCACGGGCGAGCTGGCCGTTGACGGTGTGCTGCTGATCGGCGAGCACGGCGACTATCCCATGAACGACAAGGCGCAGAAGCTTTACCCGCGCTTCGAACTGTTCCTCGAGATCACCGATGTCTTTCGGCAGACCGGCCAAACGGCTCCGGTGTTCAACGACAAACATCTTTCCTATAGCTGGGTTAAAGCGAAGCGCATGGTCGACATCTCGCGCGAGATGGGGTTTCCGATGATGGCCGGTTCGTCGGTGCCGGTGAGCCATCGCAAGCCCGCGATCGATTTCCCTTGGGGCGAGAAGGCGACGAAGGCCGTTGCAATCAGCTTCAGTGGGCTCGACATTTACGGCTTCCACCTGCTGGAGTCGTTGCAATGCATGGTCGAGCGGCGGCGAGGCGGTGAAACCGGTGTGAAGGCGGTTCAGTGTCTTCAGAATCAGGCGGTGTGGGACTTTCTCGACAGCACTCCTTGGGCGCAGCGACTTTTCGATCGTGCGATCTCGCATAGCGAGACACGCACCGCAGACGATCTGCGGCAAAACGTCAAGGAGCCGGCTGTGTTTCTCGTCGACTACCGGGACGGCTTACAAGCTGCGGCTTTCCTGCTGACAGGTGGAGTCCGTGACTTCACTGTGGCTATCGATGTAGAAGGGCGGAGCAAGCCGGTCTCGACGCTGATGTGGCTCCAGAGCGGCAAGCCGCATCGCCACTTTGCGTGTCTCACGATGAACATCGAGAAGATGTTCGAGTCCCGCGTCGCCACGTATCCCGTGGAGCGAACTTTGCTGACGAGCGGCACTCTCGACTTTGCGCTCGAGTCTCGCTTTCAGGGTTACAAGAAGTTGGAGACGCCCGAGTTGAACCTCCGCTACTGGGTGCCAAAGCGCTCGTCGTTCTGCGCAGGCGCGCCGAACACCGATCCACCGGTGAGTGCTTAGGTCATTTCTCGTTCAGGGCTGTGTCCGAGCCAAGAAGCTTGCCGCGATCACTTCGGTCCTTTCGGTGCTATGCGCAACATGAGAGGACGATCTTGAGCCGCTATCTTGTCGGGTTCAACCCGAACGGACAACCGGAGTGGCCGTGAGCATACGCCTCTTCGAGCTTCACTCATTGAATGGGTGCAGAGTGCGCTCACAATCTCAATTCTGTCAGGATGCTCCGCGCTGGGCTCGTGACCGAGGCTCATGTTCCTGATAAGTCGCTTCATGGCACACGAGGCGAGCCGCGCCAGGTTGGCTAGTATAAAGGGCATCAGATTTTCAAGGGGGCACGGAATGAAATTCCTCGCTTTGTTCGTCTTGAGCGCTGTAGCGCTGGCAGCACAGACTGACAAGCCGCTCGTCGCCATCGCCGGCGTCAGCCACGAATCTAATTCCTTCAACATACTCAAGACCAGGCTCGAGAACTTCAACTACGAGTCTGAGCGATCGCGTGAGGAATTCATCAACTATTACGCCAAGTCCAACACAACGATCAGCGGTTACATCGAGGGCGCCAAGAGATTCGGTCTTGACCTTTACCCGACAACGGCTGTCAGAGCGCAACCGAAGGGGCCGGTCACCGACAAGGCATTCAACTTTCTCACCGCGAAGATCATCGAGCAGTTGAAGGCGGCTCCCAAACTTGACGGCATTTTTCTGGCCTTGCATGGAGCGATGGTGGTTGAGAGCTATCCAAGCGGCGATCTGGAGTTGACACGCCGCGTTCGTGAAGCCATGGGGCCTGACATGCCTATCATCGTCACGCATGACTTTCACGCCAACGTCGACCCCGACATGGCCAGGTACTGCAATACGCTGATCACTTTCAAAGAGAACCCGCATCTTGACACCAAGGAACGAGGCGTTCAGGCGGCGCGCATCATGTCGGGCATAGTCAAGGGCGAAGTGAAGCCGACGATGGCGATCGTCAAGCCGCCGATGATGTACAACATCGTCTACCAATACACCTCGATAAAGCCGCTGGCGCCGATTGTCCGCGAAAGCCGCAACCTGGAGGAGAACGAAAAAATCCTGGCAGTCAGCGTTTCGGGCGGCTATCAGTACGCCGATGTTCCCTGGATGGGGCCAAGCGTGACCGTCGTGACGGACAACGACCCCGAACTGGCGAAGAAGGAAGCGCAGCGCCTGAGCGACATGCTGTGGGGTACGCGGGACAGGTTGGAGTTGAAGGTCCCCACGCCCGCTGAAGCCGTCAAGACGGCGATGGAAGGCGGCAAGTACCCGGCAGTGCTCATCGATATGGGGGACAACATCGGCGGTGGCACGCCGGGCGACAGCACGTTTATTCTCGACGAGCTGATCAAACAAAAAGCAGAGGGTTGGGTAGTCGTGATGGCCGACCAGGAGGCAACCAAGAAGGCGTTCGAAATCGGCGTCGGAGGCACGTTCGACATGCCGGTCGGCGGCAAGACGGACCACATGCACGGTCTCCCGGTGCGTGTGCGAGGCCGGGTTCGGTCGCTGCACGAAGGGCGGTACATCGAACCGGAAGTGCGTCACGGCGGCGGGCGTTACTGGGAAATGGGCCACACGGCGGTTATCCTCGTCGAAGGTTCGGAGCTTGACATGCCGAATCTGGTGCTGCTGACGGAGAAGCGGTCGAGTCCGAACAGTCTGCATCAGCTCATCAGCAACGGCGTCTATCCGGAGCGGCAAAAGATCCTCGTCGCCAAGGGATGTATAGCGCCGCGCGCTGCTTACGAGCCGATCGCCGGCGTCATGATTGAGGTCGACAGCCCCGGCGCGACGGCAGTGAATCCGGCTCAGTTTGAATACAAGCGAGTTCGTCGGCCGCTCTTTGGTCTCGAATAGCGTCGCGATGTCTGCCCTGGCTTCTGGCAGGACGATCCAATGCGGCCGGCGCACTCTCTTGCTCGATCGCACTCTGATCATGGGCGTCGTCAACGTGACGCCCGACTCTTTTTCTGACGGCGGATTGTTTCTCAATGCCGAGCATGCCATCGAGCATGCACTACGCCTCGTCGAAGAGGGCGCCGATATTGTCGACGTGGGCGGCGAAAGCTCGCGACCGGGCTCGGATCCGGTTATCGAGGAAGAGGAATTGAATAGAGTTGGACCTGTGGTCACTGCCCTGGCGGAGAAACTGAACGTGCCGATTTCGATCGATACCTACAAGCCGCGCACGGCGGACCGTTGCCTCAATCTCGGCGCCACGATGGTCAACGACATTACTGGACTGCGCGATGCCGCCATGCGGCAGGTCGTGGCCCGCCATGATGTTCCCGCTGTCATCATGCACATGAAGGGTGAGCCGAAAACCATGCAGGAGAACCCTTCGTATGGCGATGTCGTTTCGGATGTGAAAGACTTTCTGGCAGGAAGGGCTCTTGAAGCGCAGCAGTCCGGGGTACGGCAGGTGGTCATCGATCCGGGGATCGGATTCGGCAAGACCGTTGCTCACAACATGACGCTGTTGCGCCGGCTCTCGGAGTTCAAGGAATTGCCGCATCCCGTGATGGTCGGCGTGTCCCGGAAATCGTCGATCGGACAGATCACAGGCACGGCGGTCGATGAGCGGCTACCCGGAACGTTGGCCGCGACGGCAATCGCCGTGCTGAACGGCGCGGATGTCGTCCGTGTTCACAACGTGAAGGAATGCAGGCAGGCGGTGCAGATCGCCGAAGCGATACGGAGTGCTTGATGGATCGAATCCTCATCAGCAGGGCGCGCCTGCCGGCATACATCGGCGTCTCCAATGAAGAAAGAGCACAGTCTCAGGAACTGGTGTTCGACATCACGCTGACGTGCGACCTGCGGGAGGCAGGGCAAGGCGATGACTTCTCCAAGACGATTTGCTACACCAAGGTGGTCCAGCAGATCAAAACTATCCTGACGCAGCCATTCCATCTGATCGAGGGAGTGGCGGAGACGGTTGCCGCGGACGTGCTTGCCGGCTTCCCTGTAGATTCGATTACCGTGCGGGTCGCCAAGCCAGGCGCCTTTTTAGACAAGTCCATCGATTACGCCGCCGTCGAAATCACGAGAAGTCGAAATGGCTGAGACCTACATCGGACTCGGATCCAACCTCGGTGACCGCCGTCAGCACCTGTGCCGGGCGCTTGACCGTCTCGCTTCGTCCTGTACGGTAAAGCGGGTCTCCTCACTCTACGAGACAGAGCCGCTAGATGGCGCCGGGCCCGGCGAGTTTCTGAATGCCGTGGCCCTCATCGAAACCTCACTCCCGCCTCGAGAGTTGCTCGGCCTCCTCCACAAGATCGAAGATGAACGGGGCCGGGTCCGCAGATCAAGGAACGAGCCCCGCACCCTTGATCTTGACATTCTTCTCTACGATCAGCGGATCGTCAGCGAGCAAGACCTCGTGGTCCCTCACCCGCGCTTGCACCAACGAAGATTTGTGCTTTCACCCTTAGCGGAGCTTTCGCCACGACTCCGACATCCAGTCCTCTGCATCGCCGTCGGCGAACTTGAGGATCAACAGAAGGGCGGAGGGGCCGTCAATCGAGTCGCGGAGCAGTGGTGGAAGCTCTAGCAGCCCGACCTGGGATCATTTCGACTCAAAGAACACTTCGTGAGGTCCGAGCAGTACGTGCCCTTCCCGGACGAGAGGCAAGGGGCAGCGTGCGGTCTGATGCGCCCGGCGTCGAGGGCAAGGGCTTTGCGGGGGCAAGCATGATCACGTCGGCAAGCCGCGATGCGGCAAACCGAACGTCCGGTTTGAGGATCGGCGGTGAGGCAACGCTGCGACGGGAGAGATGGCGGCCCCGTCCAGGGCACAAGCCACCGGAACAGCTACTCCCTCGACCTGCGGCAGAAGCAGCCTTCCTGTGACTCTTCCTGTTTTCTGAATTCCTGCAAGTATATTTACCACATCGCCCGAGTGATAACAATCGATCATCCCTGGGTAACTTCGATGCAATATGCTTGCTGTCTCGTCTCGTCGACGGCCGAGGCGGCATTGAGCCTGCTCGGTCTTCCGCCGCGGGTCGGTTGTCAGGCGGTGTTCGATTCGGTGCTCTTCGTCAGTTGGACGCCATCGACGCCCATCTGCTCAATTTCCGAGAAGTAGACCTTGCGCTCCTCGTCCATGCAGTGGTTGGCGAGCATTACGGCAACGGAGTCCTGCAAGCCGACTTCGACATCGGCCCTGGGCTTGCCGCCGTCGCGGACGTCGAGGAGGAAGCTCTCAAGTTCCTTGTACTCAGGGTTTCGGTCTTCCTTCGGAACCATAATGCCCTTGTTGTAGAGCCAGCGCTTGGCAAACTCGACTTCCTTTTCGATGAAACCTACGTCATTCGAGTTGAGATCCTGTGCGCCGGGAATAATCGGCAGACCTTCACCCTGCTCGACCATATCGGTGACAGTGGCTCCGGCGACCCAGGCTTCCTCGGCTTCTTTCTGATCGCCCATCTTCTCAGGCATGGGGTCGCGGAACCACATGCCTTCCCCGCCCGGGATGAGTGTAATCTCGATCGCCCCGTCTGTGCCCATGATGATCTCGCGGCAGCCGTCGCCGGGAGTACGGCGGCCCTGGATGTGGCGGTTGGTCATGATCGAGCTGTACTGGAGTTTTTCGCCCTCGGGGTATGTGAAGATGAGGGAAATGTTGTCGTAGATGTCGCGTCCGTCTTTCCAGTAGTCAATCCCGCCGACCCCTACCACTGACTTTGGCTTTGAGCCGATCATCCAGTCTGCGACATCGACTTGGTGCGACATCAGCTCGGCGCAGAGTCCGCCGGAATACTTGCGGTACATGCGCCAGTTGATCTGCTCTTCGCGGCTCGGATCTTTGACGCCGCGCCGCCAGCTCTTGTTGCGGTGCCACTGAGCCTGGACATGCGTGATCTTGCCGACGACGCCCTTGTCGATCATCTCTTTCGCGGTGCGGTAGAAGGAGCTATAGCGCCGCTGCAAGCCGACCTGGATGACCTGATTCGGGCGCTCTTCATGAAGCTTTCTGACAGCGTGCACTTCCTGCGGTTTGAAGACAAGAGATTTCTCGCAGAAAACGTGCTTGCCCGCTTCGAGCGCGTCCCTCATGACGGGGAAATGCATGAAGAGTGGGGTCGTGATGAAGACGGCTTCGATGTCCTTCTGTTCGAGCAGCTTGCGGTAGTCGGTGTAGGACTTTGGTTTGCCTTCGAAGAGATCGACGGCCTTCTGCAGATTGGGCTCGTAAATGTCGCAGATGCCGACGCAATTGCCGATCTCGATGTGCTGCAGGTGCCGCTTCAACAGGCGGAACCCACGGCTGCCGGGACCGATAAAACCGTAATTGACCTGCATGCCGGCAGCCTTCGCGGCGCGCACGAGCGGAGCGCCCTTCGCCTTGGGAAGGATTGCTGCCGCGGCGCTCGCCGCACCGGCGGCGCGCACGAAGTGGCGGCGGTTCACACCGTTATTGATTCCGTTATGATCCGGGGAGTTCTGCGTTTCGAAGTTGACCATGGAAGCCCTCTAGATCCGATGAATGCGGGCAACTATGCCCTGGGGTCATTCTAACCTACTTTTTCTATCCACCTTACGGTTGCCATGGTTTCGTGGAGTGACCGATGCGCTTGACGGCGCAAGCCCGTTCGGTGGAACAGAAGTCCTCTATTCTTCGGTGATGATGCGGGTGACGAGTTGGGGCGGCGTACGATCGAAGATTTGTGCGGAGGGCGGCTTGTCGGACTCAGGAACGGCGCTGAGCGGTCCGTCAACGCGCTTCAGGCTGTGACCTGCAGCGTAGAGCGGCTTGTCGAACTGACGGCAGCACAGCGCGAGCGGCAACGTTCCTACTTTGTGATAGATGGCGCCCGAGAAGTCGAACGTGTCGATGCCGACGAGGGCGCAATCCACTTGCGGGACGACGTTTCCGATCACTGCGTCGGGGATCAATTGAACGCGCCCTCCGACGGCTTTAAGCTGTTTCTCCACGGCCTGGGCCATAGACCGTCCTTCCATCCCTGGGAGAGATTCCATGACGAACACGTTCGTGGCCTGGAGGGATACAAGTGCTTGCCGTACGGTGGAGCTGTTGCTGAGCGTAATGACCGTCGCACCAGGTGCGATGAGTGCCTTCAAATTAGCCGCGATGCGTTGATTCCCCTCTAGTAACGATTGCTCCAGTTCTTCGAACCGTTTCCGGGAAGTCGGCGGATCCTCAAGCAAGAGACGGCCCACGTTGCGAACGGTCGCGATGGCGGGATGCATTCTTTGGAGCTGCGCGGCGAGGACGGGCAGACCCATGCCGGCGTCCATCCAGTCTCTCGCCAGGACGATGGCTTCGAGCGCCAGGTCCAGTGCACCGGAAGTGTGATTGTCGCGGAGTTGCCCGACCCGTTTGGTGAGCGCCTTGCCGGGCGGATGCATCCGATCTAACCCGACCGGAGCTACTGTACTTCGACGGATTCGACGCGGATCACACCACCCTTCATCTCGCCGGTGACCTTGACGAGCAATTCGTCCTGCTTACCCGTCCGCTCGAGTTCATTCAGCGCCTTGATGTTGCCTGTCTCGTCGAACTTGATGTACTTGCCTTCTTGGGTGACAAGCCCGAATCCACTTTGCTTGCAGCGCTTCATGCACTCGGTGGTGTGCGATGAAGCTTTGTCGAGACGGCTAGCAGCGCACATGGTGTCCATGAGATAGCCGGTCCATTCGCCGGCGAAGAGCGGAGTCGCCAAAAGTATTACCGGGATTAGCAGTGAAGACATTCTCATCGCAGGATGCTCCTTACGTGGAAAGTATCTCTAGGATAGACCAAGGTGATCAGCGGTTCCACTGACAGGCTTGCCGTCACCGGCAGCGAATCGCCGGAGAAGGCTTCGGAAAGAACAAAAAACGGCTGGTGGGCGATCCTGGGATCGAGAAAATCCCACCGAAGATCGTTCTGACCTTGAAACCGAGCCCGCGCCTATACGCACATCAAAACGCCGAGAAGAGAATCAGCCTGCCGAAGACCTCAACGCGGTCCCCGGATGGTCTTACGCCGGGAGTTCGATAGTCTGGGCGTACCGGACGGCTTCAAGTCGGAGAAGCTTCTCCAGTACATTAGTGGGCAGCGGCTCGTCGATGCGGACGACAGCCACGGCAATGGCCCGCTGGTCGGCAGATTGATGATTCTCCTCGCGGCCCAGCGAGAAGTCGGCGATGTTGATCTTGTTCTCACCGAGGAGAGTGCCCATGCGGCCGATGACACCGGGCACGTCGATGTTCTTCGTGAAGACCATGTGGCCAATCAGGCGCGTCTCAACATAGATACCGTCCACGCTGATCAACCGTGGCGAGCCATCGGCAAAAACGGTGCCTTCGGCGGTATGCCGCCCTTCATCGGTTTGCACGACAATCGTGAGCGAGTCGCTGCCGTAGCTGCGTCCGTGGCGGCTTTCGCTGATGGAGAGGCCACGCTTCTCGGCGATGCGGTTGGCATTAATCAGATTGGGCGACTGTGATAAATGGTGCTTCAGGATGCCTGCAAGCGCTGCGTTACGAACCAGTCCGGAACTGGTTTTGCCGAGATTACCCGAGTAGATGAATTCGATATGGCCAGGTCGGCCTTCCGTGATCTGCGCCGCGAACGAGCCCAGGCGTTCGGCGAGATCGAGGTCAGGGCGGATACGCTCATACTGCTCGGCGTTGATCGACGGCATGTTGACCGCGTTGAGGACGACGCCGCTCCTGAGGTAGTCGCGAACCTGCTCGGCGATGCGAATGCCGACGGTCTCCTGCGCTTCCTCTGTTGAGCCGCCGATGTGAGGCGTCGCGATCACATTCGCCTCAGAGAGCAACGCTGAGTCCGGGGGCGGAGGTTCCACTGGGAATACGTCGAGGGCCGCGGAGGCGACTTTGCCGCTCGTAAGAGCTCCCTGCAGCGCTGTGGCGTCGATCAGCTCGCCGCGGGCGCAGTTGATGATACGGACGCCGTCCTTCAGCTTGGCGAAAGTCTCGCGGTTGAAAAGATTACGCGTCTTCTCGTTGAGAGAGAGATGCAAGCTGATGTAGTCGCTCTGCGCATAGAGCTTATCGAGACTCACCATCTCGACTCCTCGGTCTCGCGCTAGGTCGGCGCTGATGAATGGATCGTGGGCAAGCAATCTCATGCCGAATGGCCGGGCTCGCCGGGCGACCAGCAGGCCGATGTTGCCCAGCCCGATAATCCCTAGCGTCTTGCCGCTCAATTCAGTGCCGAGAAACTTCTTCTTCTCCCACTTGCCGGATTTGGTGGAAGCGGACGCTGCCGGGATGGAGCGGGCGGCTGCGAGCATCAATGCAAGGGTGTGTTCGGCAACGGAGATAGCGTTTCCGCCCGGGGTGTTCATCACGAGGACACCGGCGGCGGTGGCTGCATCGACATCGACGTTGTCGATGCCTACCCCGGCGCGCCCGATGACCCGTAGTTTGGGTGCCCGTCGCAATATCTCGGCGGTCACTCGCGCACCGCTGCGAATCAATAGCGCATGAGCTTCGTGCAGGTGCGCGTGGAACTCTTTGGGGGTTGAAGCCGTAACGTTCCAGCCCGGTTCGGCGCGCAAGACTTCCAGAGCGGAGGGAGAAACGGCATCAGCGATCAGGATGTTCAAAGCAGTTTTCTGAAACGGAGTCGTGGTGTTGCCCGAGTCGATTAGTAGGGGAATTTGAGCTAGCTCAGCGGGCTGTGTCTGCGGCGGTTATCAGGCCTGCAAGCCCTCAGTGTAACGGGCGCGCCATGCCGTCCCCAACGCGGAGGATTCGTTAGTCTTCGTCTTCTTCAGCACTGCCGCGCTCGGCCTTGGCGGCGGCGATGATCTTGCCGGCAAGTTGACTGGGCACAAAGTCGTAGCGACCTGTCTCCATGGTGAACGATCCACGTCCCTGGGTCATTGAGGTAAGCTCGTTGGCGTAGGTGAGCATCTCAGCCATAGGCACCTCGGCACGAACGATCTGGTTGCCTCCGCGCGTCTCCATACCTTGAATGCGGCCCCGGCGTCCATTGAGGTCGCCCATCAGGTCGCCGGCGCAGTCCATTGGCGCGACGACCTCGACGTTCATGACCGGCTCGAGCAGGGCGGGTTTAGCCTTCTCCATCGCCGCACGGAAGGCTTTGCGACCTGCGAGCTTGAAGGCCAACTCCGAGGAGTCGACTTCGTGATAGGAGCCGTCGTACAAGACCACCTTGAAATCGACGACCGGGTAGCCGGCCAGGAAGCCTTTCTCGGCTGCTTCGAGGATGCCTTTCTCCACGGCGGGGATGTAGGTCTTCGGGATGGCGCCGCCGAAGATCTCGTTGGCGAACTCGAAGCTCTTCCCGCGCTCGAGCGGCCCCACCTTGATTTTGCAGTCGCCGAACTGACCGTGGCCGCCTGTCTGCTTCTTATGCCGGCCCTGAACAACGGCGCTGCCGCGGATCGTCTCGCGATAAGGGATCTTCGGCGCATGGAGTTCGACCTCGACCTGATAGCGCTTCTTCAGTTTGCTGACGACGATTTCCAAGTGCTGCTGTCCGTTACCGGCGAGCAGAAACTCTTTCGTCTGCGGGTCGCGATAGAAGTTGATCGAGGGGTCTTCCTCGAGGATTCGATGTATTGACGTGCCGAGGCGGTCTTCGTCATTGCGAGTCTTCGGTTCGATCGCGTAGGCAATGGCGGGAACCGGCATCACCGCTTTCGGATATGCGACCGGTTGGGCCTTGTCTCCGAGCGTGTCACCGGTCAGGGTGCCCTTGAGCTTGGCGACGGCGGCCAGATCACCGGAGTGTACCGCGGCGACGGGCCTGAGTTCCTTGCCAAATACGAGGCTGATGCGCGAGAAACGCTCGGAAGATCCGCGGTCGTAGTTGTAAACGTTTTCGTCATTGTTCAGAACTCCGGAAACGACTTTGAAGTAGCTGACGCGGCCGGCGAAGGCATCCGCGACGGTCTTGTAAACGAACAACGACAGAGGTTCAGCATCGGAAACAGCCCGGCTTACGTCCCCTTCGGCCTTGCATGCGCCGCGCGCAGTGGGAGCGGGTGCAAAGGTTTGCAGGAAATCGAGCAGTGCTCCGGATCCGATGTTGTGAACCGCCGAGGCACAGACGACCGGGAAGATCTGTTGATCAGCAATGCCCTTGATCAGTCCGGCGCGTATCTTTTCCGGCGGCAAAGTCATGTTCTCGAGGTACTCGTTCAGGAGATCGTCATCGCATTCGGCGACGGCTTCCATCAGACTTTCGCGAGCCGATTCGACGTCGGAAACGAGATCGATAGGTATTTCCGTCTCTCTTCCCTTGCCGCCGCCGTCCCTGTCATAGGTGTAAGCCTTCTCGTAGATCAGATCCACGACACCTTGGAAGTTCTTCTCCAAGCCGATCGGCAAGTGAGCGGCCACGGCCTTGCGGTCGAGCACTTCTTGGATGTTCGCGAGCGTTTGACTGAAATCGGCTCGCTCTTTATCAAGCTTGTTGACCAGAACGATCCGGCTGAGACCGTACTCTTCAGCGAAGCCCCATACCTTTTCGGTCTGGACCTCGACGCCTGAGACCGCGTCTACAACGACCAGCGCCGTGTCCGCGGCGAGAAGGACCCCTTTGGCGTCGTTGATGAAGATGTTGTAACCGGGCGTGTCGATGAAATTGATCTTGGTATTGTTCCACTCCAAGTAGGACAACGATGAGGTTATGGTAACTTTGCGGTTTACTTCCTCCTCGTCGAAGTCGGTGACCGTATTGCCTTCATCGACTTTCGTGAAACGATTTGTCGATCCCGCCGTATAAAGAAAAGCCGCGAGTGCGCTTGTCTTTCCGCAGTCTCCGTGCCCGACGATGCCAATATTGCGAACATCGTTTCCCTGATAAACTTTCATCCCTTGATTCCTATTCCCGGTTGGAGCACTACGCTGCGAGCAAACAGCCGACTATCCTGCCGGGCCTCCTGGCGGCCTGTACCCATGTCAAACTTCCCTAGTGTAGCGGTTGCCGGATCAAGCTATGGCGCCACGGAAACCGGCAGGCCGGACCCGTAAGGGGATGATTCGATCAAGTCGCGCGGGCGTGCGCATCCAACCTCGCTTGCGCGCGGGCGAGCACGAGACGTTCGCGGTCGAAATCAACAGCCTCGGTGCGCTCCCGCAACCGCTCCCGTGCTTCGTCCCGAATCCGGCTCTCTTTGTCGATGTCAACCTCTTCTCCCCATTGAGCCTCGTCGGCAAGTACGCGAACGTTGTCAGGAAGGACTTCCATGACGCCGCCTTCGAGCGCCATGGCGCGTGTTTTGCCCGCGACTCGAAACGAGAGTACGCCGACCTGGAGTTCACTCACGAGCGGCGCGTGGCCGGGCAACACGCCGAGATAGCCGGTGGCGGCGGGAGCCTGCACTTCGTCGACTTCCTCGTTGATGAGTTGCCGTTCCGGGACGGCGACTTCCAGCGTGAGCTTGCCTGCCATTGTTTACGCAGCCGCTTTCTCGATCTGCTTCGCTTTTTCGATCGCTTCTTCGATGCCGCCGACGAGGTAGAAAGCCTGCTCCGGCAGATCGTCGTGCTGGCCTTCAATGATTTCCCGGAACCCGCGAATGGTGTCGGAGAGGTTGACGTACTTCCCCTCAAGCCCCGTGAACTGCGCGGCCACAAAGAAGGGCTGTGACAGGAAGCGCTGCAGCTTGCGGGAACGGGCGACGACGAGTTTATCTTCTTCAGAAAGCTCCTCGACGCCGAGAATGGCGATGATGTCCTGAAGCTCCTTGTAGCGTTGAAGCACCTGCTTGACCGACTGTGCCGTATTGTAGTGCTCTTCACCCAGAATGTTGGGATCGAGAATGCGCGAGGTCGAGGCCAGCGGATCGACGGCCGGATAGATGCCAAGGGACGCAATCTCACGGGAGAGATTCGTGGTCGTGTCAAGATGGGCGAAAGCGGTCGCCGGAGCCGGATCGGTATAGTCGTCCGCAGGCACGTAGATGGCCTGCACCGACGTGATGGAGCCCTTCTTGGTCGAAGTGATGCGCTCTTCGAGCTCACCCATTTCCGTCGCCAGGTTCGGCTGGTAGCCGACCGCCGAAGGCATGCGTCCGAGCAGCGCTGACACTTCGGAACCGGCTTGGGTAAAGCGGAAAATATTGTCGATGAAGAGCAGAACGTCCTGACCTTCGATGTCGCGGAAGTACTCGGCGACGGTCAGGCCGGTCAGGCCGACCCGCAGACGCGCTCCCGGCGGCTCGGTCATTTGACCGTAAATCAGAGCGGCCTTCGACTTTTCATAACTGTCAGGGTCGACAACACCGGACTCCTGCATCTCGAGCCACAAATCGTTCCCTTCGCGGGTACGTTCGCCTACTCCGGCGAAGACCGACACACCGCCATGCTTCAGCGCGATGTTGTTGATCAGCTCCATGATGATGACCGTCTTGCCGACACCAGCGCCGCCGAACAGGCCGATCTTGCCGCCGCGCAGGTACGGTTCGAGCAGGTCGATGACCTTGATGCCCGTCTCAAACATTTGGAGCTCGGTCGATTGCTCTTCAAGCGATGGCGCGGCGCGGTGGATCGGGAAGCGGGTTTCGGTCCGGATCGGACCGTGCTGATCGACCGGATCGCCGAGCACGTTCATCACCCGGCCGAGCGTCTGAGGGCCGACAGGCACGCTGATGGGGACCTCGAGGTCCTCGGCGGGCATGCCTCGCACAAGGCCCTCGGTGGGCTCCATCGCGATGGTGCGGACCCGGCCCTCGCCGAGGTGCTGCTGCACTTCGCAGATGATGCTGATCGGCTCGGGTACGTCGAAGTCCCCGCTCGTGATTCGTACCGCGTAGTGGACCTGTGGCAGCTTTCCTTCGCTGAACTGCATGTCCACGGCGGGACCGGCTACCTGAATGACTTTGCCAACATTCATTCCCATAAGACCCTCTGCGTGGCCGAGGCGTTCCGGCGATCGCGCTAGAGCGCTTCGGCGCCGCTAACGACCTCGATCAATTCCTTTGTAATACTCGCCTGCCGCACGCGGTTGAGATGCAGGGTGAGCTTGTCGATCATTTCGCCGGCGTTGCGCGTAGCAGCGTCCATGGCTGTCATACGCGCGGCATGCTCGGCGGCCGCGGATTCGAGCATCGCCTGATAGACGTTGATCTCGATGTAGCGTGGCAGCAGCGTTTCGAAAAGAGCTTCCGGCGGCTGCTCGTAGATGTAATCCACGGCGGCGCTCTGGTCGCCTTCGTCCGGTTGGATCGGCAGCAGCCGGCGGAATACGACCGTTTGTGCGAGTGCACTCTTGAATTCGTTGTGCAACAGATAGATGACGTCTGTTTTCTTCTCGCTAAAGTTTTGCATCAGGTCGGCGGCGGTCTCCTTGGCCTGCAAAAACTCGATCGGCTTGGCGAACAGGTTGATCCACTCGCGCGTGATCGGCACGCGTTTCCGACGGAAAAAATCGCGTCCGCGGCGGCCGACGCATTGGAGCGTGATCTCGTTGTCGGGGTTCTCGCTGAGAAAGCGGGTCGCGAAGCGCGCGACGTTGCTGTTGAAGGCGCCGCAGAGTCCCTTGTCGGCACTGATGAGGAGAATCGCGATGCGCTTCTCTTCGCGGCGTTGCAGCAGTTCGTGTTCGAAAACAGCGGAATCTTCCGGCAACTGCGCCAGGATGCTGCCCAGCATGTCGCGCATGAGCGATGCATAGGGACGTGCGGCAATGACGCGATCTTGCGCGCGCCGCAGCTTCGCCGCCGACACCATTTTCATCGCGCTGGTGATCTGCTGGGTGTTCTTCACCGAGCGGATTCGTCGGCGTAGATCAATCAGGTTCGGCATGCTAACCGTCCGCGGCTCCCTGCTTGTGACGGGCGAGAAAAGCCGCCTTGCATTCGTGGAGTGCGGATTCCATGGCTGCCTTCAACTCGTCGTCAATCTTCTCCTTCTCGCGGAGTTGATCCAGCACGCCGCCGGCGCCCTGGGCATCGAGATAGTCGTAGAGCTGCTGCTCAAACGGACGGCACTGCGCGATCGTCAGGTCGTCGAGATAGCCGTTCGTGCCGGCGTAAATGATGGCAATCTGTTTCTCTACCGGCAGCGGCTGATACTGACTTTGCTTGAGGATTTCCGTGAGGCGTATTCCGCGATGAAGCTGTTGCTGAGAGGCTTTGTCAAGATCGGAGCCGAACTGTGCGAACGCGGCAAGAGCGCGATACTGAGCGAGTTCAAGCCGTAGCGTGCCGGCAATGGATTTCATAGCCTTGGTCTGGGCGTTGCCACCAACCCGGCTGACCGACAAGCCTACATTCACCGCCGGACGAACATTGGCGTTGAACAGGTCGGCTTCAAGATAGATCTGGCCGTCGGTGATCGAGATGACGTTCGTAGGAATGTAGGCGGACACGTCACCTGCCTGCGTTTCGATGAATGGCAGCGCTGTGAGTGAGCCTCCGCCCTTCGCCTCGCTCAGCTTGGCCGCCCGTTCGAGCAACCGGCTGTGGAGGTAGAAGACATCGCCGGGAAAAGCTTCGCGGCCCGGCGGACGGCGCAGCAGCAACGAAATCTCGCGATAGGCGGCGGCATGCTTGGAGAGATCGTCGTAAATGCAGAGCGCGTGCCCGCCGTTGTCACGAAAATATTCGCCCATTGCACAACCGGCGAACGGAGCGAGGTACTGCATCGGTGCCGGGTCGGAGGCCGACGCGACGACGACGATAGTGTACGCCATGGCACCGAAGTCTTCGAGCGTCTTGACGACCTGGGCTACCGTCGAACGCTTCTGGCCTACCGCGACATAGATACAGATGACGCCGGTGCCTTTTTGGTTGATGATCGTGTCGACGGCGATGGCAGTCTTGCCCGTTTGACGGTCGCCGATGATCAACTCGCGTTGGCCTCGGCCGATCGGGATCATGCTGTCGATGGCCTTGATGCCGGTCTGCATCGGCTCTTTCACCGGTTGGCGTTCGATCACACCGGGGGCGATGCGCTCCACAGCGAAGTGATCGCTGGCTTCAATCGGGCCCTTGCCGTCGACGGGGCGCCCGAGAGAATCGACGACGCGACCGACGAGCGCCTCACCAACGGGCACGGAAATAATCCGTCCCGTGCGTCGGACTTCGTCGCCTTCCTTCAGGTCGGCATAGTCACCCAGCAAGACGGCGCCAACTTGATCCTCTTCAAGGTTCATGGCGATGCCGGCCACGTTTTGGGGAAACTCGAGCATCTCGCCGGCCATGACCTTCTCAAGACCGTGCAGACGGGCGATTCCGTCGCCAAGTGAAATCACCGATCCGACTTCGGAAACTTCAACCGTTCCCTCATAATTCTCGATTTGCTCACGGATGAGTTTCGAGATCTCTTGCGCACTGATTTGAGCCATAGGTGTTTACCGATTTCCGGCGAGAACTAGGTCGAGCGCGTTCAGTTGTGTGCGCAGCGAACCATCGTAAACCATTGAGCCGTGCCGGACGACGGATCCACCGAGCAACTCAGGATCTTCATGGAACCGGGCACGCACCTGTCGGCCGGTGACTCGGCTGAACCTGTTCAGCAGCGACTTCCTCAGGGCCTCGTCCATCGACTCCGCTGAAGTCACCTCTATGCGCGCGATGCCCCGCTCCTCGTCCAGCCATGCCCGGAACACCGTGATCATCGTATCGAGCAGTTCGATGCGCTTGTGGTTAATCACGATGTAGAGGAAGTTGCGTACAGGCTCGGCGATACCGATGCGTTTCCCGAGTTCGAGGACAATCTCTCGCTTCTTGGCGGAGTCCACCGCCGGAGAAACCAAGACGTTTCTCAACTCATCCGACTCTTCGATCAGTGAGCGAAAAGTCTCAAGCTGTCCCAGTGCAGTTTCAGGAGGCAGGGAGGAGTCAGGCCTGCCAAGAACGTCGGCCAGCGCTCTCGCGTACCTGTTCGCAATTGCAAGAGCCATACAAGGCTTTCACAAAGACCAGCCCCAAAGCGGTTCGACGCACCGCGCATGCTCAGACTTGAAGTTTTTGAGTGCGAGAGGCTGGAGGGGACGCTGTTTCGTGGAGCAAAGGGCCTTTGGAATCATCAAGTTATCACAGCGGGGAACGAGCAGTCAACCAAACGGCGCGAGCCGGGCGACGAGGACATCAGCAAAAACCGCAGAGACGCAAAAAAAGTTAAGTTCTGAACAGAACTAGGCTAAAATGTTTATAACAAACGTGGCCAAGCCTTGTAAGTGCCTCCCCACCTCTGAGGCACACCGGCCGGCCCGTGCCGACGATGCTGTGTATCCACTGTGGTTATTGGAATGCGGAAGATGAGGCCCGTTGCTCCCACTGTGGCAGGCGGCCTGAGCGGTCCTCCCGAGAAGACGAGCGGCAGTCGCCAGCCGTTTCCTCCTCCGTAGTGTTGCCGCCTTTAAGCCGAGGCAACCGAAGCGAGATGCGGCCTCTTCCTAGGAAGAAGCAACCCAAGCCCAAGCTCGACGCCTACCGAAGCCGGCAGAAGGCGCGTCAGGTAGGCTCGGCACCAGCGATGGGATCAACCGAAACAGAGAGACCGGCCGCTCGGCGGCGCAGCAAGGTCATCACGTTTCAGCCATCGAATGGGACGGCCGACTCTTCAGAGACCGATATCGGATCCGGAGTCTCGACGGCCAGCGTGATTCAAGGCAGACCCGAAATAGAACTACCCGGCCCCAAACTCCCTCCGCTGGTTCGCACAACGGTGGTTCAAGAACGCGTCGCGGAGGAAGAGCCAAGCGAAGGGACTCCACTGGAAACACCTCTTCCCGAGACCTCGGCCCAATCAGGGAGGGGACCGGGAACAGCACCGATGGCCAGACGGCTCGCCGCCGGCGTGATGGACGTTGCGGTCGTATTGGTTGCATTGGGTGTCTTCGTCAGCGTCTTCCACAACCTTGGAGACACCGTCGGAGCAGACGCGGAGAGCTTTCAAATGCTGGGTTCCGTGTTTCTCGGGCTCCTGTTCTTCTATTGGATCTTCTATCTGCGATATGTTGGCGAAACCGCGGGCATGACTTGGATGCGACTGCGGATTGTGAGCCTGGACGGTCAACCGCCAAGCGCCTCGCAAAAGTGGGGGCGGGCGGTGGCTACCATCCTCAGTTTCTGCGCCGCCGGGCTGGGTTTCCTATGGGCGCTGGCGGACGAAGAGAAGCTCACTTGGCACGACCGTATGTCGCAGACGTACGTAACGGACGAGCCTTCCCCGCCCGCTCGCCCTCCGGTAGCGAGTCTGCTTGGCTCGTCCCCTGCCAAGAACTGGTCTTCGGGCAGCAAGTCAGACCTGAACGCATAGCGCGACCGGTTTGGTACTTGCGGCTCAGTAAGCTGGCTTGGCGAAGCCTCCATCGTCCCATCTGAGGGTCTTCCGAACCGGAGTACGTGTTAGCTCCGGTTGCATGCCAGCGTGGGGGAGTGCGTCGAAGACCGACGACGGGTCGGGGTAATCGCCGGGCGGGCTCAGTCATCGAAATCGTTCATGGGTGGAAGAACGAAGAGTTCGCGGTCGGCTTCGGGGGGCGCATCGAGAACACTGCAGGCACAGCGGTTCGAGTAGGCTCGGGGCGGCCCCGGACGGGATTAGAACCGAAGACGCAGTTGTATGGCGCCCTGGCGACCCGGCGCCAGAGCGGTGCCGGAAAACAGGCCGCTGAAGTTGATCACGTTGAGCCGGTCGGTCACATTGCGGATGTCGAATTGCAGCGTGGCTTGGCGCGAGTCCTTCGCCCAAATGCGCGTGCCGATCGAAAAGTCGATGCTCAGATTCGGGCGTACCCTTCCTCGTTCGAAGTTGACCTTGTCCAGTATGGCTTGCAAAATTGGCTGCGCTTGCCCCTCATCGTCACTGTCCTCATCCTCCTCTTCATCGACGTCGTCATCGTCTTCCAGTTCTACGGGAAGGCCGCTACCGTATCGGAGACCCGCCGAAGCCCAGACCCGAGGATGGAGTTGGAACCGGACCATCGTCGCGACCGTGTTTCTCTGATCCTGGCTGATCGCGAACTCTTCGACGACATCCCGAAGCTCTTCCGCTTCACCTCCCTCGACGAACAGCCCCCCCGTGACGGGTGAGGATGTAAGGCCCAGCATATTCGAATAGCTTGCCACTGCGGAAATTCCGCGCCATCGAGGCGTTTCGAGCCGCACCTCTGTACCCTCGACTTCAGCCGAATCGAACGTGATAGGAAACGAGAGTCCGGTGTTCAGGAAGACATCGTCATCGATGGCATTGCGAATGCTCCGCCAGTAGTGTTTGATTTCGAGCCTCGTTATGTCTCCGAACGGCTTGCGCATACCGACTTCGAAGAAGTGCGCGCGGCTCGCGGGCACGGACAAGGATCCTTCGACGTCATCGAGACCGAGGCCTGCCGCGGCGCTGCTCAATAGAAGGTTCTGAATCGGCGGAGGCTGGAAAATGCGGTCGTAGGAAGCGTAGAACTGCAGGGCCGCTCCGGGGATATAGTAGCTTGCCGCCAAGCGGGGGCTGACGGCTCTGTCCGAAATCAGAAGACTGTAGTGGTCGAACCGAACGCCGAGACTTGCCGCGAAGTTCCCGGCCCGAATATGGTCCTGGATAAACAGGCTTGCATCCGTGCTCCTTTTCCGGTCTCGGAAATCGATATCGAATTCGGGCAGTTCGTCGGGCTCGGCCGCCAAGAAGCGCTCTCGGGTCCCGTTCAGTCGCACGTCGCCCCCGATCTTCAGCGTGTGGTGCTCCTCGTCGACGGTGAGGTCGCCGGTAAGGGCTCCTTCTCGAAAGCCCCGATCCTGCAAGACGTAAACCGGGGTCGAAAGTGTGTTGCTCCACAATTCGGAGGTCAGGTCACGGACCATGCCTCGGATCGAAATCAATGTCCTGGCTGAGAACGCGCTCTGGTAGTGGATCTGTCCCGCCGATTCGCTCGACTTCCGGTCTTGCCGCTGGCCGGCTTCCTGCTGAACCAAGTCGTTCGGGACGAGGAAGCCGGTTTGGTTCGTGCGAGCGTAGAAGGTCAATCGGTCACGTGAACGCAGATCACGCGCGAAGCGCACGTTGACGCCTTTGGAATGTCCGCGGTTAGTGAAGTTCTCTATCGAAGGCGGATCGAGGTATCGGTCCGTCAAACCGCCAAACACTCCAACGGAGACTTCCGTTCGTTTCCGAGCGTACTGGTGCGACAACGCAGCGCCCCTCGACCAGTAGCTTCCGCCTTGCAGGTCCGCTGTAAAGTGGTGTCCTTCCAAATCAGTTCGTCGCGTATCGAGTGCGATCACGCCACCCAGCCTACGGCCGTATTCGGCTGGAATCCCGGCCGTGAGGAGACTCACGGCTTCGAATTCAGTGTTCTCGAAGGGGGGGGCGAATGCGATCGACCTGTTGTCGTAGAGGGGCATTCCGTCAATCACGTATTGGGTGTCGTATTCAGAACCGCGGGGGTGCAGGACGGCGTTGGCCTCGAGCAACCAGCCCGGCATCGTCGTGACGACATCGACGGTACTCCTCCCCAGCGTCGTCCCGAGCGTCCGGTCGAGGGATTGACGACCGGCTCGCATGGCCACGGACGGTTGAAGCGGTTCGAACAGGGGAGACGGATCACTTACCGTGATCTCCTCGGTCACAGGCGCTATCTTCAAGATCACTTTGATCGATTGCGGGACTGCGGATCGGAACTCGACTTGTCGTCCAAACGCTTCGAACCCGGGATGGCGCACCGTAAGCCGGTAGGTGCCTGGCGGAACCCTACGTATTACTGCGTTACCTCCTAGATCCGCTAGAGCCGTCGCGACGAATTCCAGACTTCTCGAAGCGAGTTCGAGGCTCGCCGGAATCCCTCGCCCGCTCGGGTCCAGCACCTGGACCTCGAGCCGGCCGTCCATCCATTGCGAGTACCCAGCGGGGACGAGAGCCAAGTACACCGCAAGCGCAGCCGCAGCGAAACATGACTGTACCGATGGGAGGGTTGGTACTGGCTGCACTTCTTATTGCTCTTGACTGGAGCGATTCCAAGACTACTGCAAATTAGTCTACCTGTCTGCGAACGACCCGATGTAACCATCCGGATTCCGGATCCAAGAGTTCTGAGCTCTGGTTCAAACTCTATCTCCGAGAACCTGTCAAGCCCACCCGGACTGGATCATGAGCGAGGTCCACACCCGTGACGAGTCACAGCCATATGAACGGATGCGGCTCGCACTTCGAATCCGGTGTCCGCGGTGTCCCACCGCCCCTGGAAATACGTAGAACGGCGGGGGTCGGCCGAGTTGCATTGTGTCCGTCACCTAAAGGCGCTACGATTTGTTCTTGTGGCGCTGAAGATCCTTGTACTTTGCACCGGCAACTCCTGCCGCAGCCAGATGGCGGAGGGGCTGTTGAAGTCGTTCGATCCGCGCATCGAAGCCTACTCGGCAGGAACCCGGCCTGGGGCGCAGGTGAACCCTCATGCGACCCGCGTCATGAAGGAGATCGGGCTCGATATCTCCGGTGGCTACCCCAAGACGGTTGACGGCTTTCTCAACAAGGAGATCGATTACGTCATCACGGTCTGCGGGGACGCCGACGAGAACTGCCCTGTTTTTCAAGGCAGCGTCGGCCGGCGGATGCACATCGGGTTTCCTGATCCGGCCGAAGCGACTGGCGCCGAGGAGGAAATCCTTGGCGTTTTCCGGCAGTCGCGAGACAACATCAAAGCCAAGTTCCAGGAACTCTACGAGTCGGAGTTGAAAACGAAGCTCGACGCGGCGAGCTAGGCGGCGCCGCGCATTCTAGAGCCCTAGCAGATCCAATGTCGGGCTGTGGATCAAAGCGTCGATCTCTTCTTCGGTAAACCGGGGCAACCCCGTGCCCTCGACCATGCGGTTGATATTGTGCAAGGCGTCCAGCGTGGCTTCGGTCGTGGTAAACGGAAAGTCGGTCCCATAGAGCAGCTTCTCCCAGACGCCGTATTCCCTGGCGAGCATCAGGCCGTTGAAGAACTGCCACGGCCGATAGTGCAGAGCCGAGATATCGGAGAAGAAATTCGGCTGCTTGCGGATCATCACGATCGTGTCTTCCATCCACGGATGGCCCAGGTGGGCAATGATCATCTTCAGATCCGGGAACTGGAGCGCCACGTCTTCCAATAGGATCGGCAGTGAGTATTTCAGCGGCGCTTTCGTCGGGAACGTTGTCCCCTGGTGAATCATGATCGGCAGCTGGTGCGCTTCGCAGAACTCGTAGACGGGCATCATACGGTTGTCCGTCGGATGGATGTTCTGGTAGATCGGGCCGAGCTTGACCCCCTTGAGCCCCAGCTTCCATCCGTGCTCCAAGGTGTCGCGTACCTTGTCCACATGCGGATCGACCGCCGCGAATCCGATGACCTTCTCGGGGTGTTGATTCTGGTAGTCCGCGATGTACTCATTGGGCGTCATGATGCCGGAGTGAGCAGCGCGCATTCCGAAGACAATCACCTTGTCCACGCCGTTCATGGCCGCCATGTGCCGTTCCGGCGGCACGTGCAGATCCATCTTCTTGCCTTTGGCGCGAGCATTGGCCTCCGCCACAAACCCCTCGCTAATGTGCCCCGGATACTCCCAAATATGGCTATGGCAATCAACAATCATCACTCACGGTTCCTCGTTTGTACGCCCCACTGCTCGGTAAGGCACCTCATTGTATACTGCGGTGTGCCTTGGCCCAGAGCCCATTGGCGGCCTGCCCCTCCCGCCTTCGCCGACGGACATGAGTCGTCCGGCAATGCACCCTGCAAAGGAGAGTCCCTCCACCCCTCCGGTACGTATTGATCTTCCTCGGTTCCGCAGACGCGGCCGTGCTGTTAGGCGAAACCCGGCCCTGTCTACTGGGGCTGTTCCTGATCGACAGCGGACATACCACCATGCGTGATAACCCATTCCTGAATGTCAACAGCGCCGGACACCGGGAGGGCTCCGACGACCCGAGATGCAACGATGGGCCCGACGAACCGGTCATGCGGCCTACCGGCTTCACGCGGGTCAAAGTCATTTCCAGACTTGGAATGGAGTCCGCCTGCATCGACGCCGCCTCGGGAGTAATTCCGCTAGATCATCAAACCGCTGAAAACGAGTGCCGGGAGAACGGAGCAACATGACCGCATCTTTTTTTGCAGTCCAGGATCACGATCGTGAACTCTTCGAACGCGAGTTAAACGACTTTCTGCCCGAGCGCATCTTCGATGCCCACGCGCACCTTTACGCCAAGGAACACTTCCGCGACGGCGCGCCGGGCATCGTCGGTGAAGGGCCCGAGTCGGTCGGCCTCGAGGTCTACATCAATTCGATGAACGAACTGACTCCCGGACGCCGTTATTCCGGCCTCTTCTTTGGGTTTCCGAATGCGCATCTCGATATGGAGGCGGCGAACAACTTCCTGGCTGCAGAGGTAAGAGCCGACCCGCACTCACGCGCCCAGATGCTCGTTCGCCCTGGCATGGATGCCGAGTACGTACGTGAAACGGTGCGGCGCAATAACTTCGCCGGCCTCAAGTGCTACCACGTATGGGCTACCGAACAGCCGACCTTTCAGGCCAAGGTGGAAAGCTACTTGCCGGAAGAGCATGTGCGCGTGGCCCACGAGGAAGGGCTTTCGATCACGCTTCACATGGTGCGTAATCGCGCTATGGCCGACCCGCTCAATCAGCAGACAATCCGCGCCTTCGCAGAGCGATATCCGAAAATGCGTTTCATCCTGGCGCACGCGGCGCGCGGATTCAATCCGCACCACACCATTGAGGGCATCGGTGCGCTACGGGGCCTTCGCAACGTGTGGTGTGACACGAGCGCCGTGACCGACGGCGGTGCGTTCGAGGCAATCATCGAGACGCTCGGGCACGACCGTCTGCTCTTCGGCGCTGACTTCCCTGTTACGCATGAACGCGGCCGTTGCGTCGCTATCGGTGATTCGTTCTTGTGGCTTTCGGAAAGCAACACCAAGTTCGATGTCGCTTACGCAGACCTTCGGCCGACGCTGGTCGGTTTGGAGTCCCTGCGCGTCCTCAAGACCGCCTGCCGCAACATGCGGCTCAGCGATTCTCAGATCGAAGACGTTTTCTGGAGCAACGCCGCTTCGATTTATGAACTGAGCTAGCCGACTATTGCCCGTCCCAACGGCTTGGGTTAAGCGCCGGCGCTTCGATGCGCATGTTCGCCGGCTTGTTGCCGACGTTGATATCCGCCCGTCGCTGATTTCGAT
This sequence comes from Bryobacterales bacterium, assembly GCA_965218555.1. Lineage (GTDB taxonomy): Bacteria > Acidobacteriota > Terriglobia > Bryobacterales > UBA6623 > JAPPLB01. The sequence goes on from OZ244625.1 coordinate 5,312,308, forward strand.
CACCCATCAGCCTCTGCACTGCCTGCGGAAGCTTCGCCACTTCGTCCCAATCCCAATCCTCCACCTCTGCGAGCGGGCCCGCCCAAGCCGGGCGGAAGGCCGCAGCCAGCATCTCCCGCGGACAGTCACCGCGATTCGGGAAATTTCCGTGAAAGACCTTGTAGTTGAGAAATACGGCTGAGCCGGCCCTTGTTGTCACCATCACCTGTTCGGGATGCCCCTCATAGCGGTTATAGGGATTTCCCTCCGCATGCAATGAAAGGTGCGACCGCGGGAGCACCCGAAACGGCGAAACTTCCGGGGTGAGGTCGTCGAGGTAATAAAGGACCCGAATCATCACCGGACAGGTATGTTTCGCTCCGAAAATCGCGGACCCATAAGGCTGCCCGTCGGTATGGAAGCTCACCCCCGGGTGTCCCGGTTCGGACCTTGCATAATCGTAGCTCATCAGCACGAGATCATCACCGAAGACCTTGCGGAGAAACTCCGCCGTACGAGGATGCGCGATCAACTCAGTGATCGCCCCACCGCAAAACTGCACAGCCGGACAACCTCTCTGGCGCGGCGAGTAGTCCACCGCGCGGGTTTCGAGTCGCGCCGTTTCCGCCTTGAGGCGGGCGAGTTGCTCAGCCGAAAGCAAGTCGGGAATCACCAGATATCCCTCCAGCTCGAGCTGCCGCAGTTGCTCGCCGAAACCAAGCTTCGACCAATCTCGATCATCGAGGATGTATTCTTTGGGGGTCATTTGCAGACCTGCCTTTCGCGTCACCTGGCGAGACGAAGTGCGTGAAAAGGCCGTCAGGACGAGTCGCGAGCCGCTTGGAGTGCGGAAGTGTACTTGATAGTCCATCGAGCAGGGCCGGCAAGCTCAACGAAGTCATGGCGCTCCTACCGCTCGCTTCGGCCGTCAGGCGGGGAGGAAGGCAGCTTTTTCCCTCCGCCGCGCTCTCGGATGCGGGATACCAGACCCATCGATACTGCGGCTGCCACCAACCCAAATATGAAGCTCGCGGGAAAGCCCCAGATGTCCGCCAACCCGCCATGCATGGCCGGCGCAAAACTTGAAACAGGGGGAGCAAGCTGAATCAGCGCCAGATTCCGTGTTCCCGCTTCGGCGGAAGAGAGGACCGCAACGAAATTCGGGAAATACGTCCCACCCAGTTCGCCGGCTCCGATAAACCCAAACGAGAGCAAGTAAGCAAATCCGGGGACACCCCAGCCCCACAGAATGCCAACCGCCAGCAGAGCCACCGACGTGAACGCGCTCGAGCGCAAGCCGTAGCGCAACGCGATCCAGCCGAGCAAGTAGCCGCCAATCGCCTTGCAACCGAACCTCAGCGCCATCATCACACCCGAGTAGTCCTGCGGGTCCACGCCGATCGCCTCCTTCGAATACAGCGAAAGGTTTGGGATGATCGCCAGCGTCAAGTACCACAGCCAGTAACCCAACCATGCCAACCGTAACGAGGTGGACGCCGCGAACTCCTTCACCGCAAGCACGAGATGTCCGAAGAACGGCCGTCGCGGCTCGTCCGCTAGCGGCGCAAGGTCGTAGCGGCTGCTGATGTACGCCACACCGGCGATACACGGTATCGCCGTCAAGTACACCATCGCGAAGTCATAGGGAAACGCAAACCACGTAAACTGCGGGTCGAGCACCCACTGTGCGAAGAGCGACCCGACCACGGCGGCCAGTGGTGTGAGAGTGAAGGTCCGCTTCAGCACGCGAATCCGCCCCTCAGATGTCGTGCCGCGTGTCAAGCACTGCAACTGAAAGATCATCGAAGTCGAGCTCGACAATCCTTGAAACAAGCCTTGCAAGATCAGCGCGCCGATACGAACCGATGTCGAAAACGGCAGCACCAGCGTCAAGAACACCAACGTCAGCACGATTGCCGTCATCACGTTGGCCCACACGACGACGTGCTTCTCGAAGCGGTGCGGCGCCAGCCATGACATGATCAGCGGCGCGAACGAACCAAACTTGTACACCGCCAATGGCAGATTCGCCACCGTGGCGCTCGCCTCGAGCTTGTCGATCAGCGCCGCCTGCACAATCCCGATGTAGACTGCGGGCGCTGCAAAATAGATGAGTATGTAGCTCACCAGAAAAATCCCGCCGTTGCGGCGGGTCATCTCTTCGGTGATCTGGCTTGCGTAGGAATCCAGCCGTGTGGGGCTTGCCATGAAAGGTTCCGCCTACAAACTTCTCAGCTCACCTCGAGCCAGTCGGGATATTTCTCGTCCAGGACTCGCCGACATTCATCGTAAGTGTGTTCCGGCAGCGACTCGTAAGGCGACAGCAGCCGCAACGGCATCGGCAAGCCTCCCAGCCGCACCCATAGCTTGTCGTAGGCCCCATCGATCCGCTCGTACTTGCTCAACGGCGCTGAGACGTCGTTCACCACAGTGAGAAATTCCTTGTGGAGACGGAAAAGCTTCTCGACTTGCCCCGTCACGGCATACTCGAACAACTGCTTGCTCTTAGACGGGAACGCCGGACCGTATGAACTGAGCAGCGAACATTCCCCATACAACGTGCCGAAGGGAAACATCGCTTCGCCCAAGAAGTGCTGGACCTCCGGCGACTTCTCTATCAGGTCGATCGTCGAGTAATGGTTGGTCGCCGTGTTCTTCGTTGCCGCCAGGTTCGGCACGGCGTCGGCCAGCCGCCGGTAGTCGTCGCCCGTAAGCAAGCGCTTCGTCCGCGGCAGGTTGTAGTGCAGAAACCGGCAATCCGGATAAGCGCCGCAGACATCCGTGAAGAACTTCATCACCTCGTTGTCGTTCAGAGCACCCCACGAAGGCAGCGAAATCTGAAACGTGCGGAACCCGACATCGTAAGCGTAAGAAAGCCGTTCGAGGATATTCGCGGTGGAAAGCCCGATGATGCCTACCTGCGGAAAGACTCCGTCTTTAGCCGTCTCCTCGAAAAAAACGTCCACGATGCGGCGAAACCGAGGAGTATCGACCGCATAACCCTCGCCGGCGGTTCCGAAGACGTACAGGTTGTTGAAGCCAATGCCCAGCGTTTGGCGGACCTCTTGACGGAAGAGATCTTCCATGAACTCCTCTTGCTCCGTCCACGGAATCTCGCAACTCACGAGCAGAGCTTGGTGGTATCTCATAGGGCTTTCTCCTTGAGAGCCGTTATCGCGGCTCGATCAGCTATTTGGCCAGTTCCCGGGGTTCAGTAATCTCTCCTCGCTGATATCCATTTGCTGAATGTCGTACATCTGATGACTCCGCAACGGCCCCGCTGCGACGAACCGCACTGACTGCTCGACTTCTTCGACACAAGACGCCCCAACGAGAGCCGTGTGGACCCGCTCGTCGCTCAGCACATAGCGATACGCCAATTCGGGCAAGCCGTCCAATCCCTCCGTTGAGAGCTGTGCGGCTTCACGCACCGCTTTGCGTAAAGCCTCCAGCCCTTCAGGAAGATTCTCACAACGCCGCGTCAACGCGCCTTTCAACAACACTGTCCGTGCCACAACCCCTACATCCTTCTTCCGAGCCCGTTCCAGAACGTCCGCTTCTGGACGACGGTCGAGCATACTGTAAGCGATCTGTACGCAGTCGCACCACCCCGAGTCGATCGCGACCCGCGCGCTTTCGGTCCCATAGACACTCGCACCGAAGAAACGAACCTGCTTGCCGCACTCCTCGCTCAGGATCTTCGGCACGTCGCGCCGCCTCAGAATCTCCGGGCCCGACGTATGCAGAAGCGCGATATCGATCCGATCGGTCTGCAGGGCCTCCAGGCTCGCTTCGATCGACGACCGGCAGTGTTCCCTTAGCTCAGCGGTCGAAAGCCGTGCTTGCTTCTGCACTGGAATCTTGGTCGTGAGAACGAACTCGTCTCGCCGATCTTTGAGAGTGCGGCCAATGATCGCTTCGCTCTCCCCATAGGCGCGGGCCGTGTCGAGATGATTCACACCGAGATCGAGAGCGGTATGGAGGATTCGCTTCGCCTCAGCCTCCGAGGGCCGCTGCGGTTTGCCCTCGGCCGCGATGCCGTAGTCCAGTCCGATCTCCACACAGCCCAACGAGATCTCAGAGATGTACAGGTGAGTGCTCCCCAGCCGCCTTTTGCGCAACCCCGGCGACGAGCCGTCCCCCGAGATCATCTTTTCGAGCCCGTCCCTGCTTTGCCGGCCAATCGAGGAAGAGCCGCCAGCGCGTTCCGGCAGGCAATCTTTCTGCGCACCGCCTCGGAAATGTCGAGCGTCTCGAGTAGTCTCGTGAACGGGGCCGGCACGTACAGCGGCGCGTCGGTTCCAAAACAGATCCTGTCCTCACCCACTGCGTCGAGAAGTCCCTCCACGGCCCCCGTCGTGAAAGCCCGCAACGTCCCCATGTCAAACCAGACATTTTCGAGCGGCTTTTCGACCCAGGCGTCGATCGAGCGCTCCCGGATACCAAGCACGCCCACGCCCAAGTGAGCGGCAATGAAACGTACGCCGGGATACCGCGACGCCAGTTCCAAGTACTTGTCGATCGGCACCTGTGTCGTCTCATTGCCCACGTGGCTCAACACCGAGAGCCCCGACGGCGCGACAACCTCATCCATCAGGCGCATGACCGCCGAAGAGGTCACGTCGTACTGCCCCAGCGCCGGATGCAGTTTGACGCCAACGACATCGGGGTTCGACACACCCGCGTTGACCCACCGTTCCGAGGATGCCCGATGGTGCGGATGCGCAACGACCATCGCACTCAACATCTCGTGCCGCGCCACCTCGCCGAGTGTGTAAGCGTTCCCGATGTCGATTCCGCCATAGCAGGCCTCGATCGAGAAGGCGACCGCGTGGGTCACTTCCGCTTGCCGCAAAAGCGAGCACAACCGCTCGCCGTCGGCGCTCATCGATCCGCGAACGCTCTGCCCGAGGTGGCAATGCACATCAACGAGCGATTGCATGGAGCCCTATTATGAACCGTCCATCAACAAAAGACAGTCCGATGGCTATGCGGCATAATAGCGGCAATGACTAAGAGCCGTGTCCTCGCCAAACTCCGTGCTGGTGACTTTGTCAAGGTCGCCGGCATCAGCCGCGTCATGCACCCCTGGCTAGCCGAGACCGTCGGCCGCATTGGATACGATTGCATCTGGCTTGACCTGGAGCACCGCCCCTGGGGATACGACGCCATCGACCCCATCTCGCTCGCCTGCCGCTCCACGGGTATTGATCTGATGGCGCGGATTCACAAAGCGGGCTACGGCGACCCCATGCGAGCTTTGGAGTTCGGAGCTAACGGACTTATGGTGCCTCACATCCGAAGCGCGCAAGAAGCACGCCAATGGGTGGAGTGGTCGCGTTTCCCGCCGCTCGGCAAGCGCGGCATGGACGGCGCGGGCGCCGATGCCGATTACGCACTTGCCAATCCCGGGAAATACCTGGAGCATGTCGCCCAGGAAGTCTTCCTCGCATTCCAGATCGAGGACAAGGAGGCCGTCGAGGCCATCGACGAGATCGCCGACGTCGAAGGCTTCGATATTTTCTTCGTCGGCATGGGAGATCTCAGTCTCAGCTACGGAGTGCCATTCGATTTCGGTAACCCCATTCTGCAAGAGGCCCTCAAGCGCGTCGCCGCGGCCGCCCAAAAGACCGGACGCTGGTGGGGCACGCCCACTGGCACTCCCGAACACGCCCAGCGCATCCTCGACCTCGGTGGCCGCATGATCACCGCCGGCGGCGACCACATGGCCCTGCTCAAAGGCTTCCAGAACTCTTTCGAAGACTTCTCAAGCGTACGGTTGCCAAGTTAGGCCGCCTACGGACCACGGGGTAGCCGCTATGTCTCGAGGCGGCGCGTCTCTTCGACCAGATCCGGAACACCGATGCGGTAGACCGCCGGCAGCCCTTCGCGATCGCTCACGAAATAGATCAACTGGCTATCCGGAGAAAAAACAGGCTCCGGGGCGGACGCCCATGGATCGTTGCGGTCCGTTCCCGCCACAGGGTAGGGCTTGCCGGTCGAAGCATGCTCACAGACCGTTATCTCCCTCTGCAGACGGCTGAACAGGAGGTAAATATTTGGTCCCGCCAAGCTGCGGCTCGCGCCCACGATTACCGAATTGTCACGGTTCGCGGTCAACCAGCCGAAACGCGTGCAGCGCGAAACGATCCGCTCCTTGCCGGTATTGACGTCGATACATCGCACCGTCGCTCTCCGTCCCGTCGCATCCGGATAGAAGACATAACAAACCTCGCGACCGAATCCGGACCAGTACTCATGTCCCAACTGCTCTGCTCCTTTGCGGGGACGCAGATTCTTCGGGCCTTCCGAGCCCGGGCGCATCATCCACAACCGCGCGTCCACCTTGTCCCAAGGGCCTTCGTGGCAATACAGAACATCATTGCTCCTCGGGCGAAACTGAGGATGAGCTATCCATGCGTTTACACCCACAAGCAGGCGAGCCGTCCCCAGGCGTTGGTCCACGAGCTGAATGCGGCAGCGAGGCTTTTGGGCGAACTGTTGTTCGAAACCAGCGACCCAATCCTCCTCACGCATCTCGATGACGGCGGCGTATCGATCCCGGTCAGACACGGCCAGATGCCCGGTCATTCGCCATCCCGACTCAGTCCGATAAATCCGGTGCTCACGGCCTCTCTTCGCGGCCGATCGCTTCAACTCGTTTCCTTGAAGAAAGTAGAAGTTCTTCTCTTTGCGGTCGAGCGTAGGTGAATAAGGGTGGACGCCTGGCCCGCTTGTGAGTTGCACCATGTCAGCCTGCGGAAGATTCAGGCGAAAGATCTGCCGCAATCCCGTGCGTTCCCCCGCCACCAAGGCGAAGGAGTTCGACCGCGACAGAAATCGATGGTGATAGTGAGGCAGGTGATGCAGATAGTCGGGAGGGGTAAGCCGGTATGTGAGCCGCTCCGTCAGGGGGTCGGGCGACACCGAAGCCAAGCCGGCGAAGCGAGCCCGGCGTCCTGTGGATTGGCGTTGGGCTGAGGCCAACAGCGGCGTCGCGGTGGACAAAAACGCCCTGCGGCTCAGCGTTTTCATCAATCAGTAATCCTATCACCACGCCCTGAAAATCCGGCAGGGCGGCGTCGCGGGCGTCGGCGACACGGTATGTCAATCGATGATTCGGAGCGGGTTCTGGACGATTACCGGCGGTTCCGGCTCAGGGATGGGAGGTTTTTGGCCGGTTATCAGGAGTGCGCCCTCTTTTTGGAAAGCCTCTTTCTCTTCGCGGGAGCGCCAGTGAACATCCGGCATGAAGTCGGCGGGGATGGGTGTGTCGTCAGGGATTCGATCGGTCTCGACATTCTCGAAACCCGTCAATGCGAACAGCTCCTTCCATTCAGCCGCCGAGCGGAGATGAATATCTGTCGGAACGTGCTCTTTCCAGTGGTGAGAGTGGGGGTTCTCGGCATAGAACCACATCAGGATGAAGACCCGTCCACCCCAAGCTGTGACGCGAAAGATCTCTCGAACGGCTGATTCGGGCGAATGCCAGTAGGAGGCTGATTCAACGCTCAGCACACGGGTGAAGTAGTCCTCGGCCCAAGGGATCTCCTCGGCGGAGCCGGGAGCGAAAAGGATGTTGTGGTGGTCGCTCGACCGGGCGCGCGCCGAGGCGATCAGCTCATCGGCAAGATCGATGCCGACGACGGCGCCCTCCGGCGCGCGAACCGAAAGAAGCCGCGCCGCCCAACCCTCACCGCAGCCGATTTCAAGAATGCGGTCGTCGGACTGCAGATCCATACGATCGATCAACTTTTTGGTGACAGGGCTGTGCCATGCCTCCATCTCGGCGATCTGACCGGATATCGACCATTGGTTGAATTGCCGGCGGATGCGCTCCTCGTGCTTGAGCCGCGCCTGTTGGCTTGGAGGGACCATGGCCGGGTGTCTCGACGTCAGGCCTAGCCTGCATATCTCACCACCTGACGGCCGAAGCACGCGATAAGACCGCCATGACTTCGTTGCGCTTGCTTGCCGTGCTCGATGTACTTTCAAAGTACACCTGCGCGCGCCAAGCGGCGCGCGCCTCGTCCTGACGGCCCTCTCACGCACTTCGCTTCCCCACGTGTTGAGAAATGCAGGCTAACTGCTCATGCTAACAACCGATGTATCGGGGCGACCTAGGCATGCATTTCTTCGAGGACGGCTCTGAGTTTCTCGCGCGCTGCGGCGGAGTCGGGGGTGTCCTGCGCGGGCGAGATGGGGTGCTCTTCGAGTTCGTCGTTGGGGACATCGAACAGATGCCTTGTTTCTTCGTAGAGCTTGTAGCGCTTGTCGCGAGCAAAGCGGACCAGCTTGTAGCGCACCTTGTTGTGTCCCGGCAGAGGATCGAAGTGAAACATCACCCACTCACGTGGATCTCCGGTTTCGCCCTTGAGTTGCGGTAAAAAGCTGCGGCCATCGAGGGTCATCTCGGGTAGAGCGTCTGCGCCGGTGGCTTCGAGTATCGTAGGTATGAAGTCGGTAGAGGCGATCAAGTCGTCGTTCACGCGGCCTTCGGGGATAACGCCCTTCCAACTAGCGATCAAGGGCACGTGGGTCCCGGCGTCGGTGGTGTTTCCTTTGCCGCCTTGAATCACCTTCTCACCCAGGCGCGACTCGATCTCGCGCGGAGTGCCGTTGTCGGAATAGTAAAGGATCAGGGTGTTCTCACCGATACCGAGTTCCTCAACTTTGTCGATGATGCGGCCGATGGTGTAGTCCATGTACTCGACCATGTCGGCGTAATACTTCCTGTCGCGCTCGAGACGGTCACCCTCGGACCAGACTCTGCTGTGCGGCGTCGGATTGAAAGGTCCGTGCGGCAAGGCCATTGGGTAATAGACAAAGAACGGGTCGCCGGCGGAGGCCTGCCGCTCCATGAAGTCGTTGATGTAGTCGGTGTAGACTTCCGGACCGTATTTGCCGTCGTAGGTCCGCAGCTCGCCGTTGTCGAGGACGAAGGGATTGGCGTAGCGCGAGCCCTTGTCTTCGGTGTGAAGGGAGTGCCATAGGAAGTACTCATCGAAGCCGGCGTCTTCAGGATGCATGCCCTTGCCGCGCCATTCGGGCTCGAAGTCGGGCGGGTTGTAGCTGTAAAGCTGCCACTTCCCCGAGATGCAGGTTTTGTAGCCCGCCGCGCCCATCATGTGGCCGAACGTTTTCTCGGCAGGCGGCATGATGCCGAACGCCAGCCAATTGCGGAAGTTGCACGCACCGGTCATGAGTTGCAGGCGTGTCGGCGTGCAGAGAGGCTGCGCATAGGCGTGATCGAAGCGCATGCCGGCATCGGCGAGCGCATCAAGACGCGGCGTCTTGTAAGACGTGCCGCCGTAGCAGCCGAGGCACTCGTAGCCCAGATCGTCCGCCATGATGAGGACGGCGTTGGGGCGCTTCGCAGTGGCGGGTCCGCCGCCTTCCTCGCCGGAAGGGCCGCAACCCATGACGAGTCCGGCGGAGGTGATGGCGGTGGAGCAAAGAAAGTTGCGTCGGGAGGGGGTGATTCGGTCCATTTTCATCGAGATGACAATACCATGAGCGCGTAAAGCAGCAAGTAGATCCTCATGTGCTGCGTATCGATCAAAGCCTTATGAGCATCGTCCGGGAGTCAAGGGCCTGCAGCCAGCGAGCAAACGCCTTTCTCATCAGTATTCAGGATCCGGAACCTATCTCTCCTTGCGGACCCTATCGAAACGGTGCTCGACAGACAGACGGCAGAACCGGTTTTTCTGGAAGTTGTCTAACTGAGTTTCGCGTAATACCTCGTCAATCGGAGCAAAGAGATGACTGCTTCCAGAAAGCCGTGATCAAGCGCGGTTTGCGGCCATGCGGCGCAGCGCTTTGAAGGTAAACTCCCGCTGTGCGTGGACTCTTGATTTGCGACGCTATGCAGCCGGGCAATAGCGGGCAATAGTGGGCGTGGAATCAGTGACTTAAAGGAATGCGGGGACGGAGATTTTGGATTTGCGACGATTTCGCGCCAAAGGCGAAGAAAACGGCAATTTAGACACTTGATTTGCGACAAAAAGCAAGCGAAAGGCGAGATTAACATTTTGGCCGGGCGTGGTATGGTGAGCACAGAGTCTGGCCGGGAGTTCAGGGCTCACGCCGTAAATCCCGGCGCCCTACCTTTACTTCAGCGTGTATCGCGCAAGACCTTGCCGCGGAGCAACGTCCGCTCGATATCCTCCTGATCGGAATCGTAGAACGTCGCCAGCCGCACGCGCCGGGGCGTGTCGGCCGAGACGGCGGCTTTGTAGATATCCCATTGGTCAAAATAGAAGAACACCAGAGTTTCGGCAGGGCGGCCTCAGTGACCGGTCTCGCTCAAGACGATCTGGGCGTTCCGCAGCGCCTTGGGCAACACTTCGCGATACTGTTCAAGCGTCAGATTCGGATGCTTGCGGCGCTGCTTGTGGGCGGTGCGCTTGGTCAGGCGGACGAGCTGGGTCCGCACGTTGAGGACGCGTTTCCACTCGGGCTTGAGGAACGCAACGGGCAGATCGCCCTTGGGCGGATCGCCACTCTTCATCGGAGCAAGCTGGCGGTCGAGCAGCGGGCTGTCGACCACGGTCCGCACGGCGGCGCGGGGCAGCGCTTGGTCCGCCGCGTCGAGCTTGCCGTTCAGACTCTCAACGAGCGCGCGCTGCCGCTCGAGCCCCGGATTGTAGTCCCAGCCGGGATCGACGCCGCGAGGCACCTGCGTCGTCTCGCCGGTGCGCTTGTTCGTCCACTCAACCCTCGGCGACGCTGGCCCGTGCGGTCACCCCGCTCAGACGCTTCGCCTCGCGCCGTGAGATCTGCCGCACGCGGCACCCGCAAGGCTCCGTCGTCCTTCCGACAGACGCCGGGCAGTTCGTGCTGCTTGCGGCAAGCCCGGATGTACTCCTCCGGACTCAACTCTGGCGCATAGGGAGGCACATAGTCTATCTTGATGCGGTCATAGGAGAGTTCGACGAACTCTTGCACACACTCCCCCGACATCATCCGCCGGCAAGGGATAGAGCTCCGCTTAGATATCCGTGAGGTGTTCGAGCCGGCCGTTAGAGTCGCCGATCGCTTCGGGATGCACGCCCAAGCGGTCGAGCAAGGTGAGGTAGAGATTCGCCATCGGCGTCTCGGTGTCGTAGCGCAGGTGGCGGCCTGGATGGAGCCCACCCGCGGCGCGGCCGGCAACGAGGACCGGCAGATCGTGGTGCGTGTGCTTGTTGCCGTCGGCCAAGCCGCTGCCGTAGACGACCATCGAGTGATCGAGCAGCGTGCCGTCGCCATCGGGAATCGAGTCGAGCCGCTTAAGAAAGTAGGAGAACAACTCCATGTGGTAGCGGTTGATCTTGCTGATCTGGCGGATCTTCTCTTCGTCGTTGCGGTGATGCGTCAGACCATGATGCGCGCCCGGAACGCCGATCTCGCGGTAGGTGCGATTGCTTCCTTCCCGGGCGATCATGAAGGTCGCGATGCGGGTTTGATCGGTCTGGAAGGCGACGACTTGCAAGTCGAACATCAACTTCGCGTGCTCGGCGAAATCGACGGGGACCCCGAACGGACGATCCATCGAGGGCGTGGTCTGAGCCGCGGAAGCCTCGCTGGCTTCGATCCGCTTCTCAATCTCGCGAACGCCTGTCAGATACTCGTCAAGCTTACGTCGATCTGTGGGGCCGAGTTCCGACTGCAGCTTGCGGGTGTCCTGTTGGACGAAATCCAGGATGCTCTTCTCGTAGCGCTTGCGTTTCGCTCGCTCGACCGGATCGTCGCTGCCCCCCGGTCGGCCAAACAGGCGTTCGAAGACGAGCCGCGGGTTGATCTCGGGCGGCATCGGCGTGGTTTCGCTTCGCCACGAAATGCTGTTGCTATAAGCGCAGCTATAACCGGAGTCACAGTTGCCCGCCAAGCGGCCATGTTCGGTGCCGAGTTCGATAGAAGCAAAGCGGGTTCGGCCGCCGACCAGCTCAGCCGCAACTTGATCTACGGAGATACCGTTGAGAATATCCGCGCCATCGGTTTTCTTCGGATGAATACCGGTCAAGAACGAGGCGGCCGCCCGAGCGTGATCGCCTGGTCCATCACCCAGGGCCCGTCCGTTGTTGTGGGTCAGACCGGTGAGAAGCATCACATCGTCGCGGAACTCCGAGATCGGCTCCAGGACGCTCGGCAACTCCCGCAGAGCGCCTGCGGTTGCGGGCGTCCAATCCTCCATGATGATGCCGTTGGGAACGTAGGAGAATGCCAAGCGAACGGGGATCCGATTGTCAAGTCGGCTCGGAGAGGCTGAGAAGGCGGGCTTCATCGCGTCCAGGAAGGGAAGCGCAACGGTGGCCCCGATCCCTCGCAGCAGGGTTCGCCTTGAAAGCTGCACTCGTCGAATCATGACATGCCTCCTTCTCCGCGCCGCATCTGGAACGGCTTACTCTTGACAATCTCGTGAATCAACCGCGAGAAGCGATAGTCATCGCGGGCCAGATTCCTGACGATCTCATCGACCACCGCTCGATCGTAGCTCTTCAGACCGCGTCCTAGGGCGTAGGTTAGCATTTTTTCCGTCAGGCAGCGAGCGAAGTCGTCAAGCTGATTCTTAAGAATCGCCTTGAGCTGGGCTGGTCCGGCGAAGGACTCTCCACTCGGCAGCACACCGGAAGCATCAAGCGGGAGGTCGCCTTCGTGCGTGCGCCAGCGCCCGATGGGGTCATAATTCTCCATACCGAAGCCGAGGGCGTCCATCTTCTCGTGACAGACCGCGCAAGCCGGATTCGCGCGGTGCTGTTCGAGTTGCTGGCGTAGCGTTCCGGTGGACGCATCCGTCTCTTCCAGTTCCGGAACGTCGTCCGGTGGGGGCGGCGGCGGTGCGCCGAGAATGTTCTCCAGAAGCCACTTGCCTCGCAACACGGGGGAGGTGCGAGTCGGATAGGAGGAGAGCAGCAGCACGCTCGCTTGAGTTACGATTCCGCTCCGCTGATCCCCGTTCAGAGCCACCCTGCGGAAATGAGGGCCCTCGACACCGGAGATTCCATAGTGGCTCGCCAGCTTCTCGTTCAAGAAAGTGAATCGGCCATCGAGAAAGTCGCCGATGCCCCGGTCTTCCCGAAGGACGGTCTCGAAAAACAACTCCGTCTCGGTGCGCATTGTGGTGCTGAGTTCGTCGTCGAACTGCGGGAAGAGGTCGGGATCAGGCGCGGCCAGCTTGATGTTGCGCAGTGCCAGCCATTGCCCGGCAAAGTTTTCGATGAGGGCTTGTGCGCGGGAGTCGGCCAGCATGCGCGTGACCTCTGTCTCGAGGATGGCCGGGTCGCTCAGTTCGAGATTCGTCGCGCGCTCGATCAGACGTTCGTCCGGCATGCTGCTCCAGAGGAAATAAGAGAGGCGTGACGCCATCTCGTAAGGGTCCAAGGTATGAATGGCTTCCGGGTCGTTCGGGTCCGGGTCACGCTCGATCCGGAAAAGGAAGTGCGGCGAGACAAGGACGGCCTGAAGCACAAGCTTCATGCCTTGCTCGATCGAGTCACCGTTCTTTTGGGCGAGATCAACCAATCGCTTCAGCGAGTCGATCTCTTCTTGCGTCACTGGCCGCCGATAGGCGCGCCGTGCGAGGTTTTCGATAATTCTTCCGACGCAGCCCGGCGGATAGCGCCCCCAATTGAGATCTCCACAGATGAAGACTTTCCTGTGGCTTTCGGTGAGCGCTGGCAGCCGGGTGTTGAACGGGCCGCGAATCTCAAAGTAGTCCCCGAAGGCCATGCGGCGGCGCTTGTCGTAGCGTTCAGCATCGTGGTCGGGGATTTGAGTGACGTCAACCAAAAAGCGGGCTGCCAGCTTGTGAGGTCCCCTTGGGAGCGTGACGGTGACTTCGGTCGGCGCCTTGCGGTAGTACTGCGACTGAATTCGGAAGACTTCGATGCGCTCTTCGTCGATGGTGAACTCGTAGGGTAATGGTTCCGGCAACGCCGGTTCGGGGTTTTCCGCCGTGGGCATCGGCGGTTGGCGGCGGTCGATGGCGCGAACCCAGATCGTGTAGTCGGCATCGCGAGGAAAGTCATGCGTGACCTCCATCGCGCCCTCCCACGAATACTCGATCAGTCCTTTCTCATCCTCAATTCTCGGCGCCAAATACTTCTCCAGCGACGGCTCAACAAGTTGCTCGGCGACGATCGCTTTGTCAGCAATGACTTCGGCCGCGACCATATATTTCTCCATCAAGACCGGAGAGATCGACAATACGTCGCCGATATTGTCGAAGCCGTGGCCGGAGTCATCAGCGGGGAAATCGTCGGCAGGCCGGAAATCGATTCCCAGCAGATCGCGCACCGTATTGTTGTATTCCTGCCGGTTCAGTCGGCGCACGGTGACGCGTCCCGGGTCATCTTCGCGGTGTGTTTTGCTCGCCTGGTATTCGGTAAACCACTGGATGACCTTGTCGATCTCGGCGCGCGGGGGCCGAGGACGTCCCTTCGGCGGCATCATGCCGGCGCGGAGCATGCTGGTCGCCTTCTCCCAAATCCGCGGGTTGCTCATCAACGCGGTATCGGCGTCGTCAGCCCCCTCGAAGTCAATGCCGCCCGTGCGGAGCTCGGCATTGTGGCAGGCAACGCAATGAGTTTGCAGGAAGGGTCTAACGTGCGTACCGAAATCGGTTTTTGAAGAGTTTTTGGTGTCGGCCGCTATAGCGGCAGGAGCCCCGAGCGCAGCAAACAACCACGCAGCGCTGCCAAGCACGGTCCGGAGCCTGCACCACATCAAGAAGAAAATTATGCTCGGGATTGGGGTTGCCCGGCTTGCTTCAAGGCTAAAGGTCTGACGGCAAAACTGTCAAGAAAAGGCGCCGTGCTGTCAACGCAAAATAGAACGTTCCCCTTTCTCAGCATGGGTTCATTTTGCGTTCGCCGCAGCGGAAGCAGACCGGAGGGCGACGGGAGCGGCGGCGAACGGCGTTCGTCGTGAGGCGGACCGAGAACGGCTGACGGTGCGCGGACACTTGCTCAGGGGCAATATTTTATCCGGGCAATTCCGGGCAATTCTGGGCAATTCTGGGCAGGCAAGCAGTGACTGAGCGGCGGGCGCTGCGGTCCGGGCGGCGGTTTTTGGTTGTGCGACCCTTGCGCACCCACGGCGAACCGAACAGCCATTCCGACACCTGATTTGCGGCCAAGACGCGCCATCGATGCGCCTGGGCCTAACCTGCATATCCCCCCACCTGACGGGGGAAGCACGCGATAAGACCGCCATGACTTCGTTGCGTTTGCTTGCCGTGCTCGATGTGCTTTCAAGTACACCTGCGGGCACCTCGCCGACGGCAAGTCGATCTGGATGATTGCCGCCTCGCTGTCCTCATGCTATGCCGGCCGGGGCGGCAAAAACAAGACTGAAGGGCTTCAGTACCTCGAGCCGAAGGGGAACGTTCTGCTTTGCTCGCCAGGGGAACTTCTCACATTGCGCCGACAGAAAAGGTGACGCGCCGGCTCGGCTTCCCATCAGATCACTTTGCAGGCCTTGAGCAGCGCCTCGTGGGTGATCAGATCGTGTTCAATCGAGTATGCAGGCCGGGCTCCTTTGCGAATGACCCGGGACAACTCGGCGAAGTCTCCCACGAAAGGAGGCCCTTGCGGGCGCGGCATCTCGATCTTCTGGAAACCCGCTTTGTAAGGGCCGGCGGGCTCCTTCAGATCGACCATCAAGCGGTACGGCGAGAACGGCCGTACCGTCGCGGTGCCGTTGGTACCGAGGATTTCAAAGGTACGGTAGTTTCCACCGTTGGGCTGCTGAGCGGCCACGTACACCTCGGCCATGGCGCGCTCAAACTCGAAGATCGCCATCGTGTTGTCTTCCAGCGTGTCTTCGATCGGTGCATCGTGGCGCATCCAGCTTGTGATCGTCTTCGGCATGCCGAGCACGTCGACGATGCGGTCGATCATATGGCAACCCAGCTCGAACATCATGCCGCCACGAAAGGCGGCGAGCTCTTCTCGGGTTTCCCGTGAGATCGGCTTGTTGATCGTCGCTCTCACCATATAGACTTCACCGAGCCAGCCCTCGCGAAACGACTCGATCGCCGCCTGCATGGCCGGGTGGTAGCGCCACTGGTAGCCCATCTGGACGATCTTGCCGCGGCCCTCCGCGTTGGAGAACAGTTTCCGCAGTCCGTCGAGGTCAACGCCGGGAGGCTTGTCGAGATGCACCCACTTGTCGGCGTCGACCGCGGCTCCGGCGTAGGCTAGGTTTTCTTGCACTCTCGACTCGACGACGACCAACTCAATCGACGTGTCATTGAGGACCTCTTCCCGCGAGAGCCAGCGAACGCCGCGAAACACCTCATGGTCACGGGATTGGCGCTCATCCGGCTCGCAGATGCCGACAAGCTCGAATTGCTCTATTTCCCGGACCGTCTGCACCTTGCCCCGTGCGTGGGCGTGGCCGATTCCGTAGACCGCCGTGCGGATCTTCTTCCTTACCGGGGCCGCCTGCAAGGCGCCGGCTGCCGAGGCAGAGAGAAATCCGCGCCGTGTCAGGGAGTAACCTTCGCGCGTATTCATGGCGTTCGAATTCTAGCACTGGGAGGGCTGGTCAAGGCTTGGAATGAAGCGCTTGCAGGCCACAGTAAAGCCACCGCCAGATATAACCTCTCCGTCCGTCAATAGTGGTGATATTAACTTTGTGGTAGACTAGAGATACGAAAAGTGCCTCTAGTCTACTGGCCTACTAGGTCAGTGTCAGACATGAAAACGGGAGCCGCTGTAACGGCTCCCGTTTTCTTTTTCGACATGCGTTCGGTCAGAAACCGGAGCATGGAGTCAGATTGGTTGACCTCCTTTACGATTCGGACCAGTCGATCCCGGCGCGCCGTATTCCAAGGCGCATAGTACCGCTCGGTGGTGCTGATGTTTCTGTGGCCTAAAAGGGAGCTAACTTCATGCATCTGAACGTCGGAAAGCAAGAGCTCGACGGCGAAGGTGTCTCTGAGCTGGTGCGGCCGGAAGTTCGGCAAGCCGGCCATTCGGCCGACGTGCTGCAGCTTCATGCGCCATTGCTTGGTGGCCGAAACCTGAAGAGTGGTTCCTGACCAGAAGTAGTGGTCGGCTCCAAGGCCGTTCTCGCTCTCGCGGAGCGAGTCCATGACCAGATCGGGTAGAGGGACGATGACCAGCTCGCCGGTTTTGGTGCGATATAGGGTGAGGGTGTCACCTGAGATCGCATCCCTGCGGCAACAAACGGCGTCTCTGATGGAAAGTCCGGAGTAGCGCATGAGAAAGATCAGGGCTCGCTCTGCGGGCAGGTTCTCGGCCGCGAGAGCGAGCGACTGAAACTCGTCGCGGCTCAGCGGCATGGTGGGAACCTGTGCGACCTTCGGCGGCTTGAGCTTCGACATGGGTGATCGCTCGATCCAGTCCATGTCGGTAGCGAAGGTGAAGAAAGCGCGGAGCATGGTGTAGCGGGTTTTGGCGGTGCTGGGTTGCACGCGCCAGCTATCGTGAAACTTGCGAAGGCTGACCTGGTTGTAGTCGGCAAGATTGGTGAGACCGTGGCTACGGCCGAAGGCAACCCAGGAACGAAACAGCGAGCGGTAGTTTGCGATGGTGCTCGCAACGAGGTTCCGCCGCTGCAGCTCTGCGAGGTAGGCATCGGTGGCCTCGACAAGTTTCAAGAGCGAGCTATTTGCTTCTGCCTTCGATGGTAGGTAGGGGTGGGCTGGAAGTTGTCGGCCTCCCCGCCAGGAAACCAGCGGTAGAGCGTGACGGGGTGCACGCCGATGCGGCGGGCGATTTTGGCTTTCGAGAGGGTGCCTTCGCGGAGCAGCGATCGGGCGAGCTCGACGTTCTCCGGATTGTGGAACTTCGACGACGCGCCCCAGCGGTTGCCATTCTTGCGGTGCGAGGCGACGCCGGCGCGGGTGCGCTCGGACACAAGCTGGCGCTCCATTTGCGAGAAGGCGGCAATGATGGTGAACACGGCCTCCCCGATGGAGGTGTTGGTGTCGATGCCTTCGGTGAGGCTGGTCAGCTCGACGTGTTTGTGTCGAAGCTGCTCTACGAGAGAAACGAGCTGGGAGACGCTGCGGCCGAGCCGATCGAAGCGCCAGACCACGAGCGTGTCGCCGGCGCGGAGGGAATCGAAGAGCCGATCGAGCTCGGGGCGCTTGCGGGCATTGGCGGAAGCGTGTTCGGAGTAGATGCGATCGCAGCGGGCGTCCTTCAGCGCGGCGATCTGCAGCTCCGGGTTCTGGTCAACGGTGGAGACTCGGGCGTAGCCGATTCGCATGTTGCACTTACCCCACGAAACATTTGTAAACCCGATTGTATCATTGCTAGTAATAGTGCACCAGAATGTGCAAGCAATAGGAGCGGATCGCGGCCGGGGGAGTGCAACATTGCGGAAAGGATCCTTTCTGCAATGTCGCAGTAAGCGGTCGACCTGAGATCCCCAGGCCTTCGATTTCGCGAGCATAAATAGTTGCAATGACACTTCAGGCACAATCGTGAGGCCGAACACGTCCGCAGAGAGAAACACTGTTTGGCCGAGGAGGTCCGTGCGCTCGGCAAGCTTCGATTCAACTTCTTCCCGCTTAGGCGGGTAGACTTTCGCGCTGCAGTACAATACCTCCGAGCGTGCACAGTGCGCGCTGCGTAGGAGCGCCGCCACGACCTGGACGATCAAGATCCTTGACACCCCCCGCGCCAATAATCTGTGAGACAACCTTCCTCGGGAGATTACTGTAGAGGGCGGGGAGGGTTCGATGGATGATTGGCATACCAGGAGCTGTGGAGATGGACGTGGTCGACCGCCCCCGACCCGGAGGTGCCGGCGAAGGTGACCCGCCGGCGGTTCAGCGTCGAATATCGGCTCCGAATCCTGAAACTGGCCGACGCGTGCAAGAAGCCCGGTGACGTAGGCGCGTTGTTGCGGCGCGAAGGCTTATACAGCTCACACCTCGCTCAGTGGCAGCAGCAGCGGGAGTCGCTTCACTAAATGCGCAATCAGGTTGTCTCAAAGTCATTGACGCGGCCCGACATACCGGACAAATCAACGTGGAGGCGATGGCTCTCCGGTAGCTCCGCGCTAGAATCGTGCGAGTGGCTGATGTCGACCTTCAGATGCGCTGCCAACGGTGCGGCGCACTCATGGATCTCACCGATCCAGGTCCCGGCCCGCGATTCAGGACGATCGCGCAGTCGGTCAGGCAGGAGACGCCGCCCAGCGACACCCCAGCCCAACGGTGATTCGACCGGCTGGCATGCCAGCTGTAGGATGAAGGTATCTCAAGGTCGAGCAGCAGTTTGACAGCCGGCGGTTTGTGTTTCATTTCACCACAGACCCGCGCCGATTTTCGGGAGCGTGTGCGAGAGCATCTGCAACACCGATCCGTCCCACTCGAGCCAACGACGGTGGACTTCTCGATGAGCGCGCATGGGTGAGGAGACGTCAGCAGTCGTCGACTGGACCGCGCACGACGCGATCGATGATCTCGATGATCAGGGCGGTCAAGCAATACGCTCGCGGTAGAGCTTGGGAGTTCCCAGGTGCGCTTTTTGGTGAACGGCACGGAAGTGACGTCGCAGCCCCGGTGTGTGGGCTTTTCTGCCGAGCACTCGTATCCAGAAAGGTAAGGACAGAGTCGATGGGTCTCAGAGATCTCTTCGGTAAGAAGGGGAAGGACAAGGATAGGGACGCAGAGCCGGACCCCATCGCCGATTTGGTTCTCGGCAAGCTCAAGGTCGGCTATCTCGTCGACTACGATTTGAAGACCTGGGAAGTGACGGGCTACTGCCGATACGAATTCGATGGAAATATCGTGAAGGAGTGGGAGATCACGGCTGGAGGATGCGAGAAGCGGTACCTGGAGCTGGCGGACGGGCGCTGGTCCCTCGCCAAGAAGATCGTCATCGGCGCCATCGACGGTGACATCCGGCGTGATATCCTTCGCGACGAGGACCCGCCGAGCCAGATTGCTCACAAGGGGAAGCAGTACTATCTCGATAATTCCTCTGCAGGCCACATGTTCCCCAATGGCGAGGGTGCCGGCAACGAGGTGATCCGCTGGGAGTTTCTGGACGAAGATGAAGAGAGCTTCCTAGGCATCGAACAGTGGAGCGAGTCAGAGCTCGGGGCTGCGACTGGCTCCTTCGTCGAGGACTACGAGTTCACGAGTATCCTCCCAGGCGCGGGTACGGACTGATTTCTTGCCCGGCAGGGTCGAAGCCTTGCGCTACACTGAACGGAAGGGAACCATGAAAAGAAACCTCCCGTGGATCGCGTGGACCGGTCTCTCTCTAGTTGTCGCGGGCTGTACCGCCGGTAACCCCCTCGAGCCGTTGCAACGCGAGCTCGACCGTTTCGCGGAGTACTCGGTCATCCTCGCGGACATGCGGGAGGAGGGTACATTCTCGACCGACTACTGGCACCAGTACCGGGTGACCACAGGCCGACCGGAGCCAGGCTCTGAGGATCTGGTGTACGCCGACAGCATCCGGGAGTGGGAACGAGTCGACCGCCAGACGTACACGAGATACCAGCCCTACCTCGGCATGGTAATCATCTCGAAAGGCGCGGACGGGAGCATCGATCACGACCAGCATCCGCCCGGCTACCAGTACGTCGGCAACGAGCGCTACGGCCAGTGGCGAAACGACCGGAGCGGCGGATCCTTCTGGGAGTTCTACGGCCGCTATGCGCTGCTCAGCCACGTAATCGGCGGGTTTGGGCAGCCCATCTACCGGAACGACTGGAATGCGTATCGCGACAATCGCGGCCTCGGCCAACCTTACTTTGGCTCTGGCAGGTATGGCACGAGCGGTACGGCCACGAGACAGAGCAACCCCAGTTTCTTCCGCCGCCAGGAAGCACGGCAGCGCGTCCGGACCCAGGGATTCGCTGATCGGGTGCGCGGTCGCATGACGGGTGGCAGCGCCCGGGGCCTAGGCAAGTAGCGTTACGGGAGGATCATCATGTCTTGGGATCAAATCCTGACAGGTTTCATTTACCTGGCCGTCGTCCTTGTTCTTGTTGTGATCGGCAAGTGGGTCTACACTGCGCTGCACCGCGGCTTTGTTCTGCGGACACAGCTCCTCGAGAAGGACAACCTCGCCATGGCCCTCACGATCGCTGGCTACTACCTCGGCCTGGCGATCGTGCTCGGCGGAGTGGTGTCTGGACCTGGGTCCGGCATGCTCACCGAGAATGTCATCGATGTCGTGATTTTCGGACTGGTGGCTATTGTCTTGCTCAATCTGTCCGGCTGGATCAACGACAAGATCATCTTCTCAAAGTTCGACAACCAGAAGGAAATCATTCAGGACCGCAACATTGGAATGGGCGCCATCGAAGGCGGCAATCATGTGGCTGTCGGTCTGATCACGGCTGGCGCGCTCTCCGGTGAAGGTGGCCTGCTCAGCGGCGCGGTCTTCTGGGTCCTGGGCCAGGTCGGCCTCATCGTGGCCGCGCTGCTGTACAACAAGATGACCTCGTTCGATCTGCATCATGAGATCGAGCGTGACAACACCGCGGTCGGCGTGGCCTTTGCCGGTGTCCTCATCGGCTTCGGGAACATCATCCGCCTGGCGGGTGAAGGAGACTTCGTCTCGTGGACGCAGAGCCTGAGCGAGTTCGGATACTACGCCGTGGTGGGTCTGCTCCTCTTGCCGCTGGTCCGGCTCTTCGCCGACAAGGTGCTGCTGCCGGGCGCCCGACTGACCGACGAGTTGGTCCAGGACGTACCCAACGTTGGCGCTGGGGCCATCGAGGCGACCACGTATCTCGCCGCGTCGATACTAATCGGGTTGACCCTCTGAGAACGCCCGCAATATCCCGCCGGACTCTCGCTTACGGCGTGGCGTGACCGGGGTCGTGTCAGGCGTGAGGCGTGGGATACCAGACCGTCGACACGGACATGCGCCAGCTCAAGAGTCAGATGACGGACCGCATCCTGTTGTTCTGGGAGTTCTTGCACCGCGAGAATCTGCTCCGACTGTTTGGCGTCGTCGTGGTCTTGATCGTCGGCGGGGCGGTCGGGCTCGCCTACTTCGAGGACGATCGAAACTTCCCCGATGCCCTCTGGTGGGCCACCGTCACGCTGACCACGGTGGGGTTCGGAGATATTTTTCCCACGTCGCTCTGGGGACGGGCGATCGGCGTCGTCCTCATGTTCTTCGGTATCGGCGTACTCGGTATGTTCACCGCCACGATCGCCGGCGTGTTCGTCGAGAAGCGACTCAGGAAGGAGCGGGGCATGGGTTCGTACGATCTTGAGGGTCACATCATCCTGTGCGAGTGGAACGACCGGACCCGTGAGATTCTCCGCGACCTGCGTGCCGACCCTCGCTCATCGCGGTCACCCATTCTGCTACTGGCAGATGTCGAGACGAAACCGGTCGAAGACGAACATCTCTACTTCGTGCGAGGCGAGGTGACCGAGGAGAACTTGACGCGCGGCTGCATCGGGAAGGCGGCCACCGTGGTCATCGTGGGAGACCGCCGGCTGGACTACACGGCGCGGGACGCCAAGGCGGTTCTCTCCACCCTGACGGTGGAAACGCTGAACCCCGACGTGTACTCGATTGTCGAGCTGGCCAACGAAGACAACGTCAGGCATTGTGAGCGTGCGCATGCCAACGAGGTCATCGTGGGCACCGAATTCAGCAGCCGCCTCATCTCGAGTGCGACGCTGGATCATGGGATCACCAAGATCCTGTCCGAGATCCTCAGCGCCCAGTACGGCAACGACCTCATCATCGTCCCGGTGCCTCCATCGCTCGCGGGGCATCCGTTTCTGAAGGTGTTCTCCGAGATGAAGCGTGACCAGGGAATGATCGTTCTGGCAATCCAGCCGCACGGACGCAACCAGGTCGTGACCAACCCCGGCGCCGATGTTCTCGTCGGCGCGGACGACCGACTGATCGTCATCTCATCGCGGCCCGAGCGCGAGCATCGAGCCACACCCGGCAGCCCGCGATGAGGACCTAGAACCATGACGATCCGTTCTCGAGTCATCTACTGGCTCCGGGTCGAGTTCAACGCAATCTTCGGGTCCGACAGGCAGCCGCGGGGTCGCCGCACCGGCCGTCACCAGACCGGCTCGGCGTCTGCTGAGCACGAGCCGAGCGCAGGACGCGGGCGGCGGAAGCCGCACTCACCGACAGGTGCCGGTCAAGCCCCTGATCCGGTCCTTGTCCGCTACTATGCTAAACTTGAGCTTCCCTATGGCACCGGCCTCGACACGATGCGACGAACCTGGAGGCGGCTGGTCAAAAAGTACCACCCCGATCTTCATTCGGGGATAAGCAGAAACGGCGCACGGCGACCGAGCTCGTTCAAGGTCTGAATCGCGCATACGAAGAGCTTGCCAGACACCTGGAACGTAAATAGGGTTTGGGACCGTGTCGAACACGAGATCACACAAGAAAGAGGTGCGGTTCGATGTCTGACAACCTGGATCGGGTCAAGGGCTACCTACTCGATCTCGATCTCACGATCGTCGAGGAGAACGAGACTGAAGAGCTGATCGTGGTCGATGACGAGGACAGCGGCATCAAGCAACTGGTCATCGACTGCGAGCCTCCCATTGTCGTGCTCGAGCAGCTGATCGGCGAGGTGCCGACCGAGCCGCGAGACCTCTTCGAACGCTTGTTGCAGATGAACAACACGCTCGTCCACGGCGCGTTCGTGCTCGACGAGACCGGCGGGCGGATCTTCTTCCGCGACACTTTGCAGCTCGCCAACCTCGATCTCAACGAGCTCGAGGGCTCGATCCGGGCCCTCTCGTTGGCGCTCGCCGAGTACGGCGCTGAACTCCTCACGTACCTCAGCAAGTAGAAACGTCCACAGGAGAACCGTCATGGCCAGTATTTT
This sequence comes from Bryobacterales bacterium, assembly GCA_965218555.1. Lineage (GTDB taxonomy): Bacteria > Acidobacteriota > Terriglobia > Bryobacterales > UBA6623 > JAPPLB01. The sequence continues at coordinate 5,336,092 of OZ244625.1, forward strand.
TCAGCGGATGTTCAAGGTCGCCCAGTCCGAGGCGCACTCCGGCATGGACAAGTTTGAAGATCCGATCAAGATGAGCGAACAGGGAATCCGTGACCTCAAGAAGAACCTGCAAGCATCGATGGTCAGCCTGGCGCAGGTCAAGTCGCTAGCGATTAGACTCCAGAAGGAGACGGACGACCACAAGAAGAGGGCGGCCGACTACGAGCGTAAGGCGATGCTGCTGCTCAAACGGATGCAGGGGGGGGAGATGGATGGGACAGAAGCCGAACGGCTAGCGACTGAGGCTCTGTCGAAAAAGGAGGAAGCCCTTCAGAGCGCCACGACGGCCTCGTCGCAGCAGCAGGCTCAGCAGAACATGGCCGACCAGCTCCAGACCAAGGTCGAAGAGCTCAAACGGCAGATCGGCAAGTACGAGAACGAGGTCATCACACTTCGCGCCCGGGCTCGCACCGCCTCGTCCATGCGCAAGATCAACCAGCAACTGGCCGGCGCCGACACCACGGGGACCGTCGCGATGCTCGAGAAGATGAAGAACAAGGTGCAGGAGGAGGAGTCTTTGGCGGAGGCCTACGGCCAACTCTCCGATGTCGGCGGCACCATTGACGATGACATCGACAAGGCGCTGGCCTTGCCATCGACCTCGGCCGCGTCCGACTCGCTGGCCGAGTTGAAGAAGAAAATGGGAATGGAGGCCTAAGACCGGCGGTTACGCCGGGCGCGGGTCACTCTGTACCGGTCGTGCTGTACCCATCCACCTCACACTCCCTCCTCCGCGAGCCATAGCGAGCTTCGGTACGCATGGCCCACGTCTCGCATGAGGTCTTCGGCGGCTCGCACGCCCCGATATTGGGCTTCTTCGAAGAGCGAGATCCCGCTCATGTCCGAGTGGGCGAAGCGCACGGGGCCAAAGGCGTCGGCGGCTCGCCGCCGAGGCTCTCCCCAGAGAAAACCGGGGACCGGACGGATCATCGCGTGGCCCCAGAGCATCACATCGATCTGGGTGACGAGCGATTCGAGGCCCACGTGGGCTGGCGCGAGATCGCCGAGAATGATCGACACCCAGTCATCCCAGCTGCGTTCGAGCATCCAGCGACGGGCGACCTCAGGATTCGGCACCGCTAGTGGCATGTAGTACGTCAGGACGCTCGGCCCCGGCGCAACACGCAGGTTCTGGTGGGTGGCGACCACATACCCCAGAGATAAGCTGTCGTAGATCACATTGTCCCACGCCGCCCCTTCAGGCAGGCGGTCGACGGTGAGGTTGGCGACCATCCATGGGGCGTAGCTAAACGCGTCGATGCCCGGAAGCTCATAGCCGGCCAGCACATGCGTGGCCGTAAAGCGGGGCAGGGCGTAAATGACCTGTCGGGCTCGAATCCGCACGGACGAATTGGTACGTGTATCGAGCACGTCCACGTCGACGCCTTCGGCCGAGGTTTCGGAAGTCGCCGGGTCGGCGGTCAGCCGGATCCGATAGACGAGCATGCCCGAGTGCAGATGCCTCTCGAGACGCTCCACGATGTGGCGGACTATGCGCCCGTTTCCTTCGGGCCACGTGAGGTATTCCACTTCTTCGTCGCGGGAACAGAAATAATGCCAGGCGGCCCAGGCCGAAGTGGTCTCCAGTGAGCACCCGTAGTCGTCGCGGCAGCAATAGTCGACGTACCACCGCAGACGTTCGGACGTCCATCCGGCGCGGTCGAAGTACTCCAGCATCGAGATCCGGTCGAGAGCGACGAGGTCGGGGTCGTCGCTGCTCAGGGCCATCGGCAGCGCGAACGCACGTCGTCCGCGGGCATCGCGATAATCCTGATAACGCCTCACCTGCTGTTCGAATTCTGCGAGCATGGCCTGATCCCCGGGCGCTGGGGCGGTGCCCAGGAGCTCCCGCGCCGAGATCCCCTCTTGCCAGCGGCCGTCGATGAACAGCCGCTCCTGGGGCGCATGACAGAGGTGGCGCGGGTCGTAGATCGGATCACCGTCTGGACCGAGGTCGTGGACCATTCCCATCTCTTCCAGCAGCTCGCGCACCGCCGTCGATTCCGAGCTCGGGACCGGCAGATAGTGGGCGCCCCAGGGATAAGCGGACACCTCGTTCGCACCCCAGCGTGAGTTGCCGCCCGCGTCTGTCTCAAGCTCCAGGATCTCAAAGTCGCGAAAGCCGCTCTTGGCGAGCTTCCAGCCCGCCGACAGGCCCGCGATGCCGGCGCCGACGATGACCACCGGCACGTCTCGGATCTCTTGGGGCTCAGGGAGACCACCGGCACGCAACCGGTGTCCGACCTCGTGGGAGGCACCGACGATGGAGCCAGCGATCCTGCCGGTGTCGATCTCGCGGTCTACGAAGCGTCCCGTCCGTGACCGACAGCCGACCGCCAGGGCTGCGGCAACACTCGGGCTCAGGCGTAGAAGGTCGCGCCGGGTCAGGTGACGAATGGCTGTCATGGCGCGAATTGCCCCCAATCCTCCTTCTGGTAGCGAACCAGGATCTGGTTGTTCAGGCGGTTGACCTCGACGGGGACTGCTTCCATGTCCGTGGGAAACGTGAAGAGGGCGGGCGTGATCAACTGGTTGAGAAATCGAAGGTTCTCCGGAAAGCGCTCGGGCATCTGAAAGGGCTCGTGGGACGCGAGGACGTAGCCCCATTCGCCAAAGGAAGGGACCGCAACGTGATAGGGTGTTGCGTCGAAACCTGCCATGCGCAACGTCTCGACGATGCACCAGAAAGCACGACGGGCCATGAGCGGGGACGAGCTCTGGATCGCGGCAACGCCGTCCGGGGCCAGGTGCGCGGCGAGCCGTCTGTAGAACGTGGTCGTGTAGAGCTTGCCCAGGGAGTAGTTCGAGGGGTCTGGAAAATCGACGACGATGAAGTCGTACCGGCTCGTGCTGTCCTCGAGCCAGACGAACGCATCTGCGTTGACGACCTCCACCCGGGGCGACCGCAGCGCGTAGTTGTTGAGCGCCGCGAACACACGATGATCCGTGAAGAGATCCGTCATCGTCGGGTCGAGGTCGACCAGCGTGACGTGCTGCACTCGCTGGTCCTTGAGTATCTCTCGAACCACCATGCCATCCCCGCCGCCGAGCACGAGGACCTGCTGCGGTGAGGCCACTGACGCCAGCCCGGGGTGGACCAGCGCCTCGTGGTACCGGTACTCGTCGAGGGAGGAAAATTGGAGGTCGCCGTTCAGGAACAGCCGCATCTCGCCCTGTGCTTGGGTCGCGACGATGCGCTGATATCGAGAGGAGCGGGCGAAGATCACTGGATCCTGATACAAGCGTCGCTCGGAGAAGTCCAACAAGACCTCGGAGAAGGCCACGCCCGTCAAGAGCAGCGCAAGGACGGCGTAGGCCTGCACAGTGAGGATGGGTCGCCGATGTTGCGCACGAAACAAGTGGCACGTCCAGACCGCCACGAGGACGTTCAGGACGCCAAACACAAACGACGACTGCATCAACCCTACCTGGGGGACGAGCCAGAGGGGAAACAGCAGCGACGCGGCCAATCCACCCAGATAGTCGAGCGACAGGACCTTCGAGATCAGGTCGGAAAACGGGAACTGGTCTTTGAGGATACGCAACACCAACGGAATCTCCAGCCCTACCAGGATTCCGGTAAGCGCGACCCACGAGTAGAGCACTACCCGAAACGCGTCGAGTTCGGCGAACGCCATAAAGAGAACCAAGGAGGAGAGCCCACCAATGAGGCCAACCAGGATCTCGATCTGGATGAAGACGGCGATCAGATCCTTGTGAAAATAGCGAGACAGATATGAGCCGAGCCCCATCGAGAACAGGTAGACGCCGATGATGGTGGAGAACTGAGTGACACTGTCGCCAAGCATGTAGCTGGCGATGGTCCCGGCCAGGAGCTCGTAAATCAGTCCACAGGTGGCAATGGCGAAGACCGAGCAGAGGAGGGCCAGGCTCTTGCTGTGACGGTCGTCAGTCGACGGGGTGTTGTGTTCATCCATGGATCGTGGTTACCTGTTTGTTTTGATACTCGACGCGCGTTTCCTATACGATGACGAAGTCTGAAAAATAGCATAGCGAATCCGTCGATGGACACGGTGCTCCACAGTGCTTCAACCCTTCGTTACCTCTTGTTGAGCGGACGAACGCGATTGGAGCCTTTGCGCATCTTCGAATGTCGCCGAGTGAAATGGCTTGACCACTGGGTCACCTTTTATGCGCTGGGCACCAGCCACGCGATACGTTTCGAGTACGGCGACACCGCGCTGACCGAGCTGCTCACGTGTGTTCCCGCGGCCGTACAGGGTCACGTCCTCGAGCACGGCGGGGAACATTTCCCCTATACCGCCTCCAGGACGTTCGACAACCTGAGCTATCGCTGCCGATTGACGCCTTTTGACCTGTGCGGTCGAGATGGGCTGCAGGGCCCGTTCTCACGCGAGGATCAGATCACCTTCAAGTACCACGTGGAGGGGGACCTCGAAGAACCGGTCACCCACATCGGGTGGCGTGGTCGTGAAAACACACTCTCCGTGGAGACCGTCCACACGTACCCCCACGAAGGGCAAGGGGTCAGAAGCAAGAGCACCTTCGAGATCTCCTGCCGCAGTGTGGGTCTCAGAGGATTGCCCGCAGCACAACTTTCCCCACCGTCAACAACACAGCCATGAGCAAGGTCATACGAACCGAATCGATCTCGAAGTCGTCGATCAGCTTGTCGGTCATCCACAACAGGAACGCGTTGATGACTAGCCCGAACAGGCCGAAACTCAGCAGCATCGGGATGAAGGCGATCAGCGCGATCAGCCAGAATAGAAAGTAGGTCAACAGCCCGTAGACCAGCACAACGGTCAACGCGGTGCCGAACGACTTCAGGCGCACGCCGGGCAGCGCTGTCGCCAGAGCGTAGAGGAGCCCCGAGGTCACAAGCACGTCGATGATGAGGGTCAGCATGGGTCCTGCTCCCGTCCCGCATTGAGGGCGCCCAGCAGGTCCCGCACGTCGCCTCCCGTTGGGCTCTGGTAGACGCGCAGGTCGAACGCCGGCGCGATCGTCAGGATATGGTTGTAAGCGCCGGAGCGAAAATAGACCACAGGGCGGCCGTTTGAGGCCGCTGGTGGCGGAGCAAAACTAGACCGCCCGCCAGCATTTCATAAAACATTTTTGGGGTGTTTTGTGTGATGCAGGAGGGATGTACTCTGTGGAGCTGTACGCACGCGTTCGCCGAGCGGTCTTTGTCGAAGGGGTCAGCGAGAGAGAAGCGGCGCAGCGCTTCGGGCTGGCGCGCGAGACCGTGCGCAAGATGCTGCGCTACGCCGCGCCGCCGGGCTATCGGCGGCAGAAGCCGATTCGACGCCCGAAGCTCGACGCCTACACGCCGATCATCGACCAGATCCTGGAGACGGACCTAGCGCTGCCGAAGAAGCAACGGCACACGGCGAAACGTATCTTCGAACGACTCCGAGACGAGCACGACTTCGCGGGCGGCTACACCATCATCAAAGACTACGTGCGGCTGAAGCGGACCTCGCAGCGCGAGATGTTCGTGCCGCTGACGCATCCGCCGGGGCACGCCCAGGCGGACTTCGGCGAGGCGCAAGTGGAGATCGGCGGGGTGCTGGCGAAGGCGCACTACTTCGTCATCGATCTACCCCACAGCGACGAGAGTTACGTGCGGGCATTTCCGGCCGAGACGACGGAAGCTTTCTTGGAGGGGCACGTCGAGGCGTTTCGCTACTGGGGTGGCGTGCCGCGACGGATTCTCTACGACAACACAACGCTGGCGGTGGCGCGGATCCTAGGCGACGGGACGCGGCAGAAGACGCAGGCGTTCTCGGAGCTGCAGTCGCACTACTTGTTCGCAGAGCGTTTTGGGAGGCCGGGCAAGGGAAACGACAAGGGGAAGGTCGAGAACCTTGTGAAGGTCGCCCGACGGAGCTTCTTCGTACCGCGGCCCCGGTTCCCCAGTTGGGCAGCGTTGAACGTATGGCTGGAAGAGCAGTGCCGCAAGAGGCGAGAGCGCCGGCAACGCGGGCATCGAGAGAAGATCGGAGAGCGCTTCGAGCGTGATCGACAAGCGCTGTTAGCGCTGCCGGCAGCGGCGTATGAGGCCTGCGAGACACGTCCTGGGAGAGTGACGTCGTTGTCGCTGGTGCGCTACCACACCAACGACTACTCGGTGCCGACCAAGTACGGACACCGCCAAGTGCTCATCAAGGGCTATGTGGACAAAGTCGTCATCTGCGCCGGCAGCGAGGAGATCGCACGGCATCGGCGCAGCTATGGGCGTGAGGGGCTGATCTTTCACCCGCTGCACTATCTGGCCCTACTGGAGCGCAAGACCGGAGCACTCGAGCAAGCAGCGCCGCTGGAAGGCTGGCAGTTGCCCGAGGAGTTTGCTGGACTGCGCCGGCTGCTCGAAGCGCGGCTCGGCAAGGCTGGAGCTCGAGAGTATGTCCAGGTACTGCGTCTGCTCGAGGACGTTCCGCTCGAAGAAGTCCGTGCTGCCGTAGGGGACGCCTTACGGCTCGGCGCGATCTCTTTCGATGCCGTCAAGCATCTCGTGCTGTGTCGCATCGAACAGCGCCCACCCCGGCTGGAACTTGAGAATTATCCCCATCTGCCCACGGCGCGGGTGGCGAGGACCGCAGCGGCGGACTATCTGGCGCTGGTGGACGCGGGAGCCGAGTGACGGCCAAGCCGAAAGTGCTGCTGGAAGCGCAGCTGAAGGCGCTGCGGCTGCCGACCTTCCTGCGCGAGTACGACAAAGTGGCGCGGCAATGCGCGGCCGAAGGTCTGGACTGTCCGCGCTATCTGCTGCGACTCAGTGAGCTGGAGCTGCTCGATCGCGAACAGCGCGCCACCGAGCGCCGCATCAAGACCGCCAAGTTCCCGGTGCTCAAGAGCCTGGAGACCTTCGAGTTCCGCTCGATTCCGTCGCTGAACAAGAGCTTGGTCCTGGAGCTGGCGCGCTCGGAGTATCTGGATCGCAGAGAGAACGTGCTGGCGCTGGGCAACTCCGGTACGGGCAAGACGCACCTTGCCCTGGCGTTGGGGCTGGCCGCTTGTCAGAAAGGCTATCGGGTCCGCTTTGCCACCGCCGCGGCGCTGGTCCACGAGTTGCTCGAGGCGCGTGACGACAAACGTCTCCTGCGCTTGCAAAAACAGCTGGCCAAGCAAGACCTGCTGATCGTCGACGAGCTGGGCTACGTCCCCTTGTCGAAGACGGGCTCGGAGTTACTGTTCGAGATCTTCAGCCAGCGCTACGAGCGGGCCTCGACGCTGGTCACCTCGAACCTGCCCTTCAACGAGTGGACGGAGATCTTCGGCTCCGAGCGGCTGACCGGCGCTTTGCTGGATCGTCTCACCCACCACGTCCATATCTTGGAGATGAACGGCGAGAGCTACCGTCTCCAGCAGAGTAAGCGTTCCCGGAAGCGTTCTTCCTCCCCCTGATCCCCCCGCCCAGCCGCCGGCTGTTTCGAGGGGCTTCCACTACGTCCGGGGCCGCCTTAACAGGCGTCCCCCGACTTCGCTCCAGCCCCCAAAACAGCCGCTTTCAGAAACGAGTCCTATCCCCGAGATGGTCTACTTTTACTCCGCCCCAGTGGCCTAATTTTGCTCCGCCCTTGACAACAGGCAGATCGGCATCGCGGCGGTCTGCCCAATTCGCCGCGGAAGCCTGGGGATCGAGGTCGATCACCGCTGTGTTGCGCCCGGCCGCGGCGGAAGCGACGGCTAGGTGCAAGGCGAGGGTCGTTTTTCCCGAGCCTCCTTTCTGGCTGACGACGGCGATGGTTTTCATCGGCTCATCGTGCACACGTTCACGTGTGCACAAGTTCAAGAGTGCACGAGTTCACGAATGATGTCAAAGCGGATCGACACGGTCGATCAGCTTGTACAGAGGCACTTGTCGGGCAACGATACAGTGAGAATCAGGCGCTCCGCGGCACAAGCGATCGCGTTTGATTCTCAGGATTTTTGGCTTCGAAGTGGCCGTTTGGCTTAAAGCCCAATGACGTGAACTATACGTGGTTTACTGCGTCGAACAACCTCGCCCCTGCTTCTGAACGGCCTCTCTTTTTGCGATTCCCTGATACCGTGGGTTCTCGGGCGATGCGCTTGCGCCAGTCCGCGATGGTACGTCCATCGACGCGAAGTACTTGAGCGGCGGCCTGGTCAAGAATGGCACGGTTTGGACAGTCGTGCATGTCCGGCCACGGCCGTAGCGCTTCCGCACGGGTCGCGTTGAAGGCGTCGGCGAGAGGTGTGATGTTGACGCGGTTCGGATCAGGTATCAGTAGAGATCGCAGGGAATCGAGGGCGAATCGCGGGTAGTCCAGTGCTTTGGCTCGGCAATGGAGCAAGGTGAGAATGCCGGGCGTGGAGTTCCACCAAGCGCAGAGCGCATGTTCGAAGGCTGGATTCGGTGATATTGGCCTAACGGGAGTCCAGGCGGAACCTAGAAGGGGCTGTGACGAATAACAGGCGGATACACGCACTGTGTCAGTTCTGAGCCGATTCACGACGAGAAGGCGGCTGGCTTTTCCTAGGAGCTTCTTCGCGTATTCAACACGATCGGGTTTGGGAGCACCTGAAACGTCAGCTTCGGTGTTCATCGCAGTTTGGATTTCGGTGGGGTGATCCCAAAGAATCGGCGTAGTCCATGTCGCATTGGGTGGCGGTTTACGTAGGAATGCGTCTCGGACTCTTCTCCCCTCTGGTTCGATGTGACAGAGTTCACCGGCTGGAGCAAGCACTGTACTTGCGAGAGCTGTGAGATCGTGGACTGCGTTGGCGAGAGCGCCATCATAGAACTGCGCCGCGCTCCAGTCTCCCTTACGAACACGGGGCCATGGCCAGGAGTGTTCCATTCCCCATGAGTCAAGCGGCTGGCGTCGATTGATCAGATCCGACAGCAGGATCGCTTCGTGGGTGTCCCGCGGCATGCGCTTCAGCGAAACAAAACGCGTGGCTGAGCGCTCGGCACCCGGACGACGGGCGACGATCAGCGATTCGTGAATGGTTGTATTCTCCGAGAAATTCATCCGCTTTGGATCGTGGCTGGTGATGATGGTTTCGATGCGGAACGCGGTGAGCTCGCGCTTATGTCGTTCGCGCATTTCTTCAAGGCTCTCGGTGTGGAACAGCATGCAGGTAGTATGTCGCGGCGGCCGAAGGCCGGCAAGGCGGTGAAGGTAGCGAGCTGCTGTCAGGAAGCTGAAAGCGAAGGATTCAGGGACTCGAAAACGCCGCACGAGCGTTCTCGAGGACCGTCATGGTGAGGCGGCGTGCGCCGCCGATTCCCCATGCTCGGCCGAGCAAAGGCATCCGGCTCCGGATCCATTTGCTCTTGACGCAAGACGATCCCCGCGTGGAGAGCTCGAAACACTGCCCGGACCTGCCCGCCATTGCGAACGGCCACAAGGGCTGCATGGCAATGGCATACAGCGTCAATGATCTGCGTAACTTCTTTTGCTCAGGCAAGGGGGATCAAAGAATCGAAAGGACCGCATCAGCGGCTGAGATCAGGATCGTGCGAACGATCGAGCTTCTCAGAGATCACAAGAGCGATCTGCGGGGGATAAACCGAGTAAGACGGCTGTGAGGTGCGATCCCAGCGCTTCAGATCGAGTGCGATGACGTGCTCCAGTTGGTAGGGGCACTGAGAAGGAAGCGTGAAGTTGCGGCGATGAAACGCCGTATCGAAGTCCGGCTGCAGCTTGTTGTCGACGTCCATTTCGGAAAGTTCCTTGACGGCATCGGAACGGGCGTCCTGCCAAGCGGAAGGGAACAGCGCGGCGCTATCATGCTTCAGGCTCGGGGTACGGCGCATCTGCTTGGACAGAAGAGCGCGCTGGTTGCGAATCTCCTTCAGCCAGTAATTGACGGTTTCGGAGCGGGCTTCGCGGAAGTGCTCGATCTTGAGAAAGTGCGTGATGATATTCGCGCAATGAGAAGTCCAGGTATCGCGATGGCGGCCGCCCACGTCGTCGATTTCCTCGGTGATATTGTCCCAATCGATGGCAGCGAAGTCGCGGCGGCGAAGGGCCGCAGTCTGCTCGACAGACCAAGCGTGAATGTCGGAACGGTACAGCTCGGCCGATTTGCGCTGCTGCAGATTGACGGGTGGTGAAGCGGCCGTGGACATGGGGCCTCGCGAGGCTCTCATTGTAACAACCGGGCGGAATCAGGGAAGCGGCTTGCCCCGGTTCTGGAAGAGCAGGCGGAGAGCTTCGTCGAGAAGCTCCTGGATGGTGGTATCTTCCTCCGACGACAGCATCCGCAAGCGGCGGCCGATCTCGGGATCAAAGTAACCTCCGATGTGCTTGCGCTTGACGTTGCGGGCAACGGGGGCGCGGACGGGCTTGGGTGGATCTGGAGGCGGAGCCTTGGCTTTCAAGGCGGAGGCGAATCTGTTGTTGGTCATGTCAGGGGGTTTCCGTTGGTTGAAGGTTTGAAGTCCTGCAGGCGTGCAAGAACGAAGGCGTGCAGCATTTGAATTTCCCGCGCGGCCTTGCCTTCGGGCTCAAACTCCTGTGCGGCCTGGCCGGCGATGAGCGCACGCGCGAAGGCAACGCGGCGGCCGAGGCGGACGGGGCAGGTTTCGACCTGGTGGGCGGAGAGCGCTTCTTCGGCCTGCCGCGCGTCCTGACCGGTGGCGGCGGTCGCATTGAGAACGACCAGAACGGGAGTGCCTGTCGTTCGAAGGAAGGCGAGCGTATTGGTGATCGCCTCCAGATCGAGGATCGCCGGCCGGCAGGGGATCAGCACCAGGTCGGCAACGATGGCCGCCTCCAGGGCGGCGCTGTCGGAATGCGGAGCGGTATCGACGTAGAGCATTTCGCCGCCGATCTCGCGAACCCGCGCGATCTCCTGCCACAAACGGCTGGCATGAGCCGAGAGCACGACGGGCAGCTCCGCCTCGCGGCGGTCCGACCAGTTCGCGGCGGAAGCCTGCGGATCGAGGTCGATGATGGCGGTGTTCTGTCCGGAAGAGGCCGAAGCGACGGCCAGGTGCAAGGCCAGGGTGGTTTTTCCGGAGCCGCCTTTCTGACTGACGATGGCGATGGTTTTCATAGGCGTAGTCTGCACAACATCAAGTCTGCAAACGTGCAAGCGTGCAACCTTTCAATCCTGCAAGCGTGCAAGCGTGCAAGCGTGCAACCTTTCAATTCTGCACGGATTCAGGATTGACACAAGCCGGACCACGCTCGCACGCGCCTAGCGCGTCAGAGAAAAGACGGGCAAAAAGGCCGGTTCGTGGGGCCTGGTTACGGCGGATCCGCGCGCCGGCGCCGGCGACATGCGCATGATCCGGACTCGAATCCGGGGGTGGGGGTCCACCTCGAAGCGGAACGCCGCGTCAGCGGCCTCCAGTGAAGGGCTTTTTACCTCATTCATTCCCGCGGCGGCCGAAGCGGGACGGAACCGACAGCGCATGAGCGCCTGCTGGCGCGAACGAAAGGACAACCCAATGAAAGGACTCGGCACGGCACGGCGGCCGTGACGAAACGGGTACCGCAGCGCGACGAACAGCGAAAAGCGACGAAGGAGCTAGCCTGACGCAACCCGCACCTCGAACGGACCGTAGGGGAAGATGGACCGGGGGGAGAACCCGATGCAGCTCGAAGATGTAGTCTGCCGACGCGAAGCCGGCAGCGCGGTGGTGGAAGGTGTGAAACAGGAATGGGGCTGGCAGCGTCAGCATCATGCTACTGACGCTGCTGCGGGTTCCTCGAAGGGAAGCGAGCGGGGATCGGTGAGAGCCTCGTTCGCGTTGGTGGGATCGTAGCCGAGGATCTCCGAAGGACTCCAGGGGCAATGGAAGGGAAGCCGGCTGTTCCAGTTGCCCGCCAGGCGTTCGGCCTTCAGGATGTGGTAGCGGCGATCCAGGGGCAGGTAGTGGCCGGAATGCAGGTCCATGGCCGCGTACATGCGGCCGACGTGCCAGGCGAAGCTGAGGATGGCGGGGAGAAACTCCTTCATGGAAGGATTGCTGCGGAGAAGCTGCTGGATTTGAACGCGGCGAAAGACCAGATCGCGTTTCCATTCGGTCCGCGCCTCGCTGTCGGCCGCGGAAGCGTTGGCGAGAAGCAACAACACCTTCACTACGTCGCGGCAATGGCTGCGGCAGAGGAACAGTTGCTCATTGGAGTAGCGGATGAGCTCGTCGGCGAGTTGGGCAGCGTCGAGTTGGTCGTACTCGCGCCGGCACAGGTGGCCGGCCTGCTTCAAATGCCAGGCGAAGCGGTCCTCGGAAGCGCTGACGGTCTGCTCTGAGCGGAGCATGGATTGGATCGGTTTGCCGGTATCGAGATTCCACTTGTCGTGCGCCGTGTGATGCATGGGGTTGTGAGCCTCCTGTCGGTCAGGGTTGGGAGCTTTCCGCTCACCCGTACCTGGCGGAAAGCGGAGAACCCGACCCTCCGGGACAGCGAAAGCGATTAGAGGCTGTGGGCGTCGCGCTCGATCGAGCGAAGGTCAGCGACGATGGATTCCAGCGAATCCAGGTGGGATTGAAACTCCTGCCAGCCGTTGAAGCTGCTGTAGTGCGGCAACGGCAGGAACGTGAGCCGCTCCTCGACCGGACGAGCCGGACGGTGGCCGTAGAACGTCTTGAAGGCCAGCGCCCACTTCCCGAGCCGCATGTAGTCGAGGGCCTCCAGCTTCCGCTCCGTGTCGGCGGAGAACATATACGGAAACATGGTCCGGTTGGGAGAGGCGTTGAAGGTTCCGGCGATCAGGCCGCCGGCGAGACAGATCTCGCAAGGCCCTTCCTCGGTGGCGGTGTGCCACTCCTGGCTGCGCGGCCGGTAGGTGTTGGGATCGAGGCTGCGGGCGTCGAAGATGGTCGCAACGAGAACATCGGTCATGGAATCGGGAAGCGAGTCGGGTTCCGTCATGGTCAGCGTATCGACGCTGAGAGCTGCGGGACGGGTGAGAGTGGCTGTCATCGAAGGAATCCTCCTGGTGGTAAGGGTTGGGAGCTTTCCGCTCACCCGTACCTGGCGGAAAGCGGAGAACCCGCCCCAGGCGGCATCGGACCGGCAGCAAGCGTCGGACCGCTCAATCGATGTTGGTGGGTTCCTCGAAGGGCGCCGTGCGCGAGTTGGCGAGGATGCCGTAGTGGTTGTCGAGGCTGAAGCCGATGATCTTCTCCACGCTCCAGGGACATTGCTCGGGCAGCCGGCTGTTCCACTTGCCGATCCGACGCTGTTCGGCAAGCACTTCGCTGCGCAGATCGGCGGTGATGTAGAGCCCGAAGGTCAGGGTGTTTGCTGCGTTCGCTCTGGCGCTCGGCCAGGCGTAGCGGATCATGGGGGTGACAAAGGGCTTCAACGATGGGTTGTGGCGGATCAGGGTTTCGAGCTGCAGGCGGTTGTACGCCAGCTCGTCCTTCCAACCGCTGCGCGTGAGTGCGCTGACAGCGGGCGCGTACTTGAGCAGCAAAAGCGCCTTCAGGGACTCGCGGCAGTAGGAGCGACCGTTTGCGAGCAGCTCGCGGGACTGATCGAGGAAGCTGCTGATGATGTTCGCCAGGTCGCGGCGGTCGAAACGGCCGCCTTGCAAGCGTCCGACGATGTGCAGCATCCAGCCCATCGTGTCGATGCCGTGAAGGTTGCGGTTGTCGTTGTCGATCAGGGCTTCGATGAGAGGATCGGTGTCGATCTTCCACTGCTGGCGGGGATAGAGAGGCTGGTCATTCTGCTGAGACATGGTGAAGGATTCCTCCTGGAGGTAAGGGTTGGGAGCTTTCCGCTCACCCCTACCTGGCGGAAAGCGGAGAACCCTGTCCAGGGGGGAGGATCAGGCGGGAATCCACTTGACGGGCTGTTTCTCATCGCAGTACAGGCAGAAAGCATTGCCATCGGCAATGTCGTATTCGAAGCTCTGTGATTCGTGGTCCCACCAAGCGGTGGCGTCGAAGGTGACTTCATTGCTTTCACAGAGCTGGCAAACGGGCTTCTCCGGGGAATCTCTTTCCTCGCGCTGCGCTAGCGGCGTGAGATTCAATTCGAGGGAAGGTGAGAGTGACATGCTGAGGTTTCCTCCTGATGGAAAAGGGTTGGGAGCTTTCCGCTCACTGTTGACTGGCGGAAAGCGGAGAACCCTGCTCAGTGAGGGTCAGCTTGTAGCGGTATCCAATTGACTTCAGTGAAGGTCAAGCATTTGAGGCAGTAAGCGTCGAGTTGCACAGGGTCGAGATCGAAGGTCTGAGTCCCGGTGTCCCATGTAGCCAACCCGATGAATCTGAGCTGAGATTCCTTGCATCGTGAGCAAAGCGCTTTCTCCGGTTCGTCAGGATCGAGTGGCGATCGGGTCCGGGGTGCGCCGTTGTTATCAGTTGGGGATGACATGGTTGTTGGGAAGCTGCACTACGGATAAGAGTACGGAGAATCTTGAGTTTTCACAAAGGGCGGAAAGCGGAGAACGTGCTTAGGGGGATGCAGGATTTGACTGCAGGTACGCTGCTCTGAACATGAATCGGGTTCAAGTGCAGTTGGCGGAGCTGAGCAAAGATATCCGTGTCTGGATCCATTTGCTCTGGAATCAATTTGTGCTCAAGCGTGGAAAGCTCGAGCGCACCGAGAAAGGCCCTTGGGCATCGAGGGGATGCGCAAGGGCCAGGTAGGGAGAGAGCTGTCTAGGAAGCGCTGCGGGGGCCTCCGCTGCGCTGGCAGCCGATGACGTCGAGCATGGCGAGAAGGATCGATCGCTCGTCCTCGAAGAGCTGTTGGACGTGGGTGGGATCGGAGTCCGTTTCCACTGCCCAAACACCGGGGCTCTCGAAGCGCTGAATGATGAGGTGATCGGTCTGACCGATACCGATGAGAAGGATACAGCTTGCACGGATTCCCATGAATCCGAAGTCGCCGTTCTCGGCCTGGCGCAAGCGGTCCTCGAAGCCTTCCTGCTCCAGATAGGACGTATCGGGGCAGGGATCGGGTAGGGTTTCCATGACGATCTCTTCGTGCTGAATCATGTTGATGCTCCTTTCTCTTGCGGGGTTTGAGGGTGAGAGTCGGCCTGCTGGGTGCGGGCATCCTCGCGCCGTATCCATTCGGCATCGGAAATCCATTGATCGCTGTCCGCGCAGACATACTCCGGATCGCCGTCAGCGGGATCGTGAGGCATGAAGCGCTGGGAGTCGGTGCGGCAGTCGCCCCAAAAGTCGGAACGGTGGTGAAACTCGCAGCAACCGCACTCGATCATCGAGACTTGCGCGTTGGGATCGAGCGGCTTGCCGCTTCGGACGTAGTGCAATTGATCCGACATGGAGCTATTGCCTCGCTTTCTTACGGGCTTTCCTCATGCGCTTCGAGGAACGCCGCTTGATGATCCGGAGCTTGAAGACGGGATCACGTGGAAACTTCGACTGCTCGTAGATTTGCTTGAGCTCGCGATGAAGCTCCGCGAACTCTTCCGGCTTCGCCGGCCGCGTAGCAGCCATAACGTGCGCCATGTGCGCGCTTCCGTGCTGGCCGAA
The DNA here is from genome assembly GCA_965218555.1 of Bryobacterales bacterium. Lineage (GTDB taxonomy): Bacteria > Acidobacteriota > Terriglobia > Bryobacterales > UBA6623 > JAPPLB01. The sequence continues at coordinate 5,351,558 of OZ244625.1, forward strand.
GTGTGCGTAGCAGGCAACAAGAAAACCTGAGCTGTCGTGGGCCGTGTAGGGGAACACGGCGAGAACTTCCGCGCTCTTGTCGGTGTACTTGCGGAACATCACTTCGAGGGTTTCGGGCTTGTCTTTCACCTGTGAAGTCCTCCTTCTGACGGGTTGGGTTTGGAGCTTTCCGCTCACCCGTACCTGGCGGAAAGCGGAGAACCCACGGCGAAGGAAGCGCGGTTCGGACGGTAGCGCTGTATCGAGAAAGAAAATCCCCCGCCGCGTCCGCGGCGGGGGAAGAACGGGAAGGAAGTGGCTACGAGGCGACTGCAACGGGTTCGGGTTCGCGAACCTCCCAAACGTGGCGGCTGCCGAGAACGCTTTTCACCAGACGGTAGGCGAGACCGTTCTGTGCCTGGCAGATCCAGCTCTGCATCTTGCAGCCTTCCCACTCGGGCGGCTCGCACGACTGGTATTCGAGGCAGGAGAGATACATCCAGGCTTCGGACGGGGTGTACACAATCGGTGTGGCGGAACGGCAATCGTCGAGGTATTGCGTCACCGTGTATTCATCGTCGAAACAGGCGTTGTTCACGTCGCTGGTGCTTTCCGGAAGCTGTGTGCCGCTGGTGTCCCAACCGGCATCGTCGAGGTTGCCGATGATGGCGGAGAGAATCGGGGCATACGCTCGTTGCCCCTCCGGACCGTAGCGCCAGGCTACGGAAATGACGTTCGCCATTGCCAGGTCCATGCGGATGCTCTCATCGTCGGGCTTCTCCCGGGCGAACTCGTAAACGTTCTCCATGATGATCTGCGCGCAAGTGGCGATGTGTTCGGCAGTGACTACGAAAGCACTCATGAATGGTGTCCTCCTGTCGGTAAGGGTTTGGAGCTTTCCGCTCACCCCTACCTGGCGGAAAGCGGAGAACCCTGACAGGGGAAGGGCACACTTGCGCGGTGAGCGCTGCTGTGAGTCGGGGGAGAGAAACGGCGGCCTACCGGCCGCCGTCACGACGGGAATTGAAGGGGTCGCGGAAGTCTTGCAGGATGCCGTTGAAGCCGCACTGGTCGCAGTAAGCGTTGCTGGCGTTGTCCCAAACGGTAGCGGAATCGGTGGGGTCGGTTCCCATCGGCGTCAGAATGACGGCGATGGTCGCATAGATGCGAATGTTGTCGTCGCGTCGGTATTCCGGACAGATCATCTGCCAGGCTTCTGATACGGTTTCCGGAAGGTTGCTAGCCATGATGGAATCCTCCTGGTGGTAAGGGTTGGGAGCTTTCCGCTCACCATTGCTTGGCGGAAAGCGGAGAACCCTGCCAGGCGAGGCCAGCGGACGGGCGCAAGCGCCTCGGCTGTCTCATGCGCATGGTCTCTTGCAACGGATTATTCGGCAAGAGCAAACGCCGGCGTTAGCAACGCTGTCATGAAAAGTTGAGACAGCGCTGTGTGCGATCGCGCACGTGGGCGGCGGCGATTCAGCGATAAACGCTGCAGATACGGCGTGCGGTGTGAAGCGCCTCGGGGCTGCGAACCCGCTGATACGCTCCTACCGATTTCGAGAAGCGGTAGCCCCAGCATTGGAGCGTCTGTCGGGTCGGCCGGTCCGGACGGTGCGGGAAGAAAATCTGAACCCGATTCTTCTTCACGTTATCGACGATGCGAACCTCCCCGAACAGCTCCTGGGTGTTCTGAGTGGCGGTCGTGGGGTGGGCGGGTACGAGCTTCTGATCGACGATCTGAAGTCCGAAGTCGTCATGCAGCCGGCCGCGAACCTTGCGGATGCTCTTGCCGTGGGCGGCGATCCGCACGGGGTGGATTCCCCGCGTGCCGGTGGCATCGGGCTCCTTCAGGTTGGCGATGTAGGTCGCGTCGAAACCCATTTCCTCAAGCGGCTGATCGCTGCCGGTGCGGTCGGCCTTGCGCAAGGCGCGGTTGATCGCTTTCATGCGTTCCTTCGTTTTGGTGAGCTTGAGGGAGACTTTCAGAAGCCGGATGGCTTCGTCGTTGTGAAGGTGGGGAAACAGGTCGCTCATGGTGAAGTGGTCCTCCTGACGGTAAGGGCTTGGAGCTTTCCGCTCGCCCCTACCTGGCGGAAAGCGGAGAGCCCTTGTCAGAGAGGAGGGCGGGACACAAGATGTTGTCGTCCGCGGACTTCTGGAGGCACAAGATGTTGGGGTGGTGCGAACTCATCGAGCGCAAGATGATGGGCTGCGGTTGCTGCAGCACCATCCGGATCCGCGACGAATCCGGGGGTGCTGGGGGTCCACCTCGAAGCGGATCGCCGCGTCAGCGGCTCGGTAGCGAAGGTTTTTCAAGGGGAAGTCCCGCCGCACGCGCGGCGGGACGGATTCAGCGCTGCGGCTAGCCTCAGCCGGCGCCGCTCTAGGCGGCCCTGGGCTGCTGTATGCTGGCGGCCTTGCTGCGCTCGATGCGCGGCCGGACTTTGACGATCGCAATGCGATGGGTCCGAAAACGCACCTCGTCAATGACGCCGGTCCAGGTGTCGCCCTGATCGGTGACGGCCTCGATGGCTTCCCCGACGAGGTTCTCCGGGAGCTTGCCGGTGTTGCCGGCAAAGAAGGCTCCGGTCTGGCCTTCCTCCAGGACGGCCTCTTTCCAGCCGCTGGATACGCTCCGGGGGAGCTGCACCGCGACGGTTTCCTCCAGCGCCCGCCGTATCCATTCGGAAAGGATGAGCTGGTAGTTGTCGCTGGCCTCGACCATGCGATCGAAGAACGCGCGGTCGCAACGGAAACTGACGGTCTTTCTGTCGCTTGTCATGATTGATTGTCCTCCTGCCTGTAAAGGGTTTGGAGCTTTTCGCTCACCCTGGGACGGCGGAAAGCGGGAGAACCCGGGCAGGGGGACGGCGCGCGGCCGAAGCCAAGCGCAGGGATGGCAAGTCGAAGCGAGCCCCTCGAAGGGGGCCCCGCCGCCGGCGCCGCAGGGCAGGGGAAGTCTCGAAGGGGGTGTTGCTGATGGGAATTGCGGTTAGGAGCCGTCGAGAGCCTTCAGCTCTTCGCAGATGTGCGCATGGGTCTTTTGATCGCGGGTCATGCGATCATCGACGCGCTTCAGCTTGGCGAGCAGGGTCTTGCGCTTCTGCCGCCGCTGGCCGGCAAGGGTTCCCTTGGTTCGGGCTTCATAGCGTTTGTTCTGACAGCGCCGGCAGACGCGCGCCTGCGGTCCGCTCTTCCACCAGTCGTTATCGAGAAGGGTTTTGCAGTCCTCGCAAGGTACGGGCTTCGCCGCCCACGCGGGGCGTTCTTGATCGGGATCGTAGAGTTGGCTCATGACCTGGTTCCAAGTGCTCTGACTTCAGTTTATGGGAATGAGAAGTGGCGACGTCGGCCGACAGATCTTCTTCTCTGACGAAGAAAGCGCAGCAAGAGAGATCGGGTCCGGACTGAAAATCGCTGGCATAAGAAAGCGATCCAGTGAAGTGGCGGCCGTCGACCGTCGACGCCAGCTTCTCTGACTTCGAATTGTGCTCAAGCGAAGTAGCTCGAGCGCACAAAAAAAGGCCCTTGGGCATCGAGTTGATTCCCAAGGGCCAGGTTGCGGTCATGAGGTTACTCCAGACCGCAGCAGCGCCGCGCCCACCACAGCGCGGCTTCACTCCGATGGCGCTGCCACGCTCCCGCCGTGGGCGACCATCGGAAACCGTTCTGCTTGAGCTTGCTGCGAACCTCCGGAGAAGGGATGCCGGGGAAGAAAACCTGCACGCGGTTCTCTTCCACGTTGTCCACGATGCGAATGTCATCGTGCTGCTCTTCGCTCGTCTGGTCGTTCGCGGATTCCCGCAGCGCCTCGATCCGCTGGCGGATCCGGCGCATGTTCGAGTTGTTGTTGGTGAGAACGTAGGAAGGGATTCCCTTCCTGCCGGCGTAGTCGGGAGTCTTGAGCTCGGCAATGGTCTTGTCGCTCAGGCCGAGGGATTTCAGCTCCTCGTCGCTGCCGGTGCGATCGGCCTTCTTCAAGGCTTTGTTGATCGCCTTGTAGAGCGCTTGCTGCTGTTCGAGCTCTTCGAGATTCTCGATGAGCTTGACGACCGCATCGGGATCGTCGGATGAAACACCGGCCTTGCCTACGCTTGCCGCACGGCCGCGGAGCCTCGAAGCCTTCTCCTTCAGCTCGTGGCCTTTGGAGAAGTTGTTGTGAATGCGGTTGCGGAAGTTGCGGTCGCGCTTTTCCGAGTGGTGGCCTACGAGGATCGGCTGTCCCATCGGGATTACCGAAGCGTCGCTGTTGGCTCTCTTGATCCGGGCGTCGCCTTCCCGCTCGGCCTTGTCGGCCGCGTTCAGCAATCGCTCGCGCTTGTTGTCGAGCTTTTGCTCGTAGCTGTTGCGTCGTTCTTCCAAGGATGCATCGGGTTCTTGGTCTGCCATGGTGAAGTAGTCCTCCTGGAGGTAAGGGTTTGGAGCTTTCCGCTCACCACGGCCTGGCGGAAAGCGGAGAACCCGACCAGGGGACGGGCAGCGTTCGAAGGCGGGCGCTGTTCTGCTCAGCACCAACCGGATCCGCTTTGAATCCGGGGGTGCTGGGGGTCCGGTTCGAAGCGGAACACTGCTTCAGCGGCTTCTCAGCGCGAGGTTTTTCGGACGATCCGGATTCCGGGGGTTCGCGAGAGGGATTGAAGGGTTCTTCTCAACAGAAGGGCGGGGTCTTTGCTCTTCTCGAAGGCGACAGCGAAGGGTGCGCTTGCGCCAGAGCTGACGCGAACGCTGAATCGTTCGGTGCAACAGCCAGCCACAGACCGCGAGCAAAAAGGCGATGCCGAAGGCATTGGCGATCGCTTGCCGCAGCAAGGGCATTTCGATGGCGGTCATTGCCGGCATTGTGGGCAATGAAGCCGGAACGGTCAAGCGGGGCTGAGCTGCCGCTTGTGGTCTTGGACCTGGCGGAGCCTGGTCCAGCGTGAAGCCGCCGCGCTTGAACCCGAGGGCTTCGATGGCATCATCGAAGCGAGGTGAGATCTCTCCGGATGCTGCAAGTATCCGGGGGTGTTGAGGGTGCGGCTTCTCGGAGAACGTCGCTCCAGCGGCCTCCAGGCGGGGCAATTCCTCTCGATCGCGCACGCCGGCGCCGCACGCGGCGGGTGTATCGAGGCAGCCACGCGGGGGAGCTACTCTCAGCTCCCGCCGTGTGGGGAAGGCGTCGAGGAAGGGAGCGCCAGGCGCGATCTCTCTGCCCACGTAATTTGAGGGTAGAGAGATAGTCGATCGACGATGGTGAGAGAAGAGAAAAGGCCGCCGCCGCTGGGGTCAGAGCGGCGACGGCCGGGCATGAAGGGATTAGCCTTTGAAAAGTCCGATAGCGACTGCCAAGCCGATGAAAGCAATGAGAAACCAACGGTTGTTACGGGACTCGGTGACAAGATTGTCGATTCGTCCATTTAGCTCAGCAACTTTCGTATCGAGCTTGCCGTTGAAATCGGCGGACATGGTGTTGAATCTGCCGTTGAACTCGGCACCCAATGCATCGATTTTGCCAGTGATGCTGGCATCGAGAGTGTTGATCGCTGCAAAGACGTTGCTTTCGCCCATGTCTCGAATCTCGTCGATTGCATTATAGATCAGCGTGTCGTCGATGCCTGTGCTGCGTAGGGCTTCAACAAGGGCTGAGTGAGTGTTCGGGATTGTGCTTTTGGTGTCTGGCACTGTGAAGTGGTTCTCCTGTTCGTAAGGGTTTGGAGCTTTCCGCTCATTCGTACCTGGCGGAAAGCGGAGAACCCATCGAGGGAGATGGAACGGGCTGAAGAGTGAAGCGAGGCGTGCAACAAGGTTGAGAAGGGTTAGGACCGTATTTCGGTCCGCACGCGCATCAGGATTTTTCCAAGGCGGTTCTCGCCCACTCCCCGGCAAACTCCCCAGAACCGATCGCCCCAATAATTCCCCTCAATCAACTCGGCATTCCCGGTGGCGTCCAACAAGCGCCGCAGGTTCTTGTCTTCGAACTTAGCTCGCACAACGGAGAGCATCACTTCCTCTTTAACTTCTTCCCAATCTACGCGCAAAACTGTTGTTCGACCCATCCGCTTGGCTGCGCCAGGACTCGGCGCATTTCGGAAAAGCCGGAACTGGTCCAAGCTCTTGCATTTAGCGGCCTGGTAGGCGTGCTCGGCGGTCGGCCATCGAAATCCCTTCCACACCAGCGGGCGGGGGAAGAAATTGGACAGGAACCGGTGCTGTCCGTCGAATCGCTCAATCGTTTTCGGATGCTGAAGAGCTGCGGCTTGCAGGCGTTTCATTGCTTAAGTTCTCCTACCGCATTGGGTTGGGAGCTTTCCGCTCACCCGTACCTGGCGGAAAGCGGAGAACCCTCGCCAGGGGGTGAAACAGCGGATTCGAGCGCGAAGCGGGCAAAGGGGTCAGTGAGTGCGTCTGAAAAGGGGGTTATTCCGCGCTCTCCGGGCTTTCCTGAGCGTTTCTGCGAGAAAAGGCCCATAGGGGCATGACTGAAGCGGCGACCGCGTCTCTCTGCGCGGCTGTGCGCGCACGGCGGGTATTATGACGTGGCCGGTTTCCTCGAAGGGGACAAAAAAAAGCGGGGCCGAAGCCCCGCCTGAGAACTGCAGCCGTTAGGACTGCTGTTCGCTGTCCTGGTCGGCAGCGCTGCCGTTGGCGACCTCGAAAATCTTGGTGTGCGCCATGTCGGCGACCTTCGCCACCACGAGCAGGTCGTCGCGGCCGAAGCTGGAAGTGGACTTCCAGTTGCTTTCCGCATCCTTGTAGATGCGCGAGAAGGTGACGTTGTAGCGAACGACACCGGACTCGGTTTGGTTGGGCCAGATGGCGGCCTTGACCGCTCCGACTCGAACTTCTGCTACGGGCTTGTTGTTGGGCATGATTCTTAAATCCTCCTGTTGAAAGTGTTTGGAGCTTTCCGCTCACCCTGACAGGCGGAAAGGCGTAGAACACGGACAGGAGGTAAAGCGCAGCGCTGACATGCACAGCAACGTCCTGACCGTGGAAGTGTAGCGTGCGGGCAAGGCGTGATTCGCCCGGCCCACCAGTGGTGTCGTCGTGTCACCTGGGAAGCGGTTGCATCGAAGAGGGTGCTAGTGGGAGCACAGTTCGATTCGCTGTTTGAGAGAAAGCTGTGGCGCATAACGGTGATAAGGGTCTGGCTTCGTGAGGTTGTAGAAATACGGGTAGAAATCGTCTCTTGGAGGCGTGCGAACGATGAGTACCTCATCGGAGCGGCGAACAACCTCGACGATGGGGCAAGTCCAGGGTGGATTGGGAGGCGCAGGCTGAATCTCGATGGTGTGCCCGATGAGGTTTTTAGGCAAGGTAGTGGGATCGCCGGTGTAACGGGCGCACCATTCGTGTTGATGCTTCTTCGGACGGAAGCCGACGAGCAGCTTGCAGTCGGGGATAGGCAGTCCGAAGAGGGCGCGATCGTCGGGGTTGGTGAGGGAAGCGTCCATGATTTCGTGAACATACTCGTTCAGCGAAGGAAGGCTCTCCGTCAATTCGAGCAAGTGCTCACCAAGAAGAATCTTGCGGCGTGTGACTCGCTTATGATGCAGGGCGCGTTTAGCAGCATCCGGATCGGTGGGGGTGCTGCGTTCTTCGCGAAGGTATTGCTCGATCGCGTGAATCTCGGCTTGAATCGAGTTGATGAAGTCGGATGTGGGAAACGTGGAGGGTCCGGTGCGCCAAAGTGTGCGAAGCGTGTCTGAATCAACGAAGTGTTCGGAACCGCTGAGAATCGATTGCATGAACGGCGGGGCAAGACCGAGTAGCCGATGGTCCTGCCTGCGGAGAGATTCTGCGGTGGTGGGTATCTTTCTCCGATACAGGTCGTTGGCTGTATAGGATTTGTCTTCCGTGGAAAGGTGCCAGAGCATCAGCTTGTAATAGGGCTCTGGAATGATGCTGACTCGATTAGTTGAAGGGTCGATGACGTTGATGAGGACGTGGGTGCGCCTGGGGTAGTCGGCTCGTCCGACGATGAGGGTCTGAAGGTGATGTGATTGAATTGCGGCGAGCGATTGATCGATCAGTCTGAGCTCGGTGTGCTTGGCATAATGGGCTTCCCAATAGACGGTGTAGAAGAGAGCGGGTTTGGAAGTGCGGTTGAAGAGACGGAGCGGTTTACGGGGATACAGCTTGGGTGGCGGGCAGAGTGTTTCTTCCATTGTCTTGACGGCGCGTACAGGGTTGTCGCTGGGCAGGTTGCGGGTTGTGGTGTAACGACTGCGATCGAAGCGTGACGGCAACCGGAGCTTTTTTTCCGGGAGCCGAAAAGGGCGTAGGCGGCAGACTCTCTGAGAGACGGGTCGCGGTGCAAGTCGATGGTCACGGCGTTTGCTCGATGCAAGAGCAAGTTGCCGAGCAAAGTGGCGGAGAATCGATCAGCGACAGCACGCCTACCAAAAAGATGAAGATGGCAGGGATGAGCCAGTATTCGACAAAGGGAAGGTTGATGAGGAACGACTTGTTGCTCATGGAACACCTGTCGCTGGGAACATTCCTGCTTTGATGATGATCAGCGCGAAAGCGGCGGCGGCAGCGAGAACGAGCGTCAGCTCGAAGGCGAAGCGCAAGACCTTGTGCAAGCGTGGTTCTTCGATCATGATTCACTGACGGCGCGATCGGCGCGGAGGTAGGAAACGCTCAAGCCGATGGGGTTGACCAACACGTATTCGGAGGGAACGCTATCGAGGAAGTGGAAGCGAAGCTCCGTACTCCAGAGCTCGCGCCCCAATTCCGTTCCGCGGCGGCGATAGATGAGGGTGTAGGTGGCGGTTGCGGTGAAGGGCGGTTGCTCCGAGGGGTTGATGCGAAGCGTCAAGTCCTGCATTTGGATTTCGGCGGATTGGCCGGCGATGACGGCGGCGATGTTTTCCGAGTCGGAGTTGCTGGAAGTCTGCGCCAGCTCGCGGGTCAGGAAGTACAGGCTGCGTGTCCAGGCTTCCCGAACGCCGCCTCTGCGCCGCTCGTAGTGGTCGCGAAGGAAGCGAGCGAGAAAGAACTTGGTGACGGGGGAAACCGGGTTCTTGTCGAACTGCAGGGCTTCGTAGTCAACGACCTCGGCGCGGCCGAGCTGGTCGACGCGCACGAAGAGAGGCTGCGGTTCATGCGAAGCGCTGCTGAGCCAGCCAAACGATGTGATGAGAACCACGACGAACAGCGTGGCGGTAATCCAGCGAAGGGTGCGTGCGGCCGAAGCGTGCGCAGCCCAAGCTTCGGCATACTCGCGGACGTTCTTCTCGTTCATGACGGGTTAACCTCCTGCGGCTTTGCCGGCAACCTTAGATGCCGCTGCGCCGCCTTTGACGGCTGCGCCGGCAGCAAGCGCGGTTCCGGCGATGCCTCCGCCTGCTGCGGCTCCACTGACAAGACCGCCTGCCAGCTCGGGGATTTTGAATGTGGCGAGCAAGGTGGTGAGCAGCGCCAGGATGTAGCTGATGAACCAAACGATGGAATCAAACAGTCCCGAAGCTGCGACGCCGGGATTGCTCAAGGCAGCAATGATTTCATCGGGGTTGAAGTTGGCCTGGTACTGGTCGCCGACGGTCATGATGAGCTGCATCATGATGCGGAAGATGGCGGCTGCTACAGCCGCGTAGAGGCTGTAGGTGATCATCATGCGAAACCAGCTCCAGAACAGAAAGCTCAGCGGGCCGAAGATCATCCAGGGGATGAACAGCGGGCCGAACAGCGTGAGGATCGCAATGGCAATCTGAGCGAAGAGGATGAACGAGTAGCCGACGAGAACTGCAATCAAGGTGAGCAGGGAAGAGAAGGCGAGAATGGCGAGCACGACGAGTTTGCCGGCAACGGCATGAACGCTGAACAATGATCCGAAACCGATATCCTGCTCACTGAAGGTGAGCCAAGTGCTGTGGAGGTAGTTGCGAAGCCACTCCCACACGGAGCTGCCCGTATCGTCAACGATGACACCGTTGAGCCACGATCCTTGATGCACGATGATCTCGGGGAAGGAGAGTCCGATCCCGGGAAAATCGACGGCGTAGAACTGCAGCATTCCTCGGGGGATCGAGAGCATGATGATGAGTTTGACGATTTCCCATACGCTCCAGCCATCGCCGGAGAAAGCGGTGCGCATACCGGTCCAGGTGACGACGATGAGAGCCAGACCCAACCAGAGAGCATTGCCGGCGTCAAGGATCGGACCATCGGCAACATCCATCAGCCCCCGAGTCAGACCGTCGAGAACGAACTTGGGGTTATTCGGGTCTGGTGTTATGGGGGCGGCCATGGACTAGGGAGTATTCAAGTGATGCCTCAGTAGCTGGGCAGAACAGGGGTGTAGAGGTTTTGATCGAAAGCGGCGGCGTCGAAGTCTGCTTCTTGCCTTGCGATTGCGTCTTGCATTTCAAGGCGGAGCTGCAGTCCGCGGCGTTTCTGTTGTGCTTCAGCAAGAGAGCGCTGATGATCGAGGCGGGCGGCGCGATGCTCGGCCGAGATCGACAATTCGAGCTGCCGCGCGGCCAGATCGCGGGGTGGAAGAGGCAACTGCGATCTGGCGGTCGAGCTGCGCGCCGAGTCCCTGGGAGGTTTCGCTGTTCTGCGTGGACGCGGTGGATTCGATCTGGCCAAGAAACTCGCCGGCCTCGGCGATGATGATTTGTGAGTCGTACCAGGCATTGCGCTCGGCTGTTCGATTCAAGGATGCAGTTTGGTGTGCGTCGAGAACCTGTTGGATCACCGTGGGATCTTCTCCGGCGTAGGCATCCTGCACGTCGCTCGCGGTGGGCCAGGCGTTCTGTTCGTTGGTCCTGCGGTTCGTGAGTCCTGCTTCGATCTGAGTAAGGCTGTACTCGGTGGTGAGCGAGCTGGCGTTCTCTCCAAGCTGGTAGGCTTCGCCGGTCAGGTCGTCCCAAATTCCGGTGTAGACGGCAATCTCGCCTAGCAGGGCTTGCTTTGCCGAAGTGACTTGATCCAGAGAATCGGTGGCCAGCCGCACGGTTTCGACGAGCTGAGCGACGGCCGATATGTCGATGACGGGCCAAGAGGCTTGTGCGACCCCCATGAGCAGAAGAGCCATGACGATGAGCAAGCTCTTGCTGCGGCGCTTGCGTGGGGGGTGCTGGGGGTCGGGAGCGTTGACGTTCGTCGCTCCTGCGGCTTCTGAGAGCGACTTCTTATCGGGATCGGGCCGGTTATCGGCCGGATGGGGTGAGTGAACTGCATTTTCGAGTTTCATGAGGGCCTCCTGGGTACGAGTAGATCGGAAACAAAATAGATGCGGATGCGATGGCCTGCACGGATGATGATGGTGGGCAGGCGGTTCAGGTATTGGTTCATGATCGAGCTGGTGGATTCGCCCAGCGAGCGGCCGGCCTCCATGCGGGCGGCCTGTCCGGCCGGGACGTTGAAGCCGGAAGACTGAGTGTTGCGAAGAGTCAGGCCGCTGATCACGCCGACCGCGCCGGCCGCGCCGAAGGTGGCAAGGTAATGGCGTTTCACTTGGTCTTTGAGTCCGGCGAAGGGCATCCGGATGTTGTAGTTGTCGAAGATCAGCCGATCGAAGGTGGCGGAGAGAGGCTGTCGCGTTGCCGCGGCAACATCACCTTCTTGAAGAGCCTGCTCGGCAACCGTTGCCGGTGTTGGCTGCGGGGCCGGCGCCGGCGCTGGAGGCCGTGGAGCGGCGGCAGCCGGGGGAGTGGTCCCGGGCTCTAGCAGTATCGGTCGGGCTTGCGATTCCGCGGAACGGAAGCTCAGCGCGACGGGGGAAGATCGCAAGCTGTTGTCCTCACGCTGGATTCGCTGCAGGCGAATGTTCTGATGGAGTTCTTCTTCCACCGTCAGGTTCTGCTGACGCGCAGCGGCGATGGCCTTGCGGTTTTCGGCAGCCTCGGTTTCCAGCTCGGCCTGTTCGCGAAGAAACTGCTCTTCGAACTGGCGGGCGCGATCGACCGCTTCGCGTTTGCGGCGTGCGGCTCTTGACTGTTCGACGTTGCGGCGATCGGTTGCGGATTGAATATCCTGGTCGCCTTTCGCGACGGCGGACGGTCCTGCAGGCGGTGGCAGCGCCGGCGCGGCGGCCGTCTGCTCGCTACTGGTTTCTTCGCTGGGTGCGAGAAAGATAACGACCGCCATCAGGAGTGCGAGCAAGATGACTCCGCTTTTGAACACGAGGCCCTTGGGAGCGGTCCCTTCGGGGTCCGCGACTCGATTACTGATCCAGTTCGGTAGCAGGTTGGGGAGTTTCATCCTTCACCTTGGGAGTGGCAAGACTGATGCGGCCACGGATGAGCTGAGGATCGGGTTGTGCCGGCGGTTGCTCACGCCACCACTTAGCCCGCTGCTTGCCGATCTGAAAGTGTCCATCGTCCAAAACCCGATTCACGATGAAGAGTCCATCGGGTGTGAGATCGTAGGCGACCAGCGAGGGTTCGCCGTCGCGGCTTTCGTACAGCGCCGGCGCTTCCGAAGCATGAGAGCGAACGTAGGTGAAGCGGCCGTCATGCCACATGCCGGCGATCTGGAAGGGGGAGTTGGCGGCTTTCTTGTCGAGGCGGTACTCGAAGCGAATCAAGGTGGGGTACGTCGACCGGAATTGATCGATGGCGGCCTGCATCCGTTGCTCGGCGCGTTTCCAGGCCGCACGCGCATTCTCTTCGGCTTGTTTGGCGGCTTCCTGATACACCGCAATGTCCATGCGTGAAACGTACTTCGGTTCATGCAGGACCGGCTTGCCGCCGCTGGGGGATTCCTCGTCGATCATGGCGGCGGCGTAGTCGATGTAGAGGACCAGATCGGGTTCGGCGGCTTCGTTCTCGGAAACCTTGAAGGAATAGATGTTGCCGGATTCGCAGACCAGAACGATGTTGGTGGTGGAGTCCTCCTCGCCGGGTTTGAGGTAGGCGACGTTGGCGGAACCGGTGACGGCCCAGGTGGTGGTGTCGCCGGCAACGTAGTCGAGGATGTTCTCCGAAGGCGGCAGAACGATGACGGTGGTGTGCCGCACCCTGGCCTGGATGGGAATGTCCTGCAGCAAATCCTCAAGATGAATGCGCTTGGCGGCCTCCGAAGAGGCCGCCAGCAAGAGTAGGGAAAAGCTCAGAGTGGCAAAGCGTTTCAATCCGAGTGTCATGGGTATTTTTCGTCTGACGATTAGAATCCGTCGCAACCTGGTTCGAAGGAGAACTGACAGTATTCGTCGTTGAGCTCGCTATCGGTTTCCTCGCCGTAGCAGGGGATCGAATCGGCATCCTCCTGGGAGTGATGAAGGGTTCCGTCGCAAGCGGTGTACTGCGGATCATCGACCGGAGTAGTCGGCGTCTGTTGATAGCAGTTCACGGCGTCCGCTTCGGATTGGGTGTCGTGTTCGTCGCCATTGCAGTCCAGAAATTTCTCAGGTTCCGGCGGAGGCGGTGGCGGTGGCGGCGGTGGTGGAGGCGGCGGTGGCGGTGGCGGTGGCGGTGGCGGAGGTGGAGGTGGCGGCGGTGGTGGAGGCGGTGGCGGAGGTGGAGGCGGCGGTGGCGGTGGTGGCGGTGGCGGTGGCGGTGGCGGTGGCGGCGGCGGTGGCGGCGGTGGCGGTGGAGGCTGCGTCACCGGAGGCGGTGTCACCGGATCAGGGTTAGGATCGGGACCGCACAGCCATGAAATCGTGCAGCCAGGGTTGGGGTTGTTCGGGGGAGTCACCGGCTGTTGAGGTGGCGGTTGGGGTGTGATTGTCAACGGGGGTGGTATCACAGGCTGTTGAGGCGGCGGTGGTGGTGGTGGCGGTGGAGGTGGCGGAGGTGGAGGCGGCGGAGGTGGTGGTGGCGGTGGAGGTGCCATTGCAAGGATGCAATTCTCCGGCAGGTTGTAGGTCACGTCCTGGGCGTCAAGACCGCCCCATCCGCGAACGTAGTTCTCGAAGATGCTCTTCTCGGCTTCAAGGCCAGCGGCGCGGCAGCCGCCGACCGTGGCCTTGGTCGCGCGCTCGACCTCGCCGGACGGGGGACTGTTGGGGTGATGCACGGTCTGGAGTCTTTGCCGTTCGGAACGGTTGACGTGATCAAGCGTTGCGGTGAGCAGGTGACTGCCCCATCTGTCGCCGGTCTCCACAATGTCGATCCCGTTGTCCCATCGTGAATCGACGGATTCGGGATCGAACGGGGAAACGGCCGTTTTCGGACGGCTTCCGGCGTCCTCCAGCTCGGTCCGCTGGGTTAAGCCGTCCTGTTCCCAACGGAAGGCTTGCGGCGTCGAGCCGCGCCGCGTCAGCGCACCGTGCGCCCAAAAGTTTGCCTGGGGCAAGTCACCGTCCCAATACTCGGCGAGTTCTTTGGCCAGGTCTTTCGCTTGAGCCGAGGTCGCTATGGGCTGGCTGTCGGGACTCCAGTCGGTTTCAAGGTGCTGCACGTATTCCTCGTCGCTGGCGACAATCTTGGCGAGCTCTTCGTCGCTCCACCAAGCGGAGAGTCCATCTTCGGGCTCTTTGACAAGAACCCAATAGCCTGATTCCTCTCCCTGAGCGGGCACGTGTTTGAGCGCAATCCAGCCTGCTGGAATGGCAGCGGCCGTGATGCCTGCCAGGGCCATGAACACAACTACGAATCGAGAGATACTCCGTAAGTACGTCATGAGGGAAACCTTAAACCCAAAGCGAAAATCTGGCAAGCCGACTGTGCTAGTTTCGAGGGGCGAAAACGGTTCGTTTCGGCAACCTGGGAAACCCTGGATACGTCTAAAAGATATGCATCGATTCGCTTCGTTTCTGCTGTTTCTGTTGCTCACTGCAGCGCCTCTGGCGGCGCAGGAGTTTGCTGGTCAGGTGGGGCGTATCGAAGAGGCGCTGCTCAGCTTCGATTGGTGGAAGCTCCGACCTGGGGAGTTTCCGATTCTGCCTGTCGCGGGGGTGCGGGTGAGTGTACTCGACTGTGGGACGGACTGCCCGGATCCCGTTCTTTCCGATCCGACCGGCCGCTTCCGCTTCTTCGAGCTGGCCTCTCCTGCAAGGCTGCGCTTTGATCCACCTGAGTGTCCTGTAAACGATTTCGAGTGCGAGCCCCTGCAGCCGCGCGTTGTCGAGCGGCAAGACGGGGCCCGCACCGCCCTGGGAGCGAAGTGGCCTGATCTGGTCGTGGACCTGATGCAGCGATTCATGCCTTCGGTCGCGGACGCGCTGTATGTCAAGCGCGAAGGCGAAATCCCTAACTCTCCAGGCGCATCCGGATCGGCAAACATTGAAGTGGTGTGGATCAACGGGCGACACGGTTGGAGGCCATCAAGAGAGCTCAATATCTTCCTGCATGAACTGATGCACGTGTTCGAACTGCGATTACGTCGCTCCTGCAGGCAGGAGAAACAAGACGTGCAAGGCTTGGTGTTGCAGGAAAGCTGGCTGCAAGCCTACGATGCCGACCGCGCACGGCTGGAGCGGCTCGGACTGCCGTTGCGCGAACTGGAAGGATACAACCTGATGGGCAACCGGCGCGGGAGTGAAACGCTGGCCTGGTTCGCGGATTCATATCTCCTACCGGACCGCATGACACTTGAGCTGCGAAAGCGAACTTCTTCGTTTCTGTATATGACCCATGCCGAGCTCGAAGAGTACGCTCCGTATCGGATTGACTGGTTCGAACGGATGCTGTACGGCCGCAGCGTGGATCGAAGAAGCTACCTGCAAGCGAATCCGGGGGCATCGAGCTGGCCGGGGATGTGCGAGCCTCCCGAGCGGCTGGCCTGGGCGCTCGACCGGCTGCCGCCGCTGCCGCAGTTCTCCAAGCAAGCGAGCGGTAGTCTCGGGATTCCGGCCGGCTTCAAGTGCGGCGTTGTCGATCTCCACTGACGGCGAAGCGATCGCTCCGATCGGTTCCCCCGCTCGACTGTGCAACGACCTGGTTGCACCGGGTTCTGCGCAAAAACCGCCGTGAGGATCTCGACAAGCGTTTTTGCCGTCCAATCTCTCCGGCATCGAATCTGAAGCCAGAGTGCTTGGACCGGGCCGAATGATCGTGGACGTTGCGCGACGTCGCTACTTCACCGGCACGCAATACGAAGCCAGAGTGATCGGACCTGGTTGGAAGCAAGTCTCTCGCCCGCGAGTGCGCCTCCCGCGGCTTCGAACCGAGGGGCGAAGTCCGGCAACCTGCCGGCGTCCTCCCGAGCCAGCGTGTGGGACAAGGCGGCCTGTAAGGACGCCTTGAGATTACTCGGCGCGGGTGTCCGCGACGAAACCGGAGAGGGTGGCCGCGTGCGGCCTCTCCGCTCTGATCAGGTTTTGTTGACTCGCGAACGCGGCTTGGCGCGTTCTCGAGGAACGGCTTTCCTGGAAGGTTCGTTCTCTGCGGTGGGTTGATTCGTAGCCTTCGATTTGCGGCGAAGGTAGGCAGCGTGATTCTGCTGCTTGCGCCGGCAGTTCTTGCACAAGTCGGATTGGCTCCCTTTGCCGTTGGAAGGAAGCTCAGCCGGGCAGTTGGCGCAAAGCCGAGCTGAAGCGAGAGGGTTCAGCGCTTGATTCAGGATGTGGTCGGCGGCGGAGCCGCCTTCGCCGTTGGTGTCCATCGGCGGTGTTTCCCAAACGATCGAGCAGTTGTAGTCCTGCTGGTTGCGGTCGTAGCTGTTGACTTGGAGAACCTGGCGCACCCCTCTTCGTCCATCCAGCGATCGCTGCAGGTGGATGACGTACTGCACGGCCAGCGCGACATGCTCACAGATCACGTCCCACGGCGGCGCGGACTTCGACTGCAGGGCGCAAGTGGCAAGACGTGTCAAGGCGGCGCGTGCGGAGTTGGCGTGGACGGTGCTGATCGAACCGCCGTGGCCGGTGTTGAGGGCTTCGATCAGGTCTTGCGCTTCCTCGCCGCGAACCTCGCCCACGATGAGACGGTCCGGACGGTGGCGAAGCGCATGGCGAACGAGATCGCGAATGGTGACGTTGGGGCCTTCCTCTTCTTCGGGAGAGTTCTTGGCTTCAAGCCGCAGGCAGTTGGGAGCGGGGATATGAAGCTCGCGGGTGTCCTCGATGCAGACAATCCGTTCTTCCTCGTTGATGAGCGAGGCGAAAGCACTGAGCATGGTGGTCTTGCCGGTTCCGGTCCCTCCGGAAATGATGACGTTCTCGCGCTGGCTCAACGCTCGATTGATGAGAGAGAGGACTTCAGCCGGAATCGCGCCCGTCTCAACGAGCTTCGCGGCGGTCCAGGGACGGCTACCGAAGCGGCGGATCGAGAGAGCAAAGCTCTCGGTGATGGGCGGGCAGGCGATGGCAACCCGCGACCCGTCCGGCAAGCGGGCATCGACGATGGGAGATTTCTTGTCGGCGTCGAATCCCAACGGCCGCGCAATGCGCTTGACGGTGGCATCGAGCATCCGCTCGGTGAGAGCTTCGGCCTTGGGTGTCTTGTCGGTGTAGACGGGATAGAGGCAACCTTCTCTCTCGAACCAAACCGAGCTGGGAGAATTGATCATCAGCTCGGTGACGGAGGAATCCTCAAAGACTTTCTGGAGCCGCTTGGGAAGGGCAGCCAGCACTTCTTCCAGAGAAAGGCTCACAGCATTCCTTTCTCGCGCTGTCGCCAGTAGCTGAGATCACGCGGCAAGTACCACGGCTTGAGGTAGCAGCGGCGAGCGGACTGGTTCTTCTTGCCGTCGTAGGGCAGGACAATGGCCTGCCCGGTGTCGAGCTCGGCAAAGGTCTTCGGTCGAAACAGAGGCTCCATGCGGTCCTGGAAGGATTTGGAGACTCCCATCGACGACTTGCCGCCTCCGGGCGCGCCGCTGAAGAGCGAGATCCCGGCCTTGGGCGTGGATTCGTTGAAGGAGTAGGAGGTTTTCATCACCTCGACCTGGCCGCACATTTCCGAAGCGATGCGAGCGGAAGAATCGTCGCTGAGCGAGAGAAAGACTTTCGTTCTCAGGTTTTGGAAGAGGGTGCGCCAGGCTTCGCCGCTGCCGGTAACGGAGCGCAGCGAAGAAATCGACTGCGTGGCGACGATCGGGATGCAGCGTGACTGCCGGCTCAGACCGAAGGCTTTCTCGTCGCCGCTGGGATCGGCTTCGCCTACGGTGGCGAACGACTGGTACTCGTCGCACAGGAACACGGCCGGCCGGAAGTACCTGTCGGGCATCTTGCGCATATCGGAAGGACGCTGTAACAGTGCGCCCAGCCAGCTCTGCTTGAGCATCACGCCGATCGCTCGCGCGAGGGCGGCGTTGCTGGAAACGGGCATGTTGAGGCAGATCACCTTGCCTTCCTCGATGAGAGATTCAAGCGAGGGTAGGAGCTGCAGCGTGGCGATTTGAGTCGCGCCTGCAGGGGTTCCGTTGGGACCGGACAGGGTTTGCGGTTCATGTTCGGGCTTGGGCGGGCAGAACATACGCGCAACCTCCGGAGTGTCGAACAGACCCAGGAAAACGGAGATTCCTTCGACGATGGAGGTTCGCAGCTTCAGATCGATCTTCATCCAGTCGTGGTGATACCAGCGCTCGACGGCCTCGATGCGCTCTAGACGGGGAGATTTCCTTATGGCGGGCGGATCGATCGAGCGATGATCGATGCCGAGCTCGGTCAGAGTCTGGAGCAGCTCGGCGCTCTGTACGGCTGATTGCTCTTTGTTGGGATGCTTACGCCATTCGCACTTGTTGAGCTTTTCTTCATGAGCGGTGAAGGCCCAAAGAGGGACGAGGGTGCGGGCGTGCGTTTCCTCGGGCGGCGCGGCCTCCTTGCGCGCCTCGTCGATCTTGTCGCCGAGCAGCTTGGGATCGATCGCACAGTTGTAAACATCCTTCAGTGTCATCCAGCCGGTGGTGACGCGGAACAGCTCGATGATGTTGCGGATCAGATTGGTGGAAGCCTGCTGCCAGAAGGGTTCCTTGCCTCGGCCGAAGAGTTGGTTCATCAACGAGGCGATGGTGTACGCCAGCGAGTAGGAATCCATCCAGTGCGCATCGAGAGGGTTCCATTGCCAGTGGCTATTGAGGCCGATCTCGATGTAGTCGTCGCCTCGGCCGTGCTTCTCCAGCACGTCGCGGATCGCGTAGCAGAAGTCGCCTTTGACTTCGAGTACGAGGCCGGCCGCCTTGCGCTGGGTGTCGTCGGACTGCCAGGAGAAGAGCTGCTCCGAGAAGGGTTGCATACAGGCGGAGGTCTTGCCGGTTCCCACGGCTCCGACGACAGCAAGGCCGGTGAAGAGGCCCTTCTCGGAGAGTACGAGCCAGTCGGGTTGGTCCGACTCGAGCGGCTTGGTCGGATGATGGGTTTCCCCGATAACCAGCGAGATGGACTTGTCATTCTTGGAAGCCGGCCAGCGGGGCAGGGAGCCACGGCCGCCGCTGTTGTTGCCGAGACGGGCGAACCAGATTTGCCAAATCGAGAGAAGCATCGCGCCGCCTACGCCGGCGGCTGCCCAGGGCGCGAAATAGTACCAGCTCACAATGGAGTAGAAGAGAAGGGGATCGTTCAGCTCGATCAGATCGAGGAACGGGTTCACACCGGGGCCGGGGAACGGTTCCCAGCGCCAGCGAGAGAGGGAACAAAGGAAACCGGCGATCCAGGGAAGCGCGAACTTCATGCATCTAGGATGCCAAGCGAACGCGAATCGACAAAGCGTAGCGGCTCGATTCGACGTGGAGAAAGCGGCGAGCTAGTCGCCGCAGAAGCAAGAGATTCCGCCTTCGCCGTTGTCGTCGATCAGTATAAGCTGGGGGTCGGCGATGAGTGCTTCCTCAAGAAGATCGCTGTAGGTGTAGCGCTGGGAGAATTGCGCCATTTGGCTGTCGCGCAGACGGCGGCCGTGAGTCTTGAGAATGCGTTGCTCCTGCTCGATCCACCACTGCGCTTTTTCGGGCTCCTGCCGAATGGTGCGGATCAGGTTGCGCTTGCCTTTGAGAAAGCACAGGTCGCAGTTGCCGAGCCGGGAAGGGATGCCGAGATCGAACGAGCTCTGCGCCCAAAACTCATCGACCATTCGCTTTATCACCCTGGCGTGAACCAAGGGGTACTCGGTCCGGCACTCTTCCATCAGCGCCTTGCGCCAGCGCCGGGGCTCGTCGTAACGGATGCCCAAAACGTCGAGGTGCTTCTTCCAACCCAGCGCCCGCCGCGCCCAGCGTTCCGAGGTCCGGACCTTCAACTCGCTGGTGCATTTGCGAAGAGCGACGTTGGGAAGAATGGAGCTGGCTCGGATCATGGCTTCGAACGGCTCGCCGTTGCGGGAAGCCTGTATGAAGTTCACGACGCGATGCACGTGCTTGGGGTCGTGCTTGCCGCCCTGGGCGTCGGGCCGGTAGTCGTACTCCAGCCAGGTGACTTCGACGTTCCACTCATCCGAGCAACGCTGGATGAAGCTGAGAGTTTCCTCGCGTTCCTTGCCGGTGTTGCAATAGGCGACGCGGACATGCTTGGGGAGAGAGCCGCCGTAGGCTTCGATGGTGTGAAATAGGAGATAGGCTGACGTGCGGCCTCCGGAGAAATGGATGATCCTCGGCCGTCCATCTTTGCGAAAGCGGTAGTCCGAAAGTGCCATTGAAGTCCTCCTGCCGGTGTGGGTTTGGAGCTTTCCGCTCACCCGTACCTGGCGGAAAGCGGAGAACCCTGCAGCGCGGGGCAGAATCCGGCTGAAAAGGGGTGTATTCAGTGGGATTCGAGCTATGTGCACTGAATCGCGCTGAGGCGAAAAGCTGAAAAACGCTGAAATATGAACGCGATAGGGTTGCGTTCAGTGGGGTGTTGCCAGGGTTTCAGCGCAGCGAGCGGGATAGCTTCGCGAGTGGCGATTTTTCAGCGCAAAGCGCTTCTGCCTTCCCGCAGGGATCGATGAAGCGTGTAGCGACCCCCCGAACCTCGGCCCGCAGGGAAGAGGCCCGTGCCATACGGAGTGGCAAAAGGGGGGGGTCGCTACACGCACACGAAACCCGCCTGGCATCGCACAGGTGGGGTGAGTGAAACTGGCTTAACTGCTTGAGAAACTGCAAGTTGCGAAAAGCCGTGCTGTTACGTTGGACTGTTACGTTAAGGTTTTTCAACGTAACAAAAAAACTTAGCGACTCAGGGCCTCAGCCGGCCCGCGTTCCGGTTGCTGCTGAGGCTGCTGGGTGGGTTCAAGCTGTTGCCCGGAAACCGATGAGGAAAGGCCCGCTTCGCGGGGCTTTTCTTTGGCCTGGCGCTCCTCATAGCGGTCGAACTGAAGGATGTAATCCGACATTTTGCCGGCGTCGCGGGCTGCATAGCGCAGCTCGTTGGGGTTGTCCTCAAGGGCTTTGATCCAGTGGCCGACATAGGATGCGTGAGAGTTGGGATCGTGCGGAAGCCGCAACATGCCGTTGACGGTCACGGAAGTCATTTCCGCCCGCAGCTCTTCCTTGGCGTACTCCGGAGAGCCGAAGCCGCCTTTCATCAGCTCCGCTCGATCGAGCCGGCTTTCGTGTCCGGTCCAGTGGCCGAGCTCATGCAGCGCCGTCGAGTAATAGGCTTCAGGTGAGTGAAACTGCTCCTGCTTCGGCAGCACGATCAAGTCCTGTGAGGGACGGTAGAAGGCGCGGTTGCCGCCACGGTGTTCGATGTTCGCTCCCGAAGCCTGCAGCAAGGTTTCCGCTCGTTCGCACGCTTCCCATGAGCTCACCTTTTTCTGTTCCTGATCCAGCGAAGGCATCCCTTCGATCTGCTCGGCATTGAACACCGTGTAGGTGCGGTGGATGATCTTGAGCTTGTCGGGCTCCTGACCGGCTTGGACGGTGGCGCGAACCCTGTCCTCCTGCTCCTTGGTGGGAAATTTCCAATACTCCACGCCGACACCCTTCTCGCCCTTGCGGACTTGCGCGCCGATCTTCTTCGCGCCGCGATAGGTGGTCCAGCGCGGATCTGCATATCCGCGCTCGCCGGCTTCCGAAGCCAGCACGAATGAGTTGAGTCCCCGGTAACGGTTTTTGGTGACGGGATTGTACGGGGGGAGCTCTGAGCTTTCGGGCGTATCCCATCCTTTCTGCCAGGGCGCGACACCTCTCTTGAGCTGCTCGATCATCTTCTCTGCAGCCTTCTCGGCGAACTGCCGGGCGCTGCTGCCGCTCTTCCTTTTGGTCATCGTTGTCATCAACCTCCAGATTCAGTGATTCCTCGAAGTCAGGGTTTGGAGCTTTCCGCTCATCCCTACCTGGCGGAAAGCGGAGAACCCGTCAAGAGGTTCTAGCGGCTCATGTCCAGACCGCGAGCTTCGCGGGGAATCTGATCGACGTTCAGGCTGTGATCGGGGTGTTTCCGCTCGGGAAGGTCGTCCACACCGCGCGCTACGCGGGGAATCTGCTCGACGTTCTGCCCGCGCTCCGGCTGGCGGTCGTACTGCAGAAGAAAGTGAGCCATTCGGTCTGAGTCACGGGCCGCGCTGCGAAGCTCGTTCGGGTTGTTACTGATCGCTTCGATCCAGGATTGCTTGTACCGCGGCCCTGCGGGCTCTTTGGGAAGCCGCAATTCACCGCTTACGGTCAGGCACGTTAAGTGCACCCGCAGTTCTTCTTTGGCCTGCCCCTCGATTCCGGTAGACTGCTCAATCAACGTGTTGCGGTTCAGCCGGCTTTCGTGGCCGGTCCAGCGGCTCATTTCGTACATGGCCGCTCCGTAGTAGGCTTCGGGGGATCGAAATTGTTCTTGATCCGGCATCACGATCCGGTCACGATTCATCGCGTAGCACGACCAGGCTGCGTTACTCCTCTCGAAGTGAGCTCCCGAATTCTGCAGCAAGCGCTCGGCGCGTTCGCAGGCCTCCCACTGCTGTGGCTCCCTGGGCAAGTGCTGCTCAAGCGGTGGCATATTCTCGATCTGCTTGGCGTTGAAGACGGTGTAGGTGTGATGAGTGACTTCCGGCCATCGCCCTTCTTTGTTGCTCTTGCCGTAGTGGACATGGCGTAGAAACTCAATCTTCGTCCCACGCTCGCCCTTGCGAACTCGCGCTCCGAGCTGGTTGGCGGAGTAGATATTGAGCCAGCGGGGATCGGAATAGCCTCGCACCTCGGAAACGGATCGCAGCACGATCGCATTGAGGTCTTTGAACTGATGATGAGCCTGCGGATTAAAGGGCTGCAGGTCGGCGGCGGCCGGTTTGTCCCATCCCTTCTGCCAAGGAGCTCTACCTACAACAATCTGCTTGATGAGCCGCTCGGCTGCTCGCTCGGCAAAATGCCGGGCGCTCTTCGTGGCGGTCCACTTCTTCTGCGGCATGAGAAAGCTCGAAAGAAGCTAGCGGCTCATGTCTGGAACGCGAGCTTCGCGGGGAATCTGATCGACGCTCAGATTGCGGTCGGGCTGGCGGTCGTATTGGAGAAGGTACTTGCTGATGCGGTCAGCATCGCTGGCCGCGCTGCGCAGCTCGTCGGGATTGCGGGTGATCGCCTGCCTCCAGGCTTTATGGAAAGAGGTGCCCATCGTGCTATAGGGAAGGCGAACTTCCGAGTTCACGGTCATGCAGGCGATGTGAACGCGCATTGTTTCTCTTGCGTTCTCTTCAAGACAGACATGTCTTTCGTGATAGCACTGGCGGTCGAGGCGTTGCTTGTTGCCGGTCCAGGAGCTCAATTCCTGCACGGCCTGAGAGTAGTAGTGTCGAGGGGATCGAAAGCTCTCAACATTCGGCATCACGATGGTGTCGCGTTTGTTCTCGTAGATGGAGAAGCACTTGTTGTGCGTTTCGATCTGAGCTCCGGAGTTGCGCAGCAACCGTTCGGCTCGCTCGCAGGTTTCCCACTCTTGGGGCTTTCGCGGCAAGTGATTCTCCAGCGGCGGCAGGACGTTGATCTGCTCGGCGTTGAACACGGTGTAGGTTTTGTGGGAAACGTCAAGACCGCTGAGCTTCGATAATTTGACGTTGGGATCGGGTGGAGTGGAGTAGGCAAGGTATTCGACGGTAGTGCCTTTCTCACCGGCGTGGACCTGGCCGCTCATGCATTCAGCGGCGCGGTAGCTCATCCAGCGAGGATCGTTATAACCTTTCTGTTCGGCCGCGGAACGAAGTTGAATTGCATTGAGCCCACGGAAGCGCTCGCGGCTGCGCGGGTTGAAAGGTGGAAGATCGGCTCCGGGGGGGTTATCCCAGCATTTCTGCCAGGGAGCACGATTCCCGGCGATATGGCAGGAGAGCCGATCTGCCACCTGATGCGCAAACTGGTGTGTGCTGTCGGTTTGTGTCCACTTGCGAAGCGGCATGAGAAAGCTCGAAAGAAGCTAGCGACTCATGTCCGGAACGCGAGCTTCGCGGGGAATCTGATCGGGGGGTTTTCGCTCGGGAAGGTTGTCCACACCTCTCGCTTCGCGGGGAATCTGATCGACGCTCAGCTTGCGGTCGGGCTGACGGTCGTATTGGAGAAGGTACTTGCTGATGCGGTCAGCATCGCTGGCCGCGCTGCGCAGCTCGTCGGGATTGTGGCTAATCGCTTCACCCCAGGACTGACGGCTCAAGTCACGAGGCGGATTCTTGGGAAGCCGCAGTTCCGAGCTGACGGTCATGCAGGCCATTTGAATCCGCATACTTTCTCTTGCCTGCTCCTCAACTGAAATGTAGAAGTCTTTGTGGCTTTCACGGTTCAGGCGCTGCTCGTGGCCGGTCCAGGAGCTCAATTCCTGTATGGCCTGAGAGTAGTAGTGCCTTGGGGATTGAAACTTCTCTTCATTCGGCAACACGATAGTGTCGCGCTTGTCTTCGTAGATGGAGTAGCACTTGTTGTGCGTCTCGATCTGAGCGCCGGAGTTGCGCAGCAACCGTTCGGTTCGCTCGCAGGTTTCCCATTCTTGGGGCTCCTTTGGTAAGTGCTTCTCTAACGGCGGTAGACCTTCGATTTGTTCGGCGTTGTAGACGGTGTGGGTGTGGTGCGTGGCGCCACGGTGAGTGTCATGACGATGAAACTCGACGGTGGTGCCTTTCTCGCCGGCGCGGACTTTCGCTTGGCTCTTCATTGCGTCGTGATCGGTCATCCAGCGCGGATCGTTGTAGCCTTTCTCTACGGCTACGGATCGAAGTTGGATTTCATTGAGGCCGTGGTAGCGTTTGTCGGTTGCAGGGTTGAAAGGCGGCAGATCGGCTCCGGTGGGCTTGTCCCACCCTTTCTGCCAGGGCGCTTGGTCATCAGCGATCTGGTTGGTGAGACGATCTGCCACCTCCCGGGCAAACTTTCGGGCGCTATCGGTGGCGGTCCATTTGCGTAGCGACATAGGAAACCTCGAACGAGGGTCAGCGGCTCATGGCGGCGGACATTTCGCGCTGCGGCTCCTGCTGCTGAGCTCGTTGGGTTTCCTGCATCCGCTCGGGGGTTGGCGGAGCTGCGACGGCCTCGCGTGAGGGTTCGGTCTGCGAACGCTGCTGCGGCCGGTCGTGCTGCAGAACCTTGTCGGCCATGCGGTCGGCGTCTCGGGCGGCGTAGCGCAGCTCGCTGGGGTTGTTGCGGATGGTTTCCGCCCATTGTTTCTGATGGCGATCGCCGGTGGGCTCCTTGGGAAGATGCAGCTTGGAACTGATGGTCTGGCAGGCCATTTCACGGCGCATTTCGTGGCGTGAAGTCGCGCTTAACTGCTGGGCCTTGCTCTGCGGTTCGGGGCGGTTCTTCTGCTGCTCGTGGCCGGCGCGTCCCGCCATTTCCTTGACGGCCTGGCTGTAGTAGGCTTCGGGGGATTTGAACTTCTCCATTTCGGGGATCACGATGGTGTCGCGGCTCTTGTCGTAGTTGGCGAAGTCCTGTCCGTTCGGCGGCTTCTCGATCTTCACACCGGAGTCCTGGATCATGCGCTCGGCGCGCTCACAGATTTCGTGCTGCTGCGGCTCCTTGGCGAGCTGCTTCTCCAGCGCCGGCATCCGTTCGATCTGCTCGGCGTTGAACACGACATAGGTGTGATGGCTGATCTTGGGCTGCTCTTTCTGCTTGTCGCCGCCGGCGGCCTCGGGGGAGTCCTTCCCCTGGGGGGTTTTGGACTTCGGCGGGAAGCGCAGGTACTCGACGCGGGTGCCGCGCTCGCCTTTGCGGATTTTCGCTCCGATGCGGTTCGCGCTGCGGTAGCTCATCCAGCGCGGATCGTTGTAGCCTTTCTCTTGGGAAACGGATCGGAGTTGAACCGAGTTGAGGCCCTTGAAGCGCTTACCGGTTGCAGGATTGAAGGGCTGCAGGTCTGCACCCTTGGGCTTGTCATATCCTTTTTGCAAGGGGGCGTTGCCTTTCTCAACCTGGCTGGCGACTCGCGTGGCAACCTGTTCGGTGAATTGCTTTGCGCTCTTGCTGTTGCTCCAGTGTTCTTGCGGCATGGTTTTCTCCTTTCTGTGCTGTTGCGGGTTGGTGGAACTGATGGTGCGTGTTTCCTTTTCGTCTGCGTGCTGAGGTTGGCGGTTAGCGATGTGTTGAAAGAGGCGACGGCCGATTGTACGCGCCACCGAGTCGCGGATGGTTTCCGCGCGGGCCAGGTGTCCCACGGCATCGGCTGATTTGTAGGTTTGCGCTAACTCCAAGGGGGTTCCTACCCCTCCGGGCTCGTGCGAGCGCATGTCGGCTCCCGCTTTGAGCAAGTGGTCGATGGTCTGCGTGTTGTTGGCTACGGCTGCGGAGTGCAGCGGAGACCAGCCGATGGCATTCTTCGCGTTGGGGTCCGCGCCGGCTTCGATCAGCCGTTCTGCTGTCTCGGGTGATTTGGCAGAGGCGGATAGATGGAGGGGCGTATTGTCATGACGTTCACGGCTGTTGGGGTCAGCTCCTGCATCGAGCAAGCGTGCGGCGGCATCAGCTCTGCCGTTCATAGCGGCTTCGTGAAGGGGAGTGTGGCCTTTGGGGTTGTGGATGTGCGGACTCGCGCCGGCGAGCAGCAATTGCTGTGTTACTGCCGAGGAACGTGCCGCCGCCAGGTGCAAGGTGGTGTTGCCTTCTTTGTCGGTAGTGTTCGGGTGGACACGCTCTTCCAGCAAGCGTTCGGCGGTTTTGATCTTGTTGCTGGCGACGGCAAGGCTTAGGGGCTTGCGGCCTGATTGTTTATCGGCAAGATCGAGCCTCGCTCCATGGGTGATGAGGGTATTGACGGTTGCGAGATGCTTGTCCTCGCTTTCAGGGTTTTTGAGGGCGTCGTGAAGGGGGGTATCGCCGTCAACGTTGCGAAGGTTGGGGTCAGCTCCTGCTTCGAGCAATCGCTCTGCGATGGGAGACGAATGGACATGCACGGCGCGATGCAGCGCGGTATGTCCGAGATAGGCGTCTTGAAGGTTCGGATTCGCGCCGCCATCGAGCAAGCGGCTCACCGTTTCAAGCGAGTGGGAATCGACGGCCTCATGAAGCGGAGTCCGATGATTGGCGTCGAGTTCGTTGGGATCGGCACCGTCCTTGAGCAAGCGATCGACCTGCTCCAGATCGCCGGCTGCCGCGCTGGTGTGAAGCATGGAATCGCGGTCGTTATCGTATTCGGCCATCGCGGGTGACTCCCTCGCTGACGTGTTTGTCGAAAGCGGCCTGTTGCTCGTCGGTCATGACGGCCGCGCCCTCTTCGGCCACGATCGCTTCGATATCTTCGGGCGTGGCGTCGGGGGGAATGACGGGAACCGAGACGGGCAGGCCGTCCGGTCCGATGTGCTCCTGATAGGCAAATCGCTTACTCATGGGTGCTGCCTCCTTTCTCTGGATATTGTTCGATGATCCGGGCTTCGATGCAACTGTAGAGAGCGGTCCAGGTCGGCTTTTGAAACGCTGTCGGAGTAGATTACGCGGTCGCCGTCGAGGGGGTTTTTCCGGCAGCGGAAGAGCAGGTTGCGGTCGAAGGATGCTTCCTCGTGCCAACCGATCGATGGGGGAAGCTGCGTGGCTCGCACGGTGCAAGTAGAGAAAACGCTGCGCAAGGTTCGTTCCGCTCTTGTGATGAAGAGCTCTTCGCCCGGGTAGGTGGTGTGATTGACGTAGAGAGAACCGCCGTCTGCGAGCTTCGACCGCGTCAAGCGGAAGAACTCTGCCGTCAGCAAGTGCACGGGAACGGAGTAGGGATTCGAGAAAACATCGATAACGATGGCTTGCCAGCCTCCCGGATCGCCGCGCAGGAATGCCCGGGCGTCTTTGCCGGCGAACTCTCCGGCTGTACCTATCGGGACTCCGAGAAACTGTGAGGCGATCTGTTCCTGCGCGGGGTCAATGTCAACGAAGGTGAGCTCCAGCTCACAGGGTGCGCCCTGGCCGATGGTCATTCCGGCCGAGCCAAGAACGAGCACCTGACGTTCGCCGGCGCTGCACAGAGTACGTTCCACAAGTTCTGCGTAGTCCCAACCCTTCCCCTGGGGATCATGCCGCGAAGCCGACTGGTTGTTGAGGACCAGCACCCGGGCGTCGTCGTCGATCTCGACGATCCGGTAGTCGGCATAAGCGTTGCGGGCAACGTAGGTGGTGGCTTCGACCCATAGATCGAATGCCGGCCAGCAAGCGGCGAAGATCAGGGCGTGAATCGAGACGCTGCGAGGCGAGACGAGCAGCGCGGCGACGGTCGGGGCGGCGGTGACGGAGAAAACGGCCGCAGCCAGCCCCAGCGTGGGCATCAGCAAGAAGGTCGCCGCCAGTGCGCCGGCGACGTTGCCCACGGTGGAAAGGGCGAACACTCCGCCCGCTCGTTCCGAGGCTTCGCGAGGGGGAGCGCAGGCATGGGCCAGCAGTACACACTCCGCGAGCAACCAGCCGACCGGCGCGATCCCGATCAGCGAGTATGCGAAGGTTTGCAGAAGCGGCGCAGCCGGCAGCGAGAAGGCGAGCAGTACACCGGGTTCCGACAGCCAGAAGGCCGACCAGAGGGCGGCGGCAGCCAGGCGGCGCGCCAGGCGCGGGCGGGGATCGCCAAGCCGCGCGAGCCGGCCTCCACGGTGGTAGCCAGCGGCGAGCGCGGCGAGGTAGACGGCCAGCAGGATCGAGGTAACGTCAACCGAGGAACCGGCCCACGGCGTCAGGCGGCGCAGCGCCAGGATTTCGGTTCCGAGGGAGGCCCAGCCTTCGGCCAACAGGACGAAGCCAAGGATGAAGGGCGAGAGTAGGCGTTTCATCGTTCCATTGCCAGCGATTCCCGCGCTCGGGCGACCGTGCGCTTGGCGTAGTCGGTGGGATCGCGCTTGTCGGGACGCGCTGCCGCGAGACGGATTTCCAGCTCAGCGGGGTCCACGCCTTCGCGAAGCTGGTCTTTGGTCCAGCCCCAATCGTGACCCGAGGGCGAGGTATCTCCGCCCGAGCGGTGTGGCGATGAGCTTTTGGATTGGAGGCTTGTCGCACGTTCGGGCTCCTTTAACAGAGCAGCCGGCCAATCCTGTTTGCTGCTGAGCTTCGCGGACGTGGCGCTCATCGTGATCCAGGTATTCTTGCCGCGATGCTTGAATCCGGGCAGACGGAGGACGCGGGAAACGTCGGTCACGGAACGATCGCCTCCGTACTTGGTGGCGAGGCCGCGCATCAGAGATTCGGCTTCATGGGGCGTGAAGGAACCGGGCTTGACATTCCAGATCAACTGGTAGCGGTCCGGGGAAGTGTTGATGATGTAGGAGGGGGAAGGCAGCTTGCCGCTGAAACTGTCCTGGAGAGCGTCTTCGAGCTTCGATGGACCGTCCTCGTCGAGGTCGAGGTAGACGCGGCGGACTTCCTGAATGTCCTCCTTGCTGCGGGTACGCGATCCGGGCTGCAGGGGGTTCATGCCGATGTAGATGTCGTAGCCGTGGGTATTGGAGTATTTGAGCCATTTCAGAACCTCCTTGGAAGCGGCTTTCTTGGCATTCCAGATGCGCTGCTGGGTTTTCGTCTCTTCGTCTCGGGACACCAGCACCAGCGCAACCAGATCGTCGGGATGGTACATGTCGTCGATGAACGCGGTAGGTTTCATGGCGGGCCTCAGAAGCGGTAGACGATGCCAGCGTAGACCTGGCTTGTGCTGATGGCAGGTTTATCGGTGAAGAGACGCAGGAAGCGATAGCCAATGTCGATGCCAAATCTTCGTGTGGCGGCAAGGTGGATGCCGCCTCCTGCCGCGAGCAACGGATGCGTATCTTGGTAGGGGCTGATTCGCTGCTCGACCATGTGGGTAAGAACGAAGCTGGGGATGAAGCCTAGCGGTTGGATATCGAGACGGCCGGCGCCGCCGCCGATTTCGAAAAACGGTGTGAAAATGCTTTGGATCGGTAACGTGATGCGAGAGCCGAAGAAACCGTACTGGCAGGGGATGCGCTTGTTCAGATCGAGAGGCACGCTGAACTCCATGGCGGCGAGCGTGGAAAGGGCATCGAGATCGTTTTGCAGTTCTTTCGTGCGAACGTCCTGCAACGTACCCGCCTCGGCGAAAAGATCAAGATAGGGAGTGAGGCGGACGCCAAAGCCGCCGCCGGCGGACAAGCCGTTCGTGACGCCGCCGAGCGTAGCTCCGGCCTGTCCTTTGAGGAAGCCACGGCCGCTGTTCTGAGCGGTGAGAGCTGGCGCGAGCAGAAGGGAGAAGGCTGCGATCGCGGCGTAGCGTGAGAGGGTTGCTTTCAGTGTCAAGGGTGTCATCTGAATAGGGGAAAGCCTTTCGTGGTCATGCGGTGTTGGTGTGCGAGCCGGAAGGGTTCGGGTTGCTGATGGCCTGTGCGATCCGTTCGGAAAGCCAGGTGGAATAGGTGGCGGAATAGGTGATGGCGGAGGCTTGCTTGAGAAGCTGTTTCTTGAGCGCAGCGGAGGCGCGTACCGCGCCGTTGAAGCCGCCGTAGACCTGCAGGGCGGAATCGTCGTCGGATTCGATCGCCTGGTGGACGAGCGTGAGCTCGGCATCGATCTCAGCGATGCTGTTGGTTGATTGGGGTACGTTCATCCAGCTTGAAAACACTCGGCTCACACTCTCTTGGAGCCGAGAGTTGAAGCTGGCATGAACGACATGGAGCTGAAAGCCGAGGCGGTGTAGATCGGACCACAGCGCCGCGTGTTCGTTGCGCCAGCTACGTACTCCCTGCGGTGACTTCTCTTCCGAGTCGGTGTAGATGAAGTGGGCTTGCTTGCCGCGGGGATCGACGGCGATCGGGTGCTTGTTCGCGAACAGTCGCACCGTGTGTCCGGTTGCGTTGTTCCAAACTCGACGCGGCAGATTCGCATGGTCGATTCCAAGCTGATCGAAGCAGGCGACTTTCTCTTGTTCGGTGGGCAGCCAGGGGAGTTGCGGGTGGTCGAGAACGTAGTCGAGTGCGAGCAAGCGCCGGAACATCAGGGGCCAGCTCGCCAGGCGGCGGTGGCGGATGTTGTCGGCGTCGATGAGGCGGTAGATGGACTTGTTGGTGACGCGGGCGAGCAGTCCAAGCGATTCGATGGAGGTTTCGGTGATGAGTTTCTTATCTGTCAATCTGTGAATGATGCGAAAAGTTGACACGCGGTTTTCTTCGTCGAAGCCGCCGTAGAATTGAAGCTGAGAACGGAGAAAGCATCCGGAATGGAGCGCAGCCACGGCGAGCCATTCCGCCAGTTCTGATGGCAGATCCAGCGAATCTGACAGCTTGCCGGCGCGGCCGTCGAGGTGGGGAAACGTCATAGCTCGAAGAGTTCCTCGTCGCGGTTCCCGCCGCCTCCGCCTGATTTGCCGCCTTTGGGTTCTCTGATTCCGAGGGCCGAGGAAATGCGCTGCTTGGCGCTGTTTCCGTTGGCGTACATCTTGAAGCCGGCCGAGATCTTCGCTTGCAGGCCCTTACTGCGATAGTTGCCGCTGGTGACTTCCACATCGACGCGGCCGGGGCTGCCCTGATCGTCCTCGTACTCGATGCGGGCGTCGGGGTAGTGGATTCTTCCATCGCGATCAACCGGCAGGTGCATCTGCTGGGCGGCTTCGTTTTTGGCGAGGAAGGCGGCCTCGTTACCGTCTTTCGCTCGTGCTTGCCCGGATATCTTCGACACGCGGCTTTTCATTTCGTAGTCGAGCTGGATGCGCTTGATGGAAGCGCCGGCTTTCTCCAGCTTGGCGATCTCGCGGCGGGCGGCGCGGTAGACGGTGGCATCGTGGCGGGTTTCCGAAGTCTTGGCAAGACCGTCCCAATAGCGCTGCTCGATGTGCTTGCGGTTGCCCCATGCCTTGCGGCGGCCTTTCTGTGAGGCGAAAAGGACACGGAAGGTCTTGCCGCTTTTGACGCGAACCGTGTGCTCCTGGAGAAGGCCGTCCTCTTTGAGGGCGTCGATACCCTTGCGGCCGGAGAAGGCGTTGCCGCCGAAGCGCTGCTCGACCAGATCGCGCACGCTGACGACGCGGTAGGTGGCTACGTCGTCAAGCGCCTGGCGCTTGCGCTGATTCATGTCGATGCGGTCGCGGGTGCGATTGCGGCGCGAAGGGCGCTGGCGGCGGGTGCGGTCTTTGGAACGGCGGGAGCGAGCTGGCTGCTGTCGCGCTTTGGGTTGGTCGGGTGTGCGGTTGCGGTCGTTCTGCGAGCTGGGATCGCGGGGGACGGTCTTGAAACGGACGGGGCCCGCTCGCTGAGAGCGAGCCCCGCTGCGCGTTTCTACTTCACGGCCTCGCAAGAATCACTCTCCTTTTCCTCGGCAAAGTGTTGTTCCCGCATGTCGAGGTTCAGGAAGCACCAGTTGTTGTGTTTGATCGATCCTCGCGCTCCTGCAGCGAGTACGGTCCCATGATTCGTGCCGAGGCCGTTACAGTGGCCTCCTTTCCGCTGAAGTCCTCAACTTCTTCGAGCAATATTACCCTGTCGCCTTGCGCAAAAAAGGCGCAAGCTGAGCAAAGGTCATCCTCGACCCAGCAACAGGGAAACCCGTCCGGTTCGGTGCAAGGGTTCCAATCCGTACAGCCGCAGACGCGGCAGGATTGGAGGCTCATTCGAGCTCTCCCATGCGCTCGCGCTGAAGCCGCCGCGCGAGCTCGTCATCATGGGATTCGCCGGCAGCGAGCCGCTTGTCCATGAGCTTGAGCTTGCCTCCCAAGTCGCCCAGGCCGGCGCGTCGAGCGAGCCAGTAGATGAAGGCGTAGAGGGTCACGATGGCGGTCATCAGGTAGAGGCTCAGGCTCACGGTGTACTGAGCGAAGAGCAGCTCGGCATAGGGCTCCAGGTACTTGAGGCGATCTCCGATGAGGAAAACCGCAAGCGCCCAAAAGATCAGGCTCAGTCCGGTTGCGATCCGCCAGGGCATGGGTTCAGCTTCCTCGCGCCAGCTCGTCGATGCCGGCCTGCAGACTGCCTGCTTTCCGGATCGCGGCGGATCGCTTCTCTTCCTCGATGGGGTTGGAAGTGAACATCCAGTAGCTGCGCCTGTCCACGTTCAGCGTCAGCACTTCGCGGTCGTTGGGATTGCGAGCGTAGACCTCGCGCTTGGGAACCAAGCTGCGGATGAGCGACGTTTCGGCTTCCGACAATTGCAGTCTTGCGGCGGCTTCATAGGAAAGGTCGCGGATCGAGAGAAACAGGCGGTTGGGGATCGACTCGATCAATGCGCCGGTGGCGGCTCCGCCGGCAACGTCGGTGACGGACTGCGTTGCGAGGATCAGCGCGGCGTTGCGCTTGCGCCAGGTCCGCGCGGCCTCGGCAAGATAGTTCGCCGTGGCGGGTTCAGCGAGGAAGCGCCATGCCTCATCGACGACAAGAATCTTCAGTCGGGTGGTTTCCTCGGGGCGCTCGAGCTCCAGCCTCAAGCGCTCCAAGCAATAGGTCAGGGCGGCGGATGCCAGATCGGGAAACTGCTTTGCTCCGGTCAGATCGACAACCTGCCAGTCGGAACCGTCGATCTCTTTGCCCTGGCCGGGTATGTCGAAGATTTTTTCCCACTGCCCGGCGCCCATCCAGCGGGTCATGGCGGCTTTCATTCTCGGCGGCAGGGTTTCGACCAGTGAGCTCATGCGTCGCTGGTTCGCCGCGATGCCGTACACGTCCTCGACGCGGGCGCGAATGTCGGTGGTGTCGTCGCCGCTGGCCGAGTAGCCTCCCAGCGCGAGCAGTTGGGTAATCCAGCCGGTGAGAAACTCGTAGGTCCGTTCACTGCTGGGAAGGGTGAACGGATGAAGCGGAGTACCGCCTCCGGCGCCGTCGAGGCGCAGGTAGCTTCCGCCGAGCATGGCCGTGAGGTTGCGGTAGCTTCCGCCCAGGTCGAGGATGCAGACGCGCGGGTTGTAGCGCAGCGCGTGAACCAACAGGAAGTTGAGCAGGAAGCTCTTGCCGGCTCCGGTGCTGCCGAGTACGAGTGAGTGGCCTACGTCGCTGCCGGCGAAAAGGTCGTAGTCGTAGAGGGTTCCGCAACGGGTTTCGAGCGTTGCCAGCGCCGGCGCTTCCAAGTGGTCGGAAAGCGGTTCGCCTCGGCCGGGCGAGAAGATGGCCGAGCAGCAAAGAGCGGTTCCGGCCGAGACGGGCATCCGGCGCAATTGGCGGCTGGCGGATTGTCCGGGCAGCCGGGCGAACCATGTGGAGAGCTGGCCGTAGCCTTCGCGCAGGATCTTCATGTCGCGGCCGGTGAAGATTTTTACGACGGAGGAATCGAGCTCTTCGAGCTGCTGCAAGTCGGGGGCATGAATCGACAGAGAAGCCGCCAGCTTGCCCCAGGGGATGCCGTCGGTCTGCAGCTCGACCAGCGCATCGCCCAGCGCGGCCGATTCCGCCGCCGCTGCCGAATCGACCAAGGCCGAATCGGTTCCCTCGGTTCCTCTGGCGTGCGCCATCATCGAGTAGCGCGAGGAAAAGAAGTGCTTCTGAGCGGATCGGATGATTCCCCGCGCCTTGCCGATCGACAAGCCTTGCCATTCCCATACGTAGGTCCAGGTCGCGCGAAGTGTGAGCAGCTCCCACAGGATGTTGGCGGTCGCCTTCGGCGGCGGTTCGAGAAGCGAGTAGATGGCGAGGGGTTCGTCATCGAGCGTAAGATGGCGGCGGTGTCCCTCCAGGTGGGAAAGGCCCCAGGCCCAATGCAAGGCGCCGCCTTCATGAACCGGCGTCACGGTTCCGGGCCGGTTGATCATGTCGCCGAGTACGGCGGTGGCTTCCTTCTCTTCCAGCACCGTACTCGGGCTAACGTCGGTGACCAGGCCACGGCTGGCATCGACGATGCGCTGCAGTCGTTCCGACGAGCGGGCGATCGATTCCTGCATGTAGAGCCGTTGGGTCTTGCCGTTGCTGGTGAGCCGCTTCAGCCAGGAAGCGGCGACTCCGCCTCTCTGCCGTGCTTCCTGCAGTCGCGAGTCGAGCGTCCAGGCGGCGTAGAAGCGAAGCTCTCCGGAGCGCCGCACGATCTCATCCGCCCGGGATTGGAAGATGGCGGCCGGCAGACGTTCGTTGCCGATTGCGGCAACCGCATCGGAGTGAACGGGTCTGCGGGTGACGATCAGGGAGAATCGAATATCCTCATCGAGCTGGCCGAGCAGCCGCATCCATGAGGCGAGGACATGATCGAGGTCTTCCGGCGCACTGCCGGCGATGCCGCAGGGGTGAAGCTCCGCCAGCGTGACCAGTCCTCCGGGACGGGTGAGCAAGGTTCGCTTGTCCACCCAGCCCCAATAGGGCAGCTCTTCCGCCAGCGAGCCGGCTTGCTTGTATCGCTGTCGTGAGGATTGGGTGATGGGAGTCATGAGGTCCGTGGGTTGGTACGGATGATTTCAATTTCCGCCTCGGCCGCGGGCCGCTTCGCGGGGTCATAACGGACCTTGTCGTTGGCTGATGATCGCGCGACCTGCAGCATGTGCGGATCGCGCCGGGTTCCAAGCCAGCCGATGGCGTAGCCTGTGATGAAGAGCAGCAAGCCGGCCGGAAAGGAGTTGAGGACATTGAAGGTGGCCGCTCCGAAGGTCGCTGCCAGAATAAAGACCCTCCGCTCACAGCCCATGACTGTGAGCGGGCGGGCCAGGGACCGGCAGGCTTGCCAGGATCGCTTACCGTAGACACCCGTCATGAAGAGCCAGGCGCCTCAGAAGAGCCAGTCGATGAAGTTGGCGGCTCCGAGCGTCATGCCGAGGCCGAAGACGATACCGGCCAGGGCACGCTTTGAACCGCCCTCGCCAAAGGCGAACATCAAACCGCTGATCACGATGGCGATAAGGCTCAGGCCGCGAGCAATGGTGCCGGTGAAGGCGGCCTGCAGCGTGGTCACCGCATCGACCCAGGGGCCGGTACTCGGCGTCACCACCGGCGGCGTCGTGGCAGCCAGCGGCTCGGCATTCAGAATGAACAGCACTGCAAGAGCACAGGCTTGTGCGGCTGCCGTCTTGTGTTTGGGAAGGAATTGCATGAGTACCTCCTGTCAAATACTGGCATCGAATCGAGGCGCTCTCAAGCGCCGCAAGGCGCAGCCGTGTGGAGTACTTCTCCACATTTCCACAGATCGGTTAGGCGCGCGGGCGTGACCTTCAGGATTAACTACAGGAAGACCTTATGAAAGGGAGTTATACGTTTGACTTGACAGACCGCCCTCCTTCCGTGTTATTCTGAAAGTGCAAGCATCAGTCGGTGGAGCCCGTATGCCGGGCTGCCTGCTGAATACAAGAGTCGAAGTACACGCAGGTGGAAGGGTAGCTCCCCGAAGCCTTGGCGAATAGGCAGGGCTCCCGCCTTGTTTCACCGACGTGGCGCTTGCACAGCCCGGCACCCGTGTGCCGGATACAGGAGGGATCATGAAAAAAGCATTCCTGGGCGCTGTTGCGTCCATTCTGACGGTAGCAATCTCGCTTGCGGAGGACACACGCAATGAACTCATCGTCTTTCCCGGAGACTTCGTAGCCTCACACGTTGCAGACGGGGCCAACTGGTCTACGACGATTGCGCTGGTGAACCTGGGCGGTGAGGAACAAACGGGCACCGTGTACTTCTGGCAAGACGGTAGACGCCTGCTCCCCATGGACTTCGAGGAATTCGGGCAAACGTCATCACTTGAATTCTCAATTCCCGCATACGGTGTATTCACAGCGAAAACCACGGGCCAAGCGGCTACGGTATCAACGGGGTTCGCGGTTATGATCCCCGACGATGTGGCGACCGACGAGATTGGTGATACTACCATATTCAGTTACTCCGTTCCCGGTGTGATTGCGTTGGAAGCGGCCGTACCCTTCGGCAATATCCTCCAGAAAAAGAATACCCTGTTCTTCGATCACCGAAACGGGTACGCTTCGGGCGTGGCGATTGTTAACCCGTCGGCTGAATCAAAAATCACCGTTTCTCTCAACTTTCGTCGTCACGACGGCAGTCTGTTAATGTCAACTTCGATTCCTATGAATGCGTTAGGGCACACTTCGTTTATGCTGACAGACGCATTTCCAGAACTCGTTGGCGAGGCCTGGTCTGTTGAGATATCGGGGCAAGCAACAACAGGAGCGAATTCCGGCGTTCTTGTTCTGGGGCTGCGAGCGAACCCGACGGGGCCGTTTACGACCGTTTTTCCTGTGCTTCCGTTAAGCGGGTTCCTCGACAGTATCGAGTAGGCGGGAGTTCCTTAGTCGGCCGTCTTTCCGCTCTTGAGCAGACTCTTGGTGAGCCGCCGCTTGTCCGCAGGGAGTTTCTTGTCCGCCACCGAGAAGATTGCCTGAGCCAGTTGCTTGGCGTTCTTGGGGGACGGAGCTAATTTGTGGCCCTTAGTTTCAGGGTTTTTCTTCATTCGGAAACTTCATCTCCAATCGCAACCGTACCGGAGTACCCGTGTAGCTCATGATACGTCGAGCGGAGCGCATGAGCACGTCTCCTTCGGATATCACTTTAGAATTCCATATTTCACCGCAGCAAGGGCACGTTCTGGAAAGTTCACTCTCTGTCTTCACAGGGCGTATGATCTCGCCAGAGCATCCTTTGTGCTGGCAAACCAGCCGGGTACCGGAAATATCGCCCAAGTCGAATACCAGTTTGTTTTCCTGAGTCACACTTCACCTCCCTACAAGAGCACGGTACGTCAAACGCTTCCCACCCATTCCGTGAGCCAGCGCCGCCATCTGCTGAATCGTGTCGAGGTCGCGGACGTTGTGTCGGCCCGCGAACTCGTTGATGTAGCGTTGTAGATGTTTGACGCTCATCTTGTGGTACGTTCCGTAGAAGCCGCGTTTCAACATCGACCAGAACGATTCGATTCCGTTGGTGTGGGCCATGCCTTTGACGTACTCCCCTACACCATGTTGTGCCGCTTCGTGGCGAATACCAGACATACCCAAGTAGGCTTGATTGCCGTCCGTGTAGACGGTCGCACCCATTTTGGCTCGGCCTCCTATGAAATGGCGTAGCGTTGCACCATCCGTACTCTGGACTACCGCAGCACCGACTTTGTTGGTAGCCCGGTCTTTTGCTCCAACTACCGCTGCCTTGCCGACCGATCCACGACCGGCGCGCAGTTTCTTCGACGCGTGCTTGTTCGCCTCCTTGCCGCCGATATAGGTCTCGTCTACCTCGACCGGGCCATTGAAAAGTTGGAAACCCTGCTCCCACGACTTCCTGATACGGTGGGCCATAAACCAAGCAGACGACTGCCTGATCTTGAGGTCGCGGTGAAGTTTCATCGACGAGACGCCTTTGAGATTCGTAGCCATCAGGTAGAGACCGATCACCCACTTGTGCAGCGGGATATGGCTGCGCTCCATAACCGTTCCGGTCCGCACGCTGAAATACTTACGGCAGTCGCCGCAGCGGTACGGCATCGGTTTCTCATTCGGTACGTGTTGAACACGATCCATCGACCCACAGTGCGGACAGTAGCGCTCCCCGTTTGGCCAGCGGGTGCCTTCAAACCATTGGCGGGCAGAAGTCTCGTCGGGGAACATGTTGAACAGATCGACGAGACTGATTCCTTTTCGATGGCTCTTTCCAGGAGCTTTTGTCATACTTTTATTCTACAGGACGAACCCGATTTTGTCAAGTCAAACGTATAATTCCCTTATGAAATAGGGGGCCGCGACCGTTGTACACCAGAAAACGCGACCGTTGTACACCACTGAGAGCGACCGTTGTACACCACCAAGGGCGCGACTGTTGTACACCACCAAGGGCGCGACCGTTGTACACCACCAAGGGCGCGACCGTTGTACACCACCAAGGGCGCGACCGTTGTACACCACCAAGGGCGCGACCGTTGTACACCACTCGGGGAAGGGGAAAATGCGGTTTGGGAAGGGAGCTGTTTGGGAAGGGAGCTAGATGCTTCGTTTGTGGGCAGCTCGCTGGAGGCGTTCAATCCAGTCAACGTCGGCGAGGCTCCCTGGTTTCATGTGGAGACCTTCTGGAAGCAGGTCAACGATGGGAGAAACGGGCTTCTGTTGGAGAACGATGCCGAGCGAGCTGTGAAACTTCGAGCGGAAGTCGCGTCGGCGCTTGTAGTGAGAGCCGAACTGCGCCTCCAGGTTATTCCACTTGATGAGCGTCGGATGCTTGACGTTGGTGGTGCGATAGGTGAGCCAGGAGTATAGGTCCATTGCGAGAGGAGATTTGCGGAGCTGCTGGATGATCTTGGTTTCGAGGGGAACAACTGAATTGCCAGAGAGAAGAAAGAACTTTTCGCTGAGAGAGATTTGTATACCAGCAGAGGAACGTTTCCAGTGATCGGTGATGAACATGCCTTTGAAGTCTTTGTCGTCCCTGACTTTGTGGAGAACGGTGAATGAGGATGAGCAAAGACGTTCGAGCTGGTCTTGAGCTGCACGAAAGTTTCTTGTACCCCAGCTCAGGTCCATCGTTTTGAGGAAGTCGCGCCAGCTATCGCTGAAAAGAAAGCGGCGTTCTCTAGAGGTAACGCGAACGGTGGTGAGATAGAGCAGGATGAGACGGGCGATGGAGCCGTAAGGTAAGCCGATCTTCGTGCGGGAGAGGATGGATAGCGAGAGGTTGCCGTTTCTGCGAGTGAACTCGTTGTGTGAAGATTTGCTGTGGGGCAATGTCATGTTTACAAAGGCGGGGGGAAGATAGAGCAGTTTGAAAGGGCTTGAAGGGACAACGGGGGGGTCGGAAAACTTGAGCGTGATGCCGGTTGCCCAATCGTTGTCGGCAAGGGCGTGTGAGACGATGTTGACGGCTTTGGTGCGGCCGTTAAGAGAGTGGCTGAGCTGCGGGGACTGTCTAAGGATGATTCGACCTCGACGATCAACTCCTTCGACCTTGTGATGGGAGAGAAGCTCAAGGTCTTGATCTGTAAGAAGGTGTTTGATCTTTCCAATGGCTTCTATGAAAGCGAGCTCTCCGTGTTGTGGCTTGACTAATCGCCAGCGGTCGGTACGGATGCTCATGGCAGTCTTTTCTGACTGCCTGACAAGCTCGATTAGCAGGGGTAAAGTTAATAGTGGTGAAAAGAAGAATCTGATGCTGCACGCCATCGTGTCTGATGTTTGCAAGGGAATCGGTGCTGCTCTCCCGTCTGTCCGACGGAGTGCATTCACTGGTTCTCGGAGTCACTCGATACCGATACCAAAGGGACAGAGCATTCCCACATCGACCCCGAGCGATGTGAATTGATTGCGGTGCTTGCCAGCCGGTGTGTCCGATTGAAGGCGTCAACCTAGAAGAATGGCGCCCGGAGATCGCGAACCGTGAGTCGGAACTGTTCATCAAGATCCGCGGGCGGTTGACAAGGCGACTCCGAGAGTGGGAGCCAAAGCAGCCCCGCCAGCGGGCAATAGCGTATGATAGAGGTATTCCCGCCGGGGTTTTCTACCCGTTTTCTTGTCATTCGACGATCGATTTTTGCCGCTGACCCGATAGTGGTCAGCCCGATAGGGATGTCTTTGCACACAAACGCCCCGGCACCTCTCTCTTTCTTGTCGCCACCAACCGAAACAAATCGTCAGGCAGGCATGCGCAAGCCCGTGCCGATCACTGACGCTGCCGCTGTCGCGGCTGTGGCGGAATCGTTATCGCGGCAGGAGATCATCGCTTTCGATACGGAGTTTCTGCGAGAGAAAACGTTCTATCCCCGGTTGGGCTTGCTCCAATTCGCCGACCGCAAGAACGCCTGGCTCATCGATCCACTTGCCCTCTCGCCGGGAGATCTCAAACCCCTGCTCGGCGTGTTGACCGACCCGAAGATCCTCAAAGCCGCCCACGCGGCCGAGCAAGATCAAGAATGCATCCATCACGCCTACGGGATCCTGGCAACACCAGTACTCGATACGGCCATCGCGGCGTCACTCACGGGTTCAGGTGATCAAATCGGTCTGGGACCGCTGTTGAGCAAGTTGCTCGACATCCAATTGCCCAAGGGCCACACCCGAACCAATTGGACGAAACGTCCTCTCCCACCGGCGATGGCGGAGTATGCCGTCGGAGACGTGAAGCATCTGGTGCGGGCCGCCGACTTGCTTCTCGCCGACCTCGACAAGGCCGGCCGCCGCGAATGGGCCATGACCCTTTCAGCCGCTTTCGGCGACGCTCGCCGTTACGAGCCGGACCCGGATGCGATCGCGTCCCGCATCGCATCGGGCCGCAGCGCAGGCGCGGTGACGTACACCGTGCTCCGCGAGCTCGTCCGCTGGAGGGAAAACAAGGTCCGAAGGTCTGATATCCCCCGCCGCTGGGTCGCCGAAGACAGCGTTCTCCTGAGTCTCGCCAAGGCGCGGCCGGCGAACCTTGAAGACCTGTCCCATTTCCGAGGGTTCGGCGCCAGGTTGCTCCAGAAAGAGGGCCAAGCGATTCTCGATGCCATCCAGCGCGGCAAAGACCTGCCCCCGGAAAGACGCCCGACGCCGCCGCGCAAGACGCAACCAGACGCCGACGAGGCGCCGGCCGTCTCCGTACTGAAGTGCTTCCTGAACCTGCTGGCGCGCGAACACAAAGTACCGGCCCGCTACGTGATCGAGACGGATGACGTGATCAAGCTTCTGCGGGGCCGCTTCCAGAGCGCCGGCGAACTCGCCGAGTCAGGTTTGCTCAAACCGGGCGTCCCCGAAGAGATTGGGGAAGCACTGATGGAAGTCCTGAACGGACGTCAAGCGCTTACATTCTCGAAGGGCCGCGTAAAGTACATCGAAGTTTCCACCGGCCAGACCACGCGCCAGACGCTTTCGCGGCAGTAGTCCGTCTTTTTTCCCACACGGTGAGAGAGACCGGATAGAATCACCTCATGGCGCCGGCGTGCGGCGGCGTTGGAGGTTCCCATGGTATTCAGGAAGGCCGTGATTCGACCGGCAGGTTGTCTCGCCGCTGGTGTTCTGGCGATTCTGCAGTCACTTGGGTGCGCGGGCCAAGCGCCCTCGCAGGAGTTACTGGAGAAGGAATTCGAAGAATCACTGTCCGGGGCTGTCCTCGAAGGCTCCTTCACGATCAACGGCCGCGAGTCGGAACCGTTGCGCACGGAGCGCTACGAGATCAACAGCGTCACCAAAATCGCCGGCAGCCTCTGGACCATCAACACCCGCATTCAATACGGCAGCCGCGATGTGACCGTGCCTGTACCGGTGACAGTCGAGTGGGCCGGTGACACGCCGGTGGTGAGCCTCACCGACACGGCGATTCCCGGACTCGGCACGTTCTCGGCGCGTGTACTCTTCTACCGCGGGCAATACGCCGGCACCTGGAGTCATGGAGACACCATCGGCAATCAGTTCGGCCGCATCATCAAGAAACCGCCGGAATCGTAAAGGTGCGGTGACGGCTGCAGCTCTTGTCGAGCCCGGGGTTTGACCGGATCAGCCGTCGGCTCCCACGTGCTCCGACAGCTCCGATGAGTGCCTTCGTCACGTTCTCGGCGACGTCAGAGATCGCTCTGCCATGTAGCGATGGTCGCCCCAGCAACACCATCGAAGCCGCGGCCCCGACCCGATAAGGGCCGCCAAGCCGCTCCTGACGGGCGAATACTTATAATGAGTCCACCTTGAAGACGCGCGGATCGCATCAGTGATCCGGCGGCGAGTTCTCTCAAGGCGATCGGCGGACCCCTATGGTCAAGTTTCTTCTTGGCATCCTTACAGGCATACTGCTCACGTTCTTCATGGCGGTCTTCGTGGTGGTGCTTATCGCCACGCTCAGCCCGGGTCAGCCTGGCGTTCAGA
The DNA here is from genome assembly GCA_965218555.1 of Bryobacterales bacterium. Classification (GTDB taxonomy): domain Bacteria; phylum Acidobacteriota; class Terriglobia; order Bryobacterales; family UBA6623; genus JAPPLB01. The sequence goes on from OZ244625.1 coordinate 5,394,357, forward strand.
AGGACTCCGTTCTCACGTTGCGCCTACGAGGCGACATCCCCGAACACGCCGCGAGTGAATTCAGCGTTCAATGGCTTCGCTACGGGCCTCCGCCGACTCTCCTCGATCTCCGGAACGCTCTCAAGGAAGCCGCGGACGACGAACGTATCTCCGCCCTGGTGTTGCACGGCGGCGGTCTCGGGACGGGATGGGCGAAGGCTCAGGAAATCCGATACGGCATTGAGAATTTCAAGAAGTCGGGCAAGCCTGTCGTCGCCCTGTTGAACAACGCCGGCACGATCGACTATTTCGTTGCCAGCGCTGCCGACGAAATATTCATGGTCCCCGAAGCCATTCTCGACATGAAGGGCCTGCGCGCCGAGGTGAGTTTCTACGCCGACACACTCGAGAAGCTGGGCATCGAAGCAGAGGTGGAGCGTATCGGCAAGTACAAGAGCGCCGCGGAGCCGCTCTCCCGCTCGTCGATGTCCGACGAGTATCGCGAGGTCGTCAATTCCGTGCTGGACGACCTGTATATGAGATTCATCGCAACGGTAGCGCGGTCGCGGGAAAAGTCCGACGATGCGTTCCGCGCTTTGCTGGACGAGGGACCGTTTCTTTCTGCAGACGCCGTCGAGGCAGGACTCATTGACGGGTTGAAGTACGAAGATCAGTTCAGAGATTACCTCAAGGAAAAGATGGAACAAGAGGAGTGGCGGGAAGTTACGTTCTCGGACTACCGGCGGTCTATGGAGAATCCCGCAGGCTTCGGAGGCGGCGACCAGATCGCGGTGGTCTACGCGGTCGGTGACATCATGGCGGGCAGCAGTGAAGTGGACCCCTTCCTTGACGCACGGATTCTGGGCGACGAGAGCTTTGCGAAAACCCTTCGTGGGGTGCGAGAGGATGACGATGTCAAGGCGGTGATCCTACGGGTGAACTCGCCGGGCGGAGACGCTTTCGCTTCGGACCGCATGTGGAGAGAAGTGAATCTGTTGCGGGAGAAGAAGCCGCTGGTGGTATCGATGTCGAACGTGGCGGCGTCGGGGGGCTACTACATCTCGATGGCCCAAGCGCCAGTGGTGGCCTACCCCGGCACGTTCACCGGCTCGATCGGCGTCATCTACGGCAAGATGAACTTACGGGGTCTTTACGACAAGATCGGCGTCAAGAAAGAGATCCTCACGCGGGGTCGTTTCGCGGCCATCGATAGCGACTACCGCCCCCTTACACGGGAAGAACGAGCAAAGCTGCGCCACGAAATCCAGGCGGTCTACAAGACTTTCGTGCAAAAGGTGGCCGACTCACGGGAACGCTCATGGGACGAGATTGACGAGGTCGCGCAGGGGCGGGTCTGGGTCGGCAATCAGGCATACGAAAAGGGGCTGGTCGACGAGCTCGGCGGGTTCGATCGGGCCATCGAGCTGGCGCAGCAAGCCGCCGAGCTACAGGACGGAGAATTTCGGCTGGTTCCCTACCCTGCTCCCCAGCAACTTATTGAGGCCCTGTTCGACGCCGACAGCTTTGCCTGGAACGATTCACTCAGACTGCCGTCGAACTTGAACCCGAGGCGCTTCGCGATTTCGCCATCCCTGCTCGAGGGCGGTGTTCTGCGGCTCGCCCCCTACACGATTACCGTCCAGTAGTTCAGCGAGAGATCCAACAAGCGGCTTCACTACCAAGCGGTGCAGCTGACACAGGCCGCGCCTTGGGCGCCTCCAACCTACAACTTGCTGACCCAGTACGCCGAGAAGCATGCCGCCGTGGCGTAAACCTCCGCGGGCCTGCCGTTGTTCATGTTCCGCGGCGAGGTTCACAGCACCAGTGGGTGAGAAACGCCATCAGGAAGCGGCGTTCTTTTACGAGCGTCCGGCCCAAGCGCTAGCGGTACGCCGCCGGAATCCGGAACTCGACGCCCGCGTAGCGAAACTCCTCGGCCGCTTGGAAGTCAGTGCCTTGGGCGGAAAGACGCGCCAAACCGCGAACCCGCTCCTCGACCAGCTTGTTGATCGACGCCTCGTCCACTCTGTCGAGCATCCGCAGCCGCCGGCCGGTGGAATCGAACCGTTGTTTCAACCTCATTGCGACACTGTGATTGATGGTCTTCAGCGCCTGGGCGGCTTTGATCTTCTTGTCGAGCGTGCCGGAGATATCGGTCATCTTCGGCTGCGGCACAAAGGTCTCCGTGGACTCGGGCTCACGCCGCGCAGGGTCCACCAGTGGAGCGAAGTAATAGACCTCCGAAGTCACGTGCGCGCCCAAGTTGACATCTTTCATGGCAGGCAGATAGTTCTTGAACGCCGCCGCACGCCAGGCGTCTTCCGCGGCACGTCCGCCGTAGTAGCGGTCATGATTGCGGTCGTACTGCGTGTGCGGGTTCGGAATGAAAAGCACGCGCGGCTTGTGGACCCGGATGTAATACGCCAATCTGTCGCGCATCGTCGTGAACGGCACGTCGCGGAAGTCCGATGATCGGAAGCCGAGCGAAATGACCTTGTTGATCCCCAGGATCTTCGCAGCCGCCTCGCTTTCCTGCTTCGTCCGAAGCGCGGTCTCCTCCGGCGGCAGGTCCCAGGAGTCCTTCTCATCGTTCCCGATGCGGATCAGGATGGCCTCCATGCCGTCCTCGACCATCTTCGCCACCGTACCGCCGGCGTGCAGCACGTAGTTGCTCGCGTCGGAGGTGATGACGACGACCGTATTGTTCGTCTCGCCAATCTGAGCCGTAAGCGGCGCCAGAGCGGCGAGGAATATGAGGGATACAAACGCCAGGATGCGTCGGGTCATTCGGCCTCCACGTTCTCGTCGAGAAACTTTTTCAGGCCCGGCAGGTGGTAGAACTCGCCCATGTAGTAATAGTCTTCGCCGTACTTGACGTTCGCCTCCTTGCCCCAGCGCCTCGAGATCCAGTTCATGTTCCATTCGATCATCATGTTGCCGGCGGTCGTGTCGTCATCGACGTCCTCGAGCTCGGGCAAGTAGAGCCCCTGCCTCGCCAAGCGGGTTTTCGTCGCGCGTGCGCCGCCGGGGTTCGCATAGACGTTCTGATGCGCATGGATGGCCTTTTCCTTGACCTTGACCTGTGCCTCGGTCATCTCCATGATCATGTTCGGACGGTGGCCGCGCCCCCAGTCGAGGCGGGCCTTGCCAAAGTAGTGATACGTTTGGTGGGGCTCGACGCCCATCTCGAAATGCTCAGGATGCACGTTGCGATAGCCCGCCAGCCAGTAGGCCTCTTCGTAATTCCACGACAGGTTCCTGTGACCCGGGTTCTTCTGGTAATGCTCCCAGCCGTTGTGTCCCGCAACAGCATCCGGCTTGTACTTGCGAACCAGGAAGATCAACTGCTCACGCTGGTCATTGAGCGCATACGGCGTCTCGAAGTTGTTGCGCCAGTTCAGGTTGACGACATGATCCTCCATTCCCAGGATGCGAAGGGCATCATAGGTTTCCTTGAGGTTGATCATGTCGTTACGCGGAAAGCCGTGGCGGCCGTCTTTCTCGTCGTTCGTCCCGCGCACATAGTAGGCCTTGTAGCCGTCGTCGATGAATCGCAGAATCAAACCGGCAAGGCCGTAGTCCGTGGTGTGATCGTCGTGATGAGGCTGCGCTACCAGCAAGACTTTGCCCGGAGGCGGATCAACAAGCGGCAGGTCGGCGGCCAACACGGCACCACATAAGCCTGATAGAACGATTGCGAGAGTGAAACGGTTCATGAGAGTCAGTCAGAACGATCGCGGACGCCAATTGTAGCACGCCCTCGGAACTCTACCGGGTTTCGACGTTCCCCTCCAAAAAGCCTTTCAGTCCCGGCAGTTCATAGAACTCATCCATGAAGTAGTACTCCTCACCGAACTCGACTCCGGCGTGCGATCCATGAAGCCGTGAAATGTGCTCCATGGACCAGTTCGCCGTAAGGACCGCGATCTCCTGATCATCGAGATTCTCGAACTCCGAGACGTACATATTCATCCGGGCAAGCTGCCTCCGCAGAGACCGTGCTCCCGCCGGCTTGGCGCGGACGTTGCGGTGAAGCTGAAACGCGATCTCCTTGCGCTTGTGCTGGTCAGCGTTGAACTCCATCACGATATTCGGCCTATGACCCAGCCCCCAGGTCAGACGCGCTTTCCCGTAGAAATAGGTGGCGGCGTGGGGCTCGACGCCCATCTCGAAATGCTCAGGGTGCACGTTGCGCAACCCCGCCAACAAGATGGCCTCCTCCAGCATCCAACCCACGTTTCGGTGCCCGGCGTTCTTTTGATAGTGCTCCCAGGCGTTGTGGCCGAGGATCACATCAGGCTTGTACTTGCGAATCAGAAAGATCAACTGCTCGCGCAGGTCGTTGAGCGCATATCCCGACTCGAAGTTGTTGCGCCAGTTGAGGCTGATCACCTTCTCCATGCCGAGGACCGCGATCGCCTCTTCGGTCTCCCGCTCGTTGATCATGTCGTTGCGCGGATAGCCGTGGCGACCGTCTTTCTCGTCGTTGCTGGCTCGAATGTAGATCGCGCGAAAACCTTCGTCGACAAGGCGCGCGATCAGCCCCGCCATCCCGTAATCCGTCGAATGGTCGTCATGATGGGGCTGCGGGACCAGCACCACCTTGCCCGGCGGCGTTTCGCCGGCCGGCAAGTCGGCGGCGGCGAGCGGAGCCACAGCGGCTATGACCAGAAGGGCCAACAAGCGGATCATAAGAGTGCTCATTCTAACACCGGAGGCGGGTCACGCCTGATTGCGGCCTTGCTCAAGCAGCCGCATCGTTTCAAGAACGGCGCTTCCGCAACGCCTGGAATCCCGCTTCTAACCATTGGGGTTGACCCTACCGTACTACCACCTTCGCCTCGGGGCTTTCGTTGAAGCCGATGCGGATGGCTTTGGCCCTGAGAACGGTTCCGCGTTCGAGGTTCAACTTGCTGCTGTAAAGCAGCCAGTGGGCTCCATCGCCTGATTCAGTGGTGTAGCCGATGGAGGCGCCCTCGGTGGCGCAACGGATCTTGACCGTTGAGCCATCCCGGGTGATTTCTGGGTTCGCCGTCGTCTCGTACTTGCCGCCGGGGCGCATCTGCTCCATCAGTTCGGGTTCGGGGATCAGCCCGAGGTCCTTCGTCCTCTTGCGCCAACGCTCATGCTCGGCCCGAAGCCGCAAGAGCACATCCCGGTGCTCGGGTGAGTCGGCCAAGTTGTTCACCTCGTGCGGATCGGACGCAGTGTCATACAGCTCCTCCACCGGCTTTGTCTCGCTGAAGAAGATCTTCCGCGGACCTTCGAGCTTGCCCTCGGCGTGCAGACGCCGCCACTCCTTCATCGTCGGCATCTCGTCCATGTAATTGATGTGCTGGGCGTAGGTGACCTCGGGCATGTAGTTGCGGAGGTACTTGTAGCGCTTGTCGCGCACGGCCCGGATCAGGTCGTAGGCCTCGTCCATACGATCGCGGGCGGCATAGATGTACTCGCGCGCCGGAGCCATCTGCCCGCCCAAAAACGGCCGGCCCTGCATATGTGAAGGCACAGCAACGCCGGCCAGAGACAGCACCGTCGGGCCGAAATCGATGAAGCTCACGAGATCGTGGACCGTAGACCCCGGTTCGAGCACGCCCGGCCATCGAATCACCAGCGGCACGTGGATCCCCGAGTCGTAGATCCAGCGTTTGGCTCGGGGCAATCCCCGTCCATGATCGCCCCAAAAGAAGACGATCGTGTCATCCGTCAAGCCATCGTCTTCAAGCTGCCGGAGGATATCGGCCACCTGCATGTCCATGGCGGTGATGTTGTCGTGGTACGTTGCCCAGTCATTGCGGACGACGGGAGTGTCGGGATAATAGGGCGGCAGCTCGGCTTTGTCCGGATCGTGGCGCATCTCGGGCGGGACACGATCTCCGCCCCGTTCCCGACGTCTATCGGGCATACGGATCGAGCTTTCGTGAGAAACGGTGAGGTTGAAGACGGCGAAGAACGGCTGATCTTTCGCGCGCTTCCGCCAATGGGCTTTTCTGCTCGATTCGTCCCATGCGGTAAACGGCGGCTCGAACTGGTAGTCGGTCTTCGAGTTGTTCGTGCAGTAGTATCCGGCGGCACGGAGATATTCCGGGAAGCACTTGACCTCCGGCGGTGGCACGGCTCGAGACCGCATGTGCATGGTGCCGATCGTCGTCGGATACATGCCGGTGATGATCGCCGAGCGGCTCGGCGCGCAGACGCCCGAGACCGAGAAGCAACATGAGTAGCGAGCGCCCTCGGCCGCCAACGTATCGATGTTGGGGCTCGTGGCGTAGGAGTCGCAGTAGCAGCCCAAGTCCGGGCTGATGTCTTCGCAACTGATCCACAGAACGTTCGGTCTTTTGGCGCCCCGCCCCCAAGCGGGCGTGAGCCGTCCCGCCGCAGCGAGCGTAGCGGCGCAGCCCAGGAATTGACGGCGAGATGATCGCAGGTCAGATGAAGGGGTCATGGGCTGTCTTGGACGAGGGCCTGCGTCTTGCGGGGCTGCTCATGCCGCCTTGGTTCACAGCGGCGCGTTAGCATTGTGAAGAATACTAGCCTCCGACCGCAACCAAGTTGCCCGGTTCGTCCCGCACCATGGGCAGAGTCCGCAAGCAACTCGGGGACGGCCTGCCGTTTGAACCTGCAATCTCCTGTTTTCGGGCGGGTGACCATGCTTGCGCAAAGTGCGCTTCGCCAGACGGCGGGAGATCGGGCGCAGACTTTCTGGTGCAAGGTCCAGTCGATGGTCACGTTGCTCCGCACCGTCTCCATAAGCTCGCGGGCCCTGCTTCGTCGTCCATTATCAGGAACTGTCGGCAGCCCGAATCAGGTCCGCAACCTCCTTGAGTCGCTCGACCACGGCGTCAAGCACCGCTTCGTACTCGACGCCGACCGGTAGCTCTACGGGAACGGTCGGATTTTCCGGGTGGCCGAAGAGTTCGGAAGGGTCTCTTTGGCGGAGCGGTTCGAGCGCTCGAAGCGCCTTCCGCTGCGTGTATTTTTTCTGAAACCAGAGCCACAGCGGAGTTTCCCTATGCAAGGCCCAATCGTCGAAACTGATTCCAAACCAGGGCTCTACTGTGTCGGCAAGCCTCACGTATCGTCCATAGCCCCACCGTCGCGGTGTGACATTGAGGCTCTCCACATTGGCGAACCCATCTTTGATCGCACGTTGCGTGGCGTCGTCGATGAGACGGTGCAGGCGGAGCATGCGCCGGGGGAAATCCGGGCCGAGTTCCTCCCGTCTCAGCGGCAGGAAGGCATCTTCGTCCTGTTGTGTAGCGAGCCCTCGCAACTGTTCGATGTTCTTCTCCGTATGCGAGTCCGAGGCGGCGGCAGCCTGTGTAGCCATGCTGCCGAGCAGGGCCTGCCAACTGGTCAACAGCAGGTACCGGCTGCCGCCGGCGTTGGCGCTCCGAAGCTCATTCGCCTCGGAACCTCGATCCAGCATGATCCCCGACTGCGACTTCGCCACTGAACGCTGCAGCTCGTTCCAGAGGATCTCGACCCGCGCCGCCGGCGCGACGAACAGCAGCGCCGACGGCATGTCCGACGGTAGCCGTTCGAGGTACGTTACCGGCTGATTTCCGGTGAGTCCGGCCCAGAACTTCGCCTCGATCAGCACGCGTTCCCGGCCATCCCGATCAAAGCCGGCGAGATCCGGCCGCTCGTCTTCTTCCCCGGTTGCCTGGATGCGGATCTGGGCGATCTCGCCCACGTTCGCCCCGCCGCCCGCAATCACGTTCGACAGGGTGCGCCGCGCCGCCTCGGACTCCAACAGGATGTGTCCGAGAGCTTCGACGACGAGGTCTTCGGTCTTCGTGCCGAACTTCGGCGCCAGCTTCGCAAGCAGCGTCTGGCGGTGAGCGGTCATCGAATCATTCTCCCTTTTCTCTGGTGTCAGGCGGTGTCCCGGCTTCTCCTGTCGTCCCGGTCCGGAAATCGTCGCTATTGCTGCTCCGATTTTCGCCCGAAAAGCCATTCGGGAGTCGCTCCGTTTCCACTGCGCAGACCCCCGTCGGTTGGATGGATGCTAACGGACCTCGAACTCGACCCGCAACCGCTGGATGGAATGCGAGCTCGGAGGGCAGAGTCCACAAGCAAAGCGGGGACGGCCTGTCGATCGAGTCTCAGACGTTTCGCCCCGCCCGCTTCCGAGAACAAAATTGCCAGCGAGTCGCACCAGCCCCGCGAGCGGAGCCGGGATCGGAGGCAGCTCCGCGTCCAAGCAATGCCTCCCGTCGCCCTTACACGCATCTTCAACGATCGCAAGCCGCTCAAAGAGCCAGAGATCACCCCGGGAGTGTCAACGCAATATAGAAAGTTCCCCTGTTTGTGCAATCGAGAACGTTCCCCTCTCTCAGCATGGGTTCATTTGGCGGCGAAGGGTGCACTTCGTGCGGCCGCCCGCAGACACGGGATTCTACGCATTTTTCCGGGATTTCCCAGCTAACGGCGCTTGAACACTTGCTCAGGGGAAAGAGAATGCCGAGCAACCGTGGCCAGGGAAGCAGTGACTGGGCGGCGGGCGCTGCGGTCCGGGCGGCGGTTCTTGGTTGTGCGACCCTTTCGCACCAACGGCGCACAGAACGGCCATTCCGACACCTGATTTGCGACCAAGACGCGCCCTCCCTGCGCCTGGGCCTAACCTGCATTTCACACCATCTGACGGGGGAAGCACGCAATAAGACCGCGATGACTTCGTTGCACTGGCTTGCCGTGCTCGATGTACGGGTCAAGTACACCTGCGCGCGCCAAGCGGCTCTCGCCTCGTCCTGGCAGCCCTCTCACGCACTTCACCTCGCCACGTGGTGAGACATGCAGGCTAAGGTCGTCCGCCCACAGCGCCCACGCATCATGGGCAGCTCCATTCGACAGGACGAAAGCGCCTCGGGCACAGCAGCCTTGGGTAGACCGCAGCCGGCCCGGCCGGGTCGGCCGGGGAGGGCCTTGACGGTCTCGCCGGGCTTGCGGCGAGAGGGCGTGCCGGCCGGGGTTGCCGACGCAGCCTTCGTCGCAGACGCATGGGCGTGATATCACCTCCTCGATTTTTTCTCCGCTTTTTTCTTCGCGGGGGCCAGGAAGCCCGCGGAGCGGGGGGGCGGCAGCCACCACAGCGAGCACCGCGCCGACGGGAAGTCATCTCTAGCCTCCCTGTCGTCATGCTAGGCAGGCCGGGGCGGCAAGACAAGACTGAAGGGCTTCAGTCCCTCGAGCCGAAGGCGAGCGTTCTGCTTGGCTCACCAGGGGAACTTCTCACATTGCGCCGATAAGATCATCCCGGGAATCCGGTTGGTATGATGAGATGGCTGTAAGCTCACCGATCCGTCATCAAGACAGCGGCAGACCTTCGGAGCCGTTTGCTAGAGAATTCCCATGAAAATCTTTCTGGATACGGCCAACCTTGACGAATTGCGGGCCGCGGCCGCGCTCGGCATCTTGGACGGCGTTACGACGAACCCGTCGCTTATCGCCAAAGAGGGCCGCTCGAACGTGGAGCAAATTCGCACCATCTGTGAAATCGTGGACGGTGATATCAGCGCCGAGGTGGTTTCGACCGAAGCGGAAGAGATGATTCGAGAGGGCCAAGAGCTGGCGGCGATCCACCCCAACGTCGTCGTCAAGTGCCCGCTGATCCCGGAGGGCATCAAAGCGACCAAGGTGCTCTCGACGCGAGGGATCCGGGTCAACGTGACGCTTTGCTTCAGTGCGGCGCAGGCGTTACTGGCCGCGAAAGCCGGCGCCTATATCGTCAGCCCGTTCATGGGCCGTCTGGACGACATTGCGTCGGAAGGCACCGAACTCATCCGCGAGATCGTCACGATCTACGAGAACTACGACTTCCCCACGCAGGTTCTGGCAGCGTCGGTTCGCGGACCGATGCACGTCAAAGACGTCGCCTTGGCCGGGTCTCACATCGCCACGATGCCTGCCAAGATATTCCACCAACTCTTCAAGCACCCGCTTACCGACATCGGCCTGGAGCAGTTTCTCGCCGACTACAGGAAAACTTTGGCGGAAGTTGCCGTAGGGTGAGGTTGGGGAGGCCTACCTCGCGTCCGGCGGCGTTGCTCCTGGGGCCACCGCTTTCGCCGTAGGCGTTCACTTGGAGACGGCTCCGGAAACCAATGCGGCTACAAGGCGTACGGCAAGAAGATCCGGCGATGAAACGGGAAGCGCTGCGGAGCCTCAACCGTCAGGCTGGTGAGGAGCAGGGTTCTGATGCAATCCGGCCGGACGCAACGGGGGTCTTGATACCGTTTTGCTGTGAATCGAACCGGTCTTGGCGGTTCGCGGCTGGAACGGAATCTACAAGTGTTTTAGAATCAAGGAAGTAACTCCCCAGGGCGGTTAGCTCAGTTGGTTAGAGCGCCTGCCTTACAAGCAGGAGGTCCCGAGTTCGAGTCTCGGACCGCCCACCATTTCATTGCATGACGTTGCAATGTTCCTCCGAGTGAGGACTACCAGGAGAATTCCGGCCCGGCAAGAACGTCATCGACAAACACTTTCATCCGAGGGATACCGCTGCAATCGTCGAATCAGCCGGCGATGTGAAGCCTTTGGACAAGGAACCCGGTGCTAAAACGAGAACCGACTCACCGTTGTTGCATCCGCAGCCGGGAGCGCGGAAAGACTCGAAAAGAGAGATGGTCGGGGCGCGGAGATTTGAACTCCGGACCTCCTGCTCCCGAAGCAGGCGCGCTACCAGGCTGCGCCACGCCCCGATCTGAGGGAAAGGGTGAGAGTGCCCGCGAGGGACAGACTTCATTCTAGGGCATGCGCCGTCTTGCAACAACGACGGCCGACCGCGCCTATTCCTTGAGCCGATTCAGTGTGTAGGCAGCGATCGTTGCCGCCAAGGGCTCGCCGTCGGCCGCCTTGATGCCGGACGGCCGCAGTTCGTAAACCCGGCCCGGGACGAGTTCATCCAGTGTCAGGGCTGCGCGCGAGCCATCAGCAGAGAGTTCAACCTTCTCGATCTTTACCGGGGTCACATCGTTTTTCGGCGAGCCGTACTTCGCATGGTACCGGTAGTAGTAACAGGTCATCGAATAGGCAGCCGGTTGTGCAGCGGTCGCTGGATCGACCGGCTTCGTGAACGTCAGCTCGAAACCCCTCGACGTCAGCTTCATCGACAGAATGTCCATGGGAACGCGCCCGGTCCACGAGATCTTCTGCAGCCCCTCGATCGAGCCCCAGATCCGGGAAGTCTGCGCGATGTAGAGACTCTGTCCGTCGGTCGAGAACGCCATGCGGTTGTTCGCCATGCGCAGGCCGTTCTCGTAGACGAACGGGAAGGCGGCTCCCTGGTATTCGCCGCCAACGAGTTCGAGATCGACGCGGTGGATTCGGGGATAGGTCCACTCGGCAACGAAGAGCTGTCCCGCATACGGACCGAACCCGCCCTCGGACACGTCGAACACGGGGTGGGCGACCGAGCCACCCATGTCGTTTTGGGGAAACAGGATCGCCGGGCGCTTGCGCTTCCGATCCAGTTCCGCGATCGGGATCTCAACCGGGTCTCGACCGGCGAAGTCCGGATGCCAGTTCAATGATGCCGGGTGCCCGTGAAAGGCCCTTTCCGTCACGTGATGCAGCGGCGACGTGCCCACCCAGTCGCCTTGGTTATCCGCGGCGAAAAGCTCACCCTCAGGACTCATGCCCAATCCGTTCGGTTGCCGGAAGCCGCATGCAAACGGAGAGAGTTCACCCTCAGGAGTGATCTTCACCGCACAACCGCGGTACGGGACCGGCGAGTAGTGGCCGACCCGGTTTACCTTGCCCTCTTCCGGATTCTTGGACTGCCGCCCGCGAACCGTCATTTCGCCGCGCACCGGGGGCCTTGGATTCGCCCCGCGGGAAGCGAGACCGAGGCTCACGTAGAAATTACCGTCCGTGTCGCGGACGGGTCCCGCGATAAATTCGTGATAGTTCCCGGAGAGCCCCAACCGTCGGACAGCGTTTCAAACAAGTCGGCTTCGCCGTCGCCGTCGGTGTCCACGACTCGGGTCAACTCCGGAATCTGAGCCACGAAGAACTCGCCAGGCCCACCCGCCAGGATGCCGAGAGGGTTGTGCAACCCCGTAGCGAAGCGCCGCCAGCGCCCGGTCTCGGTGTTGAGGGAATAAATGTAGCCGCGCCGGAATGTGGCATACAAAAGACCGTCGGGGCCAAAGCAGAGTGAACTCACTTCAGGGGCGATACCCTTTGGCGTCGGCACCGACTCGACCCGGTAGGCGTCTGACGGAACTTGCGCCGCGAGCCGGGCCGCAAGGCACAACCACATCGCGACTACCGGAATTGCGGCTATCACCCGTGCCGAGGCACGAACCCGGGCGCTGCTTGTCGTTTCACGGATCAATTCGTAACCGCCGCGATCGTCATGGTGAATCTGACGTCCCGACCGGGCGGGATGCGGAATTGACCGTCAGCCGCCGCGGGCAGAGAGGAATGAATCGAGTAGCCGGCTCCCGGAGTGGTCAGCAACCACATCGGCCGATCCACCTCCGCAACCCGGAAAGCCCGCACGATGCCGGAGCCGGTTTCGTTCGCGGTAATCCGCTCGTAAACATCTACTCCTTCTACCTGGTAGTGGAATTCCGGATGGCCGTCGACCAGTCGATATCCTCGAAACCGCCGCTGCGGGAGATATTTCAAGTCGTTCACGCGGAAGGGGAACCCGCCGGTGCGAAAGAAAATCTCCCCGATGAGTTCAGCCGTGCGAGTCAACCTGGTCTCTCGGTCGCGTTTCTCGAATAGCGTGCCGGTCATATCGACGAAGCCGCCCTGCCAGACGTAGCGCAGCCGCGATTCCCCGGCGTCGAAACAATAAGAGATGCCGCCGGGCAATCCGACCGCGATCGCGGCCGGTGTGGCTCTCGGCATATCGAAACGAATGACGATTGGCTTGTCAGAAGCCACCGGCAGAGCTTCGCTGCCGCGTTCGCCGGGGGCCTGCTCGAAGCCTTCGGGCAGCGGCATCTTATTTCCGAGGGAAAGCGCGGCCCACAACGCATCGATCCTGGCGCGCGCGACATCGGCCGGAAGCGAACCAAAGTAGTTGGGCATCGAGGTGCCGGACAGGATGCGCGCCGGGGCCCGCATCCAACGCTGGAACCATCCATGACGGACCCTCCGAGCAACTTCCGTGAGTGGCGGCCCCTCTTCACCGAGAGCATCATGTTCACCGAAACCATGACAGCCAATACATCCCAGGCCTCCTGCCGCAGCGTTTGTGCCGAGCATGTCCACCCCGACTGCGCTCATCGACGAGATGACTTCCGAGGACGCTTCATCCGTATCCGGTTTCAGCCCCGCCGAACGCGCGAAGCCATCAACCAACGACCACACCTGCGACTCTCGGTACTGCGGCATGCGAAGCTCGATTTCGCCGTGAGTACGATTGGATCCGGTGAGCACGCCTTGCAGCCAGCTCTGTGTCATCCGCCAACCGAGACCGGTGAGAGGCGGCCCCTTTTCGGGAATCGACAGTGTGGGGGTGGCTGAATCCAGCGCATGACACGTCGTGCAGCGCAGTTGCTCGAGCCGCCGATAGAAACCGTAGACAGGGGCGGGGCTGATATCCGGAGCGGTGCGATACCACTCCACGAAGGCCATCAAAGCGCGACGTTCCCCAGAAGACAACCGAAAACGTGGAACGGACCCCGCCGGTTCTTGGGACAGACACCCTTGGCCGGAGCGCAGGCTGCGCATCGCGGGCAAGCTTTTCAGCGGCTCGCGTATCGTGTCGGAGGCCATCTCGTGACAGGCCGAACACCGAGCGGAGCGAACTACCTCTGCGCCACGAGCCGCATCCCCGCCGGTGAACTCAACCTCATAGGTTTCATTCCTCGAAGCAACCAAAGCGCCTGACAGTTGCTTTGCTTCTTGGGGAGTCAGGTTCAACGACGGCATCTCACCGCTCTGGTCGTGCGGCGTTGGGTCCTCGAGGTATGTGGCGAGTGTTGCAGCATCCATCTTCGACCCGAGCCCGCCGAGGTACAGCGAGTTTCGCTGATGACAGGCACGGCACCCCAGCGAATTCAATAGTGATCGCCCTGTTTCCTCATCACGCCCCCTGATTCTTCCAATATCCCTTACCGGCTCTCCGGACACTTGGGAAGCCAGATAAGCGGCAACATCGCGGTACTCCCGTTCGCTCCCGAGGCTGTCAGGCATGAGAGCGTCAGCACGGAATCCCACAGGTTCTCGGAGCCAGTGATAGAGCCACGGGCGCTTCCGACGAGCGCCAATCCCCAGAAGGCTGGGTCCCGGCCGCGCTCGCAAGGAGGGAGACGCCGCATCGTGGCAGTTCGCACAGCCCAGTTTTTCAGCGACACTCCGACCCATCTCGACCCACAGGAGATGTTCGTCCACCTGCCTTGGGTCGTGAAAGAAGCGGTCCGTGGGGATCGGCTCCCAGTCGAAGTGTTCCGCCTTCCACATGAGTTGCAGCGCCGCCGGACCGGCCTGACGCCGGTATGCGATGCGAACGGCATGCCGCCCCGGATTGAGCGATTCCCCGCCCACGCCGACTGCACGTCCATCGACTGCTACTTCTGCACCGCGGAATAAATAGGTCCCTGCCCTCAGAATGGATAGCCAGCCGCTCCACTCTGCCTCGAACGAGGGTCGCAACGCCGGGTGGAGTGATTCGTCGGGATGCAGAAAAAAGTTCGGTGAAGCGATCACCAGCTCGACGGAACGCTGAGCGTCGCGGTATTCGCCGATGAGGCCGGCCGCCATTTCCTGTGCCGCCAGAGGAGTCCCAAGCAACAAGCAGGCTGCCGCCCAACGAATCATCCCTAGTATTCTTCCACGTCAAGGCATTGCATGTCGTGAGTGAATGCGATTGGGGAGTTCGTCTTCCTCGTTGACACGATTCCAAAATCCGTGGGGACCTTGCATATTGGATGCGTTTGGCACACCATACAGCAAGAACTCGCAGAGGAGAACCCTATCATGTCCAACAACACACTTGACCGCCGTAGATTTCTGAGCAGCTCGGCCGCCGCCCTGACAGCTGCCTCATTCACCCCTGCTGCTCAAAGCGCCAACGATACCATCCGCGTCGGCGTGATCGGCCCTGGCGGCCGAGGCACCCACGTCATGAAGGAGTGCATCGAGTACGGCAGCCAATTCAATACCCGCGTCACCGCAGTCTGCGATATCTGGAAGCAGCGCCTCGACGCGGCGGCGAAGGTTGTGGGTGAATCCTATGGGACGCAGGCAAAGACGTATCCGCGGCACGAAGACCTGCTGGCCGACAAAGACATCGACGCTGTCATCATCGCGACCCCCGATCACCAGCATGCCAAGATGCTCCAGGCCGCCGTCGAATCCGGAAAGGACGTTTACTGCGAGAAACCGATGGGCAACGTCATTGACGAGTTGAATGCGGCCTACGAAGCCGTACGGAGAACGGGCCGCATCGTCCAGATCGGCACGCAACGCCGCAGCTATCCTCGCTACCGCACGGCCATGGATTGGGTTGCGGAGGGCCGCATCGGTGACGTCGTCAAGGTCGATGTGGTCTGGAACGCCTACAGTCCTTATCGCTGGGCGAAGAAGTCCGAGGAGCTTGCTTCGCTCAAGGAAAGCGACGTGGATTGGAACGCCTTCCTGATGGGCAAACCGTACCGCCCCTTCGATCCCAAGATCTATCGCTCGTTCCGGCTGTTCCGCGAGTTCTCCAGCGCTATCATCGACCAATGGATGACCCACGGCATCGACGTCGTTCATATGCTGACCGGCGAAACGTATCCAGTGACGGTTGTCGCTGAGGGAGCAATACTCAAGTGGCATGACTACCGCGAGAATCCCGACACGATTCAGGTCGTTCTCAAATACGGGCAGCCGGGGAAGGAATTTCTGGCGACTTATGCGACAACTCTGATCAACGCCTCAGGGCGCGTGACCCGCGTGCAAGGCACGAAGGGCACGATGGTGGTTGAGGACGAATGGCATATCTCCGGGGATGGAAGCAGGAACCCGGATACACTGCAGGAGACAACCGAGATCCCCGAGAAGCCCGGCACGAAGCACCACATGGCGAACTGGCTGGACTGCATCCGGAGGCGGGCTCCGCAAGACCTCTACGCGCCCGCCGAAGCCGGATACGGGCATTCGGTCGCCTGCATCATGTCGACCGATGCTCTTTGGAGCGGCCGCCGAATGCACTTCGATCCCGGTACGGGAGAGATCAGCGAAGGCTAGCCGAATTGGCGCCGCAGCCGTCTGAGAATGCAACGACGAACATTCACAAAGATCCTGGGCGCGGGAGCCGCCCTTTCCGCGCAGCCATCGAAAGCTATGTCCGAACCGATCGAAGTCGGCGTGATCACTCACGCCGGCGGCGCCCACCTCGGCGCTTACTTCAGCGCCCTCGCCGCCACGCCCGAAGTGAACCGTGTCGTACTCTCCGATGAGGGCGGAGAAAACACCGCCGCCGCCCGCAGCGCCCTGGGAGCCAAGCTCGCGGCGACCTACTCGACTCCGCAAGAAATGCTCTCGCGTGAGAAACCTGTCATGGCGCTGGTCTCCATGGAAGCGCTGCTTGCGCCACCGGCGATCGACGCCGCGCTGGAGGCCGGTTGCCATGTCATGGCCGAAAAGCCTTCGTGTGTCCGCGTAGAGGATTTCGAGAAACTTGTCGAGAAAGCAAATGGGGCCGGCCGGCACCTGATGCTCGCCCTGGCGAACCGACTCAACCCGGAAGTCCGCGAGGCACGCCGGCTGATCCAACAAGGCAAGCTCGGCAAGATCTACGGAGTAGAACTCCACTTGATTGCCGACCAGACCCGGCTGACCCGTCCGGCGTACCACGAACGCTGGTACGCCCAGAAAGCACGAGCCGGCGGCGGTCACCTCATATGGCTCGGCATTCACTGGCTGGATCTGGCAATGTTCCTCACCGGCTTACGCGTCGCCGATGTCGCAGGCTTCGCGGGCAACGTCGGAGGACAACCGATCGACGTTGAGGATTCCGCCGCTATCGCCCTGCGGTTCGAGAACGGCGTCTTCGGCACGATCACCTCGGGCTACTATCTCGACAAGGGTTACCACTCACACATCAAGATCTGGGGATCTGACGGCTGGCTGCAAATCGAGAGGCACGGCGGCCTGCCCCTTCAGTGGTACAGCCAACGACAAGAACAACCCCGCGTCCACAGGGTGGAAAGCTTCGACGGACCTTCCGGCTACACGCCTTTCGTGAAGGCATGCGTGCGGGCGTCAGCGGGCCTCGATCCAGTTCCGCTCAGCGCCGACGACAGCCTACGCGTGCTGAAGACCGTTTTCGCGAGCTACCGCGCCGCAAACACAGGGCGTACACAGACCGTCTCATAGAGACGGCCATTTCAGAACGTCCCGGAGGAAGTACTCCACTTGAGCACTCACGCGGACGAAAATTCCGCAGCGGCCAGGGGCGCTCTTTGACCAAAGGGGGAAGTAAAACAGAAAGAGTTGTTGCTTTGGGTCGTGGGACTCTTCGATATCAACAACCAGGAGGAAGCGGTGGAATTACCCTGCTTCGTCGGAGGATCTGCGGTTGTGATTCGTTGTAGCCCGCGAAGCAAAGGACACCTACACACCTTCAGCGCGTAGGTGTCCTCGCTAACTGCACGCAACACTCTTGCGCGGGGATTCCGCGCGGGGATCTTCGAGCCAGCTTCAGCTATTTCACACTGTCAACGTGAATGCTGTTTCCATCCAGCTTGCCGGAAACAGTCACTTTCTCGCCGACTTTGTCTTTGACTGCGTCCTGGTTGTGGATCTCATACACCTTGCCGCCCTCTTCGACGAGAACGATCGGTTCGCCCTTCCCGACGCAACCCTTGGCGCATCCGGCGTGACCGGCGTCAGCCTTGGCGCATTTCTTATCACTGAGATAGCCGGTGTATTCGCCGGCCATGCACAGGCTACTGACCAGCATCATGATGGCCATCAGTGCCAGAATCCGTTTCATCTATCGCTTCCTCCTATCCGTTCCGAAGAAAGACTCTACCTCCTACGGAGCGTCTCCATAATATACACCATTCCCGGGGATTTGGCACAACTCGGAGTTGATCTCGATTTGACGCGCAGCGCACGAAGTCGAGTGGGGGTTGCAGAAGGAGTCAGAGAAGGGTTCGCTCAACCACTCAGAATGCGCCCATGGCCGCGATATCCAGAGAACCCGGGATGCGGACAAACCAACGGTATTGCAGCTCGTCTCGCAGCCAGAGCACGGCGATGAACGCCAATGTGATGACCGCGATTCGTCCCACTTCATCCCCGAAAGGAGACCACTCTGACCGTCCCGCTGGCAACCGAGGATCGCGACATGCTCGAATCGGTGGTCTGCAAGAAGCTCGTCGCCATCAGCGAGTACTTGAAGCTCGATGCGGTCACGCTCGGCGATCAGTTATCCGGCTCGATCCAACCAGAAGAAAAGATGCGGCTTTGGGGCTAGTTCCGAAACCGATTTCTTTTTTTGGGGTAGCCCAAGGCTACGGGAAAGCGCCCTGCGACTCGCTGTAAACGCAAGACCAACGCCCTCCGTCTGAAGGGCTTGGTGTGGCCGCTCTGACGCTCCCGAAGCTCGCCAGCAGCGGCAGTCTTCTTGCAGGCGGTCAGCCCGCGTTCAATACCTTCACCAGTTCCGCTACGGCATCGACGCTGTTCTGAAAGGCCGCCTTTTCCTCGTCGAGCAGCGGCAACTCATAGATTTTCTCAATACCACGGGAACCCAGTTTTATCGGAACGCCGACAAACAAGCCATCAGCACCGTACTCGCCTTCGAGATAGGCTGCACACGGCAGCACTTTCTTTTTGTCCTTCAGGATCGATTCGACCATCTCGACAACAGCCGAAGACGGCGCGTAGTAGGCGCTGCCGGATTTCAGGTACTTGACGATCTCCGCACCACCCTTGCGGGTTCGGTCGACGATTTTGTCCAGCGTCTCCGCGTCGATCAACTCGGTGATCGGAATCCCGGCCACGTTCGTGAACCGAACGAGAGGGACCATCGTATCGCCGTGTCCGCCTAGAACGAATGCGTTTACCTGCTCGACCGAGACGTCGGCGGCCTCCGCGAGAAACGTCCGGAATCGGGCCGTATCCAGCACGCCCGCCATTCCGATGACACGGTTCTTCGAAAATCCGCTCACGTCGTAGGCCACATGGCACATCGCATCCAGTGGATTCGACACGATGATCAGAATGCTGTCCGGTGAGTACTTCACGGCCGACTTGACACAGGCCTGCATGATCCTGGCGTTGCCCAGCAGCAAGTCGTCGCGGCTCATGCCCGGCTTGCGAGGCGAGCCGGCCGTGATGACGACGATGTCGGAGTTGGCTGTGGTCTGGTAATCGTTCGACCCGCTCACCTTCACGTCGGAACCCTCGATCGGCGCAGCCTCGAGCATGTCGAGCGCCTTGCCTTGAGGCACGCCTTCGACGATGTCCACGAGCACAACGTCGGCTAATTCCTTGTCAACGAGCCGCAGAGCACAACTCGCCCCGACATTTCCTGCGCCTACCACGCTAACTTTGGGTCTCATCTACATCTCTCCTTTTCGTCTCAGTCTCTGACCTAGGCCGACATGTTCTCAATGATCGCCGAAGCGAACCCGCTGGTTTTCACTTTCGTCGCGCCTTCCATCAGGCGGTGCAGATCGTACGTGACGCGCTTCTGGCGAATCGTTTCGGTGATGCCGGATTCAATCCTATCCGCCGCTTCCGTCCAGCCCATGGACCGGAACATCATCGCGCCTGACAGAATCACGCTCGAGGGATTGATAACGTCTTTGTCGGCATACTTCGGAGCCGTGCCGTGCGTCGCCTCGAAGACGCCGTGCTCGTCGCCAATGTTGGCTCCGGGCGCCATGCCGAGTCCGCCCACTTGCGCCGCGCACGCATCGGATAGATAGTCTCCGTTCAGGTTCGTTGTCGCTATCACGTCGTACTCCGCGGGGCGCAATAGCACTTGCTGAAGCATCGAGTCCGCGATACGGTCCTTAACGATGATTTTTCCCGGAGGCGGATCACCCTCGAACTCACTCTCGATCACACACCGGTCAGCAAACTCTTCCCGAACCAGATCATATCCCCAGTCTCGGAATGCGCCTTCAGTAAACTTCTGAATATTTCCCTTGTGCACCATGGTGACGCTGCGGCGATTGTTGTCGATGGCGTGCTGAATCGCGCGTCGCACCAAGCGCTTAGAACCGGTGATGCTGATCGGTTTGATTCCCACGCCGGAGTCCTCGCGAATCTTCCGGCCCATCTCGCCGTTGAGAAAGCCGATCACCTTAGCCACCTCGGCGCTGCCCTGCTGCCACTCGATCCCGGCATAGACGTCTTCGGTGTTTTCTCTGAAGATCACGACGTCGAGCTTTTCGGGATTCCGCACCGGGGAAGGCACACCGGGGAAATAACGGACCGGGCGCATACAGACATACAGTTCGAGCAATTGGCGCAGCGCAACGTTGAGACTGCGGATCCCACCGCCCACCGGCGTCGTGAGCGGCCCCTTGATGGCGATATGGAACTCTCGGATGGCGGCAAGGGAATCGTCGGGCAGCCACGAGTTGAACCGATCGAAGGCCTTCTGTCCGGCGAAGATTTCAAACCAGGCAACCCGCCGGGTTACACCGTAGGCCGCCTCGACCGCGCCGTCAAAAACCCGCTGCGACGCTTTCCAAATGTCCCGGCCGGTGCCGTCACCCTCAATGAAGGGGATGATCGGGTTGTCCGGGGTAATAAACTTCCCTGCTTCAACTCGAATGGTATCGCCATTCGACGGTGCATCAATCCCATTGTACGAACTCATGCCTGCTCCCATTTGTGGCTGGAGGCCCCTCCGTTTCCGGACACAGAGGCGTCTTTCCGGATTTTGTTTCGGGTTGCGCCTGAGAAACGGAGGAAGAGTCGGGCCTGACCGGCGGGTTCCGATGTGCAGAACCTCAGGCTCGGCTCATCAAAAATGGAATTGTATCAACTCCCTCCGAACCCGAGCAAACTTCGTCGGCAGCCATCGGACTCTAGAGACGAAGGCTCCGGCCTGAAGATGTTCGCGCCGCTCGAGGAGTCTCTGCGGTGGAGAGCCGCGGCAAGCTCACCAGCGACAAGACCGACCTGCTTGGCCGACGGCAGCGTGCGTGTCGTACACTCGGCCGACTGCGCGCGGGAGACTACCCGTAGCGGCTTGCCGCTGAACCAACCGGTTGGCCGATCGAAAGTCCGTCTGACGTACTCGGCCAATCCGTCAGGCCGGTTCGGGAGGTGGCTTCCACGCACCCGCCGCCTGTTCGAACCGTTCGGCCAGAGCGAGGATCAAGCGATCTTCAAACGGTCGTCCCACGATCTGCACGCCGATCGGCAGGCCCTCGTTGGAACATCCCACCGGAACGACGACCGACGGGTTTCCGAGAAGATTAAACACTTGACAGTACGAAAACGCCTTCGGATAGGTGACTTCGCGGTCGCCGATTGTCCAAGACCGTTCACGGTGACGGAACGCCGGAATCGAAGCCACCGGACAGATCAGCGCACGATACTCCTGCATGCGCGCCAGCAATTGCGCGCGCAGGAGGTCCCGTGCGTCCCATGCTTGGAGAAATTCGCGCAGCGAAGCCTTGCGAGGGTCTTCCGGCGGCTCGAGCAGATCTTGAACCAAAGCATGCAGTTGATCTTCTTTTCCTTCGATGAGCGGCTGCAGCCTTTCGGCGCCGGCGATACTGAAAAGCATCCACCAAAGCTCGTGCGCCGACTCCAGTCCTACGGGGCGGAACGGTTCGACGCTGAACCCCTGCTCCTCGAAGACTTTGCAGGCGTCGCGCACCGCTTGTTTCGTCTCGCCGGTGACGGGCGTTACGCCGTCATCCTCGTAGAAGCCGATCTTGACTCGGTCAGTCAAGGCCGTTGCTACGACTGCGAGCGCGTAGGGTCCGCTTGAAGGGTCCGCCGCATCCTCGCCCATCGCGGCGTCGAGAACAAGCTCCAAATCACACGCACTCCGAGCAAGCGGCCCTACCGAAGCCAGCAATGCGGACGGTCCAATGCAATCCGGCCAGTGGCCTGTTCGGGGGATCAGCCCCGCCGTCGGCTTGAACCCGTAGAGACCACAAAAATGCGCCGGCACGCGAATCGAGCCGCCTCCATCGGAGCCAATCCCCAGCGCCGAGCAACCCGACGCCACGGCGGCCGACTCGCCTCCGCTCGACCCGCCGGCCGTGCAGGCTGGATTCCAGGGACTGTTCGTTCGGCCGTAGAGCGAGTTGTCTGTCTCGTACGCGACCAACAAGTCCGGTACGTTCGTCACACCCAGGATGAGTGCTCCCGCCGCCCGCAGCCGTGCGACGGGCACGGCGTCACTTGCCGCGATGTATCCTTCACGCAGCCGCGTGCCGCACTCACAGCGCAGCCCCCGCACGTCGATCGAGCTCTTGATCGATATGGGAATGCCATGAAGCGGCCCTACCCCATCACCACGCGACAAGGCCTCTTCAGCCTCTCGAGCCTCCCGGCGCACCCGTTCAGCGTCGACATCCACAAACGCATTCAGACGCGGATTGACCTGCTCAATCCGCTCGAGGTGTGTATCCACGACCTCGAGCGGCGACACCTCCCGCTTTCGGATCAAGTCCGCGATCTTGTATGCCGGCTGAGCCCTCAAATCGTCCATGGTGACAAGCCATTACAGCATATTCCTGACGAAATCTTTCAGTAAGTCAGACACCAGAATTCAAGTGAAGACAAGCCTATGCGGCATGAAACAGGATACCTTGCTATCAGCAGCCCTTCCGGCGATCTTCGGTGCTTGCGCCGGCTCAACAGCCGGGAGCACGTCGGAAAAGGGCGAGTTCAGCGTCAAGGACGGTGCGCTCAAAACGGTAAGCAGCATAAGTCTGCTTTGGCACACGCCAGAGAAGTTCAGCGACACCGCGGTCCGCATCGTCGCTTGCTTGCATCGGGCCCTGTCGGTAACGCCACGCCCGCACCGTTCGTACGCAAGGCGCTCGCTGTGCCTCCGGATTTACAGGTTAGCCGCGGGCGGTTCCAGTTCGATCAATGCGCGACTCTCCAACGTACTCGTGACTCGTTCGTAATACCTGGTTAGTCGTAACGTAAATGAGAGTTGTTAAGCTTGAAGCTCAAGATATCCGCTACGTCAAATAAGGAGGGGGTATGCGTAAGGTTGATCCGCTTGTCGTCTTGGCGTTGATCGGTGGTCTTTTTGTATGGGGGGCCGTTGCCAACACGGAGCCGGGTTCATTCACAGTCGTGATGCTGCCCGACACCCAGTTCTACAGTGAAAAGTTTCCCCAGTTTTTCGACGACCAAACCAAGTGGATCGCCGCCAACGCGAAGAAGGGAAACATCGTCTTCGTGACCCACGTCGGCGACATCGTTCAAAGCGGCGACAAATTCGAGAGTGAGTGGCGAGTGGCCGATGGCGCCATGTCACGACTGGACGGCATTGTGCCTTGGGGCGTTGCCATCGGCAACCACGACTACGACCGCGGGGATCCTCGGGGACGGGCGGACGCCTTCCGCCGCTGGTTTGGACCCCAGCGCTTCCACACTGAAGAGTGGTATCGCGGCGCATCGGAGAACGGTATCAATTCCTACCAGGTTTTCAACGGCGGGGGCCGAGAGTTCCTGATACTGCACCTTGAGGCGGACGTACCGGATCCCGCCATTGCCTGGGCGAAGTCGGTGCTAGAGAGGCACGAGGGCGTGCCGGCGATCGTTTCTACCCATATCTACCTGAACGACAAGACGCGTTCGCGCGACCCGGCACCTTACTACCGCAAGGAAATCGGCAATTCCGGAGAAGAGATCTGGAAGAAGCTGATCAAGCCAAGCCCGCAGATCTTCATGGTGGTGTGCGGCCACTGGGGCAAGTATGGCGGCGAGTGGTTTCAGGTGTCTACCAACGACGCCTCTCGAGATGTCTTCGAGATTCTGGCCGATTATCAATTCCGTACTAATGGCGGAGACGGCTGGATGCGGACGTTCCGATTCGAGCCCGGGAAGCGTCGCATCCTCGTCAAGACCTACTCGCCCTCCCTCAAGAAGCATGAGACCGACATTTCAAGCCAGTTCTTGATCTTCCTCGATTTCGAGAGGAGATTCGGCTCCTAGCTCGAGCCCGCGGCTTCGCTGCCGACCAGGTGTCACTCTTCTCCTGGAACAGCACGTTGTACGTGGCATTCGAATTGAAGGGCGGGTCCAGGTAGATCAGATCAACGGGCTCGTCCGGAATCTAAATGAATGCCATTGGCATCCGCAGGGGTCATTGAGCAGCGGGAGGATCACCCGGCCCTGAGTCGATCAGAGTCAACGCCAGCACAGGATAGAGCGTGCCGGTGTAGGTGATGAAATTCCACTTGTCGGTATTGAGAGATTTCGTCCACCAGCGGCCGGACTGTCTCTGATTCCGCTCCAGCCAGTCGATCCCGCGTTTGAGGGCGGGGTGCGATGACGGAAGGCCGTCCTGAGACAGCACGATGATCGAGAGGCCGGTCTGGTGGCCGTCGCTCGCGGGCTCGCCGAAGTCCTTTTCCGCGCGTAGACGTTCACTGCGGTTGCCGACGCCCCACTGCTCAGGCGCCGCGAAGGAACGAAGCGACCAACCGCCATCCGGCCGCTGACGGTCGAGGATCATCTTGATGATGGCTTCCTTGTCGACGGCATCGAGAAGGTCCGGGAGAGACTGCGAAGCCCAAAGGAGCGCAACGCGTGCATATTCGTGGGGGGAATCTACGGTTTTCAAGTAACGCCTCAAGCGAACGACGCCCGACCCGAGATCATCGCCTTGGTGCTGATCCAGCCATTGGGGCGCCAGACCCACCGCCATGGCGGCGACCGTCGCAAGCTGGTAGGCATCAGACTCGAACGGCGGCCAAGTCTCGACGGAATACCAGGCGCCGTTGTCGCGCTGCAAGCTGAACATCAGTTCCAACGCGTTGGCGGTCTCGTTGGAAAGCTGTTTGGTGACATGCGCATCCCATGCGGCCAGCGATGCCGCCAAATAGACAACTTGTGCAGGGCCGGTGCCACGCTCTGTCTTGCGGCGTTCTTCAGCAAGCGTCTCATGGAGGATGCCCTCCAGGAAAGAACGGAACGACGGGTCAGGCGGGCCGAGCAAGGTGGTGAGTTGCGGGCGGAGAATGCCATACCATCCTGTTGTATGGCAGGCAACGCAGCCACGATCGTTCACCCAAGCTTTCGCGCCATCTTCGAGATAGGCTCCCGCTTTCGCGAGAGACAGCCGTTCTGCGATCGGCTCATCGGCTGACGCCGGAGGGATCGAGATGTCTCCAAAGTGGTATTGATGTAAGCGGTAGTCGCGTTTCGGTTCGGTGGAAAGCGTCGATCCGGAAAACAGCACCGAAAGCAAACAGATCGCGGTGATCATCGGGTGTTTCATTTATTAGTAATCTCCTTGCTCTAGAACGGTGTTGAGCCCTGATTAGCGCTTCTCGACTACACGCTCGACAAATCGCACCCAGCCGAAATCCTCGGGCACATGAAAGTTCGGCCGCTCCGTGTTCACCGGCGACCAGGTGCTGTACTGCCGATTCGTAGTCCCGCCGGAACGATTGAGGTTCAGCCGCCAGCGGTCGCCGTCGTGGGGAGGAGTGTGCACCGCGTCTTTCTCGAAGTTCTTGAAGGGGATCGCAACTTCGAGAATCCAATGATCCTCGCCGGGCGTGTCGACTTTGAGTGATTGGCCGTAGTGCGACGTCCACAATCGCACACCGACAGGCTCGGAGCGGCGTCCACCCCGCCACCAGTCGGTGCGTGTGAAGTTGAGCATCGTACCGATGACGTTCATCTCAAAGCCGTAGTAGTTATGCACCTTGTCAGGGTTCGGGCTGATGAAGGCCTCGACGCAATCGTCGCGAGAGACGGGGCCGTGGCGCCGCGTGACATTGGCGGCGATATTCTTGTCGCGGCAGTAGTAGCCGATGTAGAGATTCACGTCGTCCCAGAGGATCTTGGCGACGGTCTGCTCCTTTTCGCCGCCGCTCCACCAGTTGAAGTGGAAGTCCCCCACCGGTACCGCCGCCTGCCAGGCTGCCTCATCGAGGCGGGCGTCGATCATGATGGGTTTGGCTGTTCGATAGATGTCGTAGGACGGTTTCTCCTGGGCGAAGCAGAGCAACGGGAAGGCCAGCAGGAGAGGTAAGCGGCAGCGAGCAAGCGGGATCACGTCTCGGGTCCTCAGAAGATTGCCTCTATCCTCTCACGTTCCGCAACGGAGGCCAACGTCGCATGTGCCGACACATCGCGTCCCCCGGCGTTATACTCGGCAGACGGAGTCTTTGACGTGCAACGATTCGAAGTCGTAGTCTCGCTATCCCTCTTTCTCTTGCTTGCCGCCTCCGCAGCCGCGGACACAGACTCGGCCGGCTCCATGGCGGTCGTGAAACAGGACGAAGGCTATCTCTTCCGAGAAGGTCTCGACAAGGTTCTCTTCTATCAGCTAACGACAAAATCGCTTAACGGAAAGTATGAGCGGTCGAACTATGTGCATCCTTTGTATGACCTCAACGGCAACGTGCTGACGGAGGATTTCCCTGCGGACCATCGCCACCACCGCGGAATTTTCTGGGCTTGGCATCAAGTCGTCGTAAATGGCAAACGAGTAGGTGACCAGTGGATCAACGAGGACTCGATCCGGGAGGTTCAGAACAGTGAGATCCTTCCTCGCGAAAAGGGTTCGGCCGCCGTGTGGGTCAAGCTGCACTGGAAATCACCCCGCTGGCTCGATGACAGCGGTAAGCAGAAGCCCTTCGTGGAGGAGATCACGACGATCCGTGCTCACACTCGCGAGGGCAACACCCGCAAGATCGACTTCACCATCGAGCTGACGGCTTTGGAAGACGATGTTCGCATCGGTGGGTCCGAAGACGTCAAAGGCTATGGCGGCTTCTCTACACGTATCCGGCTTCCGAAGGACATCCGCTTTCTGGGACACAACGGCCCCGTCACACCCCAAATAACATCCGTCAGAGCCGGCCCCTGGTTGGATTTCTCGGGCTCGTATGGTGCGAAACCCGGCAGTGGACTCACCGTCCTGACACACCCCTCCGCGCCCGGCTTTCCGCAGCCTTGGATCTTACGATCCAGCGGTAGCATGCAGAACCCGGCCTTTCCGGGCCGGCATTTGATCCTCGTTCCGACGGATGAGCCGCTGACGTTTCGCTACCGATTGGTTTTGCATCAAGGCGAGTTGACGCGCGACCGATTGGACCAGTTTCAGGCTCGTTACAAGAAGGAAGACTAGAAAATCAGCTGATTTCATAGGCGAAGTCCGAGCTACGGGTTTCTTGCCTCGGGTCTAGCCCGCTTTTCTCACCAGCGGCCTTGCTAAGGGTTGAGAGGGGCCGAAATAGGGGCTGAAGCTCGGAATCCTCCGCGGTGAGGGAGGCGAGGGCCTGTGCGGGCGCTCTACGCCGCCGATCACGACCGACGAACAGTCCGTTTTTTCGGTTGTTGCCAATTTTAGAAACACTTAGCCATTCGACCTCCAGCAGCGTCGTTTTTTCGTTCGTCCCGTGGTAGCAAACAGTTGCTCATCCCGGCGGACGCAGCGCCCGATACACCGCCGCGAACGCCTCCTCATCGGGGTAGCCGCCGGCCAACGACAGGTACACCCGCCGCACGCTCACCTTCACCTGCGCGCCGATCTTCAACAACCCCCGCCGGATCGTCTCCGTCTGGGCCCGCGCCCAGCGCGTGCCCTTCAGCCCCAGCCGTCGCAGCGCCACCAGCAACACGTACGCCAGCGACGACAGATACAGCCGCAACTGATTGGCCCGCAGCGTCTCGCTGCTCATCCGATCGGCGAACAGACTCAGCTGCTCCTTGATGCGATTCTCGGCCTCCCCGCGCCCGCAGTAGAGTTGTTCGTACAACGCTTGCGCCGGCCAACGATCGGCGTCCAGCGACGTCACCACGTAGCGCGGATTCTGCTTGCCCGCGAGCTGTTCGGCTTTCCCCACCACCCGCCGCGCCCGGCTCCAACTCTGCTGCGTCTGATACCCGAACTCGCTAAAGACCCGCGCCGGCCGGCCCGTCTGCTGCTGCTTGCTCGCCGCCTGTTCGAGCGCCTCTTCAATCAGCGACCGCAGCCGCTCGTTGCGCGCCAGCCCCACCACGTAATCCACCCCGTTCGCCTCGCACCAACTCAGCAACTCGTCCCGACAAAACCCGGAATCGCCGCGCACGATGATGCGGACCTGCGGCCAGACGTCCCGGATCTGGGCCACGATCCGCTTCAACTCTGCCACGCTGCCCGCCGCCGCGTCTTGATTCGACACCCGCTGCCGTGCGCACAGTACGTGCTGGCCGCTGAAGATGTACAGCGGCAAGTAACAGTAGTGACCGTAGTAACCATGAAAGAAACGCCCCTCCTGTTGCCCATGCAACGGCGTATCGGTGGCGTCGATGTCAAGAATGATCTCGGCGGGCTCCTGCGGGTGCGCTTCCACAAACACCTCCACTAGCAGGCGGTCGATCGCCTCGCTGGCGCAGCGGATCTTCTTGTAGCGGTCCAAACCGTCGGTGGTGCGTTCCAGCCGGTTCAACGTGCTCTTGCCCGCCAGCGGCTTGCCGCGGTCGCGCTCTTGCTGGCGCTGCTGTCCTTGCAAGTCGCTCTTGCCGGCCAGCAGCGCCAGCAGCGGATCACGGCGCAACTGGTCGTGATCGTTGAGGTCTTCGTACCCCAGCGCCAGCGCCTAGACCCGCTGCGAGACCAGCTCCCCGACCTGATGCTCGATGCGCCGGGGATCGCGCCGGTCCTCGAAACAGGCCGCCAAGCGCGGCAGCAGGTTGATGCGCCGGTCGACCTCGCGCAACAGCAGGGCGCCACCGTCGGAGCTGATCACCCCGCCGTCAAACCGGGCACTCACCTGGCGGCGAAAATGCCTGGCAAACGAGAAGCTGGATTGGCCACACTCTGTAATCGCAGGGCTGCTTGTTTTCTGTGGCGCTAACGTTTTCTCCATAAATGTTTTATGCCACAACAGGCAGCCCTTTTCCTACCCCCTGGTGAAATATCCGGGCTAGGAGCCCTTTGCCGTTAGACTGTAGAGCTTGTGGTTCAAGAGATGCATCACCCGGGCGGCGACCACGGTCCAGCCGTCAACCCCCATCACTTTCGGTACTACGACTTGGCGGTTCACGCTTTCGTTGTCGTGCTGCTGGTGTCGAATCTTGTGGCGCAGAAGATTTGCGCGATTGGGCCATTTACGATCGGCGGGGTGACTGTTGGTCCGTTTCTGTTGAGCGGCGCACAGATTCTGTTCCCCATCACGTACATTTTCGGCGACATCTTTGTCGAGGTGTACGGCTACAGCGCTTCGCGGCGCGCAATCTGGATCGGGTTCTTCTCGGCGGCGTTGTTGGCGGTCATGTCCCTGATCACGACCAGCTTGCCGGCAGCCCCGGAATGGCAAAACCAGGACGCCTTCGAGAAGGTGTTCGGATTCGTGCCGCGCGTTCTGATCGCGAGCCTGGTTGCCTACTGGTGCGGCGAGTTCGCCAACGCCTTCGTGATGTCGAAGATGAAGATCCTGACGAAAGGCAAACACCTATGGACACGGACGATTGGGTCAACCGTGGTTGGCCAGTTCGTGGATACGGTTGTGGTGATTTTCGTGATCTTCGTCGGGGTGTATGACCTCAATACAATGCTCAATTTGATCTTCACAGGCTACTTCGCGAAGGTCATCTATGAGGCGGCCGCGACACCCTTGACGTATCTCGTGGTGAACACTCTCAAAAGAGCAGAAGGCGTCGACGCATACGATGAGGGCGTAAACTTCAATCCTTTTCAGGCGAAGTAGTTTCGCCGAAGAAGATGCGTTGACAGCCCGAGGTGAAAGTCCCGTGGAAGGCGCGGCGGGCTTCTGAGGTCGCTCGGAGCGGAGTGAGGAGGATGGCGATCCGGGCCGATCTCCTCCGACGACCGCAAATGTCCGGCGCCCGAAGGGTTACGCGCCGCCGCGTTCCTGGAGCGACCTGGCGTTACGCAATCGGCCTCAGGGCGCGTAACCCCGCCCGCGTGACTTCCACCACGGGCTGTCGAGTCACCTTTTGTCGTCTAAAGATGCAGCGAGCGGGGCTGCGCCTACACCCGGCCAAATACGGACGATTCCAAACGCGGCCCGGACGGTGATCCAAGCGGCGGTGACGATCCAGGTGTGAGTCAGGGCCGCGCGGTTGGTCTCATCGATCACGAGGAGTCCGATGACGCCCACGAGTGTGGCGACGAGAACCGCGTTTCTCAGATAGCGGAAGTCGCCAGTGCCCCAATGGACACCGTCAGTGCCGAACGAGAGCGCGTTGATGGGCTGCGTGAACGCACTGATCATCCATGGAGCAAAAAAAACGCCGTACGAGCTCGCCGGGATGAGGACTCGGGCAACCGGACCGGTTGCGGCGAGCATGACCATCGTCAGCGCCACTCCGCAGCCGAGACTCCATTGGCAGACGACCGTGGCAACGCGGCGGCTCTGTTGAAGTTCACCGGCTCCCAGGAAATACGCAACCAAGCTCTGGCCCGCGATAGCAAATGCATCTAGTAACAATGCAGTGAAAGCCCATACTTGACGGATGGCTTGATGGGCTGCTCCGGCATCAGCGCCGATTTCGGTTGCCGCTCTTGTTGTGAGCAAAAGGAAGAAGTTCAGGGCCGCGGTGCGAACGAAGAGTTCCTCGCCGATTCTTATGAGCTTCCGGAGTTGGGAGAGATGGGTGCGGGCCGGGATGCCGATCCGCACGAGAGCGACCGTGACAGCCGCACCCGCGCCGAGCCACTGGCTGATGACACTAGCGGCTGCGGCGCCGGCAACGCCCATCGCGGGAACGGGTCCCCAGCCGTAGATGAAGATCGGGTCGAGGGCGATGTTCAATACGTTGAGGCCGGCGGCGATCCACATCGGGGAGCGCATGTCTTGCAGTCCACGGAGGGTGCCGAAGGCGGCGACAGTCAGCAGAATGGCGGGAGCGCCGAGAAGCCGGACCGTGATGTAGTCGCGGGCCTTCGTCGCGATTTCTCCGTCAGCTCCCATGAGGAGGACGAGTGGATCGACCACCAGCCAAACAAGCCCCCCAGTGCCGACACCCATGAGGACGCTCAAGCTGAGCGCTTGGACATTTGTAAGACGGGCGTTTTCGAGGTCAACGCTTCCTTCGCTACGGGCGACTTCGGTTTGGGTACCGATCCCCAGGAAGTTGAACATCCAGAAAACGCTCGAGAGCAGGGCGGCTCCTACGCCGAGTCCTGCCAAGGGGGCAGCATCCAGGCGGGCAACGAAGGCGGTGTCGGCCAGGCCGGTGAGAGGCTCGGCAACGAGGGAAACGAGGAGAGGCGCGGAAAGGCCGACGAACGTCCGATGGGGCTTCAAAGTGAAGGGATGGGGAGTGTCGGGCAACGGTAATGCTCAATTCTTCTGTTTGCGTGAAGGACGGTGCAGAGCTTCGTGTTGCTCCTTCTTGGTCAGGATCAGAGCGAGAAAGCCCGCGAGCACAGAGATATGTAGTATGACCAAGCCGGCCGAGTGGAGTTCTTCTGTGAGGGTGAATCGAAAGGAAAATCCGAAGTAAGGGATCATTTGGGCCCAAGCTGCTCTCGGAAAGCAGGACATGACACACGGCCGCTTCAGCCAGAGACCGAGAACTGCGGCTGCATCGAGCGATGCGTAGAAGACATCTCCGATCTTCCAGAATAGAGCCTCATCAGCCCAAGGAACCTCGCCGAGCCCCGGCGTGTTCTCGAAGTGAACAAGGGAGCTGTAGCCGTAGAAGGACCGAAAGAATGCGATGGTAGACACTCATCAAGGACCGCCGACAGGCATCGCCGATCAGTCTCAGCATCACAGCGGAGGATATCTAACGGCGTCCTGCTTGACTTTGGTTCTCGCTGCACGAAATGATGAGGCCGGAATTACCTCGATGATTGCCCGCGATCTTCAACAGCGTGTCCCTCTGCTCGCGGAGCAGTTCCGTAAGGCCGATCCGTTTCCCCATGTGCTCATCGAGAACTTCGTCGAGCCGTCCTTCTTCGATCGGTTGATTCATGAGTTCCCTTCATTCGACCGTGAGAAAGCGCTTAACGAATACGGTGAAGTGGGCAGCAAGGCTGTCCATGAGAATCTTCCCGCACTGGGCGAGGCATACAGGCAGCTTGATGAACTGTTCGCATCGCCGGATCTGCTGGGTCTGATAAGCGGGATCACGGGTATTCCCGATCTGCTCTACGACCCGGAATACGTAGGTGGCGGGACACACGAGAATCGCCACGGGCAGGAACTCGATCCGCATGTGGACTTCAACTATCACCCGACGAATCGTTGGCATCGGCGGCTGAACCTCATTCTTTTTTTGAATGAGGAATGGAGGCCGGAATGGGGCGGTTCGTTGCAGATTCACTCTGGTCCGTGGGAAAGGGACAAGCCGGATCACGTGAAGTCGTACTTGCCGTTGGCGAATCATTGCGTGCTTTTCGAGACATCTGAGGTCTCCTGGCACGGGTTCCCAAGGATCGACCTGCCGGAGAACAGATGGGATCTCTCGCGCCGCTCGATTGCCGCGTATTTCTATACGAAAACGCGTCCGAAAGAGCAGACGGCGCCGGATACATTTCGCGCCGGGCACACTTTGAGTGATGAGGACGCGGGCGAATTAAAGATAGCGGTCGGTCG
The DNA here is from genome assembly GCA_965218555.1 of Bryobacterales bacterium. GTDB lineage: Bacteria > Acidobacteriota > Terriglobia > Bryobacterales > UBA6623 > JAPPLB01. Next base: position 5,427,017 of record OZ244625.1, read on the forward strand.
GCGTGATCGGCAGATCCGGTATCTCTACGAAAGGGAGAAGGAGTTCGCGCTGGTGGTCGAAGGTTGCCACTGGCGTCTCGGCAAGCAAGAAAAGGAGATCGAGAAGCTGGAGGCGCTCAATCGCGAGCAGCACAATGAGATCGAGAAGATGAAACGGGAACATGCGGAAGCGCTGGACCGGATCTTTCATTCCCCGACGTTTCGGCTGGGTTACGTGCTGAGTTGGCCGGGACGTGTTTTGAAGGAGTTGCTGGGAACGTAGCCGAATCCCGACTTCATACACATCCGACAGACAGACCGTGCAACCGCCAACGCCCTGTACCACTCGCAGGGCAACTCAGACGGAAGAATCATTTCTGTCAGAAATGTTGTACGAGGCGATCTTCGTCCTTCTGGGGAGAAACGTGTCTAGGAGGAATCCTATCGATGCAAGCTGATTGCGATAGGAAACGGAGGATGACTGGGGTGACCATTTCGTCGATTTGGAAAAGCCGGGGCTGATCGTCGTGGTCCGTCCCCCGTTCAGGGCAATGGTGTTGGTACAGCCCTGTTGGAGAGGTCGCTGCGGGAAGCGGCTCCTGTTTGTGTGGAGAGCTTGGAAGATGGTTCGGAAGCTGGTCTGGGTTTCAGTTGATCCCGCGCGGCTGCGGGCGTGCAGTTGCGTGCCCACGCATATTGTCAGGCGGGGCCTTCCGTAGGCGGAAGAGAAGAGCGCCAGCCTTCACGGAGCATTCCCTGGAGACCGTTGACAAGGCTGATATTCTCGGGTCGGTTGGCGATGTTTCGGGTTTCGAGGGGGTCCGCCTGGTAATCGTAGAGTTCGGCGGAGCTGTAGGGAAAATCCTGGGCTCGCCACTCGGTGAAGCGATAGCGGCGGGTGCGGATCGAATAACCCATGCCTGCGCCGATGCCGGGGATTTCTCTCGGGTATTGGCTGAAGACCGCACGTTTCCAAAGGCGGTCCGGGTCGTCGAATAACGGAACGAAGCTTGAACCCTCAAGTGCTTCGGGCCGGTCGAGACCGCAGAGCTCGCAGAGTGTAGGGAAGACGTCGACGAGCTCGGTGAGTCCCGATGTCTTCCTGTTTTTCCCGAGCCGACCCGGTGCACTGATGATTAAAGGGGCGCGGGTGGCGGCTTCCAGGTTCGTGTGCTTGTTCCAGAGGCCGTGGTCGCCGAGGTGATAACCGTGGTCTCCCCATAGAACGACAACGGTGTTGTCGCGCACGCGGAGATCGTCCAGGGCTTTCAGAAGCCGGCCGATCTGGGCATCCACGTAACTAACCGAAGCACGGTAAGCGCGGATCAGATCGCGGGCTTGATCGCTGGGGATCGGCCCCTCCTGAGGGATGTTGGTGTAGCCGCGGAGCTCGTTCGAGTTGTGCAGCGCGTACGGCGGAGCCCCGTCAGGAGGTTCACGGAAAGCAGCGAGGTCGATCTGCGACTTCGGGTAGAGGTCGAAATACTTCTCAGGAGCAACAAACGGCAGGTGGGGCTTCAAGAAACCCGTCGCGAGGAAAAAGCGCTTGCGGCGCAACTCGCTGAGGGCGTGGACGACGGCGTCAGCGGTCATGCCGTCGGCGAGTTGGTTGTCGGTCACGCGGCGGCTTTCCCAACTGCGCATGCCCCAGCCGCGTTGTCCTTCGACGGCGGGCTTTCGCTTTGCGGGTTCGTAATAGAAGCGCTCGTTGGACATCCAGTTATTCGAGCGAAGACTATCCCACTTGGCTTGCACGAAGCGGCGGCTTGCCGCCGTATTCCATCCGTGGTGGTCGGGAATCCAGGAAGGGACGCTCCAGGATCGCAGGTCGTCGAGTTCCGGCTTGTGAAAGATTTTGCTGAAGCCCGCCGTGACGTAGCCGTGAGCTTTGAAATGCTCGGGGATGGTCACCGTGTCCGAGCGAAAGCGGCGGAAATGGGTTTGAAGGTCGTGGACGCGAGTTGTGTCGGGCCGGAGTCCGGTGAGCAACGAGGTGCGCGAAGGGCTGCAAACGGCCTGCTGGCAGTAGGCGCTCGTGAACGTGAGTCCGTTGGCTGCGAGGGCGTCGATGTTTGGCGTGCGGATGTCGGGGTCGCCGTAGCAGCCTAGAGACGGGCGCAGGTCGTCGACGGCGATGAAGAGAACGTTGAACTCGGGTTTTTGGGGCTTCTCTTTGGCAAGACCGCGTGTGGGGAGGAGTATTGCTGCAGTTCTGGCGGTGGCACCGAGAAGTTGGCGGCGAGAGAGGCTCGACTGTAGGCAGGCGGTATCGTTGGCCTGAGCGAGAGCGGTTCCGCTCGTCGCAACGGGCTCGACACCGTTCTCGGGCGTGTGATCAGCATTGCATCCGGCAGGCATGGAGTCGTGCTGTCTGGAGTTCTATCGTTTGAGCGCCTGATCGAGGTCGGCTTCGATATCTTCGACGGCTTCGATACCGGCGGAGAGACGGACCAGGTTGTCGCGTATGCCAAGGCGCTCGCGATGCTTCGGCGCGAGATCACGATGGCTGCTGATGGCCGGATAGAGCATGAGTGAATGGACATCGCCGAGGGTCGTGGCGGGAACGATCATCCGCAGGGCGTCCATGAAGGCGAATACTTCCTGCCGTCCCGCGTCTTTGATCTCAAAACTGACCATCCCGCCGAAGAGATTCCGCGGAAAAAGACGGCGGGATGTCTTGATGTCAGGGTGTTTTGGATCGCCGGGGAAGTAGACGCGCTCCACACGAGGGTGTCCTTTGAGCCAAGCGGCGATGCGGCAAGCGTTTTGACATTGGCGCTCGACGCGCAACGGCAGCGTCTTGATGCCGCGCATGGCGAGATAAGCTTCGAAGGGCCCGATGTTCGGTCCAAGAGTGCGCGCCAAGACAGTGACGAGCTGGCGATATTCTTCGCGGACGATGAGAACGCCTCCCATGAGGTCACCGTGGCCCGCCAGATACTTCGTCATGCTGTGGACAACGAAGTCAACGCCAAGTTCCAGGGGACGGAGCAACACGGGCGTAGCGAATGTGTTGTCGACGATGACCGACGCCCCGTGCTCGTGAGCGAGAGTCGTGATTCTGTCGATCGGCGCAACGCGCAGCAGCGGATTCGAAACCGGCTCGAGCAGCACGCAGGACGGTTTCTCTTTCGCTAGCACTTGCTCGAAATCGTTGATGTCGCAAGTTTCGGCGAAGCTGATGTCAACACCGCTAGGGCCAAGGATGTTCGTCAGAAGAGTAATGCTCTGACCGTACATCACCTTGGCGCACAGCACGGACCGGCGACGATCGGTCATCGCGGCAGTCAGGGCGAGGTGAATGGCGGACATGCCCGATGTCGTGGCGACCGCGAAGTCTCCGCCTTCGAGCTGGGCGAGCAGTTCCTCGAGAGCGGCCGTGGTGGGGTTGCCATAGCGTGTGTAACCGTAGCCTTCAATCTCTTCGTTGAAGACCCGGTCGAGATCTTCCGTGCGCCCATAAAAGAAGCTGGAGGTCCCGTAAATGGGTGTCGTGGACGGGACGTAGTTGCCGAGCTTCTTACGGTCGCCCGCATGGACAGCTAGCGTATGGATCTTCATCTGCGTGTGGAGACGGCAGGAGAGAACGTCTTTTCGTGATTATATGCGGTTGGATGCGGCCACGTTCATGATCGTAGACGGTGATTGGGGAGCGCTGTGGCACTGGCGCTCGTTGCATAGGCGCTCTTGAAGGCCACAGGCGCGTTGGCCAGGTCGAACGCTCCCAGGTGAACGGTACAATAAAAGCGTGGTAATCGGCCTTCCCTTTTAGCCCATGCTCGACAACCTGCTTGCCAAGGTCTTCGGCACCAAGCACGAGCGCGAACTCAAGCGGCTGCGTCCGATGGTCGTTGCGATCAATGATCGCGAACAAGAGGTGAAAAACCTCAACGACGACCAGCTGCGAGCCAAAACCGCTGAATTCAAGGAAAGAACCTCGAACGGGGAATCTCTCGACGACTTGCTGTTCGAAGCGTTCGCGGTGTGCCGAGAAGTCGGTCGTCGCGTGCTTGCGATGCGGCATTTCGACGTTCAGTTGATCGGCGGAATCGTCCTTCACGAAGGCACTATCGCCGAGATGAAAACCGGTGAAGGCAAGACCCTGGTCGCGACACTACCGGCCTACCTGAACGCGCTGGAAGACAGGGGCGTGCACGTCGTTACCGTGAACGACTACTTGGCGCGGCGCGACGCGGAGTGGATGGGAAAGCTGTACGGTTTCCTGGGTTTGCAGGTGGGCGTGATCGTCCATGATCTGAATGAGCAGGAGCGGCGCCAGAGCTACGGCGCCGACATCACCTACGGGACAAACAACGAGTTTGGATTCGACTACTTGCGCGACAACATGAAGTTTGAGCTCGCGGACTGTGTCCAGCGGGAACACAACTTCGCGATTGTCGACGAGGTGGACTCGATCCTCATAGACGAGGCGCGGACTCCACTGATCATCTCTGGTCCGAGCGAGGAATCGACGGACAAGTACTACAAAGTGAACCGCTCCATCCCGAAAATGGATCGCGGCGAGGTGATCGAGGGGGAGGAGCCGCGCGATCGCACGTACACGGGCGACTACATCATCGAAGAGAAGCACCGCACGGCATTTCTGACGGAGCAGGGTGAGGCGAAGGTTGAGAAGGCCCTGGGGATTGGCAACATCAACGATCTGGCGAACTATGTGTTAAAGCACTGTGTCGAGCAGGCGCTCAAAGCGCATACGATCTTCCAACGCGACAAGGACTACGTCGTCAAAGACGGCCAAGTGGTGATCGTCGACGAGTTCACCGGGCGGCTGATGCCGGGCCGGCGTTGGAGTGACGGCCTGCATCAAGCGGTGGAGGCAAAAGAGCGCGTAAAGATCGAGCGCGAGAACCAAACGCTGGCGACGATTACCTTCCAGAATTACTTCCGGATGTACAACAAGCTGGCCGGGATGACCGGTACGGCCGACACCGAGGCGCCGGAGTTCTCAAAGATTTACAAGCTCGATGTCAACGCGATTCCCACGAATCAGGATCTGATTCGCGTTGAGCATCCGGATATTGTTTACCGAACCGAGGATGAGAAGTTCCGCAACGCCGCAGAGGAGATCAAGGAACTAGCCGCATCGGGACAGCCGGTCTTGGTGGGAACGATCTCGATCGAAAAGTCCGAGCATCTGTCGCACGTCCTCAAGAAGATGGGCATCAAGCACGAAGTGCTCAACGCGAAGCAGCACGAGCGGGAGGCGTTTATCGTCGCTCAGGCAGGCCGCAAGGGCGCGGTCACGGTCTCGACGAACATGGCCGGCCGTGGCACGGACATTCTGCTCGGAGGCAACCCGGAGCATCTGGCGATCGAGGCGCTGCGAAAACAGGGGCGCAATCGCGATCTGTTGACCACGGAAGAATGGGAAGTAGCCGTTGCAAAACAGAAGGAGATCACCGACAAGGAGCATGACGAGGTGGTCGAACTAGGCGGCCTGTTCATCCTTGCCACGGAACGCCACGAGTCGCGGCGAATTGACAACCAGCTTCGTGGCCGCGCCGGACGACAAGGCGATCCCGGGGCGTCGCGGTTCTTCCTGTCGTTGCAGGATGATCTCCTACGGATCTTCGGCGGCGAGAAGATCCAGAACCTGATGCTGAAACTCGGCATGGAAGAAGACGTGCCGATCGAGTCGAAGCTGATCACAAAGCGCATCGAGGCTGCTCAGAAGGCCGTCGAGGCCCAGCACTTCGCGGCCCGCAAACATCTCCTCGAATACGATGACGTGATGAACAAGCAGCGTGAGGCCGTCTACGGCATGCGCCGCAAGCTGCTGGCGGGCAAAGACCAGCGGGACCACATCATGGGGTTGATCGGTGACTTGGCGGGTGACGCCGTAGAGTCACGTTGTCCCGAAAGGACGCATCCCGATACATGGGCCTTAACAGGGCTGCAGACGGACATCAGCAACGGGTTCGGAGTCAATATCGACAACCTCGACTTGAAAGGACTCGATCGTCAGGCCATCGCCGACGAAATTACCGAGACGCTGAGCAAGGAATACGAGACGAAAGAGCAGTCGATGGGCGCCGAGAGGCTGCGTTTCTCCGAGCGCATGATCATGCTGCAACTGCTCGACGCGCAGTGGAAGGACCATCTGTTGTCGATGGACCACCTCAAGGAAGGCATCACCCTGCGCAGCTATGGGCAGAGAGATCCATTGGTCGAGTACAAGAAGGAGTCGTTCCAACTCTTCCAGGACATGATGACGCGCTTCGAGGAAGAGACGATTCGATTCATGTTCTACCTGCAGCCCGCAGCGGGTGCTCCCGAAAGCGCTCGGCGTGAGGCGGCACCCGTGGGAGTATTGGAAATCAAGGAAGAGGCGCGTACTTCAACTCCGAGTCGGGACGTAGGCACGATCGAGGATTTCACACGCGACGTGCGGCGCAAGAAGGAGAAAGAACTGGCGCACGCACGCATGGCTGGAGCCGGGGATCAGCAGGCTGCGGTGAAGCAGATTGTTCGTGGCAAGAAAGTGGGTCGCAACGCCCCTTGTCCTTGCGGAAGCGGCAAGAAGCACAAGAAGTGCTGCGGCCGGGCGGCCTGACAGCCGGGTCGGAAGTGTACTCTGGTGAAGGTAGCCCTTTATCGCGCTGGAACGCGTTCGCAAGTTGTTGGCGCCGCAGCGATGCGATGAAAGATGACACTCACCGCAGAGAAGTATTGTGTTTGGGTGCGGGCTGCTCAGGAAACAAAACGTCTGTGAACACGATCTGTGGTTCTGTGTGTCGTCTGCTCTCCTACGCCATCGTGGCGCTGACTCTGGTTGCCTCCCAGGGATTTGCCGTGGACCTGGTGCCGGAGGCCTTGGGCGATTTCCTGCGCGAAGGAGCAGATCCGATTTCTCCCGAGCAGTCGGACCTGTATGCCGAGTTCGGTTTCGAAGAGGGGCAACGCGGGACCTATCGAACGCAGGATGGCCGGCAGCTCGAAGTCGAAGCGTACCGCTTCCAGGATGGCACAGGGGGGTTCGCGGCCTACCAGTGGATGCGCCCCGAAGGCGGGGAATTGGTGCCGTATGGCGAACGCGCGATTGAAAAAGGCAGCACAACGGTCATTCACTTCGGCAATTTCACGGTGCGTATGATCGGCGATGAGGCGTATGACGAACACATTGAGGCCATGCTGAGTTTTCTCCCGCGCGTGGCTCTGCAAGCGTCTCCACCGGTCTTGAAGTTTGTTCCTGAGCAAGGCCTGATTCCGTTTTCGGGCCGTTATGTCTTGGGTCCTGAGTCACTAGCGGCGGTGGCGTCGGAAATACCGCCTTCGGTTGCGGCGTTTCGCTACGGGACCGAAGCGCAATTCGTCCGGTATGAGTCGGAGGCGGGCGTATTGCGGATGATTCTTTTTTATTACCCATCGCCTCAAATCGCGATAGGACAGATGGAAGCGTTTGAGGTGCTGCCGGATGTATTGATGAAGCGCAGCGGCCCGCTGCTGGCAGCTGTTTTGTCGCCACCGACAGCCGACGAAGCCGAGCGCCTGTTGGCGCGCGTGCGGTATGTGGCCGAGATCACGGTCACCCATCGCACGGTGCAGCGTCATGATGACCTTGCGACGCTGATTATCGACATCGTAATCTTCAGTGCCCTGCTGGCACTGTTGATGGTCGTGGGAGGCGGGATTGTGGCCGGCTCACGGCTATTGGCCCGCCGTTTCTGGCCGAACTCGGTGCTGGCACCTTCGGAATCGGAGAACATGGTCAGGCTCGATTTGGGGGTGCGGCCGGGCAGGGGAGGGTCGCGATAGTCGCATCCGAAGCGGAGGCGATTGGGTTACAGCCGGCCCTTGGCGCCTTTCATCTTTCGGCTTCTGCGGTGCCTCGGGCCTTACTTGACATGGGTTTGCGTGGCAGCCGACCGCGTACTCAGAGACGGGTCGGGCTCGTCGTTGGGTCCCGGACCCGGGATGTTTTATTAGGGGTGGTGTCTTACCTGTGCCAATAGCAAACTGGAAATCGCAAATCTACGGTGTTGTGCAAAGCTTGCTCTATAACAACCCGCATCGAGTGGTCGGCTATCTTGTGCGAGGCAAGGATGGGGAGTGGCGGCAGCGGTCGGAAATACCGCCGCCGGTGCGGCGCCTCTTCGAGACGGAGGCGTCGGAGCGACGCACCTGCCTGCAGACGATTCAGTTCGTGCACCACATGTTGATTCCTCCCGGAGGGCGGCATGTTCACGAACTGCATGTGCACCCGAACGCGGAGGAGCTGGTCATCGTCACGACGGGTACGGGCACGGCTACCGTGGGCGAGGAGGAGCATGGCGTGGCCCCCGGTGATGTGCTGTATATTCCCCCTCACGCGGAGCACGAGGTTCGCAATACGGGTGATACCATGCTGGGCCTGATCTTCATCAATGTGCCCACGGGAGACGGGTTGGCGAAGTTGCAGGCCGCGCGGGAAGAGAGTCGCTAGGTGTGGAACCTCAACAGGTTGTCCCCGGTCAGACCGATTCGACTGATGGGCGGGTTGGCCTTGAGACTGGCGTGTGGGCGGTGCCAATTGTAGCGGTGGAGCCAGTGTCTGAGGTGTTGGGCACGCTGGGTGGAGGTGGGGTAGGGGTGTGCGTAGGCCCACTCGCGGAGTGCGGTCTGGATGAAGCGTTCGGCTTTGCCGTTGGTACGGGGGGTGAAGGGCCGGGTGAAGCGATGGCGTAGGCCGCGTTGGGCACAGCGTGCATGGAAGGCCCTGGAACGGTAACACCCGCCGTTGTCAGTGAGCACGCGGCGGACGCGGATGCCGAGGCGGTGGTAGTAGTCGAGGGCGGCGGTGAGGAAGGCCGCGGCAGTGGCGGCGGTCTGGTCGGGATAGAGCTGGGAGAAGGCGAGACGGGAGTGGTCGTCGACGCAGACATGAAGGTATTCCCAGCCGGCGCCGGGGCTGGAGTGGCGGCGGTCCCCGGTGACGCGGTGACCGGGGCGGCGAAAGCGGCCGAGTTTCTTGATATCAAGGTGCAGCAGGTCGCCCGGGTGCGGGTGTTCGTAGCGGCGGACGGGCGGCGGCGGGTCGAGGGCACTAAGGCGAGCAAGCCCCTGGCGGCGGAGGACTCGACTGACGGTAGCGGGCGCCACCCCAACAGTGGCGGCGATCTGGGCGCCGGTCCAGCGCAGCCGGCGCAAGGCGGTGATGCGGCTGATGAGAGTGGCAGGTATGCTGCGGGGCGAGCGGTGCGGACGCGAACTGCGGTCGAGCAATCCGTCCGCGCCCTCAGCCCGATAGCGGGCTACCCACTTGCGCACCGTACGTGCGCAGACCCCGAAGGCGCTGGCCACCGCCTTCGGGGTCTGGCCCTGGTCGAGAATCCGCCGGACGACAGCGGCTCGACTCTTCGGGGTCAACTTGGCATTCTGATGGATGTTCACTTGGTCCTCCTTCCGGGAAACTTTGTGCTTGGTACCCTCAGTTTCCTCGGTTGGGACCGAGTGAACAACCTATTGAAAGATCACAGCTAGGAAGCGTGTGCGGTCTGTGGGGAACCGATGGCGGTTTCCGGTCAATCACTTCGGGCAATCAACATCCGGAGAAGTCGGATGCGACGGTCAATTCCCAAGCTGACCTTGATCGTGACGCTGTGCACGGCGGCGGTGTCGTCGGCGCAGAAGGTTTCCGCGCCGGACGCGACCGAGCCGAACCCGAAGCTGACACCCGGCCAGGTGATTGCCATCCAGATCCAAGCATTGCGAAATAACAGCAAAATGCCTGATGACGGGGGAATCGCCATCACGTTCAACTTCGCGTCGCCCGCAAATCGAAGGATGACGGGGCCACGGACGCGTTTCATCCAGATGTTGAAAAACCCGCTCTACAAAATCATGCTCGACTTCGAACGGTACGAGGCGGGTCCGATCGAGAGGTCGGGTGACAATGCGCAACAGCGGGTGACGTTGATTGATGCCGAGGGCAATCGAGCGATCTTCCTGTGGGTTCTTTCGAAGCAACAGCAAGCACCCTATGAGAACTGCTGGATGACCGACTCGGTGCACCGGATCAATCCGGAACACGAAAAGCCACGCGTCGCGAAGTTGGCGCCGCCTTATCGTCTTTGAGGTGGAGTGAGTACGATCGGCGTGTCGGTTGTCAGTTATCGTCGGACAGCGCCAGGAAGCGGTCGAGCACACGTCGGACGAACAGGCGCGTCTCGTTGAAGGGAGGGAGTCCCTTGTGGTCATCGACCCGGCCCGGCCCGGCGTTGTAGGCGGCGAGAGCGAGGAGAAGGGACTCGGGTGACTCGCGGTAGCGGTCGAGAAGTTGACGCAGATACATCGTGCCGCCGCGAACGTTTTGGGCGGGATCACGCCGGTCGGAGACCTGAAGGTCCTGAGCGGTCCCGGGCATGAGTTGCATCAGTCCGACGGCTCCCTTGGATGAGACCGCAGCGGCATCGTAGGCGGATTCGGCGGCGATCACGCTGTGCACCAAGGCCTCCGGCAGGCCGGATTCCGAGGAGAACCGAGCGACGATTTCATCGAGCGTCTTTTCCTTCTCGGGTTCCGGGGCATAGTCGGGGGCTTCGGAAATCCGGTCGTCAGGCTCGAAGCTGGCGACCGCCTCACGGGGAATCCGAATCGTGCCGCCGCCCTTGGTGAACAGCGTAACCTGATCGCCTTCTACCTCATGACGTTCTGATTCGATGCGGAAACCCGTCGTCAGGACGGCGAACTCGCCGGCGACAGCGGACCCGGCAAACAGCAGGGCCGCCAAAACTGGACGCACGAACATCGCCTGTAGCATACTGCTTGACTGTCTTCGGGCGCCTGCAACCACGATATCCCAATAGTATGACGTTCGTTTCACACCTGACGTGCAGCAAGACCGGTGAGCGATTCACCGCCGGAGAGATCCATCACCTGTCGCCGAGCGGGGCGCCGATGCTGGTTCATTACGACCTGGAAAAGGCTCGGTCGGTGCTGACGATCGAATCCATCGCCGCGGGAGTGAGCTCGATGTGGCGTTATGGGCCGTTGCTTCCGGTAGCGAACGCCGCGAACATTGTGTCGCTCGGAGAAGGGTGGACGCCGCTGATTCCGACGCCGCGGCTCGGCGATCGACTTGGGGTCGATAAGCTCTGGGTCAAGGATGAGGGACAGAATCCGACAGGAACGTTCAAGGCTCGGGGGATGTCTTGCGCGGTGTCGATGGCGAAAGAGTTGGGCGTGACGAAACTTGCCGCACCCTCGGCGGGAAACGCCGGCGGAGCAATGGCCGCCTACGGCGCCGCTGCCTGCATGGAAGTGAATGTGTTCATGCCTCGCGACGTACCGGAGGCGAACTATGTCGAGTGCAAGATGGCGGGTGCGAATACCACGCTCGTGGACGGGCTGATCAGCGACTGCGGAAAGATGGTTGCCGATCGCAAGGATGTCGAAGGGTGGTACGACGTATCGACCCTGAAGGAGCCTTATCGCATTGAAGGCAAGAAGACGATGGGGCTTGAGCTTGCCGAGCAGTTGGGTTGGAGAATGCCCGATGCGGTTTTCTATCCCACCGGCGGCGGCGTCGGAATGATCGGAATGTGGAAGGCTTTCGACGAGTTGGAGCAACTGGGCTGGATCGACTCGAAGAGGCCGAAGATGATCTGCGTGCAGGCGGCGGGGTGTGCTCCGATCGTGAAGGCCTTTGATGAGGGCCGCGAAGACTCGCAGTTCTGGGAGAATGCGACGACTCTGGCGAGCGGGTTGCGGGTTCCGAAAGCACTCGGGGACTTTCTCGTTTTGAATGCGGTCCGCGAAAGCGGCGGCACCTGCATTGCTGTCCCTGACCAGGATCTTCTCGAAGCCGGCCTGTGGCTGGCCGAAACGGAGGGAATCTTCGTTGCTCCGGAAGGCTCGGCCTGCGTCGCGGCTCTGGATCACCTCTTGAAGAGCGGGTTCTTGAAGAAGAGCGAAGAAGTCGTGATCTACAACACCGGGACGGGATACAAGTACCTGCAGAATTGGTCGACTCTGTACCCGCCGGAGCGGACGGACGAGGAGAGGCAAGGGGGGATGATATTGCCTCGGTAGCAAGAAGGCAGCCGATCTCAACGGCAGCGGCCCGCGCTACTAGCCTGCATTACTAACCCCGTGGTGAGGCGAAGTGCGTGAGAGGGCCGGCAGGACGAGGCGCGAGCCGCTTGTCGCGCGCAGGAGTACTTGACCCTACATCGAAGCACGGCAAGCAAGCGTAACGAAGTCATGGCGGTCTTATCGCATGCTTCCCCAGTCAGGTGGTGAGAAATGCAGGCTAGTCTTGTGGCCCGAGTTGCAGCGGTTTGTCGTAGCCGGTCATCTCCAGATAGCCGACGCCGGCGATGGACTTGCCCGCCTTTTGCCCTGAGAAGTTCATCGCTCCTTCCCAGTAGCTGGGACCGACGCGTCGCTCGCTGACAACTTCCTGATCGTCAAGGTCGGTAGTGCCGGTGAGACGGAGATCAAGGTGGGGAATCTCGACTTTCCACATGAGGGGATAGACGCCGCCGGTTGTGGGGCTCTTCCAATCTGAGTCCGCGACGGGTGTCATCTGGATTTGCCTCCAGGCAAGGTGCCGGGCACGGCCGTCGGCGTCGATGTAGGTTCCCGAGGAATGTGGGTCGGATGTGCCGTCGGAGCGCCTCATGCGGTAGAGCATGAACTCTGAATCGTCGTCGAGTTGAATGCTCATCCAATCCCAACCGATTTGGTCGGTGCCGAGACTGTCGGTGGAAAACTCGTGGTCCATCCAGGCGAGACCCTTGACTTCGAAGGTTTCGCTCTGAAGGGCGAGCGAGCCGCTGACGGCCAGCCGCGTGAACGAGATGTAGTGCGAGGCCTTCCCTTCCCCGGCTGCCTTTTGACTGATGCCATTGACGCCGTGAAAGACGGGCGGCTTGAGAGGGCTCAGGTCGATCTCGAGCGAGAACTCATCGGCGTAGGCCGTCAGGCGCTGGGGGCCTTTGGGCGTGGCGGGGTCGAGCCATTGAACCCGCCAGTTGCCGTTCCAGATGAGGGCTTTTTCGGCGTCGGCGCCTGCCAGCCCCGGTCCGGAGCGATTCAAGCGATCCGTTTTGTAGAAGCGTTGGCCTTCCATATCGCTCAGGGTAAGGTGGGCGAGGTAGAGGTCACGGATGTTCCAGGGCGAATCGCCTTCTGCGTCTTCTCGAATGGCATATCGGAAGAAGGTAAGCTCGAAGCCGAATCGGCGGCCTTGTCGGGTGTGAAGATTGCCGGTGTAGTACCACCACTCCGTCTCGAAGTTGGGATGGCTGAAGTGGTCGAGCGGGAATTGGTAGTCGTAGCCGGGACGTGCGATGTCGAAGCCCAGTGCGGCCGTCGCCGCCAACATCACGATGCAGATAGCCCGTTTCATTCTTCGTGGACCACCTCGATCGGATTCAATCGCGCCGCCACGCGGGCGGGATAGATGCCGGCAATCAAGGCGGCGGCGTAGATGAAGGCGAGTGCGCCGAGCAGCATCGCGACGGGCCAATGGAATTGGATCGTCCAACCGAAGGATTGCTTGTTCACGACGAAGATCAGCACCAGGGAGAGCAGCGAGCCGAGCAGAAATCCGATGGCGTTGGAAAACAGGCCGATCAATCCCGATTCGAAAAGAACCAAGCCCCGGATCTGTCCTTGAGAGGCGCCGAGGAAGCGCAGGACGCCAATCTCGCCGCGGCGGTCGATAACGAGTGCCACGAGGGCGCCGGCCATGCCAAGTATGGCTACGACGATGGCGATCACTTCCAGCGCGTAGGTGATCGTAAACGTGCGGTCGAAGACCTCCAAGGCGCGCGTACGCAGGGTGCGGTGGTCGGCGACCGTGACACTGTGGCTGCCGGCGGCTTTTTCGATGGCCGGGCGGGCGCTCTCGGGGTCGACGCCATCCGCGAGATAGATGGCAAGATTGCTAGGGGCGGGATCGGGGAGGTATTTGAGGATCGTCTTGCGGTCGACAATGACAGCGCCACCTTCGTTCGAATAGTCGTAGTAGACGCCCACGATCTCGAGATCCACCATCTTGCCGCCGAGCGGGAGGCGCAGAGTGTCGCCGGCGCCGAGTCCGTGGCGGTTGGAAAAGGTCTCGGTGATGATGACGCGATCGCCGCTGTCGAGCGCCGTCAGCACGTCCTTGCTGGAAGAGCCGTCCAGGAAGCCCAGCCTGCTGTGACGAATGAGGACCTCGCTTTGTCCCGCGCCGATGATCGAGGGCCGGCCTTGATAGCGGATCTCGTAGGCGCGGAAGCGGTCTACGGCCTCGACCTGCGGCAGGGCCTCGATGCGGTCGGCGACGGCCGGGTCCATCGTGGGGTATTGGCGGGCTTCCCTTTGGCCGACGGTTTGGACGTAAAAGTCAGCGCGAAGGCGTTCGTCGAGCCAAACGATGACCGTGTCGCGGTAGCTGCCGACCATGATGCCCACGCTGACGAGCATGGCAACGGCGGTGGAAAGCGCGGTGACGAGTACCGAAGTCCGAGCCGGCGAAGCAGACAGGCTGCGTGGCGCCAAGATGCCTTGCGCGCCGAAGATCGCGCGGAGCAATGGCGTAAGCAGGCGCGTCAGGGCGTTCACGATGGCGGGCGTTGCCAGGGCGGTTGCAGCGATGATCAGCAAGGCGGAGAGGTAGCCGAAAAGGGGCATTCCCCCGACGGGATCGACTTGGGCGGCCCCCCATGAGCCCGCTGCAAGCAGACTTGCATAAGCGAGGTAACGGCCGATGCGGAGGCGGGCTGTGGTCTCATGCCGGCCTCGCGCCATGGCTTCGGCAGGCGCGACGTTGGCCGCTTCCCGCGCGGGGGCGAGCGCGGCCAACAACGACACGCCGACGCCGGAAGCAGCGGCCACGAGCAGAGATCCGGGCGTGAAGAGGATTTCTCCAGGCGTGCTGCTCACGTAAAGCGACCGCACGGTCGCGGCCATCATGTCAACGGCGCCGTCGGCCATCAGCCAACCAAGCACAATGCCGATTGCCGTTCCCACAACACCGAGGCAACCAGCCTCGCCGAGGAAGGCCAGCGTCACGGCGGCGCGGCCTGCGCCAAGGGCCCGCATGATGCCGATTTCGTTTCGCCTCCGGACGACGGAGATCGCGATCGTGTTGTAGATCAGAAACGCGCCGACGATGAGCGAGATATAGCTGAGCACGCGCACATTCCAGCGAAAGGCACTGAGCATCTTGCGGTTCTCATCGCTGCGCGACCCCTGGCGGCTCAACGTGACGTCCTCGGGCAACGCGGCGGTGATGATCGATTCCCAGTCACGGTCGTCTTGCGAAGGAAGGAAGACTTCGATCCGGTCCAGGCGCCCCTCTTTCCCAAACGCCCGCTGGGCGGCGCCGATGTCCATGACGACGATGCTCGAGCGGGCGGCGCCGTCACCCGGGGACACGTCGAGGATGCCGTGAAAGGTGAACTCGCGGGTCTCATCGTTCATGGTCAAGCGGAGTTGCGTCCCGGTTTCGGAAGCCAGGGCGCTGCCGGCCCAGACGCTGTCATCAGCCGTGAGATGGTCAAGGTCGAAGCGTTCCGTCTGCGCGATGGTATCCAGCGACCGGTCGCCGATCAGGTCGAACCCGAATACGGGGACGCTGATGCGGTCGGGCGCAAGCCATGCGTAGCCCTCGATACGCGGAAAGAACCGAACAGGGTGAGGGAGCGCCTGTAATTGAGCGAGAAGTTTCTCGTCAAGCCCGCCGACGGCGCTGATTTCGAAATCGGCATCACCGGTGAGGGTTTCGAGAGATGACTGGAACGAGCCGGTTGCGGCGGTACCCGCAAGATGGATGGCGACGACGACCGCGACGCCCAGCGCGACGGCAAAGATGGTGAGCGCGGTGCGAACCGGCTCGCGGCCCAGCGGGCGCACGATCAGCCGGACGAAGAGTGTGGAAGCGGCAGTCAAGCGGGACGGATCTCCTCGACGCGTCCGTCTCGAAGCTGGACAATACGGTCGGTGACTCCGGCTGCTTCAAGGCTGTGCGTCGCCATGACAATGGCCGTCCCCCATTCATCGGCGGTACGCCGCAGGAGCTTGATCACGATGTCCGCGCTGGTCGAATCGAGATTGCCGATCGGCTCATCGGCCAGTAAGAGTTTCGGCGAGTGAACGAGCGCGCGCGCGATGGCGACGCGCTGCATCTGGCCTCCGGAGAGTTGATGGGGACGGCGATCGGCATAATCGCCCATTTCGACCCAGCGCAGCTTTTCGAGAGCTTGTTGGCGGTTGGATGTTTGCCCGGAGAGGAGTAGCGGCAACTCGACGTTTTCGATGGCGGAGAGCGTCGGCAGGAGTTGGAAGAACTGGAAGACGAATCCGACCTGGCGGCGGCGGATCTCGGTGAGTTGAGAGTCGGCGAGGCCGGTGGTGGTGACACCGTTGATATGAACGGCGCCGCTGGTCGGAAAATCCATCGCGCCCGAAAGATTCAGAAGAGTGGATTTGCCGCAGCCGCTGCGCCCGACGACGGAGATGTACTCCCCGGCTTCGACTGCAAGCGAGACGTTGTCGAGGGCCAGGATGTCTTGGTTGTCGGATTGGTAGTGTTTCGTGACGCTCTCGAGGTGGAGGAGGGACATCAGGAGGCAGAGTGGACCTCTGTTTCAAGTGTAGCGGGCAGTTGGCAGAGGCACGTCAACGGTTGTCGGGCTTCACGCTATGAGTCGTTGCCGACCTGCCGCAATGCGCTCAGATGAGGTTGTAGAGACGCCCGGGGTTGAGCAGGTGGTGGGGGTCAAGTTGGTCTTTGATGCGTTGCATGACGGCGAGTTGCGAGCCGGGATGCGGCCACAGTTCGAGAGCCTCTTTCTGGTCTGGCGGGCAGGACTCGACGATGGCGCGAAAACCCTGCGAGCGGCAGACGCTGAGGCAGCGCCGGGCGGAGTCGAGGTCGGGGCAAGCGGCGTAGGCGACGGCCGCCGCGGCGCGGGCGAGTACGGCGGTGGTTCCCGTCAATCTCACGGTGATGAGCACCCCGCCAAGGTTCTTTGGTTCGGAAGAGATGCGCAGTACAGATACCGTCGAACTGCGTGCAGTTGCCAAGGCGGGAAACTCGCGGACCTTGCTCCAGAATGATGCGGCGTCTGACTGATCGAGAGTCCGGAAGTCTGTGGCTCCGTTCTCTTGGGCAAGTGCGCCCCACTCGCGCTCATGGCGACCGACAAGAGCCTCGTTGCCCCCCGCTTCGAGACTCAAGCAGTAGTGTGTGTCCGGCAGGCCGGCGAGGGTCGCCGCGCCGGGGTCGAGAAGGTCGATCGCAACAGGCTGCAGCTTGCTCCTCAGAATCGCGGTGCGCAGAGAGAGCAGCGGTTCTAGGGACTCGCTCGTCGCAAGGAACGTGCGTTCTTCGGCCGGGCGCGGAAAGATCTTGAAGTTGACGCTCATGATAGCCGCCAAAGTGCCGAAGGAACCGACCATGATCTTGGCCATGTCAAGGCCGGTAACGTTCTTCACCACCATGCCGCCGGACCGCACGAGCTTGCCCTCGAGTGTCGCGAAGGTCATGCCGATGACCATGTCGCGCGCCGTCCCGTAGCGACGCCGCCGCGGCCCGCTGTTGTTGGCGGCAATGACCCCGCCGATGGTGGCTTTTCCATCGAACGCAGGGTCGAGCGGAAGGAACTGCCCGCGGCTGTGGAGAGTGTCTCGGAGTTCGCTATAGGGAAGACCTGCTTCAACGCTGATCGTCAGGTCGTTCGGCTCATAGGCAAGGACGCGCTTGAGTTCACGGGTAGACGGGACGACGTCAGGGGGCGCGATTTTGCCGCCCATGTCACGTTTGGTGAAATGGCCGCCGAGTTCGATGATCTGCTTCCGCTCCGCCGCCTCACGCAGGACATCGGCCAGTTCTTCGCCGGAAGCAGGAGCTACGTCAACAGCCATCCCCATATGGTACGTGGATCACTCGACGCTCGGCGAAGCCACCTGCCGTTAGCCTGCATTTCTTACCACGTGGGGAGGCGAAGTGCGTGCGGTTTACGAGACACGAATCACGAATCACGGCCTTTACCCATTGAGAACGGCAAGCAAGCGCAACGAAGTCATGGCGGCCTTATCACGTGCTCCGACCGTCAGGTGGCAGGAAAGTCAGACAAGCCTGCATTTCTTACCACGCGGGGACGCGAAGTGCTTGCGGGTCACGAGACACGAATCACGAAACACGAATCACGGCCTTTACCTGCCCATCCTCGGTATAGCGGTGCGCACACTGCACGGAGTGGAAGTTCTATATTGGGAGTCGGTGCGGTGTTTCCTCCATGTTGCCATTGCGCTGCCTGCGCTGTGCGTGGCCGCTTCTGCGCAGTCGCTGACGATCGAGGAGTGGCAGCCGCGGTCGACGCTGGTGGTTGAGGAGCATCCCGTTCCGCGGGCCAGGTTTCCGGTCGTCGATGTTCACAGCCACCATCGCTCCAGCACCACGGCGGATAGGCTCGATCAGATCGTCCGTGAAATGGACGAGTTGAATCTCCGCATTCTGGTGAACTTGAGCGGCCGCTACGGCGAGAGGTTGAAGTCGACGGTCGATCGCTTCGTAGGACGTCATCCGTCACGGTTCGCCGTTTTCGCCAACCTCGACTTCCGAGGCATCGGAAGTCCCGGTTGGGGCGAGCGGGCGGCGAAGCAACTGGAAGAAGACGTAAATAACGGAGCCAGCGGACTGAAGTTCTTCAAGAACTTCGGGATGACGGTGAAAGACCCGGCCGGGAAGCGGATACCGGTAGACGATCCTTCACTCGAACCCGTTTGGAAGACCTGTGCCCGATTGAAGATCCCGGTCTTGATTCACGTTGCCGAGCCGGCGGAATTCTTCAAACCGCACGATCGATTCAATGAACGTTGGCTGGAGTTGAAGATCCATCCGAACCGGTATCGTCCGCCCGACCGCTTCCCTCCGTTTGAAACTCTGATGGCCGAGCGCGACCGGGTGATCGGGAACCATCCTGATGTGAATTTCATCGTGGCCCACTTCGGCTGGCATGGGAACGACCTGGGCCGGCTGGGTAGGCTGATGGACAAGTACCCGAACTTCTATACCGAGACCGGCGCGATTCTGGCCGAGCTGGGCCGGCAGCCCTTCACCGCCAGAAAGTTCTTCATCGAATACCAGGATCGTGTCCTGTTCGGGAAAGATTCCTACCGGCCCAACGAGTTCCCCTTCTTCTGGCGCGTGTTTGAAACCCGGGACGAGTACTTCGACTACTACCGCCACTACCACGCTCACTGGAAGCTGTACGGAATGGACCTTCCCGACGACGTTTTGAAGAAGCTGTACTACAAGAACGCGCTGCGCTTGATTCCTAGGCTTCCCTCGAACGGTTTCCCACCTTAGCCTGTCTACGCCGGCGCTGACCTGCATATCTCCTCACATGGCGAGGCGAAGTGCGTGCGGGTCACGAGACACGAATCACGGCCTTCATCAATACCCGCTGCACAACGATCCGTTGCCGGACGGGATGGTGGTGTCGGCCCAGGACTCCGCCGCGGAGCACATCGCGGCGTTAATACACAACAGAACTGTTGTCAACAGTACTGTTGACAAACATCCCGCATGCGATCGGAGATCTTGAGCAGATCGGAGGTATGTCGAGCCGGCCGGTCGAGCCGGGTGACGACTACTACGTCGTTAGACCGAAGGAAATCTAGCATGCGTTCGAGTTCAAGCCGCAACAAAGGCCGGCAGGCGCTGACCTTTTCAGCCTAGATGTGGGTGCATCAGGCTGCATCGAGTTCGGCGCTTTCTAGGGTCCAGTCCTGGTCGTGGGTGAAGACTCGGACATAGCCGATGCGCATATCGCGATTACTCTTGAAAACAGTATATCTGTTGATTTTCTCATCGCAACGTTGCTGACAAGGGAAGAAAAAGCGCTCAAGCCCCCGTTTCAGAGGGGCCGCCCGCGATGTGGCGGGAACGATCCAGACTGTGTGAAAAGAGGGACTGAGTGAACTCCGGCGCCCGTTGGAGCGTATTATCGTGCGCGTGAAGACAGATCGCGCCGCCGGCGAGCATCGCGGAACCGCTGTTTCGAACCAGAAGCTTCAGGTCAGCTTGGTGCTAGCATGGCATTGCCATGAGGAGGATCACAGGGAACCACGACCGTCTTCTCAAGAAGATCACGGCCGCCGGGCTTGCGGCCCTGCTGCTTCTGGCCGGCTTGCCGCCAACGGCGGCGGCAGCGGCGGAGAGTTGCAGGGGCTGGAAAACAGCGAAGTTTTTTGAGTCCGCCACGGTGGAGCAGGTGAGGGCCTGCCTCAGCGCCGGGGAGGATCCGAACGCGCCCGACACAAAAGGACTCAGCGCCCTGCATCGGGCGGCGCGGGATACCTCCGACCCGGCGGTGATCGAGTTGTTGCTGGAAGCGGGCGCCAACCCGAGGGCATCCAGCAGAGCCGGCAGGCTGCCCCGGTATTTTGCGCGGAAGAACAAAAAGATCAAAGACTCGGACGCCGATCAGCGGCTCAGGATCGTGTCGGCGAAGAAGCCGAAGAAGGCGGACTGGTCCCGGGTGCAGGCCGTTTCGCACCATCGAAAGACCAAGGTACGGCTCTACGAGGACGCAGCCCCGCGGGAGAACAGGAGGATCAAGGGCCGCTTCGGCTCGGCGACGGCCGACTCCATCACGCTCGTGCTCGAGGACGGGCAAACGCGCACCGTGCAGAAGCAGGCCGTGCGCAAGGTGCTCACCCGCCGCCCGTTCGGGAAACGATGGCCGGGATGGACAGCCATGGTGGTTTCCATCACGGCGCTTGAGATTGCGATTGCGCTGTTTGCGGAATCACCCCCGACGGCAACGCAAAGATTGGGGATTCACGCATTTTACACCCTTCCGACTGCAGCCGGATTTTTCTACGGCTCGGGGATGAAAGGGATCTACAACGTTCCGCCTGAGCACCGGATGCTGCCGCAAGCAGACAAGCAGCCCGGCGCCCAGGACAACGTTTCCAGGAAGCAGGAACATCCGGGAAGACCCAACGGTTGACGCGCAGCTCTAGCCCTCACCCCTCCCGCAGCACCCGAGCCGAGTAGGGAGCCGCCCTTCTCTGGGCTGTAGCGGAAAGGATCCAGACTGCGTGAAAACCCACCGGGGGGCTGCCCTGCCTGCTGGAGGTAGAATGGAGCATGGCATACATCACTGGGGCAGATCGCGCTCAGGTGCTTCTGCTGCCGGATTCGGTAGATGACTATGTGGGTGCAGACAACCCAGTGCGGTTCATCGACGCTTTCGTCGACAGTCTGGACTTGGCGGGGGCGGGGTTCGAACGAGCGGAGCCGAAAGAGACCGGGCGCCCGGGGTACGATCCCGCCGACTTGCTGAAGCTGCGCCGACTTGCTGAAGCTGTACATCTACGGGTATCTGAACCGGGTGCGGTCCAGCCGGCGGCTGGAGGCGGAGACGCACCGCAATTTGGAGGTGATCTGGCTGCTGCGCCGCCTGCGGCCGGACTTCAAGAGCATTGCGGATTTTCGGCGCGAGAACCGGGAGGCGTTGCGGCAAGTGTTCCGAGACTTCGTGAAGGTGTGCCGGAGCCTGGAGCTGTTCGGCCGGGAGTTGATCGCGGTCGATGGCACGCGGATCAAGGCGGTAAACAGCCGGGACCGGAACTTCACCGAGGCCAAGCTGCGGCGCGAGTTGGCGGCGAGCCAGGAACGGCTGGAGCGGTACCTGCAGCAGATGGATGAGATGGATGCGGCCGACGCGGCCGATGCGAGCCCCAGCAAGGGGCGGGTGCGGGATCTGGCACAGAAGATTGCGGCGCTGCGAGAGCGCCGGACGCGTCTCGAAACGCACCGTAAGGCGCTGCAGGAGAGTGGCGAGGAGCAGCTCTCGCTGACCGACCCCGACGCCCGGGCGATGCACAGCGGCACTGGAGTGGGGGTGGGTTACAACGTGCAGATCGCGGTGGACACGAAGAACAAGCTGATTGCCGAGCAGCAGGTGCAGCGTCAGGTTTCCGATCTCGGGCTGCTGGCCGAGACGGCGAGCGCGGCGCGAGAGAGCCTCGGCGTCGAGCGGATCGATGCGGTGGCTGACAAGGGATACTTCAAGGTCGAGGATATCGCCGGGTGCGAGGCGACGGGAGTCACGCCGCACGTGCCGAAGCCGCAACGCAGCCCGGCCCGTGACCGCGGCCGGTTTCCGAAGACGCGGTTCCGCTACGACGCAGGGACCGACACCTATGCCTGCCCTGTCGGGCAGCGCCTCAAGCCCCGGTACACCAGCAGGGTACGAGACACGACGTTGGTCCACTACGCCAATCGCGGGGCCTGCCGAGGCTGCGCCTTGAAGGCGCTGTGCACTAACGACAGCTACCGGCGGATCTCTCGCTACCAGGGGGAAGCCGTGCTGGACCGCATGGCAGAGCGTCTGGCCCAACGGCCCGAGTTGCTGAGGCAGCGCCGGGAATCCGTCGAGCATCCTTTCGGTTCGATCAAGCAGTGGATGGGCCAAGGCGCGTTCCTGATGCGCAGGCTTGAAAACGTCCGGGGCGAGTTCAGCCTGACCGCCCTTGCCTACAACATCCGCCGTGCGACCAGCTTGGTCGGCGTCCCGACACTGATCGCGGCGGTCCGCACCTGATATCGTCGGCCGTACGTGTCGAAATCAGCCGGAATCGCCCCCCACAAGTGGCTTGGCAAGCCATAGGTGCCCACGGTGGGGCAAACCCTTGCGATACGCGGACACAGCACCAACGCCGACCCAACCAGTCGGAGAATCCGCCCTGGTCTCAGTTTTCACACAGTCTGGATCGTTTCTGCAACGTCAGAAGGGCGTCGCCAAGGTTGATCTGCGTCATGGCCCAATCGAGCGGCACACGCTCGCGGGTGCGTTCTTTGAGCGCCGCGCGGTGAGCTTCCACCGCCTGTTCGAGCCGCTCGGTGCCGCTCTCCCTCTCCCCCAGCGTCACGAGCGCACTTCCAAGGTTGTTCTGTGTCGCAGCCCAAGCGAGCGGCACACGCTCGCGGGTGCGTTCTTTGAGCGCCGCGCAGTAAGCCTCCACGGCCTGTTCAAGCCGCTCGATGCCGCTCTCCCTCTCCCCCAGAATCGCAAGCGCGCTTCCAAGGTTGTTCTGCGTAGCGGCCCAAGCGAGCGGCATACGCTCGCGGGTGCGTTCCTCGAGCACCGCCCGGTAAGCCTCCACGGCCTGTTCAAGCCGCTCGGTGCCTCTCTCCCTCTCTCCAAGGGTCACAAGGGCGTTGCCGAGCGCTTCTTGCATGGTGGATCGGCGTCGGGGCTTGTCAATCGCAGAACAATTGAGCAGGCCGGTTAGCTTTTCTGTGGCTTTTCTCAGCCCCTTCTCCAGCAACTGGCCGCGTGTTTCGGTTCGGGCGAGTGGGGCTACAGACGCCAGAGCCACGGCGGTCAGTTGGGCGCGAAGATCTTCGTGAAATTGCAACCCTAATGTGGCCAGTTCCAATTCGTAAGGTTTGTCTCCCCGAGCGAGGTTACCGTCGCCCGCACGGGGAACGAACCACAGACTCAATACCTCTGCGGGCTTTTTGACAAGTCCGACAACCGCCAAGTCGGCGTTCCATTTTTCCAGCACTATGCGAGCGTCTCTCTGCATGGCCGCTCGCCACTCATCCCCAGCGCCAGACGCCTTTACTATACGGGCTGAACGAATCAGCCTGATGCCCTCAACGTTGCTGAATGCTTGACCAACGATTCTGGTATCGTCGCCGTTGTGATCGTTGTCCAGCCAACACAACACGAAGCAGAAACGGTCTTCGGAGCATCGCGTCTTCGTCGGCCAACAGTTTTTTACGGCCAATAATAGCTGCCCCAGCGAAGGGACAAACCGGTGGAGCCATCCCAATAACCAAGACGTCAGCAGAGCTGTCAGCACAGTCACTACGATGCCAACAATCAACTCCATTCCAGTGTCCCCTATCTCCTTCTCGGTACTATCATGAACTGCACTCGGTTTTCTGGAGAATGACCCTACCACCCGACAGCAACAGCAGCGAGAGAACCATCCGGCCCTATGCGCATTCCGTCAAACGGATGAAAAGTACCTCCAACTGCGACACACGTCACCACCCCCCCACTTGAAACTTTACCATTTCTTCCCCTAGAATAGAAGGCGAAGGAGACTGCCATGGCACTCACTCGCCGCCAAAAAGAAGTCCTGGATTGGATCGCGGGGTTCATCAGCAGCAACGGATACAGCCCGAGTTTCGAAGAGATCGCCGACGGGATCGGCCTCGCCTCGATCGCCACCGTCCACAAGCATCTCACCGCGCTCGACAGCAAAGGCTACCTCAAACGCAGCTTCAACCAGAGTCGCGCCCTCGACCTTGCTCCCAAGTATTACCGCGAGATGCGCCAGCACAAGCAAGTGTTCCCTCCGCCGCCGGAAACCCCTCTGCTGGGCACGATCGCGGCCGGCCGGCCGATCGAAAGCTACAGCAATCCGGATACCCTCTCATTCGCCGACTTCACGGGAACCAAGGATGTCTACGCGCTCGAAGTCCGCGGCGAGTCGATGATCGACGACCACATCATGGAGGGCGACTATGTCCTTGTCGAGAACACGAAACAGGTGCGGGATGGCGACATCGTTGTAGCGCTCGTCGATGGGTCGGAAACGACGCTCAAGCGCTTCTACCGGGAACAGAACGACCACGCCCGGCTGCAGCCCGCCAACCCGGCCATGGAGCCGATCATCGTTCCCTTGCGGGACCTCGACATCCAGGGACGCGTCCTCGCCGTCCATCGGCGCTTTTAGTAGCGGCCCTGGCGTCGGCGGACGCTCATGTAAGTCTTAGGAACGGCTCGTTTCCGCGCTGATGTCGCACCGGCGGACTGCCCGGCGCTTGCCCCCTACCGCATGCCCCGTTAGAATCAGAAATTCGTCTCGTTTTGCATTTCTGGAGGATCCATGGACGTTGAGCAAAAGGTGAAGCAGATCATCTGCGAGCAATTGAGCGTTGAAGAGTCGGAAGTTACCCGCGAAGCTTCTTTCGTCGAGACTCTCAACGCCGACTCCCTCGACATCGTCGAGCTGATTATGGCCTTCGAGGAAGCCTTCAACATCGAGATCCCCGACAACGAGGCTGAGAAGATCCGCCTGGTCGGCGATGCCATCGATTACATCAAAGCCCACAAGAAGAAGTAAGTCTCGCTGAACATCACGCCGCCGGAAGGGAGCTATCTGTTTGCGAAGGGTCGTCGTAACCGCAGTAGGACTGGTTTCTCCAGTCGGGATTGGGACGGAGGCCACTTGGCAGGCCCTTCGTGAAGGCCTCAACGGCATCGCTCACATCACTCACTTCGACACCGAAAAGTTCGCCTGCAGGATGGCGGGCGAGGTCAAGAACTTCGATCCGCTCGATTACGTCGACAAGAAAGACATCAAGAAGATGGGGCGGTTCATCTTCTTTGCGATTGCAGCGACCAACTTCGCGACCCAGGTTTCAGGACTCAAGGTGGACCCCTCGATCGCCGAGCGCGTCGGGGTATACATCGGCAGCGGCATCGGCGGATTCGACGTCATCGAACGCGAGCACATGAATTTGCTCAAAGGCGGTCCGAGGCGCATCTCACCGTTCTTCATCCCGTCGACCATCATCAACCTGGCTTCCGGGCAAGTCTCGATCCGCATCGGCGCCAAGGGGCCGAACTCGGCCACTGCCACTGCCTGCACGACCGGGGCTCACGCTGTCGGTGACTCCTACAAGATCATCGAGCGCGGCGATGCAGATGTCATGATTTGCGGCGGCTCCGAAGCGTCCATCACACCGATGGGCATCGGCGGCTTCGCCGCGATGCGCGCTCTCTCCACGCGCAACGAAGAGCCGGACAAAGCGTGCCGACCCTGGGATCGGGACCGCGACGGCTTCATCGTGGGCGAGGGCGCGGGAGTGCTGGTCCTCGAGGAACTCGGGTTCGCACAAAGACGGGGTGCGCCCATTCTGGCGGAAATCATCGGCTATGGCATGAGTGGCGACTCCTTTCACATCACGTCGCCTTCCGAAGACGGTGAAGGCGCAACCCGTGTCATGCAAAACGCCATCAAAGACGCCGGCATTGCCCCGGAGCAGATCGATTACATCAACGCTCACGGCACCTCGACGCCGGTAGGCGACGTCATCGAGACACGGGCCATCCGAAGGACTTTCGGAGAGCACGCCGACAAACTCGCCATCAGCTCGACGAAGTCGATGACCGGCCACCTTCTCGGCGGCGCCGGCGGACTCGAAGCCGGCATCGCCGTCCTGGCGCTGCGTGATCAGGTGGCTCCACCGACGATCAATCACACGCAGCCCGACCCCGAGTGCAACTTGGACTACGTGCCTCTCAAAGCGCGGCCGATGACCATCAACTATGCGCTCTCGAATTCCTTCGGTTTCGGCGGAACGAACGGCGCGCTGATCTTCAAGCGGTTCGAAACCTGATAGCAGCCAAAACGGCTGAGCATTCTCGCTCATCATGCGCATCTTCGTCTGCGTGAAGCAGGTGCCCGCCGGCGACTCGCTGCTGCATGTCGATGCCGACTCCGGCCGAATCGACGACGGCGGCTTCAGCTACGAGATGAACGAGCCGGATGCCTACGCACTGGAAGAGGCGTTGCAACTCAAGGAGAAGCACGGTGGCGAAGTTGTCGCTGTTTCCGCGGGCCCGGCGCGTGCGGCGTCAACGATTCGCGAGGCCCTGGCGAAGGGTGCGGACCGCGGCATCCTTGTCGAGGATGACCGTCTTGCCACCGCGGACGCTTTCGTGAGTGCTCGCGCACTGGCCGCGGCCATTCGCAGTGAGCAGTTCGACCTGCTCTTGACGGGTCTGCAGTCCGACGACGCTGGCTTCGGCCAAACCGGTGTTCTGCTCGCCGAACTTCTCGGGATACCCCACGCGACGCTGATCGTGCAGGTGCAGGCCGACGTCGGCAAGCTCCGTGTCAAACGTGAGTTGGAAGCCGGCTGGTTCCAGCACATCGGCATGGATCTGCCGGCGCTGCTCACGATCCAATCGGGCATCAACAAGGTTCGCTATGCGACGTTGATGGGTATCAAGAGGGCCAAGAACAAGCCCCTGGCGCGTCACAACCCCGCGGACCTCGGTGTCGATCTCTCGCCTACCCAAACCGTCCGGCGCCTCTATACTCCTGCCAAAACCAAGCAAACAGAGATGATCGACGGCGTCGCCACAGAGGCCGCCGCTATGTTAATCGAGAAGTTGAGGTTCGAGGCGCGAGTATTATGAGTATTCTCGTCTTCCTGGAGCAACAAGCCCGCGGCATGCACCCCATGTCTTGGGAAGGGCTCTCCGCCGGACAGCAACTCGCACAGGACCTCGGCGCCCCCTTGTACGCGGTGGCCGCCGGCCGCCGCGACGGACTCTCCGCGGCGGCATCGAAACGGGTTGACGGCGTGATCGCGCTTCAGAGTGAGGCGCTCGTGGAGTACTCCGCGGATGCCTGGTGCATCGCGCTGCGCGCCGTGCTCGACAAGCTTTCTCCGACACTCGTTCTGTTTCCGCACACCTATCAAGTCCGCGACTTCGGGCCGAAACTGGCGGCCTCGCTCAATCGGCCTTTTGTCAGCGACGCGGTCGGTGTCCGCGTTGAGGACGGTCAGCTCGTTTTCATACGCCAGGTCTACCAAGGCAAACTGCACGCGGACGTGACGCTCAGCGGGGAGCTTCCTTTCTTCGCGTCGCTGCAATCCGGTTCGTTTCGTG
This sequence comes from Bryobacterales bacterium, assembly GCA_965218555.1. Lineage (GTDB taxonomy): Bacteria > Acidobacteriota > Terriglobia > Bryobacterales > UBA6623 > JAPPLB01. The sequence goes on from OZ244625.1 coordinate 5,454,649, forward strand.
CGGACCGCCTGCAAGACGCCGACCAACCAGCGCCCATCGAAACGTTCCCCGTCGAGATCGACCCCTCTCAGCTCCGCACTCGCCCCGAAGCCGCGTTTCGGGAATTGAAGGGTGCAGTCGACCTGTCTGCCGCCGAAATCATCGTCTCGGTGGGCCGCGGGATCAAGAATCAGGAGAACATCGAGCTGGCCCGCGAACTCGCCGACGCCATCGGCGGAGAACTCGGCGCCTCCCGGCCGATCTGCGATAACGGCTGGCTCCCGCTGGAAAGGCAGATTGGCAGCTCCGGCCAAACCGTTTCGCCGAAGCTGTACCTGGCCCTGGGCATTTCAGGCGCCATTCAGCACGTCGTTGGCATGAAGGGTTCGAAGACGATCGTCGCGATCAATCGTGACCCGAGCGCGCCCATCTTCGAAATCGCCGACTACGGCATCGCCGGCGACCTCTTCGAGATTGTCCCGGCCCTGACCAAGGCGCTGCGTTCCTCCGCTGAAGGCTAGGTGAATATGGAGCCGCCAGCCGGAAGCCGCGCATAACCCTTAGGGCGACGAACATTTTGGGTCGTCGGTTTTGTCGTTGGTCGGAGCAGATCGACCCGGATCGTCTCCTTCTCAGCCCGCGCCGAGCGACCGCAGAAGCCGCCGCAACTTCCACGGAACTTCCACCAGGGACGGCTAATCCGGGGCTCATGGTCGAGCCGTGTGTTGGTTTGACAGTACCGAACCGAGCCGATACGATCAGATCGTAGTTGCTTCCTCGCAAAACGCGCTCGTAGCTCAGTTGGATAGAGCGTCTGGCTACGAACCAGAAGGTCGGGAGTTCGAATCTCTCCGGGCGCGCCACTCGTCTTTTCGGGATCAATAACCTGTGGAACGACTGATCTGCCGAGTTCCACGTGACACCCCATTCCCGACGGAGAGCGAAGTTCTCATTCTTTTCTGTCGGATTCAGAACGGAGATGCTCCGTGCTGATTCTGAAGATTCCGTCTGTTGCTAGTCTGCATTTCTCACCACGTGGGGAGGCGAAGTGTGTGCGGGTCACGAGACACGAATCACGGCCCTTACACAGCGAGCACGGCAAGCAAGCGCAACGAAGTCATGACGGTCTTATCGCGTGCTTCCCCCGTCAGGTGGTGTGAAATGCAGGCGAGGCTCATCTCATGAATGCGTTGCCGTGTTGGGTCACATTCGGTTGTCTCGGGTTTTTGTTGCTTGGAGGATGTGGCGATGTTGAAACTTCCACCGACTTGCGTTCGGTGAACCGGTCCTCCGAGTTCGCATCCATTGCACCCAACGGCGAGGTCGCCGTCCTCCGGGATGGGCGGAAGGTCGATGCCCTGCCGGCGGAATTCATCCCGCTGGACTACCCCGAAATGCCGTGGCGCGGCGACCCGGCGATCGGCATGAGTTCCGATGGGACGATCTACATCGCGCTGTATGCCAAGATCTTCGTTTCCAATGACGGCGGACGCCAATGGGAGTCCCGTCGTATCGATGTCGAATCGTTCGATCCACCCGCAACCGAGAGGGCAAACTACGACTCGTTCGTCGTCCTCAGAGACGGAACGCTGCTGTGGGCGTACCATGCGCCGGAACACGAGACCGATTTTGTCGTCCGCAGCGTTGACGGTGGAAAGACGTGGCAACCGTGGAGTCACATCACTGACCGTTCTCCCTTCAGTTCAGCCGGCGGTAATCAGAATTGCATGACCGAGTTGGCCGACGGGACGATCCTTTGGCCAACACGTCTGGGTCCGTCCAAAAGCGAACGCGAGCCAAATAACCCTTGGAGTGGTACGGCCCACTGGACGACGTATGTCTACCGCTCGACAGACGGAGGACGGTCCTGGAAAGAGAAGACCTTGCTGCAGACATGGGGCACTGAGACGAACCTGCTCGAACTCGCTTCGGACCGTTTGTTGGCCGCCATCCGCTATCAACGCTATGCCCACGCCCCTGCGCCACCCAACGAGCCCGATGAGTTATCCACGGCGGACCAGAAACAGGGCTCGGTTGGCAAGCGCGTCTTTCTGGCGGATTCGTCAGACGCGGGCTATACCTGGACGAACTTTCGACCTGTCAAGAGCAACGCCAGCGGAGAGATGGACATCTGGCGCAACTGTCTGACGGAACGGTCGTGCTTGCACACGAGCGGTGGTATCCCTACGAAGTCGGTGATGTCCGGGCGCGTGTGAGCCGCGACCAAGGGCAAACGTGGGCTCCGGAGGCTTACCGCTTGAGCCCAGGGCACGGATATGCCGCAAGCGTCGTCCTTCCTGATGACACCATCGTCACGGCTCTCGGCAACACGCCTTTGAACGAGAAGGGTCGGTCCGTTGATGGCAAATGGTACGCCCAGGTGGTTCGCTGGCGCCTGAGAGACAGCGAATAGAATCACTGGAAGCGGTAGCGGATGCAGGGTTCACGAAGCTAGGACCATCCAGAGCCGGTCTCAACCGATCCGTTCAGTCGTGGAGCAACTTCGTGTGCGAAAAGCTCCAGGCTGCGCATCCATAGATCACGATCGTCCCAATCGTGGGCGACAAGGACCAAAGTCCCAAATGGTCCGATGCGTTCGCGAAGCTCCAGGACCCGGCGGGCAACATCCTCCGGGTCGCCGGCGATGACAACCTCGTTCATGAAATAGTCCAGATTACAGTCGTCGTCGCTCATCTCCGGGTCGGGCTTCCAGATCGTGAGACCTGAGCCCGAAGTGCGCTTGGTCAACTCGAGGATGTATTGAATGCACGAGCCCAGTGAATTCTGGCGGGCGAGTTTCCGGGCCGCGGCCGTCGTGTCCGCGACGAGGATGTTGCGAGATACGCACCACTCCGACGGGTCAACCGGGCGTTCCGCCAAGGCCGCTCCTTCAGCGAACGTCTTCCATTGATCGACGAGGACCTCCTCGTGAAGCATATGGTGGCTGATGAGACGAAACCCTCGGGCGGCGGCTGCTTTCAATCCCGCCGAGGCGCGGCTGATGCCCGGGACGAAGATCGGCGGGGTTGGTCGTTGCATGGGCTTGTGAAGCGCCCCGATGCCCATTTCCTCATCGACGGTGTCGTGCAGTCGTACCTTCCAGAACCGTCCGTCGAGATCATATGGCGGATCGCTCGTCCAGATCTTCAGGATCATATCGATCGCTTCGGCGACCCGCGCCCCGCTGTCCTGCGGATCGATGCCGTAAAGCTCCATGTCAGTAGCCACCGCACCCGGACCGAAACAGACGTTTAATCGCCCGTGCGACAGATGGTCGAGAAACGCAAGCCGGCTCGCGACGTGGGCGGGGTGATGGTACTGAAGGCAAACGGGAGCAGCACCGACTCGCATCGTTTTCGTCATGCCAAGCACCTTGCCGAGAAAGATCTCAGGCATGACGATGTTCTCGTAGCTCGACGAATGATGCTCGCCGACCCAGAAGTCGCTAAAGCCCAACTCCTCGCATTTCACCGCCAGCTCGAGATCTTCGTCGTAGCACTGCGCGAGGGGCTTCCGAGGGTCATGGATCGGCATGACGAACATGCCATAGTTCAAAGCAGTGGATAGCGCCATCATTCCTCCCAAACGGGGAGCGCCGGTGGCCCGGAACAGGTCAGCGGCGACTGAGTCGAGACGTGCAGCAGTAGGGCTTCACAACCTGCCTCGACGGTTACCGCACTGCGATCGGATTCCCCGGAGAACCCGTCGCGCCCTTGAGCCTCAGCGGTGAAAAAACAAACGCAAACTCATACACCTTGTCGGCGGCCAACCCTTCGAGAACCAGGTTTTCCAAGTGGTAGACTCCGTTGCGGGTGATATTCCACTGATGGACCGGAAATGCTTTGTCGGGATCTTCGTGGGGCACGGCTTCAATCGCCCAGGTATCGGCTCCGATGAGGGCTACCTTGTGATCGGTAAGGAACTTGGCTGACGCCATGCCAAGTCCCGGCTCGCCCGCGCCATAGGCCTCATTGTCTCGCATCCAGAGTTTACTGTGACCGGTGCGGATGAGCACGACGTCGCCCGGTCGGATCTCGAGACTCTGGGCTTCCAAAGCCGCGCGGAGTTCGCTGGGTGGGATGGCGTAGCCCGCCGGCAAGCGGTCAACTCCCTTGAACACGACAAGATCGATCAGGATACCCCGCGTGAAGAACACACCTGCGTTCTCGACGCCGAGTTTCTGAAGCCCGTAGGGATCGCCGAACTCACCCAGCTTGAAACCGTTGTAGAAGATGTCTTCCCCGGCGACGTGTGCTCCGACATGCCCAAGCCCGTCGAACTGCGTGCCGACTTGACCGATTTCGCCGCTGAACAACTCGTCGTTCGACACGATCTGATTGGTGCCGGTCGGCGCCCCCGTCGGCAGACCGGGGATCGTCAGGCTGAAATGGCGTTTGCCGGGCAGCGGCATCCCGTGTTCGTAGATGCGGCCCAGTTGGTAAATGCGGCCTTTCTGAATCAGGTCGCGTGCTTCGAGCACCTTATCCGGCGTGAGTCGGTTGGCGGCGCCGCGCTGGTCATCCACACCCCATTCCGAAGGCCACCACTTCGACCCGATCGGCGTGTCATCCGCCGGCGCGATACTGAGGCCCAACAGGATCAAGACGATGGTTCCAGCCAACACGAAAACGTAAGCGGCCGGGTGCAGCGTGATTGGTTTCATAGAATCACCTTTTTGAGAACGCATAAGAGTTATCCATCGGCGTCTTCACCCCAGTTGCCGCAAGAGCGAGTACCCCATCATCACAGCGGTCAGGGTGGTCGACACCCACAGCGCAAGTGTAATCCAGCCCTTGGGAAGAATCCTTCGAGGCAAGTGAACATACCGTAGATACAACGTGGTTGCTCCGATGATCGGCAGCATCAGAGCTTGGGCGATCCCGCCGATCTTCACCATCAAAACCGGTTCCCGCAACAGCACGTAGTAGAGCACCGGGATCAATAGCAGAACGGCGGAGAAGACTCGAATGTAACGAAAGCGCGCGGCGGCGTCATGTCGATCATACCCGCCGAGGACGCGGACGAAATCGGCATAGGCCCTGGCGGCGGCCGCCGTCCCCGCAAAAAGCGACGAATACAAAACAGCGATGGCGCCGCCGAGGAAAAGGTAATTCGACCAGCCTCCCAGCGTCTCGGTGTAGATGTTCGAAAGGGTGCGAATCATTTCAGTCCCCTCGGGTACCACCCCGAGTCCGTGCAGGATTCCCGCGCCCAGCAGATAGAAAGCGACGGTCGCAAACGTGTAAACGGAGGCCGAGAAAACCACGTCCACGCCCATGACGCGAATCCATCCCCGGGCCCGGCTGAGCCAGGCCGGTGTTTCGTCGCGCGGACCCGCGTAACGCGCGTAACCCTTCTCAATGCACCAGTACGGATAGTTGATCAGATCCGCCGAGCCAACCCCTGTGATGCCGAACACGGCTGCCGCCGTAGCCAACCCGCCTTGCGGCAGGTGAAACGAGAATCCTCCCGCCAAACGTGCCCACGAGAAGTATTCGGGCCTCAGCATCAGGACGAGCGCGGCGCCGACGGTGACGAAGGTAAAACAGACGACGAGACTGATCGAGATCTTCTCGATGAAACCATAGCGTCCCACAACCAACAGGACGATCGTTCCGATCGTGAGCGTCCATACCCAAACCGGGATCGATATCGAGGGGAAGACACGATTCATCACCTCGGCGATGCCGGCCAGCATGCTGCTCTGCGTCATCAACGTCGTGGTGTACATGCACAGCCACAGCCACAGCACCCACGAGACGCGCAGGCGTGGGCCCGGTAGACGATTCAACGCTTCCACTCCGGTCTCGCCGGTGCCGATGGCGTAACGGCCCAACTCGTTTTGCACGACGACTTTAATCACGCAGCTCAAGATGACGAGCCACAACAGCAAGTAGCCGTTCTCTGCTCCGAGGACCGGTGTTGCGATCAACTCGCCGGTGCCCACGACCGCGCTCGCCGTGACCAACCCGGGGCCGATGCGCTTCAGGGTGTCGAAGGGTCGAGTGGGAGCATCTTCCACTTCATTCGCAGTGAGCAGATACGGGTCATCCGTTGTGCCGGCGGCCATGGGTTAGCACAATCGTACTGGAAGCCGCTCTGGGCTTCAACCGCGGCACGTGGGCCCGTTAGGTGCATCTACTCACATGGATCTCACCCGAAACGGGCCGGGATGGTTGTTTCCGAACGGACCTGTGGACCGCAACGAGGGACGCCGGATTCACCTCTTATAACTTTTCACTGGCTCGTCTAGAATATGGGAGACTTGTTCGCCGATCGGAGCCCGGAGCCTCACCCATGAACGACAAAGTCCAGCACATCGACTACGGCATGTTTATCATGCCCTTCCATCCCCCGGACAAGCCGCTGGCGCAATGCTACGACGAAGATCTCGATCTGATCGTTCACGTGGAGGAGCTCGGTTTCTCGGAGTTTTGGATCGGCGAGCATCACACGATGAAGTACGAGAACATCGTGATGCCTGAGATATTCATCGCCCGGGCGCTCGGCGAGACGAGCACGATTCGCATGGGCCCGGCGCCGGTCTGTCTTCAGCAACACCACCCGGCTCACGTCGCCGGCCGACTCGCGTTTCTTGACCATCTGTCAAAGGGCCGACTCAACCTGTGCTTCGGGCCCGGCAGTGTGACCGCCGATCAAGAGCTGTACGGTCTGGATCCCAAATACGCTTCTTCCATGGTGAGCGAAGCCATCGACATGATTCTTCGCCTTTGGGAATCCGATCCGCCCTACGTGATTGAGGGCAAGCACTGGAACATTCGGTTGCAGGATACGGTCGACGAGGAAACCGGCATCGGATACATCCACAAGCCCCTCCAGCAGCCGCATCCTCCGATCGCCATGCCTGGCATGAGTCGGAATTCCTCCTCGATGAGAGAGGCCGGTCGCCGAGGGTTTCAGCCGTTCGGCCACTGCCTTGTGACGGCTAACGTTCTGGCTGATATGTGGAACTCTTACGAAGCGGGCGCGCGCGCGGCGGGTCGCATCGCCGACCGTTCCCAGTTCAAAATCGCGCGATCGATTTTCCTGGCCGACACAACCCAGGAAGCAGAAGAGAGAGCGCGAAGCAACTCGCTGGGACAGAACTACGAGTACATCGGCCGCCTCTTCGATAAGGGGCTCGGCCGCAAGATCTACAAGCGAGACCTCTCCATGCGCGACGCCGATTGCCAGCTCGACTTCCTCATGACCGAGCAGATCATCGCAGGCGATGTCGATGAAGTGCTGCGGCGCTTACTCAAGATGCGAGAAGAAACGGGTCCTTTCGGAACCCTCATCCTGATGAGCTACGACTGGGACGACAAGGAGAGTTGGCTCCACAGCATGGAGCTGTTCGCTCACGAATTGATGCCCGCCTTCAACGCAGCGGTCAGGGAGACAGCGCTCGTGCAATAACCGGCTACGGCCTGCTCGAGTAAACCCAGTACTTTATCGATTCCCAACGCGCACCGGGCAACCGCTTTTGGAAGAGGAGCAAGACTTCTTTCTTTTGGGCGTCCGCATGGCGGTACATTCGGAGCGCGGCCTCCCAGTCTCGTTCTGTTTCCTGGTACTGAGGATGTCCCGTTTTGCTGTGGTGCCGTTCGGCGTCGGTGCCGACGGGGTTGTCGGTTGAACGCAGGAACATCGTGCCCGCGATGGGAACGTTGGGGGCACCCTGTTGGATACGCTCCGTCGGCTTCCCCTCGATCGTTGTCTTTGCCTGGTCGGAGCTTTCGAAAACGAGCATCGGTCGCCCCCTGTCGAACTGCGCTCTCACGCGGTACATGCCTTGCTCAAGCAACTGACCATCATGCGTGTATAAGTCTTGCGGCAGACGAATCACGTTTTCGAAGGCAGGCTCCGCAGTCTCGTTTCCGCCCTCCGCCGCCGCCAGGACATGGTTCGAGACCAACGCAGCCAGCGCTGCCAGAACAAGCAATTGTTGACTGCGATTCATCCCTCCAGCAGGCGGGACACGATGCTATGGTTCCCCGTGTCGCCCACGCCTGTGGCCCTCCTTTCAAGACCCTCGAAAAAGTAGGTCAGCCTCTTGTGGTCGAGGCCGAGGAGTTCAAGCATGGTCGCGTGAAGGGCATTGACGTGAATCCTGTCTTCCACCGCGGCGAAACCGAACTCGTCGGTGGCGCCAATCACCTTGCCGCCCCGAATACCGCCACCGGCCATCCAGGCGCTGAATCCGTAGGGGTTGTGGTCACGCCCATTGCTCCCTTGCATGACCGGGGTGCGGCCGAATTCGCCCACGCAAACCACAAGAGTGCTTTCGAGTAAACCGCGCTGCTTCAGGTCTTTGATGAGACCGGCGACGGGCTGATCCATCTTCGCCGCCACCTTGAGGTGGCCCTTGTCACACTCGCTATGCCCGTCCCAACCGCTGCTGTACAGTTGAACGAAGCGTACGCCGCGTTCGACCATGCGACGCGCCAGCAGACACATGCCGCCAAATCTAGCCGTCTGCTTTCCTGCAAGTCCGTAGAGTTCCCGAACGTGCTCAGGCTCCTTCGATAGGTCGACCAGTTCCGGCGCGGCCATCTGCATGCGAAAAGCCAACTCGTAGTTGTTCATGCGGGCGTCGAGCCTTGTATCGTCCTCACGCGTTTCGAGGTGTCGCTGGTTCCAGCGGTGAACCTGATCCAGGATCCTGCGCTGTCGTCCCGTGCCGATGTGTGGAGATGGATTCAGATCCTCGAAGGCGGGTCCCGCAGTCGAAACCAGAGTGCCCTGATACGTGGCGGGCAAGAACCCGGTGCCATACAGAGATTTGCTCGACCGCAAATAGTTGTCGGTCATCACGACGTAGGCCGGCAAGCTGTCGGTTTCACTCCCCAAGCCATACAACGTCCACGCTCCCAAGCTCGGCGCGCCCAACCGAAGCGAGCCGGTGTTCAGCATGCTGAGGGCAGGTCCGTGGATGAAGGATTCGTGATAGCAGGACCGGATGACGGCCAACTCATCCGCCAGCTCAGCCGTGTGCTCGAAGAGATCGGAAATCTCGATGCCTGACTGGCCTCGCTTCTTGAAAGTCCGGCGAGTCTGCATGAACTTTGCTTCGAAGGCGTTGATTTGCGCGAGCAAAAGCTTGCCGCCCTTGAAGCCATCGGGAAGCAATTTGCCGTCCCACTGAGCCAGAGCCGGCTTGGGATCGAAGCTGTCGACTTGGCTCAGTCCTCCCTGCAGGAAGAGGAAGATGACACTCTTCGCCTTGGCGGGAAAATGAGGCTCTTTGACCCGTAAAGGGTTCTCCCAGTTTGATGCCGTCTCGGCGGCGAATGCAGCGCCGTCCCGGTCGAGCAGGTGACCCAGCGCCAGCGATCCAAAGCCGAAAGCAGACTGGCGCAGGAACTGTCTGCGCGAGCGGACCGACCCACCGCTAGTGGATGAACTGGGCATCGGACTTAATCGACAAATAGAAACTCATTCAGATTAAAGACCGTCAGGCAAAGCTCCGTCAACGCCCGTGCTTCAGCCGGGTCGATGCCCTCCAAGCTTGCGGGGAGCTTCTCAGGCCTCGACTTCCAGCCCTCACGGGAAGCAGACTCTAGCAGATCAAACGCCTCCCTCTTTTCGGCATGAGTGGGGGGCCGGGCGAAACTGATGCGCCAGAGAAGATCGACCCATGCGTCAGGATCTTCCTTCGCTTCTCGCACCAGTCGGCCGGCAAGCTCCATTGCCTGTCGGAAGACGATCGGATTGTTGAGCAAAAACAGCGACTGGGGAGCGACCGTGGTCACTTCCCTGCCCGAGCTGCTCACGGCCGGATCCGGCGTGTCGAATTTGTCAAACATCGGGAACGGAAAGGTACGGCGCGCCAGCATGTAGACTCCCCGCCGCGAATGATCCGCCGGGTCCGCCGGCACCGTCCACCACCATTTATTGCGTAGCGGCGCAAGCTCGGCATCCGAAAGCGGCGGCACGAAAGGGCGTCCCCCCATCTTTCGATTCAGGGTGCCCGCCACCGAATGGATCGCATCCCAAACAGCCTCCGCTTCCAGACGCCGCCGGTTGGCGCGCCACAGATAGCGGTTGTCTTCGTCGATGGCAAGATTCTCTCTGTTCGAGAATTGACTCGACATTTGATAGAGGTAAGACGTCATCATCAGCCGGTGCATCGATTTGAGACTCCAGCCGCGAGCGACGAATTCGGTGGCCAGCCAATCAAGCAGTCCGGGGTGTGTCGGCGATTGGCCCTGCCGGCCGAAATCATTGGCGCTGCCGACGATCCCACGCCCGAAATGCCACTGCCAAAGGCGATTGACAATTACCCGGGCAACTAGCGGATGGTCGGGACTCGTAAGCCACAGGGCCAGCTTCTTGCGATACCGAGGGTCGTTCGGGTCTCGGTTCTCGAACTCGTCCCCACGGCTGAGGGCGGAGGGAAGGCCGGGACCCACCTTGGCCTTGTGACTTCCGAGGTCTCCTCTCTCGAGAACGTGTATCTCGGGTATCAACTCCGGCAAGACCGGCCCCAGCACCATCGCCGAGGGGATGTCGAACAATGCATCGAAGCGGACGTTGTGAGAGGCATCTTGTCGAGGAACCGCAATCACTGCATCGGCGATCGCAAGCTGTAACTTGGTCTTCTCGGATTCTTCCTCGGGGATCAAATGTTCTTCAGGTTTGATCTTGGCAACCGCCTCGACGAGAGGTGCGGCAATCTTCTTCTGCTCGGCTGATCGGTCTTCTGCGGGCACATTGAACGCAGCGACCACAGCCGCATCGAACTCTGTTTTCTTTTCGTTGACGAGACGCTGTTTGACACGATCGAGAAACAGTTCGTAGGCATTGCGACTTTCATCGAGCGCGATGTAACGGGGGTAGGCCTCGTTCCGGTGAAACTCCGTCATCTTCGTGACAACCGAAAGGCGAACAGGTTGACTCGCTGCAAATATCGCCTGCAGGCGGAAATACTCTTCCTGAGTGATCGGATCAAACTTGTGATCGTGACACCGGGCGCAACCTACCGTGAGGCCCATGAAGGCGGCTCCCGTTGTGTCGATCCAATCGGTGAAGCGTTCATAAAGTAACTGCGGCGTTTCAAGATATGACTCGCCAATAGCAGTGCCGAACGTATAGAGACCGGTTCCGACGCGCGCCTCCAGATGTTCCACTTTCTCTGGGCGAATCGCGTAACTGCTGTCATAGAGATCCAGATTGTCCGGCCAGAGCTCGTCTGCGGCGATTTGCTCCTGGACGAACCGATCGAAGGGCTTGTCTTCGTTGAACGACTTGATCACGTAGTCCCGATACCGCCACGCCTCAGGGAAAAATTCGTCGGTTTCAAAACCTCCGCTATCGGCGTAGCGAACAACGTCCAGCCAGTGACGGCCCCAGCGCTCGCCGTAGTGCTTTGACTCAAGAAGCCGGTCGATCAGCTTCTTGTAAGCGTCGGGGGATTCGTCGCTGACGAATTGGTTGACCTCCTCCGGCGTCGGAGGCAGGCCGATCAAATCAAAATAGGACCGTCGTACCAGCACGTACTTGCTTGCCGTCGGGGCGTGGCGTAGTCCCTTCCCCTCCCACCTCTTGAACACGAAAGCGTCAATGGGGTTCGCCGCATCAGCATGCTTCACTTCCGGCACTTCGGGACGGCGGGGCGTCTTGAACGACCACCACTGTTCCTCTGAGTCCGAACCGGAGGGGCTTTCCGCCATGGCGTACGGCGAGCCCGCGTCAATCCAACGCCGGAGGATGTCGAGTTGATCGTCAGGTAACGGATCGGCGCTCCCCGGCGGCATCTTCAGATCTCCCAGATGAGCCGCCGCTTGGTAGAGCAAGCTCGATTCGGACTGGCTCACAACCACAGCCGGTCCGCGAACGCCTCCGCGCAGCAACGCCTTACGATTTCGAAGATCGAGCCCCGACGTCTTCGCCGAGCCGTGGCAGGACAGACAGTGTTCCGCGAGCACCTCGTGCGCGGCTCCACTGAGGTCAGATCCCGTTTGCGGATATGCGGTGAGGCTGATGGATAAGAGAACTATGACCTTCCCAGTCATGCCGCAGGGAGAATTCATCAGCGCCTTGTTGTCCGGGAACGGTGCGATGCTTTCCGCCCGTCCTCCATAGCAATTCTAACGCGGGGACAACTCCTCACAGTAATTTACGCGATACCGTCCGCTCGCCGAAACGTCCGCTGCGGGTACGGCATGCCGTGTCGCGATCTTCTCCTCACCCGGCGCGGCGATGGCAGCGGGCGCCCCTAAGCTTTTGGCGGATTGGTATCCGGCATCCACGGCATCGTTCGGCTTGCGGCGTGTCGGCGCAATGTGAGAAGTTCCCCGGGTGAGCCAAGGAGAACGTTCCCCTTCGGCTCGACGTACTGAAGCCCTTCAGTCTTGTTTTTGCCGCCCCGGCCGGCATAGCATGATGACAGGGAGGAGGGAATCATACAGATCGACTTCCCGTCTCCGCGGCGCTCGCCTCTGGCGGCTGCCGTCCCCCGCGCGCCGCGGGCATCCTGGCCCCCGCGAAGGAAAAAGCGAAGAAAAAAGCCGAGAAAAAATCGAGGAGGTGAGATCACGCCCATGCGTCTGCAACGAAGTTTGTTCTTCGTAGCGTCGGCAAGCCCGGCCGGCCGACCCGGCTGCGGTCTGCCCGGCGCCCCCAAGCTGCCCCAGCCTGCCGCGCCCGAGGCGCGTTCGTCCTGTCGAAAAGAGCTGCACAGGATGCGCGGTCGCTGCGGACGGACGAGCTTCGCCTGCATGTCTCACCACGTGGCGAGGCGAAGTGCGTGCGGTTCACGAGACACGAATCACGGCCTTTACACATCGAGCACGCCAAGCCAGCGCAACGAAGTCATGGCGGTCGTATCGCGGGCTTCCCCCGTCAGGTGGGGAGGAAGGCAGGTTAGGCCCAGGCGCATCAAGGACGCGTCTTGGTCGCCAATCCTGTGTCGGAATGGCCGTTCGGTTCGCCGTGGGTGCGCAAGGGTCGCACCACCAAAAACCGCCGGCCGGACCGCCGCACCCGCCGCCCAGTCACGGCTTGCCTGCGCACGTTCGCGCGGCAATGCGCGGCATTGCGCGGCAATCTTGTTGCCCAGTCACTGCTTCCCTGCTCACTTCTGTCCACTATTGCTCGGTATTGCTCGGGGGGGTGGGGGGGTGCCCCTGAGCAAGTGTCCGCGCACCGTCCGCCGTTCTCGGTCGGCCTCACGACGAGCGCCGTCCGCCGCAGCTCCCGTCGCCCTCCGGGCTGCTTCCGCTGTGGCGAACGCAAAATGAACCCATGCTGAGAAAGGGGAACGTTCTAGATTGCGTTGGCAGAGTTCGGCTTGCGGCGCTGTGCTTTATCAGCGGTACAATTTCGCTAGGAAAGTGGGACGGGTGTGACCGCATCTTACAACCAACTTTCTCTGTACACGATGGCAAGACCGGCATGAACTTCTCCGCCAGCTTTGGGCTTTGGCGGAAATTCAGTTCTTGCCGCCGCAAGAAGAACCTGTTCATTGCTCCCCGCCTCGTCGCTGTTTTGGCCGCTCTAGGCGTAGGGTTGGTTTGCGCACCGAATGCGCACTCGGCCGAGCCCGACCAGCATTACTTCGCTGGGTTGGCTGACGAATACCGAACTAAGGTTCGGCCGTTGATGCGGCAGTTCTGCCTGAGTTGCCATTCAACGGCGGCTCGGGTCGGTGAGCTTGATCTCGAACGGTTCGCGACACTGGCGGAGATTCGAAGAGACACGAAGGCCTGGCTCAAGGTTGTCGAAATGCTCGACAACGGTGAGATGCCGCCCGAGTCAGCAAGACGGCCCTCCTCCGAGCAGCGAAAAAAACTGCGCGGCTGGGTCGAACGGTATCTCCATGCCGAGGCATTGGCCAACGCCGGCGACCCGGGGTCGGTCGTTCTGCGGCGACTCAACAATGCCGAGTACACCTACACGATCCGCGACTTGACAGCAGTCGACTTGAATCCGGCCCGCGCATTCCCGACCGATAGCGCGGCAGGGGAAGGATTCACGAATACCGGCAACGCGCTCGTCATGTCACCGGCCCTGCTAAGCAAGTATCTGGACACAGCGAAGGAGATTGCCCAGCACGCTGTGCTGCTTCCGGATGGCTTTCGCTTCTCGCCGAACACGACTCGGCGCGACTGGACAGACGAAATCCTCTCCGAGATTCGCTCTTTGTACGGGCAGTTCGCTGACACCGCGGATCTTGGGGTCGGTTCGGATGTCGGCAACGTCGCCGTCCACGGTGACACCCGAATCGGCTTGGCCGGCCGCCTGCCGCTGGAGAAATACTTTGCTGTGACCCTTGCTGAACGGGATGCTCTCACGACGGGCAGTAAGACGATCGAGGCCGTGGCTCATGAGCGCGGCCTAAGCGCCAAGTATCTCGCAACCCTCTGGGAAAGCCTCACCGGCCCTCCGTCATCGCTGCTTTTGGACGACCTCCGTTCTCGGTGGCGCAGCGCGACGCCGCAAGACGCTTCCGCTCTCACGGCGGACATCGCCGCTTGGCAAAGGGGGCTTTGGGCGTTTGGTCCCGTCGGCCTGATCGGGAGGAAGGGAGGCCCATCGCGATGGATGGAGCCGGTCGATCCCTTGTTGACTCAGCAGGAAATCCGTTTCTCCATTCCTGAGTACCTTCGCGAAGAAGATACCGTCGTGCTCTCGCTCGTGACCACGGACGCGGGGGATGGCAGCGATCATGACCACGTCGTGTGGCGCGAGCCGCGGCTCGCCGCAGCCAGCCGGCCGGACATTTACCTGCGCGACATCCGAGAGTTGTATCGAGATTCGGATCTCATCGAAACAGCGGATAGCTCGGAGGAGTGGGGCCTGGACGTGGGGATGTTCGGCAAGCGTCCGGATGGGAGTACCATCGACTCTGCCTCCCTCTGGACAAGCGCTCCCTCGGTCATGACGATCCGTTTGCCCGGCCACTTGGCGGCCGGCCGTAAGCTGGTGGCAACCGCCGTGCTCGACAACGAGATGGGCGGCGGCGGGAGCGTTCAAGTGGACGTGATCGTCGGGACACCGACCACTACGTACAGACTGCTTTCGAGCGAGGTCATCGTCACGTTCTCGAGGGTGACCCAAGTGTTCGCGGATCGTCGAGATGTCTCTTTCAAACGGGCCTTCCTCATCGACCACAACAACCCGACGCGTCGGCGGCTCCAGGCGGCATTCGATGAATTTCGCAGCCTGTTTCCGGCGGCGCTTTGCTTCAACCAGATCGTGCCCGTCGACGAAGTGCTCACGCTCACGGTGTTTTATCGAGAGGATGACCATCTCGCGCGGCTGATGCTCGACGATGCGCAGAAATCTCGGCTCGACCGGCTCTGGAAAGAGCTGCACTACGTCAGCCAGAGTGCGCTTCTGCGAGTTACTGCGTTGGACCTGCTCCTGGAAGCGTTCGAAGGTAACGGAGTCGAAGATCGTTCCCAGTACGAGTCGGTCAAACCTCTGCGCGCGCCGTTTGACCAGCGCGCCGCCGAGTACCGGAAAGAGCTGGTCGCCCACGAGCCCAGACAAGTCGATGCGCTCGTCGATTTCGCTGCTCAAGCCTGGCGACGGCCGCTGACGCTCGCTGGATCAGATGAATTGCGCGGTCTGTATCTAGGGATGCGCAATCAGGGACTGTCCCACGACGAGGCTTTTTGGCTGACTCTCGCCCGGGTCTTCGTCGCACCTGCATTCCTATACCGACTCGAAAACGCGCCGCTGGGAACGGCTGCCGCCACGGTTTCCGATTGGGAACTCGCAAGCCGACTGAGTTACTTTCTTTGGTCGTCGCAGCCGGATGAGAAACTCCGTGCCTTGGCTGCCTCAGGCACCCTGCACGAACCCGAAGTGCTTACCAAACAAACCCGGCGAATGTTGACCGATGCGCGCGTGCTACGCTTGGCCACAGAATTCGCCTGCCAGTGGTTGCATATCCAAGATTTCGATTCGCTCGACGAGAAGAGCGAAAAGTACTTCCCGGAGTTCGAGGATCTTCGCGGCGACATGTACGAGGAATCGATCAGATTCTTCACCGATGTTTTCCAAAGCGACGGCTCCTTGCTGAGTTTATTCGACGCCGACCACACCTTCCTGAACGAACGGTTGGCCCACTTCTATGGAATCGAGGGAGTCGAAGGAGAGTCATGGCGCCGTATCGAAGGCATTCGTCGGCATGGGCGTGGTGGGATCTTGGGGCTTGCGACGACGCTCGCGAGACAGTCGGGCGCATCGCGAACAAGTCCGATCCTTCGAGGCAACTGGGTCAGCGAAGTGCTCCTGGGTGAGAAGTTGCCCCGCCCACCGCGAAATGTTCCTCAACTTCCCGCCGATGAAACCGCAATCGACGGATTGACGGTGCGTCAGCTTGTCGCAAGACATACCAGCGATCCTCAATGCTCTTCATGCCACCAGAGGATCGACCCGTTCGGCTTCGCGCTGGAGGGCTTTGATGCCATCGGCCGTCGCCGTGAGAGTGATCTCGCCGGACGCCCCATCGACACCCGCACACTCCTTCCCGACGGAAGCGAAATCAACGGCTTGGAGGGCCTGAGAGATTACCTCCTGAAGAAACGTCGCGATGCCATCCTCCAGCAGTTCTGCCGCAAACTGCTGGGCTACGCCCTCGGCCGGGAAGTGCAGCTCTCGGATGAACCTCTGCTCGCCGAAATCCTGGAGAGACTCCCGAGAAGCGGCTACTGTTTTTCGTCGGTCATCGATATGATTGTCCAGAGTCCTCAGTTCCGGAGAATCCGGGGGAGAGAGACTCCACTTGCAAAGGTGCCGTGAACCATCCATCGTTTTAGGAGGTAGCTCATGAGGACTCATCTCTTTTCTCGTCGCACCTTCCTCCGTGGCCTCGGTGTCACGATGGCCTTGCCGTGGATGGAGTCTTTCCCCGTATGGGGCGATCGAGCAACTGCCGCCGTGAAGAACAGCAGCCAGGCTCCTGTTCGTTTGGCCGTTCTGTTCTCGGGAAACGGCTTTCGGAGCAACGAATGGTGGGCCAAAGGTGCAGGAAAGCAGATGGAGCTCGGCCAGGTGTTGACGCCACTGGCTGACTTCCGCGAGAAACTTCTTTTCGTCCACGGGCTATATAACGAGGAAGCCCTAAAGGGCAATATCCATAGTTCGCAGACCGGCAATCTGCTTTCCGGTGCGCCGCTTGCGTCCGGTGGCGAGATTCGTTCCGGAACGAGCATAGACCAGGTCGTCGCTCAACAGTATGGACACTCGACCAAGGTGCCGAGCCTCGTTCTCGGTTGTGAGAGATCAAATCCGGGGATTCACAAGAACTACTCGATGCTCTACAGCTCGCACATCTCGTGGAGTTCTCCGACGACCCCGACGCCTTTGGAACTCTATCCGGCCCTCGCGTTCGATCGACTCTTCAAGGATTCCGTACAAAAAGCGGACAAGAGCGTGCTCGATGCGGTGCTCACCGACGCAAATCGCCTTCGGCGGAACATCAGCTCGGCCGATCAACACAAGCTCGACGAGTACCTCAACTCCGTACGCGAGGTCGAGCGTCGCATCGAGCAAGCCGGCAGCAATGGAGAGATGCAAGGTTGGCGGCCGACGCTCGATAAGTCCAACGTGCCGCGTCCGCCGGACGGCATTCCGCAGAATCTCGCTGGGCACATGCGACTGATGTGCGACATCCTGGTGCTGGGCTTCCAGACTGACACAACGCGTGTCTCGACGCTGAAGCTCAACAACGATCACAGCTATCTGCTTTTCCGGCACCTGGATGTCGATGTCGGCCACCACGAACTATCGCACCGGGACGACGCCGACTACTTGCGGGTGAATCAGTTCTTCCTGGAGCAGTTCGCCTACATCGCTCGTAAGCTGGACGCGATTCAAGAGGGTGAGAGAACCGCGCTCGACAACTCGATGCTCATGTATTGCTCAAGCATGCTGACGGGCAGGCACGACGCCAAGCAGTTGCCCATTGTGTTGTTGGGTGGCGCCGGCGGGCAGATTCGGGGCGGGCGGGCCCTCGACTACCTCGAGAAACCGAACCGCAAGGCGTGCAGCCTTTATCTCTCCATGCTCGCCAAGTTCGGCATCCGCCCGAAGGAGTTCGGCGACTCGAGCGATCCGCTGGAAGAAGTGTAATCTGTGCAGACGAGATGGATTCGCTACTACGACGCCACCCGGAATGACCCTTGACGCGAGGGACCGGGAACCGGCGCGGCGGGGCCGGACTCATTCCACGGCGGTTGCCACCAACGTTACTGGCGACCCCGTCAATGCCGATCGTCAATGGGGGGACTCGGGGCCGTCTCGATGCCAACGGGAATCGTAAAGACGACTCCATACATTTCGGTCGACACAACAGTCAACCCTGAGAACAACTGCGGTCGCTTTTCCTCGCGCGGCGGGGCGCTATTATCGGTGGACCTTAAGCGGACGGACGGATTTGGGTCGGTTGGCATCCTTGCCGCTCCGTCTCGATGGCATACTGGTTGGTTTCAATGGCATCCGAAATCAGCACGATCCGGCCTGCGGGCGGAATCGACCTCCGCGAGCGCCTGAGGCGCTACGCGTTCGTCGCGGCGTTTGTCTCCAGCGTTGGTCAGCTCGTCTCGATCTTTGTGGCGCATACAGCTCTTGCCGCGGCATGCGTAGGGTTGGTTGCTTCCAAGGAACGTCTCCGGATGCCTCCGATCGCCGTCCCCCTCGCGGGTTTCGTGTCATGGACGTTGCTGTCGCTCGCCTTCTCGGATGACCCGGCGGCCGGCTGGCCGCAAGTGCGAAAACTGCTCGTCTTCTTGACCCTGCCGGTCGTGTATTCACTTTTCCGAAAAATGAGCCAGGTTCAGAGGTTGCTCGAAGCGCTCTTCGTCGCCATGTTGGCCGCCGGTGTAACGGCGCTGGGCCAGTTCGCGTGGAAAGTGGGCGAAGCGTACACGAGCGGCCAGAGCTTCTACTACAGTTATGTCGGCCGCCGCATCACAGGATTCTTCAGTCATTGGATGACATTCAGCCAAGTCCTGATGATCGTAGCGCTAATACTGGCAAGTTATCTGCTCTTCAGTCAAAAACAGCGTTGGCGAGGACGGGGCGTGTGGGTCGGGGTCGGAGCGGTGCTCGGGCTGGTGCTGGTGCTTAGCCATACGCGAAGCACCTGGGCGGCTGCTCTCGCGGGTGGAGTCTATCTCATTTGGCATTGGAAACCGCGGCTGCTGTGGATAGCGCCGATCGGAATCGTGCTGCTGATGGGAATCGCCCCTGGGCCGGTGAAGCAGCGGTTACAGTCGGTCGGTGAACCCGGCTCCTATTCAAATCGACTTCTGATGTGGCAAACGGGCGTCCGCATGGTGGAAGCTCACCCCTGGTTTGGCGTGGGCCCGGAGCGTGTTCGGGCGCGTTTTGACGACTTCCAGCCGACTGGGGTTGGAGAGCGCCCGCCGGGCTACTACGCCCACTTACATAACGTTGTTATCCACTACGCAGCGGAACGAGGCATCCCGGCAACCATATTTATCCTATGGTTTCTGCTAGCCGTCTTCCGGGACCATGCCTCAGCCGCCCGCCGGAGAACAAGGGCAGTCCACAGGTTGTCTTGGCTTCCCCATGGAGTGGCTGCGGCGACCGTGGGTCTGCTTGTAGCAGGCTTGTTCGATCAGAGTCTTGGGGACAGTGAGATCCTGGGCACCTATCTGGTGTTCGTCGCTTTGGGGTATCGCACTATTGCGCTCGACGCACAGGAGGATACCGGGTAGCCTGCATTGCTCACCACGTGGCGAGGCGAAGTGCGTGAGAGGGCCGTCAGGACGAGGCGCGAGCCGCTTGGCGCGCGCAGGTGTACTTGATCGCACATCGAGCACGCCAAGCCAGCGCAACGAAGTCATGGCGGTCTTATCGCGTGCTTCCCCCGTCAGGTGGTGTGCAATGTAGGCTAGCTGGCCCCACGTCCGGCCACGACCTGCGGAATGGACTGCAGCAAAATCTTGACATCGAGCAACAGCGACCAGTTGTCGATGTACTGCAGGTCCAGCTTCATCCAGGTGTCAAAATCCACCTTGTCGCGCCCGTGGATCGCCCACAGGCACGTAAGGCCGGGACGCATCCGTAGACGCCGCCGCTGCCAAGTCGCATATTGGGACACCTCTGAAGGCACAGCCGGGCGCGGTCCCACGAATGACATGTCACCTCGGAGGATATTCCAAAGCTGCGGCCACTCGTCAATGGAGTAGCGGCGAAGAAAGCGGCCTACGGAGGTCAAGCGGGGATCATCTGCGATCTTGAAGATAGGGCCATCCCGTTCGTTGAGGTGCTCCAAGGCCGGTTTGAGTGCGTCGGCGTTCTCCACCATCGAGCGGAATTTGTAGAACGTAAACGTTCGGCCGTTCAAGCCGCAACGAACCTGGCGGAAAATGGCAGGGCCGCTCGAAGTCGCCCGCAGCAGGATTGACAGCAGCATCATCGGAACCGCCAAGACCGCCAGCGCAACCACGGCGAGAATAACGTCAAGCGTCCTCTTGACGAACAGGCGCACTTCATCATCGGGCGTTGCAGAGAACGTCAAGAAGCGAACAGGACCAAAGCGGTCAAGGTAGACGTTCCGATGGACGTAGGGAAAAACATCGATGACCACACGGATACGAACTCCCTCCTCGTCGCAGAGTAGGAAGATCTCCTCCAGATCGACGAGCTTCGACGCTTCGACGCTAAAGATGATCTCGTCAATAACATGGCCCCGGAGCCTGCTGGCCAGATCATCCACCTGCCACACCGGATAGCTCTTTTTGAGCTGCACGGTCGGACCGAAATGCCCGGTCGGATCAACAAAAGAGACAAGGCGGATGCCGTACTCGCGGGCCGCTTCCATCCGGCGGCCCACCTCCAGGGCGGTCACTCCCGAACCCACGATCACATGAAAGACCTCGGCGCCGAATTGACGCCGAATCCAGCCTCGCAGCGCTCCCGCGGCGATTCGATAGAAGAGCAACAGAACGAAACTGAAAACAGCGAACAGACCGATGAATACACGGCTGATATCCAGTTTCAAGATGAATTGAAAAGCGACGAGGCTCAGAGTGGTCAGGATGACCTGACGTACGGTGTCATAAACCGCTGCACGGACCTGATGGGCGTAGAGACGATCGTAAACACCGAGCCACACCCCGTGAGCAACCAAACCAAGAGAGTAAAGACCAGAACCAGGCCCTTGACCGGAGAAAGGATATAGAACTCGAGAGGTAGCGGAAGAAACACCCGGAGCTGATAGGCAGCCTCGAACGCGGCTATCAGCAGGACGATATCGACGACTGCAAAAAGGACGGCCGCCTTCTTACGATGACGTTCAAACATGGATTTCGCGAGCCGGAATCCCAGGATATCAGAGTGTCGGAGCGACAACGGACAGGAAAGATACGATGGGCTGGTCTGCTGGCGTGGAATGTGAGGTCTGCCCTTGACTCTCGTCCACGAGAACGAGAGTCAGTGAATCAAGGCGTGCGTTTGGTCGGTATTTTCCTGTTCGCGCTCATCTTCGATGAGTCGCGTTTGTGTTGACAGACCCTGGTCGATGCAGGTTGTACGTGTGCTCAAGTAGCCCTCTGAAACGCCGGCCCCGGTGTGGACAAGGCTCATCGCATCACAGAAAATAGGGGCTGGAAACACCGCTCATGAAGGGGAGACTGAATCTGGCGGCGGCCGTCGTCAGCCTATCGATCTCCGCGGCCGCACAAGCGGGTGCTGCAGCGACGGTACCGACGGTCGACTTTGATCGCGACGTGCGGCCCATCCTGTCGGAGCGCTGCTTTACGTGCCACGGGCCGGATGACGGGACCCGCGTCAACACACTTCGGTTCGATTTGGAAGATGCCGCGTTCGAGCCCTTGGCGAGTGGCGGATTCGCGATCTTGCGAGGGAACCCGCAAGAGAGCGTTTTGCTTGATCGAGTCACGTCCGACGACCCTGTTCGACGGATGCCCCCGTCCTACAAGGGCTTCGACAAGCTTCCCGACTCGGAAGTCGAGGTGCTTCGAAGCTGGATCGAGCAGGGCGCACCTTGGGCTCAGCACTGGTCGTTTGTTCCGCCGACTCGACCGCAACCTCCTCCTGTTGAGCACGCGGACCTGGTTCGCAACGAAATCGACCGCTTCGTGCTGCGACGATTGGAAGACGAAGGTCTGCGGCCGCAACCCGAGGCGCCACGCGAGGCATTGATCCGGCGTTTGGCGCTCGATTTGACCGGGCTTCCTCCTTCACTGGAGCAAGTCGACCGCTTCCTTGCAGACACCGATGCGAACGCTTACGCGAAGCTTGTCGACCGGATGCTGGCATCGCCTCGATACGGCGAGCGCATGGCCACCCCATGGCTGGACGCGGCCCGCTACGCCGACACGAACGGATACCAGATGGATGGCACCAGAGATATGTGGCGATGGCGGGACTGGGTTGTCCAAGCCTTCAACAGCAACATGGGTTTTGACCAATTCACCATCGAGCAAATCGCGGGTGACCTGCTTCCGAATGCGACTCTCGATCAGAAAATCGCCACCGGCTTCCACCGCAACCTGCGCACCAATGCAGAGGGAGGAATCGTCGAGGAAGAGTTCCTCGTTGAATACGCCGCCGATCGCGTGGAGACGACCTCGACTGTTTGGCTCGGGCTCACCATGGGTTGTGCGCGGTGCCACGACCATAAGTACGACCCGCTCACGCAGAAGGAGTTCTATCAGCTCTTCGCCTACTTCAACAACGTGCCCGAGCGTGGGCTGGTCTATCATTTCGGCAACGACGGCCCAATGATCAAGGCGCCGACGGACGAGCAAAGTTCCGAGCTCGCCAAGTTGGACAGAGCGATTTTGGCGGCGGAGCAGAGGCTTGAGGAACTGGAGCCGACCATCAAACAGGGGATCGCCGCTTGGGCACGTTCACTTGCAAGGAATCGGAAGGCTGACTGGGGCATTTCAGAGGGTCTCGTTGCTCACTATCCGTTCCGCAAAGCGCGTTTGGAGTACGCAGAGTGGGAGAAAAGGCCGGAGGACCATGAACCCGGCGCTCGCAGAGTCGATCTGG
This sequence comes from Bryobacterales bacterium, assembly GCA_965218555.1. Classification (GTDB taxonomy): domain Bacteria; phylum Acidobacteriota; class Terriglobia; order Bryobacterales; family UBA6623; genus JAPPLB01. Next base: position 5,477,629 of record OZ244625.1, read on the forward strand.
CGGAGGGCCGGCGGGGCTCCGCGGCGCTATTCAAAAAGGCCCAATCAGTCGACCTCGGCGATCTCGGTGGTTTCGACTACAACGACCCGTTCACGTTCTCTTTCTGGATCAACCCCGAGAGTGCAAATGGGGCCATCCTGACGCGGACACTGAACGTCGAGAAGGCGCAAGGTTACGGACTCTATCTCGTCGATGGCAAGCTGCGGTTCGAACTTACCCATCGCTACACCGATCTCAGCATGCGGATTATTTCCGAACAGCCACTGGCGCTGAATCGTTGGCAACATGTCGCTCTGACCTATACAGCGGAACGTCCTAGCTCGCACGGAGCGCGGTTCTGTGTTGACGGTAAGCCTTGGCCTTTCGAGGTTGAATGGGACGACCTGAAATGGCCATCGAGCTACGCGTTTCCGTTCCGGCTCGGTGTGGGTGGAGGACGACCGAGTTTCCGGGGACGTCTCGACGAGCTGAGGGTCTACAGCCGTGCCTTGAGCACTGAGGAAGTCGCAGTTCTGAGCTTGGACGACAGTCTTCCCGCTATAGCGGCCTTGCCCGCCGAGGAACGCACGCCAGCCCAAGCCAAGAAACTTCGCGGGGCCTATCTCGACACAGAGGCTTCGAAGAGGGTTCGACGAGCCGCCGCGACGGTAAAGATGGCCCGGCTTCGGCGCGCCCTGTTCGACGAGAGTCTCCCCAGCGTGATGGTGATGACCGAGAGCGACAAGGTCAACCGCGCTCACGTCCTGCGCCGCGGAGCGTACGATGCGCGCGGAGAGGAAGTCGCGCCTGCAACACCGGCCGTGCTGACCCGACCCGGTTCCGGGGCGCCACAGACCCGCCTCGACCTGGCCCGCTGGCTTGTCTCGCGGGAGAATCCGCTCACGGCCCGCGTCGCGGTGAACCGCTATTGGGAGATGCTCTTCGGCGTGGGACTGGTGAAGACGAGTGAGGACTTCGGAACGCAGGGCGAAAGGCCGCTGCACTCCGAGTTGCTTGATTGGCTGGCCGTCGAGTTCATGGAAAGAGGTTGGGACGTCAAAGCGATCCTGAAGACGATCGTGATGAGTGCGGCGTATCGACGCTCCTCGACCGTGACACCGCAGTTGATGGAACGCGACCCCGAGAACCGCCTGTTGGCGCGTGGGCCGCGATTTCGGTTGCCCGCCGAGGTCATACGAGACCAAGCGTTGAGCGTGTCCGGGCTGCTCGACGAAACAAGGGGCGGGCCGCCGGTCAAGCCTTACCAACCGCCCGGGATTTGGAATGAGGTCTCCGGAGTCGTTTACCGAGAGGACTCCGGTAGCGCGCTCTATCGAAGAAGCCTGTACACATATTGGAAGCGCACGGTCCCGCCGCCCTCAATGGTCGCCTTCGACGCGGCTGACCGGGAAAGCTGCCAAATGCGTCGGCCTCGGACGAACACTCCGATCCAAGCGCTGACGCTGATGAATGATCCGACGTATGTCGAAGCTTCGCGGAAGCTCGCGGAACGGATGATGCACGAAGGCGGGACAACCACGCGGGAGCGGCTTGCATACGGATTTCGGCTCGTGACCTCCGTGCGGCTACGCCGCACGGAGTTCGACGTTTTGGAAAAGGCCTTCGAGGACTTCAGAACCGGGTATCGCCGCGACCGGAAAGCCGCCGTGGCCTATCTGAGTGTAGGGGATTCACAGTGGGATACCGCGCTGGATCCTCGAGAGTTGGCCCCCTACGCAGCCCTTGCGAGTCTTATACTCAACTTGGATGAGGCAGTGACAAAGCAATAGCCATGAACCCGCACGAGTCTCGATGGCGTATCCAGACGCGCCGTCAGTTCTTCGGCCGGAGCGCCCTCGGCATCGGCGCCGCGGCGCTCTCGAGCCTGCTGGCGAGGGAGTTGCGCGGCTCCGGGGACACCACGCTCAAAAGCCTGCCCGGCATCCCTCACCACACGCCCAGCGCGAAGCGTGTGATTTACCTGTTCATGTCGGGCGGTCCTTCGCAGTTGGAACTGTACGACGATAAACCGCTCGTGAGAGAACGGCACGGTCAGGAACTGCCGAATTCCATTCGAAAGGGCCAGCGATTGACCGGCATGACCTCAACACAGGCAAGCTTCCCGCTGGCCGGCTCCAGGGTCGCCTTCGAGCGTCATGGGGAATCGGGCGCCATTGTCAGCGAGTTGCTGCCGCACACCGCCAAGATCGTGGATGACCTCACGTTCATCAAGTCTATGCATACCGAGGCGATCAACCATGACCCGGCGGTCACGTTCTTCCAGACCGGATCGCAGATCGCGGGACGCCCCAGCATGGGAGCTTGGGCGACCTACGGGCTGGGTAGCGAAAGCACAAACTTGCCGGCATTCGTCATCCTGATCACAAAAGGCACCGGCGGACAGCCGATTTACGACCGCTTGTGGGGAAGCGGTTTCCTTCCGACTCATTACCAGGGCGTGAAGTTCAGGTCGGTCGGCGACCCGATTCTTTATTTGTACGATCCTCCGGGATTCGGTCGACCGAAGCGGCGACGGTATCTTGACTCTCTCGCGGAACTGAATCAGATCGCGTTTGACGAGTTCGGTGATCCCGAGATCTCGACCCGCATCGCCCAATATGAGATAGCGTATCGAATGCAGGCGTCGGTGCCGGAATTGACGGACATTTCAGACGAGCCGCAGAGTACGTTTGACCTTTACGGAGAGGATGCCCGCACGCCGGGGACGTTCGCCGCGAACTGTCTGCTGGCGCGACGGCTCGCCGAGCGCGACGTCCGTTTCATACAGCTCTACCACCGCGGCTGGGATCAACACGGCAACCTGCCGAAAGGCATTCGGAAGCAGTGCGCCGCCACGGATCAGGCTTCGGCGGCGCTCATCCGCGATCTCAAGCAAAGAGGACTACTGGACGATACGCTCGTTGTTTGGGGCGGCGAGTTCGGCCGTACTGTCTATTGCCAGGGCCGCTTGACCGAAACGGACTACGGCCGGGACCACCATCCGCGTTGCTTTACGATGTGGCTCGCCGGAGGCGGTGTCAAACCCGGCCAGACCATCGGCGAGACGGACGACTATTCCTACAACGTGATCGCTGACCCCGTGCACGTGCACGATCTGCAGGCGACCATTCTCCATTGCCTCGGTATCGATCACACTCGATTGACGTACAAGTTTCAAGGCCGCGACTTCCGCCTGACGGACATCCACGGCCAAGTTGTGGCCAAGGCTCTCCAGGGCTAGTCAGTCGGTGGTAAGTCTCGTGCGCCCTCACGTCGTTAACTCCAGAGTGCGCCTGATACCGCTGAGAACCGTGTGGGCCGCGGGTACGCAATTCCCTGTGCCCCTTATGGCGTAACAGACAAGGGCCGGCTCAGTTCTGGATACCCATACCCTCGATCACGTGCACGTAGCGGTCGATCGGCACAGCGGATAGTCGTTCGACCGTTTCGCTGGGCCGTGGCCAGGCAATCTCGATCCAGTCAAGCTTTGTCGCGACTCCGAGACCCAGCACCTCACGAGGGTCGTGGGATGATAGATAGCTGCCGCCCCCGGTACGGAGCCGTGACCGCTTCTTGCCGCCGCAAGACCACGTGATGCGCGCCCCGATGGCATCGCGGTTGCAGTGGACGCTTTCCAGCTTCAAGCCCACCCAATGGTTCCCCCTCGCCGCTCGGTTACGCAACAGAAGTGGCGCCTCTCCGTTGTTGGCGATCAGGACGTCGACGGCGCCGTCGTTGTCGTAATCGCCTACGGCGAGCCCACGGGCAGAAAAATTCTTCTGAAACACCGGGCCCGCTTGGGCGCTGATGTCGCGCAGCTTGCCGTTTTCGTGGTGAAACAAAAGCAAGGGCTCCTTGTATGTGACCTTCAGCGAGTATTGGCCGATCATGTCGTCCGGGTGACCGTTGGCGAGCAATAAATCCAGCTCGCCGTCGTTGTCGTAGTCAAAAAACTTCAGTCCCCACCCGCTCAGCAGACGGGTTGCCTGGGAGATGCCGTGCACGCGCGCGTCGTCCTGGAAAGTCTCGTCTCCTCGGTTGCGATAGAGGGAGAACATTTCCTGGTCGATGTTGGCCACAAAAAGATCCTGGCGGCCGTCCTGATCGAAGTCTGCGGCGTCGACTCCCATGCCGGAACGCGCTTTTCCATCAGCGCTGAACGCCACTTCGGCGAACATGCCGCTCTCTTCCCATACACCCCTCCCGCGGTTGAAGAACAGAAAGTTCTGCACCGTGTCGTTAGCGACAAACGGGTCCATCAACCCATCGTTGTTGATGTCGGTCGCCACGGCGCCGAGCGCCTTGCCCAACGCCGCTTCGATGTCGGTCCCCTTGCTGACGAGCGTGAAGGTACCGTCGTCGTTATTCCGATAGAGCAAGCCCGGTGTCGGCTTGAAGACGCGCGGTATGCAGTAATAGCGTTTGCCCGCCTTGTTGGTTCCGCAATTGATGTGAGTATCGGCGCGGAACTCGACAAAGCTGCATAGGAAAAGGTCCAACCGACCGTCGTTGTCGTAATCAAACCAGACGGCGCTCGTCGCCCAGTCCGGCGACACGATGCCGGCCTTTGTGGTGACGTCGGTGAACGTTCCATCTCCGTTGTTGTGGTAAAGAATGCAGCGGCCGTAGGCGGTCACCAGCAGATCCGGATAGCCGTCGTTATCGTAATCACCAACGGCCGCTCCCATTCCGAATGTGCCAGCACCGACACCGGCTTCATCAGTGACGTCGGTGAAGGTCCCGTCACGATTGTTTCTGTAGAGCGCATTACGCAACGGCTCCCGCGGTGTATAGAAGTCACACTTGCCGCTGTTGACCAAGTAGATATCGATCCAGCCGTCATTGTCGTAGTCGATGAACGCACATCCCGGCCCGACCGTCTCCGGCAGGTAATGTTCCGGCGACATCGCATTTTCGTGCACGAATGAGATTCCACTCGCCGAGGCGGGAATCTCTTCGAAGGACGGTGTGAAAGCACAAAGAGGCGAGAACAACGGGGACAAACCAAGCCCCGCGCCCAGTGTCATAAACTGCCGCCTGGAATGGCTAAATGGAATCATTCGTCCAGCAACAGACTCAGCCTTAGCCTTTGACTATCATCTCTCATTACGCTCCACGACCCTTCATGCCAGGAGCATCTTGTCTCCGAAATACACTCGCTTCGAGCTGGAGAAGCAGAGAGAAGCAACTCTTTCCAAAGTCCGAGAGAGAACGGCCGCAGATACTGCTCGCCGGCAACACAGCCTGGAAGCCCGGGAACGATATTGCTGACCGGCTCGGCCTAACCGAATCTATCTGGCCTCTGACAGCTTTTGGACGTCGGGCTTAATCGTGAGCCGAAAGACCGCCGCTACACGGGTCATGAAAACCCGGTTGTAAGTAATCTGCCCGAGAACCGTCATCAAGTAGTCATCTAACGGGGGCGCATCGGCTTCCGCTCGAAAGGTAACCCAGCCTTCGGTTTCCTTCGGACCGAGCGACGTCTTACTCCGCTTCTCTTCGAAAATGATGCCTGCAGGAAGCTCGCTCAGGCGTTGTGTCAAGTTCCAGAGGATCACGTTCATCTCTACAGGGCCGTCGTAGTTGTTACGCGTTACCTTGATATCTACAGTGGCCGATTCGCCGGGGCGTAGCGTGACGCGCCGAGGAGTCGTGTCCATGATGATGTCGCTACCCTCTACGGCCGCGGCGGTGAGCGATGGAACAGCATAGAAGCTGCGGCCGCCCGCTTGTCCCATCGGGGCGAAAGGTTTTGCTGTCCGCTGGATCGTCTTGGTTTGCCCACCAGAGAGGCGGGCTCTAGCTACGCCATACACTTCGACGTCCTTGGCGTCCGGCTTTACGTCCAGGGAACCTGTCAAGGCGATATTGCCTTGGTTCATATGGGATGGAATGACGCTCCTCTCGGCGACGACAGCCGCCGGCAGTCCTCGCACGAAGAGTTCGACCGGGCCCTCAAACCCATTCTGGCGTTCGACCGTAACCACACTCGTATAGGATTCACCGGGGCCCACCGGCATCCGGTCGTCATCGACGATCAGAGCAAAGTCAGGTTCTTGCGGCCGGGCAACGAGATGATAGACGTGATCCCTGCTACCGAAGTAGTTGGCGTCGCGAACTTGCACTTCGTATTCGCCGTCGGCCGGAGCGGTCCACTCGATCCGCGCGTTCTTGTCCGCGGGGAATGCGAGCGATCCTCGGGCCCCTTGGCCAAGGGTAATCACGCCGTCGTCCTGGGCAGCCAGAAGCGTTCCCGTGACTTCGCGCACCTCAAGCAAGGGGTCAAGAGAAGAGTTGCCGCGCTGTACAACAAACTCCAGAGTGTCACTCTCACGAGCCCTGAAACGACTGGCGTAACTCATCCGCAACGGCCATTTGCTTTTTTGCCAACGCCGGCCGGTTGGTCTTGTGATAGATCCGCGCAAGTTGAAAGTGGGCTTCGTAGTTCCTTGCATCCATGTCGATCGCGCGCTTCAGTGTGTTCTCGGCCACGAAGTAGCGCTCCTGCTGAGAATACACGTTTGCCAAAAGCACGTAGGTCCGAGCGGACCGCAGGTTGAGCCAAATGGCTCTCTGCAGCGGCTCGACCGCTTCATCGAATCTTCCCAGCCGGAAGTAGACGTCACCGAGATAATGCCAGGCGTTGGAGTGCCCGGGGTTGGCACCAACTCTTTTCTGAAATGCTCCGCGGCCTGTTCGAACCGCCCTCGAGTGAGGGCGATCAACCCCAGCTTATAGGAGACCAGCGGCAGATCAGGCTGCTTCTCGAGCGCCGCAGAAATCATGGCCTCCGCGGCATCCACATAATTCTCCTGTGACATCAAGTCAGCGGCCAGCACGTACGCCTGTGGGCTTTCGGCATCGATCCCGAACAGTTTGGCGAAGCTTCGCCTTGTGTTCGGTCCGTCGTGGGTGGCAAGATACGCCATCGCCAAGGTGTAGGAGATGTTGGTGTCTCCCTGTGCCCACGCGACGGCCTTCTCGAGCAAGGGCAGTGCGTCTTGCGCCCGATTGCTGAAGTAGTAAGCCATGGCGAGGATCTCCACCGTCTGCTTCCACTGGGGAGAGTTCTCGGGCTCAAGCGGCAGAGCGGCAGAGAGGTGGCGGATGGCCCGGACGAAATCGGGCTTCTGATAGTAGGCCAGCCCCAAACCGTGCTGAGCTGCTGCCAGACTCATATCCCTTTCAACCCAGGGCTTCAGTTCCTGGATGACTCCGTCCAGGTAGCCCTTGCCGAATAGCTGCTCGGCTCGGTCCAACGCAGCCTCGTAGGCGCCGACCGCGGGCTCCTGCGCGAAAACGTGGCTCGAAACCACCAGCAGCAACACGGTTGCCCACATCGCTAGTTTTCTTCGCTCGCAAAAGTTCACATTCGAGTCAAGTTCACGCGGTGATCCGTAAGTCCTGCTTGTCGGTCTGAGGCAGAGCCTCGCTAGTCTCATCTCCGGAACGGCCGAGCGGCCCCTCCAGATGATCTTGATCTCCTGCCGGCGCGGTATGGGATCGTGCATCTTGTTTATGGTTCTCTTCAGGCAATCAGTTTGTGCGCGACGTTGCCGGCAACGTCGGTGAGGCGGAAATCACGTCCGCCGTAATGATAGGTGAGCCTGGTGTGGTCGAGGCCGAGCAGGTGCAGGATGGTGGCGTGCAGGTCGTGGATGTGCATGCGATCCTCCACGGCGTGGTAGCCGAAATCGTCCGTTGCGCCGTAGATGAAGCCGGGTTTCACACCACCGCCGGCCAACCAGATGCTGTAGCCGTAGGGGTTGTGATCGCGCCCGTCAGCCTCGGCGAACGGCGTACGGCCGAATTCGCCGCCCCACACCACGAGTGTTTCTTCGAGCAGTCCGCGCGACTTCAAATCGCGGATCAGCCCGGCTATCGGTTTATCGATCTCACGGGCGCTGGCGTAGTGCAGCTTGGCGAGTTCGCTGTGGTGATCCCACTTCTCTTCCATACCGCTGTGTGTGCATTGCACAAAGCGGACGCCGTGCTCGACGAAGCGCCGGGCCAGCAGACATTGCCAACCGAAGTCACGCGTCAGCGGATGGTCGAGTCCGTAAAGCTTCCTGGTGGCTTCGGATTCCCTCTCGACATCGAGCGCTTCGGGAGCCTCGGCCTGCATGCGGAACGCGAGTTCAAGAGCCTGGATGCGGGCTTCGAGGTGGGGGTCGTCCTGGCGTTCCCTCTGGTGGAGCTGGTTGACCTTGCGAAGCATGTCCAGCTCATAGTGCTGTTGCTCGGAGGTAAGTCGTTCGTGGGCGAGATAGGCGATCGGCTCGGCCTCGATATCCTTCACATCCATGAATGAGTTGCCAATCGGAGTGCCCTGGTAGGCGCCGGGGAGAAAGCTGCTGCTCCAGTTCTTCTCGCCGCCATGCCAGAGTGTCGGCTTGATGGTGATGAAGCCGGGGAGGTTGCGGTTCTCGGTCCCCAGGCCCTGCACGACCCAAGAACCCATGCTCGGCCGTGTGAAGGAAAAGGTTCCGGTATGAAGCTGCAGCATCGCCGCGCCGTGGTCGACGCCATCGCCGACCATGGAGCGAATGACGCACAGGTCATCGACCACGCCACCGACGTGGGGAAACAAGCTGCTGACCGGGATGCCGCTTTCGCCGTAGCGCTTGAAGGGAAACGGTGACTTCATCAGGCCGCCGACATGGCGGTCGGCAAACTGAAGCGATTTCTTGAAAGGAAGCGGCTTGCCGTGATCGGCGTCGAGGCGCGGCTTGGGGTCGAACGAGTCGATATGTGAAATCCCTCCGTGCATGAAGAGGAAGATCACGCTCTTCGCTTTCGGCGCAAAATGAGGTTCGCGGGCGGCGAGCGGGTTCGTGACGGCCGGCGCTCCGAAGAGGTGATTGTCTTCGGCCATGACTCCCATGAGGCCAAGAGAGCCAAAGCCGAGAGCGCTGCGGCGCAGCAGGGCGCGGCGTGAAATGGGTCGTCGAAGGACGGTGGAAACGGACTTGTCAGTCGACATAGTGAAACTCGTTCGATGCCATGAGAACACGGCAGAGCCCTTGCCAGGCCGCAGGCTTCTTGCTCGGCTCAGGATAACTGCTGACAAAATACTCCATGCGGCGGCGCTCCTCGACATGCGGCGGCCGAGTCAGCGCCAAGCGATAGGCAAGCTCGACCCGATCGGAATCGTCCTCCGGACCATCCAGTAGCCGCTGAGCGAAACCGTAGGCGAGTTCATCCAGGAATCCGCTGTTCATGGCGAACAGGCCCTGGGGCGCGACGTTGGTTTGAGAACGCTGAGCGGTGCTGGACGTCGCATCCACGAAGTCGAAGAGGCCAAGCAGTTTCGGCAGCCGGTTGCGGTAGAGCGGCAGGTATACGGTGCGGCGGTTGGTGTCTTCGAGAGCGAGATAGGGCGGATCGGGGCTCGACGACCCCTTGATCGAATCACCCAACTCGGGTTGCAGCGTTCCGCCCATCGTCAAGTCCAGGGAGCCGCCGAGAGCGAGAACTGAATCGCGCATTTCCTCGATCGACAGTCGCCGGCGGTTGAATCGAGACCAAAGCCGATTGCTCGGGTCGAGCTTAAGCGCCTGGCTTGTTGGGCGGCTGCTCATCTGGTAGGTGCGTGATATCATGATCCGCCGGTGCATTTGTTTGATCGACCAGCCCATATCGATGAACTCCCGGGCGAGGTAGTCCAGCAAAGCGGGGTGCGTGGGGCGTTCGCCCACCTTGCCGAAATTATTCGGTGTTCGGACAAGGCCTTCGCCGAAATGCCACAGCCAAATGCGATTTACCATGACCCGGCTGGTGAGGGCGGCATTGCCGGTGACCAACCAATCCGCCAGCTCTCGCCGGCCGCTACCCTGCGTGACGGGGGTTTGGCCGCGGCCTGCGAGCACAACAGGGAAGATCTTCGGGACAATCCGGCCGTGATTATGGTGGCTGCCTCGGATGAAGACGGGTTGGTCGACGACCTCGCCTTCGATCACAGCCGATGCCATCGGGGGGCGAGGCGGCGAGGACGCTTCCAGTTCGGCCTGCTCGGAACGCAGCTTTGCAACGAGGTCGCGCAGTTCGGCTGACAGAATCGCTGTGCGCTGCTCGCTGTCGAGATAGAAGGGTCCGCCTTCCTTGAGTGCGGCCTCCTCATGAACTCGATTCTTGAATCCGTCGGTCAGCGGCTTTTTGGGGGCCGGCTTGCGGGACTCGTAGGCGTGCTGGACATCCTTCTTCCACGAGGTGACTTTACCTCGCCACTCGTCGGACGAAGCCGCGAAGGCCTTGCGGTACTCCTCGGCGACGCCACGAGCCGTCGTGGCATCCGTGTCATGCCAGTCTTTCAAGTAGAGGCGCAGTTGATCACCGGGGTCGAGATACTCCGCCCACTTCTTCACTGTTGCGGGATCAAGGTCCGCGGCCCTCACCACCTCGTCAATGTCCTCGCCTTCGACGTAGACCCGACGGGCGGCGACCATGTAGTCGACCATCCTGGGCAGCAGTTGATCTTCCAAGTGGTCGATCGCAGCCGACTCGAGAATGGATTCGATGCGTTTCTTCACGGCGTCGATGCGATCCCGGTGCGAGCGGTAGCGTTGGTAGACCTCCCGGGGAACGAGAGGCTCCATGTGAAACTGAACGACGTTGCCCTCCTCCAGGCTGAGGTCGGCGTAGGTTTGCGTGCTGGCGAAGATGGACGCGAGTGAATAATAATCCGTCGTCAGAACGGGGTCGAACTTGTGGTCGTGGCAGCGTGAGCAGGCGATGGTGAGACTCATGAAGGCTTTCGAAACCGTGTCAATCTGCTCATCAACGACGTCGTAGACCATCTGGACGCGGTCCTGCTGGGCGATTGCCTTCGGGCCCAGAGCGAGAAAGCCGGTGGCCGTGATGCCGTTGACGTTGACCGTGCCCGGTTCGGACGCAGGGTGCAGATCGCCGGCGACTTGTTCCCGCACAAATTGGTCATAAGGCAGGCCGCGGTTGAAAGCGTCGATGACGTAATCGCGGTAGCGCCAGGCATCGGGGTAACGGTGGTCTTCGTCAATACCGGTCGATGTTGCATAGCGGGCTACGTCCAGCCAATGCCGGCCCCAGCGCTCGCCGTAACGAGGGGATGCAAGCAAGCGGTCCACCAGCCGGGCTAAGGCGCCTTGCCCGGTGTCGGCGAGGAACATGTTTATCTCCGCTTCGGTCGGCGGCAGGCCATGGAGATCGAACTTGGCGCGGCGAAGGAGGGTGAGCTTGTCGGCCCCTTCAGCCGGCTCGATGCCTCCTTTTTCGAGTTCGGCCAGAATGAAGCGATCAACCGGAGATTGCGCCCAATGCCGGTTCTCGACGCTGGGCGGCTCAGCCGGGCTCAATGGCTGGAAGGCCCAATGGTCGGCGCCGTCCAGCGCCGCCGCCTTTTCGCCAGCTTGCCTGGACCGGTCTTCAGCTTCTGACAACTCGGGCCATGGGGCTCCCCAAAGCACCCACTGTTCGATCGCCTGGATGTCTTCTGCGGCAAGCTTGCCGGTCGGCGGCATCTTGATGTCCGACTGGTATCGCACCGCTCGCACCAGACGGCTCTTCTCGATGTCAGAGCCATCGACAAGCAGGCCTGTGTCGGCACCCCTCGCAAAACCCTCCGCCGACAACAAGTCGAGCCCCGCCATCCTGGCCTTCTCGCTGTGGCAGACGGCGCACCTCTCGGCGAACAGGGGCCGAATTCGTGATTCGAAAAACTCGATCCGGGAGGCGTCTTGCCCCGCGCCGATCCCTCGCGAAGCTACAAGCAGGCAGAGTATCGCCGCCGTTCGATTCCAGACGAGCGGCATCAGTCTTACGTTAGCGAAACGCACGCCTTTCACGATAGATTTTACGACGAGACGAATCCGGCGTAAGCGTTTCATGGATTCGTTCATGCCTTGGAAAGTATCAGGCCACCGTGCGCGCCGCGAAGGATTTCTTTTGCCATGGTTCCTACGCTGCCTGCGGAAGAGGTGGCCGCGGCCCGGACTGTCTTTCTAGACGGGGTCGGGGACGCTCCAGGGCTCGCGGTATTCCTTGGTGAGCATCTTGTCGGCCTCGGCGTCGTTGATGAATTTTTCCTTTTCCGGATCGAAGTGGAGAACACGTCCGGCGCGGTAGGCGATTTCTCCCAGGTGCGTGAGGCCGCAACTCAGATGCGCTACTTCGGCGTTGGCTATGGGCTGCTTGCGGGTTCGCACGCAGTCGAGGAAGTCATACATGTGCTCGGGATGGCCCCGTGGACCGCCCCTCAAGCCGGGGCCGAGTTCGTCCTTCTTGCCGAGGTACACCTGGAAGTAGCCTCGCCGTGAAAAGATCATGAAGCCCTCGGTGCCGTAGAAGGCGTTACCGCTATCGAAGCCGTAGTTCCCGTAAGTCGACCACCCGCGGTCTTCATAAGTGAGGACTTTGCCTTCGTCATAGTGGTACGACACCATCATGTTGTCGGGGTACTCGCGCTCTCCGACGAGGTCAATGCGGCTGCCGTGAGCGGTGATGCGGTTGGGGTGCGTTTCGACGCCGAGACCCCAGCGCGCGAGGTCGAGATCATGGATGCCGTCGTTGCCGATGTCACCGTTGCCGTAGTCGCGGTACCAGGCCCAGCCGCGGTGGAACCGGTTTTTGTTAAAGCCGCGTTTCTTCGCCGGCCCCAGCCACATGTCGTAATTCACGCCGGCCGGCACTGGGCTGTCCGGCGCAGGCTGCCGATGGGTGTGGCGCTGGCAGTTCCAGGCCTTGCTCATCTTGACGGTGCCGATGACGCCTTCCTTGATCAGCTCGTCGGCCCGTTTGGTCACTTCACTCGATCGCATCTGCGTGCCATGCTGCACGATGCGGTTGTACTTCTTGGCGGCGTCGACGAGCAGGCGGCCTTCTCGGAAAACATGGCTCGCGGGCTTCTCGACGTAGACATCCTTACCGGCTTGCATCGCGGGGATGGCAATCGGGCAATGCCAGTGATGCGGAGTCGCGATGATGAGGGCATCGATCGACTTGTCGTCGAGCAGCTCGCGGAAGTCTTCGAAGGACTGGGGGGAGTAACCCTTTTCGCGCCGGACTTGCTGTTCGGCGCGCTCACGATGCGACTGGTCGATGTCGCAGACCGCCGCGATGCGCACGTCCGCTCGTGTGAGCAACCGCCCCACGTGGCCGGTGCCCATGCCTCCGACTCCTACCGAGGCGACGTTGATCTGATCGTTGGGCGAGGCATGGGTCTGCCGGGTCGCAGCCGCGGTCAGCGCCGCGGCGCCGACAAGTGAGTCCTTCAAGAATGTTCTTCGCAATACGTTTTCCATGTTGTCCTCCCGGACCGGGTTTCTCAGATCGCTTCCTCTTCAACTCCGCAGGCCCGCAGCAGAGTGCGCTGGACCGCCAGGTCGTGCTCGGGTGTGAAATAGCGAACGTGGCGCCGCTCGCGGATGGCGACGGCAAGGTCATCCATGTCGGGCAAGTAGCGGCGTGACAACCCGACGGACACATTGTGAACGCCGGCCGTGTACTTGCCATGTGGCTCGCTCAGCGCCAGGCGCACCTTGGGGCGGTCGGGACTGTCGATCTGGATCGACCCCTCCTGCCCGAAGATATAAAAGTAGCGCTCGCCGTTGTGCGTGTTGCTCTTGACAATGGCCAGTTCCGAGTCGAACTCGAATGTCGCCATGACATCGTCCTCGAGTTCGTCGTCGACCGGGTCGCTGTGACGCAAGGTTGGGCTGACACGCATCGGTTCACCAAAAAACCAGACGAGCGGGTCGATCATGTGGCAGCAGATCTCGAACATCTGCCCGCCCGGATAGCGGTCGAGACGGCGGCGCCCGGCAGCGCTTAAGGTATCGTTCATCTGGCAGATCACCGAGCGAACCGGGCCGAGCCAACCTTCTCGGATGGCGCGGTGGGCCAGGCGGAACGCCGGGTTGTAACGGTACACGTAGCCCATCTGGATCAACAGATGGCGCCGTTCCGCTTCGTCGAAGACCTTCTTGAGAAGAGGATAGTCAGCGCCCGGCGGCTTATCGATTTTGGTGTGCTTGCCCGACTCGATCGACCGCAGCGCCCAATCGAGCGATTCGAGCGGATCGGTCTCAATGCAGACCATCTGGATTTCGGGATGAGCCAGCAATTCGTCGGGGCTCATCCAGGTGACTCCGTCCCAGCGTCCGCCCCGCTTGGCGCGCTCCAGGAGCTTGGGGTTGGGCTCGGCTGCGGCGACGAAGTGATAGTTGTTGGACTCGTGGATGGCCGTCATGTGGCCGACCGCATGGGAGTGCGCCGTCCCGATGATGCCTGCCCCGAATGGTTCGTCTGCCATCGTTTTCCTCGCGGCTTCAGGAAACCATCTTCTCGATGATGTTGCCGTCGACGTCCGTCAAGCGGAAATCGCGGCCCATGTGGCGGTAGATGAGTTTGGTATGTTCGAGCCCGAGTTGCCGCAAGAGTGTCGCCTGCAAGTCGTGGATGTGGATCGGGTCCTCGGCGATGTTCAATCCGATCTCGTCCGTCTTGCCGATGACCTGTCCTCCTTTGACGCCGCCGCCCGCGGCCCAGATCGTAAAGCAGTTGGGGTGATGGTCGCGGCCGAACGGCTCGTCGAAACGCTCAAGCTCTCCCATCGGGGTGCGGCCGAACTCTCCGGCCCAAACGACGAGCGTCTCGTCAAGCAGGCCGCGTTGCTTGAGATCGTTGAGGAGTGCGCCGATGGGCTGGTCGGTGATCGCGCAGTTTTTGGCGAGCCTCTTGTCGATTTCGTTGTGATCGTCCCAGCTCGCGTGGACCAGCATCACGAAGCGGACACCGCGCTCAACCATCCGGCGGGCGAGCAGACAGTTCGTCGCGTAGGGGTGGGTGGGTTCCTTGCCGACGCCGTAGCTGTCGAGGGTCTGCTGTTGCTCGCCAGAGAAGTCGGTGAGTTCCGGCCCCGACGTTTGCATGCGGTAGGCGAGTTCGTAAGACTGGATGCGCGACGCGATCTCGAGGTCGCCCGTGTCGTGATAGCGTTGCTCGTTGAGCTTGCGGATGGCGTCGAGCCGCGCCCGCTGCGTCGGCGGCTTGACGCCCGGTGGATTCGCGAGATAGGGAATCGGCTCGCCGCTGCTGCGGAAAACGACGCCCTGACAGGTGGACGGCAGGAATCCGCTCGACCAGTTGCTCGACCCTCCGCTGGCGCCGCGTCCGGAACTGAGCACGACAAAGGCCGGCAGGTCCTGCGACTCGCTCCCCAAGCCGTAGGTCGTCCAAGCACCGAACGTCGGGCGTCCCGGCAGAGGCGAGCCGCTCATGAGCAGCGACTGACCCGGGTGGTGATTGAATGCCTCGGTGTGCATCGACCGCAGCATGCAGATCTCGTCGGCGTTCTCGCCGATGTGGGGCAGGTAGTCGGAAAACTCGAGGCCGCTCCGCCCTTGAGGCGTGAACCGGCGGGCGCTGGCCATCACCTTGGCCGTCGGCTTGATGAACGCCAGCTTCAGATCTTTGGTGAGAGATGCCGGCAAGGGCTTGCCGTGCCATTTCTTGAGTTCCGGCTTGGGATCGTAGAGATCGATCTGGCTGGGCGCTCCCGCCATGAACAGGAAGATGACGTTCTTGGCTTTCGGCGCGAAGTGTGGATCTTTCGGGGCGAGCGGGTTGACCGCGGGTGTTTCGCCTGCTGCGCGGCCCTCCTCGGCCAGCAAATGAGCGATTGCGATGGTTCCAAGTCCGCCGCCGATGTAGCGAAAAAAATCACGCCGGGTTTGGATGCGGGCAAAGTCGTCGAAGGTCATAGCTCTGTCACTCCCGCGTGATGAACTCGTCCAGGTTGAGAAGGACGCTGCTGACGCCCACCCAGGCGGCGCCTTCGAGGGGACTGACGCCGGGTAGATCCAGCGGGAACATTTGCCGCGCAGATTCGAGGTCCTCTTCGAGGATACCCGTCTGCTTGCGGTAGTACTCGTTCATCGCCTCGAGTTCGGTGGGCTTCGGCGGGCGCGCCAAGGCCAAGTCGAAGGCGTACCGCAGTCTGTCGTCGACAGTGCCGCCGCCTTGGGTCAAGAGGCGAACGGCGAGGGCCTGCGCCGCTTCGACAAAGACGGGATCGTTCAGCAGATTGAGCGATTGCAGCGGTGTGTTCGAGCGTTCGCGGCTGCACTCGGTCACCGTGCGCTCGGACATATCGAAATTCATCAGTTGCGGATAGGGCACGGAGCGTTGGAACAGGATGTAGAGTCCCCGGCGGTAACGGTCCCGGCCTTCGCTCTCGTTCCACTTGAGCGAGCTGCCGTACGCCAACTCCGCGAGGCCTTCGGGCAAAGGCGGCCGCACGCTCTTGCCGCCGATTTCCGGGTAAAGAAGACCGCTCACCGCCAGAGCCGAATCGCGCACCAATTCGCCGGGAAGCCGCAAGCGCGACTGGCGGGCGAGCAAGCGGTTGCCGGCATCGATCGCATCGAGTGCGGGACGCGCCTTCGAAGACTGCCGGTAGGTTGCCGACATGACGATCCACTTGTGGAGATGCTTGAGACTCCAGCCGTGGTCCATGAAATCTCGGGCGAGCCAATCGAGAAGCTCGGGATGCGAGGGCTCTTCGCCCTGCGTGCCGAAGTTTTCGGATGTTGCGACGAGGCCGGCACCGAAGTATTCCTGCCAGACGCGGTTGACGATGACCCGCGCAGTGAGAGGATTGTCACGCGAGACGATCCAACGCGCGAGGTCGAGACGCGTGAGCCCGGCCTCGGACGCTCGGTCCGTGTAGGCTGCCCGCAGGAAGGAGGGCAGGTCCGCCGCGACACCTCTGCCGATGTTCCGCCAATCGCCGCGAATGTGAATGTGCGTTTTGCGGTGAAGATCACTTTCGGCAACCGTCTGCGCCTCGCTGACGGCTGGAAAGTCGTCCTTGAGCGCCATGAGCTTCTTGCCCAGCGCCTCGAAGTCGAGCTGCTCGTGACGCTCTTTGGTGATGACGCGGCGGTAATTCCTGACGAAGTGATCGGCGAGGTCGTCTACCTCTTTCCGTGTCCGATCGGATGGATCTTTGTCGATAATGCGGTCGGAGCCGTCGAGATATTTCTGGAGAGCGTCGTGCGCGTGATCCCAGTCCGTCCACTTGCCGGGATTGGCGCGGGCCAGCTTCATCTTCTCTTCCCAGGCCGCCTGAAGCTTGGCTACTCCCGCCTCCGCCAGCAGGGCCTCGCGCCGCTCGCGGTAGTTGGGAAGCGCGGCCAGGTATGGACCCATCTCACCCGCAAGCGGCGCATCGATATCGACCTCATCGAGGTTGTTGAAGAAGGCGAAGAAGTTGTAGTACTCCTTCTGCGTGAGCGGATCGTACTTGTGATCGTGGCATTGGGCGCAACCGAGGGTGAGGCCGAGCCATACCGTGCCCACCGAGTTGGCGCGATCGACCGTCTCTTCGAAACGGAATTGTTCGATTTTTACGCCACCTTCGCGGTTCTTCAACGTGTTGCGGTGGAAACCGGTCGCCACCTTCTGCTCGACGGTCGCGTCAGGCAGCAGGTCGCCGGCAATCTGCTCGATCGTGAACTGACGGAACGACATGTCTGCGTTGAGCGCATTGACGACCCAGTGTCGATAGCGCCAGGCATGCGGACGGACGTAATCTTTTTCATATCCGTCGCTGTCGGCGTAGCGCGCGAGATCGAGCCAGTGCATGGCCCATTTCTCGCCGTAGTGGGGCGACTCGAGCAGACGGTCGACGAGGCGCTCGTACGCTTCGGGGCTGTCGTCAGCGAGAAAGCGGGCCACGTCTTTCGGTTCGGGAGGGAGGCCCAGCAGATCGAGGCCGAGTCGGCGAACGAGCGTGCGCTTGCCGGCCTCCGGAGAGGGCTCGATTCCTTCTTTCGCAAGCCGCGCCAGGATGAAGCGGTCGATCGCGTTCTTCACCCGTCCTGGGCTCCGCACGTTCGGCGGCTGAGGTCGGGAGATCGGCTGAAACGCCCAATGCGTTGCTTGTGGCCGTGACGCCGGCTTGGCCTCGGCGGCCGGGGGCCCGTTCGCAGGCGCAGCGGGCCACTCGGCCCCCTGGTCGATCCAGGCGCGCAGGAGTCCGATTTGCTCAGCCGTCAACTTGTCTCCGGCGGGCGGCATGACGATGCCTTTTTCGAGACCCGAAACCATGTGGATCAACTTGCTCTCCGCACTGTTGCCTGGCCGTATCGCGGGACCGGTGTAGCCCCCCGTGAGCAGGGCTTCGCGGCTATCGAGGCGCAAGCCGTTCGATTGGAGCTGGGCGCTGTGGCAGGCCTGACAACGGCTCTCGAGTAGAGGCCCGATATCTTTCGCGAAATCCGCCTTTACATCGGCAGCGGGGGGCAACGTCTGCTGCTGCGCCAAGCCGATCAGAGGAACAAGGAGAACCGCAACCGCCGCCAGGTGCGGAGTGCAAATGTTCTTGACGAACTTCATTTGCTTTTCCTTACACAACGTCAAGCCAGTAGCTTGTCGACAACCTTTCCCCCCACGTCAGTCAAGCGAAATTCGCGTCCCATGTGCCGGTAGGTGAGCCGCTCGTGATCAAACCCGAGGCAGTGCAAGATCGTCGCCTGCAGATCGTGGACGTGGACTTGATCCTTGACTGTCTTGAGTCCGATGTCGTCCGTCTCACCGACGACGGTGCCCGGCTTCGTCCCGCCGCCGGCAAGCCAAAGACTGTAGCAATCGGGGTGGTGGTCGCGGCCCGCTTCTTCGTCGTCGCGGTCGAGTTGAATCATGGGAGTACGGCCGAACTCGCTGCTCCAGATGACGAGCGTACTGTCGAGCAAACCACGCTGCTTGAGATCTTTGATGAGCGCAGCCGTCGGACCGTCGACGATACCGAAGTTCTCACGATGGTTCTTGTCGATTTCCTTGTGCGCGTCCCAATTACCGTGTGTCAGCATGACGAATCGCACGCCGCGCTCCACCATGCGCCGTGCCAGCAGACAGTTCGTCGCATAGGTGTGCGTCGGCTCTTTATTGACACCATAGGAATCGAGGATGTACTCGGGTTCGTTCGAGAAGTCGAGCAACTCGGGAGCCGCCGTTTGCATGCGGAATGCCAGCTCGTAGGAGTTGATGCGAGCTGCGATTTCGAGGTCTCCGGTGTCTTGATACCGCTTCTGGTTGAGCCGGCGGATCGCATCCAGCCGCGCCCGCTGCAACTCGCTGCTCACACCGTCGTGATTCGACAGGTAGAGAATGGGTTCGCCCGTCGTACGGAAGCGCGTTCCCTGATAAGAGGAGGGTAGAAACCCGTTGCCCCAGATGTTCGATCCGCCGTTGGGGCCATTGCCTGAACCCATCACGACGAAGCCCGGTAGATCCTGTGATTCACTGCCCAGTCCGTAGGTCGCCCAAGCCCCCATGGACGGCCGGCCGAACTGCGTATGGCCGGTGGTCAACATCAGCACGCCGGGATCGTGATTAAACGCCTCGGTGTTCATCGAGCGAATCATACAGATGTCGTCGGCGCAGGTGGCCAGATTGGGGACCAGCTCGGAGAACTCCATGCCGCTCTGGCCGTGCTTGCTGAACCGTGCGGTGCTGGCCATCATCTTGGCGTTCGGCTTGATGAAGGCGAGCTTGAGGTCCTTGGTCATCGATGGCGGCAGCGGCTTGCCGTGCCACTTCCGCAGGCCCGGTTTGGGGTCGAAGGTGTCGAGCTGGCTGACGCCACCCGACATGTAGAGCAAGATAACGCTCTTCGCCTTGGGCTCGTAATGCGGCGCCTTGGGGGCCATCGGATTGGTATTGGGCAGGTCGGTCGCGGCCGTACGCCCTTCGATGCCCAGCAAATGCGCCAGGGCAGCCGTACTCACACCGGCGGAAACGCTTCGCAGGAAGCGCCGACGAGACTGAATGGAGGCGAAATCGTCGAAGGTCACCTTGCGTTGCTCCGCACTCTACTCTCTCGTGATGAACTCGTCCAGGTTCAACAGCACGCTGCTTATGCCGACCCACGCGGCTCCTTCCAGACGGTTCACGCCCGCCATCTCGAGCGGGAACAGTGTCTTGGCGCGCTCCGGGTCTTGCTGGAGGATCTTCATTTGACGATCGAACGAGGTGCTGAGCCAATCCGTCTCAAGAGGGTCAGGATCGCGCGCCAAACAGAGCCGGAATGCCAAACGGATGCGATCGGCGCTCCCCTCCGCCTCCCCGAGAGTGCGAAAGGCCAGCGACTGGGCAGCCTCAATGAATACCGTGTCGTTGAGCAGGTTCAACGCCTGCAAGGGCGTATTGGAACGGCTGCGGCGGCAAGTCGCCTCAAAGCTGGCCGGCATGTCGAAGTTGCTGAGCTGCGGATAGGGCTCAATACGCTGATACTGAATGTAGAGCCCGCGGCGGTAGCGGTCGCGGCCCGGACTGACCTTCCACCTGCCGTCGCCGGTTTTCCCCATGCGCATGGCGCCGGCCGGCCGCGGCGGGCGAATGCTCCTGCCACCGATCTTCGGATAAAGCAGGCCGCTGACCGCCATCGCGGAGTCGCGAATCAACTCGGCGGGCAGGCGGAAGCGCCCCTGGCGCGCAGCGAGCGCGTTGCCGGGATCGTGCTCGATGAGGTCCGGTCGTACATTCGACGACTGACGATACGCGGACGACATCATGATCGTTCGGATGATTTGCTTGAAGCTCAGCGTTGTGTTGAATTCGGAGGCCAGCCAGTCGAGCAGCTCGGGATGTGACGGCTTCTCACCTTGCGTGCCGAAGTCCTCCGACGTGGCCACGAGGCCCCGTCCGAAAAGCTCCTGCCAGATGCGATTGACCGTGACGCGCCACGTCAGCGGATTGTCAGCGGAAACCAGCCAGCGGCCCAAGTCAATGCGGTTGAGACGCCCGCCGGCGCGGGAGTCGTGAAGCCAATCGGGAACGCCGGGTTGCACTTCGATACCGAGGTCCTTATAGCTGCCTCGCAGTAACACGTGTGTTTTTCGGGGATTCCTTTCGACGTGCATGGCCTGCGCTTCACTGAACGGCGGCAGTGATCTGTCCAGTTCCTCGAGTTGTTGTCGCAGTGCAACGAAGCCCAGATTCTCCCACTCGGCCTTGGTGAGAACGCGCTTGTATTCATAGGTGAAGAATTCCGTCAGGCGCCTCTCCCACTTGACAGTGCGCTCCGCGGGCGGCGTGCGGAGGATGGTTTCGCCGAGGTCGATGGCCGTGCGTAACTCGTCGAAGGTTATGTCCCAAGGCGCCGACTCGCCAGGGTTGTCAGCGTGATAGAGAAGCTTCTTTTCCCAAGGCGGTTTGAGATCGTAGACGCCGGCCTCACGCAGCAAGCGTTCACGCTCGCGCCGATAATTCGAGAGCGCCTCGAAGTAAGGGCCGCGCTCGCCAGAGAGGGGCGCATCGATGTTGACCTCTTCTACGTCGTTGAAGAATGCGAATAGCTCGTAATACTGCTTCTGCGTGATGGGATCGTATTTGTGGTCGTGGCACTGGGCGCATCCAACGGTGAGCCCAAGCCAGACCGTCCCGACGGTATTCACGCGGTTGACGACCTGCTCGACACGCCATTCTTCCGGGTCCGAGCCCCCTTCGGTATTCGTAGGCGTGTTGCGATGGAATCCGGTGGCGACGTGCTGCTCCATGGTGCGGTTCGGCAGCAGGTCGCCCGCCATTTGCTCGATCGTGAACTGATCGAAGGGCATGTCTGCGTTGAGCGCATTGATGACCCAGTCACGATAACGCCAGGCGTGCGGCCGGAAGGCATCGCCGCGAAAACCGTGGCTGTCTGCGTAGCGGGCGAGGTCGAGCCAGTGGCGTGCCCACTTCTCGCCGTAGTGGGGCGACTTGAGCAACCGGCCGAGCAGGTTGCCGTAGGCGTTGGGGCTTGTATCGTTCAAGAAGGCATCGACTTCGGCTGGCGTGGGCGGGAGGCCGATCAGGTCGAGATGGACGCGGCGAATCAGTGTGGTTCTCTCGGCTTCGGGCGAGGGAGCAATGCCCTGCTCCTCCAGTTTCGCGAGAACGAAACGATCGATCGGATTGCGAACCCACGAGGAATCTTTGACGACAGGTTTCTCGGGACGTTCGAGTGGCTGGAATGCCCAGTGCGCCGATGAGGCGACGAGGAGACAGACTGCCGGTCCCAAGAGAATGGCTGGGGTAAGAAGCAACGCAGTATGCCGCCTGAGCCACTGGAACGCGGGCGAACGATCACTTCGTCTCAGGCTCATGCGGTGCGGAACGGACACTATGTCAGTTCCTCCTCCAAGTCGCGGATGAACTTCTCAGAGTCTACCGCGATGTTCTCCGGGCCGTGGTCGAAGTTGAATACCTCTAGCGACACCCAACCTTGATAGCGCTTGTCTTTGAGAGCTTGCAGGACCGGCTTGAAATCATAACTGCCGGTGCCGGGGTGGCGGCCGTCCATTTCATTGATGTGGACGTGCTTGATGTACTTGTAATGCTTCTTGATCACTTCGTCGTGGGGGAGCGTTTCGGCGACAGCGTTGTGGGTGTCGAACATCGACTGCACAGCCGGGCTACCGACCTGCTCGACGATCGCGACAGCCTCATCGATGTTGTTCACCACATCACAAAGATGCGGCGCAAGCGGCTCCATGAGGATTTGGACGCCCTTCGCCTCGGCGTGGGGAGCGACCTCGGCCAAGCCCGCGGCGAGACGATCCATCGCTTCTTCGCGGGTTGCGCCATCGACCGTGTTGCGTTGCTTGCTCGACCCGAAGATCATCAGCCCGTTGTCGCCAAGATCGGCGCACAGGTCGATCAGTCCTCGGAAGTAGTCCCAGCTTTTAATACGTTTACCTTCGTCCGGTGTCGTGACGTGCAGCCACGCGGGCGCTTTCAAGATGTTGTGGATACCGACATAGGCCAATCCCTCCGAGGCCATGATGCCGCGCATCTCCTTGCGCTGTTCAGAGCTGAGCGAACAGGGATCGTCGGAGAACACATGCGGGCCGATCTCGATCGCCTCGTATCCCGTGCGGACCGCCCCTTTGCAGGCATCGGCGAACGACCAGCCATCAAAGGTCTCATTGCAAATGGCCAGCCGGAAGCGATACGGCTCGGCCGGTGCAGCGTTTTCTGGGGCTTCGTCTTGCGAACAGGCCCACCCGGCCGCCATCGCCGCGGCGCCGTACAGGATCTCTCTGCGCGTCGGCTTCATAAGCAGGAGGTCCCCAGTTCGAGTCCAGTACCGCCCACCACCTAACTTGTTTGTTTTCAGAACCCGTCTGCCTTGCCTCTCGTTCCTGAAGACGGCACCGCACTGGACCTCCCGTCGTGGTCCCGATAGCTCATCCTCCAGACGCGTGAATCGCGCCGGCGGTACAGGCTGCCGGCGATATTTCTCGGTCTACCTGTCTTGTTCATCGATTCCTCCATTGACATGAAATTGCTGACGCCATTCAGCCAGCTCCGACAGTCGGAAGCGGATCGAGCGGCCCACCATGCGGTAATGGGGAATCTGCTTTCGCTCGCCGTTAAGCATACACCAGCGAGGGTCTGAAACCCAAGAAGCGGGCCGCTTCTTCACCGTCAAGGGCGCCTTCTAGGCCCAAGCGTACATCACAATCTGCTCAACGAACACGCTTTGTCGCAACGAGGACTCGGAGCGGACCTGTCGAAAGGTCCAACCGTGACCATAGCCGGCCAATCCAGACGGCGGCGAGCAGCTTTGAGGCGCCGAATCGATCCTCGACGCGCACTTGCGCCCGTCAAGGCTTCCACGCCGCCGACACGGTGCGCTGGAAGCAGCCCGGCCATTCGCCTTCCTGGCGGTGGCCCAGGGGTCACAGAGATCTGCTGGCGTTCGTCGTTGCAATCCGTTCCATACACAAGAGTCTCCCGAGGGGGAGAACCTCAACCCGAATCTATTGCAGCCGGTAGCTGAGAAGGTGTTGAGTAGTTGTGTGTGTCAAGTTCTGCAATAAGGGTTGAGATCCAGATGAGTCCTCGGTTTTCTTGAAGGTTGTTGAAGTTCCCATAGCGCCGACACGGCCATGCTTGATCCAGGGCCTGGACCACCAGCTTCCCAGGCCACTAACAGGACTGGGAAAACAGTTCGAGCGGTTTCGTCAGGGCGGTTACTGGCTAGCCTGGGGGATCCAGAAGCTCTTCCGTGTACAGTATCCTGATTTTGGCATAGCTGACGGTCTGAAGATTCATGATGGTCGCGCCCTGACCATCAGGCGCTCGAAGCCATTCGAAGCCAGGCGGTCAAGCGAGTCGAAGAAGACGGGGAAGCACCCTCGAATGTGATGCAGGTGCTGGCTTTGCCCGCACCGTCAACGTGTCCCTACAGGCTTGCTCTGGGCCCGGTGAACCATCCCGGAGATCATCAGCGGACGGAGGCAGTACTGGAATTCGGTATGAAAATATCCTACCATACTAGAAAATCATCTCCCTTGGAGGTTTCACGATGGCAGCTTCCCATAAACGAACATTCAGTCTGCCCGGTGAACAGGCAAGGTATATCGATAACCTCGTCGCCTCCGGCACCTATGCCACGAGCAGCGAAGTGATCCGCGCGGGCCTGCGCGCCTTGCAAGAACGCGACGCTGCCGTCGAGCGCTGGTTGCGCGATGAAGTCGTGCCGATTGCAGCCGCAATGCAAGCCGATCCCGGACGCGTGATCTCCGCCGACAGGGTCTTTGGTGAAATCCAAGACCTTCACGCCGGGCGAGCGAAAAATTCCGGAAGCGATGCATAAGGTCGCTTTCGCACCCGAAGCCCGCGACGATCTCAAGGAACTCTACCTGTTCATCGCCGAGCGGGCTGATGGCGATCGTGCTATGGCTTATGTCGAACGCATCGAGACCTATTGCCGGGGGTTCGCGAACTTTCCGGAACGGGGCATGCGCCGGGACGATCTATTCCCTGGCCTGCGGGTCGTCGGTTTCGAGAGGAGGGTGACCATTGCTTTCCATGTCGGAGCGGATACGGTGACGTTCCTCAGAATTCTTTACGGCGGCCGTGATATCGACACTCTGATGATGCCGTAAATCGCCTCGGCCCTATCGAGGTTTCGCTTCCTGCTGCAAATTGCCGTCGATGCTGTCAGCGATGAGGGCCGTCCACAAAGGCATGGTTGCAGACAATGTTAACCTACATATCTCACTACCTGACGGCCGCCGCACGCGGAAAAGCCGTGTTTCGTGTCTCGTGTCTCGTGACCCGCACGCACTTCGCCTCGCCACGAGGCGAGAGATGCAGGCTAAAACCGCGTAACTGCAATGAGAAGAAGGAGCTGGCAGAAAACCGTGGAAGACACCAGCCTGATTCATAAGCGGAAGAGCTTCCTCGCGTTATCGGTGTAGATCTTTTTCTTGTGGTCGGCCGGAAGCTCCAACTCCTCGATGTTGGACACGATGAGGTTCGGATCGACCCAGGGGTGGTCGCTGGCGTAGAGCAACCGGTCCGGCCCGACGAAATCGTAGCCGTACTTGATGCCTAACGGAATGGGGGAAACGGCGTCGAGATAGATCTGCCGCAAGTATTCGCTGGGCGGTTTGTTGATGTTCTCAGCGCCGCGTTTGAGAACCTGCGTTTGGTGGTCGATGCGTCCGATCAAGTACGGCAGCGTGCCTCCGACATGCGGACACAGGAGCTTAAGCCGCGGCGTCTCGTCGAGAATACCGGCGAGGATGATCCGCGCCAGCGCGATGGTCGTGTCGAACATCAACCCGAGGCCCGCAATCATCGAGCGCCCTTTGACCGCTTCGTACGTCGTCGGGTAGGCGGGATGCAGGAGAATCGGAACACCGATCTCTTCAGCCCTTCTGAACAAAGGCCGGAACTCATCTTCATCGGGAAACCGTCCGGCAAGGTTGGAGTAGAGCAGGATGCCGCGGAACCCCAGTTTGTTGACACAGCGGTCCAACTCCTCGAGCGATTCATCCATGTGATAGAGCGGCAGAGTCGCAAGACCGAAGAACCGACTTGGGTGCGCTTTGATGACGTCGCCGATAAAGTCGTGGGCCAGCCGGGCTACCTTGGGACCATCCGCTCCGAAGCGCTCCGGTCCGGGATCGTTGATGCTGAGCGCCGTTGTCCGGATTCCGGCCTTATCCATGTCGGCGAGCTTGGCGTCGACGTCCATGTGCTGCGGGCGAACGCGCCGGTGCCACTCTCCGGTGATCGTATAATAGGTGTCGCCTTTCTTGTAGGCGCGCGGGATGTCGTCGCGCGTCATCATGAAGTCAAGGACCGGCGGCGGATACATGTGACTCTGCACGTCGATCCGAAATGGCTTCTCGTTGTGCGGATCGGGCGCCGCCGGCGACCCACAAGCGGCGGCGGCCGAGCCTGCTGCCGCGAGGAATTGACGCCGGCTCGATACGTTGGATTTCCCGTTCATTTTCAACCTCCGTGCAACCGCACGATCAGCCCATTATCCTTCCAAGTCCCACCTCTCATCCAGGTTAACTCCCGCTTCGGGTCGAAGGATGTACTTCCTATGAAACATGAACGAAAGCGCCAGGGTGTACCAGAGGGGTCCTAGTCATTTCGTTTGTCCGGACGGCGATCTGCCCGAACTGAAAGAGACTCTTGAGTTCGGAAACGGCTCAGGGATAAGTAGGACAACACACCCGCAGAACATATGCTCACCAATGCAAACGCAACGACCAGAGCACGTGACACATTGTGTCTTTGCATGAGCGTGGCCATAGCCAGCACTGCCAGAGCAGCTACAATTGTCACCACGACCTGAAGAGCAGCACTCGCCGGTGTTACTTCAAGCTCCGTTCCGCACTCAGGGCAAACGATCCGGCCACGCTCCCGTTGCACGAGCGTGAAGCCGGACCAGACGGTCCTCAGACTCAAGGGCCTTTCGCATTTTGGGCAACGGCGCACGGCTTAATGCGACCTCCGTCTTGGTACTAACTAATACGACTTATCTCCTGCTGGATACGGCACTCGACGACAATCATGTCGAGCGAATCGCAATCGAGCAGTTCTTCCTCGCCAACGAATTTCACGCCCTCGAAATGCTCTTCGGCCTGCCGCTGTAGTCGGTGTTCGCCACCAGTGCGCGCATTTGCTGCCCAGATGGCCGTGCTGGGCGCCGAAGATGTCGACACGGATTGTCTCGGTAGCCCCGTAGAAGGAATTTCCTTCGGCCCCGACTGAGCCCATGTTGTTCCCTCAATAACGGAGCGCTCGTGTGCCGCGAAACGACAGAGGGAGCGACCCTATGCGGTCAAAGGCCTCAGATATTCGTAACTTCGTCGAATCGCCTCTTCGACGGACATGACGCCTTCAAACGCCTGATGTACCGTCACGTACCCGCGGTAGTCGATGCTGTGCAGCGTTTCGAATACCTCTTCGAAATCGCAGCCACCCTCATCCCACAAGCCGATGTGATCGACACCCACCTTGCCTTTGCCCCAAGTGCCGATCGCCGCCTCACCCTCGGGGTTGAGCCGGTGGTTCTGGACGTACACGTTGAAGATATAGTCCTTCACGGCGAGGATGCCGTTCCTGCCGTAATCTTCACCGGCTACAAACCAGTTGGCCGGTTCATAGATGATGCCGAAGTTTTTACGACCCACTTTCCTGAGCACGTCCACCGAGCCCTCGACTGTTTCGAACAGGCTCGAGTTGTGCGCTTGGTGGGCCAGGCGGATGTTGCGCTCCTGCGCTTCGTCCGACGCCTTTTGCGCCCATGCGATGTCCTCTTCCTTCTTCATGCAGATACGGATCAAGTCCGCGTCGAAGGCCTCGGCGAGATCGAGATAGGGCGTGATGTTGCGCAAGCCGTCGGGGCCGTTCTCATCATTCTGCGGTACGAAAAAATCACCCGTCACCATCGACACGACCATGCCGGCGTCGTGGATGGCCTTGCTGATGCGTTCGATCTCTTCGGGCGCGGTATGCGTACCGGCCTGCGAGGCGCGCATGCAAAGCGCCTGATAACCGTTTTCCCGCGCGAGTTGGATGAGTTGATCGATCGTCAGCGAGGCTTCGCGCTTGTTGTCGAACTTCTCGGCGACACGGACGGACATCGAGAGTTTCATGCGGGGCTCCGCCGAGGTCTTGGCGTCACCGGATGCGGTTTCGGCATCCTGCGTATGCGATGAGCAGGCAGCCAGGGCAGCCCAACCAAGAGTTGCGCCCATGAGTTCCCGGCGCGTCGACTTGCTGTTCATTCCTACCTCCTGAAGGCCGAGTCCACTGTGGAAGAAACTCAGGCCAACATTTTTTGAACGACGTTTCCACTGACGTCGGTTAAGCGGAAATCTCGGCCGAGGTGACGATACGTCAGCCGGGTATGATCGAACCCAAGACAGTACAGGATCGTCGCTTGCAGGTCATGAATCTCGATCTTGTCTTCGACAATGCTCAGCCCCACTTCGTCCGTCTTGCCGATCACCGGCCCGCCTTGGATGCCGCCGCCGGCCAGCCACATGCTGTAGCCCTTCGGGTGGTGGTCGCGGCCGGCCGTCTCGGCTTCCTCGGGACGCCGTAGCTCGGCCATCGGCGTTCGGCCGAACTCTCCTCCCCAAACGACGAGTGTGCTGTCAAGCAGTCCACGCTGCTTCAAATCGCGGATGAGCGCGGCCGCCGGTTTGTCGGTCATGCCGCAGTTCTTCTTGAGATTCTTGTTGAGGTTGCTGTGGTCGTCCCAACTGGCGTGGGCGAGCATCACGAAACGTACGCCGCGCTCCACCATGCGGCGGGCAAGCAGGCAATTCGTACCGTAGGGCTTTGTGAGTTCCTCATCGATGCCGTACATTTCTCGGATGTGCGCCGGCTCATCACTGAAGTCAAGCAGGTCCGGTGCGGCAGCCTGCATGCGGAACGCCAACTCGTAGGACGCGATGCGGGAGGCGATTTCCTGGTCTCCCGTCGTCTGGTAGCGTTCTTCGTTGAGCGCTCGCAGGGCGTCGAGATCGGCGCGCTGCATCTTGCGGTCGACGCCCTCGGGATTCGACAGATAGAGAATGGGATCGCCCGAACCGCGAAAAACGACGCCCTGGTAAGTCGAGGGCATGAAACCGCTCGACCAGTTGCTGGCTCCGCCGCTTGTGCCGCGCCCTGAGCTGAGAACGACGAAACCGGGCAGGTCCCGCGATTCGCTTCCAAGCCCGTAGGTGACCCAGGCGCCCAGCGTCGGGCGGCCCATCAGCGTGTGCCCGCTCATCAGAAGCGACTGGCCGGGATGGTGGTTGAAGGCGTCGCTGTGCATCGACCGAATCAGGCAAATGTCGTCGACCATCTCCGCCGTATGCGGCAACCAATCGCAGATTTCGATGCCGCTTTCCCCGTGCCGCTTGAACGCGCGTGGGCTGGCCATGACCTTGGCGCTCGGTTTAACGAAAGCCAGCTTGAGGTCTTTGGTGAGCGATTCCGGAAGCGGTTTGCCGTGCCACTTCTGCAGTTCGGGCTTGGGATCGAAGAGATCCATCTGGCTCGGGGCGCCCGCTTGAAACAGGAAAATGACGTTCTTCGCCGAGCCTTCAAAGTGCGGCTTGCGAGGCGCGAGAGAGTTCGACGGCTCGAGATCCGTTGAAGCCGTACGGCCTTCGATCGCAAGCAGATGGGCAAGGCTCGCCGCACCCAGCCCTCCCAAGCACCGGTCCAGAAAATCCCGGCGTGTCTGGATACGTTGAAACTCAGCTAGGGTCACGCGGATCACTCCCTGGTGATGAACTCGTCCGTATTGAGCAGAACGCGGCTCAGACCCACCCACGCAGCGGCGTCCAGTTTCTCGACCCCATCGATGTCTGCCGGGAAGAGTGAGGCGAGCATGTCCTGATTGCTGTCCAGTTCCGCCTTCCGCTGATCATAATAGGCCCGCAGACCTTGTCTCTCCGTGGGACTGGGGAGACGCGCCATGCAAAGACGATAGGCGTATTCGAGCCGATCGTCGAACGATGAACCGGAACTCTCGATCAGAATGCGGGTCGCCAACGCGCGCGAAGCCTCGAAGAACACGGGGTCGTTGAGCAGATTCAACGCCTGGAGCGGGGTATTGGAACGCTCGCGCCGACATTGGGTGACCCGCGTCTCGGGAACATCGAAATTCATCAAGAACGGATAAGGTATCGTCCTCTGGAAATGGACATAGAGACCGCGCCGGTACCTCTGCCGCCCCTCGCTCTCATTCCACTGGACACTGTTGGAGTACGCGAGATCAGCCACGCCCTCCGGCATCGGCGGGCGCACGCTGCGCCCCCCGATTTTCGGATAGAGCAATCCGCTCACCGCGAGCGCGCTGTCGCGAATCAACTCCGCCGGCAGACGAACGCGCGTCTGCCGAGACAGCAACTCGTTGTTCGGGTCCCGTTCCTGAAGTTCAGGGCGGACATTCGATGACTGGCGGTAGGTCGACGAAGTTACGATCCGCTTGTGCAGCTTCTTGAGACTCCACCCGTGCTCCATGAATTCCGCAGCCAGCCAGTCCAGTAGTTGGGGATGGGTCGGCCGCTCGCCCCGCGTACCGAAATCTTCGGAGGTGAGCACCAAACCACGGCCGAAATACTCTTGCCAGATCCGATTGACGGTGACGCGGGCCGTGAGCGGGTTCTCGCGCGAGACCAGCCAGCGAGCCAGATCGACTCGCGTGGCTTGACCCTCGGCCCGCAAGGGCGGAAGAAAGCTGGGCGTGTTCGGGGCGACCGGCAACCCGGTGCGGTCCCACTGTCCGCGCAGGTGAACGTGCGTCTGTCGGGGCCGTTCGCGCCGGCGCACCGCCATGGCCCGACTTACGTCGGGAAACTCCTTGTCCAGCTCATCGAGCTTGCTGTACAGCTCCTTGAAACGCAGTTCTTCGTAGCGATCTTTGGGGATGACTCGATGGTAGTTCTGGATGAAGAACCTGGTCAGCCCGTATTGCTCCCGCTCGGTGCGGACAGCAGGGGGCTTGTGCAGAATCTGGTGGCCATGGTCCAGGACAAGAGGCAGGATGTCATATGTGAGATCCCAGTCGGTCCAAACGCCGGGCTGCCTGGAGGCTTCGAGCAGCTTGGCTTCCCAAGGCTTTTGCAACTCGGGGACGTTGTGCTCGGCAAGCATCTTGGCGCGCTTGTCGAGATAGCTCGGCCGCTTGCGGAAATACGGCCCCCATTCGCCGGCCAGTGGGGCATCGATGTCGACCTCGTCAACGGAATTGAAGAAGGCATAAAGACGGTAATAGTCCCTCTGCGATATCGGATCGTACTTGTGATCGTGACACTGTGCGCATTCGACGCTCAGGCCGAGCCATACTGTCGCCACCGTGTTTGCGCGGTCGATTGTTTCCTCGAAGCGGGTCTGTTCGAGATTGATCCCGCCCTCGCGGTTCTTCAGCGTGTTGCGGTGGAAGCCCGTAGCGACGTGTGATTCCACCGAGCCGTCCTCCAGAAGATCCCCAGCAATCTGTTCAAGGGTAAACCGATCGAACGGCATGTCCTGGTTCAAAGCATTAATGACCCAATGCCGATAGCGCCACGCGTGGGGACGGGAAAGGTCTTTTTCATAGCCGTCGCTGTCGGCGTAGCGGGCCTGGTCGAGCCAATGCTTGGCCCATTTCTCGCCGTAATGCTCCGAGTCCAGCAAGCGGTCAACCAGCCTTTCATAGGCGTCCGGGAGATTATCGAGCAGAAATCGCTCGACCTCCTCGGGCGCGGGCGGCAGACCAGTCAGATCGAGGCTGACACGGCGGACTAATGTGGCCCTGTCGGCGGTCTGTGAAGGCTCGACACCTTCGGCATCGAGTTTTGCGAGCACGAAACGATCAATGGCATTGCGGACCCACTGCCAGTTGCTTGCCCTCGGAAGGCGGGGACGAGCAGCCGGCTGAAAGCTCCAATGCCGCGACTTCGAAGCTTCCGTTTCGGATGCCGCCGTATCTGCGGAGTCCGGCCATGAAATGCCCTGGTCGATCCAAGCCCTCAGCAAGCCGACCTCGCCGGCTGTGAGTCGCTCGCCGACCGGCGGCATCACGACCTTGCTATCGGCGCCCGCTACCAGTTGAATCAAGCGGCTTTCGTTGCTCTTGCCCGGAACCATCACGGGTCCTGAATATCCGCCGCGCAGAGCATCTGTTTTGCGATCCAGCCGTAGACCGTTGATCTGTTGACCTTCGCCGTGGCACAGGTAACACCGTGCACTCAGCAGAGGTTCAATGTCGGCCTGATAGTCAACCGGTCTGTCTGCTGAAGGGGGGAGTGACGACCCGTCTTGAGGACTTTGGGCTGAAAGCGGAACTAGTGCGGCGCAGATGAAACCAAAGAGGATCGGCAAGTAGAGGGATGGCTGGGAACTCACACGAGCTTCCTGCATCTTCCTCTCCCTATCATTTCCCATCCCACCTTATCATCCGGAGCCGCGTCTCGCGATACGTCTACAACCTTTCGCGGGTCACCTCGCCAGTCATCCAATCCCCCGCGCTGATACGGCTTGAGAACATCCCCAACATCGTCGGCGGCAAAGACGACAGCGGCTTGCTTTGAAACCCTGGCGGCCCTCGCGGTACGGGAGAAGCCTGATACCATACGGCTCGTTGACAACGATGCCGTACTCAAGAAGGTCCGGCGGCAAGGCTTGAGCGATGGCGCCATATCGGGAATTGCGGGAGTGCTGCCCGAGTTGACAGTGTGTATGTTTGCGCTTCACCAGGCAGGTGACGTCGGGTGCTTGCAAGCCTGCTCGCCAAAATTGACGGAGATCATCGGCCGGCCGGACCGCTTCCCGACCCCTAGCAGCCCGTGGTGCAAGTCACGCGGCGGCGTTACGCGCCCCAGGGCCGATAGAGCAACGTCCGGGCGCTTGAGGAACGCGGCACTGCGCTCTCCGCGAAGCCGACCGGAAGAGGCGCTTAACCCTTTGGGCGACGGACATTGGCTATCGTCGGCTTTGTCGTTCGTCGGAGGAGATCGACCCGGATCGCCATCCTCCTCACTCCGCGCCGAGCGACCGCCAAAGACCGCCGCGCCTTCCACGGGACTTCCACCACGGGCTGCCAGGGGCTTGAAGTTCATCGCCGACGCCAGGACTTGCGGATTGTAGGACGCTCGCATGCAGCGACGACGCTTTCTTTCCGGCTTGGTTGCAGGCGCGGCCGTCCCGGCCACCCCGCAGTTCCATCCCCATGAAGCACAAGGCCTCCGACTTTCGGTCACGTGCGACATGTTTCGCGGCCCCGATGTCCGGCTGCCTTTCGATAATCCCGGACGTACCGATCCTCGACCACAGCCCGCCCGGAAGTATCCTCCGGAGCAAGCGCTGGCGCTCACTCACGCGAGCGGCTACCAGGGATTCGAGATGTTCAACTGGCGGGACCCGGCGGAGAGAGCCGCCTACCGCGCGGCGCAGAAGAAGTACGGCCTCGAGTGCGTGTGCATCGTCGCGAACAAAGGCGTGCGAACTCCCGGTTGCAGTCTGGTCGATCCCGCGGAGCACGAGGCCTTCGTAGAAGAGATCAAGAAGGCCACGGCCGCCGCGAAGGAATTCGGCGCTAAACGTCTCGTCGTCTTGAGCGGCATGACCCGCGAAGGGATCCCGCGGCGCAAGCAGTTCGATGCCTGCGTGACCGGTCTGCGAGCCGCCGTTCCCTGGTTGGAACGCAGCGGCATAACGGTCGTCATGGAACCGATCAACTCCCTCGTCACGCGGCCCGGCTTCTTTCTGGACACGGCCAGTGAAGGCTTCGCCATTCTCGAGCGCGTCGGCAGCCCCAACGTCAAGCTGCTGTTCGACATCTACCACGTCCAAGTCCAAGAGGGAAACCTGATCCCGCTCATCCGAGACAACATCGACCTGATCGGGCATTTTCACATCGGCGACCATCCGGGACGCCATCAGCCCGGCACGGGTGAGATCCACTACCGTAATGTTCTTCGGGCGATTCACGATCTCGAACAGGCCGGCAAGTTCTCAGGGTTCGCCTCGATCGAGTATCATCCGACAGTACCGCTCGACCAGACGATGGGAGAGGTGCGGCAGCTCGGCAACTTCAATTGAACATCTGCGCAGACCGCGGAGCAGCTAGGAGGAGCACGGAGGAGAAACCATGTCAAAGGTCTTGATCACCGTCGGCGATGCCGCTGAAGCAATGGACACGCTCTACCCGGTCTACCGGGTGCAAGAGGACGGTTTCGAAGTCGTGGTCGCCGGCCCGGAAGCCCGTGTCTATCCGCTCGTCATGCATGAGATTCCGCCCGGCTGGGATATTACCCGCGAGAGCGCCAGCTACCATCTGGAAGCGACTATCGCATTCGGGGACGTGATGCCGGAGGAGTACACCGGCATCTTCCTCACCGGCGGACGCGCCCCTGAGTACCTGCGCTACGACCAGGACCTGATGCGCATCGTGCGCCACTTCTTCGATGCCGACAAGCCCGTCTGTTCGGTCTGCCACGGCGCGGAGATCGTCGCGGCGGCCGATGTCATCCGGGGCAAGCACATGGCCACGATCCCAAAGTGCAAACTCGACGTCGAACTGTGCGGCGCCACGTTCGTCGACAAGGGCTGCGTCCGTGACGGCAACATGGTCACCGGCCGAGGCTGGTTTGACCAACACCTCTACATGCCCGAATTCATGAAGATGCTGAAGGAACAAGCCGCCAGGGAATCCGAACCGAAACTCTCGGCCACCGCATAGCCCTTTATCCGCTTTCGCATGGAGACCGCCACCCAACGCGGCCCGACTCGACCGCAGGAAACTTTCTACGGCTGGTATATAGCGGCATCGTGCTTCTTCATCCTCGCCTTCACGGTAGGCATTCCGTTGTACGCCATGCCGTTCTACTACGACTACTTCATTGAGACGTTCGGGTGGAGCCGCGGTTCAACAACCGGCGGAATGGCTTTCGCGACAGTCCTCATCCTGCCGATCGCGGGTCTGTTCGTACATCGCTTCAGCACCCGAAAGCTGATCATCTTCGGCATGATCTTATGGGTCGTCGTGCTGAACGCCTTCGGACTCATGGGCGGCAGTCTTGTTCTCTACTATGCGATCTGGTGCGTTGTACAGACAGCCTACGTCTCCGCCGGGCCGATCCCGAATCAGGTCATCCTTTCGCAGTGGTTCCATCGCAAGCGAGGTACGGCGATGGGCATCGCCTATCTCGGACTCGGCATGGGAGGCGCGGTTTCCCAGAAGTTCATCGCCCTCCCCTTGATCCAGCGCTACGGGTGGCAGGTCGCGCTCCGCATCTCCGGATTCCTGACGCTGGTGCTGCTTCCGATCCTGCTCTTCGTCGTCCGCGACCGTCCCCAGGAGAAGGGGTTGCATCCGGACGGGGACGCTATCGAACCACCAGAAGTCCGCGAGAAGCCGCTGAGCTTCGGCCGCCTGTTGCGACAGCGTAGTTTCTGGCTGCTCGCCTTCGGCAGTTTCTGCAGCATGGGCGCCATTGGTTCCGTGACGCAGCACCTGAAGTTGATGTTTCTTGACAAAGGGCTCGCTGAAGCGACGGTGGCCGATACAACATTCTTGTTGCTGATCTTCAGCAATCTCGGCCGCATCGGAATGGGCTGGCTGGCGGACCGCTTTCCAAAGAAGTTCGTGATGGTGGCAGCTTACTTTTTCGTCGGCCTGCCCTTGCCGATGCTGTTCTTCGCCGACCAACCCGGCATCCCGTGGATCTTTGCCATGATCTACGGCTTCGGTCTGGGCGCGGACTTCATGATGATCCCGCTGATGGCTGCGGAACTCTTCGGGGCCAATTCTCTGGCGCGGGTGATGGGCATCATTCTGCCTGTCGACTCCATCGGCCTGACGCTTTTCCCCTTCGTGTTGGGTGTGATGCACGATCAACTGGGCAACTACAACGCGGCGTTGCTGATGATCTCCGCACTCGCGCTGCTCGGCTCAGCGGCTGTTTCATTGCTGCCGAAAAAGACACAGCCGCCGGCAGAGGCTCTCTCGGAAGCCACCGTGACGGGATAAGGGCGGAACAGGGCTCATCGTTGCTGAAGCGGCGTGATCACGATGTTCCGGAATTCTACCGGTCCGTGGTCGCCCTGCAGCAGAATCGGCCCGGGCGCACTTTCGTGAGAATCGATCGCCATGGCGGTCAGCCCGTCAACGCGGCCTTTGTCGATGAGCGTCTCTCCATTCAGCACTACGGTCAGGTCACGGCCGATGAGCGTGATGTCGAACGCCTGCCACTCGCCGGGCGCCTTCGTGGCGTTGACCTCCGGCGTGATCCGGCTGTACAGCGCGCCATTCCCATGAATGCTCGGTGGTTTTTCGTGGTCATCGTATAGCTGGACCTCGTAACGCCCCCGCAGTCCGATGCCGCTGTTTCCGTTTTCTTGAAGCCGGTACTCGACGTGCAGCCGGAAGTTCCAGAACGTTTCGCGGGTCGAAAAAGTGTTCGCGGAGCCGATGTTGTGAAGAACACCATCTCTCGCGCTCCATCCTCCTTTTTTGCCCTCATCCAGCTCACGCCAAACGGAAAGGTCGCCATCGCTTCCGAATAACACGACCGGCTCCCCGTCACGCCAGCTTCCGTCATCGTGGTCTTCGATGACGTCCGGGCGCCGCCCGATCCATTCCCATGTTCGGTCATTTCGAGTCGTCGAGCCGCGCAGTCCTTCACCAACGATGCAAGCCGTTGTGTCCGCCCGCACCTTCCGCCCGCCGTCGAACGTGCGCTCCACCATGAATCGCAATGCGCCGTCAACGATCTCCGACTCGAGAAACGGCTGTGTCCGTCCGCCGGCGGCTCCGGTCAAGAATCCGGTAAGCTCACCCGTGCCTGCGCCGCTGACTTCGAGCGCCATCGGTTGATGGTCTCCATCAGTCGCGTCGAGCACCCACTCCCCATTGAAGCGTTCAAAGTCCGATCGTACATCCACCGACCCGTCTTCAGACGAGCAACCGACCGTCAGTACGCACGAAAGGAACAGAACGACATTTGCTTTCATCATGGGGCTCCTCACCAAGTAGGGATGGCAATGCGACCATCGTGATAGCACACCTTCGCTTTCATAAAGCGTAAGCGATGACGCGCCACTACGGATTGCAGGTGCTCACCCTTACCGCGCTGCGGCTCTGCAGAACCGTGTTGCTCGTGACGAGCCTGATCACTGCCATTCGGCGCTCGAGCAACCTCTTCATCTACACGGATGATCAGGCCGCCTGAATCATCAGCGAGCCGCGAAACCCTCACGCACGGACACCCAACCTCGATCGACTGTTGAGAGAAGGAGTGCGGCTTGTCAGCACCTTTCGTTTCAACGCAAGCGACGGCGGAATAGAGTGGCGCGAAAAGAGCCGTCCTACGCTGGTCCGGACTGCGATGATTCGGCAACCGCGATAGACTAGCTTCGAGCGATGAAAAGCCCGAGCCAGGCGTGCCTTATCGTCTTCGCGATGTTGACGGCGGCGACAGCCTGGGCGCAAAGCCCTGAGGAAGTCGAACCGGCGGCCCTGGCACTGATCGAGAACAAGTGCCTCGATTGCCACAACGACGAAGCCAAGACGTCCGGACTCGACCTCACAACCCTCGACGGTGCATTGGCCGGCGGTGCGCACGGCCCGGCGCTCGTCCCCGGTGACGCCGAGCAAAGTCCTCTGTACCGCAAGATCGCGGCGGGCGAGATGCCTCTTGGCAACCCTTTGCCAAGCAAGGAGCATGACATTGTTCGCCGCTGGATCGGTGCCGGCGCCCCGTGGTCACGTGCATTGACCCACGGCCAAAAGCGTTCACGGGTCGGCTCCGATTGGTGGTCGTTGCAACCACTCAGCACGGCCGATCCCCCTGCACTCCAAAGAGCCCCAGAAGGCTGGCTGTCACCCATC
Organism: Bryobacterales bacterium; assembly: GCA_965218555.1. Classification (GTDB taxonomy): domain Bacteria; phylum Acidobacteriota; class Terriglobia; order Bryobacterales; family UBA6623; genus JAPPLB01. Next base: position 5,515,253 of record OZ244625.1, read on the forward strand.
GACCGCTTCATCTACGAAGAGATGGAACACAAGCGGCTTACGCCCTCGCCGCCCGCCGAGCGTGCGACGCTCATCCGCCGGGCCACCTTCGACCTGACCGGACTACCGCCGTCGCCCGAAGAGATGGACGCCTTCGTCAATGACCCGAGCGACAACGCCTATGAACGCCTGCTCGACCGGCTGCTCGCCTCGCCGCACTACGGCGAGCGCTGGGGGCGCCACTGGCTGGACGTCGTTCGCTTCGGCGAAAGCCACGGCTATGAGCAGAACCACTTGCGCAACAACGCCTGGCCTTTTCGAGATTACGTCATCCGGTCGTTCAACGACGACAAACCGTTCGATCAGATGGTCCTCGAACACCTGGCGGGCGATCAGGTCTCCGCCGGCAACCCGGATGTCGAGGTTGCGACGGCTTTTCTCGTTGCCGGCCCTCACGATACCGTTGGCATTGACAACATCGAGGGGCAGCTCCAGAAGCGCGCGAACGATCTGAACGACATCATCACGGCGACCTCCGGGGCGTTTCTCGGCCTCACCGTCCACTGCGCGCGCTGTCACGACCACAAGTTCGACCCCATTCAACAGGCCGATTACTACCGCATGCAATCGATCTTCGAAGGGGTCCATTTCGACCAGCGGGTCGTTGCAAAGACGGAGCAGATCCAGCAGCGCGAGTACCGCAGCCGTCCCGTCGAGGCGGAGCTGGAACGCATCGACAAGGAGCTTCAAGCAATCGCGGAAGAAGCCAAGCCTCTGATGGAGCAGCAGAGGCAATCGATCGTCGCGGGGTATCGGCCGCCGGTCGACGCACAAGGAACAGAAGAGACATTCGAACCGGTCGAAGCGCGTTTCGTCCGGATGCGGATCAGCGGCAGCTACCGCAGTACGCCACGCCTCGATGAACTCGAGGTTTGGACCGCCGGGCCGAAGCCGCGCAATGTCTCCCTGGAGTCTGCCGGCGGTAAGGCGTCCGCTGCCTCGACGCGCAAGGCCGATGATGATCCCAACGCGTACTCGGTTGATCTCATCATCGATGGCGACTTCGCCAAGCGTTGGATTTCGAATGACCCTGACCGAGGCGAAGTAACGGTCGAATGGGCTCGGCCGGAGACCATCTCCCGCATCTTCTGGTCGCGTGACCGGCTAGGTGGTTTTCAAAAAAAATTCCTCGGCGGTGTTCCCACGGAATACGTCGTTGAAACGTCGCTTGACGGTAAGATCTGGCGCAAAGTCGCCGATACCGAAGACCGTCTGCCCTACACCGAGGCGGAACAGGACGAACTCATCTTGATGACGGTTCTCGATGCCGACGGTAAGCGGCGCCGGCAATCACTTCTGCAACGCGAGAAGAAACTGCAAATCGAGTTGGACGCCATCCCGAAGTTGCCGACCGTCTATGCCGGCAGGTTCGAGCAGCCGGAAGAACCGACCCGCCTGTTCAAGCGCGGCAACCCGATGAACAAGGGGAAAGCCATTGCGCCGGGCGGTCTCAGCACGCTGGAGAGCATCTTTCCACGCTTCGAACTCGACCTCGACGCGCCTGAAGGCGAACGGCGGTTGGCGCTTTCGAGGTGGATCACGGACGACCGCAACCCGCTCACCCCGCGCGTGCTGGCGAACCGCGTCTGGCACTACCACTTCGGCCGGGGGTTGGTAGGCACTCCAAGCGACTTTGGCTTCAACGGCGAGCGGCCTACTCACCCGAAGTTGCTCGACTGGCTTGCCCAACGTGTACAGACCTACGGGTGGCGTCTGAAGTCGCTGCACAAAGAGATCATGATGTCGGCCACCTACCGGCAATCGAGCCGTTACGACATCGATGCGGCCAACATCGATCGCGAAGCACGCTACTTGTGGCGCTTCCCGCCTCGACGGCTCGAAGCTGAGGCGATTCGAGACGCGATCCTGGCCGTGTCGGGCAAGCTCGATCCGACGATGGGCGGGCCGGGCTTCCACTTGTACAAGTACACCGTCGACAACGTCGCGACCTACTACCCGCGGAAGGAGTTCGACGAGGCCACATTCCGCCGCTCGGTCTATCATCAGTCGGCGCGCTCGGTAAAAGTCGATCTACTTGGCCAATACGACTGTCCCGACTCAGCCCTACCCGCGCCCAAGCGCGAGGTCAGCACCTCGCCGCTGCAAGCTCTGAGCCTACTCAATAACCCATTCATGCTTCAGCAAGCCGAGTTTTTCGCCGAACGGCTGACACGCGAGGCTCGTGAACCCCACGCCCAAGTCAATCGTGCTTACCGGCTTGCCTTCGGGCGCACTCCCACTCCGCAAGAACAAGCCGCAGCCGTCGATCTGATCCGCGCACACGGCTTGACGATCTTCTGTCGGGCCATCTTCAACATCAACGAGTTTCTCTATGTTATGTAGGCATTGCGTGAGCCGTAGAGAGTTCCTGAGCGATGTCGGCCAGGGTTTGGCAGGCATCGCGCTGGCGCAATTGCTCGGGACCGGGACACTGCGCGCCGCCCCGAGCCAAACGCACTATCCCGCCAAAGCGAAACGGGTCTTGCAGATCTTCTGCCCGGGTGGCTGCTCGCATATCGATACGTTCGAGCACAAACCTGCGCTTGAGAAATGGCATGGCAAGCCTTTGCCCGGCTCAGAATCGTTCGTCTCCTTCCAGGGCAAGAATGGCAACTTGATGAAGAGCCCATGGACGTTCGTTCCGGGAGGGGACAGCGGCAAGAAGGTCACCGAGCTACTGCCCCATCTGGGCGGGCTAGTGGACGACATGGCGTTCATCCACTCGATGACTTCCAAGACCAACACGCACGGCCCGGCCTGCGTGATGATGAACACCGGCTTCGTTGTTGAGGGTTTCCCAAGCGCCGGCGCCTGGACGAGCTACGCGCTGGGCTCAGAAAACGACAACCTCCCAACCTATGTCACCATCCCCGATGTCCGCGGCATCCCGCCCGCCGGCCCGGCGAATTGGGGCGCAGGTTTCCTACCCGCCGAGCACCAGGCCATCGTGTTCAACGCCGCCGAGGGCATCCGCAACCTGGAACGTCCGGCGTCGGTAAGCGCCGAGGCGGAGGCGGCCGCACGCAAATTCCTCGATCTGATGAATCGCCGTCATGCCGAAGCGCACCCGGGAAACCCCGAACTGACCGCGCGCATCGCCTCCTACGAACTGGCGGCTCGCATGCAACTTTCCGCACCCGAGGCCGCCGACTTATCCAAGGAGACCGCCGCAACACACCGCCTCTACGGCACTGAAGATCCGAATCCCCTGCTGGCTGCGTATGCGCGCAATTGCCTGCTCGCCCGGCGCTTGATCGAGCGCGATGTTCGCTTCGTGACGCTCTATTGCGGGTCGCGGGCCTCGGGCGTCGACGGCCTGCTCAACTGGGACGCGCACAAGACTCTCCAGGCCGACTACGAGCGCCACTGTCCCATTCTAGATCGACCCACTGCGGGACTCATCAAGGACCTTCGCTCACGGGGACTGCTCGACGACACTTTGGTGCTATGGACCACCGAGTTCGGCCGCATGCCCACCCACCAGGACGGCACCCTCGGCCGCGACCACAACCCCGACGGCTACACCGTATGGATGCTCGGGGCGGGCGTCAAGGGCGGCGTAAGCTACGGCGCAACCGACGAGTTCGGACGCAAGGCGGTCGAAAACGTGTCAACCATCTACGACTTCTACGCCACGGTGCTGCACCTGCTCGGGCTCGACCACCAAAAGCTCACCTATTACCACAATGGAATCGAGCGGCGCCTGACCGACGTTCACGGGCACGTGATTCAAGAAATCGTAGACACGCCCGCATAAATCGGTGGACAACCACTAACGAATCCGATCAAGCACCCTTCGGCGTGCTCCAGTGAGGCCGATAGGTGCGCTTGATGTGCAAGTTCGCTTCAGCGTCCCCGATGACGGTCTCCGTTTCGGCGTCAAAGCGAATCGTGCGGCCGGTTCGAGCCACGATGTTCGCAAGATGGCAGAGCAAGCCGGACAGGTGGCCGATACCGATATCCGCGTTGGAGTGCTTGCGCGTGCGGACGCAATCGATGAAGTTGCGCATGTGGTCGTCACGCTCATCGTCGGCATCGTCGTACTCGACAAGCTCGCCGTCGCTGTCGAAGGCCTTGAAGCCCCAGCGACGGTCCCAGCGGCCGATGTCGACTCGACCCTTGTCGCCGTAGATCGCAACGCCATTGCTCTGGTCGTCCTGGCCGTACGGATTCCAGATCCGCATTTCCCAAATCAGCGCTTTCTCGCCGTAGTCAAACGTGACGTTCATCGTGTCGGGCGTTTGCTGGTCGTCGTTGAAATAGACCTTGCGGCCCATGCCGCTGATGATCTTCGGATAGTTCTCACCGAGCGCCCAGCGGGCGATATCGAGTTGATGCGCACCGTCGTTTCCGGCGTCGCCCGTGCCGAAGTGCCAGTGCCAATGCCACTTGTAGTGGAAGCGGTTCTCGTTGAAGGGAATCCATGGCGCCGGTCCCAACCAAGTGTCGTAATCGAGGCCTTCGGGCACGGGGGAGTCCTCTTTGTGGCCGATGTCGTCCCGCATCTGGATATTCCAGGCTTTTGCAATGAGGACCTTGCCGATTTTGCCGGAGTTGGCGTATTCGATCCCGCGTATGGTCGACCCGCGGCTGCGCGACTGCGTACCGACCTGCACGATCCGCTTGTTCGAGCGAGCCGCCTGGACCATCAGGCGGCCTTCGCGAATGTTGTGTGAGGCAGGCTTCTCGACGTAGACATCCTTGCCGGTGTCGCAGCCAAGAATGGTGGCCGGAGCATGCCAATGATCGGGAGTCGCGATCACGACCGCGTCCACTTCGGGGTCATCGAAGAGATGCCGCATGTCATTCGTTTCTTTCGGCTTCTTCGCACCTGCCTTGGCCACTTCCGCCTGGGCCCGCTCAAGCGATGCCTGGTCGGCGTCGCAGAGATGCACGACGTTCGCGTCTTCTACGCCCAGGTAGGTGCGTGTGAGGCCGCGTCCGCGCCCCCCTACACCGATCATCCCGAGATTGACTTTGTCATTTGCCGCGACCGCCTTGCTTGCCGCTGCGCCGGCGAGTGCGGCGCCAATGAAGTATCGCCTGTTCATAAAGCTCCCCTGCCGCCTTTCTGTATCTGTTGTTGGAACCATTCCCTCCAGCGGGCCGACATCACCGATCGGCCGGCACTCGGGTATCAGACCACTACATTCCGGAAGCCGCAATCAGCGCTTCCTGCACAATCAAATCCTCGTGTGGTGTCACAGCGATCGGCTTTTTGCCTCGCACGGCCGCCGCCAACTCGACAAACTCGTCCTTGTAACGCTTGTAGGGCGGTAGCTCGACCTTCTGAACACCCTTCGCGTAAGGTCCCGCCGCTTCGGTCAGATCCATCACGAGTTCCGGCGGCTCAATCGGCCGCAGTGTCGCGGTCCCCTTTGTGCCGTGGATGATGAAGCTCCGGTAGCGTGACGTGAAGTGCAGCGTCGAACCGATGACCAGTCCCAGTGCTCCCGGGAATTCGAAAACGGCGATCGTGTTGTCGGCGAGATGGTCTCCCTTGTCTCCATGATTCTTGAGAAACGACGCGACACGGTCCGGGCGACCCATCAGCCGAATCAGCGGATCAACCACGTGCCCGCCGAGCTCAAACATCTGACCGCCACGAAACTCGGCCCACGCCGCACGTTGGGAATCGGGGAGCCACTTGTGGATCGTAGCCTGCACCAAGTATACCTTCCCCAGCCAACCTTGCCTCGCTGCGTCCAACATACGATTGATGCCTGGGTGGTGGCGCCACATGTAGCCCATCTGCACGGCGAGATTCTTGCGCTGTGCGGCATCGAGCACCGACCGCAAAGACTCCACGTCAATCGCCGGCGGTTTTTCGATGTGGACGTGCTTGCCCGCATCAACGACCATCGCGGCGTGGCGAGTATGGTCGCGCACAGGACTTTCCACCGCAATGGCGTCGATCGACGGGTCGCCCAGCATATCGTCCAGGACCATCATCCGCACTCCCTTTGATTCGTACCTTGCGCGGACTGCCGGGGCATCCTCCACCATGCCGACGAGTTCATAATCCGAGTTCGCCAGCACCACGTCGACTTTCCCGCCGGCGTGGGAGTGACTGCCACCGAGAAACCCGATTCGTACACGGCCGCCGCCGGTTCGAGCAGCCATCAGCGGCGGCGCCCCCACACCCATCAGAAAGCCTCTGCGATCCATGACCGTTATCTCCACCTTTCGTGAACGGGAACCATGCCTGTCACGAAATCTCCGAACAGCGTCTCGATGTCGTCCGGCAGCGCCTTGCCCTCATGGATCACCTATCAATGGCGGAACCTCATCGCTTCGCGTTCGGGAATTGTACGGCTCCCGTTCTTGCTGTCGTCGCCGGTGAACGAGTGTTCGGCAGCAGGATTGACCGAAGCCAAGCATAGCTGCGCGCGTTTCACCCGTCAAGTAGTGCAGGTTTGTACGGTGACTCAGGATGGCTGCGCCGAATGTCTTGGCATCTATGGTAGCCGAGTAGTCGATCCACCGGGACGATTTGCCCCCATGTTCTCCATGTCCCTGAGCCTTCCGCGTTGAGTAGCACCTCGCGGTTCGCTGCCGGAACGGACCCAAAGCCCAAAAGCATCTTGAAGTCACCTTGATCGGCATCACCTAACGAACACAACAGCAACCACGTTGCGTTTGGACCCAGCGCAGGGTGGGCTATAATTCCATGTCGCCGTCGCGCTGCCTGCCCGGTGCGGAAAACGGCAACGGGAGGCCGAATTGACACGACGTGACTGGATGGCTTCAAGCACAGCGGCGGTCCTTGCGGCCTGCGTGCCCGCGGAGGAATCCGCCGATCAGACCCCCGACGAGCCAAACCTCAAGGGCCGTATCATTGACGCTCATGTCCACATCTGGACGCCGGATACCGAGAAATATCCACTCCACTCGAACTACAAGAAAGAAGACATGGACCCGGCGAGCTTCACGGCGGAGGAACTCTTCGGGCACTGCCGTCCGTCCGGCGTGAACCGTATCAACCTGATTCAGATGTCCTTCTACCACACTGATCACAGTTACATGCTCGACATGATGGAGAAGTATCCACAGAACTTTGTGGGGACCGGCGTGCTTCCCGATGTGCTGGACGAGAAGTCGCAGGATCCGGCCGAGATGATGGTCGAGTTGAGTGTGGAGCGCTGCTACGCCTTCCGCGTGCGCGGCGGTTACCGCCGTCAAGACCTGGAGCAGCCAAATTGGATGAGCCATCCGAAGTGGGACAAGATGTTCGAAACCGGAGCAGAGCACAACCTCGCGCTCAGCTTCCTGATGAATCCCGGCGACATGCCGGAGGTCGGGCGCATGTGCGGCAAGCATCCTGACACACCGGTCATCATTGATCACTTGGCGCGGATCGGCGCGAACGAGTCCGTCAAAGAGGAGCAGGTTGACGAACTGTGTGGGCTCGCCAAGCACAAGAACATCCAGGTCAAGGTGGGCGCCTTCTACGCGCTCGGAGACGCCACTCCTCCCCACACCGACCTTCTGCCGATGATCGAGCGAGTCGTCGACGCATACGGTCCCGGCCGCTGCATGTGGGAAAGCGACTGCCCCTTCCAGGTTCAAGACCCTCACACGTATGACGACTCAGTCGCCCTCATTCGAGATCACGCCGATTTCCTTAGTGCTGCCGACAAAGAGAAGATCTTCGTCACGACCGCCGAAACATTCTTCTTCAACCGCTGATTACCGTACCGGCACCCCCTTCCCGCGAACGGAGGTTTAGGTATAGATGCGCACCTGCGCCGAACAGCGCGGTTGAGGTTCGGTTACGGAAGAGCGCAGGTCACGAACTCTTCAGAAGACTCCCAGCCGGCGAAACTTCCCAACAGCGCCCATGCAAACGTGACTACTTGCCCCATTTCGTAAGTGCACAGCATCGCAAGGCCCGGCATCTTGAGTTGATCCTCGATAGAATCTCGCCGCTCTTCGAATCAAACGCGCGGAAATTGAGTGTCGAGCATCTTCGCGATCAACACCAAGTCGTCTACTTAGCGATGCAACCACTCTCCGACGACATGCCGCTTAAAGCCCCCTTGGCTTTCAGTTGAGGGCCGCGCAGGCGTTGCGTTTCACGATAAGTCACGAAGTCTGCCCGACAACCCCGCGGAGGGGTCTCACGTCGCCTGCTGGTCTTCCCACTCCGTGTGGAAGACTCCATCACGGTCCAAGCGGCGATAGGTATGCGCTCCGAAGAGGTCGCGCTGCGCCTGCAGCAAATTGGCCGGCAGGAACTCGCTACGGTAGCTGTCGACGTAGGCCAGGCTGGCTCCGAGGCAGGTAGCGGGAACACCCGTCTCCGCGGCCAGCTTGACGATGGTCCGCAATCCATCGACGGTGCCGTTGACGACAGCCCTGAAACCGTCGTCGACCAACAAATTCATCAAGTCGGGGTTCGACTCGTAAGCTTGCTTGATCGGTTCGAGCAGTCGCGAGCGGATGATGCAGCCCGCTTTCCAAATACGCGCAACCTCGCTGAGGTCGACGCCGTAGTGGTACTCCTTGGATGCCTCCTGAATCAGCGCCATACCCTGCGCGTAACTAGTGACGATCCCGAGATAGACCGCATCGTAGAGTGCGCTGACAACGGCGTCGCGTTCACCAGCGGCCGGTGCTTGTGGGCCATGAAGGATCCTCGCCGCCGCCTCCCGCTGCGGCTTGAGGCCGGAAAGGATGCGGGCTTGAACGGCCATGCTCAGTGTCGGTGTCGGGACGCCGAGGTCGAGCGATGTTTGTGCCGTCCACTTGCCGGTGCCTTTTTGTCCGGCCGTATCGAGAATCAGCTCGACCAATGGCTTGCCGGTTTCGTCATCTGACTTCGCGAGGCAAGTTGCGGAGATTTCGACCAGAAAGCCGCTGATCTCAGCTTCGGTCCACTTCGCGAAGACCTGCTGGATCTCGGCTGCTGACATTCCGAGGGACTTGCGCATCACATCGTAGGCCTCACACAGGATTTGCATGATCCCGTATTCAATTCCGTTGTGGACCATCTTGACGTAATGGCCGGCTGAGCCCGCACCGACGTATGTGCAACACGGGCCATCTTCGGTCTGCGCAGCGATCTTGGTGAGCACGGGTTCGACCAGCCGGTAGGCCTGCATGTTCCCGCCCGGCATGATACTCGGGCCCAGCAGCGCGCCTTTCTCTCCCCCACTGATACCGCAACCGATAAAGTGGAGTCCGGTCCCGCCCAACTCTTCCTGGCGACGATTGGTGTCGGGGAAGTGCGCGTTGCCGCCGTCGATGATGATGTCGCCCTCTTCTAGAACGCCCTTGAGGTCGGAGATTACGGCGTCGGTTCCCTTCCCCGCGGTCACCATAATCAGCACCTTGCGCGGCTTGGCGAGAAGCGAAGCGAACTCGCTGATCGATTGAGTGACCTGGACGTTCTTGCCCGCGGAAAGCTCGCGCATGCGGTCTGCTTTCTCCGCGCCACGGTTGTATGCGACGACGGAGAAACCGTTCCGCTCGATATTCAGGGCAACCATCTGCCCCATTACCCCCAGTCCCGCAACACCGAACTGGCCTTCAGCCATTTTGAAACCCCTTTTTTTGAAAACGATGCCACCAATACAAGAAACTCGCAATAGCGGATCGCCCGAATTCGTCCGCTCAGGCTACGTCAACGGATGCGGGGCGACCTGTCTTGGAAGGCAAACTCGAAACCAACATGTTAGCGAAGCGAACACCGTCGTCACGACTCCGTCCACGAAGCTCCTCTATGCAATCGAAAGCGGAACTCAGAATCAGAAAGGTCTACCGCGCTTGAGTTCGTCACTCTCGCAGCCACGCTTCTGACATCGCAAATGGATTGAATCGGCCGCAGAAATGGATAAGGGCCTCAATAATCGAGGCTGCACTGCGGGCTTTTTTGAGGATGTGCTCGCGTCAGTGCCGGCCGGCTGTCACCTGCTACCGCGCTTAGCAGCCCGTGTCAGAACCCCGATTTTTGGCACGGGCGCAATGTGGGCGGACTGGGCCGCGGTCTTTCGGGAAGGTGAGAGCTGAGGGATGAACTTGCATCCAGGCCCGCAAGCGGCGCAGATATTGCCGACAGAGCCGCCAGAACGCCTAACAAGGCGCAGAATAGCTTCCTTTTCAGGTCCGCCAGACCTCGCGGCGTTCCGGCTCGGGTGATCGTTCGCAGAATCAGCGCCAGGTTGAACGCCGCCGCCTGCAACAACACCCGCTTGGCGACGTTGCCGCGGCCGCGCACATGCAGCCTCCGCATCGCACCCGTCTCATACTGATGCGCGAAGGGCCGCTCCAGCAACTCGCCGCGCCGCCGCAACAAACTCTTGCCACGCGCGCCTGCCACACGCCGCCGGTTGGCGTACAGCGCCGCTTGCTGCTCCCGTTTGCCTTCCCCGTTGCGCCGTGGTTGCCGGGGAACCGAAACGTAACTCCGCACGCCCATCCCGCTCATCGTCGCCAAACCCGCGCCGCTGTGATAACCCTTGTCGGTCACCACTTCGCGCAGCCCTTGTTGGTGAACTTTGTATTGGCCTTGCGCGGTCGGCGTCGCGATCTGTTCGGCTATCGCCTCACCCGCCGCCGGTAAGGTTTCCTGCACCGATTCGCTGTCGCCCACCGCCCCGCCCTGCGTGCTGACCGCCACGATCGCGCCCGTCTCCAAATCCACCGCCTGCTCGGCCTTGTAGGCCAAGTGCGTCGTGCCATCTTTCATCTTGGTCACTTCGGCTTCCCGATCGTGCGGATTCACCCACTCCTTATTCGATGTCTTCTTCTTCCGCTTGCGATCCATGCGCCGCACCGCGTCGTCATCGCTGGCATCGATGCCCGCCTCCGCCGCCAACCGCCGCGTTCGCGAGATCGTCACATGATCCGGCGTGGCTTCGTTGAGCCCGTAGTTCAAAAACCGCCGCAGGCTCAGGCTGTCGGCCACGCGCCAGCCGATGCCGCGCTCGCTGTCGATCCCTTCGAAGAACCCGATCAGCAGCAACCGCAAGTACACCCCCGGCGCCAGCGACCCCCGCCCCCGTTTCTGGTGATAGAACCCGCGGCAGCGCTCCTCGCAAAACGCATCAAAGCCCGCTTCGTTCAGCACGCCGTTCAACCGCTCGTAAAACGGGTGCCCCGGCGCCTCCGCTCGCTCGCTTGCGTAGAACAACTCTTCCTGCCTCTGTCTGGCTCGCCGCGTTCCCATCGCCATACCTGATTTTACGCTGAAACACTCCTACGGCAATGTGGTTTTTAGACACGGGCTTGTCTGTTAACGTCAGCACCCGGGCTCCTGGGAGAACCCGGCCCTTCAGCGCTCCCGCGGGAGCGCTGAAGGGGGGCGCTGGTCGGGCCGTCACGGGCTTGGCCGTTCGGGGCCGTTTAGCAGTGTGGCCGCCACCGTCCTTCCCAACGTCCTGAATGCATACATGAGCATCATGGCTCGCATGACAAGCACAGCAGAAGGGAAAATGACCAACCATACCATCGGGATCGATATCTCGAAAGCCCACCTCGACGCCTACGCCGCGCCCGAGGGCAGGGCGGCCCGCTTCTGGAACGATGCGGCCGGCTTCCAGAAGCTGATCGGCTGGATCGGCCCCGAGGCCGAGCGCATCGCCTACGAGCCCAGCGGACCTTGGCACCGCGACTTCGAGGAGGCGCTGCTGAAGGCCGGTCTTCCGCTGTACGCGATCAATCCGTACCAGGTCCGGTGCTTCGCCAGATCGCAGCGACGCCGCGCCAAAACCGACGCCGTCGACGCCCGCACGCTGGCGACGATGGCGGACGCCATCGTCGACCTGCGCCCAACCGCGGCAAAGTCCCACAGCGACCGCGACCTCGCCGAACTGCAACTCGTGCGCGACGCGCTGGTCGGCGACCGCACCGCCATCGGCAACCGCGGCAAGCACTTGCGCCATCCTCTGGCCATGCGCGTCAACCGCGAGCGGCTCGCCCAGAGCGAGCGCCAGCTGAAGCGCGTCGACGCCGAGATCCGGAAGCTCCTCGAGACCCGCGAGGATCTGAAGCGCCGGTTCGAGATCCTGACCTCGATCCCCGGAATCTCCAACATCACCGCCGCAGGACTCATCGTCCACATGTCCCAGCTCGGCACCCTCACCGGCCCTCGCGCCGCCAGCCTCGCCGGGCTGGCACCGCTGGCCCGCGAGTCCGAAGCCTGCAAGCGACGCAGCTTCATCCAGGGCGGCAGGGAAAAGGTGCGGCGGTTGCTCTCCATGCCCGCCGTCGCCGCCATCCGCTGCAACCCCCACCTCGGGAGAAAGTACACCGCGCTGCGCGACGCCGGCAAGCCGCCCATGGTCGCCATCACGGCCGTCATGAGGAAGCTCGTCGTCCTGCCCAACATCCTCGTCCAACAGGACCGCCTCTGGATCCCCGAACCGGCCACGGCCAACTGACATGCGCGCCCCCCGCTCTTCGCACCACCCGCCGTCTTCAGAGCTTAAAACCGACCCTGGAGCGAAACCTTGACACATGGATACTGCTAGAGTAGTGCATCTTAAATAGCAACGATTATTATCTTGGAGACGTCTATACAATTGAGAGGACGTTCCCGATGCGTATTGCTCTCCAGGTGGAGCTGAACGTGGATCAGCGGTCGCGGTTGGAAGCCATCGTTGGGAGCCGAATGTTGCCGGCCCGTCTGATTGAACGGTCGAGAATCGTGCTGCTGGCTGCCGTCGGCTGCCGCAACAAACAGATCGCTGCCGAGTTGAATATTACTCCGGAGAAGGCGGCGCGGTGGCGGAAAAGGTACCTCCAACTCGGACTCGCCGGCCTGGAAAAGGACGCCCCTCGTCCCGGCCGCAAACCGAGCATCAGCGCGAAACTCGTGAGGGAACTCATCCGCAAGACCACTCAGCAAACTCCGTCCAACGCCACTCACTGGAGTACCCGCTCCATGGCCGCCGCCATGGGAATCAGTGCAGCCAGTGTGCGGCGTATCTGGCAGGCACACGGCTTGAAGCCGCACCGTACCGCCAGCTTCAAGCTCAGCAACGATCCCCGCTTTGTCGAGAAACTCGAGGACGTTGTGGGGCTGTATCTGAATCCACCCGAACATGCCCTGGTATTGTCGGTCGACGAGAAGAGTCAGATTCAGGCGTTGGATCGCACGCAACCCGGCTTAGCGCTGAAAAAGGGGCGGGCCGGGACCAGGACCCACGACTACAAACGCTAGGGCACGACCACCTTGTTTGCCGCATTGAACACGCTCGACGGCAAGGTGATCAGCAGCTGCATGAAAAACCACCGCCACCATGAATGGCTGCAGTTCCTGCGGCTGATTGACCGCCAGACCGCGCCCAACAAACAACTGCACTTGATCGTGGACAACTACGCGACCCACAAACACGAAAAGGTGCAACGCTGGCTCGCCCGCCACAAACGATTCCACATCCACTTCACCCCGACTAGTTCTTCGTGGCTCAATATGGTCGAGAGATTCTTCCGCGACCTCTCTGAGAAGCGCCTGCGCCGAGGGACGTTCCGCAGTGTGAATGAACTTGTCGGGGCCATCGACGCCTATATCGACCAACACAACAACAACCCCAAACCTTACATCTGGACAGCTGCCGCCTCCGATATCCTGGAGAAAGTCAAACCTGCTCGGCGCACTCTCGATAAACGTCAATCTGCTTGACGCACTACTCTAGGGAAAGTCTGAACAACCCCATTTCCGAGGGGGCGCGATTGGTCGCGGTTTGAAAATCCAGTTCGAGGACCTATCCGACCGACGAAGTGTTACGTGTTGCAACGGAGAAACGGTCCGAACCGCCAGGAAATCGCTTCGATTTGTCTGTTTCCCGCTCTCGGGCGATCCACGGGCGGACTTGTCCCGCGTTATCCGGTCGCGTGGTGGCCAGCGATGAGCAGATTCGAGAATCCGAGCAGCAGCGCGATGCGTTGCGTGTTCTTCGCCAACCCCCGGTAGCGCACCTTGCCGTACCCGAAGCGCCGCTTCACGTATAGGAACGGATGCTCCACCTTCGCCCGCACCGCCGCCTTGCGCTTCTCCGCCGCCGCCTCGGCGCCGTCCTTGTCGAGCAGGCGACGCTTGCCCGGCTTCATCGCCACCTGCCAGGCGACAGCGGAACCCTCGTTCTCCGGGCGCTTCTCCACGCCCTGGTAGCCCGCGTCTCCCCACGCCTCCGTCTCGTCGCCGCGCAGCAGCCCGCTCGCCTGCCCCACGTCCGCCGCGTTGGCGGACGTCGTCACCAAGCTGTGCGCCAGACCCGACTCGGCGTCCACCCCGATGTGCGCTTTCATCCCGAAGTACCACTGCTTGCCCTTCTTCGTCTGGTGCATCTCCGGATCCCGTTCGCTCTTGCGGTTCTTCGTCGACGACGGCGCGTCGATGATGCTCGCGTCCACGATCGTCCCCGTCTTCAACCGCTGCCCCAGCGACGCCAGATGCGCGTTGATCTCCTCGAACAACCCCGCCCCCAGACCGTGCGCCTCCAGCAGGTGGCGGAAGTTCAGGATCGTCGTCTCGTCCGGCAGCGGCCCGCTCAGCCGCAGACCGACAAAGCGGCGCACCGACTCCACCTCGTAGAGCAGATCCTCCATGCCGCGATCACTGAGGTTGTAGAACAACTGCACGCAGTGCACGCGCAGCATGACGCTGAGCCGATCGGGCCGACGACCACGGCCGGCCTTCGGATAAAACCGCTCGATCCGACTCTCCAGCCGTTCCCAAGGGATCAGCCCGTCCATCTTCTCGAGGAAGATCTCCCGCCGCGTCCGCCGCTTCTTCCAATCGTGCTCCAACTCCGCGCAAGTCGCCTGTTGTTCCATGGCTTGCTGACAGCTCCTTGGTCGTTTCGCGAATTATCGCAGAATCGACTTGATCAGACCTTCCTTAGTGTACTGTCCCGGAAATATATAAACAAAGTCGTTCGATCTTGGCGAGGATGGATTCGGCCGTGGCGGTCCAGACGAAGGGGCTGGTGTTGGCGTTGTAGTGTTCGACGAAGCGCTCAATGTTACGGACGAGAGCCTTGACGCTGGAGAAGGAACCACGGCGAATGGCCTTCTGGGTAATGATGCCGAACCAGCGTTCGACTTGGTTGAGCCAGGAGGCATAGGTTGGGGTGAAATGAAGGTGGTAGCGAGGACGCCGGGCGAGCCAGGCACGAACTTTGGGATGTTTGTGGGTGGCATAGTTATCGACGATGAGATGGATGTCGAGGTTGCGCGGCACACTGCCGTCGATCTGACGCAGGAAAGCGAGGAACTCCTGATGGCGGTGTCGCGGTTTACAGCGTGTGATGACTTGCCCCGTGGCAACATCGAGAGCAGCGAACAGAGTGGTCGTACCGTGACGTTGGTAGTCGTGGGTGACGCCTTCGAGGTAGCCAAGGCCCATCGGGAGGAGGGGCTGAGTCCGCTGAAGAGCCTGGACCTGGGTCTTCTCATCGACCGAGAGCACCACGGCGTGGTCCGGGGGGTTGAGGTAGAGACCGACGATGTCGCGGACTTTCTCGACGAAGAACGGGTCGTTGGAAATCTTGAAATGCCGCTGGCGATGCGGCTGCACGCCGAACAGCTCGAACCACCGCTGGACAGTACTCTTCGAGACTCCCGTGTGTTGGGCCATCGAACGCACGCTCCAGTGCGAACCATCCGGGGGGTCGGTTCCGAGGGCCGTGTTGATGACTTCGGCAACACGTTCATCGTCATGCCTGCGGGGGCGTCCGGGACGCAGTTCATCGTGGAGTCCGGAGACTCCCTGTTCACGATAGCGCTTGCGCCACTTGCCAACGGTCGTATTGGTGACACCGAGACGCCGGGCTACGGTCGAGCCGGGAACGCCTGCGGCGCAGGCGAGCACAATCTGGGCCCTCCGCACCAGACTATGCGGCAGCGTTCGGGAGCGGGCGAGGCTCCGCAGTTCCGTTTCCTCGCTTTCACGGAGAGTGATGGGAGCAACGGGGCGACCGCGTGGCATGGGCATACCTCCAGAAACCAAAAGTTGCCCATTAATATATCATGCATTTCCGGGACAGTACACTAGCTGTGATCTTTCAATAGGTTGTTCACTCGGTCCCGACCGAGGAAACTGAGGGTACCCAGCACACAGTTTCCCGGAAGGAGGACCGAGTGAACATCCATCAGAATGCCAAGTTGACCCCGCAAAGTCGAGCCGCTGTTGTCCGGCGGATCCTCGACGAGGGCCAGACCCCGAAGGCGGTGGCCAACGTCTTCGGGGTCTGTGCGCACACCGTGCGCAAGTGGGTAGACCGCTATCGGGCCGAGGGCGCCGACGGCTTGCTCGACCGCAGCTCGCGTCCGCATCGCTCGCCACGGACGATACCGGCCACCGTCATCAGCCGCATCACCGCCTTGCGCCGGCTGCGCTGGACCGGCGCACAGATCGCCGCCACTGTCGGGGTGGCGCCTGCTACCGTCAGTCGGGTCCTCCGCCGCCAGGGCCTTGCCCGCCTCTGTGCCCTCGACCCGGCGCCACCCGTCCGCCGCTACGAACATCCCCGCCCGGGCGACCTGCTGCACCTTGATATCAAGAAACTCGGCCGCTTTCACCGCCCCGGTCACCGCCTCACCGGGGACCGGGGCCACACCAGCCCCGGCGCCGGCCGGGAATACCTCCTTGTCTGCATCGACGACCACTCCCGCCTTGCCTTCTCTCAGCTCTACCCCGACCAAACCGCCGCCTCGGCATCCGCGTCCGTCGCGTACTTACTGACAACGGCGGGTGTTACCGTTCCCGAGCCTTCAATGCGCGCTGCGCCCAACACCGCCTGCGCCATCGCTACACCCGGCCCTTCACCCCACCTGCCAACGGCAAAGCCGAACGCTTCATCCAGACCGCCCTGCGCGAGTGGGCCTACGCCCACGCCTACCACACCTCCGCACAACGCGCAGAGCACCGGCCGCGATGGCTCCACTGCTACCATTCGCACCGGCCACACGCCAGCCTCAAGGCCAAAACCCCCATCAGCCGTCTCGGCCTGACTGGGAACAACCTGTTGAGGTTCCACACCTAGGAGCCTGCCTGCTTGTCGACGACGTTGATCAACGGTTGGCCGCGGGCGTAGCGGTGGATGTTCTCCGAGAACAGGTTGATGAGCCGCACCTGCCGATCTAAGCTCCAGCCGGAGGTGTGAGGCGTCATCACGACGTTGTCGAGCTCGTAGATCGGATGGCCCTTGGGCGCCGGGTCGGGCGCGAAGACATCGAGGCCGGCACCGGAGATCCAGCCCTCCTTGAGCGCCTTGACGAGCGCCATGTCATCGAAAACCATGCCGCGCGACATGCAAATGAAATAGGCGGTTTTCTTCATCCTGCCAAAGACGTCTGCATTGAACATTCGCTCGGTAATCGGTGTGTGCGGCACCGCCGAAACCAGCACGTCCACCTGACCCACCATCTCGTCGAACCAGGTGGGGTCGTGGAGTTCGTCGACGAAGTGCGGCTTGGGGATCGGTTTGGCGTCGGTACCCACGATGCGCATGTCGAAACCGTAGTAAGCACGCCGGGCGATGGCTTCGCCGATGCCCCCCATGCCGACGATGCCCATCACACGACCGGCCAACTCGCCATGATGGCCGGTCTTGGGTGTCCCGAGCGCTTTCAACTCCTTATCGACGTAAAACTGCTTCATATAGGTGTGGATGCACCGTGTAAGCGCGAGCAGTAGGCCCATGGCGGTTTCCGAAATGCCGGGGGCGAAAGTGCGGGCGTAGTTCGTGAAAGCGACCGGGTGGTCGCGCAAGTCCTGCGGCATGTTCTCGATGCCGGCGCCGCCATTCATGATCCACTGCACCTTCGGGGCGCTGTCGAGCTCGCCTTGGCGCAGCCCACCGTAGATCACTTCGGCTTCGGGAAGGCGGCGCTTGAATTCGTCGCGGTCGGGACAGAGGATGATGTCCACTTTCGTCGGGGCGGCCGCCTGCTCGATTTGCCGGATCTCGTTGGGCGCGAAGCGGTACGTGGTCACAATGCGAATCGGACCGCCTTGCGCTTGCGGCGCGGCCATGTTCATCGCCGCCGGCGCGACCACTGCCTTGCGGCCCGCCGCGGCGGCCGCGGGAACCGCCGCGACACCACCCGCGAGAGTGACGAACGCGCGTCGGGAAACATTGTGCTCCGCCATGAGTCCGGCCTCCTGAAGTCCGAAACCGAGGCACAGCTTATCATGCGCAATTGTTCGGCGAATGCCGCCGGCCTTGACGGCGGCGGGCACCGGAAGATGCTCTACGAAGGTCAAACAGATCGGCGAGCGGTATTTAGACTTAGAAGACCTTCAGTTCATGCGTCTGTCCTGGAACCAGGCACGCACCTCGTCGGAGCCAGCGAAGCGGACGTCGGCACAGGCATCTCGGCTCCGCAAACAGATGGACCGGTCGTTCAACGCCTCCGTCTCGCTCATGACGAGGCACAGCGATGACGCCGCGACATCCACGAAAGGCCATATGGTGCTTTCGAACACGCCCGAGCCCTCTCCGACCGTTGCTACAATGAGCGGGAATCGAGCGTAGAAAGGTCGATTTTTCCGTGGACGTTCAGGCAACGCAGCTTCGCCCCGGTATGCTCATCAAGTTCGAGGGCAAGCTCTTCTCCGTCTTCCGAGCCGAGCATCGCACCCCCGGCAATAAAAGGGGCTTCGTACAGGCCAAGATGCGCAATCTCGACAGCGGCTCGATGATCGACTACAAGTTCTCCTCGGAGAACTTCGTCGAGAAAGTCGCCCTGGACGATCAGGAGATGGAGTATCTCTACGAGGACGGCGGGCTCTATTACTTCATGAATACCGAGACCTACGAGCAGATTTTTCTCACCCGGGAAGATCTCGGTGATCAGATCCTCTATATCTTGCCGAACAGCACGTTAAAGGTTCGGTTTTACGAGGGCCGGCCCTTTAATATCGACCTGCCGGCGAGCATTGACTTGAAAGTGGTCAAGACCGAGCCGAGCATCAAAGGAGCGACCGTCACAAACGTAACGAAACCGGCGAAGCTCGAGACGGGACTTGTCGTGCAGGTGCCGCCTTTCATCAAGGAAGGTGAGAAGATTCGGGTCAACACCACGGACGGGAGTTACCAGAGCCGGGCTTAGCCTGCATTTCTCACCACCTGACGGTCGGAGCACGCGATAAGACCGCCATGACTTCGTTGCGCTTGCTTGCCGTGCTCGATGTACTGCCAAGTACACCCTCCGTGCGCCAAGCGGCTCGCGCCTCGTCCTGACGGCCCTCTCACGCACTTCGGCTCGCCACATGGTGAAAAATACAGACTGAGCGGATCCGGCGCGATCACCACCGGTTTCAACCGTTCTTGTCGCCGCCCTGGTTGAGCGCACGGACCAGGCAACCGGCGAGCGCCTCCTCTTCGTCCTCCTGGACCGTGCGCAGGTCGATCAGCAGAGAATCGTTTTCGATGCGGGCGATGACGGGGGGAGACCCGTTACGGAGCGCATTCTCGACGTCGGTGATCTTGATGCCGCCTTTGCAGCGGAGCCGAATCAGCGTCGTGGGAACCGACTGGTCGGGCGTCGAACCACCGCCGAGCACGGATAACCCGGGCTCAAGACCGATTGAGGTTCGATCGCCGAATCGCAGGCCGGCAATGAACTGCTCGGCGCGGGCTTGGATTCTCTCGGAGGTTTGGCGGATCATCCGGAGCACCGGAATCCGGTCGTAGCGGCCGAACAGGTAGTCGCTCAGCGTTGCCTCGAGCGCCGCGCAGGTGAGCTTGTCGACGCGCAGCGCGCGAAAAAGCGGATCGCGGCGGACACGGTGCACCCACTCAGGCTTGCCGGCGATGATGCCGGCCTGCGGTCCGCCCAGCAGCTTGTCACCGCTGAAGGTGACGAGGTCGACTCCTGCCCGCAAGCTCTCGACGACCGGCGGCTCGTCACGGAAACCCTCTCTCGAAAAATCGTACAGGCAGCCGCTGCCGAGGTCATCCATCACGGGCAGCCCGAACTCCGCGCCGAGCTGCACGAGCTCTTCGAGATGCGGACGCTCCGTGAAGCCAACCATGCGGAAGTTGCTCGGATGAACGCGCATCAGCAGCCGCGTCGCTTCGCCGACCGCATCACGGTAATCGGATATTCTTGTCCGATTCGTCGTCCCGACCTCGTGCAGCCGCGCCCCGCTGCCCGCCATGATGTCGGGAATCCGGAAGCCGTCGCCGATTTCGATGAGTTCGCCGCGCGAGACAACAACCTCGCCGCCGCCGGCGATGGCATGAAGAACAAGAAAAATCGCCGCAGCATTGTTGTTGACGACGATCGCCGGTGCGCTCAGCAGTTTTTCGAGCAAGGCCGCAGCATGGACATCCCGCTTGCCTCGCCGTCCCGAGCCCAAGTCGTATTCCAGATTGGTGTAGCCGTGGGCTGTGTTGTGAATGGCCGCCACGGCCTCGGCCGAGAGCGGGGCACGGCCGAGGTTTGTGTGCAGCACGACGCCGGTGGAGTTGATCACCGGGCGCAGCGACGATGACGCGAGCCGATCCAGTTGCTCGATCACCTGCTGTTCGGCCCGTTCGATCAGGTCATCCGAGTCGATGCCCGGGGAGGAATCGTCGCGCAGCGCCGCCCGCAACCGCTCCAACACCACGCGTGTCTCGGCCACGACGAGGGCACGGCCCGCTCCGTTGATCCGCTGCCCGATGCGCGGCCGCTGCAGCATCTGATCGACGGAAGGCAATGCCCGCATCCGGCTCTCGAGATCGGCGCTCACCGACCCATTGCAGCACTCGACCGTGCATCCGTCAACGTTCAACGCCAGCGGCATCGTAGCGTCTATGAGCGGTGTGAGATGATCTGAGGCATGTTACGGAATGGCTTTGTTTTGTCGGCGGTGTCGGCCGTTGCTCTCGCTGCGCAGTCACCCACGCTGCACCGCCTGACGTCGACGCCCGAAACGGTCGTCTTCGGTTACTACGATGCCGCCGCCGCGCCGGTTCTGCGGATTCGCTCGGGCGACCGCGTCGAAATCACGACCTCGATGATCGCTAGTCCGGAGATGCTGGAGGAAGCCGGCCTGGCCAGTGATCAGATCAAGCCGTCGCTGCGGGACATCCACAGCCAAGTCACCGACCGCGGCCCGGGGCCGCACATCCTGACCGGCCCGGTTTATATCGAAGGAGCCGAGCCGCGCGATGTGCTCGAGGTCGAGATCGAATCGATCCGGTTGGCTCTCCCCTATGCCCTCAATATCTTTTTACCGGGATTGGGCGTGCTGCCCAACGACTACCCCTATAAGAAGCTCAAGATCATTCCGCTTGACGAAGAGCGCATGGTCGGCAAATTCGCTGACGGCATCGAGATCCCGTTGCGGCCATTTTTCGGCAGCATGGGCGTGGCGCCGCCCAAAGAGCTGGGCCGCATCAGCAGCGCTCCTCCCTGGGTGCACACCGGGAATATCGACAACAAAGACCTCGTTGCCGGAACCACGCTCTTCATCCCCGTCCACGAGCCGGGAGCGCTCTTCTTTGTCGGCGACGCTCATGCCGCGCAAGGAGCCGGCGAAGTCGACGTCACGGCGCTTGAAACGGCATTGACAGGAATGTTCCGGTTTACTGTTCGCAAGGACATGCGCCTTGGCTGGCCGCGGGCCGAGACCCCAACCCATCTGATGACGATGGGCTTCAACGAAGACCTCGACACGGCCATCCGCATCGCCTTACGAGAGATGATCGACTTGCTCGTCGATGACAAGGGGCTCGACCGCGACGCGGCTTACATGCTCGCCAGCAACGCCGTCGACCTGCATATCACGCAATTGGTTGACGGCAAAAAAGGGATTCACGCCACCGTACCGAAGGCGATTTTCCGCTCAGGCCGGTAAGTCGGGACGCTCTCGCCGGGGGCCGATTCCCGGCTCCGGGATCAGCCGGCATACTCCTGGTGGGCCACCCGGCTTGTCAGCCACCATATCTTCCTGCTACAAAGAAGTGTCTCTATTGTCGGCGGGGCACTACCGTCGATACTCAATCTCAGCTTGGAATCGGCATAGGGGAGGCGGCCACGAGCCTTCGGATCTGCTCTTTGGGAAGCGGCAGCAGCGGCAACGCCACGTTCGTCGCCGGTGAACGGACGCGGCTGCTGATCGACGCCGGCTTCAGCTTCAGCGAGATCACCAAGCGGCTCAAGAGCATCGGCGAACACCCCGAGCAGCTCGACGCGGTGCTTGTTTCGCACGAGCATTCCGATCACATCAAAGGCCTGCCGCAGATCGCCAAGCGTCTCCAATGCCCGATCTACATCACGGAATTGACTGAGCAGACGCTCGATTGGGGAAAGATTGAGCCGCGGCTGGAGACTTTCCAAGCGGGACAGACGATCGACATCGGCGACATCACGATCGATTCGTTCACGATTCCGCACGACGCCGTCGATCCGGTTGCCTTCCGGGTGCGCTGTGGCGGCTTGCAAGCCGGCGTGGTCACCGATCTCGGTTACATGACCGAGTCGGTCAAGCACAAGATACGGGGCTGCGATCTGCTACTGCTCGAGTCGAATCATGACCTCGACATGCTCAAGGTCGGTCCCTATCCGTGGTTCGTCAAGCAGCGCGTGATGAGCCGGGTCGGTCATCTGTCGAATCATGCCGTGTCGCAGTTCTTGACAGCCGAATTCGATCTCTCGTGCCGCTGGCTGGTACTGGCCCACCTGAGTGAAAGCAACAATCACCCCGAAGTAGCACGGCTGTTCGCCGACACGGCTCTGAGAAACAAGGGCGCGGTAGCGACGAGGCTCGTGATCGCCGAGCAGCATCGCGCCAGCGAGGTGTTCGAGCTTTGATTCCGCGCTACACCCGCAAGGCGATGGGCCGCATCTGGTCTACCGAGAACAAGTACCGTCAGTGGCTCGAGGTCGAGTTGGCCGCCTCGGAAGCACTGGCCGAGTTGGGCGAAGTGCCGGCTGCTGCTGTGGCGGCGTTGCGGGCGCATGCCGATTTCGAGGTGGCTCGCATCAAGGCCGTCGAAGCCGAGGTCAAGCACGACGTCATCGCGTTCACGACGGCCGTGGCGGAGAAGCTGGCCGAGGCAGGCGCTGGCGACGCGTCCCGCTGGCTGCATTTCGGGTTGACGTCGAACGATGTGGTTGACACGGCCCAGGCGCTGCAGATCAAAGAAGCTTCGCATCTCATTCGCCAAGCGCTCGGCAGGCTGCACGAAGTGCTGCAGCGGCGTGCTCACGAATTCAAGGACAGCGTTACCGTCGGCCGCACGCACGGTGTGCACGCCGAGCCGACGACATTCGGACTCAAGCTTGCGAACTGGTGGGCTGAAGTCGGCCGCCACATCGAGCGCTTCGAAGCCGCCGCCGAACAGATGCGCGTCGGCAAGATTTCGGGCGCCGTCGGGACCTTCGCCCATATCTCTCCGCGAGCCGAGGAGTTGATTTGTGCTCGCCTGGGGCTCGAGCCCTGCCCGATTTCGTCGCAGGTCATCCAGCGTGACCGCCACGCCCACTATGTCTGCTCGCTGGCGCTCATCGCGGCGACACTCGAAAAAATCGCCGTCGAAATCCGGCACCTGCAGCGCACGGAAGTACGCGAGGCACAAGAGTATTTCTCAAAGTCGCAGAAGGGTAGCTCGGCGATGCCGCACAAGAAGAACCCGATCACCTGCGAGCAGATCAGCGGCCTGGCGCGTGTCGTGCGGTCGAATACCCAGGCAGCGTTTGAGAATATCGCGCTGTGGCACGAACGCGATATCTCGCACTCTTCGGTCGAGCGTGTGATCCTGCCCGATTCGACCATTCTCGTCGACTACCTGCTGGCCAGGACGACAAACCTGGTCGACCGGTTGCTCGTCTATCCCGAGCGCATGAAGCAGAACCTCGAGATGGGTGGAGGACTTGTCTATTCGGGACAACTGCTGCTGGAGCTGGCGGCCAAGGGCGTCCTGCGCGAGACCGCCTATCGCTGGGTGCAACGCAACGCTCTCAAGGTGTGGGAGGAGGGCGGCAGCTTCCGCGAGTCCGTCGGCAATGACGCTGATATTGCCGGCGTCCTCTCACCGAACGAGATTGATCGGGCGTTCACCCTGAAACGGCAACTCCGTCACGTTGATCAGATTTTTCTGCGATTGTTCCCGGATTCCTAGCCAACTCGTCTCACCGTCCGGCGAACACTCGAGACGCCTTCGCAGCGAGTTGCAGGCCCGCGACAGTCTGATCACGATGCAAACCGTCCTGCGCCGAAAGAAGACCTGCACCATTCACAACGTCGCCGACCGCCTCAAGACCGTTATTCTCGAACACCCATTTGAGAGCCGGCGCCAACCGGTCGGCATGGAGCCTCTTGCAAGAACCACGGCGGCCTGCCGCTTCGAGGACGAGTTGGAGCGGATGATCGAATCTCTCGCGTTCTGATCCTGTTCAAAACGGTGTTTCAGGACAGGACTTGGCCCTTTCGATCGACGAGAGGGCCGAGCCGGTGAGATATGATGGTTGCGGGTCTGCTGGGAAGAGCTTGGGCCTCGGTGCGGCAGCGGCGGGCTTGTCCGGAGGGTTTTCTGATCAATGAAACAGGCCAGCGGCGGGTTCGCCGTCTGGCGGAGTTGCTCGCTCTCGGGAGTTGCCTGTTCCCGACGTGTCTGGGACAGGAAACCGGGGGGGTGCAGACGGCCGGATCCTCGCCCCCGGCGTCCGAGGCCACCGCGCCGGCACCGGTTCCCGCTGATGCGCAAGCCGCCGCCGGGAAGACCTCCGGGAACGCCAGTCGCGAGGAGCTGAACCTGCTGGGTCAAGTCGATTCCGATGCCGGCGAGAACCGCCGGAACGAGAACGTTTCGATCAATCTCATCGACAACAACGTTCTCAAAGAACTGAACATCCGGCTCGGGACCACCGCCACCATCATCGAAGAGTTCAAGCCGGACCGCGACTACTTCGGGGCTGAGTTCGGCTCGGCCCCCAGTGCACCGCTCCATCTTTCGCCGACCGACGCCGCGGGCGTCCATGGCAGCGTGTACTGGTCCCATGACAACAGCTTGCTTCGGGCGCGTTCGTTCTTTCAGGTCGGCGAAGTGCAGCCGGCCCGCGACAACGATTACGGGCTGGACTTCAGTGCGCCCATCTGGCGCGGCGGCCACCTCACGCTCGACGCCAGCCAGCAGCGCCTGCGCGGCAACGTGAATGGGAACATCCTTGTTCCCGCGGCGGATGAGCGCACGCCTCTGGCAACCGACCCCACCGTGCGAGCTTTCGTGCAGCGCATCCTCGACGCCTATCCCAACGAGGTGCCGAACCGTACGGATATCGATCCGCACGCGCTCAACACGAATGCGCCGCAGGTCATCAACAACGACAATATCGGCGGCACGCTCGACCAGCAATTCAGGGAGGACGACCAACTGGTTCTGCGGTACCAGTTCACGTCCCAGAAAGTGGACGCGTTCCAGCTTTTCGGCGGGCAGAACCCGGATACGACCACGAAATCTCATGACGCGCGCGCAAGCTGGATTCACTCGTGGTCGCCCTCGACCGTGACCGAGTTCTCGGGCGGGTTCAAACGGATCGGGTCGATGCTGGTGTCGGATGAAACATCGATCGGGCCGGTGATCCTCACGAGCAATCTCTGGGAGTACCTTGGGCCCAGCTCGAACATTCCCATCGACCGCGCACAGAACGAGTTTCGCTACGCCGGAGCACTGCGGCATACGCGTAGGCGGCACCTTTACACAGCAGGCTTCGAACTGTTGCGGCGACAGGTCAACGGGATTGAATCAAACAGCCACCGCGGCCTGTTTTCCTTCCGCGCCGACTTCAGTCAGGACGTCGTCACGAATATTCTCCTGGGACGGCCGAGCTCCTACAGCAGCGCCCTGGGCGACGCCCACCGCGGCTTTCGCAACTGGGAGATGCAGTATTACATCGGCGACGACTGGAAGGTCAATTCCGATCTCACGCTCAACCTGGGACTTCGCTTCCAACCCGTCACGGCGCCGGACGAAGTCAACGGACTGACGAACATCCCCTACCGCTGCGACTGCAACAACTGGGCGCCGCGCTTCGGAGTGGCCTATCGGCTCGGCCGTAACGGCGGCGTTCTGCGCGCTGCCTACGGCACGCACTTCGGCACAATCTACACCGTCACTTACAGCCAGGCGCGCTTCAATGCCCCGCAGGTGATTCGGCTTTCGCTGCCCCAACCGGACATTCTCAATCCGCTGGGTGGAATCGACCCGGATGATCTCGACCCGAACCAGCCGAGTGTCCTGTTCGATCTCGTCGATGACCTTGTGGCGCCTTACTCCCACCAGTACAACTTCAGTTGGGAGCACGCCGTCTTCGGGAACGCCACCCTGCGTGTCGGCTATGTCGGCAGCCGCTCGCCGAAGCTGCTGACCTTGTGGTATTTCAACCGCGCACGCCCCGTCGAAGGCATCGAGCAAATCACCGGCACGATCAATGAGCGCCGGCCCGATCAAAGCCGGCTCGACATCCGACGCACCCTTAACGGCTCGTTCGGCTACTACGATGCTGCGAAAGTGTCACTATCCGTGCCACAGTGGCGAGGTTTGAGTCTGGACGCCTCATATTGGTTCAGCAAGGCGATCGATCTCGGAGCCGGCTATACGAACACCGCTGCCGGCCGAGACGGGCGCCGCTCGCGCCCACAGTCGGGCGTAGACGCGCACGGCGACATGAAGGGCCTGAGCAGCTTTGACCAACCGCATGCATCCCTGTGGCGCGCGACCTACGAAACGCCGAGCTTGGCCAAGCAGCCGGGATGGATAAGAAACATGTTCGGCGGATGGGAGTTGTTCACCGTTGTGCTGCTCAAATCCGGCACGCCTTTCAGCGTCAGATCCGGCTCGGACGCCCCGGGCTTCGGTAACGTCGACGGTTCGGGCAGTGACCGCGTCCATGTGCTCGATCCGTCGGTCCTGGGCCGCGTCATCGATCATCCGGATACCTCAAGAAAGATGTTGCCGACTTCGGCCTTCGGATTCATCGGTCCGACGGACATCCGCGGCAACATCGGCCGCAACACGTTCCGCAAGGACGGCATCCGGAACATCAACTTCGCTCTGGCGCGCCGCTGGCCTTTCGGCAGTGACAACGAAGTTACCTTGCGGGCCGAGTCGATCAACTTTTTCAACACATCGCAGTTCGCCGAGCCCGGCAGGAATACAAGCAACGACAACTTCGGTGCTATCACGAACACTCTCAACGACGGCCGAACGTTTCGGTTTACACTGCGGTTCGGGTTTTAGCAGCCCAAGTCGGCAGTGTGCTCAGGTGACGGTCAGCCCTGATACACGCCGGAACGCGGTGGCAAGTCGCCGCTAGTCGCAGTGGCGCAATAAGTTAACCGTCACCGCAGGGAGACATTCTGCTCTGGAGGTAGCCATGAAACGGATTGCATTCACGGCAGTCGCTTCGTCCTTGTTGACGCTGCTTTTGGTTTACGGATTGGGGGCCGCCCCGACGATGACGCGCGAAACGGTGTTGGAGAACGTGCGGGTGGAAGTCATCGAGCGGACCATTCCGCCCGGCGGCGTGCGCGACCCCTATATCCGGCCGGCGGATCAGGTAATCGTGTTCTTGAACGATACGAGCTATGACCGCATCGACTCCCGGACCGGCGAGACCATCTCTCGCAGTCGCAAGGCGGGCGACGTGATCTGGCACAGCCGCGGTGAGTCGGCTCCGAAGCTTGTGAATACGGGGAGCGGACCGTTTCGATCGCTGATCATCCAACTCAAGGACCGCGACCTTACGCAGTAAAGCCCTGGCCGGTGAAACGAAAGAGTTCAGGCCAGCGCGTTGAGTAGCCGATCCAGGTCGTCGTCGTTGTTGTAGATGGATGGGCCGATTCGGACGCCTTTGATGACGCGGGTGTCACCCGAGGGATGCGTGAATTCCCAGCGCTTGAGGGCGATCACGAAGTAACCGAAGGCCTTGTCGAGCTTTGCGCGGACCTTGTCCTGATCGGGTGTCAGGAAGCTGACGATGGGGGTGGGGTTTCCAGGGGGCGTGATCGCCGGGTAGCCGAGAGCGGGCATCTCTTCGAGGAGACGGTCCGTCATCGGCTTCACTCTTTTGCGGATGGTGGGAATGCCGAGCGTGGTGATGTACTTGAGGGCGGCGTGGGCGATCATCCCTTGCGCCCAAGGAAGCGTGCTGCTCGATTCGTAGATCACCGCGCCTGAACGCAGATCGAACTTCGAGTCGGCCTGCGCGCGGTTGGGGTTCGAGAACTGGCGCGTGCCGTAGCGGGTCTGCTTGACGACGGTGCCCTGCAAGTCCTCTTTCACATAAAGGAAGCCGAAGCCCATGTCGCCTTGCAGCCACTTGTACGTGCCGGCGGAGGCGAAGTCGATACCCAGCGCTTTGACATCGATGGGGACCGCGCCCGCTCCTTGAATGACATCGGCGTAGACATAAGCACCGCGGGCGTGGGCGGCGTCGCTGGTGGCTTTGGCGTCGTGAAGGAAGCCGTTGATGTTCGAGACCAGCGCCATGGATACGAGCAGAGTGTTGTCGTCAATGGCCGCGATCATGTCGTTTGGATCAGTGCGCCAACAGTCGTCCTTGCGGCTGCGGACGACACGAAGTTCGATGTCCCCCTCTCGTTCCAGCATGTGGTAGATGAACTTAGAGGCTTGGTAGTGCAGGTCATCGAGAACGACGTTGCCCTTCTTGTGGACGAGGTCCATGCCGGCGATGACGATGTTTTCGCCCTCGGTCGTGTTGTGTGTGAAGGCGATCTCGTTCGGCTTGGCATTGATGACCTGGCCGAACATCTCTTTGGTCTCGAGCTGCATGTCGCCGCTGAAGCGCGAGCCGCCGCCCCGCGGACCGCCGATGCGCCACTTGTAATAGGTTTCGAGGGCGCGCTGTGAGTAGATGCTGAGCGGGTGAAAGTCCGAGGCGCTGAGCCAGAGAGAGTTTTGAATCCAAGG
Source organism: Bryobacterales bacterium (assembly GCA_965218555.1). Taxonomy (GTDB): domain Bacteria; phylum Acidobacteriota; class Terriglobia; order Bryobacterales; family UBA6623; genus JAPPLB01. The sequence goes on from OZ244625.1 coordinate 5,544,166, forward strand.
GAAGTCATTGCGAACGGCGTCCCAGTCGACTTGGCCGTTGGTGATCTTGGGGCCGATATCGGCGCCCGCGGCCGCAGGTGCGGCGGCGAGGGCCGCGGCGGAGGTGAGGAAGCGTCGGCGATTGGTTCTCATGATGGATCCTTGCTAAACGATGCTGATGCGTTCCGCATCGGACGCGTCCTAAGTATAGGGCTGTTTGGGCCCGCGCGTACCCGCCGGGCTTTGATTCGATGGCGCAATGCGAACTCCTTGATGTGACGCGAGGCCTGAACGAGATGAGCCGGCAGCACTGGGCTTACCGGTCGCGTCTGTACCACAGGCCTCCGACGCGGGAAGGGACTGCCAACTGCTCCGCAGATTCAAGAACCAGGAAGATTTTCTTGGCGAACTTTGCGTCTTTGCAAGAAACTCACTCTCCTGATCCCCCAGATCGATTACAATCAATCCAACCATCCCACGGAGGTTCCTCCATGCTCTCCCGACGATCCTTTCTTGCCGCCGCGGCAGCGGGCAATACCCTAGCCGGCTCGCGGCCTTTTGCGCCATTGATGAGTGCGGCGCGCACGAAGTCGTACTCACACGCGGAGTTGGAAGCGAAAGTCAAACGCCGCGACTTCTCAGGGCTCACCAAGCATGATCTGCCTACGCCGAACCTCGTCCTCGACAAGGATGTCTTCGACAAGAATCTCAAGACGATGGCCGATCACTGCAAGAAGCACGACATCGGTTTGCGGTCACACGTGAAGGTGCATCGCAGCCCTGAGATCGGCATGCTGCAGATCAAGTCCGGGGCGATGGGGTTGTGCTGTGCGACGATCTCGGAGTGCGAGGTGATGATGGATGCAGGAGCACCGGGCATTCTGTGGACCTGCCAGCCGGTCGGCCGCAACAAGTTCAGTCGCATTTTGGCGCTGACGAAGAAAGACCCGAGCTTCATGTTCGTCGTCGAAGACCCGCTGATCGTCGATCAACTCGAAGAACTCGCCGCCGCCGAGAAGGTGACGTTCAACGTAGTCGTCGACAACGACGTCGGAATCGGCCGGCAGGGGGTGATGCCCGGCAAGGAAGGTCTGGAACTGAGCCAGCGCGTGATGAAGGCCAAGCATTTGAGGCTGGCCGGACTGATGGGGTATTCAGGCGCCGCCTCGCATGCCAAAGGCTGGGAGCATCGCTGGGATGTGTCGAACCATGAGATCGACAAGCTGATGGAGTCGGTCCACCTGTGCCGCAATGCGGGTATTCCGGTGGACATCGTAACCGGCGGCAGCACCGGCAGCTACAACATCGACAGCCGACGCAAAGACGGCTTGACCGAGCTGCAAGCCGGTTCCTACGCCCTGATGGATTCGAACTACAGCCGCATCGGCAGCAAGGGCGGCAGTGAGACATATGATGACTTCGGGCTGGCGCTGACCGTGCTCACGACCGTCATCAGCAAGCACTATCCGAAGAAGGTCGCCATCGACGCCGGCAACAAGTCGATGACGAAGCCGACAGACATGGTCAAGGGCCGTCCCGAGTTGCGCGTGCGGCGGGCCGGCGCCGAGTACGGCAGCATCGAATGGGACGAGGCCGGTCCGGAGCCGAAGCTGGGCGATCAACTCGAGATCGTGATGTCGAACCTCGACATGAGCGTCAACTGCTTCGACCGCATGTTTGTCTGTAAGGGCGATCAGGTGGTGGATGTGTATTCAGTGCTGGGGCGGATGGGGCCGTCGCAGCGGTAGGCTGGTCCTGTTCGGCATCGCCGAACACGCAGAACCCGTGGGCAAAGAGGTTGTGGGAATCGGCGGTCCGCGGCTCGCGCCAAGCTTTTCGACCGTTACTTCGTCGCTCTGGGCTGGCGGCACACCATGCGCCTGAGTCTGATGGCGTCCCCAGCCGCCGGCTAGGCCGATCAATCGTCCTACCCATACGGACGGGCATTTCTCACCCAGATCGTTTCTGTCAAGACGTTCTCCAACAGAAAAAGGCCGTCTTGTCCTCCTCACAATTTGCCTCTTCAACCATGCATAGGTCTTTTCCCTTTTTCTTGGCGCCGCGAAGGAGCCCGCTGGTTCTCAACGGTTGTAGGACGGAGTCGGTCCGCGCAACTTCCGCCACACCTGATCACAAGCCGCAAGCTGCTCCAGACTCAAAGCAACGCTTTGCAGCGCCGCCAGATTCTGCTCGAGTTGATCCAGCTTCGACGCTCCTAAAATAATGCAGTGCGCTTGGTATTGCTGCAAGAGCCAGGCCAAGGCAAGCTGCAGCATGCTGATTCCGCCGTCTTTTGCTATCTGCTCGAATTCGGCGACCGCTTCGAAGTAGGGATCGTGCCAGTAGCGTTTCAAGTACATCTGATTACCGTCGAAGCGTGTGCCCGGCAGTGGAGCCTGCCCTTTCCTGTGCTTACCCGTCAACAGCCCTCCACCCAGCGGGTTGTAGCAGACATTACTGATTCCCACTTTTTCGGTAAAGGCCAGATATTCCTGCTCGATGCCCCGCGCCGCCAGGTTATACATGGGTTGCGCGATCCAGGTCTTCTCGTAACCCCTCTTTTCGCAAATCCCATGCATCTCGCAGAGTTGCCAAGCACTGTAGTTTGACGTTGCCGGATAACGAATCTTGCCTTCTCGACGCAGTTCCTCCATCGCATCCAGTGTTTCTTCGATAGTGGTATCGTAATCGGGCTGATGCAGGTAGTAGATGTCGAGGTAGTCCGTATTCAGTCTGCGCAGGGATCCCTCAATTCCTTTGCGAATTGCCTCACAAGATAGACCAACGTATTCCGTCGGCTTTCCCATCGCTCCCCGGACCTTGCTTGCCAGCACGACATCTTTCCGCCGGGCGCCAAGAATGCGCCCTATCATTTCCTCCGAGCGACCCTGGTTATAGATATTGGCCGTATCGAAGAAGTTGACTCCAGCATCTAAGGAGCGGTCCACGATACGCGTGGACTCATCCAGGTCGGCCTGGGAGCCGAAGGTCATCGTTCCCATGCAGACACGCGATACTTCCAGGTCGGTATGGGCGAGCCTCTGTTTGTCCATCGAGACCGTACTCCTTTTTTGTATTTTTTGTGGTTGAAAGGCGGGATCTTATGTTAGCATTGGTATGTTATGTCTGATGCACTTGCGATATTGATCGCTGAAAGAGATCGTTTGAACCGGGCGATCGAAATTCTTCAAGGTGAGACCACACCCAAACGCGGACCCGGTCGTCCGGCCGGCTCCAAGAACAAAGAAGTTAAGAAGCGTGGCCGGAAGCCAATGGACTCCGCCTCTCGGAAAGCGGTTTCTGAACGAATGAAGCAGTATTGGGAGGCCCGTCGCAAGACCCAAGAGACTCAAGAATAGCAACGCTTTCTTAAGTTCCTGCTACTCAGTCGATCGATGCTAAACCGTTGATCGATGCACCCAGACCGGGCTTGACCAAGCCCGGTGACCGTCGTCATGCGTCACAACGACGTAGATCGGGTTATCTCGACCTGCTGCAAGTGCGACCGTGCTTTCGAACCGACATGTTCGATAAGGATTGATCGCGGGCATCCGAAAGACACGGACCCGGCGGTCCAGCTTACCTGCCACATAAGCGCGGTCTTCCACGCCGATTTCCCGCAGCGGTATGGCAAACTCGATGAGCTCCGTCCGGAACCGCAGGTTCCCGCCCTGCGGGTCGGCCACCACGGCGTCAAAGCCGGCAAAGTTACCCGTAGTACCTGACCGCCATCGCAAACCATCCCGCCCGATCCGCTCCAATGCCTTCTCAGGGTTCAAGAAGTTAATGGGCCGGACGGCTACGATTTGATTGTTCTCAAACTGCGCTTGTCCGTCCCAAATGGTCTGCCGGAACCGGCCTCGATACTCAGCACCTTCCCAGATCACGCGGATACTGCTGCCTTGGGCCGCTCGCTGAGCCGTCGGCCGCACCACGTCCACCGGACGCATCCCATTGCGGACCTCGATGCGCTCAATCGGCGCCGACGCGACCACTTCCACTTTCATCCGCGCTGCCTCGAGCGACGTTTCAACAATGTCCCCCATCATCGCGCTCGTCGTGTGCCGACGATTGGTCGGGCCGAGGTTCGGATCATCATCGAAGATCGTCACCGGCCCGCGGAAGGACGCCTCCAGCGCAAGAATCATCCGTGCGCCGGTCGTGCCATAGTGCCGACGTTTCCGCAGGCACTCGAACCAGGCTTGGCGGCTCAGCTCGGGCATCAAGTAACACGTCAGCCCCCCATAGGCCCCAAACCACGACGCGCCCGGGTAACTGGCTCCGGGCCGACCCTTGTGACCGTCGCTGTGGCAAACAATCCCGACCCGGTACCCCTTTTCGATGGCATCCGCCAACAGCCACTCGAAGGTGCCCCAGGCTGAGTGGATTTCCACGGCCCGCTCGATGCGTCCGTCGTGGGCCATCCTGATGTCGGCGTAGCGCCCTCCGACGTGTGCGATGACGGCGCAATCTTCACCGCACGCCGTCAGCGCCTCGAACAAATCGGTGGCAGTATGGCAATCGTTGGCGGCGTCGGACAGGTCGTCAAGAAGCGCATGGGAGGATCGGCGGATTGTCCCCCCCTCATGCCGAAAAAAAACGTTCCGGTCACCGCCGAGGGCCGTGTTTCCCGACCACTCATAGCCAGGCACCGCCACGAAGCGGCCCGGCTCATCGAACTCTCGCGTCGCATCGTTGAGATCTTTCCAGAAAGCATTCGTGATCTGGAAGTCATTCCCCTGATGCCCGCAGATATCCAGAAACGCCCGGTCGCGAGCAAAGGCGAAGTATTCCCGAACCGAGTTCGTGCCGATCGTTTCTTCCGTCTGTCCGTGCAAATCGCCCCAATAAGGCAGCAGCTCGGCTGATTCCACGATCCGCAGCGGATTCGACCCGGCCAAGACTTCGCCTGCCTCGTCCAAGACCTCGATCGTGAGATCGCCCGTTTCATCCATTCTCAGATCGTCCACTGAAACCGAAAACCGGCCGTGCGCGAACGTAACGTCCACCGGAAGGTTCGTGACCGGAAGTGTCGAACGCAGCCGGACCTTCGCGCTGACTTGATCCGTCGGGTTTCCCCAGCGGTCCTCCGCCTTGAGTCCCAGGCGAAAGGGTTGGCCTACCCGCCGCATCGTCGGGAGAACCGCTTTCCAGGCCGCCGCCGGACCAGGCACGATGGCGATCGTAGGCGACTCCGGCAACGGCACGTAGTTGTACGTCGCCATGGCGTCAACGAGCACGCGGAACTCAAACGTCGGCTCGCAAAACGTCTGTAGCCGCAAGCCGGGCGAACCTGCCCGCGGATCGCCGAAGCGCGCCACGATCCGGTCCCCTTCCTTCATGAAACCCTTGACGACCTTGATGTAGAGCGTCTTATCCCAGGGGCGGATATTCCCCTTCGGGTCATAGCGTGTTTCAAGCACCGCGTTGTTGCTCGCCTCGACGGTGACGTAGTTGGCGGCCTGGGGATCGTCGAACTGCAACCGGCCCATATCGGCTGCGAAGCGGAACACGATCTTCAGGCTGGCCGTGTCGTCCATCCCGAAGCGGCCTGCGGTGTAGGTCAGCGTGAATGACTGGTAGGAGCCCGCTTCAAACGAGCCGGCCGGCGCAATCTCGGCGGTGCCCATTTCCTCGGGCAAGTAGTGGGAGTGAGGCATGGCGGATTGGCGAATCGTCTATTTTAGCGATCCCGGCTCACTCCGATCGGGGAGTCAGGGTTGAGGGCTTCCCGTCGAAACGCTCCGCCGTCCGCATCACAGCCACGTTGCCTTCAAGAGCCGCTTCTCCGATCAGGGGTCGGACCCCAGCTGGTCTTGCCAGCTCTTGTCGCAGGCTCATTCAGTTTGGATGCTGCTCATGGAGCAGCCGGGTCCGCCCACCGTAAGGGTTTGCTCTCGTGTCTTACTCCAGGAACTGGAAAGCGTAGAGCTTGACGGACTGACCTGTGAAGCGTAATCGAATGCTTCGGCCGGCAAGGGACGAAAGATCATCCTGTCCATTCCACGTCACCCGCTGATGAACATCGTTCCCGTGCAAACGGTCGGCGCTCTGCTCATCGAAACCGGGAACCGGTTGCTCCTCGCGGTCGAGAATCTCCACCTTAAGCCAGCCCCGCGAGCTGGCATCCATGTTGACCTCCAGGCTACGGCCCGTCAGGCCGAACGGGTGCGTCGTGAGAGTCCCGCCAGTACCGGGAGCATCTTGTGAAACGAACCCGTCGCGTCGGATCCGTACCCTTCCGATGGCCGAACGGAAGTCCTCGACCTTGCCCTGGTCATGGAGCTGGTCGAAGCCCGAGTAATACATCCACAGCTCATCGCCCATCGCCAGCATGCCCCGGCCCATATAGAGCATCCGGGAATCGAAACTGCCCTGGCGGCCGAGTCTCACGAACGGCTCCCTCCAACGCGTGAATCGAATACCATCCCGGCTCGCTCCGAGCTGAATGTCAAGCGTATCGCTACTGTGATGAAAGGCGGCCGGAAAGATGAAATAGGCATCCTGCGCGAACGGGTACTGGATCGCCGCGGAGTCGTACAGACCTCCGCCCCACAGATCCTTGTCCTCCGGATGATCGAAATCAGGCTCCAGGATTTTCTCCGGCAGTGGAAAGTTCTCGAAGTCTTCGCTCTCGGACCTGGCAATGGCCCGGTAGTCAAACGAGCCCCTCAAGACCCCATCCTTGACTCGCAAATACTCGTTCCACCGTACGTAGGCCACATACTTCCGGATCCGCTCGTCCCAGAAGGCCACGTTCATCGTGTCGGTATACCAGGGCATGATGGACTCTTTCTCGGTGAAGGTCCAATAGATGCCGTCGGGAGAATATGCGCCACCGATACCGGAATAGTGCCAAGTGGCCGGGGGCGGATCGAGGTATCGGAAGCGGGCGCCCCCATCGTAGGCCGAGGGGTAGGTGTACTTGCCTCGATCGCAGATCATCTTGAAGCGTCTCTCTTCGGGCGCGGATGGATCGAAGAAGACGTTGCCGATGTTCAGGAGGACGATGTTGTTCTGCTTGCTCGAACGATACTCGAACAATCCCAGGTTGGGACGCTGCCAGTGGATGCCGTCAGTGGAGGCCGCATAGCAGAGTCGGGCGACCTGATCCTCTCCATACGCGCGATACCAAAGCCGGAAAAGGCTGTCGTGGGCCAATACGCTCTCGACGTGAATACCACCTTCTTCCCAGGGCGCTTCCGGCTCGAGGACGGCGCTCTCGGTCCGAACGGCCTGATTGGGAGTAATTACGAATCCCTCTTTGGAAGCCACCAACACATCGTCGAAGAGAAGCTGGCGCCTGTTGCCCGGCTCCAAAGACCCGAGAAGTCCTGCCTCCTCAGGCGGCTCCGGCCGACAGGCGGCCCCCAACCCTGCGATCAACAACATCAGGCCGAAAACCGTCGTGAATCTCCACGAGTTGCAAGCTGACATTGTTCTCATTGCAAGGAACCGGCACTATCCGAGCAGGCGCTCCTGCTTGACGTCCCGGCCGCAAGGTAGTCGGAACTTTATTCTCCCTCATGCCATCGCGTACTCGCCGAGTGATTGCGATAGAGCGGATCGTGGCATGGGTTGAGGGCTTCCCGTCGAAACGGTCCGCTGTCAACATCACAGCCACGTTGCCTTCAACAGCTGCTGCGCCGATCGTGAAGAAACCCGCAACCGTATACCTGTCAAGCCGTGGGCAAACCGGCGGCGGTCGTGATTGCGGGGCTCAGACGCTGATAGAAACGATGCGGCGGCGGTTGCCGCCGGCGGGGGTGTGTCAAGTTGAGGGCTCGGCGGCGGTGATTGCCGTTGGAGCAGCGCCGGCGGGGGCCTGCTCACCCCAGCGGCCTTGCCTGGCGCCCCATTCCGGCCCGCCCACCTCTCACCACGTGGGGAGAAAGGCAGGCTAGTTGTGGAACCTCAACAGGTTGTCCCCGGTCAGACCGATTCGACTGATGGGCGGGTTGGCCTTGAGACTGGCGTGTGGGCGGTGCCAATTGTAGCGGTGGAGCCAGTGTCTGAGGTGTTGGGCACGCTGGGTGGAGGTGGGGTAGGGGTGTGCGTAGGCCCACTCGCGGAGTGCGGTCTGGATGAAGCGTTCGGCTTTGCCGTTGGTACGGGGGGTGAAGGGCCGGGTGAAGCGATGGCGTAGGCCGCGTTGGGCACAGCGTGCATGGAAGGCCCTGGAACGGTAACACCCGCCGTTGTCAGTGAGCACGCGGCGGACGCGGATGCCGAGGCGGTGGTAGTAGTCGAGGGCGGCGCTGAGGAAGGCCGTCGCCGAGGCGGCGGTTTGGTCGGGGTAGAGCTGAGAGAAGGCGAGGCGGGAGTGGTCGTCGACGCAGACATGAAGGTATTCCCAGCCGGCGCCGGGGCTGGAGTGGCCCCGGTCCCCGGTGACGCGGTGACCGGGGCGGCGAAAGCGGCCGAGTTTCTTGATATCAAGGTGCAGCAGGTCGCCCGGGTGCGGGTGTTCGTAACGCCGGACGGGCGGCGGCGGGTCGAGGGCACTAAGGCGAGCAAGCCCCTGGCGGCGGAGGACTCGACTGACGGTAGCGGGCGCCACCCCGACAGTGGCGGCGATCTGGGCGCCGGTCCAGCGCAGCCGGCGCAAGGTGGTGATGCGATTGATGACAGCGGCCGGTATCGTCCGTGGCGAGCGGTGCGGACGCGAGCTGCGGTCGAGCAAGCCGTCGGCGCCCTCAGCCCGATAGCGGGCTACCCACTTGCGCACCGTGCGTGCGCAGACCCCGAAGGCGCTGGCCACCGCCTTCGGGGTCTGGCCCTGGTCGAGAATCCGCCGGACAACATCGGCTCGACTCTTCGGGGTCAACTTGGCATTCTGATGGATGTTCACTCGGTCCTCCTTCCGGGAAACCGTTTGCTTGACACCTTCAGTTTCCTCGGTCGGGACCGAGTGAACAACCTATTGAAAGATCACAGCTAGTAGCGGTGGAGCCAACGGCCCTTTTCGACAACCTGCTCAGTGTTCGGCAGAAAGGCCTCCTCCAGAGGGGGGCTGAAGGGGACCGGCGTATCAGGCGCCGCGATCCGGACCAGGGGCCCGTCCAAATATTCGAACGCATGCTCGCTGATGATGCCCGCGAGTTCACCGGCCAAGCCGCCGGTCAGAGTGTCCTCATGCAGCAGGATCGCCTTGCTCGTCTTTTTCACGGATGTCAGGACCGTTTCGCGGTCCATCGGCGCGAGGGTCCGCAGATCGACCACCTCGACATCGATGGCTTCGGCAGCAAGCTTCTCGGCCGCCTCGATCGCCATGTGGACCATCCAACCGTAGGTCACGATACTGAGATCTGAACCCTCCCGGCGCACCGCCGCCCGACCCAGAGGGACGACGTATTCGTGCTGCGGCAACTCTTCCTTGACGCTGCGGTAGAGGTGCTTGTGCTCGAGGTAGATCACCGGATCGTTATCGCGCACGGCCGCCTTAATCAGCCCCTTGGCGTCGTACGCCGTAGCCGGCTGGACAACCTTCAGCCCCGGCGTATGGACATAGGGCATCTCCGGGTTCTGCGAATGAAACGGCCCGCCGTGAATCCCGCCCCCTGCCGGAGCGCGAATCACCATCGGGACCGCCGCGCCCCAGCGGTAGCGGCACTTGGCGGCAAAGTTCGTGATCTGATCAAAGCCGCAAGCCATGAAGTCTGAGAACTGCATCTCGATCACCGGCCGCAGCCCGTTGATCGCGGCGCCCGTTCCCGCGCCCACTATCGCCGACTCGGAGAGCGGGGTATCAACGACCCGCCGCTCCCCGAACTCTTCAAGGAAACCCTTCGTGACTTTGAACGCGCCTCCGTAAACCCCGATGTCCTCGCCCATCACGAAGACGGACTCATCCCGGCGCATCTCTTCGAGCAATCCCTCTCGGATTGCCTCGACGTACGTTGTTTCGGCCATAAGAATCTTACTGTTCGCAGGGCGCCGAATCGGAAGATTCAGATGACTTCGTAGACGCCCTCTTCAAGAGTCGCCGCATCGGGAAACGGTTGCATCAACGCCCAGTTAACCGCGTCGTCGATTTCGTCCAACACGCCTTGGCGAAGTTGCCTGAAATCCTGCTCCGTCGCCCAGCCCCGCTCGACCATGTCTTTCTGTAACCGCAGGATGGGGTCTTTTTTGGACCACTCCTCCCGGATGTGGGGCGGCACGTAGTCAGCGGAATCGTGAGCCGAGTGCCCACTGACCCGAAATGTCTTACATTCGATCAGGTAGGGCCCAAGACCATTGCGCGCGTGGGCGACAGCACGCCGCGTAGCTTCGTAAACGGCGAAAACGTTATTGCCATCCACGATCTCCGCCGGCATCGAGTAGGCCGACGCGCGGTCAGCCACGTTTTTGACCGCCATCTGCTTCTCCAGAGGCGTCGAGTAGGCGTACAGATTGTTATTGCAGAGGTACACGATCGGCAGCTTCTGGACCGTCGCGAAATTAATCCCCTCGTGCCAGTCGCCGCGGCTCGTCGCACCGTCCCCCCAATAGTTGAAGACGATGTTCGGTTCGTCGCGGTACTTCATGGCAAGCGCGATACCGTTCGCCACCGGGACGCTGGCTCCGATGCTGGAGATAATCGGCAGCAGATGTCTCTGCGAGCAACCCATGTGCATGTTGCCGTCTCGCCCCCCGGTCGGACCCGTCGCCCGGCCGAGGTACTGCGCGAGCACCTCGCGCGGCGTCATCCCCCGAATGAGGAACGCCGCCATATCACGGTGCGAAGGGCAAAGATAGTCGTCCGGACGAGAGAGAACCGCGCTGCCGGCGGGAATCGCTTCTTGTCCGCGGCCTGTATAACAACCGCCGACAACTTTTCCTTGGCGATACAGCTTCAGCTCGATGCGGTCTTCCAACTCCCGCATCATGACCATGTAATAGAGCAGCTTGTTGGCGAAATCAGATGTGACTTCCAGGCTGACGGACGCGGTGGCTGTTGCGCTCATACCATCAAAGGACCATACCGAACCGAAAAATAGTTTGCAACCACCACTATACGGTGGGACAGTGCAGACCCTCAGAAACTCAGCCCGGGCGCTCGCCATCGAAAGGTGATGACCGCCGCTCGGTTCCAAGGTGTGACAGCAAGCCTGAACTGATACAATCGAGCCCACAAACAAATTCGATGGAGAGTGTTTCAGACCCCCATGGAAGACGAGAAGACTGTGGCGGAAACGCAACAAGCTACATTGCAGGATCATCCGGACGCTGCGTCTTACTGTCCGTGCTGTTCCAAGCGCCTTACCGAACGCAAGTGCAAATTATTTTGTGAGACCTGCGGCTACTTCATGAGCTGCGCGGACTTCTACTAGTGGTTTGCCGTCCGTCGGCTAGAGCCGCCGCGTTTGCACCGCCCGTCCTCTCCGCCTAGCGGGGCGCCACGAGCCCTCCGCACGCGAGGCCTCAATCCGGAGCGTTTTCCTGGAGCGGTTGCGCATCACTTCGATCGAGACGTCGTCTCCGTCAGCGGATCGGATCGCGCTCTGCACCTGACGAGACGTTCTCACGTTTTCCCCGTCCACCGAGATGATCACGTCGCCCGCTTGAAGCTCAGCGCGGCCCGCCGGCGTATTCGAAGCCACTGCGCGCACCAGCACTCCCTCCTCCACTCCGAAGTACTCGCCGAGCTGGCCCTTGACGGCCTCAAGCTGTGCTCCCAGGACCCTCATTGTCAGGACCATTTGAGGCATCGGGAGATGGATGTCAAGGTTCGGCATCGAGAAGTCAAAAGAGTGACCGTGGCAGTCCTCCTCCTCCTCACAGTCCATCCGCGGGCTGACAATCACGGTGGTCGTGCGCTTTCCGATTCTTACCGTCAGTGACTGCTCGGAGCCGTTTCGCCAAACGACGACCTCCACCTCACGGTCGACCGGCGTCTCTCGAACCAGCCGCATGAAGTGCTCCACGCCCGCGACCTTCGCATTTCGGAATGCCAGGATCACATCCCCGCTGACGATGCCGCCCTGATCGGCCGGGCTGCCCTCCGCCACGCTGGTTATCTCGACACCGGCAGGCGCGGGCATGTTCAGCTCGCCGGCCCGGGCTTCATCCACCTCGATCAGGTGTACGCCGAGATAGCTGCCCCCCCTCCCGAACTGTGCGGCATAGACTTTGACCGTCGATCCGTACGAGCCGTAGCCGGGAAATGGCCGGGCCGGGTCAATCACCACTTGCGCGGACGCGGACACCCACGCAACCAGGCATCCGAGGCTCAAGCGACTCAACAGTGTCATGGCTTCTCTCCTTCTCGGGTTCCTCTATTCCAGCCGGTGGATCTTGATGTGACCGGCCGTGTTCAGGATGCGGAGAACCGGGCCGCCGCCGTTCAGAGCGCCCTCCGCCGTAATCGAGCTTGGGCCAAAACGGACCCCGTCCCGCCGGACGCGGATCGCTTCGAACTCGCTCTGGATGCGGCGGTCGTTGTTCGCCAATTCGACGATGGCTTCGATCGTGACTTTGAGTTCCGCCGGCAGCCACACGTCGATGCGGCCCACATTCGTCTCCAGAACGGAATCCTGCAGCAGCCCGCCGCGCAGAAAGTAGGCCTGGATGCTGCCTGTCGCGTTGGAGGCCGTAACGGCGCCCGCAACATCGCGAAGATAGATTTTGCCGCCGGCCGTCTCCGCCCGGACTCCATGGGGCGCCGAGATGATGTTCACCGACCCTCCGGCGGTTTCGGCGCGAACACGGCCGGTGACGTCGGTTACGTTGATCGAACCGCCCGAGGTCTCTGCAACGAGGCTGCGGCCAACTTTCTCCGCCGTGATGCTCCCACCGGCCGTTTCCGTTCGCAGGGTTCCGGCAACGTTCCGAGCGGTGATCGATCCACCGCTTGTCGTCAGCGTGGCGTTGGCGCCGGCTCCATCGAGCGAGATCGCTCCGCCGGCGGTATCACATAAAATCTCTCCCCCGATTGCGCGCAGCGTGATATTGCCTCCTGCCGTGTCGGCGCGCACCGCCCGGCCGATATCTTCGATGCGGATCGTCCCGCCTTGCGTGCCGGCATTCACCCGGCCCTCCAGGGCGCGCATCGTGAGCGAGCCCTCCGAGTCAATCATCGTGTGATGGGTGCGTCGAGGGGCTGATACTTCGAGCGAAGCCGAAAAGCCGCAGCGGCCGCAGCCGGGGCCTTGCTGCGAAATCACGGTCGTTACATTCTGCAGCGAGGCTGTCAGAAGCGCTTCCTCGAACCACCGCTCTGCTTCCCGCCGGCTGCTGGCGCGCACTCTCCGCGTGACCTTGAACCGGACATCGTTCCCCGCGTCTCCCGTGACGGACACCGGACCAACCGATGTAATCCGCAGCCGCGTTCCGGCGGGTACGGCGCCCTCTTTCTCCTCGACCCAATAGCGGCCTTCCTTCCGGATGGCGCCGGCAGCCGGCAGCACGAGCCCCAAAGCCAGCAGTCCGGCCACCCAGTTGACGAGTCTCATATTCATCCTCCAGCCGTCTTCCTCATCTAGAAGCGGTCAACCGAGGCGTTCAAATCCTGCAGCATCCGTCTCGAACGCAATCGGACATATTCGTGTCCTTCAATCTCGACAAGCTCTTGCAGCAGGCCAACCAATTTGCGGTCGGGCTGCTCGGTGAGCAAATCGATGGCATGGACGCGCATCCCGGAATTCGGGTCGCGGCGGAGCACGTCGATCAGCGCCCGCCGGACCTCCGGGTCGTTTTTTTGCCGGCTCAACGCTTCGAGCGCCTTCAGCCTTACCCCTGGATTACGGTCACTGACCATCGAATGCAGCAACGTCCGGCGCACATCGAGCTCGTCGACCCGTCCGGTCAGGATATCCAGCGAGTCAAGCCGGGCGCTGGAGTTCGGGGAGTTGCGGGCCGTCGAGAGGAGCAAATCGTGGATATGGGGATCATGCGGATGTCCGGCAATCCTGCGCCGGCTCACCTCCTCCACGACAATCTCCACCCGGTTCTGACGAGGGTCGCGAGCGATTGACTCAACATCGCTCATCAGAGGCTCGGACAGGAACGAAATCATCGGCCCCTCCAACAAAGGATCTTCAACCCGAGTAAGACCCCCCGGGGAATCAGAACTGGTCGTACGGCCGACGACGAAAGCCATCGCAAGCGAGGCGACGAGTAAAGCCGGACTCCAAGCGGAACGGTTCTCACTCTCTGAGGAGAGCCACCCCATGAGCCGGGTCCACACCGCAACCGGTTCAGGCTCCGTTCGGTAGACCTCGCGCATTAAATCATGGCGGCCCGCGGTCAACAGCGCGTGCGACGGCTCCGCCGGGGGCAGCTCGTTCATCGCGGCGAAGAACTCTCGTTCCTTTGCAAGAGCCCGAGTACAAGCGCCGCACGACTCGATGTGCGCCTCAAGCGCTTCCGTCTCGACGGAGCCAAGTTCACCGTAGAGATAGAGGCTGATTTGTGATTGGATGGAATCGCAGCTCATCGTGGCACATCCTTCAATGCCGCCCGCAGTTTCCGGTGCGCCCGGAAAAGGCAGTTCTTCGTGGCTTCCTCACTGATTGCGAGCCGGTCGCCGATCACCCGCAGCCGCAGACCTTCGTAGTGCTTGAGCTCGAAGACCAGGCGCTCCTTAGGCGTCAACAGTTCGAGCGCCGTTGCGATGCGTTCGGCCGCGTCGCGGCGCGTGAGGACGCGGTCCGGATTGCTCGCCGCCCTCTCGTCAGAGGCCGCATCGAGCGGGCCGGGGTCTTCGGCACCTACCTTTGCGGTAGCCCATCGGTCCCTGCGCACGCTCTTGCGGCGCAGGAAGTCGAGACAAACATTCGTGGCAACCCGATAGAGCCAAGTGTGGAAGCTGGACTGGAACCGGAAGCTGTTCAGACTCCGATAGGTCCGCAGGAAAATCTCCTGGTAAGCGTCGCGGGCGTCTTCTTCGGACCGCAGCAGATGCAGCGCCACCCGCAGCACGCTGCGGTCGTAGCGCCGCACGAGCTGCTCGAAGGCATCATGGTCCTGCCGCTGGGCAGCCCGGATCAGAGTCTTCTCGCTGAGCGCCTCAGGCCGCGGCTGGTTCGCCACACTGACTGTTTCCACCCTGGCTACCTGCAATTTCGTTTAGACGCGCACGGGGAAAAAAAGTTAGCGGCGTAACGGGCCGGCTTGCCTCTTCCCCATACCGATCGACCGACGAGAGCAGATCATTTCTCCCCAGGGCGGACCCGGGCGCGGCGGCGCGAGTCCGGCTAGCGGCTTGCCTTACCTGGTGGTGATCAATGCGTATCCGCCGTGTTGCACTGTTTCGATCCGTTCATGACAGCAGATCTGGAATGCGGTCACCGGGTTCCTCGCGGGGGCACGGAGCTACCCTCTACAGCATGATTGCGGTCGGATGTCGGCTACTTCCGGGCCGGCCCCAAGTGCTCTTCCACCCACCCCAGGTGCCGCTTGGCCAAATCCAGCACGAATTTCGGCTCGCGGGGGCCGTGGAGTGTGCGCGGGTAGACGACCATCTTGGCCTTCACGCCGCGGCGGCGCAGAGCGTTGTAATACTCGTATCCCTGCGAGATCGGCACGCGAACATCCTGCTCGCCGTGGAGCACGAGAGTCGGAGTCTTGACGTTCTGCACGTAGCTCATCGGCGAGTGCTTGCGATAGGCCCCGAAGTTCTCCCAAGGCTCGCCGTTGAAGTAGCTCGGCAGGAAGTCAAGGATGTCGGAGGTGCCGGCGAAGCTCCAGAGGTTCGTTACGGCTGCTCCAACGCAGGCCGCCTTGAAGCGGTCTGTCTGGCCGATCACCCAACTCGTCATGAAGCCACCGTAGCTCCAACCCATGACAGCCATACGGTCCGGATCGACGACACCCATCTCGATGACGTGATCAACGCCCGACATGATGTCTTCGTAGTCGCCGCCGCCCCAGTCTTCGGAGTTGGCCTTGCGGAACTCCAACCCATAGCCCGAGGAGCCGCGCGGGTTCGGCCGCAGGAGGGCGTAGCCTTCCGCCGCGAAAGAAGCGAGGGGGTAGCGGCTGCGCGCGCCGATAAATGTCTCGGTAAACACACCCAACGGCCCGCCGTGAATCACTAGAACGAGCGGCGCTCGCTGGCCTTCCCGGTAGCCCAGCGGATACGTCAGCAGGCCCTCGATCTCGCGGCCGTCTTTCGACTTCCAGCGAATGACCTCGGTGTGGGCGAAAGAGCGTGAACGCGACGAGGCATGGACATCGCTTGCTTGCGACGCCTTCCCGTCTACTGCAACCACATAGGCCTCAACAGCTCGACCGACGCTCTCAGCGGCAGCCCCGATGTGCGTCCCCGCGGCATTGAGCCGGGCGCCACGGCCATAGACAGCCAGCGTCCCCTGCTCAGGGAATCCGAGTTCCTGCGGTTCGCCGTCGAAAGTGAGTGCTACAAGCACATTGCGAGTTCCCCGAGTCTCGGTGAAGAACAAGCGATCCGAATCCGCGCCAAAGCCGAGAAGATTCGAGCCGCGTCCGAACTCGTCCTGGGTCAGAGCGAGGGTGCGGTCTTGGCTGGATGAAAGATCTTTGACGATCAGGCGTCCGTCACGGGCCCAGTTTCTGGGCAAGATGCTTCGAACGAAGGCAAGCAGCTTGCCGTTGGGTGAGTATTTCGGCGAGCGTTCCGATACGGCGTCCGCGGCGAGCTTCCGGATAGCCCCTCCTTCGACCTCGATCTCGGAGATGTCCGCTTGCAGCCAGTAATCGGGCTCGTTGCGCGGCCAGTGCTCGAAGACGATTCTCTCCGAGTCGGGCGACCACTCGAAGGCAGCGACATGGTTCTCTGCGGTCAGGATTTCACGGGGCTCTTGCCCTTTCTTCTCCGGATCGGAGCTGACCATCCAGAGCCCGTGGTTGCCGGACGTCTCGCCGACGATCTTGAAGTCAAGCTTTTGCTTCTTGGCCTTCTCGATCTCGGAGTCTTTCTTGCGTCCGCTGAAAGCGAGCCAGCGGCCGTCGGGCGATACACGGAATCCGCCGATGGAGCCGTCCCAGTCCGTGAGCCGCTCGGCCTCGCCGCCAGCGACGGGAATGCGCCACAGATTCGCGCTCCCCGAACGGCTGGACCGAAAGTAGACGAATCGGTGGTTTGGCGAGAACGCCGGCGAATCGGCGCTCTTTTCACCCGCCGTGAGCGGGAAACCCCGTGAGCCGTCGTGGCGGGCGAGATGAATCTGCGTCATCATCTCACTCTTCTCCTCCTCCATCACGGCTTGCGTCCGGGTGAAGGCGACCCAACGTCCGTCGGGCGACGGTACGACCTCGCCGATCGCGTCGACGGTCATGGCGTCCTCGGGAGTCCAGGAACTGATGGCCTGGCCCCACGAGGGCGAGAGATACAAGAGCGCAAGAAGCAAGAGACGGTTGAACATAGTTGTATCTTAGAAAACCTAGCGGCAAGCAATCCCAAGAGGACTATCGGGCCGCAAGCTAGCGAACGATAAAGCACGGATTGTGCAGGTCGGGCTTGTTGTAGCACAGTTCCTCTTCCGAACCCAGCCGGATCACTTTGCGGCCGGCGGCGTTGGCAATGGCGTGGCCCGCAGCAGTGTCCCACTCCATCGTCGGACCGAATCGCGGGTAAAGGTCGGCCACGCCTTCCGCCACTAGGCAGAACTTCAAGGAACTGCCCATCGCCATGAATTCGACATGGCCGTGCTCGGATCGCTGCTCATCAAGGAAGGCATCCATCTCTGGCGTCGGATGGAATCGACTTCCGGCGATCACGACGCCGTCACTTTGCACGACGCGGGGAACAGGAAGGGCCGTTCGCAAGCCGCCCTCCGTCTTCCAAGCGCCTTCACCGTCAACACCGAGATAGAGGCGGTCCAAAACCGGCGCATAGATCACGCCCATGGTGGGCCGCTCGTTTTCCACCAGGGCGATATTCACGGTGAACCGCCCGTCGCGCTTCACGAAACCCATGGTGCCGTCCAGCGGATCGACGAGCCAGAATCGATTCCACCTCTGCCGGACTTCGTAGGGAACTTGCTCGGTGTTCTCCTCGGAGAGGATCGGGATGTCCGGATAACGTTCGCGTAGACGCTCGGTAATCACGCGGTGAGCGCTGAGGTCAGCTTCGGTGATCGGGGAGGAGTCACTCTTCCGCTCGACCTGAAAATCGGTTTTGTAAACATCGAGGATGGCTCGTCCCGCCTCGCGGGCGATTGCGATGAGGTAGGGCAGATCCATTACCGGTATAGCCTTCACGGGATTTCCCTTCCGGCCTCTTACGAGGCGCGGCTCTGTGATCAAGAACTAACCTGCTTGCGCCGCTTTGCGGCGGTGGGTCTTCAGCATTTCCTGGGCGTGCTCGACGGCGGAAGCCGTTATGTTTTCGCCGGACAACATCCGGGCCAACTCGGCGACCCGTTCCGGTTCCGACAACTCTGAGAGCGTCGCGAATGTCGTCGTCGTCCCTTCGCGCTTTTGGACGTAGTAGTGGGCGTCGGCAAAGCCCGCAACCTGCGGGAGGTGCGTCACACAAAGGACCTGATGGCTCCGCGCCAAATCTTGCAGTCGCCGTCCGACGGATTCCGCCACGCGCCCGCCGACACCGCTGTCGATCTCATCGAAAACAAGCGTTCGAGGGACCGTGGTTACCTGCACGGGAAGCGTCGGAAGCAGGCATGTCTTGAGAGCCAAAGCGATCCGCGAGAGTTCCCCTCCCGAGGCTACATGGGCCAGCGGGCGCGGCGGATGACCGCGATTGGTCGAAATCAAGAACCGTACCTTGTCGGTGCCCGACGGCGACCACGGAGCGCCGTCAGGCGGCCCGAAATCCACCTGAAACACAGCCTTCTCCATCGCCAATGACGCCAGCTCTTTTTCGACGAGCTTGCTCAGCCGTTTGCTCGCTAGTTGCCGTTTCTTCGAGAGCGCGGCCGCTTGGGCTGCGTATCGGGTTGCCGAGTCAGCTTTTGCCGCTTCCATCTGCTCGATCTGTTCATCACTGGATTCCAGGTTGGCGAGACGCCGCTCGACTTCTTGTCCGTATGCGATCACATCGGGCAGTGTCGGCCCGTACTTGCGGCGAAGTCTCTCGATCAGCGTCAGGCGGTCCTCAATCTCCGCCAGTCGTTGGGGGTCCGGCTCAAGCCGGTCCCGATACGAGCGGAGCTCAAGAGCGACATCGTCCACCGAGGCACGGGCGCTTTCGAGCGGCGAACGCCAAGAAGCCGCTTCGCTGTCGAACCGGGCCAGCTCCTCCACGTCACGCTGCGCCGAGGCGAGCCGGGCCGTCACCGAGTCGGCGGCATCATAGAGGGTGTCATAGGCCCGCGAGGCGCTTTCTCGAACGCGCTCGATATTGCTCAACACGTCGCGTTCGCGTGTCAGTGCTTTCCACTCGCTCGGGTCCAGTTTCGCTTCAGCGATCTCGCGGTGCTGAAAGCGGTAGAGATCGAGCAACCGAAGTCGCTCTTGTTCGTTACCGCGCAGCTCGCGCAGACGCTCCTCCGCTGCGCGCCACTCTCGATAGAACTCAGCGACCCTCGCTACCTGCGGAGGTGTTTCCGCAAAAGCATCGAGCATATCGAGCTGAGCCTTTGCTGAGAAAAGCCGTTGCTGCTCGTGCTGTCCGTGGATGTCGGCCAACGCGCCCGCGAGTTCCCGCAAAACTCCAAGTGTCACCACGCGCCCGTTCACGTACGCGCGCGACTTGCCGTTTTCGAGAATCTCTCGCTCGACAATCAACTCGCCGTCTTCCGGTTCAAACCCTGCTTTGGACAGTGAATCGTTCCCCGCCGGGCCGAGGTCCACTTCGAACACCCCCGCGACACGGGCTCGCCGGCTGTCGGCGCGGATGACGTCGCTGGATGCGCGAGCGCCGAGCAGCAACGACAGCGCGTCCACGATGATCGACTTGCCGCTGCCCGTTTCACCCGTCAGCAGGTTGAATCCGCGATGAAACCGGACGCGCAGTTTCTCCACGACAGCGTAGTTCTCGGCGTTGAGTTCGAGCAGCATCGGTGGATAAGATGGATTCGATCCAAGAACCGCGTGACGGCGGCTCGGGCGTTTAAAAAAAATGTAACCGCCGGGCGGCGGTCACGCGTCCAACGACCAACGTACGTAGTGTAGTATGTGCTACATTCTGGATGTTGAGTCGCGTCAAAGTGACTCCGAGGCGTTCCCTGATTAGCCGCAGGCATTGAGGAGGCCGGTCCTACGTCCCTCGACGAGAAGTCCGGTTGTGCCGGCGGTAACAGGCGAGCAGAAAGTCTGCCGCTACGGTTTTTGGACGGCTTGACCGTCTGAGGAGACGTCTTGATACGACCAACCCTTGCCCTTCTACTGCAAGCTGTAGACCCAACCGGTGCGAGCGAGTTACCGGAGACCGTCCAAGCAATCGAGGCGGCGATGGACTCGGCAGCCTTAGAGCAGAGCAGCTTTCTCGACTTGATCCTCTCAGGGTCGCCTCTCTCGATGGTGGTCCTGGCGGTACTGCTCGCTTTCTCGGTCGCTTCCTGGGCGATCGCGTTTTCCAAGTACAGCTTGCTGAAAACATCGCGGCGTAATGATTTCAGTTTCTTGAAGACCTTCCGACGGGTCGGCCGACTCGCGGAGCTGAGCGCAGCGAGCGAACAATACCGACCGGCGCCTTTGGTTACCGTATTCGAGTTCGGCTACGAAGAAGTCGCTCGGCAGGTCAACCAGCTCGGACGCCTCCGTAACGGAAGCGCGCTGGAGCGCTGCCTGCAACTCGGCATCAACGAAGAAGTAACGCATCTCCAAAAGAACATGGGGTGGCTCGCCACGACGGCGTCCGCGACCCCGTTCATCGGACTCTTCGGAACCGTTTGGGGCGTTCTCGAAGCCTTTCGAGGATTAGGCGAAGCGGGCGGGGCCACGTTGCGAGCGGTGGCTCCAGGTATCGCGGAGGCGTTGGTCGCTACGGCATTCGGGCTGTTCGCGGCGATCCCGGCGTTGATCTTCTTCAACATGTTCTCTCAGCGCATCCGCGAAATACGCGCCCACATGGAGGATTTCGGGCTCGAGTTCTATAACCTCGCCGAGCGAAGCTACGGAGAAGCAGATGGCGTTTTCGAACCGGAACAGACAGGAAGAGTCCATAGCTGACATCAACATCACTCCCTTCGTGGACGTGGTGTTGGTCCTGCTGATCATCTTCATGATTACGGCGGGCGTAGTGGAGTTCGGCCTCGAGATTGACGTGCCGCGAACGCGCGAGGTCGCCAGCACCAGCGAGGACTATGATTTCGTCAACATTACCTCCGACGGCCAACTGTATCTGAACACCGAGCCGATCAGCATCTACGACATCGCTCCACGCATCAAAGAGCGGCAGGGCGAGGAGGGGACCGGCGTCTATGTGAGGGCGCACAAGGAAACCCCCTGGGAAGTCATAGCCCAGGTTGTCGCCGAATGCGGCGCCGCTAAAGTCGTGGTCAATATGGTCACCAAGCCGCTGGAGCGAAATCCGCGAAGGAAGAGATGAGCACCCGCATCGATCCTCTGGATCAAGCCGAACCACTGCGCAAGCCGCTCATGATTTCGGTCACTTGCCACGTGGCGCTCTTCGCCACCACGCTGGTCTGGTCTGTGTTCGATGCACCGTTGTCATTGGGCGATCCGACCGGGGACCCCGGCGGGGCCGTCGTCGTCAATCCGATCAGCGGCATCCCTCTGCCTCGGCCCCGTGCGCAAAGGGAAAACCCCGTTGCAAATCCCGTGCAGCATAACGTGCCGTCGATTCCCGAGCCGGCTCGACCCAGGGCGGAACCGGAGCCTGCCGAACCGGAACCCGATGCCGTCCCGATCGAGAAGGAACGCAAGCGCCGTAAACACCAGGCCGGCAACCAGCAGAAGTATCAAGAGCCGCCCCAGAAAAACCAGTTGGCGTCCTCGACGGGCGCCGCAGTCAGCTCACCGATCTACACCGGCAGACAGCAGCAAAGCGGCGGAGGCGGCGTCGGCTTCGGCAAGGGCAGTCCGTTCGGCGCGCGATTCGGGTGGTACGCCGATGCCTTGCAGCGCCGCCTGGCCCAGGAGTGGCGCACGTCACTGGGGCAAATACGGGGCACGAGTTCCAAACCGGTCGTGATGAGTTTTTCGATTCTGAGCAACGGGACGATTCGCGACATCCGAGTAGGCAAAACAAGCGGAAACCGCTCGCTGGACACGTCAGCATTTCGAGCGGTCATCAATACGAATCCCTTTCAACCGCTACCGCGGGGGCTACCGAGGCGTTCCATCCGAGTCGAAATGTGGTTTCAAATGCGATGAAACAAACAATCTCCCAATCCACCGTCTTTTTTCTTTGTTCGTTGTTGTCGGCCGGGGCACTGCTTGGGCAACGGCCCGATCTCACAGGCGTCATCACCGAAGACATGCAAGCGCCGCGTATCGCGGTGCCAGACATGCCAGGACCGGCCGAGTTATCCCGCGAGACCGTCGCTTTCAACAACACGTTGTGGAACGACCTGGAAAGCTCGGCGCAATTCCAAATGGTGTCGAAGAGCCTCTACCCGCGAACACCGCCGCGGCGTCCCGAGGACCTCAAGTCGGCCGATCAGCGCATGCCCGACGACAAGGGGGCGCAGGGCTTCTGGCTTCGCGGCTGGTCAGACCCGCCGGCAACCACGCGCTACCTGACGTTCGGGTCACTCGAAAAGAGCGGCGAGCGGCTGGTCCTTTCCGGGTATCTCTACGACGCCGCCGCTGAGGAAGTGCGGAACGCGTACATCTTCGGGAAGCGCTATTTCTCCAGTCTCGATGTTGCGGGAGCGCGTCAGCTTGCTCACGAGTTCGCCCGCGACATCTCACAAAACCTGGGCCTCGGCATGGGCCTGGCCGGTTCACGCATCTACTTCGTCTCCGACCGCACGGGGAACAAAGAGATCTGGGGAATGGACTACGACGGCAGCAACGAGCAGCAGATTACTCGATACGAGAACATCAGCATCACTCCGGCCGTCTCGCCGGACGGCTCTCGTATCGCGTTCACTACTTACGTCGATGGGCTTCCGGCAATCTACGTGCACTCGCTCGAAACAAACCGCCGGCTGACCTTCTACAACCAGAAAGCGTCATTGAACACCACGCCGAACTTCCATCCCAACGGTCAGCAGATCGCATTCGCGTCGTCGGCGACGGGCCGCTCGCAGATATACATGGCCGATCTCGACGGACGGAACTTTCGGCGGGTCTCCTATTCACGCGGGCGGGAAGTCGATCCGGCCATCAATCCCAAGACAGGAGCGCAGGTCGCGTTCACCTCGGGACGTTCGGGCCCCCCGCAGGTCTATGTCATGGATATGGACGGGGCAAACGTCCGCATGTTGTCGCTGGGTGGCGGCGATGCGGTGCAAGCCGTCTGGGACCCGCAGGGCGAGAATGTGGCGTTTGCCTGGACCCGCGGTTTCGAACCCGGCAACTACAACATCTTCGTGATGAATGTGGCCACGCAGAAGCTGGTTCAACTGACGTACGGCGCAGGGCGCAACGAAAACCCCTATTTTTCGCCGAGCGGCACGCACATCGTGTTCTCTTCCAACCGTCTTGGGGATGCCCAGATTTGGACCATGCGCGCCGACGGCTCAGACCTCAAACGGCTCACGTCAAGGGGGCGCAATGAGATGCCAGTTTGGGGTATTCGATAGTCGGGGAGACTCGGTGGAAGAATCTGATCATGCCGACTTGCAATCCGGACTTGCAATCCCTTGCGAACCTGCTATCATTTCCCTTTACACAGGTCAGCACCAGTTTGTGCCCAAACACCTTGGAGGAGGCATAAGGAGTTCTCATGCTACGGAAGCGTAAAGTCGCGCTGATCATTCTCAGCGTACTCTTAGCAGTCTTTGCGGCAGGCTGTAAGAAAGAGCCACCACCACCACCGCCGCCACCACCACCGGCTCCGGCGCCGGAGCCGCCAGCAAAACCGACGGTGACTCTGTCGGCCGAGCCGAGTTCCATCGAACGCGGCAAGTCAGCGACCCTGAAGTGGTCCTCGACGAACGCAACCTCTGCCTCGATCAATCAGGGCATTGGGGCCGTGCGGACAAGCGGCAGCCGGGAAGTCTTCCCGACCCAAACCACGAGCTATGCGATAACGGTCAAGGGTCAGGGCGGTGAGGCTAGCGCCTCGGCTGCCGTGACGGTGCGGCCGCCACCCCCGCCACCGCCACCCCCGCCGCCGAAGCCGGACTTCTCTGAGGCGCTGGAAGACGCGGTCAGGGACGCCTATTTCGACTACGACAAGAGTGAAATTCGCTCCGACTCAGAGTCAGTGCTGCGGGCGAACGCGAGTGCGCTCAAACGGCTGTTCGGCGGCGACTACCCGAACGATCGTGTCGTCATCGAAGGCCACTGCGACGAGCGCGGAACCAACGAGTACAACTTGGCTCTCGGAGATAGCCGTGCTACCGCCGCGCGCGATTTCCTGATGAACCAGGGAGTACCCGCCGGCAAGTTGACGACCATCAGCTACGGCGAGGAAAGGCCGCAGTGCTCGGAATCCGATGAGAGCTGTTGGCAGCGGAATCGCCGCGCCCACTTCTCAGCGGCTCGATAAGCTGTATTCCGTAAACCGGGTATCACGGGGCTCGTCCCGAGGGGTCCACCACACCTCGGGCGGCCCCTCATCTGTTTGTAAGGTGTAGCCCATCAGCGGCGGAGCAGTGCCTGTCCTGTTCGAGCCATCAAGCCGCGTGAATGCGGATCGGGGCGACCAGGCAGGGGCGGGAAAGAGACGAGCAAAGTCAGGGTGGCGTTGCCGGCGTCTTGAAGCCCCCTACTTGCGTTGCTGAATGCCCAGTGCGCCAAGCTTCTCAACTACCGTTTCGGTGTGGGCATTGACTTCCTCGTCAGTCAGACTTTCCGCGGGCTTTTGCCAGACGGTTCGTAGCAGCAAGCTATAGCGTCCGGCGGGGACTTGCTTGCCCCGGAAGATTTCTTGCGGCTCGATCGAGACAAGATGCTCGGGTTTACCGGCGGCAGCGGCGATCTGAGAGAACGACGTGCCCTCGGGGACGAGCAATGAGAGATCGCGATGGACGGCAGGAACCTTGGAGATCGGCTCGAAACGAGTTTGGCGGAGGGAGGCGGCAAACAGCGGGTCGAGCAGGACTTCAACAACCCAGAGGGAACGGCGAAGTTTTTCTTCAGGCAGGCAGTGGGGATCGACCTCGCCCAGGAAGCCGAGAGTCTCACCACCGCAGGTGATGCGAACGGACACGCCCTGTCGGTAGTAGCTCGGAATGTCTTTCGTGTCGAAGTCGAGCTCGACGGAGAAAGCACCAAGCAGTGCGCCGACATCGCCTTTCAACTGAAAAAAGTCCAGCGGCTGTCCAGGGTCTCCCAGCGATGCAGGACGCGCTGAGCCGGTGGCCCCCATTGTCAGGATGGCCGGTTCCTCGTGGCCGCCGTTGGTTGCGCGGTACAGCCTGCCCATCTCAAAAAGCCGCACGTCGTCCTCGCCGCGGTTGAGGTTCCACGCCAAGGAACGGAGCATGGCGGGAACGGACGAATTGCGCAGGCAGTCCTGCAACTCGGTGAGCGGGTTCTTCAAAGGCACGACTTGCCAGTGGCCGAAACGGGCCGCGTCACGAGAGTCCATGAAGGAAAGAGCGATGGTTTCGCTGTAACCGAGTGAGCGCGCACGGGATCGAAGCTGGTTGGCGACGCGGCGCTTGGGAGGGTCCTCGGGCGGGACACTCGCCTGCGGCAAGGTGTTCGCGATGCGGGAGTAGCCGAAGATTCGGACGACTTCCTCGACGAGGTCGATCTCACGTTCGATGTCGAGTCGCGCCGTGGAAGGGATGACGTTCCAGCCATCTTCGTTGACGGTGACGCGAAAACCGAGAGCGATAAGAATGCGTTCGACCTCGGCGTCCGGTATCGATGCGCCGAGTATCTGCTTCAGGCGTGCGCGGCGTAAGCGGATCGCCGCCCGATCGGAGGGCGTCGGGTAGACATCGATGACGCCTTGGAGAACCTTGCCGCCGGCGAACTCGGTGAGAAGCGCCGCGATGCGATCGGCGGCCGGAACCGTCGCGCCCACATCGGCGCCGCGTTCGAACCGATGCGAGGCTTCAGTGTGCATGCCGAACCGGCGGGCCGTCTTGCGAACGGAACTCGGTTGGAACCAAGCGCTTTCGATCAAGACGTTACGAGTTTTCTCGGAGATCTCGGTGCCGAGTCCCCCCATCACACCGGCAAGCGCCACCGGCTTTGCGGCGTCGGCGATGACAAGATGCTCTTCGCCGAGTTCGCGGTCGATGCCGTCTAGGGTTTGCAGGCTTTCATCCGGCAGGGCGGTGCGGACGATGATTCGGTTCCCGTCGAGCAAGTCGAGATCGAAGGCGTGCGTCGGCTGACCGGTTTCGAGCAGGACGTAGTTGGTGATGTCAGCGACGTTATTAATGGCGCGAATGCCGCACCGTTCGAGGCGTTTCGCCATCCACGCAGGCGATGGTTTGACCTCAACGTCAACGATGACGCG
This sequence comes from Bryobacterales bacterium, assembly GCA_965218555.1. Classification (GTDB taxonomy): domain Bacteria; phylum Acidobacteriota; class Terriglobia; order Bryobacterales; family UBA6623; genus JAPPLB01. The sequence goes on from OZ244625.1 coordinate 5,570,564, forward strand.
TCCGGCGTAGCGAGAGCAGAGGCCCGCCTCGGCGATTTCGATGGCCGCGCGGGTAGAGGCGTCGGTCTCCTGCTCGGGGACCTGGACAGCAGGCGGCTTGAGGGGACGATCGCAAATCGCTGAAATCTCTCGCGCCACGCCAAGGTGGTTCATCGCGTCGGGGCGGTTGGCGGTGATTTCGACTTCGAAGAGGGTCTCCGCAGCCTCTTCAAAGACCTCGTCGACGGTCAAGCCGGCCATCGTAAGCTTGTCGGCAAGCTCTTTCGGGGTTTCCGGAATATCAACGTAGTCCTTCAGCCAACTGTAGAGAATGCGCATCAGCGGAACTGCCTCAGGAAGCGGATATCGCCCTGGAAGAGAAGCTGGATATCCGTGATGTCGTACTTGAGCATTGCGAAGCGGTCGATGCCCAGTCCGAAGGCGAAACCGGAGTACTCCTCGGGGTCGTAGCCGACGTGGCGGAAGACGGCCGGGTCGATCATTCCGCAGCCGAGGACTTCGATGAAGCCTCGGCTTTGCCAGTAGATATCGACCTCCGCGCTTGGCTCGGTGAAAGGGAAAAAGCTGGGACGGAAACGAATGCTCGTATCCTGCCCGAAGAAGCGGCGGAGGAAGTAGTCGAGCGTACCTTTCAAGTCGCCGAAAGTGATGTCACGGTCGACCGCGAAGCCCTCGATCTGATGGAACATCGGGCTGTGCGTCGAATCCGCCGTGTCATTGCGATAAACCTTGCCGGGGACGAGATAGCGCAGCGGCGGATCGTTGGCCTCCATGATGCGGATCTGGTTCGGCGACGTATGCGTGCGGAGCAGCGAGCCGTCTTCGAGGAACAGCGTGTCCATCTCGTCGACAGCGGGGTGGTCCGCAGAAAAGTTGAGGGCTTCGAAGTTGTAGTAAAAGCTTTCGATTTCGGGGCCCTCGGCAACCGAATAGCCGAGCCCGTGGAAAATGTGCTCGATTTCATCGAAGACGAGTTGCAGCGGGTGGTGCGCACCGAGCAGGCGCGGCGGGCCGGGGAGGGTAACGTCGATACTGCTCTTGGCCTCGTGTGACTGGCCAAGCCTCTTTTTCGCGTCGGCAAGACCGGCCTCGACGTACTTTTTGGCCCCGTTCTGCAGGCGTCCGACTTGCGGCTTGAGCTCTCGCGGAGCTTTCTTGAGCCAATGGTCGTTGGCGTGGGTCAGCAGGCCGTTCTTGCGGCCGGCCCAGCGGTCGCGGAAGGCCTTGTGTTGCTCCTCGGAAGTGATCGCGCTTCTCTCGGCCTCAAACGAGGAGCGCAGCTCTTCGTAGAGGCCGTCGATGGAGTCTCCGCCAGCCAACAAGTCGTCAAGGTCCCGACCGGTTTTCTCGTCGATCGTCATGCAACAAACCTTGTCCTGCTTTCGGCTGCAAAAAACGAAAAAAGTTCCGCCACCACCCTAGTCCGCGGCGGGCGCCTCGGAGGCGGGCCGGGCTTCGAGCGCTGTTTTGGCGGCAACGGCCAGTTGTTCGAAGCCGGATTCGTCATGAATCGCCATCTCGGAAAGCATCTTGCGATCCAGATCGATGCCTGCAAGCTTCAGGCCGTGCAGGAAACGGCTGTAGGAGAGCCCATGGTTGCGAGCCGCGGCGCCGACGCGGATGATCCAGAGCGAGCGGAAATCGCGCTTCTTGAGGCGGCGGCCAATGTATGCGAACTTCTGGCCGCGTTCGACAGCCTCCTTGGCGTAGCGGAAGAGCTTGCTCTTGCGTTGGTAGTAGCCCTTGGCTTGGGCAAGAATCTTCTTACGTCGATCGCGGCGTTTGGAGCCGCGTTTGACTCGGGGCACGGTTTTCCTCCTTCGGCAAATCGCTTGTCAATATCGGCGCGCCGTGTGGATGGGCGGCGATGCAGGCACGTGCCTTGGGCGCTGCTCGCTCGCCGGAGATACTTGCTACGAAGCGATCATCCCTTTGACCGCTTTTTCCATCGCCGAACTCATGAGCGTGCTCTGACGCAGCTTCCGTTTGCGCTTCCTCGTCTTCTTTGTGAGGATATGGCTCTTCATCGAGTGACGGCGTACGACTCGGCCGCTTGCGGTGATCTTGAAGCGTTTACTCGCCCCTCGATGTGATTTCAGCTTTGGCACGGTGTCACCTCGGCGCCCGCTCAGCGCGGGTCTTTCCGATACCACTTGCCCTGTAGGCGCGATGCAACCGTCAACGCACCTGCTTACGGTTCCGACTGTCAGGGAAATGATCTGCAGTGGACCCGCTGGGTCCGAAATGGTACTGATTAGTATAACATCGGCTGGTGAGACATTCGAAGATGTTGGGTCCGAGTTCTGTGCATAGGCGGGAGTTCCTTGTAGAAACACCGTTGCAGCAGGTACAGACAGGCTGTTCGTTGCTCGTTTTGGCCCGCCCGGGTCGGAAGCGCTGGATTACAGATCCATGGCCCCTGCGGACCACAAGCGCCTCGCAGGGCTTGCCCCGCAGGCCCGTAGCCCTCGTTGGCCGATCACACCCTTGGGTACGGAATCGGACCGGGGTCTTCCCTGCCCCGCACGAATCGCTGTGATCCCGGTTGCACTCACGATCGCGGGCTCGGACCCTTCCGGGGGCGCCGGCCTGCAGGCGGACCTTAAGACGTTCCATCAATTCGGCGTCTACGGGATGAGCGCCGTCACTCTGCTGACCGTGCAGAACACCGAGCGTGTCGAGTCAGTAGATCCGCTTGATCCCGCATACGTGGACAGGCAGTTGCGAGTGGTAACGGAAGATATTCCACCCAACGCGGCCAAGACCGGTGCACTGGGCACGGCTTCGATCATAGAAGTGGTGGCGTCTTGGGCAGCGCAGATTTCCTTCCCGTTGGTTGTCGACCCGGTGATGATCAGCAAGCACGGAGCGGCGCTACTCGACACAGAAGCACAGGACGCGTTGCGGGAACGTCTGCTGCCGCGTGCAGCGCTGATCACACCGAACCTGCCCGAGGCGGCGGAGCTCGCGGCTATGGAGGTCAGCGATGCGGCTCAGATGGAAGAAGCCGCCCTCAGGATCGCCGACATGGGATGCGCAGCCGTGCTGGTCAAAGGCGGACATCTGCGAGGCGACCCCCTCGATCTCCTACTCTCGGAAGACGGGGTGGAAATGCTGCGAACTCCCCGGGTCGACACCAGGCATACGCACGGAACCGGCTGTACGCTATCGGCGGCGATTGCGGCGTGTCTGGCGAAGGGGCAGCCGCTTCGAGAGGCAGTCCGCGCCGCAAAGGGGTTCATCACGAGCGCCCTTCTCACGACGCCGGGTTTGGGGCGCGGCTCCGGCCCGGTGGATCATCATGCGTCTCCCGAGCGCATACTCTGAGGCGGGTTGAAAACGAAAGAGCCGCTAGCCAAGTTGTGCCAGACGTATCTCATCATCAACCCCTCGCCCGGCTTTGATCGGCATAGGCGCCCTGTCCGTTCTCACGACGGTGGACACAAGCTCGTTACTGGATCCTGAAGGAATAGAGGCTGGCGTTGTTCATCACGAACTTGAATCGGACAGCCCGGCCCTCGAGAGGACTCAGATCCTTGTCGCCGTCCCAAGAGACACCGAGTCTCACGCCATCACCCTCGATGGGCCTGCACTCCTCGGCTCGATAACCGCTGATCGGCTGTCCATCCGCATCTTGGACTTCGACCCGGATCGACCCTTTGCCGTCGGGCGTATTGGTAAAAAGCTCTTTCCACACCGGATTGAACTCGCCACCTTGCTGCTCCATGGCCCGTGTTCGGGCATTCAGCGTCATGGAGGATCCTTGAAACGTGACAGGACGTGTAACCAAAGACGCTTCGCTGGTGGCTTCAAGCGAAACGAATCCGTCCAACCGCAACGTCGCTAGCCCGATTTCGCCCGTATGTTCTTCCGCGAGCGCGTTGTGAAGATTCGAGAATCCGGAGTAGTAGATCCAAAGCTTGTCATCTTTCACCGTGGGAGCGGTTGCGGGAAACACCATCCCGCTGTCGAAGCTCGATCCCCCGTACTCGTTCCTCATGTAGCCAAGCGGAAGGAAGATGCGGCGATACCCGCTGCGGTCCCACACAAGGCCGTCGCGGCTCGATACAAGCTGCGTATCCATGAGCTGCGAGTACGTATGAAACACCCACAGCAAGCCGAGGTACTGCCCACCGTAGGAGAAGGCCGACAGGCCGTAGAACTCGGTGTCGGGCTGGTCGTGCTCGTCGGGTTCCAGCACGAGCTGAGAATCCCTCCAGTGGACGAAGTCATCGCTGACCAGGCGGGCCACCTTTCGTATCGGTCGGATCTTCGACTTGTGGTAAAGCCAGTATTGCTTCGATGCCGCATCCTTCATCACGCTGAAGGTATCACCCGTCGCCGAACAGGGCACCACGGGATTATCGGGATGGTTGGTCCAGCGGACCCCGTCCGAAGAAAACGCCACCCACACGCCACACTCGCTACGGTCGTGAGTGCGCCAGTAGGCCAACTTGTAGCGGCGATTCGGATCGTTGTCGTCAGGGTCTTTGATAACGCTGTGCGTCCAAGCCGACTCTTTGAGAAAAATATTGTTCGCCGTAGAGCCCCGGTACGCGACCAAGCCGAGGTCAGGCTTCTCCCAGTGCACGCCGTCCTTCGAGGTGGCGTAACACAGGAAGTCCTCCACGTCGGGCCGTTTCGTCGACGGCAGGCTGTTGTACCACATCTTGAACAGCCCCTCTTCCTCGTCGAAAATGACTGAACCCGGCTGCAAGACCAGATAGCCTTCCCACGGCTCATCCGCTCGTATCAGCGGGTTGCCCGGGTGTTTGTCGGGGCGGTTCAACGACTGCACGACGCCGTCGGAGGTCTCGATCAAAAAGGTGTCGACAAACAGTTGCGAATCGGAAGTCAGGCTAATGGCCGACTCCCCGGTTCCCGGGTTCGAGCAGCCATTGCTGCCTGTGCTGAAGGCAATGAGCGCGATGGACAATAGCGCGTTTCTATTCATTGAGGGAGCGCCTCCATCGCTGCAACGTGTTCCGCTCGTCTGTGCTCCATACGACCCGCCTGCCGCGAGGCTCCTTTGCCACGCCCTCTTCCGTCGTAAAACGCTTGCTTATGATAATAAGTAGTAGGCTGTAATCGACCCAACAGGGTCTCCGTGGAGAGTTGCAAATGGTCCGCACCAAACGTTTAGGGGTGTCTCTCGTCTTGGTTGTTCTCATTCTCGGCGTTCTGGCATGCCCATCAGCGCCGCCCGAGAAAGAAACGGTCGGGGAAACGCCGGAACCCGAGACCGAAGAGTCCGTTACAGCGCCGGAGCCCGTCGAGACCGCAAAGCTGGAGAAGCCCATGACCGAACCCGAACTTAAGCCTGCCAAGAAGCCCGAGACCAAACCGGAGCCGCCCAAGCCGCCGGCAAGGCCCGTTGTCGTGATCGAAACCACCAAAGGGAACATCAAGGTGGAGCTCAACCCGGACCGCGCGCCTGTCACCGTGAAGAACTTCCTGCAATACGTGGACGACAATTTCTATGACGGCACGATCTTCCACCGGGTGAAACAGCGGTTCATGATTCAGGGAGGCGGTTTCACGCCGGACATGCAAGAGAAGCGCACCCGCCCGCCCATCAAGATCGAGTCGGGCAACGGACTCGCGAATCTTCGCGGCGCGATCGCGATGGCTCGCACCAGCGACCCTAACAGCGCGACATCACAGTTTTATATCAACGACAAAACGAATCGCTTCCTCGACAAGGACCAGGATCCGAGAGGATGGGGGTACGCCGTCTTCGGCAAGGTGACCGAAGGACTTGCTGTCGTCGACGCCATCGCCGCCGTGCCGACCGGTTTCCACAAAGGGCACGGCGATGTGCCCAGAGAACCCATCGTCATCAAGTCAATCCGCCGCGCGTACTAGCGAGTGCCCACGGAAAATCAACAAATCCTTCCCGGTGTCGACATGGACGCCTCGCAAGGCTCGAACAAGATCGAGCCATCGCTCGACAGGCATCCGAGACCATCAACAACTTTCTGCAATTTGTTGACGATAGCTTCCGCGACGGCACGATTTTCCGGCGGGTCATTTCGAACTTCATGATCCGGGGTAGTGATCTTAGTCACGCCGTAACTTGTGGCCGGATCACGTTAACGTCGATGTGGCGGAAAGTCTTGACGAGTTGCTGGAAGTGCCGCTCGTTGCGATACGTGCCGACGATGGCACCGCCGGAACCGGCGAATTTTGCTGTCGCACCGACTCGGCGCGCCGTGTGAATCATTTCCTGATTGCCGTCGCTGATGCGGTAGATCTCTGCACGCAGGTCGTAGTTCTCATCCACGAGCCGGTCCAGTCGATGGCAGTCTCCCGTGACAAGGGCCTCGCGGCCTTGTTCAGCAATCTCGGCCCAGCGATGCATTGCCTGCACGACTTTCTTCTCTTTGCGTCGGAAGCGGGAGCGAACGTCGTTGTGGAACACTTCCGTGCCTTCGCTCAGGCTGGTTCGGTAGGCGACGTAGACATTCGGTAGAAGCCCGGTATCGAGTTGTTCGTAGTGACCATAGCCGCGGGCTTTCATGATACGCTCGGCGAAGTCCATGTAGACGAGCCCGTTGTAGACCTGAATCACGCGGTCCTGCAGACCGGCGGCGACACCAAGTTCCCGTGTCTCGGTCTCGAGAATCAAGTTGGCCTGAATGGGTTGGGGAATCTCGATCTCGAAGTACTGTAGAAGCACTCGCAGAGCGGCGGTAATGATGGCGCTCGAACCGCCCAAGCCGAGGCGCTGGGGGATGGTCGACTCATACTCAATGGTGAAATTACGGTGGGGCAGATTGATGCCCTGCTCCAAGCAGTAATCACTGAAGCGCACCAGCAGAGCCTTGATGATTCGAATGCCACCGTAATAGCCTCTCCAACGCGTCGTTCGACGCAGGTCTTCAAGGTTCTCCCACAATGGAATGTCGGCCGCCGAAGGCTTGATTTCGAGCCGGGCGCTGGGGTAGAGCAGGACGCGCGCCCGGAAATTTCTCAGGATGAATGAAATGGTTTTCCCGTAATAGCCGTCGCTCGGGTTGCCGAGCAAGCCTGCGCGAGCATAAGCATAGGTTTCAATCATCATGGATTGATGTGGAGCTGCGGCGGGACTCCCAGTGTACACGCTGACCGTTGCCATGCTGCAATGCCGGACCGTGTCGATGAACTCCATCAAAGTATTGTTGGTTGTCTTCGGCTTCCGGCGAGGCGTCGACGGCAACTGGATCGCCACCCGCGTCAGCCGCGAGATCAGCAGCGGCGGCTACTCCACTCAAGTCGATGCCGAGACGTCCAATCTTCAGGCAAGGCCTGAACAGCCTGTTCCCCCTGCAAACCACCCCAAACGGCCGTTCACGATGGTCGAAAATCAAGTGTTGCGTTAAACGTTGGCGTGCACACAGGAACTACTGGACCGAACCGAAACACGGTTCCCGCAAGCGAAGCGGACTTATAGTACGCTAGGCGTTAGCCGGAGTTCGCCGCAAAGGGCGGGCACGCAACAAAAACAAAGCCTTATGAATCTCCCCAATGCTCTGACGGTGTTGCGGATTTTCTTTGTCCCGCTTCTTCTCGCAGTCATGCTGAGGCGTGACATCGAATGGGATACCGGTGCGTTCGTCTTGACGAAGGAATGGCTGGCATTCGTGATTTTTCTGTTCGCCGCCATCACCGATCTGCTGGACGGATATATTGCCCGACGACGACGCCAGGTCACGACCTTTGGCAAGCTGCTCGACCCGGTCGCGGACAAGCTGCTGATCTCGGCGGCTTTCATTTCACTGGTCGAGCTCGATCGCGTCCCAGCGTGGATGGTGGTGATCATCGTCGGCCGCGAATTTGCGGTCAACGGCCTACGCAGCATCGCGTCCGCGGAAGGATTTCAGATCGCCGCCAGTGACCTCGGCAAGACAAAGATGGTCGCTCAGGTGATCTCGGTATCTCTGCTATTGATCTCACCGCCCGGAACGATCTTCGCCGAGTTGGCCCACATCTCGCTCTGGCTCGTTGTTCTGTTCGCGGCGGCTTCGATGATTGAGTACTTCCGCAGCTTCTGGAGCCGTATCGAGCAGCCGCCCACACCCCAGCCGAAGACGTCGCCGAAGCTGCTGGTCATACGCAAAGAGCGCAAGGACCTGGCGACCTGAGCCGTGTTTCTCGCCAGGAACACGCAGCGCTCATCCAGGTTCTGAGATTCGCGGCATATTGATCGGTCAGAGTAAAAACCCAGCCTCAACCGGAATGGAACAGACTCGCCCCAGCTGTACAGGAGCGTGTGTCAACCGTTACCCGCGCCGCCAAACGCAAAAACGTCTCATACGTTCCTCTTTCACATGCCCGCCGGGTCAGTTATGCGGACTTGCCGAATAGCGTGGGCAAGATGCGATAGGACCCTACGACGATGATGGGTAGCAGAAAGAGGATCCAAAAAGCCCAGGTAGTGAGGCCATAGCCCTTGCTGATCAGGGTGACGAGACCGAATTTCTCAGCGAGGAAGATCGCGCCGACCAACAGGCTGGCGGCGACAGCGAGCCGAAGCGAGCGAGACATGGTACGGCCCCGTTCGGACAACATGCCGGCGATGCGCTCGTTGAATCCATGGATCATCCCGGTGCCGGTTTCGATGAACGTACCGAACAGGATGATCTGAAAGAAGGTTTGGAACAAGGGCATGTCGAGTTGTCCGAGGACGAAGTTGGCGGGGATGGCTTCGGAGACGATGGATGGATAGTAACCGAGGAAAGTGGTGTAGATGAGCACGCCGGGGAACATCGCAATCACGCCCGCCAGCAGACCCGCACTGAATGCCTCACGGCGATGTTCGATGTGCCGTAAGGCGAATAACATGGCTGGCAGCGCCGCGAGATTGTAGGCGGCGTACCTGATGCCGGCCAGGAAACCGGCGGAGTCCGGCTTCGAGACCGTCATGTTGCTGAAGATGGTATCGCCGGAGTCGCTGAGCACGAAGACAATCAGCAGAAAGTAGAGCAAGTAGAGGCCCAACGACCAGATCGAGAAGAAGCGTTCGATCAAGTCGCTACCCCGGTAGGCAAAAACGCCGACGACGGCAACCATGACGAGCGTCCCGGCGATACGGGGCCAACCGAGTGTTTCGTACAAAAGCTCTCCGGAAGCGGAACCAACAACAGCGACGGTAAGGATGACCTGCAGCACGTACAGCACTTCGAAGGCGATCCAGCCGCGGCCGAGTAGTGAGTTGAGGAACGTGCGGTAGTCGAAAAAGCGCCCTGCACGGGCAAGCTCGAAGCTGAGTGCAAGAATGATTCCCCAAATCACGGTGGAGATGAGCATGCCGAGGTAGCCGCCGACAGGGCCCTCGGTCAGGAAGAACTCGACGAGTTCGCGGCCCGTTCCGTAGCCACCGCCTATGACGATGGATTGAAAGACAAAGCCGGGGAGGAGGTATTTGCGATAGATGCTGAGCATGGGCGGACGCGCGTTGGTCGTTGGGCAATCATAGCGCGATTGGTTAAACTGCGGCTGACCAGCCACGACCAGGAGCGCGCCAGTGGTAGCGGCCATCCGCAAACGACGGCGCTAGCTTATCCTAGAGACAAGGTTTCGAAACAGTTCGAATCCGCGGTTGCAGGGGGCGAAAAGGCATGACGAAACACCTGAAACGGCTCAGTCCGTTCTTCATCCTCCTCGCCGTGCCTCTATCCGCTACGGATAAGACCAACGCCCCTGAGCCAACCGTTCGCTCCGTGTGGGTGGACGCCCACACGAACCTTCTCGGTGCTCCTTCCCTCGACGGTCGCTACCTCTCTCTGGTCGATGTCGAGACAGGCGATCTCGCCGTCCTCGATCTCTCAACCAGAGAGAAGATCCGTCTCACCAGCAATCCGCCCGAATCCAAGGAGTTCGCCTACTTCTCGGCCATCTCGCCCGACAGCAGCCACGTAGCCTATGCCTGGTTCAACGACGAGGAGTTTTACGAGCTTCGCCTCGTCTCGTTGACGGACTCCGGAAGCCGCGTCCGGCCTGGCGAGCCGCGTGTTGTCTTTCGCAACCCGGAAGCTGGTTTCGTCCAACCGTGTTCCTGGTCCCCTGACGGTGAACAGATCCTGACCCTGCTCTTCCGCAAAGACAACATCAGCCAGATCGCACTCGTTTCCGCCCGCGACGGCTCCACGAGGGTTCTCAAGTCGTTGAACTGGGTTTATCCAAAAAAGATGGAGTTCTCGCCCGACGGCCGCTTCATCGTCTATGACTCGACCGTCACGGAGGGGTCCGACGCTCGCGACATCTTTCTGCTTTCGGTTGACGGCAGCAGCGAAGTGAAGCTCATCGACGAGCCCTCGAACGATATCTTCCCCGTCTGGACGCCGGATGGCAAAGCCGTCGTCTTTGCCAGCGACCGGGCCGGCACAATGGATGCCTGGATGATACCGGTCGCCGACGGTAAACCTGCAGGCCCTCCGAGATTGCTCAAGAAGAAACTCGGCCGCTTTCTGCCGATGGGTATCACACGCCAGCGTAACTTCTATTACGGCTTGCGGACCGGGCATTCCGACATCTACACAGCCGAACTGGAAGAGGGCGCGGCGGGCATTAACGGTAAGCCCACCATGATACGCGGCCGCCTGACCGGAACCAACACCGCCCCGGCTTGGTCGCCGGACGGACGTTATCTCGCCTATCTCTCTCGCTGGGGAACGGAGAATTACGCGCAGGAATCGAGGGTCGTTACGATCCGCGATCTCGAAGAGGGCAAGGAGCACATCGTCAGTCCGAAGCTCGCTTACATTGAGCGTCTAGTCTGGGCTCCCGACGGCGGGTCGCTGCTCGTTAGCGGAAGCGACGGCAAGAGCCGTGCCGGACTGTTTCAGGTCAACGCCAAGACCGGCGAGACTACCCCCATCGTGCGCGAGCGCAGCACGAACTTCCGCGGGTTTGAAGGCGTCTGGTCGAGTGACGGCAAGACCGTCTTCTACATCTACGAAGAGCCGGAGCAAGGCTTCAGCATCCGTCGGCTCATTGTGGAAACCTACGAGGAATCGACTCTTCACGACACTCCGTCCAACTTGCCGATGCACAACTTGGCGCTTTCTCCGGACGGCAACCGGCTCGCCTTCGCAACGAAAGACCCGCTGATCGCACAAACGGAAGTGCTGCAAGTCCTGCCCGTTGACGGCGGCGCACCTCGCAAGCTTCTGACCGCCCGGAATGCCACGCTCAATGGTATCGAATGGCTCCCGGACGGCTCTGCTTTGCTCGTTGGTACGCCCGGCAAACCGACGCCTTCGATCTGGAAGATTGCTGCAACGGGAGGCGCCCCCCAACGCTTGCCAATCCAGATCGACCACAACGGCCGTTTCCGGCTTGACCCGCAAGGGCGCCGCATCGCCTTTAGCGCCGGCCAGCAGCAATCGGAAATCTGGGTCATGACCGACTTCCTGCCGCAAGAGCAGGCTGCCCGCTAACCCCAGTACTCCTATCCGAAAAGGTGGTGGCGCTGCATGCCGCGTCCGCGGCCCGGAAGGGCCGAAAGGCATGCCCCGCCAAGCAATCCCCTACTCGCTAGCATCCCGGAAACTACAAACAGAAAAATCAATATACCCCTCCTGGCATTTATTCTCTTGCAATTGATCGCCCTGCCGGGTCCGATGAACGTCGAGCCCAGCCGGCAACTGCGATCTGATCCGTCTCGGAACTTGCGGCACTCTGCCTAGTGATGGCGGCGATGCAGTTGGCCGATCAACCGGCTGTTTGGCGCTGTCCGTGCCACCAACAACGAAGGGTTGCGGCGCATGTTCAAAGTAGGCCGCACGCCTGTGTTTGGCCGCGCGAGGGCGGTTTGATTCCGCTGGGCGCCGTCTCGATTAAAACTTCTTATTCAGCTGATTCGAGGCGGCTTGTGCGCTGAGCCTATGCTACGATGTTGGACTTTGCGGTTTCCCACCTGAAATAGCATCCTGGAGGAGTGATGAGTACGAATCGAACCCCAGCGGAAGTTCTGCGTTTCGCGCAGGAAAATGACGCGAAGATGGTTGATGTCCGTTTTGCGGATTTGCCCGGATTGTGGCAGCACGTCACGTACCCGATCGAGCAACTCGAAGAGGCCACTTTCGAAGACGGTTTCGGCTTTGACGGATCGAGTATCCGCGGCTGGCAGGCGATCAGCGAAAGCGACATGCTGATCGTGCCGGATCCCAACACGGCCCTGATGGACCCGTTCACCGCGGTGCCGACGCTCGTACTGATCGCCGACATTGTCGATCCCATCACGAAACAGCACTACGAACGCGACCCTCGCTGGATTGCCAAGAAAGCCGAGAATTACTTGCAGTTCCTGGGTGCAGGTGATGTTGCCTATTTCGGCGCCGAAGCGGAGTTTTTCATTTTCGACAACGTCCGATTCGATCAATCCTACAACTACGGCTTCTACCACATCGACGCGGAGGAAGGCCGCTGGAACTCGGGCCGCGAGGACAACAACCTCGGCTACCGTCCGCGCTACAAAGAGGGTTATTTCCCCGTTCCGCCGACGGATCATCACCAGGACATTCGCTCCGAGATGACGCAGGTCATGGAACGCTGCGGGCTGGTGATCGAGTGCCATCACCATGAAGTCGCGACTGGCGGCCAGGCCGAGATCGACCAGAAGTTCGCCCCACTCGTTATCTCCGCCGACAACATGATGATCTACAAATGGGTCACGCGGAACGTGGCGTTCCAGCACGGCCACACCGTGACCTTCATGCCGAAGCCGCTCTGGAATGACAACGGCAGCGGCATGCATGTCCACCAGAGCATCTGGAAAGGCGGCCTACCTCTCTTCGCTGGAGACCAGTATGCGGGCCTTAGCGAGACCGCCCTGCACTACATCGGCGGCATCCTGAAGCACGCGCCGTCCCTGGTCGCGATCACCAACCCGACGACGAACAGCTACAAGCGGCTCGTCCCGGGTTTCGAGGCTCCGGTCAACCTGGCTTACTCGCGGCGCAACCGATCAGCCGCGGTGCGTATTCCGATGTACTCCGCCAACCCGAAGGCAAAGCGCATCGAGTTCCGGTCCCCGGACCCATCTTGCAACCCATATCTGGCCTTCGCCGCCATGCTGATGGCCGGCCTGGACGGTGTGAAGAACAAGATTGATCCGGGCGAATCGCTCGACAAGGATATCTACGATCTGACGCCGGAGGAACTGTCCGCCGTGCCGTCGCTCCCGGCTTCTCTCGAGGGCGCCCTCGAAGCGCTCGAAAATGACCATGATTTTATGACGCAGAACGATGTCTTTACTGAAGACTTGGTCGAGACCTATATCGACTACAAGCGGACGGCGGAGGTCGACGAGATGCGCCAGCGGCCTCACCCGTATGAGTTCGCGCTGTACTTCGACATCTAGTCGTTCCAGCCGGCAGCTCTGTTTTTCTACTTGCAAGCCCGGCCGTTGACGATGTCAACGGCCGGGCTTTTGTGTCGTCGGACGGGCGGGACAGCATCCCGGATCTCACGACTTCGGCAAGACTGGAGTGCTATGGTATGTCGGCAATGAACAGGCATTGTCCTGCACTCGTTCTTGCGGCATCCGCCGTTGCTGCGCTAACGGGCTGCGCTACCAAGCCCGATGCAGAGCTGCCCCCGAACTTCATCGTCATTCTCGTCGACGACTTGGGTTACGGCGACACCGGCTCGTACGGCAGCACGCGCAACCTAACGCCGCATATCGATCAGCTCGCCCGCGAAGGTTTGCGCTTCACCGATTTTCATTCGAATGGGCCGATGTGTACGCCGACGCGTGCGGCACTGTTGACGGGGCGCTACCAGAACCGGCTCGGGCGCGAGTTCGAGAGTCCGCTTGGTGCGGACGATAAGGGGCTGCCGCCGGACCAGGTGACCATCGCTGAAGCGCTGGGCGAGGCCGGTTACGTTTCCGGGGCATTCGGGAAATGGCATCTCGGGCGCTTCCCCCCGTACCTTCCGACCTCTCACGGGTTCGAAGAGTTTTGGGGACTCGGGAGCGGAGACGGCGATCACCACTCGCACATCGATCGCTCGGGCCGCAAGGATTGGTGGCACAACGACCGGATCGAGATGGAGAAGGGCTATAGCGTCGATCTAATAACGGATCACAGCGTCGCGTTCATCGAGCACAACAAAGACCGGCCGTTTTTCCTTTACGTGCCGCACTTGGCGATCCACTTTCCCTGGCAAGGTCCCGGTGATGAAGGGTATCGGATTGAGGGCGAAGACTATCACAATCTGACCAAGCTCGGCTATTTTGAGGAAGACAAGGACCCTAGCGGCAAGGTCAAGGAGATGGTCGAAGCCGTCGACGGCAGCGTCGGGCGGATCGTCGAGGCCATCAGGACCAACGGGCTGGCGGAAAACACGTTGATCGTTTTTACGTCGGACAACGGCGGATATCTCACCTACGAGGGCGGGTATCACAACATTTCGAGCAACGGGCCGCTGCGAGGCCAGAAGACCGAGGTTTACGAAGGCGGCATACGCGTGCCGGCGATTGCGTGGTGGCCGGGCCGGATCAAGCCCGGAGTCACGGACGATCTCACCGCGTCATTCGACCTGTTCCCCACGTTCCTGGAATTGTCAGGACTGGGAGAGCCGACCGATCTGAAGCTGGATGGCGTGAGCCTGACGCGGCTGCTGCTTGAGGGCGAATCGGTTCCGGATCGAACGCTCTTCTGGCGCATGAGGGATCGCAGAGCGGTCCGGCAGGGGCCGTGGAAGCTGGTTGCCGTCGGCGAGGACGCTCCGGAGCTCTACAACTTGGCGGACGATATCGGCGAGAGTTCAAATCTCTCTGCTTCACGACCGGAGTTGGCCGGGCGGCTGCTATCGGATCTCCATGCCTGGGAATCCGAGATGGAGCCGAATGACGTGACGCCGTAGCCGTTACCGAGGGCCGGACGGTTCCGTCATCCCAACTCCCGTCTCGCCCGGACAGCTAGAGGACATCCCTATCCACCGCTGCAAGCCATTCCGCGATTCTCAGACGAAGTTACCCAACTTGCATCGGTTCTCTCGAATCGGTTCGACCAAACTCCGCGCCAGGAAAGTCGAAGGTATGGCACGGTTCCAAGGACGCCGGAAAGGCGATACCGTCTCGCTCGTACTGGGCGGAAGTGTGGTGTCCTAAAGAAGCGCTCGACGCGCCGCCGATGCAATCCGGTCCACCGGAGCCCTGCTACCAGGGCAAGTGCGCCGTTCTCTACCACGGCAAGGCGCTGGTATCCGCATCGTCCAACGGTGACTTTTGATATAACCTTACAATGGGTCATTTAGCGGAAGCGCTGGCTAGTCATGACAGAAGAGACTATGTCTTTAACCGTGCTGTCGCCTCAAAATGCTCAACCCGATATAGCGGTCGCTAGCTGCTGCCAGAGGCACTAACATCGCCTTGGGCCGCTCAAAGGATTTTATGAATGATGAAATCAACACTTTGCTCGGAGATCCTGGGGAACCACTGGCCCGAGTCAAGGACAAGCAAAAAAAAGACGAACTTCGCAGGGCGGTAGAGAGCACGGCAGCTCCTGAGCTTCGATTGCGGGCGGCGCTTATAAGCGGCACAAGACCAGCAGACGAGTGCCTGCATGCGGCTGTTATCAGTCGAACACTGACGTTTCAGGATTCGTGGAAGTTTTTTTCTAAACTCACCACAGTAGAGCGAGTAGTTGAAGCAGGTACTTTTTTTGAAGCTGTCCGTAGCCTGTTCAAGCGGGAGGAAAAAGTCAATCTCCGCGCCATCACTGCGCGCATGGTCAAAATCTCGTCTCAATGGGATCGCAACAGCAAAACACCGCGACCAAGCACGAGTAGCGTGAAAGAGTTCCTGAGGCTGGCTGAAGCAATCCTGAACCGACGTCCTTCGAAGCAACGGCATACATCTAAGCAGATTCAAGCTCTCTCTGATCTCCTCGTAGCTTTACTTGGTTCTTGCTGTCGGTGGGCAATGCAATTCCCGACGCCAGACAATCTGGCGGCATGTTTGCGTTCGCTAACTGCTGCTGAGCATCGGCAAGAACTCCGACTAACTAGTATATGCAGCGAATCCCCCCCGCTGGCTGCGCAACTATCATTAGTTCGCTCCCTTGCGATTCGCCAACTCGAAATAGCAGCCAAGCGGACGGAGATAGACGAGTTTGACAATCTTCTTCAAGCCCTGCAGGATCTTCCTTTTAACGAAACGGAGACGCAACAAGTTTTTGAGCAGCTTTTCAATGAGCGAGCCAAGCTTGACCCAGCCATCACCAAGATCTTGACTTACGCTGTTGGAGCTGACGATGGCCCGCAGTTGATCTCAGTGCGAACTGCGGCAGGCAGTGGCTGGTCTCCAGCTACCGTTCAACTAGCTAGTGCTTTGCTGAAGGCGTACTTCGCGCGAACCGAAGGGCCTCATGCCCAAGAAGCCTACGAGGAACTCAAGTCAGTCTTCGAGGACTTCTTTCATCTACGGCTCCGAGACTTCGTGGGCGAAATCCAAGACTACGACCCGACCTGGCATGAATTTAGTTTCGATGACTCGCCCTCATCCCGTGTGGAAGTCATACGCCCGCTCGTCGAGTCACTAAAACCCGATGATGTCGGAGTTGTTATTAAATCGTTAGTGCGGGCGACTACCAGGAGATAAAATGTCTATAAAATGTCACATTGGCATTGACTGGGGCACACACTCATCGAAGATTTGCTTGACCGTTCCGCCTAAGGATTACGCACCTGCGCTATTCAGTTCCGACTTGCTGCATGAGAATGATCAACTTGTATTCCATCCCACAGAGCAGCACAGCCAAGAGAATCTAGTACAACACCTAAAAAGCGACCTGATCTCACAGAGTTTGCGGTTTCCGTTTTGGAGTACAGATGATAGGCTCGATACCGGAACATCTCTAGGACAAGCCGTGGTCTTCTCGATTATGTGTCTGTTGACCGCGAGCAGAAGGATGCTCCACAAGGAGCATCGCGGTGTTGATTTCCGCACAGTTGAACTGGGGTTTTCATTTCCTAATTGGCTGGCTGAGGATGACCGCAAGGCAACAGCAGCAGCACGGAGCTTCTGCGAAGCTGTTTCCGTTGCCGTGACCATAGTTACTAGAGAACGCCTTGAGGCACTGCCAGCACCTGGAAAGCCATTCTCAATTGCCATTCTCAAGGCAATGGTGGACAAAGCTCGGGCCGCCACTAAGAACATCTCACTGCAAGCGCTCACGATCCAGGACATGAACACAACTTCATTTAGGAGCTCAGAAGGTGCACCGGAATGGAAGTTCATAGTCGAATCTGGTGCCGCTGGACTTCCATATCTGCGCGGTATGGGGCTACAGAACGATCCGGGAATATCGGGTCTGGCCAAACTCCTGGTGATCGACGTAGGTGCAGGCTCAACTGATGTCGGGTACATGCTAAAGACGAGCAACGTGCAGACGGCAGCCCCAGCGTTCTATTACTTCCGTCCCGCATCTACTTTCGCCGAGGCCGGCAATGCGCTCACTGAGGAGCTAATGAAACATCACCGGGCGAAGAACAACCCTATTACACGGGCCGAGGCCGAGGCGCAAAAGGTTTCGCAGAGAGCTTAGCATAACCTCCCGTTTGTTGACCTGTGGATTCGTCATATCTGCGACCATGTTGCTCAGTATGTACGAGGTGTTCCAGACCAGCGTTGGCTGCCTCTTCCCATGAAGCTACATGTCGTCGCGACCGGGGGGTCAGGGCTGGTGCCAGGACTAAAGAAGCAATTAAAGCAGGCCGTGGCCAAAGCCCTTGAGGATCGTGGCTTCGATCGACGGACCCGCGAAGCTGTCCAGATGGTGGATAAATACCGACCCAGGTTTAACTTGAGCACGGAAGCAGAAGTCGCTCGAATGGCAGTGTGTTTTGGAGCATCTGATCCAGACAAGCCTGGCTTTCGCTACATCTCTAAGATGGATCCACCTACTCAAGGCCGACCGAGGATTGGAGGGCGCCGCTGGGTGTAGAGCGTGGAACGAACAGCCTACAGTTCGTGAGCCGGTCTTACCGTCGGCCAGGTGGATTGCTTCTGGCCTAGTGTCCCGCCAACCCAGGTTGAGCACTTCACCTTGAGCTGGCAGCCGGTCAGCACCGCATGGATAAGCCCTGAAACCCGATCAGCGGTTTCAGATACGGAATGCCAGGAAAGATAGATGTAGCGCTCGGTGGTCTTGACCGGAACGTGGATCAACAGCTTGGCGACGGCCACCATGTCGATGCCTTTCATGCGGCCATCGAGGCGAACCAGGCCTGCACCTGCTCGCGGGTGACGGCATTGACGGTCAAATCGCCGAAGACCGACAGGATGTATTTGTGGATGGCCTACTCGTTTGTTTCCAGGGTTGTGGGCTTCTACGGTCAGGCATGACGTTCAAGGAACTTGGAGACGAATTCGTCCACCGAGTGTCTGGGGGGCTTGGGTTCGTCGCGCTTCTCGAGGTCGTCGAGGAAGACCGTGAGCAGCTCGAGCACCTCAGGGCAGGGGCGTGTTCTCCGCGCGCCCCAGGGTGGCGTATGGGCACCGAGCGGCGTGGGCGAACATCATGCGGGCAGGTTTCGGCGATATCGGCTCGGGGCGCGGCGGTGGTTCTAGTACAGCGCAAACCCGCTGCGCGGGCATTCCGAGTGCTTGAATAGGGAGTAGGCGAGGCGGAAGCTTCGCCAGAGCGGCGGATGCGGACTCTGATCGAGCTGCTTGGTGAGTTCTCCAAACTCGGTGAGCGGGAAGCCCTCCGGTACCACAACGGCTATCGGACCTGGCGATACAGCTACGCCGAGTTGGACGGGCGGATCGCGGCCTTCGCCGATTATCTGAAAAAAGCCGGCATCGGCAAAGGGCAGCGCCTGTTGCTTTGGGGAGCGAACCGGCCGGAGTGGGTGACCGTGTTCTGGGGCTGTGTCGCCCGCGGTGTCGAAGTGGTTCCGCTTGACTTCCATTCGACGCCGGACTTCGTTCTCCGTGTGCAGAGGCAAGTGGAAGCACGGCTTGCGGTTGTCGGCGATGGCAACGATGTGCGACAGGCTGGTTCGGAAATGGAGCTTCCGATACCTTCGCTTTCGTTTCAGGATGTGGCGGGACTGCCTTCGAGCGAATCCATTGACGCGGCTGAGGTTGCCGAGGACGATGTCGTCGAGATCGTCTATACGTCGGGTACGACAGGCACGCCGAAAGGAGTGGTTCACCGGCACCGTAACATCTGCGCCAACCTGACTCCCATCGCTGCCGAAACCCGGCGATACCGGAGCTTCGCGCGGCCGTTCCAACCCATTCGACTGATGAATATGCTGCCGCTGAGCCATATGTTCGGTCAGGCAGCAGGCTTGTATTTCCCGGTACTGTTCCAAGGCGCGGTTGTGCTCAACGATGAGTACCGGGCGGAGTCGATCATCGGGACCATCCGTCGCGAGCGGGTTTCCGTACTCATAGCCGTTCCGCGCTTGCTACAGAACCTCCGCAGCCATCTGGTGCGGAAATTCGGACTCGATCCCACGGCGTCGCGCTTCCGGCAATGGGCCGGGGCCGCTGAGACCTGGTGGCGATACCGTGCTGTCCACCGCGAATTCGGCTTGAAGTTTTGGTGCTTCGTTTGCGGCGGGGCGCCCCTGGAGACAGACCTGGAGCAGTTCTGGCGGCGTCTAGGCTGGGTAGTTGTTCAAGGTTACGGCTTGACGGAGAGCAGCCCGGTTGTTGCGATCAACCATCCGCTCAAAGCACGAGCGGGCTCCATCGGTAAGCCGATCGAAGGGCAGCACGTGAAACTGGCTCCTGACGGCGAGATTCTCGTCAGCGGCGCCAGCGTGGCAAGCGACTACTACGGGTCGGACGAGACTCCTTCCAGTCGGGTGAAACAAGGTTGGCTTCACACCGGAGATATCGGTGCGGTGGACGATGACGGCCGGCTCTACTACCGCGGCCGCAAGAAGGACATGATTGTCACCTCCGAAGGGCTGAACGTTTTTCCGAGTGACGTCGAGGCTGTTTTGAACGCCGACTCTCAAGTGCGTGAAAGCATCGTCATCGGACTGGCCAAGAACGGCGAGGAGCGGATTCACGCGGTGCTCATTGCCGATCAAAATGCTGACCTCGCCACGATCGTTGCGCGGGCCAACCAACGGCTGGAACCGCATCAGCGTATGCAAAGCTGGTCGGCTTGGCCCGAGGACGACTTTCCCCGAACAGCCTCTACGCAGAAGGTCAAGAGGCATGAAATTGCGCAGCGCATCGCGGAAGCCGCAACGGACTCGCCTGCGGCTCGAACCGCCGGGATCCGCGGCGCCCTGACGGATCTGACCGGCCGCGATCCGTCGGATCTCCAGCCGCACACCCGCCTTGAGGAGGACCTTGCGCTCACCTCCTTGCAGCGCATGGAGTTGCTGGCCCGGCTGGAGTCGGAGTTGGGGATAGCATTGGGCGAAAACGAGTTCGCCGCACTGCGCACCGTTGCCGAAATCGAAGCAGCCATCGGCGAAGCGCGAGCCGCACGGCCCGTGCAGTCGTCAGCCGTTGGAGTTGATGCGCCGGCGGCAGCTCAAAAGCCACGGGCGAAGTATGAGACCGTCGAGTCACGCACCTTCACTCCCCGCTGGTCACGGTCATTTCCTGTACGGTGGGGCCGGAGGGCCACGGTCGACTGCCTACTGATGCCGCTGATGCGTCAGATGATTCACCTGAGCGTCGAAGGAGCGGCAAATCTTGACAAGGCGAAACCACCGCTCATCTTCGTCGCCAACCACCTCAGCCACTTCGACACCGCCTGCATCGTCGCCGCGCTGCCATACCGTTGGAAAAAGCTCCTCGCCCCAGCCATGTCCCAGGACTGGTTTCGCGCCTACTTCAATCCGCAAGGCGAATCATGGCAGGAGCGCTGGAAGATGGGTCTACAGTTGTATCTGGCCGTCGGGCTCTTCAACGCCTATCCACTGCCGCAAAAAATGGGCGGCACGCGGCGGGCGCTACGCTACACCGGCGAACTGCTTGGCCAAGGATACTGCCCGCTGGTCTTTCCCGAGGGCTGGCGCTCGCCCGACGGCGAGATGGCCCCCTTCAAACCCGGCATCGGGTTGATGGCGCAACAGATGAAGGCGCCGATACTACCCATCCGGATAACAGGAACCTTTGAGGTGCTATCCATTCACGACAAGTGGCCGAAGCCGGGCAGAGTCACCGTCCGATTCGGATCGCCCGTCGCGTATCGAGAAGGCGAATCCATCGAGCAGGCGGCGCAGCACCTGGAGCAGGCCGTCCGCAATCTCGATCAGGAACCCGAAGTCTGAGACGCCGCGCCTCTACTCTTCGATCAACTCCAGCAACACGCCGCCCGCCGACTTGGGGTGAACAAAAACGTAACGGTAATCGCCGGCGCCGCCGCGTTGAACGGCTTCGGTAACGAGCCTTCTTCCGGACTTCTTCAGCCGCTCCACCACTCCATCCAAATCGCTGACCTTCATCGCGACGTGATGAATCCCCTGCCCTCGCTTTCTGATGAAGCGCGCAATCGGTGAATCCGCGCTCGTTGCCTCCAGAAGCTCAACGCGAGACTCACCTGTCGACACCATCACTACGCGCACCTGCTCCGCCGGCGCCTCGATCGGCTCGCTTGCCTCGCACTCCAATTCGTCGCAATAAAGCGGTAGCACCGCTTCAATTGATTCGACGGCGATGCCGATGTGGTCAAGCCGGGGATTATTGATTGCTGGTGTGGGAGTCACAAAGCAGGCGCCGCGTGCCGAGAGGCCCTTCCGAACATCTGAGCTTAGCAGCCCGTGTGAAAGTCCCACGGAAGGCGCGGCGGGCTTCTGTGGCCGCTCGGCGCGGAGTGAGCAGGACGGCGGTCCAGGTCGATCTGCCCCGACGAACGACAAAGCTGACGACTGTCCATGTCCGTCTCCTCAAGCGGTCGGCGCCGCTGCCGGCCGGTGGCGCGGAGAGTGCGGCGTCGCGTTCTCCTGGAGCGACCACGCGTTACGCAATCGGCCTCCGGGCGCATAATGCCGCCCGCGTGTCGTTCACCACGGGCTGTTAAGCCCTTGGAAGGACTCGCGTTCAACTATAATGGCGCCGGAGACGGGCCCGCAGGGTTGTTGCGGGCCGAGTGATCTGACTATGAAAAAATACTCCCGACGTTCCTTCCTTTCTGCGGTTGCCGGCGCGGCCGTCCCCGCATGGCTCGCCAACTTTCACCAACTCGGCGCCGCCCACTACAACAAGGTCAAAATCACCGACATCAAGACGATGATGCTCCAAGGCCCGCGTAGCTACACGCTGGTCAGGATCGACACCGATGCCGATGTCTCCGGGATGGCCGAAGCGTACGGCTCGCCCGGCCTCGGCATCCGCGAGGAGATCCAAGGCGTAAAGGAGACCTTCATCGGGAAAAACCCACTTCAAATCGACCGGCTTTACACCGGCTACCGCTACACCGACGGCAGCGCTCATGCCCAGCAGCGGGCGATGAGCGGCATCGAGATGGCGCTGTGGGACTTGGCCGGCAAGCTGCTCGATATCCCGACGCACGTCCTGCTCGGCGGCAAGTTCCGCGACAAGGTCCGCCTGTACGACCACTCCACCCCGCGCAGCTTCTTCGACAAGGCCGTATTGCGCGACTGGGCGCAGCAGGTGAAGGAGGCTCCCAACGGCATCACCATGCACAAGTTCGGCCCGTTGCGGAACCGGCCCGGCGACGACCCCGGCCGCGACCCGTCGAACCGGATGCTGTCGACCGACGAGGTCCGCCGTATCCGCCAAGGCTATGAGAACTGCCGGGAAGCGCTCGGCTTCGAGCACGACATCCTGATCGGCTGCCATTGGGAATTCGACCTGCGCAGCGCCATCGAGTTCGCCGAAGCCCTCACCGACGTCAAGCCGCGGTTCCTCGAAGATCCCTTGCCGGTCGCCTACTCCGAGAGCTGGAAGCGACTGGCGAACATGTCGCCGGTCCCCATCTGCACCGGCGAGAATTGGATGCGCCGCGCCGAGGCGCTGCCGTTCATCGTCAACGCCGCGGTCGACATCATCCACCCCGACCTGCGCAACTCGGGCGGCTTCCTCGAAAACAAGCGCATGGCCGATCTCGCCGACCTCTACTTCCTGCCCGTCGCCAACCACAATACGGGCAGCATCGTGAACGGCATGGCGACCATCCACTGGGCCTCCACCATCCGTGACTACTTCGCCTGCGAAACCGTCTTCTTCGACCGCACCTGGATGGACGACGTCATCATCCACGACCAGCCCCTCTGCCAAGACGGCTTCGTCACCGTGCCCGATAAACCCGGCCTGGGCATCGAGCTCGACCCCGACGTCGTCAAGGCCCACTTGGCTGCGGGAGAGAGTTGGTGGGGGTGAAGCAACAGTCTTTGGCTTTCTCGATTCTTGCCGCATCATCCAGAAAGAGTCGGCGAGCGCAGCTCTTTTCGGGCGCAAAATGCAGCGTTGGGATAGCCGCATCGGCGCTCGGAAACGAAGCAGAGGTCCGAAAGCGCAAGTCGTATCAATTTCTCCTGCGCTCTCCGACGTCATCAAATCTGAGAACAAGTGTCGCGTGACGGAGATTTTCCGGGAATCAGACCGACGTAAGGACGACCCGGGAGGATGCTGCTGGTGGGAACTACGACGGACACATGGTGCCGTTCGCGTACAGATTGCAGCTCAACGGCTTTCTCAAAGCACTGGAATCACAGATTCTTTGTCAGCCACTCGACATGCGAGCCAATGGGTCAAGGGGCTTGCTCTCGCGCTCTCTCTGTTCGGACTCGAGTTGGGTCACGCGCTCGTTGAGTGCTGCTATCATCTGGCCGACAGGATCGGGCAGATGCCCGTGCTCCAGCAGTTCCTGTTCCTCGTCTTGAACCGCGATCCCGCGGATCGCGACGACACGCCCGGGGATACCGACAACCGTCGAGTGGGCTTCGACCGGTTTGACCACGACCGACCCGGCCCCAACGCGCACCCAATCTCCGATCGCAATATCGCCCAGCACTTTGGCGCCTGCGCCAATGACCACGTGGTTGCCGAGCGTTGGATGACGCTTGGCTTTCTCATGTCCCGTGCCCCCGAGCGTGACACCCTGATAGAGCAGCACGTCATCGCCGATCACGGTGGTTTCGCCGATAACGACCCCCATGCCGTGGTCGATGAAGAACCGCCGTCCGATCGTCGCCCCGGGGTGGATCTCGATCCCGGTCAGAGAACGAGAGAGGTGAGAGAGCAGCCGAGCGACGACGAAAAGGCGCCGCCGGTAAAGCCAATGCGCCACTCGGTGGATCAAGATGGCGTGAACACCGGGGTAACAGAGCAGGACCTCCAGCCTGCTGCGAGCCGCCGGGTCTTGTCGAAACACCGCCTCAAATTGCTCTTGGATCATCTGGAACATCAGACCCTCCCTTACACGCAAGTAGCCTTCACGGTTGGAGTTAGCGGTGACCGCGTCACCGGGTTCAGTCTCCGGGTGCGGTTCGCGGGGTGCGGAAGTCCTAGCTCGAATCAGGGAAGCCGACGCGAGGCCGGCTCGTTACAACAGCACTGCGATCGGTGCAGCATGGCGGGTTTTCTTGATGCTAGAGCAGCGTCAGGGGATTGTCAAACCGCTACGGGAGCGGCTCAAACCGAGGTGGAGGAGGTTTCATGCGGGGGTCGCTCCGTCATCCGTAGCGCTTAATGAGCGGAGACTTGCGGCCGAAGATCTGCTGGAGCCTTGACTGGAGTGTTCACGGGTCCAGACCCCTTACGAGAGCACAGGCGCAAAGCGAGTTGTACGCACCTCTACTCCCTCAAGTCTCATGCCGGGGAAGAGGCCGCGATCAGAGAATCGTCCTGAGGTACTTCTGTTAGGGGAAATACCAGCAGGTCTGTTGCAGTGATGAACCCGCTACCCCCAAGCAGGGAGGCGCCGTCAAACTCACACCAGCCACGAGAGCTTTTGGCTGGCTGTCGGGAACACTTTGACCGGAGTCCGCAAGACTTCATCCGCGATGGTGAGGTAAAGATCACCGTTCGTCCCCGTAGTGCGGGTGTGGAGGCCCGTTTTGACGCCCCCGGCGTGTCCGGCGACGATCATCGCCAACCCATTGTTCTTGTGGGCGTTCGCCTCGGCATGCTCGTGCACGAAGAGGAGCAAGGTGTTATCGAGCAGGCTGCCGTCACCCTCGGGCATCGCCTTGAGCTTGGCCACAAGGTAGGCGAACTCCTCGACGTGCCAGCGGCAGATATCCCTCAGGATTCGCATGCCGCGCGGCGTTTCCACTTGGCCGTGCGTGTACTCGTGGTGCCGTTGGGCGGTGTAGCCGAGCCAGGGAAAGCGCGAAAGGCCTTGGCACTTCGTCAACATGTAGGATGCGACCCGCGTCTGACCGGATGCCAGAGCGTGAACGAGCAGGTCGCTCTGGAGCTTGGCGATGCGGGGCCAATCGCGCAGGTCGCCGCCCTCAGCCGGGCGCTCGACAACCCACTGGTACTCGGGAGGCAGACTGGCGATGGATCTTTCCAAGTCCCTGATAGAAGTCAGATACTCATCCAAGCGGGACTTGTCGCCGGATCCCAGACGGTCATGGAGCGCCTGCGCATCCTCCCTCACTGCGTCGAGAATGCTCTTCTGGCGCTTAATCCAGTGCTCTTTCTTCGAGCCGAAGACACGGTCGAAGAGCCGATGCGGGATCATCTCGGGGGGCAGCGGCCGGTCGCGGTCGGCCCAACTCATGTTCCGCTGGATGCTTTCGCCGAAGGATTCCTGCGATACCCCGATCTGCAGCGAGCGGAAGCGGGTTTCGTTTCCGATCCTCTGTGCGATCACCTGGTCGATCGAGGGTCCGCCAGCTCCTCGTCCCGTGAAGACGCGGCCCGAGAGCAGGGCGCTCATCGAAGGGTAGTGGCTGTTGCCGGGTCCGGGCAATCGCGCCGCAGGACTGTCCAGACCGGTGACGATGTGGATATCTTTTCGAAAGGCCGCAAGCGGTTGCAGACAGGGAGTGAACGTGAAATCCAGTCCCGTCTCTTGGGGAATCCAGTACTTCTCCGGGATGCCGTTGCCGTTGAACCAGAAGACAAAGCGCGGCTCGATGGCCTGTCCCGCCAAGCGGCCGGCGGCATAGGCAGTGCCGCTCTCGTTGAACATCGCGTCGAGCGCAGGAAGACCGACGCGGACCGCAGCGCCCACCAATCCGATGCCGCGCAAAAAAGAGCGTCTCGAAAGTGCTGTCACGATTGGCGCGCTCCTAGGAAAGATTCAGACGTTACTATCGCCAGTATAAGCTCTCGGAACTGAAAACGTGAGTCTCGGAAGCGCTTGAAGGCGAACGCAATGGATGGTTGGTCCGCGTCCGTCTCAGGTCGCCCCACAGCGTAGCGGAAGAGTTGCTTGACGATACACTTCTGGCAAACTGGGTCGCTTGCAAGGTAGCGCCCGAGTTCGGCGGGCGAGGAGAATGCCGAGCCGGCAAGTCCATGGATGAACCCTGCCGTGTCAATCGGCAAGGCATACTCCGACGGCTTGGTCTTGACCTTGCGGCGCAGTTCGTCTTGTGTCGGGAAGATCGTCACTGTCTGATGCTCGCGGAAACGGCCAATCGCATCGTAATGTTCGAAACCGAAACCGACGTTGTCCACGAGGCGATGACAGCCGGCGCACGCGGGATTCGACAAGTGGATCCGCAGGCGCTCGCGATTCGTCATGGGGCTGTCGTCGCTCAGGGCAGGCAATGTGGTATCGGTACCAGGGGGCGGCGGCGGCACGGTCTGGCAAAGAAAGTGCTCGCGCACGAAGAGTCCACGCTCGGTCGGTGAGGTGTCCGCGGGTTTGCTGGTGACTGTGAGAAAAGTTGCTTGTCCCAGAATGCCCGCCCGTCCTGAGTCGGGTGGGAAAGGAGTGCGCTGGAACTCCTCCTTCGGCGATCCGAAGCCGTAGAGACTCGCCATCGAGGTATTCAGGAAACCGTAGTCCGCACTGAAGAACTCCGTGAAGTTGCCGTTCTCCCAAACCAGATGATTGAAAAGCCGGCGGGTCTCTTCGAGCATCGAATCGACCAACTCCGCGCTGAACACGGGATAGATGCGGCGGTCGCGGACGGCGGTTTCCACGCGGTCGAAGCGGAGCCACTGGGCAAGAAACTGACCGAGCGCCCGCCGGGCTCGAGGGTCATCGAGCATGCGGAGCACTTGAGTGCGAATACCGTCGTCGGTGTCGAGCTGTCCGTCTTCAGCCGCTTGTAACAGAGCCGTGTCGGGCTTCGTGTCCCATAGGAAGTACGAGAGCAAAGCGGCGGTTTGATACGGGCGAAGCTCAGGCGGAGGCTGCGGCTCGGCATAGAACAGGAAGCTCGGCGACTGAAGCATGGCCTCGACCACCATCCGGGCTCCTTCGATGAACTGATTTCGGCTGTTGGCGCCGAGGCGGAAGAGTTCGGCGTAGGTTCGGGCTTCCTCGTTCGTGAGCAGGCAGCGGAAGGCTTTGCGGCCGAACGAGCGGATGAAGGCGTTCCGGCAGGACTCGTCAGTCGCCGAGGTCGGCTCACACGGAATGAGGCGTTGATGATCTCCGCCGCGAAAAGCGTTTCGGGCAAGCTTCTCGGCTGCCTGACTGTAGACTTCGGCCAGGAGCGGCGAGATGCCCTGGCCTTCAATCTGATTCCGGTAGCCGTGGATATAGTCTTCCTGGGGAAACTGGTCGGCCGGATGTGTTTGGTCGCCCAGCAAATCGTGGACGGTGTTGTTGTATTGGCTATGAGTGAGCCGTCGGATCCCGCCGTGCGTTTTTTGTTCCGCCGTGGCAGGTCGGCCTTCGTCACTCGGGAGTGCGGCCAGAAAGCGAACCCAGGCGAGCAGGGTTTCTTCCTCCTTACTGCCAGGAGCGATCCGTTGACCGCCGGTGTGTTCGATGCGCTGTGTCGGCTTGAGCACCAAGCGGGACCCGGCAGGTTGCTCAAGATCGACAAACGTGCGCAACGAGAGTCCGAAAGCCGTTAGGCGACCGCGGTCCGCGGCGGCATCGGGGAATTGCAGGCGGCTGCGAGACGCGACGCCGTTGTCGTTGTGGCACAGTGGGCACTGGGCGTTATTGAGGACGGGAAGAAGCTCGTTGACAAAGAAATTCGAGTCTTTGGCGAGCGGCTGAGCAGAGCCCGACTCCACGACGATCAGGCAGGCGAGGAGGGCGAAAGTTTTCGCGGAGCAGCTAAAGGGGCTCATGCTTCAAGAAAGGCTTGGGGTCTTTGCATCAGCGCTATTTCGTAGGTCATCGTATCATCCCAAGATTACTCACAGGACATGCCTGGGGGGCGTAGGGGAGGCCGTCTGATCTTGTGGCAAGAAGTGCAAGACGCCGGTTCCAACCGCCGGATCGGGGAAACCATATGTCCAGTGGCAGGGAGGGTGTTGGAGCTTTAGCAGCGGCCACGATGAAGGCAGGCAGCGCCGCCCACGAACCCGGGGACACTGGTAGAATACCCCCAGACCGGCTCCTCACTTCGCCGGACGAAAGGGGTCTTCCATCATGTCCATGAATCGTCGCACCTTCCTCCACACGTCGGCGCTGGTCGGGGCCGGATTGGCTGTTTCCGGAACACGCCATGCAAAGGCCGGTCCCAACGAGCGTTTTCGGGTTGCCTGCATGGGCATACGAGGCCGCGGCCGAAGACTGCTTTACGGGTTCGCCGAGCTACCCGAAGTAGAGGTTGCCACGGTCTGTGACGTGGATACCCGACTCTTCGAAGAGCGCGTGAAAAGGGTCGAGGACCTGCAGGGTAAGCGTCCGGCGATCGAGACCGATTTCCGGCGTCTACTCGACGACCCATCGATCGACGCCATTGTGATGGGCACACCGACGCATTGGCACGCCATCCCGACAATCCTTGCGTGCCAAGCCGGCAAACATGTCTATGTCGAGAAACCCGCTTCGCACAATATGCGCGAGGGCCAAGCCATGTTGCAGGCCGCGCGGAAGTACAACAAGGTCGTACAGGTCGGGATCCAATCACGCAGCGGCAGCAACTATGAGGAGGCCTGCGACTACATCCGCACCGGCGCCTTGGGTAAAGTGATGTACGCCAAGGGTTGGGAGAGCGCCCGTCAACGCAGCCTCGGCCATCCGCCCGACGAAGCCGTTCCGAAGGGTGTCGACTACAACATGTGGCTCGGGCCCGCGCCAAAGCGTCCCTTCAACCCGGTGCGTTTCCATAGCAACTGGCGCTGGTTCTTCGACTACGGATGCGGCGACCTCGGCAACGACGGTGTCCATCGCATCGACTATGCCCGCCGCGGGCTCGAGGCCGGCTTTGAAGCACAAGGCAAGAAGCTGCCCGGCTGGCCGACGGCTGTCTCGGCCAGTGGAGGCAAGTACTTCTTCGACGACGCGCAGCAGTGGCCTGACACGCTCATCGTGAACTGGGACTACCCCGGCGCCACTCTCATGTACGAAATGCGGCTTTGGTCGCGTCCGCCGCTCGAAGGTTTCGCTGAAGGCGCGGCGGTGTACGGCGAAAATGGCTATGTCGTCATCGGCAACGGCGGTTGGCGCGCGTACGGCACCAAGGGCGAGCTGGTGAAAGAAGGGTCGGGAGTCAAGTCCGAAGACGACGTCAAGCACAAACGTGATTTTCTCAGGTGTATTCGCGACGGCGATACGCCCTCTTGCGATATACAGATCGGTCACGTGGCTTCGGGCATCGTCCACTTGGGCAACATCGCATGGCGGCTCGATCAAAAGCTCCACTTCGACCCCAATACGGAGCAATTCGAGGAGGCCGAAGCCAACAAGTATCTCGGCCGAACGTATCGGGCGCCTTGGGTGCTGCCCAAGGTCTGACAATCAATCTCCCACGTTTATCGTCTTGGGACGCCGCCTTGGTTCGGCATGAGGCGTTCACCGAAAAAGCGAGGGGCCGGGATGAACCGCGAAAAACTCTCCACCCGTTGGGCAGGATGGATTCGATTGCCCACGATGTTCGTTTTCTGTCTTGCCTTCGCACTTTCGTTTCAGCAAGGGGAATATGACCTGCTGCTGCAAGGCGGCTACGTAATCGACCCGAAGAACGGGATCTCGGGTCACCGCGACGTCGCCATTTCGGGCGGCGTCATCGCCGCTGTTTCGGAATCCATTGACGCGTCGAAGGCAGAACAGACGCTTGACGTCACTGACCTCTACATCACCCCCGGATTGGTCGATCTGCACGTTCACATGTTCTCGACGACAAACATCCCGGGGGCATGGGCGGGCGACAACAGCGTACAGCCGGACTCGAACACGCTACCGACAGGTGTCACGACAGCCGTAGACGCGGGTAGTTCCGGTTGGCGGAACTTCGAGTTCTTTCGTCACACCGTGATTGACAAGGAACGACTGAAGACGCGGATGCTGGCACATATTAACATCGCCGGATTCGGAATGATCACCGACATCACTGAACAAAAGGACTTCAACCCTGAAGAAGTGGCGCGGATGGCGAAGAAGCACAAAGACGTGATTGTGGGCGTTAAGAGCGCGCATTACCGCCAGCCGGATTGGGAGTCGGTCGATCAAGCGGTCAAGGCGGGCACTCTGGCTGGGATTCCGGTGATGGTGGATTTCGGTTATTTCCTGCCGGAGCGACCGTTCTATGAACTCGTGCTGGAGCGGCTGCGACCGGGCGACATGCCGACACATGCGTTCCGCGGCCCAGTGCCATGGGTGGACGAGAACGGCAAACTGTATGACTACCTGTATCAGGCACGCAAGCGCGGCGTGAAGTTCGACGTCGGTCATGGCGGCGGCAGCTTTGTGTTCCGCAATGCGGTGCCGGCTATCGAGCAGGGCTTCTACCCGGACTCCATTTCGACCGACATCCATCAGGGATCGGTGAATGGCGCGATGATGGATATGCAGACGACGATGTCGAAGTTTCTCGCGATGGGGATGCCTTTAGGTGAAGTGATCAAGGCGTCCACGTGGAACCCAGCACGGCAAATCCAACGGGAAGACCTCGGGCATCTCACTCCGGGAGCCGTCGCGGACATCGCGGGGTTCCGGATGCTGCGAGGCAAGTTCCGTTTTCGAGATGCCGGCAACGGGGCTATCGATGGAAATCAACGGCTGTTCTGCGAACTGACCTTGCGGGAGGGGCGGGTGGTGTGGGATTGGAACTCTCTCACCGGCGTGGACTACGAGAAGTTGGGTCCGGAATACGGCTTTCGAAAAGGAGTCGACCAGATCATTCGGCCGCCGCACTAAGGAAGATCTGATCAAGTCGATTCTGCGATAATTCGCGAAACGACCAAGGAGCTGTCAGCAAGCCATGGAACATCAGGCGACTTTCGCGGAGTTGGAGCACGATTGGAAGAAGCGGCGGACGCGGCGGGAGATCTTCCTCGAGAAGATGGACGGGCTGATCCCTTGGGAACGGCTGGAGAGTCGGATCGAGCGGTTTTATCCGAAGGCCGGCCGTGGTCGTCGGCCCGATCGGCTCAGCGTCATGCTGCGCGTGCACTGCGTGCAGTTGTTCTACAACCTCAGTGATCGCGGCATGGAGGATCTGCTCTACGAGGTGGAGTCGGTGCGCCGCTTTGTCGGTCTGCGGCTGAGCGGGCCGCTGCCGGACGAGACGACGATCCTGAACTTCCGCCACCTGCTGGAGGCGCACGGTCTGGGGGCGGGGTTGTTCGAGGAGATCAACGCGCATCTGGCGTCGCTGGGGCAGCGGTTGAAGACGGGGACGATCGTGGACGCGAGCATCATCGACGCGCCGTCGTCGACGAAGAACCGCAAGGGCGAACGGGATCCGGAGATGCACCAGACGAAGAAGGGCAAGCAGTGGTACTTCGGGATGAAAGCGCACATCGGGGTGGACGCCGAGTCGGGTCTGGCGCACAGCTTGGTGACGACGTCCGCCAACGCGGCGGACGTGGGGCAGGCGAGCGGGCTGCTGCGCGGCGACGAGACGGAGGCGTGGGGAGACGCGGGCTACCAGGGCGTGGAGAAGCGCCCGGAGAACGAGGGTTCCGCTGTCGCCTGGCAGGTGGCGATGAAGCCGGGCAAGCGTCGCCTGCTCGACAAGGACGGCGCCGAGGCGGCGGCGGAGAAGCGCAAGGCGGCGGTGCGGGCGAAGGTGGAGCATCCGTTCCTATACGTGAAGCGGCGCTTCGGGTACGGCAAGGTGCGCTACCGGGGGTTGGCGAAGAACACGCAACGCATCGCGCTGCTGCTCGGATTCTCGAATCTGCTCATCGCCGGCCGCTACGCGACCGGATAACGCGGGACAAGTCCGCCCGTGGATCGCCCGAGAGCGGGAAACGGACAAATCGAAGCGATTTCCTGGCGGTTCGGACCGTTTCTCCGTTGCGGCACGTAACACTTCGTCGGTCGGATAGGTCCTCGAACTGGATTTTCAAACCGCGACCAATCGCGCCCCCTCGGAAATGGGGTTGTTCAGACTTTCCCTAGAGCCCCGGCCCAAGCAACGCCGTGGTTCGACCCGAGTCGTTCATGGAAATAGTGACGGAGCCTGGAGAAACGAAAACCACTCAACTCGCTGAGCAGGACGGATTCGAGTGTCGCCAAAAAGCGGAGATCGGCAGTATGCTATTTGTCCAGTTCGTTCTGACGAGGTACAGACTCCGGCCCGGGCGACATCATGAGATCGAAACCATCTGAAGGCATTCAAGACATTCGCTATGAGCCCAATGAGCGGCCTCCGCACGGCGTCGCCTTCGGACTCGGGTTCCAGCACGCCATGCTCTCCATCGCGGGGATCGTGCTCACGCCGATCATCGTGGTCCGGGCAGCGGGCGGCAGCGACGCTTACCTGTCATGGGCGCCATTCGCCGCGCTCGCGATCAGCGGTATCACGACCGTTCTCCAGGCGGTACGGATCAAACGCGTCGGCTCCGGCTACATTCTGCTTATGGGCACGTCGGCCGCCTTCATCGCCGTCTGCGTAACGGCGCTCACGGAGGGTGGGCCGGGGCTGCTCGCGACACTGGTCGCCGTTTCGGCACTGTTTCAGTTTGCTCTCGCGGCGCGGCTGTCACTGTTGCGCCGGATCCTCACGCCCACTGTCGCAGGCACGGTGATCATGCTGATCCCGGTGACCATCATGCCGATCATCTTCGACATGCTGACAGATGTGCCGGAAGGGACGTCACAGGCGGCCGCGGCCGGCTGCGCAATCGCGACCCTGTTCTTCACGGTTGCGGTCACTCTCCGCGCTTCCGGTGTCTGGCGTCTTTGGGCGCCGGTTATCGGAATCGCGGCCGGCTGCGTTGCCGCCGGGGCGTTCGGCCTCTACGACGTCCAGAGCGTTGTGGAAGCGCGCTGGATCGGGCTGCCGGCGGGCGCCTGGCCTGGGATCGACCTCCACTTCGGCGCGGATTTCTGGTCCCTGTTGCCGGCGTTCGTCTTTGTGACTCTGATTGGCGCCATCGAGACCATCGGCGATAGCGTTGCCATCCAGCGCGTCTCATGGAGGAAGCCGCGGGCGGTCGACTTTCGAGCGGTGCAGGGTGCTGTCGCGGCTGACGGCGTGGGCAACCTGCTCTCCGGACTCGCGGCGACGGTGCCGAACACGACCTACTCGTCGAGCGCCTCGGTTACCGAGATTACCGGGGCCGCCGCACGGACCATCGGGATGTATATCGGGATTGTCTTTGTCGTGCTGGCGTTCCTACCGAAGTTCATGGCTCTCATCCTTGCGATTCCTGGGCCGGTGGTCGGAGCGTACACCCTCGTGCTGATGGCTATCCTTTTCGTGCTCGGCATGAAGGTGGTCCTGGAGGATGGCGCCGACTACCGCAAGAGCGCGGTGGCCGGGGTCGCGTTCTGGATTGGAACCGGGTTTCAGAACCAACTGATCTTCGCTGATGCCTTCAGCACATGGTGGGGACAACTGCTCGGGAATGGCATGACCTCCGGTGGGCTCGCCGCGATCCTCATGACATTGTTCCTTGAACTCTCCAGACCGCGACGGCGCCGCATGCGAACCAAATTGAACGTCGATGCCTATCCGACGATCGATGCGTTCCTGGCCGAGTTCAGCAAAAAACGGGGCTGGAGCACCGCGATGACCCATCGGCTCCGCGCGGTTGGCGAGGAGATGCTGCTCACCCTCATCCATCGGGACGAGGAAGGAAAGTCACAGCAGGAGCGGAACCTGATGCTGGTCGCGCGCAGCGACGGCCGCGCTGCCGAGCTGGAATTTGTCGCTGCGACCGACGAGATGAATATCGAGGATCGAATGGCGTTGCTCGGGGAACGGACCACCGGCGCACCTGTCGACCAGGAGGTCTCACTCCGGCTACTTCGGCACTTCGCCTCGTCAGTGCGCCACCAACAGTATCACGACACAGACGTGGTGACCGTCCGCGTGGAGCCACCCGCTGCGTCGTAACGGCCTGGAATCCTGTGGCATCCTTGAAGATGGCACGCGGATAGCAAAGAAAAACAAAGGCTTGCTTGTGGGCAATCAGAGCACGCATTACCTCCGGCCGGATTGGGGATCAGTCGATCAAGCGGTCAGACTCTGGTGCGAGCGCAACATTAGGGGCCTGTGAGATCCGGGGATGGGCCTACGGACTCCCTGATTGGGAGCGGACGGAAAAACGATGTGGGGAGCGATCATCGGTGACATCGCGGGCTCCATGTATGAATGGAGCAGTATCAAGACTAAGGACTTCGACTTTTCGGATCGGAGTGCGACTTCACGGACGACTCAGTGTGTACTGCCGCCGTCGCTCAGATTCTTCTGGACGATAAGCCCTCCGCCGCCACCTTGCAGCACTGGTGTAGACGCCATCCGAATCGCGGCTACGGAGGCTACTTCGCGTGGTGGATCCAGAGCACGAACCTCGAGCCGTACGGGAGCTTCGGGAACGGCGCTGCCATGCGTGTCTCGCCGGCTGCGTATGTCAACCGCCACCGCAGGCTCGAATATGCGCTTCAGGCCGCTGATCGAGTCACCCGGATTACTCACGATCACCCGGAGGGGATGAAAGGTGCGCGGGCCACCACTCACGCGATCTGGCTCGCCTTCCGTGGTCGGCCAGCCAGCGAGATCCGTCGGACGATCGTCGAGAAGTACGAATACGGCCTCTCGCGAACCGTGGATGAGATTCGGCCGAATTACAGCTTCAACGAGATCTGCCAGGAAACCGTCCCGGAAGCCATTACTTGTGCCCTTGAGTCAACGAGCTTCGAGGACGCGGTACGCAACGCAATATCGCTGGGAGGGGACTCCGACACCCTCGCCGCTATTGCGGGGCCGATTGCCGAGGCGATGCACGGGATTCCCGAGGAACTCATCACGACCGCCAAGAAAACGTACTTGGTCTGCGTCCCAGACATCGTCGAGGTCATGGAGAGAATGTACGCTGACGGAAAGACTCGCACGTGATTCGATATCTGGTCAGCACTACGAAGTGGCCCTGCTCAGGGAGAGTCCGCAGGTGTCCAAGCATAGGGGGCTCCCTCCGGGTTTTCCTGCACTTCGCCTCGTCAGTGCGTCATCAACAGTATCTCGACACAGACGTGGTGATGGTCCGCGTGGAGCCAACCGCCGGGTCGTAACGGCCTGGAATCCTGCGACAACCCTTGAAAGTGTCGCGCGGATAACCAAGAAAAACAAAGACTTGATGGAGGGCGTCAAGAGTGCATTATCGCCGGCCGGATTAAGAGTCGGTCGATCACGCGGTCAAGGCGGGCGCCTTGGCCAGAATTCCGGTGATCACGAGTCCGGGGCCGTTTAACGTCAATGAGAATCAGACGGCCGTAACCAAGATTACGGCGGCCGATGCCGACAGCAGCGTGATGCTGAAGGCAAGGTGAGGTCCGAATACACCGGGTGTCTTTGATTTCGCGCAATAGGTAAGACATGATCAGATAGTGAAAGGAATGGCGAAGGCTCCGGCAATGGCCGAATCCACGATTACGTCGAAAGGGCAGACCACATTGCCCAAGCCCATCCGGGAGGCGCTCGGAGTACGGCCCGGGGACCGCGTGCGCTTTGTCATTCTTGACAACGAGGTACGGATCATGCCTCTGCGGCCCGTTGCCCGGCTGTTCGGCGCGTTCAAGCATGACGGCCCAGAGGCAACGCTGCAAAACATGGAACACGCCGTTGCCGACGGGGCGTGCGGGGAGTGATCGCGATCGATACGAACGTCCTGGTCCGCTTTTTGGTGGCCGACAACACGCAGCAGGCGGAGGCAGCCCGGGTGCTGTTGGCGGGACTGACGGCTGAACGGCCCGGCTTTATCTGTCGCGAGGTGACAATCGAGATTGCCTGGGTGCTGCAACGGGTCTACGGATTTTCGCGCGGCAGGATCGCAACCGTGTTGGAGGAACTGATCGCCACCGAGGAACTCGATGTCGAGGCGGTCGACGACCTGGCCCGTGCCGCCTTCAACTACCGCCGGGACGGCGCCGGTTTTTCCGACCTGATGATTCAGGCAGCCGCAAAGCGGCAGGGAGCCTACCCACTCTATACCTTCGACCGGCAAGTGGCGCTGCTTGCGGGAGCGATGCTGCTGGAGGAGTCGGGTTCATAACTCTGAGCAAGCCGGACCCGCTGCTCACCGCAATCTCCGGCCGCATTCCACCGCATTGCGGGCCCATCATCCGAGATTCATTGAAAACATCCGGGGGCCTCTCGGTTGCGCACTTACCCGAGTCCACCATCGATCGTCGCGAGCACTTCCCGCGCCACGTCCAGGTCGTCCTTCGCGATCAGTAAACCGATGCCGCCTGACAGATGCGGGTGCATCAGCATGCGCATCGCGTTCTCGTTCGTGAGGAACACCTCCAGGCCGTGCGACTCCAAAAGGCTCTTTGCGAAGTAGGCCTCTTGCAGGGAGTCGAACGTGGCGACGGAAATGATATCGTCGCTCATTCGAGGCCCGCTCCCCGGATGGCCGTTCGCAGATCGTCGCGGGATTGCGAGCCAACCAGATAGGAAGAAACCCTCCCGTCCCGACCGACGACCACCGCCGTGGGAATCGTTCGCACCTCGTATCCTCGGAACAACACGCCTTCCTCATCGCTGAGCGTGGGAAAGGTGAAGCCCCGCTCCGCGACAAAGCGCCGCGCCTTCTCCCATGGCTCGTCGGTCACCCCCAGAACGACCAATCCTCGATCGGACAACTCGCGATGGAGAGCTTCGACGCGCGGCAGGTCCAAACGGCATGGGGTGCACCAGCTCGCCCAGAAGTCCAACAAGACGACTTTGCCCTTGAGATCGTCTAATCGATGGGGAGCGCCGTCCAGATCGATTGCTTCGAAGGGGACCGCCGTTCGTCCGATCGGACTCGACACGGCATCATCGAACTGCGCAACGAGTCCGGCGTCTTCGGGAATCCTTGGCATGAATGCGTCTTCCGTGACGGTCTCGCCTAGTTCTGCGCGATAGAACACGATCTCCTGCGAGATGCTGGCGCTCGCCCCACTCGCAGGATTCCTCGCCTCGAACGCAGAACTCTCCCGATAGATGAGAGGCGGGTCGTTGGCGATCCAATACTTCCGAATGATCTGTTCGGCTGCAAGTCCCCGCGGCGGATCGTACGCCGCCTCGACGACACGGCACTCTACTTCACGACCATCGATTTCCAGAGCTTCCGACAGCCCGAACTCTGCGCTCTGCAGTCGTTCCGCAATGCCTGCATAGCGGGACGTAAAGCGGTTCTTGAGCCTCGGCAGGCCCGGCGACTCGGATCCTTCGA
This sequence comes from Bryobacterales bacterium, assembly GCA_965218555.1. GTDB lineage: Bacteria > Acidobacteriota > Terriglobia > Bryobacterales > UBA6623 > JAPPLB01. The sequence goes on from OZ244625.1 coordinate 5,608,200, forward strand.
TCATTGCGCCGCTGACCTTGGTGAACTGGTTCCTTCTGGCAAGATAAATCCAGGTAATCTCGCCATCGAAAGCGACAATGCCGCCCTCCACGGGATGATCCAATGCAACCCGAAATCGTCCCGAGTGACCGGCCGCCGTCACAATCCGGCTCTCGTTCCTGCGCTCGAGATCGCCGGAACGGGTAATCGTAGTCTCAGTTGCGTCGAAGTGAAAAGATGCAAGGGCGGAGTAGGTCTCGCTCACCTTGCGAAGCAATCCTTGCGGGGACTCGTCCGAGCCGGCCGCCGGCGTTCGTGCGAGGCATAGGGTCAATCCGACAAGCAGGAGAAAGTGAAGCTTTCCGCTCATCTGCTTAGATCGTCTCGCTGTCATCGGCTTCGTCAATCGCTCGTCCGTTCGTCCTCGTGACGGCCCGCCAAGGAATCCATCAGTTCCGTAGCTGAACGCCGGGCGGATCATAGCTGATGTCGGCTTGCCGGCCGCCGTTTAGAATCGACAGGCGTCCGGCTTGGCAGACGAGCTCGTTGTAGCGGCTGTTTGCGGGGGTGGCGACAATGCCTTGCTGCTCGATCTCGCCGATGAGGCTCCGGCGGGCTGCAAGCGCTTCGTCCACGGGCAGGCCGGAGGTTTCTCGTTCGATGCGGAGGGCCTCGCTGACGAGAAAGTCGACGGAACGGACACCATATCCCCAGGGCACGAGGCCGGGGCCGCCGAGATCCTGGTACATGAAGTAGTCGGGACTGGGCTCGATGTGTTGCGTGCCTCCGGGCGCATCGAGCTTCTCGGTGAAAGAGTATTTGAGGCCGCGGTATTGGTCGGAGTGGTCAAGCCATGCGCCGTTGCTGCTGTCCGAGAAATAGAGCGTCATGCCCTGCGTGTTCGGACCGGGGGCGGCGTCGGGGAAGCTGAGTGAGTTCTGGACATTGAGCGCAGCGCCGTTCTCCCAGAGGACGCGGGCGTCGGTCCAGAGGTAGCCCTCATTGCCATTGGGGAAGCGGTCTTTAACGCCGTAGACACTGACGGAGGTGGGCTTGAGACCGGTGATGAAGTGAACCAGGTCCACGTAGTGGCAACCGATGTAGACGAAGGAATCGGTCTCCTCGCAGGTGAACCAGTTCTGAAAGTTCGAGGAGCGGTAGTGCCACTTTTCCATCAAGACGGCAGTGCCGAGCTTGAAGTCCCCGAAGAGCCCCTGGCGGGCACGGTCGCGTGCCATGTGGCTGCGTGGATCGAAGCGCTTATGGTACTCGACACTGACAAGCAGACCGCGTTTCTGTGCCTCTTGCTCGATTTCGATGGACTGCGTAACGTCCAGAACGAGCGGTTTGACACAGCAGACGTGCTGGTCGGCGCGAAGCGCGTCCATGACGATCGGGTAGTGTGTTTGGTCAGGGGTGGCGACGATGGCGACGCTGCGCGGGGGCAGTTCGGCGAGGGCTTGTTTGTAGAGTTCAGGGTTGCGTGCGTCGATATCGCCGGTAGTGTAGTCGGGCAGCGGACGGAAGTTGCGGTCGGGGAAGGCATTTGTCAGGGTCGGGGCTTCGGCGAGCGCTTTGACGGTGCGGCCATGCTGGGCACAGACGGTAATGTTGCCGATGCGGCCTTCGCGCTGCATCTGGTAGAGCGTGGGTAGGATCTGATCGTGGGCGATCATGCCGCCGCCGATCAGGAGGACAGGTTTAGACATGCCTTCACTCGATAGCGCTTTTCTTGCAAGCGTTGCTGGGTCTTCTGGTCCACTCTGCGGACCACGATCCTATCATTCCACGCCGGCGTGGAGTATGTTATCGAAAGTCTCAACGGGTGTGGCGCCTGGGCGGCTTGCCACGAAGGCGCCGACCTGATTGGCGAAGGCGGCGATGCGCCGGACATGCCAACTGGCGTCGAGGCCGTGTAGGAAAGCGGCCGCGAAGGCGTCGCCGGCTCCCACCGTGTCGACGACTTCAACCGGGATGCCAGGAGCTTCGTGGCAGTCGTCACCGACGAGCACGATACAACCTTCGGCCCCTCGGGTGATGGCAACGGCTATCCAGCCAAAACGGCTCGCGGCTCGGCGGCAGAAGTGCTCCGTGGGGCGGCCGGGAAGATCGAACCAGCGCGCCATGGCGCCTGCTTCCTGTTCGTTGAGCTTCGCGACCGTGGCTTGGCCGGCGAGCACCTCGACAAGATCCGGGGTGTGACTGTCGGGCCGGAGGTTGACGTCGTAGAAGCGGCGCGCTCCCGGGTTGCCGTCGATGAGTCGCTCCGTCAGCTTCCGGGCCGGCTTGCCGACTTGGTGAAGAGTACCGAAGTAGATCCAGTCGGGTTGTCGCCGGCTGATGGCAGCCATCTCCACAGCGGCCAGCTCGACCCGGTCGTAAGCGGCGGGTCGGAGCACATAGAAGTCCGGTTGCCCGGCGGTGTCGATCTCGACCGTGGCGACTCCGGTAGGGAAGCCGGGAACGGTCTTGATGTGGCTGGTTGCGATGCCCAGATGACCGGCTTGCTCGATCGTCCTTCGGCCTCTTGCGTCATCACCGACGCCGCTGACGAAAAGCAACTCGTGACCAAGTCGGGCTGCATGGACGGCGAAGTTGAATGGAGCGCCGCCAAGGTGCTCTTCTTCTCCGATCACGTCCCAGAGAATCTCCCCGATGGAGACGATCGTCATGGGCGGGTCGTCTCATCCGATGTCCGGGCCGTGGCCTGTTGCAGCACGGGATCGTTCGTTTCACGCATGTATTGGAGGATCTTTGCATGGAGTCGGGCGATCACTGCCGTCACGGCGGGGTCTTCAGACGCGATAAGGTTGGTGGTCTCACCAGTGTCCTCGGCAAGATGGTAGAGTTCATCGCGGCCGTCGTTGAGGAAGTCGCGAATGAGTTTCCACTCGGGCGTGCGGTACATGCGCATATGGGTGCGCGACTGATGATGGGTACTGTATTCGGCATAGAAACCGTTGTCCCATGCCGGTGACTCGCCAAGAAGTATAGGGAGGAAATTGCGGCCTCGGATGAGCTCTCCGGCAGGCAGTTCGACACCCGCCATGGCGAGCAGGGTCGGATACCAATCGAGGTTGCTGATGGTTTGCGTGAAGCGTGTACCGGGTTGGATGGTTCCGGGCCAATAAACAGCGGTGGGGATACGGATCGAGTGGTCGTACATGTTGGGGCGTTGGCCCTCGGGAACGTTTTCGGTTGCGGGCGGCGGCTCTGTCAGCACCCAGTGTCCATTGCCTTTGTGCCAGATGCCGTTGTGGCCCATGTTGTAGCCGTGGTCGCTCGTGAAGACGATGACGGTGTTTTCCGTCTCGCCGTGCTCACCGAGAGCCGCCAGCAAACGTCCCACGTTGCGGTCAACACTCTTGACACTGGCAAGGTACTCGCGGGTCATGCGCTTGACGCGCTCGATGTCGAGGTCGGGGTAGTCCGGGTGCGGGAGTGTGGGATCCAAAGACTCGAAAGGGGCCCAGTCCTCGTCGGCGACCGGGAGCCAACGGGCGTGCGGAGCTCGAAGGTGAAGAGCGAGGAGGAAGGGCTTCTGTTCGTTTCCGTTCGGCGCGTTGGCGATAAACTCGATGGCGTGGTTAGTGAGAATGTCGGGCGTCAGCCCCTTGAACTCTCTGGACTTGCCGTCTTTCTCAAGCACGGGATTGGAGGGAGTCGTTCCTCCCGTCCGAAACCCCATGAAGTATTCGAAGCCGGTGCGCGTCGGGTGGTATCGATCGGGGACACCGAGGTGCCACTTGCCGACGAGACCCGTGCGGTAGCCATTCTGCTGCAGGACTTCCGGCCAGGTGACGACAGCGGGATCGAGCCCCAGCTCAGTTTCTCGTCGAGGATGAATCCATTCTGTGATGCCAAGTTCCGAGCCGTAGCGGCTCGCCATGAGTCCGGCGCGCGACGGGCTGCAGACAGGTGTCGTGGTGAATGCGTTCACCAGGTAGGCGCCTTCGTTAAAAAGGCGGTCGATGTTGGGGGTTTGCGCATGCGGATATCCGGAAGCACCGAGAGCCCACGGAGCCTGGTCGTCGGTAAATATGAAAACGATGTTGGGACGTGAGGCGGGTACTGGGGAACAACCGCATAGAATAAGAACGAGTGTCAGGAAGCCGAGAGCGGATCTAGCTGAGGTAAGCATCAAAGGAGAGTTTCGCAGAACTGCCCTGGGGCCGCAAACGTCTCAGAGTCCGCCGTTGACGTCAGTGGCGGAATGCAGCACGGGCCACCCCGACACGGCTTTCCGAGAGCATCTTGTCGTGCGGGGCACGCTTCTCCCGGTAACGCTTCTCGCCATGCCAGCATACGTAGTAAGCTAAGTGTCTATCTCTTGATGCCTGAGGAGGTCGAACCGTTGATAGAAGCCCGTTTGCATGCATCGATTCGCCGCTGGAATCTGCTCGACAGCGAGTTCTACCAAGCGTGGAGCGCCGGAACACTACCGGTCGGAGCGCTGCGCGACTACGCCCGAGAGTACGGGGTGTTCATCGCACTGATTGCCAAGGGTTGGAATGGTCACGGGGACGCTGCCACGGCGGCTGTGGAACGCGAGCATGTCGGACTGTGGAGCGACTTCGCCGCGTCCTTGGGAACAGAGATTGGTTCGCCGCGGACCGATGCCGTCAAGAGGCTGCGGGAGACGGCGGATCGGTTGTTCGAAGACGAAGCTTCTTCTTTGGGTGCGCTTTACGCCTTTGAAGCCCAGCAGCCGGCTACTTCCTGTTCCAAATTGGAGGGTCTTCGGACCTACTACAATGTACCGGCCAAGGCTGAAACCTACTTCGAAGTGCATCAGGATGATGAGGAAGAGGCGCGGCTGCTGCTGGAGCGGATCTCAGCGCTTTCGGCAGGCGAACAGCGCATAGCGGCCGAAGCGTGCGAGACGATGTGCCGATCGCTGCGAGCCGCACTGGACGAGTTGTACGAGCGGCACGCCGTCCACTTGCAGTGAACGCGCGGACGAGACGGCCGCGGGCTCGCTGGGGCGTCGGTCGTCTCTCAAGCCGTTTCCGCCACTGATCACCGACCGAGGAATTCCTGCGCAATGCCTACGTTCACCGCAGACCGACTCAAGTCTGCTTCACGGGATATTTTTGCGGCGGTCGGCGCCCGCTCGGAAGATGCGCGGATCGTGGCCGACGCTCTGGTCAACGCGAACCTGGCCGGGCACGATTCGCATGGCGTGATGCGCATCCCGAGCTATGTGCGCTGGATGGAGCAGGGCGACGTCAACGTCAAGGCCGAATTCCGTGTCGTCATGGAAGCCGACGCGTTCGCGGTGATTGACGGTGATTGGGGCTTCGGCCAGGTAATGGCGCGCAAGGCCATGGAAGTAGGCATCGCGAAAGCGGCCCAGTCCGGGGTTGCGAGCATCTCGGCTCGTCGATGCGCTCACATCGGACGCGCCGGAGACTATCCGATCATGGCGGCGGAAGCGGGCCTCGCATCCATCCTGTTTCTGAACACACACGGAGCGGGGAGCTTGGTGGCTCCTTTCGGTGGGATCGACCGGCGGCTATCTGCAAATCCGATCGCGATCGGCATTCCCCGTCCTGGAGGAGACCACATCATCGTCGACATCTCGACTTGCGTCGTCGCGGAGGGGAAGCTCCGCAACTTTCGCACGGCCGGTCAGCCCGCTCCGGAAGGATCGATCATCGACGCGGAGGGGAGACCGACGGCGGATGCGAGCGAGTTCTATGGTCCTCCCGAAGGGGCGATTCTTCCCATCGCGGGGCACAAAGGTTTTGCGCTGGGGCTCGCTTCGGACATCCTTGCCGGCGCGCTGTCGGGGGCCGGCTGCACGCGCCAAGGCGTCAAGCGCGTGGGCAATTCGTTCTGGGCCACGATCATCGACATCGACCGGATTCGCCGCAGGAGTGATTTCGACCGCGACGTCGCCGACCTGATCGATTGGATCAAGAACAGCCGCAAGGCGGAGGGCGTGTCGGAGATCCTTGTCGCCGGTGAGCCCGAGCTGCGGACGCAGGCGAAGCGCAAGAAGGACGGCATCCCCGTCCACGAGGCCACTTGGGCGGCGATCGCCGCAACCGGCAAACGCTATCACCTCGATCTCGATTAGTCGGGCACTCGGCCGGGAAAACAATCCAGAGTGCTGCTTCCCGGGGCCAGGGTGACCGCTATGCCTTCAGCCAACGGTCAAACCACTCGAAGGCTTCGTTCTGCATCTCAAGGTCGAACTTGTGAGGACCGGAGTAAAAGCTGCCGCGGTAGCGGTCGCCTGCGTCGACCTTGCGATAGACATCCTTCAGAATTCGGTCGGCCCGCTCCATCTCGGACATGGTGAAGAGTTGATCCTCGCGGTTGTTGAGCACAAGGACCGGATTGGGCACGGCGAGTCCGAGGACCTCCGGATAATCGAGGTAAGGCGCAAGACCCGGAATGTAGATCATCCAAGTGTGGGTGTAGCACTTGTTGAGCAGGTAGTCGCGCCATGTGGTCATCATGCCGACCGCGCAGGCGCAGCGAATGCGCTCATCGATGCCGGTCAGATAGACGGTGCGCAACCCTCCACCGGAAAGGCCGCAGCATCCGACACGATCGGCATCCACTTCGGGCCGCGAGCATAGATAGTCGAGCGCCCGCTGATCCTCGGCGGAAAATACGCCGGGCCAAGTTGTCCCGGCGCAAAAAAGACTCTTCGCGATCAGGTGTTCATGCTCTTTGGCGAATTGTTGTAACGTTTGATTTCTTTTTCGGATTCGGGGTTGACTTCCGTGAGACCGTCCTTGATGACCCCGGGGAGATCGGCAGCCCGCATGCGGCGGCTGGCGAATGTGAAGGTATCATGCACGAGAATGGCATAGCCGCGCTTCGCCAATTCGTTGGCCCAGGCCTTCCCACCGTAATAGTCGTCCTGGTGGCGTCGCATGACCGGGTGCAGGCCGCCGCCCATACGAGTGATTTTGCGCGTGCCGAAGTACTTGTTGCCGCCGTGATCGTGCAGCCCCACGACGCCGGGCAGCGGTCCCTTGGCGCCGGCCGGCTTGAGAAACAATGCTTCGGTCGGAGGACCGTAGGGCAATTGCCAGCTAAGATGTTCGATTTCCAAACCGTCGTATTCAAGTCGGTGTTGCAGGGTCGGCCGAGGCGTCCCGCCGGCCTCCGGCTGCAACAGACAATCGCGGTAGCGGGCCCGCGCCTCGCGCCGCCAGGAGTCCGGATGATTGTGCTCGGCGCGGCGAAACGAAAGCCGCGGAGGCTCTTCGCCGACGATCCCCGCCGCCCAGTCTCCGTAAGCGCCCAGCATGTTCAGTGGCATGTCCCAATGTCCTCCCGCCCCAACAGGATAAGACGCCAGAGGCTGCGCCGGGTGCAAGCCATGCAAGCCCGTGGTGTAATCTCGCGCAACACATGACCCGGCGCGTCATCAGAAGCGGGTCGGATATCGATCGGCCGATGGCTGGACCAAAGCCTTGGCGGCCGGCAGAACGATGAGCGGCCCAATTACGCTCCGGATCACAGGTTGCAGAAACGTCGATCCGGGAGACCGGGAAACGACTGCTCGATGAAAGACGGAAATGGCATGGCGGGCCCGGAGGGATTCGAACCCCCGGCCTGCCGCTTAGGAGGCGGCCGCTCTATCCGACTGAGCTACGGGCCCGCTGGGATGCATGTTAACGTTCCCCGGAAGGAACAGTTTCATTCTAGCCTGCCCGGGCTGACCCGCCCATGCGGACAGCCTGCATTTCTCACCACCTGACGGGGGAAGCACGCGATAAGACCGCCATGACTTCGTTGCGCTTGCTTGCCGTGCTCGATGTAGGGTCAAATACACCTGCGCGCGCCAAGCGGCTCGCGCCTCGTCCTGACGGCCCTCTCACGCACTTCGCCTCGACACGCGGTAAAAAATGCGGGCTAGCTGAGTTTGAGTTGGTGGTCCCGAAGCTGGTCTTCGGGAACCGTGATGCCGAGACCGGGCTTGTCGGGAACCGTGACCGTCACGCCGTTCTGCTCGATGCCGCCGGCCATCATCGACGTCAAGAACTGCGGGCCGTTGAGTTCCGGCGGCAAAAGCAAATCAAGAGTCGAATAGAGATGGATTGCCGCCATGAAGCTCACGCCCGCATCGGTCAGTCCGCTGCCGAGCAACCCGAGTCCGTGAGCTTCGGAGACGACGGCGCTCTTGTAGCAGTTCGTGACACCGCCACTTTTCGGAACCTTGAGCACGACCAGGTCAGCCGCGTCCAAGCGGGACATGCGGGCTACATCAAACGACGAGAAGCAGCCTTCGTCGATCGCGACGGGGTAAGGGCTCTTCTCCCTCGCACGCCGCAACCCAAGCCAGTCCTCGCTGCGGACAGGCTGCTCGAAGCAACGGATCTTTTCAAACATGGGCAATGCCCGAAGGAACCGTTCGAGTGCTATCGGTTGGTACGACTGGTTCGCGTCCAACCAGATGACGGCGTCGGGACGGGCATCACTGATCGCTCGCAGGCGGACAAGATCCATGTCGGTGTCGCCCGAGACCTTGACTTTGAAGCACCAACAAGCCGGCCAACGTTTGACCTCCGCCGCCATCGCGTCGGGCTCGTCGATGCTGACGGCGTAGCAAAGATCGATGGTGTCGTGTACCTTGCCTCCCAGAAGAGCGTGAAGAGGTTGGCCCGTGATCTGACCGGCCAAGTCGAGAAAGGCGATTTCCAGCGCGCTTTTCGCGAAGGGCGCCCCGTTGCTGACGGCGGGACGGACCTTCGTGTCCATCTCCTTCTTGAGGGCGTTCAACTCGAATGGCGTCCGGCCGATCGCCAAAGGAGCAAGGTGCTGCTCAAGCGTGCCCACGACGGCTTCCACGGTCTCGTAGCTCCAATTGGGAACCGTGGTTGTAGCGCCCCAACCAACACGGCCGTCGTCTGTCGTTGCCTTGACGTAGACGTATTTGCCGGGGACTCCTTTCCCGCCGACCTTGCCGACACCGATATTGAACGTTGTGCGGAACTCGATTCCGACCGGAATCACATCGACCTTCTTGATGCGAGTTCCCCGGCCTTCCGCGGCGCGGGCGGAGGACTCCCAACCGGAGGTCATAGCCATACTCCCGCCGGTCATTGCCCAGCCGAATCTGCGGCGAGTGGTCTTCATCGTGAAACCTCCAGAGCCGGGAAGCAACGGTAACGTGCTAGTGGGACGACGCAATGCTTGCCTGAGCGGGCTCGTTGTCGAAAGATTGGTTGGCTGCCTGTAACCGCGGGTCTCTCGGCGAATCGGCATCGTCGTTGTCCTCAGGAGCGCGGGGCGAGGGTGCAAGGATCTCAATCCCGCCGACGGTCAGAAGAACCCTCCGTACCTGCCCGGAGGAGCCGATGGGGGGTATCGGTTTGCCATTAAGGGAAAGCGAAACTCCGCCGGCGTTCCCTAGCAGCAAACTAACATGTTCGTCAGCTTCAACTTGCTGCGATTCCCCGGGGTGGAACGTTCTCTGGAAGACCCGTTCGCCATCCGTCAAAGCACGGATCCAAACCGTCTCCGAAACCGAAAGCCGCACATTGACCGCTTTCACCGGTTTGGGTTCAACGTAAGGACGAACGCCGGCCGTCGTCAGAGAAGCCGTGCCAGCGGATGTCGGAGGCATCTCCGGCGCCGGCCGCTCTTCCTCGAGAAGAGAGCTTCCGATCGTTGCGAAGCCGGAATCCCAATCCCACTGCATCAATATGACCGCGCCTGCGATGAACGCAAGAAGCGCCGTAACGACGATCGGGCCGGTGATCTGATGTTCTCGCAGGCAGCCCATGATACGCTCGAACCACGTCGAGTTACGATCTTCTCGGTTCTCCTCTCCAGAGAAGGTATCGAGCTTAGCGGAGTGTGTGAGTGCCTTGAAGTCCGCGACGACGGCATCTAGGTCGAGACCGACATGTTGAGCGTACTGTCGGACGAAGGACTCACTAAAGACGCCGCCTGGGAGGATGCCGAACTCTTCGTCCTCGATCGCCGTCAGAAATCGTACGCAAATCCGTGTGCGGGCCGATATCTCCCGGAGCGTGATCCCACGGGACTCTCGCTCGGCCCGCAAGCGCTCTCCGAAGTTGCCATCGGGCGCAAACATGACAGTATTACAGCATAATATCCGGCCGAACCGGCACAAGAGACGATAGGGTACGCGACATCAATGTGGAAGCGCAACCATTGGACCGTCTACTAGGCATGGATCTTACAGATGTAGCCTGCATAAGGGCTGGTGCTCTGTCGATGCCCTGGCGCAATCCCCGCGTCGCAGTAGTACAGGCTGCCCTTCCACCAGGTCATGCCGTGCGGGTCGGGATCGTCACGGTTGAGCTGGATCGCTTCCATGACCCGTCCGCTCTCGATATCGAACTTCAAAATCCGGAAATCGTTCGAGAACATGCACCAGATAGACGCAGCGTCCCAACCCAGTCCGTGGGCGCGTCCCAGCGGCACCGCAAATGAATGCTTGACTTGCAGATCGGCGTCGGTCTGCGTGACGTTCTTGTTCGGACCGAATTGCGTGATCCACAGCGAATCCTGCGCCCACAGCACGCCGTGAACGCCTCCCCCGTTGGGGGTCGGATAGTTCTTCACATGCCGGCCCGTCTCGATCTCCAGCTTGACGATCCGGCCCCCCTTCTTCACATCATGAGGCCGCGGAGGGCGCATCCCCGCCGGCCCGTTCGCGGCCATCCACACGAAACCGCCGCCGGCCGCAATGCCGCTGGTGTTCGACGACTGCGTCTCGTACGACGTGAGGGGCTTGCCCGTTTCCCAGTCGAGCAGATGTGCCCGGTCGGTCACCTGTTCGCCGCACCACAGGCCCGCGGCGGTTGCTTCCAGGCCGTTCGGATTGCCGTCCGGCGACTTGAACAACCTCTCGACCTTCTTGCGCTTGCGGATGGCATAGTTGTGGTCGCTGGCGGAGGCGGCCGTGGCGATGGCAGCGAGTAAGGCTCGACGGGTCAACATGGCACCTGCTGGAACGAATCGGAAGCTGGCGCTATTGTAGCGGATCGGCGCCGGCGGGTCGAAATTGGCCGTGGCCGTGAGGTGCGTGCAATAAGAAAGCCCCGCTGCCAACGGCGGGCGCGAAAACACAATAAGGACCCTCTGTGCTCCTCCCTGCGATCATTCCAGGAGCCTGGTGAAGACGACGACCCCTTGCGCCGCAGGGAAGCCGCCCCAGCGTGGGTGGCCGCATGATCAAGTTGACCCGACCTTGACAGGGTGATTTACTTGAATGCGTCATGCTGCGACAGAAACTCGTGGATCACGTTCTCTCTAAAGTCAACGCGGAACGCCTCGTCGAGACGGCCATGGAACTCGTCGCGGTGCCGAGCCCGACATGTGAGGCACGAGACGCTGCCGACCGCCTGGCCGGTATTCTTCACAACGACGGCTTCGCGGTCGAGCGTCCCGAAGCCGATTGGCCGGAGGCTCCGGCCGTCGTCACCCGCCTCGAAAGCGGCTGGCCGGGGCGCACTTTGCAGTTCAACGGTCATCTCGATACCGTCCATCTCCCCTTCGTGCCGCCCAGGCGTGAAAACGGCAACCTCTATGGTTCCGGAATATCGGACATGAAAGGCGGCGTTGCCGCTGCGCTCGAAGCGATGCGGGCCTTGCGAGAGACTGCCTCTCTGGAGACCGGCAGCGTGCTCTTCACCGCGCACGAGCTGCACGAAGGACCTTGGGGCGACAAGCGGCAGGTCAAAGCGTTGATTCGAGACGGCTTCATCGGTGATGCCGTCCTGCTGCCCGAATACTGCTCGTCGCCCCTCCCCATTGCCGGGCGGGGCATGGCCATCTTTCAGATCACGATTCGCCGCGACGGCGACCCGGTTCATGAAGTGCTGCGGCCGATCGATCAACCGCTGGTCGTCCGAGCCGGAGCCGAGCTGATCGCACAGCTCTTCGAGCTGCAAGATCAGGTCTCGACGAACAAGGCCCCCGATGTGGGCAGCGACTCTGTCTTTGTGGGACAGATGCAATCAGGCGAAATCTACAATCAGTCGCCCTCGGAATGCTTCATCCAGGGAACACGCCGTTGGATCACGCCGGGCGAAGCCGATCGCATCGAGAAACAATTCCGCGAGCTGGTCGCTGAGCAGTCCGAGCGTACGGGCACCCGGATCGAGTTGAATTACAGCGTGCAGGGCGACGCCTTCCGCATCCTGCCGGGGCACCCCGCGGTAAAGGCTCTCCAGACAGCTCACGAATCCGTCACCGGGAGCCGCCTCCCGCTCGGACCAAAGCCGTTCCTCGATGACGGCAACTTGTTCTGCTCGTTCGGCGGCATCCCCGCGATCACGCACGGCCCCCACGCAACGGGGGCTCACACCGTCAACGAATGTTGCCCCGTCGATGAGCTTGTCCGCATCGCCCAAATCTATGCTCTCACGGCTCTCGCCTACTGCACCAATGAGATCGAAGTTGCGGAAGAACGAACTCCGGATGCGCTCGTGCTGCACCCCATTGGACGGCTGGACAGTGGGAACGCCCACTCGTTCGAATCGATCGTCATGGAACACATCACCAGCGGGGAGCGGCATCTGATCGTCGATTTCAGCCATCTCGACTTCATCAGCAGCGCCGGCCTGCGGGTGACCCTGCTCGCCGCTAAGGCGCTGAACGCGAACAAGGGGCAGATCGTCCTCTGCGCCATGAAGCGCCACATCAAGGACGTCTTCCTCATCAGCGGTTTCGACCGGATCATCGCGATCAAGGAATCGCGTGAGGCGGCTTTTGACGTCTTCGCCTGATGCAGGACATGCGCCCTCGTTACGATGCCGGCGCGGAGAATTCGGCGTCCAGTCAGGGCTTCAACGCCGGTATGCCCGCAACGTCTGGATCAGGTCTTCCTCTTTTTCGGTCCAGGCCGCCTGGATGATCTGCAGCGCCAATTCGGCGGTCGGAGCCTGCAGGACCAACGCGCGGTTCTTGACCCTCAGCAGTCCCTGCGCAACCGCGTGGTCCAGAAACTTGAACAGGTAGTCGTAATAGCCGCCACTGTTCAGAAAGATGCACGGTTTCTCATGCAACTCGATCTGCGCCCAAGTGAGCGCTTCGAAGATCTCCTCGATCGTTCCAAAACCGCCGGGCAAGGCGAGAGACGCGTCCGCCAACGACTGCATCTTGTACTTTCGTTCATGCATGGTGTCGACCACATGCATGTGAGTCAGGCTATCGTGGGCGACATCCCGGTACTCCAGATGTCTGGGGATGACGCCGGTAACGACGCCGCCATGAGCAAGGACGGCATCTGCCAAGACACCCATCAGCCCGACGCGGGCGCCGCCGTACACCAACCCAATCCCTTCCTCTGCCATCAGGCGGCCCAAGGTCTCGGCCTGTTCGGCATGACCCTTCTCGTGTCCGATACTGCCGGCCAAATAGACGCAGATCTGCTTCATGCCATTGGAACGTGCCGGGTCGCCAGGTGCGGAGTCTTCTCCGTTTGGCTATCCCTTAGGCAACATCGAATTTACTGTTCGGCTCGGCAGCGGTGACCTATTGCCGATGGGCGATCAGTTGTCCTCCCGCACCTGCGCCGGTTTCATCCAGGATACCGTGTTTGTACATGGTTCGTCGTCTCAAACCTTTTGCTGCCGTGGCCGGTCTACGTCTTCCACCTCTCTGCCCCGGCGCCGGCTATCGGGCAACGACTCGCGCCCTCTTGCTTGTTCCAAAGTCCTCCATATCGAGCTGCTGAAGCTCGCGCTTGAGACGAAAGGCCTCACGCGCGGTACTTCACACATCAGGGAAACAGCACGCTCATCATCTCTTCGTGAGCGCTGAAATTCGGCACAATCCAGTCCGCACCGACGCCCACCAGCCTCTTGCGCTTCACGGGATCGACTTGCCTGCACTCCGGTTCGTCGGTGGCCACGCCGACAGCGACACCGCCCACCTCCTTGACGTTCTCGATCTCGACGAACCCGTCGCCGAAACCAAGGAACTCGCGCCCTTGGAACCCGCTTTCACGGATGATCTTCTCGATCAGGATCTTCTTCGAGAACGATTTGTAGTCGTCGAGCGCCCCGAAGCAACCTCCGTCGAAGAAGTGGTCTACCTGCAGCAACTTGGCCTCGGCGCGCATGAAGGGCTGATCGGTGCCGCTCGCGAGATACATCGTCATGCCGCGATCGTGCAGCGCCTCGAGCAGCCGACGGCTTCCGGGAACCATCATCTCGTCCGGCGGAGTTGCTTTGGATTCGAGCGCAGCGATGCGATCCTTGATCTTGTCCGAGAGCCGCTCGAGATAGATGTGCTTGTACTCGACTGGATCGAGAGGCTCGGCGCCACGCTTCTTGAGCTGCTCGGTGAACTCGATCATCTGATAGATCGTTTGCCTGCCCGTCAGTTGGCCGACGTATTCTTCGACGAGCGCGGTGAGTTCCTCCTCGCTCTCGCCGGTCTTCAGTTCCAACAGCGGTTCGACCATCATCGGCACCATAACGTCGAACCAACCGGCGCGGATGAGCGAAATCGTACCGTCGAAATCAAAGAGGGCCACTCTAGCCCGTGAAGCGCTGGCGTTGGGGTGCAGAACCTCGATCTGAGAAAGCATGATTTCAGGATGCCGTTTCTTCCCCAAAAGGCGGGACGGAAAGAGTCGGCGAAGGACCGTTTAGCTTAGCTAATTCTCATCGAGAGGGCTGATCCTCTCCGGACGGCACTCTCCGCTCGCGGCCCCGGAGAGGTGAAAATCGTCAAAATCGCCGGTCTCGTTGAACGACCCGACACCAACCCATCCATACAGGTAATCCCGGTCGATCACGCTGAAGCGCGGCGCGGCCTCACCGTCGACAAACACTTCAATCGACCCGGGCTCAATGTTCCGCACAACCTTGATCCGATGCCAGCCGGTGCTCGGCAGCACCGGCATCGCGCCCGCTCCCCCGATGCGGTAGCGCTCGCTGCCGTTGACTTTGAAGATGCCGTTGTGGACCCGATGATTTCCAGGGTCGCTCGAGATGTGAGCGTAGTAGTAGTGCAGCCGGTCCTGGAACCCGAAAGCAACCAGAAGGCTCTTGCCCGCCCGCCTAGCTCTGACGTCGAGCTCGAAATCGCTCACACAGCCCGGCTTCCATAAAGCGAATTGCACGGGACGACGCGGGTCACCGACCGGACCCGCCGTCGCAAGCCGCAGAAACCCATTGCCGTCTTCCTGTCCCCTCTTCCAATGGGACGCAATCGGCAGATGCCAATCGTTTAGGTCGTTGTCCTGAAAGTCGACGGACCAACGCGCATTACAACCAAAGATCGGAATACAAAGCAAGAGCATGATAGCTGTCTGTCGCATGCTGTCCGTTGTAGCAGAAAACTCGCGTGGCGCCGACGGTTGCAATCAGGCGTCCGGGTTCGGATGTCCCGATGCTCCGGCGTGCGAACGCCGTAAGGTCCATGTCACACGGGGTCAGGAGGTCAAGCCCGAAACGATCCGTTCGACAATCCTGCGGCTGCGGCGAACACAGTCGGGAATGCCGATACCCGTATAACCGTTGCCCGCGAGGTGCAACCCCGGCAGGTTCTTGACGCGGCCCTCGATCGCGTCGAGCCGCTTGTGATGACCCACCTCGTATTGGGGCATCGCCCGCCGCCAACGATGAACCCGCACCGTGCGTGGGGAGGCGCCAAAGCCCATTAAGCTGCTGATCTCGCCGTGCGCCAAGCTTGCCAACTCCTCGTCAGACTCATCCCATCTAAGCTCGGCTTGATCGGCCGCAACGAACCCGCGCAGGAAGACCGCGTCCGGCGCGGCGCGGTGTGCGAACTTCGTACTCACCCAAGTACACGCAGCAAGGTTTCGGTTCTCACTGGCCGGAACCAGAAAGCCAAACCCGTTCAAGGGGTGATCGAAAGTCTTTCTTGCATAGAGGAGCGCCGCAGTAATCGACGAGTGATAGGGAATCGACCGCAGCGTCTCGCCAAGCTCAGCATCGAGCGCGGTGACGAGATCCGCCACCCGGTATGCGGGAACCGCCGCGATCACGTGCTCTACCTCGATGGGGCTGCGATCGGACAGCAACAACCGGAATGCGGTTTTCCACCGCTCGAGACCCACGACGGTCGTATTCACCCGTCCGACCGATCCCTCGATTCGCCCGGCAAGGGTGTCGATCAACTGTTGCATCCCGTTCCGCATCGTCAGGAAGAGCGAACCTCCTTCGTCGTTGTGCGATTGCCGGGACCGCTCGGCCAGGATCCCCCGAGACAGACTGCCGTATTGATGCTCCAACTCCACAAACATCGGCAGCGTGCTGTTCGCGCTGAGCTTCTCCGAAGACCCGCCATAGACGCCGGCCAATAGCGGCTGCGCCAGATAGCGATCTACCTCCTCACCGTAATGCTCTCGCACAAACTCGGCGACGGAACGGTCTTTGTCGGTGATGGACGGCCTTTGGAAATACTCGGCCCCGAACCTCATCTTGGTCTTCCAGCTAAACAGACTGGTCGTCAAAACCGGCCACAGCTTTGTGGGCGCCAAAAACTGCAGCCCGGCGGGCAGAGGGATGAACCGTCCGCGGCGAACAACGAACGTCTTCCGAGTATGATCCTGCGAACCGATCACCTGATCCGCCAAACCGAGCTCCCGAATCAGCTCCATCGCCCACGGTTTCCGCGCGATGAAACTGTCCGGGCCCGCCTCGATCAAAGTACCATCGACGTTGTCCGTGAGAATGACACCGCCGAGCCGCGGGCGCTCCTCGATCAGCGTGCACGGCACCCCCGCTTTCGAGAGAAAGTAAGCAGCGGAAAGACCGGAGATCCCCCCGCCAATGACGGCAACGCGATTCACGACGGCACAACTAGCCCGGGTACTCCCGGACCATCTCCACAACGGCCTTCACGTTCTCGACCGGCGTCTCGGGCAGAATCCCATGACCCAGGTTGAAGATGAATCCCGGCCGGCCATTGACTCGCTTGAGAACATCATGCACCGACCGCCGCAACACATCCAGGGGCGCGAACAACGCAACCGGGTCCAGATTCCCTTGTATCGCAGCCCCATGATTGATACCTGCCCAGGCCTCATCGATACGCACTCGCCAGTCCACGCCCAAAACGTCGCCGCCCGCTTGATGCAGCAACGGCAGAAACGTCCCGCCGCCGGTTGAGAAATGAATAACCGGAACGCCCGTCGACTGAATCGCACGAATCAGCGTCCGCGAATGAGGCAGCAAATGGCGTTCATAGTCCGCCGGGGTCAGTGCGCCCACCCAGCTATCAAAAATCTGGATGACATCGGCCCCTTGACTTACCTGCGAGGCCGCATAAGGAATGAGCACTTCCACAATCTTCCCGAGCAGTCGGTTCCACGTCTTGGGGTCGTGGTACATCAAGCTCTTTGTCCGCACGTAGTTGCGCGAAGAACCTCCCTCAATCATGTAGCTCGCCATGGTAAAAGGAGCGCCCACGAAGCCGATCAGCGGCACCCGGCCGTTCAACAGCTTCTTCGCCTCACTGATCGCTTCAGCAACATAGTCGAGATCCTGAACATGCCGCGTCTCGAGCCCTTCTACGTCCGAAGGCGACCGAACGGGATTACGAATCAGCGGGCCCTCGCCTGCCAGAAACTCGAGTTTCAATCCCATCGGTTCGAAAGGCAGCAGGAGATCCGCGAAGATGATCGCGGCGTCGACATCAAGCAACTCGACCGGCTGCAGCGTGACCTCGGCCGCCAATCGGGGTGTCTTGCAGATTTCGAGGATGGAGTGCTTCGCCCTGATCCGCCGGTATTCTTCCATATAGCGGCCAGCTTGGCGCATGAACCAAACAGGCGGACGCGAAAGCGGCCTGCGGTTGCAAGCTTCAAGCAGTGGAGCGGGCATCCAAATGACTATATCAAGCTCTCCTCTTCCGCCCTAACAGCCCGTGGTGAAAGTCACGCGGGCGGGTGTTACGCGCCCCAGGGCCGATGGAGTAGCACCTAGCCGCTCGATGAACGCGGCGCCGCGCTCACCGCGCCGCCGGCCGAAAGCCGCGCGCAACCCATTGAACGACGGACATTTGCGGTCGTCAGAGCAGATCGCCCCGGATCGCGGTTCCCCTCACTCAGCAACAAGTGACCGCAGGAGCCCGCCGCGTCTGCCACGGAACTTCCACCAGGGGCTGCTATCCACCTCTCCACTATCCAGCCACACGATCCATGATGCCCGTCTCGGCCGGCTGTTGCGGGGGCTCCGGCTTGAGGAAGCGAATCCGCGGCGGTGGCGGTCCCGCCGGCTTCTCCTCCACACGGTGTACTCGATAGTCGCTCAACACGTACGTCCGGGCGACCCGTTCGCCATTCTTCTCGACGGTGATCGTGAATCCCGGGCCGATCCCGCGCTCGGTAGCGAGCCGGTCAAAGACTCTCACCGGCAAGAAGCCCGTCAGCCCGCGCTCCAGCTTGATCGTGGTGTATGCCTGACGCCGCCGGCTCCACATGAACACTCGAATCAGCGAAAAGTCATGCGGTTGCTTCGGCCGGTCGATCTGCGTCCAGAGCCAGGTCGTTTTCGGATCAGGCTGACGCCGGTCTTCCACGGCGCCCAGCGCAAAAAACGATGTGATGCGCTTGCGCTCGGCATATTGCTTGACCTCATCCGGGACTGCTGAATAGAGGCCCGTCGTCAAAGCCCAGCCCACCCGTCCCTTGGGCGTGCGGACAAGATACCAATCGTCGAGTCCGGTCGGCACCGGTGGCGGCTTGACTTGTTCCGGCGGACGGCTCCGCCGATCCACAAGCCGGTGCCGCAGCAGTTCAGACCCTTCGTCTTCCTGCAACTGATAAATCGTCGGAGACCACCGGTAGGGTTCCAGGTGGACATTCAATCGATGCAGCGCGCGGTACGTCCCCTGGCTTGGTTCCGACCGAGTTTGCTGCAAGAGCTGATCCATCTTCCATCGCAGCTCCCGCGTCGCAAGGCGGCTGTCAAGGGTCCATCCAGCAAGGCCCGCCGCCGTCTTCACCCGAACGAAACGCCGCCTGTGCTCGACGACCTCCACGCGCTCTCCCAGCGTGAGCGTAGCGACAACGGGAGCATCGGGTTTGAGTTCAGCCCGCAGCCTAACGCCATCACGTGCCGCATAAGCCTCTTCGATTTGCGGAGCATCCGGCTGGGTCGAACAGCCTGAAGCAAGCAGCGCTGCTACGAGAATGATCAGACCCGGTCGTGAGTAAACTCCACAATCCACGGTGGTTCGCTCCATGGCACGTCCGGGTTTCGCCGGTGCTCATCGAGGATTTTCCGGCGTAACAAGAGTTCCTTATGATGGTATCACCGGTTTTGTGCCCGACCTCTACGACACAACAGACACACCACTTGGCAAGGTGCAGGATCTGCGTTGCCGCGACTGTCACGCCAACGTTCCGCGCCAAGTCGAACTAAGTGAGACGTCCCCTGACCACGCCAACCACTACTGCCCCCTGTGCGCGAAGCCCGTTCCCGCCCCGCTGAAATGCGAACAGTGTGAATCCGAGATCTGTCCACGCTGCGGTACTCCGCTCGAGTTGGCCGACGAACTCGGCATCGGCTGACAGCCCACTGTTGTTCGTCGCACCATCCACTACACTGGACATCCGAATTCCGTCTCAACATCTTTCGTTCGAGGAATGTGGGCTTGCGTCAGAAGCCCCGGAGCGAGACACAAAGCCTCGAGATCGACCAGGTAACGGTTGCCGGGCGGATATTGGGGTCACGTTCTTTCCAGGACGTTCCTGGGTTACAATCGTGCCGGTCGGTAGGTGAGTTACGCGGCCACAGACAACGGATGAAAAAACCGGAGCGTCAGCGGTACAGCAGCGTAGCCCGGCGCGACGCGATTCGCGTGTTAGCCGGATTCCTCGCGGGCTCGCCGCTCCTTCTTTCGCAGCAAGATCCATTCCGCGACCACAGTCGCATCCCCAGCATCGACGAACTGATCGATGCCTTCGACTTCGAAGCGGTCGCCTACGAGAAACTCCCTCGCAGCGCCTACAACTACACCGCCTATGGCGCCGCCGGCGAATTCACCCTGCGCCGCAACCGCGAGGTGTTCAAGTGGGTCGAGTTGATCCCCAAAGGGGTGGTCAACGTCAGTTCGATCGACACCGCGACGGAGATTCTTGGTACCAAGCTGAACTTCCCGATCATGGTTGCGCCGACGGCAGGCCATACCGCGCTTCATCCGTCGGGCGAAGCGGGAACGCATGAAGGGTGCACCGCGGCGGCCGAGACTCCGATGATCGTGAGCCACGCCGCCAGCATGCCGATTGAGGAGATCGCCGCGGCGGCAAGCGGTCCGATTTGGATTCAGCTTTATCCATCTCCGGATATCGAGGCCAACCGCGAGCCGCTGGAAAAAGCGCAGGCGGCCGGCGCCCGGGCTGTCGTCGTGACGGTTGATCAGGAGGCGGCGTTCTACGAGCGAGCGCTGCACGACCGCAACCTGGCCGGCCGCAGAAGCAGGCGAGCTCGCCGCCCCCGCAGGGACTTGAATCGCTATCGAATTCCGGTCAAGCGGCTCTGGTACGAGTGGAAGCTGTTTGAGCAACTACGCTCCTTGGTCAACGTGCCGATGCTGGCGAAGGGCGTCCTCACCTCCGAGGACGCGCAACGCTGCATCGAACACGGCCTGGACGGCCTTGTCGTCTCCAACCACGGGGGACGCGCACTGGACTACTCCCCCTCCAGCCTTGAGGTGCTACCCGAAATCGTCGATGTCGTGGCAGGCCGAGTGCCGATGCTCATCGACAGCGGTTTCCGCCGCGGCAGCGACATCCTGAAGGCTCTGGCCTTCGGAGCTTCCGCCGTCTGCCTCGGCCGCGTCCCGCGATGGGGACTGGGGGCTTTCGGTCCGCCCGGCGTACAAAGAATCCTCGAAATCGTGCAGGCCGAATTGGTGATGGCCATGGCTCACAGCGGCCGGCCGACGCTGGCGTCCATCGACCGCAGCCTCGTGAGGGCCGATCTGCCGTGAACCTCCGCTTCAGCCGACGCCAAGCTCTGGCTCGGCTCGGATCGTTGCCGGCCGCGTCTCTGCTATTGCGAGCACAGCGGGCGCCGCAGATCATTGGCGAACCTCCAGGCCGCATCCCGCCTCTCGACGAACTCGTCAACAGCCTCGAGTTCGAGCCTGTGGCACGGCGCAAACTCGATGCTGCCGCTTTCAAGGCGATCGCCGGCGGCAATCGTGACGGTTTCGACCGCATCGTGTTCCGGCCGCGATTGATGGTCAATACCCAGAATCTCGATCTGACGACCGCACTCTTCGGAGACGCGCTGTTCACGCCCATTCTGATCGGACCGGCGGCGCATCTGAACAGATTCCATCCCGAAGGGGAACTGGCGATGGCTCGCGGGGCGTCGGCCTCTCAAGCAGTGATGGTAGTGGCTGACCGCTCCGATCACCCGGTTGAAAGGATCGCCGCCGAAGCCGGCGGACCTCTTTGGTATCAGGCTTATCCGGAATCGGATGCCCACAGTCTGCTGAGCCGGATTCACAAGGCCGTCGAGGCGGGCTGCAAGGCTGTGTGCATCACCGTGGGGACACCCTACGGGCAGGTCGGCGCGAATGGATATCCGCGTCTATCCGCGCTGCCGCCGATGGGTAGCCCGGCGCTCGACTGGGACTACATCGACCGCATTCGTCGGACGGTTACCGTGCCATTGTTGCTCAAAGGCGTTATGAGCGCCGAGGAAGCCAAAACCGCGGTGGAGAACGGGATTCAGGGCATCGTCGTGTCGAATCACGGCGGACGCTTCGTACACGGCCTGGCGGAGCCGATCTCCGTTCTGCCCGAGATCGTGGATGCGGTCGGCGGCAGAGCGCCGGTGCTCGTCGACGGCGGTTTCCGGCGCGGCAGCGATTTATTGAAGGCGCTGATCTTCGGTGCAAAAGCCGTTTTGATCAGCCGGCCAGCCCTGTGGGGCTTGGCCGCTTACGGAGCCGAGGGCGTCCGGACCGTCGTCGAACTGCTGCAAACCGAGCTGGCCCGCGCCCTTGCCATGGTGGGCGCGGCGAACCCGCAAGCCCTCAGCCGCGACTTCGTCAAAATCGACCGGCGTTGATGTGAGTCCGGTTCATGACGGCAAGATTCGGAGTTGGGCCGACGGGCTTGCCGCGAACTCTCGACACTATGCTTCGACCTCCCTGCGATCTCATCGCCCCACCTATCGAGCCGCTGCTTGCTATCAGACCACTATATTCGAGTGAAAGTGCACATCAGGTTTGTGACCCGGTGCTTCTGCCTGGGGGATTTTTAGTAGGATTTGCCGGGATTTACCGCACTTTATTGGGATTTGGCGGGCAGAATCAATGGTCTTTTTTAGCGGGATTTGCCGGGCTTTTCCGGGCATTCGTGGGCTTTGGTGGGCAGAAGCCATGAGTTGCCCAGGTAACTGCGCGTGTAACCCGGTCGCCGTGGGCGCTGTTCCGGTTTTGCGACCGGCTCCCGCGACAAGGCCAAGGTTGGGCGAAATGAACAGTAGCTCTGCGACGGTTGCGGAAGGGCGACGGGGCTCAAAAAAAGATTTCGCGCGGCGTGCGTTGCGCCGGCCGGCAGCAGCACGCACGCCGCCGTTGCGGTCAGGGGTTGTGCGGTCCGTTGAGGTTTGCGCCCGCAGGACGCGGGGCGAATGCGCGGCGGAGCCATGCCCCCTAGCAGCCCGTGGCAGAAGTAGTCATTTTCAGCGAGAGGGGCCGACGCTTGGAAGGGGGATTGCAGTTTCGCTTCGAAGAACGTCCAACCCAACGCATGGCGGCAGCGGCGCCAAGTCCGCCTTGCAGTCTGCAGTCGTCGCGATAGCTGTTTTTCGAGCCGTCGGAGGGCCTTTTTCGCCACCCGCACCCCCCGCGGCGTGCCCGCGCCCAGCTTCTGTCGCAGCACCAGCGACAGGTTGAAGCCGCTCACCTGAATCAGGAGTCGCTTGCAAATATTTCTTCGGCCCCGCAGATGCGTCCGCCTCATCCCGCCGCGATCATACAAATGAGCAAAGCTGCGTTCGACCCGCTCGGCGCGCCAGCGCAATAAGCGTCGCCCCCGCGCCCCGCGGATCCGCCGCCGATTGGCGTACACCGCGGCCCGCGCCTGCGGCTTACCTCGCCAGCGTCGTCGGCCACGATCCGGTTCGCTGATGTAGCAACGGATCTCCAAGTCCGTCAAGTCCGTCAACACGTCGTTGCTGTGATATCCCTTATCGGCCACCACTTCGGTGATCCCCGCCGCCGCCATCTGCTCGTTCGCCTGCTCGTCCGCAGCCACCGCCGCCACTTGTTCCGCCGCCTCGCTCAGCGTCTCGGCCAGCGTCGTCGTGTCGCCTTGGTCGGCGCCTTCCAGCGTTACCGCCAGCACTGCGCCCGTCTCCAAGTCCACCGCCTGTTCGGCCTTGTGGGCCAAGTGCGTGCGCCCGTCTTTCATCTTGGTGATCTT
This sequence comes from Bryobacterales bacterium, assembly GCA_965218555.1. Lineage (GTDB taxonomy): Bacteria > Acidobacteriota > Terriglobia > Bryobacterales > UBA6623 > JAPPLB01. Next base: position 5,631,544 of record OZ244625.1, read on the forward strand.
CGCGTCAGGATCATGGGGGTGGCGCCAATCTTTGTTCGAGCCTTTGTTGTTGCGCTTCTTGTCGAGCTTCGCCAACTGCTCCCTCGTCGGCGTTTCGATCCCCGACTCCGCCGCCAGCCGGGTCAGGAACTCTTCGTAGCTCTCCCCGCTCGCCCGCCGCACGATCGTACGCAGCGCCGCGTTCGCCTCCAGCGTCGTGGCGTCCACCCCGATCGTGCCGCCTTTGAGCAGTCCGGCCTTCGCCACAAGCTGTAACACCCAACCGAACACCGCGCGATGCGTTTCCAGATCGATCAGCCGCCGGGTGCGTGAGATCGTCGAGTGCTCGGGCGTCGCCTCATCGAACTCAACCTGCAGGAAGTGCCGCAGCGACAGCGAGTCCCCGATACGCCACCCGATCCCACGCTCGGAGTCGATGCCTTCGAAGTACCCGATCAGCAGGCTGCGGAAATAGATGCCGGGCACCAGCGAGGGCCGTCCCATCGTGGGCGCATAGAACTTCTCGCAAAGCCCTTCCACAAAGTGATCAAAGCCGTGTTCGTCCAGCAGTTCGTTGAGCTTGCGATAGAAGGGATGCGCCGCAGTGCGCGGCATGTCACACACCGCTACCCACAGATCTTTCTGCCGTTGCCGCCGCTTACGTCGCCCCATCGCCATAAAACAATTGTCCCATGAAATGTACTTTTACCACGGACTGCTAGTGTACTGTCCCGGAAATATATGATATATTAATGGGCAACTTTTGGTTTCTGGAGGTATGCCCATGCCACGCGGTCGCCCCGTTGCTCCCATCACTCTCCGTGAAAGCGAGGAAACGGAACTGCGGAGCCTCGCCCGCTCCCGAACGCTGCCGCATAGTCTGGTGCGGAGGGCCCAGATTGTGCTCGCCTGCGCCGCAGGCGTTCCCGGCTCGACCGTAGCCCGGCGTCTCGGTGTCACCAATACGACCGTTGGCAAGTGGCGCAAGCGCTATCGTGAACAGGGAGTCTCCGGACTCCACGATGAACTGCGTCCCGGACGCCCCCGCAGGCATGACGATGAACGTGTTGCCGAAGTCATCAACACGGCCCTCGGAACCGACCCCCCGGATGGTTCGCACTGGAGCGTGCGTTCGATGGCCCAACACACGGGAGTCTCGAAGAGTACTGTCCAGCGGTGGTTCGAGCTGTTCGGCGTGCAGCCGCATCGCCAGCGGCATTTCAAGATTTCCAACGACCCGTTCTTCGTCGAGAAAGTCCGCGACATCGTCGGTCTCTACCTCAACCCCCCGGACCACGCCGTGGTGCTCTCGGTCGATGAGAAGACCCAGGTCCAGGCTCTTCAGCGGACTCAGCCCCTCCTCCCGATGGGCCTTGGCTACCTCGAAGGCGTCACCCACGACTACCAACGTCACGGTACGACCACTCTGTTCGCTGCTCTCGATGTTGCCACGGGGCAAGTCATCACACGCTGTAAACCGCGACACCGCCATCAGGAGTTCCTCGCTTTCCTGCGTCAGATCGACGGCAGTGTGCCGCGCAACCTCGACATCCATCTCATCGTCGATAACTATGCCACCCACAAACATCCCAAAGTTCGTGCCTGGCTCGCCCGGCGTCCTCGCTACCACCTTCATTTCACCCCAACCTATGCCTCCTGGCTCAACCAAGTCGAACGCTGGTTCGGCATCATTACCCAGAAGGCCATTCGCCGTGGTTCCTTCTCCAGCGTCAAGGCTCTCGTCCGTAACATTGAGCGCTTCGTCGAACACTACAACGCCAACACCAGCCCCTTCGTCTGGACCGCCACGGCCGAATCCATCCTCGCCAAGATCGAACGACTTTGTTTATATATTTCCGGGATAGTACACTAGCCTAAACAGGAGGGACCGCCCGCGACAAGACTGAAATGCTTCAGTACGTAATGGGTGGAAGGAACTGCGAGGGCAGCCCTACTCGCAGACCAAGCCGTCGCCGCCAGCTTCCCGCAGGTAGCAGTAGGCCGGATGGCCTCGCGAAACGGGTGCGACCCCGTGCTTCGGCGCAGGTGATACGGCCGTTGCCGTTGTCGCCGTAGATCGAGACCTCTCCCATGAGTGTTACGAATGGTTTCCGCCCGAGTTTCCGAGAGTTCCCGATGGGGCCCGCCGCCAGATTGCGGTAGACTAGGCGCAGCTTCTTACATGAAGGGGTAAGCCTTGACGACGCTCAGGCGTGAGTTTCTGCAACAGGTTTGCGGCGCAAGCCTGGCCGGCTTCTTGCCGAGCCTGCCGGGCATCGTCGCCTTGAGTCCTGCTTCACGGGCCGAGGCCGCCATTGCACCAGAGATGGTGCGATTGCGCCCCGAGATCGAGCCGATTGTCCGTCTCATCGAGCGCACTCCCCGCGAGAAGTGTTTCCCGATGGTGGTGGAGCAGTTGCAGCGCGGTCTGCCGTACCGGCAGTTCCTGGCTGCGTTGTATCTGGCGGGCATCCGCAACGTGAGCCCGCAACCGCCGGGCTTCAAGTTCCACTGCGTGTTCGCGATCCATGCGGCGCACCAGTTGAGCCTCGACGCGCCTGTCGGCGAACGGCTGTTGCCGCTCTTTTGGTCGTTGGATGCGTTCAAGGCGTCGCAACAGAGGGACGTGGAGGAGGGTGATTTCCGGTTGCGGCCGGTTGCCGGCAAGCTGCCATCGGGAACACGCGCCTGGGCCGAGTTTCACACCGCGATGGAAACCTGGGACGAACCACGGGCCGACCGCGCGATCAGTGCCCTGGTGAGGGAGCGCGGAGCTCACGAAATCATCGCCGAGCTCTGGCGCTACGGCGCGCGCGACTACCGCAACATCGGCCACAAGGCGATCTTCGTCGCCAACACCTGGCGAACCCTGCAAACGATCGGGTGGCAACATGCCGAACCGGCCCTGCGTTCACTGGTGTTGGGGCTGCTCGACTATGGTCCAAAGGAGAGGGTCAACTCTTACGCCTATGACGATCAGTGCCATGCGGCGAACTCCGAACTCTCCCGCAAGCACGCGGCGCGGCTTCCGGCGGATTGGGCTGCTTCCCGCTCCTCCGGAAAAAATGCCGCCGAAGAGGTCTTGGCTCTCGTGCGCGAGAGCAAAACCACAGCGGCCTGTGTCCGAACAGCCGCGTTGCTTGCCGACGGTGAAGCAGCCGCGAACCACCTGTGGGACGCCGTCCATCTCGCCGCAGGGGAATTGATGATGCGGCGACCGGGCATCTACGGAATTCACACGGTCACCTCGGTCAACGGGTTGCACTACGGCTTCCGAGTGGCCCGTGAAGACGAGACGAGGCTGCTTCTGCTTCTCCAAGGTGTCGGATGGATGTCGCAGTTCGCCAACTTCATGTCCGACAGCAGCGACTTCGGCGACGCTGAGATCACCGCGCTCCAGCCTTCCGAACAGCCTTCGGACCAGAGCAGGGCAGCCCGGTTGATTCTGTCCGAGTTGGCCGACGATCCAGTGGCTACCGCCAAGCAGGCGTTCGGCCATGCCGAACGACATCCCGAGCCGCATGTCTTGGAGCAGAGCGCCAAGAGCCTGATCTTCCGCAAAGGGACCGACGCACACGATTACAAGTATGCCGCGGCGATCTTTGAGGACTATCGCCTGGTCAGCCCGCGTTGGCGGCCTCATATGCTGGCGACGGCGGTTTACAACCTGCGCGGCTCCACCGAGCCGGACTCGAAGCTCATGTTGCAGGCCCGCGAGGCGATCGGGCGGCTCTAGTTTCCTGAACGATCGGCGTTCGTGATCGATCCGAAGTCTCGATATAATAGACTCGTTTCTCCGTCGCCGTGAGCTTGCTGAAACATCCAGAGACCGATTCGGCAGACTATCCCCTCGACCTGCAGCGCTCGTTTCGCGAGAAGGGGTACGCCTGTGTGAAAGGCCTGTTCGATGCCGAGGAGCTGCAAGAGGTGGAGCAAGAGCTCACTCGCTATATCAAGAAGGTCGTCCCCGACCTACCGCCACAGGAAGCCTTCTACGAGATCAAGGGCCGTCCCGAGAGCCTCAAGCAGATGCATCGGATCATCGACTATGACCCCTGGTTCCGGGAATTCTTTTTGCAAGATCGTTTCCTGGGCTTGAGCGAGCATCTGCTAGGGGCACCCGTCATCCCCAAGGGTGTGGAGTATTTCGCCAAGCCACCGGGGATCGGCGAAGCCACGCCGCCTCATCAGGACGGCTACTATTTCATGCTCGAGCCGAACGAGGCGCTCACACTGTGGGTGGCTCTCGACGAAATTGACGAAGGGAACGGCTGCATCCGGTATGTCGAGGGCTCTCACCGCAAGGGGCTGCGGCCCCACGCCAAGTCGAACGTGCTGGGCTTCTCGCAGGGGATCACTGACTACGGATCGGACGATGCACAATGGGAACGACCGATGAGGTGCCAGCCCGGGGACTTGATCGCGCACCACAGCCTGATGATTCATCGCGCCGACGCGAACCGCAGCGACAGGCCAAGGCGGGCTATGGCCCTGGTTTGCTATTCCAGCTTGGCGCATGAGGACTCGGCAAAGTTGGCGGCCTATCAGCAGGAGTTGACCCAGAAGCTGCTGGAGGCGGACAAGATCTGAGTTTCACCTGAGTCCTTTCCGTAGCCAAGAAAGGCGGCTCGTATAGCAGATCTTACGCGGCGTAGTTTCCCGGAGTCGGCGGACGCACTCGGCGCCACTGCCGGGCACCCTAAGACCGCGTGAATGAGTCCACCCGCAGCCACAGGCTGCTGCAGCGGGATTTCAACAACGACAGGGAGAAAGCCTGAGCGCGCACACCCGATCAAAGGAAAGGAAGAAAAGGATGTCCGAGCGAGTATTGATGGAAGAAATGACTTGGCCGGAAGTGAAGGCCGCTCTGGAAGCGGGCACGAATACGGTGATACTTCAAACGGCGTCCGTCGAGCAACACGGGCCGCACCTTCCGCTGCTGACGGATACCCTGATCGGCGGCCACGTCGCCCAGATGATCGCACGCAAGCTCGGCAACACATTGGTGGCGCCGGTCGTGCGGCCGGGACTCTCGGTCCACCACATGAAGTTCCCCGGTTCTTTCACCACGACGCCGGAAACGTTCCGCACCGTGATCGAGGAAGCTTGCGTCTCGCTCGCGACCCACGGATTCAAGAACCTGATCATCATGTCGTCGCACGGCGGCAACTTTACGTTCGTCGACGGCATCGGACCTTACCTGCAAGACTCACTCACTCGCAAGGGTTACGACGTCCGCGTGATTCCGCACGTCAATCTCCTTCACTATTCCCGGATACAGCAGAATTTTCTCGGCGAGAAGTTCGACGTACCCCTCGAGGAGGCGGGCTTCCACGCCGACGTTATTGAAACCGCCTGCATGTTGGTCATTCGCCCCGATCTCGTCCGGATGGACAAAGCCGAGCCGGGATTCATCGGCGACAACAAGCCTCTGCTCGACAAGGTTTTCGTCGAAGGGATCCAGTCCGTCACCGCGAACGGCATCGTCGGCGACCCGCGTCGAGCCACTCGCGAGATGGGCGAGGCGCTGCTGGAACACCTCACCGACGTGCTCTCCGGCGAACTCCGCGAACGGCTCGGCTGACGCACTCGTCAGACACGTCCCGGCGGAATGCCGGCACCCCATCCGCGGGACCTGTTCGGCGTCTTCATCACCAAGAGCAGTGGGCCGCCGTCCACGCTACGCCAAAAGCACACTCTCAAGGAGGACGGCGCCGAGCAGCGTGAAGATCACGTCAAAGCCGAAGAGAAGCTTCAGCCAAGCGACGGAATCCCCCAGCGGGTCGCCTGTCAGGATGACTGTCGTCAACTGTACGCAGGCGATCAGCGCGGGTAGCGTCATCGGAAAAACCAGCAGCGGCAGCATCAACTCGCGCAACCGGTTATTGGCGGTAACAGCGCTGAACAGCGTCCCAATCACCGTGAAGCCCCAACTCCCCAAGACCAGCACCAGTAGCAATGTTCCGAAATTCTGCGTCCAATTCACGGAATAGAACACACCGAACAGCGGCAGCGAGGCCATCTCCAGCACGAGCAGCAGCAGACAACTCGACACCGCTTTGCCAAGAAAAAGGGCGCCTCCGCTGAGCGGCGAAGCCACCAGCGCATCCAGGCAGTCGTTGGCCGATTCACGGGCAAAGCTTCGGTTGAGCAGAAGGATTCCGGCGAAGATATAGGCGATCCACAACAATCCGCCGGAGAGGTCACGGACTTCCACGTTCGATACGGGGTCGAAAGCAAAGCTGAAGAGCAGAATCACGACAAGTGTGAACGACAAGGCCGCGCTCAACGCTTCTTTGTTGCGAAGCTCGGTTCGCAGATCCTTGGCGGCGATCGTCCAGGTCTGCCGGAGGAATCGGGTCACGTGATTCTCTGATAGAAATCGTGCGGCGCGTCGCGGAACTCGTCGCGGTTCGGGCCGTCGAAGATGAGCCGGCCACGATCGATTACAGCAAGATGGCCGGCGATCTGAAGGGTCTCTCGCAACTGGTGGGACGAGACCACTACAGTACGGTTCTCAGACCGGGCACGGAGAAGCAAAACCGAGAGAAGATCCATTGCGCGGTCGTCGAGCGAAGTCCAAGGTTCATCGAGCAGCAGAATCGGCGGCGCATGAAGCAACGCTCGGGCGATCGTCAAACGCTGCCGCATTCCGCGGGAGAATTGATGGACACGCTCGTCGCGGAAGGTCCAAAGGCCTACTTCCTCAAGCCACTGGTCGATCTGTTGAGAAGCCGAGGACAGGTCGTACAGGCGCGCAAAGAAACGCAGGTTCTCCCGAGCCGTCAAATCGTCGTAGAGCCATTGACCGTGACCGACCATCCCGATCGACGCCGCGTGCCGCTGCGGGCCGGCCGGCGACCCGTCGATCAAGACTTCGCCCCGGCTGGGACGCAGCAGCCCCGCAATCATCCGCAGTATCGTGGTTTTTCCCGCTCCGTTGCGCCCCAGCAAAGCCACAATGCCGCCGGCCGGAATGTCCAGGTTGGCCCCACGCACGGCCGGGTATTCGCCGAAGAACTTCCAGATACCGCGCAGTGAAATGGCCGACGCGCTCATGACTTGCGGCGATCGCGAGTGGACTTCCGGCGGGGCGCGCTGTCCTTCGCAGGAGGCGACAGCGCACTGACCGGCTTCGATGTGTACAGATAGACGAACCCGACCGCCAGTATCCCCGCCGTCAAGGCCAGAAGCCAGATCAACTCTTCGGCTATCGGCGCCGGGGCGACCTGAATCGGCGGGCTGCCGCCGCCTCCGCCGGAAGCTCCGGGGCCGGGCGGCGGTAATTGACCGATGCCACGAATGGCTTCCACGCGATACTCGCGAACCTCGCCGACCTCGAAAAGCGACAGTTCACCGTGCTCCTCCACGGGCATTCTGATCGGATTCAATTCCTCACCCTCGAGCGTGACCCCTTTCGGGGCGACGACAGCCGTCTTGAGGCCGTCGTAGAGGAGTTTTCCCGCAAAGCCGTCGCCGTCGGCGTGCGGGACGGTGTAGGCCAGATCGATTCGGTTTTCGCCGGGTTTCAATGGAAAGTCGATCTTATAGGTGTTTTCGGGACCTGCCGGCTCCGCCGTGCTGCGCAGCGGCATCTTGGCGGGACCGGAAGCCTGGACACTGACTTCGCCGTCGGCCTCCGGGGGCAGATAAAACCGCAGCGTGCCCCGATTGGCGTTGCGGAACGCGCGCGGGGGGTCGGATTCGTTGCGGAAAATGAACATTTCATTCACGACCAATTCCGACTCTTCGGGTCCGAAAATAACGATGTGGTTGTCCGGAGCCGGCAGGTCGTCCTCTTCCACGCTGTAGACCTCGACCGTCAGATCTCCCGCCGAACCCGCCCGAATCAGCGAGCTGTAGGGGACGCCTTCATACTCGGCCCTGACCATGCCCAACATGGGCTGCTCGTTGGACGTCGATAGCTCCTTCTCGAAAGTGAAAGCGCCGTCCGCCGAGCTGTAGACCTCCTCGACGGGCGACATCTCTCCGACGAAAGTAATCAGCGTGAGAGCGACCCCGGCCGCGGGCTGCCCGGTTGTGCGATTAACAACCTTGCCCTTCACGGTCACTTGCGCGAAGCCGACGGCCGTGGTCGAGACCAAGGCCAAGACGTACAAGACGCAAGCCGGCGTCCGGCTCAGAGGCCGTCGTTCGTGAACTGAGTCAGGATTCATGCTGAAGGGGACGCTGCGGCCACCGAGGCGGACGAATCCGGTCCGGACTCCACCCTCTCGATCTCCGCCAACACTCCGGCCAGTTCCTTCTGGAGATCCAGCTTGGTCTGTTTGTAGTCGGCGTCCGACAGCTTGCCCATTCGGTATTCGCCCTGCAGATCCCGGAGGTTCTCGTAGATCGCCGCCTTGCGGTCCTCCAGATGCCGCGTGGGCGACGCCGGCTCAGGCGGCGGAAGGTCGGAGGGACGGATCAACAGAGGCAGCGCGAAGGCCAGCACAACCAGGAGAACGCCGATCACCATGACCATCGGGGCTAGTCCAGCTCCTCGATGTCTTTCTCGATTTGGTTCCGAAAGCGTTCGACATCTTCGTTCCGGACCGGTTTGGATACAGGTCGCCGATCGTGCTTTACCTTCCAGCGCCAAGCGAGAATGGGCGCGGCTCCCAGTCCCAGCAGAACCGCAACGAACGGCATGGCCCAACCGAACAGTCCGAATCCGCTCGCTGCCGGGGCGGTCCGGAGGATACTGCCGTATTTGTCGACGAGCTGCTCCACGACCGCGGCAACCGGTATTCCGGCTTCAACGAGGTTTTTGATCTCGGGCCTCATCCGCTCGCGGAACGAGCAGCGCAGCATGTTGCACTCGGTCACCGTGTAAGAACAATGCGACTCACACTGGCACTTGAGCTGCTTGCCGATCTCGCGGATCTTGAGATAGGTCTCGCTGCCCGCTTCCGACACCGACTGACCGGAAGCGGCCACACTTGACAGTACTAGCAGCAGGAAGCTATTTCGCAAATACTTCATGACGTTTCCTTGCGGTCGCAATCACGCGCGTTCGCGGGGCGATGCGCTTGATCTTGCTGGGGATGAGCGCTATCAACGTTCCCATGACCAGCATCCAGGCACCGACCCAAATCCAGTTAACGAGAGGCTTGATGTAGGCCCCGATGACGGGTCGCTGTCCCTCGGTCGCGAATCCGGCGAAGACGACGTAGACATCCTCTTTCAGCCGAGCCCGGATGGCCGGAATGCCCGTATCCTGGCCGCTTGCGTGGTACAGGCGCCGCTCCGGCTCCAGCTTCTGGAGAAACTCCCCGTCGCGGTAGACGTCAATGACCGCCACTCCACTGGCGTAGTTGGCGTTGTTGTCCTCGGTCTGCTCTTTCAGCTCGAACTCATAGCGGCCGAGGGGCAACTTGTCGCCGACATTCATCTCGGCCTGCGTTTCCCGGTTGAAGGCGGACCCGGCGAAGCCGATGAACATGATCACGATCGCCATATGCACGAGATAGCCGCCGTAGCGCCGTGTATTGCGATGCGTCAACTCGACCATGGCGCGCCCGAGCCACATATCCTGCTTCTGCTGGATGACGCGCGCTCCGCGATAGAACTCGAGGGTAATCGTGATTCCGACGAACATGCACAGGATGAAGCACATGAGGGCGTAGAAATGGGTGACTCCCAAAGCGAACAAGACGACGCCCAGAACGATCGAAGTCACCGCCGGCCACAGGAAGTTGCGGCGCAGGCTTTCCACCGACGTGCGGCGCCAGGCAAAGAGCGGGCCGACACCGGTCAGCAACAGCAACAGCAGGGCGATCGGAATGTTCACCCGGTTGAAGAAGGGCGCGCCGACGCTGATCTTCTCGTTGGTAAACGCTTCGCTGATGACCGGGAACATCGTGCCCCACAGCACTGCGAAGCAGCTTGCCAGCAGAATGACGTTGTTGAAGAGAAAGCTCGATTCGCGCGAGACGACTGAATCGAGCTCGTTCTCACTCTTGAGATAGTCGAGGCGGCTGAGGATCAAGAAAACCGCCAGCGCCGTCATGGCGGTGAGATAGAAGTTGAAGTACGGTCCGATCGGAGATTGGGCGAACGCATGGACGGAGCTGACCATGCCGGTCCGCGTCAGCATCGTCCCGAAGATGCAGAGCAGGAACGTGGCCGAGACCAGCACGACGTTCCACACTTTCATCATGCCTTTCTTCTCTTGCATCATCACCGAGTGCAAGAAGGCCGTGGCGGTGATCCACGGCAGGAGCGAAGCATTCTCGACCGGATCCCACGCCCAGTAGCCGCCCCAGCCGAGCACGTCGTAGGACCAGCGGGCGCCCAGCAGAATGCCGCAAGCTTGGAAGAGCCATGTGACCATCGTCCAGATGCGCGTCGTGTGAATCCAGCGATCGCCGGGCTGGCGGGTGATTAACGATGCCATCGCGAAGGCGAACGGCACGGCGAACCCGACATAGCCGAGATACAACATCGGCGGATGGATGGCCATCAACGGATGTTGCAGCAACGGATTCAGCCCGTTGCCGTCGGCCATGGGAGTAATCTGCGATCCCGACATCAGCACCTGGAAAGGGCTCACGATGAACGCGATCAGCATCAGGAAGAATGCCTGGACGCTCATCATGATCGCGACGACATAGGAGATCATGTCGCGATGCGCACGCCGCCCCAGGTAAACCGCAATGAAGGAATAGGTCGCCAAGATCCAACTCCAGAAAAGGAGCGAACCTTCCTGTCCGCCCCATAGCGCGGCGAACTTATAGAATCCCGGCAAGTCAGCGTTGCTGCGCGAAGAGACGTAACTGAGCCGGAAGTCATCGGTGAAAATCGCGTACAGCAGCAAAACGGTAGCCGAGGTCACCATCACCCACATGGCGGCCACGGCGCGCTGCGCACTGAGCTCGAGGAAGGGGTTGCGCCTCCATTTGCCCACGAGGGCCGCAACCGCTGCATAGACGGCCAGGCAGAATCCGAGCAGAACTGTAAGGTATCCGAGGTTTTCCATGGTTATCCCAACGGCGAGCCGTCCGCGGCTACAAACGGCTCAACCCCGCGCCCCGGGCTGAAAGGCACCTAGATCGACGCCTTGCTTTCCACCGGCTCGGCGCTATAGACGGGGGCTGAGCCCTCCCCCGGCGTGGCTTCGTATTTCGAGGCGCACTTTGCCTGAATCAGCCGCGCCTCGAAGACCTGGTCGTCACGCAGCCGACCCGTGCAGAGCGCCTGCGCGCCGTTGCGGAACGTGTCCGGCAACGGATCGCGGCCGACATAAACAACCTGCAGCTCGGTGTCTTCCTGCGTGATCGTGAACGCAACGCTGTCGGCCTTGCGAACGATCGAGTTCTCCTTCACGTCGCCCCCTACGCGCAATCGCCGCTCGGCGTTGGGGTTCTCGATGGCGTGAAGTTCCTTGACCGTTACATAGTACGTTGCATTGGCGTCAATGCCGTCGATCGCCAACCAGCCCAGCACACCGACGATCACTCCTGTAACGAGACCAAACTTGATACGAGGATTCATAACCATCTTCCCTCCGGGGCATCAACCCCGACTAAAACACAGTATAGTACGTTCACCGTTCGCGAACGCGCGGTCATGCCGCCCCGCCGCCAACTCCGTAAGAGGTTCTCACCATGTCATCACAAGTCATGACTCGCCGCAATTTTTTCGGGACAACGGCCGCGGCTTCCGCAGCCCTGGCTCAATCCCCCGCTCCCAACGAAACCATCGAGCGCGCCCGTAAAGCGGCGCTCGACGTGCTCAAGCCCAGCCAGAGGGACCTCGACCACGGCCTCGAACTGCACGCCAACTCGATCGTGTTCGACGCGTACGGGTTCGCGCCACGCGCCGCCATTGACGGCGATGCCATGCGGAAAGCCATGGAAGCCGGCGCGTCGGAGCTCGAGCTGCAGGACATGCACGAAGACATGACCATGACCCGCGCTGCCGTCGACCCGGCGGAGCGCGCCGAATTCCTCCAAGCCTGGAAGGCCTCCGGCGTCACGTGCATCTTCCAGAACTGCGGTGAAGAGGGCAACGACCCGCTGGTTCTCCTCAAGCGCCTGGCGCGCTTCACCTATTTGACTGACTCGATCCGCGACATTCTGCGGCATGCGGTCTTCCCTGACGACGTCCGTCAGGCAAAGCGAGACGGCGTGGGGTGCCTGTACTTCAGCGGCAACGGCGTGCCGCTCACGCAGGCCTGGGTCTCCGTCGAAGATGAACTGCGCTATATCCGCGTCTTCTATCAGCTCGGCATACGCATGATGCACGTCACCTACAATCGCCGGAACCGGCTGGGCGACGGCTGCGCGGAGCCGGCGAACGGAGGCTTGAGTGATTTCGGGAGGGCGGCGGTGGATGAACTGAACCGCGCCGGCGTGATCGTCGACGTAGCGCACTCCGGCTGGCAGACCAGCCTCGAAGCGGCGCAACGGTCATCGAAACCGATGGTTGCCAGCCACTCCACGTGCGGGGCGCTGTACGAGCACATTCGCTCCAAGCCCGACACCGTCATCCGGGCGATCGCCGACAGCGGCGGCTACATCGGCATCTGCTGCATCCCACGTTTTCTACGACACGATGGCGGCATCACGGCGCTGATCGATCACATTGATCACGTCGTCAAAAGGTTTGGCCCTGACCATGTGGCGATCGGCACCGACGTTGCCTACTCGTCACGCCTTATGGCCCGTGAGAGGGCCAAGCTGCCTGCACGGCCGAAGGGCCGAACCCGATGGGCCGCCCTATGGCCGCCCGACAACTTCAAGGCCACAGGCCGCATGAGTCAATCTATCGTCTGGACCAACTGGCCCCTCTTCACCGTTGGCCTCGTTCAGAGAGGCCATTCCGATGCGGTGATTCAGCAAATCATCGGTCAGAACGTCTTGCGGGTCTTGGAAGCGAACCGGGTGGGCTAGCCTGCAACTCGGAGTCTTCCTGCGTGATCGTGAATGCAACGCTGTCGGCCCTAAAGTACGTTCACCGTTCGCGAACGGGCGGCCACGCCGGCCCGGCCGCCAACTCCGCGAGAGGTTCTCGCCATGTCATCACAAGTCATGACTCGCCGTAATTTCTTGGGAACAACGGCCGCGGCTTCCGCAGCCCTGGCTCAATCCGCCGCTCCCAACGAAACCATCGAGCGCACCAGGAAAGTAGCGCTCGACGTGCTCAAGCCCAGCCAGAGGGACCTCGACCACGGCCTCGAACTGCACGCCCATTCGATCGTGTTCGACGCTTACGCGGCTGGCCCACAGGCCGCCATCGACGGCGATGCCATGCGGAAAGCCATGAAAGCCGGCGCGTCGGAGCTCGAGTTGCATGACATGCACGAAGACATGTTCATGACCCGCGCGGCAGTCGACCCGGTGGAGCGCGCCGAGTTTCTCCAAGCCTGGAAGGCCTCCGGCGTCACATGCATCCTCCAGGTCTGCGGTGAAGAGGGCAGCGACCCACTGGTCCTCATCAAGCGCCTGGCGCGCTTCACCTATTTGACGGACTCGATCCGCGACATTCTGCGGCATGCAGTCTTCCCTGACGACGTCCGTCAGGCAAAGCGAGACGGCGTGGGGTGCCTGTACTTCAGCGGCAACGGCGTGCCACTCACGCAGGCCTGGGTCTCCGTCGAAGGTGAACTGCGCTACATCCGCGTCTTCTATCAACTCGGCATACGCATGATGCACGTCACCTACAATCGCCGGAACCGGCTGGGCGACGGCTGCGCGGAGCCGGCGAACGGAGGCTTGAGCGATTTCGGGAGGGCGGCGGTGGATGAACTGAACCGCGCCGGCGTGATCGTCGACGTAGCGCACTCCGGCTGGCAGACGAGCCTCGAAGCAGCGCAACGGTCATCGAAACCGATGGTTGCCAGCCACTCCACGTGCGGGGCGCTGTACGAGCACATTCGCTCCAAGCCCGACACCGTCATCCGGGCGATCGCCGACAGCGGCGGCTACATCGGCATCTGCTGCATCCCATGTTTTCTACGACACGGAGGCGGCATCACGGCGCTGCTCGATCACATTGATCATGTCGTCAAAAGGTTCGGCCCTGAGCATGTGGCGATCGGCACCGACGTTGCCTATCAGTCACGCCATACGGCCCGTGAGATGGCCAAGCTGCCATCGAGGCCGAAACGCCGGACTCGATGGGCCCCCTTATGGCCGCCCGACAACTTCAAGACCACAGACCGCATGAAGCAATCCATGGCCTGGACCAACTGGCCCCTCTTCACCGTTGGCCTCGTTCAAAGAGGCCATTCCGACAAGGTGATTCAGCAAATCATCGGTCAGAACGTCTTGCGGGTCTTGGAAGCGAACCGGGTGGCCTAGCAGTATCCATGTGTCAAGGTTTCGCTCCAGGGTCGGTTTTAAGCTCTGAAGACGGCGGGTGGTGCGAAGAGCGGGGGGCGCGCATGTCAGTTGGCCGTGGCCGGTTCGGGGATCCAGAGGCGGTCCTGTTGGACGAGGATGTTGGGCAGGACGACGAGCTTCCTCATGACGGCCGTGATGGCGACCATGGGCGGCTTGCCGGCGTCGCGCAGCGCGGTGTACTTTCTCCCGAGGTGGGGGTTGCAGCGGATGGCGGCGACGGCGGGCATGGAGAGCAACCGCCGCACCTTTTCCCTGCCGCCCTGGATGAAGCTGCGTCGCTTGCAGGCTTCGGACTCGCGGGCCAGCGGTGCCAGCCCGGCGAGGCTGGCGGCGCGAGGGCCGGTGAGGGTGCCGAGCTGGGACATGTGGACGATGAGTCCTGCGGCGGTGATGTTGGAGATTCCGGGGATCGAGGTCAGGATCTCGAACCGGCGCTTCAGATCCTCGCGGGTCTCGAGGAGCTTCCGGATCTCGGCGTCGACGCGCTTCAGCTGGCGCTCGCTCTGGGCGAGCCGCTCGCGGTTGACGCGCATGGCCAGAGGATGGCGCAAGTGCTTGCCGCGGTTGCCGATGGCGGTGCGGTCGCCGACCAGCGCGTCGCGCACGAGTTGCAGTTCGGCGAGGTCGCGGTCGCTGTGGGACTTTGCCGCGGTTGGGCGCAGGTCGACGATTGCGTCCGCCATCGTCGCCAGCGTGCGGGCGTCGACGGCGTCGGTTTTGGCGCGGCGTCGCTGCGATCTGGCGAAGCACCGGACCTGGTACGGATTGATCGCGTACAGCGGAAGACCGGCCTTCAGCAGCGCCTCCTCGAAGTCGCGGTGCCAAGGTCCGCTGGGCTCGTAGGCGATGCGCTCGGCCTCGGGGCCGATCCAGCCGATCAGCTTCTGGAAGCCGGCCGCATCGTTCCAGAAGCGGGCCGCCCTGCCCTCGGGCGCGGCGTAGGCGTCGAGGTGGGCTTTCGAGATATCGATCCCGATGGTATGGTTGGTCATTTTCCCTTCTGCTGTGCTTGTCATGCGAGCCATGATGCTCATGTATGCATTCAGGACGTTGGGAAGGACGGTGGCGGCCACACTGCTAAACGGCCCCGAACGGCCAAGCCCGTGACGGCCCGACCAGCGCCCCCCTTCAGCGCTCCCGCGGGAGCGCTGAAGGGCCGGGTTCTCCCAGGAGCCCGGGTGCTGACGTTAACAGACAAGCCCGTGGTAGAAGTCACGTGGGCGGCGTTACGCGCCCTGGGGCCGATTGCGTAACACGTGGCCGCGTTTTTTCTTCGCAGCGACCGCCTTTTTTGTTGCCAGGCCGCCGGCTTTGTCGTTCGCTTTTTCCTTCGTACCACGGGACTTTTGCAACGGGCTGCCAGCTGCTGTTGGCCGACGGGCATCTGAATCGCAAGCTGTTCGGCGATATGTTGGGTGGATCCGGGCGCTGCCCGTGCCGAAAGGTTGACGCGACGGGCCTGAAAGCAGCCGTAGCGGGCAGTTGCCGGGAGGCGGGTCCGAGCGGTGTCGTCGAAGCGACCCTCGCCGAGCCCGACAGGGGCCGCTTACGTGTTGGACGTCTCGCAAGGAGAGTAGCTGGAATCGTGAGGGATGATCCCGATTGCCGCACTGAGCCGCGGCAGGGCATACTGTTAGAGTCGTTGGGCGATAATTCGCTCCATGACGGATGGGAAGCTGCCTACAACCACACCCAAGGCTTTCGGGCTCAAGTCATCGAGCTTCCGGCCGACGCCGACAAGGCGGCACTGAACCACAGTGTCAACAGGCCTTCCGGGATGCATCAGAGCTTCGATTGAATATCATTCCCGAACCTTCAACTACCGTCGGAGCGACCCGATCTGCAGAAACAGCGGGACCAGGAGCATTGTCATGATGATGAAACCCAGTCTCCCCCAAGCTCTGATTCCCGTAATCCTGCTGTGCGCTGCTCCGCAGGCTTTTGGTTCCGCTGAAACTCTCTCCTGCTCGGATACCTCGATCACCGCCAGCGCGGTGCGCACAACGGAAGACATTCAGGCTTTCGTCCAATGCGCCTATGAGTTCGTCCAGGAAGCCGGGTTCGAGGAGGCCCGCCGCGCCTTCCACGAAGACGAGCGTTGGCGAAGAGGCCCGATCTATGTCTTCGTCTCCGAAGTCACACCGATGACCGATCAGACGCGAAGCCTCGTCTTCCCGCCCGACCCGTCGAGGGAAGGAACAACGTTCGGACAGCTACTCGACGACGCCTTCGGAAACAACTACTACCAGGAACGGCATCGCATCCTGAGCACCGTCGGCGAGGGCTGGATCTATTACGCCTTCACGAATCCGGCGACGGGCCGGGATGAGCCGAAGGCTTCCTACGTCAAGAGCATCGACTGGGACGGTATCCCGGCTGCGATCGGCGCGGGGATCTACCGCCGCGACATACCGGGCGCCTGCGAGAGCGAAGAGGTCAATGCCATGGGGATCGAGACCGACCCTTCCGACGAGAGGCTGCAGGAGTTTGTCCGTTGCGCCGCGATGGAACTGGAATCGAAAGGGTATTTCGCCACGATCACGCTGGCGGCCGATCCACGTTGGAAGGACGGCTCGATCTACTTGTTCGGCGTGGACACCTACGGCAACACGCTGTTCAGCGGCGATCCCGACAGCGGGCAGCCCGGCGCCGGTGTTTCCGAGTTGAACGACCATATGGACGGACCCTTCGGCGGCCGGGACGTGGTGAGCGTGGGCGATGCGTTCGGTGAAACCTTGCTGTACTACACGGCGCGGAATCCCGCCAGCGGCGAGATGCAGCGCAAGGTGACGTTCGTCAAGAGGGTAGCGGCCCATGGTCTGCCGATCCTGGTCGGCGCCGGCTATTATCCGGACGAGAGTGTTCCACCGGAGTCGGCAGGGGAGGATAACGGCAGTGACGACAGTACGGAACGCCCAACAGGTAGCGACTCCCAAAGTGCAGGCCAAGGCGGCAGCGCAACACTCCTGTATTGGCAGGCGCCAACCATCCTCAACCCGTACCTCTCCAGTGGCACCAAGGATGCCGAGGCGGCATCGCTCGTCCTCGAGCCGCTGGCCGAGTACAACCCGAACGGCGAAATCGTCGCCGTTTTGGCCGCCCGGGTCCCGACCCTCGTGAACGGTGGCGTCTCGGACGACCGGACCAGGATCACCTGGAATATCCGGGAGGATATGGTCTGGTCCGACGGCACGCCGCTCACCGCGAACGACGTTGTTTTTACGTGGCGATACTGCACCGCACCCGGCGCCGGCTGCACCGCAGCGTCGAGCTTCGAGAATGTGGCTTCCGTTGATGGAGTCGACGATCGAACCGTCAGCATCACGTTCGAAGGTCCGACTTCGTTCCCTTACGCACCGTTTGTGTCCCATCTGAGCCCCATCCTCCAAGCCTCGCAGTTCGCCGACTGCCTGGGCGAGGCGGCCGCCGATTGTACCGATGCAAACTTCGGTCCCATCGGCACGGGCCCATATGCCGTGGCCGATTTCCGCACCAACGACACCGTCCTCTACCGGCTCAATCCGCTCTACCGAGGCGTCGAGTCCGGCCTTCCTTATTTCGGTGAAGTGACCCTGAAAGGCGGGGGGACGGCGGCCGATGCGGCGAGATCCGTTCTTCAGCTCAACGAGGCCGACTATGCCTGGAATCTCCAGGTCGAACCCGAAATCCTTGCTTCGATCTCCGTTGGCGGCGGCGGAACCATTGTGTCGGCCTTTGCCACGGGAGTCGAGCGCCTGTTGCTCAACCAAACCAATCCGGATGCCAGTCTCGGCGATCTTCGTTCGGAGTATGCAGACGGCACGAACCCTCACCCGTTCCTGACCGATCCGGCCGTCGGCTGGGCCCTGTCATTGGCCATCGACCGTGACACCTTGGTCAGGACCGGTTACGGAGAGCACGCCGGCCGGCCGACGTGCAACATCTGGCCGGATCCACCGGCCGCATCGACCAACAACGATGAATGCCTCGTCCAGAACATGGATCTCGCGAGAGAGATTCTCGACGATGCCGGGATCGTAGATTCCGACAGAGACGGCGTGCGGGAGCGCGAAGGCATTCCGCTCAAGATCCTCTTCCAGACTTCGACGAACTCGGTGCGCCAGACCACTCAGGAACTGATCAAGGGCTGGTGGGCGGAGCTTGGCGTCGAGACCGAATTGAAAAACATCGATCAATCGGTCTTCTTCGGCGGTGACCCGGACAGCCCTGACACCTTGGGCAGGTTCTACGCCGACGTTCAGATGTACACCAACAGCGGCGTGGATCCGGAGAGCTACCTGGGCTCCTGGATCACCTCCCAGATCGCTGGAGCAGCCAACTCGTTCCACGGTCGAAACGTCCCCCGTTTCCAGTCTGACGAATACGATCGGCTCCATGCCGAGTTGCGGAACACCGTCGATATGGAACAGCGCAACCAGATCACGATTGCGCTCAACGACCTGCTTGTCGGGAGCTACTCGATCATTCCGCTGATACACCGCGGAATGGTGTCGGCTCACTCGAACGACATCGAGGGCGTCTGGATGAACGCCTGGGATTCGGAGCTGTGGAACTTCGAAACCTGGAAGCGGCGAAAGTAGCCGATCGACAGGACCCTGCATCATCAAGCGAACGCCGGCAGAGTTGCGCAAAGGTTCGCTTGCGCCATCCCGTCCGTCGACGAGTGCGGGCGGGACGGTTGCTCAACCGGGCCATTCGTAGATACCATATTTACCGGCGACCACAAGGGTGGGTTTGGCACACGAGGGTGATTTGTTCCCTTGAGGCGCACAGGGCAATCCTGATTCATTCCGAATCGAGGCAAGCGCTTATGACGAATGACGATCAGAGGCAGACGAGGCAGAAGGGTGGCCCCAAAGCTGGGGCAGCGACTGTGAACGGAGGCACCTCGGCCGCACCGCGGACGAAGTCTCTGGCCGCGAAACTGGCACAAGGAAAGGCAGGCGAGACCTCGAAAAACCGGCGGACCTCTTTGATCATCGAGGAAGCCATCCAGCAAGCCCACACTACCTCGATTCCGGACGAGGTCCTGACGCAGGAGGAACTCTCCGATCTACACACATCTCACGAGTTCATCCAGCTTCTGCGCTCGAAGAACATCACTGTCGGCAAGATCAAGCGGTCGGTCAAGTACGAACACGATCTCGGATGCCTGCAGATCGAACTGGTCAAGATGCAACGCTCGATCGAGGAATCGGGCAGGCGCGTGGCCATTCTCTTCGAGGGGAGGGATGCGGCCGGCAAAGGCGGGACCATTCGGCGTTTCATCGAGCATCTCAACCCACGCGCCATGCGCGTGGTAGCCTTGCCCAAGCCGACCGAAGAGGAGACGGGCCAATGGTATTTCCAGCGCTATATCCCACACCTGCCGAACCGTGGAGAGATCGTTTTCTTCGACCGGAGTTGGTACAACCGGGCCGTCGTTGAACCGGTCAACGGCTTCTGCTCCCCCGAGCAGTATGAGCAGTTCATGCGCCAGGTCCCCGAATTCGAACACATGCTGGTCGAGGACGGAGTGACCCTCATCAAATTCTGGTTTTCGATTTCCAAGGATGTGCAGTGGTCGCGCTTCGAGTCGCGGGGCAGCAACCCTCTCAAGCAGTGGAAGCTCAGTCCTCTCGACGGCAAGGCGCAGGAGTTATGGGAAGACTACACCACATACAAAGAGGTGATGTTCAGCCGGACCCATAACAGTTTCAGCCCGTGGATCATCGTGAAAGCCAATAACAAGCGCCACGCACGACTGGAGAGTATGCGCTACGTTCTGTCGAGCCTCAACTACAAGGGGAAGGACGAGGCACGAACGACGCTCGTCCCCGACCCCAACACCATCATGCGCTTCCATCGCTCGGCCATCAACATCGACTGAAGCCGGAGCCGCAGGACAACCACTGCTCTTGCCGCTCGCGGGCAGGCCATCGCGCCGGATCGTACTCTAACGTGCAGTAAATGAGGACGGATCCGGAATGCCTTCCCAACCTGCTTGGCTCCAACGACCTGACAGAATCATCGGGGCGGGAGGTTCACAAGCTCCTCCTCCCGGACCCGGTCCAACACCCCTTCCTCAAGTGCACATCGCAATTGCCCTGCTTTTCGGTGTAGATTCAGTTGACCATAATCCGCCGAGGCCGCCGACAACGCTCTGTTGGCGCTTGTGACCGGCTGGAACTCGATGTGCCGTCGCCAGCGCGATCCGGCTCCGGCCAAGCCAGGGCCGCCATGGACCCTAGCACCGCGTGAGGGCCGATCTCCACCACCACTCCGACCCCCAGAGTCGCCAGCGTCTCGACGCAACTGCGGAACGCCACCGGCACGCGCGCCAGCCGGTTTCGTGTCATCTTCCCGTCGGGCGCCGCGGCCAGCCTCGTGTGAACTGGACAGTGGTCCCTTGCGGGCTGTACTGTCTTGAAGGCTGATGACACCTCGCTCTCCTTCTGTCTTCGCGATCATCGCTCCGGGCATTCTGCTGGCAGCGACGGGCGTAGGGGCGGGAGACCTGCTGACGGCGACGCTGGCCGGTTCAGAGGTAGGCCTGGCCGTCCTTTGGGCGGTGTTGGCGGGAGCCATTCTCAAGTGGACCCTCAATGAAGGTCTGGCCCGCTGGCAACTCGCAACCGACTCGACCTTGCTGGAAGGCTGGGTGTGGAAGCTCGGCAGTTGGATTCAGTGGGTCTTTCTGGCCTATCTCATCTTGTTCACGCTGCCTGTCGGAGGGGCGCTGGCGAGCGCCTGCGGGGTGGCCGCAAGCGCCTTCATTCCACTAAGCGACGATCCGGACACAACGAAGATCATTTGGGGTGTCATCCACTCATTCGCCGGCTACTCACTGGTGCGCTACGGGAGCTTCCGGTTGTTCGAGTTGTTGATGTCAGCCTGCATCGGGGTGATGTTCGTGACGGTCGTACTGACGGTGTTGCTGATGGGACCGGACTGGGCGGCGGTTGCGCGCGGTTTCATCCCGTCGGTTCCGGCGACCGGATCGGCTTGGTTGTTGGGCGTGATGGGCGGCGTCGGCGGGACGGTGACGATGATGTCCTATGGCTATTGGATTCGCGAGCAGGGCCGCCGCGGCCGCGAGAACATTCGCATCTGCCGCATCGATCTGGCCGTCGGCTACGTGATGACGGCGCTGTTCGGCATGGCGGTGATCATCATCGGCTCGCGCATCGAAGTGTCGAACCAGGGCGCGACGCTGGCGATCGAAATGGCGGAAGAACTGGCGCGCGTGGTCGGCGATTGGGGACGCGCCGCCTTCCTGCTGGGGTTCTGGGGAGCGGTGTTCTCCAGCCTGCTGGGGGTCTGGCAAAGCCTCCCCTACTTGTTCGCTGACTTCATGGGCCTGCGCGGCGGGATGAAGCCCGGTATCCACCGACAGCATGATCTTCGAAAGACCAACGGGTATCGCGCCTATCTGGCGTTCATCGCGACGGTCCCACTGGTCTTTCTGCTCACGCCGGTGCGGTCCATCCAGTTGGCTTTCGGTGTGGTGGCTGCGTTCTTCCTACCATTGTTGACGCTCACGCTCTTGATCATGAACAACCGGCGGCATTGGGTCGGCTCGGGTTTCCTGAATCATTGGAGTCACAACGCGATCCTGATGCTGGGTTTCGTGTTCTTCGCGTATGTGGGAATAGCCGGCATCATCGAGCGCTTCGCCCGCTGAGACGCGCTCGGCTACACTCAGAAGAACCTATGAGCCACACGTCCGAGTATTCTCCCGAGCTGCTGGAACGAGCGGCCCGCATCAAGCTCCTGCTGATGGATTGCGACGGGGTTCTGAGCAACGGCCATATCTACTTTCTTCCGGCCCCCGACGGCGGCCTGTTTGAGACGAAGACGTTCGATTCGCAGGACGGCATCGCTCTGCAATGGGCTCACCGGACAGGCATCGCTACGGGAATTATCAGCGGCCGCACCTCCCCGGCGGTCGAAGAGCGGGCACGGAGCGCCAAAATGCGTTACCTCTATCAGGGCGACACGCGCAAGCTGCCTCTGCTGGAGGAGATTCTCGAGGATTCGGGTTTGCCGGCGGCGGAAGTGGCCTATATCGGAGACGACATCACCGACGTCCCGATCATGCGCAGAGTGGGGCTGGCGGCCGCGCCGTCGAACTCACGAGCCGAGACGCTTGCCGCCGCGAACTACGTCACGCCGTCTGCCAGCGGATCAGGCTGCGTGCGCGACGTGATGGAGTTGCTGCTCAAGGCGCAGAATCGCTGGTCTGAGATCCTCGCGCTCTATGGCATCGAGTAGCGATGCGATCTCCACGCTAAAGTACGCGGTCTTTGGTTCCGCTCTTTCCGGCTCGTTCATTCTCTGCGATATCGTTCTGCGCGAGACGGTTCTGACGGGGGCCATTGATATACTGCGGCCATGTCAGTCAGACGGCTGGTCCTTTGCTTTCTGTCAGGCTCCTTGCTCGCCATAGCGGCTGATTGGCCCCAATGGCGGGGGGTCGAGCGGGACGGTGTCTCGAAAGAAGCGGGGTTGTTGCAAGAGTGGCCGGAGGGCGGACCGCCACTGGCTTGGAAGGCGACAGGACTAGGCGAGGGCTTTGCATCGGTCGCCGTGGCTGGCGGCCGGGTCATCACGCAGGGGCAGTCCCGGGGCGGGCAGGCGGTCATTGCTCTCGACGAGGCGACAGGCCGGCAGCTTTGGCGAACTCCCAACGGCGACGCCTATCTCGACCGCCGCGGGGGCGGCCCTCGCGGGACACCGACGATCGACGGCGAAACGGTACATGCCCTCGGCTCGAACGGCAGCCTGATCGCTCTGGAAGCCGCCACGGGCAAACGGTTTTGGGCGACGAATCTGCTACGGAGGTTCAACGCCCGTAACATCAACTGGGGCATCAGCGAGTCGCCGCTGATTGATGGACGCCGATTGATCGTGAACCCCGGCGGCGGCGGCGCCTCCATCGTCGCGATCGACAAGAGCAACGGGAATGTGATTTGGAAGTCGCTTGACGACGAGGCCGGATACTCCTCGGCAATCGTCATCGAAGCCGGCGGCATACGGCAGTACGTCTTGCTCACGGGCGAGGCGGCGGTGGGCGTCCGCGCGGACAACGGCAAGCAGCTCTGGCGCTATAGCCGCGTATCAAACCGCACGGCCAATGTGGCAACTCCAATCGCTCGCAACGGCCGAGTCTTCGTTTCCAGCAACTACGGCACGGGCGGAGGACTGCTGGAGCTGATGGCAAATGGTGCGGGAGTCGACGCCAAGGAGATCTACTTCACCCGCGAAATGCGGAACCACTACAACACCCCGGTGCTCGTCGGCAATCACCTCTACGGTTACTCCAGCCGCATTCTTACCTGTATGAACTTCGAAACCGGCGAGGTGGTCTGGAAAAACCGTGCCGTCGGGAAGGGACAAGTGATCGCGGCCGACGGGCTTCTCTACCTGCTGAGCGAGGATGGAGTCGTGGGCCTTGCCGAGGCCACTCCGGACGGTTATCGCGAACGCTCCCGGTTCTCGATTCCCCGCGGTCAGTATCCCACTTGGGCCCTCCCGGTTGTCGCCAACGGGCGGCTATACCTTCGCGAGCAGGACACGCTATACGCCTACGATATTTCGCCGGAATAGGCTGATCGGGATGGTCTGGCGGCTTGTGCGCGGCGCGTCGCAGGGCTGGCTACCGGCGAGTGCGGGGCGCCAGTCACCAGAGCCGACTCGACCCGCGCGACCGCCTCGACGCCGTCATGGGAGGATGGCAGGCGATCGGAAGTGCCGAGATTTTGCGGCCAAAAGCCGCTATCGTACTTCACACGTCCTACAGGCGAGCGTCGAGTCTGCCGACCGAATTCACCGTTTCCTCATTTGGGATGCAGTCACGATCGCCGCCTGACTCGATCTGAGACCACGATCCCGAGTGCCGACGGCGCCGGCCATCCTGGTTTACTCCGAGTTCTCCGTTGACAACTCCGCCTGTCGCAAGACGAGTTGCGTCGCGTCTTCGGCCAGATCCGGAGGGTAGCCGTACTTTGCCAGCAACCGGCGAACATTGCGCCGCAGGCTCGCCCGTACCGACTCACGCTGGGTCCAGTCGAGCTTGGGCATGTTCTTGACCATTTCGGTCAGTTTCCGGGCCATGAGACGCAGCGTATCGCTCTGCATCGCTTCTCTGGCTGACCTGTTCTCCGCCAGGGCGTCGTAGAAGGCAGTTTCCTCTCCGCTCAGGCCGAGTTCTTCGCCGTGCCGCTGCGCGTCTCGCAGGCTCTTCGCCAAGTCGATCAGCTGCGAGATCATCTCGGCGGTGGTGATCGTCCTGTTCGTATAGCGCAGCATCGCGTCTTCGAGCGCCTCGCGAAACTTGCGGCTCTGGACAATGTTCGTGCGCTCGGTGATGCGAATCTGGTCATTGAGCAGCTTGCGCAGCGTCTCCAAGGCCAGGTTCTTCTGCTCCAGCGCCGCCACCCAACCGAGGAACTCATCGCTAAGGATGTCGAGGCGGGCGTCCGACAGCCCCGCGACGGCGAACAGGTCGATCACTTCGTCGGCATCGATCGCGCCGCCGATCACTTGGCGCACGGCGGCGTCGATGTCGCGTTGCCGAGCGTGACCGGCGCCACCGCCGGTATCGTCGGCCAATCGATTACGAATCATCGCCATCACGCGCTGGAAGAAGGCGAGGTGCGGCGTGATGGCCTCGGTCTCCGGGCGCGGAACCGCCAGCGCGAAGGCCGCCGACAGTTCCTTGACCAGCGTGCGCAGGCGCTTCCAGCCGTCGTTCTGCCCAAAGACGTGATCGATCGCGCGCAGATACACCAGCAGCACGGCTTGCGGTTTGGCGTCGAGCGCCTGCTCGTAGTCGCAACCGTGGAAGAAGCCACGTAGTTTCTCGAAGGCCGCCTGCATGGCAGGCACAGCCTCGTTCTGCACCTTCCTGACGGCCTCGCCCGTGCCGCCGGCCTGGGTGTAAGTCGCGAGCGCATCTGCCAACTGGCCGGCCAGGCCCAGCAGGTCCACGATCAATCCACCGGGCTTGTCGCCGTAGACACGATTCACGCGCGCGATGGCCTGCATCAGGTTGTGCCCGGCCAGCGGCTTATCCAGATACATGGTGTGCGCCGGTGGGCAGTCGAAGCCGGTCAGCCACATGTCACAGACGATCACCAGGCGCAGGTCGTCGTGGGGGGCCTTGAAGCGCTCCGCCAGACGCTTGCGGGCGGCCTTGGTGCGCACATGGTTCCTGAGCGGCTCGGGATCTTCGTTGGCGCCGGTCACGACCACCTTCATCGCCCCCCGTTCGTCGTCGACGTCGTGCCAGTCCGGGCGCAGCGTACGGATCGCCTCGTAGAGCCGCGCGGCGATGTCGCGGCTCATGGTCAGCACCATCGCCTTGCCTTCCATCGCGGCGCGGCGCTTCTCCCAGTGCTCGACGATGAACGCCGCTAGGCGTTCGATGCGCTCCTGAGCGCCGACCAGGGACTCCAGCGGTACGCGAATACTGTCCTCCGCCCCTTCCCCGCCGCGGTCGGCGTTGGCGACGTACTCAACCTCTTTTTCGGCGACGCGCGCGCCCTCTTCGTCCACCTTCAGTTTGATGATGCGGGATTCGTAGTAGAGCGGCCGGGTGGCGCCGTCCTCGACGGCCTGGCGGATGTCGTAGACGTCCGCGTATTCGCCGAAGACGTGGATCGTGTTTCTGTCGTCGCGCTCCAGCGGCGTGCCGGTGAAGCCGACGAAGGTGGCGTTCGGCAGCGCCTCGCGCATCCAGCGCGCGCCGCCCTCGACGAAGCCGTACTGGCTGCGGTGTGCCTCGTCGGCCATAACGACCATGTTCGAGCGCGCCGAGACCACGCCGTGCGCCTCGGCGAACTTCTGGATCGTCGTGAACACCACCCCGCCCGCCGCGCGGTCGAGCAGCGCCTTGAGATGTTCCCGGCTCGCGGCCTGGACCGGGTCCTGCCGAAGCAGCGCGCGCCCGGCGGCGAAGGTGTCGAAGAGCTGATCGTCCAGATCGTTGCGGTCGGTGATCATGACGATCGCCGGGTTGGTCATGCGCGACTCTCGGATCAGCCCCCCGGCCAACATCAACATGGTCAGCGACTTACCCGAGCCCTGGGTGTGCCAGATCACGCCCCCGCGACCGTCGCCCGGGCCAGACGGCGGCTTGAGACGCGCAAGCACGCTGGCGCGCGCCTTGCGCACCGCGCGGAACTGGTGGTAGCCCGCGATCTTTTTGGCGATCTCGCCACGCTCGTCCTCCTCGAAGGTGACGCAGGTCCGCAGGTAGTCGACCAACGTCCGCGGATCGAACAGGCCCCGGATCAGCGCCTCCAGGGTCGGCGCGCCGCCACCCTCACGATCGTCGATCGGGCGCCAGGGCATGAAGCGGCTGCGCCCGCTGGTGATCGAGCCGACGCGGGTCAGCATGCCGTCCGAGACCACCAGCACCAGGTTCGACACGAACAGGTCGGGGGCGGTCTGCATGTAGCGGTCGAGCTGGTCGATGGCCACGCCAAGGTTTGCCTGGGTGTCGGTCGGGTCTTTCAGCTCGATCAACGCGACCGGCAGCCCGTTCAGGAACACTGTCAGGTCCGGGCGGATGATCTTGCCCGACGCTCCGGCGACGCTGAGCTGGCGCAGTACCAGTAGATCGTTCGCGGCCGGGTTGTCGAAATCGACCAGTCGGGCACGGCCGCCGCGGGTCTCGCCGCTCTTCGCCTCGCGGTACTCGATTTCGGCACCGCCGGTGAGCATTGCGTGGAACCAGCGGTTATTCTGGATCAGCGTCGGGTGCGGCGGCCGCGAGAGGATGCGCACGACCTCCTCGATGGTGTCGTGCGGCAGATCGGGGTTGAGGCGATGCAGCGCCGAAGCGAGACGGCCCTTCAACATGACCTGGGACGCATCGCCGCGCTCGCCAGCGTCGTCAATCTCGACGCCACGCTTGGTCGCAGCGCCGATCGCCCCAAAATAGACGGAGGCGACATCCTCGACAAGCTGCTCGGTGGGCGAGGACATCGTCAACCGGCCTCCAGCCCGTCATCACCCGGAGCAATGGGATCGTCACGGTCGTCGAATCCGTCCTGTTCGGCGATATGGTCGTTTAGCGCGGCCTTGTACGCCCCCAGATCCCCCTTGAACAGTACTTCACTTGGTCGCAGCCCCAAGTCGCTGACTCGGATCGTCTCGTTGTCGTTGTCAAACGCCTCATTGAAGTCGGCGTGATCTTCGTAGTAGATCCGAGCGCCGGGATTCTGCATGAGCGCGTCACGATGGATGCGGTAGAGGAACGACACGATGGTGTCCGCCGCCTGCGCGGCGAGCATGGCTTGCCGAAGGCCGAGCCGCGGGGAAAAGTCGTCGCGCCCGTGGGAGGCCATGCCGTAGCTGTTGCGAAGCTCGCATAGGCCCTGGATGGTCTGGAGCAGGCCCTGAATCGTCTTTTTCAGCGACTCTCGCCCCTTCGCCGAGGCGGCATGGTTGCGGGGTAATAGATTCAGGCGATTTGTCGTCTCCTTCAGTAGCTTCTGAGCGTCCCAATTGGGGTTGGCTGACTGGCCGATGTCGGCGAGCACCGTCTTGCAGACGGATTCGACCAGTGTTTTCGAAAGATCGAAGGCAAAGTCGGGCACGCTCTCCAGCGTGCTCTCGATGGTGTGGATCTGCTGTTCGATCGCCTCGGCGATGGGACCGTCAAGCAACGCCGCGCGGGCACCGACCATCTGGAAGGGAGCGCGAGCTGTGGATGGCTCAGCCATGAGCGACCTCCACTCGCACTTGGCCGCTAAGCAGCGTGGGCAGTAGGTAGTCGCGTACCTCGGCGAGCGTCGCCGATTCAGCGTGATTGGCTGCCGAAAGCGCGAATAGCGGATCTGCGATATCAGCGAAGCCCTTCCGAACTGGAGATGGGGGCACGATGACCGCTTTGTGAAGCACATCATCGGGACGTACACGCTGATGGCTGTTTGAAGTGCCAGATGCGCTCTGCGCCAGCTCCTCGCGAAAAGAAGACTGCTGGAACTGGCAGTAGAGGTAGTGCCGGTCGAAAGCTGACCTCGGCACAAACACTAGAAACTCGGTGGACGCAATCTGCTGTCGCCCACGAAGCGATGGTGGTAGCCAGATCCTTGCAATTCGAGGATTCAACTTGGAGAGCAGAACGCATCCTTCCGCGACGAGAAATTTGTTGCTCTTGATTGCCTCGCCAAATTCGACAACAGCGCGCACACCTGCATCGAAGGCGGGAATGCTGAAGTGGTCGAAAACCTCATCGGCATGTTCCTGCGGATTAACCTGCACCTTCGAAAGGGTCGCGATGCTCGTTATACCGCCAACTTCCCATCCCTCCGGCACGGGGCCGATCTCGGAATCGACGAAGCGGATGGGCAGGGCGTCGAAGACGGGCTGGGGCATGGAGGGGAAGGATGCCGCGCCGGCGGCCTTGGCCTTCACCGGCTCGAAGTCCACGAACCATGCCCGAAAGATCGCACGCGCCAGCCGCTCCAGCGCCCGCGCCGTCCGCCGGTTCTGCTCGATCTTGTCGTCCAGCGCGCCGAGGACACGGGCGATGGCGCGTTGTTCGGTGATTGCCGGGAGCGTTGTCTCGAACTCGCGAATCCGCCCAGGCGACGTATGGCGCACTGTGGATCCTGAAGCGGTAGCCAAAATGTGGTGCCTGTAGTCGCTGGCGCGAAGTCGATAGAACAGGAAGCGCTTGTCCGCCTCGGCTCCCTCCTTGATCTCAACCAATCCAATTCGCTGGTTATGCAAGTAGCGTCTTCCGAGCATCCGCGGAACTAGGGCTGGATAGCCGAGCGTATCGCCAGCCTTACTAAGATCCGTCATCGTGACTACCAGATCGCCCTCTTGCAGGATGTAGTCATCCGGTACAGGTCCCGCGTAATACTTCGGCTTGTCGGCTAGGAAGCCTCCGCCAATGGCAAAATTGCCAGGCGTCACAAGCACGTCTGGTGTCTCAGCTTCAGTGAAATACTCACCCTTGAATGCACAGCCGTGTTTCACACGGATGTAACTTCCAAGGGTACGCGGGGCAGCATCATTCATCGGCTTTGACTCCCCCAAGTCGATCCCGCACCACCCCCATCAACCGCTCCCCCTCCCCAAAGCACACCTCCAACTCCGCCAGCAGGCGCGGGTACTTCTCCGCGAATGGCTCGCCATCGTCCTCGACTTCCTCCGCGCCGACGTAGCGACCGGGGGTAAGCACGAAGCCGTGCTTGCCGATGCGAGCGATCGTCTCGGCTTTGCAGAAGCCGGGGATGTCGCGGTAGGCCCATGCGGCGTGCTGCGCTTCATCCCACCAGTCGGGCGCAGGCTCGCCACGCCACTGGCGGAAGGCGTAGACGATGCGGCCGAGGTCGGAATCGAAGTTAGGGTCGCCCATGCCGCCGGCCAGCATGCTTTCGCCGTTGTCGCCGCCGGTGAGCACGCGCAGCGTGCGGGTCTGCATCGTGCCGAGCTTGCGGGCGTCGATGAAGAGCGTCTCGCCCTTGCGGTCACGCCCGCCGTGCTTGAGGTTCCCGCCGGTCTTGCCGCGGGTGAGGAACCAGAGGCAGGCGGGGATGCCGGTGGTCAGGAAGAGTTGGGCCGGCAGCGCGACGATGCAGTCCAACAGGTCGGCCTCGACGATGCGCTGGCGGATTTCGCCCTCGCCGCCGGAGCCGGTGGAGAGCGAGCCGTTGGCCATGACGAAGCCGGCGACTCCGCCGCCGTGCCCGTTAGGCGGGGCCAAGTGGTGGATGAAGTGCTGGATCCAGGCGTAGTTGGCGTTGCCGAGGGGCGGCGTGCCGTAGCGCCAGCGCACATCATCGCCCAGCAGTTTGCCCGACCAGTCGGAGATGTTGAACGGCGGATTGGCGAGGATGTAGTCAGCCTTGAGGTCGGGGTGCAGGTTGCGCAGGAAGCTGTCGGCGGGCTGCGAACCGAGGTTGGCCTCGATGCCCCGGATGGCCAGGTTCATATGCGCCAGCCGCCAGGTGGTGGGGTTGGACTCCTGGCCGAAGATCGAGATGTCGGTCTTCTGCCCGCCGTGGGCTTCCACGAAGCGCTCGGACTGCACGAACATGCCGGCCGAGCCGCAGCAGGGGTCGTAGACGCGGCCCTCGTACGGCTCGAGCATCTCGACCAGCAGCCGCACGATGCAGCGCGGCGTGAAGAACTCGCCGCCGAGCTTGCCCTCGGCCTGGGCGAACTTGCCGAGGAAGTACTCGTAGACCCGGCCGAGCGTGTCGCGGGCTTTGGCGCGATCGCCCCTGAAGCCGATATCGGCGATCAGGTCGATCAGCCCCTTCATCTTCTCCGGCGCGATGCCGCGGCGGGCGTAGTCGCGCGGCAGCTTGCTCTTGAGGTTCGGGTTGTCGCGCTCGACGGCGAGGATGGCGTCATCGATCAGCGTGGCGATGTCGGACCGCGCGGCCTGGTTCTGGAGGTTCTGCCAGCGTGCCTCGGGCGGCACCCAGAAGACCCGCTCGGCGGTGTACTCGTCGCGGTTCTCCAGCAGGCTTTCGATCTGCGGCCCGCTGATGCCGTCGGCTTCCAGTTCCCCCTTGAGCTCGCCTCGCCGCGCCTCAAAGGAGTCGGAAATGTACTTCAGGAAGAGCAGGCCGAGGACGACGTGCTTGTACTCGGCAGCGTCGATCTGACCGCGCAGGGCGTCGGCCGACTTCCAGAGGATTTCGGCGTATGCCAAGTCGGTGGTGGTTACGTCATTGTTCGTCATGCCGGTTTCAGGGATGTGTTGCAACTTTCAAAAAGAAGCAGGAGAGCGATGGGTCGGGTCGACCGGGCGCCGTCTCATGCAGCCACTTCGAACAGCTTGTTGATGAACTGAATCTGTTGCCGAACATCCGAACCGTTCACCCGCCTCGCCTGCCCCTTCCGGATCATGTGCATGGCCTCGCATCCTCGGATCGTTCGCCGCGCCGCGTGGAATTCACGAAAGCCCTGCTTGGCCTTCGCTCGCCGTTTGATCGCTCGATGATCCTGCTCCAGGATGTTGTTCAAGTATTGGATCGGCCGGCGGCGGCAACGGCGCCGCCGGATTCCTTCCTTTTTCACTCCTGAAATCGCCGCCCCGTAGAGGCGTGCCGGGTCGGTGTTGATGACGCGGGGCTGAGGATGCGACGGATCAGTCAGCGCCTTACGGAACAGGCGTTTGGCCGCCGCGGCATCGCGCAAGCCCGAGAGCACGAAGTCGATCGTGGCGCCGGTGGAATCGATGGCTCGGTAGAGGCAGCACCAACGGCCCTTGACACGAACGAAGGCCTCGTCGACACGCCAGGACTTATTGGTTGGCTTGAGATGACGGCGCAGCCGCTCCTCCAGTTCGGGAGCGTAGCGCTGGACCCAGCGCCAGATTGTCGTGTGGTCCGCTTCCAGGCCGCGCTCGCTGAGCAGCTCTTCGACATCGCGGAACGAGAGCGAGTAGCGAAGGTACCAGCGCACAGCGCAAAGAATCAGCTCGGGCTCGGTTTGTCGCCACTTGAAGATCGCCGGTCGGATTGCCTTCTTCATGATCTTCAGGCTACCAGCCGCCGCTGGCCAAAGTTGCAACACAACCTGCCAGGTGGATGGTCCGGGCGAATTGCGCCCGGCCATCGACCGTAGTGGCCTGCTTCGGACTCGCCGAACCCGGTGTTAATCGCTCGGACGACCCGGACGACCCTGTCCGTGGACGGCTCCGGTCGTCCCGTACATTCCGTTTCAGAAAGGGGGTACAACGAAGGAAGCATGGTCAGCCTATTGTCAGCAAGTCTCTTATTATGAGTAACCCACAAGTAATTCTTGGCCGCTGGAGCAGGAAAGAATTCCCGATGCAGGCAAGGAAGGTCATACGAAGTGTCAGGTGCCTGGTCCCGCTGGCATGGTTTGCGGCCCTCGCGGCGTGCGGATCGCCCGCTGGAGAGTCTCCATCCGATGGTTTCGTATTCGAGAAAACCAACCGCGTCATTCTGGAATTGGGCCCCGCCGGGTCATTCGACGAGACCAACGCAAAGTACCCCTGTGTGCTCAAAGTCGGCGGTGAATGGTGGATGTGGTACAGCGGCCGATCCGCTGACAGCTTTACGGGCGAAATCGGCCTCGCCACGTGCTCCGACGGCGTTAACTGGACCAAGACAAATGGTGGAGAGCCGATCTTCCGCCACGGCCCGCCTGGAGCGCCCGATTCCACGAAAGTCGACCATCCCGCAGTCGTGAGGTTTGACGGCCGCTTCCACATGTGGTTCACGATGGGCGATGAAGACAGCAGCTACACGATCGGCTACGCCACAAGCGCCAATGGCATCGACTGGACGCGACGGAACCAAGGCCAACCCGTGCTTGGGGCCGGCGCAAAAGGCAAGTTCGACGAACAAGTGGTGCTCCATCCCGCTGTGGTCAGGGACAATTCCGGCAAGCTGCATCTGTGGTACATGGGCAACGGGCCGCAACAGGGCTTCCGGCTCGGTTATGCGACCAGCAATGACGGTGTCCACTGGACGCGAGAGAACGACGGCAATCCTGTGGTCGAGCCAGAGACGCTCGGTGACGTCACTGAGGAGTATGTGTACAACTGCATGGTCCTTCTCGAGGGTGAGACCTTCCACATGTGGTACAGCGCCGGTACGGGCATCCGCTCCGGCGAAGTGGTTCCCCGTGGCAACTGCATCCGTCATGCCGTGAGCACGGATGGAGTCCATTGGGTGAAAGACCGCGAACCCACTCTGTTCAACGGTCCCCGCGGAAGCATCGATGAGTATGCGGCCTTCGCGCCCTACGTGGTGCACCGCGACGATGGGCTATGGATGTATTACTCGACTGGCCACATTGCCGACGCGCCCGAAGGAGAGGATCGGCGGCGCTTTCGAACAAGCTTGGCGAAGCAAGTCACGGGAAACGAACGTTAGCCTGCATTTCTCACCACCTAACGGTCGAAGCACGCGATAAGACCGCCATGACTTCGCTTTTCCTTCGCAGCGCTTGCTTGCCGTGCTCGATGTACTGTCAAGTACGCCTGCGCGCGCCAAGCGGCTCGCGCCTCGTCCTGACGGCCCCTCTCACACACTTCGTCTCGCCACGTGGTGAGCCATGCAGGCTGGCCTGTTTCGGCCGTCAAGTGGTGAGACAAGCAGTCAGGCAAACCCCGTTGCGGGCGCCGAAGACAGCCGTCCCACACCATTTCGGCTCGGCGCTCCAGACGCCTACCTCGCCGCGAGCGGCGCCACGACGAGGCAAAGACGCGCCGCGGGTACAACATCCAGTGTCGCGGCCGAACAGGTTCACTCGAGGGGTCCGTCTTCCTGTTTGCAGGTCTCGGAGGATGACTCTTCCTGGTCAATATTCAGAGTCCCCAATACGTTGGGCAGATCGATTCCCGCCTGCTTCGCCAACTCGTGCACGGGCGGGAGAGAGCCGATCAGTCCGCGCAGAAAGCTAGCGGTCGCGCCCTTGGCATCTCCGTCGCCGTTCGCGCCGGAATCCCACACGGTCACCTTGTCGATCTTGAGGTTCTGGACGGCCTTGACCTGCTCGGCGACCAGGTCGGGCAGCTTCTCGATGACGAGCAGAGTGGGCGCAAGGTCAGGCCGCTGGGCGCATACGCGAAGCAGGTTCTCATAACCCTGGGCCTTCGCTTCGAGAACGCGCTGGACACCTTCCGCCTCGGCGTTGTATTTCGCAAGCACCGCGTCGGCTTCGCCCTTGGCGATGCGCCGGATGCGTTCCGCGTCGGCTTCCGCCTCAATCTCGATCTTCTCTCGCTCGATCTGCTGCTGGACGATCTGCTCTTTCTGCAGAAGCGCGAGTTCCTGTTCCTTCTCCGCTATCAAAACGTCGCGGGCGGCTTCGGCCGTGGCGACCTCGCCGCGTCGGCGCGCGTCGGCCCGGCGCTCCGCAAGCGTAGCGTTGTAGGTAGCGATGTCCGCTTGCGATTCGTTCTCGCCCTGCACGGCCTCGGCTTCGAGGGTCGCCACCTTAACACGCTGATTCGATTCGGCCTGCTTCTTGCCCTCCGTCGAGAGCGCCTTCTGTTCGGCGCTTACGATCTCCTGTTCGCGCATCGCCTCGGCCTCGCCGGAGACGCCCTCGGCCTCGAGCTTGGCCGTGCGAACGCGCTGCTCGCGCTCAGCGTCTTTGCGGCCGATCGTCGACGCCGCTTCCTGATTGGCGACTTCGACTTCCTTCGCGCGGTTGGCGGTCGCTTCACCGATAGCGCCATCCTTGACCTGCTCGGCGACCTCGACCTTGGCTTTCTGAATCGCTTCGGCCGCCGCCTTCTTGCCGATGGCGTCAATGTAGCCCGACTCGTCCATGATGTCGCGGATGTTGACGTTGATCACTTCGAGTCCGACTTTCAGCAACTCACCCGCGCAGAACTTGTTGACGAGGTCCAGGAACTTCTCGCGGTCCTGGTTGATTTCCTCAATCGAAAGCGTCGCGATCACCAGCCTCATCTGGCCGAGGATGATGTCCCGCGCCTGCGCGGAGACCTCCTGATCCCCCAGCCCCAACAAGCGCTCGGCGGCGTTGTTCATGATCGTCGGGCTGGTCGAGACGCCGATCGTGAACGTGGAGGGAACGTTGACACGGATGTTCTTCTTCGACAGCGCGCCCGTCAGCTCGATATCGATCGTCATCGGTTCGAGCGACAGGTATTGGAAGTCCTGGAAGAGCGGAACAACAAAAATACCGCCGCCATGCACGCACTTCGCGGCCTGGTTCCCGCCGACTTTGCCGTAGACGACCAGAATCCGGTTTGAGGGGCACCGTTTGTACTGGTTCACAACGAACATCAGCACGCCGATGAACACGGCCACCACGACAACCGGAAGGATGATGCCGAACTCGAACAACTGTGCGAACAAGGGTGTCATTCTTTCTCCGTTCTCTAAAAAAAAGGACTCAGCCTAAAGGCTCCACTACATATGTTCCTTCGCCGGCGACATCTACGATCGTCACTTGCGTAAAAGCCGGGATCTCGTCCTTCGTGCTCATGGCCGGCATCACTTTGTGTCGGCCCGAAACCTTGACTTCGATCTGTCCCTGGCCTTGTCCGCTGGCGGGGATCGTGAGATAGACTTTGCCGGTTTGCCCGATAGCCGTCTTCACCTCATAGCGGCCCTCGTGCGTCATCTGTCGGACGGCGTACATCAAGCCCGACGACATGCCCATCAAGGCAAGGCCGAAAGCAGTGGCCGAGACCGCCGAGATGGCCGAGCCGAGTCCCCAATTGACCCGGCAGGCGAGGCCCATCCACCCCACGCCCATGAAAAAGGCCAGAACCGATAGCAGCGAGAAGAGTTCGAAAGCGCCAGTGCTATCCATGTGGGCATCGACATCGGCGTCGAGGGGCATATCGACTTCGCCGACGAAAAACTGCAAACCCATGTGAACGAGGAAAAGCAAAGTCGCCGTGACGGCCAAAAAAAGATAGATGGTTGCGTCGATGCCTATGGCTACGTATCGATCGAGTTCGAGCAGTTCCATGAGCGTGGCCGCCGCAACTCAGGCGGCGTTTCGAAAGCGCAACACTGGTTTCCGCGATCCGATCCCAAGTGTAGGGCCAATGGTTCTCGCGCGCAACGAGACGCTCGCCTCCGGACAATCGAGCGTGTTTCCCGAGCCCCCCCTCGGAACATGTGTTCACGGCCGTACTAAACAGTCAGGTAAACCAGCAAGCGAAGTTCACCGCGAGGCGGGCTCGCGCAAGTCGACACACACCAGGCGGGACACGTTGCGCGCGTACAGGCGGCCTTGAGCGAGCGCCGGGTAGGCACGGACCGTGCCGTCGAGCACTTTTGCTCGGGATAGACTGTGGAAGCCTTTCGGCGAGGCCTCCGCAACAACAAGCTCCCCGTTCTCGACAAGGATCAAAAGCCGGTCACCGGCGAGAGTTATCGTGCCGGCACGGAAACCTCGCTGCTCCCACTGCACCTTGCCGGTCGCGAGTTCTATGGAGCGCAAAACCTGACCATACTCTTGCCGGCCGTGAAATCCGTAGAGGTAGCCGTTTTTGTGGACACTCGTTGCATAGTGATTCGACAAGGCGTCGTCTGAAAACCAGAGTTGTTTGAGCCGGTCGCCGCCAAGGTCAAGCAACGTCGCCCCGGTCCGGTAACTCGAGGAAAGGAAGACGCGATTCCCGATCACGAGTGGCATGGCGGCGTTGACGGAAGCGTGGCTACGGGCCCGCCACCGCAAGGAGTGGCGGATCTCGCCGTTGTTCGGGACGACCGCTTGCAGTCCTTCCCGCGTAAAGAAAACCGCCAGCCGCTTCCCGGCAATGTCGGCGACCACGGGCGAAGAGTAGCTCGCCTCATCGTCGGAGGCCTGCCAAAGCGTGCGGCCCGTATCTTTGTCGAAAGCGACGATACCTGCGCCATTCCGGCCGCCCACGTTCAGCAATAGCCGCGTCCCTTCGACCACAGGCGTCGACGCCGCTCCGAAGAAACCCTTGCCGGCTCCAAACTCCTGGTGCGTATCGCGGCGCCAAACCTTCTTGCCGTCGTTGAACCGGATACAGTGCAGAATGCCTTGGGGGCTGAAGGTGTAGATCTGGCTGCCGGCGACGACCGGGCTCGCTCGGGGACCGGGATCGAATCCAAAACCGTCGCGATAGGTCGTGGCGTAGCGAAAGGTCCAGACCGGCTTGCCCGTCTCGGGATCGAGAGCCTCCACCAACTCCTCGTCGCCGACACGATGGAATAGGATCACTCGGCCGTTGGCGACGACCGGATTGCTGAAGCCGCTGCCGACGTCCTTTTGCCAAACAATGCGCGGGCCGTCCTCGGGCCAAGAGGCGGCCAAGTCTCCGCCATGGTACGTACCGTCGCGCCGCGGCCCGAGAAGTTGGGGCCAATCTTCAGCGCGGACGGCAAACGGAAACAACCAGACAAGCAGGAGAAGGAGTCCGGAGAAGGCGGCGGACGTACGACCCATGGCGTTGATTGTAGTGTCTTGTTGAGATCAGCAAGTTGGTTGTCGAGAAAAGGACACGCTCACGGCTCGGGTTACTGCTTGTTCGACAGCGGCATCCACGTGAAGAAGGGCGGCCGGTGAGCAGTTGCCAACCGCCCGCTGCAAGCAACCCGGGAGCGACTGCACCATGACTCGTGATCTCGATCAACTCTCTATCAGTACGATGGGTTGAGAGCGGTGTGTCAGCCGGAGAGGCCGCGCGATCGGAATGGCCACTTCGGGAGCATCCGCTGCGCTAAAGGAGTTGAGGCAGAAACTTGGGATGTATGGCCGGTACGATCATTGCAGCCGTGAAAAGCCGGTTAGGGAGTCGGAGGCAATGACCCATGTGTCGTGACACGGCGAGCGGCGTTGTTTGAAGAGACGGAGGAACGAAAGAATGAGCAGCCCTCGCCACCGGCCCACGACCGACATCGACATTCATCAGCCTACGTACACACTGGGCAAAGAACTGCAATGCGAGCTCGACGGGGCCCTCCTTGACTGGCGCGTCAACGACAAAGTGAGACGGCTGTGGGCCCGGGACGCCACTTTATGGAGCCGGTCGGACGAAGCGCAGTGGCTTGGCTGGCTCGGCATCGTCGAAGGTCAGCTCGCACACCTTGACCGCTTCGCCGACTTCGCCGCCGATGTTCGCAACGGTGGATTCACTCATGTTCTGCTGCTCGGCATGGGCGGATCGAGCCTCTGCCCGGAAGTGCTGTCCGTAACGTTCGGACAGCAGGAAGGCAGCCCGAGGTTGCATGTGCTCGACTCAACCGACCCTGCGCAGGTCAAGGCATTCGAAGACAAACTCGATCCGGCGAAGACCCTTTTCATCGTTTCGAGCAAATCAGGATCGACTCTGGAGCCGAATATCTTCAAGCAGTATTTCTTCAAGCGCCTGGAACAGACATTGGGCACGGGCAAGGCCGGAGCACAATTCGTGGCCGTGACCGATCCGGGCTCGAAACTGGAAGAAGTCGCGCACCGCGACGGCTTTCGGCATATCTTCCACGGCGCACCAAGCATCGGCGGACGCTACTCGGCGCTTTCCCATTTCGGGATGATCCCCGCCGCTGCAATGGGCATCGACGTGAGACGTCTTCTCGACAGCGCCGGCGAGATGGCGATTGCTTGTTCCTCTCGCCTGCCGGTGGAGCGGAACCCCGGCGTCGTCCTCGGACTGATTCTCGGTCTGGCGTCGAAAGCGGGCCGCGATAAGCTCACCTTGTTCGCCTCGCCCGGACTCTACGACCTCGGCGCCTGGCTTGAACAGCTCCTGGCGGAATCGACCGGTAAGCAAGGCCGCGGAATCATCCCCGTGGATCGTGAACCGCTCGGCTTGCCCACGGACTATGGCAACGACCGCGTGTTCGCCTACCTGAGTCTCGAAGGCCAAACCGAAGCTCAACAGGACGCAGCCGTGGAAAAGCTCGAGAAGGCCGGCCGGCCGGTTGTACGGCTGAATCTCCGCGACGCTTACGATCTCGGTGCGCAGTTCTTCTTGTGGGAGGTCGCCACCGCCGTCGCTGGTTCGGTGCTCGGCATCAACCCCTTCGATCAGCCCGATGTCGAGGCAAGCAAAATCGTAACCCGCGCGATGACCGAAAAGTACGAATCTAGCGGCATGCTGCCGGCCGAGACGGCGTTCGCGCGATTTGACGGCATGGCCTTCTTCGCCGACTTCACGAATGCCGCAGTCCTCCAAGCCGGCGGCGACGCGACTCCGACCGGACTGATCAATGCCCACCTCTCACGCCTCGGCAAGGGCGACTATTTCGCCCTGCTCGGCTACGTCGAAATGAAGCCGGAACATGAGAGCATCCTCGAAGGCATCCGTCGCATCGTGCGAGACAGAAAGAAAGTCGCCACCTGCGTCGGCTTCGGTCCGCGCTTTCTCCACTCGACCGGCCAGGCCTACAAAGGCGGACCGAACAGCGGGGTGTTCCTCCAGATCACCTGTGACGATGCCGCCGACCTCGATGTGCCAGGCCGGAAGTACACGTTCGGCGTCGTGAAGGCGGCGCAGGCGCGCGGAGACTTTCAGGTCTTGGCCGAGCGCGGACGCCGGGCGTTGCGCGTCCATCTCAGCGGGGATGTCACCACCGCGCTCAGCCGGCTCGAAGACGCCGTCCGCGAAGCGCTAGGCTAGTCAGAGCAGAGGTATGGAGATGAAGCCTGATCCCACCGGCATTGTGCAGGACGGACGGACGGCGCCGCCCGCCGTGATGGTGATCTTCGGCGCGTCGGGCGATCTGACCAAGCGCAAGCTGATTCCGGCCCTTTACAACCTTGCGGCCGAAGGACTCCTGGCCGATGAGCTGGCCGTCGTCGGTTTGGCGCGGCGCGAAATGAGCCACGACCAGTTTCGCCAGAAGCTGACCGACGACATCAAGGTCTTCGCGACGCACACGCTCGACGCCGGGTTGTGGGAGAAGTTCTCCAAACGACTCTACTACCTGCAGGCCGACCTTACCGAGCCCGGCACCTACGAACGCCTCCGCGATATGCTGGCCGAGGTCGACCGGAACCACGGCACGCGCGGCAACTACTTCTACTACCTCGCGACCGCCCCGAAGTTCTTCTCCCAGGTGACCGGGCAACTCGGTGGAGCGGGCCTGATCGAGCAGCAAGAGAACCGCTGGCGGCGCGTCATCGTCGAGAAGCCTTTTGGCCA
Source organism: Bryobacterales bacterium (assembly GCA_965218555.1). Taxonomy (GTDB): domain Bacteria; phylum Acidobacteriota; class Terriglobia; order Bryobacterales; family UBA6623; genus JAPPLB01. The sequence continues at coordinate 5,671,459 of OZ244625.1, forward strand.
CGACCTGCAAACCGCGCGGCTTCTCAACCGCGACATCCGCAACGTGCTCGACGAGGAGCAGATCTACCGCATCGATCACTATCTGGGCAAAGAGACCGTCCAGAACATCCTGGTCTTCCGTTTCTCCAACGGCATCTTCGAACCCGTCTGGAACCGCCGCTACATCGATCACATTCAGATCACCGTGTCAGAATCCGTCGGCGTCGAGCAGCGCGGCGGCTACTACGAGCAGTCCGGCTCCCTGCGAGACATGGTTCCCAACCATATGTTTCAGCTACTCAGCCTGACCGCCATGGAGCCGCCTATCTCGTTCGAGGCCGATGCCGTCCGCGACGAGCAGGCGAAGGTACTGCGCGCGATGCAACCCATGCGCCCTGAGGATGTGCTCAGCCGCACCGTGCGCGGCCAATACGGGGAATGCAAAGTCGACGGCGAGGTGCTGGCGGCCTACCGCGACGAGGCCCTTGTCGCCGCGGATTCCAGAACCGAAACGTTCGTCGCTCTCAAGCTGTTCGTCGACAATTGGCGCTGGGCGCATGTCCCGTTCTACCTTCGCACCGGAAAGCGCTTGCCGAAGCGCGCGACCGAGATCGTCATTCAGTTTCGCCGCGCACCCTTCATCCTTTTTCGGCAGACGGGCATCGAAAAGCTGGGCCGCAACCGGCTCGTCTTGCGGCTGCAGCCGAACGAAGGCATCTCGCTCAGCTTCGGCGCGAAGATTCCCGGTCCGGTCGTCCGCCTGGGTGAAGTCAATATGGACTTCCACTACGCCGACTACTTCGGCGCGAAGTCGAGCACCGGCTACGAGCGCCTGCTCTACGACTGCATGCTCGGCGATGCCACGCTCTTCCAGCGCGCCGACATGGTGGAAGCCGGCTGGGAAGTCGTCGAGCCGATCCTCGATGTCTGGAAAGCGCTGCCCCCGCGGTATTTCCCCAACTACGCCGCCGGCTCCTGGGGACCCAAAGAAGCGGACGACCTCATTCAGGCCGACGGACATGAATGGACCAGGTGCGGCCCGGAATCCGGCGCCCGAAACGACCGCCGGCTTTGAACCTGACTACTGCGGCCGTGTGACGCAGTGTTCCTGGTAGGCCTGCTGCAGCGCCGCCGCGATCTGCGACGGGTCGCGCCCCTCGATCTGATGCCGGTGGAGCATGTAGACCGGCTTGCCGTTGCGGAACAGAGCGACGGACGGCGAGGAAGGCGGATAGTCCGAGAGCATCTGCCGCACATACGCGACGGCTTCCAGGTCGCCGCCGGCGAAGACGGTCGCCACTTTGTCGGGCTTTACATCATTTTCGAGCGACTGAAGCACACCCGGCCGGGCCGATCCCGCGGCGCAACCGCACACCGAGTTCACCACCATCAATACCGTCCCGCTATCGGCGCTCAACAATGAGTCCACCTGCTCCGGCGTCCGCGTCTCGATCACACCGCGACTCGACAGTTCAGCTCGCATCGGCTCAAGGAAGTATTCGGGGTATCTCACGGTTGTTCGATCCTCCTTGTGACAGCTTAGCAGAAAGGGCCTTGCGCGTCTCGGCTTGCCGCCGCTCGGGCGTAAGCCGCCTTAAATCAACCACCAAAAAGGCAATAACACTTCGCGGCAAGGGCAAGGCACCACGAGAACACCTGCACAGCTCGACCCTGGGGCGCCCGCCGAACGCCTTTACTTCCGCCCTAGACCAAATTCGTTGCTCATCGTAACGACCTTGCCATCGCGGAAATGCACTTCGATGAACTTCGATCCGCTGACCGGCTTGCCGTTCTCGTCCCGAAGCGTCGCCACCAGCTTTTTCGTCTTCGCGTCGAAGACATCCGGTGTGTGGGACCAGACGTACTTGCCGTCCAGGCTGAAGGTCACCCAGCCGTGGCCGCCCTGAGACAGCTCGACATGCCCCTTGGGCGTCGGCGGCATCTTCGTGGCATCGAAGATGAACAGCTTCTTGCCGCGCTGGTCGCTGATCCAAAGTTCGGTCTCGTCGGGAGTGAGCCCGGCGCCATGCGTCCGATGGGGAATCTTCTCGTCGCCCGCGAACACGCGATGCAAAGCCTTGCCCTTCTCCAGATCGACGACGTCGAAACCCACGTGGTTCCCAAGACAGACATAGCCGATTTTCTGGCTGCTGTTGACCGTATAGGGAAAGATGCCGCGCTCACCGACGTCCTTGATCTGCCGGATCATCTGGTCGGTCGCCGTATCGAAGATCGACAACGTCGTGCGCGTCCCGAGATACACCCGCTTCCCATCGAGACTTGCGATGCTGTTGTGTGCCTGCGGGCCAACGTGAATCCTCTTGATCAGTTCGCCGGTTTCGCCGTTGACCACCAGGAAACCGGCATCGGCGCCTGAGTACCACCATCCCGTCGGGGCGTAGATCTTCTTGCCGTCCAGCGTGATCGACGAGCGGTCGCAGCCTCCGTCGTAGGTCTTCTCCCAAACGATCTTCTCCGTTTCGAGATCGAACATCCCCAATCGCCGGTTGGTCGTGGAATAGTAGACGCTGTGGGTCTTCAGGTTGCCCGTGAAACCGCGAAGACCTTCGCTGAAAATCGGGATGTCGATCCGCCGAACAAGCTTATGCCCGTCGTCGATATCGAAGATGAGAATACCGGCGCCGTCCGCCCGACCCTCTTCCTGAGCCCCGTCGGGTGTGCTCAGGTAAAGGTACCGCTTCGTCTCGGATTGGCCGAGCAAAACCGTAGCGATCAGAAGGAACGTGGTGAAGAACAAGGTCAAGTGCCGCATGGCGGAATAATTCTACTGCCCGGAGCGTACAGAATCAACAGCCCGTTTCCCGGTCGGGTTTGCGGCGGTTGAAGACCGCGACCGCAAAAGCGCAGAAATCCCGGCCGGCGTGGCGCGCGGCGGTCTTTGTCTGGACGGAGCGGCGCTGCACGGCGCAGGCGATTCAACACGAGGCGCCTCCCTGCTTTCCGATACAATTACCTTGGAGGAATGGCCGAGTGGTTGAAGGCGGCGGTCTTGAAAACCGTTAGCGGTGTGAGCCGCTCGGGGGTTCGAATCCCTCTTCCTCCGCCAATTCGAGGAGACGAATCGAGAAGCTTGAAGAGGTAACAAAGCGCGAGAAGCCGCCACTCGTTTACGGCAGTTGCGGCAGATAACCTATCCCAGAGGTCTCTCTACATTGGGCAGGAGCAGAACGCTCCGGTGCCCGGATCCTTCGGTTCGGCCTCGGCGGTGGGACCGATGTCGAGAGGGGAGGTACCAGTTGAAACGTGTACGGATCGCCAAGGACATCATGGTCACAAAGCTCGTGACCGTCACACCGGAAACAGATGTTTTCGAGGCTGTGTCAAACCTCCTGAAATACAATCTCACGGGCGCGCCTGTGATTGACGAGGAGCGCAATTATGTCGCCGTCTTCTCGGAACGGCCATGTCTGAGCGTGATGATGGCGGCTTGGCACGCTGCCGGCGCGGACGCGCTCCGTGCCGCTGACCTGCCGAAAGCCGGCGATGTCATGGCCAAAAATCTGGTGACGCTGACACCCGATGTCGATGTGTTCGACGCAATCGCATTACTGCTACAGCGGAGAATCTCCGGTGCGCCCGTGCTGGATCCAAGCCGCCGCTTCCTTGGGGTCTTCTCGGAACATGCCAGCATGACCGTCCTGCTCGATGCCGCCTACCAGCAAATGCCGACAAGCCGCGTCCGCTCGTTCATCGATCCGGACCGGAACAGAATCATCACCGAGGATGTGGGGCTTCTCGAGGTGGCGCAGAAATTCCTGAATACGCACTACCGAAGACTGCCGGTATTGCGTGGAGAAACCCTGGTCGGCCAGATCAGCCGCCGTGACGTGCTCCGCGCCGCGCAAGCTGCCAGCGGTTCCCGCTCCCGCTTGGAGGCGTGGCGAGAATGGATGACGGGCGCCTCCTCAGCGCCCGCCGCCGAGAGTACGCAGGTTTCGGCCTACATGGATACCTCGGCGCCTACGGTAAGCGAAGACACCGATCTGCTGCGGATCGCGCAGATCTTCAGAAAGACCTCGGCGCGCCGTGTGCCGGTCGTTCAGGATGGCCATCTCACCGGCCAGATCAGCCGCCGAGACCTGCTGCACGCCATCAACGACTTGATCGCGCATTCTCCCAAACGAGAAAATCCTTTGCTGTACCTCAGTTCGCTGGATCATGCGAACCCGCCGATTCACTAGGCGGAAGTCGTCACGAGCCCCATCAGCGAGTAGACCGGAACGTCGTTGCGTCAGTGTGCCGACGCCGATACCAAGGCACGGCCTGCCAGCGACACCCCGACTCAGTTGGGGTAAGGGCGAGTTGAGCACGGACGGAACGGAGAGGCGGCGTGATTGCCGGAAGGGAAATGGTAGGCTCGAGCGGACTCGAACCGCCGACCTCTACCGTGTCAAGGTAGCGCTCTAACCAGACTGAGCTACGAGCCTAACGATTGCTTATCCTAGCAGGGGCTCCTCGGCCTGTCGAGACGCCTCGCCCGAAATGTCGGCGCAATGTGAAAAGTTCCCTAGTGAGCAAAGTAGAACGTTCCCCTTCCAGCGAAAAAAGCCAGGAGAATGAACAAGACATTGACGCTCAACGAGAAAGAACGAGATCGCTTAGTGGTGTTGCGACAGGTCAAGCTGACGCAAAGGGCGGCGGCAGAGCAGTTGCAGATGAGTGAGCGCTGGGTGAAGAAGCTGCTGCAGCGTTGTCGGTAACGCCCGCCCGCTGGCATAATAATAACGACTGGCAACGGAGGTGTGCCATGCGCGCGGTCCTACTCTCACTGCTTTTGCTCTCCTGCGCGTCCGCGCAGACACTCGACTCACCTTGCGAGCCGAGCGAGGAAGTCAAGGCGAACTGGCGGACCTGGAGCGATCTGAATAACGCCGCGGTTCCCTACCAAGTGCGGCGTCAACGACGGCTCAAACGGCTGAACGATCTTCTCGCGAAGTACCCGACGGACATTCGCACCAACCTCTGGAAACAGAACTGGCTCTCGGGGACATTCCGGAACGAGAAAGCCGTTGCGGTCGAGGAATATCGCAGGCTGCGCGATGAACATCCAAATGCGCCTGCTTATCAATTTCTTTACGCCCATATGCTTGTGGGGGTGAGGAGCCAGGAGGCCATCTCGTTGTTTGAAGACTTGCTCAAAAAGGAGCCTCGGTTCGCCCGTGCTCATCTCGAGCTCGCTCAGATCCATACGTTCCCTGCGTTCAAAAACACGCAAAAGGCCATTGAGCACTTGGACGCTTTTCAGGAGATTTGCCCAGACAGTCCGGACGGCTTTGCGATTGGGCGACGGCTCAACGATCCGACATACATCGAACGCAGTCTGCCTCAGTTGCGCCGTATCGTGGAGAACAGTGAAGACTCTTTGATTCTGAGGCGCTACGAGATCCTCTGGTCATGGGAGTTTCGCAGCCGTCCAGCCACGTTGCACGACCGAGCCCGGGAGCTCGTGCGTGGGGATATCGAGCGCATGGAATCACTTGCCCTCACCGACAGCATCTACTGGTATGAGACGTTGGAGGACGGCTATCAGGTCCTCGGCGACAAGGAAGCGCAGAGCAGAATGCAGGAAAGGTTTCAAGTTCGCTTTCCGCAGAGCCGACAAACTGTCCGCAGCGTCCAGCGTAAATGGTATGACGAGAACCCGTATCCGCGCTACGCCGGCGAGGAAGACCTTGAAGAGTACGGGCGCAAGAGCCTGGCTGCTAGTGACGACTGGATCGAGCGGTGGCCGATGGCACCATCGGTTTGGAGCTTCCGCCTGGGAGCTTTGAGCTCTTTCAGGCGTCCCCTGCCCGAGGCCGTGATCTCGACCGCTGACCGTTTGCTCGCGACCTATCAATCGCAGCCGGATTCGTTTCGCTCCTTTCCCCCAGTCGCCTATCGCGTAGCCGAACTCTACTTGAAGGCCGGCGTCCGACTCGATGAGATTCCGAGACTCGTCGACGCGGGAACCGACGAGCTGCTTGAGAATCGCCAACGCCGTTCGCGGTCCGACTACGCCAAGCCCGAGCAGCAACGGGCAGGAGGGGAAGATGAAGGGAACTACATCCTTCGTTTTCTTGTAGGCGGTCCTCTCCGCGTCGTGGGACATCTAAGGCAGAAGGACTATGCAAAGGCCCGCGCTGCTATCCGCGAAATGGAGAGCTGGCTTGAGGAGTCGCGTTCCGATCCAGATGGTCCTGTTGCGCTGCAGAAGTCATTCGCGAACAAACAAAGCGTTCTGTGGGAACTGCGCGGACGGCTGGCGGAATCCGAGGATCGAAGGCCGGATGCTGCCATCGGTTACCTCGCAGCGGCACGCTTCAACCCAGACTCACCTCGTCCTGCCGCCTATCGTGTGAATTCTTCCGAACGCGCCCTGCTGTTGTGGAAGGAACTGGGTGGAACCCGCGAGGGCCTGCAGGCTCTCAACGAACAGATGTCATCCGCCTCGCCAGATGAACGCGGCTCAATCACGGGGTGGGTGGAGTCAAAGATCGCGCTTCCGGACTTCGAAATCACCGATACGGACAGACGGCTGTGGAAGCTCCAAGATCTCAAGGGCAAGAAAACTCTCGTCAATCTGTGGGCGACTTGGTGCGGGTATTGCATGCCGGAACTGCCGGTCGTGCAAAAGATGCATGAGGATCTCCGGGAGCGCAACGATATTCAGGTCATCAGCTTGAATCTCGATGACAACCCGGGCGTCATCGAACCTTTCATGGAGGAGAACGGTTACACCTTTCCTGTTCTTCCCGCAACGGCTTTCGTCGAGAAGTTAATTCCTCTGCTGTCGCTGCCGCGAAATTGGATCGTCGATCCCACGGGGCAAATTGCATATCAACAACGGGGTCTCAATACAAACATTTCACCCGAAGAGTGGTTGTCCCAAAAAACCATCGAACTGATGGACGCGATGGAATAGTGTTGGCAACGAATTAGCCGACCCTGCTCCGAATCAGCGGCACCGGGAATCCGTGCCACGTTCAATCTGTGGGCCAAATCCGATTGCATCGAATTGACTCCAGATACAAGTACGACTACAGCCATGTATGACCATGGTCACATAGGAGCTTTCCCGACGGGAACGCAAGAAGCGGGAAACTCGTGACCGAATCATCACCGCCGGACGTCCGTCGTGTACACATGGTAGAGATTTTTTGCTCGAACGTGACGCTGGGAGTGATTGCTGCATTTTTACTCGTCAGGCGAGCCCCTGCGCAGGTATTGTCAAGTTGAGCTGCCGCTTGGCTGACTAAGCTGATGAAATGCCCCCGATCGCTCTTGGCACTTAACTCAGCTGTTTTAAATCTCGTAAACCGCTCCGGCCAGTCTTGGCTCGAGCGGAGCCGGCAGCCTCTCGAAGGCCCATCGCCGCCTTCCGGAACCAGTTGGGTATCACCCTGCGCGATCTTTCCAAACGGACAGGGATCGCTACGGGCTAGCTCTCGGAGTTCGAGCGCGGTCGCAAACCTGGCTCTGCGGCGGACCTGTCGAGAATCGCCAGCGCCCTGGGTACAACGATTGACACCCTGGTAGTTGAGCCGGAACGTGAGAAACACAGGCTAACGCAACAGTTGGAAAGATACCTGGACATCAGTTGTCGTTTCGGTTCGCTGGCCACTGTCGTCGAACACCGGCTCGAACCGCCACTGCGAGACCGCCTCGCGAGCAGCCCCCATGAGGAGCGGATGGCCGGACACGACTTGGGATCCCTTCACCCTCCCGTCCCTGCCGATGCTGAGCGTCAGCCAAACTGAACCTTGGATGCCGGCTTGACGGGCCAGAGGTGGGTACTTCGGTGCGACCCGTTTGAGCAGACGAGGCGCGTCGATGCGATCCGGCACGGCACGGCCCGGTTCGGGGCCTGCCGGCTCGACGGCCTCGTCGTCCGCGGCAGCCATCTCACGCCGAGCTTGATCGAGCCGCTCCAGGCTGCGTTCCCATCGCGGTTCGTTGGGCTGCAGCTCCCGAGCACGCTGGAGCAACTCTTCGGCCAACTCCATCATGCCGAATAAGCGCGGTGGCCAAACCTGCTTGCCCCTGATCTTCCGAAGTTCCGGCGGCAAACCAACAGGTGGCGTGAGTATCTCGGCGACTTGGCCTACCAACAGCGCATTGTTTGATGTCCTCAATTCGGCTACAAACCGGTCGGCAAGGGCTTTTCGTTCGGCAGACCAGGCGGTTGTCGGGTGTATTCGACCGTCCGTTTGCAGCACAAACGCATGAAGCCGAGCGAGAAGGAATGTCCACTGTCGTTTGTCCGGCTCGAGGCTTAGCGCCCGGTGCCAGAACTCTGCTGCACGCTCAGGATCATCCTCCTGAAGCATCCGGGCGGCGTTTGCATGTACCCTGGAACGCTGAGGGTGCTTCCGCACCTGTTCAAGCCAAAGTTCTCCGACCCGTTGAAAATCCTCGGGACCTCCCAACGGCGACTCAAACGCAGGAATATCTGCGCCGCGGAAATCGAAGATATCAGAACCGGGATCGTTCTCGATCATCCAGTGGATGTGGCGCAGCCGGGGCTCTCGCTGAGCATGCTGGAAATAGTACGAGATGAGAAGCTTCCGGGCGTCCGAATCACCGGGATTTTCGTTGAGCCGCCGTTCGAGAACGTCGACATCCTGCGGCGTCAACGCCCAACCCTCTGTCAACAGTCGATACTCAGGTGAGCCCTCTAAAGCAGCAGCCACGCTCTCCTCTGCTGCCCGCAGCGGACTCGGCAGCGCAGCCGCGGCCATTGAGATCCAAAGCAAGCTGAGCGCTGCAACTCTCGGCTTGAGGCTTCGTAGGCTTGCAAAAACCTCCCTCAAGTCAAGCGACCCGCGATATTCCTCGATCGGAAAGGCTGAACCGGGCATGATTACCTCCGACGAAAAGCTCAGCAAAATGGGTGAGGGAGTTGTTTCCTTGCCCCGATTACACGATCCGGCACACTTCGACCGCCCGCTGTTGAGAAGAGTGGCTGGACGGAAGCAAGATCCGTGAGCAGGCAAGACGGAAAGTCGGCGAGATGCGAAAGCGGTGAGAGCATGCAGCCAAGCTGCGCGAGAGCCTCGACAGGACCGGTCTCAGGATTTCGTTCGAGCCGATGTCAGCCATTCGAGATTGAACCGGACAAACTTGATCCTTTCATAGGGGTGAACAGCGCCGGTCTCGTAAAGAAGTCCGATCGTGCCGTCAGCCAGCACGCTGAGGCAAGAATAGGCAGTCGGCCCATCATGAACTCTCCGCGAGATGGGCCAGCTACGCCCCTCGTCGTTGCTGAGCCTGACCGTCAAGCCGTTCCGGTCAACGAAGGGCCCCGAGTTCGGGATGTTGGAAAACAGCAAGCGATTCTCTTCTCCCGCGGCCGCTGTCGAATAACGCAAGAGGCTGGCTTGACAGCGCGGGTCGGGCAGCGCCTCATCCTCGAACTCCTTGTACCAACTCTCCCCGCCGTCGCGGCTGAGCGCCACGTTTCGGTAGCGGCCTCCGCGCATGTTGAGCATCAGGGTCCCGTCGACCAACTCCACTACCTGTGACTCGTTCGTTTCCTTCTGCACCTTGGCGCCGGCACGCCAGGTACGGCCTCGGTCATCGCTGTAAATCACCTGGGAAGCACGCCGACCGAGGCGAGTGTCGTTGTCATAGCCCGGAATGACCAATCGGCCGCTCTGCAGTTGGATTCCCACGCCTGGGCCGGCTATGAACGCCCCGACACTCGGACTGACATCGAGCGGGTCTGACCACGTCACTCCGTCATCCGTGCTCTTCAGAACCAGGGTCCGGCCATTCCAGGGAGCCTTCAGATGCGCTGCCAGACTGCCGCCGAGCGAGTGCCAGCAGCACATCAGTATTGTCCCGTCAGCGCGGTCAACAACCGGGCATGGATTCGTGATGGCTTTACCCTTTCCGGGGAGGACAACCTGCATGGGCTCCCAATTGACGCCGTAGCCGAAGATTCGCTCATAGCCATTCAGCTTTCGGGGAACGTTGCGGCCGCCGTCGTAGAGGCTTCGTTTCAAAACCAGATCCGTCGGATCGGCGTCATCACCATCCCGCGCTTCGCAAAACGCCAGAATCGTGCCCTGGGACGTGACGATCAAGGCGGGAATCCGGTAGATGTTCACACCGTCGAGGCCGCTGATGAAGAGGTCCTGCTGCCGGAAGAGCTCATCGCCACTCTCGGCGCCGGGTGCTTGGGTGGAGGAAGGCTGCGAGGAAGAACCCTCAGGGTACGTCCTGCCTGTCGGTGAGCATCCCGCGAACACGCCGGCGGTGGTCACCGCGGAAAGGAATTCACGTCGATACACTCTTTCATCTCCTGTTCCACCAAGAAAATGAGCCAAGACGGTGTGGCTGATTCGTCTACCGGCTTTGTCAACTCCGGCCGCGAACTGACCTCAGCGGTTCAACATCTGGACGCAGCCCCTGGCGGTCTTGACGTCGTTGTTCCCGACCGCTAACGACAGCGCCTATCATGCGCTCGTCGAACCCGCGAGTCAAGACGCGCTTTCCCCGCCGCCTTCCAGGCGGAAACGGTCTAGCCTGCATTTCTCACCACCTGACGGTCGAAGCACGCGATACGACCGCCATGACTTCGTTGCGCTTGCTTGCCGTGCTCGATGTACTTTCAAGTACACCTCCGCGCGCCAAGCGGCTCGCGCCTCGTCCTGACGGTCCTCTCACGCACTTCGCCTCCCCACCTGGTGAGAAAGGCAGGCTAATTACCTCATCACGAGCGGAGACAGCCCAAGATCGATACAGCGAGACTTGGCTAAAATACCCAATACGTCAGCTCATTGAGTCGGCGAACAGCTGTCGAGGCTATATTTCCATGGTGCACGGCCGCGCGGAAGGCGGATAGGAAACCAGGTGCGCCCAATCGAGCTTCTCGGAGGCGAATGCAGCTTCCAGGATGGTCGCCTCGGCGTTACGTCCGCTGGAAACACCGGCCTGACGCCGGCTGTGTTGGGGAAGGAGCTCAGCGAGTCAGAGTGAAGGATTGAGCCCCAGGCAATGAAGGCTGCTTGCTCCACCGGCCTTGACAACGGAGATGGGCTTGCGTGCATGCCATCTCTGGTGCAAGAGATACGGACCGGCGCCTCGGTTACGAAGGTCCGAGGGTGATGGCGGGCTCATGGCGAACCGCTGGGTAGCGGATCGGGAAGGGAGATCGATTCGATGCGCAATCGCTGGAGAGGGGCCATCATTACCGCTGCCGCGGGTACGGTGGTAGCCGTCGTCTCGCTGGCCCTGACTTCTGCCGCTGCTTCATCTCCGGAATATAAGGCCCCGCGTACACCGGACGGCCACCCCGACTTGAACGGCATTTGGCAGGCGTTGGGCACGGCCCATTGGGATATCGAGGGCCATGCGGCGCGGCCGGGACCGATCGTCGCGCTGGGTGCGGTCGGCGCAATCCCCGCGGGGCTCGGTATCGTCGAGGGCGGTGAGATTCCTTACCAGCCATGGGCGCTGGAGAAAAAGAAAGAGAACTTCGAGAACTGGTTGACCCTTGACCCGGTGGTCAAGTGTTATCTGCCGGGTGTGCCACGCACTACGTACCTGCCCTTTCCGTTTCAGATTGTCCAGACCGCAGAGCACATCTTGATCGCCTACGAGTTTGCGAGCGCCACTCGCGTCATCTACATGAACAGGCCGGATTTCGAGAGTCCGATCGATTCCTGGATGGGGCACTCGCGCGGCCATTGGGAAGGCGAAACGCTGGTCGTCGACGTCACGAGTCAGGTTCCTGACACTTGGTTCGACAGTTCGGGAAACTTCCACAGTGAAGCCTTGCATGTGGTGGAACGGTATACGCCGATGAGTCCGAACGCCCTGCTGTATGAAGCCGCCATCGAAGACCCGAAAGTCTTTGCGCGGCCCTGGAAGATCAAAATGCCCCTCTATCGCCGGCTCGAGGAGAACGCTCAACTCCTTGAATTCAAGTGCGTCGAGTTCGTCGAAGAGCTGATGTACGGGCGCTTCCGCAAGAAGCCGAGCGAATAAAAGGGAGGTTTAGGATGGGCCATCGATTTCTCGCTGCAATGAGTGTTGCGGCGACCGTGGTCGCGGTCGTGTCGCTGTTGCCGGCGCCCGTCATGGGCCAGGCCCCCACGGCTGCGGCCGCCGCCTGGACTCCGCCGCGTACACCGTGGGGCCATCCCGATCTGCAGGGGATCTGGACGAACGAGACCATCACGCCCTTCGAACGCCCCAGCGAGCTTCAGGGGAAACCGTTTCTTACCGCAGAAGAAGCCTCTCGATTGGAACAGCAAACAGCGCAACAGAAGGCTGCTGGCGATGGCACATCCCGACCGGGCAGCGTTGGCGCTTACAACCAGTTCTGGATGGACTCCGGAACCCGGATCGTCTCGACCCGGCAAACGTCGCTGGTGGTGGACCCGTCCGATGGGAGTGTCCCTGTGAGGCCGGAGGCGAAAGCGAAGCAAGACGACAACCGCGCACGCGTCACCGATTCCTACGAGTACATGAACTTGTGGGATCGCTGCATCACACGCGGCGTGCCGGGTTCGATGTTCCCCACCGCCTACAACAATGCCTATCAGATCCTGCAAACTCCCGGCTACGTGGTGATTCTCTACGAGATGATCCACGACGCCCGCATCATCCCGCTGGATGGCCGTCCGCACGTCGACCCGAAGATCCGCCTCTGGATGGGCGACTCACGCGGCCGTTGGGAGAGCGATACGCTGGTCGTCGATACCACCAATTTCAGCGACAAAGCCCGCATCAAGGGCATCTTCAACAGCGAGGCTCTGCATGCGGTAGAGCGCTTCACGCTCGTCGACGCGGACACGATCGGCTACGAAGTCACCATCGACGATCCGGAGGCGTATACCAGGCCCTGGAAGGTGGCGATGCCTCTGAACAGGAATCAGGACTATCAGATGTTCGAGTACGCCTGCCACGAGGGCAATAAAGCTGTTGGGCTCATCCTCCGTGGGGCGCGCGCCCAGGAAAAGGCCGCCGAGGAAGCTGCGAAGAAGCCATCGACGGAGTCGAAGCTCCCCTGAGCCTGGTTGTCCCTCCTGGACGGGTCTCTCCGTGTTTTTGTCCGAAAGATCAACCGTGTGAGCACGGCTGGCGCCCGCTGCCAGGGCAGGCGCCGCTGGGTGCGGCGCGTCATCGCGCTGTTATGCGATGAGCTCGTGGAGCACGTTGCCGGCTACGTCGGTCAGCCGGAAGTCGCGGCCGCTGTATCGGTAGGTCAGCTTGGTGTGATCGAGCCCAAGCAAGTGCAGCACGGTGGCGTGGAGATCGTGGGGGTTTGTCCGCTTCTCGACCGCCTTGAAGCCGAACTCATCGGTGGCGCCGTACGTCATGCCGCCTTTGAAACCGCCGCCGGCAAGCAGAATGCTGTAGCCGGGGGGGTTGTGGTCGCGTCCGCGGCCCGTTCTTACTGAACCGGCGTTCTGGATCATCGGCGTGCGGCCAAACTCGGTCCCGAGGATGACGATCGTCTCATCGAGCAAGCCCCGAGTCTTGAGGTCAGCGATCAACGCGGCGATCGGCTCATCGGCAAACCGGGCGTGCAGCCGATGGTCCAGCATGTCGTCGTGGCTGTCCCAGGGTTGCCGGTCACCGTAGTACACCTGAACGATGCGCACGCCCTGCTCGACGAGCCGCAGCGCCATCAGGCAGCCCTGCGCGAAATCACTCTTGCCGTAGCGGCGGCGGACGGTTTCGGGCTCACTGCTGATGTCGAAAACGCCGGGCAGCTCCGTCTGCATTCGGTAGGCGATTTCCATCGACTCGATCGCGGCTTCCATCTCGGGCTCGTAATCGATCTGATCGAGGAAAGAATCGTTGAGCTTCGACAGCAACTCGAGCTGCTTCTCCTGCTGCGGCCGGGTTACCCAGCGATTGCGGATGTCCTGGACGAACTCGCCCGGGTCTTCCTTCTCGTTGCGGATGTGGACGCCTTGATAGGACGTCGGCAGAAACGACGACGACCACAAACGGACGCCCCCGACGGGATGTCCGGGACACAGCACCACGTACCCCGGAAGATTCGTATTCTCGCTGCCCAGTCCATAGGTGATCCAGGAACCGAGCGACGGTCGCGAGACGCCTGTCAAGGCATGGCCCGTGTTCATCATCAGCATCGAAGGCAGGTGGTTGATGCTTTCCGAATACATCGAACGCACGACGCAGAACTCATCAATCACTCCGCCGACGTGGGGAAAGATCTCACTGACCTCGATGCCGCTTTGCCCATACTTGCGAAACTTGAAGGGAGACGCCATCAACCCGCCGGTAGCGCTGTCTGTCTTGATCTTCGGCCCCGGCATCGGCTCGCCGTCCATCCTGGCCAGCTCGGGTTTCGGATCGAACGTATCGACATGCGACAGCCCGCCGTTGAGATACAGAAAGATGACGTGCTTCGCTTTGGCTGGAAAGTGGGGAGCCCGGGGCGCCAGCAGGCTGCCTTCCCGGGCGTGGAGCGCCTGCGCAAGGCCGACGACTCCGAAGCCGGCCCCCATGAGTTTGATGGCTTCGCGGCGGGTCATTCTGCCCTCGGCTCGCTCCTATTCTAGAAAATCCAACGTCCCCACGGTAGGCTCAGCTTCTATCGCACCGCCGTGAACTCGCTCGACGCCAGCAGCATCTGCGCGTATTGTGTCCAACTCGTATCCCCGCTCTTGAGGAACTTCAGGCCGGTCTTGACCTCTTTGTTCGTCGCCGGCCTCGCATACAGCAACTCGTAGCTGCGGCGAATTCGTCGCGCATCCTCAGCGCCCGCTTCTTTTTCCACACGTTCCGCGAGCCGCTCGGCCTGTTGAACCACGAAGCTGTTGTTCAGAAAGTACAAGCGCTGCAGCGGGCCTATCGTGACGCTCCGTTGGGAAGCGGTGTTCCTCGCGTCGGGAAAATCGAACAAGGTCAGCACGCGGTCCGGAGTCGTGCGGCTTACCAGACCATAGACAGCGCGGAGATGGTTCTCGTCGTCGAGCGGTTTGCCCGGGCCTCCCCGCGTGCGATCCAGGTTTCCCGCAACGGCCAGCATCGAATCGCGCAGCGCCTCGGCATCGAGACGTTTGCGCATGTTGAAACGCCAGTAGTAACGATTCACCGCGTCTTTCTCGTAGTTCCGCTCGATCATCGCCGAGCTGAGCTGATACGTGGCCGACATCATCATCTCGCGGTGTATGCTCTTCACCGACCCGCCGTTCTCGACGAATCGCGCCGCCAGGTATTCGAGCAGCTCCGGATGGGTCGGGCGATCCCCGAGACGCCCGAAGTTGCTCGCGGAAGTGACGATGCCGCGGCCGAAGTGATGCTGCCAGATGCGATTGACCATCACACGCGCTGTCAGGGGGTTGTCGGGCGAGGCGATGGCGGCTGCCAACTCCCATCGGCCGCTCCCCTGTGTGAACGGCTTCGGTTCACCCCGACTCAGGATGCGCAAAAAGCGTCGCGGGGCCACCGGGCCCAGGTTTTTCTTGTCTCCTCTGATCGCTACCTGCAGATCCTTCGGTTCATCCGATTCGCTGTAGCCGTGGATGAATGGGTAGAGCGGCGGGACGGCCTCCTCGAGCGCTTTCAACTCGGCTTTCTGTCGATGCAGGTACTGGACCCAAGCCGGGCTCAGCATCCGTTCGATCTCGTCGGGCCCCAGGAAGTAAACCCCTCCCGGTTGTTGGAGACCGGCCCGGTAATGCGGCCCTAAGGCCAGATCCTCCCAGATGTAGTAATTGATCGGCTCGATGAACTCGACGGGCGTCCTGGTGAGATTGCCCTGATTCCGGGCGCCCTTGGCGCCGCCGAGGCGGACGTAATTGACATCGTCCATCTCGCGCTTCTCTTTGTGGATCGCCAGCAGCGTTTCTTGGAATCGCTCGGCCATCTCCCGGACTTGCTCCGGAGCGGCTCCCCGCCGGTTCTGATCCCACTCGTCGAGAAAGGGGTGATCGCGGTCTGTCTCGTTGAGGAAGTCGATCCACTTCTGAAGGATCTCCTCGTCCAACGCCGTTTCAGGAGCCACGCTGCCGGTTTCTTCCCCGCCCTCCATCACACGCCAGGCGGCTGTCATGTAGTCGGCCGTCTGAGTCATGAAAATGTCAATCAACTGATCGGTGACTCGCTTGAGAAACTCGTCGATCTCGATCTTCTTGTCATCGGCCAGCTTCTTGGCGTCTTTGTATGCCTGTACGACCTGGTCGGAAGCCAGTGAGTACTCATGTTTCTTGGAGCTGGAAAAGACCCCCTGCAAAGAATAGAAATCCTTCGTAGGAATCGGATCGTACTTGTGGTCGTGGCACTGGGCGCAGCCAAGAGTCAGCCCTAAAAAGACCCTTCCCGTCACATCGACCCGATCGACGTCATGGTTGCTGAGGGCATGGAAGCCCAACGCCGGCAACAGGTCCTCGCGCTCCTCTTCGGGGAACAGATCGGCGGCGAGTTGCGCCTTCACGAAGCGGTCATACGGCATGTCGCGATTGAACGCATCGATGACCCAATCCCGGTAGCGGTAGGCATGGGGATACGGCCTGTCTCTGCTCGCCGACGAAGTGCCGTCACCGTACCGGGCCAGATCGAGCCAGTGCCGTCCCCAGCGTTCGCCGTAGTGAGGCGAGTCGAGCAGTCGATCGACCACCTTGGCGAAGGCGTCCGGGGACGAGTCGGCGACGAAGTCGTCCACTTCCTTCGGTGTTGGCGGTAGCCCGATCAGGTCCAGCGTGGCCCGTCGAATGAGGATGCGCTTCGATGCCCGCTTTCCGGGACGCAGGCCCTGTTGCTTGAGTTGCTCCAGAATGAACCGGTCCAGGTCCGTTCGGCTCCATGTTTCGCCGTCAAGCCTTGGAATTTCGGGGTTCCGGACCGGCTGAAACGACCAGAACTCGCGATACTCGGGCCGGATGACGTATTCCTGCTCGGGCTCCTGATCCGCCATGGTCGCTTGCGCTTCGGGCCACACGGCCCCATCGCGAATCCATGCCTGCAGGTCCTCGATCTGTTCGGCAGAGAGCTTGCCCTGGGGCGGCATCTTCAACTCGGGATGGGATTGCGCCACCGCTTGGATCAGCAGGCTATCCTGCGGGCTGCCGGGCTTGATGGCGGGTCCGCGCGAGCCGCCTTTCAAGATGTTCTGGCGGGCGTCGAGCCGCAGGCCGCCCATTTGGCTATCCGTATGGCAAGCGAAACAGTTCTTCGCCAACAGCGGACGGATGCGGGTCTCGAAGAAGTCGGCGGCATCGGAGCCGGCAACGATGGAGGAAGAGAGCAGCGCCAGCAACGACGCCGTCAACAGCGGCCCTGCCGAGTACGGTCTTCGCCTGGGTGAGTCGGTCACATGTTCAGCGGGGTGCGCGGCGTCGGCGCAACCCGCTCGGGGCGGCATCCACAACCAGTATATTTTGAAGCGTGTTGCCTGTCGAACAGCATCGCCGCGTGATGCGTTTAGCTTACACGAGTTGCGGCCGCTCGGCCATCGAAAGCGGATGCCTTGCCGGCCACTTGGGTCGCCTGCTCGCGGTCGGGTGAAATCCCCGGCCCCCGCTGACGGCGGACACGTCTAGCCATGGAGCAATACGCTACACTTCACCCGAGGGAGGTAAGTGAGATGCGAATCGAACAAGCCTTGGCGGCTGCCGCTCTCGGTCTGTTTCTGACCGCGCTGCCGGTGGGGGCGCATCACGCGTTTTCGGCGGAATTCGACGCCAACAAGCCCGTCAAGCTGCAAGGCACGGTCACGAAAATGGAGTGGATCAATCCCCACGCCTGGATCCACATCGACGTGAAACGCGACGGCGGCAAGGTGGAAAAGTGGATGATCGAAGGCGGCACCCCGAATACCTTGCTCCGACGAGGCTTTACGAAGAAATCCCTGCTGCCGGGGACCGAGATCGTCGTCGATGGTTATCAGGCGAAGGACGGATCGATGAAGGCCAACGGCAGGGATCTTACGCTTCCCGACGGGCGGCAACTTTTTCTGGGCTCCTCCGGCACGGGCGCGCCGCGGGATGGATCGGACCCGAGGCAGCCGAAGCGCTAGCCCTGCGGGAAATCTCCCGGAATGCGGTTTCAGTAGAACGCGATCCAACGTCCCGAGAACCCCACGCCGAACCACAGCGCCAGTGAGACCAGGGCGACGAGCTTGCCCCAGATCGGCCTCACGCTCGTCTCAGTGGCCGCGGCAACCTTGCGGCGCACCGTAGAGGTGAACAGCAGCGCCAGCAGAAGGAACTTCATCTTGTACCAGAACGGCGGGCTGTAGTAACACTTGATGGATTCCGACAGGAACAACAGCACTCCCGTGGACAGCATCACGACAAGACCTCCGATCAGCCACGGCTGGGCGTCCCGAGCCAATTGTGCAACAGGCTGGGACCGCAATCCCAGGCCGAGCAGACGCAGGTCGACCACCAGAATGGCTCCGCCGATCAAAGCCAGGGCCAGCAGATGCACCGACTCGATGACGGGGAAGAGCCACAGCGAGTCGCGGATCGCGTGACCCACCGCCGTGTCTTCACACCACTCGAAGAAAGACAAAAGCGACATCTCACAGACCCGCTAGTCAGTCGAACCAGTTGTACGCCTGCATTCTCCCGGCGACGACGACGCCCGCCCACAGCATCAACGATAGAAAGCCCGCCGCCCTGGCCCGCAACGGAATGACCGCCGCGCAGTCCCAAACCTCCACCCCGCGGTACACCGTCTTGTGAAAGACGAGCGCATTCAGGCACGCCAACACGATCATCACCATCTTCACCTGAAAGAAGATGTTCTGCGCGGCCCGTACCGGACCGGAATAGAACAGCAACCCGCCGCTGACGACCATCAGACCGAAGCCCGCCACCGCCCACGGCAAGAGACGGCCACCGACCTCTGAGACCGGCACGCGCCGCATCACGAGCCCCAGCAGGCGCAGGTCCCACAGGGCCGTCAGTCCAAGAAACAGGCACAAAGTCAGTACATGGGTCGTTTCGACGAGCGGATAGAACAGAATCGATTCACGGATGGCAATGCTCCCGGAGGTATTCTCCAGCCATTCCAGGAAGGGAAGAAATGCCATCGTCAGGCGCCCTCCCGTTCCGTGGAGAATCACGGCCGCTGCCGTCATCCACCGGCATTCGGAGAGCTGTTGAAGAATCTATCAGAATGCTTCCGTGGTCGCTAGCGGGCTGAGGGGACTGCAATGGCGGCTCCGCAACTCGGCCGTTCTGTTACGATCCCAAAGGCAATCGAAGCAGGACCGGGACAACACGAACAGCTCTCGGGTCTCCTCGCGTGTGCTTCGGACGAACGTCGCGATGCGCCGCACGCTGAAAAGAAAGCCGCCCGCGAAACCGTGGGGGTGAGCCGTTGAGGATATGACCAAACAGACGAGCCAGAAGCGGCGAGTATGTTCGAGGGGAGATTCCCACTCCTGGAGAGCTGCTTTCGCCATTGCCCTCGCTGCTGCCGTGCTGCTGAGCACCTGTCGGGCGGGCGAGCAAAACGGTCCGGCTGGAAGCGACGACCCTTCCCTGCCCCCGTTCAAGCCGGTCGCCTCCGTCCACCAGCTCATGCACGATGTCGTCTACCCCAACGCCGATATCGTCTGGGAGTCCGTCGGGACGATCATTTCTTACGAAGGGACGGAAGAGATATACCCGAGGAACGATGAAGAGTGGGAAGCCGTCGAGAGAAGCGCCCTAACCCTGACCGAAGCGGGCAATCTGCTTATGATCGAAGGCCGCGCCAAAGACACCGTAGCCTGGATGGAAAGAGCCCGGGCGCTGATCGATGCCGCCTCCGTTGCCTTGGAGGCCGCCCGGAACAAGGACGCAGCCGCCGTCTTTGACTCCGGCGAAGGCATCTACTACGCCTGCGAAGGCTGCCATGAGCAGTATCGCTACGACGACGACCCCTCCACCATGCGTTAGCGCGTCGCAGGTGTCGTAGCGCACCTATCACGACCAGTCAGCGACGATCCACTGCGGCAGCGAGGCCATCAGCAAGTCCAGTTCGGCCTCACCCGGTCCCGCAACCTGCATATCGATGCAGGGCTCGAAGGCGGGAGGCTGTTTCTTGATATCCGCCGCAATCCTTTAAAAACATTTTGATTGCATTACGCCCCGGAGAAAGCCATGGCCACTGTCAACGTGCGGCAACTCGACGACGAGGTCGTGCAGAGCCTCAAACCCTGTCCCTCCGCGAACCATCGCTCCTTGGAAAGCGAGGCGCGTCACATTCTCGCCGCCGCCGCTGAAGTGGAGATCGTGGATGATCACTGAGGAGCTTGAGTCATGAACGCGAGGAACGGTATGACGCCGGTGCATCCGGGAGAGGTATTGCGGGACGAACTCGAAACACTCGGCCTGTCGGCCAATGCGCTGTCGAAGGCGCTGGACGCGCCGGCGAACCGCATCACGGCGATCCTGAACGGTCAGCGGGGTGTGACGACCAACACGGTGTTGCGCTTGGCGCTATTTCGGGACGACGCTGCAGGTCTGGCTAAATCTCGAAAAGACCTGCGAGCTTCGCCGGGCCGAGATCGAGTCAGGCCGCGAGATTGCCGAGCGCGTCAAGCCCCGGCAAACGGCGCCGTCGATAGAGGGCCACTCCGATATGAGCGAAAGCGTTCGCACAGTGGAGCCCGCCCGACGCTCACCACCAAAGGGAATATCCTGAAGGGAATCCCACAACTTCACCTGTCTGGACAGCGCGGAATCTCTCACGGACCTTGCGGGCTTGCGGAGCAACCGGCTGGAATATGCCTCGTCAGCTATCGATGAGTCGAGCCAGCATGTGACGGACGTGATCCTGTCCGCCGAAAAACACTGCCAGGATGCGTATGGTCTCCTTTTCTTCGTGAACATCAAACCAGTAGATTGCGCGATTGACCGTCAGATGCCGCAGCCCCGGCAGAATATCGTCGTGACGTTCGCCTCGGTACGGCGCGGTCAAAATGCGATGAACGGTTGCGCGAATTTCCAGAACCCGTGCTTCGGCATGTCCGATCGCGATCTCCACACTTTCGCCAAAGCTGATGTAGCTTTCGAGGAGATGGTCGAAAATCAGCTCGAAATCACGTTCCGCCTGCGCCGAAAACTCAAGACGAAACACCATGAGCGCGGCGCTTGTCGGCGACCATCCTGCTCAGCCGATCGTCCATTTCTTCCGCTCCGATAAACCGGCCGGCCCGGCGGCGGGACATAACTTCGTAAAGCGCCCTGCGCTCCAGGTCTTCGACATCCAAACGCCGTCGCAGCAGATCAATGCCCTGCTGAATCACCGCGC
Organism: Bryobacterales bacterium; assembly: GCA_965218555.1. GTDB lineage: Bacteria > Acidobacteriota > Terriglobia > Bryobacterales > UBA6623 > JAPPLB01. The sequence continues at coordinate 5,692,672 of OZ244625.1, forward strand.
TGACACTGCCATAGCGCCCGGCATCCACCAGCGCTTTGGCGAAGGCGTGTTGCTCTTCTGTGAGAGAAACCGAGGACTTGACCATCAAGAGGCACCCTCCTGGCGACAGGGTAGCACTGAAGTCAATCCGCGTGGAAACGCAGTGACATAGTGGGTCCGAGCTCTCGGCGGACCAGCAGCGATTCGGCCGGTAGCAGGGATTCCGGTTGCCGTCGCCGCTTCGTGCGCCCCGAAACCTTATTTCTTGCGTCCTGCCAGGAGAGTGTTCGGTCGGTCACGCCAGGCGCATTCAGCGTGAAATCCGGCTCCGCACATGGCGGCGAGCTCTTCGTCGAGCGGGAAGTAGGTGTCTTCGGCCGCCCACTCGTCGAAGTGCTCATAGGCGCGCCGTTCCTCGATGCCGCGCGAAACCAGGTGGGCGGCCCATATGCGGTAGCACTGCTTCCGCACCGCCGGGTCTGCGCTCATGGTCACGTCGGCGTTCACGAACACCCCGCCGGTGTGGAGCGCCCGGAAAATGCCCTCGTACAAGGCACGCTTGCGTTCCATCGTGGGAACGTGGTGCAGGGCCAGGGAAGCTGCCACGGCGTCACATTCCGGGAGCGGAGCATCGAAGGAACACTTGCGGAAACGCGCGCGGTCTCCGAATCGCTTGAGCCGGATGCGCGCCCGGTCCAGCATCTCCGCATCCACGTCGATGGCTTCAACGGCGCCAACGCCTTCGTGTTCCAGCATCGCCTCGGCCAGAGCCCCCGTTCCCGCGCCGAGGTCCAGCACCAGGGTGGGGCGGACGCCGGCGATTTCACGGGCCGCCCGGATCAATCCTTCCTCGTAGCCCGGGATGAACCGCCGAATGGTCTCGTCGTAGGCATCGATCTCGAGGCGAAGATGGCTGCGCACGGAGTGACTCATATCCGGAAGGTCGCAGGTTCGAAGCCTCCCCCCGCAACCATTCCAAGCCATTGTATTCATTGACAGTTCCAAGGGCCATGGGTGGCGCAATATTGGGTCTGGCTGAATCACGAAAAGACCTGCAAGCTTCGCCGGGCCGAGATCGAGGCGGGCCACGAGATTGCCGAGCGCGTCAAGCCCCGGCAAACACGCATGACGGCCGGGATGGGAAACTGATCATGATGGACAAGAAAAGCCTCTCAGAACGCGACATCTGCACCAAGTTCATCACGCCGACTCTGCGAAGCTGCAAGTAGAGCTCGTTGGGGTGTCGGTCAGATGGAGGTCGCTTTGAAAACAATTGCAACAGATGTTAACTTGTTCTGTGATGACGCGCAGCCCCGAAGGAGATTGAGTGATTGTTGCCGACGCCTCGCCGTTGATCGTCCTTGCCAAGCTCCAGCGCCTTGGTCTTTTGAACGATCTCTATGGCGATGTGCTTATGGGGTCTGTCGTGAAGGCGGAAACCATCGAAGCCGGCAGAGCTGTTCATGCCCTGGGCGTGGAGCAGCTCGAAGCCGCTCTGGAAGACGGCTGGCTACGGACGGTTCGCTTGACCGTCGAGGAGCGGGACCTGATGCAACGTTTGACCCAACGCTCCCGGCTGGACCAGGGAGAAGCTGAGGCCATCGTGCTCGCGAGTGTGCGGGGCCTGCGACTGATCGTTGACGACAAGGAGGCCCGGAGCGTGGCGGCGGCTTCCGGAGTGGAACACTTGGGCACCGCTGGGGTGTTGTTGGAAGCGCACTTGCTTCAGCACCTTGACTTGGGAGAATTGGAGGTCGCGCTTCGGAATCTCAGTCAAATCCTGTGGCTCTCTCCAGCCGTCGTCGTGGAAATATTGAGACTCGCACGGGAGGCAAAGAGATGAAGAAAGAACAGATGGTGGGTGCCAGGCTCTCCCCGGAGTTGGTCCGTGAACTGGAGCTTATCGAGGATGTTGAGCAGTGTGATCGCTCAACCACGGTGCGCCGGCTGCTCTCGCAAGCGATCCGGCAATGGAAATTGGAACACTACGTTCGGCTGTACGGGGATGGGAAGCTCACGCTCGCACGCGCAGCTCGCGATGCCGGGGTGTCTATCTGGGAGATGCTGGACTATGCCCGGGCCAGAAAGGCGCCTGCCCAATACGACCTTGAGGACCTTGAGCGAGACCTCGGAACCATCCACGGGAGCCTGGGCGTCTCAAGGGCGGAGCAAAAGGAAACCGCTGGCGCGGAGTCAAGGTAACCCCTCCACAAGCCTTTTTACATCAATAACATACGTCAAAAACCTGGCGGAGAGAGAGGGATTCGAACCCTCGGTAGAGTTTCCCCTACACACGCTTTCCAAGCGTGCGCCTTCAACCACTCGGCCATCTCTCCGCGCGGAAAACTCGTCTTTAACGCGGGTGGAAGGATGGCGGCCGAGGCCGCTTCTCCCATTGTATGGATCGGCGGAAAGGGTGTAAACCGTCACTGCCGCACGCTCGAAACGGAACGCCGGCCCTACATCACTCCGGCATCACGGCATCCCGCCAATCGTCGGTTCGGAAAGGCGACGCGGGCAGGCCGCTGCGGTTGAAGAGCGTCGCTTGGGGGTCAGCGTGCCAGCCGTAGCGCACCGCGACCGGTGTTTTCACCTTGGGGCTCCATACGACGACCGTGTCGCCGTCGATGTAGGCTCCGGCTTCGTGGAATTCGCGGTCCGGGCCGGCAATGACGAAGCCTCCCAGGTTGCCGCTGTCGGCTGCCTTCAGACCACCGCCTACGCTGTCGAACCAGAGCCGCGCATTGCTTCCTTCCCGTGTCAGTTGTCGGTAGCTGGGGCCGGAGTGAACGATCTCGCGGCCGTAGGCGACGGCGCGGGCGGCGAGAGCGAGGCGGTGGCCGACATCCTGCTTGTTGGTCGGGTGGATGTCTTCGGAATCTCCGATATCGATCGTGACCGCCATTCCGGTATTCCGCAAGCCGAGAGTCATCGCCTGCGCCTCCCGCAGCTCGGGCCACTCATGCTTCTCGGGCACGCGCCGGTAGTTCGCAAGCTGCACGAACAGGAACGGAAACGGTCCCTGGCCCCAGGCGCGGCGCCAATTTTCGATCATCGCCGGGAAAAGGTCGCGGTAAAGATATCCTTGAGAACGGCTGGCGTTGTTCTCGCCCTGATACCAGATGGCTCCCCGAATGGCGAAGGGGGTCAGGGGCGCGATCATTGCGTTGTACAGGCCGGACGGACTGTGAGGGTGTCCCGGGCCGCGCGGCGCCCGCGGACGCCGCGGCTCTTCCTTCCCCGCCGCCTTCGCCTTGGCCGCCTCTTGCTCCCACGCCTGCAAAGCGCGCTCATACTTCTCCTGGGCGGCGGGAAAGGCCGCGAGGACCTCATCCCAGACGTCGAAAACAGGCTGCAGCGAAGGGTCCGCTTTCAGCGCATCGCGGCTCGTCCAGGCCTGCGCCGGCGTACCGCCCCACGCCGTCTGAACGATCCCGAACGGCACGCCCATTTCCCGGTGCAACTCGCGCCCGAAGAAATACCCGACCGCTGAAAAATCCGAGACCGATTCCGGTTTCGCCGCCTGCCAGGAACCATCCACGTCCTGCAGCGGTTCGTCGGCGACCTTGCGCTCCACCTTGAAGAGCCGCAGGCGCGGATCATCCGCCGAATCGATTTCCTTCTCGGGGTTGTCCGACCGGCTGACGGGCCAGACCATATTCGATTGACCGGACCCGATCCAGACCTCGCCGACCAGGACTTCCCGCAGGACGATTCGATTGCGGCCCGCGACCGTCATCTCGTACGGCCCGCCCGCGGGCATGGGGTTCAGGAAGGCCTGCCAGCCTCCTTCCTGGTCGGCTTCGGTCACCACGCGCTGACCTGCGAACAAGACCGTAACCCGTTCCCCGGCGTCCGCCCATCCCCAGACTCGGATCGGAGCATCGCGCTGAACGACCATGTGGTCGGAAAGGATTTGCGGCAGGCGGACGTCGGCCTGCAGCCAGCCTGCGGCGAGACATGCCGCGGCGCACGCTGTCACGAAAAAGCGGAGTTGAAATCGCATCATGTCACTTCAGCGAGCCTCAGGCCCCGGAACGGGAGCGGCTCTATTGTCGCAGAGATGCGTCGGGATCAGTCGAGCAGACCCTGCACCAGCAGTAGCTCGGCGTTCAGCACGGCCGCGCCGGCCGCGCCGCGAATCGTGTTGTGCCCCAGGATGACCATCTTGTAATCGAGAATCGGGCACTCACGGATGCGGCCCACCGATACCGCCATGCCGTCTTCGAGAAGAGCGTCTTTGCGCGGTTGCGGCCGGTTGTCGTCGGGCATCACATGGACGGGCTGCCGCGGAGCACTGGGTAGGTTCTTCTGCTGCGGAATGCCGCGGTAGCTCGCGATCGCTTCCACCAATGCGTCTACCCCGGGCCGCTGATCCAGCTCGACCGATACCGCCACGGTGTGGCCGTCCACCACCGCCACCCGATGGCAGTGCGCGCTGACGGCGGCAGAGAGGTGCTCGATCTTCCCATCCGCATAGTCGCCGAGGATCTTCTGCGTCTCGCTCTCCATCTTCTCTTCTTCGTTCTTGATGAAGGGGACGACGTTGCCGACGATGTCCATCGAAGGCATGCCCGGATAACCGGCGCCGGAGATCGCCTGCATGGTCGCGCCGAGGATCTTCCTGATGCCGAAAGGCTTGAGAGGCGCGAGGCCCAGCGCCATGGTGATCGTGGAGCAGTTCGGGTTCGTGACGATAGCGCCGTCCCAACCACGGTTCTTGCGCTGTGCGGGGATGATCGCCAAGTGTTCGGCGTTCACTTCGGGGATGAGCAGCGGCACGTCGGGTTCCATGCGATGGTTGCGCGAATTCGAAACCACGAAGTGGCCGGCGCCCGCGAAGGCCTGCTCGATCTCACCCGCGACCGACGCGTCCATCGCGGAGAACATCAGCTTGGGCGCGCCGTTCGTCGGCTTCGCCTCATGCACGGCCTGGCCGGCGATCGACTCCGGAACACCTCCGTCGAGTGTCCAGTTGGCGGCAGCGATGTACTTCTTTCCGGCGCTGCGCCGGCTCGCTCCCAGCCAGGTCACTTCGAACCATGGGTGGCCCTGAAGGAAACGGATGAACTGTTGGCCGACCATCCCGGTCGCGCCCAAAACACCGACTTCGACTCTTCGTTCCATAGCGGTTTTCTCCCCCCGGTGATGCCAGCCGGGAGCTGATGCAGTGGTTTAGCTTGCCGTCTTGAGTTGCTTGACGAGGTTGCGGTAGAGTTCCACGGCCTCGACGAGTTGCTTCTTGGGAACCCGCTCTTCGGCGGTGTGCGCAACGTGAATCGTACCGGGCCCAAGCAGCAGCGGCTGACCCCAGTTGGAAAGCTTGGGGATATCGGTAGTGTACTTGACGACGGTCGTCTCGAAACCGGGCACGGCCTTCATGCGGATCGCGTGAGTGCGGACCGGGTAGCTGACCGTCACCCGATCATCGAAGACGGCGTCGATCTGTTCGATCGCCTCGTCCATGTCGGTGACGACACGCACGACCGCTGTCGCCGAGGCGTGGTCGGGGATGACATTCGCCGCACGCCCCCCGGAGATCAGCCCGATGCTGCAGGTGCTGTCGCCGAGCACGGGATCGACGGGCAGTTCCAGGTTCCGAAGTCTTTCGAGGTTGTCGAGAAGCTTGTTGATGGCCGAGTCGCCGAGTTCGGCGTACGCCGAATGAGCCATCTTGCCGTTGGCCGCGATCTCAATCCGCAGATTGCCCTTGGAGCCGAGAGCGAGCTTGTTCTCGGTCGGCTCACCGTTGATGAGGTACTTCGGTCCCGGCGAATGCGCGTTGGCGAAATGCGCGCCAATCCCGTCGACCTCCTCGCCGACGACGAACAGCATCGCGAAATCGCGGACACCGTCTTCAAGCAGGGCTTCAGCCGCCTTGATCATCGAGGCGCTGATGCCCTTGGTGTCGCAGGCGCCGCGTCCCCATACGAATTCGCCGTCTTCCTTCGACGGGATGAACGGCGGGACGGTATCGAGGTGCGTCGAGAAGACGATCTCCGGCCGCCCCCAGTGCGCATAGACGTTGTAGCGGTCTTTTTCGACCTCGATGCGCTCGACCTCGCCCCCGTACTTGTCGGCAAGGGGCTTGAGGTAGTCGTAGAAGTAGTGGCCGATGACCAGTTCGTTTCCCGTCACCGACTCGATGTCGATGAAGGCCCGCGTGAGTGCAAAAACGTCCATGAAGCCGAAATCCGGAGTCAGGCGGCTACGCCCAAGAGTTGTCGGGAGGAACGGAAACGCCCGATACCCGCGGGAGCTTGAGTCCCGCTTGTCTTCTGAGAATATCGGATTGGGTGGGAGGGGTCAAACCTCAATGCCCGGCAGGAGTACGATCCGGCCCGTGGTTGTCGGCGCAAGGTGAGAAGTTCCCCTGGTGAGCCAAGCAGAACGTTCCCCTTCGGCTCGAGGTACTGAAGCCCTTCAGTCTTGTTTTTGCCGCCCCGGCCGGCATAGCATGACGACAGGGAGGCGGGAATCATCCAGATCGACTTCCCGTCTCCGCGGCGCTCGCTGCTGCGGCTGCCGCCCTCCGCGCGCCGCGGGCATCCTGGCCCTCACGAAGAAAAAAGCGAAGAAAAAAATCGAGGAGGTGATATCACGCCCATTCGTCTGCGACGAAGTTTGTTCTTCGTAGCGCCGGCAACTCCGGCCGGCACGCCCTCTCGCCGCAAGCCCGGCGAGAGTATCAAGGCCCTCCCCGGCCGACCCGGCTGCGGTCTGCCCGGCGCCCCCAGGCTGCCGCGCCCGAGGCGCGTTCGTCTTGTCGAAAAGAGCCGCACAGGATGCGCGGGCGCTGCGGGCGGACGAGCTTCGGCCCAGGCGCATCGAGGGTGCGTCTTTCTCGCAAATCAGGGGTCGGAATGGCCGTTCGGTTCGCCGTGGGTGCGCAAGGGTCGCACCACCGAAAACCGCCGCCCGGACCGCCGCTCCCGCCGCCCAGTCACTGCTTGCCTGCCCGGAATTGCCCGGAATTGCCCGGAATTGCCCGGAATTGCTCGGCAAAAATATGCCCCTGAGCAAGTGTCCGCGCACCGTCAGCCTTTCTCGGCCGGCCTCACGACGAGCGCCGTTAGCCGCAGCTCCCGTCGCCCTCCGGGCTCCTTCCGCTGCGGCTAACGCAAAATGAGCCCATGTTGAGAAAGGGGAACGTTCTATATCGCGTTGACAGATCCGGCCCGTGGTTTGACGGCTTCCGGCTCCATCTGCTAGCTTGACGATTGGCTTGCGGATTGTTTCGCCGCCCCTTCCTGTCTGCAACCCCATATTTATAAGGGCCGTCGAGTCGCCGGCTTTTCGCCGTGCGAACGAATGCCCCTATGGAGGAACTAACGATTGGCAGCAACCGATAGGCATCTGTTCACCTCCGAGTCCGTCACCGAAGGACATCCCGACAAGCTCTCCGACCATATTTCCGACGCCGTCCTGGACGCGGTGATGGCGGCTGATCCGAGCGGTCGCGTCGCCTGCGAGACGCTCGTGACGACGGGTCTCTGCATCGTCGCAGGCGAAATCACGACCAGCGCCAAGCTCGACTTCACGAAGATCGCTCGCGAGACCATCCGCGAGGTGGGCTATACACGGCCTGAATTCGGTTTTGACTACCAGAACTGCGCCGTCGTCAATTGTCTTGACGAGCAGTCTCCTGACATCGCCATGGGCGTCGATCCCGGCGGCGCGGGCGATCAAGGGCTCATGTTCGGCTTTGCCTGCGACGAGACGCCTGAGCTGATGCCGGCGCCGATCATGCTCGCCCACAAGCTGGTCCGCAAGCTGTCGGAAGTCCGCCGGAGCGACGAGCTCGACTACCTGCGGCCGGACGGCAAGTCCCAGGTCACGGTCGAGTACATCGAGGGCACGCCCGCCCGGGTTGACGCCGTCGTCGTCTCATCCCAGCACAGCGATCGTGTCGATATCGAAAAGCTGCGCCGCGAGATCACCGAGCACGTCATCCGCCCGATCATTCCGGCCGACATGATTGACGCCGATACCAAGTTCCACATCAACCCCACCGGCCGCTTCGTCGTGGGCGGACCGCACGGCGACACCGGCCTGACCGGCCGCAAGATCATTGTCGATTCATACGGCGGGACGGGCCGTCACGGCGGCGGCGCTTTCTCCGGCAAGGACCCGACGAAGGTCGACCGTTCCGCCTGCTACATGGCCCGGCACATCGCCAAGAACATCGTTGCGGCCGAGCTCGCAAAACGCTGCGAAGTTCAGCTTGCTTACGCCATCGGCGTGGCCGACCCGGTTTCGGTCATGGTCGATACCTTTGATACGGGCAGCGATGACGCCAATCTGGCGGAAGTCGTGCGCAAAGTGTTCCCGCTGACGCCGAAAGCCATCATCGAATATCTGGACCTGCGCCGGCCCATCTACCAGGCGACGGCCGCCTATGGGCACTTCGGCCGTCACGAGGAAAGCTTTACCTGGGAGAAGGCCGACAAAGCACAAGTGCTGAAGTTCGAAGCCGGCTCCTAGTGTACTATCCCGGAAATATATAAACAAAGTCGTTCGATCTTGGCGAGGATGGATTCGGCCGTGGCGGTCCAGACGAAGGGGCTGGTGTTGGCGTTGTAGTGTTCGACGAAGCGCTCAATGTTACGGACGAGAGCCTTGACGCTGGAGAAGGAACCACGGCGAATGGCCTTCTGGGTAATGATGCCGAACCAGCGTTCGACTTGGTTGAGCCAGGAGGCATAGGTTGGGGTGAAATGAAGGTGGTAGCGAGGACGCCGGGCGAGCCAGGCACGAACTTTGGGATGTTTGTGGGTGGCATAGTTATCGACGATGAGATGGATGTCGAGGTTGCGCGGCACACTGCCGTCGATCTGACGCAGGAAAGCGAGGAACTCCTGATGGCGGTGTCGCGGTTTACAGCGTGTGATGACTTGCCCCGTGGCAACATCGAGAGCAGCGAACAGAGTGGTCGTACCGTGACGTTGGTAGTCGTGGGTGACGCCTTCGAGGTAGCCAAGGCCCATCGGGAGGAGGGGCTGAGTCCGCTGAAGAGCCTGGACCTGGGTCTTCTCATCGACCGAGAGCACCACGGCGTGGTCCGGGGGGTTGAGGTAGAGACCGACGATGTCGCGGACTTTCTCGACGAAGAACGGGTCGTTGGAAATCTTGAAATGCCGCTGGCGATGCGGCTGCACGCCGAACAGCTCGAACCACCGCTGGACCGTGCTCTTCGAGACTCCCGTGTGTTGGGCCATCGAACGCACGCTCCAGTGCGAACCATCCGGGGGGTCGGTTCCGAGGGCCGTGTTGATGACTTCGGCAACACGTTCATCGTCATGCCTGCGGGGGCGTCCGGGACGCAGTTCATCGTGGAGTCCGGAGACTCCCTGTTCACGATAGCGCTTGCGCCACTTGCCAACGGTCGTATTGGTGACACCGAGACGCCGGGCTACGGTCGAGCCGGGAACGCCTGCGGCGCAGGCGAGCACAATCTGGGCCCTCCGCACCAGACTATGCGGCAGCGTTCGGGAGCGGGCGAGGCTCCGCAGTTCCGTTTCCTCGCTTTCACGGAGAGTGATGGGAGCAACGGGGCGACCGCGTGGCATGGGCATACCTCCAGAAACCAAAAGTTGCCCATTAATATATCATGTATTTCCGGGACGGTACACTAGGCTGTCGCGGACGAACCAACGGTTCCCGGCAGAAAGAAATTCGAGGCGCAAATGTCAACATCTACAGCAACTCCCGGTGACGTCAAAGACCTCTCTCTGGCCGAGATCGGCAAGAAGCGCATCGAATGGGCCTTCCATTGGATGCCCGTTCTCGGTTCCATCCGTGAAGAGTTCCAGGCGGCCCGGCCCCTGCAAGGGATGCGTGTTTCCGCCTGTCTGCATGTGACGACGGAGACCGCCAATCTCATGATCACGCTGCGGGACGGTGGCGCGGACGTTGTGCTGTGCGCCTCGAATCCGCTGTCGACGCAGGACGACGTGGCCGCCTCTCTGGTCGAGGACCACGGTATTCCGACCTACTCGATCAAGGGTGAGGACAACGATACCTATTACGCCCACATCCAGGCCGCACTCGACCACAAACCGCACATCACGATGGACGACGGCGCCGATCTCGTGCACCAGCTCCATACCGAACGCACCGAATTGGCCGACGACGTGCTCGGCGGCACCGAGGAAACGACCACGGGCGTCATCCGGCTACGCGCGATGGCGAATGACGGAGTTCTCAAGTTCCCGATCGTGGCCGTCAACGACGCCATGACCAAGCACCTCTTCGACAACCGCTACGGCACGGGTCAATCGACGATCGACGGCATCCTGCGCGCGACGAACGTGCTGCTGGCCGGGCTCAACGTCGTGGTCGCCGGCTATGGCTGGTGCGGACGCGGTGTCGCCAGCCGCGCCCGCGGGCTTGGCGCCAGCGTGATCGTCACCGAAGTCGACCCCACCCGCGCTCTCGAAGCGGTGATGGACGGCTTCCGGGTGATGCCGATGAGCGAGGCCGCCGCGGTCGGCGATATCTTCATCACTGTCACCGGCGACAAGCACGTCGTCGCCAAGCATCACTTCGAGAACATGAAGGACGGCGCGATCGTCGCCAACTCCGGCCACTTCAACGTCGAGCTGGACCTCGAAGGACTCGACTCCCTCACCGCCTCTCGCCGCACGGTTCGCGATTTCGTCGAGGAATATATATTACACAACGGCCGCAAGGTCTTCGTGCTGGCCGAAGGGCGCCTGGTCAACCTCAGCTCGGCGGAAGGCCACCCCGCGGCCGTCATGGACATGAGCTTCGCCAATCAGGCTCTGGCCGCCCGGTACCTGGCGGAGACGCACGGTCACTTGGCGATCGGCGTCCACAGCGTACCGGAAGAGATCGACAAGAACGTCGCCCGGCGGAAGCTCGATTCGATGAATGTCCGCATCGACACGCTCTCCGACGAACAAGAGCAGTACCTGACAAGCTGGCAGGAAGGCACCTAGCCCCGCCTCCTAACCTGCCCGCCAACAGGATAGGCTCATCCCGCCCGGGACGGGCATGGCCGCTGCCGGCGGCCGTTCGCAAGAGCACGGCAACGAGTCTCAAAAAATAAACGGAACATGATGGGGCCGTTCCTACGTCTATCTCTCCAGGAGAAGCGTTTCCGAACAGAGTGAGGAGGGACAAGATGAAACGATTTGCCTGGTTTGCGGTCGGCGCCGCCATGGGTACGGCCGTCGCCATGCTCTATGCGCCCCAGAAGGAGAGTGAGACTCGGAAAGTGATCCGGGAGAAGAGCGAAAAGAGCTACAAGCTCGCTGCCGAGAAAGGCAAGCAGGTGAGCGGACAGAGCTTGGCCGCGATCAACCGCGGCGTCGAGTGGGCCGAAAACGCGAAGGAATCCGTCGCCCAAAAGTTCAAAGCCGTCGCGGCCTGACGAGTCGCTGCTGCTTCGCCTCCAGGGCGGGCTCGCGCCCCTGCCTCTGGACGCAGCGTGAAGAGCTTCAGGCTTTCACGGCGCCGGGCTTTCCGTTCTCAACCACAAACGAGGCCCGGGTGGAGATCGATCCCCCGGGCTTCTCTACGAAATCCATCACCCGGTAGTCAGCCTGGAACGTCTCGGGCGTGAGCATGCAGCTCACGTATCCGCGCTGGTTGTTGAAGAACTTCACAAACGGATTCTCGGACAGAACCTGTTCCGTGTCTTCGCGCACATCCGAGCCGTCACCACCGGAACTGATGGATGTGCCGATAAACTCGGTCGCCACCGGAGCGGAACCGGGATCATTCAGATCCTCGGGCAGGTTGCAGACCCAGTGGTTGTGGATGTCACCGGTGAGCACGACGGTGTTGTCGATCGAGGCCTCTTTCAAGAAGGAAAGGAATCGGCCCAAGCCCGCTGGATAGGCGCCCCACTTATCCATGCTGTATCTCTTCTCCGGGCCCGCGGTGCGGTCGAGCGGCGCCATCATCACCTGCTGCGGGATCACCTTCCAACGCACCCGCGCTTGCTCGAGGCCGTTCAACAGCCAGCTTTCCTGCTCGCTGCCGAGCATCGTGGCCTCCGGATCGAAGACCTCTTCGCAAAAGGGTTTGGTGCCGTCGCCACAGGGCTGATCGGTCCGGTATTGGCGGGTATCGAGCACATCGAATTGCGCAAGATCGCCGTATGTCAGACGCCGATAGAGACGCATATCAGCACCCGCAGGCAACGACGAGCGCCGCAGCGGCATGTTTTCGTAGTAGGCCTGATAGGCCGCTGCCCGGCGGGCCAGAAAGGCTTCGCGCTCCATCGGGCCTTTCTCTTCGGGTATGTCGGACGCATAGTTACTGTCAAACTCGTGGTCGTCCCACGTCACGCTCCACGGGAAGGCTGCGTGCGCGGCTTGCAGGTCGGGATCGGACTTGTAGAGGGCATAGCGATTGCGATAGTCCGCCAAAGTCATGATTTCCGGGCCGTCGTGCAGTCGCGGCCGCCCTTCCGCCGGCGGCCTTTCGTAGATGTAGTCCCCCAGGTGAAAAACAATGTCGAGGTCTTCAGCAACCATGTGGCGGTAGGCCGTATAGAAGCCGCTCTCGTAGTGCTGGCACGAAGCAAAAGCCAATCGGAGGTGATCGAGCTGGGCATGAGCGGCGTCGGCAGTCCGCGTGCGGCCTCGAGGACTTTCCTCCGACCCGGCACGAAACTCGTACCAATAATGACGTCCCGGTTCCAGGCCCTTCACCTCGACGTGCACGGAGTGCCCCCACTCAGGTGATGCCGTTACGGTCCCCTTTTGGACCTCCTGCAACATGTTCGGGTCCGAGGCGAGCCGCCAACTCACCTCGTACGACACATCGGGAGGCAGCCCGCCGCCGTTCAGCGGGTCGGGCGCCAGCCGCGTCCAAAGCACGACTCCGTCCGGAGTAGGATCGCCGGAAGCCACTCCCAGCGTGAACGGGTTCGTCGAAAACCGGGGCTCCCCCGCACCGCATCCGGAAAGCCCCACGAGCGGCAGACCGGCCAGCGACACTCCGCCGATAAGGAGACGCCGGCGATCAAGCCGCCCGCGATGAATCGTGTCGAGGAATTCGGTGCTCATCATTCTGCTCCGCACGTCCCGAAGGAGGGTCCCAAAGAATCTCTGACCGTACTGCTCTGTCAATGTTACCTTATTCGATTCAAACGCCGAGAGTCGTCCTTGCCAGAAGCGGTCGGACCCTCTTTCGCAAACCTCGCCTTGCGAGATTCGGCCTTTGCGCGCCGGTGCAAAAGCCGGTTCCCTGCTCTACGGACCAGACGCCCGCCACAGTGGTCTGCATACAGGCCGCCGACAGCAAGCTAACGAGTCGCCCCGTTTTCAAGCTTCAGACGGATCGTCAAAAGGAGCGGCAACTGAGTAACGAATAGACCCCGGCTCATGAACTCGCACCACGATCACTTCCCCGCTCCAGGCCTTCCACGCAGTCCCTCTTCCCCGAAGAGCATGTCGCACGGCTTGCTGTCCTTTGCGGTGAGGTAGTCCACAAACAGGACTCGATAGCTGTCGACGATGTAATCCTCTTTTGAGAAACCGAGGCGCTGAGCGGTCCGGTCGATCCAATGCGGCGCGCCCTCCAACTCCAGGTAGTCTCCGATCGGTGTTTCGTCGAGCAGGACCTTGCCTCTTTCTCTCGGCTTGCGAAACTCGGTGCGGAACTTCTCATACTGCCACGCGGGTTCGAAGTCGAGCGCTTCCAGGATGCATGCGAGTTGAACCGGGTCGTCCGTCGTGATCTCAAATTCCTCCAGAACCTTGTAGTCTCCCTGGTGTGCGACCGGGAGCTTGACGGTAAGATTGCAGCGCTTGCCGGCTTCGCGGACCCGCAGGAGACGGCCCGTCGTCAGCCAAACGTTGCCGGGCCGATCGTAGACCGCATTCCTCTCATGGTGGCGTTTTTGAGATACCCGCCACCCGAAGCGACGCAGAGCGGCCCGGGTGCGCCCGACGCCGGCAACGCTCAGCTTGACCTCGGTCTCCTTCATGACACATCTGGGGGAACGATCTGAAACTGGCAAACGGGTCTCGCGAACAAGACACCGTGTCGGACGACCCGGCTGCTCCGAGCGATCAGTTATCTCTATCGACCACCCACTCGGTCACCGAGTAGAGCGCGCGCTTGTAATTCGAATCTGGCAGAGTGGCCAATTGGGCCACCGAAGTCTCGATGTAATCGAGTGCGCGTCCCCGGACCCGCTCGATCGCCCCGTACTTGTGGAGCATTTCGAGAACCGTAGCCAGCGGCGTCCTCTTGTAGTCTCTGTCTTCAATCACGTGCTGCACCATCGCACGTTCCTGCGAGGTGCACTGTTTGAGAGCGAGAATCAACGGCAAGGTCACCTTGCCTTCCCGCAAGTCGCTACCCACGGGCTTGCCCAGCACGCGCTCCGAGGCTGTGAAATCGAGCAGGTCATCGACAAGCTGAAAGGCCATCCCGAGGTTCCAGCCGTAGTCACCGAGACGTTGCTCCTGTTGCGAGTCAACGCCGGCCAGAATCGCCCCCAAGCGGGCGCACACCGAGAACAGATAGGCCGTCTTGCGATGAACGAGCGATAGGTGCTCGTCCTCGGTGACGTCCAAGCGGCCTACCCATTCGAGTTGCATCAACTCACCCTCGACCATCATCTGCGTCAATTCAATCAACAGGTCGAGGATATTGAAATTACGCTCACGCAGAGACAGATTGAAGGCCTGCATATACAGCCAGTCTCCGGCCAGGACGCTCGTTTCATTACCCCAACGGAGGTTGATCGACGGCTTTCCCCGGCGCGTCTCCGCCTTGTCGATGACATCGTCGTGCACCAGCGTCGCCGTGTGAATGATCTCCACGACCGCGCCGAGCCGGATCGCCGCGTCGCCCTGATAGCCGCAAGCCCCCGACGACAGCAACAGCAGCGCGGGGCGCAGCCGCTTGCCACCGCTCTTCTGGAGGTGGTGACTGATGGCCGTGACGGTGTCGACGGAGCAGATCGTGTCCGTGCCGATCTCTTTTTCGACTCGCCTCAGGTCGGCGGCGAGCAGGTTCTGCACCTCTCGACGAGACATCGACGGTGTCTTGATGGTGGGCATGCGCGGGGGGAGTGGTGAGAGACTAAGTTTATACTCCAAAGCCGGATGCAGGCAAACCAAAGAGATCGCAAAAGTTACGCGTAGTTTGCGCCGCAACCTGCTCGTAACGCACGCCTTTCAATTCGGCCAGCCGCCGGGCCGTGTGAACTACGTAGCACGGCTCGTTGCGGCGGACTTTGCGATAGGGAGCCGGCGTCAGATATGGGGCGTCGGTTTCCACCAGAATCCTTTCCAACGGAACCTGTTCCGCACCGGCCCGAACGTCGTCCGCTCGACGAAAGGTAAGCACTCCGCCGTACGCCACATAGAAACCACGCTCCACAGCCTGGGCGGCCTGTTCCTCGTTGCCGACAAAGCAATGCAAGAGACAACCCTGCGTACCTGAATCCAGGTATTCGTCCAGCAGCGTGAGCGTATCCTCCCACGCATCCCGCTCATGGATCACGATCGGCTTGCCGGCGGCAAGGGCAGTCTCCATCTGCCGAATGAAGACCTCCCGTTGTCGTTCGCGGGGCGAGTTGTCGTAGTGGAAGTCGAGGCCGATCTCGCCGACCGCGAGCACCTTCGGGTGATCGAGCAACCGTCGAAGACTCTCGAAAGCGGCTTCGTCGGCCTTCGCCGCGTCGTGGGGATGAATACCGACCGTTGCATAGACCGACTCATATTCGTCGGCCAAACGGACCGCGGCTTCGAGGTCAGGCGGTCCGTCGCCCGTACCAATGGCGAGCATCGCGCCCACGCCCGCTTCCCGAGCCCGCGTCAGCACCTGATCGCGATTCGACGCAAAGGCCCGATCATCGAGGTGGCAATGGGAATCGACGATCAAGTCAGAACACTCTGTCTCGGCTTCAAGTTCTTGATTCTACGGTGTGTGAGCGCGCGCAATGATTCGCTGGGCCTGGATCTCTACCTGTGGCTCACTTATCGCACCTTTGCGTTGGCGCGTCCGCTACGGCTCTCCTGGCGCCAGTTGTACCGCCAGTTCGGAGCGGACCCGGCCAAGACGAATGACAAAAAGTTACTGTTCAAGCTTTCCGCCGCAAGGTTCTGCGTGAACTGGTCAAGATCCAGACTGCTTGGCCGGATCTGAACTACTCAACAGCCAAGGGCGTGCTGATCCTCTTGCCCTCTAAACCCATCATCCCGCGCATTCAGCTCGTAGAATAGCTTCGAGTTCCCTTTCTGGCCCAGAATCACCTCGACGGCCTTTGTCGAGGCCCACAGGTTTCTAGTGGTACCTGAGCCACGGCCGTCCTGAGGAATATTGCATCCACAAACCCTGTGATCCAGGGGAGTTTTCCACGCCTAAACAGGTCACATGAAACGCCGCATCTTTCGCCTAAACGGGTCACCAATCATGTTGTTAGAAAGCACATAGTACATACCAAGTAGCCAGAGCGACGAGTCTGTGAAAATCCCACCAAGCGAGGAAACACCCCCAGCAGTACGCTTCAGGGTCGCCGGTTGCAACGGCGTTCCGGACATCCTCCCGTCGCGGACCGCAGGATGACATGCCCCGGATAAAAGGCCGTGTCTCGTGATGCGCGGCGCGAAGGAGAGGAAGGTTCACCGGCCGTCAGGCGTTTTCTTCTTGAGCGGCTCCAGGACGCCTCCGACGGTTTTTCCCGAGAAACGAATCACGAGACACGAGAGGTGTATGCTGTCAGGGTCTCCCGCCTTTGAGGCGCCTGCGAAGGGTTGCTGCCCATGCCCCAAGTCTGCACGTCCTGCCCACCCCCGCCCTCAAGCGGGCCGCCGGGGAATGCCCTCTCCAGGAAGGGGACCAGGAAAAATGGATCGCCTGCTGTTCCCAACGCTTCTTCCCCCTCGCCCAGCGGATTGCCGGCGACGACAGCCTCGCTGAAGACGCCCTCCAGGCCAGTTGGATCAAGATCATGCAGGCCGTCAACCATGCCTGCTTCAACGGCCCCAAGGCTTGTCCCTGGGTGAGCGCGATCGTCGCCAACGCCGCCCGGGACGTTCGCCGCCGGCGCTTTCGTCACGGCGAAGTCCCTCTCTCGGAAGTGGAGGACCCCGGCCTCACCCCCGAAGCTCTCGCCCAGGAAAAACAGCTCCTTGCCCTGCTGCGGGAGATCGTTTCGCTCCTCCCGGGGACCTACCGCCAGGTTGTCGAGTTGCGTCTGCAGCAGGGTCTCTCCACTGAACTGACGGCGCAGCGCCTCCACGTCTCCCGCGCGCAGGTCGCGGCGCGGCTGCATCGAGCGGTTCAAATGATCCGGCGGCGCATCGACGCCCGCATAGGAACCGCATCGCGCTGAGACGGCGCCACGAAGGGGCAGGCCCGCAACCGGAGGCCGCTCCGACCTGAAGATCCCCTCCCATCGCCGCCCTCGGCCGTCTTTTTCGCCCGGCGAAAAAAAAGCTGTGATCGATTGCGATTTCGAACGTTATACAGGGTAGAAGGGATGTCCCGGACGGATCAGGAACGGGACGATGCCCTCGTAACGCAAACATTACTGTTGAAAGGAGAACACGCACATGATGTACCCGGGAAGTGTCAGTACTAACACATTCTTCAGATGGCTCGTAGTTGCTATTCTCCTGGCAGGGTTCACTTTGGCCCCGGCACAAGTCGTAAGTCAGGCCACAGCTTACTCTCACCTGTTCCAGATCGTTTGTCCGTCTGGAGATCATGAACCTGAAGCGCTAGCCGCCCGTCAGGCTGGCTTCGGGAGGCATCTGCGCCTTGACGAGGAACAGATCGCAATCCTCATTGACGTAGCATCGGAGTGGACCCCAAAAATGAGACAAGTAGTAAGCATCTTTTTACAGTGATCGGAGAGAGGTGCTATGGCGTTGTCAAGACGGAAGTTTTCTGCGGAGTTCAAGTTGCGGGCGGTACGGCAAGTCGAGGCGGGAGCCGCGACGGCCGCGGTCGCTCGACGCTATGAAATCCATCCCACGCTGCTGACGAAGTGGTGCAAGCAGCTGCGTCAGGATCCCGAGCGGGCGTTCAGGAGCAAGGGGAACGGCTCGGACGAAGAAACTCGCATCGCCGAACTGGAGCGTATGGTCGGCCGGCTGACGATGGAGAATGCGCTGGTAAAAAAGGCCTTGGCGCGGCTCGAGGAACAACGTCCACCGAGCGTCGCGCCTATAACCAGAAGATGATCGCTTTGATCGAGCAGGAAGCAGGAGCCGAGCTGTCATTAGCGGCGATGTGCTGCGCCTTGAGCGTGAATCGCGCCGCCTACTACCGGGCGCGTCACAAGTCCACGAGCTGCGACGACGTCGAGTTGCGAGATGCCGTCCAGCGCATCGCCTTGGAGATGCCCGGCTACGGATCGCGGCGCATTACCGCCGAGTTGCGTCGACGCGGTTGGCGGATCAACCGCAAGCGCGTGCAGCGCATCATGCGGGAAGACAACCTGCTGTACCTGCGTCGTGTCAAACGCGTGCGCACCACGGATTCGAGCCATGCGTTGACGGTCTATCCGAACCTGGTTCCCGAGCTGGATCTGACGGGGCTGAACCAGCTCGGGGTGGCGGATATCACCTACATTCGGCTACGGCGCGAGTTTGTTTACCTGGCGGTGTTGTTGGACGCCTACTCGCGGCGCTGCATCGGGTGGTCGCTGGGTTGCACGCTAGCAGCGGAGTTGACGTTGGGAGCCCTCCGGATGGCCCTCGCCCAGCGCGCGCGGCGGCCCGCGCTGGTGCATCATTCCGATCGTGGCGTGCAGTACGCTGCGGGCCCCTACACGGCGTTGTTGGCCGACCACGGCATCGCCATCAGCATGAGCCGCAAGGCGAGCCCCAACGACAACGCCCTGGCGGAGTCGTTCATCAAGACGCTCAAGTACGAAGAAGTCTACCTGTTCGAGTACGAGGACTTCGCCGAGGCGCAGCAGCGCATCGCGGAGTTCATCGAGCGCGTCTACAACGAAAAACGGCTGCACTCGGCGCTGGACTATCGGCCGCCGAACGAGTACGACAGTGGTTGCTCGACCAGCAGACGCCGGCGGGAGTCACGGAATGAGTTTTCTGAGGCATCGGGAAATCTATCGATCCGATGGGCTGGATCTCCGTTGGAGTGGGGCGCAGAGAGCGCGGCTCCACGCCCCGACCCATCGTTTCGATGAGTTTCCGACTGGCTATTCCTTGGCGGGTTGCTCTCCAGCAGAGCCCGCCTCCGCTTCGCCAGCCGACGAAGAGTTTACAATGAGGGCCGTTCCCCAGTCCACCATTTTTCAGCAAATGGGGAAAACCTGCTTGCCGGCTTGTCTCACTTCAGGGGTCCTCCGCCATCGTCACCCAACTTTTCTCTTCTGTCATCCGAACTCTAGGCCCAGACTGGTATCTGGAAAGCTCATTGAGGGAACTCCTATCGCTCGGTATTCCGCATTTCGTGATTCTCCTGGCCGTTTGGATCTACCTTCGTCGCAAGCGGGTACGTTGGACCCGACTGCTGGGGCACGTGCCCCGTCAAAGCACTTGCTTTCGTGCCCTCAAGCTTCTGCCAGTACTGATTGCATTCGGTCTCGGTGAGGTGCTTGTCCTCTTCTACTCACTGTCCCATCTTGCGCCCGGCATTCTTGACACGCTCTTGAGCATTGAACTCTTCGTGGCTGCCGCCAATGAGCAACAGCAGTGGGTCTACAACTTGGTCACGATGTTCCAGGTCGTTGTCCTTGGTCCTGTCGTCGAAGAAGGACTGTTTCGCGGACTGCTGCTTCATCGCTGGGCTGTCAGATGGAACCTGACGGCCGCGTTGTGGACATCTTCACTCCTATTCGGAATCGGCCACGCACCGAGCGTCATCGGCAGCACGGTTTTCGGTCTTGTGATGGCGATCTTGTATATCGAAACGGGTTCACTGCTCGTCCCAATAGTTCTCCATGCAACCAACAATGCGATCGGATGTCTGATCGAGGTCTCGGACCAGTTGCTGCCATCAGCAGACATACAGGACATGCTCTGGCCAGGGATTCTGTTGCTCGGCGTGTCCGTGCCCCTGATGTCTCTTTACATTTCCAAGCACTGGCCCCGGAAGTCTATCCCTTTACCTTACTTTCGCGCTGCCACTTTCTTCGCTCCAGCGGGAACTCAGAGGGGGGGCTAAGTCAGACCTGGGATGGACTTTGGTGCTCCGCTTAGTCCGAGAACCTCTACCCGGCTCAGCTAAGCATCCGCCCAGCACTCACCGCTACCACGCTCGACTGTCTCGGGGCAGGCTGTGCCTGAAAACCATTTTGAGAAGGATTGGCGGCCGTCACGCCTCCCAGCCCACGATCCCGAGGCGGTCGCAGGGGGCGTCGTGGAGGTCCTGGCTTAGGCCCAGGTAGTGCTCGGTGGTCTGGATGGAGGCGTGGCCGACGCCGCAAGAGACCGCGGCCGCCGCGAGAATCAAGACCGCAAGTACCCGTCCCCTGGGTGTGCGGCCTCGGCTGCTGCTTGCAAGACCCGCCAAGATGGCCGTCCCGGCAGCCGGGATGGAGGGCTTTCCAGGAAGCCCCAGGCCCGCTAGGTGTGGAACCTCAACAGGTTGTCCCCGGTCAGACCGATTCGACTGATGGGCGGGTTGGCCTTGAGACTGGCGTGTGGGCGGTGCCAATTGTAGCGGTGGAGCCAGTGTCTGAGGTGTTGGGCACGCTGCGCGGAGGTGGGGTAGGGGTGTGCGTAGGCCCACTCGCGGAGTGCGGTCTGGATGAAGCGTTCGGCTTTGCCGTTGGTACGGGGGGTGAAGGGCCGGGTGAAGCGATGGCGTAGGCCGCGTTGGGCACAGCGTGCATGGAAGGCCCTGGAACGGTAACACCCGCCGTTGTCAGTGAGCACGCGGCGGACGCGGATGCCGAGGCGGTGGTAGTAGTCGAGGGCGGCGGTGAGAAAGGCCGCGGCAGTGGCGGCGGTCTGGTCGGGATAGAGCTGGGAGAAGGCAAGGCGGGAGTGGTCGTCGACGCAGACATGAAGGTATTCCCAGCCGGCGCCGGGGCTGGAGTGGCGGCGGTCCCCGGTGACGCGGTGACCGGGGCGGCGAAAGCGGCCGAGTTTCTTGATATCAAGGTGCAGCAGGTCGCCCGGGTGGGGATGTTCGTAACGGCGGACGGGTGGCGCCGGGTCGAGGGCACAGAGGCGGGCAAGGCCCTGGCGGAGGAGGACCCGACTGACGGTAGCAGGCGCCACCCCAACAGTGGCGGCGACCTGGGCGCCGGTCCAGCGCAGCCGGCGCAAGGTGGTGATGCGATTGATGACAGCGGCCGGTATCGTCCGTGGCGAGCGGTGCGGACGCGAACTGCGGTCGAGCAATCCGTCGGCGCCCTCAGCCCGATAGCGGGCTACCCACTTGCGCACCGTACGTGCGCAGACCCCGAAGGCGCTGGCCACCGCCTTCGGGGTCTGGCCCTGGTCGAGAATCCGCCGGACAACATCGGCTCGACTCTTCGGGGTCAACTTGGCATTCTGATGGATGTTCACTCGGTCCTCCTTCCGGGAAACCGTTTGCTTGACACCTTCAGTTTCCTCGGTCGGGACCGAGTGAACAACCTATTGAAAGATCACAGCTAGTAGGACTGCATGCGGCCGTGAGGCCACGCCATGTTATATTACCCGTTTAAATTCTCACAGCCGATGCCGCAATTTCTTCCTAACCGCTACCAAGGAAAGCTCATTGTCGTAGAGGGCATCGACGGCTCCGGCAAGTCTACACAGCTCGCTCTCCTCAGCCAGTGGCTGCGTTCCCAAGAAATCGCCGTCGCATTCAGCGAGTGGAACTCATCGGAACTCGTACGCGGCACAACCAGCCGGGGCAAGAAGAAGCAGATGTTTACCCCGACAACGTTCAGTCTCATCCACGCGACCGACTTCGCCGACCGTTCCGAGCGCTACCTGGTTCCGATGCTGAAGGCTGGCGCCGTTGTCTGCGCGGACCGTTACGCCTTCACCGCGTTTGCCCGCGACGTCGCCCGCGGCGTAAGCCGTCACTGGGTCCGCAACCTTTACCGTTTCGCGGTGCGGCCGAGCATTGCGTTCTATTTCCGCGTGCCGCTCGATGTGGCACTGGACCGCATCTTGGGCGGCCGAGCCGCGCTCAAGTTCTACGAAGCGGGCATGGACCTCGGCCTCAGCCGCGATGTCGAAGAGAGCTTCCGCATTTTTCAAAGCCGCATCCTTGACGAGTACGAAGCCATGACGCAGGAAGTCGGTTTCCACGTGATCGACGCGACACAGTCGATCGAAGAACAGCAACAACAGATGCGCAAGGTGGTCCTCAAGCAGATCGGCGAGAGCCTGAAGGACGGTGTCCTTCGCGTGCCGGCCGGGAGAGAGTATGCCTTCCAGAGCACCGCTCCGGTTCTATGACGAGCCGCTTCCGAGCATCGACTGCTCGGAGCTGCGGGGCAAGCTGATTGTCATCGAGGGGCCGGATTCCGTAGGCCGCTCCACGCAGATCGCCCAGTTGCGGTTCTGGTTGGAGCAACAAGGGCACGCTGTCATCGACACCGGCATGGCGCGCTCAGACCTGACCAAGAGGGGCATCCAGCAAGCCAAGGAAGGGCATACCCTCGGACCGACCACGATGACGCTGTTTTACACGACCGACTTCGCCGACCGTCTCGAGAACGAAATCATCCCCGCCTTGCGCGCCGGCTTCGTCGTGCTCACCGATCGCTACATCTTTTCGATCGTGGCGCGCGCCATTGCCCGCGGACAGGACCGCAAGTGGATCGAACAGGTCGCCGGCATCGCGCTGATTCCCCACGCGATCTACTATCTCCGCGCGGAAATCGACGACCTCGTCGCGCGCGTCGTGGTCGGCCGCGGCGCCTTCGAATATTGGGAAAGCGGTATGGACGTTCCGATCGGACGCGACCGCTACGAGAGCTTCATCAAGTATCAGCAGCGCGTCATCAAAGCACTCGACGAAATGGCCGAGCGCTATGACTTCACGCGGATCGACGCAACAAAGCGCCCCGACCAGATCTTCCGCCGGTTACAGCGGTCCATCACACGGATCATCGGCCATGAAGGCAAGGTGGGCGGCGTCGACCTAGCCATCGTGTAACAAGCGCAGCGACCACCCGCTACCAACCCTCAGATCCCTGGTACCGGGAACTGCGTGCACATCTCCTCCACTTCGCCGCGGATTGAGGTGAGCGCGCCTTCGTCATCGTGGTTCTTCAGCGCCTTGACCATCCAAGCAGCCAACCGGCGCATCTCGCCTTCCCGCATGCCCCGCGTTGTCGCCGCGGGTGTTCCGAGTCGGATGCCGCTCGGCCGGAGAGGGGGGTTCGGGTCGTCGGGAATGATCTGCTTGTTCGTAGTGATGGAGACTGCGTCAAGGGTCTCTTCCGCCACTCGGCCGTCGATACCGAAACTCGAGACGACGTCGATCACCATCATGTGATTCTCGGTTCCGCCGGTGATCAGCTTGGCCCCGGCCTGCGCCAGGGTTTCGGCAAGCACTTTGGCGTTGGTGAGAACCTGCCGGCAGTACTCCCGGAATTCCGGCTTTTGCGCCTTGCCTAACGTGACGGCGACGCCCGCGACCTGGTTCATGTGCGGCCCGCCCTGGAGGCCGGGAAAGACCGACTTGTTGATGTCTCTCGCGAATTTCTTCTTGCAGACGATCATCCCGCCGCGCGGGCCGCGCATGCTCTTGTGCGTGGTCGTGGTAACAAAGTCAAAGCCGGCGTCGCAGGGATTCCTCATCGCTCCGCCGGCGATGAGCCCGCCGATGTGCGAGACATCGGCCATAGTGAGCGCACTGACCTCATCGGCGATCTCTTTGAACTTGGCGTAGTCGTAGTCGCGCGGATAGGAGGAGTAGCCGCAGAGCACGATCTTCGGCTTGGCGGCGAGCGCGGTCTTGCGCAGGTCGTCGAAGTCGATACGGCCCTTTTCCTCCGGGAAGGTCTTGTAGCGAATGAAGTTGTAGATCTTCCCCATGTGCGAGACCGGCGCGCCGTGCGTCAAGTGACCGCCGTGCGAGAGGTCCATGCCTAACACGGTATCGCCGGGCTTCAGGAACGCCATGTAGACAGCTTGGTTCATGGGCGAGCCCGACAGCGGCTGCACATTGGCGTGCTCGGCCCGGAAGAGATCCTTGGCGCGCCGACGGGCTATGTTTTCGATGATGTCGGTGTATTCCTGTCCGCCGTAGTAGCGGCGGCCGGGGTAGCCTTCGGAGTATTTGTTGGTGAAGACCGAGCCGAGGCAGGCGAGCACTTCCGGATAGGTATAGTTCTCTGAAGGAATCAGCTCGATCCCCCTCCTCTGACGTGCCTCCTCACCGAGCATGGCGTTATAGGTCTCAGGGTCAGACTGCTTGAGCAGGTCGCGGTGGGCTGTCATTGGTTTGCTTCTCCCACAAAAAAGCCCGGGCTCACCATTGAGGGCGCCCAGGCGAAGGGCAATTTGTCACACCGCGCTCCCTCGCGGCCGGTTCCACTCCACTCGCCAGTGGCGCGGCTCGGTTCGTAACGTAATCCCCCGTTATACTCCGCTCAAAATGCGCGCGCAACTTCGAACGAAACTCCCGCGGCGCCATCGGCAGGCTGAGTGGAGACGTCAATGGCCCGTGCTATGATTCAGTCGTTTCGGGGGAGGTCCGCACATCATGCAACGACGCCTGTTTCTGTATCAGACACTGGGGGCCTTGGGCTTGAGCGCCGCCTGCGCTGCGCCCGAGGGGGAGCCGGAGGCGGAAGCAGCCAAACTCAACCCGGCGAAGCTCGATGGGGCGTCGGCATTCATACAAAAGTGGGTGGACGACGGCAAACTCCGAGCGGGCAGTCTGACCGTAGGTCGCGACGGCGAACGGTTCGCGCGGGGCTTTGGCGATGCTAACGATGCCCCTGACACGATCTTTCTTCTGGCATCGATCACGAAGCCCATGACCGCCATCGCCATGATGGTTCTCGCCGACCGCGGCGAATTGACCCTCCAGGACCCGGTGCACAAGTTCATCCCCGAGTTCACCGCAGGTGACCGCAAGGACATCACCATCAAGGACATTCTCTGTCACACCTCCGGCTTGCCCGATCAGCTCCCCGAGAATATCGAACTGCGCAAACGTCACGCTCCGCTTGAAGAGTTCGTCGAGCGAGCAATCAAGACACCGCTGCTGTCCAAGCCGGGCACCGAGCAGAAGTACCAGAGCATGGGACTGCTGCTGGCGTCCGAAGTCGCGCAACGCATCACCAACATGCCCTTCCGCGATTTCCTCAAGGAAGTCGTGTTCACCCCACTCGGCATGCACCACAGTGCGCTCGGATTAGGCGGCTTCAAGATTCCCGAGACGGCGCAGTCTCAGGTCGAGGAGGCCCCGGCTCTCTACGGCGGTGGAGACAACAGCAGTTGGGACTGGAACAGCCTCTACTGGCGCGACCTCGGGGCTCCCTGGGGGGGCGCCCATTCCACTGGAAGCGACCTGACGCGGCTGCTCAATTATTTCCTCGATCCCGACGACCGCGTCTTGCAGCCGGCGACGGCCCGCGCCATGCTCGATAATCAGAACGGAGACCTTCCGGCTTGGGGTATCGGCTTTGCCGTCGCGCCCGGCTCGTTCGGCAAAGGCTGCTCCGACCGAACGTTCGGCCATTCCGGCGCAACCGGGACTCTCTTCTGGGCCGATCAAGAGACCAGGCTGACGTTCGTCATGCTGACGACAGTGCCGGCACGTGTCTCGCGCGAGCCGCTCATCAACCCTGTCTCGGACATGGTGTCCGAGGCGGTTGCGGTGAACACCTGAAGAACAGCGGGCAACAAGGGTTCTTGGCTCGCCCTCATGAATTTGATCCGAAGAGCTGAGCGGTATTTCGAATTCGAAGCCCTCGGCACGAACTGGCGCACAGAAGTCGTCGCCGGCATGACCACCTTCCTGACGATGTCTTACATCGTCTTCGTCAACCCTGCCATCCTGAGGGAAGCCGGCATGCCAGTCACCGGCGTCGGCGCGACGACCTGCGTCGCGGCGGCGCTCGGCAGCCTGATGATGGGGCTAGTCGCGCGCTACCCCATCGGACTCGCCCCCGGCATGGGCATCAACGCCTACTTCACCAACACGGTCGTACTGGGCAGGGGGATCCCCTGGCAAACCGCACTCGGCGCGGTCTTTGTTTCGGGCATCATCTTCCTCGTTCTGACCGTCGCCGGCCTGCAGCAAGCAATCGTCCGATCGATCCCCGCCGGCCTTCATGCGGCCGTGGGAGCCGGCATCGGGCTCTTTCTGGCTCTGATCGGGATGCAGAACGCAGGAATCGTTGTCGCAAACGAAGTCACGATGGTCGGCCTGGGCGATCTCACACGGCCCTCGACGGCCGTAGCCCTGTTCGGCCTCATGCTCATCAGCGCCCTCATCGCGTGTCGTGTGAAAGCCTCAATGGTCCTCGGCATCGTCGGCACGACGATCGCAGCGATTCCCCTGGGCCTCGCGTCCGATGGAATCCGACGATGTACGCATGGAGCGGGCTTTCGTCGACAGCTTTTGCGTTGGACATCGGCGCCGCTATCAGCCTCGGTTTGCTCGAGATTGTCTTCGTCTTCTGGTTCGTCGACCTTTTCGACAATGTGGGCACGCTGGTTGCCGTCGGGAAGAAGGCGCAGCTCTTCGAGAGCGGGACACGGATTCCCCGCCTCGGCCGCATCCTCATTACCGACGGTGCCGCGAGCACAGTCGGATTCGCCCTCGGTACGTCGACCGTGGTCAGCTGCATCGAGAGCGCGGCAGGTGTGGTGGCCGGGGGACGCTCGCGAATCACCGCTGTGGTAGTGGGCCTGTTGTTTCTCCTCTCGCTCCCTCTTACGCCCCTGTTCGGTGTTATCCCAAGGGCAGCGACAAGCCCGGCGCTGATCGTCGCCGGCGCGCTGATGCTCTCGGCGGTCCGCGAGATCGATTGGAACGACGTTACCATTGCTATCCCCGCCTTCCTCACCCTCACCACGACCCCTCTGAGCTACAGCATCGCCAGCGGTTTGGCGATCGGCTTCATCTCCTATACCGTGCTGAAGTTGCTCTGAGGCGAATACCGCCAGATCGGTTGGCTGGCCTACATTCTGACCGGACTCTTCGTGCTGCGTTTTGTCTACCTAGGCTCGACGGGCTAGCCAGGCATCACACTTAACAGCATAAAATCTTAGCTGGATAGACTAAGGTCATTGTATATTATTGATTCTGAAAGAAATATATTTCTTGGGCCATACTTGACAATATAAGACTTATATTTTATTATTCAAGTAGAATTACATTGGTTCCAAGGAGGGCTTTGAGATGAGTCTGATTCGATTCACACCCAAGTCGTTCGATCGCCGGTTCGATTGGTTCGGCTCCGCCGACGGATGGTTCGACGATTTCTTCCGCGTCCCCACCGATGCTATGCAGTCAACGAGGGCGTTCTACCCCAGTGTCGACATCAAAGAAGACAAGAACAAGATCGTCTTCAAGACCGATTTGCCGGGTGTCGACGAGAAGGACATAAAGGTGACCATCGAGGACGGAACCTTGATGATCAGCGGAGAACGCAAGTTCGAGAAGGAGACGGAGAAAGAGAACTTCCATCGGGTCGAGCGGCGCTACGGCTCGTTCCAGCGAAGCTTCAAGCTTCCGGAGACAGTGGACGAGGACAAGATTTCGGCGAGATACAGGAACGGTGTTCTGGAGTTGACGCTGCCGAAAATGAAGTCCGGCGGCAACAAGGTGAAGGTGGTGAAGTTGGGAGGTGCATGATGAATCTGATCAAACACACACATCGCGGTATGACGCCCTGGTTCGATGACATCGACCGGTGGTTTGACACAGCTTTTGCTCCCAGGCGCACTGAGCCTCGTGAAGGCGTTTGGAGCCCCAGCCTGGACATCAGTGAGGACGACGGCAAGATCCTCATGAAGGCGGACTTGCCGGGGTTGGACGAGAAGGACCTGTCCGTGAAAGTCGAGGACAACGTTCTTATCGTCTCCGGAGAGCGGAAGTTCGAGAAAGAGAGCGCTGACGAGAACTTCCATCGGGTTGAGCGGGTCTATGGCTCGTTTGAGCGGAGCTTCACGCTCCCGGAAACCGCCGAGACCGACAAGACCTCGGCCAAGTACGACAAAGGGGTACTGAGGGTGGAGATCCCGAAGATCGTGTCCAAACCGAAGAAGGCGAAGGTGGTCGAGATCGGTTGATGTGGGCACAAGCGGGCGGGTCGTCCTGAAGGAGCGGCCCGCCCGTCAGGTTTCACGAGAAGAAGTCCGAGATACGATGAGCGTAGTGACATGCAGATCATGACCCGTTCCCGGCCTGCTTCCAAAGAGCGGACTCCTCTCGGCCGCAAGGGAGATTGATGCACATGATTCGCTTCGACAAGTTCACACAGAAGGCCCAGGAGGCCGTGCAACAGGCACAAGAGCTCGCCGCTGCATCGAATCACCAGCAGATTCATCCGGCCCATCTGCTCATCACTCTGGTGGAGCAAGAAGAAGGCGTCGTGCAGTCAGTGCTGTCGAAGTGCGGCATTCACCCCGCTGCGGTGGCGCAGGAAGCCCGCGGCTTATTGGACGCGGTCCCGCAGGTCAGCGGCATAGAGGGCGGCTCGCATCTGGCCCCGCAGCTGAACGAGGTTTTTCAGAAAGCGCATAAGGAAACCGAGCGCTTCAACGACGAGTACGTCTCGACCGAGCACTTGCTGCTGGCGATGTCCGCGCTGAAGCACGATCCGGCAGGGCGGTTGCTTACCAAGATGGGCGCCGCGCATGAGCCGATCCTGCAGGGTTTGGTTACGATCCGCGGCACGCAGCGCATCACCGACCCAAACCCCGAGGCCAAGTATCAGGCGCTCGAGCGTTATGCCGTCGATATGACCGAGGCGGCCCGTCAAGGCAGGCTCGACCCCGTAATCGGTCGCGATGAAGAGATTCGGCGCGTCATTCAGGTCCTCTCACGCAGGACGAAGAACAACCCGGTGCTCATCGGCGAGCCGGGTGTGGGCAAGACAGCGATCGTCGAAGGCCTAGCCCAGCGGATCATCAACGGGGATGTTCCCGAAACGCTCAAGAACAAGAGGCTGGTCTCTCTTGACCTGTCGTCGATGGTCGCGGGAACCAAGTTCCGAGGCGAGTTCGAAGACCGTCTGAAGGCCGTCCTCAAAGAGATTGAAGAGTCCGACGGCAGCATCATCTGTTTCATCGATGAGCTGCACACGCTTGTCGGGGCCGGAGCCGCCGAGGGTTCGATCGACGCCGCCAACATGCTCAAGCCGGCCTTGGCCCGCGGCGTGCTTCGCTGCATCGGCGCGACGACTCTCAACGAGCACCGCAAATACGTCGAGAAGGACGCCGCACTCGAACGACGCTTTCAGACCGTGATGGTGCAGGAGCCGAGTGTAGCTGACTCGATCGCCATCCTGCGCGGCCTCAAGGAAACGTATGAGATCCACCACAGCGTGCGATACACCGATCCGGCGATCATCGCCGCCGCAACGTTGTCGCATCGCTACATCAGCGACCGCTTTCTGCCGGACAAGGCCATCGACCTGATTGACGAGGCGGGAGCAACCTTGCGCATGCAAATCGATTCCGTTCCGGTGGAGGTCGACCAAATCGAGCGCCGCGTGATGCAACTCGAGATTGAGAAGCAGGCGCTCCAGAAGGAGACGGACCGATCCTCGAAAGAACGCCTCCACACAATCGAAAGCGAACTGGAGGATCTGCGCTCGCAAGCGATGCAGCTTCGCGAGCGATGGCAGTCGGAAAAGCAGCTCATCGACCGCGTCAAGGCGCTGAAAGAGAAACACGAGACACTTCGCAACGAAGAAGAGGAAAGCAGCCGCAAGGGCGATCTCCAGCGAGTGGCCGAGATTCGCTACGGCGAAAGGACGGACGTTGAGAAAGAGATTGAGCTGGCCGCCGCACAACTTGAGCTGCAGCAGACCGACAGCAGTCTGCTACGCGGCGAAGTCAACGAGGAAGACATCGCGAAGATCGTCGCGAAGTGGACCGGCATCCCTGTCGCACGCATGCTGGAGGGTGAGGTTCAGAAGCTCGTTCACATGGAAGATCGCCTTCACAACCGCGTCATCGGCCAAAACGAAGCGGTCACTCATGTTTCGAACGCTATCCGGCGGAATCGGGCCGGCCTCAGCGATCCGAATCAGCCTATCGGGACCTTCGTATTCCTGGGGCCGACGGGGGTCGGCAAGACCGAGTTGGCGCGGGCGCTGGCCGAGTTCATGTTCGACGATGAGAAGGCAATGGTCCGCATCGACATGTCCGAGTACATGGAAAAGCACGCCGTCTCGCGCATGATCGGTGCGCCTCCGGGGTATGTCGGCTACGAAGAGGGTGGGCAGTTGACCGAGCACGTGCGGCGAAAGCCGTACTCCGTCGTGTTGCTCGACGAGATCGAGAAGGCGCACCCGGATGTGTTCAACATCCTGTTGCAGGTGCTCGACGACGGCCGGCTCACTGACGGCAAGGGCCGCACGGTCAACTTCAACAATACCGTCATCATCATGACGTCGAACGTCGGATCGAGCGACTTGCAAACGGCGAAGATCGGGTTTTCGCTGACGCATGACGGCCGTGATCAGAACCAGGCGATCCGCGCCCGGCTTATGGCTGAGCTGGGCCGGACGTTCCGGCCGGAGTTCCTCAACCGTATCGACGACATCATCGTCTTCAACAGCCTCGCGAGAGGGCATCTGGGCGAAATCGTCGATCTGCAACTTGGTTATCTGCGGAAGCTTCTCGAAGACAAGAAGATCCGCATCGAGGTCACCGAATCCGCCAAGGATCTGCTGCTCACCGACGGCTCTGACGAGAAATTCGGTGCGCGTCCGCTGAAGCGCTCGATCCAGAGGCTCATCCAAGACCCGCTGGCGCTGGCCATCCTCAACGGTGATTTCGGCGAGGATGATGTCGTCATCGTCGACCGCGACAGCAACAAGGCGGCCGTGCGCTTCGAGAAGAAGGCAGCGGTCGCGGCCTAAGTCCTGTCGGACTGCGGCGACGGAGAAAAGGAGTTGCGGCAACCGGGTTCAAGGTGAGGCTTCTTGAACTCAGGTTTGTGGCGACAAGCGCGCTCCCTCCTGGTGACAATGAACGGCAAGCCCTTTGTCAAGCTCGTTGTTTGTCGAACTTCTTTCGATCTGCCCACCGCACTTTCGAAATCCCGGACGGATCGTGTCTTCGCCCTGGAACAGGAACTCGGCAACGTCAAGCAGCGTCTGCATCACTTGGAGCGGCAATGCGCGGACATGCGCCGGGTTCTTGAATAAACGGGCCTAACTGCTTGGCTGGCGCCTAACCGGCTTTTTCGGATACGCGCACACCGCACGCCGCCAGCATCTCGTCACGCAGACGTTCACCCTCCATCTGCGCAAGCTTCCCTTCGGGACCGATTGCGTAGAACACGTCCATCGCCCTGCGGCCCTGCGTGTCGATCAGCACAACCTCGATATCGCAACCACGGGAGGAGATTGTTCGGGCCAAGTCGTAAAGCAAGCCGATTCGGTCCTGCGCAGTGACATGAATCACTGTGGCTCGTTGCGACGTTTGATTGTCGATACTCACGCGGGGCTTGATCCAGGTCCGCACCGCGGTGCGAAACAGCGGCTCACGGGCCTGCAGCAGATCCTTCACGTCAACCCGATTCTCCGCGATCTTTCTTAGCATGCGAGCCAATTGCAAGGGCGCATCCGGGCTTACGTCTAAGCGGTGGTCTGAGTCCACAACAATGAACGTGTCCAGAACGAGGCCGCAGGCATTCGAGAACGCTTCCGCCTTCTCAATGCTGACTCCAAAGGCCGCCAATCCTCCGCACAGCGAAGCAAACAGATTCGGTCGGTCCTTGGTCACTACGGCTACTTCGTAGAACGATCCGTTGCCCGTCACGCTGACGGCGGAATCCCGGGTGGCGAGCTTCCGACTGAGCTCAAAATGCGAACGAATCTTCTCGGGAGTACGGGTTCGTAGATAGCGCTCAGGGAAGCCCTCCAAAAACTCATACACATCCTTGCGCTCGTCGGCTGATGCGGGGGGAGCCAGATAAGTCTGCGAGGCCTCCGGACCGATGCGATTGTCCTCTACGTCACCCGTAAGACGATTGTACGTGGCGGCGTAGAGTTGCCAGAGCAATTCCCTCCGCCAGGGAGTCATGGCCGAGGGGTTCAGCGCTCGGATGTCGGCGAAGGTGACGAGGGTCAACGCCTTCAAGCGATCGGTCGTGCCGACAATGTCGGCCAAGTCCTGGATCGTTTCGGGATCACTCACGTCCCGTCCCCGCATGAACGCCGACATGGTCAAGTGGTGCCGGATCAGGAATCGCACGGTTTCCCGTCCGGCATCCTCCATCCCGATGCGCTCCATGGCGCGGTCGGTCAGTTCGATGCTTCGCTGCGAATGGTCCGGACCCGGAACGCCCTTGCCGACATCGTGGAACAGTACGGCGAAGAAGAGGCGCTCGGGGTGCTCCAATTCAGCCAGCAGACTGCCGTAGCCGAGAAGGTTCTCGTCCTCGCCCGATGCTAATTCATGGATGTGGCGCACCGCCCGGAACAGATGCTCATCCACGGTATAGCGATGATAGAAGTCACGGATAACGAGACAGTCGATGAGCTTGAACTCCGGAAAGAGAGCAAACAAAACGCCTGTCTCGTGCATGGCGGTAAGCGCGTGGTAGGCATGGCGCAGCTTCAGGATCGCGGCAAGAACGGGCCATACATCGGCTCGAGAGCGGGCATGGGTCTCAATGCCCGGGAGAGCGTCTTTTACCCTACGCTCCGTTTCAGCCGCAAGTGGCAGCCCGTGTCGTGAAACCCAGCGGAACAGTTCGAATACAAGCTCGGGACGGACCTTGAGGGCTTGACTGTGCCGCAGATAAATGCGACCGCGAGATACCGGAAAGTCGACATGCGAGAGCCGTGATGAACGATCCCGAACGCGAGTCAGCAGGGTTCGCCGCGAAACGGCCGCCACCTCCATCATGTGGATCGCCAGCCGGGAAACAGTGCGGACGTGGCGGAAGTAGTCACGCATCCAGTCTTCTGTGCGGTCCGCTTTTAGAAACGCCTTGGCCAAGCCTGATCGAGAGACACGGTCCTGCATCTCGAACGTCAGCTTGTTGTTGTCGCGTCCGACGAAGTAGTGCAGGTAGCTGCGTACAGCGAACAAAAAACTCTTTGCTTGCGGCCACTCTACGCCGTCCTTGTGCGGGAGATGCTCTTCACTCAGCGGCACGTGATCCTGCGTTACGTTGACGAGTTGCGAAATCCAACAGGCCAAATGAAAGTCGCGCAGGCCTCCGGGGCACTCCTTGATGTCGGGCTCCAGGTGGTAGATCGTCTTGCCATGCCGCCGGTGGCGCGCCTGACTCAATTCGACGAGATTCCTGAGCAAGGCGCTCTGCTCGCGCAGATAGAACTGCGGCAACTGCTGGTCGTGGAGCAGCCGGTAAAGCTCCCGGTCGCCAGCGAGGAAACGGCTATCGAGCAAGCTGATGTTGAGTTCAGCGTTCTCCGGTGTGATGGTCGTGCAATCCTTGGGCGTCCTCACCGAATGCGATATCCGGAGCTTCGCGTCCCATAGAACCGCCAGCAGCCTAGCCAGAGCTTCCTCTGACCGCGCAACGAGATGGTTGTCTCTGAAGAGCACCAGCAGGTCGACATCCGAGTGGGGGAAAAGCTGTGAGCGGCCGTAGCCTCCCACCGCGAGGGCTGCGATGCCGCCTTTCTCAGCGTCGGGGAAGCATTCTGCGAAGCTGCGCGCGACGATACGGTCGACGTCACCACTGCGAGCCGCCACGCAGGCGAGGCCATCGTCGTCAGAAAAGAACCGCTTCTTCGTCAGTACCGATCCGCGTACTGCCAGGGGTATCAAATCCGGCAATGTGGTCCGCTCCTCTAGAGAGCGTCTACTCCCGTTTCATGGTTGCGGATCCGCACTACTTCCTCCGCCGGGCTGACAAACACTTTGCCATCCCCGATCCTGCCTGTCCAAGCTGCCGTCAGGATCGTATCGACCACTTCTTCGACGCGCTTGTCCGGCACGACCGTCTCGAGTTTCACCTTGGGAAGCAAATCGATCTCGTATTCCTGTCCGCGGTAGATCTCCTTGTGCCCTTTCTGCCGTCCATGACCGCGAATGTCGTAGATCGTCATACCGTATATGCCGATCTCGCTCAGAGCTGCACGCACCTCATCGAGCTTGAAAGGTTGAATGATTGCATCAAGCCTCTTCATTGCAAGCACCACTAATGACCGGGTTTCCCTGCCCCTAAGACCAGCTTCCAGGTAAGATCAGGCGAATGCCGACGGAGCCACAGACATCTCACTGCGAGCGAACCGGAACTGTCGAACGGCAAAGAGAACGAACGGCCGGCTAGGGCGAATGTATGGCAATGCTATCACACCGCCCGGCTTCCTCGGACGCGAAATCCGGCGCATAAAAACTTTTGATTAGGGAGTCCTCTGAGCCCGGTTCTCTCACCAAGAAAGTGGTTCAGGTTCCGCCGGAGCGAACTTGTCCGAGGAATGGGGGTTGACGGTGCAGAACAGCGGTGTCATCTGCCTCGCGGTTCCGGGCCGCCCAAGCTCACGCACAATTCTTGGTGTTTCGTTATCCGCCTGACCGTGCGACGTAGCAGAGAAAACCTGACCGGGCAAAGCGGAGCTTGAGCCGTGTAGCATCTTTTGTCGCCAAAAGCGCCAATTACATATCTCCTCATCGTCACACCATGACTGCTGGATTCTATAATGGGCGCTGCCATGAAGTTCGGTGTGAACACGATGATCTGGTCGGGGGCATTCGACTCTTCGATCCCCCTGGACAAGATCAAACAAGCAGGACTTGACGGTGTCGAGATCCCGGCCTTCGATGCAAAGGACGTGGATGTAGCCGTGCTCAAGCGGGCGCTGAGCGACTATGACCTGGACTGCACGTTCTGCTCCGTCAATCCCCCGGGGAAGAATCCTATCAGCGAGGACGCGGCCGTTCGTGCGGAGACTGTCGAGCATTGGAAGCGGCTGATCGCCACCGCAGGCGAGGCGGGCGTGCAGCTGATTGCGGGGCCAACTTATGCTCCGGTGGGCCATCTGCCGGGTCGTCGCAGAAACAGCGACGAATGGAAGTGGGGCGTCGACTTCCATCAGCAGCTCGACACTGCTTTGCAGGAAGCCGGCGCCGAGCTTGCGATCGAGCCCTTGAACCGCTTCGAAACGTATTTTTTGAACACGGCCGAAGACACGGTGCGCTTTGTCGACGAAATCGGCAGTCCGCGCATCGGCATCCTCTTCGACACGTTCCATTCGAACATCGAAGAAAAAAGCATCCCGCAAGGCTATCGGATGTGCGGTTCACGGCTCAAGCACGTCCATACTTGTGAGAACGATCGAGGCGTGCCCGGCACGGGGCACGTGGACTGGACATCGGTTCTCGGAACCTTGCAACAGATCGGCTACGATGGCTGGCTGACGATTGAGTCGTTCAACGGAACGATTCCTCAACTAGCCGCGGCGACGGCGATTTGGCGGGACTTGGCGGAATCAATGGATGACATCGCCTTCGAGGGAGCGGCCTTCCTCAAGCGCGAATGGGAAAAAGAGCATCGGGCATGAAGCTTAGGGGTCGCGTAGCGATCGTCACGGGGGCCGGCACCGGTATGGGCCGGGCGATTGCCGAACTATTCGCGGCGGAAGGGGCGAAGGTCCTCGTCAACTATCGGGCTGCCCAAGCCGAGGCGGAAGAGCTCGTGGCGAAGATCAGGGACTCCGGAGGAGACGCTTTCACCCATCAAGCCGACGTCTCGCAGGACGTCGAAGTGCGTTCGATGATGCAGGCCGTCGACGAACGCTGGGGCCGCTTGGACACTCTCGTGAACAACGCTGGTTGGAGCAAAGTTACCCCCCATCAGCAGTTGGAGGACCTCACCGACGAGATCTGGGACCGCACGTTGAATACCAACCTCCGTGGCGCTTTTTATTGCGCTAGAGCCGCAGATCCCTTGCTAAGGAGGCAACCGGGGTCATCGATCATCAACAACACCTCTGCATCGGCGTGGCATGCATC
This sequence comes from Bryobacterales bacterium, assembly GCA_965218555.1. GTDB lineage: Bacteria > Acidobacteriota > Terriglobia > Bryobacterales > UBA6623 > JAPPLB01. Next base: position 5,728,695 of record OZ244625.1, read on the forward strand.
AGGCAGTTCGATCGTCTACTCGGCGTCGAAAGCGGCGCTGGTGAACATGACGAAATCATTGGCGCGGGTTTTTGCACCGGAAGTTCGCGTCAATGCGATTGCACCCGGCCTCGTGCATACGCGCTTTGCCGGCTGGCCGGAGTCAACTTTTGAGAAGGGTCCGAAGGTCACGCCGCTGCAACGCATCGCCACGGTAGAAGAAGTCGCGAAAGTCTGCCTGTTTCTCGCCGCGGATGCCACAGCGATTACCGCCGAAACGATCTTGATCGACGGCGGCAAAACACAATTGGGCTGAGGGTCGCCGAGCAGCGTCATGGCCGCCCGTAAGGTTTGAATCTGCTATGCTGCTCATTCCACTTACGGAGCGGCGCCCTTAGCGCCCCAGCCAGCCGGAGGACCTCTTGGACGAGCCGACACTCAAAATCACCGACTCGCGGACATCAAAAGACTACGAAGCGCCGATCCGGAACGCCACGATCCAGGCGATGGATCTTCGCCAGATCAAGGAAGATCCCGAAGAGTTCGGGATGTTGTCATACGATCCGGGCTATACGAACACGGCCTCTTGCACCAGCCGGATCACATACATCGACGGTGAGAAAGGCATTCTGCGTTATCACGGTTTTCCGATCGAAAACCTGGCTGAAAATTGCACTTACACCGAGGTGGCCTATCTGCTGCTGCACGGCGAGTTGCCGACCACATCGGAATTGTGCAACTGGAACGAACAAATCAACCGTCACACGATGGTTCACGAAAACATCAAGAAATTCGTCGACGGTTTTCTCTACGATGCGCATCCGATGGGGATATTGGTCAGTTCCGTGGCTGCGTTGTCGACGTTCTACCCCGACGCGAAGCGCATCGAGAGCCGTTCGAACCGAAGGTTGCAGCAACTGCGGCTGATCAGCAAGATGCCCACGCTGGCGGCATACGCTTTTCGGCACAGCCTGGGGCTACCGTACGCCTATCCCGACAATGACTTGACCTATTCCGAGAACTTCATGAACATGCTCTGGAAGCGGACGGAGCTGCGGTACAAGTCGAGTCCGGTACTCGCCAGGGCCCTCGACGTGCTGTTCATCCTGCACGCCGACCATGAGCAGAACTGCAGCACGAGCACGATGCGCACCGTAGCCAGCGCGAACTCCGATCCCTATGTAGCGACGGCGGCGGCAGCGGGCGCACTCTATGGACCGTTGCATGGCGGCGCGAACGAGGCCGTCCTTCAGATGCTGGATGAGCTCGGCTCGGCAAAGAACATTCCTGAGTTCATTAATCGAGTCAAGGCGGGCGAAGTGCGCCTGATGGGGTTCGGGCACCGCGTCTACAAGAGCTACGACCCGCGCGCCCGGATCATCCGTCAAGTCGCCGACGAAGTCTTCGAGGTGACGGGCCGGAGTCCGAAGATCGATCTCGCGAAGGAACTCGAGCGGATCGCTCTCGAAGACGACTACTTCGTCAAACGGAAGCTGTACCCGAACGTCGATTTCTATTCAGGAATCATCTATGAGGCGATGGGCTTTCGGCCCGAGATGTTCACCGTGCTGTTCGCGATTCCGCGAACGTCCGGTTGGCTGGCGCATTGGGAAGAGTTGATGACCGACCCGGAACGCCGTATCGCCCGGCCCCGCCAAGTCTACCTCGGCTCTGAAGAGCGCGAATTCGTGCCGATCGACATGCGACTGGACGAAGCCCAAAAGGCCCACACCTAGTCGGGTTTCACTCCCCCCGCAGAACGGCAAGCGGCTTTTTCCCCAGGATTTGAAAACTGGCCATCCAGCCGGCGAGGTTGGCGAGGACGGCCGTGCCGGTAATCGCAGCCAGGTGAGGCGAAGGGTCAAACTCGAAGTGCACATCGAGCAATTGGTCCAGGAGCAAGCCGGCAAAAGCCGTCGCCAACAAACTGCCCATCAGACCCGCACTCAGCCCCAGAATCAAAAACTCCACCGAGAAGATGCTCGTCACGCGAGCCCGAGTCGCTCCGAGAGTCTTGAGAATGGCCGTCTCGCGCACCCGCCGCAGCCTTGTCGCAATCACGCTGGATGCCAGGATCACGATCGCCGCCAGAATGGTGAACGCCGAAACGAAGCGGATGACCAATGCGATTTGATCCACGATTTCCTGAACGATGCGCAGTACATCCGCGACGCTGATGACAGTCACGCTGGGGAATTTCTGAAAGGCGGCCCTCTGCAGCTCGGGTGCTTGCGCTGGCGCGACACGAGCCGAACCGTAGAAGACGGTCGGTATGTCTCTAAGCGCATTGGGGGAAAGGATAAAGCCGAAGCCTGAGCCCGGGCGAATCGCTTCGGCGCGATGCAGCGCTACAACCTTGGCGCGAACCGGCCCACTCCCGACCATCCACTCAAGCTCCGAGCCGACTTGGATTCCGAGCGCCATGGCCGTAGGCTCCCGTGCGGAGACGAGAAACTCCTCAGGCGCTCCCTCCCACCAGCGGCCTTCGATGACTTCCAGATAATCGGGCTTCTCCTGTCGCCAGGTCAGGTTGCGCGTCGCGCGATAAGTGCGTCCTCGCGTGCGGTCGTAGACTTGCGCCAACGGCAACCCGTCGATCGACACCAGCCTCGCCGCTACCGAGGGCACGAGATCGACTCCGCCTTCGACGCCCGGATGCTGCGTGATCCACTCCTCCAGCTCATCTCGATCGGTGTGGGTAATGTTCGACATGAAGAGGTTTGGCATGTCCGGTGGCGCGCTGAGGGCAAGTTGGCTGACGACCGAAGCCTGCAGGATATAGACCGTCAGCGTAAACATCACGCCAATACCGAGAGCGACTAGCACAACGTTGGCATGGACCCCGGGCCGATGTAGATTCGCGACGCCGTGCCGCCACGAGGGCGGCAATTTGCGCGGCAACAGGCGGGGGACGGCCTTGAGAAAACGCAACAGTAGACGGGCGACGAGGTTGAGCGCCAGCAGACTGACAAGCAGCCCGCCCGCGAACCACACGCCGACTTCGAGTGACTCGCTCAGCCAAGCGGCAACCGCCAAAATCGCGGCGGCAATGAGCAGTCCAACCCGAAGGCCGGTCCCCCGTTTTGATCGGGCGTCCGGCGGCTCCATATCCCGCTGAAAGACAAGCGCAGGCCGGACCTCGCGCACCCCGAGCAACGTCGGGAGCGTGAACAGCAGCGTCGTCAACACTCCGATCGCCAAGGCTTGGACAGCCACAACCGGCTGCCATTCCAGCCCGGCCGGAACCGGTATGTATTCAGGGAGAAATGATGGAAACCCAACCTGGATCATCCACCCGAACAGAATCCCCGCCAAACTCCCCAACAATCCCAGCCCGACCGTTTGCACCATGAAGATGCGGATGACCTGCGAAGATCGCGCGCCAACGCACTTGAAGATCGCAATCGTATCGAGCTTCTGTTGCAGATGCGAATACATCGCCATCGCAACGCCGAGCGCGCCCACGATGAGAGCGACGAGGCTGACCAGACTGAGGAAGTTCGTCGCGCGGTCCAACCCGCGGCGAATCGTCGGGTGCGTCTGGCGATAATCCGTAATGTAGGCGCCCTCGAAGACAGCCCGCAATTCCTCACGCGCCTTTTCGATCGAGATTCCCTCGGATGGAAGCTTGAAGAGATAGCGCTGCGAAGCGCGGCTGCCCGGACGAATGAGACCACTGCGGTCGAGCGCTTCCCGGCTGAGCATCACGCGCGGACCGACGTTGAATGATCCGGTCATGCGGTCGGGCTCGACCCGAACGACCGCCGCTACGCGAAACGTCTCGTCTCCCAGTCGCACCGCATCGCCGATTTCTATGCCGAGACGAAAGAGCAAATCTGGGGACACGGTGACCGTATCCTCGGCCAAGGCTCCGCTCAGCGGACCCGGTGGATCCAGTTCGATCTTGCCGTAGAACGGATACTTGCCGGCGTCAACCGCCTTGACCACCACCAGGAACGGCCGCCTGGACTCCTCCGATGACATAGCCGACACGGTTTCGGTCACCCAGGTGCTCTCGACGCCACGCTCGTTGAGGCTCGAGAGAATCACTTCCTCCTCCTCGGTCGCCATGTGAAATTCACGAACAGCCAGGTCCGCCGCCATGAGCGTTCGAGCATCGCGCAGCAGCATCGTGCGGAACGCCCCGCTGAAGCCTCGAACGCCGACGAGGGCTCCGACGCCAATCGCCACCGCGAGCGCGATAAAGAAGAACTTTCCGGGGGATGCCCTGGCGTCGCGCCAAGCAAGGCGAAAAGCGGTCTTCCAGGGGAAAGAGACGATCATTTCAGATTGCCCAAGCAGGCGTCATACGAGCCGTTCATCGGAGGCGATGCGCCCGTCATGAAGGGTGATCAGACGGTCGGCGCGCGCGGCCAACTCGCGGTTGTGCGTGACGAGCACGAGAGTGGTGCCCTCGGAGCGGTTCAACTCGACCAGCATGTCGAGAACGTGTTTACCGTTCGCGCTATCGAGATTACCCGTGGGCTCGTCGGCCAGTATGAGCGGGGGCCGACCGACGAAGGCTCGGGCGAGCCCCACACGCTGTTGCTCACCCCCGGAGAGCTGCACAGGATAGTGGTCGAAGCGGTCGGCGAGGCCGACTCGTTCCAACAGCCCTCGAACTCGCGCAGCGCCCGAGAAGCCGTCGCCGGCCAGGTCCAAAGGCAACAACACGTTCTCTTCCGCCGTCAGAGTGGGAACCAGTTGGTAGGACTGGAAAACAAAGCCGATCTTGCGCCCACGCAGCACGGCCATATCGTCTTCGGCGAGATCCTGGATCTCTTGTCCGTCAAGAATGACCTGCCCTGCCGAGGGCGTATCGAGCCCCGCGAGAAGGCCGAGCAAAGTGCTCTTGCCGCTCCCCGAGGGACCCATGATCGCGACGAATTGGCCTCGTTCGACAGCAAAACTGATGCCCCGAAGGATGTCGACACGGTGAGTACCGCTATCGATGCTCTTCAGCAGCCCTCGAACTTCGAGTATCGGCTCATCACTCGACATAGCGGTGTCGCGAAAGTTTATTATTGCAGCAAGTGCGCCGTACCTTTCTGATCCTCGTTTCGTTGCTCCTACTCGGGTGCGATTCCCCTCAAACGGATGGCGAATCGGCCGCACAGCCGTCGGAGGGACCTCCGCGAGGCGGCGATTCCACGCCGGTCCGACAAGGGGTCATTGTCGCTTTCGGTGATAGTTTGACCGCCGGTTTCGGGACTAACGAGGGGAGCAGCTACCCTGATTTCTTGAAGCGGGAGCTCGACAAACGCGGCTACGCGTATCACGTCGTCAACGAAGGGGTCAGTGGCGACACGACCGAGATCGGTCTCGGGCGGATCGAAATCGTCAGGTCGTGGAACCCTGATTTTGTGATCGTTGCGTTCGGAGGAAACGACGGGCTCCGCGTGTTGCCCATCGATCGCATGAAGTCCAATCTCCGCCGGATGATCACGAAACTGCAGGAAAGCGGAGCACAGGTCATCCTCGCCGGGATGAAGCTGCCGCCGAACTACGGCGCGGAGTACCGCGAGTCTTTCGTGCAGGCTTTTTTCGACCTTGCCGCGGAGTTGAATCTCCCTTTTCTGCCGTTCTTGATGGAGGGAGTGGGCGGCGTCCCGCACCTGATGCAGGCCGATGGCTTGCACCCGACAGCGGAGGGCAACGAGCGTATGGCGTTGAACGTGCTCGAGGTGCTCGAACCGCTCTTGGTCGCAGCCGGGGAGACGGCTGCGGCGCCATCATTCTGACCTGCGTTCTCGTGACCCGAGGGTCATTCCCGGACAGGCCGAGATTAGCGCGAGGGGACGGCAATCATGTCGAACGTGATCGTACGTCCCGCGAAGCCGGTTCCCACAACAAGCGCCTTGGAGGCGGCTGGCGGCCGCTTGGGGTCATAGTATTCCGGACGGATCTCGTTGAGTTGCCTGCTCAGGTCGTCGTTCGCCGGATAGTAGGTCGCCTTGGCGAGGTGGTCGATGTCACTACCCGTCTCGTTCAGGATTTCCTTCATCAATGCGAAGATCTCGTGGATCTGCTCGACGCCGTCGGCTCCTTCGCTGCCCCAAAGCCCGGAAATATGGATCGTAGTGGGGTGGTAGACCCTAGCGATGCGACTGAACACGGGGGAAACTCGCTCGCCAGGGGGCGACAGATACTCGATCGGCATGGGCTGCAACTCGCCGGGAGAGGTTGCGATCACTTCGATCTCAATGGGGTTGTTGTTCGTCCATTCGATAAAGGCCATCGGCGGGGCTTTGCCGTCAAAGAACTTGATGAGCTGATCTTCAGCTTCGCCCATCTCAGCGATCGGCTTCATGAAACTCTTGACGTGAACAATGTGCTCGAGCCCGAGCCCCAGGAATGCCAGCGTGTCTTTGATCTCCAGCATCGTTGCGAGAGTGGCTTCGGCGACCGTATCCTTACGGGCGGCGCGTCCTGCAATGTAAACGCGCGTACCGGTGGGGAGCACCCCAACATGATGAGCACCCTCCTTTCCGGCCAAAGCAGCACTATTGCGGAGAGCGGCGACCCCGGCTCCGGGGTCTTCTGACGTGGTTGCCACGGCGTCCATTGCGACGAGCGCCGTGGTGTTCGTCAAGGTGCTTTCGGCTAAGCAGATCGCCGGCCGGGCACCTTCCCCGAATCGCTTGGCGATGACGGCCTTGACAGGCTCAACGACATCCGCCCCAGAAACGTAGACATTCAGCTTCACAACTTGTTCCAGCGAGCTTCCCGCCGCTTCGAGCGCGTTGGCGATGCTACCGAGCACCTCGTTCGCCTGCTCCCCGGCATCATCACCGCGCGCAGGAAAAAACTGAGCCGTGTGAGCGAGCGCTGCCCCTGTAGCGATGACGGCGTTCGCGCCGCCGGTCAACTCGTTGACGCCGACGTAACGGACCTCGGGTAAAGGAGTTTCGGGGGCCGCCACTTCAGGGTCCCCGCACCCCCAGCAAAAAAGCGTCGCGATCAGAAAGAAAGCGCCCTGTTGCGCAGTTCCGGATGTTGTCATGGGTTCATCTCTCGGTTGCAAAAGCCTCAGGTCAAGGCATGCTTCTTGACAAGTTGTTCCGTTACTTCGGTTCCGAAGCCCGGCTTCTCCGACGGCAGGTAGAAACCGTTTTCGAATGGGGCCGTCATGGCCTCCATCAATTCCGTGCCGTTGTCGCCCGTTCCGAAGCTTTCCGCCCAGCGGCAATGCGGCGAAGACACCGCCAGGGGCAGTCCATAGAGGCTGCCGCCGCGATGCGGGATGAATTCCAAATGGTGCTCGGCCGCCATGGCAGCGATCCGCCGCAGCGACGTGACACCGCCGCACCAGCTTACATCGGGCTGAACGATCTCGACCGCCTTGTGCCGGATGAGGTCGGCAAAACCGAAACGCGTGTATTCATGCTCGCCGCTGGCAATCTTCGTGCTGTTCACTTCCCGCACCAGCTCGGCATAGCCGGTGACGTTATCCGGCGAAAGCGGCTCCTCGATCCAGAATAGGTTCACTTCTTCAAGCCGCCTCGCCATCTCGATCGTGTAGTCGACCTCGTCCCAGCGCGAGCCGCAATCGATCATGAGCGATTTTTCAGGCCCAATGGTGCCGCGGGCCTTCTTTAGCAGATCAACAATGCGGCGCCTGCCGGCCTCGCCTTCGGACAGGCCATCGCGAATCGGAATCTTGAAATGGCGGAAACCACTGTTAAGCGCCTTCTTCAGGTTGAAGCCCGTCGCATACGAGGCGATGCGTTCCTTGTTAGTCCCACCGAGCAGACGGTAGACCGGTTGACCTGCGTGTTTGCCGAGGATGTCCCACAGCGCGTTGTCGACGCCGCTCAAAGCCATCACGAAAACTCCGCGGCGCCCGTAGGCGTTCGCGGACGTGTACATCTGGTCCCAGAGCAGCTCGACATTGAGAGCGTTCGCGCCAACCAGCAGATGGCGTAGATGGCCATGAATGATCTCCGCTGCCACGCTGCCGCCGGCGCCGAGACCGAATCCGGTGACTCCTTGGTCCGTGTGGATGACCACGACAATCGCGCTGCCGAGTTGCGCGAACGGCCCCCGATAGCGCCAGCGGGCCGGGTCGAAGTCGGATTTGAACGACGGCGTGCGCCGCGGGTCACGGTCAGCCCAGAGATGCACGGGAAAGGCGTCGACCGAGGTGATCCGCAAACGTGTGCGCGTGGAGTACCCGAGTTGGGGTGAGAGATTCGCTGTTGCCGTGCCGGCGCAGAGCACGGCCGCATTGGTCAGAAAACGACGACGGCGCATCAGAAGGTGAAACCGGCACCGTGGCCGGGCGGAGTACAGTCTAGCACTCGACTCTCGACCCTCGTTACGCGAGCGAAACCTGTTCAGCATTGGCCGAGTGATTCACGAATGGCCGCCGGTATCTGCCCGGCCTTGCCGCTGGAGCCGCTGTCAGTGAAATGAACATTCGTCGGCCTGCGTGTCTCCACCTGGGCGCGTCAGACCCGGTGTGCCGGTGATTGGAGCACATGCCGGGTTCCACGTCTGATCGGGAACGGTCAGAGTCGTCAGCGCGAGAATCAGGCAGAAGACAACCACTACTCCGAATTGCATCTACTGCCTTGCCGGCAAGGCCGCCGAGTCCAACCGAAGTGCTGACACGCCGCCGTCGATGTCGTTGATCTGAAGCGTGATTTCGCGCCGCAGGTCCAGTTCATACTTGGGTATCTCGAACCGCGCCGCAATCATGCCCGCAACTTTCTCACCAGCCGGCACACGGACGCGTTTGATAAGGGGTTCGTTCTCCATCTCACCCAGAGCAGGAAAATACGCAAAGAGCCCTTTGATGTCCACCACGCCCAAAGTGCGGCCCTCATACGGAATGCCCTGCTGGTTGACGATGTGCAAGGTTCTGTCGCCGATCATCATCTCGACGCGCGACGGGTTCTCCGCTTCGAAGTCAACGATTGCGACAGAACTTCGTTCATCCATCGCAAGTGTACGTACTTGCGTGACGAAGCCCTCGAGTCGAGCGCTCTTCCAGACACTGATTCCCAGCGTGGCCCAGGCGAGAATGCCTGCGCCCAGAATGCCGGCGAGTACAAATTGCCAAGGTTTCATCTCAATCAAAGAGACGTACGCGAAGGCCGCCCGGTGTCACCCTTTTCGGGCTCCAGTCTACACAACGCTGAGCCGATCGTTGCAACCAACAGCTGTAGTGAGCAGGATACCCGGGTTTCACGGCCACAAAGCCCTGCGCAGGCCGAGCTGATCTCGTCTCCTGAAGACAATGCGGCCTCGATGATCGCCCGTTCGTCGGTCGATTCGGCAACGCGGCCACAAGATGCACGGCCAGCACGCTGGATGTTGGGTACAGCAGTTTGACCGAGTATTCCGCTGTAACGGTGCAGGGCGGCTTCAACGCGCCTCTCCGTGTCATCAGGCGCCAAGCGGCAGTCCGATTCGAAAGGCAATCGAGCATTGAACCAGTGATACCGCCGTTGAGCATGCTCAAAAAAGCCTCGTGGTCTTCGTCAGTAACGTCGACGGCGCCGAACCCCGCCAAGTAACTGCCGCAGTCGGTATCGTCAACGATCCCGACCGGCAGGTCAGTCGACCGTCAGCGCGACCTTGCCGACAATGCGCCGCTCGCTGATATCCGCCAGGGCCCGGGGCGCTTCCGCCAGAGGATACGTTTTCGACACGACCGGCCGAATCTTGCCCTGTTCGTAGAGTTCGTTCAGCCGCAACTGCGCTCGCTGCGCATAGGCGTGATTCTCTTCGACTTGGCGGCCCCAAAAAACACCAACGATCGAGATGTTCTTCAGCAAAATCCGGTTGCAGGCGACGCTCGGGATCGCTCCGCTGGCGAATCCCACCACGAGCAACCGGCCTCCCGGCGCAATGCACTTGGTCGAGCGCTCGAAAACCTCGCCGCCCACCGGGTCGTAGATGACATCCGCACCAATTCCGCCGGTCACCTCTTTGACCTCGTCGACCCAGCTTTCCCGGCCATAGTCAAGGATGTAGTCCGCCCCTTGTTGACGGCAGAACTCTCGCTTCTCGGCGCTGCCGGCCGTGGCAATCACGCGCGCACCCAGAGCTTTGCCGAGTTGAATCGCGGCCATGCCGACCCCGCTCGCTCCGGCGTGCACGAGCAATGACTCTTGCGGGCGAAGTGCACCTCGATCGCACAGTCCGAAATATGATGTCTGATACACCACCATGAAGCCGGCGGCTTCGGCGAAGCTCATACCCTCAGGGAAGTGAGAAGCGCGCCACACCCAGGCGATCGAATACTCCGAGTATCCGCCGCTATACGAGCTAGCCAGAACTCGGTCGCCTACCGCGAAATCAGTGACACCCGCTCCCACCGCTTCAACGACGCCTGCGGTCTCTCCTCCCGGCGTAAACGGAAATGTCGGTTTCACCTGATACTTCCCCTGGATGAGGAGTGAATCGAAGAAATTAACCCCTACGGCGTGGTTACGGACGAGAATCTGCCCCTCGTCGGGCTCCGGTACCGGCACCTCGGCGAATGTCATCCCAGTGGGCTCGCAATACTCGTTAACTTGCCAAGCTTTCATTCCGAGACTCGAATCCGCCTGCGATCAAACTGATGTGGAAAGCCGCCGAGAATTGGTGCGGCCAACAGAGTCTTCCAGGATGGCACAGTGGAGCTGAAGGCCGCACCCTGACATGTCGCTTCCGGCAGGAAGCCGGCGCGTCACTCGTCCAAGGTGTTCCCGGACGGATGTGCCGTCTTGCGGGCATTCATCGCTTATCAGCCGATTCACCGCCGCGCGGCCTCCGGTGCGCCGACCATCGGCACGAAGCGCACCGGCAGCACCGACCGACGACGCGTCCTCCCATCCCGGTCCTTGTCGAGCACGATGATCTCCTGCAACCCATACAGGGGTCCGACCGGTGCTACGAGCCGGCCTCCCGGAACAAGCTGCTCGACGAGAGTCTCCGGAATCTCCTCGGGCGCCGCGGTCAGAAGGATGCGGTCGAACGGAGCTTCCTCAGGCCAGCCCGAATAACCGTTGCCAATGCGGACGTGAAGATTGTCATAGCCCAGTTCCGCCAAAGTTTGCTCGGTCCGCTTGCCGAGTTCCTCGACGATCTCGATCGTGAACACCTGCTCGACAAGCTCCGCCAGAACCGCCGCTTGATAGCCCGAGCCGGTGCCGATCTCCAGGATCTTGTGTTCAGGTTTCAGGTCGAGCTTCTCAGTCATGAACGCAACAATATACGGCTGAGAGATCGTCTGCCCATAGCCGATCGGAAGGGGCTGGTCAAGGTAAGCCGCTTCCTTGAGGTTCGGGGGAACGAACAGGTGCCGGGGGACCTTGCGCATCACCCGCCGCACGGCATGAGAGCGGATATCGCGACTCTCAATCTGCCTGCTGACCATGGCGTCCCGCCGAGATGTGAAGTGGTCCGCAGACTGTGCCGTCGTCTCGGCGGTACTGCATGCCGCCAATGCGACGCCCATCAGGGCCCAGCGCCAGCGTGTATCTCCCATCTCCGCTCTCATCATCGCACCGGAGATGATAGGACCCCTCCGGCGGGCAGTCTGGAATGCGCGGCGCGACGAAGCTGTCAACACCACCATCAACATCGCGAGACTGCTGGCCCCTCGTCTTGTCATTGCGACAGGGCTGCCTGACGGTCGAGCCACCTACCAGTTTGCATGACGCGGTGAATGTTGCGTGTGTTCGCGATATCGTCGAGCGGGTCGGCGTTGAGGATCAACAGATCCGCGGCCTTGCCCGGCTCGATCGCGCCAAAGGATGGCTCGCCTTCGGAAAGCAACACGGCCGCATCTCCGGTGGCCGCACGCAAGGTCTGCATAGGCGTCAGGCCGGCTTTGATGAAAAGCTGCATTTCGTGGTGCGTTCCCCAACCGGGAGGGATGCCGCCCGCACCACTGTCGGAGCCGACCCCGACGCGAATGCCGTGGTCGGCGAGCTTCTTGACGAAGCGCTCGGCCCGGGCGTATTCGTCCTTGAGCCTCGGGATGCCGGGATCGGCGAGCAGCTTCTTCCGCGTTTCCTCCTTCTCGATGTCCGCCAGGTACAAAGGGTCCAGCAATGCGCGCACCTCGGAGTCTTCCAAGTCGCCCGGGTTTTCAGGGAAATACCACAAGCGCTCCGCGACGGTAAAGGTGGGCGTAAATCCGACCTGCTCGGCGTTGAGGCGGGCGAGCAACTCATCGCTGATATCCTCGGTGTCACGAACGGTGTGCAGGAATTGCCGGACGCCGATGTCGACAAGCTGCTCCAAGTCGGCGAGGTCGAAGACGTGCGCGACGACCGGGACATGATGCTTGGCTGCTGCCTCGACAATGACTTGCCGCATTTCAGGCGTGATCTTCGGCAGCGTGCCGTTTTTCGATTCGACCCACATCTTGATGAAGTCGACTTTCTGCGCCGCAAGTTCCGCGACACCGGCGCTGGCTGCCTGCTCAGTACGCGGGCGCCGGACGAGGGGAAGTTGTATCGGGTGTCCGTCGGGATGGGTGAACCCTAGGCCCGCCGTGTACAGGCGCGGCGCGGGGACCTTGCCCGCTCGCGTGTCAGCGACAACAGCGAGATGTGCTTCCCAATCCGTTCCGATGCTGCGCGAAGTCGTAACGCCGAAACGCAGTTGAGCACGCAGCAGCCGCTCCATCTCTTTACGGTCGCCGAAGTAGTGGGCATGCAGCTCGATCAGACCGGGCATGACGGTCTTGCCCCTACCGTCGACGATCTCGCCGCCCTTGGGGACAGGGGTTTCGGCGCGTGAGCCCGCGGCCTGGATGCGGGTCCCCTCAACGACGACGACGGAGTCGTCGATCGGATCGGCGCCAGTACCGTCAATGAGTTTGGCGCCGAGAATCGTGATGGGCACGGACTCGGAATCAACGGACTGCCAGCTTTCGGTGCCGCAGGACGCCAGCGACACAACAAGAAGGAGAATAAAGAGAATCCGTTTCATCGGCAGCGATCGTAACAGATGAGATGAGTCGGCATCATCGTGCCCGGCTCGGCAGGCGCGGCAATAACTCTTTTGTGACGAGAAGAAATAGAGCAGAAAGGCATTGCTTCGGATCGCCATCTGCTGAAATAATAGCCAAAGGCTGAAAAATCAATTCCCAGGAAGGAGTCGGTCATGAGCAGAACCGTTTTCTTCGGGAACCTTCCAGCGTGGGTCACCGCCGACGAGATCAAGAGTTGGCTGAGTGCGGAAGGAATCGTATTCGACGAGGTCAAGGTCATCCGCGACTTCGAGACCCAGGAGTCGAAAGGTTTTGCTTTCGTCGAAGCCTCGACCGACGAAGATGTCAAAACCGCGATCAAACGCTTCAACCGCGCACCGATTGACGACAAAGTGCTGCGGGTCAACGAGGCGCGTCCGCCGGAGAGTGGGAAGCAGCGGCCTCGGCGTAGAACCTGACCTGGGGCTTCGCCGTATCGAATTGCGATCAGCGCGACCACCTGGCCCGGTCGATGCCGATAAGCCGCAACTGATGGAATGCGCAAGTTCCATCCAGCCCAAGCTTGGAGAGTTGCACCATCAGGCCCCGCAATATAAGAACCTGAAACCAAAAAGTTTTCTCACCTGAATGACCCGGCTCAGCGGGCCAGGTTCAGTGGCGGAGGATTCTGCCGGGACGTTCGTTGGTGCGCTTGCCCTCGGCGATGACAGGGACTCCGTTAACGATCACGTAGTCGAAGCCGCTCGAGTATTGGTGCGGCTCCTCGAACGTGGCATTGTCCTGGACCTTGTTCGGATCAAAAAGCACGAGGTCGGCGGCGTAGCCTTCTCGGACGAGTCCGCGGTCATTCAGCTTGAACGTACGCGCTGGAAGTGACGTCGCTTTGCGGACAGCGTCCTCCAGGGTCAGCACTTTGCGCTTTCGGACGTACTCCGCAAAGGCTCGGGCGTAGGTCCCGTAGGAGCGTGGGTGGGGCACGCCCTCTCCGAACTTCAAGATATACCCGTCGCTGGAGATGGCGGTGTTCGGATACCGCATGATGCGCTCGACGTCTTCGTCACTCATCGAGTGGAAGACCATCGGCACGCGGCCTTTTTCCACGAGTTCAAGGATCGTTGTAATCTCATTGTCGATCGTGGCTGCTCGGCCGCGCAGTCGGTTCACTTCGCTGATCGTTTTCCCGGCCAGCTCCGGCTCCCAATCGCACGAAGCGACCGTGGCATAGGAATAATCGCCGAAACCCTTCTTGTCGAGAATCTCCTTCATGCCCTCGATGATCCTGGCGCGCGTTTCGGGATTGCGCAGGCGGCCTCGGATGGCTTCCTGGCTATCCGCCAGCGCCCATGTCGGCAGCGTCGTGCGCACGCCGGTGCTTGAGCGGTTGTAAGGATATTGGTCGACTACCATGTCGATGCCTTTACGGCGGTACTCCTCGACGAGCGCGATCGACTTGTCGCTGCCGCCCCAGTGGTGCTTGTTGCTGATCTTGAAATGAGAGACCTGAACGGGCACGCCTGCCTGCTCGCCAATGTACGCCGCTTCGCGGATAGCCGCCAGCACCTCGGCGCCCTCGTTGCGCATGTGCGTGGCATAGACGCCGCCGTGTTCGCCCGCGACCTTGGCAAGTGCGAGAACTTCATCCGTGTCGGCGTACGTTCCGGGGATGTAGATCAGACCGGTCGATAATCCCACCGCGCCCGCCTTCATCGAGCGCGCAACGATGTCTTTCATCTTTTGCAGCTCATCCGGCATGGCGGCGCGCTTGGCGGCGCCCATCACTTCCTGGCGGACGGAGTTGTGCCCGATCAGCGTCATCAGGTTCAGTCCCAGCCCGCTTCGTTCCAGATCGGCGAACCACACCTCGAGGTCGATCTTCGACGAGCCGCAGTTGCCGGTGATCATGGTCGTCTTGCCGTCCATCGTGTAGTTGAACGCGTCCGGATAGTCGACGATGCCCGGGCGATAGATACGGCCCTCGATATGTGCGTGGACATCGATGAAGCCCGGAGTCAACACACGGCGGTCGGCGGCGATCACCGCATCAGCGGTCTTGCCGGAGAGACTTCCGATAGCGGCGATTCTGCCGCCGTTGGCGCCGACATCGGCGAGAAACCAAGGGTTGCCCGTGCCATCGACGACACGGGCGTGGCGGATGAGAAGCTCGAAGTCCGCTGCGGTGAGCGAGCAAACCAGAAACAGGGCAGAAAGCAAGATGCGCATGGGGAATCTCCGATCCCCGATTGTAACCTCGAACCGGCAGTCGGCGACTAGCTGCTGTGCCTGCAGTGGTAAGCCCAATCACTGCCTGTATGGGCTTTTTTTCGAGAACTGCATAGCGAGACCGATATGACGAGAGTTGTTCGAAAACCGGGATGGCAATGGTACAATTCTCGACATGAAGACCTGTCTGTCTCGCCGCGGCTTTCTCGCCGCTTCCGCCGCCATGGCCGTTGCTCCCGCTCTGCCGGGGGCCGCAATCAAGCCCGTACAGGAATTCCGCCGCGGCGGCATGGTGTACCGGCAACTCGGGAACAGCGACCTCTATGTATCGCTGCTGTCATTCGGGTCGCATTGCGACCCCGCCTACAAGGTGAAAGCGAAGCACAGCCGGGTGCTGAACCTCGAGGGTCAGGAGCGCCGGGACCGCCAACTTGCGCGGTCTTTCGATCTTGGTGTCAACATGGTCGACACCTACGAGAACAACGGCCAGTGGGAGCCGCTTGCGCGCATGGTCAAGCCGCGCCGGGACAAGGTGCTCGTTTCGATCTGCCGGCAGTTCCCGATGTTCGTCGGCGAGAACATCGACCGCGCCGTCAAGCTTTACGGCCATGTCGATCTCTATCGCATCTACGTTGCGGCCGGCGAGAAAGTGCGGATGAAGGATCTCGAAGATTGGGACGTTCTCCGCAAAGCCAAGAAAGCGGGCAAGCTGCGGACGATCGGCATCTCGACGCACAGCGAAGCGATCATGATGAGCGCGCTCGAGGAGTTCGAAGATCTCGACTACGTGATGTTTCCCTATAACTTCATTCACGCGCGCACGGACTATACGGACTTCATTCCTGCGGCGCGAAAGAAGGGTGTGGGCCTGATCGCGATCAAGCCGCTGTCGGCGGGCTCGATCGTGAACCTCGATCCACTGGCGAACCCGGGAACGAAGCCGGAGAACTACAACATGCGGCTGTACCGCAACACGCATCGCCCGCTGCCGCCCGCCTTGGTCGCCGAGTTGACGAAGAGCCTCAAGCGCATGCCGGACGAAACGCTTTGCCAAGCCGCCCTGCGGTTTGTGTACACGCGTCCGTTCATGACAGCCGCGATGCCGGGAATGTTCGAAGACTACATGGTCGAGGACAACTATCAGGCGCTCCAGCGGTCGCTGACGTTGAACAGCGAGGAGCAGAGCACTCTCAAAGCTGCCCGGAAGGTCGCCGACGCGATGGGGCCGGGCTGGCTGCCGCCGCACTACCGCTGGCTCGACCGCGAGTTCCGGGCGTGAATCGGCCGCACCGTTTCGATCGGCTTGTGCCGGTCGGCATCCTTCTGGCGCTCTGCGTCTTTTCCGCTTCGGCTCAATCGAACCTTGGTCAGGCGGGTGTGTGTTCGCGCTGCCATGTAGTGTCGGTCCTCGAGTGGCGGATCTCGGGGCACTTCGAAACCGGGATCAACTGTCAAGCCTGTCACGGTCCCAGTGCAGCGCACGTCGCAAACGAGCGCAACGAGGTTAGCCCCGACCGTATCCCCCGCGGCAAGGCGGCTGACGGACTTTGCTCGACTTGCCACAACCAGGGGTGTCCCTCAACGAAGCGCACGGGGGATTGCCTTGACTGCCACAATTCCCATTCGCTGACCAAGCCGCAACAGATTCAGGCTTTTCAGGGCGATCGTTCGCAGGACCCGATCCACCAGGCAATGGCGCGATTCGCCGAGTTTCGCCGAACGATGGAAAGCGCCGAGGGCCTCGTTGCCAAGCAGGATTGGGCCGCCGCCAAGGAACTGTTCGAAGAAGCACTGCGCCAGCGGCCGGGAGACGCGGAGGCGCTCGCGCGCATCGTATTCTGCGAGCGGCGGCTGGCGCCGGAGCTGCCCGGCTTCGAGATCGTCGGCGACGAGTTCGATGCCGTGACGGGCTTGCCTATAGAGGTGAAAGTTGCCGGCACCGGCATTGTCATGCGTCTGGCGCCCGGTGGGGAGTTCGACATCGGAAGCGAGGACTTCAAGGGTTCGCAGCCGGTCCATACCGTGTCGGTCAAGCCTTTCTATCTGGGCAAGTTCGAGGTGACTCAGAACGACTGGGAGGCTGTGATGGGGACCAATCCCAGTGAGCACAACACCTCCGGCAAACTGCCGGTCGAGCGGGTCTCCTGGCATGATTCGCAGGAGTTCGTGCGCAGGCTGAGCGCGAGGGTGGCGGCCGGTGGGTTCCGGTTGCCGACCGAGGCGGAGTGGGAGTACGCCGCACGCGCCGGCGACGATTTGTTCACGCATTTCGAGTTGGCGCGCTATGCATGGTATCGAGAGAACTCGGGAGAGTCGGCTCCGGACGTGGACTTCCGCAAGATCGACACCTACTCGACCCATCCCGTCGGCGAGAAAGAGCCGAACCGCTGGGGCTTTCACGACATGCTTGGCAATGTGTGGGAATGGACTTCGAGCCTGCTTAGAAGCTATTTCTACGACCCGGCGGACGGCCGAGAATCACCGGCCGCGGCGGGTCACCGCGTGGTGCGAGGCGGTGGATACGCCGATATGGCCGACCTGCTTGACCCTGCCCTTCGCCACGGCGAGCGCCCCGGCCGGCGATACCGCTGGAACGGTTTGCGATTGGCTCGCGACATTCCGGTCGCGAATCGCCATTAACTCCGCAGGCTCGGGACTCAAGATTGATGAACTCGTTCAGATACCTGCCGTACACCTGAAAGCTGAAGTGACAGTGTAGGGACAGAGCCTGAAACAATACTCCGGCTGCCGCATGCGCGGCCTTTGGAGCCATGCTCCCGAAACCCAAGCGACTATCTGGGGTAGAAGTCGAGTTATCGCGCGAGGCGCTTAGCGCCCTCTACCATCAGCTCTCTTTTGACTAATAACCACGCTTTGGTTTTATGTACCTCGGTGCTAGTGTTCAGCAGGCGGGAGTCAAGCCAAGCGAGCATATCTGAGATACGGGGAACCATGAAGAGATAAGGACGATTCACACGGGGAATAATGCTACTATGGGCTATCCCCGAGGACGCAGTACGCGTGTGGGCAGGGACGCCTGAAGCCAGGACCTGGGCAATGGTGATCGGAAGGTTAGAATTAACGTCCGGAGAACCGATTGGTTCGGAATTGGCGAGCCATCGAGTTATCCTGCAGGTCGATAAACCCTCCGCGAGTAGCACCTCGCATTCGTTCAGCCGTTTTCCAAACTCTCGTCGATGGTGGAATTTGCCCTCCGCCGGCGCTCGAACACCATCCGGTTAACGGACGGGTGAATGACCCTCACCCGATTCGAATTCAAATGGAGTAAAACCATGCTACCACAGATTATTGAGTCTCGCATAGTATACCGTCCATCAAAACAAAGAGAAGACAGCTTCCAGAAGGCAGTAATCAAGCGCGGTTTGCGGCGCATGCGGCGCAGCGCTTGGCGAGCCTGCGCACTTGGCTCGCGGTAGTCCTTCGGACAGACGTTGGGCCGTTCGTGCTGCTTCCAGTAGGCCCAGATGTACTGCACCGGGTTCAGCTCCGGCGCATAGGGCGGCAAGTACTCCGTCACGATGCGCCCCTTGGAGAGTTCGATGAACTCCCGCACCAGGCGGCTGCGGTGGGCCGGCAATCGATCCCAGACGATCAGCAACGGTTGGTCGATGTGACGCACGAGCGCTTTGAGAAAGTCGATCACCTCGGCTTGGCTGATCGCGCCCGGATCGAGCCGGAAGTAGAAGTTGCGCAGCGTCAGCCCCGCTGCGACGGAAAGCCTCTGCCCGTTGAAGTTGAACGCCAGGACGGGCGTCGGGCCGCGCGGCGCCCAACTGCGGCAACGATGCGGCTTCTGACTCAATCCGCTTTCGTCGATGAAGACCAGCGTACGGCCTTCGGTTTGGGCTTTTTTCAAGGGCCGGGGAAGTCTTGCGCTGCCAAGTGCGGAGCGCCTTTTCGTTGCGCTCCCGCGCCTGGCCGAGCGGGCGTTGCGGGCTCCAGCCGAGCCCCCGCAGGATCTTCCAGACGTGGCCTTCGTGGTAGTCGACCCCGAACTCCTCTGCGATCAGGCGAGCCACCCGCGGACAAGTCCACAGGGGCGTGGGGAAGCCGTGTGCCTCGGGGCCTGCCAGCAACAGCGACACCAGCCGTTCCCGTTGCGCGGCGTCTAACTGTGGAACCTCAACAGGTTGTCCCCGGTCAGACTGATTCGACTGATGGGCGGGTTGGCTTTAAGACTAGCGTGTGGGCGGTGCCAATTGTAGCGGTGGAGCCAGTGTCTGAGGTGTTGGGCACGCTGGGTGGAGGTGTGATAGGTGTGGGCGTAGGCCCACTCACGTAGCGCGGTCTGGATGAAGCGTTCGGCTTTGCCGTTGGTAGGAGGGGTGAAGGGCCGGGTGAAGCGATGGCGTAGGCCGCGTTGGGCACAGCGTGCATGGAAGGCCCTGGAACGGTAACACCCGCCGTTGTCAGTGAGCACGCGGCGGACGCGGATGCCGAGGCGGTGGTAGTAGTCGAGGGCGGCGGTGAGGAAGGCCGCGGCAGTGGCGGCGGTCTGGTCGGGATAGAGCTGGGAGAAGGCGAGACGGGAGTGGTCGTCGACGCAGACATGAAGGTATTCCCAGCCGGCGCCGGGGCTGGAGTGGCGGCGGTCCCCGGTGACGCGGTGACCGGGGCGGCGAAAGCGGCCGAGTTTCTTGATATCAAGGTGCAGCAGGTCGCCCGGGTGCGGGTGTTCGTAGCGGCGGACGGGCGGCGGCGGGTCGAGGGCACTAAGGCGAGCAAGCCCCTGGCGGCGGAGGACTCGACTGACGGTAGCGGGCGCCACCCCAACAGTGGCGGCGATCTGGGCGCCGGTCCAGCGCAGCCGGCGCAAGGCGGTGATGCGGCTGATGAGAGTGGCAGGTATGCTGCGGGGCGAGCGGTGCGGACGCGAACTGCGGTCGAGCAATCCGTCCGCGCCCTCAGCCCGATAGCGGGCCACCCACTTGCGCACCGTGCGTGCGCAGACCCCGAAGGCGCTGGCCACCGCCTTCGGGGTCTGGCCCTGGTCGAGAATCCGCCGGACGACAGCGGCTCGACTCTGCGGCGTCAACTTGGCATTCTGATGGATGTTCACTTGGTCCTCCTTCCGGGAAACTTTGTGCTTGGTACCCTCAGTTTCCTCGGTTGGGACCGAGTGAACAACCTATTGAAAGATCACATCTAACAGCGTCTAGCGCGTCTAACAGCGGCTTGCGCCCGGCTCGCCCGGCTTGACGCAGCCCGGCCGGTCCCTGCCGACGGTACTGCCGCCGCCATGCACTCACGGTATTGCCGCGCGACCTTCTCCCGTCTCGCCGTCTCGGACTGATTCAGGCCTTGGTCGAGCAGTCGCATCGCTTCGAAACGGCGCTTCTCCAGCGCCTCGAAATCCCGCTTCACACCTTTGGGGTTGCCCATACATATATAGATGCTGCAAATTACTAAAAGATGTCATAATACTTTGCGGGACTCAATAAATGGAGCCGGAGAGAAGGAATTCTAATTGCGATGCCTGTCGGTCGTATCGACGGGAGCAACCACATTGAATGCCAGAATATCTTGGAGTCTGAAATCGATCCTGACGAGAAAGCCTTGATTCTGGATTTTGTGCAATTGGGCTACATCAGCAGCGCGGGCCTTCGCGTTTGTCTGACCCTTGCCAAGAAGTTTAACGAACCTGGAAAGGCCTTCGGCATCTGTAACCTCTCCAACTCGATCCACGATATTGTCTCAGTGAGCGGCTTTGATAAGATCATGTCGATTCACAAGTCGCGGAGTGTGGCAATCGAGGCAATGACAGGGCAGACCGGCGCCGGAAGTGGTCAGGAGGAAACGGAGACGACCAGCACCATACCGCTGAGGAGCGTAGTCAACCTCGATATTGTCGGAGAAAACATATGGGATATTGCCAATTTCACGATCGAGAAATACGAATATAAAAACGACCGCACTCTTTCCCTTCAGGCACGGGAGGCAGTGATTGCTGAAATTACGAATTCCCTGTGGCAATACGTCGAGCGTTTGAAGACGCGGCGCAAGAAAATTCTGGAGCAAATGTTCAGATCCGCCGAGGAAGCGCTGGACGAAGTCGTAGCGAAAACAAAATAACGACAGCGGTGCCGGTCGTGCCGCATCGTTCGGTAAAGGCCCGATCGTTCACCACCGGGGGCGTGGCTTCCCAGTGCCCATCGTCCATCTTTATGACGTGATCCCGGTAAACCCGACCAAGTAGGATTGGAAGTTCTCCGGCAGGAAGGAGAGCGAGGAGATGAAGAAGAGTCGGTTGAGCGCAGAGAAGATCATCGAGGTCGCGAAACAGCTGGAGCCGGGGAGAAATGTCAGCGATCTGAGCCCCGAGTTCGGTGTTTCGACAGCGAGCATCTATGCCTGGAAATCGAGATACGCCGGGCTAGAGGTGAGCCAGCTGAAGCGGCTCAAAGAGCTCGAAGAAGAGAACCACCGACTGAAGACAGTGGTGGCAGTTCTCAGCCTCGACAAGGCGGCCCTTCAGTCGGTGATTGAATAAAACGGATGGAGCCGGAAGCGCGGCACCAGGACTTGCGGCACGTCATCGAGCGCTGCTCGATGAGCTAACAACGTCGTGTCGTCTGCTGTAGCTGGACCGCTCCAGCTACAGTTACCGGCCGAGACAGAAGCGTGACGAGGAGATACGTGAGCGGCTGCTCCAACTTGGCCGCTGCGCATCCGAGCTACAGCTACCGGCGCCGGGGAGTGATCTTGCGGCGCGAAGGACAACAAGTGAATCACAAGAAGGTCGAGCGGCTCTAACGTCAATAGGGTTTGGCGATGTTCCAGCGCAAGAGCAAACAGCTCATCCGAGGCGCTCACGCTACCAAGCCAGCACTCGAAGGCGCCAATCAACAATGGTCGCTGGACTTCGTCAGCGACGCGACAGCACAGGGACGGGTGCTGCGCCTGTTGACGGTGATCTATGCTCATACGCGTGAGTGCCTCGTCATCGACACCGACGCGTCCTTGACCATCCGCCGATGACGGCCGCTCGGGAGAAGGTTCTTGAGCAGCGACTACGACAGCAGGCGATTAGCGTGGACAACGGCCCGGAGTTCCGATCACGCTACTTCCGCGCTTGGTACGACGGCAAAGGGATCCGGCTTGATTTCATCGAGCCAGGCAATCCGATGCAGAATACGTTCATCGAATGCTTCACCCAGCGTTTCCGTGACGATTGTCAATGGCAACCTAAAATTGCGCACTTCTGGGGGGAGGTCCACTGCGGGTTTCGCAGACTTCCCCCAACCATTCCGGGGTGGCTTCATGCGTCGGGCAGAGGGAGCGGAGCGACCGGAGACCGAGAGATAGGAAGCGCTCGGGGGCAACGCCCGCCGGACGCGCCGTCACGGCAGCCTGTCACCGGACACACTCCAGCGCCGGCCGGGCGCTACGGTCCACAGGAGTGCACAACACTGGCGAACAGGAACCGCAAGCCGTAGCGAGACCGGAGCCGGCCGCGGTGGTGCAAAGGAGCCGGAGTTCCCATAAAAAGGCCTCTGAGCCGGCACAGGGCCTTGACAGGTTATGGGGCCGTTGTGCTACCACTCGAGCAGCGTATAGCACAAGCCACCGGTACAGGGAGAAGTCAAGCCCAGCGAACATGCCTGAGGAACGAGGGAACCATGAGTAGGTACGAACAGTTTACACGCGGCGCCACAGGCGCCGCCATCCTGATATCCGCTGCCCTCGGAATGTTGCAAGTTCCGGTGGCAGCACAGTCCACGGCGAGCATCGTCGGGACGATCACGGACGCGAGCGGCGCAGCGGTGCCCGGCGCGACCATCACTACCGTTAACATCCAAACAGCACAGCAAAGGACACAACAGAGCGGCCCCGACGGCGCTTACTCCATTCCTTTGCTTCCGGTCGGAGAGTACCGCTTGGAAGTGGAACAAGAGGGGTTTCAACGCTCCGTGCGGGAAGGCCTCACTCTCACCGTGAGTGAGACGCTGACCGTAGACGTTCAACTGGAGATCGGACAGGTCACCGAATCGATCACGGTGACGGGAGCGGCCCCGCTCGTCAACACCCAAACAGGGACTCTGCAGGGGCTGGTCGATGAAGAGCGAATGGTGCAGCTTCCGCTCAACGGCCGCACGATGACGGAATTCATGCGCCTGCAGCCAGGTGTGATCCAGACTGCGGATCGTTCCGGCAACAGCGAGGGTATCGCCTTCGCGGTCAACGGGAGCCGCTCGAACGGTGTCTTTTTTCTGATGGACGGCGGCTTCAACACGAACGCCTACCGAAACCTGAGCGGCAAGTTCCCCAACCCCGACGCGGTGCAGGAATTCAGCGTGCAGCGGAGCAACTTCAGCGCGGAATTCGCCAACGCCACGGGAGCGGTCGTGAACGTCGTCACCAAGGGCGGCACGAACGAGTTTCACGGGGCCGGCTTCTGGTTCGTTCGCAATGAGGTGCTCAACGCCCGGAATTTCTTCGCCCGAGCGAGAGATTCGTTGAGACGGAATCAGTTCGGCGCCACACTGGGCGGACCGATCGTCAAGGACAAGCTGTTCTTTTTCGCCTCCTACCAGGACACCAGCCTGCGCAGCGACCCGCGCGTTGGCCGGCAGTTTCTCCCCACCGGGCCGCAGCGGCAAGGTGATTTCTCCGCGGCACCCCGTGCGGTGAAAGATCCCTTGACCGGAGAGCCCTTCACGAACAACCAGATCCCCCTCAGCCGATTCAGCCCCGTGACGCTGAATTTCCTCGAGTTCATACCAACGCCGTCAACGCCGAACGGGGAGCGTTTCGCGGGCGAGCCCAGAAATACCGACATCAATGAGTACACCTTACGGGGCGATTACAATGCCGGCAAACACCACTTCTTCACCAGATATTTTCGCTGGTTCAAGAAAGTGCCGCTCAATGCCGACCCGAATGACATTGCGCAGCCCCTGACGCGGCGGGACCGGCAGCCCAACAACAGTTTCACGATCAGCGACACCTACACTTTCTCGCCGACACTGTTGAACGAGGCCACGTTCACGTACACTTCACGGGCTCGCGCCGACGACTGGGACGGCTTCGAATACCCCATCAACTACCAGATTGCCGGCGTGAAGGACATTGCGATCCAGAAACCCGCGGGGATGTACATCGACGTTCGGGGCTTCTTCCGGGTGCGGCCGACCTGGCCCTTCATCATTGACGACAACAATCAGCATTTCTCCGACAAAGCAACGTTAATTCGCGGCAACCACGAGATGAAGTTCGGGGGCGAGATGATGCGCCACAAGAACACGATCCGGAATGACTTTCGGACGATGGGGATCTTCACATTCAATGGAAGCGCTTCGGACTATGCCATGGCGGACTTCATGCTGGGCGACTCCTTTCGTTTCCAGCAAGGCGGAGGCGAATACAAGGACCTGACAGGCTATCGTATGGGGTTCTTCTTCCAGGACCGCTGGCGCGCCACATCCAACCTGACCCTGAACTTCGGGTTACGATGGGATCCCATCTTGCCGTTCACCGACGAGATCGGGCGCGTCCAGTGCATCCGGCCGGGGCAGCAGTCGACACGCTTTCCGAACGCCCCGGAGGGCTATATGAGTGCCGGGGACCCGGGTTGCCCCGAGGGCGGTTTCAACGCGCACTACAAGACGCTTGCGCCTCGCTTTGGCTTCGCCTGGCGCCCCGGCGGTTCGCAGACGGTGATCCGTGGGGGCCTGGGCGTGTTCTTCAATCCGTTACAAACGGTGCTGTACAACGGTTTTGTCAACGGTCCGCCATTCAGCCCCCAAGTGACGGTGAACGCGGCCAGGTTTGAAGATCCTTACGCCGACCGGCCCAACCCGTTTCCCGCGTCGTTTGCGCCATTCACTCCGCCACAAGATGCGGAGTTCTTCCCTCCATTGGGCCGGGTGGGCACCTTCGATCCCAACTTTCGCAATGCCTACCAGGAGATCTGGAACCTCACAGTAGAGCGCGAGGTGCTGCAGAACCTGTTGGCGCGCATCAGTTATATCGGGAACATGGGACGGCGGGTGCCCTACAGTGTCGACACCAACCTTGCCGTATACACTCCCGGGGAGTCGACGGTGGGCAATACCCAGCAGCGCAGGCCCTTAACGCAGTTTGGACAGAATCTGACGGCGCGCTCGCAGGGAACCACGAGCTACCACGGTCTGCAGCTTGAGGTGGAGCGCCGGTTGACGAGTCTGTCGGTGCAGGCGAACTATACCTGGTCGAAGTCGATCGACGAGCAGTCAGGTGACCCGACACCGGGGCAATCCGGCTCACTGGCGGTTCCTTTTAACCGCCGTCTGAACCGGGGGCTGTCTGACCACGATGTGGCGCACCGCTTCGTGACGTCGTACGTGTGGGATTTGCCGCGGCTGAACAACACCAGCGGTTTCGTGCGGCATATCTTGGGCGGCTGGCAACACTCGGGGATCTGGACGTTCCAGAGCGGTCGGCCGTTTTCGATCGTCTCCGGGAGGGACAACTCTCTCAGCGGGATCAACCGCGACTACGCCGACCTGACTGGTCAGGCCGCGGAGCTCGACACCGGACGGCTGCGGAACGAATTGTTGGCCAGATACTTCAACACCGCTGCATTTATGCCGAACGCGTTGGGCACGTTCGGCAACGCCGCGCGGAATCTGTTACGGGGGCCGGGGCTTTTCAGCCTCGACATGGCGGTCATGAAGATGATTCCGGTCCGGGAGAGCGTGCGGCTGCAGTTGCGCGGCGAGTTCTTCAATACCTTCAACCGGCCGAACTTTCGCAATCCGAGGAACAACCAGCGCCAGACCAGTCGTTTCGGCAAGATCGAAGGAGCGGGCGATCCGCGTATCATCCAGATCGCGCTCAAAGTGCTCTTCTGAGCGTCGTATTATCTTGACGGGCCCCGGCGGCGGGACTGAGCTGTCCCGCCGGGGTCTTGTTTACACACGATTGAGGCTCTCGGCAGCCAGGTCGAACCTGCTATTGTCGAAGCGGCTCAACGGTCGAAAGCCCCTGTCGGTAGGGTTCTGCTTGCCGGTAGCCTGCAAGCCGCGCTCGAAGGGAGGCCGCTTTTTCGGCTGCGCCGCCGGCAGCGTACAGCCGTAGACCTCGTTCGGCGAATTTTACGGCGCTCTCGAAATCGCGCACTTCGGCGCAGGCGGCTGCCAGGGCGTCCAACGCCGCTGGATCTCGGTACCCGCTCAGTTCGACCGCGCGCCTGGCAAGCCGCAGGGCCGCTCCCCCGTCTCGTACGTCGGCCGTCCGGTCCGTAGCAAGAATCCAAGCCGTCCGGTGGAGAGGGGCCGGCCAGTCGGGCTGCAGGCGGGTTGCCTCCCGGAGATGCGCCAGGGCCTCTTCGCTTCGTCCCATCATTGCCAGAGCCACACCGAGGTTGTAGTGCGCCGGGCCTGAATCGGCGTCGATGTCTACGGCGCGGCGCAGGTGCCGCAGCGCTTGCGCCGCTCGGCCCGCGGACAGAAGCGCAGTACCCAGATTGCCGTGGGCCTCGACATAGTCAGGATGGAGCCGCACGGCTTCACGGTAATGACGAATCGCCGTCTCATGCTCTCCCTTGGACATGAGGGCGATTCCCAGATTATAGTGCGCTTCCGCAGAGTCAGGGCCGACGCGCAAGGCCTCCCGATAGTGGTGAATCGCCTCGTCCACTCTACCCTGGGACGAGAGAGCGATCCCGAGATTACTGTGCGCTTTCGCATAGTCGGGATCGACGCGCACAGCCTTTCTCAGATGACGGATCGCTTCGTCGAGCGAACCTTCCTTGATGAGGATGGCGCCTAAGTTACTGCGTCCTTCGCTGTAACCCGGGTTGATCTCTACGGCCTTTTGATAGTGCCCCATCGCCTCATGCCGCCTGCCGATAGACGCAAGGGCCAAGCCGAGGTTGTTGTGGGCTTCGGCATACCTGGGATCGAGCCGTAACGCCTGCCGATAATGACGGATCGCTTCTTCCGCCTTGCCTTGGGCCATCAGAGCGGCACCGAGGTTGCTGAGTGTTCCGGGATGGTCCGGACGGATGCGAAGCGCTTCCCGGAAGTGCCGAATGGCCTCGCCGTTCTGTCCTTCTACCGCCAGGGCCATTCCCAGGCTGCTGCGGGCCTCCGCATGAGCAGGATCGAGGTCCAGCGCCCGACGATAATGCCGGATGGCTTCCTCCCATTGCCCGCGTCCTTCTGCATTGCGGCCCAGCAGGTGATGGGTCGCGGCGTCTTCGCCGACGAGCTCCGCCGCCTTCCGGGCCAGCCTTTCGGCCTCTTCCAGTTTTCCGGCCCAGTCAAACACTTTCGCGAGGTTCCGCAAAGCAGCGCCGTGGGCTCGCTGATCAAGCTTTCCCTCCACCGTGCGCGTCACTTCTTCGATCGCTTCCGGACTCCAGGACTCCGCAAGCCGCACCACATCCCGTTCCGCCAGGGTGTCGATCAGCCGGAGCGCCAGCAATCGGTAGCCCGCGATTGCGAGAT
Organism: Bryobacterales bacterium; assembly: GCA_965218555.1. Lineage (GTDB taxonomy): Bacteria > Acidobacteriota > Terriglobia > Bryobacterales > UBA6623 > JAPPLB01. The sequence continues at coordinate 5,756,280 of OZ244625.1, forward strand.
GCACATGATCGAGAAAGTGATCGGACCCTGGAATGCCATGGTCGGACTGGTCTTCGATCTCAGCGGCAAAATCGAGCAAGGGAGCTTCCCTCTGCGCCGCGGTCTCTCGGATAATCTGCTGGATCGATGTCAAGGCGCGCAGCGGGCAAATGTCTTCATCCACGGCTCGATGAAAAGCTTCCTTCGCTTCCGCATATCTTCCAAGGTCATAAAGGACGAGCCCCTTTTGATACTGCAAGTCGGCGTATCGATCATCCATCGCTTGCGCCTGTTCAAGGGCGCTCAGCGAGAGTTCCAACCGAACTTGCTTCCGCAAGGTTTTCGCGCGGGCCATCAAGCTTGCAAAGCGTTCGATGTCTTGGGCGCTCAATCCGGTGGAAAGCTCGCTCTTGAAAGGGGAGCAGTCTTTCAAGTTGGACGCCGGAATGACCAGCACGACCTTTGCACCGGCAGACCGCGCCATGTCGATCATCCGGTTAAGGTTGAATCGGTAGTGTGCGAGAACTTTCTCCCGAAAAGCGTCATCACGCGTGTAGTCCTGCGGCCCGACCGAGTTCGCCAGCATCGTATCCACTTCGCTCTTCAGTTCCGCTCCCGGCGCCGGGTTGTCCTGGTTGCGCGACACGGAGGTCAAGATTTTATTCCCGGCCGCATAAATTCGGGTGCGGGATACCAGCGCGCTGACGGTAGTGAGCGGTTTCGGCGCCTCGAATAAGGTGCGGTATGTGCGTCGCTCTAAGAACTCGTTGTGACCCACATAAATGATGAACAGATCTGGTTCGTATTGAATCAACTCTTCCATGACCACCGCGACGCGGTAGCTGGCATAGCTGATGCCCCCGGCATTGATAACCTCCCATGTCCGGCTCGGGTCCGCCGGCGCCAGCAGCTCGCGCAGCCAACCGCTGAACGAGGCGCTGTCGTCATAGGGGCGACCGTAGGTGGTCGAGCCGCCCAGGCTGAAAATGCGATAGGCGCCCGGCGTCTTCCTCTTGGGGAATCTTTGGAGGTTGAACCACCTTCGTTTGTTGGGGTTAGTGACCAGATAGGAATCACTCGCCGCCTCGATCTCCTCTTGAAACAAAGGGATGTTGGCGGCAAAGCCGACAAACGGGTCTTGTTCGTATAGGACAGGTTTGACGCCAACGATCGCCAGCAGTAGCTCAAGCAGAAGAAAAAAGCTCAGGGTCGTAATAGCGGCGAACAGGCCTTTCTTCCAAGGGCCCGGTGTCGGACCCGGAGCGATTCCCGCGGGAGAAGCGGCGGGGCGGGATGAACGGGGCCTGCGTCCTTTCTTTTTCTTCACCGCCTGTGCTCGCAGTGCTGCATTGGTGAGCAAGCATAAGAACCGCTGACCGTGGCGCTGCCCACCATGCCGGTCCCGATTCTACCTTGAAAACATGGCCTGCGAGAACACTTGAGGGGCTTATAGACAGTGCGGCGGCCGAAAGAGAGTCGGGAGAGAGCGGCAACAGTGCCCTGATGTTGCAGAGCAGCGATCTCGACTTGCAGTTTCAGCACGGCTCCGAAGGCCCGTCAAGGATCTGAGGATGACCTGGAAGTCCCGACTATAGCGGAGACGCGGCCAACGACCGCCGTCTCTCATCCGGCAGCCATTTTCCATTGCCCCCTACAGGCCACAGGCGTACACTCGTGGAGACGTGCTTACCGTACCGGCGCCGAACCGGTCAAAACGAAGCCTTCGTGCAACTCGTGACGATGCAGGCGTTGCAGCATCAGGCTGTCTGCGGATGAGAAAGCTTTTCGTAAGCGCCTTGTTGATCACAGCCTTTCTCGCAGCTCCAGAAGTGGTTCAGCGGAAACCGGCCAGGGCGGAGGAACCTCTCCCAAGCCCGACATTCTCAGACGCAACCGCAGAGGCCGGCATCCGATTCCGCCACGAGTCATCCAGCACGCCACAAAAGTATCTCATTGAAACGATGGGCGCCGGAGTTGCGTGGCTGGATTATAACCAAGACGGTTTTTTGGATCTGTTCTTCGTGAATGGCGCGGCTCTGAAGGACCCGATGCCTGCTGAGGAAGAGCCGGACAAGTCCTATCCGCGCTCGTGGAATCGCCTTTACCGGAATGCAGGAGATGGAACGTTTGTCGACGTGACAGATCGTTCGAACCTACAAGGGAAAGGATATGGCATGGGCGTCGCGACAGGTGACTATGACAACGACGGAAAACCCGACTTGTTCGTCACTAATTTCGGCGGCAACCTGCTTTTTCATAACGAAGGAAATGGCTCTTTCAAGGATACGACCGCTCACGCCGGAGTGGTGGGCGGCGGCTGGTCGGTCGGCGCAGCCTTCCTGGATTACGACCGCGACGGCCACCTCGATCTGTTCGTAGCCCGCTACCTGGATTGGGACTTCGACAATAACCCTTGGTGCGGACCACAGGTTGTCAAGAAGAGGGGATACTGCCATCCGAATACTTTTGAGGCTGCGACGCATCTGCTCTACCACAACCAGGGCGATGGGACTTTTGCAGAAGTCAGCAAACAAGCGGGAATCGCCGCCCATCCCGGCAAGGGGTTAGGAGTTACGTTTAACGATTACAACCAAGACGGCTGGCCCGACATTCTCGTCGCGAACGACTCGGTTGCCCAACAGCTTTACCACAATAACGGTGACGGGACGTTCAACGAGGTCGCACTGGAAGTTGGCCTGGCATATAACAGCGATGGCCGGGCGTTCGCGGGTATGGGAGTCGACTTTGAGGACTACACGAATGACGGCTGGCCGGATGTCTTTCTGAATGCGCTCTCCCTGGAAGGCTACGTACTCTTCGAAAATGTACAAGGCGAACTGGAGGACACCTCCGACCAGGCCGGCATTTCCGGTATCAGCATGCCTTACAGCGGGTGGGGCACGAAGTTCATCGACTACGACAACGACGGCTGGAAGGACCTTTTCGTGGCTCAAGGACACGTGTTGGATACCGTGTCCATCGATTCGCCTCAGATCTCTTATTTGCAGCCACTCTTGATGATGAGAAATGCAAAGGTGCGATTCGAGGATGTCTCTAACCGTTGTGGCGCCGTGTTTGAGATTTCGCGGGCCGCGCGAGGAGCGGCATTCGGAGATTTCGACAACGACGGTTTTGTCGATGTGGTCGTGAACATCAACGATGGGCAGCCCCTTCTACTGCACAACCGCGGCGGCGAGGGGAACTGGATCTTGATCACGACCGTGGGCTCGGTCAGTAACCGGGACGGAATCGGCACCCGGGTTCGGGTCGTCGGAGAGTCGGGATTGACACAGTACCGGGTGGTCTCAAGCGCTGCAAGTTACCTTTCGGCGAGCGATAAGCGGGTACATTTCGGCTTAGGCAAAGACCGCGCCCTCAAGGTGATCGAGATCACCTGGCCGAGCGGTATCGTCCAGCGTCTGGAAGACGTGGAAGCCAATCAAATCCTCATTGTGGAAGAACCGGCTAAGGAGTGAGAACACAGCCCGGGCGGCGCTGCTCCAGGCAAACCAGATTCTCGCGGAATAACGGATTGTTCGGTTCCAATCCAAGCGCGATGCGCAATTCGTTGATCGCCCGCTGCAATCGCTTCGTCTTGGCGAGCGCTACGGCCAGCACGTTGTGGGCCGCAGCGTCACTTGACCTCAACCCTACTGCTGCTTCGAGAGCATCAACAGCCGCCGCCGTTTGACCCTGGGCCAACAGTGCGCGCCCAAGATAATAGTAGGTATCGGCGTCATCCGGCTTCAATCGCAGAGCTAGGCGGAACTCCGAGATGGCTTTGTCCAGCTTGTTGCTCACTAGAAGTGCACGGCCGAAATTGTAATGGGCGTCGGCGTATTGAGGGTTGAGCTGCAAGGCGTACTGAAGTTTCACCGTCGCTTCTTCTACCCGGCCCTGCTGCAGAAGCTCCACACCATCATTGTTGTAACCCTTGGCGCGAATGGCATCTTTCGCCCTTTGATTCAGTCGGTGAGTTGCGCTCAGCGCTACTGCCGCCTCTTGTGTCCGCCCCGCTTTTCGGAGTGCTCGCGCCAGGTTGTGATGACTGGAGCTGTCGTCGGGCAGCAGTTCCGTCGCCCGGCGTAATTCTGCGACAGCTTGCTCAAGGTTCCCTTGCCTGTACAAAGCTATGCCAAAATCACGGCGAGACTTGCCCGAGGAAGGTTGCAGTTCGACGGCACGGCCAAGTGCTGTCGCGGCGGCGGCCGTGTCACCGAGCTGAAGCAAGGCGCTCCCGAGCGCCTGATACGCTTCGAAATAGTCTGCATCAAGCTCCGCTGCCGATCGGTATTCCGGTGCGGCGTGCTCCAGGTCACCCTGGGCCTCATACAGCTGGCCCAGCTCGTAATGCACAGAAGGCTGCCGGGGATCCAGACGTAGCGCCGCACGGTACTCCTCCATAGCCTCCCGGCTGCGTTGGCTTCCAGCCAACAGCGAGGCCAAGATCCGATGCACTTCGGCGCTGCCGGGACCCAGTTGCGCCGCGGCCCGCAATTCCTTCTCAGCCTCTTGTTCGTCTCCAGTCTGCCAGAGCAAGAGTCCGAGATTGCGGCGAATCGTGGGGTTGTTCGGATCCATCGAAGCGGCGTTTTTCATCGCCGTCACCGCCTCGTCAAGCCGACCTAAGCCGCGCAGGGCTGTCGCCAGATTGCTATGAATGCGAGGTTCTGTCGAGCGGATCCGCAGAGCCGCTTGAAAGGCCTCCACAGCGCCCTCAAAGTCCTTCTGTCTTCGCAGGATGACGCCGAGGTTGTTGTAGGCGTTTACATTGTTCGGGTCAGCCTGAGCTGCCGCCCGGAATTTTGTCGCCGCTTCAGTCAGCCGCCCCTGCCTCGCAAGGTCCAATCCCTCGGCAACCAGGCGCGAAGCCAGATACGCGTCACCAGCCCATGCAGCCCAGCAAGCACTCAAAAGCATTACCAGAAAGAGCCCGAGCTTTTGGGCGAGGAAAGCACGGCGGCGGCGTATGAATGCCTCACCGCCTTTCTCCCTGGGAAACGACATCGAATGCGCAATACTATTTTTGATTTGAACCGGATCATACGCCGGGAGGCATCCGCCGGCCTGGTAAGGGGCGTAACATCCGCGAGGCTGACGGGTTTCTGTCCGGAAGGCTGACATTACAGTCAAAGAGAGAGATCGAACAACTCGCTGCAGGCACCCACCCTACCCTTCAGGTGCTCGTTCGGACACTGACGATATCATGTGCCCTGGCTATCTGTGGCCTTGCTAAGCCTGCAATCATGATATGAGGCTTCAGATCGTCGTAGAGAGAGGTTGTCTCAGGAATAGACGCCTGTGGGATGTCGTCCGCTGAAAACGGGACCGGCCTGCATCTCGAAGTCGAACTCTCCGACCCGGATGAGTCCCCGAAGCCAGAGGTCGCTTGCGGCGCTCGCCTATTGGTCTTTCTCAGAGTCCGCTTTTTTCGGACATGGTGGGAGAACGAGCCATGCAACGTGAGCGAGACAGCTTGATTCCCATACCGAAGTCAGCGGCAGCATCGACGGCCCGGTGAACGCGCTCCCCGAAGCCTCACCCCAGTCGCAACGGCGGCTCCGCCCTTGGCCACATTGAGAATAGCCAGGCCGCCAGGCGTTCTCCGCGAGAGGATGGGGATCAGGTAGAACCAGGGCTAGGGTCGGTTCACGCGCCGGACGAAGATAAAACGTTGCCCGTCCGAAGTGACATCGTACTTGTGCAGCCAGGGGGCTTCGTCCTGGAAGTTGCCGCGCGTACTCGAGAATGTGAAAAGCTTTTTGGCGTCGCCGTGGCTGAAACCGCCCTCCATGTCTATGGGGACAGAAACGATCGTATCCTGGCCCATGATGTAGAAAATCTCCTTGCCGTCTCCGCGCCAGCGAGGCTGCCCGCCGCCGCCGGTCCAGCCGCTGGCGAGTTCGCGTGACACCTTCCACTTTTTCTCCGGGTTTGCTGTCTCGCAAACGTACACCTCCCACAAACCGGACTCGTTCGACGAATAGGCGAAGTACGTCCCGTCAGGAGAGAACTTGCCCCCATCGGCCCAAACTCCAGGCTGCTTGGGAATGAACGGCGAGACCGAGCCGCTTTCCAGATCGAGCTTCCAGAGCGTCCGGCCGTCGTCCTCGCGCTTGGTGTAGATCACGAACATGCCGTTAGGTGCAATATCGCGGGGGTATTCCGAGGTTCCCGCGGCTTCGAGGATGCGCACCGGCGCTTCGAGCGGATGGATCTTGATGCGGAAAAGGTCGTATCGGGGGACCCGGCTGCTCGTGAAGACAATCGAACCGCCGTCCGGCGTCCACAGCGGGAAGTTGTCGTTGCCGCGGACTTGTGTGATCCGCTCTTTCTGCCCCGTGGCGATCTCGTGGATCCAAACGTCGCGGTCGTTGACCTCCCCGTTGCGAGATGAAACAGCGATGTGTTTCTCATCCGGCGACAACTCGGGGAAGAAGATGGAGTTCTGGACCGCGCCGACCCTCTCGAGAATGTCACCCTGGCGGCTGACCCAGACCATCTCCTGGGGCATCTCTTTGGCAGTGGGCTGCTGGCCGAAGCAGAGCCCTGTGGTGATGATGAGGAACCAACTTGTCGTTCTAAGCATGGTCATATCCTAGTGGATTGCCTCCCTTTTGGGCGCCCGTGGATCATTTGGGCCGGCCACGCCCGTGCGAGTCTCACTTCGGCCGTCTTGCACGGGTTCGCTTCAGCGGCGACCCCGAAAGAATCGCTGCAGAAGGGGAAGGCACTCGTCGGCGAGCAGCCCTTCTGCAATCTCGACCTGATGGTTGAGCAGCCCTGAGTCCGCCAAGCGGAACTTGCTCCGGACAGCCCCGAAGCGCAGATCACGGGTTGCAAAGACGAGCCGCGAGATACGCGCGGCGACCAGCGCTCCGGCGCACATCGCGCAGGGTTCGAGCGTGACATAGAGCGTCGTGTCCGGTAGCCGGTAGTTGCCGAGTATTCGCGCCGCTGCCCGCAGCGCCTGGATCTCGGCGTGCGCCGTCGGATCGCCGGTTGCAATCGGCCGGTTCGCTCCTGCTGCGACGATCTCCCGTTCCTTGACGACGACAGCGCCCACCGGAACTTCTCCCGAGCGCTCTGCTTCGAGGGCTTCGGAGAGCGCACCCCGCATGAAGCGCTCGTCATCAGCAGTGAACGACGCGGACATCCTCACCAGCCTAGCACCGGCCTGCGATGCGATAAGAGGCAGACTCTGACGTGGATTGGTCGACATGGATGTTGGGCATGTCGCCGGGGGTTTTGGGGGCGGCGCCTATTGTCACGACGCGATACGTCAGCAAGAGGAAGCGCCCCCGGCCCCGCTCTCTTGCCACGCTCGAACGACACCGAACCGCCATTCTCTCCGAGGTCCTTCGGGGGGCTTCCGCAGCGACTCCCACACCGCCGGCAGCGGCCACTACAGCCAATCCGCTGCCGCTGCCGGAAGCCTGACCGACCGGCAACCGGTCTGCGTGATATCCGTGGACTTGTTGACGTCTGGGACAACCCCAAAGAGTGCAAAAATATCCAACCTGCGTTAGAATTGTCCCGTGGGGTCGGCGCCACCCTCGGGGGCCTACTCACGGTCTCAAGTAAGACGGATCCTCAAGATCCGGGAAAACCGCTTGCGCTCGTTTGAGCGCAACGGTCTTTACGAATCCTCGCATCGGTTTGGTTTCTTGGATCTTATCGCGCTGAGGGTTTTGCAGCGCCTCAGGCAGGACCGCGTCCCGGCGAACCGCATCAGGAACTCGCTGTTGTCGCTGTCGCGCATGTTGCCTGGCATCGAGCGTCCTTTATTGCAGCTCAAGATTGGTTCGGAAGGGCGCCGCGTGACCGTCAAGCTGCCCAACGGCAAGATGGAGGCGCTCACCGGGCAGATGCTTCTCGATTTCGAGGCGCCGCTGTCGGCTGAGATGCTCCCTTACACCGCGGGAAAGCCGCTGTCGGTCCGGCTGCAGGAAGCGGAATACTGGTTCCGCCGTGGACTTGATCTGGAGGAGCAGGGAGCCGACGACAACGAGGCCATCGAGGCCTATCGAAATGCGCTGGCGTTGAATCCCGAGGCGGCCGGGTCGTGGGTGAATATCGCAACCCTGAGCTACCGCCGTGGCGAGTTGGAGCAGGCCGAGCGCTGCTATCGGCAAGCACTCAGCTCGTCACCTGACTATCCGCTGGCGCACTTCAACCTCGGAAACGTCTGCGAGGAGCTCGGCCGCTTCGATGAGGCGATCCATCACTACAAACATGCTTTGCGGCTGCAGCCCGACTACGCGGACGCCCACTACAATCTGGCCCTGGTCTTCGAGAGAAGAGGCGATGCGATGCGAGCGGCCAAGCACTGGCAGCAGTATCTACGACTCGATTCGACAAGCCCTTGGGCACGCATTGCCCGCCAGCAACTCAAAGTCCTGCTCCCGGTAACGCCGGGCGGCCGTGAGAGCGACAACGCGGGCTAAGCGCGGGCGAAGGTGACTTCCGACAGCCATCTCTTTGCCGCCATGGTGTCAGGCCATGCGCTGAATGACGATCGCTTTTCTTCTCTCTTGCTCGGGTGTCGAAACCGGGCGTCAAGAGGTCGGGGTGACGGAAGGTGAGCGTGAATCCCCCCCATCCTTCGTCCGTCGTGTCCCTTCTCTCGTTTTAGGGATGGACTTGCTGATCGTCGGCAGCGCGCAGCATTGTGCTCGCTCTGAACAACGGGTAGTCTGGTAACCGCCTATCAGGATCTTAGTGAGGTTGCTTCATGTCTCAAACGAAAGAGTTGTCATCCTTCAAAACCAAGAGCCTAAGCCGTCGCACGCTGCTTCGAAGCGGCGCCGCTCTTGCCGCAGCCGGCGGCGTCCCCAACTCAAGCGCTGCCCCGGCCTTGTCCTTCGGCGGTGACATGTATCAGTCCATCGGTGTCAGACCGGTGATCAATGCAAAGGGCGTGTTCACGATGCTCAGTGGATCGCTCATGCTGCCCGAGTGCCGCCAGGCGATGCAGCAGGCGTCACGGAACTTCGTGCAGCTCGACGAGTTGATGGAGGCGGTCGGCAAGCGCCTCGCGGAACTGACGGGCACCGAATCGGCGATCGTCACCAGTGGTTGCGCGGCTGCCATGGCGCACGCCACCGCTGCTTGCCTGGCCGGTGGAGACCCCGAAAAGATCCATCGTCTGCCCAACCTCGACGGCCTCAAAAGCGAAGTCATTGTTCCGAGCTACTCACGCAATATCTATGACCAGTCGGTTCGCATGGTCGGTTCGAAGATCATCAGTGTCACCAACGAAGAGGAGATGCGGATGGCGATCAATAACCGGACAGCGATGGCGATGGTCGTTGGTTCGCCCAGGGATCAAGGGCCGCTCGGTTTGACGGAGGTGGCGGCGATCGCCCACGAATATGATGTCCCCGTTCTACTGGACGCCGCGGCAGAAGCTCTCACGATTCCGAACGTTCACCTGGAACGGGGAGCCGATCTCGTCGCCTACAGCGGCGGCAAGGCGCTGTTGGGCCCGCAGAGTTCGGGCTTACTGATCGGCCGCAAAGACCTCATTCAGGCTGCCTGGCTCAACAGCGCGCCGCACCACGCCTTCGGGCGGCCCATGAAAGTAGCCAAGGAGGACATCATTGGGCTGCTCGCCGCCGTCGAAATGTGGGTGCGCCGTGACCACGAGGCCGAGTGGAAGACCTGGGAGAGTTGGCTCGACGAGATTGCGACTAAAGTCAAGGACGTTCCCGGCGTCACCACCGAGGTCCTCCAGCCTCGAGGGCTCTCGAATCGGTCTCCCCAACTGGCAATCCACTGGGATGGCAGGAAGATGGGGATCTCCGGCGATGAGCTTTACAAACAACTCTACGACGGTGACCCGCGGATCGTGTTGGCTTCGAGCACGGGCGACCGCCGCCACCCTGTCGATAGTTCCGTCACCGTTATGCCCTGGCAGCTACAACCCAGCGAAGCGGGTATCGTGGCCGCCGAGATTCATCGCGCCCTTTCCAGCCCACGTATGGGGTTGCCGAATTCGAAGGCAGTCGGTCCGGAGACCGACGTCAGCGGCCAGTGGAATGTCGAGATGCTTTTCGTCCGCATTACGGCGAAGCATCGCTTCGTGTTCGAACAAGACGGCGGAAGCTTGCTCGGCACACACATCGGAGAAACCACGCAAGGCGACCTGAAGGGTTGGATCGAGGGTGCTGAAATCCAGTTCCGCAGCGCTCAACCGTTGGAGGGAGCGGGCATCCACTTTGCATTCATGGGCAAGGTCAGCGGAGACACGATGTCAGGTGAAGTGGACCTGGGAGAGTATGGGACCGCCCACTGGTCGGCCCGGCGCCATTCCTACGACGAGGCGGGCAAGACCATTCGCGGGGTGAAACACATCTAAGCTGCAGGTGGTCCGGCCCGGATTTCACCTGGGGAGCAGCCTCCGCCAACCGCCGTTCTCAACAGGAATGGTTGCCGCTCCGGCTGGCGCGCGATAGCATGTCCTCGGGGACTCGATCCCCTGGGGGTATGCGAATGCGATGGTTTCTTGGGCTGATTGTTGGGACGCTGGGCCTGCTGGCGGCATTGGCGGCCGCAGAGGCGCCAGACCTGGGATACCGGATCGATGCCGACTGGCCGAGTCTCCCCCCTGGAACGCACTTTGCTGAGGTCTCCGCTGCGGCCGTCGATGATGACGGCAACATCTATATCTTCCATCGCGGCGAGGAGCCGATCATGGTTTTCAGCCGTGAGGGTAAGCTGCTGCGTTCCTTCGGCAAGGGCCTGTTCGATTCGCCGCACGGGCTGCGCATCGACACCGAAGGCAACCTCTGGGCGGCCGATTCCGGGTCTCACATCGTCGTTAAGCTCAGCCCCCAGGGCCGGGTGCTGATGGTGTTGGGCCGACGCGGGCAGCCCGACCTCGCCAAAGAGCGCTTCAATCGGCCCACCGACGTGGCTTTCGGTGCCAACGGCGACGTGTATATAGCCGACGGCTACGGTAACTCGCGTGTTGTTAAATACAGCAAGGACGGCGATTACCTCGGCGAGTGGGGCAAGAAAGGCGTCGATAAGGGCGAGTTCAATACCCCTCACGGGATCATCACCGACAAGGCCGGCCGCGTCTATGTCGCCGATCGCGAGAACTTCCGGATCCAGATTTTCGATGCCGACGGCAAATTCCTTGAACAGTGGAAGCATGTCGGGGCGCCGTTCGGATTCGCGATGAGCGAAGACGGCTTTCTGTTCATGGCAGACGGGTACAACGACCGGCTGCTCAAGCTCGACCCGGACAGCGGCAAAATCCTCGGCGCCATCGGCCGCCACGGCCGCGTCCCCGGCCGATTCGACGTCGTCCATCACTTGGCGGTCGGCCCGCACGGCAGTGTCTACGCCGCCGAGATCGTTACTCTCCGCGTACAGCGCTTCACCTCACGCTAGAAGTTCCCGAGCGGCACGGTTTCGGGTTTCGGCGGGCCGCAGCCGATGGAGCGGGGCGCAGGAAGGCCGCGGATCTCAAAGTCCGCTCCACGGCGTGAAGGGCGGCACGAGAGTGCCCTCGGGACGATCCGAGGCTAGACGCCCCAGGAGTAATCGGCTACGGCTTCGCTGAGGGACTTGTCGGTTTCGGCGAGGCGGAGCAGCTCAAGACGGATGGAATCGACGAGGGCATTCCAACTGGCTTCGAGGACATCGTCGGAGACGCCGACGGTGGTCCAGTTGCGCTTGTGGTCGCTCCACTCGATGAGAACGCGCACCTTGGCGGCAGTGCCGCGATTGGGTTCGAGGACGCGGACTTTGTAGTCGACGAGACGAATGTCGGCAACGGCGGGATAGCTGTGCGAGAGGCATTTGCGCAGGCACTGGGCCATAGCGTCGAAGGGGCCGGACGCGGAGACTTCCGCCGAGCAGACGCCGTCTCGGGTTTTGACGCTCATCTCAACGTGGCACTTCGTGCGGCGAGTTCCTTCACGCTCGTCGGTGACGCGCATCCTCTCAAGCTCGAAGAAGAAATGATCGGGCTGCAGGACTTCGCGAACGAGCAATTCGAAGGTACCCTCGGCGGACTCGAGCTCGTAGCCCTCGAACTCGAGATGCTTGATGCGATCGAGCAGTTGGCGGAGGGCGGCGGCGTCCAATCGCTTGTCGAGCCCCTTCTCGGTGAGCTTGTACGTGATGTTGCTGCGCCCGGAAAGGTCGCTCACGAGGACGCGGCGCTGGTTGCCGACGGTCTCGGGCTCGATATGCTCGTAGGTGGAGACTTCTTTGAGGACCGCGCTGACGTGGATGCCGCCCTTATGGGCGAAGGCGCTGCGGCCAACGAAGGCGCGGTCGTTGGGCAGTGACAGGTTGGCGGTCTCGCTGACGAAGTTCGCCGTGGCGGTGAGGTGCTTCAACTGATCGCGGCCGACGGTGGTGTGGCCGAGTTTCAACTCGAGCACCGGGATAATCGAACACAGGTTGGCATTGCCACAGCGCTCGCCGTAGCCGTTGGTTGTCCCCTGTACGTGCGTCGCACCCAACTCGACTGCCGTGATGGCGTTAGCAACGGCCAACTCGGAGTCGTTGTGGGTGTGTATGCCGATGACGCCGTCGAACCGCTTGCGAACCTCGGCGAATATCTCGCCGAGCCGGTTCGTGACCGTGCCGCCATTTGTGTCACACAAGACCAGAACGTCGGCGCTTGCTTCTCGGGCGGCTTCGAGGGTGCGCAGCGCGAAGTCGGCGCTCGCTCCGTAACCGTCGAAGAAGTGCTCGGCGTCGAAGATGACTTCCCTTCCCTGTTTTTTGATGTGTCCGACAGTCTCGGAGATCATGGCCAGGTTCTGCTCTTCGGTCACGCCGAGGGCGCGCTCGGTGTGCAGACGCCAGCTCTTGCCAAAGATCGTGACGACGGGGGTTTCAGCTTCCAGGAGCGCGTTGACGTTGGGGTCCGCCTGGACAGTGTTGCGCGGGTAGCGCGTCGAGCCGAAGGCGGTCAGGCGGGCGTGCTTGAACTTCAGACCGCGGGCGCGCGCGAAGAAGTCCTTGTCGCGAGGGTTCGAACCCGGCCAGCCGCCCTCGACATAGTCGATCCCGAGCTCGTCGAGTTTCTCGGCAATCATCAACTTGTCGTCGACTGAGAAGGAGACGTTTTCTCCCTGAGCGCCGTCACGCAGCGTGGTGTCGTAGGTGAAGATTCTCATAGTCTTGCTCTGGATCGGGTTTTTGGGACGGCGGAAGTGCCTCGGTGACGGTCAACCCTTATTTCACGCAAGAACGGGCACCTGGATGTCAACGTGGCAGTTGCGGGGAAAAAAGTGACAGTCACCGAGAGAAGCATGGGAGATCAATAATCGAGGGCAGTCCGCTCTGAGCCGCCTGCAAAGCCTGCGAGCCAACAACTCAGATAGGCGGCGTCTGGCGCGGTCTTCTTTTTTTACAGCCCCTTAGCTTTGAGGCGCCTCTTTTTTCCTCTTCAAAAAGCTCATCATCTCGCGCAGATGTCCGCCCACCTCTTCGATCGGCTGGGTCTGTTGCACCTTGCGCATGGCAAGAAACTTCTGGCGGCCGGCGCGGTTTTCATCCATCCACTGCTTGGCGAACTTGCCGGACTGCACATCGGCCAGAATGCTCTTCATGGTCTCCCGCACATGGGCATCGATGACGCGGGGACCCGACGTGTAGTCGCCGTACTCAGCGGTGTCGCTGACGGAATACCGCATGTAGTTGAGGCCGCCTTCCTGTATCAGGTCGACGATCAGCTTCAACTCATGCAGACACTCGAAGTAGGCGATCTCCGGCGCGTACCCGGCTTCGACGAGCGTCTCGAAACCGGCGCGAATCAACTCGGAGCAGCCGCCGCAGAGGACAGACTGCTCACCAAAGAGATCGCTTTCCGTCTCTTCCTTGAAGGTCGTCTCGATGACGCCGGCTTTGAGGCAACCGAGCGCCAAGGCGTAGGCGAGGCCGTTCTCTTTGGCCTTGCCGGTGGCGTCCTGATGAATCGCTAGAAGACCAGGGACACCGACGCCCTCGGTAAACAGCTCGCGGACGCGATGACCTGGGGCCTTGGGCGCAATCATGGAAACATCGAGGTTCGGGCCGGGCTCGATTTCCTTGAAGTGGATATTGAAGCCGTGGGCGAACATGACGGTGTCGCCGTCGCTGAGATTGGGGGCGACTTCGTTGCGGTAGAGATCGCCCTGAATGTGGTCGGATACAAGAATCATAACGGCTTCGGCAGCCTTGGAGGCGTCGGCAGTGGTCATGACCTTGAGGCCGGCGGCTTCGGCCTGCGGCCAGGACTTGCTTCCTTCGTAAAGGCCGACGACAACATTGATGCCGCTATCCTTCAAGTTCAGTGCGTGGGCGTGTCCCTGGCTGCCGTAGCCGATGATCGCCACCGTTTTGTCGAGCAGCGGATCGAGGCTGCCATCTTTTTCGTAGTAGATCGTTGCCATCTTGATTGGTTTCCTCTGGAGGTTTGAGATTGAGCGCAAAGAGGCTATATCTTGACCGTTTCGCGAACTTTATCCGACACGCGGGAAGCCTCGGCGAAGGCTTCGCGATGATCGACTTTGGGCGACCGTCCCATGGCCATGGCACCGGAGCGGATCATTTGGACTTCGCCGTAGTTGTGCAAGAGTCCGATCAACGCGTCGAGCTTTTCGCCGGCGCCGGTGACTTCGAGGGTGTACGATGTGGCGGCGGCGTCGACGACGCGGGCCCGGAAGATATCAGCCTCTTTGAGAAGCGCTGGGCGCATGTCAGGAGAGACCTGGACCTTGATGAGTGCGAGCTCGCGAGTGACAGCCTGGGAATTGGTGAGATCGATGACTTCGACAACGTCCACCAATCGCTTGATCTGTTTGATGAGAAGCTCCTCGTCGTGCGTCGCTGACTCTACGTTGACGACGATGGTCATGTTCGAGAGTGTGGGATCGAGAGTCTTCGCGACCGTCAAACTGTCGATGTTGTAGCCACGGGACGTCAACACGCCGGCAACGCGCATGAGGGCGCCGGGTTTGTTCTCCACGAGCAGTGAGATGAGCTGTTGCATGATCAGTCTCCCACGGCGACCGGCTTGGGCGGTCCCAGAATCATTTCGTTGACGGCACCGCCGGCGGGCACCATCGGGTAGACGTTCTCTTCCCTTGTGACATTCACATTGAGCAGGAAGGGACCCGGTTCAGCGAGCGCATCGGCGAGCCCGGTCTCGAGTTCGTCGGGGTTATCGACCGAGCGGCCTTTGATGCCGAAGGCGGCCGCGAGCAGCTCGCAGTTCGGGAAAGCATCCATGGCCACCTCGGAATAGCGGCCGTTATAGAAAAGTTCCTGCCACTGGCGGACCATGCCGAGCCAACCATTGTTCATGACGATGATCTTGACCGGCAGCTTGTTGCTGGCGATGGTGGCGAGTTCCGGGAGACTCATCATAAAACCGCCGTCGCCGACAACGGCCATCACGAGCTTGCCGGGGTTACCGAACTTGGCGCCCATCGCGGCGGGAAGACCGAAGCCCATCGCGCCGAGACCCCCGGAATTGACCCACAGCCGCGGGCGGTTGAAGCGGATGTACTGTGCGGCCCACATCTGGTGTTGGCCGACATCCACCGAGACGATCGCCTCGCCGCCAGAAGCTTCATCGAGCTTCTTCATGAGGTACTGCGGCTTGATTTCGTTGTCGTCGTAGACTGCAGCGAAAGGATGCTCGCGCTTCCAGCCGTTGATCCGCACGCGCCACTCCGCCCGCTTCACGCGATTGTGGGTTCCGAGGGACTTCTTCGTCTCGCGCAAGCGAGTGTTTAACTTTTGCAGAACTTGTTTGACGTCGCCGACGATGCCCAAATCGGCGCGGCGGTTCTTGTTGATTTCCGCCGGGTCGATATCGACGTGCAGCACACGCGCGTTGGGAGCAAAGGCATCGAGACGCCCCGTCACGCGATCGTCGAACCGCACACCGAGCCCGATCAGCGCGTCGGTTTCCGTGATGCCCATGTTGGCGGCATAGCTGCCGTGCATACCCAACATGCTGATGAAGTTCGGATGGTCGCTCGGCAGGGCGCCCAGACCCATGACGGTGTGGGCCAGAGGAGCTTCGAGCAGCTCGGCGAACTCGCGCAGTTCTTCGGACGCTGCCGACGAGATCACGCCGCCGCCGGCATAGATATAGGGCCGCTCCGCCGCCCATAGGAATTGCAGGGCGGCTTCGACTTCCTCATTGTCGGGATCGAGCCGAACGTGGAATCCTCGCAGCGACCGCAATGTCCCGGCGGGATGATAGGTGCTCTTGCCTTGCAGGACATTCTTGGTGATGTCGACGAGCACCGGTCCCGGGCGGCCCGTGCTGGCTACGTGAAACGCCTCGTGGATGACCTGGGGGATCTCGTCGATTTGCTTGACGAGGTAGTTGTGCTTGGTGGCGGCGCGCGTGATGCCGAAGGTATCGGCCTCCTGGAACGCATCGCGCCCGATCAAGTGCTCAGGCACCTGGCCGGTGATGGCAACGATCGGGATGGAATCCATGAGGGCGTCGACGAGACCGGTGGTGAGGTTCGTGGCGCCGGGGCCGGAGGTCGCCATACAAACACCAACCCTGCCGGTAGATCGTGCGTAGCCTTCGGCAGCGAAAGATGCGTTCTCTTCATGCCTTACGAGTACGTGCCGTATCGGGTGATCATAGAGGACATCGTAAATCGGCAGCGTCACGCCGCCTGGATACCCGAATATCATCTCGGCGCCTTCGCGCACAAGGCTTTCAAGCAAGATTTGGGAACCTGACATCAACGCGGACATGGCTTTTTCTTAACCCCTGTTTCGGCCTGACTTCTCGGTTAATTCATTCGATCGTGTTTGTTCCCGGCGACAGATCGCCGTCTCCGCCCGACAACTGCGGGCCCTCGCAAATAGTCCTGAATACAAAAAAGGCCACCGACCGGTGTGTCTCGCCCCGGTTGGTGGCCTCTGATTCTTGTCAGAAGCCCTCAGCCGGGGCTTGATACAGCAACGACGACAATGGAGCTTTGAATTTGGAGAATGGCGATCCTGAGAGGTTCGGCTTCGAGCATCGGCCGGTCGGAAGGGCTGCTCACGCAAGCAAGAGTCCAGGAACCACGAGCCGCACCGGGGCGGCAGCGGGGGGACTCGCCAGGACGCCGTCCTTTGCCCTTAGCCCTCGATGACGCTTGTTCGCTCATGCGAGCCAACCTCGAATAGGGTGGGTCACGCCTCTACAGGGTTTAGTCTATCTTTGAGGAGGCTTGCAGGTCAAGCCCTCGTGCGCTTCGCACCCCTTGTCCAGGGCGACCGTCATCGTGCCTCACCGACAACCCGACAATGCAACACCCATCCCTGCTAGTCGCTTGGCTTCAGGCAGCATGGCTCCCCGGGCGCGTATGCGCCATCCGGCGTATCGCTTCCATCTCCGTATCCTCACTTTTCTTATAGCTTTCAGGTAGATGGGCGCTATCTGAATGGGGATCAGACATGCATCATAAAGATGTATCCAATAATGTTACGCTTTCTAGCATCCTCAACGAGGCTGGCGACTTCATCAAATTTCTTGACTGCCGCCCTCGCGCCGTTTCCAATGATGTAACCCGGTCAGCCATGCACCTCAGCTCCTTCACGGCTGTCGTGATGTCTGTACTGCTTTTGGCGATAACTCCGCTGAGCTGCGGCGGCCCACCAGCTTCGCCGGAAACACGGTCTCCGTCCCGTGAACCGATAACATTCAACAAACACGTCGCCCCCGTCATTTTCGAGAATTGTTCCGGTTGCCATCGGCCGGGTGAAGCCGGCCCCTTCCCCTTGCTCACCTATGACGACGTAAAGAGACGTGCAGAGTTGATCATAGCCGTCACCGAGAGTGGCTACATGCCTCCGTGGCTTCCGGAACCCGGCCATGGGGATTTCGCAGAAGAACGAAGACTTACCCAGGAGCAGGTCTCACTGGTCTCGAGCTGGATCGAGCAGGGCAAGTCTGAAGGAGACCCGCAAGATCTGCCTCCCTTGCCCGCATGGGTCGAAGGCTGGCAACTCGGCGAACCCGACCTTGTGCTGTCAATGCCGGAGCCCTTCACACTTCCGGCTGAGGGACAGGACGTCTTTCGTAACTTCACCATTCCTCTCTCGATTCCGGCTACTCGTTACGTTCGCGGCCTGGAATTCCGGCCCGGCAACGCCCGCATCGTTCATCACGCGCGGATTTCGCTCGACCGAACGGGCCACTCCCGACGCCGTGACGAGCAGGACCCCGAACCGGGCTTTTCCGGCAGCATGCTACTGGGAGCAAGCGAGATCTTCGATCCGGAGGGGCATTGGCTGGGCTGGACGCCCGGCAAGCAGCCGGTACTGCGGCCTGCCGACATGGCGTGGACGCTGGAGGAAGGAGTCGACTTTGTCCTCGAGATGCACATGCTGCCCACCGGCAAACCCGAAACCATACGGGCTTCGATCGGTCTCTTTTTTACCGATCAGCCTCCTGATAGGAGGGCGAGCATCCTCAGGATGGGATCGACGACGATGGATATTCCACCGGGCGAGAGGAACTACGTTGTCGAGGATCAATACGTCCTTCCTGTAGGCGTCGACATCCTCAATGTCTATCCCCATGCTCACTACCTCGGTAAAGAAATGACCTCCTATGCCATTCTGCCGGATGACACCAAGAAATGGTTGCTCAAGATCAAGCAGTGGGACTTTAATTGGCAGGATGAATATCGCTATAAAGATCCGGTTATCTTGCCCAAAGGAAGCATGATCCGGATGCGCTTCAGCTATGACAATTCTGCAGATAATCCCCAGAACCCTTCTTCCCCGCCCCGACGCATGTTATATGGCTGGCAAACATTCGAAGAAATGGGCGACCTCTGGTTTCAGATCGTTCCTCGCAAAAGAACAGACTTGACGTTGCTGCTGAGAGATACGGCCCGCAAAGCACTCATCGGTGACATCGAGGGATACGAGAAACGACTCACGATCCAGCCCGCCGAATACAAGATCCACAATAGCCTCGGAGACGCTTATCTGCGTCTCGGACACCCGCAAAAGGCTCTACCGCACTTCCGCACGGCGGTGCGAATCGAGCCCGGCTTTCCCTATGCACAATTCAACCTGGCAACCCTACTCGACGCCCAAGGCAGACCCGGTGAGGCAATCCCTCATTTTCAAAGGGCTTTACAAGCAAAACCCGACTATGGTGACGCCCACATCAACCTTGGGAATACGATGGTTTCGCTCGGCCGCTTCACCGAAGCGATGCGCCACTTTCGGGTAGCCTTGGCGTTAAATCCGGAGTCGGCGGTGGCGCACAACAACCTGGGTAACGTTCTGGCTTCTCAAGGGCAGAGTCAAGAAGCTGCTCAGCACTATCGGCAAGCGATCAAGATCAAGCCGGACTACGCGGAGGCTTACAACAATCTCGGCAGTGTCATCGGATCAAAAGGCGACCTGGATGGGGCGATTGAGTTTTTTTCTCGAGCCGTTCAGCTTGACTCTGCCTACGACGAAGCGGTACGGAATCTCAACAAGGCTCTCGCGGCAAGGGACCAGGCGCGTCAGTGAAGCCCGGCCCTGATCTTCCTACACATCCCCGCACTTGACGGTGCCTGCTCCAAGTGTGGATAGAGGTCACGCAGGTGTGTGCGGTGCGATTGGTAGACTGGTCGCGTTTGACGCGAGCATCGCAACCGTTACCTCCCGTGCTGGAGGCCCGAGACATTGTCAAGGATTTCGGCGGAACACGAGCGCTCGATCGCGTGAACTTCTTCGCCAACGCCGGGGAAGTGCATGCCGTCCTGGGAGAAAACGGCGCGGGCAAGTCCACGCTGATGAAAATCATTGGCGGGGCGCTCCGGCCTGACCGCGGTTCGCTGTATCTCGACGGTCGCCCGGTGCAGTTCGACAATCCGCTCCAAGCAATGGAATCGGGCGTTTCGGCGGTCCATCAACAGTTCACGTTAGTCCCCGAACTGACGGTGGCCGAGAACATCTTTCTCGGCCGCGAGCCCCGCAACTCGTGGGGTCTCGTCGATTGGAAGCGGCTTTTCGCTGAGGCGCAGGCGCTTTTGAAGTATCTCGATTTCGACCTCGATCCCGGCCGTCCGATCAAGGAGATCGGCGCCGGCGAGCGGCGGGTCACCGAGATTGCCCGTGCTCTCTCGATCTCGGCCAAGGTCCTCATCATGGATGAACCGTCGGCTGTGCTGGGTCCAGGGGAGATGGAAACACTCTTCAGGATCATTAGGGCTCTGAGGTCCGATGGTAAGACGGTTTTCTACATCTCCCACCGCCTGGACGATATCTTTGCGATCGCGGATCGCGTGAGCGTGCTCCGCGATGGGCGGCTGGTGGGCGTCTACGAACTGGACGAGCAGGTGGATCGAACATTCCTCGTCGGCAAGATGGTGGGCCGGCAGTGGACGGAGCAGTTCCCTGACAAGCCGGCTGAGAAGGGCCGACAACTCTTGCGGGTGGAGCATCTGACGCGTACCGGCGCCTTCAAAGATGTCAGCTTCACCTTGCATGCGGGCGAAATCGTCGGGCTGGCCGGACTGGTCGGCTCGGGGCGGACCGAGGTTTGCAAGTCGATCATCGGTTCGGACCCTATAGAAGCCGGGCGCATTCTGGTCAACAGGAAAGAAGTGCGGATCACATCTCCGCGGGAGGCTCTCGCACAAGGGGTCGCGTACTTGTCAGAAGACCGACACGGGGAGGGTGTGGTGGCGTGCCGCAGCGTGGGTGAGAACATCACACTGGCGGTGATCAGGCGGTTCGCCAAGCGGGGCATCCTCGAGCTGCGAAGCGAAGCCAAGTTCGTCGCCGAGATGATGCTCAAGACGGATGTGCGGGCGGCCGGGCGCCGACAGCCGGTCAGTAGCCTGAGCGGCGGGAACCAACAGAAGGTTGCTCTGGCGAAATGGCTCAGCACGCCGGCGCGAATCTTCCTGCTTGACGAACCGACTGCCGGCATCGATGTCGGGGCCAAGAGCGAGATCTACCGCATCATCGCCAATCTTGCACGAGGCGATGCAGCCATCCTGCTTGTGTCTTCCGAGATTCCCGAACTCCTTGCGATGAGCACGCGCCTGCTGGTGATGAAGAAAGGCCGCATCGTTGCACGGTTAAGTGCCGACGAGGCCACCGAGGAAAGCGTGTTGAACGCCGCTCTTTGACGACCGTAATGTTGCAGGCTGCGAGCGAGCGGGCCTCGAACTTGCATCCGTCATACAGGTGAAGCCGCGCGTATAATATTTGTTTCTTCCCACGGACCGCTCGCTGAAGCGTCTCCAGCCCCTCGGAGCCAAACGGACGCAACGGCAGATCTTTCCAAGCCAGTGATGAGCCGCCACACACAGTTTCGATGCGGCATCGACACGGGCGGTACGTTTACCGATCTCGTTGCGCTGGACGAAGCGACCGGCGAGCTGGTGGTTGCCAAATGGCCATCCTCCCCGCACCATCCGGAGGAAGCGCTGATCGGCGTGATCCGTGAATCGCAAATCCCCCCCGAAGCTTTCTCGTCGTTGATCCTCGGAACCACCGTCGCCACGAACGCGCTGCTACAACGCGAGGGCGCGCGTATTCTGTTCGTGACCACGAAGGGGTTTCGCGACGTTCCCTTCATTCAGCGCATCAATCGGCGCTACCACTATTCCCTCGAGTGGACCAAGCCGAAGCCTCTGGTCGAACGGATCGACTGTCTCGAAGTCGATGAGCGCGTCAACCACAAGGGCGAAGTGCTCGTTGCCTTGACCGACCAGGAGTTGGGCAGGCTATCGGAACGGATTGAGGAGCGTCTGAACGGAACAGACCGTCACAACACTGCCGTCGCTGTGTGCCTCCTGTTCTCTCACTTGAACCCAAGGCATGAGCGACGCATTCAGGAGTATCTGGCAGGGCGCTTTCCAGACCTTCCCGTGTCGCTCTCCTACCAAGTGGCTCCGATCTGGAGGGAGTACGAGCGCGGGAGCACGGTCCTCGCGGATGCCTTTGTCAAGCCGACGCTACAGCGCTATGTCGGCAGTGTTCGCAAGAGCTTCGAGAGCATGGGCATCTCGTGTCCCTGGGCGGTGATGAAGTCGAACGGCGGCCGCGCCACGGCGGAGGTTGCCGAAAACGAGCCCGTTGGCGTGGTCTTGTCGGGATTGAGCGGCGGGATCATCGGGGGGCGCTTTTTCGGGGAGTTGGCCCGTCACCAGGACCTCGTCACGCTCGACATGGGCGGCACGAGTTGCGACGTCGGAGTCGTGCGGAAGGGGCAGATTGCGTACAACACGGACTACCAGATCGAGTGGGGGCTCCCGGTCGCGGCGCCGTTCGTCGATCTCACGACAATCGGCGCCGGCGGCGGAAGCATCGCCTGGATCGACAAAGGAGGCTTCCTGCGCGTCGGCCCGCAAAGCACCGGCGCCGACCCCGGACCCGTTTGCTACGA
Organism: Bryobacterales bacterium; assembly: GCA_965218555.1. Lineage (GTDB taxonomy): Bacteria > Acidobacteriota > Terriglobia > Bryobacterales > UBA6623 > JAPPLB01. The sequence continues at coordinate 5,778,637 of OZ244625.1, forward strand.
CCAGTGCGGAAAGGACGTAACAGTCACCGACGCGAATCTCGTGCTGGGCCGGCTCAACCCGAACTACTTCCTCGCGGGAAAAATGAAGCTGAACACCAACAAGGCACATCAGAGACTAGCCGAGCTTGGCGCGACGCTCGGCATGGCCGTCGAGGAAACGGCGCAAGCCGTCATTGAGATGGCGAACGAAAACATGGCGAACGCGATCCGCGTCGTCTCGATCGACCGGGGGCTGGACGCGAGGGATTTCACGTTGGTGGCTTTCGGGGGCGCCGGCCCGCTTCACGCGAGCGGCATCATCGGGCGGGTTGGGATGAAACGGATCGTGGTGCCGCTCTACCCGGGCTTGTGTTCGGCGTTCGGATCATTGATCGCCGATTTTCAGGTCGACAAGGTGTGGAGCAAGCATTTTCGTTCTGACAGTGTTGACGTGGGTGTTGTCAGGAAGCACTTCGACGAACTGGTCGCCGAAGCTGTCCGAGAGATTCACACCGAAGGATTCTCCGGAGACCCCGAAGTGGAACGCACGATCAGCATGCGTTACGCGGGTCAGAACTACGAGCACGACGTCAAGGTCAAGGACGGCGAGATCACCGCAGGGAGCCTGGACGAGGCTTTCGAGGAATTCCACCGGCTTCATGAACGCTTCTATGGTTATTCGATCGGTTACGAAGTAATCGAGTTGATTCGGTTCAACGTGAAAATAGTGGGCCGCACCGCCAATCCGCAGCTCAAGGCGGTGGCGCCCAGCGGCGAACCCCGGCCCAGAGAAACACGCCAGGTCTACTTCAAGGAACAGGGTTTCGTGGCTTGTCCCGTCTATCGCCGCGAAGACTTGCGAGCGGGTTTTGCATGGGAAGGCCCGGCTCTGGTGGAAGAAGCGGATTCGATGATCCTCGCACACCCTGGCGATCGTCTCCGTGTCGACGACCATGGAGTGATCACGATGGACGTCTAGCCTGGGGAGAACAGCCTATGGAGAAGATCGACAACGTTACGCTGAGCGTCATCAACAACGCACTCATCAACGCCTGCCGCGAGATGGGCACGGCGATGATGCGCACAAGCTACTCACCGATCTTCAACGAAGGGCTTGATTTTTCGTGCGTCATCTTCAACACGCGCGCGGAGATGATTGGACAGGCCGAGTTCTGCCCCACGATGCTCGGCTCGGCGCAATACGCCGTCAAATGGACGATCGAAGAGCTCGGTCTCGATTCCTTCGAGCCCGGCGATGTCGTCATTCACAATGATCCATACCGCGGCCAGTGCCATATGCCGGAGCACATGGTGCTCAAGCCGGTGTTCCACGGAGGCGAACTGCAATGCTTTGTCGGCAACATCGCCCACATCGGCGAGATCGGCGGAATGGCGCCAGGTTCTTTCGCCTCCGACGCGACCGAGGTCTACCAGGAAGGGCTGAGATTGCCGCCTGTCAAGATCATGCAGCGGGGTGAGTATGTCAAGGATGTCTGGAGGATCATCCTGACGAATCACCGTACGCCGAAGACCAGTTGGGGCGACCTGCACGCCATGATCGGCTCACTCAACATCGCGGAAACGCGGATGCATGAATTGCTCGAGCGGTATGGTGCGGAGCTATTCGCCTCGTCCGGAGACCAGTTGCTGGACTATTCGGAGCGATGGATGCGGTCGGAGATCCAGGAGATCCCCAACGGCGTGTATCACTTCCAGGATTGCATGGAGGACGACGGCGTCACAGACCAGCCCGTATGGATGCGGCTGAAACTGATTGTCAAGGATGACGAGATCATTGCGGACTGGACGGACTCCGATCCGCAGGCGTCGGGCCCCGTCAACGCAACGTTCGTCGTCACGGCGGCGGCGACCTACAGTGCCGTGCTTCATGTGACCAACAAGGACATCCCCGTGAACTCCGGGTGCTATCGGCCGATCCGCTTGATCACGAATCCCGGCACATTGGTGAACGTTCGGCACCCAGGCCCCTCGGTCGGCGGGAAT